>NZ_CP109144.1:0-2995000 GCF_035918135.1 Actinacidiphila glaucinigra
GTGCCAGCAGCTGCGCGCGCTGGAAGTGAAAACCGCCACGCTTCGCGTGGCGGGACGGCCGGCTTCGCCGCCGGAGATCCGCTTCGCGGATCTTGGGGTGCCTTCGGCACCCTGCTGACTTCGCCAGCAGCCGGCGCTGCGCGCCCGTTGAGAGAGCGGCAGGTTCGCTTCGCTCCCTGCCTGAGCCCTCCGGCTTCGCCTTCGGGCTTGGTGCCCGCTGACGCGGGCACGGCTGGCTACGCGTCAGGGGCTCTCGCGTGCTGCCACCTACCGGAGAAGTTGATGTTCCGTCAGGTGGGCTGGTCGCTTGAACGCACCTGACGGGCGGTAAGTGCGGTGATTGAAGGCGGGCCCCGTTCCCGGGCCGCTGCTGGGGTCACCCGATCTAGGGGCCATTCTCCGAAAGGAGGGTTGCATCAAAAGGATCCGGGATAAAGTCTAAAGCTAGGCCCCACTGCCTCCCGGTCGGGCCGAAGGCAAGCGAGAGGCAAGATCTCATGTCGACTCCGAAGCGGCTTCATCCTCATCAGATCGAGGCAGTGGATGCTGCTGTCCGTGCGCTGCAGGCGCCTGCGGATGGGGTGTTGCCTGAGGGCGGGTTGCGGGCTCAGGTCGTTGCGGCCACTGGAACGGGCAAGAGCTTGATCGCGGTGCATGCCGCGCACGAGCTGCGCGCTGAGCGGGTGCTGGTTCTGGTACCTACCCTCGATCTACTCGCTCAGATGGCCGCTGTGTGGCGGGAGGGCGGGCGCACCGGCCAGTTGTTCGGGGCGTGTTCGCTGTCCGAGGGTGAGGCGCTGGGGATGCCGTGCACCACGGATCCTGCCGAGCTGGTGCGATGGCTCGGGAGCGGGGGGCGGGTCACGCTGTTCGCCACGTATGCGGCGGTGGGGCTCGGAGTCCTGGAGCGTGCACACGCGGCGGGGCTGGGGCCGTGGGATCTGGTGGTGGTAGACGAGGCGCACCGTACCTCGGGGGCGCTGGGCAAGCCGTGGGCGGGGGTCCATGACAACGAGCGGCTGCCGGCCGTGCGCCGGTTGTACATGACGGCGACTCCGCGGCTGTGGGAGCCAGCTTCTGCCGGTGACTTCTCTGGTGCCGGTGGGGTTGGGGGGCCGGGTCAGTTGGTGGCGTCGATGGATGACGAGGCTGTGTTCGGGCCCGTGGTGTACCGGCTGACGCTGTCGGACGCGATCGAGCGGGGCCTGATCGCGCAGTACCAGGTCGTATGCGTGGACATCGCCGACCCACAACTGCAGGCAGCCCAGCTGATCGGCCAAGACGCCCGCACCGATACCGTCCGCGGAGCCCGCCTGGCCGCGCTGCAGACCGCCGTGCTCAAGACCGGGGCCGAGCACCGGCTGCGGCGGCTGCTGACTTTTCACTACCGCACAAGCGAAGCCGAGGCCTTCGCTAGCGGCCTACCATCCGTGGCCAAAGCCCTGTGGGAGAGCGACCCCGAGGCGTACCCGGAGCCAGGCTCGGTCTGGGCGCAGTGGCTGTACGGGGAGCACAAGCCGGCCCACCGGCGCCAGGTGCTGGGTGAGTTCACCGCCGGTGCCACCGCCGAGGGGGCGGTCATGGAGCGGTGCGTGCTGGCCTCGGTGCGGGTACTCGGTGAGGGCGTGGACACCAAAAACTGCGATGCGGTGGTCTTCGCGGACGTGCTCGGGTCCACGGTCGACATCGTCCAGGCCGTCGGCCGGGCCCTGCGCATGCAGCCAGGCGAAGGCAAGACGGCCTCCCTGGTCGTACCCGTCTTCCTCAGCCCCGGCGAAGAACCCGACGACATGCTCTCCTCGCGCTCCTACGAAGGCCTGATCAAGGTGCTGACCGCGCTGCGCGCGCATGACACCGAGGCCGTCGAACAGCTGGCCACCCCACAGGCGGCATCCCGGCGGAAGCCGACTGCGGTGGCAGATGGTGGAGGACAGGGCGCGGTAGGAGCGGTCAGTGCGCCGGCAGGTGGGCTGCTGTCGTTCTCCACCCCGCGCGATCCCGCACAGCTGGCGGCGTTCATCAGCCTGCGAGTGCTGAAGCCGGAGACCGAGTTCTGGCGGCGCGGCCTGCAAGCCGCCCTCGCCTACCACGGCGACCACGGCGACCTGCGCGTCCCCTACGGACACCGCACCCCCGACGGCTTCCCCCTAGGCGTGTGGATCGCCACCCAACGCCAGACCCACACCCGCGGCCGCCTCGACACCGAACGGGTCCATCAACTCGACGAGCTCGGCATGATCTGGAACCACGCCGACATCGCCTTCACCGAAGGCCTGGCCGCCGCGCGGGGTTGGGCCGCCGAACATGGCCACCTCCTCCCGCCCACCGACGCCACCTGGCAGGGCTACCCCCTCGGGCAGTGGCTGAAGAACCAGCGCGCAGCAGCCCGCCGCAGCAGCAGTACAGCCGGTGCTGGGAAGGCTGCGGGGCTGGACCGGGAGCGGCGGCGGGCACTGGAAGAGATCGATCCCGCCTGGTGCCCCGCGTGGCCGGTGGTGTGGCAGCGCTGCTTCCACCTCGCCCGCACCTACCGCACCGCCGGCGGCGCACTACCTGAGCGGGATGGTCAGCTCATCATCCAAGGCGAAGACATCGGCCGCTGGGTCCAAGCCCAGCAAACCCAATGGGGCACCCTCAGCGCGGTCCAGCAATGGCTCCTGACCGAGATCCTCGGCTTCACCACATCTGAGGACAAGCAGGCACCAGGCTCAGGGGCGCCGAGGCCGAAGCGCACCCGGGCGCAGATCTGGGCCGCCAACCTCACCGCCGCCCGTCAATACGCCGAACGGGAGGGACACCTCAACGTTCCCCGATCCCACGTCGAGGAAGTCGACGGCACCGATCACACCCTCGGCATCTTCATCGCCAACCAACGCGGCCGCCGTGCCAGCCTCGCCCCTGAGCGGATCGCAGAGCTCACCGCACTCGGCATGCGCTGGGTTTAGCGTGAGTCCTCCCTCCTCGGTTGATGAGTGACGTCACAGGCCAGGTCCGGCCGCGGTGTCGGCGCCACCTGAACCGTTCCGGGTATGATCGAGACTCTAGGTTGTGACTGTGACCTGGGGATTTGCGTTCTGTTGGTGGTAGGCGGCTTCGTATTCTGCGGGCGGGACGTGGCCGATCTCACCGTGCAGGCGGCGGTGATTGAACCAGTCGACCCACTCGGCGGTGGCCAACTCGACCTCGGAGAGAGTCTTCCAGGGCCGCCGGGGCTTGATCAGCTCGGTCTTGAACAGGCCGATCGCCGACTCCATCAGGGCATTGTCGTAGGCGTCGCCGACTGAACCGATGGATGCCGCGATGCCTGCCGTATCCAGGTGTTCGGCGAGCTTGAAGGACGTGTATTGCGACCCGGCGTCGCTGTGATGCACCAACTCCCCGGCGACATGGCGATGGCCCTCGCGGTCACGTTGCCACAACCCCATCTCCAGTGCGTCCAGTACCAATTGGGTCTCCTTGCTGGTGGCAGCGGACCAGCCGACGATGCGGCGGGAGAAGGTGTCGACGACGAAGGCGACATAGACGGTGCCGGCCCAGGCCGCGATGTGCGTGAAGTCGGCCACCCAGCACCGGTTCGGGGCCGAAGCCACGAAGTCGCGGTCAAGAAGGTCCGGTGCCCGCTCGGCCGCGTGGTTCTGGATCGTCGTGATGACCTTCTTGCCGCGGACTGCCCCGGTGATTCCCAGTTCCCGCATCAGTCGCTCGACGGTGCAGCGGGCCACCCGATGACCCTGTCGCTGTAGGTGACGCCAGATCTTGCGAGCCCCGTAGACGCGGTAGTTGGCATCGAACACCGCCTGAATCAGCACCTTCAACTCCGCGTCTCGGTTGGCCCGTTGCGAAGGTGGGCGACTCTTGGCTGCGTAGTAGGTGGAGGGGGCGATGCTGAGACCGTGCTCGGTGAGCACGGTGCAGATCGGCTCGACGCCGCCGAAGCGGTTCCGGTACTCGTCGATGAACGTCACGAGCGTGTGTGTGGCCGGTCGAGCTCGGCCGCGAAGAAAGCCGACGCGGCCTTCAGAATCTCGTTTGCCCGCTTGAGCTCGGCGTTCTCCTTGCGTAGGCGCTTGAGCTCGGCCGACTCCTCCGTCGTGGTGCCCGGCCTGGCACCACTGTCGATCTGGTCCTGGCGGACCCACTTGCGCAGCGTTTCGGTCGTCCCGATCCCCAGTTTCGCCGCAACCGCCTTCATCGCGGACCACTCCGTGTCGTACTCGGGCCGCACCTCGGCGACCATGCGGACCGCGCGCTTGCGCAGCTCAAGGGGATAAGGGGAAGGACGTGCCATGACTCGATCCTCTCAAATGATCGAGTCCCCACCGAACCCGGAACGGTTCAACCCTCTTCGTGTGTCTCGTAGAGGAAGACGCCTAGTGTCGATGCTGCGCCAACTGCCAGGCGAGCGTGGCGCGACGTAAGGCGTTGGTTGGCCTGTGCTTTGGATTTGCCGTGCCCCGTACCGTAGGCGTTACGCAGCTCGGCGGCGCCCTGAACGAGTTGAGCCAGGTTCATCATCATTCGCTTGAGCGTGTCTGCTGCGGGGGCAGAGGCATCAAGCTGGCCTGGTTGAAGATGCAGACACTTGGTCGTCTTGCGGACCAAAACTAGAACGTCGTCGCTCTTGGCGTGGGGTTCCTGCTGTTCATCGAGGATCGTCTTGCAAATGCTTTCGATGAACTCCTTTGCCGTCCCGATCGCAAGTTCGGGCTCCGCAGAGATCGCCGCTTCCATGCGCGTGACCTGTTGCGCAATGTACTCCGCGTCCAGGCGGGTGGCTGCAGCATGCGCGTGGCTGATCGCGCTGTTGGGGAGGCCGCCCAGCAGCGTGGCTGCATAGACCGGGCGTCCAGACATGCTCCCCTGCGGCTCAAGAACCCATCCATCACGCCGAAGGATCTCGTTGAACGCGGAGACCATAGTCTCAGCGTGTTCTGGAGTAGCGCGCACCACTGGGTGCACCATCTGCGACAGGAAGCCCAGGAGCTTCTCGTCGGGACCCCCGTCTAGCTCGAAGCGGGCATCGGTAAGTACCCACTCCTCAGACCAGTCGTAAGGGTTCCTGTAACGATGTTGCTGGATATCCTCGCGGGCAGTGCTGAAGCGGTAGTCCTCCGACGGCAGGGCATCTAGGTCGTACAACCGTGAGAGGAAGGCAATCTCGTCCAAGCGCCCATGCCAGGCCAAGCCCGAGGTTCTGATGTAGTCGAAGAGATCACGACGGGTCACCCGTGTGATCCGGTGCCCCGGGCCCGGTCGATCTTCAGCAGGCGTAGTCATCGGCTAATCATCGTGGGCTTGCCCTGTCGCCGCCGCAGGTTTTCACCAGAGCTGTCACCAAATCTCCGCCTAAGCCGAGGTATGCCGAGTCCCCCATGGAGCGAAGGTCTGATACGTGATCTTCAATTCGTCCAGATGAGAGCTCACTTCGGCGTGCTTGGAGTAGGGGTAGGCGATCGTCAGCAGTTTCCGGGCGCGGGTGATGGCAACGTAGTAGACGCGGAGCATCTCGTTGGTTTGGGTGTGGTGGAGCGGGTTCGCCCAGGCTTCGAGGAGGTCGGTGACGTCCTGGGGGCGGGAAAGGTGGATGAGGACTGCTTCGGCTTCGCTGCCTTTGGCTTGATGGACGGAGGAGCTGCGCATCGTGGTCGGCGTCGCTTCGTCGTCGGGTGTGTCCAGCAGGCCGATCAGGGAGCGGATGGGCTTGTCCAGGTCGGCATTGGCCAGGTATGGAGCTGTAGGGGTGGCGAGTTCGGTGCCAGGAGTGGGCAGTTGGGCCTTCAGTACTGCTCGTGCTTGGCTGCGCCAGATTCTGGCGGGCGAGGTGTCCACCGGGGGTAGTTGAGACAGCAGCATTCCCGCGCGCCTACGCATCAGCCCGGCCGGGATGTCGCGCTGGGCGAGGGTTTCCGCGACCGGGCCGTCTGCTTCGGGATACCAGTACGCGCTCAGAAATGTGGTTGCCATGGCCAGCGCGTGGGCGCGGGCGGTGGAGGTCGCGTCGTCTGATGCGAAGACAGCGGCACACCAGGCCAGGGCGATGGTGCTCGGTTCCTTGGGCAGGTGAGGGGCAGGCTTGGAGCGGGCCTTGGGGATGGCGCTGTTGCGGTAGGCCACGGCCAGGCAGTCAGCGGCGTCGATGCCCTCCTCCGCGGCCCTGTCCAGGAACGCCTCGCTGGCTGCTTGGGCGTCAGGGAGCCCGGAGGGGTTCTTGCGGTTGCTGCCGTAGGGCAGCAGGAGGACTGGGGTGGTGTGGGCGTGGTGCTCCCCCACGCACAGGTCCGGTGTCTGTCGTGGGGCCGGGCGCAAGGTTGCGGCAAGTTCGCAGATGGGTGGGCTGCTGCGCCAGTTGCCGTTCAGTTCAAGGTCGTTGTTGATGGCGCTGGTGAGGGTGTGGAGGTCCGTCGGGCGGGCGTCGTTCCACTCGTAGATGCCCTGGTCGGTGTCGGCGACGATGACCAGAGGGATGTCGGCACCGTGCAGGTGGCCGAGGATGGCGAGGTCGAGTGCGGAGCAGTCCTGGGCCTCGTCGACGACGATTTCGAAGAAGCGCTCGCGAAGCAGGTCGGTGACGGCGGGGTTTCTGACGTGGTCGAGTGCAGCGATGCGGAGTTCGTGACCGGTCATGTAGCCGCGGGTCTGCCAGAGGAACTCCTGCTTCTTTTCCGCTTGGACGATGAAGTCCTCCGCCGTCATGGCGGCGTTGTGGAGGTACTTGTCCGGTTTGGGCCAGGTGACGAGCGTCTGCCGGGTGGAAGGGTCGTAGGTGAACTTGAAGGCCGACAAGGGTACCTTGCGCTTGCCCCAGCCGACGACGGCTGAGGGGACCTGGTCCCAGGACAGCACGTGCTGCCACGGCGGCGTGGCCGGGAGGAAGGGACGGACCAGGTAGCGCCACAGGAAACTGTCGAAGGTCCCGATGTAGTGGGGAAAGGACGTCAGGTCGGGGCGGTTGCCGGAGCAACGCTCGCGTAGTTCGTCGGCGGCGACGTTGGTGAAGGAGATCAGGGCACGGCCGGCGCGTCGCGGGCCGGGTGGGGTGAGGCAGTGGCGGTCCACTAGAATCCGGGTTCTGCCTGCTCCCGGGCACGCGCGGACGAAGACGGGGGCCGCGGCGTGGACGGCCTGTTGCTGTTGGTGGAGGGCGTGGTTGCGCTGAGCCTCGAGGTTGGTCATGCGGCGTTCTCGTCCACTCCTGCGATCCAGCGGATGGCTGTGGCCAGGTGGTCGGGCACCACAAAGCCGTCGGGCTTTTCGCTGAGGCGCTCGGCGAGGCGGTAGGCGTAGTCGCCCTTCGGCAGCTTGATCTGGGAGGTGAACAGGTTCCCGAACGCAGCTGCCTGCTCTTGTGGAGTGGTGGCGTCCTGTACCGGCTTCCAGTGGTGCTGGGATCTGGGGCGGAGGTCGAAGAAGACCTCGGCGAGCAGGTCGTGGTTCTCGGCCCGCATCAGTTCCGGTTCGAGGGTCGGCTTGCTCTCCGCGATGTGGAAGGCGCTGGACGGCACGTCCCACTCCTGCAGGTGTCGTGCCAGGTAGGTCGCGCGGTTGAAGCCGACCTCGAGGGCCTCGTCGTCGCTCGCAGGATCGGCGGCCTCTGGCTCGCTGGCCGCGGTCTCCTCGGTGGACTCGTCGTCGTCGGAGTCCTGGGCGCTTTTCCTCTTGCGGGGATCCTGGTCAGTGATGAGAACGACGCGATCGGCGATCCGGACGCCGTCCACGTCGGCGAGCAGCGCGCGCATGTAGGGCTTGAAGTCCACTCCGTCGACGGCGACGATGCAGCTTCCGCGGAACACGGCCTTGGCTCGTCTGCGGTCGGCCTCGTCCGCGATGGCGCCCAGGACGATGTTGGCGAAGGCCGGCATCAGCAGGGCCTCGGCCAGGCCCTCCACCAGGACCACCCGGGTGCCGAAGAGCATGGCGCTCTTGGTGATGTCGAGGTAGCGGTCGAGCTTGGCCGGTTCGTGCTTGGCGAAGGGAATCGCTGCTACCGGTACAGCAGCAGTCGTAAACGCAAAGGCTGCAGGCGGCGTCGGGACGCCGCTGTCACCTTGGTTCGCGGCTTGCGGACTGGAGGGCGCGAGCACTCCCGCATCCGCTTGCGCCGGCACGGTGGCTGGTGCTGCTGGCTTCGGGTTGGGTGTGCGACATCGTTTGAGGACCACCAGGTCCTTGACCGTGGTGGCCGCGGCCAGCACCGGGGAGTGTGTGGTGATCACGACCTGGATCCGGCCGAGCGGGGTTCCCTCGGCTTCCGGGCGCGCCTGCTGTGATTGCAGGGCCTGGGTCTTGAGATGGTCAAGCAACAGGTTCTGCAGCTGGGGATGGAGATGGGCCTCGGGCTCCTCGACCAGAAACAGCGTGAGGTCGGCGCCGCGGGCCGCTTCAAGTTCGGCCAGCACGGTGGCGATGTAGAGCAGGTTGGCGTAACCGAGGCCGGAGCGGGCGATGTCCTCGACCGCCAGGCCTTCATCGCCCATACGCGTGCGCAGTGCCCGGGCGATCGACACCAGGGTGGGGTCGGCGAACGACAGTCCCATGTGCTGGGGGTGCGCGCCGGCTGTGAGCAAGGCGAGGGGATCGTTGATGCGCTTACGGGTGGCCTCGATCTTGTCGTGCTGCTCCAGGCCACGGAAGTGCTCGGCCTGCTCCTTCTCGAACTCCTTGATGGCCTCTTCGGCGCCCAATTCCGCGGCAAGGATCAATCGCAGCCGGTTACCGGCGCTTGAGGCCAGTTCCTGTTGGGCGTTGCGCATGGGGGGCAGGTAGACATGCCGGATCGTACGGCGCGCCTCAGGTTCCGGGTCATCCAGGAGCCGGCCGGCTGACCACACCGGTCGCTGCGGCCGGGTGTCGGCGGCAGGGCGCGCAAACTGAACGGTGTAACGGGCGCGGTGGCCACCCAGCAGGCCAGGCTCGTCCGCTGCGGGCACCAACGCCTGCAGGTGTGTGGCAGCCTCGGCAGCTTCCATGCCGCCGTAGACCGCAGTGAGCTCTGCCCCGGCCTCGGCCCACGGGTGAACGTCCTCGGCCTCCCACCATCTGCTGCGCCGCCCATCAAGCGGATCGGTCAGCAGCCGGAGCGCATCGATGAGATTCGACTTGCCGGCATTATTCTCCCCCACCACCACCGTGACACCCTGCCGCAGCGGAACATCCGCACTCAACAACGACTTGAAACCCTTAGCCCTGACCCGCCCCAGATACAACATCCACCCCTTATCTCCCGGCGAACACTACAAGGGGTGGTCGAACCACAAGGCACAAACCAGCAAATCCGGGGCGTTAGGTACCGCCCCTGTCTCGCCCCTGATGGTCCGGTCCGGTGATGCTGTTTCGAACTGGCACCACGCCCGCAGGGGTATGGGCTGCCTCAGGCCGAGGTCCACGCGGCGGCATCCTAACGCCGCGGATTCTGGAAGGATCATCGCGAGCGCGCAGCCAATGGTGGGGGCACAGAGTGAGGATCAGCAGGATCACGGCACAAGGCTTCTTGTCGTTTGCCGAGTTCGACTTGGACTTGGACCAGGGCCTGACCGTGGTCACCGGCCCCAACGCTGCGGGCAAGTCGAACCTGTGCCAGGTACTTAGCGCTGTATCCGCGGTCCTGAATCGCCACCTCGAGCCGAAGCAGCGCGACCTGCTCTCCCTGTACGAGCAGGCCGGCCACCACGGGGCCCCCACCTTCACGTTGACGGTCTCCTTCGAAATGGACCAGCCATGGGAACAGAAGCTGGTCACGGACTTCGTGAAGGCCTCGTACATCAGCGTCGCCTGCAAGAAGTACGACGGGATGGGCCCCAGCACTGCCGAGGTGGAGGAGGCCGCCGAAACCCGCATCACCGGGGACTCAGTGGCCGCACTGTTCCAAGGCACACTGCGGTTGGACTTCGACTCACACAGACGCAGTGGCTGGTCCTGCGCCTGGCAGTTCATCTACGGCGGGGACCCCTTCCATATCCAGTTGGAGGGCCCCTGGCCGGAGCAGCTCCGCCCCGGGGCAGCCCAGGGCTGGAAGACCGTCGCCATGGAGCAGGTGACCGAAGACCCTCCGCCCGAACTCGTTGATTTCCCGCGCATCTTGGACCGGCTTGAGCAGCCGGTCATGTTCAACGTGCCCACGCTCAACGACGCGTACAGCCCTCGGCCCGTCTCCATGACCGCGCTCGCCCAAGCGCTGCAGCTGACCGAGCAGCATTCCGTACCCTTCGTCGCGGTGCTCGGCAAGATCTGGGCCGCGGGCGTCTCGGTGACCGTCAATCGGCGCCTGCCCGCGCGCCGGAACTTCTCCCTCAATGAACTGGCGAGCGCGCTCGATCTGAGCGACGGCAGCCAGGTGTCCGCCGAGTTGTACAGACTGAAGAACGGTACGCGTGAACAACGCGAGGGCTTTTGCAAAGCCCAGAAGATCTTTCACACCATCACCGGGGCCCACCTGGAAGTCCAGGCATCCCCCGAGACGGACGGGCTGGCCATCGATGTCGTGATCGACGCCGGCCGTGGTGAACGCCGTGCTGAATTCAGCGGAGCAGGACTGCAGGAAGTCGTCTTGCTGGCGGCCCTGACAGCAGGTGGGTCCGGCCGCGTCATCGTTCTAGACGAACCGGCGGTCCAACTGCATCCGACCATGCAGCGACGCATCGCCACAACTGCCCTGCGTGACGTACAAGCCCTCCTGATCACCCACAGCGCGGACCTGGTCCCGGTAGTCACGGAAGCCGATCTCAAGCGCATCGTCCGTCTAGCCCCCGGGCCGGACGGAGCGACCATTGTCCGGCGCGCCCCGGCCAGGGCCGCCTCGGACCTGGCTGGCTGGATCCAGAACCTAGCCGCAGCTGACACCAGGGCCCTGCTTTTCGCCCGGGCGGTAATCCTCTGCGAGGGCGCGTCGGAGACCGGCGCCCTGGGCCAATGGTGGAACACCGACACCCAGCTGGGACCGGAAGCGGCCAACATCCCCCTGCTGGATGTCGGAGGCCAGAACAACTTCGGCGGCTACATCAAGTACCTATCCGCCTTCGGTGTCCCATGGGCAGTCGTCGCCGACGGGCCAGCCCTCCGCAACACCAGCGCACTCGCCAAACAACTAACCAAGCAGCAGCTTCGCCCCCTCAACCCTCCCGACGACGCAAACGACTTCACCGCCTGGACCGATTACTGGAAAGCCGCAGGCGTGTTCACCCTCGCCGACCAGTTCGGCGACGACCGCAGCAAGTCCGGCGAACTGGAGGCGTACCTGCGACGCCTGGACCCCCAGATCCTCGACCAGGCCCAGAGGGACACCACCAGCAAGCCGCGGGTGGGCGCCCTCTTCGCTACCCGCTACCCCCACGGAACCCCACCCGAGGTAGCCGCGCTGTACAAGGACGTGGCCGCGCACCTGGGTCTCGACTGACGCCCCCGCGTGCACTCGGAGTCTTCACTGCTACTGAGGTCCTGATGAGTGCTTTGTAGCCGCGGTGGCAGCGGTCCAGCGTGGTCCCCGACAGGTCGGACCCGGGGAGACGAGCCCTGCGGGCTCGTGGAGGGGCAGAAGTGGGTGCCACTGCAGTGAGTAAGGCAAGATCGACATGCCCGCCGGTGGTGGCCATCACATGGGACATAAGTTCTCCGGCAGCGGATGGCATCAGTAGGGGGGCTGTTTGTAACGGCCTGGGCTGCGGAGGTGTAGGGGGCTCACCGGCGCGGGTACGGTTCCCGCCTGGCTGCGGCTGACACTGTGGCCATGGGGGTGGGGGGTGGGGAGCTGTCCGAAGAGAGCCTGGAAACGTATCCGGCTATGCCAGTCGGAGGGACGAGCCCGTCGTGGAGCGGCGTGAGCCGGGTGACCCGGTTCCTGTGCGCGGCCGCCTACAACCATCGTGAGTCGTTCCGGGCCGGCATCCTGCAGCGTCTGACGCTGCCGACCGAGCGTTTCCTGCCGCCCGCTTACGGGGTGGACCCTGGGGCGGTGGCGTGGCATTGCGTCCGGGCGCAGCGGCTGGATGCGGCGCGGGAGCTGGCGGCGCTGGCTGTGCTGGCGGCGGCGTTGTGGGTGGAGCCGGTGTCAGCCGCTTTCGTGGTCTACGTTGCCACGGCGCTGCGCTTGCGGAGCTACTGGCGGCAGCGGCTACGCCTACATGTGCCGAAGCCGTCGGGTGTGAGGCAGTTGGCGGTGCCAGCCCTGACGGTGATCGTGGCGTTGTCTCTTGCCGTCTATGCGGCATTGCTGGTCTATGCGGTGTGGTCCGGGCTGGGCGGACGGGTGCCGTGGCTTGCTGCGTCGTCGGCTCCGGCCGTTGCCGCTCAGGCGGCCGGCACGTGGGTGCTCGTGGGACTGCCGGCCGGGTGGGGCGTGGTGGCGGCTGCCGAGCGGAGGGTTCGCCGGCGGCGCTGGCAGGAGATCCGCACCCCGAAGCGGCTCGGCCCACCGGAGACCCGGGGGTTGTGGGGCGTGATCGAGACGTCCACCGCCCGGGGCTTGCGCCGATTGTCGCAGCTGGAGCAGGTCACCCACGTCGAGTACGCCGACGATGCCTTCTACGGTGCCGGCGACGAGCTGGAACAGTTTCCGCCGTGGTCGTTCGCCACACAGTTACGGCGCCGCACGCCCCCCGCACCGCCGGATGCCGGCGCCGGGCATCTGCGGCTGGTCAAACCGCCCGAAGACAGCGGACCGCTGCTCAGCCACACCGAGGTCATCGACGCCATCCGTGAAGGCATGCACCGGTTCCGGGCCGGAGAGGCCAGATCCGGCGCGCGCCTGCAGCAGCTCACGATGCGGGACTACGTCTTCGCACCCCAGGGCCACCCAGCACTGATCGCCAAGCGACCGGCCGGGGACGTCCTTGCCGACGAGGACGAAGAGGCCCGGCACATGCTCGGCATCCGCGTCGGCAGCTGGGAGGAGGACCTCAGCACCACCACCTTCGTACGAGCCACCACCCACGGCGACATCCTCTACCTGGAAGTCTCCGTGCGGGTCCTCCTCCCAGTACAGAACAAGTACCGCTGGTCGATCCGCACCATCGACGCCGGCATGCTCAGCGCGCTGCGCTCGATTCCCGGCGACATCCTGCTCGCCGTGCCACGCCACACGTGGCAGCTCGCACGCCGGTTTCGCCTGATGTGGGGGAAAGAGCCGGAGCCCGCAGAGCGCAGCGCGGCCCAGGCCGAAGGCTGGGACGTGCCCGCGCCTCCCCTGCACATCAACTCGCTGCGCGAGCAGGTCGCACAACCAAGCCCGCAGAACCTCTTCCAGCGCCCGGACATCGAGCGGTACGTCAAAGCCGTCGAGCACCGCCTCATCTCCTCCGTCCAGGACCTCCTGGAACGCAAGAACTTGGAAAGCGACGAGTTCACCGCCCGCGTCAGCCAGGTCTTCAACACCGGCGTAATCATCAACGGCGGCGTGCAAAGCGGCTCCATCGCCAGCGGCCACACCGTCGCCCAGACCAACCAAACCAACGTCCAACCCAGCACCCCCTCCAGCCCGCAGACTGGCACCGCCTCCAGCCCACCGCCCGCCTGACCTGCTGCGCTGCAAGCACCCCTGCTACGAAAGGACACCCATGGCCACACCGGACGAGCACGGCTTCATCGGCGTCAACATCTCCGGCGGCACCCAGCACGGCCCCATCGCAGGCGGCTACCACGTCCAGCAGACCAACCAGACCATCCACATCAACGACGAAGCCGTCCAAGCCATCCGTGACCACATCGCCGCCATCCGACAGGCACTCCCCCAGCACCACGACCCCGCGGTCCAGCAAGCCGTCTCCACCGCCCTCGCCCACGTCGACGACGCCTTCACAGCCCCAGGACCCGCCGACCCCCAAACCTTCCTGCGCCGCCTCCAAGCCGCCGGGCTCTTCCTCACCCGCACCATCGAAACCCACCCCGCAGCCACCGCCCTGCTCGCCCAACTCATCCCCCTCGTCACCGCCGTCGCCGGAAGCGCGTAGAACAGCAAGGTTGAAACAACACGGCCGACGCTCACCGATGGCTGCATGCTCCGCCTCCGGTACAGGGCCAGGAACGGGGTGAGGGCGTCGATGAGAACCCGTACCTGCAGCAGAGTGCCGTCAGTGGCGGCTTCCGGTGCCTGGGCAATGGCGCGGGCGACGACTGCGAGCAGTGCGCAGAGGCGGCCGTCGGCGGCTGCCTGCGGGAGGTCCCGCAGGGATGGAGGTCCATGCCTCACCCAACGACCCACCCCGCCGCGCGCCCAGCGGGCGCTCGCAGCAGCCATGACCCGATCCAGCGGCGCGGGCAACGGGACGCCTCGGCGATCAGCAGTCTTGGCGGACTATCCGATCAACTTCGATCCCGTTGCCCACGTTGCAATCGACGCCGAAACCCCTTGCCACCAGCGCAAATCCGTTAGCTACCCGGCCTTGGGGCCAAGGCCCCATCTTCCCTATCTGGAGGACCCGGCAACGTTCTGGTGCGCTTGAGGACTTCATACACCGTCAGGCAGCGTCAGAGGAGGGCGCAGCCTGGACCACGGCACTCAGGTAGTTGTCTAGGGCTTGGAGGTGCTGTGTCAGGACGGTGACGCGTTCCCGCAGCCGGTCCCGCTCCGCGGTGATCCGGCTCACGAATTCGGGGTCGCCGTACTGAGAGCACGCTGCGGCAGCCAAGCACGGGAGAACATCCCGGATGATCTCTGTGGTCAGCCCGGCTCCCAGCAGACCGCGGATCTGCTCAACCCTCTGCACAGCCGCCTCGTCGTAGGACCGGTAACCGTTCTCCTCACGAAGTGGGGCGAGAAGACCTTGCTCCTCGTAGTAGCGCAAGAGCCTTGTGGAGACGCCGACCTGCTCCGAAAGCTCCTTGATCCTCATCATTGCTCTTGTTGCCTGACATACATGTGAATCTCCTCAGATGGCGCCCCGTTGGAAGGAGGCTCTGTGGTCACGCGGCTCGTGCTCGGGCGGAGGACTCCAGGGCCGTGGCGAGCTGTTCCCTGTACTGCGCGATGGCCGCCGCACGGTTTGCTGTCAGTGCTCCTACGAGCCGTCCGTCGCGGTAGTAGGCGACGTTCAGCCGCCGCCGCTCGATGTCCACTTCCCGAGCCTCAGCTTCATCGGCCTCCCGCGGAAGACCGACTGCCCGGAAGCGGACGCCGAACTGAGTCGACCAGAAGGACGCGACGGGCCGGTAGATCGCCGGAGCGTGCGGGTAGAGAAGCGTGTGAGCCGCGGTCCGCGCCTGCTCCACCGCGTTGCTCCAGTGCCCAAGGTTCACCAAGCCCGAAGCGTGCGGATGAGGAAAGCGCGTGACATCACCCGCGGCGACGATGCTGAGATGCGGCCGACCGTTCGTTCCCACAACGCGTGCGTGAGAGTCGGTGACCAGGCCTCTGTCCAGCCTCAGGCCCGAGGTGGAGAGCCAGTCGGTATGGGGTGTGGTCCCCAGCGCCAGGACCACGGTATCTGCGTTCACCTGACGTGCCCCGTTAAGGGTGACCGAGGTGACGCGCTGACGTCCCTGCAGCGCGGTGAGCGTGGCGAACGGCACGAGGGAGACACCTGCCGTGCGGTGGAGTTCCGAGAGGAACGATGCCGCGTCCTCACCTATGACGCGGTGCAGTGGCGCGGGCCCCTGGAAGGTGAGGGTCACGTCGTGCCCCAACTCTGCGGCAGTCGCCGCAGCTTCGGTCCCGATGAATCCGCCGCCGACGACGAGGATGCGGCGCGGCCTCGTGCCGAGGTCTCGCCGCAGCGCTGTGGCGTCATCGAGGGTGCGGAGGGTGTGGACACCCGTGGCGGGGAGGGGGGATGGCCAGCGGAGTGCCCCGACGCCAGTGGCGATGACCAGACCGTCATACGGGACGCTCTGGCCAACGTCCAGGTGCACCGTACGCTCGCTGGGGTCGAGGTGGACTGCTCGCCGACCGTAAAGTTCCGTCAGTCCGAGAGCAGCCGTATCCGTCAGGGCCAGCGACGAGTGGTTCGCGTCAGAGGTGAGGAATCCTTTCGACAGGGGGGGTCTGTCGTAGGGGCTGTAGGGTTCCTCGCCGATCAGAGTGATGGGACCGACGTGTCCGTACTCGCGCAGGGCTCGCGCCGCGTTCAGCCCGGCGAGCGACGCACCGACGATGACGATACGCATCGGCTGCGTGGTCATCGTGTGGGCCCAGGGTTATTGCCGGTTGCGGCCTCCGGGTGTGCGCCGCCCTCGGTGGTGCGCTCGATGCGGATCGCACGCACGGGACATGCTGCCGCGGCGGCGACGACCTTGTCGTACTGGGAGACGTCAGGAGCCGGCTCGTAGACCAGGACGTCGTCCTCGTCGAAGGCAAACACCTGCGGTGCGGCGAAGACACACTGTCCGTGGCTCTCGCACAGGCCCATGTCGACGATCACTTCGAGGCTGGTGACGGGACGCTCAGGCATGCGCTTGTTCCTTCACTCGGTCGGGGGGTTGAAGCGGGAGAATTGAGGCGCACTCCAACGCAGCGGAGAGGCGTGGCCGACGCGGACAAGCTTTTCGACGGTGAAGTCCACGACTCGCTGTGCTCCTGGCAGAGCGGCCACGTGGTCCGGGTCCCAGTCCACGGATGCTGTGCCGGTGAGGTGCAGGAGGGTTCCTGTGGTCCAGTCGGGGATCAGCAGCCCTGCACGGGGATTGACTTCGAGGTTACCCAAGGTGTTGAACATCGAGTTGCCGACGTAGTCGGGCCAACGCAGGTGATTGGGTCCCAGGGCTTTGAGGAAGCCTGGGTTGCCGCCGCGGTGGGAGGCGTCGGCGTTGCCGACCGTGTCTGCTGAGGCGATGAAGAAGGTGTCCGTGCTGTGGACGAGGGTGATGTCCTCGGGGGTGAGCCCGCTGCCTTCGAGTGGATCGTCGGGGGTGGCCGACTGCCAGTGCGGCACCCTTTTCTGAATGTACTTGGGGCAATTGGCGTAGATCTGCTCGAGCTCGATCTCCAGGCCGTCCCGGGCGGGGCGCGCTGTGCCGTTCATGCGCATGCGCCGCCGCGTGCCGGGTTCTATGGCGATCATGCCGAGGCGGGCCGGTTCGGCGAGTGTGCGGTACAGGGGGTCGCTGTCTGAGAGTGTGGCGGCGACGCTCACAGAGGAGGGGCCGCTGACGGTGATGAATCCGGGATCTCCCGTCAGGAGAGACGACCAGACTTCCCCTCGTCTGTTGGCTGCGCCGATGAAGAGCACAGGCTGCTCGGCCAGGAAGGCCTGGGCCGCGTGCGGGATCTCGGTCATGATTGCGGCGGAGACAGCCTTGGCCATCTCTCGAAGGCCGGCTCTGTTCTGCACAGCTAGTTCGCCGCGGTGATACGGCTCCATGTCTGCTCCTCCCGATGTCGGCGTATTACGTGCTGCCGGCCCGTCGTCGACCCGTGCGGGAAGATCCCGCGGACCCGCGCGAGGGTGCGTACTGGGAGTCGGTGCTCGCTCATATGTAGGTGGTCTCGGTGCGCCGGGAGGCCCACACCCGGCGACTCGGTGCAGGCTGGAGCCTCCCGGCGTGATGGCCTCTAGAAGAAGCCGCAGGTCGGCTCCTGACCGGCCGGTGCGGGTGCACCTTCCGCGCCGGTGGGCACGTAGAGCTCCAGGCGAATGCCGTCGGGGTCGCGGAAGAAGATGCCGCCCGAGGTGGCGCCCTCGGCGTGTGCTGCGACGCCGTCATAGACGAAGTCCGTGTTCAGCTCTCGCAGTACCGCCTCGGTCGCGGCGATCTCCTCGAGAGTGTCTACCTGGAAGGAGAGGTGGTGAAGGCCGGCGGTTCCGGTGGCGAAGCCGTCCTCGCTCTGCTGCCACAGCGTCACAACGATCTCCTCGCCGCGGCCGAGGAACGCCCATCGGCGGCTGTCCTCCTTGCCCTCGGCAAGGGTCTCGAAGCCGAAGACCCGGGCGTAGAACGGAAGCGATCGGTCGAGGTCGGTGACGCTCAGGCCGATGTGGCCCGTCTTGAGGGTGGCAGAGGACAGAGAGGTAGTCATGAGGTTCCTTACACGAAGTGGATGCATCTGACCGGAGCGTGAGCCGCTCCGCTCACCTAACCGGTCAACTTTAAGTTAACGGTTGCACGATCGAGTGTCAACCCTTAAAACTCTCTTTACAGGTGCAAGGTTCGGCTGTGTGATGGCATGGTCCCCGAACACGAAAGGGCACACCGCATGAACGCTCATCCCGCCCACACGGCCGACGCGGACCCCCGCCCACTTCTTGGGGAACCCCTGCCGCTGGACCTGCTGAACACGCGCTGGATTGACGACAGCGGTGCCCACGACCTGTTGGAACGCCCCGGCGGGCTCACAATCTGGCTCTCGTCCGCCGGCTTCACCGACGATGCGCCCGACACCCAGGAAACCCTTGGCGCTCTTCTCGCCACACGGACCGCATTGAGCTCCCTCGTGACCAGCGAAGGACCCGGCCTCGAACGAGCGAGGGAGATGCTTAACGACACGCTTGCTCACGGACGTATTCGGCGCCTGCTGGGGACGACAGGCCCGGAAGCCGTCGTAGAGACCGACACCCCCGGCTGGCTCGCCGCGTGGCGCACCGCCGACCTCTACCTGCGCCTGCTACAGGAAGGGGCCGACCGCATCCGCAAGTGCGCCAACCCCGAGTGCCCTCTGCGGTTCTATGACACGACGAGGAACGGACGCCGTCGGTGGTGCTCTATGACAGCTTGCGGCAACCGCGCCAAGACCCGCCGGCACTACGAACGCCACCAGGGCAGTCTGAGGCAGAGCAGGACCCGCTGAAGTTGCCACCCCGCGACCCCGCCCCGTGTTCCGTCACCATCGGCTTCAGCGCTACAACCATCTTCCAGGACATCCGGCCGGACAATGCCGATCGCTGTCCCGCTCCTGCGACCCACCATAGGGACAGGCCACAGCCACGGCTGCAAGGACCGCAAAGGTGGCTCCTGCCTGAAGTGATACAGCCCAACGCTCAGGCCCCCGGACCGGCCTCCAGCAGGAATGACACTGCCTGGACTGCAGTAGAGGTCAACTTTCTGCCAACCACCAAAATACCGTTTCACGGTTACAGAAACGAGAGACGCTTCCCTTCCATCGCAGAGTCCCCGTGTCCGAACGCGCCTTCCATGTTGCGGCCGACCCACTCTGCAGCACACGGCGACCAGCTCCCCTCGTCCGACTCGTGCGGGTACCCAAAGCGCCACTGCATGTCACTGCTTAGAGCTCGTAACGCGGTCATGTGAATCGTCTCTGGTGAGCGTGTCCGGTGCGACGATCCCGCCGTTCGTGGGGTGTGAGTAGCAAGCCGCGGATCGTGGATGATCAGTTGTGGTCGCTGGTCGAGCCACTGCTGCCGAAGTGGCCGGAGCGGTCGCCGGGGCCGCGCCCGGTGGACGACCGCCGGTGCCTGCGGGGCGTCTTGTTCGTCCTGTACACCGGCATCACGTGGCAGCAGCTACCGATGGAGTTGGGCTTCGGCTCGGGCCAGACCTGCTGGCGGCGCCTGGGGCGGTGGCGCGAGGCCGGCGTCTTCGAGGCCCTGCATCAGAGACTTCTGGCCGAACTGAACGCGGCCGGACAGATCGACTGGTCGCTGCGCTTGCGTGGACGCCTCCCACGTGAAGGCGAAAAAGGGGGCGATGCGACCGGCCCGTCACCGGTCGCTCGAGGTAGGACCGGCAGCAAACACCACGTGATCTGCGACGGCAAAGGCACCCCTTTCACGGTCATTACCACCGCGGCCAACGTCAACGACGTCACCCAGGCCCTCGCCCTGGTCGACGGCATCCCGCCCGTCGCCGGCCGCCCAGGACGCCCCCCGCAGCCGGCCCGACACGCTCCTCGGCCACAAGGCCTACGACAGCAACCCCCTTCGCCGAGAACTACGCAACCGCCGGATCCAGCCGGTGATCTCCCGCAAGGGCAGCACGAACATCCAGGGCCTGGGCACACTCCGCTACGTCGTCGAGCAGACCTTCGCCCTACTGCACCAGTTCAAGCGCCTCGCAGTCCGCTGGGAACGACGCCCCGACCTCCACGAAGCCCTGGCCTCCCTGGCCTGCGCACTCATCTGTTGGCGGCGGCTGAGGCATCGATAACCCCCAGGCAACCGTGTGCACGACAGGACATGCTAGAGATCAGCGGTGACTTTCTACGAAGACTTGAGCCCCTACTCCGAGGAGCCGGAAGACACCTTCTGGGAGGGCGAGGGCACCCGCGTGGTGACCTTCACCCCCCGTTACACGCGGATCAACGTCGGCTGGCTCGCGGCCGACCACCCCTTCGACGTCGGCTCACCCCCTCCCGGCTTCGAGGAACAACTCGACCGCATCCTGCACGGCCAGTACGTCAACGCCGCCCTGGGGACGCACCCGTGCGAACTGTGCGACATCGCAGAAGACGACACGCCTCAAGCACCCCGCGGCAGCAGCGAGATCCGCGTCCCGGCATCACCCACCGAGGTCTTCGCCGCCCCCTTCCTCATCGGACACTACGTACAGGCACACAGCTACCTCCCGCCGAGGCCCTTCGTCGATGCGGTGCTGGCTTGCCACGACACCTGGCGCAACGGACCCCCGGCCCCCTGGCTCCCTGACGACGCCCAGCGACTCGACTTCGAGGCGGACGACTGAGCAAGATCGCGTTACGAGCTCTTGGGGAGACGGTCCAGATAGTCATCGATGGCCTGGACGTTCTTCGCCAGGCAAGCGAGGCGCTCGGCCATGCGGCTGCGCTCTTGCCGGACTCGACTCACGAAGTCGGGGGCAGGGTACTGACAGTTCGCTGCCTCGGCCAAGCAGGGCAGCACAGCCCTGATGATCTCAGTCGTCAGGCCCGCATCCAGCAAGCTGCGAATTTGCTCGACCCTCGCAACTTGGGATTCCTCGTAGTCCCGATACCCGTTCTCCTCGCGCCTCGGCCGTAGGAGGCCCTGCTCCTCGTAGTAGCGCAGCAGCCGGGACGATACGCCTGTCCGCTCGGACAGCTGCTTGATCCTCATCACAACTCCTTAGCGACGATTTGCCTTCTCGCTGGTGTCAAGGTTGGAGGGTAGTCGAGCCACCGCGACCGCGGAGCCCGACGTGAGCCCGGGGCCACGTCGCCCAGCTCTGACCTGTAGGAGATCTGCATGGCCGTTGCAGAATTGTTCGAACCACTCACTCTCGGTCACGGTCCGGCGATGAGGAACCGATTCATGCTGGCACCGCTCACGAACCAACAGAGTGAGTATGACGGATCCGTGTCGAAATTCGATCAAGACTGGATGGAGCAGCTCGCACAAAGCGGCTACGCCCTGATACAAACCGGTGCCGCTACAGTCGAGGCCAGCGGCATTGCATATGAGCGGCAGTTGGGCATCCACTCTGATGAACATTTGCACGGGCTGACGCAGATAGCCACCGTGATCCGCGCCGGAGGCGGCCTCTCCGCGGTGCAACTGCATCACGCAGGGCATCGCGCCAGTCCAGAATTGGGGGGAGTGCCGGCACCGGCTTCCAGCCGCACACTTCCGGGCGTCAAAGCGCTGACAACGGACGAGGTAGAGCGAATCCGCGACAGCTTCATTGCAGCAGCGAGAAGGGCAGAGCTGGCAGGCTTCGACGGCGTCGCGCTCCACGGTGCTTTCGGCTGGATCCTCTCAGAGTTCATGTCCCCCCTCCTCAACGACCGCACCGACAAGTACGGTGGCAATACCGAGAACCGGGCTCGCCTCACGATCGAGGTGATCGAAGGGATTCGCAGGGAATGCGGCCCGGACTTTCAGATCGGTTGGCGCTTGTCAGTCGAGCGATACGGGCTGTTCCTGGAGGAGCTGCGCGAAATAACCGCT
Organism: Actinacidiphila glaucinigra; assembly: GCF_035918135.1. NCBI lineage: Bacteria > Bacillati > Actinomycetota > Actinomycetes > Kitasatosporales > Streptomycetaceae > Actinacidiphila > Actinacidiphila glaucinigra. Next base: position 21,756 of record NZ_CP109144.1, read on the forward strand.
GAGATTCTCGACCGAGAACTGATCGACTACCTTGACCTGGCCCTGTGGGACTCAGCCCAGATCGTGCGAGAGGGAGCCTTCAGCGGGCAGACGATGCTCAGTGTCTTCACGAGCCTTCCCCGGAAGGGTGTACGGGTGGGAGCAGCGGGCAAGATCATGAGCGCCCAGCGTGCAGGGCAGCTACTTGATGAAGGTTGCGACTTTGTGCTGATCGGTCGTGCCGGAATTCTCCAGCGAGACTTTCCCCTGCAAGTAAAGAAGAACCCGGTGTATGACAGCCCAGAGCTGCCGGTCAGGGCGCAGTACCTGCGTGACGGAGGAATGAGCGAGCGCTTTATCAACCACATGCGGGGATGGCCGAGCTTCGTTCAGCGCTTCAGCGTGTGAGGGGAACCCCATATCGGGGACTACACTTCCGTGCCCGGCGTTCGCTCATCGGCCGGCCGTGCGAGCCTCCGTCCTTGATCTCGCCTGGAGAAGTGCAAGACGCGTTCACCATCGTCGACGAAGCCCAAGCGTGGCCGGGCCCGAACTAGAACACGCTGGGGGCGCCGACTCCGATATGGGCGGCAGAGACCAGTTAAATTGTCGACTAAACCCCCGTTCAGGGCATTACCCCCATGTTGGACGGTGTCCTGAGGTCATTCCATCCCAGAAGATGTGAGGAGGTACAGCAAATATGCATCGCCTTCAGCCGCTCGCTAACGGTCTTCACACAGATCATCCCGTCCCCGGGATACCTTTCGTCGACGACAGCCACATTCCGATCCACGATCCCGCCGCCATAGAGGCCGTCATTTGCCGAGAAGGCGGCGCCTCAATGGGCCGCTGGGAGCGAATGAACGAGGCTCAAGGAGCGTGGCTCGCCTACACGGCCGACCCGCTCCGCCCGGAGCTTGCCTGGGCCGTCCGCCACCATCCCGAGCACGGCCGCACGGTTCTGCTGCTCCTCACCAAGGACGCGCCCCTCTGGCACAGCAGCTGGAGGGGGCCCAAACTCCTGTTCCGCCAGGGCGGATACTGGTGGGACGGCACCACCTGGTACCGACCGGACCAGGCATGGGACGCCACCTGTAAGCACTTTTCCCTTCGGCCGGTCCCGGACGCGACCACCATCACCGCCGCCGACATCCTCGACGAAAACGCCCGCACCGATGGCGGCCGCCTGTTGGACGTCTACAGATTCGATCCGGAAGCAAAGCCACCAGATTCGTGGAATGAGCACTTGGCCATGTGGGCCTCACAGCGAGCCGCCGACGACCGTCCTCTCTCGCAGTGCGTGGTACGACTTTCCGCGCCTGAGCTTCCCGCCGACCAGCTCATTGGGGTACCAAAGATGCCGAAGATCGGACACATCGTGGCTCCGACGCTTCGCACGTACATCGCCCGCATCCAACGAGAGCTGCCCGCAGGTGACGGCTGATGGCTGCAGCGGGCGTGACGGAAGTTACGCCAGCGTTGAGGGTGGCCATGCCTCGTGACGGGATACCGCAGCCGGGCGTGCGCCCGGTTTCGCGATCTTTGCCGGGCGGTGAGCTCCTTGCGGGGCGGGCGTCTGGTCGGCGTGGCGAAGGTGGCGACGATGCGATGGGGGCGGGCCGCGGTGAGGTCGTGGGTACGGCCCGGAAGGGTGTGGGAGATCCAGACGATCTCGCCTCGCGGGTGGGTGATGACCTGGATGTTCACGCCGTGGCGGCGGTGCTTGCCGGAGTAGTCGGCGCGTCCGTCGCCGACCCGGTCGCACTCGGCGAGCGTGCCGTCCACCCGGGCCAGGTGCTGCGGTTCCCCGACAGTGGCCATCAGCCCTACCTGCAGGACCTAACCGGCTTCAACAGAGCGATCGGCCACTTCCTGGACTCGTTCGCGGAGGGGCCAAAAGCCTTCCTGCACCGTCGACACCTTGATGATCAAGGCGCCGCCATCACTACGAGACCGGAAGACACAGCTCAGCTGTGGTTCCGAGACATGATGTTCAGCTTCCCGGGCTCGGCCTGCCGCGTAAAGCGGTTCCCCACCGGACCACAACTGTCACTTTCCAGGACCCCTTGCATTAAACCACCAAAATGATGTTTACTGGTTTGGTATCTGGGTTGCAACGAGTGGAGGGTCGAACAATGCCCTTGACCGGACGGCGATGCGCGATCTCAACCCATCCTGATCGTTCACGCTTCGACACACGCCTCGGACGGAAGCTTTGGATGGCCTGGACCCGCATTCGCCACTCCGGCCTGGTCCTCCAGATCCAACCGCACGACCTCGCTGCCCTGTGGGCTGCGCGCAGGGCAGTTGCTCAGCACGCGTCGCATTGCGGCCTGGCTCCGATTAGCGGCGATGCGGCGCTGCTCGCAACTGAGCTGATCACCAATGCACTTCAGCACTCAAGGGGGCCTGCATTTCTGGCGGTGATACCGCTGAAATGTGGGGTGAGGGTGGAAGTTCATGACGCACTCCCGTCGATGCCTGCCTGCCAGAACAAAGATGCAGACGCCACCTCCGGACGCGGTCTGATACTGGTCGACGCCCTCGCGCAGTCATGGGGCATCGAGAAGAACAGAACCGGTAAACGAGTCTGGTGTGAAATCTACGCATAGATCATGAGCCTTTTCAGCGGGGCCACCGATCGAGTGATGGCCGACTGGGCGTATACCGGTACAGAACGGACGAGGCTCCCCGGCGGTTGAGCGAAACGTCTGACGTCCCAACTCTTCTGCCGGGGAGCCTCGTTGGTTACGTATCCTGCCTGTGAGAATGGAGATGCCGTCCCCGGGGTGCGGTCTGGCCCATATCCTGCCTGTCTCGCTTGTTGAGGGGATGGCGATGCTGATCGTCACTCGGGAGGGTGACCGCCGCTGCAAGCTCCGGCCCTCGCAGCGGGCCCTGGTCGCGCTGGTGCACATACGCAAGCACGACCCAGATCGCGGCCGGCTTCCGGATCAGTGTGGGCACCGCCCACGCCTACGTGCACGCGGTCATCGATCTCCTGGCCCACCGTGCGCCGGGCCTGACCCGCGCCCTGCGCGTGGCGGACGCGGAGTCGTGCTGCAGGGTTCCCGGCGTGCAGGTCGTCGATGCAATAGGGCAACGAGGCGGCCCTGTTCCCCTCGGACGCGCCCACCGAGCCCCCGCAGCTCCTGCCATTGATCAAGGTCTACGGCTTCGTAGAAGATTCGGTGCAGGTGCGCCGGATCCAGCGCGGGGAGCGATCTCACGAAGCCGCGCGCGATCGCGGAGTGTGCGGTCACCCCCACAATCGAGCAGCAACTCCGCCCACCGGCGCCCTCGCCCGGGCGGAGCAGGAGGTCGTAGAGGGCGAGTCTGGCGCTGCGGTCCGTGGAACGAGGGCGAGGAAGGTGTTGACGATCGTCAGCGACTGGACACGCCGGGGCCGACGCGCTGGGAATGCCAGGCCCACAGGTGCTCCCATGGACAGCCCCACGACTACTGGGCGCTCGATGCCGCAATGGTCCCAAGCGGCGCCTATGGCTGCAGGATAGGAGCTGAACGGCACGGCGGTTCCACTGGGCAGTCCATGTCCGGGCAAGTCAAGGGCGATGACGCGGCGGGCGGCGGAGAAATAGCGTCATTGATGGAGCCAGTTGCCGCATCTGCCTCCGAGGCCGTGCAGGAACAGCAGCGGCGTCGGCTGCGCAGCGGCAGGTCCGGCATCTCCCCGATCCGCGATGGCCATGTGCTTTCGTCGGTGTAGTGGAGTCGGTGTCCGTACCATTCGAAGATCATGGTGAAACCCGGGCCGTCCCTGGGGAAGCGCAGTGGCGCATCGCGCTCTCATGCGCCTTCGGATGGGTCGCCGGCCGCAGTGGCCCTGCCCCGCCTGAAGGTACTCTGGTGGCGTTCGTAATGCCGGCGGGTCTTGGCACGGTTGCCGCAGGACGTCATGGAGCACCACCGGCGGCCTCCGTTCTTGGACGTGTCATAGAAGCGCAGGGGGCACTCAGGGTTGGCACACTTGCGGATGCGGTCGGGTCCCTCCTCGAGCAGGTGCAGGTAGAGGTCGGCCGTGCGCCACGCCGCGACCCAGCCGGGAGTGTCGGTCTCCACGAGCGTTTCCGGGCCGGCCGTCCCCAGAAGCCGCCGAATGCGGCCGTGACCGAGTGTGTCGTTGAGCATCTCCCGAGACCGCTCCAGGTCGGGTCCGTCACTTGCCACGATCGAGCTCAGTGCGGTCCGCGTGGCCAGGAGGGCGCCGAGGGTTTCCTGCGTGTCCGGCGCGATGTCGGCAAGGCCGGCGGACGAGAGCCAGATCGCAAGACCACCAGGGCGTTCCAGCAGGTCGTGGGCGCCGCTGTCGTCGATCCAGCGCGTGTTCAGCAGGTCCAGCGGCAGAGGTTCTCCGAGGAGAGGGCGGGGATCCGCGTCAGTGGTGGGGGCTGGATGAGTGTTCATGCGGTGCGCCCTTTCGGGTCGAGGTCCATGCCATCATAACCTGCTAAGAGCATTTCAGCGGTTGCCAGAGCTAGGTCAACCGCTTTCGCCCTGCCACCCTCAAGACGAGCCACGTCGGCCTCAGCGTCACTGACCTCCCGCGTCGTCGTCCTCGTCGCCCAAGCTCTCCAGTGGCGTGACTGACAGTCGGGGGTCCTTTAGTCGCGGACCTCGTGGTAGATCTTTGGGGGGCCGAACACCGCCCTCACCGAGCCCACCACGCACAAGGCATCAGCTCCGGACTCGTCCATGCGTGCGCTGCGGGACGACGTCCTGGAGGCCATCAGTCTCGTGACGTGCGCTCACCCGAAGACTTCTCGGGCAGATTCAGTGCCCCTGCGCACCTGATCCAGGAGGCAGCCCTGCAGCGAGGGCACATCCCTCCGCAGTGAATGTGCCATGGTCCAAAGCCGCCAACGAAGATGGTACGTTCCGCTCCGATAACGAGCTCGCGGCGCTGTACGGAAGTCTCGATTCCGGACGAGAGATCAACGCTCACGTAGTTGTCTAGGACATTGATTTCCTGCGTCAGAACGGTGACGTGTTCCCGCAGTCGGTCTCGTTCTGCTGCGATCCGGCGAACGAAATATAGGTCGCACGCGGCGGCAGCCAAGCATGGGAGAACCTCTCGGATGATCTCAGTGGTCAGCCCCGGCTCCCAGCAGACCGCGAATTTGCTCGACCCTCTCTACAGCCGCCTCTTCGTGGTATCGGTAGCCGTTCTCTTCACGACGCGGGGCGAGAAGACCCTGCTCTTCTTGGTAGCGCAAGAGGCGGGTGGACACGCCGACCCGCCCCGAAAGCTCCGTGATTCTCATCACCGCCGCCTGCCACTTGACATCACATAGATGTGAATGTTCCACCATTGGCTCAGCCTCACAGCGCGCAGCGCTCCCCGATCAGGGATGACACTGGCCAACCCCGTCAAGGTGACGACGACCCTCCTGACGGACCAGGCTCAGTAGCCAGGCGGAGGCATAACCGGCACCCGGCGGGTACCGCGACCGCGGAATAGCAAACAGCATGAAAAGGACTTTTCAATGGTTGACGCGACTGCATCATCTCTCGTATTCGATTCGGTCGACTACGGCGTCTTGATCCCACTGGATGTTTACTTCGACGACCTTGACCCATACGGGATGCTGCACAACGGTCGTTACACCGTGATGGCCGAACGTGCTTTTAACACGTACGCGTTTAGCCTGGGCTTCGGCGGATCCGAAGTGGCCGTGCCGACCTATTATGTCGTGAAGGCGGTCGCCATCGTGTTCGACCTCCCTTTGATTGGCAACGGGGAAATCGCCGTCCACCTCTGGACCGAGCGGATAGGCCGCACATCGGCAACGACCGGCTTCCGCGTGTGTAGTCGTGATGGCAGCAGCACGTACGCACACGGGACGCGGACCATCGTGAATGTAAGCGGCGAGACGATGCGCCCCACCGAGTGGTCTGAGGAGCATCGAGCGGGGTTCGATCGAATCCAGGGCCCTGAAGCCTGACATCCTGCTTTGAAGCCCCTCGGACCGATGGGCTCGCCCGACTTCACGGGCCTCCGTGTGTCTACTGATTCCCAATGTGGTTGTCAACGCTTGACCCGTGACTGGCTGTAGCTGGCTCAGCCAAGGGTGGCAACGGGGAATGGTGGGCTGCTTTCGAGGGGCCGATTGTCGCGCAGTAGTGCCCACAGGACGTTCAGGCGGCGGCGTGCGAGAGCTCGTTTTCGGTCGTAGAACGCCTTCGAGGTGGGGCAGCATCGGGCGGCGACCTGGGCGGGCATGTAGAAGACCCGCATCAGGCGGCGGCAGTAGCGGCAGGGTCGGCGCATGTTGCCGCTGATCCGTCCGGAGTCTTGGGGGACGGGTGCCAGGCCGGCGACACCGGCGAGGCGGTCGGGGCTGCCGAATACGTTCATGCCTCCGCCGGTGTGGGCGATGAACTCGGCGCCCAGGACAGGGCCGAGGCCGGGCGTGCTCAGGATGATTTCGACGTAGGGGTGGTCGCGGAATCGGCGCTCGATCAGGGCGTCGGTCTCGTCGAGCTCATCGTCGAGGGCCATCACCTCCCTCGCGAGCCTGGCGACCACGGCCGCCCCCAGTTTTTCCCCGGGGGGCGGCGGTGTGCTGGGCCTCAGCTGCCTGGACGGCGGTGGCCGCGACGAGCTGGTGGTTGCGGACCTTGCGGTTCTTCAGCCACGTCGCGAGGCGGTTCTTGCCGTCGCAGGGCGGCCGGTGTCTGGTAGCCGGTCAGCAGCACCAGGGACGCCTTGGAAGTGCTGTAGTCGAAGGCCCGTTCAGGGCAGGGAAGTACTCCAGCAGCCGGGCTCGCATCCGGTTGATCGCCCTCGTGCGGTCCGCGGCAACGTCGAGCCGGCGCGAGGTGAGGATGCGCAGGTCGACGGCGATGTCGTCACCACGGTGCATGGTCTGCAGATCGCGGCGCATGCGGGCCTGGTCAGCGATGATGAAGGTCCTTCGCGTCGCTCTTCCCGTCGCCCCGGTAGGAGCCAGAGGCATGGTGGACGCTGCGGCCGGGGATGTAGAGGACTTGCTGCCCGTTGTCGGTCAGCAGGGCGATCATCAGCGCCGCCCCGTCGGAGTTGAGATCGATTGCCCAGGTCACCGGATCTCCCTCGCTCAGCGCGAGGACATCCGCGATCAGTTCCAGTCCAGCAACACGGTCTTGTCGTTGGCCACCCGCCGCGACAGCCTGCGCTGGCCCTCAGCGTCGATCACCATGCAGTGATGCTCGGTCTTGCCCGCATCCGTCCCAGCCCACAGCTCAGGCACGGCCACCTCCGACGTCGCTCCAGTTCCGGTTCCAGCAGACGACCTCGCCAGCGTGTCCTTACCAAGCGATCGTGCGCGCGCATCCCAATCAGTGGCCGGGTCGTGCGGGACGCCGGGCGGCCAATCCGGGAAGCGCGTCGGCGAACCAGTCGAGTGCCGCCGCGCACGCCTCGGTGGCGTACCCGTATCCTCACGCTTGAGGGAGTAGCGAGCTCGGCCTCCCCGCCTCCCGGACGGTAACCCAGACGCTCCGGGGCACGCCGATCAAGCGTGACTATGCCGATCAACGCTCCGTCGAGCTCGACCACAAAAGAGCCAGGGCGTTGCCCAGGCACCTCAGGCACCGCGCGCTCCAGCTCATCACGCGGTTGAGGGCCACCGATGTAGGTACCCACCTCTGGCGAGGCGAACAGCTCGATCAGCCGGGCGAGCCCGGCCTCAACTGCCTATCGCTCCCACGTTTTTGACCTGATCCCTGGTCAGAGTACGTACGGGTAGAGGCTGACCTTCTCGCGCTCGATGAAGAGTTCGACCCACGTATTGGCGACATCTTCGGGCAGCGGATCAGCAAGGTCCAGCAGGATATTCGTGCCGTCGAAGTCCAGCAGGGCGGCACCGACCTCAGTGAGGCTCAGCTGTCCCCGCAGGACTGCGCAGTGCCCACCGGTCCGGAGCCCGGGACCGATACAACAGCAGGCTTGGCGTTCTGCCCCCAGACTATGTCCTCGTCGATCGTCCACTCAACGTGGTACTCGCCGGGCTCCGCGGCACGATCCCCGCACCATCGGACCGCGGTGTGACCGAACGAGGTCCGGACATCTGCAAGCCAAGGACTTCCAGGGACCTCGCGACCTTCACCAGTTCGATCAGCACCGCTCGATCATGCAGCATCCGCGTCGCTGCCGGGACCCGTGAAGTTTCGGCGCTGCCTGGCACGGGTTCGCCGGAACATGTGCCCTGAGGGTCTTGTTCGAGGTCAGGATGATCGAGCCCTTTTCGTAGTGTTCGGAGATCACCTGGAAGACGAGCTTGGCCTCTGCTCGTTCCAGGGGCTGGTAGCCGACCTCGTCCACCACGAGGACGCTGGGGCTGAGGTAGGTGCCGAATTTACTGGTCAGGCGCCCTGCGGCTTCGGCGGCGGTGAGGTTGCGGACCATGTCGTCGAGGCTGGTGAAGTAGATCGAGTAAGCCGGCCCGGCAGGCCGCGACCGCGAGGGCGAGGTGGGTCTTGCCGACCCCGGGTGGCCGACGCGGTCGCGTCAACCACAGAAAATCCTTTTCATGCCGTTTCTTCTCCGGGCCCTCCCCGGCTGTCGGGGAGGGCCCTTCCTCGGCCGTGTTCGCGGTGGTTGGCCTGCCGTGCGCCGGCCATGCCTCTGTGGCTACTGAGCCTCGTCCGTCACCAGGGTCGTCGTCACCTTGACGGGGTTGGCCAGTGTCTCCCTGATCGGGGAGCGCTGCTGGACGAGCTCGGTCAGTTCCTGGAGCTGCTCGGCCGTCGCGTTCGGCGACTGCGCATGGACGTCCACCCGGATCTCCTGTGCTCCCGGACGGACGGACTTGTCGATGCCGAGGAAGCCCTGGAGGTCGAAGTCGACCTGCAGATCCAGGCTCAGAGAGCTCAGCTCGATGCCACGCGTGGCCGCGACCGACGCGTAGGTCACCGCGTAGCAGCCTGCCAGGCCCTGGAGGATGTACTCGGCAGGGTTTGCCGCCTTGTCCGTGCCGAGCAGCGCTGTGGGCTCGTCCGACTCGAAGACGTACGTGGCGGTACGGCTGGCGATGACTTCACCGTTCTGTCGGGGGGCGGTCGTGGTGGCCCGCTGGTGGGCGCCCCCGCTCCATTCAGACTGGACGCCGAAGGTGACCTGGGCCAATTCGGGCTTGTCCCGGACCGCATCCACGGTCTGGCTCAAAGCGTCCGTGTCGACACCGTTGATCATCAATCTCTCCTTGTCGCCTTCATGTAATCGATTTATCGGTCCTGGGTGACAGCTCGCTGAGAAAACGTCACCGACCGTGCATCGGCACCTTCCGAGATCCCCAAAAATGATCCCGGGCGCTGTCGTCGCCGGCGGCACGCATGACGTGGGCCCGGCGGTGGTGCGCGCGCGCTGCTCGCGGACGGCGTCGAAGTCCTGTTGACCCCGCCCGCGCCGTGGTTACCGGAGGTGGATCGCGAACCCGGTCTCACCGGGCACGTGCGCCTCCTCGAGAACCATGTTTTCGTCGTAGTCGCCACTGTTGCGGGAGCGGTACGGCAGCGGCTGCGTCGTCTCCAGCGTGCGCAGCCGCTCGCGCAGCGCGCCGCGGGCCTCGGTGAACTGCTCCGGGGGCACCCGGTCGGCGCCGTACACCGCGTACGGCGGGAGGACCGACATCCCGGTGTAAAAGAACGTCCCGTGCTGGAGGCTGAACAGCAGGTCGTCCAGTGAACCGTTAATGCCGCGCGGGCCCAGCGCCGCTTCGCTGGCGCCGCCCGTCACGACCACCATCGCGCGCTTGCCCGCCAGTCTGCCCTCGCCGTAGTGGAGTGTGCGGCCGTCATCGCCGGACAGGCCGTACGCGAAACCCTTCACGAACACGCGGTCGATCCAGCCCTTGAGGATCGCGGGGACGCCGAACCACCACAGCGGGAACTGCACGACGACCGCGTCCGCCCAGGCCAGTTTCTCCTGCTCGGCAACGATTTCCGGGCTCAGCATGCCCCCGGCGTACGCACGGGCGGACGCCGCCCCGACCTGCAGCCGCTCGTCGGCGGCCTCGGTGCCGTAGTCGGCCGCGTCGACGACCGGGTTCCACTTCATCGCGTACAGATCCGACTCGCGGACGTCATGGCCGAGGTTCCGGAGTGTCTGGAGGCTGTCGTCGCGGAGGGCGCCGCTCAGCGAGCGGGGTTCGGGATGGGCGAATACCCACAACACGTTCATGACTTCGATCATCCGACCGTTGCGGAGCGTGAGCGAGTGGCCTGATAGCCAATATATGCAAGAATCGGGCCATGACTTCTCCTGCCGCGTTCGCGCACCCCGACCGCCACCGCGTCGCCGTCCTGGTGCGGCACGGGATGCTCGTGATGGAACTCGGCATCATCCAGCGGCTGTTCGGGCAGGCGCGCTCGGCGGCAGGCGAGCCGCTGTACGAGGTCGTCACCTGCACGCCCGAGCCAGGGCTGGTGCGCACCGACTCCGACGTCGTCATCCCCGTCCACCGCGGTCCGGAAGTCCTCGCAGAGGCCGATACCGTGATCGTTTCGGCGTCGATGGCGGACTACGAGCCGGCGGCGCGCGAGCTGGCCCCGCCGGTGCGCGCCGCGCTGGCGCGGATCCGGGAGGGCGCACGGATCGCGTCGATCTGCACCGGCGCGTTCGTGCTGGCCGCCGCCGGCCTGCTCGACGGCCGCCCGGCGACCACGCACTGGCAATCCGCCGCGGAACTGCAGGAACGGTTCCCGGAGGTCGACGTCGACCCGTGCGTGCTCTACACCGACGACGGCGACGTTCTCACTTCCGCCGGCGTCGCCTCCGGGATCGACCTGGTGCTGCACATGATCCGCCGCGACCACGGCACGGCTGTGGCCAACGAGGTCGCCCGCGGCACGGTCGTCTCCCCGCACCGCGAGGGCGGCCAGGCCCAGTTCGTCCGCCGCCCGGTGCTCGAGCCCCGGACGTCGTCGACGAAGGCCGCCCGTGCCTGGGCGCTGGACAACCTGCACCGCCCGCTGACGCTGCGCGAGCTGGCGGCCCGCGAGTCGATGAGCACCCGCACGTTCACCCGCCGCTTCCGCGAGGAGGTCGGCGTCTCGGCGCTGCAATGGCTTACGCAGCAACGAATCGAGCGCGCCCGCCAGCTCCTGGAGGAGTCGGCCCTCCCGGTGGACCGGGTGGCGGCGGAAGCTGGCTTCGGCACGGGTGCCTCGCTGCGCCAGCACTTCCAGGCGGCGCTGGGCGTATCGCCGAGCGCGTACCGGTCGACGTTCCGCGGCGAACCGGCAGCCCAGTCCGGCTAGTTAAGTCTGCCTCGGTCTCGGGGTCGGCTCCAGGGCGGTTGCAAGTTCCGGGGTCGAGCCGGCCGTGTTCGAGTCGGTGGCCTCCGACCCGACGGTCTCGCGGCTGATCGACACCCTCGCCGCAGCCGGGCCGAAAGCGCTGACAGCCATCCGGGCCGCACGGTCCGAGGTCCGTGAACGTGTGTGGAAAGTGGCCGGTGATGCGGCCCCGGACCGCGGCGGACAGGTCATCGTGGACCTGGACGGGGTGCTGGTGATCGCGCACTCCGACAAGCAAGACGCGAAGCCGACGTGGAAGAAGTCCTTCGGCCACCACCCGCTGATGGGATTCGTCGACCACGGCAGCGGCGGCAGCGGAGAACCCGTGGCGGGCTTGCTGCGGCCCGGCAACGCCGGCTCCAACACCGCGGCCGACCACGTCGAAGCCGCCCGGCTCGCCCTGGCCCAGCTCCCGAAGACCTACCGGCGCGGACGCCACACCCTCATCCGCACCGACTCCGGCGGCGGGACCCACGAGTTCGTGGCCTGGCTGGCCCAGTGCGGAAGGTGGCTGTCGTACTCGGTCGGTATGACCATCACCGATCCCATCCACCGAGCAGTGCTGCACGTTCCCGCCACCGCAGGACGCGGGCCGTCGAGCCCCGTGGCGAGGTCCGCGACGGCGCCTGGGTCGCCGAACTTGCCGGTGACGCCCTCAAGGGATGGCCGACAGGGATGCGACTGATCGTCCGCAAGGAACGGCCGCGCCCCGGCGCACAGTTACGGATCACTGACGCCGACGGCCTGCGGCTCACCGCGTTCGCCACCAACACCCACAACGTGCCGATCGCTCGAGCTCAGGCACCGCCAGCGTGCGCGAGCCGAGGACCGCATCCGTGCCGCGCGAGCCACCGGCCTGCGTAACTGCCCCTCCACCACACCGCGCAGAACCAGATCTGGCTGGAGATCGTCCAGATCGCCCTGGACCTACTCGCATGGATGTCGATGCTCGCCTTGACCGGCTATGTCCGCCGCTGGGAACCCCGGCGGCTTCGACTCCGACTGTTCTCCACCGCCGCCCAGCTCGTCACCACCGGACGACGCCGCATCCTCCGCCTCGCGACGCACTGGCCCTGGACAGACCTGATCAACCAAGCCCTGCAACGGCTCCAAGCCCTGCCGAACCCCGGCTGACCAGCAACGTCCCGTCCCTACGAACAGCACCACCCCGCCCGGAACCGTGGAACCCGGCGCCCACCCGACGCTACAGCCGGGCCACAGACCTACCCGTGACCGCCCGAACGACCGAAACCGCCCGCCAGAGAATCCGACGAACCGTCACGAAAGATCGAGGTTAACGAAGCCCTATCCAGCGGTGCACCATCACGTCGCCACTGCCCTAAGAAGCGAGAGTTTCCGTACTGCTTCACTTGATGTCCCGAGTATCTCCGACAGTTCAGGCCCACGTCCTGCGAGGCTGTCCAGGAGCACTGCCATATCGCCACCGACGTCTGCTCGGCCACCCGTCTGGACGTAGACGTGGGAGTTGCTGTGGCCTATGCGATACGTGCAGTCGGGTGATCCGTACAGCTTGATCGCTGTCTCCACGTAGTCGCCAGACCAAGCGGCAGGTGCCGAGGCGGCAAGCAGGGTGTACATCACCATGAGGCGACCTTCCTCGCCATCAAGTGGAACGTCAAGTCCTAGGGGAATACATATATCTCGCTCATGCATCCACGCATCCCAGATCGTATGGGTGCCGAACACGGACCAGTGCAATTTTCTCCGAAGTGGACCCTGCTTCACTTGGGGGGACCCTTCCATCACGCGCCGGAGGAACAACTCCCCTTCCCGTTGGATCAATTGCGATAGCTCATCCACCGTCTCCCTTACGGATTCGCCCTCCGAATGCCTCATCCAAGCGGCAGGTGAGGTTTTCGGACTGAAGTTCCTGGGGTTTCCGAAAGGGTATTCAGTCTCATCTAGCATAGATATATGCACCTTGGTTACATCACGAACGTGGCGTACCACTTCATGCACCGACCAGTCCGTGCAGCGAGACTGTGCGTTGAATTGAGATTCTTCGATGTTGTTCAAGAGCTCAAGAAATGCGTGTCGTCGGCGGCGCAATATTGCGTAGACCGCCTCCGCGCCTTCGCTCCACCCTTCCATCTCGGAAATCATGTAAGTCGTACTTGAGTCCATCGGATCAACCATTCGCGCTTTTCGAAGCAGTAGGGACGGCTCGCACAGTTGCCTCTGAGTTCGGTAAAGGGTTTTGCAGTGCCCGGTCCAAAGATCCAGGAATCGGCCGCTACGGAGGCGTCACCACATTGAGGTCCGCAAAACGCAACTCGTGCTTCAGGCAGCTCCGCTGAGGATTCCCGTCTCTCTGCGAGACGGCCATTTGGTCAGCCGCCCAGATGGCCGATCTTCTTGGCCAGCTCCTCCAGATCCGACGGGGTTGCAGACCAGATGGTGCGAACGTGCTCAGTGATGTCCTCGGCAGGCCAGTTCCACCAGGCGATGCGCAGCATGCGGTCGATGTCCTCGTCTGGCAGCCGCTTCTTGATCTCTTTCGCGGGGTTGCCTCCGACCACGCTGTAAGGTGCGACATCGCTGGTGACCAGGGACCGCGCTCCGATGACTGCACCATCACCGATGGTGACGCCGGGCATGATGACGGCTTCACGACCGATCCACACATCGTTGCCTACGACGATGTCGCCCTTGCTAGGCAGATTGGGCAGCAAGTCGGCCGTCTTCTCGAGCCACGATCCGCCGAAGATGAAGAAGGGGTATGAGGTGGTGCCACCGGGCATGTGGTAGTCCGTTCCCGGCGACATGATGAACTTCGTCCCCATGGCCAGGCAGCAGAATTTGCCGATGACCAGTCTTTCCGGTCCATACGCATAGAGAACGTTGTTGTCCTCGAAGCCGGCGGCGTTTTCGGTGTCGTTGTAGTAGGTGAATTCACCGACCTCGATCCTGGGCGACTTGATGAGCGGCTTGAGGAAGACAGTGACGTCTTCGGCTGCTTCGACCAATCCGGGGCGCCGCTCGCTCTTTATCATGCCAGGGATGCGGGCGTTTGCGGGATCGGGGAACGTGGTCATGCTGTGGACCATCCTTGGTGACTGTGTCGGTGTGCATCAGGGGCTCACCACGCGGCGTGCGGTGGCGGGCAGTCCCTGTTCCCCATTCGGCTGACGTTCGCCGAGCCGGATGAGGCCAAGACGGAGCGGATCAGGTTTCGTCTGCGGTCGGCAGTGTGATGGGAATACCCACGAGGAGCCGTGTTCGGCCCACGATCCGTCGTAGTTGCGCAGGTTCTTGGATCAAAGTTCGAGAATTCCGTACAGTCCGACGAACTCGTCATCGGAGCGGAAGGTGCCGTCGTCGTTGGCGGCCTTGGACCATGGCACATTCACTGTGGTGGGGATGTGTTCTCGCTGCAGGGCTGCCTCCTGGTGGGCGGGGGCACTGATTTTGCCCGAGAGCTCCTCGGGCGAACCCACGTCCACAAGATTGAGTGAACCGATGGCCGCTAGGACGTCATCTCGCAGGGCACGCATAGATGGTTTCGGAGCTGATGCCTTGTACGCGGTGGGCTGGCGGGTAGCCCCTTCCTGCACCGGTTCTCGGTTGTCGAGTTCCCGTTTCTTGCGGCCGCCATCGAGCAGTCGTATGTCCTCGTGCCCGTATACCTTGAGATACCAGTATGCGAATGCCTATGTGGTGCCGTCGGCACCAGGCACGGATCGCCCTTGACGAATAAGCCTTGTCTGCCACCACGCGGGGCGGGCGGGTGCGCGGCCGACCCCCGTGGGCGTTGCCTGCGGTGAGCACGATCTCGACAGGGGCAGGCCGCGTCCGTCGACCGCGAGGTGGACCTTGGTGGTCAGTCCGCCTCCGGACCGGCCGAGTACCTGCCGCGCCGTTGCGGATCCGCCAGTTCGTCCCCTTCTGCGGGCGCCGGCGGCGGGCTGGTGCGCACGGTTGATCGTGGAGTCGACGGACACGGTCCACTGCACCGTGCCCACCGCGTCGTCGCGAATGTGGACGTGCTCCAGCAGCCGGGCCCAGGTCCCGTCCGTCTCCGAGCGCACAAACCGCTCGACGGTCTGCCAGGGCCCGTAGCGCTCCGGCAAATCCCGCCACGGAGCACTCGTACGCAACCGCCACAGCACTCAGTTGACCACCTGCCGATGATCTCGCCACGGCCGCCCACCGTCACGTGACGCTGCACTGTGTGCCGGCCTTTGCGGGCAGGCCGTGCGTCACCCGCGTGCGTGGACGGAGCCCCACCCTCCATCAACGCTGAGCAGCTGACCGGTCACGTAGGAACTGGCAGGACTGGCGAAGAAGAGGATGGCCTGCGCGATGTCCTCCGGCTCGCCGAGCCGCCCAAGGACGTATTCCTTCGTCAGCATCTCCTCCAGCGCCGGATTCTCCGTGACAGCGCGGGAGAAGTCGGTACGGGCTACGGCAGGCCTGACCGCGTTGACCCGTACGTTCGCGGTACCCCATTCTGCAGCCAGCGCGAGCGTGAGGGCGTCCACCGCGCCCTTAGTGGTGGCGTACAGGCTTACATTCGCCATGCTCCGGTCGCTTCCCACCGCGGAGGTCACGTTGACGATGCTCCCGCCGCCGACCGAGGCCATGTGCGCGGCAGCTTTCGCGCCCAACAGCAAAGGTGCGCGCGTATTGAGTGCCCACAGCGCGTCGGCTTCCTCGGCCGTCATATCCTGAGCAGGCGTCAAGCTGCCCAACTGACCGGCGTTGTTGACGAGTACGTCGACCTGGCCAAGCTGTGCGATAAGAGCCTCCCAGACTGCCTCGGGAGCCTCAGGCCGGGACAGGTCTGCCGGAATCACCACCGTGGTATCGGGCAAACTGTCCGCTAGCGCCTTCATCGACTCTTCGCGGCGGCCGACCAGCGCGAGCCGCGCACCCGCACGGGCGAGGAGGAGAGCCGTGCTCGCTCCTATTCCCCGCCCACCGCCGGTGACCACCGCCGTCTTGCCGGCCAGCGGGTGAGTGGGCAGACCATCGAGTGCGTTGTTCGTCATTGTTGTGTCCTTTTACACGTCGAATAAGGCATTCAGGGCCTCAGAGGGAGTACTCTTTCGCGCTCGCATTCGTGACACGCGTCACTCCGCAGGACGGCGGTAGGCGCCGTACCACCAGATCCTGGCGAGCTCACGGGCGAATGAGGCGTCGCCGCTTCCGTCGTCGACGCTGATGTGGTGGGCGATCGCCTGTCCGCCTCCCCACACGATGATCCGGCTCGCGGCCACAGCATCGAGATCGGGTGACGTTGATCCTGCATCCTGCTCGGCCAGCAGCGTCTCCAGCACGTGCTCGTCAAACCCTTCGAGGTCGGCTGTGTAGAAGTCGCTCACCTCTGGGTCGTAGGCCGCCACCTCACGGATCGCGGTGATCAGGCTGCGATGGGTACGGTGAACAACGATCACTTCTTCGAAGAACCGGGTAAACCGGTCTGCTCCGTCCTCTGCGACGGCTGGATCCCACTGGCGGGCCAGCGCCAGTAGCGACTCACGCAGTTGAGCGGACAGGCGCGCTAGAATGTCTGACTTTCCGCGGAAGTGTGCATAGAAGGTGGCTCGTGAGACGCCAGCCTCGTCGATGATGCGTTGCACGCTGATCGCCGTGAAGGGCTCGCCTGCATCAAGGAGCTCAGTCACCGCCGACAGCAGGCGAGCCTCGGTCGCCTCTGCTTGCACCGCATGGTGGGTGGACCTGCGTCGCGTAACGGATCGCAACGGGCACCTTCCGTTCGTCAGTGTGGGATTACGTACAGGGAGAGGGAAGGCCTCGCTCCGCGCGGCTCTCATGCATCCTGCACCGGCCTGACGGTCGCCGTGTTCGTCGCGATCTTCGTCAGAACGTCTGCGAATTCGCGGGGGTGGGAGTAGAAGGGCGCGTGGTGACCAGGGACGCGGTACACGGCATCGGCACGTTTCGCCATGTCTTCCTCGACCGCAGCGACGGTGGACACGTCGTAGTCCGGGATCACATAGCTGTTGGGCACGGTTTTCCAGCCCGCCTGCGTCACCGTCTCGAAGTCGGCACGCACGGTCTGCGGGACGAGTCTCGCCATCGCCTCCACCGTCTCCGGATTCGAGGCGTCACCGTCATAGAAGCCTGCGGGAAGATTCAGATCGGGGTTCTCCGGCGGACGCAGGCCGATCAGCGAGTCGGGGGCCGGCACGCCGTGCATCTGGAACATGCCCTCGCCGACGTCAAGCATGTAGGCCGCCACGTACACGGCGTGCACGACATTGGAAGCCCCGGCGATCGCCTCAGTGACCGGTACCCCGCCATAGGAGTGCGCCACAACGATCACCGGGCCGGCTATCGCCTCCAGGGCCCGCTTGATCACTTTGGCGTCGTCATGCATGCCCGGCAGCGGCTCGACTGCCGACGGGTCCTCCACCGCACTCACGAGGCTCACCGCTCGCGTGGACCAGCCATCGCTCTCAAGAACTTGCTGCAGCCGCTCCCATACCCACGGCCCGTGGTGGCCCCCCGGCACCAACAGGAACGTCGGGCGACTCGCACTCGCATTCACAGCACATCTCCTCAAGCAGGCCTTGCCGCGCACGCCCCACGGCGCAGAATCGGTCAACAGACCCCATACGCAATGACCATACAACATGTTCAGTCTTGCTCACCGCTGGGCAACGTTCGTCTATCGACCGCTTGATGAGCAAGATCGATAAGCGGCGGCGCGCGGCCGGATCGCGTGAACTCATCGTTCAGGCACCAAACGAGGGCCTGGATACCGCCCGGGCCCGCGGCATCCGCCGCGGGCCGGCCTGCGAGGACGGAGAAGCGGTAGTGCCACGCTCGCGACCTGCTTGTCCGACCGGACCGGAGAACACCGTCACCTCGATCGCGAAGCTCCTCGGCGTCTCCAGGAACGATCCACAACTGCGTGCCTGATCTGAAGGGCGGTCGCCTCGCACTCGCTGAACGGCGAGTGCGCTGGAACTGCCCCGACACTCCAGGTCCGAAGACTGATCACTGCCGTCTGCGGCTCGGCTCTTGCCGGTACCCCAATGTGCCGCAGCGGTGTGTTCTTCTGTCACCAGGTCCTGCGTACGGCCGGTCGCTCGTTTCGCCCGACCGCCGAGGCGTCTCACGTACTGCTGTTCCCTGGGGACAGAAGCGCTTCGCGGTGGCGGTGGGATGCCTGACACTCGTGTCGGCGACGGTCACCGCGAAACCACCCTTGCCCCCGAGCAGCCAGCCGCGCGGTTCAGACAGACCGCCGCCATCGCCCTTTACCGAGGGTTCGGATTGCGCTGTGGGCTGCGCCTCTCGACTGGCAACTGCCCACACCGCGCGCGAGGACGCCCTGGGCGCGGCTGGGTGCGGAGTCCCAGCCCTCGCCGCTTTCCCCAGCTCGAACCGAACCGCTCGCTTGCTCGTTCATCAGCCGCCTGCATGAGCTGAGGCGAAGCTCTGCGCTAAGCGACTTGCTTTCACACTGATGTCAAGGTTGGAGCCTAGTCGAGTCGCCGCGCTTGCGGAGGCTCGATGTGAGCCCGAGGCCACCTCTCCGAGGCTCTGATCACGAAGGACAGCCGTCGTGACCACTACCCAGATGGACGTTCCAAGGACCTCGTCCGTGGAGCGTTTGCCACTCCTGCCCCTGATCGCGAAGCCAGTCGACCCAGGATTGTGACATGAACATGACTTCGACAAAGAACGCCGACATCAACTTCTATTTCGACCCCATCTGTCCGTTCGCGTGGATGACGAGCAAGTGGATCCGGATCGTCCAGGCACAGCGCCACTACACCGTCGACTGGCGGTTCATCTCACTGCGTCTGATCAACTCGCACATCGACTACGACACCCACTTCCCTGAGGAGTACCACGCCCAGCACACCGCGGGCCTGCGGCTCCTGCGAGTGGCCTCTGCGGCCCGAGAGAAGCACGGACGCGAGGCGATCGGCCCGCTCTACGCGGCCTACGGCGCGCGCATCATGGAGGCCGGACCCGACGAGGGCCGGGCCCCCGGCTGGCAAGGCACCCCCGACCTCGCCGCCGACGCCCTCGCCGAAGCCAACCTGCCGACCTCGCTCGTCGACGCACTCGACGACACGACCCGAGATGCCGAGATCCAGGCCGAGTCCGACGAGGCGCTGTCGCTGACGGGCAAGGATGTCGGCACGCCGATTGTGCACTTCGAGCCGCCGGAGGGCATCGCCTTCTTCGGACCGGTGATCAGCCGACTGCCTGACGAGGAACAGGCAGGGGTGCTGTGGGATCACGTCATCGGCCTCGCCCGGTTCCCCGGCTTCGCCGAACTCAAGCGCAGCCTGCGCGAGCGTCCGCAGCTACCGTCGTTCGGCGTAACAGCGCAGGAGACGGGCAAGACCGAGGACTGGCACGCCGGAAGCCGCAGACTCAAGAAGTAGCTCTGCCAGGGCGCTCCCCCGGCAGCCGGCGGCTCCCGTCGCAGGTTGGAAAACGATCCACTACGTGTCGCGGTCGCGCGATGTGGTCGGAGCAACCCATCGCGTGGCCGGAGACAAAACGGTCAACGTGTTGTCCGGCCATGCGACTAGGTCGGCGAGCACGGCAACCACGACCAGCGGGCTACCGGGAGTCAAGCCACCAGTTAGGCGGGGCTTCGGCTTCGCTCCGAGCCTTCGCGCGGCCTCGCACACGGTCAGCCGTGCCCCTCGGCCGGGCTGCCCGGCACCCTCAACCATGGGCAGCCATAGTCACATCGAGAAGGAGAGATCATGTCCGACACCAGGCCGCGGCAGGCGGCCGTCGAGGTACCGCGAGGACTGGCGGGCGTCGTCGTCACCGATACCGCACTCGGGGACGTGCGGGGAACCGAGGGCTTCTACCACTACCGCCAGTACTCCGCGATCGAACTGGCGGCGAGCCGGAGCTTCGAGGACGTCTGGCACCTGATGTTCCACGGGACGCTGCCCGACGCGGAGCGCTCGGCCGCCTTCGCCGCCCGCGTCGCCGCACTGCGCCACCTGCCGGACGAGGTCGCTGAGGCGCTGCCGGCGATCGCCCGGGCGACCGCCGCGGCCGGCCCGCTCGCCGGACTGCGCACCGCGCTGTCGCTGTACGGCTCCGCCACGGGCCTGGGCCCGCTGTACGACACTGATCCGGCACGCCGCGCCGAGGACGCGCTCGCCGCCTCTGCCGTCGTGCCGACCATCCTGACGGCGCTGCACCGGATCGGCCGTGGCCAGGAGCCGCTCGCGCCGCGCGACGACCTCGGACACGCCGCCAACTACCTGTACATGATGACCGGTTCGGAGCCGGACCCAGTGCATGCGCGAGCGATCGAGCAGTACCTGGTGGCGACGGTGGACCACGGCTTCAACCCGTCGACGTTCACCGCGCGGGTGATCGCGTCCACCGGCGCCGATCTGGTGGCCTGCCTCGTCGGCGCGGTCGGCGCGTTCTCGGGCCCGCTCCACGGCGGCGCGCCGGCCCGCGCGCTCGACACCCTCGACGCGATCGGCACCGTCGACCGGATCGACCCGTGGATCAGGGAGCGGGTCCTCGCGGGCGAGCGAATCATGGGCTTCGGACACGCGGTCTACCGCACCGAGGACCCGCGCTCCCGGATGCTGCGCAGCACAGGTCTGGCGTTCGGCGGACCGCTCATCGACTTCGCCGTGCGGGTCGAGGAACGCGTGGAGGCGATCCTCGCCGAACTCAAGCCGGGCCGCGAGTTGCACTCCAACGTCGAATTCTACGCCGGCGTCGTCATGGAGCAGTGCGGCCTGCCGCGGGCCATGTTCACGCCGACGTTCGCGGTCGCCAGGGTCGTCGGCTGGAGCGCCAATATCCTGGAACAGGCCGCCGATCCGAAGATCATCCGTCCGGGCGCGCGGTACGTGGGCGAGACGCCGCCGCAGCCCCTACCGGCGGTGTGAGGAGGGAGCGGGGTCGCGACTACGACGTCGGGGTCGCTCGCGTCGACCGCGCAGCACACGCTGCCGTTGCCGACCGGCACCATCGGCGAGCCGACCTGTCGGCGACCGTCATGGCGTCGATCTCCACGGCCCCGAAGTCCCTGACGGCCACGCCGATCCTGGTGCCCCTGCGCTCCCCCCAGGAAATGGTTGAGGAGCCTCGTCTTGCCCGCGCCCCGGCGGTGACGTGGTCGTCTGGGAGGACGCGATGCTCAACCCGCCGGAGGACCCGTACCACTGCCCGCCCGGCGTGACATGGGCGTACTTCCTGGACGGCGGCCAGGCGGCTGCACCCCCGCCGACCCGTTCGCTGAAGCGTGCGGAGGGGGCGGCGGGACGGGGGGCTGGGGGCGCCCGGGTCTGTGCGGGCGCTTGCGGGCGCCACCCGCACAGACCGCCACCGGCCCGCGCTCAAGCCTCTTCGCGCCAGACCCAGGTGACCCGTTCGTAGAGGGGCTCGAAACCGGTTCGCAGCATGTTGCGCAGCGAGGTGTTTCGTTCGCCTCCCCGCTCCGCGCCCGTCTCGGCGACCAGCCACCGGCAGCCGGCCTCGCGGGCCGCGGCCGCCCGGGCGAGGAGCAGCGCGGACTGGGCACCCCGGCCCCGGGCCTCGGGCAGCGTGGCGCCGCCGAACATGTCGGCGCAGTCTCCGTTCAGGTAGACGCTTCCGACCGCGACGATCTGCTCGCCGTCGCGGACCGCGTACTGCCGCCAGTGCGGTCGGCCAACGCAGGACGCGGCCAGCTCGATCATGTCCGGTGCGCCGAAGCCGAAGGTGGTCATCATGACGGTGGCCCACTCCTTCGCCTGGCGCGGCTCGACCAGGCCGACACGCAGCCCCGCGTCCAGGGGCGGGAGCCCGTCGGGCGCTGGCGTCCCGGCGGCGAGGTCCCACCCGAGCTTGACGAACGAGCTCCCCGCCGTGAGCGCCAGCCTCTCGGCGACGGCGGGCCAGTCCTCCGGCAGGAGCGCGGGCGCGATCATCATCGAGCCCTGCCGCAGGCCCTGCTCGCGGTAGAAGTCCCGGACGCGGGTGAGCACGTCGGCGCCGACGGGCACGTCGTCTGCGAATCCTCCGGCCCGGTTGAAGAAGCCGCTGGGGTCCTCCCGGACGCAGAGGGCCAGCGCGGGCCCGATCCGCAGGGCGGCGGCCCCCAGCCGTTCCGCCGCGGAGCCCGGCGCGCCCGCCGCGAAGTCCCCGTACGCCTCGATCTCCGTGCGCTCTGCCAGCCCGAACGGCACAGTCGTCATCGTCGTCCTCCGCTCTTCACGCTCCGCACGAAGCCGAGTACAGCGGCGGCGAAATCCTCCGGCTGCTCGATGTGCCCGAAATGACCGCTGTTTTCCAGGGTTACCACGGTGGAGTGCGGGAGCTCGTCGTCCATCGCCCGCGCCCACCGGGGGCCACAGATGAAGTCGTACGCTCCGACCACCACCAGCGTGGGCGTCATGACGGCGCCCAGGCGTCCGCGGTGGTCGAAGGCGCCGCCGGTCACGTGGGTGACCCTCAGCCCGGGCAGCCGCGCGAACTCGTCCTCGCGGCCCCAGTAGTCCGCGAAGTAGGCAGGGAGCAGGGCACGCAGGTGCTCGGTCCGGGCTTCGTCGGTGTCCGCGACGGTGTCGTCCGCCCAGGCCGCGAGGACGGGCGCCACCCGCGGGTCGCCCGCGAAGCGGTCCGCGAACTCCGCCAGTCGGGCGGTGGCCTCCTTGGCCAGCTCCTCCGTGTTGTGCGCCAGGGAGTCGTAGAGGACCAGCCCAGCCAGCCGCTCGGGGTACGTCAGGGCGTACCGCTGGGCGAAACCGCCCGCGGAGTGGCCGAGCAGATGTACCCGGGGGAGGCCGAGGTGCTCCACGACGGCGTGGAT
Source organism: Actinacidiphila glaucinigra (assembly GCF_035918135.1). Classification (NCBI taxonomy): domain Bacteria; kingdom Bacillati; phylum Actinomycetota; class Actinomycetes; order Kitasatosporales; family Streptomycetaceae; genus Actinacidiphila; species Actinacidiphila glaucinigra. The sequence continues at coordinate 44,824 of NZ_CP109144.1, forward strand.
GAAGCGGGCGTAGACGTCCAAGGTGTACCCGTCGGGGTGGCTCGGAAGCCTGCTCTCGGCGGTCGTCCCGACCTGCGTCGGGTAGACCATCGTGACATCCTCCTCCAGCAGCGGGAACCGCAGGTAGCCGTCGTCGACCCGGGACCCCCGCTCAGCGCTAGGCATACCGCGGGCCCCTGCCCGCGGACCTCGTACTCCTGGGGGATCCCGTCGACCTCGATGACGTGGTGGCCTGGGGACAGCGGATTCATGTGTCGTTCCTCAATGGTGGTGCCGGTCATACCTGCACGATGCGGTGGCTGGCGGGAAAGTCCGACCGGCCGACGATGTTTCTCGGACTGGCGCTCCCGGTGGGGGCTGGTCGCAGCTGCCGGTGCGGATCAGGCGGCGCGTAGGTGCGTCCCCCCTCGTGGCGGGGGACCGCGAGGGGGACGCCACCGCAGCGGCTGCGCGCCGCCGAGGCCAAGGGAAGCAAGGACGGACGCCGCCCCACCATGACGGCCGCGAAGACCGACACCGTCCGCACCGCGTACCTGGAAGGCCGCTCCATCGCGGCCCTCGCCCGCGCCCACGGCGTCAGCCGCGGGCGCGATCCGCACAGGCTGTCGCCGGCCTCCTGCCCGACCACGCCGTCATCGAGGAGGACGTCGCCGCCCCGAAGTTGCCTCCCCACCCCCTATGACGTGCACTTCGGCCTCGCCGAACAGCTCCGCGAGATGCGTGCCGACGTCCTCCAGGCCGCCTACGCCAAGCACCCCGAGCGCTTCATCTGCAAGCCTCCCGAGCCGCCGAAGCTCCCCGCAACGGCCTGGATCAACAAGCCGCCACCAGACGGCCCACTGATCCCGGCACAACGTTAGAACGACCTACCTGCCTTGATCCTTTTGGCAGGTTCAGGCTGGCTGATCCTCCGAGTGATCAGTGACGTCGGGGATCGTGCACACACCGTCGATGCAAGTAGCGGCCGCCGGCACCGTCAGCCTGACGAGCGGGCTCGAGTCTTCCTCTGGCGTCGTGCACGTGCCGTCGATGCCCGTAGTGGCCACCGGTACCGTCCGCTGGGCGATCGGGCTCGGCTCTTCCTCGGTCATCAAGCGGCCTCCCGCTTCTTCTCGGCGAGCTGGCGCAGAATGTCGGCGAACGTCGCCGGATCCTGTGCTCCCGCGACTCCGTAGGCGTTCTCGAACACGTAGAACGGAACACTCTGGATCCCGAGTTGTCGCGCGCGGGCTTCGTCCGCCCGCACATCGTCGGCATACCGGCCCTCCTCGAGTGCGCTGAGCGCCTTCTCGCGGTCGAGTCCTATCTCGGCGGCGAGCTCGGCCAGATCCTTGTCCCGGCCGACGTGCCGCCCCTCCTCGAAGTGAGCCGCGAGAATCCGCTCGACCATGTCGAGCTGGCGCCCCTCCGCTTTGGCCCACCGGATCAGCTGATGTCCCTTCAGCATGTTCGTGTGCCGGAGGATGTCGTAATCGAAGTCCAGTCCGACAGCCTTTGCCGCGGCAACGATCCTGGCCAGCAGCGGCTGAACCTGATCGGCCGTGAATCCGCGGATCTCGAGGTAGTCCTGTTCGCTTCCCTCGAACTCCTCCGGGAGATCCGGCGCGAGTTCATACGCGTGGTACTCGATCTCCACCGGGATTCCGGTTACGGTCATAGCTTTTTCAAACTTTCGCTTACCGATGTAGCACCAGGGGCAAGCGATGTCCGACCATACGTCGACTCGGATCGGATCGATCCCTGCTGCCGCCGCAGGTGCTGACATGGAGTCAACGTCCTCATTTCCTGCCATAACTTTCTTCCTTATTTTCGCAGTGCGGTCCGCACCGATTGCACACGTCGGGAGTCATCAGCTCGAGCATCGGTGAAGTGCATGAAGAAGCGCTGTCATGTCCCGCTCTATCTAACGTTCAGCTCGATACGTCGATGCCCTCAAGGCTTTGTGCTGGGTCCGGGGAAGGCGTGAGTTCGTGCGAGGATCACGACGACGACCGTGAAGATGACGAGGACCGCGACGGCGATCATGAGCGACGCCGATCCGAAGCCGGCGAGGAGGATGCCGCCGATCAGGCCGCCGAGGCCGATTCCACCGTTCCACATCGTGACCATCAGCGGCTGCGCGGCGTCTGCGTGTTCGCGCGACGCTGCCATCAGTGCGCCCTGGAACAGGGTCGCGGCCCCGCCGAACGCCAGTCCCCACGCCGTCACCGCGACGTAGTCCACGACCACGTTCCCCGACCAGAGAGTCAGCGCGACCGCGGCCACGGCGAAGAACACAGTGCTCAGGATGGTGAGGCGCCGGTGGTGCCGGTCGACGAACACACCGGTGAGCCAGATACTCAAGATCGAGGCGATGCCGAATGCGAGCAGAATCCACTGCACCTGGTCCGCGAGCCCGACTCCTGCCAGCACGGGCGCGATGTACGTGTAGAGGATGGTGTGAGCGAGCACGTACACACCCGTGACGACCAGGATGGTGCGAAGACCTCGGATACGGAGGAGGTGACCAAGAGGCAATCGCTCAGCGGCCTTCTGGCCGGGGACGTTCGGCAGCTTCCACATCGTCCAGGCTATGAGGAGCGCCGTCAGCACCGACATGAGGCCGAAGGTCACCTGCCAGCCCACGATCTGACCGAGGAACGCTCCGACGGGAACACCCAGGGCGAGCGCGACGGGCGTGCCGGCGAAAGCGAAGGCCATGGCCCTGCCCTTCAGGGCGTCCGGGGTGATGCGCTGCGCATAGCCGCCGAGGATGCTCCATGTCACGCCGGACGCTGCGCCGGCAACGAACCTCGCCACCATCGTGATCGTGTAGTCGACGGAGAGCGCTGTGACGAGGTTGGCCACGAGAAACCCGACGAGCGCGACGACGAGAAGATGCCGTCTGGGCCAGTTCGTCGTGGCGACCGCCACCGGGATCGCCGTGAGCATCGTAGCGACGGCATAAATTGTCACCGTCTGTCCCGCTACCGACTCGGAAACGCCGAGCGCACGGCTCATCTGCGGGAGCACCCCCGCCGGCAGGGCCTCGGTGAGCGTGGTGATGAAGCCTGCCGTGAAGAGCGCGATGAGAGCTCCGATGGGGAGGCGTTCTCGTTCCGGTGCCTGCAAGATCGCGTCCTGAACCTTGGTCACTTCTTCTTCTTCTTTCTCTGGCACGTCGAAACCGAAGATCGACGATCTGCCACGTCTCGATGCACCGCGATCGCGGCGTCGAAGGCGATACTGCAACCTTGACAGTGATGTGAAGGCAAATCTGTCCGCGAGCGGCTCTCCCAGGAGGCGCCCGCCAGGGGTCTCTGAGGCTGCCTTCTCCCGCCGATCCCTAGACCGCGGGCATGCGGATCGGGCCGGCGTCGCGCACCTGCCCCAGAGCTGAGCGGCCCCGGCGGCGCGGTTGCGGTCCTCCCGCCGGCCCCACGCCGGAACACCACCCGACCCCAGAACTGCACCGGCGCCGCCCTACGACGTGGGCAGAGCGGTCCGCCACGAGAAGGCGCCACGCACGTCACACGCTTGAAATTTAAAGCACATGCTTACCGACTTGCCTTCACATTGATGTGAAGGTGTAAGGGTGGGCCGCGCGTCACTGCCCCGCCTCCTGACGAGCCGGCGGCACCCATCCGCCGGTCGACCACTACTGAACTGGAGATCTTCCGTGACCGTTGCAGACCTCTTCGAGCCGCTCGCGCTTCTGCATGGCCCTGCGATGCGAAACCGGTTCATGATGGCGCCGCTCACGAGTCAGCAGAGCGAGCCGGAAGGCTTCCTCTCCGATTTCGACAAGGAGTGGATGCGACAGCTGGCCCAGGGTGGATACGGGCTGGTCCAGACGGGCGCGACGATCGTCGAGGCCAGTGGAATTGCGTGCGCTCGGCAGCCGGGCATCTTCAGCGACAAGCACCTGCCCGGGCTGGCGGAGGTTGCTGCTTCCATCCGCGAGGGCGGCGGCTTGTCGGCGGTCCAGCTCCACCACGCGGGGCATCGCGCGAATCCGCACTTCGGAGGTGTGCCCTCGCCCGCCTCCAGTCACACGCTGCCCGGAATCTCCGCATTGTCGACCGCAGAAGTGGAGCGCATCCGTGACAGCTTCATCGCAGGCGCGAAGAGGGCCGAGAAGGCCGGTTTCGACGGCGTCGCGGTCCACGGCGCCTTCGGGTGGATCCTGTCGGAGTTCATGTCTCCGATACTGAACGACCGGACGGACAAGTACGGCGGCAGCCTGGAGAATCGCGCACGTTTCACCATCGAGGTGATCGAGGGCATCCGTCGGGAGTGCGGACCTGATTTCCAGATCGGATGGCGCCTGTCGATCGAGCGGTACGGCCTGCGCATCGAGGAGCTTCGGGAGATGACCGCGGAGATCCTCGATCGAGAGTTGATCGACTATCTGGATCTCGCCCTGTGGGACTACAACCAGATCGTCCAGGAGGGTGCGTTCCGAGGCCGGACGATGCTGAGCGTCTTCGCCGATCTGCCACGGAAGGGCGTGCGCCTGGGCGCAGCAGGCCGCATCAGGAGTGCGGAGCGCGCCGGTCGGCTGCTGGACGAAGGGTGCGACTTCGTGCTGATCGGACGGGCCGGCATCCTGGAGCGGAACTGCCCCGTTCTGGTGGAGTCGGACTTCGAGCACGAAAGCCCGGTCCTCCCCGTCCCCGCGGACTTCCTGCGGAGAGGTGGACTGAGCGAGCGTTTCATCAGCCATCTGCGCGGCTGGGGCGACTTCGTCCGACCCGGCAGCCGCTGAGCAGCGGACTGACCGTACGCGGCGGGAAGGGAGCGCGGCGATGGAACTGAGCTGGCTCGGGGAGACCCTGCACTACACCGACGAAGGGGCCACCGACGACGCAATCCTGTTCCTCCACGGTCTGGGCGGCAACGCGAACAATTGGCTGCACCAGCGCCGAGCCTTTGCGGAGCATCACCGCGTGATCACCCTGGACTTCCCCGGCCACGGGCGATCCACCGGAACGTCAGTCCCGTTCGGGCAGTACGCGGCCGCCGCACAGGCCCTACTCGATCACCTTCGAGTGAACGAAGTGTCGGTCGTGGGACTGGCGATGGGTGCCAGAGTGGGGATCACGCTCGCGGCACGATCGCCACGCTGTGTCAGGCGTCTGACGATCGTGAACGGGTACTTGGAGCTTCCGCCGCGCGAGCACGAAAAACGCGTCGAGCTCTATGATCTGCTCCTGAGCCCGGGTGGTGCACGCGAATGGGCCCAGCTGCTGCTCGAAGGCATGGGGGTCTCCGGACACGCCGGCATAGCGCGAGGATTTCTCGCGTCAGCAGATCGCATCGATCCCGCACACGTGAATGCAGTCTTTCACCAGGTTGACGGGGTCGATCAGGCGGAGGAGTTCCGCGGACTGGCCATTCCTGTGCAGCTGATCGTGGGAGAGCGAGATCAGCTTGTCCCCACGTCGTCCACCGAGCAGCTGACCGCGCTCGCCAGAAAGGCAACAATCAGTCGCTTCCCCGACAGTGGACATCTTCCCTACCTGGAGGATCCGGCAACGTTCAATCGCGCACTCGAGGACTTCCTACACGGTCAGGCGGCATCAACGGATGGCGCAACCTGAGACACAGCGCCCAGATAGTCGTCTAGAGCATTGACGTGCTGCATCAGTATGGTTACGCGTTCCCGCAACCGGTCTCGCTCTGCTGCGATCCGGCGAACGAACTCAGGGTCGTCATACTGGGAGCACGCTGCGGCACCCAGGCATGGGAGAACCTCCCGGATGATCTCCGTGGTCAACCCGGCTCCAAGCAGACCGCGAATCTGCTCAACCCGCTCCACAGCCGCCTCGTCGTAGCATCGATAGCCATTCTCTTCACGACGCGGGGTGATAAGACCCTGCTCTTCGTAGTAGCGCAAAAGGCGGGTGGATACCCCGACCCGTTCCGAAAGCTCCTTGATCCTCATCGTCACTCCATGCCACCGGCAATCACATAGATGTGAACCTTTCCCAATCAGTATAGCGTTCAACAGTGCGGAAGCAGTATGGCCAGATAGAAATCTTTTTGGTGGCACCGACCAGGCCGACAGGCCGTCACCGTGCCGCGCGAAGATCGATAGGAAGTTGAGCGCGCTGAATTACCACTCCAGCCGTTTCAGCGGCGCCCGCATCTTTCACTTGTCCCCGAATGCGCGAAGCACGCCCTACATGGGGCGGCGCGGGTCAGCCGTAACCCGACTCCTCGCCCGGATCGCACTGGACTCCACCAGGCCCCTTGCTCACGCCGAGGACGAATCCGAACGTCTCACGCTGGCGTGCCGCGCCGCCGTCGAGGTGACGGCATCCGCTCCGGCCGGAAGACGAGTGGCGGCAGGGGCCGAAAGCGGCGTGACCGGGAGGACCGGCCGCCGGCGATGCTGATCGCGCCGGACGCCGCCGGGCTTCAGGGAAGGGCCCTTTTCCTAGTTCCGGCCGAGCGCATTCAACCGCGCGCAGCGGCGGAGTATCCACGTTCGCCGAAATAGAACAAGTGTACGATGAGTGATGTGGAAGCGGTGAGCACGCGTGATGAGGCGCGTCGCGCCGAGCTCGGCGCGCACGTCCTGCACGTGCGGGCGGACCGCGCGGTGCGCGAGTCCGGGTACGCGGAGCTGCTGGGAATGCTGGGTGAGGTCACCCCGGTGGTGCAGCCCCTGCCGCCGGCCGCGGCGCTCGCCAACGTCGCCGGCGCCTTGCGGTACTGGGACCGCACCCCGTACGAGCTGGCCCAGCGGATCCGGGCCCGGGCTCTGGCGGCCGGCCTGTTCCGTGCAGATCGGTGTGGCCGCCACCTGGGCGGTCGCGGCGGTGGCCTCCGCGCATCCCGGCCGTGGCGGCATCCGCGTCGTCCCTGACCATCATCAGGCGGTCCGCGCGTTCCTCGACCCTCTGCCGGTCGGTGACCTGTACGGGGTGGGGCCGGTTCAGGCGGCGACGCTCGAGCAGTACGGCCTGGCGACGGTGGGCCGACTGGCCCGCCAGCCCCTGCAGACCATCCAGCGGATCCTGGGCGGCCGGGAGGGGCGGCTGCTGCACGAGCGGGCACGAGGCATCGACCCGCGCCCGGTCACCCCGTCCGAGTTGCCGCAGAGCATCAGCGTCCAGCGGATCCTGGACCGCGACACCATCGACCCGTACCTGGTGCGCACCGAGATCCTCGACGCCGTGGTGGACCTTGCCGATCAGCTCCGCGAGCGCCGTCAGGTTGCCCGGGGCATCGCTCTCGGTGTGTCCTTCGCCGGGGGCAGCAGCGTGTCCCGGTCCCGGACCCTGTCCGAGCCGAGCGCGTTCACCGACGACCTGCGGGACGCGGCGATGGCGGTGTTCGAACGTCTCGGGCTGGAACGGGCCCGGGTGCGGGGAGTCTCGGTCCGCCTCGAGCACCTGGTCGACGCTGCAGGCGCACCGCAGCAGCTCAGCCTCGACGCCGGCCGGGAGAACAGCCGGCGCCTGGACCCGGTCGTCGACCGGGTCAATGCCCGCTTCGGGCCCGGCGCTGTCACCCGGGGCGCGCTCGCTCACCGCCGCCGCAGCGCCTGACCCTGGCCGGCGCCGCGTGCACGACGACCTGCCCACCGAACTCGCCCGCCTCCGCGTGATCCGAGTTCCATCTGCTGTAGCAGCTGCACCGGGTCCGCGAGCAGATCTACGAGGTGGAGACCGGCGATCAGCCGTGGGTATCGGGCCCCGCACCGGGGTGGCGCCTGCAGCGCCTTCCGAACGCTGCCGGCCGGCCGCCCCGGTATGTCCTGCACCGCCAGGACTGCTGGCTCGACGACGGCCAGGCACTCACCGGTACCGAAGCCACCACATGGGCCGCCCGGTGGGACGTACGGGCCTGCGAGCTGTGCAGCCCCAACCTGCAGACCACCAGGCCGTTACCGAGTACTCCGCGGATGGAACGTTGCCAGCCAGTGGAACCGGATGCAATCCGGTTCCACTGTCGTCGGCTGGAAAGGTGAACGGGTCTGCCAGCCAGGGCGGAGCTTAACGAGCCCGCCGTATCAGGATGCTCCGGAGCCCTCTCCAGAGCGCTCTGGAGACCAGCATCCCAGTACGCCTTGTCGCGGGCGCATCGTGATCACTGCGCCGGAGTAGCCCACCGCGCACCGAACCGCCCTGCCATTCACGCTGTCGGTATGCGCGCGATCTGGACCGGTTACGTGAGCTTCGGCCTGGTCACCATCCCCGTCCATCTCTACTCCGCGACCGAGGAGCACGGCACCGGATTCCACCAGGTCCACGCGAGTGACGGGGCCCGCATCCGGCACCGGAGGGTCTGCGAGCGCGAGGACGTGGAGGTCCCGCAGTCGGAGATCGCGCGCGGCTGGGAGCGTCCCGACGGCCGCACCGTCGTGCTCCTCGATGAGGACCTTGACGCGCTCCCCCTCCCCACGAAGCGTACGGTCGACGTCCTCGGCTTCGTCGACGAGCACGACGTCGACCCGGTGCTCTACGCCCGCCCGTACTGGGTCGGGGCTGCCGGCGAGCAGGGACAGCGTCCCTATGCGCTCCTGGTGGAGGCGCTGGCCCGGCATGGGACGGTCGCCGTCGCCAAGGTCACCTTGCGCACCCGGGAGCGGCTGGCGGTACTGAGGCCGCGGCGCGGGATGCTCGTGCTCCACACGCTGCTGTGGCCGCAGGAGATCCGTGAGCCCGACGACCTCTCCAGCCCCGCCCCGGTGACGGAGAGGGAGTTGGAGCTCGCCGAGCTGCTGATGGACCAGCTTGCCGGGGTCGACATCGCCGAGCTCCACGACGAGTACGCAGCGGCGCTCGAGCAGCTGGTGGCCGCCAAAATGACCGGCGCCGGGCTGCAGGAGCCAGAAGAGCCGACGCCGGCCGTGGATCTGTTGGCGGCGCTGGAGGCCAGCATCCGTGCGACAGGAAAGCGCTGAAGCAGACAGAACTGCCGCGTGTAAATCGGCTCAGCCTGCAACAGCGACCAGGTCGCCGGTTCGCCAGGAGTGTGACGCCGGTGGGTTTCCGTCGGGGTGGTCGTGGATCCATTCCAGGCCGCCGAGGTCGAGGCGGGTGCGTGCGCGGGTGACGGCGACGTAGGCGAGGCGGGCGTCGGCGTCGCCAATGGGGCCGGGCAGGGGGTTTCCGTGCTCGTCCTTGTCGTCGCTGTCCTTGGGCGGGTAGAAATCGTCGGCGATCTCGACCTGGGGCCACTCGCGGCCCTTGGATTTGTGCGCGGTGGAGATCGTCACCTGTGCGTCCTGCTCGGGTACGAGACGGCCCACCGCGGCCAGGACGGCGTCGGTGCCGTGGTGGTCGACGAGGTCGACCAGGGGCTGCAGGTCACTGCCGGCAGGGTCGTGTTCGGCGTACTCCTGCAACTGGCCCCAGGAGGTGAACAGCACCAGCTCGGGATGGGAGGTACGGCGCCCGTCCTGCAGGTCGCGTGACGCCAGCGCCAGAGCGCGCAGGGCTTCCCCTCCTCCGACCAGCGCGACCCTGCGGCCCTTGGCGAGAAAGCGGAAAATCTGCGCCATGGCGCCGATGTTGCTGCGGCACAGCACCGCGTCCGGCTGGGTCACCTTGCCGACCTCGGTGGGGATCGCCTGGCTGCCTTCCAGGCGGATCGGGGCGTCGGCGATCGCCAGCCACCGGTTGGCCTCCAGCGCGAGGATGGGGCCGAACCGGAAGGACTGGGTCAGGGACAGGGCGGTGCCGTCGAAGCCGGTCATGACGTCCTTGGCGCCACGCCATCCGTAGATGGCCTGCGCGGAGTCGCCGACCATGACCAGCTGAGCGTGGCCGCGTTGGTTGAGCAGGACTTGCTCGAGGACGGGGTTGGTGTCCTGGGCTTCGTCCAGGAGGACGAAGTCGGTGTGGAGTTTCGGGTCGGACAGGCCCAGATTTTTAGGTAGTGGTCGTGTTCGAAGCGGACCGCTCCGGTGTCGGGGTGCTGCAGGTCGGCCCAGGCGGCGCGGGCGTAGGGCAGGATGCGCCAGGCGAGCTCCGCGTGCAGGTCCGCGGTGTCCAGGCCACGGAGCGGCGGCACATGGTGGCGCTCGATGACGGGGTCGGCAGACTGGCAGAACCGGGTCACGGTGCGCTGCGCCGTGGAGGTCAAAGTCGCCGGCCACACGACGCGATTGCCGATGCGCATGGGCTTGGTGATGCCCAGGGCATCGGCGGTGTGCCGACCGGGCAGCCGGGGACCGTTCAGGCGAGCGCGGTAACGGTGGCCGATGGCGGCGTAGGCCAGGGAGTGTGCGGTCTTGCACAGCACCGTGCCGGGGAAGCGGCCGGCCGCATCCTGGGCGATGGACCGGTTGAACGCCACATACAAGCCCCGGCGCGAGGTACTGGCCGCGAGCTGGGTGAGGGTGGTGGTCTTACCCGTGCCAGCACCGGCCTGGATCACCAGGTGGTCACCGGTGGCGAAGGCGTCAGCGGCCGCGATCTGTTCGTCAGTGGGCTTCAGCACGTTGAGCTTCATCGATCTGTGAGGGCGCAACACGTGCGCGGGGTTGGTCAGGTGTCGTCGTCGGTGAGGAAGCCGCGCATCGGCACAGGCGGCAAACCCTCGGAGAGCACGGCCGCGTGGCGGCGCAGGTCGGCCAGGTCCCGCACGATCGCCACGTAGTGCACCACCACCGGCTCCGCCGGGACGGCAGCACGAGCAAGGTCGTGGACGAGGCCCTTCTTCGCCTCGTCGCCAGAGTGGTCGGCGCCGGCTTGCTGATGGCGCTCGAGCTCGGCCGTGACAGCTGCCTGGGTGCAGGGCTCCTTGTGGCGGTGGACCGCGGCGGCGGCAAGGAAGACCTCCCGGCAGGCCGGGCTGCTGAAATGCGTCGGTCGCAGGACCGCCACGAGATACGGGACCAGCTGCGAGTGGTGGAACACGGCCGCCAGGACCATGCGCTCGGCGTGCTCGTCGCGAAGAACAGGCTCGGACGGCGGCTGATCAGGGTCGGGAGTGCCGATCAGGGTCTTGGACATGGGCGCCTCACAGATGGGCGGAGAACGGAGTCGACAGCTACGAGGTTGCCGGAGCAGCAGGGTCGACCGCAGCGGGATGCCGGTGGCCGCGCCTACGGGCGGAGGCGGCGGTCCCTGCCTGTGCGCGGGTCAGGGATCGGGAAGCCGGTCACGGACGTATGGGCGGTGGCGCACCGGGTCGAAGGGCTCCCACTCGGTCCGCGCGTGGTCCGCGGCCTCGCCGATGCCGGCGTGCGTGGAGCAGCGCTGCTTGTGCCAGCGCAACTGCTCGGCATACGGCAGTCCGGTCAGGTCGTAGACCGCCATCAGTTCCTGCGTGAGCGGCAGGCGGCCACCGCCGGGGCCAAGGAGCGGATCCGCTGGCTCCAGGCGCCACATACCCGGCAGGGCACCTGGGTCCTGGACCGGCAGAGGGCAGCGGCGGCGGCTGCGGGTGTGGGCCACGCACTGAAGATGCTCAAGAGGCCCGGGGGCGAGGTAGCGGGTGTAGAGCAGACACACCACCGGCCGAACCGGCAGGGAGGGCGGCGCAGGGGCCGACTCCATCTCAGGACGGGGCGTGAACAAGCCGGCGTCCTGCAGCCGACGCGAGGTCAGACCCAGTGCCCGGCGCATCTCCGCCAGCAGCGGGCTGCGATTGCCCGCCGGGCCGGCCGGGCACACCGCGTGGTGCCGAACCCGGCACCAGGCACTCCCGTCCTGGCCGGCGTGTGCGGCGCCAGAGGAGACGTGCCAGCGCTCCCCTGCAGGGACGGTGCTGGCGGGCAGTTCCTCGGGGTGGAGCGGGACAGGAGTACTGCCGGGGCGCTGGTACCACTCCACACGGTTCCCGCAAACGTCGCACCGGCCGACCTGCGCGGACCGCAGCAACCGGCTGGGACTGTCCGCGTCAATACGCAGCGCCCGGCGGGGCTGGTAGTTCTTGCGGCTGCCGTCCCAGGCACAGCCGTCGTCAGCGAAGGAGTTGTTCGTCGAGCGCATGACCGCAGACGATGACCGCCGACACCCTGCAACTGGGCTGACCAGGCCGCTCAGGTCACCTTCATGGCCGCATCAGTCGTCCTGGCGTTCGCTTCTTAGCGCGTGCGTTCGGTGCTGGTCGCCGTTTCGGGTGGTGTCACGCCTCCCGGCAACTGGGCCCCTGAGGCTTTCGCCGGGCGGTCAGGGAGCAGGCCGCGCGGGAGGTTCATGGCCGGCGCAGAGGGTGCCGAAGAGCTGGTCGAGCGGGGCGCCCAGGGCGTGGGCGAGAGCGTGCCAGGTGGCCAGGGTGCCGATGGTGCGGCCCTGTTCGATCTCGATCAGTGTGCGGCGTGACAGGCTGGTTCGGGCGGCGAGTTCGTCGTAGGTCCAGCCGCGTTCGGCCCGCAGTCGTGACAGCTCCAGGCGGAGCGCGTCGAGGTTCGGGTCGGGCGGCGGAGTGATCGTCACCGCTCTATCGCACGGTGCAGAACCCTGCCCTGTCAGTGCAGACCCCTGCCCTATTTGCCCTCGTCAGGCCGCAAGCGGCAGGGCAGACATCTGCACTACCGTGTGCCGCCACCGGCACTCCCCGCCTCGGGACGCCGGCCCGACAACCCATCAATCAGCAGGGGGGACAGCTCTCCATGGGGCACGGCGCGATCACCCGCCCAGAAGGGCGCGCCTGGACACTCGAACTCCGTCCCGGCCCCAGCGGGACGGTCGTCACTTGCCCGCGGTGCGGCCGCCTACCAGCCACTCCGGAGAGTGCCGCGACACAAGCAGTCGTCGTCACGCATCTGGCGCAGCATGCACGCTCCGAGACGCTCCCCGGCCACCTACGGACGTGCCAGTGCGGGGAAACCGGCTGTCAGTGGCATCAGCGCCACCGCGGCTGTGACGGACCGATCGCGCTGCTGCTGACACGCAGCGCGCACGGCCGGATCTGGCGTCTCGCTGACGCGTGCCGCGCTTGCGCAGCAGCCACACGGCACGCCGCCGCCGTCCACGAACCACACGGCGGAGCAAGCGATGCCACGCCGAGCAACAGCGCTCTCGCCAGTGACGATGAAGCACTACAGACCGCTGAGGAGGAAGCGACGTGGTGGGACGACGAAGCCCTTTACGGCTGATCGGAACGTCCGAGCTCAGGCGGCTACCGCACCACCGGATCTCTACAACCGCATCCTCGATCTGTGCGCTGTTCCGAGTGGCGGACGACGCGCGTCCTCGAAACGATGGTCTACGTCCTTGAATCCGGCTACGGCGCGCCTGGCATTGCCTCACAGTACGTTCGCATGCCTCCGCCCACAGTGTCCGTAGGTACGACCTGCGGTGCCGGGGACGTCTATGCCTGCATCAGTCCAGCAGTACGTGCGCAAAGACGGCGCGCATCCGTCCTTCACGGATGGCACCGCTGAGTTCAGGGCCTGATGGGTCGCTGGACAGACCTGCACAGAGCAGCACGTGCTGCGCGATCTCGAGCGTCTCCCACATTTGGTCGGACACCTGCACCCCGCACCCAAAGGCGAATGGGATTTTGTGTGAGAATTCGGAGGATTGGCTATAGACGCCCCCCAAGGTATGGATTTTGGTGTCGAAAATCGCATACCAGCCCTCTCCGAACTCTAGCCGCCTGGGGTACTGCCACATGGGGCATCGCCACATGGTGTCCCGCCACATCGGCCAGCCGAATGTCTCGGCCAACGCAACCGGCCCTGCGCCGCCCGGGTCAGCGTTCAGCACGATGACGACCATGGGCACTTCCGCCCGCTCGAGCAGCACGTGCGTCGGCCTTTTAGGGTGTTGCCGCGCGATCCAATGTCCGAGGGGAAGATCGATGTGGATCACGGTGGCGCTGTACCCATTTTCGTCGGTGGTCGGGGTCAGCTGACCAGCGGCGGTTGTCTCTTCCATGCGGAGTCTCCTGGGTGCTTCGTACTGAGCCCGTCCTCGTACGGGGTGCTACCGGTCGCCGCGACATTGAGCGGGAGTTGTGTGCACGGTGGCCGGCAGTCTCGGTGTGGATGCCTAACGCCCGTTCCTGTGTCGGAATCGCTGTTGGCGGGGGATCCAGCGCATGTCCAGGGCATGGAGGGCGTCGAGCTGTTCCTGCGAGAGCCTCTGGGGGTTGCGGCGTTTCTCGGAGATCCAGTCCCCCAGGCGGAAGGATCGTCCGTGTTCTGACGTAATGTGATTGGTGGGGACGTTGAGGTGCTGGTGACCGCGCCAGAAGGCGCGAGCTGCTCTCAGACCGCGGACGAAGGCGAACTCGGCGGCACCGCGTGGGCGCCGTAGCAGCAAGGCCAGCGGGTGGTCGAACGGTAGGGCGCCAAGGAGATTCTGCTGGTCTGCTTGCAGGTTGCCGAAGGCGTCGATCTGCGCGTCGAGCCACCGGGTCAACGTGCTGTCTTCCTGGTCGGGGCGAAGGTCGGGGAAGGTCAGGTCTCCACTGCGGGCGGCGGCCAGGGCCTCGGTGTAGGCGCGGTTCCATGAGCTGGACCAGCGGGCGTTCCACCAGGGGTAGATCTCGTTGAGGGCCCGGTGATAGCAGAAGGGGAGCGTGCGCTCGCGGGCTTCCTTGCGGCGTTCGGCGATCCAGCGGCCCAGGCGGATGCCACGATGGCGTTCGTCGGTGCGCGGCGCGAGGTGTCCGTGGTGGGCAGCGTAATCACGGGCGAGCTGGAGCGTGTACTCGATGCTGTGCCTTGGGTGCTCCCAAGTCATGCCGAGGGTGTCGAGGGCGCTGATTCGCTCGGGCAGGAGCATGTGGTTCTGGCGTAGGGAACGCTGCTGGCCGATCCACCAGCCGAGGTAAAAACGGTCGGTGCCCAGGTAGCGGCTGGGGACGTCGAGGTGACCGTGCTCGGCGTGGAAGCGTTCGGCGCTTTCGAATCCGCGTTCCCACACCTTGTTGGGTGGCGCGGCGTGGGTGAGGCTGAGGAGCGGGATGATCTCGTCGGCGCGTTCAGGGCGTGCGGCGATGTGGGGGCGATCGGCGTCGTCGTCGTGTCGGATGTATTTGACGCGGTGGAAGACGTGCTCGTCGTAGACGCTGAGGGCGATCATGACCTGGTAGAGCAGGTGGAAGGGGGTCCTTTTGGTGCCTTCGCCGATGTCTTGGCCGGGAGCGATGTAGACGGGGACGATGATCCGGGAGATCTTGCCGTCTCCGGGTGTCTGGCGCAGGGCGCGGCCGACGGCTTGGACGATATCGACGGAGCTGGTTTTGGGGTCGGCGAAGAGGATGGAGTCGATCGTGGGGATGTCGACGCCTTCGGTGTAGCAGCGGCAGTTGGTCAGGACCGCGCGTCGTGGTGGTGTCCCGGTGTGCGGCGCGTGCAGGGGCGTGGCGACGAAACTTTCGGTGGCTCGGTGGCGTTCGATGGGACTCTGGCGGGAGTTGACCGTGGAAACTTGGAGAGGTGTCTGTGTCGTGGCCGGCATGAGCTTGGCGGTCTCGTGCAGGGTCTCGGCGAAGGCGCTCGCGGCTGCCACGAGGGCGTGGAATGACAGGGTGCGTCTGAGGTCGTAGCGGTGCTGGGCACGTAGCAGCGCGACCTGAGCGGCAGCCACGCGGAGCCCTTCGGTGGTCTGCGTGCTGAGGGTCTGCCGGTTGAGGATGCGGCGCAGTTCTTCATCGGTGATCTCTACGGCGACGATCTCGTAGTCGGCCAGCAGCCCCTGGTCGATGGCCTCGGCGAGGGAGATGCGGTAGACGACCGGGCCGTACAGGCTCAGGTCGTCCATGGACGCGATCTCACACTCCGGTGCAGGGCGCAGGCCTTTGCTGACCGCTTCGTGGTCGAAGACCCGGGGGGTCGCGGTCATGTAAAGGCGGTGGTGGGCGGGGAGGGCGTCATTGCTGTGGATGTTTGCCCATGTCTTGCCCAGGTCGCCCGCGGAGCGGTGGGCCTCGTCGGAGATGAGCACGTCCCATCGAGGCAGATGGAAATCTCGGTGCGCGGCTTCGATCTTTTTCAGTGAAGCGTAGGTGCTGAAGACGTTCACCGGGCCGTCGGCATTGGCAACTTGGGCAGCCAGTTCTTCTGCGGTGTGGACCATCGTGAGGATGCCGTGCAGGGCGGGTTCTTCCGGCTGGGGAAGGTGGCAGACGCCGAGGTAGAGGCCGCGGCGGCCTTCTGTGTGCCAGACGGCTGCTGTCTGTTCGAGCAGCTTCAGCGTCGGCATGACCACCAGGGCGCTGCCGTGGGGGGCCGTTTCCTGGACGGTGTTGAGGCCGACGAGGGTCTTGCCGGTTCCGGTGGCCATGGTGACTGTGACACGTGGTGTGCCCTGGGCGAAGCTGGTCACGCAGGAGCCGACGGCGATCTCCTGGTGTCCTCTCAACGGGGTTCGCAGGCCGTTGGCGGTCAGCGTGGCCACGGTCTGTACCTCCTGCTGGGGTGTGCTGTGCCTGTGCGGTTGCCCTTGATTACAGGGTGGAAGGGCACCTCAGCGACATTTCGGCGCCTTTGACGGGGTTCACCGGAACGAGTGATGAAGGTCTTGACTGGCCATGGAGGAGCTGACGATGGTGCGTTAACGGCGTCTGACGTAAAGGGGAGAACGATGCTGGACATCCCCGTTGCGTACGGTCCGCGCCAGCCGCTGCCGCTGCGAACGCCGTACGTTGTCGGCGAGTCGACGGGCTCGTTCGTGAACCGGTACGCCCACAGCAACGGGATGGAGCTCCACGAGTTCCTTGACCGTGTCGGCCAGGGAAAGGCGTCGGAGGATCCTGCGCGGGTCGGGAAGTACCCCCAGGTCACCGAGATGTACGTGAACGCCGCGGGCCTGCGGTACCTGGCCGTTCTGACGGACCAGCCGGCGGCGTTCCTGCAGCGGATGCTGCCCAGTCTCGCCGAGCAGCACCTGCTGCCCGGTACGGACGAGGCCGTGTGGAAATGGCCGTGGGAACCATCCGAAGGGCACCTCGTGCCCTGCTGCACGCTGTGCGCACAAGACCGCGGGGTCCGAGAGCCGGCGTGGCTGATGTCTGCGGACAGCTGGCGGGTGTGCCCGCGCCATCATTCCTGGACGGACGACTCCCGAAGCGATGACCCCGCCTTCGTAGACCTGGCGGAGCTGCCAGAGACCGTATGGGCACACCGGCAGCGGCAACGATTGAGGCGGTGGTTCGGGCCGGCGGGTGAGGAACTGTTCGCCGACGCCTTCCAGGTCGCCGTCCACTGGTGGACGACCATGCCGCACGCGACACGCTGGGTGCAGCGGGCACGGTCTGCCGGGCTGGAAGTCCGCGCGATGAGGGCGGCACCGCTGGTGCTCTATCCCGAAGCGGCATCGCTCGCGCTGGCCATGCTGCGGTTCGAACACGACGGGAAGCGTGACCCGGCCGGGCGCGCGCGGTGGCTGGCCGGCGTGCAGCACCTGATGGAGGGGTGGGAGGTGGACTTCGGGGTCGGGAAGCAGCCCTTGCTGGCGTGGCTGGAGCGCCACAGCCATGCGGCGGCGCCCGCACCGGCCCACTCCCCCCGTCGTTGTCGTCTGAGGCTGGCTATGGGACACGACCGCATCGCCGCGCGGACCGGCTCGCTGGACAGGCGCTCCTGCCTGCCCTGGCAACTCGGCATGGCAGCTGCGGAACTGTAAATCCAGTCGGGGCACCACATGGGTGCGGCGTCAAGAGCACGTTCCTCGTTCGGGTGACGCAAGCAGCCGTTCCGGCGGGTCGCCATCGCAGAGCGTCACGCTGGTGATCAGCCACGTGGGAAGTGCCGGCGCGGGTCGTCATGGTGTGGCACCGGGAAACCGGCACCGCGGCAGGAGGTGGGAAGCGTGAGCACAGTGGTGGACTCGGGCGGCCTGCTGGACGGCGAAGCGGCGCCGGGCGCGGGGCAGGATGTCGTGGCCCTGTACCGGGAGCCGTACGGGCGGGTGCGCTCAAGTAGCGCGGCGGGGCTGCGCGGGGTGGTGCTCGAGGAGTTCGGGCCGGTGAGTGAGCCGGTGCCCTATAAGGGCCGCAAAAGCATCATCACCTACTGGCCGGTGGCGACCCGGGAGCAGACGGTGGTGTGCGGCAGTCTGCGGCAGTGGCGGCTCGCGGTGGAGCTGGACTTCGATCCGGCCTGGGCAGCGTTCAGTGCCGGCCCGGTGGAGCTGCGGTGGCGGGCAGGAGGCCGCCTTCGCCGGTGGCGCCCGGATTTCCTTGCACGCACGGCCGATGGCGTGCGGGAGGTGCTGGTACTGAAGCCTCCCGACCAGGACAGCCTGCCCGCAGCAAAGCTTCAGGTGCTCGAGGCGGTCGCGCGAGCGGCCGGCTGGCGGGTGCGGCAGGTGCGTGAGCCGACGGGTGTACACGGACGCAATCTGGGGTGGCTGGCCGGCTACCGGTTCCCTGCCAGTGACGGGGACGGCCAGGAGCATGCACTGCTGGCGGCGTTCAGGAAACCGACCGGTCTGCGGGACGGGGTGGCCGCGAGCGGGTTGCCCGAGCTGACAGGGCTGGACCTCGCCTACCGGATGCTCTGGCAGCGGCGGTTGCTGTTCGACATCGCGCATCCGCTGCTGCCCGATGCCATGGCCTGGACGGCCTGAAGGCGCGCGGGGCGGGGCATGGCGGGAACAGGTGCGGGCCGGCTGTCGTGGTCTTTGTCCATCGGGGCGCGGGTGTGCTGGCAGATGCGCGAGTGGGAGGTGGTGGCGTGGCAGGGGCCGCAGGTCACACTGCTGCCGCGGGACGGCGGCCAGACTCCTCGGGCGGTGTCATACCGGTGGCTGGTGGGCGCAGAGGACTTCGCTGTCCTCAGTGGCGGTGCGGCGCCGGCCCCGGACAGCGCGACCTTTGACGGGTGGGGGCGGCAGGAGGACCAGGAGGAGGCCGCGCTGTGGCAGGCGCGCATGGTGGAGATCGACACGGGTCTGGCGCCGGGCCGAAGCAAGCATGAGCGGGGATTCGGGCCAGGGACGACGCTGGCGCAGCGGTGTGCCGCGATGTCGGCGCGGCTGGCCGCCGCCGGCATCCGCTGCTCCGCCCACACACTCGCTGACAAGCGGCGCACGTGGAAAGCGGCCGGAGAGAACGCGGCGGTCCTGCTGCCCAGGACGCGGGACAAACGGCCGGGGGGCTTCACCGATCCACGGTGCCTGGCAGCGATACAGGAGGTCGTGGCCCAGCGCGCACGCGAGTCGGACGTGACCATCGAACTGATCCGCGAGGAAGTGGAAGACCTGCTGCGCTCGCGGTACGCCGCCGAACTCGACGACCCGGCTGCCGCGGCGGCCCTATTGCCCTCCCGCTCCACCTTCTATCTGCGGATGAAGGAGTCCGGCCTGGCTGATGTCCTGGCCGGGCCGACGCGGGCCCGGGCCGCTCTGTCCGCCACCCCGTCCCTCCCCCACGGCGGCCGCGAGGCCGTGCTGCGGCCGGGACAGGTCACCCAGGCCGACACCACGCCGCTGCGGATCCTGGCCCGCGGCGACGACGGCCGGCCCACCGCCACGGAGATGACCACGCTGATCGATGTGGCCAACCACGGCATCTGCGCGCTGATGATCACACCCAGCCGTCCCCAGGACTCCGAGCGCGGACAGGCCGGCCAGGCGACCCGCGCGATCGACCTGACCCTGATGCTGGCCCAGGCTTTCGCGCCCTGGCCGGTGATGCCCGGCTGGGACCCGCTGAGCGCGGCCGCCGCATCCAGCCTGCCGTTCGGGGCGCTGCGGGCAGCCGACGAACGGTTCACCGAGGCCACCGCCGCCCGCCCGGTCATCCGCCCCGAACTGATCATCTACGACCAGGGCAGCCCCTATGTGAGCGAGCATTTCACGTCGGTCTGCGACCGGCTGCGGATCGCCCGCCGCCCGGCGCGCAAGAGAACCGGGCCCGACAAGCCGCTCGTCGAGAGCTTCTTCATCACCCTCGCGCACCGCTTCAGCCAGTACGTGCGGCACGGCTGGCAGGGCCGCAGCCACAAAAAACGCGGCCGCGGCATCGAGCGGATGCCGCTGTACACGATCGCCGAACTCCAGCAGATGGCCCAAGAGTGGGTGGCGCTGGAGTACCAGCAGACCCCCGACGCGGGGCTGCGCGATCCCTTTCGGCCGGGCATCGTACTGTCGCCCAACGACATGTACGCCGTCCAGGTGGCCCGCAGCGGCTACCGGCCCGTGCCGCTCTCCCCCGCCCAGAACCGCTTCTTCCTGCTGTCGCGGTGGGTCACCCCCGGCAAGAGCGGCTTCATGATCAACTACCGGACCTATCAGCCCATCGCGCAGGACGCCGCCCACTACCGGGAGATCCTCCTACGTGGCGGCTCGAAGCTGCCCGGTCGGGAGAAGCAGTGGGAATGCCGATTCAACCCGTACCGTCCCGAGCGGGTGTGGCTGCACGACCACACGGCAGGCACCTGGGTGACGTGCGATTTCCGGCTACGGCACCTGCTGCACGATCCGTGGACCGCGGACATGTGGCAGGAACACGCCGAGCAGCACCGCGCGGCCGGCGGCAGCGAACAGGACGAGGAAGCGATCGCCCTGGCCCTGGCGCAGCGCGACCGGCGGCGGCGCAGTCGCAGGCCGCCGCCGCAGCGCACCGGATCCGAACCTCCCTTCCAGGGCCTGGGGCTGGAGACCGAGCAACCGTCCCAGGACCCCTACGCGGGCCTGGAGGACTTCGACCTGTCGACCCTGCGGCCCCGCCCGGCGCTGCCCATCTCCCCCATGGCGCCCCGGCCCGCGCCCACCTCTGCGGCCCTTTCCGCCGGTGCGGGCGGGGAGCAGGACGGCGTTCAGGCTCCGCACCCGCTCGAGGCTCTTTTCGTGGCCGCCGACACCGCCGGCGGCCCACCGGACGCCTCCGACAGCGGGAGGCCTGGCGAGGCGCACGAGGTTGTCGAGGCCGAACTCCTCGACGAAGGAGGCTCCGGTGCGGACGACGACCGCTATGAGGACGCCGACGACGTCATCGACGTGTGGGAGGAGCACATGCCGGGAGGCATGCAGCCGTGAACGACGAGGCCGCAGGCCGCTCCACCAGGTGCGCTCCGCGCACCAGAGCCAGCCTTGCGGAAGGAATGAACCGGGAACCGTGCACGAGAGGACACTGTGATGAAAGCGTCCGTGGAATTGCGCGACAAGCGCGAGGCGCGCCTGCGCCAGCAGCTCAAGGACACCCCGATGCGGCCTTTGCCGCTCTTCCAACTCACCGGCTGGAACCACTTCGTCGACGAGGAAGTGGACACCCCCACGCGAGCGGGCAGCAGTCCTGGCCCGGACAGGCGCAAGGACGAGCAGTCCATCGCTTACCACCGGCATCTGCGGATGGTGCCCACTGACGCGATGTCCCACATGCAGGAGATGGTCGTCGAGGCGGTCCATCGCAACAGCGGTCGCCGTGACGGTCTGATGGACCATGTCATCGACGGGCCCGCCGGCACCGGGAAGTCCTGTCTGCTGCGGGCGGCGGGACGCGCCGCCCAGCGGGAATTCGAAGCCGGCACAGGCGGCAGGCGCCCGAACACGATCCCGGTGGTCCACATCACCACCCCCGCGGACCCGGAGCAGAAGGTGAACTGGGTCTGGGAGATCGCCTCCTACCTGGGCCTTCAGCCCGAACCGAAGAGTATTGCCGAAGTCCTAGAGATGCGCCGGCATCAGGACCTGACCCTGCCGGTCAACTACGTCCTGGAGACGGCGCAGACCCGGCTGATGCTCATCGACGACATCAACCGCGCAACCCCGCCCCAGCTGGCCAACGCGCTGCCCTACTTCGACTACCTGCGCGACAAGCTGGGCATCTCGCTCGTCTTCTGCGGCACCGGCGCCAGCCACCTCCTGCACCAGGCGCGCATCCTGGCCGGGGACCTGACCCGCGTCAGCGAGGAGAACCGGGTACGGCTCGAACAGGCGGGCCGCCCGGCGGCGCCCGCCTCACCCTCCCCCACCGCGCTGCTGCCCGTGACCTGGCTGCACCCCCTGCCCCTGGACACCGGAGACCAAAAGACCTTCCGGGAAGTACTGGCGGGCTTCGAGGCAGACCTGAGCCTGTACCGGCTCGAAGAACACGCCCTGGCCAAACACGCCGTCGAACTCCACCGACGCACCGGCGGCTACTTCAAAGCCCTCACCTACGTCATCTCCACCGCCGCCGTCACCGCAATCCGCACCGGCAGCGAAAACATCACCCTCAAAGAAATCGACGCCGCCACCGCCCAACTCAGCCCTTGAGACACGCCGCAGAGGCAGTGGGCGGCTGGCCTCGTTCACGCCCGTGGCTGCCGGATGGCCGGATCCCGCCTGCCGAGCGCCGTCGCCTCCGGGTGGGGAGGGCTGCCTTGCTTCGGCCGGTGACCGACAAAATCTCCGCGGCGTAGGCCTGCGAGTCGAGCTGGAAGGACAAGGTCGGCGCCAGCCGCCAAGGCAACAAACGCCACCCCAGTTCTCTATGACCGCCCTCCCCCACCAGCACCGCCAGCCCGGCCAGCGGGCGCAGCGCCGAAGCGCACCGAATCTGACCGCTGCGTTGGAGCCGTGGCCCGCTTGAGGATCTCCACGTCCTCCCGCAGCCTGCGGTTCTCCCGCCGCAGCGCGACCAGCTCCTCGCGTTCACTGCTGGTCAGGCCACTCGCCCGCGTCGACCGCTGCGCAATCCCGGGCGGCTTCGAGGCGCCCACTGCAATCTACTGCGACGAGGTGGTCGTCGCAGCCTTCGTAGCCGTTCCCTGCGGCTCGTCCGAAGTGCGCAGCAGAGTCGGGGGGCGGTTTCAAAGGCTGATCCGCAGAGGTCAAAAGGGGTTCCGCGAAGCGATCAATCGGTTGGTCAGCTCCACCGTGGCGAGGTACCACCAGAAGATCCAGTCGAGGAACACGTCGTCGTAATCACCTAGTTGATCGGCCCGGCGGTGGCGCAGGTCGAAGCGGTTGGCGATCTCGAACAGCGCACCTTCGTCTTTCCCAAGGTGCTCCTTGATCAGAGCGCGGCGTTCCTCGAGGATGCGGGCGAGGTTGAAGATCGCCGATCGCTTGCTCTCGGCCGACGTGTCACGTCCTCGGAAGAGCGCGATGGCATGGCGGACGCCGGCTGTGGTGTCGGGTGGGCTGTCGTTGAGTGCACGGTGCACCAGCTGGCTTCGGGCGTCGTCGGTTACTGCGACCAAGCGCCCGAGGTCCTCGCCTTCCGCGGCCAGTTCGTACTCGATGCTGGCCTCTCGCAGCAGGCGGTTGATCTTCCACCGGTACAGGGTGCGCGCGGGGCCGTTGTGGAACTCCGAGTGGTGCCATCCGCAGCTGCCGTAGGAGTGGTAGTGGCGCACACGGGGACGGCTCACCAGATCGTGGAATACCTCGATCAGCCCGTAAAAGGTGTCCTCGTCCCAGGTCGCTGGCTTCAGGGGCCAAAGATCAGGGATACCCAAGCGCCCGTTGATCACCTCGGAGGGATCGGGCAGATTGCTGTGATCGTCGACGCATTCCTCACCGAACGCCTCAACTAGGTAGCCGTCGGCATCGAACTCGTTGATGAGCCGAGCGAAGGCGCGCCGGGAGTCTCGCGCAGTACTGCCGTCGTGGGCGAGTCCGTTGCCATGGCGCTGCGGCCAGTATGGTCGGGGCGCAGCAGCGCGCCTGAGCTCGGACCCCCGGTTGATGAGTTCCGTGAACCATGCGTGCTGGTCCGGCACGGTCCGTCTGGTGCTCCAGCCTGTGGCAGTGGTCGCCCAAGGATCGGCCGTCGGCGCGGTCTGGTTGGGCAGGTCTTCGAAGTCGGCGACCGCGGTGGTGCCAACCAATGCCTCCGTCATGAGCCATGTCGCCCGGTTCTGCCAGGAGCCGGCGGACCGAAGGATGCGCTCACCCTCGGACATGAACAGTGATGCGGGCCAGCGCAGTTCGTAGTTGCTCAAATCCAGACTCACCGCAACATCATCACCCATCGAAGGAGCGTCCCGGTTCTGATTTTCGCGTCTCAGCCCTGGAAAAGCTCCCGGGACTGCGGACACCCCACGGCATGTCACTCCCTGACGAGAGCCTCCCCGCAACGAGGACAACCTCCGCATGCCAGGGCAAGCAGTCTTGGCATGCGCGGATGTCGTATGAGTGCCGCCGTCGTCGAACGCCTTGAGGTCGACGGAACCGACCGGTGCCCAGTAGGTGACGTCCTACTACGGATCGAAGCCGTGCGCCGTGGTGGTCAGTATCGAAGATCGGAAGCGCCCGCCACCCATACATGGAGGCGTTGTCACTGGCTTCTGCCACCATCCGGCCATGCTCATCAGCCGTGAGTACGCGCATTCACTGTTCGCGGACCTGACGCAAAGCGTCATGGTCCCGCTGGACCCCGACGAGCTCCTCCACATGCCAGGCCTGCAGCGACACGGCCACGTTTTCATCGGTGACATAGCGCTGCGCTGCTACAAGCACAAGGCACGCTGGACGTACGACGAGCGAGACATCCGCACTGCCAGCCGGGCGTTCGCGGAGCTAGATGTGGACTTGGGTGACGTCGACGACGTGCAGCTACCCATGTACTACGAAAGGCCAGAGCGCGATCCGGAGGAGTGGAATCGTCCCAACTGGCGGCGCCGACTGATGCTGTGGATGTTCGACGCGGCTCGCAACAAGGCTCAGGCGGAGGTCCCGTGGGAGGAATGGAACGACGCCTGGAAGGAAGTCGGTGCCAACGGACTGCCAGGGGGCCTGACCTGGGAGGAATTCGTCGCGGCCTGCAGTCAGCGCCGGGACTCCCAGAACATCGCCAGCACCCGGCCGCTGCAGCTGCTGACCTGGTCTGGTGAGACCTGGCTCCTGCCTCGCGCCTATACGGAGCTGCTGGACCGCTGGGAGCAGCGAGAGGAGAAGCTGGTCGCTCGGGCCCGGTTGTGCGCCTGCGGAGCTCAGGGGCCGCACTGGGGCGGCTGGAGACGACACAGCGCGAGGACGGGGTACGTCACTATGTGCCCACCGTGTGCGGGGGCGACCTGTCAGCTGTACACCGGCCACATGTGCGGCGTGCTGTACGAGTCGCCGCGCAGGCGCAACACCCGGGCAGACGACTACCTGTGCCGGTTGTGCAAGGAGAGTCCTGCATCGGCGTGGGATCACTGCCACGAGCACGGCTATGTCCGCGGCCCGTTAACCGAACTAACTCGTGAGTTCTTGCAGGTCAGATGGCCTCTCCGCTAGCTTCTCGGGATGCTTCAAGGTGATGTCCCCGAGCGGGACTTGGCGGCGTTCGTCCTGCCCGAGTTAGGCAGGTTGCAGGAGACCGGTAATCAGTGGGCGCCGTACCAGTTGCTCGACCAGGACGGCGTTGTCGTCGACCCCGTCCGGGTCTATTTCGCCGAGCTGCAGGCAGAGGACAAACCTGCCTCCACGGTCCGCTCATACGGCATGGACCTGCTGCGCTGGTGGCGGTTCCTGTGGGCTCTCAACATCGAGTGGAACCGGGCAACGCGTACCGATGCACGGGACTTCATCCGGTGGATGCAGATCGCGAACAAGCCCCAGCGCCTGCACTGGAGACACCGGAAGGCGGGCCACTCCGAAGAGACGGCGCCGAAGCCGCGGACGACCCGAAAGAAGATCCCCGGCACCCCGAACGCCATCACGGGCAAGGTCTCACCCGGCCCGCAGTACGCCGCGAGGACGCGCGCGCACTGCGAAACCGTGCTCCGCACGTTCTACGACTTCCACCGGGACGAGGGCACCGGGCCGATCATCAACCCGTTTCCGCTCGACCGTTCGCGTCGCGGCGGCCGCGCGAACGCCCACCACAAGCCTGACCGGCCCTTTGACCAAGAGCGGACAGGCCGCTACCGGCCGACCATCCCGAAACGTGCGCCCCGGCGCATCCCGGACGAGATGTTCAACGCGCTGTTCGCCGCCCTCCGACACAACCGAGATCGCGCCCTACTGGCCTTCTGGGTTTCCAACGGTGCACGCGCCGAAGAACTGCTCACCAGCCGGCAGCGCGACGCCCTCCCCGGACAGCAGTTGGTCGGCGTAATCCGAAAGGGAACCCGCGCCTACCAGCAGCTTCCTTGCTCAACCGACGCCTTCGTCTGGCTGCGCCTCTACCAAGAGGAAACACGGCGAGACGGCATCCCGCGGGGCAAGAATCTGCCATTGTGGTGGACGCTGAGGCGGCCCTGGCGACCGCTGAACTACGACGCGGCGCGCGCGATGTTCAACCGGGCCAACGATCTCCTCGGGGCGAACTGGACGCTTCACGATCTACGCCACACCGCGTCCTACCGGCTCGCCCGCGACCCCAACGTGCCTCTGACCGACGTCCAATGGGTCCTCGGTCACGCACATCTGACGACCACACAGCTCTACCTTCCGGCCAGCCAGGACGAAGTGATCGAACGCGTCCGCGCCCATCATGCACGCCGGGCAGGGCAGCGTGACCGGCCGCCCGCGCCACCGGCCCCCGGCTACAACTCCGACTCGCTGAAGACTCTCTTCGAGAACTCATGGTGACGAGCACTGAGACCTTGCGCGCTCCGGCCGCCATCCGAGATGCACAGCCACTCGCCGGCGAGGCTCTCCGGGCCGCCAAGAAGCGTTTCCCGCCGCGGCCCTACGAGGACGCCTGGCCTGCCACCAGCCAGTCCTCTGAGGAGGTCGTGGCTCGACTGAACCAACCTCCGCTACGGGCCGCGAGCGAATCCACCCACTTCTACCGGCGCCGGGGCGCAACGCTCATTCTCCGATGGCTTCTGGACCAGCCGGGCGCCACCTGGCAACAACGATGGAACGCGACTCCCGCCGCAACCTCGACCGGAGCACAGTGGAACAAGCTCAACGCCAGATGGGTCGGCTACGACGCAGCGAATGCGAACGGCATCCTGAACACGGGCCTGTTCGCCCTGGTCTGCGCCGATGTGCTCCGGCCGTCGCTCCACTGGCAGCTCACCCGGACCTCGACCAATCTGCGTGCCATCATCTGCCAGTACCGTGACCCTGAGGGATTTGCCCGCCTTCAGGAGTTGGTGGGCCCAGAAGCGTGGTCCTCTCACCTCGGCATCCTCGCCAAGAACGTGCTGGTCAAGCTGGTCATCGCCAAGGGTGGGGGTCTGGACGACATCAATGTCGGAGACGCCATTGAGTACATGGAGGCGCATCGAGCTCAGCGGGCCACGTCGGGCGGTCAAAGCCTGTTCTACTCCTGGCTGAAGGACATGGGTCACCTGCCGCCCGACGCGCCCGTGTCACTGAGGCTCCTGCACCGAACGTCCGGCCAGGTCTCGGTCGAGCAGCTCGTCGACCGCTACCGGCCGCAGTCCAAGCCGATCCGGGACCTGCTGGTGGAGTACCTCAAGGAACGCCAGCCCACCATGGACTACACGTCCTTGGAGGACGTGTCACGGACGCTTGTGAGGAACTTCTGGCTGCAGATTGAGCGCATCCAGCCCGGCATCGACACACTCCGGCTGCCGCCTGAAGTCGTGAGCGCATGGAAGCAGGTCAGCCGGACGAAAGTCACGCGCCGCCGGCTGCCTGATGGCATGATCCATGAGGCAGTGACGGAGCGTGCCAACTACGGCAGCCTCATGATCGGAGTTCGAGCTCTATACCTTGACCTGGCCCACTGGGCCGTCGAGGAACCAGAACGCTGGGGCCGGTGGGTTGCTCCCTGCCCGGTCAGCGCCGCCGATGCCAGTACCTCCAAGTACCAGAAGCGCCGCAAGGCCAAGATGGACCAGCGCACCCGTGAACGACTGCCCGCGCTGTCTACCGTTGTCCGCGCCGCCAGGGCGAACTGGACGGAGGCTCGGGAGGGGATGGAGGCTCTGCAGGCCGCCCCGCTCGGCGGCCAGTTCACGTTCAGGGGCAGAACATACACACGCCAGAAGAAGGACTCGTCGACTCCGTTCCGGGCCTACGACGAGTCCGGCCGACGCGTCCATCTGGGGCTGGTCGAGGAACGGGCGTTCTGGGCCTGGGCCACGATCGAGTTCCTGCAGCACACCGGCGTCCGGATCGAGGAGATGCTGGAGGCCAGCCATCACGCCCTGATCCAGTACAAGCTGCCTACCAGTGGTGAAGTCGTGCCTCTGCTCCAGGTCGCTCCCTCGAAAACCGACGAGGAACGGCTTCTCCTGGTCAGCCCAGAACTGGCCGACGTGCTCAGCACGATCATTGCCCGAGTCCGTGACCCTCGAACAGGCGCGATCCCTATGCTGCCCAACTACGACGTCGCGGAGAAAATCTGGAACCCGCCGATGCCGCTGCTGTTCCAGTGGACATACGGAGGCCAGCGCACACCGGTGTCCCGTCAGCTGATCCGCAATGGTCTCAACGAGGTCCTGGAACGAACCGGGCTTACCGACTCCGCGGGCCAGCCCCTCGACTTCGCTCCGCACGACTTCCGAAGGATCTTCATCACTGACGCAATCCGCAGCGGCTTGCCGCCGCACATCGCGCAGGTCCTCGCAGGGCACTCCGACATCAACACCACGATGGGCTACAACGCCATCTACCCGGCGGACGCCATCGAAGCCCACCGCGCGTTCATCGCCCGCCGTCGATCGCTTCGTCCCAGCGAGGAATATCGGACCCCGACGAACGAGGAGTGGGACGCCTTCCTCGCCCACTTTGAGAAGCGCAAGCTCTCTCTGGGAACCTGCGCTCGGGCCTTCGGAACGTCGTGCATCCACGAGCACGCTTGCGTTCGATGTTCGCTCCTCCGGCCCGAGCCGTCCCAGCGAGACCGTCTGACCGAGATCCGCGACAACCTGCTCGACCGGATCGCCGAAGCTCAGCGGGAGGGCTGGCTCGGCGAGGTCGAGGGCCTGGAGATCAGCCTGGCCGGCGCCGAGGACAAGTTGACCCAGCTCGATGCCGCTCTCAAGCCCTCAGTCATCCACCTGGGCCTGCCAACCTTCGGCGAGATCGCCGCACGGACCACCTGATCGGCTCCGTCACGCGACAGGCGGAGCCGCTCACGGTTGACGACGCGCGAGGATGATCCCTCCCAGCTTGCTCTCCGCAGAGGTGAGAGTCTTGTGCGTCTCGACGGCGAAGCCAGCTTCGTTAAGCCACTCAATCGTCTGATGGTGCTGGCGGCGATGGACATAGACCTTCATCGGGTGCCCGCCATAGCCCTCAGTCTTCAACCGCGATGCATCGCCGACATGGAAGCTGAGCAGCAAAGGCCCACCGGGCCGAAGCACTCGACGGAAATGCGCAAGAACCGAGCTGATCTCATCGTCAGGAATGTGGATCAGTGAGTACCAGGCGACCAGGCCAGTCACCGAGGCGTCGGCCAAGGCGAGGTCCGTCATGGAACCGAGATCGAACCGCACACCGGGGTGATCACGACGGGCCACATCGATCATTCCAGGTGACAGATCGACGCCGAACGCGTCCAGGCCAAGGTCCCGCAGGTGGCCTGTGATCCTGCCTGTCCCGCACCCCACGTCCGCGACCAGCCCACCGCCTTGGGCACGCACCAGGTCAGCAAACAGGGCCAAGGCCGCGCGTTCTTCAGGTGCTTCGTCCAGAATGTGACGCGTCAACTCTGCGTAACTTGCAGCGACGGTGTCATAAGACGTCCGCGTATCTGCCAGCCAGTCATCTTCGTTCAGTCCAGTCTCCACCGACTGCAGGCTACCCAAGTCATCGATCGGGCGTGACGGCTTAGTTCAGAGAAGGCCCGCTGTGCGGCAGCTGCAACACCCGTGAAGGCATGTCTGCGCCAGACTGGTACCTGCGCGAAGAGGACAACGTGCTGCACTTGCTGGAGTGCCGGGACTGCCGCGCGCAGCGGACCCTGCCGCGCCGATTCCACATCGGGGTGGTCCACGCGTACCTGGAACGGACCGAGCGGCACGGGCGCTGCCGCCAGCAACCGTACGCCCGCGAGCTGGAGTACGCACACGACGTCCACCGATTCGAGCTGCAGTGCAGCGGATGGCACACCGGCAAGTGGACAAAGGACGTATCAACATCCGAGGCGGCCGCACTCGTACGGGCCTTCGTCGACGCGGCCCTCGACGCGCAGGAGAAGCAGCCTTCTCCTGGCACTGCCACGGGCGTGGGGTGATCTGTGTGCGGCAGCGTCGTTGAGCCAGCATCACGTGCAGGAGCATCCGGCCCCGCGGATCCGCGAACAAGCCCGGACCAGCTGGCCCGGGCTCGCGTCCTGTAAAACGTCAAACTTCGCTCCGAGCCGCGCTCCACATGGTGGTCCCTCGCGCCGCCCCCGGTGTCAGTGCGGCGGGATACCGTCCTCATCACGCTGAGGTGAGGGGAGAACCATGGCGAGGAACGCCCGGGCCGAGCAGCTGCGGGAGTACGGCCGGTCCGTGCTGGAGGGGGCCCGGTCGGAGCAAGTCCTGCGCATGGCCCGGCAGGTGAACGCCGTGTCGTACACGAGCGCGCGGGAGTACGCCGGCCGGTCGCTCTTCGAGTTGCTGCAGAACGGCTACGACGCGCATCCGAGGGACCGCCGCGACGGACGGGTCCACGTCCTGCTGGACGAGGCGGAGGGCGAGTGGGGGACGTTGTACGTCGCCAACGGCGGCACGCCCTTCACCTGGCGTGACGTCGAGCGGGTCTGCGAGCTCGCGCAAAGCTCGAAGGAGGTCGGCGAGGGCATCGGGAATAAGGGCGTCGGGTTCCGCAGCATCCTGCTGATCAGCGAAGCGCCCGAGATCTACAGCGCAGACCCCGACAGCCCTCTCGACCCGGAAATGAACGGGTACTGCTTCCGCTTCGCGCAGAAGGTCGACGTGGAAGAGTTCCTCGCCGGTGAGGACAACGCCCACGAGGTGGCCGCCAAGTATCCGCCGCTCCAGGCACCCCTACCGCTGGACGATGTGCCCGCGACCTGTCGGCAGCTCGCCGCCGAGGGGTACGTAACCATCGTCCGGCTGCCCTTGCTGAGCGAGGCCGCCCGGGCCGAGGTCCGGCTGCGGATGCGTGAGCTCGCGGAGGCAAAGGTACCCGTGATGCTGTTCCTCGACCGGCTCGCTGGCCTGACGCTGGAACGGCGGACCGTCGGTGGCGAGGCGGGCGAGTTGGACGACGGCCACGAGGCGCTCGACTGGCACGAGCTGACCCGATCCGAGGAGCGCTTCGTGGTGGCGCAGGACGGCGCCGGGCACGGATTCCCCGTCTCCTGCGCGACCGTGGACCTGGGGACGTCCGGCACCTTTCTCGTAGCCCGGGGCACCGTGGAGAAGGAACGGCTGAACAGCACGCTCGCCGAGGCCGTGGGTTCCGGGCTCCTCGACGACACGTGGCAGGAGTGGAAGCGGTCCGCCGTCGTCGAGGTCGCGCTCCCGCTACCCGCCCCGCGCCGACCGCGGCGCGGGCAGATCTATACCTTCCTGCCGATGGGCGAGAACCAGGCCGCACCGTTCCCGGGGCACGTGAACGCTCCGTTCTTCACCAAGTTCGACCGCACCGGGCTTCCCTTCGACAACCCCCTTAACGTGCTGCTGCTCGACGCGGTCGCCGAGACCTGTCTGGCGGCCGCCACGATACTGCGTACCGTGCCCGAGCCGTCCATCCGGCAGCTGGCCGTGGACCTGGTGAGCTGGGAGAGTGAAAAGGGCTCGGCGGGGCGGCTCCGCGCGGCAGCTCTGCGCGTGCACGGGAGCGAACTTACCGACGTACCGCTCGTGCCCGTCCTCGCCGCGGACGGCGCCCCGCCGGAGGCGGGCTGGGCCCCGCCGCGGGGTGCGGTCCTGTGGCCGGCCTTCGACCTGACCGTCCTCACGGCACACCGCGCGCACGAGGCCGGGATCGTGGTGGCGGACCCCGAGATCGGCGGTGACCGGCTGAAACGGCTGGCCACCCTGTGCAAGGCCCTCGCGTGCCCGTGGGAGCCGGGCCCGGAGGTCCTCGCCGAGTACGTGGAACGGATCGTTGGGGGCCTTCCCCTTCCCCGGTCCGGTGAGTCCCCCGAGCAGTGGAGCGCGCTGTATGAGGACCTGGCCGCCCTCTTCGATGATGACGGGCACGTCCTGCACGGCAGACCGTTGCTGCTCGCGGAAGACTGCACACTGCGGCACACCAACCGTCCCCCCGACAGGGCGGGTACGGGCACAAGCGCACGTACACGTACACAGGGCAAGCCGGGCGGTCAGGGTGCACGCCGCGAAGCGTTCTTCCAGCCCCTGCGTACGGAGGCGAACCAGACCGAGGCCCCGACCGTCCCTGCCCTGCTCGGCAAGCGATTGTTCTCCCTGCACCCGGGGCTGGTCTGGAAGGACCGCGGCGAGCGCACTCGGGGGCGGCCTGCCCGGGCCTTCCTTGAGCAGGAGGGGCTCGTCCGGCCGTACGACGTAAGGGGCCTGCTGGACCACGTACGGCAGGCGCTCAGCGCGAGCACCGATCTCCGGCTGCGGCTCCAGACCCTGCGCTTCGTCTTCCGGCTGTGGCAGCCGCGGCGTTCACTGGGCGGGACGGAGATCTCCTCGCTCGGACTGTACGTACCGTCGGCGGCGGACGGCCATCTGATCAGAGCAAGCGGCGCCGTCTTCGGCCGGGGCTGGGGCCGCGCGTCCGTCGGTGAGGACTTGGCGGTGGTGGTTGCCGCCGGACAGGACGTGTCGAAGAGCCTCAAGGCGATCGCCGGACGTCTCCTTGCCGCGCCCGAGGAGTTCACCAAGCGGGGCGAGACCGAGGAGTGGCGGGCGTTCCTGCTGGAGGCCGGGGTGGCAGACGGACTGGTCCCGGTCAGGTCCTCCGACGCCGTGAGCAGGGTAGAGCAAGGCCGGGAGCTCACCGCTCGGCAGTTGGTCCGCATGGCGAAGGTGTCTGCCGAGGTGCGGGAGCAGTGGGAGCCGTACATCCGCACCTGGTCCACTGCCGACTACCCCCGGACGCCGTACCGGGGAACCCCGGCCTGGCGGCTCCCCGGCCAGGACGTCGTCGAACACCTCGGGCAGGAGGCCCGGCTGGCGTACGCACGGCTGGTCCTGCACGGCCTGGCCAGCTGGGAGGACGCGAGGTTCACCAGCGTCTGGACCAGTGCCGGCAGCCAAAGTTCCCCAGACAGGGAACGGGTCCCGACCCCGCTCGGCGCCTTCATCCGGGAGCAGCCGTGGCTCCCGGTGCGGGGCCGCGACCGGGCCGTACGGTTCGTCCGGCCGGCCGACGCCTGGCACTGCCCGCCCGGGCTGGAGGAGGAGCCCTCATACGCGCCGACCGTCGACCATCGGCTGCGCCACCTTCTGGGACGCGGGAAGGCGAGCGACCGCCTGCGGGAGATGCGACTGCCGACCTGGGACGACCCCCGGGACAGCGACCGCCTCATCGCCGCGCTGGGACGGCTTGCGGCGGAGGGCGCGCTGGGGGCCGAGGACCAGCCCGCGGCGCAGCGCGCCAACGAACGCGCCTGGAGGCACCTCGTACAGCGGCCCCGTCCCGCACTGCCCGAGGGTGCCAGTCTGCTCGCTGAGTCCGGGGACCGGCTGATCAGCGTACCGCTGTCCGCCCTGGACGGCGGGGAGAGCGATGGTGATGCCGGAACCGTGCTCTACGTCAGCGGTGAACGCGACGGCCTGACGGCCCTGCTGGTACGGGAGATGGCGCGCCCCCTGCTCACCCTTCCCAGTGTCTCGGCGGAGGCCGCCGAGCTGCTGGCGGCCGAACACGCCGCCACCGTCAGGCACACCGACGACCTGACGTTCACTGTGACCGTGGACGGCGCACGGGTTAACCCCGCGACCATGGGAGAGCCACTGGTCCAGCAGCTGCCCTGGCTCACGCTGGCCGTGGGCGTTCTCTCCGACCACCTGGCGCACGGCCCTCGGGCGAGCGAGGCCGAGCTGAGCGAGCTGACGTCCCTGCTCCGGAGCGTACGTCTGCATCGCTACCGCTCCTGGGACATCGAGCTCGATGGCCGGACCGTGACGTTGCCGGGGCGCCTCGGCGGAGTGCTGCCGCTGCCCGATCCGAAGCATCCGCTCGTCCTCGCCCCGGCAGGCGAGCCGGGCTGGCCCGAGACCACCCGCATCGTGGTGGCGGTCGCCGAGTTGCTGGGACGGCGGGAGTTCGGCGACCGACTGCGCCTCGCCGCCCACCAGCTCGCTTCCCGCCACGCCGACCTGCGCGACCCGGGCCAGGAGGAGCTCGCCGACGCCCTGGAAGTCACGGTCCACCAGGTCGGGGAGACGAGCCGCCGGATCGACGGGGCCATCGGCGTGGTCCTGGAGCGCTGCCGGCCTTTCCTCGTCCACCTACTCGGCACGGAGTCGGCGGACTCGCTGTTCCTGCCGCCGCCGGCCGACACCCGGGAGTTCCAGGCTCACCTCGAGGAGTACGCCGCCGAGCTCCCGGTGCCCGTATCCGAGTTCATCGCCAGGGCCCGTGCGGCCCGCGGTACGGACGAACTGCGGCGCGACCTGGGCATCAGATTCGCCGAGCTGAACGACACCCTGCGCGCGATGAGCCCGCCCCTGGCGCCGGTCAGCCACGCCGACGAGCACGAGGAGGCGCTCCGCACCTATCTGGACCTGCGCAGGAAGGAGCTCGTCAACCGGCTGCGCTGGGCGGCGCTGGAGGACTTCGACGCGCGCCGTCCGATGCCCGACTGGCCCTCGGTCCGGGCCCTGGACTGGATCACCGCGCCGGAGGCATGGGCGTACACCGTGGACACGGCCGACACGGGGAGCCTGGAGGCGCACGTGGAGCAGCAGCTGGCGCTGCGCCTGGGCCGCTCGGTGCCGTTGCCCCGATCGGGCGAACGTCTTCCCACGTACGACCAGGTACGCGGCGCGAACCTCCGTATGATCACCGGCCTGGCCGCCGACCTCGCGGTCCTGGTCAAGGCGGCCGGACACCCGTTGCCCGCGGCCCTGACCGGAGCCGAGCCCGCCGAGGAGGTCACCGCGCGGCTGGAGGCCGCGGGCGCGCTGGACTTCCGGCCCCTGTCCCCCACCGACGTCGTCGGCTGGCTGACGGCCCTCGGCCAGTGGCCCGACGGAATGGCGGCGGCGACGGATCCCGAACGGCACGGGCTGGCCGAGGCCGACCTGGACCGGGTGCGCAACGCGGCGGAACACGAGCGCCGCGAACGGGAGCGCAAACTGCGTTCGATCTCCGTCGGCGGCCGCGACTTCGACGTGTACTCCGGCGACTTCACCGCCCTCACCCGCGAACTCGACCGGGTCCTGCAGAACGGCGCGGCGCCAGGTATCAGCGCCGCTGGGCCGCTCCGCTTCACGGACCCCCTTCCCCGGACCGGGCACAACCGGGCCACCGGTCGCACGCGCGGGCGGCGGTACGGGGGCGGCACGGACAGTGGGCTGACCACGGCCCAGCGGGAGGCCATCGGGTACGTGGGCGAGTGGTACGCGTACCAGTGGCTGTGTGCGCAATACCCGGACCACATGGACGAGACCGGCTGGGTGTCGGGCAACCGCCGCAAAGCCTTCCCCGGCCCGGCCGGCGACGACAGCCTCGGCTTCGACTTCCAGGTCGGCTCCGGCAGCCGGCCCTACCTATACGAGGTGAAGGCGACCGGGGGCGAAGGCGGCCGCTTCGAACTGGGAGAGAGCGAGGTCCGCGCGGCCCGCCAGCACGCGGGCAACGACCGCTGGCGCCTCCTGGTGGTCACCCACGCCCTCACCCCTCACAAGGTGGCCATCCAGATGCTCCCCAACCCCTACGGAAAGCGCGGCCGGGGCCGCTACCGCGAGGAGGGCGGGGCACTGCGCTTCTCGTACCTGCTGCGACCTTGACGCGCTGCCGTCGCCAGGGTCCTCGCCGTTCCTGGGCTGCGTCAGCCGCCTTGGTGGTCCCAGCGCTAAGTGGTCGGAGCCCGAAGTCCTTCGGGGGTTGATCATGTTGCTGGCGGCGGAGGATTCTTCCTGTCGGTCGATCGTGTGTCGGTCGAGCCGGGCCGGCAGATTGTCCAGGTCGGAGGTGGTGAACTTCCACTGGAACGGCTGTGCTGTGGCGTTGTAGCGGTCCTCGAAGGCTCGGAGCTGGTCTCGGATCCGGTCGAGATTCGGGAAGTCGTTGGGTGCCACGACTTTGCGTTGAACGACGGAGAAGAAGATCTCTATCTGGTGGGTCCAGGAAGCGTGGACCGGGGTGTGGACCATGACGGCGTTGGGAAACGCCTTGGCCAGGCGGTCGATGGCGGTCTTGCCGCGGTGGGAGGAGCCGTTGTCTACGATCCAGAAGACGCGTTTCGCGCTGGCGTAGGGCTCGCTGGTCATGACCTGGGCGACCAGGTTCATGAAAGGCACGATGCCGGTGGTGGGCTCGCAGCGCCCGAGGACGCGGGCGTGATGGACGTCGTAGGCGGCGAGGTAGGCCAGGGCGCCGCCGCGTCGGTACTCGTGGTTGACCCGCGTGGCCCGGGCCTGTCCGGGGGCGAGGGTGGGGTGGCAACGGCAACGAGCCTGGATCGAGGTCTTCTCGTCGCTGGAGAGTACGTACTCGTCCGCGCCCAGCGGGACGCCGTCGAAGGTGCCGGCATACAGGTCCATGATGCGGGCGGCCTTGGGCCGGAACTTCGGATCGCGGATGAAAATCCAGGACTGGTACTGCCAGGGCTTGAGTGCGTCCTCGCGCAGCCAGCGGCGGATGGTGGAGGCGGAGATTGAGCCGGCGATGCCGCGGACGACGACCTCGCGTGCAAGTTCCGGGCACGACCAGCGCGACAGCGGGGTGCCGGTCTCGGCGGGCAGTTGGCAGGCCAGGGCCTTGACCTCGGCGACCTGCACCGGGGTGAAGCGTCGTGGACGGCCGCAGCGCCTGCGGTCGGCCAGGGCAGACAGGCCCCCGTCGGCGAAACGGCCCCGCCAGGTGCGCACGGTGTACAGATGCGCTCCCGTTTCGCGGGCGATCGCTGCTTGCCCAGCCCCCGGGCAGCCTGCAGCACAATCTGCGCCCGCAGGCGGTCCTGGTGCGGGGTCCGGTGGCCGTAGGCCGCTTTCTGCAGCCGCTGCCGTTCGGCGGCGGTCAGGACGATCGGGCGCGCGGTGGCTACGGGCAAGGCAGGCAGGCCATTCAGCAGAAGCGGATCACCATCAGACAATTAACAAGCTGTCCGGCCCGATCCGGCGGATCGCCTCCAGGGGATACGGGGTCTGCCTGCTCTTAAAACGGAACTCGCGGTAGTAGTCCGTCATCACTGCGGCGACTGGGGCGTGGCGGATGAGGATCGCCGCGACCTGCGGCGGAATTCCCGTCGGAGGTTCCCCTCGGGCGCAGGCGTGCACGAACGCGCTGCGCTCGTCCCGCTCGTACCCGTACAAGGCGGTGACGAGCCACTGCACCAGGTGGGTGACGGTGTAGCAGCGGTCATAGGTCTGGTGATCGGCGAAGAAGTCGGCCTCCTCCTTCGACAGGTCGAACCGGGAGGAGATCGCGAGGCCGTAGTCCGTGAAGAACAGACGCTTGCCGTCGGTGAGGATGTTCTGGAAGTGGCCATCGAAGTGCAGGAGCCCGCGGTCGTTCATGAAAGAAGTCCCGGCCTCAAGTTCCCTCGCCACCATGGTGCATGCCTGCTCGGCCGTCTCATCGTCGGCTTTGACCTGAACGTCCAGCCAGTCGTGCAGGTTCTGCGGGATGTACTCCAGGAACAGCGCGACGCTCGCCGAGGAATCCCGCAGCGCCTCGATCCGGTGGCGCACCTGCGATCCACCTCCCCAGTAGGCGACAGCCTTCTCCACGTCGGCCAGTTCCTCGGGTAGCGACTGCCCGGGGTGCGGTAGCACCCGCCAGTGGTACATCAAGGGAAAGCCCTCATGGTCCTGTGCAAGAACCCAGTTCGTCGTCATCGTGTGCACGGCCAACTCCCGCCAGGCCCCCCATCCCGGGCCTGCGGGGACCCCGAGGCCGGGATGGCAGAAGGTAGGTAGCCCGAAGAGGTTCGCCGTGGATTGGACGTTCTCCGGCTGCCTTTCCAGATCGGTCAGCGGCAGCCGTTTAACGAAGACTGGGGTCCCGCCGACCTCCAGCAACGCTGAGGTCCCGCCGATGCCAGAACCCAGCGGCGCAGCCGTATCCACAAGATCGCGCAGTTCGCGATCACTGCACAGCGCCAGCGATGTGGAGACGGCACTGTAGGCCGCCAAACGCGCACCACGCGTCGCGTCGAAACTCTCGACGGATACCTCCACCAGGGCACCCTCTCTGAAGTACCTGGGCCCGTCCAAAGGGCGCGTAACACGCGACGCATAGCCCTGCGGTTCGTCTCGTCCCCCTGGCACGGGCGGAGGGCATCCAGGCCCGTCTGTGAACACGGATCCGAACACCCTTTTGGCCGCACTGTACGTGAAGATCGACGACGAGGTCGGGCGAACACGATGCCTCGGCAGACCGCCACTGCTCAGCGGCTCGGATCTGGTCCATCTCGCCGTGGTCGAGCTCCATCCGCACCGTCTTCGACGCCCGGACCGCGAACCCCACTACCCAGGGCCAGGGGTCAACCCCTGAAGGACTTCCGGAATCGACCACTAAGGGCGCTCGTCTGCGTTACGCCGCTGGGTGGTCTTCATCGGGGGCTTGCGGATGATGTCTATGTCGCCCGGCTCGCGGGGTATGTAGGAGAAGCCGTTCGCCGTGTCCGGGTCGTAGTGGACGACTGCGTCTTGTTCCTCGAGCATGACTCGCCATGATTCCAAGCGCTTGGCTCTGTCCTCGTCGAGTGCCAAGCCGGCCCGCCGACGGGCCTCCACCCGCAGCATGATCACCGGGTACAGCTGCCGGTGTTCCCTCTTGACCGCCCACGGAATCAGCTCGTCATCACGCGCGATCCTGCGATCAAGCCCCCGCCTGTGCCGAAAATTCCCCCACATCGAGGACACCGTATCGATGCCGTACTTCCGCCGGTACTCATCAATCATGTCCTGATAGCTCCAGCCATCCTCGAACCACCGAATGACCTCCCCCTCGTCAACGATCTTCCTCTTCGGCACGAATACCCTCCCTGAACTGCGGCAATGCAAGATACACCCACCCCTGCAACCCGCTACCCAGCCCACCGGAACCACCCCGCACGCCCGCCCCACTCGGACACCCACACCGGCGAACCGCGCCCCACCGTCACGCCCTCCCCCACCCCCGGTCAGGGGAACCGGGCAGGCCGGTCCCGGGAGCCGACGGGGGTGAAAACGCCGTCGACTCCACCGACGCACCGGCGCCTACTTCAAAGTCCTCACCTACGTCATCTCAACCGCCGCCGTCATCGCGATCCGCACCGGCAGCGAGAACATCACCCTCAAAGAAATCGACGCCGCCACCGCCCAACTCAGCTGAACCGCCTCGGGCCGCTCGGCGGATGCCGGCAGCCAGACGAGCCGGTGCGTTCGTGCAGGGGCCGCACTGTGAACCGCAGCGAGCAAGCACCGCGCCGGTCAGCACGGTGGGGCACTGGCTCACGCCGAAACGCCTTTGTCAGTGGTGGGCTTTACGGTGCTGCCGTGGCTATCAAAGCTTTTGCGTACATGTCGGCATCAGCATGCGGTGACGCATGACAGAGGGAGGGGCGCCATGGCACGCGAGCACTTCCCGTACGCGTGAGCGGGAATCTGGGGTGGGAAGCTTGGACTACGACGAACTGGTCGCGCTGCGCAGGCAGCATTCCGCCTGGAAGCTGCTGCGGGCGGACAACGCGGCGCTGATGCTGAGCTTCTTCAACAAGGTCTTCGTCGAGCATGGCATTCGTTCGATCGCCGGTGTGGAGCTGGCCGACCGTCTGGACGACGAGCTGTTCGCACTCAATGAGCGTATTGGCCAGGGAACGTTCCCGAAGTCCGCGAAGGCGTACCTGGACGACTGGTCGGGGCCGCAGTCGGGCTGGTTACGCAAGTACTACCCGGCGGACTCGGACGAGCCTCACTATGACGCGACGCCGGCGGTGGAGAAGGCAATCGCCTGGATCCGGTCGCTTCAGGTCCGGTCCTTCATCGGTACCGAGTCCCGTCTCAACACCATCTTCGACCTGCTGAGGCAGATGACGTTCGGGGCCGAGACCGATCCCGAGACCCGGCTCGAGGAACTGAAACGACGTCGTCTGGAGATCGACGAAGAGATCGCCCGGGCTGAAGCCGGCGACGTGGACGTGCTCGACAGTTCCGGTCTGCGGGACCGCTACCAGCAGCTGACCACCACCGCACACGACCTGCTCGCCGACTTCCGTGAGGTCGAGGCGAATTTCCGCGACCTGGACCGGGAACTGCGCCGGAAGATCGCCGTGTGGGACGGCAGCAAAGGCGAGCTCTTGGACGAGATCCTGACCAGCCGCGAGAGCATCGCCGAATCGGACCAGGGACGGAGCTTCCAGGCGTTCTACGGCTTCCTGCTCTCCCACCGCCGCCAGGACGAGTTCAAGAAGCTCCTGGCCGAGGTCGAAGCCATGGACGCCATCGGCGAACCCGACCCCCGCATGCGGCGCATCCCCCGGGACTGGCTGGACGCCGCCGAGCGCACCCAGGCGACCGTCCGCCAGCTCTCTGAGCAGCTACGGCGTTTCCTCGACGACCGGGCCTGGTCCGAGGACCGCCGGGTTATGGAACTGATGAGCGGCATCGAGGCCCGCGCGATCGCACTGCGTGATACGCCCGGGATGGACCTGATCGTGGAGATCGACGCCGCTGCCCCGGCCATCACTTTGCCGATGGAACGGCCGCTGTACGCGCCGGTGACCCGGACGCCGATCGACAGTGCCGACATCCGCGTGGGAGATGAGGAGTTCGCGGCCGACGCGCTGTTCGAAGCGGTCTATGTGGACCCGGCCCGGCTCGTCGAGACCGTCCGGCGCGCGCTGGACCTGCAGGCTCAGGTGTCCCTGGCAGACCTCGTGCGCCAGCACCCGCTGGAGCAGGGGCTCGCTGAGCTGGTCGCCTACCTCGCGCTGTCCGGGGACGGCTTCACGGTGGTCTTCGACGACAGCCGCCGCGAAGAGATCACCTGGGCCGGCGCGGACGGCGTCCAGCACGTCGTCCAAACCCCCGTGGCGGCGTTCGCCCGCACCATCTCCGGCGCCACCTGGGCCTCGGGCAAGGAGGAGCAGTCATGACCACGCCTGTGCCACCCACGCCACGGCAGGCCCGCAGCCTCTCCCTGCCGGTCAACCAGCTGCTCAAGGGTCCCCTCTTCCGTGACCAGCATGAGCGGGCCTGGGAAGCGCTGCTCCAGCTGCGCGCCCGCGTCCAGGACTACGTCGACGTCATGGGCCTGACCGTGGTGATCGACGAAGCCGAGGGCTACGCGTTCCTGCGCTCCCAGCCCGAGGACGAGAACGCAGATCCGCGCTTGGCTGCGCCGCGCCTGATGCCCCGCCGATCCCTGTCGTACCCGGTCAGTCTGCTGATCGTGCTGCTGCGCAAGCGGCTCGCGGAATTCGACGCCGGCTCCGGCGAGACCCGGCTGATGATCACCCGCGACGAGATCGTGGAAATGATCCGCATGTTCCTGCCCGCCGTCAGCAACGAGGCACGTCTGGTCGACCAGATCGACACGTACATCGCCAAGGCCGTGGAGCTGCAGTTCCTGCGCCGCGCCAAGCACCAGGAGCAGCTGTACGAGGTGCAGCGGATCATCAAGGCCTATGTCGACGGGCAGTGGCTTGCCGACTTCGATACGAACCTGGCCCGGTACGCGGCCCCCACCACTCCCGAAGGACAACAGTGATCCCCGCTCAGTCCGGCCCGTTCGTCACCGATGCCTCCCCCGATCTCGACCTGGCCGGGTTCCGGCTGGAGCGGCTGGAGGTGTACAACTGGGGCACCTTTCACCAGCGCGTGTGGTCCTTCGGGGTCGGCGGCGCCAACGCCCTGCTGACCGGCGACATCGGCTCGGGAAAGTCCACCCTGGTCGACGCGGTCACCACGTTGTTCATGCCCGCGAACCGCATCGCCTACAACCGGGCCGCCGGCGCGGAGAGCCGCGAACGCAGCCTGCGCTCCTACGTCCTGGGCCACTACAAGTCCGAACGCAACGAGGCCACCGGCACGACCCGTCCGGTCGCCCTGCGCCAGCCAGGCAGCTACTCGGTGATCCTGGGAGTGTTCACCAACCGCGGCTACGACGCGACGGTCACTCTCGCGCAGGTTTTCTGGATGACCGACGGCAACGCCACCCAGCCGGAGCGCCTGTTCCTCACCGCGGACCGGGCCCTGTCCGTCACAGACGACTTCTCCGACTTCGGTACCGACGTCAGGTCCCTCAAGAAGCGGCTGACCGGCAGCGGCGTACGGGTGCACCCGTCGTTTGCCGCCTACAGCAAAGACTTCCGCCGCCGCATGGGCATCGAGTCCGAGCAGGCCCTGGAGCTCTTCCACCAGACGGTGTCCATGAAGTCCGTCGGCAGCCTGGACGACTTCGTCCGCAGCCACATGCTGGAACCCTTCGACGCGGCCTCAATGACCGAGACGATCGTGGCGCACTTCGACGCCCTGACCACCACGCATGAATCGGTGCAGCGCGCACGCGCCCAGATCGACGCCCTCACGCCGCTGCTTCAGGAGTGCGACCAGCACGACAGCCTCGCCAGGAGTATCGACGAGGCCGTCACGCAGCAAAGCGCCCT
The DNA here is from genome assembly GCF_035918135.1 of Actinacidiphila glaucinigra. NCBI lineage: Bacteria > Bacillati > Actinomycetota > Actinomycetes > Kitasatosporales > Streptomycetaceae > Actinacidiphila > Actinacidiphila glaucinigra. The sequence continues at coordinate 87,196 of NZ_CP109144.1, forward strand.
GCGCTTCTTCTTCGCCCAGCGCAAGTCCGCCCTGCTGGAGGCGGACCGTCTCACGCTGAAGCGTGATCTAAGCCGCCACGAGAACGACCGGGGTGCCGCGAAGGACCGGCTCAAGGATCTTCACCGGCAGCAAAGCCGGTTGGAGCTGCAGCGCGCGGGAATGGGCGGCGCTCGCCTCGGTGAACTGGAGAGGGAGATCGAACGGGAATCGCGCGCCCGCGATGACCGCCAGCGCAGGGCCAGGAACCACGCCGGTCTGCTGGGCCAGGCGGAGCTCAGCCCGGTCAGCAGCACGGAACAGTTCGCCGAACGCCTCCAGGAGATCGCCGCCTGTCAGGAAGCCGCCACCACGGTGCAGCAGGAGACCCGTGAAGCCCTCAACGCACTCGCGGTCGATGCCGACCGCCTGCGCCGGCAGGCGACGGAACTGGGCGAGGAGCTGGTCAGCCTCCGCTCCCGGCGCAGCAACATTCCCAAGAAGCAGCTAGATCTGCGCGCCCGCCTGGGCCGTGAGCTCGGGATCGAGGAGAGCGTGCTGCCGTTCGCCGGCGAACTGATCCAGGTCCGGGCCGACGAGCAGGCATGGGCCGGCGCCGCAGAACGGCTCCTGCGGGGTTTCGCGCTCTCGCTGCTGGTCCCGCACGACCTGTACTCCCCCGTGTCCGAGTGGATCAACACGCACCACCTCGGGGCCCGGCTCGTCTACTTCCGCGTCCCCGAAACAGTCCCGGTGCGGCGCCCGCAGCACACCGAAGCCCCTGTCCTGGCCTCCAAACTGGAAGTCAAGGCAGAGTCCCCGTTCGCCCACTGGCTGGCCGGCGAGCTGGACCGCCGCGCCGGACACGTCTGCGCCGAGACGATGGCGGACTTCAAACGCGCCGACCTGGCGATCACCCCGCAGGGTTTGGTCAAGGGGGCGCGAGGCCGTCACGAGAAGAACGACACCACCCGCATCGACGACCGCAGCTCCTACGTTCTGGGCTGGACCAACCAGCTGAAGATCGACGCCCTCCTCGACCAGGCCCGCCGCACGCAAAGAGAACAAAAAGACCTCAGTAAGAGGAAAGACGGCATCGAAACCGCCCACAACACCAGCATCACCCGCGGCCAGATCCTCGCCCAGCTCGCAACCACCCGCGACTACAGCGAGATCGACTGGGCCTCGGCCGTCAGCCGCATCACCGTGCTGACCGAGGAGAAGCGCCGCCTTGAGGAGTCGTCCGAGGACCTGGACCAGATCACCCGCCGCCTGGAGGCGCTCACGAACGAGATCGCCCAGGCGGAAGACGACCGTGAACAGGCAGGTCTGGCCGTCGGCGGCCTGAACGAGGCCCTCAAGACCGCGACGCGTGAGCACGACGCAGCCCGGGCCCTGCTGGACGACCCGGGCTGCACAGCCGCCCGCGCACACTTTCCCACCATCGAGCAGCGCCTGGCCCAGACACGGCTGGCCTGCCGGACGGTGAGCGAGTGCACCGCCGCGGAAAGCCGCGTGCACGACGAGCTGACCTTGGCCAAAGACCGCTTCAGCACCCAGCAAAACCGCATCGGCCAGGCGATCGCCTCCAAGATGGGCGCCTTCCGCCGCGACTACCCGGTGGAGACAGGCGAACTAGACGACTCGGTCAACTCCGCCCGCGGCTACCGCGAACTGCACCAGCGCCTGGTCGCCGATGATCTGCCCCGCTTCCAGGAGCAGTTCAAGAACTACCTGAAGACAAACGTCATCCGCGACATCGCGGGCTTCCACGCGCAGCTGACCAGCCAGGCCGACCAGATCGGCGAACGCGTCGCCATCATCAACGACTCCCTCGCCGGCATCGACTACAACCCCGGCCGCTACATCACGCTCAAGACCGACCGCACTCCCAACGTCGAGATCCGCGACTTCATCACCGAACTGCGCGCCTGCACGGACGACGCCCTGGCCGACGACCACTCCGACACCTACTCCGAGGAGAAGTTCCACCAGGTCCGCCGTCTCATCGAACGCTTCAAGGGCCGCGAAGGACACACCGAGGCCGACCGTACGTGGACCCGCCGCGTCACGGACGTGCGCTACTGGTTCGTCTTCAGCGCCAGTGAACGACGACGCGAGGACGACACCGAGTACGAGGTCTACTCCGACTCCGGCGGCAAGTCCGGCGGACAGAAGGAGAAACTCGCCTACACCATCCTGGCCGCATCCCTCGCCTACCAGTTCAAACTCGACTGGAACTCGGCCCGCTCCAAGACCTTCCGATTCGTCGTCATCGACGAAGCCTTCGGCCGCGGCTCCGAGGACTCCGCCCGGTTCGCCCTCGACCTCTTCAAACGGCTCGGTCTGCAACTCCTCATCGTCACACCGCTCCAGAAGATCCACGTCATCGAGCCGTACGTGTCCGCCGTCGGCTTCGTCGACAACCCCGACGGTCACGACTCACGCCTGCGGACCCTGACCATCACGCAGTACCGGCAGGAGCGTCTCGCTCACACCCTGTCCGGGCTGCAGGGCGCCGGCACCGGCACCGGCCAGGGGCACTGACATGGTGGCGCCGACCGCCCGCCGGGCATGGACCACACCCGCAGACGTCACGGACCGCCTGCGCAGACGCTGGATGCGCGGTGACTTCCTCACTGCGCTCGCCCAGCAGCACCCCTTCGAACCGCTCGGCATCCCGCTGGGCGGCCCCAAGCCCTCCGAGCTGACCCGCGACTTCGACGCCGTCCGCACCTGGGTCAACACCTGGCACTCCGCCGGGCAGCAGTTCTCGCGCATCGAACACCGGCGAGTCGGAGGCCGCGTCGTCGGCACCAACAACCTCCCTCACCAGGCGTGGATCGACCACCGCGAACAGCTTTGGGACCTCCTCGGCGTCACCGGTGCCGTGCACCGCTTCCAGACGCTGCTGGCCTCCGCCCGGGAGGCCACCCCTGAGCTTGCGGCCTGGATGACCGCCTATCCCATGAAGGTCCTGGACCTCGAAACGGACTGGGAGCGCCTACACCAGACCGTCCGCTGGATCCTGGACTACCAGGGTCCGCCGCTCTATCTACGGCAGATCGACGTACCGGGCGTCGACACCAAGTTCATCGAGTGCCACCGCGCCATCCTGACCACTCTGCTGGAGCACTGCCTACCCGCCGACCGGATCGACACCGATGCGCCGCGCACCAGCTTCACCGCCCGCTTCCGCTTCCGGGGCAAACCCGCCTACGTCAGATTCCGTCTCCTCGACAACACCTCTGTCGCCGGGTTCAGCGAACTGACCGTGCGCGTCGTTGAGTTCATCGCATCCCCGCCCGACATCAGAACCGTCTTCATCGTTGAGAACGAGACCACCTACCTCGCCTTCCCGCCCCAGCCCGCAAGCATGGTGATCCTCGGGGGCGGATACGCCGTCACCCGGCTCGCCGAACTGCAATGGCTCCACGACAAGCGCCTGGTGTACTGGGGCGACCTGGACACCCACGGTTTCGCAATCCTCGACCGACTGCGCCGCCTCTTCCCCCACACGGAGTCGGTCCTGATGGACCGCTCCACCCTGACGGACCACCGGGGCCAGTGGGTGAAGGAGCCCAAGCCCACCCAGGAACACCTGCAGTCACTGACCGGCGAGGAAACCGACCTCTACCAGAGCCTCGTGGACGACGACTTCGGGCACGGCGTACGACTGGAACAAGAACGGATCCGCTTCTCCGCCGTCCAGACAGCACTGGCCAGCCTTCACGACTCGTCATCGCAGCCGCCTCACGACGCAGGGTGGACCCCGCAGAAGTGACGTGAGCCAACACCGTCCTCATGCGGCGACCAGCACCACGACACCGCACCCTGCTGTACATCGATGCCGACAGCTGCGCCCGTCACGACGGCGACAGCGAACGGGCCTGCCGCCCTACGACCGTCGTCCCTGACCATGCTGCCGGCTGGTTATCGCACCGGCCTGACCCACCGCTGGGCCTCGGACCTATACGAGGCGGTCCCCGCCGTCGAGCACCACCACAAGCGTGCCGTAAGGGAGTTGCGTGACGTCCTGGCCCTCTGACTCGGTCTCCGGGCGCGATCTTCCTATCGCTGTATCTGGCGGCCGACGGTCCACAGGTCGCCGGGGGTGCGGATGAATGCGCCATGGGCGAGCATGTCTTGCTTCAACTGCGCGGCGGAGACCGTGTGGCCGCGTCGGGCGAGCGCGTCACGCAGTTCGCCGGACGTCAGGGGCCGGCCGCAGCGCGCAAGGTAGCGGGCGGCCAACTGCTCGCTGGTCGGGTAGGCCGGGGGCTCCACCACCAGAAGCGAGTCACTGAGCGTCTGGTGTTCAGTCATCCCGGCTTCGGCCAGTTCCAGCAACGGCATAGCCGCACCTCCCATCCGCGAGAGACTCCGCCGCCAGTTGTCGCGAGTCAGGTAGCCGCGGTGGTAGCACCACAACAGCAGCCCGCCCACGGCGGCCGTTGCGGCAAGCGGGTTGCGCGCGGCGAGGGCCACCAGGCGGTGGGCGCCCGCGCCGAACAGCCGGAGTACCAGCTCGATGAGTACCAGCCCGTTCGCGGCGGTGGCCTCCAAGCCGGCCAACCGCAGCACATTCTGGGCGACGGGGATCCACTCGATGACGGCGAACCCGAAGCGCTCGAAGACACTGTCTTGGGAGACGATGACGCACGGCCCAAGGAACTCCGCGAGCGCCATTGTGGGTGCGTCGTCCGGGTCGCCTCGGTGCTTCAGCGGCATCTCCCGGTCGACCCGCAAAATGTGACGTGTCCGCCAGGACAGATGATCACGGATTTCGAGGTCGACCACCCGAAGGGCTGGCCAGATCCGCTGATCGAGCACGCGACGTGCCTGACGCTCTGCCACTTCGAAGTGATCAGCCATCTTGGCCAGGTGTTCGTCGACTTCGCCGGGGACGTGCGCGGCGATGTACGGGGTGGCGCGGCCGGTGCTGGCCAGTGCAGTGACCCGGTCCTGGCGTCCGCCGTACTTGGCCAAAGAGCAGGCTTCCACCAGCAGCGCATTGGCGTCGAGTACAGGCAGCAGCATCTGCCGGTCCAGCGCCATGGGGTTGAACGCCGATCCGGAGGGGACCAGCAGTGGCGGTACCGAAGCGGCACGGTCAAGCGTCATGGACCAAGTGTCACCACCACCACTGACAAGCGGGCAGAATTTTCGGTCCGGCACCGGTCCGCTCCAGCAACCAAGCTCATAACCGCATACGTGACCAGGCCCGGTCTGGCCATGGAGGCCGGACCCACTCGCGTATCCCCCTGCTCGGCCCTGTACTCCCGAAGCTGCCGCGAAGTGACAAGTAGCCATCACGGCGGCGGGGATCAATGGGGCAGCCGTTAGAGCCCTAAGCCCGCTCCGGGGCCCGGCGATTCGAAGGTCAGCCAAGTCGGCGTGTGCCTGGGCAACGGCTTCCGAGTACGCCTCCTTCTTCCCGTGCTTGGCAAGCGCCATATCCGCCCCTACGGCGAAGTCCGCCTCGACATTGCCTCGCGCCTAGTCATTGGCGACGGTCGCAGCGGACGCCCCGCGAGCGTCCTTGCCCGTCCCCGACCCGCGAAATGGGCTCGCCCAGGTCGGAGTGCCACTGACAGGATATCCCGGTGAGTACCGCGCCGCTCCTGACCTCCGACAGCTACGGACGACTCGTCGCCGGCCTGCGCGGACGAACCATCGTCGCGGTCGATTACTTCGTGCTGATGGTCGGGGACGAAGGCACCGATCCTGACGAGTGGGACTACGGCGCGTGGCACGAGCCTACGATGGGCGTCGAGCTGACCATGGACGACGGCGGCACCTACTCGGCTGTGTGGGGCAGCACGTTCGACTACTACGGAGTCGAGCTCTACTCGGCGCCTATGCGCGACTCCCTCTCCCGCGTCGGCGAGCCGGGCGGGTCGGCACGCGTCGCGGTCGCGGAGCACCCCCTCTGGTCCGGGGTCGTCTCCACCCCGATCGAGTCGTGCCGCATTCAGTGGTGCGGCGAGGAGCACGGCGCTCCGACTCCGGTGCCGGAAGCCATCCACGTGCGGACCGCCACCGGTCAGGTGTGGATCGCCGCTGGCCGCTCGGCCACTTACGAGCCTGACCGGCCGGGGCCGTTCTACTTGTGCACCGACGATGTGCTCGTCATCTTTGACACGGATGTCGCCGAGCGCGCCGGACTCGGAGTCTGATCAACGGCCTCGAAGACGGGCTCACGGGCCGACAGCCAGCAGCGTCCTGTCAGGCAGATCGCTCGGCACCGTAGTAGCCGTGGCGCATCCGGAACCTCATGGGGTCGGTGCCGTCTGCTTGGATGTGCTCGATCAGCGTTGACCTCAGCGGCTCGGGCAGTTGCTTGCCGTGCGCTCCGGTCCATTCGAGGGACGCGAAGAGTTGGGCCGCGCCGTCGAGGTGGGCCGGGCTCGGCGGGCGGGTGGCGAGCGCGGCGAGGATGAGGTCGGGGTCTTCGGCGAGCAAATGCTGCTGGATCGCCATGTCGTACCACTTCAGGCCGCCGGTGGACTCCCTGGCGGGGATCCCGGCCCAGGCCAGCAGGACGCGGATCCGCTCGATCCCGTCGGGATAGCCATGTTGGACGAGCGTGGCAAGCCGGGCCTTGGCGTCGCGCAGTCGACCCGACCAGGCTTCCAGGTCACGCCCCGGCGGGTCGGACACGTCCATGGCCGCGTCCCGAAGTCCGGCGGGCGCGGCCTGGAGCCAACGCAGCCGACGCCTGTCCTCCTCAGCCTTTTGCACGGCCAGCCCCGCCTGAACCTCCCGAGATCCGGTCAGGCCCCGCTCCGCCAGCCACTCGGTGAGTGCCGGACCGTCCCGCAGATCGGCATCGCAGTCACCGATCCCTCGGATACCGGATTGGTGGTGCAGCGTCCAGCAGGCGATCAGCTCGCCACCTACGCCGTGAACCATGATCGTCGGCCAGCCGCTGCACCGGCACCGGTCGCCGGTACCGCCGTCCACAATGGCCAGCATTCGGGCCAATTCGGTGGTTTCGGCACTGGTCACCACGATCCGCGCCACGTCGGCGGAGTCCGCCTCGTCAGGCGATCCCTCGACGATCACGACGCGGCCGGCACGGTTCAGCACATCCCGCAGTCGAGCCGTTGTTGGAGCGCCCTCATCCATGCCCACTGTTCCCTCGTACACCACGTCCGCGAGATTACCGGCGCCGCTCCGGCTGCCTCTGGACGGGTGATCTTGACCGCTTGCCAGGGGATCAACGTGTGGTCGGCGAGGCCTTGCCGGCCGCCTCGGGAACGTAGCCGCAGAACTCCGGGGCGCACTCGGCCCTGTGGTCCCGGCCCCAGAGGTAGGCGTCGCGCTCGGTGGACCGGGCGCGGTGAGCAAGGCGAAGTTGCTGCCGCCGGGATAGCGTCGAAGGCAGCGCCGTGAAGGTCTCCGGAAGTACGGCGACGATGCCGTTGACCTGCTCTCCGTCGCGCATCCGCAGCAGCGCGGTGCACTGCCACCAGCCAATCTCGCCATCGCCGATCGGGGTGCCGGGCCAGTAGTACGACGCCGGGTCCGGCAGCAGGTAATGGACGCCGTCGGGATCCAGGTGGGCTCGGAGCCACGGTCCTCCTCCGCCCAGGCCGAGTCGGAGCCGTCGTGCCTCGTCGTACAGCGCGCAGACCGTTTCGGTGTCGAGGGACTTGAGGACGTTCGCCTCTGCGGGCAGCGGCTGGCGTCCGACGGGGGTCCTGACGGGCCAGCGCCCGAGCAGGAATCCGGCCCACTGCCGCGGTGTCATCGGGGACGGCCCCTTACGGCGCTCCGGCAGGGGCGGGGGCGGCGTCCAGGTTCGTCCCTCTTGCTCTATGTGACGCAGTATCCACGCCTGCCCCTTCGGACCAGCGGTGCTCCAGACCCCAGTCATCGGTCGTGCGGTCGTCGCCTGCTCCCATCTCCCAGAGCCCACGCCCAGGCGGGACGGCATGGCGGGGCGCGGACGCGCGACACCCGGCAGATCGTGGCCCAGGTTGGCCAGGAACCTGATTCGTTCCAGTGTCTCTTCGGGGCTGTCCCCCGACTCGAGCCGTGCGCTCCCGGCCAGATGACGGATCTCGATGAAGGCCCTGGCCGCCAGGAGCGCGGCTACGTCGCGGTCGACTTCGGACTCGCGGCGTCTCATGCCGCTCCTCCCGTACCGTGGCTGGCGCGTTCGAGGACGCGGTAGACGGTAGCGCGACCCACGGAGAACACCTCCATCAGTTCGGCGATGGTGTACTCGCCGGTGGCGTGCATGCGGACGAGTTCGGCCTGCTGGCGTGCTGACAGCTTGGGCTGGCGGCCCTTTGAGTTTGCCGCGGGTGCGGGCAACGGCCATGCCCTCGCGGGTGCGCATCCTCAGCAGGTCAGCCTCGAACTCGGCGAAGACGGCCAGCATGTTGAAGAATATCTTGGACATCGGGTCGGCCGGGTCGTAGACGCTGCCACCCGGGGGGAGCGGACGCCGCGGGCGACGAGGGTGTCGCCGATGCCACGGGCATCGGGGACGGAGCGCGCGAGCCGGTCGAGCTTGGGCCACAGGCGTGATCCGCCAGGCCGATCCCTGACCAGCACAAACCTAGTAGCGTGTCGTTGCTTAATCCTGGGTTATTTGGTTGGGATGGTGGTGTCCGGCAGATGTTCCTTCCCTTCTGCCGGACGGGAGTTGGTGTGATGGGTTCGCAGAAGAAGAGGCCGGTGGTGCTGACCGCGGCCGATCGTGAAGTGCTGGGTCGGGTGACCACGACGGGGGTCCATCCGGCCTCGGTGATCAGGCGGGCGCGGGTGCTGCTCGCGCTGGACACCTCTGCTGGTGAGATCGACTCCCAGGATGCGATCGCTGCCCGGGTCGGGGTCTCGGTCGAGACGCTGCGGCTGGTGGCCAAGCGGTTCGCCGAGAGCGGTGGTGACGTCGAGGCGACGATCCAGCGGAAACCGCGGGATCTCCCGCCGGTGCCCTCGCCGGTGACTGGTGAAGTCGAGGCCCGGCTGATCGCCCTGGCGTGCTCCCAGCCTCCTGCAGGCCGTGCCCGGTGGTCGCTGCGGCTGCTGGAGAAGCACGTCGCCCTGGTCGAGGGCATCCCCGATCTGGACCACTCAACCATCGGGCGGATCTTAAAAAAACGAGGCTGCGTCCTCATCTGAGGAAGTGCTGGACCATCCCACCACGAGCAAACCCGCAGTTCGCGGCCCGGATGGAAGACGTGCTGGCCGTCTATGCCCGACCTTATGACCCGGCCCGCCCAGTGGTGTGCATGGACGAGAAGCCCTACCAACTCCTCGCCCATGCCCGCGACCCGCTCCCGGCCCGCCCCGGCCGCGACGCCCGCCAGGACAGCGAGTACATCCGCTGCGGCACGTGCTCGATCTTTGTGTGGGTTGAACCCCTGCGCGGGTGGCGCCGAGTAGACGCCCAGCCTCGTCGCACCCGGATCGACTGGGCCGGCCAGGTCAAGCGATTACTGACCGAGGACTACCCCGACGCCGAGACCGTGGTCCTGGTCATGGACAACCTCAACACCCACGACATCGCCTCACTGTACGAAGCATTCGAACCAGCCGAGGCCTTCGCCCTGGCCCAACGCCTCGAGATCCACCACACCCCCAAACACGGGTCATGGCTCAACATCGCCGAGATCGAACTCTCCGCACTGACCCGGCAATGCCTCGACCACCGCATCGCGGACCTCGACACCCTCAACACCGAACTCTCAGCCTGGCAGAACACCACCAACACCGACCAACGTCAGGTCAACTGGCAGTTCACCACCCACGACGCACGCACCAAACTCCGCCACCTATACCCCACACATTAGCTGCGACAGTCTACTAGCTACCTGGACCACGCAGCGATATCAAAATCCTGCGCCGGTCACTACATTCCGAGACGATCACTAAACCTGCAGCTCAGAGCCTCTCCAAATCCCAAAGCTCCCCGGAGACCCCAGCTCAGAGCCGCACCACACCACAGCAAAAGATCCTGAAACGATCACTAGATCCCCAGGCCATCGCATCATCCACCCGGTGATCGTTAGCAGATTTGTCAGACTTCGGCACCATCACCATCCCCAAGCCCGACCCCGACCTCGCAGCCAAACTCGTGGACCGTGCGGCTTCATCATGAGCGCCTGCGCCTTCAGAGCAGTGGCAGGAGGCCGCTCGCCTCCGGAGCCCGCCTGTGGTGAGCGGCGGGCCGGGCTCGCGGATCACCCGGGACGCCTTCCACCGCCGGGAGGCCTGCAAGGAAGCGGCCGAAGACGGGCGTTGGGCAAAGCGCATGGTCTGTCCGGCGGGTTCAGCCGCGAAGCCAGCCGAACAGTCCGTTGCCACGCCGCTCTCGTTCCCACTGCGCTTCCGCCTCGGCCCGTTCCCGGTCAAGGCGCTCACGCTGGCTGCGGCAGGACGGGCACTCGGCTCCGGGCGCCAAGGCGTCGCCCTGCCCGTCGTCGTAGTCGTCCGGATGGACGTCGGTGCCGCAGGACGGGCATGGCCACATTTCTGCCCGGCGGCGGCGCTGTTCTTCCTTGCGTCGCTGCCTGCGGGCCTCCTTGGCTGCGGCGCGGGCTTGTTCGGCAGCCTGCCGGGCGGCACGCCGCTGCTCGTCACGCTGCCGGTAGGCGCGGTGGTCGTCGGGGTTGGCCAGGGCGGCGATCAGCGCCTCGCGGATGTCGTGGCCAAAGCGCCGCCACACCGGGCCGTGCGGGCCGCCGGCGGCCAACTGGTCCAAGGTGGTAGTAAGCACGGGCACCGTGAAGTCGTAGGTGCGCCAGCCGTCTGGCGTGCCCGAAGCGTCGGTGTAGGGGCCGGTGTACCAGGTGCCCTGCCAGTACGGGGCCGAGAGGCGGGCCACTTCGCTGATGCGGTGCTGCAGCACCTGGGGGCTGACCCGTCTGGTGAAGACGATCGCCACCGGCGGGTAGCCCCCACGGCCGGAGTCGTCCCATCGTGTCGACCACAGCGGGACGTCGTCCCCTACGCGGTGGCCGTTCAGGCTGCGCTGGAAGAAGCGGTGATAGCGGGCGATCTTCCCCGCCAGCACAGCTGCCGGTTCGGTGTGATTGTCGACCTCCACGAACAGCACCGGCAGCTGGTCCTGCGGTGCAGTCAGCACCGCATCGGCCCGCAGACTGCCCCTGCCGGGCGTGGTGAAGGTTCCGGTGACCGGGAGGATCACTTCCGTCGTCCAGCCGCGCAGGGTGCCCAGGCCGCGAGGCCGGGCGGATACCGGCCGTGGCCCCGGCTGGACTGCAGGGGCGGGCTGGGTGCCGGCGGCAGGCCCGGCGCTTTGGGCGGGGGTTTCCGTTGGGGCGGGCCCGGGGCTTACGGGCCTGGCTTCGTCAGCACGGCGAGGGCTGCGGCGGGGGATGGGGTGGGTGGGTTGCGGCGGTGACTGACAGAACGCGTCGATGGTGTCGGTCACCTTCAGCGCGTGCGCGGCACCGGCCTTCGCCGCCTCCCGCGCCGTGCCGCCCATCTCCTTCGGCAGGCGGCCGAGTTCGCTGGCGGCCGCCGCCAGCCCCGCCGTAGTCAGGTTCCACACCTGCTCCGCCACCGGCCTGCCCGACCGGCCGGGCCGGTTGGCCGAGCCCACCGACTCCACCAGCCCTGCCGCCTTCAGGTCCTTGCATGCATTGCGGACCGTCTGCACATCCGCCGTCCCCGGCAGCACCAGCTGTCGCAGCTGCCCGGCCGTGGCGACCTTCACCACGCCCAGCGCCAGCAGCACCAAGCCCCGCACCCGGGCCGTCGACCCGTACGGCCACCGCCTGCTCCCCGTCACCCCACACCCGCCTCCCCCGCCGCCGCTCCATATCCCAACCGGCCCCCCGGGGGGCCGCACCGGCTCCCCGGCTGCGGGGCGCGGCCGGCGGCCGCGCACGCACACCCCCGGGGGCTGGGCGGGCACCCCGGGCCCCACCGCAAGCCCGACCACGACCACTCCACCACCCACCACTGACACACAAGCGCGGGAGTAAAGGGCTGTCGGCACCACCGCCACCCACGCACATGCCCGCTGAACTGCACGAATGCAATACCGGGCACGGGAGGTCACCGTAGGGGACCGCATAGGGGACACCGTAGGGAGCGCTACAGGGGCCACAGAGCTCCGGCACACCGCCCGGACACCACCCGGGCTCCCTCAACCGCGGCAAGCCCACGGGGCGGCGACACAGCAACGCCGGCCTTGAGGGTGCCGGCCCTGCTGTCGCGCGGGCGTGTGTCGGGCGTTCCTGCCGTGCGCGTGCGCCGATAGCGGCATGCCCTGCTCTACGGTCGGCCAGTGCTGGTTGCTTACCGCTTCACCAGATGGGCGGGGTCGATGTCCAGGGGGAACGGCTCTGTCACTGCCGTGGTCTGGCCGGCCTGGACCAGCCGGTCGCTGTAGGCGCCGTGCTCCAGGTGCCCGAGGTACAGCCGCGGAGCGGGCTCCAGTTCCAGGCGCCAGTAGTGCTCGATACCCGCTGCCGCATACAGAGCGGGCTTCATCTTCCGGTCCGCGACGCGGGTGGAGGGAGAGGCGATCTCCACGACGGCGATGACGTCCTGGGCATGCACGGTCACACCGGACAGGTCCACGCCCTCGTCCACGACGGCCAGGTCCGGGATCATCAGGCCGTCCGGTACGAGAACGTTGATGGCGTCGAAGACCAGCACCGGCGCTTTCGCGGTCTCAGCGGCCTGTTCCAGCAGCACGTGAAGGCGGTGGGAGGCCCACTGATGCGCAAGGCCTGGCGCGGGGCTCATCATCAGCGCGCCCCCGACCAGCTCGATCCGGTTCCGCGGGTCCTCGGGCAGGGCCAGGACATCGTCCACGGTCCACGGCCCGTAATGGTCAGCGGCGGCAACGCTCACGCTCCCCTTCACCTCCTCGGCTTGCTGTGCCCCCAGTGTGGCCCAGCACGAAGGCAGCGGTCGAGCCGCACGCGCGCAGGGAGCCCGGGCGGCTGAGCCGGGCAGGAGGCTCATGGGGCCGCCTGGCGAGCCGCTTGGTAGGCGTCCCACAACGGCCGCACGACCGTGCACTCGCGGGCGCCCCCATCCCGGCAGGTGGGGCATGAGGTGGCATGGTCCAGCCACGACCGGTACGCCGCCTGGACCGCCTGGTTCACCCGGGTCACACGGACCCGGACCACAGCACCGGGCCCCGAGCCGGTGTCCAGCCAGCGCTCGGTGAAGCCGGGCTCCCCCATGACCAGCCCCCTCCACCTCGCCGGGCCCCGCAGCCGGGCTGCCACAACGACAGACCATCGTTTGTTCAATCAACTGTAGCACTCTGGTATCGATACGTCTCGCAACGTATCTCAAACTGCCGCGTCATCTGGACATCTCTAGCGTCTTGACCATGGAGTTTGGTCCTGACGATGAGATCGACGCCGACGGCCCGGTAACCCCCTACCGGCAACTGGCCGGGATCCTCACGGCCCGCATCGCCCGCGGCGACTGGGAACCCAACCGCGCCATCCCCTCCGAGCAACGCCTGGTACAGGAGTACGGACTCGCCCGCTCCACCGTGCGCCGCGCCATCGCCGTCCTGGCAGCCGACGGACTGGTCTTCACCGTGCCCCAACGCGGCACCTTCGTCACCCCACCGCAATAACCACAGCGAAAAGCCCCCGGCCGGCTCTACGCCCTCACCGAGCCGATGCCCGCAAGCCCATGGCTCCGTCATGAGGTGGCGGACCCCAACGTGAGGCGCCCGAAGAACTGCAGCCATGAGCCACACCCACCCGGTCGCAAGGCGCGGTCTCGCTCCATGGTGAGCCGGGGCGGTCGGCGGCCCACCGGGCACTGGTTTGCGCACTGTGGACGCGAAGGACCCTCTGGCTACGTACAGTTGCTGTTGCTCTTCTGGCATTGACTGAGGGGGACCCGTGAGCTCTTCAACCGCAGAACCGCCGCACGTACCGGCGCTGCCGTTCTGGGTGTCGCAGGACGATCGGGACGGGGAGCTCGAGGACGAGGGCGACTCCATGGGGCTGTTCGGCGACGGGGATGCCCAGGTGCGGCTGAGGAGTGTACCTCTGGGGCCCCTGCGCAAGAATCTTGCAGAGGCCGTAGACGCGTTGCAGCAGGTGTTCAGCGAGGCCGCCGCGCGAGGTGGGCCACTGCCGTTGCGGGAGGCGCACCTGTCCTTTCAGGTGACCGCGAGCGGTGGTGTGCAGTTCATCGGCAGCGCACAGATCCAGCGCGGCCATGGCATCACGCTGGTGTTCAAGCAGTGACCGGTGTGTGATGGCACGTCATAGAGCTCTGCTCATCGGAGCGAGCGCCTACGAGATGCGCGGTGTCCCACCGCTGCCCTTCGTCCCTGGTGACCTCGCCCGCCTTGGTTCGGTGCTCGAGGACCGTGGCTTTGACGTTCTGGTCGTGGCCGGGCGTGAAGACGGCAAGCAAGTGTCACGGAACTTCGTGGACGGCCAGGTGGCGGGCTTCCTCAGACGCGCCGGCAGGGACGACACGCTGCTCATCCTGCTCAGTGGGCACGGCGTGCACGCCGCCGGGCGTGACTTCCTCGTCCCAGAAGACATTCACGAGGACACACATCCCTTCGAATCCGGGTGCGTGGCGATCGACTGGCGCGCACACCTCGACCAGACGCCCGCGGGTCGCATTGTCTTTCTGATCGACGCCTGCCGGGAGGGGATCGAGCAGGAGTCGATGGGCGTCGCGAGCGTCCGGCAGTGGGGCCGTCAGAAAGTCAGCGCGGCGCTGCGCCGCAAGGTGGCATACGTCTACGCATGCTCGGCAGGGCAGTTTGCGCTGTTCGTGCGCTCGCGGGACAAGCTCGTCGACGCTGTGGCCGATGTGCGCTCTGGCGAGTCGTTCAGCATCTTCTCGCGGTCGGTGTCGGACGTGATCGCCGCTCACACTGGTGCCGTCTCGCTCGGCATTGAGGAATTCCAACGCTCCGTCCAGGACCGGATCACGGAACTGCACCGGGCATACCGGAAAGCCGGGCAGCCCCAGGCCCTGCGGATCGTGACCGACATCCCGACCGACGACTTCTCCTTCCTGCCGCCACCAAGAGCGGCGACCATGCGGTCGGGCCGTTCCCCGGAACCGTCCGCTGTCGATTCGGACGCCGATGCGACGCCCGACATGAGCACCGCGATGGCCGCCCTGTCAGGCACGCCCCGATCCGCGCCTATTGCCCGCCGGTTCCGGCCGACAGGGCGGGCGCTGTCCGCGCTGGCCACCCTCGGCGTCCTCGGCGTCACGGCCTGGGCAATCGCCACCCACCACGGCAACACCGACGATCGTGGCGGGGCACCAGACAAGACGGGATCGAGCACCTCAGCCACTCCTGGCTCCTCCAGCCCAAAGACCTCGCGTGCGACCGGCAAGGGAAGCGATAGTGGTAAGGGACTGCCCCTCGGAACGTCTCTTCCCGCCTGCACTGCGAATGCTGTGGAGCTGACTGTACGCAGCCCCCACGACGCCTACACGCGCACCGAGCGCCCCACCGTGGAGATAACAGCGAAGAACTCCTCGGACAGTTCCTGCAAGGTCGACTTTGCACCGCAAACGGCGGTAGTGACCATCACGCCGGCCGACCGCGGCGTCCCCTACTGGTCTTCGGCCGACTGCCCCAAGACCGCCGGAAGTTATTTGCTCCAAGTTCCCGCCCACGGCATCACTACCTACACCGTGCATTGGAACCGCAAACCGAGCTCTCCCACGTGCACGACGCCTCCCGTGGGCACGGCGGAGCCGGGAACCTACCTGGTCGAACTGACGGCATCTCGATTCGGGAAAGCATAGACGTCATTTGTCCTGACGGCGGACTGAGGCCTCCCGGCGCGTTTCGAACAGACGAGCGCAGCGTTGACGTAATGATTACGTCACGGCATCTTCCTTTCATGCTGTACCCCACGCCTTCCCTCAGCCGTGACGACGAGCGTGTACTCGCCTCCATCGACGAGATGTACTCGGCCCTGCGTGACCAGGTGCGTGCCATGCCGTCCCGGCAGGTCCAGCGCCTGTGTACGTTTCTGACCGCCGACGCTGTGGCGGCGTCCACGTCCATCGAGGGTTTCAAGGTCGCCACCGTGGACGTGGAAGACCTGATAGAGGGCGAGCAGGACGTGGAGGTCTCCGAGGAGAACCGAGAGGAGACCCTCGCTCTGCACCGGATGATGACCTACATCCACACGCTGCACGACTCGGCCGACTTCACCTACAGCAAGAGCTTTCTCAACGCCCTGCACTGGATGCTCCAAGGGCACCGCCACCACCCGCGCAAACCTGCCGGACAGTGGCGTCGCGGTCCCGTCTACGTCACCGACGCCCGCGACCCGAGTATCGCCGCCTACACCGCCCCCGACGCCGAAGCAGTCCCCGCGCTCATGCACGAACTGGTCGACTGGCTGGGCACCGACGACCACGCCCACCCCCTGGTCCGGGCCGCCATGGCGCACCTGCATCTGGTGTCCATTCACCCGTGGGCCGACGGCAACGGCCGGATGTCCCGCTCGCTGCAAACCTTGTTGATCGCGCGGGAAGGGGTCCTGGCTCCGGAGTTCTCCTCCATCGAGGCATGGCTCGGACGGCCGGGCAATACCTGGGAGTACTACCGGGAACTCGCCCGCCGCGGCCCCCAGTACCTGCCCGACCAGGACGTCGCCGGCTGGATCCGCTTCAACCTGACCGCCTATCACCAGCAGGCCCAGACCGTACAGGGCCGGCTGACCCGGGCCGGAAAAGTCTGGGAAGCACTCGCCGACTTCGCCCAGCACGCCGGCCTCGACGAACGCACCATCACCGCCCTCCACGACGTCGCCATGGCGGGACGAGTACGCCGCTCCCGCTACGAAAGCGCCGAGGGCCTCAGCCTGCAGCAGGCCCAGCGCGACCTGCGCGACCTGGTCACCGCCCATGTCCTCACCCCCGTCGGCCGCACCCGGGCCCGCTACTACACCGCCGGCGACCGCTTCCCGCAACAGGCGCTGGACATCTCCGCCACCCCCATGACCCTCACCGACCCCTACACCCCCACCGGCTGAACCGCCGGTAACCCGCCCCACCGCTCACTTCCCTGCGTGTCGATGCGTGGAGGCTCTCGGCGACGCCTGCTGCGCAGTGGCTGCTCAGCAGGGGCGCACGGCTCAGGCGCTGGGCGGGTTCATCCGCCAAGGGCGACGGGAGCCAGACCGGGAGGCAGGTGGTGCACGTCCAGCGCCACAGCCTCCGCGGCGGTGGTGAAGACGCCCAGACCCTGGCTGATGATGCCCCCTGCCCACTCCGTACGTGCCATCGCCGTTCGCGCCCAGGCACGGTCCGACAACCGTCAGGTCCGGGCGGGTTGCGGTCGAAAAGCGCAGCGCCCAGTGGCTGGTGAAAGGGTAGAAGGCGCGCAGGGCCGGCTCGGCGTACGCCGCCTCGATCAGGGCCTGGTACCTCTGCTGCCAGTCGTACTCCATTTCGGCCGTCTGCTGGCCGCAGGCCCTGCCACTCGGATTCCGTCAACCGCGCGGGATCGTGGTCGGGCACCTCGAGCCGCCCGGTCACGTGCACAAAGGGTGCCGCCCGGCGGATGTCGTCCAGGGCCGCCCCCTCGTGCCATGCCCGGGCGGCACGGGCGATCTCCGCCAGGTCGTCCGTCGTGCCGTCGATGAGGGGCAGGCTCCGGAACGGTTCCGTGCCCTGGATCGACCACCGGCGCTCCCAGAACCAAGCGCTGATCGCCAGCGGTCCGCGGTGCGGCACGGTGCTCGGCACCACCGCATGGACCAGGTCCGAGGACCGGGCGGGAACAGCGTCGAGACAGCCTCCCGCCACGGCCCGGAGCGCTGCGGCAAGGCTGCCACAGACCGCAACGTCCGCGTACAGGACAGCGGGATCAGGAGGAGTCGGCACAGCCCTGATTGCCCCTGAGCCCCTGATTCCCTGGGCAAATGCACTGATGCATCCCTGGAGAGACGATCGCGCCGGCGGCGCGCGGCCGGATTCACAGCTGAAGACGAGCAGTCTGCGAAAAGACCGCACCCGTCACCTCGCCACGCTGGCTCGATGCCTCGGACCGGTGACGGCCAGTAGTCCAATCGGCCATCGGCAGCCGCGGCCCACCATGTCACGGCATCCGACTCAAGGTCAGAGGCAGCCTGTGGAGCGGTGACGTCGCACGGCCCAGTGACCTGCGGTGGTGAGCAGACCCGGGCTCCTCACCGGTGACATGCCGTCACTCACCAACTGCAGTCGTCACTCACCGGCTACAGGTGATGCCGGATTGTGATCTTTCAACCCCCTTTTCGGTGAGCAAATCGGTGAGTGCCACCGGGCTTCATGGATGACATCACCCACGTCCACCCATCCGGGAGCCCACATGACCACCGCTGCGCATCCGCCTATCACCGTCACCGAAGCCGGCACCACTGGGCCGGGCATGCCCGGCCCGTACCGAAGGCAGCCGGACCACGCCCTGCAGCCCGCGTTCAGCCCGGACGCCGGCCCCAGCCCCACCCGCGCCCCACGCCTCGGGCCACCGCGGGACAGACGCCCGTCGGCCGGCGGCTCGTGGGAGCCTGGCCCGTCCCCACTGCCGGACAGGCCCAAGCCGACTGGCGATGCCCGGCCGCAGGCCCCCACCGCCCGGCATACCGCGGCTCCCACCCGTCTCGAGCAGCGCGAGTGGACAGGCCCCGCAGCCACCACGGGTCACCACGTCGCAGGCATAGCCGCACCGGCACCAGACGCCGGCACAGCCGGCCGGACGGCCACACACCACCGCGCCCCTGGGCGTGCAGCACAGACGCTGCCCCCACCGGGTGCGAACGCCGCTGATACCGGCCCGGCCACACCCGCAAGGGCAGGTGACGGCCAGTGAGGAAGCTACCCACCCAGCCTCCACGGTTCGTCGCCGTGGACAACCGCGCCGTCGACGACCAGCGCCTGAGCGTCCTGGACATCGGACTGCTCACCATGGCGCTGCGCCTGCCCGACGGCGCGGACTTCACCATCGCCGCCCTCGCCCAGACCCGCAAACCCGGCCGCGAAGCTCTCACCAAAGCCATGCGGAACCTCGTCGCATACGGCTACATCGTCAAACTCAAAATCCAGGACGCCGCCGACGGCACCTGGCGCACCGAATTCTCCGTCGCCGGCCTGCCCCACCGCCAAGAAGACATCCACCACCTCCTGGCCCAAGTGACCGGGACACGCGCCGTCCGCATCGAGCCGGCCTGGCTCGACCCCCGCAACCACCACACCCCGGCCCCCACTTCACCCGAGCCGATCCCGCCAGAGGCGGCCGCCACAGACTCCCCGGCCGCGCAGTCCGCCCTCCGCCCGGTCACGACGGGCCTCCTGACCCGCGTGCCACCAGTGACAACTCCGAAGACGTGCGCCGGACCGAGTGACGGGTTCCCGGCAGTCGGCGACCCGGCGGTCGGCGACCCGGCGGTCGGTGAACCGGCCGCCGGTCAGCCGACCGCCGGAGACCCGTCGGCTAAAGAACTAAGACTGAACAAGCAAGACGGAAAGAACTCCTCTCTCTCCTCCCCGCCCACCACACCCCAACGTCCGACCGTCCCGGCATCGAAGAGAGAGACCACCACCCCATCCGGACAAACGCCCCCTCCCCACCCACCGCCCGCCACGCCATCGCCTTTGGGCCCCACCGGCGACGACCCAGGCAATGCCGGCACCAGTGCGCCCGCACCAGCACGATCGGCACCCGGCGTCCCGCAAGCAGCCGCACCCGCCCCACACGGTCACACCCCCGGCACCGCCGACCCCGGCGCGCCCGCACCAGCAGGACCAGCACCGGCCGGCCCGCGAGCAGTCGCTGCAGCCCGGATCGCCGACGCCTGGACCACCGCCCGCCACCACCACGGCCACCCCGTCCCCGCCCTGGCACCAGGCCGCATCGCCCACACCGCCGAAGCCCTCCTGGCCACCGGCATCCAAGAACAGCACCTGACCCAGGCAGCCACCGCCATGGCCCGCAAACCCACCTGGTACGACCTCAAACGCCACCTCGAACACTGGACACCCCCCACCACCCCACAACCCGCCACACGGCCCACACAGGCCGCCTACTGCGGACAATGCGACCACGGCTGGACCACCGACCCCGACGGCCGCGCCCGCAAATGCCCCTGCCGCACCCAACAACACCCATGACCCACCAACCCCCACACACCCCCGCCACCAGAAATCCCCCGCCAGCGCCGAACCCCACCCCTCACCACAGACCACCAACCGCCGCCCGGACACCCCCGGGTCCAGGCGCAGCACCCCGACCCCGAACCCCCACAACGCCCACAACGCCCACAACGCCCACAACCTGCCGACGCCGCCAAACCCCCGCCCATGCGCAATCAAGCCCAATGCGCAACAAGCCCAGCGCCCCCCCTTTGCGCAGCAGGGCCCATGCACAGCGATCCCAACGCTCCCCTTGCGCACCCCCGACGGCCCCGCCCCATTGCGCATCGCAGGACCCGCCCCTACACCCCAATGCGCAACCCCAGCCCCACCCGCCCCCCGTGCGCAACCAAGCCCACCCTCACACCCCTGCAAGGACCCGTCGCCAGTGTTCCGGATGGGCCCTCATCGCGGTAAGGAGCGCCTCCCAAGCGGGCATGGCTTCGAAGTCCTGAACGCCCCTGCCCGCCAGCCCATCTGCCAGGGCGGATGGGGAAGGTCATCCGTCACTGGCCTGGCTTCACCATGGCTGCTTCACGCCGCAGGCGGCTGTACTCGGCCAGGAGACCGGCCGACTCCTCGGGATCCTCGGACTTCGAGGCGCGGGCTTCGAGGTCGTGAAGGTGTGCGGCAAGACGGGGGTCGCGGTGACCTTCGCCTGGCCGAGCGTCTCAGTCGCCTCGACCACTTCGTCGACGGTCATACCGAACCGGAGCGGTCCGACGCCGACAGCCGGCACAGAGGGCCACTCGTCCCGTTCGGCGACTCCGAAATCGGCTTCGGTATCGAACACCACAGTCGCCCCCTAGAGTCACCTGAGAAGTTGCCGCCGCCCATCATGTCAATCGCCGACCAGCAGATTGCTGGGTACCACCGGGCGCGAGCAGGCGGGTGAACTCAGCGATCGCCTCCGGCGACGGCTTTCGAGGCCCACGCGACGGCTGGCTGTCGGACTCCGCAGGTGCTTCGCTCCGTCCTTGGTGAGCCCGACGAGGGCGGGGAACTCCAGGGAGTAAGCCTGGCCCCCAAGCGAGGGGTGGGATTTTCAACGAGCCCCATCAGCCCCCGCACGACACCCCATCGTCGTGCCCGCACCCTCGCTCGCCGCGTGACCGGAACGCCTGGTGCCACACCGGCCGGCGCTGGTCATGCCCCGGCCAGGGCCGCTGCGGCATCCAGCGCCCGGTGCCAGGGATAGTCTGCGGGCTTTCCGGTTCCGGGCTGGTTCGGGACGAAGCCGCCGTCGCCGTAGAGCACGGTCACGCCCATCGCCCGCAGCTTCGCGACGCTCTCCTCGAACTGGTGGTGCTGCACATAGGCCGCGTTCACACAGGGCATCGCCACGATCGGGATGCCCTTGCCGATGCCTTCGGCGGCCACCCCCACTACGAAGTGATGCGTGAGCCCCAGCGCCCAGGAGTTCACCGAGTTGAACGTGATCGGCGCGAAGACAATGACGTCAGCCGACGGCCAGACATCCGGCTCGCCGGGCCGCTTGTACCGCGACCGCACGGAATGCCCGGTCAGCGCCGCCAGCCCTTCCAGACTGTCCTCCAGCCAGTCCGCCGCAGTCGGCGTGAGCCCCAGACACACGTCCCAGCCACGCCGCTGCGCGTCACCGATCACCCCGGCAATATCGAAAACCGGCGGCGCAGCGCTGGCGAACAGGTACATGGTGCGCGTCATGCCCCCACCCAACCCCTGGTGATCCACTAGGCGCAACCGATCCTGCCCGCAGCGGGTGTCGGGGCGATCGCCGATGCCATGGCGGATGCGGCGGGTACTGTTCCAGATGGCTGCAGGGTACGGAGGTCAAAGATGCCCAGAGGTGACCACGAGCACACCGGTACGCGCATTGCCGCCGCCCGAAAGCTCGCCGGTCTGACCCAGCGAGGTCTCGCCCAGACCATCGGTTACTCCTACAGCCTCGTTCACCAGGTCGAGTCCGGTCACAAGCCCGCAAGCCCTGACCTCGTCGCGGCGGTCGCCCGTGCGCTCCGTCTCGATGTCACCGCCCTGACCGGGCAGCCCTACGTGACGGAATTGCAGCAGGACCGGCTCGAGGGCCTCATCCGGCCGATCCGCGAGGCCTTGGATCTGTACGACCTGGGGGCGGACCCTGACCTGCCTGTGCGGCCTGCCGGTCAGCTGGTCGCCGCTGCTGACGACCTGTGCCGCCTGGTCCGTGCCGCGCGCCTCAACGCTGTGGCGACGCTGTTGCCGGCCGTCATAGCCGAGCTCACCACCGCGGCATACCGCATGCCGTCGACCACGCTGTGGCGCGCGCTCGGATCGACCTATCGCACCGCCCACGACATCACCGTCAAGCTCGGCTACTTCGACCTGTCGACGATCGCCCTGGACCGCATGGCCTGGGCCGCCGACCGTGCCTGTGATCCCCTGCTGGCGGCGGTCCGCCAGTACATGCGCGCCCTGGTCTATCACCGCGAAGGCGAGCACCGCATCGGGCTGCGCCTCATCGCCTCCGGGCACGGCCTGGCCGCCGACGCCGAACCAACTCCCGACGCTGTGGCCGTCACCGGTCAGCTGCACCTGGGGGCCAGCGTGATTGCCGCCCGCGCCCGGGACGCCGCCCTCGTCGAGGACCATCTGGACCAGGCGAAGGCCTGCGCGAACCGCACCGGTGAGAGCTCGACGCACTGGCTGTCGTTCGGCCCGACGAACGTCGCCTGTCATGCGGTGTCCGCCCAGGTCGAACTCCACCACTACGACACGGCACTCGCTCTGGCGGCAGACATCGAACTCCCCCACAGCTGGGCGCCCTCCAGGCAGGCCCACTTCCACATTGACCGGGGCCGCTGCCAGATGGAGACCGGCCGCACCGACGCCGCCCTGGAATCGATCACCACCGCCCGCCGTCTTGCCCCGCAGCAGACCCGTTACCACCCCGGCGCCCGCGAGACGATCAAAGGCCTGGTCTACATGCGGCGCACTACCCCCGACACGCTGGACAACCTTGCCGCATGGATCGGCCTGTAAGCCCGGCTCCATTCGGTGGCACAACCAGAGCAGCCGAGTGTCACGCAGCGGTGACACTTAGCCACCACCGGCGTCCGCATTCTGGAAGCACCTGAACCAGACACCGATGCCGGGGGCAACCGACATGAATGCCGCAGGAAGGCCAAGCGCTTTCGTCGAAGACCGTCTCGTGTCACGCCAGGCGGAGCCCCCCAGTGGCCGCCTCAAACAGGCCGTGACCCACACCCGCGCCCCCGAGCGGCAGCACGTGCAGCGGTGGGCCGGCAGGGAAGGTGACGCTCACTGCGCGGACCGGCCGCAGATTCCCGCAGCCGGAGCCCCTGTGCCGGACATGCGCGACCTTGCGGCTGCGATCCGCCGGCTGGTGGGCAACGCCTACGCCGGCTGCGTCCAAGCCTTGTGCGGCGCGGACTTCGACGTCGTGCTCACCACCTACGGCACCCCCGGTGACCGGGCCGTGCGCTGGATGGACCGCTACCAGACCGGCGGGTGCGGGCCGGTCATCGCCAACGTCGAGCGTGACGCGCTGATGTGGCTCGTGCCGCCCGGCACCGTCCACGCCTGGGAACATGCGCACGGGTTGTGTTTCGGCGGCCCTTTCATCATCCTCATGCCGCCGGCCGGAGCCCGCACCGCTCCAGGGCCGCACTGGCGCAAGCCCCAACGGCTCGGGCACCTGGTCGATGCCGACTGCCTGCACCACGCTCTTGGCCGGTTTCGCCCGGACCTGCCGCACCCGGTGATGCGCCTGGCCGGTACACCGCTGCTGCCCGGCACCCCACCCATGCCACTGCTGCCCTCATGAACCCCGCCCCAGGCACCGGCCCAGCCCCGCCCAAGCTGACCAGCACCGAGCAGGAGTTGCTGGACGGCCGCCCATGGACAACGGGGGCGTGTCTGCTGTGCGGAGCCACACAGCTGCCGGTGACGCCCATCGTGACCGTCTACCCGCCCGGGCCCCCTGCGGCCCTGGCCAAGTGCCGGGCCTGCATGGCGGCCGGTCTGATCACGCAACGCGCCACCGCAGCCGCCCTCCAGCGCCCCTACTCCCCCGCGCTCCCCCCGATCCCCGAAGGACACCTCATGCCGCCAGCGGCCGCCATACCCGCCACCACCGCCCGCCCCGCCACACAGCCCACCAACCGGCCCGCCCCACCCTCCGGCAACCGGACGGCGCCGCACCGGCTCGGCGTCCTCGGCCTGGTCTGGATCCTCGGCAACAGCGCCGCCCTCTCCCTGCTATGGGCACAAGTCACCACCACACAGCACAACAACACCCCCACCGCCGCAAGCACACCCGACGTCACACCCAACGCGGCCTGACATCAGCAGCCCCCGCAGACTCCTCCCCCCGCTCCCGGGGGGAGGTTGCCCCGGCCCCCCGACCGGGAGCGAACGACCGCCCACCAAAGAAGGACCGGGCCCCACACCACCCCGCCGCGCGCACCGGTGAGCCTGCCCGGATCATCACCCGGAACGCGCGGCGGGCTCCCTCTCGTCACAACGCCAACCACCCCGCAAGAAGTACTCCCGCCGACGGGGTGCAACGTGACAACGTGCTTGTCCGGGCGAGGGGTCCTGCAGCAGGAGTGGGCACCAGTGCTGCGCGTCGCACAGGCCGTGCGCGTGGCGCGACGGGCATCTCCCCGCGGGTGCGGGCGCGCCTGGCCTCACCGAGATGCGCATGACTTCGCGTGGCTCGGGGGTACCGATCTGCCGGCGGGCAGCATGCAAGATGGCCGCCGCCTTCACATCAAATTCACCAGGGTCGGCACCAGTCGCGGGTGTTGAATGGCCGCCGATCGCCCAAGACGCTGTTGATGATGTCGCCGATACCGAAATGGTTCAGGACGCTCCAGCCGGGAAACGACCAGGCTGTCGGCGCAGAAGGACGGGGCGAGCAGTACGGGTAGCCGGGCGGATGAGCGTGGTGGTCCCGGCACGGGAAAGGCCCCCAGGGACAATACTCGGCCGCGGTTACCGTGACCGTCGCCGTGGCGTTCGAGGCGAAGCAGTTGTTGTTTCCGTTGTACGCGGCGGTGATCGTGTGGGCGCCGGCGGTCGTGAAGGCGGCCACATATCCGGCTTGCCCATTTGCTGCGACCGGCACCGTTGCCAGGATGTCCCCACCGTCGAAGAATGTCATGCCGAGACCGCCGCTGGGATCACCGGTGCAGGTCACCATCGCGGTCAGCTGCACGGGGGCTCCGGCTGTGGCAGTCGGCGGTGAAACCTGGACCGTCGTTGTCGAGTGCTCGGCCGCCACTGCCGGCGAGGCGAGACCCACGATCGCCACTATTGCCGCGAAGGCTCCGGCCCTACACGCCTTTCGCGCTTGCCAACGTTTCACGAAATAGGCTCCTTGTTCGACTGCAGGTAAGGTAATTCTGCAGTTCGTCGAGGAGCGTCACGCTACGTCGGTCCGTCAGGTCCCGCATTTTCAGGGAGGGACGGCGTGGTCACCTGTGTGGGCGCGCGACACAGTGGAGGTCCAGGCGGTCCTTTGCCGGACCCATGACGGTCAAGCACTCTGTTTCCGGGCCTTCCGAACCCTGCCGCGCTCGTACCGCAGGCGCCCGCGGGAAGGGGTGGACCATTCCCTAAATGGCGGGAGGGGCAACGCGCGTGTAGGTCAGCGAGTTGCTTGTGCCACCGAGGGTGGTGACATTGACGGGAACAGGACCCGCGGTCCCCGCTGGGGCGAGTACGGCGACGGCCGTGTCGGACAGCACGGTGAACGCGGCGGAGACGACGCCGAAGTGGACGGCGGTCGTCGTGGTCAGCCCTGTGCCGCTGAGGGTGACACCGGATCCCGCATCGGTTGGCCCCTGGGCCGGGGAAAGGCCAGTGAGGACCGGCGACCCCACGTAGCTGTAGATGACGGAGTTGCTGGTGCCACCTGGGGTGGTGACGGTGACGGCGACGGCACCCGTTCCTGCCGGGGCGACGGCGGTGATCTGCGTGGGCGAGTTGACGGTGTAGGTGGTGGCGGCCGTACTGCCGAACCGGACCGCCGTGGCCCCGCTGAGGTCCGTGCCGGTGAGGATGACCGTCGTACCGCCGGCGGCCGGCCCCCCACTCGGCGAGACAGAGATGAGGAAAGGAGCGCTCAGGTAGAAGAAGTAGACGGGGCCGGTTGTGCCCCCTGGGGTGGTGACGGTGACAGCGACAGCACCCGACCCCGCCGGAGCGACCGCGGTGATCTGCGTAGCCGAGTTCACCGTGAACGACGTCGCGGCCGTACTGCCGAACCTGACATCGGACGCCCCACTGAGGCCCGAACCTGTGATGACCACCGTCGTGCCGCCAGAAGCCGGTCCTTGAGTCGGTGACAGGGACAGCAGCACCGGCTGCACCAAGTAGGTGTACGTCACCGCATTGCTGGTGCCCCCTGGGGTGGTGACGGTGACGGCAACCGCACCTGTTCCCGCCGGGGCGACCGCGGTGATCTGCGTAGCCGAGTTCACCGTGAACGACGTCGCGGCCGTACTGCCGAACCTGACAGCCGACGCCCCGCTGAGGCCCGAACCGGTGATGACCACCGTCGTGCCGCCAGAAGTCGGCCCCCCACTCGGCGACACCGACACCAAGACCGGCTGCACCGAATAGGTGTACGTCACCGCATTGCTCGTGCCCCCCGGAGCGGTGACGGTGACAGCCACAGCACCCGACCCCGCCGGAGCGACCGCGGTGATCTGCGTAGCCGAGTTCACCGTGTAGCCCAGTGCCGGATTGGCGCCGAACCTGACGGCGGTGATTCCTGTGAAACCGCTTCCGGTCAAGATGACGGTGTTGCCACCCGCCGTTGGGCCGGTATTGGGTACGGCGGATGTGAGAGCGGGAGCGGCGGCGACGGCGGTCGGTTGTGCTGATACCGCCGGGAGGGCGTTGTCTTTCACGGGGTCTCCGTACGATGTCGGACCGGCCGGGGGCCTGTCGTTGTCCTTGCTCGGCCCGCGTGAGCCGTGAGGTTGGTCCCGGTCCATGTCCGGTCGGGTGTGGCGGGCTGCGGGTCTAGGGCCCCGGCCCGGGTGGGGTTTCCGGGCCGGGGCCTGGGGGGCGGGCGGAACCTGACGGGTTACCGCGTCCGCTCCCGGGGCCGGTCCATGGGGGCCGGCCGATGGGGTGCGGTCAGATGCCGGGGCCGGCGACGTAGGTGAACGCGTCCGTTGCGGTCGCGCTGCCCGCGTCGTTGGTCACGACGACATCGACGAGGCCGGCGGTCCCCGGGGGCGTGACTGCCGACACCGCGGTGTCGGAGATCACGGTGAAGGGTGCCGGGTTGCCGTCGAAGGTGACCGCGGTGGTGCTGGTGAGACCCGTGCCGGCCACGGTCACCGATGTGCCGCCAGAGGTCGGGCCCTGCGCCGGCGTGACGGTCGTGACCGTCGGGGCGGCGACGTAGGTGTACGAGAGCCCGTTGTTGGTGCCGCCGGCCGTGGTGACGCTGACACCGACCGCACCGGCCGCACCGGCCGGAGCGACGACCGTGATCTGACCGTCGGACACCACGGTCGGCACGGCGGTGTTGGCGCCGAAGGCGACGCTGGTGGCGCTGGACAGGCCAGTGCCGTTGATGGTGATCGTTTCGCCGCCTGCTGTCGAGCCGGTGGCCGGGCTGATGCTCTGCTTGAACGGCGCCCCGACGTAGTAGAACGGGATCGGGTTGCTCGTTCCGCCCGGAGTGGTGACGGTGACGCCGACCGCTCCGCTGCCTGAGGGC
Organism: Actinacidiphila glaucinigra; assembly: GCF_035918135.1. Lineage (NCBI taxonomy): Bacteria > Bacillati > Actinomycetota > Actinomycetes > Kitasatosporales > Streptomycetaceae > Actinacidiphila > Actinacidiphila glaucinigra. The sequence continues at coordinate 115,032 of NZ_CP109144.1, forward strand.
GAGACGGCGGTGACCTGAGTGGGCGAGACGTTGGTGACGGCGGTTGCGAGCCGCGTGCCGAAACGCACGGCGCTGGTGCCGGTGAGGTTGGTGCCGGTGATGGTGACCAATGTGCCGCCACCGCTGGATCCTTGGTTCGGACTGATGGGCATGAGGTGTTCCTCCTCGCCCGGAATGCGGTACATTTCCGAGCAGTGATGAGGGCGTTCGGTCCGCACACGTCCCTGGTGGGTGCGAGCCAGCTCTCGTGTCCACTGGCCAGGTGGTAACTCGATGGCCCTTGCGCTCGAGATCCCGATCGACGGTGTGCACCCGTCGGCGTCAAGCGCAGGGGCCTATCGAGGGAGAACAGCCTGTCAGGTGTGAGTTGCCGCCTGATCAGGGGCTTGCCCGCGTCCGTCTGCAGACTCGAAATGCCGCTGATACGGACACTCGAAGTAACCCATAAGGGTGACCGGGCGACAAGGCTTCAGTCCCAAAGTCAACCGTTCGAGCGAGCGCCACGGCGTGAAATCAGGCGTGCCAACGGCGTAGTCAAGATGATCTTTTCATATGCCAATCAGATGTGACATCCGCTGTCACCCGGCGGGAGTCCATGGCCGCGGGGCGGGCGGTGTCCTGTGCTGACGTGCAAGCAGACCCTCTCAACCGAGAGGTGGCCGCCGAATTCGCTGTACGAAACTCGCCACTCTTTCGGGTGACATGTGGTCTCCGTCGTTGCCACGCCCTTCAATCCGTGGGCTACTCCAAAGTAGGCCCGGCCCGAAGGCGCAAGCCCGCCGATCGGCCCGAAGGACTTGAGGGAGCGCCCCATGCCGGTCATACCGAATCAGGGATCCACAGGCGGGGGCGACGCAGTGACCCTCACCGGCGTCCACTTCACCGGCACCACCGGTGTGCGTTACGGCACCCGCCCTGCCGCGAGTTTCGCGGTCATCAGCGACTCCACCACCGCCACCATCACCCCTTCCGGTCTCGGCGCCGTCCCGGTGTCGGTAACCACCCCCGGCGGAACGGGAGTCGTCGGCAGCTTCTACTATCTGCCGCCACCTTCCTTCCGCCTCGCGCAGCCTCCCGTCGGCCCCTTGTCCGGCGGCAATACGGTGACCCTCACCGGGGTCGGCCTCTACACCACGTATGAGGTCCGCTTCGGTACGCAAGCCGCAGCGTTCACGGTCAACTCCGACGGTCAACTCACTGCCACCGTCCCAGCTGCTGCCATTGCCGGTCCGGTCATGGTGACCGTAACGACCAGGGGCGGAACCGCCGGCGGCGTCACCTACACCTACCTCGACTCGCCGTCGATCACCGCCGTCACCCCCGACAAAGGGCCGGTGGACGGGGCCAATCTCGTGGTCATCACCGGGACCGGGTTCTCCTACACCACCGACGTCGCCTTCGGTGGCACACCCGCCTTGTCCTGGAGGATCGCTTCCGACGTGGAGATCGACGCCCTGCTGCCCGCGGGAGCACTCGGTCCCGCCGATGTCTCCGTCACCACCCTCGGCGGCACGACAACCGCCTCGGACGCATACACCTACCTGGGACGCTTCGCGGTACTGGGCGGCCAGTCGGTCACCAACACCGGCCCCTCCGACATCACCGGAGATCTCGGGGTGAGCCCCGGAGTCTCCGTCACCGGATTCCCGCCCGGCCAAGTACACGGAACCATCCACGCCGCCGACACCGACGCCCTCCAGGCTCACGCCGATCTGATCGCCACCTACGACACCGCCGTCGCCCAACCCCCCGACACCAGCATCTCCGGCGACCTCGGCGGCCTGACGCTGGCCCCCGGCACCTACAACGCCGACACCTCCATCGCCCTGACCGGCACACTCACACTGGACGGCCAAGGCAACCGCAACGCCGACTGGATCTTCCAAATCGGATCCACACTCACCACAGCCACCGCAAGCCGCGTGCTCCTCATCAACGGCGCCACTGCGAGAAACGTGATCTGGCAAATCGGAAGCTCAGCCACCCTCGGACCCGACACCAACTTCACGGGCAGAATCCTGGCCCTGACATCAATCACCGTAAACGCCGGCGCAACCATCCACGGACAGACCCTAACCATCAACGGCTCGGTCACCTTGGACACCAACACCATCACCCGCCCCTGGTAAGACCACAACCCACCGAGCCCACGTCGGGACCCGCGCATCGAACTCGGGCCTCTCAAACCGGGTTCCGGCCTTGTCATCCCACCCCGGCATCAAAGCGTTCCGCTGCCAGCGCCGCAGGCACGGGACAGCGCGGTCAAGGACCATCAGCGGCATCCCGCCCCACGGTCAGCACCCGAGAAGGCGCGACATAGTGACATGGCTCTCCGGCGGGACGACGGGTACTCCCGGGGCCCGCCCGGCCGACCGTCAACGCGGCATCGGCCGCCGCCAACCAGGCAGACCACACCCCCACTACGGGCCGGTCAGCAGGGGTTGTCCGCGTCGGCCACGCGCGGCAGATAACGCGCGAACCTCTGAAATGCCGCCTGCCGCGTCGAACCCACCGCGTCTCCGATCTCCACCCACGTCGCGCCCTGGCCCCGCGCCTCTACCCCCGCGGCCGGCGCCTCCCGCTCGATCAACGCCTCCACCCGGCCCACCGCCTCCAGCACCGCCAACGGATCGGCCACCACCACCTCACGCAACAGCACACCAAGGCGCTCCACCGTGCGGTCCACCTCCTCCCGCCCACCACCAGTCATGTCAAGGCCCCTTCACACCATCCGTCAAGATCCCTTGACACCCCACGTCAAGTCCCCTTGACAGCCAAGATCAGACACGTCAAGCCCCCATGACACGGTGATGCCGCATCCTTTCCTGGCGCTCGCGCCCGTGAGATGCGTCAAGTCCCCTTGACGTGGCCGACCGCCCCGCGGTCCGGCTCAGCCACTCCCCCACCGGTGCGCAGCCGCGCCCCGCCATTCGACCCAGCGTGGATCGTCCACCACCAGGTCCGGATCGGGCAGGCCAGCCGAACGCAGAATCAGCAGCAGGTCGTGCTCGGAGAACGCCGTGCCGACGTAGTCGTCCTCCATCCGGTCCTCACGGTGCATCGTCACCAGCCGGCCGCCGTGCGGCGACAAACCGTGCACCACGAACCGCGCATCATCCACCCCTCCAGCCTGCCGCACCCGCAATGCGCACGCCTGACCACAGCAAAGCCAGCGACGCACCATACGAGCCCGTGCGCATCCGTTGGAGTGGCGACCAAGCCCGCGACATCGCGCCTGCAGTCCCCGCGGCCACAGACCCGGTTCAGTGGACCACGCGCGCCCGCACCCCGTCACCGCCGGTGCGCACCGCGGGGCCCCGCCTCCCCCCAGGGGCCCCGCCCCCCGCACTCACTATCCCGAGACCCGACCGGTGAGTGCGTGCCGCACACTCCCTCACCGCCTCCGCGCTGGAACTGCCCACCGGAGGACTGTCCGACGTCCTCGGACGCCGCGCTGTTCTGGCCGCCGCCGGCCTGCTGAACCTCGTCGCCTTGACACTCGTGGGCCTGAGCACTGCTCCCTGGCTGCTCGGCCTCGGCATGGCCCAGATGGGCGCGGGCCGTGCCCTGTCCAGCGGACCGGCCGAAGCCTGGTACGTCGACACGGGCCGGGTCGGGGCTGTGGAGAGCGTCGAGTTGCTGGCCCGGCTGGTGGCGCAGGGCTTCGCGGAGCCGGTCGCGTTCCGCGCGTAGCTCCTTGTGGTCTTCGCGAGCGAGTTCGCGTTCCGTACGCAGGGTGATGAGGGTGGGCGGTCTTCTGGCTGGGCCGGGGTGGTGCTGATGCGGGCTCGGAGGGCTGGAACTTCAGCCCGGCAGGGAGTGGATAGCTGAGGCCCTGGCTGTCATGGGCGCCACCCGGCTCCGGCGCTCCGGCAACCACCGCTTCTGCGGACCATTCGCTTGTGTTCCCGCCTGACCGGCGACGTTACCAGAGCGACGAGTGAGTGGATGACAAGGCCGCGTCAAGGAGGCCCTGCCGCTCGAGGAAGCACGAGTTTGTCAGGCGTCGGCCAGGAGGGGGTCGTACGGAGTGCTCGTGCGGCGGCCCGACATGAAGGAGAGGAAGTCGCCCACGAAGGCGCTCTGGCCGTAGCTGCCGTCAGTGATGGTGAGGTCGCGGTGGAAGGCGGTGCGGAAGAGCGTCCGGTACTCGTCGGCGTCGATGGCTCCGCTGCTGTCCTTGTCGGTAGCGTCGAAGAGCACCTCCGCGACACGGATGAGCGCGGGTCCGGCCAGGGAGGGGACGGCGGCGGCGTACTCGTCGGCGCTGACGCGGCCGTCGCCGTCGGTGTCGAGAGCGGCCTGGAGTTCGCGCCACCAGGCGGCGAAGGCGTCGTAGAGCCGGGTCTCCTCGGGTTCGTCCAGGTCGAGACGGGTGGAGAGTTCGCGGGCCATGGCGGCGAGGTCAGGCCAGTCGAGGTGGCCATCGCCGGTCTGGTCCAGCACCTGGCGGAAGAACTGCTCCGCCGAGCGTCGGCTCTGCCCGGCGCCCGGCGAAGGCGCAGGGTCCGGTGTGGGGTCCAGGTCGCCGCTCAGTGGTGTGAGGAGGCGGAGGAGGGCCGATGCCCGCTTCATGCGGGCACGCAGAGCGGTCGCGGTCCGGGCTCGGGGGTCGTCGCTCCCCGGTGAGACGGAGAGGACTTCGATGATGCTTTCGACGTTGATCAAGCCCTCGGGCAGGAAGCGGGCGAGTCCGGCGGCAAGGTAGGCGCCCTGCATCAGGGCCGGGGCGCCGGGCATCTCGGGCAGGCCGGCCCGGCGCCGGTACGGCTCGGGGAGCGAGGCGACGGTGATCGCGCCGAGAAGCGGTCCGGCGACAGCCCGGCCGGCCGCCCAGAGCGTCGGCATGCCCTTGAGCAGCGCCGGAGCGGGAAGGTGGTCGAAGAGCCGGTAGAGGATGACGCGGGCCGCCTCGGTGTTCTCCAGCTCGTTTTCGACGACCATGTCGAAGTACCGCCAGAAGTCGCCCAGGTCCTCGGGAAGTTCCCCGGCGTCGCCGTCGAGCGCGGCAAGGAACGCGCGGTACCTCACGTACATCCGCTCCATCGTGTCCTGGTCGAGCGGCTGGCCGCTCAGCCGGCACATGGTGACCGCGCTTTCGAAGAGGGTGGCGACCACCCAGGCACGGGTCGCGCGGTCCATCGCGTCGTAGGCGCGCCCGCGGGAGTCGGCGCCGCTCATGCGGGAGTGCAGCCGGTTGAGCCGGGCCGCCTCCCGCTCGCGCACCGCCGGATCGGCGTCGAACATGCGCCGCGTACTGAGGAAGGTGTTGCGGAGCCGGCGCCAGGGGTGGGTGGTGAAGGTGGAGTTGTCGACGAGGGCGGCGCCGATCTGCGGGTGAGCGGCCTCCAGCACGGTGGCGCGGATTACGGCCAGCGCCCAGCGCGGGTCGTCGAAGAAGGCGCTGAACCGCGATTCCAGGCCGAACACAGGGTCCTCGTCGGCCGTTCCCGTGGTTCCGGTCGTCATGATGGATCTCCGATCGTCCAGGCTGGCACGCCGCCGAAGCGGCGGTCGCGGTGCTGGTAGGCGTGCAGGCAGGTGAGGAAGTCGGGGGCCCGGAAATCCGGCCAGAGCACCTCGGGGAAGACCCACTCGGCGTAGGCGACCTGCCAGAGCATGAAGTTGGAGATGCGCTGCTCGCCGGAGGTGCGGATGACCAGATCCACGTCGGGGGTGTCTGGGAACGGCAGGTGGTCCGCGAAGAGCCGCTCGGTCACCTCGTCGGCGGGCGTTTCGCTGCGGATCAGCGACCTTGCGGCCTCGACGATGTCTCGGCGCCCGCCGTGGTCGAAGGCGACGGTCAGCGTCATCCCCCGGTTGTCGGCGGTCAGAGCCGACAGGTCGTCGAAATCCTGAGCCAGTCCACGGGGGATTCGCGGGTCGGCGGCCCCGAGGAAGCGGCAGCGGATGCCGCGGGCGAGCAGCAGCGGCGCGTGCTTGCGCACGACCCGCCGGACCAGGCGCATCAGATAGTCGACCTCGCTGCCGGGGCGGTTCCAGTTCTCGGTGGAGAAGGCATACAGGCTCAGCCACTCGACTCCGGCGGCCCGGGCCGCCTCGATGATGTCGATGACGGTGGTCTCCGCGGCCCGGTGGCCCGCCGTTCGGGGGAGAGAACGCCGTTGTGCCCAGCGGCCATTGCCGTCCATCACGCAGGCTACGTGCCGCGGTACCGCACGCGTCGGCCGCTCGTCCTGCCGTTGCTCGTCCCCGTACTGTCGACTGCCCCGCCGATCCTCCGCCGCCGCGCGTGCGCGCGGGACGCCATGGCCCGTCACACCCGGCCCCCCTGTCTCGCCCGGAGCGGCAAGGTCGGTCCTACCACGCTCGGTCACGCCCACCCCGCATCGCCCGTCCCAACGCCCCACCGAAAGTGTTCCTCCCAGGAGTATGACGACACGAAATGGGCCCAAACGGCCAAACGGGCTACCGTCACCCATAGCTCATATGCCCGATTTTCTTCTTTTCGGCATCGCCGGCTCGCTTCAGTGATCGCGGTCGACAACCCGCAACCGGGCGTCGGTGTCCATGCCGGAACTCCGTGCCGCGGTCGCACCCAACCAGCGGCAACGGGACATCCTCACGGCCGGACAGCGTGCTGCATGCCGAAGACCAGCCGGACGCCTACCGGCGTGCCGTCACAGGCTACGGCGACGACGTGGTCACCTCAGTCTTCCAACTGGCCGGAGCGCTCTCGTGCAAGATCTTCGACTGCGCAGATCCGTTGGAGCCCGCCGACAGCGGTCACCCGGTAGTACACGGTGCGGGCGGCCCGTCCCCGCGGCCCGCCACCCTCCTACGACGCAGCGCAGCGGCTCCCAGGCCGCCCCCGCGACGGCCGAAGAGGCGGGCGCACCCCGCGCAGGGACCAACTCCGCCACACCACCAACCTGTAGGGATCCAAAAGTCCCGCGCATGCACTGACCTGGGTGTTCGCCCGTCCGTCGTGATCCTCGTCAGGCGGTGTTCCGGTATTCGTGGGAGCCCGTCGAGGACGTCGTGGCGGTGGATCCGCTGCGCGGGGAAGGGGATGACGTCCGCGTCGTCGGCGGGGGCTCGAAGTTGCAGGGCGCGGTGGGGTCTTCCGGTGTTGTAGTGCTCGGCGTACCGGCGAGTACGTGCCGCAGGTGCTGCTCGTTGTAGATGAGCATGCGGTTGCACTCGGCTCGGACGGTGCGTATGAATCTCTCGGCGTGCGCGTTCATCCTTGGCGCCTACGGTGCGGTCTTGAGGATCTCGATGCCGTCGGCGGTGAAGATGGCGTCGAATGCGTGGGTGTAGCGGCTGTCGCGGTCGCGCAGCAGGTAGCGGAAGTCGGCGGCGTGGTCGCCGAGGTCGGCCAGGAGGTTTCGGGTGTGCCCGGCCGCGCGGCGAGGCCGGAGCACCCACCGGCACGCCGGGCTTACCGCCACCACCAGCGTCCTCGCAGCAGTGCGCAGCATGTCACCCGAGCGGTGGGAGGCGAGGACCACGTCCACGATGGCCAACCGGCGGCGACTGTGAAAATCGCTCTACGATCACCGGCGCACGGTGATAGACATCCGGCGTGGAAAGGAATCTCGAGTTCCCTGACCTGCTGCGACTGATCGATGAACGGTCGACCGCCTTCCGCACCGCGGTCGCCGCCGCGCCCAGTCTCGACGCACAGGTGCCGACCTGCCCCGGGTGGACGTTGTTCGATTTGGTGAAGCACCTGGGTGGGGGAGACCGTTACTGGGCCGCCATCGTCGGCGCGGGGCCTGCCGACGCTCCCCCGGCCGGGGCCACCGCTGCGCGCGCCGCTCTGGAAGTGCCGCGGGAGCGTGAGGCCCTGCTGGCCTGGCTGGCCGCGTCGACGCAGCTTCTGCTGAGCGCCCTGCGCGAGGCAGGACCGGACGCCGGCTGCTGGGCGTGGTGGAGTGCCCTGCAGACGCCGCGGACCTCTGGCGGAGTCGCCCGGCACCGGGTCCAGGAGAGCGCGGTGCACACCTGCGACGTCCAACTCGCCGCGGGCGCCCCGCAGCCGCTGCCGGCCGAGGTCGCACTCGACGGTGTCGAGGAGTTCCTGTTCACCTGCGTCGCGACGCCCAGCGCCTGGCCGCACAAGCCCACGGCCTTCGACTTCCACACCGCCGAGGGCCGCTCCTGGCGCCTCACGGTCGACGGCGACGGCGCACGCTCCACCCGCATCCCCGCGCCCACTGCCGCGACCGGCGAGGGCTCGGACGCAGCCGGCGCTTCCATCCATGGCACGGCCAGTGAGTTGGTCCTCTACTTGTACGACCGTATCCCCGCCGACTCCTTGCATGTTGACGGCGACGCAGGGCTGCTCGACCTGCTCCGCGCCTGGGAGCCGGAGGAGTAGGACGTAGCAGGGGCGGTTGGCCGCGACTCGAGCCGGTAGGACACGACTCTTCGCCAGGTTCGTCAGTCCCAGCACCGGGCCCAAACCCACGAGGCGGCCTCGGGGCGTCACCAAGCCGACCGTCCATCTGGTCAGAGCTCGAACTCACGACCTCCGCACGATCAGAGACGAGCACATCGATAGCCAGGCAACCGCCGACCGGCTCGCTCTCCGTGTCCAGCAAGCCGGCGGTTCTACGTCGAGCCCGACCCCTGCCCGCGCTCCTTGCCCCACAAACCCGCCAGATGACCATTTATCAAGTAGGCCGTAGTAGGACTCCGTTAGGTCTTCCCGTCGGCCCTGTTCGGGTGCCTGGCGGGAGGGCGGCTCGGATGCTCTGCTTGGGCACGGGGTCGCCAGCGCGCAGTGCGCTCTGGACGAGGCCCAGCGCCAGAGCCTGAGGGAACTGCTGCGGGCCGGGGCCAAGGACTACGGGTTCGCCACGGATGGCTGGACGTTGGCGCGGGTTCGCCGCGTGATCATCGAGCGGTTCTCCGTTGTCTATGGCTCGCTGTCCGGGGTGAGCCGGCTCCTGCGCCGGATGGGCTCCACCCCGCAAGTGCCCGCCCGCCGGGCCGTCGAACGCGACGCGGGCGGGATCCAGGAGTGGGTAGAGACCGAGTGGCCGAAGATCGAAAAAAGGGGGGCCGCAGGAGCCTGGTTCTGCTTCCAGGACGAGGCCGGGGCCTCGCTGACCGGCGCGGTTGTCCGCACTTGGGCACCGGCCGGGCAGACCCCGGTCCTGACCGTCGTCAAGGGTCGCCAGCCGAAGCTGTCCATGGTCGCCCTGACCTGCTACCGCCCGGGACAGGCACCCAGGTTGATCTACCGGATCCGCACTGGCTGGTACCGCGACCGCGACCTGTTCCCCCTACTGGACCAGGCCCACCAAGCCCTCGGCGCCCCGATGGTGCTGATCTGGGGCAACCTGGCCGGACACCACAGCCGCTGGATGCAACGCTCGATCGACGGCCGCGACTGGCTGACCGTTCACTACCTGCCCGCCTACGCTCCCGACCTCAACCCCGTCGAGCAGGTCTGGTCCCACCTCAAACGCACAGCCCTGGCCAACCTCGCCGCCCTCACCCTCGACGAGCTCACCCGTGCCGTTCGAACAGGACTCCGCCGCATCCAGAACCGTCCCGCTCTGCTGACCGCCTGCCTCACCCACACCGGACTCGAAATCCACTCAGCACCCACCTGATCCAGCAAAGCTCAGTGAGGCATGCTGCCCGCGTCAGCGCCAGCCGCAAGCTGAGAAACCGCGTTCGCACACTTCCCACCCGGGCAACGCGCGCAGCGAGCACCGGGACCGACCGAGGCCGGCCGTCTGGCCGGCTCAGCGCTCGAAGGTGCCGTACACGGCCGCCCAGGCGATCGCGTGCGTGAACAGGAGGAAGTCCATGAGCGCGGGAGCCGTCGTCTCGGACACGTCCAGCTTCTCCACATCGACGGCGTGCACCACGAGGAAGTAGCGGTCCGGGCCGTCCTCGACGGACTCCACACGCACCGGCGGACGCCGCGCATGAGGCAGGGACCGTCACATGAATGCCTCAACTGGTACGGGTCATGTCGAGGACGATCTTTCCCCGTCGGGGCGGTTGTGCGGCTGTCTCGTGCGCCTGCGTTGCCTGATGGGCCGGGTAGATTTCGCGGACCGGAACGTGGAAGCGGCCCTGGTCGGCGAGTGCCGTGGCTGACGTCAGTCCGTGGACGCCGTCGGGCTCGCCGGCGAGGCGGCCCATGGACAGCCGGACCCCGTAAGCCGATGCCCCGAAGTCAGCCAGGGTGACGACGCTGTCCGGGGTGCCGGCCAGTTCGATCAGTTCGCCCAGCGACCCGGCCCCCGCCGCGTCAAGTGCCCGGTCGACCGGAGTGGCGGTCACGGCGCGGATCCGGGCGGGCAGACCGCGCCCGTAGTCCACGGGTTCCACCCCCAGTTCCCTGAGGAATTCGTGACTGTCGGGGCGTGCGGTGCCGAGGACGCGGGCGCCGCGTGCCACCGCGAGTTGCACGACGATGCTGCCGACGCCGCCGGCCGCACCGTCCACCAGCAACGTCGTGTTCTCCCGCACGTCGAGCAGGTCGAGAGCCCGGGTCGCGGTCTCGATGCCGGTGCCCGCCGCCCCGGCTTCGGCCCACGTCATGCCGTGCGGTTTGTGGGTCCAGACATCCAGGACCGCGTACTGCGCGCTCGCCCCGCCCAGCCGTGCCACGTCGACCGCGCCGAAGACCTCGTCGCCGACGGCGTAGCCCGTAACCTCAGCACCGATCTCGTCGATCACCCCGGCGGCGTCGACGCCGGGAACGTGCGGCAGGGCGAGGTGCTTGCCCGCCGGGGACGAGCCTTCGCGCAGTGCGAGATCGACGGGCGAGACCCCGGCGGTCCTGACGGCGATGCGGACCTGGTGAGGGCCGGGATGGGGCTCGGGCACGGTGCCCAGGGTCAGGACCTCCGGCGGGCCGAACCGCTTGAACTGCACAGCAAACATGATCACCTCTCCCGCCCGGAGTCTCCGCGCGCTCCGATGAGGTAAACATGGTTCCGGACCACCTGTTCCACTACGCGGGAAGACGATAGGGACGCAGGGAAAAGTGACTCGGAAAGCCAGGGCCGACGCGGCCGACAACCATGAACACATCATCGCGACCGCCCACGAGGCTTTCGCCGTCGAGGGCGTGGACCTCCCCATGCGCGAGATCGCGCGGCGCGCCGGGCTGGGCATCGCGACGCTGTACCGACACTTCCCCACCCGCACGGACTTGATCAGCGCGGCCCTTGCCGGGCATGTGGCGGCCTGCCGGGCGGACATGCAGGCCGCACAGAAAGAGCCGGACGCCTGGACCGCGCTCAGCGGAGCCATCCGCCAGTTCGCTGAACACCAGATCCGGGCCCCCGGCCTCAACGAGGCACTGCTGGGCTCGCACACCGCAGGCGACGCCTTTCGTGCCGACCGGCAGGCCCACGCGGCAGCACTGGAACAACTCGTCGCCCGCGCACACCAGCAGCACGTCCTGCGGCGAGGAACCACCGTCGCAGACGTCCGCGTCGTCCTGATGGCGATATCCTCGCTGCGCCCCACGCACGCCACTCGGCGGTCCGATGCGATCCGCACCTTGCTGGACCTGCTTCTAGCAGGGCTCCACTCGCCCGATCACTGACCTGCCGAGCCCCCAGGCCGCGCCCCCTGCCCTACCGTGTCCCCCTCGGACGCAAGCCACTTCATCAAGCATTCAAGTCCTTCGCGCGCCGCACGGAGCACGCTCCCGCGATGCCGCTGCGGACGGCGCAAGTCGAAGGTGCGCGCGCCCTCCATGACGACGGCCCGCTCCCCGGCCGGTCGAGTGCCGGGGAGTGGGCCGCGAGGGGCCGGTCAGAAGTTGAAGTGCTGCTCGCACACGTCGCGCCGGGGGGCGTTGCCCGCCATCTTCCAGGCCCTGTCCGCGCCCTCCTCCTCGATCCACTGGCGGGTCTGGCCCTTCCAGTACTTCTGCAGCTCGGTGGCCTTGAGGCCCTTCTCCTTGCCTGCTGCCTTGGCGACCTCCACCTGCGTCGACAGGTGCTTGTTGCTGTTGTCCAGCCGCGACTGGAGGATGACGTCCACGCCCCGGGGCGCGGTCACCGTGATGATGAGCGCGTCGTTGCCGGTCTTGTGCTTGTTCTTCACGGAGCGGAACGTGGTCGTCGCGCCCGGGACGGTGGCCACCATCTGCTCGATCGCCGTGCGGCGCTGCTTGCCGCACTGGTCGCGGTTGTCGATCTCGATCTCGAAGGTGATCTCGGGATGTCCGCAGGGATCAGGCGGGGCTTCGGCTGGCGGGCCCGGGAACCTTCTTGGCGGCCGGGGCAGGCGTCTCAACCGGGGCCTGGACCACGGGCGCGGGCGCCTCCGCCGGGGTTGCCTCGACGACCGGTGCGGCCACGGTGGAGGACTTGCACATCGTGAGGGTGTAGCCGCTCTCCGCCGCCAGGGCTTCGGCGTCCGTCCCCTGCGAGACCTGCATTACGCGGGCCCCCACGAGACTGTCACTCTGTGTTGCCGACAAAAGCCAGAGGACCCCGGCCCTCTCGGGCCGGGGTCCTCCACGCCCACCGAGCGCGACCGCCTACGCCGCCACCCACCCGCGGATGGCCTCCGCGACCGCCCGCACATCCAGCGCGTCCCGGTCGATGCGCGCAGCCAGCTCCGCCGCCTCCTTCGCGCCCACCGTCACGATCGCCCCGCTCGCCGTCAGGTACGCCGCCGCCACCACCGCACCGAACAGCTCGTTCGCGTGCTCCAGCGCCGGCACCCGGATGAGCTGGTGCATCAGCGCGGCCGCGCGGTGGTGCACCTCCGTGTACACCGGGGTCTCCATCACCTTGTCCGCGTGCCGCGCCACGGCGGCCGCCATCGACCCGAAGTCCGTCACGTCGGGGTCACCCGGCATGTTCCGGTGCGCGAGGTCCAGCAGCCACGCCCGGTCAATGTGAACGATCACGCAGCGGCCCCGGCCCCGGCGCCGTCCCCGGCCTTCGGGTGGCCGAACTGCTCGGCGAAGGTGTCGCCCCAGGCGTCCGCGAAGTGCGCGCCCGCGCCCAGGAACCGGTGCCGCAGGTCGTTCGCCTCGTCCGCGAGGACCTGCCGGGCGTAGTCGGTCACGCTCATGCCGGCGGCCGCCGCACGCGCCTCAATCCCGGCGGCTGTCGCCTCGTCCACCCGCACATTGATCTGCCTCTGGCTGCTCATGCCCCCACTGTAGCGGTTGGTACGCACCGCTACACCCCCTTCAGCGGGTGTTCTCCCCCCGCGCGGGACGACCTGCCGCCCACCGGCCACGTCGACTGCTGCCGCGCCCGGAACGTCTCCCCGCCTCTACAAACGCCGAGGACAGACCCCACAACTGTGATTGCAGTACTAAAGGTCCGCTACGAGAAGTCGGTAGCCGACGTCCAATGTGTCGCGGTCGAGCAGGTCAGCATGCCGTTCGTGCCACAGGCCTGAAGACAGGTCGTTGGACAGCCGGGTCAGGCCCGGGCGGAGGACCTCCTCGCCGGTTTGGGCAAGCATCGAGATACCTGCTCGCACTTCCGGATCGAGGTATGCCTCAGGTCGGCGCCAGAATGCAGCACCGAATCCGTCGGTGCAGTCGTGCGGGATCAGGACCTTCTCGATGCGGGCGCCTCCCAGCAGCGCAACCAGCCGGTCGATCGAGACCGCCCGTGTGTCGTCGAACGCGGCTACCTCCGGCAGGTACTCGTCCAGCAGCCAGAACCTGCGGAAGATGGCCTGGTCCCACGTGAAGATGACGACGCGCTGCCGCGCGATCCGAAGGAGTTCCCCGATGCCCGCTTCCAGGTTCGTCCAGTGATGCACGGTCAGCAAGGCCATCGCCGCGTCGGCCGAGTCGTCGGCGATGGGGATCGACTCCGCGGATGCCTGCAGGGCCCGCGCAGATCCGGCCGGACGTTGGGCGATCATCACTGCACCGGGTTCAACCGCCAGCACCGTTTGCGGTGGTTCGTAGGAGCCGGCACCCGCACCGACGTTGATGACAGTGCCAGCATCGCCGAGCGCCTCGTGGATCTTGACACCGATCCGGCGGTCGGTTCGCCGCGTGTGATTGTAGGTCGCACCGATGCGGTCATACGTCGTCACGACGGACAGTATGCCTCGTCGCTCACCACCTACCGTTGCTGATGAGCCATCCACAAGTATCGACAATTCCTCGCCACTGGGTGAACCGTCGGTCGGTGAAGACGACGGTCAGCGATAAGGGAGCTGCACACGGATACCTGGCCGCCCTCGGCGGCCGGGTACTGGGCGGCGATGACCGGCAGCACCCAGACGGGGGCGATGAGGCGAAGGAGCTGAGGGAAACCCGTCCGACGGTCAGCAGCGTCCTGTCAGGCGGATACCTCGGCACCGCAGTAGCCATGGCGCATCCGGAACCTCATGGAGTCGGTGCCGCCTGCCTGGAGCCCGATCAGCATCGACCGCCGCGGCTCGGGCAGGTCCTTGCCGTGCGCTCCAGTCCATTCGACGGAGCTGAAGAGTTGGGCCGCGCCCTCGAGCTGGACCGGGCTCGGCGAGCCGGTGGCTAGCGCGGTGAGGATGAGGTCGGGGTCCTCGGCGAGTAGTAGCCGCTGGACCGCCATGTCGTACGACTTCAGGCCGCCGGTGGACTCCCTGGCGGAAGTCCCGGCCCATGCCAGCAGGACGCGGATCCGCTCGATCCCGTCCGGATAGCCATCCATCTTGGACGAGTGCGGCGAGCCAGGCCTTGGCGTCGCGAAGCCGATCCGACCAGGCTTCCAGGTCACGCCCCGGCGGGTTGGAGACCGCCATGGCCGCGTCGCGCAGCCCAGCGGGGGCAGCCTGGAGCCAACGCAGCCGCCGCAACCGCCGATGTAGAGCTCGAAGTCGCGGACGACAGCGGCTATACCCTGGGCTGCCCAGGCATCGCTCTCGTCCCATTTACTCCGCTGATCGGACAGGTACTGCACGTCCGCACGGTTCCGGCGCCTGGTCGGCCACCGGGGCAAGAAGCGGGCACTCGTCGCGGTCTGCTGGCGGCCTACCAACGCATGCACGGTTTGAAGCGGCGGGGACTGGAGACGGAGCGGAAGCCACCACGCCAGTTCCCGACCCTGCTGAGGCTTCCACTACCGCACCTCCCCCCGCATGGGCAACGCCCCGGACAGCTCCAGCGAGAACGCCGGTTTCAGGGCGGCGCGTCGACCGGCGCCGGTCGACCGCGCGGCGCGCAGCGGCGGCGCCTGTCGGGAAGCAACTCGGTGATGCCCTGACCGTCGCAGTGTTCCAGCAGGGGAACGGTGACGCGGCGGCTGGTCTCCAGGGCGCAGCTCGCCGTTCCCACGGTGAACGGCTGGTCGAGTTCGCTCAGCCGGTCGGCCGCCAGCCGCGGGGCGTCCGGCAGCAGCACCACATGCTCCGCGAGCCGCAGTACGGCCCCATGGCGCACCGCCGCGGCGAGCTCGCGACGGCCGAGGCCGAGTTCCGCCAGCCGCTGGGCTTGGGGGGCGGCGAACGGCCGGCCGGCGAGCTCGGCGGTGAGACGGCCCACCGCGTCCGCGACAGCGGCGGGCAGGGAGTCGGGTCCGCTGGTCACGCGCCCGAGGCTCAGCCGCAGGGGTGGTGTGACCAGTGCCTCCACCAGGGACGTGGAGGGCAGTCCGAGGCGGTGCCGCGCGATGCCCACCGGTACGCCCTCCTCGGCGGGCCGCTCGGTGCGGTACGCGGTGACCAGTTCGGTCAGCCGGGCGCGCAGGGCGGTCCAGTGGACGGGCTCGGCGAGCCAGTCGCCCGCGACCGGCACGGTGTGGACGGCCACCCCCATCGCGGTCAACTCCTGGCGCGTGACCAGCAGTCGGCGCCGTATTTCGTCCGCCTCGCTCGGAGCGCCGAGAGCATCGCCCAGTTCGGCCGCGCGCCGTGCCGCGGCACCACGACGCAGGAGGTCCGGTGGCCGGGGATCGAGCACCGTCAGCCCGGCCAGCACCCGCCGCAGACCGGGATCGCGCAGCACCGCGCGGTCGCCGATGCGCAGCGGCAGCGGCGCCGGCAGGGTCAGCCGGACGATGTCCGCACCGAGCGGCCGGACGCGTACCGGCACGGCGGCCGAGCCGATGTGGGCGACGGCGGTGCGGGGCAGCTCCCCGGCCGGTGTTCCGCCGTGTACGCGCACGTCGCAGCGCAGACAGGGGACGAAGCTGCCGGGGGTGAGCAGAGCGTCGCCGCGGCCCGTCGACTCCTTCTCGAGACCGCGGAGGTTGACGGCGAGCCGAGCGGTCGCTCGCACCAGGCCGGTCTCCTTGCCGAGGGCCTGCAGCGCCCTGACGCGCACGGAACGGCCGGAGCGGGCGGTCACCAGGACGTCGCCCCGCCGGATCCGCCCGGCACCGAGCGTGCCGGTGACCACCAGCCCGCTGCCGCGCACGCTGAAGGCGCGGTCGATCCACAGCCGTACCGGGGCGTCGGCGTCCCCGTCCGGCAGTCGCGCGGCCAGCCGGTCGAGGGCGGCGCGCAGCGCGGCGAGGCCCGTGCCGGTGCGGGCGCTGACGGCCACGGCCTCGACGCCGCCGAGGGTGCTGGACCGGATCCGGTCCAGTGCCTGTGCCGTGGCGGGGCCGGGGTCGGCCAGATCGCAACGGGTGACCGCGAGCAGTCCGTGCCGTACGCCCAGGGCGTCCACGGCGGCCAGATGCTCGGCGGACTGCGGCTTCCAGCCCTCGTCCGCGGCGACGACGAACAGCACGGCGGGCACGGGCCCCACGCCGGCCAGCATGGTGGGAACGAACCTCTCGTGTCCCGGGACGTCGACGAAAGCGAGCCGCTCGCCCGAGGGCGCATCGGTCCATGCGAAGCCCAGGTCGATGGTCAGACCACGGCGCCGTTCCTCCGCCAGCCGGTCGGGGTGGGTGCCGGTCAGCGCGTGGATCAGCGTGCTCTTGCCATGGTCGACATGCCCGGCCGTCGCGATGACCCGCATGCTCACCGGCCCGCCGCGCGCAGCACCGAGGCGAGGATGTCGCCGTCGCACGCCTCCGGCACGCACCGCAGGTCCAGCAGCAGCCGACCGCGCACCACCCGGCCCAGCACCGACGGTTCACCGGTGCGCAGCGGTGCCGCGAGGTCGTCGGGCAGGCTTACTGCACAGGACGGCAGAGCGGTCCCGGGGGCGCCGCCTCCGCCGACCACCGCCTCACAGGGCACGACCCGAGCATCCAGGCCCCGGCGCGCAAGGTCCTCGGCGAGGCGCAGCGTGCGTGTGCGCTGCTCCGGCAGCGGCAGGTGCAGGGCGGCGTGCACGGGTGGCTCGGGACCTCGCAGTGTCGCCTCCAGCGCGGCCAGGGTGAACTTGTCCACGCGCAGGGCGCGGGCCATGGGATGACGGCGCATCCGCTCCACCGTGTCGGCCCGGCCGAGGACCAGCCCCGCCTGAGGGCCGCCGAGCAGCTTGTCCCCGCTGGCGGTGACCAGCGTGGCCCCGGCCCGCAGCATCGTGGCCGCATCCGGCTCGTCCGGCAGCAACGGGTCGGGCGCGAGGAGGCCGGAGCCGATGTCGACCACGACGGGCAGGCCCAGCGCTGCCAGTTCGCCGGCGTCGACGCCCTGGGTGAAGCCGCTCACCGTGAAGTTCGACGGGTGGATCTTGAGGATGAATCCGGTGTCGGGGCCGACGGCGTCCGCGTAGTCGTCGACCCGGGTCCTGTTGGTGGTGCCGACCTCGCGGATCCGCGCGCCGCAGGCGGCCAGCAGCTCGGGTATCCGGAAGCCGTCGCCGATCTCCACGAACTCGCCCCGGCTCAGCAGGACCTCGCGCCCCGCGGCCAGCGTGGCCGCGGCCAGGGCAAGGGCGGCGGCACCGTTGTTCACCACGTGCACGCCCCCTGCGGCCGGTACGGCCTCCCGCAGGGCCGCCATGGCACTGCGGCCGCGCGGCGCCCGTCTGCCGGTGCTCAGGTCCAGCTCGACGTCCGTGTACCCTCCGGCCGCCGCCATCGCCTCGAGCGCGGACGGTGAGAGCGGTGCCCGCCCCAGATTGGTGTGCAGCACCACGCCGGTGGCGTTGTGCACGGTGCGCAGCCCGGCCGCGTGCGGGGGGAGCGCGGCGAGCGCTGCACCGACGGCTTCGTCCGGCCCGATCCGCCCTTCGCGTACGGCCTGCTGGGCGGTGGCGACCGCCGACTTGACGACGCTCCTGCCCAGCCGCGCGGAGGCCTCGCTCAGCCGGGGATCGCCGAGCAGCAGCGTCGTGCTCGGCACCCGCCGCCGGGGATCCGCAGGCGGCTCCCGCCGCTCGTCCGCCACCCGCGCCACCCCGATCGAAGTCAGCGGAGGCGGACGGGAATCGAACCCGCCTGGCCCGGATCCCGGACCACACCGATTTTGAAGATCGGGAGGGGCACCAGCCCGCCCAACGCCTCCGGGGCATGATTGTGATCCACGCACACTGCGGGGGCAAGAGGTGAAATGATCGCCGTATGACGCCAGTTGGCCCCGCAGCCGGATCCGCCGTGCCCGTCCGGCTGACCCAGTACGCACACGGTGGCGGCTGCGCCTGCAAGATCCCTCCGGGAGAGCTGGAGGCGATGGTCGCGGGACTGATGCCGGGGCCGAGCGGAGGTCATGCCGACGGGGAGCGGCTGCTGGTCGGACTCGACGACGGCGACGACGCCGCGGTCGTAGGCACCAGCGCCGGCTTCGCCCTGGTGTCGACCGCCGACTTCTTCACACCAGTCGTCGACGACGCCCGAGACTGGGGCCGGATCGCCGCCGCCAACGCACTGTCCGACGTCTATGCGATGGGCGGCCGGCCCGTCGTCGCGCTCAACCTGCTGGGCTGGCCCCGGGACGTCCTGCCCGCTGAGCCGGCCCAGGAGGTGCTGGCGGGAGCGCTCGAAGTCGCCGGAAAGGCCGGCTGTTTCGTCGGCGGCGGCCACAGCATCGACAGCCCGGAGCCGCTCTACGGAATGGCCGTGACCGGTCTGGTCGACCCGGACCGGATACTGCGCAACGACGCCGGCCAGCCGGGTGTCCCGCTCACCCTGACCAAACCGCTGGGCGTCGGGATCCTCAACAACCGCCACAAGCGGACGGGCGAGGTGTTCCCGCACGCCGTCGCCAGTATGGCCGCGCTCAACGACCGCGCCAGTGCCGCCGCCCTGAAGGCCGGCGCCGTGTGCGCCACCGATGTGACCGGATTCGGGCTGCTCGGCCATCTGCACAAACTGGCCCGCGCCAGCGCCGTCACCGCCGTGGTGGACTCTGCCGCCGTCCCCGTACTCGACGGCGCCCGCGAGTCCCTGCGCGCCGGGTACGTCAGCGGCGGCACGAGGCGCAATCTCGACTGGGTGCGCCCGCACCTGGACGCGGGACGGACGAGCGACGACGAGCTGCTCGTGCTCGCCGACGCGCAGACCTCCGGCGGTCTGCTCGTCGCCGGGGAGCTGCCGGGACATCCGGTCATCGGGGAATTGGTCCCCGCCGTCGCCGGGACGACACTGGTGATCCGCTGAGCGCCGCGGTCGGCCGCGGACCCGCGGCGACGCCCGGGGTCCGCGGCCGACCCGTCACCGGTAGCGGATGTGCAAGTGGTTGTCGTGGTTCGGGTAGCTCGTGGTCAGCCCCTCCGAGATCAGCTGCGGATCGTTGAAGAAGATCAGCTCGACATGGCCCGGGGCATTCGCCCTGATCTCCTGCACGAGCCGGCGGGTGGCCGCGCGGTCGTACGTCCCCGACTGCCAGGTGATGCGCCCGGCGGTGCACTGCGCCGAGTCGGTGCGGATCGGCCACACGTCGATGTCCATCCCGACTTCGTGGCTGGCGTGACCGGGGATGTCGCCGCCGTGCTCGAAGCCCGCGTCGCCGACCGGCAGCCTGCCGTTCCCGGTGCTGGCGAAGACGGCTGCCGCCGCCTCCAGCTGACCCACGGCGCCCGCCGTCGCCCAGTGGGCGTTGGCATTGCCGTCGGGGCTCTGCGCGCACATCGTGCCGGCACCGAAGTCGATGTTCTCGTAGTGCCAGAGCAGGTTCTTCCACGTGGTCGGCCCGACGACGCCGTCCACACCGATCCCGGCGTGCGACTGGAAGGTGCGGACGGCCGAGTCGGTGGCGGGACCGAAGGCCCCGTCGACCGTCAGGCCGAATCCGCGCTTGGCGTTGAGCAGCGCCTGGACGGCCTTCACCGCCGGCCCGTTGTCGCCCTGCCGTACGGTGATGGCAAGCGCGCCCCAGGTGGCGGGCCCGACGATGCCGTCGGCGGTGAGGCCCTTGGACTGCTGGAAGTCGACCACCGCGCTCCGCGTGCCCGATCCGAAGACGCCGTCCACGGCCACGGTGCGGCCGTGCGCGGCGAGCAGGTGCTGCAGCGCGACGACGTCGGTACCGCGGTTGCCGCTGCTCGTCAGCGGGAACGCGGCCTGGGAGAAAGCCTGCGCGGAAACGCCCAGTCCGAGGAGCAGACCGGCCACGGCGGCGAACAGCGTGATGATGCGTGCGAGTTGTCTCATGGTTCCTTCCTCACTTTCCTGACTGGAGGGCGCCCCAGGTGGCGGGGCCGACGACGCCGTCGACGCTCAGCCCTCGCGAGGACTGGTAGTCGCGTACGCCCTGTTCGGTGCCCGGGCCGAAGTCGCCGTCGATGGCCACCGCCCGGCCGAGTGCGGCGGTCAGGGCACGCTGCAGTCGCGTGACGGACTCTCCCGTCGAGCCGTTCTGGATGGTCGGGGTGGATCCGCGGGACAGCAGGGCGGTCCAGGTCTTCGGGCCGACCCCGCCGTCGGCCGTGAGCCCTCTGCTGGTCTGGAAGTTCCTGGTGGCGGTGGTCGTGGCGGGGCCGAAGACTCCGTCCGGAGCCCCCGGGTCGTAGCCGGCGGTCTTCAGCAGGCACTGGGCCGCCTTGACCTGGTCGCCGGTCGAGCCGCTCTGAACGGTGATGTATGCGGCGAAGTTGAGGTTCACCCCGGTGCAGCCTGGCTGCGGCGGGGCGCCGGTGCCCACGTCCAGGTAGTCGCGGTCGATGTTGATCGAGTAGCCGCCGTAGGACTCGGTGACCTCGCCCACGTACTGGTGGATGCGCTGGTGGTTGGACCAGTGGTCGGCCGGAACGTAGGTACCGGTGTTGGTGTCGGCGGCGCCGTTCCACCATGCGTAGAAGATGTGGTCGACCCGCGTGTAGGCGCTGTTGTCGTACTCGCCGGCGGCGTCCTTGATGCCGGAGGCAGCGCTGGAGTAGAAGCCCGACAGGTAGCCGCTGCTGTGCAGCCGCTCGGTCCAGCCGGACAGGTACGACAGCACGGCCGCCTTGCAGGAGGCCGTCGAGGTGTAGGCCTCGATGTCGCTGTAGATGGCGCTGCCCGCCGGGATACCGAGATTCGACGCGGCACTGATCGCGCCGGCCGCGGCAGTGACGCCCTGGGACTTGGCCGTGGCGGGGTCGGCCGACATCTTCAGTGAGTAGCTGGTGCACGGCGCCTGGCGACCGACGTCGATGGGGAACAGACGCCATCCGTTGCCGGTCTGGTTGGTCACCCAGCTAGCGGTCAGGTTCGGCTGGGCGCAGCCGCGGAAGGAGCCGCTGATGTAGACGCCGACCGCGCTGTACGGCGAGGTGGCCTGCCAGGCGTTCATGGCGGCCTGCGAGGGTGCGGTGCAGGCGTCGAATCCCTTGCCGAGGTAGCTTCCGGGTTGCGGCCCGGCCGCAGCCAGCGGAGCAGCGGCGGACCGCTGTGCGGCTGCGGACCGCTGAGCTGCTCTGGGCAGTTCGGTGCGCCTGGCGCCCGCGGTGAGCTTCGCCGAGCCGAGGACGCCGCGCACCAGGCGCTCGGTCGCCGGGGTGTGGGCGGCGGTGACGAGGACACCGGCGTCCTCGACCGCGACCCGGATGGTGTCGTTGCCGGACACGGCGGCCGGGACGGTGGCCTTGCCGCGCTGCGCCCGCGCGGTCTCCGCCGTCACCTGGCCCGCCGAGCGTGCGATGATGGGCTCCACGATGATTCCCGCCGTACGTCCGACGACCCGGGCGGGGCAGTCGTTCTGGTCGGCGGGCTCGCCTATGTAGACGGCGGGTCTGTCGAAACGGAGACAGGCGCGCGGGTTCTCCGCCAGATTGACCACCTGCCAGTCGGCGGGCACATCGATCCGGTAGCCGTGGTAGGTGACGGTTTGCCCGGTGTTCTGGGACGGGGGAGCCGCCAGGGCGGGGCCGGGGACGGCGGACGCGCCGATACCGGCGAGCACCGCCAACAGGGCCGTTGCGGCGCGGGTGCGCCAGGGCATGCGGGACGACGACAT
The DNA here is from genome assembly GCF_035918135.1 of Actinacidiphila glaucinigra. NCBI lineage: Bacteria > Bacillati > Actinomycetota > Actinomycetes > Kitasatosporales > Streptomycetaceae > Actinacidiphila > Actinacidiphila glaucinigra. Next base: position 137,217 of record NZ_CP109144.1, read on the forward strand.
CAGGGCACTCCTGCTCGGGTGCGGAGGTGAGTGGGGGGAACGGCGCGGCGGGTGTGCTCCCCGCCGGGACGAGCGTTGCCCGAGGCAGGCAACTGGCCCGCCGCGTGATTGTCGGGCAGTGCGGGTACGCCCCCCGGGCCGGGTGCCGACCCGGGGGGAGACGGAGAGCGGTGCGTGTCGGACCGGTTGCTCAGGTGCCGCAACCGGTTGCGCTCGGACGCCGCAACCGGGCGCGGTCGCCCTCGCTCCTCAGATGCCGCAACTGGGCGCGGACCAGGAGCGGCTGGTGCGTCCGTCCACGTGGGTGTGGTCGTTGTGGTCGGGATAACCGGGACCGAAGATGCCACCGAAGCCGTGGTAGCGCGCCCGCTGCGCCAGCTGGCAGAGCGACGGGTTGCCGACCAGGTCGGCGGCGTCACCGTACAGATGCCGGCTGTTCGACGCTCCGCCCGCCGCGCTGTTGCAGGCGTACGAGCGGAATCCGCTGGACACGACGATCGGAGTATCGCCCTGGGCGTGCCGCATGGCCTCGAGCTTCCACATCGTGCGCAGGGCGTTGGCCTTTGCCGTCGCGGCACTGACGGCGCCACCCTCCCAGGTGGAGTTGCACTTGTTCAGCTCGGAGTAGGTGAAGTGGATGGGCGTGCAGTCCGGGTCCTGCAGCGCGTAGATCTTGCTGAACGTCTGGGAGCCCGCGACGCCGTCCGCCGCCAGCCCGTACGCCTGCTGGAACTTGGTGACCGCGGCCTTGGTCCGCGGGCCGAAGTTGCCGTCGACGGAGAGGATCTCGCCGAAGTCGACGTGCCCGGCCACCCGGATCTGCAGCTGGGTCACGTCGGCGCCCGACATGCCTTCGGACAGGGTGCGGCCCCAGGTGTAGCACTCGTCGGCCTGGGCCGGGCCGGCCGTGGCGAGCATGCCACCCAAGGTAGCCGCCATGAACATGACAATCGACAGAACGACTCGGATCGTACGTCTTAACATCGCGCTCCTCCATACCGATCCCTGAGTTCCCCCGCGAGGGGGCTGAGCAGAGTTTGACCGCGCAAGCGCGGCGTGTCCATAGCGTCACCGTACGCCACAGGAGCCCCACCTCTGGCACAACCGGACGGCAGGCGGGGGCCGTTGTGCCTTGCGGTGCGAAACTGCTGTTCCGCCCGCTGTGCATGCCCGCCGGGCGGCTCCACGTCGCCCGGGCCGGCCTGCGGCGGCGCACCACAGGCCCAGGCGCACCACCCCGCCACGTCCGGTCCACCCGACAGTGGGGCGGCTTCGTACGGCCTCGGCGCCGTGGCACGACATCGGGCCACGGCGCTACCGGAGCCCCGCGCAGGCGACAGTGGCGATCAGCACGGAGCACACCACGGTCATGGCGCTCAGCCGCCGCGCGAGCAGGTCGTCCCAGCCCTCCCCGTTGCCGGAGAGCCGGCGCAGGGCAGGCGTGAGCGCCCGGCCCGCGCCGAAGCCGAGTCCGGCGGCCAGCGCGGGCGCGTAGGAGCCCCCGGACAGCAGCACCGCGACCGCCAGCGCGTACGGAGCGCTCGCCGAGACATAGGTGCGCACGCCCGTACCGAGCTCGAAGCCGAACTGCAGGGCACCCCGCGTCAGATGGCGGCGCAGCACGTCCTGCGGTATCTGCCGGGCGTTCTGCGGCAGACGCAGCGTCAGCCTGCCCGCGTCACGCAGCGCGGCGAGCGACGCCACGGCCACGATCAGCCCCTGCCGCCCGCCGGCCGGGAGCGGTACGAAGAGACCGGAGAACAGCCACAGCACCCCGGCCGTCAGCACTCCGCCGGCCAGCAGACCGATGGTGAACACGCCGAGGACCAGAGCCTGTCTGTACGTTGCCCGCCAACCTGGCGAGGCCAGCGCGAACGCGCTGTTGCGCGTTCAAACGGAGCCCGAGAGCGAGTACCCGGCAAGGCCGCCGGTGATCGCCCAGGTCAGCATGGGGGCGTAGAAGGCGGTGGCGATCGCCGCCGCCCCCAGCACCACCACGGGCAGGGCGGGATCGGTGAGCAGCGTCCGTACACCACCGGCACGGTTCGCCGCCCGGGCCACGTGGCGGCCGGACTCCCCGAGCCTCACCTAGACCGTCCCGGTCAGCGTGCGCCAGGTGTTCTGGCCGACCACGCCGTCGGACGTCAGCCCGTGCAGGGACTGGAACGAGACCACGGCCTGGAGTGTGAGCGGACCGAAGTTGCCGTCGACCGTCAGCGCGTAGCCCTGCTTGTTGAGCTGCCGCTGGGCGCCGCGCACGGCGTGGTTCACGTCTCCCTGCCGCACGGTGACGACCAGGACCGGCCACGTGGCCGGACCGACGCTTCCCGTGGGGCTCAATCCGTTCGCCGACTGGAACTCCTCGACCATCGCCTCGGTGTCCTGCCCGAAGATGCCGTCGACAGCCGTCGAATGGCCGTGGTGGGTGAGCAGGTGCTGGACGGTGTGGACGTCGGGCCCGGTGGCGCCGCGGCCGATGGTCGGCCAGTTCACGGAGCCGGGGCAGCCGCAGTCGGTGGTCCAGCGGCAGATGGACTTCACCCAGCCGGAGCCGGTGTTGCGGTAGCCGTCGTGGCAACGCCGCTCGATACCGCAGCCGCAGGTGCCGCAGGCCGCGCTGAAGCGCCACAGCCAGCCGTCGTAGGTCCCGGCATAACACTGGTTGGGCCGCAGGGTCCAGGTGATTCCGTCCGACCGGTGGAAGCCGGTGTTCGTCCCTGACGTCACGCACGCGTCGGCGTAGACGGTGCTGGGCCCGCAGCCCGGAGAGCAGTTGTGGTCCTCCGCGTAACTCGGGCACGCACCGGTCCAGATGTCGTAGCCGTCGGCGTACGCCTCCCGGGCGGCGGAGAACACCCCGAGCGCGGCGAAGCCCGCGGCGGTCGCCGCCTGCAGCACCGTGCGCCTGCGCGGCGCGAACGACGGCAGGGCCCCGCGCCTGGTCCGCGAGCCGCGGCCGCCACTCCCCGACCGGCGAAGTGTGGGCACGTCGTCCAGTGACGTCATCGCAGGCTCCTCGGCGTCGCGGGATGGATGTCGTCGAGGAGCCGCAGCAGCGCGGTGGGCGAGCCGAGCGGTTCCGAACGCGCGATCCGGCCCTCTGCGTCGATGGCCACCGCATAGGGGGTGGCGGGGATGTCGTACGCCGTGAACAGGTCCGCATGGCCACCGCGGACCGGTACGGTGCCATCACCGGTCTGGGGTGTGGGGCCCGCGTAGAGCGCGAACACCTGTGGGGCGACGGGGTCCCGCTGACCTGGGTCGCGCTGACCTTGGCCCCGGCCCTGATCTTGGCCCAGGCCTTGACGGATCGTCCAGGCTCCGGCTTCGGCGAGCACCTGGACGCAGGTGCCGCAATCAGCGTCGAGGAACAGCAGCAGCGCGGGGCGGCCCGGCGTCAGGAGGCCGTCGAGCCGTGCCGTGTCGTCCGGCCTGGCCGTGTCGAGCCCGGGCGCGGGCGCGCCGAGGGCGATGCCTGCCCGCCCGGGGCGGTGCGGCTGGGCGCGCGACAACTGGTGCACCTGCCTGACCAGTCCCGAGACGACCAGCGCGAGCAGCGCGATCGCCGCCCACGAGGCGATCAAGGCGCTGGTGGTGAAATCCATCGCGACGACACTCCTTCTGTGGTCCGGTGCACGGTGGCGTTGGTCGGCGGGTGATCGTGGGCGGCGGCCGGCGCGGTCATCACCGAAGCGGGGGCCGGTCGGTGAACAGTGGCCGGGACCGGCTCGTGCATGGCGGCGGGCAGGGACCACAGCAGCGCGGTGCAGGAAGGTGCGGCGAGCATCAGCGTGACCAGCTCCGCCGTGGACAGCCGTACCGGACCGGCCCCGGCGATGACCGCGCCGGCCGCCGCGAGTCCGGCCAGGGCCGCGGCCCGCCGGGTCACCCAGCGGCTGAGGGGCAGATCCCGGCGCGAACAGCCGCACGGACCCCCACGACCGAGGGCGAGGACGTGCCGCGTGTAGAGCGCATAGAGCGCGAGGAGAGCGGCCGCCGCGGCGAGTACGCCCTGCAGCAGCCGCTGGTGACCCGTCGTCAGCGCGGCCACGCCGACCACCCCCAGGGCGCCCTCGGTGACCGGCAGGACGGCCGCCGCGAGCCGGCGCGGCCGCGGTCCCAGCACGCCGTGCGCCCGCAGTGCCTCTCCCAGGGCGGCGGGACGCGCCGCGTGGGAGCCCGCACCCACGAGCAGACTCAGTACGACGATCGCGGCGGTGAGCCAACCGTAGAAGCCGATCACCGCCGGGTCACCCCGTGAGCCGCAGCTTGAGCCGCCCGACGACCTCGGGCACCTGCTCGACGGACGTCGACGCCAGCGGCACCACCGTGGCCCAGATATCCGTCGACGAGAGCACGAAGAACGAGCTGCCGTCGGAGAGTGTGTCGCGGAACAGCTCGCCGGACGCGACCGCCACCCCCTTCCAGGGCGGAAGCTGGGCGGCGTGCTCCCTCGTACGCCGCGACAGCTCCAGCAGCCCGAGGCCGGGCACCTCCTTGATCACCGTCGCGGGCCGCGCGAAGGCACTTCCGGCCGACGGACCGGGCTGGAGAGCGAGCCCGTACGTGCCCTCGGCGATGCCCACCGACCGCAGCAGCCCGAGCACTTCGGCCACGCTCAGGCCGTACAGCCGGGTCACGAGTGCGTGGCGCTCGCCGCGCCACACGACGAGCAACGGCCGCTCTACGAGTCCCGAGCGCGGCTCGCGCTCGATCGACTCAAAGATCCGCAGCATGCCTTTCTGGAAGGTGAGCTCGGCATCGGGTGCTCGGAGGCCCAGGGAAGCGGCGACATCGTCGCCTAAAGTGGCCGGTCCGGCGGTGAACTCGACCAACCGTCCACCGACCACCACCTCGACGGCCGAGGTGCACGGCGCCCGCAGATCGAGGTCGCCCTCCAGGCGGTACGTCCCGCCGTCGAGGGCGCGATGAGTGACGAACGATGCGACCATGTGCATCCTCCTGGAGGGCGCGGGGCGGTGCGGCACCGCGGCCCAAAGGAAGCTAAGACGAGGGGCATGAACCTGTCAACACGGCAGTCGGCGACGAAGCCCGCGTCGAAGGACTCGGTGTACTTCGCATCCGGGCCGCGGATCGGAAACGCAGCGAGTCGACCCGCACGCCCCAGCTCGACGGCGAGGTCTCTCGCACGTTGCCCGCGTCGGGCTGATGGAAGACGGAGCGGTCGGTGGGCGAGGCTCACGCGGCTGGTGCGGGCAGGCAGCAGGCCCACGTAGGTGGCCGTGGCCTCGGTAACACCTTGGCCGCTGAGAATCCCCTGCGGGGGTCTACCCGTGTAGAGCCGTTGGTGGCATGTTGGTGCGGCACCACGCGCAGGCTGGCCCGCCATCCGTCCTGACGGGAGTTCACGCATGCCCAAAACCGCAATCTCCCAGGGCATCTGCAGCTCCGTCACCGGCTCGCTGACTCCCGTCGGCGTGGCGTGGGCGGGCCGCCCGAACCAGGGCGAAAGGAGGCCCAGGCGTTCAGAGCCCGGTCCGGGCGCGGGTTGCGCGGTCCGGATCGCACAGCGGGCGGCCCGCGTGCTGCTGTGGCACATCACTTACCACCAGTGGAGGCCTCCATGCACTCAGGAAGACTTCGATCCGTTGGCGTCACCGTACTGACCGTGGTGACCGCGTTCCTCGTCGCGCTGCTGCCGGCAACCCAGGCCCAGGCTCTGCCCGCCTGGCCGTCGATCAGCGAGGGCGCGAGCGGGGTGGACACCAAGGCCGCGCAGTATCTGTTGCGGTACCACGGTTCCGGCATCGCCGCGGACGGGCAGTTCGGACCGGCCACCCGCTCGGCCGTGATCAGCTTCCAGACCACCCGCGGTCTGACCGCCGACGGCACGATCGGCGCGCAGACGTGGCCACACCTGATCGTCTCGGTGAGCCAGGGATCGACCGGCGAGGCGGTGAAGGCGGCGCAGACCCAGCTCAATGCATACGGTGCGGGCACACCCGTGGACGGGCAGTTCGGACCCGTCACCAACAGCGCGGTGCGCTCGTACCAGAGCTCCCACGGTCTCACCGTCGACGGCGTGGTCGGCCCGCAGACCTGGCAGAGCCTCCTCGGCACCAACGGTGCGGACAGCGGCGGTGGCGGCGCCCCGTCCGGTTACTCGCTGCCGCTCGCCCGGAGCGCTGTCCCCCGGTCGGACTACGCGGCTCCGCACTACGGCACCACTCCGGCCATCGACCTGATCGTGAGCTACGTCCCGGCATACGCGATCAAAAGTGGGGTCGTCGACCACTACAACAGCGAGACCTGTGGCATCGGTATCCGGCTGCTCCAGTCGGACGGTTCTCGCTTCGTCTACTGCCACCTCAGCGCACGTTCCGTGGCCGACGGTGTCCAGGTGGCGGCCGGCACCCGAATCGCCACCACCGGCGACACCGGCAACTCCGGCGCACCCCACCTGCACGTGGAGATCAGGACCAGCGACGGCGTGGCCCACTGCCCGCAGGGCTACCTGCTGGCGATCTACGACGGCCGTACGCCGCCCACCTTCGGCTCTCTGCCGACCAGCGGCTGCACCACCGCCTGAATGGAGCAGCGCCGTCCACCACGCAGCCGCGACGGGCTCGCACCGCTCCGGCATGTACGCGAAAGGCCCTGACCGGCGTCCGTCCACTCTCCTGGGTGAGAGACTGCCTGCGCTGTCGAACGAACGCGGTACTCAGCTGGACTGACCAGGTCCGGCGATGACTCCCCCGGTTCTTGGAAAGACCGCCCCTGGGGGGATGCACGCATCCCGCCGCGGTGGCGCCAGGCCACAGAACCGCTGCCCGACTGGGTGGACGCGACCGCCTGGGCACAGACCTGGACCGGGCAAGGCCGGGTGATACGCCGCTACGGACGCGGCAAGCCCGGCGAGCTGGTGCACGGGAGTACGGCCAGAGAACGACGATCAAGGCCGCGACCTGGACGGATGATGTATCGGCACCCGCAGGTTGCCTCGGTTTTCACGCGCTACAGCTGCGGGAGCACCTCACTGGCGATGAGTTCCAGGTGGTCGAGGTCAGTGAAGTCGATCAGCCGCAGATGGATCCGGCACGCGCCGATCGCGGAGAACTCGCCGAGCCGCTCCACGAGCTGGGCCGGGGATCCGACCACCGGATCCTCTGGCGGCAGCGCGCTCTTGGCGTGCAGGGGGGCGGCCCGCCGCTGCGCCTCCGCGTCGGTACGGCCGATCGCCACCACGACACCGGCCGAGAGCACCAGCGGTGGCTGACCGGCGCCGGCCCGGCCGGTTCGGTCGCACGCCTCGGCAACCCGCTGGTACGCCTGGGCCGTCTCTGCCACCGTTGTGAAGGGCATGTTGAACTCGTCGGCATACCGGGCGGCCAGCTCCGGGGTGCGCTTGGGGCCGCGACCCCCGACGATGATCGGCGGGGCCGGCACCTGGACGGGCTTCGGCAGAGCTGGCGCGTCGACCAGCTGGTAGTGGTCGCCGCGATAGCTGAATCTCTCGCCGACCGGTGTCCGCCACAGCCCGGTGATCACCGCCAGCTGCTCCTCCAGCCGGTCGAAGCGCTCCGGGACAGCCGGGAACGGGATGCCGTACGAGGTGTGTTCTCGTTCGTACCATCCGGCGCCGATGCCCAGCTCGACCCGCCCGGCGCTCATCCGGTCGACCTGCGCAACCATCACGGCCAGCGGGCCCGGCAGACGGAAGGTGGCCGAGGTGACGAGGGTGCCCAGCCGGATCCGGGAGGTCTCCCGAGCGAGCGCGCCCAGCGTAGGCCACGCGTCCGTGGGACCGGGCAGCCCGGGATCGACACCCATCGCCTGGTAGTGATCGGCCCGGAAGAAGCCCTCGAACCCGCCGTCCTCGACGAGTCGCGCAAAGCGCAGCTGATCTTCGTAGTCGGCGCCGCGGTGCGGCTCGGTGAAGACACAGATCCGCAGGGTCATCGCCCGTCCGTTTCGGCCGACGTGGGTATGTCCCGTTCCATCAGCAGCTCGTGCAGATGGGCGCTGCACCGGGCGACTTCGCCGAGGTGCGCGGTTCGGCCCAGCGCCCGCGGCCGGGGAATGGCGATGTCGACGACGTCGCGGATCCGGCCCGGACGCGGGCTGAGCACCACCACGCGGTCGGCGAGCAGCACGGCCTCGTCTATCGAGTGGGTGACAAAGACGACGGTGGCGGAATTCTCGATGTGGACGCGTTGCAGCTCCACCGCGAGTTCCGCGCGGGTCAGCGCGTCGAGTGCGGAGAACGGCTCGTCCATGAGCAGCACCCGGGGCTCGCCCATCAGCGACCGGCACAGTGAGACGCGTTGCTGCATACCGCCGGAGAGCTCGTGCGGCCGGTGCTTCTCGAAGCCGCTCAGTCCGGCCGTCTCCAGCAGCCTGTACGCCCGGTCGCGGTGCTCTGCCTTGCTCCACCCGAAGATCTCCACGGGCAGCAGGACGTTGTCGAGGACGGACCGCCAAGGCAACAGGGCCGGCCGCTGGAACAGCAGGGCGACATCCCGCCGGGCTCCGGTGACCCGCTCGCCGCCGATGGTGATCACGCCCTCGGTGACCGGCAGGAGCCCGGCGATCAGCCTGAGCAGTGTGGACTTGCCGCAACCGGACCGGCCCACCACCGCCACGAACTCACCCTCGGCGACGTGAAGGCCGATGCCCTGGAGCGCCACCGTCGAACCCGACCGGCTGGTGAAACTCCGGGCCACACCGGTGAGTCTGATCATCCGGCGGTCTCCCCATCCATTGGCGATCGCCATGACGGCCGGTCTGTGACGCCCGGTCAGGCTACCTGCAACAGGCCGCTCAGCGGTACCTGTCGCACCGTCGGTGAATCCCTCACCCTGCCGACAACTGCCCTTCTCTCGTACGCTGTTGTCCGCACGAAGTGTCATGCCCTCCCGCGGTTCGTCACGCCGTTTCGTCTCGACGCCCCTCCGCCGGCGTAGTCGGTGGTCGGAAAGGACAACACTGTGCGCATGAACAGGTTCGCCCGTACGGTTGCCGCGGTGGCCCTGGCCACGGCACTGGCACTGGTTTCGGGGTGTGGCGGGTCGGACTCCGACGCCGGCGCCGGTGCGGACGCCAAGCCACTGAAGAAGGTGACCTACCTGACCTCGTTCGGCAACTTCGGCCGGGACGCGTACGCCTGGGTCGCGAAGGACAAGGGGTTCTTCGAAGAGGCCGGCTTCGATGTGGAGATCAAGCCGGGCCAGGGTACCGGCGGCGTGATTGCAGCCGTCGTGAGTGGCCAGGCGCAATTCGGCCCGACCGACCTGACGGGAAGTTTGCTCCAGATGGGCAATGGTCAGGCGAAGGACTTCGTCGCCGTGGCCGCCATCCAGCAGCGCACCATGGCCGCGATCGCCACCACCGAGGGCAACGGCATCGCCGTACCGAAGGACATCGAGGGCAAACGGCTCGCCGACACGCCCGGCTCTGTCGTACGTAACCTCTTCCCGACGTACGCCCGACTGGCCGGAGTGGACGCCGCCAAGGTGACATGGGTCAACGGCGATGCACAGACCCTGATGGGCACGCTCGCCGGCGGCTCGGTGGACGGCATCGGCCAGTTCGTTGTGGGTAAGCCGACCATAGAGGCGGTGACCAAGAAGAAGGCCGTCCTGCTCCCGTACAGCGACGTGATGCCCGATCTCTATGGGAATGTGCTCATCACGTCGAAGGAGATCGCCGAAGAGGACCCGGAGACGGTGAAGCGGTTCACCACGGCGCTGCTCAAGGGCTTGGAGTACAGCCTGGCCAACTCGAAGGAGGCCGCCGGGATCCTGAAACGGAACGTGGACGCCACGAATCCGGCCGCTGCGGCTGCCGAGTTGAAGTTGATGGCCTCCTACGTCAGGCCAGGCGGTTCCGGCACGGCAATCGGGACGCTGGACTCCGGGCGGGTCGCGAGGAGCATCGCGGTCCTGCAGGATGCGGGTGCGCTGCCGCCAGGAATGACTCCTGAGCAGATCATCGACTTCGATCTCGTACCGAAGGCCTGATCCGCACCAATTGCCCGAACGTAAGCTCCCCGCCGGCGGTCGGCAGGGAGCACCGGCATGTGCCGCACCGACTCCGCGCTGAGTGGCCGAGCAAAGGGACGAGCTGGGCGGCTCGAGGAGGGTGGGATGACCGAACTCTCGCAGCAGCAGGCCCCGGCGGCGGCCCCGGCGCCGGGGCCGCGAGCCGGACTACAGCGCAGTACGGGTATCGGTGCCGTGCTGCTACCCTCGGCCGGACTGCTGGTCGCGCTCGGCGTGTGGTGGCTTCTCACTTCGGTGCTGGAGGTGATCCACCCGGTAGTGCTGCCTCCGCCCGGTGCAGTCCTCTCGGCGTTCACCGCAGCTCCGGCCCAGTTCCTGGAGCACACCGGCCACACCACGGTGGAAACAGTTGTCGGGTTCGTTCTCTCCAGCGCCTGCGGAGTTCTGATCGGACTGTCACTGGCCGGCTCACGGGTGGTGGAGCGGATGTTCACACCGCTGCTGGTCGCCGTCAACGCGGTTCCGAAAATCGCGCTCGGGCCGCTCCTGGTGGGGGCGCTCGGCTGGGGGCAGAAGCCGGTCCTGACCATGGTCTTCCTGCTTTGCTTCTTCCCGATCGTGCTGTCCACCGCGACCGGCCTCACTTCGACCCCGGCGGACCTGGCCGAGTTGGCGCGCTCGCTGGACGCGTCGCGCTGGCAGGCGTTCCGGAAGGTACGGCTGCCCGCAGCGCTGCCGCAGATCTTCGTCGGGCTGAAGGTGGCCATGCCGCTCGCCGCGATCGGCGCAGTCATCGGCGAGTTCCAGGCCGGTGAGACCGGGCTGGGCTATCTGATCGTGCAAGCCGGCGGGGTCGGCGACACCGCCACCGCCTGGGCGGCGATCATCCTGGTCGGGTTGATGAGCATCCTGCTCTACTTCGCCTTGGTGCTGATCGAGCGGTTCGCGCTGCCCTGGGTCAGGGAGACCACCTCGCGCAGCTGACGGTCAACGCAGGACCGTGTTCGGACGGACCCCATGCCGGGGCAGGCCGCCGAGCCATCAGGTTCCGTGGGTGCCGTGGTGGGCCGGCACCCGCCAGCATTTCGGTGAGGATCCGGCGCGCGGCCCCCATCAGGTCCGCGACGTCCCCGCCGGCCAGCTCGTAGACGACGGTCGAGCCCTCCCGGGCCGCAGTCACGATCCCGGAGCGGCGCAGCACTGCGAGTTGCTGCGACAGGGCCGAGGGCTCCACCTCGATGACCGTGAGCAGGTCCCGCACCGTGCAGGATGGCTGTCCAATCCCCCGGGCCCGGGCATCCCGGGCCTCTGGCGAGCTTGCGCTGAAGATCCCTTACCGACGATAGACTGATGTCGACTTTGTGGGCGAGGCCCGCGGCAACGAGGGCGCTGTAGCCCAGAAGCGTCTCCGTTGCCTCAAGTACGGCGTCGTAGGGGTGTGTACAAAGAACGGCTCTGTTCCGTAGTCGGTGGTGACGGTGGGTGGCGGGTGTCGTTGATGTTGTATGCGCGATGTCAACTCCCGTGTAGCAATAGTCTTTTCGGGGCTTTCGGCGCTGGTCATCGAGGATGTGGCGGATGATGGCGGGGTGATCCGGGTCATCGCCCGAACCCGGGATGTTCCGATGCCCTGTCCGGTGTGCGGGGTGCTGACGGGGAAGGTGCACGGGTATCACGTCCGGACGGTGGCTGATGTGCCGGTGGACGGTCGGCAGGTCGTGGCCCGGGTCCGGGTGCGGCGCTCGGTCTGCCCGGTACGGGGGCTGTCGGCGGCAGACCTTCCGCGAGCAGGTCCCAGGGCTGATCGAGCGCCTTCAGCGTCGCACCACGCGTCTGACCAGGCAGGTCTCGGGGGTGGTCGCGGAGTTACAGTATGCGGCCGGGCGGCCTCCCGTCTCACCCGGCTCCTGGCGACGCCCATCTCCTACGCCACCGCCCTGCGTCTGCTGCAGCGCATCCCCCCGCCGGCGGCGCGGATGCCGCGGGTGATCGGGGTCGACGACTTCGCCCTGCGGCGCCGCCACCGCTACGCCACGATCATCATCAATGCCGAGACCGGGGATCGCCTCGACGTGCCGCCCGACCGCGAGGCCGCCACATTGGAGGCATGGCTGCGCGGGAAGAAGGAGATCGAAGTCGTGTGCCGGGACGGCTCGGCCACCTACGCCGAGGCGATCCGCCGGGCCCTGCCTGACGCGGTGCAGGTCAGCGACCGCTGGCACCTGTGGAAAAACCTGTGCGACAAGGTACTGGCCGAGGTCCGCGCCCACGCCTCCTGCTGGGCCACCGTCAACCCACCCCGCCCCGGCGGCGTCCGTGAGCAGACCACCCGCGAGCGCTGGCACAAAGTCCACGCCCTCCTCGACTCCGGCTCGGCCTACTCGAATGTGCCGGCAGACTGGGCATCGCCCTGAACACCGTAAAACGCTACGCCCGCAGCCCCGAACCGCCCGCCGATCGCATCGCCGCCCGCTACCGGCCCACCCTGGTCGACTCCTACCGCGACCACCTGCGCCAGCGCCGGTCCGACGACCCGGCCGTCCCCGTCACCCACCTCCTGCACGAGATCACCGGCAGCGCCAACCTGCTGGTCCGATACCTCAACCAGGGCCGCGCCGAAGGCGACCGCCCCGTCACCACCCCCCGCCGCCTCACCCGGCTCCTGCTCACCCACCCCGACCGCCTGCGCACCAAGGACACCGAGCTACTCGGCCTTCTCACCACGGCCTGCCCCGAGATGACCCAGCTCACCGCCCTCATCCGCGACTTCGCCGCCCTCCTGACGCCCGCAAGCCGCAACGACTCCAAGCTCACGGAATGGATCGCCCAGGCCCGCTGCGCGGGACTGCCCCACCTGCACAGCTTCTGCAACGGCCTGGAACTCGACCGCGCCGCTGTCAACGCCGGCCTGACCCTCCCCTGGAGCAACGGCCGCACCGAAGGCGTCAACACCCACACCAAGCGGATCAGGGGACAGATGCACGGCCGAGCAGGATTCGAACTCCTCCGCCACCGCATCCTGCTCAGCACATTGTCACCCACCGTCACCACCGACTACGACCAGAGCCGTTAAGTTGACACACCCCGTCGATATTGGTGACGGCGAACAGCCCGGGACGGTAGATCAGCCGCGGCCTCTCGCCCGGTTTGTTGCAGCACAGCGCGGCGACCGAGATCCGACGCCGGGAGCGTCCGCGGACCCTCACCACGGGCGTGCGGCCTCGCCGACCCCAAGTGCGTGCGCGAGGCGGCATCATCGCGAGGCTCGGCCAAGGTTTTCGTGAAGCCTTCAGCGCGGGGAAGGGCTCAAGGAACGTGCGGAGCTGTTGCGAAAGGGAGCTGGCCGGTATGGAGGCGTGGCTGGCTCGCCTCGGACTACGACAGCAGGGTCGCGCTGCTGCCCGGCGAGGAAGTCGCGCGGCCATGGTGCGGCGCCGACAAGCGGCACGCCGCTTCGGCCGGGGGACCGGCCGAAGCGGTGAGGGACGGCCAGTGCCGTCAGGCGCTGAATCACGGTGTCAGAGGCGGGCGCAGCCCAACGTGGAACTGTAGTGCTTCATGCTGTCACGGGTGTCCGGGCCGTAGATGCCGTCCTGGGAGAGTCCATAGCTCTCCTGAAGGGCCTCAACGGCGAGGAACGTCTGCGGGCCGTAGTAACCATCGATGTCAAGGTAGGCGTAGCCCTCGCAGTTCTTCAGGCTCCGCTGCAGCGCCTTGACGGCCGGGTTCTCCGTGTCCTGGTCGAGTACCAGTTTGCAGGTCAGGGTCTTGGAGCTGCCGTAGGCGGGAACCGTAACGGAGTGACCCGAGGTGATGGAGACAGCCTTGGTGGTGTTGCAGGTCGGGTATATACCGGCCGCGCTCGCGGAGGGGGAGGCGGCGACACCGCAGGCGAGTATGGCCGCCAGGGCGCCCAGCGCAGCAAGGGCGCGCGGCTTGTTCCGGGACGTACGGAAAGACATCGTGCTCCTCATGACAGGTATCAGGGAGAGGCGTCAGGATCTTGCTCACGCTGTGAGATCAGCAGATCGGGTGACTTGCGAGGTTGAACGTCGAGCTCAGGCGCAGTCGTACTTGGCGCCGGTTTCGTTGCTGTAGCGGGCCCACTTCATCTTGGCCAGGGTCTCCCGGCCGTAGACGCCGTCGACCACCGCACCGATCCTGCCCTGGACGTCCCGCAGAGCATTCCTGGTGTCCGACCCGAAAATGCCGTCGAGTTCAAGCTTCTTGCCGTAACAGCTGTTCATGTTCCTCTGCAGGGCCCTGACTCCCGGACCGGTGTGCCCGGACTGCAGGTAGCAATAGATGGTGTTGTTCGCGACGTTGATCGGGTACACAAAGTGCCGGCCCGTCGATCCGATCTGCACCGCGGCCGCTCCCGTACACACCCCGTCCGCCGCGTGGGCCGGGACGGCGGCGGACGCCACTCCCATCAGGGCCCCCAGCAAGGTCCCGGTCGCCAGAAGTGCCCTGCTCCTGCCTGTCCTGCGCATACCTGTCGTTCCTCTCCGTGCGAGAAGCGCTGTCGTTTCCGTGGCGGCCCGAGCACGGCTCGCGATGCCGTCCCGGGGCTCGGCCATGGACACTAGCGGCGGCGTGGTACCCGGCCTTTGTCATACGTGCAGGCTTCTTTGTCCGTCGTGCACCGTCTCCAGTGAGGGTGTCGGAAGAGGGCGGTGATGCCTTTGTGCACGCCTGCCGAATGAGCTGCACGCTGTATAACAAGACCGTCAAACTGAGGTCCGGGGGATCGTTCGAAGGGTGACACGTGGGGAAACGGGGCAGGCCGGCGTCAGGCCAGCCGGGTGGCGGACGCGGGCAAAGGTGCGGCGCATGAGCCCGGTTCTGGACACCGCGTTCACGCCACCGCAGGACCGGGAGGAAGTGGTCCGGAACGCGGTGCGGGATTCCATCGTGGCGGTCGACATCGATCACGGTCCGCCGACCGACGGCATCTCCGTCCGCCTGGGTCTCGGCACCGTCGGCCCCCTCCGGATCTGTTCGGCGCGTGCGACCTCCGTCACCATCCACCGGACAGAACGACTGGCCCGGGAGGACGAGGAGCCGGCCGTCTTCCTCGGCGTGCAGATGACGGGGACCAGTCTGGTGGTGCAGAACGGCCGCGAGTGCCTGCTGAGGCCGGGCGAGTGCGCCGTCTACGAGTCCGTCGCCCCGTACACGCTTCTCTTCGACAAGGGAGTCGACCACCACTTCCTGCGTTTCCCCCGTGCCTCACTGGCGCTGCCCGAGCGGCTGTTGAGAGATGTGGCGGCGGTCGCCCTGGGGCCCGGCAATCCCGTCGCGCGGCTCGCCTTCACCTACTTCTCACAGTTGGCCGTCAGCGACGAGCTCCATCAGGGTGCTGGGGACGCCGACTCCGTCGTCACCCCCAGCATCGAACTACTCCGCGCCGTCCTGGCAACCCAGCACGGCGACTCTGGCCTGACCAAGGGGCCGTTGGAGGCGACGCTCACCCAGCGGGTCACTCAGTACGTTCAGGCGCATCTGGCTGACCCCGATCTGTCGGCCGCGCGAATCGCCGCCGTCCACGGCGTCTCCGTGCGACATCTCTACGCCGTACTGGCCCGCTCGGGCATCACCCTCGGCGACTGGATCCGTACACGCCGGCTGGCCGAGTGCAAGCGGGATCTGGCCGGCCCGCACGGGCCCCTGCGCACCATCGCGGCGACCGGACGGCGCTGGGGTTTCGTGGACGCGTCCCACTTCAGCAAGGTGTTCAGGCAGACATACGGAATGTCGCCCCGGGACTGGCGCGACCTGAACCACCCCCGCACGTCCATGTGACAGCCTGCCCGCGGCCGGGTCCCGCGTGGCCGGACGCGACGGTCGAGCGTCTATCGGCACGTTCGAATATTAGACTGTGCGAAATAGCGCCCACGAACTCACCCTGGGGCAAACGGGGTCCACCCGTTCCGGATTCGATGGGGACTCGATCATTTGAGAGCGAGTCATGGCACGTCCCTAATACTCCAGCCGTAGATCGTGATGTTCATGCCTGATTCGCAGCTTGTCGTCGGTAATGACTCGCGTGGGCGCGGGCTTGATGGCGACGTCGCCAATGGGACCAGCTCAGCCGGTGAGTCACGTCGTGGACGGGCCGGGCCACGAGCGTGGTGAACAGGCGCTGGATCTCGTTGCAGGTGAGGGGGATTAGGGTGGTTAGTCCGGGGTGCTTGCTGTGCTCGGACGACGGCGAGGAAAGCGTGGGCGAGCATGGAGAGGGTGACCCAGCGGTGCCAGGAGTTCCAGCGGCGGACCTGGTGCTCGTCCAGGCCGGCCAGACCCTTGCCGGCCTGAAAGGTCTCCTCGATCGTCCAGCGCCGTCCAGCTACGCGCACGAGCTCGAACAGCGAAACGGGGTGCGGTGAGAAGCAGCGGTAGAAGGCGAGCTCGCCGCTTCGCTGGTTGCGACGGACCAGCGTCCACCAGTGCCCGGGCCGCCCGGCCGGGCCCTCGGTATCGAAGACTGCCCAGTCGTAGAACCGCACGCCCTTCGCGCCCACTCCGGCAGACAATCGCTGCCACGCCCGCTTCGGGATGCGCGTGACCAGGTCCTTCACTGGAAACCTGCCCGCGCGTGTGGTCACTCGGTGGGTGCTGGAAACCGCCAAGACATAGCCGATCGGACGGGCCTCCAGTGCCGCATGTAGGTGCGGGTTGTCCCCGGCAGTCCGCTGGTGTTCTTCGACCACAGCATGGGCGCTTCCGTGGCATTCGAAGTCGCGGCACGCCTGGCGGCGGCTCCCGTCGCGACCGGACTCGAGGCATTGTTCGTCTCGGGTCGACCCGGGCCCGAGAAGTTGCGCTCCCGGAATCTCGCCGACGCGAGCGACGAGGAACTGGTCGAGGAACTGGTCGCCATGCGCGGCACCAACGCGGAGGTGCTCGCGAACCCGGAACTCCGGGAACTGTTCCTTCCGCTGATTCGGACCGACTACCGCCTGCTCGACGCGTACGAGGCCGCGGTCCCGCCGCCGACTCTGGCCGTTCCAGTCGTCGCCTACTACGGCGACCAGGACGAGCACGTCGACGAGGACGCGGTGAACGCCTGGTCAGCAGTGACCCGGTCGAGCTTCGCCACACGCTCCTTCCCCGGCGGGCACTTCTACCTCGAACAGCACGCGGCACCCCTGGTCGCCGACCTGTTCGCCTGCCTCGACACGAACGCACCGCACCTGGACCAGGGCTGACGCGCGGACATGCACGAGGGCCTTGTCCACGCTTACCCGCGGGCTCGGTTCTGGGCGGCGGTTCAGGCCGAGGAGCGCTGCCTCCAGTCCTGGTCCAGGCGGTCGGCCAGGCCCGCGGCGGTGAAGGCGGCCTCCAGGTCCTCGCGGCCCGCGGCCGACGGCAGCACCTGCCAGGCGGAGGAGGGGCCCGCGGAGGTGGGGGCGACATGCCTCTACGCGGTGTACGACCCGGTGTCCCGCCACTGCTCCATGGCCCGGGCAGGCCATCCCACGCCGCTGCTGGCCACTCCTGACGGAAAGGTCGACTCCCTGGAGGTGCCCGCCGGGCCCCCACTGGGGGTGGGCGGGCTGCCCTTCGAGGTGGCGGAGTTCGAGCTCCCAGAGGGCAGCGTCCTCGCCCTCTACACCGACGGCCTCGTTGAGGGCACTGATCGCAGCCCCGACGACCTACGTGCCGCTCTTCGCGATGTGTGCCGTCAGCAGAGCTTGGATCCGTTCTGCGACCGGCTCGTGCACCGTCTTGTGCCCGGGCATCGCACAGACGATGCAGCTCTGCTCCTCGCGCGAACCCAGGCACTGGATGCCACCCAGGTCGTCACCTGGGAACTGACCAATGATCCCGTCGCGGTCGCTCACACCCGCGAACTGGTGCGCGACACACTCGCCGCCTGGGGCCTGGAGCACGCCGCCTTCACGACCGAATTGGTGGTCAGTGAGCTGGTGACCAACGCCATCCGATACGGCCGTCCCCCGGTCGTCCTGCGATTGATCCATGAATCCGAGCTCATCTGCGAGGTCACGGACGCCAGCAGTACCGCTCCGCACTTGCGGCGCGCACGACTCTTCGACGAGGGAGGCCGTGGTCTGTTCATCGTCGCTCAACTCGCGCAGCGCTGGGGCACCCGCCACACACGGACGGGCAAGACCATCTGGGCCGAGCTGCCCCTACCGACGTCAGCAGCCGACGGCACCGACCAGTGACGGCCGGGCACGGCAGCAAACAACGCCACGGCGCCGTCGGGGCGGACCGCCCGGCCAAATGAGATGCCCTCTTACAGCGCCGTACCGGCGTACATCTCCTGCATGCCCTCGCCCTTCGGGTGGACCTGATCGACGGCAATGGGCTGCAACAGCCGCTTGGGCTTCGTCAGGGCCCGGCTGACCGGGTCCGCCGGATGCGGATCAAGTCCTGGACCGGGCACCATCAGGATGTCTTCGACCGGTACGACGGTTGCGCAGGCCGGGCACTCACTTCGCTTCCCGCGACGAGGTCGTCATTGCCACCAAGGTGCGCGGAGCCATGCGCCCGGGGCCGAACGGCAGCGGCCTGTCCCGAAAGGCGATCTTCACCGAGGTCGATGCCAGCCTCACCCGCCTGGGCACCGACTACATCGACCTCTACCAGATCCACCGCCTGGACCTGGAAGTGCCGATCGAGGAAACTCTCGAGGCCCTGCAAGTCGTGGTGAAGTCCGGCAAGGTCCGCTACATCGGCGCCTCCTCCATGTACGCCTGGCAGTTCAGCAAGGCCCTCCACCTGCAGACGATGAACGGCTGGGCACGGTTTGTGTCCATGCAGGACCACTACAACCTGCTGAACCGCGAAGAAGAGCGCGAGATGCTGCCCCTGTGCGCCGACCAGGGGATCGGAGTGATCCCCTGGAGCCCGCTGGCCCGCGGGCGCCTCACCCGGGATTGGGACACGGTCACCGACCGTTCCTCCGCCGACCCCTTTGGCAACACCCTGTACGACGCCACCAAGGCCGCCGACAAGGCCGTGGTGGAGAAGGTCGCCTCGATCGCCGCAGCGCGAGGCATTACCCGGGCGCAGGTCGCGCTGGCATGGCTGCTGCGCAACCCAGTGATCTCGGCTCCGATCGTCGGTGCGGGCAAGCCCCGCCACCTTGAGGACGCCCTGGCGGCGCTGGACGTCAGCCTGACCGACGAAGAAGTGTCCGAACTCGAGGCACCCTATATTCCGCACCCGGCCATGGGGATTGCCTTCTGATCGGCTGGCCGCGCGTATGCGGCCCGCGGTCGGCGACCGCGGGCCGCATACGGGTGCGGGACACCTGCGATCGCCAGCTTCGGGCTACCAAGGCAAAGTTGGCCGGCCCGCAGGCCGAGTTCAAGGGCGATGCTATGAGAACAGGCCCGTGCGGGCGATCGCAGGTCCTTGTTCCACCCGAAATCGACATGCCCTGACACAACACTTCTTGACCCAGGGCCCCGGGCACCGCAGCGGCCGTACAGAGGCAGCTGTCGGAACCCGGGGCACCCCGGCACTGAACCGTTCCGGGTTCGATCGAGACTCTAGGTCGTGACTGTGACCTGGGGTTTCGTGGTCTCTCGGTAGTAGTAGTTGGTCTCGTACTCGGTGGGTGGGATGTGCCCGGTCTCACCGTGGAGTCGGCAGTGGCAGTACCTTGCGCTGGCAACCACCGCAGCGCGTGAAGGCCGGGCCAGGACTCCGCACGGGGAGCCCCGGTCCGGCCTCTGTATGGGGTCGGGAACGGCCTTCTGACACCAGGCAGCCGACCCTGCCTGGCTACTGACACGAGGCGGCACACGGCCGTGCAGCCGCTCGCGCCTGCCCGTCGGTCAGACGGCCGCAGGGGCGCCGAGCATCGCGGAAGCCTGCTGGAGCGGGCTGAGGGCGCGTGTGGGTGCGGTCTGGGGAAGGCCGCGGCAGGTGAAGCCCAGCTGGGTCATGGCCCGGAGGACTTCGCCGGCGCTGAAATCGCGTCGGTCTTGGCGGGTGATGACCTGGCCGACCTGTTTGACGGGGTAGGTGCGGCGGCCGATGGTCACGGACTCGCCAGTGACCGGCTCGGGCTTGACGCCCATCATGGATTTCAGGACGCCGCTCTTGGTGAGGTCGAACGGGAAGCGGGCGATGACACAGCGCATGATGCCTCACAGGGAGAAGAGGGGACGGTTCTGCCGCGGTGAGGCGGGTTCAGCGGGCAAGGGCGAGGACGCCGAGAGCGCTGCCTTGTTCATCGACGACGGGCAGGGCATCGAGCCGGCGGTAGCGCATGGCGTGCTCGGCTTCGGCCATCGTGGTCACGGGCGAGGTGAACGGCCCACGGTCGCCGAGGATGTCGCGCAGCTGGACCCGGTCGGTGTACGCGGAGCTGTCACGAACGGCGGTGAGCTGGGCCTGTGTGACCAGTCCGGTGCACAGGCCGTCGTCGTCGCAGATGAGCAGGTGCCCGACGCGGGCACTGGCCATGACGGACAGGGCCACCTCGACGGTCATGTCGTCACAGACCTGCGGTCCGGCGGTGTCCATGGCGTCGGCCACCGTCTTGTGCACGGGGGTGGCACTCGCCGAGCGGGGCTGCATCTGGACCAGCGTCAAAAGGTGCCTCCTGCAGAGATGGGTCAGCTTCCTGATCACGTGGTGCTCAGGCCGCCGCGTCAAAGGCGGACTGCCGCACGCTCACGCGGCGGGCACCCGAAGCGGGACTGCGCCGACCGCGGGAGGCCGCACTGCGCTTGCGTCGCTCGGGCGCCGACGCCGGCGCGGTGATGGTGACGGGGATGCCGGAGGGGGTCTGGGCGCCGGTGATCCGGTTGAGGGCTTCATCGCCGGAGCGGACCTGGGTGGTCTGGGGCACGATGCCGGCGGCGGCCATGAGGCGGGTCATGTCGCGGCGCTGGTTGGGAGTGACCAGGGTGACGACGCTGCCGGACTCGCCCGCGCGGGCCGTACGGCCGCCGCGGTGGAGGTAGTCCTTGTGGTCGGTCGGCGGGTCCACGTTGACGACGAGGTCGAGGTTGTCGACGTGGATGCCGCGGGCCGCGACGTTCGTGGCGACCAGCACGGTGACGTGCCCGGTCTTGAACTGCGCGAGGGTGCGGGTGCGCTGCGGCTGTGACTTCCCGCCGTGCAGGGCGGCCGCCCGTACTCCGCTGTTGAGGAGGTCCTGGGTGAGCCGGTCCACGGCGTGCTTGGTGTCCAGGAACATGATCACCCGGCCCTCGCGCGCCGCGATCTCCGTCGTCATCCGGTGCTTGTCGGTGCCGTGCACGTGCAGGACGTGGTGTTCCATCGTGGTGACCGCGCCGGCGGACGGGTCGACGGAGTGGACGACGGGGTCGGTGAGGTAGCGGCGGACCAGGAGGTCGACGTTGCGGTCCAAGGTCGCGGAGAACAGCATGCGCTGGCCCTCGGGGCGTACCTGGTCCAGGAGTGCGGTGACCTGCGGCATGAAGCCCATGTCGGCCATCTGGTCGGCCTCGTCGAGGACGGTGATCGCGACCTGGTTCAGCCGGCAGTCGCCGCGGTCGATGAGGTCCTTGAGGCGTCCGGGGGTGGCCACGACGACTTCGGTGCCACCCCGCAGCGCACCCGCCTGCTTGCCGATCGGCATCCCGCCGACGACGGTGGCCAGGCGCAGCTTCACCGCTCTGGCGTAGGGGGTGAGGGCATCGGTCACCTGCTGGGCGAGTTCCCGGGTGGGGACCAGAATCAGGGCCAGGGGCTGGCGGGGTTCGGCGCGCTGTCCGGCGGTTCGGGCCAGTAGGGCCAGGCCGAAGGCGAGGGTCTTGCCGGAGCCGGTCCGGCCGCGGCCCAGGACGTCGCGGCCCGCGAGGGTGTTCGGCAGGGTCGCGCCCTGGATCGGGAACGGCACCGCCACGCCCTGCGTGGTGAGCGCGGCCAGCAGCTCCCGGGGCATGTCGAGGTCGGCGAACGTCTCGACGGCGGGCAGTGCGGGAGTGATCGTTTTCGGCAGGGCGAACTCGCCCTGGACGGCTGCGGGCCGGCGGCCGTAGCCGCCCGAGCGGCTCGGACTCCCGGAACGGCTCGGGGCGGACGGCGCGAAGCGGCTGCCCCGAACCGCACCAGCGGCAGAGCCGAAAGCGGGGCCGCCGGTGCGGCGGCGGGTGCGGGAGGAGCGGTCGTTCGTACGTGTGGGGTTCATTCAGAACCTTCCTTGATACGGCACGTATCAAGGAATTCCCGCAGCGGGAGAGCAGCGCGGGGAATCACAAGAACGGCCTAAATGGAATGCGAAAGCGCATCTGGCCTGCGGTAGATCCAGTGCTGGGTGCAGGCAATGAAATCGGTGACTTCACGTGGGCGTGAATCCAGGACGTCGACGGGTGCAGCTCCGAAGAGGTGCGCGTCGGCGGGCAGGGGTTGTCCCACAGGTGACACCACTGTGGGACATGCCCGCAGATGGTGCCCGCACCCCTAGGGATTCGGGCATCAGCTACAAAATGGGCGCCAGCGTCAGGCGGGAACGATGTTCTCGGCCGTCGGACCCTTGGGGCTCTGCGCGATGTCGTAGGTGACCTTCTGGCCTTCGCGCAGCTCACCAATGCCCTGGGCGGCAATGTTCGAGAAGTGGGCGAACACGTCAGCGCCGCCACTGTCCTGCTCGATGAAGCCGAAACCCTTTGCCGCGTTGAACCACTTCACGGTGCCAGACGCCATGTCGAATCTCCTTTGGGGCAGTACACCAGCATCCGCACTGTACGGACACCGTGTCGCCGCGATGACGCCCCGCCCGGAAGAATGACCGGTATATAGAAACGTCTCCAGTGGCTGAAAAATACTCACGGAGGCGCTTGAAGTTTTGGGAACCGCGACTGCAAACTGAGCTCGACAGTAGCATGCCGTATCGGCCCGCGTACGCTGAATAACGTCACTCTGTTCATTGCGGGTAAAACTCTCCCCACGCCACGCGCTAAATCCTCGCCTCGCGGTCATAGATACTGGCCCGCCGGGAGCGGAGAGTTAAGGAAGATGGTTGCCGTTCGCCACTCGAAGGATCTTGCCTGCCGTGCCCGCGATCAACCCCCGACCTCGGGTGGCTGAGCACGGGAGGAGGAGTTGGGGCTGGGCCTCGCCGAGGCAGTCATGTGACTGCCAGGACGATGGCCGTGTAGTGCGCGGTGAAGGCGGCGATGGTAAGGGCGTGGAAGACCTCGTGGAAGCCGAACCAGGCCGGTGAAGGGTCAGGGCGCTTGAGTCCGTACACGACGGCGCCCGCGGTGTAGAGCAGGCCACCGGCGATGACGAGTACGACAACCGCGGTGCCGCCGGTGCGCGCGAAGTCGGGCAGGTAGAACACGGCCACCCAGCCCAGCACGATGTAGCACGGGGTGTACAGCCACCGGGGAGCCCCGATCCACAGCATGCGGAAGGCGATACCGGCCAAGGCGCCTGCCCACACCACGGCCAACAGCACCAGCTGCTGGCCCGCGGGCAGCAGCAGCACCGCCAACGGGGTGTACGTGCCGACGATGATCAGGAAGATGTTCGCGTGGTCCAGCCGCCGCAGTACCGCCTCCCCACGCGGACCCCACGTTCCGCGGTGGTAGACCGCGCTGGTACCGAACAGCAGGCAGGCCGACAGCGCGTACACCGAGCAGGCCGCAACCGCCGCGGCCGAGCGCGAAACGGCGATCAGGACGATGCCGCCGACCAGAGCGAGGGGGAACACGCCGGCGTGCAGCCAGCCGCGCATCCTCGGCTTCAGCGCAGCCGCCGCGCGCTCCACCCCGCCTTCCAGGCCGGCGGCGTTCCGCCCGGCAGTCAGCCGGCCGGTTGCGCCAACAGGCGCATCAGCCGCGGGCGTACGCAGGGCGTCTGGCGTTGTGCCGGGGCGAGGCTGGGACTCCCGCCCATGTGCCGGCGGCTGAGTATCTTCGGCGATCATGCGCTCATATTCTTGAGTCGGCGGAAGAATGCACGGCTCGGCACGTCGCCCCGGGACTGCGGGTCAGGTGTCGGGCCGGGACGCGGCGCGGCGGTATTCGGCGTTGATGCGCTGCGCTTCTGCGAGCTGGTCTTCGAGGATGACGATGCGGCAGGCGGCCTCGATGGGCATCCCCTGGTCGACAAGTTCCCGGGCGCGGGCCGCGATGCGCAACTGGTAGCGGGAGTAGCGGCGGTGGCCGCCTTCGGAGCGGAGCGGGGTGATCAGGCGGGCTTCGCCGATGGCGCGCAGGAAACCCTGGGTGGTGCCGAGCATCTCGGCAGCCCGTCCCATCGTGTAGGCGGGGTAGTCGTCGTCGTCGAGCCGGCTGAACGAGTCGTCTGCTGTCATTGCACCTCTCTGTGAACCGCGCTGAGGGGCCCTGGTGCCGTATGGCACCAGGGCCCCGAAGGAACTACTACACCATCTGCCGGCCCTGAAAGTACGCCGGCCTTCTGTTTCCGCCCACCCGACCGCAATGCTGCCGGGGGTGCGGGGACCGCGGATGCGTGACCGGAGACCACCTCACTATCGATGTCCTGCGGTACCCGGGCTCACGACTTCCGCCCGGGCGATCCTGATGGCGCTTCGCTCCTCCGTTCTTTCCTCGGGAATCAATCACTTACCTACTGCGGGTACTGCTCTCCTGCGTACTACTGGTGATGCGAACTGCTCAGTGACCTACCACAGCGCCACTGTCCGGCAGCCAGCCCCGTCGCCCGTCCTGCATCTGCTCTGGCTTGGAACCCCACTGCCGAACCTCCCGGCGCGCGCCCGCAGCCGACGCCTTCACCGAGGTACTGCTCACTGACTTCACTGCTGGGTACTGCGAACTGCACTTACAGGTACTGCTCACGGTGGCCCCTGATCACTGCGGGCCACCCGGTCCGGTCGCCAGTCCCGTCGCCGTCCTGCAACCGCTCTGGCTTCGGAACTCCACCACCGCACCGTCCTGCACACTGCAACTAGCTGTACTGCGGATACTGCTGACCGGCAGTTCGTCTCTGCCGGGCCCTCTGGCCCCTCTGGGCTACGAGAGAAACCATAACCACACCACCGCCCAATGTCTACTCCAGCCAACACAGATTTTTGGGCGCCGGCCGGTGAGGTAACCGGCGGCGACAGCAGCGTGGACAGGATGCGAGGCGTCGGCCCCGGCGGTCTGGTCCACGATCCCCCGACTACCGCACCCTGCCGCCATCCATGCGGTGATCCCGTCAACACCTGCACCTTGGCGCCGGGGAACGGCGGGACGTCGATCACCACCAGCCCCGGGACCGTGAGCTCCTGCCGCGGGTAGATGTACGGCGCCGCGATGCCGTTGACCGCCGCCAGCTCCTGCCACGACACGTTCAGGCGCCGGGCGATCGCCGCGATCGTGTCGTGCTCCCGCACCACGTACACGCCCGGGGTGCGTGCTCTCTGGCGGCCGCACGCCGGCGGGCCGCTTCGCTCCCCGTGAGGCTGACGCTCTGCAGGCCGGGGAAGGCGCCCGCAAGGTTCCGCGCCGCGGTGCCCGTCACGGCCCGCACGCCGGTCGACAGCGGCCCGGGCAGGGAGTCTGCCGCGGATCGCCGACGTACGTAGGCACGGCCGTGATCAACGGTGTCACCGTCACCCTAACCGCGACCGCGGGGTCCGCGCGCCGAGCAGGTCTTCCTGTCCCGGGACGAGGCCACGCTCGTTGCGCTGGGTCGAATCGCGGCCGGGGAAAGCCGGGCCCGACTGTATGTGACCCGCAGCGCGCAGAGGCCGGTGGCTGTAGTTGTGCCTGAGCGGCACGACGGGCGAGGTGGTGGTGACCGGGGGCGTCACAGTTCATGCCGACTCGCTCGCCGGGCAGGTCCGGCAGGACATGACGATGGTGGCTGCCCGGCACCAGACGCCGGCGACACCGCTGAGGCGCAGCGGTGGAAGCAGATGGGACGCGCGGTGGGGCAGCGGCCCCCTGCTCATGTCCGGCCCCAGCCCAGGCAGGCCACCGGCCAAACCCGCTCCGCCGCTATGGTGTTCAAACAAGCCGACGGCCACCGACGCATGACAGCTTGCGCCACCGGTAGCTTGCGACGCCGGCCGCGGGGCACCCCGCAAGGTCGCCCGCATGACAAGCTGTGCTTCCCACTGCCCGAGTCCAGGAGGTCACCATGACTGCAGCGTCTCCATCGCAAGAAGGTTCCGAGCCGGCTAACGCCGAGAGCCCTGCTTTGGCGCCTAACGAGGACGGCCAGTATGACCTGAAGGCCAAGTTTCGGGAGGCCCTGGCGCGCAAACGCGGCATGCAGGCGGAAGCCACGGCCCTCGCTGCGAACACCGACGCGTCGAAAGTCCGCGGCGCGCACGGCCCGACTGCCAGCCAGCGGTCGTTCCGACGCAAGAGCGGCGGCTGAGAGGTCGTCTTCGGTGGCGTTACGCGGCCTTCGGCCACGGGATGCTCACCACCGTGCGCCCCACCTGACCGTGAGCCAGTTCGGCACCGGTATCGACCTGTCAGTGTTCGGTGACGAGGTCAGCATCACGGTGCCCTACTGGCACATCGGCAACGGTGCTCGGCAAGCTCCTTGACCCCCGCCACCTCGGAAGACGGCGATCTCATCCGTCGAAGTGGCACCACTCGACCGTGGCAGCGGCCAGCGGTGCCAGAGCACTGCGGTGAGTCCCACCTGCCACGCTTCGAACTTGTTATCGCCTGCTTCGGTGACGTGCATGATGAGGCCGGGGGCCGCGTAGAAACGGACGGGGGCCCAAGGCCAGAAGGCTCGAAGCGGAACCGGGTGCAGCCCCTCGGTCTTAGCTGTCGGGAGGTGGACCCTTGATCAGCGCACTTCGTCGATGCCCCGAGTACATGAAGTTCGGTCGCACGTGACGGTTGAGCGCCCGCCCCCTTTCGAGCTGGGTGCGAGCGCTTCGTCTGGGCGCTGAACACGGGCGAGCAGGCCGAGGAGGTCCTGACGCAGCGCGCGGCAAAGCGGTCTCATCGAGGAGCGGCCGCAGACTCCGGCCTCAGGCCGTTTCGGCGTAGCGCTCTCCCGCGTACGCCCGGATGGCCGGGACGACCGCTTCCGCGCCTCCGGGCAGGCGGTCCAACCGGACCAGGGCGTAAGCCTGGTGGCCGTCGAGCAGGTAGCTGTGCGGGAGTTCCGTGGCGGTGCCCGGCAGCGGCCACACCACGACCCACGGCCGCGTGTCCCGGCTACCCGGATGCCGGGGGCCGACCGTGACAGCTGCGACCTGCGCCCAGGAGAAGTACTGCTCCTCTTCGGTGAATTCACGCATGCCGATCCCGGAGGGTCCGATCCGCAGCCGCAAGGGCCGGTGCCATCGCAGGAGGGACCGGCCGGCGAGGGGCCAGCAGGCGACGGCACCGCCCAGCGAGCAGAGCGCGACGACGGCTCCAACGCCCTCGGCGGTGTGGCTGATCATCAGCTCCCAGAAGGAGAACATGAGGACGGCGGCTGCCCCGGCCCATATCAGGGCCCAGGTACCGGCCTGGCGGGCGTCGGCGAAGACCTGCTCGCCGCCGGGCACATTCCGTTCGGCCCCCGACACAGTCACAGGGATCGGCGGCCGCACGGAGCGCGGGGCCGTCTCGAAACGGGCTCCGGCATGCTCGGCGAGTGCGGCGGTCAACTCGGAAACACTCTGATCCAGGTCCTTGCAGTCCACAAGGGTGTAGCGGATCCGGTCGTCACCGAAGGTCAGGTCGGCCTTGCGGCCGAGCGTCACGCCCGGTGCGGTCCACAGGGTCAGCCGCGCCTTGGGCGACGCGGGGAGCTCGTCGACGCTCTCGCTGGTGTTGGGGGTGTGCCAGAGGGAGACGGCGTCGATCTGCTCCCAGGCAAGCTCGGCATCGTGCAGCGTGATACCGAATCCGTCGACCCGCAGCCGGAAGGGCCGTTTCGCCTTGCGCAGATCGCCCAACCCACGGAAGACCGACACCACCGACAGGAACAGAACGAACCACGCGGCCATCGTGCTGTCGCTGCCGGCTGTCGTCCTGCCGTTCGTCCCAAGGTCGGCCAGCCACACCAGGGCGACCGCCATCACGACGATCCCCCAGACGAAGAACCGTCTGCCCCGCCGTCTCAGCGTCCACTCGACCGTGAATTCCATTGCCCCGCATTACCCCTCGTCATCCCACCCGGCACACCTATGGTGGGGCTCCGCATGCCCGGCACCGAGTCCCGACGACCCGGTGGTTGCCCAACCGTGACGCCCACGAGACAACACCGCCCGGCGGTCGCCCGGGCGGCTCCGGGCGTTCATCCCCGCGCCACCGCATCGTGGGTCGGTGCCGACTACGCCCGCGTCCAGCAGGCCCCACATCCCACGAGGGTGTGCTGATCGAAGGGGTTCTGGGCGCTTGAGCTGTCCGCTGGCTCGTGTGAGGTACTGGGGCGGCGCGACGGCTCGCCGGGAAGGTCCGTGATAATTCCGAACGCCTTGCCGACGAGCCACCCATGGTGGCGTCTACCCGGGATGGGTGCGGGAACTGCGCGAGTCCCCCACTGACGCCCGGTGACGCCGAGTTAGTTGGCCGCCCCGTTGCCGCGGTGCTGCAGAACACCTGTCAGCGCCTCGCGGACCAGCAGGCCGCCCTTCCTTGCCGCACTCGTCGAGCAGGAATCGGGCCCCTCACGTCACCGCGCGCCTCGCGCAGTTCCAGGCCGCCATCGCCAACTTCCAGCAGCGCGTGAACGCCGAGCCCCGCGCCTCGTCGGCCGCCAGATACTCTCCACTTGCGCCAGGGCTTTCGGGGCCCGGCGAGACCACGTACCCGCGGGTAGCCCGGCCACTGTCAGTGGCCCGGTCTGCCATCCGCGCCATGAATGTTCCCGAAGCACTCGCTGACCTGCGACGGCAGTACGACACGGCCCGAAAGACGATCAAAGCTCACCGCCGGGCGACGAAGACTCCTGTGCTGGAGTGAGCAACGCCGAAGTGGTGGCCGCCGCCCGCACCGCCCGTCCGGTGGTTGCCATGCACCTGGAAATGGTCCGCGGCGGTACCTGCCACGCCGCCTCGGACACCGGCATGATCCACGCCGGATCCGGCGGCCAGCTCGCCGCTGCGCAAGGCTCGGCCGCCACCGCGGGCGTGGTCGGCATGGCCGGAGGCGCACTGCTCGCCGTCAGCGGAGCGGCCTGGCTCCTGGGCATCCGCCGCCGAACGGCCGGGAAGAGCTAGAACCCGCGGAACGCCACCGGTCGGCCGCCGCTGTGATGACACTTTGCGGTCTGGGCGCGGCGGCCGCCGGCTGGCTGACGTGGACCACGCCACAACTGGGCGTCACCGACTCGGGCACCCTGCCCGCCAGCGTGCACCGCCCCGCCTCCGACGACCAAGATGCGTCGCCACCCACCCGCATCCATGGACCGGCCGGTCTCGACGCCGCCGTCGTACCCGTCGCCGCCAGGGCCGACGGTGCTCTTGACCTGCCGGAAAACCTTCACACCGGCGGATGGTGGGCACTGGGGGCCCCGCTGGGCGCGGCGACCGGCACGGTCTTGATCGCGGGCCATGTCGACAGCCGCAAAGACGGGCTGGGAACCTTTGCCGCCCTCCTCGACATACCCGTGGGAGGCCCCATCAGCGTGACAGGAGCGGACGCCAAGGTACGTCTCTACCGGGTCACCGCCCGGCGCACGTACCAGCAGGAGCATCTGCCACGTGACCTCTTCACACGCGCCGGCCCCCACCGGCTGGCTTTGATCACCTGCGCCGGACCCTACGACCGCGCGGCACGCCGCTACGAACGCAACCTCGTGCTGTACGCAACGCCGACCGAAGAACGCGCCCCCAGCCCACTTCGCCCAAGCCCGCAGGACCGGCTGGGCAAAGCGGCCCCGCCTGCTGTGCGCGACGGGGACAGAAGATGGAGCCCCAGTATCAGGATGCGCCGCGGCAGTGTCCGGGTCTTCCTGCTCGAGCGAGGGGCCGGATAGTGGTGTTGCCGCTCTCACACGGGGCAGGCCAAGCTGGGCAGCACGATCTGGTCGTGGTGCTGTCGGACAATTTCACTGCGTTCGGGTGCCAGCATCACAAGGCCCTGTGGGACGCCCAGTTGGAGCCACCACAATGAGCGGCTTACCAGCCATGGCGGCCTTTGCGAGTAGGCAGTGACGTTTTCTCAGCGAAATGATCTTCACGAAGCCGCGTGAACCACGCTGATCGTAAGCAGGTAGGACGAACTCGCCCCGGAGTCGGGCAGACGTGAAGCCCCTGGTAGGACGGTTCTCACCACAAGATCGTCCGCGTAACCAGAGGCCTCACGTTGATCACCTATGTTGCCATGCTCGATGTCCCGCGCCATGTCGTGGACCAGTTGTCCCGGCTGCTGGCCGCGCACCGGCGCCGGATCGGCACGCCGAGGGGCTCGCGGGCACTGGGGCCGTTCCGTCAGGCGGTGTTGGTGCTGCGCTGGTTCCGCGAGCGCGGCTGCGTGCACTGCCTGGCCCGGGACGCCGGCGTCTCCCAGGCCACCGGCTACCGCTACCTCCACGAAGGCATCGACGTCCTCGCCGGCCAGGCCCCCGACCTGCACGAGGTCCTGGACCGCTGCCGGCGCGAGGGCATGACCCACGTGGTCCTGGACGGCACCCTGATCAAGTCCGACCGTGTCGCCGGGGTCCGCGAGAACGGCAACGACCTGTGGTTCAGCCAGAAACACAAGGCGTTCGGCGGGAACGTGCAGTTCCTATCCGCCCCGGACGGCACCCCGCTGTGGGTCTCCGACGTCGAGCCCGGCTCCACTCCCGACATCACCGCCGCACGCATCCACGCACTTCCCGCGCTCTACAAGGCCGCGGCCGACGGCCTGCCCACCCTGGCCGACAAGGGCTACATCGGCGCCGGCATCGGCATCCACGTCCCCGTCCGACGCCCCAAGGGCCGCTCCGAACGGGCGCTGCACGCGGACACGCAAACCACGAATGCCCTGATCAGAGGCATTCGTGCGCTCGGCGAACGCGCCGCCGCCGAACTCAAGCAGCGCTGGCGGACCCTGCAGCACGTCACCCTCAGCCCCAGGAGGATCGGCGACATCGCCCGCGCCGCCCTCGTCCTCAACGAAAATTGGAAATGATCACCGTTGAGAAAACGTCAGTTTCCTGCTGAGCGTCTGATCGCTGGAGAGCCCCGTGTTCGTGAAGGCACGTGGCCGTGTTGGCGGACCGTACCAGTCATGGTGGCGGGAACGGTGTCCCAGCCTCGACGCCCAGCGGGACTTCGTCCGCTGAGCAAAGGTGGGTGCCCATGTTGCGCTCCATCATGCGCAGTGCAGCGTCGGCCAGGTCGCGATGGATGTGGGCGACAGCGTCTCTCGCGACGGTCGTCGGCAGGTGCCGGACGTGCGCGTCGAGTGCCGAGTACAGCACGCACTGCTCGGTGACCTGCCCGCACAGCACGAGATGGCGGACGTTCCGCCGGTCCAGGAGGTACTCCAGCGGGGTCTGGAAGAAGATCGAATGCCGGGCCTTGACGACGAACAGCGAGTCGGCGTCGGGCTTGACCGGTTCGACCAGGTCGGCATGCGGGCGAGCGAGTGCCATCTCGAGGATCTCGTCGTGATGGGAGCGCCAGCGTCCGTAATTGTCGTTGACGTAAATGACGTCCACACCGATCTCGCGAGCGCGTGAGATCAGCCTCCGTACGCCAGGGAGCGCCTCTCGCACAGATGGCAGCAGCAGTTCGGCGTCCTCGTGCTCATACGTGTTGATCATGTCGATCACGACGAGCGCGGTCGTTTTCTTGTCGTGCATTTGTTGCGGACCTCGATGGTTGCCGTGTCAGGCGGTCACTCCCCGGCGGCGTGCTGGGCCCGTACGCGGGGGGTGCAGAAAGCTCCGGACAGCGTCGTTGTTCCAGCATGCGGCCATCGAGACTGCATCGCAGGCTGGAGAAGTGGAATGCCGAGTGATCGTGTATCCGCCTTCGGAATGCCGCGGGCGCCGGGTCCGGCTGGATGAGCGCATCCTTGGCCTGGCCCACGGGCCCAGGGCCATTCTCGTCTTGCTGCGGCAGGCTGGCCTCAGGCCCCGAGTCAGGGACCTCTGGGAAGGGGAGCTGGTCGAATGGCGGGGCGGCGGCCCTGACCTTTGGTGATAGGCGGGCGGCGCGCCGCGCCGCCCGGCGCGCAAAGGCCTCGGGGCGGGAGGGCCTTGGGGCGGAAGGGCCTTGGGGCGGAAGGGCCTTGGGGCGGCGGGCTCTTCTCTGGATGGCAGGGGCCTGGCAAACGGCACCCAGCGGCGGATCCGCACCATAGTTTGCATCGACCACCGATCCGCCGGTCGGGCCTGCCCGGGGGACGCTGGGCCGCGGCGATCCCTCCGCTGGGTCAAGCGTCGCGTCGCTGGTCGTGGCTGTCCTGGCGCAGCTGGTCGGCATGCCGAGTCAGAGCGTCCACGCGCGCAGCTATCTCCGGATGCCCCGGCTGCAGATGGATGCGGACGGCGGCAAGGGGGGCCATCAATCGAGCCGCGTCGTTGTGGGCGAGGGCCCCGTCGATGGCGGAGCGGGCCGCGGGGGGAAGGTCGGCCAGCCCGGTGACGAGAGCGGCCAGGCGGCGCAGGTCGGCGGCGTTGTCGCGTGCCCAGGCTGTGACAGTGCGGTCGGCGGCGCGGCGGTCGCGTGTGGCCTTCACCCGCTCCTCCCCGGTACTGCCCGCTGCTCCCGGCTGCAGGCGCAGGTAGCGGCGCTCTGCAGCCTGGCGACTAGCGACCCCGAGAGGGCCTGCCAGGTCGGCCCAGCTGGCGCCGGCGGCGCGGGCGGTCTCAATCAGACCCCTCTCCCAGCCGGCGAGCTGCTCACGCACCTCCCGCAGCAGCATCAGCGAGGCCAGCGCCCGTTCTGAATCGTCACCTGAGGTGGCCGCCGGCGCCGTATCCGCGGCGCAGGCCACACGCAGAGCCTCCTCGATGGCTGCCAGAGCGGTCGCAGTGGCCAGGAGCGGCACGGCTCCCCCGTCGCCGGCGGCCGCCGACGGAGAAGGGTCGGTGGCATTCAAGAGGCAATCGCTTCCTTCCATGTCATCCACTCGACGACTCGAAGTTTGTCATCGCTTAGACGACATGGTACAAGGGAAGACAGGTGAAGCGCATTGGCAGCCACTGCCCGAACCCTTGGAGGTGTTTCACGATGTTGATGCGCACCGACCCCTTCCGTGAGCTGGACCGTCTGACCCAGCAGCTCCTGGGGACGTCCGGCACATGGTCGCGGCCCTCGACCATGCCGATGGACGCCTACCGCGAAGGCGACCACTACGTGATCGCCCTCGACCTTCCCGGCGTGACCCCGGAAGCGATCGACATCGACGTCGAACGCAACATGCTGACGGTCAAGGCAGAACGCCGTCCCGTCGCCAAGGCCGACGACGTGCAGATGGAACTGTCCGAACGGCCCCTCGGCGTCTTCTCACGGCAGCTCATGCTCGCCGACACCCTGGACGCCGAGCACATCCAGGCCGAGTACGACGCCGGCGTCCTGACCCTGCGCATCCCGATCGCGGAGCGGGCCAAGCCACGCAAGATCGCCATCACGTCCACCGGCGACCGCAAGCAGATCAGCGGCTGAGCCCTGAGCCGGGTACCACCCGGCACACACAGTAGGCGGCGGAGGACGGAAAACCGTTCCCTCCCTCCTCGGTTCCGTCCTCCGCGTAACACAAGGGGATTACCGTGGCCATGCGATCGGAGGCGTTCCTGGCACGCGTGCAGGAACGCGGCGAATACTCCACTCCACGGGAGGCGGACCAGGCGGCGCGCGTCGTGCTGGCCCTGCTGGGTGCACACGTGGTCGGCGAGGACCGTGCGGAACTCGCCGCCCGCCTGCCGGAGACCTACGCGCTCATCCTGCTCAATCCGCTGCAGGCCACCGAGCCGCTGGACGCCGAGCGGTTCGTGCGGGCCACCGCCGCCTGGATCGAAGGCGCCACCGAACAGACCGCACGCTGGGACGTCGGCGCCGTCCTCAGCCTGGCCGCCGAGGAGGCCGGACCGGACCTCCTTCGCCGACTCTTGCTGCAATTGCCCCCGGGCTACGACCTGCTGTTCGGTCACCTCGAGCCGGCCTGACCCTCGCGACCGTGGGGGCGGGACACGCCGCCCCCGCCCCACACCACAACAAGAAGATGAAAGGCGCACCAATGTCCCCGCAGCCCCAAGCGGACCTCCGCACACCGGCGATGACGTTCGACGCGATGGTCGAGCACGTACGCTACGAGGGCGCCTACCCAACCCGCGAACGGGCCGAGCAGGCCGTCCGTGATGTGCTGGCCGGACTCGGTCGGCAGCTGATCGGCGAAGAACGCGTCGCCCTGGCCGCCCGGCTTCCTGTCGAGGCCGCGCTCGAGCTCACCGTCCAACTCCCCCGCACCGAACCGCTCACCGGCTTCGACTTCGTCTGCGACCTGGCCACCCGCACCGGCGGCACACCCGCCACCGCACGCTGGGACGCCGGCACCGTTTTCGCGGTTCTCAGTGACGTTTTCTCAGCGAAATGATCTTCACGAAGCCGCGTGAACCACGCTGATCGTAAGCAGGTAGGACGAACTCGCCCCGGAGTCGGGCAGACGTGAAGCCCCTGGTAGGACGGTTCTCACCACAAGATCGTCCGCGTAACCAGAGGCCTCACGTTGATCACCTATGTTGCCATGCTCGATGTCCCGCGCCATGTCGTGGACCAGTTGTCCCGGCTGCTGGCCGCGCACCGGCGCCGGATCGGCACGCCGAGGGGCTCGCGGGCACTGGGGCCGTTCCGTCAGGCGGTGTTGGTGCTGCGCTGGTTCCGCGAGCGCGGCTGCGTGCACTGCCTGGCCCGGGACGCCGGCGTCTCCCAGGCCACCGGCTACCGCTACCTCCACGAAGGCATCGACGTCCTCGCCGGCCAGGCCCCCGACCTGCACGAGGTCCTGGACCGCTGCCGGCGCGAGGGCATGACCCACGTGGTCCTGGACGGCACCCTGATCAAGTCCGACCGTGTCGCCGGGGTCCGCGAGAACGGCAACGACCTGTGGTTCAGCCAGAAACACAAGGCGTTCGGCGGGAACGTGCAGTTCCTATCCGCCCCGGACGGCACCCCGCTGTGGGTCTCCGACGTCGAGCCCGGCTCCACTCCCGACATCACCGCCGCACGCATCCACGCACTTCCCGCGCTCTACAAGGCCGCGGCCGACGGCCTGCCCACCCTGGCCGACAAGGGCTACATCGGCGCCGGCATCGGCATCCACGTCCCCGTCCGACGCCCCAAGGGCCGCTCCGAACGGGCGCTGCACGCGGACACGCAAACCACGAATGCCCTGATCAGAGGCATTCGTGCGCTCGGCGAACGCGCCGCCGCCGAACTCAAGCAGCGCTGGCGGACCCTGCAGCACGTCACCCTCAGCCCCAGGAGGATCGGCGACATCGCCCGCGCCGCCCTCGTCCTCAACGAAAATTGGAAATGATCACCGTTGAGAAAACGTCAGTCGCCTGGCCGGGGACGACCTCATCAACCGCGTTCTCGCACAACTGCCAACCGGGTACGCCTTGCTTTTCGGCCGGGCCGAATTGACGCGGACCGCATAACGGCGGCCGCGATCGGCCCTGCCGGCAATTCACCCCTCCCACGCGCAACCCCTTCGGTGTGAACTCGTTGCGCACTGGTGAAAGACCGCCAGCAACCGATTGGGGACAAGGGGCATCGCATTGCGACAGACCCAGTACCTACACCGAATCGGGCATTCCGCGCTGAAGACTTGCGACACCGCCTGCGACAGCGAGCCGAGCAAGAACTCGCCCAGCGCCTCAGTACGTCGGTACTGCTGCCAGCACAGATGGATACCTCAGGGCGCGGCGAGCCGGTACCGCCCACGGCGGTAGGAGGCGCGCACCCGGTCTAACACCAGGGGACGAGGCGCCGCCGCGAGTCCGAGCTTGCACGGCGATCATCCCGGGGAGCCGCGGGAAAGGGTTGGCCACACCCTGCTCTTCGAAGGGCGGCCCCGCCTGCGAAAGCCCTGGAAGGAAGCGGCGGAGCCGCACTTCCGGGGTGCACCCTGCCCGGGCCGACGGCACATCCGATGCTCGAAGTAGAGCGGCAGATTCCTTCGAAACCCGCACGTCCGGCGGTGCCCGGAGACATCGTTGGGCGAGCGCCGCGAGGGTTTTCCGCCGCGCAACCAGGTGCCCCAGGGCGTCTCGGCGGGCCCGACGGGTGCGCAGTATCGGCGGGCGTGCAGCCAGACAACGATGGCGTCCGGCGAGACCAATGAGGCCGCAATACTGCAAGGTTCAGCCGCCCCGCGCGACGAGCAACCTGTCTCCGCCCAGCTAGCTGCGAGGTGGCCACCCAAGTGGGCCTGCCTGCATTGCGAGTAGCCACGGCCGGGCTCAGTTGCACGTAATCACCACCAGTGAAACCGGCTCGATCGTTGACCGACGCTTGGAGGCGGCGGCGCACCCGGCTGAGCCGGGTGCGCCGCCGGCCGACCACCACCGGACAAGGCCGCCCACATGAGATATCACAAACCAGACCGGCGGATGATTGACCGCCACACCCACTTACGGCCCAATTCGGAGCGCCCAGAGGTCAGGGCCGCTATCAAAGTGGATTGCACAGCCGCAGACTTTCGCGCGAACGCGCATAGGGCTTCGAGCGAGCGCCGACAGCGAGGGCGGAGAATCCATGTCGTTGCAGGTGACATCGATCGAGGAGCAGGCGGCGCTGGTGCGGCGCCGCCCCGGGGCGGTGATCGTCGACTGGCTCACGACGACGGACCACAAGAGGATCGGGTCGCTCTATCTGGCCAGCGGCTTTGGGTTCTTCCTCATCGCCGGCGTGCTGGCGTTGCTGATGCGGGCGGAGCTGGCCCGGCCAGGTATCCAGATCATGTCGAACGAGCAGTACAACCAGGCGTTCACCATGCACGGCACGATGATGCTGCTGATGTTCGCAACGCCGCTGTTCGCCGGGTTCGCCAACGCCATCATGCCGCTGCAGATCGGCTCCCCCGATGTAGCCTTCCCCCGATTGAACATGTTGTCGTACTGGCTGTTCCTGTTCGGGTCGTTGATCGCCGTGTCCGGCTTCTTCACCACTCAGGGTGCCGCGGACTTCGGCTGGACGGCCTACACCCCGCTGTCTGGCGGCGAACACACCCCGTATGCGGGGGGCAACATGTGGGTGCTGGGTCTGGCGATGTCCGGATTCGGCACCATCCTCGGCGCGGTCAACTTCATCACCACGATCATCTGCATGCGCTGCCCCGGCATGACGATGTTCCGGATGCCGATCTTCACCTGGAACATCCTGCTGACCTCAGTGCTGGTGCTGTTCGCGTTCCCAGTGCTGGCCGCCGCCCTGCTCGTTCTCTACGCGGACCGCAAGTTCGGCGCGCACGTCTACGACCCGGAAAACGGTGGGCCGCTGCTGTGGCAGCACCTGTTCTGGTTCTTCGGCCACCCGGAGGTGTACATCATCGCGCTGCCGTTCTTCGGTATCGTCACCGAGGTCATCCCGGTCTTCTCCCGCAAGCCCGTATTCGGTTACGTGAGCCTGATTGCGGCGACCATCTCCATCGCCGGCCTGTCGGCAACCGTCTGGGCGCACCACATGTTCGCCACCGGCGCCGTCCTGCTGCCGTTCTTCGCGTTCATGACCTACCTGATCGCCGTACCGACCGGGGTGAAGTTCTTCAATTGGATCGGCACCATGTGGAAGGGCAGCCTCAGCTTCGAAACTCCCATGCTGTGGTCGATCGGCTTCTTGGTCACGTTCCTGTTCGGCGGCCTGACCGGCGTCATCCTCGCTTCCCCGCCGCTGGACTTCCACGTCACGGACTCCTACTTCGTGGTCGCTCACTTCCACTACGTGGTCTTCGGCACCGTGGTCTTCGCCATGTTCGCCGGCTTCCACTTCTGGTGGCCCAAGTTCACCGGGAAAATGCTCGACGAACGCCTCGGCAAGATCCACTTCTGGACACTGTTCATCGGCTTCCACGGCACCTTCCTGGTGCAGCACTGGCTCGGCGCAGAGGGCATGCCCCGCCGGTACGCCGACTACCTGGCCGCCGACGGCTTCACCACCCTGAACACCATCTCCTCCATCGCCGCCTTCTTCCTGGGCCTGTCGACCCTGCCGTTCCTGTACAACGTGTGGAAGTCCGCCCGCTACGGCCGCCCGGTCGAGGTGGACGACCCGTGGGGCTTCGGCAGGTCCCTGGAATGGGCCACCTCGTGCCCGCCACCACGCCACAACTTCGTCACTCTGCCGAAGATCCGCTCCGAATCCCCCGCCTTCGACCTGCACCACCCCGACGTCGCTGCTCTCGACCAGGAACAGAACGCCGGCCGTCGCGACGTCATCGAACCCGGCATGGGGGTGGCCAAGCCGCTCGGCGAGAGCGATCAGACATGAAGTGGCGCGGCCTCTCTAGTGCGGACGGCGGTCCGACGGTCGTTGCGGGCATCGCCCAATGTGAGAATTTTCTGTCGTGGCACGCCGCGATCAGCGACGCCAAAGCCGCGGCCGAGACTTTTGCCGACCGCATGCCCTGGCTGACTACCGCGCAACGTAGAGAAGTGCTCCGCACCCGTGAGCAGAGCCATGGCCTCTATGGCCTGACCGCGATTGGTCGCGGTCGCACGCTCGTAATCGGCGCGAAGTTCAAGCAGATCGGGGTGCTACTCGATGCCGGGTTGTGTGCGCGACATACGGACCATCTCCCATGATTTCGGCATTCCGTGTATCCGCCTACCCGGACTCAGGCCTCCGAGTCCGGTCATTTTGAGCAGACACGCTGCGCGACGAGCTCGCCACCGACCGCATCGTCAGTACGCACGGACGCAAGCTTCGCGCAAGACGTGCACACGGGGAGATCCGGGCAGTGCCTGACCTGCGACGGCGAAAGCGCCGGGGCTCCCGCCTCGACGATCCCCGGCGCTGTTGTTCATGGCCGGCTGATGACGGGGAGGCCGCTGAGTGCTTCGTCAACCGCATTGCCGTGGCTGACGACCGCCCAGCGCCACGAGGTAATCCGGCTGGCTGTTGCCGCAGAGTGCTGACGCGCAACTCCGCATGTAGTTCGGCGGAGAGGGGTTGCGGCCGCAGGCAGACGGCGTGCGTCTATCCGCACCGGTGGCGGGTAGACGCCCTGGCGTGAACCACTCCGGTAGCCGAGCGGAAGGAGCGGTCATCATGGGGGACGGGGCAGAGCGCGCCGCGCTCTTCGACATGGACGGCACCCTCGTCGACACCAACTACCTCCACGCGGTTTCGTGGTGGG
Source organism: Actinacidiphila glaucinigra (assembly GCF_035918135.1). Taxonomy (NCBI): domain Bacteria; kingdom Bacillati; phylum Actinomycetota; class Actinomycetes; order Kitasatosporales; family Streptomycetaceae; genus Actinacidiphila; species Actinacidiphila glaucinigra. Next base: position 176,359 of record NZ_CP109144.1, read on the forward strand.
AGGCGTTCCGGCAGGCCGGACACATAGTGTCGATGGCGGACATCCACCGCTGCATCGGCATGGGATCCGACCATCTCCTGGAGCGCCTGTTGGGCAAGGAGCGCGATCGCAGTGAGGATGACGCGATCAGCGGCGCCCACAAGGCCCTGTACGGCGCTTACGGCCCCGCGCTCGCCCCTCTGGACGGTGCCGCGGACCTGCTGCGTGCGGTGGCGGCCCGGGGCTTCCGGGTCGTCCTGGCCACCTCGGCCGACGGCAAGGAGCTCGCTGTGATGCGGGCCGCCCTCGACGCCGACGACGTCATCGCGGACGCCACCAGCAAAGACGACGTATCCGCGAGCAAACCGGCGCCTGACCTGGTCGCGCAGGCCCTGGAACGGGCGGGCGTACCTGCGGACCGGGCGGTCTTCGTGGGCGACACAGTGTGGGACATCAAGGCCGGCGGGAAGGTAGGAGTGACCTGCGTGGCGCTTCTGTCCGGTGGCATCGGCCGCGCCGAGCTGGAGGAGGCGGGCGCCGCCGCAGTGCACCGCGACCCACGCGACGTGCTGGCCTCCCTCGACAGCAGTCCCACGTGGCAATGACCTCCCTCGTGGACCCGCCCGTTTGACCGCGGACATGCGGGTAGTCGTGCCGTATGTGTCTTTTGTGCCCACCGGGGGTGTACCACCCCCAGGACGACACGCTGCTCCTCGAAGACGCGCTGAAGCGGGAGCGTCTCGTCGACGATGCCGACGTCCTCGATCTGGGGACGGGCAGCGGCGCGCTGGCCCTGGCCGCCGCCGAAGCGCAGATGACCGCCGTGGACGCATCCGTGAGCGCGGTGTGCACCACGTGGCTCAACGCCCGCCTCAATGGGCTGCGCGTGAAGGTCGTGCGCGGCGACCTCTGCTCACCCGTGTCGGGCCGCCGTTTTGACCTGATCACGGCCAATCCGCCGTACGTTCCGTCGCCGCAGGCGGGCCTCCCGACCCGCGGTCGCGCCCTGGCGTGGGATGCGGGGTCCGACGGCCGGGCGCTGCTGGACCGGATCTGCTCGGACGCGCCGCCGTTGCTCGCCCCGGGAGGAGTCTTGCTCCTGGTCCACTCGGCTCTCTGCTGTGTCGAGCGCACCCTGGGCCGGCTGCGTCACGCCGGCCTGCGGGCCGCGGTCACCGAGCGCCGGTACATCCCCTTCGGTCCTGTGCTGCGCGACCGGTCGGCATGGCTGGAGGCCCAAGGGCTGATAGCCGCAGGGGAAGAGAAGGAAGAGCTGGTGGTGATCCGTGCCAAACGTGAACGGTGAACCAGTGCCGACGCGTGGCCATCACCCGGGACGGCCCGATCCTGATCGAGGGCCCCGTCGAGGTGATCCTGGACCACGGCTCCGTCGTGCGTTCCGACCGCTTCGTCGTGGCCGTGTGCGCCTGCCGCCGCAGCCGCACCCACCTGTGGTGCGACACCAGCCATCGCCGGCACACCCGGACGTCACCGGCACAGATTCCCTTCCGGTTCTCGGGCTGCCCGGTCGGCGCGCCTAGCCACTTTCATTCATCCGCGTTGTCGAGCCGGCTACGCAGGCGAGCCAGGACCCGGGCCAGCAGGCGGGACACGTGCATCTGGCTGACTCCGAGAGCTGGGCCTATCTGGGCCTGCGTCAGTTCCTGGCCGAACCTCACTGCAGCAGCCGCCGGTCCCGGTCACTGAGCCTGGCCATGAGCGGCCGGAGAGCGACGAGGTTCACCACCTCGTCCAACGCGGGGTCCACGGCACCGAAGCAGTCCGCGTAGCTCCCGTTCTCCTCGTCGTCGGAGTCGAGGGCGAGGTGCAGGGAACCCGCCGTGTAGCCGTTGGCTGTGATGATGCCCTGGCGTATTTCGCCCTCCCCCGCGCCCATGCGCGCCGCGAGTTCGGCGGCCGTGGGGTCCCGGCCGAGTGTCTGGGTCAACGTGTCGACTGCTTTCGCCAGCTCGATCCGCAGTTCCTGCAGGCAGCGTGGCACGTGGACGGCCCAGCTGGTGTCGCGGAAGTAGCGCCTGATCTCGCCGAGGATGCAGGGCATGGCGAAGGTGGTGAACTCGACGCCGCGCGTCAGGTCGAAGCGGTCGATGGCTTTGATCAGCCCGATCGTCCCGACCTGGACGATGTCCTCCATCTCCTCCCCGCGGCTGCTGAACCTCGAGGCGACGAAGCGCACCAGCGAGAGGTTGAGCTCGATAAGCGTGTTCCTCACGTACTGGTACTCGGCGGTCCCCTCCTCGAGCACGTCCATCCGGCTGAAGAACGCCTTCGATAACTGCCGGGCGTCACCCGGCGCGACTTTCGTCGCGTCTTCAAACGCACGACTGCGTGCGTGGTCCGCCGTGACTCGCGGAGCCGTTCGGTCCGCCCGGTCTAACGTCGTCATGTGCCCCGCCCTCCCTGGTGTCCTGCCCCGAAGACGCCCTTCGGCTACCCCGGGACGGCTGCCCCAAGCCGACACTCAGAGGCGCTGTCCGCCGCGGTGCGCGGTTCGGGGGCCGGTTCCATGGTCGGCCCTCGGCCCGTAGCCCGCGCTGACCGGGAGAGTGACTCCAGCGCTATTCCGGGACGCAGCTTTTAACCAGAGGTAGGTAGAGCCGCATGAAGCACTCGTGATCAACTGCACTCTCGAACGGTCGCCGCAGCCGTCCAATACCTACGCCCTGGCGAAGGTGGTGGCGGACCAGCTCGCTGCCTACGGCGTGGACATCGACTGCGTTCGCGCCGTGGACCTCGATATCAAGCCGGGCGTGACCAGCGACGAAGGCGTTGGAGACGCGTGGCCCGAAATCCACGAGAAGCTGCTGTCCTCGGAGATCCTCGTCGTGGCCTCCCCCACATGGCTGGGCAGGCCCTCGTCGATCGCCCAGCGCGTGCTGGAGCGCATGGACGCCATGATGTCCGAGACGGACGATCGTGGCCGCCCGGTCGCCTACAACCGGGTGGCCGGCGTGGCGACCTGGGGTACACCATCCCGGGCCAGGCCTGGACGTACTGGCACCTCGGCCCCGGGGCCGGCCCCGACTACCTCGACGACGAACGCGGCCACGACTGGTCCCACACGACGGGTCGCGCCATGGCCGCGAACCTGTACGGCGTCGCCCAGGCCCTGGCAACGACTCCCCTCAACGCGCCGCCAGGGTGACAGGGGCCGTCCTTGGCAGGATCGCCTCGCGGGCGCATGAGGGCTTCTGATGGGGCCGGGACCCAGGTCCTCTAGTCGAGCGAGCAGATGCCGCGAGATCTCCGACGTGCGGTGATTTGATGCAGGGTTCGCAGTACAGCCAGCACTTGGGGTCACCAGGGCGGAGTAGCAGCCCGCGCGACGAACCGCCCCGGCTTGCATGGTGTCCGTATGAGGGCACTGTGGTCGGGCTATGTCTCGTTCCGCCTGGTCACGATGTGCGCCGTCCTCGTTACCGGTCACGACCGAGGAGCACGGCACCGGGTTCCACCAGGTCCACGCGAGCGACGGAGCCCGCATCAGGCACCGGAGAGTCTGTGAGCGCGAAGACGTGGAGGTCCCGCAGTCAGAAATCGCGCACTGCTGGCAGCGCCCCGACGGCCGCACCGTCGTGCTCCTCGATGAGGACCTGGCCGCGCTCCCCCTTGCCACGAAGCGCACCGTCGACGTCCTCGGCTTCGTTGATGAGCGCGACGTCGACCCGGTGCTCTACGCCAAGCCCTACTGGGTCGGGGCCGCCGGCGAGCAGGGGCAGCGGCCATACGCGCTCCTGGTTGAGGCGCTGGCCCGGCACGGCACGATTGCCGTCGCCAAGGTCACCTTGCGCACCCGGGAGCGCCTGGCGGTCCTGAGGCCGCGGCACGGCATGCTCGTGCTGCACACGCTGCTGTGGCCGGAGGAGATCCGTGAGCCCGACGACCTGTCCTCGAATGCCCCGGTGACGGACCGGGAGCTGGAGCTTGCCAAGCTATTGATGGACCAGCTTGCCGGGGTGGAAATCGCCGAGCTGCACGACGATTACGCGGCGGCGCTGGAGCAGCTGGTGGCCGCGAAGTTGACCGGCGCGGGCCTGGAGGAGCCTGAGGAGCCGGTGACGGCGGTGGATTTGATGGCGGCGCTGGAGGCGAGCATCCGGGCGGCGAACAAGCACTAGCGGATGCCTGCGGAACACTACGAGCTCGGGGCCGACGGCTTCTGGCACTGTGACCGCCGCCTTGCCGTTCACCATGCCGTATGTTCGCTGGCGGGCGCTTTCGCAGCCTGCGGTGGCGATCAGGGCCTCCCGGGATCATGGGCGCGGGCGCATGATGGATATGCGGCCTCGCCTCCGCCCTTCCCTGACCCGTGGCGCGGTCGCTCGTCACTCGGATGCGTCTTCCCGCTCGAAGATCACGCGACTGGGCGCGATGCTGTCCGGTGCGTCCGAGAGCTCGACCTGCGCCGCAAGCTTTTCGGGCCTGAGGAGGCCCCCGCCGGACCACCGGCGAGGGCTCTTCGCGCGAGCCGACGGAGCACGATGCCCTGATCGGCCGCGTCATCTCCACATTCCGCGCCGCTGGAAGCAGCGTCCCGCCATGCAGCTTTTTCCACTTCACCAGACCGGGGTCATGGCCGCTGATCTTGGCGGACGCGGAGATCCGGCCGACCTGGCCATTAGGTACGGCTGAGCTGCCGGACTACCGCGGACCGCCCACCTAACCGCCAATCCGGATCCGGCTGCACTCCCCCGATTCCCACCGCGACTGCACAGTACGGATCACGGTGGTGGTGTCTGAGCCAGCGGCACACCGGTGGCGCTCCTGGGGCGGGAGGATGCTGCCGAGTGCTGCCGCCGGCGTGCTGACGGCAACCGTCTTCGGCGGCGGTCGGCCCGACGAATGATTCGTTTTCGAGCGGGCGCTCCCCGCAACCGAATGTGTGTCGATCATCGACCTGGCGGTGCGGGTCCCTTGCCCGGCCCCAAGTGATCCCATCAACCGGGTCAGGCAGGGAACTCACCATATTGTTGGGCCTGCGCTGCGCCAGTCGAACAGCTCGTCGTCCAGATAGATCGAGTCGGGATCTATGCCCGCGCGCCGCAGGAACTCCATCAGGTCCCGAAGGTCGTACGCGATGCCAAGATCCTGGCAGTCCAGGCACACGCGCCGACCACCACCCTCAGAAGGCGGCGGATACACGACGACCCGATGCCGCTCCACACGCTCAGGATGCCTCCGCCGGAGGAGACGGCGCATCTTGCATGTGGAGCCCTGTCCTCCCCGACGCGTGCACCGGGCAGGCGTCGCAGCCCGCCACCGGATCAGGCGTTGACATACACCCGGGTCACGAATTCCGCAATCTGGGTGTCCGTCAGGTTGCGCGCAAGGTCGGCCTCGCTGATCATGCCGACCAGTTGGTGACCCTGCTCCGTGTCGATAACTGGCAGGCGCTTGATCTGATGCTGTTCCATCATCTGCAATGCCTCATCGGCGCCGGCGCTCGCGTCGATCCACTGCAGGTCACCGGCAAGAGTTCCCGCCTGGACCGTGGCGGGGTCGATGCCCTCCGCATCGCACTGGACGACGATGTCGCGGTCAGTGATCAGGCCCGTGAGTTTATTGTCGTCCCCGCAGATGGGAAGGCATCCGACGTTCAGGTCGCGCATCATCCTTGCCGCTTCCTGGAGGGACTGATGCGCGCCGACACACTGGACTCCGCCGGACATGATGTCCCTGGCCGTGAGCTGGTCGTTGCCCGTCATGCTTCTCTCCTTCACCCGCGCAGGCGCCCTGTGTTCCAGGGCTGCACGTGCTGCGATTCTGGCTGTCGGGTGCGGTTGACAGCGGGCGCTCGTGAGGCTGGTCAGAGCCATCTCGTCGATCGTTTCGTGCGCCCTGCAGTGGCTATAAGCCCCTGCTGCAACCTGCCGTTCAACGGGAGGCGCGCTGTACGAAGGCACCCCTGTCTCCAGGATCGGCTTCGTCCCTACGGCTCGCATCTGCAGGGAGATCGCCAGGGAGGAGACCGTCAGCGGCACCGGATGCACCAACCTGCTGGGCGACAGCTGATCGATGGCATCGGTTCCGGGCCCGTACGGCATCCCCTTGCGAGACGTGCGCAGGCCTACCTCGACGAGTGCATCAGGTGGTGCCAGTCCGGGGTAGCGGGCAAGTGAGGAGCGATCGATAGGGCCCTTTGCCACATGCCCTGGACCTGCTGAGAGGGGCGCTGCTGTTCGTTGTGGACTGCGTTGAGGATGAGCAGCCCTCCCGTCAGAGCCGGTACCGCCCACTGCATGACGGCCAGATGTCGCTGTGCCTTGTCGGTTTCGATCGGGTGCTTGGCCGCCTTCTCCGCATCTTCGGAACGAGTGGAGGAGGCGAGCTCCAATTTCTTGCCCAGGACGCGGCTGTAGGCCGTGGCAGCCAGTGCCGCTCCGGTCAGAACGGTTTTGGCCAGGGTGGAGGCGGCGACGCCCTGCTGGGCTACGACCCGGGCAGCATTGACCGCAAGCAGACCACTGCTGCCTACGAGGTGGGCGCCGATCGCCGAGGCATTCACCGGGGTCCACTTTGACCAGCCGGAGGCAGCGATCCGGGTGGTGGACTCCCACGTCCCACCCTCGGTCCTAGCTGCGCCGTTCAGCCCGACCGCGCCCATCAGCGAACCGCCGAACCATGCGGCCAGTCCTATGTCGTGCAAGCTGCGCAGCACGGTATTGCGTTCGGACATCGCTCGCTCCCAGGTAGCACAGGGCATCGACAGGCCTGCCGATGCCTCCCACCGTGGCCCCCAGCGATGTCGCTTGCCATTCCAGGTAGTACGAACGGGCCATCCAAGCGCGCTCGCCCCGCGTGTTGGTAGTTGCCTGCGAAACAGGACGACCTTCCGTGTATGGCCACCAATGCGCTTAGCACGACCCAGCAAGGTGCAGACCTGGGCTGATCGGCGGAGCAACGGTGGCGGAGTCCCCGACCAGCGGTTTCATTGGGGTGCGTGACCGTCTCCGCTGTCGGGCGCGAAGGACGCGGGCTTCGCCTGCAACTCCAGCCAGTCGGCGCCCCGCCCACCAGAGCCGACGTCACAGTTGGAGTATCCCTGCTAAGGACTGTCCCGCTAATCCCTGGCTGCGTCGGCGTGGGACTGGCAGGATGACTGCCATGACCGCATACCGAAGGGCCGATGCCGCGTAGACGGCCTGGCGCCCTGCGCGCCCAGCAACATGGTCCTCGCGTCTGGGAGGACCCGCCGCCGAGTCGGATTCACGGGCTCTCCGCCCTTACCAGCCTGGCGATACATCGAGTGGAGCGCCTCTCGGGCAACTATTACGTCTTCCCCGGCGCTACGGCCCGCGCGCTACGGCGTTATCAAGCGTTCTTGCAACCGCCAGGGCGACGGCCCTTGTATCCCCAGGACGCGCACTGCTCGTGCCGCGGCTGTTCCTTCGACGATGTGAGGCATGCCCGCGACGTCCTTGAGGAGGTTCTCCAACGGCTGCCCTCGCGTTCTCGCGCCGAGCTGAAGCGCCAAGTGGCCTACCTGGACACCGTCTACCTTGAGCGCACTCTGCCTGACCCCTTCGCCGGTCGCCGGCAGTGGCGTGCTGACCTCTGGTGGCGTCGCCGCCTCACGATAGGCAGGGAGGGCATCTGAGGTTCCTGGTCCGATCCAGAACTGAGAGGATCACAACGTGACTGTTGTGATCACGGCGTCGAAGCTCTCCTGGATAGCCCCGTTCACCGGTCTGAGCCCACGCTGCTTCAAGAAGCTGGTGACCATGCTGCGGCGCGAGGGTGCGGATGCAGTCCGCAAGGGCCGGCCGTGGAGCCTTCCGCTGGAAGACCGGGCACTGTTGGTTGCGGCGTATTGGCGCACGAACTTGACGATGCGCCAGCCGGCCCCGCTGTTTGGGGTGTCCAAGTCGGCCGCGGACCGCATCATCGACCACCTCGGGCCGATGCTCGCGCTCCAGCCCCGCAAGCGGTTCGCCAAGGGCACCGTGCTCATCGTGGACGGCACCCTGGTCCCCACCCCCGACCATACGGTGGCCGAGCAGTCCAAGAACTATCGGTACTCCACCAACCACCAGGTCGTTATCGACGCTGACACCCGCCTGGTCGTCGTGATCGGCCGACCCCTGCCCGGGAACCGCAACGACTGCAAGGCACGGGAGGAATCCGGCGCCAAGGCTGCCGTCGGCAAGACGCTCACGATCGCGGACGGCGGCTACCCGGGCACCGGACTCGTGATGCCGCACCGCCGCCGTAAGGGCGAAGACCTGCCCGAGTGGAAGGAGGCGCACAACAAATCCCACAAGCGGGTCCGCGCCCGTGTCGAGCACGTCTTCGCCCGGATGAAGACCTGGAAGATCCTCCGAGATTGCCGCCTCAAAGGCGACGGGGTCTACCACGCCATGCTCGGCATCGCCCGCATGCACAACCTCGCCCTCGCCGGATAGGCGAGCGGACCGCACCGCGACCGACCTTGCCTCCGATGACTCAAAGATCATTAACGGGACAGCCCTTAGGCAAAAACCCACGATCTCACAACGAACGTGGCCGCACGGACGCCCGTTCGTGAAGGCGGAAACTGAGGCAGCCGGCTATGAGCGGGTACCGGCGTGGCGCTCGGTGCCGCCGCGGGCGATTAGGGAAAGGACGGTTTACGTGAGACTGATCAGCGAACGTGGCCGAGGAGGCAGGATCCGGTGGCGGCCCTATGCCGGCGCCGCTGCGGCGGTAGCCGCCGCTGCCACCATTGGCATTGCGGCAGCCGACACCCGCAGCGCGTGGTATCAGCGGCTGCCCAAGCCTTCCAGGCAACCACCGCCGTGGGCCTTCAGCGCCACGCGGATACCTCTGTATGCGGGCATCGCCTGGTCTGGAGGTCGAGCCTGGTGCCAGGCCGGCCACGGGGAACGGATGGCGCTGGCGACCGCGCTGGCAGTGAACCTTTCCCTGAACGCCGCTTGGAGCTGGATGTTCTTCGTCGCCCGCAGCCCACGTGCCGGATTGGCTGGGGCCCTCCTACTGAACGCCAGCAACGTGCACCTCATTCGGCGTGCAGCCCGCAGCGACCTGCACGCGGCCGCCGCGCTCTTGCCCTACGCGGCATGGTCCTGGTTCGCTTCGGCGCTCAACGCCAGGATTGCCCACCTCAATTCGCGCCCCTGACCGCGCACGAATCATCCAGGCGCACGCGAGGATCGAGAAGGATGCCCGCGACTGCCTCGCCCGCTAGGAACAGCCATCACGCACTCTGCTCTTCGTCCGCCTCGCTTTCCTCGTCCTTCTCCTCGCCCTCTTCGTCCTCGGGGTACTCGCCTTCCTCGCCCTCTTCGTCTTCCTCGCCTTCCTCGTCCTCCTCCTCGCTCTCTTCGTCCTCGGGGTACTCGCCTTCCTCTTCCTCTGCGTTCTCTTCGCCTTCGTCGCCTTCTTCGCTCTCTTCGTCCTCGGGGTACTCGTCTTCCGACCCGACCCCTCTCCGCGCTGGTTCGGATTCCACGAGGTGTTCCACACCTTCACCGTGGCCGCTTTCACGGCCCACTACGCGGCGATCGCCTTGGCCGCCGTATGACCGCCTCGGGCACTAATCAGCGACCGGGCAGATTGCTGTCACTGACGTTTTCTCAGCGAAATGATCTTCGCGAAGCGATGTGAACCACCCTGTTCGTGAGCAGGTAGGGCGAACCCGCCCCGGAGTTGGGCAGACGTGAAGCCCCTGGTAGGACGGTTCTCACCACAAGATCGTCCGCGGAACCAGAGGCTTCACGTTGGTCACCTATGTTGCCATGCTCGATGTCCCGCGCCATGTCGTGGACCACCTGTCCCGGCTGCTGGCCGCGCACCGGCGCCGGATCGGCACACCGAGGGGCTCGCGGGCACTGGGTCCGTTCCGTCAGGCGGTGTTGGTGCTGCGCTGGTTCCGCGAACGCGGCTGCGTGCACTGCCTGGCCCGCGACGCCGGCGTCTCCCAGGCCACCGGCTACCGGTACCTCCACGAAGGCATCGACGTTCTCGCCGACCAGGCCCCGGACCTGCACGAGGTCCTGGACCGCTGCCGGCGCGATGGCATGACGCACGTGGTCCTGGACGGCACGCTGATCGAGTCCGATCGCGTCGCCGGGGTCCGCGAGAACGGCAACGACCTGTGGTTCAGCCAGAAACACAAGGCGTTCGGCGGGAACGTGCAGTTCCTGTCCGCCCCGGACGGCACTCCGCTGTGGGTCTCCGACGTCGAACCGGGCTCCACCCCCGACATCACCGCTGCACGCATCCACGCACTTCCCGCCCTCTACAAGGCGGCGGCCGACGGCCTGCCCACCCTCGCCGACAAGGGCTACATCGGAGCCGGCATCGGCATCCATGTCCCCGTCCGACGCCCCAAAGGCCGCTCCGAACGGGCGCTGCACGCGGACACACAAACCACGAACAGCCTGATCAGAGGCATCCGTGCGCTCGGCGAACGTGCCGCAGCCGAGCTCAAGCAGCGCTGGCGCACCCTGCAGCACGTCACCCTCAGCCCCACCAGGATCGGCGACATCGCCCGCGCCGCCCTCGTCCTCAACGAAAACTGGAAATGATCACCGTTGAGAAAACGTCACTGAGTCCGAGATCTACCGGGCCACGGTGACGGAGCGCCGTGAGCACGCGGACGGCCGGGGGTGCGGGCGGTGCTGCCGGACGGCAGGGCGGCGAGCGTGGTTCCGGGACCTCCAAGTCTTCGAGGTCACGGCGTCGGTGACTGCGGTCAGCCCGGTGGAGGGGCACTTCTGGACGGCGACGTGGTCCGCGTTCACCGCGGCGAGGTGCCGCACGGCCAGATCCCGGAGCTCGAGAGACAGCCCGGGGCGGCAGCCACGGGTCCAGGTCCGCGTGGGCGGCCAGTGGCGCGACGGCGTGGCGTGACACAAGATCCGGTACCGGGACGGGCGGCACGCGGTTCCGGTGAAAGGGAAGTTCCTCTAGGGCGACGGCTTCTCGTTCACTGGCGCACCTACTGGTGGAACCCGGATGCGATCCGCGTGGTGCACTAGATCAGCCCCAACACTGCCGAGCACCACCCGAGCCTCAGCCAGCCCCGCGGGACGCCTTGAAGGGAGGTACGAGGGGGTGCCTTGTTTTCGGTTGCTCGCCGGCCCTCGACCGCACGCGTTGGGCGGTCCCGCCGCGGCAGGCAGGTAAGGGTCCGGCGGGACCGCGTCTGCGCCCGCCCGGCCGCAGCGTAGGCCCCGCACAACCGGACGGGCAGCTTGGATTGTGCGCGCGAGCACGGGCGCCTCAGGCAGCTACCTTTTCCTGCACCTTGTCCTTGAGGTGATGGATGTCGCTTTCCTGGAGCGTGCCGTCCGCCTGCTCATATTGGCTGAGGGCCAGGCCCAGGCCGAAGAAGGTGGGGGCCCACTCGCCGACGTAGATTCCCCAGCGGTCGGCGCGGGCCAGGCCTACGCCGGGTTCCGCGGTGATGCTGGTGGCCCAGGCGGCGATGGACAGGCCGATCGATGCCAGGCCGGCCAGGTACGCATGCTCGCTGCGTATGCCCATGCCGTGCATCTTTTGGATGATCATGACGGACTCCCTCGTTGATGCGACTTCCCCCTAAGGGCCCGGCTTGCCATGAATTGTCGCAATAAACACGCTCCGCGCGTTCACCGCTGTCACCGTGCCGGGGCATCACGCCGCGCGTGCAGGCTGCCGCGGGCTGGACGCTGTCAGAATGCGCGCGATCTGGACCGGCTACGTGTCGTTCGGTCTGGTCACCATCCCTGTCCGCCTCTACTCGGGGACCGAGGAGCACGGCGCGGGGTTCCATCAGATTCATGCGCGTGATAGCTCCGCGATCAGGCATCAGAGGGTCCGTGAGAGCGAGGACGTCGAGGTCTCGCAGTCGGAGATCGCGCGCGGCCTGGAGCGTCCTGACGGCCGCGCCGTCGTGCTCCGCGATGAGGACCTGGCCGCGCTCGCCCTTCCGACCAAGCGCACGGTCGATGTCCTGGGGTTCGTCGATGAGCGCGGCGTCGACCCGGTGCTCTACTCCCGCCCGTTGGGGTGGGGTGGGGCCGCAGGCGAGCAGGACCAGCGGCCGTATGCGCTGCTGGTGGAGGCGCTGGCCCAACGGGCGCGATCCATTGACCGAGAGCCTGTGCCAGCCTTCGCGCCGCCCTTTATCCGCCCAGGTGATCGCACCCCGAGCGGCTCCTTACCTCGGAACACTCGACGACGGTCGCCTCGCCCCACTGCCAGAACCCGAGTCCCTTCCTGAGCGTCGCCATGACCAACGGACCTCGCTCACAGCGCGCGCCAGCACGCGAGAAACGCGCATGATGGGAATACGGACGTTGCCATGGAACGTGCCCAGCTTGGAGGTGCGGGCCGTGCTGGAACCGCCCGCAGGTCCTGAGCCACGCCGGTTGAGATGTCCAGCCCGCCCAAAGTGCCGTGCCCCAAGCTCTCCGACGGAGCCCTTGCAGCCAGCAAGTCGTTGACGGCGATGTCCCAATGTGACCCAGGGGCCGCGTTGCTGCTGCGCAGCAACGCGGCGACATCTTGCGCGCCGAATCGCTCGTCGCCTGATCATCAATCTGCAAGAAGGAAACGCTATGACCGCCTACGGATACTTCCTGTCCTCGGAGGAGTTCGCCCCCGCGGACCTGCTCGACCAGGCACGCATGGCCGAGCAGGCCGGTTTCCAGGCGCTGGCCATCTCCGACCACTTCCATCCTTGGAACGACGAGCAGGGCGAGAGTTCGTTCGTCTGGTCCATGATCGGAGCGTTGTCCCAGGTGACGTCGCTGCCGATCACCACTTTGGTTACCTGTCCCACGGTGCGTCTTCATCCGGCGATCAACGCCCAGGCCGCCGCGACAGCGGCCGTGCTTACCGAGGGCCGCTTCCGCTTCGGTCTGGGAAGCGGTGAAGCACTCAACGAGCACATTCTCGGCGACGCTTGGCCCGAGGCCGCCGAGCGCCTGCAGATGCTCGAAGAGGCCGTGCAGATCATCAGGAAACTCTCCACCGGAGAACGCGTCACGCACCACGGCACCCACTACACCGTGCAGAACGCCCGCCTCTACACCATTCCCGCCGAACCAGCTCCGCTGTACATCTCCGGCTTCGGGCCCGAAGCCGCCGCGCTGGCCGGCCGCATCGGGGACGGTTTCGTCACGATGACACCCGATACGGCGCTTGTGGAGCAGTTCCGGCGGGCCGGGGGCGGGAGCAAGCCGGTCATCGGCGGACTGAAGGTCTGCTGGAACACCGACCGAGCGCGCGCGGTGAAAACCGTGCACCGGCTGTGGCCCAACGAGCAGCTTCCGGGCGAGCTGGCCCAGATCCTCCCCACCCCGGAGCACTTCGAGCAGGCCGCCACCCTCGTCACCGAGGACATGATCGCCGACGCCATCGTCTGCGGCGACACCACCAACGACCACGTCGAAGCGATCAGCGCCTACTCTCAGGCCGGCTTCGACGAGGTCTACGTGAACCAGATCGGACCCGATCAAAAGCAGTTCTTCGACTTCTACCGCGCCGAGGTCCTTCCCAGGCTGCACGCTGGCACGTCCGTCGGCTGATCTCTCAGCTGTGCGCGTGTCCTACTTTGCTCCGTCGCAGGCGCGATACGTTCGCGTCGCCATTTATTGCCGCCCGAGCGCTCTTCGCAGGGCCACGTCAGAGGTCACGTCCCGTCACCGCTGCCCGTCCCGCACAGCAGGGGCCGGGGCCCACGCCGGCCTCCCGTGCGGGGTGGGAGACCACCCGTTCGGCGTATCTCCGGCGGGGCCGCCTCTGAGGAGGCGAGCCGCACGGTCTACCTGCCCTGCGGCACGCCCCCGGAGGACGACGCGCAGCCGTCCGTGAGACTTCAGCGAACTCAGTCCTCGGAGAACCGGATCCGCGCCCACAGGGGAAGGACAAACCAGCACAGCAGGTACCAGGCCAGGACCGCGGCCACCAGATAGGGCACGTACCCGTCGTGGGTCGCGACGCGCAGCACCAGCAGCAGGGCAGAGGTCATGGTGGCCAGCAGAAGGACAAGCCCCACGAAAGTGAGCCGGGATGCCCAGTGGACCGCCTGGGGCTTGATCCGTTGTCCCGACACCAAGCGGTGGAAGGACACAGGACCGATCAGTGCCCCGGTCGCCGAAGCGCCGAGGACGACCGTCACGATGTAGATGACCTGTTCGGTGTCGCCGAGTTGCGAGTAGTGCGGGGTGAACACGACCGTCAGCAGGAAGCCGAAGAGGATCTGCACGCCCGTCTGCGCGACGCGCACTTCCTGGATGAGCTCGCCCCACTGACGGTCGGCGCGCTCCTCGCGGGTCTCGTCGCGTCCGCCCCCAGACTGTTGCACGGAAGTGTCCTCGCCGTCGACGCTCATGCCGCCCTCCCATCCCGATGCCGCTCCTGTTCCGGTGCGTGTACCCGCGTACGGGCAGATGGTGCCCGGCACCGGTCCGTCGTGGTTGTCGCCACCGGCATCGAGGCCGCCGGCAGGGCGCGCTCAGGGCCGCATCAGTACCTTGATGGCGCCGTCGGCCCTTTCTGGAACATCTCAAGGCCTGCCCTGCCTGTTCACTTCAGGTGTGGTCAGGCCCCAGGGACGGCAGGACGGCGTCATATGCCGGGCGTCGTGCCCACCACGTCGAGGAAGAGCGGCTTTCGTTCGAAGCCGTCACGGCAAACCCCGCGCGTCCGACCACGCTGCGCGCCCTGCCCGGCACCGTGCTCCTACTGCGCCAGTCAGGGCGGGCCCCCTTGTCAAAGGGGTCGCAGGGTACAGCGGGCGACAATGTCGCGCAGGCTGCCGGTCTGCGCCATCAGCTCACGCTGGACGTGTGCGCCATTGCCAGCCTTGACGAGTTCGGCCAGGGCATCCTGAGCGGGTATCAGGTCACCGGAGTCCTCCAGGGCATCCCGTACGTGATCGAAGAGGGCGTGCACGACGCTCTCCGCGGGGGCGGGCTCCATAGTGGTGGGATGGATGAGCTGTCCGTCCAATCCCTCGCGGCCGGCCTTCCAGGTCGCCAGTCGCAGTAGACCCACGCCATGCCGGGATGGCGGCTGGTCGTCCTGCCATCGACGGGCGGCTGTTTCGACCAAAGCCCGTATCAATGTGGCAAGTAGAGCGGTGTCGGCCGCGTTCAGGCAGACGTCGGCCACCCTGATCTCCACTGTGGGGTACGTGCGGGAGAGTCGAGCGTCGAAGTAGATCACGCCCTCGTCCCGTAGGGCGCCGGTGGCGACCATGGCCTGGACCAGTTCGTGGTAGCGGTCCGCGGAGCCGAAGATCTCCACCGGGCCGGCCGATGGCCAGCGTCCCCATACCCGGCTGCGATAGCTGGCGCATCCGCTGTCTTTGCCTGCCAGAAGGGTGAGTTGGCGCTCATAGCGAGCAGAACCGACAGCCACGGCCGGATCCGGTCCAGGACAGCAGCGCCTTCTTCGTCGGAGTCCACGGACACATGGACGTGGCAGCCACCGGTCAGCTGCTCGTCCGCGGTGAGCCCGTACAGTTCCTGCATCCACTGGTACCGCTCCCCCGTGCTCAGGGACGGGCTTACAGGAAGGGGCGAGGTCGCAAGCGCGGCGACCGCCGCTCCCAGGCTCTCGGCGTGGCGTGCCGCCTCGGCGCGCCAGCGCGCGATCTCGGCGGTCAGGTCCTGCATCCGGGTCTGTGGGCGGGTGGCGAATTCCAGTTGCTGGCGCTGCAGCTCGGCCTCGAACACCTCGTCCGTGCCCGCGGGGTCACGGCGAGTCGAGGCCAGCACGACGGACGACAGTGCGCGCGGCTCAAACGTTTCGGCGTCCAGCAAGAGGAGTTCTTCCTCCACTCCCACGTGCGGGTCGTGTTCACGCCGCTGCGGAGTCGTCCTGCGGGCGGGCTCCGGGCAGCCGCAGGCGAGCGGCGATCACTGCGGCATCGACGTCGCTGGTGCAGGTCGCCACGCACAGCGTGTAGGACACGTCCTCCAGCCGCCGCACCTCGGAGTCTTCCGGGTTGAGCAGGCGCAGCGTCTCGTAGCGGTCGAGGAGGTCGTCCAGAACAGCGGGGTGGGCCATCAACATGCGCTTCTCCTGGTATCCGCGGCTCCGAAGCGGCCGTCCGCACACCGGCTACCCCCGCCCGCCGCCGTCACTCAGGGGAGCGGCGCCCCCGAGGCTGCTATGTCGTGTCAAGCCGCTCGGGGAAGCTCTTCGGGGTTCTGTTGGTTCCGTCGTTCGAGGATCTTGAAGATCTGGCGGCAGATGTTGCGTTTGAGGCATCGCTGCGCGTCGCGGGGGCTCTTGCCCTCGCTGATGCGGCGGGCGACGTACGTCTTCGTGGCAGGATCGAGCCGCATCCTGATCAGGGTGATCGTGTGCATCGCTCGGTTCAGCTGGCGGTCGCCGCCCCGGTTCAGCCGGTGCTTGTTGGTTAGCCCTGACGAGGCCGGGATCGGCGCGACCCCGGCGAAGGAGGCGAAGGCTGCCTCGGAACGGAACCGGCCCGGATGCGACCAGCTGACCAGGATCTGAGCTGCGGTGATCGGCCCGATCCCGAGCAACTCCAAGAGTTCAGGGGCCTGCTGGCGGACGAGCTGGAGAAGCTCGTTCTCCAGCTCGCGGGCTTCGACCTGGAGGTGCCGGATGCGCTGGGCGGTGCTCCGCATGGCACGGATGGTCATCCGGTGCTCGGTCGACAGCGCGGGGCGGTCGCGGAGGCCAGCGCAGCGTGTGACCTGCTGCGGTCGGCTGAGGCGACGCAGCTGGGCGCGGAGGTCGTCCGGCGCGGAGACAATCAGTGCCTTGAGCTGGTTGATGGCCGCCGTGGAGGCGTGCACGGCGCCTTGCCGGGTGGCCAGCAGCACGCGCATCGCCTCGCGTTCCCCGCGGCTTCGGGGCTGGATGACGTGCTCCGTGGCCAGGGCCTCACGGGCCGCGCGGATGGCGTCGAGCATGTCTGTCTTGCGGCCTCCCCGGACCGGCGGGCGCTTGGGACGGCAGACCTCGACGACGCGTTCACCAGCGTCTTCCAGGAAGGCGGCGAGGCCGGCGCCGTAGCTGCCGGTTCCTTCGAGTGCCCAGCAGCGTCGGCCGGGCACGTGCTGCTGGGCGAAGTCCAGCAGACGCTGGTAGCCGCGGATGTGTGCGGGTGTGTCGGTGGTCTCCAGGACGGCCCCGATGGGGCTGACGGCGGCTGCGGCGAGCGTGTCGCGGTGGGTGTCGACACCGATGACGCCGTCGACGTGTTCTGCGAGCATGGTCACGCGGTTGTTCTCCTCAGGGCGGACGGGCCGTGGTCGGCGTCGGCCTGGGTGGAGTCACCGCGTGGCGGAACTGTGATGAGTCACGCCGGAAGGCGGACAAGCTGCTGATCAAGCCAACGGGTGGGCCAGGCCGACGCCCGCGTCCGGCAGACATCTCGGGGGCACGGCAGTCCCTGACGGGACGCCAGTTATGTTGCGAGTCATGCCGGATCACGAGCGCCGAGCCTGGCAGCAACCCATCCCGGGCCGCAGAAGAACTCTCACAGTTATGTTCTTCGCGGTCCTGCAACGGGGCCGCTGGCCTCCGGGCCCGGTATGACTGTGTCCCCTCTGTCGAACGGATGACCTGGGGGGGGGTGGTGTCGCCGGGCCCGTGGGGTGCCGTCGGAGACGCTGATGAGAGACCCGGCCACCGCCCGGTCCGGCGCAATGCCGGGTACAGACGTGGGCGGCAGGTCTGCATAACGTGGATGCGCGAGCACGGTGCCACCGCCATGGCCGGCATGGCCAACGACCCGGAAGGGGTGCGATGTTCGACACCGAAGGCGTGGGCGTCTTCCTCGGAATGGACGTCGGCAAGACCGCTCACCACGGTCACGGGCTCACCCCGGCCGGGAAGAAGGTCTTCGACAAGCCGATGCCCAATAGCGAACCCAGGCTGCGGGCCGTCTTCGACAAGCTCAGGGCCAAGTTCGGCACCGTCCTAGTGATCGTGGACCAGCCCGCCTCGATCGGCGCCCTGCCACTGACCTGACCGACGAGATCACCGCCGAACTCACGGTACTGACCGGCTTCGACCAGGACCTCGCGGCCGAGGCCACCTCCCTCCACGATCCGATTACGGAACTCCTGCCTGAGTGCGCGCGCCATGCCGTAGGAGGTGACGGGATAGCGGCGACGAAGGAGGCGGCGGGGCCCCTGTGAGGCGCGAGCGCGCCCGCCGAGAGTAGGGCGGCCCCGCCTCCACTCAGGCCGCGTTTGAGATCCGCCTTGGATTTGTCGGTCCGACTGAGGCCGAAGAGGCGGCAGGGCGATCCGCCTTGGTGATGGGTAGGATCGGCAGGCCTGCGACGCCTGGCGCACGGTCCAGGCCAACACCTGGGGGCCGGCCGCCACCGACGTGAACGACGGCACCCGTTTCTGGTTGCTGTTCAACTCCACCTACGACGTTCACGGCCTCACCGCCTACTGAGGCGCCCGCAGGGGGCTCCGGCGCCGACCGCACGCGCCGGAGCCCGGCGGCCGCGGGGTGGGCGTGAGCTCCTCGGGCTTCCAGCCGGCGAAGTCGTTGGTGAGGCCAACGCCGGCGCAGTGAAGGCAGCGTCCCCGGCTGGGGCCCATGTCCCCGTTCTCGCAGCAGGGGCAGGCGTACCGGTAGACGGGGAGCTCGGCCCCCGGTATCAGCGGAGCGGGCAACTCCCGCCCCGGATCGGTGAGTTCATGACGACGTATCACGCAACTACGTCCATCAACCGATGGCCTTTGAAGACGGACCCTAGCCTTCGCCTGGCCCCTCGACGCCGTCGAAGCCGAGTCGGTGAGCAAGGGCCGCGGCCTCCGTGCGGCTGGAAACACCGAGTTTGGCGAGAATGTGCGACACGTGTGCGCTCACGGTCTTCTGCGAGATGAACAGGGCTTTCGCAATACGGCCGTTGCTGTATCCGCGGGCGACCAGGCGCAGAACCTCGGCCTCACGGACAGTGAGCGCTCGCAACGCTGTCGCGGACGGCCCACCGGTGGCTGAGGCCTGGCGGGACGTAGGAGAGATGCCGTCAGACAGTTCGTCCCCCTTGGGAAGGGCGATGCCCCCCCGGCGGGCGAGCGCTTCGATGTCGCTGTGGAGCTGCCGGGCACCGAGCGATCGTGCAGTCTCCCACGCCTGGTTCAGTACGGCTGCGACGTTCGGGCGCGGCGTGCGGACGGCCAAGGCGTCGGCCGCCCAGCGGCTTCGGGCGAAGGCCAGTTCGTACGGGCGCTCGAGACCCGTCAGCGCGTCCACGGCGCGGGCCCATGCCTCGGGGCAGGGGTCTCCCTCAGCCCGGGCGAGTTCCGCCTCGATCATGAGCTGGTACGCCTGCCAGACGGGCACCCTCACGGTGATCACGGCCGCATGCGCCCGGACAGCGGCGATGACCTGATCGCGTTCGGCGTTCCTGCCCGGTACCCATGCGGCGGCCTCCGCGGCGGCGGCGGCGTGCAGCAGCGGCAGGGAGTACCGCACGGTTGTGGCCGGCAGGCCTCGGGACAGGGCAGTGAACAGCTCCCGCCGGGCATCGCCCAGTCGGCCCTCCCGGGCGGCGATGCGGACAGCGACAGTGGCCAGCGGAATGAGCAGCTGCGGCTGCGGGTCCCGGGTGCCGTACAGCTCACGCGCGGCGGACAAGTGCCGTGCCGCCTCCCGCGACTCGCCACGGACGGACTCCGTTTCGGCGTTCAGAGCGGCGACGATGCCGCGGGCCTTGCGGGACCGGGCGAGCCGGGCGGCCTCCTCGGCCGCCCGTGCCGACTCGAGCCAGCGTCCCAGCGAGAACAGCGACAGGGCCCGGTTGCTGTGGACCCACGACTCGACGTTCGCCAGGCCGAGGCCGCGGCACAGCTCGGCGCTCTCGTCGCCCGCAGTTACCGCCTCCGCGGACCGGCCCAATCCCTCCAGTACGGAGGGCAGCATGATGCATACGCGGCCGATCAGTGCGACGGCGCGCAGTTCCTGCGCGCGGCGCAGCACCTCGCGCAGTTCGGTGACGCTTTCCTCGAACTCGTCGGTGCCGGTGAGCAGCCAGGCCCGCGTGACTCGGGCATTCAGTTCGCCGTATGCGTCGCCGACCTCTCGGGCGTAGCCGACCGCGCGCTCTGCGGCTCGCATGCTGTCCGGGCCTGGCTGGTGGCGGGCCCCCCACGCGGCGATGCGGCCGAGGATGTCGGCGTGCACGGCGGAGGACGGCAGCTCGCGCACCAGGTCCTGTGCGTGGTCGAGTTCCTTCTTGCCGTCGCCGAGCCCAAGGTCCTGCACGAGCTGAGCGTGCTCGGTCCAGAACCAGGCTCGGCGCAGGGTATTGACCTGCGAGTCCGGGAGGGCCAGGGCTTTGCGGCACAGAGTCACACCTCGGTCCCACTCACCGCTTATCCGCGCCGCCACCACCGCCTCGGCCAGCAGGTCGGTGTAGACGAATTCCTCGGTCCCTGCGCCGAGTGCAGGGTCCTGTGCGACCAGGGTGCCAGGTGCCCGCAGCGAGGTCCTGGCCGCCGACGGGATCGTCTCCCACAGCTCCATCGCGCGGGTCAGCAGGTGCAACTGCTCCGTGCAGGCGTAGCGTTCCTTTGCCTCGGCGGCAGCCGTCACGTAGTAGTTGAACGCCCTCGCCGGCTCGTGCGCCCCGGCCCAGTATCCGGCGAGGCGGGCGCTGTACTCCTCAGCAGGCGCCAGCGTGGGATGGGCTTCCAGCGCCTCGGCGGAGCGACGGCTCAACCGGCCACGCTCACCGGGCAGCACATCGTCGTCGGCCGCCTCGAGGACCAGCGTGTGGCGGAACCGGTAGCCATCCGGCGTGGCACGGAAAAGCTGGGAGTCAACGACGGCACGCACCGCTTCGACCAGTTCTGCCTCCGGAAGGTCGGACGCCGCCCGCAGGAGGGCGTGCGGGACGGCACCACCGCTCACGGCGGCGATCCTCACGACCTCCTGTGCCGCGTCGGGCAGCGCGTGGATCCGAGCGAGCAGGAGGTCGCGGAGCGTGTCGTTCAGCGCGGCATCCGGGCCGAGACGTCCGGCGTGTACGAGTTCCTCGACGAAGAAGGCGTTGCCGTCGGACCGCTCGAGGGTCCGGTCCACTACCGAGGGATCCGCCGGCGCCCCCAGGAGCGCTGTTACCTGTGCTCTCACCTCATCCCAGGTGAAGGCGGGCAGGGTGATGCGGAGCAGGTTGCGCAGCCTAGCGGCCTCGGCAAGAAACGGGCGCAGCGGATGGCGCCGGTGGAGGTCATCGGAGCGGTAGGTGCCGATGATCAGTACACGCCCCGAGCGCAGTGACCGGAACAGGTACAGCAGCAGGTGCCGAGTGGACGCATCAGCCCACTGCAAATCCTCCAGCACGAGGACGAGAGCACGCTCCGCAGACAGCCGCTCCAGCAGCCCAAGGGTGAGTTCGAACATCCGCGCCGGTCCCTCGTGAGGCAGGAAGGAGGCGCCGGAGTCAAACATTTCTGATGCGACGTGTCCCAATTCCGGCATGATGCCGGACAGTTCGGTCGGCAGGTCGGCCATCGGGAACGGGCCCATGTCGTCGGCCGACCCACCAGCCGACTGGCGCAACGCTGACCGCAGCGCGGCCAGAGGCGCGGCGAAGGGCACCTCCTCCGCGCCCGTCTCGATGCAGCCGCCCACCGCGACGAGGGCCCCCCGGCTCCGGGCCGCCTCGGCCAGTTCCGCTACCAGACGCGACTTGCCCACCCCGGCCTCACCGCCGACGAGCACCATCCGGGACTCACCTGCGGCCGCGTCGACGAGCGCCCGCGTGAGCGTGGCCATCTCCTCGTCACGACCGATGAACACGGGGCTGACCATGACATCCTCCACACAAGCGATCATCGCACGAGACGCGATTCCGCCTGCTGACCCGCCCGATGGCCGTGTCCGGGCCACAGTGGACCCGCGCAACCGCTCACGGCAAGGAAGTCCGCGGATCGTCAGCCGGTAGTCACGTCGGGCACCATTCGCACCCGGACCTTGCCCGCCGCCGACCACGCGTGGTGCAGGGCCAACTCGGCCGTCTCCCCCTCGGTGAGGACGATGGACACCAGACCGCGCTGGTCGCTGATCGAATCGATTCGCGATCCACGGTCCTGGACGGGGTACAAACGGGGGCTCCCGGGGTGCTTTGCCAGGGTGGGCCCGCCCTCAACAGATGCGACGATACCGGGCTCCGGTGCGTACAGGCCGACGGCCGCTGCGCCGGTAGGCGGCGGCGGGACCATGTCCATGAGGGCGGGACGCTCCCCCAGCGCCATCTCCACCAGCGCCTGGTGGACGTCGAACCCGGCTGCACGCCGCATGAGCTCCCCGATCACAACGCCTCCGAGCCGGGGGTTGACCTCGACTGTCTCCACACCCTCGGCCGTCCGGATGAACTCCGTGTGCGTGAAGCCGTGCCGGTAGCCAACGGACGCCAGCACCCGCGACACGTGCTCCCGGATCTCTGCCTCCAAGGCGTCCGGCAGCGCGACGGGGAAGGAAGCCGACTCCTCGCGGAAGTCGGGCTCGGGGGACAGCGTGCGACTGCAGACTCCAAGCAGCCGCGTCTGTCCGTCCCAGGTCAGGGTCTCCGCGCTGTACATGGGGCCGATCAGGTACGTCTCGGCCGTCAAAGGCCTGCCACCCAGAGACACGGACCGCCGGGCGGCCTCCAACACGTCGGAGAATTCCTCCTTGTCCCGAACCAGCCACACATTGCGGCTGCCGGCACCGGCCACGTCCTTGACGACGCACGGGAAGTCCAGGAACGGGACCAGGTCGTCCGCCGCGGAGGACGCGGCAGGGTCGAAGACCTGGCTACGCACCCGGGACAGGCCGTGGCTGCGCAGATGCTCACGGAATCCGCCCTTGTCGCGCAGCAGCGCCACTGCGGCGGGGTCGGCGTGGGGCAGTCCGAGCTGTCGTGCGACGTGGATGGCTTGGTCGCTGACGGTGTCCACCATTCGCAGCACCCCGGCCACGCCGCCGGGCATATCGCGGAGCACGGCCAGGACGCGGTCGGCGTCATCGGTATCCACGTCGACCACCGTCAGCGATCCTGGCGCCGCCAGGGCGAGCTCGTGCAGATAGCGGGAACGGTCGGCTGTGAGCAACACCAGCCCGTGGCCGCGACGCCGGGCGGCCGCGGCAAGGTGGTCGAGACCGAAGTTGAGGGCTTCAACGGCGGCGATGACGGACAACAAGAACCTCCAAGGGGAAACGGAGAGAGTGGCTGCACAGGACGAAGCCGGGAGCACCCCCGTCAAGAACTCACGGTGTCGGTCAGTCCGGCCGCCCCCGACCGTTCGGCGTCGTCCTTCCCCCAGACTCGACGGGCGCTCCCGTCGAATCTGAGCAAGACGAAGGCGCAGCTCGCCAGCAGACCGACAGCCGCACAACCCGCCCAGAGCACCGCGGCGCCGGCGCGGTCCAACACGACGCCGCCGACAATCGGCGCGACGAAGGACGCGGCCGCCGTTCCGAAGCCGAAAACGCCCTGGTAGCGGCCTCTGAGATGCAAGGGCGACATGTCGGCGACCGCTGCAGCGGATGTGGGCGCGAAGACCATTTCGCCGACCGTCCAGATCACCACACCGAGCCCGTAGACCAGTGCGGCGTTCCCAGCGAAGGCCGTCACGCCGAACCCTGCGCCGAACATTAGGGCGGCCCCGGTGAGCAGCGGGCCGGATCGCCGGCCACGCAGCCACCGCGTCAGCGGGATCTGCAGCAGCACGACCACCAGGCCGTTGAGGCTGATCACCAGGCCGTACGTGCGCGCGCTGAGCCCCTCGCCTTCCATGGCCACCGGCAGCGTTGTCACGCCCTGGTGGAACAGCAACCACAGTGCGAAGGCAACGGCGGTCAGCGCCAGCAGCCGGCCGTCGCGGAGGGCCAGGGTCAGGCCGCGTGCGGCGGCGGGTCCGGCCGTCGGCGCCGAGCCCGCGTCCTGCGTGGGCGGGCGCGTCTCGGGGAGCCGCTGCCACGCGATGAGTCCGCAGGCCAGCGTCGTCACCGCGTCGCCGATGAAGATCCACACAAAGTCGGCCCGTACGAGGAACCCGGCCATCACGGAGGACAGACCGAAGCCGACGTTCACCGCCCAGTAATTCAGCGAAAAGGCGCGCTGCCGGTCCTCCGGACGCACGAGGTCCGAGATCATGGCCGAGAGCGCGGGGCGTGGCGCGGAACTGCCGGCGCCGAAGAGGAATGTCAGCGCGGCGATGGCGGCGACCTGCGTGGTCACGGCCAACGCGGCCGTGACGGCCGCGGTCACGACATACGAACCGGCCATGGTGGCCCGCCGCCCGAGCCGGTCGCTCAGTTCACCGCCGGCCAGCGAGCCCGCAACCGAGCCGAGGCCGAAGCACGAGACCACCAGTCCGGCCTCAGTGGCGGAGAACCCCCGGTCGAGAGTGAGATAAAGGGTCAGGAACGGATAGACAAAAGTGCCCAGCCGGTTCACGAGAGTGCTCGACCACAACCACCAAAAGCCCCGAGGCAGCCCCCGGAACATGGCCCCTCTCGCCCACCGCACATCCGGCATAGCATCGCTCCTCGCTTACCGGCTGTCCGGTCACCCTGAGGATGGCCCACCAGCCTGATCCTCCTCATCGGGAGAAACCCTCGGTTCGGCGCGGCGCGTACCTTAGATGTTCAACGGAGTCGTTTGTGCCGTGTCGGCTTGGACGGTCGTGGGACTGTTCGTGGGGACAGGGTGTCGCGTCCGTGGATGCAATTCGGACGAACTGTCGCGTTGATCGCACCGACAGCGACGGCGCTGACACCCGCCGACTGGCCGCACCTGGTCCGGGCGAAGGTCCACGCCCGTCATCCCGATCCAGTACCGCGGCGACTTCATCGAGGGATGTCACACCAACACCGGACTCACCCGTCGCTACCATGCCCACAAGCGCAGGTACCGGTGCCGTGCACGCCGTGACTACTCGTGTCGGTCATTACGGAGGTCTCCTGGATACGGAGACCGACCTGTCGACAGCGTCCGCGGTTCAGGCCCGGGGGTTGTCCGTATGATCGTCGGGCACCCAGCGCAGCAGGTCGCCGGGTTGGCAGCCGAGGGTGCGGCAAATCGCGTCGGGTGTCGTGAATCGCACCGCCTTCGCGCGTCCGTTCTTCAGCACGGCGATGTTGGCGGGCGTGATGCCGACCGCCTCGGCGAACGCGCCGACCGACAGGTTGCGCCTGGCGAGCTGGACGTCGAGGTCGACGAGGATCGCCATCAGACCACCTCGGCGATCTCGGTCTGCAAATCCGTCGCCTTCCGCAGGAGGCTTCGCATGACGGCGACCAGCAGCACGAAGGCCACCCCGATGCCGACGCTCACGGTCGCGGCGCCCAGAGCGCCGATGACCTCCATGCCGTCGTCGGGAGTGGGAACGTCGGTCAACGCGAGATGCCCGGTGACCCCGAGTGCCAGCACCGTCGCGACGACCGAGGACCCGATGATGATGTCGACCCACCGGAATGCCCGCGACGTGAAGATCGCATCCCGCCGGACCATCGCGAGCAGCATCCACACCGCGATAAGGGCGACTTGGACGCAGGCGACGCCGGCGATCGCCACCGCCACGTAGGGCGCGGCAAAGGGGCCGTAAGGCGGGAAGCGGTCCACCTCGTCGGCCGCCGTCGCGGGGATGACCACGATCTGACCGAAGAGCCCGGCCAGGAATGCCACGATGACACCGACTCGGAGCGTGGCGATACTGAAACGCTGCATGTATCGATTGTCGATCAATATCGATCGATAGTCAATAGATCTTTCGAAGGGTCCCGCCTGCTCGGCCGTACACGTCCCGCTACCATCGGGTGCTGGCTCAGCGTGATATGTCGTCATGAACTCACGGATCAGGACTGGGAGTTACTCGCTCCGCTGACATCGCGGGCTGCGACAGGTCCAGACCCAGGCCGATGCGGCCGGCGACATCGACTGGCCCGTCCAGATCGACTCCACCATTGTCCGCGCCCAGCATGCCGCCGTCAGCGGCAGAGAGAGGCGAGCCACAGGCCGGGCCGCCCGCACCGGCCCGGGCCGACCGCGCTGCAGGCCCGGATCGGGTCCGGCGACACGGCCTACCCTTCCGCGCCTACCTGCGCAAACGCGGGATCGCCCACGCCATCCCCGGGACCGACCAACAACGGCACCGCCAAGCCCCTGGTCGCCACGGCGGCGGACTCCCGAAGTCCGACCGGGAAATCTACCGCCGCCGCAACACCAACGAACGCCCGTTCGACCGAGCGCACCTCCGCCATGCGTGCACCATCCATCCCTGCCCACCGGTCTCGGCGCCAGGTCCTCCCGTCAATCGGGTACCACCGACCCGGCCTACCCAGATCTGGGGTGTGGTCGCGCGCTACCTGGCGTTGCCGAGAACGCGCGGCGCCACGTCAGCGGTTGGAGTTCTTGATCAAGTCAGAGGCCCGTTCGGCGATGGCAAGAACGGTAGCGTTGGTGTTGGCTGCCACGATGGATGGCATGACCGAGGCGTCAGCGATGCGCACTCCGGTGACACCGCGCACCCGCAGTTCCTCGTCGACCACCGAGCTGTCGTCAACACCCATGCGGCAGGTGCCCACGGGATGCCAGTAGGCCACAACGCTTGTGCGGGCGTACTCGGCCAGTTCCTCGTCTGTCTCGCGGAGCCCAGGGAGGATTTCCTCGCCCCGCCACGGGGCGAGCGCGGGGGCCTGACCAATCTGCCGGGCCAAGCGGAGAGCGGAGACCATGGCCTGCTCGTCACGCAGATCGGCGTAGCAGTTGGGGTCGAGTATCAAGGGAGCATCCACAGACGGCCCGGAGAGGCGGACCGTGCCCCGACTGCGCGGAGTCATCAGCGACACGAGGAACGAATAGCCGTGCCCATACTCCACGGCAGGAGCCAAAGGTGCCTCGCTGAGGATGAGCTGAACGTCAGGGGCTTCCGCGTCAGGTGTGCTGCGTATGCGCACACCTACCTCGGCGTGATTACCAGAGGTGCCTGGAACTTCCCGCGACGCGCTGTAAGTAACGGTGGTAGTGGGGTGATCGTGGTAGTTGGAACCGACCTCGGGTGCGTCCACCAGAACATCCACCCCGATCTCGCGCAGGTGGCAGGCAGGGCCGATGCCGGAGAGCATCAGCAACTGCGCCGAGCCCATGGTGCCCGCAGTCAGTACTACCTCACGCGAGGCATCGGCCAACGTCGTCTCGTGCCCGGCCGTGTACTCGACACCTACACAGCGGTCGCCGTCGAATCGCAACCGTCGCACCAGCGCGTCGGTCACCACTTCCAAGTTGACACGATCAACGACGGGGAGAACATACGCGTCGGCCGCACTCTGCCGCATTCCGTCGACGATGTTCACGTCGAACAGTCCGACACCGTCCTCCTGCCCGTCGGCGAAGTCCACGGTGCGCGGATGCCCGGCCTCGACCGCAGCCTCACCAGCGGCCCGCATCACCGGGTGCACATCTCCCGCTGGGCCCACACGCATGGGCCCGCCTTGACCTCGCACCGCAGTGTCTCCACTCCGGGCGGTCTCCGTACGCTTGAAGTACGGCAGCAGATCGTCGTATCCCCAGCCCTTTAGACCAACTTCAACCCAAGCGTCATAACTAGTAGCGTGTCGTTGCTTAATCCTGGGTTATTTGGTTGGGATGGTGGTGTCCGGCAGATGTTCCTTCCCTTCTGCCGGACGGGAGTTGGTGTGATGGGTTCGCAGAAGAAGAGGCCGGTGGTGCTGACCGCGGCCGATCGTGAAGTGCTGGGTCGGGTGACCACGACGGGGGTCCATCCGGCCTCGGTGATCAGGCGGGCGCGGGTGCTGCTCGCGCTGGACACCTCTGCTGGTGAGATCGACTCCCAGGATGCGATCGCTGCCCGGGTCGGGGTCTCGGGCGAGACGCTGCGGCTGGTGGCCAAGCGGTTCGCCGAGAGCGGTGGTGACGTCGAGGCGACGATCCAGCGGAAACCGCGGGATCTCCCGCCGGTGCCCTCGCCGGTGACTGGTGAAGTCGAGGCCCGGCTGATCGCCCTGGCGTGCTCCCAGCCTCCTGCAGGCCGTGCCCGGTGGTCGCTGCGGCTGCTGGAGAAGCACGTCGCCCTGGTCGAGGGCATCCCCGATCTGGACCACTCAACCATCGGGCGGATCTTAAAAAACGAGGCTGCGTCCTCATCTGAGGAAGTGCTGGACCATCCCACCACGAGCAAACCCGCAGTTCGCGGCCCGGATGGAAGACGTGCTGGCCGTCTATGCCCGACCTTATGACCCGGCCCGCCCAGTGGTGTGCATGGACGAGAAGCCCTACCAACTCCTCGCCCATGCCCGCGACCCGCTCCCGGCCCGCCCCGGCCGCGACGCCCGCCAGGACAGCGAGTACATCCGCTGCGGCACGTGCTCGATCTTTGTGTGGGTTGAACCCCTGCGCGGGTGGCGCCGAGTAGACGCCCAGCCTCGTCGCACCCGGATCGACTGGGCCGGCCAGGTCAAGCGATTACTGACCGAGGACTACCCCGACGCCGAGACCGTGGTCCTGGTCATGGACAACCTCAACACCCACGACATCGCCTCACTGTACGAAGCATTCGAACCAGCCGAGGCCTTCGCCCTGGCCCAACGCCTCGAGATCCACCACACCCCCAAACACGGGTCATGGCTCAACATCGCCGAGATCGAACTCTCCGCACTGACCCGGCAATGCCTCGACCACCGCATCGCGGACCTCGACACCCTCAACACCGAACTCTCAGCCTGGCAGAACACCACCAACACCGACCAACGTCAGGTCAACTGGCAGTTCACCACCCACGACGCACGCACCAAACTCCGCCACCTATACCCCACACATTAGCTGCGACAGTCTACTAGAGCGATGCGCGCGCAGGAAAATCATGCCGTTCATCGCCGACGAGCCGCCTAGACCTCGGCCGCGCGGCTGCATGACGCTAGTGCCGGTGTGCTTCATCCGGACCGACATATCGCCCCAGTTCTGGGGGGTCTGCATCAGCGCCGGCCATGCCGCCGGAACCGCCGACAGGCGCGGCAAAGTACGGCTGCCGGCCTCCAGCAACAGCACACGCGCGGAGGGATCCTCTGACAGTCGCGCAGCCAACACGCAACCAGCCGAGCCACCCCCCACAACAATGTAGTCATACTCAGACATGACAACCCCTCTCCGTTCCGCAGACATATCAGGATCGGGCCGAATGCATTTCTGTCGGTGTCTCACACCGCGACGGCCGCGCAGCTGCCTTGAAAGGGCGAGCGAGCCCCCGCTCACACAGGCCATCCAGACGCCCCAGAGCCGAGTTCGAAAATCAGCCAAAGTTCCGCCACTCGTGACATCGCGCCAGTGACATAGCGGGTAGCAGCAAGCGACTGCCCGAAAGTACGGCCGGTCGCACTTCTATGTCAAACCCAAGCTCACGACTCGCGGGCAAGGACAACATGCACACCTAAGGTAGCTACGGCGTGAAAGCGAGTAGTTTTTCCGATGCGGTTCAGACCTCAACGCGTGCAACCTTCCGAGGTATGGGAACGAACCCTCGGCTCGCAGCCGATGATTACTCTCGCTCGCGGAAGGGGAAGTTAGCGCTTCTCTAGCGAGTCGTCGCAGTTGGTGACATCTGGCCGGCACTACCGTAACGGTGCAGGGCCGCGGGACGGTTGAATCAAGGCGTGAGCCGCGCCATTTCGTGGGAGCCCCGCGACAGGGGGGGAATACAGTCAGCTGGGAGGTCCCCCGCCAATCGACCTTGTTCCGCAGGCAGCCGTTTCCCCATTAGCCGGTGGTAATGGACGCCTAGAGTTCCCTTTTATCGAGAACGGATCACCGCCATGCCCGCGACCAAGCGCCGCCAGGCCGAAAGCGGCACTCCGGGTGCGTCATGCCGATGGCGCACAGCAGTCCCAGGAGCCCGGCGCCGAACTCGGAGAGGTCGATTTCGGCACCGGGTACTACCGCAAGCTCTTCACTTCCTTCGGTGTCGGCGAGGACGGCCGGATCGCCGCTTCCGAGTTGGTCGCTCGGCTCCGGGAGTCCGGTGTCTCGGACACCGATCCGCGGGTCACAGAGGTGTGGGCGGCGTTGCGCCGGGGGGTCGACATCGACGGCCGCTCCCGAATCGACCTCGACCGGTTCATCGACCTGTGCAAGATGGGCGGTGGTGTCGTCGCAAAGTCCATCCGAGGGGACTTCGTGATCCCGGACTTCGGTACGTTGCAGACCGAGATATCCGGGATCTACGAGAGCCTCCGGCGGGTCGGTGGGCACGTCGCGGACTACATTCCGCAGCTCGGCCGGGTCGATCCGGAGAAGTTCGGGATCGCGTTGTGCACCATCGACGGGCAGCGTTTCGCGGTCGGTGACGCAGACACCCTTTTCTGCGCGCAGTCGGTGTGCAAGCCGGTCAACTACGGTCTGACGCTGGAGGAGCACGGCGCCGATGTGGTGCACCGGCATGTGGGCCGGGAGCCCAGTGGCCGTGGTTTCAACGAGCTTACGCTGAACAGTGACGGCCTGCCGCACAACCCGATGATCAACTCGGGTGCCATCATGTCGTGCTCGCTTATCCGTCCGCAGCAGGACACGGCCGACCGTTTCGACTACGTCGCCGAGACCTGGCGCAGGCTGTCCGGCGGCGGCACGGTCTGGCTTCACCAACGCAGTCCATCTTTCCGAACGCCGCGCCGCGGACCGGAACTTCGCGCTCGGCTACTTCATGCGGGAGCACGGTTCCTTCCCCGGGGGCACCGATCTGGTGGAGACACTGGAGTTCTACTTCCAGTGCTGCTCGATCGAGGTCGACGCGCGGTCCCTGTCGGCGGTGGCGGCGTCGCCGGCATGCACGGCATTACTGGCACCAGCCTGACCGGCACCATCCCGGTATTCGCATTCGCCACCCTCCAGATGATGTCCGCCGTCATCACCCCAGCCCTCATCGGCGGATCGATTGCGGACCGTGCCGAGTTCGGCGCCTGGATGCTGTTCATCACGTTGTGGGTGACCCTGGTCTACTTCCCCGTCGCCCACTGGGTGTGGCAGGCCGCCGACTGGATCTTCAAGCTCGGAATAGTGGACTTCGCCGGCGGCACGGCCGTACACATCAACGCCTGCATGGCGGCGCTCGGCGCGCTCCTGGTCCACCGAAACCGCCTACACACCGGTGAATCCCCTCCAGCCGCCTCACCCCCTTCCGGGGTCCTTCTCCCCACTGACATGACAGGCCCATACACCCGTGAGAGGCAGCACGTGCGACACATGACCTTCGAAGGCAACGACCGGCTCACGCCGGGCGCCCACGAGCTCACCATCGACGGCGTCAGGCAGCGCTACCACGTGGCGGGCCGCGGCCCTGTGTGCCTGGTCCACCCCGGTGGGCCCGGAAGCCACTGGGGATACATGCGAATGCCCCTGGTGGAGCGCCACATGACAACCGTCTACGTTGCTCCCGTAGGCGCGGGCGAGTCCGGTGAACTGCCGGACGGGCAGTACTCCACGGCACGTTTCGCCCGCTTCGTCGACGGACTGGTGGGTCATCTTGCGGTCCCGGAGATCTACTTCCTGGGCCACTCCGCAGGAAGTTTCGCCGGCCTCCAATACGAACTCGACCACCCGGGCAAGCTGGCCGGGCTCATCCTCTACGGCGGGGCTCCCGTATTCGGCCCGGACCTGTACTCCGAGGCGGACACCCAGATCAGCGCCTTCGAGAAGCGCCACGCAGACCAACCCGGCATGCCCGATGTGGTGGACGCCTACCGGTCGAGGTTGCCGCGGGCGAACAAGGCCGAACTCATGGCATACATGGGCAGACTACTGCCCGCCTACTTCGCCGACTACTGGAGCCGGGAGGAGGAACTGCGGGAATGGTCACAGGCTGTCGAAATCGAGTATGCCCCCGCCAAGTACCGGGGGAACTGGGACGTGCGGAACGAACTTACCAAGGTAAGTGTCCCCACGCAGATCCTCGTCGGCCGTCACGACTGGATATGCCCGGTCCGCTGGTCCGAGGAGATGCACGAAAAGATTCCTGGTTCGCGCCTGACCGTCTTCGAACATAGTGGCCACTTCCAGCACGTGGAAGAGGCCGAAAAGTTCGCAGCCACCATAGCCGACTTCCTCGCCGACACCTCGGCGACCGAGTAGTCCGGCAGATGCCCGGATGCGGCGCGGCAGCCTCAGCGTATGCACCTCGGGCGTCGGGTAAGCAAGGAGTGGTCGCAGCCGCCGCCCTGCTGCCCGCGACCTCCGGCCCAGGCGCCGCGGCTTGGCTGTTGCGGGGCTTCGTGCTGACACTGGCTGTTCTGGCACCCGGGAAGTTCCTGGGCTTCCGGACGGCCGCCGGGATCGTGGCCGACATTCGGGCGCCGGCGGTCCTCGTCCCCGTAGTCGGGATGCCTTGGCGAAAGTCCCGCCGTCGGCGCAAGCGCTGACGCAGCATTCGAGTCTTCCTTCCACCTCCGCCGCCCAGGTCGGCTGGGCGGCTGGGCGGCTGGGCGGCCGTATGCGCGGTGCTGATCGCCCTGCGTCGGAACTCCTTCGGCTTCGTCGACTCCGGCATGTGAATATCAATGTAACGAGCGACAGGATCAGCATCGCAATGACATTTGGCATAGGCGTGCAGGTGACGAGACTGACCGTCCGGCACGCCAGAGGACCGCTCTCGACGCGCTCGATCTCACTCTCCGCCCCGGTGTACACGGATTGCTCGGCCCAACGGCGCTGGCAAGACCCCACTGAACTGGAGATTGTCCTTGACCGTTTCAGAGCTCTTCGCGACATTGCCCCGGTGAGCGTTTGCCTGATGAGACTCTTCCCGGAGTGGGCCGTCGAACGCAAGTGCCAAGGTCGCTGGCTGACACCGCCCCCGCAGGCGTAGCGGCGTGACAGCCCGGCGCTGCATTCCGGGACAACCCTTAGGGGCAGTTCTTAGAGCCCGCTCCCTCGTTAGGTGGCTTAGTGCTGGAGGCGGCCTTGTGGCGAGCTGCGCTATCCCGATAAGTCGCCAAGGCTGGGATGGGATAGACTTCGAATTGAGATTCGAGGTTATTGTATTGCGTGCAGGGTGCGCCAAGAATTGTGACGATGGCTTTAGGAGCTTCGGGTGACGTATTACCCAGATCTTTCACCCTATGAATATCTGGAGCCTCGCATGCGGCAGTCTGAGCCCGCAAATATGGCGCCGTTGAATATTGGATGGCTTGATGAGTCGCACGAGTTTCCGACTGGGAAGTGCCCGGATGGCCTCCTAGATGCACTGCTGGAGGCAATTGTTGAGCGACGGATAAATCAGACCAGGGGCTGTCATCCGTGTTATCTGTGCAGGAGGGATTGGATTCGGGTTGAGAACCCATTTGATCCGAAGGGGAAGAGTCTCCTGGGTTCCGCAGAGATTCGCGTGATCGGTGTAAGTGGAGTGCTCTATGCGGCGCCGACGCTGATAGCGCATTACGTGGCTGAGCACGACTACCTTCCCCCGTCTGATTTTCGTGCAGGCTTGATACTGTTCAATTGATTTTCGCTAAACTACTTGCGACACCGTCACCCGCGACTTCGGCCCGGACTGCCACGGCCTCACCTCCAACGCGCTCGGCGGCAGTGGCGCGGCCGGGGCCACCCTCCTCCCAGGTGCTCCCGGACGACCGACACCAGCCGGTGGATCGAGGTAAGACGCCAGGGCCGCTCTTGACGATGAGCTGTCAACCTCTATGCCGCGTCAGCTGAGCCGACTATTCTCCCCGCAACCGACCGCCCTAAATCCTTCGAGGGCGAGGCGGGCTCCATGTCGACACCATGAACGGGGCATCCGTGAGATACAAGAAGTTCGCCGCTGTAGCCGGTGCTGTCGCCGCACTGATCGTCGGATCAGGGGCCTCGCCCGCTACCGCTCAGAGCAACGGCGAGTGTACCTGGGGTGCTTACGTCGGGGACAGCACCGTCGCGACGAGGGCAGGACCTGGCGGCCCGCCGACGCCGTCCCGGCGACGACAGGCGGTACACATCCCCCTCGCCTCCTTGAGACCCACCGTCTCCAACATGTTGTCTCTCCCCTCCGCCCCCGGTGCGTGTGTCTTTCGCCCCCCGTCCGGCGGATTCCACCAGCTCGTCCGGCCGCCGCCAAACCTACGCTGCGTGTCCGGAGCCATCTCGTCTCCGGCCCTGGACTCCCACGTTGTGGGGCGTGACGCACATCATGGGCATGGCCGGGCATGGATGCCGTGTGGCAGTCGCTGTTGTCTGGCGGTATGAACGAAACCCCCGATGTTCCCTTTCCGGCCCCGTCCCACTGGATCGGCGGCCGCGCGGTCCCAGGTTCCGGTCCGCTGATCGACGTCATCAACCCGGCCGACGACTCCGTGGTCGCCACCGTTGCCCAGGGCACTTCCGAGGACGTCGACAAGGCCGTGGACGCGGCGCTCGCCGCCTTCCCCGCCTGGTCGGCGACCGCCCCCGAGGACCGCATCGCCGTGATCCGGCGCGTGGCCGAAGGGATGCAGAAGCACTCCGAGGAGATCGCCGCAACGATCACCCTGGAAATGGGCGCACCGATCACGTTCTCGCGTCAGGCACAGGCCGGCTTCCCGGTGGCGTCGACCCTTGCCGCGATCGTGACGGCCGAGCGGTTCGAGTGGACCGAGACGGTGGAGAACTCGCTGATCATCCGCGAGCCCATCGGCGTCGTGGGCGCCATCACCCCCTGGAACTTCCCCCTCCAGCAGCTCGTGACCAAGGTCGTCCCGGCTCTGCTGGCCGGCAACACCGTGGTCCTCAAGCCGTCGGAGCTCTCGCCGCTGAGCGCCCGGATTTTCGCGGAGATCGCCACCGAGGCCGGTCTGCCGGCCGGTGTGCTGAACGTCGTGCAGGGCACCGGTCCGGTCGTCGGCGAGGCCATCTCGCGGCACCCGAAGATCGACATGGTGTCCTTCACCGGGTCCACGGCCGCCGGCAGGCGTGTCTCGGCCGCCGCCTCCGAGACCGTCAAGCGCGTCGCACTGGAGCTCGGTGGCAAGGCCGCCCACATCATCCTTCCCGACGCCGACCTCGACTTCGCCGTCAACCGCGGACTGGCCTACGCCTGGGGCAACGGCGGTCAGGCCTGCGGCGCCTACACGCGGATGCTCGTACCCGGCCACCTGCAGGAAACCGTCGTGGAGAAGCTGCGCGCCGCCGCCGCCGCTTACACCGTCGGCGACCCCGCCAACGAGGGCACCCGTATCGGCCCGCTCGCCTCGGAGACCCAGCGCCAGCGCGTGGACGGCTACATCCGTCGCGGCATCGCCGACGGCGCCACGCTCGTCGTCGGCGGCGCCGGCCGCCCCGAGGGCCTCGAGACCGGCGCGTACGTCAAGCCCACGATCTTCGCCGATGTCGACCCCGACTCCGCCATCGCCCAGGAGGAGATCTTCGGCCCCGTCCTCGTGGTGATCCCCTACACCGACGACGACCACGCGGTCGAGATCGCCAACGACACGGTCTACGGACTCAACGGCGCCGTCACCGGCGACGAGGAGCACGCCGTGGCAATCGCCCGGCGTCTTCGGGTCGGGCAGGTCGACGTGAACGGCGGGCCCCACAATTTCCAGGCGCCGTTCGGCGGTTACAAGCAGTCCGGCAACGGCCGGGAAATGGGCCGGGCCGGCCTTGAGGAGTTCCTCGAGACCAAGGCGATCACCCGCTGACCGACGCCGCCGATTGCCGCGGACGCTCACCGGAACGTCCGCGGCCCCGCGGCCGCCACCGGGGGGGCCGGTGGTGCGGAGTTACCCTGCGGTGTGGGTGCCCCGCAACCCGAGCGGCCCGGAACCCCCGGAACGCACAGACGAAAGGACGGGAGGGCACATGACGGACCGAGCCGGGCTGGCGGCGTTTCTCCGGGCACGCCGTGAGGCACTGCAACCCGAGGACATAGGGCTGCCGCGCGGGCGGCGCAGGCGCACCGGCGGGCTGCGCCGCGAGGAGGTGGCGGCCCTGTGCGACATGTCGGTCGACTACTACAGCCGGCTTGAGCAGCCGCGCGGCCCCCACCCCTCGGAGCAGATGCTCGCCGCGATCGCCCGCGGGCTGCACCTGTCGCTCGAGGAGCGCGACCACCTGTTCCGGCTCGCCGGTCACGCCCTGCCGCGAAGGGTGCGCCGCGGCGACCACCTCAACCCGGGCATGATGCGCATCCTGGACCGCTTGGAGGACACTCCGGCCCAGGTGATGAACCACCTGGGCGAGACGTTGAAGCAGACCCGCCTGGCCGTCGCGCTGCTCGGCGACGAGACGGCCTACACCGGGTGGTCCCGCAGCGCGCACTACCGCTGGTTCACCGATCCGTCCTCCCGCCTGGTGCCCGAGAGTGACGTCCCCGAGCAGAGCCGGCTGATGGCGGCGGACCTGTACGGCGCGTACACGCGCGACGGCGGCGACTCTCCGGCCGGCGAACTCGTCGACGCGCTCCACCAGGCCAGCCCGGAGTTCGCCGCGCTGTGGCGAGGGCATCCCGTGCTGGGCCCCTCCTGCGCAGCGAAACGCTTCCAGCACCCGCAGGTCGGACTACTGGAACTGCACTGCCAGACGCTCGTCGACCCCGACCAGTCGCAAAGGCTCCTGGTCTATACCGCGGTGCCAGGCACGGAGAGCCACACCAATCTCCAGCTCCTCTCCGTGCTCGGCTAGCGCCCGCCCGGCCAGGCGATCCGGGGGCGTCAACCCTCCCGGCGCCCGTCACGACTCCGCCGACGAGGAAGAAGGCCAGCCCGGGCTACCACAAGGCGGCCGTGACGGCGATCAGGCCCGGCCTGACCCTGCGGCCGCTCGCCAGTTCACCGCTCGTCGTGCTCCTGCCCGCCAGCCACCCCCTCGCCTCGCAGGCGGAGGCGGACCTGCGGGATCTCGCCGGTGCCCTCTTCATCGACTCGCCCGCCGGATACGGCAATCGCACCGTCGTCGACGAGCGCCGGGCAGCTGGGCGACGTGATGAAGGAGTCGGCGCAGCGCGCTCTCCTTCCTGCGCTCGCACTGCGCCGAACGGATGTCAACGCTCCCGCCTATATTCCAGGGCCTCGGCGTGGCCGTGGTCCCCGATTTCGCCGCGCTGACCGACTACCCCATGCTGCGGGTACTGAGGATCGCCGGCCCTCCGCTGCCCTGGGAACTGAGCCTGGCCACCGCGTCGCACGGCAGACCCAGCCCCGCCCTGCGGGCCCTGCTGCCGTTGCTCGACCGGCACATCAGCGGTCCTTGAGGGCGCTGACCGATCACTGCCGCGGCAAACGCCGGCAGCGCCGTCTCGCGCAAGACCTGCACGGGCTCGGCTGACGCGGCGCTCACCGCGTAAGGATCGCGCCCCTGACGATGCCGCTCCCGCGTCGAGCCTGCCGCGGGCATTGCGCGTCGAGGGCCGCTGCCCCGGGCACTGCGCGATCTCTTGACGACCTCACAAGGGCGCCACTACTTTCCGATTATCGATAGGCGATTGGATGGGAATGATCTTCAAGCGCAGCGCGCTCGCCTTGATGACGGCGACGGCAGCCATAGCACTCACCGTCACACTCCCGGCGCCCGCCCAGGCGGCCGGATCCACCCACTACGTGAGTCCCGCCGGTTCGGACACCAATCCGGGCACCTCGGGCTCTCCCTTCCGGACCGTGCAGAAGTGCGCGGCGACCGCGGTCGCCGGCGACACCTGCGTGATCGCGTCGGGGACCTACCGAGAAACCGTCACCCCGGCCCACAGCGGAACCCCTTCGGCCAGGATCACCTTCCGTGCCGCCGATGGCGCGAACGTCGTCATCGACGGCAGTGACCCGGTGACGAACTGGTCGGCGGTCTCCGCGTCCGACCTCTCCGCACTGCAGGCGGCCGATCCCTTCCTGACGGGAACGGAGTTCTCGTCCGCCGCCGCCTCCGGAAGAATCTTCCGGGCGAGTGTCGTGCTGAACGCCTCCCTCCCCGGGAACCAGGTGTTCGTCGACGGAGGCATGCTCGGCGAGGCCCAGTGGCCGTACCCGGGCAACAACCCGACCCGGCCCGTTCACTACTCGGCGGACGCCGGCACCACAACGACGCTGTACGACTCGGAACTCACCCAGCCCGCGGGCTTCTGGACCGGCGCGACACTCACCTCGCACAACTGGTTCGTCAGTGAGACCGGCACGGTGACCGCTTCCGGCCCCGGCTCCGTGACGGCGGCCGGACTGCCGTCGTGCGTCGGGCTCGGCCCCAACCAGCAGAACTTGTACTCCCTCTCGGGCAAACTCGAGGCCCTCAGCCACCCTGGTCAGTGGTTCTACGACGCGACCGCCCACCAGCTGTATCTGTGGACCGCCGACGGCGGCAACCCCGGCTCGCACGCCGTCGAGGCCAAACAGCGCAACGTGGCCATCAACTTGTCCGGGCGCTCCTACATCTCGGTCGTCGGCCTCGGAATCCGCGCCGCGACCGCGCAGACCTCGGCCACCTCCACCGGGAACGTGTTCGACGGGATACGGGCCGACTACGTCTCCCACTCCATGGACCTCGACGTCGACCCGAACAAGGTCACCCCAACCGACGCCTGCGATGTCCTGACTGCCGGCGAGACCACCACTGGCATCCTGCTGCGTGGCACTTCCAACACGCTCCGCAACAGCACCGTCGACCACAGCTCCGGCAACGGTGTCCTGATCGCCGGATCCGGCAACGTCGTGACCAACAACCGCATCACGAACGTCGATTACCGCGGCAGCTACGCCGCCGGGATCAACATCCTCGGCACAGATCAGACCGTCACGCACAACACCGTGGCCAACAGCGGACGCAGCGACATCAACATCGACAACAAGGTCGCTGGCACCATCGCCTCAGGTCACGACATCAGCTACAACGACCTGTCCGACTACGGCAATCTCGTCGTCGACGTCGGAGCGATCTACATCTGCTGCAACGTCAACCTCGCAGGCACCACGATCCACCACAACCTGCTCCATGACGCCGCGCCGCTCGCAGCCAGCGCCCCGGCACCCGGCGTGTACCTGGACCTGTCCACCTACAACGCGACCGTCCACAATAACGTCGCGTGGAACGGCACCACCTACGGTGTCGTGCTGATCAACCCGAACGGCGGAAGCACTTCGGGCAACAAGATCTACAACAACACCAGCGGAACCGACCCGAAATCCGTCAGCCTGTTCGGCGGCACCTACACGACAACGGAAGTGGCCAACAACATCGGCGACGCCGACACCGCGGCAGGTGTCACCTCGTCCAGCAACCTCGCACACACCACCAATCCGTTGTTCACCAACCCCACAGCGCTCGACTTCAGTCTCACCTCGTCCTCGCCCGCACGCGGTGCCGCGGTGGTGCGACCGCCGGCCACGGACGGGTACACCGATCCCGCACCGAGCATCGGCGCCTACCAGTACGGCGTGCCCACGTGGCAAGGCGGGACCCGCATGGCGCGGGCGATCGTCCAGGGCGAGTCGTACACCAGCAGCAGTGGCGTCTCCACGCACAGCGCGGGCACCGGCACCGTGATGGGCAGTTTCGACGGCGGCGACTGGGCACAGTACGGCGGCGTCGACTTCGGCAGCGGCCGTAACCTGTTCTCGGCGAGCATCGGCAGTGAACTGCCCTACTCAGGCGGCCGGTTCGAGATCCGGATCGACTCACTGACCGGACCCGTCATCGGAACCGTCACCGTCGAGAACACCGGCGGCTTCGACACCTTCCTGACCAAGACGGTCCCCATCACCCTCACCAGTGGCACGCACGACGTGTACCTCAAGGCCCTCGGGACCGGGCCCGGGGTCGCCAACATCGACCACTTCTCGGTGGAACGGATCGCCTCGCAGGTGGAGGCGGAGTCAGCCAACGCCTCGTCGGGCACCACAGTCGCCACCGGGGGGACCGGCAAGGTCGCGGGATCCTTCGACGGCGGTGACTCCCTCACCTTCCGCTCGGTCGACTTCGGCACCGGCCGGACCGTCTTCGCGGCAAACCTTGCCGTCGACCCGGCCTACGCCGGGCAGTCCTTCGCCGTCCGGCTCGGCAGCTGCTCCGGCACGACCGTCGGAACGATGACGGTCGCGTCCACCGGCGGCTGGTCGGCGTACAGAACCCAGTCCACCCCGATCGCCCCCACCAGCGGAGTCCACGACGTGGTCCTCGTCGCTCTCGGCAACAGGGCAGGAGTGGCGAACGTGGACTGGTTCTCCTTCGAGTGACCCCGATCCCCGTGAGCCCGGCCCCGAGGGGCCGGGCTCGCGGGGCCGGGCTCGCAGGCAGGGGCTGGCCTCGGCCCCGTACGCGCTGATCGGTGGCCCGGGTCAGATTTCCGAGAACAGCAGGACACTCCAGGGCGCGATCGCCTCCTGGAACGCGAAACGGCCCGTGCCGTCGGCGTACCGGACCGTGTGGCCGGTCGCGCACGCGGCCTCGCGGAGCGCCTGGGCCTGCTTTCTGGTGACGGATTCCGCGGCGCGCCCATGGCCTTCCACACGGCGGAGGGCGTTGCCGTGGTCCTGCTCCAGTGCGCTGATGGCGATGGCCGCGCCGGGAGGCAGTCCGCTCAGTTCGATGCTCAGGAGCCGGGGCACTCCGGTGGCCGGCGTCCGTTCCGCGACCTCGCGGCTTCCGAACGACCCCGGCGGCGCCTGGCTCACCTCTGGCGGGTAGTGGTAGACGAGCGCGGACAGCCGGCCATCGGAGCTGTCCCGGGTGACGACAGCGCCCCCGGTCTGGGCGAGCAGTTCACCGCCCAGCCGGTTCATCAGCATCCCGGTGGACGAACATGTCGTCGTCCAGCAGGCCGTGGAGCGGGCGTGACGGAAGCCGGCGGCATCGGCCCCGGTGCGCAGATGCTCCTGCCAGGTTGCCCGCAGCCCCTCGGCAGCGCGGCCCGCGCCGATGCAGGTGTTCCAGAAGTGGGTGAAGGGGCGTCCCGGGACCTGCCGGTCCGCGATGTTCAGGGGTGTCGTCATGGTCCCGCTGGTCCGTCCTCTGTATAAGCAAGGAAGTCGCCGGGCCGGCGCTGGGGGCCGCCGACGGGTCACAGCCCGTAGGCGGTGAGGGCCGTCCGGTGCCAGAAGTCGTCGCGCTCGGCATCCGTCAGATCGCCGAGGTGCTCGCTGAGCGTTCGCACGCTCGCGCCGAGGGCGCGGCCGGCCGTCGAGACCGGCCAGTCGGATCCGTACATCAGCCTGCGGGATCCGAAGAACTCGAAGGCGATCCGGAGCAGGCGCCGCAGGGGTTCTCCAGGGCTGTCTTCCATCCGCAGCCCGGAGACCTTGACGGTCAGGTTCGGCAGTTCCGCCAGGACGCCCATGGCGGCGCGATGGGCGGCCGCCGACCGCCCCGGGGGACACACCTGTGGCAGATGGTCGAGTGCGAAGCGGTTGGCGGGATACGCCGCGACCAGGTGAACGACGGCGCCCAGCCGTCCGGGGTCCGGAACAAGCAGGTCCACGGTGAGGCCTCGCTCGGCGAGCAGCGCCATCGCCGCCGGATCCGGTCCCGGACCCGCGGCGTCGAGCATGCGTGCGTCGCGAACGCCCACCACCGGGGCGGTGGCGGTCGCTCTGTCAGGAGTCCGGTCCCCGAAAATCGCGACGTGACGACTGATTCGTGGGCTGCTTAGGTCGACGGCCGCCACCACGCCCAGGGTCGGTATGCCGGCGGAGGTCTCCGCCCGACGGAGCCAGGCGAGTTCGGCCGCCGATTCCTCCGCCTGGACGCAGACCGCCCCGGCCAGCGGCAGGCCCTGTGCCGCGGCACCGTGGTCGGGGCGGTCGAAGGTGCGGCGCAGTGGAGCGGCGCCCGGGTCGTCGAGCCATGCGTGGCGGTTCAGGGCGAGGTTCCACTGGTGGCAGTGGGCGTCGATGATCACGGCAGCGGCGCCAGCGGGTCGAGCAGCCCGGCCGCCCTCAGGTCCTCCCACAACCGGCCGGGCAGCGGAAGCCGGACCAGGTCCAGATTCTCGACGACCTCCGCGGGCGTCGCGGCACCTACCAGGACGGTCGTCACCGCGGGATGGCCCAGGGGGAACTGCAGGGCGGCCGCCCTGAGCGGCACGGCGTGACTCGTGCAGACCTCCTTGATCCTCAGGGCGCGCGCGAGCACGTCGTCGGGCACGGGTCGGTAGTTGTACGGAGCGCCGGGCCGGGGGTCGGCGAGCAACCCGGAGTTGTACACCCCACCGGCAATGACGTCGACCCCGCGCCGGACGCACAGAGGCAGCAGATCCTCCAGTGCGGGCTGTTCCAGCAGGGTGTAGCGACCGGCGATCAGGACGCAGTCCAGATCCGCTCGCCGCACCAGTTCGGACAGCAATCCGTTGCTGTTCATGCCCGCGCCGACAGCCTGGATCACGCCCTCGTCCCGCAGCCTGATCAGGGCCGGCACGGCCTGCGTGACGGCCTCGTCCATGTGGTCGTCCGGGTCATGCACATGGACGATGTCGAGCCGGTCGACCCCGAGCCGCCGCATACTGCATTCCAGGCTCCGCCTGATGTCATCGCCACCGAACGCCGGCCGGGGGGGTCGTCCTTCGCCGATCAACCACCCCACCTTGGTCGACAGCCGGAACG
Organism: Actinacidiphila glaucinigra; assembly: GCF_035918135.1. Taxonomy (NCBI): domain Bacteria; kingdom Bacillati; phylum Actinomycetota; class Actinomycetes; order Kitasatosporales; family Streptomycetaceae; genus Actinacidiphila; species Actinacidiphila glaucinigra. The sequence goes on from NZ_CP109144.1 coordinate 218,821, forward strand.
TCCGACGCCCAGTGGCAGCAAGTGCCTCGCCGACCCGCCGCTCGGACAGCCCGTCACCGTACTTGGGCGCCGTGTCCAGCAGCCCGGCCCCCGCCTCGATACCCGCGACCACCGTCGCGACAGCCGTGCCAGGATCGACCGGCCCGTACAGGTCGCCAATGGGGGCGCAGCCCAGCCCGAACGCGTTCCGCGGCGGGGCCGGCGTGTCACCGGTCATGAGGGTCGGGCCGCCCGCCACTGCTCGTACTCGGCACGGCTGTCCGGGCTGAGAGGGTAGTAGTCGGACAGGCGCGCGCCGGCGTCGATCCGCATACGGCTGAAGACCTCCCACTCCTCGTGGTCCGAGGCGCTCCGCACGACCTGCTCGGACTTGGCGCGGGGGACGACCACCGCGCCGTCGTCGTCCGCCACGACCATGTCGCCGGGCAGACACAGCACGCCGCCGGTCGCGACGGGGACGTCGTAAGCCCATGGGAACAGTTCGGACTGGGAGGCGTAGTGCGGCGTGGTTCCCGTGCACCAGATGGGAACACCGAGGCGGCGCACTCGCTCGGAGTCGCGGATGCGGCCGTCGACGACGATTCCGGCGCCGCCCTTCTTCTTGAAGTAACGCACGAGCATGTCACCGAAGCAGCCGGTGAAGGCGCTGCCGTAGGCCTGGACGACGAGGACGTCGCCGGGGCGGACGGCCTCCAGTACCGCCCACAGCGCCGTGTTGCGTTCGACGTACTCCTGGCCGAGTCCGCTGGCCACGTCTTCGCGCTGGGGCATGAACTGCAGGGTGAGCGCGGGGCCGGTGATCTTCGTCCCGGGCTCCATCGACATGGGTCCCTCTACGAAGGTGCGCCGGATGCCGAGTTCGTGGAGTTTGGCACAGGCCGTGGCGGAACTCACGCGGCTCAGCCCGTCGACGAGAGTGCGGTCGGGGCGGGTCCAGGGCTCCCCGCGGACGGGCAGCGGCCACACCGTGGGCGGCTCCTCGGTGGCGGTCCTGTGTTGTGCGGTGTCGGATGCGGTGTCGAGGGGGACTGCGGCGGACCGGTGGGTCACAGGTGGCTCCGGGAAGTGTGTGTGGGGGAGGGCAGGCGATGATGGGTGGGAGTGAGAGCGTTCAGGCGCATGTCGAGGACGAGCCGGATCTCGCGTCCGGGCGGCAGGACGATGTCGATGCGGTTGCTCTGTACGTCCAGGCTGTGATCCGTGCGCGGCGGTGCGGGGATGCGGTAGTCGTGCGGGTCACCGGGATAGCTGTCGGCGGCCTCGGCCGCCGACCAGTGCACGGCGGTGATGAGGTGTTCGCCGAACGTCCCGGCGAGCAGGCCGAGCCGACGGGTCCGCAGGACACCGAGGTTGACCAGCCGGACGGTGGCGGAGTCCGGGCCGATGTACTCGACCAGCGCCGCGACGTCGGCGGGCAGGCCGGGGCGGCGGCTGTCGAGGTCGGACCATCGCAGGCGGGCCAGCGGCAGACCCCCGTTGTAGATGGTCTGCGGGGCCCCGGTGGTCAGCTGGGTGAGGATCTCGGTCACGACGGGGTTGAGGCGCTGCCAGTGGTGCAGATCGGTCTTCTCCGGCGGGGTGTCGTCGGCGGCGATCAGCGCCATCCGGCGGGAGACCTGGCCCAGTGCCAGACGCAGTGCCGCCTCGGGGTAGCCGGGGTTGTCCCCCGCGAGGTAGGCGAGCCACGGTGGTTCGTGCCCGGCTTCCTCCTTGCCGCGGAACGCGCGTACGGCGGTCCAGTCGTAGCCGGCGGCGTCGCGCAGCGCGTCCAGGCGGGCCCGGTCCTGGTCCTGCATGCCGAACCACCACAGCCAGGTCCAGTAGGCGACTTGAGCGGGCTGGTGGTCGAACCACCCCTGGAGTCCGACGCGGGTGGGCAGCAGGCCGACGGGGCGCTCGGCGTCGTCCTGGAGGACCGGTTTCCAGGTGTGGTCCTGGCTGGCCGGCTCCTCGCCGATCAGGCCGGTGCGGCGTTGTTCCCAGACCTGGTCGAGCGGACGGCGGGCCAGGTCCAGGGGTGCGAGGTCACCTCCGACGAGGGAGGCGCTGATGGCACCGACCAGTGCCGCCGCGCCGACCGAGTGGACGCCGTGCGGCCAGGTCCAACCGTAGTGGCCGCCGAACCAGCGGCCGCTGTGGTACTCCCCCACGGTGCCCGTCAGCCCGACGTTGTCGGGCATCGCGTCACAGGCGTCGGCTCGTTCGCGCCACGCGTCGACGTACTCGGTCACCCAAGAGGAGAAGCGGGGGTCGTGGTCGTAGAGCCAGGCGTTGACCGCGAGCGCGGTCGCGGCCAGGTTGACGGCGGTGTCGCCGCGACCGAGACGGTCTCGCATGGCGTGCCCCATCCGCACGGCGAGGACGGGGTCGTCGAGGTCCTCCCAGTTCTCGATGCCGGGGACGTCCTGCAGGGGCAGGCCATAGACGCGCATACCGGGCTGGTCGGCGGCGAAGGCGTCGTCCCACTGCGGGCCGAGGCCCAGCCTGGGGCCCTCCGCGCCGTTGTGCGGCGCCCGGACGACGCGGGCGTGCGGGTCGTAGGTGCCAGTGTCGCTGCCGGGCAGGTACTGCTCGGCGAAACGCACGGCGCGGCGCCGGAACGCCTCGTCCGCAGGGTCGGCGGCGCAGATGCCGTAAAACATCAGCATCGCCTCACCCTGGTGAAACCAGTCGTAGCCGCGCTCGAACTCATCCTTGAGCAGCCCGAGTTCGGTGAGCTGCGCGGTGACGCCCTCCCAGTGCCGCTTGACCGCGGGCAGCAGGTCGTCCGCGCCACCGAGGAGATAGAGGGCGGGCCAGTTGAAGAACGCCTCGTAGAAGTCGTCGGCGCCGTCGCGGTCCTCGATCGTTCCCTCGTGGCACAGGCGGCCGTCGGCTTCGGTGTACCGGTCACGGAAGGCCCGCCAGGCGATGTCGAGATCGTCGAACAGCCGGCGCTGAAGGACCGCCCAGGCCGGTGGCGGGCCGGTGGGGCTGGTCGCGGTGATCACGAGCGCCGCGTCCGTGCGGCTGGTTTCCGGGTCGGGGGTCATGTCAGCCCTTCGTCGCGCCGGCCGTCAGGCCGCTGATGATGTGCCGCTGCATGATCACGAAGAAGGCGAGCGCGGGGGCGATGGCGAGCAGCAGGTTGGGGAAGACCACGGCGTAGTGGGTGGAGTACTTGCCGACGGCCGCGTACACGCCGGTGGTGACGGTGTAGAGGCCGCTGCCCGGACCGAGGATGATCTGCGGGTTCGCGAAGTCGTTCCAGACGCCGAGCGTGTGCAGGATGACCGCGGTCGCCACGATGGGCCGCATCAGCGGGAACACGATCAGCCAGAAGGTCCGCAGCCGCCCCGCGCCGTCGACCGCAGCGGCCTGGTCGAGCTCCCGGGGCACGGTGCGGATGTACGCGCTGTACAGGAACACCGAGACCGGCAGGGTCAGCGTGGTCTCGAACAGCACGAAACCGGGGACCGTGCCCATCAGGCCGAGGTACTTCAGCACGTAGACGACGGGGATGAGCAGCACCTGGCTGGGCACGAAGGTTCCGGCGACGAACAACAGCAGCAGCCCGGTGTGCCATCGGGACGTCCCCCTGGCGATCACGTACGAGACGGGCGCCGCCACCAGCAGCGACAGCACGTTGACCAGGACGACGAACAGCGCCGTGATGCCGTACGCCTTCACCACGTTGAAGTCGGGGTTGTGCAGGGCGTCGGCCAGGTGGGACAGACTCAGCCGCGACAGCGGCAGCCCGAACGGGGAGGTCCGGATGTCCTGTTCCGACTTGAACGCGTTGACCACCAGCACCCACAGCGGCACCAGCATGACGAGGGCCCCGACACCCAGCACCGCGGCCCGCGCCACCCGCACCCCGCGGCCCGGTCCGCGGGGACGGTCCGGCCGCCCCGCGGCTTGACCACCGGGTCCGGTTCCTGGAGCAGGGGCAGGCGGCGGCCCGGCGGCGGCCGTCATGGTGGCAGTGCCGGAGGATCCGGTCAGGGCGGGCGGTGACTGGTGGGTCATGCCGAGACTCCCGTGTCGGCGCGGCGGCGCAGCAGGGTGACGGCCAGGGCGGCGATACCGGTGACCACGGTCAGCACGACCGACTGGGCGGAGCCGTACCCCAGCATGTTGTTCTGGAAGGACTCCGACAGGATCAGGTATGCCGCGGTCTGCGTGGTCCCCGCCGGTCCGCCGCCGGTCAGCGAGAGAACCAGGTCGTACGTGCGCAGCAGTGAGACCAGCGTGAGGACGAGGTTCACGGTGACGATCGGGGCGATCATCGGCAGGGTGACGCTGCGCAGCGTCCGCCACCGGCCGGCCCCGTCGATGCGCGCGGCCTCGATCAGCGAGGCGGGGACGGTCTGGAGTCCCGCGATGTAGAGCACGAGGGTGAAGCCGAACCCGGACCAGACGATGACGGTGATCAAACTGACCAGCGCCCAGCCGGGCATGGACAGGAACGGCAGTCCGGCGTGGCCGACGGCCTCAAGGACGGTGTTGACGGCGCCGTTGGTCGACAGCAGGGCGGACCACAGGAACCCGATGATCAGCGCGCTGATGACGTACGGATAGAAGAACACGGTCCGCAGCAGGGTGTTGAGGCGCCCCGGGGTGGAGATGGCCAGCGCCGTGCCGAGACCGGCGAGATTGATCGCGACGGTGCCAGCCACGGCGATGACCGCCGTGGTGACCGCCGCATCCCTTACCTCGGGGTCGTCCAGCAGCACACGGTAGTTGTGCAGGCCGATCACGGCCGGCTGGGCAGTGTAGCCATCCCAGTCGGTCAGGCTCAGGTAGCCCGACAGCACCAGCGGGACCAGCATCATGACGGTGAACAGCACGATCGCGGGAGCGGTCATCACTACGCCGGCCAGCCGCTCGCGGGTGCGCGCGGAAACCGGCCGGGCTCGACGCGGTGCGACCGCGGGCTGTGAGGTGTGACTGGTCACTTGGGCTGCGCCTTGAGCCAGGCATCAACGTTCTTCAGCGCCGAGGCCGGATCCGCCCCGGTGTACAGGCTTTGGATCTCCTTGTTCGCCGCGTCCTCGAAGCCCGCGGGCATCTGGTACTCACCGCTGCCGACGATCGCCTGGTTGTCCTTCGAGGCGTCGAAGAGCTTCTGCACCTCGTCGGCCAGTGGGGAGAGCTGGTACGGGTAGCCGGTGCGGAAGGAGGAGTCCTGCTTGAGCTGGCTCTCCACCGCCGCGTGATCGGTGGTGAGGAACTCCACCAGCTTGGCCGCGGCGTTCTGGTGCTTGCTCGCCTTGAAGATCCGGTAGTTGGCCCCGGGAGTGACCGCGAGACGCGCGGGGCCGGAGCTGTTGAGCTGGGGGGCGGCGAACACCCCGACCTCGAAGTTCTTCTTGGCCTGGGCCTCAGCGGCCACGAACCAGCACCCCATCGGGTACAGCGCTGATTTGCCGGACAGGAACTCGGACTCGCCCTCGGGGTACTTCACGCCCAGCGCGTTCTTGTCCACATAGCCCTTGTCCAGCCAGGACTTGTACAGGGCCAGCGACGGTCCCAGGTCCTTGCTCAGCGTCTGCTTGCCGGCGGCCGCCTTCCGGAACCAGTCGGCGTCGCCGGCCGTGAGGGTGGGGTCGAAGAGCATCATGACCTGCGCCTGGGTGACCCACTCCCCCGCCGTCTGCATGGGCAGGTAGCCGGCCTTCTTGAGCTTGGCCATGTCGGCGGTGAGTTCCTGCATGCTCGTCGGCGGCTCGGTGATGCCCGCCCTGGTGAAGGCCGTCTTGTTGTAGAAGATCAACGACTGCGCCTGCTGCCCGATCGACACGTCGTACAGACGGCCGTCGCGGCGCTGGGCGTCCGCCATGGGGGCCGAGGCGGCCCACTGCAGGTCGGAAAGATCACGCAGCTGCGGCAGGACCTTGACACTGTGAGAGCCCTCGACTACGTCCGGGGGGTTGCCTGCGGCGAGCAGCTGGGGAAGCGTGGTGTCCACTCCTCCGTCCGACGAGGTGGGGGCGTCGATCTGGACCTTGATCCCGGGGTTCGCCTTCTCGAAGGGGGCGACCAGCCCCCTCCAGTAGGACTTGGTCAGGTTGGGCGTGATGTTCACCAACATCCGCACCGTGCCCGTGGCTCCCGACTTCGGGTCGCTGGAGTCGGTGGACGCGAAACCGCCACCCCCACATCCGGCCACCAGGCTGACGACGACCATGGTCGCCCCCGCCACACCCAGGAACCTGCTGGGTCTGTTCCCCTCGCTTGACCTGCTGCGTCTCATGACACCCTCTCGGCCGATTCGCGACTATCGATAGACGATATGATGTAGCCCGTCATCCGGATGTCAAGAGCCGGTAACAAAATCAAAGCGATCATCGATAGAATCAAGCGGTCTAACGAGGGAGGCACCATGGCAAGCGCCATCGGACAGCCGCTGACGCGGGTCCTGCTGTCCGACCAGGTGTACACAAGGGTCCGCGGCCTGATCATCAGCGGTGAACTGAAGCCAGGCGACCGACTGGTGGAGTCCGCGATCGCCCGCCAGCTCGCCGTCAGCCAAGCGCCGGTCCGGGAAGCGGTGAAGCGCCTGGTGCACGAGGGCCTCGCCGAACACGTCCCGCGCCGCGGCAGCTTCGTCGCCTCGGTGTCGCAGAGCGACGCCGACTCCGCCCGGTCCGTCCGGGTGGTTATCGAGGAACTCGCCGCCCGCACTGTGGCCGCGGCCCCGCCGCCGGCCGCGATGGAGGGGCTTCGCACGCAGGTCGAGGCCATGCGAGAGGCCGCGAGGGAAGGCGACGTCGGACGTTTCCGGGACGCTGACATCAGCTTCCACCGGCTCGTCTGCGAGGCCAGCGGCAATCCGTTCCTCCCAAAGGTCTGGGCTGTTATGGAACCCAGCCTGCGCGCCTTGCGCGTAGTGTCGGACCCGCTGTTCACCGGCGACTGGGGCAGGATGGCCGACCACCACGCCGACCTCCTCTCGGCTCTTGAGTCCGGCGATCCGGACACCGCCGCAGCTCAGTTCGCCGCCCACGCCCGCGGTGACGACGGCATCGACGGCGACTGACACAGCGACCGGCGCAGGTGGGACGCTGTCTTTCCGGTCAGAGGCTGGCCGACCACACCACCACCGATATCGATCAAAGAGAGATCAGGTGTGGATCCGATGGGGGTGAGCGTCGTCAGGCCGCAGCCTTAAGGCCCGGCTTTGCCAAGGCCGTGAGGACACCTACGGGGACGTCTCGACGTCCTTCCTCGCCTCCTGGCTGCTGGCCAACGCCACTCCCGACGTGCCCGTCGACGCCCCGCCGTTGCTGGTGTACACATCCGGACTGTGACCCGGGTTTGGGTGAGTGTCGTTCTGAGGAGGTCGGCTTCGGTGACGGTCAGACGGCCCATCAGGGGGCATAGGGATCCGGCAACCTGCGCGCCCGATCCGCGGGACGCCCGCACAGCCCCCGGGGGCGGAAACACAACGCGTCTGCCGAAGGCATCATCACCTGGGGTTCATCCCCGCGGACGCAGTGAGCACTTCTTGTTCACCCTGCACGCGCACGTGCATTCGAGGTCATCTCCGCAGGCACGGAGAGCACAATCCTGACCTGTGGTTTAGGCCTGGCAGTAGCAACCACCCTGCTGACTTCCAGAGAATCGACACACGTTACAGAAGGTTCGCGCGGTTTCCGTGGGTGAAGAGCGTCTTGTCTCGTGCTCGGTCGGCCTGCAGAGCGATTGGGCCGCGGCAGCCGCGTGGTGCCCGCGCCGAGGTCCGGCACCGTGACCATGCGTCGCGCTACAGGGAGGCGGTCGCGAACGACACACCGGTCAGACGCTCTGACACGCCCCACAGGCGCGTGGCGTCCTCCTCTCTGCGAGCCGACTTGTAGATCGTCAGCTCGGTCGAGGCACCCGTGAACTGGCCGATGCCGTCGGGGCCGTAAAGACGGCCGCCCCCGGCGTCGGGGCTGGTCGCCGCGTACAGAGGAGGAAGCAGCCCGGCGTCCACGGTCTGCGCGAAGAGTCCCCAGCGAGCGAGGCGCCGCATGATCGCCTCGTGTGGCGCCGGCCGGGACCGCCCGAGGTTGGGGCCGGACGCGTACAGGTTCGTGAGGGTCGTGCCGGGGTGGGCGGCGTTGCTGGTCACGCCCCAGCCACCGGCGGCGCTGAGACGTTGCAGTTGCAGGGCGAACAGCAGATCGGCGAGCTTCGACAAACCGTACGCCCGGATCGGGGCGTAGCGCCTCTCGCTCTGCAGGTCGTCCCAGGGAATCCGGATACCGCGTGCCGCGCTGCTGGTCATGGTGGTCACTCGAGCGCGGCCGGCCTGCAGCAGTGGCATCAGCCGTCCGGTGAGCGCGAAGTGGCCGAGATAGTTGGTTCCGAACTGCAACTCGAATCCATCCGCGGTGCTGTGCCGGGTGGGCGGTGTCATCACGCCGGCGTTGTTGACCAGCAGATGGACGGGTCGGCCGTCCAAGATCAAGGCGTCCGCCAGACATCCGACCGATTCCAGGGACGCCAGATCGAGCTCGCGAGTGGAGACCGCCGCCTCGGGGGTGGTCGACCTGATCCGCTGGACCGCCGCGGCACCCTTGACCGGATTGCGCACCGGGAGGATCAATTCGGCGCCCGCGCCGGCAAGGCGCTCGGCCAGACCAAGGCCCACTCCGTCGCTGGCCCCTGTCACGACGGCGAGCTTTCCCCGCAGATCCGGCACGGCGACGTCCTTCATCGAATGCTCCTTGTCATGAGGCCTCGGCTGCATTGCCACGTTCCTGGTCCCAGGGTGAACGCACCCTCCCTCTCACAGCCATGCTCTGAGGGAACATGGCTGTGAGAGGGAAAGGGCGACGGCTCAGCGCAGGCCGAACGCCCGGATCACGGTCTGGCTCACCGCGTTGCCCGCCGAGTCCTTGGCAGCACTCGCCTTCAGCGACACGAAGGATGTCTTGCCGGGGGCGTCCAGACGGAAGAACCCGCTCCGATCGCACCCGGCTTTGTGCCAGGTCCCGCCGTCGCCATAGCTCAGTTCCAGCCCGACCGCGCCGGCCCGGCCGGCACCGGCCTCACCTGGCAGGGGTACTGGATCAGCAGCAGCGCCTCGCTCGCGTCTCCGGCCGGAGCCTTGGAGGTGAAGTCCCCTGGGTGCTGGTGGTGGAGGAGTACGGGGTGAAGGGCACAGCACGCGTGCCGGTGACGACCACCGGCCCGCGGCCGGGGGCGTCGCACACGGTGGTGAAGATCCCATGGCCCGGGCGGGTGCCGTTCTGGGAAAGCGTCAGCTGCCGGCTGGTGGCACCGGTGGTCTCCTGGTTGAGACCGACATGGTTGCGGCTGCCCCAGGCCGGCACGCCCACGTACAACGCGCGCCGGTACGGATCTGCAGACGGTAGGCGTCGGCCTGCTGGTTCCAGCGGACGTCCTGCGGTCGTCACCCTCTGGTCTCCCTCACCTCCGTGCAGCATCCGCGGGACGTTTTCGTGATCGGCAGCGACCCCCGGCGCTCCGTGAACCACCTGGCAGACGACCGCACGACCGTAAACACTCCCCGACATCACCGGCCACCCACCTGCTGGCCGCTTCGGCGGCAGGCAGGCGCGTGTCGCGCCTCAGCCGACGTGGTCGTTCACGGACTGGGGCGCCAGTGCCGCATCAGCCGGACCGGCCATGCGACGCCATGTGGCGTCCGACGACCTGTGAATGCCCCGCGTCGACGACCGGCGAAGGGGGCACCTTTCCATGCACACACGGGCATCCAAGGCGCGTAAGTCGCTGCGGCCCTGCAACCTGGGAAACGTCGGTAAGCGGCCACCAGTAACGTGGTAGTGACGCTGCCATTGACTCCGGCTCTCTGCGGCGCGCACCGCAGGGAGAGGAGCCAGCCGTTGAGCTTGTTCCGCTTTCACGGACACCAATGGTGTGGTGGTCAGGCTGCGTGTGCCGTCTGGTATTCGGCAGGGCTGCGGTAGCCGAGGCTGCTGTGCAGGCGGTGCAGGTTGTACAGCTCTCGATGAAGTCGAAGATCGCGGTGCGGGCGGCGGCCCGGCTGGGCCAGGCGCTCGTGTCCAGCAGCTCACGCTTGATGGTGGCGAAGAGCGACTCGGCGAGCGCGTTGTCCCAGCACTGCCCGGTTCGGCCGACCGACAGCCGGATGCCGAACTCGTCGGCCAGGGCAGCAAACTGCTGGCTGGTGTACTGGCAGCCGCGATCCGAGTGGAAGATCACCGGACGGGTGGGGCGACGCTGCCGGCACGCTGCCGTGAGGGCCTCGGCGACCAGGTCGGTTCGCAGGTGGTCGGCGGTGGCCCAGCCGACGACGCGGCGGAGGTAATGTCGATGACGGTGGCGAGGTAGAGCCAGCCTTCTTCGGTCGGCATGTAGACATTCGATGCGGAAGAACTGGCAAGCGACCTCCGTTGGGAATCCTGCCGGGGCTGTACCCCAGATCTTGGATGTCCGTCAAAGCGGATCAGCCCAAGGCCGGGTAGTTAGCCTGGACTCCGCGTACAACGGCGGGCCATGCGCGGAGGTGTTGGAGGAACACGGTCTTGTCGGCGAGATCGCCGCCAAGGGCGTGAAGGCTCCCATCCAGGTCGGGCGCCGCTGGGTGGTCGAACGCACCCATTCCTGGATGAACGGGTACGGCGAACTCCGGCGCTGCTTCCAGCGCACGACCGAGACCGTCGAGTTCTACCTCTACCTCGCCGCCGCGTTCGTCACCGTGCGTTGTTTGATCCAGCAGGCCCGCAACCGCTACCGATGGGACACCCGACCAGAAGTCCGCCGCCTGAAATGACGCCCATCCTGGGTCGCTCTATGGCTGGTACACGTGTGGCGTGGTGGTGCTCAGGACGGCGAACCCGAGGCGTTGCAGGATCGGGCGGCTCTGGCTGGAGGCATCAACTTGCAGGTAGCGATAGCCGAGTTCGGCGGCGATGCGGGCTCGGTGGGCGACCAGTGCCCGGTAGATGCCCCGGCCTCGCCACGCGGCCACAGTGCCCCCGCCCCAAAGGCTGGCGAAGTCGGTGCCCGGGTGCAGTTCCATCCGCGCGGCGCACACCGGCAGGTCACCGGCCGTCGCGACGACCATACTGAAGGTTTCCGGCTTCCCGGCCAGTTGGGAGAGCATGCGGTGGCGAAGCCGGACGGCGCTCGTGCCGAACGCCTGCTCGTGGACGTCCGCCGCGAGATCCACACCGGATGGGCCGGTGACCGACTGCAAATGGACGCCCTCAGGTAGTTCGACGTCGGTGGAAAGTTCGTTGATATCGGCGACCATCAAGGTCTCCTCAGACTCGGGGGAGAACCCCGCAGCCCGCAGCCGCCCGGCAAGGTCACCGGGCTGATCGTGACCGTACAGTTTCCACTCGAACTCGCGCCCCAGCGAGGCGAAATGCTGAACTTGTGCCGCGATCGCCCCGTCCGCCGTGGCCTCGTTCAGATCACACCAGACGACGCCGTTCCAGTCATCGTTGCCGGCGCCGACCTGCCGCACCACGTCACCGATCCGCTCGACCCGCGCCCCAGGATCATCGGCCCGCGCCTCCTGCCGCATCTGTCGGTCGAACAGGGCAAGTACCGCTTCATGATCCATCCGCCCACTCCATCATTGAACAGACGGAGGCAGCAACTGGATTTCCCGGCCCCCCGGCCCCTCATGCGGCGGTCGTTCGTACAGCGCACGACCGAGACCGTCAAGTTCTACCTCTACCTCGCCGACGCGTTCGCCACCGTGCGTTGTTTGATTCAGCAGGCTCGCGACCGCTACCGATGGGACACCCGAGCAGAAGTCTGCCGCCCGAAACGACGCCTACCCTCGGTCGCTCTTATCCGCGGCAACCGTGTCCGACCACGTAGGGGGCCGACAGGCCGCGGACGCCCATCTGCCGGATATGCCCCGATACGATCGTCGGTGGCGGGCCACTCCCCCGAATGTGGCCCGCCACCGACCGCCGTGCCTACGCGTAGGCCACCGGATAGCCGTGCCAGGCGCCGTAGTAGTTGGTGCTGCTGGACGGGTTGTCCTCGACCATCCTGAGGTTGCTCAGCACACCGGACACGTACTCGGTGTTGCAGTAGCCGTTGACCGGGCTGGACGTCTGGTAGGCGCTCGACGCGGTGGTGTAGTAGCCGCCCCACACCGAGTGGTTGTCGTCCTCACCGTCGCAATAGTCGAACGACGTCCCGTCGTAGGCGTGGGTCGCCCAGTCGTTCCCCTGGTAAACATCGCTCGCGCTTGCCGGCGCCGCTCCTAGGGTGATGCATGCCGCGCTCATCGTCAGGGCGCTGAGCACCGTGGTGATCGTCCGTCGCATATCTGGTCCCTTCCTCGGTTGCGGATCGTGCTGGATGGTTCTTTTCGTTCTCACCCGGAGCCGTCCCATGTGCCTTCGGCCGGCGTGGAGTGGGACGGTTTCGTGGAGAGAGCTTCGGTGACGTTCTCCGCACGGATCTCCTGCTGGTCCTGCAGCCGATCGAGTTCGGCCGTGTGGGGGCCCATGAGCCGGCGCTGGTGCTGGGCCGTCACTGTGACGAGAGTGGGCAGGTAACGGGCTTCGTGCTGGCACCGGATGTCCGTCGCGGCCACGGTGAGTTCCGTTTTCGACGGCGCTTGGTGGTGCTTCCACAGGGGGTCCTGTGAGGCCGCCTTCGGCGAGGCGTAGTCGTGCCCGGCACGCTCCATACAGGATTTCCACGCGCGCAGTACGGGCTTCAGGCGAGGGTCCTCGGCGGTCGATGCCACCGCCTGTACCGCCAGCCGGGCGGGAAGGTTCCGGTCCGCCTCGGGGGCACCCCGGCCCAGCCGCCCGGCTGCCTCGGCCCGGCACCCGTCCTTCGGAACGCGTTCACCCCCGAATTCGGGTGTCATGCCGTACAGCACCTTCTCCACGTCGGGAGGGACGTCGACGTGCCGGGCCGCCAGGATCGCTCCCACCCGCGGATTGTGCGTACTCCAGGACGGGACCTGGTACCCGTAGCGCGAGGCCTGCTCGGGGTCCACCACCCCGAACCGCTCGGCCTGCCTCGATGCGGCCATACGCCGGCCGATATCGAGGGCCGACTCTCCCGGCCCATCCCAGCGCAGTCCGAACCGGGCCAGACAGGCCCGCTCCAATACCGCCTGGGCGCGGTCCGACCTGGCCTGCTCATCCGGGGACGGCATGTAACTGTCCAGGGGAAGGGCGGGCCCCGTCGCCGACACCGGAACGGGATCCAGCGGCTGCTCCGCGTTCCTCGAGCCCTGCTGGGCACCGCATCCCCCGGCGCACACGAGGACCGCGGCCACTCCGGCCGCCCAGCTGATACGTCGCATCGTGCTCCCCCTCTCACCTGCGGGTGGTCGTGGTCATCCGTGGTGCCGTCGCTCGAGTACCTCGTCCTCGACAGTGACCACATTGCTCGATTGACTGGGGGCGAACCTTGGGAAGACCTTGAATCGGCTGGTGAGCCCGGTGTTCCGTGACACCGCGACGAAGAGGAGGATGCGCAATGGCAGTGGAGTTCGGCTTGCTCGGCACGATCGAGGCTCGCGTCGACGGCCGTCTGGTGGACGTGGGGCACATTCGACAGCGGAGCGTGCTGGCCGCACTGCTCACAGACGCCACCCGAACGGTGCCGGTCGACGAACTCGTCGACCGGGTGTGGGGGGACCGGGTGCCCCAGCGGGGCAAGGAGACCCTCTACGGCTACATGTCCCGTCTGCGCCGCGCACTGCGTCCGGCCGGGGAGGTGCGGATCGTGCGCCGTCCGGGGGGCTACGTCCTGGAGGTGGATCCGGCGACCGTGGACATGCACCGGTTCCGGGGCCTGGTCGCGCAGGCCCGGACGGCCGGCGACGAGCAGGCGGCGGCGATGATGCGGCAGGCGCTGGGGCTGTGGCGAGGGGAACCGTTCGCCACGGTGGACACCCCGTGGTTCCACGATCTGCGGCAGGCCCTGGAGCGGGAACGGTTCTCGGCCGAACTGGAGGGTACCGACCTCCGATTACGGAGCGGGCTCCATGGCGAACTGCTGCCCGAACTCACCACCCGCCATGCGGAGCACCCGCTGGACGAGCGTCTGGGCGGTCAGCTCATGCTCGCGCTCTCCCGCAGTGGCCGCCCCGCCGAAGCCCTGACGTGCTACCAGGGAATCCGCAGACGGCTGGCGGAGGAGCTGGGCATCGATCCTGGAGCGCCACTGCGGCAGTTGCATCAACGAATCCTCAGCGGCGACCCGGCACTAGCCCTTCCGGACCCGACCCCGAACGCGGACCTCGCCCCACGTGGTGTGCGCAGTATGCCCACTCCTCGTCAACTCCCCGCACGATTCGGGCTGTTCACGGGCCGCGAGCAGCAGCTCGCGGAGCTCGACAAGGCACTGGACTCGCCGGACGAGCCGGGTGGGACGGTGGTGATCTCCGCGATCGGCGGCAGCGGCGGGATCGGCAAGACCCGGCTGGCCCTGCACTGGGCGTATGAGCGTCTCGACCGCTTCCCGGACGGTCAACTGTATGTGGACCTCCGCGGTTTCGATACCTCAGGGGAGCCCGTCGCGCCCGCCGTGGTGGTCCGCGGATTCCTCGATGCGCTGGGCGTGGAGTCCGGAGCCGTGCCGCTGGACCTGCAGGCGCAGTCTGGGCTGTACCGGAGCCTGGTCCAGGAGAGGCGGATGCTGATCGTGCTGGACAACGCCGCCGACGCCGAGCAGGCGGCCGCACTGCTGCCGGGTGGCGCCGGCTGCGTGGTGCTGGTCACCAGCCGTCGGAGGCTCGTGGGGCTGGCGAGCGCCCATGGGGCACGGCTGGTGACACTCGACGTGCTGTCCCACCCCGAAGCGCGAGAACTGCTGGTCCGTCATCTGGGGCAGGACCGGACGGCGGCCGAGCCGGATGCCGTCGCCGCCCTGCTGGAGCACTGTGGAGGGCTGCCGCTGGCGATCAGCATCGTCGGCGCCCGTGCCGCGGTCCACCCGGACTTCCCGCTCGCCGTGCTGGCCGAGGAACTCAAGGACGAGTCGGCACGGCTGGACGCGCTGGACGCCGGGGATCTCACGGCCGATGTACGCGCTGCTTTCACTGTGTCGTACCGCGCCCTGACCGCCGGGGCCGCAGAGGTGTTCAGGCATCTGGGTTTGGCATCGGGCCCGGAGATCGGGCAGGCCGCCATAGTGAGTCTGGTCGCCCGGCCGGTCAGCGCCGTGCGCGCGGCGCTGAGGGAGTTGGAGAACGCCCATCTCGTCCAGCAGCCCGTCCCGGGCCGCTACCGTCTGCACGATCTCGTCCGCCTCTACGCGGCCGAACGAGCACGAGAGGAATCCGCCGGTAGCGGCGACGAGGCGTTGCTGAGGCTGGTGGACTTCTACCTCCACACAGCCTGCGCCGCCGCGGCCCTGCTGGATCCGCACCGGGACCGGATCCGCCTGGTCACAGCCATGCCCGGGGTCACGCCACAGGAACCGGCGGACCACGGCGCGGCCCTTGACTGGTTCACCACCGAGTACGGCGTGCTGCGGAGCACCATCGATATGGCGGCGGCGGCCCGCTTCGACAGGCAGTCCTGGCAGTTGGCCTGGGCCATGGAGACGTTCTTCGACTACCGCGGCCACTGGCACGACTGGGTTACCAGCCAGCGCATCGCGCTCAAGGCGGCAGAGCGGATCGGCAACCGGTCATGGCAGGCTGCGGCGCACCGCAGCCTCGCGAGCGTCCATACCCAGATGGGCCTGCCCGACGGGCACCACCATTTCCGTCAGGCACTGGACCTCTACCGCGAGTTGGGCGATCTGGTCAGTCAGGCCCACACCCACCGCGGCTTCGGCTGGCTGTGCGACCAGCAGGGCCGCCGACGCGACGCACTCGATCATGCCCAGCAGGCACTGGCCCTGTACCAGCGGACCGGCCATCTGGCCGGTCAGGCCAAGGCGCTCAACAACGTCGGCTGGCTGCACATCACGCTCAGCGAGCACCGGGCGGCGCTCGAATACTGCGCGCAGGCGGTGGACCTCAACCAGAAGATCGGCGACCGGCACGGCGAGGCAGGTGCATGGGACAGCCTGGGCTACGCGCACCACCACCTCGCCGAGTACACCGCGGCCCTCGACTGTTACCGACGCGCCCTGGAACTGGACCGTGGGTTCGGCGACCGGTACGGCGAGACGGAGATCCTGAACCATCTCGGCGACACCCATCTCGCCGCCGGCGACCCAGAGCAGGCCGGGCTGGCCTGGCGCCAGGCCCTGAATACCGCCGAAGAGATCGGCCATCCCGCCGCCGAGGAGCTCTGGAGCAAGCTCGGCGGCCTGTCCCAGGCCGGTCCCGCAAGGAGAGGCTCTGACTGAAGAAGGCGGCCCGGAGCCTTGGAAGCTGTTTGTCTTCCGAAGGTGGCCGTTTCATTTTCGCTGGTCAGGCACGGTTGTGAGGTCTTGGCGGCAGGGCAGGGGATGACGTGTCGTGCCGTCTCTGCGGTGGAGGTGCCGGGTGCCTTCGGCTTTGGGGCTGTTGGAGCAGCGGGAGGGGGCTGCCCGGCAGCGGGGAACGGGCCTGCAGGCCGAGTTGCGGGAGGCGGAGGCCGCGTGGCAGCGGTTCGTGATCGCTTGTGGCGCTTCGCGTATCAAGGTCTTCTCGTCGTTGGAGAGTACGTACTCGTCAGGGCCGAGGGGTTCGCCTTCGTATGATCGGGCCTACAGATCAAGGACGCGCTGGGCCTTGGCACGGAAGTCCAGGTCCTGGATGAAGATCCAGGACGGTACTGCCAGGGCTTGAGCGCGTCCTCGCGCCGACAGCGGCTCGCCGTGGCCGCCGAGATGCTGTCGGTGATCTTACGTGCGGTCAGCTCAGCGGCCGGTTCCCTCACGACCGGCGCGACAACGCCACCCCGGTCTCGGCGGGTGACTTTCAGGCCGGCTCTTGGTCTCGGCGATCTGCACTGGGGTGAAGCGGGCCGGGCGCCCTGAGCGGTCACGGTCGGCCAGGGCCGACAGGCCGCCGTGGGCGAACCGGCCGCGCAGGCACCAACCGAGCCCAGGTGCAGAACGGTCTCGCGGGCGATTCGCGCGTTGGAGTGTCCCCGTGCCACGTGCAGGATTATCTGCGCACGGCACCGCAGCCGGTGCTCGGTCTTGTGGCCATAGGCCATCTCCTTGAGTCGTTCGGGCCCGGCAGCGGTTGGGACGACCGGGCAGGCCGACGCAAAGGGCATGGCAGGCGGGCCGATCGGGAGCAGCGGAACACGACGGGTCGCAGCCCTCCGGGCCCGCGCATTGTCCGACTCAGCTTTCCGCGACCGCCGACTCGAGCAGGGACAGCGTCTGATTGTCGGCGTTCACGTGAGCGACGATGCCGATGGGCAGCGGCAGGTTCGGCGAGGTGTGACCGAAGTCGACCTGTGCAAGGACCGGGATGTCACGTCGGCCCAGGACGTCGAGTACGACGTCGCGTAGATCTGCGCGCTCTCCGCCGCCCTCGTAGGGCGTGACCTCGGTCGGGAGGCCGACCACCATGCCCGCGATCCGGTCCAGCACGCCGGACAGCCGCAGAGTATGCAGGTCGTTCCAGATCCGCGAGACCGGCCGCTGCAGTTCCTCCCAGAACAACACGGCGCCCTCGAACCGTTCTGGGGCCAGCGCGAACGGTGTCGCCTGCAGTAGGACCAGGCGGTTCAGCAAACCGCCGAACAGCGGTCCCTGCGCGCGGCCCGGCCGCCAGGTTTCCCAAGCTCCCGCCGCCGGCAGTGTGCCCGGCGCCTCGGCCTTGGTGAGTACACGGGTGTAGAGATCGACGAGCTCGGAGCGACGGGCCTGGTCACCCAGCGTGTACCAGTCGCTGCCGAAACCGTGAGTGGCGATGTCGGCGTGGAAACCGACCAGGCCGGTCTTGGCGTAGAACGCCATGTGCAGCAGCGAAATGTCGCTGTAGCCGAGGATCGGTTTCGGGTCTGCCCGGATTGCGTCCAGGTCGATCAGATCAAGGTAGCCGATGGTCGCCTGACCACCGGTGTGCGCGACGATCGCCCGCACCTCCGGGTCCCGGAGCAACGCATTGAGTTCGTCGGCCTGCTCCGCCGGAGTGCCCGCCGCCCACCAGCGCTTCCGCGCCGGGTCGACCATCGGGCTGACCCGCACCCGGAAACCCATCCGCTCGAGTATCGCCACACCGCGGGCGAGCAGCGGTTCCTCACCCGGCTCAAGCTGGCCCGAGGGCGCGGTAACGACGACGAGGTCGCCGGAACGTAGTGCCCGGGGCCGAAGGATCACAGACATGGGGTCTCCTCGTTGATCAACAACGCTGGGCAGCAAGTCCGGCACCGTCGATATTCCGCCCTCTCCGACGTGATCAAGCCAAGCCCCGGAAACGCCGCTGGGCCCACCGATCGCCTCCACGCGGACACCTTCGGCCGTGCATGGCAGCCCCGCTTCGCCACCGCAGACCGCCAATGGACCGATGTGGAATCCGGCCCCCATGTCAACCTCCGAAGGAATTTCGGAGCCGACCACTACGACGTCGTCTCATGCGGTGAGTCCGCGGCAGCAGATGAGGCTGCGGGCGATAGCGGTGAAGGCCAGAAGGTGCTCGGCCTTGTGGTCGTAGCGGCGGGCCCCCTCCCCGCGCGGCCCGCCCTCTGCGGGCCGCCATCCCACCACCGGCCCAGCGCAGCGGCTCCCAGGCCGCCTCCGCGACGGCCGGAGAGGCGGGCGCACCCCGCGCAGGGGCCAGCTACGCCAACACCCCCATACAGGAGAAGCCAGACCGGCAGGAGAAGCCAGACCGGCAGACGCCCGCAAAACCGCCCGTGACCAGGGAGAATGCAGCTCGGCCGCCGGACTGTGCGCAACCCCTGCCACGACGCCGCAAGCGGCCTCTAGCCCGCGATGCCCACCGCAGCCCACAGCGCGCGGCCCCGCCCCGGGGCCGCCGCAACCGCTGGCCCGGGCCCCGGGCCAGCAGCGCGCTCTCACCCCGCCCAGCGGCGGGGAGCGATCCCTCCGGAACCGGCCCTCTCCATCCTGTTTCGTGGATCCAAGGGGCGGTTCCAGGGGAAGTCAGAGCCACAATCCTCACTCACCACCGGGTCTGGCCTGCGGCAACATGCCGGTGAGTCCCAGCAAAGCCGCAGGTGATGGCGCAGGTAATGGCGCAGGCGTTGCCACAGGTGATGTCGCAGGCGTTGTCGCGGACCGGAACCAGGGTGCACGCGATGGTGCACGGGATGGTGCACGCCATAGCGCAGGGGATAGTGCACGGGATGGTGCCGGGTCTGCCGGGACGTCCGCCGTGCCCTGCCGGGCATTGACTCTGGCCAGCAGACGACGCATGACACCCCGGGGGGATCAAAGGGGTGACCGGTCGTGGCGGCGTACCACTTCACACTGGCCCGCATCGTGCACGCAGGACCGATCACCGCACACGCGACCTTGAACGAATGAGCCCACGGACAGATCACCGTCCCCGTGCCCACCCTCGCCCTCTCCCAGATCAGCGGACTGACCCAACAAGAACTGGCCGGAGCGGTCTTCGAGGTCATGGCCAACACCGCCGCCGCCACCGACACCGACGTCAACCCGCACAGCTGGCTCCTCCTGTCCCGCCGTGACAGCGAACCCCGCCTCGCGGTGGCGCGATCGCGGAGCGAAGCAGCCACCTGACCGGGGCAGTTCGCGCCCCGCGCCGGCACCGCGCCGTCCTTCCCTGCGGCTATCGCGCCAGGAAGAGGTGTCGCCGTCCCGCACCGGCTTGCCCACGGCCATGACCAGCAGCAACACCCCTGTCGCCAGGGACGGGTGTTCCTACCTTCGGTCCTACCCACGGCCCACCCCCGCAGCCAACCGTGCAACCCACGGTCCAGCCCCCGGTCGGAACAACCCCCGACTCGGGATAAACCGGAGTGCGGCCATGCACCTCCGCGCTCCTCCGGACTTTCCGCCGCTGACCAGGCGGCCCGCCGAGTCACCCGATGGACGGCTGCCGGGTGGCAGAGGCATCAGCCGGTGAGCACGCTGTGACTGGTGCATCCAGAGGGCTTGGCCCCCCACCCCTCCAGCCCTCCACCACCCGGGCCCCCGCCGCCTATCACCACGTCACCGGCGGGGGCCCTCCTAAAACGTCGCATCTACGGCACGGTGCCAAAATCGCAGGTCGGCCCTGCCGGACACTCCACGATGCGGTAGGCGCTGCACACGCGGGAAGGCTGTATATATGCGGTCCCCGTCCTGCTCGTCTCCCGGGCCGGGAGCGAGCGGCCATAGCAGGGCCCTCCTGACACTCGCGCAGGCTGTGCCCTTCGTGATAGCGCTGGGCGTGCTGGGAATCGAACTGTCACCCGCACACGTCCTGATGACCGGCCCCATCCTCACTGCGGCGCCGGCGCTGGCAGCCCTGACGATGGGCCCCAAAGGCACCCTGTCGGCGGCGGCTGTCGCTCTGGCCGTCAACGTGACCAGCGCCACCTACAACCACGCATGGGGCACCCACCTGGTTTTCGGCAATCTCGTGGGCCTGCTGGTGGTCTCGGTCGCCAGCGTGATGCTGAGCAAGACGGTGCGCGCGCGCCGGCGCAGCGAACTCGATCAGGTTCGCCGGATCGCCGTGGCGGCACAGGAGGTCATCCTGCGGCCTGTCCCGGCGCGGCTGGGCCCGGTACGGGCGGCCAGCTTGTGCCTCGCGGCGGGAACGGGCGCGCAGGTCGGCGGTGATCTGTACGAGGCGGTGCAGACACCGTACGGCGTCCGGCTGATCGTGGGAGATGTCCGCGGCAAGGGCCTGAACGCCATGCGGGCGGTCGCAGTGGCACTGGGCGCCTTCCGGGAAGCCGTGCACTACGAGGACGACCTGGTGAAGGTCATGGACCACTGTGGGGCCGCACTGCTGCGCGAGGCGGACGTGCCCGGGGCGTTCGGGCCAGAAGTCGCCTTGGAGGGATTCACCACTGCCCTGCTGGCCCAGATCCCCGACATCCCGGGCGAACATGTGGTGGAACTGATCAACCGTGGCCACCCGCCCCCGCTGCTGCTCCACCACGGCACCGTGCAAGCCCTCACCCCCTCCTGCCCGCTACCGCCCTTCGGCCTGGAAGACCTCTACACCGGCCCTCCGCCCAAGCCCAAGAGCTACCCGTTCCTCCCCGGCGACCGCCTGCTCCTCTACACCGACGGAGTCATCGAAGCCCGCAACCACGACAACGAATTCTTCGCCCTGCCCGAAGCCGTGCAAGCGCTCCACATGTGCACCCCGAAGGAGTTCCTCGAACAACTACATCAGCAACTGCTCCACCACACCGAAGGCCACCTGGCAGACGACGTAGCAGCCATCCTCATCGACCGCCCCAACGACGAATCCGACAACCCCACCCACCGCCACGAGACAAGTTGACCGCCCACGGGCGGGGCGGCCGGGGGCAGTCAGGGCAGGCGGTCGTTCAGCTGCGGGGGCCGCTCGCGTCGTGGTAGCCGAGTTCGAGGTAGCGGGTGCGGGTGCTCCAGGAGCCGAGGTCTGGCGTATTGGCCAGGACGTCGTGCCAGGGCCGGGTGCCGGGAACGGCCGCCTCGCTGGAAGCCGCCACCTTGCCGGAAGCCCGCTTCCCGGAAGGGGCCCCCTCGTCGTGCGCGGGCAGCAGATGGCCGGGACGCCCGGCCCAGAGTCGCACTCTCGACCGCGCCTCGGACTCCCGGACCGGCTCCCACAGACCCACCGAAAACATGCCGGCGAGCTGGTGCATGGCGATGAAGCTGGCCACGCCTTCCTCGGGGTCCGAGCGGTCCGGGCGCTCGGTGAGGGCGTGCCACAGGATGTACATGTTCGGGAGCCGTACCTCGGGCTGGAAGCGGTACACCAGCCGCTCCAGCCTGATCGAGCCGATGCGCGGCAGCGATACCCGGGTGAGCGGGACCACCTCACGCTCGCCGCCGGTCCAGGTCAGCGTTTGGTTGCGGCCCATGTAGCCGGGCTCGTTGAAGATCGTGACGTGAAGGCGTTCCCTGCGATCAGGCCGGCGGTTGTGCAGCAGGCCCGCGCCGGCGACGGCGCAGGCCAGGCCCGCCAGGAAGATTCCGGTCCTACGTTTCATCGGGACGCTGCACCTCGCTTTGTGACGGGACGGGCGCCTCCATCATGCGCCCCCGACCGGCCGTTGCTCTACCGTCAGACCCGATCCCAAAGAGCTCTTTGGGACCCCGCAGCCCGCTGACCACACGCTGCCCTGCCCAACTCGGAGGGTTGTCAGGGCCAATGGCGCGGCAGCGGCGGCCCCGCGGCATCGTTCAGACCTCTTTAAGTTCACTTGACCAGGTCGTAGCGTCCCAGGAGGTGGAAGGCATTCCCCTTCGCCTGGAACAGGAAATACAACGCGCCACGGTCCGGATCGAGGCTGTGGGTGTCGTCGGTGGCGAAGCGGAGAGTTTTGGCGAGTCCCTGGTAGGTGACGTCGAACAGGCGCTGGGCCACGGCCCCTGGTCCGATGTCGGCCGTCTTGCCCAGTCTCTCCAGGGTGCGCGCGACCAGTCCCACGGCGTCGTACGCTTCCGGGGACCAGCGCCCGGGTGCCGTGCCGTATCTGGCGCGGTAGGCGGTCCTGAAGGTGCGGGACACGCTGCCGGGGTCGGTGAACGGGGTACCGAACAACCAGTCCTGGCCCGCAGTACCGGCTTGCTGGAGGAAGGCCGGGCGCATGATGCGCCAGGTGCCAAGGCGCGGTCCTGTGAAGCCCGCGTCGGCGAGTGCGGGGGCGCAGCGTGCGGCGCGCTCGGGCGATGTGCCGCTGAAGACGACCGCCTGCGCTTTGGCGGCGAGGGCGGCGTGGACGGCGGGAGCGAAGTTGTCGCTGTCGGCCGGCACGGGGTGGATGCTGGTCGTGCCCTCGTGGGGCGGCGTCTGCGCGATGACGTTGGTGAGGTCCGATCCCGTGCGGCCCGCCGCCCGGTCGTCGATGACGGCGGTGCGGTCGACCGGTCGTGCGGCGGTCAGATAAGCGGCCAGCGGCAGCGCCAGGTAGGACTCGGGTGCGCGGGTGACGCGCAGGGTGCGGAGTTTGGACGGTGTGAGTCTGTCGTCGTCGAGGGAGATCAGGACCATGGCCGTGCTGGCGTTCTGGTAGAGCGGGCCGGCGGCGAGCGCCGCGGTGGCCGTGTTGGGTCCGAGGACCGCGCTCACCTTGGCCTCGGTGAAGCGCTGGGCCACCTGCTTGGCGCGGGTCGCCTCGCCCCGGTCGTCGATGGTGTGGAGGGCGAGGCGGAACGTGATGCCAGCGCGCGCGTTGTGCTGCTCCACGGCGAGTCTCGCCCCCCGTTCCTGCGCCACGCCGTCCGCCTTGTTTGCGCCGCTGAGGTCGGCCTGGAAGCCGAGGGTGTATACGGGAAGGGCGCCGCCCGAGCCCTCTGTGCCCCCTCGGCCGGCCGCCAGATAGGCGGCGGCCCCGCCGCCGGCGGCGACCACGGAGGCCGCCGCGCTCCCCAGCAGCAGCACGCGCCGTCGGGTTGGAGAGCGGGCGTCCTTCGCGGGCGACGACGCCGGGTCGGCGGCCGGGTTGTCGCCCGCCGGTTGCCGTATGGCGCGTTGAGGGGTGGGCACGTCCAGCGCTCGTGCGGAGCGTTCGGCGACCGCCCGCAGGACCGCGGGCGGCAGCCAGTGCGCCCTTGGTGCCTCGGGCATTTCCCGCGCGAGTAGGGCCCGCGGGTCACCGAGCGCTGCCGCGACCTCGGCGGCCGTCGGCCGGCTGGTCGGGTCCTTGGCCAGGCAGGCCCCGATCGGAGCCTGGAGCTCGCCGGGGACGTCCGCCAGGTCCGGCTCCTCGTGGACCGTACGGAACAGGACGCCCGCTGCATATCCGGTGCCGAACGGGCGCCGGCCCGAGGCCGTGTACGCCAGGACGCAGCCCAGCGAGAAGACGTCGCTGGGCGGGCCGACCTCTCCGGCGCGGGCCTGGGCCTGTTCCGGCGCGAGGAAGCCGGGCGTGCCGATGACGGCGTCGGGTGCGGTGAGGGCGGTGGCGCCCGCGGCGTGGGCGATGCCGAAGTCGATGAGGCGGGGGCCGTCCAGGGCGAGCAGGACGTTGCCGGGTTTCACATCACGGTGCACGACTCCCGCCGTGTGGACGGCGGTGAGCGCATCGGCCAGCCGGAAGCCCAGGGTCCGTACGGCGGCGACGGGTAGCGCGCCGAAGCTGTCGACCGCCTCCACGAGCGAGGGTCCGGGGATGAACTGCGTGGCCAGCCAGGGCTCGCCGGCCTCCGTGTCGGCGGCTACGATCGGCACCAGCCAGGGCCCGGTCAGGCCGCGGACCGCCGTCACTTCGCGCCGGAATCGGGTGCGGAAGGCCGGGTCCGCCGCGTGTTGGGCGCGGATCGTCTTGAGGGCGACGAGCGCCCCGCCTGTCGTGCGGGCGAGGTAGACGACGCCCATGCCGCCCGCGCCAAGCCGGGCCAGTAGCCGGTGCCCGCCGATGTCCTGGGGGTCGTCGGCAGTCAGGGGCTGCATCAGATGCCGACCTTGCCTTCGTAGGAGTACCGGCCGTCCTTCACCTCGGAGCGGAAGACGTCAGAGCTTTTGAGCCACCACCGGTAGTCCTTGTCGAACGCGTACGTCCGGACGAGTCCCTTGTACGTGCCCTTCTGCAGCAGGTCGTACAGCCTGGTCCTGGAGGGCCGGCCGCCTGCCTCGGTGAGGCGGGTGATGACCATGCGGGCCACGTCGTACGCCTCGGCCGCCCAGTAGGGGGGCGCGGAGCCGTAGCGCTTTCGGTAGGCGGTGGCGAAAGCGCGGACGGGGGCGGCCGAAGGGTCGATGTACGGGGCGAAGATCTGCCAGCCGTCGGCGGCGCTGCCCGCGACGGTCAGGAACTCCGGTCCGGCGGCCGGGTAGCCGAGCACGCGTATGCCGCTGAAGCCCGTCTGCGTGAGGGCGCGTGCGACGGCCGCGCCGCGGGCCGGAGTGCCCATGTAGACGAAGCCGTCCATCTGGTGCGCGACCATCTCGGCGACCACCGGGGCGAGGGTCTCGGCCAGCCGCGGTACGACCCGCGGCTGACCGGCGATCTTGAAGACGCCGAGGTACTGGAACATCGTCCGGCCGAGCTGCCAGGCCGGGATGCCCCCCTCGCGGTCGATCAGCACACTCACGCGCCGGGCGCCCTGGGTGTGCAGGGAGTAGGCCGCCGTGGCAGGCAGGCTCGTGTAGCCGGGGACGGCCTGGAGGAAGCGACCGGGCTCCGCCGTGCCGTACTCGGACTGCGCGGACGACGCCGTGATCTGGGGGACGAGCTGTGCATCGTAGCTGTCGAGGCTCGCCCCGGTGGTCGTGTCGCCGGTCGAGCCGATGACCGCGAGCAGGTCGCGGTCGGCGGCGAGGCCCTGCCGCACCCAAGGACAACCATTAACCACCAACACCGCCGGCACCCCCGCCAGCAGCACTCCCCCGACAGTGCCGACCCCGGCCTCACCACAGACCAGCAACTGCCGTCCGAACGCCCCCGGGTCCAACCGCGATCAACCCGGGGTCGAGCCCACAGCGCCGACGACCCGCCTGCGCCGCCAAACCCCCGCCCTTGCGCATCCAGGCCCAATGCGCAACAAGCCCAGCGCCCCCATTGCGCATCGCAGGCCCCGCCCCTACACCCCAATGCGCAACCCCAACCCGACCCGCCACCTCCCCCATGCGCAACCAAGCCCCACCGACACGCCCTTGCAAGGGTCCGTCGCCAGTGCTCCGGACGGGCCCTCATCTCGGTAAGGAGCGCCTCCCGGACATCGGCGGACCCCAGCCGGTCTGGAGTAGTCCACGTCGGCGGGACCGCCGCCGATTGCGGCCGCCCCAACTCCGCACAGCCCGGGCCCGACACGCTACAGACCGCCCGATGAACCCTGGAGCCCCGCAAGGCCGGACCCCGCTCCGGCCCTTGACCGATCAAGTCCAGAAAGCCTCGATGACCGTGATCTGGGGAACGGCATGGCGGCGGATGAAAGTGTAGATAAGCCATCCGCGGCCGCCCGCGAGATCGACGATGTGGGGTCCCCCGGGCTTCGTCGAGGCCAGGGGGCGGACAGTGATCCAGTGCGGCAGGCAAGCATCAGCGTCGATGCCACGGTAGTAGGGGTCCGGGGCGGTGATCAGTTCTGCGCGGGCGGCCAGGACGAGCTCTCTGCCGTCGGCGGGCATGGCGTCGAAGTCCTGACGCGCCTCTGCCGTCCAGTCCATCTGCCAGGGCGGGTGGGGAAGGTCGTCCGTCACTGGCCGGGCTTCACCATGGCTGCTTCACGCCGCAGGCGGCTGTACTCAGCCAGGAGACCGGCCGACTCCTCAGGATCCTCGCACTTCGCGGCGCGAGCTTCGAGGTCGTGCAGGTGTGCGGCAAGACGGGGGTCGCGGGCGATGGCGTACTCGGTCCACCACAGGCGCAGGAACGCGGGAACAGGGGTGAGGTTGAAAGCGTCCCCGATCGCCCGCCGCCAATGAGCCTCAAAGTCCGGCAGGAGATGAGGGGCGTGTTCCTGAATGGCCAGACGCAGAGCTTGCGGAGTCAGTTCCGGCATCGGTGGCACCCGGGGCTTGTCTCCCCCGGATCCATCGACATGCACAGGCTGGGCGGTCATGGTGTGAAGGCTCCTGGTCTTCCGGCCTGGCGCTTTAGGCCGCGTCCTGGCCGACGTCGGAGGCCGACTGCTGTGCGGCCTGCTGCTGCTCAAACCACTCGGCGGGCACCAGGTAGGCGACAGTCTTCCCTTTGCGGGTGATCGCAGCCGCCTCCCCCGCAATGCGGGTGCGGTCGAGGATCTCACCCATGGCCTTGCGGAGGTCGATTGTCGTGTACGTCCTCGTCTCCATACCCGCCACACTACCCGAACTATCATAGTTGCGATACTTACGGCTTCCGGACTCGCCGCCTCCCACCCCGCACCCGCCATAATCAAAGGTCGTTGCAGCCAACGACGACAGCCACGCCGCCCGAACCCGGTGATCCACACTGGTAGGGCCGGACTTCCTGCCCACGCCACCGGCCAACCGCAGACCACGCCAGGCCGGCTGCCGGGCCAGTACGCCGACCAAGATTCCGAATCCGCCGGCAGACAAACCAGCCGCATTCAACGTACCTGCCCCCACGGCCGTGTCGGCGCCATCACCCGCCCCGGCTACCGCCCACGCAACAGGACCGCACGTTGCCACGCGGGCGGTGCTGGTCACGCCCCCGCCAAGACCGTGCCCAGCAGGATCGCCAGATCCGCCGCCGAAGGCCGCCGGTAGTCCGGCCGGGACATTACGTGGCTCAGCACAACCTGGGCGGTAGGCCACACCGTCGCCGACCGGACCGGGATCCCGCGGGTGGCGATCGCGTGCCGCAGCCCTGGGGCGTCCAGGGCGCTCGGGTCGACGCCTGCTTCCGCGTAGGAGAGCGGCCACTCGTCGGCGATCGCGCAGAACAGGCTGGCCGCCAGTGTGTACACCTCGTCGGTGGAGGTGACGACGACGGGCCGGTGGCCGCGGTGGACCTTCCACGCCAGCTCGGGGGCGAGGAGGTGGGGCATGCCTCCGCGGAACAGGTTGGACGGGCCGAGGGTGAGCGGGTGCCAGGCCCATGAGCAGTCCAGGAACCGCACGCCGGTGGGGGTGTGCACCATTTGGTCAGGCTGGATGTCGCCGTGCACCCACCCGGCCGAGTGGAGGGCGGCCACCGCTTCGCATGCGGTAACCATGGCGTCCCGGGCGGCGCCGAGGTCGGTGGTGCCGTCGGGGACTCCGGCGAGGAGCTGCCTGGTCGACGGGCCGTCGTGCCAGGCGGTGATCATCCAGGCCCCGCCCGGGCTGCGGCCCTGCGCCATCACGGCGGAGCTGCCGAGGATTCCGGCGACCGCGGCGGACTCGCGGAGCACGATGACCGTGCCCTCAGGCCCGGCGCCGCACTTCACCGCGGCGGACCGGAGCGGGCCGGTGGCCTTCCACACCGCGCAACCGCGCCGGTCGGTGACCGGCTCCAGCACGGTTCCGTCGCCGCATGTCGCGTCTGCTGCGATACGCGCCTCAAGAGGGATCGGTGGTGTCGTCATGTCTCTTCCTTCTCGTGAGGTGCCCTAGTAGTGCTTGGTCAGGTTGGTATTGGGGTGGGTATGTCGCGGTGGCAGGTGGGGCAGGCGCCGGTCCAGGTGGCGAGGAGGATCTGCAGGTCGCGGACGACCTGGTAGAGGCTCAGGCCGGCGCCGCGTCTTTTGGGGCTCGGGCCAGTCGCTGCAGGGTGCAAAAGGCATGGGCGATGGAGACGAGGGTGACGTGGTGGTGCCAGCCGTTCCAGGTCCGGCCCTCGAAGTGGGCAAGGCCCAGGGCCTGCTTCATCTCCCGGTAGTCGTGCTCGATCCGCCAGCGGAGCTTGGCGAGACGGACCAGGGTGGTCAGCGCGGTGGTCTCCGGCAGGTCGGACAGCCAGAACTGGACCGGCTCCTTTTCACCCGCGGGCCACTCGGCCAGCAGCCAGCACGCCGGCAGCTCGACGCCGTCGGTGGCCTGCCGGATCTCACGTCCGGCGGGCCGGATCCGCAAGACGACGAACCTGGAGTAGATCCGCTTGACGCCTGAGCGGCCGGTGCCGGGCCGGGATCCCTCGCGCCACTGCACCGGCCGTGCCGCGCTCCGGCCTGCGGCGATGACCAGATCTTTCACCGAGCGGGCAGGCTGGGGGTATTTCGGCACCGGCGGCCGGCCGGTCCCGCAGTACGGCTCGGCGACCGGTGCCGCATCGCCCGGCTGGGCCGACAGCGTGCTGGAGATACCCACCACGTAGTGCATGCCCCGCGCGTTCAGGCCGAGCCGGAAGGCCGCCGCGTCGCCGTATCCGGCGTCCGCGATCGCCAGCGGCACATCGATCCCCCAGGAGCGGGTCTCATCGGCCATGTCCAAAGCGAGCTGCCACTTCTCGACATGCCCGATGTCCTGGGGGATGCCGCAGGACGTGCGGCGTGCGACCTTGTCCGGGTCTGCTTTCGGCGAGGACGGATCCCAGCTCTCGGGCAGGAACAGCCGCCAGTTCACGGCCGCCGAGGCATGGTCACGGGCCAGATGAAGCGAGACACCCACCTGACAGTTGGTGACCTTGCCCGCAGTCCCGGTGTACTGCCGTGACACACACGCCGAGGCGTTGCCGTCCTTCAGGAACCCGGTGTCGTCGAAGACCAGAGCGGTGGGCCGGATCACCGATTCCATCTTCCACGCCAGACGGGCCCGCAGATGGGCCGGATCCCACGGACTGGTGGTGATGAAGTGGGCCAGCGCCTGCCGGTTGCCGTCCTCTCCCAACCGAGCGGCCATCGGCTCGACCGACTTGCGCCGCGCGTCCGTCATCAGACCACGCAGATACACCTGCCCCCACCGGCGCTGATCCTTGCGCGCAAACGGCTCGAACACCTCCGCCGCGAACGCCTCCAACTCATCACGCACCACAGCAACTTCGTCCGGACTCACACCCTCCCAACGCCCGACCACCCCACAAGGACACGCACAGACTCAGCCGACCTGACCAAGCACTACTAGGGTGTGGGGAGTCCCGGCACGCCCATCGGCCGGGACTTCGCCTTTCCTGGGCGGGAGTGATCATGGGGTACGTCCGACTGCTGCGACGCCGCCGCGTCCTGGCTCTGTGGGGCGCGCAAGGCCTGTCGGTGTTCGGTGACCGCCTGTACGCCATGGCGATCATGTGGCTCGCGTGGGAGAAGTCCGGCGCCGCCGCGATGGGCCTGGCCGCGGTCGCCGAATCGGTGCCGTACATCGTGATGGGCACCGTCGGCCGCCGTCTGATGGACCGCTTCGCGTCGCTGCGGGCGCTCGCCGCGGTGGACGCCTCCCGGATCGTGCTCGTCGCTCTCCTACCGGTCGCCTGGAGCGTCTTCGGCCTGCCAAGCATGCTCGTCCTGGCCGTCGCCGTCGGCGCCGCGGGGGCGCTGTTCGATCCCAACCTCGGGGCGCTCGTCCCCGACCTGGTCCGCCCCAGCGAAGTGCAGGCGGTGTACGGGCTGATGGACCTCACCGGCCGCGTCGCCCGCATCGCCGGCCCCGGCGCCGCCGGCGTCCTCCTCGCTGCGATGCCGCAGAGCGCGCTGTTCTGGCTGGACGCCGCGACGTTCGCGGTCTCCGCCGCGGTGCTCGCCCGCCTCGGCCGGGGCGTCCACAAGACGGCCCCGACCGGGAAGCGCCCGGCCGTACCCGAGACGCTCAGCGTGCGCGGCCTGGCGAGGTCGCACCCGGCGACCGGCGCAGCGATCGGCGTGCACGGCGCGGCGATCTTCGCCCAGGCAGTCGCCCTGGCGCTGCCCGCGCTGCTCGCGACGATGGGCGCAGGGGCCGGGGCGTACGGGCTGATCCTGGCGACGACCGGCGCCGGGGCGCTGGCCGGGAACCTCGCCGCCGGGCACGTCCGCCTCCCGGCCCGACTCCCCGCCGCGTACTGCGCGGTGTGGGCCGCGTCCGGACTACTCCTCGCCTTCAACGGCCTCGCCTCGAACCTGCCGGTCCTCCTGGCGCTCGCCGCCGCGACCGGGTTCGTGGCCCCGTTCTGCGGCATCACCCTGCAGACCCACCTCGCCGGTTTCCCCGCCGGGCCGCGCCGCCGCCTGATGTCGCTGGACCTCACGGTCATCCGCACCGCCGGGACGGCGTCGATGCTCGTCGTCCCAGCTGTCGCGGCAGGCTCACCCACGGCCGGGTTCCTGACCGGCGGGCTCATCACAGTGGCTGTCGCTGGCATCGGCGCGGCGGCCGCCTGGTGGTGGACACGCGACGAGGGCTTGCGCGTGCCGCAGCCCGAGCCCGAAATGTCGCGGGACTGACGTCCCCTCACCCGTTCCTCCCTCCACAACGCGGAAGGCCGGGCCCGCATCTCCTCCCCCCAAGAGAGGCCACGGCCGACTCGGCCGCTCACCCCTGCGTCAGCCCATCAGCCGGTCAGGCGACGAGGCCGTGTTTTAGAACGGGTCCTCCAGCCAGGCCTCATTCCACGATGATCACCGTATGGGGCGTGGGGATCTTTCTGATGAGCAGTGGTCGGTACTGGAGTGGGTCTGTCCAACGAACGGCCCTGTCTCACATCCGGTGGTAACGCCTGGTGATGTCGAATGCGCACAGTTATAATCTCAGGTCGAGCCGTAGCAGACACCCATGAGCCACACGGAGCAGCTTCACGGTGGACGTCGCGCAGGACCCCGGGAAAGTCTCCCTCGGTCTGCAAGAGAGCACTTCAGGGCAGTCTCGTTCGATATGACTCTCCGTTACCACCGGATGTGAGACAGAGCCATTCTTTGTACAGTCCCTGCCTGGTGTGTGTCGGCGACGGTCCGCGATCACTCGTTCCGAGTCAGTCCTTGTCAGTGGCCCCGCATACGGTCTTCCTATGAATAATCAGCGGTCGTCGCTTCCTCGGATGGACAACTCCATAGTCCTCGAGGCCGGGCCACGCTCCTCGGGTGCCACCGACGTCAGTGGCGTGCTCAGCGAACGAGTCCACCGTGCCGAGGTGGAAATCTCAGGTGAGTGAGACGCCGATACACGAGACAGGAAACGTACGAGAGGTCTGGACCCGGGTGACCTCGTGGCTTGAGCGGCACGACCCCAGCGTTTTCGCTGCCCTCGGTGGTCCGAGGAGCCCGGGAGCCATCACCCTCTGAGGAGGGGGCGCTGAAGATGGCTGTCCGTAGATGCCCGACCGAGCCGGGCAGAGGAGAGGTCTGCCCGGTCGGCTGTTGGACCGGCAGTCCGGTCGAAGGGCGTCACCTCGACATGATGAAGTCCAGCGCGTAGCCGGGGGCGGTCGTCCAGTACGTGACACGCTGGCCGTCGTTGGCGTAGAGGGTATCGACGGGCATGGGGACGTCGATCGGCTTGCCGGCTGTGCTGCCAGGCTTACGGCCCTGCAGGCTGAGCGTGATGCTCTTGGCCTCGTACTCGTCCATGGGGCTGTTCACGAGCAGGGCGGCGTACGCCTCCTGACCGGGTGCGAGGGTGACGGGCTCGCCGGGCTTCGGGGCGCTGTCCTCGATGACAGGGGCCATGGTCCGGCCGGCGCCGAGCCGCACGAGCGGGTAGCGGTAGACGTTGCACTTCTTGTCGCCGGCGTTCTGGACGGTGAGGAGCAGGTGCCTGGCGTCAGTACTGTCCGCCGGCTCCTTCACGGCGGACACGCCGAGGTCCTTCTGGGAGCAGGCGGAGACGGTGACGCTGGCGCTAGTGCGGTGCGTCGCCGCCTCGCGGGTCTTCCCCTTGGCCGTCTGCGGCCCGTTGGCGGAGGCCTGCGCCGAGACTCCGTACCCGAGCACGAGGACGAGGCCCGTCGCTACAGCCACGAGGCGGGCAGCGGGGTACTTCACGTTCATGTGGGAGTTCCTTTTCGATCGTCACGAGGTCGCACGCGGCATCGGTCCGCAACTGGGGTGAGCCAGGTGCGTTTCAAACGGTCGCGCCACACCGCCGTCCCCTCCGGGGCCGTGGGGGCGCCAGGGCATTTCGATGAACGGCTGTCCTGGCACCGGCGGGTGCTCCGGCCGGTTCAGCCGGTGCGACGGGCATAGCGTCGGATGCCCTGTGGCCGTGGGACAACAGCTGCCCCGCAGGTTGCAACGGTGGGACGGTCCCAGCGCTGGTGACCTGGGAAGACCCACATCCCTGGGATGCCGCTCCGGGACGGAAGACTAATCCGGGCCGGAGGTGGGACGGCTGGCGCCACGGGCGCCGAGCACAGTCACGACCGATTGGCGGCGAGGCCATGCGTGACGAAGAGAGGGATGGCGTGAGGGCGGAACCATCCCGGCCGTAGTTGCGTGCACGTACGCGGGGCAGCTGGTGGCTGGCACGGATCGGGGCCATGCAGGCGCGGAACCGATGGACGGATGTGAGGTCGGACCGCATGGACGTAATCCGCGACGAGGCGGCGGAGTTCGCGTCCCTGCTGACGCGTTTGAAGAGCCGCACGGACCGCAGCTACTCGGCGCTGGCCCGCCACCTGAGCATGAACGCCTCCACCCTGCACCGCTACTGCGCGGGGGAGGTGGTTCCAGCGGACTTCGCCGTGGTCGAGCGGTTCGCCGAACTCTGCGGAGCCTCCTGGCAAGAGCGCGAGGACCTGCACCGCCGGTGGATCCTGGCGGACGCGGAACGGCGGCGACAGCGCTCGTCCGGTGCCCGGCGAGCAGTCAAGTCGCGAGTGAACGGAAGCAATTCCGTGCTGCCCATGGCCGGGAGTCCGGACGGCTCGGCGGACGAGTCCGCCGAGCGGGGCTCGCCGGCCCGTCCTGGTCGGGAACGGGTCTTGTCGGCAGAGCGGCGCTCCCATGACGGGTGCCCCCGGCGGCGGCCCTTGCGAGTGACGGCATTGGCGGTGTCGCTCGTCGTCTCGCTGGCGGGTCTCACCGCATCCGCTGCCGTCCGCGACAGCTCGCATGACCGTGTGTCAGCGGTCTCGGGCCGCGGCACGCCGAGTGCCCCGGCATCGTCGCCGCGGAGCGACGGCAGTCCACATCCGGCCGCAGCCCCTTCCGCGAGTGGCAAGGGGCCGTCGGCCTCCGCGCGCTCCTCGTCGAAACCCTCGGCACCGGCCGCAGGGAGCGGCGAGAGCTCGCGCGAGGACCGGGCGGACACCGGCACGGTCTCCGCCGGGGCGCCGCTCACCTGGACCGCAGACTCCCATGTCTGGCAGCTCGAATGCGACCACGACTACGTCATCGCCAGGCCACCGCGTCAAGTTCCGCCGCCCCCCGCCCCGGCGGACGCCGCAGTGTGGGCGGCGTCCCAGGGGGCGGTGCACGGGCGTACCACCAATCTGCGGATCACGGTGCAGGGCCGGGGCTCGGGCGCCGTGGTCCTGACAGCGCTGCATGTGCGCATGGTCGAGCGCAGTGCTCCCGCCACCCGCGGAAGCATCGCCTATTCCATGTACGAGGGCTGCGGCGCCGTCCTCATTCCCCGGTACTTCTCGGTGAACCTGGACGCGCACCAGCCCCTGGCCCGTTCAGTGCCGGGCAACGATCCGGACAGGCCGACCCCCGCGATCGACCTCCCCTACCGGGTGTCTCTGCGTGAGCCGGAGGTCCTGTTCCTCTCCGCGCGCACGGGGGCCTGCACCTGTGACTGGTACCTCGAGCTCGACTGGTCGTCGCAGGGCCGGACCGGCTCGGTCCGCGTCGACGACCACGGCCGCCCGTTCCGCACCACGACCATCAACGGGCTACCGCACTACTGGTATCGCCACCCCGATGGCTGGGTCCCGATGACGGCCGTTCACGAGGATTTCGAAGCGGGGGGCTGACGGGACCCGGATCTCAGGCGGAGCAGCGCGTAGAGAGGACCCGACCCTGGTGGTGCTGGACACCCAGAGTGTCCACGCGGCCGCCGGGGTCCCCGCCTCGACGACCGGCCGGGACGCCGGGAAACGAGTGCCGGGCCGCAAGCGGGCGCTGGCCGTGGACGTGCTGGGCCTGGTCATCGCCGTCACGATGAATTGATCACGCCGGGCGGAGTTGGCCCCCGCCCGGCATCCCAGACCACAGCCTCCGAGAGGGGAATTCAGGCGCCGATGCGGGGCGGTGTGGCAGTGCCGTGGACCCGCTTGGCGTGGGCCGCATACTGGCGGCGTGCCATGGCCGGGACGAGCAGCCGAACGGGCAGGGGGGCCAGCGCGAGGACGGCCTTGACGACCTCGGGGTCGCCCTCGTACATCGCCATTCCGAAGACGAGCGCCATGACCTTCTTCGGAGTGACCGCCTTGCCGTGCTCGGCGAGCTGGTGCCACTCCTTCGCGGTGAGATGCTTCTCGACCAGCGGCAGGATCTGCTCCTCTTCCAGCGCCATGTGTTCCACGAGAGCGGCCGTCAGTCTCTCGAACGCGTCAGCGAGGGCTTCGCCGCCCTGCCCGGTTGAGCGCCAGCCGCCGAGCAGCCCGGTGACCTCCGTGTGCCCGTCCTCGATGGCCTGGTGCTGCTGCTCCATGGTCGGCACGATGGCCGCCGCCTCCGCGCCCCCGCGTTCCACGAGCTTGGGCCACAGCAGCAGGTCCTCGCCTTCGTGGTGCTGGTGCAGGACGGCGCACACCAGAGCGGCATGGGCGCCGACAACCTCCGCACGCCGGATGTCTCCCGGCGCGACGGACCGGATGAGGCCGGGCAGCAGCCGGAACTCCCGGCGCAGCCCTGCGTGGGCCATGTACATGTCGCGCGTGTCGGCCATAGGTTCATTGACGAGTGGAGCCATGTTCTCTTCCCTTGTATCGCGGCAGCACATCCCGCCACGGGATGCGGCCGGTATTCGTCGACCGGGCACGATGTCGTGCAAGACCGGACCGCCCGGTGGGCTGCGATACCGTCGCCGTCGAAGAAGGCTGCCGAGCGGGGCTTTCCGGCAGTCCAAGCGCTACGAATCAAGGCGCTTGCTTTGCCGGAAACGGAGAACGGGCCGCAGCCGCCAGAAGAGCATGCCAAGAGGACGCATCCCCGTGCATCGGCCAGATGACTTGACCACGCGGCCCAGGTAAGGGATGACGGAGCAATCTCAACCGAACCGGGGGCCGAGGATCCACCTCGAGGGCTTTGTCGTTCTCTCGTTCCGCCCGAGGGGCCGGCGCCCTACGGCCGGTGTCGTCGAGACGGCGGGGTCGCTAGGGGCGGGGGGTCAGGGCGCGGCTGCCGGGTCAGGCCGGACGGAACCGCCGCGACGTGGTCAGGGCCGGTCCAGGTCGGCCAGGGCGTCGCGCAGCGCGGCGCGGGTGGTGATCCCGAGTTTGGGAAAGACCTGGTAGAGGTGGCCGCTCACGGTGCGGTGGGAGAGGTGGAGCTTCTCGGCGATCTGCTTGTTGGTGAGTCCGGAGGCAGCGAGCCGGGCGACCTCGGATTCCTGTGGTGTGAGCCCGGCGGGGTCCGACTTGTGCCGGGTCGCCCACCCGGCTGCCTTGAGGTGGCGTACGGCCCGGTCGGCCCATGGACGCGCGCCGAGCTCTTCGAAGATGTGCAGCGCGGTCACCAACGTCTTTCTGGCGGCTTTGATCTTCCTCGCTTGCCACAACCGTTCGCCGTAGGCGAGGGTCACCCGGGCCCGCTCAAAGGGCCAGTCGTCGATGCCGGGAAGCGACAGCGTCCGCTCGAACAGTGCCGTCGCCTCGTCGGTGTCCGTGGCCGCCAAGGCCGTGGCGCCGCCGACGAGCAGCGCGAGGCGTGGCGAGATGTGTGCGATCCCGGCTTCCTGAACGGCCCGCACATGGGCGGTCGCCGCCGCCCGGCGGTCGGTGCGCAGGGCGGCTTCCACCAGGTCCATCACCACCCAGACCGCGTGCGGGACGTAGCGCGCCAGCGAGCCGGCCGGGCTGATGGCCTCCGCATGCCGGAACGCGCTCTCGAAGTCCCCTTCCGCCAGCGCCGCCAGCACCCGCAGGTGCGCGGCAGTACTCATCATGTGGCCCACGCCCCGGGACGCCGCCTGGGACGTCATCGCGTCGGCCGTCTCCACAACGGAACCGACATCACCGCGTGCCGCCGCGACCAGTGCCTTCTCGTACCGGAAGTACCAAGTGTAGGACGGGTAGTCGACCTGCCCGCTGAGCAGCAGTCCTTCGTCGGCCAGGCGGATCGTCTCGTCCCAACGGCCGGTGTTGAACGCGTCCTGGCACAGGAGCGGAAGAACCCCGAGCTTCTTGACGGCCAGGCCTGCGCCCTGTTCCTGGCCATGGATACGGCGGGCAGCGTCGCGCGCACGGGAAAGCCTGTCCACGTAGACGCCCGCGGTGCCGATGCGGACGATCTTCGTCGGATCGCTCTCATGGGCAAGCCCGGCAAGCAGTTCGTCCAGTTCGCGCAGCGCGGCGACGCCGACCCGTGCGGGATCGCCGAGCGCCGCCGCGGACACCGTGATCACCGCGGGCACGTCGGGAAGGCGTGCCACGATCCTGTGGAAGGCCTGCCACGGTTCCTGCCGGCCGCCGAAGTGGCACAGCAGGATCAGCACGTAGAGGGCTTCGTCGAGCGCGGGATCGTAGGAGCCACGCCGGTGGAGCGTCTTCTCGATGGCGTTGACCATCACTTGGTGGGCCGGGTCGATGTCCCCGGTGCCGTTGAGCATGAGGTGGACCGTGGTGGCCGCCGAGTAGAGGGAGGCGTGGTCGTCGGTGCCGGCTTGCCGGGCGTCTTGGAGGAGGTGGGAGGCGCTGACCAGTTCGCCGGTCGCGTCGGCGCTGATGAAGGCTGCCTGGGCGAGTCGGCGGGCGCGGTCGGGCGCCTCGGGGCTCAGGTGCCCGGCCCGCGTGAGGGCCCGGATCGCGGCGAAGGAGTCACCGCGTGTGCCGGCCATGTGGGCGCTGCGTTCGAGGAGGGCCGCGACCTCCTCGTCGGGCTCCACGGACGCTTCGCCCAGATGCCATGCCCGGCGTTCGAGCTGGTCATGCAGCACGTCGGCGATGGTGCAGTGTGCCGCACGGCGCTCCGCGGTGGTGGAGGCTCCGACGACCGCCGAGCGGATCAACGGGTGCCGGAAACCCAGGCGGTGGCCGCTGTCGTCGATCCGGACCAGGTCGTCCTGTTCAGCGGGGCCCAGGTCAACCAGCGTGGCCTGGACAGAGGGGTGCTGTCCCGCGCGTTGCAGGACGGCCAGGTCACCGGTCCCGTCCAGCGCGGCGATCAGGAGCAGACGGCGCGAGGCGGGCGGCATCCCGGCTACGCGCCCGGCGAAGAGGGCTTCCAGGCGCCGGCCCAAGGGAAGGACCTCGGGGAGGCGCTCCAGCGCGGAACGCTGGGGTCCGGTCAAGGCGGTGGGCAGCTCCAGCAGCGCGAGCGGATTGCCGTGGGCGGCGGTGAGGACCCGGTCCACCACGCTCCACACCAGGCCCGGATGACGGAGGCCGACGAGTCGGCACGCGGAACGGTGGTCCAGGGGCAGGACCTCGTGTGTGGGCAGGCCCGTGCCGTCGAAGAAGCCCCTGCTTCCCCCGCGGGCCGCAGCCAGGAAGGTGATACCGGTGCCGGTGAGGCGGCGGGCCACAAGCCCGAGGACCACGGCACTGGCCCGGTCGACCCAGGGAAGGTCGTCCACGACCAGCAACAACGGCTGCTCCGCGGCCGCACGACGCAGCAACGCCAGTGCGGCGTTGGCGACGACGAGGCTTTGCGGTGTTGCACCTGTACCGAACCCCAGCGCCACCCGCAGTGCCTCACGGTAGAGGTCGTCGAGCGCCTCGATCTCCTCATGGAGAGGGAGAAGCAGCTGGTTGAGCGCGGAGTACGTCATACCCGTCTCGAATTCCGCGCCCGCCGCCCGCAGGACGCGGACACCGGCCGCCGAAGCGCGCCGGGCGACCGCGTCCAGCAGGGCGGTCTTGCCCACCCCGGGCTCGCCCGACAGCAGCAGCGCCCCGAGGGCGCCCGCCGGACGGTCGAAAAGGTCGTCGATCAGCTCCAGGTCCTTTTGACGCCCGACCAGTTCCCCCGGTTCGCAGTCGTGCGAACGGTGATCGCGGCTCACGAACGTCTCCCAATTACTTGGATCACACAGGGCGCACAGCGTCTGTCCGCCCCGGTGGTGCAGTTGTTCCGCCGCTGCCGGGGGAGCGGCAGCGGGTCCAGACCGCGGTGGACGGCTGCCGGGGACGGGCCCCGGACCGGACCGCTGTCCGAGCCGGCCGTAAGGCGCCCACCGTCTTCCTTGAACGCCCACTGCCGGCGTTTCGTTCCAGGCGCGGCAGCTGTGCCGGGCCCCTCACGGCCCCCCGTGGCCTTGGCGGCTGGGGGATCGCCGTCGTGTTCGCAACGCGCCACGACTTCGGGAGTCGTGAAGGAGGAGATCGGCGCCCATCCTGATCGTCTCGCCCGCCTCCTGGCATGATGCGGCCCCGAATCGGTCGGTGTCGGCAGGGCCGCCCAGGCGGGGAGGCGTCGCACGCGTGCGCCGGCCGGCGTGTGGCCACGCTGCGTCCACCGGCCACCTCGGACTCACGTGACATCTCAGCGCCGATCGCGAGAACGCGAGGCCCTGGGAGGGATCTCGAGCCGGTTCGCCGAGACGGGTTCGTCACGTATCTCTGGGTCGGCCGCCCAGGTGGTCCGACGGAGACCCGGCGGGCGTGTGCTGGGGGGGCACCGTTCCTGAGCGGCGGCACGATCACGGAAGGATCCGAGGGGAAACAGCCGTGAACGGCCCTGCCCTCTCCATCCTCTCCTGACCGCCGCCGGACTCCTCCCGTGCTCCTCCGGTCGCGACCACCGTGCGGCGGGCCTTGGACAGGGAGGCCCGCCGCACCCAGCCCGTCAGCCCATCGCCCCGTGGTCCATCGCCCCGTGGTCCATCGGCGGCACGGCGCCACCGCCGGCGGCGGGCTTGCCCGGGGTGTTCATCATCTTCAGCATCATGTTCTGCAG
Source organism: Actinacidiphila glaucinigra (assembly GCF_035918135.1). Taxonomy (NCBI): domain Bacteria; kingdom Bacillati; phylum Actinomycetota; class Actinomycetes; order Kitasatosporales; family Streptomycetaceae; genus Actinacidiphila; species Actinacidiphila glaucinigra. The sequence goes on from NZ_CP109144.1 coordinate 258,097, forward strand.
GGTGAGCACCTCCGGCGGCATGACGACGAAGGGACGCATCATGCCCTCGTCCTCGTGGTCGAGGATGTGGCAGTGATACATGAACCGGCCGGTCTCGCGTCCGAACTGGCCGGCGACGGTCACCATGGAGTTCGCCGGCATGTTGACGGTGTCCTTCCATCCTGACTCACTGACGGCGATCGGCATCGCGTCCTTGATGGTGATCGGCCTGGTGGTGCCGCCCAGCGCGGTGTCGAAGGCTGTGCCGTCGACCATGCGGCGCTCGAGGAGCTGGAAGTTCATCAGGTGGATGTGCATCGGGTGCTGGATCTGCTGCTGCACCGGGCCCACGCTGATGAACGTCCACTTCTCCCAGCTCCCCGCCGCGGCGAAGAAGTTGGTGGCGTCCTCGAAGTGCTTGCCCACGACGCGGAAGGTACGGGTTCCGCCGGGCAGGGCGAGCTGCACGACGCCCTTGCCGGTGCCCATGCCCGCCGGAGCCTCCTGCAGCTCCATGATCGTCGGCATGCCCAGCGTGTCGAAGGAGAGCATGACGAAGCGCTCGACCGCGTCCTGCGGGATGTCGGACGGGGTCAGGTGCTTGAACCGCGGGTCCAGCTTCTTCGGCGCGACGTAGGACTGCTTCCGCCCCCTGCCCACGCGGAACTGCATGACCTGCGGGTACGGCACGCCGGCCGCGGGCACGGGCGTGCCCGCTGGGGCGGGGGGCGCACCGGGGGCGCCGGGCGCGACGTTGACGAGCCTGAGCCGCCGGCCGCGGAAAGCCGCGAAGTCGATCACGATGTCAACGCGCTCGGCAGGAGTGAGGGTCATGCTCCCCTCGACGCCCTGAGGCTTGTCGAGCAGGCCCATGTCGGTGCCGATGACCTTGATCGCGCCCTTGACAGGCTGCCCGGTCTCCTCGTCCACCAGAGCGAGGATGTAAACCCGGGCGTTGGAGGCGTTCACCACGCGGAAGCGGTAGGCGGTGGCCTCCACGTCGAGGTAGGGCCACACCCGGCCGTTGACCATGGTGTAGGGGCCCTGGAACTGCACGGCGGCCGCCATCACCCCGGGGATGGACGGGCCGACCTGGATCCGCTTCGCGAGGAGCTGCCCGTTGATCCGCCCCTTGCCGTCGGTGTCGAAGTTGACATCGGCGATGGTCAGCGGGATCTCGTACCGGCCGCGCGGCAGATCGAGGCGGTCCTCGTTCTCGTCACGGATGATGTAGTTGCCGAGCAGGCCCGCCATCACGTTGAGCGCGGTCACCGGCATGGCGTGATCATGGTAGAAGAGGTGCGCCGCGGCCGTGTCATTGGTGTACTCGGCGAGCTGCGCGCTGCCGCGGGTCACGCCCGAGTCCGGGGCGCCGTCGGAGATCGCGTGCTGCCGGCCGCCGTGCAGGTGGACCGAGGTCCAAGCGGTCAGCGCGGCCACCTCGGGCCGCTCCTTCGCGCCCCGCGAGCCGGGGGTGTTCAGGGACAGGAAGCCCGGCGGCGGCCCCTCGGGCTCCACGAAGACGCCCTTGACGGGGCTGGTGCCGGTGAGCTCGTTCCGCCAGGCCAGCCGGAACCGCTGACCACGCCGGGCCTCGATGGTCGGGCCGGGAAAGTAACCCTCGTACGTCCACATGCGGGTCGCGGGGAGCTGCGAGTGCAGACGTATCTTCTTCTCGACCAGGCGCACCTCAGTGGTGTCCCGGCTCGAGGGCTTCAGAGTGGGCGGGATCGGCAGCTCGTCCTCGAACGGCGTCAGCTCGGTCACCCGCGGCAAGGAGGGGCCCTCGAGGTCCAGGGCCTTGCCACCGCTCAGCCGCGCCGACGTGTCCACCGCAGCCTTGGCCTCGGCGCCCCCACCGGCCAGCAGATTCATCCCCCCGTAGCCGGCCACGCCGGCCACGGCGCCTCCCGCGATCCCGAAGAAGGTCCGCCTCTTATGCGCTGCCACGTGCTGTCCACTCCTTGATGTTCGTTTCTCCGACGGCTTGTACGCCCGCCCGTGTCCGGATCCACCGGTGAGCGAGCCCGTCGTCATGCAGGGCACCCGGAACGGGTCACCACATCGCCGGCTTCCGCCGAGATACAGGCACTGGCCACAGAGGCTGCGCCGCTACTTCCCGCGGTGCGCCCGCCGATCCCACGCGGTCGGCCTGGGACCGCACTGAACGCATGCACGCCATGGAATCCGGACGGCAGACACGGCATGCCGGCAGGCTTTCCGGCGGTCTGATTCACGCCGGTCCGCGCACACCCCACCACGATCCGTCATGGCGGGTTCCCACAGCTCATGGGCGGGCATGCAAGACCTCTCACCTTCCGAATCGCCATGAGCCTGTCGTCATGTGCGGATACGGCATATCCGAACCAGATCCCGTTCGAAGCCCAGTCCGGTGATGGCCGCGAAGGTGAGCGTACGCATCGACGCGTGGCCGAGCATGAGTGTGATGACTTGTTTTCCCGTGGGGCAGCCCCCGTCATCCTTCTTCGGTGCATCGGCTGCCGTCGCCCCGTCAACCCGCCGAAACGGTGGAATGGGCATGACCAGCCGAAGGGCGCCGTGCGGTTTCCGGCGTCGTGGTGCGGACACGTGGCGTCGGCTCACGGGGACTCTGCCCCGGCGGCGGCCGGGCGCCCGTTCCCACGGCGCCGGTCCCGCGCTCAGGGTCGGCTCGTCGACGGCGCCCACGATCAGCACCAGGTCAGCCATGACCGGCTGGGGGTCTTCTCACTGGTGGGCGTGGACGGTTTTGAACGCCGACATCCGCCTTGTAGGCCTGGTGGTCATGACATCGGGGGTGCGCAGGTCATACCGGCATTGGGGAGTCCCCAGCTCTCAGCAAGTCATCGCGACCGCGACGTACAACTGCGTACGTCCGCATCAGGCGGTCGATATGCAGAGCCCGGCTGACCGGTTCAGGCCTGTGCCGCGGAAGGAGCGGGAGGTGCTGGGCCTGAAGGTGCCGGGGTGGTGTCGGCCGTCCCGCAGCAGCGGACGGCTGCGGTGGTGCCTTGCGCCTTGGAGCGGGCTGAGGTGATGCCCGCCGCGGTGATGTCAGAGGCGTCCGTGCTGCCGGGCCACGCCGCGTCGGTCGGCTCCTCCTCCGGCGCCGAAGGTGAGCCCGGGCGCACCGTGCCCTGGCGGGCCGACTACCGCCGGCTCAACCACCGATACGACCGCGATCCCCTCGATGACTGGCCTTCCTCGGTCTCGCCACCGCCCTTTGCTGCTGCAAACAGCGCGTCTGGCGCACCAGTACGAGAACGTCAACCGGCTCTGCTACGTCCGTGGCCCCGAGGGCATCGCCGTCGGACGCGGTGAGCAGCTCAGCTGAGGGCCGCCGGGATTCGCCGAGCACCCAGGGCGAGCGGGGCCGGCCCTGCCACGGCCGACTGACGGCTGCTACGCATCTTGGCATGGCCAGCGGTACTTGTGAATCAAGCTTGACGGGCTCGCACGGCCTGTCCTACCTCGAAGGTCGGCGCACATATCAGCAGAGTCACCGGCACGGACCGGCACGCGCACCGCATCTCCGCCCGCTTCCGTACCAGCTCTTCCGGAACGATCGGACTGCTTGATCCGGCTACCGACCTACATGCCGACGGACTTGGCGCCCGGGTGTGGTTCCCGGTGGTTTCCCGGCGCACGATCGCGGTCAGGTGACCATATACACTTCGGATGTGATCATGCCAGGCATCTCGGGCGTCGACTCGCCGTCCAACTCCAGTTCACCTCGCATGCACATCCAGGTTGCACTGGCGCACGCGCAGCGCGACGAGTTGCTGAGACAGCAGTGGCGGAGACTGAACGACGCTCGTCCTTGGCACGTGCACTCGTTGCGAGTTCCGGGGCAGTACACGACAGGCCATTACCGGTGCTGGGTGGACTCCTCCGAGATCGGGGACATTGCCGTGAGCGAACAATACGGCGACGCGGTGGAAGGCGTCATAGGCATGAAGCGGGCCACGGAGCGACGCACGGTGGTTCACATCATGCACAGTGGCGGGCTGAGCCTCACCGAAGCAGGTCGTACCGTTCAGGTCCCACCGGGCACGATGTGCGTACGGGATGCACAGGTGCCGCGGGAGTTCTCCTACCGCCCCGGCACACGGGCGCGGGTACTGCTCCTGCCCTCCGAAACACTGACCGGCACCGGACTCGACCAGCTGCCGACGCTCACGGTCATCTCCCAGAAAGCTCCTGAGGCGCGGCTGCTGCTGGGACAGCTTCACCTGATCCGCAGGATGCGGGGTGAATTGAGTCCGGCAGGCGTCCACGCCGCTCAGCAATCCGTCGTGCAGTTGCTGACAGGCGCGCTCATGTCCCGGGGGGTGTCCGCCGACCCTGCCTTCCGCCCTTCGCTGCGCACGGCTGCCCGCAACTGCGTGGAAGCCCGGCTCCTGGACCCTCACCTGTCTCCGGCCGAGGTGGCAAGGACCCTGTCGGTCTCGGTCCGCACATTGCACCGAGCTTTCGCCGAAGTCGATGAGTCCCTGATGGCATACGTCCGGCGGCGCCGTTTGGAGCGAGCGCGCGAAGAACTCGTCGCACTGGGCGGGAGGTACACCGTATCCGCCGTAGCGGCTCGATGGCACTTCGCCGATGTGAGCCACTTCAGCCGGGCCTTCAAGCGGCAGTTCGGCGAGACACCGAGCTCGCTCGTTCACTGATGCCGCGAAGGAGCGGGAGCTTCCCGCTCCGGGCCGCGAGCGGACGATTCCCGGTCCACAACCGGGCTTTCGTCCACGGGCGGACCTCACTTCGCCGGCCGTCGCTGCTCGCCTCGATGCAGGATCGACGGCTCTCAGCGGCGCGCCGCCGCGTCCTGCCGAATGGGCTTTCGGCAGGACGCGGCTCGGCGTGCCTTCCACGGCACGCCGGGGCGGTGGGCGGGCTCTAGTAGACTGTCGCAGCTAATGTGTGGGGTATAGGTGGCGGAGTTTGGTGCGTGCGTCGTGGGTGGTGAACTGCCAGTTCACCTGACGTTGGTCGGTGTTGGTGGTGTTCTGCCAGGCTGAGAGTTCGGTGTTGAGGGTGTCGAGGTCCGCGATGCGGTGGTCGAGGCATTGCCGGGTCAGTGCGGAGAGTTCGATCTCTGCGATGTTGAGCCATGACCCGTGTTTGGGGGTGTGGTGGATCTCGAGGCGCTGGGCCAGGGCGAAGGCCTCGGCTGGTTCGAATGCTTCGTACAGTGAGGCGATGCCGTGGGTGTTGAGGTTGTCCATGACCAGGACCACGGTCTCGGCGTCGGGGTAGTCCTCGGTCAGTAATCGCTTGACCTGGCCGGCCCAGTCGATCCGGGTGCGACGAGGCTGGGCGTCTACTCGGCGCCACCCGCGCAGGGGTTCAACCCACACAAAGATCGAGCACGTGCCGCAGCGGATGTACTCGCTGTCCTGGCGGGCGTCGCGGCCGGGGCGGGCCGGGAGCGGGTCGCGGGCATGGGCGAGGAGTTGGTAGGGCTTCTCGTCCATGCACACCACTGGGCGGGCCGAGTCATAAGGTCGGGCATAGACGGCCAGCACGTCTTCCATCCGGGCCGCGAACTGCGGGTTTGCTCGTGGTGGGATGGTCCAGCACTTCCTCAGATGAGGACGCAGCCTCGTTTTTTAAGATCCGCCCGATGGTTGAGTGGTCCAGATCGGGGATGCCCTCGACCAGGGCGACGTGCTTCTCCAGCAGCCGCAGCGACCACCGGGCACGGCCTGCAGGAGGCTGGGAGCACGCCAGGGCGATCAGCCGGGCCTCGACTTCACCAGTCACCGGCGAGGGCACCGGCGGGAGATCCCGCGGTTTCCGCTGGATCGTCGCCTCGACGTCACCACCGCTCTCGGCGAACCGCTTGGCCACCAGCCGCAGCGTCTCGCCCGAGACCCCGACCCGGGCAGCGATCGCATCCTGGGAGTCGATCTCACCAGCAGAGGTGTCCAGCGCGAGCAGCACCCGCGCCCGCCTGATCACCGAGGCCGGATGGACCCCCGTCGTGGTCACCCGAACCAGCACTTCACGATCGCCCGCGGTCAGCACCACCGGCCTCTTCTTCTGCGAACCCATCACACCAACTCCCGCTCGACAGAAGGGAAGGAACATCTGCCGGACACCACCATCCCAACCAAATAACCCAGGATTAAGCAACGACACGCTACTAGTGAGCCGACACCGGGGTGGTGACGTTGCTGAAGTTGTTGGCTCCGGCGGCGTTGGCCGCCGTGACCGGGCCGTGCGTCCAAATGCCGAAGACGTTGCTGGAGATCGTATTTCCGGTAATCTGGATGGACATCGGCTCCACGGTGCTCACAAGCAGGCCCGTGGACTGCAGATCGTGCGTGGTGCCCGTGTAGGAGTCCCCCACGACGTTGTTGGTGCCGATCTGGTTGTTGCTGACGACGTTGCCGCCCAGGTCCAGGCCTGACGCGCCACCGTGCACAGCCACAGCCGCCCAGCCGTTGCCGGTCACGACGTTGCTCTGCACGGTGTTGCCGTAGACCGCGCCGCCGGCCACGGCCGACGCGAGGGTGATCCCGCCGCCGCCGGCCTCAAGTCCGTTGTCGAACACGTTGTTGCTGGTGACGCTGTTGCCGAAGACACCACCGGCACTGGGGGCGCGCACGCCTCCAGGAGCCGCCGCCCCGTTGCGGGAGACCAGGGTGAAGCCGGAGCCCAGTGCGTTGCCGTGTACGGAGTTCCCGCTGAAGGTGCTGCCCGAGGCGGGGCCTGTCTCGTCGCTGATGACGATCCCGGAGCTGTTGCCGCTGACGGTGCTGGCCAGCACGGTGGCGTTGGAACTGCCGAGCAAGTGGATGCCTCCGCCGCAGTCACCGGGCTTGTCCTGCGTCGGCCGGCACGGAGCGTAGGAGTTGGCGACGGCGTTCGGGCCCGTACCGGTGTTGTTGCCCGTGACGATGGTGTTCGCGATGGTCGCGTTCTTTACGCTGTTGACCAGGATGCCCTCGCCGACGGCGTTCTTCACCGTGAACCCGGTCACCGTGACGTCGGGCGCGTTGATCTCGATGCCGTTGATGAGGTCGGTAGCGTCGATGGTGACGTTCGAACGGGCTTCGAGAGCCAGCGGCTTGGACACCGTGATGTCCTCGTGGAACGTGCCGTTGCAGACGACGACTCGACCACCGCCGGCCACTGCCTTGACAGCCGCGTTGATCGAGCTGAAGGCGGGAGCGCTGCAACTGGTGTCGGCCGCGGAGGGAACGGCGGTCGGCGAGACGTAGACGGTCTGCGGAAGGGTCTGCGGAAGGGAGAACGCGTAGAGCTTGTTGTTGTCACCCTTGGTCGGGAAGAACGGGCCCAGGTTCTGGGTGTGGTACCCGGAGCCCCAGTACACCGAGCCGTCCACGATCGACGCGCCGCCGAGGACCGCGCCCCCGCTGGGGAAGACCCACTTGACGGCGCCGGTCGCGGCGTCCAGGGCGTACATGTTGTTGCCGGTGGGGTTCGTGGATCCGCCGTAGACGATGCCGTTCGCGCTGGACACGAAGGACATGGGGGACGCCGAGCCGGGCGTCGCGGTCTCCCACAGGATGTTCCCGGTGGCCGGGTCGAGTGCCGCCCAGAATCCGCCCGTGGTGGTCGACTTCTGCCCGGTCGCGGATGTGAGCGTCACGGGCAGGTGGTTGGTGTTGGTGTTGGCGACGTAGATGCGCTTGCCGTCGGCCGCCGAGCCCCACTGCAGGCCACCGAGGTTGCCGCCGGGGCCGACCGCCGTGGCCCAGACAATCTTTCCGGTGGCCGGGTCGAGCGTCCAGTAGACGCCGCTCTTCTGGCCGATACCGAGCAGGTCGGTGGTCTTGCCGTCGACGGTGGTGGTGAAGAGGTTGGGACCAGCGCCGAAGTCGAAGTCGTCACCGAACCGCTGGCCGACGGTCCAGGTGTCGGCGGTCAGGGTCTTGGTGCCCCAGACGATCTCGCCGGTGTGCATGTCGAAGGCGACGATGGAGTCCTGGTAGTTGTCGGCCGCCCCGGGATCGCAGTCGGTCTCGTCGGGCGAGGTGCATACGCCGGGCGGCACGGTGTAGTTGTTCCCCGTTCCGACGTACACCAGCCCCGTCTTCTCGTCGACCACCGGGTTGCTGCCCCACACAGCGCCGCCGGTGTAGCCCTCGGGAACGACGTAGGTCTTCCACAGCTTCTTGCCGGTGACGGCGTCAAGGGCGACAACGCTGCCGCGGAACGTGTACGGCGGGGCGAACTTCTCGGCCTTGGACGACACGCCGACGTACACGACACCGTCGGCGATGACGGGCGACGACGTCACGATGGCGGCCGGGTCGGCGTCGATCTGGGTCTTCCAGAGCCTGGTGCCGGTCAGGGCGTCGATCCCGAAGAGGAACGCGCCGTCCGTGCTGTCGCTGCGCTGCTCGCCCGACCCGGTGACGATCTCGCCGTTCCAGTACGCGGGGCTGAGCCGCGAGATGTCGCCGGCGATCCCGGTGTACTCGCTGATCTGGTGGCTCCAAATCTTCTGACCGGTCGTCGCCTGCACCTTGTACAGGTTGCCTGCCCAGTCCGGCGCGTACACGTAGCCGTCCACCACGGTCGGCGTGGCCGAAACGCTGTCTCCCGTGGTGAAGGTCCACTTCGTCTTCAGGTTGGCCACGTTGTCCGTGCCGATGGTGCGCTCGGCGGCCGCGTTGTGCGTGTCGCCGAGGTCGCCACCCGCGTACGGCCAGTCGGACGCGGATGCCGTCGACGCGACCCGGGCCGCGACGGTCGCGGACGGTGCGGCCGTCGCCGCCACGGCGTTGGCGGGCAGGGACGCCATGAGTCCGGCCATGGCCAGCCCAACCACGCCGGCACGCACCCGCCTTCGCCTTGCGCGGGCGGGTATGCGGGGTATGGACATGAAGGAGCACCTCCCGATGCTTGCTGATCTTGCGATCGAGAGCATAGGGACGCCCTGCCAGGGCGGCGGGCCGCCTTTGGCGTGCGACGTGCAGCCTCGGCGGATGGGAACTGAGATCAGCGCGGCTCCGTTTTTGGGGGCTCTTGATAATGGTTCGCAGGCGTGGGACGAGGGTTCCTGCACAGCTTCCATGAAGCTTGGGATGTCCCGGAGCTGTGGCCCGGGGCCTCACGAGGATTGCCCCGAACGGAAAACGCGGAAACAAGTCCAGCGAGGTCATTTCCGAGGACCGCCTGATCATTTTCTGAGTCCGGGGAAACTCCGCCGCCGGGTAGAAGCATCCCGACCAGCACGATCGCCCCCGACTGGGAACTGTCCGGCGTGCGAGTGGCGCCACCCCAAGGGTCCGAACGATGCCGCCGACGAGGTCTTTCACTCATCGGCACCCCCAAGAGGGTGTTGCGGATTATCTGCCCGACTCAGGAGGTAGCCCGGCAGGACAGCGCTCGCTACGCCAAATTCCGCCACAGCCGCACATTCCTTCACTCGGCCATGACTCACCCTCACCCCGACGAAGTTCTGGCCCAGTTTCGGAATCGGCACATCACGTCTGACGTCGCTGGACGGCGCATTCGTAGAAAGGGTGAGGCCCTTCGGTCGCAGGTCGCGATCCAATGCGCGGTCGACGCTCGGGGCAGCATCCACGCTTGGGTGGCCTCCCGGCGAGCGTGGCACGGAAGTTCATGTGCTTGACACTGGCCTTCCAGCGCTCCAGCCGCAGTGCGTGATCTTCATGCCTGGATGGCGTGCCGTGGGCAGCGGACGGCCCGGGATCGGGCACGGTGGCAGCACCGCCAAGTGGAACAGCCGCGATTCCCCACCGTCCGGCCTGGTCCGCGCGATGCCGCGGGGCATCTTTTGTCCTGCCGTGCTCGTGAGAGCGACGACGCCCGTGTTCCGTGCGGAGAGCTCCGAGAGGTTCGGCCCAGGTGCCCGCCGATGGCACGAAGAGGTCTTCCTGCAGATGCGACTGGTTGGTTGTGGTTGAAGGGGCTGTAGCGGTTGTCACCGTTGCCCGGGGCGCTGCACGGGGTTGACGTAAAGCACCCACCCGCTTCACAGCCCCCAACGCCAACGCCCGCGATCTGTTACACCCCGTCGCTGAAACACGACCGCCGCGCACCCCTGGGAGCCGTCTCGGAGTGCGCGGCGGGATTGTGCACGGCCCGCTCACGGGAGCGGGCCGCTCGCCCCCACGGAGGTCGGGGGCGTGCCCCTCCGGGAAGGAGGGGAGCTGCAGGGACTACCCGTCCAGGGACAGCGGGCAGTCCGGGGTGTCCAGCCAGTACCGGTGCTCCCCCTCGGGGGTGACGGTCAGCCCGAACCCATCCAGGTCCGGCGCGCCCGCCTCACGCCACCGCGCGATCAGGCTCTCCACGCCGTCCCACAGCCTGGCCGGGCCGCCCTGCCTGACACGGCACGACTGCCCCTCCCGGTACACCAGCGCCCAGGTGCCGGCCTCCACGTCCAGGAGCAAATGCTCGTTGGCATCGAGCGTGACGCGCTGCGCCCGCGGCGCCGCGATCTGCGCCACGAATCGCGCCGTCCAGTCGTCCAGGACGTCCGCGCCCACCGACGTGGCACGCTCCACGCCTGCGCCGGTGTCAGGCAGCATCCCCAAAGGTGGCGGCGCATGGGGCCGGGCGAGCATGAAGGCGATCTGCCCGCCCAGCAGGCGCCCGCTCGCACTGCCGTCCTCCCGCACCGTCAGCCGCGCCAACTCCGACGAGTACAGCCAGCCGCATACCGTGGCCAGGATCGTCCCTCCCGGGGCAACCTGCGCGATCCATTCCTGCGGGATGGTGAGCACGCCACACGTGGCGATGATCCGGTCGTACGGCGCACCGTCCTTGTGACCGGCCAGGCCGTCACCGACGACCAGGTGCGGCGCATGCCCGACCTGCGCCAGGGCCGCCGCCGCCCTGGCCGACACGCCAGGGTCGACTTCCACCGAGGTGACCCGCTCGTCGCCGAGCCGGTGACACAGCAGCGCCGTTGAGTACCCGGTGCCCGTGCCGACCTCGAGCACCCGCGTGCCTTCCGCGACTTCCAGGTCTTCCAGCATCCGCACCACCAGCCCCGGGAACGTGCTGGAACTGGTGGGCTGGCGCAGGATCTGCCCGCGGATGCCGCCCGGCACGATCGTCCCGGCGATGCCTCCTCGGTCACCTTCCTGTACGAGGCGGGCGCGGGCCCAGGCCACCGCTGTGCCCAGAACAGGCCCGTCTCGCACACGTCGGCTGGGGCGCCCTCGTCAGGGATGTCGACCGCTCACTCGCCAGGATTGACCTCTCCAGCGGTCGGCGTAGCAGGGTGGGCCTCCTCAGTGGGACGGCAGCACCGCGGCTGTCTCGGTGCCCCACGGCTCTTCCCAAGAGGGAAACGGGCTGTGCTCGGTCACAACGGTCTCGCTCCACCACAGACGGATACTGGCTTCGTGCCGAGCGCGGTCAACATAATCAGCTGGTCCGGTCTCGGGCGTGCGCGGGAGGATGCACGCATGATCGAGCGAGGAGCCGCGGTGCGGATCGTCGAAGGCGAGCTGGAACGCGAGGACCAGAAGTGGGCAGCGACCGATCCGCACGCGGTGCGCACGGCGGTGTCGGGTGTCGATGAGCACGAACTGGTCTGGATCGTCTACTGGCAGGCCGCCAAATACGTGCGCACTGGTAACCGGCGGTATGCGCTGATCGGGAACGGCCCGTACCTGGTCGACCGCGTCGACGGAAGCCTGCACCGGATCGGGGTTGTCTCCTCGGCAGGCGGGCACTGGGAAGCGGACTACCGCGCCCGCATCCGAGGGCTACCCGTGCGTACCGCAGTGGACGACCTGCACGATGAGGTACGCGAAGTCGCCGCCACACGCGGGCGCATTCACGCCGTACGCACCCTGCGGCAAAGACTGCCCGTGCTGTCACCCGCACAAGCCCACGCATATATGAGCGGATTGCAGCAGGGCAGCGCACCCGCTGGCCTTATCGCCATCGCCACCACAGCACTCGTAGAACCAATAAATCCGGTGTTCGCGGTAGAGACCATCCGTCAAGGCATCTCCCCCCAAGGAAACCGCCTGCCGGACGAGCCGTAACACGTGAGAACACCAGCAACGGAGCGGACCATGACATCGCACGCCACCGACGGCGGCACACAGTTGATCGCCGGAGAAGTACCGCTCGCCGCGGTCATGGACCGGCTGTGCCGCGACCGGCCGGTGTTCCACTCCGAGGCAGATCTGCAGCACGCTTTCGCCCGCACCCTGTGGGAACTTGCGCCTCACCTGCACTCCCGACTGGAGGTCCGCCAGCGGGCCTCGGACTGCATCGAGCACCTGGACCTGCTCTGCGTCGGTCCGGCGGGCCGGACCGCCGTCGAGTTCAAGCACTGCACCCGGGCATGGAACGGGGTGGCCGGCGACGGGCCGAGGGAGGAGGAATACGCGCTCAAGTCCTACGCGGCCATCGACCTCGCCCGGCTCGGCTTCATCACCGACATCACCCGGCTGTGACGCTCCTGCCGCCGCCCCGACCAGAAAGGCCTGGCACTCCTCGTCACCAACGTCCCCGCCCTCTGGGCAGCGCCCTCCCCCACCGCAAAGCCGAGCCGCGACCGGATGTTCCGCCTCCATCAGGGACACACCCTCACCGGCACCCACCAAGGGCTGAAGCCATCACACCCGGTCAGTCAAGACCTGCCCACGACATCATGCGCCTGGCCGGACTGGCCGGCCGGCACCGCAGACGCCTGCACCGCACCACCGTCCCCGACCCGCACGCGGCCACCCACCCAGACCTGGTCCTGCCCGACTTCCAGTCCGACCCGGCCGCAGTCGACACCCGCTGGTGCGGCGACATCACTTATCGCCACCGAGGAGGGCTGGCTCTACCTGGCCACCGTCATCGACATCGCCTCCCGCCGGGTCGTCGGCTGGGCCACCGCCGACCACCTGCGAACCGAACTGGTCGCCGACGCCCTACGGGCCGCCTGCCGCACCCGCCGCCCGGCCGGTCCGGTGATGTTCCACTCGGATCGCGGCTGCCAGTACACCAGCCATGAATTCGCCCTCCTGGCAGCGGAGTTCGACGTCAGGCTCTCGGTCGGCCGCACCGGGCAGTGCTGGGACAACGCGCTGGCCGAGTCCTTCTTCGCCACCCTGAAGAACGAGCCGATCGACGCCCGTCCCTGGTCCAGCCGGGCCGCCGCCCGCACCGCGATATTCGAGTGGATCGAGAGCTGGTACAACTTGCAGCGGCTGCACAGCAGCCTCGGATACCGCACACCCGCCGACTACGAGGCCATCCTCGCGGCCTGACCACCACATCAAGGGTGTCCGTCAAAGCGGAACAAGCTCAACCACCCAACGCCGCTGCCCGCCAGGCGCTCACACAAGTACGCCACCAGTGGCCACTGGTAGACACCATCGCCGCCACAGACGACAACAGCACGGCAACAGCACGGCAACAGTGCCGGGCAGTCGATCCGTCGGCGGATCCTCGTTTCGTTCACCCAAGCCGACACCGCCCTGCGGTCGCGTGCCCCGCAGGACTGCACCACGCTGTCGCAGTGGGAAGACCTGCTCGACAACCGCATCCGTGCCTCGTGGTGGCGGTCAGCCTCATGAACCCGCTCGGGCCCGTCAGGCGCCTCCCGGATACGGCGGCCCAGCCGCGCAGGAGGTGGCGCAGCACCGGCGGGATCACGCCCAGATCGTCCTGCAGCCCCCACTGCCGCCCGGGAACCTAGGAGGACGAGTCTGCCCGTGAAGTTCCCCCTTGTCGTCCGCGCCAAGCGCCCGGTCGTAGCGCCCGCATGAATCGCACCAGCCGAGCAGAACTGTCAGCTTTTCGCGGGCACCAACTCCATGAGGCGCGAGGGGTCCCCCGGGAAACGTCCGCATGGGGCAAGGGCGAGTTCAGGATCTTGCCCTGAGCGATGATGCCGTCGAACGCCGCGGGTATTCAGGCGGTCCAGCCGGTGCCTTGCACAACGCCGCTGTCACGGAGCGTGGACCAGGCGTCTGCCGGGTGAGGGCCTCCTACGTTGTCGATCGCGACCAATGTTCTCGTAGATCCACTTCAGCGACATGAGCCCGTCCGGTCTGTCGATCGGAGCCGTGAGCGTTCACCCTTCCCGGCCGGGTGGTGCGCGCCTGTGCCGGGAATCGAAGAAGACCGTATGTCGCATCTGCATTCTATAGTGCAGACGAAACAAATGTCTCCGTCAACTAAAGTGGTCGCTGTGACTTCGCAGCGCAGCAACAGTGCAGGGGACCCGGAAGCCGGGGTCCACATGGAGGACAACTTCGGCTTTGCCCTCGGTGTGGTATTCCGCGCCTATGCCAAGGTTGTCGAGGCGGCCGTGGCCGAGATCCCTGGGGGCCCCCGCGGCTACTTCACGCTCATGGCTGCCCTCCAGGGCCACGCCAACAGCCAGCGGGCCTTGGCCAAACGACTAGGAATCGACCGCACGATCATGACGTATCTCCTGGACGACCTGGAACGGGCTGACCTGGTGGAACGCAAGCCGGACCCCGCCGACCGCAGGAGTCGGCGCATCGTCGCCACCGAGCACGGAAGACAGCGCTGGGAGGAACTCAGCGGCCCGGTCGGCCTGGCCGAGCAGCAACTCCTGGACGTCCTGCCCGAGGAGTCGCGGGCCACCTTCCGTGCCTTGCTGCGCACCCTCGCCCACCACGTAAGCCCGGACGACCCCATGATGGGGCACTCCTCTCAGGCGGTCGCCGACGTCGATGTCTCCCAGAAGCCCGACCGGCCGCAGCGATCCATCACCTGACTTCGCAAAGCGATGACACGTACCGGTGACGGCACGGGTTCGCAGGGTTGGGAGGCGGCCTCGGGCGTTACTCATCTGCTGGAGCACCACCCGGGAGTGGTGCGGCTACCGGGATATGGCCAACGGCGCCGCACCGTCAGCCATGCCGGCAGGTACCGCCCCGGCCTCCTCACCGAGGGGCCAGCGTCACAATAGGACGCATGGCAACTGACACGCCAGATAGCCGTTGGCCGGCTCAACCAGGCCCTTGGCTTCCGGGTCCCGCAGCTTGCAGAGCAGGAACTTGATCCCCAGCAGACCGGCGAACGCGGCAAAGTCATCGGTGAGTTGCTGGTCACCGGCCTGGCAGGAGCCGACGGCTCCCTGGTTGTCCCGGACCAGCACCCGCGGAACCGACCCCAACTCGGTCAGCAGCCGCCAGTGTCCGGCGATCAAGTTGGCTCCGGACCGGGAGCGCATCTTCCGCGCAGCGATCCACCGCAAATAGCCCGCGACCACCAACACCGGCGGCCGTCCGACCTGCCCGAAGTCCAGCGGGATGTCGGCGGGCGGGAACCACAGGTCGCACTGACCGATCTCGCCGGGCTCATGAACCGTCCGCGAGCCGGATCCAGGCGACAGGCCGGCCGCAGATTCGGGAGCACAGTCAGTCCGCGTTCCCAGCCGATACGCTCGGATCGCCGTCACCGGCATCTCCCACCACTGCTTGAGCGGTTCAAGAATCCGCGGCTCGGCCGCCTACACGATCGAGCCCCTCGGCGCCCGCTGCTACTTCGGAGGCGCGTCGTCCGCGATCGCTCTGCGGACAGTGTGCCTCACGTCCCCCATTTCCTAGCGATCGCCCGCACCGGCTTCTGCTCGGTCCGGTGAAGCCGCCGAATCTCCGCCCCCTCCTCCACGCTCATCACCACTCCTCCGGCCTGACTCAACGAGCCAGGTCCCCGAAGGGGTCAACTTTCAGGCGTCGATACCGGTCCACTTTTCAGGTTCTGGATCACTTTCCGTGCTTGGGCCACGGAGGGTCACCGGAAGCGCGATCATGAACGGACTCAGGCTGCGAGTAGGACCCACTTGCGCAGGAGGTCGAAGTTGGCGCGCCCGAGCATCTGGCGTTTGAACACCTTGATCTTGATGTTGTGTCCCTCGACCGCGCCGGAGCTGAAGGGGCAGGCTCAGGCCGCCCACCACGGCGTCGCGGTCTCGGCCAAGGCCGTTGACGAAGGTGTGGAGGGCGGGCAGGTCGTTGCTGCGGACCCCTTCGATCCACTGGCTGAGTCGTGATCCCTGGCGGTTGTTCATCAGCTCGGCAAAGGCACGGACGTGCAGAGCGGCCCGGTCGAACTCGGGGCAGCGCGCGACGATCTCCTTGAGCTGCTGGGCCTCCATACTCGGGGTGGCAGGTGATCTATCTGGTGGTCACATCCCGCGCGGAAGACGGCTTGCGGGGCGGAGCTGCCTGAGGAGTGGCTTCGCGTAGCCGGCGGACACAGCGTCTGAGGGCCGTGGTCCCGCCTGGGTAGCCGCGCCCGCGAAGTTCCGCGAACGGCTGGGTGGCGTTGGTGCAGTCTTCCTGCCATCGCTGGTGGAGGTAGGGCTTGTGGGGATCCCCCAGCCTCACGGTCGGCAAGCCGCCGTACGTCCCCACTGTGGACACGGCTCGATGCCACGCCACAGCTCGGACACCCCGCGCGCTCCGCGACAGCGCGAGCCCGTACGACCACCGAATCCCCTCCCAACAGCACTTCCTCGGCGAGCACGCCCTCGACCTGGTGGAACCACAGGGCGGTCAGGAATACATCACCCACGGCCGTTCATGATCGCGGTTTCGGTGACCCTCCGTGCCCAAGCACGGAAAGCGCTTCAGAACCACTTTTCAAATGTCGCCGACAACCGCCTGCACAGTCAGGCACCGGCGGGGGCGCGGCGCGCCCCTGGGCCTGTTCTCGTCACTCTGCGTGCTGGAGTTCCGAGGTCTCCGCGCTCCTGGCCGCGACATTCGACTGTCGCTTCGGATTGCCGGCGTTGACGGCGAAGAACGCGACCAGTGCGGCGGCAGCGAGGAATCCGGTGCCCCACCAGTAGGCCATGGAGTAACCGTGCACCAGCGACAGGTTGGTGAGGGATGTGGAGCCGTGGTGGGAGGCGACGTATCCGGTGGTGGCGCTCGCGGCGATGGTGTTCAGCAGCGCGGTGCCGATGGAGCCGCCCATCTGCTGCGCGGTGTTGGTCATCGCGGAGGCGACTCCGACATCGCGGGGCTCGACACCGTGGGCTCCCAGGCTGAACGCGGGCATGAACGCCGTACCGATTCCGACACCCACCACGATCTCGGCAACCGCGATGAAGCCGAACGAGGAATCGACGTCAAGCAGGGCGAGCAGCAGCACACCAGCGCCGGACACCGCGTAGCCGACACCCATCAGCAAGCCGGGCCGAACCCGGTGCGAGAGGCGGGCGCCGATCTGTGTAGAGCCGATAGCCTGCGCGGCGGCCATCGGGATAAAGGCCGCACCGCTCTGCACCGGCGAGTATCCCTTCACCAGCTGGAAGTAGTAGCTGAGGAAGAGAAACATCCCAAACATGGACATGACGGACAAAGCTAGGGAAAGATAGGAGCCCGCGCGGTTGCGTTCCGTGAGGACGCGCAGCGGCAGCAGCGGTGACTTCACCTTGGCCTCCAGCACGACGAAGGCTGCCAGCAGGGAGGCGGACAGGACGAACATGCTGATGGTCACACCGGCGCCCCAGCCGTCGCTCTCCGCTTTGGCGAAGCCGAACACCAGGGCGACGGCACCGCCGCTGGCGAGGATGGCCCCCGGGACGTCCAGCCGTCCGCGACCCGCGTGCGCGCCGGCGTCACGGACGACAGTCAGGACGCCGATGATGCCGATGGCAGCGATGGGAAGGTTGATGTAGAAACCCCAGCGCCAGTCGGTGTACTCGGTGAACACTCCACCGAGCAGCAGGCCGAGGGCGCCGCCCGCGGTGGCGATGGCGCCGTAGATGCCGAAGGCCTTGGCACGCTCCTTGGCATCGGTGAACGCCAGCGAGATCAGCGCCAGGGCGGCGGGGGCGAGGAGCGCGCCGAAGACGCCCTGGAGGGCGCGGGCAGTCAGGAGCGTGGGCAGGTTCTGAGCCGCGCCGCCTACGCCCGAGGCCAGGGCGAAGCCGACCAGCCCGATCACGAACACCTTCTTCCGGCCCCAGAGGTCGCCCAGGCGCCCGCCCAGAATGAGCAGGCCTCCGAAGGCCAGGCCGTAGGCGGTGATGACCCACTGCCGGCCGCCGTCAGTGAAGTGGAGGTCATGCTGAGCGGACGGCAGAGCGATGTTCATGATCGCCCCGTCGAGGAAGACCATCAGCTGGGCTATGGCGATGAACAGCAGGGCCAACCAGCGCCGGGGGTCAGGATGGTGGACGTCTTGGGACATGACTGGCAATCCTTGAAGGTGTCGGTTGTCGGCCAGGCTTTTCAGCCGGGCCGCGTGAGTGGAAGGTCTGCGCCGTGCCGGTGATGCAGGCGCGCTCGATGGCATAGGTCAGGCGCGGACAAGGCATGACGTCGGGCGCCATCTGGGTTCCGCCGGCCCGGGTCCGGGGCGAGCCGGGAGGACAAGCGGGCGTCGTTGCCGCGCATGGGGTGACGGAGTTCGGCGGGCGCGTCGTGGCCCCCGCACGACCCGGATACCCGGAGAGAGCGGACCACGGTGTCCGCGCCCCACGCGCCGGCCAGGAGGCAATTCGCGGCTTGCATAAAGGCTCTTCACGGTTGTTGCGCGCGGCTGCGGCGGCCTGCACCGAACCTTGTCGCGACGTGCTGACGTCGCGGCGAGATGAGGCCCAGTCCTGATCCCTCCGCCGAACCCGGCATCCCATCTCCATTTTAACACGAACGCTCGTTAAATTAAGCGGGCAGGTAAACGCGCGGCTGCCGTGCGGCGACAGCACCGGTCGGAGCCCGGCGCCACGGAGTCAGCGAAGGCAGTTCAGGGCGACCTCCGCGGCCTGCGTCAGCGCGGCCCGATCCGGATTTATGGCCCCCATGACCCGCAAGCCCTGGAAGGTCATGGCGAGGAATCCGGCGAGGTGTGCGGCGCTCTGACCGGCCGGGATCTCGCCCCGCCCTTGCGCCTCGGCAATGACCTCGAAGAGTGTGAGCTCCAGCAGCTGCGTCGTTGCGCGAAGCCGCTCGGCCACCTGCGCGTCGCTGTGCGCACGCTCCATCGCCGCCCCCACAATCAGGCATGACGCTTGGCCGGGACCGCAGGTCACTTCGTCGATCACTGCCGCGAAAGCCGCACGGATCGTCTCCCTCGCGTCACCGCCGGCGCGCAGCATCTCGATGAACGGCAGCGCGTAGCGCCGCCGGTACAAGTCGAGTGCAGCCAGGTAGAGACCTTCCTTGCTGCCGAAGGCCGCATAGATCGAACCACTGCCGATCTCCATGGCGTTCGCTAGGTCCCGCACGGAAGTTCCACCGTATCCGGTACGCCGGAACGCCTGCATCGCAGCGGTGACGGCGGCTTCGGTGTCGAACTCGCGAGTACGTGCCATAAACCTGACCGTACCTATTGCTGGAACGTTCGGCAAATAAAGGTGGAGGTCTTGCGGCTGGTCATCACCGGCTGCTCCTGGACAGGTTTGCGGACACGGGTGGGGCGGACATCTGGTCTTGTAGGCATGTCGTGCGACGTCATTCGGCCGTCGCCACCAGCGCGTGGCCTGGAGGCTACTGCAGCGGGTCCTCACGGCATGCACGAGGCCCGGGGGTGATCTCTCGGGCCGCAGATCCCGTAGCGCTGTGCAGCCAAGGCCAGCGGCCACCGCAGGCTGGGATGGCGCCGATGACCTCTCCGGCTTCGGGGCTGGCTAGCGGGCACCGCAGATCCAGGTGGTCCTGGCGTCCACGACGCCTACCCGGCCCCTGTCTCGCCTCGCCTCGCCTCGGGCTCCATCATGGAAGTCGTACGGTGCTCGTTCAACCGACCACGAGGTTGGCGGATCATGCCGTGATTGCCGACATATGCCAGGACCAGCTGTTCGCGGGCGCTCTCGAACGCTCCGTGCAAGAGCTTGGTGCCTTTGTGGCCATCGTTTATGTGGCCCAGGCGGGCGAGCGGGACCTGATCGCTGCGGCCGTGGGCGGTGCGCCTCCCGCAGTATTCACGATGCCCGACCGCATCCACCACGAGAGCACCCACGCCTCGGCTACTGCCTGGCGGACCGGGCGCCCCGTGACTTCGAGCCTGCCCGTCGCGACTCCGGAGGCGGATCCCTCGTCGCAGCTCATCTCCTATCCGTACTCCGTTGTCTCGGTTCCTCTCGCATCCGGGGACGGAGTCTTCGGCGCGTTGACCGCACTGTGGGTCCCGCCCCGGCCTGCCGAGACGCCACGCCTACTGGACGGACTTGCCGAAGTGGGTGCGCGACTGGAGGCCGACCTGCGCAGCCTGCCGCCCCGAGAAGAGGCGTCCGCCATCAGACCCACACCCATGATCGTCCCGGTGCTCGGGAAGACGACCCCGGCGGCGGGGCGGCACCGATGGGGCTTGCCGGAGCTCGCTGGTTCTTCAGCGCTCTCACAGATGTACCACTTCCACAAATTGTCCGCTCGGCTCAATCGCGCCTCCGGCACGGAGGGCGTCGTGTGCGCGGCCAGTGAGTTGATCATGAGGCCCTTCGGTGCGCATGCCCTCGTCCTGGTGGTCGGCCAGGCGGGCCGGTTGCAGGTCGTCGGCCATGACGGCAACGCCCAACTGGCACGGAGCATCCATGGCTGCCCGCTCGACCGCAGGGCCCCCGTCGCCGATGTACTGCGCGCCAACAGACCCCTCTTCCTCCCGGACCGCGCCGCAGTCCTGCGCCTCTACCCCGATACCGAACTCGCCGGCCAGGAGGCCCTGGCGGTCGTGCCCGTCGCCGGCAGCGGCCAAGTCCTCGGGTGCCTCGTGCTCGGCTTCGACACGTCCAGAACCTTCCCAGCCGATGAACAGACACTCTTGCTGATGATGTCCGCCCACCTTGCCGTAGCAATGGAGCGTGAGTCTCTCACCGAAGCCGAACACACGCTGATTGACGCCTTGCAGCGCAAGCTGCTGCCCCGCACGCTTCCCGAATGGTCGGAGCTGGTCGCGACGGCCCGCTACCAGTCGCCCCCGACCGCATCCGAAATGGGCGGGGACTGGTATGACGTCATCGCGCTACCAGGCCGGCAAGTAGGCCTCGTCGTAGGAGACGTGGAGGGCCACAGCGCTGACAGCGCGGTCATCATGGGGCAGCTCCGCAGCAGTCTGCACGCGTACGCCGCCGAGGGTCACGACCCGGCAGACGTCCTGGCCAGATCCAGCACGCTGCTGGCCGAACTGGACACCGAACTCTACGCCACCTGCTGCTTCGTTCGCGTGGACCTGGAGTTCGGCGTTGCCGAAGTCGCCCTGGCCGGACACCCTGCGCCCCTGCTGCGCAGACCGAACGGGACAATCGTCTCTGTGCAGGCGCCTGCCAATGTCCCGCTGGCAGTCATGCCCGGGGAGCACGCTTATGCCACCCTCGAGACTCCTATCGCGCCGGATACGCTGCTGATGCTGTACACCGACGGGCTGGCCTGCGAGCCGCGCGGCGATCCCTCCGTCGACGCCCGTCGACTACTGGAGTCGGTCGAGGACGTGGAACGCAGGTCCCTCGACGGGCTCGCGGACATGATCATGCAAGGAGTGGTCGATACGGGGTGCTCCGCACGCCCCTTCGATGACATCGTCTTGCTGTTGGCCCTTTTTGAGGGCAGTCCCTCCACCCCGCTGCCAAGAGTCGACCGCATGTCGATCACCCGGCACGACATCCAGGGCGTCAAAGCGGCGCGGCGCTTTGTCCGGGGCTTCCTGCGCCACCGCGGGCTCTCCTGTCTCGTCGACGACATGGAGGTCATCTCCTCGGAAGCCGTCACCAACGCGCTCATCCACGCCGACAGCGAGGTGGAGGTACGGTTGCGCGAGTATCCCGACAGAGTTCATCTCGAAGTACGGGACACCGATGCCAAACCCCCGATACCCACCTCCGTCACCAGCTCGCCCGCGACGAACCAGATCGCCGAGCACGGGCGGGGGATGGGCATCGTGGACTGGCTCGCCACCACGTGGGGCAGCTCGCCCAACGGGCGTGGCAAGACGGTCTGGGCGGATGTCTCCAAGCAGGAGCGAGCATGACTCCAAGGCCGAACTCGTGCTGCGTGGATGGGCTCAGCGGCTCGTCCGCAACCACCCCTTGACACATGCGCTCTGGTCCGGTCGCTGGACGGCCGGACCGGAGCGGTCACTCGGCGACGTCCACGACTACCTTGCCGTCGGCCTCCCCGCGCTCGACCAGCTCGTGCGCCGCGGCGACCGTAGCCAGGGTGAAGTGGCGCGTGTCGACGCGGGGCTCCAGCGCGCCTGCCTCGGCGAGGGCGGCGGCCTGCCGCATGATCCCGCCGTGGTGCTCGCGCCGGCGACCGGTGAGCATCGGCAGCAGTGTGAAGACTCCGGAGTAGGTGGCTCCTCGGAACGACAGCGGCGCGAGGCCGTGGGTGCCCCAGCCGAGGGCGCTCACCACGTGCCCGGTGTAGGTGCGCGCGGCGGTGAAGGACGCGTCGAGCGTTTCTCCGCCGACGGTGTCGTAGACGATGTCGAAGCCCTGCCCGCCGGTGTGCTCGGCGACGTACGCCTCGGCCGACGTGGACGTGTAGTCGATCGGCTTCGCGCCCAGGCGTGCGATGGTCTCGAGGCTTCGCGGCGAGCCGGTGGCGTAGACCAGGGCGCCCTGGGCCTGGGCCAGTTGGACGGCCACGTGCCCGATGCCGCCGGCGCCGCCGTGCACGAGTACCTTCTGCCCCTCGCGCACCCCCGCCCGGTCCACCAGGCCCTCCCAGGCGGTGATGAACACCAATGGAAGTGCTGCGGCCTGACGCATGGTCAGAGCGGGAGGTTTACGGGCCAGCAGACGGGCGTCCACCGCCGCGTACTCGGCGAGGGAGCCCTGCAGGTCGCTGACCCCACCGGTCATCCCGAAGACCTCGTCGCCCGGCGCGAAGCCCGTGACATCTGCACCGACCTCCTCGACCACGCCGGCGAGGTCCAGGCCGAGCACGGCGGGAAGCACGCTGCGGGCGTGGCCTGCCCTTCCTGCGCGGATCTTGGTGTCCAGGGGATTCACACCGCTGGCCGCGATCCGCACCAGCACCTGGCCCGGATCGGGCGTCGGCTTGGCGATCTCGCTCAGGGTCAAAGGGCCGCCGAACTCTTCGAGCACCGCGGCACGCATCGTGGCGCCGACCGGCAGACGGGAGGATGTCAAGATGGTTCCTTTCGAACGGACAGGTCTGTTCTTCTTGGGGGATCGAGCTCCCCGTCCACGGCGCGAACGCCGGCGACGGAGCGGATGAATCGGCCGTGCCCTCAGGCGGCAGGCGGGCAGGCCCGCTCGACCGCGGCACACGCCGCGTCCTTGGCAGCAGCGGGTATCGCCGGGTTCTGCTCCAGCCTGCCCGCGGCGAGGGTGCCGTCGATGAGCAGGGTCAGTTCGCCCCGGCGCAGCAAAACTAACAGACAAGTCTGTCCGATACGGACGATGCCCTGTTCACAACCCTGACGGCCAACCCATAGCACGCTCCGCCGCCCCCTTGAGGAGCGCAAGGCGGTGTCCGCGACACGATCGCGCCGCGCTGGGCACCCGGGTGGCGTCTGCGGACCGCGCGTCCATGCGCGGTGCCGAAACTTACTTTTCATTAGTGACTAATGTTCCTCTTGGCCGCCAAAGGCGTCGGCCGCACCATGGGACGCATGACCGAGCACATCCGGCCCTCACCGGCCGATAGCCCCGTCCGCCGTCGCTGACGCGACGGCTGGTCACCGTGGCGGCCGTCCGCATGACGGGTTGGGACGGGTCAACGGCGAACGCACCCAGGACGTGGTGACGCCTCGGCCCGCGCAGGCCTTCACATCTGCCCACCGTGCTCCTGTCGTGCGGCGTCAGCGGATGCTGCGCCGACGGGGTCGTTATGGCCCTGACGGCAGTTTCAGCCTGGGCGCGGCCGCACCCAGGCTTGCGGTCAACGTCGGTCCGGCCCAATGGCCGTCCCACCACAAGGAGGAAAGACGATGGCGTCTCCTGCCAAGCTCGCACATGTGGTCCTGCGGACGCAGCACCTGAAGGAAATGCGGGAATGGTATGTGACCGTGCTCGACGGCAAGGTCATGCACGAGGACCCTGCTTCGGCTTTTATCACCTATGACGATGAGCACCACCGGATCGCGCTGGCCAACATGGGCGACCTGGAGAACCCCGACCGGGCCGAGCCGGTCCGACCGATCGTGAAGCGGGAGAAGCCCGCCCCCATCACCGCGGACACCGACATCTTCCAGGCGCTCGCCGGTCCTGCCACGGGGCTGTTCCACATCGCCTTCACCTACGACACGCTCCTGGAGCTGCTGGACACCTACCAGCGGCTGGCCGCTGCCGAGATATGGCCGGTTCTGGCGATGAACCACGGCGTGACCACCTCGATGTACTACCGGGACCCCGAGGACAACCTGGTGGAACTGCAGATCGACAACTTCACCACGGCGGAGGAGGCCGAAGACTTCATGCAGGGCGAGGTCTGGCTCCGCCGCCCCGGCGGCGCCCCGATCGACCTCGACGACCTGGTGCAGCGCTTCCGGGCCGGCGAGTCCTTCGAGGATCTGGTCAAGCCGACCTGGTGACCTCCTAAAAGCACCTGCCTCTCGTCTTTGTGCGGGTACACGAGAGGCAGGTTGCCCGCGGCGACCCTCGCGCGGGCCCTGGTTGGTGCGGCGGACGATCCCGGACGGACAGCCGCCCGCCGCACCAGCCTCCGCTCCCCCGCTTCTGATGTCCCGGCGGGGCGTCGTGTGCCGACCGTCGCTGCTGATCGAGACGGTCTGAAACGAGCACTACGCAGTGGATCCCAGCAGCTCCCGCAGCGGCTGCAGACGAACGTGCCGGCCGCGACAACAACCGATTTGGAGAAACAGCACATGTCCCAGGCATCCGACAGCCGTCCCAGTGTCGTGGTGATCGGAGGCGGCTATGCCGGCATCCGTGCGGCCCGGGAGCTGGACGACATCGCCGCCGTCGTCCTCGTCGAGCCGCGCGACTCCTTCCGCCACAACATCGGTTCACTGCGCGCGACGGTGCAGCCGGACTGGGCGCCCAACATCTTCATGTCCTACGAACGCCTGCTCACGCGGGGCAGCGTGGTGCACGATCGGGCCGCACGAGTCGAGCCCGGCCGCGTCGAACTGGTCTCGGGTGAGGTCCTGCGTCCGGACTTCCTGGTGCTGGCGACCGGATCGCGGTACCCCTTCCCGGCCAAGGACGCGGAGGAGAGCAGCGAAAGGTCCAAGGACAACTACGCCAGGACCGCCAAGGAGCTGGAACGGGCGGACCACGCAGTGATCCTGGGCGCGGGTGCGGTCGGTATCGAGATGGCCGGTGAGATCCTGGCGCAGTGGCCGGACAAGAAGGTCACCCTCCTCGATCCTTCCTCGGACGTGCTCGGCGGCAACTACCCCGAAAAGCTGCGGACGGCACTGCGGAAGATGATCACCGAGTCCGGGGTGGACCTGCGCCTGGGAGAGTGCCTCACGGAACTGCCCGAGGCGCCGGCCGGGGTGGTGGCGCCGTTCACGGCGCAGACCACTACGGGCCAGACGATCGAAGCGGACCTGTGGCTGCGCTGTTTCGGCGGGGCGGTGCCCTCCGATTATCTCGCCGGGAGCCTGGCAGCGGCCCGAAACACCTCGGGAACCGTGCGGGTGGGCGACGACATGCGGGTCGAGGACCACGAGACCGTCTACGCGGTGGGCGACATCGCCGATCTCGGCCTGCCGACCGCGTTCCTCGCCGACCTGCAGGCGGAGGTGGCCGCAAAGAACATCCGGCGGCACATCGCCGGTGAGGAGGAGGGGCAGGACGCCACGTTCGCAGACCCCTTCCCGCACCTCGTCGTGCCCTTCGGCCCGGGCAAGGGAACCGGCTGGCTGGTCAACCAGGAGGATCTGCTCGACGATGCCTCGGTCGCGCAGCTCAAGGGCGACCACCTGCTCGTGGACATGTACACGGACAAGCTCGGCCTGACCGAGCGCGCTTGGGCCCTCGGCCACTGAGCCTGCCGCAACGGCCACCCATCGGGTGAGCCGGCATTCAGGAGGGTGACACCCCACACGCCAGATCGCGGGCGTGTCAGCCACGCCTGGGGTCACCCTCCACCGGGGCCACCGAGAAGGCTCACTCAACGACGCACAACCCTAATCCCGAAGATGAGGCTCAGTGATGGCTGAACCAACCACCGCGGCGGAGCGGCAGCCTGGTACCGAACCCGACCTTGCGGCCCTGCGGGCCCGGGTGGCGTGCCTGGACGTGATCGACGCGATCTTCCGATGGGTCGACGACGGCGAGGCCGCGCGCACCGTGGAACTGTTCACCCCGGACGGTGAAATGGTGATGGGTCCGTGGTCCTTCTCGGGAGCCGGGCTGGCCGCAGCCATGCAGGCCCGGCAGGAGGACAGCGCCAAGCAGGGCGTGCACGTCCCGGCCGCCTCCTCGTTCCGGCTGCTGTCGCCCACTGAGGCGGAGGCGCAGACGTACCTGCATCTGTACCGGCAAGCAGACCAGCGGGCGGGCACTGCTCCGGTGCCTCGTGCGGTGACGCTGCTCACGGACCGGTTCGTGCAGGGCGACGACGGCCGCTGGCGCATCGCCCGGCGGGTCGTGGACATCATCGCGGGAGGTGAATGACCGTGCGCCTCTACCGCACGACCGCGGGGCTGGCCCGCGGCGAGGGTGATGAACTCGCCCTGCTGGACCTCCCCCACCTCGATGTCGCCGATCTGCTGTCGGAGGGCATCGAACGGGCCCGATCCGCCCGTGTCCGCAGCAGAATACCGATGCGTGACGCGGTGCTCCTGCCACCGGTGGCGGCCCCGGGCACTGTGGTGATCGCCGGTGCGAACTATCGCGACCACGTGGCGGAGGCCGGCATGCCGACCCCCACCGCCCCGGTATTCATCACCGTGACGGGCGTGAGCGCGACCGGGCCCCACGACCCCATCTGGCTGCCGGCAGAGGCCCCCTCGCAGGTCGACTACGAGGCAGAACTCGCCGTGGTGGTCAGCAGGCCGGGGCGGGACATCCCGGTGGGACGGGCGTGGGACCACGTCGCGGGGCTGATCGCGGTCAACGACGTCTCCGCCCGCGACGTACAACTGGCGGCGATGACCGAAGGCGTCGTCACCGACATCGACGGAGTGCGGAGGGGAAAGTCCTTCCCGCATTTCAAGCCCATGGGTCCGGCACTGGTCACGGTGGACGAGACCGGCACCGACCTGGACCTGGCGATCCGCACATACGTCAACGACGAGGTGCGCCAGGACTCCCGTACCAGCGAGATGATCTTCTCTGTCCCGGACATCATCTCGCATGTCTCGGCCACGACGCCCCTGCTGCCCGGCGACGTGGTGCTGACCGGGACACCCGGCGGCGTCGCCCTGGCGACCGGCGGATACCTGCGCTCCGGGGACGTGGTCACCGTGGAGATCGAGGGGCTGGGCCGGCTCCGCAACCCCGTGCTCATGGCTCCCACGGCCCCCCGCTAGGTCGTGTGCCGCCGATCAGGTGCCCGGCGGCACGTGCTCCAGCCGTGTGCCAACACGGCGGTGATCCCGCGCGTGCGCCCAACTTCGAAGTGAAGGAAAGTCAGATGGACAAGGTGGTCGGCTCGGCACACGACGCGGTGGCCGACATCCCCCGTGGCGCCACCCTCGCGGTCGGCGGCTTCGGGCTCTCGGGCATCCCCTCCACCCTCATCTCCGCTCTTGTCGCCGCAGGCACTTCCGGGTTGGCCGTGGTGTCCAACAACTGCGGTGTCGACGACGGCGGCCTGGGACTCCTGCTGCGGGCAGGCCGCATCGCCCGCATGACCTCGTCCTACGTCGGGGAGAACAAGGAGTTCGCCCGCCAGTACCTGGAAGGCGAGCTCGAGGTGGAGCTGGTGCCCCAGGGAACCCTCGCCGAGCGGCTGCGCGCCGGCGGCACGGGCATCCCGGCCTTCTACACCCCGGCCGGTGCAGGAACCCTCGTGGAAGAGGGCGGCCTGCCCTGGCGTTACGCGCCGGACGGCAGCACGGCGGTCGCCTCCCCGCCCAAGGAAGTGCGGGAATTCGGCGGCCGCCGGTACCTGCTGGAAGAGGCCATCACCACCGACTTCGCGCTCGTCCGGGCGGCGGTCGCGGACCGGCACGGCAACCTCGTCTTCCACGCCGCCGCCCGCAACTTCAATCCGCTGTGCGCCATGGCCGGCCGGACGACCGTGGTGGAGGCCGACCGGATCGTCGAGCCCGGTGAGATTCCGCCCGACGCCATCCACCTGCCGGGCATCTATGTCGACCGCGTGGTGGCCGCCGACGTCGCGGACAAGCGCATCGAGCGCCGCACGGTGCGCGTGCCGAACGACGTCTGACTCACCCCCTCGACACGCCACACCCACCACAACACGACGCAGGAGGAACAGTGACGACCACCGGGACCCACAGCGGCGATCTGCGCGACGCGCTGGCCGCACGCGCGGCCAGGGAACTGACCGATGGCCAGTACGTGAACCTCGGCATCGGCCTGCCCACTCTGATCCCCAATCACCTTCCCCCCGGCGTGCACGTGGTGCTGCACGCCGAGAACGGGATCCTCGGCGTCGGCCCCTACCCGCACGAGGACGAGGTGGACCCGGACCTGATCAATGCCGGGAAGGAAACCGTCACCGTCCTGCCCGGCGCCGCCTACTTCGACTCGGCGGCGTCCTTTGGCATGGTCCGTTCCGGCCGCGTCGACACGACGATCCTCGGTGCCATGCAGGTGTCTGCCTCCGGAGACCTGGCCAACTGGACGATTCCTGGAAAAATGGTCAAGGGCATGGGCGGCGCCATGGATCTCGTCCACGGCGCCCGCAGGGTTGTCGTGGTCATGGAACACACTGCCCGCGACGGGTCCCCGAAGATCGTCCGGGAATGCACCCTGC
Source organism: Actinacidiphila glaucinigra (assembly GCF_035918135.1). NCBI lineage: Bacteria > Bacillati > Actinomycetota > Actinomycetes > Kitasatosporales > Streptomycetaceae > Actinacidiphila > Actinacidiphila glaucinigra. Next base: position 286,845 of record NZ_CP109144.1, read on the forward strand.
CGCTCACCGGCCGCGGTGTCGTCGACCGGATCATCACCGAGCTGGCAGTGTTCGACGTGACTGCCGACGGCCTGCATCTGGTGGAACTCGGTCGCGGCGCCACTGTCGACACGGTGCGCGCGGCAACCGAGCCGCCGTTCTCCGTTTCCGACCCACTGCGATGACCGACATCAAAGTGCCCGTCAGCTGTCGCAAGTCCACGGCCAGGTAAGTGGCGCAGCTCTCCGCCGCCGCCATGCGGCCGGCGAAGTCGGGATGCGCGGCGTCGATACCGGTGCCCAGAACGGCCATGTCCGCACCCTGTCCGAGCGACGAATTCCGGAGAGGACGCTCAAGAATAGGGTGGGCTCCGCGCCGCAAGAGTCCGGATTGAACGATCACGGACGCCAGGGTGCACAGGCGATTGACGCACGCCGGTCCGTTCACCGGCGGGTCGCCCGTGACGCAAACACCCGTCGAGAGGTGACTGGTCAGAGCCCCGCCGGGTTCCGGTGGCTCTGCCAGTAAACCCTAAGTGGAACGAAAGGTCAAAGAACTGCGCCACCTCCCCTCTCCGTACATCCGCTCCTTTTCGCCCACGGTTCAATCTGTATCGTTCGCTCAAAGAGGAGATACACTCCGTTCCATGGGGCGCAGAGGATTCGACATGGAGGAGTCATACGTGTGGCGATGAACGCCTTCCGGAAGACCTGCGCATCGCAGACGGGACGTATGCCCGGGAGCAAAACCCTCTGCCGCTCATCGAGGCCCTGCGTGGCGGCTCCTCTGGACGGGAGTTGCCCGTGCATGTCTGATTGACACGGTGGAGGAGATCGTTCGTGTCGCCATGGGCAGATCTGTCTGATCGTCGGCGTCGCTATCGATCAGACCTGGCCTGGCCTGGACGGAGCGCCGTCCCGCGGGTACTCGGCCGGCATCCCCGACCTCGTCGGCCCCGCCAAGAACATCGCCGCGCTCTCCACCCACCTACGCGGCCTCCGCGCAGGCCCCGCACAGCTACGGCCTTCACCTACGCCGACACAGGCCACCAGTTGACGGACCTCATCGAAAGTGCTTCAGCCGAACGGTCTGTACACGTCTTCGGCTGACCCGGCCGGATGCCCGGCTGGACACGACCCCTCCCTGCCACGCACACGCAACTTCGGCCCATGAAGAGGAATCATGAAAACAGTGGGAGTATCCCAATTCGGAGGGCCGGAAGCCCTGCGCGTCTTTGAGGTGCCCGAGCCTCATGCCGGTCCCGGACAGGTACGCATCCGGGTCCACGCCGCCACGGTGAACCCTGGCGACCGCTACCTGCGCAATGGCGCGCTGGGACCCACGTCCCCCGCACCCCCTTATGTCCCCGGCATGGAAGCAGCCGGGGTACTGGACGAGATCGGCAGCGATGTGGAAACCGATCTGCGTCTCGGGGACCGGGTGATGGCCATGGCCGACCCGAGGGGTCCCCTGGGCGGCGCCTACGCGCAATACGTCGTCCTGCCCGCGGCGCAGGTCGCCCGGGCGCCGCAGGGGACGACCCATGCCGAGGCGGCTACCCTGCCCATGAACGGGCTGACCGCGCGGCTCGCTGTCGACCTGACCGGGCTTTCACGGGGGCAGACGCTCGCGGTCACCGGCGCAGCGGGAGCCGTCGGCGGCTACGTGACCCAGATGGCCAAGGCGGACGGACTCACCGTCGTCGCGGACGCCTCGCAGGCCGATGAGGAACTCGTGCGCTCGTTCGGTGCCGACATCGTCGTACCGCGGGGGGCCGATGTTGCCCAGCACATCCTGCGAGCAGTCCCGGCGGGAGTGGCAGGGCTGGTCGACGCGGCGGTCATCGGCTCGGCTGTGGTGGCCCCGGCCGTCCATGACGGCGGCGTCATCGTCACCGTCCTCGGCGAAGGATCCCGCGCCGTCAGCCCCGAGGAGATGCGGCGGCGGTCTCTGCGTATGCACATGGCCTTCGTCCCGGACTACCTGGGCGACCGCAGCCGGCTCGATGACCTGCGTGAACTGACCGAAGCTGGAAGGCTGACCCTACGCGTGGCCAGCACCTTCCCTCCCGAACGGGCCGCCGAGGCCCATCGTCAGATGGAGGCCGGTGGCGTCCGTGGACGCCTCGTCCTGGAGTTCTGAACCGCCTGAGGCGGCCGGCTGCGTCACCGATCTTAGGCCTCTCGCACCGCGAGACGACCGCCTCAGGGGAACGGACCGCTCGGCGCGACGCGTGGAACGCGGCGCGCTGAGTTTCCGGGCCGCGGGGGCCAGTGTCCGCCCGGTACCAATCACGTGTAACTTCCCGACCGCCAGGTACGGGTGGGGAACACCGTTCCGGTGAAGTGAGGGCCGATGGTCGCGGTGCCGGGCCGGGAGAGTTCGCCGACGAGCGCGTGCCGGGAGGCGACCGCGGCCTGGGGGTCGAGGTCGCCGGTCCAGCACATGTCCGGGTGCAGGATCTCGGCGGCCGTGTGCATGGCGTCGCCTACGACGATCGCGCGCTGAGTACCGTACCCGGACAGGACGAAACTCACGTGTCCCGGGGTGTGCCCGGGTGTGAGAAGGGCTTCGATTCCCTGGTAGGGCTCGTCGCCGGTGCGCAGGTTGTGGCGGCGTGAACCGATGACGCTGTACTGCTGCGGGGTCGGTGCGGTCAGACGTGCCATGTTGGCGGGCTGACCCCAGAAGTCGAATTCACCGACGCCGACAAAGTACTCGGCATTGGGGAACGTGGGTCTGGTGGTGTCGTCGTCAGCGGTGATCCAGCCGACGTGGTCGGCGTGGAGGTGGGACAGGAGGACCGCGTCGACGTCGCCAGGCCGAAGGCCCGCTGCCGCGAGACTGTCGAGCAGTTGCCCGCCGGCCATCACGCCCGCGGCCAGGGCGGGGTCCGGTGACGGTATGGGGATGGCACGCGGCCCGATTCCGGTGTCGATGAGTATGCGTGCCGCGGGTGTCTCGACGAGGAGGGCGCCGACACTGAGCAGCAGCATGCAGTCCTCGTCGAGCAGCTTCAGCTCGGAATCCCGCGCGAGGTGCGCATGTTCCGGGTAAGCCTGCAGAGGATGGGCGCGAATGATGCCGTCGGGAAGGTAGCGGACGTTCAGGTCCCCCAGACGCATGGCTTCGCTGGGGGCGGGGGTCGCGGTCATGTTTTTTCTCCTGGAGAGGCTTGTACGGGGCGCCGGAGACCGGTCACGCCGCTCACCACGGCGACGAGCAGCCAGATGGCCACTCCGGCGAGAGCCGCCACGGCATAGCCGCTGTCATCGGGGTATGGCGATCCACGCGGTGTGCGGGATTCCAGGACGACGGCGGTCAGGACGCTGCCGAAGCCGTAACCGACGTAGCGGAAGACCTGGTTGAAGCCGAGTGCGCTGCCGCGTTGATCGCTGCCGGTGTTCTCCACGATGAGTCCCGGTGCGGTGGAGAAGACGATGCCGATCCCGATGCCCGCCAGGAGCATCGCGGCCACCAGGCCCGGCAGGCTGTGCCGCCAGAGGGCGAACAACGCCATCGCGGACATCATCACGACGCCGGCCAGCGGCAGCGTCCAGCGTGCCGGGAGCCACATGCCCAGTCGGCGGGTGATCCATCCGGCGGCAAGACTTCCCAGCGCCTGCGGGAGCATGAGGAGACCGGCGACCACTGCGGACTTGTCGAGCCCTCCGGTCGTCGACGGTGCCTGAATCATGCGGGTGCTCACGGACAGCAGCAGGTACATGCCGATCCCGGCCAGCAGCACGGTGACGTGGGCGCTGAGCACCGGACGTACCCGCAGCTGCCGGAGGTCGACCAGCGGGTGCTCCGTACGCGTCTCAAACCAGGTCCAGGCCGCGCCCACGAGCAGCGCCGTACAGCCGGCCGTGAGGGTGGCCGGCGACGTCCAGCCCCAGTTCCCGCCTTCGGAGGTGGCCAGGATCAAAGCCGTGACCGGTAGAACGAACAGGACAGCGCCAGGCACGTCGATTGCAGACGCGGGGCGGGTGCGGGGGGCGGGAATGACGGCCAGCGCGGTGAGCAGGGCTGCCACGGTGACCGCGGCACCGAACCAGTAGGCGCCGGAAATGCCCGCACCCTGGGCGAGAACCCCGGTGAGGGGGTAACCGAGCCCGACACCTGCCGCGTTGACGATCGAGAGGATCGCGACGACGCGCTTTCGCTGATCGGGATCGCCGGAGAAGGTGTCGCTGGCGACCGCGATGGTCATCGGTGCCAGGCCCTGCCCGGCACCCTGCAGGGCTCGGCCGATAAGGAGCACAGGGAAGTTCGAGGTTCCCAGGGCGGCGACGACCGAGCCGATCGCCACCAGCGTGAGTGCCACCAGAACCGCGATGCGCCGGTGACGGGTGTCACCGAGCCTGCCCATCACGGGGGTGATCGCCACCGCGACGAGGACGGTGATGGTGAGGGTCCACTGAGCCGTCGCCAAGGACACCTGCGTGGAGTGGGCGATGGCCGGCATGAGCGGGGCGCCCAGGCTGCTGACCAGGGCACCCACGAGGGTGATCAGAAGAAGACCGGCGACCCGCCACCGGTCCCCCCGCGCAGGGGAGACCGGGACGGTGTGTCTCACGGTAGGGATGGGATTCACCGCTACCTCAGGCCCAGTCGAATTCGATGACGGGCTTGATCTCGCTCCACGTACGCATCCGCTCGAACGCCGTGTTGATCTCGTCCAGCCGGTACCGGTTCGAGAGCAGGGCGTCCCAGGCGAAGCGGTCCGCGTGGGTGCGGAGGAAGTCCAGGGCCTTCCAGTAGTGGTCGACGCCAGCGGATCGGGACCCGATCAGCGTCGCCTGCTTGTGCATGATCGCACTGGGGTTGAACGGCACGTCGCGCTGATGGGCCTGGCCGACGATGAGGTAGCGGCCACCGGGCCGGAGCATGTCGATGCCCTCGGAGAAGGCCGACGGGACGCCGGACATCTCCAGCACGACCTCGGCGCCCCGGCCGTCGGTCAGTTCCTTCACGATCGCTGCGCGCTCCGCGCCGGAGGTGACCTCGGCCACGTCGATACACACGTCGGCGCCCCACTGGGCGGCGACCTCGAGCCGCTCGGCGGGACCGCCGATCACGATGACCCGGCCCGCACCCTCGGCGACCGCCTTGGCCACGGCGAACAGTCCGACCGGTCCGGCGCCCTGCACCACGACCGTGTCGGTCGCGGCTATTCGGCCCAGCCGTTCGAAGCCGTGCATCACCGTGCGCAGCGAGCACGCCGCGGCGGAGGCCACTGCGTCCGGGACATCGTCCGGGACGCGGACCCTGCCGGCGGTCGGGTACACGTACCCGTATTCGGAGAAGCCGCCGTGCAGGAACGGGTAGGTGTGAGTGCTCTCGGTCATGTAACGGCGCCGGTTCTCGCACAGGCTCGGCTCGCCGTCGATGACGCAGGCGCGGCAGCGGCCGCACATGCCGTGGGTCCAGACGACCCGATCGCCCTCCGCGAGTGGCTGGCCGAGCGAGTCGGTGCGCGGACCGTCGCCGAAGGCCGCGATCCGGCCCACCATCTCATGCCCGAGAATCAGGGGCAGTGCGCCGCCGACATCACCCGCGGAGCCGTCCGCGATGTGTATGTCGGTGCCGCACAGCGTCGCGGCGGTCATGCGGACCAGCAACGCGTCCCGCTCGATGACCGCGGGTATCTCCACGTCCAGTACCTGCAGTGCTTCGCCGGTGGCGGTCAGTGCGGCCGCGCGGCTGGTCGCCGGGATCCTGGCGGTCACGCGTCACCTCGGCCCGCTATGGCGCTCTTCCGGGTACGGGCCACCATGCGGGCCGTTTCGACCAGGCCCGCGGCACCGGCGAGGCCGCGTTCCAGCACCTCGGAGGGGTCACCACCACCTGCGCGTACAGCGTCGGCGAAGTGGTGCATGTCCTTGTGCATGAGGGTGTGGACGTGTTCGGCCAGTTCCGGTGAGATGTCGCCGCCGAGGGCGCGGAGCGCCGCGCTGCCGCCGCTGCTGGCGGAGACCACTTCGATGAGGGCCGGGATGTCCAGACCGACCTGGGCGGCCAGACCGAGGACGTCCTCGGCGTTCTTCATGTTGGTGATGGTCAGCGCGTTGTTGAACAGCTTGGTGAACTGCCCCGCACCGGCTGGCCCCATCAGCTTGACCGTGTCGCTGAACGTGGCGAACACCGGCCGGGCCGCCTCGAAGGCGTCCCGGGACCCGCCGGTGAAGGTGGTCAGGGTGCGGGCGCGGGCGCCGGGGCTGCCGCCGCTCACGGGTGCGTCGAGGTAGATCCCTCCGGCCCGGGCGACGTGGTCGGCGATGCGTACGGCCTCGGCGGGGTCGCCGGTGCCGTGGTTGACGATGATCGTTCCGGGAGCGACAGCGGCCAGCAGGCCCTGGCCGTCCAGGACGTCCCACAGGTCGGCGTCGTCGCGCAGGCACAACCCGATCATCTGGACGGACGCCCCGAGGTCGGCCACGGTGTCGTGAACGGTGTGCGGGACCTTCTCCACCGCGGCCAGCGAGGCGGGGCGCCGGGCCCATACGTGCAGCTCGAAGCCGTGCTCGCCGATGGCTTCCGCCATGGGGCCGCCCTGGTCACCGAGACCGATGAAGCCGGCTTTCAAGATTGTCGTCATTGCAGTGGTCCTTCGTTGGTGCGGGTGAGGAAGCGGAGACCGGACCGTCCGCGCTCAGCGGACGATGCCGCTGGCGAGCTCCCACAGGCGCTCGGCGTTCGCCGGGTCCAGCGCGTAGCGGGCCACGCCGGGAACACCGAGCTGCATGGGACGGGCGTCGACCACCGGTGCCTGGTTGACATCCTCGAAGTAGCGGCCGCCGACCCCTTCGACCAGGGGCGACGCGGCGAGGAACACGGTGGTCGCGGCGCCCTGCTCGACCGTCTTGCGGTACGGCTCGGGTGTCCGCAGGCCGCCGGTGTGGCGCTGCAGATTGGTGGCGATCGCACCGGGGTGCAGGGCGTTGGCCGTGATGCCCTCACCGGCCCAGCGGCGCTGCGCCTCGACGGCCAGCAGGACCTCGGCCGTCTTGGACTGCCCGTAGGCGGTGAGCGCGTCGTACGGGCGGAAGCGGAAGTCGATGTCGTCGAAGACGACGGGAGAGAACAGGTGACCGCCGGAGGACACCGAGACCAGGCGCGCACCCTCCGCGTCGGCGAGCGCGCCGTGCAGCCCCAGGGTCAGGGCGAAGTGCCCTAGGTAGTTTGTGGCGAACTGCTGCTCGTGGCCGGCGATGCCGCGCTCGAGTTCCGGCGGCATCATGATTCCGGCGTTGTTGATCAGAACATGCAGCGGGCCCTGCCAGGCGGCGGTGAACGCGCGTACCGACTCCAGGTCGGACACATCGAGGCGGGCGACGTGGATCGCCTCGTTCCCGGTGGCCTTGCGCAGGTCCGCCGCGGCCTGCTCGCCGGCCTCGGGACGGCGCACGGCGAGCGTGACCTCGGCACCGCCAGCCGCCAGAGCGCGGGCGGTCTCGACCCCGATGCCCGAGTTGGCCCCCGTGACGACCACCCGCTTGCCGGACAGGTCGACGCCCTCGATCACCTCGGAGGCGGTGCTGTCGCGGTTGAATTCAGTGGTGAAGAGCTGGGACATGTGATGCATTCCTCCTGCTTCGTGGACTGTGCCGCCAGGCTGCACCGAACGCCGGCAGGCAGACCAGGACGGGCTGAGACTGGGACCGGCAGGGCCACCCAGGGAACCGGAATGCCTTCGTACGCTGGAGACATGCCAACCACCGAAGACGCCAACGCACTGGGTCGCTACCTGCGCGCCCGCAGGGAGCTCATCTCACCAGATGAGGCCGGCGTTCTCGATCAAGGCAACCGGCGCGTCCCGGGGCTGCGCCGCGAGGAAGTCGCCTTCCTCGCGGGAATCAGTTCCGACTACTACAACCGCCTGGAACAGGGCCGCGACAAAAATCCCTCCGAGCAGGTCCTGCGCAGCATCGCCCGCGCCCTGCGGCTGGACGAGGAGGCCACGGCCTACCTGTTGCAGATCGCCGCACCAAAAGGCCCCCAGCGCAAACGGCCCCGCAGGCCCGAGAGGGTCAGCGACGGCATTCGCACCCTCATCGACTCCTGGCCGCTCACTCCGGCATACGTCCACGGCAAGTACATGGACATACTGGCCGCCAACAACCTCGCCCTCGCGCTCTCGCCATTCAACGCCCCCGGCCGCAACGGCATCCTGGCCGCATTCCTGGAACCCGAGATGCGAGAGCTCCATCAGGACTGGGACGACATGACCGCCCGGGTCGTCCCCTACCTGCGCTCCATCGTCGGTGCCGACATCCACGACCCGCGACTCGTCGAGATCGTCGGCGAGCTCACCCTGGGCAGCGAACGCTTCCGCACCCTCTGGGCCCGCCAGGACGTCAAGCACAAGACCAGCGGCACCACCTTGTTCCGCCACCCCCAGGCCGGACCGCTGGAACTGCGCTACGAAAAGCTGCTCATACCGAGCGCCGGTCAAACGCTGATCACATACCACGCACAGCCGGGCAGCGCCTCCGAGGAACGCCTCCGTCTCCTCGCCAGCATGCACGCCCCGGACCGTGCCGGCAGTTCACCGGCCGCCGACCAGCCTGCACCCGGCAACACCGCCTCGTAACCATCGGGTGCAACATCATCAGCCGCACCGAAAATGCACGCGAACGGTGCGGCCGGCGGCGCTCCGCGGCCTGAGCACACCAGCGCGTGAGGTGTCCGGCCCCCCCACACACACGGCATGCGACGACCTTTCGCAGGTGCCCAGCGATAGCCGTCCCTCTCTTCGCCCAGACGCCAGGAATGCGCAGCTTCATAGATGTGTTGCTTTCGATACCATACGTCTGGCAGATGAACTGCCTGAATGCCCACCCAGAGGAAGTGCATGCCCGACTACGGCCACGAACTCTTGCTCGGCACATTCATCACCCCCACCGCACAGGATCCGGCGCAAGCCGTGGCGCTTGCGGAACTCACGGAGACTGCCCAGCTGGACGTCGCCACGTTCCAGGATCATCCGTACAATGCGGACTTTCTTGACACCTATACTCTGCTCACCTGGGTGGCGGCCAGAACCCGCCGCATCCGCGTATCGGCGAACGTCACGAACCTGCCCTTGCGGCCACCGTCGATGCTCGCCCGTACCGCGGCGAGCATCGACGTCCTGTCCAAGGGCCGCTTCGAACTCGGACTCGGCGCGGGCGCCTTCCCCGACGCCGTTCACGCCATGGGCGGACCCCGTCTGAGCCCTGGGCAGGGCGTCGAGGCTCTCGACGAGGCGATCGACATCCTCCGCGGCGCCTGGGACAGCGGCGAGCGCGGCTCCCTGCGTTTCCAGGGTGAGCACTACACCGTCCCGTCGATGAAGCGGGGGCCGCGCCCCTCTCACGACATCAGCGTGTGGCTGGGCGCCTACAAACCGCGCATGCTGAGCCTGACAGGCCGCAAGGCCAACGGCTGGCTTCCGACACTGGAATACCTCCGGACCCCGGGGATGGTGGAGGCGAACAAGATCATCGACGACGCCGCCCTCGAGAAGGGCCGCGACCCGAAGGAGATCCGGCGCCTGCTCAACCTCTTCAGCGTGGACTTCACCGCCACACGGCGCGGTCACCTCCAGGGCCCGCCGCGACAGTGGGTCGAAGAACTGCTTCCGCTGGTCCTGGAGCAGGGTTTCTCTGCGTTCCTCATCGGCCGCGACGACGCCCGGCTGATCCGGACCTTCGGCGAGGAGGTGGCGCCCGCCCTGCGTGAGGCCGTCGCCCGCGAGCGGTCGACCGCCCCCGCCGGCACCGGCACGGTGCCGGACCGAACGGCTGTCGTCCTCGCCGGGCGGCGCGACACCATCGACTACGACGCGGTCCCCGCATCCCTGGCGCAGAAGGTCGTCGAGCCGGGCGATCCCGCCTACGAGGACGTCCGCCACAGCTATATCCATCCCGGATCGCCCGCCCTGGTCATCCGGGCCGAGAACTCAGACGACGTCGTTGCCGCCCTCGCCTACGCGCGCGCCCAGAACGTCGCGCTCTCGGTACGCAGCGGCGGCCACGGCATCAGCGGCCGGTCCACCAACGACGGCGGCATCATCATCGACCTGTCGAAGATGAACTCCGTCGAGGTCCTGGACCGGACCACCGGACGCATCCGCGTCGGCCCCGGCGCACGCTGGGGACATGTGGCCCGCGCGCTCGCACCTTACGGGCTGGCCATGAGCTCCGGCGACTACGGCGACGTCGGTGTCGGCGGCCTCGCCACCGCCGGCGGTCTGGGTTACCTGGCCCGCAAGCACGGCCTGACCATCGACCACCTCACCGCCGCCGAGATCGTCGTCGCCGACGGCCGCAGGCTGCGCGTCGACGCCGAGCACCACCCGGAACTGTTCTGGGCGATCCGGGGCGCGGGCGGCAACTTCGGCATCGTCACCGCCTTCGAACTGCAGGCGTACGAGGTCGAGAACGTCGCCTACGCCACGCTGGTCGTGGACGCCACCGACACGGCCGGCTTCCTCCTGGAATGGGGACGGCTGGTCGAAGCCGCCCCGCGGGAGATCACCAGCTTCATATCGATGTTCCCCGGCCGCCGCGGCGGGCCGGTCACCGCGCAGATCACCCTGGTCTACGCGGGAGACGACACCGAGGACGCGCAGAACGCCCTGACCCCGTTCATGGGCGCCGGCCCGGTCCTGGACCAGCAGGCGCAGCTCGTCCCGTACCACCTGATCGTCGCCCCGCCCGAGAACCAGCACCGCGGCCAAGGCCTGGGAAACACCCGCAGCGGGCTGCTGGACCACATCACCCCGGAGGCCGCCGCCATCGTCGAGAAGGCGATGAAGTCGGGCGACGTGATGGTCATGCAGTTCCGCTCGATGGGCGGCGCCGTGCACGACATCCCGGAGGACGCAATGGCCTGGTCGCACCGCACCCAGAACTTCTCCGTCATCGCCGCCACCGCCTCCAGCCATGTCAGCCGCATGAACGCCCACTGGGCACGGCTGTACCCGCACCTGAACGGCATGTACCCCAGCTTCGAGACGGACACCGACCCGGCCCGTCTGGCGGACGCCTTCCCAGAGCCCGTCCTCACCCGGCTCCGCGCCCTGAAGGCCGCATGGGATCCGGACAACGTCTTCAATCGCAACTTCGCCATCCCGCCCGCGGCGCCCTGCGACGGTGCCGCCCACGCCGGCGGAGCAGCCCCCGCCCGGCGCTGACCCTCAAGACCTTCCGCGCCGGGCTCCCGCCGGGCCCGCACCGGGCACCGTCGTCCTTCCCGAGAACGAGAAAACGGCGCTCGTCGCTGGCGCGTTGACAACGGCGGCAGCAGAGCGGTGCCACAGCGAGATTCAGATGCGGCAACCGTCGTGCAACGCGCGCCGCTCCCGCCGTCCGGTGCCGGGAGGTGTGCCGGCTCTCCGGCCGACCCTCGGTCTCCGTCGACCAGGCAACCGTCCTTGAATTGGAGTTTTCGGAATGCATGCTTCACCATCCGCGCAGTGCACAGAACGCACCATCGACGACAGCGCCTGCCCGAATCTGCTGGGCGCGCTGGAGCTTGTCGGGCGACGTTGGACGGGTGGAATTCTGGCGGCCGCCGCACATGGCGCCCGGCGCCACGGAGAGTTCCGGACGATGGTCGGTGGTATCTCCGACCGCCTGCTGACCCAGCGCCTGAAGGAGTTGGCCGCCGAGGGGCTGATCGAGCGCACAGTGATGCCGACCACGCCCGTGCAGATCCGCTACAGCCTGACCCCGGACGGCCAAGCACTGCTGAGGGCACTCCAACCCCTGGTCCAGTGGATGGCCCGCCGCTCCGTCCCGGCGGGCACGGCGCAACCGCCCGCCCACCACCCCGGCTGACCGCAGGGCGGTGGCGCCACGTGTGCACCGCCGCCATGGAGCCGGGTGAAAACCCGGCGCCCCGTCTTGGACCCGGGGCCATGCCGTCTCGGTTGAAGTGCCGTCCTCGCACGCCGCACCTGTCTCCCACCCCGAGGCCATGACCCAGCTCATCGAGCGTGCGGCTGACCTGCCCTCGGTGGCCGCCCCGAGCCTCGCGCCACCGGCGGCCGTACCTGGCTGCCGATCGGCCTGGCCGCGGGCGCCACAACCCTGGGACGCGGAGGCTGCCCAGGGCGTCGGACCCAATCGAGTCGCCAGCCGGCCAGGTGGACGGGGGGACTCACTGCGTGAGCGGCCCGTGCGGGCGACGAGCGAGCGATCTTCGCCCCGAACGATCGCTACAAATATTCCTCACATTTGAGGCAGAAAACTCGATTATTTTTTTGACGCATCGTTCCACATAGGGTTCACTGGCTGACGTGGCCGGGTCGCGACCGACCGGTAGTGCGGCGCTTCCTCGGTGAGCGCCACGTCGGTCACTCACAGGCCCGGGACTCAACGAACGCCGCCCACGCACGGATGCGGCGCCGAAAGGACACAGCATGAGCAAGCAGGAATCCCGCACGCCTTCCGCATGGCGTTCACGTGTGGTCGGCGCCGCCGCCGTGGCCGCACTGCTGGCCGGCGGGGGCGCGGGCGCGGCCGCCTGGGCCTCCCAGCCCGCGTCCGCCGCGCACCACCCCGCGCAGTCCGCTGCGGCGCACAACGCGGCCACGGTGCAGCGGCTCGCCGACATCGAGGACATCCGCCAGCTGAAGGCGCGCTACTTCCGCTACATCGACAGCAAGCAGTGGTCCAAGCTGGCCGCGCTCTTCACCGCCCACCCCACCATCGACGTGGGCGTGAAGTACAGCAGCGGCAAGGACCTCGCAAAGAACACGGCGGCGCTCCTGGGGGACGCCCCCACCGCCCACCAGGGCTTCCTGCCCGAGATCCAGGTGCACGGGAACCGCGCCACGGCGATCTGGGCGATGGAGGACTACGTGAGCTTCCCCGCCGGATCCAGCTACAAGAACGGCTTCCACGGCTACGGCGAGTACCGCGACACCTATCGGCGGATCCACGGCCACTGGTACATCTCCAGCACCGTGCTGTCCCGGTTCCGGGTGGACACCGTCCCCAACTGGACACCGTCCACCGCGCCGAAGAAGTAACACCCACCACCCCTTCGGCCCGCACAGGGCCCGTCACCTCAGGAGTAACGACATGAGCACCATCGGCGTCGGCATCATCGGCGGCAGCCCGGGCGGCTGGGCCTCCATCAGCCACATCCCCGCCCTCAAGGCCCTGCCGGACTTCACACTGCGTGCCGTCAGCACCTCCCGCCGCGAGTCCGCCGAGGCGGCCGTGCGGGAATTCGGGGTGGAGGCGGCGTTCGACAACCACGCCGCCCTGCTGGCCCACCCGGGGATCGACATCGTCGTGGTGGCGGTCAAGGTCCCCCACCACCGGGAGCTCATCACGGCCGCGATCGACGCCGGCAAGACCGTCTACAGCGAATGGCCGCTGGCCCTGAACCTGGCGGATGCCACCGAGCTCACCCAGCGTGCAGACGCCGCCGGGGTGCGCACCGCCATCGGCCTGCAAGGCCGCTACCACCCCGAACTGCGCTACGCGCGCCACCTGATCCAGAACGGCAGGATCGGCCGGGTCATCGGCACTACTCTCGTCGCCTCCGGCATGGTCTGGAACGGGCAGACCACCAGGGCCCACACCTACTGGTACGACGAGACGCAGGGCGCCACCCCCCTGTCCGGCGCCGCCCTGCACGCCATCGACGCACTGAATGTCACTCTCGGGGAATTCGACCACCTGTCGGCCAACCTCGTGCGCGGCCGCACCGAGGTGACCGTCACCGACGACGGCAACACCGTGTTCCCCGTCACCGCCCCCGACCAGATCTCGGTCATCGGCACCCTCGAGAACGGCGCCGCGGCCTCGGTCTTCTACCGCGGCGGCGCCTCCCGCGGAGACAACTTCCGCTGGGAGATCAACGGCACCGACGGCGACATCGTCCTGACCGCCCCCTGGGGCAACATCCAGGTCACCGACCTCACCCTCGAAGCCGGCTTCGGCGAAGACGCCACCGTGTCCAAGCTCGAGGTGCCCGCCGAGTACTCCGCCGGTATCCCCGACGGCCTCGTCGGCCCCGCCAGGAACGTCGCCGCGCTCTACACCCACCTGGGACGCGACCTGCGCGAAGGCACCCACACAGCCCCCGACTTCACCTATGCCCACACACGCCACCGACTGATGGACGCCATCAAGGACTCGTCCCGCCAGCAGACCGCGCAGCCCCTCGGCTGACGTCGCACGCGAGACCGTTTCCCTCCTCGGGCCGCGGGCCCACCATGACGCAAAACTTTAACGAACGCTCGATATAAGATTGATTCCGCCTCTCGCCCCATGAAGCCGGGCGCCAAGCGTTCGGGCCGGGTTCGCCCGTGCCGGCGCTCGTGCCTCTCGCCGGGCTGACGCACCCTGGCAGCAGCTCAACACGGGCTGCCACGGCATGCGAACAACCGGACGTCACCGCGGATGGGGCACCTGCCATCCACGGACGACGAAGGTGTCGGCAGCGTTGCCGGCATTGCCGGCTTGGCATCCCGCCCCGCCCGGTGGGGCCGCTTTTCGGGTCAAGGCGCCGGCGGGTCTCGTGCCGGCGCCGGGGCGGCGGGGCAGCACACCTGCTGTCACCGCCGGCAGCGCCGCGTCTCTAGCAGCACACTCAACGACCACGACGGAGAAGACATATATGCACAGCTCCACGTCCCACGGCGTGCCCGGCGGGCCGGTCGAGGCCGGTCCCACGTCCGATTCGGTCGCAGCGGCGGCCGCGTTGCAGCCGCTGCTGCGGAAGCACGCCGCTCGCGGTGACCGGGACCGCGTCGTACCAGCCGAGATCGTCCATGCGCTGTCCGACGCCGGCGTCTTCCGGCTGCTGACACCGAAGCGATACGGCGGTCAGGAGGCGGATCTGCGCACCCTGACCGATGTCTCGGAGGCGCTCGGCGAAGCCGACGGCTCGGCGGCCTGGGTCGGGATGATCATTTCCGTGACGAACTGGCTGGCGTGCTTGTTTCCGGATCAGGCCCAGGAGGAGGTGTTCGGAGCCGACCCTGATGCACGGGTGACCGGTGTGGCTGCACCGACGGGCATCGGGAAGCGGGTGGCGGGCGGCTGGCGGGTCAGCGGCCGCTGGTCGTACAACTCTGGGGCGCCGTACGCGACCTGGGCGGCAGTCGGCGCACTCCTGCAGGACGAGGATGGTGCGGTCGCGGATCAGGCTCTGGTGCTGATTCCCGCCTCGGAACTGGTCATCGAGGACACCTGGCACACCGCCGGGATGCGGGGTACCGCCAGCAACACCCTCGTCGCGCGGGATGTGTTCGTCCCCGCTCACCGAATCCTTTCGGTCACGGAGGCGGCGGAGGGGGTCTACCCGCGCTCGCCCCGCGAGGAGGAGCTGTACGGCGCTTCGTTCGGCCCGATGCTGCTGCTGTGCCTGCTCGGTCCGTTGCTCGGGCTGGGCAAGGCGGCTCTGGACGTGGTGGTACGTGCTGCGGTGTCAAAGCCGCTGTCGTTCACCGTTCACAACCGGCAGGCGGACTCGGTGGGGATCCAGACGCAGGTGGCCGAGGCCGCGCTGAAGATCGAGACAGCCAGGCTTCTCACCCACCGCGCGACCTCGCAGGTCGACCAGGCGGCCGCCGCCGGTCCTCTGGAATATGCCGCGCGCTCCCACATCAGGGCCGAGGCGGGCTACGCGGCCCGCCAGATCCTCGAGGCCATCGGCATCCTGCTGGACGCGCACGGTGCCTCTGCCTTCGCCGAGGCAAACACCCTGCAGCGCATTTGGCGTGATGCGAACACCGCAGCCCGCCACGCCGGCCTGATCCCTGCCGTCGGCCTGGAGGTCTACGGCAAGACACTGCTGAATGTGAACGAGCGAGTGAGCCTCATGGTCTGACCCGGCAGCCGGAGGGGGTCTGCGCCCTGTGGGTCGGGCGCCGCCCCATCCGGCCGCGCGGCAGGCCTTGCCCGGAACGGGCCGTCCGAACCCGTTCACATGGCCGACTATGAGGCGCGGGCCGTCGCCCGGGTCCGGCCGATCGGCGAGATCCTGATCGTGGGACGCGACAAGGCCGCGAAGCGACCGAGGCTGCCGCACTCACCGCAGAGGGACACACAGCACGTGCGGCCGGTGCCGAGGAAGCCTGCGCGAGCGCCGACGTGATCGTCACCGCCACCACCGCACGGGCCGAAGACCCTCCCCTGTTCGAGGCCGAGTGGGTCCGCCCCGGCACGCACCTGTCCTGCATGGGCGCCGACGCCCCCGGAAAGCGGGAGCTGCCCCCCGCCCTGTTCGCCCGCGCGCGGGTCTTCTGCGACCTGCCCGAACAGGCACGCCGCATGGGCGAAAGCCAGCACGCACCCGAGGGCACCGTCCTCATCCCCCTCGGCGAAGTCCTCACCCAGCGTGCCCAAGGACGCACCGACCACCGTGACATCACAGTCTTCGACAGTTCCGGGATCGGGCTGCAAGACCTCTACCTGGCTCTGGCCCTCCTGAAGAAGATGGACATCTCCCTGTGACCACCACCCCCGCCCCCGCCGCACAGACCCTGATGGATCCGGACACCCCGTTCGCCGTTGTCGACGTGCACAGGAGCCTGCGCAACATCGAACGCCTGCGGGCCGGGGCCAGCCGGCTCGGGGTCACCCTGCGCCCGCACATGAAGACAGCCAAGAGCCTCGACGTCGCCGCGCTTCTGAACGACGGCAACACGTGTCCCATCACCGTCTCCACCCTCGCCGAGGCCGAGGCGTTCGCCGACGGCGGCTACACCGACATCACCTACGCCGTCGGCATCGATCCCCACAAGCTCCCCCGCGTCATCGCTCTCCTGCGGCGCGGCGTGACCGTGCGAGTCCTGCTGGACAGCATCGAGCAGGCCGTCTTCGTCGCGGAAGCCTCCGGCCAGGCCGGCCTGCCCATCCCGGCCCAGATCGAGATCGACTGCGACGGCCACCGCGGTGGTCTCAAGCCCGACGACCCCGCCCTCACCGAGGCAGGCCGCATCCTGCACGACGCGGCCTGCCTCGACGGCGTGCTCACCCACGCAGGCGAGTCGTACTTCGCCTACAGCGCCGAAGAACAGCGCCTGGCCGCACAGACGTGACATCGCGGTTGCCGCAGCCGAACGTCTCCGTGCGGCCGGTATGCCCGTGGCCTGCGTCAGCGTCGGCTCCACCCCCACCGCGCACGCGGCCGAGGACCTCACTGGGGTCACCGAACTGCGGGCCGGTAACTACATGTTCTTCGATCTGGTGATGGCCGGCCTCGACGTCTGCCAGGTGCAGGACCTCGCCCTGTCGGTGGTCGTCACCATCATCGGCCACCGCCCCGAGTACGGGTGGATAGTCACCGACGGCGGCTGGATGGCCATGTCCCGCGACCGCGGCACCGCCGCCCAGGCCCAGGACCAGGGCTACGGTCTGGTCACCGACATGGCCGGCCACCTCATCCCGAACCTGGTCATGACGGCCGCGAGCCAGGAACATGGCACCCTCACCGCCCGCGACGGCACCGACTTGCCCGACCTGCCGGTCGGCACCCGGCTGCGCATCCTGCCCAACCACGCCTGCGCCACCGCCGCCCAGCACCACGGCTACCACGTCGTCGACAGCAGCAAGGGCACGGAGCCCGCCCCGGTGATCCAAGCGCGCTGGCCCCGCATCACCGGCTGGTGACCTGCCCCGGGCAAGGGGGGCGGACCATCCACGCGGTGAGGTAGGTGAAGGCGGCCCCGGGTGAGATTGCAGCGTGCGGCGATCCCGGTGATGCACCCGGGCCGGGTCGACGTGGTCGGCACCAGGGCCCTGGTACTGCTGCGGATCATGGAGCGCACGGGCGCCCGGGAGGTCGTGGTCTCCGAGCACGACATCCTCGACGGCATCGCCCACAAAGCGGCAGAGGACGTCGAGCGGGATAAGCGCAAGGGCTGACCTGCGGCAACGCACAGAACAGGGCCCCGCCGGATCGGCAACCGGCGGGGGCCCTGTCGTCTGCCCCGCTCACAGTCGAACGTTCCGAGCGGGGCGCGGGGCGGCTCCGGTTCGCCTTCCAGGTGGGCCCGGTACGGTCAGGGTGGTCCGTCCAAAGTGCTCTGCCGGAGATGTTTTGTTTCCGGTGAAAGCCCACTCTGACCCAACCGAAAGTCGCGGGGGCTCACGCCGTACGCCGTCTTGAAGACGCGACTGAAGTGGGGTGCGCTGGGGAACCCCCACCGGTGGGCGATGGCCTCGATCGTCATGAACTGATGCACTGGCGAAGCCAGTTCCCTCCTGCATTCTTCGAGGCGCTGCGTCCTGATCCATTCACCGAGGGTGATTCCCGCTCGGGACAGGGTCAGGTAGAGCCAGCGTACGGAAACGTTGTGCTCGGCTGCGATACGCTCGGCAGTCAGATCGAGGTCTGCCAAATGGAGGCGCACGTATTCCTGAACACGCTCAAGAAGTGTGCTGTTCAGGAGCGTTCTGGCCAGGTCGTCCCCGTACAGGACCATGGTGACCACAGCCCTGATCAGGTCGACACTGGGCTCCGCGAACAGGGCGGTATCGGCTTTACCGGCAGCGCCCCGAAGACGAGCCAGTCGGGTGAAGAACGCTGCTGTGGCGCCCACGGCCGGTCGCTCCGAACTGAGTGGACCAGCCGTGATCTGATCGAGCAGGGACGGCCGCAGCCCCAGGATGTGCGTGGGAACGCTCACTAGAACTCCACGTACTGGGCCGTGGAACAAAACCTCGTAGGGCTTCGCATTGTCGAGCACCATGAGATCCCCGGCCTTTATCAGTCCGTGCCTGCCCGCCTGGTGGAACTGGGAGACCCCCGCTTCCCGGATGGAGACGAGAATCTGCGGCACCATCTCCCCGTCCACCGGGGCAGCAGTGCGCCGGATGCGGGTCACGTTCCAACCGATCTCCGAGACTTTCACCGACCCGAGCGCGCTGGTGGTCGCGTGAGCCCGCTGGCGATTCGGATCCGACGGAAGGTCCACCTCTGCGCGGCCGTTGACGACGAACCCCGAGAGTTCGCGGATCGCATTCGCTCGATCACCGGGAGTCAGCGACGCTACGTCAAGTTCATCTGCCATGCGGGCTTCCTCCTGAACCGGTCGCGGAGCCTGCATTGGACGGCGGATTCCCACCGTACTGCGGCAAATGATCCATTCTTAACGGTTTTGCTGAATTTTAAGCATGTATTCCGCTAGTACTTTTGCGGGCCGGGGGCGGCGTTGCAGTACGCCCCGAGCCGAACGGCGAGGGGCCGGGCCGTGGCGTGTTGCATCGGGCCGATTTTTCGGTGCCGGGCGGCGGATGGCTGAGCCGTCAGGAAGTCGAGATCGCCCTCGACGCGCCCGACGGCATCACCTGAGCAGGGTCTTTCCATCTGAGCGGGATCCGGAGGCGGTCGTGACACACCCGCCCCACAAAGCCTGACCACTGCCTATGTACCGGGTGCAACGCTCATTGAACACGTGACCGCGCACGGACGGCTGACCGGGGCTAGCCTGTACGCTTTCGCTGCTGTTGTGTCTCAGAAGCTGTCGGCAACGGTTGAAATGAGGTTCTGGATCAGTTTCCGTGCTCGGGCCACGGAGGGTCACCGAAGCCGCGATCATGAACGGCCATGGGTGATGTGGTCCTGGCCGACCTGTGGTGCCACCAGGTCGAGAGTGTACTGATCGAAGACGTGCTGTTGAATGGCGAGTTCGTTGTCGTACGGGCTCCCGCTGTGGCGGAGCAGGCGGGGTGTCCGGGCTGCGGCGTGGCATCGAGCCGTGTGCACAGCGGGTACGTACGGCGGCTCGCCGATCGTGAGGCCGGTGGCCGCCGTGTGGTGATCGAATTACGCGTTCGCCGTTTCCGCTGCCGCGAACAGCAGTGTCCGAAAGCGACGTTCGTCGAGCAGGTCAAGGGACTGACCTTCCGCTACGGGCGGCGAAGTATCGGCTTGCAGGCGGTGCTGGGGCAGGTGGCACTGATGCTGGCGGGCCGGGCCGGCGCCCGCCTGACCCGCGTGCTCGCGGTCACCGCAAGCAGATCCACGCTGTTGCGGTTGATACGCACGCTGCCCGATCCGGCGTTCAAGACGCCGCGAGTGCTGGGCGTGGATGAGTTCGCGCTGCGCAAGGGACATGTCTACGGCATGATCCTGGTGGACATCGAGACGCGTCGTCCGGTCGATGTGCTGTCCGACCGGTCGGTGGAGACGGTTGCCGCGTGGCTTGCCGACCATCCCGGTGTCGAGGTGATCTGCCGCGATCGGTCCCTTGCCTATGCCGAGGCCGGACAGCTCGGGGCACCGCACGCTGTCCATGCCGCTGATCGCTGGCATATCTGGCACAACCTCGTCGAGGCCGTCGAGAAGACCGTCATCGGCCACCGGGCCCTCCTGCGAGAACCCTCAGACCGGACGCCGACGGGCACCGTCCCGCCGCTGGACACCCTGGCGGCCACGTCGTCTGACGAGCCCCGTCGGTCCGGGCCGGCTCTCGGACCGCGTCCGTGAACAGCACAAAGCCGTCCGCGCTCTCCTGGGCCAAGGCCTCGGGCAGCGGGCCATCGCCCGCCGGCTCGGCCTGGCCCGCAACACCGTGAGCCACCTCGCCCACGCTGCGAGCCCAGATGAGCTGCTGGTCGGCAAGTGGACCGGCCGCACCAGCATCCTCGACCCCCACAAGCCCTACCTCCACCAGCGATGGCAGGAAGGCTGCACCAACGCCACCCAGCTGTTCCAAGAACTCCGCGAGCGCGACTACCCAGGCGGCATGACCGTGGTCAGACACTACGTTCGCCGGCTGCGCGAAGCGTTCCCTCAGGCGGCTCCGCCCCGCAAACCGCCGTCCGTTCGGGACGTGACCAGCTGGATCACCCGACACACGCCCCCCGCGGCTCGGCATCGCGGCGGGCACGGGCCTGATGGCAGCGCCAGGTCCGCTCGGGCACGCCGATCAGACGGCAGAACCCCTCGGTCGGCATGCCCGCATCGACGCGGATCACCTCGAGGTCCTCGAAGGGCCCGGCCGGCCCTCCGCGGACTACACGCACACGGGCTGTGTTTCGGCGGTCCGTTCAAGATCCCCCTGCCGCGCGCCGGTGCCCGCACCGCGACCGGGCCTCACTGGCGCACCCCGCCCAGACTCAGGCATCTGGTGGATGCGGACTGCCTGCACCACGCCCTCAGTCGGTTCCGGCCGGACCTTCCACGACCTGTACTGCGCCTTGCCGGCACGCCCGCGCTGCCCGGCACACCACCCATGCCACTACTGCCGTGATGAACCCCCGCAGGAGCGCGCACCAGCCCGAACCGACCAGTACCGAGCCCGGCGGCGACGCCCGGCTCAAGCCCCGCCGGAACGCCGACGCGCTATGCACGGCGATGGACCCAGCCCGCCATGGGCGACCGGCACGCTGCAGTCACGGTTGCCGGAAATCCGGGCCCGCCTCGGCGTGACTCCACAGGGAGAGCCGTACCTGCACGTCCCAAGGACGGGTACTCCTTCCACCCCTCGATCCGTTCTCGTACGCGGCTGCCCGTTCGACGGCCAGAAGTACCCGTGGGCCGGGCCGGTGCAGCAGGAGATGCTGTCCGCATCGTCAACGTCGTGCACACGCTCGCCGCCTGGCACACCGCTGGTGACGCACCGGACTGGGACGCGGCCCGGGCCGCGGTGCTGCATGGCGGCCCCCGGCCCACTGCCGAACAGATCCGTCAGCGGGCCAGGGAAGCAGGCGCTGAGCTGCTTACCCCGTGGACGCGCTGCCCAGTTGTGAGGAGCAAGGCCACCTGACAAAGAGACTGGCCGCAGCCGCCTCGCTACTGTGGTCACTCTCTGTGCCATGCCTACCTGCGGTTTTAGAAACCACTGGCCCCATAGATCTTCCTGGCATGCGATGCGAAGGCTCGCGGCCCCAGCACGGGCATGATGATGCGCGGCACGAGGGGAGCGCTGGCCAGCATCAGCGTGACTACCGCCGGTTCGGCAAGAGAAGCCAGCATGCCGAACACGATGGGCAGCTTCTTCTTGGGAAGGCCGTTGATGGCATGGTCTCCCAGCTCGTGCCACTCGGCCGCGGTGATGTACCGGTCGACGATGGGCAGCACCTCCGCCTCCTCGACGGCCAAGTGCGCTGTCAGTTCCTCACCGAGCGCCCGCAGCGCCGCAGCGAGCTGGTCGCGGTCGGATGCGGCGGCATTCCTTCTCCACCGCACAAGACTGGAGGAGCATGTGGAGATCAGGCCGTCGATCTGAGTGTGCTGCTCTTCCATGAGCGCCAACGTCGGGGCCACATCCTGCGTCGCCCGCGCTATGAGCTTCGGCCACAGCAGCTCGTCCTCGCCCTTGTGATGCAGGTGCAAAAACTCCTTGATCAACTCGATATGGTCTGCCACAACGGCGGCCCTGGCCGTGTCGCCAGGGGAGACGGCCAGGACGAGGCCGGGCATCTTGCCGTAGGCCCTGCGGAAGGCTTCATGGACGACGAGCATGTCGCGGATGTCGGCGCGGCCGTGGGCGTTGGTCATTGTTTTCCTTCGGGTGTCAGCAGCGTCTGATCGGCCTGCATGCCGGCCAAGGGAGGCGCCCAGGTCGACCGCAGCCGCATTCGGGATATCAGGGGATTACAGCGCTCGGGTGTGGACGGAACCGCGATGGAGTTCAGCCCCCCCCTCTGAGCCAGATGACAGGGCGCGAGTGCGCGCGAGGCCTGCACGCTTCTGGGATGTGGGGGCAGGCTCGCTGCGAACAATCGTCTCTACGCTCGTCCACCGCTCAGGCACCTGCCACCCGGCCACGCGAGTGGCAGAAAGTGTGCAGCAGTTGGAGTAGGCCGCGGGCACGTCGGTCTTCCCCACCACGACGGCCAGTGGCCTTTCCCTCCACCGGTCGTCGGCAACCCCGATGACGGCTGCTTCCGCGACCGCGGAGTACACCATGAGGCCCTTCTCCACTTCGACGGAGGACCACTCATCACCGGACTGGGTCACATCCTTGACCTCGTCCGTGAGGGTGAGATACCCATCCGGGCGCACCGGCCGAGGTCCCCGGTGCGCAGCCAGCCGTCCAAGCTGAACTTGTCCTCGAGGACAGGTTGTCGGCGCCTGCGCCGCCAAAGCAGGAGCCCGCGATCCACGAGCGGCGCGCCTCCAACTCCCGTACCGCCTTGCCATCGTGGGCAAGTACTTCACCCTCGGTGCCAAGCAACCTGGCCTGCACCGACACCGGGAAACAGCCCTGCGTGATGCGGTACGCCTATTCATACTCATGATCGAGTCCGGCCGGTGGAACTGCCAGAAAGCCGTCATGCCCACGCGTGATCAGTCGCATCCCGCGACGCTTTTCGAAGTTCCTCGTGAGCGGACGGAGGGCAGGCCGAACCGCATACGAAGAAGGCCCGCCGACTGCTCACATCCCGTGGCCGGGCGTCGAGCTCGCTCAGCAGGGCTGTCCCGATGCCGGGGGCCGCCCCAGCCGGCGCGGGCCGGCCCTGCGCGATCATCTCCGCCAAAGCAGCAGGCTGCATCCCACGAGCTGTGCCGCGTGATGGAGAATACGGCCCGCTGCGGTCAGTGCCCGCTCCTGGTCACGAAATGTCTGTCGAGCGGCTCAACGCGTCCCAGGTGACCATGTCGGACAGCAGGGCCTCGTGGTGCTCACGCATGGCGTCGACCGCATCACTGCCGAGTACGAGACGGAGGGGCGGGTTCTCGGCGTCGAGCACATCGAGAATGGCCGCCGCGGCCTTCGCAGGGTCACCCGGTTCATTGCCCTGCACTCCCGCGACCATCTGGCGGAGGCCACCCGAAGTCGCGGCGTAGGCCGGGTTCTCAGGAGCCAGGACCATGTTCTTGGTGATCTTGGTGCGGAACATGCCGGGCTCCACAATCAGTACCCGAATGCCCAAAGGCGCCAGCTCACTCGACAGCGACTCGCTGAGGGCCTCAACCGCGTGTTTCGACGCGTCGTAGCCGCCCAGCCCCGGGTATGTCATCCGGCCGCCCTGGGAGCTCATCTGCACGATCGTCCCGCTGCCCTGCTCGCGCATCATGGGGACCACCGCCTTGGTGACCTCCGCCGTACCGAAGAAGTTGACCTCCATCAGCGATCGAAGCTGCTCCATCGAGGTTTCCTCGACGGCGCCGAGCATGGTGAACCCGGCGTTGTTCACCAGGACGTCGATGCGGCCGAACACGCCCTGCGTCGCCTTCACCGCGGCCTGGATGGATGCCGGATCCGTCACGTCCAGTGCCGCCGAGCTGACGCGGTCACCGCCGGCCTGCACGAGGTCGGCGAGCGCTTCCGGGCGGCGCGCGGTCGCCATGACCCGGTCACCGGCGGCCAGCGCTGCCAGCGCGATCTCTCGGCCGAACCCGGTCGAGCAGCCCGTGATCAGCCAGACGCGGCCTTGCGTGTCGTTCGTCATTCGCATGCCTTTCAAAGGGGTGTTTACCGAGATCAATCGTTGTCTCGACACCTAGCGCCGTCCAACATCGGCTACCTGTCGCAGCTGTAGGCTCTACCTGTGACCCCTGATCTCCGACAGTTGAGAACTTCGTAGCCGTCGCCGAGGAGTCCAGCCACACGCGGGCAGCGAGCTGCTGATGATCAGCCGGCAGTTCCGGGCGCGGCAGATCACCTTGCTGGAGTGCATGGCCGGGTGTGAAGCACTTCGACCGTGCATCCGGGCACCAGGCTGAGCACTGTCGGCGTCCTGCCGGTTGATCGATCGCTCGACGGTGTTGCGTTTCTTGTAGCGGTCTTCGCCGATGCCGGGTGACCGTCTGCTACGTGAGCCTTTGCGTAGGCGGGCGGCTTGCCTGTCGGTCTTCTCCGGGATGGTGTGCCGGATGCCCCCGCGCCACAGGTATTGGCGGCAGGGGCCGTTGCTGTAGGCCCTGTCCCACACCACTGTCGGGTTTCTTGCGGTGTCTGCCCGGTCTGATTCTGGCGCCTGCCGCGTCGACGCCGTCGGAGCCGTCCTGCCTGGGGCTTCGTGGCAGCGTTGCCGCACGCACTGGAGCCGTAAAGAATCAAAGTGTTGTCGCGGCCAGGAGGTCGGCTACGGAGCGGTATCGGGTGGTTCCCGGTGGTGGCAGGTGGCCGCCTCGTTGGAGGAGGGGCCGCAGTTCGCGGACGACGTTGCCGATGGAGGACCTGCTCACGTCGCCCAAGGCGTCGGCGATGACGTCCAGGGTGCACAGTTTCCGCAGGTAAATGAGGGCGATGACGACGCGCTCGTGGTTACCGAGTTTCTGTGGGAAGACGCCTTTGCGGTTGCCTGGCTGGGTTCACCGCCACGGCGCTCGTAGGACACGCGCTCGGTCTGGGCGATTTGACGGGGCGCCATGCGGCTGATCAGTGTGCGGAGATCGGGGCGTGACATGCCGGTCAGTTCCGGGTGGGACAACTTGTTGATGATCTCGGTGCGGGTAGGTTGCTGGTCGCTGTCGAGGAAAGCCTGCAAGGCGGGAGCGGTGGGGAGGCGGACCGGGGCGGTGCCGGGGACGTGGCCGAGGTTCTCCAGGACCTCACGGGTCTCATGGATGTGGCTGGCGCTGCAGGTCGCGGTGACTTCCAGCAGGTCGGCGAGCACGTTCATCGAGCAGACCTGTCGCTGATAGAGCAGGGTGAGCAGGAGCCGGGCCGAGTCGTCGAAGAGCGGTTTGTGCCGTAGCTTTCCGGTGGCTCGGCGGGCTCGTCCGCCGCGTTGTTCGCTGAATCGTTGCTGGGTGCGGGCGGCCTGAGCGGAGGCGAGTGTGACAGTCAGGTGTTCCAGTTGTTCGGCGGAAAGGCCGGTCAGCCGCTCGTTGGCCAGTTTGGCGAGCATCGTCTGACGGCGCTGGGCGGGACCTACGGCCTCGCCGACCGGGTCCGGGAGGAGGGTGTCGCCGGCAATCTGGGGGTGGAGGGTGTAGTTCCACGGTCCGTGGACGGCATGGTGCTCCAGCGGCAAGGCTGCGAAGCGGTCCTTACTGATAGCGATCCCGGTGGGGTAGTCACCGGTGTCCAGCACTGCTTCAACACGCAGGCCGGTGCGGGTGCGCGTCGCGGCGATGGTCTGGATCACCACGTCGTGGCTGGTCAGCGGGCGCCCGCGCCAGTTGTGGGTGATGTGCGAGAACAGCCGGTGCTCGATCTTGTTCCACTTGGAGGTGCCCGGCGGGAAGTGGCAGACCGTGATCGCAAGCCCGGTTTCGGCGGCCGACGCGGCCAGCTCGCTTTTCCATACCCGGTAGCGGTAGCCGTTGGAGCCGCCTGCGTCGGCGGTGATCAGTAGCCGGGTCGCAGTCGGGTAGTCCTGGCTGCCGCGGGCGGTCCACCAGCGCGGATGGACTCCACCGCGAAGACGGAGGTGTCGTTGTCGATGCCGACGTTGACCCAGCCGGTGTTGCGGTCAAGGTCGTAAATCCCGTACGGGATCGCCTGCTCGACACCCGGGCAGCTGAAGAAGAAGTGGTGGTCCTCGACCTGGACCGGATCGCCCTTCGGGCGCCACTCCCGCCCGGCCATGGGCATCCGCCCGATCTGCTCGCGCTTCTTGGTGTCCACCTGATCACCGGCTCACCCGCCGCCTGATGGGCCTTGACCTGCTCATTGAGATACCGGAACTGGGCGTCCCGGGTCCGGGTGCTGGATGCCTTCCAGGGTCTTGGCGTTGCCTTGCAGGCTGAAGCCCGCCTGCCTGAGCAGACGGCCCACGGTCGGCGCGGACACCCGAAACCCCTGCCCGGCCAGCTCGTCCGCCAGGTGACGCAACGACTTGGTCGTCCACCGCAGCGGAGACTGCGGATCACCCCGCTCGTCCGGCTCGACCAGCGCCATCAGGGGCGCCACCAGCCCGTGTTCGACCGCCTCGGCCCGTCACCGCGTGGCCGTCAATACACCACTCCAACGGACGTGACCAACGCGGGCCAAGCTGGCTACGGGGAGGGCTCAGGTGGTCAGGTAGGTCCAGGTCTCTACGTGACGAAATCCCAGTGACTCATAAATGGGCCGGGACATGGGCGAGTTCTGCGTGAACGCGAGCTTGGCGCCGGCTTGGCGGGCATCGTGCAGGCGCGTCAGCACGAGGGCGCGGTAGTAGCCGCTACCGCGGTGCTGAGGAGGGACCGAGCCGTTGAACAGGCCGACCCGGTCTCCCATGAGAACGTTGAAGCCGGTTGCTACGGTCGCACCGTCCCGCTCAACAACGTAGCCAGCCATGCCAGGACCGTCGAGCATCGCGGGGGCTGCCATTACGGCTGCGACTTCGGCAGGCATTCCAAAGCCCTGCACAAGTGCGTCGGCGTAGCCGCGCCGGTCCGACCCGGAGAGCGTGCGGACCACGGCCCCTTCAGGCAGCTGCGGCGCAGGCAGGGTGATGTCCTCTTCCAGAGCAAGCAGGGGCAGCCGGATGGTGTTTGCCAGTCCGTACCTCGCAGCGAAGGCGGCTACCTCCGCAGACGGCTCGCCTCGCACCTGTACCGACCAGGGCAGCTGCCCGCCCGCCAGCTCTCCGGCAAGTTCCGCGGCTTCCACGAAGTCCGGTTCAGCTTCGAAGCTCAGTCCGTTCAGTGTCGGAATCGGTATGGCACTGACCAACAGCAGCGTCCCACTGGCCCCTTGGCGCATGTACGCCCCGGGAATCACCCCGACCAGCCTCTCGAATACCTCGAAGAATCCCTCAACAACCTGGTCTGAATGCATCCTATTCATTCCCGCACTCCAACAGTCTCTGCCATCTCTTCCGACCGACATGCACCACATCTCAACGGTGTTCAAATATTCCCGGTCGAGGTCGCCGAAACAATGCGCGTCGATTTTTTTCCGCTGGAAATCCGCCGGAGGATTCGGCCGAATCGCCCGGACCTCCAACTTCTCACGACGACCACCGACGGGGGCCAGTCAGATATTGATCGTTTTGTGCTCAACGTATTCACTGAGGCCCGCCGAGCCAAATTCTCGCCCGATACCGCTGGCCTTGTAGCCGCCGAAAGGGCCTTCAAAGCTCACCGGCGCGGCGTTCACCATGAAGAATCCGGTACGGATTCGGCGGGCGATGTCAACACCGTGGTCGGTGTCAGCCGTCCAAACACCGCCGCCGAGGCCGTAGGGCGAGTCGTTGGCGATCCTGATCGCGTCCTCCTCGTCCTCGTAAGGGATCACCACGAGAACGGGACCGAAGATCTCCTCCTGAGCGATCCGCATGTGGTTGTCGACGTCGGCGAACAGGGTGGGCTTGACGTAGTTGCCGCCCTCCAGTCCTTCCGGCACATCCGCTCCGCCGGTGACCAGGCGGGCACCCTCCGCGACACCCAGCTCGATGTACGACCGGACCCGCCGCTGCTGGTCCGCCCTGACCATTGGGCCAACGAAGGTGGTTGCATCAGCGGGATCTCCCACCACGAGATTTTCCACTGTCACCTTGAGCGCTGCGACGACTTCCTCGTAACGGCCTCTCGGAGCGAGGACTCGGGTGTGCGCCTGGCAGTTTTCCGCATTGTTGGCGAACGAGGCGAACTTGATGCCGTCCGTGACGGCGGAGAGGTCCGCGTCCTCAAGGATGATCGTGGCCGACTTACCGCCCAGCTCCAAGCTGACCCGCTTGAGCTGTTCGCCCGCGATGGCTGCGATCCGCCGTCCGGCAGCCGTGGATCCGGTGAAGGAAATCTTGTCGACGTCAGGGTGGGCGACCAGATACTCGCTGGTCTCGCGGTCCGCGGGCATGATGCTGACCACGCCCTCGGGAAATCCCGCCTCTGCGATGATCTCTGCCAGCATGAACACGCTCAGGGAGTTCTCCGGTGAGGCTTTGAGGATGACCGTGTTGCCGGCCAGCAGGGCTGGGACGAGCTTGGTCAGTGCCGACTGATGGGGAGCGTTCCACGGGATGACGGCGGCGACCACCCCAATGGGCTCCCGGCGTACCAAGCCCTTGGCCACACCGGAGGGGTCGAGAGCTTCCTCCCATCCGAAGGCCGCCGCGGCACGCAAGTAGGCGTCTGTCTGGCCGGCGAGCGCGGTCTGGAGGTAGCTGGTGAACCAGATAGGGGCGCCCCGCTCCGCGCTGATCAGTCTGGCGGCTTCGGCAGCTCGCGCCGCGTGAAGCTCGTTGAAGCGGGCGACCAGGTCCTGCCGCTCCTGAGGGGTGGTCAGCGGCCACGGCCCGTGGTCGAAGGCGTTCCGAGCGGCGGCCACTGCCTTGTCGACATCGGGTGAGGTGGCCTGCACGGCACGTCCGACCAAGGACTGGTCGTGCGGTGAACGAATGTCGAGCAACTCGGCTGAGCTGGGCTTCACCCACTCGCCGCCGATGAAGAGTTTGTCATAGATGATCACGTTGGCACACTTTCTGAGCCTCAGGCTCAAAGCAGTTGGGGGGCTATCGATTTGAGGCGGTGGGTAGCCGCCTTGTCATTTGAACGGTCAGGTCCTGAGGTTGGAGCATTTCCACGGGTCCGCACGCCGAAAGCGCGGGACCACGGCTGGCCGCGCAGGGTTTGCGGGTCGATACCGGCTCGTGCCGTGGTGTGGAGGATCAGCGCCCGGTCGCGCCTCACAGATTGACTGCCGGGTATGCCGGCGGTGCTGCCATGAGCGGGTGGAAGTTGTCGCCCCAGGGACGCTGGGCGGGCTGGGCCCCGGGGTCAGGAGTGTGAGGTTCGGCTGTCGACCCAGTCGATGATCAGTGCGCGATCGTCGAATTGCCAGGTGTCTTCGACGCGGACGAATACGTCGACGTATCGGATTGCCATCACCATGAGTGTGCGTTCGCCCTCTTGCTCCGAGAGGTGATGTGCAAGGCAGTAGGTTTCGCCGGTGGCACGATCGCCGTCCACGTCGATCGTGCTTTGACCGTTGAGGTGGGTCGTCGCAGTGTGGTTTTTCAGACTTTCAAAGGCGTTCTGGAGTTCGGTGCGTCCGTTCAGCTCCACGTCCGGCGAAGTCGTCGCGGGGTCGCCGGAGTAGGTCGCGAGATGGGCGTTCTTCGTGAACAGTGCAGCTTGCCGTGCGGGTTCGCGTCGGTCGGCGTGGTGGGAGTAGGCGTCGACGAGTTCGCGGATCGCGATCCGGTCGCTGAGTTCTTGAGGAGTGCGAAGAATCATGGTGCGACTTTCTTGTGTAACGGTTGACGGGCAGAAGCGTGTGGCGCTTCCTGAGGCTCGGTTCGACGCGGGGAGCAGACGCTGCTCGCGCGGCAGGGCTGGTGGCCGGCGTTCCACGCTCGATACGCGTTTGCTGCCGTTGCCGCACGGGCACCAGGGGCCGCAAAGCGCACTGGCCATGATCCAGCGAGCTGCGATGTGGCCGTGGCCACAAGGGACCGGCGAGGTGGCTGAGCAGGCCCGGCAATCGGAGAGTGACGTGGCGGCCCTGGTCACGACCGGAATGTCGAGCGGCTGAGGGGCTCCCAGGTTGCGATGTCGGCTGCCGAACACGGACAGTGTTGCCGTGACCGCGGCAGGATGGAGCCGGGTCCCTATGGAGCCGGGTCCCTTACGTTCAGCATCACTGTGCTGACACCATCACCGCCGGTGTGCGCAAAGTCGGCAAGCCTTTCCGACAGCGTGCAGTGACCATCCCCCGGTCGCCGGAGGCCGGTGTTGCCAGGGCGATCTCCCGGCCGAATCCCACCGAGCAGCCCGTGATCGACCAGCCCTTCCTGTGTGCCGCGTGTCATTCCTGTGTCCTTCAATCCGGCATTCACCGAGGTCAATGGTTGTCTCGGGGCCTCGTGGCCGTCCAACACCGATTACCTGTCGCGGTTGTAAGCTCTTCCTGTGACACCTGATCTTCGGCAGCTGAGATACTTCGTCGCCGTCGCCGAGGAGTCCAGCTACACGCGTGCCGCCGAGCGCCTCATGATCAGCCAGCAGTCCCTTTCCCAGCAGATAAGCCTGCTGGAGCGCATGCTGGGCGTGAAGCTCTTCGACCGCGGCACCCGGGGCACCAGCCTGACCCCGGTCGGAGCCCTCTTCCTTCCTGAAGCCCGCGCGGTACTGGACCGGGCCGACGAAGCCATCGACGTCGTGGCACGGGCAGCGCGCGGCGAGATCGGCACCCTGCGTCTCGCCTTCCTCGCCACCACGACGAACCACCTGCTCCCGCCGGTGGTCCGGGCCGTACGACAACGCCTGCCGAGTCTGACGTTGACGACCGAGGAGACCACGATCGCACCTCTGGTCGACGGCCTGCTCAAGGGACGCTACGACGTCGCATTCACCCGGCCTCCGCTGGTGGACGGCCTGAAGACGAGGACGCTGGTGGTCGAGCCGGTGTGCGCGGTCCTGCCCGAGGACCATCCACTCGCGGGGCGCACGGAACTGGCCTTGGGGGAACTGGCGGACGAACGCTGGGTGCTGACACCACGCAGCTCGTGGGAACCCTGGCACCAGGCATTCGACAGCTCCTTCCGTACGGCCGGCTTCACCCCCGACGTCGTTCATCGGGACACGAGCGTGCA
Source organism: Actinacidiphila glaucinigra (assembly GCF_035918135.1). Classification (NCBI taxonomy): domain Bacteria; kingdom Bacillati; phylum Actinomycetota; class Actinomycetes; order Kitasatosporales; family Streptomycetaceae; genus Actinacidiphila; species Actinacidiphila glaucinigra. The sequence continues at coordinate 318,203 of NZ_CP109144.1, forward strand.
AGGGCTCCTCGGCCTCGTGGCGGCCGGCGTCGGGGTGACGCGCCTGGCCCGGTCAGCAAGCAGTCTTCGCCGCACAGGTGTCGTGTTCGTACCGCTGACCGGAGAGTTCGCCCCCACTGAGATGGTCTGGTCGCCCGGAAACACGTCACCCGCATTGAGCGGGCTACTGCGCGTAGTCACGGAGATGGCCGCTTCCACCGACCTCACCGAGTCCGGCTGACCGGCGCGCAGTGCCGGTGGCTGACGTGGATTCCACGTCCGGTGCAGGCGCGCACCACCGGATCACACGCGCTCAGCTGGCCGGGGAGACCCGTGGTCGCCGATCAGCCGGATTGCCGCCCGCTACGGGCTGGACGCCGCGGCGCTGTTGAGGTGAAACCTCAACCCGTACTCACATCACGAAATTGGTGAAGACGTAGGCCGGTGCCATCTCGGCCGGCTGCGCGGGCCAGCCCATCGGGGACTGCTCGCCGAACTGCGTGGCGGGGATGAGGTGGGTCCACACCGAGCCGGGAGCGACGGCGTTGACGCGTATCCCCTTGGACGCGACCATCTGCGCCAGTCGGGAAAGTGTAGCCTTGCACGTCCGTGCTGGTGAAGCGGTGGCCATGACCACAGGTGCATTCGTAGATGCCGCTGGCGCGGACCTTCTCGCCGGGGCGATGCATGCGGGTCTTCTCGTCCATGTGACCTCCTCGCCGGCCAGGGTCTGAGCGGAGCAGACCCCGGCCTGCAAGGCGCTGACCGCCGAGAGGGGGAGCTCTCGGGGAGCCGCCCGAGCGGGGGGCGAAACGGGCGGCTCCAGCAAGTCGCCTTACCCCGCACACGTCGCCGAAACGCCCGGGTGCTGGATCCTCATGTCGCATCCAGCTCCGGCGGCGCGACGATGCGCATGCGGCAACGGACCAGGTCGTCAGGCTGGTAGACGAGCATGCCGAGCGGGGGCGGCCGGGGTTGGCTGCGCCACTCCCTCACCACAGAGTCGAACGTGTGAGCGATTGGCTTATGCGGCGGAGGTGCCGTCCCGGGAGCCCGGGGAACCTCTCCCGTACGTCGAACCTCACAGCACTAGCGACGAAGCCGGCGGCACTGCCCGGCCGGGCCGCCCAGCCGACGTCGCTGGGCGACGCCGTCGATGGCCTGCAGGGGCACTTGCTGAAGCTGGGATTGCAGGTCGTGCAGAAGGAATACGACCCGAAGGGCCCGTCCGGCCACGTCTACGGACAGGTCGCAATCTCGCTCCCCGACGGCCGCCGCCTGGACTTCGTGTACGACGGCGGGTCCTACACCTGGGCCGCCATTCTCGGCGAGCAGGAGATCGAGCTGCCGATGAGCACGTGAGTACCACCCCGAGCACGTCGCCGCAGAGGCGTTCGGGAAGTTGGGCCTGCCCCTGCCCGCAGGGGCCTGAACCGCAGCCGCCGGCTCCCGGCGGTCGCACAACTGCACCGTCCGCACCGGCTCCCCCGGGAGAAACCATGAACGACCAGCCGATCGGCGACTACATCCGCGCTGTGCTGCGCCAGGACTTCGCTGCTGAGCAGGCCCGGCTCGAGAAGATTGCCGCCCTGGAGGCCGAAGGGCGCCGCATTGTCGATGGCGGCCAGACCGGCCAGGGCTCGTGGGAAGTGACCGATTGGCGTACCGGCAAGATCCTCGTAACTGGTATTGGCGGCCTGGAAGAGTACGGCGCCGAGGCGCAGCGCCTAGACCCGGACCGCACGTGGGCCCACATCGACCACATCACCAACAAGACCCAGAACGACAGCAACGGGCCGGTCGGGCTTCCTGAGAGCCTGGCCAACGCTCTGCAGCACTGGCTCCGCTGGCCAGCACCGAGAAATTGTCAATACTTGTGGATGGCTCGTCAGCAACGGTAGGTGGTGAGCGACGAGGCATACTGTCCGTCGTGACGACGTATGACCGCATCGGTGCGACCTACAATCACACGCGGCGAACCGACCGCCGGATCGGTGTCAAGATCCACGAGGCGCTCGGCGATGCTGGCACTGTCATCAACGTCGGTGCGGGTGCCGGCTCCTACGAACCACCGCAAACGGTGCTGGCGGTTGAACCCAGTGCAGTGATGATCGCCCAACGTCCGGCCGGATCTGCGCGGGCCCTACAGGCATCCGCGGAGTCGATCCCCATCGCCGACGACTCGGCCGACGCGGCGATGGCCTTGCTGACCGTGCATCACTGGACGAACCTGGAAGCGGGCATCGGGGAACTCCTCCGGATCGCGCGGCAGCGCGTCGTCATCTTCACGTGGGACCAGGCCATCTTCCGCAGGTTCTGGCTGCTGGACGAGTACCTGCCGGAGGTAGCCGAGTTCGACGACACACGGGCGGTCTCGATCGACCGGCTGGTTGCGCTGCTGGGAGGCGCCCGCATCGAGAAGGTCCTGATCCCGCACGACTGCACCGACGGATTCGGTGCTGCATTCTGGCGCCGACCTGAGGCATACCTCGATCCGGAAGTGCGAGCAGGTATCTCGATGCTTGCCCAAACCGGCGAGGAGGTCCTCCGCCCGGGCCTGACCCGGCTGTCCAACGACCTGTCTTCAGGCCTGTGGCACGAACGGCATGCTGACCTGCTCGACCGCGACACATTGGACGTCGGCTACCGACTTCTCGTAGCGGACCTCTAGGGTCCGTCTTCAAAGATCATCGGGTAGTGGATCATGGTTGCGTGTACGTCGCCATGAACTCACTGACCACGAGTGGGAGTTGCTCACTCCGCTGATACCGCGGGCTGCGACAGGCCGGCCGCGAGTGGATGACCGGCAAGTCATCAACGGGATGGTCTACAAGATCCGGACCGGGATCTCCTGGCGTGACCTGCCGGAACGCTATGGCCCGTGGCAGACGGTCTACACCCGCTTGCGCCGCTACGCACTGCACGGCGTGTTCAACCAGGCCCTGCAACAAGTCCAGGCTGAGGCCGACGCGGCCGGCGACATCGACTGGCCCGTGCAGATCGACTCCACCATCGTCCGCGCCCATCAACATGCCGCAGCCACCGGCAGAAAAGGGGGAGCCTCAGGCCGGACGAAACGGACGATCACGCCCTCGGTCGGTCCCGGGGAGGGCTGACCACCAAAATCCACCTCGCCTGCGACGGCAAAGGCCGCCCACTCGCGATCCTGCTCACCCCAGGACAACGCCACGACAGCATCTGCGCTCGCCCTCTTCTGGAACGCGTCCGTGTCCCCCGCACCGGCCCGGGCCGACCGCGCTGCACGCCTGATCGGGTCGTCGCCGACAAGGCCTACAGCTCCCGCGGATTCCGCGCCTACCTGCGCAAACGCGGGATCGCCCACACCATCCCCGAGAAGATCGACCAGCGACGGCACCGCCAGGCCCCTGGCCGCCACGGCGGCAGACCCCCTATGTTCGACCCGGAAACCTACCGCCGCCGCAACACCGTCGAACGGTGCTTCAACCGGCTCAAAGGCTTCCGAGGGATCGCCACCCGATACGAGAAGACCGCCACCTCCTACGAAGCAGCAGTCACCCTCGCATCGTTCCTGATCTGGGCAAGATCGGTTTGAAGACGGACCCTAGTAGACTGTCGCAGCTAATGTGTGGGGTATAGGTGGCGGAGTTTGGTGCGTGCGTCGTGGGTGGTGAACTGCCAGTTCACCTGACGTTGGTCGGTGTTGGTGGTGTTCTGCCAGGCTGAGAGTTCGGTGTTGAGGGTGTCGAGGTCCGCGATGCGGTGGTCGAGGCATTGCCGGGTCAGTGCGGAGAGTTCGATCTCTGCGATGTTGAGCCATGACCCGTGTTTGGGGGTGTGGTGGATCTCGAGGCGCTGGGCCAGGGCGAAGGCCTCGGCTGGTTCGAATGCTTCGTACAGTGAGGCGATGCCGTGGGTGTTGAGGTTGTCCATGACCAGGACCACGGTCTCGGCGTCGGGGTAGTCCTCGGTCAGTAATCGCTTGACCTGGCCGGCCCAGTCGATCCGGGTGCGACGAGGCTGGGCGTCTACTCGGCGCCACCCGCGCAGGGGTTCAACCCACACAAAGATCGAGCACGTGCCGCAGCGGATGTACTCGCTGTCCTGGCGGGCGTCGCGGCCGGGGCGGGCCGGGAGCGGGTCGCGGGCATGGGCGAGGAGTTGGTAGGGCTTCTCGTCCATGCACACCACTGGGCGGGCCGAGTCATAAGGTCGGGCATAGACGGCCAGCACGTCTTCCATCCGGGCCGCGAACTGCGGGTTTGCTCGTGGTGGGATGGTCCAGCACTTCCTCAGATGAGGACGCAGCCTCGTTTTTTTAAGACCCGCCCGATGGTGGAGTGGTCCAGATCGGGGATGCCCTCGACCAGTGCGACGTGCTTCTCCAGCAGCCGCAGCGACCACCGGGCACGGCCTGCCGGAGGCTGGGAGCACGCCAGGGCGATCAGCCGGGCCTCGACTTCACCAGTCACCGGCGAGGGCACCGGCGGGAGATCCCGCGGTTTCCGCTGGATCGTCGCCTCGACGTCACCACCGCTCTCGGCGAACCGCTTGGCCACCAGCCGCAGCGTCTCGACCGAGACCCCGACCCGGGCAGCGATCGCATCCTGCGAGTCGATCTCACCAGCAGAGGTGTCCAGCGCGAGCAGCACCCGCGCCCGCCTGATCACCGAGGCCGGATGGACCCCCGTCGTGGTCACCCGAACCAGCACTTCACGATCGCCCGCGGTCAGCACCACCGGCCTCTTCTTCTGCGAACCCATCACACCAACTCCCGCTCGACAGAAGGGAAGGAACATCTGCCGGACACCACCATCCCAACCAAATAACCCAGGATTAAGCAACGACACGCTACTAGTAGGACTTCATTAGGTCTGTCTTGATCTTGGTGGTGTAGGCGTGCGTTCGGGGAGGGGTTGCTGGCAGGTGGTGCGGATACCGGTCCAGCACCTCAAGATGTCCTGGAGGGCGTCGAGGAGGCGGTAGAGGGTGAGGCCGGCGCTGACGCTTTTGGGGACAGGCGTCGTTCGGTGAGGAAGGCGTGGGCGGCGGTCACGAGGGTGACGTGGTGGTGCCAGCCCGGCCAGGACCGGCCTTCGAAGTGGTCCAGGCCCAGGCCGTGCTTGAGTTCGCGGTAGTCGTGCTCGATGCGCCAGCGGACCTTGGCCAGCCGGACCAGCTCGGCGATCGGGGTGTCGGCCGGCAGATTGGACAGCCAGTAGTCGGTGGGCGCTTCCGCGTGGGTCGGCCATTCGATCAGGAGCCAGCAGTCGGGCAGGATGCCATCCCACCAGCCTTGTTCTGCTGAGGCGGCGGCTCGGATGGGGCGTTCGACGGCTTTGCCGGCGGGACGGACACGCATGGCCGCGAAGCGGGAGCGTAAGTCTCCTCGGGATCCTTGGCGCCAGGTCACCGTGGTGAAGGCTTCGCGTTCCAGGCCGGCGGCCAGTTCTGCCGCCGAGGGTGCGGGGTGCCGGTAGCGGGGCTGGGGCCAGCATGCGGTGTCGCCGCGGCGCTCGGGAGCCTCGGGCTCGGTGTCGAGGGCGTGCGCGGTTACGTTCGCGCGGATCGCCAGGACGTAGGCGATGTCGCGTTCGGTCAGTGCGGCCCGCAGGTGGGCGTTGGTCCCGTAAGCGGCGTCGGCCACAATGACGGGCGGAGTCATGCCCCAGGCGGCGAGGGTGTCCAGCATGTCCAGGGCCAGGCGCCACTTCTCGCGGTCGCCGACCTCGGGCGGGATGCGGGTTGTGGTGCGGCGGTCGGCGTCCGAAGTCCATTCCTGCTGGAGGAACAGGCGTTATTGCAGCGGGCAGGAGGCGGTGTCACTGGCAGCGGGCACGCTGACCGCGACCTGGCAGTTGGCCCGCTTGCCCAGCGAGCCGCAGTACTGCGGAGCCACTGCAACCGACATCCGGCCGTCCTTGGTCCTTGGGCATCGACACATCGTCGATCACCCAGGCCGTCGGGGCGACCAAAGGCAGCATCCGCTCGGCGATCCGTCGCTGCACCGGCACCGAATCCCACGTCGACTGGCTCACGAACTGCTGCAGGTTCTGCTCGTTGCCGTCCGGCAACCGAGATGCCATCGCCTGAATCGACTTACGGCGGCCGTCCAGCATCAGCCCCCGCAGGTAGCAGTCACGTATGGAGCCGCCACCGGCCTTCAGAAACGACATCCACCTTGCCGTCCCCGACGCGAACGGCCGTCTCGTCATCGATGAAGTAGATGGGGAAGTCCGCCCGCGCAGCGATGCGATCAGCCCAGGCGTCGTCCCGCTCGGGGAAATCCGGCGAGTGGAGGTGGGGCTTGAGATACCAGTCGAAGAGGCCGAACGGCGGCTCCACGGTCGTCGCGCCGAGTACGTGGAGGTCCGTGGCGTCCCCGATGACGTCGGCGGAGCGCCCGGTGAGATTCCGGCTAAAGATCATTGATCCGGCGCTCATCCCCACATAGACCCGGCTCGCCAGCGCCTCAAGGAAGCCGTCGGCCAGGTCGTTGCCCGTGATGCTGCGCGCGAGGTGGTAGTGACTGCCGCCCGCGACATAGATGACGTCGGCGTGCAGCAGCCGGTCGAGCACCATCTGCCGGGGCAGTCCGTTCAGCTCCAGGACATCAAACTCACGCCAGCCGAGGCTGTGCATTCGGTTCATGTCCGCGACGAGCCATCCGTGGTCCCCGGGCTCTGCAACTGACGCCGTGGGAATGTACACGACGTTCGCCGATCCAAAAGGCTTTGCCAGCATGTCCCGCAGCGCATCCTGCAGTGTCTCGTTGCGCAGGCCAGCTGCCGTCAACAGAAGCTCCATCGGGCGAGCCAATCACGGCTGGTGGGCGCGCGCAACGAACCCAGGATAAGCACCATCATCATGGCATGACCGCATCAGGAACAGCACCGACCAGCCAGTCCTGTCATTTCGAGGGCGTCGGTCATGACGCGGTGGGCAAGGTAGGCGATGGGGTCGATGAGCGGGCGGCGGCAGCCGGTGTCGGTCATCTCCCGCAGCCGTACAGGGCGGGCCGACTGATGCATGGAGCGGGGCCGGCAGTTCAGGTGCAGGTGCCACCGCTTTCCCACCACTGGCCGTTGTCCCGGTCAGTGGTGCGGTCGTGGTTCCAAGCGATCACCACCTGTGCGCCGTCGAGGCCGACGACGCGCAGGACCAGCGGTTCGGAGCCACGGCGTCCCGCAGCACGGCGGCCGCGACGGGGTCGGGGGCATCGCCGAGCCCGGTGATGAGCGGGTGGTCGCGGTCGATCAGAGGCAACAGCCCCTCCGGCTTCGTTTACGAGAATGAGTTCTGGCTCAACTTCTGTGGTCCATGACTGTGGGTCACCGGTCATATCTCGAAGAGGGCTTCGTCTTGTGGCGGGATCGGGGGGTCGAGGACGTCGCGCAGGCGGGTGATGTCTTGGCGCCATCTCGGACCGTTCGTGGTCTCGTCCCACAGTTCGGCGATTTCAGACCGCTCGTCGACTACTCGGTCCAGGGCGCCGACGGCCAGCCTCCGAAGGTCCGCGGGCAACTCCGGCAGCGGCTCTGATGGGCCGTAGTTCGAGCATGCGGGCTCGCCGTCAGGGTGCTGTGCGACCACCAGGGCTGCTGCGGCAACTGCTCGCTCGGCGTCGGGGGTGATCAGGTAGTCCGCAGGGTCCGCGGCGCGTTTGAGGACTCTGCGGATCATGGACTCGCGTTCTTCCATGGTTGCCTCGTCCAGGTCGCCGGCGACGTCGGCGGCGGTGTCATTGTCGAAGGGGCCCATGTCCCAGGTGCCCATATCTCTCCTCGCGCGGTCGTCTGGGGATCGTCGCATTGGCCACCGACAATGAGGTCAGGAGGCAAGCAGCACCCGCTTGCGCAGGAGCTTGAAACCAGCGCGTCCGAACATCTGCCGTTTGATCATTTTGATGCGATTGGCGTGGCCTTCCACTACGCCCGAGCTCCAGGGCAGGGTCAGGCCGGCGATGACGGCGTCGAGGTCGCGGTCGATTCCAGTGGCGAGGGTGTGGAGGCTGGGCAGGCCGTCCTGCCGAACTGCGTCGAGCCACTCCGGAAGACGCTCGCCCTGGCGGTCGGTGAGCATGGTCGCGAAGGAACGGACGTGGCGGGTCAGGCATCGAGCTCGGGGCACTGGGTGCGGATGGTCTTGAGCTGGAGTTGTTCGGGCTCGGTGAGGGTTTCCGGGCGGCGGAGGATCCATCCGGAGACCGTTCGGGGCGACGGCGGTCACCGGTCGCGGTGAGGTGCGCTTCGTGTGCAGGTAGGCGCGGAAACGCTGGTAGCTGCCCTTGTACGCACCCCGTCATCGGGCTCGCCCGCACCCACGGCCACTCAACCCGTGACGGGGTGGACCCTGCAGTATCGAAGCGCTCTTCTCGCCGCCCATCCTGTGGCGTACGCGCCCTGAGGTCGCAGTGCCCCCTATCTCGCCCTGCGTGGGGCACCTCCGTCTCCGTCCCTGCTCACCTGTGCCGGGTCAGCGGGTCCGCCTGCCCGGCAGCTACACCGGCTGAACCCGCTTCCCCAGATCCGGCCCGGCGGGCGAATCCATCAAACGGTGCTGTCCGCGATCTTGGGGCTTGCAGCGGCGGCGTAACAGTTCGCCGGTCGACTGGGCGCTGCAGTAGGTGCCAGCGCCAGAGGTGCCGCATGCCGCACGCAAGGGGCCGAAGTGACGCCCTCGTCCCGATGTGACCGCACATACGGTTACCGCCCGGGGAAGCACTTCTCGATCAAGGAAAATACCTTTGGCAATCGTTAAGTGTGCAAGCGTTACTTGCATCAAAGTTAAACGGCAGGTACCTTTCCTGTGGGTCGGAGCCGACGGCGATCGGCCGACCCCCTTGCCCGTGCCCGTTGTGGCAGCCCGGGCTGTACGCGCCGCTGTGCCGGCGCCATCACATCGATGAACACGCGGCGCATCGAGTGCTGCCCTTTCACCAGTCAAGAATCACTATCCGAAGGACATCCCCATGGACCTGAAGCTCGAAATGATCGTGCTCCCCGTCTCCGACATCGACCGGGCAAGGGCCTTCTACGAGAAGGTCGGCTTCCGTCTCGACGTCGATTACACGGCCAGTGACGACTTCCGGGTGGTGCACTTCACCCCGCCCGGCTCCGAGTGCTCGATCATCTTCGGCAAGGGAATGACCGATATCCCTGCGGGCGCGTTCCAGGGCCTGTATCTCATCGTGTCCGACATCGACGAGGCTCACGCAGAGCTCACGGGTCGCGGTATCGCCGTCAGCGAGATCTTCCACGATGAGGGTGGTCTCCTCCACCACGGCCACGCGGGCGGCAGGTGCGTCCACGACGGTAAAGGGCAGCGGCGCATCGCCGGCCTGCACCCCGAGCGCGCCTCCTATGGCTCCTACCTCACCTTCAGTGACCCGGACGGCAACGGCTGGGTGCTCCAGGAAGTGAGCAAGCGGCTCCCTGGCCGCTGAGCCGCCCCGTCCACCCCACCACCCGGTGCCGGACCGGGCTATGCGGTCAGCCGCAGGTCCCGCCTGATACAGCGCATGCACAGCCTGGTGGAACGGTGCACGGCCTCGACCCCCGGCTCTCCCGGCAGGTGCCAGATCCCTCGAGGTGCAGCCGGCTGCACCACCACCGGCACACCCCGCACCCCCCGGCGGCCGACACGGGAGTCCGTCGACGGGCTGCCTGCCTCCCCCTTTCGCTGCAGGCGACCGAGGCCCGCGTGTCGGCAGTCATCCGGGCCTGCGATTCCTGACCTGATTCCTCCCACACCAGTACGGAGCAGTGATGAACGAGACCACCCGCATTTACGACGTGATCGTCATCGGCGCAGGGCCGGTTGGCGAGAACGTGGCCGAACGCGCTCGTGCCGCCGGGCTGAGCACCGTGATCGTGGAGCGCGAACTGCTGGGCGGCGAATGCTCCTTCTGGGCCTGCGACCCCAGCAAGGCGCTGCTGCGCCCGGTGGTAGCACAGGCTGACGCGCGCCGGGTGCCCGGGCTCGGTCAGGCGGTCGCCGGGCCACTGGATGCCGGGGCGGTCCTCGCTCACCGCGACAAGATGGCCTCCTACTGGAAGGACGAGGACCAGGTCGACTGGTTGAACTCAGTCTCCGTCGATCTGATCCGCGGCCACGGCTGGCTCGACGGCCCCCGCAGGGTCCGCGTCGAGACTGCGGACGGAGACACGATCACGCTCTCGGCGCGGCACGCCGTGGCCGTGGCCACCGGCACCCATGCGGCTGTGCCCGCGGTTCCCGGCCTGGACACCGTCCGTGCATGGACCAGCCGTGAGGCGACCAGCGCCGACAAGGTTCCCGGACGCCTGGCCATCGTCGGCGGCGGCGTGGTGGCCGTCGAGATGGCCACCGCCTGGCAGGCGCTCGGCTCTGAGGTGACCATGCTGGTTCTCGAGGACGGGCTGCTGCGGCGAATGGAACCCTTCGCCGGCCGGCTGGTGACGGACGGCCTGCGTGAGGCCGGCGTCGACGTCCGGTTCAAGACCTCCGTGGCCTCCCTGGCGCGTGAGAACGGCGAGGTCCAGATCGCCCTTGCCGACGGCGGGCACCTGGTGGCGGACGAGATCCTGTTCGCCACCGGCCGGGCCCCCAACACCTGGGACCTGGGGGTGGAGACGATCGGTCTCACCCCGGGGGACTGGCTGAAGGTGGACGACACCTTCCGGGTGACCGGCGTCGCCGACGGCTGGTTGTACGCCGTCGGCGACGTCAACCACCGTGCCCTGCTGACCCACCAGGGCAAGTACCAGGCCCGCATCGCCGGCGCTGTCATCGGGGCGCGCGCCAGCGGCGAACCGGTCGACGACACCATGTGGGGTGCGCATGTGGCTACCGCCGACCACATGGCCGTTCCGCAGGTGGTCTTCACGCATCCGGAAGTCGCCTCCGTCGGCATGACCACTCACGACGCCATAGGTTTCGGGCACCGGATCAAGGTGGTCGACTACGACCTGGGGCACGTGGCGGGCGCCCACCAGTACGCCGAGGGGTACCGCGGTCAGGCCCGCATGCTCATCGACCTCGACCGTGGCACCGTGGCCGGCGTGACGTTCGCCGGGCCCGGCGTGGCGGAACTGGTGCACTCGGCCACCGTCGCTGTCGCCGGCGAGGTGCCGATCGACCGGCTCTGGCATGCCGTGCCGGCCTTTCCCACGATCAGCGAGATCTGGCTGAGGCTGCTGGAGACCCACCGGGGCTGAGGGAGCCTCGGCCGGACGGCGGGGCCTGACGTTTCCGGCGTTCGCCGCCGACCGTTGGTTCGCCTCACGTGGGGCCCCCTGCTGTACAGCCCCTCCTGCGGATCGTTCCGCTCACCTGTCGTCAGACTCTCACCTCCCTAATTCGCCCTGCTGGGAGACAAGTTGGCAATGAGCGCGCCGCCGCCGGCCAGCTTTGGGCCACATGACTGTCATGGCTCTGCCCGCAGGATCCGCGTCACGTTACCTAGGAACAGCGCCACCGCCGCTACGGAATCTAGGTCACGTTCCGGATTACCGCGCTTACAGCTAGCGCCCACTATTGAAGTGCGCCGGAAGACAGGAGCGGGCCACAAGGCCTCAGCCGGCCGGCGGGATCGCGATTCGCGGAAATCTCGGCGAACTTCGCGTCGCCCGCCTTTCCTGCTAATCGCTTTAGGCATTAGGGAGATCATCATGTCCGTCAGCACTGACCGACACGCCATCCGTCCGTTCACCGTCCAGTTCTCCGAGGCGGAGCTCGCGGACCTGCGGCAGCGCATTGAGGCAACGCGCTTCCCCGAGAAGGAGACCGTCGAGGACCAGTCTCAGGGCACCCAGCTCGACACGGTACGCAAGCTCGCGGAGTACTGGGCGAAGGAGTACGACTGGCGCACGGTCGAGGCGAAGCTGAACTCCTACCCGCAGTTCATCACCGAGATCGACGGGCTGGACATTCACTTCATCCACGTCCGCTCGAAGCACGAGGACGCGCTGCCGGTCATCGTGACGCACGGCTGGCCGGGCTCGATCGTCGAGCAGCTGAAGATCATCGAGCCGCTGACCAACCCCACCGCCCACGGCGGTGACGCCTCGGACGCCTTCCACGTGGTGATCCCCTCGATGCCCGGCTACGGCTTCTCCGGCAAGCCCGCCGCCAAGGGCTGGGACCCCAAGCGGATCGCCCGCGCGTGGGGTGAGCTGATGAAGCGCCTGGGCTACACCAAGTACGTCGCGCAGGGCGGCGACTGGGGCGCGATCGTCACGGACCTCATGGGTGCGCAGGAGCCCGAGGGCCTGGCCGGCATCCACACCAACATGCCGGGCGTGATCCCGGGCGACATCGACGCCGCGCTCGCCAAGGGCAACCCGCTGCCCGAGGGCCTGTCGCTGTCCGACGAGGAGCAGGCCGCGGTCGAGCAGCTGGACTTCGTGTACCGGCACGTCTACTACGCCTACATGATGGGCTCGCGCCCGCAGTCCCTGACCGGGCTCGCGGATTCTCCTGTGGGTCTGGCCTCTTTCATGCTCGACCACGACGCCGCCAGCCTGGCCCTGATCACCAGGGCTTTCGACGGCGTGACCGAGGGTCTGTCCCGGGACGACGTCCTGGACAACATCACCCTGTTCTGGCTGACCAACACGGCAGTCTCCGCGGCACGTCTGTACGCGGAGAACACCACCGCGTTCTTCGGCGTCAACGGCGTCAAGCTCCCCGTCGCCGTCAGCGTCTTCCCCGACGAGCTCTACCAGGCCCCCAAGAGCTGGGCCGAGCAGGCCTACCCGAACCTCGTCCACTACAACCGGCTCCCCAAGGGCGGGCACTTCGCCGCCTGGGAGCAGCCGGAGCTGCTCGTCGGCGAGATGCGTGCGGGCTTCCGTACCCTGCGCTGACGCTACGGCCTGTGCCCTATCGCGTGCACAGACCGTAGCCCGGCGGGGCGGCCGAGCGGCTCGATACCGAGCTGCCCGGCCGCCCCGGGTCGCGCGGCCCTGGGCCGTGGACTTCCCTGCGGTCACCGGACATTGCATCCCTGCACCTGATCGCTGTGCCGTGACCGCCGGCTCGGCGATGGCAACCGCCCGTCCCCTTCTACCGAGAAGGGGTTCCTTGGCAGTTTGGAGAAACACGTGTCTTCAGCGATAGCGGTGTCCGTTGACACTTCATGCCTGCCGGTCATCACGGACTGTGCGAAGGGCCGGCATCGGGGGAAAGCAGCATCCGAACGTCTGCGAGACCTCTGGCTGACCGGACACGGACGGCATCGCCGTGTCGCAACGGTCGTCTCCACACGAGGGCAGACATGAACCGGTCTTCCTCCCGCATCGATCCCGTCCGCCCGGTCAGGCACATGGACGAGCGGGATGGGTGCAGCGCTCTGATCCGGCGGGCGGCCTGCGGGGAGACCAGGATCGCGCGGTTCGACCGTGAGACCATGCCCTTCCTCGGCCGGCTGTACGCAGCCGCAACGCGGATGGCATGTGGCCATGCCGACCCCGACGACCTGGTTCAGCAGACGTACCTGCAGGCATTTGAGGCGTTCGAGACGCTGCCCGAGGGGGGCAGCGTGAAAGTCTGGCTGTTCCGGATCCTCGCCGACACCGTGCTCGACGCCTTCGGCGAGCGGAACCGGCCCGGGGGCTTTGCCCTCCAGCCCGCAGCAGAACGCTCGCAGGAGGTCACCGGTGCGCGGACTTGGGTCGCTGGTGAACACGCGACTCGGGTCACACAGGCGCTGGACCTACTGCCCGACGAGGAAGTGTCCGCTGCGCTGCGGCGCCTGCCGGCCGAGGTACGGATCGTGGTGTATCTGGCCGACGCTGAAGACTTCACTGCTGCCGACGTCGCGGAGATCCTGGGCATCCTTCCGGGCACTGTGCGATCGCGTCTCCGCCACGGACGGAACCTTCTCCTTGGAACGCTCACTGCCGCCGCCCATCGGCGCGGGCTGCTCGACTGACTGCGCGATCGGTCCCTGACGGCTGGCGGCCCCGCCCAGGGAGTTACTGGCTTGCGGTGACGTTTGCCGTCAGGCGCTCCAGGAGAGCCTTGACATTCCCGACGTCGGCCGGGGTGAGGCCTACAGCCTGCCCGATCGTGGCGGGAATGACGCGCGCGCGCTTCCGCAGTTCGGCACCCTGTTCGGTGAGGCTGATCTGCACCGAACGCTCGTCGTTCGCCTGGCGCTCGCGCCGGACCAGGCCGTGAGCCTGCAGGCGCTTCAGCAGCGGCGTCAAGGTGCCGTAGTCGAGTTGCAGGAGCTTGCCCAGCGATTTGATGGGCAGCGCACCGTGTTCCCACAGCACCAGCATGACCAAGTACTGCGGATAGGTCAGGTCGAACTCTTCCAGCAGAGGCCGGTAGCGGTTGGTCAAGGCCCGCTGCGCCGCGTACAGGGCGAAACACATCTGGTCGTCGAGGAGCAGGCTGACCTCGTCAGTCTCCGCCGTTGGTTGCTCGACGGCGGGCTGGTTCTCACTCATCGCAACTCCTCTCACATAATACTTGCGCACTAAACTATACACTTCACAACTTCCATGCAGGCCATTATATTGCGCACACTTAAAATTGCCACATAGGGTTGCGGAACCAGTGCGTGGAGTACGCGGCGCCCGTTCCCGGTGCCATCCCGCCTCGCGGAATCCGATCTGCAGAAATTCCGGTACTGCACTGCTTATTGGTGCTGAAGAGGGCCATGTGAATCATGTGCTTGGTCTCGCCCCGTCTGCCGAGGCCCTGGCATGGCGCGGGATGCTCCTGGGTGAGCCCCAGCCACCGGTGAGGGTCGTTGCCTTGCTGCCGAGGCGGCATTGTCGAGGAACTGTCGTCACCAGGTGCGGCAACGGCACTCCGCTTCCTTGAGGCGGGCCGTTCCCCGGCGGCGCACGGCCGCATCCAGGGTTCGCAGTCACATTACCGATGCCGCAAGGCACGCTTTCGAGGTTGGATCGCAGGCAGCGTCTGTGCCCAGGGCGGGGCCGGGAAATCGGCAGCTGACGCGGCCCGCCACGGGCTCGATTCCCCCAGCTCCACAGATTCGCCCCTCCCCCCACCAGGAGTACGTGATGCCTGACTACGTCCCCTCGCAGCAGCCGGATCTTGAACCGGCTGCTCGCGAGTTCGCCGAAGCCACCGCTGCCGCGCCGTTCCCGTTCGATCTGGGACCGGCCGCAGGCCGTAAGGCACTGGAGAAGGCGCAGGCTTTGGAACTCCACCACCTTGAGGTGGAGGACAGTTGGGTCGCGGTTTCCGGCGGGCCGAAGGGAAGCGTCGCGGTGCGCCTCGTGCGCCCGAGACACGCCGATGGGCCGCTGCCCGCCGTCTTGTACATCCACGGCGGCGGCTGGGTCCTCGGGGGCACGCGCACCCACGACCGCCTGGTGCGCGAACTGGCCATCGGCGCGCGAGCTGCCGTGATCTTCCCCGAGTACACCCTTTCTCCCGAGGCCCGCTACCCCCAGGCGCTGGAAGAGTGCTACACGGTCGCCCGCTGGGTGACCCGCCAGGGAAGTGAGCACGGCATCGACCCCACACGAATGGCCGTGGCCGGCGACTCCACGGGCGGCAACCTCAGCACGGTCCTGACGTTGCTGGCCAAGGAACGCGGGGACGTCTCCTTCCGCCATCAGGTGTTGTTCTATCCCGTCACCAACGCGGACTTCGGCACCCGCTCCTACCGTCAGTTCACCGAGGGCTACTTCCTGCGCCGAGATGTCATGCAGTGGTTCTGGGACCAGTACACGACCGACGAAGGGCAACGCTCACAGATCACGGCCAGCCCGCTGCGCGCCACCGAGCAGGAACTCGCCGGCCTGCCCCCGGCCCTGGTCATCACCGCGGAGGCCGACGTCCTGAGGGACGAAGGTGAGGCCTACGCCGAGAAGCTGCGCACCGCCGGAGTTCCCGTGACCGCGACCCGCTACGAGGCGACCATCCACGACTTCGTCATGCTCAACGCGCTGTCGGCGACAGACGCGGCCCGCAAGGCGGTCGCCCAGGCCGTGACCACCCTCCGGCAGGCGCTTGGCACCGGGAGCTGACTCCTGTTCGAGCCTGCGGCGCCGTCATGGTTGCCGCAGTGAGCGTTGCCTGGCAGAACGATCCCTCATCGACGTTGCCGCGCCGGGAGACCGATCGCACACAGGAGCGGCTCGAAGCCGCAAACCGGCTCCGGGAAGCGCGCAGCCGGGATGCCGGCGGGGAGGCGCCTGGCCCGGGCGCGCACCCGCGGGCCCGCCGCACCCGAGCACCCGCACGGTGCGCGCGGCAACGGCGCCAGGCAGGGACGGGACCTCGCCCGCCGTGGGCGGCGAGACGGTGGTGCCGATGTCCGGCTGAGAGTCCAGGGGGAGCACACGCCGGGCGTCGCAGTGGAGTATCCGGGCACCGCGATCTCGTCGCGCACCGGGACCCCGACGTTGATGCCGCTACCGGCGTCGCGTCGCGACACCCGGCCGGAGGCTGCCACGGACCCGGTTGACGGTGGCCTGATCACCGGTGAGGACGGCCGGCCGTCGTTCGGAACCGTAGGCCTCGCCGACGGTGCGGCTCGGTCCTCCGCAGCATGACGCCCCGTGTCCATGTATCCTCCTAGTTCAAACTTAGTTCTGCACTAGTGCAAAGGTTCCCTGTCATTCCTGTCTCGCTCTCCACTGCCGATGCGTACGCGGCCACCAGCCGCACCGTGCGGACTCGGGGCCGAGGACGGACCTCGTACGACCACGACCTGGTGCCCTCGACCCCCGATGCGGACCGCTTTCGCCGCGTGGCCCGCGTCCGTGACAGGGCGGCCGCCGCGCCGCCGGTCCGCTACGCCGTCGCCGGTGAACGGCTCGGCGTACAGGGCCCCACGAGCCCCCGTCCCCCGGGCACCGCCAGAACGGACGCCGCGCTCCCCCGTCGGCGGGGCACGCCGACCGTGGCCGGCAGAGGTCGGGCGTCCGACACTGTCGACAACCTCGACACGTCGACCACCGGCCCCGGCCACCTCGCCGGGCGCTGACCGGAGTCTGCCCGCAGGCCCTGCCCCAGGCCGCGCAGCCGGCGACCGGCCGCACACGACTCGCCCGGCGCGGTCAACCGGCCTCGCCGTCGCACCCCCGGTTCATCCAGGCGCTGCACGACGCCCCCCGCGCCGGGCGCCGCCAGGCAGCCCTGCCCCATGCCCGTCCCCCAGCTCGCGAAAAGAAACGGATGCAAGCAGTGATCGGTAGTGACTCTTCCCAGCGCGATACGGCCGATGCGCTGATCGGTCGGGACCGCGATCTGCACACGATCCGAGAGCTCGCGGGCGTCGGAACCGGAGGCGGAGCACTGCTGGTCTCGGGGGACGCCGGGGTCGGAAAGACTGCAGTGCTGGACGCCGTCGCAGCAGGAGCCCTCGCCGAGGGCACCCGGCTGCTGCGAGCCGCCGGGGTGGAGTTCGAGGCGAACTGCAGCTACTCCGGTCTCCATCAGGTCCTGTTTCCCTTCCAGCGCGAACTCGAGAAACTGGAGGTCCCCTTCCGTGACGCCCTGCGCGTGGCGCTCGGCTTCGAAAGCGGCTCACCGCCCCAGATGCTGATGGTCTCCAACGCCGTGCTGCTCCTGTTGCGAACGGTCGCAGAAGAAGGCCCGCTTCTCCTGATCGTGGACGACCTGCCCTGGCTCGACCAGGCCAGTGCGGCCGTCCTGGGCTTCGTCCGACGACGGGCGGTCGGCATCCGTGTGAGCTTTCTCGCCGCGTCACGTACCGGGGTGCAGTACCTGAACGACTGCGGGGCCCTGCCCGAATTCCGGCTGCAGCCGCTGGACGACGAGTCCGCTGCCCGCCTGGTCGCCCACAGGTCCCCACACCTCGTGCCCAGCGCCCGCCGGCGCCTGCTGACCGTGGCGTGCGGCAACCCGCTCGCCTTGCTGGAACTGCCGTCCGCCCTGCCGGCCACGCCAGGGCCGGCCGGCGGCGACGTCCCGGCCGTACTGCCCCTCAGCCGGCGCCTGGAAGCAGTGTTCGGCTCCCGCATCACCAGCCTGCCGCAGCCCTCCCAGCGCCTGTTGCTCCTTGCCGCGCTGGAAGGTGTCGGGGACCTCGGCGTCCTGCAGGCCGCCTCCAGGCAGACCGACGACGGCTATGACCTGGAGGACCTGGGACCTGCCGAACTCGACCAACTGGTCTACGTCGACGAGGACGCACGGCGCCTGAGGTTCCGCCATCCGCTCATCCGCTCGGCCGTGGTGGAGAACTCCACCAGCAGCCGGCGGCGTGCGGTCCACACGGCACTGGCCCAGGTCCTGGTGGACCAGCCCGAGCGTCGGGCCTGGCATCTGGGCGAGGCCACCCTGGAGCCGGACGAGAACGTGGCCGCCCTGCTGGAAGGTGCGGCGCGCGTCACCCTGCGCCGCGGCGACGCCGTGGGCGGCATGCGCACCCTGATCCGGGCCGCGGATCTCACACCTCCCGGAGCCGACCGCAGCCGCCGCCTCGCCACCGCGGCCTACATCGGCGCCGAGGCCACCGGGTCGCTGTACAGCGCCCAAAAGCTCCTGGACGACGCACGGCACACGGTCTCGGATCCCAAGAGCTCCCTGCACTCGGCCGCAGCGGCCGCCGTTCTCATGCTGAACAGCGACAGCGACATCGACACCGCGCACACCCTGCTGGTCGACGCGATCGAAGCCGGAACCCACGGATACGACGCCGAGGACAAGGCGCTCATCGATGCCCTGCACACGCTTGCCCTGGTGTGCTTCTTCGGTGCCCGGTCTGAGCTGTGGCAGCCCTACCACCGTGCGCTGGACAAGCTGACGCCCAAGGCCCCACCGGTGCTGTCCGCGCTGGCCAAGACCTTCTCCGACCCCGCCCGCACAGGCATCACGGCCTCGGACGAACTCGACGAACTGATAGCCCAGCTGGACGATGTGACCGACCCGGTCCAGCTCCAGCGAACCGGCTCGGCAGCCCTGTATGTCGACCGCCTCGGCGACGTTCGGGAAGCACAGTGGCGCATGGTCCGCATGGGACGAGACGGCGGCCCGGCCCGCCGGCACATGGCCGGACTGATCCACCTGACCCTGGACGACTACCTCACTGGCATGTGGGACGAGGCAGCACAACTTGCCGACGAGGGGCTCCAGTTGTGCGAGACCCACGGCTACATGGGTTTTGCCTGGTACTTCCTGTACGCCCAGGCCCTCCTGGCCGCTGCCCGAGGCGAGGCCGACCGCGCGGATACGACAGCCGAGCGGGTCATTCACTGGGCGACCCGCCGCAAGGCGTTCGGCGCTGCGCACTACGCGCACCACGCCGCAGCCGTGGCGGCCCTGGGTCGCGGTGACTTCGCCGACGCGTACGAGCACGCCACCGCCATCAGCCCCGCCGGCCACCTCGCCTCGCATGCCCCGCACGCGCTGTGGGCAACGATGGATTTGGTGGAGGCTGCCATGCGAACCAACCGGCACCAGGAAGCAGCCTCCCACGTCGAGGCGATGCGGGAAGCCGGCATCGCCGAACTTTCCTCACGGCACGCTCTGCTCACCCACGCCTGCGCCGCGCTGAGCACCGCCGGTGACGACCAGGCCCTGCAGCTGTTCGCCCACGGCCTTGACGTACCCGGGGCAGAACGGTGGACGTTCGACTTCGCCCGCGTCCAGCTGGCCTACGGCGAGCGGTTGCGGCGGGCCAGGGCAACCACCGAATCCAGAGCACCACTGGCAGCAGCGCTGTCCGCCTTCCAGCGGTTGGGAGCCCATCCCTGGACGGAGCGTACCGAGACCGAACTACGCGCCGCCGGCTCCGCCAAGCGGCGGCCCGGTACCGCCAGACCGCACACGCTCACCCCCCAGGAGCTGGAGATAGCCCGGCTTGCGGCCTCGGGCCTGACCAACAAGCAGATAGCCGAGCGCCTGTTCCTCTCCCACCGCACCGTGGGCGCCCACCTCTACCAGATCTACCCCAAGCTGGGCATCACCTCCCGGGGCATGATCCGCGACACCCTCGAGTCCTGACCCCCCGTCGTCCTCTGCTCCCTCACCTCACCCGATCGGCAGGCGACCGGGCACTGCCGCTTCACTTCGGAAGGACCCAGCACGTGAGCACACTTCCCACCCTCGTCCTGGTCCACGGCGCCTGGCACGGCACCTGGTGCTGGCAGCCGCTGGTCGAGCACCTCCCCGATCTCGACGTACGTACCGTCGCCCTGCCCAGCAGCGGGCAGGACCCGGCAGTTCTGGGTGGCCTGTACGACGATGCGGAGGCGGTGGCCAAGGCCATCGCGGCCGTCGGCGGCCCGACCGTCGTGGTCGGCCACTCCTACGGAGGATGCCCTGTCACCGAAGCCGCCGCGGCAGCCGGCGACGTCGAACGCGTCATCTACCTCAGCGCCCTGATGCAGGACGCCGGCGACTCGGTCCTCTCCCTGGTCGGCGGCGTTCATCCGCCCTACTGGGACGTGCACGAGGAGCACCAGGGCCAAGCCGGCCACGGCTATTTCGAAGCGGCCCAGGCTTCGGACGTGCTGTACAGCGACGTCGAGCCGCATCTGGCGCAACAGGCAGCCGCCAAGCTCGGCCGCCAGTCCCTGGCCTCGGTGACCCAGCCCCTCACCCAGGCTGCCTGGCGCACCGTGCCCAGCACCTACATCCTGTGTGAGCAGGACCTGGCCATCCCGCTGCCGCTCCAGGAAGCCATGGCCACCCGTGCCCAGCGCACGGTCCGGCTACGTTCCGGGCACAGCCCGTTCCTCTCCCAGCCGGCCGAACTGGCCCGCATACTCCGCCACGAACTCGCCCTCCGGCCGCCGCAGCGGTAGTCACCTGCGGCCCGATGGCCGCCGGTCGCCGTGCCCGGCAATTCGGTCTGCGCCGGTCTGCTCAATTCCGCACGCCGCAACCGAACGACGGGCCCTCGGCGGAGCACACCCGCCTCCCACTCCGGGTTCCTCTGGTACAAGGCCGGCACGGTGCTGCCCCCTGCCCGCCGCCATCGTCACGGCTGCCGATCTCTACGCACTGTGCAAAGCCCGGGCTGGGCGGCTATCAAAGGCGGGCCACGAACACCAGAGCCCAGGGGAAAGGTGAGTGCGGCCACCGAAGCCCCATCAGACAGAGCCGGCTGCGAGAGGACCTCGCGGCCGGCTCTGACGCGTGTGCGCCGAAACCGGCACACACGCAAAAGTGCAGACGCTTACAGGGCATCGCACCTGTCACTTCCCTCGTGGTGTCACGCCCTTCGGCTCCCCACATAAGCCATGGGCCTGGTCGGGTTACTGATGTCAGGTCGACGTCCCCCGAGCCACAGTAGAGAAGTTCCCGCAGTCCGAAAGGCCTTGCCATGCCGTACCAGCAACCAGACTTCCCGACGCGTAAGCGGCCCGCACACCGCATGAGGTCGCTGCGCTTGCGTGCCGACAGGATCCTGTCGCCTTCGCTCCGCATCCCCCACGAGGCCGAGTTCCGCTATGACGAGACCGATCCCCTCGTCGTTTCGCTGGCCCTGCGCACGCCGGAAGGCTCCGTCGTCCGCTGGATGGTCTCGCGTGACGTGCTCTTCGAGGGAACGGAAGAACCCAGCGGAATCGGGGACGTGCGGTTGTGGCCCTCGCGCGTCCGTACCCGCCGGGTGGTGCTCCTGAGGCTTGAGGTACAGCAGATGTCGAGCCTCTTCGAGATGGACCTGGTGCAACTGCAGAGATGGCTGGAAGAGACATTCCAGCTGGTCCCTCCCGGCACGGAATTCGATCACATCGACTGGACCACAGCCCTCGCCACCCTCATGCGAGAGGGCTGACCGCCCCGTTCCGTGAGAAAGGGGGGCCACCCGCAGGGGACGGCACACCGATTGGGAGGGCGCGTCCGGTCCCTCCGCAGCGTCTCAACCCCGTTCACACGCCAGATGGCTGGCGCCGCCGTCTTGGCTGACGAAAAGGTCCTGCTCATGCCAGGGCTGATTCAGCGAACACACCCTCACCCCCCCCCAGGGCGGGGGTGCGGGTGGTGGGGTACGCACCCACGGTAGAGCGAGCAGGGGTGGCCGGGCGGGGCGTGTCGGAGTTGGGCATCGCACCGGCACGGCGTCCGTGCGGGGGGGGGTGCCGGTGTTCAGCGCGGGGCTGCCGCGGCCGCGGTCAGGATGCGGTGCAGGACGGGGACCGGGATCGCCGGGTTGGTGACCGCTGCGCTTGCCGTGTCGCGGTCGTGCAGCAGTCCGGCCAGGACGCGGGCCGGCAGCCGCGGATTGCGTATCGCTGTGCCACGGACGTGGGCTTGCGGGTCGTTCAGCAGCCGCACCGCGTCGGCCGGTGACAGCCGGGGGTCCTGCGCCGCGCGGCGGCGCACCTCGGCTTCGGGGTCCCGGGCCAGGCGTGCGACGTCGGCCGGTGTCGACTGCGGATCGTCCAGGGCCAGGCGGCGCATCCGCCCGCTGGGGTCGGCGATGTAGCGCAGCAGTCCCGTACGGGGGAAGTTGGGGTGGCTGCGGGGCCGGTCGGGGTGGCTGAAGCTGCCGTCCCACCAGCGCCAGACCTCCAGCAGCATGTCGGCCGGCGCGTCCTGGCACGATTCGGCGAGGAACAGGCGGACCACCCGGTCCTCGTCCCGCGCCAGGCGCGCCACGACATCCGGCGGGAGGTGCCGGGCTCGGGCCACACTGCGGCGGACCAGCGGGTGGGACGACGCGGCGAGATCGCGCATCGCGTCGGCGTCACCGTGCAGGTCTTCGACCCAGGGCAGGGTGCGCGACATCGACGTCGGGTCGAAGTCGTGGCGTATCGCGGCACGTTGCTCCTCGGTGAGGTCGCAGCGCGCCGCCACCGCGGAGCGGATGTCGTCCTGCGGGTCCTTTGCCAGCAGGCCGACGCTGTGTGCGCGCAGGCCCGGGTTGGCGGCCAGCGCCCGGCGTACGTCCACGTCCCCGTTGCGGACCAGCTCCGCCTCCAGTTCGGGCGCAAGACGGCACCGTTCGAGCGCCCGCCGCGGGTCGGTCAGAGCTGCGAAAATCTCGCGTGGCATGGGTACGCCAGTGTGGTGGGCGAGCAGCGCAGCCGTTCTCACCGCGTGGTCGGGGTCGACCAGCAGCCGCTTCCGCAGCGGCGCAGTGAGGTCCTCCCACCGGGCGCAGGCCGCCGCCCGCACCCGGGGATCGGCGTCGGCCGCAAGGCCAGGCAGGTACCGTGCGGGGAGCGTGGGGAGTTCGGCGGCTTGCGCCCGGGCCGGGCCGGCGAGGAGGTCGTCGTACAGGTCCTCGGGAAGTTCGGCGCCCCAGAAGCAGGCGTGCTCCGCCAAGAGCATGCGTCGATCCGGCGACGGCTCGGCGCGGACCAGGCGTACCCACTGGTCGGACGTGAGCTGGGGCCGGAAGGTGTCGGCGGGCCGTGACCGCACCCGCCGATCGGGATGCGCCACGGCGGCGTCGAGGACGGCGGGCCGGTCGCATCCGTGAAGGAAGCCCTCGTCCACATCCAGCAGCCGGATCAGCAGTTCGTCCGTCGCGGCCGGATTGGCCCCTATCCCCTCCGCCCAGTGCAGAGGCCACGCACGCCGACCGGGCACCGCCGCCCACACATCGGCGCGCTCGGCCTGCGTCTCGAGCCCTGCTGCCGCGGCGGCCTCCTCCAGCCGCTCCGGCAGCCGGTCGAGAGCAGTCACCCGAAACCCGTCCTCGCCGGGCACCTCCGCCAGCAGCACCTGCCCGTCCAGGGAGAGCGCCACGAACCCGGGGTCGCCGGTCAACCCCGGCACACCGCTCCCGGCATACCGGACCCGGGTCCACCAAGAGTCGTTGCCGCCGATCCGGTGCCTGAGGACCGCCACCAGGAACTCACCGTCGACATCGCACAGACGGCGCCACCACGCGGCATCGAGTGCTTCGCGGGCCACTGCGTCCGGCGCCGCGAGCCCCCGCGCGATCCGCCAGCCCGCCTCCGGCGGGAACAGGTTGCCCGGGCGCACATCCTGGACGACCGAGAGTCCGGCACGTGCCAGTAGCTCATGGAGTTCGACTTGGCGCTGCACACGGTCATGATCCCCACCGACTCACGGTGAGACAAGGCCCTCAAGCACGGGAGTGCAACCTTGGAGCGCACGGCGGTCGTGCCTGCTTGGATTGCCCGCCCCCGGCGCTGTCCGCCCCGCCTGCGGACGGCACGCAGGACCGGTCGAAGGAGAGATCCTGCCGAGCCGCGGGTGAAGGCTGTCCTAGTAGCGTGTCGTTGCTTAATCCTGGGTTATTTGGTTGGGATGGTGGTGTCCGGCAGATGTTCCTTCCCTTCTGTCGAGCGGGAGTTGGTGTGATGGGTTCGCAGAAGAAGAGGCCGGTGGTGCTGACCGCGGGCGATCGTGAAGTGCTGGTTCGGGTGACCACGACGGGGGTCCATCCGGCCTCGGTGATCAGGCGGGCGCGGGTGCTGCTCGCGCTGGACACCTCTGCTGGTGAGATCGACTCCCAGGATGCGATCGCTGCCCGGGTCGGGGTCTCGGGCGAGACGCTGCGGCTGGTGGCCAAGCGGTTCGCCGAGAGCGGTGGTGACGTCGAGGCGACGATCCAGCGGAAACCGCGGGATCTCCCGCCGGTGCCCTCGCCGGTGACTGGTGAAGTCGAGGCCCGGCTGATCGCCCTGGCGTGCTCCCAGCCTCCTGCAGGCCGTGCCCGGTGGTCGCTGCGGCTGCTGGAGAAGCACGTCGCCCTGGTCGAGGGCATCCCCGATCTGGACCACTCAACCATCGGGCGGATCTTAAAAAACGAGGCTGCGTCCTCATCTGAGGAAGTGCTGGACCATCCCACCACGAGCAAACCCGCAGTTCGCGGCCCGGATGGAAGACGTGCTGGCCGTCTATGCCCGACCTTATGACTCGGCCCGCCCAGTGGTGTGCATGGACGAGAAGCCCTACCAACTCCTCGCCCAGGCCCGCGACCCGCTCCCGGCCCGCCCCGGCCGCGACGCCCGCCAGGACAGCGAGTACATCCGCTGCGGCACGTGCTCGATCTTTGTGTGGGTTGAACCCCTGCGCGGGTGGCGCCGAGTAGACGCCCAGCCTCGTCGCACCCGGATCGACTGGGCCGGCCAGGTCAAGCGATTACTGACCGAGGACTACCCCGACGCCGAGACCGTGGTCCTGGTCATGGACAACCTCAACACCCACGGCATCGCCTCACTGTACGAAGCATTCGAACCAGCCGAGGCCTTCGCCCTGGCCCAGCGCCTCGAGATCCACCACACCCCCAAACACGGGTCATGGCTCAACATCGCAGAGATCGAACTCTCCGCACTGACCCGGCAATGCCTCGACCACCGCATCGCGGACCTCGACACCCTCAACACCGAACTCTCAGCCTGGCAGAACACCACCAACACCGACCAACGTCAGGTGAACTGGCAGTTCACCACCCACGACGCACGCACCAAACTCCGCCACCTATACCCCACACATTAGCTGCGACAGTCTACTAGCTGTACTCGGTCATGAGGTTGGTGTCAGTCTGCTGATCGGGGGCTGGCCGTCGAGCGCGGTGTACCGTCGTTAGGTGTTGTAGTACTCCAGCCAGGGTGCCAGGGGCTTCTTCGCGTGCGGCGTTGCTGGTGAAGACCTGCCGGTAGGCCCACTCGGTTTGCAGGGTGCGGTTGAAGCGTTCGACCTTGCCATTGGTCCATGGGCAGTGCGGCCGGGTGAACTTCTGCCGGGCTCCGATGGCGTGGCAGGCAGCCTGGAAGTCGTGCGAGAGCCGGTAGTTCTTGGCGTTGTCGGTCATGATCCGCGTGATGCGCGTGATGCCGTGGGTGCGGAAGAACGCGGCGGCGCGGGTCAGAAAGCCTGCGCAGGTCATGCCCTTCTCGTCGGGCAGGATCTCGGCACAGGCCAGCCGTGAGTGGTCGTCGATGGCGGCGTGGACATAGTCGTAGCCCAGACCGCGCACCGCGGCCGGTTTGGTGCCACGGCCGTGGGCGCGGTGTCCGCCGCCGTCGGGGATCTTCCCGAGCTTCTTGACGTCGAGGTGGATCATGTCGCCGGGACGGGCGTGCTCATAGCGCTCGGTACTGGCACGCGAGGCACGGATCGCCTGTCCGGTCAGCGGGTCACACGCCGACAGCGGCGGCACGTGGTGGCGGTGCAGGATGCGGCTGACGGTGCGGGCCAGCACCCCGGTGTAGTCGGCCAGGCGCTGGGGTCCGCATCGCAGTTCGCGGCGAGCGGAGAGCACCCGCTGTTCCACGTCGGCGGGTGTGCGACGCGGGCACTGGTGAGGGCGGCTGCTGCGGTCAAGGAACGACCGCGTCTTGCTCCTCAAGCGTGGCTCGCCGTCACCGCGACCCAACCGCCACCCGGTTCCTAGTCCCCGTCGCCGCCCGTCCCGCTCATGCTCCGACGCCTGTTCCTCTCCGATAGACGGAGCAACTCACCCGCAGCAAGCGTCACGGTCGCAACGACACGAACCCAGTGAGGCCCGCCGCGCTCCGCCCACACCACGCATACGCACCCACCCACGACAAGCGCCAGCACACCGAGCAACACCACAACGAACATGTTCGCCATCCCCGCAAACACAGGGCCCCACCGACCCGTCACCTGGCAGACGCACCCCACGAACCACCGGTTCCCGATCCCACTCCCCGCCACAGGCCCGCCGCGCTTTCACCGCGGCGCCCGTACACCGCACCTACGGGGCGTCATCCGCCGCTGGCCATCGGAGCGTCGGCCGCCCCAGTCACCGCGGTTCTGTCCTCATGCCCCCGTCCAGCTTCCATAGGCGGCCGGCGGCGGACGGGTTGCGTCCTGGCCCCTGACGACTGGGCCGGACACGGATGGGCCACGAAGCGCGGCCGACCTCGTCGGCGTGCGCACCGGGGGAACGGCGCAGTCCGCGACGCCCGATATGTGGCTGGCTCGCGAAGTGAGATTTTGTGCAACGCGCGATGAGGTATCTCACGTGACAGACAGGGTGTGGTTATCAACCGTGCACAGCCGATCGCGCCGTGCTACTCTCGAATAAGTTGCAGTTGTGGTTCCAAGAAAAGTGCCCTCACTGGCTCATGCCAATGGGAGTATTTCTTGATTCCGGTCATCCACTGGCGGGGCAATCATTGCGGCGACGCGGGGTCCGTACAGTACAGGCTCCGGGCTGTGCCCCGAAGGAGATGCAACACATGGCTACTGGCACCGTGAAGTGGTTCAACGCGGAAAAGGGTTTCGGCTTCATCGAGCAGGACGGTGGCGGCGCTGACGTGTTCGCCCACTACTCGAACATCGCCGCCCAGGGCTTTCGCGAACTGCTCGAGGGCCAAAAGGTGAGCTTCGACATCGCGCAGGGTCAGAAGGGCCCGACGGCCGAGAACATCGTTCCGGCCTGACGCGGACACGCGTAGATCACAGCTGGGGCCCGCACCTTGGGTGCGGGCCCCAGCTTGCGGTACATCAGCACGTACCCTGCCTGGTCACGCCGTGACGATTTCACGGGGTGCAGGATTTTGAGGGTGCCGCGATCCCCCACTGGCAGCAGATATCCGCCTCAGGCTCCGGATGCACATCCGTCAGAGCTTCCAGGCGTCCGTGAAACCCAGGTATGTGGGACGCGGACCGGATCGCCCCAACCCCACCCGTTCAGCGACCCGGCCCGCGGGCATCGCCCGCAGGCCCGGCTCGCCATCGCATTTGCCCGGCCCGTCATCGCGATTCCGTGTCCTGCCTCATCGGAGCAGGATCCCCTGATGTGGCCGTTTTGAGGAAGGTTCTGTATGAGCCGCACACCTACGAACGACGGATTCACACATACTCGCAGCGGAAGTTCCCACACCGACAAGAACAGCAGCCGCACGAAGACCAGTGACCCCAGCCGCTCCGGCGGCCAACGCCGTCGCCGCGCAGCACCACAGGGCGAGTTCACCCTGCCGGACACGATGACCCCGGCACTCCCCGCCGCCGAGACGTTCGCCGATCTCGCGATGCCCCGGTCACTGCTGTCGGCGCTCGCCGCGGAGGGCGTGACCGTGCCGTTCCCGATCCAGGCGGCGACCCTGCCCAACACCCTCGCGGGCCGTGATGTCCTGGGCCGCGGACGGACCGGGTCCGGTAAGACCCTCGCCTTCGGCCTCGCCCTGCTGGCCCGTACCGCCGGACGGCGCGCCGAGCCCCGGCAACCGCTGGCCCTGGTGCTGGTACCCACCCGGGAGTTGGCCCAGCAGGTCACCGACGCTCTCGCCCCCTACGCCCGCTCGATGAGGCTGCGACTGGCCACCGCCGTCGGTGGGATGCCGATCGGCCGTCAGGCCGGCGTGCTGCGCGCCGGCGCGGAAGTCCTCGTAGCGACGCCTGGCCGGTTGAGGGACCTCGTCGAGCGCGGCGACTGCCGACTCGGCCAAGTCGCCGTCACCGTCCTCGACGAGGCCGACCAGATGGCCGACATGGGCTCCATGCCGCAGGTCACGGCGTTGCTGGACCAGGTGCATCCCGAAGGACAGCGAATGCTGTTCTCGGCTACCTTGGACCGCAACGTCGACCTGCTGGTCCGCCGCTACCTGAACGACCCGGTGGTCCACTCCGTGGATCCCTCCGCGGGCGCGGTGAGCACGATGGAGCACCACGTACTGCACGTGCACCCCGCCGACAAGCAGCGGACGACGACCGAGATCGCGGCGCGGCAGGGCCAGGTGATCATGTTCCTGGACTCCAAGCACGCCGTCGACGGGCTCACCGAACACCTGCTGAACAGCGGAGTCCGCGCCGCCGCGTTGCACGGCGGCAAGACGCAGACGCATCGCACCCGGACCCTGGCCCAGTTCAAGGCAGGCCACGTGACGGTGCTGGTGGCAACCAACGTCGCCGCACGAGGGATCCACGTCGACGACCTCGACCTGGTCGTCAACGTAGACCCGCCCGGCGACCACAAGGACTACCTCCACAGGGGCGGCCGCACCGCCCGCGCCGGCCGATCCGGCATCGTGGTCACACTGGTCACACCCGACCAGCGCCGCGACATGGCCCGCCTCATGCAGCACGCCGGAATCCACCCGCAGACCACGCAGGTTCACCCGGCCGGGGCCGACCTGATCCGCATCACCGGCGCGCAGGCCCCCTCAGGCACCCCCGTCGTCATCACCGCTCCGGAGGCCGGACGCGAGGGCGCTACCCCCGCCTCCCACGGCCGACGCGGCCGTGACACCACTCAGGAGCGCCGCACCATGCGGGCAGCACGCCGCTCGGCCCAGCGTCCATCCGCCTACGACGCGGTGGCCTAGGACCTTCCCGGCCATGACGCCCATCCACCCCTCCAGGAGGCACTCTTGACCCTGCCACACGACCTGCCACGCCGTGCGGACTCCGCCCACGGCACCGTGGCCGAAGCCATGGACGCGCCCGGACCGCAGGTCTGGGACGACATGACCGTAGAGGTAGCCCTGTCGGTCATGGCCAGTGCACGCACCGGGCACCTGGTCGTCTGTGACGAGGACGGCCGGTGCACAAGTCTGGTCACCCTCGCCCAGCTCACCGCCTTTCGTGACGGCCACGCCTACACCGATCAGGTCCGCCTGCGGGAGGTCGCCGGCACCGGTGGGCCGTTCGCCTCGCCGGTGACCCAGATGGCCGAGGCGCAGCACACCATGAGCCATCGACGGCTCACGGCCGTGCCCGTCATCGACGAGCACGGCTGCGCCGTGGGTGTTCTCACCCGCTCACACTGATCGTCGGCCACCGGTTCCCTTGCCTTCCCACCTTCCTGTGAGGCACAATGCGCTGCGTCATCGCCCGTTTTGCGTTCGACCTGTCCAAGAGTGGGGTCGTGGCGTCGATGAGGGGCGTCAGACCCGGGCCGGTCACCGGTGAGACCGTGATCATCGGCCGCCGTCACTACCCCGTCATGCAAGTGGGCGAGGTCATCACCCGGCAGGACCGTCGTGACTTCACCGCCGGCGAAGTCCTCCGGGCAATGATCCGCCTCGGCTTCACCTGCCGCGAGCTCCCTGCCACGGCACCGGCACTCGGGCTCACCCCGCTCCAGGAGGCGTCGGCTCTGCTCGGTGTCCCCACCGCCGGGTAGCCGACGGAAGGGGGAGGGCCGGATCCGGGCGGCACGAGGACACGGCCCTCCCGGCAGCAGACCCCCTGGGCCCAACTCACGCTTTGGTGACCGCCGCCCAGAGTCGCTTGTCCGGCCCGCAGGAGAGGCCATGAACAGGGCTTGACCCCTGATCTTGGACACACGAGACACTGGATCTTGAGGATCTGAGAACAGCCGTCTGGTGAAACTCCGCGGCCTCGGTGAGGGAACCACGCTGCAGCCCTGCCGGCACCCGCGCATCGTCCCGCGTGTCGTGCGTCGGCGAACAAGGGTCGTTGCGGTCCTGCCTCTCAGGGTGATGCGGTTCGTGCGCCATAGGCTGCTGCCGCCAGTCGTGTACGGGCGTGGTAGACGTGGACGCGGGCGGTACTGAGCCTGATGCGCAGCCGCTTGCCGATGGCTGGGCTGTCCAGGCCCTGTGCCCAAAGGCCGGACCGCCTCGCGCATCCGCTCCCGCAGATTTATCAACGCCGGACGGAGCTCAGTCCTCAGGAGACTTAGCTGAAGACACCGAAGCAGATCGGCTGATCGCCGGCGGTGATCGACTCGCCAGAGACTGCCGCGGGCATCGATCACCTCGTGACAAGCGTGGACCAACGGCCCTAGAGTGACGGGCGGTTGCCGCTTGACGTGCACTCTTTCACCGCTGGGCGCTCCTGCGGCTGGCATCTGGGGGGATGAAGTGTTCGGTCTGGTGATCCTGGCGGCTGCGTCGATTCTCGTCCTGTGGCTCTCGTGGCGCATCCTGCAGGGAGGCCGTGCGTTGCGTAAGCGCGGGATCCGGACTCAGGCGAGGTGCGTGAACATCGCAGGAGGACCGAACGGAAACCACAAACTCACGATCGAGTTCACGACGGACTGCGGCCAGGGCGTACACACAACGGTTGCGCCTTTCGATGTCCCGCCTGCCCGTGTCGGGGGCCTGTTCGAGGTGGTCTACGATCCGCGGGAACCCGTCAACGTGTTGACCCCTGATCAGGTGGGGAACGGCAGGGTGGCTCTCTGCTTCGTGGTCGTCTCGGCAACGACGCTTCTGCTCTCGGTCGGCCTGCTCGCGCTCAGTGCGCTCGCGTTCATGCTTGGCTAGGTGTTCTGTCCGGGGCGATGTGGACAGTGGTGGTGATCACGGTCGGGGGATCTTGAACGAGTGAGGGCCTTCCGGGTTCGGTGTGGATTGCGACGTCCCACCGACTCGAAAGGCCCTCATGCCATACCGCAATGCACCGCTGACCGAGACCGGTCGTCTGCGACTGGCCCGCTGCGTCGTGGACGACGGCTGGGCGCTGCGACGGGCAGCCGAGCGTTTCCAGGTCTCACCGAAACCGAACGCCGCGAAGCGTTCCCGCAATGGCTGCACAACTACAACCACCATCGCGGACACACCTCACTCGGAGGCCAACCACCCGCCACCCGCGTTCCGAACCTCACAGGGCAATACACCTAGGCCGTACGGTGAACGTGCCCAGCGTCCAAGCAAAGACCGTCATACCCGCTGCCTTGCCCAGGCGCCGCGATTGCCGCCCCGGCTTCAGGGAATGAGCATGCCGTGCGCTGCGCCGTGGAGGTCAACGTCGCCGGCCAGACGACGCGGTTGCCGATGCGCATCGGCTTGGTGATGCCCAGTGCGTCGGCGGTGTGCCTCCCGGGCAGCCGGGGGCTGTTCAAGCGAGCGCGGTAGCGGTGACCGATGGCGGCGTAGGCCAGGGAGTGCGCGGTCTTGCAGAGCACCGTGCTGGGGAAGCGGCCGGCGGCGTCCTGAGCGATGGATCGATTGAACGCCACATACAAGCCCCGGCGTGAGGTGCTGGCGTCAAGCTGGGTGAGCGTGGTGGTCTTACCCGTGCCGGCACCGGCCTGGATGACCAGGTGGTCACCGGTGACGAAGGCGTCGGCGGCCGCGATCTGTTCGTCAGTGGGCTGCAGCCAGCCTCAATTCCGCCGTCGCCGAGGTCGAGGAGGGCAGCTACCAGGTCACCTTCGGTACGCTGGACAACGCCGCCGCCGGCCAGGGATTGCGCAAGGTGGTCAAACTGAGAGGTGAGGGTCACCAAGGATACGACGGTGACCTTTCAGCGCCTGGTGCTATCGCCGTGCAGCAGTGCCTGCCCAAGAGGGCTGAGGGTGTGCAGGACTGCGCCGCCGGTGCGTGTGGTGGTGATCAGGCCGGCGTTGCGCAGAACAGTGGTGTGCTGGCTCGCCGATGGCAGCGAGACGCCTACCCGCTCGGCAATCGTGGTGGTGTTGGCTGGGTGACGGGTGGCGGCTAGGACAGCCGCGCGGGTCCGGCCGAGCAGCGGGCCAAGCGCGTCCGCGCTGCCGATGGCAGGTTCTCCGACATGCATGGGGTAAACCAGAACGGTGGACGCCTCGGGCCGGTACATCAGTGCCGGACCGCCGAAGTAGGAGGGGACCAGGACCAGTCCCCGGCCGCAGAGGGGCACCTCAATGTCGCTCGTACCCGCACAGGGGATGTGCAGGGTGGGGGCTTCCCAGCGCCAGCGGGAGCCGAGCGTGGCTAGCAGCCCATCCGTTCCGCCGCGCAGCAGCGTCTCGGCTCTCAGTGCCCGGTCGGCCGCAGCCTGAGCTTGAATCTTTGGCCACCACTCGGACAGGCAGGTGTCAAAGTAGCTGTGTAGGTCCTTGGCCAGGTCCTGACGTGCATCCGGTGCACCGTCGGCCAGTGCTCTCAGACGACGCTGGGTGCCGACGGAGGCTGGTAGTTGCTCGATGCCAGCTGCCAGTTGGTTGGAAGGCGTCTGGGCGGCTAGCGCAACGCTGGATCCGAGGTCGTCGGACAGCTGCAGTAGAAAGTCGGGAAAGTTCCCCTGTGGGGGCACCAAGTCGCGGAGGATGCCCGCCCGGACGGCTGCTTTGGCTCGGTGCTCCCGGTACCACTGGACAAGACCCGGCCGCTTTCCTTGCCCTCTGACAGGTCCAGTGCGTAGCAAGCGCGCGCTGGACGTGACCTCTTCAAGCGCTATGGGTGTCATGAGAGTGATGTTGCGCAGGTCGGCAGCGGTGAACTGTAAGCGCATCATGCTGACTGATCCTGATCTGGCCTGGGCCCTTTTGGCCAGGCGTGAATGGCATGGCGGCTTGATCCGCCTGCACAACAGACTCGTTCTCGGCAGTCTCCGCAATGGCGGGCTGTCGCAGTGAGAGCTCAAGGGTGGCGCCCTGGCCCGACGCCGGCTGCGTCACATCACCCGCAACGTGAAGGGGAACGAATGCGATCGAAGGTTTTGACCAGGACGCTCCTCAGCGTCACTGCAGTGGTGGGGATCGCAGCCGGCGGACTGGCCGGGGCCGGAGCCGGCATCGCCGCCCCCGTGCCGGCCTCGACGGTGGCCGCGAGCCCGGGCAGCGTCACCCCGCTGGCGGTGGTCAACCTCGGCCTGAGCACCACGCAAGCCAGGTACGTGCAGTGCTGGCTGAAGTACGGAAACTACGGCTACACCGGTGCCCTCGACGGCCAGTTGGGCACCGAGAGCTGGAAGGCGTTCCAGCGTTACCTCAAGCCTGCCTACGGCTACACCGGCGCCATCGACGGAGTCGTCGGCAGCGGTACCGTGACTGCCCTGCAGCGGCTGTTGAAGGCCCACTACGGCTACACCGGCGCCATCGACGGGGACGCCGGATCGGGTACCCAGGCGGCATTCAAGACCTTCGCGAACGCGCAGCAATCCTTCTGCTGAACTGAACCGCCTGTGGGCCGGCAGCATCGGCCGACACCCGTGCCTGGCGATGCCGGGGCCCGCCCCACGAACTGAGGCGGGCCCTGTCCCCTCATCTGAAGTAACGGCAGACGCGGGACGCCACAGCGGCCGCCTCCGGAGCGCCGGATCTGCTTCCGTTCGGCAGCATGCCCACGCACGACGACCATGAGGTCGTCGAACGTTCGAGGACACTCAGGCAGAGCTGATGCTGTCACCATGGGGGAACTGCATGCCCCGAGACACCGGAAGGACCGCTGGACAGCGGATCGTTCAGGCGCGGTTTTCGGGCGCGACGTAGTCGAAGGTCGGGCCGACTGCCTGACCGTCGTCGTCCCCCATTGCCATCCGGCACGGTCATAGCTCGGGATGAAGCTTTCGGTTGGTACCCGAGCGGTTGATGTCCAGGCTGAGAAACGACGTCAAAGGGGTGCCACTGTTCCAGAAGCCCAGTAGGTCGACGTCGACGAGCGTCAACTGCTGCTTGGCTGCGAACCTTCTCGCTGGCTGGGTGTACTTGCAGGAAGCGACGAAGACCGGGACGTCCGCCTCGTGCTCGGCTCGGGCGGTGCCGTTGAACGTCTGGATATCCCGGCTGCCAACCGAACGGTGCCGGGCGTAGCGCTTGCACTGGATCACGAGTTTTCTGCCATCGGGCAGGTAGCCGATGACGTCGGCGCCCAGGTCGCCGGCGCCGCCTACGCGGCGGACATTGGTGCAGCCGTCCCGGCGGCACAGCATGGCCACGTACTCCTCGAATTCCTGGTCGTTCATCCGCCAGACCGCGTCCAGCGATTGAACGGCTTGCAGTCGTGCCTGTTCGGCCAGCCTGATCCGCTCGGCAGCAGCCTCTCGGCGGCCCGCCCGCACCAGCCCGGCCACCACCACAGCTCCAGCCACAGCAGCTAACGCCACCACCACCCACACCACCACCACGACTGGTCCCCCTCCCCCGGCGGCGCCGGTTGACTCGGCGCCCTCACGCTCCTCTCCCCATCCCCCGCCCGGTCTATCCCGGAGAAGACTGGGCTCACCACGACCTCGAGACAGAACAGGCTTCCCTGGTGGAAAGGCTTCGACTGTCATCAGAAGAAGTCCAGGGATGGGGCCCTGCACGTGTGACCAGCAGATCTCCTGGATGCTCGCGTGTTTCAGTGCACACATTCCTCCGGTGCGACGCCCCTCCAGATCCGGGCATCCGAAATCGGCTCAGCCAGTCACCGGACCGTTCCTCATCGGTGATGCCTGCAACCCCAACTCGAGCAATTTGCGAGTGACTTCATGCTCTCGACCTCAGTGAGGAGAAGCCCTGAAGGGTGGCGAGAAACTGCAGGTCCAAGGACCGTGCTCGCTCTAGTCGATGGCTTCGTCACCGCCCTGCGAGGGCACAACAAGGCTGCCACGAGATGCTCGATAGGGGTTGTTCACACACGACAACAACGCACATTGACTCGCGGGTAGGTACTATCCGGCAGCAACACCCGATACACGAGGAGCGGCTGTCGTGTCCAACAACAACACCATTCAGGACCGGTATGCGACGCGTCTCGCAGAGGACCTGGACAACAACGCCAACGAGCAGGAGAAGGTCCGCGTGCAGTTGGCGGACCTCCAGAACCAGCTCGCTCAGCTCGAACAGGAGCGGGCATGGCTGACCCAACTGCAGGGAACCGTGGCCGGTGCCCAAAGCACGGCTGCGCCGGAGCAACCGGCAGATGAAGCGTGTGCCGGCGACAAGATCGACGAGCCGAAGGTGACGCCTTCGACCCAGCCGGTGCCCCGTCCGCGCGGGCGGAAGAAGCCGGCCGATGAGTCGGCAGCCCGCAAGGCCAAGAAGAAGACGGCAGCCCCCAAGGCGGGCACGAAGCCCAAGCCCTCCGCTTCGCGGTCGAGCACGGAGCCGACACTGCGCAGCCTCGTCGTGGACATACTGACCGCGAGCAGTGAACCGC
Source organism: Actinacidiphila glaucinigra (assembly GCF_035918135.1). Classification (NCBI taxonomy): domain Bacteria; kingdom Bacillati; phylum Actinomycetota; class Actinomycetes; order Kitasatosporales; family Streptomycetaceae; genus Actinacidiphila; species Actinacidiphila glaucinigra. The sequence continues at coordinate 353,803 of NZ_CP109144.1, forward strand.
GCATGGTCAGCGAGTTCGTCGATGCCCTGGCCAAGCGGCACCCCGATCGTGCCACGCCGAGTGCCCCCGTGGTGCGTAACGCCTTGGAGTCGCTGGTGGCCAAGGGCCTCGCCGAGCGTGCCCGCCAGCAGGGCAGCGTCTTCTACACCCCCCTCACCCCCTCGGCCGCCGACGCCGGCGATATGGCGGAGGCAGCAACGTCCGACACCGCAGAACCCGTACCGGCAACGGCCTGACCTCAAGCGCTTGTGGCAGGAGGCGGCGCGTCTCCTGCCACAGGCGGGGCATCCGCCTGCCTTCGCTCATCTCGCTTCTTCTCAACTACCCCTTAACTGCCCGATAGTTGAGCCCTGGGTACGCCGTTCACAAGGTGTGTTGGCGGGACGAGCCGCCCCCAGCGACTTTGACGACGGACAAAGCGAAAGCCTTCGCCGCGGTAATAGGCAGCGCGGTGGCACTTGACCCTGATCGAGTACCCGCACCTGCGACCGTTCTTCTTCGACGACGCACCGGTCCCGGCCAACCATCCGGACGCGAGCAGGATCGCCTCGCTTGCCGAGCTCTACTGCATCTACTTCCAAGAGATCATGGAACAGTCGCACACCTCACGGCAGAAATCCACAGCAGAGCCGAGGCCCGCGCACTCCATGAGCTGGTCGGGCTGGTTCGTCCTGTGGGCTGTGCTGGCCTGGAAGGCGGGTCGGGGCCGCCGGGTGGACAGACTTGGCCAACCCCGGATGGCCACGTCCGCGACCTGGACGTGGCCCGCCTTTCCCGTTCGTCCGGTACGACCTCGGCAGGCTCGTCCGGTCCCGGAGCGGGGCAGCGCACACAGGTGACCGGGCTGCTACAACATGCCATCGGAAGGGATCGCTACGCGTCGGCACCCCGTGGCCGGAGCAGAGTACCGGGCGGTGTACCGCCCTGAGTTGGGCGCGTCAGCATGCGCGCGAATTGGAAGGGCCATATCTCGTTCAACTTGGTCACCCTTCCAACCGCAGGTTCCCAGACGTCAGCTCGGTGCTTGAGTGCAGCCAGATGTTCTCCATCAGCCACTCCATGGACGCCAGCAGCTGAGTCGCCATCGGGAAGCGACGCGGGCTTTGCGCTGGGGATTTATGCTCCCGCGTCACTCTCGTGAATCCTCTGGCTCAGGTACGAGGTGAAGCGCTTGGCTGCGGGAGAGGCAGACTGGCTGGCAGGCAGCACTAGGCCTAGCTCCCGCTTGATGTCCACTCCCGACAGGGGGATCAGCCGGAGGAGGTTCCGGGTCTCCTCGTCAATGGTGTCGGCATGGCTGGGGGGGACCAGGGCGATCCCGAGCCCGGCGCAGACCAAGTCGAGCACGAGTCGCCAATCGGCGACCTCGCAGGCAATGCGTCTGGTCAAGCCTGCGGCGGCGAATGCCGCGTCGGTGCGTGTGCGGGTCGTCCATGCAAGATCGGTCTCGACGAAGGGCTCCTGGACGAGTTGGTGAAGCGTCAGGCTTGTCTCTTCGGTCAGCGGGTGCCCGGCGGGTAGGGCGGCCATGAGTGGTTCGGAGGCCAGAGGCAGGGCGTGAAGGCCGTCTGGTGGACCTGCTATCGGGTCGACTACTGCGCAGTCGAGTCGGCCGTCGGCAACCATCTGTGTCATGGCCGGTCCGTCGGTCTGCCGCACCGTGATCTCCAGTGCCGGGTGGGCGCGCGCGAAGCCGGCCAGCCACGAAGGCAGCGGCAGGAGGCGAGGGCTGACCGGGTAGGTGCCGATGCGCAGGTGTCCGGAGAGGAGGCCGCGTACATCCTGCACTGTTTGGCTGGCTGCTGCAGCTGCTTCCAGGGTGCGGCGGGCGGCAGGCAGTAGGGCCTGGCCCTCGGCGGTCAGCCGGACCGGGCGGCTGCCGCGCACGAAGAGGAGTGCGCCCAGTTCCTTCTCCAGGGCGCGCACAGAGGTGGACAGCCCGGACTGGACGATCAGCTCCCTTGTGGCGGCACGCGTGAAGCTGCCTTCCTCGGCGAGCGCGACGAAATGCCGGAGATGACGAAGTTCCATGGGAAGAAGTATCTCCCATGGAGATGTGGATCATCTATATCTTCTGTCTCAGAGTGGAAATCATCAGGATCGCTGTGCGGGTTGGAAGGAAGGCGCAGATCGACCGGGGTCGGGTGCGTCGCCATCCATTCATTCCGAACAAGCGGAGTCGTTTCGTTGTCTTCCCTACTTTCCGCCCGCCGCGCCGAGGCGTTGGACGGGCCGTCGCGGGGATCCCCACCTGCGCGTAGCTTCTGGACCGTAGCCGCCGCCTTCGGCGCGCTGATGGCCTTCGGTACGGTGCCGACACCTCTGTGGCCGCTGTTCGCCGGCCGTGACGGATTCGGTTCGACGATGGTCACCGTGGCCTTCGCTGCGATGGTCGTCGGTGCCGCTGCGGGGTTCTTGTTCCTCGGGCACTTGTCTGACCGGCTCGGGCGCCGACGCATCATCGTCCCGGCGCTGCTGACCTCCGCCCTTGCCGCCCTGCTGCTGGTGACCTGGCACGGAGTGACGGGGCTGCTCGTCGCGCGCGTGGTGACAGGGGTCGGTACCGGGCTGATGGCCTCGACCGCCACCGCTTACCTGAGCGACTTGTACGCCCGGGCTCATCCGGAGCGGGTGGGGTCGCCCCTGCCCGGTCTGGTGGCGGCCGCGGCCAACCTCGGCGGCCTCGCCGTGGGGCCGCTGGTCGCCGGGATACTGGCTCAGTGGGTCCCGGCGCCCTTGACCACTCCTTTCGCGCTGTTCGGCGTGGTGCTCGTGGCCCTGGGAGCCTTGGTGCTGGCGGGCCCGGAGACCGTGGACCGGCAGACGGCAGGAGAGCCTCCCGCCCGGTTTGGGCTGCGGCCGGGAGGCGGCGCAGTCTTCGCCGCCGCAGCAGGTATCGGCTTCTTCGCGTTCGCCGTGATGGGCTTCTTCTCATCTCTCGGTGCGGTGATGGTCCGTGACGTGCTCGGCATCTCCGCTCCGTTCGTGACCGGACTCGCTCCTTTCGCGGTGTTCGCCGCCTCCGCAGTGGCCCAGCTGGCGTTGGGACGACTGTCCGCTCCCCGCATGCTGACAACAGGCGTAATGCTCTTCCCGGTCGGCCTGGCCCTGACCGCCTTGTCACTCTTCCATCCGGTGCTGGCGCTGTTCCTCGTCGCCGCAGCGCTGACCGGGGCCGGGGCAGGGCTGCTGTTCAAGGTTTCCGTGGGGCAGAGCGTGGCAGCCGCACGGCCTGCTTCCCGGGCCGGCGTGCTCGCCGTGTTCTTCGCCATCTCCTACGCCGGGATGGGGCTGCCCTCGATCGGCTTCAGTCTTGCTGCACGCCAGCTCGGTCTGCGCCCCTCGATGATCGGTTTCGCTGCCGCGCTCTCGCTGGGTGCACTCATCGCGGTCGGCGCCTCGCGTCGACTCGGCGCCCGCGCTGGCGGCTGACCTTGCGGCATGGGCCGCCGGTCCGCCGCATCACTGCGCAGTCCTCGCGCCTCCTGCCCGGATCCATCCGCATCACCGCCACAAGGAGCAATACTGATCATGCACTCCCCTTCTGACCCCCCGCGCCAGACCGTCACAGGTCCGCACGACTTCGCCCCCGGCCGCCCTGTTGTCTTCCGCCACGCCACCGTGCTGACCATGGACTCCCAGGACGCCCTCGAGGACGGCGACGTACTGGTCATCGGGGACCGCATCGATGCGCTCGGCCGCAATCTGGCCGTTCCCGAGGGAACGGCCGAGATCGATGCCGCCGGCGGCATCCTGATGCCCGGCATGATCGACTCGCACCGCCACATGTACCAGACGGCGCTGCGCGGCATCGGCGCCGACTGGACCCTCAGCCAGTACTTCGTGTTCTGCTACCTGAACTGGGGCAAACTCTTCCGGCCCCAGGACATCTACGCCGGCAATCTCCTCGCCGCTGTCGAAGCGCTCGACGCAGGGGTGACCACGACCCTGGACTGGTCGCACGGCCTGCAGACCCTGGACCATGCCGACGCCGCCGTCGACGCCCTCCAAGCCACACCCGGCCGATACGTACTCGCCTACGGCAACCTGCTCGGTGCCCCGTGGGAGTGGGCCGCCGGTCCCGACTTCAGGGCCTTCGCGGCACGCCGGTTCACCGCAGGCGACGACATGCTCGGTCTCCAGTTGGCCTTCGACGTCACAGCAGACCCCGACTTCCCCGAGCGCAAGGCCTTCGAGACGGCACGCGATCTGGGTCTGCGCGTCACCACCCACGCCGGGGTATGGGGGGCCACCAACGACAACAGCATCCGCCTGATGTGGGAACACGGCTTCATGACCCCGGATGTCACCTACGTCCACGCGGCGTCCTTGTCCCAGGACTCCTACCACCGGATCGCGGCGACCGGTGGCACCGTCTCGGTTTCCTCTGAGAGCGAGCTCAACGCAGGGCAGGGCTACCCGCCCACGCGACACCTGCGCAAGCACGGCATTCCGGTCTCGCTGTCCATGGACTCCAGCATGTGGTGGAGCGCCGACCTGTTCTCCGCCATGCGTTCCACCCTGAGTGCGGATCGCGCCCGGGACCACCTCGAGGCACACAGTCGTGACGAGACCGTGGTCCACAACCACCTCAGGGCCGAGGAGGTCGTGCGATGGGCCACGACGGGCGGCGCACACGCGCTCGGGCTCTCCTCGACCGTAGGCAGCATCACTGTCGGCAAGAAGGCCGACCTGGTCCTGATCAAGAACGATCGATCGCCGGCCATGTACCCGATAGTCCACCCCTATGGACATGTCGTCTTCCAGGCGGGCCGCGGCGACGTCCACACCGTCATGGTCAACGGCAAAGTCGTCAAGTACGAACACACGCTGCTCGACGCCGCTCCTCTGAGCGCCGCCCGTGCGGCGGTCGCCGAGACAGTGGAGCACTTCCGCACCTCCATGGGCGAAAAGGAGTGGAAGGCGGCTCAGGAGCCTGAACTCCCGGACACGGAGCAGATATCCAACCCGTACACCTACACCTCCTGGGAAGGAGGCAACGACCGCCACAAGCCCGAGAAGTAGGCAAGCCGCGACAAGTAAGCCCACAGGGCGCGTCCTGCCCCTAGCAGCCGCAGGGCAGGTGTGCGGGCCCGCTGTCCGGCGCCCGGGATTCGCCTGTTCGGCCGGAGGCGGCACTGCCCTCGACCGCCGGTCCCCGCCTCGCCTTGGGGCAGGGACCGGGCCGGTCCCACAGGCGACAAAACACTGCAAGTTACCGCTCGTCGTTCAACTGTTGGCAGGCTGAGATATGCACAATCCTCACTGGCTCACTGAAGAGGAACAACGGGTCTGGCGCCTCTTCATCGCCGCGACCCGCAAGTTGAACGCGCATCTCGACCAACAGCTACGGCAGAATTCCGCGACCCCCGCCACTTACTTCGAGATACTTGTGCACCTCTCCGAAGCACCTGACCGCAGCCTGCGCATGGCCACGCTCGCCGAGAGGTGTTTCTCCACACGCAGCAAGCTGTCGCACGCCGTGACCGCACTGGAAAAGTCCGGATACGTGAGCCGCAAGGTCGCGGACGGCGATGGACGAGGGTCGGTGGCATTGCTGACGGACGCAGGGCTGGACGCGCTGGAGACGGCGGCCGTCGGGCACGTCGAGGACGTGCGTCGGCACGTCTTCGACGTGCTGACGCCCGAACAGCAACGGGCCTTGGGAGGAGTCAGCTCGGCGCTGCTGAACGCTTTGATACCCGATTGTGCGAAGGTGCGGCAGGACGATGTATGAGCCGCACACGGCACACGCATCTGAGGCAGAGGCCGCTGGATCGTGGCGTGGGCATACGGCGTTCCTCAGACGCTGGGTCGCACCCCGGTGTCATGCCCAGGCGGGGCCGAGGCCTCATGCGGCGACGAGCAGTGTTTGCGGTGCAGCCTCCTTCATGCGCATGCGGAGCCAGTCGAGTTGTGCCGTGGTCTGTGCGGCGCAGTCGTCGATGACGCGGAGCAGTTCGTGGTCGCGGATGGCGCGGCCTGCCTGTCCGACCAAGGACCAGGTGATGTCGAGGAGGTTGCCGAGCTGGTAGAGGTCCAGCAGGTCGCGCAGCAGTCCTGCCGGCCCCGTCCGGGCGGCGGCGACGCCCTGGATGTGGAGGCGCTCGGGAACGGACTCGTCCGGCGCGTCAAGGCGGGCCAGGACGGGTACCAGTGCGTCTGCATGGGCGGCGCACTGGCGGGAGAAGCGGGCCGTGGTCCAGCGCACATCTGCGTCCGCAATGTGGCCTTCGGAGATTACCGTGTAACTGCTGCCCAGGGTGATCTCGCTCGCGCGCTGGAACTGCAGGTAGGTCACGAGATGCACAATGGCCTCCTTCAGTCACGGACCGTTTCGTCGGGGGGACGTACCGGTGTGGATGCAGTGTTGGCGGGGGCCGGCGCGGGGCCGTGGCCGGGGGCGATCCGTTCGACCGCGACTGCGGCGACCTTCAGTTCCGGCTGCTTGGACACCGGATCCCAGCCGGTGAGGGTGAGTTCGTTGGCAGCCGTGGTGCTGTCTCCGTAATGCCAGGGCGCGAAGACCACGCCTTCGCGGATGTGCGACACCCGTGCGGGGGCTTCGATGCTTCCCCTGCGGGAGGTGACACGCACGATGTCGCCCTCCTTGACTCCGAGACGCTGTGCATCGGGCTCGGAGAGTTCGATCCACATCGACGGTGCGGCATCGTTGAGTTGTCGGCTTCGCCTGGTCTTTGTACGGGTGTGCCAGTGGTAGACCGTGCGGCCGGTGGTCAGCCGCAGGGGGTAGGTTTCGTCGGGTTCCTCGAAGGCGTGCTCGTAGGGAACGGACTTGAGGATGGCGCGGCCGTCGATGCGGCGTGCGCGATAGGCGGTTTCGCTGACGGGTGCCCCGGTGGACAGGTTGTGGCCGTAGGTCTCGCACATTTCGATGTCCGTGTTGAACACGCCGTCTACGTAAAGGCGCTCGGTTCCTTGCGGTGCGGTTTCGTTGCAGGGCCACTGGATACCACCGGCGTCGTGGAGTTGTCGGTAGGTGAGTCCGGAGTAGTCGCACGGCCTTCCGGCGCTGGCCGCCTTCCAGGCTTCGAAGGCCTGCTCGGGGGATTCCCAGGCCGGGAGCGGTTGGCCGGCCCTGTCCGTCAGGCCGAGGCGGCGGGCGTACTCGGTGAAGATCACTTGGTCGCTGCGGGCCTGGCCCGGAGGTTTTACGGCCTGTTCCTGCAGGTGGACCGTGCGATCGACGTTGGTATAGGTGCCCGTTTTCTCTGCCCACAGTGCCGCCGGCATTACGACGTCGGCCAGTTCCGTGGTCTCGGTACGGTATCCGTCCGAGACCACGACGAAGCACTGGTCGCCGGCCAGGATGCGGCGAATGCGGCCGAGGTCGGGCATCGACACCGCCGGGTTGGTGCCGGCGATCCACAGGAAGCCGACCGATCCCTGCTCCGCGTAGCGGAAGATCGTGTTGGCGTCGGTGGGCGGCGACCAGTGCGGGATCACCATCGGGTCCACGTTCCACAGTTCGGCGAGTTCACGTACGTGCTCGGGGTTGTCCCAGTTGCGGAACCCCGGGAGTGCGGGTCCGCATCCGGCTTCCCGGTTGTTCTCCGCCGAGGGCTGGCCGTTCATCTGCAGGATCCCGGCACCCCGGCGGCCGAGCATGCCGCGTAGCAGGTGCATGTTGTTGACCTGGCACGAGGCGGCGGTGGCCTGGTGCGATTGGTAGTAGCCCATCGAGCAGGTGGAGACCACTCGGTCGCTGGTGCCGAAGATCTCGGCTGCCGCTCGGATGCCGTCGGCGGTCACACCGCAGATGTCGGCGGCCCATTCCGGCGTCGTGTCGTGGGTGATCTGCTGGATCTCCTCGAAACCCACGGTGTGCGCGTCGACGTATACATGATCCACCCGGTCGTGGGCGATCAGCTCGTGCACCAGTGCGTTCATCAGTGCGAGGTTGGTGCCGTTCCGGATCGGCAGGTGCACGGTGGCTCGCTCGGCCACCTTGGTGCGGCGTGGATCCACGCACACCAGCCGCGGTGGGTCAGCAGCGTCCAGGCGGTCGAGCATCCGCGACCAGAGCACACTCTGGGTCTCGGCAACGTTGTGACCGAACAGGAACAGTGCGTCACAGCTGTCGATGTCCGTGTAGGAGCTGGGCTGCCCATCCGAGCCGAAGGATTCCTGAAACGCCGATGCCGCGGTCGCCGTACACAGGCGAGTGTTGCCATCCATGTGCGGGGTGCCGATCCCTGCTTTGCCGATCACGGCCAGCGTGTAGTACTCCTCGATCATCAGCTGCCCGGAGGTATAGAACGCGTGACTTAGCGGGCCCTTACGTTCAAGCAGTGTCCGGGAGCGTTTCACCACCGTCGACATGGCTGTTTCCCAGTCTGTCTCAACCAGTCGGTCACCTTCGCGTATCAGTGGCGTGGTCAGACGGTCGTGCTGCTCGCCCTGCCACCCATACAGACCCTTCGGCCCGAGGCGGCCGTGATTGACCCGGTCCTCGGCCCGGCCTCTCACCCCGACCATGTGGCCGTCCCGGACGGCCACCTCGAGACCGCAGCCGTTGGAGCACAGAAGGCACGCTCCTCGTATCCACGCGTCAACGTCGCCCTCGCTGACTCCGTCGATCAGGAACTGGTCCACCCGCTGCGGCCATATGCTGCCGCTGGTGTGCGGGGTGCGTGGTCCCCAGATGTCGTCGATGCGGTCGGTCTTCATCGCTACCTTCCTCTCGCCGGGCTATGGCGTGAGCGCTGCTCCTCGGCGAGGAACGAACGTCTTGATCCATGAGCAGCAGCCGCAGCCCATGCCGCAAAGCCGATCCACACCGCTACACGCGCGATCTCGGCCATGGAGTCCGGTCCGGTCCCATGTCCGTAGCTGGCGTGTGCCGCCGCGTACATGCCCAGCGGGAAGAATGCTCCACAGGGCAGGCTCACAGCCCACCGGTTCTCCGCTCACCTCGTGGCGCCGCGCTGCAAAGGCCAGCAGCAGAGGAATCCACCCCGTCCCGAAGAGCAGGAACGCGAGACCCTACGCCACGGTCCGTGTCACCGTCAGGACAGTGGACAGTCAAGCTCGCCAGCCGGGCGAGGATCGTGGCGGCGGCGAGGGCACTGATGGCGGTGGCCCCCATGTAGACCCGGTACGTGGGGCTCAGCGCACGGAGGGTGACGGGAGCGTCCAGCAAGCTGACGGTACCAAGTCGACCAGCGGCACACACCAGCCAGTGGTGGTCGAGCGACAGGCGCACACCCACTACAGTGCCGGAGATCTACGTCCGGCGCGACCGCCGTCGTCGACTGGCGTGCTACGACGTGGGCGTAGGCGGACTCGACGAAGCGAATCACCCGGTCGCGCAGTGCCCCTCCCTGGGGTCTTCGACGGATCACGCTGGTCCCGTGGAATCCGCTTTGCTCGATGACGGGCTTCCTGCCCTTCGAGGCGGAGGCCGCGTGCAGCTCACGGATCTGCTTCTCCACCGCGTCGTTCATGTCGTCGGCACACGGCTTTCCTCAGAGGCTGCGTCGCACCCCCGCTGTCATGCCCATGCAGGTCCGAGGATGCCGTTCAGGCCGGCGGCCGCGAACAGGCGTCGACGGGACTCCTCCGGCCGCTCCTGCGCGTGGGCGACCTGCCCGGTCAGCTTGCCATGGCGCTTGAGGATCCGGCCGTCCACGAGGACCGTGTCCACATCCGCGGGGCCGGCGTTCAGGACCACGGTGGTGACGGCGTCGTTGAGCGGGCTCAGGTGAGGGCGGCGGGTGTCGACGAGGATGAGATCGGCGCGCTTGCCCGGGGTGAGGGAGCCGATGCGGTCGCTCATGCCCCAGGCTGCGGCGCCGGCGGTGGTGGCGAACCCGAGGACGTCGTGGTGGTCGAGTTCCACCTCCGTCGGCGGTTCGTCGCGGGCGAGCGCCGCGGCGTTGGCACGGGCTCGCTCGGCGGCGAGGGTCAGGCGCATCTCACTGAAGAGGTCGGTTCCGGCGCCGGCGATGGTGTCGGCCCCGAGGGCGGGCTGGATGCCGTGGGCCAGGGCGCGGCCGGTGATGGGGAAGGTGCCCATGGCCATCTGCATGTCGACGGTCGGGCAGGGGGTGATGTGGCCGCCGGTGGCGGCGATCCGCTTCAGGTCCTCGTCGCTGAACGCCGCCCCATGGGCGTGGTGTACGTCAGGGCCCAGCAGGCCCAGTTCCTCCAGTGTGCCGATGGTGCGGTACTTCGACAGGTAGCCCGGGATGCCGGAGTGCATGCTCAAGGGGACGGCCAGTTCGCGGGCGAGGCGGACGTCGTCGGCGGTGGTCTGCGCGGTGGAGAACTCCGGTCCGCGCAGCGCCAGGCCCATGGTGACGCGGGCGTCGTCGTCGGACAGCACGTCGGCGCGCATGCGGCGGGCGTCGGCGGGGTGCCGCTCGGAACTCTCCACGAACCACTTCATCACGCCCTCGCCCACGGGGGGACCGTAGAGGAACACGGCGCGGATGCCCGAGTCGCGCAGGGCGCGGACGTTCTCGTCGGCGTGCTCGGGTGTGGTGACGATGTGGGACCAGTCGGCGACGGTCGTGACTCCGGCGTTGACGGCCTGCAGGGCGCCCCACAGCACGCCGGCGTAGACGTCGCGGGGCTCGTACTTGTCCAGCAGCCCGGCCAGCACCACCTGGAAGTAGCCGCCGAGGGACACCTTGCCGCCGGCGCCGCCGATGGCGCTCTGCCACACGTGACGGTGCGAGTCGACCAGGCCCGGCATGACGACGTGGCCGGAGGCGTCGATGACCTCGGCGCCCTCCGCCTGGAGCCCGTGGCCCACGGCGGCGATCGTGTCGCCGCTCACCAGCACGTCGGCTCCCGGCAGTTCGCCAAGACGCGGGTCACCTGTGACGACGTGGCCGCCTCTGACGAGGATGGGGCGATTTACCATGGTTCGCTCTTTCTGATGAGCAGGGGCTCCAGTTGCCTCCTGGCAACCAGACCGCCCTTGAGGTCGATAACATTCCCGCGGCCCTGGATCTCGTCCGGCGCGGCCTCGGTTGCCTTCGTGCCCGGTGCATTGTCGAGTGCGATGCCGGTGCGCGGTTCGTTCCTGCGGAACGCCACCGCTCCCTATGCCACGTCAGCTTGACGGAATCCGATGACAGTCCGATGAACCCGACCGCTCGGGGTTTTCCTTGCCGATGTCCTGCGTGGCGCAAGGCTTTCCGACGGAATGCAGCAGCACCCCAGTACGTGAGTCGGTGGCGTCGGCCACCAGAAATCTGCTCAATGGGATGCGCGCCACCGGACATATTTCACCCGAAGGACCAGACGGCAGGTCTGCGCCTGCTGCGCGCCTCGCCCGGTGGCTTCACGCAGGAGCGAGTAGCCACCGGTCAGCACGGCCTTTAGAAGCCCGCAGTGCCGTATACCTTGCGGGCGTGTGCGGCGAACGCACGCGGGCCCACGATCGGCATGATAATGCGCGGGACAAGGGGTGCGGTGGACAGCATCAGGGTGACAACTGCGGGGTCCGCGAGGGAGGCCAGCATGCCGAAGATGATGGGCAGCTTGTTCTTGGGAAGGCTTTTGATGGCGTGGTCTCCCAGTTCGTGCCACTCGGTCGCCGTCAGGTACTGGTCGACGATGGGCAGTATCTCAGCCTCTTCCACGGCCAAGTGTTCCGTCAGCTTCTTGCCCAGGGTCCGGAGAACTGCGGCAAGTTGATCGCGATCGGAGGCGTTGGCGTCGCTTCTCCACCGTGCCAGTGAGGCGGACGATTCAACGATCAGGCCGTCGATTTCGGTGTGGTGCTCCTCCATCAGGGCCAACGCGGGGGCCAGGCCCTGTGGCGCACGGGCCGTAATCTTTGGCCACAGCAGGACGTCCTCGCCCTTGTGGTGCAGGTGCAGGAACTCTTCGATCATCTGGATGTGATCGGCCACGACGAGAGCCCTCTTCGTGTCGCCGGGCGTGACTCCGAGGACGAGGTCGGGCATCTTGTCGTAGGCCCTGCGGAAGGCCTCGTGGACGACGAGCATGTCGCGGATATCGGCGCGTCCGTGAGCGTTGGGCACAGTTCTCCTTCGAAGGTGAGCAATGTTGAGACGCCTCGCCTAGTCGGCGGGGAGTTGACATGGACAGGGAGCGGCTTCGGGGCGGAAGCCATAGCCGGGAGAAGAGCACGGGTCGAGCAGTCGCCAGACGCTGGGGCTAGCCCTGCGTAGATGTGGCCGGGGGCGCTCCGGCGGACTGTGGGCACGTTCGGCGAGGAGGAAGTACTTGACGCCCTCACGTGCTCAGTGCTGCTGGGCCAGCAGTGAGGGGCCTCCGGGTCTTGTCGTCAACGTCGCGGCTGTCCTGCGGTCTCCCCCACCCTTTGGCCAGGGCGCCCCGACGCTGCGTTGTCGAATCGTCCGAGTAGCCCACTAGGGGGAGGACGGCTCTCCGCCTCGTGATAGGCCGCACCAGACACCGCGGGGCCCGCTGTTGGGGTGGTGAAGTCATCTCCCAGCGGTAGCTGGGGAGCTGCTTTGACGGCCGGGCCTGGGGTATCGGGTACCGGCAGCCTGTCGCGGTGCGCCTAGGGATGGTTTCCCCGTGCGCGGGTGACGGTTTGCGACCTCAACGGCTGTACTCCTTTATACAGGGTACAGGATTTCCGATCTTGCTGCCCCTCGCGGACGCGATCGCCGGACTCCGGTGAACTCCTCGTGGCAGATCACCGCACCCAGGCCCAGTTACGGCGCTCATATGCCACCTGGAAACCGAGGCGGAACATGTTGTGCAGCGAGGGGTTGTGTTCTCCGGGGCCCTCAGCGCCCGTCTCGGCGATGAGCAGGCGACATCCGAGTTCCTGCGCCAGGCGAACCCTGGCGGCCAGCAACGCCGTCTGGGCGCCGCGCTGGCGGGCATGTGGCAGCACGCCGCCGGCGAACATCTGCGCCGTCTCACCCTGCACGAACACGGTTCCGGTCCCGACGAGTTCGTCGTCCAGCCAGGCGGCGAACGGGTGCCAGCCCGGCAACCCCACGGTCCCGGGGCCCATCTCCGAGTAGTGCTCGAGGGGCATGCCGTAGGACCTGTACATGGTCCGGCCCCACTCCCTGGCCTGTTCGGGCCGCACGGGAGTGATCCGAATGCCGCTGGCAGGCGACTGGAGTGTGTCGAGGCGGGCGACGGCGTCCTGGACCGGGCAGACGAGCTTGACCCACAGCGACTGCGGGGTGAGGTCCTCCTTCTGGCAGATCTCCTTCCAGTCCTCCGGCAGGAACGCCGGTGCGATCTGGAAGGTGGCCTGCGGCGCGTCCGCCGAACGGTAGAAGTCGCATATCTCCCGGATGACGTCGGCGGTCACAGCTGTCTTGAATCCGAGCGACTTGCTCCAGAACCTGGTGACGTCGTTGCTCATCGAGAGCGCGACCGCGTCTCCGATCCGCGCGGAGCCCATCCCCAGTGCGGCGCGCGTGGCGTCGGGTACGTACTTCTGGAACTGGAACCACGCTTCCGCCTCGGACTGCTCTGTCACGGACGGGTCAACTGCAATGGTCATGGGTGAGGAGTCCTTTCAGGAGCGGTCACGGAACGTCGAAGCGATGGACTTGGTTGCCGGGCCGGACGGGGACGGGCAGGCAGAACCGCGCTCAGGCGCTAGCCGGAACAGTGGCGGCTACAAAGCCCGCCACGGCCTGCGTGAAGCGCTCCGTCTCCTCAAGATGACCGAAGTGCCCGCTACTCTCCAGAATCAGCAGCTCGGAGTCGGGAATCGACTCGTGCAGTTCCTGTGCCCACCGCACTCCGCAGATGAAGTCGTGGCGACCGACGACGACCAGGGTCGGCGCGCTGAGGGAGTTCAGGGACTCGCGGTCGTCGAAGCTCTGCCACTCCTGGTTCTCGTCCAGCCCGGAGATGCGGGTGACGTCCACGGAGGAACGCAGGGGTGCGAACTCCTTCTCCCGGCTCCAGTAGTCGGCGAAGTACACCGGGAACATCCCTCGTGCGAAGGCTGTCGCGTGCTCGTCGGTGGACCGCTCGGAGCGGGCTCGGAAGGTTTCAAGAATTGCGTCGAGTTCCGGGCGGTCGGCATTCCTTGCTGTGAACTGCTCGAACCGGTGCCGGGTCTCTGCGTCGTGCGCGGGTCCGTTGAGTGGCGCACTGTCGTACAGGATGACCCCGGCGATCTTCTCCGGGTGGTTCAGCGCGTAGTACTGAACGACGAAGCCGCCGTGCGAATGGCCCAGGAGGTGGACCTGGGGTACGCCGAGGTGGTCCACCAGTACCTCGAGGAAGTGGCTGTAGCGGGAGCGGGTGTAGCCGTGCGGGTGGGTCGGAAGGCGGCCGGACGCACCAGATCCGACAGGTTCCGGATAGACGACGGTGAGGTGCTGTTCAAGAGCCGGCATCCGCAGGTACTCCCAGAGGATTCCCGGTCCGCCGGAGTGCGCGATGCACACGGGTCCTGCGCCGTGCACGTGGTAGCGCTGGACGACGCCGTCCACCTCGAAGTGGTGCGGGCCCACCGCCAAGGGGTCGTTCGCCGGGACGGCCATGACGTTCTCCGTAGTCCTGCAGGTGACGATTGCAATAACAAGACGCGGGAGAAGAGCGGAAGTTCGATCCGAGACGTATGGCGAGCGTCACATTCCCCGCCGGTAGCAGGTTCGTCCGCGGTTCGGCGTCACATCGCCGGTTCCGGGTCCGCGACCTGCCCGGTCATGGGGTGGGAGAGGCGCAGCTGGTGCACGCGTCCATCGGCGTCCAGGCTCATCAGCCACGCCACTGCGGGCGGGCAGTGGTCGGGGTTGTCCGCCGGATTGAGGATGTCTGTCTCCCAGACAGCCAGCGACCTTCCGGCGACGGTGTGCACGAGGCGCTGGCGCACGCCGGCTTCAATGTCCCGGTTCATACTGCGTACGAGGTAGCTCCGGTCACCTACCGGCTCCTTGCCGCGCATCAGCAGAACGTCTGGGGACCAGCGCTCGGTCAACAGTTCGCCGAAGTCCCCACGTTCGGCCGCTGCCAGCGTCTCGTTCGCCTCGACCTCGCTGGCACGGACGCGCCGCACGACGTCCCCGTGGGCAGCGTCCGTCGTGGCCGTGAGGGCTTCGGCCAGCTTGGTCCGGCCCTGGCTTATGCGACTGCGGACCGTTCCGACGGGGATGCCGCAGGCCTCGGCGATCTGCTCGTAGGAGGTGACGCCGTAGCTGAAGTGGCGCAAGACCAGGGGCAGGCGCAGCGCGGGAGAAAGATTCTCCATCGCCTCCCAGACCCAGTTCCGCAACGCGTGCTGTTCCAGCCACTGCTCAGGACTGGCCTTCGCCGAGGCTGCTGGCACATCAGCCACAGGCACCACGTCAACCACACTCCTCAGCAGCGAACGGCAAGCGTTCCGAACGATCATTCGCAGCCATGCCCCCACGGCCGCCGGGTCGCGGACTTCACCCACGCGCCGAAGCGCAGTCACAGCCGCTTCTTGCATCACGTCCTCGACGTCGGGGCCCGGCCCCAGAACGCTCAGCGCGACGGCGCGCATCCCCGCACGGTGCCGTTCCAGGAGCAGGCTCAGCGCCGCGATCTCCCCCGCTTGGGCAGCACGTGTGAGCGCCGTGTCGTCGATGTGCGCGGCTTCAGGTTCGTCTCTCACTGCTCTCCTTCACTCCCCCACTGGTCTTCTCGGTCGTTCCCGCGGTCGCCCATCAGGGGCTCCCCGCGCCGGGCCGCTATGTGCGATCCGAGTGGGTGACCGGCTGCGGGTCGAAGATCCACGCCGTCGAGGTGCTGTCCAGTTTTGGCCAGGCCCCCGGAGATACGTGTCGCCGTATCGACGCCTAGAGCGACGGGTACGGCCAACCTGGTCACCGGTAGTCCCACGCCGGATACAGTCACGCTCCGTGCTGGACGTCGCAATCGGGTGATCGACACCAGCCCAAAGCAAGCGGCCAGGACTGCGATGACACTCTGCACAGCGGGGCCCGCTTTCGGCCGCGCGTCACCTTGTCCCGTGGTGGGGACGCGGGTCATCCGGCGGCTTGGCCAGAAGCGGACCTCTCGCACCCTAAATGAGTTCCCGGTTCACGTGCCACCAGCCGCTGTCTCAAACGGACGATCGACGTCCCCTTGTGTTACCTTACGGAAGAGGACGGCAAGCGTCCGCTTGTCGCGGGGGCTGGATGGACGCCGCACGCACAGGAGACTCGATCATGAGTGATCTCGACGAAATCTTGCGGAGGCTGGACGCTCTCGAGAGCATCGAAGGCATCAAGCAACTCAAGGCCCGCTATTTCCGCTTCGTCGATGAGAAGAAGCACGATGAGCTGGCCGCACTATTCACTCCCGACGCCAAGATCGTGACCGACGGGATCACCTGGGGCTCGCCGACGGAGTTCGCGAACACGGTCCGCGATCTCACTGGCGCCGCACCGTCCGTACATCACGGACACATGCCGGAGATCGAGATCACAGGGCCGGATACGGCATCCGGAATCTGGGCGATGGAGGACCTGCTGACCTTCCCGGCGGCAGCGGACGCCCCAGAGGGGCACAACGGCTACGGACAGTACCGGGATAGCTACCGGAGGGTCGGCGGAAAGTGGCTGATCGACTCACTGCTGCTCACGAGGCTGCGGATGGACCCGCTGGAGAACTGGACGCCGGATGCCGTCTGAGTCGACCACCGCGGCGGAAGCGCACACGCGCAGCGCAATCGAGCGGGCCCATCATGGCGAGGCAAGAATCGGTTGCGTCCTTGGAAGTGGTGTACGGGTTCCATCTGATGCGGGCGTTCGTGCAGGGTGACGCGAACCACGTCATACCACCGACCGTCCTCGAGGCGCTGAACGAGGCCGGCGTGTTCCGGTTGCTGACCCCCCAAGAGGTACGGCGGCCACGAGACGGACCTTCGGACGCTCCCCGCGGTGTCGGAGACCCTGGCCTGGCAGACTGCTCGGCAGCCCGAAACGGAATGATCATCTCGGTGCCCAACCGACTGGCCTGCCTCTTCCCGGACAAGGCACAGGAGGAGGCCTTCGGCGCCGACCCGAACGCGCGGGTGACCGGTGTGGCGGCGCCGACAGGCATAGGGAGGCGAGTCCCGGGCGGGAAGCGCGTCAGCGGCCGCTGGTCTTACAACTCCGGTGCACCGTACGCGACCTGGGCAGCAGTTGGCGCTCTCCTCAAGGACGAGCACGATGCAGTGGTCGACCAGGCCCTGGTACTGATCCCGGCTGCCAACCTGATCGTTGAGGACACCTGGCACACCGCGGGCATGCGTGGCATTGCCAGCAACACCTTGATCGGCGGGGACGTGTTCGTTCCCGAACACCGGATCACGGAAAACCCCAGATGAAAACGGGTTTACTATAGGCTGCCATGAGGACCGCCGCGCCGGGAGTGACGGCATATACGCCCAACGGAACGCCATACCTGTTCGATGCGGGGGCCCTGTGCCTGGAATTCCTCACGTCAGGTGGCCCGGGCGAACTGCGCCGCTACGACGTTCTGCATACCCCTGAGGACCTTGCGCGCTGGTTCAGCCTGTCGCGGCTACAGCTCGATCCCGAGAAGGTTCGCGTCTCTGATGCCGAACTACAGGAGGCACTCGACCTACGCACCGCCTTGTGGGGCATGGGACGACACGCGGCACGAGGCCAAGCACTTGCACATGACCAGGTGCAATGCGTCAACAACGCCGCCGAACACCTTCCCCTCACCCTCAAAATCCATGGCAGCGCGGCTGCATGGCGTTATCCGGCCAGCGGGTCCGAAGCCCTGTCAACGATCGCCCGGGATGCGGTGGATCTGTTCACCGGCGAGCTCGCGGATCGCATCCGCGAATGTGAGGCACCTGAGTGCTTCCTGATCTTCGTCGACACCTCGCGACCTGGCCTGCGCCGCTGGTGCGCCAAGGACAGCTGCGGGAACAGGCACAAAATGCGCAAATTGCGCGCTCGGAATGCTTCCGGGGGAGATACCGATCGCCGGCCTCCCACTCGCTAAACGTCGTATCGCGTTCGCAGCCGCCGCGCGATGCGCGTTGCCTAGTGCTCTGATGGAATGCGGCGAACGTCTCGTGGGGGAACCTTCCCGGTCAGAACCGTAGGCATACCGGCCCCACCGCTGGCTGTCACGGCGGAATGGGTCACGGCCCCGATCCGCCGGCACCAAGCCCCACGCACATGGACATGCGTCCCGGCGGAGGGGCCACTATCAATGAAGCTGACCGCGCGCGTCGACCCACCCAGGTACCGCTCGGCCCCGCCAAGACGAAGCCATCCTCAGCGTCGGCACCCTTCCAGTGACCACAGCAAGTCCTGAACGCGCTCCATATACCGCGTCACGCTCCCCACAGGTTCCGCGCTTCTGCCCGTTCGTCCACACAGGCTTCGCGGCAGTTCGCCACCCCAACCGGCAAGGGAGCGTGGATTGCCCAGGCTCGCACGTACCCTGTATAAAGGGGTACGGCGCAGAGATCATCTACCACCGTCACTGACCGGTGGGACAAGCCAGGCCGGTTGTTGGCACACGGGAGCATCCCGTGCATGGGCAGACGGGTACCGGCCGTCAATCGTTCTTTCGCGTCGCGGTCGGTGACCAGACCTGGCCGACGCCTATTTCAGCTCATCGGAGCCTGTCCACCGGCTCCTTCACCCAGAGGTACGCGTGAAGATCGAGCAGTACTTGGTTGCACCGACTTCCTACCTCCCGACCCCAGCAGCCTGGTCGACACCCCCGAAACCCCGTCCCGTCAATGCGCAGGCGAACATCACTAGCAACTGTCGACTGCCAGACGCCCTGCTCACGGCACTGCGCAAGGCCGGCTTCCTGGGTCTGCACCTGCCCGCGAACCTCACCCAAGGGCAACTCTGGTCGACCAGCGACCCAGACAGCCCACGGGCTCAGATCCATCCGATCATCGGAAGCGAACAATGACTGCCACGAACATCCCACCGAACCGGCCGACCCTGCTCCTGGTCCACGGAGCCTGGCACCGCTCCTGGTGCTGGGACCAACTACGAGTGGTACTCGATGGCGACGGCTGGACAACCCGTGTCGTCGACCTGCCCAGCGCGGGGGACGAGGCCGCCGGCATACACGAGGACGCCCATGCACTACTGCGGGAACTGTCGACCATCGACGGCCCGGTGGTGGTCATCGCGCACTCCTACGGTGGTGTGCCGGTCAGCCAGGTTGCCGCTGAGGCAGCCAACGTCGCGCATGTGGTCTATCTGGCGGCATACCAGCTCGATGTCGGCGAGAGCCTTCTGGGCTATCACGGAGCCCCGGTAACCACCGAGCCGCGGGGCGTCAACCCGCCGCTCAGCGAACCGCTCCAGGCGTTGTACGGCGACGTGCCGCAGACCCTGGCTGAAGCGGCCGTCGCACGGCTGGTGCCGCAGAGCGCGAAGTCGTTCAACGAGCCGCTGACCCGCGCAGGCTGGCACACAGTGCCTTCCACCTACGTGGTGTGCGAACAGGATCAGGCGGTGCCTCCGGCGTGCCAGGAGGACATGGCACGCCGTGCAGGAGCTGTTTACCGGCTGCCCAGCCACCACTCTCCGTTCCTCTCCATGCCTGTGGAGTGCGCCGCCCTGCTCACGAAGATCGCCTTCGAAGCGGCTTCCTGAGGCATGCGGCAGCGCAGCCCGGCACCCGTGCGCACCCGTCCGTGCGCCGAGACATCCGCAACTGCCCCGGAGGAGACAGCAATGAGCCGCAGTGACGTCCTGGTGGACGCCGACTGGGTCCAGGCCCGGATCGACGACCCGAAGGTGGTCATCGTCGAGGTCGACGAGGACACGTCGGCGTACGACAAGAACCACATCAAGAACGCCGTCCGGATCGACTGGAAGCAGGACCTCCAGGACCCGGTGCGCCGTGACTTCGTCGACCAGGCCGGCTTCGAGAAGCTCCTGTCGGAGAAGGGCATCGGCAACGACGACACCGTCGTCCTCTACGGCGGCAACAACAACTGGTTCGCGTCCTACGCGTACTGGTACTTCAAGCTCTACGGCCACCAGGACGTCAAGCTCCTCGACGGCGGCCGCAAGAAGTGGGAGCTGGACTCCCGCGACCTGGTCGACGGTTCCGAGGTTCCGGCCCGCCCGGCCACCGAGTACCGGGCCCAGGCCCAGGACGTCTCGATCCGCGCCTTCCGCGACGACGTCGTGGCCGCCATCGGCAGCCTCAACCTGGTCGACGTCCGCTCGCCCGACGAGTTCTCCGGCAAGCTGCTCGCCCCGGCCCACCTCCCGCAGGAGCAGTCCCAGCGCCCGGGCCACATCCCGACCGCCCGGAACATCCCGTGGTCGAAGTCGGCCAACGACGACGGCACCTTCAAGTCGGACGACGAGCTGAAGGAGCTGTACGAGGGCGAGGGCGTGGACCTGGCCAAGGACACCATCGCCTACTGCCGCATCGGCGAGCGCTCCGCGCACAGCTGGTTCGTGCTGCACGAGCTGCTCGGCCAGCCCAACGTCAAGAACTACGACGGTTCCTGGACCGAGTACGGCTCCCTCGTCGGCGTGCCGATCGAGCTCGGCGCAGCCAAGTAAGCCCCCGAGCTGCCGTTTCAGGCGCCATTGAGATCTGCCGCCCTCGCAACCAGCCAGCGCCTTCCTCGCGGGGCGGCTCTGCGCCCCTGCCATGACATTGACAGGCCCGAAGTACGCCGTCGACGTCAGGGCGTACTTCGGAACTTCCTCGCACCGACCGAACGGACATCATGTCACCGACCACGCCGGTTTCCCTTACAGAGAAGCGTGCTCTTGTCCTCTATGTACCGGGGGTGGGACTCGCCGCGGGAACCGCCCTCGGCGTGCTGTCCGCTTCCCGGCGCCTCGAACCAGATACCCAACTCGGGAGCGGTCTGGTCCGCTTCTGCCTTCGCTGCCGGCGCGATCCTCGCAAGTCGGGCCTCCCTTCTGATCGCCGCTGTGACCGGCTTGCTCACTGAACTGGGTCTGGTCATCGGTTACTACGGCTATGCCGAATTCGGGCGCGACGGCATGGGCGCCCTCGACATGCCGCTCTTCTGGGCGAGCGCGGCCTGCGTCGCCGGCCCACTGTTCGGTGTCGCCGGTGTGTGGTCACGCACGGGCCGGAACAGTTGGCGTCGCGTCGCTGGGACCGCGGCCCTCGCAGGTGTCTTCGGTGGGGAGGGCGTCGGGTACGCGTGGGTGCATCACTACTGGACCCAGGCGACCGGCTGCTTCGTCGTGCTCCTGCTCGTGTCCCTCCTGCTCCCCCGCACCCTCAAGGACCGCGCCCTTACCCTGTCGGTCGCCGTCGTCTTCTCCCTTCTGTCCTATGTGGTCGTCGGTGCGGCCGGGCACGTCGTCAACGACGCGCCGAATATCGGCGTTGTGCCGGGCCTGACCGATGCCAAACTCCAGGCGACGCTGTCCGCGATGGTTCCACCCGAACTCGAAGTGACCGATCACGGAAGCCAACAGGGCGAGAACGCGTATGTCGTGGTCACGGACGGCAAGGGCGCCTCCCGTCTCGACGTGACAGTGCAGACAGGGATGTCCTCGACAAAGGACGACCTGTTCAGCGGTTCCACCACTCTTCCGGACGGCACACTGCTCAAAACCTCGAAGCAGGCGGACGGGGCGGACGGCCTGGTCATGTGGTCGGCCGACAGCCTGCGGACAGACGGTCTGCGGGTGCTCGTCGTGGCCTATAACTCCGCCGGCTTTGAACTGCCGGTCACCCGCGAGACACCTGCACTGACCATGGAGCAGCTCACCGCGATGGCCACCGACAAGAAGTGGAAATCCCTCCCCTAGCGTGCGGACTGCGTTGGCGGCGGGCGGCTCCCCGGGGCGCACACAAGGTAAGCGGACGGACTCCGTCCCCTTGTGGTAGCCTACGGAAGGAGATACCCCTCTCCCGACTGCCTGGCTGTCTGAGCAGGCACTGCACACGCACAAGAAGGCCACACTGTGAGCGACCGCAAGGAGATAGTCCGTCGATCAGGCCGGCTGCGAACCGAGATTCAAGTACCACCCGATTTGGGCACCGCGCCTGAGCCTCGGGCGGATGCGCAGCGTAATCGGTGCGCTCTGATCGTCGCCACGCGGGAAGCGATCGCTGCTCGCGGACTCGAAGTCTCGGCGCTGGACATCGCGAAGGCGGCCGGCCTGGGCGTGGGCACGCTGTACCGGCGCTTCGGCACCAAAGAAGCGCTGCTGGGCGCTGTGGTCCTCAGCTTCTACGACGAGCTGTGCGTCCTCGCACAAAGGTGCATGGAACGCGAGGACCCGTGGGACGGGCTCGTGGAGTTCGTGATGCAACTTGCCGGGGCACACCGAGACAACATCGGCCTGGCCGAGGTCACCGCGGCGTGCGATGTTCCGCCATCTCCCGAGCTCGCGGAGCGGACCGCCGCAGTGCAGGACGCTGTCATCCAGCTGACCGAGCGGGTACGCGCAACAGGCGAGCTGCGCGAGGACGTGACCTGGCAGGACATCATGATCTGCTCACGCGCTTCACTGGACACCGACCACTGCCTCGGCGTCGACGCCGGTCCCGACGGGTGGCGCCGGGTCATCACGATCCTGCTTGACGGGATGCGCGCCCCCGCGCGAACCCCGCTCGAAGGGCCGGGGCCTCAGGTCCGCCCCTAACCGGAACGGCCATCCCGCGCTGCCCAGCACGCGGTCATTTTCGGCAGGCACCGCGCTGCGCTTCGATCACCAACGACCGAAGAGCAATCCTTGAGGTGACATAGACCACCGAGCCACTCAAGGTCGAGACACTCCGGCTGCACACCTACCGTGGGGCCGGCGAAGCCGGCGCAGCCGTGGATCGGCTGGACGGCCCAGTGCCCGCTCACATCAGGGTCCCTGGGGGAGGCATCACGGCTGAGGAGACGCATCGGCGACGGCATCCTCGTCGAGTCCGCAGCTTCCGCTTCCCGTAGCCCGGGACTTCATTCCGTGGTGAACCTGGCGCGACGCACACCGCAGCCCGCCACGCCGGGGCCCCAAATGCCGTCCGCAAATTCCCCCGCCGGGTGCGAAAGCCGTTGCCAGTCCCGCGGTCCGACCTTCCGCCCTTGATCACGGAATGTGCGGCAACAGGTTCGAACAGCACCTTCGCCTTCGCCGCACGGCCAAGCGCGAGGCGGGGCACAGGGGCTCTCGGCGCCGCGTTCACGCGAAGACGCAGGAGGTCCACCGACCGGTCCGGTCAAGCCTCCGGTCCAGGTCAGACGCGGTCTGGCCGAGGCCCGACCAAGGCATCTTCAGATGGCCAACGTCAGCTCTCCGACCGCCACCGAAGCAAAACGGACGATGGGTGTCCCCTTGTGGTACATTCGCAGAAGCGGATGAGTATCGTCCGCTTTGCGGTCACCTCCACAGGCGCCGCGAGCTCACTTGGCCGCCGGGACGTTCGACTCCTCCTGGCCGAGCCGATAACCGAGACTCACCATCTGCCGAAGGCCTCCGCGGCCGCTCGTCTGAGAGTCCCGCTCTCCCCCGCCCCCCTTCGAGGAACCACTCTTCCCATGGCTGCAACACCACTCCATCCGAACCCGCGCCGTTGGGCCGCGCTGGCCTTCATCTCCATCGCCCAGCTGATGGTGTTCCTGGACAGCGCGATCATGAACATCGCGCTGCCCTCCGCCCAGCAGGCCCTGCACTTCTCCGACGGCGGCCGCCAGTGGGTGATCACCGCCTACGGCCTGGCCTTCGGCGGCCTGCTGATCCTCGGCGGGCGCCTGGGCGACCTGCTCGGCCGCAAGCGGGCCTTCACCATCGGCCTGATCGGCTTCGCCGTCGCCTCCGCACTGGGCGGAGCCGCGGGCAACCTGGGCGTCCTGCTGGTGGCCCGGGCCGGCCAGGGCGTCTTCGGCGCCCTTCTGGCCCCGGTCGCCCTCGCCCTGATCTCGCTGACCTTCACCGACGCCAGGGAACGCGCCAAGGCCTTCGGCATCTACGGCGCCATCGCCACCGCCGGCGGCGTCCTGGGCCTGCTCCTGGGCGGGTTGCTCACCGAGTACCTGAACTGGCGCTGGTCGATGCTCGTCAACATCCCCATCGCCGTCATCGGCATCATCGGTGCGATCACCGTCGTGCAGGACATCCCCACCGAGGGCAAGCGTGCCCGCATCGACATACCCGGCGCGATCCTGGCCACCCTCGGACTGGTCGCCCTGGTCTTCGGCTTCTCCGAGGCCGAAAGCCGAGGCTGGGGTTCCGGTCTCACCATCACCCTGTTCGTCGCAGCCGTGGTGCTACTGCTGGCCTTCCTCATCACACAGGGCAAGATCAAGTCGCCGCTGCTCCCGCTGCACGTGCTGACCGAACGCAACCGGGCCGGCGCCTACCTCTCGGTCGCCTTCGGTGTGATGAGCATGTTCGGCATGTTCCTGTTCCTCAGCTACTACCTTCAGCTGGTCAAGGGCTACTCCCCCGTCCTGACCGGCGCCGCGTTCGTTCCGCTCGGGGCCGCCCAGGCCTTCGGCTCCATGGTCCTCGGCACCCGGCTGTCCGGCAGGATGCGCCCCGGGCTGCTGATGGGCGGCGGTTACCTCGTCAGCGCGATCGGCGTCCTCCTGCTCGTCGCGCTGCAGGCCGACAGCTCCTACGGGCTGCTGGCCGTCGCCGAGGTCATCACCGGACTCGGCATCGGCACCGCCTTCATGCCCGCCATGTCCCTGGGCACCCACGGCGTAGCCCCGCAGGACGCCGGCATCGCCTCCGCCATGGTCGGTACCTCCCAGCAGGTCGGCGGCTCGGTCGGCACCGCCCTGCTCAATACCATCGCCGCCAGTTCCACCACCGCCTACCTCGCCACCCGCGGACACGGCCGGGCAGTCACCGACGTCGCACTGGTCCACGGATTCACCACGGCCTACTGGTGGGCCTTCGGCTTCCTGCTCCTGTCCGCGCTGATATCCCTCGTCGCGGTCAACGCCCCCCGCCCAGACCACAGCGCGTCCTCCGCCGGCGCAGCAACCACAGAAAAGCCCGTCCCGGTGCACTGACCCGTCCCGAGGTCGACTACCGCAGGCGTTCGCACCCTCTTTATTGACCGATCAGTCATTCCTGATAGCGGGGTCCCAGAAACACGGGACCGGCGGAACCGACTGCGGATCACCGCATGCACGTCGATCCGAACTAGCCGCCCGCCCAACCCCCCTCCCGGCAAGCCGTGGCCGCTGCCACACCGGGCAACGAAAGGAAACACATGTCCAACCGTCTTCAGTCCAAGGTCATCATCGTCACCGGAGGCACCTCAGGCATGGGCTCGGCCTTCGCCAAGCGCGCCGCTTCCGAGGGCGCGACCGTCCTCATCGGTGCCCGTGACAAGGAGCGCGGCGAGGCAACCGTGGCGGAGATCACCGCGGAGGGCGGCACGGCCCTGTTCGTGCCCACCGATGTGACCGTCGAGGAGGAGGTCGCCCACCTGGTCGGCGTCGCGGTCAAGGAGTTCGGCGGCCTGCACGGCGCCTTCAACAACGCCGGCGGCGGCAACAGTCAGGGAGCTATCCGCGACATCGACGCGTCGTTCTGGAACAGCGTCCTGGCTCTCAACCTGACCAGCGTCTTCTACAGCCTCAAGCACGAAATCCCCGCGATCGTCGCCAGCGGCGGCGGCTCCATCGTCAACAACGCCTCCGTCGTCGGTGTCGTGGGCGACCCGGGAGCCGCCGCCTACGCGGCCGCCAAGCACGGTGTCGTGGGCCTCACCCGCTCCACGGCGCTCGACGCGGCCAAGGAGGGCGTGCGAGTCAACGCCCTGGTGACCGGCCTGGTCAACACCCCCCTGTGGCAAGGCTTTACCGCGAGCAACCCGGAAGCCGCGAGCGCCCTCCTCAACCAGCAGCCGACCGGCCGCGCCGCCGACGAAACGGAGATCGCCGCATTCGCCGCCTTCCTTCTCAGCGACGACAGCCCGTTCATCACCGGCGCGGCCCTCGCCATCGACGGCGCACTCACCTCCGGCTACTAAATCCTCCCCAAGCGCGCTCAGGCCCGCTCACTCGGTGCTTGTGCGCTGCGATCACCATGCAGCCCTGCCATCAGGGGTGGCAACACCGGCACGCGCAGCCCTGATCAGCCTCGGCGGCTCGCCGCATAGGAGCCACGATTCAGGGCAGAACGGCACCGCCAACAGCGGCGACGCCTCACTTCAGCACCCGGGGCGTCGCCGTCGGGCACACGAGAAAGCACCGACGGGCGCAAGCCTCACAGCTCATACGGTCCGCACCGTGCGCCCGGGCTGACCATTCGGCACAGCGCCGAGGCGACGTGGCATCAGGTCCGTCCCAGCGGCACGGCTGCCCGCACACCTCCGAAAGAGAGAAGAAACCCGATGAAGGCTGTAGGAGTTTTCCACTACGGGGAGCCCGATGTACTCGAGGTCGTCGATCTTCCCATCCCGGAGGTGGGGCCGGGGCAGATCCGGCTGCGCGTGCACGCGGCGGCGGTGAACCCCTCGGACGTGCTGCTGCGCATGGGATACACCGACCAGATGCTGGCGGGTCGCCTGACCCCGCCGTACCGACCCGGTATGGACGCGGCGGGCGTGGTGGACGCGATCGGTCCGGACACGGTCACCGGCCTCCGGGTTGGCGACCGCGTGATGGCGATGGTGATTCCCATTGACCCCTCCGGGGGAGCCTACGCGGAGTACCTCGTCCTGGACGCCCGACAGGTCGTCAGGGCCCCGGCCGGATCCACACACGTCGAGGCAGCCACGCTTCCGATGAACGGGCTCACCGCACGCCGGGCCCTGGACGTACTCGGCTTGACTCCCGGCGACTGGATAGCGGTGACCGGCGCCGCAGGCGCTGTGGGCGGATACGCCGTACAGCTGGCCAAGGCCGATGGGCTGCGCGTTGTGGCGGACGCGGCTCCCGCCGACGAGGAGTTGGTGCGCGCGCTGGGCGCTGATCTCGTCGTCGATCGGGGACCAGGTGTCGCACAGCGCATCCGCGAGCTGATTCCCGGCGGCGTGGAAGCCGTTGTGGATGCCGCGATCATCGGCCCCGAGGTACTGGAGGCCGTCCGGGCCGGCGGACAGATCGCCCTGGTACGCAGCGACGGGGAACCCGGAGTCACCCCCCTTGGCCAACAGGAGAACGTGACGATCCAGAACATATTCGTGCCGGAGTACCGCTATGCCAACGACAAGCTCGACGCCCTGCGTGCACTCGCGGAGGAAGGGCGGATCTCACTGCGGGTTGCGGAGGAGTTCCCGGCCCACCGGGCAGCCGCGGCGCATCGTCGATTCGAAGCGGGCGGCGTGCGTGGCAGGCTCGTCCTCACCTTCTGAGCGCCGGGTGCCAGTAGCGGTGGCTCCCCGATCTCCCCTGGCGCACCCGGCCGGCCCTCCGAGAACTCGGTTCACAGCGCCGCATGAACGTCGTGCCAGGATCGACGCGCTGCTCAATCGTGAGCGCATCATGGTCGCCGCCTGTGAAGCGTTCATCGAACACGGCGCAGGTGTTCCGCTGGACGAGATCGCCCGCCGGGCGGGCATCGGCAATGCCACGTTGTACCGGCACTTCGGCAACCGGCAGGATCTCATCCGCACGGTCACGCTGTCGCTGCTCTCGCATACAGCAAATCAGGCCGAAGCCTCACTCGCTACAGAGCCGTCCCCCTTCGAGGCCGTACGGCGCTTCATGCACCACGCGGTCAACGAGTACTTCGGGGCGCTGTGCCCGATGCTCGCCGACTATTCCGACACGCGGGACCATGAGCTGTACCGCGCACGTTCACGCCTGGAGGCCCTGGTATCGAACCTGGTCGAGGCAGCCCAGCGCTCGGGCACGCTTCGAGCAGATGTCACCGCCTCAGATCTGACAGCCGCCGTCGCCCAATTGGCACGGCCTCTACCAGGCACTGGTCTGGAAAGAAACGACCACTTCGCCCATCGCCATCTAGAACTGCTGCTCGATGGACTCAGCACATGCCGTCCCTCAAGCTGCCCCGCACCGTAGCCAGACGATGACAGGGGGATGGCCAGTGCGACCGGCCTGACCGTCCGGTTCTGTGCACACCCCGCATCCCACATCAAGGCCCAAGCTGGTCCGTACAGCCGGTCGGTTGCCGGCCATCTGGGAACGCGATCGACGGGGCGTTCCGCCCGGACGGTGAAAACCGCTTTTCACCGGCGCCCCAAGGAAGTCTTCCCTGGCCCTGCGGTCTCCCGGCCGTAAACGCGACCACGGCGACGAGGCAGGTCGCGCACCGGCCAGCACATCACTGATCCTCCGCACCGGCAGGCCGACGGCTCGTCATTTCCCAGACGCGCGAGGCACCGGCATCCCGCGGAAACGAAAGGAACCACGTCATGAACGAGCAGAAGACCCGTAGGGCCTCCGCCTGGCGCTCACGAATCGTCGGATCGGCCCTTGCGGCCGGACTGCTGGTCGGCGGCGGAGCCGCCGCCGTCGCGTTCACCTCCACTTCCGCCATCGCCGACAACCAGTCGCGGGCCTCTTACCAGTCGAGCTCCTCCTACCGGGAGCTCGAGGCCAAGGTCCAGCGCCTGGACGACATCGAGGACATCCACCAGCTCAAGGCCCGCTACTTCCGCTTCGTGGACGAGAAGAAGACCGACCGGCTGGCCTCGCTGTTCACCCCCGACGCCAAGATCGTCACCGACGGCACCGCCTTCAAGTCGCCGCAGGACTTTGCACAGGTGATCCATGACGTCATCGGCGCCGCACCGACCGCCCACTCGGGCTACATGCCGGAAGTCACCATCACGGGACCACGCACGGCGACCGGCATCTGGTCCATGCAGGACATCATGAACATCCCGGCCGGCACCAAAGGCATCGAGGGACACCACGGCTACGGTCAGTACCGCGAAACCTACGAGAAGGCCCACGGTAAGTGGCTGATCAGCTCGGTGAATCTGACCCGCTTCTGGATGGAGCCGCTGCCGGCCTGGACCCCGCCGACTACTGCGGCCGCGAAGTAAGCACCGTGGCATGCCATGCCGGGCGGCATGGCATGCCACCCCGCTCCGGAACACGGAACACGGAACACGGAACTGATGGTCTCCGACGATGGCCAGGGCCGCCTCCGTCTCGACACCGAGACCGGACGACCCTCCGGTCACGATCACTCGGTGCCGGCCGTTGGTGTACCCGCGGCTATCGGCATCGATTGCGTGGGCGGTGTTGAACAGCGTGGCAAGCGCCCGGGTCTGCCATGGGTCCGCTCCGGCCGTGGCGGCGTGCTCCAAGGCGAAGTTCTCCATGCTGTCGGCGCTCACGCCGGCGGCGCGTGCGCGTGCGAGGACCTCCAGTGCCATGGCGTTGACCTGGTGCCAGTCCCCGCCGTGGTACCAGCAGCAGGTACGGGAGCCTCGCCGGGGACGTGCCTGGCGTGCCCACCGGCGCCACCAGCGGATGCCCGAGGGCATGCAGTCGGTCGCGGAACGGTCGCGGCCTGGCCAGCCGGCGTACCGCCGTCACCTCGAAGCTCACCTGCGGCTCGGGCTCGGCAGGGGGTGGGGTGTATCCGGTGCCGCGGTCAGTGGCGACGGGCAGGCCAACGAGGTCTTCGAGTTGCTCGGGAGTGATCGTCGCCCAGCCCGGCTGGCTCAGCCGGTAGGGGTGGACGCCGGCGAAGATGACAAGCTGGAAGACCTCAGGAAAGTGCGTGGTCATATCGCGCAACTGGCGCTGAATCCACACCGGAGGCTGCGAGTCGGCAGGGAAGTGCCGTTCCCACACAGCGGCAGCGAACCGCTCCGCCCCGTTCGCCAGGAACATGCCCTCGCCAGCGGTCTGCGTGGCTACCGCCACCGTGCGTGTGCCGGGCGCGGTGAACAACTGCAGCCGGAAGGTCGATTCATGTCCCGTGGCGGTTCGTGCGCGGAACATGTGGTCGTCCACCATGCGCTGTCTCGGCGCAGCCAAGCACAGCACGGCCTCGACCGCGGCCGTCGCATAGCGCGTACTGCCCTTCATCAGGCCGATCATGCCGTAGCCCGTTGGCACGGGCCAGTCCTCTGCGATGAGGGCACCTCAGGTGGGTCATGCAGCCCTGGCGGAGGCCATGGTCGTGGAGCGTGATGGTCGCGCCGTCCGGGCCCAGGTCGCGAACACGCGCGCGGTCCGAGGCCGGAGAAGGCCGCCGCGCCGAGCACCAGCAGCAGGAGCACGGAGAGCGGGTTGCCGTGCGGCGGGGGCTCCCCTGTCGGAGGCGAGCCCCCCCCGCGGCCGGAGCGTTCGGCGTCAGCTGGAACACGACAGGTAGTCGTATCCGGCTTTCCGCCGGTTGGCGAACTGGTCCAAGAAGGTGTAGTTGCCGTCCGCGTCGCGCTCCAATCGGACATTGTGCACGGCGCCGGTGTAGACGATGTCCCCGTTACCTGCGGAAAGGAACTTGTCCGCGGCACCGAAGGTAGCCTTACCGACCG
Source organism: Actinacidiphila glaucinigra (assembly GCF_035918135.1). Taxonomy (NCBI): domain Bacteria; kingdom Bacillati; phylum Actinomycetota; class Actinomycetes; order Kitasatosporales; family Streptomycetaceae; genus Actinacidiphila; species Actinacidiphila glaucinigra. Next base: position 384,139 of record NZ_CP109144.1, read on the forward strand.
ACCCGTCCACCGTGATGACGGGGTCGCTGCCACGCCAGTACCTGTTGTAGTCCGTCTGCCACCGAACGGTCGCGTTGTAGGTGTCGGGCCCGAACTCCCCGTCGATTTGGTCCCATTCGAGCTTGCCGTCCGCTACCAAAAGCTCCTGCCACATGCACGTGGCGTTGGAGTTGCGGTGCGTGCTGGTGGACAGGACGCCTTCGTCGCCCCAGTCGTTCCCAAAGGCGTCTGCCCCGTAGATGTAGGCGCGACCGCTGTAGGTTCCGCTCGCCACGGCAGGGGTGGTGCTCACCGCGAGGACCGCGGCGGTCAGTGCCCCCACCGCGCTCGCGCACACCTGGAAGCGCATTCTGTGCCGACTCATGACGACCCCCTGATCCAGGCCCCCCCTTGGAGCCATCGCGCCATTAGACAGCTCTCGACAGGTGAACCGATAAGTCAACTTCACGCCAAACAGAGGTCATGTTCACGCCAAGAACTCGGGGGCGCGGAACGCCTGCAACAGGGCGCCGAGCCCGTCCGCGTTACCGGATGATCGGTGCTCAGTCCGTGACGATGCCGGCGGAGAGGGCGGTGGAAAGCTCGCCTGCGCCTGCCCCCTACGAGGGGGTGCCGCCCCGCCCTTTGGGTGGCGTGTCACCGAGGGGGCGCGAAGGACGGGTGTTCCGACCAAGCGCCCACCCGGAACCGGGTGGTGTACATGCATTCCTCGTTCGGTTCGCGGAACGCCATGGACCCGGCGACTCGCCGTGTCCGTCGAGCGGTGGTGACCGCGGTATCCGTCCTTGCCGGGTCGTGGCTGCCCAGCCGGAGCCCAGGCCAGATGAGCGGTGCGGGCCGGGTGTGGCAACGCCACAGCGCAGTTTGGCGGGCGCACGGCGCAGACGCATTCAGCTGTTGACGCGGACGACAAGCAGGGCGATGTCGTCGGTGCCGGGGACCGTCTGCAGGGCGTGGTGCAAGAGGGTATCGGCGAGGTGGTCCGCGCTGTCGTCGTCGGCTTGGGTGAGGTGGCGCGCGAGGTCGGCGGTGGTGCGGTCGGTGTCGATGCCGGGGGCTTCGACCAGGCCATCGGTGTAGAGGGCCAGGACGGTTCCCAGCTGCAACGGGATCGCGGTGGTGGGATAGTCGCTGTCCGGGGTGATGCCGAGCAAGAGCCCGGGCGGGAGATGCAGGCTTTCGGTGTGCCCGTCGGGATAACGGATCAAGGGTGGGTGGTGGCCGGCGGTGGCCAGGCGGGCGTTGTGCCGTGCCAGGTCGAGGTGGCCGTACAGGCAGCTGGTGAACAGACCCGGATTGAGATCGGTGACCAGGCGGTTGGTGCGGGCAAGGACGGTGCCAGGCGTGAGGTGCGAGGTGGCGTGGGCGTGGACGGCGGTGCGGACCTGGCCCATGAGCGCTGCGGCCTGGACGTTGTGGCCCTGGACGTCGCCGATGGTGATGGCCGCGCAGTGAGGCCCGCACCGTATGAGGTCGTAGAAGTCGCCGCCGATGTCGGCGCCGTGGCCCGCCGGCAGGTAGCGAGCAGCGACCTCCAGGCCCGGAATCGTTGGGAGTTCCTGGGGAAGCAGGCCGTCTTGCAGGGTGCGGGCAAGCTGGTGCTGGGTGTCGTAGAGGCGGGCTCGGTCCAGGACCTGGCCGATAAGGCCGGCCAGTGAGGTGAGGATGGTGCGTTCGGCCAGCGTGAACGAGCGGGGCTGGTCGTAGGACAGGACCAGGAGGCCGACGGGGCGGCCGGTGGCGATCAGGGGCAGGAAGGCCCAGGCGTCTCTGTCGCCGTAGCGGGGAGCCTGCGGATAGGCGCGGCGAAAGTCGTCGTAGCTGGTGAAGAACCTCGGGGTCTGGGTGGCCAGGGCCCGCACGATCGGGGTGGGGGACGTGAGGGGTTCGCCGTCGAAGCGGGCCATGAACTCGGGCGCATAGCCCCGGTATCCGGCGATGCGCAGACGCCCGTCTTCGACCGTGAGCAAGGCCAGCCCCTGGGCTTCGAAGGCCGGCACGACCTGGTCGGTGACCCGGTCGACGACATCCTTGACGCTCACCGCTTCGGTCAGGGCAGTCGCCAGATGCATCAGGTGATACAGCGGCAGCGCCCCCAGAGCGCCCTGCGGGGATGGCGGCCCCGTCTCGGCTGCCGTGTCGGCGGGTGTGATCCGCACGCTGACGCCGGTGGCTCCCGGGGTGAGGCGAAACGACAAGCGCCGGTCAGGCGGCCGTATCGCGGTGAACGCGGTCGGCTTCCGGCTCATCAGCGCAGCACGGTAACGATCCTCGAAGGCAGGATCGCCCAGCCAAAGCAACCGTTCCCAAGGCCTGGCGCCGAGCAAGTCGGCAGCCCCCACTCCCAGCAGTTCGGCCGCCGCGGTATTGAGGAAGGTGACTTGGCCGTCCAAGTCCAAAGAACAGCAACCCACCGGCAGACGTTCGGCGAAGTCGTACGCACCCATCGCCTCGCCGCGGCCTGGAGTACGCGAACGGTTCGGCGCCAGCACGACCGGCTCGGAAGCAGGCAACAGTGGGTGACCATGTGCTGCCGCCTGCTCCGAAAGTCGGCCTGCTCTGCGGCAGAAACCGCTGATAGCCTCACGCTCAATCCTGCTCGGCTCCGGCGGATGCCACAAGGGCCACACCAGACACACTCCGCCCCACACCCTGTCCTGCCCAGCCACCGGCGCGGCCGCCAGGACCGTCTCAAATGGGGCCATCAAACCGATCAGGGGATAACGGCGGGCCATCTCGTCCGGGCCGCCCACCCACACCAGACGCCGCTGGCGTACGGCATCCGCCACCGGTGTCGCATCGCCCACACCCATCCGCGCCCACGGAGCAGCGATCCGGCGGGACATCCCCGACAACGCCACCAGTTCCAGCACCCGCTCCCCCGGTGGCAGCACATACAGCATGCCGACCGCCGCATCGGTCTCTCGCACCAGTCGGCCGAACAAACCCGTAAGCCGGCCCAGCCCCGCTGCGGGCCGCCGCACACCATGCCGCTGCACGACATTCACCCCCTCTCACGCACCCCAGCGGCCACCCGGGAACGGCGCTGGCCTGGAGCCTGGCCGCCGCCTCAGCGCGGCTCCTCAGCCCCCGGCCGCCCCAGCTGAAAGGCCGGCCCGCCCTGACGCAAGGCGACCGAGGTTGTCCTCGTCGCAGCCGGCAGGCGGCTGCCGCCAGCTCACGGCTCCAGCGTGCATCGCACCAAGCCGCCACGCACGCTGGAGAGGACGAGGGCCGCTCATGTCTGCCACACCGAACGTAGAGCTTGGTACCGGGGATGACCTTGCGGGTGGACACGCTGGTGCTCATCGCCCTGCGAGTGATCCGGCCCCTCCATGCCACTGCAGGACCTACGATCCGCGGGGCCCGCGAGACTGTCACTCTGTGTTGCCGACAAAAGCCAGAGGACCCCGGCCCTCTCGGGCCGGGGTCCTCCACGGCTACCGAGCGCGACCGCCTACGCCGCCACCCACCCGCGGATGGCCTCCGCGACCGCCCGCACATCCAGCGCGTCCCGGTCGATGCGCGCAGCCAGCTCCGCCGCCTCCTTCGCGACCACCGTCACGATCGCCCCGCTCGCCGTCAGGTACGCCGCCGCCACCACCGCACCGAACAGCTCGTTCGCGTGCTCCAGCGCCGGCACCCGGATGAGCTGGTGCATCAGCGCGGCCGCGCGGGGTGCACCTCCGTGTACACCGGGGTCTCCATCACCTTGTCCGCGTGCCGCGCCACGGCGGCCGCCATCGACCCGAAGTCCGTCACGTCGGGGTCACCCGGCATGTTCCGGTGTGCGAGGTCCAGCAGCCACGCCCGGTCAATGTGAACGATCACGCAGCGGCCCCGGCGCCGTCCCCGGCCTTCGGGTGGCCGAACTGCTCGGCGAAGGTGTCGCCCCAGGCGTCCGCGAAGTGCGCGCCCGCGCCCAGGAACCGGTGCCGCAGGTCGTTCGCCTCGTCCGCGAGGACCTGCCGGGCGTAGTCGGTCACGCTCATGCCGGCGGCCGCCGCACGCGCCTCGATCCCGGCGGCTGTCGCCTCGTCCACCCGCACATTGATCTGCCTCTGGCTGCTCATGCACTGTAGCGGATGGTACGCGCCGCTACAATCCTTTCAGCGGGTGTTCTCCCCCCGCGCGGGACGACCTGCCGCCCACCCGCCACGTCGACTGCTGCCGCGCCCGGAACGTCTCCCCCGCCTCGACCTGCCCCTTGTTCCGCTGATGCTCCCGCTCGGCCGCTCGGGTGTCCCACTGCGGCGTACGCGGCGCCGGCGGCGCGCCTGCCTTCCCTTCCCGGCCTTTTGTCCCGGTGATCGTGGCCATTCGAACCACATGCACTGCGGCTGGCCACGCTGAGATCCGCCGCCTCCCGGCAGCCGGCAGCAGCTGACTGCGATCGGCTACTGGGAAGCGCGCTCAGCAGTGCACAAGTGCACAAAAACCCCAGGCTCTCACGGCTTTGACGCTGCTAGTCGACGACCCGGCCACCATGAGACCCGCGACGCGTTCGCGCTCGCGTGCACGCCGTATCTGGCCGACCGGCACGAGACGGCAAGTTCGGTGGCAGTTCGCCGCCGGTGCCGACTCCCCCTACCGCAGCCCCACTGCCTGTCCCTGCACCCCCTGCCGCACAGCGAGTTACGCGACACGCAGCACTAGCGTAGGCAGGCTCATCTGTTGCGGCACCTGAGTCAGGACCCCTGGCCCGCACCGCGTGGTCGCAGGCGACAACCGGTCCGCTGGCCACGGATCTTCACCTGGTCGTCGACGCGGCCCAGGTACTCAAGGCCGCCGTCCACCACCCGCACCCGGTCGCCGGTGCGGTACCAGACGGGCACCGACGCGTCGGCGTCCGCGGGAACGAAGGCCCGCTCCGTCAGGTCCGGCCGGTTGAGGTAGCCCAGGGCCAGCGGCATGCCGCCGATGCGCAGCTCGCCTTCCTCCCCGGCGGGCACCGGCTTGCCGTCGCCACCGAAGACGCCGAGGACGCAGTTGTCGACAGGCTGCCCGATGAGGATCCGGTCGATGTCGGCCGCCTTCTGCGGGCAGGTCCAGTGCGTGACGTCGATGGCGGCCTCGGTGGGGCCGTACAGGTTGTGCAGCCGGGCGGTCAGACTCGCGGTGAAGTCGCGGGCCACGGCGACGGGCAGGGCCTCGCCGCTGCAGAAGACATGGCGCAGCGACGTGCAGTCCTGCGCGCCGGGCCCACGCAGGAACTCGCCGAGCATCGACGGCACGAAGTGGCACACGGTGATCCGGTGCTCCTGGACGGCGCGCGCCACCAGGGCCGGGTCGCGGTGTTCCTCCGGCGGCAGGAAGACACAGGTGGCGCCGGAGATCAGCGGGAGCCACAGCTCCCAGCCGGAGACGTCGAAGGTGACCGGGGCCTTCTGCAGGATCCGGTCCTCGGGCCCGATGCCGTAGGTGTCGCGCATCCAGAGCAGCCGGTTGCACAGCGCCATGCTGGGCAGGACGACGCCCTTGGGCGCGCCCGTGGAGCCGGAGGTGAACAGGACGTACACCGGCTGGTCGTCAGCCACCGGCGGCAACCGATCCGCCACGAACCCGGAGCCACCGAAGTCCGCCGCCACACGCGACGCATCGACCTCGACCGTGCGCAGTCCGTGCGCGGCCAGGACCGGTCCGGCCTGCCCGCCGACGAGCGCCATTCGGCTGCCCGCGGTCTCCAGGACGGCGGCCAGCCGGGCGGGCGGATCGTTCGGGTCGACGGGCAGGTAGGGCAACCCGGCCTTCAGGACGCCCAGCAGCGCCGCGAGCAGCCCGTTGCTGCGGGGCACCGCCACCACGACCGGCACGCCCTCCGGAGCCCGGTCACGCAGGGTCCGGGCGATGGCGTCCGACCACGCGTCCAACTGCCCATAAGTGAGAGTGTCCGCCCCGGACCGGACGGCCGGGCGGTACGGGTGCCGTTCCGCCACGTCCCTGATCAGACCCGGCAAGCCGGTCGGACAGTCCCGCATGACCTTGGGTCCCGTAAGTTCCACGGATCCGGCACCCGAATTGTGTTGCACGTCCTCTGCTCCTCTCGCCCGGACAGGGCCGCAAGTCACCCTAGGAACATCTGGTCGAAAGCCACAGAGGTGCTGATGAGTCCTTAACAACCGTGCCATTCCCCGGCCTCTTGTCCGTGTTCACCCGAATGCGCCGGGAAGCATGACGGGTGCGGCGGCACCTGAGACGTCCTGGAAAGTTGGCCACTGCACCGACAGCGCGGCGGACATTCCCGGACGGCCGGCCGGACTTTCGGGGCCGTCCGCCCCGGCCGCCATGGGCCAAGGTCCGAATGACGCGGGAATCGGATGGGCCGATCCGAAGGTCCGAGGCTCCCGCACCCAGCAGGCCGGTGACGGCGATTTCGTCGAGGCCGTCGAATCGTACCGCTCTCATTTTTTGATGGCGCCCTGACGACAGGTCCGGGCGGACGCCGCATCCCCGCCTCGGCGTGAGGGTGTGGGTATCGTCCGCCGTACGGCACCCGGCCCGCAGCACAGCGGCCCGCGCGGAGGAGGAGCACCATGGCCGATGGCCGGCACGGGACCGCGCCGGACGGCGGATCCGCGGCGGGCTCGCCCGGCAGCGGCCGGGGAGCACGCGACACGGTGCGTCTCGCCGTGGTGGTCGCCGCCCTCGGCGTGGTCTTCGGCGACATCGGGACCAGTCCGATCTACACCCTCCAGACCGTGTTCAACCCGAGCGATCCGCATCCCGTCCCGGTCTCCACGGAGAACGTGTACGGGGTGGTCTCGCTGGTGTTCTGGTCGGTGGTGGTCATCGTCCTCGTCACCTACGTCCTGCTGGCGATGCGCGCCGACAACGACGGCGAGGGCGGCATCATGGCGCTGATCACCCTGCTGCGGGGGTGGAGCGCACAGCAGGGCGCACGGGGCACCGCCGTGCTGGCCGCTCTGGGCATCTTCGGCGCGTCACTGTTCTTCGGCGACAGCATGATCACCCCTGCCATCTCGGTGCTGTCGGCGGTCGAGGGGCTCAAGGTGGTCCAGCCGTCGCTGGAGAGCGTCGTCGTACCGGCGACGGCGGTCATCCTGGTGCTGCTGTTCCTGGTGCAGCGCAGGGGCACCGCCGTGGTGGGACGGGTGTTCGGGCCGGTGATGGTCGCCTGGTTCCTGGCCATCGGCGCCTGCGGAGTGGCGGGCATCGCCGACCATCCGCAGATCCTGAGGGCGCTGTCGCCGACGTACGCCCTGGGTTTTCTCTTCGGTCACTTCGGAACGGCCTTCTTCGCCCTGGCCGCGGTCGTGCTCGCAGTGACCGGGGCAGAGGCGCTCTACGCCGACATGGGGCACTTCGGCCGCCGGGCGATCACCCGCGGGTGGCTGTTCCTCGTCTTCCCCGCCTGCGTGCTGAGCTACTTCGGCCAGGGCGCGCTCATCCTCGCGGACCCGGCCAACATCAGCAGCCCGTTCTTCCTGCTCGTACCGGACTGGGGTCGGCTGCCCATGGTGCTGCTGGCCACCGCGGCGACGGTGATCGCCTCGCAGGCGGTGATCACCGGCGCGTACTCGGTCGCCTCGCAGGCGGCCCAGCTCGGCTACCTCCCGAGGCTGCGGATCGCGCACACCTCCGAGTCCACCATCGGCCAGGTCTACGTCCCCTGGATCAACTGGCTGCTCATGGTGTCGGTCCTCACCCTGGTCTTCGCGTTCCGCAGCTCCACGGCGCTGGCCTTCGCCTTCGGCATGGCGGTCACGGGCACCATCACCATCACGACCCTGCTGTTCTTCTACGTCGCCCGCGCGAAATGGGGCACGCCGGTGTGGCTGCTCACTGCCGGCGCGGCGGTGCTGCTCTTCGTCGACCTGCTGTTCGTGGCGGCCAACCTGACCAAGCTCGTGCACGGCGCGTGGCTTCCGCTGCTGATCGGGCTCACCGCGTTCACCGTCATGACAACGTGGCAGCGCGGACGTGAGATCGTCACCGCGGAACGGGCACGGCGGGAAGGCTCGCTGCGCGAGTTCGTCGAACGGCTCCGCGGCGGGCAGGTGCGCACGCTCCAGGTGCCCGGCACGGCCGTCTTCCTCAACCGGGGCAAGGAGACGGCACCCCTGGCCCTGCGCGCCAACGTCGAGCACAACCACGTGCGGCACGACCACGTCGTCATCCTGGCTCTGAAGACCGAGCCGGTCCCCCGCGTCCCGGCCGACCGGCGGATCGCCGTCGACGACCTCGGCTACGCCGACGACGGGATCGTCCACGTCACCGCCCGGTTCGGCTACATGGAGACCCCGGACGTGCCCGGGGCCATCGCGATGCTCGACCCGGCGGTGACCGAGGGGCGGCTGCGGCTCGACGAGGCGTCCTACTTCCTGTCGAAGATCGAGCTGCGGCGTGGGAAGGCGCCCACCATGGCACCCTGGCGCAAACGCCTGTTCATCACCACCTCGTACATCACCGCCGACGCCGCCGAGTACTTCGGGCTCCCCCGCGACCGGACGGTGATCATGGGTTCGCAGATCGAGGTGTAGGCGCTCCTATCCTCGGCGGTTCTCGGCTGCCGCCGCCGAGGGCCGCCCCACGGCCCAGGTCGGCAGGTGCTCGATGCGAACGACGGCGCAGGTGATCGAGACCCCGCCCCCGTGCGCCACGATCAGCACATGGTCGCCCGCGTCGACTTCCCGCATCGTGACGAGGTGATTGAGGCCCACAATCTGGTCGTTGACCGTCATGTGCCCCAGCCCTCTGCCGAATTCGAGCAGCCCCTGCTCGGTACGCAGGCCAATGGGGTCGAGGATCCCCTTGAGGTAGCCCTCCCGGCCGGTGAAGATGTGCGCCACGCGGGTGATGTCGCCGACGTCGAGGTCGGCCTCGGCCATCGTCCGCAGAGCGAGCTCCGTCCGGAGTTCCCCCTGACGCCCCACGGCTTCGGAGACCGCCTCGTCCAGGGGTGCGGCCGTCACCGGCCGGTCCTCGGCGTCCACGCCCGTCACGGGAGGGAACTCCTCGTCACGGAAGCGCTCCTCGACCTCGGCGGTGGATCCGCTGTTGATCGACAGGAGCCTGGCGAAACCCGGCTCTTTGGTGAGCACGACGGCGCTGGCTCCGTCGGCGATGACGCCGTTCTCCAGCGATGCCCAGCGGTTGAAATGCGGGGCGCTCACGTTGTCGGAGCCCGTGACGAGTGCCGCCACGCGCTCGGGGACGGCCAGGAGATGGCAGGCGGCGAGTTCGAGTGAGCCGATCAGTCCGTTGCATCCCTGACTGACCTGGTAGGAGGGGATGTCCCGGTCGGTGACGTGGCGCAGGACGTAGTGCTGGGCCGACCAGGCTCCGGGCCCCTGCTTGTGCATGCCGGCGTGTATGTGGAGGGCGAGGTCGTGGGGGTGGGTACCGGCGCGCTCGATGGCCTGGCGCGCTGCCCGCACGGCCATGTGCGGTGCCGGTGTGTCGCCGGCGACGGCCGCTCCCGTCCATCCCTGGTACTCGTGGTCTTCGGGGTCGTACAGGCCCAGTTCCACCGCTCTCCTGGCGTCGAGGACGGTGGGGACGTGTACGCCGAGCCCTGCGATGTACAGGTCGGGGGTCTTCACTTCGAGGACGCTCCTTCCGGCTCGTGGTCGGCCGCCGTGGCGGCCTTGGTGTCGGCAATGGCCTGGGCGAGGGATTCGACGGAGCTGTCCCGGAGGATCTTGACCATCGGCAGTCTGACCCTGAGCTGCCGGTCGATGTCGTTCCTGAGCTGGACCGCCATCATCGAGTCCATGCCCATCCTGTTGAGCGGCCGGCTGGCGTTCACGCGCTCCGGCTTCAGGCCCAGGATGGCGGCGGCGATCTTCTTCAGCGTCTCGACCACCCCGGAATCCGTCCCTGCGCGTGACACGGGGACGGGGCTGACCACGGTCTGTCGTGTCGGGGGTGCCGGGCGGGCCGCGCGGGTCTGGGATCGCGCCGGGTCAGCCGGAGCGTGCGGCCGTGCGGGGGTGTCGCGCCGGGTCAGTTCGCCGAGCAGCGGCGCTTGTGCCGCGTGCGGATGGACGCGCGCCCATGACGGCCAGTCGGTTCGCAGGACGAGGGAGTGCGAGGTGCCTTCGGCGAGGATGCGCCCCAGAACGGTGAGTCCCTCGTCGGGAGTGAAGCTCGCCATGCCCTGTGGGATGAGGTCCCGGCCGTTCTCCTGTTCCTGGCGGGCGACCATGCCGACGCCGTCCCAGTAGCCCCAGTTGACCGAGGTGGCCGGGGCGCCGGCGGCAAGACGGTGGTGGGCCAGGGCGTCGAGGAACGCGTTCCCCGCCGCGTAGCCGCCCAGGAGGGGTGACGGCAGGATCGAGGAGCCGGAGGAGAACAGGACGAACATGTCCAGGGGCATGTCCTGCACCAGTCGGTGGAGGTTCCAGGCCCCTGACACCTTGGCCCTGAGGAGTGAGCTGAGGTGCAGCGCCGTCGTGTCGCTCACCGGGACGCAGTCGTAGGTCCCGGCGGCGTGGAACACCCCGCGCAGCGGTGCCTTGCCCCTGTGGGACCTGTCGGCGAGGAGCGCGCGCATGGCCTGGTGGTCGGCCACGTCGACGGCCGCGTACTCGACGTCGACGCCCCGCAGCGCGAGATCCCGCAGCAGGACCGGTAGTCCGGTCTGTGGGTGGTCGGGGGCGGCTGTTGCCGGATCGGGCAGCGGGGTTCGGCCGGTCAGGAGGAGGGTGCGGGCTCCCTGGTCGACGAGCCAGGAGGCGAGCCGTGCCCCGATGCCTCCCGCGCCACCGGTGATGAGGTACGTGCCCACAGGGCGCACGGAAGCGGCGGACGTGGTCCTCCTGCGGACCGGTGCGGCGGGCAGCACGTCGTCGGGGAAGGCGAGGACGGTCTGGCCGGTGAAGCGCCCGGCCGGGCTCTCCCGCTGGAGGACCCCAGCGGCTCGGGCGGCGCTGACTTCCCGGTGGGGCAGTGGGGAGAGCGCCCCCTTGCCGACGAGGTCCGCCACCGTCCGCAGCGCCGTACCGGCGCGATGGGGCTGGTGCCGGATCATGTGGGCGATGTCGACCGTGTGGAACGAGAGGTTGGGCACCAGCGGTATGCGCTCCAGGGGGCCGGCATCGGCGCTCTCGGGCCCGCTGAGCTCCAGGTAGTGTCCATAAGGTGCCAGCAAGGAGAGGCCGGCGCCCGGGCCGTGGCCCGTCCGGGTGCTGAGGATGACGTCGAATCCGGCCCCGGCCCCGCCCGCGCCCTCACGGAGCGCCGAATCGTCGGTGCTTCCGGCGACGGCGTGGACGTCCGCCCCCAGCCACCGGGCCACATTGACCGCGGCCGAACCGATCCCGGCCGTCTCCGCATGGACGAGTACGCGGTCGCCCTTCGCGACACGGACGACGTCGTGAAGCGCGTGGTAGGCGGTGAGGTACGCCCAGGGAAGTGTGGCGGCCTCGGCGGGTGCGATGCCCGCGGGAATCGGCGACGTGAGGACCGCCTCGGTGACGACGTGGGAGGCCGTCGCGTTCTCGGCGAGGGCGATGACCAGGTCGCCGACGACCACGTCGCGCACGCCGTCCCCGACGGCGATGACGGTCCCGGAACAGCCCGTGGCCAGCGGGACGCCCGGGAGGTCGACTGCGGCGTGGGAGACACGGATGACGGCCTCGTCCGCGCCGGGCACGGGAGGTGTGAAGGGGGTCAGCACTTCGTCGGCGCTCCCCGGCCGTGGCGGGGACAGGCGCACGGCCGCCACCGTCCCTGCGCCCTCGCGGATCTTCTGACGCGCGACCAGGCGGGCGACATGGCGCGCGCCGTCACGCAACGCGATCTGGTCCTCGTCGTCGGGTCGGAGGAGGTCGGCGATCAGGGCGTCGACGCTCTTGGGGTCGCGGTCGAGGTCGACCAGGCGCGTGCGCAGCTCCGGGTGCTCGGCGGAGAGCGTGCGTCCCAGTCCCCACAGCAGCGCCTGGAAGGGGGCGACGTGCCGGTCGTCGGCTGCGACGCGCTGGGCGTGGCGGCTGGTAAGCCACAGCCCGGGGGGGCCGGGGTGTTTCCGGGCGTCCAGGGCCTGCGCGAGGTGGATGACACTGCCGCAGGACAGCAGCTGGGCTCTGTCGATCTCCTTTGCCGTGGCGTGGAGTCCTGCTTCCGCGTCCAGGGACCACAGGTGCACGATGCCACGAAGCGGGCCGCGGTCCGCGACGTCGTCCAGCACCTCGGCGTAGTGCGCGGGGTCGGCGGGGTCGATGCGGAACCGGTCGTCGGCGGCCTGGTAGCTCGCGGCGGCGGTCACGACGACGGTGTCCTCGCCCTCGGCCGCGAGCCCTCTGGCCACGGCCCGTCCGAGGGGCCCGCTGTCGCTGAAGACGAGCCAGGTTCCGTGCTGGGAAGGTGCGCCGACGGTGTCCGGGCGTGGCTGCGTCTTCCACTGGAGTTCGTACCGGAGGCTGTCCAGGTCGTCCCCAGGGGCCGAGGGAACCGGGGTGGTTGTCACGGGGTCCTCCTCGAGGGCTGGGGCGTGACCGGCGAGGTACTGAAGTCGCGCACCGCGCATCTCGGCCAGGAGCCGGCCGGAGGAGTCGGCCATGCGGATGTCGGCGGCGAAGGAGTCCTCGCGCGAGGTCGGTACCAGGCGGGCGTGGCTGAACACCTGGTGCCCGGGCCGGTGGTAGGAGCGGAACTCGTCGATGCCGCCGAAGACGAACACGCCCTCCGCGTCCGCCACCGTGCGGGGACGGGCCGCCGCCATCCCATGGCAGCCGGCATCGAGCAGCGCGGGGTGGAAGTGGTGGTCGCCGAGGCCGGCGCGCACCGCCTCGGGACTGGCGAGGCGTGCCAGCGCCTCGCCGTCCCGGCGCCACAGCTCCACCACGCCCCGGAACGCACCGTTCCACTGGTTGCCGCGTTCGGCGTTGTAGGCGTACAACTCGGCGGCGCTCTGGTGGGTGGGAAGGCTGTTCCGGACGGCCGCCAGGTCGACCGGGGCTCCGTGTTCCGGGTCGTGAAGGGCGTGCCCCGCTGCTTCGGCGTGCAGGACCCACGGGGTGTCGTCGGAGAATCTGCCGTGGACCTGGAACGCCACATCCTCCGCACGGAGGACGGCGCTCACCCTCAGGGTGGGGGCCGGGCCGTTCCCGTCGAGGTAGAGGGCCTGACGGTAGTGGACGTCGGTCAGTGCGACCGGTCCGTCACCGATGATCTGACGGGTGGCTTCCGTGAGCAGTTCCAGGTAGAGGGTGCCGGGCACGACGACGGTGTCCTGGATCCGGTGGTCGGCCAGGTAGGCGTGGCGGCGCGGATCGAGGGGTCCCTCCCACGTGCGGGTGTCTCCGGCGGTCGTCGTGCGGGTTCCCAGGAGCGGGTGGCCCGGCCTGGTTTCCGGCCGGGGCCGCGCGGGCTTCGGAGCGGCGGCGGACTCGGGCAGCCAGTGCCGGGTGCGCTGCCAGGCGTAGCCGGGCAGCGGAACGTACCGGCCGCCGTCGACGATGGCGGCGAGGTCCAGCGCCACCCCGGCGATGTGGAGGCGCCCCGCCGCCGTCAGCAATGCGGAGCGTTCGCCTTCGTCGCGGTGGAGGGAGCCGACGGCGATGGTGTCGTCGCGGCCGGCCGCGCGTCCGGTCTCCCTGATGGCGTTGATCAGTACCGGGTGGGGGCTCAGCTCGATGAACACGGTGTCGTCGGCGTCGAGTTGGTGACGTACCGCGCCGACGAAGTCGACGGCCTCACGGATGTTCCTGGCCCAGTAGTCGGCGTCCATGCCGGAGCCGTCGATGACCTCGCCGAGGAGCGTCGAGTGGATCGGGACGATCGCTCGGCGCGGGGCGAGGTCCTTCAGTGCCTCCAGCAGGTCGTCGCGGAGCACGTCCATGTGCGGGGAGTGCGAGGCGAAGTCGACCTTGACGAGCCGGTTGGGTATCCCCCGTGCGTCGAGGCCCACCAGGACCTCGGCGAGGGCGTCCACGTCTCCGGCGAGCAGCGTCGAGGTGGGGCTGTTGGCGGCCGCGACGGAGACGGTGTCCTCGTGGCCCGCGAGGGCCCGGCCCGCCTCATCGGCGGGCAGGGCGACCACGGCCATGGCCCCACGGCCGGCCAGGCGCTTGGCGGTCCGGCTGCGGCGGCAGATGACGGCCGCGGCGTCCTCGAGGCTCAGGGCTCCCGCGATGTAGGCCGCCGCCGATTCGCCCATGCTGTGGCCGATGACGACGTCGGGTTCGACGCCCCAGGAGCGCCACACCTCCGCCAGGGCGATCTCCATCGCCCAGAGCGTGGGCTGGATGACGTCGAGTTCGGCGAAGCGGTCCTCGGACCCGTCTTGCAGTAGGTCGATGACGGACCAGCCGGTCTCGGCGCGGATCGCGGTGTCGCACGCCCGCATGGCGCGGGCGAAGGCCGGTTCGCCGTCGAGCAGTTCACGTCCCATGCCGATCCATTGGGAGCCCTGGCCGGGGAAGACGAACGCGACCCTGGGGCGCTGTGCGGGATCGGTGTACTCCGAGAAGGACAGGGAGGGCTCGGGGTCGCCTTGCGCGAAAGCGGTCAGCGCCGATGCGGCCTCCTCACGGGTGGCGGCCGCAAGGGCCAGCCGGGCGTCGAGGTGGGAACGGTGCAGCGCCGCGCTGTGGCAGACGTCGCGCAGGCGGGGGGAACGGCTGCTCCCGGCCGTCAGGAATCGCGCGTAGGAGGCCGCGAGTTCGGTGAGCGCCTCGGGTGTCGCGGCGGAGAGGGTGAGCAGTTCCGTGCGGTCCGTCGCCTTCTCCCCGACGGGCACCGGGGCGGGCACGTGCTCCTCCAGGACGAGGTGGGCGTTGGTGCCGGAGATACCGAAGCTGTTGACGCCTGCCAGAGCGGGCCGTCCGGCGTCGGGTAGCGGCGTGTTCCGGGTCGCGACGCTCAGCGGAAGTGCCGCCCAGGGTACGGCCGGGTTGGGCTCGTTGAAGTGCAGGCTCGGGGGGACGACGCGTTTTTCGAGGCAGAGCACCGCTTTGATGAGGCCGGCGATTCCCGCCGCGGCCTCGGCGTGCCCGATGTTGGTCTTGACCGAGCCCACGAGGGCGGGGCGATCGGCGGGCCGGTCCTTGCCCAGGACCTCGGCGAGGGCTTCGAGTTCGACCGGGTCACCGACAGCGGTCCCGGTACCGTGCGCCTCCACGTAGTCGACGTCGGCCGGATTCACGCCCGCGTCGGCGTAGGCACGCAGGAGTACGTCGCGCTGGCCCTTGACCCCGGGGGCGACCATGTATCCGCCGGACCGGCCGTCGTTGCCCACCGCGGAGCCGCGCAGGACCGCCCGGATCCGGTTCCCGTCGGCCACCGCCTGGGAGAGGGGCTTGAGGATCACGCTGCCGACGCCTTCGCTGCGGACGAAGCCGTCCGCGGACGCGTCGCCGAACTTGCAGCGGCCGTCCCTGGCGAGCATGCCCGCTCCGGAGTAAGCGACTCCTGCGTCGGGCCGGAGGACGAGACCGGCCGCGCCGGCGACGGCCAGCCGGCATTCGCCGAGGCGCAGCGCCTGCACGGCATGGTGCACCGCCACCAGTCCCGAGGAGCACGCCGCGTCGACGGTGAGGCTGGGGCCTCGCAGGTCGAAGGCGTAGGACAGCCGCCCTGACATGGGCGCGCGCAGGCCGCCTCCCGTCATGTCGTACAGGTCGTAGTGGTCACGTGCGGCGCGCTGGACGTGCCAGTAGTCGTCGCTGATCTGGCCGATGTAGACGCCGGTGCCGGAGCCTGCCAGCGCGGCCAGCGGGAGGCCCGCGTCCTCCAGGGCCTCGTAGGCGACCTCCAGCAGCAGACGCTGCTGGGGGTCCATCTTGTCCGCCTCACGCCGGGTGATACCGAAGAAGCCCGCGTCGAAGTCCGTGACCTGCCGCACGAATCCGCCCCACCGGCTGACGGTGCGGCCGGGGGTGCGCGGGGTGGGGTCGTAGAGCGGGTCGACGTCGTAACGGTCGGCGGGGATCTCGGTGATCGCGTCGGTGCCGTCGCGCAGGAGCGCCCACAACTCGTCGACGGTGTCGGCGCCGGCGAACCGGCCGGCCATGCCGATGACCGCGATGGGTTGGGCGGACTCCCGCCCCGCTGTGCGGCTGGGCTTGTCGTGCACGGGCACGGTCTGTTCCTCATGTCTGGCTGGGTGGCTCTGGCGAGACCACGGGGAATGCTGCTGGCTGGACCGCTTCTTCGGCGGACTCAGCCCTTGCGGCGGGTGGCGGCGAACCGCGTGTCCGCCTGTTCCTGGACGAGGTCCAGGTCGTGTTCGGTCTCGGCACCGGGTGTCGCGTCGGGCAGTTCGTCCTCGAGCCGCCGCAGCGGCCGGTACAGGAGGCCGACGGCGCCCCATACGGCGATGCACAGCCCGCACGCGATCATCAGCAGGGCCATGTCGCGTCCGGGACCGCTGCCGAGCAGGCCGCCGAGTGCGGGGTGCCCTCGCAGGAGAGGGGCGAACACGCCGTCGGCGAGCGGGCCCGCCGCGAGGAACCCCACGGGCTGGGTGGCGAGCGCGAGCATGACGTTGGTGGCCAGGACCCGGCCCTGCAGTTCCTGTCCCACCTTGACCTGGATGATGGACAGCCAGTGGGCGTTCATCACGGCCATCGCGCCCATCCGCAGTGCGAGGCCGATCGCGACGACGGGCAGGGACGCGTGCAGGCCCATCAGAACGGTGCCGGCGCCGACGCCGAGGGTGGCGCCGATCACGCCGATCGCCCGGCGCCGGGTCCCGCCCCAGGGGATCATCAGCAGTCCGCCCAGCACACCGCCGAGTCCGCCCAGGGTCGTCACCAGGCCGAGCTGCGGGACTCCTGCGAAGGACAGGACGAGCGGCTGCACGGCGACGAACACCGTCGAGGCGAAGAGGTTCAGCACCGCGGCGAAGCCTGTCAGCAGAAGCAGCGGCCTGCGACGCGCGATGAACCGCCAGCCCCCGGTGAGGGCTTGGCCGAAAGTCTCGCGTTGCCGCCGGAACATCCGGTCGGGGAAGCGGACGGCCAGCAGGGACCCGATGCCCGCGGCGAAGGCGCCCACGCCCACTCCGACGACGCCGGACACTCCGACGAGGGCCACGAGGGCGCCGCCGAGGAGCGGTCCGACGACGTTCGCGAAGCCGAGTCCGAGCCCCACGAGGGCGTTGGCCTGCGGCAGGTAGGGCTTGGGCACCAGCTGGGCGGTGGCGGCCAGGTACGCGGGCCGGTGGAACGCGGTCGCGATGGAGGTGATCGTAACGATGAGGCACACGGCCGCCAGGGACGTCCGGCCGGTGGCCAGGAGCACCGCCAGTGCTGCCATGGCAAGGGCGCTGGTGCCGTCCGCCGCGAGCATGACGCGGCGGCGGTCCACCCGGTCGGCGACCGTCCCTCCGATGGGGGTGACCAGCACGGCGGGGAGCGTGGCGAGCATCGTGACGAGGGCCAGGTCGAGCACCCGGCCGCTGCGCTGGTAGGCCCACACGCCGAGGGCGAACATGCTGAGGCTGCCGCCCAGCATGGACAGGAACTGCCCGGCCGCGACGGTGTGGAAGCCGCGGAGGCCGGAGGGCCGTACCGGGGTCGCGGCGACCGGCTCGGGCAGGCGCCCGGCGGTCCAGTCCGTGATCCGCTCGCTGAGCAGGGCGGCGAGGGCGGTCGCCTGATGGCGCAGGAAGTAGTGGCCCGCCTTGGGGATGGTGGCGAGCTCGACCCGGTCGGCGAAGGCGCCCCATTCGCGGTACCGCTCCTGGTACAGCTCCGTGGAGTGGTCGGCCTCGCCCACCACGCACAGGACCGGCGCCTTCAGGGCGGCACGTGGCGCGGCCAGTTCCCGGGCGTACCAGGCCCGGGCCTGTGTCGAGTCGTGGCGCATGGCGCGCAGGGCGGTCTCGGTGGTGGTGTCGTCCATGTCGTCGAGGATTCCGCCGGTCGTGCGCAGGATGTCGCGGTAGTGGCGGCTGGAGGCCCAGCGTTCCAGCGGCAGGACGCGGTTGGCCCAGGCGGCCGCCCGTCCCGGCAGGCCCGCGGTGGGGAAGTTGCCCGCCACGACCACGCCGAGCACCTCGCGTCCGCCGGCCTCGAGCCTGCGGGCGAGCGCGACGGCGGCGGCCGATCCCACGGAGTGCCCGTAGACGAGGACGGGGCCGCCGGCCGTCGCCTCGATCTCCTCGGCGAGCCGTTCGGTGAGCTCGTCCAGCGGCCGGAACTCCTCGTCGGGGCGCGCGGGATCGTGTCCCGGCAACTCGACGGCGAGGAGCGCCAGATCGTCCGGGAGTGCCGCGGCGAGCGGCTGGTAGACGGCCGCCGATCCGCCGCCGTACGGGAAGCAGACCACGGTGGCCGCGGCGTTCCGCGACCCGCTGAGGCGGTGGAGCAGGCGGCCCCGCCCGGCGTCGGCCGCGTCGAGGTGTGCGGCCAACTCGCGGACGGTGGGCCGGGTGAACATGTCGATCACCCGCAGGCCGGGGTCGCAGGCCCGTACAGCCCGGACCGCGGTGAACGAGTCGCCACCGAGGGCGAAGAAGTCGTCGTCGATCCCAATGCCGGGCAGTCCGAGGACCTGTGCCCACACCTCGGCGAGGCGGTGCTCGGTGGGGGTGCGCGGCAGTACGCGGTCTTCGGCGTCCTGTGAGGCGGGGCGCGGCAGGGCGGTTCTGTCGACCTTGCCGTTGGGGGTCAGGGGGAAACGGTCGAGGACCGTGAGGGAGGCGGGCACCATGTACTCGGGCAGCCGTTCCCGAAGCCCGGTACGGATCTCGCGAGAGTCGAGGCAGCTTCCGGGGTCCTGTACGACCCAGGCGGCGAGGCCCTGTCGCTGTCCCTCGCCGACGGGCAGCACGACCGCTTCGGCGACACCCGGCAGCCCGCGCAGGGCTTCGGCGACGTCGCCGGGCTCCACCCGGTAGCCACGTACCTTCACCTGGTCGTCGACGCGTCCGCGGAACTCCACCCAGCCGTCCGCGCGCATCCGCAGGACGTCGCCCGAGCGGTACAGGCGCCGCCCGTCCACGGTCACGAACCGCTGTGCGGTCAGCTCCGGTGCGCCGATGTAGCCGCGTGCGACTCCGGGGCCTCCGACGAGGAACTCCCCCGGTATGCCGGCGGGCAGCGGGCGGCCGTCCCGGTCGGCGAGGAAGCCGGTGGTGTTCGGCACCGGGCGGCCGAGCGGGACGATGCCGGTCCGCAGGCCTTCGGGCACGTCGTCGACGTCGCAGACCATGCGGACCATCGTGGATTCGGTGTGCCCGTAGTGGTTCTGCACCCGCAGCCCGGGGCGGGCGGCGCGGGCGCGCTCGACGATGGACCAGGGCAGCGCCTCGCCGGCGAACATCAGCAGCTTGCTCGGCAGGACGGCGCCGATGTCTCCGTGGGCCGCGAGCAGTTCGAAGTGGCTCGGGACGAGCTTGATGACGTCCATGGGGTGGTCGGCGAGGTAGCCGGCCAGGGCCACGGGGTCCATGGCCGTCTCACGCGCCACGAGGTGGAGGGTGCCGCCGGTGGTGAGGGCCGCGTGGAAGCAGGTGTGGGCGAAGTCGGCCGCGATCGTGGACATCACGGCGTAGACCCCGCCGTGGACATCCTCCCCCAGCCGTTCCAGGACGCCCTCCAGGTAGTCGGTCACGCCGCCGTGCTCGACGGCGACGCCCTTGGGGGTGCCGGTGGACCCGGAGGTGAAGATGACGTGCAGCAGGTGTTCGGGGCGCACCGGCACGGCGGGCCGGTGCTCGGGGCGGTCCCGGAGCGTCGCGGGGTCGTCGAGGACGACGACGTGTCTGCCGTCCCCCTCGACCAGTGCGGCGAACTCGCGCACGGTCACGACCGTGCGGACCCCGGCGGTCTCCAGTATCGAGGCGATCCGGCTCGCCGGATACATGGCGTCCAGCGGCACGTATCCGGAGCCGGCCTTGAGTACGCCGTGCAGCGCGGCGGGCAGGGCGACCGAGTGCTCCAGCAGGACCCCGACGGGCTCGTCGCAGGTGACGCCCGCGGCGATCAGGGCGTGGGCGATGCGGTTGGCCGTGCGGTCGAGTTCGCCGTAGGTGAGCCGCCCGTCGGGCGCCACGACGGCGAGCGCGTCGGGGGTACGGTCCGCCCACCGCTCGACGAGCGGGTGCAGGAGGCGCGGTGTCTCCTCGCGCACCGGGCCGCGCAGCGACGGCGCTGCGGCCGGTGTCAACTTCGCGGCGCCCACCGGCTCGTCGAGGTCGTCCAGCATCTGCGCCAGCAGGTTCTGGTACCACAACGCGATGTCCCGGACGGTCTCCTCGTCGAAGAGATCGCTGCGGTAGTTCAGGTTGCCGGTGAAGCCGGCCGGACCTTCCGCCAGGGTGAGGTGGAGATCGGACTTGGCGGACAGCACCGGTGGGCTCAGCGCGGTCACCTCGAGTCCCGGGAAGGCCTCCGGTTCGTCGCCCAGGACGAGGAAGTTGAACAGCGTCTGGACGATCGGGGCGGAGGTGGCGCTGCGGTCGGGGCGGAGCCGCGAGACCACCCGTTCGAACGGCACGTCGGCGTGGGCGAACGCGTCCAGGGCCACTTCCCGGGTCCGCTGGAGAAGTTCCGCCCACGTCGGGTCGCCGGAGAGGTCGGTACGCATGACGACGGTGTTGATGAAGCAGCCCACCATGTTGTCCGTACTGGGATGGCGGCGGCCTGCTTCCACCACACCGACGGGCACGTCGGTGGTGCCGCACATACGCGACAGCAACGCCTGCCAGGTCGCGAGAAACACCATGAACGGGGTACAGCTCGTCCGCGCGGCGACCGCCCGGACCCGCTCGGCGCGGTCGCCTGCGATCACCAGGTCGACCTCGGCGCCCCCGGGGCTTGCGACCACGGGCCGGGGCCGGTCGGCCGGAAGGTCCAGCTGGGGCGCAAGCCCGGCCAGTTCCTCCTCCCACCAGTCCAGGTCGTCGTGCGGCTCCGGACGGGAGACCTGCCACGCGGCGTAATCGGTGTGCTGCTCCGGAGGCGGCGGGGCCTCGGCAAGTCCGAGCCTTACGGCGTACAGGACGGGCAGTTCGGCGCGGATCACGCCCAAGGATGTTCCGTCGATCGCTATGTGATGGAACGTCAGAGCCAGTACCCAGGCGTCGCCGCTCCGGAGCAGCGCTGCACGCATGGGCGGCAGCAGCGCCAGGTCGAAGGGCCGGTCGGCCTCCGCCGCAAGCGCCGCGTCCAGGCGTTCCGCGGGAACGTCCTCGGCGGTCACCGGTACGTCCGCGGCGCTGCCCACGACGGTGACGGGTTCCCCGTCCCGTTCCTCGATCCGGCTGCGGAGCACCTCGTGGCGCTGCGCCAGCTCCCGGACGGCATCGAACAGGGCCTGTTCGTCCAGGGAACCGCGCAGCCGTAGCACGACGCGGGAGTGGAACGCGGAGCCGCTGGTGCCGAGCTGCTCGAGGAACCACAGCCTGGTCTGCGCGGACGTGAGCGGGACCGGCGCGGACGGGTCGGAGCGTCGCGGCAACGTGTCGGCGGGCTTGGCGAGCGCGGCGACAAGGCGCCGCTCCAGCAGTTCACGGGAGCGCGTCTGCGCATCGTCCGCGGTCACCAGCGAGCCTTCACCGAGAGCCCCAGCTCCCATGGCGTTCATCCTCCTTCGAGATGCCTGCCGCCGGCCGGCGGCCGGCGGTCCGGCCGGCACGGCCTCATGTCTGCGGGTACAGCGCGGACGCATCCGATGGCCGCCCGGGAAAGCCTCGTGATCCGTGTGTGCCGGACGACGGCCGCATCGTGATCCGCAAGCGGCCCACCGCCTCCTCGGCCCGGCGCACGGCTTCGTCCGGAGTCGCTGCACAGCTGATGGCGAAAGCGGCGCAGTCCATCGAATGGCGCAGTTCGTAGGTACGTGTGCCGGGCTCCACCATGAAGCCGCAATGGATCACGTCCGGAACCGCATACGCCTCCTTCAGCCCGCCGACGCTTTCGACCACGCCGGGCCCGGCGTGCAGGAAGCGGACCGCCGCGAACCGCCCGGCCCGCCGCGGTAGCGAGGGCGTCGGGATCTCGCCCTTGTGGAGGCCCCAGTAGGCACGGAACAACTCCGTGTCGTACGCCCACTCGATCAAATCCACCATGAAGTCGCCGGGCAGGCGTCCGGCGCACTCGACCAGGTAGGGCGTGCCCGCTTCGACGATCCACTCGCAGCAGACGAGGCCCGTACCGAAGCCCACCGTGCGCACGACCGCCTCGGTCTGGTCACGCAGACGCCTTTCGAGCTCCTCGGGTATGTCGGCGGGCGCCAGCTTTCCGCGCTCGACCGGCCTGGGGCCCGGGTACAGCTCTGTCTCGGTCACGTTGCCGAACAGCGTCCGGCCGGCCGACACCAGCAACTCCACACTGAACTCGCGTCCTTGGACGAAGCGCTCGACGAGCATCCGCACATCGGCCGGCCGGTCCGACCCCGAGACGCTCACATCCAGGGTGCGGCACTCCGTGACGCACTGCGCCCAGACCGCATCGATGTCGTCGGCGGACCGGAGGACGTGCGTGCCGAGGGACCCCACCCGGTCGGCCGGCTTGAGGATCGCAGCGCCCGGATGGCCCGCCATGAACGCCCGTACCTCATCCGCGCTGCTGACGGACTGCGACTCGGGGTTGGGGATACCGGCCGCCCGGGTCACCCTGCGGAGCACCGATTTGTCGCGCAGCAGCTCCGCCGCTCCGAGGCCGGCGCCGGGGAGGCCGTAGCGCTCGGCGAGCCGCGCGGCGAACGGAGTGGCGTACTCGACGGCCGGGGCTATCGCGGCCGGGGCGAGATCGGGGTGGGCGTTGAAGAACTCGTCTGCCGTACCCGCGCGTCGGTAATCCCAGCCGACCACTTCACGGATCACCGCCGCGTCCTTCAGCCGGGACCGCAGGTGACCCTTGCGGATGGTCCCCGGTTCCTCGATGAGGATCACCGAGGCGTCGGGCTGGAACACGCCGATGGCGGCCACCGCCACCCAGGCGAATCCCACCATGATCACGGGATGGGCCGTCGTCACTTGTTCTCTCCTCGGGCGTTCAGGATCGTTCTGAGCCGGCACACGGCTCTCGCAAGATCCGTCATGCCGGTCCGTCGCCCTGCTCGTCAGCGAGGTGCTCGAGCATCGTCCGCTCCACTTCGTCGGCGAAGTCCGCGAGCACCCGCCGGTCGAAGAGGGTCCGCACCGGCACCCGCTGGCCCAGCGCGTCGCGCAGCCGCCCCAGCATCCGGGTCGCGGACAGCGACGTGCCGCCCAGCGCGAAGAAGTCGCCCTCGGGGCCGATCTCGTCCACGTGGAGCACTTCGGCCCAGATCCTCGCCACGAGCTGTTGCATCGCCGACATGGAGGCCGCGGCCGTCGGCCCTGCCGCGCCGGGCGCCGGCAGCGCGGCGCGGTCGACCTTTCCGTTCGCCGTGGTGGGGAACGCATCGAGGACGACCCACCGGCGGGGGACCATGTACTCGGGCAGCGTGGCACCCAGATGGGCCTCGAAGGGCTCGGTCCGGCGGCCACCGTGACGGGTGACGACGTAGCCGACCAACTGCTGCTCGCCGACCGGGCCCACCACCGTGACGACGGCGTCGGCGACCTCCGGGTGGCGGCGCAGCACGGCCTCGATCTCACCCGGTTCGATGCGGTGTCCGCTCACCTTGACCTGGTCGTCCGTTCGGCCCAGGTACTCCAGTGTGCGGCCGTGCCACCGGGCGAGGTCACCTGTCCGGTAGCACCGCTCGCCGTCCGGACCGGTGACGAACCGCTCCTCGGTGAGCCCGGACCCGCCGAGGTAGCCGCGGGCCACGCCCACGCCGGCGATCCACAGTTCGCCGGTCACACCGGGGAGCGTGAGTCGCCCCCGCCGGTCCACGACGTGCACCCGGGTGCCGGCGATCGGACCGCCGACCGGCACCGGACCGTCTGCGACCGGCTGGTCGACCCGGGCGATGGTCGAGTAGATCGTGGTCTCGGTGGGCCCGTAGGCGTTCCACAACTCACCGACGCTCCCGGCGAGTCCCCGGGCCAGCGCCGGGTCGAGCACTTCGCCGATGCTGATCACCCGGAGCGCGGGCCGACGGGGCCAGTCGGCCGCCATCAGGATGCGCAGCGCGGTCGGCGTCGCCGTCGCGACGGTCACGCCGGTCTGCTCGATCCAGTCGGCCAGCGCGTGGCCGTCCGCCGCGGTGTCACGGTCCGCGAGCGCCAGCCGGGCGCCTGAGGCCAGCGTCACCCACAGTTCGTAGCCGAACACGTCGAAGGTGAACGGCACCACGCCGAGGGTGACGTCGTCCTCCGTCATCCCAGGACTCGCCGAGAGGGCGGCGACGAAGGCGGCGAGGTTCGCGTGGGTCACCTCCACACCCTTCGGCCGGCCGGTCGAGCCGGAGGTGAACAGGACGTACGCCGTCTGCTGCGCATCCGGTTCCGGCAGCTCGGCGGCCAGGGCCGCCCCCTTCTCGGCCTCGTCCACGTCGATCACGGTGACCCCCGGCACGGCACGGGCCGCGGCGAGAGCCGTGCCACCGGCGACGACCACGCGCACCCCCGCGTCCGCGGTCAGCTGGGCCAGCCGGGCGGACGGGTGGTCGGGGTCCAGCGGCAGGTACGCCGCCCCCGCCCGCAGCACGGCGAGCAGGGTTCCGGGCAGCAGCCGACCCCGTGGGAGGCAGACCCCGACCGGTTCACCCGGCCGAACACCGTGCGCCGCCAGGGCGGACGCCACCCGGCCGGACCACTGGGCCAGTTCGTCGTAGCCCACCGCACCGTCGGCGGCGAGCACCGCGACCGCGTCCGGCCTTCGGCGCGCCTGCTCGAGCACGGCGGCGACGACCGTGGAGGGCCGCTCCTGCGGCAGAGACGGGCCGGTCGCCGCCGAGCGCAGTTCCGCGCGTTCCCCGGCGGACAGCGGGTCGAGCGCGAGGATCGGCCGGTCCGTCGCGCCGAGCGCCGCGTCGAGCAGGGCGACGAACCAGCGAGCCCAGCGCCGCACGGTGGCCTGGTCGAACAGACCGGTCCGGTAGGTCAGCGTGCCCGCGAACCCGGTGCCGTCGTCGACGAGAGCGAGCGACAGGTCGGCCTGCGCCGCTGTCCGCGGTGTGTCGAGCCGCGTCGCGGCCACGTCGGCGAACCTGTTCGTGGGGGAAGGCAGGTCGATGACGTTGAGCATGGCCTGGAACAGCGGAGTGGAGTCCGGGTCTCGCTCCGGATGCAGTCTGTGCACGACCTCCTCGAAGGGCGTATCGGCGTGGTCGAGGGCTGCCAGCACCCGGGCCCGGGTCCGCAGCAGTGCCTCCCTGACCGTGGGATCGCCGGACAGGTCACCGCGCAGCACCAGCGTGTTCGCGAAGCAGCCCACCATGTGCTCGGTGCCCGGGTGGGTGCGCCCGGACACCGGCACGCCGACCGGTACGTCCTCGGTCCCGGCAAGCCGGGCCAGCAGCGCCTGCCAGGCGGTGAGCAGCACCATGAACGGGGTGCAGTCCAGCTCTGCCGCGACGCCCCGGAGCCGCGCGGCCAGACCCGCGGAGAGCGCCAGCGGTTCGACCGCGGCCGCCCAGCCGGCCGCCGGTCCCCGCGGCCGGTCCATCGGCAGGGTGAGCGGGGACAGCCCGCCCAGTTGCGCTGCCCACCAGTCCAGGTGCTCGTCCGACGCTCCGCCGCCCTGCCGGGCGCGCAGCCATTCGGCCACATCCATGTACTGGGCGCCGAGCGGCTCCGGAGCCGGGCCGTTGCCGCGCCGCGCCTGGTACAGCGCCGAGAGATCGTCCAGGATCGCCGTCCAGGACCAGGCGTCGACGGCTATGTGGTGCACCGTCAACACGAGGACATGTTCCGCCGCCGAGATGCGCAACACCAGGGCCCGGAAGGGTGGTTCGCGGTCCAGGGCGAACGGCCGTGAGACCTCGGCCCGCACCGCGGCGCCGACACCGTCCTCCCCGGTCTCCGCCACGGACACCGCGATGGTGTCGGGGTCGACCGACACGGCCAGCGGCCCTGCCTCACCCTCGGTCACGACCATGCGCAGCCCCTCGTGGCGGCCGCCGAGGTCACGCACCGAGTCACACAGGGCCGCCACATCGAACGAGCCGTTCAACCGCAGCGCCACGCTGGTGTTGTATGCGTCGCTGTCGGGACGCAGGCGCCACAGGAACCACAGTCGTTCCTGCGCGGGCGACAGCCGCACCGGCGCGGCAGGATCCGGGCGCCTCGGAACGGGCCCGGACACCGCCGTCCCCACCGTGCGGCCTTCCAGCTCCGCCGCCAGGTCGCGCAGCACCGGGCGCTCGAAGACGACGCGCACCGGCAGCCTGCAGCCAGTGGCTTGGGCCAGCATGCCCACCATCCGGGTGGCCGCGAAGGAGTGACCGCCGAGCGCGAAGAAGTCGTCCGTCGCGCCGACCCGGGGCAGGCCGAGAAGCACCTGCCACACCTCGGCCACCGCCTGCTCGGCGGGAGTGCCCGGCGCCGTCGGGGCCGCCTCGTCCTGGACGGGCCTCGGCGCCTCCCGCAGGGCCGCGCGGTCGGGTTTCCCGTTGGGGGTGAGCGGGATGCGGGTCACCACGACGATCGCGTCCGGCACCATGTGGTCGGGCAGCGACTCACGCAGCCGAGAGCGGATCGCGTCCGCCCCGGGCATGTGCCCGGGAGCGGGCACGACCCAGCAGGCCAGCCGCCGCTGGTCGCCGTCGCCTTCGGGCAGCACGACGGCGTCGGCCACCTCGGGCAGCGCCCGCAACGCGGCGGTCACCTCGCCGGGTTCGACCCGGTAGCCGCGGACCTTGACCTGGTCGTCGGTGCGGCCGAGGAACTCCACCACGCCGCCGTCGCGGAGCCGGACGAGGTCGCCGGTGCGGTACCGGCGCCCGCCGTCCGGGCCGTCCACGAATCGTTCAGCGGTCAGATCCGGCCGTCCCACGTAGCCGCGGGACACGCCCGGCCCGCCGAGCAGCAGTTCACCGGGGACACCCGCCGGCCGAGGCCGGCCCGCACGATCCACGACCAGGCCGGTGACATTGGGCAGCGGGCGGCCCAGCGGCACCAGCCCGGTGCGCGCCTCCTCGGGGACCTCGTCCACGTCACAGACCAGCGACATCATGGTCGCCTCGGTGGGCCCGTAGTGGGTGTGGACGGCGAGGTCCGGCCGCAGTCGGCGCACATCCTCCACCAGGGACCACGGACAGCCCTCCCCGCCGAGGATCAGCAGCTTCGCGGGCAGGACACCGGCGAGGTCTCCGTGGCGGGCGAGCATCGTCAGGTGGCTCGGTACGAGCTTGACCACGTCCACCCGGTGCCGAGTCAGGTACGCGGCGAAGGCCCGCGGGTCGGTGGCCGTCTCCCGGTCCGGCAGGTGGAGGGTGCCGCCGGTGAGCCAGGCCCCGTACAGGCAGGTGAGGCCGAGGTCGGCGGCGACCGTGGACACGATCGCGAAGGATCCACCCGCCACGTGGGGCATACGGGCGGTCAGACCGGTGACGCAGTGAGCGAGGTTGCCGTGCGTCACGGCGACGCCCTTGGGTGCCCCGGTCGATCCGGAGGTGAAGACGACATGGGCCAGGTGGTCCGGTCCGACCTCCACGGCCGGCCGCGAGCCGGGCCAGACGTCGTGGGCGGAGCCCGGTTCGACGACGTCCGCGATGCCGCGGACGCGGTCGGCGGGTTCGCCCGCCGTCACGACCAGCCGGGCGCCGGAGGTGCGCAGCATGGCGCCGATGCGGGCGGCGGGGTAAGCCTTGTCCATCGGCAGGTAGGCGCCACCCGCTTTGAGGATGCCGAGCACGGCCGTGGCGAAGTCGGTTCCGGGGTCCAGCAGGATGCCGACCGGCTGGTCCGGGCCCACGCCCAGCGCGATCAGGCGGTGCGCCAGCCGGTTGGCGCGCGCATCCAGCTCGCCGTAGGTGAGGGAGCCGTCGGGACCGGTCACGGCGATCGTGTCGGGGCGCTCGTCCGCCCACCGTTCGAACCGCGCGTGCACCGGCACCGTGGACGGTTCCGCGGTCGGGCCCGCGAACGCGGGGCCCACCGCCGGTTCCATGGGTATCGCGGCGACCGGACGTCCCGGGTCGCCGGTCATCCCGTCCAACAGGGCGAGGAACCACCGCACCAGCTTCTCCGCGGTGCCCGGGTCGAACAGGTCGCGGCGGTATTCGAGTCGGCCGTTCAGCCCGGAGCCGGGACCGCCGTCGGCCAGTTCCATGCTGAGGTCGAATTTGGCCGTGGTCGGCTGGACCAGCCGCCACTCGGCCCGCACGCCGGGCAGGGCGGGCGGCGCCACCTCGTCGTACAGGTTGAGCAGCACCTGGAACACCGGCGTCGCCGACAGGGTCCGCTGCGGCCGGAGCCGTTCCACGACGCGCTCGAACGGAGTGCGGGAGTGACTGAACGCGTCCAGTGCGCCGGCCCGCGCCCGGGCGATCAGATCACGTCCGGTCGGATCTCCCGTGAGGTCGGTGCGCACCACGATCGTGTCCAGAAAGCAGCCGACGACCGCCTCGCTCGCCTCGGTGTGCCGCCCCGCGTGGGGAACGCCCACCGCGACGTCGTCGGTGTCCGCGAGCCGTCCGAGCAGGGCCTGCCAGGCGGCCACGACCACCATGAACGGGGAGGCACCCGACTCCGCGGCAAGAGCACGCAGCCGAGTCGCCGTCGCGGGCGGCACCGCCACCGGCGTCGCGCCGCCCGGCCAGGCCGACTCCGAGGTCCGCGGCCGGTCGGTGGGCACGTTCAGCACGGGCGGCAGGCCGGCGAGGTACCCGGCCCACCAGTCGAGGTCGGCCGGTTCCTCGGCGCCCTCGGCCCCCTCTGGCAGCACGTCCGCGTACTGCGGTGCCGGCGCCGGTGGCTCGCCGTCACCGCACCGGACGGCGTACAGGGAGCCCAGGTCCGCGAGGAGCAGACGCTGCGACCATCCGTCGGTGGCGATGTGATGCAGCGTCACCGTGAGCATCCAGTAGCCGGGCAACCGGAACACCACGGCCCGCATCGGCGGTTCGGCGGTGAGCCGGAACGGGCGACCGGTCTCCTCGGCCAGCGCCGCGTCAAGGTCCTCCTCGTCCACGTCCTCGACGGACACCGGCACCTCGTCAGCCGGGCAGGTACGTACGAGCGGCTGGTCCCCGTCCGGATCGATGACGCCGCGCAGCACCCGGTGCCGCTCCGCCAGGTCCCGGAGGGCACCCAGCAGAGCTTCCTCGTCCAACTGCCCGGTCAGGCGCAGTACCAGAGGCACGTTGTACGCCGGACTGTCCGGTTCCAGCTGCGCGAGGAACCACAGCCTGCGCTGCACGGCCGACAGCGGGACAGGGCCTTGCCGACCGGTGTCCGCGGGCAGGACGGTTTCCAGCGCCAAGGCCTCCCGAGCGGCCGCGAAACGCGCCTTCAGCAGTGCGTGCGGCCCGTCGCCTGTGGTGTTCATCGTTTCCGTTCCTTGAGGTCGTTCGGCCTGCTCGTCGAGAACGGGACGCATTCCCCCTCACGCGCACGACGCGGGCGGATTTCATCCACTCGGCAACGACCAGCGGCGACGGCAGCCTAGATCCCTTGAGGAACCGTCAAATGAGGCTTTAACGCGTCCATGACGGTTATCAGGCTGCCCTTGACGCGAATTTCACGCACAGCCGCCACAGGGTGCCGCGATGGACCGGGCCAGGGTGGTGCCGATGTCGGGACCTCGGAAAAGTGAGAGTGCATCCAGCCGGGCTGGTAATGGATTTCGCCGCTTTCCGGGGTGCTACAGTTCGGCCTGGCCGCAGCGCCGGACACCGAAGATGCCGCGCGACGGACACCCGCCGGGGAAATGCGTGAGAATTGGCGGCCGCGTTTTCCCTTGCGACTGCAAAACCCACGCGGCCGGTCGCCCTGTTTTGCGGCCCGGCCGCCGTAACGGATATCAGCGGGCCCCCGACGAAGTAGTGAACGGGCCGACGGTTCTCACCCACGAGCCGCTGCCCCGAAGTCAACGGCCCCTACCGCGTCCGGCGGAGTAACTCCGCCTGACCGGAACGGCCCGGAACCGCAGTCCACTGGATGAACGACGAGAATGGGGATGCGCGATGACGACGACCGGGTCGGACCGCACGTCGGTACGCCACCGGCAGGAGTCGGACCGCGCGCCCGCGAGGAACGACGCCACCTTGGCGGATCTGTTCGAGGCACAGGTACGGCTGCACTCCGACCGGACGGCTGTCACCTATGGCACCGAGCACCTCGACTACGCCACCCTCGACGAGCGTGCAAACCGCCTGGCCCACGCGCTCATCCGGCGGGGTGCCGGTCCCGAACGGGTCGTCGCCCTGGCCCTTCCGCGCTCGATCGACCTCGTGGTGGCCGTCCTCGCGGTCCTCAAGTCGGGCGCCGCCTATCTGCCGCTGGACCTGGACCACCCTCGGGAACGCCTGGAGCGCACCCTCCGGGACGCACGCCCGGTGCTGCTGCTCAGCCTCGAACCGATCGCACTGCGCAGCGACGTCCCGCCCATGGTCCTCCACGACCCGGGGACCAGGGCGGACCTGGCGCACGGTCCGGTGACCGCGCCTACCGCGGCGGACCGCCACGGCCCGCTCACCGCGCACGCGGCCGCGTACGTCATTTACACCTCCGGCTCCACGGGCCGGCCCAAGGGCGTGGTCGCGTCCCACCACAACGTCGTCCGCCTGTTCACCCGCACCGCCGCCTTCTTCCGCTTCTCCGAGCGCGACGTGTGGACGCTCTTCCACTCCTACGCGTTCGACGTGTCGGTCTGGGAGATGTGGGGTGCGCTGCTGCACGGCGGACGCCTGGTCGTGGTCTCCTACGACGTCAGCCGCGCTCCCGAACGCTTCCTCGAACTGCTGGCCGACGAGCGGGTCACGGTCCTGAGCCAGACACCCTCCGCCTTCTACCCGCTGATGCGGGCCGACCAGGACCGTCCCTCGACGGGCAGTCCGCTCGTCCTGCGCACCGTGGTGCTCGCGGGTGAGGCGCTCGACTTCGCCAGGCTGGCGCCCTGGTACGAACGGCATGGCGACGACGCCCCCGTCCTGATCAACATGTACGGGATCACCGAGACCACCGTCCACGCCACCGTCACGGCACTCACCCGCGACGACGCCGTCGCCGGCGCCCCGAGCCGGATCGGCACCGGCATCGCCGACCTGTCCACCTACATCCTGGACGAGGCGCTGCGCCCGGTCCCCGACGGTGCCGCCGGGGAACTCTACGTCGCCGGGCCGGGGGTGGTGCGTGGGTACCTGGGCCAACCGCCCCTGACCGCCGCGCGCTTCGTCGCCGATCCCTTCGGGCCGCCTGGCACCCGCATGTACCGCAGCGGCGACGTGGTCCGCCGTACCCACCAGGGCGACCTGGAGTTCCTCGGTCGCGCGGACGAACAGGTGAAGATCCGCGGTTTCCGCGTCGAACCCGGTGAGATCGCGGCGGCGCTGGAGGCCCACCCGGTCGTGCACCAGGCCGCGGTCGTCGTCCGCGAGGACACCCCCGGCGATCGGCGCCTGGTCGCCTACGTCGTCCCCCGCCGCCGGGTGCGGGCACCCGCCGACACCACGGCGCACGTCGAGGACTGGGCGAAGGTCTTCGACTCCCAGTACGCGGGCGCCGAAACGACGCGCGAGGCCGCCTTCGGCGAGGACTTCACCGGCTGGCACGACACCTATGCCGACGGCGCTGCCCTGCCCCTCCCCCACATGCGGGAATGGCGCGACGCAACGGTGCGGCGCATCCGGGAACTTCGCCCCCGTCGCGTCCTGGAGATCGGCGTGGGTACCGGTCTGCTGCTGTCGCAGCTGACTCCCGGATGCGAGGAGTACTGGGGAACCGACATCTCCCTGCAGGCGGTCGACACCCTGCGCCGCGAGACGGCCGAACGGCCCGAGCTGGACGGGCGCGTCCAGCTCAGCCACCGCGCGGCCCACGACATCGGCAACCTGCCGGCCGGGCACTTCGACGTGGTGGTGCTCAACTCCGTCCTGCAGTACTTCCCCGACGGCGACTACCTGCTCGACGTGCTGAGCAAGGCCTGGAACCTGCTCCGTCCAGGTGGAGCCCTCTTCGCTGGCGACGTCCGCGACGCCAGGTCCCTGCGCTGCTTCTCCGGCGCCGTCGTCCTGCGTCGCGCGTCCGCACGGGACGACCGGACAAGGCTGCGGCAGGCCGCCGAACGTGCCCTGGCCCTGGAGGCCGAACTGCTCGTCGCCCCGGACTTCTTCCACGCCTTCGCACGGCGGGAGCCGACGGTGGGCGCGGTGGACGTCCAGGTGCGCCGCGGCCGCCACCACAACGAGATGACCCGGTACCGCTACGACGCCGTGCTGCACAAGGCGGGCACACCGGTCACCCGTGCCGCTCCGGACCCCGTCCGGCTGCGCTGGCCCGAGGACGTGGCGTCCGCGGCCCGACTCGCCACCCAGCTGCGCGAGCAGCGCCCCGAGTGGTTGAGGGTGACCGGCGTGCCGAACCGACGGACAGCCCAGGAAGCCGCGGCCGTCCGGGCCTTCGACCACGGAGCGGACCTCGCCGAGATCCACGGCCTGCTGGCGGAAGCACCGCACGGGGTCGATCCGGAGGCGGTGTACGCACTCGGAGCGGAACTCGGCTACCGGGTGGCGGTCGCTCCCTCGTCGACGGCCGTCGACCAGATGGACATCGTCTTCTCCCGCGTGGACGGGATCCTCCAGGCGTACGAGCCGACCGTCCCCATCGCGGAACCGGCCGTCTACACCAACAGCCCCATGGCGGCACGCCACGGCGCACAGGAGACCCCCCTCCTCCGGGCCCACCTGCGTGAGCGGCTGCCCGACTACATGGTGCCCGCGGCCGTGGTGTACCTGGAGCGGCTGCCCCTGACCGTCAACGGCAAGCTGGACCGCGCGGCGCTGCCCGCGCCGGAGGCCGGAGGAGACGGCGTCCTCCGCACCCCGCGGTCGCGCGACGAGAAGGCGCTGTGCGAGCTGTTCGCGGAGGCCCTCGGAATCGACCGGATCGGGATCGACGACGGCTTCTTCGACCTGGGCGGCCACTCGCTGCTCGCCGCGAGGCTGGTCGCCGCGATCCGCGCCCAGCTGGACGCGGATCTCGGTGTCCGCGATCTCTTCGAAGCGCCGACCGTCGCCGCTCTGGCGCCGCGGCTGCGGACACCGGCACAGCGCCGCAGCACGTCCATTTGAGAATGTCCGGCCGCCCGTTCGGGCAGCCGCCACCGGGCGGACCAACGGTGCGGCCCGGCAGTGTGAGCACCGGTTTGGTGTTACGGAAAAGTGAGGGACCGTCATGATGAGCCTTGAACCGGTGGAGGAGCAGGTCTCCGCCACTGATTCCCGATACATCTGGTCCTATCCGGTCGACGAGCCGGCTTCAGGGCCGCAGGCGAAGAGGATTCAGACGATCTGGTACGTGGGGCTTCCTCTCACGTCCGCCCATCGCGGCAGCCACTCCGGCGGAGGAGCCCTCATCGACGAGGCGGGGGACCAGTCCCGCTACGCGAACGAGGGCACGGTCTACCCGCATTCCGCGCTGGTCGAGATGATCACCTACCAGAACGCGTGCTTCCCCCATCTGGACTGGCAGTACCTGGACATGAGCCATCTCGACTGGGATGTCGTGCGGGCGAGGATCCAGGCGGATCCGCCCGACATGGCGGCGTTCACCGTCTACTCCTCGACCGCGATGTGGGCGTACATCGTCGCCGCCGAGATCAAACGGGTGAATCCCGACGCCGTGATCGTCTTCGGCAACGACCACCCCGGGATCCTGCATCGCGAGGTCCTCTCGGGCACGTACGGTTCGAAGATCGTGGACTTCGTCTGCACGGGGAACAACGGCCCGTTCACCATGATGGGACTGCTGTCGTGGCTCGAGGGGAGGATCGACCTCTCCCGGATTCCGTCGCTGGCGTACCGGGACGGAACCGGGGAGATCCACAACCAGCCGGCTCCCACGTATCCCCTGTCGGGGCGGATGCTCCCCGACTACCGGCTCATCGAGGACCAGCTGAAGGAGCACTACGACGACGCGTTCAAAGTCTGGTACGCGTCGCACTACGACTTGAAACGCATGGTCACCCTGCCGCTGGACGGCGGCTGCAACTGGGGCCGGCGCCCCACACGCCGGTGCCTGCACTGCTCGATCCAGGGGCTGACGCCGAAGACGACGGACGTCAGCGCGGCAGTCTCCACACTGGAAGTACTGGTCGGCCAGCTGAGGTCGAACGTCTACGCGGCGGGCGACTCCACGTTGGGGATGTCGAAGGCGCAGTGGGGCGGGAGTTCTTCATTCCTCGACGAGCTGGCCGAGGCCTGCGCCGGGTCGGAGATCCTCCGGGGGCAGCGGTTCATGCTCGCCTACGGCCTGGTCTACGAGTTCCTGCAGGCGGCGGAGCTCTGCAAGGGATTCGTGAAGACCTGGAACGTCGGTATCGAGGCCTTCGACCCGAAGTTGCTGAAGGGCAACTCGAAGGGCATCAACAAGGGACCCGACAGGGTGATCGAGGCCTTGGAGCTGGCGCAGAGCCTCGACTACAAGATGTACCTCTCGGGGATCCTCGGTCTCCCGGGCACCACTTTGCGGCAGCTCAAAGAGGAAGTGGACAACTGGCTCTCCATAGCGGAGGCCTATGCGGGATCCATCACGACGATATCCGTCGCCGCGCCGGCGATCATCCCCGGATCCCGCATGTACCGTGACGCCTTCAACCAGCACGCGAGCGTCAGGGAATGGCATGGCGAGCTGCTGCCCATCAGGAAACTCTCGGAGCTCTACATCCGGGAGAACACCGAGGTGGAGCTGGCCGACGTCGAAGCGGCGCTGGCCGATCTCGGGCGGGGGGTCATCGCCTTGGACAACGCAG
This sequence comes from Actinacidiphila glaucinigra, assembly GCF_035918135.1. Classification (NCBI taxonomy): domain Bacteria; kingdom Bacillati; phylum Actinomycetota; class Actinomycetes; order Kitasatosporales; family Streptomycetaceae; genus Actinacidiphila; species Actinacidiphila glaucinigra. The sequence continues at coordinate 418,839 of NZ_CP109144.1, forward strand.
GCGCCAACGTCAAGTTCGGCGGTTACATGCTGGGCGGGGTGGACCACGAGGAGACGTACGAACGCCGCCTGCTGCACGAGATCTTCAGCGAGCTCCGCTGACCCCGACCGCCCTCGGTCGGCGCTTGCAGCCCACAACCAACCGACGACAGCACTGGACCAGCCGTGACGAATCCCTTCGAAGACCCGACCGCACACTACTTCGTACTCTCCAATGAGGAGGGCCAGCACTCCCTCTGGCCGGTGCGCGCCGACGTCCCCGAGGGGTGGGAGATCACCTTCGGAGAGGCACCGCGTCAGGATTGCCTCGACCATGTCGAGCGCTCCTGGACGGACATGCGCCCCAGGAGTCTGGTCGCGGCCATGGAGAAGAGCTCAGTGCCGGTTCACGGGAAAGAGTAGAAGCGGTACCTCGTCGAGATGACCACAAACACAGACAGCGAAGCAGTCGCCGGAAACTGGTTCCGGGTGATCAAGCGCTCAACGAAGCCCCGTGCCCGGCTGATCTGCTTTCCCCATGCCGGTGGTGCCGCGAGCTTCTTCCGGGACTGGGCGGACCTGGTCCCCGACGACATGGACCTTGCCGCCGTCCGGTATCCCGGTCGTGAGGACCGGTTTCTCGATCCCCCACCCGCGTCCATGGCGGATCTGGCGAACCCGGTGGCGCGGGCATGCCTGGCGTCGGGCGACGTACCTCTCGTGTTCTTCGGTCACAGCATGGGAGCGTCCGTCGCATACGAGGTGGCGCTTCGCCTGCAGTCCGCCGGTAGCAGCCGGCTGACGGATCTGTTCGTCTCGGGCTCCGCGGCACCCGGTCGGAGTTCGGGTTCACGGGACCCGCTCACCATGACCGACGCGGAGATCCGTGAAGAAGTAGCAGAGCTCGGGGGTGCGGACGCGAACGCCCTCGCGGATCAGGAGCTCTGGAAACTGCTGATCCCGTCGATCCGCGCGGACTACCACCTCATCGGACGCTACCGGGCGGGATTCTCCACGACGGCCCCGCTCGACGTTCCGATGGTCGCCTATTACGGCCGCGCGGACAGGGATGTGGATGCGGCTTCCGTAGCCGCCTGGGCCGACGCGACGAGCTCCACCTTCGCCATGCGGTCCTTCGACGGCGGCCATTTCTACCTCAAGGACCATGCTCCCGGTCTTGTCGCTGATCTTCTCGGTCGTCGAGCGCCCTTTCACCCGTGACTTCCCCCGCATCGCAGTGGCGCGCCTGAACACGCTTCGGCTCCCGGTCCGGCCGTGCCGGACCGGGAGCCGTCATGTGCGAACTGCCACGAACGTGCGGTGCGATCCCGTCGCCGGACCGCACCGTACGACCGGGTCAGACGCCGGTGTCCTGGGTCGCGCCGCTCGCGTCATCGAGCAGCAGCACCTCGAGGGCGGCCGCGAAGTCGGCGAGGACGGGGTGGTCGAACAGCAACTTCACCGCCACCGGGAGGTCCAGGGCTTCCCGCAGCCGTCCCGCGACACGGGTGGCGGCGAGAGAGTGACCGCCCAGGGCGAAGAAGTCGTCTCCCTGCCAGACGGAGGAAACGCCCAGCACCGCGGCCCACACGTCGGCGACGAGTTGTTCGGCCTCTCCGCCGGGCGGCACCTGCGAGCGCCCGGAGGCCTCCGTCGGATGCGGGAGTGCCGCACGGTCGACCTTGCCACTGGTCAGGACGGGCAGCGCCGGCATTCTCACCCACCGGCCGGGGACCATGTGCTCGGGCAGTCGCAGGCGAAGCCGTGCCTGGACGGCCGTGGCGTCGACGCTGTCGGGCACCAGATAGCCGACCAGGTGGGCGTCGCCGCCCGAACCGGAGACCGTCACCGCTGCGTCGTCCACCTGCGCGTCGGCTCGTAGCGCGGCCTCGATCTCGCCCGGCTCGATGCGGTAACCGCGCACCTTCACCTGACTGTCGCGTCGGCCGTGAAACTCCAGCGCCCCGTCGCTCCGCCGACGGGCCCGGTCACCCGTGCGGTAACACCGTTCGCCGGGCACGAAGGGGTCGGCCGTGAACGCCCCCGAGGCCAGGTTCCGGTATCCACGCGCCACCCCGCTCCCTGCCACCCACAACTCGCCGACCACTCCCGGCGGTACCAATCGGCCGAGCGGATCCACCACGTAACAGCGCGCGCCCGCCACCGGACGGCCGATCGGGACCGGGTCGTCCGTCCCGGCCACCCGGTGCACGGTGGCGGTGACGGTCGTCTCGGTCGGCCCGTAGGAGTTCCACAGGTGAGCGACCCTGCCCAGCAGGTCAAGCGCGAGCTGCGGGTCCAGTACCTCGCCGCCGGTGAGGACGCGCATCTCCGGGTGGCCCGGCCAGTCCGCGGCAAGCAGCATGCGCATCGACGTGGGCGTCAGGTGCAGCACGGTGACGCCGCTGGCGGTGATCCGCTCGGCCAGGGCGTACCCGTCCGTCGCGCAGGCCCGTTCGACGATGACGCAGCGGCCCCCGACCGCCAGCGGCGCCCAGATCTCTTCGACCGAGACGTCGAAGGAGAGGGGAGCCACCGCGGCCATCGAGTCGGCCGGACCGATGCCGGGCGTAACAACGAATCCCGCGACGAAGGCGGCCAGGTTGGCGTGCGTCACCTCGACACCCTTCGGCCGGCCGCTCGACCCCGAGGTGTACAGGACGTAGGCCAGCCCCTCGGGGCGTGCCCCGGGCAGGGCGCGCGGGACAGCTTGCGCGGCCAACTCGTCGGCGTCCAGCGAGGTCGGCAGTGCGGGCGGAACCGGTCCGCGCACCAGTACCACCCGGGCGCCGCCGTCGGCGGCGAGCTGAGCCAGCCGCTCTGCCGGGTAGTCGGCGTCCAGCGGCAGATAGGCCGCCCCGGCCCGCCACACCGCCAGCAGGGCCGCGGGGAGGAAGTGATCCCGGGGCACGCTCACTCCGACGACGTCACCAGGGCCGATCCCGGCGTCGAGCAGCCCTGAGGCCACCCGGTCCGACCAGGCCTGGAGTTCGGCGTAGGTGAGGGAACCCTCGGGCCCGGTCACCGCGACCGACTCCGGCCGGGTGGCGGCCGCGGCGAGCACGGTGTCCAGCACGGTCGCCGGCACGGACTCGGGCAGCGCGGGTCCCGCGGCGAGAGCCAGCAAGGCGCCACGTTCCTGCGGGCTGACCAGTTCGAGTCCGGCGAGCGGCAGATCGGGCTGGGCCAGGCCGGTCCGCAGGGTCCTGAGCATGCGCTCGGCGAAGGCCTCCGCATCCGTCCGCGTGAATCGCCTGGTGGCGTACTCGATCTGGAGCTCGGCCCGGGTCGCCGTCCGCGAGACGAAGACCGAGAGTTCGTTGGCCGCGGCGCCGCTCCCCCGGTCCGAGCGCAGCTCGAGGCGGAAGGGGCCGCTGGACAGCGTCGCGGGTTCGTCGAGCGGCAGCATGGTGATGACGACCGGAGTGCGCGACGCACCGTTCGCCCGGTGGGCGGGCAGGTGGTCGATCAGCTCGCGGGAGGGGAGTTCCTGGTGGGCGAGGGCCGCGACGGTCGTCGTGGCGCAATGCCCGGCCAAGTCGCGGAAGGTCAGCTCTCCGTCGAGGCGCACCCGCAGCGGCAGCGTGTCCACCAAGGGGCCCAGCAGGCGCTCGGTTCCGGTCCGGTGGCGGCGGGCGGCGGCCGCGCCGATCACGACGTCGTCGTGTCCGCTGAGGCCGCCGGTCACGAGTCCCAGGGCGGCCAGGTAGCCGGCGAACGGGGTCGTCCCGGTCTCGGCCGCGAAGCGGCCCAGGCGGGCCAGCAGTGGCTGTTCCAGGGTGACGGTCACGCGCTCGGTGGCCCACCCCGGTGCCTGGTCGCTCCCGGGCAGGTCGTCGGGTATGACGGCTCCCTCCAGGGCAGTCCGCCAGTACGCGTCCAGCCGCTCGTGGCGCGGGCGATCGGCGTCGAGTTCCTGTTCATGGAGGGCGATGTCGCCCATCTGGAGGGGAAGTTCGTCCACCGGGTGTCCGGCGAGCTCTCCCAAGAGTTCGCTGAGGAAGACCGGCACGGAGGCGCCGTCGAAGGCCATGTGGTCGACGGCCACGGACAGTTCCCCCGCGTCGTCGGCGGTGTGGGCGAACGATGCGCGCAGCAGCGGGGTTTCGGTGCCGAGGTCGAAGGTGTGTCCCGCCGTGTCCCGGTGCAGCGCGTCGAGACGCCGCTGCTGCTCGTCGGCGGGCAGTGCGCGCAGGTCGGCCTCGGTGACCGGGACGGGCACCGGCGGACCTGGCACCATGTACGGCTCGGTGTCGAACCGGACGGTGCTGCGCAGCACCTCATGGCGGCGCACGATGGCGTCCAGCGCCTGGCGTACGGCCGGTCCACTCACCGGGCCCCCCACGCCGATGCGCATCGTCAGAGTGGTGACGGGGGCGTCCGGGGCGAGCTGGCGCAGCAGCCAGAACTCCCGTTGCATGGCGGTGAGCGGGTGGCGGGACAGGCCGGGCGTGCGGCGCAGTGGCGGTTCGGCGGCCAGGGTGTCCATGGCGCGCGCGAGCGAGGCCGCGGTGGGATGGTTCAGGAAGGTCGCGAGCGGCACCGGTGTCCTGCGGCGACGTCCGAGCTCGCTGACGACGCGGGCGGCGGCCAGCGAGTGTCCGCCGAGGTCGGCGAAGCGATCGTCGACTCCGACCTGGTCGATGCCCAGGACCTCGGCGATGACGTCCGCGATGAGCTGCTCGGTGTCGTCGCGTGGGGCCGTGTACGGGGCGTCCGGCCGACGGCCCGCCCTGATGACGGGCAGGGCCCCGCGGTCGACCTTGCCCGTGGGGTGGACGGGGAGGCGGGGCAGCACGGCGATCCGCCAGGGGACGGCGTACTGCGGCAGCCGGGCGGTCAGCCAGGCGCGCAACTCCCCTTCGGTTGCCGAGTCCGACTCGGCGTATCCGACGAGCCGGTCCCCGGTGGCCAGGACGACGGCGTGCCGGACACCGGGGTGGTCGGCGAGCACGGCCTCGACCTCGCCCGGTTCCAGCCGGACGCCGCCGACCTTAACCTGCTCGTCAGCCCGTCCGACGAAGTAGTAGGTGTCCCCCAGGCGTCGCACCAGGTCGCCCGTGCGGTACCCGAAGGAGCCGAACCGCTCGGCGGTCAGTTGGGGACGGTTGAGGTATCCACGGGACACACACGGCCCGGCGATCCACAGCTCGCCGGTCTCCCCTTCGGCCAGGATCGCACCGTCCGGAGACCGGACGGACAGTTCGGCTCCGGCGATCGGCTGCCCGATCGAGGGGTTACCGGTGCCGTGCCGGTCCACCTCCTCCATGGTGCAGGCCACGGTGCACTCGGTGGGGCCGTAGCCGTTGAGCACACGCCGGACCTGGGGGTGGGCGTAGACCCGGTCGCACAGGGCACGAGTGACCAACTCGCCGCCCGTGATGACGGTTCGCACGCTCGGAGGCAGGGTGTCGCGCATCAGCGCCGACAGGGCGGACGCCGCGGCGATGAGCACGGTGACCTCGGAGCGGGCCGGGAGCGCGGACACGGCGAACAGGTTCTCCGCCAGGATGACGGTGCCCCCGGCCACCAGCGGGGCGCAGATCTCGACGGTCGACGGGTCGAAGCACACCGACGTCGCCGCCAGCATGCCGCGGAGTTCGTCCGCGGAGAGGTAGTCCGCGTACCAGCGGATCAGGGTGTGGAGATTGCGGTGCTCCACGACCACGCCCTTCGGCGTGCCGGTGGAACCCGATGTGTACATGACGTACGCGGGGCTGTGCGGATCGGTCTCCAGACCGAGGCTGTCGGCGGGTTGTACGTCGTCGACGGGCACGGACGTGACGGTGGCCGGCACAGCGTGATTCGTGTCCGCCGAGGTGAGGACCGCCGAGAGCGAGGCGTCCTCGGCGATGAACCTGATGCGCTCCTCGGGATAGGCCGGATCCAGGGGTACGTAAGCGGCGCCGGCCTTCATCACCCCAAGGATTGCCGGGATCAACCACTTGTCCCGCTGGACGCACAGACCGACCCGGTCACCGTCGCGCACCCCCGAGGAATGCAATCGCCTGGCGATTCCATTCGCCAGGCGATCGATTTCCGCATAGCCGAATCTGGTATCGCCGACCACCACCGCGGGGCGGTCCGGAGTTCTCCGCGCTTGCTGCTCGAAAGCCTCGTGCACACATGACGCATTCACATGAAGATAAGTTCTCATCGCGCTCACTGTTCACCGTGCGCATGGAGCATGCCTCAGCGCAGTACCGCTGCAACTCTCCAGCTCAACACGGGTCGTAAGCACATTTCGAGGCGCACGCAGTGGAGTGGATTCACGCAGTACGGAGGGCTGGGACAACCTCTGCCACACGTACCCCATTTCCAGGCGCTTATCCTTCAACGGATCCGAACTGTAACACCGTTCGGCGGCCGGCGACGGGAATCGAAATCAAGACGACGCCAGGGACCCGTATGCATCCCGGGAGCATCCTCCGCCACAAAGGCATCGGCGCGCAGTGGCCATCCGCCGGCCGTAACAGCGAGGAGACGGCATCATGTACGACTGCGGGATTTCGGCAACTCCAGTTGGCCGACGGCTGCCTCCCGGTCGTTGGCGAGCACCGCCCCATCGGCGTCCGCCCGGCCCCGTGGGAAGTAGCGGGGCGCGCAGCCGCCGGAACCCGACTGGGCGGGGACGAAGAAAAGCCCAGCCGGGTCCGATTCAGCGGGCTCGGGGTCTTCGCCGTACACGTAGAGACACATGGATGTCGTTCCTCCTGGAGCGAGGGAGATACGCGACACGGGCACGGGCCCGCGTCCGGCAATGAGGCTATGCCCGCAGGTCAGGCCGCGATCTCGCTCCGAGGCAAACCCTGACGTCGCCTTGACGGTGGAGTTCCGCCGGCTTGGTCATGATGGAAGGCGCAGGACTTCGCCGGACGTACGGGGCCCCCGCATCGCGCCCGCTCCACGCCGAGCGCCGGCCCCATCGCGGGCGTCCTCCGGACTGCCGCCTCACCGGGCGTCGCCTTCGCCTACCTCACGGCGTGGATGCTGCCGGCCCTCGTCGGCTTGCTACCGGCCGCACGACGCCGATGGGGACGCTGCAACTGCTCTTACCGACGTCCCTACTTTTCGGTGCGGGCGAAGATCAGGGCGACCAGTGCCAGGCCGACGACGCCGCCGACGATCTGCATGCCGACGAAGCCGGGCACCGAGCCAGGGGCGATACCCGCGAAGGTGTCGGAGAAGGCCCGGCCGATGGTGACTGCGGGGTTCGCGAAGGAGGTGGAGGAGGTGAACCAGTAGGCGGCGCCGATGTAGGACGCGACGGCGACGGGTGCGAAGTGCAGCCGCTGCGTGCGGGCCAGCCCGAAGATCAGCAGCACCAGGCCCGCGGTGGCGACGACCTCGCCGAGCAGCAGATGCCCGGCCGAGCGGTCGTGCGTGGACCACTTCACCAGTGGCTCGGCGAACATGGCGTCCGCCAGGATCGCGCCGGCGATCGCCCCCACGGTCTGAGCCGGTATGTAGGCGGCGGCTTCGCGGGCCGTGACGCCGTCTCCGTTCTCGCGGCGGGAGGTCCACCACTCGGCGAGGGTGACGACCGGGTTGAAGTGCGCGCCGGAGACCGGGCCGAGCAGGGCGATGAGCACGCCCAGGCCGAAGACCGTGGCGATGGCGTTGGCCAGTAGTTGGACCCCCACGTCCTTGCTGAGCTCGGTGGCCTGGATGCCGGAGCCGATCACGATGGCGACCAGGGCGGCGGTGCCGACCAGCTCGGCGGCTGCCCGGCGGGTCAACGGGACGCGCGGTGCGGGGACGACGGCGGGGGCAGGTTCCGCCGTGATCTCGGGGGCGGTCTCGGTGGCGCTCAACGGGACTCCTGTCGGCGAGGCGCGAGGGGACGGGGATCAGGGGCAAGCGCGCTTGGTGTTGTTCTCGGCGGTGGCCCGCGCGGTGGCGGCCAGATCGGCAAAAGACCCGGCCAGGCTCTCGATGACCTCCGGCCGCAGCCGGTAGTACGTGAACCGGCCGCACGGCTCGGTCTCGACAACACCGGCCTCTCTGAGCACCTTCAGGTGGTTGGAGAGGTTGGTCTGACGGGCGCCCGTCTCCTCCACGAGATGCGTCGTGCACAGCGTCTCGCGGGCGAGCAGGCTCACGATCTGGAGCCTGAGCGGGTCCGCCAGAACCCGGATCAGATCAGTGTCGACTGACGTCAGCATGGGCTGATACTGTCACATCAGCCGGGGCTGATGCCAGCCCGGACATTCCGTCGTAGACAAGAGAGACCACCATGTCCGACAAGCCCTCCGTGCTCTTCGTCTGTGTCCACAACGCCGGCCGCTCCCAGATGGCCGCCGCGTGGCTGACCCATCTTGCCGGGGACCGCGTGGAGGTCCGCTCGGCCGGTTCCGCCCCCGCCGACCAGGTCAACCCGGCCGTCGTCGAGGCGATGAAGGAGGTCGGCATCGACGTGTCGGCCGAGATCCCGAAGGTACTGACCGTCGAGGCCGTCCAGGCCTCGGACGTGTGCATCACCATGGGCTGCGGCGACGCCTGCCCCGTCTTCCCCGGCAAGCGCTACCTGGACTGGACGCTGGAGGACCCGGCCGGTCAGGGCGTCGAGGCCGTCCGCCCGATCCGTGACGAGATCAAGGCCCGGATCGAGGGCCTGATCGCCGAGATCGCCCCGGAGCCCAAGGCATGAGCGAGCAGGTCCGCGACGTCATCGTCATCGGCTCCGGGCCGCCGGCTACACCGCCGCGCTCGACACCGCCCGCGCTTACCTGAAGCCGCTGGTCTTCGAGGGCTCGGTCACCGCCGGTGGCGCACTGACGCAGACCACCGAGGTCGAGAACTTCCCCGGCTTCCGCGACGGCATCATGGGCCCGGACCTGATGGACGAAATGCGGGCCCAGGCCGAGCGGTTCGGAGCCGAACTCGTCCCGGACGACGTGACCGCGGTCGACTTCAGCGGCGACGTCAAGACCGTCACCGACTCCGAGGGCACCATCCACCGGGCCAAGGCCGTGATCGTCGCCACCGGCTCACAGCACCGCATGCTCGGCCTGCCGAACGAGGACGAACCGTCCGGCCGGGACGCGTCGTACTGCGCCACCTGCGACGGGTTCTTCTTCCGCGAGCACGACATCGCCGTCATCGGCGGCGGCGACACCGCCATCGAAGAAGCGACGTTCCTGTACCGCTTCGCCAAGACCGTCACCATCGCGCACCGCCGCGACACCCTGCGCGCGTCCAAGGCCATGCAGGCGCGGGCCTTCGCACCCGAAAACCTCCTTCGCGCGCCCAGCACCCGCACCACCATCCCCGGCACTCGTACGCAGCGAGGTCCTGGCCCCCAAGGTCTCACCGGACGTCCTGTTCGTCTGCACCGAGAACTCCGGACGCCCTCAACCGGCCGCCGCCCTACTGCGCCGTGAAACCGCCGGGACGGTGCGCGTACACAGCTCCGGAACTCTGCCCGCCACGTGGATCGACCATGTCGCGCTGCGCCTGCTCGATGAGCTGGAGCTCTCGCCCGACGATGAGTTCCCCAAGCCGCTGACCCGTGAGGTCGTCCGCGCAGCCGACATCGTGATCACGCTCGGCTGCGGTGATGCCTGCCCGGTCCTGTCCGGCCGGCGCTACTACGACTGGCACCTGCCCGACCTGAAAGGCATGGGCATTGAGAGCGCCCGGGCCGTCCGTGAAGCACTCGCGCAGCGCGTCGCCCGATTAGCGGCCGTCATGCACTGACTGCAACCTTGGACCGTGAGGACGAAAGTTCAGGCGGTTGTGGCGTCGGCCAGCAGCTTTCCCATCGCAGCCACTACCGACGGCTCGACACGGTAGTAGACCCACGTGCCGCGCCGCTCGGAGCTGAGCAGGCCTGCTTCCTTGAGCTTCTTCAGGTGGTGCGAAACGGTCGGCTGGGAAACGCCGACGTCGGAGATGTCGCACACGCACGCCTCGCCGCCCTCATGCGAGGCAACTGCCGAGAACAGGCGGAGCCGCACCGGATCACCGAGGGCCTTGAACATCTTGGCGGCCCGCTCGGCCTCCTCCGCGTCCAGGGGACGTTCGGTCAGCGGCGGGCAGCACGGCACAACGACGCTGGAGTCCAGGACCGGCAGCAGCTCCACATTCGACATACGTCTATGTTGACATACGTCGAACTAACCACGGGAGGCCCCGGCCGCCACCCGTCCGGTCGAGGCTGCCGACGCGCCCTCCAGCCAGCCGCCTCCCGCCGCGACATCGATCCGCTCCAGGGATGAACCCTCTGCTTCCATGAATGTCTATGTTGACGTTCATCGAAACAGCTGCGATCCTGGCGTCGCCAGCATGCATCGACGGATGTCGAAACAGCGAGGAGTCGTCGTGAACGCGCCTGCCACCACTGAGCTGCCTGTCGTCGTGATCGGAGCCGGGCCCGCAGGCCTTGCCGCTGCCGCCAACCTGGTGGAACGGGGTATCGAACCCCTGGTTCTGGAGGCCGGCCCGGTCGCGGGCAGCGCGGTGCGCGAGTGGTCGCACGTACGGCTGTTCTCCACCTGGGCCGAGGTCACCGCCCCGGCGGCGGAGAAGCTGCTCGCCCCCACCGGGTGGGTCCGCCCGGACGCTGCCACCTACCCCACCGGCGGCAACTGGGCCGAGCAGTACCTGCAGCCGCTGGCCGACGTCCTCGGCGACAAGGTCCGCTACGGCGCCACCGTGACCGGGGTCTCCCGCGCCGGACGCGACCGGATCGTCGACGCCGACCGGGAAACGCAGCCGTTCGTCGTCCAGATCGCGCACGCCGACGGCCGCGAGGAGCGCATCACCGCCCGCGCCGTCATCGACGCCTCCGGCACCTGGGCCGTGCCCAGCCCGGCCGGCGGCAACGGCCTGCCCGCCCTGGGCGAGAAGGCAGCGGCCGACCGCATCACCTACCGCGTCCCGGACCTCAACGACCCTGCCGTGCGCGCCCGCTACGCAGGCAAGCGCACCGCCGTCATCGGCTCCGGCGCCTCCGCCTTCACCGCCCTCGCCTACCTCGCCGACCTGACCAAGGCCGAGGACGGCACCGGCACACACGCCGTGTGGATCCTGCGGCGCGGGATCTCCGGCGACACCTTCGGCGGCGGAACCGCCGACCAACTCCCCGCCCGCGGAGCCCTCGGCCTTGCCGCCAAGGCCGCCGTCGACAACGGCCACGCCAACGCCCTGACCGGCTTCCGCACCGAGGCCATCGAACGCGACACCGACGGCCGCCTGGTCCTGGTCGCCGAAGACGGACGCCGCCTGGAGCCCGTCGACGAGGTCATCGCGCTGACCGGGTTCCGCCCTGATCTGACGTTCCTGTCGGAGATCCGGCTCGGCCTGGATGAACGCCTGCAGGCCCCGACGGCGCTCGCCCCGCTGATCGACCCCAACGTGCACTCCTGCGGCACCGTCTACCCGCACGGCGTGAACGAACTGTCCCACCCCGAGCGGGGCATCTACCTGGTCGGCATGAAGTCCTACGGCCGCGCCCCCACCTTCCTCGCCATGACCGGCTACGAGCAGACCCGCTCCATCGCCGCCGCCATCGCCGGCGACCACGAGGCCGCCGAACGCGTCGAGCTCACCCTCCCCGACACCGGCGTGTGCGGCGGCGCCGGCCTGTTCGACCAGCCCGACACCACCCAGGACGCAGGCGGCGGCTGCTGCGCCGCCCCGGCCGTCCTGCAGATCGGCATCGGCGCCCCCGCCACCACCAGCGGCGGCTGCTGACACCCACCCACCCGGAGAGAAGAGGCACGTCATGTCCCGCGTACAGCTCGCCCTCCGCGTCCCCGACCTTCAGGCGTCCATCGCCTTCTACACCAAGCTGTTCGGCACCGAACCGGCCAAGCTCCGCGACGGCTACGCCAACTTCGCCATCGCCGAACCCCCGCTCAAGCTCGTCCTCTTCCACGCCCGGCAGCTCTTCGAGCGGCTTCCGCGTTACCTGGGCGAGGCGGAACTGGCGTCCGGTGCGCTGGTGGAGCTGCTGACGCCGGAGGATCCGCCGATCAACACGGGCTTCCTGGTCGCACGGGCGGGCACGCCAGACCGCGCGCCGGTCACCGCCGTACGCGAACGGCTCCCGGCCGCAGCCCGTGATTGCAGACGCCCAACGGCCAGGCGCGGCACAGAATTTGACGTCCCGTCAATGGTTGGCCGGAGCGCGGGACGGCCTGGAGCACCACGCGGCCGACCGCGGGGTCGGACCCGAGCACGGGATCGCCGTGGTCGCCCTCGGGCTACATCGGCACCGGCTTGCCGAGCCGACGGCCGATCGCGCGGCGTGCAGACGACGTCCACGCCGTGCGGCACGGAGCATGACCCCTGGGCGCAGGCCGGTTCGGAGGAAGCGTCCCCGCTCCTTCCACACCGGTCGGTCGCCATGGACCGGCTGAGCAGCGGAACGGAACATGCCGACGCGCCTGCGTTGAGTGGACTCAGGGTCTCGTCGCACGGAAGACGCAGAACGGGCTGGCGGCTTGTCGTGGGTCCGCCGACCGGAGTGGCGTTGCCAACGGGGCCTTACGCGCCGGTGTGCGACCAGCGGTACATGCCGACGGACGCCGGAGCGGTCTCTTTGAAGCCGTACTTCTCGTACAGGAACCGGGCGTCGCCGTCGGCGATCAGCGAGACGTACGCGTCCTGCGGCGCCCGGCGCTCGAGTTCGCCGACGAGGGCGCCCATGATGGCCTTGCCCAGGCCTCGGCCCTGCTGTTCGGGCGTGACGCAGATGTCGACGATCTGGAAGAAGCATCCACCGTCACCGATGACGCGGCCCATGCCGACCAGGTCCTCGCCTCGGAAGACGCGTACCGCGTGCCATGTCCCGGCGAGGCCGGTGGCGGCGCACTCGGGCGTGCGGGCGCTGAGGCCGGCGGCGGCGCGCAGTCGAAGGTAGTCGGCGACCGACGGCGCACCCTCACGGAGAATGTAAGGGCCACTAATCTCATTCACCTGCTACGGGTTAGACAAGAGTCGTCGTCCGGCGCAAATGCCCGCTCCGCCGATTCCGGCCGGCCGGCGCCATGCACAAGGTCGCTTCCAGCGCCGGGCAGGTCAGGGGCCGTAGGGGCTTGGTTCGGACTGGCGGCGCGTGGCTTGGAGGTTGCCCAGCAGGTGGAGCGCCTGGGCGCTGGGGCTGTCCGGCTGTGCTTGATAGACGACAAGCTGCTGGCCAGGGGCCTCGCGGACGTCGAGGGCCTGAAAAGACAGCGTCAGTGGGCCGACGTCCGGGTGGCCGGCGCGCGCGACAGGGCTCTGGGAGTGGCCCTCCGGTGATCCTGCGGCGCGCCAGACTTCGACCTGCACTCGAAGCGGAGAGACGCACACGGGCGACGGGCGGTCCCGCCGAGGACCGAGGGGGGAGGTTCTTCGGCGGGCCGCCGCGTCTTCGAGCCCGTCCGGCCAGCCGCGTTGAACCACTCGCATGGCCGGGCGGGCAATGTGCAGCCCTGCCCCGAACTCGCCAAGCGCCAGGACTACGAGGAAGATGCACCACGGCTGCAAGCGCGCGACAGCGACTACACGCTGCCGGGCTACCCGAATCCTCGTCACGCCGCGCTGCGGCTGCTCATGCCACCGGGAGGCCTGCGATGATCCGGCTCTGCTCCCGCTACGGCGGGCTGATCGAGGGCGAGGCGGTCCCCCGTCGGCGAGGCCGACGGTGCCTCCGGACCGAGCGTCATCCTGTACGCCCACCCCGAGCACGCCGCTCTTTTCGAGCACCCCGACAGCAAGCACAACGGGAAGCCGACGGCACGAGGCCCCCGCCGTGCAGGGCAGCAAGCGATAGGGGCCTCGGAATGGTGGGGCGATCGTCAGCCCGCGCACCCCACCCGGCTGCACCGGCTTTGACAGGCCGTGCAGAGCACCTGGCATCCCTGGGCGGTGACCAAGGTTCCCCACCCGCGACACATTTCACAGTCGCGGGCTAGCGCCACGTCAGCACGGGGCGGGGGACGGGAAGCATCATCTGCTCCGTGGGGCATTTGGGGCTCCTTAGAGGCGCAGCGATGCGACCGATATGGGAGTTATTGGGTGTTACTTCAGGTATACACCCCTATTCGCGTCATTGGACTTTTCGAGCAGTAAAGCCTGCACCCCGCTCTCCGGGCGCTAATTTGGGCCCCCGCCACAGCACCGTGGCAGGGGCCCGCGCATGCCCGAGAGGCGCCTATGGAGTGTAGGAGATCCCTCACGCACTGAGCCCAGCCTTCGCGTACCAAGGCAGGGACACAAGCTGAGGGCCGCAAGCAGGTGATGGGCGGCCCCGCCCGTGGCGCCGGACAGGGGCGCCACGGTGCGCCTCAACCGCCCCAGGAGCATCCTGGCGAGATGGAGCACCGCATAGTCGTGATGCCACCTGGGGACACCGGCGGCCGGGTCGTCCGGGGGGACAACGAAATCCTCGGCACCGCGTACCGCATGGCCGACTTGCTGGAGTTCCTGCGGCGCGCCGGCCTCGATGCCGACGTAGCCGACCCCGAGCGGCACCAGGTGGACGCGAACGCGCGTATCCGGCAAGTGGCGAGGCGGCGGCCCCGACGTCTGGTGAAACGCCCCGCCTACAACGAAGGCCCCAATCCCCCGACGTCGCGGAGCGCCACCATGCATAGGCGGTGGGGCCCAGTCACACCCGGCCTTGGACCAGGTGCTTGACGGCTTCGCAGACCTCGGTGGCGCCGCCGATGAAGCCGTCGCACTGCTCGTAGGCGTACTTCGAACTCGTGTCGAAGTCGTGCTCGACCCCCTGGAAGAACTCGTCCATGGGCATGCCTTCCCCACGCTCGAGCTTCTCGCGGAAGTCGTCCGGGTCGGCACCCGCTAGGGCCAGAGGATCCCGAGCACACGGCCGTCTTGCCTGTTGCGCCGGCATCGGGCGGTCAGGTGTGACCCCGAACTCTTCCTCCGGGTCGACGCGCCGGGAGTCCACCGTGCACAAGCGGGCCCACTGGTCTCCCATGTCGAAGACATAGGCAAACTGCTGCTCGCCGCCTCGCAGCCTGCCGAGCATGGTCGTGCGGCCGTCGATGGTGCCTTCCGGGGCCTCACCTTCCCACCACTCCAGCGGGCTGACGCCAATCCCGTCGGCAAGGGTGAACATGTGCAGGTGAGACAGGTCCCAACGGGCGAACCCTGGTCGATCGCCTCCGCGAACTGCCCAAACGAGTGAGTCCGCGCCACCGCGAAAACCCGGCCGGGGCGAGGCCAAAAATCCCCTCCCTGCCCAGACACCAACTCGACACGCACCGACAACCACGTACGCGCCATACCGCCGTCCCTCCTCACACCCCACAGCCCATCCCACGTGAGGCTACAGAACGTCACCAGCACCTGGGGGCAATCCCTCAAGCCGTCCCCGACCCGGGCGATCCCACCAGCAGAGAGGCCGAACACCGGTCCTACACCGGATGACCGGAGCAAAGACCATGGCAGAGCGGCCTCCACGGGACAACGGCCCTGCCACCCCCCGTCCGCTTCGGCACCAACGGCTCTCCCCGCAACCCCTGCCGCCACCAACCGCAGGGCAACCACACACCCGCGCCCGGGCCGGTCGCGGCCCCCTCGCCCGGGCCGCGCGCTCACTCCCCGGCAGGCGCCAGCGGCTCCACAAGGTCGCCCCCGCGTGGCCGGAGAGGCGGGCGCATCCCGCGCAGGGGGACTCCTCCACCGACCCCCCACACGGGAGAAGTCAGACCGGCAGGCACCCGCAAAACCGCCTGCACCCAGGGGGGATGCAGCTCGGCCGCCGGACCGTGCGCAACGCCCGGCGTCCTCTGGACCGTCGCGTCCCCAGCCGTCGCCTTCGCCTACCTCACCGGCTGGATGCTCCTGGCGTCGTCGGCCTACTGCCGGCCGCACGACACCGATAGGAACGCCGCAACTGCTCTGACCGACGTCCCTACTTTTTCGGTGCGGGCGAGGACCAGCGCGACCAGGGCCACCGGGGTTCCGTCGGGGTGGTCGTTGAGCCAGGTCAGGCCGTCGAGGTCGAGGCAGGTACGTGCACGGGAGATGGTGACGTAGGCGAGGCGGGCGTCGGCGTCGTCGATGGGACACCGAGCCAGCTTCCGGCTCCCCCGGATACGCATCCTCACTCGACCGTGATCACGACACCCGATTCAGTCGTGGGGCCGCCTACAGCTGGTACCAGTCGTCTCCGCCGACTCGTAGCGAACGTCCCAGGTAGTCCAGCAGGTTGTTGGCCACCCACCTGCGACTATCGCTCTCGTGCTCCCAGACGAAGATGTCTGGCCGCTGAGGCTTCTGCACGAACGCGAACTGGTCACCGCCCCCGTTGCTCCCAAAGAACAGAAGGGCATCGAACGGCATATACAGCTGCGCGAAGGACTCGTAGGACCAGAAGAGAAGGTTCTGCTCGACGATCTGGTCCGAGCTCCAGACCGTGTCCACGTGGGAGTGGCCAACCACCCCGTTGCTCTCCAGGAGCAACTGCTTGAGCTCTGTCGGCAGGACTCGCCCCAGCCGTCTTTCAGCCTCGGCAATCTCGAACGTCTCAGCCGGCCCCAAAAGCCCTGCGCCGGGGAAGATCTCCTGTACTGCCTGCCTCCACATGATGGCGAGCTTAACCATGCCTGCGGGATTCCGAGGCCATCGGCGGCAGCCCCAGCCACCCGTCGACCTTCCCGCTGGGGCATCCTGGCGGATCCTTGCACGATCCTGCCCGCACGCAGGCACACCACGGCGACGAGTCCGCCAGCGGTCGGAAGCCAGGCAGCCATGCAGAGGTCAACGCATCCCTACGCGGCGGGCAGTGGCTGGGCACGGATCAAACGGCCCATCCAAGAGGATTAGGCAAGAGACGAAGAGGATCATTCTTTTCGCGGGCCAGGCACAGCGGTCTCCTGGAAGGGACACACTCCCCCACGGATTCCGACGAATCCTCAGGCCCAGGAGGCACAACATGAAGGTAGCCGTCGTC
Organism: Actinacidiphila glaucinigra; assembly: GCF_035918135.1. NCBI lineage: Bacteria > Bacillati > Actinomycetota > Actinomycetes > Kitasatosporales > Streptomycetaceae > Actinacidiphila > Actinacidiphila glaucinigra. Next base: position 435,729 of record NZ_CP109144.1, read on the forward strand.
ACCGGCGCAAGCTCCGGCATCGGCCAGAGCGCCGCCCTGCAGATCGCCCGGCGCGGTACCGGCGTCATCCTGACCTACAGCTCCAACGAACAGGGCGCCAAGGACACCGTCGCGCGGATCGAGCAGCACGGCGGCACTGCCGTGGCGCTGCACCTGGATCTCGGCAACACGGCAGGATTCACCGTCTTCCGGGAGACCGTTGCCGAGGTGCTGCGCGGGACCTTCCAGCGGCACTCCTTCGACCACCTGGTCAACAACGCCGGATTCGCCGGCATGGCGATGATCGAGGACACCCGCGAGGAGGAATTCGACCGGCTCACGGACGGCCTGTTCAAGGGGCCCTTCTTCCTCACCCAGGCCCTGCTGCCGCTCATCGCCGACGGCGGCGCCATCGTCAACCTGACCAGCAACTCCACGCTGCCCCAGGTGACCGCGCCGGGATACTCCGTCTACGCGGCTCTCAAGGGCGCCGTGGCGGTGCTCACCCGCTACATGGCCAAGGAGTTCGGCCCCCGCGGCATCCGCGTGAACTCGGTCGCACCGGGAGCCACCGTCACCCGCTTCGCCGACGACGCGTTCAGCAAGAACCCTGAGATCATCCCGGAACTGGCGAAGACCTTCACCCTCGGCCGCGTCGGCGAGCCCGACGACATCGGCATGGTCATCGCCATGCTGGTCTCCGAGGAAGGCCGGTGGATCACCGCCCAGGACATCGAAGTCTCCGGAGGCCAGAACCTCTGAACTGCTCCTGCTGTGAGCTGTCGCCAAGCCCCTTCCGGCCACGCACTCCGCCCACGGCTCACTCCGCGACGGCCGAGACAGCCGCCCACGGGCGTCCGGCCTCGTGGGACACCGGACACCTGCGGAATGGGCAATGCGTGCCCAATCCTGCCCAGCCAACGCCTCCGTGTGGAGGTTCGTGCAAGAATGGATTCATGTCTGCCCTGGACGAAATGCGTGAGCTTCTTGACCGGCATGCGCGGCCCGACATGAGCACGGCGATCGACGGCATCCAGGTATGCAAGTTCACCCCCAACGCTTCGGCGGCCGGGATGTCCGGGACTGTGCTCGCAGTCATCGCCCAGGGCGGCAAACGCCTCGCCCTGGGCGAACGCCTCTACGAGTACCGGCCCGGCGAGTACCTGATCGCCTCTGCCGACCTCCCCGTCACCGGCCATGTCCTGGACACCGGGCAGCCCACCCTCGGCTTCGGCATGACTCTCGCTCCCTCAGCCCTTGCCGAACTCCTACTGGAAGCCGACCCCCGAGACCTGCCGACCACCCCACGCACGACATCACCCGGCATCGCCGTCTCCACAGCTTCGCCTTCACTGCTGGACGCCATCGTGCGCCTGCTGCGGCTGCTGGAGCAGCCCGCGGACCGCAAGATCCTCGCTCCCATGGTCAAGCGGGAAATCCTCTGGCATCTCCTGCGCGGGGACCAGGGAGCCGCTATCCGCCAGCTCGGTCTCGCCGACAGCGCGCTGGCCCACATCAACCGCGCCGTGCGTCAGATCCGGGAGAACTACGCCACCGCCTTCCGCGTGGAGGAGCTGGCGGAAATCGCCGGCATGAGCGTTTCCGCGTTCCACCGCAACTTTCAGACCGTCACAGGGATGAGCCCCATCCAGTTCCAAAAGCGCATCCGCCTGCAAGAAGCCAGGCTCCTGCTCGCCAGCCGCCCCTCAGACATCACCGGTGTGGGCCTCAGCGTTGGCTACGACAGCCCCTCCCAGTTCAGCCGTGAATACCGCCGCATGTTCGGCACACCGCCCAGCAAGGACACCCAACTCCGCACTCCGCCGGCAGAACTCGTCACTGCGCTGCCCTGAGACCAGCGTCGCGCCGGCGGCCTGGGTGATCGACGATGTGTCGATGCCCAACGGCCGGATGTCGGCGGCCGTGGCTCCGCAGTACTGCGGCACGTTGGGCAAGCGGGCCAACTGCCAGGTCGCGGTCAGCGTGCACGCTGCCAGCGACACCGCTTCCTGCCCGCTGCAACCGCCGCGGGAACATCGGCTGCCGGCCCCAGCCCCGCTACCGGCACCCCGCACCGTCGGCAGCAGAACTGGCCGCCGGCCTGGAACGAGAAGCCTTCACTACTGTGACCTGGCACCAAGGATCCCGAGGAAACCTACGCTCCCGCTTCGCGGCCGTGCGTGTCCGTCCCGCCGGCAAAGCCGTCGACCGCCCGATCCGAGCCGCCGCCTCAGCAGAACAAGGCTGGTGGGACGGCATCCTGCCCGACTGCGGCCGACACCCCGATCGCTGAGCTGGTCCGGCTGGCCAAGGTCCGTTGGCGCATCGAGCACGACTACCGCGAACTCAAGCACGGACTGGGCCTGGACCACTTCGAAGGCCGTTCCTGGCCGGGCCGACACCACCGCGTCACCCCCGTGACCGCCGCACACGCCTTCCTCACCGAGCGACGCCTGCCCCCAAAGCGTCAGCGCCGGCCTCTGCACGGCCCCCGCCTCTGTCGAGCGTGCCGGTCCACCCCCAGTGCGACATGTGATGTCCGCCCGTCATGCCGAAGCAGCGTCGTACTCGTCGAGGGCGGCGAGGACCTCTGCGGGCAGACTGCTCCTCGTGCGTCTGAGGGCGGCGACGATTCGTGCTGCCCGGGCGTCCTCGTCGGCGTCCTCGCGGGCGATGTCGCGCATGCTGTGCAGGTCGTGGACGCCCAGGGCGCCGGTCGGATGGTCGATGCCCGCCTCGTGCAGCACCTCGTCGACGGCTTCGAGCTCGGCGCGCAGCCGCTCGATCTCGGCCCGCCGGGCGTCTGACGTGCGCAGTGCGTCGACTATGACGACGAACGTGGCGAGGTGCTCGTCAGCGATGCCGAGGGAGTCGGCGGCCTCTTCGACTGTCATACGCGGCATGCGGGAGTCCTCTCGCGGCGGGCGCTGATGGCGCGCGTCATGGCCACGGGACGCACGACGAGATGTTCGTTCAGCCCGACCGCGACCACAAGCGAACTGTTGTTCGTCGATCGACGACGCCGTCCGTGACGAATGGCCACGCCTGCGCGTGGCACCCGCCACCAATTGCGACATTCCCGCTCATGTATGCGCTAAAGCTTTGATTTCCGGCATCCGGGACGGGTAGGCCACCTTAGGGGGAGGCCTGGTCGCCGACTGAAGGGGGCGCCGGCCGGCCGTCCACCTACTGCACGCGGCAGGAGGGCCATGGATCTGTGGGTGATCTGGCTCATCGCCGCGGCAGTGTTGGCCGTGGCGGAACTCTTCACGCTCACTGCCGCGCTGGGACTGCTGGGTGGGGCCGCGTTGGTCACGGCGGGATTCGCGGCGGTCGGGCTTCCGCTGCCCTTGCAGTTCCTGGTGTTCACCATCGTCGCCGCGAGCACCGTCTTGTTCATCCGTCCCGTCGTGCTGCGCCACATGCGCCGGCCCCAGGCGGAGCGATTCGGCGTGGAGGCGCTGGTCGGCAGGAGCGCCTATGTCGTCTCAGAGGTCACAGGCCTCGGTGGCAGGGTCCGCATAGGCGGCGAGGAATGGACGGCCCGGGCCTATGACGAGACGCTGGTGATTCCTCCTGGAACGACCGTCGAAGTCATCGAGATCAGCGGGGCCACCGCACTCGTCTACCCTCAGGAGTGAACCATGGAATCGGGGCTCCTCGTCGCCGGAGTGATCGTCGCGCTCTTCGTCGTCTTCACCGTGCTGCGGGCGGTACGCATCGTGCCCCAGGCCCGCGCTCGCAACGTCGAACGGCTCGGCCGTTACCACCGCACCCTGAAACCCGGCCTCAACGTCGTCATCCCCTACATCGACCGGGTGTATCCGGTGATCGACCTGCGAGAACAGGTCGTCTCCTTCAGGCCGCAACCGGTGATTACCGAGGACAACCTGGTCGTGGAGATCGACACCGTCCTGTACTTCCAGGTCACCGACCCGCGGGCGGCCGCATACGAGATCGCCAACTACCTCCAGGCGGTCGAGCAGCTCACCGTCACTACTTTGCGTAACGTCGTCGGGTCCATGGACCTGGAGAAGGTCCTCACCTCGCGCGACACCATCAACAGTCAGCTCCGTGGCGTGCTGGACGAGGCCACCGGCAAATGGGGGCTGAGAGTCAACCGGGTGGAGATCAAGGCCATCGACCCCCCGCAGTCCATCAAGGACGCGATGGAGAAGCAGATGCGTGCCGAGCGGGACAAGCGGGCCGTGGTTCTCGGGGCCGAAGGACAACGTCAATCGCAGATACTCACTGCGGAAGGCGACAAGCAGGCCGCCGTCCTGCGCGCGGAGGGCAACCGCACAGCCGAGATCCTCAAGGCCGAGGGCCAGTCACGGGCCATCGACGAGGTGTTCCAGGCCGTACACCGCAACGACCCGGACCCCAAACTGCTCGCGTACCAGTACATGCAGATGCTGCCCCAGCTCGCGCAAGGGGCGGGCAGCACCTTCTGGGTGATCCCCAGCGAGGTCACCTCCGCACTCGACGGTGTGTCCCGCGCGTTCAGCGAAGTGCTGCCCCAGTCGCCGGCCACCCGTGAGAAGTCCTCGGACGACAAGGCCGCCCAGGCCGCCGCCGACGCCGCGCGAGCCGCAGAAGCCGCTGCCGAGGCCCTCGCCGACGCGGCCAAGGCCGAGGAGCCCCCGGCGCGCCCCCCGGCCGACCCCCTGCCCGGTCCGGGATGAGCATCCACCGGACCGCCCGCCTGCGAACGTCCCATTCCGCGCGGCGTACCGGCCGGCCTGCTGTGGCGCGATCGGCACGGTTTACCGACGTCTTCTCGATGAAGACCTACATGACCGTGGCGGCGATCGCACTGAGCAGGTGCAGCCCGGAACGGCCCGAATCTGTTCGCTCGCTCCCAGGTCACCGCCTTCCAGACCGTCACCGCCTGCACAGTGTGCTCGGCGCTGCTCGCGGGGGCGTGGAGGCTGAAACCGAGCTGGTGCGCCACCGTTCCCAGACACTGTCCTGCTGCGCGCGGATGCCGGCTCGACGGCGGTGGGGGTTGTCATGGCGTCCTCAGGAGGAGAGAACCGGCGTGCCGGCAGCGTGCCGACGGTCTGGGCGTGGTGTAGGGACATGTGGTCCTCAACAAGTGTCAGTGTGCGGAGGCGGTGCACCCCCCTTCATCTCTGCAAGAGGTTGCTGCAGGCCGGCGGCTTCTGGACTGGATCCAGTTCCAGGGCAGTGCCGGACAGATCCGCACCAGCAAGCCCGGACCGGGCAGGCCCCTGCGAGAAACCCGACAGCGTCGCCTCGGACAGGGCCCACAGCGGCGGCTCTGTCGGCAATTGCCTGCAGCGCCGTGGCAACCGGCACACCATCGCGGAGAACACCGCTGTCCCGGTCGGGGCCCTCTGCACGCACCATGCGACCGATCTCGGTGCCGGTGACCGGGACGCCGGGCGCGATCGGTCACCGCTCACGCCCGGGGTGGCGTCGCGGAGCCGCGGCTGGTCCCTCAGGAGCGCAGGGCGTCGACGGGCTCCATGCGGGAGGCCCGCAGTGACGGGTAGAGACCGGCGAGGAGTCCGACGAGGGCTCCGGCGACCGGGGCTCCGAGGGCTAGGCGGACGTCCAGGACCGGGGTCCAGTCCCTGATGGCCGAGACGGTCACCACGATGACCATGCCCAGGACGGCGCCGATGACGCCGCCGAGGAGTCCGATGGTTGTGGACTCGACCAGGAACTGGCCGGCGATCTGTCGCCTCGAGGCACCGAGAGCGCGGCGCAGGCCGATCTCCCCGATCCGCTCCATGACCGTCACCAGTGTCACGTTGGCGATGCCGATGGCTCCGACGACCAGCGAGACCAGTCCGAGGACCAGGAACAGGCCGTTGACGTCCCCCTGCACTCCCTTGCGCGCCTTGGTCGGGTCGGGTGGTGCCGTGACGGTGAGAGCGTCCTCGGTTCCGGGAGCCAGCGCGATCGGTGCCTGGTGGGCGACCTGGTTCGCCGCGCCGAGGGCGGTGTTGATCAGGACCCTGGTCACCGTTCCGAGGCCCAGTTGGTCCTGGGCGGTCGTGGGCGGCAGGATCACCGCGGTGGAGAGCTGCTGCTCGCGTTCGGCTCCGCCGAGGATCCCGATCACCGTGTAGGACTGCCCCTTGAGGAAGACCGCGGGGGAATCCTGTACCGAGCGGATGCCGAGGAGTCGTGCGGCCTGGTCGCCGAGCACCGCCACGCGGTCGTGCCGGGCGATGTTGCCCTCGTCGATGAAGCGCCCGGCGGTCATCGTGCCGTGCACGGCGGCGGGCAGCGTGGGGGACGCGGCGAGGACGGCCATGGTCTGGCCGGTGACGTCCCCGGGGGCCACCACGTCGTTCGCGCGCACTTCGACGTTCGCGGTGGCATGCGAGTCGGCGATCGCCGCCACCGATTCGACCCCGGCCAGCCGGCGGACCGCGTCGACACCCGACCACTCCACGAGCGGAACGGGGTCGGCCGACGGAGGCGGCGGCGGGACGACCACCGTGACCGAGGTCGCGGTGAGGGCGTCGAACCGGCCGACGATCTGATTTCCCGCCGTGGCCGAGACCCCGATGGTGATGACCAGGGTGGTGATACCGAGGACCGTACCCAGTGTGGTCAGGGCGGAGCGCATCGGACGGGCGAGCACCCCCGCCAGCGCTTCGGCCCACAGATCCCTGAAGTCCATCCAGGGACGCTCGAGCCCCCTGCGACCGCGCCTGCGCCTTTCGTGGCGCCGCGCACCTCCCCGGCGAGGAGCATGCCGATCGCCGGGGTAGGGGTCGGCACTCGGCATGCCCACCTGGCTCACCAGTTCGAGGACGCGTGCCTTGGCTCGTAGTCGGGTCCTCATCGGTTCTCCTCGGTGAGCCGTCCGTCGCTGATCCTCACGCGCCGGTCGGCCCGCTTGCTGACCGCCTCCTCATGGGTGATCACCACCAGCGTCATGCCCTGCTCGCCCAGCCGCCCGAAGAGGTCCAGCACCGCTTCGGTGTTCTCGCTGTCCAGGTTTCCGGTGGGCTCGTCGCAGAGAAGCAGCGCGGGCTCGCTCATCAGCGCCCGGGCGATCGCCACACGCTGCCTCTCACCACCGGAGAGCCGGTCCGGCCGGAAGCCGATCCGGTGCGCCAGGCCCACCCGTTCCAGTGCCTCCTCGGCCCTGGCACGGCGCCCGGGGCGGCCGCGCCCGGGGCGCGGCCGGCGGTAGGCCTCGGCCAGCATGACGTTCTCGTCCACCGTGCGGTAGGGCAACAGGTGGAAGGACTGGAAGACGAAGCCGATCCGGCTGCCGCGCAGCGAGGTACGCTCCAGGTCCCCGAGCCTGTTGGTCTCCACCCCGTCGAGCCAGTAGGAACCCGAGGTGGGGCGGTCCAGCAGTCCCAGGGTGTTGAGCAGCGTCGACTTGCCCGAGCCGGAGGGGCCGACGATCGACAGATGCTCGCCGCGCCGGACGGTCAGGTTCACGTCCCGCAGGGCGTGCACCGGTGGTTCGGAGTCGAAAGTCCGGACGACGCAGACCAGTTGGATGACCGTGTTCGCATCGGGCACGGCTCTCGCGTCGGGCGCAGCAGGCGATGGCAGGCCGTTCATCGCCCGATCACCACCTGATCGCCCACCCTCAGGGCGTCGCCGGTGGGCGTGACCTCCACCTGCCCTTCCGCGGACAGACCGGCCTTGACCGGGACGTCCACCACGGTGCTGCCGCGCGCGACCTGGACCTTGGCCTGTCCGTCGGCCGACGTGTGGAGCGCGGCGAGGGGCACCGTCAGCACCTGGCCTTGCGACGAGCCCACCTTGATGGTCACCTTCGCGGAGCCGTTGGCGTTCTTGTCCAGCTCCCCCGACGGAATGGAGATCTGCACCGGGACCGGAGCCGAGGCGTCACCTCCCCCGCCGCCCCCGCCGCCCTCGGCGTCCGATGACCCCGATCCGTCCTTGCCGTCCCCTGAGTCGTTCTTCGGCACATCGTCGCCGAGCGCCACCAGTTCCCCCGTCACCTTCTTGCCGTCGGGGGTCTCCACCTGCGCTGTCATGCCCTTGTGGAGCAACTTGGCGTCGCTGCCCGGCACCACGGCCTGCACCACGACCTTGGAACTGGTCACCGTGCCCACCGGTCCGGACGGGGTGTCACCGATCTTCACGGACACCTTGTCCAGCCGGGCCGGCAGATCCGGCAGGAAGACCACCTCGCCCGCCGGGATCCTGGTGCCGTAGGAGGACTGGAACGCGGACAGCGCGGAGTTCGCCGCGTCCAACTGCTGCCGGGCCGCCTTGAGCTGGAGCTTGCCGGCCTCACCAGTGCTGCCGGTGCCACCGGCGCCGCCGCCCTGCTGTGCCTCCAGCAGACCTTGCTGGGCGGTGGTCACGGCCGCTTCGAGGGTTCCCAGCTGCTGCTGGTCCGCCACACTGGGCTCCTGCGCGTGGAAGCCCTTGCTCCTGTACCAGGAGACCACAGCCGCGGCGTCCGACTGCCCGTACGTACCGGAGGTGCCGCCGGGGTTGAAGCCGAGCCGCGCCAGGGCCTTCTCGAGCTGCTTGACGTCGTCTCCGGACGCGCCGGGGCCCAGTGTGCGATACATGGGAACGGATCCGCGCAAGACCAGGACCGGTCGGCCGCTCACCTGCATCAGCACGTCCCCCTCCTTCACCTCCGATCCGGCAGCCGGTGCCTTGGTGACCCGCTGGACGACCTCGCCGGTGGAACCGGAGCCCCCGGAACCGGAATCCGGGGGCCCCACCGGCCCGGCCAGCGCCAGACTCTGCGGCGAGGCGAACTCCACCGAGCCCTGGGTAACCACACTCGCGGTCAGCGACCGCCGCTCGACCGCTACGGTGACCGGTCCGGCCTTCGGCGGCCGATGCGCGGCCGCCGCATCCGCCGGGGACTGCATCTGGGACCCGGCGAACCAGCCGCCCGCTCCCACCAGCCCCACCCCGGCGACGATGATCCCCAACTGCTTGGGACGGCTGGTCCCACTCTTCCGACGCTGCCTCACCTGACGTCTCCGCCCCGGAATTCCGCACCGCATTCCAAGTGCGGCAGCGGACTCACCGCTACGGGTCTCCGGACAGTGCGGGATCCAGACATTGTCTTCCATTCGATCGCGAGAGCGGGTGTTGTGGTCAGGCCGAGGGGATCGCGGGATGTGGGACCCGGCACACGCTCGACGGCACCGGATCAGCGAAAAGGAGTGCACGCAGTGCACCGTGTGGACCCGACGGCCCTGATGGCCACGGGGCGGTTGCAGGCGCTGCTTCGGAGTGGCGCCGGCGGGTCATGCCCGTCGGCGCCTCTGCCGCCTCACCCGTTGCCGGTGGACCCCGGGGCCTTCAAGTACTTCGGGAAGTAGGTGGCCCGGAAGTCCTTGCCGCACGCCAGGTCCTTCATCGCCAGGTCGATCTCCTTGGTGAGCAGCGGCAGGGCCTCGTCCTTGGTCAGGTGCTTCTCACCGGTCCCGTCGGCTCCCCCGACGAAGTAGGACATGGAGGACGAAGCCACCTGGAGCTTCACCATCTCCCCGATGCTGGTCGGCTGCGTGGTCGTGACGGGGATGCCGTCCCTCTTCAGGCACGAGGCGTACGACTGGGCCAGGCCGACCAGTTTCGGATCACCGTTGAGGGCCTGTGCGTTCGCCTGGTTCTGCTCCTCGGCCTCGGCGCTTCGCTCCTGGGTCGAGGCGTTGCCGTACGCCGCCTTGTTGCCCGTTGCCTGGCAGCCGGACCAGCCCTTGACGTCGGCCTTCGGGTCCGGGGGACCTCCCAGCGCCTTGTTGTAGGCGGCCTTCTGCTGGGCAGTGAGCGTGGCGAGGTATTGCGCGTTTGCCGAGGGCTTGTCCTGCGCCGCCTTGCTGAGCGGCGACTGGGGGTCGTCGGGGTACACGGCGGCCGCGGCGTAACCGAAGCCGTACTTCTGCCGGAACTTCTTGGTCAGCTCGTAGTCTGCGCCCTCATTTGCCCAGTCGGATGCGATGTCCGTGGGAGGTTCTGGGGTGTAGGCGAAGCCCTGCTTCTTCATGCAGGCCGCGATCGCGTTCTCCATGAGGTATTGCTTCTTGACGTCGTCACTGGCGTCAGCGGGGATGTCGAGCTGCCCCGACCCGGCCGAGACCTTGCCACCGCCCGGCGCGTCCCCTCCGGTTGAGGACGCCGTCTCGGCGCCGCAGGCCGCCAGCAGCGGCAGCAGGCTCACTGCCACAGCCAGTTTCCGAACAGTGCGGGATCCAGACATCTTCCATCCGATCAAGAGGGATTCGGGCCCCTGGTGAGCCGCGCGGTATACGCGGGGGGCCTGTGAATCAGGGGTGTGTGACCACGGCTCGCGCCGGCAGCGCCGGTGTACTGGTGCACCAGGGAGACGGCACCGTGGGAATCACGCGAGGGTCTGGCCGACTACAGAATTCCTGCTGAGCTCAACACTGGCGTCCGCAGGTGATAGCCACTGGATCGGACCATGACCGAGTTGTAACAGTGGTTCTCCGCCCGCCCGGCCGATTCACGGTACGTGGGGCCGGAGACGTTGTGACCGTTCTTCTCATGGGGCCGGGCACCGGCGAGCATGCGTGCAGGATCTTGACCTGCTGCATCACCACGGGGCCAGTTGGCCGGGGGTCTGGGCAGCCATGACGCGTCAGTCCCACTGTCGCCCCGCCTTGGCAATAGCGTCAGGCGGCCGCCTGTCCCGCTGCTGGCCGGCAGCGGGACACGATCGTTCCTGCGCATTGGGTGCCTGTCGTGGGCGCCACGACGATGTGACCAGCCGCCCGGTGCCGCCCGTTACCTCGGCGCACGTCCGTCCCGGCAGGCCACCGCCCGGGCGGAAGCTGCTGCGCACGGTGCGAGCGAGCTCACCCTCCGACCGGGCTTTGCGGCGCGAGGGCGTGGCAGGCCTCCCATGCCGCGTTGAAGTGCTTCTTCGTGAACGGCGTCATGTCCGGTATCAGAGCAGTCCGCGGGTCCGGGTCGGGGTAATCGGGCAGTCCGTGCTCACGTACACAGGCCGAGAAGTCCCTGTGCCTCTTCATGTCCTCCGGGCTCACGTACAACGACACGGTGTTCCCCTTGCCCGCACGCGACTCGCACGTCTTGAAGGCGGGGTCGGTCACCGGCAATGCGCTGCCGTCCGCCATTCGGGCGAACATGGAGTTCGCTTCCGGCTTCGGGTCGGGATTCCTCGCGTCGACGCCGTGCTCGCGCAGACACTGCGCGTAGTCCGTCCACCCGGCCACGTCGAAGGGGCCGCTGTACACGGAGGTGTACTCGTGGTCCGCTCCGTCGACGGCGTTGCCTGTCTCGACGTTCAACACCAACGCCGCCGCCGCGGCGGCCAGCACCACGGAGATGCCGAGCGTGCGATTGACAGAGGTACGCATCGGTAGTCCCTCGTTCCATGAGTTTCGGATGCGCCGGGAGCTGTCCTCATACCGGCAGCCGCCCTTCGCGCCCTTGATCCCATCCGACCAAACTCCTTGTGAACGGGGCGTGAGACATGCCGCTGAGGTGCGGGCGGCGCGCCTTCCTCTCAGCCTTCGGCAGGGCGGTCGGGGCGGACGGCGATGTGGTCGGGTTCGAGTTCGAGCATCACGCGATTGCGGATGTCGAGGGCGTGGGTGTGTCGCGGGGGAGCCGGAGGCGGCCGGAGCGGTCGATTGTGGCGTATTCGCTGGCGTGGACGGTGGTGCGGCCCTCGTCGTCGACGCTGGTGCGGCGCAGGACTTCGGAGGCGGTACGGCCGTCGCGGATGGCGACGGTGCGGTCGACCGCGGTGGCCACCTCCTGGTCGTGGGTGACGACGACGATGGTCGTGCCGAGTTCCTTGTTCGCGGTGCGGAAGAGTTGAAGCTCTGCTCGCCGGTGGCCGGGTCCAGTTGCCCGGTCGGTTCGTCGGCCAGGACCAGCGAGGGGTGGTTGGCCAGGACGACGGCGATGGCGGTGCGCTGCTGCTCACCACCGGACATCTGCTGCGGGCGGCGGTCGGCGCAGTAGCCCACGCCCATCACGTCCAGCAGTTCGGTGGCGCGGTCGGCGCGTGCCGTGCGGCCCTTGACGCGCCCGGAGAGCCGCCTGACCCGGCCCCGCGCACCGAACTCGAGGTGCCGGACACCTCGTTCGCTCCGATCCGCCACCTCGGTCGCCTCGCGGGACCGAGCCCGAGGTGGACCAGCGGTCCCGACTGTGCAGGGCCTCGCCCCACGACCTGACAAGACGGCGCCGCGAGCGGTGCCCGCACCCTCGTGGGGCGCGGGCACCGGCCGCTCGAGCGAGCTACTTCAGGCCGAAGGCCCGGGTGACGGTCTGGGTGATGCCGCCGCCGTTGTGCTGCGTGGCGGTGACACGGATGGACACGTAACCCGCCCGGGCAGGCGCGTGGAGGTGCGCCTGCCACGTGCCGTCGGCCGCCTTCACGTCCTGCGGCTGCCAGGAGGCCCCGTCGTCATAGGAGACCTCGAGCTTGACCGAGGAGACCGCGTCCTTGGCGGTGTCACTGCCGAGGACGACGGGTTTGACGGAGAAGACCGACGTGCGCTTCGCTCGGCCGGCGCGGTCCACATCCGTTTCGTAGTCGAGCTGGACCAGAGGGATGACCTGAGCGTCGGCGGTGCCGGACTGGAACCTCCATTCGGTGTGCGTGGTGGAGGAGTACGGGGTGACGTCGGTGTTCCCCTGTGTGTCGGCCACGAGCCGGTAGGGAAGGCTCTGCGGGGCCAGGCCGCCCACGCCGAATTCGGCGTACGGCCCGCTCTGGTACACCTTTTCGTCGCCCTGGTAGAGGGCGAAGTCCCGGGACATCAGGCCGGTGCTGCCGCTGTGGGCGGCTCCTCCGTCACCGAAGCCCGTCATGATGCCCGTGATGACGTCGCCGAAGCGCTGCGGGGCCTCGAAGCTGAGCATGCGCGGCCGGATGAGGGGGCCGAACCAGTTTTCGCTCTGCACGCTGCGCGGACGGTAGCCGACGATGTCGGTGAAGCTTGACAAGCCGTCGGCGACGCCGGCGTACTGCTGCCATTTCACGCCGTCGCCGGCGGACACCCAGTCGGTGCGGGGACCCGGTGCGACCGGCTCCCTCGGAAATGTCGGGTTGCGCGGCCCGAAGCTGTAGGGATGGCCGGCGGGGTACTGCTCGTACGGCGGGCTGTCCTCCCGGCTCTCCCTGATCTCCTTGCCGGCGGGCGTGGCGAAGACGTTGTCGATGCGGGCGAGGCTGCCGGGGTCCGTCGATGCGGAGGGGTCCTCGGGCACGCCGCCGTGGTGGTAGTCGGCCAGGTCGTACAGGTACCGCGGCGAGGGATGGGCCTCGACCGCCAGCTTGGTCTTCCCCGGGGACGCGATCTCCTTGATCAGGTCGCCGCCCTCGTCGACGGTGAGAGAGGCGACCGGGATACGCCCGGTCGTGTAGCCGTCCGGCTCCCCGTACCAGTCGGTCAGGCGGCCGTCGCCGTTGCTGACCACCAGGAGCATCGCCGCACCCGCGGCCCGTGCGGCCGCCGCCTGGTCCGCCGGGGCCACCCACGCGTCGGCGCGGACGACCACGGCCTTGCCGCGGGCGGACAGTCCGACGTAGTCGGCGGGCCTGCCGGTGCCGGCGAAGACGGCCTCGACCTGCGAGGTACCGTCCTGGAACGGGGCGGAGCCAGGCTGCACCAGCAGGGTCTCGTCGAGGCTGCGCCCGCCGTAGGTGATCTTCAGCGGGGTCTGCTTGGCGCGGATTCGGGTGGTGAAGACGAAACTGCCCTTCTTCACCTCGCCCTTGGTCGGAAGCGCCCACAGGCTGTCGTACTCGGGCGAGGTCATGATGATGTCGTGCAGTGCCTGTGTGTCCTTGTACGTGGGCTCGCTGTAGGTGAAGGAGCGGTAGAGGTCGATCCTGGCGTTGGTGACGGACGTGGGCTCAGGCGTGTCCACCTTGATCCGTCGGATGCGCGACGCGTCCAGCTCCACCGCCCGGTCGGACCTCAGGTCCACCTCGGGCGCGGTCAGTACGGCGTACCCGAGGGAGTGCGGGCCGTTGCGGCCTTCGACGTCGAGAGTGGAGACGACAGTGTAGGTGCCGGGGGCCCAGCGGCTGGTGAGCTTGCCGTCCGGGGCCCACATGACGGTGGTACTCCCGTCGGCCCCGGTGATCTCGACCTCGCCGCTGACAGGCTTGCCGGAACGGTCCTTCAGGAGGACGGTCAGGGTGTGCTTCTCGGACTCGACGGAGAGGCCCACGGCCGTTTGCGCGGCACCGGCCGAGGAGCGTGCGGTGACCTGGGCGGCGTACTGGCCCGCCGCGAGCCCCTTCGGGTCCGCGACGACCTCGACCGACGAGGTGCCGCGCGCCGGGACGGTCACGCGGTCCGCGGCCAGGGTGAACGCCCCCGCCGGTGAACTGCCGCGGTCCACCGTGAGCCGCAGCGTGACGGCGTTGTCCGTGGTGTTGGTGTAGGTGATCTTCCGCTTGACCGCAGTCCGCTTCCCGTCCCTGGTCCAGCGTACGAGGCCGGCGTCCACGGACCCGGTCGCGACGACCTGGCCCTTGAGGTAGGCGGCTGCGACGTCCAGGCGACCGGTACCGGCCTGGTAGGGGGTGTAGTCGGGGGTTACCGCGCTGGTGCTCATCAGCGCGTCCTTGATCTGCGCTCCCGTCCACTTCGGGTGCTTCTGGGCGAGCAGCACCGCCGCACCGGCGACGTGGGGCGCCGCCATGGAAGTGCCGCTGTCGGTGCGGTAGTAGCCCTCTGCCCCCGGCACCTGCTGTGAGTTCGCCGCAAGGACGTTCACACCCGGCGCGGTCAGGTCGGGCTTGAGGCCGTCGTCCCCCAGCCGCGGTCCGGCACTGGACAACGCGGCGAGGACGTCGGAGGAGTCCACCGCGCCTACGGTGAGCGCCGACTCCGCCGTTCCCGGCGCACTCACGCTGTAAGGGGTGTTGCCGCCGTTGCCCGCTGCGACGACGAACAGCGCGCCCGTCTCGGCGCTCAGCCTGTTGACCGCCTGGCTCATCGGATCGTCCTGGGTGTGCCACGACCCCGAGCCCAGGCTCATGTTGATCACCTTGGCGTGCTCGGTCCGCGCCGCCCACTCCATGCCCGCGATGATCCCCGAGTTGGCACCCGAGTTGTCATCCCCGAGGACCTTGCCCACGATCAGGTCCGCGCCGGGGGCGACTCCCCGCTCCTTCCCGCCGGAGGCGGCCCCGGTCCCCGCGACGGTCGAGGCGGTATGGGTGCCGTGGCCGTTGCGGTCGACGACCTCCTGGCCCTCGACGAAACTGCGGGATGCCACGATGCGCTCGACCAGGTCCGGGTGGGTGGGGTCCACCCCGCTGTCCAGAACCGCGACCCGGACGCCGGTTCCCGTTCCACCGGCCTTCCACACCTGGGGTGTGCCGATCTGCGCGTTGGTCTCCGCCATGGTCGCCTGCGCCTTGGCGTCGAGCCACACCTTGTCGACATCGGCGGCGAACGAGGGGGCGCCCGCCTCGTCCGGGCTCCCCGCGGTCCGCGCCGCGGACCGCGGGGCGACCTGTCCGGCGGTGTCGGTGAGCGCGGACCAGAACGTGGCGGCTTTGGATCGCTGCGCCTTGACGGCCGCTCCATTGATGGACGGAAGCCCCAGGGTGGCCTTCGCCCCCGGCAAAGCCGTACCGGACGGCAGTGCCTGCTCGGTGGCACCGCTCTTGCGAGCGGTCACGCTCTCGGCCTGAGTGATGATCAGGGGCAGCACGCCGGTGTGGGCGTCGTCGTAGTCCTGGGCCACCAACTGCGTGATGTTGAAGAGCTGCTTGTCGAGCCTGCCGGTCGCGATGTAGGCCATGGCCTCATCGGGGTACACGTAGGTGTCGCCGTTCTCGACGGCGACACGCACCGAACCCTTGGCTCCCGGCGCGCGCCGGACGTCGTGCACCGACACCGCCCCGCCGGGCTCCTGGGACGCCCTCACCTTGTCACCGGTGATCAGCGTGACGGAGACCGGTACGCGCTGTGCGCCGGCCTGCCCAACTGCGGCGCCGCGCAGGGGTTGAGAGGGCGCAGCGCTGGACGCTGCGGGAGAGAGCAGCAGACCGGCAACAACGGCCGCGGCAAGGGAAGCCGCATATCTTCGAGAAATTGGAACTCGCAACAAGCCCTCCATAGTCGGCGTTCGAGCGCATCCGACCATCAACGGCAGCGAGTTGTAAAGTCATTGAACTTCCGACTGGCAGTCGATAACATGCGAGACTTTCTCGACCCATCGCGAAAGGGCTGGTGAAGGCCGCCGACCGGGCGGTTTTCGCAGCCCAAGAGGGTCGTCCGGAGGATCGGCGAGCCGAAAATAAAAGGGCGTCATGGTCCGCTTTGGGGACATGTGAGCATGCCGGAAGTGCCTATGCCGGTGAACACCCTTATCGCCTCGACCTTTTACGCCGGCGAAACATCGCGGTGTCCTCACATCACGCAATCCCTGTTGAATCGGATGCCGGAAAGGCGCACATGTTCCACCGTGGCACGGGGCTTCACCGCCTGTGCCGGCGGCAGTGATCACTGGTTCGTGCTGCGGAGGGGATCCGACGGGGCCTCACGTGGCGGTGCCGATTTGATGCACGCTTTGCGGCACGCCGACGTGCGGCCAGGCGCGGTCGTGGGCGTCATGTCGTCCTGAGGCCGCGACGGCCGGCAGCGCGGGGAAGTCCGCCGAACTCCCCGCGCTCACGCCTGTGCACGTGTTCGTCTGCGACCACTGGGCCGAGCGAGCGTGAGCCTCCACGTCGGTTGCCGCCCACCCCTCTCGAGATGGGCACCACTACGTGGAGGCACACGCGGTCCCAGGTGGAGATTTCCGGGCCGATGGCCCCGAGATCGCCCTCCGTGCCCGGACGAATCGGTTGACCAGCCGATCGCACAGCCGCGCTGGAGGGACCCGTCAGCGGGGCTTGATCACATAGTCGTTGCCGCCTTCGGCCTCGAACACGGCGACGGTGTTCTCCGGACGTTCCACATGGAGCCGCGGAGGATGGGCGTGGGAATGTACCTCGACCGGAACGGTGGTGCGCAGCCGGACGGTGCCGCGGTGTCGCGCCGCCAGGCGGGCATGGGACAGCGCGCCGTCGCGCCAGTCGAGATCGACGGTGAGTCCTCCGCGGGCGAGGAGACCTGTGACGCGTCCGTCCGGGAGCTGGGGAGGCAGCGCCGGCAGCAGATGGACCTCGTCGGTGTGCGACTGGAGCAGCCATTCCGTCACGCCCGCGGTGGCACCGAAGTTGCCGTCTATCTGGAACGGCGGGTGGAGGTCGAACAGGTTCGGTGCGGTGCGGCCGGGCGTGAGGAGGTCGCTGAGCAGCTTGTAGGAGCGGGCACCGTCCTCCGCCCGCGCCCAGAAGTTGATCTTCCAGGCGAGGGACCAGCCCGTGCCGGCGTCCCCGCGCATCTCCAGTGTCTTCAGGGCCGCCTGGAAGAGGTCCGGCGTACCGCGCTTGGTGATCTGGTTGCCGGGGTGCAGGCCGTACAGGTGGGAGACATGGCGGTGCTGCCGCTCCGGGGCGCCGGCATCCCAGTCGTCCTGCCACTCCTGCAACTGCCCCGAAGCGCCGATTCTCATGGGAGGCAACTGGGTCCGGGCCGCACGCACCCGCTCCTCGTATGGGCTGGAGGCGCCGAGGGTGTCACAGGCCGCCAGGTAGCCGTCGAAGAGGTCGTGCAGGATCTGGTTGTCCATGGTCGGCCCCGCGCACACCGACACACCATTGTGGTGGGCGTTCTCCGGAGACACGGACGGGCAGGTGACGAGGTGTCCCGTACCGGGGTCGCGGACGAGTGAGTCGAGGAAGAAGCGGACCGCTCCCTCGACCACGGGCAGGCGGCGACGCAGGGCGTCGCGGTCGCCGGTGAAGCGGTAGTGCTCCCAGACGGAGGTCGCCAGCCAGGCTCCACCGGTGGGCCACATCCCCCAGAACGCGCCGTCGACCGGTGCGGTCCCGCGCCAGGCGTCCGTGTTGTGGTGCGCCACCCAGCCGTCCGCGCCGTACTGCACACGCGCGGTCCGCTGTCCGGCCTGGGACAGGTCGTCGAGAAGCGCGAAGATCGGTTCCCAGCACTCCAGGAGATTGGTGGTGGGGGCAGGCCAGTAGTTCATCTCTGTGTTGATGTTGATCGTGTACTTGGAATCCCAGGGCGGGGAGAGCTGGTCGTTCCAGATGCCCTGCAGGTTGGCGGGCTGGGTGCCCGGGCGGGAGGAGGCGATGAGCAGGTAACGGCCGTACTGATAATGCAGGGCGATCAGTTGCGGGTCTTCCGCCTGGGCGAAGGCGGCCACCCGCTGGTCGGTCGGCGCGCCGGCCGCGTCCGTGGTTCCGAGGTCGAGCGTGACACGGCGGAAGAGCGCGCGATGGTCTCGTACGTGCCGTGAGCGCAGCCGCTCGTACGGGACGGCGGCGGCGGCGTTCAACGGGCGCTCGGCGCGGGCACGGTGGTCGCCGGAGGCATCCGTGTAGTCGTTGTAACTGGTGCCGACGGACACCAGCAGAGTCACCGCGTCGGCCCCGGTCACCGTGAGTGTGCCGCTCTCGCTGCGCACGGTGCCGCCGTGGGCGTGAGCCCGGACCAGGGCGCGGAAGCGGACTTGTCCGGTGACTCCCTCGCGGGTCTGTCCGACACCTTCCAGGGCGGCCGTCAGCAGGTCGGGAGAGTCCGTCCCGGCCTGCTGGGGAGTGTCGAAGGCGGCGCTGAAGGACAGGCCGCCGCGGCCGCCGGCGGTGAGCCGGACCACGATCACCTGATCGGTGTGGCTGGCGAAGACCTCGCGCCGGTGCGCGACTCCGCCGCGGCTGTACGTCACGGTCGCGACGCCCGTGTCGAGGTCCAGTTCCCGTCGGTAGCCGGTGACGTCGCCCGTGCCCGGGATGGTGAGGCGCAGGTTCCCGACAGTCTGGTACATCAGCTCGCCGACCGGGATGCCCATGAAGGACGAGTTGATCAGGTTCTGGGCGGAGTTCCATTCACCGGCGAAGACCCTGCGCCGGATCTCCGCGAGGTTGGCCAGGCCCTGGGGGTTGGCGGGCTCGTAGGGGCCTCCGGCCCACAGCGTGTCCTCGTTGAGCTGGAGTTGCTCGGTGTTCACGCCGCCGAACACCATCGCGCCGAGTCGGCCGTTGCCGAGTGGCAAGGCCTCCAGCCACTGCGCGGCGGGTTTGTCGTACCAGAGGGAAAGGGGAGACGGCTTGTGGGCGGGGTGCGGCTCCGTTCCCGGAACCGGATGCGGCGCCGCGGTCGCCTCGGCGGCCGGCAGCCCGGCGGTCAGCGCGGCTGATGTGGCCGCGGAGGCGACGAGAAAGTCTCTTCGTTCCATGGGATTGTCATCCTTTCGGTCGCGGGTGTCCGGGCCGTTCCCGAGGAGTGCCCCCTGGGCATGCGGGCGTGGTTCGCACACGCGGGTGACCGCCACCCGGGTCGGCCCGGCCGGAGTGCTCCTATTCCTGGGCCCTGCCACCTGTGATGCGGGACAGCGCAAGAGCGATGAGGATGATCGTGCCGTTGAGGGCACCGATCCACTGCGCGGGGACGCCTCCGAGGGTGAGGACGTTCTGGATCATGAACAGCAGCAGGATGCCCGTGAAGGCTCCGAACATGGTGCCCTTGCCGCCGTTGAGGCTGATGCCGCCGATGACCGCGGCAGCGAAGACGGTGAAGATGTAGCCGTTGCCCTGGGCGGAGGCCACCGAGGCGAGGCGCCCCGAGAGCAGCAGGCCGCTCAGCGCGGCCAGCACGCTCGCGGTGACGATGACGGTCCACAGCACGCGGTCGGTGCGGATGCCCGCCGCTTTCGCCGCGTCGACGTTGCCGCCGATGGCATACAGGGAGCGGCCGAAGCTGGTGAAGCCGAGCACCACGATGCCGGTGGCGAACAGAAGCAGGCAGATCCACACCGAGGCGGGCATGCCCGCCCACTGGGCGGTGCCGAGGTAGAGCATCGACGGCGGCAGCTGGAAGAACGTCTGGCCACCGGAGATGCCGGTCAGGACACCGCGCAGCACGATCAGCATGCCGAGCGTCACGATGAAGCCGTTGAGCCCGAACCGGATGATGAACAGGGCGTTGACCACACCGATCAGCAGACCCACGGTCAACGTGACCGGCACGGACCAGGCGCCGGGCAGCACGCCCATTCCGTGCGTCGCGCCCGCTGGGACGGTGAGCCAGGCCGCGACGCCGGGTGCGATCCCCACGGTGGACTCCAGGGAGAGGTCCATCTTCTTGACGATCAGCACGAGAGTCTGGGCGAGGACCAGCAGTGCGATCTCGGACATCGTCTGCAGGACGTTGATCAGGTTGTCAGCCTGGAGGAAGACCGGGTTGACGAGCTGGCCGACGATCGCCATCACGATGATCGCGGGAACGAGCGCCAGGTCGCGCAGTCGTGCGAGAGCGATCCTGTGACCGCTCCTTGTCGCTGCGGCCGGCCGCACGCCCGGAACATCGGGCGGCCCGCCGTCCGGGTTCTTGGCGGCAGCCGCGGTCGCGCTCTCAGACATCGAGGTCCACTCCTTCCATCGCGGCCACAAGTTCGTGGTCGTGCCAGCCTCCGGCCCGCTCGGCCACGACACGGCCCTGGAACATCACCAGGACCCGGTCGCACGTGCGCAGGTCGTCGAGTTCGTCGGAGGCGATGAGCACCCCGGTGCCGGACTCGGCGATCTCCTCGACCTTGCCGAGGAGGAATTCCTTGGACCGCACGTCCACGCCGGCGGTCGGATTGATCAGCACCAGTACCTTCGGACCGTTGGCCAGAGCCCGGGCCATGACGACCTTCTGCTGGTTGCCTCCCGAGAGTCCGGAGACGGGCAGCTGCGGCCCCGGCGTCTTGATCGCCAGCTTGTCGATCATGGAGTGGGCGTAGGCGTCGCGGCGGCGGTTGTCGATGAGGCCCCGGGGGCCGAGCCGTTCGGGGATGGTCAGGGTGCCGTTGTCCGCGATGGACATCTCCGGTACGAGTCCCTGGTGGTGGCGGTCCTGCGGGACGAACCCGGCACCCGCCGCCAGCGCAGCGGGGACGCTGCCCGGCCGTGGCCGGATCCCCGCGATCCGGACCGTTCCCGTCTCGGCGGCGCGGAGTCCGACGACTGTCTCCGCGACCTCGGTACGGCCGCTGCCGGCCGCGCCGGCGAGACCGACGATCTCCCCGGCCCGGATCCGGAAGGACACGTCGCGGTACGTTCCCTGCACGGCCGCGCCTTCCACCGCGAGCACGGTCGGGGAGGTGGTGTCCACGGGCCGACGATGCCTTTCCCCACCCTTGCCCGCGTTCTCACCCGTCATGGCGGCCACGAGTTCGGCACGGGGCAGTTCGGCCACGGGGGCGGTAAGGATGTGCCGGGCGTCGCGGAGCACGGTCACCGTGTCGCAGATGTCGTAGACCTCCTGCAAGTGGTGGCTGATGAACAGGAAGGTGATGCCCTGGCGCTGGAGCTCCCGGATCCGCGCGAACAGCCGGTTGATGGCTGCTCCGTCGAGTTGCGCGGTGGGCTCGTCGAGGATGATGAAGCGTGCGCCGAACGACAGCGCCCGGGCGATCTCCACGAACTGCCGCTGCTCTATGCTCAGTTCGCCGGCGAGGGTGCGCACGTCCACGTCCACCGACCAGGTCTGCAGGACCTCGCGTGCCCTGTCACGGACCGTGCGCCAACTGATCAGGCCGCCCCGTCCCCTGCCGTGCCGGTTCAGGAAGAGGTTCTCCGCGACCGTGAGCTGGGGGATGACGGTGGACTTCTGGTAGACGCATGCCACGCGCTTGCGCCAGGCATCCCGGTCGGCGAGCCGGGGGGCCGGCACCCCGTCGAAGGCCACCGTCCCCTCGTCCGGTGCCTGAAGGCCGGTGAGGACGGAGACGAGGGTGGACTTGCCCGCGCCGTTGCGGCCCACGAGCGCGTGCGTCTCGCCGGGCATGATCGTGATTTTGGCGTCGTGCAGCGCGACCGTGGGCCCGAACCGCTTCGTCAGCCCTGCCGCCAGGACGACGGGAAGAGCCGTGACCATGGTGTGTACCGCCCTTCCGGTCAGCCGAGGTTGTTGCCCCACAGGGACGAGTCGTCGCTCTTGAGGCTGGGAACCCCGCCGTAGGTGCCGCCGTCCGCGGTCACGAGCGGGGCGGAGAGCTGGTCCTCCAACAGGCCGTCACGGACTTGGATGATCGTGCTGTCGTGGTCGGTCTTGCCGGGCCGGAACGTCTTGCCCTCGATCGCCGCCTTGAGGTAGTAGAGGGCGTACTTGGCGTAGAGGTCGGCGGGCTGGGAGACGGTGGCGTCGATCTTCCCCTCGGCGATGTTCTTGAGCTCCTCGGGGATTCCGTCGTTGGAGACGATGAAGACGTGCTTCTTGTCCTCAGGGCCGACCAGCAGGTCCTTCTGCTTGAGCACCTGGAGGGTCCCGGCGAGCGCGAAGCTGGACTGCATGTAGACACCCCTGATGTCGGGGTGCGCCGTCAGGTCCGTCTGGAGCTTCTGCGCCGCGACCGCCCCGTCCCAGTTGGTGGCTTCACCGAGCACCTTGATGGCGGGGTAGTTCTTCTTCATGCACGCGTTGAAGGCCTCGGTGCGGTCTCGGCCGTTGATCGAGGCGAGGTCGCCCTGGAGCATGACGACCTTGCCCTTCCCGCCCAGCTTGGTGCCGAGGAACTGGCAGGCCTTCTCGCCGTAGGCGCGGTTGTCGGCGCGGACCACCATGTAGACGTTGCCGGTGTCGGGTCGGGTGTCCACCGTGACGACCGGGATCTTCTTCGCCTCCATCTGCGCCAGGGTCGGCGCGATGGCCGCGGTGTCCTGAGGCGCCATCGCGACTCCCTTGACGCCCTGGCTGATGAAGGTCTGTGCATTGGCGGTGAGCTTGGCGACGTCGTTCTGCGAGTTGGTGGTCTTAAGGTTCAGCCCGAGTTCCTTGGCGAACTCCGGGGTGTACTTGATGTACGAGTTCCAGAAATCGGTGTCGGAGCGCGGGTAGTCGACCCCTATGACCGTCGAACCGCCTCCCCCGCCCGACGCGGGTCCGGGGTCGCCGCAGGCGGTGAGTGCGAAGGCGGTCAGGGCGGCGAGGCCGCCGAAGCATGCGTGCCGCGTGAATCTGAGCTTCATTGCTCGTTCTCCTTGCCGGTGGGTCGCGAGGGCGGGCTGTACGCCGGCTGACGTGGGGGGGGCGTGCCGGAGTGTCCGGGAAAGGGCAGGGGTCAGGCGCGCGGGCGGATCCGCAGGCCTTCCATGCCTCCGTCGACGGCGAGAGCCGTGCCGGTGGTCGAACCGGACGACGGGCTCGCGAGGTGGACGACGGCGGCGGCGACTTCGTCCGCGGAGACGAGGCGGCCCATGGGCCGGCGTGCGCAGAGCGCGGCGCGTTCGGCTTCGGGATCGGCCGCGCTATCGAGAAGGCGGCCGATCCACGGCGTGTCGGCGGTGCCGGGGTTGACGCAGTTCACGCGGATGCCGGAGTGCACGAGGTCGGCAGCGGTCGCACGGGTCAGGGCGAGCACAGCGCCCTTCGTCGCGGAGTACAGCGCCCGGTCGGGCAGTCCGGCTGTGGCGGCGACGGAACAGGTGTTGACGACGGCCGCGCTGCCGGATCGCCGCGGATGGGGCAGCGCGGCGCGGGTCACCCGCACCATGCCGAAGACATTGACGTCGAAGACCCGCTGCCACTCCTCGTCAGGATTGTCCTCGATCGTGCCCTGGGCGCCGATTCCGGCGTTGTCGACCAGGACGTCGATGCCGTCGAGCAACCGCGCCGCTTCCTCCACGGCCACCCGGACGCTCGCGTCGTCGGCGACGTCCGCGCGGATGCCGATGAGGGGTTCGGGGACATCGGCCGGGGTGAGGTCGAGGCAGGCTACCTTGGCCCCACGGGTTGCCGGCAGACGGGCTGCGGCCGGCCCGATGCCGGAGGCGCCGCCGGGCACGACCGCCTTCAGACCCGTGAACTCGGGGTCGCTCATCGGCCGGCCTCCCCGCCCCACACGGGGCCGTCGGGAAAACGGTGGTCCTCCAGCGACCGCGGGTGCAGCTCGGCGCTGATGCCGGGCGTGACCGGCGCAAGGTAGCGGCCCTCGCGGATGCGTACCGGGTCGGTGAAGTGCTCGTGGAGATGGTCGACGTACTCGATGACGCGGTCCTCGGTGGTGCCGCTGACGGCCACGTAGTCGAACATCGCCAGATGCTGCACCATCTCGCACAGCCCGACCCCGCCGGCGTGCGGGCAGACCGGGACGCCGAACTTGGCGGCCAGCAGCAGGACGGCGACGTTCTCGGTGACCCCGGCGGTGCGGCTGGCGTCGAGCTGCAGCACGTCGAGCGAGCCCGCCTGGAGCAGCTGCTTGAACATCACCTGGTTGTGGGTGTGTTCGCCGGTGGCGACCTTGACCGGCGCCAGTGCCCTGCGGATGGCGGCATGGCCGAGGATGTCGTCCGGAGAGGTGGGCTCCTCGATCCAGTACGGGTCGTAGGGCGTGAGCGACGCCATCCAGTCGATCGCCTGCTGGACGCCCCACGCCTGGTTGGCGTCGACGGCTATCCGGACGTCCGGCCCGACCGCCTCGCGCGCCAGCCGCATGCGGCGTTCGTCCGCCTCGCGATCGGCGCCGACCTTCAGCTTGATCTGGCCGAAGCCCTCGGCGACCGCCTCCTTGGCCAGCCGCACCAGCTTCTCGTCGTCGTACCCGAGCCAGCCCGGGGTCGTGGTGTACGCCGGGTAGCCGTGCTCCAGCAGGTGCGCCGTGCGCCGGGCGCGGCCGGGCTCGGCGCGTCGCAGGATCTCCAGCGCCTCGTCACGGGTGAGGGCGTCCTGGAGGTAGCGGAAGTCGACGAGGTCGACCAACTGCTCCGGGGACAGCTCTGCCAGTAGTCGCCAGACCGGCTTTCCGGTGCGGCGGCCGTACAGGTCCCAGACGGCGTTGACGACGGCTGCGGCGGCCATGTGGATGACCCCCTTGTCCGGGCCCAGCCAGCGCAGTTGGCTGTCGCCGGTCAGCCGCCGCGAGAAGCCTCCGAGATCGGCCAGTACCTCCTCCACCGGCAGTCCGACGACCAGTGGGGCCAGGGCCCGGACGGCGGCGACCTCGACGTCGTTGCCGCGGCCCACCGTGAAGGCGAGTCCGTATCCCTCGCCCCCGGCACTCGTACGGACCGTCACATAGGCGGCGGAGTAGTCGGGCTCGGGATTCATGGCGTCGGAACCGTCGAGCTCCCGCGAGGTGGGGAACCGCACGTCGACCGCCTCGACCGCGGTGATCAGTTCAGTCATCGCTTCGGGCGCCTCCGGCTCGGAGGCTCCGGCGCACTCCCCGCTTCATGGCAACCACCCGTCCTCATGTGTCGACGAGATGTTCTCTTCGTCATGACCAGCCTCGGACATTGGATGGATTTATAGGGTCGGCCCGCACGGTTGTCCATACCCCCGACAGGCAAAGGATTCCGATACGCCTTCGACCTGCAGCTATGTGACGGCCCTTCATGCGGACGCGAGCCTGGGTCATCCCATGTATTCCGCAGCGATGGGATGTATTGCTACGCTGCCGCCGCTTGGGCGACGAGCAGGGAGCAGACGGATGTCTTTGACCGACAAGGCGATCGACCGCATCAGGGACCTCATCCACTCAGGCGAGCTGCGGCCGGGTGCCAAACTGCCGCCCGAGCAGCAGCTGGCAGCGGAGCTGGGCCTGTCCCGCAACCTCATGCGAGAAGCGGTGAAAGCGCTGGTTGTCGCACGGGTGCTGGAGATCCGCCGGGGCGACGGGACGTATGTGACCAGTCTGGAGCCCGAGTTGCTGCTGAGCAGCATCGGCTCTGCGGTGGAGTTGCTGCGTGGCGACACCCTGCTGGAGCTCACCGAGGTACGCCGGCTGTTCGAACCGATCGCCACGGGGCTCGCCGCCACGCGGATCTCGGTCGCGGGGCTGCGGGAGGTCGAACGGCATCTGGAAGCGATGCGGGCGGCCCGTGACGACGTGGAGCTCCTCAACGAGCACGACGCCGCCTTCCATCGTGCCGTCGTCGCGGCCACCGGCAACGCCACACTCGCCACCCTGCTGGAGGGAATCTCCGGACGGACACTCCGTGCCCGTGTCTGGCGTGGTCTGGTCGATGACGACGCCGCGGGACGGACGGTCGCCGAACACGAGGCGATCCACCGGGCACTCGCCGCCGGTGACGCCCCCCTGGCCCAGGCGGCCGCCCTCTTGCACGTCAGCAACACCGAACAGTGGCTGCGTGAGCATCTGGAACCAGACTTCGGCGTTCCGGGCGACGTCACGGAGGGCCGGCAGTGACCCGGCACGGCATCGTTCGCTCCGTGACCGGGCCCACGGCCCCGCCGTCCACCGGCCTGCACGTTTCATCAGCGAGGAGCGACCGGATGAGATCCCCGCGCGTCGGTACCGCGGACTTCGGGCGTCCCACCGTCCTCGGCGCCGAAAGAGCCGCCCACGGCCCGGCACCGCTCACCGCCGGCGTCGACCCGGCCGGCGACGTCACGGATCGCCGCCGAACCGCCCTGGCCGATGGAGGACTCCCACTCACCGGGCTCAACCACGTGGATCACGCCCCGGCCATGGGCCCCGACGACTTCGCCCACCCGCACGCCGGCTACGTCGTCGAGGCGAAGCTCGACCGACCCAGCCGTCACCGGCTCGTCCTCGGGCGGGCGTGATGTCCTCCGCGACCCGGCCGTGGTACGCCGAACGGGTGCCGCTGGGACGCTCCGGCGTGAGCGTCAGCCGTATCGGGCTCGGCACCGCGCCGCTGGGCGGCCTCTTCTCGGCTGTCGGCGGCCGGCAGGCCACCGAGACGCTGGAGGCCGCCTGGGCGGCCGGGATCCGATACTTCGACACCGCCCCGCACTACGGTGCCGGACTCGCCGAGCGCCGACTCGGCGCGTTCCTCACCGGGGCCGGGCACCCGCGCGCGCAGACCACGGTGTCCACCAAGGTCGGCCGGCTCCTCGTACCAGGGGAATCGGCCCCCGGAGACGAGGCCTTCCACGGCGCACCCGGCCTCGTCAGGGTCCGGGACTACAGTGCCGAAGGGGTTTACCGGTCACTCGTCGAAAGCCTGGAGCGCTCCGGTCTCGACGCCTTCGACGTCGTCTTCATCCACGACCCGGACGACTGCTGGGAGCAGGCCGTGAGCGGTGCCTACCCGGCGCTGGCCCGGCTTCGCGACGAAGGAGCCGTCAGGGCGATCGGCGCGGGCATGAACCAGACGGCGATGCTCACCCGTTTCGTGACCGAGACCGACCTCGACTGCGTCCTCGTGGCCGGCCGCTACTCACTGCTCGACCGCAGCGCGGCCGACGAACTACTGCCCGCCTGTGCCGCACGCGAGGTAGGCGTCCTGGTCGGTGGTGTCTTCAACAGCGGCATCCTCGCGAACCTCGCGCCGGACGCCATGTACGACTACGCGCCGGCTCCGGAAGCGGTCCTCCGCCGCGCTCTCGCCCTCGGTGAGCGCTGCGCCGAATACGGTGTCCCGCTCGCCGCGGCCGCACTGCGGTTCCCGCTGCGCCACCCGGCCGTCACCGGTGTCGTCGTCGGGGCGCGCAGCGCGCAGGAGATCACCGTGAACGCCGCGCACGCCTCGACGGCCATACCCGAAGAGCTGTGGCCGGAGCTCGACGTCCTGCAAGCGGAGGAACCATGAGCAGGATCGACGCACACCACCACGTCTGGCGACCCGCCTCGGCCCCGTCCACGTCCCCCTCCCCCTCCCCCGGTCCCGGTCCCGGTCCACAGCGTCGTGTGCACGCCTGGCTCGACGAACCCGGCATGGCCTCGGTGCGGCGGGACTTCACCTTGGAGGACCTGGCGCCACTGGCCCTGGCGGCGGGCATCGACCGTACGATCCTGGTCCAGGTACTGCCCGACACCGACGAGACCGAGGACTTCCTGACCCTGGCCTCCACGGCTGGGACCGTCGCAGGCGTCGTGGGCTGGGTCGACCTCACGTCGGACCGCCTCCCGCATACGCTGGACGCCCTGCGGGCGGCGCCAGGCGGTGAACTCCTCGTGGGCACACGGCACCTCGTCCAGGACGAGCGGGACCCCCGCTGGCTGAACCGGCCGGACGTACAGCGAGGTCTGCGCCTGGTCGCGCGGACGAACCTCGCCTACGACCTGCTCGTCCGTCCGCATCAACTCCCCGCGGCCATCGAGGCCGTACGGGAGCTGCCGGAACTCACCTTCGTACTCGACCATCTGTCGAAGCCCCCCATCGACGCCGGTGAACTGCAGCCCTGGGCCTCGCTGATCCGCGAACTGGCAGCGCGTCCGAACGTGTTCTGCAAGCTTTCCGGCATGGTCACCGAGGCCGACCTGCGCCACTGGAACGTGGCAGCCCTGCGTCCCTACGTCGACGTCGTGCTCGACGCCTTCGGCCCCGAGCGCGTGATGTTCGGCTCCGACTGGCCGGTCTGCCTGCTGGCAGCCTCGTACGAGGAGGTCGTCGGCGCGGCGGAGGCACTGACGGCGGGCCTCACCGAGGCCGAGCGCTGCCACGTCTTCGGCACGACGGCGGAACGCGCCTACCGCCTGGACGAGCGCCCCCGTCGAGGACGGGCCGAGGACGAGGAGGCCGCGGAGGCAACCCGGTGAAGGTACGCCTCGCCTACGGGCAGTCAGGGCTCGACATCGACGTCGATCCGCACAGGGCCACCGTCGTCCAGCCCGTCCACCACGCGGCGGCCGCCGACCAGGCGGCCGTCCTGCGCGCGGCCCTGCGCGAGCCGGTCGCCGGGCCCCCGCTGGCCGAGGGAGTACGCCCGGGGCAGACGGTGGCCATCTCGGCCTGCGACGGCACTCGGCTGCAGCCCCGGCACCTGATGATCCCGGCCGTGCTGGACGAGCTGGACGGCGTCGTCCGCAGGGAGGACGTCGTGATCCTCGTGGCGACGGGCACCCACCGCGGCAACGACGCGTCCGAGCTCCGGACGATGTTCGGCGACGAGATCGCCGACACGGTGAGGATCGTCAACCAGGACACCCGCGACACCGCGCAGCTGACATGGATGGGCAGGTACGGCGACGGCGTACCGGTGTGGCTCAACCGGGAATGGGTGCAGGCGGACGTCCGGATCACCACCGGCTTCGTCGAACCCCATTTCTTCGCCGGTTTCTCCGGCGGCCCGAAACTCGTCGCCCCCGGCCTGGCGGGGCTCGAGACCGTACTCGTGCTGCATGACGCGGCACGGATCGGCGATCCACGCGCCACCTGGGGCATCACCCACGGAAACCCGGTTCACGACGACGTGCGCGCCATCGCGGAGGCCACGGGCGTCACCTTCGCGTTCGACGTGGTGCTCAACCGCGACAAGGACGTCGTCGCGGCGTTCGGCGGCGATCTGCTGCCGATGCACGCCGCCGCGACGGCCACGGCCGCACGCATGGCGATGCGCCCGGTACAGGCACCGTCGACGTCGTCGTCACCACCAACTCCGGCTGCCCGCTGGACCAGAACCTGTACCAGGCGGTCAAGGGGATGTCGGCGGCCCACCAGGTGGTCCGCCCCGGAGGGACGATCGTGTGCGCGGCCGAGTGCCGTGACGGTTTCCCCGACCACGGCTCCTACCGCCGGGTTCTGGCCTCGGCCCCCTCCCCGCAGGCGCTCGTCGACGAGATCTCCGCGCGCACCGAGACGATTCCGGACCAGTGGCAGGTGCAGATCCAGGCCCGCATACAGTCGCGAAGCCGGGTCATCATGCACACCTCCTTCCTCAGTGACGAGGAGCTGGCCGCGGCCCACCTGCACGGTGCGCAGTGACGACACCCTGGAGCGGCGACTGCTGAACCGCGTGCGCGCGCTCGGGGGTTCCATCGCCGTCGCCTACTCGGGCGGGGTCGACTCCGCCCTGGTCCTCGCCGCGGCCGCGCGGGCGCTCGGGCCCGAGCGCGTCCTGACCGTCACCGCCGTCTCGGAGAGCCTGGCCGACGGTGAGCTGTCCCGTGCGAGGCGACTCGCCGACGACCTCGGGATCATCCATCTCGCGCCGCACACGAACGAGTTGTCCCGACCCGGATACCGGGCCAACGGCCCCGACCGCTGCTACTTCTGCAAGTCCGAGGTTCTGGACACCATCACCGCGCTCGCGCACGACCACGGCTTCGGTGTCGTGGCCACCGGCACCAATGCCGATGACGCAGTGGATCCCCACCGTCCGGGCATCCGCGCCGGGTGGGAACGCGGCATCCGGACACCGCTCCTCGACGCCCGCCTGACGAAGGCGGACGTACGCCGCCTCAGCGAACATTGGTCGCTGCCCACCTGGGACAAACCCGCGACCCCCTGCCTCGCCAGCCGTGTCCGCTACGGCGTCGAAGTCACCTCCTACCGCCTGGCCCGCATCGATCGCGCGGAAACGGCCGTTCGCGCGCTGACGGCCGGGGCCGGAGTGCACGTGAGAGACCTCCGCGTCCGCGACCTCGGAGACCGGACCCGCATCGAGGTGGATCCGCCCTTCGTCGCCCGCATCGCGGCATTGCCGGGCCTCGCGGGAACGCTCGCGGAAGCGGACTTCGCCGGCCTGCGCGGCCTGCGCGGCCGGCAGTCCGGCCCGCACCGGCGGGCGCCGGGGTTCAGGCCCCACTCGGCATGCCGCTGCCGACCACTTCGAATTTGTCCGTCGTGAACGCCTCCGCGACCCGGACGTGACATCGACGACATGTCGTGAACCATGAACCTCTTCGACCGCAGATTGATTGAGCGATAAGGTCATACGTATGCCATCCGAGTCGCAGCCCTCGAACCGCCTGTTCCCGCCACGCCTACCCGCAGGCCGCTTGGGTGTTGCAGTCGTCGCCGAGCTCGTCGACCTCATCGTGACGGGCCAGTTGAAGGAAGGCGCGTTGCTGCCCCCGGAGGGTCCGCTCAGCGAACACTTCGGCGTGAGTCGCACGGTGCTGCGTGAATCGGTGAAGCGGCTCGAGGAGAAGGGCCTGGTGATCGTTTCCCAGGGCCGCGGCACCCAGGTGCGGGCGCCGGGGTACTGGAACATGCTCGATCCGGTGGTGCTGTCCGCGTTGATCGACAACGACGCGACGCTCGGCGTCCTTGACGAGCTGACGATCGTGCGGGCGAGCCTCGAGTCGGCGATGGCGGGAGCGGTTGCCACTTCTCGCAGCGCAGATGGATTGAGGAGGCTGGAGAACGCGTTGACCACGATGCGTGAAAGCGAGTCCGAGACGGACTCCTTCCGGCAGGCGGATGTGGTGTTCCACTACGCGCTCATGGAGATCTCCGGCAACCGGCTGGCGGAGAACATCGCCAAGCATCTGTACAAGCGCGCCACGGAGTCCAGCCGCTACCAGGGCATCGACCCCCCTGACGCGGTCGCACTGACACTGAAGGAACACGCGGCGATCGTCGAGGCCATCTCGAGGAAGGACGTCGCCGCGGCCCAGAAGGCGATGCACGATCACATCCACACCTCGTGGGAGCGTCGTCGGCTGCCCGACCACGCGCCACGGGCGCGCGGCCGGGCAGCCGCTCAGGAGAGCGAGTAGACGTCGGCGGCGTTGCCGCCGAACACACGTGCGCGTTCCGAGGCGGAGAGCCCGTCGAGCAGGGTTTCCAGAGCGGACTTCCAGGGCGCCGCTCCCCCGCCGAGTTCAGCCAACGGCCAGTCGGAGCCGTAGAGCAGACGCTCAGCTCCGAAGGATCCCAGGGCGATCGTCACCGGGTCGGCGAGATCGGCTGCACGCCATGATCCGGGGGCGAGGCCCGAAGTGAGTCCCGAGACCTTCGCGACGACGTTCGGCTGCCGCGCGAGCTCCCGCAGTCGCGACGCCCACATGCTTCTGTGCTGCCCGGGCCCGGGCGGACCGCCCAGGTGATCGAGCACGAAGCGGAGTCCGCTGTGGCGCGCGGCCAGACGAGTTGCCTGCGGGAGCTGCCACTCACGCACGACGAGGTCGAAGCAGAGCCCCTCACGCTCGAGTACGGCGAGGCCCGAGCTGATCTCCTCGCGCATCATCCACTCCGGGTCCGGGTCGATGTGGGCCAGATGCCGTACCCCGACGACGGGGGCGGCGGCGTGCTCGCGGATCCGGTCGAGCTGAGGTCCGACCTCCGCCGCGAGGTCGACCCACGCGACGAGGCCGGCGATGGCCGATGAGTCCAGCTCGGCGAGCCGGATGCTCTCGTCGAGGCTGTTGCTCGACTGCACGACCACGGCACCGTCGAGTCCGGTCGAGTCCAGCATCCCGCTCAGATCGCAGGCGCCGAAGTCGCGGGCGATCGGCGCCATGGTCTCCGCGTCGATCCAGTCCTGCGGGTCCACGGCCCGATTCCACAGGTGCACGTGGGCGTCGATGCGTGCAGTCATGCGAGGTGCCACACTTCCTCCACAGGCTGCCACAGCGCACCGGGATCACGCTCCTCCGCGATCCTCACCTGGCACGGGTCGGTGTGCGTCCACCATTCCTGCGAGACCGGGTCGTCGGCGATCCGTCGCATGTCCGCCTCGTGGTCCTCGCCGACGTACTCGTAGTAGGCGAACAGGATGTCGCCGAAGATGAAGATGCTGTAGTTGCGCATGTTGCATTCGGTGAGCTTTCGCTCGACGCCCGGCCACACGGCACGGTGCAGCGCCAGGTACTCCTCGCGCTTGTCGGGCCGCACACCCACGACCAAGGCCCTGCGCTCAGGTCGACCGGTCACGAGAGTCGGCCTCCGCGGTAGGACGGGTCGTCCAGCACGTCCGGCTCGGCCACCAGCCGCAGGGCGGCCCGTTCGGGCCGGATGTGCGGTCCGGTCGCCGCGGGCCCGGGCGTCGCGGCGCCCGCCGGTGACATCCGGGACTCGTCGACCACGATCCCGATGCCTGGGCGATCGCCCAGGACGATGCCTCCGTCGTCGAACTGCTGGTCGACGTCCAGACCGACGGGAAAGACGAGATCCTGGACTTCGAAGGCCAGATGGTTCGGCACGGCGGCGGCGGCGTGTGCCACCGGATTCGCGTTGTACGCGACGGGGCTCACCGGCAGATCGTGGGCGTGTGCGAGCGTCGCGACGCGGAGGAAGTGGGTGATCCCCCACACGTTGCCGACCTGCACGATGTCGACCGCGTTGGCGTCCAGCAGGGGGCGGTACTGCTCCAGCCCGGTCAGGTTCTCGCCGCTTGCGATCGCCGCGCGCACCTTCCCGCGCAGCGTGGCCATGCCTGCCGCATCCCACCGGCGCAGCGGTTCCTCCACCCAGGTGAGGTCCATGCGCTGCTCGATGGCCGCGACATACCGGGCCGCCTGGGCGTGGTTCCACGACTCGTTGGCGTCGAACATCAGCGCCGGCCGACGGGAGTTGCGGCTGAGAACGTCGCGCATGATCTCCAGCCGGGGCAGGTCGCGGTCGAGGTCGCGGCCGCCTTTGAGCTTGCCCGCCTTGAACCCGCGATCCGCGAACCGGCCGTAGAGGTCGACGAGTTCGTCCTCGGTCAGGCCGTACTCGAGACCCGACGCGTAGCCGGGGACGAAGCGCTCGCGGGCCCCGAGAGTCCGCCAGAGCGGCTCGTCGGCGGCCTTGGCCTTGATGTCCCAGAGGGCCATGTCGACGGCGCCGATGGTGCCGAAGGTGGATCCCGAGTGACCGGCCTTGAACACCCAGTCGAGCATCCGGTCGTAGAGCGCCGTGACCGACCGCGGGTCATCGCCCTCGATCGCGGGGAAGACACGGGCGATGTCGGCGTGGGACCCGAGGCCCACTCCCTCGATTCCGGTGTCGGTCTCGATGATGAGGACGGGGACCGGCGTGGAGTGGCCGGGCTGGACACCGTTGACGTCCCCGGTGATTCTGCCCCAGTCGTGAACGGTACTCAGACTGCGGTACCCGGTGATCTTCATCGGCGGTGGTTCTCCTTGCAGGTGCGAGCGGTCATTCCTTGGTTCCTCCTGCTGTCATGCCCGCGACCAGGAATCGCTGGGAGAACAGGAAGACGACCAGGACGGGCAGGATCGACACGATCGTTCCCAGCGCCAGGGTGGGCAGCTGAACGGAGTCGGATCCCGCGGAGCTGGGATTGAAAGCCGGGGTTGACGCCAGAAGCGAGGTGAGCCCGACCTGGATCGGGTAGCCGTCGCTCGAGGGCAGCATCACGAACGGGAGGAAGAAGTTGTTCCAGTTCTGCACGAAGCTGAAGAACGCCACCAGGGCGACGATCGGGGCGGCCAGCGGAAGGGCGACCCGGGTGAAGACCTGGAACCCGTTGCAGCCGTCGATGCGTGCGGCCGCGAGGATGTCACGAGGGATGCTGGTCGAGAAGTAGATGTAGGTGAGATAGACGCCGAACGGGAAGAACGACATGGGCAGGATCACCGACAGCGGGCTCCCGATCAGACCGACGCTGTTCAGTTCGAGGAAGATGGGCAGTACCAGTGCGGTGCTGGGGATCAGCATGACGACGAGTGTCAGCACGAGCAGCGCCTGCCGAAGCCTGAACTCCGTGAGCGCGAGCGCGTAGCCGGCGGGGATGCTCACGAGGAGCGTGATCACCAGAGCGCCGATGGCGTACAGCGCGGAGTTCCCGATCCAGGTCGTCACCGCACCGTCCTGGAAGTCGAACAGCTGGTGCCAGTTGACGACGAAGTCCGACCACGACCCGAACGAGAACGGATCGGCGACGACGAGCGCCTTCGAGGACTTCGTGACCGCGAGGAGCAGCCAGACGATCGGGACGGCGAAGAACAGGACGAAGACGACGAGCAGGACGCCGGCGATGGACCGCCCGCTCCACCCGCTGAGGCGCGGCCGGCGGCGTTCGGCGGAGAGTGCTCTCATGGTCATTCCTTCTCGAAGAGGCCACCGCGGGTCACGAACACCCAGGACAGCAGGAGCGCGACGACCAGCAGGATCAACGAGATCGCGGCCGCGCCGTTGAAGTCGTTCTGCTGGAACGCGTACTGGTAGGCCAGCTGGTTGAGCGAGTAGTCGTTGGGCACCACCGCGTTGCTGGCCTGGCTGAGCAGCTGCGGCTCGACGAACAGCTGGGTGCCGGCCGCGAGCGACATGACGCCCATGTACGCGACCCACTTGCGCAGCATCGGGAGCTGGATCCGAAGCGCGATCTGGACGGCGTTCGCACCGTCGATGCGGGCGGCCTCGATCACGTCGGTGCTGATGTTGTTGAGGGCGCCGTACATGATGATGATCCACCCGCCGGCTCCGGTCCAGAACGCGATGATCGCGAAGATCGCCGGAAGGTGGCCGGGCTGGATCACCTGCACGAAGCTCTCGAACCCCATCGCCCTGAGCAGACCGCTGACCGGGCTCGCCGTCGGATCGAGGACGAAGAGCCACAACAGGACGCTGGACGCGCCCGCGAGCGCGCCGGGCAGGTAGTAGACGAAGCGCAGGCTCGTGCTCACCCACCGCACGCTGACGGCGTGGACCACCAGCGCCAGGCCGACGACGAAGACGACCAGCGCGAGGAGCCACATGAGGAGATAGGTGGTCACGTGGAACACGGCCGGCCAGAACCGGAAGTCGCCGACGACCTTGGTGAAGTTGTCGAAGCCCGCGAATCCACCGTCGGTATTCGTGAACGCCAGGAGTACTGCGTAGAGCGAAGGGACGATCCCGAAGGCAATGGTGAACAACGCGTAGGGCGAGACGAAGAGATAGCCGATCGGACTGCGAGCGAAGGCGCGGCCGGCCGGCCGGCCGCTGCCCCGGCCCGACCGCCGACGCCCCGAGGCGTCGACGGCCGGCCGGCCACTCGGAGGAGCGAGGGTCATGTCAGTTCACCTTGTACCCGTTGACCTCGGCCTGGTTCTCGATCGCCTTCTGCCAGGTCGGCAGCAGGTCCACGATCGACTTGCCACCCGTGATCCCCGGGGTCATCGTCTTCGCCCATATCGCCTCCTGGCTGAACATGGGGTAGCCCCAGCCGTCCCAGACCTGCGACGCGGCGGTCACCACCGGCTGCAGCGGGGTGGCGTAGTACTTGCTCGCCTCCTGCTTGGCGATCCACTTCTGTGCGGCGGGCGCGTACGCCGGGTAACCCGGTGCGACATTCACCTGGTACTCGTCGGCCGTGGTCACGAACTGGACGAACTTCTCGGCGGCCTTGAGGTTCTTCGAATGGCTGGAGACGAACCAGGTTCCGCCACCCACGTTGCCCGTCACCGCGCCGCCCTCGCCCTTCCACGGCAGCGGCGCGCCGACGCCGAGCCGCCCGGCCGGCACGTTGAGCGACTGAGGGTTGTTGAAGATCGCGCCGGCGTACCAGGCCGGACCCGGCATCATCAGCACCTTGCCCGAGTACTTCTTCAGGAACTCAGGAGTGAAAACGCTGACCACCGGCACGGTTCCGTTCTGGCGGAGGGCGTCGAGCATCGAGGCCGCCCGCTTGCACTCGGTCGAGTCGGCCTTCACGGTGACGGACTTGGGACCGGTCACGCCGTTGGCCTGGCACTTGCTCCCCCACATGAACACCTCGGGCGTCCAGGCGTCACCGGCCGTCCCCATGATGTAGCCGGGGTGCTCCTTGGCGACCTTCTCCCCGAGCGCCTGGTACTCCTCCCATGTGGTCGGGAGGGCGTAGCCGAACTGGTCCAGCAGGGACTTGTCGTACCAGAGCACCGCCTGGGCGAGGTCGTTGCGCAGGCAGTACACGCGGCCGTCCACCGTGCAGGGGTTGAGAGAGCCTTCGGTGAAGTTGCCGAGCGTTTCCTTCGGGACCAGACCCTTGTCCAACACGGCCGCGAACGCCTGCTTGCCGGCGCTCTTCTGACTGGCCCATGCCGCGTCGTTGTTCTGGCTGGAGAAGACGACGTCAGGCCAGCCACTGCCGGCACGGTCGAAGAGCTGCATCTTCGTCCGGAAGGAGTTGGACCCGTTGGCCGACCCGTCATAGGTGACGACCTTGATCTTGGTGTCCGGGTTCGCCGTCTGGAACGCCTTCGCGGCAGCCTGTCGGTCCGCGTCCACCCAGACCGTGATCGTCGAGGAGGCCTCCTGCTTGGCTTCGGGAAACCCGTACGCCCCGTTCGCCGAGCTGCCTTGGCCGCCGCAACCAGCGAGGCTCAGGAGCGCCGTCGCGGCACACATTACGGCGACGGCCGACGCCTTACGGCGCCAACGCACCACAGAGTGGATTCCGACCATGAGATGTCCTTGTCTTGTCGACTTCGTTGACGACTCCGCGCCAGGACTGTAGGGCATACGTATGATGTTTGTCACGGGCCTGAGGCGTATCACCTTGAGAAGCTGTTGTCGTCCCGATCTCGAGGGGTGCGCGTCGACGGCGGTCTCGTTCGATCGGTTTCCGTCGACTGCGGGCATGAAGGCAGGGCCTCTTGGCAACTCGGGGTCGCGAAGCCGGCCGAGATCCAGGAAACACTTGCTGCCGCGTCGCTCACGCCGGTGGAGGGACGTGGACGAGTGCCACGCTCTCCACCAGTGGGCGTCGCTTACGACTCGCCCTGCCCGGATCGCCTCAATGCCGGGCCGGCCAAGGCCCAGGGCGACGTTGCTGTCCGCGCACACCGGCCGGATGCGGGCGTCGACCGCCTCGAGGAGGTCGCCGACGTCGGCGGCGCGGAACAGCCCCATCGTCTCCCCCGGGGGGGGCAGCACGTGTTCGCCCGTCAGGCCGCAGCTTCTTGCCGGAGCGTCGTCACCACCGACGGGCGTTCGAAGAGCCTCATCGGCCGAGCCAGCCGCCGTCGACCGGCAGGATCGTCCCGGAGACGTAGCGCGCAGCGTCCGACGCCAGGAACACTGCAGCGCCTGCGATGTCCTCCGCCGTTCCCCACCGCCCCGCCGGTATCCGCTCGAGGATCGCGCGGGACCGGTCAGGGTCGTCCTGAAGCGCTTGGGTGTTGTCGGTCGCGATGTAGCCCGGGGCGATGCCGTTGACGGTCACACCGCGTCCGGCCCACTCGTTCGAGAGCGCCCGGATCAGTCCCGCCACGCCGGACTTGGCCGCCGCATAGCCCGGCACGTTGATCCCGCCCTGGAACGAGAGCAGGGAGGCGGTGAAGACGATGCGCCCGTGCCGCGCCTCCAGCATCCGCCGCCCGAGAACCTGGCTGAGCACGAAGGTACTGGTGAGGTCGACTTCGAGCACCTCGTCGAACCATTCCAGGGGGTGCTCGGCGGCGGGAGCGCGGCGGATGGTCCCGGCGTTGTTGACCAGGATGTCCACCGGCCGCTCGCCTGCGGCGAGTTCCCCCGCGAACCGGATCACCTGCCGCCGGTCCGCGAAGTCGACGCGGTGTCCCGAGAACTCGCGGCCGAGCCGGCGTACGCGGTCGCCGATCTCCGATGACGCAGGATCGAGGGTGGCGGAGAGTGCGACGATGTCGGCACCGGCGGCGGCCAGGGCCTCGGCGACGGCGAACCCGATTCCACGCTTGGCCCCCGTCACGACAGCGAGGCGCCCGGTCAGGTCGAACGGGTTCATGACGCGCTCACCTCGACGAGCAGCTTCATCGCCTGCCCGGCCTCGAGGACACCGAAGGCCGCTTCGACCTCCCTCAGGGGCACGATGCCCGTGATGAGCTTGTCGGCCGGGATGGCGCCCTCGGCCAGGAGCTCGACGGCGCGCTCGAAGTCGTGGCGCTGGTAGACCCGCGCACCGAGCAATCTCAGCTCCCGCCAGAACACGCGGTGCAGGTCGACGGGCCGCGGTTGTGAGTGGATGGCCACCACCACGAGCGTGCCACGGACCTTCGCCAAGCTGGTGGCGCCGAGCACGGCGGCGGCCGAGCCGGAGACTTCGAACACGACGTCCGCTCCGGCGCCGTCCGTCCACTCCTCCACCCAGGAGACCTGATCGTCCGACGAGGGGTCCAGCGTCGTCAGCCCCATCTCCTCGGCGGCGGCCCGCCGGGTCGGGTCGATCTCGGCGATCACGACCTCGGCACCGAACGCGGCAGCGACGGTCGCGATCAGAACGCCGATCGGGCCCGCACCGATGACGACGGCCTTGTCGCCTGCGGCAAGTTCGGAACGTCGTACGTCGTGAACCGCCACCGCGACGGGCTCCACGAGCGCGGCGTCTCGCAGCGAGATCTCCGAGGGCAGCCGCACGAGTGTCGACGCCGGAACATTCCAGTACTCCTGAAGGGCTCCTGGACTGTCGATGCCTATGAAGTCCAGGTTCTGGCAGATGTGCTCGTTCCCCGCGCGGCAGGCCGGACAGGTCCCGTCCCAGGCCAACGGCATGACGGTCACCGCGTCACCCGCCGACCAGCCCTCCACTCCGGCGCCGAGGGCGGCGATGGTGCCCGACATCTCGTGTCCGATCGTCGCCGGCCTGCTGACCCGGCCGTCCATGTCCCCGTGGAACACGTGGAGGTCCGTGCCGCAGATTCCGACGTAGGCCACGGCGACCCGGACCTCCCCCGCACGCGGCTCAGCCGGTTCCCGTTCCTCGACCGTCATCGTGCGCGCGCCTACGTAATGTGCCGCCAACATGCCGATCGGCTCCTCCTCTTCAAGTCGCGGGCCGCACCGGCCCACAGCCCTGCGCAGCCTAACAGGGAAACATCATACGTATGCTGTCGCTGCTACATTCAACCTCGTGACCAGCAAGCCGCCGACGCGCGACCACGCATCCATGGAGCAGACGCTGCCGACCCGAGGACTGCGGACCGGGCACCAGCTCACGGAGTTGGGCCTCGGTGCAGCCCAGTTCGGCAACCTGTTCACCGAGACGACCGACGACGAGTCGCACCGCGCCGTCGGAGCCGCAGCCGAGGAAGGGATCCGCTACTTCGACACCGCGCCGCACTACGGCCTCGGACTGTCCGAACGCCGCCTGGGGGACGCCCTGCATGCGGCCACTCGGCGAGGTGTGGTCATCTCCTCGAAGGTCGGGCGCCTGCTCGTGGACAGCCCGGACACCAGTCACCTGCTCGACGACGACGGGTTCATCGTGCCGGCGACGAAGAGGCGGGTCTGGGACTTCAGCCGCGACGGGATCCTGCGCTCCGTGGAGGAGTCACTGGCGCGGCTCGGAACGGACCGGCTCGATATCGCCTATCTGCACGATCCCGACGACCACTGGGGGCCGGCATCGTCGAGCGGGATCGCAGCTCTGACCGAACTTCGGGACCAGGGTGTCGTCGGTGCCATCGGCGCCGGCATGAACCAGGCGGCGATGCCGGCCGAGTTCGTGAGGCACACCGACGTCGATGTGGTCATGGTCGCCGGGCGATTCACGCTTCTCGACCAATCGGCACTGGACGACCTGTTGCCCGTCGCCGGCGCCCGCGGCATCGGCGTCGTCGCCGCGGCGGTCTACAACTCCGGACTGCTGAGCAGCACGGCCGTGGACGAGTCGGCGACCTACGACTACGCGGCGGCGCCGCGGGCCGTCGTAGAACGTGCCGCCCGCATCGCCGCCGTCTGTGAGCGACACGGCGTGGAGCTTCCCGCGGCCGCCGTCCAATACCCGTTGCGTCATCCCGCGGTCGTCTCGGTGGTGACAGGGATGCGCACCGAGGAACACGTGCGGAGCAATGTCGCACGGTATCGGGCGGCGATCCCGGAGGCGCTGTGGGAGGAGCTGCACTTCACAGGGCTCGTCCCCGACCCGGTCCGGACAAGCTGACCCTCCAGGGTCAGGAGTCATACGTCATATGAATCTTGTCACAAACATCATACGTATGCTAACTCTGTGTCGGGCATCAACGCCCCTAGCACAGGAAGCGATCGAACATGACATCGACGTCAGACTCGACACGCTCGGTGAGCAGACGATGGAGGCGCAAGGCGGGCATCCTTGCGGCGCTCGGCACCTGCGCCGTCATCGCATCAGCGCTCATTCCCCTCCAGGCTCAAGCCGCGCCCCGGACGGTGTACTTCGCAGCGCCGGACGGTAAGGGCTCCGGACACTGCAGCCAGGCGCAGCCGTGCTCGCTCGAGCGGGCTCAGCATGTGGTCGGTCCGGCCACCAAGCACGGTGACGTGACCGTTCAGCTTGCCGACGGCACCTACCGCCTTTCGGAGCCCCTGCGGTTCGGACCCGGCGATGACGGCGGCGACCACACGGTCCAGTGGGCCGCCGCCCCGGGCGCCCACCCCGTCATCACAGGTGCCTCGAAGGTCACCGGCTGGTCCAAGTCCGAGGCAGGATCGGGCATCTGGGAGGCCGACACCCCCAGCGGCCTCGACACCCGCCAGCTCTACGTGAACGGCGTGATCGCCCCTCGCGCCGCCATCCGCCTGGCCAACGCGGACGTCACTCCCACCGCGACCGGCCTCACCATCAAGAACCCGGCCCTGAGCTACCTCGCCACGCTCCCCGACCAGGGGCGCATCGAGTTCGAGTCCCTCGGCGACTTCACGAACCGCTACTCGCCGGTCCAGAGCATCAGTGCCACCGAGATCACGATGGCGCAACCGGCGTGGGACAACAACACCTGGGGCTGGGACACCGTCCAGAACTCATTCCTGGCCGGTCCTAGCTGGTACCTCGACAACTCACTGAGCTTCCTCACCCAGGTCGGCCAGTGGTACATAGATCCGGGCGCCGGGAAGCTCTACTACAAGCCGGCGAACGGGGTCGACCCCAACCGGCTCGACATCGAGCTGCCCCGCCTGGAGACACTGATCAGCATCGGCGGGACGTACGACAAGCCCGTGTCCGGCCTTGCCTTCAAGGGCATCCAGTTCTCCGGAACCTCGTGGCTCGGCCCCTCCACCGACGGGTATGCGGTCCAGCAGAACGGCCTCTTCATCAAGGGCGCCTACGACTACCGCCCCGCCGACGCCTTCACCAGCTGCTCACGCGGCTGCGAGATGTTCGAACGAGCACGCACCAGCTGGTACCAGGAACCCGCCGCCGTGCAGGTCTCCGCTGCCGGCCGCATCTCGTTCACCGGCAACACGTTCACCAACCTCGGCCAGTCGGCGCTGGGCATCGGAAACGACGCCAACGCCACCGCGACCGGCGTCGGGCTGGGCGCCGGCGACATCGATGTGGTCGGCAACCGGTTCATGGAGAACAGCGGCCACGGCGTCGCGGTCGGCGGCGTACTGCCTGACGCGCACCACCCGAGCGACCCGAGGATGACCAACCGGAACATCCTGATCTCCGACAACACGATCAATCGCGTGGCGGTGGACTACAAGGACAACAGCGGCATCCTCAGCACCTACGTCACAGGCGCCCGCATCCTGCACAACGAGGTCTCCAACGTCCCCTACGACGGCATCGACACCGGATACGGCTGGGGCATCAACGACGCCGGGGGCTCGAACGACTACGTCGACCGCGGCTACTACAAGTGGAACACGCTCTACACGACGCCGACCACGCTCAAGGACAACCGCGTCGAGGGCAACCTCGTGCACAACACGAAGGCGCGCTTCGCCGACGGCGGATCGGTCTACAACCTCTCCGCCAGCCCGGGAAGCGTCGTCGCCAGGAACTACCTGTTCAACATCTCGGGAGTCGGCCTCTACCTCGACGAGGGCTCGCGCTCGATGACCTACGAGAACAACGTGGTCCAGGGCGGTTCCTTCCTCTTCACCAACGCGTACAGCCTCCGCAACAACACCAGCGACAACGTCATCCAGAATAACTGGTACAACTCGGGCGGAGCCTCGACACCGAACGCCGCGGCGCACAACAACCAGCTGATCAACAACGTGAAGGTCACCGGCGCCAACTGGCCCGCGGGCGCACGAGACGTGATCTGCCAGGCGGGTGTCGCGCCGCAGTACCGGACGTCGCTCAACGCGAACCAGTTCGGCTTCAGCGGGTGCGCGGTCGACGCACCGGTCGCACCCGGCCTCCGCACCTCCGGAACTTCGGCCGTCAGCTCGTACTTCGGCCAGCGCGGCGGTGGGTTCGGGATCGCGGCGGCCGGCGCCGACGTGTGGGGCGCCGGCGGTCAGCACGACGACCAGTTCGGCTCGGTCTACCGGGACGGCTCGTTCAACGCCGACGCGAGCGTGTCCACCCGGGTCGTATCGGTCAACGACGCGAACGCCTGGGCCAAGTCCGGGGTCATGGTCCGCAACGACATGACCAATGCGGGAAGTTCGGCCGGGTACGCCGTCGTGGCGGTCACCGCCCGCAACGGCGTCGTGTTCGAGTGGGACGCCAACGGTGACGGGTACCTGGACACCGATGCCCGTGCCAGTGTCGACATCTACCGCCCCATCTGGGTGAAGCTCACCCGGTCAGGCACGTCGTTCAGTGCCTCGTACTCCTACGACGGCGCCAACTATGTCCCGATCGGTCAGCCCGTGACGTTGGCCTCGGCCGCAGCGAAGCAGGACGCGGGCATCTTCTCCACGTCCCACGACGTCACGCAGTCAGCGATCAACCAGTTCGACTCCGCCTCATTCACGGCCGCAATGATGCCGTAGATACCGCTCACGGTCGTCCGACGGCAGGCCCGGTGACGTGTTGCGGAGCGCGCCGGCGGACCGGCGGTGCGCGGACCCCGGCAGCGGACGCACAAGAGGACCAGAGCACCAAACGTGACCTGCCGTCGGCCGTAAAGCCGTGCGGGGCGGGCGTACGCTCGCCCCGCACGGCTGCACCAAGCCGACGCCTGCGCCAATGCCAGCCCCCCGCGCTGCCGGCGGGCGGCGCGACCCCGCACACCGCGCCGGCGCGATGGATCGACCTCTTCGTCGACTTCCTGGTGACCAAGGACGGGCTCGCCGCCGTACTGCGGTCCGACAACGCCGGCTTCGAGACGCCGCACGCCCACTTCCTCGACCGCCTCCTGCCCGTGTCCTACGTGGTGAGGCGGACGAGTCTTCTGAAGCAGCAGAGGACGGCGGCGAGTCCGGGCCGAGTGGTCCGGTGAGTGGTGGCAACCGGCAACCGCAGCGGTTCCGGTATCAGCGGCCCAGCCCTCCGAGGCACCATCGGCGATTTGGCCAACCCCGTTTCTTCGCGCTCCTGTTGCAGGAGACGGGTCGGTGCATCGTCCACGCTCCGACACGCGCTCTATCTCGGGATTCAGAGAGCGTCCGAAACACACCAGTTCGATATCAGGGCCGGCTCGTTGAGCCTCACGACCACGCCGGACGACCCTGTAGGGGAGCCACGTTGACCTCGGCCGCCACGAACGCACAGCAGCACACCCAG
The DNA here is from genome assembly GCF_035918135.1 of Actinacidiphila glaucinigra. Lineage (NCBI taxonomy): Bacteria > Bacillati > Actinomycetota > Actinomycetes > Kitasatosporales > Streptomycetaceae > Actinacidiphila > Actinacidiphila glaucinigra. The sequence goes on from NZ_CP109144.1 coordinate 479,708, forward strand.
CCGCCTCCACCACCTCCCGCAGAGATCACCTACAGCGGGCACTACTCCGTCAATCCGCTCGCCGAGGTCTCGTTCCGGCGCATGTGCGGGCAGATCCCGGCTGTCCTGGGCCGGATCGCCCGGCTGTCGTTGCGGACCGACCGGCGGGCCGTGCAACTGCTTCTCGGCTGCCAGGTGGTCACCGGCGTTTCGGCCGCCGTGCTGCTGGCCGCCACCGCCCGCGGCATGGAACCGGTCCTCGGGGACGGCACTGCCGGCGAGCGGCTGCGCGGCGCCCTTCCGGCGCTGCTGGTGGTGGCGCTCGCAGCCGCGCTGGGCCGCGCGGCGGGGGCGGTGGCCACGTACGCCGAGCGGCGGATCACTCCGCGGCTGACCACGGAGACGGACTCAGCGCTGGTCGAGGCGGTGTGCCGGGTGGAGGCGGCGGCGTACGCGGAGGACGGGTTCTCGGATCGGCACGAGGCAGCCGAGATGGGGGTGATCCGCACGCACGTCATGGTCACTGACGCCCAGCGGTTCCTGTCCGCGCTGATCCGCATGACCACCGCCGGCGGCGTGTTGTCGGTGCTGAACCCGCTGATGCTGCCACCGCTCCTGCTGGCGGTGCTGCCGGCCGGTGTCGGCGCCGTGCTGACCGCCCGGGTCGACTACGAGATCCACTACGCCAACATCGCCGATCGCAACGTGCGCGGCATGATGCGCTGGTGGGCGACCGAGTCGAAGAACGGCGACGAGGTCCGCGCCAACGCGATGACCGACTACCTCATCTACTGGTACCGGGCCCTGTCCGACCGGTGTGACCGGCGCACCCTGGCCGCCGCGCCGCGTACCCTGCGGATCGCCCTGCTTGCCGCGCTGGCCGGCGGCGTCTTCCTCGTCGCGACCTGGGGCGCGCTGGCGTGGCTGGCGGTGTCCGGCCGGATCGAACTCGCGGTGGCGGCGACCGCTGTCGTCGCCGTGCAGACCACGCTCGCCGCACTCTCCCAGGTGGTCGTCAACGGCGCCGCGGTCTTCCACACCAGCTTGTACCTGGGCGACCTGCAGGCTTTCCTCGACGACGCCACCGCCCGCGCCCCCGAACGCGGCCCCCGCACACACGCCGCGCCGACCGAGGAGATCCGGCTCGAGGAGGTCGTCTACCAGTACCCGGGCAAGGACAAGCCCGCCGTGGACGGTGTCTCCCTTTCCCTGCGACGCGGCCAGATCCTCGCGATCGTCGGCGCGAACGGCTCGGGGAAGTCCACGCTGACCCGGCTGCTGACCGGGATCTACCTGCCGGACAAGGGCAAGGTCACGTGGAACGGCACCGACCTGGCCGAAGTGGACCCCGCCACGGTGTGGGCCAACACCGGCCTGGTGCCGCAGATCTTCGCACAGTGGCCGCTGCGGGTCCGCGAGAACGTCACCCTCGGCCAGCCCCGCACCCACGACGACACCCCCGTGTGGCAGGCCATCGACGCGGTCGGCCTGCGCGAGGCCGTCGAGGACCTGCCCGCGGGCCTGGACACCCTCCTGGCCCGCGACATCTTCGGCGGCACGGAGCTCTCCGGCGGGCAATGGCAGCGCATCGCCTGCTCAAGGGCCCTGTACAGGCGCCCGGGGCTGCTGATCCTGGACGAGCCGACCTCCCAGATGGACCCGCGCGGCGAGCACCAGATCTTCGAACAGATCAAGGCCATCGCCGCCGAGCGCATCACGGTCATCGTCACGCACCGCCTCGAGAACACCAAGATCGCCGACCATATCGTCGTAATGGAACACGGCCGGATCACCGAGCAGGGACGGTACGACGACCTCCTCCACGCCGGCGGAACCTTCGCCGAACTCCTGGAACTCTCCCAGGACCGCTGATCCGTCACGCCCCCGCCGATCAGCCGGACCGGCACCGCCGAGGACGATCCGTGCTCCCACCCCCCACTGCCGAGGGCCGCATCCCCCACCCCCCGCGGCCTGTGGCGCCGATGGCGCTGTCACGGTTACCGCGGGGACCGCCGTTCGCCGCGGCACCCTACTTCTGCAGGAAGGACTGCAGCAGGTTCGTCACTTCCTTGGGCTTCTCCTCGGTCACCCAGTGACCCGACCCCTTGATGACCCGGCCCTCGACGTTCACGGCATAGTCGCGCCATTGGTCGGCGATCTTGCCGCCGAACGACGCCTGGCCGCCGATAGCCAGGACCGGCATCCGCAGCTTGCCTTCCGCCAGGAACTTCTTGTTCTGGTCCACGTCCCCGCGCAGCTCGCGGTACATCTTCATCCAGGCCACCGTGCGGCCCGGCTCCTTCAGGTAATGGGCGTAGAAGTCGTAGTCGTCCTTCGTGAACGCCGATTTGTCGGCCAGAAGCTCCTCGATGAAGCCCTGGACGAAGACGCGCTCGTGACCGGAGATGAGCTGCTCGGCGAGCGGCAGCTGGAACAGCCCGAAGTGCCACATCGAGGGGGTCTTCGGGTTGGCCTCCAGCGCCGGGAAGCGGTACAGGCTGTCGTCCGGGATGGGAGCCTCCATCACGGCCATACGGCGCACCTCCTGCGGCCACTGGGCCGCGTAGGCGTAGCTGACCCACAGACCGACGTCGTGCCCGACGACCTGGACGCCGTCGTTCAGCTTCAGCTTCTTCAGCAGCTCATGTACGTCCTCGGCCATTTGCGTCTTCGCGTAACCGCCCTTGGTGACGTCAGAGTTGCCGGCGCCGCGAAGGTCCACCGCGATCACGGTGTGGTTCTTGGAGAGCGGGCCCATCTGGTCCCGCCACTCCGCCCACGACTGGGGGAAGCCGTGGATCAGCACGACCGGTGAACCTTTGCCGCCCCGCAGGTAGTGCATGCGGAAGCCGTTCACTTCTGCGTACTTGGAAGTGAAACCGGGGGGAGGCTTCGCCTGCGGGAAGGACGACGGGGAGGGAGACTCTCCCGCCGCCGTGTCCTGCCCGCGGCTGTCGCCCCATGCTCCGGCGCTCGCGCTCGGGGCGACCAGCAGGGCAGCAGCCAGCACTGCGATGAGCGCGGCGAGCCTGCCGGTTTTCCTGGTTGGTGTATCCACGATTCACCCACCTGAAGTGATTCGTATGAGGGAGGTCATTTTGTTGCCGCAGGCCACCAGTGCGCGTGATCACGGCCAAACGTCAGCGATGTACGCTGTTGCACCGGCGACGCCGCGCACGACCCAGCGGGCCATGGAATTCCCGCAGCGGCAAGGAGTGCGGGCAAAGGCGGATCGCCTGCCCACCAGGCTGTACACGCCGGCGGAGGCAGAGCTGAACGTCGGCCCTACGCGACCATCATGAGCACAGCACCCGGGGATACGCCATTGGGGGGACGGCCTCCCACCCCTGACAGGTCGCCCGCCGACGGCACGCGAGGCGACGCCGCCCGGCGGAGGTCAGCGCACCCGGATGCCGGCCGGAAGACGGCCCGCACGTCCAGAAGGGCGGCGGGGTCCTTGACGGGATCACCGTCGACGGCCAGATGGGTCGGCTCCGGCACCGGCGCCGATCCGTCCCTTGCGGCCCTCCGCACGGCACAGCCGGGCGGCCAGGCCGGTGACCAGGTGCGTGGCCGCCCTGGCATCGCTCCGGGCCAGCTGGCGCCCGTCAGCGTGCCGCAGTTCGCGGAGAACCTGACCGACCGCCAGGCCGCTCACACGGTGCAGGCGAGAATCGACCGCGGCAGGCAACGTGCTGCGCGCACTCGGTTTCGCCGACCTCGTGGGCGAGTTGGAGATCTGACACCGGCGGTAGCGGCCAAGGGCGACCTCACGGACGAGGAGTTCCAACGCGCCCTGGAGAAGATCCTGCGCTGACCGACACAGGCCACGCAGGAGCAAACGCCACAGCTCAAGCACCGAATGTACTGAAAGTGAGGTTATGCCTGCTTTATGGTGACCTGAGGGGTCGCGCGCGCAAGCCGTGACGCACACCGGAACCTCTGGAGGTGCAAGCGGTGAGGCGATGGCGGGCTCTGATCATCCTCGGTACCGCCCAGTTCCTGATGGTGCTCGACACCTCGGTCATGAACGTCTCGATCAGCCAGTTGGTCGAGGACTTCGACACCGAGGTCACCGCGATTCAGGCCGTCATCACCCTCTACACCCTCGTCATGGCAGCCCTCATGATCACGGGTGGGAAACTCGGGGACATGCTCGGACGCCGCAAGGTATTCGGCATCGGACTGATCGTGTACGCCACGGGCTCCGCCCTCACCGCTGTGTCCCCGACGCTGTGGGTGCTCATCCTGGGCTGGTCCGTGATCGAAGGGCTCGGCGCGGCACTGGTCCTCCCGGCGCTTGCCGCCCTCGTGGCCGGGACCTACCAGGGCCGGGACCGGGCCGTCGCCTACGGGGTCATCGGCGGCCTGGCCGGAGCCGGCATCGCAGTCGGACCCTTGGTCGGTGGCTGGGTGACCACCTACCTGACCTGGCGTCTGGTCTTCGCCGCCGAGGTCGTGCTGGTGGCTGCCATCCTCTTGGGCATGCGCTGGATCGAGGACCAGCCCCACGGCGGCTCCCGACCGCACCTCGACAAGGCCGGGGCCGCGCTGTCCTCCATCGGCCTGGCCCTCGTGGTGCTGGGCGTCCTGCAAAGCAGCACCTGGGGGTGGCTGCGCCCCCGCAACTCCCCCGTGACCGTCTTCGGCTTCTCCCTCACCGTCTTCGTCATCGCTGCCGGGGCCGTCGTGCTGTGGTTGTTCCGGTTGTGGGAGCGACGGCAGGAGGCACGTGGGCACGAACCCCTCGTGCGGTTCTCGCTGTTCGGCGTGCCCGCTCTACGGGCCGGCCTTGCCGCATTGCTCAGTCAGAACCTCATCCTGCTGGGCCTGTTCTTCGTCATCCCTCTGTACCTCCAGATCGTGCAGGGCCTCAGTGCCTTCGAGACGGGGCTGCGGCTGCTACCGGTGTCGATCAGCATGCTCGTGGTCTCCATGAGCGGCCCCCTGCTCGGCCGGATCGCCTCCCCCCGCACGGTGGTCCGTACGGCTCTGCTGATTCTCATCGCGGCGATTCTCTGGCTGCTCGCCACCATCACTCCATCCCTCAACGATCTTTCCTTCGCATGGGCGATGGCCTTGCTTGGTGCGGGTATGGGCCTGCTCGCCTCCCAACTCGGCAACGTCGTCCAATCGAGCGTCGGCGAGTCGGAACGCAGCGAGGTAGGCGGTCTGCAGTACACCGCTCAAAACCTGGGATCCTCCCTGGGAACCGCCCTCATCGGCTCGCTGCTCATCGGGGCACTGGTGCACGTGTTCACCACGCGGATCGAAGAGAACCCGGAGATCTCCAACGCGGCACGTCAGCAGGTCGGCATCACCATCGAGGCGGGCGTCAGCTTCGTCGGCACCGACCAGGTACGAGCCGCGGCAGAGCGCGCGGGCCTTGGCAAGCCCGAGGCCGACGCCCTCGTGGCCGAATACGCCGAGGCACAGCTCGGCAGCCTCAAAGCCGCCGTCCTCGCCACCGCCGCCATCGCGCTCGCCGGCTTCCCGTCCACCCGGCACCTGCCGACACACCGGCTCCGCAAAAACTCGGCTGCCTGAGGGCTTCCTTTTCCATGATGGGTCACCGGGTTCCTCCGAGGATGCCCCGGCCTTCAGGCCGGGGAGGAATCGGACCCCTGCGGAGCAGGGCAGGAAAGAGGGGTTTCGCCCCCAGGGCGAAAGACCGTCGGGTGGCGTGTGCGTGGTACCGAGCGAGAACCAAGCCGGAGCGACGGCGCGTTGCGAGAAGCAAGCACGGCGGTCGGGCAGGTCCTGACCGAGCCTGATGACACTGGGCAGACGCCGGGGGCAGCAGCCGGTAGCCGGCCGGCGCCCGTGGCCGGCGCCGTGCGCGGTTCGGTAGTCCCGGTGTGGCGGGAGGGGCTGGAGGCCGGGGTGCTCGCGCCGGATTACCGGCAGATCATGGACATCCTGACTGGCCCGGACGGACCGGTCAAAGAAGCGATGGACTGCCGGCAGGTCGCCGCCGCGCTCGGGCTTCAGCCGGTGCCCGTGAAGGTCGAGGGAGTGCGGTCGAACGCCAAGCGCCTCGTGGCACGGGGCTGGCTGGCTGGCTGGCTGGCTGGCCGAACGGAGCCCGGGAAGGCCGCCAGTGCGCAATCGGGGCCCCAAACACTCCCCCTTGGGGCCCCGCTCCACGCCCCGACACCTGCACACGGGGCCGGATGCAGGACCCCGGCGACTTCTGCATCGACAGGACACTCGCCATCGACACCGTATCGCTGTGGATAACCAAGGACGCGCTACCACAGGCCGCAGGCTTCTCCGACGACCTGTTCGGTCAGGTCTGTGGAAGCCGAGCCGCCATCGCCAGTCGGCCGGGCGGCGATCCGGCATCACTCCTGCAAGTCCAATACCCAGGTCCCCGTGACGATCTTCTTCGGCGCCGCGCTGGAACGCGGCAGGGGCCACGGCGTCGGTCCTGTCGCTCCTGATGTCTCCGCCGCCACCGCAAACGGTGGCAAGCCCTGCAGGCCGAGGGGATCACCCTCGCCGCAATATGTGATGGTTGCTGTGCGGAGGGTCACTGGAGCCCGGCTCGGGTCCCTGCCCCGCGCGCATCCACATGCGACGTGCCGACAGGCCGGTGACACTGGGAAGAGCGGCGCCTGGAGAGGGTGGGCCATGACAACCGTCGAAGAAGTGGTCGAGGTCGCGGTCCCCGTACGAACCGCGTACAACCAGTGGACCCAGTTCAAGAGCTTTCCACGTTTCATGTCCGCGGTGAAGCGGGTCGAGCAGATCAACCCCGCGGTCACCCGCTGGGTCATCGGGATCGGCCCGTTGCACAGGGAGTTCAAGGCGGAGATCGTGGAGCAGCGGCCGGACTCGCACCTCGTCTGGCAGAGCCTGGAGCGCAGCCCGTACCACCGGGGCACGGTGTCGTTCCGCTCCGTGGCACCGGACCGCACCGTGATGACCGTGCGGATCGAGACCACGCGGCGCGGACTCAGGGACGCCGTCACCAACGGCCTCGGGGTCACCCGCCGGGTCGTCCGCGCCGAGCTGCGGAACTTCAAGGAGTACATCGAGGGCCTGGGCGAGGAGAGCGGGGCCTGGCGCGCGTCCATCCACAACGGACACGTACTGCCGCTGGAGCCGGAACCGCCACGCAGCCGGGTCCCGCGGTGGCCCGTCGGGTAAGCGATCCGCGCACGAGAGAACGAGGGACGCACCTCATGAAGAAGGCCCCCCGAGAAGAGCCGGACGAAACACTCGACACGACTGCGCCCAAGGACTGGGCCGCGGGAGTACCCGCCGTACGGCACGCGCTGGAGTACTCCCTCGAGGAGACCTCGGTCGCGCGCACCGGAGTGACCCTGCTGACCATGAACCAGGTGGACGGCATCGACTGCCCCGGCTGCGCCTGGGCGGACCCCGCTCCCGGCCACCGGCACCGCAACGAGTACTGCGAGAACGGTGCCAAGCACATCAACGACGAGGCCACGACGCGCCGCATCACCGCCGACTTCTTCCGGCGGCACTCGGTCTCCGAGCTGGAACAGGCCTCGGACCTCTGGCTGAACCAGCAGGGCCGGCTCACCGAACCGATGGTCAAGCGACCGGACGCGGACCACTACGAACCGATCAGCTGGCGGGACGCCTTCGAACTGATCGCCGTGGAGCTGAACGCGCTCGACTCACCCGACGAGGCGGTCTTCTACACCTCCGGCCGGGCCAGCAACGAGGCCGCCTTCGTCTTGCAGCTCTTCGCCAGGGCGTTCGGCACCAACAACCTGCCCGACTGCAGCAACATGTGCCACGAGTCCAGCGGCACCGCCCTCCACGAGACCCTCGGCACCGGCAAGGGAACAGTGAGCCTGGACGACCTGCACCACGCCGACCTGATCTTCCTGGTGGGCCAGAACCCCGGAACGAACCATCCGAGGCAGCTCTCCGCCCTGGAGGAGGCCAAGCGCAACGGCGCCCGCATCGTCGCGGTCAACCCGCTGCCGGAAGCCGGGCTGATCCGGTTCAAGAACCCGCAGAAGGCGCGCGGGATCATCGGACACGGCACCCAGATCGCCGACCGGTTCCTGCACATCCGCAGCGGTGGCGACCTCGCGCTGTTCCAGGGCCTGAACAGGCTGCTGCTGGAGGCCGAGGACGCCCGGCCCGGCAGCGTGCTCGACCACGACTTCATCCGCTCCAGCACCAGCGGTTTCGAGGAGTTCGCACAGCACGCCCGCGGCATCGGATGGGACCAGATCCTCCCCGCGACGGGACTGACCCGCGAGGAGATCGAGGACGTACGCGACGACGTGCTGCGCAGCGAGCGCGTCATCGTCTGCTGGGCCATGGGCGTGACGCAGCACCGGCACGCCGTCCCCACCATCCGGGAGATCGTCAACTTTCTCCTGCTGCGCGGCAACCTCGGCAGGGCCGGGGCCGGTGCCTGCCCGGTACGCGGACACAGCAACGTACAAGGCGACCGCACGATGGGCATCTGGGAGCAGATGCCGGACTCGTTCCTCGACGCGCTGCAGCGGGAGTTCGGCTTCGACCCGCCACGCGCCCACGGCATGGACTCCGTCAACTCGATCAAGGCCATGCGGGAAGGCCGCATCAAGGTCTTCCTCGCCCTCGCGGGCAACTTCGTCCGAGCCGCGCCCGACAGCGCGGTCACCGAGGAGGCCATGCGGCGGTGCCGACTGACCGCCCACATCTCCACCAAGCTCAACAGGTCCCACGCGGTCTGCGGCCGCACGGCACTCATCCTGCCGACACTGGGCCGCACCGAACGGGACGTCCAGCCCTGCGGCGAGCAGTTCGTCACCGTCGAGAACTCGATGAGCGAGGTGCACACCTCCCGAGGACGCCTGGAGCCGGCATCCAAACTGCTGCTCAGCGAGATCGCCATCCTGTGCCGGATCGCCAGGCACACCCTCGACGGCAGAACCGACATCCCGTGGAGGCAGTTCGAGACCGACTACGGCACGATCCGCCACCGGATCGCCCACATCCTGCCGGGGCTGCACGACTTCAACCGGCGCGTGGTCCGGCCGGGCGGCATCAGGCTGCCGAACCCGGTCAACGAGGGCGTCTTCGCCACCGCCACCGGCAAGGCCATGTTCACCCGCAACGCCTGGGCCATGCCGCAGGCCCCGGACGGGCACCTGCTCCTGCAGACCCTGCGCTCCCACGACCAGTGGAACACCATCCCCTACACCAACAACGACCGTTACCGGGGCATCCACGGCAGCCGTCGCGTCGTCCTGGTCAACCCCGCGGACCTGACCGACCTCGGCCTCCGAGGAGGACAGCCGGTGGACCTGGTGAGCGTGTGGTCCGACAACGTGGAGCGCCGCGCGGAGGGCTTCGAGGTCGTCCCCTACCCGACCGCGCTGGGGTGCGCCGCTGCGTACTACCCGGAGACGCAGGTCCTGGTGCCGCTGGAGAGCGTGGCCGAGACCAGCAACCAGCCCACCTCGAAGGGCATCGTCGTCCGGCTGGAGCCCGCGGACACCCGCCCCGACGCCTCGCCACGGTGAGCCGGTGCCCCATGGCTCCTCAACGCCCGGGGCACGCCTACCCCTTCGGGCCGTCAGAGCAAGCGTCGCATCACCCCGGTCAGGGCACCGGCAACACTATGGCCACGTCCGTTTATCTTGAACCCTCCCCCTTCTGAAGGGCTTTGTTGGCGGAGCGCCTTGCACCGCGTCAATGCCGAATGGGGCCGACACCTTGTACTCCAGCAGGATTCTGCTGCCGGACCTCATCGATGCAATGGCTTCCAAGGCGGGGCCTCATGGCCGGCTGCTGTGCACGGTCACCGATTGGAAGTCAGGAATAAAGTGCGACGGCTCCGCCCCACAGGGCGCCCGGATTCAGGCGCTCGGGGAACCGCTGCAGCATGGCGTTGAAGAAGCCGAGCGCGCTGTCGTGCTGGAGGAGCAACTCGGCGGCGGTGTCGAGGTACTGGCGGGTCTCATGGATGGAGCGGGTGGCATCGTCGTCGAGCCCCTTGTTCTTGTGTCCGGCGACGATCCGGCGAGGCTTGAGGTCTTCGACGATTCCGATGGCTCGGCGCCATGCGTCCAGTCCGCCTTGTCCGGCCTCGACCAGGAACTGGTGCACGCCGTTGTAGATCACGTCGCCCGCGACCACGAGGTCGAGGTCGGGGACATGCAGGACGCTCGTGTCGTCGGTGTCGCTGTGGCCGGCTTCGATGATCACCAGATCGTGGTCTTCGAGCGTGAACCGGTTGTCGGGCACGGTGACGGCCGTGACCGGAGTGTCCGGGATCTGGCCGGGTAGGAACTTGTCCCAGAAGCCTGCACGGATCGACACGTTGTGGTGCATCTGCCTGATCGTGCCGGTCGTCGCGACGACCTGGGCGCCGAATCGCTCGGACAGGACACCGGCGGTGAACCAGTGGTCGCCGTGACCGTGAGTGGCGAAAATGTGGGTCAGGTTCCTACCGCTGGCGTCGATCCACTCACCGACGGCCTCGGCCTGAGCCGAAGTCATGGGCGGGTCGACGAGCACGGCGTCACGCTCGCCGTAGATGAGCGTGACGGACAGGGGAGAAAACGTCCGCCGGTCGCCGTTGGGGACGAGCTCGGGCACGCTCAGCGGGATCGGGTCGGCGATGAAGACCTCGTACGCGAGTGCACCGTTTGACGGCATGACAATACCTCTCGTTCATGGCTGTTAGGGGTCAAGAGACTGGCTGCTACGGGGACGGCTGGAGCTGACGGCCGAGGCGGGCGGCGAACGACTGGTCCGGTCCTCGGCGCTCGGGCCGGTTGCCGCGCGTCCCGGGCAAGGTCGTCGTTCGCGCCCGCGGACGTCGCGGCGGGGTGCTTGGGTCAGCCCGTCAGTTGCGGGTACAAGGCGGCGAGGTCGGCTGCCAGGCCCGCCTTGACCTGGCGGGACAGGTCATCGGCGAGCACCTCGTAGGCGTCGGCTTCGATTCCGTCCAGCGCCTGCTCCGCGACGCTCTGCGGCGACGTCTTCGGCGCGTCGACGTGAGCCGCCATGTCGGTGTCCACGTAGCCGACGTGCAGCCCGGTGACCGTGATGCCGCGCGGCTTCAGCTCCAGGCGCAGCGAGTTGGTCTGTGACCACAGTGCGGCCTTGGACGCGCTGTAGGAGCCGGAGAGCGCGACCCAGGAGAGGACGGAGTGCACGTTGAGCAAGTGGCCGCCGCCGTTGGCCTCGATGATCGGGGCGAAGGCGCGGGTCATCTGCAGGGGGCCGTAGAAGTTGGTGTCGAACTCGCGGCGAACGTCGTCCACGGGGGAGGTCAGGAATGACGCCGCTATGGCCGCAGCCGCGTTGTTGATCAGGATGGTGACGTCCTGTGCCTGTTCCGCGACGGCGGCCACCGAGGCGGGGTCGGTGACCTCCAGAGGCAGCGCGACGGCGCCGGGGTGGGTGATGGTGCGGGGGTCGCGGGCGGTGGCGTAGACCTTCTTGGCGCCTCGGGTGTACAGGGACTCGACCAGGGCCCGGCCGATGCCTCGGCTGCCTCCGGTGACGAGCACGGTCGAACCTGCGATTGCGGTCATGGATCTACTCCCGGCTTGTCGGCCGACCGGCGGAAACCGATCGGTTTCCAGTACCGTAAACCGATCGGTTTCATCTCTGCAACACAAGGCGTAAGCTCACTCCTATGACGTCCAGCACACCCGCCTCGCCCGTTGCCACCGCCACGGCGGCTCCGACTCGCGAAAGGCTCCTCGATGCCGCGGCCGCGCTCTTCTACCGGGAAGGCGTCAACATCGGCATCGAGGCACTGTGCCGCGCGGCCGGCGTCTCCAAGCGGTCGATGTACCAGCTCTTCACGAGCAAGGACGACGTCCTTGCCGCGAGCCTGGACCGTGCGGGTTCCCGCTACCTGGGCGCGCTGCTGCCCGCCCCCGAAGCCGACCTGCCACCGCGCGAACGCATCATGCACGTCTTCGAGCGCCTCGAGTCGCTGTCCGCGTCATCGGACTACCTCGGCTGCCCGTTCCTGGCGACCGCGTTCGAGCTCAAGGACCCCGAGCACCCCGCCAGCGTGGTCGCCCGGCGCTACAAGGACGCGCTCACCGACTTCTTCCGCGAGGAGGCCCGTCGTGGCGGCGCGCAGGACCCGGATCTGCTCGCCCGCCAGCTCACCGTGGCCTTCGACGGATCCAGCTCCCGCGTCGTCGCCCAGGCCCAGCACCTGGGCGGGCTGGCCACGGCCACCGCCACGGCCTTGCTGGACACGGCGGGAATGCCCTGACAGGGCGGGGCCGAGTCGATGGAGTCACGCCCCGGGGACCCGCCCAGAGGCCGGCACCGACACCCACCCAGACGCGTCCAAGGCGACCGACTCCCGCCTCTGCAGGGTCAGTTTGACTTCCGGGGCGACCACGACGGCTTGCCGAGACGCTGCGCTTCGACACACCGCGGCGACCTCACCCCCGCCTACGAGGGCCTTGAGATGGCGGCGGCGCCTGGATCCACCCTCACCATCCATGCCGCCGGACCCGGCTCCCCATCGGAAGAGAGCCTGCGCCTGCCAGCATCGTGGGCAGCCACCCAGGAATCCGACTCCCCCATACACAGCAGAGCAGCTGACCGCCCGTCACCAAATTCGCGACAACAGTGCTGGACGACAGCTCTCGCGAACTCGACACCTCGACATTGGTCTGGTGGCAGGGCCGGCGCCCCCGTTCAGGGCTGCTGGCGGGACTGCTCCGCGTCCGCCCCGGCTGGGCGCTGCGTCGGTTGCGCTGCGGTCATGTCCAGTAGGAGCAAGGCGTCGTGGTCGGGGGTGCCGGGTTCGGCGGTGTAGACGCCGATGCGCTGTCCGGGGGTGCCTTCCAGTTGCATGGACTGGGAGGTGAGGGTGACGGTGCCGACGCGGGGGTGGTGGAAGGTCTTCTGTGCGGGCTTGCGGCCGGTGACCTCGTAGCGTTCCCAGAGCCGGGCGAAGTCGGGGCTTTTCAGGAGGAGTTCGCCGACCAGATTGGTCAGGTCGGGGGCGTCGGGGGCGGTGCCTGCGACGGCGCGCAGCCGGGCTGCGCAGGCGGTGATCTGGCGGTCCCAGTCCGGGAACAGGGTGCGGGCGGCCGGGTGGAGGAAGAGGTAGCGGGCGAGGTTGCGGTGCTTGGCCGGCCAGTCCTCCAAGCCTGCGTACAGAGCGAGGCCACCGGGGTTCCACGCCAACATGTCCATGCTGCGGCTGATGACGTAGGCGGGGTTGGGGCGCAGCGATTCCAGCAGCAGCTTCAGATGCGGGCGCACGGTCCGGCTCGGCGCGGGCGGCGTCTCGGGCGCGTAGCGGGCGGCCCGGGCGGCCAGATCCCGCAGGTGCTGGTGTTCCTGGTCGTCCAGGTGCAGTGCGCGGGCGAGCGCGTCGAGGACGGAGGGGCTGGGGCGGGTCTCCTTGCCGCGTTCGAGGCGCACGTAGTAGTCGATGCTGATCCCGGCGAGGGTGGCCAGCTCTTCGCGACGCAGCCCCGGCGTGCGGCGCAGCCCTGGGCCGACGGTGAGACCGGCCTGCCGCGGGCTGGTCTGGGTGCGGCGGGCGCGCAGGAAACGGCCCAGCTCCGCGCCCTCGCTACCGCCGGTGGGGTGCTCCGATGCCATGACATCAGTGTCACACCGCGCTGACCTGGGCGGCAGCGAAGTGAGGGGCCCTGTCATTACCCCTGAACAGCTCGCCCTGCCACCTGCGCCGAACACGGGCGAGAGTGGGATACGGCCGCCCAGCAGCCGTACCCGGCTCGCGGGACGGAGCACGCAGAAGTGAGCGACCGGCTGAATAGCCGGCCCGATGGTGATCCGAAGTGGAGATGACTTACCGCCGTGAATCACGTAACACTCGGTGACCTCGATGTTTCCCGCATCGGCCTGGGCACGATGGGGATGTCCTACGGTTACACCGGAGCAGGCGAGGACGACGCCGAGTCGATCCGCACCGTCCACCGGGCCCTGGAGCTGGGTGTCACGTTCCTCGACACCGCCGAGGTCTACGGCCCCTACACCAACGAGGAACTGGTCGGCCGCGCCCTGAAAGGTCGCCGCGACGATGTGGTGCTGGCGACGAAATTCGGATTTCTCTCCCACACCGGACGGCCGTCCGGACAGCTCGACAGCAGCCCGGACAGCATTCGCACGGCCGTCGAAGGGTCCCTGAAGCGCCTGGGTACCGACCACATCGATCTGTACTACCAGCACCGCGTCGACCCGCAGGTCCCGATCGAAGAGACGATCGGGACGCTGGCCGGCCTCATCACCGAGGGCAAGATCGTCCACATCGGCCTCTCAGAGGCCGGCCCCGAGACGATCCGCCGGGCCCACACGGTCCACCCGGTCACCGCGGTCCAGACGGAATACTCCCTGTGGACCAGGGACCCCGAGACACGGCTGCTGCCCCTGCTGCGGGAGCTGAACATCGGCTTCGTGCCCTACTCACCGCTGGGCCACGGATTCCTCACCGGGCAGATCCGTTCCACCGGCGACCTCGATGACACCGACTGGCGCAAGAACAACCCCCGGTTCACCGGCGAGAACCTCCAGCGCAACCTGGCGATCGCCGACGAAGTCCAAGCCGTCGCCGACCAGGCCGGTGCCACTCCCGCCCAGGTCGCACTCGCTTGGCTGCTCGCGCAAGGCGACGACATCGCCCCGATCCCCGGCACCAAGCGCATGGCACGTGTTGAGGAGAACACCGCCGCCGACGCCGTGGAACTGACCGCCGAGCAGATCGAGCAACTGAACAACCTCACCCCCGCATCCGGCGACAGCCATGACGAGGCCGGTATGGCGATCATCGAACGCTGACCAGCGCCCGTCCCCACCCGCACAAAGGCCCCACGGCCGCCACCTCTGAAAAAGGACACACATCATGGAGTACACCCGCCTGGGGACGTCCGGACTGAAGGTCAGCCGCATCGCACTGGGCTGCATGAGCTTCGGCGACCCAGCCAAACGAATGCCGTGGGTACTCGACGACCACCAGGCCGAACCCATCTTCCGACAGGCCGTCGAACTGGGCATCACCTTCTGGGACACCGCGAACATCTACGGCCTGGGCACGTCGGAAGAGATCGTCGGGCGGGCCCTGAAGAAGTACGTGCAGCGCGACGACATCGTCCTGGCCACCAAGCTGTTCCAACCGATGCACCAGGGACCGGGCGGAGCGGGCCTGTCCCGCAAGGCCGTCATGGAGCAGGTCGACGCCTCCCTGCGGCGCCTGGACACCGACTACATCGACCTCTACCAGATCCACCGTTTCGACCCCGAAACCCCGGTCGAGGAGACGATGGAGGCCCTGCACGACGTGGTCAAGGCCGGCAAGGCCCGCTACATCGGGGCCTCCTCGATGTGGGCGTGGCAGTTCGCCACGATGCAACACACCGCCCAGACGCACGGGTGGACACGGTTCGTGTCCATGCAGGACCAGTACAACCTGATCCACCGCGAAGAAGAGCGGGAGATGTTCGGCCTGCTCGCCGCCCAGGGCGTGGGCAGCATGCCCTGGAGCCCTCTCGCGGCGGGGTGGGTCGCGCGCCCTTGGGGTACGCAGTCCGCCACGCGCCGCGGAAAGGACTACCCCGTCGTCGACCCCAAGGGCCGGCCGCTCTTCCTCGACAGCGACCAGGCCATCGTCGACACCGTGCAGAGGATCGCGGAGGCCCGCGGTGTCCCCATGGCGCAGGTCGCGATGGCCTGGGTCCTGAAGAACCCAGTCGTCTCAGCGCCGATCGTGGGCGCCACCAAACCCCACCATCTGGCCGACGCCGCCGCCGCACTCGACATCGAGCTCACCGAGGAGGAGATCCACTCCCTGGAAGAGGCCTACGTACCCCGAATGCCCACATGGTTCTGACGGACATTCACTGCCGTGTGCCCGGCCACCGGCGGGGAGCCTGGCCCTGCCCAACCGTGACCAGGCACGCACATACAGCAGCACGGCCCCAGCCTCGGCTATGCCCCCTGACGCGCTGCTCCGACCATCACGGCCCACGGATGTTCGCCATGTTCAGCAAGCGCCGCTTGGATGGCCGACCGAGAGGGGCGGCAGCAGCGCCCCATGCCTGACCCTCAGCTACCGCCATTCCCGGACGCTCCGCGCCGTGACCTACTCGGGGCGTCCCCTGCTACCCGCCCTACCCGACGGTTCACCGGGAGGTGTCTGCGTGATCACGCCACAGCTCAGCACCGCCATGCCGAGCCGGCGCACCGTCGTGCGCCAGGCACTGCTGACAGGAGCCGCTGCTCTGGCCGGAAGCCATCTGACGGGCTGCTCACCGTCCTCACCTCAACCAGGAACCTCCGCGCCCTCCCGCTCGGCTCCTACGACCGGGAGCAGCGGAAGTCGAGTCCTGCTGGTCTACTTCTCACGGCCGGGCGAGAACTACTTCTACGGCCGCCGCACCGACTTGAAGGCGGGCAACACCGAGGTCCTCGCGCGGAAGATCAGCAGCCGCATCACCTGCGACACCTACCGCATCCAGGCTGCCGACGCCTACCCGCACGACTACGACGAGACCGTCCGGCGCAACGTCCGTGAACAGGACACCGACGCCCGGCCGGCCATCTCCGGCCGCCTGCCTGTTCTCGACGGCTACGGCACGATCCTGCTGGGCAGCCCCATCTGGAACGTCAGAGCACCGATGATCATGACGACGTTCACCGAAGCCTTCGATTGGCGCCGTAAGACCGTCCACCCGGTCACCACCTATGCCATGAGTGGCCTGGGAACGACCGAACGCGACTACGCCGCCTCCTGCCCCGGCGCCACCGTCGCAGAAGGTCTCGCAGTCCGCGGCGAACAGGTCGGAGGCGCCGATTCCGACATCGAAGCGTGGTTGCAGCGCGCCGGCATTCCCCGCGCATGACCGCGCCCTGGAGCGTGCGGGCTGCGCCAGCCCGGCCGGGCCGCCGTCCAGCGCCATGGTGGTGGCCCCCGGCCCGTCCGTCACGGGCGTGCCCGCCGACGCGGACACCTCACAGAACTCACCCGCCTCAGCGTGATCGATTCCACCTGCCGCAGCAGCTGCACCGGGTCCACGAGCAGATTCACGAGGTAGAGGCCGACCACTGCCGTGCGCGCTGCCGACGGAGTCGCGACCTCCGCGACGAGTACGCCGCGGCGCTGGAGCAGCCGGTGGTCGCGAAGATGTCCGGCAGCGAAGTGGAGGAGCCCGGAGAGCCGGTGCCGGCGGTGGACCTGATGGCAGCGCCGGAGAGGAACATCGGAGGGGACAGGGGTTGGCATACGCCAGTCGCACGCTGTCGGCATGCGATCGCGCGACCGCCGCTAGTGTCCTGCGCCAGAAATGGCGGGGCTAAGTCTGTAGTCTGTTGTCATGTCGCCGGGTCCTCGTGCCGTTGAAGTCCGTCTGTCCGATCAGGAACGCGCGGAGTTGGCCCATTGGGCGAGCGGGGCGGTGGCACCACGGTTCGCGGAGCGGGCGCGCATCGTGCTGGCATGCGCGGACGGGACGCCGAACGCGAAGGTGGCGGTGGAGGTCGGCGTGACCGTCGCGACGGTGAGGAAGTGGCGGGGGAAGTTCGCGGCTGAGCGGATGGCCGGGCTGGAGGACGCCGCTCGTATCGGCCGGCCGAAGGCCGATCTGGTTTTGAGCGAGGCCGAACGGGCGCAACTGGTCCGGTGGTCCCGGCGCGCGAAGACCGCCCAGTATTTGGCGCTTCGCGCGAAGATCGTGCTGCGTTGCGCGGAGGGCGGGACGAACAAGCAAGCCGCGGCTGATCTCGGTGTCGATACCTCCACGGTTGATCGCTGGCGGGGCCGTTTCATCGCCGACCGCCTTGACGGCTTGGCCGATGAGCCCCGGCCGGGCCGGCCGCCGTCGATTCTCCTCGACCAGGTCGAAGAGGTGATCGTGGCGACCCTGGAATCCACGCCGGGAAGCGACACGCATTGGTCCCGGGCCTCGATGGCCGCCCGGACCGGGCTGTCGAAATCGACGATCGGCCGGATCTGGAAACGGTTCGACCTCAAGCCGCATCTGCAGGATTCCTTCAAGCTGTCCACCGACCCGCAGTTCGTCGCGAAGGTCGTCGACGTCGTCGGCCTGTACCACAACCCGCCGGAGAAGGCCGTGGTGTTATGCGTGGACGAGAAGAGCCAGATCCAGGCCCTGGACCGCTCGCAGCCCGTCCTGCCGATGATGCCCGGCATGCCCGAGCGCCGCACCCACGACTACCTGCGGCACGGCATCACCAGCCTGTTCGCCGCCTTCAACATCGCCGACGGCACTGTCATAGGGGAACTTCACCGCCGCCACCGGGCGGTTGAATTCAAGAAGTTCCTGATCACGATAGACAAGGCGGTCCCCACCGGACTCGACGTGCACCTGGTATGCGACAACTACGCCACCCACAACACCCCCGAGATCAAAGCGTGGCTGAGCAGACACCCCCGCTTCCACGTCCACTTCACACCCACCGGTTCGTCCTGGATCAACCAGGTCGAGCGGTGGTTCGGCCTGCTGACCGACAAGCTCATCCGCCGCGACATCCACACCTCGGTAAAAGCCCTGGAAGACGACATCAGAGCCTGGATCGACGGCTGGAACAAGAACCCCAGACCGTTCACCTGGACCAAGACCGCCGACGAGATCCTCAACTCCCTCGCCGACTACCTCGGCAAAATCGCACCACCAGCCACCGACAACCCACCAGAGACTTAGCACCGCCATTTCTGGCGCAGGACACTAGCGAGGTGCCGCGAGGACGTCCCGGAGCACGTCCTCGAGTGAGACGCGGGACAGCTCACGTCGCACGGTGTCCTCGATGCCCTCGTAGACGCCTTGCATCGCCGGCTGGATGCCGTGACCGACGACGCACCCCTGGTCCGGGGTGGCCCGGTGCAGCGCGAAAAGGGGCCCGGGCTCCACCGCCTCATAGACATCGAGCAGGTTGATCGACCCCAGGTCGCGCGCCAGCGCCCAGCCCGCACCCACCCCCCGCCGGGACTCCACGAGACCGGCGCGGCGCAGCTCGCCCAGCAGGCGTCTGATCACCACGGGATTGGTGTTGGCGCTGGTCGCGATCTGCTCGGAGGTGGCGACGGCGTTGCCCTGGCGCTGGTAGAGGCCGATCCAGGCCAGCGCATGGGCCGCGATCGTCAACCTGCTGTTGGCGCTCATGCGCCCCCTCCTCTCGGCGGAACCACTCTACGTTCGACAACGCAATCGTAACCAGTATAGTTGCGACCAGTGTCGTAACAATCTTTGTTGCGACAGGCTGGAATGGATCAACGAGGAGAGAAGCATGAGCAAGCCACTCGCTGGCAAGGTCGCCCTGGTCACCGGCGGATCCCGCGGACTGGGAGCCGCCACCGTACGGCTCCTCGCCGAGCAGGGCGCCGATGTCGCCTTCACCTACGTCAACTCCGAGAAGCCAGCGCAGGCCGTCGTCGACGAACTGCGCGACAAGGGAGCGAAGGCCGCTGCCTTCCAGGCCGACCAGGCGGACATGAACCAGGCGCCGCTGCTGATCGACGACGTGGTCACCGCCTTCGGCGGCCTGGACATCCTCGTCAACAACGCGGCGATCTCGGTGGAACAGGGCCGCACGGTGGATGACCCGAACGCCGACACCGCCGCTCTCGACCGCATGCACGCGACCAACTACCTGGGTGTGATCGCCGTCATCCGGGCCGCCTCCCGGGTGCTGCGCGCAGACGGCCGCATCATTACGGTGAGTTCCGGACTCGGTTCCCGCGTCGGCCTTCCTGGCCTCGCCGACTACTCGGCGACCAAGTCGGGCATCGAGAGGTACACGATGGGCGTCGCGCGGGACCTGGGGCACCGGGGCATCACCGCCAACGTCGTGGAGGCCGGGCTGATGGAGAGCGGCATGGAGCCGCCGGACCCCGAGACCCTTAAAACCCTGGTCAGCTCCCTCTCCCTCCAGCGCATGGGGCGCCCTGAGGAGATCGCCGCGGCAATCGCCTTCCTGGCGAGCCCCGCCGCCTCGTACGTCACAGGGGCGGTGTTGGACGCCCACGGCGGCTACAACGCCTGAACGGCGACCCTGTCCCCGCAATCGACCCGCGGGGTCGCACCAGGGCTCCGCGCACCCAGGAGCGGCCGGCAGTCCTGAGACCGCGGCGCGGGATGCTGGTGCTGCCACACGCCGCTGTGGCCGCAGGAGATCCGCGAACTCGACTTCTCCCGTCCTGCACCCCGACAGAGGCACTACCGATCTTGGCTAGCGAGAGCTAGCATCACCGCATGGCCAAGACGCAGCTGAACGTCCGGCTGGACGAGGACACGGTGGAGGCGGCCCGCCAGGCGGCGGGCAACCGGCACATGTCCCTCCAGGAGTACATCGAGCACCTGGTGAAGTCCGACACCGATCCCCTCCGGAAGCGTTCCTCGCGTCGGCGGCGAACGTGATCGAGGAGTTCGGGGACCTCATCGAGGAGCGCGTGCGTGAACCTCGAGGTTGACCTCGGCTGGATCCTGAGCGTCGCGAGCAATGCGGGGCAGGACGATCCGGCCCCGGACGACTTCGGCGTGCCCCTGTCGGCGGTGGAGCGGCACAAGGCCCAGCTGTTCGACCGGGACGTCTACGACGGGCCGGTCGCCCGCGCGGCCGCTCTGGCCCACTCCCTGGGGCGCCTGCGGTGGCTGGAGCGGTCGAACATGACGGTCGCTGTCGCGGTGACCGTGGCGTACCTGCAAGCCGCCGGCCGCCAGGTGAAACCCACCTGGGACGAGGTGCGGGCCCTGGTCGACGAACTGCGCGACGAGGCGTGCACCGGGCAGAGCGTGGCTGCGTTGCTGCGGGCGTGGCCCGCCTGACGCGGTGCTGAGGAGGACCTCGGCCCTGAGAGGGACTTCCCGGCGCGCAGAGGGGACGCCGGCGGTACGTCGTACTGCCGGGCGGGCGGGCCGGCGTAGCCGGTGGTGATGGAGGGCATGCTCGCCCCGCCATGACGCGCCTGCCAAGGGGACGTATGCAACCTGACACCAAGATGCACGAGTGGCGGATCGAACCTCGGGAGTATGCGCGGCAGGAGGAAAGACGCGGGAAGCGGCACGCCTACAACAACCTCGACCCGGCCCGGACCGCCCTGATCGTGATCGACATGGTGCCGTTCTTCGCCGAGGGGAATCCGTACGTCCGCGGCATCGTGCCGAACGTGGGCCGCATCGCTGAGGCGCTGCGCGTGGCCGGCGGCTTGGTGGCGTGGGTCGTACCGGCGCACGAGGCGCCCCTCGCGGGGGCGACCACCGAGTTCTACGGACCGGCGGTCAGCAGGCTGTACGCGGGGTCAGGGGGTGAGGGCCCGCTGCGGTCGCGCCTGTGGCACGCCCTCGACGTGCGGCCGGAGGATCCGGTGGTGCAGAAGACCGCGTACAGCGCGTTCTTCCCCGGTCGTTCGCCTCTTCCGGGGCTGATGGCGGAACGCGGTGTCGACACCGTCGTCATCACCGGCACGCTCACCAATGTCTGCTGCGAGTCGTCGGCCAGGGACGCCGCCACGTCGGGCCTGCGCGTGGTGATGGTCGCCGATGCGAACGCGGCCCGGCGCGACGAGGACCACAATGCGGCGCTGCACACGATCTACCGGTCGTTCGGCGATGTGCGCACCACCGCTGAGGTGGTGGACCTGATCGCGCGGCGGCCGGGCTGAGCACTGCCGGAGCGCGTTCTGGCGCGGCTCCGCGGCGCGGGGATGGGGATGCGACGGCACCCGGGCGCCGGTGGGGAAGGGGTCAGGCGGGCAGGCGCGGCACGCTGTCGATCAGGCGCCGGGTGTAGGGGTGTTCGGGGCGCCCCAGCACCTGGCGGGTGTCGCCCTGTTCGACGACGTGGCCGCGTTCCAGCACGGCGGTGCGCTCGCACAGGGACGCCACGACCGACAGGTCGTGGGAGACCATCACGAGGGTGAGGCCCTGTTCCTGCTTGAGCTCCGCGAGCAGGTCCACGACCTTGACCCGGGTGGTGACGTCGAGCGCGCTGACGGGTTCGTCGGCGAGCAGTACCCGCGGGTGGCACACCACGGCTCGTGCGATCGCGATGCGCTGGCGCTGTCCCCCGGAGAACTCGTGCGGATAGCGGTGCAGCGCCTCGGCGGGCAGACCGACGCGTTCCAGTGCCGCGGCCGCCTTCGGCATGGCGCCGGACCGTGTGTCGATGCCCAGGGAGCGCAGAGGCTCCGCCACGATGGCTCCCACGCGCCGTCGGGGGTCGAGCGAGGAGTAGGGGTCCTGGAAGACGCACTGCACGCTGCGCCGGAAACGGCGCATCTGCTCTCGGTCGCGCAGGGACAGATCGGCGCCGTCGAAGCGGACGCTTCCGGTGGTGGGGCGGGACAGACCCAGCAGCAGGCGCAGCAGTGTCGTCTTCCCGGCCCCGGACTCACCGACGAGGGCCAGGCTCTGTCCGCTCTCGACGGCGAGGGTGACGTCCTGCACCGCGCCGGCCGCGGCTCCCCGGTGGCGCAGGGTCACGTCCTTCAGCTCCAGCACGGGTGTCACGGTGCGCTCCTCAGGTCCAAAGCGGACTCCAGTTTCCGCGCGCTGGCCACGAGGGCCTTGGTGTACTCCTGCTGAGGAGAGCGGATGAGGTCGCCGACCGTGCCCTCCTCGACGGCACGGCCGTCCTTCATCACCACGGCACGGTCGGTCACCCGGGCCACGACGGCGAGGTCGTGGCTGACGAAGAGCACCGCCATCCTCCGTTCCCGTACGAGCGCGTCGACGAGGTCCAGCATCTCCGCCTGCACGGACACGTCCAGCGCGGTCGTCGGCTCGTCGGCGATCAGCAGCGCGGGGGCGCAGGCCAAGGCCATGGCCAGGGCGACGCGCTGGCGCTGTCCGCCGGAGATCTCGTGGGGGAATGCCCGGGCGACGCGTTCGGGATCCGGCATCCGTACCTGTGTCAGCGCGTCGCGCACGGCGTCACGCAGGGCGGCTCCCTTGAGACCGATGTGCCGGGCGAGCGGTTCGGCGATCTGCCGGCCCACGCGCATCAGCGGATCGAGCGCGGTGAGCGGTTCCTGGAAGACGATGGCCGCGTCGCGGCCGCGCACCGCGGTGAGCCTCTTGTCGGAAGCGCCGACGATCTGGGTTCCGGCCAGTTCGATGCTGCCGGTGGCGGTCATGCCGGCGGGCAGGAGGCCGAGCACGGCGAGCGTGCTGAGCGACTTGCCGGAGCCGGACTCGCCGATGAGACCGAGTCGTTCACCGCGTTCTACGGTGAAGGAGAGGTCGTCGACGAGGACGCGGTCGTCGGTGGTCCGGACGGTGAGTCCGCGTACGTCGAGGAGGCTCATGTGCGCCTCCGGCGGGTCGCGGGGTCGAGGGAGTCCCGCAGCCCGTCGGCGATCAGGTTGACGCCGATGACGAGCAGGACGAGGAGGACGCCGGGGGCGAGTGCCCCGGCTGGGGCGGTGGTGAAGGTGGCCTGCGCCTCCTGGAGCATGCGGCCCCATGAGGCGTTGGGCGGCGGAGCACCCAGGCCGAGGTAGGACAGGCCGGCCTCGGCCAGCACGGCGAGGCCGAACTGCAGGGCGAGGTTCACCGACAGGGTGGGCCAGATGTTCGGCAGGACGTGGCCGAGCACCGTGCGGGGCCAGGATGTGCCGGACGTGCGGGCCGCGGTGATGAAGTCCTGCGCCAGGACCCGCTTGACCAGGATGCGGACCAGCCGGGCGACGACGGCGCTCTGCGCCAGGCCGATCGCGAGGACCGCGGACCCGAGGGTCGCCGAGCGTGCCGCGACGATGAGCATCGCGAGCAGCAGCGTCGGGAACGCGATCAGGATGTCGAGGAACGCGGACAGGGTGTCGTCCAGCCAGCCCTGCGCGAACGCGGCGAGCATGCCGAGGGTGACGCCGAGGGCGGCGGCGATGAGCACGGAACCCAGCCCCGCCTCGACGGCGATGCGCGACCCCGCCATCACCTGGGTGAACAGGTCACGGCCGAGCTTGTCGGTGCCCAGCAGATGCCCCCCGCCGGGTGCCGCCAGCCGTCCGCCGGATGTGTCGTCGGCGGCGTAGGGCGACCAGAACAGGGAGACCAGCGCGAGCAGCAAAATCAGTCCGGCCAGGACACAGCCGACGGCGAGCGTGGCGGAACCCCGGAAGCGGCGCCCGGCTCGCGTCGCCCGCAGGGACGGGGCCGGTTCGAGAACGTCCTGGGTCATCGGGCTCCTCCCGACAGCCGTCCGCGCAGCCGCGGGTCGATGATCCGCTGGACCAGGTCGGCGACGAAGCCGATGACCAGTACGGCGAGCGTGGAGACGAACAGCACGCCCTGGATGACCGGGTAGTCGTGCTGGGCGATGCCGGTGGCGAGCATCGAGCCCAGGCCCGGCAGCGCGTACACCGACTCCACGACGACCGCGCCGAGCAGGGTCGTGGCGAGTTCGATGCCGAGGACGGAGATCACCGGTACCGAGGCGTTGCGCAGGCCGTGCCGCCACATGGCCCGGCCGAAGGACGACCCCAGGGCGCGGGCGGTCCGCAGATAATCGCTCCCCAGAACGTCGAGGGTCGCGGAGCGTACGTAGCGGATCAGGGAGGCGCTCATCACCAAGGCGATGGTCACGACCGGCAGGACGAGGGAGCGGACCGCCTCGCCCGGCTCGGACCAGCCGTCCGGCGGGAAGCCGCCCGCCGGCAGCCAGCCCGCGTTCAGGGCGAACACCGCGATCAGGATCATGCCCAGCCAGAACACCGGTATCGCGATGCCCAGCTGGGAGACGCCGCTGAGCAGGGCGCCGTACCAGGTGTGCCGCCTGTGTGCGGCGACGAACCCTGCGGGGACGGCGACGAGAACGGCGAGCACGAAGGCGGCCAGGGTCAGCGGGACGGTGACGTTGAGCCGGGACGCGACCTCGGGCCCGACGGGCAGCGAACTGACGAAGGACGTACCGAGATCGCCCCGGGCCAGCTGCCCGAGCCAGTGGGTGAACTGCTCGGGCAGCGGCCTGTCGGAGCCGATGGAGTGCCGTGCCGCGGCGATCTGCTCCGGGCTTGCGCCGACCGCGGTGAGTGCGTTGGCCGGGTCGCCGGGGAGCAGGCGGAGCAGCACGAACAGCACCACGCTCGCCAGGGCCAGCGACACCAGCAGGAAGACGAGTCGGCGCAGGAGGTAACGCGCCATCAGCCCTTCTTCTTGATGTCGTAGACGTAGAACTGCGAGTTGAGGCCGTTGAGCGGGTAGCCCGACAGCTTGCTGCTCGCGACGACGATCTGCGGGTAGAGGTACAACCAGTCGCTTGCCGCGTCCTCGGCGGTCTTCTCGTTGACCTTCTTCAGCAGCGCGGTCTGCTCATCGGTGGTGGCGGCTTCCTCGGCCTGCTGGACCCACTGGGTGACCTGCTTGTCGTCGTAGCCCCAGTAGAAGTCGGGGTTTCCGTACCAGACGAGGTCGCGGTCGTTGACGTGCTCCTGGAGCGTCGCCGAGAAGTCGTGGTTCTTGTAGACCTTCGTGTACCACTCGTCGGGGGTGATCGTGTTGATCGTGACGGTGATGCCGACCTTGGCCAGTTCCGACTTGATGAAGGTGGCGGCGGTCGGGTGCGGGTCGTAGTTCGGGGTGTCGAGGGTGAAGGCGAAGCCCTTGGCGTATCCCGCTTCGGACAGCAGCTGCTTGGCGCGCGCCGGATCGTAGGCGTTGACCTTGGTGAGGTCCTCGTACCAGGGGTCGGTCGGCGGCACCATGGAGCCGATGAGCTTGCCGTAGCCGCCCCAGACCGACTCCAGCAGCTTCTTGTCGTCGATCGCGGCGGACACGGCCTGGCGCACCTTGACGTCGGTGAAGGGCTTGGCCTTGTCGTTGAAGGCGAGCAGCAGCTTGGTCGTGGAGTCGCCGTCGTTGACCTTGTAGTTCCGGTTGCTCTTGAACTGGTCCAGGGCGTCGGGCGACTGCTCGCTGGTGACCACGTCGACGGCGTTGGTCAGCAGCGCGTTGTTGAGGGCCGTGGCGTCCTTGTAGTAGTGGAAGACGGCCTTCTTGTTCCCGGCGGCGTGGCCCCAGTAGCCCGGGAAGCGGTCCAGACTCAGGGCCGAACCGCGGGTCCACTTGTCCAGTGTGTAGGGGCCGGTGCCGTCCTCCGTCGTCTTCAGGTTCTGGGCCTTGGAGTTGATGATCCAGACGTAGGAGAGGTTGTAGATGAAGGAGATCGACTTCTGCGACAGCGTGACCTCGACCGTCCGCGCGTCGGGGGTGGCGACGTCCTTGACGACCTCGAGGTTGCTCTTGCGCGCGGACTGGGAGTCCTCGGCGATGACCTTCCGCAGACTGTACTTGACGTCCTCGCTGGTGAGTTCCTTGCCGCTGTGGAACTTCACGCCGTCGCGGAGGGTGAAGGTGTAGGTGAGCCCGTCGGGGCTGACCTTGTAGTCCTGGGCGAGGAGCTTGTCCACCTTGCCGTCGTCGGTGAGCCTGAAGAGGCCTTCGTAGACGTTGCCGTTGAGTGCCTCCGTCACGCCCTGGCCGCCGCCGGCGGTGTTGTCGAGGTTCTGCGGCTCGTAGAGCGAGCCGATGTTGACCGTCGCGTCCTTGTCGTAGGCGCCGCCGGCGCCGCTCCCTCCGGAGCTGGAGCCCCCGCAGGCCGTGAGCGTCAAAGCGAGCGTGGCGGCCGTCGCGGTGCCATACAGGGAGGTCTTCTTGAGGTTCATGATGAAGGCGCTTTCGTGCTGCAGTAACGAGAAGGCTGCGGGAGGTTCAGTGCTGCGCGAGGAAGCCGCCGCGGAAGAGGGGGAGTTTCTCGCCGGCCTCTACGGGCAGGTGGAAACGGTTCTGCCGCGGCGGCATCGGACAGTTGTACTGATCGGAGAATCCGCAGGGCGGCACGAAAGCGCGGTTGAAGTCGAGCAGGACTCGATCGTCGTCCTGGGTGCGCTCCACGAAGAGGAAGCGGCCGGCGCCGTAGGTGGCGGTCCCGTTGGTGGGGTCGCCGAAGACCAGCAGCAGGGTGCCGTCGTCGTCGAAGGCGCTCAGGGTGTACTCGTGACCGTCGAGGGTGAGCGTGATGTCGCCGGGGACGACGAGGTCCCGCGTGCCGCCGTTGTCCCGAAGGTGCTCGAAAGAGATCCGGCGGGCGCCGGGCACGGGGGTATAGGTGGCGTGCACCACCCACGCCGGGTCGTAGGGGAAGACGTCGACGCGGTCGAAGTTCCTGATGGCCGGTGAGTCGGCGTCCCAGAAGCGCAGACCGTACTCCGGCTCACCGGTGACGATGTCGGTCCGTTCGAGCGCCGTGACGGTCACCGTGTCCGGCTGCCCCACCCCGGCCTTCTCCGCATCGGAGTGCTCGCCCGCCGGGAGCCAGCGGGTCTCCACGAGGGCGAGATTCCCCGTCGCCGAGGTGAGACTGCGATGGCGCTCGGCGCGCCACGCGTGCCACAGCCCGACGGGGACGGACGCAGGTCCGATGGCAGTGGGCTGGGACACGTTGGACTCATTCGCGTAGAGGGAACGTCGGCACTCACGCCGCGATGGTCACGCTGCGCGAAGAATTGACCTAAGGGTGTTCTTTATCCGCCAGACGGAGATCCAAAGTCAACGAGGTCCCACATATTGAGACGATGTCGACCGACGGGGGCGGTCGGCGGAAGCACGTCCACCTCTCGGCGGAACGTGGGATGAGCCTCATGACCTGGGATTACGGGAGTCATCACCCCACCCTGACTCGCGGACGACCACATCACAGACTGTCCATTATTTGAGACCAACAGGTGACCTGCGCGTGCGGGTCAGAGGCACCGCGGCACCGCCATGGGCGCCGCCACACCGCCGGTCCACTGCCCTGCGTGACCTTCGCCACCACCGCCGCGCCATGCCGGCAGCGTCGGCGTACGGAACGACCACCGGCCGGCCGCGGCCTTCGCCGCCCGGGTGGGACCGAGCCATCAGGGCGCGCCCCTGAGGGTGTGCCCCCTGGCAGGCTGAAGGCATGACGCTCTCGGGAGATCAAGCACTGACCACGGCAGTTCGCGATGCCGACTCGCCGGACTGGTCGGTACGCGCCGCGGCTGGGCGGCGCCTCGCGGCCTCGGACAAGGTGGATGAGATGGCGGATGTCATCCACCGCCTCCTCCTGGACGCCCAGGACACCGCGGTCACCCAGGAGACGGCGGTGGCTCTGCTCGCACGCAGGGACTCCATCGGCCTCCGCCGCGTCCTACTGGCCTGAAGCCATGCGGCCGAGACCTGGACGGCGGACGAGATCCAAGCCGCCCTGGACAGCGATCCCGACTGGACGGTCGACGAAGGCGCGGACCGGCTGATCGGGCAACTGCACGAACTGGCGGCGGACACAGACGCCGACGTCCGCGATGAAGCCCAGCGGATCCTCGCGAGGTTGCGGCCGCAGAAGCGTTGATTTCGAAGGTCGACCGACAACGCCTGCGCGCCTCCCCGAAAAGCGTCAGGGCGGCGAGGCTCGCATCCCGCGCTCTCCACTCGGACCGGTGAAGCGCTTCGTCCTGGATCATCTCGAAAGCCCGGCTTTCGTATTGCCGAAGCACTGCACGAAAGTGACGCTTCATGTCTTGTCCATGACAGATCCGGGGAACTCTTGTCCCCGCACCTGACGGGGACTCAAGGTCGCTTCGTGACACCGCCCCGCGTGCCGCTTCCGGTTCAGCCCGCGCCCCCTGCGCGTGCGTGATCGGGCCGTCGCTGCCGCGCGCACCGACGCGCGGCAGCCGAGGCCGTCGTCGCCGGTCTGCGTCTGACTGGGCCTCACTGGCCCCGCAAGGGACGCGCCGGTCGCCCTTCTCGGAAACGAGCATGGAATCCGTCGAGTTCAGGTGATCCACGCAGCCGGTTGCGGTCCTCGCTCGCGTGCTCGGTGACCTCACGGGCGACGAGTTCACGCGGACGCGTTCGCCGTCGCCCTTAGGGCATCCGGCGCGCGAATCGGGCCGACACGTCCGGTCGACCGAACCACTGACGACATCTTGTCTCGCCCCTGACGGCTGTGATTGAGTAACACACGAAACAATTGAATCGATTCATTAACGGCATGCGTGCGCGCCGCATACCGAACCGTGCGTCATCGATGGGAGCAAGCGTGAGGAAGCGAAGAATCGCTGCCGGGCTGGTGCTGTCACTCGCGGCCGTGTGGGGGCTGGGAGCGGCGCCCGGAGCGGCGGGCGCGCCCGTCCCGGACCTCCAACAGGGCCCGTCCGCAGGCGGGTCGGCGCTCAAGGTCAGCGGGCTAGAGGTCGAGCACCAGGTCCAGCCCCTGGGTGTCGACGTCCCCCGGCCCAGGCTGAGCTGGCAGGTGGCACCGGGCCATGGCGCGGCCGGTCGCACCCCTGCCGGGCAAACGGCCTACGAAGTGGAGGTGTCCACGTCGCGCGGCGGCCGGGCGGACGTCTGGGACAGCGGGCGCGTGCGCTCTTCCCGGTCCTTCGATGTGGCGTACGACGGGCCCGCTCTCACGTCGCGTTCGCACTACTACTGGCGCGTACGGGTCTGGGACCGTTCCGGAAAGGCATCGCCGTGGAGCGGCGAGGCGCGATTCGAGACGGCCTTCGTGAACCCCGGTGACTTCGGCGGGGCGTGGATCGGGGCGCACGACAAGGCGCCCACGCTGCGGCTCGACGACGCGAGCTGGATCTGGTACCCCGAGGGCAATCCGGCCGACTCGGCTCCCGCCGGGACGCGCTACCTGCGCCGGAGCTTCGATGTGCCCGCCGACGCGCAGATCACCGCGGCGGAGCTGCAGCTCACCGCAGACGACCGCTTCACGCTCCACGTCAACGGCACGGAGGTGGCGAGCTCTCCGCGCGTCGCGGACTCCTGGAGGACGGCGAGCGTCATCGACATCGCCCCCTACCTGCACGCGGGCGCCAATGTGCTGGCGGTCGAGGCGACGAACACCAATCAGGGGCCGGCGGGCGTGCTCGGAAGCCTGCACTTCCAGGGCGCGGGATCGCCTGCCGACCTCGTCACGGACAGCGGCTGGAGGGCCTCGTCCACCGCGGACGACGGGTGGGAGCAGCCCGGATTCGACGACGCGGCGTGGCCGAACGCGCGCGAGGCGGCACACTACGGATCAGGCCCCTGGGGCCGGTCGGTGTCGGCGCCGCCGCCCCCCGAGACGCTGCTGCGCGACGAGTTCACGGCGAAGAAGCACGTGGCGTCGGCCCGCGCCCACATCGCGGGCCTTGGCTACAACAAGCTGTACCTGAACGGCCGGCGCATCGGCGACCGCGAACTCGAACCCGGGTTCACCGTGTACGACAAGACCGTCCTGTATTCGACGTACGACGTCACCGACGCCGTGCGTCAGGGCGGCAACGCCATCGGGGTCAGCCTCGGCCGCGGCTTCTACGCGATGACCAACCCCGACGAGTGGAAGGCGTCGTCCTGGTGGGGCGAGCCCAAGCTCAAGCTGGAGCTGGACATCACCTACACCGACGGCACGCACCAGCAGGTGGTCAGCGACGACTCGTGGAAGGTGTCCGACGGGCCGACGACCACCCAGTCGCTCTGGTTCGGGGAGACCTACGACGCCCGCGTCGAGCAGTCCGGCTGGGACCGTCCGGGCTTCGACGACGACACCTGGCGTCGCGCCCTTACGGTCGACGGCCCCAAGGGCACGCTCCGCTCGGAGAACTTCCCGCCCGTCAAGGTGACCGACCACCTCAAGGCCGAGCACACCACCGCGCCGGCCGACGGCACGCACGTCTACGACTACGGCCGGCCCACGGCCGGCTGGGCGCGCATCGGGGTCCAGGGGCCTGCCGGAGCCACGGTCACGGTCACCTACGGCGAGAAGCTGCGCGCCGACGGCACCGTCGACAACACCGGCGCCTTCGGGATGGCCCTGCAGTCCTACTCCTACACCCTCAAGGGCGACGGAGTGGAGTACTACCAGCCCAGCTACAGCTACGCCGGCTTCCGCTACGCGCAGGTGGTCGTCCCCCAGGGGGTCACCCTCCGCTCGGTCGACGGAATGAGGGTCCACACGGCCGTATCGTCCACCGGTGACTTCACCAGCTCCAGCGACCTGCTGAACCGCTACCAGGACGCGCAGGCCGACACAATCCTCAACAACCTGCACTCGATCCCGACCGACACGCCCATGTACGAGAAGCGGCCCTACACGGCTGACGGCTTCCTGTACGCGGACTCGGCGATCGCGAACTTCGACATGCAGAACTTCTACGCCGGCTGGCTGCGCTCGCACCGCGACGACCAGAACGACGACGGATCGATCGGCCCCACAGTGCCCACCACCGAGTCGGGGAAACAGGTCAAGGACCCCATCTGGTCGGCCAGCTTCATCCTCGGCGCCTGGGACCTGTACTGGTACTACGGCGACACCAACACGCTCGCCGAGAACTACGACGGCATGAAGGCCTGGCTGGAGCACTACGAGCACGACATCGCCGGCACCGGCGGCATCTACACCGGCTTCAGCTACGGCGACTGGCTCTCCCCCGAGGGCGCCAATGCCCCGGAAGGCACCCGGCTGTCGGGAACCGCGTACATCTACCTCACCGCGACGCGGCTGGCGACGATGGCGAAGGCGATCGGCCACGACGCGGACGCCCGTCACTTCTGCGCCTTCGCCGCACAGGTCAAGGACACCTTCAACGCCACGTTCTACGACGCAGACCAGGAGGCCTACTACGACAACAAGGCCGCGGGCTACCGGCAGACGTCGAACCTGCTGCCACTGAGCTTCGGCCTGGTGCCCAAGGAGCACCGCCAGGCCGTGGTCGACAACCTCGTCGAGGACATCCACGCCCGCGGAGACCACCTGGACACCGGCGCGCTCGGCACCAAGGCGCTCCTTCCGGTCCTCACCGACGCCGGACATGCCGACCTGGCCTACACGGTGGCCACCAACCCGACCTATCCCGGCTGGGGTTACTGGTTCGAGGGCCTGGGCGCCACGACCATGTGGGAGGAGTGGAACGCGAACTCGCGCTCGCACGACCACGCCTTCATGGGCACGGTGGACGACTGGCTCTACCAGGATGTCGCCGGCATCGAACCCGCCGCACCCGGCTACACGAAGGTGAGGATCCGCCCCCAGGCCGTAGGCGACCTGACACACGCCTCCGCGCACGTCGAGTCACCGCTCGGCCGGATCGCCTCGTCGTGGACCCGGGCACACGGACGCTTCAGTCTGCGCGTGGACGTGCCGGTGGGGTCGACCGCCGAGGTTCTCGTGCCGGTGAGCGGCCGGCAGACCGTGCACGCTCCCGCAGCCGCGGCGGCCGGCGAACGCGGTGGCGGCTACGCCCGCTTCACCGTCGGCGCGGGGAGCCACCTGTTCCGCGTGACGGGGTAGGTGTCGTCCCACAGCGTTGGTGACACGCACGCCGGGTGGCGGAGAAGGCGAGGGCCTTCGCGGTGCGGTGGGGATGGCGACATCCACCGCCGGCCGGCGAGGCCCTCGCCACACCCCTCGTGATCCCGTACGTGCGCCCCGCGCTCGCCCGTCCGAGCGCGGGGCGTGCTCAGGCGAAGTAGTGGCCGTCCTTCAGGTCGGCGATCAGTCCGGGACGAGTCGGCTGCCACCCGAGCAGGTCGCGGGTGATCTGCGACGAGGCGGGGCCGTCGAATCCCCAGAACCCGCCCAGCCGGCGAGGGACAGTCAAGACCTGTGGATTCGGCGTGGTTCAGTGGTAGCGCGGGAGTCCGCCGAGGTCCGGGAGCTCGTCCTCGAAGTCGCAGGCGGCGACGGCGTCGAGGCCGCGATGCCAGATTGCCTTGAGCATTCGTGATACTGCTTCGACGAGGACGAGGACGAGGACGAGGACGAGGACGAGGACGGGGTCGGGGTCGGAGTCGTCGGCTTCCGCCTCGATCGTGAAAGGCCATCCGATGAAGTCTTCGGCCAGCCCGTCGTCCGGGTTGAGTCGGATCTCGAAGACCATCCGACCTGATCGGATCGTGTAGTGATCGTCGGCGGAGGCTCCGAGAGTCGCCGCGACGAGCGCGGTCACGGACTCGCGATGGCCGCCTCGCACATAGATCTGGCAGTCTCCGTAGTCCTTTCCCGTGTTCACGCGGCCTGCTCCTGTCGCTCGACCAGGATGCCGTTCTCGAACCGGGCCCCCGTGCGGACCAGGGGGACCAGGTGGGCGCCGGTGATCGCGCGCCAGCGTGTCTGGGCGGACTCGACGAGCTTGAACACCATCGCGAGGGCTGCCGCCGGGCTGCCCGCGCCGCGGGTGACCTTGGTGCGGAGCTTGACCGTGGAGAAGGTCGATTCGATGGGATTCGTGGTCCGCAGGTGGATCCAGTGCTCGGCCGGGAAGTCGCAGAACGCCAGCAGTCGCTCGGCGTCGTCGGTGATCTTCGCGACGGCCTTGGGCCACTTTGCGCCGTAGGTCTTTGCGAACCCCTCGATCGCCTTCTCGGCGTGGGTGCGGTCTTCGGCGTTGTAGATCTCCTGCATCGCCTTCGTCGCACGGGCTGCGCGGACTTGGGCAGGCAGTTCGTGACGCTGCGGGACTTGTGGACCCAGCACCTTTGGTGCCGAGCGTCCGCGAAGACTTCGGCCAGGGCTCTCCACAAGCCCATCGCTCCATCGCCGACGACGAGCTCCGCGGCGGCGGCAGTCGCGCAGCAGATCGGCCCACGACTCCGTGAACTCGCGCAGCCCTTCGGCCAGTGCGATCAGCTCCTTGGTACCGTCCAGACGCACCCCGAGCAGGACCAGCACGCACGAGTACGCCTGCCCAAGCCTGACCTTCGGGTGCGCACCGTCGGCCCACACGTAGACGAAGTCGCGGTCCGACAGGTCCCGGTTCTGGAATGCGGCGTGGTCGTCCTGCCACTGCTTCGTCAGCCGGGTCACGGTCGCCGCGGACAGGCCCGCCGCCCCGCCGAGGAACTGCTCGAGTGCCGGGACGAAATCGCCGGTGGACAGGCCGTGCAGATACAGCAGCGGCAGCACCTCGGAGATCTTCGGCGACTTACGGCACCAGGGCGGCAGGATCCTGGAGGAGAATCGCTTGCGCTCCCCGGTGGCCTCGTCCACCCACCGGTCGTTCACCAGCGGCGCCTTCACCTCCACCGGCCCGGCCGCGGTGACCACGGTCCGCACCGGGTGGTATCCGTTGCGTACCACCACGCGGCGGCCGACGCCCTCCGTCTCGGCCGCCAACTCGGCTACGTACTGGTTGACTTCGGCCTCCAGCGCGGCGGCGTGCATCCGGCGAGCGCCCTCGCGCACGATCTCGTCGATCAAGGAGACGTCGAGGTTCGCGGCGAAGACCTCGGCAACCTGGCGCATCGGTACGCCCTTGTCGCCGACCGCGTGCCCGCGTGCGCTGGTCACTGACCCGGAGCAGCACCCCGCGCGGGGAACCGCCCCGGGTTGCACGCTGGCGGTATGCGCACCGTCTTGGACCCGAGTCCGGCCGCCGCCGGCTCCCCATCGGAAAGGAGCGGTTCATGAGCTGGGAACCGTCCTGCGAAGGCATCGTCCGAAGCACTCCGGGCGTAGATGCGGTGTTCCTCGCTGATCTCAGCGGGAGCCTGTACGGCACCAGCGACGCCGCGCATTGGCGCCCCTCGCCGCAGGAGACCAAGGAGATCGTGCAGACGGTTCGCGATCCCGAAGCCACTCCGCGCTTGACGGTTCAGGGCGAGGATTACGCGCTTACGGCCCGACAGGACGACACCGTCATCGGAAAGAAGGACGACAAGGCAATCATCGCGGTCGCCACCAGCAAAATCGTCATCGTCGCCCGCGTCGACGAGAGCGCCGCGCCTCAAGCCCTGCGCAAGCTCCAGACCTACGCCGCCGAGAACGCCAGTTGACGGTCAGCGGCAAGGAGTAGCCCACCGCGCGTCCGACCGCCCCGGGTTGCTTGCTGTCGGTATGCACGCGATCTGGACCGGCTACGTCAGCTTCGGCCTGGTCAGGCTGCCCGTCCACCGATACTCGGCGACCGAGGAGCACGGCACGGGGTTCCATCAGGTTCATGCGCGTGACGGCTCCAGGATCAAGCACCGGAGGGTCTGTGAGAGTGAGGACGTCGAGGTCCCACAGGGGGTCGGGAGCGTCCGGACGGCCGCACCGTCGTGATCCTCGATGAGGAGCCGGCCGCACTCCCCCTCCCCGCGAAGCGCACGGTAGAGGTCCCTGGGGTTCGTCGACGAGAGCGACGTCGACCCGGTGCTCTACTCCCCCGTACTCGGTCGGGGCCGCGAGCGAGCAGGGGCAGCGACCGTATGCGCTGCTCGTGGAGACCCTTGCCCGGCACGGTCGGGTGGCGGTCGCAAAGGTCACCTTGCGTACCCGGGAGCGGCTGACGGTCCTGAGGCCGCGGTACGGGATGCTCGCGCTCCACACGTTGCTGTGGCCGAAGGAGATCCGCGAGCCCGGGGACCTGTCCTCGCCGGCGCCGGTGACGGAGCGGGAGCCGGACCTCGCGAAGTCGCTGATGGTCAGCTCGCCGGCGTGGAGATCGCCGGCCTGCACGCCCCACGCTCACGTTCACGAGCCGGACAGAGGCCACCGATGCCAGGTGTTTCCGGCGCACCGCAACCGTTGACCTCCTCGATGCGAACTATGGGCGCGACGGTCGCCGAGGGTCGCTGCGCTGTTCAGCAGAGTTGGCAGGGGTCCGTCCTACTCGGTTGACTGCGGTCTGCCCGGTTGCTGTACTCCGTTGCTCTACAGCGACTTCTGGGGGACCCATGACCGGACTGCCGGCGAGCGTAGACCGCGACATCCTTGATCATCGGATCATGTTTGCGATCAGGGCGATCCGCGAAGCAACGGGCTGCACGATTCATGAAGCCATTGACGTGGTCGCAGTCCGCCATGAGGAGCTGCGGCGTCAGCGTCCGGGCGACTTCACATTCCCGCCCGAGGATTTCGGCCAAGGCTTCTACTCCTGATCAGCAAGCAACCAGTTCGGAAGACCGAGGCGGCGGACCGGGCCTCACCTGGGCGGACGCTGACCTGCGGCAACGCGATCCCGTCACCGCTGTTCGCCGTGGCTCCCTACTCGGCACCGCCTCACCCGGCACGGTTGTGGCACGCCCGATCCCTCGACCTCCTGGGCACTCGCCCACTACCGCTGCTATTCACCGCAACCGGCGCCCCTGGCAACACTGGTGCGGGTCGCGGGATCCAGGTGGAAGGTCGAGCGAGTTCCCCGGGGTCGGCGACGGCGATCAGCTCATGAGCCTCTTGACGTGTGAGGTGGCGTCGCCGACGACAGCGTCCCGACGCCGGCCCGCCCTTCCGTCAGCCCGACGCGACGACCAGGTTGACACCCTGGACCAGGGTGCGCGCCGCGGACCGGGAGTCGCCGAGGTAGCCCGCGACCATCGCTCCGTCACGTAGGGCGACCACCAGGTCGGCGGACTGCCGGGGGTTCGCGACGCCCATGGTCGCGAGGGTGTCCTCCAGTACCTGGTGGAACCACTCGCGGTGCCTCAGCACCGCTTGGTGGATCGGACACTCCCGATCCGGGTACTCCGCGGCCGCGTTGATGAAGGGGCAACCCCGAAACCCCGGACCGCAGATCTCCTCGCCGATACCGTGCGCGACGACATCGAGCAACGCCGCACCTCCACCCGTCTTCTCGCCCGCCACGGCCACCCGGGCGCGGATGTCGTGATCGGTGGCGTCCAGGTAGCCGCGCACCAGGTCGTCCTTGCCCTCGAAGTGCCGGTAGAAGGTGCCGCGTGCGACGTCGGCCTCGGCCATCACCCGGTCGACGCCGACAGCGCGAATCCCCTCGGTGTAGAAGAGCCTGCTCGCCGTGGTCAGCAGCCGCTCCCGCGCCGCCGACCTGCGGCCGGTCGTGGCAGGCCCGCTCTTCGTCTCGGTCATGGAGACATTATATAGAACGTTCCTTCCACAACCTGGGGTAGGCACAAGCAGGCACCCAGGTCACAGCACCACTGGGACAACACGACGACGCCGAAGGGCCGCCCACATCCTCCTCGGGCGCCGTCCGAATTCCCGTCAGGACGGTGCCGGCGGATGCGCCGACCGGCGCGCAAAGGACGTGAGGCCAATGCACGGGCCGACGGTGCCGACTTTTCCCCGACAAGAGGGTGGGAAATGGCCGTGGGGGACGAATGACCTTTGGCCGCCGGAAGGGTGCGCGACGCTCACGGGTCGGTGTGGCGCCTTTTCCGCTCCCGGCGTCGCGCGCGTTCCGGTATTCCTCGCATGGCCCGCCCCTGACATCCGTCGGCTAGGCGCCTGACGGGCCGCCCACCTGGGCGAGGACCGTCACAGCGAAGGGGTTTCCGCCGAAGGAGCCCGTGCCCGGACGGCACACTACCCCCCGCAGGCACTCATCGGGTTCCGGTTTTCACTCAGTGAAAGAATATTCTCCTGACTTTTCCAGACGTGCCGAAGGGCGAGTACAAATGCGGTCGGCAAGGGGATACCGGAGGTTCGCGCTGTAGCATGAGCATCCTCTTGCCAATGAATTCAAGGAATATCCGACCGAGTGGAACCCGGGCGGACGCGGACGGCTGACGGGAGTGTGGACGCGTGGGTTACGGCGACCCCTTTGATGACGGAGCCGCTGGCGCTCTGGTGGGGCGTGCCAAGGAACTGGATCGCATACGCGGCTTCCTCGGCGCCACCGACCGTGGCGGGGCGCTCCTGCTGTCGGGGCAGGCCGGGGTGGGTAAGACGGTTCTGCTCAACGCTGTGGCGCAGGCGGCGTCCGCGACCGGGACGCGGGTCCTGCGTGCGGCCGGCGTCGAGTTCGAAGCCGACGTGAGCTACTCCGGCCTGAACCAACTCCTCTTCCCCCTGTCCGAGACGTTCGGTGATCTGGACAGCACCCATCAGGAGGCCCTGCGTGTCGCGCTGGGCTTCGGCAGCGGAGCGTCGCCGAACCGACTCGTCGTGTCCAGCGCGACCCTCATGCTCCTTCGCCAGGTGGCCGCGCCCGACTCCCTGTTGCTCGTCATCGACGACCTGCAGTGGGTGGACCGCGCCAGCGCCGCCGTGTTCGGCTTCGTCGCCCGCAGGCTCGGCGGCAGCCGGATCGGCTTCCTCGGCGCGGTGCGCCAAGGAAGCGAGACCTTCTTCAATCGCGGTGGACTACCCGAGTACGAGGTGCCACCGCTGGACGAGACGTCGTCGCGGGCGCTGCTCGATGCGCGATTCCCGAACCTTGCCGAACGAGTGCGGCGTCGGCTGCTGTCCGCGGCCGAAGGGAACCCGTTGGCTCTGCTCGAACTGCCCACGGTGCTGAGCGGGCAGCAGCGCATGGCGCTGGAGAACCTTCCGGCGGTCCTGCCGCTGAGCCAGCGGCTCCAGGCGCTGTTCGTCTCCCGGGTCTCCGGTCTCCCGGCTGCCACCCGCCGTCTGCTGCTGCTCGCCACGATGGACGGGACCGGCGATCTCGGGGTCCTGCACGCGGCGGCGCGGCAGGCCGGTTGCGGCGCCGGCCTCGAAGATCTCGCCCCGGCCGAGCAGGGCCAGTTGGTCACCGTCGACGAGGGCACCCGGCGGCTGGTCTTCCGCCACCCCCTGATCCGCTCGGCCGTCGTCGACGCCTGCTCCAGTGCCGAGCGCCGCGCGGCACACCGGGCCCTGGCCCAGGCTCTGGCGCATCAGCCCGAGCGCCGGGCCTGGCATCTCGGAGAAGCGTCCGTCGAGCCGGACGAGCAGGTCGCCGCCCTGCTGGAGCAGGCCGCCCACCGCATCATGGCGCGCGGCGACGCCCTGGGGGCGGTTGCGGCCCTGATACGGGCGGCCGACTTGAGTCCCCATGGGTCGGACCGGGCTCGCCGCCTGGCCGAGGCCGCCTACATCGGCGCCGACGCGACCGGGGAGCTGCGCGGCGTCTCGGAGCTGCTCGAAGACGCCCGACGCGCCGACCCGGACCTGGCCGGGTCCCTGCACTCCGCAGCTGCAGCCGTCCATCTGGTCATCAACGGCGACGGGGACATCGACACGGCTCACCGCCTGCTGGTGGGCGCCATCGAGTCCGGCGCCTACCAGTACGACGCCAAGGACAACGCGGTCGTCGACGCCGTGCACCTGCTGCTGCTCCTGTGTTTCTTCAGCGGCCGAGCGGAGTTGTGGGACCCCTTCTACACCGCGCTCTCCCGGTTGCGCCCGGAGCCGCCCGCACTGCTGTCCGTGGCCGGCAAGACCTTCTCCGACCCGGCGCGTTCGGGAGCGGCCGCGTTGGACGAGATGGAGCGCATCCTCGGCGAACTTCCCGAAGAGACCGACCCCGGCCGCATCGTCAGGATCGGCACCGCGGCGCTCTACCTCGATCGGCTGTCGGCCCTCCGCGAGCCCTCGTGGAAGGTCGTCCGCCAGGGACGGGACGGCGGCCCGGTGCGCCGGCACCTCGGCGCCCTGATGCACCTGTGCCTGAACGACTATCTGACCGGCAGGTGGGACGAGTGCGTCGAACTGGCCGAGGAAGGAGTCCAGCTCTGCGAGGACTCCGGATACCGGTTCTTCACCTGGTACTTCTGGTACTGCCGGGCCGTCGTCGCGGCCCCCCGCGGGGAGGACGCAGCGGTGGACCTCCTCACCGGGCACATCACCCAGTGGGCCGCACCGCGGGGTGTCGGGACGGCACTGCACTACGCCCGGCACATACGCACCGTGGCCGATCTCGGACGCGGCGACTTCACCAGCGCCTATCGGCACGCGACGGCGATCAGCCCCGCGGGCACCTTCGCCTCCCACGTGCCGCACGCCCTGTGGGTGATGATGGATCTCGTCGAAGCCGCGGTCCGCACCGACCGCCCAGCGGAAGCGGCTGCTCATGTGCGCGCCATCCGGGACAACGACATCGCCGTGCTCTCCCCGCGGCTCGCGCTCCTCGCCGGCGCTTCGGCCGCTCTGTGCGCCACGGACGACGAGGAGTCAGTGCGTCTGTTCGGCGAGGCACTGGCCCTGCCGGAAGTCGAGCAATGGCCGTTCGATGTGGCCCGGGTGCGGCTGGCCCACGGCGAGCGGCTCCGACGAGCCAGGGCGAACGCGGAGGCCAGAGGGCAGTTGACGCTGGCCTACGACGCCTTCGCCGAGCTTCGCGCCGGTCCCTGGATGGATCGTGCGGCCAAGCAGCTGCGGGCCGCCGGATGGGTTGCGCCGAGACCCGAAGCGGGCGGGAAGGTGCTCACGCCACAGGAGCGGGAGATCGCGGACCTGGCGGCATCGGGGCTGAGCAACAAGCAGATCGCCGAACGGCTCTATCTCTCGCACCGGACGGTCGGAGCGCACCTTTACCAGATCTTTCCCAAGCTCGGCATCACCTCCCGGGCAGCGCTCCGCGACGCGCTCGGGGCCTTGGAGGAGTGAGACCCGCGCCCACGCCGGGTACCTTTCCGCTTCCACGCCCTGACCGCGTCCTTCCGTCTCTTCCTAACCGACGTCGCCTGTACCCGGCAGCCGGTCACCGGGCGCACCGGCGGTGACCCGCGGCGGGCGAGTGCCCTTCGGGCTGTCCACCACGGCCGCGACGGCCTGCGCCGCGCGGGCGAGACGCGCCGCCGTGGCGGCCTGATCCGCCAGGTGCGCGTCGACTCGATCGACCAGGCCGGGATACCGGCCCTCGTACGCCTGCGCCGTACCGAGGTCGTCCGGAAGGACAAGCCGCAGCCGCCGGCCGGTCTCGGGCACGGTCAGGCCGGCCACGACGACTGTGGCCTCCACCCCGAAGCC
Organism: Actinacidiphila glaucinigra; assembly: GCF_035918135.1. Lineage (NCBI taxonomy): Bacteria > Bacillati > Actinomycetota > Actinomycetes > Kitasatosporales > Streptomycetaceae > Actinacidiphila > Actinacidiphila glaucinigra. Next base: position 520,268 of record NZ_CP109144.1, read on the forward strand.
GGCCAGCTCCCTCGCGTAGCTTGCCGCGAGATGGCCGATCACCGCGACGCCTTCGGAGTGCAGGGCGAGGTAGGGGGCCTCGTCCGCGGGGCCGCCGCCGGACGCCACCCAGACCAGCAGGCCGTCCTGGCGCTCGCGCATCTGCGGAAGGACAGCGCGGTTCACCCGCTGGGTGGACAGCACGTTCGCGTCGTAGATCTGCGCCAACTGGTAGGGGGTGAAGGACTCGATGGGGCCCCGGGGCACAGATCCCATGGTGTGGACCACGCAGTCGATCCGTCCGGCTTCCGCCGTGATGTCGGTGACCGCGGCGCTGACCGCGCGCTGATCGGCGACGTCGAAGGCGATCGGACGCGGCCGAGCGCCCAGATGGCCTGCGGCCCAGTCCGGTTCGGAGGCGATCGGCGGACGGCCTGAGGCCGCGCCCATTCCGGCGTAGGTGATGTGACCGGCCTCGGCCAAGGCGTGGGCAGTCGCCGCCCCGAGGCCGCTGGACGCCCCGGTGACAAGGATGATCTTCGACATCATGCTCCTCGGCGCATGGTGGGAGCGGTGAGGCGGCGGTAGTCCCGGCCGACGATGGGCCACGACAGATCCGGCACCGGCGCGTGACCGCACGGGAACCTGCTCAGTATCGGTGCCGGTGGGACCGGCCCGCATAAGTCATCCGGCAGTGCCGACGACTGGGGTTCATGGCTGGTCCCGGTCCGCGCGTGGGCGGAATCCGGGCTCCGGGACGCGGCTCCTGGACATTTCGCCCGAGGAATCCGGGCCTTGCGCGGTCCGTGGCGCCCGCGCTGTTGGCCGGCAACCAGGCGGACACCTGGTGCGCTGTCGAAACGACTGCCCGGCACAGCTCGGTGACCGGTTTTCCAGCAGACGTTCGACGGATGTGGGTCCGGTGCCTCCGGCGACAGTCTGGGGAGCGCTGAGGGAGGCCGGCGCGCGCTGCCGGCTTGGCGCGGTCCGGATTCGTGCTCGATGCAGGTCGACGCGGGCTCGGCATGCGCCCGAGGTGCTCGTACGCGCCGGACATGTCCTGACGGTGCGCCCCGCGCCCTTCGCGGCACCGCTTGCCTGCGGGCATCGGCGGGATTAGCTTAAGTGAACAGAACGTTCTATTCGTTTCGGAGGTCCGCATGAGTGAGCCCCATGCCCATGAGGCAGGCACGATCGTGCTCATCCACGGCCTGTGGGTGAACCCGCGCAGCTGGGAGGGGTGGAAGCAGTACTACGAGGCGCGGGGGTACAGAGTCATGGCTCCCGCCTGGCCGGGTCTGGATCGTGAGGTGGAGGAGCTGCGGCGTGACCCCTCGGGCATCGCGGGGGTCGGCTTGCTCGAGGTGGTCGACCACTACGAGCGGATCATCCGCGCCCTGCCTCATCCGCCCATCCTCGTGGGCCACTCGTTCGGCGGCACCATCGTGCAGATCCTGCTCGATCGGGGCCTGGGCAGTGCCGGGGTCGCCATCGACTCGGCGGCCGTCAAGGGCGTGCTTCCGCTGCCGCTGTCGACGCTCAGGTCGGCGTGGCCGGTGCTGGGAAACCCGGCCAACAAGAACAAGGCGGTCTCCCTGACGGCGCGGCAGTTCCACTACGCCATCACCAACACGCTCAGCGAGAGCCAGTCCGACGCCCACTACGAGCGCTATGCCGTGCCGGGCTCGGCCCGGGTCCTCTTCCAGGGGGCGTTCGCCAACTTCAACCCCCGGGCCGCCACCCGGGTCGACTTCCGTAACAGCCGCAGGGCCCCGCTGCTGTTCATCGCGGGAGAGGCCGACCACATCGTCCCGCCCAAGGTCAACAAGGCCAACTGGCGCCTGTACCGGAAGTCGTCCGCCGTCACGGACTACCAGGAGTTCCCCGGGCGCTCGCACTTCATCATCGGCCAGGACGGCTGGCGGGAAGTCGCGGACTACGCACTGAACTGGGCCGAGGAACACCTCCCCGCCCACGTGTGACCGCGGACCGCGGGAGCACCGACCGCGGGACCCACTGACCGCCGGCCCTGATCTGCCGACCTTTCTGACCTCATGAACGCGCCGTCCGTCACCGACGGCCCGGCACCACCCGCGCGGGCCTGGGTGCCCGCCGCAACAACCCCATCACATCAGGAGAAGATCATGCTTCGCCGTCGTGCTTTCCGTATAGCCGTTCTCGGTGCGACCGGGGTCGCCCTGGCCGCGGGCGTCACCACATTCGCGTCGGCCGCGCCCTTCCACCACAACCCGGCCGCCTCCAAGCCGACCGTCGTCCTGGTCAACGGCGCCTGGTCCGACGCCGCCAGCTGGAGAGGCGTCATCGAGCGCCTGCAGGCCGACGGCTACCCGGTCGTCGCGCCGCCCACCGGTCTGCGCGGCCTGTCCGCCGACTCCTCCTACCTGGCCTCGTACCTCAAGACCGTCCAGGGCCCCGTCGTCCTGGTCGGCCAGTCCTACGGCGGCTCGGTCATCACCAACGCCGCCACCGGAAACAAGAACGTCAAGGCGCTCGTCTACATCTCCGCCTTCGCACCGGACAAGGGCGAGGACGTCAAGACCCTGACCGCGAAGTTCCCCGGCACCCAGATCACCAACGACCCCGACGCCCAAATCCCCACCGCCCTCACCCCCGTCCCCTTCGCCAAGCCCGACGGCACCACCGGAATCGACCTCTACGCCAAGGCCGACCAGTACCGCAACCTCTTCCTCAGCAACCGCGTCAGCAGCAAGACCGCCGCCGAACTCGCCGCCACCCAGAGCCCCGCCGCTCCCGAGACACTCGGCGAAGCCTCTGGCGACCCCGCCTGGAAGACCGTCCCGTCCTGGTTCCTCGTCTCCAAGGACGACCACGTGATCCCGCCCGCCACCGAACGCTTCATGGCCGACCGCGCCCACTCCCACACCGTCGAGGCCAACACCCCCCACGCCGCACAGGTCACCAACCCCGGCATCGTCACCGACCTCATCAAGAAGGCCGCCGGGACCGTCCACTGACAGCAAGCGGGCCCCGGCATCGCCCGGCGGCCCGACGGACCCCGCACGACGGCCCAGGTCGTCGTGCGGGGAGTGGCCGCGGCCGGCGCGCCCGGCGAACGGCGCGCAGTCCGTCCCGCACACGAAGGAAGGGGCATGGACATGCCCGATGAGCGCGGCATGTCGGTGACCGACAAGGTCCTGGCGCTGCTCGGAGCCTTCTCCCACGAAAACCCCGCACTCACCCTCACCGAGTTGTCCAGGCGAACGGGCCTGTCGTTGCCCACGGTTCATCGCCGTGCTGCCGAACTCGTCGCATGGGGAGCCCTGGAGCGTGGACCCGACCGGCGCTACCGGGTGGGCCTGCGGCTGTGGGAGGTGGCCACCCTCGCGCCCCGCGGCTTCCCGCTGCGCGATGCGGCCCTGCCGATGCTGCAGGACCTGTACGACGCGACGAAGGAGCAGCACATCCACCTCTCCGTGCGAGACCGCCTGGACGTCGTCTTCCTCGAGCGTCTGAGCGCGCCGGGCGCCCCGCAGGCCGACAGCCGGGTGGGGGGCCGCTTCGGCGCATTCGCCACGGGAGCGGGACTCGTCCTGCTCGCCCACGCGCCTGACGACGTCCGAGAGGAGTACCTGAGCACCCCACCGCGTCGCTACACCAGTAACACGATCACCTCGCCCGTCCGGCTCCGCTCCCTGCTGGCTGACGTCCGCAGGGAGGGGTACGCCAGCAGTGACAGAATGGTGGGGCCGGACGTCCACTGCATCGGAGCGCCGATCATCGGTGCGGGCGGCTCGGTCGTGGCGGCCATTTCCATCGCCTTCAGGGCGGGCAGTCAATCCCCCCAGACGCTCGCTCCCGTCGTCCGCGCGGCGGCCCGAAAGGTCTCCCGCGCGTTGCGCGAGTGAACGCGTCTCGGGACGGTCGACGGCCTACGGAGCACCTTCGTCGGCCAAGGCCCGCGCCCGGCGCCGGTCCCGCGGAAAATGCCCGCGGGACCGGACGGGGGGTCAGGACGCCGAGTGGTAGACCGAGATCTCGGTCAGCGTCGGCGTGTACTGCTCCGTGGCGATCTGGCCGGTGAGGGCCACTCGCAGCTTGGAGGTGGTGATCGGGCCGAAGCCGGTGACGGTCAGGTCGTGACCGATGCCGGTGTCGCGGCTCGCGAAGGTGACCCAGGTGCCGGTGGTGTCGTCCCAGCGCTGCAGGTCGAAGGACTGGACCCGGGGGTTGGTGCCCGAGTCGGTGTACTCGTCCAGGTAGACCTGGTCGAAGGTGGTCGCCGCGCCGAGGTCGACGTCGAGGGTGATCGGATAGGCGGCGGCGTCGGCGGCGGCCCAGCGGGTGCTGAGGTCGCCGTCGGTCAGCTTCTCCGCGCCGAGGGTGCCGTTCGCCCCCGGGTGGGTGGAGCTGGCGGTGACCGTCTTGCCGAGGGCGAGGTCGACGCGGTTGTCGGCCTCCTCCTCGATCGGGTCGGCGTCGACCGGGTGGGCGACCCGCTTGCCCTTGCGGGACTCGGCGATGCCGATGTCGGGCGCGTCACCGTAGTAGAGCTTGGTGCCGAGGAAGTCGGCGGCGCCCAGGTGCGTGTTGTAGCGGCCCGCGTCGATCAGCGGGGAGTTCTTGCTCAGCGAGAAGTGCGCCGCCGCGGTACGGATCTTCGCGACGCCGGCATCGGTGACGTAGGTGTCCACGCTGCCCTTGAACTGCGGGTCCACACGCAGGCCGTCGGGGTCGGCCGGCTCCTGGGTGGAGTGCCTTCCGCTCGCCTCGTAGTAGTCGTTGTGCGAGAACACGGCCTGGCGCAGCGCGCCGGTGCGGCGGTACCAGGTCGTCTCGTCGGTCATCGAGGTGTTGTGGAAGATGTTGTTGAGGAAGTAGACGCGGCTCAGGAACGTCTCGTCGTGGACGTAGTCGAGCTTGGAACCGTCGTACACGAAGGTGTTGTTGACGAAGTACGAGGGCTCGTAGTTCGACGACAGCATGTTCTTCACCAGGACGCCGTTGTCGTTGACGCTCAGGTTGTAACGCGCCACCGAGTTCGAGCTGTTGCCCATGTAGGCCATCCAGCCCGCCGCGTTGTCGTGCGAGTAGTTGTACTGGTACGTGACGTTGAAGTTGGTGTACTCCATGTCCCAGGGCGTGCCGTCGTACTCGTTGTCCGGGCCGCCGTACACCTCGTTGTACTGCATGGTCGAGTCGGCGCCCGCCCACAGGTACAGGCCGCAGGAAACCGCGTCGTAGCGCTCCAGGAAGCCGTTGACCTCGTTGTACTCGACCGTCATCCGCTCGGTGTCGGCGAGCTGGACGGCACCCTGGCCGATGCTCTCGGCGTAGTTGTGGCCGATGTAGACGTCACGGCTGTACAGGTCGCGGGTACGCACCCACAGCTGCTCCCAGCCCTCGTGGAACTTCCCGCTGTCGTCGTACTGACCCGCGGCGGTGCCGTCCGCGTTGAACCAGTTGAACCCGAACTGCACCGCGTGCAGCTCCACCTTGACGAACGTGTTGTTCTCGATCCGGACGTCCTTGAAGTAATGGCCGCCGGTCGCGTAGTCCTTGTAGCTCTTGTTGCCGAAGACCTGGAAGTCCACCGCACCGTAGTGGATCTTCTGCCAGCGACTCGGACCGTCGAGGTCGTGGACGAAGATGTCCGAGATCCGGAAGTGGTCCATGATGTCGTCCTCGCCGGCCTTCAGCAGGTCGGCGTTGATCGACACCATGATTCCGTCGCGGACGTACGTGCCCGTGGTGATGTCGGTCGAGAAGTCGTCGTCGTTGGACAGCTCGACGTTGTTGATGTCCCAGTACTGCTGGTTGCGCAGCACGATGGCACCGGTGAGACCCACGGTGTCGGGGTTCTTGGTGCCGTCAGCGTTGAAGGGGCTGGGGACGTTGCCGTTGGTCGCGATGTACGGGCGGCCGTCGCTCTTGTCACCGTAGGCCGATATGGTGATCGGCTTGCCCGCGCTGCCGGAGCCCTTCGGCCACAGCTGCTCGTCCTGCCACTGCTCGCCGGCCTTCAGCAGGACGCGGTCGCCCGGCTTGAAGGTGGTCGCGTTCGCCTTGGCCAGGCTCTTCCAGGCGTGCTGCGCCGAGGTGCCGGACGCGGTGTCGTGACCGTGCGTGGCGTCGATGTAGTAGTCGGTGCCGCCCGTCTTGTTGGGGGTGTTGCCCGGCCAGGACTTCGCGGTGGCCGCGGCCTTCGTCGCGGACTTCGCCGCGGCGGCCGGCTCCGCGGCGGCGTACGCGGACGGCGCGAGCGAGCCCACGAGCAGGGCCGCGAGCAAGGAGGTGAGGCCCGCGCGGAGGGTCCGCCCGGTGATTCTCGGGCGCCGCGCCTTCCTGTCCTCGGGTGGGTCGACGTCGGCAGGGCTCATTGGTCCACATCCTTCGCGTTGATGGCGGCCATCGCCGAGTGGTCGACTCGCATCGAGGCGTCGTTGGCCCGGCGCTGGAGGTATCCGTCGTACTTCTTCTCGACCAGCGACTGGCGGATCCGCGACCTGTAGTCGCTGAACGCCTTGTCGTCGTTGGTCTTCTTGCTGTCGAGCTGGTAGTAGGTGATCTGTCCGCCGCCCTTCTCGGGCTCGGAGATCTCGCCCGGCTTCAGGTCGCCGAGCACGGACATCAGGTCCTGGTCGTGGGTGTTCACGCTGGTGGTGCCGTCACCGCCGTAGGTGTCGGTGGTGACCTCGGCGTCCGCCACCCCGTTCACGTCCGAGAGGTCGCCTGCGGCCTTTACCCGCCGCGCGATCTTCGCGTCGAAGTCCGCGCCCGCCTTCCCCGGCACCTGCACCACGAGCCGCGTGTACGTGTAGGTGGTGGCGTTGGCGTTCCAGGAGTCCGGGTCGTCGTCGTACGCCTTCCGGACCTCGGCGTCGGTGACGTGCAGCGGGTCGCCCGAGCTCTTGCTCAGCCTGTCCTTGAGGTCGGTGGCGAGCTCGGTCAGCCGATGGCCGTAGTACTCGTCCGGTGAGTAGTCCGTGACGCCGTACACGGTCCGGCCGGCGGCGACGGCCTCGGCTCGGGACGTGTTCTCGGCGGTGCGCTCGGCTTCCAGGTCCGCGAAGTCGACGGAGCCGACGAGGCCCTGCTGCTGCGCGAGCAGCAACGTGGTCTTGTCCTCGCGGATCTCGGCGAGCGCCCGCGTCTGAAGACGCTGCAGCGCGGTGCGGTTCCCGGCCTTGGTGTTCCAGGAGAACGATGTATTCAGGCCGGGGTACGTGTTGCGCAGCTCGTTCTGCACGGTCGGCGCGAGGCGGTCCATGTGGAAGAGGAGCTCCTCCCGGGTGACGGGGTGGCCGTCCAGGGAGGCGACCTCGTCGCCGTGGTCCTGCCCGCCGAACGCGGTGACCGTGCCGGCGACCAGCGCGGCGACCGCCAGGCAGGCGGCGCCGGACACGGCGGCCACCCGCCGCGACAGCCGTCCGCGGCCCGCCGCCGTGGGCGGGGGCGCGACCGACCGCCGGGCGGCGGAGGCCTTGCGCGCGCCGGGCTTGCGCGAACCGCCCGGCCGGCGGCCGCCCGCGCTCACGAAGACGCCCCGATCGCCGCCACCCGGGCGAGCACCGGGGTGTCCCGGGTCGCGGTGATCTGGAAGGCGATGGTGTCCACCTCGGTGGGCGGGAAGGTGAGTACGCGCTGGTAGCCGACGGCGCCGGTCTCGGCGAGCGTCGTCCAGACGCCGTCCAGGGCTCCCCGGACAACGACGTGTTCGACGCGCTGGCCCTGGGTGATGTCCTCGCCGACGACGACCGCCTCGACCGTGCGGGGGCCGCCGAAGGCGAGCGTCACGGAGGGGCGTGCGTCGTCCTCGCCGGCGCGCCAGGAGGACTTGGTCCGGCCGGGCCAGACGGTGGCGATGTCGCCCGGGGTGCCGGAGCTGACCGTGGCGGTGGCGTCGATCCGGCGGGCGCGGAAGTCCGTAATCCGCCGGCCCAGTCCCTCCAGGGCGTCCACGTCCGCCTGGTGGAGCCGGCCGTCGGCGGCCGGGGGCACGTTGAGCAGGAAGCAGGAGTTGCCGCCGACCGAGCGGAGGTAGAGCGTGAACAGCTCGTCCACCGAACGGACCTGGGAGTCCTCGGCCTCGTGGTGGAACCAGCCGGGCCGGATCGAGGTGTTGACCTCGGCCGGGAACCAGACCAGGTCGTCCTCGTGCCCGGCGAGCGCCGCCCGGCTGCCGAGGTCCTGGTCGTCGCTGCGCACCTGCCGGGCGAAGGTGCCGTCGTCGGCCTGCTGCGAGCGGGACGCGGTCCGCTCGGCGTCCTGGAGGGCGCGCGGTACGACGCTCCACTCGTCGGGGCGGGTCTCGCCGGCCTCGTTGCCGCACCAGCGGACGTCGGGGCCGCAGACGTTGATGACCGCGTCCGGCTGGAGCTCGCGGACCACCGCGTAGTACCGCTCCCAGTCGTAGCTCTGGCGCTTGCCGTTGGGGCCCTCGCCGTTGGCGCCGTCGAGCCACACCGAGAACACCGGGCCGTAGCGGGTGAGGAGTTCGGTGAGCTGGGCGACGTAGAAGTCGTCGTAGCCCGTGCCGGAGCCGTAGGAGGCCTCGGTGCGGTCCCAGGGAGAGAGGTAGACGCCGAACTCCAGGCCGTGCCGGCGGGCGGCGTCGGCCACCTCGGCGACCACGTCGCCCTTGCCGTCCTTCCAGGGGGACGCCGCCACCGAGTATGCGGTGGCGTCGCTGGGCCACATGCAGAAGCCGTCGTGGTGCTTGCAGGTGAGGATGACACCGGTCATCCCGGCCGCCTTCAGCGCCCGCACCCACTGGTCGGCGTCCAGCTCGGACGGGTCGAACAGGGCCGGGTCGTCGTGTCCCTCGCCCCATTCGCGGCCGGTCATGGTGTTCATGCCGAAGTGGATGAAGCCGTAGAACTCCATCTCCTGCCAGGTGAGCTGCCGCTCGCTCGGCCGGACGGCGGCCAGCGTCCGCGCGGACGCCGCGGCGGTCACCGGAACGTCCGGTTGTACGAGGCGAGCAGGGCGAGCAGTCCGCCCAGCGCGACGAGCATCACCGCGAGGTGGCCCCAGCCGACCGACGTCCGCTCCACTACCACGAGCGCCACCAGGGCAGCCGCGATCAGGGTGCGCACGACGACGAGCAGGCCGGCACGCGTCGAGTCCTTCATCTCCGTTTGTTTCCTTTCGACTCGGGTCCATGTGGGGACGTCAGCCCTTGACTCCGCCGGACGCCATCCCCTCGATGAGCCGCTTCTGGATGAGCGCGTAGACGAGCAACACGGGCACGATGACGATGACCATGCCGGCGTACAGACGGCCGTAGTCGGCGGCCGCCTTCTGTGCGGTGAACAGGTTGAGCAGGCCGACCTGGACGGTCTTGCCCTCGCCCGGCAGCAGGGTCAGCGAGATGATGAAGTCGTTCCAGTAGGCGAGGAAGTTGAAGAGGATCACGGTGGTCACCGCCGGACGGGCCATCGGCAGCATGATCGTGGTCATGGTCCGGAAGCGGGACGCCCCGTCCAGACCCGCCGCCTCCTCGTACTCCACCGGGATGGACCGGAAGTACGCGGTCAGCAGGTAGATGGTGAACGGGATCGAGGTGGCCGCGTACACCAGCGACAGCACGGTGGGGTTGTCGAGGAAGAAGCCGTCCGGGAAGACGTCGACCAGCGCCTTGTCCCAGTCGACCAGCATCAGGAAGATCGGCACGACGATGTAGTTGACGTTCACGAACAGGCCGGCGAGCAGGGCTGTCTCGACGGCGCCCTTGCCGGGGAAGTCGTAGCGGGCGATGACGTAGGCGGCCGGCACCGACACCGCGAGCACGAGGACCAGGCCGAGCACGGTGACGAAGACCGAGGTCAGGAAGTACGTGCCGAGGTGGGCGTCGGTGAACGCGTCGACGTAGTTCTGCCGGCGCAGGCCCTCCGGGAGGGTCCAGGGGCTGCCGAAGAACTCGCTCTTCGCCTTCAGCGAGGCCGTCAGCACCCAGGCGACCGGTACGGCGATCGCCAGCGCGAGGGCGATGACCAGGGTGTAGGTGAGCGCGCGGCCGGTGCGGGCGCGGCCCGCGCCGGGACGGGCGGAGCCGTCGGAGGGCGCGCCGGCGCTGGATGAGTCGATCATGGTCATGGTGTGGGGTTCCGTCCTCAGAACTGGAGGGGCTCGCGCCGCGTCGCGCGGCTCACCAGCAGCGACACGAGGAACGAGAACGCGAAGATGACGACACCGATGGCCATGCCGTAGCCGTAGGACGAGTTGGTGTACGCCTGCTTGTACATGTAGCTGAGCAGCACCTCGGAGGAGCCGTCCGGGCCGCCGCCGGTCATCGCGCGGACCAGCACGAAGCTGAGGTTGACCGCGCTCATCACGAAGAAGGTCAACGAGGTCCGCAGGTTCTGCCAGATCAGCGGCAGGGTGAGGGAGAAGAACTGCCGTACGGCGGAGGCCCCGTCGATGGAGCTCGCCTCGTACAGCTCCTCGGGGATGCTCGCCATGGACGACATGTAGAGGACCATGTAGTAGCCCAGCGACTGCCAGACCATGGCCATCCCGACCGAGTAGAGCACCAGCTTCTGGTCGCCCAGCCAGACCTGCTGCCAGGTGTCCAGGGACACCGCCCGCAGGGTGCCGTTCAGCAGGCCGTTGTTCTGGTCGTAGACGGCGGAGAAGATAGCCGCGATCACGACCACGGAGAGGATGTTGGGGATGTAGAGGATGAACCGGAGGAGGTTGCTGCCACGCAGCTTCTGCCGGGTCATGATCGCGGCGAGGAACAGGGCCATGCCCATGGTCACCAGGGTCACCACGACCAGCAGGGTGACGGTGTTCTGGAAGGCCCGTACGAACTGCCGGTCGTCCAGCAGATGGCGGAAGTTGTCCAGCCCCACGAACTTCATGTCCGGGGAGAAGCCGCTCCAGGTGTAGAGCGACATCCGGAACACGTTCACGGTCGGGTAGACCATGAAGACCGCGAACAGGACCAGCGCGGGAAGCAGGCAGGCCAGCACGAAGCGGGTGTCGCCCCGCTTTCGGGGCCGGGCGGGGGCACCCGGCCGGGTGCGGCGGAAGGTCGTCCCGGTCTTCCTCACGGGGCGTGCCGCCGGTTCTTGGGGTGGGGTGGAGAGGGTCGTCACCGTGCCGGTCCTCCGGTCGTACGAAGTGGTGCTGGCAAACCCGGAGGTTCACCGGATGGGGAAGGCTCCGGCGGCGGCCCGGCCGGACCACGCCGCCGCCGGGCCGGTCAGTTGCCCGCCTGGCTCAGTTTGTCGCTGGCCTCGTCCAGCGCCGCCTGCCACTTGGCCTCGGTGGTGTCGCCGCTGATGATGCTGTTGGCGGTGTCGAACAGGGTCGACTTGATGTCGACACCCTCGACCGGGTTCGTCGAGGCGAAGCCGCCGACCAGCGCGGAGACCGACTTGTCGTCGTAGAGCGAGTAGAACTCGGTGCTCTCACCGGTCAGGCTGTCCGAGAGGCCCTTGACGGGCTGGATCGCGTTCGACTTGGCGAAGATCTTCGCGGCCTCGTCCGAGTACAGGAAGGCCATGAACTCCTGCGCCTCGTCCTTGTTCTTGGCGGCGCTGGGCACCCAGACCGACTCGACCGAGGTGGTCAGGTAGCGGGTGTCACCCTCGTTCACCGAGGGCAGCGGGGTCAGGCCCCACTCGAAGCCGTCCGAGCGGGGCGCGTCGGCCATCTCGCCGGTGATCCAGGTGCCGTTCGGCATGAACAGCGCCTTGTTGTCGAGGATCGACTGCTGGTTCTTGGTGAAGTCCTGCTCGTTGGCGTAGCCGACGGTGGACTTCCCGGCGTAGCCGAGCAGCCTGGTGGTGATGTCGAGGACCTTCTTGGCCTGCTCCGTCTTCCAGACGCCCTTCTTGTACGTCATGACGTCCTGGTAGAACTGCTCCCCGCCGACGTCGGCGAGCAGGGCGTAGAAGTACGAGTCGAGGTAGCCGGCGGTCGGATAGGTGAAGAGGGCGATGCCCTCCTTCTTCGCCTTGTCGCCCAGCTCGAACATCTCGTCCCAGGTGGTCGGGACGTCCCAGCCCTTCTCCTTGAACAGGCCCTTGTCGTAGAAGAGGCCGGTCGGGGAGTAGTACATCGGCATCAGGTACGTCTTGTCCGTGCTGTACGGGTTGGTGTTGAGGTTGCCGACGATGCCGTCGGTCAGCTTCTCGCCCACCGTCTGCTCCCCGCCGGGGACCTTGGTGTCCAGGACTGGGGTGAGGTCCTCCAGCGCCTTGTCCTTGATCAGGGTCTCGGTGAGACCGGCCTCGCGACCCTGGCCGAGCACGACGACGTCCGGGTACTTGCCGGCCTTCATGTTCGGCGTGATCTCGTCCTCGATGCTTTTCGAGATCTGGAGCTGGACGTCGACGTCCGGGTGCGAGGACTCGTAGGCCTTGATGACCTGGTTGTACATGTCCTTGCCGTAGCCGCCCTCGAGAGCGGCGACCTTGAGGGTCGTCGTGCCCGAGCCGGAGTCCGAGTCACCGGCGGACGAGCAGCCGACGAGCAGCGAGAGCGCCATGACCGTGGTGCCGGCGAAGGCGAACGATCTCCTCATTTGGGGGTCCTTCCCATGGACGTACGCCCACCTGACTTGAGCGGCAGTGCGGGCCCGTCACGGACCCCGTCCGGGGCCCCTCCGCGTCGCGGGCACCACGCCACCGCACCCCGGATCCGGTGGACGTACGACCCGGCGTTGTTACGGTGGCACCGATAACATGCTGGGTACCATGGCATCGATCACATGACGGGCGCAAGGGGTTGGATGCCGTCGGATCAGCTCACAGCCGAAACATGGCTCTTGAGCGCCCCGCGGGCGCCCCTCAGACGGCGCGCGGCGGCGCCGTGGAGGCCCGTACGGAGAGCGTGGGGGTACCCACGGCCTCCTCCGAACCCGTGTCCGCGTCCGCGTCCAGCAACAGCCGTACGGCCGCGGCGCCGTAGCCGAAGAAGTCCTGCCGTACGGCGGTCAGCGGCGGCGCGCAGAACGCGGCCAGGGCGATGTCGTCGACGCTCACGATGGACACGTCCTCCGGCACCGAACGGCCCCGCTCGCGCAGCGCCTTGATCACCCCGAAGGCCATCTCGTCGCTGGCCACGAAGACCGCCGTGACCTCGGGGATCATCGCGATGATCTGCCCCTGCCGGTAACCGGAGACGGGCGACCAGTCGCCCTCCAGCGGCGGCGGAGCCTCGATTCCGGCCTGCTCCAGGCACTCCCGCCAGCCCTCCCGGCGCTGCCGGGCCTCGATCCACTCGTCCGGCCCGGAGACGTGCCACACCTGACGGTGTCCCAGGTCGAGGAGGTGCTGGGTGGCGATCCGGCCGGCCTCGCGCTGGTCGATGCCGAGCACCCGGGCACCCGCGGTCCGCGACCCGTCCAGGGTGACGGTCGGGATGTCCCGGGTGATCTCCTCCATCTTGCGGGTCACCGAGATGAGTGGCACCGCGATCACGAAGCCGTCGACGTTCTGGTCGGCGAGCTTGGCCAGGGAACGCTCCATCAGGCCCACGTCCAGAGCGGAGATGGTCGCGATGCTCACCGCGTACCCGGCCTCGCCGGCCGCCGACTCCACACCGGCGGTCACCGCCGAGCGCGAGTAGTACCCGCCGGAGGCCAGCAGGACCAGGCCGATGGTGTGGCTGCGGCCCGAGGACAGGGTCCGCGCGGCGCTGTTGAAGCGGTAGCCGATCTGCTCCACGGCGGCCAGGACCCGCCGGGACGTCTCAGGATTGACGTTCGGCGAGCCCCGCAGGACGCGGGAGACGGTCTGGGCCGACACTCCGGCGACCCTGGCCACGTCGGCCATGCTCGGCTGCCGCGGCCGCGAGGCGTCCTCGTTCATGGTGTTCCCTCCCCCGATCGGTTCGGAGGACCTTAGCAGGCTTGTTACTGATGTCATCGGTAACATACGCTCCCCTGGTGAACGAGTCGCCCACGACGAACATCGGCCCGCCGCCGCGCCCGGCCGAAGCCGCCGCGACCCCCCTCGCCGCGCCCTCGGGCGCGGCGGCGACGGCCGCCTCCCCCGCACTGCTCTCCTGGCGAGACGGCCGCCTGTACCGCGGCGGGATCCCCCACCGCATCCTGTCCGGGGCACTGCACTACTTCCGGGTCCACCCCGACCTCTGGCGCGACCGCGTCCGCCGGATCGCCGACCTCGGGCTGAACACCGTCGACACCTACGTCGCCTGGAACTTCCACCAGCCCCGAGAGGACCGCACGCCGCGCTTCGACGGCTGGCGGAACCTGGAGCGGTTCATCCGCACGGTGGGAGAGGAAGGCCTGGACGTCGTGGTCCGGCCCGGTCCCTACATCTGCGCCGAGTGGTCCAACGGCGGCCTGCCCAGCTGGCTGACCGGACGGGACCTCGCGATCCGCAGCTCCGACCCGGAGTTCACCTCGGCCGTTGCCGGCTGGTTCGGCGAACTGATCCCCCGCCTCGCCGCGTTGCAGGCGTCCCAGGGCGGACCGGTCGTCGCCGTCCAAGTGGAGAACGAGTTCGGCTCCTACGGCGACGACCACGCCTATCTGCGCTGGAACCGCCAGGCCCTCGCCGAACGGGGCATCACGGAACTGCTGTTCACCGCCGACGGCCCCACCGAACTGATGCTGGACGGCGGCACGCTGCCCGGCACCCTCACCGCCGCCACCCTGGGCTCCCAGCCCAAGGCGGCCCGCGAGCTGCTGACCAGCCGCCGGCCACAGGAGCCCTTCGTCGTCGCGGAGTTCTGGAACGGCTGGTTCGACCACTGGGGCAAACGGCACCACGTCCGCAGTGTCGACAGCGCCGTCCACACCCTGAGCGGCATCCTCGACGACCACGGCAGCGTCAGCATCTACATGGCGCACGGCGGCACCAACTTCGGTCTGTGGGCCGGCGCCAACGAGACCGAGGGCCGGCTGGAGCCCGTCGTCACCAGTTACGACTCCGACGCGCCGATCGCCGAGGACGGCCGCTTCACGCCGAAGTTCCACGCGATGCGCGAGGTACTGGGCGCGACCGGGCCGCTGCGTTCCCCCGAGCGGCTTCCCGTCCTCCCGCCGTCCCGGGTCGCGCTGGTCCGCCGTGCCGGCCTGCTCGATGGCCTCGACGCCGCGCTCCGAGCCGTACCGGTGGAGACCTCGGCCGCGCCGCGACCCGCCACCTTCGAACGACTCGGCCTGGACGCGGGCCTGGTGCGCTGCACCGCCCGCCCGCGCATCCCCGCCGGCGAACACCGGCTGGTCTTCACCGACGTCCGCGACCGCGCCCTGGTCTTCGCCGACGGCGTCTACCTCGGCGTCGCCGACGCGGACTCCCCCGAGCTGAAGATCACCGGCACCGGGGAGACCGTCGGTCTGGACGTCCTGGTCGAGAGCCTCGGCAGAGTCAACTACGGTCCGAGCGTGGGCCGTCCCAAGGGGCTGCTCGGTCCCGTCCTGGTCGACCGGCGCATGGTCCAGGGCTGGGAGAGCACGCCGGTGGCACTGCCCGATTGGTCCGAGCGGGAGCTGTCGGCGGCGCTGGACGCGGGCGCCGGCTCGGTCACCGGTACGGGTGCCGACTCGGTCACCGGTACGGATGCCGGGTTCGCCGTCGCCGAGTTCCACGCCGACGCGCCCGCCGACACGTTCCTGGCGCTGCCGGGCTCGGTGCACGGATTGGTCTGGGTGAACGGCTTCCTGCTCGGCCGCCACTGGGACATCGGCCCCCAGGTCACCCTGTACTGCCCGGCGCCGCTGCTGCACGCGGGCGTCAACACCGTCACCGTCCTCGAACTCGAGGGCCTCGGGGACACCCTGGAACTCCGGGACGAGCCCGAACTGGGCCCGACCGAGGAGTACGTCGAAGAGTTCGACTGATCGGGCCGGGGCGCCCCCTCCGCTCCCCTTCCGCTCACCCGGCCGCGCCCGTCTCCCACACGAACCCGTCCGGGTCGGCGAACGGGCCGGCAGGGGAGAGGAGCGCCAGACAGCTGCAGCCGGTGCCCTCGGGAGCGACGCTGGCGTCCTTGGCGAGGGTGCATTCGAGGAGGACGGTGTCGGGATCTACTCGCGCCAGATCTTCAGCAAGCGCAGGGGCCGGTCGGCGAGCAGGCCGGTGACGGCGGTGACGATGGCGTGCGTGGCACAGGGGCAAAGACGCTGATCAGGGGTCACTCGTAGCCGAGAGATTTCTCGGAGTGCAGGCGCCACCCGCCGTGCTGCTTGACCAGGACGAAGGCGGTGCGCTCAAAAACGTCGTAGTACCCGGAATACGGGTCGTGGCCGGAGGAGAACCACAGCGCCTCGATCCGCGCCGTCTGCGGGGTCTCGCTGACGACGGTCACCTCTTCCAGCCCGGTCACGGCGCCGGACCCATCAGTTTTGCCGCGGTTGTGCGCTCTCGCGTACTCGGCGCAGAAGTCGGCAGGGCTCTGGTAGAGCATCTGAACCTCTTCGGTAAGGTTGCGGCCGGTGTATGAGCAGACTGTAATGGGGAAGGCTCCACCTGTTTCCGACTCGGCTGCGGGTGCCGAGGCAGTTCGGCCGGTCAACGGCGGCGGCCGACTCCCGCCATGGACGGGCCGCCCGCAGGGCCTCAAACGGGCTCCGCCCGGTCGACCGTGCCCGGTCGGGCAGCAAGCACCATCTCCTCCTTCACATGCGGGACATCCCGCTCGCCGTGTCGCTGAGTGGCGGCAATCGCAACGACATCACGGAGCCGGCACCGCTGGAGGTATAGGTCCCGTCCGTAGCCGGCCTGGTCGGCGGGCCGCTTGAACGACGCGACACGCTCTTCGACGACCGCGGCGACTACGACCACGACACGTGCCTGGTGTGGCAACGCGCCATCAAGCCGCTGATCGCACGTCGCGGTGTGCCACAGGAGTCCGGCTCGGCCACCGCAGCTCAAGCGGCGGCAAAGGGGGATGCAGAATCGGTTCCGGCACCCTGGTCCCACTCACCGTGGCAGAAGTCCACCGGCTCCTGGCAACTCGCCGCCCGCCCCAACCTGACCGTCCGCTCCGCGTCCACACCGTGGGCCGGTCGCTCTGGCGACGCAGACACCAGGCCATCGCACGCCACCGCCACTACAAGCGACGGCTCCAGTCGCTGGAGGGGCAATCCGGCGAGAGCGCCCCAGATCGACAATCCCCTCCGCACACTCCGAACAACGCCTCTCACCAGGCCAGACAGCGAAGGGCTGCTGGAGTACTAGTCGCCGTCGCCGCCCGTCCGGCTCATGCTCCGGCGCCGGCTCCTGTCCGACTGACGGAGCAACTCGCCCGCAGCAAGCGTCCCGGTCGCAACGACGCGGACCCAGCGGGGCCCGCCGCGCTCCGCCCACACCACGCATACGCAGCCGCCGACGACGAGCGCCAGTACACCAAGCAACACCACAACGAACATGTTCTCCAGCTCCGCAAACAGAGGGTCCCGCCGACCCGTCATCTGACGGACGCACCTCACGATCTGTCGGTTCCCGATCGCGCTCCCTACCGCGGCCCGCCGGCCCCCAGGTCAGTCACCGCGGTTCGGCTGACGGTGACAACGGCCTGGACCTGGTACACCATGTCGTAGCCCACGAAGACGGCTTCGATCTTGTAGAAGTTCGTCCGGCCTGCGGCTTGTGTCACGTCGGGGCAGTAGGGGTGGCGATCCAGTCCTTCCTGGCCTGGTCAAGATCATGCCGCTTGTCCGCCGCTACGGTCCATCACGGACAATGCGCCGCAACCACTGCGTAACGCGGGCCCCCCGCGTGACCGTCACCTTGTGTTGCCAACATAAGCCAGATCCCCCCCGGCCTGCTCTCGGACTGGGATCCTCTTCAGCACCACGTCAAGCGGCCAGGCCCCCCTCTCCGTAGCCACCGCCGACCGTCACGGGCGAGCCCGCCTATGGCTACTGTCCGGTCGTCCGCCCGCCGGAGGGGGGCGCACGGTTGCGTTCAGGGAGGTGCAATGCGATGAACACACCGCATCGGCCGCTGACCTGTCCTAACCTGCGCGGCATGTCCCTGGCAACGGCTGGCCCCGGTCGAGGCGCTCTGTGTCGTCGATACGCGCACGGTTCGCAGTCGTTCGTCTGCCTGCCACGCCGCGACTGCTGCACCTCGCAGCGCTGGACGATCAAGCGTCCGACGTTGCTCTCAGTGTGGATATGCTGCCAACACGCAGTCGCACCACGGGACTTAGGGGGGATCCGCGGTACTGCCTGCCCATGGAAGGAGCGGTCACGGCCGGTCGACGACGCCGTGCTTCGCTCACCCGCTCGCTTCGGTACTTCACCATGCCCCCGGAGGCCTCGTGACCACCTCTCCGCCCGAACACCCCCAGTCCGCTCCCGCGGCCGTGCCGCCCCCCGGCTGCCCTGCACATGGCCTGTACGCCGACGGTCTGCAGCAGCTGCACGCGCCGAAAGCCGTGGAGAACACCCAGCAGCTGTACGCAGAACTGCGCGCGAAGCACGGGGCCGTAGCGCCCGTGGAGATCCCCGGCGGGGTCCGAGCGTGGCTGGTGCTGGGGCATCGGGAGAACATGGAGGTCATGCGGACCCCCTCGCGGTTCTCGGCCGACTCCCGACTGTGGCGGGACAGCGAGAGTCTCACCCCCGAGCACCCGCTGGCCCCGCTGCTCTTCTGGCAGCCGCTGGTGAACTTCTCCGAGGGCGACGAGCAGCGCCGCCTGCGCGGAGCCGTCAACGCCAGCCTCGCGAAGTTCAACAACATCGGGGTCCGGCGGCGGATCCAGCACATCGCCAACACGCTGATCGACGGGTTCTGCCGGGACGGGCACGCCGATCTGGTCGCGCAGTACGCCCAGCAGGTCCCGATGCTCACCATGATGCGACTGCTCGGCGTCCCTGAGGAGACCGCCCCGAAGCTGATCGCGGCCTGCCAGGACCTCATCGCCGGCACCGACACCGCGGCGGCCAGCAACGGGTTCGTCATGCAGGTCCTGCAGGACCTGGTCACCGCCCGCAAGGTCAAGCCCGAGAACGACCTGCCGAGCTTCCTGATCCAGGACGATGCGCGCCTGACCGACACTGAGGTCGCCGAACACCTGCGGCACACGCTGGTCGCCGCGCACACCACCACCAGCGGCCTGCTCGCGGACACCATCGAGATCTACCTCACGGACGTCAGGACGCGCGCCAGCCTCAACGGGAGCACGCAGACGCTGGAGGAGTCCGTCGACCACATCCTGTGGGACCGGCCACCGCTGGCTGTCCTGCCGGCCCGGTACGCCACCGGACCCACCACGCTGGGCGAACAGACCATCGAGAAGGGTGACATGGTCCTGATGGGCCTGGCGGCCGGCAACGCCGACCCGCAGGTCCGTCCCGACCTCACAGCGCCCATGCACGGCAACCGCTCACACCTGGCATTCAGCGGCGGCGGCCACGAGTGCCCCGGACAGAACATCGGCCGGGCCATCGTCGAAACCGCGTGCGATGTCCTGCTGACCCGGCTGCCCGACCTGCGGGTCGCCGGCGAGACGCAGCGCGTCTTCACCTGGATGGCACACCCCCTGATCACGCTCCCGGTGGAGTTCACCCGCAAGGCCCCCGAATCACCGGCCACGACGACGCAGGCACAGGTCGCCCAGCAGGCGGCGTCTGCGCTGCCGCAGGCCGTACCGCAGCACCAGCTGTCGACGACCCCCGCCGCGGCGCCCGCTCCGCTGACAGCCCGTAAGCCCTGGTGGCGGCGCCTGCTCGGCCTGTAGCCACAGCTCCACTCCCAACCGACGTCCCGTCCCGGGCCCGTAGAGGGCCTGGGACGGGACGTTCGTCTGCAGGGGGAACGCAGGTCCCCGGGCACGGCCGTGCGCGCAGGGCGCCAAGCGACCCGAGCAGATGCGAGAACAGCGGTTGGTGGCTTCCGGACGATCGCGCAAGAACTACGGACGCCGGAAGATCATTCTCAAGCAGCCCCGTACCTAGTGTGATCAGTGCGCGAGAACGAATCGCGCACCGCACTCAGGACCTGCCGACTTCGACGGCTGGCGACAGCAGCGGTTACCTCAACACCCCCACCGCACCACCGCCAGCACAACGGCTGGCAGGAGGACGACATGACGACACAGTTCAGGCAGCAGCCCATCGGGTCCGGTTTCACCGCAGCGCACAGCGCTCTCGAGGTCGTCGCGGGTATCGATCTCACGGGCGGAACGGCGGTGGTGACCGGCGGGCACTCCGGGGTTGGGCTGGAGACCACCCGCGCCCTGCACGCCGCAGGCGCCCACGTCGTGGTGCCTGTCCGCGATCCCGCCAAGGGCCGGGCTCGGCTGGAGAGCATCGCCGACGACATAGAGGTCGACCGGCTGGATCTAGCCGACCCCAGTGTCGTGGACGATTTCGCCACCCGTTTCGTCGCCTCGGGCCGGCCGCTGCACATCCTCGTCAACAGCGCCGGAATCATGGGGCTGCCCCTCACCCGTAATGTCTGCGGCTACGAAGCGCATTTCGCCACCAACCACCTCGGCCACTTCCAGCTGGTGCAGCAGCTGTGGCCGGCGCTCGCAGCCGCAGGCGGCGCGCGGGTAGTGAACGTCGCGGCCTGGGCGCACCGCATGTCACCGATCGACTTCGACGACCCGATGTTCGAGCGTCGCGGCTACGAGTGGATCCTCGGCTACGGGCAGTCCAAGACCGCGAACATCCTGCACGCGGTCGGTGTCACGGCCCGGGGCGCCGACGACGGCATCGAAGCGTTCGCCGTCCACCCCGGAGCGATCCCGAGCACCGACCTCTCCCCCTGGGCGACCCCCGAGATCCTCCGCGCCATGAACCTGATGGACGAGGAAGGCAACTGGGTCATCGACCCTGAGGCCGGCAAGAAGACCCCTCAGCAGGGCGCGTCCACCCAGACCTGGATGGCCACCGACCCCCGTCTGACCGGCCACGGCGGCGTCTACGGAGAGAACAACGAGGTTTCCCCGCTCGTCGCGCTTCCCGAGCCTGCCCACTTGCAGGCGCTTGCCGTGGCAGGCGACACCCCAGTGGGAGTCGTCCCGCACGCCATCGACCGCAGCATCGCCGACCGGCTCTGGGACCTCAGCGAGCGCCTCGTGATCGGCACCCGGATCCCCTAGAAGGGAATACGGTCCGGTGCAGCCCAATCAAGCAAGCCCGGCCCGCCCGCCTGATTTCGCACGGAATGCCCCAGCCGTCCCTACGCCAGGGCAAGCGTGAGCGCCATGCTCAATCGCCAAACGCCGGCCGTGATGACATTCGTGAAAACGGCCGGGGTCGGTGCTCGCCTCGTTTGGTTGGTTCTTGATGTGTGTGGGGAGGTTGGGGAGCGAAGAGCGGGCCTTGATCACCTGTGGCTAAGTTGAGGCCATGACCGGTGACTGGAGGATGGATCGGATCGGGGCCGCTCTGCGAGGTGAGAACCCGACCGTGCTGCGGCGGCTTGAGTCGGGTTTCGCGGTGATCGGCGACGTTCAGTTCTTGCCGGGTTACTCGGTTCTCCTCGTGGACGAGCCAGGTGTTCAGCGGCTATCTGATCTGCCGAAGGCGAGGCGGCTGTCGTTTCTGTCCGACATGGACCGGCTCGGAGAAGCTGTAGAGCGCGTCTGCCGACGCCTGGACTCCGGCTTCCGCCGTGTCAACTTGGAGATTCTGGGGAACAGACCCGTTCTTGCATGCCCATGTCTGGCCGCGGTTCGAGTGGGAGCCGGCTGAGCTGGTGGGCAGGCCGGTGTGGCTGTATCCGGCTGACCGGTGGAGTGACGACGGGTTCAGGCTGGGGCCGCAGCATGACGTGCTGAGGGACGGGATCGGGAGCGAACTGGATCGATTGCGTTCGATGGGCTGACGGTGTGAGCCCGCCGACCGTCAGGTCGGCGGGCTCGGTGATCAGTGACGGTCGGTGGACGACGGTCACTGAGTCCGCCGCAGTGGAACGATGTCGGGGCTGCTGGTGGGGACGGAAGGACGGGCGGCTTCGGGTGTCGCGAGAAGCGCGAGGGTCTGCTGCAGGTTGGGGTGACTGGCTGGTGAGAGTGGGAACAGTTGCGGGTCGCGGTCGGTTCCAGCGGGTCACGTTCCGCGGCCACTTGCTGACGTGAGCGGAATCCGCTGGGAATTTGAGGCCGTGGCGGTAGCTCAGGCCACAACCCCAGAGAAGCGGTCTCACCGAGACGCCGCGTGGTCTTCGTCTTTTGCCGGAGCGCGGCGGCGCTCGGCCAGCCGGACCCCTGCATGCCGAAACCGGAAAGACCACGTCGGACCAGCTACCTGAGGTGAATGAGAGCATCCACACGGCATCTCAGACAGCAGGCACCGTCCCGGCGTACAGCGACCGGTAGGTCCTGGGGGAAGCACCGGTCTCACGACGGAAGGCAGTGCTGAAGGCACTGGCCGTGGAATAGCCAAGCCGCAACGCTAGTTCGTCGACACGTACGTCGCCCTGGCGAAGAGCCCGTCGGGCCACATACATCCGCCAGCCCGTCAGATACGTCAGGGGCGGCTTCCCGACCACGGAGACGAACCGTTCGGCGAATACGGTGCGGGACATCGCCGAGCGGCGAGCGAGCTCTTCCAGACCCCATGGATGCCCTGGATCGTCATGCATGGCGCGCAGGGCGGGGCGGATGCCGTCGTCCAGAAGCCCGCGTGCCCAGCCAGCGGGCACGGACTCACCCTCCTGCACAGCCGCACGCAGGATTTCGAGGATGACCAGACGAGCGTGCAGCCTACCGGCCGGCTCCGAGGCCAATCGCGCCGACCTGGCCTCGTCGAGTAGGTGATTCAGGATGCCCGTAAGTCTGGCGGTGTCTGTGCCGGCAGGAAGGCGCAGGAGCGGGCCGCCCAGGCCCGCGACCAGTGATTCGGCCCCTTCGGCAAGGTCGATGTGGCCGCCTACGACAACAGTGTCGTCTCCCCCACCGGCGTCGAAGAACGCCTGGTCAGCAGGATGTGTGAACGATGTCTGGAGCCCCCCGCTCTCAAGGTCGTCCTCGATCAGAACGGACTCGCAGCCATTGAGCACCACGACGTCCCCCACACCCACCCGAAGGGACACCGCCTCATGGTTCACGGACACCCGAACGCCTCCTCGGGCAACCGTGAGCAGTTTCAGGTGTACCTGCGGGCGGAACCGGGTGCGCCATCTGCCTCCCACGGTGAAGCCGGCGGATATGACCCCGTTGACTTCGAGCAGGTCAAACACTGCCGCAAGCTCGTCACTCATAGCCGCACTATCGCATCGGCATCTCGCACGGACCCAACGGCCGGCGCTCCTGATCCCCGCGATGGCTCGGCCCACATCCGCGGCGCGGGACGAGTGATCCTGCTCGGCCGCATCCTGATCCCTGTGCACCACGTGGTCTGGTGAAGCGATGGAGCAGAAAAGGAGTCGTGAAGCGTCAGAGTCGGTCACGACTTTGGCTCATTCGACACTCTTGACGTGATCATCGTCGGCGAGACGATTGACCCTGTCATATGAACCGCTCGCGCCGCTCACCCGGCCGTGAGTGGTGCCAACGTGAACAGCCGAGGTGATCGATCGTGGTGCACACCCCCCACCGGTCCACGATCCTCGACCCATCTGCCCCTTTTGCGGCCCCCGCGGGGCCCTTCCTGGCCTGCGCGCACGCCGCCTCACTGGCGGCAGCAAGCCTGCGGCCTTCCCCCTACACGCGCGCTGTCGCGGCCGCGACGGCCGTCCTCTCGTAGGCGTCGCCGGTCGGCGACCTCCAACCCTTTCCGTCACGACTCTGCACTGTGGATCATGAAGAAGGGATGTTCGCATGTCTGTGGGGTTGAAGTCCGTTCCGCGGGCCCCGGGCCGGCTGCCGCTGTTCGGGCACGCCGTACCACTGGCGCGCTCACCACTGAGGTTCGTCTCGTCCCTGCGTGACACAGGCGACCTGGTGCGCGTCGATATCGGGACGATGCCGGTGTTCTTCGTGAACTCGTTCGGCCTTGCCCACGACGTCATGGTGGGTAAATCGGCCAGCTTCGAGAAGGGCCGCTTCTTCGACCGGTTGCGAAGCCTGGTCGGGAACGGCCTGGCGACCGCCGATGCCCACACCCACCGCCGCCACCGTCGCCTGATGCAGCCGATGTTCCACCGTGATCGCATCGCCGGATACGCCCAGCTCATGGCCGACCACGCCCAACAGATCACCGCGTCCTGGAGCCCCGGCACGAGGCTGGCGGTAGAGCAGGT
The DNA here is from genome assembly GCF_035918135.1 of Actinacidiphila glaucinigra. NCBI lineage: Bacteria > Bacillati > Actinomycetota > Actinomycetes > Kitasatosporales > Streptomycetaceae > Actinacidiphila > Actinacidiphila glaucinigra. The sequence goes on from NZ_CP109144.1 coordinate 544,351, forward strand.
GATGGGCGAGTTCGTCGTCTCGACCGTGGCGGCGTCGATGTTCTCCAGCGACATCGGAGCCCTGGCCCGCGACTGCGTCCAGCGCAACGTCCCGATCATCATCGAGAACCTGCTCCTGCGAACGGTCTCCCCGAAACTGCTCGACCACGTGCCGATCCCGGCCAACCGACGCTTCGACGCCGCGACCCGCGAACTCCACGACGTCCTCGACAAGGTCATCACCGACGCCCGCGCGGCCGGCGACGCCTACGCGCCGGACGCACCGGACGTCCTGTCGACGCTGTTGGACGCACGGGACGCCGACACCGGCCAGCCGCTGAGCGACACCGAGGTCCGTGACGAACTCGGCACGATCCTGTTCGCCGGCACCGAAGCCACCGCCAGCACCCTGGCCTGGGTTTTCCACGAGATAGCCCGCCAACCCGACATCGAGGCGCGGCTGGTCGCCGAGATCGAACAGGTCGTCGGGGACGGACCGATCTCCTTCGACCACGTCCGTCGGCTCCCGCTGATGCAACGCGTCCTGGACGAGACGGTCCGCCTGCACGGCGTCACCCTCCTCATGCGACGCGCGACCAAGCCCGTGGAGCTCGGCGGCTACGACCTCATGCCGGGCACCGAGGTCGCCTTCAGCCTCTATGCCCTGCACCGTGACCCGCGGGCCTACCCCGACCCGGAGCGCTTCGACCCCGACCGGTGGCTGCCAGAGAACTCCGGGGACCGGCCCCGCAGCGTGTTCCTGCCGTTCGGCGCCGGCAACCGCAAGTGCATCGGCGACGCCTTCGCCTGGACCGCGATCATCATCGCGCTCGCCACGATCCTGCCCCGCTGGCAGCTTCGCCACGTTCCCGGTACGTCACCGAAGGAAGCCACCTCCGCCGTCCCGCACCCCGACCACCTGCCCATGACCGTGATGCGTCGGGACGCCCCCGTCATCTCCCCGGCCTGACAACATGCCGCCGGTGCCAGGCCCGCGACTGGGCCCGGCACCGGTGCGCTACCGCCCAAGTGCACGCCCGGCCGGATGCAACTCCACACGTCACGCACCCTGTTCACTCCACTAGCCTGGTCATGTGACGCCGGCGGTGCCGCTGTCCGGGCGCGGCCGCACGCGCCCAGCCCTACTTTTCCAGAGCCCGCGTGTCCGCACCTGAACCGCCCCGTTGCCCGGCCGGCGCCTTCCCTCTGTTCGCAGGCGGCTTCACGACCGACCCCGCCGGGACGTACGAGAGGTTGCGGACCACCACCCCAGCGGTGCCGGTCCGGCTCACCACGGGACTCCTGGGCCTGGGCTCGACATCGGCGGCCACGAAGCCCACCAGATCCTCGACAACACCGACGGCACGTGGACCAGCGACTCCCGCCGGTGGCACGGCAGACCAGGCGTGCCGCACCTGCAGGGTCACGTCCAGGAAGTGCTGAGGGCGCGGCCACGACGGTAGAGGCCGGTGCCGGAGGGAGCTGCGGGTCCAGCAGTGCCACGGGGTCCGTGCGGGCGGCCTTCTGCCGGCGTGCGGGTGATGTACGCGGCTGCCGAGCGAGGAAGCGAGCTCGGCAGCGATGTCCTCACGGGACAGCCCGGCAGCAAGCCACGGCCGCAACGCGAATGCCAGACGACGCAGGCTCTCGCCCTGTGTCCACCCGATCCGCGGCCGGATCCACCGGGCCACCCCAACAGCGAGTGCCCCCTGCGCCGGAGTGACTCCGCCCGGACGCCTGGCCGACCGCTTCGGACGCCCCGCGGGGTAGTTGTTCCTCTCGCAGAGGTCAGCTGTAGGACGGTGGTGAACGGACGACGGCTCGAACACCCCTCACGTTGTCGCAGCCTTGCCTCTCCCAGCTCCCTCGGCTGAGGAGAACGGCTGGGCGTGCAGCCCCACCGTCGTCGAGGTGGTGACCGACGACATGCCGTTCCTGGTCGACTCCGGCACCAACGAACTGTCCCGGCAGGACCACGCGATCCACGTCGTCGTCCACCCGCAGATGCTGGTGCGCCGTGACGTGACCGGGAAGCTGCTGGAGGTGCTGGACGCCGCGCCCGGCGACGCCTCCGGTGTACCGCACGATGCACTGGTCGAGTCCTGGATCCACGTGGAGATCGACCGCGAGACCGACCATGAGGACCTGAAGCAGATCACCATGAACCTGCGCCAGGTCCTGTCCGACGTCCACGAGGCCGTTGAGGACTGGTAGAAGATGCGCGACGCCGCGCTGGTGCTTCCGGGCGTCGGCTACCCGGCAGGCCTGGCAGCGGCCGACGTAGACGATGGGTTCACCGACCACGCGGCATCTGGGACAGGTGCAGCGGGCCGTCATACTCGCCGCCTGCCGATCCGACAACTGCCGCATCGGCGCTGCCCTGGTGCCGGGCCGTGGAGCTGAGACTCCCCCAGCCGTGGCTCCTTCGGTACATCCGCAGCAGGGCTGCCGGATCCTGCCCCGCGGCAGGCTTGAGCTGGTCCTCCTTCAGCTGGGTGCGCGTCCGCACGTACGCTGGGACCTCGCCCGCCGCGTATACCGGCAGCTTGACTGCGCCTGACGCCGCGACCTGCACAGCAGGGCTTAGGGTCTGAGACCGACAGGCCGGACCAGAGCCGCGTCACTCGGTTCATCCGCGGGGACTCCACGGAGTAGGGCGTCGTGCGTTCCGAGCGGGCCCATGTACAACATCTGGTATTCGACATATGCCGCCACTCTTTGTGAGTCGGGCGCTGCATATCCACATCGCAGGTCAGAGCCTCGCCGTGGCTCCGGAAGTAGCTGCGGGAGGGCCGCTGCGAGTGCTACGCGGAAATTGCGGTTGACAGAGCGTGAGGTTCGGATATCCGTCGCGCGGGACACCCGCCTAGCCTTATCACGCTAAGGGCCCACCGGCTGCCTCTCACAGATTGGCCGGCGGGCCCTGTACGAACTTGCCCGCGCTCTAGCACAGGAGTTCCTCTTGGACGCTACACCACCCCAGGCAAGCCGCCACCGCACGCCGAGGGGAATGGTGATTGCGATCATCGCCTCGGCTTCAGCGAACGTTGGGTTCGCCGTTGGCACCTTCGCCAGCGCAGTCGGCAAACTCGGCGCCTACTCCGCCACCTCGGCCGGTGCCGCCGCGACTGCCGCTGCTGTCGTGATCGGTTTCGCCACGGCAACCTTCATCGAAAAGGGGTAGCGCAGCAGGCCGGGCCCATGTGCCGAGCGCGGAGCGGTGACCAGCGTGTGCAAGCACACGTTAGGCACCACCTGCCGGGAGGGGGCGGGTGTCGGCTGGGGCACTGCACGGAGCGGCGTCGACTCGGGTAGCCGGACAATCAAGGGGCACCGTACACGGCCGATCACAATTCAGGGTTTTTCTGTCACAACTCAATCGATATCCAGCGAAGTCTGACGGAAGTTACCGCAATACCCGCTCCCATACCATATCTACCGGGGGGCGAGTAGGCTGCTCGCTGATTCGAGGGGGTTCCATTCGATCCGAGGAGACTCCCATGAGCAAGAACAGCAACGGCGCCCGGCGCGCGGCCGGGTTCGTCACCGCGTTCGCCACAGCCGTCGCGATCGCCTCCATCACCCCGGTTCAGGCTTCCACCGCGCAACTGTACGTGTGGTTCGACGGCTGGGGCGGCGGGACCGTCACCAGTCAGCCGGCCGGGATCAACTGCCACACGACGGCATGGGACCCATACGCCACCGAAGAACCGCAGCCGAACCCAACCGGCACCTGCGCCGCGAGCTTCGAGGTCGGAACGACGGTCACTTTCACCGCCACACCCGACACGGGGTCCCACATCAACTTCGCCCCCGACCCAAATCCTGTAACCGTAGTGAACGGCTACAACTTCACGTGGGCCATGTTCTGTCCGGACGAGGGCCTCTGCAACTCGTACTAGAGGTCATGGCTCCTGATCAATCATGGAGTCGACGCCTGGGCTGTCCACTCTGCTGCGACGACGGACGGCGGCGAGTTGATCGTTGACCTGCGGGGTCCACTGATCGAGACACCCAACGGCTTTTGGGTTGCGGTGACGAGCCGTGTGGGGTGCCGAAGTGGTTTGGACGGTATCTGGACGTTCGGTCGGACACTCCCCATGCCCGCGGCATCTCGGTGGTGATCGACAGCCACGGCACCCTGGTCGTGCACGTCGACCAGCACGGACTCCGAAGGAAGTCACCGTGAAGCCCAACCCCTGGCCGACATGAGGCGGACGTCGGGCTGTTCAAAGGCGCGGCCCAGACCGCCGTCGCCACAGCCCTCAACGCTGCCGTGTGGAGGCCCGGCACTTCCTGCACCTTTGATTCGAGGCCGCCGAACAGCGGTCCAGCGAGCGCCGGCCGGCGTTGACAGACGGGAGGTAGCGTGGCCGGTCGGCCGCGGGACGGCCGAGTGGCTGGGTGTCGCTGAACAGTTGTGGTGCCGCCCAGCCGCAGGCACCACGTTGTCCCTACGCCCAGCGAATACGGAGCTCGTCGAGGGCGGCCGCACTCTGCTCGAGCAAGATGGAGCTGCCGAACCCGGAAGTTGTTCACGCTCACAGGCTGACGGTGTGGGGGCCGCCTCTGGTACGGCGGCTGCCCGGGTCACCCTACCGCTCCCGAAAAGCACGAGGTCGGGTCGACCTCCACCTGGAGGTCGACCCCACTCGAGACGGCGCGGGCCGCATCTGCTGCCCAGCGATCAGCTGCGGACGATGTTCTCCGCCTGCGGGCCCTTCTGTCCCTGCGTCACGTCGAAGGTGACGTGCTGGCCCTCCTGCAGCTCGCGGTAGCCGTTGCCCGCGATGTTCGAGTAGTGGGCGAAGACGTCCGGCCCACCCCCGTCCTGCTCGATGAAGCCGAAGCCCTTCTCCGAGTTGAACCACTTCACGACACCAGATGCCACTGTGTTCGTCCCTCACATACTGCTGACGCGGCGCTCCTGCGGGATGCGCCGGCGGACCCCCGTTCTGGGCCGCGGCCCATACATACCCGATGATGCAGCGCTTTAGCCACCGGATACGCCCGCCGTCGGCGCAGACGGCTCGTTCGGGTGATCTGCCGCCGTGCCGGACCCACGCAGGCCGTGATCTTCGCTGGTCAAGAAGCACCGAAGAAGATCACGGAGAGGGGACGGACATGCGGGCGTAGTCGAACTGGCGGCAACGAGACCTGGCGCGCAGCAAACGAGGCCATCGCTCCGGGGCTCGCCGTGTACCGGTGCGACGCCATGGGTGCCTATGCCACCACCCGGCTGAACTGAGACGCAGCGCAGCCGCCATCGGGGACGGCAGCGATGGCGGCTGCACCGCGTCACGTCAGGCCAACGGTGTTCGATCCCGAGGTCCGGCTACTGCCGTCTCACGCCGGTGCTGCCCATTCTCGGGCTCTGGCCCAACTTCTGTGACGCCATCGCTGCCCGTCACGACAACAGGACGCGCTTCCCGAGAAGTTGGAAGCAGGCGCGGCCGAACATCTGTGCCGGGGCACGGCCGGCGCCGGTGGTTCGGCACCTGCCCATGGACTCGGGCCTGACCTGGACCGCTTCCAACTCCTGCGCTGTCCGGCTGAGTACGCGTACTCAGGTGCCGTCTGCCGGACTCCTCCATGCTGGGGCGCGAACGCCGGACCGTCTCAGGGGGACATACGCATGGACCACGCCCTGCAGCTGCGCACTGCCACTCCTCGGGATCACGACTGGATCCACGAACTGCGCCACCGCGTGTACGCGGAGGAGCTCGGCCAGCATCCGGTGGATCCGTCGGGAAGGCTGAGTGACGGACTCGACGGCGACAACGTCTATCTCGTGGCCGCGCGCGGCCAGACGCGGATCGGCTTCGTCAGCCTCACCCCGCCGTGGGTCGGCCGCTACTCACTCGACAAGTACCTGACGCGCGAGGAGCTGCCGGTCCTGACCGAGGAGGCGCCGTTCGAGATCCGCGTCCTGACCGTCGAGGAGCACTGGCGGTCCACCGCGGCGGCGCCACTCCTCATGTACGCGGCGCTGCGCTGGGTCGCGGCGCGGGGCGGCCGCCGGGTGGTGGCGATGGGACGCACGGAGCTGCTCGACATGTACCTCGCCGCCGGGCTGCGGCCGGTGGGGCGCACGGTCCGCTCGGGCGCAGTCTCGTTCGAGGTCCTCAGCGGCTCCGTGGCCGAGCTGACGAGGACGGTCGCGGAGCGCCACGGCCGGATCCTGGAGCGGCTGCGGACGGGCCTCGACTGGCGGCTCGACGTGCCGTTCGCGCCGCGTGCGGACGGCTGTGAGCACGGCGGGGCGTTCTTCTCGGCGATCGGCACCGACTTCCGGACCCTGGCCCGCCGTCACGAGGTGGTCGCGGCGGATGTGCTGGACGCCTGGTTCCCGCCGTCCCCAGGGGTCCGCGCGGTCCTCTCGGAGGATCCGGGGTGGGCGGCCCGGACCTCGCCGCCGACGGGCGCGGAGGGACTGCTCGCGGAGATCGCCGGGGTCCGCGGGCTGCCGGTGGAGTCGCTGGTCGTCGGGGCCGGCTCGTCCGATCTGATCTTCCGCGCGTTCGGCCGGTGGCTGACGCCGGGGAGCCGGGTGCTCCTGCTCGATCCGGGCTATGGGGAGTACGCCCATGTCACCGAGCGGGTGATCGGCTGCCGGGTCGACCGGCTCCAGCTGCGCCGGGAGGACGGCTGGCTGCTCGACCCGGCCCGGCTCGCCACCACGACCGGCGACGGACGGTACGACCTCGTGGTCGTGGTCAACCCGAACAACCCGACCGGCCGCCACGCCCCGGCCGACGCGCTGCGCGCGGTGATCGAGGCCTCGCCCGTGCGGACCCGGTGGTGGATCGACGAGGCGTACCTGGGGTATGTCGATCCGGCGGACTCGCTTGCCGGGCTCGCCTCGGTCGACGCGCGGGTCGTGGTCTGCACCTCGCTGTCGAAGATGTACGCGCTGTCGGGGATGCGGGCCGCGTACCTGGTGGCCGGTCCGGAGACGGCCGGGGAGCTGCGGCGCTGGACGCCGCCGTGGCCCGTGAGCCTGCCGGCCCAGCTGGCTGCCGTGACGGCGCTGCGCGACCCCGCGTACTACGCGGAGCGCTGGGCCCGCACCCATGTGCTGCGCCGGGGACTGGCGTACGACCTCGAGGAGTTGGACGGTTTCTCCTCGGTCGACGAGGGGGTGGCGAACTTCCTCACGGTGACCCTGCCGCCGGACGGACCGAGCGCGGCGCGGCTGGTGCGCGAGTGCCGGCGGCACGACGTGTTCCTGCGTGACCTGTCACCGATGTCCCCGGCGTACGAGGGGCGGACCGTCCGGATCGCCGTCCGCGACACGGCGGAGAACGCGCGGATCGTGGCGGCGTGCCAGAGCGCCCTGGACGCGCTGCGCGCGCCGGCCGCAGTGGTGTCGGGCGCGCCGGGACGGGCCTCCCGGTGACGACGGTCGCCGGTCTCGTGCCGTACCTCGGCGGGGCACTGGCGGTCGGAGGCGTCGCGGTGGCGGCGACCCGGCGCCGTGAACTGATGGTCCGCTGGTGCGTGTGGGCGCTCGGAGTGCCCCTGGTGACCGCTGCGTTCTGGCTCGGTCCACCGGGGATCGCGGTGCTCGCGGCCGTGGTCGGTGTGGTCGCGGTGGCGGAGTTCGGCGGGCTGCTCCGGCTGGGTCCGGTGGACCGGGCGGTGCTGGACGCGGCGATCGTCGGACTCGTCCTCACCGCCTGGCTGGCTCCCGGGGAGGTGCTCCGGGTGGCGGCAGCCGGGGCGCTTGCGATTGCCGGGGTGCCGTTGCTCTCGGGCGACGTGGAGCACGGGCTCCGCCGCCTGGGGGCGGGCCTGCTGGGGCTCGTGTGGCTGGGCGCCCTGGCCGGCCTCGTATCGTCCGGCGCCCTCGGCCTCGTCCTGTTCGTCGCCGTGTCGATCGCCGACATCGTCGCGTACGCGGCGGGTCGCCGTCTCGGTGGCCCCCGGCTCTCCCCGCTGTCGCCCGCCAAGCGGTGGAGCGGCACGCTGGCCGGGGCCGCGGCCGGTCTCCTCACGCTGGCCGTGCTGTCCTCCCTGACGTGGCAGACGGCGGTGGCCGTGGCGGTCGGCGGGCCGCTCGGGGACCTGCTGGAGTCGATGGTCAAGCGGGGGGCCGGCGCCAAGGACGCCGGCCGGTGGCTGCCCGGTTCCGGCGGCATCCTCGACCGGATCGACTCCCTCCTCGTCGCTCTGGCGGTGCTGTTGGTGCTGGAGTGAGCCACGGGGCGGTGGCTTCATACGCGGCAAGCGGCTTTGCCTCGACCTCTGCGACGCGGCTACTCTGAGTGGCAGCCAGGCCCCTTCGAGTCGTACGTGAAGTCGCCGAAAATGGTCCGTGGGGAAGGCGGTCGGGCCGACAGTGCGGGGCTGTGGAAGAGGTCGTGCTCCGGCTGAAGGAGTTGTCGTTCCCGTCGATCGCGAACGTCGCGGTGCTGTCGGTGGACGTGGACATCGAGATGGTGCGCGTTGATGCGTTATGCATCGCGGACGGCGCCGTGTGCCCGCTCTGCGGAGTTCGGTCGAACCGGGTTCATGGTTCCTACCTGCGGTTTCCCGCTGATGTGCCGAGCGGTGGCCGAAGCGTTGTCCGCCGGCTGAGGGTCCGTCGGTTCACCTGCGGGAACTCGGGCTGCGCACGCCATACCCTCGTCGAGCGGATACCCGGGGCCCGCCCGCCCGCCGGAAGCGCGGGGTGGCGCCTGGATTTCGTCGGGCACCACCTCTCGAAGCCGGCCTCTACGACGCGCAGGCGCAGCTGTGGCAGGAGGTGATATCTGCGTCAGCCAGGGTGCTGCTGCGCCTTCTTGACGTCTTCCTGTGAGGGCAAGGTTGCAAAGGCGGGCCGGCCGGCTGGGCCGACACCGCTGGAAGATCGAACGGACGATGGCTTGGCTTGCCGGATGCCGCAACTCCACCGCCGCTACGAACGCCCAGCCGACCATTTCCTGGCCTTCGCCAGCATCGCCCGCACCCTCATCCGCCACCGCAGAATCACCAGATGAGATCAGGCGGGCCACGCCCGCAGCAACGACGCCACGCTCTGCACCGTGCACGCCTCGTCGCGCAGCTCGTCGACCAGGGCCCGCACCTCGTCCCAGGTGGGTTTCACCTGGCGGCCGGCGGCCTGCAGGTACGCCACGGTCACCGCCACGGCAACCGTCATGTTCGACCGCTCCAGCCACCGCAGACGCCCGAGCGAGTGCGCCAGAGCGGCCGCCCGCGCCACCGGCCCGTCGTAGACGTCCCGGTCGAACAACTGGGCCTTGTGCCGCTCCACCGCCGACAGGGGCACGCCGAAGTCGTCCGGGGCCGGATCGTCCTCCCCCGCCTGACTCGCAACACTCAGGATCCAGCCGAGGTCAACCTCGAGGTTCACGCACGCGCTCCTCGATGAGGTCCCCGAACTCCTCGATCACGTTCGCCGCCGACGCGAGGAACGCCTTCCGGACGGGATCGGTGTCGGACCTCACCAGGTGCTCGATGTACTCCTGGAGGGACATGTGCCGGTTGCCCGCCGCCTGGCGGGCCGCCTCCACCGTCTCCTCGTCCAGCCGCACGTTCAGCTGCGTCTTGGCCATACAGCGATGCTAGCTCTCGCTAGCCATGATCGGTAGTGCTTCCCACGTGGTTCGGGTGTCCTCCTCCGCGGTGTTCTCCTCCGCCATGGAGTGACTGCTGCCCACGCGCCACGTCGACGGGCGCCCGGCCCGGAAGGTCACAAGATCGGGTGCCGGGACGGGCGGCACGCGATGTAGGTGAAAGCGGCACCTACGGGTCGGCGGCGACACGGGCCTTACTGGTCTGCCGTTGCGTCTAGTTATACGTGTAACTTACGATGTGAATTCGTCGTCTGAGAGCTGCAGGGACCGTTTCCACGGGAGGGAGGCCCCGATGCGCATGATCGGAAGAAGCCGCCGCCTGTGCATCTTCGGCGACCACTCCTACCGCAGTGAGTTCTACGGCTGAGGCGTTGGTTCGCATCCGTGCGACTTCGTGCACCGAGTGCACGCACCAACGCTCCCATCACAGCCAAGGAACCTGTCATGCCCCAGTTCTCCCCTTCGCCCGTCGCGATCTCCCACGACGACACCCAGTGGGCCGCCCGCCACATGCCGCTGCTTGCGACAACCATGCAGATCCACGCCAGCGTCTTCACCGGCCGGCGGATCGGCATCTGCCTCCACATCGAACCCAAGACCGCCGTGCTCGTGTCCCACCTGGCCCAGGCCGGCGCTCATGTCACGCTGACGGGTTCCCCGGGCACGACTCAGGAAGCCACCGCCGCTGCCCTGCGCGACGCGGGCGTGCACGTCATCGGCCACCGCTCGGACAGCCTGGAGCAGCACCGCGACAACATTGCCCGTGTGCTGGACTCGGAGCCCGACCTGATCCTCGACAACGGGGGCGACCTGATCGAAGGCGTGCTCGCACGCGGCGGTCCGCCTTCCCTCATGGGGGCCACCGAGGAGACCACCACCGGCGGACTGCGCATCCGCTCTTGGGACACCCAACCGGACTTTCCGGTGGTCGTCATCAACGACAGCCGCCTCAAGCTGCTGGTCGAGAACGAGTACGGTGTCGGGCAGAGTGTCGTGCAAGGCTTCATGAACGCCACCAACCTCATGCTCCCCGGAGCGCGGGCGACCGTCGTCGGCTACGGACCGTGCGGCAAGGGGGTGGCAGACACCCTCGCCAAACTCGGCGCCCGCGTCTCGGTGGCCGACGTCGACCCGTACCGCGCGCTCGAGGCCGTCATGGCAGGGCATGCGGTGGGAGCGCTGCGCGATCTCCTGCCCGAGACCCGGCTACTGTTCCTCGCCACTGGGCACCCCGGTGTCATCGGCGCAGCAGAACTGGACGTTCTCGCGGACGGCACGGTGATCGCCGGCGTCGGGCACATGCCCTGGGAACTGGACGCCGAAGCCTTGTCCGGGCGCACGTTGACCGTCGAGCGCCGGGGAGCCAGCGGCCAGGAACGCGCGGTTCACCGCTTGAAGGACGGGAGAGAGGTCATCGTCCTCGCCGACACCAAGATGATCAACCTGACGGCTGCCAAGGGGAACCCCATCCAGGCCATGGACCTCGGACTCACTCTCCAGGCCAGGAGCCTCGCGGCTCTCACCGCAGCAGCGGAGAGTCGGCTCGTCCCGGGAGTACAGGCTGTGCCGGCGCCGATCGACCGCCAAGTGGCCACCGACCTGGTCTCCTTGCTGAGTGCCTGACCGTCCACGCTGTTCGAGAGGTTGGATCAGGCGTAGGCGCTGGCTGCCGAACGGTGCGGCGTCGGCAGACGTGAGCCCAAGGGTGTGACCTCGTTCGATCGGGCGATGGGTCCCGCATACGGGCAACACCGCCCCCGCTTCCATGACCATCTTGCTGCTCGTCGGAGCAGCAAGATGGTCACGGGGGGATGGGAAGCGCGCACGTGCCGGCGTGCCGGTGAAGGTGCTCGGCCCGCGTGAAAGCGCTCCGTCCCGGCCGCGCCCGCGCAGACCAGCGGATGTAGAGCAGGCACACCACCGGCCGAACCGGCAGGCGGGGCGCCGCAGAGGCCGACTCCCTCTCAGGACGGTGCGTGAACAAGCCGGCATTCTGCGGCCGGCGCGGGCTCAGACCCAGCGTCCGGCGCACCCCGGCCGGCAGCGGGCTGCTGTTGCCCGCCGGACCGGCCAGGCCCACGGCGAGATGCCGAACAAGGTAGCGGGCAAGCCCTACGAGCATGCCCATTTGGCCTGCCTCTCTTCAGCTGCGGCGAGCATCTCCGACGTGAACATACCTGGTATACATACTCGGTATGTCGATCCGTCACGGGCTGCTCGCCCTGCTTGAACACGGACCCCATTACGGGGCTCAGCTGCGCTCGGAGCTCGAGAGTCGCACCGGTGCGACCTGGTCGCTGAACGTCGGGCAGGTGTACACGACCTTGAACCGGCTGGAGCGTGACGGGCTGATCGTGCAGGACGGAGAGGACGGCTCGGGGCACGCGCTCTACCGCATCACCGAGGAAGGGCGGTCCGAACTCGACTCCTGGTTCCGCAGTCCCGTCGACCGCAGCAACCCGCCGCGCGACGAACTCGCGATCAAGCTCGCCATGGCGGTGAACGCGCCTGGGGTCGACGTGCAGGACGTCATCCAGCTGCAGCGGCACCACACCCTGCGGGCGATGCAGGACTACACCCGGCTCAAGGCCCGGACCCCGGAGCCGCCGTCGGACCGGCCGGAGGAAATGGCCTGGGTGCTCGTCCTCGAACAGCTCATCTTCCAGACCGAGGCCGAGGTGCGCTGGCTCGACCACTGCGAGGCACGACTGGTCAGGATGGCAGCCGCCGCCGGAACTCGGCAGGCGGAGGCCGACACCCGGCAGGAGCGCGCTGACGACGGCACGCCCCGAGGCCGACGCCGCCGCGCATCGCGTTCCTAGTGGCGCCCCGGCCAACCGCCTGACCAACCTCCCGGCCACCACACCCCCCTACTCCCCCACAGCCTTCCGAGGCCCGCACACCTTCCGAAGAGGACTGTCTTGCCCCCACTCACCCCCGAACCCGTCCTGCGCATACGCGACCTGACACGGACGCACGGCAGCGGAGCCACCGAGGTGCACGCCCTGCGCGGCGTCGACCTCGACGTCCACGCGGGCGAACTCGTCGCCGTCATGGGACCGTCCGGCTCCGGCAAGTCCACACTGCTCGCGATCGCGGGCGGTCTGGACACCCCGACGTCCGGCACCGTGACGGTCGAGGACACCGAACTCACCACCGCCGGCCGCAGGGAGCTCGCGGCACTGCGCCGGCGCCGCATCGGCTACGTCTTCCAGGACTACAACCTCATCCCCGCCCTCACGGCCGCGGAGAACATCGCCCTCCCCCGTGAACTGGACGGCGTCCCTGTGCGCCGGGCGCGCAAGGAGGCCGTCGCGGCGCTGGGCGACGTCGGGCTGGCGCACCTGGCGGACCGTTTCCCCGACGAGATGTCCGGAGGCCAGCAGCAGCGCGTCGCGATCGCAAGGGCGCTCGTCGGCGAGCGCCGTCTGCTGCTCGCCGACGAGCCGACGGGCGCGCTCGACTCGGAGACCGGCGAGTCCGTGCTCGCCCTGCTCCGCAGGAGGTGCGAGGCGGGAGCGGCCGGTGTGCTGGTGACCCACGAACCGCGGCTCGCCGCCTGGGCGGACCGGATGGTCTTCCTGCGCGACGGCGTCGTCGTCGACGAGAGCAGGAGGACGCCCGTGGAGGCGCTGCTCACCGGGACGGCAGGCCGGTGACCGCCCGCCTCCACGCCTGGCGGGCGGCACTGCGGATCGCCGGCCGAGACGCCCGGCGGGCCCCCGGCCGCACCCTGCTCGTCGTCGGCATGCTCGCCCTGCCCGTGCTGGGGGCGTCGGCGGCCGACGTGACGCTGCGCAGCGCACAGCTCTCCCCGGAGCAGCAGCTGCAGCGCACCCTCGGACAGGCGGACGCCGAGATCCGCTACCCCGGTTTCGGCCCCATCCTCCAAGACCCCGACGCCTCGGCCACCTACGTGGACCACACCCCCGCCGATGGGCGGGCGGGCAACACCGCTGAGACGAACGGCCCACCGACCCCGACGTCCGCCGCGGCCGTCCTCGCGCAGTCGATGCCGCCGCACGCGCGGAAGCTCGAACGTCTCGCCGGCACGGCCGAAGTGCGCACCCGCCACGGCGCACTGGACGTCGACGTCCTCGAACTCGAGACCGCCGACCCGATGGCCCGCGGCATCACCACGATGAAGCAGGGCCGCCACCCGGTCCGCCGGGACGAAGTAGCGGTGACGACCCACTTCCTGACGGCGAGCGGCCTGCGGGTGGGGTCACGGCTCACCGTGCGGGACCTCAGCCCCTCCTACCGCATCGTCGGCGCCTACGAGCGCCCCGGAGAGCTGGCGGCGGACGAGGTCAACGCGTTGCCGGGCGCGCTCCTTGCGCCCTACGGCAGGGCGCTCGCGGCCGCCGACAGGACGCCGTCCGAGCCGGCGACCGAGACGTTCCTGGTGTCGGTGCCGGGCGGGTTCGACTGGTCCGTGGTGGTGGAGGCGAACACCCTGGGTGTGGCCGTGGTCTCGCGTGATGTGACGCTGCATCCGCCGGCCCGCTCCGACGTGCCGCTGTACCGGGAGCGCCCGGATCTGCCCCTGCTCCGGCCGGTGTCCGCGCGGGCCACGACGGCGGTGACCGTGGTCGTCCTGGCGCTCGCGGAGGTCTGCCTGCTCGCTGGGCCCGCGTTCGCCGTCGGGGCCCAGCGCTCGCGCCGCCAGTTCGGCCTGATCGGCGCGGGCGGCGGCGAGGGCAAGGACATCAGGGCCGTCGTCCTCGCCGGAGGTCTGATCGCCGGGGCGATCGCGGCCGCGGTGGGAATCGTCCTCGGCGTCGGCCTGGCCGCAGCCCTGCGTCCGCTGTTCGAGGAGCGGAGCGGGGCGCGGTTCGGAGGTCTCGACCCGCACCCGATCGACCTCCTCGGCATCGCGCTCCTCGCCGTGCTCGCGGGCCTCGCGGCCGCGGCCCTGCCCGCCCTCACGGCGGCCCGGCAGCCGGTCCTGGCCGCGCTCAACGGCCGCAAGGGGGTGCGGCGCGCCGGACGGCGACTGACCGTCGTGGGCCTGGCCGCGTTCCTGCTGGGGACCGCGATCGCGGTGTTCGGGGCGATGAAAACCGAGTGGAAGGTCGTCGTCGCGGCCGGCAGTGTCATCGCCGAGATCGGCGTCGTCGCGATGACCCCGGCGTTCATGGGGGTCGCCGGCCGACTCGGGCGCCGGTGGGGCCTGTCGCCGCGCCTGACGCTGCGGGACGCCGCGCGCAACCGCGCCCGTACCGCCCCCGCCGTGGCGGCTGTGCTCGCCGCCGTTGCCGGCACCGTGACCGTCGCGGCCTACACCGACAGCACAGCCGCCCAGGACCGCGAGCGCTACGCGGCATCACTGCCCACTGGCGCGGTCTCCGTGGTGGTGGACGACGACCGCGGCCGCGATGCCCCGGCGGCCAGAACAGCCGTCGCCCGGAACCTGCCCGTCGGAGTCGAGGCGGACGTGGACCAGGTGTTCGCAAGCTACCCCGGCTGCGACGTGAACACGATGTGCGGTTACGTAGAGGTCGTGCGGCCTCCCGCCAAGGCCTGCCCGCTGGACGACACAGGTCCCTCGAACCCGCTGTCCTCGATGCCCCGTGCCGAGCTGAGGGCGCTGGCCTATGACTGGCGCTGCACACATGAGCGGGTGGACGAGATGACGGCTCCCAGCGGTGTCCTGGTCGGCGACGCGAAACTGCTGAAGGTGCTCGGCATCGACGACCCCGGGGCGGTGGCTGCCCTGGCGCACGGCCGGGCCGTCTCCCTCGACCGCCGCAACATGGACGCCCACGGCCGGGTCACCGTCCGGTTGATCACCGGGGAGCCCCACGAGCCTTCCGCCGTCGGACCGGGGAAGGAGCCGCCGGGCAGCGTGGTCGCGTTTCCCGCCTACCAAGTTCCCGGCAGCCCGCACCACTACGGCGTGGTAGTGGTCGTACCCCGGGCGGCGGTCAGGTCTGCGCACGTCCAGACGGTGCCGTTCGGCGCCTACTTCACCACCACGCACCCGCCGACCGACGCGCAGCGGCAGAAGGCGCAGCAGGCCCTCGACAACACCGGGGCCGACGTCCGCTTCCACCTGGAGGAGGGACCCGAGGACCCGGACGATGCCGTACCGCTCGCGCTGGCAATCTTCGCCGCGATAGTCACACTCGGGGCCGCCGGGACCGCGACCGGCCTGGCACGCTCCGACGCCGAGACCGACCTCGCCACCCTCGCCGCGATCGGGGCGCCGCCCAGGACCCGTCGGCTGCTCAGCGCGTTCCAGTGCGCCGTGGTGGCCGCCACCGGCGTGGGCCTGGGCGCCGTGACCGGGATCATCCCCGCCATCGGGCTGCGTCTGGTCGACCGGCGCATCGCCGAGGCCTTCAACCAGCAGCAACTCGACCTGGGCAGCGCGAGCCTGATCATCAAGCACGTGCCGATCGCGGTGCCCTGGGGACTGCTGGCCGTCCTGCTGGTCGCGGTGCCGGTGGGCACCGCCTGCCTGGCGGCACTGACCACCTCGTCGAGACCCACGACCACATACCGGGCGACGTAGGGTATCGCCCCGACAGGGCCGGGGTCGCTTGCAGGCACCCCGGCCCAGAGCACCGTGTCCGCCACGTGAACGGCAGCATGATCGTCGACCGGCGGGGCACCCCGCTGGCCGTCTCCGTGACCGGAGGGAACCGGCACGACGTCACCCAACTGATGCCGCCGCTTGACGCGATCCCCCGCATACACGGGCTACGGGGCCGTCCGCGGAACAAGCCCAAGCGGCTGTTCGCAGACCGGCTACGGCTACGACAAGTGCCGCCGTCTGCTGTGGAAGCGCGGCATCAAGCCCCTCATCGCCCGGCGCGGCGTTGCTCATGACTGGGGAAGACCCGCAAGGTGGTCGAGCGCACCTTCACCTGGCTCCACAGTTCACACGACTCCGGATCCGCAACGAGCGTCGTACCGATCTCCATCAAGGCCTATGGGAACTGGCATGCAGCATCATCCGCCTCCGTCGGCCTTCCCACTCGCAGATGAGGAGCTCCTCCCTGTCACGGGCGCAGATGGCCAGTCCAGCACGGTCAGTTCGGGCCACTGCTCCCGCCAGCGAGCCGACTTGGCCTCGTAGACCCCTCGCGGGGCGAGTACCGGATTCGGGCGTACGACGAGGTTGAACACGTCGGAGAGTCCGTGCGGTGCATAGACCCGCCATCGACCGTCGGCTTCCAGGCGTACCCCCACGCAACAGGTGGTGGCAGCGAAGCAGTCGATGGCTGATTCCGTGGACTCGTGCGGAGCGCAGGGGACCTCGAATTTCTGCTCGTACCAGAGGTGGACTCGGGCTTCGTTGCGGATCTCGACCCCGGCCGGCAGACCACCGAAGACCTCCTCCCCCTTCCTGATCACGGCGTCCTCCGCCTCCCACGACAGGTCGCTGTCATCGAATTGACATCCTCTCCGCTAAAGGACGGAGATTCCCACCTGCCTGCCGGTGGTCACCGGCTGGGGCTTCGGGGGGGGTTCCTGTTTCTTCGCGCTGCGCCGGTACGAGTACCGGTCTTACCCGCGCTCCGCAGGCTGATACGGCCAGTCCGGCCGCCTTCGCGATGTTGACCGCCGCATTGATGTCCCGGTCAAGGACGGTCCCGCAGGCCCCGCACGTCCACACGCGGAGGCTGAGGGGCTTGGGACCGTCCTTGACGCCGCAGGCCGAGCAGACCTGAGAGGTCGGTTCGAAGCGTCCGATGCGGTGGAAAGTCCGCCCATACAAGGCCGCCTTGTACTCCAGCATCGCGGTGAATGTCGACCATCCGGCGTCATACACAGACTTGGCCATGCGGGTGCGGGCGAGTCCCTTGACCGCCAGGTCTTCCACTGCAACCGCTTGGTTTTCGCGGATGATCTTCGTGGAGAGCTGGTGGTGGAACTCGCGCCGCGCGTCGGCGGTCCGTGCGTGGGCGCGTGCAACCTTGATTCGGGCCTTCGCCCGGTTCTTCGATCCCTTGGCCTTCCGGCTGAGATCCTGCTGAGCCTTCTTCAGCTTCTTCTCGGCCCGGCGTAGGAAGCGGGGGCTGTCGATCTTCGTTCCGTCGGAGAGGATCGCGAAGTGGGTCAGGCCCACGTCGATGCCGACGACGTTGTCCGTGGCGGGCAGCATCTCGGGGTCGGTCTCGACCACGAACGAGGCGAAGTACCGGCCCGCACTGTCCTTGACCACGGTCACCGTGGATGGTGCCGATGGCAGGGAGCGGGACCACTTCACGGCCACGTCACCGACCTTGGGCAGCCGGAGCTTCCCGCCGGTCGTGATCTTCCATCCGGCGTTCGCGGTGAACCGGATCGCCTGCCGGGTGTCCTTGCGGGACTTGAAGCGGGGCGGTCCCATCGTGGGGCGCTTGCCCCTGAGGCCGTCGAAGAAGTTTCGGTACGCGGCGTCCAGGTCCCGAAGGGACTGCTGCAACACGACCGAGGACACCTCGTTGAGCCATGCCCGCTCGGGAGTCTTCTTCGCGAGGGTGAGCTGCTTGGACAGTTCGGCCGAAGGGACGAACGGCAGCCCCGCCGCACGAGCCTGTTCGCGGACGCGGAGCGCGTCGTTGAAGACAACCCGGGCGCACCCGAACGCCCGTGCCAACGCGGTGCGCTGACCGGTGCTCGGGTACACGCGGAAGCTGTACCGAAGCTGCATGACGCTCACCATATCCTTTGGTTTATGTCACCACGGTGGAATCCCAATCCGGACGTACGTACGTACGGGTCGTCACGTCGTCTACAACCTGCATGTCCATTTGGTTTTTGTCACGAAGTACCGGCGTGAAGCCATGACGGACACCATGCTCACCAGGTGCGAGGAGATCATGCGGGAGGTGTGCGCGGACTTCGAGGCCGAACTGAAGCAATTCAACGGCGAGGACGACCACGTGCACCTGCTCGTGCACTACCCCCCGAAAGTCCAGCTCTCCAAGCTGGTCAACTCCCTCAAAGGCGTGTCCGCCCGAATGCTGCGCAAAAAATACGACACGCACGTCCAGCGGTACCTGTGGGGCGGGCACTTCTGGTCCGGCTCCTACTTCGCCGGTTCCTGTGGCGGCGCCCCACTGACCGCCGTACGCCAGTACATCGACAGCCAGAAACGGCCTGCCTGACCGTCACCCCGGAGCCGGTAGCGAACTCCGCCGCTTCGCGGCTCCGGACCAAGGACGGCCTTCACCCCCGCCCTAAAGGACGGAGCACTGACCAAAATCAGAGGTAGAAGACGTCGTAGCCCTTGATCCCGTTGACGGGGGGCCTGTCTGTAACAACGTTCCACACGGTCTGGAACAGACAGCCTGCCGTCACGTACCAGCCGGGCAACTCCAGCTTCATGGTTCGGCTCAGCACCTCCAGCAATACCTCGTTGCGGGAAAGCACGGACTTCAGGACGGCGAGTTGTTCGTCCAGGGGAAGGCGACCGATCACCGCTCATACCTACCACGCGACACGCCGTCCAGTCTTCGCCAAGACATCAATGAAGGGAGACAGAGAAGCCTGGCCTGGTCAGCGCCCTCCCTGAGGGTCGCGAACACGCGTGCAGCTGCACGAGCCGGCTCCATACCCCATTCTCACTTCGCGGCTGCTGGGCTCACGGATCTACAGAAGACCGCTCCCGTGTCCACGAGAACCCGCCCACGCCAGGATCACGGTGTGCCCCAAGTCGTTTGCCATGGAGTGGACTTCAACTCCTAGGATGCGCCAGGGCAGCCCGACAGTGAGGAGGACGCCATGCGATACCGCACACTCGGCCGCACCGGCATCGAAGTGAGCACGTACTGCCTGGGCACGATGATGTTCGGATCGGTCGGCAACCCCGACCACGAGGACAGCGCCAGGATCATCCACGCCGCCATGGACGCGGGCGTCAACTTCATCGACACGGCGGACATGTACTCGGCCGGTGAGTCCGAGGTCATCGTCGGAAAGGCACTACGAGCGTCCGGGCGGCGGGATGAGGCCGTGCTCGCGACGAAGGTCCACTTCCAGATGGGCGAAGGAAGAAACCGGAGCGGGAACTCCCGCCGCTGGATCACCCAGGCTGTGGAGGCGAGCCTACGGCGGCTCGACACCGAGTGGATCGACCTTTACCAGGTGCACCGTCCGGATCACACCACGGACATCGAGGAGACACTCGGTGTCCTCGGCGACCTTGTGCAAGCGGGAAAGATCCGGGCGTTCGGGTCGTCAACGTTCCCGGCCGAGGAGATCGCGGAGGCGCAGCATGTGGCGGAGCGACGCGGCCTCCAGCGTTTCCGGACCGAGCAACCCCCGTACTCGATCCTCGCGCGAGGCGTGGAGGCCGCGGTGCTGCCGACAGCTCGGCGGTACGGCATGGGAGTGCTGACATGGAGCCCGCTCGCCTCCGGCTTCCTCAGCGGCCGCTACCGGGCAGGGCAGGCAGTCGATCTCACCACCGGGCGTGCGCGGTTGAACCCCGCCCGCTTCGACCCGTCGATCCCGGAGAACATCACCAAGCTGGCGGCCGCCGATCGGCTCGCCGAACTGGCCGCGGACATCGGGTGCACCCTGCCGGAGTTGGCAGTCGCCTTCCCGCTCGCCCATCCTGCCGTCACCTCGGTCATCATCGGCCCTCGCACGGCGGAACAGTGGGAGGCCCTGCTGAAGGGCGCACCAGTGGTCCTCGACGACGCGGCTCTCGATCGCATCGACGAGATCGTCCCGCCCGGCACCAACCTCTACCGCCCCGACGGCGTCTGGCAGCCACCGGCTCTGACGGACAACACGCTCCGCCGCCGCCCGACAGACGAACGGGCCGCATCGTGACTTAAGGCCGCGTCCTTTGCCTTGCGGCGCGCAGGAAGCAGACAAGGTGACCCAGCCACAGCCCGCACTTCCTGGCAGCGATAGGGACGCCGCCCGAGACCGCGCTCGCCCTCAGCCGCGGCCGCCCATTCGACGGCCAGGAGCATCTGTGGGCGGTATCGGTGCAGCCGGAACTGCCCTCGCGTATCGCCGCCGTCGCACACACCCTTCGCGGCCTGGCATCCCGATGTGGACATGGGGCGGGGCGATCTGAGTGACGCGGAGTGGGAACGGCTGCGGCCGTTCCTGCCGATCAGTAACAGGCGTTGTGGCCGGTGGAGCGATCATCGGCAGGTCATCGACGGGATCCAGCACCAGGTGCGGATCGGCGTGCAGTGACGTGATCTGCCCGAACGGTTCGGGCCGTGGAAGACCGTCTACGAACGACACCGACTGTGGCCGGCCGACGGGACATGGGAGCGTCCGCTGCAGCAGGTCCAGGCTGCCGCGGATGCCGCGGGTGAGATCGACCGGGACATCTCGGTGGACTCCACCATCGCACATCAGCACGCGGCCGGTGCCCGCACCGATCCGCCACCCGTTCCTGCCTCAAAGGGGGCCGAGCAGGCAGAACACCAGGGCGAAACAGCGTGGCAGAGCCTGCACGCCCGCCTGGTGGAGGTGGTGCAGGAAGTGAGGGCCTGGGCCGCTCGCGGGGCGGGTTCACCAGCAAACTCCACCTGAGCGCGGACGGCCGATGCCGCCCGCTGTCCCTGATCGTCACACCGGACAACGGGCGGACTGCACCCAGTTCAAACAGGTGCTGGACAAGATCCGCGTTCCAGAGATCGGCCCGGGCATGCCCCGCAAGAAGCCCGACCGTTTTGCGGCGGACAAGGCCTACAGCAACAGATCATCCGCGCTATTCGCGGGGCCGGGCCGGGCCGGAGCGGCGGACAACCCGCAGTTCACCGCCGTTGCGGACAAGATCAACGCACTCGGCCCAGCCGGTCGGCCGCCTCGCACCCGCCTCGGCGCGGTCGCCGCCGACACGGCGTACTCCGACCGCGACACGTGCGCCCAGGTGCGCCACGGGGCGCCCGCCCCCATCCAGCGAACCCGTGAATCCGGTGCCACAGGGAGCCGCTGTGACGAGGGCCACGTGCTGCCGACAGACAATCGGACCCGAGGGTCCGGTAACGTCGGCGATGCGGACTCGCGGGTCCACATCCCATTCCCCCTCACTCATGGAGTCCAGCGATGGCCCACGCCCGTATCAGCGAAGCTCTCCAAACTCTGGTCCTCGAGCCCGAACCCGGTGTCGAACCGAACCAGGTGCTCGACCGTTTCCACGCGCCTGCCTCACGCACCGCAGCGACGGCGAAGTGCTCGACCGGGGCGAGTTCGCGGCGATGGTCGCCGCCACCCGAACGCAGGTCATGGGGGGGGGACGGTAACCGTGCTCGACGAGCTGAGCGACGGCTCCTCTTACGGCGAACGACACGTCTTTCAGATCACCCTGACCGATGGCTCCACCCTGCACCGGGACTACGGCGATGAACCGCTTCTGGACACCCCCGACAGCCCCCCACCCCCTCCGACTGAGGCGCCGCCCAGGGATTCCCCCGGTTGGGTCCGGCACGAGACCCCGGGAACTCAGCCGACGCGTTCGTGATGATCGGCGATGCGCCGGATTCACCCCGTACACGCGGGGGTCGCCTGGACCGCGGTCGATGCCCCGGGAAGCTCCGGGGCGGAGCCGGCCAGCACGGCGGGCGGCCGTCAGGCTGTTTCGCACACGGACGCCGCCCTCTCCAGCTCTGAGAATGAGGAGCACCCCCCATGAAGCCATCTCAGACACCGATTGCGACAGGGGACCAGCCGCCATCGCCGCGCAGGACGGACGCCCGCCGCAACCACGCGCGCGTGATCGCCGCGGCTGTCGAGGTCTTCCGTGAGAACGGTGCGCGCGCAACGGTGCCCGAGATCGCGGCCCGCGCTCGGGTGGGCAAGGCGACGGTGTATCGCAGCTTCCCCACAAAAGAGGACTTGCTGGAGTCGGTCACCCGACTGAGCCTGGAAGAACTGGGGCGACGGACAGCGACCGCCGCACGAGCGACCGATCCGCACAAAGCTCTCAGCGGCTTTGTGGACGAACTGTTCGAGCTCCTCGCCCGCGACCGCCTGCTCGCCGACCGCCTGGCAGGCGACGCTTCCCCCGCTGTCGCTGTCGTTCTGGAGTCGCTGACGGAGGTCATGGAAGCGGCACGCGCGGCGGGAGCGATCCGCGACGACACCACCCTGCTGGATCTGCGGGTGATCTTGTGCGGCGTGTCGTTGCAACTGATACGGATGGACGAGCGCGACCCCCAAGTGTGGAGCCGTTTCGGCGCCACGGTGATCCGCATGCTTTCCTGAACCGACGCTTCCGGAAACGGAACCCCGGCGTTTGCCCGGCGCGTCCGAACTTCCCGTCGATGGCGGCAGCGGGCCCGGAAGGCGGTGAAGACGGCCTGGTCGGATCATCGAGTTCTCCGCCGCCACAGCACCCGCGTCCCCGCCCACGCGACACCCAAGACGGAACGGACAGTCCAGGCCACGCCGGGCCCCGGGCACGGTCTGTCCCGAACGAGTCGTCGTAAGGAAGGCGCAGAGCCCTCACCTACTTGGACACGTTCGGCAGGCCAGTCGGCCTTACCCGAACACCTGAGAGACAGCGACCCCGGCCGCGGCCGCGGAACGTAGAAACACCCGCCGACTCGCATGGACAGCATCTTCGGCAGCCTCAAGCCCTCCCCGGACGCACGCGGCGGTCCAAGCCGTCCAGAGCTGGGTACTGCCGCTGCGGCGGAGCGGAGCCGGCAACAGCACGGCCCGACGACCCTGATGGCGGCGGCACTTCCGTCAGTCGGGCTTCACGCGGCCTCGGACCGCCGGAATGCAGCGGACGAGCGCCTCCAACCAGCCATGACCCGGGAGTTGTTCGGCTGCGACGCGGGCTCCTCACCGTGCCGACGGGATGAAGCACTCCGAATGACGTACGCCCTAACCGGAATAATCAGTTCCGAATTGAAGGAAGTCACACATGGCGACTGAAACTCAGCGCACACACTATCGAGTCACCTACGTCGTACTCGTCGCAGGCGTCCTCGCCTTCGCGTTGCTCCAGTCACTGACGTTTTCTCAACGGTGATCATTTCCAATTTTCGTTGAGGACGAGGGCGGCGCGGGCGATGTCGCCGATCCTCCTGGGGCTGAGGGTGACGTGCTGCAGGGTCCGCCAGCGCTGCTTGAGTTCGGCGGCGGCGCGTTCGCCGAGCGCACGAATGCCTCTGATCAGGGCATTCGTGGTTTGCGTGTCCGCGTGCAGCGCCCGTTCGGAGCGGCCCTTGGGGCGTCGGACGGGGACGTGGATGCCGATGCCGGCGCCGATGTAGCCCTTGTCGGCCAGGGTGGGCAGGCCGTCGGCCGCGGCCTTGTAGAGCGCGGGAAGTGCGTGGATGCGTGCGGCGGTGATGTCGGGAGTGGAGCCGGGCTCGACGTCGGAGACCCACAGCGGGGTGCCGTCCGGGGCGGATAGGAACTGCACGTTCCCGCCGAACGCCTTGTGTTTCTGGCTGAACCACAGGTCGTTGCCGTTCTCGCGGACCCCGGCGACACGGTCGGACTTGATCAGGGTGCCGTCCAGGACCACGTGGGTCATGCCCTCGCGCCGGCAGCGGTCCAGGACCTCGTGCAGGTCGGGGGCCTGGCCGGCGAGGACGTCGATGCCTTCGTGGAGGTAGCGGTAGCCGGTGGCCTGGGAGACGCCGGCGTCCCGGGCCAGGCAGTGCACGCAGCCGCGCTCGCGGAACCAGCGCAGCACCAACACCGCCTGACGGAACGGCCCCAGTGCCCGCGAGCCCCTCGGCGTGCCGATCCGGCGCCGGTGCGCGGCCAGCAGCCGGGACAACTGGTCCACGACATGGCGCGGGACATCGAGCATGGCAACATAGGTGATCAACGTGAGGCCTCTGGTTACGCGGACGATCTTGTGGTGAGAACCGTCCTACCAGGGGCTTCACGTCTGCCCGACTCCGGGGCGAGTTCGTCCTACCTGCTTACGATCAGCGTGGTTCACGCGGCTTCGTGAAGATCATTTCGCTGAGAAAACGTCACTGGTTGCGCCGGTACTGCCCGTTATCCGCAACGAGTTGCACACGTCCCAGTCCACCGCGACCTGGGTCATGACCGCCTATCTTCTCTCCGCCTCGATCTTCACGCCGATCATGGGCCGGCTCGGCGACATGATCGGGAAGAAGAAGGTATTCGTCCTGACCATGATCGGCCTGACGATCGGCTCCCTGGTCGCAGCACTGGCGCCGAACATCGAAACGATGATCCTCGGTCGGACCATCCAGGGCATCGGCGGCGGCGTGCTTCCGCTGGCCTTCGGGATCATCCGGGACGAGTTCCCCAAGAAGAGACTCCACGGTGCGGTGAGCGCCCTCGCCGCACTGATGGCGGCGGGAGGGGGCGCCGGTGTGGTTCTCGCCGGTCCCATCAACAACTCGTTGGGCTACACGTGGCTCTTCTGGCTGCCGATGATCGTCACAGCCGCCTCCGCTGCGGCCGCGTTCATCCTCGTCCCCGAGTCTCTGAACCGAACCCGTGGCCGTCTGAGTGTGCTGCCGGCTGTGGCACTGTCCGTCTGGCTCGTCGCCCTGCTTGTCGCGTTCAGCAAGGCCCCGGCCTGGGGCTGGGGTTCGGGCAGGGTAGTCGGACTGCTCGTCGCAGCAGTCGCGATCGCCTTCGCCTGGGTTCTGATGGAGAAGCGGGCGAAGACGCCCATCGTAGACATGAACATGATGAGGCAGAAGGCGGTGTGGACGAACAACTTGGTAGCCCTGCTGCTCGGTGTCGGAATGTTCGCGGTGTTCTCCTTCCTCCCGCAGTTCGTCACGACACCGAAATCGGCGGGATACGGCTTCAGCGGGAGCGTGACGGAGGCAGGGCTCATCCTGCTACCGCTCACCGTCACCATGTTCCTCACCGGACTGATCTCCGGCCGGCTCGTCAGCAGGATCGGCGGCAAGAGCACGGTCTTCCTCGGTCTGCTGGTCAGCCTCGCCGCGATGCTCCTCCTCACCTTCGCGCACACCGAAAAGTGGGAGCTTTACCTCGCCACCGGCATCATGGGGGTGGGATTCGGATTGGCCTACTCCTCGATGGCCAGCCTGATCATCAGCGCGGTACCGCCGGCACAGACAGGTGTGGCGAGCGGCATGAACACCAACCTCCGCACCGTCGGAGGCTCCATCGGCGCGGCCCTCATGGCCAGCATCGTGACCTCGAACCTCCGCCCGGACGGCCTGCCCAAGGAATCCGGCTACACGCACGGTTTCGCAATGCTCAGCACAGCCCTCGTCATCGGTGCGCTCGCCGCTCTCCTGATACCCCGGCAGCAGAAGACCACAATCCCTGGGCAGAGGAAGTCGGTACTGCAGAAAACAGCCACTGCTCCGGCTCCCAGCGGCAACACGGCCGGGTAAGAAATCGTACTGAACCGATCAGCTGCGGGGACTGAGCCAAGGGTTTCCCGGTCTGGCACAGCGCCACGAAACCATCTCACGGAACGCCACCATGGGGATCCTCGGCGACCAGCTCCAGCCATCCGGCTGACGCCTCCTCAGATCGACCCGACACCTCCGGCACAGGGAACTTCTTGCAGTTGCCGAAGTGGTTCCAGCGGGCCGGACGCTCCCGTCAGTGCCGGGGCGTGTCTCTCGATCGCGGATCACCGAACACGAGAAGTCCCGGCTCGGACGGGCAGTTGCTTCGCTGTTGCGCCAACGCTTGTTCCATCAGCCGATTGAACAGGCGCACTCATTCACGAAGGACACGTACATGACCATTGGCATGCCTGGAGGCCGTCCTGACTCCGCTCGTGACGGCCGGCGTAAATGAACGAAATGTTTCTGGAGCCGGACCGTGCCGCCATGTCCGAGATGGGTGGCCTGGTCCTCGACCGCGTCATCGACTTCATCGAAGGTCTCCCGGACCGCCCCACCGACAACACCACCGGTGCCGCGGTGACCGCTGATCTCGTGGAGTCCTTCCTCGCCGCGCCGCCCGAGCAGCCGGGCGACCTGAAGGAGCTGCTCGACCGCCTCGACGGCGCCGTCGGCTGTGCCTATGAGACAGCGGGTCCCGGATACCTGGCCTACGTCCCGGGCGGGGGCCTGTACAGCTCCGCGCTCGCCGAGTTCTACGCCCGCGGCATCAACCGGTACGGCAGCCTCGCCTTCGCCGCCCCGGCGCTGACGGCCCTGGAGGAGAGCGTGCTGCGCTGGATGGCCCAGGAGGTGTGCGGGCTCCCCCAGGGGAGTGCCGGCCTGCTGACCACCGGCGGCTCCATGGCCACCTTCTCCGCGGTGGTCGCCGCCCGCCAGGAACACCTCGGCGAGGAACTCGACGGCGGAACCCTCTACGTCACGCAATACACCCACCACTCCGTGGCGAAGGCCGCCCGGCTCGCCGGGCTCAAGGCGCGACACGTCCGCACCGTGCCCTGCGACCAGGACCTGCGGATGGACCCCGGCGCCGCCGCGGCGATGATCGACGCCGACCGAAGAGCGGGACTGCGGCCCTTCCTGATCGTCGGGTCCGCCGGCACCACCGACACCGGCACCGTCGACCCCCTGCCCGCCCTGGCCGATCTCGCCGAGCGGGAGAACCTCTGGTTCCACGTCGACGCGGCCTACGGCGGCTTCTTCCGCCTCACCGAACGGGGACGCCGGCAACTGGAGGGAACCGAACGGGCCGACTCCGTGACACTCGACCCGCACAAGACCCTCTTCCTGCCCTTCGGCACCGGCGCCCTCGTCGTCCGCGACCCCGCCAAGCTCTACGCCGCACACGAAGGCACCGGCGACTACCTCCAGGACATCGGCACATCCGGCGGACTGCCCAACTACGCCCACATGGGACCGGAACTCACCCACGAGGTCCGCGGACTGCGCGCCTGGCTACCCCTCCACCTGCACGGCGTCTCCGCCTTCCGGCAAGCCCTGGACGAAAAGCTCGACCTCGCCGAGCACACCCACACCGCACTCAGCCGCATACCCGCACTGGAAGTCCCCCGCCGCCCCGACCTCAGCACAGTGGCATTCCGGGTCCGCCCCCGCGACCACAGCACCCACGCAGCCTCAGAAGCCGACACAGCCACCCGCAAGCTCCTGAAGCGCATCAACAACGACCCGCGCCTACTACTGTCGAGCACCCTGATCGACAACCGCCAAACCATCCGCATCTGCATCGTCACCCACCGCACCCACGCCAACCGGATCAACGACATACTCGACCTCATCGCCCACCAGACCGAGCAGCTCTGACCGGCCGCACTTGTCAGGCTCCCGAGGCTGCTATGTCGTGTCAAGCCGCTCGGGGAAGCTCTTCGGGGTTCTGTTGGTTCCGTCGTTCGAGGATCTTGAAGATCTGGCGGCAGATGTTGCGTTTGAGGCATCGCTGCGCGTCGCGGGGGCTCTTGCCCTCGCTGATGCGGCGGGCGACGTACGTCTTCGTGGCAGGATCGAGCCGCATCCTGATCAGGGTGATCGTGTGCATCGCTCGGTTCAGCTGGCGGTCGCCGCCCCGGTTCAGCCGGTGCTTGTTGGTTAGCCCTGACGAGGCCGGGATCGGCGCGACCCCGGCGAAGGAGGCGAAGGCTGCCTCGGAACGGAACCGGCCCGGATGCGACCAGCTGACCAGGATCTGAGCTGCGGTGATCGGCCCGATCCCGAGCAACTCCAAGAGTTCAGGGGCCTGCTGGCGGACGAGCTGGAGAAGCTCGTTCTCCAGCTCGCGGGCTTCGACCTGGAGGTGCCGGATGCGCTGGGCGGTGCTCCGCATGGCACGGATGGTCATCCGGTGCTCGGTCGACAGCGCGGGGCGGTCGCGGAGGCCAGCGCAGCGTGTGACCTGCTGCGGTCGGCTGAGGCGACGCAGCTGGGCGCGGAGGTCGTCCGGCGCGGAGACAATCAGTGCCTTGAGCTGGTTGATGGCCGCCGTGGAGGCGTGCACGGCGCCTTGCCGGGTGGCCAGCAGCACGCGCATCGCCTCGCGTTCCCCGCGGCTTCGGGGCTGGATGACGTGCTCCGTGGCCAGGGCCTCACGGGCCGCGCGGATGGCGTCGAGCATGTCTGTCTTGCGGCCTCCCCGGACCGGCGGGCGCTTGGGACGGCAGACCTCGACGACGCGTTCACCAGCGTCTTCCAGGAAGGCGGCGAGGCCGGCGCCGTAGCTGCCGGTTCCTTCGAGTGCCCAGCAGCGTCGGCCGGGCACGTGCTGCTGGGCGAAGTCCAGCAGACGCTGGTAGCCGCGGATGTGTGCGGGTGTGTCGGTGGTCTCCAGGACGGCCCCGATGGGGCTGACGGCGGCTGCGGCGAGCGTGTCGCGGTGGGTGTCGACACCGATGACGCCGTCGACGTGTTCTGCGAGCATGGTCACGCGGTTGTTCTCCTCAGGGCGGACGGGCCGTGGTCGGCGTCGGCCTGGGTGGAGTCACCGCGTGGCGGAACTGTGATGAGTCACGCCGGAAGGCGGACAAGCTGCTGATCAAGCCAACGGGTGGGCCAGGCCGACGCCCGCGTCCGGCAGACATCTCGGGGGCACGGCAGTCCCTGACGGGACGCCAGTTATGTTGCGAGTCATGCCGGATCACGAGCGCCGAGCCTGGCAGCAACCCATCCCGGGCCGCAGAAGAACTCTCACAGTTATGTTCTTCGCGGTCCTGCAACGGGGCCGCTGGCCTCCGGGCCCGGCATGACTGTTGCCCCTGCCGAAACGATGACCTGGGGGGTGGTGGCCGAGGCAGTTGGTGGCCAGCTGTATCTCCCAGCCCTGGTCACTGCGGTGGAGCGTGGGAAGCATCATGATCCCGGCGTTGGCGACGAGCATGTCCAAGGGGCCCTCCCAGCATCGGCAGAACGCCCTCACCGACGCCAGGTCGGCGAGATCGATGGGCAGGCACCGGCACGGGCAGAACTCCCAGGAGCGCCTGACCGGGTTCGGCGCTACGGGAGGCGAACAGCCACACGAGCGCGCCCGTCACCAGGACGATGCCCCAGCCCACCCACCGCATCCTGCTGGAATGGAACGACACCACCCGCGACGTTCCCCTCGCGACGCTTCCCGAGCTCTTCGAGGCGCAGGTCGCGCGCACGCCGGACACGACCGCGGTGGTGTTCGGGGACGCCCGGTTGACGTATGCGGAGCTGAACGCCTGGGCGAACCAGCTGGCGCGGTTGCTGGTCACCAGGGGTGCGGGGCCGGAGCGCCGGGTGGCCGTGCTGATGGACAACACCTTCGGCGCCCTGTTCGTCGGCGGCGACCACACCGCCGCACCGCGGCCTCACACCCCACTCGCCCGCCAGAGCACCCTGCTCAGCGTTCCGGCGCAGCGCTCTTCGCCCACCCATGGAAAGCGTGGGTCACGCCGGGAGCGGATACATGCCACACCCCGACCACAGCACCGAGCCCTTCACCTGGTTCAACTCCGACACATGCGAGGCCATCCCGAAGGGAAGGACGGGGAACGGAGGACACAATGGAAGCGATCGCGGGCGAACTTCTCATGGCGCTGGCCAGCGGCACGGCAGGCGCAGCGGGGCAGCAGGCATGGATGTCACTGCGCGACCTCGTGCGGCGCCCAACTGCACCGGACACAGGGCCCGAAGGGCCCGGGGGAATCCCGTCAGGGCAGGAAGAATTCGCTGCCCTCGACGAAGAGGCCGAAAGCGCGGAACGCGCGCAAGCGCTCGCCCGCGCGCTGGCGCTGCGAGTCACATACGACGACGCCTTCCGGGAGCACTTCGCGGCCTGGCGGAGCGCCGCGGAGGACACTGTGGCGCGCTCCGGTGAGGGCAACGTCGACAACAGCGTCACGGGCGGCCGCCAGGGCACCGTCATCATGGGGCGGGACTTCCACGGCCCCATCACACTCAACCAGCCATGACGCGGCGCCAGCCCTGTCGCGCTGTGACATCCTGCTACGGCTCCACCGACCCGCTTCCATGTGGTCGCGTGCCCCGGGCCGGCCGCCCGATATCGGGTGGGGGGAGCCGCCGCGCGGGCATGACGGGGGTGTACGAGGTGGAGCTTTCCCGCAGGCCGCAGAGACGGTCCGGTTGAGCGGCATGTCAGAGCAGACACAGGGCGATGTGCACAATGTGTTCTCCGGTGGCAGTGCGACATATGTGATCCAGGGCCGGGACTTCGGCGACGTGCACCTGCATCTGCCGACGTCGCCGGACCGCGCCGCCGTCGAATTGGCACGGGTGGTGCTCGCCCAGTGGCGGGACGAGGCGGGGGCCCTGGGCCTGGCCGGAAGCGCCAGGCTGGCGGTGGGCTGGCGGGCCGACTGGACGGTCGCAGACCACCGTGAGCACATCGGCGCAGACTTGGCCGGCAGCACCGCCGGCCTCGCCGACCTCGCCGCCGGCTTCCGGGCTCTGCCCGCCCAGCGCCTGGTGATCATCGGCGGCCCCGGTACGGGCAAGACGTCCCTGGCGATCCTGCTCACCCTGCAGTTGCTCAGCCTGCACGATGCGACGCAACCCGTCCCCGTACCGCTGCTGGTCTCGTCCTGGGACGCGAACAAGGAACACTTCGACGTCTGGCTCGCGCGCCGTATCCACGAGGAATACAACGGCCTGACCACGGACCTCAACCGGGCCCGGATCCGCGAACTGGTACGCGACCGGCGGGTACTGCCGGTTCTCGACGGCCTGGACGAGCTACCGCCCCTGCTCCGGTCCGCGGCGCTGGCCGGGCTCAACAAGGCGGGTACCGATGGCGCGCCGCTCATCCTCACTTCCCGCACAGCCGAGTACACCGAACTCGTCGAGGAAGAAGATGTGCTGCAGGCGGCGGCCGTGATCACGGCACAGCCCGTGGACGGGGCCGCAGCGGCGACGTACCTGCGCGACTCTTCTCATCCGCAACGCACCCAGCAGTGGCAGGTACTCCTCGACCGCCTGACATCCCACCCGGAAGCCGCGGCGGCCCGAGCCCTCTCGTCCCCCCTCATGCTGTGGCTGGCCCGCACGGTGTACGCCCGAGCGGGCGCCAACCCCGGCGTACTCGCCGACGAGTCCGTCTTCCCCGACGTCGTGGACATCGAGCGGCATCTGCTGGACTCCATCGTTCCCGCGGCCTTCCCCTCCGGGCCGGCCTCGCCCCATCAGCCCCGTCCGATACGCGAGTGGGGGCACGCGCAGGCGCAGCGTGCCCTCGGCTTCCTCGCAGCCCATCTCACCACCGCGAAGACGAAGGAGTTCGCCTGGTGGGAGTTGCACCGGTCGAAGCCACCGACCGTCCTCAAAGCACCGGTACTGGTGGCCAGCTACGTCCTGGTGACGGCGGGCTCCACGAGGTTCCAGGACTGGATCACCGGAGGCGATCCCCTCCAAGCCCTCCAGGTAGCCGCGGGAGCCACGATCGCCATGATCTGCGGCATCTCTGGAGGCATGCTCCTGCTGCTCTCGCAGCTGTGGAAGGGCTCTCTTCCACGCCGGCTCGCCGCGTTCGGCAGACACCGCTCCCGTATCCCGGGCCTGTTTTGGCTTCTTGTGTTCCTGGCGCCCATTGCCCTCCTCCTGACCCGGGACGAACCGCTCCTGGCGCTGGGCTTCATCGTTCCGCCTCTGCTCATGATGGTCGTCGGCGCGCCGGCCGACACCGCGCAGTCCGTCGGGCCGCGGGCATTGCTCAGTGGCGAGCGGGCCAGCACCATGCTCATGCTCCTGGGAGTAGCACCCGTCATCGGGGCCATCGGCAGCCTGGCCGTCGCCCCTGTCCCCGACCGCACCGTGCTGCTCGGCGGCTGGCTCTCGGGAACCGTGGGCGTGGCTGCGGTGATTCTTGCACTCAGTCCCTGGACGCAGTGGCTGCTCGCGAAGGTGACACTCGCGAGCCTGGGGACGCTGCCGTGGTCGACCATGGCGTTCCTTGAGGACGCGCGCCGGGTAGGCCTGCTGCGACAGATCGGCGGCGTCTACCAGTTCCGCCACGCCCAGCTCCAAGCACGCCTCGCGGCCAATCGGCGCGGCAGCGGCCCGCCGCGCGGTCGACGGCGCGGCGGCACCCGCGCACCCTGGCCGGTTCGCCCGCTTCCTGCGGCGAGCAGCACCCCACAGGAAGCACGCGTCCCCGGCTACGTCGGGCTGCGGCGCCGCAGAGGGCATCCGGCCACCTACGTGATCATGTGGACGCTCGCGCTGATGTGGACCGGCATCATCACCTTCGGGGACGGCTGGCACGATCCCGGCGCCTTGCAGACCGTGGGCTTCTTCGCGGCGCTTCCCCCCGTCATCGACCTGCTGATCCCACCCCTCACCTGGCGTCGGGCCGAGTTGCGCCTGGACAAGGACGGGGTCGAGTTCGCGTTGGGCAAACGAACACGTCGCTTCGAGTGGCAGGACGTCGCGACGGTCGCACCGCGCCTGTTCGAACCGCCGCTCGGCAAGAACGACGACGGCACCGTCATGCTCCACCTGGAGCTCACGCCCGAGGCCGCTCCGGGGTCGCGGATCCGCGTCAACAGCACGGGATGGGTGGCCCTGTGGCCGCTCGACAGCCCCACCGGAGACCCGGACGACACGACAACCCCACCCGAATTGCATGACGCGCTCGTACGCTTCGCGGGCGAACGATGGAGGCCTCCGGGCACTGCCGGCCTACGCCGGTGACCAGGGGTCTCCACCGGCGCACTGCCCTGCTGTGAGCGGCGGAGCCGAGAGACCGCGTGCGTCAGCCGGCCGTTGTCCGACGACCGGTCAGCGACGGCGGAACCCATCAGCAGGCGACACAGCCAGTCGGGGAAGACAGAGAGGCGTGGCCGGTCAGCGCCCTCCCTGCCAGAACCACCGGAATGCCACGGCATCGGGGACCCCGTTCGACCGCCGAACGGACCCCTCGGTACGACAACGAGGCCAGGCGTTCGTGCGGGGCGAGCAGTCGAGGGCTGAGCCCGGTCGAGCGGGTCAGCCGTTGGGTCCGCTTTGGATCAAGAGTCGGTGCGATTCCTGCAATCCCGGCGGCAGGTCGTTCGGCCATACCCACGTGGCCTCCAGAACCTCAAACGAGTCGATCTTCAGGGAGCCACCGACGAGCTCGGCCGCATACGCCACCTCCACGCGCAACTTGTAGCCGCTCTTGAGGTGGACCAACTCGCCGGCCTCGACGTCAAGGCCGGTCTCCTCACGTACCTCGCGGGCGACGGTGTCGCGGAAGTCCTCGCCTGCTTTGGCGTAACCGGTAGGCAGGCCCCACTGGCGGCCCTCGGGCCACAGGCGGTGGCGCAGCAGCAGCACACGACCCTCGGCGTCGCGGACAACGCCGGTCACGCCGACCATGTACTTGCTGTTCGCCAGCCACATGACCCGCCACTGCAGGGGCCCCCGGATGATCCGCCACAGTCCCGCGATCATGCGCTTCATTCCGTGCCTTTCGGGAGTTGGGCCGCCCATGGCGTCCCGCGGAAGGCCCACGATCGCGCATGGAAAGGTGGCCTTCCAA
This sequence comes from Actinacidiphila glaucinigra, assembly GCF_035918135.1. Taxonomy (NCBI): domain Bacteria; kingdom Bacillati; phylum Actinomycetota; class Actinomycetes; order Kitasatosporales; family Streptomycetaceae; genus Actinacidiphila; species Actinacidiphila glaucinigra. The sequence continues at coordinate 578,220 of NZ_CP109144.1, forward strand.
ACACGCTGAGTGGACGGGTTTGAGGCCGCCGTACGCATGGGCTGATAATCCGGGCAGGCTCAACGATATGTGCGGGCGGGTTGGCGCCCGGCCTGCGACGCAGGGACGCGGACCGCCCGTCGACGGGCGACGGCGCGGAGGCAGGACGACCCCGGACAGTACGCCAATTGCGGACGCGTCGGCGGTTGCCTGATCTCGTATCTCGACCCGGGCTCGGGCGGCCCGGAGAACAGCGCACCGAGTGGGACGCCGGCTGCCGCCCCGACTTCGCGAACCCGGAACACCAATGACCGCGTGACCACCACCGAGCCGGAGTCACTGGACTGCTGCCCATGGCCACAAGAGGCGTACCTGTTCAGCGGAACGGCCGACACCGCACTGACGCCCATCACGACCGTCGACTCGCCGCACATTGCGGCGCGGCTCAGCTCGCTGCTCGGGTGCTGATGTGATGCTACGTCAGTATATGGAGCAGCGGGTGGACGCACCGGTCCATCGGCGGCCGCCCAGCTGTACGGGAAACGCACACCGGCGAGGGCTGCCTCCGATGCCGCCCGATCTGCCCAGCGAGACCACACACGGCACGGTGGAAAGCCGTCATTCCGGCTGTCCGCGACGACGAGGAGGAAGTGGGCCCATGACTGGGGCGACCGGCAGGGTGGCATTGGTGACGGGGGCAAGCAGCGGGATCGGTGCGGCCACATCGCGCCTCCTGGCAGCGCGAGGGATGCGCGTGGTGGTCAACTACCTCAGCAGCGACAAGGCGGCCGAGGAGGTCGTGGCCGACATCGCAGCCGCAGGCGGTCAAGCCATGGCCGTGCAGGCCGACGTGCGCGAAGTGGCGGCCGTCGAACGCATGGTCGAACGGGTCTCTGCGGCATGGACCGGCATCGACGTGCTCGTACACAACGCCCTCATCCCCTATGCGGTCGCTTCGTTCCAGGACATGACGTGGGAAGAACTCGGAGGCAAGCTCGACGCCGAGATGCGCGCGGCGTACACGGTCACCAAGGCCGTCCTGCCCGCCATGACCGGACAGCGGTGGGGACGCATCGTCTATCTCGGCACCGCCCTCAGCCGCAGACCACGGGAGGGCATGATCGCGCTGGGCACCGCCAAGGCAGCACTCGAGCAGTTCGCCCGCTACCTCGCCCAGGAACTCGGCCCGCGCGGCATCACCGTCAACGTCGTCGCCCCGGGCCCGGTGGAGGACACTCGCATGGCGGCGGACGTCCTGGACGATGCGTTCAAGCAGCGGCAGGTGGCAGCCACTCCCCTGGGCCGCCTCGCCCACCCGGCTGACGTCGCCCACGCGGTCGCCTTCTACGCCGACGAGGACAACGCCTTCATGACCGGCACCACGGCCTTGGTCGACGGCGGAATGTCCATGCACTGACCCGCCGCCTCCCGCGCCACGAACGGGCGCGATGAGCGGTGGTCCAACCAGGGAAGGCATTCATGCACACCATCGATCTCGCCTACGTCGGGCGAGGTCTGCACGAGGAACCGGAGGCGTACATCTCCGATCAGGAGGGCTACTACGCCGAGGAGGGTGTCCACGTCGCGCTGCGAGACGGCTGCACCTGGGACGAAGAGCGGCTGCGCCGCTGCGCCACCATCGGGCTCGGCCGGGCGCTGCTGTCCCGGCTGACCGACGGCACGCCCTGCGTCGCACTCAACGTCAACACCGACCGCCCCCTGTTCTGGTTCCTCGCCCGCCCCGGCATGACCTCCCTGGCCGACCTGGCCGACCTGGCCGACCTGGCCGGCCGGCGGCCGGCAGTGCACGCCCCCCACACCGCGCCCGGGTGCTCACCCGGATCGTGCTGCGCGAGGCCGGCCTCGACCCGGACCGCGACATCCACACCGTCGTCCGCCCGCCCGGCGACTACGGCATGGACCTGCGCCGGCTGCGCACCGGGGAGGTCGACGCCGCCCTGGTCGGCAGCACCCTGGCGCCGGAGGCAGTGGCCGCCGAGCACGGCTGGAACGTGCTGGCCTGGGTCGGCGACCACTTCCGGATCCCCACCGTGGGCGTGGCCGTCGCCCCCACCCACATCCGCCCGGACGACCCCGCGGTCCAAGCCGTAGTGCGAGCCCACCGGCGCGCCCCGCAGGCGATCCGCGACGACCCCGACACCTCGGTGCGGCACATGCGGACATTTCTCGGCGGACAGACCGCTGGCGAAGGCCAAGCCCACTACGAGAGGTTCATCGCGCCGTACTTCACGACCGACGGCCAACCCGACCTCGCCGTCGGCGCCGCGGCGATCACCGCGGCCGCCGCCGAACCCACTGCTCGCAGAGACCAGGTGCCGTTCACGTGGCCGAACGATGCGCCCCGCTTCCGGATGGTGACGAGCGCGAGTGGAATGCCGTAGTCCAGCACCAACGGTGCTGTGAGCCGCTCCATGCGGAGCCGTGAGACGCTGTCGAGTTCGGGTCCTCAACAGGCCGCCGTCTCAGCGGAGTCCGGCCAGCGGCTCGTGATGACCTTGCCACGCGTATAGAAGTGCACGGCTTCGCTGCCGTACATGCGGTGGTCGCCGAAGGCCGAGTCCTTCCAGCCACCGAAGGAGTGGTAGCCCACCGGCACCGGCATCGGCACGTTCACGCCGACCATGCCGGCCTCGACCTCCAGCTTGAACCGGCGGGCCGCACCGCCGTCGCGGGTGAAGATCGAGCTCGCGTTGCCGAACGGGGAACCGTTGATGACGCGCATGGCCTCCTCGTAGGTCTCCGCGCGGACCACGCACAGGACGGGACCGAAGATCTCGTCCCGGTAGGCGTCCGAGTGGGTACTGACCCGGTCAAGGAGCGAGATGCCCATCCAGTGCCCGTTCTCGAAGCCATTGACGGTGAAGTCCCTTCCGTCCAGGACCACGTCGGCGCCCTGGGCGGCCGCGCCTGCGACGTACTCCGCGACGTCGTCGCGGTGTGCCCTGGTGACGAGCGGGCCCATCTCGGACGCCGGGTCGTCGCCCGGGCCGATCTTGACCTTCGCGGCCCGCTCGGCGATCCGGGACACCAGCGCGTCGCCCGCGGAGCCGACGGCGACCACCACGGACACCGCCATGCAGCGCTGGCCTGCGGAGCCGTAGGCGGCGGTCACGGCGGCGTCGGCGGCCGCGTCGAGATCGGCGTCGGGCAGCACCAGCATGTGGTTCTTCGCGCCGCCGAGGGCCTGGACGCGCTTACCGCTCGCGGACGCCCTGCGGTAGACGTGCCGGGCGACCGGCGTGGAGCCCACGAACGACACAGCCGCCACATCCGGGTGGTCGAGCAGCGCGTCCACGGCGACGGCGTCGCCGTGGACGACGTTGAGCACACCGTCAGGGACACCGGCCTCGGCCGCGAGTTCCGCGAGGAGCACGGACGCGGACGGGGCCTTGCTGCTCGGCTTGTGGACGAAGGTGTTCCCGCAGGCGATCGCCATGGGGAACATCCACATGCCGATCATCGCGGGGAAGTTGAACGGCGAGATGCCCGCGACCACACCCAGCGGCTGGCGGAGCGACTCCACGTCGACGTGGTCCGACACCTCCGTGGACGTGTCGCCCTGGAGCGCCGCACCGATCCCGCAGGCCAGTTCGACGATCTCCAGGCCCCGGGCCACCTCGCCCAGCGCGTCCGTGTGGACCTTGCCCTGCTCGGCGGTGATCAGCGCGGCGATGTCGTCCCGGCGCGCGTCCAGCAGTTCGCGGTAGCGGAAGAGGATCGCGATCCGCCGCGCGAGCGGCAACGTGCGCCAGGTCGCGTAGGCCTCCTTCGCCGCGGCGACCGCGGCACCGACCTCGTCGGCTCCGGCCATCGCGACCCGCGTGGTGACCTCGCCGGTCGCCGGGTCAGTCACGGGGCCCCAGGTGCTGGAAGCTCCCGCGGCATCCCCGAAGGGCTTGCCACCGATCCAGTGGACGACGGTCTTCATCGGCGGAACTCCTTCAAAGGTGACGGCGGCGGGCAGCCATGCGGCTCCGGTCGTCGACCACAGGGGCTTCGACCTCAAGCGGACGGTCCGCGGCCCGGCCACGGATTCGCCTGCACCGCCCGGGAGAGCGGGACTGCCGACATCGAAGCTACTTCTCCGGTCCGCGCGTTTGGTCGCTCCGGAGCCTCTCGGCCCGAAGTGCCTGCCTCGTGTCCAGAAGTGTCGTGGGGTGGATCACTCGCATGTCGAGCGCCAACGCGGGCGGGCCACAGGGACCTGCTTGACGCTTTCCACCATGTGATCGCGCAGGACCTCGGGATCATTGCGGATGGTGTCGAGGACCGGAGACCGGATCCCAGATGGGCCTCGGGACCGCGGTGCGCACCTACCGCGGCGGCTACGGGCCCATCGGCCAGTTCTGCTGGGACGAAGGTCACGCAACGTGGCCCGATGCTGCGCAGCGCGTCCGACAGCTTGGATCTGCTTCGAAAGCGATCGGCATCGAGGAAGCCCCCGCCGGTCCACCGGTGAAGGGACTCCTCCGGGCACGACCGATGTGCCCGTGCCTATGCCAGGGCAACCTGAACGTGCGGCCCCGCCGCTTCGCACCCGGCGCGCCCGCGGGCGGGGTCGCTCATCGATCGGTCAACCTTCCCAGCAGGTCAGGCCGACCAAAGGAAAGACGTTGGCCAGACACCTCACGTTGCCCCGGCTGGGGATCGACGACGCCCCGGGCGCGTCATCTAGGTTGGCACAGTGACTGATGAGCAGGAGCGGGTACAGCCGTCGGGAGTGTGGGCCACGGCGGTGGGAGTGGCCAGGGTGCGGGCGCTGGAGACCGAGCGGGAGAACGCGCTGTTTCGCGACCCACTGGCACAGGCCTTCGCCATGGCCGGCGGCTTGTGGCCCTCGTCGCCACCGCTGCCCGATGACGAGGCCGCGCGACGCCGCCGACTTGCCGTTTCTTTCTCCATCGTCATCAGGACGAAGTTCCTCGACGACCTGCTGCACCAGGCCTCCGCGTCCGGTGTCCGGCAGGTCGTGCTGCTCGGCGCCGGCATGGACAGCCGGGCCTTCCGGATGGACTGGCCCGAGGGCACCCGGCTGTTCGAGGTCGACACCGCCGCGCCACTGGACTTCAAGGCTTCGGTGCTGCGCCAGGAGCGGGCCGTTGCGGGCTGCGAGCGGATCCCCGTCGCGGAGGATCTGCGTGAGGACTGGCCAGGCGCGCTGGCCGCCGCAGGGCACGACCCGGCGGTGCCGACCGCGTGGATCGCCGAAGGACTGCTGATCTATCTGCCCGAGGACGCGGTGGAGCTGTTGCTGGCCCGGATCAGCGCGCAGTCGGCGGCAGGCAGTCGGATGGGGCTGACGTTGGGCTCGCGCGGTGTGATCGAGCGCTTCGGCGAGGACGCCGCGCCGGGATCGGCGGCGTCCATGTGGGTCTCGGAGATGCCCGACGACCCGGTGGGCTGGCTGGCCGGGCACGGCTGGGAGGCCGACAGCCACACCCTGCGCGAACGCGCTGCCGCCTACGGCCGCCCGATCAGCACCCCGCCGCAGCGCGAGGAGGGGCCAGGCGGACTGATCTCGGCGGTCCGACGGTAGAGCGCCTCGCGGTCCCGTCCGGGCCGATTGCCCCGAGCTGACGGCACTTGCCGAGCACGTGCGCTCCTTCGGGCACATGGTCGCTCACCGACCCGGTTCGGGTTCGCGCGGTTGCTGAACTTCTTCGAGGCGAGGCTCGGCTCCCGCAGTCACCCATGGACGTGCCGGCGACCAACATTGGTTCCGCTGGACATGCGATCGGGGCGTTCTCTGCCGTTCTGGCACGGCGCGAGGGGTTGCTGCAGGGAATGGAGGCGGGGCATGTTTCGGGCCCCGCCCTCGCCATGACGTCTCAGTTCTGAGCGGCGGTTCAGGCCGAGGAGCGCTGCCTCCAGTCCTGGTCCAGGCGGTCGGCCAGGCCCGCGGCGGTGAAGGCGGCCTCCAGGTCCTCGCGGCCCTCGGTGAAGTGGGCCCAGCTGTCGTGGTGGACCGGGACGACACGGCGGGCGCCCAGGATCCGGGCGGCCTCGGCGGCCTGCGCGCTGTCCAGGACGATCAGGTTGCCGTCGAAAAGCATGGGAAACCGAGGTGCGCCGGCGAACAGGACGGCGGTGTCCACCGGGGCGAAGCGCCCGGCGATCTCCTTGACGGCGTCAAGAGAGGCGTTGTCGCCGCTGACGTAGACCGTCGGCAGGCCCTCTCCGGTCAGGACGAAGCCGACGACCTGGCCGGTGAAGGGCTCGACCTCCTCGCGCGGGCCGGGTCCGTGGACGGCGGGAACACCGGTGACGGTGACAGTGCCGCCGCCCGGTCGCTCCAACTCGACCCTCTCCCAGTCGGCCAGGCCCTGGGCCTTCTGCCCGAGGCGCTCGCCGCCGCCGGGGGTGGTCAGGGTGAGCGGGACATCGGCAAGCAGCGCGCGGCCGGAGGTGTCGAGATTGTCGGGGTGTTCGTCGTGGGAGAGCAGGACCACGTCGATGGGGCCGACATCGGCGGGGGTGCCGGTGGAGGGGGCGGTCTTGGTCAGGACCGGGCGGCCGGGCCGGCCGTAGTCGCCGGGGCCGTCGAACGTCGGGTCGGTCAGAAACCGCAGGCCGCCGTACTCGAACAAGGCGGTCGGACCGCCGTAGGTGTGGACCGGGAACGGATCGGCACTGAGCTGAGACATCACGCCTCCCCCACTTCTCACGAAAAAACTATTTGTTTAACGTGACACCAGGCTAGGCGACCATCACGGAAAAATGCAATCGCTACCATGAGACGCATGGACGACACCCTGGCCACCGACACAGCGCGGACCGCCCTGCCCCCAGCTCCAGGTGCCGACCAGTACCGCTCCCTGGCCTTCGCCAACACCGCCGCGACCCTGCCCGCCGGCCAGAGCTACGACCTGCTCGCCACCCCCGGATCCGCCATGCGCTGGCTCGCCGCCCACAACCTGACCACCCCGGACGTGCAGCTGTACGAGGTGTGCGCACAGCGGATGCGCACGCTGCGCGCACACGTACGCGCCCTGTTCGCCGCCCGCGTCGACAGCGCCACCCCGCCCGAAGACTCCCTGCGCGCCGTGAACGAGGCACTCACGGCTGTACCCACAGCACCCCTCCTCGCCTGGGACGCGACCCAGGGACTGCGCCGCGTCCAGGCACACCCCATCGACCGGGCCGTCAACCACGCACTGGCGACCCTCGCCGCCGACGCCGCCGACCTGCTCACCGGTCCCGACGCCGGCATCCTCGCCGCCTGCGGCTCCGCCCCCTGCGACCGGTTCCTCATGCGCACCCACGGCCGGCGCCACTGGTGCTCCACCCGCTGCGGCGACCGCGTCCGCGCCGCCCGCGCCTACGCCCGCCGCACCGGCACCGCGGACTGACACCCCGCCCAAGGCCCCTATTCGTTTCCGGCTGCGAGCTCTTCATCGCATACCGTCGAGCACTTCGTCAGTCGACAGCAGCGCATGGGCGAAGAAGCCGTAATTGATGATCGCCGCCTGATATCCGTCGCCCCAGACCGGGTGCCGTGGTCCTGCTGTCGCATCCCTGACCACGGCGACCTCGAACCCCTGCTCGACGAGGTGACGCATGTGGGACTCGACACACATGTTTGCCAGCATCCCGCCGAGAATAATCCTTTGCATTCCCCGCTTGCGCAGCTGCAGCACCAAGTCGTTGGTTTCCGGCCCGAATACCTTGTGCGGGCTGACGACCACCGTTCTGCCGTCTTCGATGTAGGGCTTGAAGCGGTCCAGCCAGTCCGCCCCGGAATTTCGGAACCCAGTCAGATCGAGCTGTCCCGCCCGAGCGAACGTGTGGTTCTCGAGCTCGCTCGTCTCGAGGGGCCCGTTCATTCGCCATCCGCTGTCGGTCGGGTAGAAGTAATGGGGCGAGATGAAGACCTCATATCCGCCCGCCTTCGCCGCCTCGAAGATTCTCTCCATATTCTCGACGGTCCTGTTCTCCGTGACGCTCGCCCCCACCGCGTCCCAGGCCGCTCCACCCTCGCTCAGCACGTCGTTCTGCGGGTCGATGAACACAATCGCCGTGTCGGTGCTATTGATTTCCACCTGGCGCTCCTGACGCGAAAACAAGCCCTGCAGCGGATGCCTTTCGAAGCCGCTCCGGCCCCTCCGTTCCACTTTGCCCCAACGCGCGACGTTCCGCATCGGTGAATTGCCGCACCTCGGCCGCCGTCACCGCAATCCCGAGGCGTGAGCGACCATCGCCGTGGCCGCGGCGTCTCCGAAACGACGCCTCCCGTCAGGTCCACCACGCAGGCCGGTCTGGCCTGCCCCGCTCATCGCCTGCGCTCCCGCACCGTCGGCGACGCACCTGACCATCCCCGCGGCCAGTTGGCCACAGCAGCTTCGCTGTAGTGGCCCTGGTCGCCACCCGTTGGCCCTGGATGGGAAGGGCCCCCGCCGGGGGCGGGGGCCCTGTCGGTGTACTGACGCCCGCAGAACCTGCAGACTTCCGCAGGCCGGAACCGCGGAGGGCGCGAGCCCTGGAGTGCGGTTCCGGCCCGGTGCGGACTACTTCGTCAGGTAGGCGTCAACGATGGTCTCGTCGACGGTGTTGCCCTGCTTGTCCACGGCCTGGGCCTTGAACGACACGCTGCCGCCGGCCTTGGGGTTGGTGATCTGGACCCGGCCGTCGCAGACGTTGAGCTTCTGCCAGTTGGCTCCCTTGTCGTAGGAGGCCCACACGCTCAGCGACTTGAGGTTCCTGCCCGCGGCGGTGCCCTTGACGGTCACCGGCACCCACGTCTTGGCCCGGGCCTTGCCCGTGTTGTCGAGGGACAGGGCGGGGGTGAAGCGCACGACGGAGGTCGGGAGCTTGGTGATGCCGGGGGCGTACTCGGAGGAGAACGTCCAGCTCGCGGTCATGCTCGTGGAGACGTCGGCGACCGTGCCGCGCTTGACCGAGGTGGTCAGGCGGTAGTCGGCGCGCTCGTTCTCCGCGATGTAGAAGACGTCCATCGGGTTGAGGCTGATGTTGACGAGCTCACCGTTGCGGTAGAGGTACGTTCGCGCGCTCTCGATCGGCGAGTGGTTGTTGCTGATGTTCCCCTCGCTGTCGGAGAAGAGCGGAAGCCGTCCGTCGATCGCCTCGTCGGCCCGGAGCAGTCCGATGAGTCCGGCGCCCTCCGGGAGATCCGGCCCGAAGACACCGACGTTGAACACGTGCTGGTAGGAGCGTCCGGGCTTGAACGTCCTCGGCAGCGCGTCGTAGCTGGTCTCGTAGGAGTCGTTCGCGTCGACCTGCATGAAGCTCAGCTGCCACGAGGGGTTCCCCGAGAGCAGGTGCAGGGTGCCGGTGTAGGGCAGGGCGTGCACGGTGCCGAGGCCGGCACCGCCCTCGGTGATCGGCGTGACGAATCCGAACTTGCCCTTCGCCGGGGCTCCGAGCTTCGCCTGGACCTTGGCGAACTCCCGGGCCTTGGCGTGGTGGGTGAAGCCGGTGAGGTACCTGTCACCGGTCGGCTGGTACACCAGGTGGTACTCGTCGTGCCCGTTGACGCCGGTGGAGAACGTGGTCATGAGTTGCTGCGTCAGCCGGTCGCCATCGGCCGCCTTCGGGCCGAGGTGGGCGGTGCGGTACTGGGCGAGGGAACTGGTGAAGACCCCGTAGCGGGTGCCGAATCCGTCGGGCAGCTCGATGCCCGCGCTGAAGAAGCCGAGGGCCGGCTGCGCGGAACGGTCGGGGACGGTGATGTCGAGCGCCTTGGCGGTGCGCGCGTCCACCGTCACCACGGTGTCCTTGGTGACGTCGAGGTTGGGTTGGTTGAACCAGTCACCGCCCTGGCCGTACGAACCCTCCGGGTCGACCCGGACCATGCTGTTGAGGAAGTACCGGCCCTTGGGGACGCGCACCGAGTGCGTGTCGCCGTACAGCACGGTGTTGGCGCCCTTGGCGGGTCCTTCCAGGCCCTGCAGCTGGGCGTCCCAGGCGGGGGCGGGCGCGGGCTTGCCCTTGCGGTCGAGGGTCTTCACCGTGACGGTGTACATCTCCGACTCGCGGTCCACGGCCAGCGCGGTGCCGACGGTCTGCCCGTCGCCGGCGGCCGTGATCCGCCCGGTGAAGGCACCGGTCGTGTCACCGCCGAGGCGGGTGTCGGCGGTGACCTTCACGGTCGCCTCGCCGTGCGCCGGGACGGTGACCTGGTCGTCCGCGGTGAACATCCCGCCGGGTGCGGGGTTTCCGTCCGGTCCGGTGGCGTCCACGGTCAGCTTCAGGGTGACCGGGGCACTGCCCGTGTTCCGGTACGTGAGGTCCTTGGTGAGCGGCTGGTCGTCGGTGTGCGGCCACTGCGCGAGTCCGAACGAGAGCGAGGTCTGGCGGGCGACGACGGTCTGCTTGATCGCGTTGCGCAGGTCGACCCGGCCCGAGCCCTGCTCGAAGGGCGTGTACCCGCCGGGCGTCGTCGAGGAGACCAGCGCGTCCTTGATGTCCTCGCCGGTCCAGTCCGGGTGCTGCTGGACGAGGATGGCGGCGGCGCCGGCGACGTGCGGGGTGGCCATCGAGGTGCCGTTGAGCGCGATGTAGCCGTCCGCGACGGAGGGGGCGACCGTGCTCAGGTAGCTGTCGTGCGCGGCCGCGGCCCCGATGGCCACACCGGGCGCCGTCAGATCCGGCTTGATGCCGCCGTCACCGACGCGCGGGCCGGTGCTGGAGAACGGCGCAAGCTTGTCCTGCTTGTCCACCGCGCCGACGGTGAGGGCGGCATCGGCGCTGCCCGGGGAGCCGACGGTGCCGGCTCCCTGCTCGCCGTTGTTGCCCGCCGCGATGACGAAGAGGGTTCCGCTCTCGGCCGAGAGCCTGTTGACGGCCTCCTCCGCCGGATCGATCTCCGGGGAGTCGTAGCCGCCGAGGCTGAGGTTGACGACGTCGGCCTTCTCGGCGACGGCCCACTCCATGCCCGCGATGATCTGGGACATGCTGCCGCTGCCGCTGTCGCCGAGGACCTTGCCGCTCAGGAGGCGGGCCCCCGGCGCCACGCCCTTGTACGTGCCACCGGACTTGGCTCCGGTGCCGGCCGTGATGGATGCGACGTGCGTGCCGTGACCGAACCGGTCCCCGGTGTCCGGCGAGTCGGAGAAGTTCTGCTCGGCGACGACCTGTCCGGCCAGATCCGGGTGGGTGGTGTCGACACCCGTGTCGAGGACGGCGATACGCGTACCGGTGCCGTCGAAACCCGCCGCCCACGCCTCCGGGCCGCCGATCTGCGGGACGCTCTTGTCCAGGCTCGCCAGCACGACGCTGTCCAGCCACACCGAGGCGACACCCGAAGCCACACTGCGCTTCATCGCGTCGGCGGACCCGCTGGTGACCGCCGCCCACAGTTCCGCACTGCCGTCCGCGGGCGCGGCGACGGCGTCGGCGTTGACACTCGGCAGCGTGCGCTCGACCTTGGCACCCCCGGCGGCGCGCAGCGCCGACCTGGCCGCCGGACGGGCCGCGTCGTACATCACGATGAGCCGCAGGTCATGGCGATCCGCGTAGGCCGGCGTACTCAGCGTGGTGATGTCGAACAGACGCCGGTCCACCCGGCCGCTCCGGACGAGGTCCCGAGCGTCATCGGGCAGGGCGTAGGTGTGCCCGTCGCGGGTCTCCACCCGGATGGGTATGTCCTCCCGGCCCTCGGCGGGACGCGCGGCGACGATTTCGCCCTTCGCGTTCACCGCGATCCGGTCACCGGTGATCAGCGGGATCCACCGCTGCACACCCGCCCCGGCCGAAGCGCCCTTGATCTCGGGGCCCGTCCCGAAGGCCGAGGCCGAGGCCGAGAGCTGTGCGGCCGACGATGCCGTGCCGGTGGGGGCGGCAAGTGCCAGGGACGCCGACGAAGTAGCGGCGACCAGCAGCATGCTGATTCCCAGGACCGTGCCGAACGCAGGTCTCTTGGACGTGAATTTCACGGTGTCCTCTCGCTCATTCACCCCGCGCCGACGCGTGGGTTTCACGGTGGACTTGGGGCGCGCCGCACAGCGAAGCACCAGTCCCGAGAGGGTGTCAACGGGTTGATCTTGGATAGACGAATGATAAACTGGTCGTCAATCGGTTTGTCATCCACGGCATTAGCGAACTTTTCGACCCCAACCTGCGCGCTGTCCCCGCTTTCCGGCCGGAATCCGCAATTTCCCCGCCCGCCTCTCTCGGTACGGCCGGATTCGAAGAGGTCATTCGGGGAGCGCGCGTCCCAGTAGTGCCGTGTCCGGACCACCGCGTCAGGCAACGTGCGCTCGCGCCCGACCAAGCCGCCGAACGGTGTCGACGTACCCGCCGAGCTTGAACGCGCCGCGGACCAGTTCGCGGGCGGCGGCGAGGGCGGGCCCCTGCAGCGATCCCGGCCGCCCGGGGTCCAGGGGCCCGGGTCGTAGCCGAGCTCGGCGACGACCGCACACGATGTGCCGAGGTCAGGGCGGTGAAGGCCTGCCCCGGCCCAGCCCCGGCGACCCGCGGATCAGGCGGCTGCCATGCCGTGGTGGCCGGTACGGTCAAGAACCGGCGCCCGGCCGCCGACGGCCGCATGTGGGCTTTCGCCACCCGCCCCCCGCTGCCCGTCACCCCGAGCCGGCTGTACCGCCGCTCTGCGGAACCTCGTTCAACGAGATCCTCGGCCTCCTCTTCCCCCCGTCCAGCGGCCGGCGCCCCGATCGGCCGGAATTCCAACGTCCTGTCGGAGTGCCGTGCCTATCCGGGTACGGCCATTCGGGAACTTGCGGAAGGCCGGTCGGGCAGCACAGATGACCCTTTTGGTCGCATGCAGGCATCGGCGCAAAAGTGACATGGCGTCAAAGTGACAGGTCGGCGATCTCGACACGACCGTCCGGAAGCGGATTCATTCGTCTTTGGCATTTCGCACATCCGCTGGTTCGTTTTCAGTTCGATTGGGAGCTCCTTTGCCTGGTTCACCTGTACGCGGCCGAAGGCTGACGGCGCTCGGCATCGCCTTGGCGCTGCTGCCGTCGCTCGGCGCGGTCACAGCCTCCGCCACTCAGACCGGTGCCCATACGGCGGACACCACGCTCCCGGCGGGTGTGGCGATCCGCAAGGACGCCGGCGATCCCCGGACCATCACGTTGATCAACGGCGACAAGGTGACCGTCACGGGCACCGGCAAGTCCGCGGTCACGTCGCTGGAGGGCCCCGAAGGCCGGCCGGTGTCGGCGTACACCGCCACACACGACGGCGAGACCTTCGTGTACCCGCAGGAGGTGCTGCCGTACGTCTCGGCGGGGATCCTCGACGAGGACCTGTTCAATGTCACGCGGCTGCTCGCCGACGGCTACGACGACACGCGTAGCGACCATCTGCCGCTGATCGTCCGATACGCCGACGCGGCCCGCGCGCGCAGTGCCGCTTCGCTGCCCCAAGGCGCCGTGCGCCAGCGGACGCTGACCAGCCTGCAGGGGGCCGCGGTCGCGGAGAAGCGCGACGAAGCCGGGAAGTTCTGGGACGGGCTCACCAAGAACGTGAACACCTCCGCCCTCGCGCGCAGCAGCACGCTGGGTGGTGCGGTGACCTCCAAGCGCGCTCCGGCCCCGCTGCTCGCCGGCGGTATCCAGCGCGTCTGGCTGGACGGCAAGGTGAAGGCCGATCTGGCCGAATCCGTCGCGCAGATCGGCGCGCCCGGGGCCTGGGAGAGCGGTCACACGGGCCAGGGCGTGGACGTCGCGGTGCTGGACACCGGCATCGACGCCGGCCATCCCGACCTGGTCGGCCAGGTCGCGGCCGCCGAGAGCTTCGTCCCCGACGAGAGCGTCGTTGACCATCACGGCCACGGCACCCACGTCGCTTCGACCATCGCCGGCACCGGCGCCGCGTCCGACGGCAAGGAGAAGGGCGTCGCCCCCGGAGCCCGGCTGCACGTGGGCAAGGTCCTCGGCAACTCCGGTGCGGGCCAGACCTCCTGGATCCTGGCCGGCATGGAGTGGGCCGTACGGGACCAGCACGCCAAGGTCGTCAGCATGAGCCTGGGCGGCGAGCCGACCGACGGCACCGACCCGATGAGCGAGGCGGTCAACACGCTCAGCGCCGAGACCGGGGCGCTGTTCGCGATCGCCGCGGGCAACACCGGCCCGCGAGGAGCGGTCAGTTCACCCGCCGTCGCGGACGCGGCGCTGGCCGTCGGCGCGGTCGACTCCGCCGACCGGCTGGCCTCGTTCTCCAGCCGCGGACCCCGCGTCGGGGACGGCGCGCTCAAGCCGGAGATCACGGCTCCCGGCGTCGGCGTGCTGGCCGCCCGGTCGCAGCACGCGTCGGGTGCGGGCTCGTACACCACCATGAGCGGCACGTCCATGGCCACCCCGCACGTCGCGGGCGCCGCCGCCCTGGTCGCGGCCGCGCACCCGGGCTGGACGGGGCAGCAGATCAAGGACGTCCTGGTCAGCACCACCAAGGCCACGCCCGACTACTCCGCCTACGACGCGGGCAACGGCCGCTTGGACGCCGCGGCGGCCGCCAAGGCCGACGTGTACGCCACCGGAGTGGTCGACGCCGTGCAGGAGTGGCCGCCGACGCCGGGGGTGAACGTCGACCGCAAGGTGACGTACACCAACGACGGCGACACCCCGGTCACCCTCGACCTCGCGGTCGAGGCCGGCAAGGCCCCCTCCGGCCTGTTCACGCTGTCTGCTCCGCGGGTGACGGTGCCCGCACACGGCACCGCCGCGGTCACCGTCACCGCGCACCCGGACCGCGGTGAGGAGGCCATGCTCTACAACGCCCGGATCGAGGCCGCCGACGGCGGCTCGGTCAAGCTCGCCACGGCCTTCGGCCTCGTCACCACGTACGAGCTGCACGACCTCACGATCGCGGCCAAGGACCGCTCCGGAAAGCCCGTCACCGGCGACTACTGGGTCGTGCTTCAGCAGGGCAAGCGGCCCGGGATCACCATGGCGGGATTCGTCGCCGGATCCGTGACCGTGACCATGTACTCCGGGCCCTGGTCGGTCGTCGCGGCCATCCCGGTGGAGGGCGCCCATGGTCCGCACTCGCGCGGCCTGGCCCTGGTCGCCGATCCGGAGTTCCGGCTCGACGAGGACGCGACGCTCACTTTTGACGCCTCCAAGACCCGCCGGGTCACCGCGGTCACCCCGAAGGAGTCCGTCACCACCTACATGCGGGTGGACTACAACCGCACGCTCGACGCCTCCGGCACCCACAAACTGTCCTTCTACCAGTGGCCCACGTACGACAGCGTATGGGCGCTGCCCACCGGTGAGAAGGTCGACGAGGGCGAATTGACCATGCGGACCCGCTGGCGCAACGAGCAGCCCCCGCTGAAACTCGCCTCCCGGCAGGAGGCTGTCGACGACATCCTCGTACGACGCGGCGCCACCCCGCTGCACAAGGGCACGAGCCGGCTCGACGCGATCTACGCCGGGCAGGGCGCGGCGGCGGACTACAAGGGTCTGCGGGCCAGCGGGAAGGCCGCTGTCGTGGTCCGCAACGACACGGTCACCGCGAGCGAGCAGGTGGCGGCCGCCGCGGCGGCCGGGGCCAAGCTGCTCATCGTCGTCAACGACGGCGAAGGACGGCTGGACCCCCGCACCCAGGCCACCCCGCCGCTGACCGTCGTCACGGTCGGCAAGGACCAGGGCGACCGCCTGATCCGCCGTGCCTCCGCCCCCGGCGGCACGGAGCTGAAGGTGTTCTCCAACCCCACCACCGAGTACCTGTACGACCTGGCCGACGCCTGGGAGGGCGCGGTGCCGGCGGACACGGTCTACCGGCCCGCAGCCAAGGACCTGGCCAGGATCGACGTCGCGTTCAAGAACTACCGGCAGGCCGACGCCCGCGAGACCCGCTACGCCGTCTGGCCCGACGCGCCAAGTCTCCGCGTCGACACCGAACTCCCGCGCCCGGCAAGGGGAACCCGCACCGACTGGGTCTCCACCGGATCCGGCGTCCGGTGGGCGCAGGCCGCGACGGTGCTCGGCGAGATCAGGATCCTGGCCCCGCCGCGGAGCTACAAGGCCGGCACCACCACCTCCGACGACTGGTTCGCACCCGTCACCCGGCCCCGGATCAACACCTCCTTCCCCGGCACATTCAACTTCCGGCAGGACGACTTGCTCTTCGTCAACGTTCCGGGCTGGGGTGACGCCGGCACCGGTCGCGAGGGTTACGCACTGACCCCGGACGCCCGGGCCACCGCCTCGCTCTACCAGGGGGACACCCTCCTCAATTCCAGCAGTGGAACCTTCACCGTCGCCACCGGTCTGAAGCCCGAGCGGCAGGCGTACCGGTATGTGCTGGAGACCGCCCGCGGTGCATGGGGCAACCCGTTCTCCACGGCGACCCGGACGGAGTGGGACTTCACCTCCGCCGCCGGTGCGCAGTACGAGGGCCGCGCCGTGGCGCTGATCCAGCTCGACTACGCCGTCGACACGGACGGCGACGGCAGGGCGCGGCGTGACGCGTCCCTGACCGTCACCGCCGAGCACCCGCCGACGTCCGACCCCGGCCAGGACATACCGCCCTCCTCGGCCATCGGGAAGGTCGGCCTGGAGCTCTCCTACGACGACGGCAAGACCTGGCACAAGGCCGGCGTGACGCGCAAGGGAGACGGCTGGCGCACCACCCTGGACGCCCCGTCGAAGGCCTCTCACGTCACCGTTCGCGCCACGGCCGTCGACGACCGGGGGAACGCCGTGCAGCAGACCATCACCAGGGCCTTCGGCCTGAGGTGACCTGAACCGCACACCCGAGCGGGCCCGGGACGGAACGCCGTCCCGGGCCTGCTGTGCCGGCCGGAGGGATGCGACTCGATCCGCCGCCATCGAGTCGTCACATCCACGCCGGGCACATCGTCTACCTGGCGTGAACACATGGGAAACCGACGGGTCGCTCGCACTGCCGCGGCTGCCGGTGCGTTCGCCGGCCCGGCCTTGGGCGAAGCTGGGCACTGCTGCGCGATGGCCGACGCCGTCCGCCCCGGCCACGCGTTTCGTGATCGGCATCGGTTGTCGGCGGCAAGGGATTGCCCGTGCCGGGCTCCGGACCTCGATGGCTTCCTTGCCTCAAGAGCGCCCGAGCGGAGACCGGACCGGCCCATCACAACGCGACTGTGCGGCAGGGGCTGTGCGGGAGGCACGCGCACACATCGCTGCCGCATCGCCTGTTCCAGTGGATCCGCCGCCCCGTAGCCACCACCGCTGACGAATCGAGGCTGGGATCCGAGAGGGAACAGTGCCAAGGTGAGCGAACACTTCTGGTTCACGGTGTTGGGCCCAGTGCGTGCCCAGCGCGGCTCGACGGAGATCGAGCTGGGATCCCGTCAGCAACGCGCGGTCCTTGCGGTGCTTCTGCTGCGGGAGAACGGCCATGCCTCGCTCTCCGAGTTGATCGAGGCGGTTTGGGGGACGGCTCCTCCACGTACGGCCGGGCAGACAATCCGCACCTATATACACCGTTTGCGGAAGAGTCTGGGACCGGCCCACGATGCGGGCACCTCGTTCATCGTCTCCGCGGGCAATGGCTATGCGTTGCGGGTCTCCCCGGACCAACTGGATCTGAGTGTGTTCCGTCAGCGGGTCGCGATGGCCGAGGGGGCCGTCGGAACGGGACACCACGCCAGAGCCATAGCTCATCTCCGCGATGCCCTCGACCTGTGGCGCGGAGAACCGCTGGCCGGAATTCCCGGAACGTACGCGATGTCTCAGCGCAACCGCCTTGAGGCGCTGCGCCTCGTCGCTGTCGAGCGACGCATCAACGTGGAATACGAGCTCGGCCGGTTCGGCGAGGCCACCGCGGAGCTTTTCGATCTGGTCGCCAAACACCCCCTGAACGAAAGATTCAGAGAGATGCTGATGTTCTCTCTCTGTAAAACCGGGCGGCAGGCAGAGGCACTTGCGGTGTACCGAGAGGTGTGGGATCTCCTCTCGGAGGACCTGGGCGCGGAGCCCGGCCCCCGGCTGCAGGTCCTCCATGAACGTGTCCGGAGGGCCGACCCCGAATTGTTGGTGTCGGACATATTTCCCGATCCTGAAGTCGGCTCCGCCGTCCCAGAGTCCCCAGCCGGAACCACCCTCGGGGTGTCACCACCCCGGGCTCCGTCCCCGCCGCCCGCCGACTTGCCGACTCTGGACGGCCGTGACGATGAACTCGACCTGGTCGACACCCTGTTGGCAGTCGATGCACAAGGTGTCGCCACCGTGGCGATCGGCGTGATCGTCGTCATGGCCCGAGCCGGCAGGACCACCCGCGTGGAGGACTGGGCAGACCGGATCGCACATCGATTTCCCGATGGGCACATCTATCTTGATCTGCGCGGATACGATTCCTCCAGCCCGGCCATGACTCCGATGGAGGCATCCGGATCGATTCTCCGGTCCCTCGGGGTCGCCTCATCGCTGCTCCCGTCCGGCGTGGAGGGCCGGACAGCGCTTTATCGCACTCTGCTCTCCGGCCGGCGGATACTGCTGGTACTCGACAATGCCCGTGACGCCGAACAGATACGCCCTTTGCTGACCGGCACGCCGAGTTCGCTGGTGGTCGTCACCAGCTGATGATCTCCATCTTCGACTCACTCTCAGCGGTGCGGCGAGAATCCGCCAGGAAAAGGATCTACCCGCCTGCAGCAGCATCGGCGCCTGAAATGTCGCTCTGAGCAGGCCCTGCACGCGAACAGGCGAACTTCCAACAACCTGATCAGAGACATCGCCCACGTCGTCGTCCCCAACGGAGCCTGGAAATGGTCACCGCGGAGAAGACGTCAACGGCATGGCGCGATCCCGGAAACACGGCTACGACATGAAGACCATCGCGGCAGCGCCGAACAGGTCGACGACAAAGCACCACTCCGCCCAGGCCCGAGGCACAACCGTCTTGGCCCGGTGGTGGGCGAAGTCCCAAACAGCGTGACTGAGCCAGCCGGCAGCCAGGACGTACCAGCCGAGGCTGTGATCCATAGCCAGCGCCACCATGGCGAGGACACCGAAGCCAACCAGTCCTGCCGTCTGAAGCACGAGCACGCCTGACCTGCGGAGCTCCCCGCGCAACGCCCCGAAGATCGGGTAGCAGACCGCCATGACGACGAGGAGCCACGCCAGGAACTCCAGGCGCGGGAGGCCGTCCGCGAACGTGGCGACCACCAACGCGAGAGCGAGCCACGTCGGCCAGCGGTGCTTGAGCGTGTTCACAAAGCCGGAGGTGGCGGTCTCCGAACCGTCCCGGCCGGCCGTGGCCGTTACCTCGTCGTCCTGAGCGGAACCGATCATCAGGTGGCCTCCCGAAGCGATGGTGTCGGTGATGACTCCACTGTCGTTCCGGCCGGTTCCACGAGAAAGCGGCGCCCCATCAGACGTCCGGAACCTTGGGGTGCCGGTCCCTCTGGCATAGGGTCGCCGCGTGGACGAACGCCTGATCGTGATCGTCGGCTACGACACGGCCGAGTTACTGGACATCGCCTGCGTGACCACGAGCCTGGCCATGGCGAATGGGATCGGTAACCCCGCCCTCCCCTACCGCGTGAGTGTGGCCAGCCCGGGTGGCCACCCGATCACCTGTGGCTCGGGCCTGACGTTGCAGAGTCAGCAACCCCTTGAGCGACTCACCGGTCCACTCGACACGTTGATCGTCTCGGGCGGCCTGGGAGACGAGCGGGCGGCCGCCGACCCGCGGCTCGTCGGCCACGTACGCCGCCTGGCCAAGGAAAGCCGACGCGTGGCCTCGGTGTGTACCGGGGCCGGCATCCTGGCCGCCACCGGACTACTGGACGGGCGCCGCGCCACCACGCACTGGCGGCACGCATCCCAGCTCGCCGCACAACACCCAGAGGCGATGGGCGACGGAGTGCACTGCTATGACCCCGACGGCACGCTGATCGGGCGTCTCGACGTCCCCGAGGCAGTTGCCAACATCTCCTGGGGCGGCGCCAAGCGCAACCGTCTCTTCATTGCCGCAGAGACCAGCCTCTACTCGGTGGTCATGGGCGTCACAGGCACGCACCCGACCGGACCGGGCCGCCGGCCCTGGCTCTGAGCAGTCGGCTCCGGAAGCCCTTCCGGGGTTGATCATGCGGCGATGCGGAGCCAGGATGATTCCCGGTGATCGGTGGTGTGCCGGTCTCGGCAGGTAACCGGCAGGCCGGCGCCTTGACTTCGGCCATCTGCAGCGCGGTGAAGGCCGGCGGGCAGCCGGAGCGTCGACGGTCGGCGAGCACGGCCAGGCGCTGCTCGACGAAGCGGCCCCGCCACCTGCGCACCGTGTCCAGATGCAGGCCGGTCTCCGGGGCGATCCGGGCGTCGGAGCGGCCCCTGACCGCGTGCGGGACCAACTGCGCCCGAGCCCGCAGCCGGTACTCGGTCTTGTGGCCGTAGGCCATCTTCTTGAGCCGCTCGCGCTCGGAGGCGGTCAGGGCGATCAAGCGGGCCGGGACAGCAGGCATGAAGCGGAGCCGATCATGAGGGAGGCAGAGGACGACAGCCGTAGCCTGCCGTCTCCCGGTCCCGGCCCGGCAGGCAGGCAGGCAGGCAGGCAGGATGACGGCATGCCCGGCCCTTCGGAACACAGGCTCTCGCTCGAGCAGCGCCCGGACGACCATGCCGGCACCGTCCGGCCTCAGCCGGCCCGGCTGAACATCCGCCACCGCGGCGCCTTCGCTTACGCAGCCGGAGAGCCGGCCGACGGCGAACAGGTCAAACTGATGCGGCTGCGCTACACCGGCACCGCCACCACGTGGGGCTTCGCCCTCCACCCCGCCGGCAGCGACACGTACGAGAACACCGTCCTGCCCACCGGCTCACTCGCCGGCAATCCCACAGAGGCCCTCGACTGCGCCTGCAGCCACCTCGCCACCCCGGATGTCTGACCGGACGCCGGCCACGACCCCACCTTCGAAGTCAACCCCCGAGGGACTTTCGGAACCGACCACTTAGCACCGACTCAACGACCTCGCGGGACCCTAAATGACAGCCTCGTGAACAGGATCCAAGGATTCCGGGTGATCTGGATCATTGGCCGGAGCGGCGGCGTGCAGCGCCGCCTCAACCCGGCGGTTGCTGGTCATGGTCGACGTGATGGCGGTCATGGTGAGGAGGAGGCCGGCGGCGGTGTAGAGCGGGGTTCGTACGTCGTAGGTGGTGGCCAGCCAACCGCCGAGGAAGGCGCCGAACGGGGCGGCGCACATGGCAAGCATGCGAGAGGTGGAGGCGACCCGGCCCATCAGGTGGGCGGGGACGATCGCCTGTCGGAGCGAGGGGCCGAGCACCATCGTGGCGCCCATGCCCGCTCCGCAGACGGCGAGCGCGAGGCCCGCGACGTACGGGTTCGGGGCGACGGCAAGGCCCAGAATGGCAAGTCCCTCGACTGCGGCCGTGCAGGTCAGCGCGGTGCCGGTGCCGAGTCGTCGGCCGAGGACGGAGGCGATGCCCGCGCCGAGCAGACCGCCGGTGGCCTCCGCCGTGAGGAGCAGGCCGAAACCGAAGGTGTCGATGCCGAGACGATCGTGCGCGAAGAGGGCGAGTACGGTCTCCACGGCGAGGAAGGCGATGTTCCCGACCGCCGGACGCAGCGCGAGCCCGAGCAGCAGTTGATCCCGGAACACGTACGAGGCGCCGGCCCGCGCCTGCCGCAGCAGCGACTCACGGGCCTGCGGTACGGGCTGGGGTGCGGCAGGCAGCGACCGTACGAGCAGTGCGGAGAGCGCGAACGACACCGCGTCGGCGAGGAGTGGAACCGCCCGCCCGAGCGCGAGCAGGGCACTGCCCGCAGGCGGACCCGCGAAGCCGGACGCGGCGGTCTGGGTCCCGCGCAGACGGGAGTTGGCGCGCTCCAGGAGCGCGGGGTCGCGGCCGAGCAGATCCGGCAGATAGGCCGTGGCGGCCGTGTCGAAGAAGAGTCCGCCGAGGCCGAGCAGGAAGGCGACGGCCGCGAGCAGTGGAATGCTCAGCACGTCGAGCGCTGCCGCTGCCGCCGGTATCGCGAGCAGCATCGCCCGCGCCGCGTCCGTGACCCACATCGTGCGCCGACGGTCCCAGCGGTCCACCAGCGCACCGCCCAGCACCCCGAAGAGCAGCCACGGCAGCGTCCCGGCGGCCGTGACGACGGCGAGCGCCATCGGATCCCGCGTCAACGTCAACGCGAGCAGCGGCAGCGCGGCATGCGTCACCCCGTCACCGAGCGAGGACACCGTCTGCGCGGTCCACAACCGTCCGAACCCGGTCGGCAGCTTCTGAACGTCTGAGGTCACTTGGCGTCCCCTTCGGCCTGTGCGCGCGGTGCCGGGTGGAACAGTGCGAAGACGAGTGACGCGTCCGGCAGCGACGGATCGGACAGCTCCCGGTACTCGTCCGCCAGTGCCTGCAGCCGCGCCCCCAGTTCCGCGAACTGCTCCTCGGTAAGCCGAAGATGCGCCATCCGTACGTGCCGTTCGCCATCCGCCGGCGCTGCCTCCAGGTCCGCCACCGCGTGCCGCATCAGCACGTCCGGCCCACCCTCGCCCGGGTCCGGCAGCTCGATCGACCGCGCGGCCATCGCGTAGTACCGCTCGGTGACCCCCCGGACCTTCCGCGTTCGCACCACCTTCACCAGGCCGGCCCGCTCCAGCAGCCGTACGTGGTAGCTGGAACTCCCCTTCGCCAGGCCCACTCGCTCGGCGATCTGCGTGATCGTCGCGGGCTCGAAGCGGAGCACGGCCATGATCCGGTGGCGCGTCAGATTGGAGACGGCGCGCAACTGCTCGTCCGTGGTGACGTGGAACGTCTCGGGTAGATCGTCGGTAGGCATGCCCTCAATGGTCAACGTTTCTTGACCATTAGGCAAGGGGTTTTGTTCGGACTTCCGGAATGGGCTGTCCAGTACGTGGGGCCTCTCCTCGACCTCGCTCAACCCGCACCCGGGCGCCTTCGCTCCGGCCGTCGCGGAAGCTCATCCGCGCCGGCCGAGTCCTTGATTTGTCAAGAAGCCGTTGGCTTTCGGGTGTTTCGGCAGCTGCCCGGAAGAGGCGGCTGTTCTCGATCACCAGCCGTTGGTTGAGGTGCCCGCACCACTACCCCACCGTCCGCCCCGGCTACGACGAGGCGATCGCCTTCCTCACCCCAAGACACCCGGTCCCGCTTGACGGATCAACCGCATCGGATGTCCGGCGGAACAACACGCCGCCGGCGAGCGCCTACACGAAGTCGCCGGCAGGGCAAACGTTGGCTGATCTATTCGTCGTCGCGGCACAGGCAGAAGGGGTGGCCGGCCGGGTCGAAGAGCACCCGGACGTTCTCCTGCGGCTGGAACTCCGCGATAGTGGCGCCCAGGGCGACCGCCTCGGCGACCGCCGAATCCAGGTCGCCGACCTGGAAGTCGAAGTGCATCATCGGGCGCTGGTCGCCGTCGGCCGGTGGCCACACCGGAGCCCGATAACCCTCTGCCTGCTGGAACACGAAGAAGGGTCCCTGCGGTGAGGCGGCCACGATGGCTGTTCCCGGCTCTTCGTGCCCGATGTGCCAATCGAGGAGTTCCGCGTAGAACCTCGCCAAACCGCTGGGGTCCGGCGCTTCAATCGTCGTCCCCCACCACATGCCGCCCGTTCGAGATCGCATGCTTGAGCCTACCGAGACCCCCACACGCGCCAATACCGTTGGCACCAAAGGGACTCAGCCCGCGCGACACGACAGGGCGAGCGCTGCCTGAGGCGGCGCCGGCTCCGTCCGTCGGCCCCAACCCGCCGGCACCGACCGCTGCATACCCGCAGACCGGCGGACCTGCCGGTACGGTGAACACGGCTGCCGGTGGCACCCGCGCCACCGCGGCGGCACCGGGTCTATTTTCCTGCTCCTGACACACGGCGGGCGCAGCCGTATTCGGGGACTCACGGACGCATGCCACGCCTGGCCGGCCGAACGAGCACCGTGGTGGACCGACGTCGCCCTGGACGGCCAGTGAACGTGAATGCGTGATGTCGGGCCTGCCGCCCAACCGGGACAGCCCGGCTCGCGGCAATGAGCGGGGGCTCAAGCAGACGGCGTGGCCGGTAGCCAGACGCCGAGCCACTGCTCGGCGCCGTAATCCTCGAACCGCTCCACCTCGGTGAACCCCAACTTCGCCGCGAGGCGCATCGAGCGGTCGTTGGCGGTCTGGGAAGTGAGCACCACTGGCTCGCCGGGAAGCGTGTCGGCGAACCAGTCGAGTGCCCCGGCGCATGCCTCGGCGGCGTACCCGCATCCCCACGCGTGGGGCAGGAACATGTAGCCGAGTTCCGCCTCCCCGCCTTCCGGGCGGATGTGACCCGGACGCTCTGGGTCGCGCCGATCGAGTGTGACGATGCCGATCATCGCTCCGTCGCGCTCGGCCACAAAGAAGCCAGGGCGTCGCCCGGGCACCTCGGGCACGGTGCGCTCCAGCTCACCACGCGGTCGAGGGCCACCGATGTAGGTGCCCACCTCTGGCGAGGCGAACAGCTCGATCAGCGCCGCACGGTCCCGAGCCTCGGACTGGCGGAGCACGAGTCGCTCGGTCCTGATCGGAGCAGGTGGCCAGGCGCCCGGTCCACGTTCCATCACGGCGAGCAAACTACACCGCACGCCCGCCGGCAGGACCTCGAATGACCGGCAACGGCAGCAGCTTCTGACCTGTCAGCCCGATCTGGATGACGGTGTCGACGGCCGAACACGGGCCCCGACCTCAGCGTGGGCGCCCCACCAACTGCCTGAGCACCCCGTCACCGGGGTGCTCAGGCACATGACGGTCACCAGTGATATCAGTCGACTGGCATCACCCACACGTCGGCGATCGAGGGGTCGTAGTCGGCGCCGGTGTCCTGGAATCGGAGCCGCACGGTGCCGTCCGACGTGCCGGCGGAGGGGGCCACCACAAACTGGTGGGTGATGGTGCCCTGGCCTCCCTCGCTTCGCCTCAGGTCGACGCTGTGCACCACCTCGCCGTCGACCTGGACGTCATAGGTCTTGCGCCGAGCACCGTCGAAGGTCTCGACGATGCGGACCACGAAGCGGCCACTGGAGGGTACGGCGGCATCGAACTCCATCCAGCCACCCGGGTAGGAGGAGTGGGTGTAGCGCCGTGTCAGCCCGGCCTCGGTGTTCGTCCCCGAGTGCTCCGACGCCGTCAGCCGGTGGGCGGACTCCGACGTCCCGTCACCGAGGTCGACATGGTCGCTCGACGCCGCGGGTGGCGCGGGCAGCGAGACCGCGATCGTGCCGGTCGCCTGCTCCGCCGCCGTCGTGCCCGTCGCCACGGTGACCGTGGCCGCCCGCTCGACGACGGTGAGCGGCACCGTCACGACGGCTTCGACCGTCGTCTCCTCCCCCGGGTTCAGGTGGTAGCCGACCGGGTTCGGCGTCGGCCAGCCGTCGGGGAGGTCGAGCGTGAGCTTGCCGGACTGCGCAACATCGGTGCGGTTGGTCAGCACGGTGCTGACGGTGGCCTTCTCACCCGGTCCGGCCGGGTCAGGCGTCGTGGACACACCGTCGATGGCGACGCCGGGGGCGACCACCAGGCCCGCCGAGACCGGTAGCGTCGCCGTTCCTCCCGCGTACTGGTAGGACACCGAGCCGGTGAGGTCGGCCATGGACGCCTGTGCGTCCGCCGCAACCGTGACGTCGTAGGCGTGCTCGAGCGTACTGCCCGCACCTGTGGTCGACGCGTGCCGGCCCACGGACTTCACCGTCCAGCCGCTGGGTGCCTGAAGCGACGAATCGACGCCGGTCAGTGGCCGCTTGCCGGTGTTCTTCAACGCCACCTTCACGCGGACGACATCGCCCGGGAGGATCTCGCCGGCCGGCACGTCCAGCGTGGCCACTGCGCCGACAAGGCGCGACGATGCCCGCGAGAGGGTCTGCTCGATGCCGGTCAGTGCATCACGCAGCGCCTTCGCCGCCGTCTTGTCGATCGCGCCCTGCTCGGCGTATGTCTGCGTCCATCGGTCGAGGTCGGCCACGCCGGCGAGCGCACGGTGCACCGCGGCGGCGGTCAGCCGCTCGTCCGCGCCTTCGCTCTGCAGGCGCCAGGCGGCGGCGAGCTCGGTCCGCATCAGGGCGGTGCGCACCTGCAGGTGACCCTTGGCGATCTTGCCGAGACCGCGCGCCTGCAGCGCGTCGACATCGTCGGCGAACGACGCTGCCTGCGCCCGGGCCGCCCCCAGGTCCCCGAGCACCTGGTCGACCGCGAACGCGTAGCGCCCGGAGCCGACCTCCAGCACCACATCCCCGTCGGCCTGCTCGACGTATCTCACGTCGTCGACCTCGCTGATCGGCGTGCCGCCCTCGGTGACCGCCCAGCGGTTGGCTGCCGGGATGCGCACCTCGGCGGTGGTGTTCGCCGGCACGGTGACGTCGAGCTTCATCGTCCCGGAGGTCGTGTTCCACGCGCTGCGCACGGTGCCGTACGGCGTCTCGTGACGGAAGTCGACGTGGTCGATGCCCTTACCGGGCTCCGGGGCGATGAGCACCTTGCGGTAGCCCGGCTCAGCCGCCGAGACGCCTGCCATGGTGCGGTACATCCACTCGCCGACGGCGCCGTACGCGTAGTGGTTGAACGAGTTCATCCCCACGTCGTTGAAGGTTCCGTCGGGGTTGATGGAGTTCCATCGTTCCCAGACCGTGGTCGCGCCCTTCCCGATCTCGTAACCCCAGGACGGGTAGTCCTCGTGCTGCAGCAGCCGGTAGGCGATGTCGGAGCGGCCCGCCTCGGTCAGTGCCGGCAGCAGTCCGTCGACGCCGAGGAAGCCGGTCGACAGGTGGTAGTCGCGGCGCTCGAGGGTCTTGACGAACTTGGCGACCACCGCGTCGCGCCGGTCGGCGGGGGCGAGGTCGTTGGTCAGCGTCAGGATGTACGAGGTCTGGCTGTCGCCCTTCACGGTGCCGTCGGCGCCGACGAACGCCGCCTGGTACGCCGACCTGATCGCCTCGTAGCGCTGCTGGTACGCCGCCGCGTCGGCGTCCCGGCCGACGGCGGCCGCCATCTGCGCGAACTCGCGTGTGCTCTTGGCGACGAACGCGGTGTCGAGTACGTCGGCCGGGGTCGCGTCGTCGAGGTTGAGCCAGTCGAGATAGCCGCCGGCGGAGCGGATGTGGCCGGTGGAGTCGGCGTCGAGGAAGTCGACGTACTTCTTCATCATGTCGTAGTTCTCGCGGATGACGTCGGTGTCGCCGTACGCCTGCCACAGCGTCCACGGCACGTGCACGCCGGCGTCCATCCAGCCGGCCGACTCGTAGCCGCCGTCGAAGCGGCCGGGGACCACGGGGGCGACACCGGGCAGCGAACCGTTGGACCGCTGGGTGTCTCTCAGGTCCTGCAGCCACTTGGTCAGGAAGGACTGGGCGTCCATGTTGTAGACGGCCGTACGGGCGAAGACGTTGATGTCGCCGGTCCAGCCCATGCGCTCGTCGCGCGCCGGGGTGTCCGTGGGGATCGACAGGAAGTTGCCGCGCATGCCCCAGACGATGTTGCTGTGCAACTGGTTGACGAGGTCGGAGCTGGTGTCGAGGCTGCTGGTGAGGTCCCCGTCGGTGCCGACGACGACACCGACCAGGTCCTTGGCCGCGGGGGCCTCGTCGACGCCGGATATCTCGACGTACCGGAAGCCGTGGAAGGTGAACGACGGCTCGAACGTCTCCGGCTGGTCCGTGGCGAAGGTGTAGTGGTCGGTCGCCTTCGCGCTGCGCAGGTTCGCGGTGTAGAGCGTGCCGTCGGGGTTCAGCACCTCGCCGTGCCGGATCTTCACCGTCCGGCCCGGCTCGCCCTTGAGGGTGAGGCGTACGTGGCCGACCATGTTCTGCCCGAGGTCGTAGAGGTAGGTACCGTCGGTCGGCGAGTCGATCCGCTTCGCCGTCCTGAGCTCCTGGGTGACCCGTACGTCGACCGCGGTCTGCGGTTCGAGTACGTTCACCGGCTCGTCGCGGACGTCCGCCGTGGCCCAGTTCGCGTCGTCGAAGCCGGGCTTGTCCCAGCCGTCGACCTGCTTCGCCACCCGTGCGTCGTAGGCCTCGCCGTCGAGCAGGTCGGCCTCGCGGGTCGGACCGCCGGTGGTGGTCCAGGTGCCGTCGGTACGGACGGTCGTACTGGTGCCGTCGGTGAACTCGACCAGCATCTCGGCGATCACCGAGGTGTCCTTGCCGTAGACGTCGGTGCCGAACATGGCGACCTTGCCGCTGTACCAGCCCGGTGCGACCTCGGCGCCGAGGACGTTGGCGCCGCCGCGGACCTGCCGGGTCACGTCGTAGGTCTGGTAGTCGATGTGCTTGTCGTACGCCGTCCAGCCGGGTGCGAGTTCGGCGTTGCCCACCCGCGCCCCGTTGAGCCGCAGTTCGTACACGCCGCGCGCCGATGCGTAGACGCGTGCCCGGGCGACCTTCTTGCCGCCGAGGTCGAACTCCTTGCGCAGCAGCGGAACAGGCTTGTCGCGGCGCAGCCAGGCCTCGCCGCCCGCGCTGTCGACGCGCAGGCCGCCGCCGGTCACGGTGCCGGACGCGAAGGTGCGGTCGCCCGTCGGGAAAGCGGTGTCGACCAGGACCGTGCCGTCGGCGCTGGTGACCGTGACGTCGCGGACCAGACCGCGCTCCGCGCCACTGGTGCGGAAGCCCATCGTGCCGGGGCCGCCGAACGTCGCGTCGGTGCGCTGGTCCAGCTGCTTGCCGTCGACGGTGGTGGTGATCGTGTCGCCGTCGACGGCGATCGCGTAGTCGTGCTCGGCGGCGAAGTCGAACCCGGACGGGAACGGAGTCGCCTTGAGGACCGAGTAGCCGCTGTTGCGTTTCACGTGCGGGCGCAGCGCGTCGTCGGTGTCGCTGATCTGCCACATGTAGGCGTTCTCGGCGTCCTGGCCACGGAAGTAGACGCCGAGTGCCCCGCTGATGTCGGAGGCGGTGAACTTGACCGTGTAGTCGGTCCACTTGGCACCCGGTGCCGGTGTCTCCGCACCGATCCACGCGGCGGTCCACGGCTGGGCTCCCAGAGCGGTGCCGAACGTGGCGGGCGCGCTCCACTGGGAGGCGACGCCCCGGTCGTCCCATACGCGAACGGACCAGACGTAGTCGGTATGCGGCTTCAAGGCGGGGCCGCCGTAGCGGACGTCGACCGACTGACGGGAGGAGACCTTGCCGCTGTCCCAGACGTCGGGGTGGTCAAGGCGGTTCGCCGAAGAGGCGACGTGTATCTCATAGGCCCGCTGCGTGACACCGCGGCGCTCGGAGGCGAGCTGCCAGCCGAGGGTCGGCGCCGTCAGCGGGATACCGAGCGGGTCGTCAAGGGCGTTGACCGTCAAATCGCTGACGCTCGTTGCAGGGGCGGCGGGGGCGGCGGGTGGACTCGCTGCGGTCGGCGTCGTGGTTGCCACCACGACGAAGACTGACGCAGCGACCACGGCGGCGATCTGCTGACGCACGGGCGCTCCTCAAGAGGCGTAATGAATCGCTTCAATGACACTCTGGAGGCGATCACACCTCTGTGGCAACGAGTTGGACGGATTTTGTGGATCAGATTCGAGAGGCCAATGAAACGGTTTAAGTCGACGGGCGTCACGTCCGTGTGGTAGCTGGTGGCCAGGTGGCACGGCCCACGGGCCCGTCACCCACGCTGAGGCCGGGCTGCGAAGTCTTGGTGTGGTGGGAAGCAGCCCGGTCCGGAGGTCCTCATTTCGCGGGCACCGCATCGATCCTGAGCGCGTCCACTGGGGAGTGTCGTTGTGCCTGCCGGCCGCCGACTCCCCGAAGGCAGCAAGGAGCAGATCTACCGCGCCGAGCTCCCAGGAGGCGCCCCCGCGCTCCCCCACACGCAGAACCCAATCGCCGGATGATCGGCTGGACCACGAGAAGGGACACCATCCGCCGCCGTTCCGCGGGTATGGCAGGGAAACCGCCAACACAGCGAACGTGTCTGGATGAGGAGTTCACGGGTAGGCGCTCAGTTGGAGCAACCCTTCATCCCCCTGGACCCACTCGGAGGTCGAGCCCGACCCCGGCTCCTCTCCGCAACCACACTGCGAGGCGAACATGCAAGATCGAATAGACATGGCCTACACAGGATGGCCCGACGGATCTCCCCTGGGGGTTCTCGTCACCATCATCGTGATGATGGTCGCGCTGGTGATGATAGCCAGGCTGTTGCGCGACAAGCGGTGACACATCAGAAGGCGATGCACACGTTGATGTCCGGTTCGTGATCGCGGGTTGAGCGAGGTCGGCGGGTCGGGTGTCCGCGTCCGGGGTCGGGGACCGGGCTCGGTGAACGTGTCCGCCCATCCGGAGTGAGTCCGGGCAATGCGAGCCCGTCGAGGTGTTGTGGCACCATCCCCGTTGTGGATGACCGTACGCATGACATGGATTGGTCCGGCCTCTTCCATGCCTCGGGTCCCGCCGGCGACACGCCGCGGCACCTGGCCGCTCTCCTCGGCGACGATGCGAAGGCTTTCGTCGACGGGTACTCGCACCTGTGGTCGGCGACGCTTCGCCGCGAAGGCAAGGCCTGGCCTGCGACGGCGCCCACCGCGCTGCTTGTCGCCGAACTCCTGGACAATCCGCTGCTGGGGCCGGATGATCCCTCGTTGCCCGATGCCATGCTCGCCTATCTGTACGAGGTCGGGGTCGCCGCCGACCTCGGAGACCGGGCTGCGGAGATCCGTGCTCGGGCCAAGGACCGCGCACCGGAACTGCGGTCCTGGACCGCCGAGTACGTGTCGACCGATGCGGATGGCAGGGCCCGGATGTGGCGGGACGGCACGGGTCTGGGCGAACTCGTCCTCGATCAGGCGGCGCTCGCCTGCTTCGACCTGGTTCCCGCGCTCCTGCGGCGAACGCTGCCGCACCTCGCGTCGGAACGCGCCAGGCGCAGGACATGCGCCGCCGCAGCTGTCGGGTCACTGGCGCGGCATCCCGCAGCCTCCGCGCAACGTCCGGAGCTGCTCGAACAGTTGACGTCGATGGCCCGGGCCGCCGATTCCTCGCACGATCTGGCGACGATTGTGATCGCCATTGGCCACCTCGACGGCGACACGCGCCCCTGGCTGGCTGACCCGCATGCAGGCGTTCGGGCCTGCGCGGCCCTGGCGCCCGACCTAGCCGGCGACGACGCAGCGGACCAGGAGCTGATGGAACTGGCGCGGTCGCCACAAGCGTTCGGCAAGTCCTTTGGCGACCTGGCTCCACCCCTGCAGCTCCAGTCCACGTCGTACCAGGACCTGCTCACAGGACGACGCGCGAGCTGATTCACGGAGTCCGGGACGGGGGTTACGGTCGCGGCAGGGTCAACACCCCTGCTCGGCCTCGGCCAGGACTCCCCGCCCGGCAAGCCGATTGAGCTCAGGCGGACGTTGTCGATGCTGTGGGGCGCGATCTCCCCGTCCATCGCCTCACACGCCGCCCGCGCCCGCAGCCGGGCATTGCCCGCGGCGAAGGCCGCCATGAGCCGCTGGCAGGCCGGATGGTCCGGCAGTCTCTCGGCCGTCGGCTCGGACGGGGTGGATCGGGCGGTTCCAGCAGTGTCTTGCGGCTGATCCGGATCTCCTCGGCGGCTGTGTCGAACCCGTCCAACAATGCCGTCAGATCCGCGATCTCCTCCCGAGCCGCCTCAGCCTGCGCGGCGATCTCACCCTCCCGCCCCCAGCCGAACAAGTGCCGCCCCCAAAGTCAGCTCTCCACCGTTCCTGCTCAACGCCAGAAAGGGGTGGAGGAGCCGGTCAGCATCCTCGACACGTCCGGTCGCCTGTCGCCCAGTACACCCGGGACTCGGCCGGGGCGGTCCGGTGCTCGTAGTCGCGCACCAGCCAACGGTGCAGCATCAAGATCCCGTTCGTTTGCTACACGATCCACCGCTTGGACCGCGGGACGAACCCGACATCGGCCGGGTTCCGCGCGACGACTTCGACCTCGATGCCCACCCGCTGCCCGTGGTCCGGCTCCTCCGAGGCCGCGCCGGACGCCAGGACCTCCGAGCGGACGGGCCGCGGCGCCCGGTGTGAGCGACCCCGCCGCGGCCGGTGTCCTGCCCGCCCTGTACGACGCCCTGGCCACGCCGGCGTCCTAACGCCGGCGCCACACCCGGCGGCGGGCCAGTGCCGCCGCCGAGAACGTCCGGCGCGGCTACCGAGACGTCCGGGCGCACACCGGGTCGTCGATCGCGTTCACGGTGTACGGGGGCCGGCCCGGAGGGTCGTCGTTCTGGCTGTTGACGACGTAGAGCCGGCAGCCGTGGCGGGCCAGCGTCGTGGGCAGGTCGAAGGGCTCGCCGGTGACGCGGTGCGTCACCGTGCCGGAGCGCAGGTCCGGGTCGAGCTCGGCGACGTAGACGCCGTTCGGCGCGCCGTAGTTGAGCACCGCGTACAGCGTCCGTCCGCGCAGCAGCATCCCGTCGGCCCCGAAGGACGCGCCGCCCAGGTCCACTTGGCCGACCTCCCGGGTGGCGACGTCCACCCGCCACAGCGCCTCGGTCCCGTTGGACGCCACCAGCAGCGTACGGCCCGACCGGTCCGCGACGATGCCGTTGAGCAGCCAGTACTGCGCGGGGAACTGCGGGAACGCGGAGCGGACGTCCAGCCACGGCTCCAGCGGCCCCAGCCGCCCGTGGCGGAGCGTCGCCCGGTACACTACGGGGTTGGCCCAGTCCGTGACGTACACGGCGTCGTCGGTGATCACGAGGTCGTTCAGGTCGGACGCGCCGAGCGGCCCGCCTTGCGCCGTGCGCGTGGCGAGCAGCCGGCCGCGGCGGTCGTGGACGGTCAACTCCGCGCCCCCGACCGAGTACACCCGTCCCCGGCCGTCGGTGTGCACGCCCAGTGTGCTCGGGCGGTCCGCCAGACCTTCCGCGCGAAACGGCCGCAGACGGGTGTCGCGGACGTCGCCCCGGTACAGCGCGCCGGTGCCATCGGAGGACACGTACATCGTGCCGTCCCGGTCGATCGCGATTCCCTCCGGCAGCACACCGGGCGCCCGGGAGACGACGTAGGTGCGCGGCAGTTCGCGCGCGGCGGCCGGGCCGGCCTGGACGGGCACCGTCGCCAGGCCGGCCAGCAGGACCGCGGCGCACAGCCGCGGGAGTCGGGTGGTGCGGGGCATCGTCAGAACCTCCGGGGTACGTGGAAGGCGTCCCCACAACGCGGGGACGCCCGAGAGCCTGCCGAGCCCCGGAAGCGACCGCATCGCCTTTCACGTCTGGGCGAAAGGCTCCGCCGGGCCGATAATCGGTCGTTGTGATCCGCCTACACTTCGACACCACCGATCTGCGCCGGATCACGCTCGCCCCGGCGCCCAACGCCCTGTGGGAGGCGGTCCTCAGCGTGCGCGGCCTGCGTGCGCCGACCGCCGGAAGGGGCCGGTCGCACCCCGCCGCCGGGCAGTGGAGGCGGCGGTTGAACGGCAGCCTGGCCGATCGCGCCGGCGTCCTGCTCGACCTGGTGCCCCGCGACGGATACCTGCCCGACTTCCTGCTCCAGCCCGCCGCCGGGGACCTCGCGACCGCCGTCGACCTGGCCGGCCGCACCCCCGCCGAACGCCTCGCCGCCGACCTGCGCGTCCTGCCGGGCCCCGGCGGGTCGGGCGGCGGTCAGGAGCCGCCCAGCCGCTGGATGCTGGAACTCGCCGCCGGGTCGCCCGCCGCACGACGGGTCCTGACGGCCGACCTGAGCGGCTACTTCGCCTCGTCGATCGCCCCGCTGTGGCCCCGGGTCCGCACCGACGGCGCGGCGGACCGGGCCCTGCGGGCGGAGATGCTGCTGCGCGGGGGCGTCGACGCTCTGCTGACCACGCTCGCCCCTACCTGGCGCTGGGATCCCCCGGTCCTGTACCTGCCGTCCCGCTACGACTACGACGTCCCGCTGTGCGGCCGCGGGGTGCTGCTCATGCCGTCCTGGTTCGCCACGGGAGCGATGATCCGGTACCAGCCCGACGAGCCGACCGTGCTCGCCTACCCGATGCACGTGCCCGAGTCGGCCGGGACCTCGGCCGCCCCGCCGGGAGCCGTCCTCGGGCCGCTGCTCGGACGCACCCGGGCAGCGGTGCTCCAAGTCCTGCGCGAGCCCGCCACGACCACGGCCCTCGCCGAGCGAGTCCAGGTCTCCCTCGCGACGGCCAGCCAGCACGCCGGAGTACTGCGGAACGCCGGACTGGTACGCACGACCCGGATCGGCACCGCCGTCCTGCACACCCTCACCCCGCTCGGCGCGGCCCTGCTGTCGGGCGAACCATCCTCGGCGTAGCGCCGTCGCCATGCCGACTCGGCCGGAGGGCTGTCCCGTGAATGATCTCTGAGTGGCCTCGGGCATGGTTGAGTGCCGCGCGGCTCCGACGATTCGGCAATCCCGAGCAGCGCGGCCAGTTGGCGCATAGTCGGGTTCGTGCGCCTGGAGGCCGCGACAAGCAGCTGCCGGTCTTCCAGCACCAGGCTCCATGGTCGACCCCTGCGGACCGCTTCCGCACCCTCGCGCCGCAGGATCGTCACCAGCTTCCCGAAACTGCCGCGAGCTCAGCCCGCTGAGCGGGGCTGTCCAGGACGCCGACGCAAAAGTCGTTTCACGACGTCCTGCACAACATCGAAAATGCCCACATGACGAAAGAACTCGTGAAGTTCATTGAGGCTCGGCTCGACGAGGAGGCCGACTCGGCGCGGCGATGCGACGGTGACGGCTATGGGGAGTGGTCTGCCCACGGACACACCGTCGACTTCTGTCAGGTTGACGTCTCCGGCTTCCACCCCACGATTGCTCTGCATGTGGCTCTGCACGACCCGGTCCGCGTCCTGCGCGAGGTCAAGGCCAAGCGGCGTATCCTGGCCCGTCACGCGCGCGATCCGTGGCCGTGCCACGACCTGCGCGACCTTGCTTCGCCCTATACCGACCATCCTGACTTCCCCGCCCGGGCCTGAAGCAGGGCGGAAGCAGATCCGAGCGCCCGACGATGCTGGGAGGCCGATCGAGCCTCGCATTGACCATCATTTACGGGCTCTGAGGCCGCATACGCGGTCTGACGGTGCCGCGCGGCGTCGACGGTACGTCCCGCCGCCGCTGAAATGCCCGGGCTCCGGTGGGCGCCTGCCGGGAACCGGGAACCGGACCTGGCGACGCCGCGCTTTGTCCGCCCGATCACATGGGGCGACGGGGTGGAGCGTCGTTCGGTGGCCACTCCCCCAGGCCTTCAGAGCGGGATGTCTCCGCGGCTTCGGCCTGCCCGGCTCCTTCGTCGCCACGGGTCGGGCCCGGAGACGGTCAAAGAGAGCCGGCCGAAGTTCCCTGGCGAGTAGGCACTGTCGCCGGTGAAAGTCCGCTCTCCCTGCCGGGTGTCTGCAGCCGCAACCCGCGGGGGCTCACGCCGTACGCCGCCTTGAACACCCGACTGAAGTGGGGTGCGCTGGCGAACCCCCACCGGTGGGCAATCGACTCGATCGTCATGAACTGATACGCCGACGACGCCAGTTCCCTCTTGCACTCCTCAAGGCGCTGCGTCCTTATCCAGTCGCCGAGGGTGATGCCCGCTCGGGACAGGACCAGGTAGAGCTGGCGTACGGAAACCTGATGCTCGGCGGCGATACGTGCCGCAGTCAGGTCGGGTTCTGCCAGATGGAGGCGGACGTATTCCTGAACACGCTGCAGAAGTGTGCTGTTCAGAGGTGCTCTGGCCAGGTCGTCACGGCCCAGGGTCAAGCTGACCACTGCCCTGATCAGGTCGACACAGGGCTGCGCGAACAGGGCGGTCTCAGCCTCGTCGACGGCGGCCTGGTCACGCGCCAGCCGGGCGAAAAGCGCCGCTGCCGCACCCACGACCGGGCGCTCCGAACCGATTCGTACAGCTGTGACGTGGTCGAGCAGGGACGGCCGCAGCCCCAGGACGCACGTGGGAACGCGTACGAGTACCGAATGCATCGTGCCGAGAAAAGAGACCTCATAGGGCTTCGCGTTCTCGATGACCGCGAGATCTCCCGCCCGAGTCACACTCTGCCTACCCCCCTGCTGGAAGCGGGAGACCCCCGCTTCCTGGAGATGGACGAGAACCTGCGGCACCATGTCCTCGTCGACCGGGGCGGTGACACGGCGGAGGCCGGTCACGTTCCAGCCGATCTCCGAGACTTTCACCGACCCCACCGCGTGGGTGGTCGCACTGGCCCTCAGGTGATCCGGGTTCGGGGGAAGGTCCACCTCTATGCGGCCGTTGATGGACCACGAGAATTCACGGACCGCGTCCGCGCGATCGCCGGGAGCCAGCGACGCCACATCGAGCCGGTCTGTCATGCGGGCTCCCTCCGGAACTGCTTGCGGGACTGCACGCCGGGACAGGCTTCCACCGTACTGCGATCAATAGGGCCTATTGCCGCTTTTACTGTATCTTGCACCTTTATTCTCCGCGCAGCCTTGCGGTAGGCCGACGGACCACAGGTCCTGCCTCATGCGGCGCTGCCGCGCCGATTCCGTGACCTCGCGCGACTTCGCGCGTCTCAAAGCTGCGGCCCCGACATCGCGACCCGCTCGCCTATCGGTGGGCGGTCAGGGTCGCGCGAAAACCCCTTGCTCCCCGATCAGCCCACTTGGTGGGATGCAGGAGCTTCGATGACGGGAGGGGACGGCTTGGCGGTGTTCGGCTGTGCGGGCTGCGGGGCGGTCCTGACGGCGGCGGTGTCGGAGGTGGCGTTGCCGGTCCACCTCGCCGACACCCACTGGGAGACACTGCACCCGCCGCTGCTGGAGGCCGGAACATACGCCGTCGACCCCGCGCCGTACGGGCCACCGTGGCAGCAGTGGGACGAGGTCGGGACACGCGAGGCGGCGGAGCGGGGGCGCTTCGCGCCGTTCGGGGCACTGTCCGTCGGGCCGCCGGACACCGTCCTCCTCGCGCCCGGCGACATACGCGGCACCAGGCTGATCCTCGAGCGGGCCGGGGGCTACTGCCTGGGGATCGACGGGAGGGACGGGCCGAACCTTGCCTGCCTGGGTTGCGATCTGCAGGTTGGAACGCGGATCGACGACTGCGGGTACTGGCAGGTCGTCCGGCTCGTCCCGCAGGCAGTGGTGCGGCTGCCCAGCCCGCCGGAGCAGCCGGTCATGGACTGGACGGAGCTGCTGGCCACAGGCGCACTGCGGCACCGGCTGAGCGAGTACCGGGACATCCCGGCGGGCGTGGCTCTCGCCCAGGTGGTCGTGGCCGCCGGGGGCGCTCCTGTCGAGGTGGCGCCCGGGCCGGTCGCCGAACTCCTCGGCCGGGCACTCGGCGCGCTGCTGCCCGCGGGGGAAGGTGCGAAGCGGCTGGACCTGGCGGGACCGGGGTATGGCGAGCCGGCCGCCGACCTGGCGCTCGTGCCGGTCCATCCGCAGACCGGAGACGTGTGGCAGCCGCGTGCCGGGGCGGTGCCGGTACCCATGGATGCCGCGCTCTGGGCCGAGCTCGCCTTTCCGCCACACCGGACCCGGCTGCCGGTGGTCGGCGGGCTGCCGGCCGGCGTGGAGCGGGACGATCCGCTGCCACCACACCCGTGGTGCCCCTTCCAGCCGTCCAGTGAAGCGTTCCGGTACACGCTCGCGCGGATGCCCGCCGTCAGGGCACCGTGGCTGCGGGCGATCTACGACCGAGCTTGACGTTTCGTCAGCGCCGCCTGACCGACCATCGACACCTACTTGACGTGGCAATCAAATCTGAACATGCTTGTCACGACAAGTACTTTGCCGCCGGTTCGCGGGACGTCGTCGCGTGTCCGGCCGGCCAGATCGGCCGAAGTCCGCGGACCTCGGCCCTTGGGAGGACCCCCACATGGCACTTGCCGACAAGATCGCCCTGGTGACCGGCTCGACCGGCGGCATAGGCCGTGAGACGGCCCTGCTGCTGGCCGACGCCGGCGCCGAGGTCGTGGTCACCGGTCGCCGCGCCGACCAGGGGGGCGAGACCGTACGCACGATCACCGAGGCCGGCGGCCGGGCCCGTTTCGTCGCGGCCGACCTCGAGGACCTGGACTCGCTGCGCGCGCTCGCGCAGGAGGCGGGAGATGTCGACATCCTGGTCAACAACGCGGCGGTCTTCCCGATGCTGCCGACCGTCGAGCAGGACGCGGAGTCCTTCAACCAGGCGGTCGCCACCAACATCCGGGCCCCGTACTTCCTGACGGCGGCCCTGGCACCCGGGATGGTGGCCAGGGGTTCCGGGGCCATCGTGAACGTCAGCACCATGGGCGCCCGCGTCGGTCTGCCCGGCATGTCCGTCTACACCGCCACCAAGGCCGCGCTGGAGTCGCTGACCCGTACCTGGGCGGCCGAGTTCAGCCCGGCCGGCGTCCGCGTCAACGCCGTCGCTCCCGGACCGGCCGGCACCCAGTCGGTGATCGACCTGTGGGGCCAGGAGGCCGCGGAAGGGTTCGGCAAGATCACCCTGCTCGGCCGGATCGCCCAGCCCCGGGAGATCGCCGAGGTCGTCTTCTTCCTCGCCGACGACTCCCGTTCCGCCTACCTCACCGGCGCCACGGTCGCCGCCGACGCCGGCGCCACCGCGATCTGACCGCCTCCCCCCGCGGGGCAGGGGATGCGGGCAGCAACCGACGCGCGGCGCGCGTGATCCTGCGGGGGTGCGGTCGGCGGTTCGGGTAGGTGTACGGCCTGACCGTTCTCCCGGCCCCGGACGATGACGAAACCGTGAGATCGCCCGCGTGCACGGCTCGTTGTCACACATCGGCCGGCTGTCCGGTCTCAGTAGGCGCAGCCTGCATGACAGGGCAGTCTGCGTCGGCATGGACTGATCACCCGTGCCGAGCGGTGGCCATCGGCCCGGTGCGACACGGGCCCGGCTCACCCGAAGCGCCCGCCCCCGACAGTGGGGGCGGGCGCTTTGCGTCGCCCGGTCAGCCGCCTTTCGGGGCACCCTCACATGCGGACGATCCCAACGGCGGCGCGAATGCCTACGACACCGACAACGGCCGGCACGCGCATCGCCCGGAAGTCGCGGGCCGTGGGTGGGCCGGGTGGAAGGCAGACAACAGACACTTCGCATGTTGTGACTGCGATGCATCGAACATTCACGGTGTCTTGATCAAGGACTCGCGTGAGACCTCGAACTCCACCCCGCCAGGGCCTGCGCTCACCTGGCGGCGGTCACCGCACTGCTGACGCCAATCCCGGTGGGGCAGCCGCACCGTTCGCCGGGAGTCGCCCACCGCCTGAGCGGCGTCGGCGGAGTGGCTTCGAGGGCGGCACGGACGGTGGGTTGGGCCGAAGCCAGACGACAAGCACAGCACATGTTGTGACTACGATGCATTGGACATCCTACGGCGACTCGATCAAGGACTCGTGTGAGACCTCGTACTCCGGCCCTGCGGGGCCTGCCCATCCTGGCAGCGGCCACCGCGCTGCTGACGGTGATCCCCCCGGCGACAGCCGCCGACCACGCCCCCGCCGCGGTCAAGGGCATCCCCATAGCCAACAGCGGTTCGCTCGGATCCACTCCGCGGACCGTCACCCTCATCACCGGGGACCGCGTCACCGTCACCCCCGAAAGCACCGGCCCTGCGACCGTCACCGTGGCTGCGCCGAACGGAGACCGGGCGAACGTACGCGTCAGCAGCAGGGACGGAGACGTCTACGTCGTACCCGCCGCTGCGGAGCGGCACTTGGCCGCCGGTCTCCTCGATGAGGCCCTGTTCAACGTCACCCGACTCGTGGCCGACGGGTACGACGACTCGCGCTCCCGTGGGCTGCCCCTCATCCTGAGCTATTCCTCGGACTCGCTCCGCAGGAAGGACCTGGCGTCCCTGCCGGAGGGCGCCACCGGCGCGCGGACGTTGACCAGCATCGAAAGCACCGCTGTCAACCAGAGCCACAGCCGGGCGGCGGACTTCTGGGCCGAGCTCACCCAGGGGACGTCCGCGGCTCGCGGCACCGACACGGCCGAGCCGGCGCTGACCGGCGGCGTCCGCAAGGTGTGGCTGGACGGCAAGGTCAAGGCGACACTCGAGTCGAGCGTCGCGCAGATCGGCGCACCCGACGCCTGGGCGCGCGGAAACACCGGCACGGGTGTCGACGTCGCCGTCCTCGACACCGGATACGACAACGAGCACCCGGATCTCGCGGGGGTCGTCGCCTCGTCCCGGAGTTTCATCCCGTACGAGGACGTCGTGGACCGCAACGGCCACGGCACGCACGTCGCCTCCACCATCGCCGGTAGCGGCGCGGCGTCGGGAGGGAAGGAGAAGGGCGTCGCGCCGGGCGCGGAGCTTCACGTCGGCAAGGTCCTCGACAACTCCGGCTCCGGAGCCGACTCCTGGGTCATCGCCGGCATGGAGTGGGCGGCACGCGAAACCAAGGCGCGCGTCATCAGCATGAGCCTCGGCGGATTCGCCCCCGACGACGGCACGGACCCGCTCAGCCAGGCCGTGAACGCGCTCAGTGCCGAGACGGGCGCCCTGTTCGCCGTCGCGGCGGGCAACAACGGGGAGAACGGAGCGTCCACCGTCGCGAGCCCGGGCTCCGCGGACGCCGCCCTCACCGTCGGCGCCGTCGACTCGACGGACACCGTGGCCGCGTTCTCCAGCCGCGGCCCCCGGTTCCGTGACGACGCGATCAAGCCCGAGATCACCGCGCCCGGCGTCGGCATCCTCGCGGCACGCTCGCAGTACGCCACGTTCGGCAGTGGCTCCTACGCTTCCCTGAACGGCACGTCCATGGCGACCCCGCACGTCGCCGGGGCCGCTGCCCTCGTGGCGGCCCGTCACCCGCAGTGGTCCGGGGCCCGGATCAAGGACGCCCTCGTCAGCACGGCCACCGAGACGCCCGCCAACACGGCCGACGACGGTGGCAACGGGCGTGTCGACGCCGCGGCGGCCTCCGCGGCCGACCTGGTGGCCACCGGCACCGCCGACGCGGGCATCCACTCCCTGGGCGGAAAGCCGGGGCAGACCGTGGACCGCCGGATCGAATGGCACAACTCCGGCGACAAGGCGGTCACTCTCACGCTACGGGTCGACGCGCCCGACGCACCGCGGGGCCTGTTCACCGTGGCGGACCGCCAGGTGACCGTGCCGGCCGGCGGCACCGCCACCACGACGCTCACCACCGTCCTCGACCGCGCGCCGGCGGGTTCCCGCTTCACCGGACACCTCACAGGGCTGGTGGACGGCAAGCCCTCCACGCGCACCCTGCTCGCCGTCAGCACCCGCGAGGAGCACCACCATCTGCGGCTGCACTTCCAGGGCCGGGACGGCGAACCGCTGGCGAACGTGGTGCGGATCCAGCGCCATGGTGACGGGGCCCGCTTCGAAGGGGTCACCAACACACGCGGTGACATCGACCTCGTCGCACCTAACGGCGTCTACACGGCGTGGATGTGGGGCGACGTCCGCGGCACCCACGGGGCCTCCTCGCTCGGGCAGGCGCTCCTGGTCAGGACCGGCGTCCAGATCCGCGACGCCGACACGTCGGTGACCGTCGACGGCAGGGAACTGCGACTGACCGAGGTCGTCACACCACAGAAGACCACGGCCGGTGCTGTCCGCGCGGACTTCTTCCGGTCGTTCACGGACGGCTCTCCCGCCATCGGCGAGGCGTCGACCCTCGCTCCCCAGCACGACAGCCTGTGGGCGCTGCCGGCGGGCAAGCCCACCGACGGCGACCTGCTGTACACCGTGCGGGCACGGATGGAGCAGCCTCTGCTCAGCCTCTCCTCGGGCTCCCAGGAGTTCGACGACCTGACACTGGAGCCCGGTTCGGCCCGCCCGGCCGACCGGACGCACACCCTCCCGGCCGTTTTCGCCGGTGACGGCCGAGAGCAGGACTACGCAGCGGCCGGGGCCCGGGGCAAAGTGGCGGTGGTTCGCCATGTCCCCTTGCCGGACGGAGACGATGACGGCGATTCCCGGACCGTCGCTCACGACCAGATAGCCGCCGCCGAGAAGGCCGGCGTGGCGGTCCTCGTCATCGTCAACGGCGACAGCGGTCGCTACTGGCCGAGCGGCAGCCGTAGCAAGATCGTCGTCGCGGGCATCTCGCGAACCGAGGGCGAGATCCTGATCGACCGTATCCAGAGCGGTTCCGGCTCGGTCCCCATGCGCATCGTCGGCCGCTCCAAGACCGATTACCTCTACGACCTGGTGCGCACCTGGCACGACGGCATCCCGAAGACCCTGCGCTATGCACCCGGCAAGAAGGAACTCGCCCGGGTAGACGTCGATTTCCGCACGACGAACAACGTGTACGAGAACCGGTTCGACATCCAGCCGTACCAGCTCTTCCTGCTGGACACGACCCGGCTGTCGACCTCCGGGGCGCGACGCACCGACTGGGTGACCGCCGCCCCCGACGCCGTCTGGAGGGAGGAGGCCCATCAGAGCGGCACCCAGTACTCGGACCAGTACTCCGGCCAGGTCGCCTACCCGGCAGGGCGCGCCACGAACGTCCAGTGGTTCGGTCCGATCGAACGACCCCGGGTCGTCGAGTACCTGGACACCCCCCGGCGCTCGGGCGACTCGGTCCTCGGGCAGATCCCCGGCTTCGGCGACGGCGGCCGCAATCACGCCGGCACCAACGGCCCCGGAAGCACGACGCAGTCCGTCGAACTCCACCGGAGCAACAAGCTGCTCGGCCGCACCGACGGCCCCTACTTCCAGTTCACGCTTCCGGGCGCCACGAGCCGCTACCGGCTGGTGACCACCACGAAGCGCACCGAGGGGTACCCGTACTCCACCTCCACCCGCACCGAGTGGGGCTTCACGTCCGAGACGCCGCGGAACGGCGAGGCGCCGCTGCTCCCCCTTGTTCAGCTGGACTACGCCATCCGCACGTCGACCGACGGATCGGCCCGGCGTGACGCCGATCTCGTTGTGGAGCCGTCGCACATCCGAGGCGTCTCCACGGCCCGGGTCCGCACCGACAAGGTCGAGGTGTCCTACGACGACGGCGGGACCTGGCACCGCGTCAAGCCGCGGGACCTGCGGGACGGCGCCGTACGCGTGACGTTGGACGCTCCGCGGAAGGCCGCTTTCCTGTCGGTGCGGGTCCACGCCTCGGACACGCGGGGCAACACCGTGACGCAGACCGTCATCCGGGCCACCGGCCTGCGCTGACCGATCGTCACCGACGGACCTGCCGGTCCGCCTCCATCCGGCGCTGCGGTCGAAGAGGGTCCGCTGCGCGGCGAGGATCATCTCGTCGGCGACCGGGCCGAGTGGGTACCACTCGGCCCGGTCGACCTCGGGGAACACCTTGACGCGTCACAGCAAGGGCCGTTGCCGTAGTCGGTCGGCGCTCTCCCGCCGGGCCCGGGCAGGCCTGGCTCAGACCACGATCTTGCGCGGGTTGAAGTTGCCACCCGGGTCCACGGCCTCGAAGAGGCCCGACATGACCGCGACGCCCTGCGCCGAGATGTCCTCCTCCAGCCACGGCGCGTGCTCCAGGCCCACGCCGTGGTGGTGCGAGATCGTGCCGCCCGCATCGACGAACGCCTGCTGAATCGCGCGCTTGACCGTGTCGTACTCGCCGAGCGGATCGTCACCGAACACGAAGGCGAAAGTGAAGTACAGGCAGGCGCCGGAGTGGTACGAGTGCGACATATGGCACATCGTCCAGCCCTTGCGCCCGATCTCTTCGTAGGCGCTGTCGGCCGCGTCGTAGACCGCCGCATGGATGCCACGGAGTCTCGACCACGGGCCGGCGGTCTCGCTCACATCGCCGGCGGCACCGTGGTCGAGCAGGAAGTCGCGGATGTAAGGCGTGTCGAACTTCTTCTGGTCGTAGAGCGCACCCGGTCCCTTTCCGACGCCGACGCCGTGGTGCTTGCGCACGATCCGGTCGACGACCGACTTCTGGCGCTTCGCGTGCGCCGTGTCCCCTTCGAAGCCGATGAAGGAAAGACAGAGTTCGTCCAGGTTCCAGCCACGCCGCCTGAGGTACGCCATGAGGCCGGCCTGCGCCTTCTTGGCGACACCCTTCGACGCTTTGCTCGTCGCCAGCGAGAAGCCTGTCTCGTGCGCGTCCGAGATGCGGGTGACCGAGGGCGAGACGTCGCTCGCGGCGATCTCCTGCATCGCGGCGAGGCCGTGGTCGAAGTTCTTGAAGAAGTAGGCGTAGATGCCACGGCTCTCGGGGAGCCGGTGCACCTGCACCGTGGCCTCGGTGATGACGCCGAGCCGCCCCTCCGAGCCCACCACCATCTCCCGCACGCTCGGACCGGTCGACGCGCTCGGAACGGCACGGATCACGAGGACGCCGCCGGCCCGCACGACACGCAGTCCCTTGACGATGTCCGCGATGTCGCCGTACTTGTCCGACTGCATGCCGGACGAGCGCGTGGCGACCCACCCGCCGAGCGAGGAATGGGTGAACGAGTCGGGAAAGTGCCCCATCGTCCAGCCGCGCCGGTTGAGTTGGGCCTCGAGATCAGGGCCCAGGGCCCCGGCCTGGATGCGCGCCAGACCGGAGTCGGTGTCGATCTCCAGCACCCGGCTCAGGCGACCGAGGTCGAGCGCGACGACCACCCGCGACTCGTCCGGGTGCGGCTCGAGGCTGCCCGCGATGTTGCTGCCGCCGCCGAAGGGAATGATCACGGCGTCCGCCTCGACGGCCGCGTCGACGACGCTCCGCACCTCCGCCTCGTCCCCCGGGTAGACGACCACGTCGGGACTGCGCGCGATCTCGCCGGCGCGGAGGCGGACCAGGTCACGCAGACTCTTGCCGT
This sequence comes from Actinacidiphila glaucinigra, assembly GCF_035918135.1. Classification (NCBI taxonomy): domain Bacteria; kingdom Bacillati; phylum Actinomycetota; class Actinomycetes; order Kitasatosporales; family Streptomycetaceae; genus Actinacidiphila; species Actinacidiphila glaucinigra. The sequence continues at coordinate 622,769 of NZ_CP109144.1, forward strand.
ACGTGTGGACGACCCGGGACAGGTCGTCGACGACGGCGTTCCCGGGCCCGACGATGCCGGTCAGGACTCTGACGAACGCGTCCGGCACCGTCGAGGCCGGCACCTTCAACTGTGAGAAGTCGGGCCGTCCGGTGCGCTCGCCCGCCCAGAGGTCGAGCCCGACGGCCCTGTGCACGAAAGGTGCGAATCCGGGCTTGTCCTCATGGTGGAAGCCGACGCCTTCCACGCCCCAGCCCCACCACTTCATGTGTTTCACGTCACCGGTGCTCATTGCGTCGGTGCGGGAAGCGGGTTCGGTCACAGACGGTCTCCTTCAGCTGTCACGACGTGAGGTGGCACGGGTGCCGAGGATCCGGTGGGAGTGCTCCTCGGCAAGGCTGGCGATCACCGAGCGGATGCGTTCGCTGAACTCGTCCACGGACTCTCCGGGAAGGGCGGTGAGCGGTTCGCCGAAGACCACCCCGACCGGCAGGCGGCCCGGTTTCGGCCAGCTCGATCCGCGGGGATGCGCCGCGTACGCCCCGATGACCGCGACGGGGAGCACGGGCACCTCCGCGGACGAGGCGAGCGCCGCCGCCCCGGGCTTGAACGCCCCGAGCGATCCGTCGCGCGAGCGAGTGCCCTCGGGAAAGATCAGGAGCGGCACTCCCCGGTTCAGCAAACCCTTGGCGCTCACTCTGCGCACGCTCGTTCCGGTGCGGTCGACCGGGAAGGCGTTGAAGAAGAGGGCCGTGAGGCCGCGCCGCCGCCACACGTCGAAGAAGTAGTCGGCGGCGGCTCCCACCGCGAGGTAACGCGCCAATCGGCGGGGCAGCGCGCCCATGATGAGTGGCGTGTCGAGGTGAGAAGTGTGGTTGGCGACGACCACATACGCGTCCTCGACTTCTTCCAGGCATTCGCGCCCGAGTACCGTAACGCGGGTCACGCGCCACACGACGGGCTTGAGCAGGCCACGCTGCGCGACGAAGCGCGCCGCGGCGTGAAAGCGTGAGGTGAAACGGTCGCGCATCGTCGCGGGCATCCGCTTCCTTCCCGTGCGGGCTCGCCCGCACCGATTTTTCAGTGCGTGCGACTGTCGTTACGGGTGGACGAGATCCGTCGCGAGATCCACCGCACCGTGTGGCGTGGAAGATGACGCGTGAACCAGATGAGCAGCCGGTACCGGAAGCTCGGCATGGAGATGACCCGTCCGCGCCGCACGTCGCGCAGACTGGTCTCCACGAGTCGATCGGCGTCGAGCCAGAGGAAGTTCGGAATGCTCGACGACCGGATTCCGGCCCGGGCGTGGAACTCGGTGCGCACCCAGCCCGGGCAGAGCGCCGTCACGGTGACGCCCGTTCCGTGCAGCTCGTTCGCCAGACCTTCTGTGAGTGAGGTCACGAAGGCCTTGACGGCCGAATAGCTCCCCATCGTGACGAATCCGGCCGTGCTGGACACGTTGACGATCGCCCCGTGCCCACGTTCGCGCATGGCCCGCCCGGCAGCACCTGCGAGCACCAGCACCGCGCGCCCCATGACCTCGATCGCCCGGTCGTGCGGGGCGGTGTCGGCCGAGGTCATCGATGCGTGCACGCCGAACCCGGCGTTGTTCACGAGCATCTCCACCGGACGGGCGGGATCCTCCACCCGGGCGGCGACGCGCTCGACGTCGGCGCGATCGGACAGGTCGGCGGGCAGCACCTCGACGGCGCGGCCCCGGGATCCGAGCTCGACCGCCATCCGGCCGAGACGCTCCCTGTCGCGCGCCACCAGGACAAGATCCCAACCGCGGTCCGCCAGAGCGCGCGCGAACGCTGCCCCGATACCCGACGTCGCACCGGTGACAAGTGCGACTCCCGTACGGCTCAGCATAGTTTCATATGCCATCTTCTTGGCATCCGAGCTCCCCGCTCGTAGCTTTCACATGGGGTGGCGAGCGGGTCCACGCCGTCGAGCCCGACGGCAGCCGATGGCTGACTCCCCGTGCCTGACGCATCCTTCGTTTCCCGGCTCAGTCCGTTTGACCGGGCACACATCAACCGTGTGACACGAGCTTCCGCACATGCTCGTGCGGACTCGGGATTCGCCCTGTACCCGCAGGCCCCATGGCGCGCTGTGTGCCGGCGCGGGTCGTCCCGCCGGAAGTGCGCGGTCCTCCGACGGACGAGGCCCGCACATCCGGGCGATGCCCGGCAAGGCCTGCAAACACTGCCCGCACCGACACGCCGAGACGCTGCCCCGCTACCGCAGGATCTCCGGCACCGCCGCACCAGTCAGCACAAAAGGCCCTGCCCCCCGCAGAAGGTCACCTGTCACGATCCGCCCGGTTGCCCCGAATCATCCCCTCACCCGCACCATCCGCCCCCGAGCGGAACCAGGCCACGTGTCACACATGCGCCGGCCTCCCGGTCACACGCCATAGCCCCTGAGGGTCTTTCGCACGTTCCGGGGCCCCCACCAAGTTGCCCCCACTCCGGCCCCAGAAAGCCCGCGCATGAACTCAAACGACGAGGCGACGACCGCGCCGCCCGGGACAGCGGGCTTCAACGTGCGTGAGTTCGCCCGCACGGCACACGGCAGCCACCGCGGAAGGCTCGACCTCGCGTCACTCGCCGAAGAGCCGCTCGACACCGAATCCGTCCGGCTCGTTCGCGCGCTGCGCGACATGGAACGTACGACGCTGCACCGCGTGCGCGACCTCCTCGTGACGGCGACGCACAAGGACGCCCGGGTCACCGCGTTCCTCACCACGTGGATGTTCGAGAGATTCTGGATCGCCGACGCCCTCGACGCCGTCCTGGATGCCTCACCCGCCGCCCACGGCCTCCCCTCGAGCGCCGGCCCGGCACGGCGGGTACTGGCGGAGCGCCGCGAGCGCCGTGGACCGATCCGTCGTTCCCTCATCGCCAACATCACCGGTACGCAGATCGTCGCCGAACACGTGACGACGAGCCTCGTCGACGAATGGATCACACAGGCGGCCTACCGACGGCTGGCCGGAGTGTCCCCCGTCATGGCATCGATCATCGAACCCGTGGTGGAGATCAAACAGCGCCACATCCACTTCCTCGCGGAGGAGGCGGAACTGCGCCTCGGGCGCTCGGTTCGCGCCCGGCGCATCACCCGTCGCGCCCTGCGGCACACCGCCTGGCCACTCGGCTCGGTCGATCGCTCGCGGCACGAGCGCACCTTCTTCGAACGCCATGTCTTCGGCGACCAGAGCGGAAGGGCCGAGGCGGGCCGGATCCGCGCGATGGTCGCCGCGCTCCCCGGCATCGGTCCCGGTGTCGCGTCCACCGTGGAATCGAGGCTCGTCCCGTGATGCCGCACACTGCCAAGACCGAACTCGGCACCGTGCACGTCCTGCTCACCGGCGCCACCGGCTTCGTCGGGCAAGCCGTGCTGGAGCGGCTCCTCACCGATCACCCCGACACCCACATCTCGCTCCTCGTACGCGGGAAGGGCGGACAGACCGGGCAGGACCGGCTCCGGCGGCTCCTGCGCAAACCCGTGTTCGGGCGCTGGCGAGAGGGTGTCGGGACCGAGGAGGCCGAGCGCGTCGTCCGTGAGCGGATCACCGTGCTCGACGGCAGCATGACCAGCATTCCCGAGCTGCCCTCCGACCTTGACGTCGTGATCCACTCGGCGTCGACCGTCTCGTTCGACCCGCCCATCCACGAGGCGTTCGACACGAACGTCAACGGTGCCGTCAGCCTCTACCAGGCCCTGCTCGCCTCCGGATCGGACCCGCACGTCGTCCACGTGTCGACCTGCTACGTCGGGGGACTCCGTCGCGGTGTGGTGGCCGAGGCCAAGCTCGAGCACGACGTCGACTGGCGCACCGAGTGGCGCTCCGCGACACAGGCCCACGAGCGCACCGAGCTGACGTCGCGGGAACCGGCGCGGCTCGAGCGCTTCATGTCCCGCGCCCGCGATGACCACGGCAAGGAGGGCCCGATCGCGGCGGCCCGCGCGAGCGAGAACGCCCGGCGCGAGTGGGTACGCTCCCACCTCGTCGACGCCGGCCGGCGGCGCGCCCAGAGCCTGGGGTGGACCGACGTCTACACACTGACGAAGGCACTCGCCGAACGTGCCGCGGAAGACCTCTGGGGCGAGGCCGGACACCGGCTCTCGGTGGTCCGGCCCGCGATCATCGAGAGCGCACTCCAGCATCCGTTCCCCGGCTGGATCGACGGCTTCAAGGTAGCCGACCCGCTGATCTTCGCCTACGGCCGCGGCCAGTTGCCGGACTTCCCTGGGCTTCCCGACTCGATCCTCGATGTCATCCCCGTCGACTTCGTCGTCAACGCCATCCTCGCCGCGGCGGCCAACCCGGCCCCTGCCGACCAGCCGGAGTACTTCCACATCGCCTCGGGCGCGTCGAACCCGCTGCCGTTCCACCGCATGTACGAGAACGTACGCGACTACTACGTGCAGCACCCGCTGCCCAAGGACGACGGTTTCGTCGAGGTACCGACCTGGAAGTTCGCTGGCGAGCGCAAGTTCAACCGACGCCTTGTGCTGGCGCGGAAAAAGGCCGACCTGTGGGACGCCGGCCTGCGGCTGCTGCCGAACGACGAGCGAAAGCGGGCTCTCGTGGCCCAGAACGCCAAACTGCGCGCCGGCATCGCCACCCTCAGCAACTTCACCGATCTCTACCGCGCGTACGTGCAGACCGAGATCGTCTTCGACGACCGCAACGCCCGCGCGCTGAACAACGCCCTTCCTGCCGAGGTGCGCGAGGACCGTGGCTTCGATGTGGAGCGGATCGACTGGGAGGAGTACCTGCAGAAGGTGCACCTCCCCTCCCTGAGCCGGCTGACAGCGGCCCACCGTCGCCGGAAGGCCGCGGCCGTCCGACCCGCGAACGCCTGCCCGAAACCCGGGCTGCCACGGCGTACGGACGTGCTCGCCGTCTTCGACCTCGAACGGACCGTCGTCGACTCCAACATCGTCGAGCAGTACCTCTGGGTGCGTACCTCGGGATTCCGCAAGACGGCCTGGCCGAAGGAGGTCGCGGACCTGCTCGTGGCGCTGCCGCGCTACCTCCGCGCCGAGAAGCGCGACCGCGGCGAGTTCATCCGTGCGTTCCTGCGCCGCTACCGCGGCATGCCCGTCGCCCGTCTCGAGGAGGTCGTAGGGCGCGGCTACGCCGACACGATGCTGCGGCACACGTGCGCGGACGCCCTGGCGCGCATCCGCGAGCACCGTGCCGCAGGTCACCGCACCGTCCTGGTCACCGGCTCCATCGGCCTGCTCGCCGCTCCGCTCGCCGGCCTGTTCGACGAGGTCGTCGGGAGCTCCATGCACGTGAGGGACGGTGTGCTCACCGGCTACCTCGCGAAACCGCCGCTCGTCGACGAGGCGAGGGCCGCATGGCTTCGGCGCTACGCCGAGGAGGGCGGCTACGACCTCGCGGCCTCCTACGGATACGGCGACAGCCACTCCGACCTGGCGTGGCTGTCGCTGCTGGGGAAGCCCTCGGCGATCAACCCCGACGCCGAACTGGCGCGTGCGTCACACAAGAGGAACTGGGACATCCACCGCTGGAAGAGAGGCGGTCCGGGTGTACGCAGCGAGGTCATCGCTGCACGGCTGACGATGCCGCCGCGCACCGACGAGAAGAGTGACTGATGGCTTTCGACATAGACAGGTACGCGAAGAACTCCACCGGAGTGCAGTGGGCCGACCTCGACTTCGACGAGTTCGAGCGCAACCCGCTGCCCGAGGGGACACTGCGCACGCTGCGCTACATGTGCGACATCGAATACCACACGGTGTGCTACATGCGTGATCTGCTGACGACCCCGTCCCACAACGAGCCGGCGGTGGGCACCTTCATGACGATGTGGAACCGCGAGGAGTTCTGGCACGGCGAAGCGCTCGCGGCCGTGCTCGAACGCCACGGCGTCCGAATCGACTTCGACGAGCTCAAGGCGACCCGTCTGAAGCTCGGTTGGAAGGACCGCTTGGGGACGGTGAAGCAGACGGCGATGAGCCGCCTCGTCGGACACGACTTCGTCGCGGTGCACATGGCATGGGGCGCGGCGAACGAGTGGTCGGCCACCGCGGCGTACCAGCGGCTCGCCGCGTTGGAGAGCCACCCGGTGCTGGTGCCACTGCTGAAACGGATCGCCCAGCAGGAGACGAAGCACGTCGCGTTCTACGCGTCGCAGGCGCGTGATCGGCTCGCGGCGAGCAAGAAGGCCCGTAAGGTGGCCCGGTTCGCGCTCGAAAGGGCCTGGGGCCCGGTCGGCTCGGGCGTCATGTCCGAGAGCGAGGTCACGTACGTCATGGCCCACCTCTTCGCGGGCCCCGAGGGCCGCAAGCTCATCCGCGACATCGATTCACACATCGCGAAGCTGCCGGGGATGGACGGTCTGCGCATAGTGGAGGATTCCATGGACAAGCGCGGGATCGCCGCCTGAGTCCCTCGCGCGCACGCGGTCGCTCCGCGGGGACTACGGCACGATGCTCGCGAGGCAGTCGGGAACAAGGCCGTCGTCGTCGCAGCAGACCGGGCGAACACGGTGGTCAGGGCGCGTCACACGGACGACGTCCAGGTCGCTGATGAGAGCGCCGGCCATCGAGCCCGCCAGCAGGTGCTGCCGGCCTGGCCTGGGACCAGCTGCGCCCCGATGAGTCCAGGCGGGCGGGTCCGCCGCGATGCGGCCGTGTCGTGCCGGTACGTGCGCCTCGCTGCCCGACCTGGCCGTGATCAGCACGCCGTGGCATCATCTGTCGATGCCTGGTCACTGGACTGGTTCCGTCGTCTTCGTCCTCTTCGCCACCGGAAGCCTCGGGATCGCTGTCCGCGAGGCGCTACGCCGCGTGTGGATTGAGGTGGTCCAGTTGGGCTTCGGCGCATCGGGCTTCGCGTGTCTTGCCGCCGCCAATGAGGGCTACCTGTTCGCCAGGCCCGCGGCAATGCTGTTCGTCGGCATTTCGATCGCGGCGGCCCTGTGGCGCTCCCACAGGGCCAAGGCCTGATACCTCGTCCGTTTCAGAGCGGACCGCCTCGGCGACCTCGCAGTAGAACGTCACCGTGCCTGCCGCATTGCTGGTGCCCGCGGCGGTGAACACCCGGCGCCCAGGCGGCCGGACCGCTTCGTTGGTGTCCACCGGCTGCTCAGACCTGCGTCGTCCAGGACAACGGCGACGATGCGGGCCCGTGCCGCGCTGTCCAATCCTGAGCGTCCAGGCGAGCCGGCCGTCGACCTGGTCGCCGTCGACGGACCACCTCAGCTCGGTGCCCGCGAGGACGGTCAGTGTGCCCTTGGCGGTGGTCACGGCCACGGTGCTCGTGAAGTCGAAGGGAGTGACGGACTGCGTGCCCGGGTTCGGCGCCATGGGCCAGGCGATGTTCTCCGTGCCGCGCGGGACCACGTCGACCGACGGGTCGCTTTCGCGCGGGCCGCTCGTGCCCGCCACGGTGTCCGGTGTCATGGCGTCCAGCTCGGTGACCCTGACGGCGACGGCCCCGGCCGGGGTCGTCGAGAGGCGGCGCATCGACCGTCTTCCACGGCCCGAACGGTTCCCGCAGTTCACGCCACTCACATCACGGGCAGGTGAGCGATCGGGTTCTGCAGCGGATTCGGACCGGCGTGCACCAGCTGCCCGTCAGAGTGGGTAACCCACGTAGACGCGCGACCGCACTGCCATCAGCGCGGATGTCGCGTCTCACGAGCGCAAGCGCGAGTGGTGGACGTCATGACCTCCCGGCTTGACCTTCACACTAATGTCAATGAGCCTTTTCAGCGTTGCTTCTCCAGGGTGAGGATGGCTTTGGCTGCTGACGACAGGCGGTTGGGGCTGCAGCGGGCGTGACGGAAGATGCGCCAGCGCTTGAGGGTGGCCATGCCGCGTTCGACGGGATACCGGAGCCGGGCGTGCGCCCGGTTCAGTGATCTTTGCCGGGCGGTGAGCTCCTTGCAGGGCGGGCGTCTGGTCGGAGCGGCGAAGGTGCCGCCCGCGCCGAGGTAGGCCAAGTCGGCCAGGGCGGGGATGCCGAGGCGGACGCAGGTGGCCACGATGCGATGGGTACGAGCCGCGGTCAGGTCGTGGGTGCGGCCCGGCAGAGCGCGGGAGATCCACACGATCTCGCCCTGCGGGTCGGTGATGACCTGCAGATTCACGCCGTGGCGGCGGTGCTTGCCGGAGTAGTTGGCGCGGCCGTCGCCGACCCGATCGCACTCGGCGAGAGTCCCGTCCACCAGCACGTAATCCGCGTCCGCCTCGCGCAGGGCGCGGGTCAGGCCCGGCGCGCGGTGGGCCAGGAGGTCGATGACCGCGTGCACGTAGGCGTGGGCGGTGCCGACGCTGATCCGGAAGCCGGCCGCGATCTGCGCGAGGGTGTCGTGCTTGCGCAGGTACACGAGGGCGACCAGGGCCCGCTGCGAGGGCCGGAGCTTGCAGCGGCGGTCACCCTCCCGGGTGACGATCAGCATGGTCACCCACTCAACCAGCGCGTGCGGCAGGTCCAGTGCTGCAGGATAGGTAACCAACGAGGCTCCCCGGCAAAAGAGTTGAGACGTCAGACATCTCGCTCAACCGCCGAGGAGCCTCGTCCGTTCTGCACGGGTCGCCGACCAGCTGGCCGTCACCCGATCGGTGGCCCCGCTGAAAAGGCTCAATCTTTAGCTTCGGTCAGTAGCTGAAAGCCAGCTGAACGGCGCAAGGAGACATTGCCATGTCCAAGGCACTGACCGGACGGACTGCGCTCGTGACCGGAGGGTCGCGGGGTATCGGTGCGGGGATCGCTCGCGAACTGGCGCGCGAGGGCGCAACCGTCGTCATCACCTACCGGAAGTCGCGCGAGCAGGCGGAAGAGGTTGTCGCCGACCTGGTCGCACTCGGGGCGAAGGCCCTCGCCGTACAGGCGGATCAGTCCGTTCCCCACGAGGCGTCGACCGCGGTCGAACAGGCTGCCGAGTTCCTGGGCGGCCAGATCGATGTGCTGGTGAACTCTGCCGGAGTCGCCGTCATGGGCACCGTCGACCAGTTGGACCTGGACCTTCTCGAAGGGGTCCAGCACATGATGGCCACCAATGTGATGGGGACCGTCGTCACCACGCATGCCGCATCGCGCTTTCTGCCCGACGGCGGGCGTGTCATCCTGATCGGCAGCATCGTCGCCCACCGCATTCCTGTCCCCGGCGTCGCCGAATACGGGGCGAGCAAGGCAGCGATCGACCAGCTCGGCCGCGGGTGGGCGCGCGACTTCGGCCCGCGCGGCATCACCGTCAATGTCATACAGCCCGGGGCGACCGACACGGACATGAACCCTGCGGACGGACCGAACGCGGCCCCGCAGGTGGCCATGACACCCCTGGGGCGCATGGGCACCACCGAGGACATCGCCAAGGCGGTCGCCTTCCTCGCCAGTGAGAACGCCGCCTACATCACGGGCGCACGGTTGACCGTCGACGGCGGATACAGCATCTGATTCGCGGCACCCATGACACGTGGGGCTCCGGTGCCGGGAGGGCACTCGACGGGACCGGGGCCCCGCCACTGGGGAATCCGTCCGCTGCGGCGCCCTCCGGCCCGCCTTCACCTCACCGGCAGCGTCAGCCCTACGCCTCCCCGACAGCGCCTCGCCGCAGGTGAGCGCTCGACCGCGTGCGTCTCGCCGCTGTCACTCCGCGACCAGGACCATGACTCCATCCGCGGTCGTGGGCGCGGGGGCGGTGGCGTCCTCCTGGAAGCGCAGGTATGCCTCGATCGCGCGCTGGTTGCGTTGCAGCACGTCGATGCGTCGTTTGATGCTGCCGAGTTGACGTCGCAGACCGTCCAGGTCCTTTGCGTCCGGGCACTCCCGGGCGTGCGCTTCGCCCTCGGCGGACTCGAGGCAGGGCAGGACCTCGCGGATCATCTCCGTCGTCAAACCGACTTCGAGGAGTTCGCGGATCTGGTGTACACGGTCGATGGCCGGCTCGCCGTAGGTGCGGTATCCGTTGGGGCTCCGGAACGGCGTCAGGATGCCGACCTCTTCGTAGTAGCGAAGCAACCGCGGCGCGACACCGGTCTTCGCGGCCAGCTCGCCGATCTTCACATTGCCCTCCTCTTGCCAGGCATCCGTGCGGACGGTACGCCGCGTCGTCACACAGGTGAGCGGTCTCGCCTTCGGCCGCAGGACCTTCACACTACTGTAAAGGTTTGGCTTCTTCCACGGCCCCGAAGGTGAGATCCAACCGCCCCCGCCCCGGTCACGCCGGAATCGCTTCCATGCGACCCGCGGACCGGAAAGAGCTCAATCTGTACTCCCGCTTTCCATGGCCTGCCGGCCGACGCCGCCCCGGGTGTCCGGCCGCTGTCCGGGCCGATGCGCGGCCCGGACAGCGGGATGGGCTCACAGCAACTGTCCGCGGGCCTTCGCCGACTGGACTGCGGGACAGGTGTTCTCGGTCCGGGCCGGGCCGGGCCCACCGAATCCATGGCCGCGGCATGGTCGGGACTGGTCCTGACGGTTCGCCTTGTCGGCGCCCTGCTCACACCCATGCCTCTCGTTCGGATGGACGACAACCTGATCTCGCTGCTGGTGCTCCTCGCATGGATTCCCCTGCGGGAACTGCCCGGCCTCGGCACCCTCCTCAACGTCGCCATCGTCGGCTTCGCCGCGGATGCCACCGCCACCGTGCTCCCCCGCCCCCACGGGACCCCTGCCGCGATCGGATACCTCGTACTCGGGCTCGTCGCACTGGCCTTCTTCGACGCGCTCTACCTCGGCGCGCAGTTCGGATCGGGCCCTCGCGACGGCATCATGACCGGACTCGTCCGGCTCACCGGCCTGCCCATCGCGGCGGTGCGCACCGGCATCGAGATCACCGTCGCCACCGCCGGCTGGCTCCTGGGCGGCACCTTCGGGGTGGGAACTGTACTCGTCGCGCTGTGCATGGGGCCCCTCGTCGGCTACTTCCTGCCACGCATGGCCGTTCGCCTCCCCGCCGTCGCCGCAGACGCACGGCACAACCCATGAACGCGAGTGCACGGCCTGTCCCGGACCACGCCCTGCCTCGCCTTCCGGCGCTTCGACTCACCGAAACCAACGGCTACCAGCCGGCCGCGTGGTCGGACCGACGGCCACCCCCACGGCGTATGCCCTGGCAACCCAGCACGTCGCCCGACGTCGCGGGATACACCATCCACCGGACACCCGCACCGTGCGCTCCGACAGCGGCGGCACTCCGACCGTGTCTGGCTTCTCGGCTCAAGCCCCTGTCGCCGGGGACCGCGGCCGAAGGACGGCCAGGGCGTCCTCGACGCGGCCGAGGTCGATGAGGTAGCCGGCCAGCTCGTGCCTGTTCCCGGGTGCGTGCTGTTCGAGAACGGCGACGGCCTCCTCAGTGCGTCCCGCGCCGGCCAACAACTCAGCGATGTGGGGCGCCGCATACGAGGTGGCGCCCTCGGGATGGGAGCGGCCCTGTGCGATCGCTTCGTCCACGCCGTCACGGGCGGCGATCAGCGGCAGCCGTATCCAGTACAGGTCCCACTCCACCTCGCCCCCGCGGGCAGCGGCAAGCGCCTCGAGATGCGCCAGGCCGTCCTCGGGGCGCCCCTCCTCCAGGCACAGCTCGGACAGAGCATGGAGGACCCAGTCGTACCCGTTCCGGCCGTCGGCCTGGACACGCATCACGTCGATGGCTTCCTTCCCCCGGCCGTGCCGGGCCAAGAGCCGGGCGAGCTCGAAAGCCGAGTTGGCGCCGTGGGCCGCGGTTCCGTCGGCCTGCCGGTATGCCGCGATCGCCCCCTCCACGTCGCCACGCTCCTCGAGCAACCACGCGAGCCGGTCCACGACGTACCCGGACTCGTCGTTCGCCGCAGCCGCCCGCAGTTCGCCGAGCCGGCCCTGCCGCGCCAGCAGCGCCGCCAATTGCTCACGGTTGCTGCGAGGCGTGGTGCCGCCGGTGCGCAGCAGGGCGATCGCCTCGTCGATGCGGCCCTGACGCTCGCGGATCGTGGCGATCAGCCCGATCACCCTGTCGCGATCGAGCCCTCCGCAGCACCACGGAAAGTCGGAACAACGATGCTCGGTCCGGGGCGCGAGCAGCGCGACGGCTTCCTCCTCACGGCCGGCCGCGGTAGCGACATCGACCAGAGCGACGGTGAGGGACCGCTCACCAAAGTACGGACGCAGCAGAGTGAACGCTTCCTCGGCGCGGCCGTGCCGGGCGAGCAGACGGGTGTAGAACTCCAGCGCCATCGGATGCCCAGCCGCCATACGGACCCGGGTGATCTCGATCGCCTCCTCGACGCGGCCCCAGCCCTCCAGCAACTCGGCCACGGCCACGACGGCCGTCCACCAGCCGGTTGCCCGGTATGGGGCGAGCACCTCCAGCGCGTCGGCCTGCCGGCCCTGCTCCCCCAGCAACCGCGCCCACGCCAGGGCGCAGAACCACTCGCCGCGTCCCGCCTGCTGCTCCACCACCTCGACGTGGCCACGTTCGAGCAGCCGCGAGACGAGCTCTGGCGGGATGCAGCCGGACCGCGTCCGGGTCTGGTACTCGAGATCAGTAGCGTCCACGGCCACGCACCATAACGCCCGCCGCCGACACCATGCCGACACCAGCGGCGGCTTCGCATACAGCAAAGTCGACATGAAGCTCCCCGCCAGTCGGCGCAGCGACAGACACGCGCCGACAACTGGGACAGGCCGCAGGACTGTTGGCGGCAACCGCGCGCTGCGAACCAATCCACCTCGGACAGGGCATCGTGCAGTGGCCGCCACCGAACGCGGCAACGCGGGGCAGGAACCGATCGACTGGGTGCCGGCTCGCCAGTCCTGCCTCTGCCTGGTCCGCAACCTGCAAGCACACCCCGCCGGCTCGGCCCGCCCGACATGGATCACGGCCGCCGCAGGACACGGGGTGCTGCCACCGTCTGTCGCCATTGTCGTGAGCGTGGCCACAACTTGCGTCTTCCCCTTGCTCCACCAGGCGAGGGTCTTGCCGTCAGTACGGTCGAATAGGCTATGCGAGTGACCCGTAAAGGGATTTACTCTGCGTCCGTAGCCGCCCGGATCAGCGGAACCAAGCGGCATTCAACTCGCGTCGTACTAGCCCTACCTGGGGCACACCGTCATCCGTTCGAGACCGGCCTCATCGCTGACATGGCCCGCAGAGTCGCCACGCTGGGCGACTTCCTGGCTCCAGGGGCGGGCGTCGATGCCTGGATGTACACGTCACAGACCCACCGTCTCCCTGAACTCCGGTTGTCTCAAGCCGCAGGGTGGATCGCGGACTGGGCGGTCCTCCCACGCGGGCCTCTGCTCTCTCAAGACGCTGCACGGGGCAACCTGCTCACCCAGCACACGGCCCGCTACGAGCTCTTCGGCCCCGAGGACGCAGCTGAGGCGATCAGGGGGATCATGCGAAGCCTCCCCGAGAACGAGGGACCGACCCTCGTGCTGTTCTTCATATGGGGATTCCATTCGGACGGTCCCTACATGGCCGATGAACTCGAAGGGGCATCCGGCGAGAACGTCTTCTGGCAGTTCGTCGGCGACACAGGTACAGGTCTTCCGTTCTCGATCACCTGGACAGGCTGCGCGCCGAAGCGCCACACATCTCCAACGTGAACCTCTACCAAGGATGGGACTCGATTCAGGACACGCCCGACTACCTCTTCTTCCGTGGCGTACTCAAACCTTTCGTCCGCTGGCGGAAGGCGCTTCCTCAGATGCGAAGCTAGGACTTGTCCGGTCGGCCATCTCAGTGCTTCGTGTCCGAGACGTCGATGCGCGTATGAGGCGGGTTGATCTGAGCGGGAGCGGCTACGGCTGCTCCTGATGCCTCCCCCCTCCGGCGACTGCCGTGACACGGCTTGAGACCCAAGGCAGGGCCCAGCGAGGGCATTTCGACGGACCCAGGGGAGAACAGCCCCGGGTCCCTCCGATGCCCGAGCAAACCCCACAAGCCCTGCGTCGGGCCATTCAGGAACACGCCCCGCACCTCCTCGCGGACTTCGAGGCCCATTGGCGCCGAGCGATCGTGGACGGTCAGTGCACGGCGCGGTGCGTGTCGTCCACGGCGCTTCCACCGCCGCTACGCTCTTGGCTCGGACATACGGAGGGTTGAAGCGTGGGTCACGAGGTGCCGCCAGACCTGCTGGAGATCGTTGATGCACTGCTGCCCGGCGCCCCGTTGAATCGTGCGCTTCTGGCTGCCGACGGCAACATCCATCACGTGGTGCTTCTCCCCGGAGTCGCGGCCGTGCGGATCAGCAGGCGTCCGTCGGCAGCGGAAGCACTCCCGCGCCGGACGGAGCTACTGCGCGCGATCGGGTCGGCCGGGCTGCCGTTCGCCGTACCGGAACCGCTCACACCTGTCACCGCCTTTGACGGTCGTGTCGCCGTCGCCGTGTCCTGGCTTGACGGCACCGCGCTACCTGAGGGTGAGGGGGACCCGGAACAGATCGGCGAACTCCTACGGGCCCTCCGAGAGGTACCTCTCACTCCGGTACTCCGTAGAGCCTTGAGCGCTTCCCAGGAACAGACTCCGACACGAGGCTGGGCCGGCATCCTGGCCGAGGATGTCATCCCCCGGCTGCCTCCGCGGTGGCGCGACGAAGGCCGGCGCCGCCTGGACAACGCAGTCGCCCTGGAACCCGTGCCGGATGCGCTCGTCCATGGCGACCTCGCCGGCTCCAACGTCCACTGGGGCCCGGACGGCAAGCTGATCGGGGTACTGGACTGGGACCTCGCGCTGCCCTTCGACCCCGCCATCGATGCCGCCTGCATGGCCTGGCACGGCTGGGACACGATCCGCAACGCCGTCGACCACGAGACCTACCGACGAGCACGCGCCTGGGACCAGACCTTCGGCATCGGACACCTCATCGCCGTCCTGCCTGGAAAGACCCTGTCCAACGTGGACAGTTACGTCGACCACATCGTGCCCTGGCTCGAGCGCAACGCCCATGGGGATCAAGGCAGGCTCGCGAGACCGTGACGTCCCATGCTGCTGCCTCCAACTCCCTTGATCGCCCCGTCTCTCGGGATTACGAGGCGGCAAATCAAGGCTCGTGCAGATCCTTCAGCGTTCGTCGGGGCCTCGCCGCGAACCGCGGCCGGCCTGCGCCATCGACCTGGACGAGGCGGGGGCGCCGGTAGCGGTCACGGCCCGCTCGGCAGAGCGGTCGGGGTGTCTCGGACTGCCCGCCGGCGGTGGTCGTGGCTCCAGGTCAGGCTGCCGACGTCGAGGCTTCGTGGTCGAGCCGAGCGTCCACCTCGCTCATCCTGCCGGACAGAGGGGTTCCGGTCCCGTTGCTGGGGCGGCCTGGGGCCTGGCGAGAAGCTGATCAATGTGAGGCCCTTGTGGCTGCAGCACGCAGGGTGCCAGTCAGCGTCCTCGGCCCTGGGGAAACTGCCCGAGGTGAACCGCACGGTGGACGACCGCCGCCAGATCCCGGATGTCCTCGGTAAAGGCATCCACGCGGATCCGGCGTCCGTTGTGCAGTCGGATCTCGCATGTGGAGCCCGTACCCCGGGCATCGGCGAGCGGTCGACCGTCACCGCCGGACGTGCTCACCTGCGCGACTTCCTCCCAGGGGATCACGGTGGCGGTGCCTGCCACCCGGTGGGTCAACCCCCGCTCATGGATGTCAATGCACTGCTCCCGGGTACGAAACGCCTGCACCAGGCGCCAGATCCCCAGGCCCAACCCCACCAGGCCGACCCCGAGGAGTAACCCCGCCACCCCCGGGGCCCCTTCGGTGGTGCCCACCGACGCGATTGCCACCGGCACCCCGATGGCCGTGCCCGCGGCACCGACGGCAAGCCAGATGCCCGCCTGCCGCAGGCGCCGTGCACCATCGGTACGGTGCTCGCGCACAAACCTCCCCAACTGCTTGGCCGCTTCCGTACGCCTCATCGGGTCCCCTCCCGGGTCGTGGACACTTCAAACTATGCCCCCGCCACCGAGCGATCCACCCTGCTGCCGGGCACGATTGGGGACGTCCGCCTGCGGCCCTCGGATGTCCTACGAGCCCAAGTCACAACAGCGCAGTGCACGGGCTTCAGCCCGGTGGTGTCCGACGGCTAACGGCGAAGGGCCTGCCCGCGACCTCGCGGTCACGGGCAGGCCCTTCGTCGTAGCGGGCGCGCCTACTTCTTGAACGCGTAGTTCATCAGCTTCGTCGCGTCCGTCGAACGGCTGGTCGCCGAGGAGGAGGCGAGAACGGTGCCGATGACCGTCTTGCCGTTTCGGGTCGCGGCGAAGACCAGGCAGTACTTGGCAACCGAGCCGGAACCGGTCTTGACTCCGATGGTTCCGGAGTAGCTCTTCAGCAGCGTGTTGGTGTTGGTCCACGACATGTAGCGGGAACCGCCACTCTTCGTGGTCACCTTCTGCTTGGTCGCCTTGGTCTTCACGACGGCACGGAAGGTGGAGTACTTCATCGCGCTGCTGGCGAGTTTGGTCAGGTCGCGAGGCGTCGAGTAGTTCGCCCCGTTCCCGATGCCGTCGAACGAGTCGAAGTGAGTGTTCTTCAGACCCAGGCTCTTGGCCGTCGAGTTCATCTTGCCGATGAACGACTTGACCCGTGCGGCCCGCGTGGAGCCGGTGCCGAACTTGTCGGCGAGGGCGTAGGCCGCGTCGCAGCCGGACGGGAGCATCAACCCGTACAGCAGCTGGCGGACAGTCACCTTGTCGCCGACGATCAGGCGCGCCGAGGAGGCGCCCTTGGAGACGATGTAGTCGCTGTACGCCTTCTGGATCGTCACCTTGGCGTCAAGGTTCAGATGCGGCTGGGCGAGCACGACCCGAGCGGTCATGATCTTGGTGGTGGAGCCGGTGGAACGACGGGTGTCGGCAGCCTTCGAGAAGAGGGCCTTACCGGTCCCGTTGTTCATCACGAACCCGCCCTTGGCGGTGATCGTGGGCACCGCCAGCGTCGCCGCCTGGACCGGAGCGGTGAGCGCTCCAGCAGACAGCACTGCTCCCGCGGTGATGGTCACCGTGGCCAAGCGAGATGTAATTTTTATGCCGTTTTTCAAAGCTTATACCCCAAATGCTCCTACGGGTTGACGGCAAAACGAGGCCGTCAGCCCATAGGACTCCCGAGAGGATCGAATGGATGTACAACCAGCGCGAGCAAAGTTGCTCCACAACTCCAGGAGAAGAGGGCCGGGTGGCCCGGCGCGGCTTGTCCCCGCGCCTCACTGCCGAGCGCCCTCCCGGTGGCCGTGCGTTCCGGACTGCGTGAGGAACTCGCCGTACGTCTCGCCCGGGTCGGCGCTGAGCGCCACCTTCGCCAAACGGGTGTCCTCGTCGGCGAGGACTTCCAGCGCGCCGGCTTCGAGTCCGTCCAGGGCTTGGCGCACGACATCCGCGGGGTCGTTCTTCGGGATGTCCCACCCGCTCATCATGTCCGTGTCGGTCGAGCTCATCAGCAGGCCGGTGACCTGGGTGCCCTGCCCCGCCAACTCCAGGCGGACGCCGTTGGTCAGGCTCCAGGCGGCCGCCTTGGCGACCGCGTAGGAGTTGGCCCCCGGATAGGAGAGCCACGACAGGCGCGAGAGCACGTTCAAGATCGCGCCTCCGCCGTTCGCGGCGAGCACCGGCGCGAAGGCACGCACGACCGAGAGGGTGCCGTAGAACGAGGTGTCCACCTCGCGACGGATCTTGTCCAGGTCGCCGGTGACAAGGTCCTGGTAGAGGCTGATCGCCGCGTTGTTGATCAGCAGGTTGACGTCCGGTGCGGCTGCGGCCGCAGCGGTGACGGAGGCAGGGTCGAGGAGGTCGAGGTGCAGAGGCTCGGCACCCGTGATGTCCACGCGCTCGAGGTCGCGTGCGGTCGCGTAGACCCTGGCACCACGCGCGAGGAGCTGCTCGGCGAAATGACGTCCGAGCCCACGAGAGGCCCCGGTGATCAGTGCAGTGCTTCCCGAAATCTTCATGGGCCCACCGTATGACGCAGCTGCCGAGCAGAACGATGGCTCATTCCCGCAGATACATATCTGTTTGACTCACCACAGATCCACGCCGAGGTAGACTGCATCCATGGATCTGCTCGCCGAGGTACTGGCCCTCTCCGATGTCCGAGGTGCGGTCGGTGCACGGATCGAGGCCGGCGAGGACTGGGGCTGGTGGTGGAACTCCGCAACGCCGCGCGCGTCGCTGCACGCGGTCACCGCGGGAACGGTCTGGGTGGGCCTGCCCGACGGCCCGCCCCTCCAACTGCTGCCGGGCGACGTCGTCCTCCTGCCCGGCGGGGCCGCGCACGCACTCGGCAGCGACCCGTCAGCCGTGGCCCGCACGGGGCCCCGCACATCCGACGACTGGCACCTCACCAGCTCCAAAACCGTGTCGATCGGCACCGGACCTGTACGCGCCCGCATCCTGTGCGCCGATTACGACCACGATCGGACCGTCTCGACCCAGGTACTCACCCTGCTCCCCCAGGTGGTCCACCTGCGCGCCGGCGACGACCCGGACGGACTGGCCCAGGACACCGTGCGCCTGCTCGGCCGCGAACTCGCCACTCCACGCGCGGCCACCGGCCTGGTCCTCGACCGACTGGTGGACGTACTCCTCGTCCACGTGCTGCGAGCCTGGCTCGCCTCCGGCGGAACGCCCGCACCCTCCTGGCTCGGAGCTCTGGGCGACCCGGTGGTGGCAGCCGCCGTGACCAGGCTCCACGAGGAGCCCGCCAGGCCATGGACCACCGCCACCCTCGCACGAGAAGTCGGAGTCTCGCGAGCCACTCTCGACCGCCGCTTCGCGGCTGCGACCGGCGAGTCACCAGGCGCCTACCTCACCCGCTGGCGCATGGACCTCGCCGCCCGCCGCCTACGTGAAACCCAGGACAGCCTCGACACGATCGCCGCCGCGGTCGGCTACTCCTCCGGCTACGCCTTCAGCCGGGCCTTCCGCCGCGCGCGCTCGCAGCCGCCCGGCCAGTTCAGGGCAACCGCTCGAAGCGAAGGCAACCCGGCCCCGGCTGACACCGCCACTGCCCCCGTCTGACCACCGCGCCCAAGCGTGCGCCATCCCCAGCCGCGAGCAGCGGGTCGATCCCGTGAGAGATGGACCTGAGGTTCCCTACCGTCAGCTCACGCCCACCTCATGGGGGCTGGAGGTACGGCGAACCACGGACCATCAGTTGCTCGCCTTGCCGCCGTTCATGCGCCGCGCTCGGGGCAGGGACCGATCTCCAGCGCCTCGTGCCCTCGCTTCAGCCACTCCGGTCCCCCCGGCGGAGCACATCGAAGTCCTGACCCGCCGGCGCGCCCACAGTGACCGCTACGGGCACGAAAGGCGGTGCCCGTACCCGGCGACCGCCACCGCGACCAGGGGTTGAGGTCAGTCACTGCGCGGAACCGCCTTGGCCTGGGCGGCGCGCGACTTCGGGCCGCATGAAATGCGGGCAGCCACTCGGGCGACGGCCTGATGGGCTTGACTGCCGAAATCGATCGGCGTGCCACACTCAAGGATGCCCGAACCCTCCATCGTCCAGCTCTTCGCATGCCCGATGGTCACCGCCATGGAGTGTGGGCACGTATACCGGAAGTCCGCCTCTACGATGTGCGCCTCGTCGTACATCACATAGCGCCCGGCCCCCGTCGTCGAGATGGCCCGGCTGCGATTGGGATCGCCCGGTTTCCTGCCGACATCGGTGAAGGCCATGTCAGCGCCGGTGTCGTCTTCCTGGGCCTCGCCTACCAATTTGGCCAGGGAGAACAACACATCCCGCCGCGGCACCGCCGGGCCGTGCGCCGATACGGACGTCTCGGGCCACGACACCCGGTGCTTGGGTGCCTTCGTGAACTTGCCGCCGCCTTTGCCGAGGGTCTGCACATCGGAGAGAGCGGAAAGCCGGATCGGCCGCTCGACGTTGAACCACTGGTACGTGCCGTTCCCGCATGCGCTCGGACCAATGGTGCGAGCAGGCGCCGACGTTGCCGCCTTCCCTTCGGTGTGCGCAGCGCTTTCGGTACACGCGCCGGCGCTCGCGACCGCCAGGACGGCGACACAGGCAGCGATCCGACGCCTCATGGCGATCCCTCACGCACTCATGGCTGACGGCCAGGTCCGTGGCCGGTGGTGATCGCATAGTAGGCGCACGACGTTGCGCACCGCTTCACGGGCCGCCATGGCGAAAGCCTCCTCCGAGCCGGTGGCCAAGCCCCTGGTTGCAGGCATGCTGTACGCCGTTCACCGTGGTGAACGAAACCACCGGAGTGCCGCTGTGTCCGACCTCGCCGCCCTGGACGCGGCCCTATCGGTGTTCTGCCACCTCCCATGCCAGATCGCCGCCGTCGCCCACGACGGCGACGCACGGCTGTGCGGTGCCGCCGAGGGAAGCATGCCGAAGGAGGGCCGGCGACCCTGACCGGACGGCGGCTTCGACGTCTTGGAGCATGGCAGTGACCGAGTTCCACAATTCCACTCCGAGGAACCAGGTCTCGTGGTCCCACAGGAAGACCGCGCCGTACGAATCGCCGGGCCGCAAGTCGACGATGAGACCGTCACCGCCGGGGCTCATCGCGATCGGCAGGAACGAGGGCAGAAAACGCGGTTCTGGTTCGCCGTTCTCGTCCACGGAAGTCCCTTCCTGCTCCGCGACAAGCAACCAGATCTCTCTCGTCTCCAGAGCTTCTTCCAGGCCCACCGGAGCAAACGATCGCGGGATCCAGTAGTCGGCGCTGACCCGGTGCAGGGTCCACCACGCGACCAGGTCGGCGGGGAAGCTCACCCCGAGGTCTGCCTCGGCCGCGCGGAGCCGGCTCTCGTCTGCAGCCGCTCTCACGGGGGCCTTCCGGAGGCGCCCCTCGAACCAGGTACCGATACGGTCCCAAGCCTGGTGTACGTCGTGATCAATCGCGGTCATGGCCAGGAGTCTTTCATTGTTCACATGCAACCTGTACGAGCTCGCCGAGAACCCGCTGCGCTGGGGCTATGCGCGCGACCTTCACCGGACAGCGGGTTTCGGCGACACCGTCGACTTCGAGCACATCGAGCGGCACTGCTGCCAGGTGCTCACCGGGGTGAACCCGAACGGGATTCGCCCCGCTCGGACCCGACTTCGCGACCTGGCTGACACCACACCACAGGGAGGAACCGGGCGGCCGACCGTTCGGCGACGGCGCCCCTCTGGTCCCGTGCCCGCGGCCGAGGAGGTGCCGCCGGCGGGCCCCCTGAGTGCCGCGTCCCCGGCCTTGCCGGCCGGCATCGTCGCCGGGGCCGCCCCGGCAGCTCGTACCTCGGGACGGCGTCAGCACGTGAGTTCTCCGGCGCATGCGGGACTTGGTCCGGTGACCGAGCACGCTCGGGGCGCCCGCCTTCGGAGCGGTGTGTCAACTCACCATCACTGCACGTGTGATGCGCACGGAAGCATGGCGCGAGCGGACGACTTTATCTCGTAAGGGATTTGATCAGATCACAAGACGCGGAGGCTGCTCAACTCGCTGACCGCCGCTCAGCGCGCCGCCGTCGCCGCGGAGGACGCCCGCGCCGCCCGCAGCAATGAGCGCGTCAACCTCGGCAACGACGCCCCGGCCTCCGGCCGCGCCGCCGCCGCCCTCGCGGCCGCCCAGACCCGGATCGGCATGCCGTATGTCTACACCCACACGGGTCCGACGTCCTTCGACTGCTCAGGCCTCACCATGTGGGCGTACGCCCAGGCCGATGTCTCGCTGCCGCGGACCTCGCAGGCCCAGGCCAATGCCGGCACCCGCCTGTCGATGAGCCAGCTGATGCCCGGCGATCTCGTGATCTTCTACGGCGACCAGCACCACGTGGCCCTCTACGCGGGCAACGGCATGGTCCTGCACGCGCCGCGCACCGGCACTGTCGTGCGCTACGAGTCGATCAACAACATGCCGTTCCAGTTCGGCGTCCGCATCTGACGCCAAAACCGCCGGACCGGTTGACCGCAGGCGCCTGCCACCTGCACGGGCCTCGAGATCGACGGGCGCCTCTCCCCCGGTGCTGTCACCGAGCGCCGCGCGCACGCCGACGGCCGGGAGGCCGTGCACCCACCGCCGTGGCCCGCGCTGCCGGACGGCCGACGGCCGGCCTGGTTCTGGTGGGGACCAGCGTTCGGGGTCCAGGCGTCGGTGACCGGCGTGATCCCCTTCGAGGAGCAGCCCCTCGAAGGGGACACGGTCCGTATCCGCCACGGGGAACGTCCCCCACGACCGGATCCCGAAGCACGTGGACTTCACGCCGGGCCGGCAAGCGCGCGGCCCGGTGTTCGCCGGTCCGCGTGCGCGGCGATTTCAGCTACGAGCGCGCGTCCGGCGTTCCCCTCACGGCATCGCCACTGGCCGCGCCGGTCAGGATCGCGCTTGCGACGACGTCGAACAGGTGGCCGGCGCGCGGCGCTAGCGCGGGTTGATCGCCGAGCCAGGCGAGCGCCGCCACCAGCGCGAACACATCGGCGCCGTCGATGTCGCTCCGCGCCAGGCCCGCGGCCTGGGCGCGCGTGAGGAGCCGCGCACCGGCTGCGCGCAGGGTGACGCACGAGGCGTGGAGTGCGGATCCCGAGTCCTCGATCGCGGCGGCCATCAGCACGGTCACACCCCGGTACTCGGTCGTCCACTCGACACAGTCCCGTAGCCACGAAACGAGAGCTTCGTCGGGCGAGCCGGACGTTTCGAGGGCGCCTGCCTTGGCCGTCAGTTCGTCGAAGCTCGTGTGGAGCAGGGCGTCGAGCAGCGCCTCGCGTGTCGGGAAGTGCCGTAGCAGCGTCGCCAGGCCGACGTCGGCCCGGCGTGCGATGTCGCGCAGTGACACCTCGACGCCTTGCTCGGCGATGGCGGTGCCCGCGACTGCGAGCAGGTGGTCGCGGTTCTTCCTGGCGTCGGCCCGCATCTGTCCCTCTTGACTATCCGGATCGGTGGTCCATATATTCGGACCAGTGGTCCACCTATGTGGATCGCTGATCCGAATGATCGTATCCCGCATCACAGCCAGGAGAAAGCGATGCCGAAACACACTATGAGGGCGGTCCGGCTCCACGAGCACGGCGGCCCTGAGGTTCTGCGCTACGACGAGGTGCCGATGCCCGAGCCGGGGCCGGGCGAGGTGCTCGTTCGCGTGCACGCGGCAGGCATCAACCCTCCGGACTGGTACCTGCGCGACGGAATGTCCAACCTGCCTCCGGAGGTGAGGCCGAAGTTCAGCTTGCCAGTCGTTCCGGGGACGGACCTGTCGGGCGTCGTGGAGGCCGTCGCCGCGGACGTGGAGGACTTCTCCATCGGGGATGAGGTCTTCGGCCTTCTTCGCTTCCCCAGCTTCGACGGCAGCACCTACGCCGAGTACGTGGCCGCGCCTGCGTCGGACCTCGCCCACAAACCGGCCGGCGTCGATCACGTGCACGCCGCCGGGGCGCCCATGGCCGGGCTCACCGCGTGGCAGTTCCTGATCGGACTCGGACACGATCACCCCTCGCCCTTCCAGGCGGCGCAGCATCGTCCGGTGCCACTCGACGCCAACACGACGGTGCTCATCAACGGCGCCGCAGGGGGCGTCGGGCACTTCGCGCTACAGCTGGCGAAATGGAAGGGCGCACGTGTCATCGCGGTGGCCTCGGGCGCACACGAATGGTTCCTGCGCGACCTCGGCGCCGACGAGTTCATCGACTACACCAAGAGCCGCCCAGAGGAAGTCGTGCACGACATCGACCTCGTTCTCGACGCCGTGGGTGGCCCCGACAGCAAGCGCCTGCTGCGCACGCTCAAGCGCGGCGGCTCCCAATTCCCCGTGTTCTTCGGGGAATTCGACGAGGAAGAGACCGCAAGGCTGGGCGTCACCGTCACGGGCACCCAGGTCCGCTCGAACGGCGCACAGCTCGCCGAACTGGGACGCCTGCTCGACGCGGGCACGGTCCGCGTCGCCATCGACAGCACGTTCGCGCTCGCGGATGCCCGGGCCGCGCACGAACGCGCCGCCCGGGGACACATCCAGGGCAAGATCGTGCTCACGGTCGCTTAGGCATCCGTGTCCTCGGCGGCGTCCCTGACGCTCAGCGCCAAATGGTTGCTGACCGTGAAGAACGGCTTGATACGGGTGGCGCCGCGCTCGGCATGGTCGAGCAGGATCGGCGGGAAGGCGTCGGTCTTCTTGCGTTCGACGAGATCGCCCGTGATCCGTCCGACAGGCACGGTCCGGTCGCCGAGCTGAAGCCACAGATCCCACAAGTCGTGCTCGACGCTGCGCCGTTCCATGGTCTCGCGGTACGGCAGGACGAACTCGAAGCGGTCGTCGCCCAGCACGCGAACCGGCACCTCGAAGTCGTGGGCGGTGTCTTCCCGGGACACGGCGCGGACCGTGGCGTCGGCGGTCTCCGCGAGCCGGGCGTCGCCCAGCAGCCGGACCGTGACGGTGGCCTCGCTCTCACCGATGACGGCCGACTCCACCTCTCCGTGCGCCGGGCGCAGCCAGGTCCGAATCGCGAGGAACCCGTCACTGGTGGCGTAGGGGATCCACGAGGACACTCCGTCGGTGCCGACCACCGGCGTGAGGGGGATCAGCCGGGCCTGTTCGACGAGTTCGGCGGCGATGCGGTACCGCTCCTTGGTTCCGCGGACGCGCACATAACAGTCCCACCGGCCCTCGGGCAGCTGGTGGGCGGCACGCTCGACCAGTGCGGTCGCGTGCTGCCCGCCCGTGGCGGCAGGCTCCAGCGGTACCAGGATCTGCCGGCGCTCGGGGTCGCGGCGGAGGCGTGCGACGAAGTCCAGCGGCTTGGTGCGGGGGATGGTGTCGAGGTCGAGCCGGACCACGAACCCGCCGTCCGCCGTCGCGGCTACGTGACTGCGGGGGGCGGGGGGCTGCTCGGCGTCAGCCGGCTGCGGGTCGTCCTTCCTGCCCGCGGACGGGACGAGGGCCCGCAGCGAGGTCCGCAGCCGGGTGGCCAGCGAGCTTCGGCTGCGGCGCTCCCGCTGGAGGCGTTCGAAGAGTTCCTCGTAGCGTGCGGCGATCACGGCCGGGGCGTAGGTCGCGGCCTTCGCCTGTGCGGCGGTGCCCATACGTCGGCGCAGCTCGGAGTCGTTGATGAGGCGAAGCAGGGCCTGGGAGTACGCGTCGGGGCCGCCGTCCAGCGGCACCAGCAGCCCGTCCTTGCCGTGGGTGATGATCTCGCCCGGGCCGTGCGGGCAGTCCGTCGCGACCACCGGGACTCCGCAGTGCATCGCCTCCACGATGGTCATACCGAAGGACTCGCTGTCCGAGGAGACGGCCGCGATGGCACCCTTGCTCCACTCGGTCTCGATCGGGGAGACCGGACCCATCAGGAAGATGCGGTTGTAGAGGCCGAGCGCGTCGATCTGCTCACGCAGCGCGGCCCGCATCGGGCCGCGCCCGTATATTCGGAGGGTCCACTCCGGGCGCTCGGCTGCCACCTTCGCGAAGGCGTCTATCAGCCGGTCGTAGCGCTTGACCGCCACCAGCCGGCCCGCGGCAATGATCATCTTGCTGTCCAGGGCGGACATCTCGACAGCAGGTGCCGGCACTCCGTTGGGGACGCAGACGACGCGGTCGGCGAAGTCCGGGAGGGCCGCGCGGTAGTCGGCGGCGTCGGCTTCGGAGACGGTCACGAACGCGTCGAGGCCGGCTGCCGCGGCGTTCTGGTCGTTACGCAACTGATCGCTGTGGGAGTGGAGGGTCAGATGTTCCTGTCCCACCCTCATGTAGTGGCTCTGCCCGTAGCGGGACAGGTACCCGTTGAGGATCGGGCGGGTGGCGACCACCACGTCCGCGTCGGTCCGCGCCAGGTAGTCGGCTATCCGCTGGTCGTGCAGCCCGGTGAAGTGGAGCTTCCCGAAGTCCACCCCCGACTCCGGGAACATGCTGTTCGGCCGGCGGGTGAGCTCGTGCTCGCCCTCGTACGTCGGGCTGTCCGGCCGCATGTCGATGAGCGACTCGAGCCTGACCCGCGGGTCGAGGGAGAGCGGCGGTTCGTCCAGGACGCGGTGGACGCTGACAACCTCCACCTCGTGCCGCTCGGCGAGGCCGGCGGAGAGGTTCGCGGTCGAGCGGATGGTGCCGCCGATACCGTACGCGTTGTTGATCAGAAACGAGACCTTCATCCATCCACCCTTGTCGCTGCCCCGCACCCAAACAGTCCGTGAACGCCACGCCATGAAGACATAGCCACTCGGGAACTGTCAAAGAGTAGATCATCGCTCCGCGAGGAAGCCCGCCATCGTATTCCGCAACGCCTCCGGAACGCCTCCGTGCCGTCGATTCAGGCGCAGTGGCCGCACCTGGGCAGCGTCACGTGGCGGGCAGAGCCCGGAGCAGTCTCCCGGAGGCATCAGCTGCACCTCTCGCCCGCCCGGTGCCCCGAACGAAGAGAAGGTGGTCACCGGGCGAATCCCATGCGTGCCGCAACCGATCCGCCGGACGATGCTAGGTGTCCATGTCGTCGATCCGGCCGGCGAGGGCGCGCAAGGCCTCGGAAGACCGTGAGCCCGGTTCCGCCGTGCTCACGAACAACCATTGGTCCGGGTCACCCGGAAATATGAGGGTCTCATAGTTCAGGGTGAATTCGCCGACTACGGGGTGCCGGTAGTGTCTCGTCCCGTGAGAAAAGGCCTCCACATCGTGCGCGGCCCACCATCGGCGAAAATCTGTGTCCGCCTCCGAAAGGAGGTCGATCAGCTCGGTCAGTTGCGGATCGTTCGGACGCCTGCCCGCATACAGGTGCAAACCCGTGACAACCATGCGGGCGGCCATGTCCCACTCGACGAACAGTTCACGCGCCACAGGGTCGAGAAACATGAATCGCGCCAAATTGCGCTCACAGATCGGCATGGTCTCGAAATCGGCGAATATCGCGCGTGCCATCGCATTCAGGGCGAGGACGTCCATGCGGCCGTCGAGGATCATCGCGGGAGTGTCCCGAAGCACCTCAAGCAGTGCGTACGCACCCGGACGCACCCGACGGGGGTGAGCGGACCGGCTGACCGTGACCACGGACTGCGGCCTGGCCAGGGCGAACAGATGCGCACGCTCGACGTCATCCAGCAGCAGAGCGCGGGCCACGGCCTCCAGCACCGCTTCGGAGGCATTGGCCACCCGTCCGCGCTCCAGTCGGACGTAGTAGTCCGCACTCAATCCCGCCGAGAGGGCGACCTCCTCGCGGCGGAGTCCCGGAACACGGCGACTCGATCCCGGGGTGACTCCGGCCTGCTCGGGAGTCACCCGGGCCCGCCGCGAACGCAGAAAGTCGCTCAGCTCCTTGTTGTCACCCGAAGCGGACGACGCCTTGGCCATATATCGAGGTTAGCCCTCGATGCGCCATTCCAGCAAGACGACCACGGGAAAGGGCCACGCCCGGAAACGAAAAAAAGGAGCCGTGCCGTTTTCTGCCCGACAAGCGGCTGACGTCGACGAGCGGACGCCTTTTGCAATCCTGGCGTATGAAATCATCCGCCCCGCCGATCGGGCCGATACGTGCGCGCCCGCGATATTCAGAATCACCTGATACGAGGCCGGGTTACCGCCACGACCGCAGACACGGTCCGGCAGTCGGCGCCGCAAGCCGCCCGCAACGGCCACCGCCGCCCGACCCGCGGGAGTCCGCGGTCAGGTGCCGGACGCCCACGACGCAGTGCGAGCGGAGCCGGTCCCGGCGAGTCGCATGTCCTGTCGGCGGCCGGGCACCGTCTCGGGGCCCGCGCCGGCGAGGTCACCACCTGGGTTCTCGTGAAGCCCCCTACCACCCATTACCGGCAATGGGGCTGGGGGGACCTGCCAGTACCTGGACCAGTGGGCCACGGCCGAGGCAGGCCTGCTGCACCGCTCCCAAGCGCCCTCTCGGCTGGTTCTCTGGAAACACGCCGACATCGCCAAGGAAAAAGGAAATCTCCCATGAACCTGAAGCTCGAAATGATCGTGCTGCCCGTTTCCGACACCGACCGGGCCAAGGCCTTTTATGAGAAGGCCGGATTTCGCCTGGACGTCGACTACACGGCCAGCGAGGAATTCCGGGTGGTGCACCTCACGCCGCCCGGCTCCGAGTGCTCGATCATCTTCGGCGAGGGGATGACGCCCATCGCACCCGGCTCGTTCCAGGGCCTGTATCTCATCGTCTCCGACATCGAAGAGGCGCATGCGGAGCTCACCGGGCGCGGCATCGAGGTCAGCGAGATCTTCCACGACGCCGGCCCCTTCTTCCACGGCCACGGGGGCGGGGACGTCACCCACCGCAAGCCCGGCCAGGAGCGGCTGCCCGGCCTGCACCCCGAGCGCGCCTCCTACGGCTCCTTCCTCACCTTCAGCGACCCCGACGGCAACGGCTGGGTGCTCCAGGAGGTCTCGCAGCGCCTCCCCGGCCGCTGAACAACCCCACCAGCGCCCGTCCGCAGGCCGCAGCGGGCCGTGTCCGACCCGGATGGGCAGCCGGTCCGGCCCGGCGGTTCCCGCGGGCCGGGCCCAAGGCCCGCACCGGACCGCCGGGCGACGCCACACCCCTCTCCCCCGCCCGGGCCGGCCCATCCGCGACCGCACCCTCCGTGCGGCACGGCGGCCCGGGCGCCGGACAGCCGCGGGTAGCGGCAAACGCGGCAGGCGACGGGCCGGTGCCGCAGAAGTGTCCGGCCAAGTAACGGAAGCAATGACGAACGAAACAGTGAGGACCACAGCGTGATGAACGAGACCACCCGCACCTACGACGTGATCGTCATCGGCGGGGGGCCGGTCGGCGAGAACGTGGCCGAACGCGCCCGCGCCGCAGGGCTCAGCACCGTGATCGTGGAGCGCGAGCTCCTCGGCGGCGAGTGCTCGTTCTGGGCCTGCGACCCGAGCAAGGCACTGCTGCGGCCGGTGGTGGCACGTGCCGACGCGAGCCGCATTCCCGGGCTCGACCCGGCGGTGGCCGGCCCGCTGGACGTCGAAGCGGTTCTCGCGCACCGCGACAAGATGTCCTCGTACTGGAAGGACGAGGACCAGGTCGACTGGCTGAACTCGGTCTCCGTCGATCTCATACGGGGTCACGGCCGCCTCACGGGCCCCAAGCGGGTGGCCGTGCAGACCCCGGAGGGCGACACCATCGCCCTGGCGGCCCGCCACGCCGTCGCCGTCTCCACCGGCACCCGCGCCGCCCTGCCCCCCATCCCCGGAGTCGACACCGTCCGCCCCTGGACCAGCCGCGAGGCCACCAGCGCCGACAAGGTGCCCGGCCGCCTCGCCGTCGTCGGAGGCGGTGTGGTCGCCGTCGAGATGGCCACCGTCTGGCAGGCCCTCGGCTCCCAGGTCACCATGCTCGTCCTCGACAACGGACTCCTCGAGCGGATGGAACCGTTCGCCGGCGAACTGGTCACCGACGGACTGCGCGAATCAGGCGTCGACATCCGCTTCAACACCACCGTCACCTCCCTGACCCGCGAAGACGGCGAGGTACGGATGACACTCTCCGACGGAGGGCAGCTGGTCGCGGACGAGATCCTGCTGGCGACCGGCCGCGCCCCGCAGACACACGACGTCGGCCTGGAGAGCGTCGGTCTCACCCCCGGCGACTGGCTGGCCGTCGACGACACCTTCCGTGTCACCGACGTCGACGGCGGCTGGCTCTACGCCGTCGGCGACGTCAACCGCCGCGCCCTGATGACGCATCAGGGCAAGTACCAGGCCCGCATCGCAGGCGCCGCCATCGGCGCCCGCGCCAATCAGGAGCCCATCGACGACGCTCCCTGGGGCGCGCATGTCGCCACCGCCGACCACGCGGCCGTCCCCCAGGTCGTCTTCACCACCCCCGAGGTCGCCTCCGTCGGCCTGACCAGCCGCGAGGCCGAGAGGAGCGGGCGCCGCATCGAGGTCGTCGACTACGACCTCGCCCACGTCGCCGGCGCCCACCAGTACGGCGAGGACTACCGCGGCAGGGCCCGCATGCTCATCGACACCGACCGCAACACCGTGGTGGGCGTCACCTTCGCCGGCCCCGGCGTCGGGGAACTGGTGCACTCGGCCACCATCGCGGTCACCGGCGAGGTGCCCCTCGACCGGCTCTGGCACGCGGTCCCCGCCTTCCCCACCCTCGGCGAGGTCTGGCTGCGGTTGCTGGAGACCTACCGCGGCTGAGCTCGCCCCGGCCGGCACGCGGGGCTGTCCTGCCCCTGTCCCATTGGCCGGCACCGGCGCGTCTCCGCGATAAATCCCCGCACGGTCGGCCCGAGTAGCGTAAGCTGACTGCACCGACGCGGGGTGGAGCAGCTCGGTAGCTCGCTGGGCTCATAACCCAGAGGTCGCGTGGTTCAAATCCCGCCCCCGCTACGAACATCCGGCCCCTGCCCGACTTCCCGTCGGGCAGGGGCCGGAGTCGTATACGGGCGCTCGAACCGACCGAGGTTGACAGTCCCGACGGTGCTCCGCAGGGGTCCGTTCCTCCCCGGCCTGGAGGCCGGGGCATCCTGGCACGGAGAACGGCTTCACCGCGATCGCCGTCGAAGGCACACCACTCACCCTCTTCACCCCCGAGGCACCCCGCGGCTGACCTCACCGATCACCAGGGCCCGGCAACCTTCGGTCGCCGGGCCCTCAACGCGCTCTTCGCTCCCCACCATCCCCACTCAGTTGCCGAGCGCACGGACTGAGGAGAAGAGCAGCCCTGGGGATTTTCACGGCTCTGGCCG
The DNA here is from genome assembly GCF_035918135.1 of Actinacidiphila glaucinigra. Classification (NCBI taxonomy): domain Bacteria; kingdom Bacillati; phylum Actinomycetota; class Actinomycetes; order Kitasatosporales; family Streptomycetaceae; genus Actinacidiphila; species Actinacidiphila glaucinigra. The sequence continues at coordinate 653,325 of NZ_CP109144.1, forward strand.
CAGTTCCGTGAAAGCCCAGGTCAGCGGAGTGAGAGAGGGATCGTTTCGGCAGAGTATGTCCCGGCATGACGAGCAAAACGGTCGAGGCTCTGCTGTTTCCCGGGGTCGATGTGCGAGTGCAGAGCGTCAGCGCCTCCACCGACGTCCTCGTCGTGGAGGCGATGTCCGCTGCTCGGCCGGGCCGATGCCCCGACTGCCGGAAACAGGCCCGCCGCATACATAGCACGTACCAACGCACACTGAACGAAAGGCCGTTGGCCTCTCGCCGGGTCATAATCCGCCTGCGGGTACGCCGGTACTTCTGTGACCGGAGGAGCTGTTCCCGCAAGACGTTCGTCGAACAGGTGCCGGGCCTGTCCGAGCGGCACCGCCGCTCCAGCGTCGGGCTGACGTGGTGGCTGCGGTCGATCGCGGTGGAGTTGGGCGGACGTCCGGCCGCGCGGTTGTGCCGCCGCCTGCGGGTGGTCGCGGGCCGGACCCGGCTACTCAGACTATTGACGGCTCCGACGGTGCCGGATCGCGCGCCGCGGGTGCTGGGGGTCGATGAGTTCGCCTTCCGCAAGGGCTGCACCTACGGCACCGTGCTGGTCGACGTCGAGGCCGGCCAGGTCGTGGACGTCCTGCCCGACCGCACCTCGGAGACGTTCGCGGCCTGGCTCACCGAGCATCCCGGAGCCGAGATCATCTGCCGGGACCGGGCCACCGCCTACACCAAGGCAGTCAGGGAGGCCGCCCCTCACGCCCTGGAAGTCGCCGATCGGTGGCACCTGCTGCAGAACCTGTCCGCCGCGGTGGAGAAGACCTGCCACCAGCACCGCGATTGCCTACGCAAACATGCCGAGGAAGAGACGATGACCGAGGTGCCGGAGCCGCCCCCGACGCTGTTACCTCCCCCGGAACTGCCCCGCACCCAGATCATCGAACGCACCCGCCACCGCTACGAGGACATCCACCGCCTGCTGGACAAACGCTGGACGATCAGCGCCATCGCCCGCCGTCTGAACCTCGACCGCAAGACCGTGCGCCGTTTCCGCGACACGAATCTCGACGAACTGCTGGCCTCCGCCCGCGAGCGCCGCCCGGGCGGCGTCCTGGACCCGTTCAAGGCATACCTCAGCACCCGCTTCACCGAAGCCCAAGGCCAGGTCAGCGGCACCCAGCTGTTCCTGGAGATCCAGGCCCGCGGCTACCGCGGCAGCCGCCAGGTCGTCCGCAAACACCTCGCTGCCCTCCGCGCGGGCACCGCCGAACCAGTCCGGGCCGACATCCCCAGCCCCCGCAAGATCACCTCGTGGATCATGCGGCCCCGGGAAACGCTCGCCGAAAGCCAGGACGAGCGACTTCTTCAAGTCAGGCTCGCCTGCCCCGACGTCACCCGTGCCTGCGATCTCGCGCGGGCCTTCGCCGACATGCTCCGCCACCAGCGCGGATACCTGCTGCTGGAGTGGATCCGACAAGCCGAGCAGGACGCCCCGAAGCCCATGAAGGGCTTCGCCGGCTTCCTCCGCCAGGACCTCGACGCGGTGACCGCCGGGCTGACCCTGCCCTGGAGCTCTGGCGTCGTCGAAGGCCACGTGAACAGGGTGAAAGCACTCAAGCGAGCTATGTACGGCCGAGCCTCATTCGATCTCCTCCGCACCCGGATTCTCACTCAGTCATGAGGGCTGCGACTCACGCTCGCCTCAAGGGACGAATCTGGTGGCAAAGGCCGATATCAGGGTGTCTGCTCTCAGCAGCAGCTCAAGGTTGGAAGTTCCCGCCACGCGGACAGAAACCTCATCGCCACCCACGGCCTTGGCAAGGTGCACTTCGAAGCGATGGTCCGATCCGGCGAGTGGATAGCTGTACCAGCGATCTAGGTGCTCATCATCAGTGGCTTCAAGGCCGAGTTCGACCGCCTGCCAGTCGGTGCCATCGAAGTCATAGCCTGCGTAACGCGCCAGGAGAGCCAAGAAGGGCTGGACGTTCTCGTTCCAGATCCAGCCCTCTACCGCGCGTTCCCGGTCGCTCTCTGCCATGCGGCCAGAGTGTCACATGCGGCACGTGCGCTCCCTGCCATATGTCCGTTCACGGAACTGCGGACAGAGCCATTTTCACGAATCCGCATCACCGGGATACGTGCGCAGCGAGAACGCCCGCCTCCTGCGAGGCGCCGTCGCGCGCTTGACCTCCGGCTCGTTCGAGAACGTTGCCATTGCAGCCTCCTGTCGTAGGACACAGATGCCGTCATGCCGCACCCACATCCGTGCGGGAGGTCCTCCGGACAGGAGACGGGTTCAGATCTATCAGCGAAATCTAGGCAATTGGCATGACATCAGGATCGATTACTGCGAGATCTCGAAGAAAGTCACGCTTGCGCGGATGCGACCAATCACCCCATTCGTCGGCATCGACCAAGGTCCAGGTCCCCCACTCCGTAATGAGATAGCGCAGGGCAGTGGGCCACAGCTTGACCTCTGCTTCGGAGAGAGAAACCCGGGCCAGGTACTCACCTGTGAAGACCTGCCACTCGGCCGGGGTGAACAGACGCGGAGGCGCGGAGGGATGCTCATTGTGGAACAGGAGTGCCGCCATCGCGAGGTCGATGACGCGGGGCAGGTAGTCGGCATTGTCAGGGTCGACCAGCACCGGCCCGTTGTCGGTGAACACAAGGTTGTTGGCCTTGAAGTCGGTGGACGCGGCCACATGAGGCAGCTCTCCATCCCGGATGGCGGGCAGCGTTTCGGCCATGAACGAGCGGTGCCATGGTGCGGATCGAGCCAGGACGGCCTCCGCGATGTCGGGCGCCCGGAGGGTCAGCACCCGGCGCAGATCCTCGATCTCCGCCTCCACGTCCGCGTCGTCGTGCTCGGGCCACGCGAAGCCCGGCAGCTCCGGATCCCGCTCGTACGCGTGCGCGTGCATCCGGCCGAGCAACGCACCGGCGGCGGCGATGTCGGCGAGTGACCCGTCGTACGGCCGCCCGGAGATCCAGGGGTAGGCGACCCAGACGCGGTCGCCGATGGGCGCGGGGTTTCCGGGCAGATCGAGTGGAGTGACGACCCCGATGCCGCTGTCCGCCATCGCCCGTGTCCAGCGCCCGATCGCGGCGGCGGCGGGCAGGTTGCGGGTGCGCTTCACCGCCGACGGACTTCCGGCGACAGTGGCGCGAAAGACGGGGGCGTAGTCGTAGCAGGACTCCTCAGGCCGGTCCTGCTCGGGGATTCCGAAGTGCTCGAAAACCTCGGCGTGATCCGCGGCCTTCTCCCGGTCCATGGCTCTCCTTTCGTCGGAACGAGTCACCGTGCCCGATGATCGCATCGCCCTGGACGGGCACTTGGCAAGTTGGCCGAAGCCGGCGCCGACCCCCCGGATCCGATCTCGAACGGCGCGATGCAGTCTTCGGCGACTCAGGCAGAAGCCTGCGTGGCCGCCGGCGGGATCAACGCCGGACATGGTCCGACCGCACCACGTTTTGGCATTGACATGACAGTTTCCTATCACCAGACTCGGGGCGTCGCAACGGCATCACAGGGGGAGAATTTGATCAAGAACAAGCTCCGGATCGCGGCCGTCGCCCTGCTCACGCTGGGGGCGAACGCCCTCACCCTGGCGGGCCCGGTCTCAACCGCCCACGCGGGTGCGTTCGGAACGGTGGAGAACAGGCTGCCGTCGAACTACACCGTCAAGACAGCCCGCTTCCTGAGTGACGGCGCCAGCAGGTGCAACCTGTGGAACCCCAGCGGCGGGAACGACGGCAGCGCCAATGTCGTCCGGGCCACCTGGAACTGCAACACCCGGTGGCTGCCGTCCGGAAAGTCGAGCGACAGCGAATTCGGCTGGCTCTACGACGCGGACGGCGTCATGGTCGAATCGAACTACATCTACCAGGACGGCAGCTGGGCGCAGTCCCCCACGGCCTTCATGTGGACCCGCTTCCACGACTACGACCGGGTCATCTGCGCGCTCAACTCCAACGGCCAACCGCACTGCTACACCGCATAACCGGCCCGCTCGAGCCGGGGGACGGGCCGATAGCGGCGCCCGTCCCCCCGGTGCCGACCCAGCGTGAGCCGGCGGGTCACCGAAGCCGTCTCGCGGATACCCACGTCCTGCACCGCTACCTGCGTCGGCGCAACGCTCACGCCCGCCCACCTGGGTACTCGTCACCACCCCGCACGCCAGTGCGCCCGCATGCCGAGTGCGAAGGGCGCCGCCGGGGAAGGGCGGACGCCCCCTCACTGTCGTGGCCTGACTCAGGCGGGTCCTCGCCTCACCTTCGCCAGAACAGGTGGTGCGTCACGCCGCTCGCACTGGGCACGACCTCCAGGTGGAACCGGTCGAGCAGCTCCTCGGGGGACTCCCACAGTCGCAGTCCGGTCCCTAGCTTTACGGGCGCGACCGCCACGTGCAGGGAGTCGACGAGGTCGGCGTCGAGGAACTGCCGGATGGTGGTGACGCCGCCGCCGAGTCGGACGTCCTTGCCCTCCGCTGCTTCACGCGCCCCCTCCAGGACGGTGGCCGGGTCGCCGTCGACGAAGTGGAACGTGGTGTCGGAAAGCGCGAACGATGGACGCTTGTGATGGGTCATGACGAACACCGGCGTGCGGAACGGGGGCTCCTCTCCCCACCAGCCGCGCCACTCATGGTCGTGCCAGGGCCCGCGCTGGGGCCCGAATTTGTTGCGGCCCATGATCTCGGCACCGATGTTGCGGGCGAAGTCCCGCGTGAAGTAGTCGTCCAGGCCCCGGCTGCCTCCCGGATCGGTCCGGTTCGGCCAGCTCGCCGTGGCGCCGGCCCAGCCGAACAGCCTCTCGGGGCGGTCACAGCCGAACGGCCTCTCCAGGCTCTGGTGCTCACCGGCACCGATTCCGTCACTCGAGACATTGAAGTTCATGACTCTCAGCAGTTGATCCACGTCATTCCTCATCAGGTCCTGTCGCGTCACCCGGTGGCGAGGCGCCCCACACCATGGCGTCGAACGGAACACGACCGGATCGACAGCGGCCCGCAATATTTTTTCCCAGCGCGTCAGGACACAGCCTCACCTGCGGTGCGGCCGAACCGGACACGAACGGCATCGCGGCGACCGGTAGCCCTGGTCGGATTCCTTCAGGAAGGTTCGGCGCCCAGGACATGCCCGGCGGGGCTGCGGGTGTGGGCCGACGCGGGCCACGCGGTCACCACCGCGATGGCCGGCAGGACGACGAACGCGGCAGTGAGCAGCCACCATCCCAAGGGCGTGACCTGCGTGCCGAAGAGCCGGTACAGGCCGGACCTGCGCAGCGGTGCTCCAGCCGAGGAGCGTTGAGCGTGGACAGTGCCACCGGCGTGAGCGTGACGGCGAGCAGCACCTGCCCGGTTCGGCCGCGGCGTCAGACGTTGGCGTAGCCGGGGATCCCGGCCTTGATGCGTTCGAGTTCGCGCACGTCGGCGATGCCCTGGAAGTCGTGGCGGGGTGTGTAGGGGGTTTCCAGGCGGCGGGCCTCCTCGTCGGTGATGTCGAGGTCGAGGGACGCGACGGCGTCGTCGATCTGCTGAAAGGTGCGGGCGCCGACGACGGGGGCAGCGACGACGGGGTTGCGGCGCAGCCAGGCCAGGGCGATCTGGGCGCGGGTGCGGCCGCGGGCCTCGGCGATGGCGCCGACCTCGTCGATGATCTGCCGGTCGCTGTCGGCGTTGGTGTAGAGCGTGTCGGCGTAGGCGCCGTCGGTCGCGGCGCGCTCGCCGTCGTTCGCCTGGTCGTAGGGGCGGGCGAGCCGGCCGCGGGCGAGAGGGCTCCAGATCATGGTGGCGACGCCCTCGTCGGCGCAGAGCGGGAGCATTTCGCGTTCCTCCTCGCGGGCGAGCAGGTTGTAGTGGTCCTGCAGGGTGGCGAACCGTGCCCAGCCGTGACGTTCTTGCAGGTGGAGGGACTTGGCGAACTGCCAGGCGTGCATCGAGGACGCGCCGAGGTAGCGGGCCTTGCCGGACTTCACGACGTCGTGCAGCGCTTGCAGCGTCTCCTCCAGCGGCGTGTCGTTGTCGAGTCGGTGGATCATGAAGACGTCGACGTAGTCGGTGCCCAGTCGGCGCAGGCTGTGCTCGACCTCGCTCATGATCGCCTTGCGGGACAGGCCGCCGCCGTTGGGACTGCCCGGGCGCATGGCGTGGCGGACCTTGGTGGTGATGACGACGTCGTCGCGGTTCGCGTAGTCCTTCAGCGCGCGGCCGAGGATTTCCTCGCTTGACCCGTAGGAGTAGAGGTTGGCGGTGTCGAAGAAGTTGATGCCCGCTTCCAGGGCGTGCTTGATGAGAGGCCGGCTGGCCTCTTCGTCCAGGGACCAGACGGGGTGGCCGCGGTCGGGTTCGCCGTAGGTCATGGCGCCGATGGCGACCGGGGAGACGTCCAGGCCGGTGCGGCCGAGCTTGATGTAGCGCACGAAAGGGCTCCTACAATGGAGGACGACAGTAAGCGGAGATCTCTCCGTTTGACCTCGGTCACGTTAGCGGAGAGTTCTCCGCTTCGCAATGGACGGCCGTCCGCACTCCAGGAGGATCCATGCCCGACGTCGCACGGCAGCGCTCCGATGCGCTGAAGAACCGGGAAGTGATCCTCCAGGTCGCCCACGACGCGCTCGCAGAGTCCCCGGACGCCTCGCTCAACTCGATCGCCAAGCGCGCGGGCGTCGGCCCCGGCACGCTCTACCGGCACTTCCCCACCCGGGAGGCGCTGATCCTGGAAGTCCACCGCCGCGACGTGGACCGCCTCGTGGACTCCGTGCCGGACCTGCTCGCCACCCATGCCCCGCTGGACGCGCTGCGGCGCTGGTTCACCACCCTCGCCACCTACGTACGCATCAAGCACGGACTCGGAGAGGCACTGCACTCCGCCGCCGCACAAGAAGTCGTCAGCGCCTCGTGGCCCCCGGTCACCGCCGCCGTACGCGGGCTCCTCGACGCCTGCGAACGCGCCGGCGAGGTACGCCCCGGTATCGACCCCGTCGACGTCATCATGCTCATGAGCTGCTTGTGGCGTACCCCGGACAACCCCGAAGGCACCGCCCAGGTCGACCGCCTGCTGGAGCTGGCGATCGACGGTTTCCGGCCGTGAACCCGCCCTTGGTCGCCCCCTTCACCGCACGGTCCACGAACGCCCAGGAGATCGAGCACCTCCCGGTCGACCACACCCACGTGGTTCCAGCCGACCCGGCCTTCGCTCGGCACCTCTGACCGCCGGGTGTCACCACCACCGGACCACCAAGCGGAGCGGTCGGTCGGCGGAACTGCCACACATACGAACCGGGTCGGCCGAGTGCCGAGGACGTGGCTGCGGGCGTCACGTCTCCGGAAGTGCGGCCAACGTCGCGACGACCTCCTCGGCCGGTGACGCCGGCGATTCTCGCGGCGCCGGGGCGGGGTTGTGGACGAAAGCGTGTGCCGCCGAGAGCTCGTCGCGAGCGGCGGCCTCGACCGCCTCCAGGTAGGCATAGGCGTCCTCCCCGATCGGCACGCGCACGGGCGCCGACCGGGCCGCGACGAGCCGCAGTACATGGGCGGCGAACACCTCGGGGCGGCCGATCGACGGATCGTCCAGCATGGCCCGCAAGCCCGCTCGCACCTCCGCCGTGCTCACCAGGTATTCGGGGATACGGTCGGCGGTCTCGGTCACCGCGGTGCTGTAGTGAGTGGCGAACTGGCCGGGCTCCACCGCATGCACCCTGATCCCGAAGGGCGCGACCTCCGCGGCAAGCGCTTGGGTCATACCCTCCAGCGCATGCTTGCCCGTCACATACGCGGACAGGCCGGGCAGCCCCATCCGGCCGACGAGCGAGGAGACGTTGACGATGTGACCCGATCCCTGACGGCGCATCAGCGGCAGGACAAGGCGGCTCAGACGCCACGGGGCGACCGTCAGCACATCGAGCTGAGCGCGCAGTTCCTCGTCGGACACCTCCTCGACCGCGCCGAACAGCCCCGATCCCGCGTTGTTCACCAGGACGTCCACTCCGCCGAAGTGATCAACCGCGTACGTCACCGCGGCCTCGCACTGCCCGGCGTCACACACGTCGAGCGCCATCGCCGTCACCCGATCCGGATAACGCGCCACCAGATCCCGCAAAGCCGCCGGCTTGCGGGCCGTGGCGATCACCAGGTCCCCGGCCTCCGCCACCGCGCCCGCCAGTGCACGCCCCAGTCCCGACGAACACCCCGTCACAAGCCATCGCCGCGTCATGCGTCCCCCCGTGTCAGTCGCCGGCGGCACGCCGTGCCGCTCGTAAGCGATCATGGCAGCCGGAACGAACCACCAGCAGAGGCGTGCGGGGGCAGGACCGGAGCGCGCGCAGGCTCTCCGGCGCGCATTCCGCGACGTGCACGAGGTCTCGGCCACAAAGGCGCGGCGCCCGCCCGCGCAGGCCCCCCGGCGCACTCCCGAAGCAGCAAGCGCGAGCGAGCCCGGTGGGCCCGTGCAGCATCCGCGGGGGCAGGAGGCACTCTCACAACCGGCCGTCAGGGTGGAAGGCGACCCGCTGCCTGCAAGAGCTCGGGCGTCGACGTGGCGCAGGAGCACTGCCCTCGGATCCCGGAGCAGGCCTGCGACGCATCACTATCGCGCACACGTTCGACTTCAGCCTGCCGAAGCGACCAGCCCCTGCCATCTGCGACTCCCCCATGGCGGCGCCACGCCATCCCGGCGAGGTGATTCGCTCGCGGGCGCTCGGTACCGGAGATACCTTTGGGGCCTTGCCTGCGATGAACGTTCCCTTGGAGTACGACGACGATCTCAAAGCGGTGACCGCCGCCGCGGCCGCGGCCGGTGTCAGCGACAAGCAGTTCATCCGCGACGCCGCCCTCGACCGCGCCCTGGCCCGACCGCGCGCCTTCCTGGCGGCCGCCATGGCGGAGCAAGAGCGCATCGCTTCGGCGTGGACCGAGTTCGACCCCGAGGACGCCCAGCCCGACCCGGCACGTCTTTCGAGCGAGGCCGAGGCCGCTGACGCACTGGCCGGCCTGGACGCCCGCGGGAACGCCGCGTGACCCACGACGCCCCGAAGCCTGAGCTTCCCGACGTCTCATGGCTGCTGCAGGTCGCCGAGCACATCACCGGCTACCCGCAGCCGACCGATCTCGGCCCACTCTTCGCCGCGGTCAGCCGGCAGCGCGCCCGCGCGATGGGTCGCAACGTGTACGGCTCGGTGTGGCTCATGGCCGCGTCCATTCTGGAGACCCTGTCCAGGCTCCCGGCCCTCGAACACTCCAATCGCCGGTTCGCGTGGCTGGCGACGGTGGCGTTCCTCAAGGTGAACGGCTACAGGCTGGACTACCCGTCGCAGAAGGAAGCGGTCACGCTGGTGACCGACGTCGCCCGTGGCGCCACCGGTGTGCAGGCCTGTGCGCTGCAGCTCCGTCGCTGGGCTCACACTTGACCCGCTCCCACGCCGGTTTCCAGGTGGGCCCACCCCTGCGCCGGCGCGGACGGTAGTCGGGCGGGTGCCCCGCGCCGCAAGGTGCCTGATCACCGCCCCGGAGCAGCACCCCTCGCGGGGAACTGCCCCGTCTTGCAGGCTGACGGTACGCGCGGGATCCGGGCCGGCTACGTGAGCTTCGGCCTGGTCATCATCCCGATCGGCCTCTACCCCGCGATCAAGGGGGCACGGCACCGGATTCCACCGGGTCCGCGCGCGAGCGACGGAGCCCGCCTCAGGCACCGGAGGTAGTCCTATGAACCCGAAGACGTGGAGATACCCCCATCGGAGATCGCGCGCGGCATGGAGCGGCCTGACGGCCGCACCGTCGTGCTCCTCGAAAAGGATCTGGCCGCACTCCCCCGCCCTACAAGGCGCACTGTCGATGTCCTCGGTTTCATCGACCAGCGCGGCGTCGACCCAGTGCTCCACACCAGGCCCTACTGGGGAGCCGCTGCCGGCGAACAGGGTCAGCGCCCACACCCGCTCCTGGTGGAGGCTCTGGCCAGGCACGACGCGGTGGCGGTCGCCGAAGTCACCTTGCGCGCCGGGGAGCAGTCAGCAGTACTGAGGCCACGGCGCGGCATGCTCGTGCCGCGCATGCCGATGTGTCCGTGACCCGGACGACGCTTCCTCGACCGCCCAGGCGACCGAGCGGGAGTTCAAAGCTGGTCAGGCGAGGTTCTTCTCCCCGCTCCGGGTCGGCACTCGGCTCCAGGCGTCGGCATAGGCGCGGGCCGCGACACTGGGGTCCTCGGCAGCGCAGATGCCGGAGACGACGGCCGCACCCGCTGCCCCGGCTTCCCGCAGTCGTGGGAGGTCGGCCGGGTTCACGCCGCCGATGGCCACAGCGGGGAGCTCGCTGAGCCGGGCGAGACGGGCGAAGCCGTCATGGCCGAGCGAGGGCGGAGCGTCTGCCTTGGTCCGGGTGGCGTGCAGTGCGCCGATGCCTACGTGGTGGACGCCTGCCGGATCCTGGGCGGCGACGCGCAGCTCTTCGGGAGTGGCGGCGCTCAGGCCCAGGACCGCGTGCGGTCCGATCAGTTCCCGTACGGCGGTCGGAGGCAGGTCCGACTGCCCGACGTGGACGCCCGACACGCGTATGCCGGCGGCGCGGGCGGCAAGGAACACATCCACCCGGTCGTTGACGATCAACGCCACGTGCTCCGGGAGGACTGCTGCCACTTCCGTGACCGTGCGCAGGAAATCACCGCCGTCGGTGTGCTTCTCGCGGATCTGCACCGCAGTGACGCCCCCCGCCACGGCCTGGGCGACGGTTTCGGCCACGCTGCGGCCCCGGGCCTTGCACTGGACTGCGTCCGTGACGAGGTAGACCGACAGATCGACCGGCGTCACCGTCACGACACAGCCGCCCGCCCGACGATGTCCGACTCCCGCAACGCGGCAAGCGCGTCCAGGAACGCAACCGCGAAACTACCGGGCCCGGAGGCCTGCTTCGCGGCCAGTTCGGCGGCGACCGTGTAGGCGGTGACGGCCGCGACCGTCGAGGCGAACCGGTCCTCGTCCACGGCCGCGTAGGCGGCCATCACTGCGCCCAGCGCACAGCCCCCGCCCGTCACCCGGGTGAGCAGCGCGTCGCCGTTGGCGATGCGCGCCGTACGCGTCCCGTCGGTGATGAGATCCACGGGCCCGGAGACGGCGACCACGCCGCCGGTCTCATCGGCCAGGCGCCGCGCTGTTTCCTCGGCCTCCTCGACGCCGTCGGAGGAATCCACTCCGCGGCCGCCGCCGCCCGCTCCCGCCAGCGCGATGATCTCGGAGGCGTTGCCGCGTACGACCGTCGGCCGCAGTTCCAGGAGCTCGCGCGCCAGCGCGGTGCGCACGGGCAGTGCGCCGACCGCCACCGGGTCGAGCACCCACGCGGTGCCGGCCGAGCCGGCCGCCTGCGCGGCCTCGATCATGGCGGAGCGCTGCTCGGCGTGCGGGGTGCCGAGATTGACCAGGACCCCCGAGGCGACCTCGGCGAACGGTCCGGCCTCCCCCGGGATGTCGACCATGGCGGGTGAAGCGCCCAGCGCCAGGAGGACGTTGGCGGTGAAGCCCGTCACCACCGAGTTGGTCAGGCACTGGACGAGCGGGGAGTGGGCCCGTACGCGAGCGAGCGCCTGCGCGGCGAAGGCGGTGTGATCGGCGGAAGTCGGGGGCATGCGGACTCGCTCCTTGGGGGACGGACGGTGTGCGGGCGCCTGCGGCGGGCGGCGGTTCCAGCGCCGGGATGGACGGGTGGCGACGGTTCAGGGCCGCGCACGGTGGCGCAGGCGCAGTGGGGTGTACACGCCGAGAGCCACGAGGAACGCCACATAGTACGAGAGGTCAGCGCCGTGCAGGGCCTCGGCCACCGGGCCGACGTACAGGCTGGTGTCCATGAACGGCACAGCCGCGGCGAAGGCGGCCGCGAACGCGACGACGGCGGACCAGCCGGGCTGCGGTCGGCCGGTCTCGGCGGCGAGGTCGATCGGCGCGCCTGCCCTCGCTCGTGCCCGGGCCAGCCAGTCGACGATGACGATCGCGACGAAGCCGGGGATCCAGTAGCCGACGAAGAGCAGCACGTTCTGGAAGCGGGCGGTGGTGTCGGCGGCGTGCATCCACAGGACCAGGGGGAAGCCGAGCGCCGCGGCGAAGGCAGCCGCGGCCGGGCGGGGAACGCGCACACCGACGGTCTGCAGGGCCAGGGATCCGCTGTAGTCGTTCATGGCGTTGCTGCACAGGGCCGCCAGGGCCACGGCGAGCAGTCCGAACACACCCAGTGGCCCGCCGCCCAGCAGCTTGGCCACGCCTGCGGCGGTCTGGTCGGTGAGGACGGACGCGCCCCAGAGCCCGAGGGCCTGGACGCCCACGAAGGACACCACCAGTCCGGCCAGGGTGAACCAGAACATGCGCGAGCGGGAGGTGTTCCGCGGCAGGTAGCGGCTGAAGTCGCTGGCGTAGGGGGCCCAGGACAGGGACAGGCTCAGCGCGATGGTGCTGGTCAGGACGAACGCCCCGCCCCGGTCGGCGCCATGGGCGGAGCCGGTTGCCGCGGGGTGCACACCGTCGAGCAGCTTCCAGGCGATCAGCGCGAAGGCGGCGGCGAGAACGAAGGTCATGACGATCTGGAGCCGGTGAATGGCCTCGTAGCCCAGGACACCGAGAGCGCCCTGGGCGAGCATCATGACCAGGACTCCGAGCCAGAACGGCCACCCGCACAGCCGCGCCAGCGCATCCCCGCCGAACAGCCCGATCAGGGCGTCCCAGGCGACCGAGGACAGCCATTGCAGGATGCCGGGCACCGCGACGGCCCGACCGAAGGCGAGCCGGGCCAGCGGCAGCTGCCCAGCGCCGGTCCGGCTGCCCCAGGTGCCCAGGTAGGCGGTGGGTATCGCGCCGACCACGGTGCCGAGCACCACGGCTGTGAGCGCGGTGGCGAAGTCCAGGCCGAGAACTATGCCGATGGTGCCGGTGAACACGCCGGTCATGGTGAGATTGGGAGCGAACCACACGGTGAACAGGCGCCCCGGGCCGCCGTAGCGGTTGCTCTCGGGGACCGGCTGTATGCCGTGTGCCTCGATCCGGAGATCGCCGGCGGCCGCCGGCATCCGCCCGTCGAAGACGGTCTGTCGGCCGTCGGCGGGCAGACCGCTGGAAACATGCGCCAATGGCATGGAAGACATCCCTCCGCCAGTACGAACTGGTTCAGGTTCGACGGGTGTGATCTCAGCCCCCGGTGGGGCACCCCGTGTCCGGTCAGGGGGACAGAGTAGCCCGCCGGCAAAGCCCGGCGCGTCGACGGGGTGGGACCGCCACGCGGGCGGGACGGGCTGTACGTACCCAGGCCGACAAGGCGACTCCTCCGGCCTGCAAGGCGAAAGGGCCCGCCGACTCCGTCGGCGGGCCCTCACGAGAGATCGAGGCACAATTTTCGGCCGCCTTCGGACGGCCGTTGTTGTGCCAACGGATGTAGTACCGCCGGCGCAATGGCCCTTGCTCAGCGATCACGACGTCGTCAGGTTGTCGAACCCGCGAATGCGATCACTTGCAAGAACCATCCCGCGATGGTCAGCAGCTGAAACCGCCGTCGACCGGAAGGCTGGCTCCGGTGATGAATGCAGCCTCCGGCCCGACGAGGAAGGAGACGGCGGCGGCAATCTCCTCGGGGCGCCCGAACCGTCCCATCGGGGTGAGTGACGTGACGAACGAGGCATCTTCAACATCAGCCGGGTTCATATCGGTGTCTATCGCGCCGGGTTGAATCGCGTTGACGGTGATGCCACGTGGGGCGAGATCGCGCGCCCAGCCCTTGGTATAGGTGACGACCGCAGCCTTCGTCGCCAGATAGTCGGAGAGACCGGGGAAAGGCACCCTGGTGGTTTCGGATCCATTGGAGGCGATGGAGACGATCCGCCCTCCCTCCGTCAGGAGGGGCGCGGCAGCGACCACCGTACTGACAACGGCTTGAAGGTTGATGGCCAACTGGCGGTCGAATTGACTCTGGTCGCGATCCGGCGCGTCGACTGTTCCCGTGACATGCACTCCCGCATTATTGACAAGAATGTCAAGTCGACCGAAGTGATCGGCGACCTGGCGGACAAGATGCTCCGCTCGTCCGGGGTCGGCCTGGTCGGCCTGGACAGCCAATCCGCGACGGCCGGTCGCTTCGATGGCCGCCAGGGTCTTCTTCCCCTTCTCAGGGTCGGCCGCGTAACTGAATGCCACGTCGGCGCCATCAGCCGCGAGCCTGACGGCAATGGCCGCCCCCATCCCGCGCGATCCGCCTGTCACCAGGGCGACCTGGCCTGTGAGCTTCTGATGCATGAGTTCTCACAATCATTTACCGCAGTTAGCTAGGACTAGTGCCGGCGCGCCCACGCATGGGCCACTCCGGAATTTGCAGCGCGGCGACAATCTCGCCGGCAGCGGGTCCACGTGACGCAGGTGGGCTGCCTGGTCATGCCCAAGAGACTGGCCCAGCGGGTGCGTGCGGCGCCTCACCACGTTGTGGGTACCCATGGCGTGGGTTGGCTGTCCCGCGGGTGGAAGAGCAGGATGGGGGGCATGAGCGAGCAGCGAAACACGGAACTCGGCGACTTCCTGCGGTCGCGGCGGGCGGCGCTGACCCCCGCCGAGTTGGATATTCCGACATACGGGACAGTTCGGCGCGTTCCGGGCCTGCGGCGCGAGGAGGTGGCTTTGCTCGCGGGTGTGAGTGTGAACTACTACGCCCGCATCGAGCAGGGAGAGAGCCACCAAATTTCCGAATCCGTGATGGAAGCGATCGCCAACGCGCTGCGCCTCAAAGACAGCGAGCGACTTCACCTGCTGCGTCTGGCCTCGCCCGGGCAATTCACCCAACGGGACCTCGGGCCCGAAAAGATCCGCGACTCACTGCTCGCACTGGTCGGGAGCAACAGCGAGCAAGCGGCACTGATCGTCGGACGACACATGGACCTGCTCGGCGCGAACAGGCTCGGGTATGCGCTCTTCGGCCTCACTCAGGGGCAGCGGGTCAACCTGGCCAAACAGGTGGTCCTCGAACCGGCGATGCGCGACCTCATCGTCAACTGGGCGGACGAGGTCCGCGACGTGGCCGCCTACCTCCGAATGGCCACCGCTGACCTGTCTGACGATACTCAGCTCGCGGAGTTGATCGGCGAGCTGAGCATCAAGAGTCCGGAGTTCGCCCGATTCTGGGCCGCCCACCCGGTCAGTCAATGCACGCACGGAGTGTACGAGATCGACCATCCCATGGTCGGCCGCCTGACTCTGAACGAGGAAAGCCTGGAAGTGACGGAGAACTCCGGCCAACGCATTGTATTCCTCGGCGCCGCACACGGCTCCGATTCTGCGCAACGCCTGCGACTACTGGGCTCCCTTATCTCTTAGGCAGTCATTCGCTGTTGATTTGCGTCGCAATTCTGAGGAAATGCAAAGAATCTAAAAAGTCTCCTATGGGCCGCCCCG
This sequence comes from Actinacidiphila glaucinigra, assembly GCF_035918135.1. Taxonomy (NCBI): domain Bacteria; kingdom Bacillati; phylum Actinomycetota; class Actinomycetes; order Kitasatosporales; family Streptomycetaceae; genus Actinacidiphila; species Actinacidiphila glaucinigra. Next base: position 668,708 of record NZ_CP109144.1, read on the forward strand.
GGCCGGGTGGAGGCTCGATTCTTTGAGAGAATCGAGTCGCGGCACGTACCTCTCCTCACCCCGCTGGGCTGCGGAGTCGTGCGGTTCGCATGGTCGCCGAGGTCCATCCCGGCTACGACACGGAGTGGGCCGCTATGAAGGCCGTCGCGTCCAAGCTGCTCTGACCGCAGCCAGACACCGCCCTGCCACGACGGGCTCGCGAGCGCGAGGACCGCCGGCACGGCGTGGAGTCGGAAGACCCGGAACTCGATGCCCTGATCCGTCACGCCGCGATCCTGCTGATGTGCCCCATGACCAGGAGGTGCTCAGGGCTGTCCCGTGACTGGTCAGGAGTCCGCCTCCCCGCGCGAGAAGTGACCGGCCAGCCGACCGGACCCATGTCGACGTCCACCGTCTTCATGCACGCGCCGTCGAAGGCGCCCAGGCTGATCGTGCCGTCATCTCACCGCGGACCGACGCCAGGCCATTGCCGGGCCAACCATGGCGGACGAGCCCGGGTCACGACGACCGCGGCAGCGACGGAGAGCATGACGTGCACCCGAGCCTCAAGGCCTACGCCAGGGCGGCGGCAGCTGATCAGCTCTCTGCCCCCGATTCTCCTGCGGGGTCGGCTGGCACCCTAAGCGAGGTTGCGCAGGGCGCGCATCACCGTGTCCGCCTCCTCTCCGTGCAATTCCCGACTGGGTCCCCCGAGAGCGGCACCCCGGGCGGCGATGTCGCGCAGGGCCCGCAGCGCGGTGTGCGCGTCCTGGACTTGCCACTGCCGGCTGGACCCCGCCGCCCGCAGATCGCTTCCCATGGCAGCGGAGATCGCTTCCCGGGCCGGGAGGAAAGCGATCGGGGCCGAGTACGCGGCCAGGTCGTTCACGCAGACCAGGCGCAGTTCGCCGGGTTCAATCTCGGAGCCTGACAGGACCACTTCGGTGTTCTCGACGCGGCCCCGGGCGACCCAATGGGGGTTGCTGCCGTTCCGCCAGACTTCGAACGTCACGGGTTTCCCGTCTGCGCTGATGGTGACGGGTTCGGAGACCGGCGGGCTGACCGGAAGTCCCTCACCGAGGTGGCAGTAGTCGTCCAAAGCGTCCTCCAGTGCCTCGCCGGCCCTTGCGTTGCCGGAGGAGGCGCTGAGAACCGTGACGTGCTCGGCCTGGGAGTCATAGGACGCAGAGCCGAACCACAGGAACACATGGATGTCGCCGGTGACTTGGTTGTGGCCGCTACCCATGAACTGCCGTGATTCCGGCCAGTCGGCATCAACAGCGACGACCCTGAAGTCACCCGCCGAAGCAGGCGTGCCTTGATCGTTCATGGGATCTCCTTGTGCTCGTCCGTGGTCGGGCATCGTGCCATGTGCGAGAGCGGGGCCGACGGGTCGGGCCTGAGGCTGGTCGGTGCACCATCACTCTCGCGGGAACGGTCTCATCAGGCTCTGACAGCGGAGCGCATGGGACGCCTCCTTGGGATAGCCCTGGCGTCCTCGACACACGCTCCAGGAGTTCGTTCCTGGCCACGTGGGCGCTGCCGCGTTGCCACTGAACCGGCTCCGCGCCGGTCCCCTGCTACCGCCGAGGTCCTCATGTGTACGGCGCTGGTGCCATCGCCTTCTGCCGTCAGGAGCCGCGGAGCACCCGCGTCCCGTTCGGGCTGGTCAGATCTGGTCAGCCGCTGGGTATCGGCGCCAGGCCCTCGATGAACTGGGTGCTCTCCAGAAATTCCGGAGTCAGTCGGATCCCGGTGACGCGCTCGGCGAGAGCGAAGGTGGCAGCGGTGACCACGTCCAGGTCAGCTGAGCTTCCTTCCTCCGTGGCGAAGCCCACCTCGCGCATGGCTGTCACCAAGCTCTCGGGGTCGCTGCCGTCTCGGTAGTAGGCAAACAGCGGCTCGAAGTGCAGCCGCAGCTTGCCGTTCTCGAACCAGTTGAAATGATCGACCGCGTTGACATTCCGAAAGTGGGACACCACCGCGCGCCCGGCCGACAGATGTGACAGGGCTCCGTCGAGCGTCCCGATGTAGCCGTTGGGTTCCACGATCACCGTCCAGCCGTGGAGGGGCGCCACTCCGAGGTAACCATGGGTGCCCTCGTGCACCTGGGCCGTTTCGTAGGCGTGCTCGTCCAGCGCTGCCACTCCAATGCCGTGCCCTCGCACCTCAGCTTTGAGAACTTGGAGCACCTCCACTGGCGTGATCCCGCGCACCAGCGTGATGCAGTACGCCTCGGCAAGGCGGGCAAAGTCCGCTTCGAACCAGCGGTAATCGTCGGCGGTGGCATTCGTCATGGCGCAAGCGTCCCACCCTCGGATCTGCCGGCCTGCTTCCTGGCCGAACCCCGCGGCTGACACGATGCCTGCAGATGTCGCCCACCGGGCCGCCGCGCCGGCCTGCATGGCGCATGGGGCCCAACGTCGCCGCCGACACCTGCCTTGTAAGTTCGGGCCGGGTCCCGACGCACCTGACGAAACCACGCGGCCGCTGCTGGAGTCGGGTTTCCAGCAGCCGAGCTGCTCCGGAACCGTTCGTGGCCGTTGATGACATCGTTGGATGTAGCGGAACAGCTGCGGCACCGGGCAAATCTCCAATGGCTCGTCCGTCCGGTCGGCCCACCCCCACCAGACGTGCCGCTTGGTGCATCTCCAAAGCGACCGGCAGACCCTCCGGCCATCGTCCTCCCGCTGGGAGAGCACGAGGCCGCCAGACTTCATTGGCTGCCCGCACTCGGGGCAGGTGGGCAGGTCGCTGCTCATGTCGAGCACCTTAACGGGGCAGCCTCTTCGTCCCGAAGCAAGGCGAGCGACTGCGTGACCTGCGGCGAAACCGGTCGTGACCTGCGCGAACCGTCCGCGAACGTCCGTGATTGTGCGCCCTGGTACGGGGCCGTTGTAGCGCAGTTGGACACTCAGCCGATCTCCAGGCAGCGCATGATCCGTACCGCTGCTCGCCGACACGGCAACTACTACGCGTCAGTGGTCATCGTTTGCCGCGCTTGTCGCGCCTGACGCCTTTGATCCAGTCGCGAACACCGAGCACGTCCACGATGAACGACGCCACTGACGCGACTGCTCTCAACACGCGCGACACAAGCGATGTTGTCAGGTCTTCCACGACTCCCCCTGATCGGTGAGAGCACCTTACAGCGTGGGCAGACGGGTAACGTGATCGATGAACTCCTGGCGCGATGTGTCACTGCACCGGAGGCACACGAGATCCAGCGGCCGTTCTGATCACCAAGACCCTGGGCTTGGCAATCACCGCTCATTGGTGCCCGCCTGTATCCGTGACCTGGGTAGATCGTCCGCTGCCACCCTTGCCCGATGGCCATGAGATGCCCGCTGTTAACCGGGGTTCACCGTTCGATCCGGCACGCATCTGGCACGCCACGGGGGCAGGGCCAGGCAAGTTGCCTCAACCGGCAGAACGAGAGTCGTTGCGGATCGCACGATATGGAGCGCTTCGTCGCGGACTCCTGGGTCCCTGTCGCGCGCCAAGGTAGGCCCATCCACGTGGACGTCGCAACCCTCGACTCGCCTTCGACAGGGACCCAAGAAGGAGCCTCCTGGCGCTCGGGGCCACCTTGTACGGCCTGCGATCGGGGCGACATCACTTCGTCGACTCCAGAATGCGGTCGAGTGTCCGACGCCCCATTCTGCTCATCGTCGGATTGCTCTCGACGTAGTACCAGACAAGACCCATCGCCTGTTCGAAGGCCCATGCCTTGCCGCGCTCCCACTCCAGATCGTCGCAGCCCAGCGTCCGCCGGAGCACTTCCCGTGGGCCCGGTTGCAACAGGTGCCAGGCGCTGACCAGATCCAGCGCCGGGTCGGCCGGGCCGAAGCCGCCGGTGTCGAGTACGCCGCTGAGCCGGTCTCCCGCGACCAGTACGTTGCCGGGAATCAGGTCACCATGGCTCATCACATCGGCAGTCGTGCGTGGCAACTCCCGGAGTTCGCCCCACACTTGGCGCAGCCGGGGCACGTCGAGCAGCCCCTTGCTCTCCTCGAAGCACTTCGCCATCCAGTCGTCGTGGTGAGCGAGAACGCCGCCACGGTTATCGCCGCTGAAACGACGCCCCCGCGTCTCTGCGTCCCGCAGGGCTGCGATGAAGGCCGCAAGGTCCTCGGCGAAGGCGTCCGACCCACTCGGGTCGGCATCGAAGGCGACTGTTCCCGGCAGCCATGTCTGGACCGACCACGGCATGGGGCAACCCGCTCCAGGCCTGCCCAGGGCGACGGGTTCCGGAACGGGGAACCGAGACACCTGTGCCAGCTCCGCGCTCGCCTGGGCTTCCCGTTCCAGAACCGCCAGCGCCTCCGCGGCATTGGTCAGACGCAGCGGGAAACGCGCGGAGAGGTCGTCCCCGATGCGGAAGATGGCGTTGACCGTCCCCGTCGACGACTGAAGTCGGATCGCCTTGCCGCTCCACTGAGGGAACTGCTCCTGGATCAGAGCCGCAACGATGTCGGTGGTCACGTCCACTTGGTCATCGTGCATGGTCATTCTCGCAGGCCCTTCCCCCGGTCCAATGTGAACAGTCCCCCGCGAAGCGCCGCCAGCAGGCCAGATCAACGGAGACGACAGCCAGTATTCACGCGCCCGAGTCCTGATCAACTGAAATTTTCGGGTACCCAGGCGTCTCAACCGTTCTGGTCGCCCCAGGCCACAGCCACGGCTTGGGACCGGATCACTTGAGAGGGGACACGAGCACGACACCACGGACCCAAGCGCCAAGGAGTCCCACCGTGTTCTGCGCACAGCGCACTCGGTTGTCACTGCTCGCGCGTGACGGGGCGGTCCTGCCGGTGGCCGGGCCACGCTCCGCGTGCGCGTGGCCCCGGCCCGCCGGCAGGGGGCCGTGGTCAGCGTGGGCGCCTGGTCGTGGGGCGGTCGGGGTTCAGCCGTGGAACTCACTGAGGTCGATCGTGTGGACACGCAGCGGGAAGCCGTACTCCGGGTGCGTGGTATCGCGCTCCGGCGCCATGCCGAGCTTGCGCATGACGTTCTCCGAGGCGTTGTCGCCGATCCGGGCGATGCCGATCAGACGGTCCAGGCCGCGGTCCTGGAGCGCGAACTCCATCGCGGCGTGAGCGGCCTCCGAACCGTAGCCCTGACCCCAGAACTGCGGACCGAGCCGCCAGCAGACGGACACCTGCGGCATCACCTCCGGCAGGAACTCCGGCAGCGTCAGGCCGGTGAAACCGGCCAGTTCGCCCGAGGCGAGCATCTCGACGGCGAAGAGGCCGAAGCCCTCCTCGTCCCACTCCTCCTCCCACCGCTCGATGGCTTCCGCCGTATGTTCCAGGTCGCGCACGGAGCCGTCGCCGACCCAGCGCATCACCTGCGGGTCGCCGTTGATCTCGGCCATGGGTACCAGGTCGTCGTCGTGCCAGCGGCGCAGGAGCAGGCGGGGAGTCTGGATCTCGGTCATGGGCTCATCCTGGCGAAGGTGACGCCGCAACGGTAATCGGGGGTGGGGCAAGGTGGTCCTCACCTCCGGGGACCAGCCCCGCCCGACACCGGGGCCCGGCGCGCCACACGACGCGCCGGGCCCGTGGGTCACCACCAGATGACGACGTATCCCGGGCCTCCGGTCTGGCCGATACCGGGGGCGACGGACGAGGTGGTGCCGCCTGTGCCGCCGATGCCCGCACCCGATGGTGCCGGCTGGATGACGCCGTCCACTGCCGGACGGCCTCCCTGGCCCGGTGGAACGGTAGTCCCGCCCGGGCGGCACTCACTGCCGCCCGCGGCAAGGATTCCGGGCCGCTGCGCCGCACCGTGGCTCGGGCCGGGCGAGACGGAGGTCCTCGAGGCGGTGGCCGGCGCCCACCCGGGCCGTCAGCCGCTTGCCCTGCAGTTCGTCGGGGTCCAGGCCGACGACGGCGGCCGGGCTGCGGCGCAGACCCGCCTGCACGCCCGTCGGTTCAGCCCTGGACGGAGGCGAGCCAGCCGGTCAGCAGGCGGTTGACCTCATCGGGGCGCTCCTGCTGGATCCAGTGCCCGCAGCCGTCCAGGATGTGGGTGGCGGTCAAGCCGGGCAGCGTGGCCGGGTACGCGTCGATCGCGTCGGCCATCCAGGTCGTCGAGGCGTCCAGGGCGCCGCCGATGAACAGGGACGGCTGCTTGATCGGGGCGCCGGCGTACTGGGCGAGGTCCTCCCAGTCGCGGTCCATGTTGCGGTAGCGGTTGAGGGCCCCGGTCATGCCGGTGCGCTCGAACTCCCCCGCGTATACGTCGAGATCGTCCTCGGTCAGCCAGGCTGGCAGCTTGCCGACGGGGAAGCGGTCGCGCAGGCGGCCGCCGGTGCGGCCCACGAAGTGCGGGTCGGGCTCACCCTGGCCCGGCATGGTGTCGGCGGACAGGGCCGCGTAGAAGCCCGCGAGCCAGCCCCGGACGTCGGGCTCCATTTCCGCTTCGGCCCTGCCGGGCTCCTGGAAGTACGAGACGTAGAACTCCTGGTCGCCGCCCATCCGGGCGAAGACGTCGGTGGGGCGGGGGCCCCCGGGCGGTGCGTAGGGGACGCTCAGCAGTCCGACGGCGTGGAAGACCCCGGGGTGGAGCAGGGCGGAGGCAGCCGCGATGTTGGAGCCCCAGTCGTGCCCGACGACCGTCGCCCGTTCCTCGCCCAGGGCGCGCACCAGGGCGACGTTGTCCTCCACCAGGTCGAGCATCCGGTAGGCGTCCGGGGCGGCCGGCTTGGAGGAGCGCCCGTAGCCGCGCACGTCGAGCGCCACGGCTCGGTACCCCGCCGCCGCGAGGGCCGGGAGCTGGTGGCGCCAGGAGTACCAGGACTCGGGGAAGCCGTGGACGAGCAGGACCAGTGGCCCGGTGCCCTGCTCGACCAGGTGCAGGCGTCCGGCGGGTCCCTCGATGATGCGGTGGCGCGGGTCGGCGGACGGTGCGGGCTGGTGCATGGCTTCTCCTCGGTTCACGGGCGGGCCGCGGTTGCCCACCGATCATGCGGCGCGGCGCCCGCCCGGCGCGAGCACCCTTGCCAATCTGGCAAACTTGCAGGACAGGGTGATGGAGGCGACGCGGCCGGAGGGAGCAGGGTGACGGATGACGGCACAGCCGCCACGCTGGCGGCCATCGGCCCCCGGCTGCGCGCCGCGCGCGAGCAGCGTGGCGCCACGCTCACCGACGTCAGCCACACAACCGGCGTCTCGCTGAGCACGCTGTCGCGGATCGAGACCGGCCGGCGCAAGCCGACCCTCGATGTGCTGCTGCAGCTCGCGAAGGCGTACGACATCTCCCTGGACGAGCTGGCCGGCACCGCACCCGTGACACCGCCGAGACCGCGCACTCCGACGCCGCAGCATCCCGGCGACGACAAGGCGGTGCTGCCACTGACCCGGTACGTGGGGGGTCTGCACGCCCACAAGCACGTCCTGCCCGCCGTCGACGAGGCGCCGACGCGGCCGCGGCAGGCCTCCCACGACGGATACGAATGGCTCTGCGTCCTGTACGGGCGGCTGTGGCTGGCGCTCGGCGAGCAGGACCTCGTCCTGAGTGCGGGGGACGTCGTCGAGTTCGACACGCGCACCCCCCACGGAGTCGCGAACGCCGGACCCGGCGGACCGGTCGAATATCTGATCATGTTCGGGCCGCAGGGAGAGCGCCTACGGCCGCGCACCCCTCCGGCTCTCGGCCGCGGGGCCAGGTAGCGCGGAGCACCGCCTCCGGGGCCGTTCCCCCCTCGCCCGCGCCTGCGGCTTCACGCCTCGGCGGCGTCCCCGACCGCGACGGGCGCCGGTGACGATTGCACTGCCGCGATGCGTGGCGCCCCGGTACCGGCCGCTCGGGCGATCGTGCTCGAGAAGGTCACAGGGCCTTCTGTTGAGCCGCCTGGTAGGCGTCCCACAGCGGCTGCACGACCGTGCACTCCCGGGCGGCGCCGTCCCGGCACGAGGGGCATTCGGTGGCGTGGTCCAGCCATGTGCGGTACGCCGCCTGGACCGCCTGGTTCGCCTGCGTCACACGGGCCCGGACCACGGCACCGGGACCCGAGCCGGTCTCCAGCCAGCGCTCCGTGTACCCGGACTCCCCCATGGCCAACGACTCCTCAACCTCACCGGATCCCGCATCCGGCTCGCCCCGACAGCGGACTCCCAATGTATCGATGTGTGGCGTGCCACATCTCGAACTGGCGCATCATCTGGACAACTCCAGCGCTTTGGGCTCGTGACTGGCGCGATCCTTTCGGTGCGCACCACCCGGCGGTCGGGAACCCGGCTCGAGCTGTCCCTACGAGCAGGCGTCCGGTGCGAGTGCGAGCGCCCCCATGCGCTGGTCCTGCCCGCCCGTCTCCACGTCTCCGCGCCGGCCCGGCTGCGCGAGGCCCGGGCGCATGCGCGTGTGGGACCGCCCGTGGCGGATTCCCGGCCACGCGTCACTTCCCGACAGGGCCACCGCCGCCCGGCTCAGGAGCAGGGGCCCGCAGCCCGCGCAGCACATTGCCTTCCGTCGTCAGATAGCCCGAGCCGTAGTCGAAGCGCCGCGCCTCAGCGAACAGCAGGAAGTAGTACTTGGCGTTCTCGCTGAACCAGTACGCCGGGGTGAGGTCCCCCAGCTTCATCGGGGACGCCGTCACCTCGCGGACGACCGTGTAGCCGTTGGCGACCCTGCAGTACCGCTCCTGGCGGTCGAACATCTCGCGGGCGCGTTCTCGGTACAGCTCCTTCCCGGTGACGAGCCACAGGGACAGGCAGGCATCGACGTACTCCGGGCGCAGCGGATAGGACGGGTTCCTCGCGCGCAGGATGCGGTAGTCGAGGAGGTCCGGTGGCAGGCGGAAGGTGTCGAGCACGGCCGTCCAGCTGTCGTGGTAGCTCTCACCGTCGGCGACGCGCCCGCTGCGGGCCAGCAGTCCGGCGTAGAAGGCGGTCAGTTCGGACTGGACCTGTCCTGTGGCGCGACCGGTGCTCATCTCCGCCTGACGGAACCACAGCCGCCCCGTACTCCGGTCGGCGAGGTGTCTGAAGATCCCGGCGGTGAGGGTGGTGTACCAGGTGCGCAGTTCCTCGTCGCCGTACAGCTTCCAGCCGTGCCACAGGTACTCGAAGAAGGAGTCGGTCGGCGGATCGAGGGTGGCGGTGGTCCCGGTCCACACGCCGGTCTCGACGTTGAGGGTGGTGCCCAGCAGGTCCAGCCGTGAGCGGCGTTCGCAGGCGGCGCGCAGCGCCTTCTTGGCCACGTCGTAGTAGGTGCGGTCGCCGGTGAGCCGGGACAGCTCACCGAACTCGGTGATGCAGCTGCCGATCTCGGCGAGGTGGTTGTGGCGGCCGCTCACCGCGCCTGTGGAGAGGTTGACGTACCGGTAGGGGGCGCCCGTGGGCGATGCGAGGAAGGCGGGCATCAACCGGTCTACGAGGTCGCGGGCGAGGTCGAGCAGCGCGGGGTCCCTGGTCGCGAGGTGTCCCGACAGCAGGCCCCCGACCAGCCGGATGATCGTCTCGAAGACCTGGACGGAGACGTCCTGATCGAGGGCGAGCTCGTTCTTCACCCACTGGACGGCCGCGTCCAGCTCCTCGTCCAGCTCCATCAGGTACAGCGTGTCGAGCGCCTCGACGATCGTCAGCCCGAACGTGTGACCGGGGGCGAAGAAGTCCGCACCGCGGCCACTGAGCGGCCGCAGCTCGTCCCGTCCCCAGGCCAGCCGCCGATAGGCGTCCCAGGCGCGCCGGAACGCGGCCACGGACTCCTCCCCCAGACCCGCGAACGGCTCCGGGGCAGCACTGGCGGAACGGGGCACGGACACGACCGGGACGGCGGCGACGGGGGTGAGGGCCGCGAGAGCACCGAGCAGCCCGCGCCGCGAGAGAGAGCCGGGACCCGCACATTTCCTCATGCCCCGGAACATCCCCCGAAAGCCCTGCCCTCCTCACGCGGATGACGGAACATCACCGTGTTGACGGGACGCCCCTCCGGCAGAGCGCTGCCCGGGCCTTTCGGGTCTTCTCCCACCCCGCGCGTGATGCGCCGCCGCAGCGGCACACTCCCGCAACGCACGGAGGTCATGCGGTGACGGCGATGGCGGCCAGAGGGCGTTCGCGGCACAGGATCCGATCGGCGAGGAGCACCGGGCGGTACACGGGGAACCGCCGCCGCATCAGTTCCCTCACCCGGGCGGTTTCCAGGGGGTCCAGGAGCCGGGCGGTGCCCGGGGTGACGGGTGCGTCGCCGGGGACGGATCCGTTCATGCGGCAGGGCGCGACAGTGACCCGCGGGTCGTTCCGGATGCGCTTGGTCTTGCCGGAATCCGGCGGTGTCAAGGCATAGAGGACGCCTTGGTGGACGACGCAGCCTACGGGGGTGGCGACCGCGCGCCCGTCCCTGCGGAACGTGGTCAGGCTGACGGACTTGCCGCGGCCGAGCTGGTGGAGAGCGCGCTCGAAGTCACCGGTCGCGGTGGGCACGACGGCCTCCTGTGCCGGTGGGCCCCGTCGCATGGCGGACGAGGTCGCGGGCGGTACGCGCGGCCTGGCCCTCGACGGTCGCCAGGGTGTTCCAGGCGCCGGGCAGCATGTCCTGCTGCAGGAAGAGGGCGAGCCCGTGGGCTGCAGCCGAGACACGGACGAGCAGGTCGAACGCCGCGTCCGGATCGGCGGTGACGCGACTGGTGACGGGCATCAGGTCGTCGTGCAGGGCGCTGCCCGCCGATGGGGGCCCTTCCCCTCCTCCGCGCCGCGACCGATCCCGACGTCCGGGGAGGGGAGTACCACGGACCCCGGGGCTTCCAGCAGAGCCGGGGCTACCCGCGGACCGTCCGGTCCAGTGCCCAGTCCCACGCCGTATCGCTCCAGCGCCGGCTCTGGCCCTCTCCGATGAGCGGACCGGGGTCACCTTCCCCTCCGGGTGAACGCGCGGCGCGCCCACCCGCTCTTCGCAGGGCCCGCGCATGTACCTGCGCATGTGCGGCGGACGGACCAGGGCCGGTTCGCGGACGAACTCACCCACCCCCATTGACCGGCGACTCGACTGTCGGTAGTACGGCGACGACCGCAACCCGATGGATCACTCGTACGTCCGCACTGACAGAGCCGAGCCCACACCACCGAGAGGCGACCATGTCGCACCCCGCGGAACCCCTCGTCGAATACTGCTTCATCATCACTTTCAGTCATCGCGACCAGGATCTGATGACCTTCTCCGGCACCTACACCCCTGCACCGGGAATGACCAGGCACGACGTCTACACCACCATCCGCGCCGATCATGTGCGGCAGTTGCCCTCACACATCCAGAGCACCCACTACCAGGTGACCTACTTCTCGCTGGAACGCAACCAGCTGACCTGACCGGCTGTCCGCCCGCGCCAGGAGCACGCCCCCTCCGAGCAGCCCGGGCGCTCGAGCCGATTCCGTCCTAGGATCGGCTGGACCGCCCTGCCGGGACGGCGTGCTCTCGTGGGTGCCGACGTATGACGCGGGGATCACCCGAACGGGGCATCGGCGACCCTCGCGGCGCCATGGGCGCCCGGTGACGGATGTGCCCTGGCGGACAATCGGAGGCTGCGCTCGTCCGTGACGCTCCCGAGCCGCCCGGTGCGCCGCATCTCCGAGGCCGGACGCGACGGGTTCACGCACCCGGGGCCCGCCTGGGACACGGCGCGCCACAGCGGCGGACAGATCGCGAGCGGGCCAGGAGGAGACGCATGAGCAGTGATCACGGTGCCGACTACGCGACCACGGCCGCACGGCTCGGTTGCGCGCCGCTGGTGGACGCTATGGGCCGCCTCCACAACCACCGCGCGCACATCCTCGCCCTGTCCAGCCCCGACCCCACCAGGCCGCTCTTCGGGCCGGCCGCCACCCTTGCCTACCTGCCCTACCGGGACGACCTGCCGCAGACGGGGACCGGCTTCGGCGAGCTCTTCTATCAGGCGGTCGGTGACGACCCGGCCGGGAAGGTCCTGGTGCTCTCCGGCGGCGGCTATCGGGACGTCTCACACGGTGGCGGCACGAAACTGTCCCGGGTCGCTCGTCACGCGCTGGCCGGCGTGCTGGCGGACGGCAGGCTGCGGGACTTCGCCCAACTGCGCGACCACGGGTTCGCGACCTGGTGCCGTGGCGAGGCAACGCGCTGGGGCGGCGACACCGTCATGCCGTTCGCGGCCGACGTCGCGGTGGAAATCGCCGGTGTGTGCGTGACTCCCGGTGACTACGTCTTCGCGGACACTGCGGGAGCGGTGGTCATTCCGCGGGCCAGTATCGAGCGGGTCCTGCAGGAGGCGGCCAAGATCGACGCCGAGGACGCCGCATCCGTTGCCCGGATCCGCGACGAACACCCACCGCGGTAGCCGCGAGGGCGGTCCCGGTCGTCGGGTTGCCCGCGAGTCGTGCGTGGGTGAGCCTCCTCGAAGAGGACATCGCTCCCGACCGGGCGTCCTCCGGACAGGACCCACGCTGGGAGGAACAGGTGACGGCCCACCCGACGCCCGCATCCGCGGCGCAGGTGCCGCAGTTCGAAGGACTGCGCGCCATGTTCGTCAACACGACGCTGAAGCGCTCACCGGAGATCAGCAACACCGACGGGCTCATCGACCTGAGCGCGGGCATCATGCGCGGGCACGGCGTGCAGGTGGAGACGGTCCGCGCGGTCGACCACGACATCGCGACGGGCGTCTGGCCCGACATGACGGAACACGGCTGGGCCGGTGATGCCTGGCCGGACCTGTTCGAGCGAGTCCTGGCCGCGGACGTCCTCGTGCTGTGCGGGCCCATCTGGCTGGGTGACAACAGTTCGGTGATGAAGCGCGTCATCGAACGGCTCTACGGTTGCTCCAGCCTGCTCAACGACGCCGGGCAGTACGCCTATTACGGACGCGTCGGCGGTTGCCTGATCACCGGGAACGAGGACGGGATCAAGCACTGCGCCATGAACGTCCTCTACAGCCTCCAGCATCTCGGCTACACGATTCCACCGCAGGCCGACGCCGGGTGGATCGGGGAGGCCGGACCCGGCCCCTCGTATCTCGACCCGGGCTCGGGCGGCCCCCAGAACGACTTCACCAACCGCAACACGGCGTTCATGACCTACAACCTCCTGCATCTGGCAGCCATGTTGCGACACGCGGGAGGATTCCCGGCATACGGCAACCAGCGCACCGAGTGGGACGCCGGCTGCCGCCCCGACTTCCCGAACCCGGAACACCGATGACCTCGTGGCCACCACCGGGACGTGGGGGTCGCCCCGGGCCGGCCGATTACGTGCTCGGCCTGCCGTAGTCGAGCTCGAAGGCCGAGCGGTGTTCATTGACGAACTCCTCGACCGTCGTGAGCGGCTGCCCGTTGATGCGCGGCGCCCTATCACTGATGCCCGCGAGACGGCCCTCCTGCTGGTCGAGGGTCACGGCCTCGAAGTGCTTGAGCTTCGCCATGTCATGCCCGATGCCGAGCATCTCCAGGAAGGTCGTCGCGGTGACCTGCTCGAACGGAAGGTCCTTGCCCAGCACCCGGCCGACCTCGGCGGCGAGTTCTTCGTGGCTGTACTCGACAGGGCCGGTGAGGGCGTAGACCTGCCCACCGTGCTCCTCGGGCGAGGCGAAGATGTTGGCGGCGGTCAGCGCGATGTCCCGGCCGGCGATCGGGGCGAAACGGCTCTCCTTGCCGAAGGGCATCACGTAGCGGCCGTAGCGGATCAACCCGGAGATGTAGAGCAGCCACTGCATGAAGAACGTGACCCGCAGGTGAGTGGTGGGGACTCCCGACCATTCGAAGACCTGCTCGGAGAGCCAGTGGTTCTGCGTGGCCTTGCTGTGCGCATCGGGCCGGGACTGGAAGTGCGACATGTTCACGATGAGCTCGAGGTCCTCCTCTCTGGCGGCCTGGGCGAACATCACGGCGGCCTCCACCAGTCCGTCGCCGATCGGGTAGTTGAAGTAGGCGCGCTGGACGCCCTCCATGGCCTTGCGGACGTCGCGCAGGTTGAGCAGATCACCGAAGACGACGTCGGCGCCCTTGTCACGCAGTCGCTGGGCCCGCTCGTCGTCCGTGCGAACCATGGCGCGCACGTGGAACCCGCCCTTGAGCAGGTAGTCGACCAACGGTCGGCCGGTCTCGCCGTTGGCTGTCGTGATCAAAATCGTGGTCATTGATTCTTTCTTCTCTGCCTCGCCGGTGTTGCTGGTGCAGGGAGGCCTGGGCCTCGGGCCCCGACAGCGGGACCGCGGATGTGGACGGGACCTGAGGCCACTGCCTCGCCCCGGGCAAGGGGCCTGGCAGCACCGCGGACGGTGCCCGTCCGCACACCGGCTGTATACGTCCGGCAGCGCACCGTGAACATCCCTGCCGGCAATCGGACTATCTACGTATAGATTACATTGGGCATCTAAAAAGCCCAAGGGTTGCCACCTCGGCAGGCGGACGGCGCACGCATCGGCCGCTCACCGGCGTGGCGTCGGACGCCGCCGGAGCCGTTCCTACAGCGCGTCCGCGGGAACGAGCGCGCGGAAGGCGCAGAAGCCCGAGAAGCTGGCCGGTGAAGGGCCGAAGAGGGTGCCGCGGAGGACGAAGTGCACACCGTCGGCGCCGATCACTATGTCGGCCTCGGCGCCGGCGCCGTGGGCGAAGTCGCGCCGCAGGCTCTCCCCACGGGTGTCGACACGGGCGCACTTGTGGCCCAGGACGACGGCACCGGCTGGAAGCTGGGACCGGAGCGCCGCCAGCAGGTCCGCCCGGTGGGCAGTGTAGGTCTGCTCGCCGTAGAGCCGCTCGCAGTCGGCCGCGAGGTCTTCGGCGGAGAACACCGTGCCGTCCTGCCAGCGCCGGAACTCCCAGCCGACGTCGAGCTGTACGGCGCGCTTGCGCAACGCGTCGATACGTCTAAGCCACTGACGTTTTCTCAGCGAAATGATCTTCACGAAGCCGCGTGAACCACGCTGATCGTAAGCAGGTAGGACGAACTCGCCCCGGAGTCGGGCAGACGTGAAGCCCCTGGTAGGACGGTTCTCACCACAAGATCGTCCGCGTAACCAGAGGCCTCACGTTGATCACCTATGTTGCCATGCTCGATGTCCCGCGCCATGTCGTGGACCAGTTGTCCCGGCTGCTGGCCGCGCACCGGCGCCGGATCGGCACGCCGAGGGGCTCGCGGGCACTGGGGCCGTTCCGTCAGGCGGTGTTGGTGCTGCGCTGGTTCCGCGAGCGCGGCTGCGTGCACTGCCTGGCCCGGGACGCCGGCGTCTCCCAGGCCACCGGCTACCGCTACCTCCACGAAGGCATCGACGTCCTCGCCGGCCAGGCCCCCGACCTGCACGAGGTCCTGGACCGCTGCCGGCGCGAGGGCATGACCCACGTGGTCCTGGACGGCACCCTGATCAAGTCCGACCGTGTCGCCGGGGTCCGCGAGAACGGCAACGACCTGTGGTTCAGCCAGAAACACAAGGCGTTCGGCGGGAACGTGCAGTTCCTATCCGCCCCGGACGGCACCCCGCTGTGGGTCTCCGACGTCGAGCCCGGCTCCACTCCCGACATCACCGCCGCACGCATCCACGCACTTCCCGCGCTCTACAAGGCCGCGGCCGACGGCCTGCCCACCCTGGCCGACAAGGGCTACATCGGCGCCGGCATCGGCATCCACGTCCCCGTCCGACGCCCCAAGGGCCGCTCCGAACGGGCGCTGCACGCGGACACGCAAACCACGAATGCCCTGATCAGAGGCATTCGTGCGCTCGGCGAACGCGCCGCCGCCGAACTCAAGCAGCGCTGGCGGACCCTGCAGCACGTCACCCTCAGCCCCAGGAGGATCGGCGACATCGCCCGCGCCGCCCTCGTCCTCAACGAAAATTGGAAATGATCACCGTTGAGAAAACGTCACTCAACGCGAGCTTGATAATTTCGGCAATCGGCTGCCCTCCGATGCCACCCGTCAATAAAGTTCCTCAATCTGTGCTGTGCCGTGGTGCCAAGCGATGTTGAGGAATACTCCGTAGTCGATGGGTTCCGGTGTCTCGCGCCGGTAAGCCTCAGCGGGATCGGGCATGCGGACACTCCCAAAGTGACTGTACGTTGCCGACCTGCGCCTTTCCCGCCAACTCGAGCTAACCCCCGCGCATTCGATTCTCGACAAGTGCGGGGGTGCTGGGAAGGGTGCCCCCAAGGTTTCGAACCCCCCTTCCCCCTCGGTGTTGCATGCAGCGCTCTCAGCGGTTGCAATCGCGAGTGAGCAGACAGCCGGCCTCGTGGGCATCTGGAATTCTGAAAGGCACACGCAAGAATCGCAGCGTTACCGCATGCGAACGCCTGGACCCGCTGGTGACGCGGCGACAATGCGTGGTTGTTCTCGACCCATAGACCCGCGATCCGAAGGATGCGTTTAAATGAGTCAAGACGAACCGAGGCCCTGCCGATTTCCCCGAGGCGAGCCAATGTAACTTTGTACAGTGGGACTAGTGTCCTGAGTCGTTGATTCGCTGCGTAAGTTGATGGTGGTTCGACATGATGGCCGGATGGCGAGGACGGGACGGCCGAAGGCTGAGCTGGTACTATGCGTTCGCCAAGTTCACGGCGTCACCCGCAGCATTTGCGAAATCAACTAGACCAGAATTGGACAAAGCTTCGATGAATATCCTCAAGTGGCACGTGGCCGCCACGGCGACAGTGTGGAAATTCGCAAGTGACAATGCGTAAAGAACTGGGACCACTAGAACATGCCGGAGCTTACTGGGTCATCGGAGATCCCTCGGGGGAACATCTGAAGCTGAAGTCAGAAGGAATATCCCATTGGTCCGATGGCACCGAGCGGCAGCTCATTGCCTGGTCGCGGCTCATGAACTTCGGCCTGGAAACTCAACCTGGCAAAATAGCGAGCTCAAAGGGTCTCGAGCGGACAGCCAAAATTCTGGCACATCTGTCGGGGGTTCCATATGCGGCTAGCGGTGGCGCCAGAGTCGGTGCGACATTGCGAAACCCATACGAAGACTGGGGCACCGATTTTGATCATCACTCCCGAAGGTATCCGCGCCACCACATCAAACTTGTGGACGAGTTCCTGAAGCAGGTCATCGCAAGAAACAAGGCAAAACATCTCGGCGATCTCGACTGGATGTCGGTCGCCGTCGACAAGTTGAGCCAAATTCCCAAATCTGCAGCTCGATCTCGAAAGTCTGCCATCGAAAAGATTCTCGATAGTCTTAGTTAGGCGCATCAGAGAGTAGAGAGAATATTCGAGTGGGACGGTCAATCGCCATCGTCAGAGGTTCTTGCAATAGATCCACTGAGCGTGCGGCGTTCGGCGCCACGACCAGGCCGGCGCCGACCTCGCCCAACCGGGACACCTGCTCGTAGACCGTACCCGCCAGCCCCTCCCGGTACAGAAAGGCGGCCGCGCCGAGGCCGCCGATACCGCCTCCCAGGATCGCTATCCTCGGTCCGGTCTCATGCGCTGTCATCGAGAAACCCCCCTGCTCTCATCGCTTGCACCAGCGAATCGCGGCTGGTCTTATCCGGCCGATCATCGAGGCCGGCCGGGGACGGCCTGTACACCGTGCCGGGATGCCGCACACAGCGCAACGGATTGCGACCGAGCGACCTCTCCGTCTCGGTCTCGCCGTCCCTCGTCGGGCAGTCCCGTCACCCTCCCACTTCAGTCGCGGGAGTGGCCTGCGCTCTGCGGCTCCGGGCCCGCGGGTACTGCTGCTCGAGGCGGGCTTCGACCGGGTCCCGGGCGTCAAAGGACCGCGGCGCCGGGGCGCGTGGTCACACGTCGTCGCCCGCGTGTGCGAGCAGTTCCTCGGGCGACCAGGCCAGGCGTCCGGCCGCGCAGTCGGCCAGCACGTCCCGGACCCATGACAGCTCCGCCGCCGTCATCGCGCGCACGTACCCCAGCTCCAGTGTCGCGATCCGGGGCAGTCCGCTCTCCGCTTCCCGGGCGAGGTCCGCGTCGTACCGGGCGAGGGCCGCCTCCAGGGCCTCCGCGCGGCGACCGAGCGCGTCGCGCAGCGCGTCCGGTGTCAGCATCATCAGCAGCGACAGCGCGGCGGGGAACTCGGGGAACTCCTGTTTCCGCGTGGAGAGCATCTCGTCGAGCCAGCGGTGCGCTGTCTCGCTGCCCGCGTCGGTGACCTCGTAGACCGTGCGCTCCGGGTACTGGGCGTCCCGGCCCGTCTCGCGGACGGCGATCAGTCCGGCGGCGAGCAGGCGGTCCATGGTCCGGTACAGGCCGGCCCGCTGGCCGACGTTGACGACCTGGTCCTTGCCCCATTCCTTGAGCAGCCGCTGCACGCCGTAGGGATGGAGCGGCTTGTAGTGCAGCAGGGCCAGGACGGTCAGGGCGAGCGGGGAACTCCGGGGCGTAGTGCTCATGGGCCGATGTTACCCACGACCGAACTAGTTGACTAGGAACTAGTTGCACTGAAACTATGCACTCATGACGAACTCGACTGGCACGACGAAGGGCACGGTTCACTCCGCACTGGTCATCGGCGGCGGTGTCGCCGGTCCCGTCACCGCGATGGCGCTGCAGCAGGCGGGCATCGAGGCGACGGTCTTCGAGGCGTACGACCGTCCGGCCGACGGGATCGGCGGCGGCATGGGCCTGGCACCGAACGGATTCCAGGCGTTCGACGCGATCGGCGTCGGCGATGCGATCCGCGCCGTCAGCACCGAGATGAACGGCATCGTGCTGAGGAGCTGGAACGGGAAGAAGCTGGCCGAGTTCGGCACGCTGCCCGGCATCGACCCGACGCGTTTCGTGATCCGCGCGGAGCTGTTCCGCACCTTGCGCGAGGCGGCCGCGAAGCGGGAGCTGACCACCGTCTACGGCAGGCGCATCGTCGATGCGAGCGAGGACGCCGACGGTGTCACCGCGCACTTCGAGGACGGCAGCACGGCGACCGCCGACGTGCTGATCGGCGCGGACGGACTGCGCTCCACGGTACGCCGTCTCATCGACCCGGCCGCTTCCGCGCCGCGGTTCGCCGGCACGGCCGGGTTCGGCGCGATGGTCACCGACGCCGGCGTCGCGCCCACCGACGGCATGATGCACATGGCCTTCGGCAAGCGGTGCTTCTTCGCCTGGCAGGTGCTCGCCGACGGCAGGGGCTTCTGGTTCGTCAACCTGCCGGTTCCGCAGCCGCTGACGTCCTCCGAGCAGCGCGAGCGCGGGGGCGCCTACTGGCTGGAGCACCTGACCGAGGTCTGCGAGGGCGACGTCACCCCGGCCGGGCGGATGCTGGCCGCCACCGACCCGACGACGATGCTCTTCGCCGGCAGCACGGAGAGCCTGCCGCGGTCGGTGCGCTGGAGCCGCGGCCGGATGGTCCTGACCGGGGACGCGGCCCATGCCCCTTCCTCCAGCTCCGGCCAGGGGGCCTCGCTCGCCGCGGAGAGTTCCGTCGAACTCGCCCGCTGCCTGCGCGACCTGCCCCTGCCTCAGGCACTGGCCCGCTACGAGGAGCTGCGCCGGCCCCGGGTGGAGCGGATCGTCAAGGAGACTGCCCGCACCAACGCCCGCAAGGCCGCGGGCCCGGTCGGACGGGTGGTCCGCGACGCACTGCTGCCGGTGATGTTCAAGCTGGCCAAGCCCGAGAAGAACGCCTGGCAGTTCCGGTACCCGATCGACTTCGACGCCCCGGTGGGGTGACGGCCGGGACCGGCCCGAGCCGAGCCGCCCATGGGTCGCGCCGGGGCATGCCGTGACGAGAACGGGCCGGCCCCGAGGGGCCGGCCCGCGTCCGCCTGCGCCGGACAATCGGCGGCTACTGCTTCTTGAGCGTGAAGTCGCCGGTGACCGTCGCCCCCTTCTTGACCTTCATCGTGGTCGCCACCGGACGGTAGCCGTCCTTGGCGACGATGACGTCCAGCGGGTTGTTGCGGGAGTCCAGCCACAGGGAGTACGTGCCGTCGGCGGCCGTCCTGAGGGAGTAGTCGGCGGCCCAGCTGCCGATCTCGACGGTGGCGCCGGCCAGCGGCTTGGTGGTGCCGTCGCTCTGGACACCCCGGACGGTGCCGGTGATCTTGCCCCAGGTCTTCGGCGGGTCGACATGCAGGGACACCGGGATCTTCCGCATCCCGTACGGGGTGTCGTTGTCCAGCGCCAACTGCGCGGTGAAGTCACCCGGCTGCGCGATCTCGGGCACCGAGGCGTCCAGCGTGACGGTGACCGCCGTGCTCGCCCCGGGCTGCAGGGTGAAGTGCTGGGAACTCGTCCTCAGCCACGGGACGTCGGTCGTGCCGCCCTGGTCGTATCCGGGCAGGAACTCCACGGTGCTGCTCGGGGTGTACGGTTCGCTTCCGCCGCCGATCTTGTAGAGGCCGAGGGCGGCGCCGCCGCGGTAGGTGGCCACGTTGGCGTTGGGCAGGGTGGTCCAGGCGCCGGCCTGCGGGTCGTAGGCGAAGCCCTGGTTGGTGAGGGCCTCGTGGCTGATGCCGCTGGTCATCACGAGCCGGTCGTTCGCCGCGGTGGAGGACGAGCTCCACAGCGGGATCGGGAGGTCGGGAAGCGACGTCCAGGTGTCGGCGGCCGGGTCGTACACGTAGGCGTGCTTGCTCTCACCGGTGGAGTCCGCGTTGCCGCCGGCGCAGTAGAGCTTGCCGTTGACGCCGCCGCACGACTCCCAGGCGACCCGCTCGGGATAGTCGGCGATCCGGGACCATGTGTCGGTGTCGGGGTCGTAGGAGTACGCCTCGACGGTGCCGCAGCGGTCGTCGCAGCCGCCGACCGTGTAGAACTTGCCGTCGAGAGCCGCGTTGCCCTGGCCCGCGTAGGCCGCGGGTGCCGGTGCCCCGGTGGTCCAGCGGTCGGCGGCGGGGTCGTAGATCTCCAGCTTGGGGTCGGTGGTGCTGTCCGGGAGCCAGCCGCCGACGGTGTAGAACCTGCCGTCGACGAACTGGCCCGAGGGGGCCTCACGGCGGTCCGCCGCGCCGGCCACCTGGCTCCAGGTGCCGACGACGGGGTCCAGGACGTACATCGCGTTGCTGACGTCGAAGCCGGTGTAGCCGAAGGCGGAGTAGACCTTGCCCTCGTAGGTGCCGACCGCGTTGCCGAGGACGGTCTCCGGGAGGTTGGGGGCGGCCTGCCAGGCGTCCCCGGACGGCGCTGCGGTGCGCTTCGGCCCGGACGAGGCCGGACCCTTCTTGCTCGCGTGCGGGGAGAAGTGCCCCTTGACGGTCTGGAGGGGTGCGCCGCTGCCGAGGGCCTGGGGCTGGAAGCCTCCGGCTCGTTCGCCCACTGTCACGGTGACGGGCGCGCCACCGGTGTTCTTGACCGTCATGTTCCGCGTGGTGGACTTGCCCCAGCCCAGGGTGGCGCCGACGGCGTCCGGCGTCACGGTCAGCTGACCGGCCTTCAGCTTGTAGGAGGCGGTCACGGCGCTGTCGGCCTCGATGCCGACGGTCTTGCTCAGCTCCGTGTAGCGCGGCCTTGCCGCGCCGACCTCGTGCTTCCCGAGGCCGGGCGAGAACATGAGGTAGAGCCCGTCACCGCGAGCGGGGTCCTCGGGGGTCGCGACGGTCGTCGTTGTCACCCCCGGCTCGTCCTTGACGGTGACGCCGGCGCCGACCAGTCCGTCGCCGGTGTTGGCGTCGGTCACGGTGCCGGTGACCAGTCCGCCGGGAGTGGCCGTGTATCCGCGGTCGCCGACGAAGACGTCGTCGACGCCCCACCACCAGGCGAACTCGGTGACGAAGTGGAAGCGCACCCGGACGTCCCGCTTACCGGCGAGGCCGTCGAGCGGGATCTCGACCTTGGCGTGGTCGGCGAAGCCCGCCGTCGCGGTCCACAGGGACTTCCATGTGGCGCCGTCGTCGGAGCTGGCGTCGACCGAGACGGCCTTGCCGTCGGACACCCAGTACATGGCGTCGAAGGCCAGTTCGGGGTCGGTCGCCTCGGTCAGGTCGTAGGCGGGGCTGATCAGCTGGGTGTCGTGGGGCGAACCGATCGTGGGGTTGTCGGCGATGGCGAAGGCTCCGTCGCCGCCGGTCTGGTTGCCGCGCCCTTCGGGGTCGTCGAAGGTCCAGCCGCCCTCGCTGCCGTCGGCGTTGACGACGCGCCAGCCCTGCGGGGCGGAGTCGGTGGACGCGAAGTGCTCGGTGGCACCGTCCAGGTGCACGGCGTAGCCGGGCGCGGTGGCCTTCCAGGGGTCGGCCCGCAGGGGCAGCTGGAGCGACTGGGGCGCGTCGGTGACGGTGAGGGACCTGGTCGCCGTCGTGTAGCCGGGCAGTGACGCGTCGGCGTGGAGGGTGTAGTCGTGGGCCTCGGGAAGGCTGAGGGTGAAGGCGCCGGTGGCCGGGTCGGTCCACACCGGACCGCCGGGGACGCCGTCCACGGTGATCTTGGCGTAGAGCGGCCAGCCGTGGCCGGAGCCGTCGCTGACCTTGCCGGAGACGGTCTGGCTGGGGACCGGCTTCAGCGCGAAGTCCCGGGTGAGGGTGCCGTCTTCGGTGACGTCGACGTCCTTGGCGGTGCCGCCGGCGTAGCCGTAGGCGTCGACGGTGACGTCGTAGTGGCCCACCGGGAGGCCGAGGGTGTAGCGGCCGTCGGGCCCGCTGCGCGTGACGTTCTCGGTTCCGGCGCTGATGGTGGCGCCGGCGAGGGGCTCGCCGGTGATCTGGTCGGTGACGGTGCCGGACAGCGTCCCGTGCGGGCCGGTCCGGAAGGCCCGCAGGCCGTCGGGGGTGCCCAGACCGGTCGGACCGTCGTATCCGGCGGATCCGGAGCACAGGTAGGCCGGGGTGCAGGTGCCGTTGTCGCCGGCGGTGACGTCGAAGAGCCCCCCGTCCGCCGCGTAGGGGTAGGAGTTGGGGTAGGTGCCCGCGACGGGGGTGCCGGCGTTGGCGTAGACCGCGGCGATGATGGGCGAACCGGCGCTGGTGCCGCCGAACTGCGCCCAGCCGCCGCCACCGTAGGTCTGGTACACCGCGACGGGGGTGGCGGGGTCGGCCACCGCGGAGACGTCGGCGACGGCGCGGTTGGCGCAGCCGGTGTCCTTCTGGAAGGCGGGCTTGGGCACGTAGAGCGAGCACCCGGACCCCGCGCCGCCCCAGGCGGTCTCGGACCAGCCGCGGCTGCTCCCGCCGTCGGCGGTCAGGGAGGTGCCGCCCACCGCGGTCACGTATGACGACGCGGCCGGGTAGGAGACGCCGTAACCGAAGTCGCCGGAGGAGGCGACCATCGCGACGCCGGGGTGGTTGTAGTGGGCGTCCAGCACCGTCGTCTGGTAGGGGTCCTCACCGCTGCCGAAGCGGTAGTCGGTGCCGTAGGAGTTGGAGACGAACTTGGCGCCGAGTTCCACCGCCGTGTCGACGGCGGCGCCGAGGTCCTCGAAGCCCGGGGTGTCGGCCTCGACGAGCAGGATGTGGGCGTTGGGGGCTATGGCCGAGACCATGTCGAGGTCGAGGGAGATCTCCCCGGCCCAGTCGGGGTCGGGCTGCGGGTAGTCGGTACCGCCGCGCTGGTCGACCTTCGTGAAGCAGCCGTTGTCCGTCGTGCAGGCGGGCAGGCCGTACTGCTCGCGGTAGACCGCCAGGTCGTCCTCGGCGGTCGGATCGTCGAATGCGTCGACGACGGCGATCGTCTGCCCTGCTCCGCCGCCCGCCGGGACGTTGTAGGCCGAGCGCAGCTCGGCCGGGCCGAACCCGCTTGGCGCCGCCTGGGTCCGCAGGCCCTTGGACGGCTTCACATCGGTGCGGCGCAGGGCGTAGCAGGTGGCCTCGCCCTTCTTGGCGGCGCCGCACGCCGCCTCGTAGGGCGCGTGGGCGTCCGCGTCAGCGGTCGTGGCGGCGGTGACACGCGCGGCGGAGGGTGCCGCGGCCTGGGTCGGTGTCTGGATGCCCAGGACGGCCATCGCGGCGGTGACGATCACCGCCGGCCAGGTGGACATCCGCCGCCGCAGCGGTGGAACGGATATGTGTGGTACGCGCAACGTCCGACTCCCAAGTCATCACAGGAACGCCGAATCATGAAGGTTCGACAGCGAACTTCTGTGGTCGCCGGGAGTCCATTAGCGGAGAGATCTTGTGTCCATGTCAACGCCGAAAAGGGCGGAAAAGGGTCGCTGTTTTGCGTTCTCCGGTGCACTCGACGTGAATGCGTCCGGATACCGGAGAGTAGGCGTGATCAATGACGCCACGTTCAACAAGTCCCACAATGAAGGTGGTTGGCGCATGCATCGTCTGATTCCCGGACTGTCGCCCGGACGCCGCCTCCGGGCCCGTGTGCCCTGCTTGTCGCATTCACTCCCTTCTTCGACCGCGTGCGGGATGCACCGAATGCGGGCGGCGCCCGACCAGAGACCCGCCCTGGATTCTCGGACGACATCGTCTGACTGCTCACGATTCTTTGCCGGTATGCGCAGGTAGCGGCTGCCCGCCCGTCACGACCGCGACATCGCGGCACGAGTTGCGGCACGGTCAGTCACGTCGAAGAGTGGACCTGCCGGTCTCCCAGGACTCGAACGCGTAGCGCAGGGTGCCGTCCGCTGACGGCGTGAGCGTGATCTCCACACCGTCCGTGCAGTTGAGAGTGCCGTCGGTGATCTGCTCCTGCACCGCCAGGCCCTGGACGGTCTGGGACACAAGCACCCAGTCACCACCGCACTCCAGTGTCGGATACTCGACCCTGCCCACCACGTCCCCGACTTTGCCGCCCTTGTACGCGACTTTCACGGGGTAGAGCTTGTCGTCCCCCTGATGCACGGTCCCCCGCCACGTGCCCTTGTAACGGAACGCCGGCGACGCGGGTTTCAGGCCGGTCGAGGCGGTCGACGGCGTCGGCCGCGCGGTGCCGTCCCCCGCTGGCGTGTCCGACCCGTCGGTCAGCATCCTCAGGACCAACGCGCCCACGAAGAGGGCGGCTACCGCGAGAAGCAACGACCGTCCTCGTCTCCGCCGTGGCGGTGAGGGATCGCCGGGCAGGGTCGGACGAGGTCCCCAGGAAGGAGACGGCGGGGGCGGGGAGACCGGGGCGGCGGCCCGGCGGCGGTCAGCCGGGGCGGGCGAGTCCGGCTGAGGCTGCCGCGCAGGCCGGTCAAATGCCGTCGGGGGTGGCGTTTCCACCTCGAGCAGGTGCGCCGCGTGCCGCCCGAGGTGGTCGAGGAGTGCCGGCGGCAGCCACGGGCGGGAGCGGTCGTACCCGGCGGACTCGGCCAGCTCCGCGATGCGCGCCGGAGTGGGGCGCCGAGCCGAATCCTTGGCCAGGCACGCCTGCGCGACCTCGCGCAGGGGCCCGCTGAGGCCCTCCAGGTCGGGCGGCTGTGAGATCACGGCGAGCAGTCCCGCCGCTCCGCTGCCCGCGTGAGGGAACGGGGACCGCCCGGTGGCGGCGAACACGAGGACCGAGCCGAGGCAGAAGACGTCGCCGGCACCCGAGACGGGCTCGCCGAGCACCTGTTCCGGGGACATGAACCCCGGGGTGCCCACCACCACGCCGGTGCGGGTGAGTCCGCCTCCGTCCAGCGCCCGCGCGATCCCGAAGTCGATCACCCGGGGCCCGTCCAGGCTGAGCAGTACGTTCGACGGCTTCAGGTCTCGATGCACCAGACCGCAGCCGTGGATCGTCTCCAGGGCCCGGGCCAGACCGAAGGCCAGGGCCCACACGGATCCCTCCGGCAGACATCCGTGGCGCTCCACCGCTTGGTGCAGTGCCAGCGCGGGGACGTAGGCCGTGGCCGCCCACGGAACCGCGGCCTCGGTGTCCGCCGCCACGACCGGGGCGGTCCACTCCCCGACAGCCCGGCGGGCCGCGTGCACCTCTCGCCGGAACCTCTGCCGGAACTCCGCGTCCACCGCCAGTTCGGCGTGGACAAGCTTGACCGCCACGGTGCGCCCCTGCACCGAACGACCCAGGAAGACCCGGCCCATGCCGCCGGAGCCCAGTCGGCCCAGCAACCGGTAGGGGCCCACGGTGTTCGGATCGCCCGGCATGAGCCCGTCCATTCGGCCTCCCCCGCCACCTGAGGGCAACCGAGACCGCCGCTGCGCCCTCGAACGCCCGAGGGTGGGATTCTGTCACCCTCGGGTGACCACGGGGAGATGTCGCAAGGGCCTGTGAGGCCGGCAACCACTCGGACGATGAGTCCCGGAGTGATCGCGGGCCGCCCCCAGTTCACCCGCTTCGACCGCCGGCCGGGCCGCGGGGAGCGGCCGACTCCCGGCGGGGAGGCCGAGACGTTCTCCGGCCCACTCCCCCGCCGATCACACAGCAGGCAGCGGGCAGCCGCTCTGCCCTACGCGACAGCCCAGGGTGCGGCCCAACCCCACCCAAGTTTTACCCAGTTGAGGACAAAGTATGGACGGTTCGATGCAACCTTCGTACGCTGGGCGTCGATTTCGCGCGGAAGTACGCAGGCAACGGTCACGCAACGCCAGCGCTCCACTCGTACGTGCATGACTCCACTCCGCGGACGCGGGCCGCCCCGCTCGCGCCGCATTGCGCGCCCAGCAGGAGGAAGAGTGACGCCACGCAAGTACCCGAACCTCCGCGGCAATCGCCCCGGAACACGAAGAATCACCGGGCTGTTCCTCTCGGCACTTCTCACCAGCGGTCTCGCCACCGCCACCGCCGGCGCGGAGGAGCGGCCCTTCGCCGACCTGCCGCCCCAGGAGCCCGGTGTCACGCTCCGCGTCTTCGACATCCAGTCGCCGCTGGACGAGCTCTGCGACCTCAAGCCGGCCCAGACCCCCAACGTCGACAGACTGATCCCCACCGCCGACTGGACCTCCACCGACGGCTTCGGTTTCACCGACAACTTCGTGTCGCAGATCATCGGCAACATCAATGTCCCCGACGCCGGTTCGTACGCCTTCCGGCTGATCAGCGACGACGGCTCCCGCCTCTTCATCGGCGGTCAGCAGGTCATCGATCACGACGGGCTGCACGGTGCCGAACCCAAGGACGGCGAGATCACCCTCACGCCCGGGTACCACGCCCTCCACATCGACCACTTCGACCGCGGCGGCGGCCAGCAGGTCACCCTGCAGTGGAGGCCCCCGGGCGCGGCCGACTTCGCCGTCGTCCCGAACTCCGTGCTCAGCACCGACGCCGGCGTCGTCCGGGTCACCGCCCCCGGGCGCAAGGAGTGCGAGGGCAGCTACGACACCCCCGGCGACGGCCTCCCGCTGACCTCGGTCAACCCCGGCTACACCCTCACCGATCTGCGCCCCGCAGGCTTCGAGCCGCAGGTCTCCGCGATGGACTGGCTGCCGGGCGGCCGGCTCGCCGTGACCACCTGGGGCGGGAGCAGCGTGAACGAGGGCGCGGTGTACGTCCTCGATCACGTCACGGGTGACACCGGCCCGGAACGGGTCACGTACAAGAAGATCGCCGGCGGCCTGAAGGAGCCGATGGGGGTCAAGTACGTCGACGGAAAGCTGTACGTCTCGGAGAAGCACCAGCTGACCGAGCTGTCCGACCTCGAGGGCGACAACACCGCGGGCGAGATCCGCAAGATCGCCGAGTGGCCGTACGGAGGGAACTTCCACGAGTTCGCCTTCGGTCTGCTCTATGAGGACGGGAACTTCTATCTGAACCTGTCCGTGGCCATCAACTACGGCGGCGCGACGACCGATCCGCAGCCGGCCGCGAACCGCGGCAGCACCATCAAGGTGAACAAGAAGACCGGGAAGGTCAGTTACCTGGCCGGCGGCCTGCGCACACCGAACGGGATCGGACGGGGTCCCGGGGGCGAGCTCTTCGTCACCGACAACCAGGGCGGCTGGCTGCCCGCCTCCAAGCTGGTCCACATCAAGCAGGACCGGTTCTTCAACCACTACACCAACCCGGACGGCCCGTTCGACGACCGCACGGTCACCAAGCCGGTGCTGTGGCTGCCGCAGAACGAGATCGCCAACTCGCCCAGCACACCGATACTGTTGAAGAAGGGGCCCTTCGCCGGGCAGCTGCTCTTCGGCGACGTCACCTACGGCGGACTCCAGCGCGCCGACCTGGAGAAGGTGGACGGCGAGTACCAGGGCGCGGTGTTCCGTCACACTCAGGGCCTGGAAGCCGGCATCACCCGCATCAGCACCGGACCGGACGGTGCGATCTACGCGGGCGGCCTCGGCGCGGACGGCAACTGGGGCCAGGAGGGCAAGCTCCGCTTCGGCCTCCAGAAACTCACGCCGAACGGCAAGAACGTCTTCGACATCAAGACCATGCGCGCCACCCGGGACGGCTTCGAGCTCACCTACACCAAGCCCCTGTCGGAGGAGACCGCCGCCAAGCTGACGAGCGGTGCCTACACCGTCGAGCAGTGGCGCTACGTCCCCACCCCCGCCTACGGGGGCCCGAAGGTGGACGAGGAGGAACTGCCTGTCGCGGCGGCCCGTGTCTCCGGCGACCGCCGCACGGTGAGGATCACCGTGCCCGGTCTGCAGACCGACCGGGTGGTGCACGTGCGCTCGCCGCGCCCGTTCGCCTCGGCCGACGGTGAGCAGCTGTGGTCCACCGAGGCCTGGTACACGCTGAACGCACGTCCGGGCCCGGAGTCACCCGTGACGGCGTACGACGCCGAGTCCGCGCGGCTCTCCGGGGGAGCCGACATCGACACCGAGCACGCCGGCTACACAGGAGGCGGCTTCGTCGACGGTTTCGGCACCCCGGGCGCCACCGCGACCTTCGACGTCGACGCGCCCAAGAAGGGCACCTACGACGTGGGGCTGCGCTACGCCAACGGCCCCCATCCCTTCACCGGCACCAAGACCATCGGCGTCAGCGTCAACGGCGGTCAGCCGCTGCGGACGAGCCTGCCCTCCACCGGTGCCTGGAACCGCTGGTCCACCCGGTCCGAGCGGCTCGAACTGCGCAAGGGCCGCAACACCATCACCTACACCTACGGGCCTGAGGACACCGGCCACGTCAACCTCGACATGGTCGAGGTGCGCCGACCCGGCGGCCGTATCGACCTGTTCTCCGGCGGGAGCGCCGCCACCGCCTGGCAGCACACCGACGGCCGCAGCGTCGAATGGCCGCACACCGCCGAGGAGTCCATCGAGGTGTGCTGCGGCGACATCCGGACCAAGCAGGCCTTCGGCGACTTCAGACTGCACGCCGAATTCAGGGTGCCGAAGCTGCCGGACGACGTCACCGGGCAGGACCGCGGCAACAGCGGCATCTACCTCCAGGACCGGTACGAGCTCCAGATCCTGGACTCCTTCGGAGTGGAGCAGCTCGCCTCGAACGAGGCGGCGTCCATCTACAACAAGAAGGCCGCCGATCTGAACGCCGCCACCGCACCGGAGACCTGGCAGACGTATGACGTCGTCTTCCGGGCTGCCCGCTTCGACGCGGAGGGCGACAAGACCGACGACGCCAGGATCACCGTGGTGTGGAACGGCAAGAAGGTCCACGACGGCGTGGCCGTCGACGGCCCGACCGGGGGCGGCGACGCGGAGTCGGCCGCGGCCGGCGCCATCCGGCTCCAGGACCACGGCAACAAGGTCCGGTTCAGGAACCTCTGGATCGAACCGCTCGACTGACAGGCGGACCATGACGCGGACCGCGGCCTGATCGCGCGGTCCGAGGGCAAGGTCTCCGCGGATGTGGGCGGGCCCAGTGGCGCAGGTGGCCACTGGGCCTCCTTGCCGCGCCGCGGCATGGCGGGTCGGCCCTCTTGTACGGCCCCCGCCCGAGGAAGCGGCGTCGATCCCGGCTCCCGCCCCGACGCCGATCCCCTCTCGGGGGTTGCTCCCCCAAGTCCGTCGCGATCAGCTCAACAACCCACCCGGCCAGGCGAAGCGATGTCTAATGGGGCCGCGGTGAATGGATTCATTCGCCATCTCCGCTCCACAGTTGATCGCGCGTCACCGGACAGACGGGAACAGTTACTTGCATATACCAAGAAAGCTCGCGCGCTTCGGTCGGCACAGACTCACCGCGGGCCTGACGGCGCTGAGCCTGTCACTGCTCACCTTGCTGGGGACGCAGGCACCGGCCGCCGCACAAACGCCGTCCGGCGCGACGGGCCAGGCCGCGGACACCTCCAGGGACAACGGACTGTCCATGGAGCCCTCCTGTTCCGCGCCGAAGAAGAACGAGTTCGCGTGCTTCGCCCTGCGGCGCACGGACCTCGGGACCGCCAGGCGCGCGTCCGAGCCGGCCGGCTACGGCGCCGGCGATCTGCGCAGCGCGTACGACCTTCCGGCGGGTGGCGGCACCGGCCAGACCGTCGCCGTGGTCGCCGCGTACGACGATCCCACCGCCGAGCAGGACCTGGCGGTCTACCGGGAGCAGTACGGGCTGCCGGCCTGCACCTCCGACAACGGCTGCTTCCGCAAGGTCGACCAGCGCGGCGGCACCGACTACCCGCAGCCCGATCCCGAATGGGCCGGGGAGATCTCGCTGGACCTGGACATGGTGTCCGCCGTGGCGCCGAACGCGCACATCCTGCTGGTCGAGGCCGACAGCGCCGACCGCGAGAACCTCGGGGCGGCCGTCGACCAGGCCGTCGCGCTGGGCGCCAAGTTCGTCTCCAACTCCTACGGCTCCTACTACGACAGCTACCCCGGGGGCGGTGAGGACCCCGCCGAGACCACCGACCCGCACTACAACCACCCCGGTGTCGCCATGGTCGTCGCGTCGGGAGACCTGAAGTACGGGGTTCCCTATCCCGCCGCCTCCCCCCACGTCACCTCGGTCGGCGGCACCTCCCTCACCCGTGACCCGAGCACCCCCCGCGGATGGTCGGAGTCGGTCTGGAGCAACGGCGACAGCGGCACCGGCTCGGGCTGCTCCGCCTACCAGCCGAAGCCGGCCTTCCAGAAGGACACCGGCTGCCCGCGGCGAACCGTCGCCGACGTCTCGGCCGTCGCGGACCCCGCCACCGGCGTCGCGGTCTACCAGAGTTACGGGAACAGCGGCTGGCAGGTCTACGGAGGCACCAGCGCGGCCACGCCGATCATCGCCGGGGTCTACGCGGCCGCCGGAACGCCGGCGGCCGACAGCTACCCCAACTCCTACCCCTACGCCGCCGCCGGCGGACTCAACGATGTGACCAGCGGGTCCAACGGCGAGTGCGACCCGGCCTATCTGTGCACCGCGGGGCCGGGCTACGACGGACCGACCGGACTTGGCACACCCCGCGGCCTCGGGGCCTTCCGCGGCGGACCGCGCGGGGAGGTCTCCGGTACGGTCACGGACTCCGGGACCGGCAAGCCGGTGCCCGGGGCGGCGATATCGGGCGGGGACGTCGTGGTGCACTCCGACGCCTCGGGTGCCTACGCCCTGTCCCTGCCGGCCGGAACCTACGACATCGGCGTCGAGGCGTTCGGCTACGCGACCGTGTCCACACCGGACGTCACGATCGCCGACGGCGCCGCCCTGACCAGGGACTACGCACTGCAGACGGTGCCCAGCCGCACGATCACGGGGAAGATCACCGACGGCTCCGGCCACGGCTGGCCGCTCTACGCCAAGATCGTCGTGGACGGTGCGCCCGGCGGCCCGGTGTGGACCGACCCCGCGACCGGCGCGTACAGCGTCAAGCTCCCCCAGAACCGCGCGCACACCCTGCGGATCACGGCCTCCCTGCCCGGCTACGAGGAGGTCACCCGGCACCTCGCGGCAGGCACGACGGCGCAGAGGCTCGACGTCCCGGTGCCCGCCGACGTCTGGTCGGCCGGCGCACCCGCCTATGCGCCGAGGCTGACCGGCCCGACCCAGCGGTTCACCTCGACGGACGCCCCGCCCGAGGGCTGGTCGGTCGTCAACGCCGAGGGAACCCAGGGCGGCTGGGCGTTCGACGACCCCGGAGGCCGGTCCAACACCACCGGCGGCGACGGCGGTTTCGCCGTGGTCGACAGCGATCACTACGGCTACCCGGCCGTCCAGGACTCCAGTCTGGTCAGCCCCCGGTTCGACCTCACCGGCGTCGCGGTCCCCGAGCTGGCCTTCGACACCGACCTCATGCCCTTCTTCGGCCAGACCGCCGACCTCGACGTCAGCACCGACGACGGCGCGACCTGGAAGAACGTCCGGTCCCTGACCACCGACGCGGCCGGCCCGAAGCACATCGAAGTACCCCTGGCCGCGTACGCGGGCAGGCCCTCGGTCCGGCTGCGGTTCCACTACACCGCCTCCTACGCCATGTGGTGGGCCGTGGACAACGTCTTCGTCGGCAGCCGGGAGCTCACGCCCACCCCGGCCGGCCTGCTCACCGGAACCGTCACCGACGCCAACACCGGCGCGGGGCTGGCCTCCGCCACCGTCACCTCCCCCGACGAGCCCGCCCTGAGCACGATCACGGCGGCGACGCCCGAGGACCCGAACCTGGGCGACGGCTTCTTCACCCTGACCGCGCCCCTGGGCAAGCACGCCCTCACGGCGGCGACGCCGCACTACACCGAGCGGACCAAGACGGTCGCGGCACGCGCCGACACCGCCGTCACCTCGGCATGGAGGCTCACGGCGGGCCGGCTGTCCCTGACGACCGACCCGATCGAGGCGACCGCGGTCCTGGGCAAGAGCGCGACCCACGAACTGACCATCGCCAACACCGGGGGCGCCCCGGCCACCCTGACGCTGGCGGAACGCGCGGGCTCCGGCCGCACGGAGGACGGCGCACCGCTGCGACGCGTCGGCCCGCGCCGGCTCCCGCCGTCCGGCAGCGACGCGCACACCGCCCAGATCGACGGCCGGACCACACGGACCGGCGGACCCGCGGCCGCCTCCGTCGAGGCCGGTCCTTCGGGTGACGCCTGGAAGCCCGTGCCCGACCTGCCCACGGCCATCATGGACAACGTCGTCGACACCTACGACGGCAAGGTCTACTCGGTCTACGGGTACGACGGCGAGGACGACACCGGCGACCTCTACCGTCTCTCCCCGGACACGGGCACCTGGACCCGGCTCACCTCGTCCCCCCATCCGCGCCGCGCACCCGCGCACGGCTTCATCGACGGCAAGTTCTACGCCGCCGGCGGCTGGGGCAGCAGCACCGGCGGCATCGACCCGGGCCTGGACGTCTACGACCCGGTCCGCAACACCTGGACCAGCGGCGCGAAGGCTCCCAAGGCCTACGCCGGATCGGGCGGCACCGTCCTCGACGGAAAGCTGTACACGATCGGCGGCTGTTCGGCCACGAGCTGCGGCACGACCGACGCCTCCGTCTACGACCCCCGGGAGGACCGCTGGTCCGAGATCGCCCCCTATCCGGAGCCCATCGCCTGGCAGTCCTGCGCCGCCATCGGCACCAGGATCTACTGCGCGGGCGGGGAGAGCGGTGGCGCCGTCGCGGTGTCCTCCACGTACGTCTACAACCCCGCCACCGACAAGTGGTCCGCCCTGCCCGACATGCCGATCCCGCTGTGGGGGGCGGCGTACACCGCGGCCAACGGGCTGCTGCTGGTCTCCAGCGGAGTGACCGACGACAGCCGGCTCACCAACCAGGGCTTCGCCCTCGACCCCGCGACCGGCACGTGGAGCGCCCTGCCCAACGCCAACACCCCCACGTTCAGAAGCGGCGGCGCGACGGGCTTCTACAAGGTCGGCGGCACCGTCGACGCCTATGAGCTCTCCCCCACCACCACCGTCGAACTCCTGCCCGGTTACGACCAGGAAGGGCTGTCGGAGGTCACCTGGCTCGGCGAGTCCGCCAAGAAGATCACCCTGGCCCCCGGCCAGAAGACGGTGCTCACCCTCACCTTCGACACCGCGGAACTGGAGGTCGCGCAGCACGGCGACTACGGCGCCCGGCTTGCCCTGTTCACCGACACCCCCTACGCGGTGCCCGACATCCCCGTCTCCCTGCACGTCGACCCGCCGAGAACATGGGGCGACATCAGCGGGACGATCCTCGGGGCGACCCCCACGGGAGGCACCGCCCCACTGGCCGGCGCGACCGTGCAGATCGACAGCTGGGCCGGCTCCCACACGCTCACCACGCGCCCGGACGGCACCTTCGGCCTGTGGCTCGACACCCGTAACAACCCGCTGACCGTCATCGTCGCCAAGGACGGCTACCGGCCGACCGTGGCCACCGTCCGGCTCAAGAAGGGAGCCGTCGTCACCCACGACGTCACTCTCAAGCGGGCATAGCCACCATCCCCCGCGGCCCCGTCGCGCGCGTGGCGGCCGGCCGCGCGCAGCCCACCGCGGACTGCGCGCGGCCGCCGCCATGGTCCACCCGGACGATCAGCCGCGTCCTTTGGGCGCGCCGCGGCATCGTCGGGCCGGTCGTGGCGGGACGCTCTCTCTAGCCACGGCGGGTTCTTCCCGTCGGCGGGCCGGGCGCCGTATCCCCGAGCACGGCGCCCGGCCACCGGCATCCTCCGCCGGCCGGTGCAGCACCCGTACCGGGACCAGGACAGGCGGGCGGCGGCAGCCGGGGACCCCCGATGGGGATCAGCGGAGGCCGGGGCCCCGCGCCGACCGGATGACGGAACTGCTCACCCCGCTCGCCGAGTCGGAAATTCCAGCCGCGGACGAGCGCCGAGCGATATCCTTGGGCCCTCATTCCGGAAGCGGATACGGGAAAGCAGCAACGGGGGGCCACCGGTGGATGCTGACGTGAAGCGGCGTGCCGTCAACCGACTGCGGGCGCTCGACGACTGGCTCCTGTCGGCCGAAGGATGGGCCAAGGTGGAGGCGGTGCTCGGAGATCTCAACACGGCAGTGGCCGCGGACTCCCCCGAGCTGATCACCAAGAGCCTCGCGAGTCTGCAGGCACTCGAGTCCGCCTATCGTGCCCGGACCCTGCCCGGCGCCCGGAAGACCCTCATCCCTGCGGACCGGCGCGAGCAACGCAACGTCCTGGTCGGCAGACTCACCCTCGATCTGGACGGCCCGCACGAACCGCGCGACAAGAGGGGCACAGACCCCTCGACCGACTGAGCGCCATTCGCCTACGTCCGGAATCGGGTGACGCCTGGTGCAACGGTTCGTCAAACCGTCGCTGATCATCACATGCCTCGTGCCGGCCGTTCCGGAGCCGGAAGACACCGCCCCCCAGGAATACCTCGGACGCCTGTGGGACGCGTGCGGTCTGCTCGGCATCACCGAGGCGCTCGATGGACTGCCATCACGCGAAGAACCCGTCCCCGAATCCGACGCCGTCGTGACGGAGTTCACCATCCTGGAAGCGGCGAAGCGGGAGGGCGGGCCCGGCATCCACGCCGCCTTTCGGTTCGCCGAGCACGATGTGCTGGGACTGGTCGCCCTGCTGGCTCCGAACGACCTCGACGCCGGGCTCGGGCAGTGGAACAGCCTGCTGGACCAGTGGTCGGCGGCCCTGATCGCCGCAGGGGTCGCCGACCCCGTACCGGACGGAATCCTCGGCGAGTTCCACGTGTTCACGGCGCTGCACCAGGCGGGGACGCCCCGGTCACAGCCGCCCCTGGCCGAATCGGTCCGACGCCACGCGCCGCCGTCCGGCGCGGACGAGGACACCTGGTGGCGTGGGCACGACGTCACAGAGCACGGGTTCTCGGTCTGGCGCACCGGCTCGGGAGACCCGAGGAACGTGGTGACGGACTTCTGCGTCCTCGCCCCGCTCCGAGCCGAGGAGGCACTGGACGAATGGGTTTGGGCGAGGGACGGCGAGAACGGCTTACGGCCGCTGACCCGCTACCTGCTGCACGCCGCCAAGTCCGGCTACGAGGCCCGCCGGTACCACACGCTCGCCTCCGAGAAGTCCCTGCACGAGCGCCGGGCCGAGAGCGACCAGGAGAGCCGCGCCCTGCTGCGTGCGCTGCAGCCCGGTGCCTCCGGCGAACCGGTCAGTCTCAAGGACGTGCTGGCAGCGGCCGCCATGCTCGACCAGACCCAACTCGGGCCCCACGGAACACTGTGGACGATCACCCAGCATCGCGACCTGGCCCGCACGGTGAACATCGCGATCACGAACATGCGCCTGAACACACCCCGGCTGCGCCGCGTCGGACACGGCACGTCCTGGCCCGAGCGCGATCTGGCCGCGGCCGAGACCCTGATCGCCCAGGTCCAGAACGATCTGGAATACCTGTCGACCGCCCGCGAACGAGCCGAGGCGGCGCGCACCGCGGCCACCGCGGTCACCGACCGGGCGTTGAACGAGTACCGGAACCGGCTGAGCCTGGTGCAGACCTCGACACTGGGGTCCCTGCTCACCGCACTGACCGTGGTGCAGACCCTCGACTACGACCTTCCGCTCCCGAAGGCCGCCCAGTTGCCCACCATCCTCGTCCTCGCGGCCGCCGCGCTGCTCCTGCCGCTGGCGGTGCTCAGGCAGGCCGCGATCTCCGCGGCCTCCCTCCCCTACCGCTGGATCGACTCGGCAGCCGCGGGCCTGCTCGGATCCTCGGTGTGCTGGCTGGCGCTGACACTGTGGCGCCTGCACCTCGGTCACGCCCCGCCGGCACCCGTCATGACAGTGAGCGCATGCGTGGCCGTGGGCCTGGCCGTCACCGCGGCGGTCCATCGGGCGGCCCGCCGCCGCTGACTCCCCCCGACCACACCGTCCTCACAGAAGCGGGAGCCGAACAGGCCATGCCCCAGTCGACGAGCCCACAGCCGGAAGACTCCGTCTCGGCCATTCTCGCTCTCATCGGCCAACTGGACGTCGAGGACGTCATCCTCCGTTTCGACGTGGACTTCGACGTTCCCATGCGGCAGGACGACGCCCTGCGCCTCCTGCGGCTGGCCGGGGAGTCCGGCCACGGCCGGCGGAACGACATCGGGGACACGGCGCGCCGGGTCGGCGCCCACTGGTGCGAGATCGTCCACGCGGACGTGACGTACAAGCTGTTCACCGGCCTGCAGCTGATCAAGGCCTCACGAGCCGACGCCCGGCTGCTCCACGATCTCCACCTCCGCGGTGAGCTGCCGGCCGACGACCCCTTCGCCGCCTACGCGCTCGCCCGGTGGTTCGACGGAGAGGGCCGGATCCGGTACCGGCTGGGCAGCTTCACCTCCGCCCGCATCTCCTTCGGCACCGCCGTCGACATCGCCCAGCAGGCCGGACTGTGGTGGGTCGTGCCGGATCTGCGCGGCAACCGCGAGCGCGCACGGTTCGAGGAGCGGGGGCAGCCGATGCGGGACGGTGGAAAGGCATCCGCCACGGGCGGGTTCGTCACCGAACTCGAGGCGCTCCTGCGGGAGATCGAGGAGCTGGCCCATCTCCATGGTGTCGACGTCGCCGTTCCTCCGGCGCCCGGCACTCCCGCCCGCCACCGCGAGTTCCTCCGCGGCTATTCCAACGCGCTCCACAACCTCGCCACCGCGCTCCGTGAGGCCGGACAGCCCGAACGGTCGCTGGCGGTCACTTCACGCTCCCTGGCGATCTCCGAGGGCCTCGCCGACGTCTACCGGGTGGCGCAGTCACGCACCAATCAGGCGCTGTGCGACCCGGAGAACGCCCGGCAGCACTTCGAGGAGCTGCTGACCCTCCCGTGGCAACGCGGAAGGGCCATCGCCCGGCAGAATCTCGCGCTCCGCAGCGGCGGCGGCCCGGGGCTGGCGGAGCTGAGGCGACTCCTGGACGAGATCGAACAGGACGACTCCGCGGACGGGCATCACGCCGGGCTGGACGTCGACTTCTACGCCTACACCGTTCGCGGATACCAGCGGACCGCCGAAGCCCTGCCGCCCGACAGCCGTCCGAAGGACGTCCTCACACGGCGGCTCGGCCTGGCGCGTTCGGTCCGATCGGCCATCGCGCTGCCCGCCTACAAGCGGACGTACGCCCGTCACATGCGACCGGCCTTCCTGCACGCCATCGCCGAAGCCGTCGTCCGCGGGCACGACACACAGGCGGACCAGGAGAGGGTCCTCTCCCTGGTCGAGGAATCCGCAGGCCGTGAACTGCTCGACCTGCTCGGCTCCTCGCATCCCTCGTCGCTCAGGCCGCCCGCCCATCCCATCGCCGGAGCCCCCTCGCCCGAAGCCCCCGGCCCCGGCCCCGGTGCCGGTCCCGCAGTGCGCGCCGCGCTCCGGGCCGCCTCACCCGAGCTGACGCAAGCCCTGCGCGAGGTGCTGGCCGAACGCGAGCAGGAGTACGAAGAGCACTTCCTGGACGCCCCGTTGACGTCCGTTCCGCACGACGAGGACATCGCGCACCGCCTCGTCCAGTACACCCTCAATCACCCGGGCTCCTGCGTGGTGCGCTACTTCCGCTACGCCGCACCCGACGGTGTGACGGGCGGAGCCGGAGCGGTGTCCGACTCGCTCGGCATCATGGTCTGCCGGGACGGACGTCTGACGACCGTGCCGGGCATCGCCTACGAAAAGGTGGCGGGCCTGGCCGATCTGGTGTGGGCCGACATCTCCGACCCC
The DNA here is from genome assembly GCF_035918135.1 of Actinacidiphila glaucinigra. Taxonomy (NCBI): domain Bacteria; kingdom Bacillati; phylum Actinomycetota; class Actinomycetes; order Kitasatosporales; family Streptomycetaceae; genus Actinacidiphila; species Actinacidiphila glaucinigra. The sequence continues at coordinate 706,877 of NZ_CP109144.1, forward strand.
GACTCGCCGTGGCCCTCCGAGGCGACCTGCCGCCGCGTCTGGGACCTCCTCCTCGCACCCGTCTGGGACCGCGTCGACGACGGTGGCACCACGACCCACCTCACCTTGATCCCCACCGACCACGTCTTCGCCATACCGCTCCACGTCGCCGTGGGACCCGACGACACACGGCCGCTCGCCGCACGGGTCCCGCTCTCCCACTCCGTCAGCGTGGCCGCCTTCGTCACGCAGGGACGCCACCTGCTCAAGCGCCAGCTCATGGAACAGGACGACGACCTGACGGCCCTGTTGTCGACCGACGCCGACGCCTCGGGCCGCGAACTCGTCGGCACCGGCTGGCACCCCGGCAAGGTCTTCGTGGCCGGGCCGCCTCCGGAGGGCCTGGAGTACGCCGAACCGGCCCACGCCGCCGACTGGGACGGCCTGGGCGCACTCGTGGCCAAGGAGCCGGAGTTCTTCGTCTACGCCGGCCACGGCACCTACGTGGACGGCCCGGAGGCCGCCGGTCCTCTGCTCCACCTCGGCAGCCACGACGTGCTGACCCAGTTCGACCTCGCCCTGCGCGTGAGCCTGCCGCGCAACAAGCTGACCGTCCTCGGTGCGTGCGTGGCGGGACAGGGCATGCGCTCCGACGGGGGCGACGTACTGGGTTTCATGCGCTCGCTGATCATCAGCGGCGCCGGAGCGGTCTGCCTGCCCCTCTGGTACGTCCTGGACATCGCCCTGGTGCAGACCGTACGCGCGCTGCTCCGCAAGAGCAGGCAGGTCCTGGGCGATGCCGACAGCGCGCCCTTCGACGTCGTCCAGGCCCTCCACGAGCACTACCTCTCGGTCCTGGACGACTATCCGAACCTGGCCGGCCGCATCCAGCACACCCCGCTGGCCCTGTACCTGTGACGTCCAGCAGCGGCGCACGACGAACGGCAGCCCGAGACCCAGACCGCACGAACCGGAAGAGACGAGGCGACACATGACGCAGACCGGATCCGAGGACAACGCCGTGCGGGAGCGCAGGGAAGCACGGCTCAGGGCCTACACCGCTCTGCAAGAGCAACGGCCGGAGCTCTTCGTGAACCCCCCGGGGACCGCGTACGAGATCCTGCTCGACCGCGCCGACCAGGACCGCGTGACCCGCGAAGTGGAGAAACTGGCCGTCGCGTTCGGCTTCCCCGAGGACTGCGCGGACATCGGCGTCGTCTACCGCGACCCCTACGTCTGCATGATCCGCGACGCCGTGCGCTTCCGCTCCGGGCGCGTCAACACCTACATCCGCTTCGTCCCCCAGGGCCCGGGAGGAGGCGCGGTGGTCCTACCGGTCCTGGACGACGGCAGGATCGTCCTCCTCCACCACTTCCGGCACGCCGACCGCGACTGGCACTGGGAGATCCCCCGAGGTTTCGGTGAGCCCGACGAGGAGAGTTCCACCACCGCGCGCCGTGAACTGCTCGAGGAGCTCGGAGGAGAGGTGACCGAGATGATCCATCTCGGCGAGCTCACCTCCGACACGGGCATGCACAGCGGCCGCGACCAGCTCTACCTCGCGCGGCTCGCCTCGTCCTCGTTCCCCGAGATGCCCGGCCCCGACGCGCGTGAGGAGGGAATCGACGCCTTCCGGGCCCTCACCCCCGACGAGATGCGTTCCGAACTCGCCAAGGGACACATCCACGACGGTTTCACCCTTGCCGCCTGGGCCCTGGCCACGGCCCGCGGGCTGCTGCCGTCGGCCCCCTGAGGCTCGCATCGGAGTCGCGCAGGCGGCATCGAAACGAGCGCACGGTGGGTGATGCCCGCTGAAAGGCCTGCGGGACGGAAGGCGGGTCTCAGGTCAGGACGATGGGACAGCCACGCCGAATCGAGTGCTGGGCGGCGCGCAGAAACAGCGCGACGTAGAAGGCCGCGTCCAGGTCCTCGCTCCACAGTCCTGGTCGCATGGTGGCCAGGTCCTTCGCCCGGTGTCTGAACCACATGCTCAGGTCGAGGTTGTCGCATGTCTCCGGGATTTCCGGCGGCAGTTCTATGGCTGCCGCCAGCTTCTCCGCGAGCGGTAACACCTGGGGAGCACCGACGACCAGGGTCGACTCGCAGTACCCGGAGTCGACGGGCAACCAGATCTCCTCGTCGAGCGAGAAGGGCAGGAGCACGCTCCAGCCGCAGAGGGTCTCCGATTCCTCTTGCGACAGGTGCGTCTGGCACAAGGCGTCGAAGCCGGTCATGGGTGGCGTCAGCTTCTCCTCGAAGGCCTGCCCTGAGCCGGCCACGAAGTCCGTCTCCGGGGGTACGCCCTCGTAGGGCGGCAGGCCCCGCCGCCTGAGTTCAGCGCTGAGCGCTGAAGCGACTTCGCCCCATCCGTCCTCCTCCTCACCGAACCATTCCTCCGCGCCGACGCTGACCAGGTACACACCCATGCGGGGAAGTTACAGCGCACATCCGACATCGATCGGTCAGCCAGGCAGTGGCCGTCGCTGTCGCCGCCCTCATCGCGGCACGGTGACCGGACGGTGAGCGGATCGGCACCAGCCACGGATGCCTGGAGTGCCCATCTACCCGGGTCAGAAGGGTGGGTCTTCGCTGTAGCCGCCTGTCCACGAGTTGCGTTCCGCCATACGGCGGGCGCGAAGTCTGCGGGCTTCGGCCTCATCCGCGTTTTCCAGGCCCCCGGTGTCGTGACCCCATGCCTTCATGGCGTCGAGGACACGGTATCGACGGCGGCGGTGCGTGCTGGTGGCCAGCAGACGGCGGGCGCGGTCGACCAGCTCGGCGCGGTGCGCGGTGAGAACGGGGTGCTCCGCAAGGGGGATCGCGGCGACGAGGGCCGCGTCGCGTACGTCAGCGTTGTCGTGGCCGAGAAGAGGACGGACGCCGGAGAAGACAGCCGGGCGCACGTCTCGGAACTCGCGGATCTGCCTGCAGCACTCGTCGGGACACCCCTCGTCGCAATAGCGTTCGGCGATGGCGACGCACTCGTCGTCGGCGTCGTAGGCCGTGTCGCCGAGCCACTCGAGGAGTACCACCAGGGCCGGGCGGTGCGGTGGCATGCCGGCAACACGGACGACATCGCCTGCCACGATGACAGGGTGGTTGAGGATGGCGGCAACATAGAGCGCCACGGGCACGGTGGCTTGGTAGATGGTGTTCTGGTGGGTCACTTCCCCGAGCGCGACGCCGATGGCAGCCGACCTGACGACCGGGTCGGGGCTGAGGAGGCCTTTCAGCGCGGTCGGGAGGGATTCACCCGTTCCGCGCGCGGTGCCGAGCGACGCCCAGTCCGTACCGTCCAGGAGCGTTCGGTAGTGAGGCAGCTCGTGAGGGCGGGGATCCTCGGTCCAACTGTCGCGGATGGTCACGGGCGGAGGCTACAGCGTCCACGACGGCGCCTCGATCGCGATCGATGGCGATGGCGATGCCAAGTCGAGAGAAGCCTCCGTTCTGTGTTCGGCCCACCGTACCTTCGGGCGACGCCCGATCCTCCCCGAAAGGTGGTGAGCCGCTTGGCTCAGTAGTGCCAGCAATAGAGACCGAGGTTGCCGCGGGAAGCCTCGGCCGCTGCCGCGAGCCCGGCGATCCCCTTCAGAACCGTCAGAAGGTCGTCGTCGGTCATGTCGTCACCGTCCTCGAGCCTGAGCCTCTCGGTCCAGCGTGCGGCAAGTCCTCTCAACAAGGCGGGAGTCGCGGTGGCGAGCGCACTGGTGAGCCGCGCAGAGAGCGCGAACACCCCGACCCCGTCGTTCAGTACGGGCGCGACGTAGCGGGGCCATTCCCTCTTGTTCAGCTCGTGCTGCGGTGGGAGAGGGGCGGACGGTGCGTCCAGGTACATCTCCCACTCCACGACGGCATCGTCCGCGGTGAAGTCATGACACGCCAACGATGTGAGTGCCGGCCCGGGACCCTTGAGCCGGGTCCTGGCGGCAGTCTTGTCGTCGGGAGCGAGGAAGAAGACGATGTCTGTGGCCACCTCGGCATGATGGCAGGTGACGGGTCGACGCGCGCCGCCGTCGCGGCGTCGTCGCGGCGTCGTGCGTCATGGGTCGCCGGGGGTGACCGATGCACTCGAGGAGGCGGTCGAGGATCCGGAGACCGGATGCCGTCGCAGCGATGATTTCGCCGGCGCCCGCCGGTCTACCTCTCGACCGGGACGACCAACTCATCGGGAGTAGACCGTGGGCCTCATCCACATCGAACTGTTCGCGACCCTCGACCTCGTCGGGCAGGCGCCCGGCGGCCCCGACGAGGACCCGGCGGGGTTCCCGTTCGGCGGCTGGCAGGCGCCCCTGCTGGACGAGATCTCCGGGGCGCAGGTCGGTGCCGCGTACGAGGGCACGGACGCCCTCCTGCTCGGCCGGCGGACGTACGACATCTTCGCCGCCTACTGGCCGCACCAGAAGGGCGGCGAGGACGGCGAGATCGCCAAGCTCTTCAACAGCGTCCCGAAGTACGTGGCCTCTCGCGGCAAGCCCGACCTCTCGTGGGGCGGGTCCACGCAGCTCGGCCCGGATCTCGCCGGTGCGGTGCGGGAGATCCGTGACCGGCACGAGCATGTGAAGGTCGTCGGCAGCCTGAACCTGGTGCAGACCCTCCTGCGCGAGAAGCTCTTCGACCGTCTCGACCTCTGGGTGCACCCGATCGTGCTCGGCGTCGGCAAGAAGGTGTTCGACGATGGCGCGGTGCCCACGAACGTCACTCTCCTCGAGCCGCCGGCGGCCAGTCCGACGGGCACCGTGTACCTGCGCTACGGAATCGCCGACGGCACGCCCGGGACGGGCGACATGAGCGCACCCGATCGCGGTGTCGGGCGCAACGACTGAGCGCCGCCTCACGCCGGGTGGCTCCGTCTCGCCGGCAGCCGGGTGGCCGATGCCGATGTGGGACCTGGGCGCCCGCATCCGGGTCGGCGAGGCCTGACTGCAGGCCGCTATGGCTGCGCCGACCCGCCGAATCCCGACCTCCCGGCAAGCCGCAGCGGGCACCCGGCGGTAGCAGAGGTGCAGGCGGACCAGCGCCGGAGCACGGGGCGAGCTTTGAAGGTTTGCCTGGTGCGGTGAGGATGGCGTCCCCGGCCGTTCGGGCGGGTTCATTGCCGTTGTCGGAGCGGGGTGTGCAGTGGCTCGCGGACGAGTGCGAACCACGGCGTGCGGCTTCGAACGAGACGGAAACCGAGACGGACCGCAAAGCGCCCCGGCCACTCGCTGGACGGCTGGCCGCTGCCGGCCGATTGATTCCTACCAGAGCGACAGCTCACGACACGCTTTTTGTGGCACCCCAAAGCAGAGGAGAGTCCCGTGGGCAAGGTGGTCATGTACAGCTCGGTGTCGGTGGACGGCTTCGTCGCGGACGAGAATGACCAGCCCGGACCGCTGTTCGACTGGTTGTCCAGCGGTGACGTCCCGTTGGACGAGAGCGGCGCGCTGAAGGTGTCGCAGACGTCCTACGACTACACCCGGCCGTACTGGGACCAGATCGGAGTCACGATCGTCGGCCGCCACGTCTTCGACCTGACGGACGGCTGGGACGGGAAGCCGCCGGGCGGGATCGACCACGTGGTCGTCGTGACGCACCGGCCGGAGCCCGAGGGCTGGGACCCCGAGGCGCCGTTTCACTTCGTCGACGGCGTCGAGGCAGCCGTGGCCAAGGCGCAGGAGCTTGCGGGTGGCCGCATGGTCGAGGTCGCCGCCGGCGACGTCGGTGGCCAGGTGCTTGCCGCGGGCCTGATCGACGAGGTGCGCATGGACGTCGTACCCGTCGTGTTCGGGTCCGGCAAGCGCTACTTCGGGTCGGTCCACGCGCAGCACCTGTTGGAGGATCCTGACGTGGTGATTCAGGGCAACCGGGTGCTTCACCTGCGCTATCGGGTGCGCCGTTGACCGATCTGAGCGGGTACGCGAAGAAGTCCACTGCGAACGGTGAAACAAGACCGGGCCTCCGGCTGCGTTTGCGCATCGCTGTCCCCGGTCGGGCAGCCGACGCCGATCCGCCCGCCAAGCTCTGCGGCCTGCGGATCGAGGAGCTCTTCCTCGACGACTGAAGCGCTCACCTGACACCGCGTCGGTGTGGGCGTCGCCAGTGCGCCCCGCGCAGGACGTGCCGGCTGACCACACCTGAGGCCCGACCGGTCGGATACACGCCGAGATGGCGACGGCCCCTGCGGTGAACGGCAGTCGTTCACCCGCAGGGGCCGTCTTCGGTGCGGCACTTCGCGGGGGTCAGCCGGATCCCGCCGCGGCCTCACGGGACACGGCGGGACCGGGGGTCACGTGGCGCCCTACGAGCGAGGGATCCACATGGGGTTCGCCCACTCCGTCGACGGCGCCCAGAATCCGGCGCCGCCGGCGGAGCCGGTTCCGTTGCTTCCGCGGCTGAGCAGGTCGGCTGCCCCAGTGGTGCGGTCACCGCCGTTGCCGCCGGCCGCGACCGGACGGTCGTCGCGGTCCGTGGGCTGGAAACCGACCGTGTAGGTCCGGGTGACCGAACCGTTGGCCGAGGTCACCTTGATGGTGCGGGTGGTGAACCGGTGCCCGGTCGACGACAGGACCGAACTGCCGTCGGTGACCTTCACCCGCGCGCCGGACTGGGCCGGTACGGCGGAGAGGGCCGGGAGCTTCCGGTTCTTCGGCCAGTCGACGACGTACGTGGACACTGCCGGGTCGAACCCGTCGATCGCGACGCCTCCGACGGTGATCGCCTTGGCGTCGGCGACGCCGGCCTTTGTGGCGTCGGTGTGGTTCGTCACCTTGACCGACCCGTCGGCGCCCACGACCACCTCGGCCGCCATGGCGGCCGCCAGGTTGATCCGCTCCCAGCTCGCTCCGCCGTCCGCGGTGAGGTCCAGCGGGGAGCCGGAGTCCGTCGCGGTCTGCTCGAGGATCTGGGTGCGCTGCTCGGTGGTCAGGTCCGGGAAGGCCGTGATCAGCAGGGCCGCCGCGTCGGACGGGGCCTTGAGGGCCTGCCCGGACTTCTCCACCCGGGAGAACCCGTAGTCCAGGCGCTGCGTGTAGAGGTCGACGTGCTGCGCCGTGGTCAGACCGGCGTAGGAGTCGCCCTCGCAGGCCTCGAGCGTGTCGCCGTAGCCCTCCTTCTCGCACTGCGCGAGCAGCACGTTCTCCATCTCGGTGTGGGCCTGCGTCAGCAGCTTCGCGAAGTCGGGGTCCGCCCACCGGTGCGCGACGGTGGCCTGTGCGCCGATGCGGCCGCCCATGACGTCGAGCGGGTAGTGGAACCCGAGGACGATGCGGTTGTCCCCGTACTCCGAGGTGCGGGCGAGGATCGACGGTGCCAGCTCCGGCAGGAGCGTGGCGAGGATGGTCCCCGCTTCGTAGCCGCCGTAGGTGTGGCCGCTCGGGTACGAGCCGCTGGTGGTGAGGCTGCCGTAGGAACCGTCCTGCGACTCGTAGACGGCGCCGCCGTCGCCGACGAAGCCGAGCCGCACGTACGGGCGCTGGTAGCCGAAGTGGTCCTTCGCCGCTCCGCCCTTGTCGAGGCCCTGCGTGACGCGGGAGAACAGCGCGCCGGTCTTCGGCAGCCGGCCGCCGTTCAGGGCGTCCAGGTAGATCTGGCCGAGCCGGGAGCCGAGGCCGTCGGCCATCGTGACGGTGGAGCTGTTCGTGGCGTCGACCTCGGCCCGGTCCACCTCCTTCTGCGTCGCCGCGTTGTTGATGCGCACGGCGATCCGGTCGTTCTCAGCGGTGAGCGGGGTGCCGCCCGGCACCTTGGTGTTGGCGGCGAGGATGTCGGAGTCGAGGTGGTCGAATCCGTTGAGCAGGCCGTAGAAGTAGTCGGTCCCGTCGCCGGTGCCGGGCCACTTGTCCGACGTGTAGGTGGCGTTGAGCGTGTCGTCCGGGAAGGGGGACGGCTCGTACGCCGGGTCGGAGGCGTCCGCGGCGGCGGAGGCCGAGGTGGTCACCGGGACGGTCGCGGTGGAGTCGTCCGAGGTTCCGGCCAGGGTGACCGCGGTGACGGTGGCCGCGTGGGCCTTCGCCTTGCCCGTGGTCGTGAGCAGCGTCGTGCCCGCGGTGGCGGGAACGTGCGCGGTGGTTCCGTCGTCGAGGGCCACGGTGTAGCCGACGATCGGGAATCCGCCGTCGCCGCCCGCCCGCCAGGTCACGCGGACCTGCTTGCCGTCGGTGATCACACCCGTGACGGCCGGCTTCTGCGGCTTGCCGCCGCCGGTGACCACGGGTGCCGTCGCGGCGCTCTGCTGGGAGGTGCCGACGGCGTTCACCGCCTGGACGCGTGCCGTGTACGACCTTCCGGACCGCAGCCAGGTGAAGGTCGTGCTGCGGCTGTCCGGATCGTTGATCTCGATCTGGTGGCCGTCACTGAAGGTGATCTTGTAGCCGGTGACCGGTGAGCCGCCGGTGTCCTTCGGTGCGGACCAGGCGACGGTCACGCTCGTGCCGGACGAGGTCGCCGACACCGCGTCGGGCGCGGCCGGTACCGCCTTGGGCTTCGTGATGAGCCCGGCCATGGCGTGGCGGAGGGCTTCGTAACGGGCGGTGAGTGCCGCGTCCGTGGCCGTTCCGTCCGCGACCGCGGTCTTCGCCGCGGCGAGTGCCCCGGTGAACGCCTTCCACGACGCGTCCGTGTAGCGGTCGTTGTCGAGGGCCGAGGCGGTCGCGACCAGGTCCTCCAGCTTCAGCCGCGGGAGCGGGATCAGCTGGCCCGCGGCCAGGGTGAGGCTGCGCGTCTGCGTGTCGACTTCGAGCTGGGTCGCGTCGTCGGCGGCGACGAGGGTGCGCGCGGCCGCGAGTTCACGCCCGTACACACCGAAGTCGATCACGTCGTAGCGCTTCGCGTCGGCGGAGAGCCCCTCGTACTGCTCGATCGCCTTCCGCAGGGCGGACTTGTCCGTGACGGCGGGAGTCTCGACGTGGTTGAAGGTGATCCGGCCCAGGTTGGCGACGTACGGGTGCGAGGAGTCCGGGGTCGTCGTCAGCCGCAGGTAGACGGTGTGCGTGCCGGTGACGGCCTTGGGCAGCGCCAGGCTCGTCGTGCCTCCGGACGACCACGCGGATCCCGTGACGGGCAGCGGCACGGTCGCGTACGGCGTGCCGGGGTCGGCCGCGTCGAAGGAGTCCAGGTAGAGCTCGACGGCGGAGCCGGTGCCGCAGCGGGCGGAGTTGTTGACGTAGGTGATGGTGACGGTGCTCTTCGGGGAACCGCCGAAGTCGATGTCCCCGTAGTTGACCCAGGCCCCGTTGTAGGTACCGCCGAGGTCGGTGGTGGAACCCGAGCCGGTCCAGCCGACGGGCTCGCTCTTCAGGCCGCCGCCGCTGTGCGAACGGAACGCGGTGGCGTCGAAGCCCACGGGGGCGTCGGCGGTCTGCGTCAGGGCCAGCGAGTAGACGTTGCCCACGTAGGGCTGGGAGGCGGTCTGCGTGCTGGAGACGAACGCCGCGTACACGTCCTGGACGCCGGTGAAGACGCTCGGGTCGAGGTGCACGCTCGTGGTGGCGATGGTCCCCCAGCCCGATCCGCTGTAGTCCAGCGGGATGTCGACGGTCTTGGCGCCGTCCTTCGAGCCGAGGTGCAGTTCGATGTGCGAGTCCGACGCGGCCCGCGACTGGGGCTTGTCGTAGCGGACGGTGACGGTGTCAGCGCCGTTGCGGAGGTTGGTGTCCTTCCACTGCGCCCACGCGCCGTTCGTCACGTTCTCGAAGATGCCGTTGCCGAGGTTGAGCGGCAGCGAACCGTTGCCGGTCGTGGTGCTGTTGACCGCGGTCAGCGTGGCGAGCGTGGTCGTCGGGGACGTCGAGACCTCGTACGGCGAGAACTGGTACCAGTCGAAGTTCGACACCCACTGCTGGCCCGACGGGGCGTGGAACACGAACGTCGCGCTCTTCGCGCCCAGCAGGGCATCCGGGTCGGTGACGGCCGCCTGCACCGTGCTCCAGTACTGCCAGCCACCGGTTCCGGGGAGCGGGACGGTGGCGACGACGGGGCCGTCGGCGGCGCCGGCGTGGATGTCGACACTGCTGGGCTTGGCGTTCGTCGGCTGCGAGTTGGCGTAGCGGACCGAGATGGTCCGCGGGGCGACGCCGCCGAAGTCCAGCTTGGTGAACCGCTCCCACGATCCCTCGGTGACGCCACCGAGGTTGCCGTCCGAGTTGTTCCGCTCGCTGACGAGGCTGGGGCCCTCCTTCTGGTCGGGGGACTCGGCCTGCAGGACGGCGTAGCCGCCCTCGTCGATGGTCAGCCCGTCGACGGCCGTCTGCAGCGCGTCCTGCGCGGCCATGATCGTGCCCGTCACGGAGCCGGTGTCCGCGAGGACGGTCCGCGCGCGTTCGAGGGCCGACCGGAACAGGTTCCAGGAGCCGTCGGAGTAGTTGGCGCTGCGCACCAGGGACGCCTGGTCGACGAGGGCGCCGAGGGCCTTGCGGTGCACGGCGGCGGCGGAGATGACGAGCGGGTCGGTCGGGGATATCCCGGTGCCGCTCACCGTCGAGGCCCGCACGCCGTGGGCGAAGGCCGCGTCGCGGAAGGTGATGCCGAAGCGCGCGTCGACCTGCGTGGTGCCGGTGAGGGACAGCGTCGCCGTCCGCTTGTCGCTGACGCGCAGGTCCGCGGTGACGCCCTTCGGCAGGCCGGTCACGCCGGCCGCACCGGTCTTGGTGAGGCTGGTCCCCTTGCGCGCGTCGAACGACGCCGGTCCGTCCAGGGTGAGCTTCACGCTGCCGTCGACGGTGCCGTCCTCGTCGGTGTCGACGGTGCCCGGACGGGCCGACACGACCGTGTCGCCCTTGTCCGTGCCGGTGTCGCCGTCACCGGTGTCGCCCCCGTCGGTGTTCAGCGAGTACGCGGGCTTGGTCTTGGCGCCCCACTGGGAGGGCTTGGAGCCCATGGTGAAGTCCAGCGTGCCGCCGGAGATGATCTGCGAGTAGTCCAGCCACGTGTTGTCGAACCGCTTGCCGTTGAGGGTCGCGCTCTGCACGTAGTAGTTGCTCGGCGAGACGCCGTCGGCCTTCACCGTGAACTTCGAGCCGTTGGCGTAGCTGATCGTCGTGGAGTCGAAGAACGGGCTGCCGATCTGGAACTGGCTCGAGCCGGCGGTCACCGGGAACAGGCCCAGAGCGGCACCGACGAACATGGTCGACATGGTGCCGGCGTCGTTGTCCATGGTCGGCAGGAAGCCGTTCGGGGAGAGCTTGTAGACCTGGGTCTTGATCGGCGGGGTGAACTGGCCGCCGGAGCTGGGGGCCTCGTTCGTGGAGCCCGTCGCGATGTAGCGGTTCCAGGTCGTGCCGGTGTAGATGGCACGCACCCACTTCTGCGTCAGGCTCGGCTCGCCGACGTAGTTGAAGAGGTAGGGGGCCTGCAGGTCGATCTCGTTCGCGTTGGAGTGCAGCATGGTCGAGCCGTCGTCGACGGCCGAGTCCTCGCCGAACATGTGCTTGACCGCGGCCTTGCCGGCCTTGTCGCCGCCCATGGCCTCGATGAGGCCGCCCATGTTGTACGCGTCGTACCAGTGGTACTGCCACAGCGTGCCCTGGTAGAGGCCGGCCGCCTCGAACTTCTCGTAGTCGGCGCTCTGCCAGTCGCCGTTCGCGGCGCGCGGGGTGAGCAGACCGACCTTGGTGCCGTCGGCCGCGGTCCAGGCACCGGACTTCACGAGGTTGTCGATCGCCATGGTCGACTGCGCGCGCAGCTTCTTCGCGTCGTCCTCCTTGCCGAGCGCGTCGGCGATGACGGACAGCGCCCACTGGTCGTATCCGCGCTGCACGGTCGTACCGGGGTCACCGGTGATGTAGCCCTGCCGCAGCTGCGCACCCGTGTAGTAGCCGGAGTACGACAGCAGCGCCGGATACGCCTCGTCGAGCCGGTCGAAGTTCTTGAAGCCCTTCGACAGCGCGTCGGCGACCAGCACCGCCGAGCGCTCCCAGCGCACGGTCGGGACCGAGTGGGTCAGGCTGCCGAGGCTCTTGCCGGAGGTGCGCTGGTCGGCGAAGAGCACGATCAGCGACTGGATCATGTCCCGGTAGGTGGCCGGGTCGATGTAGGCCTCGACGGAGTACTTGCGGAAGTCGTCCCAGGTGGACCAGCCGTCGTAGTACGTGAAGCCGTTCGCCTTGTGCACCGCTCCGTCCGCGCCGCGGTACGTGCCGTTGGTGCTGGTGGCGTTCACCGGCAGCGCGTACATGCGGTACAGGTGCGTGTAGAACTCCTTGGTGAGCGTCGACCCGGGGTCGGACTTCGCCGAGGCGCGCACGTCGACGGCGCCGAGCGCGCTGTTCCACTCCGCCTTCGTCCTCGCGCGGGCCTGGTCGAAGGTGAGGTCGCCCACCTCGTTGCGCTGGTCGGTAGCGGCCTGTTCCGCGCTGATCGGCGACAGCGTGATGCGCAGTTCGATGTCGTCCCCGTGGGACGTGTCGAACCCGAGGACGGCGCCGGTGTCGGCGCCGTCCTGCGCGGTCGCGTCGCTGAGCTTGCCGTCGGCGCCCCAGCTCTTCAGGGAGGTGACGGGGACGTTCGTGGTGGCGTCGTAGTACAGCTTGTACGAGGCGCCGTTGAACGAGCCCGCGATGAGCCCGCTGATGGACGTGGTCCCGTCCGGGAGCGTCGTCGCCTTCATCGTCGAGCGGGTGCGGCTGGTGAAGTTGTTCGCCAGGTCGAGGACGAGTTCGGGGTCCGACCCGGCGGGGAAGCTGAACCGCTCCAGCGCGGTGCGCGTGGTCGCGGTCACCTCGGCCTTGATGGTGCCGGGGTCCTGCGTCACCGCGGACCCGGTTCCGGAGATGGCCCCGAGGCCCACCTGGTAGTAGCCGGGCGTCGCGGTCTCGTCGGCGTGGCTGTACGCGTGCGCGTACGTGCTGGGCGCGGGGCGCTTGTCGTACCGCACGGACGTCGGGACGACCAGCAGGTCGCCACCGCCTCCCGAGCCGCCGACGCCGTCGAGGTTCGTCGCGGTGAACCCGGCGATGTGGTCCTCGTTGTAGTCGTACCCGGGGTGGTTGCGGTTCGGCGTGGTCAGCGGGCTGACCTTGGCCAGACTGTGCGGCGCCTGGGCGCCGGGCAGGTCGTTGCCGTCGTCGCCGGCGGTCGCCACGAACGGGTCGACCAGTTTCGTGTAGTCCGTGCCCCCGGAGGGTCCCGCGGACCCCGCGGAGGTGGCCGAGGCGGTCACGGCCGCGGCCGCGCCACCACCCGCCAGCGCGGCGAGGCCGAGTGCCCCGGTCAGCAGCGCGGCGACCGTCGCCCGCAGGGGGCTGCGACGGTGACCGGATGTTCTCGGATGTGACGCGCGGGGCAAGGGCGGATGGGATCTGATGGACACGTAACCTCTCCAGCGTCGCGATGCGCACGCACAGTTCGGCCTCACCAGAAGACAACGTTGTCAGCCCGGACGCCGGGCGTGCAACCCAGAGCGAGACGGCAATGAACAGGCAGGATCGTACCCGCCGTGTCCACAGCCGTCCGCCATCACATACGGCCAAGGCGTACGGGAGGCGAACAGAAGGCGCACAGCAGGTACGTGTCGGATGCCGTATCCGGGCACCGGCCACACTTCCTCCACCTTCCGGCACGCATCACGCATCTGACGCGTTTTCGCGGGACATCGTCGTCGTGGGTGCTGTGATCCGGCTCCGGTCAGGCGGTCGCCTCCACGCCGGTTCGGCGGGGTGGGACCCGGAGTCGGGGCAGCAGGCGGGGATCCCGCCGGCGGCGGTCACCGTCTTCGGCGCGGCTGCGCAACGCCGCTGTCATCCCCGCTCGCCGAGCGAGCTGTTGAGTCTCCGGCGTGCATGGACATCCGTGCGTGCGAGTTCCGCGAGTTCCGGGAACCGCTCAGCACGAACGAGCAGATCCATGTGCCACAGATGGTTGCTGTGCATGTGGTGATCGCGGGCGTAGCACTCTGCGTGGGCGCTCACCAGCGCGATGGCCGTGTCCCAATCCCGGGCCTGTTCCGCTGCCCGGGCCTGCTCGAACCATTCCACGGCGCCAGTATCGCGCAGGTCCGCCCTGTGCGGCGCGGCGGTGCCCGTCCATGTATGAAGGAGCGCCGCCGCACAGGTGCACGTCAGTGCAGGTCCACCTGGAACCCGTGACGGTGGTCGGCGGGGCAGGTGAAGATGCGCAGGTCTCCCCACCGGCCGACGACGACGCCCGTCTCGTCGTCGCTGGCGACGGTGAACATGAGTGTCATGGCTGTGCCGCAGTCCTCGCAGGCGAAGACCATGGGGTGCGTCAGGTGCCAGGTCGGCCAGCCGCCGAGCTTCCAGCCGGTGAGGCGGGTGATGACGTCACCGCCGTCGCCGGTCTGGCGGACCAGTTCCTCAAGGCGCGGACGGAGCTCCGCCGGCAGTTCTTCCCGGAAGGGGAAGTCGGTCACACGCTCGGCGGTGATGGCGCACGCCTGTGGCAGGTAGCCGTCCTCCTCGTACCGTGAGGGCACCGGCGGAGTCGCCAAGTGACCGACGACGGTGGCAGCCTGGCGCCATCGCACCTCCAGCACGGGGCTGACGTCGGCCTGAGGGGCCGGAGGATCCCAGTGTTCATTGGGGCACCAGAGGATCTGCAAGAGGTCGATGCCGACGGGCCACCAGGGGCCCGGCACGTCGCGTCGGAAGATCTGTGCGACCGGAACCATGGCCGTGGCAGGCGAGTCGGCAGGGTCGTTCACGTCGGGCAGGGAACACTCGGGCCACGGTTCGTCACTCGGCCACAGCAGCGGCCCGCCTATGGAGCTGCTCCAGTGGTCCGGCTCCGCACGCTCGGGATGCAAGATGACCGCGTCGCGCGCGTGGGAGGCGAGTTCGGGCATCGCGGCGAGTATCGCCTCAACCGTGGGACGGGTAGTGCGGGTCATCGTGCCTTCCGGTCATCAGGTCGTGGATCGCTCGCAGCGTATAGGCCGGTTGTGACAGCCGTTCCCATTCGCGGACGCCGGTCGACACGCCCAGGGGCTGCGGAGCGGTGGCGGCCCGCTACGACGCGGGTGAACTGCCCCAGCCGAGCGGCTGACGAGCACGAACTCGTGGAACTGGTCGTGCGCGCACGTCCCCAGTCGTGAACCGCCTCATCACGGAGCGCGCTGAGGCAGTAGACGCCGTCGGCCGCGGCCAGACGGTTGAACACCTCCCGTTGTCCACTTGCCTCGAGCTCGATGGGCAGGGCCCAGTTGCGGATTCACCCACTCGCGCAGGAGGTCGCCTGGCCATTCGCCGCGATGAACGCTCTGCATCGGTGGAAGATGCCGACCAGGCACTCTGACCCGCGCGTCTCGCGAATGCGGCACCGGCAAGGTCGAAGACCATGACCATCGCGTGAAAACGATCAAGAGAGCCCTGTACGGCCCAGCCGGCTTCCGACTGCCACGGACCCGAATCCTCGCCCGCGCATGGCCTCGGACGGTCAGGGAATCCAGCCGGCCACCACCCGCTCGGCCACCGAGAAGTCGGTCCCGCAGTCCGGGCAGGCGGCCCGCCCGAACAGGTGGCGGACGCCATGAGCCAGGCCCTCCTGGCCATCCGCCAAGGCCCGCGTGAACAACCTGCGCGGCAGCCCTTCCAACTGCTGCCTTCGCGCCGGCTGGAGGGGTGACTTCTGCACTTCTTGCAGCGCATAGTCGTCGGTGCAGCAGAAGTGGCCGTCCTGTCCGATGACGACGAACACGTTGACGCCGCAATAAGGGCAGTCGACCTCATACTCCCCCGTCTGCAGACCGCCCAAAGAGCGGTGCGCGAGGAGTAGGGCAGACCCATCTTCTTGACCCCGCCGTCGGAGACCCCCCGTCGCTGCACGATCTGCGCGACGACCCGAACTCCACGCGCCTCCAGTGCAGCGGCTGCCGACGTCATGCGCCCTTCGAAGTCGTTCTCTCTTGCGGAGAAATAGCCGACCAGGACTACCTCAGCGCCGACGGGCGTGAGCCGAGGCGTCGCTCGGCGTCGGACCGACGCCGACGGTACACGGCGAGCCAAGCGCCGGTCGCGCCTTCGGGGCTGATGCATGGGCCACAGATTAGTGCGCTGACCGAGCGAGGTCTGTCCTTCCACACAGTGACCACCCCTGCCACTGCCCCGAGACGAACCAGGGCGTTGTCAGCGGCATCTGCGATGCTGCTGAGTCACCTGGTGGGAGGAATCATGGGCATCGGCTACAAGACATCGTGGCTCGCTGTGCGGGACGCCGCGCCTGAGGAGGTGGCCGACGCCCTTGGCCTGCGACACCGTCAGGTCATGGACTGGGAAGGCGGCACCGACGCCGCCTACCGGCAGGGGGTCTTCGTGGCACGGCCGGTCTCCGACTGGACGTTCGCTCACGGCCGGATCCATCTGCCGCCCGGGACCGACGCCACGGAGCCAGGCTTCCCCGACTGGCTTCACTCGCTGAGTACGCAACTTGGGGACATCCAATTCTTCGCCACCGACCGCATCGGCGAATACCACGCCTGGGCCAAAGTGGAATCCGGCGACCTGACCCGCGCCTACTGTTACATCGGTGAGCGCGGTCAAGTACCGCTCCACATCGGCGAACCCTCCGACATCGAGCTGGAACTCGGTGTCGGACAGCGCTGGCTCGAAGACGGTTGGCGGGACTGGCAGGAACCCGAATGGGACGCCTGGTTCGCCGCCATGCCCGGGGAATTCGATGTAGTACGAATCGCACGAAGCTGGGGCTTCTGCCCTCTCGACATCCCTGACAGCGACGTCAACGCCTCAGGGATCCACGGCTTTCCCGCCGGCATCGAGCCTCGCCAGGAACCCTGACCTCGAATGGAAATCGGGCACTCGGGGGACGGTCCCGCGGCCGCGCTGATCGACGATGACCCTCCGCTGACGACGACGTAGGCCTCCGGCCGGCGTCAGTCGGATACATCGCCGCGGTGGAACCGTGACCCGGGCGGCGTGAACACGACACGCGGCGCCAAGACGCCAACTCCACCCATTGACCTGGTTGTCGAGTACACGCGATCTTTCTTCGGCAACCGTCACCTCGTCCGACAACGTCATCGGGTACCGCCCTGTCCACTCCGTCCTCCATCGGAGTCGCTCTGTGCTCATACGCCGTCCCTCACGCCCCCTTTCCAGATCCCTCAGGGCAGCCCCTGCCAGGCCGCCGGGATCCCGGTGGCAACGTGCCACAGGCGCGGCCGCGGCCCTGCTGCTGACCGCGCTCGCCGTCCAACTGCCGCAGCAGAGCCCTGCCGTCGCCGACGACTCACGTCCCGCGGCGGAGTCGGAGTCGCTCTGCGGCACCCCGCAGCCCGGGCACTTCGGGTGCTTCGCGGTGCGGCAGGCGGACGCCACCGGCGGGCGCAGCGCGCGGTCCGCCGCTCCCGAGGGGTTCGGTCCGGCCGACCTGCGCTCGGCCTACGACCTGCCGGCGGACGGCGGCGCGGGGGCGACCATCGCGGTCGTGGCCGCGTACGACAACCCCAAGGCCGAGATGGACCTGGCCGCCTACCGGGCCCAGTACGGGCTGCCGCCCTGCACGAGCGACACCGGGTGCTTCCGCAAGGTCGACCAGCGCGGGGGGACGGATTACCCGCAGTCCAACGACGGCTGGGCCGGCGAGATCTCCCTGGACCTCGACATGGTCTCGGCCGTCGCGCCGAAGGCGCACATCCTCCTCGTCGAGGCCGACAGCTCCGCCACGGACGACCTGGGCGCCGCCGTCAACACCGCGGTGGCGCTGGGCGCCCGCTACGTGTCCAACTCCTACGGCGCCTACTACGACGGCCCGGACCTCGCCGCCCTGGACGCGGCGTACTTCGACCATCCCGGGACCGCCGTGGTGTTCGCCTCCGGCGACTACGGCCACGGGCTGAGCTACCCGGCTTCCTCCCCGTACGTGACGTCGGTCGGCGGCACCTCGCTCAGCAGAAGCGACACCGGTGCGCGGGGCTGGACGGAGACGGTGTGGAGCGGCACGGGCTCGGGGTGCTCCGCCTACCAGCCCAAGCCGGCGTTCCAGACCGGCACCGGGTGCGACCGGCGATCGGTGGCGGACGTCAGCGCGGTCGCCGACCCCGACACCGGCGTGGCCGTGTACAACACCTACTCCGGCGGCGGGTGGGGGGTCTACGGCGGCACCAGCGCCTCCGCCCCGATCATCGCCGGTCTGTACGCGCTGGCCGGGACGCCCGTCGAGGGCACCTACCCGGCCGCGTACCCGTACCGCTCCCCCGGCGCGCTCAACGACGTGACCACGGGCGGCAACGGCCACTGCTCCGACGACGCACCGTGCGACCCGGACGGGCCTCCCGCCTGCGAGCCCGCGAACAGCTGCACCGCGGGCCCCGGCTACGACGGGCCGACGGGTCTGGGCACGCCGAAGGGGGTCGGCGCCTTCCGGCCCGGCCCGCACGGCACCGTGACCGGCAAGGTCACCGACAAGGCCACCGGCAAGGCGCTGTCAGGGGCGACCGTACGGCTCGGCGCGCTCTCGGCACTGACCGGGGCCGACGGCCGGTGGTCGCTGGCGGCGCCCACCGGCTCCTACACGCTGACGGTCGACGCCTTCGGCTACGCCCGGAAGAACCTGGGCGAGGTCACCCTCGCCGACGGCACGGAGCTGACCCGGAACGCCGCGCTCGCCGCCGTGCCGACCGCCACGGTCTCCGGGACGGTCCGTGACGGCGGCGGACACGGCTGGGGCGTCTACGCCCGGCTGACCGTCGACGGCGTACCCGGCACCGTCCACACCGACCCGAGGACCGGGCGCTACTCCGTCCGCCTCGAACGCGGCAGGACGTACACGCTGCGCGCCACCGGCCTCTACCCCGGCTACCGGCCGGCCGAGACGAAGGTCGTGCTCGGATCGTCCCCGAAGACCGCCGACCTCGCGCTGTCCCTGGTCGGCACCGGCGCCCTGCCGCCCGGCTACGCCGTCGAGTACGGCGGTGGCGGCTTCCAGTCCTTCGACACCGCCGCGAAGCCCGCCGGGTGGAGCATCGTCAACCACACCGACGCCGGGGGCTGGGGGTTCGACGACCCGCTCACCCGCGGCAACCAGACCGGTGGTGACGGCGGTTTCGCCCAGGTCGACGACTACGCGCTCGGCTGGGGCGCGGTCGACACCGAGCTGATCAGCCCGGAGTACGACCTCTCGAAGGAGACGCGGCCGACGCTGGAGTTCGACACCGCTCTGCCGAGTCTGTGGCGCTTCAACGACCCGACGGCCGACATCGACGTGAGCACCGACGGCGGGGACCACTGGGAGAACCTCTGGCACCACACCGACGTCGTGGAGGGCCCTTCCCACCAGACGGTGCCTCTCACCGCCTACGCCGGGAAGCCCTCGGTGCGGCTGCGCTTCCACTTCGCCGGCTCCCTGACCGGCATCTGGCAGCTGGACAACGTGGCCGTCGGCACCCGCTCCCTGGTCACCGTGCCCGGCGGACTGCTGACGGGCCGGGTGACGGACGCCAACACCGGTGCCGGGATCGTCGGTGCGACCGTCTCCGCCGCCAAGGCGCCGCAGGACAGCGGCCGGAGCATCGCCTCGCCGGACGACCCGGCCGTCGGCGACGGGCTGTACTGGGCCTTCTCCTCCCGTACGGGCCGTCAGGAGTTCACCGCCGGGCTGCCCGCCTTCGGCTATCCGGCCGGCACGTCCACCGTGAAGGTCGAGGCCGACGCCGTCACCTCCGCGGACTTCGCCCTTCACCCGTCCCGGCTGAAGGCCTCCCCCGGCGCGGTGGGCGTCACCGTTCCCTGGAGTGGGAAGAAGACCGTCACCGTGAAGGTGCGCAACACCGGGGGCGCCCCGGCTTCGCTCGCCGTCGGCGAGCAGGCCGTCGCGGAGACCTCGGCGCGTATGCCGGGGGCGCCGAGGGAGCGGACGGCCGCCAGGCCCGACCCGCTCGACGTCGCGACGGCCACCACCGCGGCCTCGGGCGCCGCCGCCGGGGCGACCGCCGGGCAGGCGTGGCAGCCGCTCGCGGACCTCCCGCAGCCCATGACCGGGGGAATCGCGGCCGCGTACGACGGTGTCCTGTACAGCGGTCTGGGCCAGACGCCCGACGGCCAGTGGACCACCGCCCTGCGCTCCTACGACCGGGCCACGGCGACCTGGAAGGACCTCGCCCCGGCCGTCACCAAGCGCAGCGGCGCGGCCTACGGGTTCGTCCGGGGCAAGCTGTACGTCGTCGGCGGCAAGAACCGCGCGGGCACGCCGATCGCCGGCGGCGAGGTCTACGACCCGGCGACCGACACCTGGTCGCGGATCGCCGACGCGCCCAAGGCGTACGGGAATTCCGCCGCGGCGGCGGTGGGCGACCGGCTCTATGTGATCGGCGGCTGCACCGGCATCTCCTGCGGCACACGCGACGTCCAGGTCTACGACCCGGCGGGCGACACGTGGTCCACGGGACCGGCCTACCCTCTGCCGACCTCCTGGCAGAGCTGCGGGACCGTCGACGGGACGCTGTACTGCGCGGGTGGTGTCCACCAGGGCGACGGGCAGCCTCCGCACGCCACGGCCGCCGGCTACGCCCTGGACCGCGCCGCCGGCCGCTGGACGCCGATCGCCGACCCCCCGGTGGACTTCTGGGGCGCCGCGACGGGCGTCGGGGCGGGCCGGCTCATGGCCGCCGGCGGTGTGCTCGTCGGGGCCGCCGCGGTGACCAACGAGGCCTATGCCTACGATCCGGCCGCGGACACGTGGAGCGCGCTGCCGAACCTGCCGCAGCCGCTGTACGCGGCGGCGGGTGCGCCCGGCTGGTCCGTCGTGGGCGGCCAGAGCGCCGACAGGGTGATGCAGACCTCCGCCCTCGAACTGCCCGGCTACGACGCGCCCCACGGGGACGTGGCGTGGCTGGCGGGGAGGGCGAGCTCCGCATCGGTGGGTGCGGGCAGGACGGCGGAGCTGACCGTCACCGTCGACGCGCGAGCCATGGGGCCGGCCGACGCGGGCGCGCACCGGGCGCTGCTGGTCATCGACAGCGACGGGCCGTACGCCTCCGTCACCGTGCCCGTCACCATGACGGTGGTGGCGCCGCCGGGGTGGACGCACCTGAGCGGCACCGTCAGCGGCGCCGGGCGGCACGGCGGCAGCACGCCGCTGGCCGGAGCAACGGTGCGGGTCGGGAACGGGACGGGCGCGCACACCCTGAGCACCGCCGTCGACGGCACGTACCGGCTGTGGCTCCCGCCGTCCGGAGACAGCGTCCCGCTTGCGGTGAGTGCCGAGGGTTACCGGCCGGCCGAGCGCACCGTGCGGGCGCACGGTCGCGATGCCGTCACCGCCGACGTGGTCCTGACCAGGAGTTAGGCGGGGTCGCAAGCCATGGTGGGGCCGGTCCCGTGGGACCGGCCCCATCCGGCCGTCCAGGCCGCGTCCTCGCTGGCTCCGGCGGCCGTCACCTCACCCCATCGCCAGCAGATGCGCGGGGGCGATGCGGGACTGGGCGCGGACGGGGAACGCCAGGGCGGCGCAGACCAGGGCCACGGCGGCCAGGGTGGCCAGCAGCGCCGCCCCGCCGACCGCCGGAAGGCGGCCGCCCAGCGTGCCCCACCCGATCGCCAGGACCGTCGCCAGCCCGGTGACCGCGCCGACGAGGCCGCCCAGCAGCGCGAGCAGGGCGCCCTCGTAGAAGCTCAGCCGGGCGAGTTCCCGCGTCGTCCAGCCGGTGGCACGCAGGACGGCCAGATCCGCGGCGCGTTCGCGCATGGACAGGACCAGCACGTCCACGGCGCCTGCGGCTCCCAGCAGCAGCGACAGGGCGACGCTCAGGTAGTCCGCGGTGCGGGCCTGTGCGACGACGGCGTTGCCCAGCAGCGAGCCGGCCACCTCGCCGCGGAAACCCAGGGTGAGGGCGAGCAGCACGGTGAAGGCCGCCACCGCCAGTGCCAGGCCCGCCGCGCCGAGCACGGTGCGGCCGGGGAACCGCAGCAGATTGCGTACGGCGAGTCCGAGGACCGAACGGACGGGCGCCGCGCGCCCGGTGGCGGTCACCGGGGGCGTGATCGCGTCCAGTGGCTTGAGGCGCGTGGCGCGCCAGGCCGGGAGCAGCCCGGCGGTGACCGCGAGGAGCAGCGCGACGGGCAGTACGAGCGCCGCCTTCCACCCGGCGTCGGGCAGCCCGAGGAGCACGCCCAGCACGTAGGCCAGCAGGGCGCCGAGGGTTCCCGCGCCCAGGCCGATGACGAGGAGTTCACCGAGGATGAGCCGGAGGATCTCCGGTGGGCTCCAGCCCAGACACCGCAGGGTGCCGATCTCGATGCGTCGCGATCGCACCGACGCCAGGGCGGCCTGGGCGAGGAACAGCGCGCAGACGATCAGGACCAGGACGAACAGCATCGCGCTTTTGGTGTCGACGGCCTTGAGGATGTGCAGGGCCACGCCCTTGGCGGTCCAGTTCTCCGTCACGTTGACGCCGGGCAGCGCGACGGTCTGCGGCGCCGGCGAACTGCCGATGGTGATGTCCACCTGCAGCCCGGGGTACGCGGTGCGGATGCGGCCGGCGACGGCGTTGACCCGGGCCTGTGACGCCGCGTCGACGCCGGTCACGCCGGCGACCCGGATCCGGATGGCGCTGATGGGGGCCTTGTCCTGTACGGTCGGCTGCCGGCGGCTGCCGGTCAGGACGGGCAGCGCGTCCAGGGACGTGAGCATGGTGGGTGGTGCGGCCAGGTAGCCGCCGAGATTGCGGTCCGGACGCAGCGGCCGGTCGCCCAGGGCCTTCCGCCCGGCCTCGTCGGCACCGGTGACCTGCGGCGAGCGGTAGGTCTCCAGCGGCACGGCGGACAGCGAGGACGAGCCGGAGAAGCCGGGGAGCTTGGTGGCGTCGTAGCGGCCGACCGGGTTCAGGTAGGGGATCGGTGTCCTGCCGTGGTCCTCGTGCCCGCAGGTGCGGGTGCCCCAGCACGTGGTTCCGGGGTGGCTTGCAATCTCCCGGAACTGGGTGCCGGTGTTCTCCTCCGGCACGTACTCGATGAACTGGCGGTCCTGGTTGGTGCGCCATGTCTCCGGGGACTGGTCGGCGTGGGCGCGGGGCGCCAGGCCCGCACCGGCCCGGCGGTAGTCGACGGGGCCGACGGTCCAGTAGCTGTCGGCCTGCGGGGCGAACAGCGATGTGCCGGGATAGCCCTGCGCGAGGTCGGCGCTGACACGCCCCACCGGAGTGCCGCGCAAGTCGTTGACGAAGTCGTGGGCCGCGGGGCTGCCGAGCTTGCCGCGCAGGGCCGCGGGGTCGCCCGTGTCCAGGCGTTCCACGGCGGCGTCCACGGTCCCGGACGTCAGCGGCTTGTCGCTCAGCACCATCGGGATCGTCCAGTACGAAAGGTTGGACCAGTTCTCCTCGCGACCCCAGACGGGCTTGTCGCGGTCGGTGAGCATGCGGCCGGAGGTGACGGTCTGCCCGAGGCCCACCAGCCGGTCCTCCGCGGCGGGGTCCACCGCCGACAGCAGTACCGGGTAGGTGACCGGGATCTCGGCGACCGCCTTTCCCCCTTCCGACCGGCAGGTGAGCCAGCTGTTCACGTCGGGGTCGAACGGCGACTTGTCGCGGCGGTCCTCGCGAATGAGGTTGGGCTGCAACGGCCCGAACCCACCGTCGTCGGTGTGCTCGACGTGCACATCGGTCTTGTTGTAGTTGTAGTACCAGCACACCGGATAGGTCCGGTGGTCCGCGTGTTCCTCCTGCAGGCCGGGGAACGTGGAGTCCGACAACGTCTCGGACGGTTCGATCGGGTTGCGGCTCACGTACAGGTACTGGTCGGCGGCGCGGTAGCGGCCCAGACCCGCGGTCAGCGTCGGCTTGATCCGAAGCATCTGGGCCTGCGCCGTGCCGTCCAGGAATGACGACACGTCCACCTTCAGCGTTCCCGGCACCATCAGGTAGCCGACGTTGGCGACGGGTGCGGCGACCTCGATCCCGGGCATCACCTTGATCCGCTCGTACTGGCCCATGCCGATGCCGCCGAAGATGCCGGACAGGAAGTTCGCACCGACCAGTTGGTCGCGGCGCTCGAGGGCGGTCTGGCTGCCGCGGGGGCGCACCAGGACGTCGTAAGCGGAGCGGGCGTTCTCCCGCACTGTCTCCGTGGTCTGCGCCTGACTGGTGGTCACCGTCGAGGTGAGCAGGGTGAAGCTGGTGGCGGCCACGAGGATGCCCGCGGCCAGGGCCAGCGCGCGGGCCCGGTGGCGCCGCAACTGCGACCAGATCATCGCGATCACGGGCGCAGCCCCCCGAGCCGGTCCAGGACGTCGGCCGCCGGCGTGATCCGTTCGTCGGCCACGACCCGTCCGTCGCGCAGGCGCACGATCCGGTCGCAGCTCGCGGCAACCTCCAGATCGTGCGTCGCGACCAGCAGCGTCATCCCGTACTGCCCGGTCAGCGACAGCAGCAGGTCGATGATCTCCCGGCCAGTCGAACTGTCCAGATTGCCCGTCGGCTCGTCCGCCAGCAGCAGACCGGGCCGGTTGATCAGCGACCGCGCGACCGCGACGCGCTGCTGCTGACCACCCGACAGCTCCGACGGCAGGGCCCCGGCCCGGTGGGCCAGGCCCACGGCCTCCAGCAGTTCCATGCCGCGGGCCCGCCGGTCGAAGTCCACCCGGCGGGGCAGCACCGGGGCCAGCACGTTGTCCAGCACCGTCAGGGCGGGAAGGAGATGGAAGCGCTGGAAGACGAAGCCGATCCGGCGGCGGTGGGCGTCGAGTCCGCCCGCGGCCAGCGCGGTGCCGTCGACCTCCACCGTGCCGGAATCCGGCACGTCCATACCGCCCACCACATGCAGCACCGTCGACTTGCCGGCGCCCGACGGGCCGGTCAAGGCCACCGATTCGCCGTCCCCGATCTCCAGGTCGACGCCGTCCAGCGCCACCACCCCCGGATGCCGGCGGGTCACACCCCGCAAGGCCACGCCCATCGTTTGACCGCCCTCCTGCATTGCAACAATGCAGGCGTACATTGTCACAACACAGAGGGGATGCAAAATGCCACTGCACCACGCGGTGCTCGCGCTGCTGTCCGAGGGACCGAGTCACGGCTACGAGCTCAAGGGCCGTTTCGAGGAGGCGATCGGCCCGCAGTGGGGCGGCCTCAACATCGGGCACCTGTACCAGATCCTGGACCGGCTCGTCCGCGACGGCCATGTCTTCCGTTCCCACGTCGCACAGAACGACCGCCCCGACAAGACCCGTTACACCCTCACCGCCCAAGGGCTGAACGAGCTCGACACCTGGGCCACGACGGCCTGGGTCCGCACCGGCGGATACCGCGACGAACTCTTCCTCAAGCTCTTCGGCGCGGCCAAGCTGGGCCCCGATGCCCTCGACACGCTTGTGGCAGCCCAACGCCAGACCTACCTCTCCGAACTCGCCGCCCTCACCCGACTGCGCCGCACCCACACCCACGACCCCCTCGTCGCCCTCCTCATCGACGCCGCCATCGCGCACACCAAGACCGACCTGCAACTCGTCGACACCGCCACCGAACGACTGGCGCCGCTCGCCCAACCCGCCGTCCCCTCGCACCAGGCGACGGAGGAAGCGGAAACCCAGGAGCGCAGCGCGACGACGACGTAGCGCGGTCCCCCGGTGCGTGCCGGCGGCCCGGGCGCACTGTGACGCCGACACGGGACCGAGGCTCCTCGCCGGGAAGCGCCGACCGCGCCGGCCACGGGTGGATGAGCAGGAATGGCCGCCGGGGCGGGTTCGTGAGGAGACTGGTGCCCGTGGCCGTGCGAGGCCGCGCTCCCGGGCACGGCAGTGGCCGCCCGGTGCCGAGACACCTGGACAGGAACCGGATCATGAGCCTTGAGGTTGCGGTCGCACGCGAAGCGGACGACGAGATGGTCGAGGCGTTCACCCGCCTGCTGCCCCAACTGTCGAGCAGCGCCGCACCGCCCGACCACGAGTCGCTGCGCCGGCTCCTGGCCGCCGAGGCGAACACGGTGCTGGTGGCACGGGTCGACGGCCGCGTCGTCGGGACGCTCACACTCGCGATGTTCCCCCTGCCGACCGGGATGCGCGCCTGGGTCGAGGACGTGGTGGTCGACGAGGCCGCCCGCGGTTACGGCGTCGGTGCCGCCCTCACCGAGGAAGCGGTACGTCTGGCCGACGCGGCGGGAGCCCGCACGGTGGACCTCACCTCCCGCCCCTCACGGAAGGCGGCGAACCGGCTGTACGAACGGCTCGGCTTCCTCGTGCGCGACACCCGCGTCTTCCGTTACACCCTGCAGGGTTAGCCGGCGCCGGCTCGCCGGACGCCGGACTCGGACGCGGTGAGGAACCGCACGGCCCTGCCCCACGTCGTACCTCCCGTGATCAAGCAACCCGTACGGCGCCTGCCCGGTGCCCCGCTGCTCGCCGTCCCGCTCGCGGCGCTTCTGCTCTCGTGCGCCGCGCCGTCGGACGACGGCTCCGACCGGACCGCCGCAAGCACCCGCACACCGGTGTCCGCGTCGGCGTCCGCGTCCGCCTCGGCGTCCACGCCTGCGGACTCCGCGCCCCCTGCGGACGGGCAGCCGGAGGTGACGGCGGAGAAGGTGCGCGACGCCTTCGCCACCCTGCAGGCGACCTACCACTCCGGCTGCACTCCCAGCACGTCCGCGGGCGAGTGCGAGTACTTCCTGACCCGGGTGCGCGACGAACTCGCCCAACTCGACGAGGCGATGAAGGCCGATCCGCAGGGCCCCGGACACTTCCGCGAACCCCTCGCGTGGACGGCGGAGCTGCACGACACCCTTGGCACGGACACCTCGTTCGAAAACCTGAAGAAGCACCAGGACCAAATCGTGGCGACCCGTGACCGGATCAACCGCTGGATGCAGGGCCACCCGGAGGACTACCGCTGAGCCGCGGGGCACCGGGCCGTCGGGACTGCCCCACACCGGGATGGACGGTGTGGGGCAGTCCCCTGCGTTCGCGGAGCGCGCCGGGAACCGCGAGGCCGCATGTCGGTCCGTGTGGTACCTGGAGCCGGATGTGACGCGGCTCAGTCCTTGACCGGTTCCACGCGAATGGGCTCAGCCCCGCCCAGGTAGAGCATGCACCCCGCGTCCTCCAGGTCCAGGTCCATTCTCTCCGGAGGGATGACGTAGATTCCTGCGGTGGGCGCGGGAGCCCAGCCGAGGTGACGTGGAGGATCGTACGTTTCGTAGTGCCCCACGTGGAGCCTTGTCGGCGGGATGGACACGGTGCAGACGTCTCCCACGCGGAGGGCGAAGGCCGCCGGTTCCAGACGGTATGGGCTCCATTCTTGATGGGCATCGCCGTACGGGAGGTTCACGTGCCCGCTCCATCGGATGTTGAAGGAATTGTCGGCCGTTCGCCACGGCCATTCCACAGTGATGTAGCGATGCTTCTCGACCACCCGAGCGGTCGCCGGCTCGCAGGAGACGATCACTTCGTCGCCGACCCGAGGAACCATGCCTGATCACCTTTGTTCCGGTCGTGGATGCAGAAAGCCCGGACCTGTGGGTTGGACAGCCCATGGGCAGCGCGGGGAGACGCGCCGGGCTCGGGACCACATCCTCTCAATCACACGGTCTTCTCCTGGCACCGGCCCGGACCCAGTGGCACCAGGCGGGCTCCGGCAACCGCACGCCACGAGCAGTGCTCGCGCTACGGCGGCGATCGCTCAGAAGCAACCCTCGACCGGCACATACAGGGTTTCCAGGGCGCGCCGGTTGCCGGTGCAGGCACCGTTGGCATGGAGCCCGGCAGGGTCGCCGCCCCGCGCCACCCCGTCGAGTGGATCCGCCCACAGAGCGCTGTACCGCTGATCGACCAACAGCCGCTCCTCACCGAGAGCACCCGGCGGTCGGCCGCCGCGAGGGCGGCCTGGTCGAAGCCGACGTCGCCGGCCGTGTCCGCCCTGTCCGAGTCGGACGCTCCCACTCCAGCCATCCCGAACCAGCACCCCATTGCCGCAGGGCTTCACCTCTTAATTATTTGCCTAATAGCTTTAGGCAAACTAGCCTGCCGTTCATGAAGCCACTGACCGAGCCAGAGATCCGCGCCGCCTTCGTGAACTGCAGCAAGGGCGAGGCGAAGCGCCTGCACGTGCCCCGCGACCTGAGCGAGCAGCCCTGGGATGATCTGGACTTCCTCGGCTGGCGCGACCCACAGGCCCCCGACCGGTCCTATCTCGTCGCCGAACTGGACGGCCGCGCGGTGGCACTCGCCCTGCGCTCCTCCAGCGCCGCCGCCTGGCAGGCGCGGCTCAGCATGTGCTCCATGTGCCTGACCACCCACTCCGGGGGCGTCTCGCTCATGGTCGCCGCGAAGACCGGCAAGGCCGGGCAGCAGGGCAACACCGTGGGGGCCTACATGTGCAGCGACCTCGCCTGCCCGCTGTACGTACGGGGCAAGAAGGACGCGGGCATCGGCGCGCGGCTCCACGAGACGCTCACCCTGGAGGAGAAGATCCAGCGGACCGTCGCGAACCTCGCCGCGTTCATCGCCAAGGTCACCGCGTGAGGCGGCCCGTCGCCGTGGCTGCCCGACGGCTGGGATGGGGGGTGGGGACAGGGATCCCGTTCCAGTCCCGGGCCGGGTGCCGGGGACCTTCCTACCCACCCCCCATGGCCGCGAGTCCCTCACGATCTCCGTCCGGCCCAGTTCCGCGCACGGGACTCGCGGGCACTGACAATGCGGCCCGACGGCGGCGCTGATCTGCGCCGAAGGGCGTGCGCTTCGTCAGCCGCGCTCGGGCTCCACCGGCAGCCACAGTTCGGCGTCGGCCTCGGTCCTGTCCGGCGACAGGCGGATGCGCAGGATCTCAGGGCCCGTGCGACTGCGATACGGATTCGACGGGAACCACTCGGTGAAGACGTCGCGCCACAGTTCCTGGATGGCCTGCGGCGCGGGCCCGGAGGTGGTGAAGACCGCCCAGGTGCCGGCGGGGACGGCCAACGTGGTCGTGCCCTCGGGGGCGGCCGCGGAGGTGATCACGCCGTGGTAGTAGTCGAGTTCGGTGCCCTCGGCGCGGCTGGGGTCGAGGTCGTCGCAGACCGCGACGATGCCGTGCGGCTCCTGATCCGACAACTTCTCCAGGCGCTCCTGGAGCCGCGGGTCGATCCCGCGGACGAAGTCGATGATCGCCTGGTTCGGCCCCGCGTGCACCAGCGGCACCCGGGCCTTGAGTCCGACGACGGCGAAGTCCGCCTTGTCCGCAACGCGGTATCGCATGCTGCTGCTCCCTTCGATGGTGAGTCGGAAGGCCATCCGGGACTGGGAGTTGAGCGTGGCGCCGGTCCGCCGGGCCTCGCCCGGTCCGATGCCGTGCATGGCACGGAACGCCCGCGCGAACGCCTCGCCTGAGCCGTAGCCGTAGCGCACCGCGATCTCCAGCAGCGTCTCACGCCCGGCGAGCACCTCGGCGCCCGCGAGGGTGAGCCGACGGCGCCGGATGTACTCCGACAGCGGCATGCCCGCGAGCGCGGAGAACATCCGACGGAGGTGGTACTCCGAGGTGGCCGCGATGCGTGCCAGCTCGCCCACCTCGATGTCCTGGTCGAGGCCGCGCTCGATGTGCTCCATGGCCTGGTTCAGCCGCTCCAGCATGCCCGGGCTCCTTCCTCTTGACGACCACCACGCTAGGCAGTGCCCGCCACACCGGACCCGACATCTTGTGCCCGATCAAGTCGGGTGCGCGAGGCAGCCCGAGGGCGAGTTTCAGGAGTTCCCCGTGTGGTGGGCATGCGTGGCCGAACGCCATGGCCGGCCCGCAGGGGCACGGGCGAAAGTCATACGTTGTCAGTGGTTCCGCGTACGGTCTGACTACGGCAGACCGGCAGTCGCCTCCTCTGATAAGCGGTCGCCCGTGAGCGGAATCCAGATGTCCGAAGCAGGAGTCCCACGGCCCGCGTGGCACCGGGTGACCACGCCGCTTGAGCAGCACACACCTGATGTTTTCGATGCTCTCGCCAGCCCGACGACAGAAGCAGCCATCAGTGACGGCCGCCCCACAACACGGCCTATCCGCGCCCCGGACCTGGCCGGTCGGAGTCGTGCGCGGTGGTGCCGGGTTTGGTGTGGAGGACTTCGCGGGCCTGTTCCGCGGCGCGGGTGATGCTCTCGCTGATGAAGTCGAGGAAACGGGCGATGTTCTCCAGGCGGGCGGCGGCCGGGGTGTCCGGGCCGAGGACGGCCACGCCCTGGCGCGCGGTCGCCACCAACTGGTCGTTGGCCCGGGCGCTGGCGATGGTCGCCTGGTAGAAGAGTTCGTCGTCGACGAGGTAGCGGTCACGGCGGCGTTCGTCGCGTTCCCGGCGGACCAGGCTCTGACTCTCCAGGAAGGCGATCGCCTTGGAGATGGACGCCGGGCTGACCTGGAGGCGCTCGGTGAGCTCGGCCGCTGTCAGACTGCCCGCGTCGGTGGTGAACAGGCACGTCAGCACCCGGGCCCCCATCTTGTTCAGACCCGAGGCCATCATGACCGTGGTGAACGTCTCCTCGTACTCGGCCACGGCTTCCGCGTCACGTCCGTGCGCCTGGGGGGCCGACTGCGCTCCCCTGACGGTGGCGGGCTTGCGCCGGTGGGCCCGCCGCTCGGTGGCCCGGTGGGCCAGGTCGGCGCGGTAGGCGGTGGGACCGCCGTTGCGCATCACCTCGCGCGTGACCGTCGAGGTCGGGCGGTCCAGGCGCCGGGCGATCTCGGCGTACGGAAGGCTGTCGGCCAGCCCCGACGCGATCTGCTGGCGTTCCTGCTGGGTGAGCCTGCCTCCCGGCATCCTGATCTCCCTGGTGATCCCTCGCGATGTTCCCGATTCCCGCACCATAGCGTTCACTTCCCGACCATTGCAATGATCAGAAGGGCTGACGTTGCGTTATC
This sequence comes from Actinacidiphila glaucinigra, assembly GCF_035918135.1. Taxonomy (NCBI): domain Bacteria; kingdom Bacillati; phylum Actinomycetota; class Actinomycetes; order Kitasatosporales; family Streptomycetaceae; genus Actinacidiphila; species Actinacidiphila glaucinigra. The sequence continues at coordinate 737,598 of NZ_CP109144.1, forward strand.
TTCAGCATCGTTGCAACGATATTTGCTATCCTACCTGCAGTGAAGGCGTTCTGATGCAACAAGTACGTTGCCACCACATGGAAAGCAACGTAGCGTTTCCGGTGTCAGAAACAGTCAGCGAGTACGGGAGAGCATGATGCAGAAGTTCGACACCACCGCCGCCATCTCCGCCGTCCTGGACATCCCCGCCGGACGCGTCCGGTTCATCGCCGCCGACCGCGCCGACACCACCGTCGAGGTCCTGCCCGCCGACCCCTCCAAGAGCCGCGACGTCCGGACCGCCGAGCAGACCACCGTCACCTACACCGACGGCATCCTGCAGATCCGCACCCCCGACTCCGGCAACCGGCTCCTCGGCCCCTCGGGATCCCTGGAGGTCACCGTCCAGCTGCCGACCGGCTCCCGTATCCAGGGCAAGGCCGCCGGCTGCGAGTTGCGCGGCGTCGGCCGGCTCGGTGACGTCGCCTTCGACGGCGCATACCGCCAGATCAAGATCGACGAAGCCGCCGGGGTTCGCCTCACGGCGGTGGACGGCGACGTGGAGATCGGCCGGCTCACCGGCCCCGCGAACATCAGCACGGCGCGGGGCGACATCCGGATAGCCGAAGCCGTCCGCGGCACGGTCGAGCTCCACACCCAGATGGGCGACATCACGGTCACCGCCGCCGCGGGCGTGTCCGCCGCCCTGGACGCCGGCGCCGGCCACGGCCGTGTCAGCAACGCCCTGAAGAACGACGGCGCGACCGAACTCCACATCCACGCCACCACCCCGCACGGTGACATCACCGCCCGCAGCCTCTGAGGGAGTCGCGGGAGACACCCTCGGATGCTCGCACCGGCTGTCTCGGCTCACGCTCGAACGACATCCCACCGCGGGGTTCGCTCCCGCCTCCGGCTGCCGGGCCGGAGGCGGGAGCGAACGCCCCGCTAGGCGGTGAGGAACTCGTCGACGGACAGGGGACGGTTCACGATGCGGATGTCACCGACGTTGCCGTGGAAGACGACGTCGACGGCGCCCGCGTACTCGTGGCCGCCCACCAGCCAGGGCAACCCGAGCGAGGTGAGGCCCTGCGACACCCGGTTCGGGTTGTCGGCGACCGGAGCGCCCTCGACGTACAGCCGCGTGTAGCGGCCGTCGTTGACCACCGCGAGGTGCCACCACCTGAGCTCCACCAGGCCGTGTCCCCAGTTGGTCGTCGGGTAGGTGGTGTTCTGCGGGTAGTGGTTGAACTGGGGCTCGCGGCCGTTGTTCGTGATGGCGAACTGGGCCAGGGGCTCGTTCGGGTCGGTGTTCTTGCCGTGCTTGCCCGCGGCCCCGGCCGAACCCCGGCGGCTGAGGAAGGACGCGTTGCCGTTCCTGCCGGAGTCCCAGTCGAGCGGCATCATCACGAACGACTCGATCGTGTATCCGGACCTGAACGTCTCGGTGTTCAGCGGCGCCTTCGGCCCGGTGGTCAGGTACGAGCCGTGCACCGGGTTCCTGCCGCCGGCGAACTTCAGGCTGGCGTGCGCGGGCTGGTCGGGGTGATGGTCGTCGGACCAGGTCAGCGCGTCGGCGGCCGTGCCCGGAACGGTCACCACCGTAAGGTCGTTGCCCTTGCCGGACAGGTCGCGGATCGTGTGGCCCGCGGCGAGCGCGGTACCGGGCGCGCCCTGACCGTCGAAACGCCAGTAGGCCACCGTGCCCTTGACCAGTTCCCGGGCGGCCGGCCGCGCGGGCCGGACCGGGACCGGTATGAAGCCGGAGAAGCGCTGCTCGAAGTCGATCGGCACCGAGAAGTCGTCGACCGGACCGGTGATCCGGGCGTGCTCGGCCGCCAGCTTGTTGCGGGACTCCGGGTCCTGGGCCAGGATCCAGGGATTGATCGTCTCGACGTCGATCGTGTTGCGGGCCAGGTCGAAGTGGTAGAGCCGGATCATGCCGCCACCGCCGAAGTAGCGGTTCTGGTAGTTCGTGATGTGCATGTGCACGTCGTTGCCGACGGCGTTCTTCCTGGTCGTACGCCCGGACGGCCAGTAGTGGCCGTTGAGGGTCAGGAAGATCTGGTCGTTCTCCTGGATCAGCTTGTCCCAGATCGTCTGACCGTAGCCGGAGAGCTCGGCGTTGTCCTCCGGGTCGCCGGACTCGTAGGGGAAAACGTTGTCATCGTAGTCCGAGTAGACGATGTCGTGCGCCGTGAGGATGACCGGCATCTTCGGGTGGTCCTTGATGACCTTGTTGGCCCACGCGAAGCCCTGGTCAGTGGTCCGCCAGTCCAGCGCGAGCACCAGCCAGGAGAGGCCGGCGGCGTGGAAGATGTGGGCGGTGTTGTAGCCGGTCGGGTCCGCCCCGGCGAACGTCTTCGAGCGCTTGAACCGCCGCGGACCCAGGGTCTGCAGGTACGAGCTGTCGCCGCGGGAGTCGTCACCGGACACATCGTGGTTGCCGGCCACCACGCTGTATGCGGCGCCGTGCGAGTCCAGCAGGGAGAACGCCTTGTCGACCTGCGCGAAGGACGACGGGTCGGCGTCCTGCGTCAGGTCACCGAGGTGCGTCATGAACACGATGTTGTCGGCGTCCTGGCCGCTGTTGTCGATGATGTAGCGGAACGACTCTTCCTGCGGCGTCCGGTTGACGCTGTCCTGGCTGCCCCAGTACAGGAACTGGGTGTCCGGCATGACCGCGAGGGTGAACTGGAGGGCGGTCGGATCCGGGCTCCAGCTACCGGTCCTGCCGCTCTGGGTCGCGTCGGCGGCGAAGGCGGGCGTGCCGACGAGTGCGGACACGCCGGTTCCTGCGGCTGCCGCTCCCGCACCGGCCAACGCGGCGTTGCGCAGGAACCCTCGCCGACTCTGCCCGTCCTGTTCGTGTGACGAGTGGTCATCGTGAATGCACATGAGGGGGCCCTTCCCGGTTCGATAGTTTCAAACAGCAACGACGTTAGTCAGAGGCAGCGCGCGCCGGGCAGACGGGAGATGACGAAAGACGATCCAGTTCCTGTCCGGAACCGAAATCCCGAGCCGATCACCCCCAGGGGGAGGATTGCCGAATGACGGCTGATCACCAGGTCACATGGCACTCGAAAGCCGCCGGCAGGACCGGTTGACCTGGACGGATCGGGCGTCGGTCTTTGGCGCAGGCGCATCATCGCGGGCGGTCAGGGCGTCAGGGCCCGCCTTTCCGTCGCAGCGGGGCAATCCGAGGAGTCGTCGAAGTGATGCCTTCGGCTCGGAATGCGCAACGCCGCGGCGGTCGCCCGGAAATACCCGCGGCAATTCCTCGCGGACGGCGACACAAACTCAGCCGATCAATGCCACCCCTGGAAGCGAGCATTCACCCGTGGGCTTCGCCGGAGTCCCGGGCATCGCTTTGACGCCGCGACGGCAGTACCGCGGCGCCCGGGAAGCGCGCCCAAAGGAACCGCGCATCCTTCACGACGCTTGCTTGACGCGTCAAATACTGACTCGGGCTGAGCCTAGCGACGCACAGCACCGCGGGCAAGCGACGAACGGCCGGCACGCACCCGCCGCCATCAGTCTCCGCAGTCGACGCCTCACCTTCACTTCCGGGACATATAGCGCAGGTACATCGGCGCATCGCGTCGTCGCCAAGTCAGCGCCCACGACGGCGGCTCAGCCGGCCTCCAGAACGAAGAACAGGAAGCTGAGGCTGCTGGACAGGGCACGGAAAGCGTCGGGGAACAGTTCGCGGGCGGCCGGGACGGGCTGGGGTTCGCTGATGACGGAGATCCGGAGACCCGCCGCGGTGAAGGCGTCGGTCATCGCGTGCAGCGGCCGGTTCCAGAAGCTCATCGTGGCGTCGTTGGCCGGGGACGGGTGTGCGGGCGGCAGCTGATTCTCGGACGCAGAAGACATGCCGGCCGTCCTGGCCCACCGGTCGACGGCGGCGCGCGCCGACAGGTGGGACCGAAAGGGATCGCGACAGAGCGGGAGCCCGCCACGCCGTACGCGTGTCCGTGTCCGTGTCCGTGCGGCAGCCGGGTTCAGCGGTCGCGCCATGCCGGGGCCAGGGCGACGAGCATCGCGACGGCGGTGAGCGCGAAGGCGGCCGGGTAGCCGGTGTGGGCCGCCGTCACGCCGAAGGCGAGGGCGCCCACACCCATGCCGCCGTCGTAGGCGACGTTCCAGAGCGCGCTGACCGTGCCGTACCCGGACTCCGGGACCCGGGAGTACATCAGCGTGAGCGTCGCGTTCTGCGCCACCCCGAAGCCCGCTCCGAACAGCGTGACGCCGGCGAGCACCGCCACCGGGCTGCCCGTCGCCGCCGTCAGCAGCAGGCCGGCGGCCGACGCGAGCAGGCCGGGAAGCACCAGACGGGCCGGGCCGTGGCGGTCGCCGTACCGGCCGGCGAACCAGCGGGCCACGGTGGAGGTCGCCGGCTGGGCGAACAGCGCGACCGTCACCAGGGCGGACAGCGACGCCGGGACGGCGACCGGCAGGAACGTCACGATGATCCCCGCGCCCAGCGCGGTCGTCGCGAACACCGCGGTGGGCCGGGCGAGGGCCCCGTCGCGCAGGCCCGCGACCACTCCGGCGTCCCGGTCCGCGGACCGTTCCCGCCCCGGAAGCCCCGGCACCACCACGACCGCGGCCAGCGCCACCACCCCGCCGGCCACGCACACCGGGGTGAACCCCACGTGCGCGGCCAGCCAGACACCCAGCGGCAGGCCCACCAGGGACGGTACGCCGGACACGATCCCGGCCAGCGCCAGCCCCTCGCCGCGCCGCTCGGCCGGGATCAGCGAGGCCGTCAGAGCGCCGCCGGCGACGACGGTGAGCGCGAAACCCAAGCCGCGCAGCAGGCACATCGCCACGATCCACACCATGCCGTCCCCGGCGGTCAGCACCAGTGCGGGCGCGCCGAGCAGGACCAGGCCCGCGGCCAGCGCCATCCGGTATCCGTAGCGGGCCACCAGGCGTGGCGTGGCCAACTCGCCGCCGACGGTGGCCAGCATCAAGGCGCCGGTGGCCAGCCCCGCGTCGCCGCCGCTGCGCTGGGCGTACAGCGGCACCACCGAAAGCAGCAGGAAGAAGCTCGCGGAGGCGCCGATCACCGTCGCGAAGCGCAGCAGCAGCTGACGGGTCACCAGTGGGGGGCGGGCGGACGTGGAAGCGGGGTCCGGGAGATGTGCGGTGTCGGCGGCCGTGCCGGTGGGCGGGATGGTGGGCGGGATGGTGGGTGGCGTGGTCATGTCGTCGACGCTATGAGCCGGCCGGTCCCCCGGTAAGCTCCATTTCCATGCCGCTCCAGTGGTCCGGTCTGTCGCCCGAACTGCTGCTCGCCGTCGACCGGAACAGCGCCGAGGGGCTGCGCGCGCAGCTGGAGCGCCAGATCCGGGACGCCATACGGGCCGGCCGCCTCCAGGTCGGGGAACGACTGCCGTCCTCCCGTGAACTGGCCCGCCGCGCCGGGGTCTCCCGCGGCCTGGTCCAGGACTGCTACGCCCAGCTGCAGGCGGAGGGCTATCTCACCGGCCGCGTCGGTGCCGCCACCACCGTCGCGGCCCGTGCCTGCCCCCGGCCCGCGCCCGCCGCACCCGCCGGGCCGTCACCTGCCGGGCCGCGGCTCGTCGCCGACTTCCGCTCCGGCGTCCCCGACCTCGCGTCCTTCCCGCTCGCCGACTGGCTGTGGGCGATCCGCGAGGCCGCACGCACCCTGCCGACCGCCGCGCTCGACTACGGCGACCCGCACGGCGCGCCCATGCTGCGCGAGGTCGTCGCCGGGTACCAGCGCCGGGTACGGGCCGCGGCCGCCGACCCCGAACGCACCGTCATCTGCTCCGGCTACGCCCAGGGCCTCGCCCTGGCCCTGCGCGCGCTGGCCGCCCGCGGTGTGACCACACTCGCCTACGAGGAGCCCGGCGCGCCCGACGCGACGTCCCGGGCCGCCGCGCACGCCGGGATGGCCGCCGTACCGGTGCCCGTCGACGAGGACGGCGTCGACGTGCGGGCCCTGGAGGCCACCGGAGCGCGGGCGGTCCTGGTCACCCCCGCACACCAATGGCCGACCGGCGTCGTCATGACCGCCCGGCGACGGCGTGCGCTGATCGACTGGGCGCAGCGCCGTGACGCCGTCGTCATCGAGGACGACTACGACGCCGAGTTCCGCTACGATCGCGACCCCGTCGGCTCCCTCCAGGGCCTCGCCCCCGACCGCGTCCTGAACATCGGCACCGTCAGCAAATCCCTCGCGCCGGCCCTCCGGCTCGGCTGGCTGCTCTGCCCACCGCTCCTCCACCAACCCGTGGTCGCGTTCAAGGCGTCCGACGACCGCGGATCGCCCACCCTCGACCAGATCGCACTCGCGCATCTGATGACCTCCGGGCGGTACGACCGCCACCTCCGCCGCATGCGCGCCGAGTACGCCGCCCGGCGCGCCACCCTGGTCGAGGCACTCGCCGCGCACGCCCCGGGCATCCGGCTCACCGGCCTCGCAGCCGGCTTCCACGCCGTCGCCCACCTCGGCCCGGGCCGCGACGAGGAACAGGCCGTGGCCGCGGCACGGGCCCGCCGGGTGGGCCTTTACGGGATGGCCGCTCACCGCACGGCACCGGACCAGGCCGGAGGGCCGCGCCTCGTGCTCGGCTTCGGCAACACCGGCCGGCACGCGATCACCGCCGGTATCGCCGCCGTCGGCGACCTCCTGGCGGGCTGACAGCGCCGCGACCCCTGTGCCGGCCGCGCCCGGTGGCCTATCCCCGACGGGCCGGTTCCGGGTGCCCGGTCAGGTCGGATCCGTAGAGGGTGGTCATCGTCTGGTCCAGTACGGGTGCGATGGCCTCGGCGTAGGACTCGGTGAGATGGCTGTCGTCGCGGTAGACGAAGGTGTCCTCCACCACCACGGGGCAGGTGCCGCCGGTGCCGCAGAGCCAGGGCACGGGGTCGACGACGGAGACGCCGGCGGCCGCGGCCGCTTCGGAGATCTCCCGCTTCTTGTCGGGATCCCTGACCGCGTGCCCGATGTCGGACGTGCACAGCTGCAGCTCCAGCGGATGGTCCCCCGCGCATTCGACCGCGTCCCCGTCGGGCCAGGGGGTGTCCTGGACGGCCAGCACCTCGGCGCCGGACTTCCTCAGTTCGCGGTAGGTCCGCTCGAAGCCGTCCGTCCACTGCCGGCGCGGGTCCGCGGACGGCCGGGCCAGGTCGGCGCTGTCCGAGGAGGAGGTGACGACCAGCGCGGGGTGCAGGGACCTGATCCGCGCCAGCTCCTTGGTACGCCACCGGTCGCAGGACGTGTACGGCCTGCCCTGGTAGACGGTGGTGACGGCGGCGACCTTGCACGAGGCCTTGGTCAGTGAGACCAGCCTCCAGTGATGTTCGCGGGCGAGCCGCTCGAGGGCCGGGAACCACTGGGCCGCGTGCGAGTCCCCGAAGAGCACCACCGTCCTGGACGCCGCCGGGTCGCCGTAGACGCACGGCGGGGTCGCCGTGCTCTGGTAGCCGATGTGGCAGCCGTCCCGGTAGATCGAGGACGAGGTCGCCTTGACCTCGGTGAGTGCGGGCCTCAGATTGGCCGGCAGGCCGGGCGGCGGTGCCGCCAGCAACCGGGTCAGGCGCGCCTGCGGGTCGGCGGTCGCGGTGAGCACGCTCTTCAGCTGGGGCACCGCCACTCCCGAGCTGATCCGCGGCGGGAAGGCCGTCGCGACCAGTGCCGCCACCACGGCACACGCCGTCAGTCCCGCCCCGAGGCCCAGCGCCCGTACGGGACGGCCACGGAACAGGCGGTGGAAGCGCACCGGGTTCTCCACGAGGTGCAGGGTCCCCCAGGCCGGCAGGAGCGCGAACGCCGCGCAGAGCAGTGTGAACCCGACGCTCGGCTGCCTGTTCAGCGCCGCCGGCAGGATCAGCAGCGCCGGCCAGTGCCACAGGTACCAGCCGTAGGACAGGCCCCCGACCCACGTGAGGGGACGCAGCGACAACAGCCGTCCGGCACCGAACCGGGTGGGCCGGCAGCCGCCCGCCAGCACCAGCACGGCGCCGAGCACGGGCACGAGGGCGTACCAGCCGGGGAACGGCGTGTCCTCGTCGAAGAGGAGCGCCGCCACCGGAAGCGACACCAGTCCCGTCCAGCTCATGACCGCGGCCGGCCAGACCGGCAGCCGCTCCAGCCTTCCCGCGGAGAGGGCGAGCAGCGCGCCCGCGCCCAGCTCCCACAGGCGGGTGTGCGAACCGAAGTATCCCCAGGAGGGCGAGGCGCCGGTGACCGACACGTTCAGCACGAAGGAGATCACGCACAGCACGGCGAGAGGCGCCGCCAGCAGTCCGGTCCGGCGCCGCGCCAGCCTCCAGCTCCCCCACAGCAGCAACGGCCAGAGCAGGTAGAACTGCTCCTCGACCGCCAGCGACCAGAAGTGCTGGAACGGCGACGGTGGGCCGTCGGCCCTGAGGTAGTCGGTGCCGGCGTTCGCCAGCCGGAAGTTCACCAGGTAGACGGTGCTGCTGAGGGCGTCCCCCACGTACTCCTGGAAGCGGACCTTCGACAGGAACAGCCACGCCCCGCCGAGCGTGACGAGCCCTACTGCGGTGGACGCGGGGAGCAGCCGCAGCGCGCGGCGGGCGTAGAACTGCCGCAGCGACACGCGGCCGGTCCGCGCCAGCTCGCGCGAGAGCAACGAGGTGATGAGGAAGCCCGAGATCACGAAGAACACGTCGACGCCGATGTAGCCGCCCGCCAGCCGCCGGACCCCGGCGTGCGAGAGCACCACCAGGACCACCGCGAGCGCGCGCAGGCCCTGGATGTCCGCGCGCAGCCGAGCGCCGGCGGACGGGGCGCCGGACGGAGCCGCCCGGCCGCCGTCCTGAGCCGGCTGTGGAGGCGCCGGCGTCACACTCTCCGCAGGCCACGACGCACGAACCACGGAACTCTCCCTTGATCATCACAGATGAACGTCGAACCCTGCGACGCCACGGGCCAAGACCTCTCACCCTCGGGCAGAGTTGCGGTCATTCGGCCCGGTTCGCACGTTCTTCGCCGACCGCACGCCCGCTGTTGTCCGTTCGTTCATCGTTCGTGGCGCCGGCGGGACGCATGTGCAGACGGCCGCCCGTGTGCCTGCCGTGCCGAGGCGGGGCCTCGCGCTTCGCGTTCCTCCGCGGTCGACGGACGGGTGACGCGTCGTCCTCTCCCGTGAATTAACGGGCCGTCAACCGGGCATCGCCCCGGATGTCCCCACGTGTTGGGCACGCCCGCACAGCATGTCGCTCGTTCCGGATGCGCTGCGGCCGAGTCCGACACGCGACCCGTCCACCTCCAGCTCCGAGGAACCACGACTCAGCCATGAGCTCTCCCATGTCCGGCGGCCGCGATCGACTGCCACGCCCGTTCTACGCCGTGTGGGCTTCGGTGACGGTCTCCGGCATCGGCGACGGCATGCGCCTGGTCGCTCTTCCCCTGCTCACCGCCGGCCTCACGGACGACGCCCGGCAGGTCGCTCTCGTGGCCCTCGCCGGGCAACTTCCTTGGATTCTCTTGAGCTTGGCGTCCGGTGCGCTGTCGGACAGGTTCGAGCGCCGTCGCGTCCTGTGCCTGGTCGACGTGGCCCGTGCGGTCGTGATGGCCGGCCTGGCACTTCTCACCTTCGTCGACGGCCTGTCCATACCGGTGCTGGCCGGTGTGGCCTTCCTCCTGGGCTGCGGTCAGACCCTCTTCAACGGAGCCTGGTCGGGCATCGTGCCCGCGCTGGTACCGCCCGAGGGGCTGACCAAGGCGAACGCACGCCTGCAGGTCAGTCCGCTGCTCGCCGGCCCCATGCTGGGCACCCCGGTGGGGGCGGTCCTGTTCGGCGTCACGCCTGTGCTTCCGCTCACCGTCGACGCGGTGTCGTACGCGTGCTCGGCGGGGTTGATCCTGCTGGTGGCGGGGAGCGCCCGCACCCGTCCCGAGGATGGCGCCCCGATACGGCGATCGCTGCGCGACGACGTTCTGCAAGGGCTGACGTGGCTGTGGAGGCACCGGCTGCTGCGGCAGTTGTGCGCGGTGGCCGCCATGGGCAATCTCGTCGTGGTCGGTCTGATGTCCGTCCTGGTCCTGTACGCCCGCCGGACGCTGGGACTGGAAGGTCCCGGCTTCGCGGCGCTGATGGTGGCCTACGCCGTGGGAGGCATCGCGGGGGTGCCGCTCGCGCCCCTGCTGGAGGCCCGGATCGGGGCCCGCCGGGTGCTGCGGATCGGCATGCCGGCCACCGCGCTGCTCTGCGCCGGCATCGGTTCGGCCCGGTCCGTCCTGATGGCGACGGTGCTGATCGCCGTGTACGGCGCGGTGGGCCTGGTGTGGAACGTCACCGCGGTGTCGCTGCGTCAGTCCCAGCTTCCGGAAGGGCTGTTGGGCCGCGTCACGATGTCCTTCCAGATGACCAACATGTGCGCGGGCGCGCTGGGGACCCTGCTGGCAGGGTCGGCCTATCAAGGCATCGGCCCCCGGGCTCCGTTCCTCGCGGGGGCGGTGCTGCTCCGCCTGTGCGGCATCTGCTTCCGTCGCCCGCGGGCCGGTGCCCCCGCGGAAGCGGCGGCCGCCGTATCGACGTACCGCTGAGCCGAGCACCGACCGGACGTGCCGGCGGATCCCGAGGCTTCGAGGACCATGCCCCGGCGGAGACGACGCCGTCGGTGAATTCCTGCAGAAGACCGGTCTTCCCGCTGGCGACAGCCCATTGATCACTGCGACCCGCCCCGGCCGCGCATCGCGCTGCCGAGGAGTGCGTTCAGTCCGCGGAGGACGCGACGACAGCGCACCTTGCCGCTGAGCCCGTGCCGTGCCGCTCTGCCATCTGATCTCTCCTGGATGATCTATTCCAAGGGCTCAGTGATCGTAGGCGATCAGTGAGCGCAGGACGGTTTGTCCGTGGCGTCCTTGTGTCGGATCGCGGCGGTCAGCGCGAGGATGCGTTGCATGACGCGGGCTATGACACCTCCCGGTGTGCGCCCTCGGCGCCGTTCGACGTCAAGCTGTCCCTTGAAGGTCTCGTTGATCGATTCGATGACCTGTCGCAGCGGGGATGCTCCTTCAGCATCCCGTCGGTCGTCGCATAGGGTGCTGTCGCGAGGGTGTCCATGTCGTTCGTCACAAAACGATCTTGGACACCCTCGTTCTCGTCTCCGCAGGCACTCCTTGGACCGCGCCACCAGGAGGAACCAGTGTCACACCCGCAACTGCTCACCCCCGAGGGGAAGCTCGCCAACGCGAAGAAGCTGTTGAGCCTCCCGCGTATCGTCGTGATCTGCGGCTCCACCCGCTTCATGACCGAGATGAACGAGGCCGATCTGCGGGAGACCAAAGCCGGGAAGATTGTCGTCAAACCGGGCTGTGACATGAAGTCGCCGCACGAGCTTTGGTCCGATCCTGTCGAGGCCGAGGCGCTGAAGGTTCGACTCGACGATCTGCACCGGGCGAAGATCCGGCTCGCTGATGAGGTGCTCGTTGTCGGCGACTACATCGGAGACAGCACCCGAGGCGAAATCGCCTACGCCCGGTCGCTGGGCAAGCCCGTGCGGTTCACGCACCCCGAAGTCGACCCTGACGCCTGACCGTCTCGCGGCGGCCTCGGCCGCCGCCCACCCCACACCCTCCGCAGGCATCCTTGGAATTGATCATCTAGGATGCCCCGACCTTCAGCCGGGGAGAAACGGGTCCTTGAGTCGGAGCCGCGAAGCGGCGGAGCTCTCCGCATGTCCGTTCTGACCTGTGCTCCCTTTCGTTGCCAGTGGGGGCTGTCAGGTTCCGGAGCGTGACGACGACAGTGATGGCCGAGCAGGGGTCCGGGCATGCCCGGTACACCTATCGGCTGCGGGTGTCGTCCACCGCGCGTGCCGGTCTGGAGGCGGAGTGGGCGCGGTGCCGGTGGCTGTGGAACGAGTGCGTGGCAGGCAGCCGGCCGGGAGCACCCCTGATCGGCACCCCTACGAGAAGCGGAACATCCCTGGGCGGCGAGTCGACGGCGAGTCCTCGATCCCCCCACGGGACCAGGTGGCGAATTCAGCCCCGTGTCCCGGCGTGAGGAACCGCCGCACACCCGCCGGGGGATGTGCGGGTGCGCGGCGGCGGTCCGGGTCAACCGGCTGTGGTGATCACCGGTTGTGGCGGACGACCTGGGGGGCGATGTCCTCGGTGAAGGTCTCGCCTTCGGTGGTCTTGAGGGTGGTGGCCTTGGCGGTGGTGGTGCCGCAGAACGCGGCTTCCAGGGTGCCGCCCAGGATGGTGTTGACGGTGCCGTTGTTGGAGGTGTTCGCCATGGACGTCATGCTGCGCTTGCCGTCGGCGGTGGTGAACGCGTAGGTGTAGAAGCCCTGGACGGTGCCGGTGTGGCCGTAGACGGTCACGCCGCAGGACAGTTTCCTGGCCCGCAGGCCCAGTCCGTAGGACTGGGTGCCGTCGGCGTTGACCGGGACCATGGTCATCATCTGCTGGAGCTGCGCGGCGGGCACGAGCTTGCCGGTGACCAGGGCGGAGAAGAACCGGTTCAGGTCGGCGGCGTTGGAGATGACGGCGCCGGCGGACTGTGCCCAGGAGACGGTCTGCTCGGTGGAGTCCACCAGGGGCAGGGTGGTGTCGTCCTGGCGCAGGTAGCCGTGGGCGTAGGAGCCGGAGATGGTGGTCTGCGGGTGGACGTAGGTGGTGTTCCGCAGGTTCAGCGGGGTGAGGATCCGCTGCTGGTAGTGGGTGGCCATCGGCACGCCGGTGATGTTCTCGATGAGGGCGCCGAGGACCACGAAGTTGGTGTTGGAGTAGCTGTAGGCCGCGCCGGGTGCGTTCGTGGGCTGGTGGGCGGTGGAGAGGTCGATGAGTTCCTGGTAGGTGAAGACCTTGTTCCGTACCGATTCGAAGCCGGGGACGGTGTAGTAGAACATGTCGTTGGTGTAGTCCCACAGGCCGCTGCGGTGGGAGAGCAGGTGCCGCACGGTGATGCGGTCGTCGGGCAGCGGCTGGGGCAGGTAGGTGTTCGCCGGGGCGTCGAGGTCGATCCGGCCCTCCGCGACCAGTTGCATCAGCACCACCGTGGTGAAGCTCTTGCTGACGCTGCCGACCCGGAACCGCCGGTCCGCGTCCATCGCCGTGCGGGCGACGGTGTCCGCCTGCCCCATGGAGATGCGGTAGCTCGAATTGCCCGAGTCGATACGGGTCAGCGCGCCCGGGGCGCCGTTCGCCATGGCCTGCTTCTGGACGGCCAGGACGCCGGAGATGTCCGGGGCGGGCAGCGACGGGGTCGCGGCGATCGCCGGCGAGGCGGCCAGGGTGGTGATCACGGCGGTGCTGGCGAGCGTGATGCCCGCAATGGTGAAACGCATCCGGTTCTCTCTGTCGTGGGTCTAGGAGCGTGGGACGAAGTCACTCGGGCCAAGCGCCCGCAGCGCTCACGGCTCCGTTCAACTGACCGACCCCGCACCGGTTCTGTGACAGCGACCGTAGTGCCCGACGCCATGGCGGAGGGCGGGCACCCCGTATCCGCCCTCCCCCAACTCCCCCCGTACAATGGAGTGTTGACCGGATGCCGTCCGGCCCGGCCGCTTGCGCCGGTCGCGGACTCACGTCGTCCGGCGGCGCTCCCGAGCCGATCGCAGCCGCAGACCCAGGCGGATGACAAGCGCGGCGACGCCCGTCAGGATCGCGGCCTCCGCCCACAGATTCCCGGAGTCGTAGGGGACGGAGGCCATCAGATCGTGGTGGTACAGCAGGGCGACCATCGGGGCAGCGACCAGGACCGCCGCGCAGACCGCCCCGTACCGGAGGCGGGCCAGGCCCCAGGCCGCCGGGAAGGCCAGCACGAGCGGAGCGAAGAACGCGAGCAGGCGCATCGGGTCCGCGCGCACGGGTTCGGTCACCCCGACGTCGACGAGCGCCCGGAAGACGGTGAGCGAGCCCACGAGCATGGGCACGCCGAGGGCGAGGGCGACCAGCGCGGCGGTGCGACGTCCGTGCGCGCCGACCGGTGGCAGGTCGGGCGGGGCGGCCAGCACCACCGCCGCGGCAAACGCCAGCCCGAGCACGGTCGGCAGGTTCTGCGACAGCCCCGCCGGGCCGCCCGACCAGTGGGCCAGCGGTACCGAGACCCCCGCGCCGAGCAGGGCCGCGCCCGCCGCGATGCGCGCCCATGCCCAGCGGCCCGCGAGAAGGCACCCCAGGGCAACCGGCCAGGGTGCGTAGGCGAGCGGGGTGTAGGTGCGCTCGCCGTCCCAGGGCAGCGGATCGAGCGGCCACACGGCCAGCAGGGCCGCCGCCAACGAGGCCGCCACCGCGACGACGTACGGGACCAGCCCGGCCATCGCGCGCCCCGCCGGCCGGGCGGAGTCCAGGCCCGTGCGCATCCGCAGCGCGTGCCCCGCCACGGCCGCCGTCTCACGCAGCGCTTGCCACCGGCCCGCACCAGCGGTGACGTCCTCGAGGGTCGCCGCGATCTCCGAGCCGCGCCGGCGACGGTACGCGGCCGGGTACAGGGCGATCACCGGATGCCGCCCTCGCACACCGCGCTCCCCCGCCCGGGCCTCATCACCCCTCACGCGCCCGCTCCGCCCTGCGCCGGGCGCGCCACCGCGCCGGGGCGGGCCAGCCCGATCCGACGCACCGCCTCATGTGCCGTCGTGCGCAACCGGTCCGCCTCGGCGGCGAGCAGCGTGTAGCCGGCGTCGGTGAGCGCGTAGGTCCGGCGCAGCCTGCCCTCGACGACCTCCTCGCGCTCGACCCTGACGACCCCCTGCCCCAGCAGTCGGTCCAGCGCCCCGTACAGCGTGCCCGCCCGCAGACGGACTCGGCCGCCGGATATGGCGGCGACCTCCTCGATCAGCGCGTAGCCGTGCCGGGGCGCGTCGGCGAGCGCGGTGAGCAGGAGCAACGTCGGCTCCTGCAAAGAACGTTCAGTCATGGCCGTCACTATATATCGGTGAACTGCATATACAAGTCACTTGACGCTGCTGGCCGTTCACTGCGGGCCGGTCATTTTGATTGGCCACAAGTAACTTGTGCACGAGGCAATACGCCACTATGTTTCTCGGTGTCGGCAGCACCCCAGCGGCGCACCGGCGAGGGAAACGACCCGCAACCTCCGAGGAGAAGAACCACCATGAACGACACCACCGCCCGCCCTGCCCCGCACAAGCCCACCATCGTGCTGGTGCACGGCGCGTTCGCGGACTCCTCCAGCTGGAACGGCGTCATCCCGCACCTGCGGGAGGCCGGGTATCCGGTCATCGCGGCCGCCAACCCGCTGCGGAGTCTGGCCGGTGACGCCGCGTACGTCGCGAGCGTGGTGAAGGGCGTGGACGGCCCCGTCGTCCTCGCCGGGCACTCCTACGGCGGCGCCGTGATCAGCGAAGCGGCCGCCGGGGAGACGAAGGTCAAGGCACTGGTCTACGTCGCCGCGTTCATCCCCGACAAGGGCGAGAGCGCCCTGGAGTTGTCGAACAAGTACCCCGGGAGCACCCTCGGCCCGAACCTCGACGCGCTGCCCTTCCCCCTGACCGACGACACGGCGCCCTTCCCGCTGACCGACACCGGGACCGGCACCGACCTCTACATCAAGACCGAGGCGTTCCAGGACCAGTTCGCCGCCGACGTGCCGCACACCGTCACCGACCTGATGGCCGCCACCCAGCGCCCCGTCGCCGCGGCCGCCCTGGAGGAGCCGGCCACCGCCGCCGCATGGCGGGCGATCCCCTCCTGGAGCCTCGTCGCCACCGCCGACCGCAACATTCCCCCGGCCGCGCAGCACTTCATGTCCGAGCGCGCGCAAGCCCACACCGAGGAGATCGACGCCTCCCACGCCGTATCCGTCTCCCGGCCCGAGGCCGTCGCCCGCCTCATCCTGCAGGCCGCCGAGAGCACCACCGCCTGACCCCGCTGTTGCCCGGCCCCTCGGCAGTCACTACATTCTGTGAGGTGACTGCCGGGTCGGCCTTGAGCCAAGCACGAGCAGGGTCGCCGGCCTTGGCGTGAGCGCGAGGCGGGCCAGAGCCCCGCCCTCCTTCCGAGTCTCCCCGCGGTGCCCCCATGCGGCACCCGTCCCCACGAACCCGAGACCCGGAGACCGAAGTCACCGATGCCCAACGACCAGCAGAACCCCTCCGCGATCAAGCCGTCGCCGGCTCCCGCCCAGTTGGACCACACCGCCGTCTATGCCCGGGACCGGCAGTTGTCGGCCGAGTTCCTGGCCGTCGTACTGGGCCTGGAGGTCGGCGCGCCCTTCGGGCCGTTCCTCCCCGTCGAGCTCGGCAACGGCGTCACCTTCGACTATTACGAGAAGCGTGACGAGCCGATCCAGTCGCAGCACTACGCGTTCCTCGTGACCGAGGAGCAGTTCGACCAGGTGATCGCCCGCCTGGAGGCGATCGGCGTCACTCACCACGCCGACCCCGGCCATACCGAGCCCGGTCGGATCAACCGCCTGTTCGGTGGTCGTGGCGCGTACTTCGCCGACCCGGACGGCCACAACATGGAGGTCCTGACCCGGCCCTACGCCCGTCCCTAGCCGACGGCCGACGGCCGCCGAGACGCTCCGTTCCTTCCGGCCCCGGGCGCGCAGGCCCGGGGCCGGCGGTGGCCTACCCGGCCGGGATCCCGGCCTCCCGCGCCCACAGGGCGGCCAGGTCGAGCCTGGTGCTGCGGATGCCCCGGTGCCCGGCCGACACCAGGTGGCCGCTTCCGGTGAGGACCAGGGCCTGGATGTCGTGCAGAGCGGGGACGACGGCCTTGCGTCCGCTGAGCAGGTGCCACAGGTGCAGCCGCCGGTCGGACCAGGCGACGGCGAGGACGGGTCCGGCGTCTTCGGTGTCGGCCGCCGCGAGGGCCACGGGGACCGCCGCACGGCGCTCGACCGGGTCCGGCGGGCTGTCGCCGCCCTCGGTGTCCCACAGCCTGACGGTGCCGTCGAGGCCGCCGGTGACCAGCAGCACGGCGGCGTCGGAGATGTCGAGGCAGGCCACCGCCGTCACGCCGGTGCGATGCGGCTCGACGCTGCGGGGGCCGGGCCCGATGTCGTACAGCGGCCACAGCCGTACGCGGCCCTGACCGTCCGCCACGGCGACGTGGCGCGGGGTCGACGCTACGGCGGTGGGGCGCTCGGAAAGGGAGGCCAGCGAGGCGGAGTTGTGGTGCAGGGCCAGAAAGCCCAGGCCCATGGGGACCTGCGCCCCGGTGGCCAGCGGAAGCGGGTGGAGCGTCCCCGATCCGTCGAGCGCCAGCAGGCAGTCGTCCGTCACCGCGGTGAGCGCCGCGGGTCGCCATGGCGTGCCGCCCGACGACGGGCTCGCGACGACCTGACCGTCGGCGAGCGCGAGCCGGGCGAGCTGCCCCACGCCGTTCGCCGAGACGAGGGTGCCGTCGGAATCGGCGGCTCCCGGCAGGAGGGCGAGGGCGTCCGCGGGTCGTGACGGCCGGGACCAGCGGGTGGTCCAGGGGCCCGACTCGGCCAGTGGCCTGAGGTACTCGGCCAGGCGCGGGTCGGTGCCGGCGGCCGCGGCGTGCAGGACGGCGGCCCGTTGGGAGTCGGGCAGGTCCGGGGCCGACAGCGCGGGAGCCGCGTCGGCCCACACGGCGCGCAGGCTCGAAGGCAGGGGGACGGCGGGGTCTTCCAGGGTGGCGGTGATGGCCGGGACCGATCCGTACACCAGATAGCCGGGGTCCCTGAGCAGTTCGTGGGCCGTGCCCGTGGTCAGCGCGCGGTCGAGGGCGTGTTCGCGCTCGTCGGCCGACGCGGTGCGCCAGTCCCGGCCCGGCGCCGGCGGGGCAGGTGTCACGGCGCTCTCCGGGCGAGGGCCGGGCAGCGGTGCCCCCACCGGGTGGGCGTCGTCGGCGGGTTCCAGCGTCAGGACGAGCGCGTCCGGTGTGCGGGCGAGTTCCGGTGCTTCCGTCTCGATGATCAGACGGAGGTCCGGCAGCCCCAGCAGCGGGGCGAGGAGGTCGTCGACGACCGTGCCGGGTCGGCCGGACGGCAGGTGGGCCGGGCCCCGTCCGGCCTGGTGGAGATCGGTGACGGCGAGCAGCACCGGTCGCGGGTCCGCTCGGAGCCGTCCCAGGAGTTCGTCCGGCTCGGTGGGGCCGTACCCGAGTTGCCGGCCGAGCTGCCAGGCCAGTGTGCGGGCGGTCTGTCCGCGCGCGAATCCCACGGCGTGCACGGTGATCCGGGGGTCGGCGGCCGATCCCGCGACCAGCCAGGCGATCAGCCGGCTCTTGCCCGTGCCGCGTGGGCCGGTGACCAGGGCGGCACGCGGCCGGTCACCGCCGGGGTCGGCGGCCCAGGCGTGGAGGGCGGGCGCCGGGCGGGCGGCCGCGCCGTCCAGGGGCGGCCATGCGGGGATGCCGGGGGTGGTCAGTGCGGGTCACCCTCTCTCGGACTGGCTTCGGACGAACGCCTGCAGTTCCCGGATGCCGGCGAGCCGTTCCTCGGCGGTCTCGCCGTAGGAGACGTTGTGGGTGAGGGAGGCGTCGGGGAAGCTCATCTCGAGCCACATCGAGCAGTAGTGACCCGGCATGAAGCAGGGCTCGAGTTCGGTGTGGATGCGGGTGACCTGGTCGGGCTCGACACCGGCCGCGTACATCCGCGACCAGGTCCGTTCCTCCGCGTGCACGCAGATCGACCCCGGCTCGCTGACGAGGTGCTTGGTACCGTCCGGGGCCGCGAACTCGAACGTCGCGAAGGACTGGACGCTGGCGGTGGTACGGATGTCCTCCAGCACCAGCGGCCACCAGTGCTCCGGATCGGCGAAGGCCTCGGGGTCCGCGGACTCCAGCCGGCGGAGCGCGGCCTGGTAGGCGGCCGACGCCTGCCCGGGGTCCTCGCCGGTGGTGACGGCCTCCAGGAGGGTGTCCACCTCCAGCAGACTCTCGGCGAACTGGGCCGGGCTGGAGCTGACGAACCTGTCCGGCTCCTCGTAGCCGAGGAGGACGCCCCACACCTTGCCGTCGGGAGCCACGCAGAGGTCGAAGGCGCGGTCGGAGCCGAGGCGCGTCCAGGACGCGTGGGGGTCGCCCTCCAGGTCCCTGCCGATGCCCTGCGCGTACGCGCGCAGACCGACCGGCTCCTCCGGCAGGGTGTGGAAGTACGGGTTGACGCGCAGAGGCAGGACGAGGCCCGCGGTGTGCGCCCAGGCGGCGGCGTCCACGAGGTCGGGTACTGCGGGCCCGGTCTCCAGGAGCCGCACTCCCGATGCGCCGAACCGGTTGGTCAGGCGGTCGCCGGTGGGCGTCACGTCGTCGTTCTCCTCAAGGGGTGGGTACCGGTTCGCTAGTCCTGCATGAGGTTCCGCACGTACCGCAGAACGAGGTACCAGGCGGAGTCCTCGTTCTCCATGGCCGCGGCGTCGGTCCGGCGCATCAGCGCCAGCAACCGGTCGTGCGCGCCCTCCGGGTCGACGCCCTCGTCGGTGGCGGCCTCCGGATCGTAGTCGGGCCGTTCCTCCTCCAGCGCGTGGAGGAAGAACGCCAGCGCGTCCACGCCGCTGTTGAGGACGTGCGGGCTTCCGTCCTCCGGGATGCAGTACACGACCCCGGTCCTGGTGTCGACCATGACGTCGTCCATGCCGATCCCGCCCAGCGACAGCCAGGCCGACATGTCGAAGGGGCAACTCGGGTACTTCCTGGACACGGCCTGCCAGGCCTCGCCGCCGACGCGCAGGTCACCGTCGACGAGCAGCTGATCCGCCTGGAACCAGCCCATCTGGTCCGGAAGGCCCACGTCCCTCAGAAAGACCCGGGTCGGCTCGTGGGCGATTCCGGCGAGAGCCGCGTCATCCGGAGTCACCAGTTCGTCGGGGCCGAAAACCGACTCCATGGCGACGCGGTCGATCAGGGGACTCATTTCGCGGCTTCCGGGCTTTCATTCGGGGGCGGCTGACGGGTGCAGATGGTACCAGTGGGGCATCTCAGTGGTGGTGGAGGCCCTTGAAGTTGGTCCAAGGGCTTCTCTTCTCGGGCCGCTCCCCCGGATACATCCGATTGAGCCGGTCCTCCACTTCCCGGTTTCCCTGCTCCATGGATTCGGCTGACGGCCCGTAGTCGATGCTGTGGGTGACGTTGACGTGCGGCATCCATTCCTGGATCCACGCCGCGCAGTCGCTGCTCTCACTGCAGGGCGCCCGTTCGGTGTAGAGGTCCTTCACATGCTGCCCCGTCCCGTTCTCCAGGAAGGGTATGCCGATGACCTTTTCCGAGTGCACGGGGTTGTTGCTCCGTCCGACCAGGATGAAATCCCGGGTACTGCCGTCCTCGTGCCCGTATTCCACACGTGCCGCGGCGTAGTTGTTGCTGCTGAACTTGGGCTCGCCGGTGTTCTTGTCCGGCGTGTAGTTGCCGTAGCTGCCCTGCTCGTGGCGTGCGAGCGCTGTCGCGCGGGACAGTTCGTCCTCGTAGAAGGGGACCTTTGTCGAGGCCTTGCGCGGCCGCGCGGCCCTTTCCTCCGGGGTGCTCTCCGGCCATGCGTAGGGGTTGTCGGGATTCTTGGGACGGCGCGGGACGGTGTCCTTGTTCGCGCCCGTCAGCTTCAGCGGTACGCCCAGCAGGTCGCGGTCCGCGTCGGTCAGGTCGACGGGCCCGTTCTTGGTGAGCCGCTGGATCTTCCCGCGGTCGCCCAGGAGGTAGACGGGCCGCTCGCCGAGCTGGTCGCGCAGTTCGTCACGGTTCGGTTCCCGGCGGTGGATCCTGTGGAGGTCGTCGGCGATCTTGCCGTCGTTCTGGTGGTGGTTGTCGTGCATCAGCTTGACGCCTTGCTTCATGTCGTCGCCGATGTGTTTGGACGCCTTCTTGACCCCGTCCACGATGCCGGTCATCGCCTTGTCCATGGCGCCGTTCACGGCGTTGGCGATGGCGTCCTTGCCCCGGGTGCGGCCCTGGTGGGTCTTGGCCTTGCCGATGTGCGACATGCTGTGGCCGTCGAAGTGGTCGCCGGCGCTCTTGAGCGAGTCCTGCAGGGAGCCGTACGACTGCAGATCGACGTTGATCTGGCCGGAGCCGCCCCCGGTGCCCCCGCCGCTGCCGCCCGAACCGCCTCCGCCCGGCCCGGCGGAGGCCAGTTGCATGGAGTCCTTGCCGGCCTTGGCGGTCCTGCCGAGGTCGACGCCGTCCTGCACGCCCAGCGCGTTCGAGCCGACCTGGACCACCAGGTCGCCGACCATGGCCCCGATGGCCTCCTCGATGGGGGCGGTCACCCGGGACATGATCTCGTCGATGACGGCCTGCTGGACCTCCTTGAAGATCCGCTTCACGATCATCCGGCAGGCCTGCGTACCGGCGATCCCGCCGAGGGACGACAGCCCCAGCGTGACGGGTGCGGCCGCCACCGCGGCGACGATCTCCGTGGCGAGGATGCCCAGTTGGATGATGGCCGCGAGCTTGGCGCCCTCGATCAGCACCGCGACCGCTTCCAGCCCGAAAGCCGCCGCCTCACCGATGTCCGTCAGGCCCGAGAGGTGCTTGCCGCGCACCATCTCCCAATGCGCGGCCAGGGCGTCCACGGCGGGGCCCTCGTTGGCCCCCACCATGTCCTGCATGGCGGCGTGCAGATCGAAGGTGCCGTCGCGCAGGCTCTCCGAGAAGTCGCGCATGGCCTGCGCCATCTCGCGGTAGTCGTCCTCGTCCACGTTGGGCCAGGACACACCGATCAGGTCGAGAGCCTCATCCAGATAGCTCGGCAACACCACGCCCATGGAGCACACCCCCGTGACATCGGCGCCGGTCGGTCGGCATCGTCTCGCCCTGTTCGACGCCGCGTCAACTGCGGGCGGAAACCGGCTGTTCGGAGCAGGCGAGCGGGATACCCCGGCACGAATGCGGGCCAAGTCCCGTTTTCCGGCAATTCTTCGGGGAACATCCGCCGGCGATCCGCGTGGCCCGCGTCGTGACGGCCGGCGACCCGCGTCGTGACAGCCGGCGACCCGCGGGGGTACGGCCGTCGGGCGACGCGGGCCGCGGCCTTCACGGAACGGTGATCACCGTCTTGCCGCGGGCGTGGCCCTGCTCCACATGACGCATCCCCACGGCGGTCTCGGCCAGGGGATGGGTCCGGTCGACCACGGGGGTGAGCCGGCCGGCGTCGATGAGCGCGGTGACGGCGAGCAGGTCGTCCCGGGTGGGGCCGGCCGGGGCCGCCGGGAGGATCACGCGCAGTCGCTGCCGGGCGAAGGCGTTGGCCGCGACCAGGCGGAGCGTCGAGCCCACGGCGCCGACCATGCGGCCGGGCGATCCACCACCGTTGGCCACCAGGGTGCCCGCCGGGGCGAGTGCCCGGCGCAGCCGGCGGAGTGGGTGGTTGCCGACGTTGTCCAGGATCAGGTCGTAGTGGACGCCGGACCGGGTGAAGTCCTGCCGGGTGTAGTCGATGACATGGTCCGCGCCCAAGGAGCGCACCAGTTCCGCGTTTCCCGGGCTGCACACCGCGGTGACCTCGGCGTCCAGGGCGGCGGCGATCTGCACCGCGAAGTGACCCACACCGCCGGCGGCGCCGTTGACCAGGACGCGGTGCCCGGCCTTCGCACCGCCGACGGTCCGGATACCGCGCAGCGCGGTCACCGCCCCCATCGGCACCGCCGCGGCCTGCTCGAACGTCAGCCCCGCGGGTTTGGGGACCACCAGGTCCGCGGTGGTGCGGGCGTACTCGGCGCAGGCCCCAGGACAGAAGCCCAGCACCTCGTCACCGGGTTCGAGGCCCCGCACGCCCGGTCCGACGGCCGCCACGTGACCGGCGGCGTCGATCCCCGCCACGGCCGTCTTCGGCCGGGTCAGCCCCATGCCGCCCATGAGCCGCGCCACGTACGGGTCGCCGCGCATCATGTGCCAGTCGTACGGGTTGAGCGCCGCCGCGCGTACCCGCACCACCACCTCTCCGGCGCCCGGCTCGGGCCGGTCGACGTCTTCCAGCCGCAGAACCTCCGGCGGGCCGAAACTCTTCTGGACGATCGCTTCCATCGAACCCCCCAATGTCCGAACTCCCTTGCTGGGCACCGTAGGTGTACGGCGTACACCCGTCAAGAGCCGTGAGGGAGGGAGGTTCGGGCGCACGTGTTCTCGGCGGCTCAGGACGCGTGCCGGAGCCGCTCCAGGCCGTCCAGCATCAGGTCCAGGGCGAACTCGAATTCCAGCTGGTCGTCGCAGCCGGCGCCGACGACGGACTCCGCGTCATGGGCGACCGCCATGGCCAGTTCGGTGACATGCGGGTAGCGCGCGGCCATCTGCTCGGGCGGCAGCGCGTCCGGATCCGGCTCGCCGCCCGGGGAGTCCTCGAACAACTCCTGGGAGAAGCCGAGCACACGGCTGCCCATGATGTGCATCGCGTGATGGACCAGGTCCAGCGTGAACCCGCCGGCCCGGAAGATCCCGATCATCGAGTCCAGGTACCCCAGCACCGCAGGGGTCGGAGCCGAACGAGCCTTCATCCGGGCTTCGATCACCCCCGGCGCCCACGGATGGCGCAACAGCATCCGGCGCGCCGACAGCACCCGCCCCCGTACCGCCCGTTTCCACTCCACCCCGGCGGCAGGCGGGTCGATCTCGTCGACCACGGCGTCGATCATGCCGTCCAGCAACTCGTCCTTGTTCGCCACGTGCTTGTACAGCGCCATCGGCACCACTCCGAGCGCCGCCGCGATCTTCCGCATGCTCAACGCGGCGACCCCGCCGTCATCGGCCAGCGCCACCGCGGCGGCCAGAATGCGCTTCCTGCTCAACGGCTTGCGCGTCCGCGCGGCGGCACCGGGCTGCATGGCGATCTCCACCGTCCCCCTCTTCCAGCTGCTCGACCAGGGCTGTTGGCATCGCCACGGGTGTGGACAGGCCCGCACCATCCTCCCCCACGCCCGGACGGGAGCGCAGAGGGTCAGCCCTCGCACTGCCGGCGCGGATGCCGGACCGCGGCCAGGACGGTGCAGGCCGCGGCGGCCAGGGGGAGAACGTCGACCCCTCGCCGTAGTAGCCGGCCGTGTTCGCGATGACCGGGCCGGCGCACAGGATCGCACCGTAGGACAGGGCCTGGGCGGCCATGCCCGACCGGTAGAACACCCCCACGGCACACGCCACCACCAGCAGCGCGAGGATCACCGTCCCCGGCATGTCATCGCGAACCGACAGCAAGGTGGCCGGTGCGACCGCAGCAAAGGCTCCCGCGAGACCGGGACGCAGAAACGTCAGCACCAGCGCGGTCAGCCACGCGGCGACCAGTGCCACGGTGATCGTCGAGCCCGAGTACTCGTAGGAGTTCCACGCGAAAATCACCACGGGCAGTGACAGCAGCGTCGCCGCGAACGGGGCGAGCCGTTCGCCCCCGCCACAGGGAGCCGAACGTCACCCGGCCCAGCGCGGGCGTGGCGGCCGGGGGCGCCGCCCCGAAGGCGCCCGTGACCGGCGGGACCGTCGGCGCCGACACCGGCTGCGGCGGCAACGGCGCTGCCACCGCAGCGGCTTGCGCCGGCCCGGGCACCCCGGCCGGCATCGCCGCCTGCTCCTGGGCCCCGGCCAGACGGGTGCCACCCGCCGTGCCCGCCAGGCTGCCGCCGCTGTGCAGACTCAGCGGTTCCGGGAAGCCGTTCGACTCGCCCGGACGGACTGGCGTGACCTGCTGGTGGCGGCCGGGCTGGCCGACGGAAACTGGCCGGATGGATTGGACGCCGAACTGGGCCCCTGAGTGCGCGTCGGCCCGTTTGCCGTTGCGCATGCCCGCAGTTCGGGAAGGGTGTGCGCGATCCGCGCCTGTCCTGAGGTCGATCTCCGTCCGGCGGCGGTGCGGATGCGTCGCGGTGCGGGTGCATAGGATCGCCGGCATGGCACTGCGACCCGTTCAGGTGAACGTGAAGGCCCTTGACGCCTCGGCGGTCGGCCGGTTCTGGGCGGCGGCGCTCGGCTGGAGTGCCTACAGTCCCGGCGTGACCACCTACGCCGGACCCGCGGGCGGCCTCGTCTGGCCGGACCCGGTGACCGTCGGCGTCGACGTCGTTCCCGTGCCGGAACTAAAGACGGCGACGAAGAACCGTGTGCACCTCGATCTCGCCACCACCTCCGCGACCCATCAGGCGCAGTTGGTCGCGCGCCTCCGGGCTCTCGGTGCCACGCCCGCCCATGTGGGCCAGGGCGACGTGCCGTGGACGGTCCTCGCGGACCCCGAGGGGAACGAGTTCTGCGTGCTGGAGCCCCTGGAGATCCACCGGGACACCGGCCCGATCGCCCGGGTGGTGGTCGACTGCGCCGATCCGCGGGCCATGGCCCGGTTCTGGGACGAGGCGATGGACTGGACCCTGCACGAGGTGACAGACGATCGTGCGGTGTTGCGCTCCGCCAAGAATGCCGGCCCCTATCTCGAGTTCCTGCGCACGCCCGATGTGAAGACCGTGCCGGACCGCGTCCATCTCGACCTGCTGCCGAACCCCGGTGACGACAAGGCAGCGGAGGTAGCCAGGTTGCGGGCCCTCGGCGCCACCGACCTCGACCTCGGCCAGGGCGACGTCCCGTGGACGTGCCTGACCGACCCGGAGGGCCACGAGTTCTGCGTCCTCGCGCCGTCCTGACGCCGAACTCGTCCGTCGGATCACCCCGCCGCATGGGCGCAACGACGGCACCGAGGCCAGGCGATCAGATGGTCCTCCGGACCGGATCCGGAGTGCGGCCCGCGCCCGAGCGGCAGTGCGTCAGGCCAGGTTCCCGGCGGGGATCCGGGTCGGGGCGAACCACTGCTGGATCCAGTGCGGATACAGCGCCGGGGGCCTGCTGACCTCGTCGAGTTCGGCGAGGTCCTGTTCGGTCAGCGTCAGGGCAACGGCGGCGACGTTGTCCGCGAGCTGCTCCACCGTGCGGACACCGACGATCACGCTGGTGACGGCGCGCTGCGCGAGCAGCCAGGCCAGGGCCACCCGGGCCGGGCCGACCTCGTGCCGCGCCGCGACGGCCCGGACCACGTCGAGCACCGCGAATCCCCGGTCCTCGTCGAACGGCACGAAGTCGAAGCCGTTGCGGGCACGGCGGGAGTCCGGTTCCGTGGTCGCCCCACCGCGGTCGAACTTGCCGGTGAGGAACCCGCCGGCCAGTGGCTGCCACACCGTCAGGCCCAGCCCCGCGTCCTCGGCCAGGGGCACCAGCTCGTGCTCGGCGTCGCGCGCCACCAGCGAGTAGTGCGTCTGGTTGGCGACGAACGCCGCCTGGTGGTGCAGCGCGGAGATGCCCAGCGCCTTGCTGATCTGCCAGGCGGCCAGGTTGGAACACCCGATGTAGCGGACCTTGCCCTGGCGCACCGCGTCGTCGAGGGCGCTCAGGGTCTCCTCCAGGGGCGTCAGGTGGTCGTGGTTGTGGATCTGGTAGAGGTCGATGTAGTCGGTCCCCAACCGGCGCAGGCTGTCGTCCAGGGCCCGCGTCACGTGCAGCCGCGACAGCCCCTGGTCGTTGGGCCCCGGCCCGACCGGAGCGAGCAGCTTGGTGGCCAGCACCACGTCCCGCCGGCGCCGCCCGACCGCCCGGCCGAGCAGCTCCTCGCTCTCGCCGTCGGCGTAGACGTCCGCGGTGTCCAGGAAGTTGATCCCGGCGTCCAGCGCCGCGCCGACCACGCGGTCCACGTCCTCCTGCCCCAGCGCCCCGTGGGTGCCGTACACCGGGTGGTCCTTGCCTCCGAACGTCATCGCGCCCAGGGAGATCTCGGAGACCCAGACCCCGGTACGTCCCAGCAGTCGATATTTCACAGTCACTCCTCATACACACACGTGCTTGCTCGGTCGCGGCGGCGATCGGGGCAGGGCACGCCTTTCCGATCGCCACGTCCAGATATGGCGTCCGGACATCGCGTCCGGAAATTACGCTACACGATGTCCGGACGCGGTGTAATGTGACGTTCCCCGCCGGCCCCCGCCTCACGACGACCCAGGATCCGGACATGCCCTCGATCACCCGCCGACGCTCCGCAAAGGTCGGCCGCCCGACCTCGGCCGAGGCGGACGTCCTGGCCGCGACCCAGCGCCTGCTGGCCGGTGGCGCCACCTTCACGGAACTCGGCGTGCAGCAGATCTGCACCGAGGCCGGCGTCGCCCGCTCGACCTTCTACAGCCACTTCCGCGACAAGACCGACCTGCTGCTGCGCCTGGCGAACGAGCTCATGGCCTCGTCCTTCGACGTCACCTCGGCGTGGCAGCCCGCGGCCGGCGTCGAGGGGCTCGAGGAGGCCTTCCTGCACGTGATCCAGGTCTACCGGCGGCACGCCGCGGTCCGGCGGGCGCTCGCCGAGGTCGCGACGTACGACAGCGCCGTGCGCGACTACTTCACGGCCGAGCTCCACCAGTTCACCGACTGGACGATCAAGATCCTCCGCGCCGAGCAGGAAGCCGGCCGGACCCCCGCCGGCCTCGACCCCGTGAGCGCCACGCGGATCATCGTCACCGGCGGCGAGCGCGCCCTGACGGACCAGGTCACCTCTGCCGACGCCGCGAGCGACCCCGCGTTCGCCCGCGAACTCGCGCACACCTGGTGGCACGGCATCTACCGCCGCCCCGGCACCCAGCCCCAGGGGACGTCCGGGGCCCCTCGACGGTACTAGGGTGGGCAGTGGAGGGCTGTGAGACGGCCCTGAACGGGTGACGAAGCAGCAAGGCCCGCGGGGCGGCGACCGGTCCGCTGCAGGTCCGGCCACCACAAGCGGCGACCGGAGCGGATCGCGCTGACGCCGTCGGGCATTGGGGATGGACCTGAGGCGGTTCCGAACCATGAGGGACACACATCGGCTCGAGCCCGACTCGGCGAACGTCGGCAGTGGCCCCGTGCTCGCGGCATGGGAACGGTTCGTGCAGGGCGAGGATCACGTCCCCGGTGTCCGGCCCCTGGTGGCGATCTCCTGGCACCGCTGCCGGGAGCAGTACCGAGTCGATCCCCGCCTCACCAAGGCTCCGGTGGCCGTGGCGAAACCCGACCACGCCCCCGAGCACGATGTGGTCTTCGCCGAACTGGGCTTTCGTGCCGCCGCCGTGGCGCATGAAGTGGGCAGCCTCGGCGGCGTCGTCACCGTCGCCGACGCCACCGGCCGGATCCTCGCCGCGTGGGGTGATCACGCCACGCTGGTGCGGGCCGGCGACTGCAATCTGGCGCCCTGGTTCTGCTGGTCCGAGCGCGCGGTCGGCACGAACGGCACGGGCACCGCGCTCGAGGCGCACGGCCCGGTGCCCATCAGGGGCGCCGAGCACTGGTGCCAGGCTTTCCACGACTGGGTGTGCGCGGGCATCGCGGTGCGTGACGTGGTGACCAGGGAACCAATCGCGGTCCTGAACGTCTCGTGCTGGCGCGGCGGGCTTCCCGCGGCCGTCGAAAGCTGGCTGGCGAGCGCCGTCACCATGACCCGTTGCCCGCTGAAGAGCCGCGCCCGCGACAGCGGCGCGGAGTTGGTCGCGGCCTACACCCAGGCCAGGGCGACGACCGGTGCGGCGCTCGCCGCCGTGGACACCGCGGGCAAGGTGGTGATCGCCGACGACATGGCGGGCGTGCTCCTGGGCGTCCCCGCGTCCACCCCGGCGATCGACCCCACCCTGCGATGGAACCCCGGGCTGCCGGAATTCATCGCGGCCGCCCGGTACGCCGGCCGGCGGGCGGTCCACGATCGCGACTGGGTCGGCTCGACGCAGATCTTCGCCCACCTCGCCGACGAACCGACGCCGATCAGCTTCCGGCCCGTCTTCTCCTCCGGCCACCTGATCGGGAACCTCGTGCTGTTCGGGGTTTCCGACGGGGCGCGGCTGCCGCGGCCAGAGGGGCCCGCGCGCCCCCGGGTGCCGCCGCGCCGGCTGGTCGCGCTGCGCGACAACCGGATGGTGCTGCTGCGGCTGCCGGAAGTCTCCTTCGCCGAGTCCCACGGAAGCGACGTGTGGCTCTCCACCGATCAGGGCCGATTGCGGGCCGCCTCCCTGAGCCTGGACAGACTCGACAGCGATCTGGCGGATGTCGGCTTCCTGCGGGTGCACCGCCGGTACGTCGTCAATCTCAGCCGCATCCGGGAGATCGAGCGCGGGCTCAAGGGCGAGCTGTCCCTGGTCATGGAGGGCCGGACGAACGAGATGGTGCCGGTTTCCCGGCGGAACGCGCCGGCCGTGCGTCGCGCGCTGAACATCTGAACCACGACGCAACCTCGGAAGGAGATCCCCGTGTCCGACTTTCCGGATGCCGCCGCCGACCGGTCGAACGCCGGCAACGCGGGCGGCCTCGGTCTCTCCGTCCCCACCGGGCACCGCGGCCGCCCGATCGGCGCCGCGGGCAATCGCGACTGGTGGCCGAGCCGGCTCGACCTGAGGATCTTGCGGAGACACCCCGCCGAGGCCGGCCCCATGGGCGAGGACTTCGACTACGCCGCGGAGTTCCGCACGCTCGACCTCGACGCGCTGGCGCGCGACGTCGACGAGGCCCTGACCACGTCGCAGGACTGGTGGCCGGCCGACTTCGGCCACTACGGGCCGCTCGTGATCCGGATGGTGTGGCACTGCGCCGGCACCTACCGCATCCACGACGGCCGGGGCGGCGCCGGCGCCGGCATGCAGCGTTTCGCACCGCTGAACAGCTGGCCGGACAATCGCAACCTCGACAAGGCCCGCAGGCTGCTGTGGCCGGTGAAGAAGAAGTACGGCCGCAAGATCTCCTGGGCCGATCTGATGGTCTTCGCCGGCAACCGTGCCCTGGAGACGATGGGTTTCACCACCTTCGGTTTCGCGGGCGGCCGGGCGGACGTGTGGGAACCCGACGAGGACGTCTACTGGGGTCCCGAGCACGCCTGGCTCGGCGACGAACGCCACGGCGGCGTCCGGGAGCTGCAGAGTCCGCTGGCCGCCGACCAGATGGGCCTCATCTACGTCAATCCTGAGGGACCGAACACCGTCCCGGACCCGATCGCCTCGGCCCGGGACATCCGCGAGACCTTCCGCCGCATGGGGATGAACGACGAGGAGACCGTCGCGCTGATCGCGGGCGGCCACACGTTCGGCAGGACCCACGGCGCGGCCGACCCGGCCGCCCACCTCGGCCCCGAGCCCGAGGGGGCGCCCCTCGAGGAACAGGGCCTGGGCTGGAAGAGCGGCTACGGCACCGGGAAGGGCCCGGACACCATCTCCAGCGGGCTCCACGGCACGTGGACGCCAACCCCCACGACGTGGGACAACAGCTTCTTCGAGACGCTGTTCGGCTACGAGTGGGACCTGGAGCTGAGCCCCGCCGGTCTGTGGCAGTGGATCCCGCGGGACGGCGGCGGGGCCGGCACCGTGCCGGACGCACACGACCTATCGACGACGCACGCCCCGACCATGCTGACGACGGACCTGGCACTGCGGTCGGACCCGGTCTACGAGCCGATCTCACGGCGCTACCTCGCCCACCCGGACCAGCTCGCGAACGCGTTCGCCCGGGCCTGGTTCAAGCTGACGCACCTCGACATGGGCCCGGTCCGGCGTTACCTCGGACCGCTGGTCCCGCGGGAGACCCTGCCCTGGCAGGACCCGGTCCCCGCCGTGGACCACGAGCTCGTCGGGGCGGCGGACGTCGCCGCGCTCAAGGGCATGGTTCTTGCCTCCGGGCTGTCGGTCGCCCGGCTCGTCTCGACCGCGTGGGCGTCGGCGTCGACGTTCCGCGCCAGCGACAGGCGCGGCGGGGCGAACGGCGCGCGCATCCGCCTGGAGCCGCAGCGGGGGTGGGAGGTCAACGACCCCGGCACGCTGGCACAGGTGCTGCGCACCCTGGAGGAGGTCCAGGCGTCCTTCGACCGATCCCAGGCCGGGGACAAGAGGATCTCGCTGGCCGACCTCATCGTGCTCGGCGGCGCCGCCGCCATCGAGCGGGCCGCCGAAACGGCCGGCTACGAGGTCCGGGTCCCCTTCGTTCCGGGACGCACGGACGCCACGCAGGAGTGGACCGATGTGGAGTCCTTCGCGGCCCTCGAGCCGGTCGCGGACGGGTTCCGCAACTACTGCGGCAGGAACGACCGGCTGCCGCCGGAGCACCTGCTGGTCGACCGCGCGAATCTGCTGGACCTGAGCGCGCCCGAGATGACCGTCCTGGTGGGTGGCCTGCGGGTGCTGGGCGCCAACCACCGCCAGTCGCCGCTGGGCGTGTTCACCTCGGAGCCCGGGTCGTTGACCAACGACTTCTTCGTGAACCTGCTCGACACGGGCACGGCATGGGAGCCGGCGTCCACGGCCGCCGAGACCTTCGTGGGGCGCGACCGGGGCACCGGCGAGGTCAAATGGACCGGCAGTCGCGTCGACCTCGTCTTCGGCTCGAACTCCGAACTGCGCGCCGTCGCGGAGGTCTACGCGAGCGACGACGCACGGGAGAAGTTCGTGAAGGACTTCGTCGCCGCGTGGGACAAGGTCATGGGCCTGGACCGGTACGACCTCGTTCGATCCTCCCAACGGGGGCGCACGGCGCACGAACGGTAGCTGGTCGCGGACGAACGGCATGAGCGGGCCCGCGCCCGCGCTCACCCTTGTCGGTGTGATCCATCCGGCGTAGCGTGCTTATCAGGCGGCACTTTATCCGCTTTCCCGCGCATTCAATTCGGCGCAATGGATTTCCGATGCGACAAATCCGACGAAGTCAATTCGGAGAACACTTTCGAGGGAAGGTGTGCAACCGGCCGCGACGTACCTCGGTCGGCGCGTCCGGCACGAAGAACAGGACGATCTCGGCATGAGGAGAGTGACGCCCCGATGACGACCATGCAGGAGCGATCCGACCTGCTGGACAAGATCGGGTTGGCCGAACAGAACAAGGCGGCGCTGGGTCAGGTGCTGGGAACCGGGAGCATCGGATATGCCGACGAGAAATCGGATGGCACCATGCGGGCCACGATTCGGATCCACCCGGATGAGCTGAGCTGGGATCCGTCCATTTTGGTCATGCCCCACGGAGGCGATATCGAGCTCGAACTCGTCAATGACGATCTGAACACGCACTGCGCGCTCCTGCCGAGCAATGGCGACCGGAAGTTCATCTGGTTGGTGAACCATTCGCGCGGACGGGCGACCCTCAACCTCGACGGACCGGGCTACTACTGGTATTGCTCGCCGACGGGCAACGACGAGGGCCGGGGGTTGACCGGGGCCATCGTCGTCCTGGGGGAGGCTCCGCCGGAGGCCCGCCTCGACCGCCCCGAGCAACCGCGGCCGTAGGAAGGAGGAGGAGATGTCCGTCGACTACGTGGACGCGGGCGAAGCCGTCGATCAGGGGCTGCTGAGCGGCAAGGTCGCGGGCGGGGATGTCGCGCCGCCGGTGGTGGCCGGCCTCGACTACGAACGCATACTCAACGCCCGCCGGGAACCCCACAACTGGCTCACCTACTACGGCGCCTACAACGGTCAGCGGTACAGCCCGCTGGACCAGATCAACACGGACAGCGTCAAGCGCGTCGTCCCCGCATGGGTCTTCCAGGCCGGCACGACCGGACTGATCGCGGGCGCGTCGACCTACTCGTTCGAGGCCGCCCCGATCGTCGTCGACGGGGTCATGTTCGTGTCCGGCTGGGACGGCTGGGTCTGGGCCCTCGACGCGAAGACCGGTGTGGAGATCTGGCGGTACAAGCACGCCGTCCCCTTCGACGTGTCGCTGTGCTGCGGGAACGTCAACCGCGGGGTCGCCGTGGCCCAGGGGAAGGTCTTCACCGTCACGCCGAACGCCCGTCTGCTCGCACTCGACGCCACCACCGGCAACCGGGTCTGGGACAAGACCTACGGCGACGTCCGGGCCGGGGAGAGCGCCACACTCGCCCCGCTGATCGTGAAGAGCATGGTCGTCGTCGGCAGTTCCGGCGGCGAGTTCGGCGTACGCGGCCACCTCGACGCATTCGACCTCGCCACCGGCGAGCACCAATGGCGCTGCTACACGGTGCCCAAACCCGGGGAGCCGGGCTCGGAGACCTGGCCCGCCGACGGTGAGGCCTGGGCACGTGGCGGGGCGAACTGCTGGGTCACCGGCACGTTCGACCCGGAGACCAACCTGCTGTACGTCGGCACCGGCAATCCGGCGCCCGACTTCGACGGAGGTGTCCGCGAGGGCGACAACCTCTTCACCGACTGCGTCATCGCCGTCGACGTCGACAGCGGTCAGATCCGCTGGCACTACCAGTGCACCCCGCACGACCTGTGGGACTACGACAGCATCGCCGAGTGCATCCTGTTCGAGCGGGACGGGCGCAAACTGCTCGGGCACTTCGACAAGAACGGCTACTTCTTCGTCCTCGACCGCACCAACGGGGCGAGGGTCGGGATCACCCCCTTCGTGGACCGCATCACGTGGGGGGCCATCACGAGGGACGGCCGGGTGACGGCCAAGGCGTACCCGGACAAGGAGGGAGAACCCGTCCACTTCTACCCGGGTCCGGCCGGCGCCAAGGAATGGACCCATGCGGCCTACAGCCCGAAGTCCGAGCTGTTCTACGTCCCCGTCCAGGACACGGGTGCCACGGCCACCCGGCGGCGCCGGGAGTTCAAGGAGAGCATCCCGTACTGGGGCGCGGGCGTTCAGGTGGACATCGAGGACATGGCGGGGTCCGTCAGCGCGTTCGACGCCGACGGCGAGGAGAAGTGGCGCTGGCGCAACGAACTGCCGATGTGCGCCTCGGTGCTGGCCACCGGCGGTGACCTGGTGTTCGCCGGTGAGCCGTCCGGCGAGTTCAACGCGCTCGACGCCCGCACCGGGCAGCTGCTGTGGCAGTTCCAGTGCGGGAGCGGCCACCACAGCAGCCCGACCACCTACATGGTCGACGACAGGCAGTACGTCGCCGTACCGGTCGGCTGGGGCGGGTGGGCCGAGGGATTCCTCCCCGGCATGCTCGGTGCGGGGCACGGCAGCGCCCTGATCGTCTTCGCCCTCCCGGATTGGTCGTAGCGCGCGACCCGGACCTGCCGTATCCGGTCGGAAAGGAGGTGAGCCCATGGAATCCCAGCCCATGGAATGCCAGCTGGAATCCCAGCTCGCCGTGTGGGAGACGCCCGAGTTCGAGGAGATCGCGGTCGCGGCCGAGGTGACGGCCTACGTCGCCCGGCTCGAGGACTAGCGCACGTGGGGCACGCCGGACCGTGTCCGGCGCCCCCCGCGGCTTGGGACGCCAACCCACCGGCCCGGACCCGGACATCGGACGAAGGGAGTGCCGGCGTGCTGCTGCGAGTGCTGGGCTCAGCGGCGGGAGGCGGATCCCCGCAGTGGAACTGCGGCTGCTCGGTGTGCGCCGCGGTCCGCTCCGGGGCCGCACCCCCGCGCACCCAGTCCTCGGTCGCCGTCAGCGCCGACCACCGCCGGTGGTTCCTCCTCAACGCCTCCCCCGACCTCCGCGCCCAGTTCGAGGCCTTCCCGGGGCTGCACCCGCGGGGCGACCGGACGACACCGCTGGAAGCGGTGCTGCTCACCGACGCCGAACTGGACCACACACTGGGCCTGCTCCTGCTGCGCGAGGCCCGGGCCCTGCGGGTGTACTCCACACCGGCGACACACAAA
This sequence comes from Actinacidiphila glaucinigra, assembly GCF_035918135.1. Lineage (NCBI taxonomy): Bacteria > Bacillati > Actinomycetota > Actinomycetes > Kitasatosporales > Streptomycetaceae > Actinacidiphila > Actinacidiphila glaucinigra. Next base: position 771,997 of record NZ_CP109144.1, read on the forward strand.
ACCCTGTCTGACGGCTCGGGAATCCTGAGCACACTGCGGCACTACTGCACCGTCGAGTGGCAGGCCGTGGTCCCCGGCACCGACCTGGCGCTGGCGAACGGGCTGTCCTGCCGCGCGTTCGACGTTCCCACCGCCAAACGCGCCCGGTTCGCAGCCGAGGCGGACCACGGCCGTGTCGTGGGCTACCGGCTGACCGACGAGCACACCGGGGGCACGCTGGTCTACCTGCCGGCGGCGCAGTCGCTGACGGCAGCGCTGCGCACGGAGATCGAAGGCTGCGGATGCCTGCTGTTCGACGGGACCTGCTGGCGCGACGACGAGCTCATACGGCTCGGGCCGGCGAGCAGGACGGCCCGGGAGATGGGCCACCTGCCCATCGACGGCCCGGACGGCAGCCTGTCCCAGCTCCCGTCACTGGCCGCGGGGCGGACGATCCTCATCCACATCAACAACACCAACCCCGTTCTCCTGGAGGACGCACCCGAGCGGCGCGCACTGCGGGAGAGCGGCATAGAGGTGGCCACGGACGGCCTCGAGGTCCAGGTGTAGAGCCGTGACGACAACTCCCACGAGGACAACCAGGAGCAGCGCCACCGACGGCTTCGTCGAGACGTTGCGGGCCCACTCGCGGCGCTACCACGACCAGCATCCGTTCCACGTGCTGATGAACGCCGGCGGGCTCAGCCCTCGTCAGATCCGCGGCTGGGTGGCCAACCGCTTCTACTACCAGGAGAACATCCCCCGCAAGGACGCCGCGATCCTCTCCAACTGCCCCGACCTCGAGTTCCGCCGTCGCTGGCTCCGGCGGATCACCGACCACGACGGCACCGCCGCCGGCGAGGGCGGCATCGAGGCGTGGCTGCGCCTCGGCGAGGCCGCGGGGCTGACCCGCGAGGAGGTCCGGGACCACCGGCACCTGGTACCCGGAGCGCGGTTCGCCGTGGACGCCTACGTGAACTTCGCCCGGACCCGCCCGTGGGTGGAGGCGGTGGCGTCCTCGCTCACCGAGCTGTTCGCACCCGACCTGATGGCCGCACGCCTGGCCGCGTTCGAGCGCTGGTACCCGTGGATCGACCCCGAGGGCCTCGCCTACTTCCGCACCCGTCTGGAGCAGGCTCCCCGTGACTGCGAACACGCCCTGCAGGTGGTCACGTCGCACTGCGTCTCCGCCGAGTCCCAGGCCCGCGCCGTCGACGCGCTGTCGTTCAAGTGCGACGTCCTGTGGAGTCTGATGGACTCCATCGAGCAGGCCTACCCGAAGTGACCGCCATGGACCCGACCTCCACCGGAACGACCAGGGCCAGGACCAGGACCGGTCCCGGCGTCGAGGTGTGCGGTTCCGACAGGCCCCTGCTGGCACGCCATGTCCGCCTCACCTTCTGCCGGACCAGACAGCGCCTGATCCTGCTGCACCCCGAGACGGTGGTGGTCCTGAACGGCAGCGGCGCGGCGATCCTCGAACTGTGCGACGGGCGGCACACCGTGGCGGAGATCGTGACCGAGCTGGGCACCCGCTACCGGGCCGTCCCCGGGGACGAGGTGCGGCAGTTCCTGGCCCGGCTCGTCGCCAGGCGCTGGATGGAGCTCACCGATGGATAGCCCGTTCGGATTGCTCGCCGAACTCACCTACCGCTGCCCGCTGGCCTGCCCGTACTGCTCCAACCCGCTGAACATGGCCGGCTACCGGGACGAGCTGGCCCTGGACGAGTGGCGGCGGGTCCTGGCCGAGGCCGCAGAGCTGGGGGTACTGCAGTGCCACCTGTCGGGCGGGGAACCCCTGCTGCGGCGCGACCTGGTGGAGATCGCGGCGGCCGCTCACGACCTGGGCCTCTACACCAACCTCGTGACCAGCGCCCTGGGGCTCTCCCGTCCGAGGGCCGAGCAACTGCGGGCGGCCGGCCTGGACCACGTGCAGATCAGCATCCAGGCCGACGAAGCGGCCGTGTCGGACCGGATCGCCGGTATCCCGTCCTTCCGGCGCAAGATCGAGGCGATGCGACTGGTCAAGGAGCTGGGCTGGCCCCTGACCATGAACGTGGTGCTGCACCGGCACAACATCGACCGCGTCGCCGACGTGCTCGCCCTGGCCGAGGACGTGGGCGCCGACCGGCTGGAGCTGGCCAACACCCAGTACTACGGCTGGGCCTGGCGCAACCGTGCCGCGTTGCTGCCCAGCCGGGCCCAGCTCGACGCCGCCGAGGTCGTCGTGCGCGCCGCCCGCGAACGGTTGCGGGACCGCATGGACGTCATCTACGTCCTCTCCGACTACTACAGCCGCTACCCGAAGCCCTGCATGGGCGGCTGGGCGTCCCGGCAACTGACCGTGACGCCGAACGGCGACGTCCTGCCCTGCCCGGCCGCGCAGTCCCTGCCGTTGCCGCGGGCCAGCGTGCGGGAGGACTCGCTGGCGCGGATCTGGGCCGAGTCCCCAGTGATGACCGCGTTCCGGGGGACCGACTGGATGCCCGAGCCCTGCCGGAGCTGCTTCCGGCGGGAGGTGGACTTCGGCGGCTGCCGCTGCCAGGCGTTCCTGCTCACCGGCGACGCGGCCCGTACCGACCCGGTCTGTCACCTGTCGCCCGACCACCGGCTCGTCGCCCGCGCGGTCGAGGCCGCCAACACCGGCTCGCGGGCCGACGATCCCGCGCTGGTCCCCCGGCCGCACCGGGCCCGCCGGGCGGACCGGATCCCGGGCGGATCCCGCTAGCCGCCGAACCACAGCGGCAGCGCCACTGCGGCGATGATCAAGGTGACCCCGCTCAGCAGGTCCGAGCGGATCCGGATCAGACGCGCCGTGACCCGCCCGAGCTGCAGCCCGACCAGCGACATCACCGCCGTCATGATTCCGAAGACGGCGGCCGAGAACCACGGCGAGAGCCCGAGGAGACCCAGGCTCGCCCCGGCGAACAGGTTGTCCAGGCTCAGCGTCAACGGGATGCCGAACAAGGCCCACGGGTGGTCCAACTCGTCGGGCTCGGGGTTCCGCAGGGCCGAGACGACGAGGTAGAGACCGTACCCACCGAGTGCGGCCGCGCCCACCAAGTCGGCGACGTCCCCGACGGACTCTCCGAGCCGGCGACCGATCAGCAGCCCGACCAGGGGCATGACGGCGTCCCACAATCCGAAGGTCAGCGCGACCTGCACCGCGCGCTTCAGACCGAACGGGACGGTACCGAGCGCGATCGACACCCGGAAATTGTCGAGACTGAGTACAAAACCCAGGACCAGTATTTCCCAGATCATGACGATGTCGCCGCCCGGTGGCGACGGACGACGGCGGCGCCGGATCCACCGCGTGAACCATCCGTCAGGTGGGGAACGACGTCCCGGACGGGACGCGAAATCCAATCCACAAAGCCGACTTCCGGCGCGTTTTCCACACTACTCGCCGCAGCGCCGGGGGCCAATCGACGCATGGAACAGCCCCGCGACAGCACCGCCTCCCCCGGCGCGCCACCGGTCGTACTGCGTGTCCGAGGCGCGTCGGGAGGGCGGTGCCGTGCGGGCCGCACACCGGCCGGTCAGGCCAGCTTCGCCCGGAAGATCTGCTGGGTCTCGTCGCGCTGGGTACGGGTCGCGCCGCGGTCGCTGGTGAACACCACGACGCCGCGGTGCAGGGCGGGCCAGGTGTTGTTGCCCCGGTGACTCACCTGGGTGGCCTTGGACCAGCCCTTCTTGCCGTCCAGAGTGGCGGTGAAGATCTTCCACCGCCAGTCGGTCGAGCGGGAGTCGTACCAGACGGCGCGGACCGTGCCGTCGGGGTCCACGCCGAGCTTCGCCCGCTGACTCATCGCGTCGGCGTCGAGGCCGACGTTCTCGAACGCCGTCCAGGTGAGGCCGCCGTCGGTGGAGCGGCCGGCCCGGAGCTGGAGGTTGGAGCCGGAGCTCTGCAGCGCGCCGCTCTCCCAGATCGCGACGAACGTGCCGTCCTCGTCGACGGTCAGGCCCGGGTGCCTGTCGGAGCGGTCGCCGACCTTGCTGACCTGGACCGGGTTGCCCCAGCCGCGGCCCGGTGCCTTGCGTACCGACGCCAGCACCTGCCAGTTGTCGGGATCCGTACCGCCGCCGGCCGGCTGGCCGGTGGGCGGGGTGTGGCCGGTCCACAGCGGGTCCGGGTCGAAGCGGTCGTCCTGCCAGCTGATCACGGCGTGCCGGCCGTCGTGGACGGCGACCGCCGGGAACAGCGAGGCGGGGTAGCGCGGGGAGCGCGCGTCCCCGGGCACGCCGGGACTGGTCGCCTTGCCGGCCGCGGAGATGTTCACCGCGGCCTTGTCGACGCCGACGATCTGCGCGTACACGTCGAACGCGCCGCCGCTGTTGTCGGACCACGCGACCAGCGGATGGCCGTCGCCGACCAGTGCAAGCGCCGGGTGGACGGCGCGCCCCCTGCCCTTGCTGATCTTGTTCGGGGCCTTGAAGGAGCTGCCGCCGTTCGCGCTGTGCGCCAGCAGGATCACCGGACGGTGCGGCTGCTCCTTGCCCTGCTCGTCCTGCCAGACCACCCACACGTCCTCGGAGGCGGCGGCTATGCGCGGGAACCGCGCGGTGGCGGAACGGCCGGAAAGGGTGACGGACTTGGTGATCCGGCCCTTGCCGTTGAGCCGGCGGTAGACCACCTTGCTCGCGTGGTCCTCGTGCACCTCCGCCACGATGTGCGTGACGTCGCCGACGACCGCGACATCGGAGAATCCGGTGAACGCGCCCAGGTCGCCGGTGACGAGTTCCGCCTTGTCGTCGGCGGTGTCGGCGGCCGGGAGCGGGATCTCGGGCCGGGGGACGGCCGGAGCGCCGACCGAGACGAAGATCGGCGAGGTGGCGCCCCGGAGCTGGTCCGGCAGGTTCGGGTCGGCGTCGGAACCGGAGGGGCTGCCGGGGGAACGGGCCTCGGCCCGGAACCAGCCGTGGTCCGTGCCCTTGAGGACGAGCGGCAGCTCGTAGCTCTCGTTGGCCCGCTGCGGCCGGTAGCTCGCGATGGGACCCGCCGTACGGCCGGGGGCGGCGTACACGTGGACGGTGGTTCCCTTGCCGCCCTTCACCTTCACGCGCAGCGTGGCCTTCTTGGGCAGCTTGCGGTCGGCAACGACGACCTCGTCGCCGCCGATCGCTTCGAACACGCCGTCACCGTCGGCGTCCGCCTCGATGGTCAGGAACGGCCCCGAGGTGTTCTGTGCGACCGTCGTACGGCCGCTGCGGAACCCGTCGAGGATGCCGAGGACCGAACGCTTCGCCGCGAAGACGTGGGTGGTGGGCGTCCCGGGGGCGTCGACGTCCCACAGCTCGCGGAAATGGCAGTCGCTCGCCGCCGCCACCCCGAAACGGAAACCGGCGTTCCACCGGTTCTCCGCGTACTCGACCTGCTCGTCCGGGCCGGTGGAGACGTTGAGCACCTCGGCGAGGTCCGCGCCCTGGACGCTGGCATTGTCGTTCGGGCCCGTCGCCGGCGTGTACTCGCCGTCGTCGGGGTGGGCCTGCGACCACACGGCACCCTGCGCGTGGGCGTCCCAGACCGACTGCTGTACGTGGCGGAAGGCCGCGGAGCCGGGCGGGTTGGCGCCGTCCACGATCACGTCCACGTTGCCCAGCACGATGGCGTGGGGCGAGCCGTTCGCCTCCTCGCCCGGGAGCAGCAGCAGTTCGGACGACTTCCACTGGGGGTCCCAGACCTGGTCGTACGTCCGGTGGTCGGTCAGGGGCATGAAATCGAGGCCGGCCTTCTCGCCCTGCGCGATCTGGTCGCCGACGGGAAGGTTTCCGGGCAGTGCCTGGTGGGACGTCTGGCGGGGCCCGCTGCCGTCCGAGGAGTGGTCGTCGTGGACGTGGGTGTCACCCGCGAGCCACTTGCCCGTGGGCGCCTTCCCCCGGTTGAGCGCAGACGTCCGGCCCGCCGCCTTGGCCTTGCCGCCCTGCTCGGAAGCGGGCTTCGTGGCAGCCTCGGCGGTGCTCGCGCCGACGCTGACCGCCACGACGGCGGAACCCGCCATGACCACGAACCTCCGGCGGGTCAGGGCCTCGGACCCGCGGTCCGGCCCGTTGGACCCTCTTGTCGTTTCCATGTACTGCGCCTTTCCTCGCACCGTTCCCCTGCGGATCGGTGTGCGGTCCCCGAGACGCTATGGCGCCCCTTTTTCAGGGAAATGAACTGATAGCGAACTGTTCGCGGTGCTTGGCGCATCAGGCGCCCGCGTCCCGGACGGCCGCCGTGGGGCAACGGGTCCGTCCCGTCAAGCCCGGTTCGCACGGGATTCGGGCCGGTCGGCCGCCCCTGACCTCTCACGTCAGGAGGTCGCGGACGCGAGTGCGGCCGCCCCCGGGCAGCACTGTGGAGCCGGCCTCCTCGAACGGCTTCGCAGAGGACCCAGCCGTCCCTTCCCGCCCCGCCACTGTGGCAGTAGGTGCATGCCCCACGCATGGGTCAAACACCCCTATGCGTGCGGCTGCCGTGCGGGTCAAACGACCCCCGCGCACGTCCCCCGGACCCCCCGCGGAACGGCGGCAGGCCGGTTTTCCGCGGGCTGCACCCCTGCGGAACACCGGCCTCCTCCCCCGGCAGCCCGGCGAGCGGTCAATCCTGCCGCCACTGCCCCGCGTCCTCGCGCCACGCCTCACCGGCCGGCCAGGTCAGCACGGGCGCGCCCGGTTCCTCCACGCGCGTCAGCGCCACCATCGCCAGGTCGTCGGCCGGGAGCGCGCCGGCGTGGTCGACGACATCCTCGAGGATCTCCCCCAGGACGTCCGGCAGGCACACATGACTGGGCGCGCCCTGCCGGACCCACCGCCACGCGGTCGCCCGTTCCAGCAGCGGGTAGCAGCGTCCGGCGGCGTCGCGTGCCTCCATCAGCCCGTCGGTGTAGAGCAACAGCGTGTCCCCGGGACACAGTTCGAAGCGCTCCTCGATGGCGCCGCAGTCCCGCAGACCGTACAGGCCCAGCGGAGGGGCCGGGCACCCCGCCACCAGGGCCACGCTCCCCCGGCGGGCGCGTATGGGGGGCGGATGGCCGTGGTTGACCATGCGGGCGAACCGCTCACCGTCCCGCACCTCCAGCAGCAGCGCCGTGACGAATCGTTCGTCCTTGTCGCGGGAGAGGTCTTCGCTCTCGGCCAGGTGGAACAGGAAGCTCTCCTCCAGACGCGCCGACAACTCGGCCAAGGTCGCCGCGCGCGGCGCCCATTCCCGGAAGGCCCCGAGCACGGCCGCGACGTCCTCGAAGGTGGGCAGGCCCTTGCCGCACACGTCTCCGATGATCAGCCGGGTCGCCCCACCCGCGCGTGTGACCGCGTAGAGGTCTCCGCCGACCTGTCCCCGGCCCCCGCACGGCCGGTAGATGGAGGCGAGCCCCAGAGCGCCGATGCGCCCGGGCAGTGGCCGCAGCAGGACGCGCCGCACGGTGTCCGAGACGGCGTGCGCCCGCGCCGCCCTGCAGCGATAGCGGTCCTTCACGTTTCCGAGCACCATCGCCGCCGTCCCAGCGGTGACCAGCGGCGCCAGGCCGCACGCGAGGCTCGGATGGGAGTACAGCGGCAGGATCACGCACACCGCGCACACCGCGAGGATCCACGCCGTCACACTGGCGGCGGCCAGGTACCGCACCCGTTTTCCCTCGTCCTGCCCCTCCTCGAACTGCTCGATGTCCGCCATCGGCATCACTCCCTCGCGGTCCGCGCGGGGCCGGAGACCGAGGGATCCCCGAGCGGTTCCCGGCCGGCGCATCGACGTCCCACTCGTGATGGGACACCTCGACCGTAGGAAGGAACGCGACCCGGACCCTTGCCCGATCGTGCACAGCGTTTTGCCCGTCCCTGCACCGCACGGACCGGCGCCGGCATCGCGAGGTGGTTCAGGGGCGGCGGGCGGCCCAGACCGTCCGTTCGGTGCGCACGCGCAGGTCGGTGCGGCGCGGGATGCCGTCGGGGCTCTCGGCGTCCAGCAGGCGGTCGAGGGCCGTCAGGTCGTCCGGTGTGAGGGCGGGGGCGACGGCGCCGCGCATGCGGCGCAGGGTGGCGAGGGCGTAGCGGGTGACGGTCTCGGTGAGGGGCGGGGCGATGTCGACGGCCAGGGTACGTTCGGCCTCTACCGCGAAACCGGCCCCGGTCAGCTTGCCCGCCCAGTCGGCGCCCCGGTGGGGGACGTGCTCTGCGTGGTGCTGGTCGAGTGCGGCGTGGCAGCGCTCCTCCAGGCCCGGGGCCTCGGCCGGGGCGTCCTCGGGCAGGAAGCGGGGGAAGCCGGCCAGTTCGACGACGGCGAGAAGGCCGCCCGGGGCCAGGAGGTCGTGGACCTGGCGCAGGGTCCTGTCGGGGTCGGCCATGTGGTGCAGGGAGGCCGAGGCCCACACCAGTTCCGGGGCGCCGAGGCCCGGCCAGGCCGGTGCGTCGAGGTCGGCTCGGACCAGGCGTACACGGTCGGCCACTCCCGCCTCGGCCGCCTTCGCCTGCAGGCGGTGCAGGTGCGGGGCCGAGGAGTCGACGGCCGTCACCTGTGCCGCGGGGAAGCGCCGGAGCAGGGCGAGGGTTCCGGCTCCCGTGCCGCAGCCGAGGTCCACGATGCGGCGGGGGCTGTCCTCCACGGGCAGCCATGCCGTGATGGACGCGGTGTGTTCGGCGAGCACTTCCGCGTCCAGGTCGAGGATCTCCGCCTGGTCGGCCGTGTCGTGGTCGTGCTCGTACCCGTTCTCCTGCTCGTGGACGTGGACGTGGGGGGCGCCGTGGTGCGCTGCCTGCGGGCGGGGGTGGCTCATGGCCGTCACGCTAACCGGGCCATGGGCGCCGGGGCCCGCGGCTTCCGGAAAGCGCAAGGCGATGGCCCGCTGAGGTGCGGCAGGCGCAAACCGTCAGGGCGACACCTTCCCGGTGTCCTCGCCGCGCTGGTGGCCGCGGCGGGCGTCGCGGTCGAAGATGCCGAGGATCTCGCACGGTCCGCCCTCGGCGCCGATGGCGTGCGGGAGCATCGTGGGGAACTCCGCTGCCTGGTTGGTCTCGATCCGCAGGCGCCGGTTGCCCAGGAGCAGGACCGCGGTGCCGGACAGGACGACAAGCCATTCGCGGCCGGGATGGGCGCGCATGCGCGCCGGCTGGTCGGGCGGCGGGTTCGTCATGCGCTGCCGTACGACGGTCATGCCGGGTTCCGCCTTGATCGGCCAGCGCATCTGGCCCCGCGCCCTGTCGATCGTCGGGTTGGACACGACGTCGTCCGACGCGGTCTCGACCAGCTGGTCGAGGGAGGTGTCCAGGGCGCGTGCGAGGGTGACCAGCTGGTCGAGGGCCAGCCGGCGCTGCCCGTTCTCGATGCGGGAGAGCGTGGACTGGCTGACGTTGGCGCGGGTGGCCAGCTCTTCGAGGGACCACCCCTGGGCGACGCGCAGAGCACGGATGCGTTTGCGTACCAGGCTGTCCAGGTCGTCATCGTCTTGCGTCATGGGCAAGAGCCTATGCGTTCACAGCAAGGAGTGCCCACCCCGCCCACCCCCGACACCGAGACCGCACCCCCAGGTTCCCGGACCGCGACGCGGCAGCCGCAAGAGGGTTGCGCGACTGCCGCGTCTGCGTCCATCGTGGCCGTCGCCGTGTGAGCGCAACGTGAGCGCCCTGCCCGCGGTCCCCGGCGGCCGACGACGCCCGTCCGCGCGCCGGTTACTGAGTCACTCCCTTCTGGATCTCCCAGAAGCGGAAGACGGTGGAGGGGTCGAGGGTCCATTCCAGGCCGTTGATGTTGTCCCTGGAGACGACGTACTGCTTGCCCTGCCACAGCGGGATGATCGGCACGTCGTCGGCGACCGTGTTCTGCAGGTCCTCGAAGTCGGCGGAGGTGGCGGCGCGGCCGGCCTCGGCGGCGGTGCGCGGGAGCAGTTTGTCCGTGATGTTGCTGTTGACGTAGTTGTTGCCCAGGACGTTGCCGTCGCCGAAGAAGGGGGCGGTGAAGTTGTCCGGGTCCGGGTAGTCCGGGACCCAGCCGCGTACGTACACCGCGTACTTGCCGGCTTCGATGTCCTTGGCGTACTGGTCGGCGTCGGTGGTCTTGACGTCCACGTCGAACAGGCCGCTGTCGTTGAGCTGCTTGGCGATCGCCTTCAGCTCCGCCACCGTGCCCGGGCCGAAGCGCACCGGCGTCGCCCACAGCGTGAAGGAGACCTTGTCGGTGATCCCGGCCTGCGTCAGCGCGGCCTGCGCCCCGGCGGTGTCGCCGCCCTCGCCGTAGCGGTCGAAGAACGCGGTGTTGTGACCGGTGATGCCCGCCGGCACGATCGAGTACAGCGGGCTCGCGGTGCGCTGGTACACGTCGCGGATGAACGCCTTGCGGTCGATCAGATAGGCCACCGCGCGCCGCACGGCCTTGTTGCCCACCACCGGGTCCTCGAGGTTGAACACCAGGTGCTGGACCTCGGCGCCGGTGCCCTCCACGACCTGGATCCCGGTGTCGCCGGCTATCGAACTGCTCTGCAGCGAGGCGATGTCGGCGGAGTCCAGACCACGGTAGGCCAGGTCCACCGACCCGTCCTCCACCGCCTTCTTCAGCGTCGGCTCGTCACCGAAGAACTTCATCGTCATACCGGAGTTGCGGATCTCCGCCGACCCCTGGTAATCCCCGTTGACCGAGAACACCGCTTCCTTGCCGGCCTCGTAGGAGTCCAGCTTGTACGGGCCCGAACCCGTCGCCTTGCTGTCGCTGCGCAGCTTGTCCGCCGGGTACTGCGTGTGGTCCACGATCGAGCCCGCGCCCGAGGCGATCTTCATCGGGAACGTGGCGTCGGAGTACTTCAGATGGAAGACCACGCGCTCCGGCGAGGGCGTGTCGATCGTCTTGATCGAGTCCAGCAGGACCGCCGGGCCGTTCTCGTCGTTGATCTTGATGGTGCGCTCGAAGGAGAACTTCACGTCCTCCGAGGTGAGCGCCTCACCATTGCTGAACTTCAGGCCCCCGCGCAGCGTGCAGTCGAAGGTCTTGCTCGCCTCGTCGGTGAACTTGCAGCTCTCCGCGGCCTCCGGCTCGGGCTTGGTGGCGCCCTTGGGGAAGCTGAGCAGCGACTGGAAGACGTTGTTGAACACGATCCAGGAGCCGACGTCGTAACCGGCGGCCGGATCGACCGCGGTCACCTTGTCCGTGATGCCCATCGTGACGGACTTCCCGGTGGCCCCGCCGTCCGACCCTCCCGTACCACAGCCGGCGACCACGACCGCCGTCACCGTCGCGGAGAGCGGGAGCGCCAGTCGTTGGACTCGATTCCTCACAAGACTTCCTCACTACTTTGCGGTAACCTGTACACGCTCACGCGTATACCGTTGCTATTTCCCGATTCACGTCAGACGGTCCCTTATCCTGCCAGGTGCCACTCCGCCGCCCGGAACCGGGGTGACCTGCCTGAACGGCAGCTTGAATCGACGCGTTCAGATCACGCCGCGCCGCATCGCGGCGGCCCTGACGCCCAAAGCCATGAACCTAGCCGCCCTTGCGTGAATGTCGCATTGCCGTGCAGTGGATTCACTGTGAATGAATCGGAATCGAGGCACCCCTCATCGAGGCGTGCGCCGAACTCCCGCCCCTCAGCGCTCGGCCGGCGTCCCGGGCGGAAGCCGGACGCGCGGCCGCGGCTCCACCCGGCTCGCGATGCGGCCCATCAGAGCGCATCCGGTGTGAACGGAGCGTGAGCCCGCGCCCGGGGCGACACGCGTCTTCGGCCGGTCGCGACGGACGAGCCGGCAACACAGGGCGCACAGCGCGAGGCGGCCCGTACCCGCGGAGGGTACGGGCCGCCTGGCCCACCGATCGGCGTGCCCTGTGCGTGCCGCCTGCTCAGAGGCGGACGGCACGCACAGGCATCAGCGGCGCAGTGCCTTGAGTGCCTGGCGGACCAGGCTCACGCGGTCGGCCGCCGAGGGGACGTGCTCGAGGCCGAAGCCCAGCAGCACCGTGTCGTGCGTGACGACCGCCCCCTGCGTCAGCGGGCCGGTGCGCGCCCAGTCCCGCTGGACGGGAGGGCTGCCCGCGGGCGGACCGGCGACGGTCCAGGGGCCGAGGGAGGTTTCGAAGCCCTCGGTCTCGGTGACCGCCCCGCCGATGACCAGGGAGGTGTCGTCGGCCTGGAGGCCCTGGCCGCCGGAGATCGGGTCGGTGATGTAGCTGAGCGAGACCTCGACCTTCTTGCCCGCGTAGGCGCTCAGGTCGAAGTTCACCTGCCGCCAGCCCCCGGAGGAACCCGTGAAGCCGTTCCAGGCGCCCGAGGTGCCGGTGGCCTGGCAGCCCGCTCCACCCGGGGTCAGGTAGTGCGTGAGCCACGGGTGCTCGGCGACGTAGAACCCGGCCTCGCACTCGGCGGGCACCGTGGTGCTGGTGGCGCCGCCCTTGTCGGGGAGGGTGGTCCAGTCGTCGGCGCCGACGGTGTGGACCTCCAGGATCGCGTTGTCGTAGCCGGGCTCGGTGTCCCACAGGAACTGCGAGCGGAGCGTCGGCGCGTCGGCCGCGCTGACCCCGCTCAGGTCGATCGTCCGGGTGAGCCGGTTGTAGGCGTCGTCGGTGTGGACGGCGGTGGCCATGAAGGAACCCGCGTAGGGCGCGTCCGAGGCGACGGAACCGGAGTACCGGCCGGCGCCCTTGCTCGCGAACTGCGGATACGTGGCGGGCTCGAGCCAGTCGGAGGTCACCCGGTAGGTGCCCGCCGCGTCCAGCGGGTTGCCGGTGGCGCCGGCGAGCGGACCGTTGAAGGCGGCCAGCGCGCCCGTGCCGGCGAACCCGGTGGCCCCGCTGGTCGACGTGCGCGAGTACGCGCCCAGGTAGTACTGGCTGAAGTCGTTCGACGGGGTGCCGTCGGCCAGGGCCACGTTGCCGCCCGCCCGTTCGCCCGCCTCGATCAGCTTGCCGCCCTCGTTGAGGTAGGCGCGCAGCTCGAGCTGGGTGGGGTTGCCCGGCAGGGCCGCGCCCGTGTAGTGCACGACGGTGCGGAAGTGCCCGAGGACCGCGAGCGCGTCGGGTGCGCCCCGCGTGGCGACGTCCCAGACGGCCGCGCGGTGGCCGTTGGCCTTCAGGGCGTCGACGTACGCCTTGGTCTGGGTGGCGGCTGCGCCTTCCTCTGCGACGACGAGGGTGTCCGCCGAGGGACGGTCGGCCACGGTGTAGGTGAAGTGGTCGCCGGAGACCTTCTTGCCGCTCTTGGTCCGGCCGGTGAACCACACCTCGACCTTGTCGCCGACGTCGCCGTCGCGGACCGTCGCGCGGTACTCGTCGAAGTAGAGGTTGTCCTCGCCGCCGAAGGTCTCGCCGCCCCGCCAGGAGCGCAGCGACTCGTCCTTGGTGCGGCCGCCGTTGACGCGGTAGTTGAGCTCCTTGTCGCGCAGCGACTTGCGGGCGACGACCGAGACCTCCTGGTCATGGCCGCGCGCGTAGGAGGTGGTGAAGGGCGCCAGGGTGAAGTCCGCGGCGTTCAGGCCCAGGGAGGAGGCGGGGACGTCGGGGTGGGCGGCCGACTCCGCCACGGAGAGCGCGAAGGGGATGTTCTTCTCGAACTCCTGCTGGATCAGCTTCTCGTCGTCGGGGAAGTTGAACCCCGACTGGCAGTCGGAGGCCACCCACTGGTCGTCCGGGTCGATGTTGGACGCCGTCTGGCACGTCGACATCTCGGGTGTGAACATCGCCAGGCCGTTGACGTTGGACGCGTGACCGTCCGCCTCGCCGTTGGTGGTGTACAGCTCCGACGAGACCTGCGGGTGGTAGCCGGGGATCGCGGAGTTGTCCGGCGTGCCGGCCAGTGCCCTGTACAGGACGTCGTCGGGGGTGTCCGTGGCCACCTGCCAGCCGACTCCGTAGAGCAGCAGCTGGGCGGCGGAGTGGTAGTTGATGCCGTAGGTGAAGTCGATCCGCTTCTGGAAGGCGTCCAGCGCCCGCGTCTCCGGCTCGGAGTTCGGGCCCGCTCCGCGGTAGGTCTCGCTGGCGGGGTTGGGCGAGGAGCCCTCGTCGTCGTAGCCCCACTTGTAGGCGAAGTTTCGGTTGAGGTCGACACCGTCGCCCGCGGTGATGACGCCGTCACCGTTGTTGTCGCGCAGGTTCTTGCGCCACAGGCGGGTGTCGTCGTTCTGGAAGGTGAAGTCGTAGCCGTCCGGGTTCGCCGATATCAGGAACCACAGTTCGGTGGAGTCGACGAGCTTCTTGATCCGCTTGTCGGTGCGGTAGTTGTCCAGGTAGTGGTGCATGAGCCGGCGGGTCATCTCCGGCGTGATCCACTCACGTGCGTGCTGGTTGGACATGTACAGCACGGAGGGTTTCGAGCCGTCCTTGGACTTCGCCGCGTCCTTGGTGAGCTTGAGGGCGAGGATGTCCTGCCCGCGTGTCGTCTTCCCGATCGAGACGACCTTCGTCAGCCCGGGGTTGGCGCGGTGGGTGGCGAGGATCTCGTCCTTGATGCCGCCCTTGCCGCTGTACGGGCGGAACACCTTGTCGGCCGCGTTCTGTACGCGTGCCTCGGCCTTGGCGCCGAGCGTCCGCTCGCTGAGCTGCACGCCCTTCTTCCCCAGGTCCTCCGCCTGCCTGCCGGTGAGGTAGACCTCGACCGTGGCCGTGCCCTGCGCCGGGGGCCGCTCACTGAGCTCGTGCGCGTCCTGGCCGGCCTGGAGCAGCAAAGGGATCTGACTTCGAGTCACTTCTGCGCGGTACACCTTGACGGTGTCCGCCTCGGTGGCGGCCGTGCCCGCGTCGCGGGCCTGGGCCATGGGTGCCACCGTCGCACTGCACAGGATGAGGGCGCCGACCGCAGCGATCGTTAAGGATCTGGTTCTCACGAGCATCCCTTCACGTCGTTCCAGGACAGAGGCGCCAATCCCATAAGAAGTCGGGTCGCCAGTCAAGGTCCGGGGAAAAAGACGCCTCGGGGGGCTCGTGTGTCATCGGATGGTCATTCCCCGTTCGGCGACGGGGAATTCGGCCGCCATTGCCCGAAAGCCCGGGCGCGGGGTCGGGAGAATTCCGGGATCACGGTGAACGCGGCTTGTGATAGGCCGGGTGTACGTATCGGTAGCCTGCTAATGACAGGAATACGTCGTTCCGCGTTCGCGGTGTCCCGGTGCCCCCTCGTTTCCGGATCCGGGGGCCTCGACGGCGAGGGCGAGCAGTTCCGTCAGCTTCACGAAGTCCACTGAGGCCAGGGGCTCGACCGGGAAGACGTAGCGCAGCATGACGAGGCCGTTCAGGTGCGCGCGGACCACGCATGCGGATATCGGCGACCGCTGGGACCCGTCCGGGGCGAGCCGGTCCAGGCACGAGGCGAGGGCCGCGTCGACGCGCTCGCGGAGCGTCGTGGCGATCGGCCCGTCCGACGTGCCGGTCCGGTAGACGGCGACCAGCGCCGGGCGGGTCGACTCGTCCTCCCAGACGGTGAGCAGTGTCCGGGCGAGCCGACACCCCCAGTTCGCGGGACCGGCCTCCGCCTCGTCGGCCGTGGGGCCGTCGAAGAGGGTGGACAGGTCGATGCGGGAGGACACGGCGTCCCGGAAGAGGGTGTCCTTGTCGCCGAAGAAGTAGTGGATCAACGCGGGGTCCACGTCGGCCCGTCGGGCGATCTCCCGCAGTGTGGTGCCCGAGTGGCCCTTGGCGGCGAAGAGTTCGAGTGCGGCTGCGAGGATCCGGTCCTTCCTGTCGCTCTTCCCGGAAGGTTCGCCGGCGCCGTCGCTTCGGGCCCGCCCAGTGCGTGGCCTCATGTCAGACGGCAGGGTGCCGGTGTGTCCGCGCTGCGGTGGTGGGCGCGGATGAGTGCGATCACGGTGTCCGCGGTGCGGTCGACGTACCTGCGGCCGTCGGGTGTACGGGCGGTGCGGCTGATGTAGCTGGCCGGGCCGACGTGCGTGGCCGGATCGAGCGGGTGCACGGTGATCTTGCCGGCGCGGCGGGCGCGGTTCCAGCCGCTGCGGCCGAGCAGCGGCCAGCGCTGGGGGAAGATCCAGGTGCCGAGCCGTTCGATGCGGTCACCGGCACTGGTCAGCCGGTGCACATGCTCGGCGTGGGTGAGGTCGTTGGCGCCGTTGTGGAAGCCGCCCAGCGTGATCAGCAGAAGAGGCGCGTGCAGCCGGGCGTGCAGTTCGTCGACCGCGCCGGTGGCGACCTGGGCGCCGCCGCTGTAGCTCAGCAGCACCACGGGGGTGCCGCTGTCGGGGTGGTAGCCGGCCAGGCGGAGCTGGGTGGCGATCTGGCGGCCGACGGCCCGGTTGTAGAGGGGGCGGTAGCGGCGGTCGGCGGCGACGAAGATCTGCATCACGTTGTGCAGGAACAGCAGCAGCCCGATGCGGCGGCGCAGCCATGCCCAGACCGGCCTTTCGGCCAGCGGGTCCGCGAGGGGCGAGTAGGGCTGGACCTGGCTGAGCACCCGTAGTTCGGGGGCCCTGGCGAGGAGGGCCGTGACCAGTTGGCCGCCGTCGCGGGTGTCGCGGACACGGCGTTTGCCGATGCCGTCCAGGTAGACGAGGTAGGCGTCGGGGGGGTTGTCGGGTGCCGCGCCGCGGGCGTAGGGCATGCCCGCCGGGAGTTCGGTGACGGGGGCGCGCCAGCGCGCACCGTAGGCCAGCACCTCGTAGCGGGCCAGCAGCGCTTCGGCGATCAGGGCCGGTCCGACGGCGAACGCCCAGAGCAGGTACCCGTTCATGCGATCGCCTCCCGTGGTTCTGTCGCGCTGATCCTGATGACCAGACGCCGTACCGCCTCGACCGCGAGGCCGAGTCCGGCCCCCGCGACGGCCACGCAGCCGGCCGCGTCCCACCAGCCGATGCCGGTGGCCGCGGCGAGCGGGCCGGCCAGACCGGCCCCGACCCCGACGAAGAGCACGAGGTGGAGGAAGGGTCCGAGCCAGGGGAAGGCGAGGATGCCGGCGAGCATCAGCGGGGCCGCCAGGTCCGCCGTCCACACCGGTCCGGCGCCCTGCGGTGGAGCGGACAGCGCCAGCTCGGCCAGGGTCGCCGCGGTGAGCGGCCACAGCGCGAAGACGGCGCTCTCGACGAGGCCGCCGCCCAGCAGCGATCCCGCCACGAGGCTGCGCGGCATGCCGGGTCGGCGCACGGCCAGGGGCACGATGCGCCCGGCCGCCTCGGACACCCCGGCGAGCCCGAGCAGGATCATGACGGCGATGGACATGGCTCAGCCCCGCCTCGAAGCGTGGGCGCAGACCCGGGTCCGGTCGGCGGGGCCGGCCGCGCCCAGGTAGGTTTCGAGTTCGTCCGCCGCACGCCGGGATCCGCCGGCTTCGCGCTGGGCGGTCCGCAGGCCGGCGGCGGCCGCCCGGAACCCGGGGCCCTTGAGCAGGCGTCCGGCGAGGCCGCGCACCGCGTCCTCGGTGATGTCCCGGGTGGGGATCGCGAGTCCGGCGCCGAGTTCCTCGACGCGACGGGCCACCATCGGCTGGTCGGCGCCCTGGGGGACGACGAGCATCGGGACCCCGGCGTACAGGGCCTCGTTGACGCTGTTCATGCCTCCGTGGGTGATGAACAGCGAGGCGCGGGCGAGGACTTCGGGCTGCGGGACGAACCGGCGGACGAGCACGTTGGGCGGCAGCGGGCCCAGCGCGGCGGGGTCGGTGCGTCCCGTGGAGACGACAGCGGTGCCGGCCAGCCCGGCCAGGGCGGTGGCGAGCGTGCGCAGCAGCCGCGCGTCGGCGTTGAACACCGTGCCCAGCGAGGCGTACACCACGGGGTCCCGCAGCCGGTCGACGGGGAAGGAGGGGTCGGCCGGACGGGCGCCGATGCTCGGGCCGACGAACCGGTAGGAGGCGTCGAACTGGCCGGCCCTGGGCTGGAAGGCCCGCGAGGTGAAGACGAGATTGAGCGGCTGGCGGAGGTTGCCCAGGTCGGCCAGGGGCAGTCCGTGGGTGTCGTAGCGGCGGCGCAGGTCCCAGCGCGACCTCAGGTAGCCCCGGACGCTGTCGGGCCGGGCCGCCGCGGCGCTCAGCAGGTCCCAGGAGCCGCGGGTCGGGCTCGGCACGAGCCGGTTGAACGCGAACGTGGTGAACGACGAGGCGGCCGGCACGCCGAGTTCATGGGCTGCGACCGCGCCCCACAGGCAGGCGTTGTCGTGGACGACGAGGTCCGGCCGGATGCGCCGCAGGTCGGTGAGGACGGCGGGCAGCAGGCCGACCGCGCTGTCGGCCAGCCCCTTGAGCAGCGTGACCGGTGTCGGCGGATCGGGCAGGGGCTGCTCGCCGCCGGGGTAGAGGTACACCTCGGCGCCCGCGGCCTCGATCTCCTCACGGAAGGCGGCCGAGGTGTGGTAAGTGACGCGGTGGCCGCGCCGGACGAGTTCGGCGACCACCGGCAGGGTCGGGTTGACCCGGCCGTGCATGGCGATGTTGAGGAAGGCGATGGTGCTCACAGGAGGCCCCCTGACACAGAGGATGCCGCCCCGGCCGTGGCCGGCGAGGGGGCGTCGGTTCGGTACAGGCCGGGCCCGCCGACGCGCAGCGCGTCGAGGAAGTCCCCCGCCGTGCGGTGCGCGGTGCTGATCAGCCGCTGGGAATGGCCGAAGTCCCAGGGTGCGGGCCAGGCGTCGATGCCGGTCGGCAGTACGACGGTCGGGACGTGCCGGGACACCTCGTCCAGATCACGCTCGATCTGGTGGCGCATCAGGAGCACCCCGGCCCTGGCGGCGACCGCGCCGGCCCCGCGGCGCCGGTCGGTCCGGCCGGGGGGTGCGCCCTCGGGGCCGGTCGACAGCGCCACGACGCTGGCCGCGCCGGCCTGAAGGGCCGCCAGCACCGGGAGGTAGGCGATCACGCCGCCGTCGACGAGCGTCCTGTCCTCGCGGTCGACCGGGGGCAGGATTCCGGGGACCGCCGCGCTGGCCAGCAGGGCGGACTCCAGGTCGCCGTGGTCGAGCAGCGCCGGGGCGCCGGTGTCCAGGTCCATGGCGACCGCCGTGAACGCGATGGGCAGTTCCTCGATCCGGGACGGCAGTCCGGACCGCTCGATCAGCCGGCGCAGGCCGCGGTCGGCGAAGACGCTGGCCCGTGAGGCCGGATAGCCGAGCGGGTACACCTCACGACGGCGCAGGCCGGTCCACACGCGGTCCAGCCAGGCCGCCGAACCGTCGGGATGGGCGGCCGCGATCGCCCCCAGAAGGGCGCCCACCGAGGTGCCGATGATCATGTCGGGGACGAACCCGCGTTCTTCCAGCGCGTACCCCGCGCCGACGTGCGCCGCCCCGAGCACGCCACCGGCACCCACCACCGCCGCCACGGGGCGGGGAAGGGCGTCCAGGGAAGCCGATACCGGCCGCCCCGGCGTGCGGCCGCAGGGCCAGGGAAGTGCCAGGTCGCCGGCCGCGGCGGCCAGAGGCCGACCACGGCCGCGTCCGCCCACGGGGTCGCCCCCGCGGAAGTCCAAGCGTGGCAATGGCACCGGTATCCGGCCACAAGCAATCCTCATGATCCACCTCCTTCACCGCGGCACCGCTTCGGATCGGTGTCGCGGCCCGACGACCTCCCACCCCGCGCATCTTCGTTACACCAGCGACAGTATCATTTAATACCGTCTCGTGTGCGACTTTCTTACAACCAAGAACGGGGTACGACCGGCCCTCCGGCGCGGAACGCGACGAAAAAGCCGCGCGGCGCAAGCGCCACGCGGCCGGAGATCCTTCTCTGCGGCTGTGCCTACGCCTCGCCGTCCGAGGGATGGGCGAATCGGGTCAGCAGCTCGGTCAGCAGCTCGGGCTCACCGGGGCCCAGATCGGCGACAAGCCGGTCGGCCAGGGGCTCGGCCGCCACATGGGCCGCGTCGAACATTTCGAGGCCCGCGGGCGTGATCTCCACCGCCCGCACCCGCCGGTCCCCCGGCACGGCCCTGCGGACGGCGAGGCCCTTGCGCTCCAGGTCGTCCACGACCCGCATGATCCCCGCCTTGTCCGACCCCGTCGCCGCGGCCAGGTCCCGCTGCACCGTGGGGCCGCGGTCGACCAGCACCATCAGCACGGCGAAGTGCCGTATCTCGATGCCGAGCGGCCGGAGCGCCTCCACCATCACCGCGCCCGCGCGCCAGTGCGCCCGGCGCAGCAGCAGGCCCAGGGCGAACGGCGAGGTGTCCCCGGGGCGGTCGGTCGCGCGCGGGGCGCCGGCTCCACGAGGCGTGTCGGCAGTCATGGACGCACATTACCAGCCATCCATCCGTTCGAGACCGTATCAAGTGAAACTAAATCCGGGCCGCGCGCCGCCGGCTCGCTCCGGGCGCCCGCTTCCTCACCGGGAGCTGCGCGTACGCTCGGTGCGGGCACCAGCGATCAGGAGGTGGGCGGTGCGGCGGGCGTATCTGCTGTGGACGGTTGCGGCGGCCGGCTTCGCCGTGGACCAGATCACGAAGGCGATCGCCGCGGTGGTCGTCGAGGGCCACGAGCCCAGGCACGCCCTGGGCGGCGCGGTGACCTTCACCGCCTTCCGGAACTCCGGGGCGGCCGGCTCCTTCGCCCCCCGCGCGACCCTGCTCTTCACGCTGGTGGCGATCGTCGCGCTGGTGGCCATCGCGCGGGTCGCCGGCTCCATACGCTCCACGGGCTGGGCGGTCGGTCTCGGACTGATCTTCGCGGGCGCCGGCGGCAACCTCGCCGACCGGCTCTTCCGCACCCCCGGCTTCGGCCGGGGGGCCGTACTGGACTTCATCCGGATCGGCGATTCCGGGATCTTCAACCTCGCCGATCAGTGCATCACGGCCGGTGCCGCGATCGTCCTCATCCAGAGCTTCCGCGGCGTCCCGCTGCGCGCCGCCGTCACGAGCGGCGTCGGAAACCAGGCGCTGGAGCGGTAGGGGCGGCGCTCACGCCGCGGCCCACGGTGCGCGTGCACCGCGGGCCGCGGGGCGTCAGGCCGCCGGCTCGATCTCCTCGCCGGACGGGACCGCCTCGTCCGCCTCGTCCTCCGCCGGCAGCCACGACTCGGCCCACGTCGAGATCTCCCGGACGACCTCCTCCAGGGCGCGGCCCTTGGCGGTGAGGCGGTACTCGATGGTCACCGGGGTGGTCGGGAGCACATGGCGTTCGACGACGCCTTCCTGCTCGAAGCGCTTGAGGCGGTCCGACAGCAGCTTGTCGGTGATGTCGGGGATGGCGTCACTGATCTGCCGGAAGTGCGTCGCGCCCCGGAGCAGCTCGCGCAGGATCACCCCTGCCCACCGGCGGCCGATCATCTCGACGGCCAGGTGGTACCGAGGGCAGAAGTCGGGCTCGTAGCTGCTCATACCGCACAGCTTACCAAAAGATAGCGACTTGCCGACAGGAGTCCGCTCTGCTAACTTCCCCAGGGCCAGTCACTTTCAAATAGATAGCCCCTATCCCTCAGGGCTGGCGCACCCTCCACCGGACAAGGACTGACCTGAGATGACTGCACCGTTCGAGCCCCTCACCGTCGGGGAAACCCGCGTCTCCCACCGGATCTTCATGTCGCCCATGACGCGCAACCGCGCGACCGCCGAGGGCGGACTGGCCACCGAGGCCATGGTCGACTACTACGTGCAGCGGGCCGGGGCGGCCGCGCTGATCATCACCGAGGGCACCCAGCCCAGCCGGGTCGGCCAGGGCTACATCGCGACCCCCGGCCTGCACAGCGACGAGCAGGTGGCCGCCTGGCGCACCCTGACCGACGGCGTCCACGCGGCCGGCGGCACGATCTTCGCCCAGATCATGCACTCCGGGCGGATCGGCCACCGGGACCTGACGGGCCTGGTCCCGGTCGCGCCGTCCGCCGTGCGCGCGCCCGGCGTCACGTACACCGCCGAGGGGCCCAAGGAGCACGACGTCCCGCGCGAACTGACCGAGGAGGAGATCCTCGAGACGATCGCCGACCACGTCTCGGCGGCGCGCAACGCCGTCGCCGCCGGCTTCGACGGCGTGGAGCTCCACTCCGCCTCCGGCTACCTGCTCCACCAGTTCCTCTCCGACAGCGTCAACCTCCGTACCGACCGCTGGGGCGGCAGCACCGAGAACCGCATCCGCTTCGTCGTGGAGACCGTCAGGGCCGTGGCCGAGGCCATCGGCGCGCAGCGCGTCGGACTGCGCATCTCCCCCGGCATCACGGACCAGGGCATCGTCGAGAACGATCCCGTCGAGCTGTACACCGCCCTGCTGACCGCCCTGTCCGACCTGCCGCTCGCCTACGTCCACACCCGCGAGCAGGCCGGACGCGACCTGACGCGCAAGCTCCGTGCCGCCTGGCCCGGCACGCTCGTCCTCAACCCGCAGTACGACGACGAGCGCCCGCCCCACGAGGCCGTCGACGACGTCTTCACCGAGGGCATCGCCGACGCCGTCACCCTCGGCCGGGCGTTCCTCGCCAACCCCGACCTCGTCGCCCGCATCAAGGCCCAGGGGCCCTACAACACCCCGAACCCGGCGAGCTACTACGGCGGGGACGAGCGGGGCTACACCGACTACCCGGTCCTCGCCTGACCACGCCCGCGTGCCGCCTCACCGGCGGTGCGCACCGGCGGACGCGCCGGGCGCCCTCCCTCCCCGGGACGGGCCCGGCGCTCTGGTAGGACTCGTCACACGGCGCGGGCGGGGCACGGGTTCCATCGCCGTCCCGACGTTCGGAGGCCACGAGGTTGCCCCACTCCCCAGCCGCCCGTGCCGGCGGCTTCCTGCGTGACGCCCTGCGCCCCGGCGGCGGCCCCGGCTACCGGTACGCCCCCGGTCTGCGCGCGGCGGTGAGCATGGGCATCCCCCTGACCGCCGGCGCCGCCACGGGCCACCTGCCGTGGGGACTGGCGGCCACCATGGGTGCCTTCGCCGCCGTCTACGGCGCGAAGGAGCCCTACGCCAGGCGGGCGGTGCTCCTGGCCGGGGTGGGGGCGGGCTTCGTGCTCTCCGTCGCCGCCGGGTCGCTGGCCGGGGGCAGGATCTGGCTCGCGCCCGTCGTGATCGGCCTCGTCGGCGCGGTCGCCACGTACGTCTGCGACGCGCTGCGGATCGGGCCGCCGGGCGGCTACCTGTTCGCGCTCGCCTGTGCCATGTCCACTCCGCTGCCCTTCGACGGGGCGGCGACCGGGCAGCGGGTCACGCTCACCGCGGCCGGTGCCGCCTGTGCCTGGCTGGTCTCGATGTCGGGCTTCCTGGTCGACCGCAGCGGGCCGGAGACGACGGCGGTCGCCGACGCCTACGAGCAGCTCGCCGCCTACCTCGACGCGATCGGCGGTCCCCGCCAGGATGCCGCCCAGCACCAGGCGGCCATCGCGCTGCGCACCGCCTGGTACGCCGTCGCGGCACCGCCCCAGCCCCGGGGCCGGGCGGGCGGCCGGGCACGGCTGCGCACCGCGGTACGGCAGGCCCACCACGTGTTCGCCGCAGCCGTCCGCGCCGCCGCCGCATCGCGTGAGCCGCTCCCGGACGACCTGGCCGGGGCGCTGCGCAGCACCGCCGGCTGCCTTCGCGAGCGGCGTACCCCTCCCCCGCTCCCGGCCCCCGGGCCGGGCGGGGAACCCGCCGGGCGGCGTGCCGTGCGCGGCGAGGTCGAGCGGGCGGTACGCGATGCCGTGTCGGGGGCACCGCCGGGCGACGCCGGGGAACTCCTCGAACCGTCCGGCGCCACACGGCTGCTGGCCTCGGCCAGGAAACGGCACTCCCTGGTCCTGCCCGCCGCGCTGCGCGTCGGATCGGGCGCCGTCATCGCCGGCTGGCTCGCCCACCTGAGCGGATTCGCACAGTCCTACTGGGCCTCGGGCGCCGCCATCGTCGTCCTGCAGGGCGCCAACGTCACCACCGTGATCCGGCGCGGTCTGCAGCGCGGTGCCGGCACCGCGGCCGGCGTCCTCCTCGGGGGCACCGTCCTGGCCTTCCACCCCGGCGCGGCCGCTCTGGTGGCGGCCGTGATGCTCGCCCAGTTCGCCGCGGAAGCCGTCCTGGCCCACAACTACGCGCTCGGCGTCGCCTTCATCACCCCCCTGTCGCTGTTCCTGACCGAGGCCGCACAACCGGCCCTTCCCGTGGGCGACCTCGTCACGGCCCGCCTCCTGGACACCGTCTGCGGCTGCGTCGTCGGCGTGGCGGCAGGTCTGACCCTGTGGCGGCGCACGTCGACCGTCCGGCTCCCCAGCACCCTCGCCCACGTCATCCGCGCGGAAGGCACGGCCTGGCACCTGATCCTCACCACCGACGACTCCGGGAACGGCGCCGCCGCCAGCGCCCGGCACCGCCTGCGCACCGAGCTGATCAACCTCCGCACCGTCGCCGACAGCGCCGCCGGAGACCGCCCGGCCCCCTGCGAACTCGCCCGGCTCTGGCCGGCCATCGCCGCCACCCAGCAACTGGGCTATCTGGCCGTCTCCACCACCCGCCCGCCGTCCCCGCGGCCGCGGCCCGGCCCCGGCCCCGGCGACGCCGCCCGCGTCCGGCGTGCCTTCGACACCCTCGCCGCCTCCGCCGCGACCGGCGCCCCTCCACCGCCCCTCGACCTTCCCCCGCTCGCGCTGCCGGCCCGCCTGGACTCCGTACTGCACGCCCTGCACAGCGCCCTGAGCGCCCCTCACACCGGGGAATGCCACCGCCGACCGCTACGGCGCGGCCGGCGCTGAACCCGCCCGGGCCCGCCGGTCCCGCCGGGCCCGCCGGTCCCACCGGGCCCGCCGGTCCCGCCGGGCCCGCCGGGCCCGCCGGTCCCACCGCCGGAAGCGGGAATCCCACAGCACCCGGCGCGCGGCGAGCACGCCCGATGTGGCGTTGTTGCCGGCGCCCGGCCAGGTCGCGGCACCGGTCAGGTACAGACCGGGCACCGCCGTGCGGTAGCCGCCGTGCCCGGGCATCGGCCGGAACAGGAAGTTCTGGGCCAGGTGGTGGCTGCCGCCGGTGCTGTCGCCGCCCACCAGGTTGGGATCGGCCGCCTCCAGGTCCTGCGGGGTGTACGCGGTGACGTGGGCGATCCGTTCCCGGCTGCCGGGTGCGTACCGCTCCAGCTTGGCCAGCACCCGGTCGGTCACCGCGTCGGCGACGTCGGGCCAGTGGGTCTGCCGGATCGCGCCCGCCGCGTCACTGCGGATGCGGGTGGGCATCGTACGGACCTGGATCCACACGACGTGGCGGCCCGCGGGGGCCCGGGTCGGGTCGACCGCGGAGGTCTGCCCGACGATCAGCAGCGGGTCGGCGGGCAGCAGCCCCGCCTGCGATTCGGTGTAGGTGCGCGCCAGGTCGTCGACGTACGGCGCCACATGGACGTACCCGAAGCCGGACAACTCCTCTCCCGCCGCCCAGGGCAGGGGGCCGTCGAGCGCGAGGTGCAGCATCAGGGTGCCCGGGCCGTACAGGAAGCGGTCCGCCCTGCGGCGCACCCGCGCGGGAACCTCCTCCGGCTCCAGCAGGTCCCGGTACAGCACGCCCGGACCGGTGTTCGCGATCACCGCGCGCCGCGCCGTCACCGTACCGCCGTCCGCGGTCCGC
Organism: Actinacidiphila glaucinigra; assembly: GCF_035918135.1. Taxonomy (NCBI): domain Bacteria; kingdom Bacillati; phylum Actinomycetota; class Actinomycetes; order Kitasatosporales; family Streptomycetaceae; genus Actinacidiphila; species Actinacidiphila glaucinigra. Next base: position 797,360 of record NZ_CP109144.1, read on the forward strand.
ACGCCGACGGCCCTCCCGTCACGGCACAGCACACGGTCGACCCCGACACCGGTGCGGACCTCGCCACCGTGGTCGGCGAGCACGGCCGCGAGCGCCTGCGGCAGCCGCTGCGCGCCGCCCTCGACGAGGGCCATGCCGTTCTCCATGTCCGCGAACAGTTCCAGGAAGGGGAACATCGCCCCGCCGGACACGTCCGGTGCGAAGTCCAGGTGCATGCCCCAGCAGGCCGCCATCGCCTGCGCCTCGCGTGTGGCGAACCAGACCTCGCCCAGTTCACGGGTGCTCATGAGCAGCGTGTGCGCGAGGTCGCCCGCGCCGCGTACGCCGTGGTGGCGCAGCAGGCCCAGGACCTCGCGCGCCGCCGACGGGGACGGCAGCGCGGAACCGTAGAGCGCGAACAGGTGGGGCGCGAACCGCTGGTACTCGCGGTACAGGCCGGCGAAACCCTCGGCGTCCCCGGGGTCGTGTGCCGCGAGTTCCTCCATCGTGCGTGCGTAGTCGCCGTACACGCGGATGCTGCGGCCGTCGGGGAACACATTGGCGTACGGGCGGTCGGTGGTGCGGAACCGCAGCCCGTGGCGCGTGAGTTCGGCGCCGAAGTCGGCGTACGCCCGGGAACCGAGGAAGAGGTTCTGGTTGGTGGAGTACAGGTCGTGCACGAACCCGGGCAGTGTCACCTCGCCGCCGGCGATGGCGCCGCCCACGGCGGCGTTCCGCTCCAGCACGGCCACCGACCACCCCGCCCGCGCCAGGTACAGGGCCGCCACCAGTCCGTTGTGGCCGCCGCCGACCACGACCGCGTCGTAGGTGTCCGCGGCCGTCATCGCCCGGCCCTCCCCGCGCCGCGGGTCCTCCCGTTGCCCCAAAGGATCATGGTCCCGTCCTTCGTCGTCCTTCGTTCGCCGGTGGGGTGGCCCCGGGGCCGCTCGGGCGGACGATCAGCAAGGCCGTGTCGTCGGTACCGGGGGCGGTCCGCAGGGCGTGTTCGAGGAGGCTGTCCGCGACGGCGTCCACTCCCAGATCGGCCGTCGCCACCAGGTGCCGCACGAGGTCGTCCGCGGCGGACTCCGCGTCGGCCCCGGGCGACTCGACGAGGCCGTCCGTGTACAGCGCCAGCAACGTGCCCGGGGGCAGCGGGATCTCCGTGGTGGGGTAGTCGCCGTCCGGTGCGATGCCCAGCAGCAGGCCCGGCGTCAGGCCGAGGATCCCCGCGTTCCCGTCGGGCCGGCGGATCAGGGGCGGGGGGTGGCCGGCGGTGGCCAGGCGGGCGACGTGCCGCTCCAGGTCGATGTGGGCGAACAGGCAGCTGGTGAACAGGCCGGGGTCCAGATCGGAGAGCAGCCGGTTGGTCCGGGCCAGCACGTCGCCGGGTGAGGAATGGGCGGTGGCGTGGGCGTGGACGGCGATGCGCACCTGCCCCATGAGCGCGGCGGCCTGCAGATTGTGGCCCTGTACGTCGCCGATGGTGACGGCCGCGCAGTTGGGGCCGCAGTGGATGAGGTCGTAGAAGTCGCCGCCGATCTCGCTCCCGTGGCCGGCCGGCAGGTAGCGGGCGGCGACCTCGAGGCCGGGAATTCGCGGCAGTTCCTTGGGGAGCAGGCCGGTCTGGAGGGTGCGGGCGAGTTGGTGCTTGGTGTCGTAGAGATGGGCGCGGTCCAGGGCCTGCGCGATGAGTCCGGCCAGGGCGATCAGGACGTTCCGCTCGGCCTGCGGGAAGGGGCGGGACCGGTCGTAGGACAGGACCAGCAGCCCGACGGGGCGGCCCGAGGTGATCAGCGGCAGGAAGGCCCACGCGTCCCGGTTCCGGAAGCGGAGGGCCTGCGGGTAGGCACGGTGCAGATCGGCGAAGCTGGTGAAGAACAGCGGGGTGCCCCGGCTCAGGGCCCGGGCGGTCACGATGGCGGAGGTCAGGGGCGTTCCGTCGACCTTGGCCATGAACTCGTCGCTGTAGCCGCGGTGGCCGACGACGCGCAGCCGGCCGCCCTCGGCGGTGAGCACGACCAGTCCCTGGGCCTCGAACGCCGGGACCAGCTGGTCGGCGACCTGGTCGACCACGTCCTGCACGCCGACCGCCTCGGTGAGCGTCGCGGCCAGGTACATCAACTGGTACATGGCCGAGGCGCCGACCGGGCCGCGGGCGCCTGGGGGAAGCGCCGGCCCGTCAGCGGCCCGCTCGGGCTCACCCGCCGCCGGGGTCACGGTGACGCTGACCCCGGAGGAGCCGGGGACGAGGCGGAAGGACAGCCACTGGTCCGGGGGGCGCAGGGCGGTGAACGAGGTGGTCTGCTTGCTGATGACGGCGGCGCGGTACGCGTCCTCGAACGCCGGGCCGTCGACCCACAGCAGCCGTTCCCAGGGCAGTGAGCCCATCAGGTCCGCGGCACCGGCGCCGAGGAGGTCGGCCGCCGCCGCGTTGAGGAACCTGACCCGTCCCTCCAGATCCAGCGAGCAGCACCCGGTCGGCAGCCGCTCGGCGAAGTCGTACGCCGCCAGCGCCTCGGCCCGCCCCGGCTCACGGCGGCGCGCCGCCCGCAGGATCAGGGGGTCGGCGCCGGCCACGACGGGGTGGCCCCGGTCCGAGTAGTGCCGCAGGAGCCGCCCCGACCTGCCGCAGAAGATGCCGATCACGTCCCGCTCGCCGGGGCTCAGTACCGGCGGGTGCCAGACGGGCCACAGCAGGCACACCGCCCCCCACACCTCGTCGCCGTCCATGATCGGCGCCGCCGCCAGCATGATCTCGTAGGGGGCCACCAGCGCGACCCGGGGGAAGCGCTCGGCCAGCTCCCGGGAATTGCCCACCCACACCAGCGACCGTTCCCGCGCGGCCTGCGCCACCGGCGCCGCGTCGTCGAGCGCGATCCGCGCCCAGGGTGCGGCGATCCGCCGGGAGGTACCGGACAGCGCCACCAGGTCCAGCGCACGCTCCTCCGGCGCGAGCACGTAGAGCATGCCCACCGCGGTGTCGGTGTTCCGGACGAGACCCTCGAACAGGCCCGCGAGGCGCCGCATGCCGCCCGTCTTCGGCCTCACGTCATGCCGGGTCACCGCGTTCGCCCCCGTCGCCTTGGTGCCGGGACGCGTGGGCCGGACACCGGCGGTATCGTGCGCGCCGAGCCGTCCGCCGGTGCCGCTGAGCCTCGCGGCCACCACACCGCTCTGGTCCCATAACCGGACCATACGCCCCAAGGGGCATTACGGCATCCACAGGCGCCGACTACCGTGGGCGACCGTCACCGGTCGTGATCGCCGCAGGTCGGAGCGGGCACCGCTGGTGGACCGAGGAGGCCGGGATCAGCCGCCCGGGAGGGACGGCCCGGCGGTGCCGTGGGGAGAAGTACCGAGGTGGGGCGGTCGCGCCGGCCCCGCGCACGCCTGGACGAGACGCGCACGGGTCCGGCCCTTCACGGGTGTTGCGTGTCCCCGGCCGTCACATGCCCTCGGTGACGACGTCCATGTCGGAGCTGAAGATGACGACCTTCTCGATCAGGTCGCCCTCGCACTGGAGTATTTCCGATCCCAATGCGGACTTGCCGCCGGGGAAACCGAAGTTCCAGGCCCAGTGGATGAATTCGCGGTTCTGGGAGTGACTCACGACGAGGCCGCTCAACGGCGGGGCCTGGCGCTGCACGACGGTGATGTAGTCGTTGAGGGCGTCCCGGCCCACGAATACGTGGTCGGGCTCCATCAACGTGATGTTCTCCGTGTAGATGCCCTCCATCGCCTTGCTGCGCGCGACGGGGTCCGGGGTCATCCAGACCTCCAGATGCCGGGCGATGAGCACCCGGGCCCGGTCCGACCCGCCGGTCAGCGTCAGGTGGAGGCGGGAGATCCGCCCGTCCGGGTCGAGAGAGGCGGAGACCCGGCCGCTGCCGGAGTCGCCGTTGCCCTTCGGGTCCAGTCCGGCCTGGCTCCACGTGCCCGTGAGGGAGCCGTCCGCCGCCACGGAGGACGTCCAATGGTGCTTGGACTCCTTCCACTTGGCCGCCTGCGTCCGGTGGAGGTCTACGGCCAGGTCCCGGCCCCGGACCATGTCGCCGCTGTGCATCAGCACCACGTCCTCGGCGAGGATGTCACGAAGGTCGTCCAGGTGGGAGTCACCGCTGTCGGCGGAGTCCACGATCTCGAAATAGCGGTCGAGCATCGTCGTCACGCTTGCATTCCATTCTGTCTGCACTTGTGAAGGGGCGCCCGTACTGCGGGAATGGCGCCCGGGGGCGAGAGCGCGTGGTCGCGGTCACGTTCCCGTCAGGGAGACGACGCGGCCACCGCGGAAGTGACAGATCAGATGTCCTGGATCCCGCTCAGGATTCGGGGGTGAAAGCGCCGGTCGCGTGCGCGCGTTGATTCCAGCGGCGCAGCTTGTCCGGATTGAGCACGGCCCAGACCTGTGCCACCCGCCGGTCGGTGACGTCGAGGCTGATGACCGCGGCCACGGTGTGGTCGCAACGCACCACGAGTCCGGTACGGCTGTTCACCGACTGGGCGGTCAGCGTGGTGCGCGGGTGCGGGCCCAGCAGTGTCAGCAGGCTGCGCGTGACCTGCTCGCCGCCGTGCACCGATCGCAGCGTCGTGCGGACCTTGCCGCCGCCGTCGAACACGGCCATGGCGTCGGGGGACAGCGCCGACGACAAGGACGCCGCGTCGCCCGCCGCGCAGGCATCCCCGACGGCGCGGACGACCGCGTCGTGCTCCGGGGAAGGCGACTGACCGGAGCGCTGCGCCAGGAGCCGGCGACGCGCGACGGCGGTGAGCTCGTGGTCGTATCCCGCCGATGGAACGCCGGGCCCGGCACCACCCTCCCGGCCGGGCGCGGCCGGGAGGCCCCGGCAGATGTCCCCGGCGGTCGCCGACAGCCAGGCACGGGGTGACACGATCCGCGCACGCTCCGCACCGGACAGCCCGTACCACCGGCGGTAGGTCTCGTCGATCACGCTCTCCGTGTCGCGGCGGCCACCCGACATCCGGTGGGCGACATCGAGCAGATGCCGCCGCTCGTCGAGCAGCTCCGCGATCGGCACCGCGTCACTGGCAACGTCCATGCGGCATCCTCCCTCTCGTACGAGACCACACAACGCGGCCGCACGCATCAACCTCGTCGAAGTTCGAGGGAGTGTGGGGGTGGTCCGCGCCGCGGGCGTCCTGGGTCCTTCCGGGGCTCGCCAGGGAGACGAGGCGGCCTGCGCGGATGTGACCCGCCCAGGCAACCTGGATATCAGAAATCCAGTTCGGATCGGTCGCACATCACCCGACGTGCACCGGCCGTCGCGTACCGCGGCTGTCACACCCCTGCCGGCCGCCTCGTCTCCCTGGCGTGAACCTGAGCAGCGCCGAGTCGGGCCCGCCGCCCGAGGAGGGCGGCTGGACGGACTTCGAGGAGTTCGCGGCCCACTGCGGTCCGCGCCTGCTGCGCACGGCCTGGATACTCACCGGCGACCGTCACCTCGCCGAGGAACTGCTGCAGACCGCCCTCGCGAGGAGTTGGCCGAAGTGGCGGCGCATCCGCGACGACCGGCCCGAGACATACGTGCGGGGGGTCATGGTGCGGGTGCACCTCCGCCGGTGGCCGAGGCGTCGGCGTGGGGAGGTGCCGTACGCGCGGACGCCCCGGGCGTCCCTGCCCGGCGACCGGTACCGGGAGGCGGACCCGGATGACGCGATGCGCCGGGCCCTGCGCCGCCTGCCGCCGCGGCAGCGGGCCGTGATCGGGCTGCGGTACCTGGAGGGCCTGGGCGTCGAGGAGACGGCGTCACTGCTCAACTGCTCCGCCGGGGCGGTCGGGAGGCGTACGGCGAAGGCACTGCGCACCCTGAACGGCGCCCTTGCCGGTGCCGGCCTACCGCGCCGGTGACCCGAACGCCCACCCCCGGGTGCGCCGGCCGGGTCAGGACGGGCGCGGTGCGCGGCGGTCCCGGCGGGCGGCGAGTTCTCCGTCGTCGACGAACGTGAGCATGGGCCTGCCCTGCTCACAGAGCATCACCACGACGAAGCGCAGCCATTGGCCCGCCTGGTTGTTGCCGTCCTGGTAGTGGATGACGTCGCCGCCCGGCTCCCAGAACGACTCGCCCGCCCGGACGACGCGCTCCGGTTCGCCCTCCAGCTCGAAGAGCATCTCGCCCTCGATGACGTAGCCGAACGCGGGGCCGGTGTGCCGGTGCGGCGGAATCCCCGGATAACCGGGCGGGTACTGCACGAGCAAGGTCATCGCCTGGGCGCGGTCGGGGATGAAGGGCGGTTCCTGTTCCAGCAGTGTGGTGATGCACGACTGCCACGGGACGGGCTCGGCGGAGCCGGATCCGGAGCCGAGTCGGCCCTCGTCCGGTCCGCTGGTGTCGTTGTTCGGCATGGGCACTGACCTCACGATGGACGAACGCGCCGCAGACATCGGCTTCTCGAGGCCCCTCTTTTCACGGTACTGCCCTGCCGCGGGGCCCGCTCGGCACGTCGCCCCCGCCCGCGTCGTCACACCCGTGCGGGCCGCCTCGTCTCCCTGATGAGAACCCGGGGGGCGGGGCCGGCAACGACGCCGGTGTCCTGACAGACCCGCCCCCCGCTCCATGCGAAGGACACCACTGCCATGCACCTGAGCCTCCGTCCGGCCCTGGACGAGGCCGTCGGCGAGGACTGGCGGGCGGTGCACCTCACGCAGCCGGGCTCCGAGTGCCCGATGAGGCCCGCGCGGAGCTCGTCGGTCGCGGCATCGAGGTGAGCGAGGTCTTCCACGACGCCGGCGGGCTCCTCTTCCACGGCCACGGCGGCGGCGAGGTCGCACACGACCTCGCCGGGCAGGGACGGACGGCCGGGGCGCGCCCGGACCGCGCCTCGTACGGTTCGTTCGCGGTGCGCCTCCCCGGCCGTTGACACCCCGTCACCCGGTCTGCGGACCGAGCGCGTCAGGCGACGGCGACGGACCTGATGAGCAGCAGCGCGATGTCGTCGGTGCGCGGAGCGGTCCGGCGCGCGTGGTCGATCAGGTCCGTGGCGAGCAGGTCCATGGACTGGCGAGCAGCGCCGGCGACGCGGGTGGCCAGCCCGGCCATGGCGTCGTCGAGGTCGATCCCCGGGGTCTCGATGAGCCCGTCGGTGTAGAGCGCGAGGACGGTGCCGGGCTCCAGGGGGATCTCGGTGGTGGGGTAGTCCGCTTCGGGATCGATGCCGAGCAGCAGTCCGGGCGGCACGGTGAGGACCTCCGCGTGCCCGTCCGGGTGGAGCAGCACCGGTGGCGGGTGGCCGGCGGTGGCCAGGAGGGCCTGGCGCTGGACGAGGTCGAGCCGGGCGTACAGGCAGCTGACGAAGCGGCCGGGGTCCAGGTCGACCATCTGCCGGTTGGCCTGGCGCAGGGCCTCCGCCGGTGCGGCCCCGGCGACGGCCTGGGAGCGGATGGCGGGCCGGATCCGGCCCATGAGCGCGGCCGCCCTCACGTGGTGGCCCTGGACGTCGCCGATGATCGCGGCCGCCGTGGTGTCGTCGACCCTGACCAGGTCGTAGAAGTCGCCGCCGATGTCCATGCCCCGGACGCTGGGCAGATAGCGGGCGGCGACGTCGAGTCCGGGGAGATCCGGCAGCGAGTCGGGGAGCATGGCCGCCTGCAGGGCCTCCGCGAGTTCCTTGCTGGTGTCGTAGAGACGGGCGCGCTCCAGCGCCTGGGCGATCAGCCCGGCCAGCGCGGTCAGGACGGTCCGCTGGTTGCCGGAGAAGAGGTGGGGCCGGTCGAAGGCGAGTACGCACAGGCCCACGGGCCGGCCGGAGGCGATCAGCGGCAGATAGGCCCAGGCGTCCAGGCCCTCCCGGCGCGGGGCGCGGGGGTAGACATCGAGCATCTCCTCGAAGGTGGCGAAGAAGGCCGGCACACCCTCGGCGAGGGTCCCGACGGCGGCCGGGGAGGTGAACACCGCTCCCGTGAACATCTCCTTGGGGCAGGGGTTGTAGCCCCGGCAGCCGATGAACCGCAGGCGGCCGTCCTCCGGGATGAGCAGGGCCAGGGCCAGCGTCTGGGCGTGGAAGGTCGGCAGCATCTCCTCCGCGACGAGGTCGACCACGTCGCCCACGCCGAGGGCCTCGGAAAGGGCGGCGGCCAGGTGCAGCACCTGGTAGAGCTCGCCAAGGGCGATGGGCGCGCCCCTGGGCGCAGGCGAGCGGGGGCGTGCCGCGTTCCGGACGCGGCACGGACCGAGGGGGACGATGCGGACGCTCACCCCGGTGGCATCGGGGTGGAGCTCGAACGCGAGCCACCGGCCCGGCGGGACCATTGCTGTGAAGGATTCCTGCTGCCGGCTGACCACGGCCGCCCGGAAGCGGTCCTCGAAAGCGGGGTCGGCCGACCACGACAGGGCCTCCCAGGGGCGCCTGCCGAGGAGGCCGGGGACGGTCCCGCCCAGCAGGCCGGCCGCGGTCTCGCTGAGGTAGGTGAACCTGCCCTCGAGGTCAAGGGTGCCGCTGCCTCCCGGCAGGCGTGCCGCGAACTGCGCCGCGGCCAGGGCCTGTGACGGCTCCCACTCCTTGGCGGGCGGCTGCGACGCCGTCCGCGGGTAGGCCGCGGGGGTGACCGGGTGCCCGGCGTCGGCGGCGTCCCGCAGGAACCGGCCCAGGCGCCGGCAGGCGGCGCCGACCCGCTCGTGGCTGGGTGCTGGCACCTCGGCGGTGTCGCAGCACGGCCAGATCAGCAGGAGCGCTCCCCAGGCCGCGGAGCCGGTCAGGATCGGTGCCGCGGCCGCCGCGAAGTGGTACGGCATGGCGATCGCCGTGCGCGGGTAGCGATGGGCGATTTCCTGGGGCTTGCTGAGCCACACGAGCCGTCGCTCGCGCACCGCGTCGGCCACCGGTACGTGGTTGGACAGGCCCACCCCGAACCACGGCGCGAGGAAGTCCGCCGGCATGCCCGTGGCCACTTCGAGCCGCAGTGCCTCGCCCTCGGGCGCCAGCAGGAACAGCGCGCCCGCGTGGGCACCCGTGTCGCGCGCGGCGAGTTCCAGCAGCCGGTCCAGTTCCGCCCGGGACGCCGGCCCGGCGGCATGCGAGGGGCTGCTCGCACGCGCCCGGGCAGCGGCGTCGTCCGGTGAAGCGCGCATGGCTCAACCGTACGTCCGGACCTGCCGGCCCCGCCCGGGAGCCGGCCGCGTGCTCAGCCGCCGACCCGGTACCGGCTGGTGATCGCGACCCGGTTGAAGGCGTTCATCAGCGTCGCCAGCCAGGCGACCGCCGAGACCTGGTCGGCGGAGAGCACGGCCGCGGCCGCTTCGTAGTCCGCGTCGCTCACATGCCCGTCCGGGACACGCGTGATCGCCTCGGTCAGGCGCAGGGCGGCGCGGTCGGTCGCGGAGAAGTAGTCGGCCTCCTCCCATGCGGGCAGCACCGCGATGCGGTCCGGGTTCTCGCCCTTCTTGAGGGCGTCGCGCGTGTGCATCCGCAGGCAGAACGCGCAGCCGTTGATCTGGGACGTGCGGATCTTCAGCAGCTCGACCAGGAGCGGGTCCAGGCCCGCCTCGGCGGCGCTCTCCTCCACCGTCGCGGACAGCGCGAGAAGCGCCTTGTAGTTGGCCGGGTGCTGCTTTCCGATGTTGACGCGCTGCTGCTCGGTCATGGGTGTCTCCTCCTGATGTCGCCTGTGGGGTCAGCCTTGTCGAGGGTTCGCCGTCACGCACGGCGGCTTGCCTCCTGTGCGCCGGTTCGGACGTGCGCGATCTTCTCCGGGTTGAGGACCCTGCGGTACGCGGTGATCAGGCCGTCCTCGATCTCCACCGTGTCCACCGAGAAGACCCGGCCCGCGCGGCGGTGCACGAGGGCCGGCTCGCCGCCGACCTCGACCAGGTCGATGCGGTCCGAACGCGGACCGCAGCAGCACGCCCACCATCAGCCGGGCGATGCGCCCACCGCCGTGGACGACCCTGCGCGCGGTGCCGACCCTGCCGCCGCCGTCGGTGACGTACACGGCCTCAGGGTGCAGGAGCCGCACCAGCCCGGCCAGGTCCCCGGCCTCGTACGCGGCGCGGAACGCGGCGAGCAGCCGCTCCCGCTCCGCCCGGGACGCCTGGGGTGCGGACCGCCTCGCCCCGGCCACCTTCCGCCGCGCCCGCGAGGCGAGCTGGCGGGCGGCCGGCCCGGAGGTGTCCAGCACGTCGGCGATCCGGCTGAACTCGATGCCGAAGACGTCGTGGAGGATGAAGGCCACCCGCTCCGGCGGGCTCAGTTCCTCCATGACCAGGAGCATCGCCGACCCGACGGACTCGTCGACGAGCACCGCCTCCGACGCGTCCGGTCCCGTCAGCAGCGGAGCGGGCAGCCAGGGACCCACATAGGTCTCCCTGCGGACGCGTGCGGACTTCAGGATGTCGTACGACCGCCGGGCGGCGACCGTGACCAGCCAGGCCCGGAGATCGCCTATGCCGGACAGATCCGCTCCCGCCGCCCGCAGCCACACGTCCTGGGCCACGTCCTCGGCATCGGCCACGCTCCCCAGCAGGCGGTACGCCACCCCGAAGACGGCGGGCCGGTGTGTCTCCCACTCGGCCTCGAGCACCTCGGGCTGCCTGGGCGTACGCGTGACACTCATGCTGACGTAACCTCCTTCACCCCCACAGCCGGCGAAATCGAGATGTTTACTGTCCTGAATCATGCTGCAGTCATGTTGCGGGAGGGCGGAGTGGCCCCGCCCGGGGAGAGGTGGTTCAGTCGCGCCCGAACCCGCCGCGCACGTACGAGCCCACCGCGGGAGCGTGCGCTTCGGCCTCAGCCCGCACATCGGCCAGGCTCTGTGCGGCCAGCGCCTTCCGCCAGGCCAGCTCCGCCCGCCCCATGGCGGTGTTCACCGCACATGGGCGGCTGAAGCCCCCGGCCGGCACCCGCTCGCCGATGGTGCCGCAGCGGCGGATCTCCGCGCAGCGGAACAGGGGGTCGTCGCCCTCGACGGCGAGGACCACGTCCAGCATCGATACCGCCTCCAGCGGGCGGGCCAGCCGGAAGCCGCCCCGCGCGCCCGGCACGGATTCCAGCAGCCCCGCCTTGACGAGTTGCTGGAGCTGCTTGTTCAGGTAGGACGCCGACAGATCGTGGACGGCGGCCAGCCGCGCGGTCGGGACCGGCTCGCCGTCCCCGAGCCACGCGAGGTTGAGCAGTGTGTGCACCGCCCACTCGACGCCCTTGCCTGTTCGCATATCTGGATAGTAAACGTCCGGATATGGCACGTCAAAGCCCGCGGCTCCCTGCGGCGCGCCTCACAGGACGCCACGTTTCGCGGCGGGCGGGTTCGTCGGGACCGGTCGTCCGGAGGCACGCGGGGGGCGCTCGCGGTACCCGGACACCGCGAGACCGGTGGCGCGGAGCGTGCCCGCCGTGCCCGCGACGATGGTGAGGACGGCGGTCGGCGGCATGTGCTCACCCGCCCGGGTAGTGCCGACCGCACAACCGCAAGGTCCGCGCGGCATGGCACCGCGCGGGCGCGGGAGTGCCGGTCGGTTCGCAGGGGGGACGGCGGAACGCGACGGAAGCCGGTGCCGCGGGGTGTGCGCGGCACCGGCTCCGGGCGTCACCTCAGGCCGAAGGCCCGGATGACGGTCTGCGCGACCGATCCCCCGGTGCGTGCCGTGGCGGTGGTGCGCAGCGACACGAACGCGGCCGAGGAGGGGGCGTGCAGGGTGGTGCGCCAGGTTCCCTGACGTTCCCTCAGGTCCTGGCGGCGCCAGGACGCTCCGCCGTCGTAGGAGACCTCGAGCCGGACCGAGGAGACCGCGTCCTTCGCGGACGTGCCGAGCACCGAGGGGGTGATGGAGACCTCCCCCGCGCGGTGCGCCCTGCCCGCGGCGTCGAGGTCCGTGCCGTAGTCGAGTTGCACCAGCGGTACGGTCCCGGACTGCGCCTTGCCCGAGACGAAGTCCCACTCCGTGCGGGTCTTCGACGAGTACGGGCTCAGCACCGGATCACCGGCCGTGTCGACGACGAGCCGGTACGGCAGCGACTCGGCCGGCAGGTCGAAGGCGTTGACGTAGGCGCTGTCCGTCGTCAGCAAGGTGGTGCCGCCCTGGAGCAGCGAGGTGCGCGTGGTCATCGTCTCGCTTCCCGCGGAACCCGTGTGCGGGGCTCCGGAGTCGCTCCAGCCGTTGACGACCAGCGAGAGCGAGGTGTCGTCGCGCACCTGGGAGTCGCTGCCGGACATGCGGGGCCGCAGGACCGGGCCGAGCCAGCGCTCCCGCTGGACGCTGCCCTGCCGGTAGGACGTGGGGCTGTTCGTCGCGCCCACCCAGCCGGTGACCGACGCGGTCTGCTGCCAGGTGGCGTCCTCCCCCGCGGTCACCCAGTCGGTGCGCCGTCCGGGGGCCATGGGCTCGAGGCCGAAGGAGTATCCCGTGGCCCACTCGTACGCCGGGAAGTCCGTCCGGCGCTCCAGGGCCTGCTTGCCCTGGGGCTGGGCGAAGTCGAGGTCGATACGTGCCAGTCGGTCCGGGTCCGCGTGGTAGGCCACGTCCTTGGGCACGGCGCCCGCGTGGTACTTGACCAGGTCGTACACGTAGGAGGGGGAGGGGTGCGCCGCCACCCGGAGCCGCACCCGGTGCTCGCGCGCCGCGGCGATCCGGGCGATCAGTGCCTCGCCCTCGTCCTTGCCCACCGAGACGACGGGCACGTCGACGGCGGCGCTGTAGTCCGGTTCCCCGTACCACTCGGCGAGTCGCCCCACCCCGTCGTTGACCACGAGCAGCAGCCTCGCTCCGGCCGCCTTCGCGGCCGATGCCTGCTCCGAGGGCGCGACCTCGGCGCTGTGGCGGACCACGGCGACCTTGCCGCGGACCGCCGCCTTCGCGAAGTCCTGGGGCGAACCGGCCCCGGCGAACACCGCGTCCAGGGTCGACGTGCCGTCGGGAAGGACGGCGCTTCCGTCCTGGGCGAGGGCGTCGTCGATCCTCGCGCCGTCGTAGGACAGGTCGAGCGGCGTCTGCTGGGCCCGCAGGCGGGTGGCGAACACGAAACTGCCGTGCCGCACCTTGGCACCGGTCGGCTGGGCCCAGACGCTGTCGTAGCCCCGGCCGACGACCACGTTCTCACGCATCGCGCCGTAGTCGTCCGGGCCCGGCTCGGTGGAGGTGAAGGAGCGGAAGAAGTCCAGCCTGGTGTTCACCAGCGTGCTGGCCTTCGGTGTGACGGCCCGTACCTGGTGGGCCTTGGATGCGTCCAGGTCGACCCGCCGGTCCGTGGTCAGGTCCACCTCGGGGGCGCTCAGCAGGGCGATGCCCCGGGAGTCGGGGCCGTGGGTGCCCTGGACGTCCGCGTACGACACCACCGTGTAGGTGTCGGCCGGCAGACGCAGGGTCAGTTCTCCGCTCGCGGGGATCTCGTACGCGGTGGTGGACCTGCTGAGGGCGCCCTTGAGGTGGATCCAGCCGCCCATGGGCCTGCCCGCGCGGTCCTTCATGCCGATGCCGAGGTCGTAGCGCTCCGGCTCGAGGCCGACGCCGGTGACCGTGTGGGCGACCGCCGCGCCGTCGGCGTCGCGGGCGACGACCTGGGCGGTGTGGTTGCCCCGCGCGAGGCCGGCCGGGTCGGTGGCGACCTCGACGGCGGTGCTGCCGTGGGCCGGTACGGTGACCTCGTCGGCGGAGAGGGTGAACACGCCGGCGTCGGAGGCGCCCGCCTCCACCGCGAGCCGCAACGTCACTGGCTCGTCACCGGAGTTGGTGTAGGTGACCTCCTGCCTGACGGGGCCGGTGCTCCCGTTCGGCCACGGGAGGAAGCGGAAGGCCGATCCGGTGGCGGTGACCCGGGCGCGGACCGCGGCCGCCACGTCGACGCGCCCCGAACCGCCCTGGTACGCGGTCAGGTACGGCGTCGGCCTGCTGGTGCTCATCAGGGCGTCCTTCAGCCGGGCGGCCGGCCAGTCGGGATGCCTCTGCGCCAGCAGGACCGCGGCGCCGGTGACGTGCGGGGCGGCCATCGACGTCCCGCTCATCGTCGTGTAGGGGCCCTCCCCCTGGTCGGCGTACTGCGACCGGGCGGCCAGGACGTTCACTCCGGGGGCCGTGAGGTCGGGCTTGAGGCCCTCGTCGCCGACACGCGGTCCGACGCTGGAGAAGTTCGCGAGGTCGTCGGAGGCGCCGACCGCGCCCACGGTCAGTGCGGCGTCGGCGGCGGCCGGGGAACCGACGGTGTACGGCGTGGCCCCGCGGCCGCTGTTGCCGGCGGAGACGACGAACAGCGTGCCGGTCTCGGCGCTGAGGGCGTTCAGGCTCCGGCTCATCAGGTCCGTGCCGTCGCTGGGCTCGGCGCTGCCGAGGCTCATGTTGACGACCTTGGCGTGCTCCGTGCGCGCGGCCCACTCCATGCCGCCGATGACCCAGGACTCCTGTCCCTCGCCGCGGTTGCCGAGCACCTTGCCGACCACCAGGTCGGCGCCGGGGGCGACACCCTTCTCCTTGCCGTCCGACGCAGCGCCGGTGCCGGCGACGGTGGAGGAGACATGGGTCCCGTGGCCGCTGCGGTCCGGCACGTCCTGGTCGGGGACGAAGCTGCGGGTGCCGACGATCCGGTCCTTCAGATCCGGGTGCCCGGGGTCGACGCCGGTGTCCAGCACGGCGACCTTGACGCCGTCGCCGGTGTCGCCCGACTCCCAGACCTGCGGGGCTCCGATCTGGGCCGTGGTGTCGGCGAGCGCGGCCTTCGTCCTGCCGTCCAGCCAGATCTTGCCGATGCCGCCGGTGAACGGCGGGGCCGCGGCGGCCCGTCGGGACCCGGTGTCCTGCCCGGAGGGGCGGGTGCCGCCCGCGGTGAGCGCGGCCCAGGCGTCCGCGGCCTGCGACCGCTCGGCCGCGACCGCGGCACCGTCGACGGAGGGAAGCTCGCGACGGGTCTGCGCACCGGGCAGGGCGGCGGCGCCGCGGCGGAGGGCGGCGGAGTTCCCGCCGGTGATGATCAGGGGCAGCCGCGGGGCGCGCGCGTCGTCGTAGCCCTGCGCGATCAGCGCGGTGACGTTGAAGAGCCGCTTGTCGAGGCGGTCCGCGGCCACGTACGCGAGCGCGTCGTCCGGGTAGACATAGGTGTCGCCTCCCTCCGTGACGATCCGCACCGAACCCGAGGCCCCGGGACGACGCTCGACGCTGAGCGTGTCACGCCCGCCTCCGGTCCCCGGGGTGACGACGACCTTGTCCCCGGTGACGAGGGTCACCGTTCTCACCGGGCCGCCCGCGGGGGCCGGCGGCCCCTCCGGCGGCGCGGCGGACGCGGCAGCCCCCGCCGACGCGGGACTCAGGAGCGTGATGAGTACGGCGGACGCGGTGCCCAGAGCCGCCAAGCCCGTTCTTCGAGCCGTGGAGAGCAACACTGTTCCTCCTTGCGATTTCCTGGGCGAATACGATCACATCCTTGAGATTTCGAAAAGATCTTGACAGATTCCAACAGAGGGGCAGGACGAGCGGGTTGCGGCACCGCGCCGGGGGACGCATCCGGTGCCGGGACCGGGCGCGGACCGGTGCCCGGGGCGAGGCGCCGTCGGCCCGCCCCGGGCACCGGGGTCAGTCGCCGACGCGGGGCGGGGTGCGGGTGCCGTGCACCCGCTCGGCGTGAGCGGCGTAGGCGTGCCGTGCGGCGCCCGTCAGCCCCGAGCGCTGCGGCTCGGGCAGTTCGGCGAGCAGCGCCTCGACGACCTCCGGGTCCGCCTCGTACATCGCCATCCCCAGGGCCAGCGGCAACGTCTCCTGCGGGGTCCTGGCCATCCCGTGCTCTCCGAGTTGCCGCCACTCGGCCGCCGTGACGTACCGCTCGGCGAGCGGGAGTATCTCCTTCTCCTCCAGCGCCAGGTGCTCCAGGAGCGCGGGCAGCAAGCGGTCGAGGGCGTCCGCGAGCCGCCCGCCGTCGAGCGCGTCGGCTCGCCACCCCGGCAGCAGCCCGGTCACCTCGCCGTAGGCCTCCTCGATGGCGGCGTGCTGCTCCTCCATCGTGGGCACGATGGCCGTCGCCCGGTCGCCCGCGCGCTCCAGCAGCCGCGGCCAGAGCAACAGGTCCTCGCCCTCGTGGTGCAGGTGCAGGACGGAGCACACCTGCTCGGCGTGGGCACCGACCGTCTCCGCGCGCTCCACGTCACCCGGCGCGACGTCGCGCACCAACCGGGGCAGGAGGCGGAACTCCCGGCGCAGCATGGTGTGCGCCATGTACATGTCCCGGACGTCCGCCATGGGCTCGCTCACCGGAGTCACTTGATACCTCACTTGCCGTGGCCCCCTTCGGGAACCACTGTCGGTGGGCCGCCGCCCCGGTCGGGTCGGCGGCCCGGGATCGACCGGTCGGTCAGAGGGAGCCGCCGGGCTTGAGGGCCGCGGCGATGCGCGTCACGCGGCCGCCGAGGTAACGGGCGGCCTCGAGACGGCTGGGGTCCGGCAGGTCGGCGCCGTTGTTGGACGGGTGCGACGGGCCGTAGGGGTTGCCGCCGGCGGCGAAGAGCAGCGGGTCGGTGTAACCGGGGGCCGCGATCAGGCCGCCCCAGTGGTAGAAGGTGTTGTTCATCGCGAGGATCGTGCTCTCCTGGCCGCCGTGGGCGTTCGCCGCGGAGGTGAAGGAGGCGTAGACCTTGTCGGCGAGCTTGCCCTGCGCCCACAGGCCACCGGTCTGGTCCAGGAACTGCTTGAGCTGCGCGGCCGGCAGGCCGTAGCGGGTCGGGGAGCCGAACAGCACCGCGTCCGCCCAGTCGAGGTCGTCGAGCTCGGCCTGGGGGATCTCCTGCGAGGTGCGGTGGTTCTCGGCCCACACCGGGTTGCTGTTGATCGCGGCCTCGGGCGCGAGTTCCGCCACGCGGCGCAGCCGGACCTCGGCCCCCTCCTTCTGTGCGCCTTCGGCGATCGCCTGCGCCAGGCTGCGCACGGATCCGGTGGCCGAGTAATAGATGATGGCGACGCGTGTCACGTCTTCACTCCTTGCTGCGGGAATGCCGCTGCTCCCCTGGGCGCGGATCGGCGAAGGCGCCGTGGGGAGGCCGGCACGAGGTTCTGAACTCGTGCTCAGCACCGTAACGGAACGTGCGTACGCAAGCAACTACTCCTTTCGCACCCGTTCGATCACCCTGTGCACGCATTTGCGGGTGCAAGCACTTCGTGATTTCATCGCTCGCGCACGCAGTTGTACGCTCCTGAGGCGCAGCTCTCGCCTCCGGGCCGCGCGACGACCGTGCCGTGTCCCCCGGTGTGCCGGTCCTCTTGTGTCCCCCGGCGCTCCGAGCCGGACCGGAACCGGCAGAACCGGCCGGAGGGTCACCGGCAGACGGCCGGCACACGCCGATCCCCGCCGGGCATCACCTGGGACTCCGCGAGCACCCCGGCCAGGACAGTCAGGACACCCGCATGACCCTCGAAGCTCCCCTGGACTCCGACGAGGAGCGCTTCTGGCGTGCCCTGATGCGGGTCGTCGTCGCACTGCCGAAGGCACTGGACGACGACCTCCTCAAGGCGACCGGACTGACGCTCTCCGAGTACACGGTGCTGATGCACCTGTCCGAGGCTGATGGCGGCGAACTGCGCATCAGCGACCTCGCGTCATCGACGGCCCTGTCCCTCAGCCGCATCTCGCGCGTGGTGAACTCGCTCCAGGCGCGCGGCTGGGTGGGGAAAAGGCGGCACGACCACGACGCCCGGGGGTGGGTGACGGGCCTGACGGGCGAGGGCCTGCGCCGCCTGGAGTCGGCCTACCCGGCGCTGCTGCTGAGTGCCCGCCGCCGCGTCGTCGATCATGTCGACTGCGACGCGGCGGCGATGACGGTGGATCAGATCCGGCGGATCGCGTCCGTGCTGGAGTGAGGCGGGCCCCCGCGCGGCCCGGCCGCGCCGCGTGAATCGGTGCGCGTCATTCGGTGCGCGTCATTCGGTGCGCGGCGGACGGCGCAGCAGGAACACCCCCACGGCGGCCGACACCAGAATGACGTACATCGCGAAGGCCACCCCCGCGTCCCGCAGCCCGAGCGCGAGGGTGAGGGCTCCGACGCCGACCACCGGTACGGAGATGCCGACGTAGGCGACGACGAAGAAGGCCGAGATCGTCGCACCGCGGTGCTCGTCGGGGGCCACCGCGCTCACGCCGGTGAGACCGGCGCGGAACGACATGCCCTGCCCGAGGCCGCCGACCAGGGCGCCCACGACCAGCACCGGCAGGGACTCCACCGCCAGCGAGACCGCGACCAGGGCCATGCCGGTCGTCAGCACCAGGCACCCGGCCGGCAGTGCGCGCCGGACGCCCAGGCGGCCCATCAGCATCTGACCGGCGGTGGAGGCGCAGAACACGGAGAAGACGACGAGGCCGGTGACGGCCAGATTGTGCTCGCCCAGCGTCAGGGCGAGGAAGCTCGGCGCCACCGCGGTGAACAGGCCGAGCATGGAGAAGCCGGCGAACGCGGCCAATCCGGCCGGCACGAAGGCCGCGCGTGTCTGCGGCGGGACGACCATGCCCTGCGGGCGCAGCGGCGGACGCGGGCTGCGGACCGCCACCGTCTCGGGCAGGGTGCGCGTGACGGCGAACGCCGCCAGCAGCAGGGCGATGTGTGCCACGAAGGGCAGCCGCAGAGGCCACGGCGCGTACTGCGCCAGGATTCCCGAAAGCAGCGGCCCGCACCCCAGGCCGCCCATGTTGGCGGCGGTGGCCGCGAGTCCCGCCCGCGCGCGCAGGCCGGGGGGCGCGAGTTCGAGTACGGCGGCCGTCCCGGCGCCGCTGAGCAGTCCGGCGGAGAAGCCCGACAGCAGACGCCCCGCGAACAGCAGCGGCAGGCCGTTCTGGAACAGGAAGCACACCGCGCTCAGCAGCGACAGCCCCAGCGCGGTCAGCAGCACCGGGCGCCTGCCGAGGACGTCCGAGAAGTCGCCGGCGACCAGCAGGGCGGCGATCACTCCGATCGCGTAGACCGCGAAGACGACCGTGACGACCAGTTCGGAGAACCCGATCTCCTCCCGGTAGAGGCCGTAGAGCGGGGTCGGCAGGGTGGTCCCGGCCATACCGACCGCGAAGACACCGGCCGCCGCGACGTACGCGCTCCGTGCACCGCGCTCCCCGGGCGCTTGCTTGATCACGACTGCCACGTTAGCTGACGGGCCGTCGGATCCATCGCGACGAGCCCGCCGGGCGGGCCGTGGTCGCGGGAGGCGAAATCCTTGGCCCCGGGGACGGTGACGTGCGAAGCTGCCGGGCCATGAACCGAACCCCCGGCCCCCGCCTGGACGCACAGACCATCGACCGTGCGGCCGGGGTGCTGCTCGGCGCGGCGGTGGGTGACGCGCTGGGTGTGCCGTACGAGTTCAGGGCGACGCTGCGTGAGGACCAGCAGCCGGGCATGATCGGCGGCGGCCTGGGTCCGTACGAGCCGGGCGAGTACTCCGACGACACCCAGATGCAGGTCTGCGTCGCCCGGGTGGCGGCGACCGGGGCGGACCTGCGCCGCCCCGACGCCCTGGACGCGATCGCCGCCGGCTTCCAGGGCTGGCTGAGCGAAGGCGCCAGCGACGTCGGCAACCAGACCCGTACCGTTCTGGGCACCGCCGGACGGCTGCCCGGAAGCCCCGCGGAAGCACTGCGGGAGGCCGCGCGCCGGTACGCCGCGGGGCACCGGCTCACCGCGGGGAACGGCTCGTTGATGCGGACCGGGATCGTGGTACTCGCGCACCTCGGCGACCCCGCCGCGATGGCCGAGGCCGCCACCGCCGTCAGCGCACTCACCCACCCCGACCCCGACTGCGCCGACGCCTGCGTCCTGTGGTGCTCCGGCATCCGCACCGCCGTACTGCACGGCACCTTCGACGGCGTACACGACGGCCTCGAACTCCTCCCGCCCGAACGCCGGCAGACATGGGCCGAGCGACTGGACGAGGCACAGACCCACCCACCGCACCACTTCACCAACAACGGCTGGGTCGTCCACGCCCTCCAAGCCGCCTGGTCCGCCATCACCCGCACCACCGTCCCCCAACTGAACCCCACCCAAGGCCACTTCCCCGCCCAACACCTGCGCCACGCCCTGGAAGCGGCCGTGCGCGCCGGCACGGACACCGACACCGTCGCAGCGATCACCGGCGCCCTGCTCGGCGCACACTGGGGCTGCTCCGGCATCCCCCTGGACTGGCAACAGGCCGTCCACGGCTGGCCGGGCCTGACCGCCCCGGACCTCGTCCGGCTGGCGGTCCTCACCGCCCGGAGCGGGAACGACGACAACACCGGCTGGCCCTCGGCACCACGCCTGCCGACCGGCAGCCACGCCGGCTTCGCCGTCCCCCACCCGCACGACCCCGGAGTGCTGCTGGGCGCCCCGGGCACCGAGCCGGTCCCGGTCGGGGCCGTGGTGTCGCTGTGCCGGCCGGGGACCCCTGCGGACCCGCCCGGTGCCGGCGTGGAGCACATACGGGTGTGGCTGCCGGGCGGTCCGGGAGGCGACGCCGGCCACCCCTATGTGCTGGACCAGGCCGCCCGCCAGGTACTGCGGCTGCGCCGGGAGGGCAAGCCGGTCCTGCTCCACTCGGCCGCCGGGCCGACCGGGGCGTCCGCCGTCGCCGCCGTCTACGGCATCTGATCGGCGGCGTGCCGGACGGGTCGCCCCCGGTGCCGGACCACCCCGAACTGCGCGACGCGGTCCGGCTGCTGACCTCGGCGCCCGCCCCTGACGCCCCGTACGACGCCGGTACCCCCGCGACGCCCCTACCGGCGGCGCGCACCGCCGCCCCGCAGGAGGACGTCGCCGACGACGAAGGCACCGAGGAGCAGCCGGAGCTCGACAGGGAGCGCCCGCGGCTGCGGGAGGAGGCCCTGCCCCGGGTGCGCGGACTGCTGCTCGGTCTGGCTCTCGGCGACACTCTGGGCAGCGCCCGTGATGCGCTGCCGGACCGCGGCCCGCTGCTCGCGGGAGCCGGCGCCCGGTCGGCCTGCCTGACGGTCGAGGGCATCATCCGCGCCACTGGTGGCCTCCCGTCGGCCGTGCGGAACGCCGACGGCGGCTGGGTGGCCCTCCCAGGGGACGAGGCCCCCGATCCGGACGACCCGCGCAACCGGCGCCCCGTACCGGCCGAGGCGCGCGGCACGGAAGCGGCGCTTCTCGTCTCCGCCCTCCCCGTCGCCGTCACCGGAGCCGTGCACGGTCCGGCGCAGGCGGCCGCAAGGGCACGGGAGATCGCCGCCCACCCGGCGGCGGCGCACGCGGCCGTGCTGCTCCACCACTGCCTGACCGGCGCCGTGGACGTCCAGGAACCCCTGTTCGCCGAGCAGTCGCAGGTGCACATCGCCCTGCGGGCCGGTCTGGACGCCCTCGGTGACCCCGGCGGCACCGGCCATCTGCACACCGCGTTCCAGCAGGCCGCCGACGACCCGGCCGACCCGCGACGGCTCGCGGCTCTCGCCCCGGACGCCACCGCGCTCTCGGCACTGCGCGGCGCCCTCTACTGCGCCGCCTCCCTCCCGCACCGGCACCAGGTCGTCGAGGCACTGCGCCTCGCCGCCGCGGCGCCTGCCGGAGCGTCCGTCGCCTGTGTCACCGGCGCCCTGCTCGGGGCGGCGCACGGCGCGCGGGCCCTGCCCGCCGGCCTGACCGGACGCCACGAACTCGCCCCGGTCCTGGACGCCCTCGCCCACGGCCTCGTCGCCGCGTACAGCTGATCAACCCTGCCTGCCCCTCACCGCCCGGCAGCGCGGGTGGGCCCCCACCGCGGATGCGGTGAGGGCCCACGCGGCGGTCAGGAGTGCCGGCTCACAGCTCCTTGACGCGGATGTCGCGGTAGGAGATCACGTCCGTCGTGCTGTGGACCTGGAGGCCGATGTAGCCGGTGGCGTAGCGCCGGCCGTCGGTGCCCGGGTCCCCGGCGCGCGGCGGGGTGAAGACCTGGCCGCCGACGTTGTCGAACTCGTTGATGACGACGCCGTTGCGCAGGACCGTGAAGTGTTGGCCCTCGGCGCGGATCTCGTAGTCGTTCCAGGTGCCCTTGGGGGTCACTCCGGCGCCGCCGAGGCCCACGCGGTCGAAGCCGTAGACGGAGCCGGTCTTGTACATGTCGCCGTCGGGGCGGTCGAGGATCTGGATCTCGTGACCGTAGTTGATGGCGACCCACTCGGGCCGGGACTCCTCGGGGTGGTCGTGGACGTTCGGGAAGCGGATGAAGACGCCGCCGTTGGCGTTGCCCGTGCCAGGGGCGTCGTCGCGGAACTGCAGCTTGAGCGAGAAGTCGCCGTACTTGCGCTCCGGGAACCACAGCATGCCCATGCCGGGGACGGTCGTGCTGCTGGTGATGGCGCCGTCGCCGGAGAGGGTGAAGCGCCCGCCGCCGACCTGCTCCCACTTCGCGAGGGACGCCTCGGTGCCGTCGAACAGGTCGCGGTAGCCCTGCGTCTGGCCGGGCTTGCCGATCTTCGACTGCTTGGCGGCCTTGGTGATCTTGTTGAACTCGCGCTGGTCGATGACGTTGTCGCTGAGCAGCCGGTCGAGCACGCCGTCGACGTGCTTGAGGAACAGGGCGTGCGAGGACCAGTCCTTCTCGTCCTCGATCAGTTCGTTGATGGTGCAGCGGCTGCGGGTGAGGCGGTTCGGCACGCCCGAGTCCACGGTGCCGACGATGACGGTCAGCCGCTCGTCGTACTCGGGGCAGTTGGGCGCCGGGACGCCGCCGCCCTGCGCGACGGTGAAGGTCACCTCG
Source organism: Actinacidiphila glaucinigra (assembly GCF_035918135.1). Classification (NCBI taxonomy): domain Bacteria; kingdom Bacillati; phylum Actinomycetota; class Actinomycetes; order Kitasatosporales; family Streptomycetaceae; genus Actinacidiphila; species Actinacidiphila glaucinigra. The sequence goes on from NZ_CP109144.1 coordinate 819,976, forward strand.
CGGGCCGTGGAGGTGTTGCCCGCCTTGTCCGTGGCACGGTAGGCGAGCGTGTGCGAGCCGATCCGGTCGACGATGACGGGGGCGGAGTACGCGAGGTACGGGCCCCCGTCGAGGGAGTACTCGACGCGGTCCACCCCGGAGCCGGTGTCGGTCGCGGTGACGGTGACCTTGGCGCTGGTGACGTACGCGCCGTTGGAGTTCTTGGTGCCGGTCACGGTCGCCGAGGTCTCCGGCGCGGTGGTGTCCTGGGTGGGCGGTGCCACGACGGTGAAGGCGACGGACTTCCCGGCCGCCGCGTTGCCCGCCTTGTCGGTGGCGCGGTAGCGGACGGTGTGGGAGCCGACCTGGTGCACCATCACCGGCGCGGTGTACGGCTGCCAGGCGCCGTCGGCCCCGATGGCGTACTCGATGGTGTTGACGCCCGACCCGGTGTCCGACGCGGTGACGGTGACCGTGGCCATCGTCAGGTAGTTGCCGTCGGCGTCCTTCTCCCCGCTGACGGTCGCGGAGGTCTCCGGCGCGGTGGTGTCGTCGGTCGGCGGCGCGACCACGTCGAAGGCGACGGACTTCTCGGCCGCGGCGTTGCCGGCCTGGTCGGTGGCGCGGTAGCGGACGCTGTGGGAGCCGACCTGGTCGACGACCACGGGCGTGGTGTACGGCTGCCACGGACCGTCCTCGCCGACCGCGTACTCGACCGTCTTCACACCGGATCCGTCGTCGGTCGCGGTGACGGTGACCGTGGCGGAGCCGACGAAGGCGCCGTCGGCGTTCTTCTGGCCCGTGACGTCGGCCGCGGTGGTGGGCGCGGTGGTGTCCTCGCCGCCGCCGTCCTCGGTGACGGTGAGGATGCCCTGCATCTGGCCGTGGCCGGGGATGCTGCAGAAGAAGCGGTAGCGGCCGGGGGTCAGGGTCACGTCGACGGTGTGCCTGCCGCCGGAGTCGTCGCCCGGGTTGGCCAGGATGTTGAGCGGGACGTCGTGGTTGTACTCGGGGTCCGACACGTCGAAGGTGAGCGTGTGCGGCATGCCGATGTCGTTGCCGGTCGCGGCGCTGTTCTCGAAGACGAGCGTCGCCGGGCCGGCCACCGCCGTGGTCGGGAAGCTCGCGTACTGGTCGGTGCGGGAGCCGGCCGTCCAGGTGAGCACCTGGGCGGCGGCCGTGGTCCCGCCGGCCGCCGCACGGTCGTCGGTGCGTCCGTACGCGACGGTCGAGGTGAGCCCGAGCACCATCAGCAGTGCGCCCAGCAGGGCCGCCAGCGGGCGTAGAGGTCGGTGTCTCACTGTGCAGCCTTCCTGGCCAGATCCGCGGCGGCGGGAGTCGCCTCGCCGCCCTTGTACGTCACACGCCACAGCGCGGACTGGGAGTCGGAGGTGAAGAAGCCGCGCCCGTAGTCGAGGACGTAGAGCGAGCCGTCCGGCGCGAACTTCCAGTCCATGAGGTTGCGGATGCCGCCCTGGCCGACCGGGATGATCTTCTTCAGCGACTCGGCGGTGACGGGCAGTCCGCCCTTGCCGACGGTCTTGGGGTCGGTCAGCACCGCGTGGCGCGGGTTGTCGGCGTCGTAGAAGTCACCGACGAACCACTTGCCGTCCCAGTACTGCGGCCACGCCCCGTCGCCCGCGGTCGTGGCGTCGTAGCGGTAGACCGGGCCGTCCATGGTGGCCTGGCCGCCGCCCTTGAGCCACGGCAGGAGGTAGGTGGCCTCCTCGTTCTTGTAGCTGGGGATCCCGTTGGCGTCCCGCGGGAAGTCGGGGGCGCCGCCCTGCGGGGAGTACCAGATGGTGTTGCCGGTGACGGGCGGGAGGTTCACCAGGCCGTCGTTGTTCGGCGACTCGTTCTTCGGGGCGTCGCAGTTGTACCAGCCCAGCGGCTTGTCCGGGTCCGGCAGGTTGCGGTCCCGGTAGGGCTGCTTGTTGCCCATGCAGAACGGCCAGCCGTGGTTGCCGGCCTTGGTGATCGCGGCGAACGTGTCGTACTTCGCCGGTCCCCAGGTCGTGCTCGGTGAGCCCGCGTCGGGGCCGACCCAGCCCGCGTACAGGATGTCGGTCTTCTTGTCGACGGAGATCCGTGCCGGGTTGCGCACGCCCATCACGTAGATCTCGCCGCGGGTCTTGTCGCCGCCCTCGTCCTGCTCCTCGCCCGTGAAGAGGTTGCCCGGGGGCAGGGTGTAGGTGCCGTCCGGCTCCGGGTGGATGCGCAGGATCTTGCCGTTGAGGTTGTTGGTGTTGCCGGCCGTGCGGCGGGCGTCCGCGAAGGACAGGCCCTTGAAGTTGGGCTCCGGGTTGTTGCCCGAGTAACCGCCGCTGAAGCCGGAGGAATTGTTGTCGCCGGTCGCGATGTAGAGGTTGCCCTTGGAGTCCCAGGCCATCCCGCCGCCGGCGTGGCAGCAGCTGTGGACCTGGACGGGCCACTTGAGCAGGACCTTTTCGGAGGCCAGGTCCAGCTTGTCGGTGGCGAGGTCGAGCGTGAAGCGGGAGACGCGCCGCTCCGCGACGTGCTTGTCACGGTCGAGGCCGGAGTGCGGGGTGTAGTGGAGGTACACCCAGCCGTTGGTCTCGAAGGCGGGGTCCAGCTCGATGCCGAGCAGGCCCTCCTCGACCTTGGTGAGCTCGTCGCCGCCGCCCTTGTTGCCGAAGACGGCCAGGGCGCCCGCGAGGGTCACCTTCTTCGTCGCCGGGTCGTAGACGTGGATCTGGCCGAGCCCCTTGCCCATGTCGGGGTTGTTCCAGTCGGTCACGACCGGGGCGCCGTTGGCACCGCCGCCGCGGCCGATGTACAGCACCCGCCCGTCCGGCGCCACGACCAGGCCGTGCGGTTCGCCGATCTGGTCCTGCTGGCCGGCCTGGTTGGGCTGGGTGACCTTCACCGCGCTGTAGTTGGCGTCGATGGTCGCCTTGCAGTCGGCGCGCGAGAGCCGGGACGTCCACTGCAGGGCGCCCCGCAGGTGGTCGCGGAAGTCGGTCTCGGCGTAGGACTCCGCCGTACCGCCCATCCCCGTGTAGAAGGACCGGCCGCCGTCGTAGTCGCGGCACCAGGAGACGGGGTGGTCGACGCCGTTGGCGCCGGTTCCCGGCTTGTAGCTGCTCTCCCTGACCTTGGCGACGGTGTGCACCTTGCCGGTCGGGTTGCTCGCCCAGTTGATCCACTTGTCGGGCCGCTTCCACTCCAGCGGCAGGTCCTTCGTGGCCGGATTGATCCGGTCGGGGATCTCGACGACGGCGCGCTGGACGGCGGCCGGGCTGGTGGCCGCGGGCCGGGCGCCGATCAGACCGGCGAACCAGTCGGAGTACGGTTCGGTGCGCGCGGCGTCGTGGATGCCGAGGAAGCCGCCGCCGGCTTCCATGTAGGCCTCCAGGCCGGCCTCCTGCTCGGGGTCGAGCACGTCGCCGCCCCCGGTCAGGAAGACGACCGCGTTGAAGGTGCCCAGGCGCTTGGCGTTGGTGAAGACCGAGGCGTCGTCCGTCGCGACGGTCTTGAAGCGCTGGGCGGCGGGTCCGGACAGGCCGATCGCCTCGATCGCCTCGATGCCCGCGTCGACGGTCGGGGACTCCTCGGTGGCCGAGGCGTGGAACACCAGGACCTTGACGTTCTTGCCGCCCGGTGGCGACGGCAGGGATAACGTTGTCGGTGCCGGCTCCGGATACGGTCTGGCGATGGCGGCGGTGCCGCCCAGCAGCGATGCCGCCAGGGTCCCCGCCACCAGGGCCGCGGCCGTGCCTCGCCGGGATCTCGATCGGTGATGTGGTGCGTTCTGCATGCTTCACCCACCCTCCGTGGTCACAGCAACAGCGCCTGAAGCTAGACGGCTTTTGACGGTCCGCCAATAGCTATAGACGGAATCTCACCAACTTTGTCCCGGGTGTGGAGAAACGGAGATCACTGGTCTACCGTGTGGCCGTCCCCGGGGACCCTCGCGCCCCGACCGTCTCCTCACGGCACTGGAGAGACCGGTATGGCTTTGGACAGAAGGAGTTTCAACCGGCGGCTGCTGGCCGGTGGCGTGGTCGCCGCCACCGGGACTGCCTCGCTGGCGGTGGCCTCCGTCCCCACGGCTTCCTCCGCGGAGCCCTCACCGCCCACCGCACCGGCCGGCGGCCAGGTGCGCCACCTCAAGCTCTACGCAGAGAAGCTGCCGAACGGGCAGATGGGCTACGGCCTGGAGAAGGGCAAGGCCACCGTTCCGGGCCCGCTGATCGAACTGGTCGAGGGCGACACCCTGCACATCGAGTTCGAGAACGCCTCGGACGTTGACGCCAGCCTCCATGTGCACGGCATGGACTACGACATCGCCAGCGACGGCACCCGGATGACCCGCAGCCACGTCGAGCCGGGCGGCACGCGGACGTACACCTGGCGGACCCACGCACCGGGTCGCCGCAAGGACGGCACATGGCGGCCGGGCAGCGCGGGCTACTGGCACTACCACGACCACGTCGTGGGCACCGACCACGGAACGGGCGGGATCCGCAAGGGCCTCTACGGGCCGGTCGTCGTGCGCAGGAAGGGCGACATCCTGCCGGACAAGCAGTTCACGATCGTCTTCAACGACATGACCATCAACAACAGGACCGGCGCCGACACCCCCGACTTCGAGGCGACGGTGGGCGATCGTGTCGAGATCATCATGATCACGCACGGCGAGTACTACCACACGTTCCACATGCACGGTCATCGCTGGGCCGACAACAGGACGGGCCTGCTGACCGGCCCCGACGACCCCAGCCGGGTGATCGACAACAAGATCACCGGGCCCGCGGACTCCTTCGGCTTCCAGATCATCGCGGGCGAACACGTCGGCGCCGGCGCGTGGATGTACCACTGCCACGTCCAGAGCCACTCCGACATGGGGATGGCCGGTCTGTTCCTGGTCGCGAAGCCCGACGGCACGATCCCCGGCTACGAACCGCACCATCCGGACCACCCCGCGGGGGCGGCGAAGTCCGGGAAGAGTGGCGCGAAGACGCCCTCCGGCGGGGAGCACGCGCACCACGACATGGGGTGACGCGCGTTGGCGGCGGTGAGGCCCTCTCCGGGCCTCAGGACAGGCGCGCGAGGACGCTGCGGCACATCCGCTGCAGTTCCTCGTCGTGCCTGACGTCGCGGAACCGGCCGCTGCGGCGGGTGCGGGTCAGCTCCGCACGGAGCTGGGGCAGGGCCTCACCCGCGGCCGGTCCCATCCGGTCGAAGCAGGCCAGTGCAAGGTTCGAGGTCGCGTCGTTCTCCTCCCAGGCTGCGAGGAGGATCCGCACGACCACGGGTGCCTCGGCCGGGCCGCCGATGTCCCACAGGGCGCTCGCGGCATGGGCGCGGGTCCATTCGTAGTCGGCGGTCAGCATGTTCCGCAGGCGCGGCAGCGCGCGGGCGGCCGGCGGTCCGATCCGGGCGAGCACGTCGGCCGCCTCCTGGCGCCGGTGACTGTCGAGCAGGTCGTCCAGCAGGGGCACCACGGTGGCCGGATCGCCTTCCGCCGCCCACAGCGTGGCCGCGGCGGCCATCCGGACGGAGGGGTCGTCGGCCCGCGCCAGCCCCCGCACCGCTTCGAGGGCGGGTGCGGCCGCGGTCCCGAAGGCGGCCAGTGCCTTGAGGGCGGAGGCAGCGGTGCGCCACTGCCCGTGGCGCGCCGAGGCCGTGACGATCCCGGTGATCGCGGGTACGGCGGCCGGGTCGCCCAGCCGGGCGAGCGCCGAGAGCAGGGCGTTCGTGCTCATGTCCTCCCATTCCGCGGACAGGTCCTCGGCGGTGAGGCGCTGACACAGCCGCGGCACCAACCGGTCGGCCGCGGGAGCGAGGTGACCGGCCACCTGCACGGCGCGCCAGGCGTCGACGCCGCCGTCCAGCGCCGTCAGCAGGCAGGGCAGGGCGCGCATGTCACCGAGGCGGGCGAGGGCCATGACAGCCTGCTGGTGCGCACGGCGCAGCAGTGGGCAAGGGGCGGCCCAGACCTCCGGTCCGTGCGTGTCGCGTTGGGCGAGGACGTACGCGGCCAGGGCCTCGCGGGCGGGTTCGGCGATCGGGCTCAGGGCGCCGAGGACCTCGGCGGCTTCGGCGGCGGTGTACGAATGGCCGGGGAGCAGGCAGCCGGCGAGCCGTGTGACCAGGGCGGTGTGGTCCCCGCGCCGGGCGCCCATGAGTTCCTTGGCCATGCGTATCGCGTCGTGGCGGATGGCCGGATCCGAGCTGCCGATCTGCTCGGTGAGGAGCGCGGTGCGCTCGGCGACGCGGGAGTCCAGCACCTGGTGGAAGGTCCGCAGCAGGGACGTGAGCGGGGAGTGCGTGCGGTTGTGCCGGTCCAGGTCCTCGAACGCGGCAACGACCTGCGGTGGCACGTTCCGCGACGCCTCCGCTGGCGCTCCGTTCGCTTCGGGTTCTTCGGGCGCGGCGCACCGGCACTCCCCGGTGGTGGACCCGGCGGCCTCGTCTCCCGTGCGGGTCACGGGGGCGGGCGTGCTCAGCCGCAGCAGGCCGATGGCCTGCGGCATCGTGCTGGCGACGATCCGCTCCGGGGCGCAGCGGGCGCCGTGGACGAGGGCGGCGAGCCGGGTCGCCGGGTCGGCCGCCTCGTCGGAGGCCACGGCGTCGAGCCAGGCGGTCGCGGCGTCCCGGGCCGCCGGCAGGCGCAATGCGAGCGTGGCCGTCGTCTCCACGACGAGCAGCCGCTCCTCGGTGCCGTCCTCGGCGGGCAGCCGGTCGCGCAGCAGTGCGGCCGCCCGGTCGGCGTCGTCGACGAACAGCCCCAGTCCCTCGATCGCCGCCCGGCGCACCAGGCGGTCGTCGTCGCACGCGTAGGACACGAAGGCGTCCGCGTGCTCGCGCACCACGACCGCGCTGCCCTTGTGGTCCGGGCCGTCGGCGTAGTCGTATCCGCAGCGTTCGACCGCGTGAGCCCCGATGCTGACCAGCAGCCCGACGATCGCGGCCCGGCCGGGCGTGGCGGGGTCGTCGGCCAGGGCGAGGAGGAAGGGCAGGCTCGCCATCGTGCTGGCGTACACGTCCCCCTGGTGGTGGACGGCGCTGTAGAAGTGGCTCACGGCTTTCCGGCGGGTCTCGGCGTCCGGGGAGGCCATGTCCCTCAGCCACGCCGGAACCTCGTCAGCCGGGCCGTAGGCGTGGTGCATGGAGGACCAGTCGATGGCGTCGAGTTCTCGTTCGTCGATCATGGGCGGCACTCTGCCGCAGGGCACTGACACCGGCTCCGGGGCCGGATTCCCGTACGTCATTTTGTCGATATATGATCCGCGCGGCCCCTCCCTGGGGCCGCGTTCCGCCCCTCGGGCGACGTGCGCGAGAGAAGAGAGCCAGGCCTCACATGAACGCAGTGGTCCACCCGGCGGTCGCGGAGCGGTCCGAGGCCGAGGCGCTGTACCGGTTCGAGACGGAGGTGCCCGACTCCGTCCGGGCGGCGCTCGGGATGAACGCCGCGCGGATCGGCGGCGGCGTCGTGCTGTCGATGCGCAACGACCCCACCCATTACTGGAGCAAGGCCCTCGGGTTCGGGGTCACCACCCCGGTCACGGCCGAGGTGATCGGTGCGGTCTGCGACTTCTACCGTTCGGAGGGCACCGCGCAGGCCGTCCTCCAGATCGCGCCCGCCTTCCTCCCGGAGGACTGGGACGACATCCGCGCCCGCGAGGGCATCACGGCGGGCTCGTCCTGGGTGAAGCTCGTCTGCCCCGTCGAGGAGGCCGTGGCCCGCGCGCAGGCGCTGGAGGCGCCCGCCGGGATCCGGGTCGCCCCGCTGGAGGCGGACCACGCCCAGGAGTGGGGAGCGGTGGTGACCCGTGCGTTCGGCATGCCCGAGGAGCACTACGCCCGGATGACCGCCGCCTCGGCGGGACGGCCCGGGTGGCATCCGTTCGCGGCCCTGCTGGGCGGGGAGATCGTCGGCACGGGCACGATGCACGCCGGTGGTGACGCTGCCCAGCTGTTCGCCGGCGCGGTGCTGCCGCACGCCCGCAAGCGCGGCGGCCAGACCGCCCTGCTGGCCGCCCGGGCCCTGAGGGCGCGGGACCTCGGCTGCCGTGTGCTGGTCGCCGAGACCGGCGCCGAGGCACCCGGCACCCGCAACTCCTCGCTGCACAACATGCTCCGGCTCGGCTTCCAGGTGGCGTACGAGCGCCGCAACTGGGTCTGGCGGTCCTCGCCCGGGGCGTGAGGCTGCGCGGGCGGTCGCGACGCGCCGGCCGTCCGTGGGGCGCGGCGGCCCTTCGGGGCCCGACCATGGGAGGACCGGGTCCGCACGACGGGACGGGTCCGGCCCCTCACCCGGAAGGTGCCCATGGCCCATGAACAGGCAGACCGCGCCCGCGCAGCGCTGATCACCGGCGCGTCCTCGGGGATCGGGCGCTGCTACGCCGAGCAGCTGGCCCGGCGCGGCTACGCGCCGATCCTCGTCGCCCGCCGCGCGGACCGGCTGGGCGCGCTCGCCGAGTCCGTCCACCGGGAGACCGGTCTCGAGGCGACCGTCCTCGCCGCCGACCTGGCCGACCCGGACGGCCTGGCCCGGGTGGAGCGGGCCGTCCTCGACCACGACACCCTCGCCGTTGTCGTCAACGCGGCCGGGCTCGGGGCCCTCGGGCCGCTGCGCGAGGCGGCGCCCGCGGACCTGGACCGCCTCGTCGCGGTGAACGTGCTCGCGCTGACCCGGCTGTCCCGGGCGGCGCTGCTCGCCTTCGACCGGCAGGGCTCGGGCACGTTGATCAACGTGTCGTCGATCGGCGCCTTCCACGCCCCGCCCGGCGGCACCGCGTACGCCGCGAGCAAGGCCTACGACCTGCACTTCTCCCGGGCCCTGCAACGCGAGGTCGAGGGCAGCGGCATCCGCGTGCAGGTCGTCCTGCCAGGACCCGTGCGCACCGAGTTCTTCGAGGCCTCCGGCGTGGACTCCTCCCTGTTCCCGCAGGAGTCGTTCGTCGACGCCGGCGACCTCGTCCGCGCCGCGCTCGTCGGCCTGGACATGGGCGAGCTCGTCTGCATCCCCACCCTCCCCGACATGACGGTGCTGGAGGACGAGGCCGCGCGGGGGCAGGCCTTGCGGGACGCCGCGGGCCTGCGCGGCGTCATCAGCGACCGTTACGCCCGGCCCTGACCGGACCCGGGCAGGCCTGCGACGGCCTCAGGAGGGGCCGGAGGCGGCGTCCAGCCGGGCGCGCAGCGCCTCGGCGATCTCACCGGCGGCGGCCAGCTGCTCCGGCGTGAGGGTGTCGACGAACATCTCCCGGACGGCGCCGAGGTGCGGCAGCGTGGCCCGCCGGAAGGCCTGGGCTCCGTCGTCGGTGAGGACGGCCTCGGCGCCACGGTTGTCGGTGGCGCACTCCACGCGCCGGATCAGCCCGCGCCGTTCCATGCGGCCGAGGTGGTGCGACAGGCGGCTGCGTTCCCAGCCGATCGCCGCCGCGAGCTCGGAGGAGCGCAGGTGGTGGCCCTCGGCCTCGTGCAGCGCGAGCAGGACCGCGTAGTCCCCGGGGGACAGCGCGGAGTCGCTCTGCAGGCGCGACGCGAGATGGGAGCGGAGCCGCTCCGTGGTCTCGATGAAGTCACGCCAGATCCGGAGTTCTTCGGTGGTGGGCAGCGGCCCGTGTCTGCGTCCCATGAACACCCCTCTGTTTGACACGTCAATCATATCGATGCATGCTTGACACGTCAATCACTTGGCCGCCGGACGCGGAGCCGTTCCGGAGGCGACAGGAGGGGACCATGACGCCCACTGCCTTCGAAATGGGTCTGAACTCGTTCGGAGAGATCGCGACGGACGACGGCCGCGTACTGAGCGACGCCGAGACCGTCCGGCTGCTCGTCGAGGAGGCCGCGCTCGCCGACGCCGCGGGGCTCGACGTCATCAGCGTCGGCGAGCACTACCGGCCCGGACACATGGACACCGCCACCCCCGTCCTGCTCTCCGCGATGGCCACCGCCACCGAGCACATCAAGCTCGGCACGTCGGTGACCGTGCTCAGCACCAACGACCCCGTGCGGCTCTACCACGCGTTCTCCACCCTGGACGCGGTGTCGGACGGCCGCGCCCAACTCGTCCTCGGACGGGCCTCGGTGACCGAGTCGTTCGCCCTGTTCGGCCACGACATCTCCGACTACGACCGGCTCTTCGACGAGAAGCTCGACCTGTTCATGCGCCTGCAGCGGGAGGAGAAGGTCACCTGGTCCGGCACCGTCCGGACCCCGCTGGCCGACCAGTACCTGCGGCCGCGCATGCGCGAGGGCGGCATCCCCACCTGGATCGGCGTCGGCGGCAGCCCCAACTCCACCGTCCGCGCCGCCCGCTACGGGCTGCCGCTGATGCTGGCGATCATCGGGGGCCGCCCGCAGCGCTTCGCCGGCCACGTGGACCTCTTCCGGCGCGGGCTCCAGCAGAACGGGCACCCCGCCCAGCCCATCGGCCAGCATTCCCTGGGCCTCGTCGCGGACACCGACGAAGAGGCGGTCGAGACCTGGTGGCGATACTGGGAGCCGGTCATGACCGCGCTCTCCGAGGAGCGCGGCTTCTACCGGCCCTCGTACGAGCGCTACCTGGCGGAGGTCGCCGACGGCGCGCTGTTCGTCGGCTCCCCCGCGACCGTGGCACGCAAGATCGCCCGGGTCGCCCGCGACCTGCACCTGAACCGCTTCGACCTCAAGTACGACATCATGCACCTGCCCCGCCAGGCCCGCGCCCGCACGATCGAACTCCTGGGCCGGGAAGTGGCGCCGATGGTGCGCGAACTGCTCACGAAGGAACCCGCTGATGTCTGACCTCGTCTTCGGCCTCGACACGTTCGGCGACGTGCCGGTGGACGACACCGGTGCCCCCGTCTCCCACGCGGCCGCCATCCGGCAGGTCCTCGACGAGGCCGTCGTCGCCGACCAGATCGGTGTCGACGCCATCGCGCTCGGTGAGCACCACCGCCCCGAGTACTCGGTGTCGACCCCGGAGACCGTCCTCGCCGGAATCGCCACGCGCACCGAGCGGATCAAGCTCGGCTCCGGCGTGACCGTCCTCAGCTCCGACGACCCCGTCCGCGTCTTCCAGCGCTTCTCGACCGTCGACGCCCTCTCCCGGGGCCGGGCAGAGGTGATCCTGGGCCGCGGGTCCTTCACCGAGTCCTTCCCGCTGTTCGGATACGACCTCAACGACTACGACGTGCTCTTCGAGGAGAAGATCGAGCTCTTCGCGAAGCTCCTCGACGAGAAGCCGGTGACCTGGAGCGGCACCACACGTGCGCCGCTGCAGGACGCCGACGTCTACCCGAAGACCGAGTCCGGGCGGCTGAAGACCTGGGTCGGCGTGGGCGGCTCGCCCCAGTCGGTCGTCCGCACCGCGCGCTACGGGTTCCCGCTGATGCTCGCGATCATCGGCGGCGCCCCCACGCGCTTCGCGCCGTACATCGACCTGTACCGGCGCGCGGCGGACCAGTTCGGCACGACCGCACATCCGGTGGGGATGCACTCCCCCGGCTTCATCGCGGACAGCGACGAGGAGGCCAGGGAGGGGTTCTGGCCCGGCTACAAGGTGATGCGCGACCGCATCGGCAAGCTGCGCGGCTGGCCGCCGGTCCGCCGCGAGGAGTTCGACGCCGAGATCGAGCACGGCTCGCTCTACGTCGGGTCCCCCGAGACCGTCGCCCGCAAGATCGCCGCGGCGGTCGGCGACCTCGGGGTCGGCCGGTTCGACCTCATCTACACCGTGGGCCCCCAGCCGGTCGGCGCCCGCATGCGTGCCGTCGAGCTGTACGGCACGAAGGTCATCCCCATGGTCCGCGACATCCTCGCGGGCTGACGGCGAAGCTGACGCAGGAACGGAGAGAAGCGACATGAACACCGAGGGCGTGCGCACGATCGGCATCCTGGGCGCGGGCAAGGTCGGGACCGTGCTGGCCCGGCTGGCCCTGGCCGCGGGCCACCGCGTGCTGATCGCGGGCTCGGGCGACCCCGGCGACATCGCGCTCACGGTGGAGGTCCTCACCCCGGGCGCGGTCGCCGTCACCGCCGCCGAGGCCGCCGCCCGGGCCGACCTCGCGGTCCTCGCCCTCCCCCTGGGCAAGTACCGCACCGTCCCGGCCGAGGCGCTGCGCGGCAAGCTCGTGATCGACGCGATGAACTACTGGTGGGAGATCGACGGCATACGCGACGACCTCACCGACCCGCGCACGTCGTCGAGCGAGACCGTCCAGGCTTTCCTGTCGGGTTCCCGCGTGGTGAAGGCCTTCAACCACATGGGGTACCACGACCTGGAGGACGGGGCCCGGCCCGCCGGGACGCCCGGCCGCAAGGCGATCGCCGTCGCCGGCGACGACCCCGGCGACCTCGCCGAGGTCGCCCGCCTCGTGGACGCACTCGGCTTTGACCCCGTCGTCGCCGGCCCGCTCGCCGAGGGTGTCCGCCTGGAACCGGGCACCGAGCCCTTCGGCGCCAACGTCGACAGCGAGGAACTGCGCGCCATGCTCGACCGGTTCCCGCGGACCGACCGCGGACGGACCGTCGCCGAGGCGCGGGCGTAGCCGCCCGCGTACCGCCGGGCCCGGGCGGGAGGCAACGGCCTCCCGCCCGGGCCCGGCGTTGTCGAACACCCCGTGACACGATCTTCCGCATGGATCTCGACACCGTGTTCGCCGGTCTCGACCGGATCGCCCGGCCGCAGCTGCACCACGCCTACGGCCCCGCCGATGACGTCCCCGACCAGCTGCGGGCGTTGGCCGCCACGGACGAGTAAGAGTTTCAGTCCCGGACGGCACCGATCGGGGATCCTGGCCCGCAGTCCCGTTGAACTCTGTCAGCAATGGTTGGCACTGAATGTCGACGAGAGGTGGCACCTGCTGCAGGTTTCAGGCTGTCTGGCACCTCATGAGCAAAAGAAGGGGTGCCGGGGGCGACCCGGTGCGGTGCCGGGCCTTCCCCGGGGGCGGAGGTCAGGCCTTGGTGAGGACGAAGAACAGGAAGCACAGGAACTTGCCCGACTGCTTCTGCGCGAAGAGCTCGGGGAACCGTTCGCGGGCGTCGGGTGCCGGGGCCGGTTCGCTGATGACGTCGATCCGGAAGCCGGCCGCGGTGAACGCGTCGGTGATCGCGTGCAGCGGCCGGTCCCAGAAGGTCATCAGGTGTTTGCCACCGCCGAGTTCCCACATCTCGGAGGCGGAACGGGTCGCGAAGTAGTCGGTTCCGGGCGGTGCCGCCATCTGGCTGGCGAAGGGGTGGTTGACGGACACGATGAGCCGTCCGCCGGGCTTCAGCACGCGCCGCAGTTCGGCCAGGGCCGTCGTCCAGTCCTCCAGGTAGTGGAGCACCAGGGAGGCGACCACGTCGTCGAATTCGGCGTCGGCGAACGGCAGCGGGCCGCCCAGTTCGGCGCGCTCCAGCACCACGCCGTGGCCGAGCCGCCGCCGGGCCAGCGCCAGCATCCCGGCACTGGAGTCGAAGCCGGCCACGACGGCGCCCCGCTCGCGCAGGTCCTCGGCCACGGGGCCGGCGCCGCAGCCGGCGTCGAGGATCCGGCGGCCCGCCACGTCACCGGCCAGGTCGACGATCGCGGGACGCGCGTAGTAGGCGTTGATGAGGCTGGTCTCGTTCTCGGCCGCGTACGCCTCGGCGAAGCGGTCGTAGTCGTTCGCCGTCTCCCCGGGCCCCGGGGGAGCCTCGACGGGACTGATCCAGGACACCGACCCGGGCGCCCGGGCGTCCGCCTGTCCGACGGGGCTCTCGGGAGCGGCGGGTCCGCCGGTCGTTCCGGGACGGTTCGGCATGGTCGACCTCGTTCTTTCGGACTGCGGTGGGCGTGACGGGAGTTGCGCTGATCAGCTGGGGGCCCTCACCGGGCCGCGTAAGCCACAGCCGTACCCTGGAGGAGTGATTTGGTTTTGTCAATCACTTGCGTTCCGGCCCTTCAACGGGCTGCCGGCACTCGGTAGGCTGCCTCTCATGACCGAACGCCGGCCGGCGACCGACGCGGAAGCGAAGGCACTTGCCTCCGCTCTCCGCCTGCGCATCCTGCGCATCTGCGCGCGGGAGCCGCGCACGAACAAGGAGATCGCGGCGGTCCTCGGCCGTGACCCGGCCAGCGTGCTGCACCACACCAGGACGCTGGTGCGCACCGGGTTCCTGGAAGCGCAGGAAGAACGGCGCGGCGCGCGCGGCGCACGGGAGATCCCCTATCTGTCGACGCGCAAGACCTGGCACATCGAGGCGCCCGCACAGGACCGGTCGATGCTCGACGCGTTCCTGGAGGAACTCGCCCTCGTCCCCGCAGCCGAGGCCGAGGGCACCAGGATGGGACTGCGCCTGCCGCCGCCGCAGATGGAGGAGTTCCGCACCCGGCTCCAGGACCTGCTGGAAGAGTTCGCCAACCGCCCGGACGATCCGGCCGCGCCCGCCTGGTCACTCTTCCTGGTGGTGCACCCCGACCCGAACCGGCCCTGACGACGGCGCCGCCCCACCACGGCCACGCGCGGCGGCTTGGGCGCCTCGGGCCTCCGGCGGACGCGGTTCGGCGCCCCTCGCCGGCGTCACGCAGCGATATCGGCCTGGACCGGGCGGCTGCCGTACGAGGAGGTCCTGAGGAGGGCGGGATCCCGTCCGGACCGATCTTCACGGCGGCCGAGATCGCCGAGGATCCGCACTTCGCGGCGCGCGGCATGCTCGAGCGGCACCGCGTGGCCATCGCCCCCGGGTGGCACCAGGACGTGGCCTTCCCCGGCATCGTCCCCAAGCTGGCCGAGGCGCCCGGCGGCACGCGCTGGCTCGGACCGGACCTGGGCGAGCACACCGACGCCGTCCTCGCCGAACTGGGCATCGGGGCGGACCGCCGCGCCGAACTGCGCGCACAGGGGGTGGTGTGACATGAGCACCGCGCCCGAGCAGGTGGTGATCACCGATGTGCTGCTCCGCGACGGGTTGCAGAACGAGAGCACGGTGCTCCCCCTCGTGGACAAACTGCGGCTGGCCTACGGGCTGCTGGAGGCGGGGCTGACCTCGCTGGAGGTCGGTTCCTTCGTCAGCCCGCGGAAGGTGCCGCAACTCGCCGACACCGACCGGCTGGTGGCGCGGCTACGGCCTGGGGAGTCCGTGCTGCTGCACACGCTGGTGTTCAACGAACGCGGCGCGAGCCGGGCGATCGGGGCGCGGGCGCGCGACGTCCGGCTGACCGTCTCGGCGAGCGACGGCCACAGCCTCGCCAACGCCGGGGTCCCGCGCGACGAGGCGCTGGAACGCCTGCGGCCCGCCGTAGACGTGCTGAGGGCCCACCGGGTGCGGCTGGAGGCCACCATCGCGACCGCCTTCGTGTGCCCCTTCGACGGCGAGACGGACCCGCGCACCGTGGTGGAACTCGCCCGGCGGCTCGCCGGGTCCGGCATCCGCGTGCTGCACCTCGCCGACACCATCGGCGCGGCCAGCCCCTGGCACATCCGGCGCACCGTCACCGCCGTCCGCGACGCGCTGCCGGAACTCCCCCTCGGCCTGCACCTGCACAACACCTACGGGATGGCGTCCGCCAACGTGTGGGAGGCGCTGCGGCTGGGGGTGCGGCGCTTCGACGCGGCCCTCGGCGGCATCGGCGGCTGCCCGTTCGCCCCCGGTGCGGCGGGGAACCTGGGGACGGACGACCTGGTCAACCTCTCGGATCACCGGACTGCCGGCGAGCACCTGCCAGCGTCTGGTGCAACCTGCTGCGCGAGGGCTTCCTCGACCGTGACGGGGACGTCTACCGCATCGGCCTGCACTTCGTGCAGTGGGCGGCGCCCGGCACCTTCGGCCTGGACTTGGTCCGGCTCACCCGGCCGGCGCTGCAGCGGCTGCGGGACCGGACCGGGGAGACCGCCTGCCTGTACGTGCGCGACGGCGCCCACCGCACGGTGGTGTCGCTGGCGGAGGCCCACCATGTGGTGATGCGGATGTTCGCGGTGGGCATGGTGATGTCCCTGCACGCGGGCTCGGCCGGGAAGGTCTTCATGGCCTTCGACCCCACCGCCCGCCGGGACGCGGTCGGCCACGGCCTCACCCGGCACACCCCGCGCACCGTGGTGGACATCGACCTGCTGGACGACCAGTTGGAGGAGATCCGCCGCAACGGCTTCTCCGCCTCCTTCGAGGAACGCGACATGGGGGCCGCCTCCATCAGCGCCCCCGTCTTCGACAGCACCGGCGAACTCGCGGCCGCCCTCGGCATCGGCGCACCGACCCAGCGGCTCACCCCCGCCGAGGTGGGCCGGCTCGCCCCCAGCGTCGTCGAGGCGGCCGAGGAGGCCTCCCGCTGCCTCGGCTACCGCCCCGGCATCCGGGGCGACGGCACCGCGCACTGACCGCCCGCGGCAGGGTGCGTCGCGTCGCCGGGGCGTTGAGGCGGGCACGCCCCTCACGTGGTCGTGCCGATGTCGTCGTGGCGGGAGACGAACCGCGCCCGGCCGTCCTCGACGTGGAACAGGAACCATCCGCCGTCCTGGCCGGTCTCCAGGAACTGGGACTGGCTCTCGTAGCTGAAGCGGCGGGTGATGCCCTGCCAGGGCGCGCGCAGGAGTTCCGCGCGCAGCGACTCGCGGCCGTCGCCGGATCCCGCGGAGAGGCCGTGCGCGGCGAAGCGGACGGCGTCGTAGGCCTCGGCGGCCCAGGGCCCCGGGGCGGTGCGGTGGCGGGTGCGGTACGCGGTGGCGAACGCTCGGGTCCGGGGGTCGGCGGAGGCGTCGGTGTAGGCGGTGCCGATCCACCAGCCCTCGGCCTCGCGGAGGAAGGACGCGGACAGCACGTTCTCGTCGGCGACCCGGACGCCGCGGTGACCGGCGGCGCGCAGGGCCTTGGCGCAGGCGGCGGCGCGGGCGGGGGTGACGCCGGCGAAGAGGACGGCGTCGTCGGGGCGGCCGGCGACGGTGTGCGCGGCGGCGGTGAATCCCTCGTCGGCGGCGACCTCCAGGACGTCGACGGTGCCGTCGAGCTTGCCGTGGACGGTGACGAACTGGACGGTGGGCAGGCCCTCCTCCTCGTCGGCGAGGTCGTGGACGACGACCGTGCGCGAGGGCCGGACGATGCGATTGAGGTAGCGCACCACTGCGCCGGGCCCGGCGGTGCGCGTGGGGCGCAGCACGAGGGCGGTGGTCGTGTGGACGACGTTGAGCTGCTCGGTGTCGGCGCGGGTCACCAGCAGGCAGACGCCTGCCTCGGTGCAGACCGGAACGGCCGCGGGAGCGGCCTGGTTCGTGCCCGCCGCGACGACGGCGTGCACGTCGGGGTCGGCGGTGAGCCGGGCGGCGCCTGCGGCGGAGCCGGCCGCGGTGCCCCGGTCGTCGGCGGTGCGCAGCGCGAGGTCGAAGGGCCGGTCGGGACGGGCGTTGTGCTCGGCGACCGCGATGGCCGCCCCGCGTTCCTGGGCCAGGACGGCCGCGGCCGAACGGTCGCCGAGGAGGCCGATGACCCGGGTCGGCAGCGTGCGCTTCCCGGTCCCCCCCGTCCCGCGGTCGCGTCCCCACTGCCACCAGGCCGTGCCGCCGCCGAGCGCGCCCACGCCGAGCGCGGCGGAGGCGGCGAGCAGTCGCCGCCGGGAGGCCGAGGGCACGGGGGACGCGGCGGACAGCGGGAGCGGGGCGGGGGCGGCGGACAGCTCCGTCGGTTCGGGCACCGGCAGGTCGAGGACGCGGCCCGCACGGTCGGCGACCGCCGCGGGCAGCCCGCCGGGCAGCCACGACCGGGGGTCGAACGCACCGAACAGGCCGCGCAGTTCCGCCACCGTGGGGCGTTCGTCGGCGTCCTTGGCGAGGCAGGCCCGCAGGGGGGCGTCGAGTTCGCGGGGCAGCCCGCTCAGGTCGGGTTCCTCGTGCACGGTCCTGAAGAGCACCGCGGCCGCTCCCCCGGTGCCGAACGGCGCTCTGCCGGTGGCCGCGTGGGCGAGCACGCAGCCCAGGGAGAAGACGTCGCTCGCGGCCCCGACGGCGGTACCCCGGGCCTGCTCCGGGGAGAGGTAGCCGGGTGAACCGATGACGGTGCCGTCCGTGGTGAGCGCGGTCGCGCCGACGGCGCGGGCGATGCCGAAGTCGATCAGACGCGGCCCGTCTGCGGCGAGCAGCACGTTGGCCGGTTTCACGTCGCGGTGGAC
Source organism: Actinacidiphila glaucinigra (assembly GCF_035918135.1). Taxonomy (NCBI): domain Bacteria; kingdom Bacillati; phylum Actinomycetota; class Actinomycetes; order Kitasatosporales; family Streptomycetaceae; genus Actinacidiphila; species Actinacidiphila glaucinigra. The sequence continues at coordinate 838,037 of NZ_CP109144.1, forward strand.
CAGGCCGGCGCCGTGCACGTCGTCCAGGGCCGCGGCCAGCGCGGCGGCCAGGGAGCGGACCTGCGCGGGCGGCCACGGCCCGTGGAGGGCGAGGGCCTCGTTGAGGGGCAGGCCGGGCACATAAGCGGTGGCCAGCCAGGGCGAGCGGGCGTCCGCATCGGCCGTGAGCACGGGCACCGTCCAGCGGCTCGACAGGCGGGTCGCCAGCTCCGTCTCGCGGCGGAACCGCGCGAGGAAGCCGGCGTCCTCCGCGTATTCGACGCGGATCACCTTCAGCGCGACCCAGGCGCCGTGCGGTGAGCGCGCCAGGTAGACGACACCCATTCCGCCGGCTCCCAGCCGCGCCACGATTCGGTGCCCGCCGATCCACGCCGGGTCGGCGGGCAGCAGCTGGTCCATGGCCCTACTGGTTCTCCTGCTTCGGCAAAATCGGCCCGATCTGCTGGAAGCGTCCGTCGCGCACCTGGTGCACGTACGTCTCGCTGCCCATGTTCTGCGCCGTGGTGGCGTACTGGTGGTACTCGTTGAAGGTGTAGGTACGCGCGACGCCCTGGTAGCCGGCCTTGGCGAGCCGCTGGGCGAGAACGGGCCGGGCGGGCCGCCGCCCTCCGGCGGGCACGGTGCGGGCGAACTCCTGCAGCAGCATGCGGGCGCTGTCGTACGCCTCGGTTGCGTACGGTTCCGGGGTGCTCCCGTACCGGTCCCGCCAGGCGGCGGTGAAGCGCTCGGCCTCCTTTGTCCCGAGCTCCGACGGATCGACGGCGGGCGTCACGGCATACCAGCCCTCACCTGCGGCGCCCGCCAGGCGCGGGAAGTCCGAGCCGTAGAGCAGGTGGGACATCCACCGCCGGCCGGTGAAGCCCGCTCCGGCCAGTTGCCGGGCCGCGCCGACCGTCGCCTCCAGGGGGCCCAGGTAGACGAAGTCGTCGAGGTCGCGGGAGAGCAGGTCACGGACGGCGGCCGGGCCGTCGTCAGTGCCCTCCGCGACGACGCGTGGCACGACCTCGCCGCCGAGCGTGTCGCGCCACTGGGTCACCAGCACCCCGCCCTGGTCGTGCATGACGGACCCGCCGGACCGGTCGATGACCACCCCGGCGCGGCCCAGCTTGCCGGTCACGAAGGCGCTCAGCGCGATCGCGGTGCCCTCGGCCTGGTGGGCCGCGCCGGTCTGGAAGGTGACGTCCGGGGACGAGACGTAGTAGTCGTTCTGCCCGGTGGTGCTGGAGACGTGCGTCAGCCTCGCGGCCGCGTAGACCCGTGAGGCGGCCCGCAGGGTCACCTCGCCGGTCGGGCCGAGTACGGCGAACACATCGCGGTCGGCGGCGAATTCGTGGGCGACCGAGGTGGCCCGGTCGACGGTACCGCCGTCGTCGAGGACGCGTACGCGGACGGAGTACGCCCGCTCGGGCTCCGCGTTGTGCTCCGCGGCGGCCAGCCGCGCGGCCCGCTCGCAGGCTTCGGCAAGGCCCGCGTCCGCCCCGCCACCGGTGACCTGTACGCCGAGGACGTACGTGGGCTTGGCGGCCGCGACCGGCTTCGCGTCGCGGTCGTCGCGTCCCGCGGCCCACAGCGCCGCCCCCGAGCCGCCGCCCGCCAGCAGCAGCGCCCCTCCGACGGCCAGCAGCCGGCGCCGGGACGTCAGCGGCCGCCGCGCCGCCGACGGGGCGTCACCGGGCTCGTCCACCACGGTGGGTTCGACGGCCGGCAGGGCGAGGCTCTCCGCGGCACGCGCGGCGACCGTACGGGCCACCGGGTCCGGCAGCCAGGCCGCGGGCGACGCGGTGGCGCCCTCGGGAACGGCGTCCTCGGTGGCGTCCCCGGACAGCCGCCGCCTCAGTTCCTCCGGAGCGGGCCGGTCCTGCGGGTCCTTGGCCAGGCACACGTCGAGGACCTCGCGCAGCTCGGCCGGGACCCCGTCGAGGTCGGGCTCGTCGTGGACGGTCCGGTAGAGCAGGGCGTCGGGGGTGCCGTTGCCGAACGGCGGGCGGCCCGTCGCGGCGTACGCGAGGACACAGCCCAGCGCGAACACGTCCCCCGCCGGGCCTGCCTGCTCTCCGCGGGCCTGTTCGGGCGAGAGGAAACCGGGGGTGCCGATCACCAGGCCCGAGGCGGTGAGCGCGGTGTCGTCCGCGGCACGCGCGATGCCGAAGTCGATCAGCCGGGGGCCGTTCACAGCCAGCAGCACGTTGCCGGGCTTGACGTCGCGGTGCACCAGCCCGGCCTCGTGCACGGCGCCCAGGGCCTCGCCCAGCAGGGCCCCGAGGACCCGCACGGCGGACTGCGGCAGAGGACCGTGCTCGGCCACCGCCTCGCCCAGCGAGGGGCCGGGTACGAACGCGGTCGCCAGCCACGGCTCGGGCGCGTCCGCGTCGGCGCCGAGCACGGGAACCACCCAGGGGCTCTCCACGCGCGCCGCGAGCTGCGCCTCGCGCGCGAACCGTGCGCGGAACTCGTCGTCCGCGGCGCTTTCCGCCCGGATCACCTTCACCGCGGCCAGCGCACCCGCTTCGGAGCGCCCCAGGTACACCACTCCCATGCCGCCGGCACCGAGCCGCCGCAGCAGCCGGAAGCCCCCGACGGACGCCGGGTCGGCCGGACGCATCGGCTCACTCATCGTCCGCACCTTCCGCCGCGTCGCCGGACGCCCCGGCCTTCTTCGCCCGCACGGCGCCGAGCCGGTCGATGTCGGCCGTGACGAACGTGACTCCCCCCAGCGCGTCCTGGGTGACCTTCGTCTTCTCGGCCTCGTCGGCGCCGACGGCGTGCCGTACGGTCGCGGCCACCGTCACCGGGCCGAGCCGGTGCTTGAACCAGTCGAAGCGGCGGGGTTTCCCGTCGCCGTCCACCACGTACTCGCCGAACTCGGCGAGGTCGTCGTCGGAGGTGGCGGTCCGCTGCTCGTCGTACGGGTCGCCCCGCGAGGTCATGCCCTGCACCCACTCCGAGGCGTTCAGCTGCTGCTTGGGACAGCGCAGGGGCTCCTCCAGCGACACCGCCATGTCCCGGCGCGCGCCCACCACCGAGCTGTGCACGGTCACCGTCAGGGACACGAACACCGGGCCCTTGCCGTCGGTGTCCGGCCGGACGAAGGACCGCGTCAGGCCGGCCAGCACGGTGCCCGCGAGCGGTTCGCGCCGCCACACGCAGTCCTCGCCCAGCACCGTCCAGGTGCCCGGCCCGGTCTCGTACGGGTCCCGCTTGCGGTACCCGGGGCCGAAGAAGTCCGGCCGCACGGTCAGTCCCCGGACGAAGGCGGCCGCCTGCGCCCGCGTCCTGGGCGCCGCGCTCTCGGCCAGCGTGTACGGGTCGTTCACCGCCGACGCCGACGGGGCCGGACTCGCACTGCTCCGCCCGCTCGGGCCCGCCCCCGACGACGTCGTGGTGCCCTCCCCCGGCGTTCCCTCACTCGTGCACCCCGCCAGCAGCAGCACACCCGCCGCCGCGAGCAGGACCGGTCTGCGTAAGCCCACTCCCAAGCCACCCCATCACACTCGTCGCACCGTCTTGCCGAACACCGTCGCCGCTTGCCGCGCGCACATGCCATCCTGCGCCAACTGGAGCCGCCAGGCCATGAGTTGAGGCTAACCGTGACTCCTCGACCACGGATCGGTGACACTTCGGAAGACCCGGAGACCTCCGGCCGCCACGAGCCGGGCCCCGTCCGTCCTACGGACGCGCGGTGAAGGAGTCCCGCAGCGGCCCGTCCGCCCAGCCGGCCGCCTCCTCCCGGCTCCGGAGGCGTACGACCGTCAACTCCGGTCGTTCGTCCAGCAGTCGCCGCGTCCGCGCCGCCGTCTCGCCGTGGGTGTTCCACGCCCAGCGGACGATGTGCTCGCGGTCGGTGAGGACCGTCCACAGGGGTGGCTCGACGTTGCCGTTCCACAGGGCCTGCCGGCGCAGGCGGCGCACCAGGGTGCGCCGGACCACCTGGCGCATGACGCGGCGCCGGGGCAGGTCGAGCCAGAGCAGCAGGTCGGCGCGGGCGGCGAGGTGGGCGCGCACCGCGCCGTACTGCCACTCGGTCACCCAGCAGGGCCCGGCGCTGAAGCGGTGGACGTCGGCCTCGAAGGAGGGGCGCCTGGTCCATCCGGGGCCGTGGAAGAGCGCGTCGATCTCCACGTGCGGCACCCGCAGCGCGGCGGCGACACGGGCGGCGAGCGTCGTCTTGCCCGCGCCGGACGTGCCGGCGACGAGCACCCGCCGCGGACGGTGGGGCAGTGGGTCGGCGGGTCCCAGGAGTGGCACCACGCCACGGTAGCAACGCCGTCGGCGGCCACGGCACGGAGCCGGCGTCGGGTCGGGTGGCAGACACGCCCGGAGGAGCCGTGGACCCGGGCCAGACGGTCCCTTCCGGGGGACCGGCGCGCACCGGGAGTCTCTCCGCCCCGGCCGCGATGACCTCCCGACATGTGGTGGTCACCCTCCCTTCCCGGCGCCGACACCCGCCCGGTCGCGGGGCGCTGCACGATCTTGGAACGTGACTACCAGCCCTGCCCTGCGCACCCTCGACCGCCGCCGGTTCCTCGCCCTCGCGGGCGGCACCTTCGGCGTCCTGGCCGCGGGCCAGTTGACCGAGGCGCTCTCCGCGCGCGCCGCGGAACTGGACCCCGCGCCCTTCTCGCTCGGCGTCGCCTCCGGCGACCCGGACCACCACAGCGTCGTCCTGTGGACCCGCCTGGTGCCCGACCCGCTCGACGCGGAGACGGGCGGCATGCCCGCGACGCCCGTCGAGGTGCGGTGGGAGGTGGCGAAGGACGAGTCCTTCAGGAAGGTCGTCGCGAGCGGCGCGGTGACGGCGCTGCCGGAGTCCGCGCACACCGTGCACGTCGTCGTGGACGACCTGGCCCCCGACCGCTGGTACTGGTACCGCTTCCAGTACGGCGAGGTCCGCAGCCGCACCGGCCGCACCCGGACCATGCCGCCGCCCGGCGCGAAGGCCGACCGGATGCGGTTCGCGTTCGTGTCGTGCCAGTCGTGGACCGGCGGCGCCTACCCCGCCTATCGCGATCTGGCGGAGCAGGACCTCGACTTCGTCCTGCACCTCGGCGACTACATCTACGAGACGACGGGCGGCAGCCTCACCGAGTTCCGCCGGCTGCACGCCCTCTACAAGACCTCACCCGAACTGCGCGCGGCGCACGCCCGGTTCCCCTTCTTCGTCACCTGGGACGACCACGAGGTCCAGAACAACTACGCGGCGGACGTGCCGGGCGGCGCCGGCGACGGCCGTCCCTTCCTGGAGCGCCGCGGCAACGGCTACCAGGCGCACTACGAGCACCTGCCGCTGCGGCCGGAGCAGCGGCCCACCGGCCCCGACGCGCTGATGTACCGTCAGGTGCGGTTCGGGAAGCTCGCCGAGTTCAGTGTGCTCGACACCCGCCAGTACCGCACGGACCAGGCGTACGGGGACGGCCGCAAGGAGCCGGGTCCCGAGGTGTGGAACCCGGAGCGCACGATGACGGGTCCGGAGCAGGAGAAGTGGCTGCTCGGCAACCTGGACCACTCCAAGGCGCGGTGGAACGTCATCGCCCAGCAGACCATCATGGCCGCCTTCGACTACGACCTCGGTCCGGGGAAGATCGTCAACCTCGACCAGTGGGACGGGTACGCGGGTGCCCGCGCCCGTATCCTCGACTTCCTCGCCGACCGCGACGTCGCCAACCCGGTCGTCCTGAGCGGCGACTGGCACACGCACTGGGTCAACGACCTCAAGACCGACTTCGACGACCCGCACGCGCCGGTCGTCGCCACCGAGTTCGTCGGCACGTCGATCTCCTCCGGCGCCGGCTGGGACGCCGACGTCCGCGCGGGTCTCGTCGCCAACCCGCACGTGAAGTTCTACAACGGCACCTACCGCGGCTACGTGATGTGCGACGTGACGCCCGACCGCTGGCGCGCCGACCTGCGCATCGTCCTCAAGGGCGACGACGCCGCCTCCCCCGCCTTCACCATCGCCGCCTTCGAGGTCCGCGACGGGCTGCCCGGGGCCCGGCGGATCGACGCCGGCGACGGGCTGGTGGGCCGGATCGCCGACAAGGTGACCGGGAAGCCGCTCGCCAACGTCCAGGTGACGGTCACGGCGGAGGACGGCACCCGCTTCGCGGCCGTCACCACCGACACCACCGGCGAGTACCTGGCGTTCGCGCCGCCCGGCCGTTACACGGTCGCCGTCAACGGCGTCGGCTACGAACCGGGGACCGCCACGGCCACCGTGCGGGCGGGGGCGCAGACCCGGGGCGACGTCGCCCTGACGCGTGCCGCCGTACGGGCCGGCACCGGCCGTCCGGTGCCGGGGCCGCAGTCGCAGGCGGCGGCCACGGACGTCACACTGTCCAACGGCATGCTGTCGCTGGCCGTGTCGGCGGGCTCCCAGGACCCGCAGCTGCCCGCGGTGACCCTGGGCAAGCCGCTGGACCTGGCGGCCGTCGGCCATCTGGACCAGCTGGACTGGATGAACCTGCCGTACGCCTCGACGGCGCGCCCGCGCGGGAGCAACGCCTGGCAGCAGCTGACCGTACGGTCCACTGCCCTGGAGGTGCTCTCCGCAGCCGGCCCGGTCGCCTCCGCGCGTGCCACCGGCGCCACCGCCCAGGTCCCCGACGTCGAGGTGGTCACGACCTTCACGATCGGCGAGGGCGAGCCCTGGGTCACCGCCGAGAGCGTCTTCACCAACCGCGGGACGCAGGCCCGCACCTTCTGGCTGGGCGACGTCCTGGACCACGACGGCGCCGGCCAGCGCAGCGGCGTCGCCGGGCACGGCACCGTGACCGCCTCGGCCCCGGCCGACTTCGAGCCGACGGCGCCGTGGGTGGGCATGACCGGTTCCGACGGCCAGACGTACGGCCTGCTCTACGACGAGCCGGGCTTCACCGCGTACGCCTGCGGGATCTGGGTGATGACCCAGCGCCAGGTGACGATCGAGCCGGGCACCGCGTTCACCCTGCGGCGCCGGATCGCGGCCGTCGGCAACGGCGGCGCGGCCGACCCGTTCGCAGTGCTCGCCCGGCTCTGATCCGGTCACCGACCCGACGCGGCGGCGGTCCCCCGGTCCTTGGGGCCGCCGCCGCGGCGCACCGCCCGTCAGCGGTTGGTGGACTCCAGTGCCCGCGCGGTGTAGCGCGCGCCGCTCACCTCGCGGGCGGGCACTGCGGCGTCGAGGGCGGCGCGCTCGTCCTGCGACAGGTCGAGGTCGGCGGCAGCGGCGTTCTCCTCGAGGTACTTCCTCCGCTTCGTGCCGGGGATGGCGACGGCCCCCTGCGCGTTGACCCAGGCGAGCGCGACCTGTCCCGGTGTCGCGCCGCGCGCCTGCGCGATCTCCCGTACCCGCTCCACCAGGACGAGGTTCGCGGCGATGTTCTCCGACGAGAAGCGGGGCAGCCCGCGGCGCGCGTCGTCCGGCGCCAGGTCGTCGACACTGCGGATCGCTCCGCTGAGGAAGCCGCGGCCCATGGGCGAGGAGGCGACCAGGCCGATGCCCAGTTCGTCCATCGTCGCCTTGCGGCCGTTGTCCAGCAGGTCCTGCGTGAACAGCGACATCTCCGACTGGACCGCGGTCAGGGGGTGGACGGCGTGGGCCCGGCGGATGGTCTCCGAGGAGACCTCGGACAGCCCGATGTAGCGGACCTTGCCCGCGGTGACCAGCTCGGCCATCGCGCCGACGGTGTCCTCGACCGGCGTGCCGGGATCGACCCGGTGCATGTAGTAGAGGTCGATCACGTCGGTGCCCAGGTGGCGCAGCGAGCGCTCCACGGCCCGGCGGATGTGCTCCGGCCGTCCGTCCAGCGGGCCGGGCGTGCCGTCGTCGGCGAAGTCGAGGCCGAACTTCGTCGCCAGGGTGATCTCGTCCCGGCGGTGCCCGAGCGCGCGGGCGATCAGCTTCTCGTTCTCGAAGGGGCCGTAGGACTCGGCCGTGTCGATGAACGTGACGCCCAGGTCCACCGCGCGGTTGAGCGTGATCACGGATTCCCGCTCGTCGCCCGCCCCGTAGTCCACGCTCATCCCCATCGCACCCAGGCCCTGCACCGGCACGCGCAGTCCCTGACCGCCGAGGTCCACCGTCCGCATCGAGAATCCCTCTTTCAGTCATGTTGATCCGCCGCCCCGGCGCGCCGAAGGGCACGGGCGGTCGTCCCCCACAACCATGACCGGCCGGCCCCCGTGTCCGTGACACCGGCACGGACACGGGCTGCGGCAGCGGGCGGGAGCGGGTGGCTAGGTGTTCCGGATGGCCTCCACCAGGCCCGCGACGAGGGTGGCCCGGTCGGCCATGGTGTCGACGACCACGTACTCGTGGTCGGCGTGCGCCCCGCCCCCGACGGCTCCGAGGCCGTCGAGGGTCGGCACGCCGAGCGCGGCGGTGAAGTTGCCGTCGCTGCCGCCGCCCACCGCCCTGCCCTCGATGCCGGGGCGCAACCGCCGCGCCAGGGCGAAGAGTCCGGCGGAGGCCGACTCCGGCATCGGTGGCCGCCGGACGCCGCCGCTGACCGAGATGCCCGCTCCCTCGACGTGCGGGGTCAGAGCGGCGAAGCCGGCTTCGACGCGGTCCTTCTCCTCGGCCGTCGCGACCCGTACATCGGCGACGACGGTCGCCCGGGCGGGCACCACGTTGTCGACGGTGCCCGCCGACGCCACCGTCGGGGTGACGGTCGTACCGGCCTCGGGCCGGCCGAGCGCCGCGACGGCCAGCACCTGGTGCGCGGCCTCGACGAGCGCGTTGACCCCGGCCTCGGGCTCGAGTCCGGCGTGCGAGGCGCGGCCCGTGACGGTGACCTCGAACGTGCCGCACCCCTTGCGGCCCGTCTTCAGCGCCCCGCCCTCGGCGGCGCCCTCGAAGACGAGTACGGCCCCGCAGGCGAGGGCCCGCTCCTCGATCAGGGCCCGCGAGTGCGGGGAGCCGACCTCCTCGTCGGACGTCACGAGGATCTCGACGCCCGACCGGTCCTCCAGCAGGGCGACGCCGTGGACGGCCTGGACGAGACCGCCCAGCATGTCGAAGACGCCGGGGCCGGTGACGCGGCCGCCGGCGACGGTGAACGGGCGCCGGGCGAGGGTGCCGAGCGGGAACACCGTGTCGTGGTGCCCCAGGATCAGCACCCTGGGGTCGCCCCCGCCCGACCAGCGCACATGCGGCCCGCCCGGGCTCTCCACGCAGACGGCCTGACCGCCGAGACGCCTTTCGAGGACGCCGGCGACGGCCTTGGCCGACACCGTCAGGGCGTCGACGTCACGGGACGGGGACTCGACCTCGACGAGCGTTCTGAGGTCCTCGATCATCGCGTCGACACTCGCCGGGCCGGTCATGTGCATCGTCATGCCGCCAGGCTACTGAGCGGGCGGCTCGGCGCGCCCGACGTCAGCCACCGGCCTCGCGGGCCGCGCGCTCGAGCCGGCCGCGGTACTCCTCCCACCAGGCGCCGTCGCCCGGCGGGATGCTGTCGTTGCCCTGCAGGAAGCCGGTGCTGCCGTCGATGAGCTCGCGGAGGATGTCGGCGTGGCCGGCGTGCCGCTGGGTGTCCGCGATCACGCGCACCAGCACATGGTTCAGGGTCACCGCCCGCCTCTCCTCGGGCCACCAGGGGACGTTGCCCACCGCGTCGAGCGGCAGCGCCTCGATCGTGGCGTTCGCGTGCTCCCAGGCACGGCGGTACAGCCCGGTGATCTCCTCGCGCGACTCGTCCGCGGTGGCCCACATGTCGGCGTTGGCCTCCGCGTCCTCCCGGTACCAGGAGGGCCGCTCGCCCGCGAAGAACGGCCGCCCGAAGGTGTCGCCCAGGTAGCCCAGCTCCACACCGGCGGCGTGCTTGACCAGCCCCAGGAGATTGGTCCCCGTCGGCGTCAGGGGGCGGCGGACGCCGTACTCCGAGAGCCCCTCCAACTTCCACAGCAGGGTGTCCCGCGCGTCCTGCAGGTACCGGAGGAGATCCGCCTTGGGATTCGGTTCGATCATGCCGGGCAGTCTCCCACCCGCCACCGACGGCGGCCCTCGTGAACGGGCGGTCGCGGACGCGGAGAAGCCGGCCGGGGCGCGGCAGGGGTCGGTCTGCCTTTCACCCGTCGCTCCCCCGGAGTTCGCGTGGACGATCTTCGGCCGCGTCAGGGTCGAACCCTGCCCTGTCACCGGATCGACCGAGGGAAACCATGCGCGCACGGACCAAGATCGCTTCAGCCGCGGCAGCCTGCCTGGCGGCGGCGGCACTCATGGCGGCCACCGGCCTCGGATCCGCCGAGGCCTCGACCCCGGCGGTCGCGAAGACGGCGGTCGCGAAGACGGCCGCCGCGGCCCCCGCGGAGTACACGGCCGAACTCCGGCACACCTTCGCCGCCTTCGACGCGCGGCAGGGTGTCGCCGTCGACCAGAAGTACTTCTACGCCGTCAACAACCAGACCATCACCAAGCACGACAAGGCGACCGGCGAACCGCTCCTGCAGTTCGTCGGCGACGCCGACGGCCCGATCATCCACATGGACAGCGCCACCGTGGTCGGTGACAAGCTGTACGCGGCGACCTCGAACTACAACATCACGCCCGAGAAGAGCTCCGTCGAGGTGTTCGACACCCGGACGATGAAGCACATCGACACCTTCAGCTTCGGCATCGACCGCGGCTCGCTGACCTGGCTGGACCGGCACGACGGTGCGTGGTGGGCGGCCTTCGCCAACTACGACAAGCCCCCGGCGGGCTCGACTGAGCCGTACGGCGGTACCGACAACACCCAGATCGTCAAGCTCGACGACCGGTTCCGGGTCGTGGAGGCCTGGACGCTGCCGCAGGAACTCCTCGACAGAGTCCGGCCGATGAGCAACTCCGGTGGTTCGTGGGGCCCCGACGGCCGGCTGTGGATCACCGGCCACGACTACGACGAGGCGTACGTGATGGACGTCCCGTCCGAGGGCTCGGACCTGCGCTGGGTGGCGACCGTCAAGCTGCCCGACGTCGAGGGCCAGGCCATCGCCTGGGACCGCTCCGGCAGGACCCCCGAGCTGTGGACCATCAAGCGCTCCACCGAGCAGGTGCTGGTCTTCAAGGCCCCCTACGCCTCGATCGAGGACCCGGACACCCGCCAGTGGAAGGTCGTCGGCCCGGGCCACTTCGTGGAGTGACGCCCCTCGCGTCCGCCGGGCCGCCGTGGAGTGCCCACGCCGCCCGGCGGACGCCTCCCCGTAGCGGGGGTCCCTGTGCGGCCCGCCGATCACGCGAGGCGGCGCCGCCTGTGCGGCAGAAGGCTGAGAACTCGCCGCCGCAGTTCGACGGCCTGTCGCCGGAAGCCGCGACACCGGCACCTCATGCCCCACGCCGGGGGTGACGACGAGACCGAAGCCGAATACGAGCTGCGCAGGCATCCCGAGCATGCGGGCGAGATCTTCGTGGCCGAGATCGCGGCTGCGGAGTTCGTCGGGGTCCTTGAGGACCTTGTGGCCGTCCTCGACGGTCGCCGGAACCAACCGCCCGTCACCGGCTGGCGAGCCGTCGTCGCAGCACACGCCGCCGGCCTCCCGCCCATTTCCTGCGCACACAGGCATAGCGGGGGGTTGGTGCGGACGTCATCAAGGACAGCGAGCCCGCTGAGGAAGATCTCAGAGCAACTAGAGAAGGTGGCGATGGATGCCGAGGCCCAGGAAAACTTCAGGGACTTCGTGGAGAGCAGGTCGTCCGCGCTGCTGAAGACCGCCGTCCTGCTCAGCGGCGGCGACCGGCACGCGGGCGAGGATCTGCTGCAGAACGCGCTGATCAAAGCCGCGGGACGCTGGCACCGCATCGAGGAGCCCGAGGCGTACGTACGGCAGATCCTCTACCGCCAGCAGGTGAGCCGCTGGCGGCTGAAGTGGCCGCGGCGCGAACTCAGCGTCTCCGAGCCGCCGGAGAACCCCGGGCGCCACGGCGCCGGCGACGAACCCGGCGCGGCCGACCTGCGCATCGTCATGCGCGCCGCACTGGCCCGGCTCACCGCCCGTCAGCGCACCGTCCTGGTCCTGCGCTATTTCGAGGACCTGCCCGAGGCCGACGTCGCCCGTCTGCTGGGCTGCTCGGTCGGCACGGTGCGGTCCACCACGTACCGCTCCCTGGCCCGGCTGCGGGGCCTGGCCCCCGAACTGGCCGCACTCGGCGCCGTGGACGCCGAGCACCAGCGGTCCCGTGACTACTCGCCCGTGGAGGTGCGTCCGTGAACGTCGACGAGCTGGTGCGCGACTCGCTGCGCGAGCAGGCCGCCGAACAGCCGGCACTGGGGCCTGGCTTCGCCGATCGGGTGCTGACGGTCCGAAGGCGCCGCCGGAACCGGGCGCTGGCGTCCGCCGCCGCGGCCACCGCCGCCGTGGTCGCCGTCGCGGTGGCCGTCCCGCTCCTGAACATCGGCAAGGACGACGTGCGCATTGCGAGCGAGACGAACCGGAACGGCATCCTCGCCCATCCGGACCAGACACCGCCGCGCGACCTGATCGCGGCGGGCCCCCTCGCACTTGCCGCGTACTACACCTGGGAGACCGACGCCCGTGGTGCCGCCGTCCGCGCCTACCGGCTCCTCGACCCGAAGACCGGCACGTACGTGAGGACGCCCCAGTGGTCCGTCGTCGACGTCGCTCCCGGCCTGCGGACCGCCGCCGTTCTGGAAAGGGACCTGCCCGCCAAGCGGATCGGCCTGCTCAACCTGCGCACTGGCGAGGTAGAGCGCTGGATCCCGGTCGATCGCGGCGTCGCGGGCGTCGAGTTCTCACCCGACGGCGGCAGGCTCCTCGCGACGACGTACAGCAAGAATCCGGAACTGCGGGTCAAGTCGCGCTCCGACACCGACGGCGACGGCGACGGCGACTGGGTGACGCCGCCGGGCAGGCCGACCGGCCGGACCGGCTTCTACGTCCTGGAGGTGGCTTCCGGGAAAGGATCCTGGAGCGGGGTCACCGACGCCGGCAGGGGAGGCAGCCACGCGGACTGCGCCTTCAACCACGACGGAAAGCTGGTCTACTGCGGGACCACGTCACGTCCCCTCCGTCAGTACTACGACTTCGCCGGCGATGAGGTCGCCACGCCCGCGAACGAGGTTCAAGCGGAGCGGTACCGCGGCGTGGGGCTGTCCCCGGACGGCAAGCTCTTCGGGGGCCTCTCAGGGGGCACCAAGTTCAAGTGGTACACCGAGCTTCTCGACGCCTACACCGGCAAGAAGGTCACCACAGTGCGCGGGAGAGAACTTCTCGCCTGGGTCGACAACGAGCGTCTGATCGCCCTGGACCTCACACCGGGCTCGGACGGGTCCGTCGGGCGGCTCGTCCTCGTCACGATCGGCAGCGACAAGGTCGTACCGCTCAGCGGTATCAGCAAGGGATTCGACGGTGCGGCCGGGTACTGGACGCCGGTCTTCGCCGAACGCTGATCGGCGGCCCGCCGGCCGAACCGACAGCAGCAGCCCGTCGGCCCCTCCCGGCCGGCGGGCCCGCCGGTGCGCGCAGAGGGCGGCGCTTCGCCGCGCACCGGGCAGGAACAGGGCTTCCTCAACCCTGACCACCGAGGCCGTAGTACAGGACCGCGACCGGGTTTGCCTTCCGGGCGGTCGCAACGAAGAGAGCGTCACCCACTTCCTCGGGCATCAACCTCATGCCGTCCTCATCCACCGCGCGGTCCAGCGGAAGCCCGTCAGCTCACCGCACGCGCGTACCGGCGCGGAAGACCGCCCGTACGTCGAGGACGGCCGAAGGGTCGTGCGCGAGGTCACCGTCGACGACGAGAAGGTCGGCGTCGGCGCCGGCGGAGATGCGGCCCTTGCGGCCCTCCACGCGGCACAGGCGGGCCGCCGAGCTGGTCATGGACCTGAGCGCATCCAGCGGCGCGACGCCCAGTCCGGCGAGGTTGGCCACGCCGTGCGGGAGGACGTTGTGGGGCTTCGCGGGCCCGATACCGGCGTCCGAGCCGATGACGACGTTGGCGCCGTGCTTGTGCAGGTTGCCGTAGGTGTCCATGACGGCACTGACGTAGTCGGCCTGCGGCTTGGGCAGCCGCATGACCTCTTCGGGGTCCAGCCCCAGCGTCACGCTGACGAAGGTTCCCTTGGCCACGATGGCGTCGATGAGGCCGGGGTCGGCGGCGATGCCGTCCGCGGTGAGGAAGGAGACGTGCTCCACGCTGTCGACACCCGCTTCGACGGCGTCGCGGATGGCCTGCATGCCGTGGGCGTGGGCGGCCACCGGCAGCCCGAGACGGTGTGCTTCGTCCACGACGGCACGCAGGTCGTCCAGGCTGTACTGGGACGCGTGCGGCGGTACCGAACCGGGCGTCATGTGGCCGCCGCTGGCCATGATCTTGACGACGCCGCAGCCGCGGGCGTGGCGCCGGCGTACGGCGGCTCGAAGCGCTTCAGTGCCCTCGACCTCGCCGCCGAAGAAGTGGCAGTGGCCGCCCGGTGTGGTCAGCGGAGGACCTGCTGCCAGGATCTCCGGGCCCAGTTCCGGGTGCACGGTCATCTCCTCCACGAGGTCCAGCAGGAGGTAGCCGCGGTCGCCGAGGTCGCGCACGGTGGTGATGCCGGCCAGCAGGGCGGATCGGGCCGCGGTCCGCATGTGCGTCAGCAGGTCGCTGTCCGACATGGAGACCAGGGACGAGACGGGGTCCGTGCCGGCGTCGAAGGCCAGATGGACGTGTGTGTCGATCAGGCCCGGCAGCAGGCAGGCCGAGCCGCCGAAGTCGATGACCTCGCTGCCGTCGGCGGGCAGCCCGCCGGTTCGGTCCACGCGCACGATCCGGTCCCCCGAGACGTACACAGTGGCCGGACCCGACAGGGTGTATCCGTCAAACATCGATCCGGCGTGCAGGGCAAAGGAACGCAACGGTATTTCTCCGATCGGAAAACTTGGGTGACTCGGTTGTTCGGCACGTCCGGAGCGGCGCAGGGCTCCGGCCGCGCAGGTGCGACCGACCCGCTGAAATGCGTGTAGGCCCACTTCGGCGGTCCGTCTGCAGGCCCGCCGGCGAGATTCGACTCCGGCCAGGGGGACGAGGCAGCCGACACGCGATCCCCGCCCGTGGCCGCACGGCGACCCGGACGCGGCCCGGTCTCAGGGAGGCGGCCCCCATTCGGCGGTCTGGGGGCCGCTCCTTTGCCAGGTGACGCTTCTCCACCCGGGGCTTACGGCTGCCATACGCGCCGCTTGTGGTGCCGGGCGGGATGACGCGGTCTGCGAGGACTGCGGTCCGCGAGGTGGGTCACTCCACCTCGGCGGCAGTCGACACGGTAGTGACGCCCGCCCCGCCGACTTCCGGGTGAGGTCGTCGACCCTCGTGGGGTCTGCGCCCCGCCCCGTCAAGGAGACGAGGTCGCCCCCACGGATGTGACGACTCGCCGCGCCTGTGCGACGGCGTCAGCCGAAGAACTTCTCCAACTCGGCGACAAGCGCGGCCGGCTGCTCTTCCGCGATGTAGTGACCACTGTCGGCGATGGTGCTGAAACGGATGTCGTCCGCCTTGCCTTCCATCATCGCCTGTACCACGGCGACGTACTGGCCGCCGAGGCCCAGAACGGGCATGGTCAGCGGCGGGTAGGAGTTGTTGTCGGCCAAGTCCTGGTGGAACGTCCGGTACACGCCGAAGGCCGCGGCCACCGCCTCGGGTGCGTCGTAGGCCGCGGCGTACAGGGCCCGGCTATCCTCGCTGATCCGCTCCGGGTGCAGCGCCAGGTGCTCGGCCGACCAGTCGATGATGTGCCGGAACCGTCCCTCCAGCAGCTTGACGGGCAGGCCGTCGACCTGGCTCAGGGGGTACCACCAGGGGTTCGGCTGATCCGGCAGCGGAAAGGAGCTGATGAAGTCGATGAATATCTGGGAGAAGGGTCCTCCCTCCCAGATGGCGAGCTTCTTCGTGGCCTGGGGGTAGCTCGCGGCGAAGCTGTAGGCGACCATCGCCCCGATGTCCCCGCCGGCGATGTTGACCCGCTCGTAGCCCAGGCCGCGGATCAGTTCGTAGACGTCCTTGGCCATGTTCTTCTTGTCGTAGCCGCCGGCGGGCTTGTCCGACGCGCCTTGACCGCGGTAGTCCACGGCAATGACGCGGAAGCGCTGCGCCAGCGGGGGGAGGATCTCGCGCAGCGCGTGCACGGTGCGCGGCCATCCGTCCATGAGGACGAGCGGCTCGCCCTCTCCTCCGGTGACGTAGTGCAGCCGGGTGCCGTTCACCTCGGCATAGCCGTGTTCGAAGCCTTCGAGCATGCTGGGTTCTCCTGTGTGCGATGCGGTCACAGCCCGGAATGCGGGCCATGACCGGGTGAGCGCCGGCCTTGCCGGCGGACGCCCCGTGGATGACGACCACCTGGCGCTGCTGTAACGCAGATCGGGCCGTGGGGCGGCGCCTGATTCAGGATGGTTCGGGAAGAATGATCGACTTCGCCAGCCCGGCCATGATCTCGAACCGCGCGAGCTGGTCGTCGTCGATGACGGATGGGGGTCCCTCGCCGGGCCTGGCCGGGAGGGCGTGATCGACGAAGATCTGCTCCAGGCCCGGAGGTGTGAAGATGAAGATCATCCTTGCGGCGTGGCTGGCCTTGTTCTTGAAGCGGTGGCGGACTCCCCGCGGGATATGGATGAAGTCGCCGGCGACCGCGGTGAAGAGGTGGTCGCCGTCGAGGAATTCCAGTTCCCCGTCGAGGATGTAGAACGTCTCTTCCTGCTCGGGGTGCGCGTGAGGAACGGGCCCGCCGCCGGCCGGAACAGTGGCCTCGATGAAGCCCATCCCGCCGTTGGTCTGGGCGCCCGTGGCCTTGATCGTGTAGACATCGCCGGCGGCCCACACCGTCGGGCCCTTGCCTGACGGCACATAGATCGCGCCGCGCTGGTTCCAGTGCGGGTCGTCTGAGTCGAGCTCGGCCAAGGAAAAAGTCATCGGTTCCTCGAAATCTGGCGTGGGTTGGCATGGAAGAAGGGCGTCGCAGCGGTCCGCCCGGGCCCGCGACACATCGCGGAACCGACATGGCCGCGGGGGGCGTCATTCGGCTCCGCAGCCGCTCGGGACGGGGGCCGTACCTCCCGCGGGTCACCGGTGATTCGGATTCCCATCACGGCGAATCCCGCACCGTGTTCCGTCCCATGAAGCGGGTATGACCCCGCAACTGATCGCGAAGTCGCACAGGAGTCCGGAAACTCCCCAACCGAGCCTCGTCATTGCCTTTCGGAGTTTTGTCGACCCCTCTGATGGTTGTGCTCTTGACGTCGTATCGTGCGCGGCGCCTACGGCGTGCGCGACGGTGTCCACGATGGTTCAGCCCTTCCTGCGATCGTTACGGGTGGCTCGGTGCGGCTCGGTGCGCTGCCTGGCGATTTCGCCACCCCTTTGCGCATACGGTCGGGAGTCGCGCAGAGACGGCCGGGCGGCGCGATGCACCCTCGCTCTGCTGCCGCTTCCTCAAGTGGACGAGACAGCCCTCGCCAATGTGACGGTCGTGGCTGGGGAGTTAATGAGAAGGCATCGCTGGGATGCCATCGAAGACCATTAGTCGGCCCCGGACTTCGAGGTCTTCGAGGATGAGGAAACAGGGCTGGCCACCGTGGAACCCGGCATGTCGGCGGCGCGGAACTCATGGGCGCGCGCGGCAAGGTGGCCGTCGTGCCGGTGGAGGCCCGCACCGCGGTGGGCTCGCAGCGCACGCACAACCTGGGACTGAACGTCCGGTTGCGGCGGACGGCATGGCGGCGCCGCGCGGCGTGCGGCTGACGGTCGAGACCTCCCACGACGACGGGAAGACCTGAACCATGGCCCGCACGGCGACCAAGGGCAGTGGCCTCCCTGCCACCGGGCAGCGGCCGGCCAAAGTGTCACGGCGACGCGTATGTGACGCCGCCCTCGACCGCCAGGGACGCGAAGTCGCGGCGGGTGCCGGGGACCGTCAGCCCCGGCACCCGCCGATTCGCGCGAAGACATCCGGCACAGTGCAACCGGCAACAATCCGTGCGGTCCGCGTACCGGTACGAACCGGAGTGAATCAGGAGACCTGGTCAAGCAGACACGTGCGCCCCTGGGGCGCCCCGCCCGGTGTGAGGTGTCACACGTGCGCAAGCTTGTCCGGGTTGAGGACCCTGCGGTAGGCGGCGATCAGGCCGTCCTCGATCTCCACCGTGTCCACGGAGACGGGCCGCCCCTCCAGACGCAGCAGGAGCGCCGGTTCGCCCCCGACCTCGATGACCTCAATGCTGTCCGCCCGCAACAGGCGCCCCGCCCGCACCAACACCATGGCGATGCGCTCGCCGCCCCTGATGAACTTGCGCGCCGCAGCGACCCTGCCGCCACCGTCGGTGACATACACGGCATCGGGGTGCAGGAGACGTACCAGGCCCGCCATGTCCCCCGCTTCGTAGGCGTTGCGGAAGGCGATGAGCAGGCGCTCACGCTCCGCCCGGGAGGCGTGTACGGTGCACTGCCTGGCCGCGGCCACCTTGCGCCGTGCCCGTGAGGCGAGTTGCCGGGCGGCCGCCACAGAGGCACCGAGCACGTCGGCGATGTGGCTGAACTCGAGACCGAACACGTCGTGAAGGATGAAGGCCACACGTTCGGGCGGCTTCAGTTCCTCCATCACCAGGAGCATCGCGGATCCGACGGATTCGTCGACCAGCACCGGCTCAGAAGCGTCCGGCCCCGTCAGCAGGGGCGCCGGCAACCACGGCCCGACGTAGGTCTCCCTGCGGGCACGGGCGGACTTGAGGATGTCATACGAGCGTCGCGCTGCCACCGTGACCAGCCAGGCCCGGAGGTCACGGACGTCGCGCAGGTCGGCTGTGGCTGCACGCAGCCACACGTCCTGGACCACGTCCTCGGCATCGGCCACGCTGCCGAGCAAGCGGTACGCCGCTCCGAAGACGGCGGGCCGGAGGGCCTCCCACTCGTCCTCGAGCATCCCAGGCGGCCCGGGTGCACGTGTCACTTTCATCGACGTGGCCTCCTTCGCCCTCCCGATGCTCAGGCGAGCACCCTGCGCCGGGAGTACAGATCGACATATGCCGCCACGGCGGAAGCGCGCGCTTCCGCCTCTACCTAACCGCCGAGCGGGATGTGACCAGCGATTTTGCCGAGCCACTGAAATAGGAGCATATACTCTCTACTGGCGAGACCGTCGACGGGCCCCACCACGGTGGAGCACGCGAAGGGACCTCGCGTCCCACGGAACCGCCGGCTCAGGAGGCCCCGGCACGCAGGGGCGTCACACCGTGTCCGGCGCGGGGTCCCATGGCTGGCGGCCGCCGCCTTCTCGCCGGCCGACGGGATGAATCCGGCATCCGCCTCCACTCCGAGGCGGATACCGACGGGCTTCGGCTCGAATCACCACCACCCCGGAGCCCCCGGGGGGGTTCGGCAAAACCTCCACCAGCCGGTTCGTCCAAGCCGACAAGCTGAGTGCTCACTGCTATCGCAGGTCACAGATGGGTCGACCCCAGTCGCCTGGGACCTCACACCGGACGTGAAGTCGCCCTCCCTCCGGCTCGTCCTCGTCACGATCGGCAGCGACAAGGTCGTACCGCTGAGCGGTATCAGCAAGGGCCTCGACGGTGCGGCCGGACACTGGACGCCGATCTTCGCCGAACGCTGATCGGCGGCCCGCCGGCCCCTCCCGGCCGGCGGGCCCCCGGGCGCGCGCACCGGGCCCGCGGGCAGCCCGGGCAGTGCCTTCGGCGCGACGGTGCCGGACGTACGCATCGCAAACGTTCAAGCGTTTGGCACTGCCGGACCGGCAGAGTGCCGGACCGAGGTCAGTACCGAGGGCTGAGAGCGGCAACGCCTGATCCGGCCCCGCGGCGTGCCGAATGACCCGCAGGGGCGCGTCGACGGCCTCGGCCGCATCACAGTCGGGCGCGTCGCCCACAGCGCTCATCCTGTCGGCGATCCAGGGAGATGCGGCGCTGCAGCGCTTCCTCGACCCGGGGCAGAGCGGTCCGGACCTCGTCGACGGAGAGCAGGAAGGTCCCGACCGCGTTGGCCACCAGAACCTGCAGCGGGGCTCAGAGTTCGGGCAACCGTATGGTCATCCCGTACAGTCGGGTGGTCTGCATGTCGCTCTGGTTGTCGTCAGTGACCATGAGGACCTTCAAACGACCGTCCGGGGTGGTCCCGGTGATCGCCATTCCCTCGATGTTGCCGAGCAGGGGGTTGGCCTGCGACTGCTTGTTCGTGGCTCCGAGTGGCGGGCAGTTGACCATGTCGACCAGCAAGGTCTTGTTCATCAGGGAAACGTCGTCCTGGCCGGACAGGTTCTCGACGTGGGTGACGTCGTCCGCCTCGCGCGGGTCGGCGAGATAGACCCGGATGATATTGCCGACGCTCTTGTCGAAGCCTCGCTCCAGAACGAGGAGCCTGCCGTCACCGGACGCGCAGATGTCCGACAGCAACAGGCCCCGGTCGCGCTCGTAGCCCCACTGCACGCCGATCCGGAACTCGTCGCCGGTCGTCGCGCGTTCCCACGCCTGGAAACGCACGTAGGCGCTCTCGTCACCCCTCAGCGCGCCCTCCATCGACGCCACCAGCGTGAGGCCGCCGGGCTGCATGGCGAGGCCCTCGAAGGTCTCGTTGACCACGGCCCGGCCCGCAGGCGCGATGAGGAGGCCGTCCGGCACCGGCAGCCTGTCGATGAACTTTCCCTCCGGGGTGTAGCGACGAACGGCCGGTTCCTCGGAGGCGATCAGGAGCGTGCCGTCCTCATCGAAGACCAGGGCCTCGAAGTCCGTCTCCTTCCCGTTCTCGTCGTACAGCGCCACGACTTCGACGGGCTCGTGGGTCGCGGCGTCCAGGTGGAAGAGCAAGGAGCGGTCCGCGAGGGCGGCTACGCGTCCCTCGGGGCTGACCGCCAGGGCCGACATGTTGCCGACGAACTTCTCCTCGAAACAGGTCTTGTCGAGGGCATCGGAGAACCAGTCGACAACCGCCCAGGCGGAGCAGGCGTTCGGCTCCGAGCCCGCAGGAAATTCGGTCATCGTAAACCCCTTCGCAACATTCCTCCTGGAACCCCGACAAACCTTCCGGCCGGCCCGAAACCCGCCATGGAGCGATCCCGGCACGGCTGGAGTGATCACGGCGTCGGAACCCTACTGGATGGCCTCGTTCACCGGACCGAGTCCGCGACAGGCCGGCAGGCCGGTGACGATGCCAACCGGCATGCTTTCGGATGCCTGGGCCTTGATCTCTTGACTCCCACAAGGGCAGCCCGCCACTCGCGCCCGGTCGTCGACGTGCCGGCGATCCCATGACCTCGGCCGTGTCCCCCGCGCGGTTACAGCATGGCCACCGGTGCGCGCGTGACGCAGGATCCCGAGGCTCAGTCTGTCCGGCACTGAGGCCACAGCAAGCGCAAGCCGGTGAAATGCGGTGGCGCAGGAAGCTGACTCCGTGTGACGGTGCGGTCCATGGGCAACTCCAAGGCATATCCCGTTCTCCGGACCACCGACGCGGCCCTGGCGTTCAGGCAGGCCGAACGCCTGTCCGCGCTGCTGACACAGCGCGACGGCGAGGTCGAGCTCTTCGCCGAACTGCGGACGATCGCAGACGTGCGGCAGATGGCTGCGGTCTTGCCGGAGCCGAGCTTCGCGTACTCGGAAATGCATATCGGCCCGGCAGGTGAGAGGTCCTTCGAGCTCGACGTCACGACGGCGGACGACGCCACGCTGGAACCGCATCTGCCGCTGGAGGTCATGGTGGACGTTCCAAGAGGCAGCGTGGAGGACCACTTCGTGGCAGCCCTCGGCCAGGGCATGGCCGGCATCGACTGGCACGGCTCGTGGCCGGAGGAACCGGAGGACGATCTCCATGGGTCCGCCAAATACGACGGGGTCCAAGTCGTGTTCCAGGGCGATCACGCCCAGTTGGGCCGGTGGACCGAACACCACACGGTCTTCGTCCACGTGGACAAATTCGGCGACCTGCCCCGGGCCCGGAAGCTGGCCGCTCACATCGGCAGCGCGGTCCTGGACGAGCCGCAGCTCGGGTGGTGAGGAGCACCTGAACGCGGCTGCCCGCAGGAGTTGTTGAGCCTTCCACCGCCGAGCACTGGATCCATCTGCGGACCAGGACCCCGATCGAGTGGGAACACCATCGCCAGGGCAGCCGCGCGGAACCGGGGACCCTTGGTGACCTTGACCGTAGCCGGACGGTCGCGCGTCGAGTCCGCCCAGGCACGGTTGCGGGCCGTCAACGCGCCTCACCTCGTCGCCTCCGCGAACACACCGAGACGATCGCGGCATATGGTCAGGCCACCGTGTCCGTCTACGGCACCTATGGCACCAGCGCACACACCACGAATGAACTGGTCACCTCTACGCCGCGGAACACCCTGTGAGACGCGCTTCAGCGAAGGACCACCTCGACGCCATGGTCACCGAAGATCTCCAGCGCAGCCTCGAAGAAGGTGTCGCCGTCGCCGTGGCCGCGATAGGGCTTGGCCAGTCGCGACCTGGCGAGTTCCGAGCTGTTCCACTCCAGTGTGAACGGGGTGGAAGCAAGACGGCTATTCGACCAAGTGGATCAGGCACCCCTATCCGGTCTCCGCTCTCCAGGACCTACGCGGGCTGCACCTGCACCATGATCAGTGCGACCTTCCGCATGACATGACGTTGCCGCCTGCGTAGACGCCGGGCCACACGTGCGGCAGCCTCCCCCGGCGGGACCGCGATCCGGATGACGCGCCCGCAAGGGAATCGTGTCAGAGGTCTGGTCTAGGTTTGGCCCGTGCACGAGAGCCGTTCCAGCGCCGGGGCGTCCCGCGAGCCTGACGTGCCGCCCTACCGGGTAGTCCTGGCGGAGACCGATTGGGGCTCGCTCGAAACGGCCTTCGGGAATGGTGAGGACCTTCCCGACGTCCTCGCGCGGCTGTTGGAGCCCGATCCCAAGGTCCAGGTCACCGCTTTGTCTGAGCTGGGTGAGATGGCCAACCACCAGAGCACCGTCTACGAGGCCACCGCCCCCGTCGCCCTGTGTGTCGCCGACATCCTCACCCACCCGGCGGCCGCGAACCTCCGGGCCTATCGCAACTTCCCCATCCGCGCGGCGCTGTTGAACTGGCTGGTTTCCACGTCCTACGCCGCCTCCGACGAGATCGTCGGCCGCATTGAGCAGTGGTTTCCCGGCTTCCTCACCCCCGGCACCACCGTGGCGGCCTTCCGGGACCTGCGGCCGGTGCTCTACCGGGCGGTCGCGCCCTTCCTGCGGGACAGCCACGAGGACGTACGCGAGGCCGCCGTCATCGCGGCGCTCATTCTCGCCGAACACCCCGCACTCGCCGAGCACCGTGATCACCTCGCCGTGCACGCGCGCCGTCCTGCACACCAGCGGCCACGCCCCCAACCGTCGCTTCGCCCGAAATGCCCTTGAAGCATGGGGCCACGACGTCCCCGACCCCGAACCTCTCCGGGAGGAGCCCTGGGACCGGGGGCCGCACAGCGACGGCCGCGGCGATCTCGAACCCCCTTCTGACTGATACGCGCGACTGCCGCGGCCCCGCGGAGGGCAACCCAGGGCGGACGCGGCATCAGATGTCGCACCCGCGGGAGACGATCAAGGATCGCCTACGATCCAGCCATGAGCGCTCTGGCCCGATATCAGACGATGTGGTCGAACCTGCGGCGTCGGGACCCCGTTCTGCTGACCCCCGCGGTCCTGACCGCGGTCATCGGAGTCCTGGCGGTCCTCACCCCCCAGGACGTCCCCTTCACCCGGCTGCTGCCGGCGGCGCCCGCGCTCGCCGCGTCGGTCTGGTCCGTGCGGGCGACGCTCGCCCTCGGGATGATCTGCCTGCTCCCGGTGATCGGCTACGCCCTGGCCTTCTCCGACATGTCCGCCCTGTACACCGCGGGCGCGATCGGCGCCGTCAGCCTGGCCGCGGCCTACGCCAGCCATCTGCGCCTGCAGCGCGAGCACACCCTCGCCCAGGTCCGCGCCGTCGCCGACGCGACACAGGAGGTCCTTCTCAGGCCGGTGCCGCAGCGCATCCGGAATCTGGAGATCGCCACCCTCTACCTCGCCGCGGCGCCCCAGGCCCGCATCGGCGGCGACTTCTACGCCGCGGCCGACACGCCCCACGGTCTGCGCCTCATCCTCGGGGACGTCCGCGGCAAGGGCCTGCCCGCCGTCGGCGTCTCGGCCGCGCTCCTCGGCTCCTTCCACGAAGCGGCCTACGACGCCCCCGACCTGGCGCACCTCGCGGAGCGCCTGGAGAGCACCATCGCCCGATACACCGCCGCGGTGCCCGCGGAGGACGACTGCGAACGCTTCGCCACCGCCGTCATCGTGGAGATCCCGCCCGCCGCCGACCACGCCTCCGTGCTCAGTTGCGGGCATCCGCCGGCCCTGCTGGTGCACGACGGCCGCACCCGGGCCGTCGAGCCCGCCGCCCCCTCACCGCCGGTCAACCTGGCGGCACTTCTGGGCTCCGGCTACCACGTGGACCGCGTCCCCCTCGCCGTCGGCGACCTGCTGCTGCTCTACACCGACGGCGTCAGCGAGACCCGCGACCCGGACGGCGCCTTCTTCCCCCTCGCCGCCTGGACCCGGCAGGCCGCCACCACGTCACCGGCCGGGTTCCTGGAACTGCTCCACCAGGCCCTCCTCCGGCACGGCAACGGCAGCCTCAACGACGACATCGCCTGCGTCGCCATCCGCAAGACCGCCACGAAGACCGCCACGACGGCCCCGTGAGTCGCCCACCGCCGAGTATTTCCTAGTGACTTGATGGGAAAACGTTGACGGCGCTCCGTCAGGGTGCGCAGGATGAGAGACGTGCCCCAGACGCCCATGGACGCCCAGACCGCGCCGTCCGGCTCCGCGCCGCAGGCGGAACCGGAGCAGGAGCCGACCGGGCCGGGCCGTGCGCACTGGCTGCGCGTGGCCCGTGAGACGGCGGACGACCTGGCCACGGACGCGGTCGCCAGGGACCAGGCGGCCAAGCCCCCGTTCGACGAGGTGTCCCGGCTGCGCGAGTCGGGGCTGCTGTCGCTGCTGGTACCCGCAGGGTCCGGCGGAGGGGGCGCGGACTGGGCCACCGCGTACGCCGTCGTCCGGGAGATCGCGGCGGCCGACGCCGCCGTCGCCCAGCTGCTCGGCACCCACTGCTTCGTGTCGTGGAGCGCCCGGCTCCTCACGGCGCCCTCCGCCGCCGCGGAGCTGGAACGGCGCTCCGCGGCGGAGCAGTGGTGCTGGGGCGGCGGATTCGCCCGGCAGGATCCGCCGCTGATCCTGGCCAGGACCGCGGGCGGCCACCGGCTGGAGGGGCGGCAGAGCTACGTCACGGGCGTTCTCGTCGCCGACCGGATCGCCGTACGCGCCGTGCGGGCCGACACCGGCGAACCGCTCGCCGTCGCCGTCGATCCCGCCCGGCACGGCGTCGCGGTCGACGCGCAGGACGATCCGTTCGGCCAGCGCCTCGCGGCGGGAGGCGGCGTGGAGTTCGCCTCCGTGGCCGTCACCGCCGACGACGTGCTCGGTTCGCTGCCCGCCGAGGAGGACGTCCTGTCCCCCATGGCCTCGCTGGTCTCTCCGCTGGGGCGTCTGATGTCGGTCCAGCTCCGGCTCGGTCTGGCCGAGGGCGTGCTCGCCGAGGCCCGTGAGTACAGCAGGGCGGGCCGGCGGCCGTGGCAGCCGGAGTGGCCGGCCGGATCGCCCCAGGACCCCCATGTGCTGGCCGCGTACGGCGAGCTGACCGTCCTCACCCGCTCCGCCTCCGCGCTCGCCGGTCAGGCGCTGGAGGCGTTGCAGGCCGGCCTCGCGCGCGGTGAGGACCTCGGCTACGAGGAGTGCGCGGAGATCTCGGCGCTCGCGGCCGTGGCCGAGGTCGCGGCGTCCACGGCCGTGCGGGAGAGCACGACGCGCGCCCTGGACGTCATCGGCCCCCGCTCCGCGTCCGCGCGCCTGGGCCTGGACCGCTTCTGGCGCAACGCGCGCGCCCACACCCTGTACGAGCCGGTCGCCCCCCGCCTCCGCGACGTCGGGGACTACTACCTCAACGGCACGCACCCGCCGTTCACGCTGCCGGTTTGACCCGCGGCCCGCGCCACCCGCACCCGACGGGATAATGCGCCCATGCGGATCTCAGCCAGGGCGGACTACGCGGTACGTGCCGCGCTGCAGCTCGCCGCGTCCGCGGAGGCGGCGCCGGTGAAGGCCGAGGCCATCGCCGCCGCCCAGGACATCCCGCACAAGTTCCTCGAGGGCATCCTCAACGAGCTGCGCCGTGCCGGTCTCGTCGTCAGCCGGCGGGGCGGCAACGGCGGCTACCGCCTGGCCGGGCCCGCCGAGTCGATCAGCATCGCCGACGTCATCCGCGCCGTCGACGGACCGCTCGTCTCGGTCCGCGGGGTCCGCCCTCCGGATCTGGCGTACAGCGGTCCCGCGGAGTCGCTTCTGCCGCTGTGGATCGCGCTGCGGTCCAACGTGCGCGAGATCCTGGAGGGTGTGTCGCTCGCCGATGTCGCGGGGGCCGAACTGCCGCGCGGTGTGCTGGCGCTGACGGAGTCGCCGAGCGCCTGGACGAACCCCTGACCGTGCGCGGGACGGGACGTGTGCGCGCCGTGCGGGACGGCTCGCCGTGGGCCGGGAGCGGCGGGCCGCGGCGCCGGGCGACGTATCGTTGTTGATCTCTTCGACGGGAGCCGCCATGAGCACGCCGCAGGACCTGATGATCGTCAGCATGGACGTGGCCTCGAGCCCGCCCGTCGAGCCGGGCGACCTCTCGCTCGCGCTCGCCGGGGCCGAGGTGATCGACCTGCTGGGTGCGCGGGCCGTCACCCTGGAGGGTGACCGCCTGGTCCCGGTGGACGGGCCGGTGACCGGTGACCATCTGCTGGACCAGGCGGCGTCCGCGCTCGCCGACGAGGCGCCGTACGAGTCGGTCGAGGACTGGCTGTGGCGCAGGGGCCGCAACCTCTCCTCGGTCTACCGCGCCGGGCTGCAGGCGACCGGCCTGACCGCCGTGAACAGCCCCCGCTGGCGGCCCTGGGTCACCGGTGAGCCGGTGCTGCTGGACTCCCCCGCCCGCGAGGGGGCGCTCGCCCGCTGGACGTCCGGGGAGCCGGTCCTGTCGGCCCTGGCCGCCGCCGCCGGGATCTCCGGGGAACGGGGCGAGGGCGCGCAATCGGCCGGTGAGGTCACGGACGACGCCGTGGCGGCCGTGCTGGCGGCGGTCCACGACGCCGTCGAGGAGCTGCAGTCGGTGCGGCAGCGCAAGGACGTCGAGCAGGCGGCCTTCGACAACATCTGGCGGGCCTGAGCGAGCCCGAAGCCAGGGGGCCCGCGCCGGAGGACGGCGGGCCCAGGTGGGCCGGGCGCGCGACAGCGTCGCGAGGCTCCGCACGGTGCAGTCGTCGCCGCGCAGCTCGTCGACGAGCGCACCGGGTCTCGTCCCGCCCCACCTTCACCGGGCGGCCCGCGGCGTCGAGGTAGGCGACCGTCACGGCGACGGCGACCGTCATGTTCGACCGCTCCGGCCGGTGCAGCCTTCCGAGCGTGTGGGCCGGGGCCGCGGCGCCGGCGATGGTCCCGTGGTGGACGTCCTGCTCGAAGAGCTGTGCCTGGTGGCGTTCCACCGCCGCCAGGGGCACCCCGAAGTCCTCGGGCGCGGGGGCGTCCTGCCCTGGCCGCGGCCCGCCCGGCGGTCAGGAGGGAGTCGTGTTCCGGTCGTTCAGGGAGTGCGCGATGCTGCCGAGCAGCGGTGGCACGTCGTCGAGGCCGGTGACCGCCTCGATGAAGGCCAGGCGGCCGGGGGTCCGCGCGGCCCGGTCGAGCGCCGCGTCGAGTTCCCGCCCGGTGCGGACGGTGGCGACGAACGGGTCCCGGACGCCGAGGGCGGCGGGGACGGCGGGCCAGTCCCAGGCGGCGATGTCGTTGTAGGCGGCGCGGGGGCCGTGGATGACCCGCTCGACGGTGTAGCCCCGGTTGTTGACGAGGACGATCACGGGCGCGAGGCCGTGCCGCCCGAAGGTGCCCAGTTCCTGGACCGTCATCTGGGCCGAGCCGTCCCCGATGAGCAGCACGCCGCGGCGTGAGCGGTCGGCCAGCTGTGCGCCCAGCAGCGCGGGCAGGGTGTAGCCGATCGAGCCCCAGAGGGGCTGCCCGAGGAAGCGCGTCCCGTCCGGCAGCCGCCGCGTGGCCATGCCGTAGTACGCGGTGCCCTGGTCGGCCGCGACGACGTCTCCGGGCCGCACCGCGGCGGCCACGGCGTTCCAGAGGCGGTCCTGCGTGAGTGGCCCGTCCTCCGCAGGCGCTCCGGCGGTGGGGGCGGTCCGGAGGGGCGTGGGCGGCGTCTCCCGGTCCGCGACGAGTTCGGCGAGGACGGCCAGCCCCGCGCGCAGCGGCACGTCGGGGAAGTCCAGGCCGTCGACACGGGCGCTGTGGGGGCCGAGTCCGATGCCGGTCGCGGTGTCGAATCCGTGGGTGAGTCCGCCGCTGGTGGTGTCGGCGAGGACGACTCCGGCCCTGATCAGCAGGTCCGCGTCGTCCACGAGCTCGCGGACCGCGGGGTCGCTGAAGGCTCCCGAGTACACGCCGAGGTGGAAGGGGTTCCCCTCGTCCAGGAGGTCCTTGCCGGAGACGGGCGTGGCGTGCGGCAGGGGCCCGGCGGCCAGCAGGCGGGTGAGTTCGGGGCGCGCCCCGAAGCGGTCGACGAGGAAGTCCGCCAGGACGGTGACCGTTGCTGCCCGCTCCAGCCGTGCCCGCGCGGCCAGGGTGAACGCGGCCAGGCCGGTGCCGTCGGCCGTTGGACCGGATCGTGACGGGCGCGCCGGAGCGGTGACGGGGGCCGCCGCGACGTCCGAGGGAAGCCGCAGGTAGGCGGGGCGGCTGTTGCGGACGGCGGTGCCGAGGACCCGGTCGATGGTGTCCGCCGCGGTGCCGGGGCGCAGGGTGGCGTGCGCGCAGACGACCTCGGCGTGGACGCGGGCGAACCGCTCGAAGTCGGCGTCGCCGAAGGTGTGGTGCAGCACGGCTCCGCTGCGTTCGGCGGCCCGTGCGGGACCGACCGCGACGTGCAGCAGCGGGACGTACTCGGCGTAGCTGCCGGCCACCGCGTTGATCGCGCTGAGCTCGCCCACCCCGTACGTCGTCAGCAGCGCCCCGAAGCCGGCGATCCTGGCGTACCCGTCGGCCGCGTACGCGGCTCCCAGTTCGTTGGCGGTGCCGACCCAGGTCATGCGGGGGTGGGCGAGGACGCGGTCCAGGAACGCGAGGTTGTAGTCGCCGGGGACGCCGAAGACGTGGGAGACGCCGAGGTCGGCGAGCCGGTCCAGCAGGTGGTCGGCCACGGTGGCCGGGGGGTCGTCTGTCATCCGTATCGCCTCCGCAGTGCCGGAATCCCCCTTCCAGGCTTTCTCCGCGGGACGTGCGCCGGGCCCGCCGAAAGTGAGAATTCCGTCGCCGCCACCCTGTGGAATCCGCAAATCCGCAGGTCACAGCCAGCGCGACAGGACGCGTACCGGACTTATCGTGGGAAGCAGCCGATCGTTGCGGAAACGCGTGGAAAACAGAGCCCGCGAGAAAGCGGAGAAGGCGGTGAACGGCCATGACGGCTGCCTCCCCGCCCGCCCGGTCCCCGCATGAGGACTGGCGGGACCTGGCCGCATTGTGCACGGCGGTCCGGGCGGAGCTGCCCCTGCTGACCGCGGGCATCACCGACCGCATCCGCGAGGAGATCCCGGACTACCACCTCGTACCGCGCTCCGAGCACGAGGCGGGCGTCCTCCAGCAGTGCGAGGGGCTGCTCACCGGCCTGGTCACCCGCCGGGGCCCGTCCCCCGAGGAGTGCCGGCACGTCAGGGCGCTGGGGCGTGAGCGGGCCCGCGAGGGGCTCCCGTTGCAGTCCCTGATCGCCGCCTTCCACGTCGGCTACCGGGAGGTCTGGAACATCCTGCTCTCCCGCGCCGGAGCGGACGACGACGGCGGCCCGGGGCGGCAGCTGGTCCGTCTCGTCGGCACCGTGTGGACCTGGGTCGAGCAGATCACCGGTGCCGCGGCGGAGGCGTACAACGACGCGCTGCGGGCTCAGGACGCCGTCCAACTCGGCCTGACCTACCGCTTCTTCCAGGGCCTGTACGCCCGCTCGCCGGAGGAGCCGGACATGGCGCAGCTGGCGCGCGCCCTCGGCTACGCCCCCGGCCGGGGCCTTCCAGGCGGTGTGCGCCCCGGCGTGGACCGACGAGCAGCTCACGGAGCTGCGCGGCCGCCTCAACCGCCGTACGGGCACCGCCCGGTGCGCCAACCGGGGCGCCAACATGGTGGCCGTCGTGCAGGGCATGCCCGCCGACACGGTGATCGACGCCATGCGCGACCTGGTCCCGCGGCTGCCGATCGGCACCGGGCTCGAGCGCCGGGGCCTGACCGGCGCGGCCGCCACCATCCTCGACGCCCAGGCGGCGCTCGCGCTGGCCGGGACCGGCGGGCCGGCCGTCCCCTTCGACGGCGCGTGGCTGGCGGCGACGCTGTTCCCGCAGGCCGACCGTCTGGCGCCGCTGCTGGAACCCGCCGTCGGGCCCGCCGCATCGCATCCCGAACTGGCCCTGACCGTACGCGGATTCGCCGACAACGGCTTCTCCCTCACCGCGACGGGCCGGGCGCTGCACCTGCACCCCAACACCGTGAAGTACCGCCTCAACCGCTGGCGCGAGCTGACTGGTTGGGATGTGCACACCTGGCCCGGACTGTCCGCGAGCCTGCTGGGACTGGGACTTGCGCAGGCGGGGGCGTTCGGCCCGCGCGACCGGGGTTGAGGGAGTCCCAACTCGCTGAGAACGGGGCGGTTCCGGACGATGGGGGCAAAGAATCGGTACCATCCGGCAGCAACATCCGATACACGAGAAAGCGGCTGTCGTGTCCCACAACACAACCATTCAGGACCGGTATGCGACGCGTCTCGCAGAGGACCTGGAGAGCAACGCCAAAGAACAGGAAGCGGTCCGGGAGCAGGTGGCGGAGCTCCAGGCCCGCCTGACCCGGCTCGAGGACGAGCGGGCCTGGCTGACCCGGCTGGAGGGCACCGTGTCGACCGGTGGACCGGACGCCACCGCGCGCGAGGAACCGGCAGAGGAGGTGCCGGCCGTGGAGGCGCCGGCCGCCGTCGCGGCCGGAGCGCCGCAGGAGGGCAAGGCCCGGGCCGTCCCACGCCCGCGCGCGCGGAAGCCCGCCGCAGGGGCGAAGTCCCGGAAGGCCGGCAAGAAGACGGCGCCGAGCGAAGAGAAGGAGAAGCCGACCCTGCGCGGCCTCGTCGCGGACGTCCTCGCCGCCGACAACGAACCGCGCATGGTCAGTGAGTTCGTCGACGCGCTGGCCAAGCGGCACCCGGACCGCTCCGCACCGACCGCTCCCGTCGTGCGCAACGCCCTCGAGGCGCTGGTCGCGAAGGGGCTCGCCGAGCGGTCCCGCCGCCAGGGCAGCGTCTTCTACACCCCTGTCACGCCGTCGGCCGGCACCGCCGGTGACGGTGCGGGCGCGGCAGCGTCCGAGGCCGGGGAACCGGTCGCGGCGAAGGCCTGACCGGGCGCCGTGGCAGGGGCACGCCTCTGCCACGGCGAAGTGGCCGCCGCCGCGTCACGGGCGGCGTGGCCACCCCGGCCGTCCGGAGCGGTCAGATGGCGACGTTCTTCAGTGCCGCGCCGAGCGCCTTGAGGTCCAGGCCGTCGAGGTGGTCGAGGAAGTGGCGGCGCACCGACGACAGGTTGGTCCGCCACGCCTCCCGCAGCCGGACGAGGCCGGCGTCGGTGAGGACCGCGTTCCAGCCGCGGGCGTCCTGCGCGCACTTGACGCGCTGGACGAGCCCCTCGTTCTCCAGCCGGTGGACGACACGCGTCATCCCGCTCACCGACAGTTCGCAGGCCCGCGCGAGGTCGCTCATGCGCATCTGCCGCTCGGGTACTTCGGAGAGGTACATCAGGGCCAGGTACTCGATGAGCGGGAGCCGCTGCTCGCGGACCAGGTCAGTGTCCAGGGCGCGGGGCAGGGCGTAGATGACACGGCTCAGCGACCGGACGACCGCCTCCTCGTCCGGAGTGAGCGGCACCATCGCCTCGGGGGCCGCTTCCTGCCGCGGCATGACGTCTGACATGCCTCCACTTTACTTGCGCCGCGAAGGATGTGAACGCTTCCTAACAACGGAACCGGAATCTTCATGGATTTGAGATCATGAAGCGTTTCATCCCGTTTTCACCGGCACCGGACGGTCACGGTAGGTCTCCAGCAGCCGAAGCCAGACCTCGCTGATCGTCGGGAAGGCCGGCACCGCGTGCCAGAGCCTGTCGATCGGTGTCGCCCCGGTGACGGCGACGGTGGCGGAGTGGAGCAGTTCGGCGACGCCGGGGCCGGCGAAGGTGACCCCGACGACGGTGCCACGGTCCTCGTCGACGATCATGCGGGCCCGGCCGCGGTAGCCGACGGCGTACTGGTGGGTGCCGGCGAGGCGGGAGAGGTCGTGGTCGACGACCGTGACCCGCCGCCCGGCGCGCTCGGCCTCGCGGGCGGTCAGGCCGACGGTGGCGATCTCGGGGTGCGTGAAGACGACCTGGGGGACGGCGACGGTGTCGGCGGTCGCGGTGTGGGCACCCCACGGGGTGCCGTCGATCGCCTCGCCCCTAGCGCGGGCGGCGATGACGGCGCCGGCGATCCGGGCCTGGTACTTGCCCTGGTGGGTCAGCAGGGCGCGGTTGTTGACGTCGCCCACGGCGTAGAGCCAGTCTCCCGGCACCCCGCTCACACGGCAGCCGTCGTCCACCTGCAGCCAGTCTCCCGGGGTGAGGCCGACGGTCTCCAGGCCCACGTCCCGGGTCCGCGGGGTGCGGCCGGTGGCGAAGAGGATCTCGTCCGCGACCAGTTCCTCACCGTCGGCGAGGGTGACGCGCACCTCGCCGTCCGTACGGGTCACCGAGGCCACGGAGGCCCCGAACCGGAGGTCGGCGCCGGCTTCGCGCAGGTGGTCGGCGACCAGGTCGCCGGCGAACGGCTCCATCCTCGGCAGCAGCCCGCCCTCGCCGCGGACCAGCATGGTCACCCGGGAGCCGAGGCCCTGCCAGGCGGTGGCCATCTCGACGGCCACCACTCCCCCGCCGACCACGACCAGGCGCCCGGGCACCGCGCCGGCGGTCGTCGCCTCGCGGCTCGTCCAGGGATGGACGGCGTCGAGACCGGGCAGGTCCGGCAGCGCCGCTCCCGTGCCGGTGCAGACCGCCACCGCGTGCCGGGCGGTCAGCTCGACGCCGTCCCCTTCGGGTGTGCGCACGGCCACCGTGCGGGGACCGGCGAGCCGGGCGTGGCCGCGGATCAGGTCGACGCCCACCGACTCCAGCCAGGCGACCTGGTCCTCGTCCTTCCAGTACGCGGCCATCGCGTCGCGGTGCGCGAGGACCGCGGCGGCGTCCAGCGGACCGGCCACCGCGCGGTCCAGCCCGGGCACGCGCAGCGCGTCGGCCCGTGCCACCACCGGTCGCAGCAGCGCCTTGCTCGGCTCGCAGGCCCAGTACGAGCACTCGCCGCCGAGCAGGTCGCGTTCCACTATCACGGCGCTGAGCCCCGCCGCCGCGGCGCGGTCGGCGACGTTCTCGCCGACGGGGCCGCCGCCGATGACCACCACGTCGTAGGTGCGGCGTGCCGGCTGGGTGTCCGTGGTGTCCATCATTTCTCCTGTCGTTCTGTCTTCGTTCGGCCACGGGGAGTCGCCTGTCGCGACGGGCTCGCGGCCACGCGGCGGGGACCACCGTTCCCGTGTGGGAGCAGATGCTCGTATCATGGGGAGGATGCTTGGGAGGTGACCATGAGCGCTGCGGAGTCCAGAGCCGCGTTGTGCAACAACCTGGCGCTTCGCAAGGCGGCCAGGTACCTCGGCGCGACCTACGACAAGGCGCTCGCCCCGGTCGGCCTCCGCGCGACGCAGTTCAGCATCCTGCAGCACCTCGGGGCCCGGGGGGAGCTGACGATCACCGCTCTCGCCGACATGATCGCCATGGACCGCACGACGATGGCCTCCAACCTCAAGCCGCTCGCGCGTGAGGGTCTGGTCACCGTCGAGACGTCGGCCGCCGACCGCCGCGCGCGGATCGTCGCGATCACACCGGACGGCCTGGCCCGGATGGAGTCCGCACTCCCCCTGTGGAACGACGTGCAGACCCGGTTCGAGGAGCGCTTCGGTACCGAGGACGCGGCCCGGCTGCGCGGGTTCCTCGAGGCCGTCCTGGACACCGGTTTCGAACCCTGGGCGGAGTGAGCGGCTGCCGCCGGGGCACCTCATGACCGGCTGACGACGGCGTCGCCGGGGCTTTCGGCGGAGTCCCCGGCCTGCTCGGGGCGGCCGGATGGGCCTCGCCGACCGCGGCGGAGGTCGTTGCACCAGGCGATCGCGCACGCCGCCCCGTACAGCAGGCCGATCGGGGTCGCCAGCAGCAGCATGCTGAGCGGGTCGGTGCTGGGGGTGGCGACCGCCGCGAAGGCGGCGACGCCCATGAGCATGCCGCGCCACCAGCCGGTCATCCGCCGGGCGCTGATCACCCCGCCGAGGTTCAGCAGCACGAGGAGGACCGGGAGTTCGAAGGAGAGGCCGAAGACGACGACCATGCGGGTGGCCAGGTCGAGGTAGTCGTCGACGGGCAGGATGTTGGTGGCGTCGTCGGGGGTGAAGGAGATCAGCACCCGGGTGGTCGTGGGCAGCGTCCGGTAGGCCACCGCGGCGCCGGTCAGGAACAGGGGGATGCCGGCCCCGAGGAAGGCCAGCGTGTACTTCCTCTCGTGGCGGTGCAGGCCCGGCGCGACGAAGGCCCACAGCTGGTACAGCCACACCGGGCTCGCGCCCACCACTCCGGCGGTGATCGACACCTTCAGCACGAGGCTGAAGGGCGAGAGGAGACCGTTGAGGGCGATCACGCCGCAGTGGCCCGCACCGTCCGCCCCTGGGGCGCCGGTCAGGCGGCCGGGGGCACAACCGGGCAGCGGGTCGATCAGGAGGCCGATCAGCTGCCGGTGGAAGAGGGCCGCGACGACGGTGGCGAGCAGGATCGCCCCCACCGCCTTGAGCAGCCGGTTGCGCAGTTCGCGCAGGTGCTCCCGGAGAGTCATCCCATCGTGGCCCTGCGGAGTGCCGGTGGTCATCGCCGGTCCTTCCGGGCGCTTCAGCGCCGGTGGGGCGCGTCCGCCACGGCGGCCTCGGGCGCCGCGTGGGGGGTCCGGTCACCGGTCGCGAGGGCGGGGGTCGGCGCGGGGCCGGCGGCTCCGTCGCCGTCGTCGTCCCGCATGGCCTTGGTCTCGCTCCTGAGGATCCGGAGCGACTGCCCGAAGGAACGGGCCATGTCGGGAAGCCGTTTGGCGCCGAAGAGGAGGAGGACGACGACCAGGATGAGGAGGATCTCGGGTGCTCCGAGCCTGCCGAACATGTGGATTTCCTTTCTGAGGTGCCGAGGTGCCGAGGTGGCGAGGTGGCGAGGTGCCGCACACGCCTGCGAGGCCGGAGGGACGGCCCCGTCAGGGCCGCCGGCCGCCGGCGGGCGGATCGCGCGGGTCGAGGTAGGTGAGGTCCAGGTCCCGTATCTCGGGCGGGAGTTCGTCCCGCAGGCCCGCCCGGGCGCCCTGCGCGAGCTCACGGAGCCCGCGCAGGGCACGCACGGTGTCGGAGACCAGCCCGGGGAGCTTGTCCGGTCCGATGAGGACGACCGCCACCACGAGCAGCGTCAGGACTTCCAGCGGGCCGATGTCGGAGAACACCGTGCCTCCCGTCTGTTGGTGGGGATCGCCCGGGTGGGCCCCGGCCGAGGGTTACCGGCGGCCGGCGGCGCGGCGGTACGGGGCGAGGAACGTGCCGAGTTCCGTGAGCATCTCGCCGGGCGCCTGCTCGGCGACCCAGTGGCCGGCGCCGCGGATGACCACGCCCCGTACGTCGTCGGCGAGGGGCCGCATCGCGTCCGCGACGCCGGCGCCCCAGCTCTCGGATCCGCCGATCGCCAGGACCGGCATCGTCAGCTTCTTCTCCGCGCGCTTCTCGTTCTGCTTGGTGGTGGCGTCCCACGCGCGGTAGAAGCCGAAGCTGCCGCGCAGGGTCGCGGGGTCGGAGAAGAGGCGCACGTAGTACTCGCGTGCGTACCGGGGCAGCCGCTCCCCGCCCTGGATGTCGAACTCGTAGCCGTAGAAGTCCTCTTCGCGGCCGCTGACCAGCCTTTCGATCAGCTCGTGGTCGACCCGGTTGAACGGGATGTGCCAGAGCCTGTTGTTGTCCCGCTCGTCCAGGAAGAGGGGCGGTGAGGCGGACTGCCGCGGAGGGCCGGGGACTTCGGCGAGGGCGACGCGGGCGACCCGTTCCGGGTGGTCGGCCGCCAGCGCGTAGCTGATGATCATTCCGGTGTCGTGGCCGACGACGGCGAACCGCTCGTGGCCCAGGGCGTCCATCAGCGCCACCAGGTCGTCCGCCAGGGTGCCGGTGTCGTACCCGCTGCGGGGCTTGTCGGTCAGTCCCATGCCGCGCTGGTCCACGGCGACGACGGTGTGGTGCCGGGCCAGTTCCGGCATCAGCATGCGCCAGGCGTACCAGTTCTGCGGCCAGCCGTGCACCAGCAGGAGCGGCGGCCCCTCACCTCCGATGACGACGTGCTGGCGCAGCCCGCCGGCCCGTACGAAGCGGCTGCTGAAGGTCCGGGTGAACCCGGCCGGCAGCCGGGGCGCCGAGGAGACCGTCCCGAACGCGTGCGGCATCCGCGCGGGCGGGGTGGCGGAGGCCGACGGAAGCCCGCCTGCCAGCGAGAGGCCGGCGACGGTGGCGGCGGAGGCGGCCGCACCGCCGACGAAGGTGCGTCGCGACAGTCCGCGCGGGGCACGGTGCGACGCCGGCTTCGGGGCGGGGCCGTCCTGCCCCGGCGGCTCGACGGGTGGCATGTTCACGGGGGATTCCTTTCACTATGAACGAGCATGTGCGCGTATTGGGGCGCAGAGGGGGCCGTGCGTCCGTACGACCCCCTCTGCGGGAGGGAGCCGGCGTCAGCGGCCGGTCAGCGGCCGGGGAAGCGCTGCTTGATCTCCTGGAGCACCCAGCCGTTGCCGTCCGGGTCGCTGAAGGTGGCGAACGAGCCGTACGAGGCGCGCTCGGGGTGCAGACCGGCGAGCCGCCCCTGCCCCTCCAGCAGGTGGGTGGTGTCACCGCCCGCGTGGCCGTGGAACAGCAGGCCGCCCGCGTCGTGGAACACCTCGCTCACCTCGACGCCACGGGCGATCAGCTCGGCCCGGGCCTCCTCGATGTCGAGAACGGCCAGGTACAGGCCCTGGACGGAGCCCGGCTCGGCGGAGGTGAGCCCCGTGCCGAACATCACCGAGCACTCCGAGCCCGGCGGGGTGAGGTGCACCGCGCGCCAGTCCGCGCCGGCGGCCTTGTCGAGGTCCAGGCGGAATCCCGCCGCCTCGTAGAACGCCTTGGCCCGGTCGACGTCGGACACGGGCAGCATGACCACTTCGAGCTTCATGTACATGGGGAAGTCCTTCTTGATTGACGACGGTGCGCCGCACGCGGGCGGGTCACCGTTCCGGGGGGACGAGGACGGCGGGGCCGCACGGGCGCCACACGCCGGGGTGCCGGTCGGGTGGCCGAAGGCTTCGAGCCCTGCTCCAGGAGCGGCTCAGCCTGTCCTCGTGGTGATGACCGTAGGCGATTAGCCAACAACGCGCAAAGCCCGGATGACCGAATTTTGACTTTCGTGACGCACCTCACCGCCCGGGAGGAGCGCGAGGACCGTATTTGTTTCACGCCTAACGGGTGGCAACCTAGAATGACCGAGAAGGGAGGTCCGTACGATGCCCGCACCCACGACCGAACGCAGCCCGCTGAACCAGCCGGCGGCCGCCGCCACACTCCTGCGGTTCCTCAACACGCACGCCTCCGGCCCCCGGCAGCTCCCCGAGCGCTTCACGGACGCCCCGACCATGCAGGCATGGCTGCTGGAACACGGCCTGGGCACGGAGACCACCCACGTCACCGAGGCCGACGCGGCCGGCGCACGCGAACTGCGCGACGCCCTGATCACCGTGCTGCTGGCACACGCGGGCGACCCGAACACCACATCCGAGGCGCTCGCGCAGGCGGAGGAGCACCTGCGCGGCATCGCGGTCCGGTACCCCCTCACCGCGGTCGTCACGGCCACGGGCGCCACCTTGACGAGCACCCAGACCGGCATCCCCGGGCTGTTCGGGACCGTACTGGCGAGCGTCACCGAACTCGCCCACGCGGGACTGTGGGACAGGCTGCGGGCGTGCCGCCACGATCCGTGCCACTTCTGCTTCTTCGACCGGACGCGCAACAGCTCCGCCGGTTACTGCGGCCCGAGGTGTGCCTCCCGCGCGTCGATGCGGGCCTACCGCCGGCGCAGGAAGGAACAGGCCGCCGGATCGTCCGGCTGACCTCCACCGGCTGTGTCGCACCGATGGTGCGTCCGCGACACCCCGTGCCCGTGATATGAACCTCAGGGACCGAACGGGAACAAATCGGTCGGATCGCCCCGCGAAAGGGCGCATGCCCCGCGGCCCGGACATCCGACCGGCGGAAGGTGGGCGGAGATGCCGCACTACGATCTTGTGGTCCTCGGTGCGGGGAGCGGCAACATGCTGTTCGGCGAGGAGTTCGCGCACCTGCGCTGCGCCATCGTCGAACCGGGCCGGTTCGGCGGTACCTGCCTGAACCGGGGCTGCATCCCCAGCAAGATGTTCGTCGTCGCCGCCGACGCGGCCGAGGACGCGCGGGCGGCGGCACGGCTCGGGGTCCGCGCCACCGTCGAACCGGTCGACTGGAAGACCGTCCGCGACCGGGTGTTCCGGCGGATCGACCCGCTCCACGACAGCGCGCTGGACTACCGCCAGGACAACGGCATCGACGTGTACTCCGAGGAGGCGCGCTTCGTCGAGCCGAAGGTGCTGCAGGTGGGTGCGGAGCGGATCACCGCCGACACCTTCGTCGTCTCGGTCGGCTCACGGCCCCTCGTGCCGGACATCCCCGGACTGGACTCCGTGCCGTTCCACACCTCCGACACCGTCATGCGGATCGAGGACTCCCCCGCCTCCCTGGCCATCATCGGCGGCGGCTTCATCGCGGCCGAGTTCGGCCACGTCTTCAGCGCGTTCGGCTCGGACGTGACGATCATCCAGCGGGGGCCGCGCCTGCTGATGGCGGAGGACGAGCAGGTGTCCGAGCGCTTCACCGAGCTCGCGTCCCGGCGGCACCGCCTCCTCCTCGGCGCCACCGTCGCTTCCGTCGAGCGCCGCCCCGGCGGGGTCGAGGTGAGCATGACCTGCGCCGACGGCGACCATGTCGTCCAGGCCGAGATGCTGCTGGTGTGCACCGGCCGCCGGCCCAACAGCGACCGGCTGGACGCGGCGGCCGGCGGTCTGGAACTCGACGGGCACGGCCACATCGTGACCGACAGCACCTACCGCACCTCCGTGCCGGGGGTCTGGGCCCTCGGCGACGTCGTGAACCACTTCCAGCTCAAGCACATGGCCAACGCCGAGTCCCGCGTCGTCCGGCACAACCTGCTCCACCCCGACGACCTGCACACCCTGTCCAACAAGGTCGCTCCGCACGCGGTCTTCACCAGCCCGCAGATCGCGAGCGTCGGGCTGACCGAGCAGGAGGCGCGCCGCCGGGGCGTCGATTACCTGGTGAGCGTCCGCGACTACGCGGACACCGCCTACGGATGGGCCCTGGAGGACACCACCGGTTTCGTGAAGGTCCTGGCGGACCCCCACGACCGGCGGATCCTGGGCGCGCACATCATCGGTCCCCAGGCCGCGACACTGATCCAGCCACTGATCCAGGCCATGTCGCTGGGGCAGACGGCCGACCAGGTCGGCCGGGACGTGCTGTACATCCACCCCGCGCTCACCGAGGCCGTCGAGCAGGCACTGCTGGATCTGTAGACCGAGGTCCGACCGGTGCGGTCCGGCCCGGGACGGGACCGCACCGGTCGCCACGAGGCAGTGCGGCGTGCTACATCTTCATGCCGCTCTTCACGTGCTTCATGTCGTGCGCGTCCATGCCCCGGCCCATGTCCATCAGCATCCGGTGGATGTCGTGGACCGGCGACGGCATGACGACGAAGGGCCGCATCATGCCCTCGTCCTCGTGGTCGAGGAGGTGGCAGTGGTACACCACCTTGCCGGTCTGGTCGGCGAGCCGTCCCGCCACGGTGACCAGGGTGTTGGCGTTGACGGTGATGGTGTCCTTCCAGCCGGACTCCTCGGGGGCGACCGGAACCGGTGCGCCGAGGGTGATGGGCTTCCCGGTCTGCGCCGTGGCGAAGTCCAGCCCGGAGGCGTCGACGGCCCGCCGGTCGACGACCTGGAAGTTCATCAGGTGGATGTGCATCGGGTGGTAGATGGGCACGCCCTCGGGGGCGGCGCTGATGAAGTGCCACTTCTCCCAGGTGCCGGCAGCGGCGAAGAAGGTGGTGGTGTCCTCGAACATGGTTCCCGTGCGGCGCAGCGTCCGGGTGCCGCCGGGCATGTCGACGGTGACGATGCCGGTGCCGGGTGCCGTGCCGGACGGGACCTCCTCCATCTCCCAGATCTGGGGCATGGCGCCGGTCTTGTCGAAGCCCA
Source organism: Actinacidiphila glaucinigra (assembly GCF_035918135.1). Classification (NCBI taxonomy): domain Bacteria; kingdom Bacillati; phylum Actinomycetota; class Actinomycetes; order Kitasatosporales; family Streptomycetaceae; genus Actinacidiphila; species Actinacidiphila glaucinigra. The sequence goes on from NZ_CP109144.1 coordinate 878,565, forward strand.
GCAGGACGAAGCGCTCGGTGGCGTCCTTGGGCACATCGGCGAGGGTGAGCCTGCGGAACGACTTCGACAACGTTGTCGGCAGCGGGTGGAGCGCGCGGCGCTTCTTCTCGACGCGGAACTGCATGACCTCGGCGTGGGGGATCAGGAAGTCCGGCAGGTCGGCGCCGGGGGTCTGGCCCGGGATCGTGTTGACGAGCTTGAGCTTGCGGCCGGGGTGGGCCGCGAAGTCGATGACGACGTCGGCGCGTTCGGCGGGCGACAGGGAGAGCGCCTCGTCGATGGTCTGCGGCTTGCCGAGCAGGCCCATGTCGGTGCCGATCAGCTTCATGGCGCCGCGTACGACCTTGCCGGTCTCCTCGTCGACGACGACGAGGCGGTAGATGCGGGCGCCGGAGACGTTGACCAGGCGGAAGCGGTAGGCGCGGGCCTGGACGTCCAGGTACGGCCACACCACTCCGTTGACCATGGTGAACGGGGCCAGGCTTGCCAGGGCGGGCGGGATGGTGCCCGGCATCGGCATCGAGCCGGGGCCCAGGATCCGCTTGGCGAGGACCTGGCCTGTGAGCCGGCCCTCGGCGTCGGTGTCGAAGTTCACGTCCTGGATGGTCAGCGGGATCTCGTGCTCGCCGCGGGGCAGACCGAGCCGGTCCTCCTCCGCGTCGCGCACCAGGTAGTTGCCGACCAGGCCGGACTGGACGTTGAGCGAGGTCACCGCCATGGCGTGGTCGTGGTAGAAGAGGTGCGTCGCCGCCTGGTCGTTGGCGTACTCGCCCAACTGCCCGTTGCCGGAGGTGACTCCGAACTCCGCGGCGCCGTCGCTCAGCGCGTTCTGGTGGCCGCCGTGCACATGGACGGTGGTCCACGCGGTGAGCCGCTCGACCTCGGGGCGCGGGGACGCGCCCTCGGAGCCGGGACGGTTGTAGGGCAGCAGCCCGGGGCCGGGGCCCTCCGCCTCGACCCACACCGCCTTGAGCGGCGTCCTGCCCTTGAGCTCGTTGTTCCAGGCGATGCGGACCCGCTCCCCGCTGCGGACCTCGAGGGTCGGGCCGGGGAAGTGGCCGGCGTAGGTCCACATCCGCGTGGCCGGCATCTGGGAGTGCAGCCGGACCCGGGACTCGACCATGTCGATCTCCGTGATCCCATGGCTCTTGGGGCGCAGCGTCGGCGGGACGCGCAGCGGGTCGCGGAACGGCTTCAGCGTCGTGAACGTGGGCTCGTTCACGCCCTGCAGCGCGTCGGCGGCCTCCGCCGTGCCCTGGAAGACGCCGGTGGAGCCGAGGACTCCGGTGCCGGCCACGGCGACGGCGGCGGCGGTGGCCCCGGCCATGCCGAGAACGGTCCGCCTGCTGGTCGTTGACATGTAAGTGTTCATCCTGTTCTGGGTGGCACGAGTGCGGGAGGCGGGGCTTCGCAGGGACGCGCGCGCTCCCCTGGGTCTGGGGAGTGGCGGCCCGCGCGCCTCAGGGCGGCGGTGCCGAACGGGCGACCGGCGGCCCGAGGAGACTTCCGGCGCAGACGGATGCGGTCGGGCCTGTCGGCCGTCCGGCACTCCACGTCAGGGCGGGCACATCGAGGCCTGCCGGCCGGTCCCGACAAGGGTGGTGTCGGTCCGGCGCTCCCGGAGCGCGCATCCACGAGGTGGGTTCGCCACCTCGGTGCGGCACTCGTGTCCGGGCGATCCCCCAGCGTGCCCCGAGCCCCCCACATACTATTTGCTCGGTCAAACAAATAGAACATTCGACTACTTGTACATGCAAGTAGCTTGATTCCCCATCAAACCGAACGCGGCGGCCCCACCGAACGGGGCACGCCGCGCCCTCCGTCCGGCATCCCCCGCCGGATGCCGGAGCGGCTCACACGGGCTCAGCCCAGGTAGAAGTCCCGGCGGGCGGCGACGAACTGCTCGACGCTGCGGGCGGGCACGCCCGTCACGCGCTCGACGTCCTGCGACGCCCGGTCGTAGCGGTTCTCCCGGTGCAGCCGGCCCATGGTGGCGATGTGCGCCTCCACGTGCGGCGACAGTCCGGCCCGGCCGAGCACCTCGGCCTCCCACCGCTCCGGCGGCATGTCGACGTACCGCACCTCACGCCCCAGGCCGCGCGAGAACTCCTCGGCCATCTCGGTCATGTCGACCGTGCGCGGTCCCGTCAGCTCGTAGACCCGGCCGACGTGCGGGCCCGGGTCACGCAGCACCGTGGCGACCACCCGGGCGACGTCCTCCACGGCCACCGGCGAGGTGCGCCCGGCGCCGAACGGCAGCGCGATCGTGCCGTTCTCCCGGATCGACCGTGCGGCCAGCGCGGTGAACAACGGGTTGTCCAGGAAGGAGGTCGGACGGACGTGGACCACCGGCAGGCCCGACCAGTCCAGCACCTGCTCCGCCAGCCAGTGCAGCCGCTGCTGGTAGGACTCCCCCGTGCTGGTCGCGGTCATCTGCGACACCGTCATCTGCGACATGCCCACCAGCGCGTCCAGCCGCCCGTACGCGCGGGCGACGCTCGCGACCACGGTCGCCGCGACCAGGTGGTCCGGCGAGACGGGCATGGCGAAGTACATCCGCCGCGCGCCCTCCAGCGCCGCCGCCACGGTCTCGGGCCGGGTCAGATCACCGGTGACCACCTCCGCGCCGAGCGCGCGCAGCGCGTCCGCCCGCTCGTCGTCGCGGCGGACCATCGCGCGCACCGGTACGTCCCGTTCACGCAGGAGTTCGAGGACGGTACGGCCCACGCCGCCGACGCCGGTGACGAGGACAAGATTGCCGGCAGCCATCGGGCGGCCTCCTTCTGGGTTGACTGGTTTCGTGGTGACGGGTGTGGCCCCGGGTGCCCGTGGCGCACGGGACGCCGAGGGCGGCGCCGCCATCCGATCAATTACGAGCATATGCTCCTATCTGCTGCGCGGCAAGGCGGCCGCCTCGGGCGCGGGCCGCCTCCGTACCCGCGGGCGCGGCGACCCGCCCAAGGGCGACCGGCCACCCGCGCACCTATACTCGCGGAGAGGGAGCCGTTCGATGACGAGCAACAGCGCGCTCGGAGAACACCGCCGCGAAGGCGGGCCCGCACGGACCGAGGGCAGGGGTCTCGAGGAGGTCCTGCACGGTGCCGTCCGTGAGGCCCTGTTCCGGATGGACGCCGTGTCCGCGGCGGTCTATCTGCTGAGCCGGGACGCCTCCGAGGTACGGGCGGCGATGATCGCCGGGAGCCCGCCCTCCTGCTTCACGATGCCCTGTCGGATGGGCATGGACATGCCTCGGGCGTCCACCCGCGCCGTCGCAACGGGCAAGGTGGCCGTCCTGCCCGATCCCGACCCGGCCGACTCGGACCAGCCGTACGCCCTGCCGTACCCCTACGCGGCGCTGGCCGCCCCGGTCACCGCCGGCGGGCACCGCTTCGGCGCGCTCACCGTGCTGCGCCTGGAGAGCCACGGCGGCTTCTGTCCCACCGACCGCAGGATGCTGCAGGAGATCGCGGACGCACTGGCCACGGCCCTCGCCGGGCTCGCACGCGCCGGCACCGCCGTCGTCGCCGGCCCCACACCCGCCCTCGTGCCGGTGTTCCACTCGAGCATCCGCACCCCGGGCTGGGGAGTGCGCGGTGTCCCCGGCTCGGCCGGCGCCAGCCTGATGTACCCCCTGCGTCACTTCGCCGAGCAACTCAACCAGACCACGACGGTGGACCACCTCGTCGCGGCCGCCCGGGACTCCATCATGTCCCCGTTCGGCGCCCGCGCCCTGGTGCTGGCCTCGGTGCGTGCGGGGCGGCTGTGGGTGCTGGGGCACAGCGGACCGTCCTCCGCGATGGTCCGCGCCCTGCACGGCACCCGGCTCGGCGCGCGCACCCCGGCCGTGGAGGCCGTCCGCGGACACGCGCTCTTCCTGCCCGGGGGCCCGCCGCCGGACGCGGGCTCCGGCGGGCGGGATGCCGGGCCGCCGGGCGAGGCCTACCTGCCGCTCGTCGTCGGGGGCAGGCCCGTCGCCGTGGCATCCGAGGTGCACCCGCACGTCGTCGGCGTGTGCTGCCTCGAGTTCGCGGGGCCCCGCGAATTCGCGCCCGAGGAGCGGACGGTGCTCAGCATGATGGCCGGCATGCTGGGAGCGGCGGTGGAGCGCGTCGAACTGGGCACCAGGCAGCGCGAGGTCGCGGAGCACCTGCAGCGCAGGCTGCTGCCGTCCGGGCTCTCCGAGTTGCCGGGGCTCGCCACCACCGCGCGCTACCGGCCCGCCGTGACCACCGTCCAGGTGGGCGGCGACTGGTACGACGTGATCAAGGTGTCGGACGAGCGGATGGTGCTCGTCGTCGGCGACGTGGAGGGCCACGACCTGGACAGCGCAGCCGTGATGGGCCAGGCGCGCACCGCGCTGATCTCCTACGCCACCGAGGGCCACCGGCCCGCCCTGGTGATCGACCGGACGGGCAGACTGCTCGCCGGACTCGGCACGGAGCAGCTCGTGACGTGCTGCGTGGTCGCCCTTGACACCGGCGACGGCACCGCCGAGGTTGCCCTCGCGGGCCATCCCGCGCCGCTCGTACGACGGCCCGACGGAGGCGTCGACACCCTCGACGCGCCGGCGAACCTCCCCCTGGGCGTCACCGCACAGCACCCGTACCGGAGTTGTGAGCACACGCTGTCGCCGGGATCCGTGCTGATGCTCTACTCCAACGGCCTGACCGATTCCGCCCCCCGCGACCCCGGCACCTGCGCCGAGGACCTGCTCCGCGCCGGCGGCCGGGAAGCCGGGGCCGACCTGGAGCGGCTGGCCGACCGTCTGGTCGCCGAGGTCTCCGGCCCGCGGTGGCGCCGCGACGACGCGGTGCTGCTCCTGGCCCGCTACGAGGGCGCCGTGGGCAGGGGCGCGCCGCGGACGGCGAGCCTGCACGTGCAGCGCCGCGATCTGCACGGGGTCAAGGCGGCCCGCGCGTTCGTCGACCGGCAGTTGCGCTCGTGGGAGCTGACCGGCTTGTCGGAGACCTTCCAGCTGATCGCGTCCGAGATCGTGACCAACGCCCTGGTCCACGCGGGCAGCGACGTCGACGTCCGGCTGCGGGCCTTCGAGGACCACGTGCGGCTGGAGGTAAGGGACTCCGACGGCAACCCGCCCGTCCCCTCGCCGCTGGCGCTGGACGCGGAACAGAACGCCGAGGCCGAGCACGGCCGGGGCCTGCTCATCGTGGAGGCCCTGGCCGGGCAGTGGAACACCTCGCCCAACGGCCGCGGGAAGACCGTCTCGCTGGACCTGCCCATCCGGGACGGCTGACGGATCCGGCCGGGAACGGGTGGCCGGCCGTCAGTGCGGACGGTCGTGGTCGTGGTGGTCACCGCCGTGGGCCCCGTGATCCCCGTGGTCGTGGCCCGCGGGGCGGCCGGCCAGGGTCCGGGCGCGCGTGGTGACCTCGTCCGCGCGGACCACGTCTTGTTCGGTGAGCACGTCCTCCAGCGCGGCGAGCCAGAGCCGGTAGTAGTCCCAGGCCTCGTCCTCGGCCCGCCCGTCCTCCCAGGCCCGGATCCGGGCGATCAGCGCGGCCTGGAAGCGCGGCCAGGCGAAGGCCCCCGCCTCGTGCAGGCCCACGGCCATGCCGAAGGCCCGGCTCTCCCACGGCTCGGCGAAGACCAGTTCGCCGTTGGAGCGGGGCGGGGCGGCCGGTCCGTCGACGTCCAGGGGTGCGGTCACGGCGCCGTCACCTTCGCCACGCCGACCATGGCGTCCCGCGTCACCAGCGGCACGAGTTCCTCCTCGGTCAAGTGCTCTGTACCAGCGGGGCGTTCGGGCAGCACCAGCCAGCGCACCTCGCTGGTGGAGTCGCGGACGGTGATCCGTACGTCGTCGGCGAGGTCGAGTCCCATCTCGGAGAGCACCGCGCGCGGCTCCCGCACCACGCGCGAGCGGTAGGCGGGGTCCTTGTACCAGCTCGGCGGGAGGCCGAGCACCGGCCACGGGTAGCAGGAGCACAGGGTGCAGACCACCACGTTGTGGGTGGTGGGGGTGTTCTCTACGACGACGATGTGCTCGCCCTGCGGGCCGGTGAAGCCCAGTTCCGCGATGGCCGCGGTGCCGTCCTGGAGCAGCCGGCTCTTGTACAGCGGGTCGGTCCACGCCCTGGCGACGACCTTGGCTCCGTTGAGCGGCCCCACCCGGGTCTCGTAGGTGGCGATGATCGCGTCCATCGCCGCCGGGTCGATCAGGCCGCGCTCGGTGAGCAGTTGCTCGAGCGCCTCGGTGCGCAGGGCCGGGGCGAGGCGGTCGTCAGGACCGCTGGTGGGGGTCATGAGGGGGTCTCCAGGTAGCTCTCGAACAGCTCGGCGGTGACGGAGAAGGGTTCGGCGCCGGGGCCCCACAGTTCGCGGGATTCGAACCGGACCGAGTAGACGTGCTGCGGGTTCTCGCCCAGGAAGTGCGCGTGGGTGTCGGGAAGCAGCGCGGAGGGCTGTACGAGCTCCACGACGCCGCCGCGTCCGCGCAGGTAGCCCGGCAGCCGCGTGTGCCCGGGCGGGGACATGTCCCTCGCCCGCACCCGCTCGCCGACGGCGAAGGCCGCAGGGGTGTCCACGGTGCGGAGCGAGCCCGGGGCGGTGGGGGCGTAGTCGGGGCGGACCGGTTCGGGGGCCGGCGGCTCCGCGACGTGCTCACCGCGCAGGTTGCGGGCACGGGTCTCGACGGCGGTGGGCGCGAGGACGGCGGTCTCGGTGAGCACCAGCTCCGCGGCGTTCAGCCACCGGCCGAAGTAGCCCTCGTCCAGGTAGGCGGCGCGGTCCAGGCGTTCCGTGGCGTGCCGGAAGGCGTCCACGTTGTAACCGGCCACCCGGATGGACAGGAGCGCGAGCGCGAACGCCCGCGCCTGCCAGGGCTCCGCGAAGACCGGTTCGCCGGGTCGCGGCGGCCGGACGGGGCCCCATCCCTCGGTGCCCCCCATGTCGGCGATGCCCTCCATGGTGTGCCCTTTCGTGTGCCGGGATGACTGGCACACCAGCTTGGCCCCCGGGCGAACGCGGCTCCCGGCGACACGGCCCGCGCGCCGTCCGTTTCCATCCGATGGGCCGTCAGGCCCGCTCCCTACCGGGGGTCGAGGAACTCCCGGGCCCCGCGCAGACGTGTGCGTATGAGCCTTTGGGTGGCGCTGCTGTCGAGGCGGACGTCGAGGGGACCGGGAACGGGGCCGCCGGCGCGGCGCCCGGTGGGCAGCGCGGTGGCGTCGAGTCCGTCGCGGCGGGCGATCAGTGCGCCGAGTTCGTGGCGGCTGAGGGCGTCCGTCCCCGCGAGGTGGAACACCCCGGACGCGTCGGACACCGCGAGTTCCCACAGGGCGGCGGCGAGGTCGCGGACGTGCACCGGGCAGCGGACGTCGTCGGTGAACAGCCCGCCGTCGCGCACCCCGGCGGCCAGGTCGTGGACCAGGCGCTCGTGGACGGATCCGCCGTCGCCGATGATCAGCGAGGTGCGCGCGACCACGGCGGAGGGCACCAGCAGCCGCACCGCGGTCTCGGCGGCGGCCTTCGCCGCGCCGTACGGGGTGACGGGGTCGGGCAGGCAGTTCTCGTCGTAGTGGACCCGGTCCCCGGAGAAGACGGCGTCGCTGGAGACGTGGACCAGGCGGCAGCGGTGTTCCGCCGCGGCCATGGCCACCCGGACCGAGCCGTCGGCGGTGACTTCCCAGTCGCCGTACCCGCTGGTGGCGTTGACGACGGCGTCGGGGGCGACCTCGGCCAGCACCTCGGCCGTGCCGCCGGGGGCGCGGAGGTCGAGGTGGTGCCACGGGACGCCGGGAACGCCGCCGGGGCGGCGGGAGCGGTACGTCGCGGCCGTCTCGAACCCCGCGGCCACGGCCTGCCGTACGAGTTCCCTGCCCAGGAAGCCGCTGCCGCCGACGATGAGGACCTTCACCTGCCCCACGGTAGGGCAGCCGCACGGCGGGTGGGCCCGTCCGTTCCCGGAACGTCGAGGGCACGGGGGAAACCCGGAGTCGCGGAGTCGTGGCGGCTGCGGCTGCGCCTGCGGTACGGAGTCCTCGCGGAGGGCAGTCCGCACGGCTGGCAAGACGTCGACGGCCCTACCGAGATCACCCGGCACGAATTCGAGTCGACCTGGGCCGCTGCGCGAGAGATCCTCGACGCGAATCGCACCGAGGAGACGAGTTGATCACGGAGTACCAGCAGAAGCTGCGCGAGCGCTACCTCGCCGCCCCCGTCATGCCGGCCCCGGAGCCGTGGCAGACGGTACTTGACCGCAGAACCCCCATCGGCGGCCTGCTCGGCATCGGCTTCGCCGTCCACCCCGACAGCGGGCACGACCTCGCCATGGTCGTCTCCGGCGACGGCCACGGGCTCTTCGACGCGGTCACCGGCGAGAAGATCGCCCGCGACCGGGACCCCGACCCCGACACCAGCACCCCCGACGCCCACCCAGACCTCACCTGCCCCGGTCTCGGCCCGATCGAGGGCACCCAGGTCCGCATCGCCGGTCTCTTCGGCGGCGGCCTCCACAGCACCACCCCCGACGGCTGGACGCTGGACGTCGTCAGCCCGGAATGGCCCCACGACCGCGTCATCCTCTCCGCTGACGGCGGGACCCGCAAAGGCCCAGTGGGAGAGGCATGGTGGCATGTCTTCCACTCGGAGTACTCAGAACTTCGCACCGCCGGATTCTCCCCCTCCGGCCTCACGCTGGCCGTCGCCACCAGCAGCGACCTCACTCTCTGGACCCGACAGCGGCTCCACTGCGCCGACTGAGTGGAAATCCGACACCAAGGGCAGGAGGGGGCAGATGAACCGGGCAGCCCTGGCCGAGATGCTCAAGGAACAGACCACAGCCTGCGAACCCACGTCGAAGGCACGGACGGAAACCCGGAGTCGCGCGTCGTGCAGGCAGCGGCGGGGGCTCGGGGTCGGCCCGGCCGTCCTCAGCGGTTCCTGACGGGGCGGTTCCCCGTCACACGCCCGGGAACGTGTCGTGCGCGGGGCGCCGCTGCGGGGGGACGGTGCCGGGCGGGGCGCCTGCGGCCCGGGCGCCGGTGGTGTTCCACGCCTTGATGACGGGGCGGCCGTGCTCGGTGCCGAGCCGGCTGACGGTGCCGGTGTCCAGGGCGAACAGGGAACCGGCGGAGGGCGGCAGCCCGAGGCGGCGGGCGGTGAGGACGCGCAGGATGTGGCCGTGGGCGACGAGCAGTACGTCGCCCGCGCCGGGGTCGCGCAGCAGCGGCTCGACGCGCGCGAGCACGCGGTCGGCGCGGCGGCCGACGTCCTCGGGGCTCTCCCCCGGATGGTCCGTGGGCCCGGGGGCCACACCGTCGGTCCACAGGTTCCACGACGGGCGGGTGCGGTGGATCTCCGCGGTGGTCACGCCCTCGTAGCCCCCGTAGTCCCATTCGCTCAGGTCCGGGTCGACCGAGGCACCGGACACCCCGGCCAGTTCGGCGGTGCGTACGGCGCGGCGCAGGGGGCTGCTCAGGGCCAGGGCGATGTCGTGCCCGCCGAGCAGGTGGGCGACGCGGGCGGCCTCGCCCTCGCCGTGCGGTGTCAGGGGCAGGTCGGTGTGGCTGGTGTGCTGTCGGGACAGGGTCCACGCGGTCTCGCCGTGGCGGAGCAGGAGCAGGTCGCCCATGGTCGTTCATCCACTTTCGGCACGCAGGAGGGGTGGTCCGGGTGAGGCGGTGCGGAGCCCGCGCCGACGGGCGCGGGCTCCGGCGGTGACTAGGCCTTGTCGCCCGCGGAGGTGACGGCGTGGCCGCCGAACTGGTTGCGCAGCGCGGCGATCATCTTCATCTGCGGGGAGTCGTCCTGGCGGGACGCGAAGCGCGCGAAGAGCGACGCGGTGATCGCGGGCAGCGGCACGGCGTGGTCGATGGCGGCCTCGACGGTCCAGCGGCCCTCGCCCGAGTCCTCCGCACGACCCCTGAGTTCGTCGAGGTGCTCGTCCTCGTCGAGGGCGTTGACGGCCAGGTCCAGCAGCCAGGAGCGGATGACGGTGCCCTCCTGCCAGGAGCGGAACACCTCGCGCACGTCGGTGACCGAGTGGACCTTCTCCAGCAGCTCCCAGCCCTCGGCGTAGGCCTGCATCATGGCGTACTCGATGCCGTTGTGGACCATCTTCGCGAAGTGGCCGGCGCCGACCGCGCCCGCGTGGACGAAGCCGAAGTCACCGGCGGGCTTGAGGGCGTCGAAGACCGGCTGCACCTTCTCGACGTGCTCGGCCTGCCCTCCGACCATGAGGGCGTAGCCGTTCTTCAGGCCCCAGACGCCGCCGGAGACTCCGGCGTCGACGAAGCCGATGCCCTTGGCGGCCAGTTCCCCGGCGTGCTTCTCGTCGTCCGTCCAGCGGGAGTTGCCGCCGTCGACAACGATGTCGCCCGGCTCGAGGAGGCCGCCCAGCTCGTCGACCACGGACTGCGTGGCGGCGCCGGCCGGCACCATCACCCACACCACGCGCGGTGCGTCGAGCTTGTCGACCAGTTCGGTGAGGCTGCCGACGTCGGCCAGGTCCGGGTCCCGGTCGTAGCCGACGACGGTGTGGCCGGCGCGGCGGATCCGCTCGCGCATGTTGCCGCCCATCTTGCCGAGGCCGACGAGTCCGAGTTGCATGTCAGGTGCTCCTTCTGTGTGTCTCACGGGTGTGTGGCCGGCGGGCGGCGCGCACCCCGGGGTCCGGGCGGCGCCGCCGTGGAAGTCCCCGGGTCAGTCGCCCCGCAGGGTGCGGTACGCGGCCACCAGGGCCGCGGTGGAGGGGTCGAGGCCGGGCACGTCGGCGTCGCCGGTCACGGCGGGTTCGACGCGCTTGGCGAGGACCTTGCCGAGTTCGACGCCCCACTGGTCGAAGGAGTCGACGTTCCACAGGGCGCCCTGGACGAAGACCTTGTGCTCGTAGAGCGCGATGAGCTGGCCGAGGACCGAGGGGGTCAGTTCGGTCGCCAGGACGGTGGTGGTGGGGTGGTCGCCGCGGAAGGTCCGGTGCGGGACCTGCTCCTCGGGCACGCCCTCGGCGCGGACCTCGTCGGCGGTCTTGCCGAAGGCGAGCGCCTGGCCCTGCGCGAACAGGTTGGCCATCAGCAGGTCGTGCTGGGCGGTGAGTTCGGGGCTCAGTTCGCCGGCCGGACGGGCGAAGCCGATGAGGTCCGCCGGGATCAGCCTCGTGCCCTGGTGGATCAGCTGGTAGTAGGCGTGCTGCCCGTTGGTGCCGGGCGTTCCCCACACGACGGGGCCGGTCTCCCACTCCACCGGGTTGCCGTCGCGGTCCACGGACTTGCCGTTGGACTCCATGTCCAGCTGCTGCAGGTAGGCGGTGAACTTGGACAGGTAGTGGGAGTACGGCAGGACGGCGTGCGACTGCGCGTCGAGGAAGTTGCCGTACCAGACGCCGAGCAGACCGAGGATCAGCGGGGCGTTGGCCTCGGCGGGCGCCGTGCGGAAGTGCTCGTCGACCGTGCGGAAGCCGTCGAGCATCTCGCGGAAGCGCCGCGGGCCGATGGCGATCATCAGGGCGAGGCCGATCGCCGAGTCGAAGGAGTAGCGGCCGCCCACCCAGTCCCAGAACTCGAACATGTTGTCCGGGTCGATGCCGAACTCCGTGACCTTGCCGGTGTTGGTGGACAGGGCGACGAAGTGCCGGGCGACGGCCTTCTCGTCCCCGCCGAGCCCGTCCAGCAGCCAGCCGCGCGCGGAGGTGGCGTTGGTGATCGTCTCGATGGTGGTGAAGGTCTTGGACGCCACGACGAACAGCGTCTCGGCCGGGTCGAGGCCCTGCAGGGCCTCGTGGAGGTCCGCGCCGTCGACGTTGGAGACGAAACGGAACGCCAGCGACCGGTCGGTGTACGGGCGCAGCGCCTCGTACGCCATGGCGGGGCCGAGATCGGAGCCGCCGATGCCGATGTTGACGACGTTCCTGATCCGCCTGCCGGTGTGGCCGGTCCACTCCCCGGAGCGGACCCGGTCGGCGAAGGCGGACATCTTGTCGAGCACGGCGTGGACCCGCGGCACGACGTTCTCGCCGTCCACCTCCACGACGGCGTCCCGGGGGGCGCGCAGGGCGGTGTGCAGGACGGCCCTGCGCTCGGTGACGTTGATCTTCTCGCCGCGGAACATGGCGTCGCGCAGCTCGAACACGCCGGTGGCGGCGGCCAGGTCGCGCAGCAGGGCGAGGGTCTCGTCCGTGACCAGGTTCTTGGAGTAGTCGATGCGCAGGTCGCCGACCTCCACCGTGTAGCGCCGCGCGCGTGCGGGGTCCGCGGCGAACAGCTCGCGCAGGTGCGGTCCCGGCCGGCCGGCGGCGCGGTGCTCCGCCAGCGCGGCCCACTGCGCGCGGTGGCTCGGCTTGGGTGTGTCAGGCATCGTGCTTCTCCTGGTTCTCGTGCTGGTGCTCGCTGTGCGGCGGCACCGGAGCGGCCTTCGTGGAGCGGGCCTTCGCGGCGGGGGCCTTCGCCGGAACCGCCTTCGCGCGGGGCGCCTTGACCTCGGCGCGGAGCGCGGCGGCGTAGGCCTCGTCGGGGTCGAGACGGCGGAGCTCCTCCGCGATGAGCTCGGCGGTGGTGCGCACCTTCAGCGCGAGAGCGCGAGTGGGCTGGCCGGGGATGGACAGCCGGGCCACGGCGCCCTCGGGCCGGTCGATGATGACGTCGCCGTCCGCGGTGCGCAGCCGGACCGCGGTCACGACGGGCCCGTCGGTGACGACGCGTTCGACGGGCACGCGCAGCCGGTCGGCGAACCAGCGGGCCAGCAGTTCGGCGCTGGGGTTGTCGGCCTCGCTCTCCACGACCGCGGAGATCACCCGGGCCCCGGCCTGGTCCAGCGCGGCGGCCAGCATGGAGCGCCAGGGCGTCAGCCGGGTCCACGCGAGGTCGGTGTCGCCGGGTGCGTACGCATATGCGCGGGCGGCCAGCCGCTCCAGCGGGCGGTCGACGGCGTAGGCGTCGGTGATGCGGCGCTGGGCGAGCGCGCCCAGCGGGTCCTTCGCCGGTGCGTCGGGGCCGTCCGCGGGCCACCACACGACCACGGGGGCGTCGGGCAGCAGCAGCGGCAGGACCACGGAGTCGGCGTGCTCGGCCACTTCGCCGAACAGCCTCAGGAGCACCGCCTCGCCGGATCCGGCGTCCGAGCCGACGCGTACCTCGGCGTCGACGCGGGAGGGGGTGTGCCGGCGGGTGGTGCGCGACGGCCGCCTGATGACGACGAGGGTGCGCGAGGGATGCTCCTGCGCCGCCTGCTCCGCCGCCTTCAGGGCGTCGTGGGCGTTCTCCTCGTCGGTCACGACGACCATGGTCAGGACCATGCCGACGGCGGGGGAGCCGATGGCGCGGCGGCCCTGGACCAGGGCCTTGTTGATGTGGCTTGCCGTGGTGTCGGTCAGATCGATCCTCATGGCCTGCGCCAGCTCCGTCCGTCTCGTGCGAGCATCTCGTCGGCTTCCGCGGGGCCCCAGCTGCCCGCGGTGTACTGCGCCGGCCTTCCGTGCGTGTCCCAGTGCCGCTCGATCGGGTCGAGGATCTTCCAGGACTCCTCGACCTCCTGGTGGCGGGGGAAGAGGTTGGCGTCACCGAGCAGCACGTCGAGGATGAGCCGCTCGTACGCCTCGGGGCTGGACTCGGTGAAGGACTCGCCGTAGGCGAAGTCCATGGTCACGTCGCGTATCTCCATCGACGTCCCGGGCACCTTCGAGCCGAAGCGCACCGTGATGCCCTCGTCGGGCTGGACGCGGACGACGATCGCGTTCTGGCCGAGTTCCTGCGTGTCCCCCGGGTCGAACGGCGAGTGGGGGGCCCGCTGGAAGACGACCGCGATCTCGGTGACGCGGCGGCCCAGGCGCTTGCCGGCGCGGAGGTAGAAGGGGACGCCCGCCCAGCGGCGGTTGTCGATGCCCAGCTTGATCGCGGCGTAGGTGTCGGTGGTGGAGGCGGGGTCGATGCCCTCCTCCTCCAGGTAGCCGAGCACCTCCTCCCCGCCCTGCCAGCCGTGCGCGTACTGGCCGCGCACGGTGTGCGCGCCCAGGTCGCCGGGGAGCCGTACGGCGCGCAGCACGTTCAGCTTCTCGGTGAGCAGGGACTCGGCGTCGAAGGAGGCGGGCTCCTCCATCGCGGTCAGCGCGAGCAGCTGCAGCAGGTGGTTCTGGATGACGTCGCGTGCGGCGCCGATGCCGTCGTAGTAGCCGGCGCGGCCGCCGATGCCGATGTCCTCGGCCATCGTGATCTGCACGTGGTCGACATAGGAGCGGTTCCACAGCGGCTCGAACATCGTGTTGGCGAAGCGCAGCGCCAGGATGTTCTGGACCGTCTCCTTGCCCAGGTAGTGGTCGATCCGGAACACCTGCTCCGGGGCGAACACCTCGTGGACGAGCGCGTTCAGTTCACGGGCGCTGGCCAGGTCGTGGCCGAAGGGCTTCTCGATGACGGCACGCCGCCAGGAGCCCTCGGGGGCGTCGGCGAGGCCGTGCTTCTTCAGCTGCCGGACGACCTTGGGGAAGAACTTCGGCGGCACGGAGAGATAGAAGGCGTAGTTGCCGCTGGTCCCCCGGGCCGCGTCCAACTCGTCCACGGTGACGGCCAGTTGCTTGAACGCCACGTCGTCGTCGAAGTCGCCGGGGATGAAGCGCATGCCCTCGGCGAGCTGCTGCCAGACCTCCTCGCGGAACGGCGTACGGGCGTACTCCCGCACCGAGTCGTGCACGACCTGCGCGAAGTCCTGGTCGGCCCAGTCCCGGCGGGCGAAGCCGACGAGCGAGAAGCCCGGCGGCAGCAGCCCGCGGTTGGCCAGGTCGTAGACGGCCGGCATCAGCTTCTTGCGGGACAGGTCGCCCGTCACACCGAAGATCACCAGGCCGGACGGCCCCGCGATGCGCGGCAGCCGCCGGTCGGACGGGTCGCGCAGGGGGTTGGACCACGGGGTGCCGGGTCCGGTCGTGTCCTTGCTCATCGCGCGTCGGCTCCCTTGCCGTTCAGTGCGGTTGCGACGGCCTGCAGCAGTTCGGCCCAGGCCGCCTCGAACTTCGCCACGCCCTCGTCCTCCAGCTGCCGGACGACCGCGTCGTAGGGGATTCCCAGCCGTTCCAGGGCCGTCAGATCGGCCCGGGCCCGGTCGTAGTGGCCGGTGACGGTGTCACCGTCGACGCGGCCGTGGTCGGCGACGGCGTCGAGGGTCGCCTCGGGCACGGTGTTGACCGTTCCCGGTGCGACGAGTTCCTCGACGTACAGCGTGTCGCGGTACGCCGGGTCCTTCACTCCGGTGGAGGCCCACAGGGGCCGCTGCTCGTGGGCGCCGGCCGCGGCGAGCGCGGCCCAGCGGCCGCCGGTGAAGAACTCCCGCTGCGCCAGGTACGCCAGCCGGGCGTTGGCGAGCGCGGCCCTGCCCTTCAGGGCCGACGCCTCGTCCGTGCCCAGTTCCGTCAGCCGCCGGTCGACCTCCGTGTCGACGCGGGAGACGAAGAAGGATGCGACGGAGTGCACGGTGGACAGGTCGATCCCGGCCGCGCGGGCCTTCTCCAGGCCGGCCAGGTAGGCCTCCATGACCTCGCGGTGGCGGTCCAGGGAGAAGATCAGCGTGACGTTCACGCTGATGCCGAGACCGGTGACCTCCGTGATGGCCGGCAGGCCCTCCGTGGTCGCCGGGATCTTGATCATCACGTTGGGGCGGTCGACGAGCCGGGCGAGCCGCCCGGCCTCGGCGACGGTCGCCTCCGTACGGTGGGCGAGGCGCGGGTCGACCTCGATCGAGACCCGGCCGTCCCGGCCGCCGGTCGCCTCGTACACCGGTCGCAGGACGTCGGCCGCGGCACGGACGTCGGCGGCGGTCATCGTGCGGACGGCCTCGTCCGGGGTGACGCCGCGCGCGGCCAGGCCGGCGAGTTCCTCCCGGTAGTCCTCCCCCGAGCCGATGGCGGCCCGGAAGATGGACGGGTTCGTGGTGACGCCCACCACACGTCCCGACGTGACGAGCCGGGCCAGGTCGCCGGAGGCGATGCGTCTGCGTGACAGGTCGTCGAGCCAGACCGAGACTCCCTCGGCGGCAAGTCGCTGCAACGGTTCCGCGGTTGCGGTTGCTTCTTCGTTCACTGTGATCATCTTCTTTCTGCGCTCGCATCAACCGCGACGGGCCCCAAACGATTCCCGGCCGCCGGAACCCGATTTCCGCAGGTCGCGGGGTGTCCCGGCAGGGATGACCGTCCGGGCCTCGGGATCGTGACGAGGCGGCGAAGATCACACATCGCGCGGGTGACGAGCGGGCCCGCCCGCGCTTCGCACCACCGCCCCGAACGGCGGCTCGTCACCCGCGGCCGGCCTGCCCGGCACCCACGAGGCCGCCGGAGAGGTACTCCTCCTCGTGCACCCCCGTACGCGGACCCTCGGCCGCCCACAGCCGCAGTCGCGCGTCGTACAGCCAGTACGCCGCGATCGAGGGAGCGACGTCCATGATGTCGGCTATGTCCTGGTATTCGAAACCTTCGACCGACGCGAGGTACACGGCGAACCGCTGCTCCTTCGGCAGCGCGAGGAGCGCGGCCCGGACGTCCGCCTCGGGCAGCAGCACGAAGTCGTCCAGCGCCAGGGCGCGCACACCGTACGGGACCCCGGACTCCGGCGGCAGCACGCACACCTCGGGGTGGGGGCCGATGAACGCGGCCGCCAGCAGGTCGTAGAGCCAGGCCCGGTGGTCGACACCGCCGAGGAGCCGCGGGAACGCGGCGTGGGCCCGCATGAAGACCTCCAGCACGAGCTCCTCCGCCTCGGCCGGGTCGCCCGTGACGCCTGACGCGGCCCGGTACACGGGGTCCAGGTGGGTGAGCACATCACGCTCGAAGCGGGCCGCGTACCCGAGGGAGTCGTCGTCGCCGAGGGGCAGCACCGGTCCGTCGACGGCCGGCCGTGCCTGCGAGGTGCGGAGGGTCCTGCGGTGCCGGCCACTGCCGGGGCCCGCACCGCTCCCCCGCCCATACGGCTCGCCGTCCGCGCGCCGGCCCCGGTGCCGGCCACCGCCCGGGCCGGCTCCCGTGTACCGGATTCCGGCGGTGGGCTGGGCGTTCGTCAGCGACTGAGGCATGTGCGTCTCTTTCCGGGATGGCTTGCGGAGTCGGTCCGGCGGCGCGGGCAGGGGTCGCCGGACCGCACGGTTCGGCGCTAATTGCTTCGCGCAGCAAATATATATCCTTCGCGAAGCAAGTAAAGTGGGGGGCATGCCCGACACCACACACCACCCGGAGCCAGTCCCGGAACTTCCACATCCACTCAATTCGGACGAAGAAGACCTTATGCGGTCCCTCAGCCGCGTCATCTACGCCCTGCCCCGCGCGCTGGACGCCGACATGTCCCGCGAACAGCGGCTGCCCCTCATCGAGTACCAGGCACTGATGAACCTCTCGGAGGCTCCGGGCCGGCAGTTGCGGATGAGCGACCTCGCCACCGCCTGCGAGATGTCGCTCAGCGGCATGACCGGCGTGGTGCACCGGCTGGAGGGCCAGGGGTACATCCGGCGGGTCAAGTGCGCGCGGGACGGCAGGGGCTGGAACGCCGTCCTCACCGACACCGGGCTGGCCCGCCTGGAGGAGGCCTGGCCGTCCCACCTGGCCTCCATGCGCCGCCACTTCCTGGACCACCTCGCGGGTCTCGACCTCCGGGCGCTCGGCGCGGCGCTGCGCGCCGTGGCCACCTGACCCGCGGCCGCCTTTCCCGAGGTCAGGGCCGCGCCGACGGGCCCCGGCCCGCGCGGTCGTGCGGAGGCCCGATCTCGCGCCGCCGCGTCCCGGACGTGCATACTCAGGCCCTGCGGGCGCGCCGGCACCCGCGACGATCGGGAGGTGCGCGATGGTGTCGTCGTCGGGAACGGAATCCCGGAGGGTCACGATCCATGACGTCGCCCGGTCCGCCGGGGTGTCCCGGCAGACCGTGTCGCGGGCGCTCAACGACAAGGACGAGATCGACGGCGCGACCAAGCAGCGTGTCCTCGACGCCGCCCGCGAACTCGGCTACCGGCCGAGCCGCTTCGCCCGCGGCCTGGTCCGGCAGGACACCACCACGATCGGACTGGTCATCCCCGACCTGCTCAACCCCTTCTTCACCGAGGTCGCCGCGGCCGCGCTGGAGGCGGCCCGGGCGCGCGGCTGGCACGTCGTCGTCTACGACACCGGGGACCGCGCCGAGGAGGAGTTCGGCACCCTTCAGGTGATCGCCTCGCAAGTGGACGCGGTGGTCGGCTACTTCAGCTGCTCCGAGCACGACCTCGAACGCTTCACCCGCGGACTGCCCGTGGTGCTCATCGGCCGTGAGCACCACACGGGGCGGTTCAGTTCGATCCGCATCGACGGCGAGGAGGGCGTCCACACCGCGGTCGCGCACCTGGTCGCCGCGGGGCACCGGCACATCGGCATGCTCGACCACGACGGCCGCGCCGAGCCGAGCGTGCGGCGTGAGTGGTTCGCGACGGCCGCGGCGGCCCACGGGATCGCCGTGGACAGGGTGGTCGGGGCCCCGCAGTCGGCCGACGGCGGGGGGACGGCGCTCAGGAAACTGCTCGGCGCGCACCCCGAGGTCAGCGCGGTGTTCACCTTCAACGACATCATCGCGATCGGCGCCCTGCGCGAGGCGCGCCGGCTGGGCAGAAGCGTCCCCGAGGACCTCGCCGTGGTCGGCTTCGACGGCCTGCAGCTCGGCACGCTCGTCGAACCCCCGCTCTCCAGCGTCGCGCTCGACACGCGCCGCCTCGGCGCGCTCGCCATCGACCAGGCCGCACGCCTGCTGACCGGGCTGGAACCGCTCGGTGCCGACGACCTCGTCGTCCGGGCGCACCTGCGGCTGGGCGGCTCCGCTTAACCTCCCGGACCCGTGCGCGCCGCAAACCCTTGACACTTGAAGCCACCGGAGCGCACACTTCCGAACAATTCTCAATCAGCCCGTGAGCGTTCACGTGAACGCTCACGTGAACGCTCACGGGACCAGAACAACCGGTTTTGCCCCTACTTGCGACGGGCGTTCGGTGCTTGCGCCGGAAACCCGTTGCGCTTGTGTCCCTTCTCAGCAGCACGTCCCGCCTGAGGTGTCAACGTCGACCCGTCTAGCGACCTCGCTAGTCGTCCTCCGGAACGGAAACCATGAGCAGCACAGTCACGCGCATCCGCCTCGCCGCCGTCGCCGCGGCAGCCAGCATCGCCGTACTCGCCGGATGCTCATCGCCGGCTCCTTCGGGTAACAGCGCAGCGGCAGACTCCTGCGCGCCCGCGAAGGGCAAAGTCACCCTCCAGTACTGGAACACCGTTCCCGGCATGGACGAAGTCGTCGCGCTGTGGAACAAGAAGAACCCGAACATCCAGGTCGAGACGAAGAACATCTCCAACGACCAGTACGGCACCATCGGCAACGCCCTCAAGGCGGGCAAGGCGCCGGACCTCGCGCAGGTCGGCTACGACGAACTGCCCAACCTGCGCACCCAGGACGCCTTCACGGACGTCTCCGCCTGCAAGTCGGCCACCGGCGCCAAGTCGGCGTTCGTGCCCTGGACCTGGTCGCAGGCCAGCTTCGGCGGCACCGGGGTGTTCGCCATGCCGCAGGACACCGGCCCGATGGCCCTGTACGTGCGCAGCGACATCTTCAAGAAGCACGGCCTGGAGATCCCCAAGACCTGGGACGAGTACGCGACCGAGGCGCAGAAGCTGCACAAGGCGGACCCGAACCTCAGCATGACGTTCTTCGACCCGAACAACGCCGAGTGGTTCAACGGGCTCCTCTGGCAGAACAGCGCCGAGATGTACTCCTACTCCGGCGACAAGTGGCACGTCACCGTCGAGTCCGAGCAGAGCAAGCAGGTCGCCGACTACTGGCAGAAGCTGATCGACGCCAAGCTGGTGCGGACCGACCTCGCCCACGGCTCGACCCAGATGTACACGGCGTACCAGAAGGACCAGATCGCCACCTACGTCGGCGCCGCCTGGGGCTACAGCATGTTCCGCGACAACCTGCCCAAGCAGGCCGGCAAGTGGTCGATCGTGCCGATGCCGACCTGGGGTACGAGCGCCGCGTCCGGTGACTGGGGCGGTTCCACGGTCGCCTTCATGAAGGGCGGCAAGCACCCCTACGAGTCGGTCAAGTTCAACACCTGGCTGAACACCGACCCGGAGGCCCTGGCGCTGGAGAACAAGCTGGGCGGCCTCTACCCGGCCGCCACCGCCGGTCTGGCGCTCCCCGCGCTCTCCCAGGGTGTGCCGTACTACAACAACGAGAAGATCTTCGACGTCTTCGCCGACTCGTCCACGAAGATCGACACCGGTTTCACCTGGGGCCCGACCCAGAAGACGGTGAACCTGGCGCTGCAGGACGCGATGGCCAAGGCGGCCGCCGGTGACGGCACCGTCGGCGACGCGCTGACGGCCGCCCAGGACGCCGCGCTGAAGTCCATGAAGGACCAGGCGATCCCGGCCGCGGCAGGCGAGTGACCGCGGCATGACCGACCTCGCAACCCGCGCGACGCGCGTGGTGGCGACCACCGAGGGGCGCCGCCGCCGTCACAACGGCGGCGGCCCCCGGGCGGGCACCATCGCCGCGTTCGTGACCCCGTTCTTCGTGCCGTTCGTCCTCTTCTACCTGGTGCCGATCGGCTACGCGCTCTGGCAGAGCCTGCTCGTCGTGCGCCGCACCGGCGGCCAGTACGGCACCTCGTACACGACCTTCGGCGGCTTCGAGCAGTACACCCAGGTCTTCCAGAACACCGAGTTCTGGGGCAGCATCGGGCGCATCGGGCTCTTCGGCGTCGTACAGGTGCCGGTGATGCTCTTCGTCGCGCTGGTGATGGCGCTGCTGCTCGACACTCCCCTGCTCAAGCTCAAGTCGTTCTTCCGCATCGCGGCCTTCATGCCGTACGCCGTGCCCGGCGTCATCGCCGCGATCATGTGGTCGTACCTCTACTCGCCGCAGCTCAGCCCGGTGGTCGACCTGCTCAAGGGCGTGGGCCTCCAGCCCGACTTCCTCGGTCCGGGCGCCGTGCTGTGGTCGGCGGCGAACGTGTCGACCTGGCTCTGGACCGGCTACAACATGCTGATCATGTTCTCGGCGCTGCAGTCGATCCCGCAGGAGCTCTACGAGGCGGCCAAGCTCGACGGCGCGAGCAACTGGGCGATCGCCTGGCGGATCAAGGTGCCGATCATCGCCCCGTCGGTCGTCCTGACCACGGTGTTCTCCATCATCGGCACGCTGCAGCTGTACGCCGAGCCGGCCGTGCTGCGGCAGATCTCCTCGAACATCTCGAGCACCTTCACCCCGAACATGCTCGCGTACACGGTGGCCTCCGGGAACAACTACCAGCAGGCGGCGGCGATCTCCGTGGTCATCGCCGTCATCACCTTCGTCTTGAGCTTCGGGTTCATGCGACTGACCTCGAAGAAGGCGGGACTGTGAGCGACCGGACCACGAGCACCCAGGCCCCCGACCGCGAGAGCCGGATCAGCCGCACGGCCGCCATGGCGCTGATGTTCCTGCTGGCGGTCTACTTCCTGCTGCCGGTGTACTTCCTGGTCGTCGCGGCGACCAAGCCGCAGGGCGATCTCGCCTCCACCAACGGCCTGGCCTTCTCGCACTTCGACCTGTTCGGCAACCTCGACACCCTCTTCACCCGCAGCGACGGAATCTTCGGGCGCTGGGCACTGAACAGCGTGCTGTACGCGGTGCTGGGCGCGGCCGTCGGGACCCTGATCTCGGCGCTGTGCGGCTACGCGCTCGCCAAGTTCAGGTTCCGGGGGCGGGAGTTCCTCTTCTCCGTCATCCTCGGCGGGATCCTCGTTCCCACCACCGCGCTCGCGCTGCCGCTGTTCCTGCTGTTCTCGGCGACCGGGCTCGTCAACACCTACCTCGCGGTGTTCCTGCCCAGCATCGTCAGCCCGTTCGGCGTCTACCTGGCCCGGATCTTCGCCGCGTCCGCCGTCCCCCAGGAGATCCTGGAGTCGGCGCGGCTGGACGGTGCCGGGGAGTTCCGGACGTTCTTCTCGGTGGCGTTCAAGCTGATGACGCCCTCTCTGGTGACCATCTTCCTGTTCCAGTTCGTCGCCATCTGGAACAACTTCTTCCTGCCGATGGTGATGCTGCAGAAGGAGTCGCTCTTCCCGATCACGCTCGGCCTCTACCAGTGGAACGGCCAGACCGCCCGCGCCCCGCTGCTGCAGGAGTCGGTGATCACCGGTTCGCTGGTCTCGATCCTGCCCGTGATCGTGGTGTTCATCCTCCTCCAGCGCTTCTGGCGCACCGGACTGGCCGCCGGCTCGCTCCGATAGCCCCGTACCCCCCCTTCTCCGTTCTCCCCTTCCCCGCCGCCCCACCAGCACAGAAGGTCCCGTTCCCATGCCCAATTCCGCCGTATTCGTGCCCCACTTCCACTGGGACCGGGAATGGTACGAGCCCTTCCAGGTCTTCCGGCACCGACTCGTCGCCGCCCTCGACACCGTGCTGGAGACGGCCGAGACGAACCCGGACTTCCGCTTCACCGTCGACGGGCAGATGGCCGCGCTCGAGGACTACCTGGAGATGCGGCCGGAGAACCGCGAGCGCGTCACGGCCCTGGTCACCGAGGGCCGGCTCGCGATCGGGCCGTGGCTGATCCTGCTCGACGAGTTCCTCTGCTCGGGCGAGACCATCGTCCGCAACCTGCAGATGGGGTGGGCCGCCGCGGCCGAACTGGGCGGCTCCATGCCCATCGGCTACCTGCCGGACATGTTCGGCCACGTCGCCCAGATGCCGCAGATCCTGGCGCGCGCGGGCATCGAGCACGCGGCGCTGTGGCGCGGGGTGCCCGGCTCCGTCGACGGCCACGCCTTCCGCTGGCGTGCCCCGGACGGCTCGGAGGTGCGCACCGAGTTCCTCTTCGACGGTTACGACAACGGCCTCGACGTGCTGCTGGTGCCCGACCAGATCGGGCGCGCGCTGGGCGAGTACGCGGAGATGACGGCCGGCCGGTGGGGCGGCGACCCGGTGCTCGCGATGGCGGGCACCGACCACAACGCACCGGACCCGCGGCTGGCCGAGTGGCTGCGGCAGGCCTCGGGCGGGGAACGCGCCATCACCATCGCCACGCTCGACGAGTACATTCGCAAGCACGTGCGCGACGAGGTCCCGGCGGTCGTCACCGGCGAACTGCGCAGCCATGTGCGCGGCAACATCCTGCCGGGCGTGCTCTCGGTGCGGCGCGGGCTCAAGCGCCGGATGGCCGTCGCCGAGCGCACCGTCGACCATGCCGAGCGGATGAACGCGCTGTGGTCCACGCGTGACGACTCGCCGTTCCTCTCGCTCGCCTGGCACAAGATCATCGAGTCGAGCGCCCACGACTCGGTCGTCGGCTCCGGCACGGACGAGACCGCCGACCAGGTCGAGGCGCGGCTCGCCGAGGCCGCGCACGCCGCGCGCGCCGTCCGGGACGCGGCGCTGGCCGGACCGGCCGCCCGCGTGCCCGCCGACGGCCACCTCGTCGCCAACCCGCTGGCCACCCCCCGCACGACGCTGGTCGAGGTCGACGTCATGGCCCCGCCCGAGGGGTCCGTCCTGGTCGCGACCGCGGCCGACGGCTCGGAGCACCCCGTGCAGCTGGTGGCGGAGGCGCCGACCGTGCTCAGCGACGAGCGCATGGACGCCTCGCAGCTCGAACGCGTACTGCGCCGCATCCACCGCCGCGAGTTGTTCGGCCGGCAGATCGACCACTACGAGCTCACGGCGGGGTCGCTCGTCTTCCACCTCGCCGAGGTGCCCTCCAGCGGGCCGTTCGACCTGCTGATCCTGCGCCGCGAGGTCGCCGCCGCGGCAGCCGCGCACCCGGGTGAGTGGCGGGTGCTGACACTGGAGGAGGCACGGGCGACCGCGCTGGTGCCGGTCGCCGTCCCGGCCTCCGGGCTCGCGAGCTTCACGGTGGCACCGGCCGCGCGGGCGGCCGCGCCGGCCATGGCGTTCGCGCCGGCGACGGCGACGGCCGGGGCGCTGTCGAACGGGCTGGTCGAGGTCGTGATCGCCTCCGACGGCACCCTGGAGGTGACCGGGGCGGACGGCACCGTGCTGCGCGGGGTCGGCCGTCTCGTCGACGGCGGAGACCGCGGCGACAGCTACAACTACGGCCCACCGGCGCACGATCTGCTCGTCTCGGAACCGACGGAGGTCGCCGTCGAGCTCCTCGAGAACGGCCCGCTGCGGTCGAGGGTGCGCATCACCCGTGTGTACGCGTGGCCCGCCGCGCTCTCCCCCGACCGCGACGTGCGCGCCGGCCGGACCGTGCCGACGCCGGTCGAGACCCTGGTGGAACTGCGTGCGGGCGAGCCGTTCGTGCGCGTCACGACCTCGTTCCTGAACCAGGCCGCCGACCACCGGCTGCGCTTCCACGTGCCGCTTCCCCGGCCGGCGGCCGTCTCGGCGTCGGCCGGGCAGCTCGCCGTCACCGAGCGCGGGCTCACCGCCGAGGGCGGCTGGGGCGAGTACCCGATCCCGACCTTCCCCGCGAGCACCTTCGTCTCGGCCGGCGCGGCCACCGTGCTGCTCGACCACGCCACCGAGTACGAGCTCACCGGCGAGGGCGCCGAACTCGCCGTCACCCTGCTGCGCGCGATCGGCTCGATCAGCGTCAACATCCATCCGCTGCGCGACGAGCCGGCGGCGAGCGAGATCCCCGCGCCGGGGGCCCAGGACCTCGGGGTGCGCATCGAGAACCGTTTCGCGATCGTGCCCTCGGCGACCGGCTGGCAGGACGCGGACGCGGTCGCCCTCGCCGAGGAGTTCCGCAACGACGTGCTGGTCACCCGCGGTACCGCGCCCGCCGGGGAGCGGCTGCCCGCCGACACCGCCGGCGTGCGCGTCGACGGCACGGACGTGTTCGTCTCGGCCCTCCGCCGCGTCACCGGCGGCGACCTCGGCGCCGGCACCGAGGTGCGGCTGGTGGCGATGAGCGATACGGGCGCCACGGCCCGCGTCACCGGCGCCTTCACCCGGGTGACCACCGTCGACCTGCTCGGCCGGCCGCTGGCCACCGAACCCGCGGAGGGCGGCCTCGAACTCGCCCTCGGCCCGTGGGAGATCCGGACGATCGTGCTCCGGTAGCGGTCGCGGACCCGACCGCCACCGCACCCCGGATCCCCCCTCCGCTACCAAGAAAGAGTTGTGACCTCTTGCCCTCCCAGCTCTCCGCGTATGTTTCGGACACCACCCCAGGGCGTGGCGCGCTGCGCCCCGCGCGCTCGTGGCTGCACTCCGACGCCCCCTCCCGCTCCCTCAACGGGCACTGGCGGTTCCGGCTCTCGCCCACGGCGACGGCGGCGGAGGACTTCGCGGCCGAAGGATTCGACGACGGCGGCTGGGACGGCATCCCGGTGCCCTCCCACTGGGTGCTCCAGGGCGACGGGGCCTACGGCCGGCCGATCTACACCAACATCCAGTACCCCTTCCCCGTCGACCCGCCCCACGTACCGGACGAGAACCCCACCGGCGACTACCGCCGCCACTTCGACCTGCCCGCCGACTGGACGCGGGCCGAGCGGGTCGTGCTGCGGTTCGACGGGGTCGAGTCGCTGTTCAAGGTCTGGGTGAACGGCGACGAGATCGGCAGCGCCTCCGGCAGCCGGCTCGCCCACGAGTTCGACGTGACCTCGTCCGTGCGCCCGGGCGACAACGTCGTCGCGGTGCGGGTGCACCAGTGGTCGGCGGCGAGCTACCTCGAGGACCAGGACCAGTGGTGGCTGCCGGGCATCTTCCGCGACGTCACCCTGATCGCGCGGCCGGCCGGAGGCGTCGAGGACGTCTGGCTGCGCACCGGGTTCGAGCAGGGGCGCGGGTGGATCGACCCGGTAGTCACCGCGGGGGCGGCGGCCTTCCCCGTCACCCTCCGCATCCCCGAACTCGGCGTCGAGCGGGTCTGGGTCTCCGCCGCCGAGGTGGCCCCGTTCGAGGTCGACGGCGTCGAGCCCTGGTCGGCCGAAGTGCCGCGGCTGTACGAGGTCACCGTGGCCTCGGCCGCGGAGACCGTCACCGTCCGGACGGGCTTCCGCACCGTCGAGATCCGCGGCGACCGGTTCCTCGTCAACGGCCGCCGCGTCGTCTTCCACGGGATGAACCGCCACGAGACCCACCCCGAGCGCGGCCGTGTCTTCGACGAGGCGCACGCGCGCGAGGACCTGGCCCTGATGAAGCGGTTCAACGTCAACGCGATCCGCACCAGCCACTACCCGCCGCACCCGCGGCTGCTCGACCTCGCCGACGAACTCGGGTTCTGGGTCGTGCTCGAGTGCGACCTGGAGACGCACGGCTTCGACAAGGACGGCGCCTGGGCCGGCAACCCCAGCGACGACCCGGCGTGGCGCGAGGCGTACCTGGACCGTGTCCGGCGCACCGTGGAACGGGACAAGAACCACCCCAGCGTCGTGATGTGGTCGCTCGGCAACGAGGCGGGGACGGGCGGCAACCTCGCCGCGATGTCGGCGTGGGTCCACGCCCGCGACGCGGGACGCCCCGTGCACTACGAGGGCGACCACGCCGGCGCGTACACGGACGTCTACTCGCGCATGTACGCGTCGGTGGCGGAGACCGAGCAGATCGGGACGGACGGCTCGCGCGCACCCCTGCAGGACTGCACCCCCTCGCAGGGCGCGCGGCAGCGCACCAAGCCGTTCCTGCTGTGCGAGTACGCCCACGCGATGGGCAACGGGCCCGGTGCCCTCGACCAGTACGAGGAGCTGGTGCACCGGCACCCGCGCCTGCACGGCGGGTTCGTCTGGGAGTGGCGCGACCACGGCATCCGGGCGACGGCACCGGACGGCACGCCCTACTACGCGTACGGCGGCGACTTCGGGGAGGTCGTGCACGACGGCAACTTCGTGATGGACGGGATGGTGCTCAGCGACGGCGTCCCGACCCCCGGTCTCCACGAGTTCAAGGCCGTCGTGCAGCCGCTCCGCTTCACCTTCGACGGCGACGGCGACGGCGCGGTCACGGTCGCCAATCTGCGGCACTCGGCGGACACCTCGGACCTGCGCTTCCGCTGGCGCGTCGAGCACGACGGGAGGCCCGTGGACTCCGGGGACCTGGAGGTGCCCGTCGTCGCGGCCGGCGGGTCGGCGCGCGTGCCGCTGCCGCGGATCGCGGTGTCCCTGGAGTCGGAGACATGGCTCACCGTGGACGCGGTCCTGGCCACCGGCACCGTGTGGGCGGGCGAGGGGCATGTGGTCGCGACCGCCCAGCTGGACCGTTCGGCGCGGCGTACCGCGCCCGCCGTCCGGCTGCCGGCCGACTGGCGGCGGAGCGACGGGACGCTGACGCTCGGCATCGCCGAGTTCGCCGAGGGGGCCCTCGTACGACTCGCCGGGCGCGCCGTGGCGGGCCCGCGCCTGGAGCTGTTCCGTGCCCCGACCGACAACGACGAGGGCACCTCGGGGGTGGCCGAGGAGAGCGACGCCCACGTCCCCGGGGTCTCCAACGCCGAGCTGTGGCGGCGCGACGGCCTGGACCGGCTGACCTCGCGGCTGCTGTCGGTGGAGACCGCCGCGGACGCCCTGCGGACCGTCGCCAGGGTCTCCGCGGCGGACTCCGCGTCGTCGGTGACGGTGGAGACGGTCTGGTCCCTGGAGGGCGACGAGCTCGAACTGCGCGTGGAGATCGAGCCGTCGGGCGGCTGGACGACGGTGTGGCCGCGGATCGGCGTCCGGTTCGACCTCCCCGACGGCGCAGCTCCGGTCGACGGGGCCGAGTGGTTCGGCCTCGGCCCGCACGAGTCCTACCCCGACAGCCTTCGTGCGGCGCGCACCGGCCGGTTCTCCGCCGGTGTCGACGACCTCTCGGTCGACTACGCGCGCCCCCAGGAGACCGGGCACCGCTCCCGGTGGCGGGAGCTGGAGCTGACCAGTGGCGGCGCCGGAGTGCTGCGTTTCGCGGCCGTCCCGGACGTGCAGGGCCGCCTGCCCGGCTTCACGCTCAGCCGTCACACGCCGCAGCAGATCGCCCGGGCGGCGCACCCGTTCGAGCTCCCCCGGTCGGCGACCAGTCACCTCTTCGTCGACGCGGCCCAGCACGGACTCGGCTCCCGGGCGTGCGGACCCGACGTGTGGCCGGAGTTCGCGCTCCGCCCGCAGGCCCGCACGATCAGGCTCCGGATCACGGCGGGCTGACGTGTCCGCGTCCGCCCGGGTCCCGTGTCGGCGACGGGCCCCGGGCGGACGGGTCCAGGGGGACGGTGCGGGGA
This sequence comes from Actinacidiphila glaucinigra, assembly GCF_035918135.1. Lineage (NCBI taxonomy): Bacteria > Bacillati > Actinomycetota > Actinomycetes > Kitasatosporales > Streptomycetaceae > Actinacidiphila > Actinacidiphila glaucinigra. The sequence goes on from NZ_CP109144.1 coordinate 906,708, forward strand.
AGGCGGATCCCCTCCGTCCCGGGTTCAGCCCGGTCCGCAGCGGTCGAGTGCGGCACGAACCCGGCGGAGCCCCTCCGCTCTCCAGTGGTCCCGGTCGGGCATCCGGTCGTCCCGGCGCCAGCGCCAGGCCGAGAACATCGCCCAGTTCAGGGCGCGGCACCGGTGGATCAGTTCGTGGTCGGCCCCCGCGTAGTGCTCTGCCACTTCTTCGGGCGCATGGGCGAGATCGAACTCGACCGGCCCGCGGCAGCACGTGGCGAGGTCCACGAAGAGCGGACCCCTCCATGTGCTGAGGAGGTTGCCCGGATGCGGCTCGCCGTGCAGCAGTTGCTCGCCGGCCCTGTCGATGCCGACCGCCGCGCTAAGAGCGGCCAGTGTGCCGCGGAGGAACTCCCGGTCGGCGTCGGACAGCTCGGGGGATCGCTCCCGGTCGTCGACTTCTCCCAGTGCCAAGGCGACTCGATCGGTGACATGCGGTGCGTCCAGGTCGATCCGGCGCAGGGCGGCATGGTGCCGCAGGAACGCGTCCGCGTAGTCGGCCGGAGCGATCCGCGATCCCACAGGTTCGTAGTACGTCCAGAGCGAGACGGCGAAGGCGTCACGCACATGGACGCGGGGGTCGACCCTGGGGTCGAGCTCGGCCACGGGAGCGTCGACGCCGGCGAGGATGCGGGCGACCGCCACTTCGAACTCGGAATCGGCCAGATGGCCCGCGGGGGCGACCCTGGCCAGCACACCGCAAGGGACGAGATGCAGCGCGACACGGTCCGAGTCGTGGACGACGACCACGTCGTCGACCTTCAGGCCCAGCTCCGAGGCGGTCGCCCGTGCCGCCTCGACCGCGCGGCGGAGTTGCGACGGCTCCATGACGTCCTCCCTTGTTGTCGGGCACACCACACATACGCCTGGGGCGTTCGAGCGGTCCGGAGGAAGGCGGGTGCCACATCGAGTCCTTCGATCCCGCCGAGCCGTCGCTGACGTTGCCCTCCCGGGCACTCTCGCGTCCCGGCAGGAGATCCTTCTCCACCTCGACGAGCGTCGGCAACATGTTTGGGCCGGCCTTCCGCCGGGCGGTGGTCAGGAGGCGGTGCAGGTGAAGGCGGCGCCGGTGGGCTGCGCGGTCTGCCCGGCGGGCAGGGAGTCGAAGGTGTAGGTGTCCCCGGAGCGCAGCGGGACGGGCTGCTCCCAGCGGCCGGCCGAGGCGTTCCAGGTCAGGAAGTGGTTCGCCTGCGTACCGCCGTTCACGCGGTAGTGGACGGTGACGGAGGCCCCGGTGAAACCACCGGGCTTGATGGAGCTCGCCGCCAGCGGCCTGCAGGCCTTCGACGCCTGCACCGCGCTGCGCGAGCGCGGGTTGGACGTCCCCGGCGACATCAGCGTCGTCGGCTTGGACGACGTGCCCGTCACCCGGTGGACGGCCCCCGCCCTCACCACCGTCCGCCAGCCGCTGCAGGCCATGGCCGCGATGGCGGCACGCACGCTGCCGCGGCTGGTCGACGGGGAGGAGGCCGACCTGCCGAGGGTGGAGCTCGCGACGCAGCGGGCCGTCCGGGACAGCACCGCACCGGTGCGCGACGGAGGGTGACACCGAGAGGGCTGTCCGTCACCGACCGGCCCGGGATGCGTGCGTGGCACCCTCTGCATTTCATATGCAAAATGACCCATTTGGGTGAATAATGGACTAATGGATGTGATCTTTGAACCGTCGGTGTACCCACCGCTCGCCCTCGGCTTCTTCGGTCTGGCGACCGGCTATCTGATCTGGGGCTCCCAGGAACTGTTCGGCTGGCCCAAGAGGGACGAGAAGGTCGACCGGGCGATGGGCGTCTGGGGCATCTGGCTGCCGGGCCTCTGCCAGCTCCTGGCCGGCGTCATCCTCTTCGTGGGCCTCACCTGGTTCGAGGTCTTCAAGGAGCCGCCGCTCTACATGGCCGCACTGGCCTTCACGGCGTACGGCATCCACTGGTTCGCGCTCGGCTGGGACCGCTACCGCGGCAACGACGCACGCGTCAACGCCGGTGTCGGCGTGGCCTACATGGTCCTGTCGGCCCTCGGCGCGACGGTGTTCTTCGCCGCCAACGACTGGCCCGTCGGACTGGTCTTCGTCGGGCTCTTCGTCGTGTACCTGAGCAAGTTCGTCATGTCGGTCGGCGTCCCCGTCGCCGAGCGCGTGATGGGGCTGTTCCGCCTGCTGACCGCCGCCTGGCTGCTGTATTTGACCTTCGCCGTGGTGGTCGACTTCACCCTCGGGTACCACTGGGAGACGTGACCCGCACGGAGCGTCAGGCCTCGACCAGCCCCAGCCGGAACAGGCTCTCGGCGGTCTCGAGGACGGTCGTCCGCACGGAGCGCGGCTCCCAGCCCAGCACCGCGCGCGCTTTGTCGGTGCGCAGCACCGGCACCTCGCCCAGCCGGCTCGCCGCCTCCCGCAGCGCCGGGTCGGTGCGCGCGCCCTCCCGCACCTCCTCGGGGGTCAGCTCCCGCGCCGGCACCTTCGCGGCGCGCTCGCCCAGGCCCTCCGCCAGGACGCGGGCCATCCCCAGGAAGCTCGTCGGCGTGCCGCTGCCGACGAGGAACCGCTCGCCCGCGGCGGCCGGTTCCGTCATGGCCCGCAGATGGGCCTGCGCCACGTCACGCACGTCGGCCACGTCGAAGTACTGCGGCAGGACCACCGGCAGGGCTCCCTCCAGCATCGCCTTGACCAGCGCCACCGAGGCGGAGAGGTGCGCGCCCAGCACGGGGCCGAAGATCCCCGGGGGGTTGATCACGGCCAGTTCGAGGCCTCCTCCCTCGGCCGCCGCGAAGTCCCAGGCGGCGCGCTCGGCGACGGCCTTGGACTTGATGTAGGGCGTCAGGTCGTCCGCGGGGTCGGTCCAGTCGCTCTCGTCGTACGCGCCGCCGCCCGTACGGCTGTAGCCGACGGCGGCGAAGGACGAGGTCAGCACCACGCGCCGGACGCCGTGGTCACGCGCCGCCCGCAGCACGCGCAGTGCGCCGTCCCGGGCCGGGACGACGACCTCGTCCTCGGTGCGGGGCTGACGGGCCGGGAAGGGCGACGCCACGTGCCTTCACCGCCTCCGCCCAGCCCTCGTCCGAAGCCAGGTCGGCCTGGACGACGTCCAGCCGTTCGCCGGGGTCGGCGCCCGCACGGGCCGCCGTCGCACGGACGTCGTCCGCGCGGTCGAGCGACCGGACGGTGGTGCGCACCCGGTGGCCGGCCCGCAGCAGTGCGTCGACGACGTGCGAGCCGAGGTAGCCGCTGCCACCGGTCACGAGGACGGGTCCGGAGCCGGGGGTCAGGTCGTGGTCGTGCATGGTCTTCTCTTCCCTATCTCAGTTCGGGCACCGTGCGCGTGAGTTCGTCCACGGCACACCGCTCCGCTTCGTCGTCGCCCCGCTCCCGCGCGTCCCACAGGTCGGTCTTCAACTGCAGGTAGCGCAGGCGGACCCGCATCCGCCCAAGCTCCTCGGCCACCCGGTCGGCGTTGCGCCGGAACAGCTCGCGCAGCTGCGCGGCCCGGTCGGCGTCCGCCTCCCCGTCGAGGTGACGGAGGTAGGCGTGCATGTCGCGCACACTCATCCCGGTCGCCTTGAGGCAGCTCAGGGCCTCGATCCTCTCCACCGCGGCAGCGCCGTAGCGGCGGTGTCCGCTGCCCGCGTCGCGGGGGACCGGGCCGATGAGGCCGATCTTCTCGTAGTACCGGAGTGTCGGCTCGGAGAGGCCGCTGCGTCGCGACACCTCTTGGATCGACACCGGCGGGGCGTCTGTCATTGCCACGTCCTCAGTCTTCGGAACCTCAAGCGCTTGAGGTCAAGCGTGGGGTGCGCACGTGGCCGAGGTCACTTCGCTCCGGCACCGGCGCGTCGTGCGCCGCGGTGCTCCGGATGTCTCCGGGGGACCTCACCCCCGAGAAGGACTTAGTGTAGCCTTACCTAAATTTCAGACATGGGTGCTGGTCGCCGTCGGCTGGGTACCGGAGGGGTCGCGGGGTGGGAACGAAGGTGCCGTCAGGGCGGGATGTCCTGCTGCGGACGGTCAGGGGCCGCCGGAAGGACGTCGCCGTGGGCGCCGTACTCGGCGCCGGCCATCAGTTCGGGGAGGCTCTCGTCCCCGTCGTCATCGGCATCGTCATCGACCAGGCCGTCTCCGACGGAGACGGCCGCGCGCTGTTCGGCTGGCTCGCGGTGCTGGCCGTGGTGTACGTGGGGCTCTCCTTCAGCTTCCGCTTCGGCGCCCGCGCCGGCGAACGCGCTGCCGAACAGGCCGCGCACGACCTGCGGATCACGCTCGTACGAAGGGTCCTCGACCCCGGCGGCGGCGCCGAACGCGGCCACCTGCCGGGCGAGTTGGCGAACATCGCCACCGAGGACGCCAAACGGGTCGGCGCCGTCAACATGGCGGTCATGACCGGGATCTCGGCCCTGACCGGACTCCTGGTCAGCGCCGTGGCGCTGCTGCGCATCTCCGTGCCGCTCGGCCTGGTCGTCCTCCTCGGCACACCGGTGCTGCTCTGGCTCGGGCACCTGTTGAGCAAGCCCCTGGAGCGGCGCAGCGAAGCCGAGCAGGAGGGGGCCGCGTACGCCTCCGGGATAGCCGCCGACCTGGTGGCCGGACTGCGGGTGCTCAAGGGCATCGGCGCGCAGGCCGCCGCCGTCGAACGCTACCGGCGCACCAGCCGCGCCTCGCTCGGCGCGACGGTGCGGGCGGCGCGCGCCGAGGCCTGGCAGAGCGGGGTGGTGCTCACGCTCACCGGCGTCTTCATCGCGCTCGTGGCGCTGATCGGCGGACGGCTCGCCGCGGCCGGCGACATCACGCTGGGTCAGCTCGTGTCGGCCGTCGGCCTGGCCCTGTTCCTCCTGGGTCCGCTGGAGGTCTTCGCCTGGGTCAACGCCGAGTTCGCCCAGGGGCGGGCCTCCGCGGGACGCATCGCGGCCGTGCTCGCCGCGGAACCCGACGTGCTGCCCGGTGAACGCCCCCTGCCGCAACCGGTGCTGGGCGGCCTGCGGCTGCGCGGCGTCACCCTCGGCGCGCTGCGCGGGGCCGACCTCGACGTACGGCCCGGCGAACTGCTCGGCGTGGCCAGCACCGACCCGGCCGCCGCGCAGGCGCTGCTCGCCTGCCTCGGCCGCACCACGGACCCGGAGGCCGGCGTCGTCGAACTGGACGGCGTGCCCCTGCCGGAGCTCGACCCCGCGCGGCTGCGCACCGCGGTCCTCGTCGCGGCGCACGACGCCGATCTGTTCGAGGGCACCCTCGCCGACAACCTGGGCGGCGCCGGGGACACCGACCGCGCGCTGGCCGCCGCCTGCGCCGACGAGGTCGCGCGGGCCCTGCCGCAGGGCACCGCCTCCGAGGTCACCGAGGGCGGTCGCTCGCTCTCCGGCGGCCAGCGCCAGCGCGTCGCGCTCGCCCGCGCCCTCGTCGCCGACCGCCCGGTGCTCGTCGTCCACGACCCCACCACGGCGGTCGACGCGGTCACCGAGGCCCGCATCGCCGGCGGCCTGCGCGAGCACCGCCGGGGCCGCACGACGCTGCTGGTCACCAACAGCCCGGCCCTGCTGTCCGTGGCCGACCGCGTCGTCCTCCTCGACGGCGGCCGGGTGGCCGCCGACGGCGTGCACGGCGACCTCGTGCACGGCGACCCGACCTACCGGACGGCGGTACTGGCATGACGACGGCATCGGGATCCGCGGCGCGCGAACTGCTGCCCACCGCGACGCCCGCGCGGACCCGCGCGGCGGTGCGCGAACTGCTGCGTCCCCACCGGGCGCTGGCCGTGGGCGGGGCCGTGGTGATGGTGGCGGCGACCACGGTGGGACTGCTGACGCAGCCGCTGCTGGGGCACATCGTCGACCTGGTCACCGACCGGCGCCCGGCGGGGGCGCTGACGCTTCCCGTGGTGCTGCTGGTGCTGGTCGCGGTGGCGCAGGGCGTGGCCACGGCCTTCGGCATGTCGCTGGTGTCGCGGCTCGGTGAGACCGTGCTCGCCGAACTGCGCGAGCGCTTCGTCGAGCGGGCGCTGTCCCTGCCGCTGGAGCGGCTGGAGCGGGCCGGATCCGGCGACCTCAACTCCCGCGTGACGCGTGACGTGTCACGGGTGGCGGAGGCGGTGCGCACCGCGCTGCCGGAACTGGTGCGGTCGGGGCTGTCCATCGTGCTGACGCTGGCCGCCCTCGCGGTGCTGGACTGGCGGTTCCTGCTGGCGGCGCTGCTCGCGCTGCCGGTGCAGGCGCACACCGCGCGCTGGTACGTCCGCAACGCCACCCCGCTGTACGCGAAGGAGCGCATCTCCACCGGCGCCCAGCAGCAGCAGTTGCTCGACACGATCGGCGGCGCGGCGACGGTGCGGGCCTACCGGGCCGAGGCCGGGCACACCGATCGGGTCACCGAACGCTCCCGTGCGGCCGTCGACCTGACACTTCGCGGGGTGCAGCTGGTGCTGCGCTTCTACAGCCGGCTGCACGTGGCCGAGTACACCGGGCTGGCCGCCGTGCTGGTCACCGGTTTCCTGCTGGTGCGCGGCGGTTCCGCGTCGATCGGCACGGCGACGGCGGCGGCCCTGTACTTCCACAGTCTGTTCGGCCCGGTGAACACCGCGCTGGTGCTGCTGGACGACGCCCAGTCCGCGACCGCCGCCCTGGCCCGGCTGGTCGGGGTCGTCGACGAGCCGGCACCCGCCGCCGCGGACGACGCACGGCCGCAGGACGTCCCCGGCGTTCCGGCCGTCACCGTTGAGGGCGTCGGCCACGCCTACGTGCCGGGGCGGCCGGTGCTCAGCGACGTGGACCTGGTCCTCCGGCCCAAGGAGAAGGTCGCCCTCGTCGGTGCCAGCGGCGCCGGCAAGACCACGCTCGCCAAGATCGTCGTCGGCATCCACCAGCCGTCGTCGGGCCGGGTCGAGGTCGGCGGTGGCCGGCCCGCGGAGACCGGGCGCACGGTCGCGCTGGTCACGCAGGAGGTGCACGTCTTCTCCGGCCCGCTCACCGACGACCTGCGCCTGGCCCGCCCGGACGCCACCGACGAGGAACTGCGCGAGGCCCTGGAGCGGGTGGGCGCGCTCGGCTGGGCGCAGGCGCTGCCCGAGGGCCTGGACACCGTCGTCGGCGACGGCGGTCACCGGCTGACCGCGGACCGCTCGCAGCAACTCGCCCTCGCCCGCCTGGTGCTGGCCGACCCGCCGGTCGCCGTCCTCGACGAGGCGACCGCGGAGGCCGGCAGTTCCGGCGCCGGGCGGCTGGAGGAGGCCGCCGAGCGCGCGCTGGAGGGCCGTACGGCACTGGTCGTCGCGCACCGGCTCAGCCAGGCCGCCGCCGCCGACCGGGTGGTGGTGATGGAGGAGGGCCGCATCGCCGAGAGCGGCACCCACGACGAACTGCGCGCCGCAGGGGGGCCGTACGCCGCCCTGTGGCAGGCGTGGGCGGAGCACCGCAGCACCCCCCGGCCGTAGCCGGCCGCCGCCCCCTACGAACCCGTCCACAACCGAAACGAACAGAAGGATCACGCGATGCCCCGCGCCACCAGAGCCACCCGGATCACCGGACTGCTCGCCTCCGTACTGGTTCTTGTCGGCGCGGTAGCCGCCTGCGGCTCCTCCGACTCCCCCTCCGACGAGGCCAAGCCGGGCTCCGGCTCCACCAAGGCGCCCGCGAGCAGCGCCTTCCCCGTCACGATCGCCAACAAGTACGGCAGCACCACGATCAAGGCCGAGCCCAAGCGCGTGGTCACCGTGGGCCTCACCGACCAGGACGCCGTCCTCGCGCTCGGCACCGTCCCGGTCGGCACGACGGAGTGGATCGGCGGCTACAAGGGCGCCGTCGGCCCCTGGGCCCAGGACAAGCTGGGCTCCGCCGCCGCGCCGACCGTCCTGAAGGACACCGGCACCGGGCCGCAGGTCGAGAAGATCGCCGCGCTCAAGCCCGATCTGATCCTCGCCCTGTACTCGGGCCTGACCAAGGCGCAGTACGACACGCTGTCGAAGTTCGCCCCGGTCGTGGCGCAGCCCAAGGAGTTCAACGACTACGGCATCCCGTGGCAGCAGCAGACGGAGACCATCGGCAAGGCGCTGGGCAGGTCCGAGGAGGCCGCCAAGCTCGTCGAGGGCGTCGAGGCGAAGTTCGCCGAGGCCAAGAAGGCGCACCCCGACTTCGCCGGCTCCACCGCGGTGATGGCCACCCCGTACGAGGGCACCTTCGTCTACGGCAGCCAGGACGCGCGTTCGCGGCTGCTGTCCGACCTCGGGCTGAAGCTCCCGGCGGACCTGGACAAGGTGATCGGCGACCAGTTCGGCGCCAACATCAGCAAGGAGCGCACCGACCTGCTCGACCAGGGCGTCGCCGTGTGGATCGTGCCGGACACCACCGGGGCCGTCGCCAAGCTGCACAAGGACAAGCTGTACGCCGACCTGAAGGTCGTGAAGGAGGGCCGCGAGGTCTTCGTCCAGGAGACCGGCGACTACGGCAACGCGGTCTCCCTGTCGACCGTGCTGAGCATCCCCTACGTCCTGGACCGCCTCGTCCCGCAGCTGGCCGCCGCGGTGGACGGCGACCCGGCGACGAAGGTGGAGCAGCCCGCGTCCTGAGTGTCCGCCTGCCCGGTGGTGTGTGCGGGCGCGCACACCACCGGGCGGCTTCGTGTCGGCCCGGTGCCGGTCACCAGGTGTCCGGCCACGGGTACCCGAGTTCCCGAGCGCGCTCCCGGGTACCGCCGGACACCCGTGCGTAGGTCTTCGGGTCCTCCCCGGCGAGGCGCAGCAACGCGGCCGCGGCCTGTGCCTCGGGCGGTGTGCCGTCGTCGGCGATGTCCCACCGGAACTGGAGCGGGCTGTCGGGCCGGTCGGGGTTCCCCGAGGCGAGTCCGGGCACGTACCAGAAGGTCACCACGGTGGTGTCCGCCCGGTCGTCGAAGCTGCTGCTGATCCAGCCCCGGCTCGCGTCCCATCTGCTCAGCAGATCGGGCTCCGCCACCAGACCCGCTTTGATGAGGCGGGCCACCGTGCGAACCCGCCAGGACCACCCACGGTCGGTCTCCGCGCGGGCGACCTCCGCGTCGTAGGCCGCAGCGTCGAAGCGGTACGGCGCCGGCTGGGGCGCGGGCTCCTCGGAACCGGGCAGCGCCCGGCGCCAGTTCGACCACACCACCTGGTCCCCGTCGCGCCGGATCGTGACGTGGAGCGCCCCGCAGCAGCCCTCCGTACAGCCCGCCTCCGCGAGTTGCACTTCGCGAGGCTCAGGACCGGCGCGCAGTCGCCCCTCCTCCAGGAGGAGTTCGGGGCTGTTGGCGGGACCGCGGGAGAAGAGCGCCGGGACGACGGGGCGGCCGTCGACGAGGATGCGGGTCTCGACCCGGTCCCGGTCCACCGGGTCACCCGCCACCACCTCGATGCGCAGCCGGCCGGCCGTGGCCGGGAGGGTGAACGGCCGCCGCCCGGTGCGCCGGATCCAGCCCGCCCGCCGCCGCTGCTCCGCGGTGCTTTCGGGGATCTCCGTCTGCGAGGCCCATCGTGGTTCGGCCAGCAGCCGCCCGAGTGTGTCGAGCAGCGCCGCACGCCGGTCCCCCGGCCAGTCCAGGAGCGCCGCGGAGCCGCTGCTCATGTCGAGGGCGAGCGAGAGCAGGGTGGCGTGGTGGTCGAGGCTCGGCGGCAGGAGGCCGGCGCGTGTGACGACCCTCTCGTACAGGGCAAGTGCCTCTCGGTAGGCGAGGAGGTGGCTCGGGTCGTCGTACGAGAGCCCCATCCGCACGAGCAGGCTGACCGCCTGGGCGAGAAGTGCCGTGTCGCGGGGATGGCGCTCGAGCAGTTCGGGCAGCCCGGCGGCCTCCGCGATCCGGCGAGCGTCCCTGGCGCCGACTCGGTGGAGCGGGTTGGGAAGGGCGGTCACTTCGGCGAGGACCGCGTGCTCGTCTCCCGTCCGGAGGGCGCGGACGAGCGGCCGAAGCTCGTCGTCGGCGAAGGTGGCGAGGTGGACGACGGCCGCGGACCTGCGGTCCAGTCCGTCCAAGGCGTTCACGGCCAGGCCGGTGAGCTGCCGGAACACCCCGAGAGCGGCGAGGTGCGGTACGTCCTCGGACTCGCCGACGCGGATGAGGAGGGCGATTCCCGCCGTGACGGCGGGCGCGGTGGTGCCGGTCCTGGTCAGCTGCCGGGCCAGTGCACGGGCCGTGTCCCGCTCCTCCTCCGGCAGCGGCAACTCCTCGACGGCGGAACGGATCAGGTGCCTGTGGCTGTCCCGTACGCCGAGCCGGGCGAAGCGGTGGTGGAGGGTGGGTGAGTCGTCCGGCAGCGGGTCAAGGGCCGCGCGGACGGCGGCCCTGACCTCGTCCCGGGTCAGGTGGGGACCGGCTGACTCGGCCTTCCCCGGGAGGGAGTGCCCACGCCGGGGCGGCAGCCCGTCCGGGGATTCGCGCAGCAGGTGCAGGGCGCGGTCGTACAGGGCGGGCGGAAGGGTGAGCGCGTCGCGCTCTTCCCGGGCGCTCACCGGGCGGGGTGGGACTCGATTCGGTAGGTCATGTGCGCAGCCTGCCAGGCCTGCTCACACTTCGTCGACGGAATTACGGCCGTGGTCGGCCGGATCCGTCGGCCGGGGCACGCAAGGGGCCGACCCGCGCGGTGCGGGTCGGCCCCTTCGGCGTGTGCGGGCGGTTACCGGCCCTCGACGAGGCTCTTGGGGCGCAGGTCCGTCCAGTGGGTCTCCACGTACTCCAGGCACTCCTGGCGGCCCGCCGGACCGTGGGCGACCGTCCAGCCGGCCGGGACGGTGACGAAGTCCGGCCACAGGCTGTGCTGGCCCTCGGCGTTGACCAGGACGGAGTAGACGCCGTCGGGGTTCTCGAAGGGGTTGCTGCTCATCGGGTGGTTTCCTTCCGTGTGACCAGGGCCGCAAGGGCCCGGAACCAGGTCTGCGCCAGATCCCGGACGGCCTCCTCGGTGAGGAGTTCGCCGGCGTAGGCCCAGTGGGCGCTCAGCTCGGGGCCGCCGGGGCGGTCCTCGGTGAGGGCGTTGAGGGTGAGGGCGTGCGACATGGGCATCCCGGGGTCGGCGTCGAGGTCGGCGGCGTCGCCCTCCGGCGCGTACGACCAGTCGGCGGCCTCGGGGACGCCGAAGCGGCCCATGTAGTTGAACTCGATCTGCGGTTCGGCGAGCAGGGCCAGTTCGGGCCCGGTGACCGGGTTGAGGTGGCGCAGCAGGCCGTGTCCGACGCCGCCGGTGGGCGCGGCGGTCAGGTGCTCGCGGACGCGGGCGACGGCCTCGTCGGGGTCGAGGCCCGCGTGGCCCGGGTCGAGGCGGACCGGGACGACGCTGGTGAACCAGCCGATGGTGCGGGACAGGTCGGCGTTGCCGGCGAGTTCCTCCTCGCGGCCGTGGCCTTCGAGGTCGACGAGGACGGCGCTGCCGGGTTCGGCACCGAGCACCCTGGTCCGCCAGTCGGCGACGGCCCGCGCGAAGGCGGTCAGCAGCACGTCGTTGACGCTCGCGCCGTACGCGGCGGGCACCCGCCCGAGCAGCGGCCCGGTGACGTCGGCGGGCAGGGTCAGCGACAGGTAGCGGGTGCTCTCCACGGTGTCGCGTTCCGTGTCCAGCGGGCGGGCCAGCGGCAGGCCGGCGCCGTCCGCGAGGACCGAGGTCCAGCGGGGCAGTTCGTCCTCGCGGGAGGGGTCCTGCGCGCGGGCGGTGAGCAGTTCGGACCAGCGGCGGAAGGAGACGTCCACGGGGGGCAGTTCCGGGGCGCGGCCCGCCGCGACGGCCGCCCAGGCGGTCTCCAGGTCGGGCAGCAGGATGCGCCAGGTCACGCCGTCGACGACGAGGTGGTGCAGGAGCAGCAGCAGCCGTCCCGGCCGTCCGGGCCCGGCGTCGAACCACACGGCGCGCACCATGTCGCCGGTGTCCGGGTCGAGTCCGGCCCGCGCGGTGAGCGCGTGGGCGGCGATCGCCTCGCGCAGCGCGGTGTCGTCCGCGCCGGGGACGTCGGCGCGGGCGAGCCAGGAAGCCACGTCGACGGTGCCCGGGGCGGGCACGCGCAGCGCCCACTGCTCGCCGCTGTCGCCCTTGTGGCACGGCTGGGTGCGTGTGCGTTCCAGGCGGGCGCGGAGCATGTCGTGCCGGTCGGCGACGGCGCGCAGGACCGCCAGCAGGCCGTCCTCGTCCATGTCCGCCGGGGTCTGCAGGAGCGCGGCCTGGTGGTAGCCCCAGATGGGGCCCCCGCGCTCGCGCAGGGCGTGCATGATCGGGGTGAGCGGGACGAGGCCGGTGCCGTCGTCGTGGGTACGGACCAGCTCGTCGCCGGCGAGCGGGACGGCGACCTCGGCGAGCGAGGCCACGTCGCGGTGCTGGAAGACCTGGCGCGGGGTGATCCGCAGTCCGGCCGCGCGGGCCCGGCTGACGAACTGCATCGCGACGATGCTGTCGCCGCCGAGGGCGAAGAAGTCGTCGTCGGTGCCGACGGCCTCCGCGGGCAGGCCCAGCACCTCGGCGACGATGCCGCACAGGGTGCGTTCGGTGTCGTTGCCGGGCCTGCGGCCGCCGGTGCCCGCGGTGAAGTCGGGGGCGGGCAGCGCCTTGCGGTCGAGCTTGCCGTTGGACAGCAGCGGCAGCCGCTCCAGGACGACCACGGCCGCGGGGACCATGTACTCCGGCAGGCTCGCGGCCACGTGGGCGCGCAGGGCGGCGGGGTCGGCGCTCCGGCCCTCCGCGGGGACGACGTAGCCGACGAGCTGCCGTACGCGGGGCCGGTCCTCGCGGGCGGCGACGACGACCTGGGCCACCGTGTCGTGCGCGGCGAGGGCGGTCTCGACCTCGGCGAGCTCGACCCGGTAGCCGCGGATCTTGACCTGGTCGTCGGAGCGGCCGGCGTACTCCAACTGCCCCTCCTCCGTCCACCGGGCGAGGTCGCCGGTGCGGTACATGCGGGCGCCGGGCGGGCCGTACGGGTCGGCGACGAAGCGCTCGGCCGTCAGGTCGGGGCGGCCCAGGTAGCCGCGGGCGAGCCCGGCGCCGGACAGGTACAGCTCGCCGGTGACGCCGGGCGGCACCAGGCGCAGCGAGGCGTCGAGGACGTGGGCCCGCGTGCCCCGGACCGGGCGGCCGACGACGGGCCGGCCGCTGTCGGCGATCCGTCCGACGAGGGCGTCGACGGTGGCCTCGGTCGGCCCGTAGAGGTTGAAGGCCTCGGTGGACTCCAGCGCCGCCAGGCGCGACCAGAGGGCGTCGGGTACGGCCTCGCCGCCGACGCCGACCACCGCCAGCGGGCAGTGCCCGCCCTGGATCAGGCCCGCGTCGGCCATCTGCGCCAGCAGTGACGGGGTGACCTCGATGAAGTCCAGCCCCTCGGCGCGGATGAGGGCGGCGAGGCGCTCCGCGTCGCGGCGCGTCTCGTCGTCCACGATGTGCAGCGCGTGGCCGTCCAGAAGCCACAGCTGCGGCTGCCAGGAGGCGTCGAAGGAGAACGACCAGGCGTGGCCGACCCGCAGGTGGCGGCGGCCGGTCAGTTCCCTGGCGCGGTCGTGGAGGTCGTGGCGGTGGCTGTGGAAGAGGTTGGCGAGGCTGCGCTGGGTGACGACGACGCCCTTGGGGCGGCCCGTCGAGCCGGAGGTGTAGATGACGTATGCCGGGTGGTCGGGCGCCGGGGCCCGCGGGTCCGCCTCGGGCAGCCCGTCGAGGGCGTCCAGGCGCAGCACCGGGACGTCGGTCGCGGGGAGCGACCCGGCGAGTTCCCGTGTGGTCAGGATCAGCCTCGGCCTGGCGTCCGCGAGCATGTCCAGGACGCGGTCGGCCGGCAGGTCGGGGTCGATCGGCAGGTAGGCGGCGCCCGCCGTCATGACGGCGAGGATCGCCGTGATGTGGTCGGCGCTGCGCGGCAGCGCCAGCGCCACGATTCCCTCGGGGCCCGCGCCCGCGCCGGCCAGCACGCGGGCCAGCCGGTCGGTGTGCGCGGCGAGTTCGGCGAAGGTCCACGTCACGGAGGCGTCGGTGACGGCGACCGCGTCCGGGGACGCCGCCGCCTGCGCGGCGAACAGGGCGGGGACGGTGGAGTCGGCGGCCCGCGGGAGCAGGGCCGTGTCGTTCCAGGTCTCCAGCAGCAGGCGCCGGTCGGCGTCGCTGAGGATGTCGACGCGGCCGACGGCGGTGTCCGGGTCGGCGGCCATCGCCGCCAGGACGGAGAGCATCGCCGAGGCGATGCGGCCGGCGGCGGCCGGGGTGAACAGGTCGGGGCGGAACTCCGCCGTGAGGCGCAGGCGCTCGTCGGGCTCGACGGCCCAGGCGAACGGATAGTGCGTGGAGTCCTCGTGTTCGCGCACGGACAGGCTCAGGCCCGCGTCGTCGGTGCCGTCCGCGACCGGGTAGGACTCGAAGACCATCAGCGTGTCGAAGAGGTCGCCGAGCCCGGCGCCGCGCTGGATGTCGGCCAGGCCGAGGTGCTGGTGCGGCAGCAGGCGTGACTGCTCGTCCTGGAGGCGGTCCAGCAGGGCGCCGACCGGCTCCTGCGGGCGCAGCCGGACGCGGACCGGCACGGTGTTGATGAACAGGCCGATCATGGACTCGACGCCGTCCAGCTCCGGCGGGCGTCCGGCCACGGTGGCGCCGAACACCACGTCGTCGCGGCCGGTCAGCCGGGACAGCACGACTCCCCAGGCGGCCTGTACGAGCGTGTTGACGGTGAGGCCGCGGCGCCGGGCGAGCGCGCCGAGCGCCCGCGTCAGCTCCTCGTCCGCCTCCACCGTGTGGGTGCGCGGCACGACCGGCGCCCGGTTGGCGTCGGCGGGCACCAGGTGGGTGGGCTCCTCCAGTCCGTCCAAGGCCGCGGCCCAGGCGGCCGCGGAGGCCGCCGTGTCCTGCTCGGCGAGCCAGCGCAGGTAGTCGCGGTAGGGGGCGGTGGCGGGCGGGGTGGTCCCGTCGTGGAGGGCGGTCAGTTCCGCCATCAGGCGGGGCACCGACCAGCCGTCGAGCAGCAGGTGCTGGTGGGAGAGGGCGAGGCGGTGGCCGCCGTCGCCGGTCCGGGCCAGCAGCAGGCGCAGCAGCGGCGGTTCCGCGGGGTCGAAGCGGCGGCGTTCCTGCAGGAGGAGGCGTTCCCACTCCGCCTCGGCGTCCGGGGCGGCCGTGAGGTCGACGTGGCGCCACGGCAGCGGCACCGAGCGCGGCGCCACGGCCACGGGGCGGCCGGAGGAGAGGTAGCGGAAGCCCGCGCGCAGGCTCTCGTGCCGGTCGAGCAGGGCCTGCCCGGCGGCGCGCAGCCGCTCGGGGTCGAGCGCGCCCTGGATGTCGTACGACACCTGGACGGTGTAAACGTCGGGGCCCTGGTCGCCGGAGTCGAAGGAGGCGTGGAAGAGCAGGCCTGCCTGGAGCGGGGAGAGCGGCAGCGCCTCGGCCGCTGCGGCGCCGGGTAGTTCGGCGCGTTCGGCGTCGGTGAGGCCGGGCAGCAGTTCGCTGCCGGCTGCCGTGCCGCGGCGGACGGTGTCGGCGGCGACGGCCGCCAGACCCGCGGGGGTCTTGTGGCGGAAGACGTCGCGCGGCGTGATCGTCAGCCCGGCGGCGCGGGCCCGGACGACGAGCTGCATGGCGACGATGCTGTCTCCGCCCAGGGTGAAGAAGTCGTCGTCCGCGCCCACCCGTTCGAGGCCGAGGACGTCGGCGAACAGCCGGCACAGCAGCTCCTCGCGCGGAGTGCGCGGCGCGGTCGCGGTGACCTGGGCGGCGAAGTCCGGCGCGGGCAGGGCAGCGCGGTCGAGCTTGCCGTTCGGCGTCAGCGGGAGGGTGTCCAGGACGACGAAGGCGGCGGGCACCATGTGCTCCGGGAGCGCGGCGGCGGCGTCGGCACGCAGGGCAGCCGTGTCGGGCTCCTGCCCGGCGGCGGGGACGACGTAGGCGACCAGGCGCTCGTCGCGGAGCAGGACGGTGGCCGAGGCGACCGCGGGATGCCGGGTCACCGCGGCCTCGATCTCGCCCGGTTCGACGCGGAAGCCGCGCAGCTTGACCTGGTCGTCGGCGCGCCCCAGGTACTCCAGCACCCCGTCGCGGGTCCAGCGGGCCAAGTCGCCGGTGCGGTACATGCGGCTCCCCGGCTCCCCGTACGGGTCGGCGACGAAACGCTCGGCGGTCAGGTCGGACCGGCCGAGGTAGCCCCGCGCCAGCTGGACGCCGGCGAGGTACAGCTCACCCGGTACGCCCGGGGGAACCGGGCGCAGCGAGGCGTCCAGCACGCAGGCGCGGGTGTTCCACACCGGGCGGCCGATGGGGACGGTGGCGGCCCCCGGCGTGACCTGGTGGGCGGTGACGTCGACGGACGCCTCCGTGGGGCCGTACAGGTTGTGCAGCCCGGCCGTGCGCAGCACCTCGTGGAAGCGGGTGGCGAGCGGGGCGGGCAGCGCCTCGCCGCTGCAGATCACGCGGCGCAGGCCCGTGCAGCCGGCCGCGGCAGGCTCGTCGAGGAAGGCGCGCAGCATCGACGGCACGAAGTGCGCCGTGGTGACGCCGGCCCGCTGGATCAGCTGCGCCAGATAGGCGGGGTCCTTGTGGCCCTCGGGGCGGGCGACGACGAGTGTCGCACCGGTGATCAGCGGCCAGAAGAACTCCCAGACCGACACGTCGAAGCCGGCCGGCGTCTTCTGCAGCACGCGGTCCTCGGCGGTCAGGCCGTAGGCGTCCTGCATCCACAACAGGCGGTTGACGATGCCTTCCTGCGGTACGACGACCCCCTTGGGGCGGCCGGTCGAGCCGGAGGTGTAGATGACGTAGGCGGGACGGCGCGGGTCGTACGCCTGCGGGAGCGGGCCGGTGGGGGCGTCCGCCGCCGAAGTGCCGTCGGCGTCGACCATGAGGCGCGGCGCGCCGGTGTCCGGCAGGGCCACGCCGTCGGTGGTCACCACGCACGCCGGGCGGGCGTCGGCGAGCATGAACGCCAGCCGCTCCGCGGGGTAGCCGGTGTCCAGTGGCAGGTAGGCGCCGCCCGCGCGGTGGACGGCGAGCAGGGTGACGACCAGGGCCGCGGAGCGGGGCAGCGCGACCGCCACCGTGGTCTCCGGGCCGACGCCGGCGCCGGCGAGGACGTGCGCGAGGCGTTCGACGCGGGCGTCCAGCTCCGCGTACCCGACGGCGGTGTCCTCCACCAGCAGCGCGGGCGCGGACGGGGTCGCCGCGGCCTGGGCGCGGAACAGCTCGGGGAGGGTGAGGCCGGGCACGGCGTGACCGGTGGCGTTCCACTCCCCCAGGACGCGGGCGCGTTCGCCGTCGTCCAGTACGTCGAGCTGCCCGACCGGCCGCTCGGGTTCGGCGGCGGCCTGCTCCAGCAGGCGTTCCATGCGGCGGGCGAGGAGTTCGGCGGTCGGCCGGTCGAAGAGGTCGGCGCTGTACTCGATCCAGCCCTGGATGCCGTTGCCCTCGCCCTGCTCGACGAAGTCGAAGCTGAGGTCGAACTTGGCGGTGTCCTGGGCGAACGGCTCCGGCCGCGCCGTGAGTCCCGGCAGCACGGGCACGCCGGCACGCTCGGCGAGGTGGACGACCATCACCTGGAACAGCGGGTGGCGGGCCAGGGAGCGGCCCGGGTTGAGTGCCTCGACCAGGCGCTCGAAGGGCAGTTCCTGGTGCTCGTACGCGGCCAGGTCGGCCGCCCGGACGCGGCGCACCAGCTCGGCGAAGCCCGGGTCGCCGGACAGGTCGGTCCGCAGCACGAGGGAGTTGACGAAGAAGCCGACCAGGTCCTCCAGGCGCTCGTCCCCGCGCCCGGAGACGGGCGCGCCGAGCGGGATGTCGTCGCCCGCGCCGAGCCGGTGGAGCAGGGCGGCGACGGCGGCCTGGGAGACCATGAACATGCTGGCGCCCTCGCGGCGGGCGAGCGCGCGCAGGGCGCGTTCCTGTTCGGGCCGGATCGTGAAGCCCACGGTGCCGCCGGTGTGGGAGGACTCCTGGGGGCGCGGCCGGTCGGTGGGCAGCGCCAGTTCCTCGGGGAGGCCGCGCAGGGTCTCGGTCCAGTACGCGAGCAGGTCGTCGCCGGAGTGCTCCAGCAGCTCGCGCTGCCAGAGCGTGTAGTCGGCGTAACTCACCGGCAGCGGCGCCCAGTCGGGGGCGTGGCCGGCTGCGCGCGCGGCGTAGGCGGTGCCGAGGCCGGCCAGCAGGGCCCGGTCCGACCACTCGTCGGTGGCGATGTGGTGCAGCACCAGCAGCAGCACGTGCTCGTCCTGCCCGGTCGCCGCCAGGGCGGCGCGCAGCGGGAGTTCGCGCTCCAGGTCGAACGGCCGGGCGGCGATCGCGGGCAGCTCGTCCGGCGAAGCGCCGCCGAGTGTCACGCGCGCCTGCTCCGGGGCCAGGACGTGCTGCTGGGGCACGCCCTCCACGGCCGGGAAGACCGTGCGCAGGGTGGTGTGGCGGGCGACGAGGTCGTTCAGCGCCTCCTCGAGCGCGGCACGGTCGAGGGCTCCGGTGAGGCGCCAGGCGGCCGGGAGGTTGTAGGAGGGGTCGGCGGCGTCGACCTGGTGCAGCAGCCACAGCCGGTGCTGGGCGGAGGACAGCGGCAGCCGCTCGGGCACGGCGCGGCCGGCGGTCAGGGCCGGGCGCTCCCCGGCGCCCGGGCCGTCGAGGAGGGCGGCGAGCCGGGCGACGGTGGGCGCGTCGAAGACGGCCCGCAGCGTCACCTCGACGCCGAGCGCGGTGCGGATGCGGCTGATCAGGCGCATCGCGAGCAGCGAGTGACCGCCGAGGACGAAGAAGTCGTCGTCGATGCCGACCCGTTCCAGGCCCAGCACGACGGCGAACTGCTCGGCGAGCAGCTCCTCGCGCGGGGTGCGGGGCAGGCGGCCGCCGACGGCCGAGGAGAGGTCGGGCGCGGGCAGCGCGGCCCGGTCCAGCTTGCCGTTGACGGTGCGCGGCAGGGCCGCCAGGTCCACGAACACCGCGGGCACCATGTGCTCGGGCAGCGCGGCGGCGACGCGGGCGCGCAGCGCGGCCTGGTCGGGGGCGTGGCCGGGGGCGGCGACGACGTACGCCACCAGGCGCGGCACGCCCGGGGTGTCCTCGCGGACGAGGACGGCGGCCGCCGACACACCGGGAGCGGCGGTGAGCACGGACTCGATCTCGCCGGGCTCCACGCGGAAGCCGCGGATCTTGACCTGGTCGTCGGTGCGGCCCAGGTACTCCAACGAGCCGTCGGCCCTGCGTCGTGCCAGGTCGCCCGTGCGGTACATGCGCTCGCCGGGGGTGCCGTACGGATCGGCGACGAAGCGCTCGGCCGTCAGGTCCGGCCGGCCGAGGTAGCCGCGGGCCAGGCCCGCACCGGCGAGGTACAGCTCGCCGGGCACGCCGAGGGGCGCCGGGCGCAGCCGCTCGTCGAGGACGTACGCGCGCGTGTTGTCCAGCGGCGCCGCCCACTCGGGGCGACCGCTGTGGCGTCCGTAGGCGTCGACGGACGACTCGGTGGGCCCGTACAGGTCGTGCACCTCGGTACCGGGGAGCGCCGCCAGCCGCTGCCACAGGGCGGGCGGGGTGGCCTCGCCGCCGACGGTCAGGACGGCGGGCGCGTGGCCGCCCGGGGCGAGGAAGCCGTGGTGCATGAGCTCACCCAGGTAGGTCGGGGTGAGGTCGACGTAGTCGGCGGCCTGCGCCTCCAGGTGCGCCAGGAGCGCGGCGGGCTCCGTCATCGTCGTCTCGTCGACGACGTGCAGTTCGTGCCCCGCGAGCAGCCACAGCAGCGGGTCCCAGGAGGCGTCGAAGCTGAACGAGGCGGTGTGCGCGGCCTTCAGGACCACGCGGCCGGTGGCGCGGACGGCCGGTTCGATCATGTCGCGCAGGTGCGCGCCGAAGAGGTTGGACAGGCCCCGGTGGGTGCCGACGACCCCCTTGGGGGTGCCGGTGGAGCCGGAGGTGTAGATCGTGTACGCGGCGCTCGGTGCCGGGTACCCGGCCGGGGGTACGAACTCGGCCTCGGGCAGCGGCCCGTCGAGCAGCAGCCGCGCGGCGCCCGGCACGGCCGGGAGGCGTTCGGCGAGTTCCGCGGTGGTCAGCAGGCAGACCGGACCCGCGTCGCGGAGCATGAACTCCAGGCGCTCGGCGGGCAGTGCGGGATCCAGCGGCAGGTAGCCGGCGCCCGAGGCGAGCACTCCGAGGATCGCGGGGACCATGGCGTGCCGCGGCAGCGCGAGGCCGACGACGGTCCCCTCGGCGGCGCCGTGACCGCGCAGCAGCCCGGCGATGGCGTCGACCCGCTCGCCCAGTGCGGCGAAGGTCAGCGCGCCCTCGGCGGTGACCAGCGCCGTCCGCTCCGGGTGGGCCCGGACGGTGTCGGCGAGGATCTCCGGCACCGCGCGGGTCTCGGCGGGGTGCCGCGCGGTGTCGTTCCAGGCGACGGCCGCGGCCTCGTGCTCGGCGGGCGTGAGCAGGTCGAACTCCGCCAGCGGGAGGTCGGGGTGGGCCGCGGCCTGCCGCAGCAGCAGGACCAGCCGGGCGACGAGCAGCGCGGCGGTGGCCTCGTCGGCCAGGTCGGTCGCGTACTCCAGCAGCAGTGCCAGCGGGTGCGCCTCGCCGTGGTCGACGAAGGTGAAGTCGAGGTCGAACTTGGCCGTGCCGGTGTCCATGTCGAACCACTCGGTGGGCAGCCCGAAGACCTCGGGGTCCCCGTCCGGGCGGTGGTGGTAGCCGAGCATCACCTGGAACAGCGGGTTGCGGCCCGCCGCGCGCGGCGGGTTCACCGCTTCCACGACCCGGTCGAAGGGCATGTCCTGGTGCTCGAAGGCCGCCAGCGCGGACTCACGGACCCGGCCGAGCAGCTGACGGAACGTCAGTGCGTCGCCTGACAGGTCGGTGCGGAGCACGAGGGTGTTGACGAAGAAGCCGACGAGGTCGTCCAGGCCGCTGTCGGTGCGGCCCGCGATGGGCGCGCCGAGCGGCACGTCCTCGCCCGCGCCGAGGCGGTGCAGCAGAGCCGCGGTGGCGGCCTGGAACAGCATGAACATGCTGGTGCCGGTCGCGGTGGACAGCTCCCGCAGCTCCCGGCCGAGGTCCACCGGGACCGCGCCGCGCACGATGGCCCCGGCGCCGGTGGGCGCGGCGGGACGCGGCCGGTCGAGCGGCAGCCTCAGCTCCTCGGGCAGGTCGCGCAGCCGCTCGGTCCAGTAGGCGAGTTGCGTGCCGCCGACCGTGCCGAGGAGGCGCTCCTGCCAGAGGGTGTAGTCCGCGTACTGGACGGGCAGCGGCTGCCGGGCCGGGGCGGAGCCCGCGGCGCGGGCGGCGTAGGCGGCCGTCAGGTCCGCCATGAAGGGGCGGTCGGACCACTCGTCGGTGGTGATGTGGTGCAGCACGACGGCCACCACGTGGTCGTCCTCGCCGACCCGGAACACCTCGCAGCGCAGCGGCAGTTGCTGCGCCAGGTCGAAGGGGCGGCGCTGCGCGGCCTCGATCAGCCCCGGGAGGCCGGACTCGGCGCACTCGGCGACGGTGAACTCGGGCAGTGCCTCGCCGGCGGGGACGATCCGCTGGAAGGGCTCGCCGTCCTGTTCGCCGACGAGGGTGCGCAGCGCCTCGTGGCGGCCCGCGACGTCGCCAAGGGCCAGGCGCAGGGCGTCGGTGTCGAGGGCGCCGCGCAGCCGGAAGACGAGGGGGAAGTTGTACGCCGCGCCGCCGCCGGTGAGGCGTTCCACCAGCCACAGGCGGCGCTGCGCGGCGGAGAGCGGAACACGCCCCGGCCGTTCGGCGGCCGCGGTGAGCGCGGGGCGGGCGGGGCGTCCGGCGTCCGCGCGGACCGCGAGCAGGGCGGGCGTCGGGGCCTCGAAGAGGTCGCGGATGGCGAGCTCGGCGCCGAGTTCGGTGCGGGCCCGGCTGACCAGGCGGGTGGCGAGCAGCGAGTGGCCGCCCAGGTCGAAGAAGCCGTCCTCGGCGCCCACCGACGGCAGGCCCAGCACCTCGGCGAACAGGCGGCACAGCACCTCTTCCTGCGGGGTGCGCGGTCCTCGTCCGCCGCCGAGGGCCACGGCCGGCTCCGCGTCGGGCAGCGCCCGGACGTCGAGCTTGCCGTTGGCGTTCATCGGCAGCCGGTCGAGGGTGACGAAGGCCGCCGGGACCATGTACTCGGGCAGTTCGCGCTTGAGGTCCTCGCGCAGCACGCGCACGAGGGCGCTCGCGTCGCGGGCCGCCGCCGGTTCGTTGGCGTAGGGTGCGCTGCCGCCGCCCGCCCGGTACAGCCCGGCGGTCGTGCCGGTGGCGCCGGCGGGGACGAACACGGCCTCGTATGTGCCCGTCTCGGCACCCCACGTGGTGAGCACGCGGTATCCGAGACCGGCGCCCAGGTCGTGCAGGGCCTCGGGGTCGACGCCGTCCGGCCGGACGCGGCCGTCCGGCACGCCGGTGACGCGCAGCCGCTCGGGGCGCTCCTCGCGCAAGCGCTCGGGAAGCCCGGGCGACCAGGCCGCCTCGGGCTCGTCGCCGAGCCGGAGGGAGGGCTCCGCCCGGTAGAGCACGGCGTCGTAGCGGTGCCGGGTCAGCTCGTTGTGGTGGTGTCCGCGCTTGGTGCGCAGGTCGAGTCCGTACCCGAGGTGCGCGAAGAAGTCGGGGTCGACCAGGAGTTCCTTCTCCAGGCGCAGACCGCGCTCCACGGCCCGCTCGAACTCCGCGCCGTCGGTGCCCCGGGCGCGCTGGATCTCGGTGTGGAAGGTGCGGACGAGCCGCAGGTTGCGGACGTCGCCGACGAAGAGCGCGCCACCGGGGGCGAGCAGCTCCATGGCGCCGCGCACGACCGACTCCAGGTAGGCCGCGCTGGGGAAGTACTGGATGACGGAGTTGATGACGACCGTGTCGAAGTACCCGGTGGGCAGCCCCTCCAGGTCGTCGGCGGGCCGGCAGCGCAGCTCGACCTTCGCCGCCAGCTCAGTGTCGCGCCGCAGCTCCTCGCCGATCTTGCGGATGACGGGGGCGGCGAAGTCGGTGGCCCAGTAGGCCTCCGCGTCCGGGGCCAGCCGGGACAGCAGCAGGCCGGAGCCGACGCCGATCTCCAGGACGCGGCGCGGGCGCAGTTCGCGGATGCGGGCGAGGGTGGCCTCGCGCCACTCGTGCATGTCGTCGAAGGGGATGGGCTGCCCGTCGTAGGAGCTGTCCCAGCCCGCGTACTCCTCGGTGAAGACGGCGGTGGAGATCTCCTCGTACTCGTCGGAGTAGATCTCCTGCCACTCGCCGACCTGGGCGCGCTCGGTGGACTCGCGCTCGGCGGCGTCCGCGGGGGCCGGGACGACGTAGCCGACCAGCCGGTCGTCGCGGACGACGACGGCGGCCTGCGACACACGCGGGTGGCGGCTGAGGGCGCTCTCGATCTCGCCGGGCTCGACGCGGTAGCCGCGGATCTTGACCTGGTCGTCGGTGCGCCCGAGGAAGTCCAGGTTGCTATCCCGGCCCCGCCGCACGAGGTCGCCGGTGCGGTACATCCGCTCGCCGGGCTCGCCGAAGGGGTCGGCGACGAACCGCTCGGCGGTCAGCCCCGGCCGGTCCAGGTAGCCGCGGGCCAGGCCGATGCCCGCGATGTACAGCTCGCCGGGCACGCCGTCCGGCACCGGGCGCAGCCAGGCGTCGAGGATGTGGGCCCGGGTGCCGCGGATCGGGCGGCCCACGGTCGGGGTGGCGCTGTCGTGGGTGCCGCCGCCGAGGGTGTTGATGGTGTACTCGGTCGGGCCGTACAGGTTGTAGCCGTAGGTGCCCTCGGTGTCGCGCAGCCGCGTCCAGACCGTCTCGGGGACGGCCTCGCCGCCGAGCAGCACCAGCGGCGGGACGTGCCCTTCGAGCAGCCCCTCCTCGATGAGCAGCCGGGCGTAGGTCGGGGTGACGTTGACGACGTCGATGCGGTGCCGCTCGCAGTACGCGGTCAGGGCCTGGGCGTCACGCCGCAGCTCCTCGTCGCAGACGTGCACTTCGTGGCCCTCGACGAGCCACAGCAGTTCCTCCCACGACATGTCGAAGGCGAAGGAGACGGTGTGCGCGACGCGCAGCCGCCGCCCGCCCGCCGACGCGATCGCCGGTTCGAAGATCTCCTTCTGGTGGTTGAGCTGCATGTTCGTCAGGCCCCGGTAGGGGGTGACGACGCCCTTGGGGCGGCCGGTGGAGCCCGAGGTGTAGATGACGTACGCGGGGTGCTCCAGGCTGAAGCTCGCCACGACCGGGGCGTCGGACAGCTCCGCCAGCTCGGCGGCGACGGCCGGGTCGTCGAGGAGGACGCGCGGGGTGCCGGCGTCCAGAGTGGCGGAGACGGCTGCGTTGGTCAGGAGCAGCAGCGGCCGGGCGTCCTCCAGCATCAGGGAGAGCCGGTCGGCAGGGTGGTCCAGTTCCAGCGGCAGGTAGGCGGCGCCGGTGCGCAGCACGGCGAAGAGGGCCACGACCATGTCCAGGGAGCGCGGCAGGCCCAGCGCGACGACCTTCTCCGGTCCCGCGCCGCGGGCGAGCAGCAGCCGGGCCGTGCGGTTCACGGCCGCGTCCAGCTCGGCGTAGGTCAGGGTGCGCTCGCCGAAGACGAGCGCGGTGGCGTCCGGGGTCCGGGCGGCCTGCGCGGCGAGCAGGTCGGCGACGGTCTCGGTGGGCTCGGGAACCCGGCTGCCGTCCCACTCCCGCTCCAGGGCGGCGTGTTCGGCGGGCAGCAGCGGGTCGAGGCGGCCGACGGGGGCCGTCAGGTCCTCCGCCATGCGCTCCAGGAGCAGGGTGAAGCGGTCCAGCAGCGCGCGGGCGGACTCGTGCGGGACGACGTCGGGCCGGTGCGCGAGCGTGACGAGGACGCGCTGTCCCGGCGTCACGATCAGGTTGACGGGGTAGTGCGTGGCGTCCACGTTGGCGACGGCGGTGGCGCCGTGCTCGGTGCGCAGCCGCTCCAGCCGGTCCTCGGTGTCGTTGTTGCGCAGGACGAAGAGGGTGTCGAACAGCCGCCGGTGGCCGGTCTCGGCCTGCAGGACGCCGAGGCCCAGGTACTCGTACGGCATGAGTTCCAGCCGTTCGCCCTGGATGCGCCGCAGCAGGTCGAGGACGGTCTCCGCCGGGTCGAGGGCGACCCGGGCGGGGACGGTGTTGAGGAACATGCCGATGACGTTCTCGACGTCCGGAACTTCGGTGGGCCGGCCCGCGACGGTGGTGCCGAACACGACGTCGGCGCGGCCGGTCGCGGAGGCCAGGGTCAGGCCCCAGGCGGCGTTGAGCACCGTGTTGAGGGTGAGGCCGTGGGCGCGGGCCCGCTCGCGGAGGCGGTCGCCGAGCTCCGCGGGCAGCAGCGTGTCCAGCTGCTCGGGGATGACGGGTTCCAGGCCGGTGTCGGCGACGGCCGGGACGAGCAGGGTGGGCTCCTCCAGGCCCGCCAGGGCGGTGCGCCAGGCGGCGGTCGCGGCGGCGTCGTCCTGGGTGCCGAGCCAGGCCAGGTAGTCCCCGTAGGAGCCGGGGCGCGGCAGGCCCGTGTCGTCGCCGCCCGTCGCGTAGAGGGCGAAGAGCTGGTCGAGGAAGAGCCAGGCGGACCAGCCGTCCCACAGGATCAGGTGGCGGCCGATGACGAGGCGGTCGCCGTGCTCCGCGCCGCGGCGTACGAGCAGCATGCGGAACAGGGGCGGCGCCGACAGGTCGAAGCGGCGGGTGCGCTCCTCGTCCATCAGGGCGCGCAGCCGCGTCTCCTGCTCGGCCGCGGGCAGGGCCGACAGGTCGACCGTCTCCAGCGGCACCGCGGGCTCGGCGACGATGAACTGCACGGGCTGGCGCTGCCCGTCGCTGGTGAACCCGGCGCGCAGGCCCGGGTTGCGGGCGAGCAGGGTGCGGGCGGCGGCGCGCAGCCGGCCCTCGTCCAGGCGCTCGGCGAAGTCGAAGGTCTCGTGGACGGTGTAGACGTCCAGGGCGCCGTCGTCGTAGGCGGAGTGGAAGAACAGGCCTTCCTGGAGCGGGGCGAGCGGCCAGATCTCGGCAACCGCTCCCCCGGCGGTGCGGTGGACGCGCTCGGTCTCCTCGGGCGTCAGCTCCGGGCGGACGGGCCCGGTGCGGTCCCGGGCCGCGGCGCCGGTGCGGGCGGCCAGGGCGAGGGCGGCGGGGGTGCGGTGCTCGAAGACGTCGCGCGGGGTCAGTTCGAGGCCGGCGGCGCGGGCGCGGCTGGCCACGCCGATGGAGCTGATGCTGTCGCCGCCGAGGAGGAAGAAGTCGTCGTCGGGACCGGCGTCCGGCAGGCCGAGGACGGCGGCGAAGACCTCCGTCAGCGTCCGCTCGCGGTCGGTGCGCGGGGCCCGGGCGGGGGCGCGCTCGGCCTCGGGCGCGGGCAGCGCGGAGCGGTCGAGCTTGCCGCTGGGGGTGAGCGGCAGCGCGTCCAGCACGACGAGGGCGTCCGGGACGAGCGGCGCGGGCAGCACGTCGGCCACGGCGGCGCGCAGGGCTGCGGTGTCCGGTCGGGCGCCGTGGGACGGCACGACGTACGCGACGAGGCGCTGCCCGCGCACCGTCACCGCGGCCTGGGCGACCTCCGGGAGCCGTACGAGGGCGGCCTCGGACTCGCCGGGCTCGATGCGGTTGCCGCGCAGCTTGACCTGGCGGTCGGTGCGGCCCAGGTACTCCACGACACCATCGGCACGGCGACGCACGAGGTCGCCGGTGCGGTACATGCGGGTGCCCGGGGCGCCGTAGGGGTCCGGGACAAAACGCTCGGCGGTGAGCGCCGAGCGGCCGTGGTAGCCGCGGGCGAGCTGCACGCCCGTCAGGTAGAGCTCGCCGGGCACGCCCTCCGGCACGGGGTGCAGGCAGGCGTCCAGCACCCGCAGTCCGGTGTTCCACACGGGGCGCCCGATGGGCACGGTGGTGTCCGGGGCGCCGTCGAAGGGGTGGTGGGTGACGTCGACGGCGGCCTCGGTGGGGCCGTAGAGGTTGTGCAGCGGCACTCCGGTGAGTGCCCGCCAGCGCGCGGCGGCACCGCCGGGCAGGGCCTCGCCGCTGCTCAGGACGCGGCGCAGGCCGGCCGCCCACGACGCGTCGGCGGTGACCTCCGGGGTGCTGAGGAACGCCTCCAGCATGGAGGGCACGAAGTGCATGGTGGTGATCCGCTGTTCGCGGACGAGCCCGGCGAGGTAGGCCGGGTCGCGGTGTCCGTCCGGCCGGGCGAGGACGACGGCTGCGCCCTCGCACAGTGGCCAGAAGAACTCCCACACGCTGACGTCGAAGCTCGACGGGGTCTTCTGCAGGACGCGGTCGTCGGCCGTCAGGCCGTACTCGCCCTGCGTCCACGCGAGGCGGTTGACGATGGCGCGGTGGGTGACGACGACGCCCTTGGGGCGGCCGGTGGAGCCGGAGGTGTAGATGAGGTACGCGGGGTCGTCGGGCCCGGCCGCGTCGACCGCGGCGGTCTCGGCGTCGTCCTCGGCGTCGTCCTCGGCGGGGGCGTCGACCAGCAGTGGCGTCAGGCCCTCCACGGAGGGCAGCCGCGGGGCGTCGGCCGCCGTGGTGACGACGGTGGCCGCGCCGGAGTCGGCGAGCATGTAGGCGACGCGCTCCGCCGGGTAGTCCAGGTCGACCGGCAGGTAGGCCGCGCCGGACTTGAGGACGCCGAGCAGCGCGACCATCAGCTCCGCCGAGCGCGGGACCGCGACGGCCACGAAGCGCTCGGGACCCGCGCCGCGGGCGCGCAGCCGCGCGGCCAGCGCCTCGGCTCGCGCGTCGAGTTCGGCGTACGTGAGGGTGGTGTCGCCGTACACGACGGCGGTCGCGTCGGGCGTACGGGCGGTCTGCCCGGCGATGGCGGCGGGCAGCGTGGTGACGGGGACGGCGCGGACGGCGCCTTCCAGGTGGGCGGTGTCGTGCTCGCGCGGGGTGAGGAGGTCGACGGAGGCCACCGGGCGGCCGGGGTCGTCGGCGATCGCCTCCAGCAGCAGCGTGAGCCGGCCGCCGAGGGCGCGGACGGCGTCGGCGTCGATCCTGCGCGCGTGGTGCTTGAGCCGCAGGTCCATGCGGCGGCCGGGCTTCACGATGAGCGCGAGCGGATAGTGCACGGTGTCGTGGAAGGCGTGGCCGGTGACGCGCACGGTGCCGGAGGGGTCGGCGAGTCCGGTCTCGGCGGGGTAGTTCTCGAAGACGACGAGGGTGTCGAAGAGTTCGCCGCCGCCCGCGTGCCCGGCGGCACGCTGGATCTCGGCGAGGCCGAGGTGCTGGTGGTCCAGCAGTGCGCTCTGCTCGTCCTGCAGGCGGCGCAGCAGTTCGCCGAGGCCGGTGGCCGGGTCCCAGGCGAACCGGGTCGGCAGGGTGTTGATGAAGAGGCCGACCATGGAGTCGATGCCGTCGACGGCGACGTCCCGGCCGGAGACGGTGGTGCCGAAGACGACGTCCTGCTGTCCGGTCAGCCGGCCCAGCAGCAGGCCCCAGGCGCCCTGCACGACGGTGCCGAGGGTGACGCCGAGTTCTCGGGCGCGGGCCGCGAGGCGGGCCGTGGCACGCTCGGAGAGCTCGACGCGGATCTGGGCGGGCTCCACCGGGCCGCCGTCTGCGGGCGCGTCCACCAGGCGCGTCGGGCCCTCCAGCCCGGCGAGCGCGGAGCGCCACGCCGCGCGGGCGGCGTCCCGGTCGGCGGCGGCGACGCGGCGAAGGTAGGCGGCGTAGGCGGGGACCTCGGGCAGGGGCGCCGGGTCGGGGGCGTACAGGGCCATCAGCTCGCGGTGCAGAACGGGCAGCGACCAGCCGTCTGCGATGATGTGATGGAACGTCAGCAGCAGGCGGCTGCGGTCCGCGCCGAGGCGGACGAGCGCGCAGCGCAGCAGGGGCGGCCGGGCGAGGTCGAAGGGGCGGGACCGCTCGTCGGCGGCGACGGCGTCCGCGAGGCCGCGGCGCACGTCGCCGTCCTGCGCGGACAGGTCGACCTCGCGCCAGGGCAGCACGGCGCCGCCGGTGACGACCTGGACGGGCCGGCCGTCGGGGAGCTGGCGGAAACAGGCGCGCAGTGGCGCGTGCCGCTCCAGGAGCCGTTCCATGGCGCGGCGCAGCGCGGCGCCGTCGACGGGGCCGGACAGCTCGACGGCCTGCTGGACGACGTAGGTGTCGTGGTCGGCGCCGTCGACGAGGGCGTGGAAGAAGAAGCCCTCCTGCAGCGGGCCGAGCGGCAGCAGCTCGTCGACGGTGACCGTCAGGTCGCCGCGTACGGCGGCCAGTTCGGCGTCCGTCAGCGACACCAGGGGCGTGTCCTCGCCCCCGGTGGCGGCGTCGTCCGGGCCGCCCTCCCGGGCGACCTCGGCGAGCGCGGCGACGGTGCGGTGCCGGAACACGTCGCGCGGGGTGAGCCGCAGCCCGGCGCGGCGGGCGAGCACGAGCAGTTGGATCGCGACGATGCTGTCGCCGCCGAGGGCGAAGAAGTCGTCGTCGATCGTGACGGTCCGCACGCCGAGGGCCCGTGCGTACAGGGCGCACAGCAGTTCCTCGCGGCCGTCGCGCGGGGCGCGGCCCGAGCTGAGGGCGGCGTAGTCGGGGACGGGCAGGGCGGCGCCGTCGAGCTTCCCGCTGGGCGTGACCGGCAGCCGGTCCAGGGGCACGAGGGCCGCGGGGACCATGTACTCCGGCAGGAATTCGGCGGCGTGCGCGCGCAGCGTCCGCATCAGCGCGGTGACGTCCCGGAAGGGGGCGGGCCGGTTGGCGGGCGGGCGGCCGCCGCCGGGCCGGTAGAGCGGTCCGGGGTCGGCGCCCTCGGGGACGAAGACGGCGTCGATGCTGCCGTCGTCGGCGTCGCCGGTCCAGGTGACGGCGGCGGACAGGCCGTGCCGCGCGGCGAGTTCGTGCAGCGACTCGGGATCGACGCTGCCGGCGCCGTCGGCGCCGGGACGGCTGCTGTCGTCGAGGACGGCGAGGGCGTCGAGGTCCTCGGTGAGGCGGGCGTTGGGCACGGCGGTGACGCGCAGCCGCTCCGGGCGCGCGGCGAGCCGGGCGTCCAGGGCGTCCAGGGCGTCCAGGCCGCCGAGGGCGGCCCATGAGATCTCCTCGGCCGCGTCAGGGGCGGCGTCCGCCGCCGGGCGCAGCACGACGTCGTAGCGGTAGCGGGTCAGCTCGTTGTGGTGGGTACCGCGCTTGACACGCACCTGCGCGGCGAAGCCGTCGAGGCCCGCGAACCAGTCGGGGTCGACGAGGAGTTCGCCCTCCCAGGCCACCGAGCGGTCGACGGCGGCGCGCAGCGCCTCCTTGTCGTCGGCGGCGCCTTCCTCGGCCCCGCCGCCCGCACCGCGGCGGCTCTCCACGGCGGCGCGCAGGGTGCGCAGCAGCCGCAGGTTGCGGACGTCGCCGACGAAGAGGACGCCGCCGGGCGCGAGCAGCGCGGCGGCCTTGCGCAGCACGTCCTCGAGGTAGTCCGCGCCGGGGAAGTACTGGGCGACGGAGTTGATGACGACGACGTCGAAGTGCCCCTCGGGCAGCCCCGTGGTGTCGTGTGCGGGGCGGGCCGACAGCTCCACGCGACCGGCGAGTTCCGGCACGCCGCGGATCTGGGCGCGCAGCGCGGCGACGGCCTCCTCGGAGACGTCGGTGCCCCAGTACGCCTCGCAGCCGGGGGCCAGGCGGGACAGGAGCAGGCCGCTGCCGACGCCGATCTCCAGGACGCGGCGCGGCGCGAGCGCGGCGATGCGCTCGACGGTGGCGGTCCGCCACTCGCGCATGTCGGCGAGCGGGATGGGCAGCCCGTCGTACATGCTGTTCCAGCCGGCGAAGTTCTCCTGGAAGCCCTCGGAGCCCGCGGCGGAGTAGAGGAGTTCGTGCAGGTCCTTCCACTCGGCGACCTCGGCCTCACCGTCGAGCGACGGCACGACGTACGCGGCCAGCCGCCGGTCGCCGGGCCGGTCCTCGCGGACGACGACGGCGGCCTGGGCGACGGCGGGGTGGGCGCGCAGCACGGACTCGATCTCGCCGGGCTCGATGCGGAAGCCGCGGATCTTGACCTGGCTGTCGACGCGGCCGAGGAACTCCAGGCGCCCGTCGGCCTTCCAGCGCACCAGGTCGCCGGTGCGGTACAGCCGCTCCCCCGGCTCGCCGAACGGGTCGGCGACGAAGCGCTCGGCCGTCAGGTCGGGGCGCCCGAGGTAGCCGCGGGCGAGTCCGGCGCCGCCGAGGTAGAGCTCTCCCGCGACGCCTGCGGGGACCGGACGCAGCCGGGCGTCGAGCACGTAGGCACGGGTGCCGGGGTCGGGAACGCCGATGGGGACGATGGTGCCGGCCGGGGTGTCGGGGTCGCACAGGCCGAGGGTGGAGTTGGTGGTCGCCTCGGTCGGGCCGTAGGCGTTGAACATCATGCGGCCGCGCGCGTAGCGGCCGACGAGTTCGGGCGAGACCCGCTCGGTGCCGGCGAGCAGCGTCGCCTCCGCGGGCAGGTGCACGTCGTCGGGCATGGCGGCGAGCAGCGCGGGCGGCAGGATCATGAAGGTGATGCCGTTGGCGTTCGCGTAGTCGGCGAGCGCCGGCCCCGGGACGCGCCGCTCCGAGGGCACGACGACGAGCCGTCCGCCGGAGAGCAGGCCGAGGCACAGGTCCCAGAAGGCGACGTCGAAGCTCGGGGAGGCGAACTGCAGCACCCGGCTGTGCGGGCCGATGCCGAAGCGCTCGCTCTGGGTGGCGACGAGCTTGGCGACACCCGCGTGGGAGAGGACGACGCCCTTGGGCCGGCCGGTGGAGCCCGAGGTGTAGATGACGTAGGCGGCGTTGGCGACGGTCAGCCGGCCGCCGAGGTCGGGGGCGTGGTCCGGCAGCCCGGCGAGTTCGGCGACGGTGTCCGGGGCGTCGACGACCAGCGTGGGCACCTCGCCGGGCAGTTCGGCGGCGACCTCGGCGGTGGTGAGGAGGCAGACGGGCGCGGCGTCGGTGAGCATGTAGGCGACGCGGTCGGCGGGGTAGTCGGTGTCGACCGGCAGGTAGGCGGCGCCGGACTTGAGCACGGCGACCTCGGCGACGATGAGTTCGGCCGAGCGCGGCACGGCCAGCGCCACCACCGTCTCGGGGCCGGCGCCCCGGGCGGTCAGGGCGTGGGCCAGCCGGTTGGCGCGGGCGTCGAGTTCGGCGTACGTGAGGCGGACGTCCTCGAAGACCAGGGCGGTCTCGTCGGGCCGGGTGCGGACCTGCTCGGCGAACATGGCGGGCCAGGTGGCGAGCGGTACATCGTGCCCGGTGTCGTTCCACTCGTGGAGGACGCGGTGCCGTTCCGACCCGTCCAGCAGCACGAGGTCGGCGACGGCGCGGCCGGGGTGAGCGGTGGCGTCGGCGAGCAGGGCGGCGTAGTGGCCGAGGATCCGGTCGACGGTCGACGTCTCGAAGAGGCCGGGGTGGTACGACGCGTGGACCTCGCCGGGTGTCACCCGCAGTTCGAGGTCGAGGGGGCCGCCGGCCCAGTCGCCGGCGGCGAAACCGGTGTTGCAGAGGAGACCGCCGCCGCGGGTCGCCGCGGCGCCCAGTTCGGCGGCGAGGGCGTCGGCGGGGACGCGGTGGGCGCGGGCCCGCTCCGCGGCCTCGGAGACCCGCGCGGTGAGCCCGGTGAAGGTGGTGTCCGCGGTGAGGGCGACGCGCAGCGGCAGCCCGTCGTGGGCGAGGACGAGGTCGGTGGCGCCGCCGCCGTAGTGGTGGAGCAGGGCGACGTACGCCGCCAGGTGCCGTTCCTCCGCCGCGGCCGTGCCGGGCAGCGCGCGGGAGCGGACCGCGGTGGGTCCCGCGGGGCCTTGCGGATAGGGGAGGTCGATGGGGAGGACGGTCTCCTGTGCGAGCGGAATCAGCCGCTCACGCCAGAAGTCCTTTGCCGTCATCACCAGTTCTTCGTTACCCGACACAGGTGCCCGTGCCTCCCCAGACGTGCGGATCCGACTCGGACGAGCCGCGACCGCTCGCCATATTAAGGTAAGCATTACCTAACTTGATAGCCCTGCCCGCTGGGCGTGACCGCACAGCTCACGGCGGTAGGGTTAAGGTGTGCCTAACCTAAGGATGGTGGCCGTGGAGCCAGGCCGGTGACCGCGCGCAGAAGCCTGCGCCCAGCCCTGCTCGTCGTGTTGCCCGCCACCGCCCTCATGGCGCTGTGCGTGCTCTCGATCGGGCTGGGCGCCGTCGACATCCCCCCGGACCAGGTCGTCCGGGCACTTTTCGGCCACCCCTCCAGCGAGCTCGTCGAGAACATCGTCTGGACCGTCCGCGTACCGCGCACCGTCCTCGGTCTCACCGCGGGCGCGGCCCTGGGGATGTCCGGCGCGCTCATGCAGGCCCTCACCCGGAACCCGCTCGCCGACCCCGGCATCCTCGGCGTCAGCGCGGGCGCGTCCTTCGGGATCGTCCTCGCCATCGCCCTGTTCGGGATCGGCTCGCTGTACGGCACGATCTGGTTCGCCTTCGCCGGCGCGCTCGGCACCAGCGTGCTGGTCTTCCTGCTCGGCCGGACGGGCCGCTCGGGCGCGACGCCGGTGAAGCTCGCGCTGGCCGGAATCGCCGTCACCTTCCTGCTGTTCTCGCTGACCAACGCGATCGTCCTCACCGATCCCGACGCCCTGGACCGCTACCGCTTCTGGTCCGCGGGCACCCTCGCCGACCAGGACGGCGCCGTGGTCCGGAGCATCCTGCCGTTCCTGGCGGTCGGCGCGGTGCTCGCGCTCGCCACCGCCCCCGCGCTCAACAGCCTGGCCCTGGGCGACGACGTGGCCGCCTCGCTCGGCCGCCGGCTCGGCCTCGTACGCCTGCAGGGGGTCGTGGCGGTGATGCTGCTGACCGGCGCGTCGGTCGCCGTGATCGGCCCGGTGGTCTTCCTCGGCCTGGTGGTGCCGCACGTCGCCCGGGTGCTCGCCCAGTACGCGGGCATCGGCCCCGACCACCGCTGGCTGCTGCCGCTGTCGGCGGTGCTCGCACCGTGCCTGCTGCTCACCGCCGACATCCTCGGCCGGGTCGTCGCCCGGCCCACCGAGGTGCAGGCCGGGGTGCTCGTCGCCTTCATCGGCGGCCCGTTCTTCATCGCCCTGGTCCGCAGGCGCAAACTCGCGGAGGTCTGACCGTGACCGCCCTCGCCCCGCTCCGCGGCCGCCGGCCCTTCCGGCTGGCGGCCCCGCCGGTCTCCGGAGTGCTCCGGCCGCGACTGGTCGCGCTGTGCGCCGCCCTGGTCGCCGCGGTGTTCCTGCTCTTCTGCTGGGGCGTGACCCTCGGGGACTACCCCATCGGGTTCACCGACGTGGTCAAGGCCCTGACCGGCGCCGGCGACCCCGGAACGGTGCTCGTCGTACGGGAGTTGCGCCTGCCGCGCGCACTCGTGGGACTGCTGGTCGGCATCGCCTTCGGCATCTCCGGCGCGCTCTACCAGACGATGACCCGCAACCCGCTGGCCAGCCCCGACATGATCGGGCTGACCGAGGGCGCGGGGACCGCCGTGGTCGCGGGCATCGTGCTCGGCTGGGACGGCGGCCTGGGCACCCAGGGCCTCGGCCTGCTCGGAGCGCTGGTCACGGCGCTGCTCGTCTACGCGCTGGCCTGGAAGGGCGGCCCCACCGGCTACCGCATCATCCTGGTCGGCATCGGCGTGTCCTGGATGTGCACCAGCGCCACGGACTACCTGGTCGCGCGCGGCGAGCGCTTCGAGGCGCAGGCCGCCCTGGGCTGGCTGGTGGGCAACCTCAACGGCCGCACCTGGGACCAGGTCACGCAGCT
The DNA here is from genome assembly GCF_035918135.1 of Actinacidiphila glaucinigra. Classification (NCBI taxonomy): domain Bacteria; kingdom Bacillati; phylum Actinomycetota; class Actinomycetes; order Kitasatosporales; family Streptomycetaceae; genus Actinacidiphila; species Actinacidiphila glaucinigra. The sequence goes on from NZ_CP109144.1 coordinate 941,291, forward strand.
CGCGGTCGCCATGGCCGTGCTCGTGCCGCTCGCCCTCGGCATGGGCCGCCGGCTGCGGATCCTGCAGCTCGGCGACGACGTGGCGGCCGGCCTCGGCACCCCCGTGCAGCCGGTGCGGCTGGCCCTGCTGCTCCTCGGCGTCGGGCTGATCGCCTTCGGCACGGCCGCGGCGGGCCCGGTCGCCTTCGTGGCGCTGGCCGCCCCGCAGATCGCCCAGCGAATGGCCGGCACGGCGTGGCCGCCCCTGGCCGCCTCGGGACTGACCGGCGCGCTGGTCGTCCTGGGGTCCGACCTCATCGCACGTGAAGCGATCCCCGGCACGGAACTGCCCGTCGGGATCGTCACCGGCGTCATCGGCGCGCCGGTCCTGCTCTGGCTGCTCATCCGCGCCAACCGCGCGGGCTCAGGAGGCTGAACCCATGGCGACCACCGACCCCGCCCCCACCGCCGCGGCCCCCACCGCCACCGGCCCCGACCTGCGGGCGCGCGGACTGCACCTGGCATACGACAACCGGCTGGTCGTCGAGGACCTCGACCTCGTCATACCCTCCGGCCGCATCACCGCCATCGTCGGCGCCAACGCCTGCGGCAAGTCCACCCTCCTGCGCGCCCTGGCCCGGCTGCTCGCGCCCCGCCAGGGTGTCGTCGAGCTGGACGGCCGCGCCCTGCGGTCGGTGCCGACCCGGGAACTCGCCCAGCAGCTGGGCATCCTGCCGCAGACCCCGGTGGCCCCGGAGGGGCTGACGGTGATCGACCTGGTCAGCCGCGGCCGTTCGCCGCACCAGACGTGGTGGCGGCAGTGGTCCAAGGCCGACGAGCTGGCCGTCCACGAGGCACTGGCGGCGACCGGCATGGCCGACCTCGCGGACCGGCCCGTGGACGAACTGTCCGGCGGCCAGCGCCAGCGGGCGTGGATCGCCATGGCCGTCGCCCAGGGCACCCCCGTCCTCCTGCTGGACGAGCCGACCACCTACCTCGACCTGGCCCACCAGATCGACGTCCTCGACCTCGTCACCGACCTCAACCGCCGTGAGCGCCGCACGGTGGTGATGGTCCTGCACGACCTCAACCAGGCCTGCCGCTACGCCGACCACGTCATCGCGATGAAGGCGGGGCGGATCGCCGCCGAGGGCCCGCCGGACGAGGTGATCACCGCGGAGACCGTCGCGGACGTCTTCGACCTGCGCTGCCAGGTCACCACCGACCCGGTCAGCGGCACCCCGCTGGTGATCCCCATGGGCCGCCACCACGAGGCGGTACCCGTCGCGGCCGAGTGACCGGGCGGCACCATGGCGCCGCGCCTTCCCGCCCGCCGGTGCACGGGGTACGGGCTAGGCGCCACCGCGCGTGCCCGGCCCGTCGACCACGGGCGTCCCCTCACTGAGGCCGGCAAGGGCGCCGGACCGCAGTACGACGCCGGGGCCGAGTCCTCTACGCCTGCGCCTGTGAGCCCGCAGTGGCGCGGCCCCCGCCCGACGGGCCGTCATCGACCTGCGGCACCCGCGACGGCGACCTACGGTGTCGGTAGGGCGGCCTCCGCACGGGTGATCGGAGCGGTCCATGCCTGTCCACCATGTGGTCACCACGCAGAACACCGTCTCGGCGGAGCAGAAGGCCGAGTTGGCGGCGGAGTTCACGCGTCTCACGCGTCGATCACCGGGGCGCCCACCTCCTTCGTGCACGTGACGTTCGCCGAACTGCCCGAGGACAGCGTCTTCACGGATTCGGCCCCCTCACGTCCCCTTCTGATCGAGGCGACCACACGCGCGGGCCACGCGGACGCGGAGAAGACACAGCCGGCCATGGACATCTCGGCCGCCGGCAGCAGGGTGACCGGCGTACCGGAGTCGCGCATCCTCGTGATCATCAAGGACAGCCCCGCCCGGTTCGCCGCCGAGGGAGGCCGCATCCTGCCCGAGCCGGGGGACGAGGGCGACTGACCGGCAGGGGCCGGCTGACCCGTTCCGGGACATCCGCCGGGGCGGACGGGCACGGGCGACCGCGAGCCGGCCACCCCCGGCGAACAACCCCCGGCGAACAACCTCCGGCCGGGGGTGCCCCACTCAGCGGCACTCCCCGGCCGTCGGCCCGGGGAGTTGTCGACTCGACTCTCCGCCCTGCGACGCACCGCACCGCGCCTGGGGCTTTCCCCCAGCGCCGGCCGGGGGCTCACGTGACGACACGGCCTAGCCCGGCAGGACGGTCGTGCCGGCCCCGCCCGGCCCCGCGGTCAGCGCGCGCAGCAGCGCGTGCGGGGCGCGGCCGTCCAGCACGCGGGCCGTGCGGACTCCCGCCCGTACCGCCCGCAGGCAGCTCTCCATCTTCGGCACCATGCCGCCGCCGAGCACCGGGAGCATCGCCTCCAGTTCGGCGGCGGTGAGCCGGTCCAGGACACGCCCGCGGCGCGGCCAGTCGGCGTACAGCCCGGGCACGTCGGTGAGGACGACCAGCGCCTCGGCGTCGAGCGCGGCGGCCAGGGCCCCGGCCGCCGCGTCCGCGTTGACGTTGTAGATCTGGCCGTCCGTGCCCCGGCCGAGCGAGGAGACGACGGGGATGTGGCCGTGGTCCAGCAGCACGTCCACGGCGGCCGTGTTGACCTCCGTCACCTCGCCGACGAGGCCGATGTCGACGATCTCGCCGTCGACGTGGGCGTAGCGGCGCACCGCGGTCAGCGTGTGCGCGTCCTCGCCGGTGAGGCCCACGGCGTACGGGCCGTGCTCGTTGAGCAGCCCGACGAGGTCCCGCTGGACCTTGCCGGCCAGCACCATCCGCGCGACGTCCAGGACCTCGGGGGTGGTGACCCGCAACCCGCCGACGAAGCGGGCCTCGATGCCCACCAGGTCGAGCTGGGCGCTGATCTGCGGGCCGCCGCCGTGCACCACCACGACCCGCACCCCGGCCTCCCGGATGCGGACGACGTCCTGCGCGAAGGTGCGCAGCAGGGAGCCGTCGCCCATGGCGTTGCCGCCCACCTTCACGACGACGGTACGGCCCCCGAGCGCGCGCAGGGCGGGCAGCGGCCCGGGGCCGGCCAGTGCGGTCGTCACGGACGGGTCGTCAGGTAGCCGCCCATGGTGCGGAACCAGTCGCCGGCCGCGTACTCGGTGCCGTCGTCGGTGCGGACGGTGCGCACCAGCAGACCCTTGCGGTGGCCGCCGCGCGCGTCCGCGCCGGCGACGATGACGACGCCGTCGCCCTCGCGGATGAAGATGCGGCCGGGCGTGCCGCCGTAGCGGGCCTGCGAGACGGCGGCGGAGACGATCCTGATGCGCTCGCCGCGGTGGTAGGTGAAGGCGTTGGGGTAGGGGTCGGACTGCGCGCGTACCAGCCGTTCCAGGTCCTCGGCGGGCCAGTTCCAGTCGATGCGGCTGTCCTCGACGGAGCGCTTGTGGAAGAAGCTGGCGCGGGAGCGGTCCTGGGGCGTCCACTCGGCGCGGCCGGAGGCGATCAGGTCCAGCGACTCGCGTACGAGGGGTGCGATCAGGTCGCAGGTGCGGTGGAAGAGGTCGGTGGCGGTGTCGTCAGGGCCGACGGGCACCGAGCGCTGCAGCAGGATGTCGCCCGCGTCCAGTTCGCCGTCCATGCGGTGGGCGGTGACGCCGACCCGCTCCTCGCCGTTGACGAGCGCCCAGATGATCGGGGAGAAGCCCGCGTAGGCGGGGAGCAGGGAGTCGTGCACGTTGAGGGTGCCGTGCGGCGGGAGGTCGAAGATCTCCGGCGGCAGCCAGGTGCGCCAGTTGTTGGCGACGATGACGTCGGGTGCCGCGGCCTTGATCGTCTCCAGCAGTTCGGCGTCGTCCGGGCGGTTGCGCAGCAGCACGGGAACGCCGTGCTTCTCGGCGAGTTCCGCCACCGAGTCGTCCCAGATCTTCTCGTAGACGTGCTCGCTCCTGGGGTGGGTCACGACGAGGACGACCTCGTGATCCGACTCCAGCAGGGCCTGCAGCGTCCGGTGTCCCCAGGTCTGATAACCGAACATGACGACCCGCATGGGCTGCCTCTCCTTCAGTGATTATTGCAAGGTTAGGCTTACCTTATCTAGTATGTGGCGCGCATAGGGAGGCGATGCAACGGTGACAGCACCGCTCAATGAGCCGGACACCATCCACGACATCCTGGGAATCGGTTTCGGGCCGTCAAATCTCGCTCTGGCGATAGCCATCGAGGAGCACAACGCACAAGTCCCGGACTCCCGGCGGATCAACGCCCGCTTCCTGGAACGGCAACCCCGTTTCGGATGGCACCGCGGCATGCTCATCGACGACGCGACGATGCAGGTGTCGTTCCTGAAGGACCTGGTCACCATGCGCAATCCGACCAGCGACTTCAGCTTCCTGTGCTACCTGCGCGAGCAGGGCCGGCTGGTCGACTTCCTGAACCAGAAGACGCTCTTCCCGCTCCGCGTCGAGTTCCACGACTACTTCGAGTGGGCCGCCGCCCGCGTCGCCCCCGTCGTCGACTACTCCTCGGAAGTGTTGTCGGTCACACCGGTCCGCGGAGCCGACGGAGAGGTCGACCACCTCGACGTGATGTGCCGGGACCCCGAGGACCCCACGCGCACGGTCACCCACCGGGCCCGCAACATCAGCGTGGCCGTCGGGCTCGAGCCGCACCTGCCGCCGGGCACCGAACTGTCGGACCGCGTGTGGCACAACAGCCAGCTGCTGCCCAGGGTCGCCGAGCTCACCGCGACGGGCACCCCGGTGCGCCGGGCCGTCGTCCTCGGCGCCGGGCAGAGCGCGGCCGAGGCGGTCGACTTCCTGCACCGCACCTTCCCCGACGCGGAGATCTGCGCGGTGTTCGCCAAGTACGGCTACACGCCCGCCGACGACAGCCCCTTCGCCAACCGGATCTTCGACCCCGAGGCGGTGGACCTCTACTTCGGCTCTCCGTCCGAGGTGAAGCAGTCCCTCTTCGACTACCACCGCAGCACCAACTACTCGGTGGTCGACATGGACCTCATCGAGGCCCTGTACGCCACCTCCTACCGCGAGAAGGTGCAGGGCCGGGAACGGCTGCGCTTCCTCAACGTCTCCCGCATCCGGGACGTGAGCGCCGCGGACGACGGCCTCGACGTGACGGTGGAGTTCCTGCCGACCGGTGAGCGGCACGTCCTGGAGACGGACGTCCTCGTGCACGCGACCGGTTACCGCTCCCAGGACGTCGGCACCCTCCTCGGGGAGTCCGCCAAGATCTGCCTGCGCGACGACGGCGACGCCCTCCGCGTCGGCCGCGACCACCGCGTCGAGGTCGCACCCGAGGTGCGGGCGGGGATCTACGTGCAGGGCGGCACCGAGCACACGCACGGGCTGACCTCCACGCTGCTGTCCACCACCGCCGTCCGGGCCGGCGAGATCGTCGCCTCGCTCGCCGCCCGTCAGGACGAGCCGGTCGCGACGGCCGCGGCCCGCCCCTGAACCGCGCCTGAGGGCCGCCGGACGACCGGCGGCCCTCAGAGGCGTCCGCCGAAGTCGCGGGCCCAGGTTCTGTCCCCCGGGATCCCAGGCCAGGAGCAGCTCACCCGCCGTGCCCCGCAGGGAGGCGTCTGCCGCGTCCGGGCCCTCCCCGGGGTCTTCTCCACTCCGGGTGTCCATCACCGTGCTCGGGCGACCGGACAGCGATTTTCCGCGCCCGGCGCGGAAATCGAGCGGCCCGCGGCCGGCCGCGGTGCCGGTGCCGGGAAGGTTCACCGGGTCGCGGCACCGGTCACTGCTGCCCGGGCCCGTAGCCTGGCCGGATGCCCGATGACATCCTCGCCCTGTGGCCCCTCGCGCCCACCTCCGAGACCGACTGGCTCGCCGGGCTCACCTCGGACGACGGCCTCACCGGTTACGAGGCACCCGGCCGGCCGGACGCCGCCTGGGTGCTCGGCGGCATGTACGAACGCGGGGGCACCGCGGGGGATTCGGTCAACCACGCCCAGAGCCGGGACGAGCACCCGGGCCCGGGTTGGGAGCGGCTGCGCTGGGCGGAACTGGCCGCCCGCCTCGGCGATCCGGTCGTGCCACACGGCCTGTACCCCTGTCTCCGTTGCTTCCCCTCCACGGAAAGGACGCCCATCCGGCCCGGTTCCATCGAATGGCCCGCGGAGGGCAGTCTCGACAGGCCGACATGGGACCAGCTGATCCGGTTCCTCACCGCGCACAGCCCCCAGGGAGCGGAGACCCCCTGCCTGGCGTACTACAACCCGATCATCGCGCGGGACTTCGACAAGGGGCAGGTCCGCTCCGGCCGCCTGGGGGACGCCCGGTCCCTCTTCGACCACCCGGACATCCTGTACACCCCGTCCAACCTGTGGGCCGCGGATCGCTCCTGGGTCGTCTGCACCGACTACGACCTGTGGGGCACCAAGGTCTGCGGCCCGCGCCCACTGGTGGAGGCACTGCTCGCGGACCCCGGGATCGAAGCCATCCGCCTGCCCTGGACCAGCTGATGGCGTGCCAGGCGCCGCGACCCGGCGAACCCCTCCGGTCACGGCATCAGCGGCGGGTGCGCAGCAGCAGGTGCAGGAAGTACGGCGTGCCGATGACGGCGGTCATCAGGCCCGCGCCGATCTGGGCCGGGGCGATGACGGTACGTCCGAGGAGGTCCGCCGCGCAGACCAGCGCGGCGCCCAGGAGCACGGCGACCGGTACGACGCGGACGTGCCGGCGGCCCACCAGGGCCCGGGCGGCGTGCGGGGCGACCAGCCCGACGAAGCCGATGGTGCCGGCCGCGGCCACGGCCGTCCCGGTGAGCAGCACGCTCGTCACGAGGAAGCCGAGCCGGGCCGGGCCGCGGCGCAGTCCGAGCAGGGCCGGGGTGTCGTCGTCGACCGACAGCAGGTCGAGTTCGGTGCGCCGCGCGACCGCGACGGCGAGACCCAGTACGAGGGCGGCCGCCACAGGCAGCGTGTCGGGCACGGTCCGTCCGTAGGTGGAGCCGGACAGCCAGGTGAGCGCCTTGGTCGCGTTGAACGGGTCGGTGAGCACGATGAGCAGGCTGATCAGGGCCGTCGCGGCCGCGGACACGCCGACACCGACGAGGACCAGCCGGGTCTGCTGGAAGCCGCCCCGCGCCGCGAGCCCGAAGACGAGCACCGCGGTCACCGCGGCGCCCGCGAAAGCGGCCGCCGCCACGCCCCACGCCCCGGCGACCGGGACCGTCGTGACGAGCAGCACCGCGCCGAGCGCGGCGCCGCCGGAGACGCCGAGGATGCCGGGCTCCGCGAGCGGATTGCGGGTGACGGCCTGCACCAGCGTGCCGGACAGGGCGAGCGCCGCCCCCGCCAGGAGTGCCGCGAGCACCCGCGGCACGCGGGTGTCGAGGACGAAGGAGACGGCCTGACCGGCCCTGCCCTGCGTCCAGTTGGCGACGTCGCCCAGGAGCAGCTTGGTGTCGCCCAGCAGGACTCCGGCGACGGTCAGCCCGACCAGTACGGCGACGAGGAGGGCCACGGTCACCAGGAACGCCGCGCGGCCGGGGATGCGCATCCGGTCCGGCGCTCCCACCCCAGCGGAGTCCTGGGCCCGCAGCGCCATCACGACCAGGAACACCGCGCCGACCAGGCTCGTGACGACCCCGGTGGGGACCGCGACGGCGGTCTGCGCCGGTACCACGGCGCGCAGCAGGACGTCCGCGCCGAGCACCAGGCCCGCGCCGGTCAGGCCCATGACGGGCAGTCCGGAGCGGGTGCGCACCAACGGCCGGAAGCGCCGGGCCAGGGGCCGTACGAGGGCGGGCGCGCACAGGCCGACGAAGCCGATGGGCCCGGCGAGGGTCACCGCCGCGGCGGACAGCAGCGAAGCGAACACGACGACGGTGATCCGGGTGCCGCGGACGGGGACGCCGAGGCCGCGGGCGGCGTCGTCGCCGAGTGCGAGGGCGTCGACGCGGCGGGCCACCAGCAGCAGTCCGGCGACACCGGCCACGGCGACGGGGGCCATCTGCGCCACGCCGTCGAAGCCGTTCTGGCTGATGCTGCCCTGGCTCCACTGGTAGAGGCCGTTGGTCTGCTGCGGGAAGAGCAGGATCAGCCCCTCGGTGACGGAGGTCAGTCCGAGGGTGAGCGCGCTGCCGGCCAGGACCAGGCGCACGGTCCCGGCGCCCAGCCCCGACAGCGACAGGACGACGGCGGCTGCGGCGAGTGCGCCGGCGAAGGCCACGCCGGAGGAGGCGAGCAGCGGCAGGGACGTCCCGGTGACCATGAGGACGCCCAGGGCCAGGTACGAACCGGCGTTGACGGCGAGCGTGTCGGGCGCGGCGAGCACGTTGCGGCTCACGGCCTGCAGCGCCGCCCCGGCGATGCCGAGTGCTGCGCCGACCAGCAGACCGGCCGTCATGCGGGGCAGGCGGGAGGCGACCACGACGGACGCGTCGCCGGAGACGGCCCGGCCGGTGAGGGCCTTCCAGACCTCGGCGGGGCCGACGGCGGCGGTGCCCTGGGTGATGTCGACGACCGCGAGGGCGGCGACCAGGAGCACGAGCGCGGCCGTCACCGCGGCCGCTCCCGTCCGGGAGCCGGCCGCGTGCGGACGGGTGGCGGGGGTCGTTGCGGTGACGGCCACGAGCGCTACTTCGTCAGGGCGCCGACGAGGGCGTCGACGTACGCCTCCATCGACTGCGGGCCGCCGAACATCCAGATGCCGTCGGGCAGCCGGTGCACCTTGTCCTTCTTGACGAAGGGCAGGGACGTCCAGACGGAGTTCTTGGCGAGGTCGTCGGCGAAGACGTCGCCCTCGCTGTCGCTGCCGATGTAGGCGAACTGCACGTCGCCGAGGCCGGTGAGGCCCTCGACGTCGGTGGCGGCCAGGCCGTAGTCCTTGTCGCCCTCGATCTTCCAGGCGTTCTCCAGGCCGAGCGCCGTGTTGACGCCGCCGATCAGGGAGCCGGCGGTGTAGGGGCGGACGGAGACCTGGTTGGAGGCGACGTAGCCGTCGGCGAACGCGATCCTCGTGCCGGCCAGGCCGGCGTCGGCGAGGGCCTTCCTCCCCTCGGCGACCTTGGTGTCGTAGGCCTTCTTCGCCTCGTCGGCCTCGGCGGTGGTGCCGGTGGCCTCGGCGATGAGGTCGAGGTTCTCCTTCATCCGCCCGACCGGGTCGGCGGCGTCGGCGGAGCGGACCTCGAGGACCGGGGCGATCTTCTGCAGCTGCTTGACGGCGGCGTCCGGCAGGTCGGTGGTGGCGACGATCAGGTCCGGGGAGAGCGAGGCGATGGTGTCCATGCTGGGCTCGCCGCGGGTGCCGATGTCCTTGGGCCGGTTCTTCAGCGGGACGGCCGTGTCCCAGGTGCTGTAGCCCTTGACGTCGGCGACACCGACCGGGTCCACCCCGAGCGTCACGAGGGACTCGACGACGTTCCACTCCGTGCCGACGACCTTCTTCGCCGGCCCGTCGAGGGTGACCTTCGCACCGCTCGCGTCGGTGAGTGTGATGCCCTTGGTGTCCTTGGCGGCGCCGTCCGCGGCCGGCTCGGTCGTGCCGCAGCCGGCGAGGGCGAGTGCGGCGGCAGCGGCGGTGATGACGATGGAGCGTCTCATGGGGTGGTGACGGGCCTTTCGTTGCGTGCGTGGTGGCGGCCGACGGCGCGGGTGCGCAGCAGGCCGGTCAGAGGGTCGGTGTCGACGTCGACCCGTATCCCGTAGGCGTCGGTGAGGCGTTGCGGGGTGAGCACGTCCTCGGGGCGGCCGTCGGCGACGATCCGGCCCGCCCGCAGCAGGGCGATCCGGTCGGCCACGGCGGCCGCCTGGTCCAGGTCGTGCAGGACGACGCCGACGGCGATGCCGTGGTCGTCGGCCAGGTCCCGGATCAGGTCCAGCAGTTCGACCTGGTAGCGCAGGTCCAGGTAGGTCGTGGGCTCGTCGAGGAGGAGCACCCCGGTCTCCTGGGCGAGGCAGCTCGCGAGCCAGACGCGCTGGAGCTGGCCGCCGGAGAGGTGCTCGGCGCCGCGGGCGGCGAGGTCGGCGACACCGGTCATCGCCAGCGCGCGGTCCACCGCGGCCGGCCCGTGCGGGTCGGGGCGGCCCCAGCGGCCCCGGTGGGGGTAGCGGCCGAACTCCACGACGTCGCGTACCGTCAGCCCGCTCGGCGTGGGGCGGCCCTGCGTCAGCAGGGCCACCCGGCGGGAGAAATCACGCGCCGTCAGGGCGAGCCCGTCGGCGGTGGTCCCGTCGTGCGCGTCGATCGTCAGCGTGGCACGGCGGGCACGCTGCAGGCGTGCCACCGTGCGCAGGAGCGTCGACTTGCCGCTGCCGTTGGGGCCCACGAGGGCGGTCACCTCACCGGGTCGGAGGGTGATCGCCGCGTCGTGGACGACGTCGACCCCGTCGTACGACACGGTCACGTCGTACGCCGCCAGCCGGTGACCGCGCACGCCGGAGGCCGTGACAGTCTCTTCCGTAGAACTCACGAACGAAGGTTAGCCTAACCTAATTCTTGCCCGAACCACCCCCCTTCCGCCTCGGTAAACTTAGGCTAACCTTCCTTCATGGCGAAGACCCCGCGGCTCATGCCGCAGAACCCCAGGATGTTCCGCGCCGAGGTCGTCAGGACCGAGCGGGTCACCCCCTCCCTGCACCGTGTGACCGTGACGGGCGCCGACCTCGCCGACTTCCCGTGGATGGGCTACGACCACTGGTTCCGCCTCTTCATGCAACTCCCCCACCAGGACGCCCTGCGGCTGCCCGAGTTCTCCGGCGCCCGGTGGTGGCAGCCCTACCTCGCCATCCCCACGGCCGAGCGTCCGCACTACTCGAACTACACCGTCGCCGCGTTCCGCCCCGAAACGGCCGAAATGGACATCGAGTTCGTCGTGCACCGCACGCCGGACGGTGAACTCGAGGGCCGTGCCGCGATATGGGCCTGCGGCGCACGGGCCGGCGACGCGCTGGCGCTCCTCGACCAGGGCGTCATGTTCGACTGCCCGGAGGACGCCTCCGAGATCCTCGTCGTGGCCGACGAGAGCGGGATGCCCGCCGCCACGGGCATCCTGCGGTCCCTCCCCCGCGACACCGTGGGCCGGCTGATCCAGGAGGTCCCCACCTCCGACGACCGGCGCGACCTCGACGCCCCCGACGGGATCGCCGTCACCTGGGTCGTGCGCGACGACCCGCACGCCGTCCCCGGCTCCGTCGCACTCGCCGAACTGCGGGGGCACACCCCGGCGGACGCCACCGGGTACGCCTTCGTCGTCGGCGAGCAGAGCCTCGCCACCAAGGGCCGCCGGCACCTGCACCGCGCCGGCCTCCCCAAGGACCGCATCACCTTCTCCGGCTTCTGGCGGCACGAGGCGCGCCACGAGAACGCCTGACCGCCGCCGCGGTGGGGCCCGGGTCGCCCCGGACCCGCGCGCGGGAGGCACGTCGCGCACGGAGGGCGCACAAGGCGAACAGTTGAGCCCTGTACGCGCTCCCGCGTGGACGGGGAGAATGCCCAGCACAAGCGATCATGCGACCGGCACACTCGCCGTCCGGTCACCGACTCCCGGAAGGCGGGTCGACTGCCGTGCTGCTGCATCTGCCCACGTCCGTGCCCGAAGCACAGGAGTTCATGGCCCAGGGGGCGGTGCCCGTCGGCGGGGCGACGCTCGTCTGGGCCACCTGGCAGCGCGACGGGTTCCCCGAGCGGGCCATGTCACTGCGCAACCTGCCGGAGGCCAACGCGATCGAACGCGAGGCGCTGGGCGCGGCGGTGGTGCTGAACCGGATCGACGACCGGGTTCCCGAGGTGCTGCGGCGGGCGGCCGCAGGTGTGGGCACCGGCGCCGTGCGGCGGACGGCCACCGTCGGCGGCAACCTCGTCGGCAGCACCCTGCGCTGCCTCCTGCCCGCCGCCCTCGTCCTCGGCTCCCGCGCGATCATCCTGGAGCCTGAGCGGACCCACGAGACCGATCTGGCCGAGGCCGTGGCCAAGCAGCACCTCCTGCTCGGCATCCGCTGGCGGGAGCCGCTGGTCAGCACCTACGACAAACTGCCCGGTGAGGCGGGCGGCCCCCCGCCCCTGGTCGTCGCCGCCGCCGTGCACGCCGCGGACGAAGGACGCCTCCTGCGTGTCGCGGTCCGTGACGGCCACGAAGTGCTCGGCGCGAGCGCGCCGTTCGGCGGCGACACCGGGGCGGCCCTGCACGCGCTGCAGGAGACGGACCTCGCGGCGCTCCACCCCGAGGCGTGGGAAGTGGTGCGCCGGCAGGTCACCGGACTCGCCGGGCGGCTCCCCGGCGCCTGAGCCCACGCGGCCGCCCTCGCGGTTCGCGGTCCCGGCGCAGTCCCCGCCCCGAATCCGCGGGGACTCCGCGAGGAATCCACGAGATCTCTTCCGTCACATCGGGTATGCCCGGGCCTTCCCGGTTGTTGATGTGTGCGAGGGTCCGCGCCGCACACCGGCGCGGGGCCCCGGCCGTCCCCCACCGGATCGGAAGAGACGAGAGAAGAGATGGATGACACGCCGGAAGACCCGCGGCGCGGCGCCGCGTTCGGCATGGTCCGGAGCGGGGCGGACCCGGCGCGGATGTGCCTCATCACACCCGACGGCGTCACCACGGTCGAGTTCGTCGTGGAGCCGTCGGTCGGTCTCCGGTGCGCCCGCGCGGAAGGCGCCGCGGCGCTGGCGCTGAACCGCTGGCTCCACGACGCGGACCCCTCCCGGTACTTCGAGCTGCAGGTGGCGTTCCTGCAGTTCGAGTACAACCCCGGTCACGAGTCCTTCGCCGCCGAGGAGGTCCGGGCGCTGCGCGCCCTCCTCGCGGAACAGCGGGGGACCGCGCGGTGGAGCGGCGCCCTGGCGAGCCTGCTCGCCAGGCTGGAGGCCTGCGAGGCGGAGCTCTGACCACCGGCGGGTGAGGCCGGCGGGCGGGGTCAGCCGGCGGCCGGCGGCAGAAGGCGCTCGGTCATCGCGCCCACGGCCGCCACGACCGCCTCGCGGTGCCGGACGCGCCGGGCCGCTTCCTCGCCGTCCCCCGGATTGCGGATGCTCGCGGGCGTGGTGACCCACGCCTGCGCGGCGGACAGCGCGACCATCAGCGCGTCCATGCCCGCCTCGAGTCCCACACCGTGGGCGTCCGCGACCGCCCGCGCCTTGGCGAGGTGGTTGTCCCGTTCCATGACCGACGCCTCGGGACGCTCCAGGGCCTTCCACCGGGTCAGCTTGATGAGGTCGGGGTCGTCGGTGAAGGCGTCGAACAGCGCGCCCGCGTACCCGGCCAGATCGTCGGGGGTGAACGGCACGACGTCCGCCAGCACGCGGAGCCGGGCCTCGAGCACCGCGTCGAAGAGCTCGTCCTTGGACCCGAAGTAGGCGTAGATGGCCTGCTTGTTGGCCGGCGCGGCCTTGGCGATCCGGTCGACACGGGCACCGGCGAGCCCGTGCGCGACGAATTCGCCGTATGCGGCCTCGATGAGGCGCGCCCGCGTGGCGGCGGAGTCATAAGCCATGGTGACAGCCTAGGAGATCCAGGTCGGGCGGGGCGCCGCGGTGGGCGGCACCGCCCGCGGCCGCCCGGAGGCTCCCGCCCCACACAGGCAACCAACCGGATGGTTGCATTCCCGCACTCCTCGGCCTACATTGCAACCAACCGGTTGGTTGCCCAGCCGACACCCTCACCAGGCGTGGCCCGCACGCGCATGCCGGAAGTCCGAAAGCAGGAGCAACTCATGTCCCTCGTCACCGACATCCCCTTCGGCGCGCGTTCCACGGCGGCGGACGTCGTACGCGACGTCGACCTCTACGGCAAGCGGGCCGTCATCACGGGCGGCGCCTCGGGGATCGGCCTGGAGACGGCCCTCGCCCTGGCCGGGGCGGGTGCGGAGGTGACCCTCGCCGTGCGCGACCCGCGTGCGGCCGGGACCGCCGTCGAGCGCATCCGCCGGGAGACCGGCCGGGACGACGTCGGCGTCGCCCGTGTCGACCTGGCCGACCTGGCCGACCTCGACAGCGTCCGTGCCTTCACGGAGGGCTGGAGCGGGCCGCTGCACATCCTGGTCAACAACGCGGGCGTCATGGCGGTACCGGAACTCACCCTCACCCCGCAGGGGCGGGAGATCCAGTACGCCGTGAACCTCACCGGTCACGCGGCGCTGACCCTCGGCCTGCACGGGGCGCTGCGCGCGGCCGGCGGCGCCCGGGTCGTCACGGTCGGTTCCTCGGCCCATCTGATGGCCCCGGTCGACTTCGACGACATCCACTTCGCCCACCGCCCCTACGAGGCCTGGACGGCGTACGGCCAGTCGAAGTCGGCCGCGATCCTCTTCACCGTCGCGCTGGCCGGGCACTGGGCGGCCGACGGCATCACCGCCAACGCGCTGCACCCCGGCGGCATCATGACCAATCTGCAGCGGCACCTCAGCGACGAGCAGTTGCGGTTCGTGGGCGCCACGAACGACGCGGGCGAGAAGCTGGACGTCCCGCCGGGCTGGAAGACCCCGCAGCAGGGCGCGGCCACCCAGGTGCTCCTCGCCGCCTCCCCGCTGGTCGAGGGCGTGACCGGCCGCTACTTCGAGGACTGCCGCCCGGCGGCGCTCCAGCCCGAACCCACCGCGGGCGGGACCGGTGTCGCGGCCTGGGCGATCGACGCGGCCTCGGCCGAACGGCTCTGGGACGGCACGCGGAAGGAACTCGGGTACTGACGCGGCCTCCCGGCCGCCGGCCACGGCCCCGGGCGGATGCGGGGTGCTGACCCGGTCGTGCACCCGGGTCCCGCACCCCGCCTTCCGGCGAGCGGGGTCAGGGCAAGGCCGGGATCGGGCGGGGATTCGAAGGCGTTTCCTCGCCTGCGGCGAGGGGCGGATGGACAGATCGGTCACGCGAGGTCCTTCGGGGTGGTGACGCGCTCCCGTTGTGATCCTCGGCGCCCTCGGAACGTGGTGGGAGCACATGAGAGTCGGCCGGCTCACGGTTCCCACCTCCTTTGCGATCGAGGGCGCGACGGCAGCGCGACAGCGCGATCGAATCGCCCGCACCGGTCCCCGACGGCCCGCCGCCGACCGGCGGTTCAGCCGATGGCCCGGCGCACTCGCCCGAGGCGCAGGCGGTTCGCCTCCAGCCGGTCCTCGGCGACGTCGACCGGTACCCGCACCGCGACCTGGGTGGACGGCGCATCGTGGACCGCCACTTCCACCGGGTCGTCCGGAACGATGTCCAGCCACGCGGTACGTTCGTCGGGCGGCCACTCGGCACCCTCGCCGGAAGCGAGTGCGTCGAGGCAGCGCCCCCACTCGTCGAGGCCTTCGAGCGAGAGGGCCGGCTCACCCGCCCGCCGACGAAGCCGCTCTCCACCACGACACAGCCGTCGGCACCGCGGTTCGTGGTTCGGAGAGGAAAAGGCGGCCGTCCGGGATCGGACGGCCGCCCTTCAGAGCGCGCTCATCGGGTGGACGAGGGCTCCAGCCTGTCGTCGTGGCAGTTGCGCGGTGCGGTCACCGGGTTGCAGCGAACCGGCTCGTTGCCGGGCAGCTCTGCGACGAAGTCGCTGTTGTAGCGGGCGGCCATGCCGACGCTCGGGAAGTCCGTCGTGACCATCTGCGCGCCGCTGGCCAGAGCGGTCTGGACGCGGCTGAACTCGTTGTTGACGACCGTCTTCAGCGGCTCGTCCGAGCGGGTGCGGACGATGTAGCCCCGCTTGACCAGGTCGCGAATGGTCGCCTCGTTGGCGCCGCGCGGGTCGTTCACCATCGTGATCGCCGCATCCGCGTCGCCAGGGTTGCCGCGGGTGAAGACGGCCCGGCCCTGCAGGCTGGGGTGCCCGTCGAGATACATGTCGCGGATGGCGCCGGGGCCGCCGTTGTCGAAGAAGAACATCACCTTGCCGCGCGCCCGGTCCAGGGTCGGCCAGCCGTTGTTCAGGATCGACTGCTCCAGCGTCAGGCCGGGACGGCGCAGGTCGTCAGCGGTGATCAGCTGCGACTCGGAGAAGACCGAACGGATCTCCTTGTCGAGGTCGTCGAGCAGCTTGCCGCTCCACGCCGGGCTGACCGCGCCGCCGAGCTGCTCCCAACGGTCGTCGGTCTGCTTGAGCTCCAGCTGCAGGATGATCGGCACGTGCTGCGGGTTGGCCTTCGACCAGGTCTTCACCTGCTGCATGCAGGCCACGAGGGTGCGGCAGGTCGAGTTGTAGTCCTGGTCGGCGACATGGATGACCTTCATGCCGGGTGCGGCCATGGCCGGGTCGTCGATCGGGCCGAGACCGGCCCGCTTGCGGGCCAGCGGGTGCTGGTACAGGCCCCCGTCGGGGTCGGGCAGCAGGTCGAACTCGAGCGCGCGCACGTTCTGCCGGCCCAGCAGGTCGGAGACGGACGCGTGCGAGTAGAAACCCCACGACGGGTAACCAGGGTCGATCTTGATCGACTCGGCCAGCTCGACGCCCTGCATCTCCCGGTGGAAGGCGTTGTGGGCGCCCATGAACTGGATCTCGTTCATCCGGACCTTGCCGGAGTGCGCGGTGGCGCTCGCAGCGGCCGGGTCCGGCTGCTGCGCCGAGACGGCACTCGGCACGACGGCGCTCGTGAAGACCGTCGTCAACGCGGCGGCAAGTATGACGCCCAGGCGGGCACGGGTGATCATCTGTCCTCCATAAGTGACAACCCGCGTAACCTAGAGGGCAGTTGTGTCCCGACGGTGCCTTCCACTCTCCGGAAGATCACCGGCAGAATGAATCCTGCCTGAACTGGCCACGCGTCTCCGCCCCGCTCGAGAACCGCCGCCGGCATGGTGATCGGCGACCCTCGTCGGTCGGGCTGAGAACGTCATGAACGGCTGACCCCGTGGCAGCCGACACCGAACCGTTGCGCAGGTGGCGAACAAAGTCCTCTTCGTGCGGACGACCCTTGCTGCGCGCGCAGGCGTGCAAGGAAGGCCCGTCCGGGACGACCGTGCTGCGACTCCCGAGACTCGCCCAGGAGGCGATCGCTTACATGTGTTCGCCACTCACCGGGGAAGAGCGCCCGTTCATGCCGCTCGGCCAGGCGAAAGGGACAACCAGGATGCGCGAGCAGAAGACAGGTCGGCGTCGTCCGGAAAGGTACCGGTCGTCGCCCATGCCCGACGGCGGACCGCCTTCCATCCGGACGCTGACGCGCTGCACTTCGTCGTCGAAACGGAAGAGCTCGAGCGGCCGCGCGTGGTCGGTCATGAGTGCCTCGTGGCTGCGTCGCGCCGGTGGAGGGCGAGGGTCCAGGTGTGCACGGTGTACGGGGTGGGCCGCCCCGGGCCGGGTTCGGCGATGACCGCGGTGAGACGGTCGCCGTCGAGGCGGAGCGAGCTGATGCGGTGAGACGTGTTGCCGGCGGCCACCGGCAGCAGTTCGGCGAGGACGGTACCGGCCAGGCCGCGGTCGACGGCGCGGAGCACCCCGGCGTCGAGCACCAGGATCGTGCCGTCCTCCAGCACCACCGGCCGCGGTGCCACCGGGTCGGTGAGGCGTGGGCCCCGCTCGATCACGCCCCCGGGCAGCAGGCGCACCACGCGGCTTTCGGTGGGGTGCCTCCGGTCGGCCTCGACGACACGGACGCCGGTGCCGACGACGTAGTGGCCGTAACTGCGCCATGAGTCGACGGTGGCGCCGTCGCGGTCGTGCTGCCAGGTGTCGAAGAAGTCGTAGCCCTCCAGGCCGAGCAGGAAGCGTCCGCCGCGCAGCGCGGCGCCGCGCTCCCCGCGCAGTTCGGCGATCAGGGTGCCGTCCGCAAGGTCGAGCAGGAGGGCCGGACCGAGGAATCCCCACGGCGTGTACTCGAGGGAGTCCGTGGTGACCAGCACCCTGCCCCCGGAGATGTGGGCGGCGTTGGGGCGTCCGTCGAAGGCATGGGTCCAGCGCGTCCGTCCCGAGACGTCGACGCAGCCCACCTCACCGGTCGCCCCCTGCATGCGCAGGTCGTCCCGCCGCGCCAGCGGCCGTCCGTCGGGCCGCGACGGGTACGGCGGCCGCCCCACCTCACTGTGACGGTCCACCACGGCGACGCGCCACCGACCGGGCTCCGCCCCCTCGGCGCGACCGCTCCCCTCGGGTATCGGCATGCGCGCGATGGTAGCCGCTGCGCGGCACCCGCCGGGATCCCCCCGCGTCCTGCGGGGGCCGCGCGCGTCTCACGACGTCCGTGCGGGCGTGTGGCGCCGCACCCGGTCCTCCCGGGCGCGGCGCCACACGCCGCCTGCGGCGTCCGCCTACTCGTCGATCGCCGCGCCGAACTGCGCGTCGGCCGTCGGCGCGCCGAGGTTCGCGCCGTTGTACGTCCACGTCCCCTTGGCGACCAGGCCGGAGGACGACGCGGGGACGACCCAGACGAAGCCGTCGTTCGTGTTCTCGCCCGGGGCCGCCGCGAGGAGGCCGAAGCGGCCGTCCTTGTCGGCGTCGATCAGCCGGATCTGGCCGCCCCAGCGGTCGGAGGCCTCCGCGGCGCCCGGGATGCCGGCGGTGTTCTGGTCGAAGCTGCGCGCTCCCGTCGCGGTGAGGCCGCCCCGTGCGCCGCGAAGCGTCCAGACCGCGCCGGCGTCGGCGACGGAGCCGATGTCCTCTCCGGGGGCGCCGATGGCGAGGTCCGGGTGGCCGTCACCGTTGGTGTCACCGGAGGACAACTCGGCGCCCCAGCGGTCGCCGGCCTCGGCGACACCGGGGACGCCCGCCGAGTCCTGGGTCCACATCTGTGCCGGGGTCGGGTCGAGGCCCGAGAGGTCGCCCCTGCCCAGGTAGACGGAGACGGATCCGCCGAGCGCGGAGCCCGTGCCCGTGTCGCCTATGGCCAGGTCGTCCTGGCCGTCCTGGTTGAAGTCGCTGGAGACGACCGCGGGCCCGCCTTCGAAGGTGCCGCCGTCCGAGAGGTCCTCGACGCCGGGTGCGCCGTGCAGCACCTGGGTGACGCCGATCCCGGGCCGGTCGCCAGTGGTCACCCCGGAGATCGCCAGGTCGGCCCAGGGGTCCTCGTTGTAGTTGCCGTGGCTGAGGCTCCGCAGGGCGAGGCCGGTGTCCTGCGCCGCGCGCTCGAGGGCGCGGACTCCCCGGTCCGCCTGCCGCAGTCGCGGTGCGGCGGCCGCCCCCGGCTCCGCGGTGAAGAACAGCAGGGAGTCGTTCTCCAGGACGGCGATGCTGTCGCGCAGGTTGGCGTCGGGGTCCGAGGGATCCGGGGCGAAGTACCGGGCGGCTTCGACGGCCCGCCCGAAGTTCGCGCCGACCCGCGGCTGGTCGGGGTCCTCCAGCCAGAAGCTGTCGCCGCCGTGCAGTCCGGTCGGGGAGCCCCAGAAGACGACCGCGCCGCCGGCGTCGGAGAGCGTGCCGAGGTCCTCGCCGGGGATGCCGACGACCGCGTCGTCGTAGCCGTCGTTGTCCAGGTCGCCGGTGGCGACGGCCCGTCCGAAGCCGTCGCCGGCCTCGGCGGCGCCGGCGACGCCCGAGGTGCTCTGGCTGAGGACGGACCGCTTGGTGGTGCTGAGGCCGCGCGGCCCGCTGTACTGCACGGTGACGTACCCGGCGCCCTTGGCCCCGGACACGGTGGCGCCGGGGGCGCCGATCAGCACGTCGTCGTGGCCGTTGCCGTCGAAGTCGCAGTTGCGCTGCTGCCACCCGATCGACGGGAAGGGCACATCCGCCTGCGCGGCGGGTGCCGTGAGCAGGGCGCCGCCGCCCAGGGTGAGGAGTGCCGCGGCCATGAGGGCCGCGCTCTTGATGTGACGCACAGAAGAACCTCCTTGGTCTCCTGGGTTGCCCTCGCCGTCCTCCGCCGCCGCGTCGTCAACCCGCGGCCGGGTACCTTCCGGCGGCAACGCCCGGTGTTCCGTCACCCACAAGACACCTGGTGTTCGCGGAGGGTTGTAGCAGCCGTACGGATCGCCTTCCGGGCCCGGGCCGTCGGCCTGTGGCGCGCGGGACCGCCGGGCGGGCGCCGCCTGCGTCTTTGACCGCGATTTGCCTCCGGGGCCACTGGTGCGGGGCCGCCCTCGGGATTCAGGATGATCCTCATGCCCGAATCCACTGCGTTCCACGACCTGGCGGCGTTCCTCGCGCTGCCCCGCGTCTCCTCGCTCGCGCTGTCACCGGACGGAACTCGTCTGGTGACGGCGGTTCAGGAGCTCTCCGCCGACCGCACCCGGTTCATCGGCGCCCTGTGGGAGGTGGACCCGGCCGGGGAGCGCCCGGCCCGGCGGCTCACCCGCTCCGGGCGCGGCGAGTCCGCACCCCGGTTCCTGCCCGACGGCACCCTGCTGTTCCTGTCCTCACGTCCGGCCGCCGACCCCGGCGAGGGCGAGGAGGACCGGCAGGAGGCGGCGCTGTGGAGCCTGCCGGCGGGTGGCGGCGAGGCGGCACAACTGCTGGCCAGGGCCGGCGGGATCGACGAGTACGCGACGGCCACCGGCTCCTCCCGGATCGCCCTCGGGGCCTCCCTGCTGCCGGGCGCGGCGGACGCCGAGCAGGACCAGCGGCTGCGCGAGGCCCGCCGGAAGGCCAAGGTCTCGGCGATCCTGCACGAGTCGGTGCCGGTGCGGCACTGGGACCACGACCTGGGCCCCGGCGTCCCGCACGTGTTCACCGTCGCGGACGCCACCGCGCAGGAGCCCGCCGCCACGGACTGCGGCGCGCGCCGCACCGCCTTCGCCGAGGGCGTCGCGCTCTCCCCCGACGGCTCGCTGGTCGCGTACGCGACGGCGGTGGGCACCCTCCCCGACGAACTCCGCTCCGTGGTCGTCGTCGCGGACGCCGAGACGGGCAAGCCGCTGCGGATACTGGAGTCCCCCGACGCGGAGTTCGGCGCCCCGGCGTTCACCCCGGACGGCCGGGACCTGGTGTGCGCCCGCCGGCAGCGGGTCACCTGGGACGCCCCCGGTGACGTCACGCTGTGGCTGGCGAGCGCCACGGACGACCGGGACGCCGGGCGCGACCTGCTGCCCGGTTTCGGCCAGTGGCCGGGCGCGCCGGTCGTCTCCCCGGTTCCCGGTCGGGACGGCGCCCCGGTGGTGTACTTCACCGCCGACGAGGGCGGCCACGGCCCGGTCTTCCGGCTCTCGACCGGCAGCGGTGAACTGCTGGCGCTCACCGCCTCCGGTACGTACTCGGACGTGGTGGTCGGCCCGGACGGCGGCACCGTGTACGCGCTGCGCTCCGCGGTCGACAGCCCCCCGCTCCCCGTGCGCCTGGACGCCGCGACGGCCGGACAGCAGCCCGTTCCGCTG
This sequence comes from Actinacidiphila glaucinigra, assembly GCF_035918135.1. NCBI lineage: Bacteria > Bacillati > Actinomycetota > Actinomycetes > Kitasatosporales > Streptomycetaceae > Actinacidiphila > Actinacidiphila glaucinigra. The sequence continues at coordinate 962,413 of NZ_CP109144.1, forward strand.
CCCTGCCCCGGGCAGGACACGGCCCTGCCGGGCCGCCTCACCGAGGTGCACACCACCGCCGAGGACGGGACGGCGCTGCGGGCCTGGCTGGTGCTGCCGGACGGCGCGGGCGCCGACACCCCGGCGCCGCTGCTGCTGTGGGTGCACGGCGGCCCGCAGACCAGCTGGAACGCCTGGCACTGGCGCTGGAACCCGTGGGTGGCGGCGGCCGCGGGCTACGCGGTGCTGCTGCCGGACCCGGCACTGTCCACCGGATACGGCCAGCACATGCACGAGCGCGGCTGGGCGCACTGGGGCGGCGCGCCGTACGACGACGTGATGGCGCTCACCGACGCGGCGCTGCTGCGGGACGACCTGGACGGCGGGCGCACCGCGATGATGGGCGGCTCGTACGGCGGTTACATGGCCAACTGGATCGCCACCCGCACCGACCGCTTCAAGGCGATCGTCACCCACGCGAGCCTGTGGAACATGTACAGCTTCGCCCAGGTCACCGACTTCCCGGCCTACTGGATGCGGCGGCAGGGCGACCCGCTGGTCAGCACCGAGCGGTACGAGCGCGAGTCGCCCCACCTGCGGGCCGCGCAGATCACCACGCCGATGCTGGTGATCCACGGCGACAAGGACTACCGGGTGCCGATCGGCGAGGGCCTGGCGCTCTGGAACGACCTGGCGCGGTTCGGGGTCCCGGCGAAGTTCCTGTACTTCCCGGACGAGGGCCACTGGATCGTCAAGCCCAACAACGTCCGCCTGTGGTACGCCACGGTGCTGGGCTTCCTGGCGCACCACGTCCTGGGCGAGGAGTGGCAGCGCCCCGACCTGGTCTGACGCCGCCCGGTCCCACCCGCGCCGCCGGGGCCCGGTCCGGTCCGGGCCCCGGCGGTCGCGTGCCGCGCGTCCACGGTCATTCGGCGTGCCGGGCGCCGGTCTGGAAAGCCTCGAGGCGGTACAGGGCGTCGGGACGTGCGTCGGCGACACGGTCACGCACATCGGTGAGCACCCACTCCACCAGCTCCGCGGTGGCGTGGTATTCGTCGTAGAAACCCATGCTCAGGTCGGTGAACTCGGACTCGAACAGCACATCGTCGACGAGGCCCGCCAGTCGGGCGTCGGCTGCCGTGGTGCGGATGCCGGTCCATGTGTCCAGCCAGGAGGACAGGCCGCCGGTTGCGACGGTGACGACGGCGAGGGCCGTCCGGATGGGCACGGGTCCGGGGTGGGTGCGCAAGGTGGTCTGCCACCAGGCGTCCCAGACGTCGCGGAGGGCTTCGGTCAGGGGCGCGTCCCAGGTGGTCCAGCCCGCCTGGACCAGGCGGGAGGCGACGAGTTCCTCATCGATGCCGAACAGGCCGGTGACGACCGGGCGGATGATGCGCGGGACGAGTCGACGGTAAAGGCGCGGGAAGTCGCCCCAGTGGCCGGGCGTCTCCGCGGCGACCGAGGACACCAGGTCGTCGGATATGTGGCGTAGCGGCCCGGAGAGTTGGGCGAGGCCCTGCTCTCCTTAGCAGTACAGGCACCCCGTGACGGGGAAGGGCTCTTCGGAGGCGAAGGCGCGATCCAGGGCGTCGAGGGCGGTCGGGAGAGACGGGGGACGGGGCATCGGGACCTGCCGGGGACTCCGTCCGGGTGACCGGCGAAGATCGCAGGCTATCAGGCGGTGCCAGTCGCGGGTGCGGAAACCGGGTGCCAGGGGGATGTGGTGACGCATCGTCCCTCCCGGCCCCGGTCGGCTTCACCGGCAGCACTCCCACCGGTTGCCGGCTTCGCGATCCCCGTGCATGCCCTCGGAGCGCCGGATCGGACGGCGCCCCGTCGGGACGCCGGCTCCCGTCCCGGACGGCGTCCCGTCCGGGCCGCACATAGGCCCATCGCCGGCCGAGGGGCAGGGACATGACCGGACAACCGAACCCAGCCGGTCCGAAAGTCACACCAACACCCTTGACACCACCGGTGCCTTGACCCCCTACTAGCCCTTGCAAAGCGAACTTGACAACGTTGTCTAGGCGCAGAAGGGGTGCTCGCGCATATGCAGCAGAGAGCTGCCCGGCACAGATGGAGTTCCTCGGCGGTCGTGTTGGCGACCGCCTTCGCTCTGGCCGCGGCCACGCAGCAAGCGGCGGTCGCCGTTCCCGGAACCAAGCCGCACGTCGACACCTTCGCGTCGTCGTTCGAGTCGGGTGATCCGGCGCTCGACTGGCGCAACACGGTGGACACCGCGGCGGACGGGTCCAAGCGGGCCTCGGGTGTGGACGGTGGCTACAGCACCGGCATTCCCGGCAACCTCAACGACCACGTCACCGACATCCGCGCCAACGGCGAGTACGCGGACTCGGGCGAGGTCAAGGAGAACCTCGTCGACGCCGAGCCGGGGACCAAGTGGCTGGTCTTCCAGCCCACCGGCTGGGTGGAGTTCGACCTCGACGCCCCCGCGAAGGTGGTCACCTACGCGCTGACGTCCGCCAACGACGCCGCGGAACGCGACCCGCGGGACTGGACCCTGCAGGGCTCCACCGACGGCAAGGACTGGAAGACCCTGGACACCCGTTCCGGCGAGTCCTTCCCCGAGCGGTTCCAGACGAAGTCGTACGACCTCGCCGAGCCCGCCGAGTACCAGCACTTCCGGATCGACATCACCAGGAACAACGGCGCCTCCGGCATCACGCAGCTCGCCGACCTGCAGCTGTCGACGGGCAGCACCGGCGACCCCGTGCCGCAGGACATGCTCACGCTCGTCGACCGCGGCCCCAGCGGCTCCCCGACGGCGAAGTCGGGCGCCGGCTTCACCGGTACGCGGGCACTGCGCTACGCGGGCCGGCACACCGGCGACGGCCGGGCGTACTCGTACAACAAGGTCTTCGACGTCGACGTGCCCGTCCGCCGGGACACCGCGCTGTCGTACCGGATCTACCCCTCGATGGCGGACGGCGACCGCGACTACGACGCCACCAACGTCTCCGTGGACCTGGTCTTCACCGACGGCACCTACCTCAGCCGCCTGGGCGCCACCGACCAGCACGGCTTCGCGCTCACCCCGCAGGGGCAGGGCGCCGCCAAGATCCTCTACGTGAACCAGTGGAACGACGTCTCGTCCCGGATCGGATCGGTCGCCGCCGGCAAGACCGTCGACCGCATCCTGGTGGCGTACGACTCCCCCAAGGGCCCGGCGAAGTTCCGCGGCTGGCTGGACGACGTGGCACTGAAGCCGCTGGCGCCGCAGAAGCCGAAGGCGCACCTGTCGGACTACGCGCTGACCACCCGCGGCACCAACTCCAGCGGCAGCTTCTCGCGCGGCAACAACTTCCCGGCGACGGCCGTCCCGCATGGCTTCAACTTCTGGACGCCGGTGACCAACGCGGGCACCCTCAACTGGCTGTACGACTACGCCAAGGCGAACAACTCCGACAACCTGCCCACCATCCAGGCGTTCAGCGCCAGCCACGAGCCCAGCCCCTGGATGGGAGACCGGCAGACCTTCCAGGTGATGCCGTCCGCCGCCTCCGGCACCCCGGACACGGCGCGCGGCGCACGGGCGCTGCCCTTCCGGCACGAGAACGAGACCGCCCGCCCCTACTACTACGGGGTGAAGTTCGAGAACGGCCTCAAGACGGAGATGGCGCCGACCGACCACGCGGCCGTGCTGCGCTTCACCTACCCCGGTGACGACACGAGCGTGCTCTTCGACAACGTCACCGAGCAGGCCGGCCTGACGCTCGACAAGGAGACCGGCACCTTCACCGGCTACTCCGACGTGAAGTCCGGGCTGTCCACCGGCGCCACCCGGCTGTTCCTGTACGGCGAGTTCGACGCCCCCGTCACCGAGGGCACGTCGAGCGGCGTGAAGGGCTACCTGCGCTTCGACGCGGGCGAGGACCGCACCGTGTCGCTGCGCCTGGCCACCTCGCTGATCAGCATCGACCAGGCGAAGGACAACCTGCGCCAGGAGATACCGGACGGCACCTCCTTCGAGACGGTGAAGTCCCGCGCGCAGAAGCAGTGGGACAAGGTGCTGGGACGCGTCGAGGTCGAGGGCGCCACGCCGGACCAGCTGACGACGCTCTACTCCAGCCTGTACCGGCTGTACCTGTACCCGAACTCGGGCTTCGAGAAGGTCGGTTCGAAGTACCAGTACGCGTCGCCGTTCTCCGCGATGCCCGGCCCCGACACCCCGACCCACACCGGCGCGAAGATCGTGGACGGCAAGGTCTACGTCAACAACGGCTTCTGGGACACCTACCGCACCACATGGCCCGCGTACTCCTTCCTGACGCCGAGCCAGGCCGGTGAGATGGTCGACGGCTTCGTGCAGCAGTACAAGGACGGCGGCTGGACCTCGCGCTGGTCGTCGCCCGGCTACGCGGACCTGATGACGGGCACGTCCTCGGACGTCGCCTTCGCCGACGCCTACGTCAAGGGCGTGGACTTCGACGCCGAGGCGGCGTACGACGCGGCCGTGAAGAACGCCACGGTCGTCCCGCCGCAGTCGGGCGTGGGCCGCAAGGGCATGGCCACCTCCCCCTTCCTCGGCTACACGAGCACCGACACCCACGAGGGCCTGTCGTGGGCGCTGGAGGGGTACCTCAACGACTACGGCATCGCCGAGATGGGCAAGGCCCTCTACGCGAAGACCGGCAAGAAGCGCTACAAGGAGGAGTCCGCGTACTTCCTCAACCGCGCGCAGGACTACGTCAACCTCTTCGACACGAAGGCCGGCTTCTTCCAGGGGCGTGACGCCCAGGGGAACTGGCGGGTCGACTCCGCGAAGTACGACCCGCGGGTGTGGGGCTACGACTACACCGAGACGAACGGCTGGGGCTACGCCTTCACCGCTCCGCAGGACAGCCGCGGCCTGGCCAACCTGTACGGCGGCCGGGACGGCCTGGCGAAGAAGCTCGACGAGTACTTCGCCACCCCGGAGACCGCCTCGCCGGAGTTCGTGGGCTCCTACGGGGGCGTCATCCACGAGATGACGGAGGCGCGGGACGTGCGGATGGGCATGTACGGGCACTCCAACCAGGTGGCCCACCACGTGACGTACATGTACGACGCGGCAGGGCGCCCCTGGGAGACGCAGAAGAACGTCCGCGAGGTGCTCTCCCGCCTCTACACCGGCAGCGACATCGGGCAGGGCTACCACGGCGACGAGGACAACGGCGAGCAGTCGGCCTGGTTCCTCTTCTCCTCGCTCGGCTTCTACCCGCTGGTGATGGGCAGCGGCGAGTACGCCGTCGGCTCCCCGCTGTTCACCAAGGCGACGGTCCACCTGGAGAACGGCAGGGACCTGGTCGTCAAGGCGCCGAAGAACAGCACGCGCAACGTGTACGTGCAGGGGCTCAAGGTCAACGGCCGCTCCTGGAAGTCCACCTCGCTGCCGCACTCGCTGCTCGCCAAGGGCGGCGTGCTGGAGTTCGACATGGGCCCGAAGCCCTCGTCCTGGGGCACCGTCAAGAACGCCGCGCCGGTGTCGATCACCCAGGACGACAAGGCGCCCGCGCCCCGCGCGGACGTCGTCAAGGGCGACGGCGCGCTGTTCGACAACACCTCGGCGACGGACGCGGCGGTCACGACCGTGGACCTTCCGGTCGACGGACGCACCAAGGCCGTCCAGTACACGCTGACCTCGTCGGCGGACCGCGCCAAGGCGCCCACCGGCTGGACGCTCCAGGGCTCCTCGGACGGCACGCACTGGAAGACCCTCGACAAGCGCTCCGGTGAGTCCTTCACCTGGGACCGTCAGACCCGGGCCTTCTCGGTCCCCAAGCCAGGCGGTTACACCCAGTACCGCCTGGTCCTGGACACCGAGTCGACCCTGGCGGAGGTGGAGTTGCTGGGCTGATCCGCCCATGGCGAGGGGGCGGGCGCGGAGTGGACTCCGCGCCCGCCCTCGCCGTTCGCCGCGTGCCCGCGGCGCGTCCCGGGCCGTCGTTCGCGCCCCTCGGTGACACACCGCCGGAGGGCGGGCGGCACCCCGGCGCCGGAGCACCGGGATGCCGCTCCGTGCCGTCAGGGCGCCAGCAGGTTCAGCCAGGTCCCGGTCCGGACGGTGCCGTCCGCGGGCAGCCCGCGGGCGGACTGGAAGGAGCGCACCGCGGCGTCCGTCGCCGTGCCGAAGGCGCCGTCGACGGTCAGTCCCGCGCCGCGGGTGTTCAGCAGGTACTGCACGGCGGAGACCGCGGGACCCGAGTCGCCCTGCCCCAGCGTCACGAAGACCAGCGGCTGCCAGGTCGCCGGGCCGACGACGCCGTTCGAGGGCAGGCCGCGCGCGGTCTGGAAGGAGCGGACCCCGGCGGCGGTCGTGATACCGAAGACGCCGTCCACGGCGAGCCCGACCCCGCGGGCGTTCAGCAGGTACTGCAGGGCCCTGACGCGGGTGCCGCTCTGGCCCTGCTGCAGCAGGGGCCAGTCGGGCGCGGGCGTGCCGGCGCCGGTGGGCAGCGCGAAGGGCAGCGGGAGCAGCAGTTGGGTGTTGCGGGCGGTCGGCGTCCCGCGGCGCAGGTCGATCCCGCGGCCGACGGACTGGATGTCGTTGGCGGCCAGTTCGCGGGCCAGTGAGGCGAGAACGGCGGGGGTGCCGGTGTCCCCGCCGTACGACAGCGGCGCGTCCGCGTCCACCATGGTGGTGAAGATCGACAGGTAGCCACCGCCCTCGGCGATCTCGACGATCCGGGACTGAACGGGCCAGTCGATGTGCGAGGCCGTGTTGACCTCCCAGAAGCCGCGGCTGAGTGCGGAGGTCCAGGCGGGCTTGTGCGGGGTGATGTTGTTGGTGTGCGTGTGGCCGTCCACCATCAGGACGACGTTCGGGAAGCGCAGCAGCTTGTCGCGCAGGTCGGCACCGCTGTACGGGGAGTCGTCGTCGGTGTTGTCCATCGAGTCGAGCGTGTGGTGGCAGCAGACGACGATCAGTTTGTCCTTGACCCCGGGCTGCGTGACGACCGTGCCGGGGCCCGTGCCGTTGGGGCGGTCCGTCTCGTAGCGGGAGCTGTTCGCCCTCAGCTGCGCGTCCAGCCACTCCCACTGCGCCTCGTCGAGGGCGCCGTCCGCGCCTCCGGCCGCGTTGGTGGTGTCGAGGACGAGGACCTGGACGAGGTCGGAGGGGCCGGAGGGTATGGCGTAGTAGGCCCGGTCGCTGCCGGAGGTGAAGCCGTGCCCGGCGGGGGTGCCGGTGGTGCGGAAGTGCTCGGCGACGAACTCGCGCCGCTCCAGCAGGCGTCGCGCGGGGTCGGCGGTGACCTTCTCGGTGTCGAGGGTGAAGTCGCCGGTGATGATGTCCGTCAGCAGCTCGATGTAGTAGGCGGGCCCGTTGTCGAAGACGTCGGGGACGCCCTCGATCTGGGTGATCTTCGTCGAGCCGGTGGCGATGCCCTTGAGCGGGTCGAACGGCAGGACGTCCGGTGCGACGTTGCCCTGGACGAGGCCGTCGTGGTTGCCGTAGGCGGCGTACCAGGGCATGCGCAGCCCGCCCGCGGTGAAGGGCCTGCGGGCGGCGGTGAGCAGACCGGTCACGAGGGGGAAGCCGGCCAGTTCGTTGTTGTCGGCGGGGCTCTGCCGGGCCTGCGGGTGCCAGTAGTGAACGTCGGTGCCGAACCGCCCGCTGCCGACGCTCTCGTCGAGGGCGGGGTTGCCGGAGTCGGGGGTGACGGTGTTGCCGTCCAGCAGGTCGATGTACCAGCGGGTCTCGTTGTACTGGCAGTTGTCGACGGCGTCGCCGGTGACGACGGTGAAGGCCAGCGAGGCGCCGGTCCGCGGCCCGCGCCCGATCTGCCGGACGGCACGGCACATCGCGTCGGTCGTCTGGGTCGAGAGGAACTCGTGCGCGCGGTAGGCGGACTCGGTGGGATAGGAGTTGTAGTGCGGGGGGCCGTAGTCGGCGAGCCGGTCGAGGCACTCGACGCGCAGCGGTGACTGGTCGTCGACGATGTGCAGGTCGGACATCTGGGCGAAGGCGATCAGCGACCGGGTCACCGTGGGCGCGGTGACGTTGGCCAGGTCCTTGCGGACGAGGTGGGGTTCGCCGGGCCCCGCGACGATCCCGCGGTAGCCGGACCCGAGGTCCGGGCCGCGCAGCAGCGTGCGGTCCACGGTCGACAGGCCCGGTACGGAACCGTCGGCGGCGGCGGTCCGTGGGGCGGCGGCCGCGAGGCCGGCGAGGCCGCCCGGGGCGACGGCGGCGGTCACCACGCTCACGGCGGTCGCCATCAGCATTCTTCGGCGCGTCAGAGACATTCCGCATCCTGTTCGGTCGTCAGCCGCCGTGCGCGGGCAGCACGGCATGGCGAGGGGGGACGAGGGAGGCACGCGAAACACCCGGTCGTGGAGCGCGGGACCGGGCCCGCCAAGCCTGGCAAAGGGAGGGTCCGGTCCGCAAGGAGTGGTACAGCCACTCATCCACTTTGTCACTCATCCAGCGACCGGTGGTGGCCGGTGAGGGCAACGACGCGACCCCGTACGGGCCTTGAGGCGCGGCCGTACGGGGTCGCCGGAGGGGGCCGGACCGGGCCGGCCCACCGGGGTGCGGGGAGGCGGGCGGTCAGCTGTTGGCGTTCAGAACGGGGTAGTAGCCGCTCGAGTGGCCCTTGGCGGTGGGATGGTAGGACTCCCAGCTCGGCGAGACGACCAGGGAGTGCAGCCAGTCGTCGCCCGAGCAGAGTTCATGGCTGTTGAAGGTCCCCCGGACGTCGCCGAAGACGAAGCCGTGGGCCGCGGCCCGGGCGGCGATGACACCGTCGAGGACGTCCGCGGCCTCGTCGATCTTGCGGTGCTTGGTGTCGGAGAGTCCGACGCACAGGACGTTCAGGGTGTACACGCGGGGATAACCGAGGACGACGACCTTGGCGTTGGGGGCCTTGGCGCGGATCGCGTTGTAGGTGGCGTCCAGCCGGGCGGGGAGGGTGTTGCGGGCGTAGGTCTCCGACTGGTTGACCCGGTTGACGCAGTCGGTGTCGGAGCCCACCACGCAGGTCGTCATGACGTCGGAGAAGCCCGCGTCGTTGCCGCCGATGGTGAGCGAGACCAGACCGGTGGATGCGTTCAGCGGGCCGAGCTGGCCGTTCGTCACGTCCGTGGTCACCGCACCCGAGCAGGAGGTGTCGGCGAAGGAGGAGGGGGCGTGGGCGTTCTTCCACAGGTACGGGTAGGCGCTGAAACTCCGGTGGCAACTGCCGCTCGCGCTGTCGTAGTTGCCCGCGCCGTTGCCTGCGGAGTACGAGTCCCCCAGCGCGACGTAGGCGGGCCCGGCGGCGTGTGCCGGGGTGGTCCACAACAGGCCGAAGGCCAGGGTGACGATCAGGGTGGTCAGGGCCGACAACGACGTGGTGCGTCTCACGGAACCTCCCTGGACGGGAAACTGACTACCACTTGGTAACCCCGGAACCGGCCCGCAGGGAAGTGTCCATGACAATGGAATGTTAAAATTTCTTCGCGCGTAGATCCCGTGTTCGGCTCACCGCCGTCCCACGGCCGGAGCGGCGCCGGGCGGCCGATGGCAGGATGCTTGCGGTAGCGCCCGGACACGCCACCGGGCGGGAGAGCAGGAGGAGGCCCGTTGAGCCGCGGGAAGAACCACCAGGTCGTCGTACTCGTGCTGGAGGGCGCCAAGCCGCTCGACGTCGGGATCCCGGCGCAGGTGTTCTCCAGCCGGCCGAGCATGCCCTACGAGGTGCGGGTGTGCGGTGCCGCACCCGGCCCGGTGACCGGCGGGGACGGGCTGTCGTACCACGTGGCGGAGGGCCTGGAGGCCTTCGAGGACGCCGACACCGTCTTCATCCCCGGCTACCGGGAGCCCGCCGGCACCGCACCTCCGGCGGCCGTCGTCGGCGCGCTGATGGCGGCCCACGAACGCGGGACCCGCCTCGCGGCCATCTCCACCGGGGCGTTCGCGCTGGCGGCGACCGGCCTGCTCGACGGCAAGCGGGCCACGACGCACTGGCACTACACCAAGGCCCTCGCCGAGCGGCATCCGCTGGTACGGGTGGACGAGAACGTGCTGTTCGTGGACGAGGGCGACGTGCTCACCTCGGCCGGAGCGGCGTCCGGCATCGACCTGTGCCTGCACCTGGTGCGACGCGACCACGGTGTCGGCCTGTCCAACCACGTGGCGCGGAGGCTGGTGGCGGCGCCCTACCGCAGCGGGGGTCAGGCCCAGTACGTCCCCCGGAGCGTGCCCGAGCCGCTCGGCGACCTGTTCGCGAGCACGCGCGAGTGGGCGCTGGCGCACCTCGCCGAACCGCTCACGCTCGACGCCCTCGCCCGCAACGCCCGGGTGTCGGCGCGCACCTTCTCACGGCGGTTCGTGGAGGACACCGGCTACACGCCGATGCAGTGGGTGCTCCGCGCCCGCGTCGACCTCGCCCGCGAACTCCTGGAACGCACCGACCTGGGCGTGGAGCAGATCGCCGACCGCGTCGGCCTCGGCACCGGCGCGAACCTGCGCCTGCACTTCCACCGCATCCTCGGCACCTCCCCCACGGAGTACCGGAACACCTTCTCCGCCTGAGTGGCGGGATCCTTGCGGGCGATGGCGAAAGGTCCGGCGAGATCCTTGCGCATGCTGTCGTTCAGGCCACTGCCGAAGCGGCGCCCCGCTGCGGAGCATGGAGACGGCAACGAAAGGAACCCCCCATGACCCGCATCGCCGTCAACGGATTCGGCCGCATCGGACGCAACACCCTCCGCGCCCTCGTCGAGCGGGGCAGCGACCTCGAAGTGGTCGCCGTCAACGACCTCACCGCGCCCGAGTCCCTCGCGCACCTGCTCAAGTTCGACAGCTCCCTCGGCCGGCTGGGCCGCACCGTCGAGGTGGACGGATCCGATCTGGTCGTCGACGGCCACCGGATCAAGGTGCTCGCCGAGCGCGAACCGGCCAAGCTGCCGTGGGCCGAACTCGGCGTCGACGTCGTGCTGGAGTCCACCGGCCGCTTCACCTCGGCGGAGGCCGCCCGCGCGCACCTGGACGCCGGTGCCAGGCGGGTCCTGGTGAGCGCCCCCTCCGACGGCGCGGACGTCACCCTCGCGTACGGCGTCAACACCGACGAGTACGACCCGGCCCGGCACGTCATCGTGTCGAACGCCTCGTGCACCACGAACGCCCTGGCCCCGCTCGCGTCCGTGCTGGACGACCTGGCCGGCATCGAACACGGCTTCATGACCACGGTGCACGCCTACACCCAGGAGCAGAACCTCCAGGACGGCCCGCACCGCGACATGCGCCGCGCCCGTGCCGCCGGCGTGAACATCGTCCCCACCACCACCGGGGCCGCCAAGGCCATCGGCAAGGTGCTGCCGAACCTCGACGGCAAGCTCTCGGGCGACTCGATCCGTGTGCCCGTGCCGGTGGGCTCGATCGTGGAGCTCAACACCACGGTCTCCCGCGAGGTGACCCTCGAGCAGGTGCTGGACGCCTACCGCACCGCCGCCGAGGGCAAGCTGAAGGGCGTCCTCGACTACGCCACCGAGCCGCTGGTCTCCAGCGACATCACCGGCCACCCGGCCTCGTCGATCTTCGACGCCGCCCTCACCCGCGTCGAGGGCCGCCACATCAAGGTCGTGGCCTGGTACGACAACGAGTGGGGCTTCTCCAACCGCGTCGTCGACACCCTCGAACTCCTCGCCCGCGCCTGACCGTCGGCGGGGGGCCGCCCGAGGGTGCCGGCCCCGGGCCGCCCCCGGTCGGGAGAAGGCCGGCGAGGGTGATCCCGCGGAGGGCGGGGGAAGTACGGATCGCTCCGCGGGGGTCCCGCGCCGGGGGATAGGATCACGCGCCGTGGCGACCCCGATCTTCATCGACTGCTGCGCCGGACCCGAACTCGCCTGGGTGCGGACACTGTACGAGTCCCACCACGACCAGGAGTCCCTGCTGCGCTGCTCGGCCTGCCGGGCCTTCTGGTTCCACCGCTTCAACGAGTACCCCGACTGGACCGGCGGCGGCGGCGATCTGACGACCTGGTACACCCGGCTCACCACCGAAGAGGGCGAACGTCTCCGCGACGCGGCCGACCCGTTCGCCGAGGACCTCTCCTTCCTCCGGACGCGCCCGGCCTGGATGGACGACGCCCGCGGCTCCCGCCGGGTCGACGGCGCCCCGGACCACCCCCACGGCTGAGCGGCCCCGCCCCGCCCGCCACCGCCCGCACGCGCTGCGCTCGCGCGACGACGGCTCGGTCATCGGGTGCGGAAGCCACGGACCACGGACCGCCGCGGCGCCGCATCCGGATTGCCGGACGCGGCGCCGGGGACGGCCCGCGCGGCCGTCAGCGACCGAGCAGGAAGTCGTGGACCGCCCGGCGGCCCTCGTCGCTCGCCGCGCGGCTCTGGACGGAGTGGGCGGCGCCGGCGACCACGACGACCCGGGCCCACGGGGTCAGCTTCTTCTGGTCGTACACCCATTCCACGGGTGTCGACAGGTCCCGGTCGCCGCCGAGCAGCAGCACCGGGACGCCGGGGAGGCGGCGGTGCGCGGCGGGCAGGGGCGGGGCGGGGGTGCGGGGCCAGTCGAGGCAGCTGAGCATGGAGCCGAGGCCGGTCGCCGTGGCGGCGTCGAAGGGGCCGTGGTCGGCCGGGGTGAGTTCGGCGCCCGCCTTCTCCAGCGCGGCGCGGCGGCCGGCGACCGGGGCGTCCGACCGGCCCCAGGGGTAGCGGCCGTCGAGGCACAGCGTCGAGGCGTGGAGTCCCTGGCTGAGTTCCTCCGCGCTCGCCGCGCTGCCCTGCCGTACACCCTGGATGAGGCCGCCCAGCAGTCCGGGGTCCCCCTCGGCGGCCTGGTGGAGGGCGTCGATCATCTCCGCGTAGTCCGGGTCGACGAACTCCCAGGTGGTCAGGGCGTCCAGCACGTCGACGCCGTTGTCGTAGGTGTCCACGACCTCGGCGAGGTCGGCCGCCGGGTCGGTGGTGCAGCCGATGCTCTCGCACGCCGCCGTCAGCACGCGCGGCGCGGCCCGCATGGCGGCGAGGTCCATCGGGTCGTAACCGGTCTGCGGCACCACCGAGTCCAGCACCATCCGGGCAACGCGCCCTGGGTGGGCGAGTGCGTACCGCTCGGCGGTGTACGTGCCGTACGAGACCCCGTCGAGGGTCAGCTTCCGCACGCCCATCGCGCGGCGGAGCAGTTCCAGGTCGGCGACCGTGTCGCCGGTGCTGTAGAAGCGGCGGTCGGTGCCGATGGCAGCGGCGCAGTCCCGCACCGCGTCCGCGGTGGGCGGTGTGAGGTCGGACGACCCCATCTGCGCCTGCAGTTCGGGGCACTGCAGGGCGTTGCCGCCGGTGCCGCGCTGGTCGATCATGACGAGGCGGTAGTCCTTGAGCACCGGCTCCATGGCCTTGGCGATCCGTTCCACGAAGGGGACGCCCGGCTGCCCGGGGCCGCCCGTCAGGAACAGCAGGACGCCTTTGGGAGCGTTCGCGTTGTCCCCCATGGCGACCTTCAGGCCCAGCCGGCCCCGCACCGCGCCGCTGTGGTCGAGCGGAACCGTCAGCGTGGCGCAACTGAAGCCCTCCAGGCCGGGGCACGCCGCGGTGCCGGAGAGCCCCCCGCTCCCCCCGGACGGCCCCGCGGCGCCCCGGTCCTGGGCCGACGACGTACAGGTGCCCGACACCATCAGCAGGCCGGCGGCGGCCAGCGCCACCGCGGCGCGTGCTCCGGACCTCCGCGCCCCCCGTGCCTTTCCGGCCCTGCGCATCGCCCGCATCACACGCACCCCCGCCTTCCGGCGTTCTCCGTGCCCCTGTCGTCCGTCGGCCATCAGACTGTGCCAACAGGGCTCGCCGCGGCGAGACTCCGTGCCACGATTCGAGCACGTTCGAAAGCAACCCGGGGTAAGGGGCGGCAGGCAGAAGGATGATCGAACTCACCGTGGACGCGGCCGGGCTGGCACGCTCCCACTTCGCCGTCTCGCCGTTGCACGAGGTCGCGGCGACATTGCTGCCCTGGGGCCTGCGCCCGGACCCGGAGGCCGATCCTTGGGTGGCCCGCGCCCGCCGTGTGCTGCGCCGCGCACGGCTGCCGCTGCTGTCCGAACTGGCGCTCGACGGCGGCGGCTACCTGCCGGACTTCCTCAGCCCGCATCCGTCCGGCCCCTCGCCCACCGTCGAGGAGGAACTGGACCGGGTCCGTGCCACGCCGCCCGGCCGCGTCCTCGACGAGCTGGAGGCATTGCGCAACGGCCGCCCCTGCAACGGGCTGGCCGGAGCGGAGCTGCCGCCCGGAGTGCGGCGCGCGATGACGCGGGGCGGCGGACACGTCGCCCGGCAGGTCGCGGAGGAGCTGCGGCGGTACTGGGAACTCGCCTTCGCCCCGCACTGGCCCGACGCGAAGGCCGCGCTCGACGCGGAGGTCGACCGCTGCGCGGGGGTGCTGGCCCGGCAGGGCGCCGCGGGGCTGTTCAACTCGCTGCACCCGGGGATCCGGTGGGCCGGCGGCACGCTGCGCGTCGACAGCCGCTTCACGGTGGGGATCCCCGTTCCCCTGGTGATCGTGGTGCCGTCGCTGGTGGCGACGGGGCCGGCGGTGGTCGTGGACCCGGTGCCCGGCGGACGGCGGCCGCCGATGGTGGCCTATCCGGTGCGGGACCGGCCCGTCGCACCGGTGCCCCCCTCGGCCGAGCTGGCCGGGCTGCTCGGTCCCACCCGCGCGGGGCTCCTCGGGGCGCTGGCGCGGCCGGCGTCCACCACGCAGCTCGCGGCGCGCCACTTCCTCAGTGCGGCGACGGTCTCGTACCACCTGGGCGTGCTGCACCGGGCCGGGCTCGTGACCCGTACCCGGTCGGGACGGACGGTGCTGTACCGGCGTACACCCGCCGGATCACGTCTGACGGGCAGGAACTGATCCCGGCGCCCCGACCCGCGCCACGGCGGGCCGGGGGCACGCACCGGTCACGCCGGGACGGTCTCCCCGGGCAGCGCGAGGTCGAGGTCGACCAGCCGCTCGTCCCCGGCGTGCGTGGCCGCCGAGGCGAGGGGGCCGTGCCCCGTGGCGAGGGCGGCGAGCACGTACGGGCCTGCGGCCGGGACGGCGAGCGCGTAGCTGCCGTCCTCCGCGGAGAGCGTCGCGCCGGCCTGCCGGCCGCGGCGGTCGATGAGGGTGACCTTGGCGCGGGCGACCGGAGCGCCCCCGGATCCCACGACCCGGCCGCGGAAGCCGCTCAGGACCTGCTCCGCGGGCGCCGGGGCGGCCTGCTCCCCGCTGCCGGCCCGCATCTGCAGCCCGGTCCGCCGGCCGGGCAGGCCGAAGGCGAGCAGGAGGCCGACGAGGACGGCGCCGGTGGCGATGAGGAACGAGAGACGGAAGCCGTGCATGGTCGGGACGGCGACGCCGTTCACCTGCACCGCGCTGTTGGCCAGCACCATGCCGATCACCGCGCTGGACACCGAGGTGCCGACGGACCGCATCAGGGTGTTGAGGCCGTTGGCCGCGCCCGTCTCGGAGGCCGGCACCGCGCCGACGATGAGCGCGGGCAGCGAGGAGTACGCCAGGCCGATGCCGGCGCCGAGGATCACCGAGGTGAGGATCGTCTGCCAGACGGCGTCCATCAGGCCGATGCCGCCGCCGTAGCCGGCGCCGATCACCAGCAGGCCGATGATCAGCGTGGTCTTCGGGCCGAAGCGGGCGGACAGCTTGGCGTAGACCGGGGCGGTGAACATCATGGTCAGGCCGAGCGGGGCCACGGCCAGTCCGGCGACGACCATGGACTGGCCGAGGCCGGCGCCGGTGGCGGTGGGCAGCTGGAGCAACTGCGGCAGGACGAGGGACACGACGTAGAAGCTGACCCCGACCATGATCGAGGCGAGGTTGGTGAGCAGCACCTCACGGCGGGCGGTGGTGCGCAGGTCGACCAGCGGGGCCTTGACCCGCAGTTCCATCACGCCCCACAGCAGCAGGACGAGGGCGGAGGCGCCGAACAGCCCGAGGGTGGTACCGGACGACCATCCCCAGTCGCTGCCCTTGGTGATCGGCAGCAGGAACAGGATCAGACCGGTCGACAGGCCCAGCGCGCCGGGCAGGTCGAAGGTGCCCTTGGCGCGCATCGGGGACTCCGGCACGACGGCCAGGGCGAGGACGATGGCGAGCACGCCGAGGCCGGCCGCGGCGTAGAAGAGCGCGTGCCAGTCCGCGTGCTGGGCGATCAGCGCCGCGCCGGGTAGCGCGAGGCCACCGCCGACGCCGATGGAGGAGCTCATCAGGGCCATCGCCGATCCGAGCCGCTCACGCGGCAGCATGTCGCGCATCAGCCCGATGCCGAGCGGGATGGCGCCCATGGCGAAGCCCTGCAGCGTACGGCCCACGATCATGGTGAGCAGCTCGCTGGTGACGGCACTGATCACGGCGCCGACGACCATGACCGAGAGGCTGCCGATGAGCATGCGGCGCTTGCCGTAGAGGTCGCCGAGGCGGCCCATGATCGGGGTGGCCACGGCGCCCGCGAGCAGGGTGGAGGTCAGCACCCAGGTCGCGTTGCTCGGCTCGGTGTCCAGCAGCTGCGGCAGGTCCTTGATGACGGGGACGAGCAGGGTCTGCATGACCGCGACAACGATGCCCACGAAGGCGAGTACCGGGACGACCGCCCCACTGGGTCTCCGGGCGGGCAGATCGGTCGTCGTGAGCGTCATGGGATGAGGCCTCCGGGCAGAGGTAGGACCGTGGTGATGGTCATGCGTGCGGTGTACGAGGTGTGCAACCCCGTATGCCGAGGCAACTATTCCGCCACCCGGAAGCCGTAAAACATGCATTTGACCGGCTTATTTGGCTTTGGTCCCGACGTACGGGGATCCCAGGGGGCACTACAGCCCCATCTGTGACCCCTCTGTGATCTTCCTGTGCACAACGCCGCGGGTGCCCGGCAGGTCTGAAGGACGTGTGCCCAGGACGGCACACGGCTCGCAGGGATCCCCCGGCGGCCCGTCGGCCACCCCGCAGCCCACGGCCTCCGGCGACGACGCCTCGGGCTCCACCGGTACGTCCGGCGGCAGCGACGGCACCTCGTCCTCCGGCGGTGACTCCGGCGGCGCACTGCTCCTCGGCGGCTCCGCGCTGCCGGCCCTCGGCCTGGGCGCCGTGATCATCGTCTTCGTACGGCGCGGGGGTGCGGCTGAAGGTCTACCGCCCGCCGAGCGCCATGGGCGCGCCGGTGAAGGAGTCGAGCAGGATCCGCCCGCCGAGCGGCCGGTCCAGGCGGACCGTCACCGGCTCGATGAGCAGCTCCTTCGTACACAGACCGTCGTCCGTGGCGGGGACCGTGCCGCGGAGCACCACGCTGTCACGGGTCTCCAGCACCTCCACGGCCGGACCGTCGTCACAGCCGCCGTGCCCTGCCAGGACGGTGACGCTCCGGCCGTCCCCGGCGACCTTCCGCAGCCCGTGCAGCCGCCACCCGTCGTCGGTGGCCTCGGACAGGGCGGCGATCGGCGCGCGCGGCAGCCGCGCGGGGTTGATCGCGGCGCGCACCAGCGGGGTGTCGTAGCCCTCGAGCGTGAAGTGCCAGGCGGGGACGCGGGCCCGGCCGCGGCTGGTGAGCAGGGTCATCTCGCCGAAGGTGGCCTTCGTGACGGTCAGCGGGTCCGCACGGCCCTCCGGGCCGTCGTCGATCAGGTCGTACGTCTCCCGCGCCGTCATCGGCGTGACGGGGCTCGACGTGCCGTCCGCCCAGCGGATGCGGCCCTCCCGCTCGGTGCGGGGCAGCGCGCCGCGGTGCTCGAAGTTCCGCGCGAGGTAGGCCAGTTTGTCGGTATCGGTGCGGAACGCGTTGTCCGGCAGGCGGACGACGTCCTCCAGCGGGTAGAAGCCCTCGCGCCACGATCGCGCCGCCTCCGAGCCCTCCCAGGCCTCGGCGACCTTCCGCATGCGTGCGGCGGCCTCGGCGCTGTCGTCCGTGCCGGACGCCGTCAGAGACCCGCATCCGGCGGATCCCAGGAACAGGCAGACGACTCCCACCAGCACGAACGGTCTCATGGCGCCTCCCCGGGGCAGCGGGCCCCTCGGACCCCGCCGATGTGACGTGCCGCCCCGGCAACGGGTTCCGTCCGCTCATGAGGAGGAGGGGTCCCCTCCTCCTGGAAGGTCAGCGACCGTGCCCGGATCGGCGGTCAGCCAGCGTTCCGGCCGCATGCGGAGCACGACGTGATCGGCGAGTTCCCTCCGCCATGGCCACGAATCTCTCGAGTGCCTCACCCGAGAGGTAACGGCCGGCCATCTCGCGGTGAAGCGTGCCGCTCCCCTCGGTCACTTCGGCAACCCGTCCTTCGACCGAAACGTACCGGGCCGTCGGCTCCGTGCGCTGCACCAGCAGGCTGAAGCGGCCCGGCGTCCTGATCAGGGTCATCTTCCGGGAGCCCGCGCCGGTGAGGATCCACGGCAGACCGCCGGGTTCGTAGGCGTACCAGACCGGAATCACCAACGGCCCGCGGTCGTCGCCGGCCGCGACGCCCAGCGCGGCCACACGCGGCTCGGCCAGAAAGCTTTCGCGTTCCTCCCGTGACAGTTCCATTCCCCGACTGCAGGCCCGGCCACCGACAGCGCCTCCGCGAAGTCGAGCGGGCAGAAGGTCGAACCGGCAGAAGCACGCCGCACGACACGGGGAACGACCTCGCGAAATGCCGTACCGGCTTCGCGGAACACGCCGGGACGGCCGGGTAGCGTCGCCCTCACCAGCGGCCCCGAGGGGCCGTCCCACCTGCGACCGGGAGCACCGCCATGCCCGCGTACGGATTCTTCGTGGAGTTCGAGGCCCGGCCGGGGCGGGAGGAGGACGTCGCCCGCTTCCTCGTCGACGCCAAGGCGCTGGTGGACGCGGAACCGGGGACGTTGGCCTGGTTCGGCTTCCGCCTGGGGCCGTCCTCCTTCCGCATCTTCGACGCCTTCGAGACCGAGGAGGACCGCGAGACGCACCTGCGCGGCAAGGTGCGGCAGCGCATCGAGGCGCTCGGCGACGAACTGTTCACCGTGCCGCCCGTCATCACTCCGGTCGAGGTGCTCGCGGCGAAGCTGCCCGGCTGACGGGGCGAAGGGTACGCCAGGCACCGGGCTCGGGGGACACGCCCCCGGCCTCGGAGGGCGTCCGTGGTCGGCGCACACTGTGAACGGAATATTCACGCCGTACAACAGCGCTGGTCAGGAGAGCTCCACCGGCGCGGGCCTCTACTGAGTCCGCGAACCCTGTTCAGCCCCGCACGAAGAGAAAAAGGTATCCATGTACCAGCGCATTCTGGTTGCCGTCGACTCGAGCCCCTTCGCCCAGCCCGCCCTGCGCACGGCCGGGGACATGGCCCGGCTGACCGGCGCCGCGGTGCACGTCGTGCACGTGCTCGCCTCGGCGGTCGCCTTCGACACCGTCATGAACCTGGAAGAGGACACCGACGCCGGCGCCGTCGTCGACGCGGCCGTCGCCACGCTCCACGGCCTGGGTGTGGAGGAGGCCGATGGTGAGGTCGTCCGCGACGTGACCACGCAGGAGGTCGCCGGCGCGATCTCCGCCGCCGCGGAGCAGTTCAAGGCGGACCTCCTGGTCCTCAGCCCCCACCACCGCGGCTCGGTCGCGGCCTTCTTCAACCCGCGTGTCAGCGACGCCGTCGCCCACGCCAGCCGCATCGCGGTGCTGCTCGTCCCCGAGGAGCAGGCCGAGGGCGCCGACTCCGCCGTCTGACCCGGCCGGTTCACGGCCCGTCCGGCTCCGGCGAGCCGGACGGGCCGCGTCCGCGGGGCTCCGGTCACGGCGTGGGCACGTGCTCCGGGAGCAGCCCGGCGGCCTTGACGGCGTGCCAGAACTCCTCCGGCACCGGGTGGTCGAAGTACGCGACGTTCTGCGCGACCTCCTCCGGGGAGCGGGCACCGACGACCACGCTCGCGACCGCCGGGTGCCCCAGCGGGAAGCGCACGGCCGCCGCGAGCAGCGGCACGTCGTACCTCCGGCACACCTCCCGCCACGCCGCCACCCGCCCGGCCAGTTCCGCGGGCACGGTGGTGTACCCGTGGGGCGCGCCGGGCCGGGGGTCCGCGAGCAGCCCCGACTGGTAGACCCCGGCGGCCATGACGGCGATCCCGCGCTCGGCGCACAGTGGCAGCAACTCGTCCAGGCCCGACTGGTCCAGGAGGCTGTAACGGCCGGCCAGCAGCACGCAGTCCGGTCCCGGGTCGGCGGCGCGCCGCAGGAAGTCGACCGCGACGGGGGCGTGGTTGACCCCGATGGACACCGCCCCGACGGCGCCCGCCGCCCTCAGCCCGGCCAGCGCCCGGTAGGCGTCGCCCACGGCCGCCGTGAAGTCCTCGTCGGGGTCGTGGACATGGAGCACGTCGATCCGGTCGAGGCCGAGCCGGACCAGGCTCTCCTCGACGCTGCGCAGCACCCCGGCGTACGAGTAGTCCAGCCGCGGCCCCACGCCCGGTGGTGGATCGGCCCAGATCGGCTGGGTGTCGGGGCCTCCCGGTTCGATGAGCCGGCCCACCTTGGTGCACAGCACGAACGCGTCACGCGGCCGGGCGGCGAGCGCCGCGCCGGCGCGGGTCTCCGAGCGCCCGTAGCCGTAGACGGGGGCGGTGTCGTAGAGCCGGATGCCGAGGTCCCAGGCCCGGTCGAGGACGGCCGCGGCCCGCGCGGCCGGCACGGGTGAGAAGAGCCCGCCCAGTGAGGCCAGTCCCAGCCCGAGCCTGCTGACCCGCAGCGATGTGCGTCCGAGCGGTACGAGTTCGCCGGCCCGCATGTCGCCCCCTCCTGCCGTACGGTGTGCTGCCTGCGGCAGCCAGGGGATCACGCCCCCCGCCCGGCGCACAATCCTCACCGCGGTGCGGGCCCGGTCCGGCGGCGGCCGCGGCGTCGTGTGCCGCGGATGAGCTGCTGCGCGGCGAGGTGTCCCGAGCCGCCGCCGAGGCCGGGTCCGGGGTGGGTGGAGGCGCCGATCTGCCACAGCCCGGGAACGGGGGTGGCGTGCCGGGAGGCGCCGGGCAGCGGGCGCCACAGCAGGCTCTGGTCGAGTTCGGCCGAGCCCCCGTAGGGGTCGCCGGCCACCGCGTTGGGGTTGTGGGCCGCCAGGTCGACCGGGGTGACGGCGTCCCAGGCGAGCACCTTGCCGGGCAGGTCGGGGGCGTGGCGGGCCACTCTGGTCAGGACCCGCTCGACGTAGCCCTCGGTCAGTGCCTTCGTCCAGCCGCCGTCGGCGTCGAGTTCGCCCGCCGCGTCGCCGGCCGGCGCGAAGGGCAGTTCCTGGAGCTGGATCCACAGGGCCGCGGCGCCCTCCGGGACGCGTGACGTGTCGATCACGTGCTGCTGGCCGACGACCACCGTGGGCCGGCGCGGCAGCATGCCCGCCTCGGCCTCCGCGCAGGCGATCCCGGTGCTCGCCGAGCCGTCGCTCAGGTGGAACAGCGGGACGCCGGCCAGCCGTTGGTCGTGCCAGCCGGGCGGGGCGGAGAGGGCGACGTGGAGCTGCATCGCGGCGCGGCCGTAGCGGTAGCGCCGGGCCTGGTCGCGGACCGCGGCGGGCACCGGGGCGTCCTGCGGCAGCAGTTCCCCGTACAGGGCGGTCGGCGTGACCGAGGCGAGGACGGCGTGGCGGGCGTGGATGGGCTCACCGCCGCTGACCACGCCGGTGACCCTGCCGTCGGTGACGAGCAGCCGCTCCACCGGGTGGCCGGTGCGGACGTCCACGTGGAGTTCGCCGAGGAGGGTCTCGAAGGCGCGGACGAAGTTGCGGGCGCCGCCGGCCACGACGGGCACGCCGAAGCCGTGCAGGGAGGCGGCGAGCACGGGCAGCAGCAGTCCGCCCCCTGCGTGGTCCGGGGACAGGCCCGCGTGCAGCAGCCAGGGCACCCACATCACGTCCGCCTCGTCGCCCCGGAACGCGCCGCGGCAGTAGGAGCGTCCGCTGGTGAGTGCGGACCGCAGCCAGGTCTCGGTGCCGGTGAGCCGCTCGCGGCGCAGCAGCGCGGCGATGTGCCGAAGCGTCCGCGGCGAGCGGGGCTCGCCGCTCAGCAGGCCGCCGATGGCCTCGGCGTTGTCGAGGAAGCGCCCCAGCATCGCCAGGTAGGCGGCCCTGTCCTCGGTGTGGGCGAAGGCCTGCGCCGTGGTGGCCGGGTCGCGGTGGGCGAGGAGCACACGGCCGTCGTCGGTGGCGGTGCCGGTGACGAAGCCGTCGCCGTTGCGGTACTCCAGGCCGTGGCGGTGCAGGTCCTCGCCGAGGGCGGCGTAGGCCCCTCCGGACACGAACAGCGGGTGCCACGAGGAGTAGGTGTCGTGCAGATAGCCGGGCAGGGTGCGTTCCTCGGTGGCGATGAAGCCGCCCAGCCGGTCGCCCTGCTCCAGCAGGGCCACCGACCAGCCGTCCTTGGCCAGTTCGGTGGCGGCGACCAGGCCGTTCACACCGGAACCGACGACGACGGCGTCCACCGTGCGTGCCATCAGCGCTCCTCGGGTCCGTCGCTCCGGGATGCCGCTCCACGGGAACCGGCCGGGGCGACGTCCCCGTGCGTCCACGCTCCAGCGTGCGCGCCAGGTGGGGCACCCGCACGTCGAGCGGGCCGCCCCCGGGGCGGGCGGCGTTGACCCGCCGCTCCCCCGATCCCCCGCCCACCCGCGTACAAAGCGTCGCGGCGGGCCGGCGGCACGCCGGACGTCGGCGTTTGCGTCCTCCGGCGGAGCGATGATCTACTTGCTTGGCGCAGCAAGTAACTTGCGGCCGTGGTGTGACGCCGCAGGGACCTCTGCGACGCCGGGGGCCGCCTGGCCCGGCGGCCCGGTACGGCTCGGAACCACGACGAACGGACACAGATGAAGAGAACACTGACCCGGCCCGGCGCCCGTCGCCGGGCCGCACTCGGTGCTGCCGCCCTGACGGGCATGGTGACGCTGCTGGGCTTCGGAGCGGGCACCGCCGGCGCGTCGCCCGCCGGTCACGGAGGCCGGGACCACGTCGCCCTCGGCGACTCCTACGCCTCGGGTCCGCTGATCCCCGAACAGGTCGACGCGGCCTGCCTGCGGTCGAGTCACAACTACCCCTCGCTCGTCGCGGCGCGCACGCACGCCCGCCTCACCGACGTCAGCTGCTCGGGGGCGACCACCGCGGAGATGACCGCGCCCCAGGGCAGCGCCCCGGCGCAGCTCGACGCACTGGGACGCGGAACGGACCTGGTCACGCTCAGCATCGGCGGCAACGACATCGGCTTCAGCAGCGTCATCGCCACCTGCGCCGGCGTCACGGCCTCCGACCCCGCCGGAGCTCCCTGCCGCGCCCACTTCACCGCCGGCGGCCACGACCAGCTCGCGGAGCGCGTCGCGCGGACCGCGCCCAAGGTCGCCGAGGTCATCCGCGGCATCCACCGGCGCTCGCCGCACGCGCGCGTCGTGGTGGTCGGCTACCCGGACCTGTTCCCGGACGACGGCTCGGCCTGCACCAGTCCCTCGACGCCGTTCGCGGCCGGTGACTTCTCCTACCTGCGCGACACGGAGAAGACGCTCAACGCCATGCTGGCCACCCAGGCCCGCAAGGCCGGCGCGCGTTACGCCGACACCTACACCCCGACCGTCGGTCACGACATGTGCGCGCCTGCGGGTACGCGCTGGATCGAGTCCCTCGCCCCCGCGAGCCCCGCGGCACCCGCGCACCCCAACGCCCGGGGTGAGGAGGCCATGGCCGGCGCGGTGCTCCGCACCGTCGCCCGCCACCACCGCTGACCCCGCGTCACCAGGACCCGCCTTCCCCGAGGGGAGGCGGGTCCTCGCCGTTCGCCGTGGTGTCAGGCCTTCCGCATGTCCCGGTAGGTCTCCAGCACGCGCAGCCAGACCTCGCTGATCGTCGGGAAGGCGGGGACGGCGTGCCACAGCCGGTCCACCGGGATCTCGCCGGTGACGGCGACGGTGGCCGAGTAGAGCAGTTCCTGCACCCCCGGGCCGACGAAGGTGACGCCGACCACCGTGCCGCGGTCCGGGTCGATCAGGACGCGGGCCCTGCCCCGGTAGTCCTCGACGTACTGCACGGCACCGGCGAGGCGCCCCAAGTCGTAGTCCACGACGTCCACGCGCCGCCCCGCGGCTTCCGCCTCACGGGTCGTCAGGCCGACGGAGGCCACCTCGGGGTCGGTGAAGACCACCTGCGGCACGGCCTCGGTGTCGGCGGTCGCGACGTGGGCGCCCCACCTGCGGTCGTCGACGGGCTCGCCCTTGGCCCGCGCCCCGATCACCGCTCCCGCGATGCGGGCCTGGTACTTGCCCTGGTGCGTCATCAGGGCGCGGTGGTTGACGTCGCCCGCCGCGTACAGCCAGCCGTCGGCGACGGCCGTCACCAGGAAGGTGTCGTCCACGGTCAGCCAGGTGCCGGGGGCCAGGCCGACCGTCTCCAGGCCGAGGTCCGCGGTGCGGGGGGCACGGCCGGTCGCGAAGAGGATCTCGTCGGCGACCACCGTCCCGCCGTCCGCCAGCGTGACGCGTACGGGACCGTCCGGGCCGTCGTCGCGCGCCACGGCGGTCACCGAGGCGCCGAGCCGTACGTCCACACCGGCCTCGCGCAGGGCGCCGGCCACCATCTCGCCGGCGAACGGCTCCATGCGGGGCAGCAGTCCGCCGCTCCCCCGCACCAGCACGGTCACCTCGGAACCGAGCGCCTGCCACGCGGTGGCCATCTCGACGGCGACGACGCCGCCCCCGACCACCACCAGACGGCCCGGCGCCTCGCGGGCGCTCGTCGCCTCGCGATTGGTCCACGGACGGACCTCGGCGAGCCCCGGCAGGTCGGGGAGCCGTGTCGTGGTCCCGGTGGCGACGACGACGGCGTGCCGCGCGGTCAGGCGGACCGTCCCGCCGTCCGGCGTGTCCACCACCACCCGGCGGGGGCCGTCCAGGCGGCCGTGGCCGCGCACCAGGTCGACGGAGACGGAGTCCAGCCACTCCACCTGGTCGTCGTCCTTCCAGTGCGCGGAGAGCCGGTCGCGGTGGGCGAGGACCTCGGCCACGTCCAGCGGCCCGCCGACCGCGCCCCTCAGGCCGGGTATCCGGCGGGCGTCGGCCCGTGCCACCACGGGCCGCAGCAGGGCCTTGCTGGGTTCGCACGCCCAGAACGAGCACTCGCCGCCCAGCAGTTCACCCTCCACCAGCACCGTGGCCAGTCCGGCGGCGCTCGTCCGGTCGGCGACGTTCTCGCCGACCGGTCCGCCGCCGATGACGACGACGTCGTATTCCCGGGAGGTACCGCTCATCGCTTGACCCGTCATTCCGTCGGTCTGCATAACCTGCTTCCAAAAAGGGCCGGAGGGGACCCGGTCAGGGGCCCGCGGTGCCGCGGAGGGGGGATCCGCGGCACCGCGGGGGATTGGGGGTGGAGGGTCGGTCACAGGGGAGGGCGGGGTCAGCGTCCCGGCAGGCGCTCCGTGACCTCCTGGAGCGCCCAGCCGTTGCCGTCGGGGTCCGTGAACGTCGCGAAGGAGCCGTAGCTGGCGCGCGTGGGGTGCGGACCGGCGACCCGGGCGGTCTCACCGGCGTGGTGGAAGACGCCGCCCGCGTCGTGGAAGACCTCGCTGATGCCGACGCCGCGGGCCGCCAGCTCGGCGCGGGCCGCCACGATGTCCTCGACGATCAGGTGGAGGCCCTGCACGGAGCCCGGGGCGGCCGTGGTGACGCCGTCGCCGAAGAGGATCGAGGCCCCGGATCCGTCCGGTGTGAAGTGGACGACGCGGAAGCCGTCGTCGCCGACGTAGTCGACGTCCAGCCGGAAGCCCAGCGCCGCGTAGAAGTCCTTCGCCCGGTCCACGTCGGACACGGGCAGCACCACAACCTCGAGCTTCAGTTCCATCACGTTCTCCCAGTTCTGCGAGCAGTTCCGCACATCGTCACCGCTTTGACTGGTGACGAGCATGGCCCAGCAGTGCGTAACCTGTCAAGGCGGTGACGGGAGGGGCCTCCATCACGGACCCCTCCACCGGGGCTGCCGGAATATCCTTGACTCATCAAATATTAGGCTCCCTTCGCGCCCTCACCCGTGAGGAAGACCGGGATGACCACACCCGCTGTGACGCCCCCGCGGCAGAAACCACCGGTCCGAGGCGCGGGCGGCGATGTGACCGCCCGGGCCGTCCCGGTATCCTTCGCGGCGTGAGCGAGACGATCAGCGATGCCGCGGTGGACGCCCTGTACGGGGCCATGGAGCGGCTGACGGACCTCCTGCCCGGCGCCTTCGCGCGGCACGGCACCAACGGGGAGCGGCTGCTGTGCACCGGCCTCCCCGTCGCCGTTCTCAACACGGTGTGCACCGGTCACGGACCGGCCCTGCGTGAGACGGAGGCGCTCGCCGAGGAACTGTCGGCGAGGGGCCTGCCCTGGAGCGTCCAGGTCCGCGGCGAGGCCGGCCCGGAGGTGAGGGCGCTGGCGGCCCGGTTCGGCCTCACGGCGACCACCACGCTGCCGCTGCTGGCGTGGGACGCCGCGTCGCTCCCCGGACTGCCCGCCGTGCTCCCCGGAGACGGCACGGTACGCAAGCTCGGAGGCGCCGCGGCCGGGCGGTACTCCGCCGCCCTCACGGCGGGGTTCGGCATGCCCGAGGAGATCGCGGACGCGTTCGCCCTGCCCGCGCTGCTCGACGCGCCGGACATGACCGCGTTCACCCTCGACGTGGACGGCGAACCCGTCGCCACCGGGTTCAACGTCATGGTCGGCGACCACGTGGGGATGTTCAACGGCTCGGTACCGCCCCGGCACCGGGGCAACGGCCACTACCGCGCGCTCGTCACGGCCCGGCTCCGGGACGCCGTCGCGTCGGGCGCCCGCCACGCGTTCACGCAGAACTCCCCCATGTCCCGCCCGCTGTACGAGTCCCTGGGCTTCCGGCTCGTGGAGAACTGGACGTACCTCACCCCCGCGGGCTGATCCGCGCCGGGCCACCGGGGGCGGCTTCGCCGGACAGCCGGACGGCCGCCTCGCCGGCTTCCGCCGCGAGCGGCGCCGGGCGGTCGGGCGGTCCCCTGCGGACGTCTTCGCTGCTCACGAGGGTGGTGGTGACGGATGTTCACACTGCGCATTCCGGATCACCACCCGTTTCACGGCAACGCGACACCAACGGCACATCAACTGGACGGCGACCACCACCCCAACAGGGAAAGAAGTCAGCAAGTGCCGTTCCCCCTCCAGCCCGCCGTCCCGGGTCCGCGTTCCGCGGCACGCCGGGGTGCCGCCGCGCTCGCCCTGGCCACCGCGCTCAGCATCGGCGCCGGGATGATGACGACCGCCCAGGCGTTCACGCCCGAACAGCTCGCTTCGGCACCCGCGGGCGCGACGAAGCCGGGCACCTCCGGCCGTGGGCTCATCCCGAGCACGCCCGGCGAGTCGATCGTCACCCGTGAGACCCGCACCCCGATCGCGCCCGGGCTGAACCTGACCCGCTTCGACCGTTTCGAGGCCGGCGGCTGGGTCCGGGGGCAGGTGCTCGTCGCGGACCTCGCCGAGGACCGGCTCAGCGTCGACCACATATCCTCCGGCACGGTCACCGGGAAGTCCCGGGTGACCGAGCAGGCCGAGCACACCGGGGCCGTCGCGGCCGTCAACGGCGACTACTTCGACATGAACGACACCGAGGCCCCGATCGGCGCCGCGGTGTCGCGCGCGGACGGCCTGGTCAACTCGCCCACGGAGGGCCGCAACCAGACGGTCGCCATCGGCGCGGACGGCCTCGGCCGGCTCGCCCAGGTGTTCCTGGAGGGCGACGTCACGGTCGGCGGCACGCAGCACCTGAAGCTGACCGGGGTCAACTCCCCCGTCCTGGCGGCCGGCGGGATCGGGCTCTTCACCGACCAGTGGGGCGTCTCCCCGCGGACGAAGCCGGTCAGCGGCGCGGACCGGGTGACCGAGGTCCTGCTGCGCGACGGCAAGGTCACCGAGGTGCACTCGTCGGTGAGCGCCGGCCCGATCCCCGCGGGCACCAGCGTGCTGCTGGGCCGGGAGGCGGGTGCCGACGCGCTCGCCGGGCTCTGTCCGGGCGACGCCGTCACCGTCGCCTACAAGCCGCGTGCCGACTTCGGAGACGTGGCGGTCGCGGTGGGCGGCGGCCAGGTCCTCGTCGCGGACGGCACGGTCAGGCACTTCACCGACGGCGACACCGTCACGGCCACCTCCCGCACCAGCGTCGGCTTCTCCGCCGACGGCCGCACCATGTACCTGGTCGCCGTCGACGGCAAGCAGACCGACAGCCGCGGCATGGACCTCAACGAGCTCGGCGCCTTCATGAAAGGCCTCGGAGCGCGGAACGCCCTCAACATGGACGGCGGCGGTTCCACCGCCATGGCCGCCCGGCTGCCCGGCGAGAGCACCACGGGCCTGGTCAGCAGCCCCTCGGACGGTTCGGAGCGCCAAGTCGCCAACGGCCTCGGCCTGTTCGCGGCGCCCGGCTCCGGCAGGGTCCACGGCTTCCGCGTGCGGCCCGCGCTCACCGCGGACGGCTCGCAGAAGGTCTTCCCGGGGCTGCACCGCACCGTACGGGCGCTCGCCCACGACGAGACGTACGCGCCGGTGTCCGCCGGACGGACGCAGTGGCGCGGCGACGGACGGCTGACCGTCCGCCCCGGCCGGGACGGCTCCGCCGTCGTCACCGGCAAGCGCTCCGGCACCGGCCGGGTGGAGGCCTCCTCCGGTCGGCGGGCCACCGGCTCGGCGGAGCTGACCGTGCTCGCCCCCGCCGTCCGCATCGCCCCGGGCAGCAGCCTGGTGGCCCTGGACGGCCTGGACGACACCGCCCGTCTGACCGTCACCGGGTACGACGCGCTCGGCGACTCCGCTCCGATCGAGGCGTCCGACGTCAAGGTCACCGGCGGCGAGGGGGTCGTGTCGGTGTCGCCCGCGGACGACGCGACGTTCACCGTGCGCGGTCTGACCGACGGCGTGTCCACCACCCTGCACCTGACGGTCGGGAAGATGACCACCGACGTCGCGGTGACCGTCGGCCTGGCCGAGAAGACCTTCGCGGACCTGTCGGACGCGGCCTCCTGGACCTCGGCGAACGACCGGGCCCCCGGTGGCTCCGTCGCCCCGGCCGAGGGCCACGACGGCGCCCCCGGCCTGAAGCTGACGTACGACTTCACCCGGTCCACCGCCACCCGCGGCCAGTACGCCGTGCCGCCGCAGCAGATCCAGCTGCCCGGCCAGCCGCAGGCCGTCACCATGTGGATCAACGGCGACGGCAACGGCGAGTGGCCGCGGCTGCAGTACCGCACGGCCGCCGGTGTGACCGCCAACCTGGACGGCCCCACCATCACCTGGACCGGCTGGCGCAAGGTCGAGTTCCCCGTGCCCATGGGCACCCCCTACCCGCTGACGTTCCAGCGGGTGCGGCTGCTGGAGACCAGCGCCGCCCGCTCCTACACCGGGGCCGTCACCGTCAGCGACCTGCGGGTCAAGGTGGCGCCCGACGTGGAGCTGCCCGTGCAGCCCCGGGTCGAGGACCCGGTGGTCGTCACCAACGGCACCGTCGACGGCCGTCCGCTGCGCGTGGCCGTGATGTCCGACGCCCAGTTCGTCGCCCGTGACCCGGGCAGCCCGCTGGTCGCCGCGGCCCGCCGGACCCTGGAGGAGATCGCCGAGGCCGAGCCCGACCTGCTGGTCATCAACGGCGACCTCGTCGACGAGGGCTCCCCGGCCGACTTCGCGCTCGCCCGCACGCTGCTCGACGAGTTCGACGCCCGCACCAAGGGCACCGTCCCCTGGCACTACGTGCCGGGCAACCACGAGGTGATGGGCCCCGGGAACACCTCCAACTTCAAGGCCGCCTTCGGTGACACGACGTCGGTCTTCGACGTCGAGGGCACCCGCTTCATCACCCTCGACTCCTCCAGCGGCACCCTGCGCGGCGGTGGCTTCGCCCAGCTCCAGATGCTGCACGACCAGCTCCGCGACGCGGCCTCCGACCGCTCCGTCAGCGGTGTCGTGGTGTTCGAGCACCACCCGGCCGAGGACCCGCTGCCGGACAAGGCCAGCCGGCTCGGCGACCGCAAGGAGGCAGCGCTGGTCGAGCAGTGGCTCGCCGACTTCCGCGCGGAGGGCCACAAGTCCGCCGCGTTCGTCGCCGGTCACGTCGGCGCCTTCGCCGCGACCCAGGTCGACGGCGTCCCCTACCTGGTGAACGGCAACTCCGGCAAGAACCCGGCGAGCACGCCCGACAACGGCGGGTTCACCGGCTGGACGATGCTGGGCATCGACCCGCGCCACGGACGGGTCGCCGACCCCTTCGACGTCCCCTCCGGCGACTCCGGGACCTGGCTGCGCGCCGAGGTGCACGCCCGCACCGACGCGGTGGACATGGTCGCCCCGGCCACGCTCACCCTCGGCGGCGTGGGCCACGCCTCGGCCACGCTCACCCAGGACGGCACGCGTACCGTCCCGGTGGCCTGGCCGGTCGGCGCCACGTGGTCCGGCAGCCGGGTCGACGTGGCCGGCGCCGACGGCAGCGGGCACGGCCACGGGCAGCACGACGGTGCGCCCGTCGTCGCCTACGACCCCGCCACCGGGGCGCTCAAGGCGCTGCGCACCGGCACCGCGGTGCTGCGCGTGACCGTCAACGGCGTGACCGCCGAGCGGACGATCACCGTACGCCGCGGCTGAGTCCGGGCAACCGGCAACCGGCCCTTCCGGGCGCTCCCTCGTACAGGGAGCACCCGGGAGGGCTGAGCCGATCGGCGGAGCCGGTGCCCGGGCGGGCCTGCCGCGGGCACGGCGCGGGCAGGCATGGAGCCGGAGGTGCGTGGTCCATGCCCAGCGGTGACGTGCTGGTCCTCGTCGACGAGGACGGCCGGGTGGTCGAATGGTGGCGTCCGGCCGAGGAACTGTTCGGGTGCTCGGCCGAGGAGGCCGTCGGCCGGTCCCTGGGCGCGCTCCTGCGCGGGACCGCCATGGACGCCGGACACCCGCACGCGGGATTGCCCGGCGGGGTGTCGGTAAGGATCGAGCCGGTGCTGCGCGGCACCTCGGTGCTGTGGCGGGTGCGCGCGGCAGCAGACCCGGCGCTGTCGCGGCAGGACGTGGCGGTCCTGAGGACCGTCTTCGCCCGCACCCCCGTGGAACTGCTCGTCCTCGACCGCCGGTTGCGTGTGGTCCGCATGAGCGCCGCCTTCGGCACGGCGCGTGGCGCGCGCGCCGGCAGCCCGCTGGGGCGGCACTTCACCGAGGTGTACGACCTCGACCGCCCCGAGGAGGAGGCCGAGGTGGCACGGCGGGTCCTGGAGAGCGGGGAGCCGGTCCTGGACCGGCTCGTCCACGGCCCCGGGGCGCCGGAGGGGCGCGGGCGCCGCAGCCGCTCCGTCTGCTACTTCCGCCTGGAGGACTCCCGGGGAGACACGCTCGGACTGGTGGCGTCCGCGGTGGACGTCACCGACCGGGAGAAGGCGCAGGACCGCCTGGACCTCCTGGAACTCGTCCGCACACGACTGGGGCGCGTCCAGAACGTGGGGCTCGTCTCCCGGGAGCTGGTGGACGCGGTCGTGCCGGCCCTCGCCGACACGGCGGTCGTCGAGATCGTCGACGACGTCGTCCGCGGGGAGGAACCGCCGAAGGTGCCCGTCCACCACGACGTTCCCCTGCGGCGGGCCGCGTTCCGGGGCCGTCTGTCGGCGTACCCGGTGGGCGAGGTGCGTCCCCTGCCGCCCGGCACCCCGTTCGCGGACGTCCTGTCCGACGCGAGGGCGCGCCTGGTACCGATCGACGAGCGCACGCCGTGGCTGGCCTCCGACCGGGCCCGGTCGGAGGCCATCCTGGGCAGCGGCGCCCACTCCCTGATCGTGGCCCCGCTGATGCTGCGCGATCAGGCCCTGGGCGTGGTCAGCTTCTACCGCGACCGGGACCGGGAGCCCTTCGACGACGGCGACCTGGCGGTGGCCTCCGCCGTGTGCGCGCACGCCGCCCTCTGCATCGAGAACGCCCGGCAGTACATGCGTGAGTGGATCATCGCCTCGACCCTGCAGCGCAGGCTGCTCCCCGGGCAGCCTGCGGGACGGCCCACCGTGGAGGTCTCCCGGCTGCACCGTTCCGGTGCGGAGGGCGGCGGGGCGTGGTCCGACGCGATCGCGCTGCCCGGGGCGCGGACCGCGCTGGTCGTCGGCGACGTGGCCGGGCGGGGCATCGTCGCGGCCATCACGATGGGACTGGTACGGACGGCCCTCCACACGCTCGCCGCCCTGGACCTGCCCCCCGACGAACTGCTGGCCCGCCTGAGCGAGACCGCCGCCCGTCTCGCCGCCGCGTCCGCCGCGCTGCCGCAACTGGACTTCGAGCCGCTGGACATCGGCTGCGCCATCGCGGTGTACGACCCGGTGGATCTCACCTGCACCGTCGCCCGGGCCGGCCTGCCGGAGCCGGTCGCGGTCCTCCCGGACGGCACGTCGGCCACCCTGGCCGTCCCGTCGGGTCCCCTGCTCAGCGGACCGGCCGACACCCCCTTCCCGGCGATCACGGTCGACCTCCCCGCGGGGAGCACCCTGGCGATGGCGACGACCTCGTTCGCGCAGCGGGTCCTGGCACCGTCGGCTCCCCTGCGCCCCCTCCTGGACGGCGCGGCGACCCGGTCCCTGCCGGAGGTGAGCGACGCCATCGGGTCCGCGTTCGCCGGCTCCGGCGCGAGCGACGAGACGGTGATGCTGCTCGCCCGCACGGGCGCGCTGCCCGCGGACCGGGTGATGACCCGCGCGCTGCCGGCGGGCGCCGAGGCCGCGCCGATCGCCCGCGCGGCGGCGCGACGGCAGCTGGCGGCCTGGGGGGTGGCGGAGGAGACGGCGTTCACCACCGAGCTCATCGTCAGCGAACTGGTCGGCAACGCGGTCCGCCACGGCGCTCCGCCCCTGCAACTGCGCCTGGTCCTGGAGCAGATGCTGACCTGCGAGGTCAGTGACAGCGCGGCCGGCGCGCCGCACGTGCAGCACGCGCGCACCGTCGACGAGAACGGGCGTGGGCTGTTCATCGTCGCGGGCCTCGCGGACCAGTGGGGCGTCCGCCACCGCGCCCGGGGGAAGACGGTGTGGGCCCAGCAACCGCTCGGGGCGGCCTGGGACGGCCGCTGACCGGTCCGGCCAGGAGCTGCAGGGCCTCGTGGGAACCCCGTCAGGGAGAGCGAAGACGCCGCCGTACGGTGGCCGCCCGCGCTTCGGCGCCCGGGATGTCCCGGTGCGGGGCGGGACTGAGGCCTCTCGGGTCCCGCCGGGTGGCCTATTCCCGACATGGGGGGACGCTTTTGTCCCCTTTTCACTGCATGTCCGGCATGTCACGGTGAAGTCACGTCGAGCCCATCAGTCGAGGAGCAGGGAAACCCACCATGACCGGCATCGGAAACCGTCACCCCACTACCGCCGAGGTCTGCGAGGACGCCGGCAGCACGGGCCGCGACCGGTGGTTCGTGGGCTTCCGCTTCCGCACTCCCCTGGGCTCCGTGGGCAGGCAGTTCTTCGTCGTCGGCGAGGCCGCCGACGCCGAGGACGCGGTGGCGATCGCGATGGCGCGGGCCTCGCTCCCCCGCTCCCGCGGCGCGCGCGACGACGACGCCGAGATCGACGGCGTCGAGGTGCGGCGCCTGCGGTGGAACCCGCTGGGGTGGGTCTACCTCACCCGCTCCTGCGCCTGACGGCGCCGCGGGTACGGGTCGGCGGCGCCTCCGGCACGACAGAAGGAGACGCCGCCGAGTGAGCTGACGGCGCACCCGCGACCCACCGGTCGAGCGGGTGCGCCGTCGGCGTGGGATCAGCCCGCGAGGCCGCTGTTCAGCGCGGCGGTGAGCTTGATGACGCGCTCGGTCTGGATGCGGGCGGCGGTGCGGGTGGTGTCGTTGACCGGGTTGTTGCCCTGGGCGTCCACGTGGGAGGTGCCGTAGGGGTTGCCGTCGACGAACTTGGAGGGGTCGGTGTAACCGGGGGTCACGACGATGCCGCCGAAGTGGTGGATGGAGTTGTACAGGGCGAGGAGGGTCGACTCCTGGCCGCCGTGGGAGGTGGCGGTGGAGACGAAGGCGCTGTAGACCTTGTCGGCCAGCTTGCCCTGCGCCCACAGGCCACCGAGGGTGTCGATGAACTGCTTGAGCTGCGAGGACATGTTGCCGAAGCGGGTGGGAGTACCGAAGATGACCGCGTCCGCCCACTCGACGTCGGCCGGGGTGGCCACCGGGATGTCCGCGGTGGCGGCGTGGTTGGCGGCCCAGGCGGGGTTGGAGTCGATCGCGGCCTGCGGGGCGAGCTCCGCGGCCTTGAGCAGGCGCACCTCGGCGCCGGCCTTCTCCGCGGTCTCGGCCATCTCCTTGGCGATCTCGGTGATGGTGCCGGTGGAGGAGTAGTAGACGATCGCAAGCTTGATCGACAAGGTGGTTCCTTTCAAGGAGGACCTGCCCCACGCGTCGGGGGTGCACGGTCCAGGGATCCCGCGGCCCGTGGGGGCGGGCCGCGCTTCACTGGTTGAAGAATAAACAACATTGGGGCACCCCTGTCCACCGGCGTCCGTGCGACGAATGTCACCCGGTCCGCTTCCGCGCCCCGAGATCACCGGCCATCCGCCGCGCGGTGCCGGCGAAGGCGGCGACATCCGGGCGCGAGGCCTGCCGCGGCCAGGCCAGCGCCAGCCTCGTCGCGGGCAGGTCCGCGACGGCGACCACGTCCCGGGTCAGACGGTCCGCGGCGGCCGAGCCGACGACGGTCACGAGCCGGCCGAGCGCCACCCGGTCGACGATCTCGTCGAGGCCCATCGGCGGGCACTCCTCCCGGTGGCCCGGATCCTCGCGCAGCTCGGCGGTGGTCACCTCGCGCCGGGTGGCGAGCCGGTGGCCCCGCGGCAGCAGCACGACGGGCAGCTCCTCCGCCACCTCGACCGTCCCGAGACCGGTCAGGTCGTCGCTCCCGACGCACAGCAGCGCCACATCGGCCGAGCCGTCTCGCAGGGCGCCCACCCGGTCGTAGGTGAGTGCGGCGGCCGGGGCGCCCGGCCGCCGCGTTGAAGTTGCCGCCCGTTCTTGGTTCCATCGCGTCGGCTATGTGGACGGCAGGAATGGATGCTCTCGTGGAGAATGACGCACCGCTCGCGTGGGTCGGGGTGGACACTGTGGCGGAGCGGGCCTACCGCCTCCTGTTGTCCCGCGACAGCACGACCGTCGACGACGTGGTGTCCGCGCTGGGTGTGTCGGCGGACGAGGGACTGGCGGTCCTCGAACGGCTGCACCACGCGGGGCTGATGAGCCGGCGCTCCTCGGGGGAGTTCTTCACCGTGGACCCGCGGCACGCGCTGCGCTCGCTGGTCGAGTCCCGGGAGCGCCAGCTGGCCGCCGTGCGCGAGGCGGCCGGCCCGCTCGGGGCGCTCTTCGACGCGGCGAGGAGGGCCGGGGACGGCGGTCCCGGCACCGCTGTGATCAGTGGCCTGGAGGCCGTCGGGGACCGCTACTACCGGCTCAAGCAGGCCGCGCGGACCGAGCTCTGCGCCCTGGACCGCCCGCCCTTCCTGCTCGCCCCGAACGAGCCGCTGGACGAGGCGGCGGTACGGCGCGGGGTGCGGGTGCGGGCGGTCTACGCCGCCGCCAGCTTCGAGGCCGACGGCGGGTGGCAGGATCTGGGCAGCCTCGTGTCGCGCGGGGAGGAGGCCAGGGTCGTGCCGGCGCTGCCGGTCAAGCTGGCGATGGCCGACCGTTCGGCCGCGATGGTGTCGCTGAGCCTGTCGGTCGGGAGCGCGGAGTACCTGTACACCGAATCCCCGCCACTGCTTGCGACCTTGGCCGAATTCTTCGAGAACTACTGGATCTCCGCCTCCCCGTTGACCGGTGAGCCCGGATCAGGCACCCTGCCCGCAGCGTCGCCGGAGGCGCCGGTGCCCGGAGAGAACCGGTCCCACAGGCCGACCGACGAGGAGCGGAACCTGCTCGCGCTCTTCGCGGCCGGTGTCAAGGACGAGGCGATCGCCCGCCAGCTGGGCGTCTCTCCGCGGACGCTGCGCCGCAGGATCCAGGAGCTGTTCACCGAGCTCGGCGCCACCAACCGGTTCGGCGCGGGCGTCGCCGCGGCCCGCCGCGACTGGATCTGACCGGGACCGGATGGCCCTTTCTGGCCACTGGCCGGTTTCGGCAGGCGTAGGACGTTGGTCACCAAAGGATCACCCGGCTAGAACTTGTGTGCGCCCGAACGGCGTGTCACTCGGCCGGATCTCCCGGCCACCCCCTGACGAAGGAGCTTTGGTGGCACCACCTGCCCATCCTCCTGCGCGCCGCTCGGCGATACCGCGATCCTTCGCGGCCCTCGTCGCCGGCGTCAGCCTGACGGTCCTCGCCGCCGCCGCCCCGGCGCCGGCCGTCGCGGCCCCGGTCCCGACTCCACCCGCCGTCCCGGCGCCGTTCGGCGCGCACGACCCGGGGTCCGGCGAACAGCCGTCCGCCGGGCGGTACATCGTCACCCTGCGCGAACCGGCCGCGGCGACCTACAGCGGCGGTGTGGCCGGCAAGGCCCGCACGGCGCCCCGCGACGGCGAGGGACTGAAGGCCGGCTCGGCCCCCGTGAAGGCCTACCGCACCTACCTGCGCTCGCGTCAGGACGACGCGGCCCGCACGGTGGGCGCCCGCGTGATCTCGTCGTACTCCGCGGCGCTCAACGGCTTCACGGCCGAACTCCAGCCGCGGCAGGTCGACGAACTGCGCGCCGACCCCACGGTGGTGTCGGTCGTCAAGGACGACCTGCGCAAGCCGCTGGCGGCCGTCAACTCCACCGACTACCTGGGCCTGAGCGGCAAGAGCGGAGTGTGGGCCGGCAACGGCGGCGTCGAAGGCGCCGGCAAGGGCGTGGTGGTCGGCGTCGTCGACACCGGCATCGCCCCGGAGAACCCCTCGTTCTCCGGTGCGCCGCTGGGCACCGCGCCGGGGCAGGAACCGTACCTGGACGGCTCGGTCATCACCTACCGCAAGGCGGACGGCGGCACCTTCACCGGCGCCTGCACCGCGGGCGTCCAGTTCACCGCCGCGGACTGCTCCACCAAGCTGGTGTCCGCGCGCTACTTCGTCGACAACTTCGGCGCCACCCGCATCGGCGGCCCCTCCATCGGCGAGTACCTGTCGCCGCGTGACGGCGAGGCGCACGGATCGCACACCGCCAGTACGGCGGCGGGTGCCAACGGTGTCGAAGCCGACCTCGGCGGCATGCCGATGGGCCCGGTCTCCGGCGTCGCGCCGGCCGCCAAGGTGGCGGCCTACAAGGCCTGCTGGAGCGGTCCCGACGCGAAGGACACCACGGACGACGGCTGCGCCACCGGTGACCTGCTGGCCGCGATCGACGCGGCCGTCGCCGACAACGTCGACGTGATCAACTACTCGATCGGCTCGGCCGACGGTGCCCGCACCACCGACTCGGTCGTCGACGAGGCGTTCCGCAACGCCGCCGCCAGCGGCATCTTCGTCGCCACCGCCGGCGGCAACTCCGGCCCCGGCGACAGCACGGTCGACAACGCCTCGCCGTGGATCACCACCACGGCGGCGAGCACCATGCCCACCCGTGAGGCCACCGTGGAGCTCGGCGACGGCCAGAACGTGCTGGGCGCCTCCGTCTCGCTCCCGGCGGACGGCCGCAAGGTGTCCGCCCCGCTGGTGGCCGCCTCGGGCGCCGGCACCGCGATCTCCGTCCGGCCGCAGCTGTGCGGCCCGGACAGCCTGGACGGCGCCAAGGTCAAGGGCGCGATCGTGCTGTGCGAGCGCGGCACGTACGACCGGGCGGCCAAGTCGGCCGAGGTGAAGCGCGCGGGCGGCATCGGAATGGTCCTGGTGAACCCCTCGCCGGACTCGACGGACCTCGACACCCACGCCGTCCCGACGATCGCCGTCGACGCGGACGGCTACGACGCGCTGCTCTCCTACGCCGGCACCGAGGCACCCACGGCGACCCTGGTGGACGGCAACCCGCACCACCTGGCGTCGGCGGCGGTCCCGCAGATCGCCGGGTTCTCCTCGCGCGGCCCGGTCCAGGCCGACGGCGGCGACCTGATCAAGCCGGACCTCGCCGCACCGGGCGTGGCCGTCCTCGCCGACGGCGCCAACGCCGCGGGCGGGCGACCGAGCTTCACCTTCATGTCGGGCACCTCGATGGCCTCGCCGCACGTGGCCGGTCTCGGCGCGCTCTACCTGGGCCTGCACCCGCAGGCGACCCCGGCCGAGATCAAGTCCGCGCTGATGACCACCACCCGGCCCACCGTGACGGGGGCGGGAGAGGCGTCGGAGGACGTGTTCGCACAGGGCAACGGCCAGGTGGACGCGACCCGTTACCTGCACCCCGGGCTGCTGTACCTAAACGGTCCGGAGGACTGGGCGCGGTACGTCGCCGCGATCAAGGGCGACCGGACGGCCCCCGCACCGTCCGACCTCAACCTGGCGTCGATCGGCGTCGGTTCGCTGGCCGGTCGGCAGACCGTGACCCGCACCGTGACCTCGACCGGGCCCGGCACCTTCACCGCCGACCCCGTGCAGATCCCCGGCGTGGACACCGTCGTCGAGCCGCGGTCGCTGACCTTCACCGAGGCGGGGCAGTCCAGGACGTTCAAGGTGACGTTCACCCGGACCACCGCCCCGCTGGGCGAGTACGCCACGGGGTACCTGACCTGGCGCGGCGGTGGGCAGAGCGTCCGCAGCGCGCTCGCCGTACGACCGGTGACCCTGGTGGCGCCCACGGCGGTCGCCGCTTCGGGCAGCACCGGCCGGACCACCGTCTCCCTCAAGGGCGGCGAGGACCGCGACGTGCCGCTCGACCTCACCGGGCTCTCCCGTGGTCTGCGGGTCCAGGGCTCGGGGACCGTCGGCGGTCCCTCGCAGACCCACGTCGTGGAGGTGCCCGCGGGGACGGAGCACGCCCGCTTCGCCCTCGACGCCGCCGACGACTCGGCCGACCTCGACCTGTCGGTGTACCGGCTCAACCAGTACGGCGACACGGCGCTGGTCGAGCGGGCCGCCACCGAGTCCGCCGACGAGCAGCTCGACCTGGAGGACCCCGAACCCGGTCTGTACGAGGTCGAGGTGGACTTCTTCGCCGGGTCCGGGCCTCTCGGCTTCACCGTGACCAGCTTCTCCCTGAACGACAAGGGCGCTGAGGGCTCGT
Source organism: Actinacidiphila glaucinigra (assembly GCF_035918135.1). Classification (NCBI taxonomy): domain Bacteria; kingdom Bacillati; phylum Actinomycetota; class Actinomycetes; order Kitasatosporales; family Streptomycetaceae; genus Actinacidiphila; species Actinacidiphila glaucinigra. The sequence continues at coordinate 1,001,438 of NZ_CP109144.1, forward strand.
TCACCGCGCAGCCCGCCACGGCGCCCCTCCGGGCGGGCGGTACCACGCCGGTCACGCTGTCCTGGAAGGGCCTGCGGGCCGGAGCGGTGTACCTCGGCCGCGTCACCTACGGCGACACCGGACGGACCACCTACGTGACCGTCACCGGTGACCCGCGGGGCGGCCCGCCCGGCGGTTCGCCCGGCACCCGGCCCTCGGTCGCCGTGCAGCCCGCCTACGCCGTGGCCGGCCAGTCCGCCGTCGTCGTGGCGAAGGGTCTGACCCCGGCCGTCGACTTCCAGATCCGGGTGAAGGGCACCAACCGGGTGCTGGCGAGCGGCCGCACCACCGACGACGGCGGTGTGGGCCGTCTGGTCACCCTGCCGGCCGACATCGCCACCGGGAAGCAGACCCTGGAGGTCAGGTACGGCAGCCGGAGCGCGGGCGGCTCCTTCACCGTCGCCAAGCTGGTCCTGGGCGACTCCGAGCACTCCGACGCCCACGCCTTCGACGGCAACCCGCTGGCCGCCATGACCACGGCCGTCCGGGGCAAGGGCACGGTGCGCATCACCGTCCGCGGCGCATCCGGCACCTACCTGAGCCGGACCCTCGCCGTCGACGCCGGTGAACTGGGCTGGTACGCCTGGAAGTCCGAGCCGGTCGAGACCAGGCCGGAAAAGCTCACCGCAACGCTCGCCGTGGTCGCGGACCACGGCCGCACCGGGCAGAGCACGTCCCTGACGTGGACCCCCACGGCCGTCAAGGCGAGCAGCGCGTCGATCACCGAGGACCGCGCCGCGGCGCACACCGCGAAGGTGAGCTACACCAACAACTCGGAGGTGCCGGCCTTCCCGACACTGCGCTACAAGCTGACCAACGGCGACCTGGTCCTGGCCACCCTGCAGGCCGATCCCGAGGACACGTTCACCCGCTCCTACGACACGACCGGGGTGGACCGCCTCGACCTCGTGATCGACGGGACGACCGTGGCCACGTACCGGAACAGGGACCGCGCCGGGCTCACCGGCCGCCCCACGATGGTGGAGCCGTTCTACACGACCTTCCAGCGTGGCGGCTCGGCCAAGCAGCACGGCGGTACCGCGTCGCTGAAGATGACGGTGACCAACCGCCCCGCGGCGTACAGCGGGGGATTCGCCCTGACGGTCGGCGAGGGCCCGGAGATCTACGCGGGCACGTCGCTCCTCCTCGACGAGCGCATCCCCGTCCCGCGCAGCGCGCAGGAGGGGGCGCCGGTCTCGCGGACCGTCACGGTGCCCGCCGGGCGGCCGTTGTGGGCCACCGCGTACTACGAGGTCCAGGGCCCGATATTCCAGGCCCTGGCGGTGCGGCGGATCCTCGTGCCACCGGTGGCCGCGGCGGACCTCCAGCCGGTGCGCGGCTCCGGTTCCCGGCCGGCGTTCGTCGTGGACACCATGCCCCGGGAGGCGGCCGCGGGTACCACCGCGTCGGTCACCGCGGCGGGCCTGTCGCCCCGTGAGCGCTTCACCGTGCGGCTCGACGGCCGGGTCGTCGGCTTCGGCCGCGCGACGGCGGGGGGCTTCGCCCACGCGTTCGTCCCCGTCCGGCACACCCACGACCGGACGCTGACGGTACGGGTGACCGGGACCGGGGCGGGCCGTTCGGGCGAGACCGTGCTCGGCGTCTCCGGCTAGCCGGTGGGCCCGGCCGGCGTGCCCTCCCCAGGGGTACGCCGGCCGGGCCGCGCCCGGTCCCTTGCCGACGACGCGCTGACGCGCCTCGGGCCGCGGGTGATCGCGACAGGGCCTCCCGCGCGGCCGAGGACGGCTCGGCGGCCGGCGTCCCCGCGCGCACTGCGCGCGACCGCCCGGGACTCCCCCACGCCGGTACACCCGGCCCATGACCACCCCGCCGACTGCGGCTGCCCCCGGAACGCCGATCACGTCCACCGGTCCGGCGACACCCGTGAGCACACCGGTCGGCAAGGCCCTCGTGGCCACCCCACGCGGGCAGGCACACTCGCGCCGGTGGCGATGACGACCGGCGCAGACTCCCGCGCCCGACGCAGCCGAAGTGTACGAACACACCCGCTGCCGTGACGCGCCATCCCCCGCGCGGCCGAACTCCGGCCGTTCGGCCCGGTCCACGCTCGGCGTCGCCGATCACGGCGAGCCCGCTCCCACCAGGCGCCCTCAGGGACCAGGTTCGGCCGGTTCCCGGTCCGGCGGCCGCAGGCTGCCCCGGTTGGCGAGCCGGAAGAGCAGCGCGATCGAGGGGAAGATGAGGAGTCCGGCCACCACGGCGACGCCGATCGTCACCGCCAGCGTGGCCTCCGGGGCCGCCGCCTCGTCGATCTCCAGATGGGTGCCGAGCAGGTACGGGTACTGGGCGACCCCCCAGCCGAGCACGACCAGGGCGACCGCGGCCGCGGCGAGCCCGCGCAGGAACCGGGTCCGCTCACGCCACACCACGGCCATGGTCGCGATCCCGCAGAGGGCTGCCAGCAGCACCAGTGGCAGGGCGCCGTGGCTGAGCCGGCGGAACAGGTGCGGCGCGTCCTGCCTCAGGACGAACACGCCGGCGATGCTGACGGCCCCGGTCAGCACTGCCGCGAGCAGGGCCCTGCCGCGGAAGCGCCGCTGCAGGGTGTGGTCGCGCTGCTGACGGGCGGCCACGTACAGGTACGTCGCGGCGAGGTAGGCGCAGACGAGGACGGCCAGCACGCCGCCGAGCACCGAGGTCGGGTTCAGCCAACTGGTGACGGCGTCCCCGTTGCCCGCCGTGGGCACGCGCCCGGAGGCGATGCCCCCGGCGATCGACCCGAAGCAGTAGGGGGTCAGGACGGACGACGCGGCGAAGGCGACGCCGTACAGGCGCTGCTCGGGGGTGCGCAGCGAGACCTTGCGGAAGGCGAAGCCGGCGCCGCGCAGCACGATGCCGAGGACGGCGATGCCGAGCGGGATGTAGAGGGTCGTGGTGATGGCGGTGAACGCGACCGGGAACCCCGACCAGAGGAAGACCAGGCAGTAGACGAGCCAGGTGTGGTTGGCCTCCCACACCGGGCCGACACAGGTGTCGATCAGGTGCCTGGTGCCTCTGCCCCGCGCGGCCCCGCCCGCCGTGAGGTCCCAGAACCCGGCGCCGAAGTCGGCGCCGCCGAAGAGGCAGTAGGCGATGACGCCGAGGAAGAGGAAGGCGGCGACGGCGTCCGGCATCACTCCTCCGTCCCGGCGCGCGCGCCGACGGGCTCCGTGCCGGTGCGCGGACCGTAGGGGACGTCCACGCTGTCGTCGCCCTCGGCCCGCCAGCGCCGCTTCATCGACAGCAGCACCGTCACCGCGCCGACGCCCACCGCCGCGTAGATGACGACGACCGACCCGAAGAACGGCCACAGGTTGCCCTGGGTGGTCACCGCGTCCCGGGTGAGGAGGTGACCGACGACGGTCCAGGGCTGGCGGCCCACCTCCGTGACGACCCATCCGCTCTCCAGGCAGGCCACGGCGGCCAGCCCGCTGACCGCGCAGCAGCGCAGGAACCACCGCTGGCGCTCCAGGGGGCGCCGCCGCCACCACAGCCAGGCGAACCACACGGCCAGCGCCAGCAGCGCGAAGGAGAGCCCCACCATGACGTCGAAGGCGAGGTGGACGGTGCTGACGATCCGGTCCGAGGGGCGCACGTCGGCGGGGATCGCGTCGAGCCCCTTGATCTCGGTGGAGGGGTGGAAGCCGGCCAGCAGGGAGGCCATGTCCGGTACGGGGAGGCCGTAGCGGACCTTCCCGTCGACGAGCACGCCGCCGAGCGTCTCGGGGACGTGCGTGCCGGTGTCCGGCAGCATCTCGATCGCGGCGAACTTGGCGGGCTCGGCCTGGTAGACGTACCGGGCGATGGTGTCGCCCACCAGGACCTGCAGGGGCAGCGCGACGGCGGCGGTGACGAACCCGATGAGGAACCCGGTGCGGTGGTAGCGGGACGTGCGGCCGCGCAGCATGCCCACCGCGTAGACGCTCGCCACCGCGAAGCCGGCGACGATGTAGGCGGCGAGCAGCATGTGGAGGAACTCCCACAGGAAGGCCCCGTTGAAGAAGACCTCCGCGGGCCGGACGGCGACGATCCTGCCGTCGCGCATCGTGAAGCCGCCGGGCTGGTTCATCCAGCTGTTGGCCGCGATGACGGCGGCCGCGCCGCCGATGCTCGACAGCGCGACCGGTACGCCCGTCCAGAAGTGCGCCCAGGGCGAGAGCCGGTCCCAGCCGTAGATGTAGAGGGAGACGAAGATCGCCTCGAGGAAGAAGAAGAGCCCCTCGATGGCGAACGGGAAGCCGAACGCCGGCCCGTACCCGCGCATCAGGCCCGGCCAGAGGATGCCGAGTTCGAAGGAGAGGACGGTGCCGGTGATCGCCCCCACGGCGAAGAGCACCGCGGCCACCTTCGACCAGCGCCGCGCGAGCAGCATGGCGTCGGCGTCCCCGCGGCGCAGACCGCGGTGGTTCGCGATGAGCATCAGCGCGGTGAGGGCGACGCCGAACGGCACCAGGATGATGTGGAACCCCAGGGTGAAGGCCATCTGCTGACGGGCCGGCAGCAGCTGATCGGGATCACCCGCCGAGGTCAGGCCCTGCGCCAGGAGGTCCCAGGCCCCCGTCACCGTCCGCACCGTCCGTCCGCGGAGGGCTTCCGGCCCGGACAGCCCGCGTTCGCCACCGCCATCACATCGACCACGACCCTTTCGCGACAGGACGATCACCTTAGGTCACGACGGTCGGTTTGGGTGGTAATGCGCACCACGGGCGGGGCCGACAACCCGTTCGGTGGCCGCGAGGTCCCCGTACCGGGCCGCCCGGCCGGCCCTCAGCGCGGCGGTGGGCGCTCAGCGAGTGCGTGCGGGTGGGGGCAGCTCTCCCGAGCCGCGAGGTACGAGCCGGGTGTCGACCAGGATCGTACGGGCGCGGCCGCGGTCGCCCCCGAGGCGTTCGAGGGCCGCCGCGCCCGCCGACTCGCCCATGGTGACGGGGTTCTGGGCCACGACGGTGAGCGCGGGTTCGAGGATGCCGGCCATGGGGACGTCGTCGAAGGCGACCACCGCGACGTCCTTGCGCCCGCTGCGGGACAGCTCGGTCATGACCCCGATCGTCATGACGTTGTTGCCCGACAGCAGCGCGGTGGGCGGGTCCGGCAGGGCGAGCAGCCGGGCCGTCGCCTCGGCGGCGCCCGCCGGGTCGTGCGCGTCGGCGACGAGGCCGCGGTCGTGGGGCAGGCCCGCCCCGGCGAGCGCCGCGCGGTAGCCGGCTTGGCGTTCGCGGCGCGTGTAGAGCCGGGCCGGCAGGTCGCCTATGAACCCGATCCTGCGGTGTCCGCCGGCGATCAGGTGGGCGACGCCCTCCTGGGTGCCGGCCCGGTTGGAGCTGACGACGGTGTCGGTGGTGAGGCCGTTGCCGGGCCGGTCGAGGAAGACCACCGGCATCCCGGCGGCCCGGTGGGACTTGAGGTGGGCGTGGTCGGCGCCCACCGCCGGCGCGACCATGAGCACGCTCACCCGGCGGGCCAGGAAGGTGCGGATCAGCGCGTGCTCCCGCTCCGGGTCGTCGTCCGACGAGCCCATCAGCAGGGTCAGTCCGTGGCCGTGCACGGCGTCCTCGATGCCGCCCGCGACGGCGCCGAAGAACGGGTTGCCGAGGTCCGGCACCACGAGCCCCACGGTGGTGTCGGGACCGCCGACCCGCATGCTCCTGGCCATGAGGTTGGGCTGGAAACCGAGCTTCGCCACGGCCTCCAGCACCCGCCTCCTGGTCTCCGGGGAGCTGGGACCGTCCTCGTTCAGCACCCGGGAGACCGTTTTGGCACTGACACCCACCTCGCGGGCCACGTCGGCGAGGGTCGGTCTGCGGGTCGCTGTCATGGACCACCTTTTCTCCGTGTGTCGGCCCCGCGGATGCCGGAGCGCGTCGGTCAGCTCCCCAGGACCCCCGCGGCCGAGGCTGCGTCACTGTCCGCCACGACCGTACCGCCGTCCGGACGCACGCCGAGCGCGCCGGTCATGATGGCCACCACCTCGGCCATGGAGTAGTCCGACGGCTTGATGACGGCCTCCCGCCTGCCGAGCCGGTGGACGTGGACGCGGTCGGCGATCTCGAAGACGTGGGGCATGTTGTGGCTGATGAGGATCACCGGGATGCCCTTGTCCCGGACGCGGCGGATGAGGTCGAGGACCTGTCCCGACTCCTTGACCCCGAGGGCGGCGGTCGGCTCGTCCATCACCACGACGCTGCGCGCCCAGGCGGCGGCGCGGGCGACGGCGACGGCCTGGCGCTGGCCGCCGGACAGCGTCTCCACCGGCTGCGTGATGGAGCCGACGCCGACCTTGAGCGCGGCCATGTGCTCGGCGGCCTGACGGCGCATCGCCTTCTTGTCCAGGAGGCGGAACACCGAGCCGAGCACGCCGGCGCGGCGGATCTCGCGCCCCAGGAACATGTTGGAGGCGATGTCCATGGACGCGGCGACGGCGAGGTCCTGGTACACCGTCTCGATGCCGTGCGCCCGCGCGTCCTGCGGCCCGGCGAACCTGATGGGCCTTCCGTGCAGCCGGACCTCGCCGGCGTCGGGGACGAGGGCTCCTGTGAGTGCCTTGATCAGGCTGGTCTTGCCGGCGCCGTTGTCGCCGATGACGGCCAGCACCTCGCCCGGCATGAGGTCGAAGTCGGCGTGGTCGATGGCGGTGACGTGCCCGTAACGCTTGACCAGGCCGCGCGCGCTGAGCACGGGTTCCGGCCCTGCGGCGGGAGCGGGGGACTCGGGGCCGGTCATCGGGTCCCCTTTCGCGAGAGCTGGTCGACGGTCACCGCGAGGATCACCAGCACACCGGTGACCAGTGTCTGGTAGACGGACGAGACGCCCATCAACTGCAGGCCGTTGCGGAAGACGCCGACGATGAGCACGCCGACGAACGTGCCGAGGACGGTGCCCCGGCCGCCGAAGAGGCTCGTCCCGCCGAGGACGACGGCGGTGATGCTGTCGAGGTTGTCGGTCTGCCCCGCCTGGGGGTCGCCGACCCCGGTCCGCGACACCAGCAGCAGGGCGGCGACCCCGTAGACGAGTCCGGCCACCGCGTAGACGCCGACGGTCAGCCGGGAGACCCGGATGCCGCTGAGCCGCGCGCTCTCCGCGCTGTTGCCGAGGGCGTAGACGTGACGGCCCCAGGCGGTGCTGCTCAGCGCGTAGGCGAAGCCCAGGAAGAGGGCGATGGTGACCAGCGACCCGTAGGTGACGTCCGTCCTGCCGAGCGGGAAGGTGCGGCCCAGCGCGGTGAGCGGTTCCGGCAGGCCGGTGACGGTCTGCTCGTCGGAGTAGATGTGGGTGAGGGCGAAGGCGACGTTGAGCATGCCCAGCGTCACGATGAACGGGGGCAGCGGCACCGTCCGCACCAGCAGCCCGTTCACCAGCCCGAACACTCCGCAGACCAGGATGCCCAGGCCGATCGCGAGCAGCGGCGGCAGCGGCCCCTGGACGGCGAGCTTGGCGATGAGGATGCCGCCGAAGGCCATGACCGCCCCGCACGACAGGTCGATGCCGGCGGTGAGGATGATCAGCGTCTGGCCGATGGCGAGCGTGCCGACCACCATGACCTGCTGGAGGATCAGCGAGAAGTTGCCCCCGGAGAGGAACTGGTCGGTGGCCAGGGAGAAGAACACCGAGGCGAGGACGAGGGCCGCGAACGGTCCCGCGGCGGGCGCCGTGAGGAACCGGCGCAGCGCGGCCGGTTCCCTGCCCACGGCGGGGAGCGAGGTGGATGCGGTCACGGCTCAGCCCCAGCAGTTCTGCAGGCCGAAGCCGGTGTCCTCGGCCTGCGTGCCCGCCTGCGCCTTGTCGGTGATCAGGGTGACGCCGGTGTCGGTGTAGCCGCTGGTCTTCTTGCCGTCCTTGGCGAACGCGGCCACCGCCTTGACGCCGTCGGCGGCCATCTTCAGGGGGTACTGCTGGGAGGTCGCGGCGATCCTGCCGTCCTTGACCGCCTGCACGCCGGTGCAGCCGCCGTCGATGGCGACGATCATGACGTCCTTCTCGCGGCCCTTGGCCTTGATGGCGGTGTACGCGCCCAGCGCGGCAGGCTCGTTGATCGCGTAGACCAGGTTGATGTCCGGCGCCTTCTGCAGGCAGTTCTCCATGGCGGTCTGCCCCTTGGCCTGGTCGCCGCCGGTGTCCTGGGAGCAGACGATCGACGGGTCGGAGGCGCTGACGCCGAAGCCCTTGACGAAGCCCTCGTGGCGCTGCACGCCGACCGACACACCGGGGGCGAGGTCCAGCGTGGCGATCTTCGGCGTCTTGCCGGCCATCGCGGCCTTGGCGTACGCGCCGATCAGCTCGCCGGCCTTCACGTTGTCGGTGGCGAAGAGCGCGTCGGCGGCGTCCTGCGGCTCCGGTGGGGTGTCCAGCGCGATGACGAGCACGCCCTTGGCGCGTGCCTTGGCGATCGCGGGGACGATGGCCTTGGAGTCGTTGGGGGTGATGAGCACGCCCTTGACGCCGGCGGCGACCATGTTCTCCAGCGCGGTGACCTGACTCGCGTTGTCGCCGTCGAACTTGCCCGCCGCCGTGGTCAGTTCGACGTTCTCGCTCTTGGCGGCCTGCTCCGCGCCCTGCTTCATCTTGACGAAGTAGGGATTCGTGTCGGTCTTGGTGATCAGGCCGACCTTGACCTTGCCCCCGGACGGGGAGCCGCCGCCGGAACCGGAACCGCACGCGGCCAGTGACAGGGCGAGGCCGGCGGCACCGATGACGAGGACCGGACGGGCTCTACGGGACATCTGCGACTCCTACGGGATGCAGTGAGCGGGGACAGCCGTATGGCGCTGCGTCGGCGAAGGATCTCGCCAGGAGAGTGCCAACGTTGACACATGTCATCGTTGACACCGCTTGCGGAGGATGATGGACTCCCGCTCCGGCAACGTCAATGCCCCTGCAGCGAAAGCCGGTTGGCGACCCGCGGAGCCCGCCCCGCGCACCCCGCCCCGGGCCGCCGCCGGGGTCCGGCCCGTATCCCCGTCCCCACCTGGAGGAACCTCCCCATGCAGCCGCGTCAGGTCACCGTGCTCGGAGAGTGCGTCGCCGATGTCTTCCCCGAACCCGGGGACGGGCAGGTCCCGTCCGGTGCGCACGGCCGCTCCCCGGATCCCTCACAGGGGCTGCGGCTGCGCGTCCTGCCGGGCGGCGGCCCGGCCAACACCGCCGTGGGCCTGGCCCGTCTCGGCACGCCGACCCGGCTGCTGGCGCGGCTGTCGGGGGACGTCTTCGGCCGGCTGTTCCGCGCCCACCTGCTGGAATCCGGCGTCGACCTGTCGGCCGCCACGGCCGCTCCCGAACCCAGCACGCTGGCGGTCGCCGACGTGGACGGCGACGGGCAGGCCGCGTACTCCTTCCACGCCGAGGGCACCGCGGACTGGCAGTGGACGCGCGGGGAGCTGGGCCGCGCCGCGCTCGGCGACCCGGCCTGCGTCCACTCCGGTTCGCTCGCCCTGGTCAGGGAGCCGGGCGCCGCCCTCGTGGAGGAGGTCCTGGCGGGGGCGAGACGGCATGCGACGGTCAGCATCGATCCCAACGTCCGGCCCGCCCTGGTCGATCCGCGGGTCTACCGCGACCGGATCCGGACGTGGTGCGCGACGGCGGACGTCCTCCGGCTGAGCGAGGACGACCTCGCCGTACTGGCCCCGGACACCCCGCCCGAGGCCGCCTGCGACGGCTTCCACGCGGCGGGTGCCCGGCTGGTCGTGGTCACCCGCGGCGCGCGGGGCGCCCTCGCCTCGCTCGACGGCAGGCGGATCTCCGTGCCCGGGGTGCCGGCCCGGGTGGTCGACACCGTCGGCGCCGGGGACTCCTTCACCGCGGGGCTGCTGCACCATCTCGGCGGCCGCGGGCTGCTGGGCGGCCGGCTCGACGGCCTGCGGATCGAGGACGTCCTGGCGGCCTGCGCATACGCGACCCGGGTGGCCGCGCTGACCTGCGCCGTCCCGGGACCGAACCCGCCGTGGGCCCGCCAAGTGAATTCGTACGAAACCGAGTTGACCGCCCGCCCGGGGACCTGACGGGACGCAGCCGATCCTGTGCGGGGCGTTGACGGCTCCCCGGCAGGGGCCCATCATCGGTCATCGATCGGATGTCAGCGATGACATATGTCAACGATGACATCACCGGCGTGCAGAGAGTGGGTTCACATGCGTCGAAGAGTCGGGGCGCTGCTCGTCGCCCTGATCGCGAGCCTGGCCGCGTTACTGCCGGGCACCCCCGCGGTCGCCGGGACCGCGGGGGACTACGCGGAATTCCCGTATCCGGCGACCACCTACAGCGAGCCGTTCCGCGGCCAGTTCCACTTCAGTTCGCAGTCGGGCTGGATGAACGACCCCAACGGCCTGGTGTTCGCCAACGGGCTCTACCACTTCTTCTACCAGCACAATCCGCACGGCCTGGACTGGGACACCATGCACTGGGGCCACGCCACCAGCCCCGACCTGGTGCACTGGACCCAGAAGCCGATCGCTCTCGAACCCGGCGTCCACCCCGGCACGCTCTTCTCGGGCGGCGGCGTCGTGGACAAGGCCAACACCTCCGGGCTGAAGACGGGTTCCCTGGACCCGATCGTGGTGTTCTCCAACACCGACGGCGTGAGCGTCTTCTACAGCAACGACAACGGCCGCACGTTCCAGGCGTACGACAAGGGCCGCAAGCAGATCGAGATCCCCGTCGAGAGCCGTGACCCCAAGGTGTTCTGGGACGCGGCACGCCACCGCTGGGCCATGGTCGTCTGGTCCAACAAGGGCGGCAACGGCGTGGACATCTACACCTCCCCGAACCTCCTCGACTGGAGCTTCGCCAGCCGCTTCAGAGCGCCGTGGCTCTTTGAGTGCCCCGACATGTACCCTCTGGCCCTGGACGGCAAGGCCGGGCAGCAGCGGTGGGTCCTGACCTCCGCGTCCAGTCAGTACGTCGTCGGCTCCTTCGACGGCACGACCTTCCGCACCGACTGGACCGGCCCGCAGCAGATGGACCTGGGCACCACCTTCGCCGGGGGCACCTTCTACGCCGCCCAGACGTTCGCGGACACGCCCGACGGCCGCACCGTGCAGATGGCCTGGCAGGGCGGCAACCGCGGCAGCACCTGGACGGGCAACTCCACCTTCCCCGTCTCCCTCGGCCTGGTCAGCACCCCGGACGGGCCGCGGATCACCCGGACCCCGGTCGCCGAACTCGGCTCGCTGGGCTCGGAGACCCGGAGCTGGAAGAACCAGACGGTCGACGCGGCCAAGGGCGGCAACCTCTTCGGGGACATCAAGGCCGACACCTACGAGATCACCGCCCAGTTCGACGTGAAGGGCGCGACCGCGACGGGGTTCGGCTTCGACCTGCACGCCCGCTCCGACGGCACCGCCGACCGCAGTGTCGTCTACGACACCAGGGCGCAGACCCTGCGGGGCAAGCCGCTCAAGCCGCGGAACGGCAAGGTCACGATGCGGCTGCTGGTGGACCGCGGGCAGTTGGAGACGTTCGCCGACGGCGGGCTCTACTCCCTGTCCGACAACGTCGACTTCGACTCCGCCGCCGACAGTCAGGGCATCCGGCTCTTCGCCGTCGGCGGCAAGGTGAAGCTGGACTCCGCGACCTTCACCCGGCTCAACACCAGCTGGGGCACGGCACAGTCCACCCTGGAGAGCAACCTCAAGGGCCCGTGGCACGCCGCGGGCGGGGCGTGGACCGACGTCAGCGGCGGCAAGCGCGCGTCGGCCGGCGGGGACGGGTTCTACCTGAGCGCGAGCAGCGGCGGTGACGCCGTCTACCAGGGCGACCTCACCCTGGACACCGCGCGGGCGGCGGGCCTGACGTTCCGCGCTGACGCCCAGGGCGCGGGCTACACGGCGAACATCGACACCAGCGGCGTCCTCAAGCTGTGGCGGCCCGGCCGGGACATCGCGACCTACAGCACCCCGATCGCCAAGGGGCGCGCCTACCACCTGAAGGTGCAGACGACCGGCTCGCGCATCCGGGTCTGGCTGGACAACGGCACCGACCCCGTCATCGACGCCACCGACACGACCTACACCTCCGGCGTGTTCGGGGTGAACATCTTCAACGGCACGGCGACGGTGCAGAACCTCGACACCGGTACGGCCGGCTTCTCCGCCTTCCCCGCCGGCAGGTGGACCCCGCGGGGCGGCACCTGGACGGTCACGCCGTCCGGGCTGAGGGGCAGTTCGCCGCAGGACGGCTTCTACCTCAGCGACCGCACGGGCGGTGACTTCACCTACGAGGGGGACCTGTCCGTCACCAACGGCACGGCGGCCGGTCTCACCTTCCGGGCCCGCGACGACGGCGCGGGCTACACGGCGAACATCGACACCAGCGGCGTCGTCAAGCTGTGGCGGCCCGGCCGGGACATCGCGACCCATGCCACGCAGATCGTCGAGGGCCGCACCTACCACCTGAAGGTGCGGACGGACGGCTCCCGCATCCGGGTCTGGCTCGGCGGCTCCGCCGATCCCGTCATCGACGCCACCGACGACGCCTACGCCACCGGCCTGTTCGGGGTGAACGGCTTCGCGGCGAACACGCAGGTGCAGAACCTGAGCATCGGCTGACCCACCGGGACCGCTCGGGGCGGGCCTCCGCGGCCTGCCCCGGGTGGTCCCTCCGCCGTGCCCTTTTCCAACGTTGAACACATTCCGGTTCGCCGTGACGGTATCCCGCCCACCCCTTGTCAGGGCCACTTCATCCTCGTCATCCGTGCCCCGTGATCCCCTTCCGCTCGGTGCCCGCACGGGCGCACAAGGCTGCCCGCCGCGTTTCCGCCTGACCTGACGGCCCTTAGACGAGGTTCGACGCGGGGTCTGGACACGGCGTCAGGGCCCTGCTTTCATGCTCTCCGCGCCGAGAATTTCCAACGTTGTACAACCACGTTCCCGGCGTGCAGCGCTCTTGGTTCCAGGCACCGCACACTCCTGACCCGCAACTTTCCCGTCAAGGCGTCGACGACTCCCACGGAAGGTGCACCATGAGTCCTGGCCGACGACGTACCAACGGCTTTGCTCGGTTAATCGCCCTGGTGGCGCTCCTCCTCGGAGCGGCCCTGCTGACGCCGGTCACGGCGTCCGCCCGGCCCCCGGCCACGACCGACGTCCCCACCGACGTCACCGCCGCCTCCGCCGACGCGGGCCTGCGCGGCGACTACTACCGGATGTCCAGCGGCACGGCCCTGGACTTCGCCCGGTACACCGGCACCCGGATCGACAGCTCACTCCACGTGGACGACCTGCTGCCCACCCTGCGCGCCTACGCCGGCACCACGGACAGCGTCGCCGTCCGCTGGACGGGCCGCCTGGAGGTGCCCGCCGACGGCACCTACACGTTCTACATCAAGGGCGACAACGGCTTCCGCATGTCCCTGGACGGCGCGAGCGTGATCGACCACTGGACCACGGACTGGGACGTCCAGACCACCTCGCAGCCGATCACCCTGACCGCCGGCCTGCACGAGCTCGCCTACGACTACAACCAGGGCAACGGCGGCGCCTACCTGCACACCGAGTGGTCGGGGCCGGGCTTCGACCGCCGCCCCGTACCGGACTCCGCGCTGCACCTGCCGGCCGGTTTCGCCCCGGCGGACGCCGAGGCGACGGTCGCCGGCACCGGCCGCACCGCCACCGTCGAGCTGGACTCCCCCGTGACCGCCCTCCCCGAAGGCGCGGCATCGCACCTGGCCCTGCTGTCCGGCGGCACCCGCTGGTCCGCCACCGTCGCCCGCGACCCCAAGCACCCCACCCGGCTGGTGCTGAAGCCGGCCGAGTCCGACTCTCCGGTCTCGCTCCACGCCGACGTACGGCTCAGCTACGACGGCAGGGGCGGCATCACCACCGCCGACGGCGCGCTCGGCCCCTTCTCGGTCGTCGCGCGCAACGACTCGACGTGGTACTTCCAGACCAGATGGGCCAAGGACGTCTCCCCGTCCCACCCGCTGCCCGACTACCCGCGGCCGCAGCTGACCCGCGAGAAGTGGAAGAACCTCAACGGGACCTGGCAGTTCCAGCCGACCGCGCAGGACGCGGCGCTCCCCCAGGGCAAGCTGAGCGGCAGCATCGTCGTGCCCTACCCGATGGAGTCGGGTCTGTCGGGCGTCGCCCGGCACCACGACTGGTCGCTGTACCAGCGCACCTTCACCGTCCCCGACGACTGGCGGGTCCGCTCCGGCAACCGGCTGAAGCTCAACTTCGGCGCCGTGGACTACGAGGCCTGGGTGTACGTCAACGGCCGCGAGGTCGCCCACCACACCGGCGGCTACCAGGCGTTCACGGCCGACGTCACCGACGCCCTTTCCGGGCGCGGTCCGCAGACCCTGCTGGTGAAGGTCAAGGACACCACCGACGACCGCTACGCGCTCGGCAAGCAGTCCCGCACGCCCGGCGGCATCTGGTACACGCCGAGTTCGGGCATCTGGCAGACCGTCTGGATGGAGCCCGTCCCCGAGGCGTCGGTCGACTCGCTGGTGCTGACGCCGGACGTCGCGGACTCCTCGCTCGCCGTCACCGTACGGCCGGGCGCGGGCACCTCGCCGGGCGCGAAGGTCACCGCCACCGCGTACACCCGTGACGGGCGCAAGGCCGGCTCGGTCACCGGCGCCGCCGGCACCGCCCTGCGGCTGCCCGTCCCCCGCGCCCACCTGTGGAGCCCGGACGACCCGTACCTCTACGACCTCGATGTCACCCTCACCGACGGCCGCGGCAAGGACCGCGTCCGCTCCTACTTCGGCATGCGGTCGATCGAGGTGTCCCCGGCCGGCGGCACCAACCGGATCAAGCTCAACGGCAAGCCCGTGTTCGTGCTCGCCACCCTCGACCAGGGCTTCTGGCCCGACGGCCTCCACACCGCGCCGACCGACGAGGCCCTGAAGTACGACCTCGTCCAGCACAAGAAGCTCGGCTTCAACGCGGTCCGCAAGCACATCAAGGTCGAACCCGCCCGCTGGTACTACTGGGCGGACAGGCTGGGCCTGATGGTGTGGCAGGACATGCCCAGCCGAGGCACCGCGGCCGCCGGCACCCCGGAGACCGAGGCCTTCGTCGACCAGGTCCACCAGATCGTCGACCAGCACATCAGCACCCCGTCCGTCCTGGTGTGGACGCTGATGAACGAGGGCTGGGGCGAGTGGAGCAGGCAGGCCACCGGCGAGCTCGCCGACGCCGTCAGGCAGCAGGACCCCTCTCGTCTGGTGGACGCGCATTCCGGCGTCAACTGCTGTGCCTCCAAGGGTGATTCGGGCCGAGGGGACCTGATCGACTTCCACGACTACCACGGCCCGGCCAGTCCCGCCCCGGACGACACCCGCGCCGCCGTCGACGGCGAGCACGGCGGCTACTCCTACCTCGTCCCCGGCCACATCCTCGGCACCGCGGGCGGCCAGGACTACGGCGACGCCGCCCACAGCAAGGAGGAGCTGACCGCGGCCTACGTGGAGAACACCCGCAAGCTGCTCCGCCCGGCGGCCTGCGGCCTGTCCGGCTCGGTCTACACGCAGATCACCGACGTCGAGGGCGAGCTCAACGGCCTGCTCACCTACGACCGCGACGTGGTCAAGGTGCTCCCGGAGCAGGTACGGGAGGTCAACCGCCAGGTCATCGCGGCCGGCGCCGCCGCCGGCGGGGCCGACGTGCCGCCCGGCACGCCAGGGCCGAACGGCGTCGGATGGTGGCCGCTGCACGAGGGCTCCGGAACCGTCGCGAAGGACGTCGCCGGGGAGCACGACGGCACGCTGAGCGGCGGCACGAGCTGGACGACCGGTCCGAACGGCGCCGCCCTGCAGTTCGACGGCCGCACCGGCTCCGTCGACACCGGCGCCGCCGTGCTGGACACCGACCGCCACGACTACTCGGTGGCCGCCTGGGTCCGGCTGGACGACAAGGGGCACTTCAGCACCGCGGTGTCCGTCGACGGCGACGCCAACAGCGCCTTCTACCTGCAGTACTCGCAGGCCGACAAGCGGTTCGCGTTCAGCTTCGCCGGCAGCCGGGCCCTCGCGGGCACCATCGGCGAGCCGGAGGCGGGCCGCTGGTACCACCTGGTGGGCAGCTACAGCCACCGAGACGGCCGGCTGCGCATCTACGTGGACGGCGGCGAGGCCGGTTCGGTCCGCGGCTGCAACGCCGAGGGGCCCTCGGGCCACCTGGTGATCGGCCGCGGCAAGTACGGCGGGAACCGCGTCGACTACTGGGGCGGCGCGATCTCCGACGTGCACGCCTACGACCGCGCGCTGACCGCCGCCGAGGTGGCGTCCCTGGCGGCCGGCGAACCCGCCGTACCGGCGAAGCGCTGACCGGGCACCGACCATGAGCGGCCCGCCCCGTCATGTGGGCGGGGCGGGCCGCTTCCCGGGCCGTCCCCCGGGGCGACGGCGGGAACCACCGCACCACCCCTGATCAGGTCGCACACCGCTCTCCGAGGAGTTGAACGTCCATGAGCACCTCCCGTTCCACCCGCTTCCTTGCCGTCGTGTGCCTCACCGCCGCGGCCGCCCTGACCGCCACCTCCTGCGCCAAGGAGGAGGGCTCCGGCAGCGCCTCCTCCGCCTCCTCCGAGGGCGCCCAGGTCGTACAGTCCCCGACCGCGGCGGCCGACGCCTCCGGCAGCGGCTGCACCCTGCAGAGCTACGGAGCGCAGAAGATCGACCTCAAGGACGCCGTCGTCGGCTTCTCGCAGTCGGAGAAGGAGGCGAACCCCTTCCGCATCGCGGAGACCCAGTCCATCAAGGACGAGGCGGCGAAACTCGGCGTCAAGAAGCTGCTCACCACCAACGCGCAGTCGCAACTGCCCAAGCAGATCACCGACATCCAGGACATGCTCGCTCAGGGCGCCCAGCTGCTGATCGTCGCGCCGCTCAACTCCGACGGCCTGGAGCCCGCGTTGCGCGCGGCGGCGGCCAAGCACGTGCCCGTCATCACCATCGACCGCAAGATCAACGCCACCGCCTGCAAGGACTACATGGCCTTCCTCGGCTCGGACTTCGTCGAGCAGGGCAAGCGCGCCGCCGACCAGATGATCAAGGTGACCGGTGGCAAGGGCAAGGTCGCGATCCTGCTCGGGGCCTCCGGCAACAACGTCACCACCGACCGCACCAAGGGATTCGTCGACCAGATCAAGGCGCAGGCTCCCGGCCTGGAGATCGTCGCCCAGCAGACCGGCGAGTTCGCCCGCGACAAGGGCCAGCAGGTGATGGAGCAGCTGATCCAGGCGAACCCCGGGATCACCGCCGTCTACGCGGAGAACGACGAGATGGGCCTCGGCGCGGTCACCGCGCTCAAGGCCGCCGGGAAGAAGCCCGGCAAGGACGTCAAGATCGTGTCCATCGACGGCACGCGCAACGCCGTGCAGGCGCTGGCGAACGGCCAGTACAACGGCGTCATCGAGTCCAACCCGCGCTTCGGGCCGCTCGCCTTCGCCACCGCGCAGAAGTTCTTCGCCGGCGAGGCCATCCCCGAGGACGTGATCATCTCCGACCGCGAGTACGACGCGGCCAACGCCAAGGACTCGCTGTCCGGGGCCTACTGAGCCCCCGCGCCTGCCGCCCGGTCCTCCTCCCCGGCCGGGCGGCAGGCCCGTCCCTCCCCGGCTCCCCGACACCGCGACCCCACGGAAGGCCCGCCATGGCACCCCCCGACGCGGCACCCGCCGCACCGCCGCCCGGTCCGGACGACGGCCCCACCGCGCCCGCGGTGCTGGAGGCCGTCGGCATCGGCAAGCGCTTCCCCGGTGTGGTGGCGCTCGACGACGTCTCCTTCACCCTGCGCCGGGGCGAGATCCACGCCCTCGTCGGCGAGAACGGCGCCGGCAAGTCCACCCTCATCAAGGTCCTCACCGGAGTGCACCGGCCGGACACCGGCGAGATACGGCTCGACGGCCGCCCGGTCGCGTTCTCGCGGCCGTCCGACGCACAGCACGCCGGGGTCACCACGATCTACCAGGAGGTCAACCTCGTCCCGCTGATGAGCGTGGCGCGGAACATCTTCCTGGGCCGCGAGCCCAGGAACCGCCTCGGCCTGATCGACTTCCCGCGGATGCACCGGGAGGCGGCGGCGCTGCTCGCGGGCTTCGGCGTCACCGCCGACGTCCGCCACCCGCTGGGCAGCCTCGGCGTGGGCACCCGGCAGATGGTGGCGCTGGCCCGCGCGGTGTCGGTGCGGGCCGGGGTCGTGGTGATGGACGAGCCGACCTCGGCGCTGGAGCCGCGCGAGGTCGAGACGCTCTTCCGGGTCATCGGCGACCTCCACGACCGGGGCATCTCCGTCCTGTACGTCAGCCACCGCCTCGAGGAGCTGTATCGGATCTGCGACCGGGTCACGGTGCTCCGCGACGGACGCCTGGTGCACACCGGCGACCTCGCGGACCTGGACCGCATGCAGCTGGTCGCCATGATGCTCGGCCGCGAGGTCTCCGAGGTGCGCCGGCACGGGCGGACCGGTTTCGGCGAGGACCACCACCCCGACCGCGAGGCGGTGCTCACCGCTTCCGGGCTGAACCGGCGCCATGTCCTGGACGACGTCTCCCTGGAGCTGCGCCCCGGCGAGGTGCTGGGCCTGGCGGGCCTGCTCGGCTCCGGGCGCAGCGAGACCGCCAAGGCCCTGGCCGGGGCGCTGCCGCTGGACTCCGGTTCGGTGACGGTCGCCGGGCGGCGGCTGGGCCGCCCCTCCCCCGCCGCCGCGATCCGTGCGGGCATCAGCCTGCTCCCCGAGGACCGCAAGGCGGAGGGCATCGTCGCGGGCCTGTCGGTGCGGGAGAACATCGTGCTGGCGGCGATGCCGCGACTGTCCCGGGCAGGCGTCGTCTCGCGCGCCCGGCAGGACCGCGTCGTCCAGATCTTCATGAAACGCCTGCGGATCAAGGCCTCGGGACCGGAGCAGAAGGTGGGCGAGCTCTCCGGCGGCAACCAGCAGAAGGTGCTGCTGGCCCGCTGGCTCTGCCTGGAGCCGAAGGTGCTCCTCCTCGACGAGCCGACGCGCGGCATCGACGTGGGGGCCAAGGCCGAGGTGCAGGCACTGGTGGACGAACTGGCCCAGGAGGGACTGGCGGTGCTGCTCATCTCCTCCGACATCGAGGAACTCGTGGAGGGCGCCGACCGATTGGTGGTGCTGCGCGGCGGCGCGGTGGCCGGGGAGCTGACCGGCGAGCGGGTCGGCGAGGGGGAGCTGCTGGAGGTCCTCGCGGCGCACGCGCCCGCCGCGAAGCGCGGCGGCGACGAGGAGGTGCGGCACGATGGCTGAGCTCTCCCCGGCCGTACGGCGCGGCCCGGTCCGGCTCCCCTCGCCCGCCTGGTTCCAGGCGTACGGGGTGTACGCGGCGGTGGCCGTGCTGGTCCTGTTCAACGCCGTCTTCACCGACCACTTCCTGACCGGGGCCAACCTGCGCACCCAGCTCGTCCAGGTGGCCCCGGTGGTGATCGTGGCGCTCGGCATGGCGCTGGTGATCGGCACCGAGGGGGTGGACCTGTCGGTCGGGTCCGTCATGGCCCTCGCCGCGGCCCTGCTGCCGCTGTACCTGGGCTACGGTCTGCTGCCCGCGCTGCTGACGGCGCTCGCCGCCGGGGCGGTGGTGGGCGCGGCCAACGGCACCCTGGTCGCGGTGGTGGGGCTGCAGCCCATCGTGGCCACCCTCGCGCTGTTCGTGGGCGGCCGGGGGCTGGCGCTGGTCCTGGCCGACGGGCAGCTCAAGCAGATCGCCAACCCGGGCCTGCTGGGCCTGGGCACCGACGACGTCCTGGGCGTCCCCGTGGTCGTGCTGATCGCCGGTGGGCTCGCCCTGCTGGTCGCCGGGGTCGTGCACCGCACCACCTTCGGGCGCCGGTTGGTCGCGATCGGCGGCAACCGCGCCGCCGCCGGGCTGGCAGGACTGCCGGTGAAGCGGGTGCTGATCGGCGTGTACGTGGTGTGCGGGGTACTCGCCGCCCTGGCCGGGGTGCTGGCCACCGCCCGTCTGACGGCCAGTGACCCGTCCACCCTCGGCACCCTGATGGAGCTGTCCGCGATCACCGCGGTGGTGGTGGGCGGCACCCCGCTCACCGGCGGGTCCGTGCGTGTCCTCGGCACGGTCTGCGGGGCGCTGCTGATGCAGCTGCTGCGGGCCACCCTGGTCAAGCACGATCTGCCCGACTCCACCGCGCAGATGGCCCAGGCCGTCATCATCCTCGTCGCCGTCTACGTCGCCCGGGAGCGTCGATCCCGATGAAATCACTCACCACGCCCCGCTCCGCCGGGGCCGCAGCGGAGCCGCCCGCGGTGGCGGCGGCCCGCGCCGGGGACCGGCGGCGGCTGGCCGTACTGGTGCAGCGGCAGGGCGTACTCGCCGTCCTGCTGTTGCTGGTGCTGGTCTCCTCCTTCGTCTTCCCGTCCTTCGGAACCCTCGACAACGCTCGGAACGTCACCGTCCAGGCCTCGTTCCTGGCGATCGTGGCGCTCGGCATGACGCTCGTCGTCATCACCGGCGGCATCGACCTGTCGGTCGGCTCGGTCTTCGCGCTGGGCGGCGTCCTCGCGGCGTGGGCCTCGCAGTACGGGATACTGCCGGCGCTGCTGCTGCCGCTCGCGGTGTGCGGTCTGCTCGGCACCGTGCACGGTCTGCTCATCGCGCGGGCGGGGATGGCCCCCTTCATCGTCACGCTGGCGGGCCTGCTGGCCGCCCGGGGACTGCTGCTGGCCCTGACCGACGAGGGCGCCGACACCTATCTGGTGCCGCACGGTTCGGCCTTCGCGGAGCTCGGGCAGGGCACGGTGGCCGGGTTCGGTCACCCGGTACTGATCGCCCTGCTGCTCTTCGCCGCCGGCGGACTGGTGCTCCAGCGGACGTCGTTCGGGCAGTCGCTGTTCGCGGTGGGCGGCAGCCCGGACGCGGCCACGCTGATGGGCCTGCCGGTGGCCAGGACCCGGGTGCTGGTCTACGCGATCAGCGGGCTGCTCGCGGGCTTCGCGGGCGCCCTGAACGCCGCCCGGCTGTCCTCCGGCGTGACCATCATCGGCGTCGGCATGGAACTGGACGCCATCGCCGCGGTCGTCATCGGCGGCACGCTGCTGGTCGGCGGTGCGGGCTCGGTCAGCGGCACCCTGTGGGGCGTCCTGGTGCTGGCGGTGATCCAGAACCTCATCAACCAGATCGGCTCCCTCAATTCCTCGTACCAATCGGTGGTCAGCGGCGGCTTCCTTATCGTGGTGGTCGTGGCCCAGCGGTATCTCGCGCGGGGTCCGCGCACCACTTGACCGTGCCGGTGCCGGGGGGCCGCGCACGGCCCCCCGGCACCGGCCCAACCCGGAGGGAGCGCCGTGGGCGTCAGCCTCAAGGACGTCGCGCAGCGCGCGGGAGTGTCCATCAAGACCGTCTCGAACGTCGTGAACGGCTACCAGCACGTCACACCCGCGATGCGCGCGCGGGTCCAGCAGGCGATCGACGAACTGGGCTACCGGCCCAACCTCACCGCCCGGCACCTGCGCAAGGGCCGCACCGGCATCATCGCGCTGGCGCTGCCGGAGCTCGGCAACCCGTACTTCGCCGAGCTGGCCGGCGCCGTCATCGACGCCGCCGCGCGCCACGACTACACCGTGCTGCTCGACCACACCGCGGGCGAACGGCGCAAGGAGATCCTGGTGACGCAGGGCTTCCGCACCCATGTGATCGACGGGCTGATCCTCTCGCCGATCGAGCTGGAGACGCCGGACCTGCTCGCCCGTACCGACAGCTCACCGCTGGTGCTCCTCGGGGAGCGCGAGTACGACGCCCCGTACGACCACATCGTGATCGACAACGTGGCCGCGGCGCGCAGCGCGGTACGGCACCTGGCGGGGACGGGACGGCGGCGGATCGCCTTCATCGGTGCCCGCAGCGAGATCGCCCGGCAGCCCGCGCACCTGAGACTGCGCGGCTGGCGCGAGGAACTGGCCGCCTGCGGGCTGCCGCACGGCGACGACCTGGTCGCCACCGCGTCCGGGTACGGGCGGGCCGACGGTGCCCAGGCCATGGCGGACCTGCTGGACCGCGGGGCCCGGCCGGACGCGGTGTTCGCCTACAACGACCTCCAGGCCGTCGGCGCCCTGCGGGTGCTCACCACCCGGGGGCTGCGGGTGCCGGAGGACGTGGCGCTGGTGGGCTTCGACGACATCGAGGAGGGGCGCTACGGCACGATCACCCTGACCACGATCTCCCCCGACAAGAAGGCCATCGCCCGCCAGGCCGTCGACTGCCTCGTGCAGCGGCTGACCGGGTCGCCGGACGCCCCGCCGCGCCGCGTGCGGCCCGGCTTCGACCTGGTCGTCCGCGAGTCCACCCTGGGCCGCGGTCACTGACCGGCCGGGTGCCTGGCGCTCCGCTCCCACCAGCGGTCCGCGCGGGCGCGGGCCAGTTCGGCGTCGTACTGCCGAACGTCGAAGTGGAGTTCCGGCGGGGGTTGTACGAACGGCCCCCGCCAGTCGGCCCACTCGACGAGGCCACCACTGCGGAGCAGGCGGACCGACAGGTGGCCGCAGCAGCCGCCGGTGCACTCGGGCTCGCCCAATTCGACGCGGCGTCCGGCCGCGAGGCGCGGAACGGCCGCCGGCGGGTCAGTCGAGAGCGTCCAGGGCGGCGTCGACGACGGCCGTCAGCACCTCCCGGTCGGGGTTGATGGCCCCCATGACCCGCAGGCCGTGCATCGTGACGACGAGGTAGCGCGCGAGGTCCCGCGCGTCGCGCTTGCCGGACACCTGGCCGTCCGCCTGCGCCTGTGCGACGACCTGGGCCAGCGCGTCCTCCAGCAGGACGGTCGTCGACTCCACGTGCGTGG
The DNA here is from genome assembly GCF_035918135.1 of Actinacidiphila glaucinigra. Classification (NCBI taxonomy): domain Bacteria; kingdom Bacillati; phylum Actinomycetota; class Actinomycetes; order Kitasatosporales; family Streptomycetaceae; genus Actinacidiphila; species Actinacidiphila glaucinigra. The sequence goes on from NZ_CP109144.1 coordinate 1,024,221, forward strand.
CGACCCGCGGATCGTGGGCGACGCGCTCCATGGCCGCACCGACGATCAGGCAGGCCCGCCGGCTGCCGTCGCGCGCGATCTCGTCGACCGCGGCGACCAGCACCTCGCGGAGCAGTTCGCGACCGGGGGCGCCGGAGCGCAGGACCTCGACCAGGGGCAGCGCGTACTGCTCCCGGTAGCGGTCCATGGCCGCCAGGTACAGCCCCTCCTTGCTGCCGAAGGCCGCGTACAGCGAGCCGCGGCCGACACCGGTGGCGTCCACCAGGTCCTGGACCGACGTGCCCTCGTAGCCCTTGCCGCGGAAAGCGTTCATCGCTGCATCCACGGCCTTTTCGGTGTCGAACTCCCTCACGCGTGCCATGGGCGGAGTGTACGCCTATCCGGAACGAACAGTCCAGTTTATCCCTCCGCCCCCTTCCCCGAGGAGCACGACCATGTCCGACGACGACACCCCCGCGCCCGACCCGCGGCGCTGGGCGGCGCTGCTGTTCATCGGCATCGCCCAGCTGATGGTGTTCCTGGACGGAGCGATCATGAACATCGCGCTCCCGTCCGCACAACAGGCGGCCGTCCTCTACGACGCCGCCCGGGCCGTCACCGGGCAGCTCGCCCCGGTGACGGCCCGGGCTCCTCGCGGGAGAGGATTCCCGGTCGTCAGCCGACGCGGCGGGCCCTGACGCCGTCGGCCTCGAAGTCGTAGACGTACCGGTTGATCCGCAGGCCGTCGACCGCCCCGACCCAGTTGTAGTCACGGCCCTTGCCGACGGCGACGGAGTTGATGGTCGCTTGCTGAAGCGCGTTCCGCAGCGTCGTGAAGTTGCACGGGCTGGACTGGGTGCACAGGGGCGCGAGTTCGTTGCCCGACAGGAACCACTCGCTGGTCGCGGCGGTGGCGTTGAGGAACCCACTCCACTGGTTCACCGGCGCGACGGCGGGCGGGACCCACACCATGGTGGAGTAGGTGTCGCCCGGTAGCGAGGGCAGCCTCGGGTTGATCTCGAACCTGAGGTTCGGCAGGTTGCGTGTGCCGCCGTACCCCACGTTCTCGCCCGTCTGGAAGACGTGGAACCCCAGCGCGGTCAGGTCCCGGACCCGGCTGCCGTAGAAGTCGACCTCGTTGCCGAAGTCGACCTTCTCGCTCGGGGGAGTGAGCGAGGTGGAGTCGTCCGCCACCTCGATGCCCAGGCTGCCGTTGCCGTAGGGCGGCCTGGAGGCGGATCCCGTGACGCCGAACGAGCCGAACGGGCCGTCCCTGAGGGCGGCGACAGGAGAGCCGATGGTGTTCCGGGTGATGACACCCCAGTGGTCGGTGCCTATGGAGTCACCCGAGTGTCCGTCCGCGATGGCGGACACCGTTCCCGTGAGGGTCGAGGTGACGATCGTGGCCAGCGCAACGGCCACGAGGGTCCTTCCCCGAATCAAGCCAAGACGAGCCTTCACAGCTCATTCCTTCCGGGTAGCCGAAGGGTCCCGCCCGCTGCCCGTGCCGAGGCGTTGCGCGGCGCACGGCAGCGCGGCACGACACGACGGCGGTCGAGTCATGAACCTTCGCGTTTCAGCAGAACTTGGTGAGTGGTTGTGGATCGTGCGGGGGGATGCGTTCGAGGTCAGGGCCTCCCCTACGGCAGGAGCCGTACTCGGGGAAGTCGGCCTCGACGTCCTGGGCGAGGCGGACGCTGATGCGACGACCGAAGCCGTCGGCAGTCCCCTGGTCCCATTCGAACCCGAATTGCACAAGATGACCGTTACATGCGGTGACCTGAGCCGCATCCTGGGTGGGCCGTTCGTAGCGGAGAGTGCACACCTGATAATCCGCTAGGTGTTTGCCTAATGCCTTTAGGTATGCGCATAATCTCTTACGGATGAAGGGAGGCGCGCTGTGCCACGCGTAGGACTCACCGCGGAACGCCTGACCCTGGCGGGCGCGGAGCTCGCCGACGAGGTCGGCTTCGCCCAGGTGACCGTCTCGGCGCTCGCCGAGCGGTTCGGCGTCAAGGTCGCCAGCCTGTACTCGCACGTCAGGAACTCGCAGGACCTCAAGACCCGGATCGCCCTGCTGGCCCTGGAGGAACTCGCCGACCGCGCTGCCGAGGCGCTGGCCGGCCGTGCGGGCAAGGACGCCCTGATCGCCTTCGCGAACGTGTACCGCGCCTACGCCCGGGAGCACCCCGGCCGCTACGCGGCGGCCCAGTTGCGGCTCGACCCGGAGACGGCGGCCGCCGGCGCAGGGGTCCGGCACGCCCAGATGACGCGGGCCATCCTGCGCGGCTACGACCTCCCGGAGCCGGACCAGACGCACGCCGTCCGCCTCCTGGGCAGCGTCTTCCACGGCTACGTCAGCCTCGAACTGGCGGGCGGCTTCGACCACACGCCGGTCACGGCGGAGGCGTCGTGGACGTGGGCGCTGGACTCGCTCGACGCCCTGCTGCGCGAGCGGTCCGCGCCCTGAGGGCGCGCGCCCCGCCGCCTCTCCACCGAACGTACGGGCTTCCGGGCCCGCGAACCGCCCACGAACAGGCACCGGACCATGCACACGAACGAGAACCTGATCACCACACCCGTCACCGAGGAATTGCTGCGCGGCGCCCTCGACGTGGAGCGCACCCACCACGGGCTGCTCCCCCACCGTCTGCCCGCCGCGGCACGCCGGCAGATCCCCGACGAGCAACTGGCCACCGCGGAGGCGCAACCTTCCGGCGTGCGGCTGACCTTCCGCACCCGGGCCACCACCGTCGAACTCGACACGCTGCCCACCAAGCGCGTCTACCGGGGCTTCCCTCCCCCGGCGGACGGCGTGTACGACCTGCTGGCCGACGGCCGGCTCGCCGCGCGGGCCACCGTGGCCGGCGGCAACGTCCGGGAGATCACCGACATGGTCACCCAGGCCTCCGAACTGCACGAGGGGCCTGCCGGCACCGCCCGGTTCGGCGAACTGCCCCCGGGGGAAAAGGAGGTCGAGATCTGGCTCCCCCACAACGAGATCACCGAAGTGATCGCCCTGCGCACCGACGCTCCCGTCGAGCCGCCGGCGCCGCGGGACCGCAAAGTGTGGCTGCACCACGGCAGTTCCATCAGCCACGGCTCCAACGCCGCGTATCCGACGGAGGTCTGGCCCGCACTGGCGGCCACGGCGGGCGGCGTGGAGCTGGTCAACCTGGGCTTCGGCGGCAGCGCGCTGCTGGACCCGTTCACCGCCCGCGCGATGCGCGACACCCCGGCCGACCTCATCAGCCTCAAGATCGGCATCAACATCGTCAACACCGATGCGATGCGCCTGCGCGCCTTCACCCCGGCGGTCCACGGCTTCCTCGACATCGTGCGCGAGGGGCATCCGACGGCGCCCCTGCTGGTGGTCTCCCCCGTCCTCTGCCCGGTCCAGGAGGACACCCCGGGCCCGCTGGTACCGGACTTCGACGGCGGCACCCTGCGGTTCAGGGCCACGGGCGACCCGGCGGAACGCGCCGCGGGCCGGCTGACCCTCAACGTCATCCGCGACGAGCTGGCCCGGATCGTCGCCCGGCGGGCGGCCGACGACCCGAACCTGCACTACCTCGACGGCCGAGAACTCTACGGTGCGGCCGACTACGCGGAACTGCCGCTGCCGGACGAGGTCCACCCCGACCCCGCGGGTCACCGGCGCATCGGCGAGAACTTCGCCCGGCTGGTGTTCGCCGGCACCGGTCCCTTCGCCACCGCGACCCGCTGACCGGCGCGCCGCGTGGCGGCGAGGCACCAGGGGTCATCGACGTACCGCATCACGGCATGCGATTCATCGATTTGCCTCACCTGATGCCCGGATCCACCATGGCAGCGCTACCTCAGGTCCGCCCCGCGAGAGTCCGGCAGGCTGTACGGCACGTCGCGCGGAACACGGCGAACACCGGAAAGGTGGAGAAGTGAGCATGGACGCCGTGTGGGTCCGTGGCGTGAACGGCCTTCAGATGCACCACGTCACCGACCTCCAGGACGCCGGCAGGTTCCTGGGCAACGCAGCCATGGCCCTGCGGGCCGCCCACGTTCGGACCGGCGCCGAGCGCTTCGAGGGCCTGGCCGCCGAGCTCAAGGCCCTGGTGACCCGGGTACGGAAGCTGGAGGACGAGGCCCGCTCCGCGATGCACGAACTGCACGCGACCGACCCGGAGCGCTTCGCCCGCTGCCGCGAGGGCCACGAGCCCTGGCCCGGCGAGATCCAGGCCGGGTTCATCCCCCGCCATACCTGCCGCGACGAGTGCCTCCACCACGACCGCGGTGTACTCGCGGCGATCACCCAGTGCACCTGCGGCCGGCCTCCCTGCCAGGCCTGCCGGATCGGCGGACCGCTCCCCGGCGACTGATCCCCCTCTCGGCGGCCGCCGCACGGCGACGGCGCGAAGCCGAAGGAAGGACTCCCCATGCACAAGCCTTCGGAGCCGATCCGACTCGACCCGACCGGCCACCGGCTCCACGAAGACACCGCACACCTGCTGGCGGCGGGCCCCGCCACCCTCGTCGAACTGCCCGGAGGCATCACCGCCTGGTCGGTCACCCGATACGACGTGCTGCGGCGGCTCGCCGCCGACCACCGGGTGTCCCGCGACGCTCGGCAGCACTGGCCCGGCCTCGGCGAAGTGCCCTCGGACTGGCCGCTGTCGCCCTTCCTCGCCTCACCGACGGTGCTCAACGCCTACGGCTCCGACCACCACCGCCTGCGCGCCGTCATGGAGCGCGCGTTCGCCCCCGGGCGGACGGCCGTCCTGGGGGCGAACCTGCGGCACAGGACGGAGGGCTACCTGGACGCGCTCGGTACGCCCGGCTCCGGGCGTGTCGTCGACATCCGCGCCCGGTACGCCCGTGTCGTCGCGAGCGAGACGCTGTGCGACCTGTTCGGCGTACCGGAGGACCGCTGGGAGCAGGCCGTGCGGGCGATGCGCGCCCTGCTGGAGCCGCCCTCCGATCCCGGCGCCGCGGCTGCCGCCACGGAGGCGTCCATGGCCTTCTGGGCCGCGCTCCTCGCGGAGAAGGCGGGCGCGCCCGGCGACGACATGGCGACGACCCTGCTCCGGGCCCCGGACATGACCGACGAGGAACGGCTCCTCGCCCTGGTCGTCACCGTCGCCGGGGGCGTCCCCTCGGCCACCGACCTGATCACCAACGCCGTCATCGGCCTGCTGCGCCACCCGGAGCAGCTGGAGGACGTCCTCGCCGGCGCCGTGCCGTGGCCGGCGGTCGTCGAGGAGACCCTGCGCGCGGACTCCCCGGTCCAGCACATGCCGCTGCGGTACGCCGTGGAGGACATCGACCTCGGCGAGGGCGTGGTGATCCGCCGCGGCGAGGCGATCGTCCTGGGTTTCGGCGCGGGCGGCCGTGACCCGCGCAGGCACCCGGACGGCGCGGACGCCTACGACGTCCACCGGCGCGACAAGGACCACGTCGCCTTCGGCCACGGCGTGCACCGCTGCATCGGTGAACCGCTCGGACGGCTGGAGGCGGCTGCCGCCCTCCCCGCCCTGTTCGAGCGCTTCCCCGGCCTGCGGCCGGCGGCGCCGCTGGAGGAGCTGGAACCGCTGCCGACCTTCGTCTTCAACGGGAGGACAGAGCTGCCGGTCCGCCTCTAGGGCAGGGGGTGTCGTCGAAGTGGCTCCCCCGGCCACCGCCGGGAGCCGGAGAGTGGGTCCCATGTCACGCAGGACTTCCGTGGCGATCGTCGAAGCGTTCTGGCAGGAGGTCTGGAACGCCCACGACCCCGACAGGATCGACGACTTCGTCACCGAGGACTTCGTCCTCACCGACCCCGGCGGAGCCGTCGAGGGCCGGGAGGGTTTCAAGGCGTGGGTCGCCGCCTTCCTGGGCCAGGTCCGGGACCTGCGGCTGGAGGTCGTCGAGTCCTTCCAGAACGAGGACGGGAGCCGCGTGGCGTCGCGGTGGGTCGTGCACGGGAGGAACAACGGTCTGCTGGGCACCGAGCCCGACGGGCGGCCGGTCCGCTTCTCCGGTACGGCCGTCTGGGCGGTGCGCGAGGACGGCAGGCTGCGCCACGCCTGGGTGGAACGCGCCGCCTGGGAGCTCTACCGGCAACTGACGGGCACCGCAGGACGCTGAGCCGATCACCCGGCGCGCGGGCGCCCCGCCCACCGCGGCGAGGGGTCCCAGCGCAGGCGGACGCCGGTGAGGCGAGCGATGGCCCGCAGGTGCGGGCCGGTGTTGCCGACGTACCAGATCCGCCGGTCCGCGTGCGCCCACGCGTAGGCCGGGACGCCGTCGTCCAGCAGGGCGGTCAGCCGCGGCTCCTCCAGCGAGACGGCGGAGAACGCGTACAGGCCGGGCAGCCGCGGGGCGATCACCCCGTAGTCCAGCATGCGGGCGCGGTGACCGGGTACCCGGGCGGGAAGGACCGGCCGAGGTCGAGGTACATCTGGACGGCCCGGTGCCGGGGGTCGGCCATGAGCGGGCCGAACAGGGCCAGCGGACCGAGCGTGAGCCGGGGGCGCGCGAGCATCGCGTGCGTGAACAGCACGCGCAGCAGCGCGACGTTCATCATGAACCGCTCCACCTGCAGTTCGGCGTCGGCCAGTTCCTCGTGCCGCAGGTAGCCGGCGACGACGCTGGCGTTGTGCGCGCGGTACCAGCGGCCGGGTTCGGGCGTGCGGATGAAGTCCAGCCAGAACTCGACGCTGCGGGCGCCTGGCGTGCCCGCGGCTCCCGCGGACAGCAACCGGGCCTCGGCCTTGTCGCGCAGCAGCCCTTCGTTGACGGCCCGCCACCAGGGGCTGCCCGGTGGGTCGGCGGTCTCCGGTGCCAGTACACCGCGGGCGAGCGACTAGCGCATGAAGCTGAGTTCGGCGTGGCCGTAGTGGCGGCGGGGCCCGCCGGCGAGGCGGTAGAACTCCCGCGCCAGCGTGTAGCGCGCGGCGGGGTCGTCGCGTACACGCGCGACCTGCTCCTCGGCGCGTGACGCGGCGTCAGCCATGGCCGCCCGTCCGGATCAGGACCGAACGGCGACCACGCCTGTCCGGTGCGGCCGTTCCGGCCGGGCGGTCTCGGCCGGGGCCCGGCAAAGTACCCTCCGCGGTGGAAGGGGTTGTCGTGGGAGCACCCATGCCCGCCATCCCGTACGGCCGCGTTCCCGGCACGCGGACGCCTGATCGGATGCGGCAGGCCGGGCTGTCTCCGCGATACCCGCGGCGGGTGCGCCCGGCCCCGGCCGGAGCGAGGTCAGCTGCCGGACCCGGACCCGCGGCCCGGTGCGGAGGCCGCGGCCGGCACGGCGTGCCGGCCGGTGCCGGCGGCAGACTCACCCGCGGACGCGGACGCGGCCGGGGCCGGCAGCACGACCGCGGGCCTGCGGACGACGGCTCCCGAGACGGCCGCGAGCAGCGCGAGCAGGACCACCGCGGCGCCGTACACCGTCGCCGTGTCGTGCAAGCCGAAGGACGGAACGGCGAGCCCGGCCAGCACGGCGGGGACGCTCAGGGCCAGGTAGCTCACGACGTAGACCGACGCGAACAGCTCCGCCCGCTCCGTGGGCCGGGCCAGTGCCGCCAGGGAGCGGAAGGCGCCCAGGAAGGCGGCGCCGAAGCCGAAGCCCGCGAGCCCGGTCCCGACGAAGAAGAGCGCCGTGGAGGGTCCGGCGAGGGCGAGCAGCGTGAGCCCGGTCCCCGCGGCGAGCACCGCCGAGCCGCCGGTCATCATCCGCTGCGGCGTCACGTCGCGGACCACCAGGGAGGCGACCGCCGCCACACCGAAGAGGGTGGTCACGACCAGGCCGCCGACCAGGTGGCTGCCGAGGTGCAGCACCCCGGCGGTGAGGGAGGGACCGAGCGCGAGGTAGAGCCCGCCCATCGCCCAGGTGGCGACGAGGCAGGGCGTCGCCGCCAGGAAGGTGCGGCGGGCCTGCGCCGGCACGGCCGCACGGGGCCGCAGCGAGGCCCAGGCCCCCGGGCGCGGCGAGACGGGATCGGGCAGGAACAGCACCAGCGCCGCCAGCACCACGAAAACGGCGGTCAGCACGGCGAAGACCAGGCGGGTGGGGGCCGGGGCGTACTGCACCAGCAGGCCCGCGCCCAGCGCCCCGGCGGCCAGTCCGGTGGCCGGCGCCGCGGTGTTCAGCAGGGAGCCGAGGGGCGAGGTGGGCGACGGCTGCAGGTCGATCAGCCCCGCGCTGATGGCCCCGGCGGCCGCGCCCGTCGCCACACCCTGCAGGATGCGCGCGAGGAACAGCGCCCCGACGCCGTCCGCGGCGAGGAAGACGACCATGGCCGCGGCCTCGACGACGAGCGCCGCGAGCAGCACCGGCCGCCGGCCGACGTGGTCGGACAGCCCTCCGACGGTGAGCAGCGCCACCAGCAGCGCGAGCACGTAGACCGCGAAGACCGTGGTGAGCACGATCGGCGAGAAACCCCATTGGTGCTGGTAGACGACATAGAGCGGGGAGGGCGCGCTGGAGGCGGCCAGGAAGGCGAGCAGGGTGGCGGCGAGCAACCAGAAGCCGACCGGACGCGGCATCCGCCTCACGGGGCGCTGGGTGTGCATATCGGTTCTCCGAACGGTTCCAAAAATATCGAACCGTTCGAGGGTAAACACACATCCGCCGATAGTTCAACTATTATCGAACCATGACTGGAGCCCCCCGGGAGCTGCCGCACCCCGACACCGCGGACCTGGTGCTGACCGACGTGCTCTTCGCGCTGAGCGACCCCTCGCGGCTGGACCTGGTGCGCCGCCTGGCCGACCGTCCCCTGGAGGGATCGGCCTGCCAGCCCGTCAACGGGGAGATCCCCAAGTCCACGCTCTCCCACCACCTCAAGACGCTCCGCGAGGCCGGGGTCATCCGCAACGACCCGCACGGCCGGCAGCGCCTGGTCAGCCTGCGCCGCCAGGACCTGGAGAGCCGCTTCCCCGGGTTGATCACCGCCGTCGTCGACGAGCCGGGCGCGGCGCCGCCCGGACCGATCGACCTCTGACCCGGCGGCTCAGCCGCCCACCGGAGCCGTGCGCGAGGCGGCCCGCGCGTCCTGGTAGAAGATGTCGATGTCGACCTCCTCGCCGCCGACGGTGACGGTGTCCCACGGACCGCTGTCCCGCAGGGTGCGCAGCGTCTCGCTCCCGAGGGTCTCCAGGTGCTGCCGCAGGACGGCGTCGTCGGGCATCCCGGCGATGCGCGGGGCCAGCCGTTCCCGGATCGCGCGGAGCTGTTCCATGAGGGCGTCGAGGTCGGCCGCACGGTCCGGCTTGCCCGCGGCGGACTCCTCGATGCTCCGCGCGATCTTGTCCTTGATCGCCTGGCCCACCCCGTTCTCGTCGGTGGTGATCATCGCGTTCCAGGCACGGCTCTTGTGCCGGTACTGAAGCATCGACATCGCCGCCTCGTGCCGTACGAAGTCCGCGTCGCGCAACGCCCTGCCGCGCCAGGTGCCACTCAGTGTCCGGGCGAGCGAGATCGCCGAGGCCAGGCCGCTGTTCAGACCGCGCCCGGGCCAGAAGTGGATGGCGTTGGCGGCGTCCCCGAGCAGGAATCCGTACGTCCCCGGGCCGGCAGCGGTCGCCGGGTGCAGGCGCGCCGTGAAGCGCGGGCGCTGCACCATGTCCAGTCGGAAGGCGGTGATCGCGCTCAGGTCCTGCTCGTCGACGTCGAAGAGCGCCAGGCCCTCCTTGATGCGCTGCCACAGCGCCGAGCCCTTGATGAGGGCGGGCAGGAAGAACGTGCTGTGGGTGGAGCAGTGGAAGTCCCCGTGGCCGTCGCGGCTCATCACGCAGGGGCGGGAGGCGATGCACTGCTCGAAGACCTGCCGCACGGGGTCGATCCCGACGACCTCCCGCGCCTCGGCGTCGGTCAGCCGCATGTTCAGGAAGCCCTCGCCGCGCAGGGAGTTGAGGAGGAAGCGGTTCTGCGCGACGGTCAGCAGGACGGTCATGGGATCGGAGAGCCTCGACTTGACGCGCAGGCCCAGCACCACGTCCTGGAGGTGTTCCCCGTCCAGGGAGTAGATGGACGTGTCGGGAGTCCCGAACCTGGCGGCGAAGTGCTCGCGCGTACGCGACCGGCCGCCCTCGCAGATCGCGAGGACGTGGTCCCGGGCCACCGTCTCCTGCTGCTCGGCCACGTCGAACCGGGCGGGCACCAGGCGGATGCGGTCGCGCTTGGCGTTCGCCAGGTCCAGCAGTGTGTCCTCGACGTAGGCGATGCGTATGTTGCGCGGGTTGAAGCCGCGGATCGAGTCCGGGCCCGCGGGCCACATCTCGGTGTACGTGCCCTCCGTGAACAGCCGGGCCTGCACCTCCTCGGGCAGGTTCAGATACTGCCGGCTCTGCACCGTCACGACCTGCTGCCGCCGGACGTTGCCCTGCCCCTCGTCCTTCCAGACGACGCGGTCCCCGTCCTGCGCCCAGCGGCTGTCGTGGACGGTGAGCGAGACCCGCCGGCCCATCAGGTTCTCCAGCAGCAGGGCGAACGCCAGGCCCACCGGACCGCCGCCCGCCACCGTCACCTTCAGCACCGGTCCGGGCTCCTCCGGCTCCGCCGGCGGCATCAGCGCCTCCAGCAGGGAGAGGTCGAGAATGGTCTCCATCGCGTCGGCGGCCTCGAAACCGAAGGTCTCGTCGCCGATGGCGATCTCGTCCCCGGGCTGCAGCACGTGCGACGTCACGGGCTCCCCGTTGACCCGCGTCCCGTTGCTGCTCCCCCGGTCGTAGAGCACAAAGCCGTGACCCTCGCGCCGCACCTCCGCGTGCACACGGGAGACGCTGACGCTGGCGATCACCACCGTGTTCCCGGCCTTGCGCCCGAACGTGACGGGCTTGTCGCCGATCCCGAACCTCTCCCCTGCCAACGCGCCTCGACGCCCGACTATCTCAGGAGGCATTGGTCCCTCATCTCGTGTCAACGAACCCCGGGGAACGCACGCACAGTCCCTGGCTGCCCAACCCGCCCACCGTGGGAAACACCCCCGGCGCAACACGGCGCGGAACCACCCCCCGCACGGCCGCCGGCTACGTCCGCGGGGACCCGGCCGCCTCCGTCATCCGGCGGATTGACGGGCCGCGCGAACCCGCCGCCGGGACAGGTGCAGTCTGCGCCCCTCACGTTCGACCTCGATGACGACGACGGTGATCCCGTCGCCGGTCCTGACGACGTCCTGCGGTGCGTCCACGGGTGTGTCGGCGAGTTCGCCGAGGTGCACCAGCCCCTCGACCCCGTCGGCGACCTCCACGAAGGCACCGAAGGGGACGAGCTTGGTGACCCGTCCGCGAAGCGTCCGGCCCACCGCCGTCCGATCGGCGAACTCCGCGAAGGGGTCCGGCAGGGTCGCCCTCAGCGACAGCCTGGCCTCGCCGTTCGTCGTGTCGAACTGGAGAAACTCGCAGGTCACTTGCTCCCCGACCCGGACGACCTCCGAAGCGTCCTCGAAATGCCGCCAGGAGAGCTCGGGAATGGTGATGAAGCCCACGCCGGGGAAGACCGGGTGGCCAGGGCCGTCGTCCAGCGCCACGAACACCCCGAACCGCTCGATCGACGCGATCGTCCCGGTCATCCGCTCGCCCGGGCGCAACGAGCCCAGGAACGACCAGAGTTCCGGGTTCTCGGTGGCGGTCGTCGACAGCCGGACCTGCGCCGCGTCCACGTCGACGGACAGCACCCGGGCGGTGATCCGCTGCCCGGGTTCGATCTCCTGACGCCGGGTCCAGGACAGGTCCTGCGATCCCACCGTCCCCAGCGGACGCGCGGGGAAGCCGTCCAGGGTCACCGTCACCCCGTGGTGGGTGGCCTCCGCCACCGTCCCGTCGCAGACGTCGCCCACCTGGATCCCGGTCAGGAACTCCCTGCACGCCTGGTCCTCGGACGATTCGCTCATGCGGGACAGTCTCATCCCGTGGACGGGCAGTTGGCGAGCCAGTCCGCGCGTTCGGCGCGGAGCGGCCGTCAGTTGCCGCCGCCATTTCCGTTCCCAGCCGTCTCCCGGACGCCCGTGCCGACCGCGACCGCGTTCGCGGCGACGATCACGAACGTGGCCGTCCACGCCGCCGCGTCGAGGTGCTGGTCGAGGACGACCAGGCCGACGAGCGCGGCGAAGACCGGGTTCACGCTCATGAAGACGCCGAAGAAGTGCGGCGGGACCCGGCGGAGCGTCAGCAGGTCGGACAGGAACGGTACGGCGGAGGAGAGGATCCCTGCGGTGACGGCGCAGGCCAGGGCGGCGACCGTGGGGGGATGCCACCACAGGGCCAGCGCGCCGGCGGGCACGTACGCCGCGCCGGAGACGGCAGCGGCTGCGGCCGGGCCCTGGAGGCCGGGCAGCCGGCTGCCGACGACGCGGTTGAGTGCGATGTAGCAGGCCCAGCACGCCGCGGCGAGCAGCGCGAGGCCGATGCCCGGGTAGTCGGTGGAGGGCTCGGGACGGGTCAGGACGACCACGGCGGCCGCGACGGCGAGGGCGCAGAGCACATCGGATCGGCGGCGCGAGCCGATCAGGGCCACGGCCAGCGGCCCGAGGAACTCCAGGGTGACGGCGAGGCCCAGGCCGATGCGGTCGACGGCGGTGTACAGGGAGAGGTTCATCGCCGCGAACACCACCGCCAGGGCCAGGACCGGGCGCCACTGCGCGGCGGTGAAGGACCGCATCCGGGGCCGGCCCGCCCCGCACAGCACCGCCGCGGCCACCCACTGGCGGACCGCCACCACGCCCAGCGGCCCGATCACGGGGAACGCCAGCGCGGCGACGGACGCGCCGACCTGGTTGGACAGGCCGCTGCCCAGCATCAGCGCGACCCCGCCGAGGCGTCCCGCGTGCCGGACCGGGACGGCCGGCGCGACGTCTCCGGAGGTCTGCATCGTCATGCGGGCCACTGTCCCGCCGCGCAGGGCCATACGTGAAATGCATGCGCCGCACGATCGATACGCTGGACGCATGGACGAGCACCGCGAAGGGGCCTCCGGGCTCGAGCTCCGGCACCTGCGCTGCCTGGTCGCCATCGTCGACGCGGGAAGCTTCACCGACGCCGCCCTCGACCTCGGCGTCTCCCAGGCGGCGGTCTCCCGCAACCTGCTGGCCCTGGAGCGCGTCATCGGCGTGCGGTTGCTGCACCGCACCAGCCGTACGGTCGCCCCCACCACCGCGGGCGTGCAGGTCCTCGCCCGCGCCCGGGTCCTGCTGGCCGGCGTCGACGAACTCGTCGGGGAGGCCGCCACCGGTCACACGCGCCTGCGCGTCGGCCACGCCTGGTCCGCCTTCGGCCGCCGCACCACCGAGTTCCAGCGCCTCTGGCGCGACCGCCAACCCGGCGTCGAGCTCCGGCTCATCCGGCACAACACCCCCACCGCCGGGCTCGCCGAGGGCCTCTGCGACCTCGCGGTCGTCCGCGCCCCCGTCGACCTGGACCGCTGGTCCCACGCCCTCGTCGGCCACGAACCCCGCTGCGTCGCCCTCGCCGCGGACGACCCATGGGCGCGGCGCCGCGGAATCCGCCTCGCCGAGATCGCCGCCCGCACGCTGGTCGTCGACCGGCGCACCGGCACGACCAGCCCCGACCTGTGGCCGCAGAACTGCCGGCCCGCCGTCGAGTACACCCACGACATCGACGACTGGCTCGCCGCGATCGCCACCGGCAGCCGCGTCGGCGTCACGCCGCAGTCCACCTCCGCCCAGTACCGCCGCGACGGCATCGTGTACCGCCCGCTGCGCGACGCCGCCCCCGTACCCGTGCACCTCGTCTGGCGCCGCCACGACCCGCACCCGGCCACGCACGCGGCCGTCGCGCTGGCGATGGAGCTCTACCGCGGTGACGGATGATCCGGGACGGGGTCCGGCCACGGCGGCCATGACCTCTGGCCAGGGGTCCCGTCGCGTCATCCGTTCGGAGCAACGAGGGCTGCGGGGCCGCCGCCCTCGTCGCGACCTCGCGAAGGCGGCGTGACCAGGAGCGCCAAGGGCGGCGGCGGTTCACTCGATTTGCGTTCGACGCGGCCGGGAGGACGATAACGGACGGAGCCCGTTTCATCCGGTCCGGTCGGCGGGCCAGCTTCCACCGACCGTTGTTCGCGCCCGCCCCCGACGGCGCGACGGCCGCACGGAAGGGAGCAGCCGTGTTGATATCCGCCGTGCTCGTGCCGCTCATCATGCTCGCCGCCGTCCTGGCGCCCAACTGGTACCAGGCGTGGAAGACGTACTGCGAATCGGTCAGGCTGCCGATGCCCGCTCCGGAGGGTGACGAGGCGGTCGGCGACCGCCGGGGCCGGTGGCCGGCGGAGCTCGCGCGGCTGCGGAACCGCCGTCCGCAGGACTGATGCCCTCTACGGCCGCCGGCCCCGCCGCCTCACCCTGGGGAATCGCCGCCTACCGGCGCATGGCGACGTCCGTCCCCCTCCCCGACACGGGCGATCTGCGCGAGGACGTCCGGGAGTTGCTGCGCGGGGCGGATCGCCACCGGAGTTCGCCGCTGGGCGCGATCCTGCGCGAACTGCTCGCGGCCGCCGGCGGCGGCGGCGGAATTCCCGGGGCAGTCGCAGGACCAGTGCGGCGACGCCGTCGCCGCCCCGTGGCGGTCGTCCTGCTGCGCGACGGGTTCGTCGTGCGCGGGGTGCCCTCGGCGCCGGACGACGTCCTCGTCGAGATCGTCGACGAGGCGTACCTGCGCCTCGTTCGCCGGCACGGTCCCGCCCCGGGCCGGTGAGACTCAGGAGCGCGGGTCGCTGTCCGCGTCCGCGCTCGCGCCGGTCCAGGTGATGGCGAAGTACCGGAGGCGTTCGTCCTGCCCGGCCGGCCGCATGCCGGCCGCGGTCATGACGTGCTGCGAGGCGATGTTGTCCAGGTCGGCGTCGCCCTTCACACGGGTGACGCCGCGCGCCCGCGCGAACAGCAGCAGTCCGCGCAGGGCTTCGGAGGCGTATCCGCTGCCCCGCGCCGACGGGACGAGGCCGTAGCCGATCGTGACGTCGCCGTTGTCGTCCGGGGCGCCGTGGAAGCCGATGCCGCCGATCGCCCGGCCGTCCTCGCGGCGGCGGATCTCGTAGTTGCCGAACGGCCGGGGATCGCCGGCGCTCGCGAACGTCTCCAGCAGGCGCCGGGCGGCGAACACATCCCCGTCGGTGGGGTATCCGGGCGCCCAGCGGGCAGCGTCGTCCGGCTCGCCCGCCAGCACGCGCTCGGCCTCGGCGGCGGTCATCGGATGGAGAACGAGCCGTGCTGTCGCGAGATCACCCATGGCACGAAGGGATATCAGGCGTGACGAGCGCACCGCACCCGGATTATCCGGGCCGCCCAGGGCCGGTCCCCGTCCCGGGCTCGTCGAGGAAGCCGGCCACGACGCGGTTGAACAGGGCCGGGTTCTCCCGGAACATCAGGTGGCTGCCGCCCTCGGCCGCGGAGAGGACGCGTGCCCGCGCGCCCCGGATGAGGGAGGCGACCCACTCGGTCGTCCCGGGCGGGAAGAAGCTCAGCTCGCCCCCGATGACGAGGGTGGGGACGTCGATCCGCGGCAGGACGTCCCGCCAGTCGCCGCCCCAGTGGTCCAGGTGCAGCGCGGCGGCGTGGCGCGGCGGGAGGAGGCGGTTCTGCTCCACGAGCCACTCCACCTCCGCGTCCGGGAGCGACGGGCCGTGCAGCATGCCGACGATGGCGCGTGAGGTGGCGGCGGCGCTCTCGGGCGTGCCCCGCAGCCCGGTGACGATGCCCTGGGACATCTCCGGGGTGAACACCGCGGAGGGCGGCGTCTGCTCCCCGGCGCCGGCGAGCGCCGAGGAGATCACGGGCGGCTGGTCGACCAGGATGAGGCGGGCGATCCGCTCGCCGCCGAACAGGTCCCAGTAGGACCACACGACCGGGCAGCCCATGGAGTGGGCGAGCAGCGTGACGTCCCGCAGGGCCAGGGCGTCCAGGAGGTTGTGGAGGTCCATCGCCAGCCGCGCGATCCGGTAGCCGTGGCCAGGTCTGGCGGACCGGCCGTGGCCGCGGTGGTCCGGTGCGATCACGCGCCGGCGGCCGCTGCTCAGCCCGTCGATCTGCGGGCCGAACTCGGCGGCGCTCTGCGCGAAGCCGGGGACGAGGACGAGCGGTTCCCCGGCGCCCGCCTCCGTGTAGCGCAGGCGCACCCCGTCGTTGGTGACCACCTCGCCCTCGCGGCGTTCCGCGGGCGGGAGGCCGGTCGTCACATCGTCCATGGCACCTCGTGCGCCGCGTATGCGACGCCTTTCCATGCTAGGCACCCGGCGAGGTATGAAGGGAATCATGACCTTGCCATTCAGTGTGCTGACGCATCTGGAGTGCGCGCGGTGCGGCCGCCGCCACGACGCCGACCGGGTGCAGAACCTATGTGCCTGCGGATCGCCGCTCCTCGCCCGCTACGACCTGGACCGGGTCCGGGACTCGCTCACGCCCGCGGACCTCGCGGGGCGCCCGCAGACCCTGTGGCGCTACCACGAACTGCTGCCCGTACGCGATGCGGCACATGTCGTCACCCTGGGCGAGGGCATGACGCCCCTGGTGCCGCTGCCGCGGTACGGCGCGGCGATCGGCGTGCCGGGGCTGGTGATGAAGGACGAGGGGCTGATACCCACCGGCAGCTTCAAGGCGCGGGGCGCGGCCGTCGGCGTGGCCAGGGCGCTCGAACTGGGTGCGCGCGGGATCGCCATGCCCACGAACGGAAACGCGGGGGCGGCGTGGGCGACCTACGCCGCGCGGGCGGGCCTGGAGGCGCTCATCGCGATGCCGGCGGACGCGCCGTCGATCACCCGGGCCGAGTGCGCCGCGGCGGGGGCCGGCCTGTACCTGGTGAACGGCCTGATCGGTGACGCGGGCCGGCTGGTGGCGGAGAAGATCGCCGCCGAGCCCGGCGTCTGGATGGACGCGGCGACGCTCAAGGAGCCGTACCGCATCGAGGGCAAGAAGACCATGGGCCTGGAGATCGCCGAGCAGCTCGGCTGGCGCGCCCCGGACGTCATCGTCTACCCCACCGGCGGTGGCGTCGGCCTCATCGGCATTCACAAGGCCCTGCTGGAACTGCGCGCCCTGGGATGGCTGCGGGGGCCGATGCCCCGGCTGGTGAGCGTGCAGGCCTCCGGATGCGCCCCCATCGTGCGCGCCTTCGAGAAGGGCGAGCGCACCAGTGAGCCGTGGCAGGACGCCCGCACGGTGGCGTTCGGCATCACCGTGCCCAAGGCGCTGGGCGACTTCCTCGTCCTGGACGCGCTGTACGAGACCGGCGGCCGGGCGGTCGCCGTCGACGACGAGGAGCTGCTCGCCGACCGCGACAGGTGCGCCGCGGCCGACGGGGCCCTGCTGTGCCCGGAGGGCGCGGCGACCCTGTCGGCGGTCCGGGTCCTGCGCGAGCAGGGGTGGCTGTCCGGCGACGAGGAGGTCGTGGTGCTGAACACCGGGGCCGCGGCCAAGTACCCGGAGACGTTCCGGGTCGACCCGCCGGTCCTGGAGCTCACCGACCGCATCCCCTGAGTCCGCGCCGCCGCCGGGCGTCCGGCCCGGCGGCGGGCGGCGTCCGACGGCGTGGTACGGCCGCCGTGACGGACGTCAGCCCTCCGGAGCCGCGGCGCGGTCCCCCGCGGCACCGGGGCCGGTGGGCATCCAGACGCGCATGGTGGAGGGGCCGCGGCTCGCCCAGGTCAGGTACGGCACCAGGGTCAGCTCGGCGCGCTCACCGGCCGGGGCCGGCGGCCGGTCGTACGTGTAGGGCCATGACTCCCGGGAGCGGGCGCCGGTCAGCTCGCCCGCGACGACCACCCGGTCGCCCTCGCCGTCGCGCGGCGGCACGGAGGGGTCCACGGTGACCGCGTCGACGTCGCGGCCGCCGGGCAGGTCGGCGGACTCGACGCAGTAGACCACGGGCCCGCGTTCCAGGGCGATCGTGCCGCGGACGGCGTCCACCCTCGGGTCGGGGTGGACCCACCGCGGGGTGACGGGCAGTTCGAGCCGGACCTCGTCGCCGGTGCGGAGCGTACCGGGGACGACGGCCGTGCCGGGCCGTACCGGACTGCGCCGCCCGTCAGGGGTGACGAGCCGGGCCCCGTCACCCGCCCACCCGGGCACGCGCAGGGACAGGCTCCACGGGCCCGTGGGCGCCTCGTCCACGGTGACGGCGACCGTGCCGTCCGCGGGGTAGCCGGTCCGCACGCGCAGTGCGAGGCGTTCCCCGCCGGCCGTGCGGGTGGTGATCTCGGCGTCGGCGTACTGGTGCAGTTGCAGCCCGCCGGCGTCGGCGGTGGCGACGTAGCCGCCGAGTGCGGCGAGTGTGCGCGCCACGTTCGGCAGGCAGCAGGAGACGGCGAACCACGGGGCGCGCAGGCCGGACTCGGAGCGCGGACGGTCGCTGTCGTGCGGGGGGACGGTCCCGCGCACGCGCTGGTGGAGGGTGTTGGCGTAGAAGAAGGAGCGGCCGTCGTCCGCGGGCGACGCGGCGATGACGTTGTAGAGCGTGCGTTCGGCGAGGTCGGCGTAGCGGGGGTCGCCGGTCGCCAGCAGGAGCCGCCAGCTGAGCATGAGCGAGGCGACGGAGGCGCAGGTCTCGGAGTAGGCGCGGTCCGGGGGCAGGACGAAGTCCTCGCCGAACCCCTCGTCGCGGTGGTGGGAACCCATGCCGCCGGTGAGGTACGTGCGGCGCGCGGTGGTGTGCTCCCACTGCCGGACGACGGCGGCGAGCAGTTCGCCGTCGCCGGTCTCGACGGCCACGTCGACGGCGCCGGAGGCCAGGTACAGGGCCCTGACGGCGTGCCCGCGCAGGGTGTGCGCCTGCCGTACCGGGACGTCGTCCTGGAAGTACTCGGGGCCGAACTCGCCCCCCGCGAGGCTGCCGTGGCCGCGGCGTTCGAGGAAGAGGGCGGCTTGGTCGAGGTAGCGGCGTTCGCCGGTGGCCCGGTGCAGTTCGGCCAGCGCGGTCTCGATCTCGGCGTGCCCGCACAGGCCCGGGTTGGCGCCGCCCGGTCCGAAGACGTGGCAGATGTGGTCGGCGGCGCGGATCGCCGCCTTGGCCAGGGCGCCGTCGCCGCGGGTGCGCAGCTGGGCCACGCCGGCCTGGATGAGGTGGCCCGCGCAGTAGAGCTCGTGGCCCCATTCGAGGTCGCTGTAGCGGGCCGGCCGCCCGGGGTGCCCGAAGGCCGTGTTCAGGTAGCCGTCGGCCTCCTGGGCGGCGACAACGGTGTCGGTGAGTTCGTCGACGGCGGCGTCGAGGGCGCTGCCGGGGGTGCGGGCCGCCTCCCACACCATGGCCTCGAGCAGCTTGTAGACCTCGGAGTCGGAGAACTCCCGTCCCCGGCGGCGTTCGCCGAGGGGACCGCCGCTCGCGGCGACGCGGAAGTTGTCGATCCAGCCGACGCGTTCCATCCACTGCCGGCAGTGTTCGAGGGTGGCGGAGGCGTTGACCTGCTGGCGTCGGGCCCAGAAGCCGCCGGTGATGCGGACTTCGCCGAGGCCGAGAGGACGTCGGCTGCCGCGGGTGGGCAGCACGGGAGCCGGGATCGGCTGTGTCATGGTCTCTCTTTCGGTCGTGGTGCCGGAGCGGGGGTCAGCCCTTGAGCGCGCCGGACATGAAGCCGCGGATGTAGTGCCGCTGCAGGAGGAGGAAGAGCACGAGGCAGGGCAGGGCCAGGACGACGACTCCCGCCTCGGTGGTCCCGTAGTCGATGGCCCCCATGGACCGCTGCCGCAGGTTGGCGATGGCCAGCGGCAGCGGCGCCTTGGCGCTGTCGGAGATCAGGATCAGCGGGGCGATGAAGTCGTTCCACGCGGCGAGGAAGGCGAACAGCCCCACGGTGACCAGGCCGGGCCACACCGCGGGCAGGAGGATGCGGACCAGCGCCTTGGCCGTGCCGCAGCCGTCGACGAGGGCGGACTCCTCGAGTTCGTGCGGTACCGACTCGAAGGAGATCCGCATCATGAAGGTCGCGAACGGAAGCTGATACACCGTCAGTACCAGGCTCAGCCCGAACAGCGAGTTCTGCAGGCCCAGGTCGCCCAGCAGCACGTACAGCGGGATCAGGAGCGTGGCGTACGGGACCATGAGGATGGCCAGGGTGAGCAGGAACAGCGCGTTCTTCCCGGGAAAGGTGAAGCGCGCGAAGGCGTACCCGCCCATGAGGGAGACGAGCAGGGTGAGGGCGACGGTCAGCAGCGAGACGACGGTGGAGTTCCAGAGGTACTGCGCCAGTCCGGCGTCGTAGTGCAGCAGCGAACGGTAGTTGCCGAGCCCGTAGCCCGACTGCTGCGCGGTGCCGGGCTGTCCGCTGACGGAGGCCCAGGCGCTCCAGGCGAGCGGGAACAGGAAGAGCGCGGCCAGCCCTCCGACGAGGACGTGGTACGGGGTGCGGCCGAGGCCGTGGTGTTTCATGGCGGGTCCCTGTCCGCTAGGTGTCCGTGCCGCGCAGTCCGCGGAACTGGGCGACGTTGAGGATCAGCAGCACGGCGAGCACGACGACGGACAGCGCGGCCGCGGCCCCGAGGTCGAGCCGCTGGAACGCCTCCCGGTAGATCAGGGAGACCACCGTCATCGTGCTGTTGTCGGGTCCGCCCTTGGTGAGGATGAAGAACTGGTCGAAGGCGAGCAGCGAGCCGGTGACCGACAGCAGCAGCGTCAGCGCGAGGGAGGGCCGCAGGAGCGGCAGGGTGATGCTGCGGAACGTTTGCCAGCGTCCGGCGCCGTCCATCCGGGCCGCCTCGTAGACGTCCTGCGGGATGCGCTGGAGCCCGACGAGCAGGATCAGCATGTAGAAGCCGGCGTACTTCCAGACGATGAGGGCGACGGTGGACCACAGCGCGGCGGTCGGGGTGCCGAGGAAGGAGACCGGTTCGTCGACGACGCCGAGTCTCTCCAGGAGCGGGCTGATCGGGCCTACGTTGGGGCTGTACATGCCCAGGAACAGCAGCGAGGCGGAGGCCAGCCCGAGCGCGCTGGGCAGGAAGAAGACCGTGCGGAACAGGCCCGTGCCGGGGCGGGTCTCCTGGAGCAACAGGGCGAGGAGGAGGGCGAGTCCGAGCAGCAGGACCGTGACGAGGGCGGTGTAGGTGAGGGTGAAGCGCACGGAGGGCCACAGCAGGTCGTCGGTGGCGGCCTCAGTGAAGTTGTCCGGCGCGTTGAAGCCCCGGTTCCCGGCCAGCAGCGGCCAGTCGCTCAGGGATATCCGTCCGACCAGGACCAGCGGCACCACGAAGAACACCCCGACGAACAGCGCGGTCGGCGCCGCGTAGCCGATGCCCTGTGCCGGGCGGGTCCGCCACCAGGGGACGCGGTGGGCGGCGCGGGCCCTCCCGGCCCCGAAGGGGGACCGGGAGGGCGGCTCCCCGCCGGGCGCCGGGGAGCCGGAGCCGCGCGATCGCGCGAGCAGCATGTGGGTCAGTCCTTCAGGGACTCGGTGATGGCCTTGTTGTCCGCGTCGACCTTGGAGGGGTCGCCGAACACGGCGTCCCGCATCAGGGCCAGCCACGGGCCGTTGGGGTCGTTGAACGTCTGTCCGAACTTCTGGGAGAAGGGCGTCTTGCCCTTGGCGACCAGGGTGTTGATCATCACCTGGCGGGGGTCCTCCTCGGCGTACTTGTTCTCGGCCAGGTCGGTGCGGGCGACGATGTCCTTGTGGGCGGCGAGCACCTCGACCTGGGCCTCGTCGCCGAGGGACCACGCGAGGAAGTTCCAGGCCTGGCCGGCCTTCTTGCTGTTGGCCGAGATCCCGAGGGAGTCACCGCCGACGAAGGTCGACTGCCCGCCGTCCGGGCCGGGGATGGCGGCGACGCCGAAGTCCAGGTCCCCCGGCATCAGGCCGAGGGTGGTGGACGGCATCGGCATCACGCCGATGGTGCCCTTGGGGAACAGCCCGGTCCAGGTGGCGCCGGTCTCCTCGGCGGCGCCGGGGGCGGTGATGTCGTCCTGGGCCCAGCCGCGGTACGTCGCGTACACCTCCTTCGCCACGGGCGAGTCCAGGGTGGCGGCGGTGCCGTCCTCGTTCATGACCTCCTGCCCCGCGGCCCAGATCGACGGCCACCAGGTAAAGACCCCGCAGCCGCCGCAATTGCCGCCGAAGAAGGTGCCGTTGACGTCGCCGCCCAGTTTGTCGACGGCGCGGGCCTGCTCGTCCCACTCCTTGAGCGTGGTCGGCGGCTTCTCCGGGTCCAGTCCCGCCTTCTTGTAGAGCGTCTTGTTGTAGAAGAGGACGGAGGAGTCGATGGTGTGCGGCACGGTGTACTTGCGGCCGTCGAGCGTGCCGGCCGCCATGTGGGCGGGCGCCAGTTCCTTGCCGTACGGCAGCGCGTCGAGGCGGTCGGTGATGTCGGCGTACAAGCCGCTGGCGGTGTAGTTGGGCACGAACACCACGTCGGAGGCGAGGATGTCGGGCAGGGACTTGGAGCCGGCCGCGGCGCCCACCTTCGCCTGGTAGTCGTCCGTGGGGATGATCGTCAACTGCACCTTGTTCTTGTGGGACTTGTTGTACGCCTTCACCAGGGCCTGGCTCTGCTGCTGTGTGGCGGCGCGCGTCCACATCGTCAGGTTCGCGCCGTCGTCGGGGCCCATGACCCCGCCCTTGTCCTCGGTCGAGCCCTTCCCGCCGGAGCCGCAGCCCGCGAGCGCGGTCGTGACGGTGAGCAGCCCCACGGCCGCGGCCAGGGCCCGGTGGCGCCTTCTTCTCCGTACGTCGGTGGTGTTCATGTCTCGCTCCTTGCTCGGAGGGCCTGGCATGTCGAGGGGGCGGCGGCCGGCCGCCTAAACTCACCGAAAACGTTTTCCGTTAAAGTAGAAGCGGCACCCTTGGGCGTCAACCACCCTGCACACATCACGGAAAAAGACTTTCGAGTAGCCTTTCCCCACCCGCGGGGCGCCGCTCAGCGGGACCTCGACGAGCACGAGGAGGGATGCAGCCATGGTCCAGCCGGCCGAACACACCGCAGGCCGACCCGCGACTCTCAACGACGTGGCACGGCTGGCCGGGGTCTCCCCGGCCACGGCCTCCAAGGCGCTCAACGGCCGCAGCCAGGTGCGCGAGGAGACCCGGCAACGCGTCATCGAGGCCGCCGAGCAGTTGTCCTTCCGGCCCAACCCGGTGGCCCGCAGCCTGCAGGCCGGGCCGACCCGGACCGTCGGGCTGCTCACCGGGGACCTCGAGGGACGCTTCAGCATCCCGATCCTGATGGGCGCCGAAGACGCTTTCGGTGCGGGCGAGCTCGCCGTCCTGCTGTGCGACGCGCGCGGCGACGCGATCCGCGAGCGGCACCATGTACGGGCCCTGCTGGACCGGCGCGTCGACGGGCTGATCGTGGTCGGCAGCCGTACCGACCCGCGCCCCTCCCTGGGGCGCGGGCTGCCCGTGCCGGTGGTGTACGCGTACGCGCCGTCCGAGGACCCGGACGACCTGTCGATCGTCCCCGACAACGTCGACGCCGGGCGGACCGCGGCCCGGCACCTGCTGACCTGCGGCCGTAACCGCATCGCCCACATCTCGGGCGACCCGACCTACGCCGCGGGCCGCGACCGCGTGCGGGGCGCGCTGGAGGTGCTCGCCGAGGCGGGCGTCGCACCGGTGGGCGAGGCCCGCTTCGGCGAGTGGTCCGAGGGCTGGGGCCGCGCGGCGACCGTCATGCTGCTCGACCAGCACCCCGAGGTGGACGCCATCGTGTGCGGCAACGACCAGATCGCCCGCGGCGCCATCGACATCCTCCGGGAGCGGGGGCGCGTGGTGCCGGACGACGTCGCGGTCATGGGCTTCGACGACTGGAAGGTCATCACCACCGCCTCCCGGCCCCCGCTGACCAGCGTCGACATGCAGCTGGAGCACCTGGGCCGGGTGGCCGCCCGCGCCCTGTCGGCGGCCATCGCCGGGCAGCGCCGCTCCGGGACCGAACCGCAGCCCTGCCGCCTGGTGATCCGCGGTTCGACGGCGCCGCTGGCGTGATCGGCGCCGCGCTCCCCTCCGGCACCTACCGGGGGCCGGGCTCCTCGTACGGGATGCGGTTCAGGTGCCGGATCTCGCCGAGCGTGCCCCATTCGTCGGCGCCGAGCTTGGTGAGCGGCCGCAGCAGCGGGGCGCTGGGACGGCCGCCGGCCAGGACCTCCCGGTCGGCCACGGCGTGCACCACCCGCCCGAAGACGAGGGTGGAGTTGCCCATCCGCAGGCTGGTGTGCGAGCGGCACTCCAGGGCGACCGGTGACGCGCGGACGCGGGGCGGACGCACCCTCAGGCTGGGCTCGCGCTCGACTCCCGCGTGGTCGAACTCGCTGACGTGCCGCGGGAAGTCGGTGGCCGTGGCGTTGACCAGCGGCATGAGCGCCTCGGTGGCGAAGTTCACCACGAACTCGCCGGTCTCCTCGACGTTGCGCAGCGAGTCCTTGCGGCCGATCGAGGTGAACTGCACGATCGGCGGATCGGTGCTGGCGATGCTGAAGAAGGAGTGCGGTGCGAGGTTCTCGGACAGGCCGTCCGGGGTGGCGGTGGAGATCCAGGCGATCGGCCGGGGCACGACCACGGAGGTCAGGAATCGGTAGAAGGCGGGACCGCCCATGGCCTCGGGATCGAAGTCGACGCGCATGGCCGCAGTATTCACGGCCGCGCCCGCCGTCCCGTCCGCCGGCGGCCCCCGGCGTGTCGGACCCCGGGGGCGCGGCAGGATGAGCCGCCGTTCCGCGAGGCGGCCCATGGGGCCGGTCGCACCTCGGGGGAGGCGAGGGCGCCGCCCGCGGGTGTCGGCGCGCACCGGCCCCCGGCGTGCTCCTCGTCACAAACGGCCGGTCGGTGTCATAGCGGTGGGAGCTGTCCGGTCCTGGTGGATGAGGGCTCCCGTGAGGGGCCGGAAAGACCACCGCAGGAGGAACGTCCATGACCACCCCCGTCGTCGCGATCGCCTACCACTCCGGCTACGGCCACACGACCGTCCTCGCCGAAGCCGTGCGTGCCGGTGCCGTGGAAGCCGGCGCCGTCGTCCACCTGGTCAAGGTCGACGAGATCACCGACGAGCAGTGGGAGCTGCTCGACGCCGCGGACGCGATCGTCTTCGGTTCCCCGACCTACATGGGCACGGCCTCGGGTGCCTTCCACCAGTTCGCGGAGACGACCTCCAAGCGCTGGTTCGTCCACTCGTGGAAGAACAAGCTGGCCGCCGGGTTCAGCAACTCCGGCGCCAAGAGCGGTGACAAGCTGCACACCCTGCAGTACTTCGCCATCCTCGCCGCCCAGCACGGCATGACCTGGGTCAACCTCGGCCTGCACCCGGGCTGGAACAGCACCACGGCCTCCGAGGACGACCTCAACCGCCTCGGCATCTACCTCGGCGCGGGTGCCCAAACGCACACCGACGTCGGTGCGGACGAGGTCCACAAGGCCGACATCGCGACCGCCGAGCACCTCGGCCGCCGGGTCGCCGAGCAGGCCCGCATCTACGCGGCGGGACGCGCGGTCGTCGGCGCCTGACCGGACGGTCCCGCCGGGGTCGTCCCGCTGTCACATTTCGCGGGGCGGCCCGGTCATCACTGCGAATCCCACACCACAGCAGAGGAGCTCAGCATGGAAGCCCGCGTGAACTACTTCGGCCACGCCCTCGCCGGCAAGGTCATGAGGCACCTGAACTCGGCGAGCAAGGTCCTGGCGGAGTCCACGCTGCCGGTCCTGACCCAGGAGCTGGTGAAGATCCGCGCCAGCCAGATCAACGGCTGCGGCTTCTGCACCGACATGCACACCAAGGAGGCGGCCGCGGCCGGCGAGACCTCGGTGCGCCTGAACCTGATCGCGACCTGGCGCGAGGCCACGGTCTTCGACGAGGCCGAGCGCGCGGCCCTGGAGCTGGCCGAGGAGGGCACCCGGGTCGCCGACGCCGCCGGTGGCGTCTCCGACGCGGTCTGGGGGAACGCCGCCAAGCACTTCGACGAGGACCAGCTGGTCGCCCTGATCTCGCTCATCGCCGTGATCAACGCGTACAACCGGATCAACGTGATCAACCAGCAGCCGGCCGGTGGCTACCAGCTCGGCATGTTCGGCTGACCTGCGGTTCCCGCCGCCGGCGTCGCCCAGGCCGGGCCGTCCGTCCCCCGTACCGTTCCCGACCGCGGGACGGGGAGGACGGCGTTTCCCGGCCGTCCCCGCGGCACCGGCGGCGGTTCAGCGCGTACGGAGGTATTCGAGGCCCTTCTCGCGCAGCGACCGGTGCAGCCCGTCGTAGGCCGGCGCGCCGCCCAGCACGGTCTTGGGCAGCTTGGCGACCACGGTGTAGTTGGTGTCGACCACGTTGCCGATGGGCGCCAGCCCGGCCTGGCTGACCAGCTGGTACGCGTCGAGCTGGTGCAGGCCGGTGAGGGAGGACGTCCAGCCGACCAGATCGTGCTGGCTGATCCGGTAGGCGTCCTCCAGCGGCCGTACCGACCCGGTCGACATCAGGAAGCGGTCGTCCTCCAGGCGTGGCCACGCGGGGGCGCCGCCCTTGAGCAGGTCGATCACCACCACACTGTCCATCGCGGCCTCGACCGCGGTGCCGCACACCTCGCCCTCGCCCTGCCGGCAGTGCCCGTCGCCGATCGCCAGCTGCGCCCCCGGCACGTTGACGCCCAGGTAGAGGGTGGTGCCCGCGCGCAGCTCCGGGGTGTCCATGTTCCCCCCGTGCGCGCCCGGGGTGATGCTCATGACGACCTCTCCGGCGGCGGGGGCGACCCCCACCGTGCCGTGCATCGGGTCGAGGGGCAGCTCGACCGTGTGGTCGGAGAAGCGGGCCTGGAATCGGCAGCTGTTGCGCTCGCGGTCGATCCCGTAGCGCCAGACGACCTCCTGCAGCGGGTCGTGGAGCATCGCCGTGGAGTGCGTGGTGGTCAGTGCGCCGAAGTGGGGGAAGGTGGTCGACACGGCCCAGTCCCGTGCGGGGGCGATGTCGACGAAGTGGACGGCCAGGGTGTCGCCCGGCTCGGCGCCCTCGACGTGGATCGGGCCGGTGACGGGATTGAGGTACGGGAACTCGCACACCTTGCTCGGCAGGTCATCGGGGCCGCGGACCAGACCGCCGAAGCAGTCCTCGGTGAAGAGTTCCACGACGGTGCCCGGGCGTACGCGCAGCAGCGGCTCCCGCGGGCCGCCGAAGGCGTAGGCGTACTGCTCGGGGGTGGGGTGGAGCCGTACGACGTCGATGTCGTTCATGCCTGTCCGGCCTCCTCGGCCTCGGTGGGCTCGTCGGGTATCTCCGTGCGCCGGCCGGCGATGAGCAGACCCACCATCAGGACGGCGCCGATCGCCAGCCAGAGGAAGCCGAGCCTCTGGGCGGTGACCTTGGCGTTGACCACCACGAAGGTGAGGATCGCGAAGCCGATCAGCGGTGCGATCAGGTGGCGCCACCAGTCGCGGCTGCCTTGGCGGACGACGTAGTGGACGACGACCGAGACGTGCAGGACCAGGAAGGCGGTCATCGCGCCGAAGTTGACCAGCGAGCTGAGCAGCGTGATGCCGTCGTCCCGGGAGTTCATGTAGAGGCCGAGGGCGAGCGAGACCACCGCCACCAGGAAGGTGGCGTTGACGGGCACCCGGCGGCGGGGGTCGATCCTGGCCAGGAAGCCCGGGAGCTGCCGGTCGCGGGCCATCGCGAAGAGCAGCCGGGAGGTGGCCGCCTGGGCGACCAGGGAGTTGGCGAAACCCCAGGCGATGGCGGTGGCGAGCGCGCTGAGGGTGCCCAGCCAGGCGCCTCCGGCGACGCGGGCGGCGTCGTAGAAGGCGGTGCCGTCCGGGTCTCCCTCCTTGATCAGCGTCGGCACCTCGGGAACCAGCATCGCCGCGATCCAGGTCTGCACGATGAACAGCGCTCCGGCGAGCAGCAGCGCGGCCACCATGGCCCGGCCGATCGCCCGGGCGGATTCGCGGTTCTCCTCGGCGAGGGTGGAGATGCCGTCGAAGCCGAGGAAGCTGAGCACGGCGATCGACACCGCCCCGAAGATCAGGGACCAGGAGAAGGTGCCGGAGTCGTAGAAGGCGTGGAAGCCGGAGCCGTTGCCCTTGCCCTGGGCGAGCGCGATGACGCCGAAGGCCAGGAAGATCGCGAGGACGACCAGCTCGGCCACGAGCATGATCTTGTTGATCCGGGCGGTCATCTCGATGCCGAGCCAGTTCACGACGGTGTTGAGGACGACGAACCCGATCAGCCAGATCCAGACCGGCACCGAGGCGACCAGCGAGTTCATCGCCACGGCGGCGATCAGGTAGAGCAGGGCCGGCACGAGGATGTAGTCGAGCAGGATCATCCAGCCGGACAGGAAGCCGACCGGCGCGCCGATGCCCCGCCCGGCGTACGAGTAGACCGACCCGGCCATCGGGAAGGCCCGGGACATCTGGGCGTAGGAGTGCGCCGTGAACATCATCGCCAGCATGCCGATGGCGTAGGCGAGGGCGACCATGCCGCCCGAGCCCTGGAAGACGCCGCCGAAGATGCCGAACGGCGCGATCGGCACCATGAAGACCAGGCCGTAGACCACCAGGTCCCGGAAGCCCAGTGACCGCGCCAACTGCTGGGTGTAGCCGTACTTCTCGAGATCCTGCCCTTGAGGTGCGCTGTCGCTCACGTCGCCTCCCCGGCGGCCGCGGTCCCCTGACTGGCGGGGTGATCTTAGGGTCCGCGGCCGACGCAGGGGAACGCCTGTGCACAGGGATTCTGCAGGGATTCTGACGGAACATGAGTTCTTCTCCCCGCGACCGTCACCCGGCGGCGCCGGACGACCCGATGACGACCACGCGCGCCCAGTCGGGCGGTGTGTCCGGCACGTAGTCGGGATCGTTCTCACGCCACGAGCGGCGCCCGCCCCGGCGGGGGAACAGGCCCACGACCGTGCGGCAGGCCGGGCGCGACTGCGGCCAGGGCGTCTGACCGTCGGTCAGCACCACGACGACGTCCGGCCGCGGCCGGGTGCGCAGCGCCCGCGCGAAGCCGCTGCGCAGGTCCGTACCACCACCGCCCACCAGCGGGATGTCCTCGGCGCTGCACAGCGGGTGGACGATCCGTGCCGCCGCGTCGCACGGCACGACGGTGACCATGTCGCGGCGGCCGCCCACCGCGCGGGAGATGGCGGCCACTTCGAGGAGCGCGCTGCCCAGTTCCGCGTCGCTGACGGAGCCGGACGTGTCGATGACCACGCAGACCCGGGGCGGTCTGCGCCGCAGGCTCGGCAGGACGACGCCCGGCACACCGGCCGACCGGCGCGAGGGCCGTCCGTAGCTGTAGTCCTGGCCCGCGCCGGAACCGGACGCCGCCGAGCGCACCGCCGCTCCCAGCAGGTCCCGCCACTGCTGCGGCGGGTGGAACGCCTCCTCGGCCCACCGCCGCCAGCTCTTGGGCGCGTTGCCCGGGCGGCCGTTGACGGCCTGCGCCACGCGGAAGCGGACGGCGTCGCGTTCCTGCTCGCCCAGGCCGTGGGCGCCCTCCGGGCCGAGGTCCCACTCGCGTTCCAGGCCGTCCGCGCCGCTGCCGCAGTCCAGCCAGACGAAGTCCTTGGTGAGTGGGCCGATTCCGAACAGCCCGAGGTAGTCCTCCATGAGCTTCCCCTCGGGGAGCCCCAGGGACTGCGGGAGCACCGCGCCCCGGGGCGTGTCCAGCCCCTCCCCGAAGGCGTCGTCGTTGACCTCGCAGTCCGCGGCGATGTTCATCCGCAGCCGCTCCGCCGGGCCCTCCAGTCCCTGCTGCCGTGCGACGCGGTCACCGCGCGCGTGGTGGTCGCGCAGCAGGTGCGACACCTCGTGCACCCACACACCGGCCAGTTCCTCGAGCGGCGTGCGGTCCACGAACGCCGGTGAGACGTAGCACCGCCAGTGCGGGTCGACGGCCATCGTCGGCACCCGCCGGGACTCCACGACGTGCAGCGCGAACAGCGCCGTCGCCAGGTAGGGGCGGACCCGCGCGGCGTACAGCCGGGCGGCGAAGAGCTTCTCGCGGTCCAGCGCCGCGGGCGCCTGCGCGCTCACCGGCCGGCCTTCGCGACGAGCCCGGACCGCTCGGCCGCCCGGTCGGCGCGCCGGGACAGGGACACCGCTCCGGCGAGCCGCTCGATGGCCGCGGGGACGTCCCAGTCCTCGCGGCGCAGCGAGGCGAGCGTGGTCGCGGGGACGACCACGAGGTCGGGCGCCCCGGTCTCCAGGGCCCGGACGAGCAGCGCCCACGCCGCGTCCCAGCGGGACTTCTCCGGCCGGTTGCGGACGGCGTCCACCACACCGTCCAGGACGGCCTGGCGCAGGTCCCCCCGCTCGGGCAGTACGGCACCCGCCGGGTCGGCGAGCACGTCCTCGGGGTCGGGGAGGTCCATCCGGTCGATGCTCGCCAGCAGTTCCAGCCCCGGGCCGTCCCCCACGGTGCCCCGGACGAGCAGGGAGAGCACCTCCTGGGAGGCCCCGGCCGCGGTCGCGAAGGCGATCAGGCACAGCGTCATCTCCCAGCTGCGCGGGGACGGCCAGGCACCGCCGCGGCGGGTCTCGCCGGTGGGGAGGCGGTGGACGAGGCCGGGGCGGGCGGCGAGCAGCCCGCACACCGCGCGCCGGGCGAAGTCCACGGCACCGGGCAGCTTGCCCGGGTCGAGCCGGGGCAGCGTCGCCCGGGGCCAGGTCCCGCCCAGGCCGCGGACCACCACGTCGTGGTCGTGGGTCCACTGGAGGTGGACGAACCGGTTGGCCAGCGGCGCGCTCAGTTCCCAGCCGTCGGCCGCCGAGGAACGGGGGTTCGCGGCGGCCACGATCCGGACCCCGGGCGGCAGCCGCAGGGCGCCGATCCGCCGCTCCAGCACGAGGCGGAGCAGGGCCGCCTGCACGGCGGGCGGCGCGGTGGACAGCTCGTCGAGGAAGAGCAGGCCCCGGCCGGCCCGGACCAGGCGTACGGCCCAGTCCGGCGGGGCCATCGGTACGCCCTGCTCCGCGGGGTCGTCCCCGACGACGGGCAGCCCCGAGAAGTCGGACGGCTCGTGGACGCTGGCGATCACCGTGGTCAGCGGGAGGTCGAGCGCGACGGCGAGCTGGGTGAGCGCGGCGGTCTTGCCGATCCCGGGCTCGCCCCAGAGGAGCACGGGCAGGTCGGCGGCGACGGCCAGGGTGAGGGCCTCCAACTGGGTGTCGGGGCGCGGTTCGGTGGTGGTGCGGCGCAGCATCGCCAACAGGGTCTCGGCGACGTCGAGTTGGGGGGCGGAGACCAGGTCGGCGGGCAGGGTGGACGGGGCGGACGTGGGCATGGGTGATCACCTCGGGGGTTCGTGAAGTCGAAGGGGGTACGGAGGCGTGCGCGAGGACGCCGCGCACGTCCCGGGTCAGCGGGCGGTGCGGTACCGCGGGTCGGGACGGCCGCGGCGGGGCCGGGTGCGGAGCGCCGGGGGGTACGCGCGCGGCGGCACCCGCCCGGGAGCGGGCCCCGCCAGGCCGGCCCGGAACAGGCCGTACGCGATGCGCCGTTGGGCTGCCGCCTCCAGTTCGTCCCGCAGCGGGCCGTCGCGGAGCACCGCGCCGGGACCGAGCAGGCCCTCGACGACGGCCAGCGCGCCGGCGATGTCGCCGTGGTCCAGGCGTGCCCGTACGTCGGCGAGGGATTCCGGACGCCGGTGCGCCCGGTCGATCGCCTGCAGGCACGGCAGCGGGGTGCCGGTCAGGGCGACCAGCAGCTCCTCCCGGCGGATCTCGTCCGGCTCGTGGTCCAGCGCGGTCAGGACACCGTCGACCAGGCCGATCCGGTGCGGTGCGCCCCGGCACTCCACGACGCGCGGTCCTCCCGGCCCGCCCGTCGGCAGGGACGGCCCGGACGCCGGGTGGCCGGGCACGAGCGCGGCCGCCACCAGCGGGTGCAGTCCGTCGGCGCCGATCAGACCCGCGGCGAGCAGTTCCACATCCGGCGGCACCCAGGTCGCCGCGTCCGGCAGCACCGGCAGCGGCCGGCTGCCGCCGCCGGCTCCGGTCGCCTCCGTGATCCGCGCGGTGGGCGCTCCCGCGCCGCCGTCCCCGCCGGCCACGTCCACGATCAGCCGGTGGCGCGAGCCCAAACGCACGGTGACGGCACCGGAGGTCCGGCCCTCGGCACGCAGCACCATCCGCGCCTCGTCCTCCCACCGGTCGACCGCGCAGCGCCGGTACGGCGGCAGTGGCCCCGGCGGCTCCGCGTCCCGGAGGAGAGGCGGATCGACGGGCCGGCGGCCACCGCTTCCGGCGCGCAGCGGCAGCTCACCGGTTCTGCGCGCGTCCCACAGGTGCCGGTGCAGATCGAGGCGGAACCGCCGGTGGGGCCGGTGGTGCGGATGGTGGCGGGCACCCGCCCCGGGGTGGGCCGGGTCCCACAGCGCGAGGCTGAACCGCTGCCCGCCGTCCGCCCACGCGGGCGGGGTCCGGACCACGAGGTGCACCCGGTCACCGCCCTCCGGCCCCGAGGCCCCGTACCGGGCCAGGGCGATGGTCAGCGCTGGGCGCAGCAGACCGTCGGGAGCGACCCGCGGCATGTGCCAGCGCAGCAGGTCGGGAGCCAGATGGCGGAGGTCGGCCCGGACCCGGGCCGCGAGTTCCCGGCCGTGGGTGCGGGCGAGGGAACGGAGATCGAGGTCGACGTCGATACCGGCGGCGGCGCACGCCCCCGCCCAGTCACCGGTTCGGCGGCGGGCGGTCGCGATCTCGACCATGGACGGCGGCACGGCGAACTCGCGCACGCGCAGCCAGAAGGAGAGGCGGGAATCCTCGTTCGCGGTCTGAGTGAGCATCAGCACTCACCTTGCGCGGACGGGTCCCCCAATCTGGAAGAAGAGTAAGTCGTCATCGCCGGGAGCATAGCGTTCCCGTCACGATCTGTCAGACCCCTGCCGTCGCCGGGGTCCCGGCACCGGGCGCCGCCGTGCTCCGCGGGAGCCCGGCTCACGTCACGGAGCGGATGGTGCCGCCGTCGACGCGGATCGTGGCGCCGCTGATGTAGTCCGCGTAGGGGCTCGCCAGGTAGGCGACGGCGCCCGCGATCTCCTCGGGGCGGCCGAAGCGGCCGATGTCGTTGGGCACGAAGTCCCGCGCGGCGTTGCGCTCGATCTCCTGCCACGTCCGGCCCCAGCCGCGCTCCGGCGCGAGTCCGGTGATCAGGTCCTGCACCGCGTCGACGAGGATCGCCCCGGGAGAGACCACGTTGGAGGTCACCCCGGTGTCCTTCAGCTCCCGCGCCAGGGAGACGGCCAGGTTGTGCCGCGCGGCGAGGGACGCGTTGTAGTGGGGCTGCATCGCGATCGGCTGCGAGGCGAGCCCGCCGCCGATCTGGATCACCCGGCCCCAGCCGCGCTCGCGCATCCCGGGCACCAGCCGCTGGATCATACGGACACCCGAGACCACGTTGACCTCGTACGTGCGCAGCCACTCCGCCGCGGTGGCCTCGGCCCAGCCGACGTGCTCGTACGAACCGGCGTTGTTGACCAGGACGTCGGGCTCCCCCGCGACGCGGGCCACGGCGTCGGCGCCGTCGTCCGTGGCGAGGTCGCCGATCGCCACGGCGACGGCGCCGATCTTCTCCGCGACCTCGCGCGTCCGTGCCTCGTCCCGTCCGTGCACCACGACGTCGGCGCCCTCCGCAGCGAGCAGTTCGGCGATCGCCGCGCCGAGGCCGGAGCTGGAACCGGTCACGAGGGCCCGGCGGCCGTTCAGGTTCAGATCCATCGCGTTGTCCTTCCGATCATGTATACACCTGTAGACATGACCTCAGTCTACACTCGTCGACATGACGACTCCGCGACGCCGCGACGCGGCCGCCACCAAGGAGGCCATCCTGCGTGCGGGCATCGAGGCCTTCACCCGGCACGGCTACGACGGTGTCGGGGTGCGGGAGATCGCCAAGGCCGCGGGAGTCACCGCGATGCTGGTGGGCCGCTACTTCGGCTCCAAGGAAGGGCTCTTCGCCGAGGTGGTGGAGGCGTCCATGACCGAGCGCACGGTCCTCACCAGCGACCCGGCCACCCTTGCCCGTGACGTGGCCGCCGCGCTGGTCCGCCGGACCGCGCCGGAGGCCGACAGCCTCGACCCGTTCCTCCTCATGCTGCGCTCGGCGCCCAACCCCCGCGCCGCGGAGATCCTGCGGGCCGGCATCGAGAACCACGTCGAAGCCCATCTGCTCGACGTCGCACCGGAGTTGCGGGGAACCGAACGTGCCGCCATGGCCCTCTCGGTCGTCGCGGGCTTCTGGCTGATGCGCACGATCATCGGCAGCACCACGCTCAACGACACCGACGAGCAAGCCCTGACCCGGAGGCTGGAACAGGTGTTCGACCTGCTCCTCGACGGCTGACCACCTTCCCGTTTTGCACGCTCTTTGCGGCCCCTCGGAAACAGAACCGCGGGGCACGGGGTTGCCGCCTACATGGCGACTCTTGGACTGATCGGCAGCGGATCCATCGGCGGCACCCTGGCACGGCTCGCCGTGGCCGCGGGCCTCGACGTGGTGCTCAGCAACTCGCGCGGGCCGGAGACCCTGGACGGCCTGGTGGCCGAGCTGGGCCCCCGGGCACGCGCCGCGACCCCGGCCGAGGCGGCCGCGGCGGGCGACTGGGTCGTGGTGACGATCCCGCTCGGGGCCTTCGACCAGGTCCCCCTGGCCCCGACGGCCGGGAAGACGGTCATCGACACCGGCAACTACTACCCCCAGCGCGACGGCCGGATCGCCGCGCTCGAGGACGGAACGACCACGGAGAGCGGGCTGCTCCAGGGCCACCTGCCCGACGCCCACGTGGTGAAGTCGTTCAACAACATCTTCTTCCGCCACCTCGCGGAGCTCGCCCGGCCCAAGGGCTCCCCCGACCGGACCGCCCTCCCGATCGCCGGCGACGACCCCGCCGCCGTCGCGGACGCGGCGAACCTCCTCGACGTACTCGGCTACGACGCGGTCGCCTACGGCACCCTCGCCGACAGTTGGCGCTCCCAGCCCGGCACCCCGGTCTACGGCCTGCCGTACGCGGGCGGCGAGGCCGACTTCGCGAAGGTGACGGGGACCCCCGTGCCCGCCGACGTGATCCGGGCCGCGCTCGCCGCCGCCACCCGCTGAGGGACGGAGCCCGCGGCCTCCGGCGCCGGAGGCCTCGGGGTCCGGCGTTCGCACAGGTCACGGGCTCGTGATCGGTGGTTGACCTCGTCGGGGGCCAGAACGACTCGTTCCACGACGTGGAGCACCTGTTCGTCCGTGGGCTCGGTGGGTGAACTGACGTCGCACTCGAGCCCTGCCCCGGCAGCGGCGGCTCGTGCCGAGTGACGGTTTACTCGGCGTCGAGCTGGTGGTCGGCCCAGACGTAGCTTTCGGGCAGCAAGTCGGCAATGGCGACGGTTCGGACGCGGACGTCATCGCCGACGATGACCTTGAGGGCAGGGAAGTAGTCGAGGAGGACTTGCCGACACCGGCCGCATGGGGGGACAACCCCCCGGTCCCGGTCGCCCACGGCGACGATCGTGTGCAGCTCGTAGGCGCCCTGGGCGGCTGCCGCGCCGATAAGGACCAGCTCGGCGCAGGGGCCTCCGGTGAAGTGGTAGGCGTTCACCGCGGTGATGATCCGGCCGTCCTGGGCACGGGCCGCCGCCGCCATGGTGTGGTTGTCGCCCCGGCAACGAGTGCGCGCAACGTGGGCTGCGGCCTGTATGAGTTCGTGGTCGACGTGGTGGGTCTGCGTGGTCATCTTCTCTGCCTTCGTCAGCTGTCAGGCGACGTTGACCCGCGTAACGACCACGCGCAAGCAAATATCCACGACATCAAGTCCGCACACGGCATCGTCCCCTGACCGAGGCCGGCGTCCGAACGTGGGCAGCCACGGGGAATCAGGGAGCTCGGGGGACGATCCCGGTGCCTCACCGGCGCCGATGGAGCACGTTCCCAGCGGGCAAGCGGGCGGTGAACTCCACCCACGTCAGGATCCGAGCCGTCGGCTCCTTCGCAGTTGCGGCACCAGCTGTATCACCGACATCGTCAAGGCCGTACTGGCCTTGCACCTCGCCCCGTCAGCCTCAGGACGGTGCGGCCTGGGGCGTCGGTCGGCATCGAGGCGCCGTCCGCCAGTTCAAAACTCCCCCCGTATCTGCTCCAGTCCGCGAAGCGGCCGGACACCGAAGGCTCCTGAACAGTCGGGCACCGCCCTGGCGGCGACCGCGGTGCGACTTGCGTCAGGCTGGAAAAGGCTCAAGGTCTCCAGCCGAATTCGCCGTCACGTACTCCCAGTCGAAACGCCGCCCACTCCTCCGCCGTGAACCGCAGCGGCGGCAAGTCCTTGTTCTGCGAATCGCGGACCGCGACCGCTCCGCCGCCGAGGTCTGCGACCTCCACACACGTCTTGTCCCACCTGTTGGAGTAGCTGCTCGCGACCCAGTCCGCATCAGTCAGGTCCATTGCGTACAGCTCTGCCTTGCCTGCGTCCATCAGGGGATCTCCTATTGCGCTCGGACGGACTTCTCCTTTCAGCGTCGCTCTGATGGTCCTCGTGTGCATCTCGCACTCCCGGCCGGCTGTCCGCCCCGGAGCGGAGCCGTATCGAGCACCGGCCGGTCCCCTCGCCGCAACCGCCTGCGAGAACACGCGGCGAGTCGAGCGGCCGGCGTCCAGGCGCTTCCGGACGAACCGTGCGTCGTCATACATCCCCGCCGTGTTCGCGGGCGCCGCGGCGGATCGTGCGCGTACGCGCGCGAGGCGGCGCCCCTGCACCGGGAGGGCCGGTGCCGGAGCACCGCCGTGGGGCAGCGGCCTCCGTCAGCTTCCGCCGGGTGCCGTGTCCCCGGTCCCGTAGCGGCGCCGGAACCGCTCGACGCGGCCGGCGGTGTCCACCACGCGGGCGGTACCGGTGTAGAAGGGGTGGCTCGCGGAGGAGATCTCCACGTCCACCACGGGGTAGGTCCTGCCGTCCTCCCAGACGACGGTCTTCTCGCTGGTCATCGTGGAGCGGGTGAGGAAGGCGAAGTCCGCCGCGCGGTCGCGGAAGACGACCGGACGGTAGTCCGGGTGGATGCCGGGTTTCATGGGTTCTCCGTGAGGTGTCGTACGGGCCGCGGGGGCCGGTGGTGCGGTGTTCCGGGAGGGCGGTGTCACCAGGAGGCCTTGCGCACTCCGGGCAGGTGGCCCGCGTGCGCCTGGGCGCGCATGGTGATCCGGGAGAGGCCGAACGCCCGCAGGTGGCCGCGGGCCCGCCCGTCGAGGGCGTCGCGGTTGCGGACCCGGGTGGCGCTGGCGTCGCGAGGCTGCCGGTCCAGCTCCCGCCGCGCGTCGGCCTTCTCCCGCGGGGTGGCGGTGGGGCGGCGCAGGACGTCCTTGAGTTCGGCGCGCCGTACGGCGAACCGCGCCACGACGGCCTTGCGCTGCTCGTTCTTCGCGATCTTCCCGGCCTTGGCCATCAGACCCGGCCTCCCCGGGCGCGGATGACGGCGACGGCCTTCTCGATACCGATGCGGTCGACGGTCTTGATGCCCTTGGCGCTCAGCGTGAGCCGGACGGTGCGGCCCTCGCTGGGCAGCAGGTAGCGCTTGTGCTGGATGTTCGGGTCGAAGCGGCGCCTGGTGCGCCGGTGGGAGTGCGAGACGGAGTTGCCGAAGCCGGGCTTGCGGCCGGTGAGTTGGCAGTGTGCGGGCATGTCGGTCCGTTCTGTCGGCTCATCGAGCTTATTGGAAATGAAAACCAGTTCTGTATAGTACCCGGCATGGCACGCACCGACCTACGCCCCGTCATCAAGCTCCGCTCCACCGCCGGGACCGGCCACACCTACGTGACCCGCAAGAACCGCCGGAACGACCCGGACCGCCTGGTCCTGCGCAAGTACGACCCGGTGGTCCGGCGTCACGTCGAGTTCCGCGAGGAACGCTGACCCGCCCCGCTCTTCACCCGCTCGACCCCTGACACGAAAGGCACCTCCCGTGGACAGCAGCCCCAAGCTGCCCGTCGTCCTCGTCGGCGGTCTGCACGCCGAGGCCCGCCGGGCCGCGGTGCGCGAACTCCTGCACTCCACCGCCGGGGCCCTCGCCCTCCACCACGACCTGCGGCCCGCCGTCGGCGGACCCGTCCGGCGCGTCCTCAGTGACCGCGCGGGCGTCCTCTCCCGGACCGACACCGAGCTCGTGAACGACTGCGCCTGCTGCGCGCTCCGCGCCGACCTGCTCCCCGAGCTGCTGGCGCTGGCCGCGGACCCGTCCTGCCGGCTCGCCGTCGTCGAACTGTGGGACTCGGTGGAACCACAGGCGATGGCCGAGGTCCTGGTCGGCACCCCGCTGCCCGACGGCAGCCTCTCGGGGAACCTGCTGGCGGCGGCCGGGGTGGTCACCTGCGTCGACCCCGCCCTCCTGCTCGACCACCTCGGCTGCGGCGACGACCTCACCGAACACGGCCTCGCCGTCGCTCCGGGCGACCACCGCACCGTCGCCGACACCCTGGCCCGGCAACTGGAGTACGCCGGCGTCCTCGCCCTCGCGCCGGGCGAGGACGCCGACCCCGGCGACGTCGAACTGCTCACCCAGCTCCACCCGACGGCCCGTCAGGTCGCCATCGGCACGGGCCGGCTCGCCCCGGCCGCACGGTCCGGCTTCGACGTCGCCGCGGCCGCCGCACGGCAGCATCCGGCCTGTGCCCTGCTGCCCCAGGAGGCCGACGCCCACGGTGTCGCCACCCTGGTGTGGCGGTCCGCCCGGCCCTTCCATCCCGGCCGGCTGCACGCGGCCCTGGAGGACCTCAGCTGCGCCGCCGCACGCAGCCGCGGCCGCTTCTGGCTGGCCGACCATCCCGACACCCTGCTCTCCTGGGAGGCCGCCGGCGGCGCGCTGTGCATCGAGGACGTCGGGCCGTGGCTCGCCGCGCTCCCCGACGCGGCGTGGGAGATGGTGCCGCCCGAACGGCGGGTGGCGGCCGCCCTGGACTGGCACCCGGAGCACGGCGACCGCGGACAGCACCTCACCTTCACCTCGCCCGGCCTGGACCGCGAAGGACTCGTGGCCACCCTCGACCGCTGCCTGCTCACGGACGCCGAGTACGCCGCGGGACCAGACGGCTGGCGCCGCCTCCCCCACGCCTTCGACGGCTTCCTCGACCACGCGGCCTGAACCGCACACCGCGACGACCACCGGAGACAGCACCGTGAAGACAGCCCGCACCGCCACGCCCAGGAGCAAGGGCAGGGGCAAGGACGCCCGCGCGTCCCGGCCCAACCCGCTCATCGCCGCCGGCATCGAGTACGTCGACTACAAGGACACCGACCTGCTGCGGAGGCTCATCTCCGACCGGGGCAAGATCCGCAGCCGGCGGGTCACCCGCGTCACCGCCCGGCAGCAGCGGGCCCTCGCCCGGGCGATAAAGAACGCCCGCGAGATGGCCCTGCTGCCGTACGCCTCCCGCTGACCGCGCACCCGTCCCCGAAGGAGAACCCCCGTGGCCGTACCCAAACGCAAGACCTCCCGCAGCAACACCCGTCACCGCCGCGCCCGGTGGAAGGCCGCGGCTCCCCACCTGGTCCCGGTCACCGTCGACGGCCGCGAGCAGTTGGTGCCGGTCCACCTCGTCGCTGCGTTCCGGCGCGGCCTGCTGCCCGGGCGGGACTGACGCCGCCGCGCCGGACCGTCAGCGCCGGTGCCACTCCTCGGCCAGGAGCCGATGGGAACGGACCCGGTCCTCGTGGTCGTGGGTGATGGTGGTCACGATCAACTCGTCGGCGCCGGTGGCCTCCTGGAGCTGCTCCAACTGGTCGGCGACACGCTGCGGCGAGCCGACGAACCGGGTCTCGACCCGGTCGGCCACCAGCGCCCGGTCCGCCTCCGTCCACGGGTGCGCCCGGGCCTGTCCGGGGGTGGGGAACTCGATGGCGCCCTCGGCGGTCCGGATGCTGCGGACCCAGGGGGCGTAGCCGGTGGCGAGCTCGCGGGCCCTCGCGTCGTCCTGCGCGACGACGACGTCGGCGGAGACGCTGACGTAGGGCTTGTCGAGCACGCCGCCCGGCTGGAAGGCGGCACGGTAGCCGTCGACCGCCTCCAGGACGGTGCCCGGGCTGACGTGGTAGTTCGCGGCGAAGTGCAATCCGTGCCGGCCGGCGACCTCGGCGCTCCGGCCGCCGCTGCTGCCGAGGATCCACACCTGGACGTCGGCGCCCTCCCCCGGCACGACGTGCGCCTCGACGCCGTCCGCCGAGCGGTAGGTGCCGCGCAGCAGCGCCAGGATGTCGTCGACCTGCTCCCCGTACTCCTGGGAGCGCGCGCCGGGCTGCTGCAGCAGCTGCCGCTGGAGCGCGATACGGGGTGAGCCGAGCAGATGCTCGAAGGAGAACTTCGGCGGGATCCGCAGCCCGCCCGGCGTCCGCCCGTCCACGACCGGTGTCGTGGACGGCACCGGATCGGCCGCGCCGCCCGGCGGGCGGCCCCCGGAGCGGCCGAGCCCCAGGTCGAGGCGCCCCGGGTGCAGGGCGTCGATGAGGCCGAACTCCTCGACCGTGGACAGGGCGGTGCGGTGGCCGAGTTGGACGGCCCCCGAGCCCAGCCGGATCGTGGAGGTCGCGGCCGCGGTGAGGGCCAGCAGGACGGCGGGCGAGGTGCCGGCGACACCGGGGTTGAGGTGGTGCTCGGCGAACCAGTAGCGGGCGTAGCCGGACTCCTCCGCCTGCCGGGCGAGGTCGATGCTGTTGCGCAGGGCCTGCGCGGCGGTGGAGCCGGAGGATATCGGGACGAGGTCGAGGACTCCGAGCGGCGTACGGGACACGGTGGGCGTTCTCCTCAGCGGTGGGCGGGTTCGGGCGAGGACGGGTCCGGGCCCCAGGCGAACGGCGGGTCCGGGATGGCCCGCCGCAGCACCGGTGCGACCTCGGACTGGCTCACGACGCGGCCCGCTCCGCCGGGGTCTGCGCGTCGGGGCGGGCGAGGCCGAGGTGGTCGCGCAGGGTGGTGCCCTCGTAGTCGGCGCGGAAGACGCCCCGTTCCTGCAGCAGCGGGACGACGGTGTCGGCGAAGGAGTCCAGGCCGCCGGGAGTGACGTGCGGGACGAGGATGAAGCCGTCGGCGGCGTCGGCCTGCACGAAGTCGTCGATGGCCGCGGCGACGGTGGCCGGGGATCCCACGAAGGACTGGCGGTTGCCGGTCTCGATGACCAGGTCGCGGATCGACCACCCGTTGGCGGCGGCCAGCTCGCGCCACTCGCGGGCGGTGGCCAGAGGGTCGCGGTACATGCGCACCTGGGCGCGGCCGCGGGCGACGGTGTGCTCGCCGGGATCGGGGTCGACGTCCGGGAGGGGGCCGTCCGGGTCGTGGGCGGACAGGTCGCGGTTCCAGACGAACTCCAGGTGCTTGATCGCGGTGGCCCCGCTGACCTGCTGCCGCCGCACCTCGCGGGCCAGTTCGGCCGCCTCCGCGTCGCTGTCGCCGAGGACGAAGGTCGCGGCGGGAAGGATCAGCAACTGGTCCGGGGCGCGCCCGTACTTCGGCAGCCGGGCCTTGACGTCGCGGTAGAAGGCCCGGCCCTCCTCGAAGGTGCTGTAGCGGCTGAAGATGGCGTCGGCGTCGGCGGCCGCGAACTCCCGGCCCTCCTCGGAGTCGCCGGCCTGGAAGACCACCGGGCGTCCCTGCGGGCTGCGCGGCACGTTGAACTGCCCCTGGATGTCGAAGTGGTGCCCCTTGTGCACGAAGGATCCGGCCCGCGCGTCGCGCAGGAAGGCGCCCGTCGCCCCGTCGGCGAGGATCTCGTCGCCGTGCCAGGAGTCGAAGAGCTCGCCCGCGGCGGCGAGGAACTCCCTGGCGCGGGAGTAGCGCTCCTCCTGCGGGAGGAATCCGCCTCGGCGGAAGTTCTCCCCGGTGAAGGCGTCCCAGGAGGTGACGACGTTCCAGGCGGAGCGCCCGCCGGAGAGGTGGTCGAGGCTGGCGAACTGCCGGGCCACCTCATAGGGCTCGTTGAAGGTGGAGTTGATGGTGCCGGTGAGGCCGATGCGCTCGGTGACGGCGGCGAGCGCGGCGAGGACGGTGAAGGTGTCGGGGCGGCCGACCACGTCCAGGTCGTGGATCCTGCCACCCTGTTCGCGCAGGCGCAGGCCTTCGG
The DNA here is from genome assembly GCF_035918135.1 of Actinacidiphila glaucinigra. NCBI lineage: Bacteria > Bacillati > Actinomycetota > Actinomycetes > Kitasatosporales > Streptomycetaceae > Actinacidiphila > Actinacidiphila glaucinigra. The sequence continues at coordinate 1,066,133 of NZ_CP109144.1, forward strand.
CGAGGAACAGGAAGTCGAACTTGGCGCGTTCTGCGGTCCGTGCGAAGTGCGCGAAGGAGCCGAACTCGATGTGGCTGCCGGCCTGCGGGTCGCTCCATACGGTGGTGTTGTTGACGCCGGGGAAGTGGGCGGCCAGATGGATCTGCTTGCGCGGCTTGCTCATACGGTTCCTCCGGCTCAGGCGGTCGCGCTGGTGGCGTAGCGGTTGGCGGGGCGGGCCAGGCCGAGCAGGCCGCGCAGGGTGCGGGCCTCGTAGGCGCCGCGGAACGCGCCGCGGCGCTGCAGCTCGGGCACGAGCCCCCGGGTGATGGCCGGCAGGTCGTGGCCGATCACGGCGGGGCGCAGCCGGAAGCCCGTGAGCCCGGCCCGCCGCCACTCCAGCAGCAGGTCCGCGAGACCTGCGGGCGTGCCGGCGAAGACCTTCGCGTCGCTGGTGTACGGCGTGCCGGCGAGGTCGTCGAGCCGGTCCAGGCGGGCCCGGGCCGCGCCGGCGTCGTCGTCGAGGAGGACCACGAGGTCGCCGAAGACGTGCAGGGGCTCGCGCTCCCGGCCGGCCGCCCGCTGCTCGGCGCGGATCTCGGTGACGATGGCGCGGGCCTGCTCCCCGTCGTGCGGGGTCACGTAGCCGACGTCGGCGGAGCGGGCCACGAGCCGGAACGGCACACCGCTGTGGGCGAGGGCGCTGACGACGGGCTGGCCCTGGGGCGGCCGGGGCGTGATGGAGGGACCCTTGACGCTGAAGTACCGGCCCTCGAAGTCGATGTAGTGGAGCTTGTCGCGGTCGATGAAGCGGCCGGTGGCGACGTCGCGGACCTCGGCGTCGTCCTCCCAGCTGTCCCAGAGCCGGCGCACCACCTCGACGTGGTCGGCCGCCTCGTCGAAGAGGCCGGTGACCAGCTCCCGTACGACCGGGGTGTCCAGGTCCCCGATGCCGAACGGGGGGATGGCGCGCCTGCCGAAGTGCGCGGCCTCGTTCGGCCGGGCCGAGACCTGGACGCGCAGACCGGCCCGGCCGGTGCTCACGTAGTCGAGGGTGGCGATGGCCTTGGAGATGTGGAACGGCTCGGTGTGGGTGGCGACCACCGTCGGCACGAGACCGATGTGCCGGGTCAGGGGGGCCACCCGGGCGGCGACCAGGACGGCGTCGAGGCGGCCGCGCACCTGGTCGGTGCGTCCGTCGGGTTCGGTGGGGTGGGAGGACTGCGGACCGAGGGAGTCCTCGATCGTCACGAAGTCGAGCAGCCCCCGCTCGGCCTCGGTGACGACGTCCTGCCAGTAGCGGGCGGTGAGCAGTTCACGGGGCCGGGCCGTTTGCTCACGCCAGGCGGCCGGGTGCCAGCCGGCCCCGTCGAGGGCCACGGCGAGGTGCAGCGGTGCGTTCGGCGAGGAATCGGGAAGTGGGTACGGCGAAGGGATGTCCGAGGACATGGGAGAGGCCTTCCTGATCGACCACGGGTCTCACCGGCGCTCGTCGGGAGGGCCGGCGGCGGGGACGGGGGTCAGGAACGACAGAGGGAGGCGGCCACGCGCTGCAGGTCGATGTGCGCGCGGGAGTAGAGCAGGGGGTCGCGGGGTGGGGCGGGCACCGCGGCGGACACGCGGGACGGCGTCGGCACGGACCTCACCTCCGCTCTCCCCGGATACGGCGGGCGGCACGGCGCCCGTACTCCTCCTGTCAACGGAACGCCTTCCCTAGCCGGTCTGTTCCCCCGGGCCGCCCGGGGTTCGCAGGAAGAGGAAGGTCGTCCGGCGGCGCAGGGTGAACCCGATCGACTCGTAGAGCCGGATCGCGCCGGTGTTGACGGCGGCGGCATGGAGGAAGGGGGTCTCCCGACGGTCCCTGATCCCCGCGGCCACGGCGCGTACCAGCCGGGTCGCCAGACCCCGGCCGCGGTGACCGGGGTGGGTGCACACCGCGCTGATCTCCGTCCATCCCGGCGTCCGCAGTCGTTCCCCGGCCATGGCGACCAGCCGTCCCTCCTCCCGGATGCCGAGGTAGGTGCCGAGTTCGACGGTCCGGGAGAGGAAGGGGCCCGGCCTGGTGAGGGCGACGAGTTCCAGGATCTCGGGGACGTCGGCGGCGCCCAGCCGCACCGCCTCAGGCGCGTGTTCGGCGCGCAGCGAGGTGTCGACGAGCTGCACCCCCACCCCGCCCTCGACGAGTTCCCAACCGTCGGGCGGCCGCTGCGCGCCGGTGACCGCGACGGCGGCTCCCGGCCCGGCGAGTACGGTCAGGTCCGCCCAGGCCCGCGGATCGGCCGGGTCGGACAGCGCGGTGAACGGGGAGACGTCGGCGCGCTGCGCACCGTCCCGCCGACCCCGACGGCCACCAGGGAAAGCCGGCCCGAAGGGCACACCCAGGCTCAACGTCCGGTACAGCGCGCTGAAGTTGTACAGGAACAGCAGCACCACGATCAGCGGCACCGAGCGGAACAGCCAGGTGTACGTCCAGCTGACGGCACGCAGCACGGGGCTGCCCGAGAGCCTGGCCAGTGCGAGCGCGATCCCGCCCAGCAGGCCGAGCACCGCGCTGTACGCGGCCGCCTCCAGGGTGATGAGCAGCCCGTCCAGGATCACCGGCCGGACGAACCAGTAGGCGAAGCGGTCCCACTGGTAGAAGGGGTTGGTCACCAGGCCGTGGGCGATCTGGGCGACGAGCACCAGCACGACCGCCGTGGCGATCAGGCGACCTCGCCGCCGTAGCGGCAACACCCGCTCTGCGGTGGGCGGTCCTGGTGCGGGAGGCGCTGCGTCGGCGGGTGCTCCGGGCGGGGGCGGCGCCGGGCGGGAGGACACGGCGGTGCCGGGTGGTTCGGTCATGGGGGACTCCAGCGGTTCGGTACGCCCCGGTCGCGCACGCGGCAGCGGCTCCACCGGCATCGGGCGTCCGGCGGGCGTGGCGATGCGGCGGGGAGGCGGGGAGGCGGGCGGAGCAAGCCTGGGCGGGCCTGGGCGGGAGGGCGCGCCGCCGCGTCAGCGGCGGGGGCCGGGGTTCAGGAAGCCGTCAGCCTTGACAGAGGGCGCGACAGTGCGCGGGACACGCGCTACAGGAGGCGCTGGGGACGTGGAGCGCGGCGACGGGGAGCCGCGGGCACGACGGGACGCGGCCGTGGGGCCGCTGTGCGGCCGTCCCCGGAACTGCGTGCATCGTCGTCACCGTCACCGTTCCGCCCCGCGGGGCCTCGCGTCCATTGCCGTCGTCGGACCGTCCGGTCCGGTCGTCATCCGGGGCGTCCCACCGCGACACGGGGGCGCCGGCCCCGGCGAGCCGGGCTCGCGCCGGAGCTCATGACCGATCTGCGGCGTAAGTTAGGCACGGCCCACCGGGAATGTCAACGACGCCGTCTCACATCGTGAGCGGTCCGATGAGACGCGAACGGGTCCCTTGACGCGCGGGGTTTGACGACTCGACACTGATGGCCAGGTCACGATCGTCAGCGCCCACGACGCCGCCCCGCGGCGCGGTGGGTCATCGGCCCCGGCCCGCTGACCGGCAACCCTCACATCGCGGTGGGGTGCCCCGGGTGACGACCTGGTCCCGCCGGTGCGGCGGGGCAAGCGCGGTCCCGCCTCCGGCGGGCCCCGAGCCGGGGAGGCGGACATGCCCAGGGCACGAACCCTCCTCCTCACCCGGCGGCTGCACATCGACTTCCTGCGCGTCTGCAGCTCGTACGGCGCGGCCGGCTGACCTCCACCCAGGACCTTCAGCCGTCCCGCCGCCGGTGCCCCCACGGGGCGACCGGCGGCCCGCCACGCCTTGGAGAGGGCATGACCGAGACGATCCCGCTCGACCCCGCACTCCACGTCTCCTGTTCGGCGCTGCCGCGCGCGTCCCGTCCCGACCGCTTCCGCAGCCGCATCGGTGTCGACCTCGCCGGCGGCTTCTACCCGGCGCCGCGCCGGTTCGAGCTGTTCCTGTCGCCGGGGTGCCCGCTCTCGCAACGGGTCGCCATCACCCTCGACCTGCTGGGGCTGCGGGACTCCGTCGCCACGACGCCCGTCCCGGCGGGGGCCGCCGGCGACACCGCGCTCGCCGCGCTGCGCGCGGCCTACGAGGCCACGTGGCACCACTACGACGGACCGCTCACCGTGCCCGCACTGTGCGACCGGTGGACCGGGCGGGTCGTCAGCAACCACACCCCGGACATCCTCGGCGACCTCGCGGGCCGCCTCGGCGCCGAGGGGTGCGCTCCCGTACCTCCGCTGTGTCCCCCGGCCCTCCTGCCCGACATCGAGGGCCTCCGGCACACGGTCGACGCGGGCCTGACGAGAGCCGCCGAACTGGCCGCGGACGGGACACCGTCCGACCGTGACGCGGCCCTGCGGACCCTGCACGCCACCCTCGACCTGCTGGACCGCCGGCTGGCCTGCGGGCCGTACGTCCTGGGTGGGCACCTGACCGCCGCCGACGTCGACGTGTGGGTGGCCCTCTCCCACCTCGCGAGCGGCCTGCTCTGCTCCTACGGCCACCTGACGGCGTACGTCGCCCGTCTGGACCTTCACCCGGCGTTCCGTGCGCAGCGGACGGCGGCCGCGCTCGCGCCCACCGTCTGACGCACGGAGCCGTCCCCGCCCTCGTCGCACAGGGCGAGGGCGGGGACGGCTCCGGGGTGCGTGTGCGGGCCCGCTCAGGCGCCCTCGGCCGGAAGGGCGTACAGACCGGGGAGGTTGACCACGACGGCCTCCTGGGTGCTGCGGGCGATGACGACCACGGCCTCCTCCGCGGGGTCCGGGTTCTCCTCGCGGTGCGGCACGAACGGGGGGACGAAGACGTAGTCGCCGGGCGAGGTGCGCAGGCGCACCTCCTCGGGCGCGTCGCCCGAGCCGTCCAGGAACACGAACTCGGGGTGCCCGCTCACCACGTAGATCGCGGTCTCGGACTCGCCGTGGTGGTGGTCGGAGGACGCCGTCGCCGGGGCGACGTGGGTCTGGCCCATCCAGAGCTTCTCGGACCCCACGGTCCGCCCGCTGACGGCGGCGAACCTGCGCATCCCGCCGGTCTGCGCCGTCTCGCCGTCCAGGGCGTCCGCGCGGATGTGGTGCAGCCGGGTCCGCAGGGCCGCAGCCGCCTGCCCGGGCGCGTCGTGGAGATGGGGATGGAAGCCTTCACCGGGGTTCGTCAGGGGCTCGCTCATGGCCGGGACGCTAGGGCGGCCCCGAAAAGGATGTCAAGAAGTGTCTTTTAGGCTTACCTGCGGCAATGCTGCCGCAATGAACGAGCGCGGTGGCGGAACCCCCGGGCCGCGCGGACCGGTTGGGGCATGATGGCCCCATGCATATCTCCGCGAAGGCGGACTACGCCACGCGGGCTCTGCTGGAGCTCGCCTGTGAGCCTGCCCGCCCCCTGACCTGCGAGGCCATCGCCTCCGCGCAGCAGATCCCGTTCCGCTTCCTGAAGTCCGTGGTGAGCGAACTGCGCAAGGCCGGGCTGGTGCGCAGTCAGCGTGGCTGCGAGGGCGGCTACTGGCTCGGCCGGCCCGCCGGCGAGATCACCCTCCTGGACGTGGCGCGCGCCGTGGACGGCGAGTTGATCACGCTGCGGGGCGAGTCGCTGGCCGGGCTCGGCTACCCCGGTCCGGCCGCGGGGCTGCCGGGGGTGTGGCGCCAGGTCGAGGCGGGCGCGGCGGCGGTCCTGGGCGGGGTGACCCTGGCCTCGCTCCTGCCGGCGGCCGCCGCGGAACGGCTGGACCGGAAGGGAGCTGCGTGACGGCCCCGCCTCCCCCGCCCGCCGTGGAGGTGGTGGAGTACACCGATCCGCTGTGCCCCTGGGCCTGGGGTTCGGAACCGGTGTTCCGCAGGCTGCGGGCCGCGCTGGGCGGCCGGGTGCGCTGGCGCCGCGTGCACGGCGTCCTGTTCGACGTCGACGACGACCCACCGCCCGACGCGGCCGCGGAGACCGCCTGGTACGCGCGGCACGTCGAGGTGATCAGCGCGCACACCCGGGCGCCGCGGGCGGAGCGTCTGAGCCGGGTGGCGGCGAGTTCCTGGCCCGCCTCGCTGGCCGCCAAGGCGGCCGAGCTGCAGGGCGAGGAGGTGGCCGGGCGGGTGCTGCGCCGGCTCCGGGAGACCGTGTTCGTGCTCGGGGAGCCGGCCGACACGCCCGCGCTCGCGCTGGCCGCCGTACGGGGCACGCCGGGACTGGACCCGGTACGGTTCGCGGCCGACGCGGGAGCCGGTGACGTCCTGGAGCGGGTACGGGCCGACCGTGCGGAGGCGCGCCGCCCGGTGCGCGAGGTGCTGTCGGTGCGGAGCGCGTCGCCGCACCCCGGTGCGGCGAAGGAGACCGGCGACGGCGGGCACCGGTACGCGCTGCCGACGCTGCTCGTGCGCTCCCCGGCCGGGCGGCGCGTGGTGCCCGGCTGGCGGCCCTACGAGGAGTACGCCTCCGCCGTCGAGGAGTTGAGCCCGGGGCTCCTGCGCCCCCCGGCCCCGCTGCCGCCGTCCGAGGCGCTGCGGCGCTACCGGAGCCTCACTGATCCCGAGCGTGCCCTGCTGGTCACCGGGGCCTGGCCGCCACCGGAGGCGATCCGGGTGGACACCGGGAACGGCCCCCTGTGGCTGCACCCCGAGGAGGCCGCGACGCACCCGGCCACCGCTCGCGGCGCTCGCGGCCTGCGCTGAGGGATATCTGAGGCGCAGTCAGGAGCGCGTCCCGCCAAATGAGACACCAATTGGTGTCTATTGACAGCCGCTCTCCGCGCTCGCCAGGATGAACAGCATGCTCACGACGCACCCCGGTGTGGTGTGCCGCTACGTGGACCTGCGGCGCACCTGCAGCGCCCTCTGTCGCTGACCGGCCGCCGCCCACGGCCCACAGGCGCCTGACCGCATCCGTCAGCACCGGCCGCGCCGCCGCCCCGTCGAGCCGCGCCCGCCGTCCGCGCCGCCCCTTCCGCGCTCCGCCGCCTTCTCCCACCGCATCCCGGTGAGTCCCCGCGTACCCCCGAACGCCCTGCCCTGAGGGCGGTGTGCCCGATGTGTGCTCCCGAGCCCCGTCGGCACGACCGTCCCGGCACGACGGCGTCCGGCGCGGGTGCGCGCCGTGCCCGCCGCCGCGCCCCCGCCTGCCCTGAGCCGGTCCGGGGGCCCTCGAAGAAAGCACTCAGATGCCCGGACGACTCACGCCCAGCCGCCCAGAGCCCGCCTCCCCTGCCGCCCGGCCCCCGGGCCGGCTGCGCACCGCGGCCCTCGGAACCGCCCTCGTCTCCGTCCTCGTCCCCGCCCTCGGCGCGTGCGGCGGCGGCGCCGGCGCGTCGACCGGGAGCGCCACACTGAAGTGGGCCTCCTCCTACTTCCCCGCCCACTGGGACCCGGTGGTCTCCGGCAGCGGCGCCCAGTTCCGCCAACTCGCCCTTGTCTACGCCTCGTTGACGCGAACCGACGAGAACGGCAAGGCCGTCCCCGACCTCGCGAAGAGCTGGGAGTACAACGACAAGGGTGACGAGATCACCTTCCGCCTCCGCCCCGGCCTGAAGTTCAGCGACGGGGAGCCGGTCGACGCGGCAGCGGTCAAGGCGGCGATCGAGCGGGCCAAGAAGCAGAAGAACTCGGCGCTCTTCGGCGACCTGACCTCGATCGGGTCGGTGGACGCCGACGGACTGGACGCGGTCGTCCACCTCACCCAGGTCGACTACCAGATACCCCAGTTGCTCGGTCAGCGCGTCCTGCAGATCGCCAGCCCCAAGGCGGCCGCGGCCCCGCAGAAACTGGACCAGAACCCCGTCGGCGCCGGTCCGTTCGTGGTGAAGCAGCTGATCCCCGGCACCAAGGTGCTGCTCAAGAAGAACCCGGACTACTGGGACGCGAAGAACATCCACATCGACGACGTGGAGCTGACCTCAGCCCCCGACGCCTCGACGGTCGTCTCCGGCCTCCAGACCGGCGTCTACAACTTCGCCGACCTCGAACCGAGTCAGGCGGAGGCCGCCGAGAAGGCCGGCCTGGACGTCTTCGTGCAACCGGGATTCAACGCCTCGAACCTCAGCCTCAACGTCAACAAGGCGCCGTTCGACGACGACAGGGTCGTCGACGCCGTCCGCCACGCGGTCAACCGCAAGGAGTTCGTCGACAAGCTGACCTTCGGCTACGGCGAGGCGACCGACCAGCCCTTCCCGCCGGGGTACGTGGCCTACGACCCGAAGTCCCGGGACCCGTACCCGTACGACCCGGCGACCTCCCGCAAGCTGCTCGCCGAGGCCGGCCACAAGGCGGGCGACATCAAGCTCGACCTCGTCATCCCGGCGGAGGACCCGCAGGCCGAGATCGTGCAGGCGCAGCTGGCCGCGGTCGGCATCACCGTCCGCATCAAGGTCGACAAGAACTGGGCCACCCCGTTCTTCGCCAAGGACCTGACGTTCTCGCTCTACGGCACCACCGGGCGCGACTCCGCGGTGCAGACCCTCACCGCGCACTTCGGGCCCAACGGCCCGCTGAACCTGAGCACTCCGTACGAGCCGGCCGGCTTCGACGCGGCCGTGGCGAAGGTCCGCCGCACGCCGCTGGACTCCCCCGGCTACGTGACGAACCTCCAGGCGGCGACCCGGGCCGGGCTGAAGAGCAAGGCCCTGGTCTTCACCTACTCCTCGCCCAACCTCTTCGCCAAGAGCAAGGCGATCTCGGACCTGCCGAAGAACCCGGCCCACATCGACTGGACCGGCGTGACCATCGCCGGCGGCAGCTGACCACCGTCCACCACTCAGGGGAGGCAACCTCATGACGACGACCGCCACGCCGGTCGCCCTCACCCCCCGTCGCGGCCTCGCCGCGGCCGGCGCCCGGCACGCCGGAGGCCAGGTCCTGGCCGCCCTCGCCCGGTCCGTCGCGATCATCGTGCCCGTGTTCCTTGTCGCGACCTTCGTGACCTTCGCGCTGCGGGCGCTGAGCGGGCTCAGCCCCGCACGGATCCAGCTGGGCGAGGACGCGACACCGGAGGCCATCGCCCGGGTCGAGGCTCAGTGGGGGCTCGACCGGCCGTTCCTCGTCCAGTACGGGGACTGGCTCGACGGCATCCTGCACGGGCGGCTCGGCACCAGCTGGGCCAACGGCGCCGACATCTCCACCCTCATCGGTCTCGGCCTGGGCGTCAGCCTCTCGGTCGCGATTCTCGCCCTGCTCATCGGCGTCGTCGTGGGCTTCGTGCTGGGCACGGTGGCGGCGCTGCGCAGCACCACGTGGATCGACCGTGCGATCACCGGATTCGTCACGGTCGTCTCGGTGATGCCGGCCTTCGTGGTGGGCATCGTGCTGGTCGTCGTCTTCGCCGTCGGTCTCCACTGGTTCCCCTCCGGCGGCTACGTCCCGGCGGAGCAGGGCGTCGGACCGTGGCTGGCCCACATCACCCTCCCGGCGATCGCGCTGAGCTTCGACGTGGTCGCCGACGTCGCCCGCCAACTGCGCGCGGGCCTCGTGGCGGCCCACCGCGAGAACTACGTGACGGGCGCGGTGGTGCGCGGCCTGAGCCCGCGGCGGATCTTCTTCGGTCACGTCCTGCGCAACGGCCTCGGGCCGGCGCTCGCCACCCTCGGACTGAAGTTCCCGGCCCTGGTGGGTGCCTCCGTCGTCACCGAATGGATCTTCGGTCTGCAGGGCTTCGGCAGGTTCGCCAACGACGCCGCCCAGGCCGGGGACGTCCCCGCCGTCCAGGGCGTCCTCGTGGTGTCGATCGTCCTGGTCGTCTCCTTCAACCTGATCGTCAACCTGGTGCTGGCGCGCGTGACGCCGGCGTCCCAGCGGGGGGTCTGACCATGGTGCGCCGCGTCCTCTCCCTCTCCTCCGGCCGGATCGCCGCGGTCGTGCTGACCGTGATCGCGCTGCTGGCGCTGCTCGGTCCCTGGCTCGCACCGCACGATCCCCTGGCCACCAGCGACAACACGCTGGCCGCCGCCTCGGGCCCGCACTGGCTGGGCACCGATTACCTCGGCCGTGACGTCCTCAGCCGGCTCCTGGACGGCTCGCGCGTCAGCGTGCTCGGTTCGCTCGAAGTCGCCCTGACGGCCCTGGTCGTCGGCGCGGTGCCCGGCATCCTGTCCGTCTACTGGGGCCGGGTCTTCGAGTGGACGACCCTGCGCCTGGCCGACACGCTGGTCGCGCTGCCCTTCCTGCTGTTCGCCGTCGCCGTGGTCGCGCTCCTCGGCAACGGCCTCACCCAGGCCATGCTGGTCACCGGCGTGCTGGTGTCACCGCTGTTCTACCGGGTGGCCCGCGCCGCCACCCTGGCCGTGGCGCGCTCGCCGTACGTGGAGGCGGCGCTCGTCTCCGGTGCCTCGACGGGCTGGATCGTACGCCGCCATGTGTGGGGCAAGATCCTCCCGCCTGTCGCGGTCGCGCTCGCCCAGACCATCGGCGTCGGTTTCGTGATCGTCTCCAGCCTGACCTTCCTCGGCATCGGCGTGCAGCCGCCGGCGCCCACCTGGGGCGGCCTGCTCGCCTCGGACCTGGGCTACCTCAGCCACCGGCCGTGGGCCCCGGTGGCCCCCGCCCTGCTGATCATGGCCACCGTCTGGGCGAGCAACCTGCTCGCCGACGCGATCCGCGACGTCTCCGGCGAGGCCGGACGCGCACTGCTCGACCGCCGCGGGGCCCGCGCCGACCGCCTCGACAAGACCGACCCCGCCCCCGCCGGAGGTGCGCGTTGACGACCGTGTCCGAAGGACTGCTCCCCCGGCCTGCCCCGGGCACCGCGCCCGACCCCCCGGCACCGCCGGTGCTGTCCCTCCGCGACGTGCGCATCGGCGACCGCGCGGGCGACCGCGAGATCGTCCACGGGGTGAGCTTCGACCTCGCACCCGGAAAGGCGGTCGGCATCGTCGGGGAGTCCGGCAGCGGCAAGACCCTCACCTGCCGCGCCGCACTCGGCATCCTGCCCGCGCACTTCGAGGTCACCGGTGGGTCGATCGAGATCGACGGCACCGACATCGCCACCCTGACACGCGCTCAGTGGACGGCCCTGCGGGGCACCACGATCAGCGCGGTCTTCCAGGACCCGGCCTCCTACCTCAACCCCTCGATCCGGGTGGGCGCGCAGATCGCCGAGGTCCTGCGCGCCAAGAAGGGGCAGCGGCGCCGCGAGGCCCGCCGGCAGGCGGTCGAGCTGCTGCGGACGGTGCAACTGCGCGACCCGGAGCTGGCGTACGGCAGCTACCCCCACGAGTTGTCCGGGGGCATGCTCCAGCGCGTCCTGATCGCGGCGGCGATCGCCGCCGGCCCGCGGATCCTCATCGCCGACGAGGCCACCACCGCCCTCGACGTCACCGTGCAGGCCGGGATCCTCGACATGCTCACCGAACTGCGCGAACAGGCGGGGCTGGCCCTCGTCGTCGTCTCCCACGACCTGGCGGTCGTCGCCCAGGTCTGCGACGAGGTCGTCGTCCTGCGGGAGGGCGAGGTGGTCGAGCAGGGCCCGACCCGCGCGGTGCTGCACGACCCGCGGCACGAGTACACCCGTCTGCTGATCGCCCAACACGAGCAGTACGGCCTGGAGAAGTTCCTCACCGTGAAGGAGGACGCATGACCGGCGAGCCACCGCGGACGACGCCGGCCGGCGGTGCGGACCCCGCCGGTCCCGTGCTGGAGATCACCGGCCTCGACGTGCACTACGGCCTGCGCCGCCGGCGCCGCCCGGCACTGCGCGGGGTGTCCCTGACCGTCGCGCCCGGCGAGGCCGTCGGCCTCATCGGCGAGACGGGGTCCGGGAAGTCCACCCTGGCCCGCACCGTGCTGGGCCTGGTGCGCGCCTCGGCGGGGTCGGTCGTCGTCGGCGGGGAGGACGTCACCCGCCACGGCCCGCGGCAGTGGCGCGCCCTGCGCCGCCGAGGCGTCGTCCAGTACGTCTTCCAGGACCCCCTGCGCAGCCTCGACCCGGACCTCACCGTCGAGGACTCCCTCACCGAACCGCTGCTCCTCCAGGGCGTCCCCCGCGAGGAGGCGGCCGAACGGGCGCGTGCGTTCCTCCCCCGCGTCCGCCTGCACGAGGAGCTCCTGGCCCGGCTGCCCGGGGAGCTCTCGGGCGGGCAGCGCCAACGGGTCGCGGTGGCCCGGGCGCTGGTCACCGGACCGCGCCTGGTCATCCTCGACGAACCGGTGAGCGCCCTCGACGCGGCCACCCGCGTGCAGATCCTGGAGATCCTCAAGGAGCTCCGCGCCTCCGGAGTGGCCCTGGTCTTCATCTCCCACGACCTCGGCTCCGTGGCCGGGATCTGCGACCGCGTCGCCGTGCTCCACCAGGGCGAGCTGGTCGAGACCGGCACCACCCACGACGTCGTCAACCACCCCCGCCATCCCTACACGCGCCTGCTCATCGGCTCGGCGCCCACCCTGCGTTCCGCCCCGGCGGACCGGGCCGAACGCGAGGCGCTGCGCGCCCTGCTGCGCACCTGACCCCACGACAGACAGGAACAGCCACCATGTCCCGCAGGATCCACCTCGCGCTCCACCCCTACGGCGTCGGCGGCCCAGGCCAGCACGGACTGTGGAAGGACGCCCGCGTCGCCAAGAACGCCAGCACCGACATCAACTACTACATCGCGCAGGCCAAGGCGGCCGAACACGCCCTCTTCGACGCCCTCTTCATCGTCGACAGCCAGTTCATCAACGCCACCTACCCCGCCCACTACCTCAACCGGCTGGAGCCGCTGACCCTGCTGTCGGCGGTCGCCACGCACACCCGTCACGTCGGGCTGGTCGGCACGGCCAGTTCGACGTACAACTCGCCCTTCAACCTCGCCCGGCGCTTCGCCTCCCTCGACCACATCAGCGGCGGCCGCGCCGGCTGGAACGTCGTGACCAGCTTCGACACGGGCACCTCCAGGAACTTCGGGTTCGACGAGCACCTGGACTACACCTCCCGTTACGGCCGTGCCCTGGAGTTCGTCCGGGTCGCCCGCGGCCTGTGGGACTCCTACGAGGACGACGCCTTCCCGGCCGACGTGGAACGGGGCGTCTTCCTCGACCCGGCCAAGCTGCACGCGCTCGACCACGCCGGCGAGCACTTCTCGGTCGCCGGCCCCCTCAACCTGTCCCGGTCCCCCCAGGGCCAGCCCGTGATCTTCCAGGCCGGCGTCTCCGAGGAGGGCCGCGACCTGGCCGCCCAGGTGGCCGAGGGCATCTACGCGCCCGGGGGCACACTCCGGCAGGCGCAGGAGTACTACGCCGACATCAAGCAGCGCACCGCCTCCTACGGGCGCGACCCCGACCACATCAAGATCTTCATCCACGGCGGGCCGGTCGTCGCCGCCACCGACGATGCCGCCCGGCGCCGCGAGCGGGAGATCTTCGAGGAGGACAACGACTTCGACCGCAACCTCGCGCTGCTCGGACGCTCCTTCGGCGCCTACGACTTCGGCGTGCACGACCTGGACGCGCCCTTCCCCGACGTCGCGCACCTCGCCGAGAAGGGCGGACGCACGGGCGCCGCCAGGATCACCGAGCGGGCCAGGACGGAAAACCTGACGCTGCGCCAGGTCGCCCAGTCGGCCAACGAGTTCCGCAGCTCCCCCTTCGTCGGGTCGCCGCGGACCGTCGCCGACACCATCGAGCAGTGGTTCGCCGCCGGCACCTTCGACGGCATCAACCTCGCCTTCCGCACCAACGACGAACTCGAACTCTTCGCGGACGGCGTCGTGCCCCTGCTGCAGAAGCGCGGCCTGTTCCGCACCGCGTACGAGGCCGACACCCTGCGCGGCAACCTCGGCCTGCCGGTCCCCGCCAACCGCCACACCCGCGAGCGCCGGCTCGTGGCCGACTGAGGACGGACGGAAACAGGTCATGAGCACCGAGAGCCCGCGCTTCAGGCTCGGCTTCCTCACCCATGTGCAGGGCCGCGACGACGACCCGGTCCGCACCTACCGCAACGCCCTGGAACTCTTCGTCGCCGCCGACGAACTCGGCTTCGACACCGGCTGGGTGGCCCAGCACCACGTACCCCTCGGCGGCGGGGGGCTGGCCTCGCCCTGGACGTTCCTCGCCCACGCCGCGGCGCGCACCACCCGGATCCGGCTCGGCACCGCCGTGACGATCCTCCCGCTGGAGGACCCGATCCGGCTCGCCGAGGACGTCGCCACCGTCGACACCCTCAGCGGGGGCCGCGTCGAGATCGGCGTGGGCAGCGGCTACAACGCCCTGGAGTACGCCGCCTTCGGCCGGGACGTCGCCCGCAAGCGCGAACTGACCAGCGAACACCTCGACGTGCTGCGCAGCGCGCTGGCCCGCGAGGAGGTCGGCGCGCCCGGCTTCCGCGTCCAGCCGGCCGCCGGCGACTTCGGCGACCGCATCTGGCAGGGCGCCTTCAGTACGCAAGGAGCCGCCTACGCGGCGGCCGGCGGGTCGAACCTCCTGCTCAACCGGGCGGCGTACGGCTTCGACTCCCCCACCGACGCGGTGCAGCGCCCGTGGGCGGACGCGTACCTCGGCGCCTGGGACTGGCCGCGCCGGCCCCGGATCGGGCTGTCGCGCTTCGTCTTCCCGGCGAAGGACCGGCGGACGGCGCTGCGGCAGATCGGTGACGACGTGCACCGCGCGGCGCTGCGCATGGCGGAGGGCGGCGCCTTCCCGAAGGGCCTGGACCTGAACGAGGCACTGCGCCGCTTCCACTCCTTCCACGGGCATCCCGAGGAGATCGTCGCGGCGCTGCGGCGGGAGCGGGTCCTGCCGGTCGCGACCGATCTGATCACCCAGTTCAACCCCGCCGTCCCCCACCACGACGCGGCGCTGCGCGCGCTGGAACTCATCGCGACGGAGGTGGCGCCGGCGCTGGGCTGGCGGCGCGCGGCCGAGCCCGAGCCCCGGCCCGAGCCGGCGGGAGTCCCGACATGACCGACCACACCCCCGGCACAACAGCCCACACCGACCACCACGGCCCCGAGGGCCTGCTCACCCGCGGCACGGTCGTCGTGGTACCCGGTCGCGGCGAGACACCGGCGACCTACACCCGCTTCGGGCGGCGGCTGGCCGCGGACGCCTACCGCGTCCGCGTCGTGACCGCCCCGGAGCCGGACCACGGTGACCCGGCCGGTTCCCTGACCCTGTTCGGCGAGCGCCTCGCGGCCGCCGTCGAGAGCACCGCCATCGAGGGTCCACCGGCCGCCCCCCTCGTCCTGGTCGGCGCCGACTCGGGCGCCGCCGCCCTCGCCGCGCTCCTCGGGCGGCCCGGACCCGCCGGGGTCCGGCCGGACGGCGTCGTCCTCGCCGGGCTCCCCGGCCGGGCGGCTTCCGCCGGAGCAGGCGGCTGGGAAGGCGAACTCGACGTCCGCACCTCTTGCCCCGCCCACCGCGACACGCTCACCCGGGATCCCCGCGTACGCCGGGGTTCGCTGGGCGAGCCGCTGCCGGATTCCCTGCTCACCGCCGCCTACGAGGCCGAACTCGCCCTTCCCGCGCTCTTCCTGGTCGGTGACACCGACCCGCTCGCCGATCACGACGCCCTCGCGCGCACCGCCAAGTCCCAGCACCGCGCCCGGCTCTCGGTGGTCCGCGGCGCCCACCACGACGTGCTCAACGACATACAGCACCGCTCCGTGGCAGCCGAGGCCGTCACCTTCCTGGAGACGCTGCGCAACGGGCTGGTGCCCGTCGTGGCGGTGGAATCCAGCACCTGGTGACCACGCCGAGGTCCCCGTTCGCCCACACCCCCGCCCGCCCTGACCCGGAAGGTCCCCATGGCCGTCATCCTTTCCGTCTCCGGAAGCCCCTCCGCCACCTCCCGCACCGCACGGCTGCTGCGCCACCTGGACGACCGGCTCCGGCTCCAGGGCCACGAGGTCGTCCCCTTGGACGTGCGCACGCTGCCCGCCGAGGCACTGCTCGGCGCCGACGTACGCCACCCCGCCATCGCCGCGGCCGCGGCCCTGTTCCAGCGCGCCGACGGCGTGGTGATCGGCACGCCCGTCTACAAGGCCGCCTACTCGGGCCTGCTCAAGTCGCTGCTCGACCTGCTGCCGCAGTTCGCCCTCGCCGACAAGACCGTGCTGCCGCTGGCCACCGGCGGCACCACCGCCCACGTCCTGGCCATCGACTACGCGCTGCGCCCGGTGCTCAGCTCGATGGGCGCCACCCACGTCGTCCCGGGGTGGTTCACGCTCGACAAGGACCTCACCGTCGCCGACGACGGCACACTGACCGTCGCGCCCGCCACGGCCGAGGCCCTGACGCAGGTCACCGACCGATTCTCCGTCGCCCTGGGAGGCCGTACGACCGCACTGGCGCCCACGGGGTGAGCCCCCGCCCTCCGTACGCCGCGCGCGGGACTCACGTCGCGGGCCCGGTCTCCCGGCACAGGTCGCGGATCGCGGTCACGTGCGGGTGCCAGGGGCGTGTGGCCGGGCCGGCGAGGAGCAACCTCCGTTCCACCCGCGGCAGTACGGGGACGAGGGTGAGACCGCCCGGCAGCATGCTCCCGGCCAGCGAGGGGACGACCGCGACGCCGAGGCCGGCCTCGACCATGCAGAGAAGCGTGCCGAGTTCACGGATGCGCTGCGTGGGACGGTACGGAACCCCGGCCAGCGTGTGGAGTTCCCTGAGCTGGCTCTCGGCGCCGGAGGTGGTGGCGAGCAGCGGGTCGTCCAGGAGGTCGGCCAGTTCGATGGAGTCCTCGCCCGCCAGCGGATGGTCGCCGCGCATGACGGCCTCCAGCGCGTCGGTCGCGACCGGGACGGCCCCACGGGGCACCGGGTCCGGGTCGATGAGGATCGCCGCGTCGACCGTGCCGCTCTCCAGCCACTGCGTGATCTCCTCGGCGAAGCCCTCGAAGATCCTGATCTCGACGTGCGGGGCGTTTTCTCGCCACAGCCTCAGCAGCCGCGGCAGCAGCCCGTGCGCGGCGGTCGGCGGTACGGCGACGGTGATCGTGCCCTCGGCCGCCGCGTCGTGCCGGGCGGCCGCCGCCGCGGCGAAGGCCCGGGCCGCGGCGAGGGTGGCGCGTGCGTGCGGCAGCAGCGCGTCACCCAGGGGCGTGGGCCCGGCAGGGGCGGCACGCCGCACCAGCTCGCCCCGTACGGCACGCTCCAGGGACGCGAGTGAGTGCGACACCGAGGACTGGCTCATGCCGAGCGCGGCGGCGGCCGTACCGAACCCGCGGTGGTCCGCGATCGCGACGAACACGTTCAGTTGCCGCAGAGTCACGTCCATCGGTGCCTCGCATCACGGGATGAATACCATCGATTTGCCTCATCGTACGGCGCGCGGCCACGCTGGCAGGGCTTTCACAGGACCGACAGAACCGACAGAGGGGACGCGGCCATGCCGAACGCGACACCGCCCTCCCCCCGTGGCACCGCCCACAGGGCCGGCCCATGACCGGCCGGCCCGGCCGGGCGGGCCGGGTCGTCGTCGGTGTGAGCGGCTCCCTCGCCGGCCTCGCGGCGCTGCGCCGCGGCCTGGTCGAGGCCCGGGCCACCGGCCGGCCGCTCCTCGCCGTCCTGGCGTGGGAGCCGCCGGAGGGCGAGGCCCTGTACCGCGCTCGGCCCGAGTCCTCCTGGGCGGACCTCTGGGCCGAGGGGGCGGCTCGGCGCCTTGACCAGGCCCTGGACGACGCGTTCGGCGGCCTGCCGCCGGAGGTACGGATCGAGCGGCGGGTCGTCAGGGGCGCCCCGGGGACGGTGCTGTGCGCCGTCGCGTCCGATGCCGCGGACGTGCTGCTCGTCGGCACGGCACGGTCCTCGCGCTCACCGATGGGCGTGCACCGCAGGCCCGTCCAGAGGGCCGTCCTCGCCGGCGCCGTGTGCGACCTCGTGATCGTCGGCGGGCCGCGCCTGCTGCCCCGCGAGGCGCGACTGCTGCGCCGCTGCCGTCGGCGGGACGTCCGGCCGAGAGCGCGTCGGAAGCATGGCTGATCCCGGACACGGCCGCGGCCCGCGCGCCGCCTGCACCCCGACCCGAGGAAGGAACCCCCGTATGACCCGAGGCACCGGCCCCGCTCCCCACCCCGATCCCCGCAGGGCCCGCCGGTGCCGGACCTGCCGCGGGTGGGGAACGCTCGTCGCCGCTCCCGGTGGCCTCGCCCTGTGCCGCGGCTGCCAGATCCCCCGGCAGCGGTCCGGCCCCACCGTCCCGTACGCCCAGGAGACTCCCCCGCGGCGCGCCGCCCGGTACTCCGCGGCCGCCCCGGCCGTCCGCCGCGCCTCCGCCGCGCGCTGAGACCCGGCGGCGCCGACCGGACGGCGTCACCCCCTGCGGGCGATCTTCGCCGGTTGTTCACCTGTGGGCCCGATTGCGCTGGCCCGGCGGCGAGATGATCGCCTTTCCGACCGTAGCGCAACGGAGAGACGATGCTCCCCAAGAGAACCTACGCCGCGCTCACGACCGCGGCTGTCGCTGCCGGCACGCTCGTGGCCGCGAGCCCGGCGAGCGCCCACCACCCGCACGTGACGCCCACCTTCCAGCGCACCGCCACGTACCCGGTCTTCCAGAACCGCCCGGCGGGCGAGGACCCGGCCGCGGCGACCGTCGCCGAGATCTCGGCGGTCAGCGAGGACGGCCGCACCCTGGTCTACACCGACGCCCTGGCGCGCCGGATCGGCTTCCTCGACATCGCCGAGCCGGGCAGCCCGCGCGGCCTCGGCACGCTGTCGCTGGCGGAGCTGGGCGACGCCGAGGACGAGCCGACCTCCGTGGCCGTGGTCGGCCAGTACGTGCTGGTCGTGGTGAACACCAGCAGCGGCTACTCCACGCCTTCCGGACGTCTCGACGTCATATCCCTGCGCGACCGCGAGCGGGTCACCAGCTTCGACCTGGGCGGTCAGCCGGACTCCATCACCATCACCAAGGACAAGCGGTACGCCGCGATCGCGATCGAGAACGAGCGCGACGAGGAGGCGACCCCGCCCGGCGGCGAGGAGGGCGACCTGCCCCAGGCCCCGGCCGGCTTCGTGCAGATCGTCGACCTCAAGGGCGCCGCGCCGCAGCACTGGAGCACCCGGGCCGTGCCGCTGACCCGGCCCGACGGCACCGCGCTGCCCGTGCTGTCCGCCGCCGGGATCGTGGAGCCCACCGACCCGGAGCCGGAGTACGTCGCCGTCAACGGCCGCAACCAGCTGGCCGTGACGCTGCAGGAGAACAACGGCGTCGTCCTGGTGGACCTGCCGACGGGCCGCATCACCAAGGCCTTCACCGCCGGCACGGCCACCGTCCGCGGCATCGACACCGTCAAGGACGGCGTCATCGACCAGACCGGCTCGATCACCGAAGTGCGGCGCGAGCCCGACGCCGTCAACTGGATCGACGACCGCTACTTCGCGACCGCCAACGAGGGCGACTGGAAGGGCGGCACGCGCGGCTGGACCGTCTTCGACAGCCGCACCGGCAAGGTCGTCTGGGACGCGGGCAACAGCTTCGAGCGCCTGGCCGTCCGCTACGGGCTGCACAACGAGGACCGCGCGGCCAAGAAGGGCACCGAGCCGGAGGGCGTGGTCGTCGCCACCTTCCACGGCGTGCGGTACGCCTTCGTCGGGTCGGAGCGCAGCAACTTCGTCGCCGTGTACGACGTCAGCCGCCCGACCGCCCCGGTCTTCCGCCAGATGCTGGCCACCACCAACGGCCCGGAGGGGCTGCTGCCGATCCCGTCGCGCGACCTGCTCGTGGTCTCCAGCGAGGAGGACGACGCCTCGGTCAACGTGCGGGCCTCGGTGAGCCTGTTCCAGCTGGGCAAGGGCACCCCGTCGTTCCCGGGCATCGTCTCGGCCTCGGACTCCGGCGGGACGCCGATCGGCTGGGGCGCGCTCGGCGCGCTGTCCGCCGTCCCCGGCAGGCCGCACGAGCTGTACACGGTCACCGACGCGGCGTACTCCGTCACCAGGATCATGACCGTCGACACCTCGCGGAAGCCGGCGGTCATCACCCGCGCCCTGACCGTCAAGGACGCCGACGGCAAGCCGGTCGGCTACGACGCCGAGGGCATATACGCCCGCCCGCAGGGCGGCTTCTGGCTCGCCGTCGAGGGCGCGACCGGCGACGGCAACAAGCTGGTCCGCCTCGACCGCGACGGGGTGACCAGGCAGGTCGTCACGCTCCCAGCGGACGTCGCCGCGGGCCTGGCGAAGCAGGGCTTCGAGGGCGTCACCGCGACCACCGACCGGGGCGGCCGCGAGGTGGTCTGGGCCACCCTGCAGCGCGAGGTCAAGGGCGACCCGGCCGGGGTCGTCCGGATCGGCCGCTACGACGTCGGGTCGGGCACCTGGAGCTGGTTCGGCTACCGGATCGGCACCACGGACACCCCGGGCGACTGGATCGGCCTGTCCGAGATCACGGCGGTCGGCGACAAGCTCGCCCTCATCGAGCGGGACAAGCTGAACGGCCCCGCCGCGAAGATCAAGCGCGTGTACACGGTCGACATGCCGAAGTCCGCCGCCCCGTCGGGACCGCTCCAGGTACTGCCCAAGGAGCTGGCCCACGACGTGCTGCCCGACCTGCGGGCGACGAACGGGTGGACGCAGGAGAAGCTCGAGGGCCTCACCGTGGGCGGTGACGGCCACGTCTACGCCGTGACCGACAACGACGGCCTGGCCGACGCCACCGGAGAGACGGTCTTCATGGACCTCGGTTCCGGCAGGAAGGTCTTCGGGAAGCGCTGATCGTCCGCGCCGCCCTCCCCCGTACGGCCGCCGGTTCCACCGGCGGCCGTACGCGTCGGGCCTGCGCGGGCCCGGCCCGCGCCAGGTGCACGACGACCCCGGCCCGGCCCGCCGCCCCTCGTCGCGCCGAGGCCGCTGAGCCCGCCGGTCACGCTTCCGGACGGCGCGCGAGGAAGACGAACTCCCGGCCGGGCCGGTCCGGGGCGTCCCGCACCTCGTCGAGGACGTACCCCTGCGCGGTGAGCTCTGCCTCGACCTCCTCCCGCCGACGGAACCGGAGGGTGGAGGTCGAGGTCAGCACCTCCCTGCCGGCGGCCAGGACGTACGTCCAACGGAACGTCACCAGCGGCCCGCTGACGTCGAGCAGCTCGACCCAGTACTCCACCGGTCCGGTGCCCGGCACGTCCACGACCCGGTGCGACGTCTCCCGGTTCCAGCCCTCCCATGCGCGCTTCGCCGGATCCCGGGTCTCGAACACCAGACGGCCGCCCGGCCGCAGCGCCCCGTACACCCCCCGCAGGGTGTCCCGCCACGCCCCGGGGTCGTCGATCGCCTGGGCGACGTTGGCCGTCATCGTCGCCAGGTCCACGCGCAGCGGCGGCAGCTCCGTCGCATCACCGTGGATCCACCGGACCCGCTCGCCCCCCGGCTTGGCCCGGGCGACGTCGAGGGCCGCCCGGGCCGGGTCGACGGCGACGACCTCGAAGCCGAGGCCGGCCAGGCGCAGGGCGAACACCCCCGTTCCGCAGCCGATGTCCAGGACCCGGCGCGCGTCGTACTCCCGCACCAACGCGGTGTACGCGTCGAGGTCGCCGCGGCCGGGGTCGTCGAGGGCGTCGTACAGCGCGGCGAGCCGCGGGTCCCGGAATTCCTCGTCGGCCATGGGGGCGACACTACCCGGGGTGGGATCCACGTCACATCCGTGGCCGTGTCACGTTTCCACCGGCCCGCCCGTCATGGCTGCGTAACCGTCACCGCGCAAGAGGAGACCGCCATGGAAGCCCGCGTGAACCTGTTCGGCAACGCCCTCGCACTCAGGTTCTTCAAGCACCTCAACTCGGCGGGCAAGGTGCCCGCGGAGTCGGGGCTGCCGGCCGCGACCCAGGAGCTGGTGAAGATCCGCGCCAGCCAGATCAACGGCTGCGCCTTCTGCGCCGACATGCACACCAAGGAGGCCGCCGCGGCCGGCGAGACCTCGGTGCGCCTGAACCTCGTCGCGACCTGGCGCGAGGCCACGGTCTTCTCCGAGGCCGAGCGCGCCGCCCTCGAACTCACCGAGCAGGGCACGCGCATCGCCGACGCCGCCGGCGGCGTGACGGACGAGGTCTGGGAGAACGCCGCCAAGCACTACGACGAGGACCAGCTCGTCGCCCTGATCGGCCTCATCGCCGTCATCAACGCCTACAACCGCGTCAACGTCGTCAACCGCCAGCCCGCCGGCGACTACCGGCCCGGCCAGTTCGGCTGAGGGCGGGCGGACGCCCCGGCCCGTGCCCGCGGGCCGGGGCACCGCCGGCCCCTCCGGGCGATCCCAAGTGCCGCTGCCGTGAACCATGTATGCCGGGTTGTAGCGTGATGCGGCATGAGCACCGGTTCGCCGCTCTCAGCGGTCCCCCGACTGGCAGGCGCGATCGTCGTCGGAGCGGCCGCCGGCGCGGTCGTCGGCGGCGCCCTGACGGACGCGTCGCTGGGGGTCCTCGCCGGAATCGCCGCGACGGAGACCGTCTTCGTCGTGACGGGCTGGCTCGTGCTGTGGGCGATGGACGCGGCCGCCACCCACCGCAACGCCCGGCGGGAGGACTTCCGGCCGGTCGTCGAGGAACTCGTGGTGGTGGGCGCGGCCCTGTGCGGGCTGCTCGCCATCGTCGTCCTGCTCCTGCGCGGCGCCTCCGACAGGGATCACGCCGCGGCGGCGACCGCGCTGGGCGGGGTGTTCATGGCCTGGGCGGCGCTCCACCTGATGTACGCCGCGCGCTACGGGTACCTCTACTACGCGGCGTCGGCGGGCGGGATCGACTTCAACTCCCCGCACCCGCCGACGTACCGGGACTTCCTCTACTTCAGCTACAACCTGGGCATGACGTACCAGGTCTCCGACACGGACGTCTCCAGCCCGGCGATCCGCGCGACGGTGCTGCGGCACTCGCTGCTGTCGTACGTCTTCGGCACCAGCATCCTGGCCACCACCATCAACCTGGTCGCCGGGATGGTCACCGGCTGACCGCGGCCCGCGAGCTTGTACCCCGGGCCCAAAATTCCTGTCAAGTCCCGAATTGCAGCGACATGACGCCGGGCGCCGCGCCCGGCTTACTGGAGGCATCGGGTTCACGCCCCCAGGGGCAGCCCACCGGACACCGCCGGAACCCCTCCACCACCGCTCCCGAAGGACGAAGACCATGGCCCGCACCCACCGCACCAAGCGCCTCGTCACCCTCACCGCCGCGACCGCCCTGGCCGCCGGAGGGGCGCTGATCCCCACCACCGCGTTCGCCGCCACCACACCGTCCGAGGCCCACGCGTCCGCCGCGAAGACGTCCGGCCGGGGCGGCGGTCACGGCGGAGGGCACGGCGACTGGGACCAGGACTGGGGCGGCGGCCGCTGGAACCACGACGGAAACCGCCCGAACAGCAGCGGCAACGGCAGCATCGTCATCGTCCTCGGCAACAACAACTCCACCAACATCAACAACGGCACCGTCAACAACGGCGTGATCCTCGACTGAGCGTCCGGCGACGTTCCCGCCGACCCGAAGACCACAGCGCCCCCGGCCACCGGGGGTGCTGTTCCCGTACCGGTACGCCGACGGGGCCGGAAGGGCCCGGCTCACCCCTCGGAGCAGACCTCGTCACCCGGCAAGGTGCGCACCCGGGCCAGGAGCCCGCGGAGCGCCGCGATCTCCTCAGGGGACAGGTCCCCGAAGAGCCCCCGCTCGACCTCGTCCACCGCGGCCCGGGCCTCGGCCAGGACGCCGCGCCCCCGGTCCGTGATGGCGACGATGTGGCGGCGCCGGTCGGCCGGATCCCGACGGCGCTCGACGAGCTGCGCGGACTCCAGGTCGTTGAGGATCGCGACCATGATGCTCGGATCCACCTCGAGCGCCGCGACAAGACCTTGCTGCCCCATGGAGCCGCACCCGCCGAGCAGCATCAGAGTGGCCCCCGCCCGCGGCGCCAGGCCGCAGGAGCCGAAGGCGCGCTGGACGCGGCTGTTGGCGACGGCGCCGTGTCGGGCCAGCAGAAAACCGAGCTGCTCCAGCGGGTCGCCGCCGGCAGCACCCTCAATCGCGATCTCGTTCACTGCCATGACCCCATCATAGCGCGACACCAACCATCGTGAAGGTCGGGTAATCCATGACCTTCAACGATTTTAGTGATCATGACGCGCGTGCGGACGGGCATCCGTCACACCCCCCCGGGCGGATGTTTGGGCCGGGTTATTCCACTTCTCAGGATTCCTTGCGCGAGGCGATGGTCACATCCCTTAAACGATTGACCGCCATCAATCATCTGTTAGGTTCCATTCACCAGCGATTCACAGCGACGCCGGCCCTCACGGATCCAGCGCCTGCGAACCAGGAGCCCCGCCCCGGCGGCCCCGCGGAATCGCCCCCGCACGACGGGGACCGGCCCACCGGCCGGACCGTCGTCCGACGCCCCGCACACCGGGGCACAGCTAGGAGAGAACCAGTCATGAACAAGTGGACGCGCATCATCGCCACCTCCACCGCCTCGGTGGCACTCGCCGGCACCGCCCTGCTCGGAGCCACCGGGTCCGCCTCCGCCGCTCCCCGGCCCTCCGGCCAGGACCGGCAGACCGTGACCGCAGGCAGCACGGCATGGGACAGGACCGGCGACCGCGCCGGGAACGACGACCGGCGCTGGAACAACGAGATCACCCGCCACCACTACGACTACGGCCACCACGGCGTGCAGTACTGGCAGGGGTACGACGGCAAGCTCTACCGGTTCGACGGCCACCGCCTGGCCCGCTGGAGCCACGGCCACTGGGTGACCGTCTGGCTGTCCTACGGCCACGGACCCGTCCGCTGAGGCGCGACCGCATCCGGCACACCCCGCCGGACCACGCGCGCCCCGGCGACCGGACGGCGACGTCCCGGCCGCCAGGGCAGGGAGCCGCACCGGTGCCGAACCGTCCCGTCCTCGCACGGCCCGGCACCGGCCGGCTCCCGCCCCTCTTCCTCCCCTGATGCCGCCGGCACACCGAAAGACCCGGAGAACAAGCACCATGCTCAAGGCCATCCCGACGACGAAGTCCGGCGGACTGCTCACCAACGCCTTCGTCGCGATGCGGCGCCGGCAGACCCGGGCCGCCGCCTCCGGCACCGGACGGCACCGCGGCCGGCCCGCCAGCGAGGGCCTCACCGCCATCGACGCTCCGGGCCTGGGCACCCACCGCCGCCCGTTCGACGCTCCTGTCCCCGGCGGCACCACCAGCCAGGACTGAACCACCACGGCGTCGTCGCGCGTCACCGAGCTCCGTGACCCGAACTCCGTGACCGGCTCCGGCACCGACGAACACTGGTCCGCGCCCTTGGCGGGACCTGCGTCCGGGTCTCGCCGGCCTCCGCCCGTGCCCGGGTCGACGCCCGGCGGGGACAACGGACTCCGGCGCCTCCGGGACGAGTCGGCCGCAGGTCCGCGCGCACCACGCGCCCCGGCGCACGGCCCGCGCCCCGCCGGGGCCGCCGTCCCCCGGCCTCGCGGACCGGCTCCGTCCGGTCCGTCTTCACGGCGATCCGCACCCCGTGAACGTCGTCGCTGACGACTTCGGCGCAACGTGCGCCCGCGATCCGGCGACGCAACGCGCCGCCGCGGGGCTCCGGTTGCCCTCCGGCACGACGCCGGGCATTCCCGCGCCCACGCGAGCGGGAACGAAGCGGCGATCCGCCGCTCCCACCGGCGCCCCTTCTGCGCGCCGCCTCGTGACGCCCCGGCGACAGCTCGAGCAGGGGCGCTCTTGGCATGTCAACTCCCCATCCGTCCGGATGGGTTCGCCGCCGCACACCACCCCACTTACCAAAAGTTAGCGGCTAATCCCCTCTTTGGGCCGCGGCAGCCGGGTGCTCCACGGTGGAGGCGTGGGACCCGCACCTCGCACCCCCCGGCGACGCGGGCAACCGGGCTCCCCGGCGCCATGCGCCGGGGAGCCGCCCCACGGGGACACGAACCCACCTGACGCAACTGGAACTTCACATGGCCACCCTGCTGCACCTCGACTCCTCCCTCCACCCGGGCTCCGACTCCCGCTCCCGCACCGTCGCACTCTCCTTCCGCGACGCCTGGCGGGAGCAGCACCCGGACGGCACGGTGCTCTACCGCGACCTCGCCGCCGACCCGCTCCCCCACCTCGACGTGCACGGCTTCTCCGCGGCGTTCGTCGACGCCCCGTCCCGCACGCCCGAGCAGGAAGCGGCCTTCGCGGGCCGGCTGACCCTGATCGAGGAGCTGGAGCGGGCCGACGCCGTGCTCCTCGGCGCCCCGATGTACAACTTCACGATCCCCTCGACGCTCAAGAGCTGGATCGACCACGTCCTCATGGTCGGCCGCACGACGGGCGACACGTCCAGCGTGAAGGGCGTGCCGGTCACGGTCATCGCCAGCCGCGGCGGCTCCTACGCGCCGGGCACCCCGCGGGAGTCCTCCGAGTACGTCCAGAACTACCTGCGGGCCATCCTCGGCGAGTACATGGGCCTGGACCTGGACTTCATCGTCCCCGAACTCACCGCGGCGGCCTCGAACCCGGCCATGGCCGAGCTCGTCCCGCTGGCCGAGGCCTCGTGGGCCCGGGCGCTGGAGGACGCGACCGCCAAGGGCAAGGAGGTCGCTCAGCGCGTCAGGGCCGCCTGACGCCTGCGGCTGTCCTGCCCGTATCCCGCCCGAGTCCTGCCAGGAGACGGGCGGGACACGGCCCCTCCCGCCGGGCCTGGTACCGGGAGGCATAGGAACAGCGTTCCGTGGCCCGCTCCGCCGCGTTGACGCAGCCTTGGCCTTGTCCCGCACACCTCGCACGGCCTCCCGCCGCGGCGACCCCGCCCCGTTCGGAAGATACGCATGAGCAACCAGACGACCACCCACCACGGCCCCGTCGGCCCGGCCCCCGGCCCCGCCCCCGGCGCACAGGAGACCGGCATCGACGGTCTGGCGCACCTGGTCGACGACCTCGCGCACGCGATGGCCACCACACCGGAGGCCGTCCTCGCCGGCATGTCGGACGACGTGCTGAACGCCCTCTTCCGCCTGCACGTCCGGCAGGAACCCGCGCACGGCCCGCGGTCCGACGGCGTCCTGGAACCCGGACAGAACCGGGTTACGAGGTAAGGCCTGCCTCGCCTGCCAGCTTTCCGCCCGAAATGTACATTTACATGGTGAACGACCGATTGGCGCTGCTCGCCGCTGTGGAGAAGGGCATCGCCGAGGGCGAGGTGCTCCGGCTCGCACTGCAGCACGCGGTCGCCGAGCTGGACGGGCTGGGCGGCACGGTCCACTTGTGCGGGCCGATGTCCGCACTGCGCCTGGTGTCCACGGTCGGACTGTCGTCGGGGTCCGTACGCCCCTGGGAGATCATCGACCAGGAGAGCCCCGCGGTACCGGCCCGCGCGGTGCGCCGGCGCGGCCGCGTGTGGGCGGCCGACGGATCGGCCGGCGCCGTCCGGCCCGGGGTGGGGAAGGGGTGGCCCGGCTCGGGGCTGGCGTCCGTGGCGCTGTCGGACGGCGTGAGCTCGGTGGGGTCGCTGACCGTCGTGACCGGCCCGGCCGGGGAGCCCACCGAGGAGCAGTGGCGCTTTCTCGAGGCGGTGACCGCCTGGGCCCAGGAGCGCGTGGACCAGGCCCCGCCCCCGACCCGCCCCACACACGAGGAACCCAGCGGCAGCCGGCTGCGGCAGGCCCTGAAGGCCGTCGAGGTGGGCACGTGGGACTGGAACATCCGCACGGGCGAACTCGCCTGGGACGACGCGGCCATGGCCGTCTACGGCACCGATCCCACCGACTTCGTGCCGCGGGTCGAGAGCTGGATGAAGGTCGTGCACCCCGACGACCTGCGCTGGACGCTGGCCGCCGCCGAGAAGGCGAT
Source organism: Actinacidiphila glaucinigra (assembly GCF_035918135.1). Lineage (NCBI taxonomy): Bacteria > Bacillati > Actinomycetota > Actinomycetes > Kitasatosporales > Streptomycetaceae > Actinacidiphila > Actinacidiphila glaucinigra. Next base: position 1,093,784 of record NZ_CP109144.1, read on the forward strand.
CAGGGACCGCGGCGTGTTCGAGGCCGAGTACCGGGTACGCCGCCCGGACGGCAGCTACGGGTGGACCGAGACCCGCGCCAAGGTCGTCCTGGACGACCGGGGCGAGCCGTACCGGATGATCGGCACGGCGTGGGAGAGCAACGAGTCGCGGTCCGCGCGCGACGCGCTGAGCCGCGCCCTGCGGTACATGAGCGACGGCTTCCTCTCCGCCGACGAGGACTGGCGGATCACCTTCGTCAACCTGGAGGCGGAGGACGTGCTCGGCTCCTCCGAGGAGGAGTTGTTCGGCCGGGTGCTCTGGACGCTGCCGTCGGTGCGGCAGGTCCCCGGGCTGGAGTCCCGCTGCCGGGAGGCCGCTGCCAAGGCGGCGCCCACGAGCTTCGACGTACGGATGCCGGACACGGGCTCCTGCTACCAGGTCCGGCTGGTCCCGCTGCCCGACGGGGTGACGCTGTACTTCACCGACGTCACCGACCGGCGCAGGCACGAGGCCGAGCGCGCCGCCGCCGAGCGCGCGGCCGGCGAACGCGCGGCACGGATCGCCGAACTCACCGCGGCCCTCGCCAAGGCGACGACCTCGCGCGACGTGGTGGACGCCGTCGCCCAGCGCGTGCTGCCGCCGTTCGCCGCCACCGGGCTGCTGGTGCAGGCGCTGGAGGACGGCAGGGCCCACAACGTGGGGTCCGTCGGCTATCCCCAGTCCTTCCTCGACAACCTCCAGGGCCGTCCCCGTGGCGCCGAGGACCCGGTGTGGGAAGCGATTTCGACCAGCGGGCCGGTGTTCGTCTCTTCCGCGGAGGAGTACGCGGCGCGGTACCCCGCGATGGCGGACCGCCCGCACCTGACGGGGAAGGGATCGTGGGCCTTCCTGCCGCTGACCGCCTCCGGGCTCACCTTCGGCGTCTGCGTGGTCGCCTTCGACCAGCCGCGGCGCCTGACGGACGAGGAGCGCACCCTGCTGAGCGCCATCAGCGCCCTGGTGGCCCACGCCCTGGAACGCGCACGGCTGTACGACGCCGAGCACACCCGCTCCCGGGAACTGCAGAGCGCCCTGCTCCCCCAGCAACTGCCCGCGCTGCCGTCCTGCGAGCTCGCCGCGCGCTACCTGCCGACCGAGCAGGGAGCGGACGTCGGGGGCGACTGGTACGACGTGATCCCGCTGTCCGCCGGCCGGGTCGCGTTCGTCATCGGCGACGTGATGGGCCACGGCCTGTCCGAGGCGGTCACGATGGGGCGCCTGCGCACGGCGGTCCACACGCTGGCCGGCCTCGAACTGCCCCCCGACGAGATCATGGGACATCTCAACGACATCGTCGGCGGACTCGGCGCGGACTCCTACGCGACCTGCCTGTACGTCCTCTACGACTCGACCACCGGCACCTGTTCGGTCACGCGGGCCGGGCACCCCCCGCCCGCGGTCGTCCATCCCGACGGGACCGTGCGCTTCCCGAAGGCGGCGCCGAACCCGCCCCTGGGAGCGGCCGAGCAGCCGTTCGAGAGCATCGAGCTGCAGATCCCCGAGGAGAGCTTGCTCGTGCTGTTCACCGACGGGCTGGTCGAGTCCTCCGAGCGCGAGATCGACGAGGGCCTGGGCGACCTGGCGCGGCTGCTGGCCGACGCGGACGGGGCCGACCTGGGCGCGCTCTGCGACACCCTCATCTCGAGGCTGCTCCCCGTCGGACGGACCACCAGCGACGACATCGCGCTCCTCGTCGCCCGCGTCCACGCGCTCGCCCCCGACCGGATCGCCTGCTGGCCGCTCCCCGAGGATCCACGGGCGGCGGGGATCGCCCGCGGGCACGTACGGGATCAGCTGGCGACCTGGGGTCTGGAGGAGCTGACGCCGACGACGGAGCTGCTCGCCAGCGAGCTGGTGGGGAACGTCGTGCGCCACGGCAGGGGCCCGATGACGCTGCGGCTGCTGCGGGACATCGACCTGGTCTGCGAGGTCTCCGACGACAGCCTGACGATGCCCCGGATCCGTCACGCGTCCGACACCGACGAGGGCGGCCGGGGGCTGCAGCTCGTCGCCTCCCTGTCCCAGCGGTGGGGCACCCGCTACACCCCGAACGGCAAGTGCATCTGGACGGCGCAGCAACTGCCGGACCCCGACGTCTGCGCGCCGTCGCCGGAGCCGTTCGACCTGGACGCCGTACCGCCCCTCGAATGACCGCCCGAGCGGTCCGACTTCCTTCGTGCGCACCGGCATTGCGCGGGAGGTGGTCGCGGGGCCGTCCCCCTCGGGGGCCGCGGTGTGACACGTCTGTGACAGTCGGCGGACAGGGTGATGACGCCGCAGCGCGAAGGTAGTGGATGTAGGGCAAAACACCCTAATCGGACATCCGCCTCCCGCTTCCGAGGGCGCGAGCAGCCACGACAGCCGCCCCGCCGAAGGACACCCCCATGAGCCCCGCACCCGCCACGCCCCACGCCGACACCGACGCCGAGACGGGTGCCGACACCGGCACCGGGCTCCCCGAACTCGCCCCCCGCGAACGCGAGACGCTGCGCCACATCGCCGCGGGCCGCACCTACCTCCAGACCGCCCGCCACATGGGACTGTCCAAGCACACCGTCGACGCCTACCTCCGCCGCATCCGCGCCAAGTTCGGCATCCACAGCACCGCCGAACTCACCCGCACCGCCATCGCGCTCGGACTGTGAGCCCCCGCGACCCCGTCCGCCCGCAAGGTCAGGACCGGCCGAAACCGTTGAGGAACGTGTCCACCACGAGGTCGGCGGCCCGAGGCGGTTCCACATCGGGGAAACGGTGGGCGACGGTGTCCACCAGCTGGTCGAGGACCGCCCTCACCCACTCCGGGGAGGCGTCGGGACGCAGATACCCCTCGTCGGCGGCGCGCCGCAGGAAGGCGTCCAGCCGCGCGCTCTGCACCGCGCGCCGGCGGTCCGCGTCGGGGTCCTGCCGCATCATGCGGCGCGTGTCGACGGGCCACTCGCGGCTGACGGGGACGATCCCCTCCACGTAGCGGTGCAGGGCGACGGGCACGGGCGCCTCCATGAGCCGCGCCTCGTCGAGGACGCGCTCGGCGGAGTCGAGTTTCGCGTGGAAGACCGCGCTGAGCAGCGCTTCGCGCGTGGCGAAGCGGCGGTGGACGGTCGTCCGGTCCACCCCCGCCGCACTGGCGATGGCCGACATCGAGGTGCCGGGGTCCTCGGCCAGCAGCCGGGCCCCGGTGCGCAGGACCACGGCGAGATTGCGTGCGGCATCAGCTCTCATGATGGCGACATGGTAACAGCGAGTCGCAGTTAGACATACATCACCATCACGCCCGCAGCATTCGCAATCTCTAGTGCTACATTGGTGTTGCAGTTAATCGACGAGCTTCCACAGTGATCTCGGTTCCGCCCATCGGCCCGGGAGCGCTCGTCACAGGACAGGAGGAACGTTCCATGGCACGTACGTGGCTGATCACCGGTGGTTCCCAGGGCCTCGGCCGGGCCCTCGCGGTCGCGGCGCTGGAGGCGGGCGACCAGGTCGCGGTGACCTCGCGCAGGCCGGAGGCTCTGGCCGAACTGGCGCAGGCCCACCCCGAGCGCCTGCAGAGCCTCGCGCTGGACGTCACCTCGCCCTCCGGGGCCCGGGACGTGGTCGCGGCGGTGGTCGAGCGTTTCGGCGGCCTCGACGTCGTGGTCAACAACGCGGGCTACGCCACCAACGGCACGGTGGAGGACTTCCCGGAGGACGAGTTCCGGGCGCAGGTCGAGGCGAACCTCTTCGGGGTCGTCAACGTGACACGGGCGGCGCTGCCCGTCCTGCGCGGCCGGCGTTCGGGACACTTCGTGCAGATCTCGTCCATCGGGGGCCGCGTCGGCGGCACGCCCGGCCTCAGCGCCTACCAGACCGCCAAGTTCGCCGTCGCGGGCTTCTCGGAGGTCCTGGCGAACGAGGTGGCCCCGCTCGGCATCAAGGTGACCATCGTGGAGCCGGGCGGCATCCGCACCGGCTGGGCCGCCGGCGCCGCGCTGACCTCGGGTCCGATCACGGCCGACTACCGGCAGACCGTCGGGCTGTGGGGGGAGCGGTTCGCGGCCTACAGCGGTTACGAGCCCGGCGACCCGGCCCGTATGGCCCGCGCGATCGTCGACGTCGTCGGCGCCGAGGAGCCCCCGCGCCGCCTGCTGCTCGGCAGTGACGCCCTGGAGATCGCGCTGAGCGCCGAGGAGGCACGGCTCGCGGAGGCCAGGACGTGGGCGCACGTCAGCCGTTCCACGGACCATCCGGCCGCACCCGGCTCCGCCTGACCCCCCGGCCCGGCCCCTGCCGTTTCCCACTGCTCCCTTGCCCCTCCACCGGAAGGACATCACTGATGATCATTCGCGACAGGCTCTACATCGGCGGCTCCTGGGTGACCCCCAGCGACCCGGACCTCCTCCTCGACATCCGCTCCCCCCACGACCGGTCGCTGCTCGGCCGGGTGGCCCAGGCGGCCGACGCGGACGTGGACACGGCCGTGGCCGCGGCGCGCGAGGCCTTCGACCACGGGCCCTGGCCGCGCACCGACCCCAAGGAGCGGCAGGACGTGATCCGCCGGGTCAACGCGCTGCGCGAGGCCCGGGCCGACGAGATCGCCGCGACGATATCCGCCGAGAACGGTTCGGCGGGCTGGTTCACCAAGGCCGGCCAGCCCTTCCTGACCCGCCAGGTCGAGGCCTACCTCAAGGCTGCCGGGGAGCTCGGCTGGGAGGAGGTGCTCGCGCCCTCGGACCCCTCGGTGGACTTCGACACCGTCGTCAGGCGCGAGCCCATCGGCGTGGTCGCCGCGGTCATCCCCTGGAACTCGCCCTTCTCGGCGGCCACGGCGAAGCTCACCCCGGCCCTGCTGGCGGGCAACACCGTGGTCCTGAAGGTCTCCCCGGAGAACTCGCTGAGCATGATGCTGCTGGCCGACCTCTTCCACGAGGCGGGTCTCCCCGAGGGTGTGCTCAGCGTCCTCCCCGCGGACCGGGAGACCAGCGAACACCTCGTCTCGCACCCGGACGTCGACAAGATCGCCTTCACCGGGTCGACCCGTGCCGGCCGGCGCATCGCCTCGATCGCCGGCGAGCAGCTCAAGCGGGTCAGCCTGGAACTGGGCGGCAAGTCCGCGGCCGTCGTCCTGGAGGACGCCGACCTTCCCGCAGTGATGCAGGGGCTGCGCTTCGGCTCCCTGGCGAACAACGGCGAGGCCTGCATCCTGCAGACCCGGATCCTGGCGCCGCGCAGCCGTTACGAGGAGGTCGTCACGGCCCTGAAGGAGATGGTGGAGTCGCTGAAGGTGGGCGACCCCTCCGAGCCGGACACCTTCATCGGCCCCATGATCCGCCGTGACCAGCAGGAGCGTGTGATCGACTACATCAGGCTGGGGATCGAGGAGGGCGCCCGCCTGGTCACCGGCGGCCCCGAGGTGCCGCCCGGGCTGGAGCAGGGCCACTACGTCACCCCGACCGTGTTCGCGGACGTCGACAACGGCATGCGCATCGCCCAGGAGGAGATCTTCGGCCCCGTACTGGTCGTGATCGCCTACGACGACGAGGACGACGCCGTGCGCATCGCCAACGACTCCGAGTACGGCCTGTCGGGAGGCGTCTGGACCGCGAGCCCCGAGCGCGCTCTGGCGGTCGCCCGCCGGCTGCGCACCGGGACCGTCACCCTGAACGGCTCCCCGATGAGCTTCGACGGCCCGTTCGGCGGTCACAAGGCGAGCGGCACCGGCCGCGAGTACGGTGCGGTCGGCCTGACCGGCTACGTCGAGTACAAGACGATCACCCGCCGGCGGTGACGGGGGCGGGCCGGGCCCGGACGGTGTGCGGCGCGACCCGGGCCCGGCGGTCACCGGCCGCGGCGGCGCGAACGGGGCTCAGGTGGCGTCGGCGTGGAGGTTCTTGACCTTGATCCAGTCACGGCTGCGGCGACCGGGCAGATACGTACTGGTCAACCGCTTCGCCACCACCCCGTCGTACCCCTCCTGCCGGATGTAGTGCAACGCCTCACTCGCCATCGCCGGCCAGTACGGCGGCACCACCACATGCGGCCCCGACACCCCCAGATCATCCAGCAACGCCCGCCGCGCCGTATACGGCGAATGCAACACCGGCTCCCCCAAATGCAGAATGTCGTACACCACCAACCGCACCGGCATCGCCGCCGCGGCCTCCGCCACCGCCGCCGGATGCCGCACACTCATCCGCCGCTGCAACCGCTCCACCGACACCCCGCCATGCTTCCCCAACGCCACCACCTCCCCGTCCAGCACCCCCACCAGACCGGGCGGCAACACCCCCGCCAACCCCTCCAACTCCGGATACCCCGCCGTCACGTCCTGCCCGATCCCCGACACCAACCGCACCCGCCCGTCCCCCGGCAGATACACCAGCACCCGGGCCCCGTTGAACAACGGCTCGAACCCGTACTCCGCCTCCACCCCCACCCCCGGCAACGGACCCGCCACCGCCAGCATCGGCGACCACGCGGGCAGATCCGCCCGAGCCACAGAATCCGCAGGAACACGCGTACCCATATACACCAGCATCCCCCCACACCCCCCGACCGGCGAATCAAACACCGCACGGCCCGAGCGTCGCGGACCCGCCCCGGCCGGGCCGGCCGGGGCGGGCCGCGCGGAGGTCAGGCGGGTGTACCGGCGAACTTCGGGTTCGCGCCGTACTGGTTCTCCGAGGGCTGGCCCTCGATGCAGAAGAAGACCAGCAGGACGATCGCGCCGACGATCGGCACGAGGCCGATCAGCAGCCACCAACCGGAACGCCCGGTGTCGTGCAGGCGGCGGGCGGAGACGCCGAGCGTGGGCAGGAGCACCGCGAGCGCGTAGACCGACTGGAGGTAGTCGAAGCCGATGGCGCGCCCCACGAAGAGGAGCAGGATGCTGACCACCAGGTTGACCAGCGCGAACATCCAGTATTCGGTGCGGCGCGCGCGCCCGTCGAAGACGACGTACTTCTTGAGCACGTCCAGGTACCAGTGCATGCGGAACCCCCCAAGGGCGACGACCGTAAGCCCGTCCGGAACGGCCGGGCAGGCGGAATGTACGGTTTTGTAGTGCACAGGTCAAGATGTGCGGCGGTAAAAGGTCTTGATCCGCTTCATGGCGATCCGCTCGTACCGTCCCCATGACGGGTCGCCGGTCATACTCCGCCGCTTTCGGGGTAGACGCGGCGCGAGCGGCCGGATTCACCGGCCGGCACGCACACCCACCGCGGAGGTCCTCCGATGTCCCCCCAGCCCCAACCGGGTCGGCCTACGGCGTCCATGACGTTCGACCGCATGCTGGAGCGGGTGCGGTACGACGGCGTCTACCCCACCCGGGAGCGGGCCGAGGAGGCAGTGCGCGCGGTGCTCGCCGCGCTGGGCCGCCGGCTCATCGGCGACGAACGCGTCGCGCTGGCCGCGTGCCTGCCCGTCGAGGCGGCGCTCGTCTTCACCGCCGAGATCCCGGAGATCCGGCCCATCACCTGCGGCGCCTTCGTCGAGGACCTGGCCGCCCGCACCGGTGGCACCACGGCCACGGCACGCTGGGACAGCCGCACCGTGCTGACCGCGGTCGCCCGGCTGGCCGGACGCGACCTGACGACACGCGTCCTCCACCAGCTGCCCTGCGGCTACGCCCCGCTCTTCGGCCGCGACGGCCTCGTCAGCGCCGCCTGAGCGAGCGCTCCCGCGGCGGCTACAGGTGCCGCATCCAGAGGTTGGACTCGGCGTAGACGCCCCGGTCCCGCTCGCGGTCGATCTCCACGAGGTCGAGTGCTCCCGGGACGACGTAACCGCCGGTCCGCGGGAAGGCCATGCCCGCCCACGCCTCCCACTCGGCCACGGTGCCGGGGATCACCATGGAACGCGGCACGGGCGCGAGGACGGTCGCCCCGAGCCGTTGGTGGGTGCGGATCCACGGGTCGAGGTGCAGACCGTCCGGGCGCGCCCAGCCGGCGAAGTCCTCCATCGCCGCCAGCGGGTACCGCGCCTTGAGCGTGGGCCGTACCGGCGCGATCACACGCCGCAGCCCGGCTTCCACGGCGCGGTCGCGCAGCGCGGTGAGCACCCTGCCGGCCAGTCCGCCGCCGAGGCGGTCCGAACGCACGGCCGCGACCATGACGCAGAGGGTGTCCGGCACCACGGAGGCCTCGTGCCCGGTCACCGCCGCGGCCATGGCGCCGTCGTACCCGTCGGGCAGCGTGCCGACCTCCCCGTCCCAGCACAGCGGGACCCCCGCCCCGCCGGCCACCACCTCGCCGCCGTCCAGCAGCAGCACGTCGAACCGCGGGAAGTACGCCAGCGCCCGGCGGCGGTACTCCGCCGAGGACGGGGCGTGCAGGATGAACTCCGGCCACCCGCCCCAGAGCGCGGCCCGCGCCTGCTCACGAAGGTCTGGGCGCTCGCCTGCTGTCACGATCTCGGTCTCGGGCACGCGGGGATCCTAGGGCGATCGCGCCCCGCGCGGCAGGGCGTTCGCGAGCCGGACGGCGGACGGCGTGCACGATGCCCGGCCCGTGCCGGAGGTCGCGGGTGAGGTCGGTGGACCACGCGTGCCGCCGTCCGCAGCGGCGGACCCGCGGACCGCGGCTCAGGACTCCCGTGCGGAGGTGTACGCGCCCGCCGGGTCCTGTTCCGGCGCGCGCTTGGCGGCGCCGCCCGTCGCCACGATCCGTGACGCCGACCGCGCGGTCCCGCGGCGGTGCCGGGACAGGAGGCGGGTGGCGACCAGCACGGCGGCGCCCGCGGCGACGAGCACGGGGATCGCCAGGAGCCCGGCCCGGTGGAGCAGTTCGGTGGCGGCCGCATCGGCGAAGTAGCCGAGCAGCACATTGCCGACGCCCCAGACCAGCGACGCGGCGCTGCTGTAGAGGAAGAAGCGGCGGTACGGCATGCCGGAGGCGCCCGCGACGAAGGGCAGGAAGGTGCGGACGAAACCGACGAACCGCCCGGTGAACACCGCCACCCCGCCGTGCCGGACCAGGAAGTGCTGGGCGCGTCCGGTCCGGCTGTCGGGCCGTATCCGGTGCATGCGGCTGCCCGGGTGCCGCTCGCAGTGCCGTCCCAGCGCGTAGCCGAGGCTGTCACCGAGCATGCCGCCGGTGACCACCGCGGCGGCCAGGAGAAGGGGGTTGAGGTCCCCCCGGCCGGCGATGGCCGACGCCAGGAGGATGACCGTCTCACCGGGGAGCAGCAGACCGACGAAAGCGCTGGTCTCCCCCGCCGTCACGGCGAACACGACGGCGTACGTCCACCATCCGGCCGCCTCTATCAGGCTGTCCAGGTGCATGGCCGTCAGCCCGCCTGCCGCAGCGGCGCCGCGTCGGGTGCACGTCGCGCCCGCCGCCGGTAGGGCACGAGGCGCGCGGTGAACCAGGCGAGCACCGGCACGCCCGCGGCCAGGAGGAAGCCGGCCACCGGGTCGTCGGCGGTCGCCACCGCCGCCGCCACCGAGGACACGGCGACCGCCGACACGGCGATCCGCGCCCAGGCGGCCGGGACGGTGGCGACGACGGCGAGCGCGGTCAGCAGGTACCAGCCCGCCCCGGCACCGGGCAGTGCGAAGTAGTCCGCCAGGTAGTCACGGGCGGGGGACGTCCCGCGCACCGGCACGCGGCCCATCGACGCGGAGAGCGCGAGCCCGGCCCCGCTGGACAGCAGCAGCGCCACGGCGACGCGGACGTAGACCGCGGGATGCCGGTTGGCCAGCCAGAGCAGGGTCACCGCCATCAGCGGCCAGGGGGCCACGGCGTGGATCCGGTCGAGCGCGTGTGCCGCGTCCTGCCCCAGCGCCGTCCAGCCATCTCTCGCGGATGGGGATGGGTTCACCGCGGCCTCCTGATCAGCCGGTTACGCGTCGCCACGGCGGCGCGTCGACATCGTCTTCCGATCAGGCAACCGGACGTGGCTCTCCACTTATTTCCGCCGTGACGCACCTAACAGCGCCCGCCGGCCCGGCGGTACGGTCAGTCGCGGCCGTGGCCCTCGCGGCCCGGCGCCCGCAGGCCCTTGGCCTCTGCGTTCCCCAGCAGCGCGCGCTCGGTCTGCAGCGGGGTCGGCGCGGCCGGCAAGGGGCCTGCGTGGACGGGCCTGCAGGCCTCCAGCAGGAAGGCCACCAGGCGCCGCCACGCGTGCGGGGCTGCGCCCCGGGTCACCTCGATGACGCCCGCGTTGGCCATCAGGAACAGGAGTACATCCTCCGGAACGACGTCCTCGCGCAGGACCCCGGCCTCCTGCGCCCGGCGTACGAGTTCGCCCACGGCACGGTTCTGGCGCTCGCACGAGCCCGCGGCGACCCGCGAGTTGGGGAGCCTGAGGACGAGCAGGTCGCTGATGCCGCGGTCGGCCGCCATGGCGCCGCACAGCCGCTCGACGAACGTGCTGAAACCGGTCCACGGATCCTCGCAGAGCAGCGCCTCCTCGGCGATGGCCCCGACCCGCGTCAGCTCCTCCGCGAAGGCGGCCTCGACCAGGTCCTCGCGCGACGGGAAGCGCCGGTAGAGCGTGCCCGCGCCGACACCGGCGCGCTCGGCGACCTCGTCCAACGGCGCGTCGAGACCCCGCTCCTCGAAAATCTGGCGCGCGGCGGCCACGATCCGCCGCCTGTTGCGCAGCGCGTCCGCGCGCAGTCCCCGTTCGGCGGATCGGGGACTCTCGGTCGCTGCCATGTACCCAGGCTACCAAGTGGAGACGGCACTCCGGATGGCCTCGCGCAGGGTCCGGTCGGGGCGCGGAGCCGGGCGATCGGCCCCCAGTGCATCGCAGCGGGGGCCGCGGGCCGGTCATGTGCCTACCCTCCGGCCGTACCGTCGTCGGACGAGATCGCGGGCGGGATGGGGAAGTTGCGGTCGAAGACGTTCTCCGGGTCCCACTCGGCCTTGAGCCGGCGCAGCCGCGCGAGGACCGGTCCGGGGAAGGCGTCCGTCAGGCGGGCCGGGTCGGTGTCCGTCTCGAAACTCAGGTACATGCCGCCCAAATGCGGGTACAGGCGGGCCCACTGGGCGTTCATGCGCGGGACGAAGTCCGGCGCGGTTGCGCCGAGGACGGAGAACTCCTGGGTGCGGTGCGGCCAGGCCATGGCGTCGGCGGGAACGTCGTGCACGGCGCCGCCCATCGAGCGGAACTGCATGATCAGGAGGTCGCCGGACTTCATCATGGCCTCGACGGTCTCCGCGGCCTCGCGGGTCATGTGCGCGAGGAGTCCGCTGCGCGTGTCCTCCAGTCCCTGGCCGCGGTGCGGATTCCCGGGCGGCGCCACGATCGCGTGGTAGGGGGCGAGTTGGGCCTGCTGGTCGAGGACCGGCCCGGTGCCGAGGAACGGGGTGAGGGCCTGCTGCGCCTCCTCGACGTCGTCCCCCGCGTACACCAGTGTGATCTGAGCGGTCACCGGCGCGCCGCGCCGTGCGGGGAAGAGGGACAGGAAGCTGCTGATCTCCCGCGGGGCGGCCTCGACGAGGCGCCCCCATTCCATCAGGAAGTCCGCGGTGTCGGAGGCGTCGACGACGAGCGTGGCGTAGGCGACGTCCTCGACCTCGTAGGCCTGCAGCTCGAAGGCCGTGACGATGCCGAAGTTGCCGCCCGCGCCGCGTATCGCCCAGAAGAGGCCGGGGTGGTGCTCCGCGTCGACCCGGAGTGTGCGGCCGTCGGCGACGACGATCTCGGCCGCGGTGACGTGGTCGATGGTGAGTCCGTACTTGCGGGCCAGGTAACCGATGCCCCCGGCGGTGGCGAGTCCGCCGACACCGACGTCGCCGTAGTCGCCGGAGCTCATGGCCAGTCCGTACGGCGCGAGTGCGCGCGCGACGTCCCCCCATCGTGCGCCGGGCTCGACGCGCACGCGTCCGGTGGCCCGGTCGAGGACCTCGACCGCGTTCATCCGGGAGAGGTCGATGACGACCCCGCCGTCGTTCGTCGAACGGCCGCTGATGCCGTGGCCTCCGCTGCGCACCGCGACGGCCGCCTGCTGGCCGCGGGCGTAGCCGAGGGCCGCCACGACGTCGCCGGCGTTCTCCGCGCGGACGACCAGGGCGGGCGAACCGGTGCGGGTGTAGGTGTGGCGCACGTCCTCGTAGCCGCGGTCGCCGGGCTCGACGACCTTGCCGGCCAGGGACTCCGGGACGGCGTCGTAGTCGAGCGTGCCGTGCCGCGCGGCGAGGACGGCCACCGGGCGCCGTGGTGCGGTGCTCGTCCCCGCGGCCGCCCTCTCACGGGCGACGGCCTCACGCAGGGCGGGCGCCACCTCCTCGCCGAAGGTGCGGATCACGTGCGGGTCGTCCCGGCCGATGAAGAACCCGGAGAAGCCGTCCTCCAGGACCAGGGGCAGCAGTTCCTCCACCCACTGCGCGGGCGGGCCCTGGAGGTGGCCGCGACGGACCGGGGAGAAGTCCACTCGCAGGACGTTGAGCAGGCGCCGTATCTCGCCGGGGTCGCGGCCGGCCGCGAGGGCGGCCTCGTCGATCGTCTTGTTCGCCTCGGCCATCCCCGGGGCCCGCAGGTACTCCAGCGTGGGCAGCCATCCGTCGGCCTTGCGGCCCGTCAGGCGCAGCATCCGCGGCTTGTACGCCCCGAGCCAGACACCGATGTCGTGGGCGGGACGCGGGCCGCGCTTCATCCCGGGGACGGAGTGGTACGCGCCCTGGAAGCGCAGGGGGTCAGGGGCGTCGCCGTCCCACACGCCGCGGATGACGTCGAGGGCCTCCTCCAGCGCCTCGGCGCCCTGCCCCGGCGTCAGGCGCCGGCCGCCCATGCCGTGCACGGCGTCGGGGAACGCGCCCGCGCCGAGGCCGAGTTCGAACCGCCCTCCGGACAGGAGGTCCAGGCTCGCCGCCGTGCGGGCGAGCATCGCGGGCGGGCGCAGCGGCAGGTTCGTGACGTTCGCCGAGACGCGCAGGCGGCTCGTCCGGGCCGCGACCCAGGTCATGAGCGTGTACGTGTCGAGAAAGTCCGGGTTGTAGGGGTGGTCCTGGAACGTCGCGACGTCCAGGCCCGCCGCCTCGGTGCGTTCGGCCAGCGCCACGGCCTGCGCGGGGTCGTGGGCGGTCGGGGTGATGAACGTGCCGAGCAGGAGTTCGTGACCGTGGTCGGGCATGACGTCGTCCTCTGAGTGCGCTGCCGGACAGCCCATCTGTCTGGCAAATAATATATATTGCAGCACATCTGTAGACCCGCGTATTCCACGGCTCGCGGGATCCGGGACGGGCAGGACGGAGGGGGCGGTACGCGCGCACGCCCGACCGCCGCCCGTACGGACGGCGATGGCGGCGGCGACACCAGCGGGGGCACCTTCACGGCGCCCCCGGAGGTCAGTTCGCGGAGCGGCGCCGTCCGCGGCGCGGGGTGCGGGCCGCCTCCTCGGCGATCCCGAACTCGACGACGACCTGACAGGGGTCGGCGGCCCCGTCGCGCCCGGTCACATGACGGGCGAGGGTGCACAGCATGCCGCGGAACGCCTCCCGCGACTCCTCCGGCAGGGCGCCGAGCAGGTGCTGCTCGACCAGGTCCACGCGGGCGCGCAGCTCCTCCCGGCGCTCGGCGCCGTGCTCGGTGGCGAACACGTGCCGGCTCCGGCGGTCGGCGGGGTCGGGCCGGCGCTCCACGAGGCCGGCGGCCTCCAGGTCGTCCAGGAGGTACGTCATGACCGTCCGGTCGACCCCGAGGCGTTCGGCGAGGGACTTCTGACTGCCCGCCTCACCGGTGGCCGCGGCCGCGAGCACCAAGTAGCCGCGCGGGCCCCCGGGGATGTCGCCGACAGCGGCGTCGACCGCCTTGGCGTAGGCACGGAAGACCGCACCGATGGCGAAGCCGAAGTCGTCGTCCAGTCCGGACGGCCGGGGCTCCGGGGCCTCCGCGCCGAGGCTGCGCCGTGAAGTCACGAGGACACCCTAATTCACTTCGGTTTCGCATATCGTCTGCTTTGCAGACTATCTTCTCTATACAAGATCTTGCCGGCATCCTTCTCCGTGACCCGATGCCGCCCGGCACGCCCCGCCGCCGCCCACGGACCGGGGGCGGCGGCGGGGCCGGCGGGCGCCGGCTCAGGAGCCGGAGGAAGCGTTCTTCCGCAGCGGGGCTCCCCCGGCCGCCAGGCGCATGAGCGGGGTGTCGAAGTCGACGTCGGCGGCGGTGTGTTCGGCTCGTGTGGCGTTGCCGTCGAACCGGTGCCGGTAGCCGGACCAGGCCCGGTCCGCGATCGTGTCACCCACACCGCTGGCCATCAGCGCCGCGAGCTCGACGGCCGCCCGGCCGATGCGGTCCCCCAGCGCCGACGCGCCCCAGTCCTCGGGGGCGGCGAAGACCGACGTCGGGACGGAGAGTGCGCGCAGGTAGGCGAACATGGGGCGGACCTGGTCCTCCACGACCAGCGCATGACGCGGGCTGCCGGCCGTCGCGGCGAGCAGGACGGGCTTGGCGACGACGAGGTCGCCGTCCAGGACGTCGAAGAACGACTTGAACAGGCCGCTCACGCCCGCGGTGTAGACCGGGGTCGAGGTGATCACACCGTCGGCGGCGGCCAGTTCGCCGATCGCCGCCCTCAGGCTCTCGCCGGGATGCCCGGAGACGATCGCCCGGGCGATGTCCACGGCGAGCGGGCCGAGTGCGACCGACCGGGTGGTGGCCGTGCGGCCCGACTCGCCCAGCGCGGTGACGGCCCGGTGGGCGATGCGGTCGGCCAGCAGCCTCGACGAGGAGGGGTCGCTCACGCCCGCGTCGACCACGACGAGGGTGAGCGGGCGGGCGGCGGACGCGTCGCCGTCCGGGATTGCGGTGCTCATGGCTCAGCCGGCCAGGGGTCGTCGCGCGCCGACCGACGGAGCGCCGTCCTGGTACGGCGAGGCGCCGGTGACGTTGTCCCCGCGGTTGGGGTTCGGCCGCGGCTGCCGCGGCTGCGCGTCACCGTACTTCGCCCGCACCAGGCTCGCGTGCGTGGGCGCGTCCGGCACGCCCGGGGCGCGTAGCGAGCCCATCTCCTTGCGGAGCACCGGCACCACCTCGGTCGCCAGCAGTTCCACCTGCTCCAGCACGGCCTCGAGGGGCTGGCCCATGCCGTCCACGTTCCACAACTGGCGCTGGTAGTCGCCGAAGCGCTCCCGGAAGTCCATCGTCTTGTCGATGACCTCCTGCGGACTGCCCACCGACAGAGGGGTGAGCCTGCGGTACTCGTCGAGCGAGCTCCCGCGGAACAGCGGGAAGCCCTCGAAGTACGGACGGAAGGCCGCGACCGCGTCCTGCGAGCGCCTGGCGATGTGGACCTGGCCGCCCAGGCCGACGATCGCCTGCTCCGGGGTGCCGTGGCCGTGGTGCGCGAACCGCTGCCGGTAGAAGGCGACGAGCCGTTCGAAGTGCCCGTACGGCGCGAGGACATTGTTGGCAAAGAAGCCGTTGCCGTAGTAGGCGGCCTGCTCGGCGATCTCCGGGGTGCGGATGGAGCCGTGCCACACGAAGGGCGGCACGTCGTCGAGGGGGCGCGGGGTGGAGGTGAAGCCCTGCAGGGTGGAGCGGAAGTTGCCCTCCCAGTCCACCACGTCCTCCCGCCACAGGCGGTGCAGCAGGTTGTAGTTCTCCAGGGCCAGCTCGACGCCCTTGTGGATGTCCTGCCCGAACCAGGGGTAGACCGGGGCGGTGTTGCCGCGGCCGAGTACGAGGTCGACCCGGTCCTTGGCCAGGTGCTGCAGCATCACGTACTCCTCCGCGATGCGCACCGGGTCGTTGGTCGTGATCAGCGTCACGGAGGTGCTCAGCGTGATCCGCTCGGTGAGTGCCGCGATGTGGGCCAGGATCGTGGTCGGCGAGGAGGGGATGAACGGCGGATTGTGGTGCTCGCCGATGGCGACGACGTCCAGGCCCACCTCGTCCGCGCGCCGGGCGATGCGGACGATCGCGTCGATGCGCTCCGCCTCGCTCGGGGTGCGTCCGCTGACCGGGTCCCGCGTGACGTCGCCGACTCCGAAGATGCCGAATTGCATGGTGGTTCGTCTTTCTGGTGTGCGGACGGATGGTGGGGTGGTTCAGGAGTCCGCGGTTCAGGAGTCCGCGCCGGCGGGCGCGCCCGGGCACCGCGTCGCCCCTGAGGCGAGCTCCGCCCGTACGCGCGGGGCGACTTCGGTACCGAAGAGCCGGATGTTCTCCATCAGGTGCGCGTGCGGCATCGGGCCCATCCCGTACTTGAGGTCGAACCGGGTGGCGCCGAGGACGCGCATGGTCCTGACGATCCTGCGGGCGACCGTCCCGGGCGAGCCGACATAGAGCGAGCCGTAGGCCCGTTCGTGCTCGTAGTACTCGCGGGTGATGGGAGGGAAGCCCCGCTCGCGGCGGGCCTCCAGCATGAAGCTCTCGTAGTACGGCCAGTACTCCTCGCTCGCCTGCTCGTCGGTCGCGGCGACGTGTCCCGGCGAGTGCAGGCCGATCGGCCGCGGGCCGTACCCCGCCTCCGCCGTGGAGCGGCGGAAGAGCTCGGTGAGCCGTGCGAGGCGGGCCGGGTTGCCGCCGATGGCGCCGAGCATCAGGTTGAACCCGTACCTGGCCGCCCGGACGACCGACGCGGGACTGCCGCCCACGCCGACCCACGTCGGCAGGGCGCCGGAGGCGGTGCGCGGGAACACCTGGAGTCCGGGCAGCGCGGCCCGTGTCGTGCCCGACCAGGTGACCGGGCGCTCGGCGCGCAGTGCGGCGAAGAGCTCCAGCCGCTCCTCGAAGAGCCGCTCGTAGTCGGCGAGGTCGAAGCCGAACAGCGGGAAGGACTCCTTGCTCGACCCGCGGCCGAGGATCACCTCCGCACGTCCGTGCGAGAGCGCGTCGAGCGTGGCGTACCGCTGGAACACGCGCACGGGGTCGTCGGAGCTGAGCACGGTGACGGCGGAGCCGAGCCGGATCCGCGAGGTGCGTGCCGCGACGGCGGTCAGCACCAGGTCGGGTGCCGAGAGCGGCATCTCCTCGATGTGGTGTTCCCCGAGCCCGAAGAAGTCCAGCCCGGCCCGTTCCGCCGCCACGCCCTCCTCGACCAGCGTGCGGAGGTTCTCGGGGTGATCGTGGGGACGCCCCGCGGCGTCCTTGGTGATGTCCCCGAAGCTGTCGACGCCGATGACGAAGGGGAACGACGCGTTCGCCTCCATGCCGCACCTCCAAGTATTTGACGTGTCAAGCATATGCATATCATTGACTCGTCAATCAAGTGGGAGGCTGTGTGATCCGCGCCCGGGACACGCGGATCACGGCAAGGCGTGGCGCCCTGCCGGTACCCGGGCGGGGTCACGGCACGCGGGCGGTCCACTCCGGGGAGCCGAACTTCGCGGCGGCGAGCTCCTCGGCGCGCGCGAGCTCCTCGGCCGTGACGCTCCCGTCGGTGAGGCCGTATCGGGCGCGGAAGGACTCGATCATGCGGTCGATGACCGCCTCGCGCGGCAGCCCGGTCTGGCGGCGCAGCGGGTCGACTCGCTTCCGGGCACTGCGGGTGCCCTTGTCGGACATCTTCTCCCGCCCGATGCGCAGCACCTCGAGCATCTTGTCGGCGTCGATGTCGTAGGACATCGTCACGTGGTGAAGGACCGCCCCCGCCCCGCCGTCCGGGGCGACGACCCGCTTCTGCGCGGCACCGGCGATCTTGCCGGCCTCGGTGGCGATGTCGTTCAGCGGCTGGTACCAGGCCTTGATGCCCATGTCGCCGAGGGCGTCGAGGACCCAGTCGTCGAGGTAGGCGTAGGAGTCGGCGAACGACAGCCCCGACACCAGGGACGCGGGCACCGAGAGGGAGTAGGTGATGGTGTTCCCGGGCTCCACGAACATCGCGCCGCCGCCCGAGATCCGCCGCACGACGGTCAGGCCGTGGCGCGCGGCGTTGTCGGCGTCGACCTCGTTCGCCAGGGACTGGAAACTGCCGATGACGACCGCCGGGCCGCCCCATTCCCACACCCGCAGGGTCGGCGGGCGGCGACCGGCCGCGACCTCGGCGGTGAGCACCTCGTCGAGGGCCATGTGCAGAGCCGGGGACTGCGGCGCCTCGTGGATCAGCTGCCAGTCGTAGTCGGTCCAGTCCGTGGCCTGGGCGAGGGCCCGCCGTACGGCGACGGCGATCCCCTCCGCGGTCAGGCCGTACATGACCGTTCCCTCGGGCAGGGCCGCCTCGATCCGGGCCGCGAGGCCGGCGGCGTCGGTATCGGCGGGGGCACCCTCCAGGGCGCGGTCGATGGCGGAGATCGCCTCGTCCGGCTCGAGGAAGAAGTCGCCGGCCACGCGGACGTTGCGGAACACCCCGTCGTGGTCGTCGAGGTCCACGACCACGAGCTTCCCACCGGGCACCTTGTACTCACCGTGCATGTCGGGGACAACCCTCCCGGCAGCCTCTTTAGTCCCGGCGTCGTCCCCGCCCGGTCCCGGAGACCGCGCCGGGCCCGTACGGCGTGGGCGCGGCGCGCACCGCAACGGGGCGGATGCGCCTGTACTGAGGGGCCCCGCGATGGAACACTGGATCCGCAACCAGTCGTTCAGGGGGATCCGACATGACTGCCGCCCGGCCGGGCCACGAACCCGCCACCGGTTCACCGCTCGCCGTGCAGCGCGGTGGACCGACCGTGCTGCGCATCGTTCTGGGCACGCAGCTGCGCCGGCTGCGCGAGTCCCGGCGGATCAGCCGCGAGGCGGCCGGTGAGGCGATCCGCGCGTCGCACGCGAAGATCAGCCGCCTGGAGCTGGGCCGGGTGGGCTTCAAGGAGCGCGACGTCGCCGACCTGCTCACCCTGTACGGCGTGACCGACGCCCAGGAGCGCGCCGACCTGCTGGCGCTGGCCCACCGCGCCAACACGCCCGGCTGGTGGCACCAGTACGCCGACGTCCTGCCGAGCTGGTTCGAGACGCACATCGGCCTCGAGGAGGCCGCGCACACCATCCGCACCTACGAGGTGCAGTTCGTCCCCGGCCTGCTGCAGACCGAGGGGTACGCCCGGGCCGTCACCCGGCTCGGCCACCCCCGCGCCTCCGAGCGGGAGATCAGCCGCCGCGTCGATCTGCGGATGACCCGTCAGGCGCTGCTCTCCAAGCAGGACGCGCCGCAGTTGTGGGTGGTGCTCGACGAGGCCTGCCTCCACCGGCCGCTCGGCGGCGTGGAGGTGATGCGGGGTCAGCTGGAGCACCTGATGAAGGTTGCCGCCCTCCCCAACGTGACGCTGCAGATAGCCCCCTTCGACATCGGCGGTCTGGCCGCCGCGGGCGGCCCCGTCACCATCCTGCGCTTCTCCGAGCCCGACCTGCCCGACATCGTCTACCTGGAGCAGCTGACGAGCGCGCTCTACCTGGACAAGCAGGACGACGTCGAGCACTACCTGACCGTCATGGACCGGCTCGCGGCCGAGTCTCAGCCGCCCCGCAACACCGGCCGGATCCTGACCCGGCTCGTCGACCGGTTGGGCTGAGCAGCGCCGCCGTGGGTGAACCGCGCGCGACCTTCCCTAGGATGACGGTTGCCCGGCGTCATCGCGGAGAAGGATGGATGTCATGACGGACGACGTCTCCTGGGTCGACCAGACCAAACCAAGCATCGCGCGCGTCTACGACTACCTGCTCGGCGGCAAGGACAACTACGCCGTCGACCGGGAGATCGGCGACGTGTTCAAGCAGGACCTGCCCGGCTCGGTGGCGATCGCCTTCGCCAACCGCGCGGCGCTGATCCGTGCGATCCGGGAGATCGCCACCACGACCGGTGTACGGCAGTTCGTCGACCTGGGCAGCGGTCTTCCGACCGCGGACAACGTCCACCAGGTCGCCCAGCGGCACGTACCCGGGTCCACGGTGGTGTACGTGGACAGCGACCCGATCGTGCTCGCCCACGGCAGAGCGCTGCTGGAGCAGAACGACGACACCCGGGTCATCCAGGCCGACATACGCGAACCCGAGGTCATCCGGAACCACCCGGACACGCTCGAGGTGATCGACTTCGACAAGCCCGTCGCCGTCATCCTCAGCGCGATCCTCCACCACGTGAACGACGACGAGGACCCGTCGGGCATCGTCGACTACTGGCGCGGCCAAGTGCCGTCCGGCAGCTACTTCTTCGTCAGTCACTTCCGGTCCGGCAACAACCCGGAGACCGCCGAGGCGGAGCGCATCCTCCAGCAGACCTTCGGCCGCGGCCGGTGGCGCACCGACAAGGAGATCGAGGATCTGCTGGACGGCCTGGAGATCCTGGAGCCGGGCATCGTCCCCGCGTCGCTGTGGCGCCCGGACGCGGGCGACGGCGTCTCCCGCATCGGCGACGCCGAGCGCGAACTCACCGTCTGGGAACGTCTCATCGCCGCCGGGCTGGCCCGGAAGCCGTAGCCGCGGGCTCCTCTCCCGCCGCCTGCGTCGCACACACGCGCCCCGTCAACTCCGCGACGGGCGCGCGGTGATGGCACGTACCCGCCGGGCACGGCGGCAGCCAAGAGCGGCCCGGGGCCGCCGGGGGCCACTCCGGGGCCCCGGGTCCGCTGTGTTCATCAGACACCCCGTGACACGATCCGGCGAGCTGGACTGACCCACCCGGGTTCCCGCGCAACCAAGCGCGGTGGACACATGTATGACGAGGCGTCCGGGGCGCCGGGATCGAGCGCGCCGTCAGCGGCTGTCACCGCGCCAGTCCCAGTGAACGACGTCCTCTGCGCGAGGGGCGTACCGGGCGCGGCCGCCCGGGCCGAACCGGCCGACGTCGGTGCGCAGCTCGGCGCCCGCCGAGTGCTGCGAATCGGTCCAGCCGGTCACGTCGAGCAGCAGCCCGTCCAGCGGGCCGCCGACCAGCTCCCGGTAGAGGTGCCCGGGCCGGGGGCCGGGATCCGGGTCGTCGACGTCGGCACCGTAGACCCTGGGTCGCATCAGCTCGTCCATGGCCTCCACGGTGTCACCCGGCACCGACAATCCCCCGGGGCACGGCCCGCGCCGGCCCGGAGGGAGCCGGACCGGCGCGGGAGGCAGGCGGGTGCCGCTCGCCGGCGTCCGCGTGGGGACCGGACCGCTGCGCGGCCTCCACGGCGCCAGGCGGCGTACTCCCGCCACCGGTCACCCGCGTGAGGTGCAACCGCCGGGCGGACGCGGTCCTTCCCGTCGCGGGCGGCGGGGCGGCCGAGGGCGGGTGTCACCGACGGTTTCCTCGTCGTGACGCAGGACGTTTGTACCGATTGAAGGATTTCGTTTATACCTGGATAAAGAGCCCATAAGGCTTAAAGCCGTGCCCCGCTCTCCGCGCATCTCGAGGAGTACCGGATGTCCCACGGAGCACACTCCGCTCCCGCCGTCCCGCACCCTGACCCGGCCTCGGCGCGCGACTGCCCGTTCTGCCTCGGGTGGGGCACCCGGATCACGGCGCGGGGGCACCAGTTGTGCCCCGCGTGCCAGCACCCGGTGCCACCGCCCGTACCGGATGCCGAGGGCCCGGTTCCGGCGGATCTCCGGCGGTGCGGGCCTCCGGCCACCTGAGCACGCGATCCGCCGGACCGCGCATGCGCCACCGGACCTGCGCGCCTCCGCCTCCCGCGCCGCCCGCGGCACGATGCGGCCAGGGGCACCGAGGGCCGAACCGCCCACTCTTACAGGGCAGTTCCGCGGCTTCCCGGGCCCCTCGACCCCCCTCTCCGAATAAGATCCACTTCAGTCGGGTCAGCAGGCAGGCGGCAGCGGAGGACCGGGTACACGCACATGGCCGAACACATCGCCAATCCTCCTCCGGGCCGTGCCGCCGCGCTCGCCGTACGATGCCGTGACGTCGTCGAATCCGAGTGGTTCGGCGTCACCGTCTTCGCCCTCGTCCTCGCCAACGCGGCCGTCCTCGGCGTCGAGACGTACGACGGGATCACCGCGCGCTGGCACGGCTCCCTGAAGCTGGTGGAGCACTGCTTCCTCGCGGTCTTCACCGCCGAGGTCGTCTTACGGGCCTGCGCCCACGCCGACCGTCCCAGGGATTTCCTCCGCGACCCGTGGAACCTCTTCGACCTGGCCGTGGTGACGCTGGCGTACCTGCCCTTCGCACGCGAGAACGCCACGGTGCTGCGGCTGCTGCGGCTGGCCCGGGTCGTGCGTGCCGCCCGCTTCCTGCCGCAGCTGCGCATCATCATCGTGGCCGTCGGCAAGAGCCTGCCGGGCACGCTCAGCTTCCTGCTGGTCGGCACCATGCTGCTGTACGTCTACGCCATGACCGGCTGGGTCTTCTTCGCCGACGCCGATCCCGAGCACTACGGGTCCATCGGGCGGGCCGCACTGTCGCTCTTCCTGCTGATCACCCTGGACGGCATCGGCGACGCCGTCCACGGCGGCCTGCAGATCTCGCGATGGAGCCTGCTCTACTACGCCTCCTATGTGCTGATCGGCTCGTTCGTGCTGGTCAATCTGCTCATCGGCGTGGTCATCAGCTCGCTGGAGGAGGCCAGGCAGCTGGAGCACGAGCGCGAGCGCGAGGAACCGCGCCGAACCGCCGACGGAGACGGAGAGGCACCCTGCGACCTGCGGGAACGCATCGCCACCGCCCGGCGGGCCCTGGACGAACTGGAGGAGGGGCTGGCTCTCGTCGGCGCGCGGGGCGCGGGCTCGGAAGCCGTCGCCGCGGCGGCCGTTCCTCCCCCTGAGCCCGCCTCGTCCGGCGCGCGCCCGACCGGGTCACCGGCACCGACCTGAGTCCCCGCGTCGCGCGCTACGCGCCCGCGGAGCGACGTGGGCGCCGCACCGGCCCGTCGGGGTCAGAGCGTCAGGACGCGGCCGAACGTCCCCACGGCGATCAGAAGCGTGACAGCGAAGATCGCCACCAGGGCCACGACCTCCCAGGCCTTCGGGACCTCGGGGGGCTCGGCGTACGAGATCCCCGCGGTGGTGCTCTCCTCGCAGGCCGGCGTGGGAGTGGGCGCCACCCGGGCGCGGTGCGGGCGCAGGGCGGGCGCCGGCTGCGCCGCGGTGCCGCTCGCAACGAAGCCCGGGCCGATCGTGGGACCGATCGACGGCCGGGGACGGATCAGTGTGTCGGACATGCTCACCACTCCGGACGTTCCTCTGGCGGACACGGGATCGCTCCGCACGGCGTCACGTCGGGCGGCGTCAGCCGGCGCGCTCCGGAACCGCGTTTCGGTCCGCGGAGATCTCCGCTGCCCACTGCCCGGGCAATTCATCTTATATCCGCACGAAGAGTTCCACTCTCAGTGGGCTCACCGCCCCGCCGGCGCGCGTGAGCACCTCGTCACCCCTTGTGGCCGACGGCACTCGCCCTTCTCGCGGAACCCCACGATCCCTTCGGGATGGGAGAGGATGAGGGGAGGGCTCACGAAGGCAACGCCGAGGGAGAGCACTGAAGATGACCGACGCACTGGTGCTCGGCGGCGGCGGTGTCGCCGGGATCGCCTGGATCACCGGACTGCTGGCCGGGCTCGCGGACGCCGGGCAGGACGTGACGGATGCCGAGGTGCTGGTCGGGACGTCGGCGGGGGCGACGGTCGCGGCCCAACTGGGCAGCGGGCTGCCGCTGGACGAGCTCTACGCCCGGCAGACCGAGCCGGAGCTGCAGTCGGCCGAGATCATGGCCGACGTGGATCTGGCGAACTTCGGCGCGGGCATCGCCGAGGTGCTGCAGGGCGTCGCCTCCGTCCCCGACATGCGGCGCGCGGTCGGCCGGTACGCCCTCGGCGCCGAGACCGTGCCGGAGGCGGAACGGCGGCGGGTGATCGAGTCCCGACTCCCCTCCCACGACTGGCCCGCGTCCCGGACGGTGCGCATCGTCGCCGTGGACGCGGAGACCGGGCAACCGCGCGTCTTCGACGGCTCGTCCGGGGTGGCCCTCGTGGACGCCGTCGCCGCGAGTTGCGCCGTGCCGGGCATCTGGCCGCCGGTGACGATCGACGGTCGCCGCTTCGTGGACGGCGGGGTGCGGTCCGCAGCGAACGCCGACTACGCCGGGGGCGCGTCGCGCGTGCTGGCGATCGTGCCGATGGGGGCCACGGAGCTCTTCCCCAGCGAACACCCCCTGGAGCTCGCCGTGGCGGAACTGCGGGCCGCCGGCGCCGAAGTCGCCGTCATCGGACCGGACGACGCGTCAGCGGCGGCGATCGGCACGAACCCCCTCGACCCCGCCACCCGCCGCCCCGCCGCCGAGGCCGGCCGGGCTCAGGGCCGTGAGCTGCGGCTGCGGTGGAGCCGGGGGTGACCGCGCGACGGACCGCGCGGAGGCGTCACCCGCGCCGCGGGCCCGAACCCGACGACTGCTTCAGCTCCGCGTGACGCACCCGGCCCTCGTCCCGCACCGCCCGCTCACGGCCGCACCCCCGCCAGCCGGAGCACCGCGTCCAGGCCGCGGTGCGCGCCGGGGGCGGCACCGGCGGGCAGGACGTACGAGCGCAGTCCGGCGCCGGCCGCGCCGCCGTCCTTGGCGGGGTGGTCACCGACCATCAGCGTCTCGGCCGGGTCGACGCCCAGCGCTCCGCAGGCGTGCCCGAACAGGACGGGGTCGGGCTTCTCGGTGTCGTACGCGTAGGAGTGCACCCAGGCGGAGAAGTGGTGGTCGAGCCCGTGGTGGGCGAAGGTCGGCCGCAGGTCCCAGCCGACGTTGCTGACGACACCCAGGGCGATGCCCGCGTCCCGCAGGGCCTCCAGCGTGGCCCCGGCGTCGGCGTACGGCACCCAGTGGCCGGGGGCTTGCAGTTGGTCGTAGAGCGCGTCGGCGTACGGCGCGAGTTCGGGGACGGAGGCGTACCACGTCGTGAAGGCGTGACGGTGCGCCTTGGAGGAGACGTCCCGCCCCGGTTGCGCGCGCACCACCTCGGGGTCCGCGAGCCCCGCCTCCAGCCCGTCGAGCAGCCGCTCCATCTCCGCTCCGTCCACGGGCCGTCCGAGCGCGGCGCGGATGCGGTCCGCGTACGAGGCGATCTGGAACAGGGTGCCGGAGAAGTCGAAGAGCACGGCGCGCACGGGCAGCGGCCCGCGGGCGGCAGCCGTGGCACGCAGGGGACCTTCGGGACCGCAGACCGGAGCGAGTGTCATTCGATCTTCCTACCGCACGCTCCGGGCGCCCCGCCAGGGTCGCCCGGACGGCAGGGGCGGCAGGGGCGGCGCGCTGTCATCCGGTCTTGCGGGACAGGACGCGGGCGAAGCGCCGGCGGCACCACCGGACGCCCCGGGCTGCCGTGTTGCCTTGCCCACGGCGTCAGCCTGCGGCGGCCCCGAAACGGGCGACGTAGTGCCACACCTTCTTGAGCGCCTGCCCGTCGTGCCGCCCGGTGGCGGCCGCCAGGCCGATCGCGCGCGGGTCGAGCACTCCGTCGACCGCGATCCCGACGCCCAGGTCCACGTACTCCTGGCCCCGGTACGCGGGCCTGAGGCGCAACTCCTCCACGGTGAGCCGGAAGCCGCCGTGCCACTCCAGGGGGCACGGCAGCCGCCGGGCGGCGGCCTCCACGGCCGTGCCCCGGTAACAGGGGTCCAAGACGAGCGCCTCGACGTCGCCGTCCGGGCGCACCGGTCCGTGGACCTGCGCCTCGATGTGGTCGTCGAGGGCGTCCTTGGAGTCGGCCAGGGCGAGCGCGACCAGCCCCATGCGCTCCCCGACGCCGAAGTCCGAGGGGTCGAAGTAGCTGTCGGGGTAGCAGAACGTCGTCCGCGCCGAGGTCCGGGCGGTCAGGCGGAAGTGGGCGGACCCGAAGCGCGGTGCGGCGCCGACCGTCCTGCGGCGGAAGTTCAGCGCTCCGTACACGGGTCGTTCGGCGGCCGGCACGGCATCGTACGCACCGTTGAAGATGCGGCTCTCCCACCGCCACCGGTCGCCGCCCGGGCGGGCGGTCAGGCCGCCGTTGCTCGTCCCCGTGGCGAACTGCGACAGGTAGACCCCGCCCTTGGCCAGGGCCTCCAGCACCGTCTCGCCCCGCGCCACCCTGTCCGGGTGGAAGTTCAGCGTCACACGCGGCGCAGGATCGACCGGAGGTCCCGACGACAGCCCCGCCACATGTCGCAGGGCCCGCTCCCGCGGAGTCAGGCCGTCGGTGTCGGACGTCATCCCCGCAGTGTCGCGCGGGCAACGGGGAATTCGCACGTGCATATCCCCGGCCACAGGAATGATGTCACCATGCCAAGATCATCCCTGGGCGCATTCGCCCTCGTCCTCGCCGTGACGGCTTCGGTCGGTGCCTGCGGATCGGGTGACGCCGACCGGGCGCGCGACCTCGCCCGTGAGGCGTGCGCGAACTACGAGATGTTCCTCTCCTCCGACTTCGGCACTCCGGACGACCGGGCGACGGCCCACAGAAGGGTCGTACCCGCTCTCGAGGACAGCGCACGCCAGGCCGCCCAGGCCGCCCGCCTCGACTCGGACTGGCAGGAACTCGCCCTGGGGCTGTCCCGGGTGGCGGAGCAGACCTCGGCGAGCCTCGAACTCGCCGACCTGCAGGCGGGTACCACGCAGTCCGACGGCCCGGACGACGCAGACGAACTCCAGGCCCGCGTCCTGAACCTCGGCGGCGAGATCGACGCCCATGACCCCGAGGCGCAGTGCCTCAAGACACAGGACTCCTGACGGGACCCGCTGCGCGGCCCGATGGCGGCGTACCCGCGCCACCGGGCGGCGTCGCGTCCGCGTCCGGGGGTCAGACCGCCGCCGTCAGCTCCTCGTACTGCCGGTCGGTGAGCCGGATGCCCGCGGCGGCGATGTTGTGCTCCAGGTGGGCGACCTTCGACGTGCCCGGGATGGGCAGCATGACCGGTGAACGCCGCAGCAGCCAGGCGAGGGCGAGCTGGGACGGC
This sequence comes from Actinacidiphila glaucinigra, assembly GCF_035918135.1. Lineage (NCBI taxonomy): Bacteria > Bacillati > Actinomycetota > Actinomycetes > Kitasatosporales > Streptomycetaceae > Actinacidiphila > Actinacidiphila glaucinigra. The sequence continues at coordinate 1,120,491 of NZ_CP109144.1, forward strand.
TGGGCGCCGTGCGCCTCGGCGATGCGGTCCAGGGGGCCGCCCTCCCGGGCCAGTCCGCCCGTGGCGAGCGGGAACCAGGGGATGAAGGCCATGCCGTTCCGCTCGGCGTGGGCGAGGACGTCCTCGGACGCGCGGTCGGCGAGGTTGTAGCGGTTCTGGACGGAGACGATGGTCGCGGTCCTCGAGGCCTCCTCGATCTGGGCCGTGGTCACCTCGCTGAGCCCGATGTGCCGGATCTTGCCCTCCTGCTGCATGGCGGCGAGTTCGCCGACCTGGTCCGCGATGGGCACCTCGGGGTCGACACGGTGCAGCTGGAGCAGGTCGATGCGCTCGACGCCCAGGTGGCGCAGGCTCAGCTCGACCTGCTGCCTCAGGTAGGCGGGCCGCCCGACCGCGACCCACTCACCGGGTCCCGGGCGTGCGAAGCCGGCCTTCGTGGCGATCACCAGGTCCTGCGGATACGGGTGGAGGGCCTTGCGCATGAGCAGCTCGGCGGTGAAGGGGCCGTAGGCGTCCGCGGTGTCGATGAAGGTGACGCCGAGGGTGACCGCGCGCCGCAGGACCCGTACGGCCTCTTCGGGGTCCGGGGGATCGCCCCAGACCCCCTCCCCCGTGAGCTGCATCGTCCCGTACCCCAGCCGGCGGACGGGCAGGTCACCGCCTAGCTCGAAGGTGCCTGAGTCGCGGGCGTCGGCCTCCGCGCTCATGGATGTCATGGGGGTCTCCTCGGGTCGTGCCGGCGGACGGCTGCTCACCAGCTTCGGCGCCGGGCCCGCACTGCGCGCGGCGGACTACGCCGACCGGCCGCCGTCGGCTCACCCCCCGCCCGCCCGGGACGCTGTGCCGGAGCCCGGCGGACCGCCGTACCGACGCGCCCGTCAGCCGAGCGCCTCCATGAGGCTGTCGTGACCCGTGGCGGCCAGGATCGACTCGCCGGCCCGGGGCAGCCCTCCTGCGCCGCGGCGTCGAAGTCCGCGGCGGTGCACGGCTGGTGCTCCGGGTGGTCGGCGAGCCAGGTGGCCACGTCGATGGCCGGCGCGGCCTGCGCACCGACACCGGAGCCGGTGTCCTCCACCTTGGACTGCTCATCGGTGACGAAGGCGCAGAACGAGGAGGCGTCGACCGGGTTGGCGTCGCCGCCGGGCGACGGGTCCCCCGCCGAGGCGCTCCGCGACGCGCTCGCGCTCGCGTCCGGCGCCGGCGCACTGGTCGACGGTCCGCCACCGGCCTCGGCGCCCTTGCCGCCGCAGGCGGTCAGGAGCAGCAGCAACAGGGCCGCGGACACTGCGTACTTCATGGATTCCCCCCTCCTCCGGGACACCCCCACGGCCTCCGGCACCGCCATCCAACGGCATCGTCTTGCGCATGTCCCGGGAGCGGGCCGGATCGGTACCCGGCGGTGACCGTCACCGGACGTCACGGCCGAAGAGGCCTGCTCCCGCTATTGGTTGACGCTTCATCGAGGGGACATCCGACGAGGCTCGACACGTCAACGCGGTTCGGCCAGGCTGATCCGGGCATGTCAATCAGGCCGTGCACTCCCCCACCGCGGTCGACCAGGAGGAAGCAAGTGAAGAGAAGCTCGCGTATCGGCAGGGTCCCGGCTGTCGTCGGCAGCGCGGTCGCGCTGGTGATCGCCCTTCCGGGGACGGCTTTCGCCGCCCCGCCCACCGCCCTGCCCGCCAACGCGGACGGCCTGGAGCAGACGTTCCAGCCGGCGTTCGACTACGACACGGACGGCTGCTACGCCACCCCCGCCATCGGCCCCGACGGCACCATCAACCCGGGCCTGAACCCCACCGGCGCCCTCAACGGCAACTGCCGCGACCAGTCGGACCTGGACAACACCAACGGCTACGCCCGCTACAAGTGCAACAACGGCTGGTGCGCCATCATCTACGGCCTCTACTTCGAGAAGGACCAGGCCATACCCGGCATCAGCCTCGGCGGCCACCGCCACGACTGGGAGCACGTCGTGGTCTGGGTGAAGGACGACCAGGCCCAGTACGTGTCCACGTCGGCGCACGGCAACTTCAACGTCTACGGCCGCGACCAGATCCGCTGGGACGGGACCCACCCCAAGGTCGTCTACCACAAGGACGGCGCGAGCACGCACTGCTTCCGTCCCGCCAACACCAACGACGAGCCGCCGGAGAACCACTACCACGGCTGGCAGTTCCCGGACCTGATCGGCTGGAACGGCTACCCCGCGGGTCTGCGCGACAAGCTGAGCCAGGCCGACTTCGGCAGCGCGGTCTTCGGGCTGAAGGACGGCAACTTCAACGCCCACCTGGCGAAGGCCAAGCCGGCGGGCATCCCGTTCGACCCCAACGCCTGACGCGTGCGCCGGGACGGGGCGGCGCACCGCCCCGCCCCGTCCCGGGCACGGCCGCGTCAGACGGCGTCGAGCTCCGCGATCTCCTCGGCGGTGAGCACGAGTTCCACCGCGGCCACCGAGTCGCGGATGGTCTCCGGGCGGCTGGAGCCCGGGATCGGGATCACGTACGGGGACTTGGCGAGCATCCACGCCAGGCACACGCGCTGCGGGCTGACCCCGTGGACCTGCGCGACCCGGGCGAACGGGGCGTAGGACGAGCCGAGTTCGCCCGCCTGGGAGATGCCGCCGAGCGGGCTCCACGGCAGGAAGGCGATGCCGAGCTCGTGGCACAGTTCGAGCTCCGGCTCGCTGGAGCGGAAGGCCGGGGAGAACTGGTTCTGCACGGAGACCAGACGGCCGCCCAGGATCTCGTCCGCCTGCCGGATCTGCTCCGGGTCCGCGTTGGAGACGCCGGCCATGCGGATCTTGCCCTCGTCGAGCAGGTCGCGCACCGCGCCGACGGACTCGGCGTACGGGACCTTGGGGTCGGGGCGGTGGAACTGGTAGAGGCCGATGGCCTCCACGCCCAGCCGACGCAGCGAGTCCTCGCAGGCCCGCTTGATGTGCTCGGGCGAGCCGTCGAGGGTCCAGCGGCCGTCGCCGGGGCGCAGGTGGCCGCCCTTGGTGGCGACGAGGACCTCGGAGCCGCGTCCGTGGGACGCCAGCGCCTTGGCGATCAGGGTCTCGTTGTGGCCGACCTCGTCGGCCCCCAGGTGGTAGGCGTCCGCCGTGTCGATCAGCGTGACACCGGCGTCGAGCGCCGCGTGGATGGTGTCGATGGACCGCGCCTCGTCCGGCCGGCCCTCGATCGACATGGGCATGCCGCCCAGGCCGATCGCGCTGACCTCGGTGGCGCCGATGCGGCGAGTCTGCATGTGTCCGTGGCCTTTCTGGGCTTGCGTCTCGGCTCTTGCGTACCGACGGCGCTGATGGCGTGCCGGCACGACCGGATACGGGCCGCGGCCGTGCGGGCACGGGGCAAGCCTCGCCGGAGCTGCACCCACACGTCCAATAGAAGAAAGCGAACACATTCAGGAGCTAGGCTTCTGAATCATGGAGCTACGTCATCTGGAGTACTTCGTCGCGGTAGCGGAGGAGCACCACTTCACCCGCGCCGCCGAGCGCCTCATGATCTCCCAGTCGGGTCTGTCCGCCTCCGTGCGTGCCCTGGAGCAGGAACTCGGGACGCCGCTGTTCGTGCGCAGCACCCGCAGCGTCGAGCTGACCGCTGCGGGCCGGGCCCTGCTGGACGAGGCCTGCCGGACGCTGGCGAGCGTACGGGCCGCGAAGGAGGCGGTGGCGGCGGTGCAGGGCCTGATGCGCGGTGTGCTCACCATCGGCACCGAGCAGTGCCTGGCCGGGGTCGACGTGCCGGCACTGCTGGCCCGCTTCCGCGCCCGGCACCCTGGCGTCGAGGTCCGGCTGCGGCAGGCCGGGTCGGCGGCCCTGGTGCAGGACATCACCAGCGGCCGGCTGGACGTGGCCTTCACCGCCCTGAGCGGGGAGGCGCCCGAGGGGGTACGGCTGCGGCCGATCACCCGGGCCCCGATGGTCCTGCTCTGCCATCCCGGGCACCGGCTGGCCGGGGCGGAGACGGCCGGCTGGGCCGACCTCGGCGGCGAGGAGTTCGTGGACTTCCACCCCGACTGGGGTGCCCGCGGGCTCACCGACCGGGCCTTCGCGGCGAACCGTGTGGAGCGCCGGGTCGCCTTGGAGGTCAACGACGTGCACAGCCTGATCGACCTGGTCCACCACGGCCTGGGGATCGCGGTCGTGCCGCAGCCCATCGCCCGCAAGAAGCACGCCGCAGGCCTGCGCACCGTGGAGCTGGCGGGCGCCGAGGACCACATCTGGGAGGTGTCGGCCGCCCTGCCCCAGGAGGACCGGGTCTCCCCCGCCGCCCGCAAGCTGCTGTCCTACCTGCCGTGACGTCGCCTTTCCCGCCCGCGCCGGCGGCCCCGCCGTGGACCTGCGGGCGCCCGTACCCGCGCGCACACTGGTGCCGGGGGCGCGGCGCCGCGCCCCCGTCCCGTACCGTAGCGCCGTTCCCCGGAGGGGCATGAACACCTCGGCCCACGACCCGTACGTCCGGGTGCGCGGCGCCCGCGAGCACAACCTGCGGAACGTCGACGTGGACGTCCCCCGGGACGCGCTGGCGGTGTTCACGGGGGTCTCCGGCTCGGGCAAGTCCTCGCTCGCGTTCGGCACGATCTACGCCGAGGCACAGCGCAGGTACTTCGAGTCCGTCGCCCCGTACGCCCGCCGGCTCATCCACCAGGTGGGCGCCCCGGCGGTCGACGACGTCCTGGGGCTGCCCCCGGCGGTCGCCCTGGAGCAGCGCCGCGGGGCACCGACCTCCCGCTCGTACGTGGGCACCGTGACGACTCTGTCCAACACGCTGCGGATGCTCTTCTCCCGCGCGGGCCGCTACCCGCCCGGCGCGGAGGCCGTGGACTCCGACGCCTTCTCGCCCAACACGGCCGCGGGCGCCTGCCCGGTGTGCCACGGGCTGGGCCGGGTGCACCGGGCCACCGAGGAACTGATGGTCCCGGACCCCTCGCTGAGCATCCGCGACGGGGCGATCGCCGCCTGGCCGGGCGCCTGGCACGGCAAGAACCTCCGGGACGTCACGCGCACCCTCGGGTACGACGTCGACCGGCCCTGGCGCGATCTGTCCCCGCGGGACCGGCAGTGGATCCTGTTCACCGACGAGCAGCCGGTGGTGACCGTCCACCCGGTCCGGGAGGCCGGCCGGATCCAGCGTCCGTACCAGGGCACCTTCCAGAGCGCGCGGCGCTACACGATGCACACCTTCGCCGACTCCAAGAGCCCGGCGCTGCGCACACGCGCGGAACGGTTCCTGGAGAGCTCGCTCTGCCCCGCCTGCGGCGGCAGCCGGCTGCGCCCGGAGTCGCTGGCCGTCACCTTCGCCGGGCGGAGCATCGCCGAACTCAACGCGATGCAGCTCGCCCGGCTCGCCGAGGTGCTGCGCCCGGTCGCCCGGGGCGCGGTGGACGACCTGCCCGAGGGCCCTCAGCGGCGGATCGCCACGACGCTCTGCGCCGACCTCGTCGCCCGGATCGAGGTCGTCACCGAACTCGGCCTGGGCTACCTCAGCCTGGACCGCACGACGCCGACGCTCTCCCCCGGGGAGCTGCAACGCCTTCGCCTGGCGACCCAGTTGCGTTCCGGACTGTTCGGTGTCGTGTACGTGCTGGACGAGCCCTCGGCCGGGCTGCACCCGGCGGACAGCGAGGCGCTGCTGACCGTGCTGGTGCGGCTGCGGGAGGCGGGGAACTCGGTGTTCGTCGTCGAGCACGACATGGACGTGGTGCGCCGCGCGGACTGGATCGTCGACGTCGGCCCGCTCGCGGGCGAGCGCGGCGGCCGGGTGCTGTACAGCGGCCCGGTGGACGGGCTGGAGGCGGTCGCCGAGTCCGCCACCCGCCGTTTCCTGTTCGCCTCGGGACCCGATCCGGCAGCCGGCCGCACCACGCGGCAGCCGTCGTCGTGGCTGGGCCTGCGGGGTATCACCCGGCACAATCTGCGCGGCGTGGACGTCGAGCTGCCCCTAGTAGACTGTCGCAGCTAATGTGTGGGGTATAGGTGGCGGAGTTTGGTGCGTGCGTCGTGGGTGGTGAACTGCCAGTTCACCTGACGTTGGTCGGTGTTGGTGGTGTTCTGCCAGGCTGAGAGTTCGGTGTTGAGGGTGTCGAGGTCCGCGATGCGGTGGTCGAGGCATTGCCGGGTCAGTGCGGAGAGTTCGATCTCTGCGATGTTGAGCCATGACCCGTGTTTGGGGGTGTGGTGGATCTCGAGGCGCTGGGCCAGGGCGAAGGCCTCGGCTGGTTCGAATGCTTCGTACAGTGAGGCGATGTCGTGGGTGTTGAGGTTGTCCATGACCAGGACCACGGTCTCGGCGTCGGGGTAGTCCTCGGTCAGTAATCGCTTGACCTGGCCGGCCCAGTCGATCCGGGTGCGACGAGGCTGGGCGTCTACTCGGCGCCACCCGCGCAGGGGTTCAACCCACACAAAGATCGAGCACGTGCCGCAGCGGATGTACTCGCTGTCCTGGCGGGCGTCGCGGCCGGGGCGGGCCGGGAGCGGGTCGCGGGCATGGGCGAGGAGTTGGTAGGGCTTCTCGTCCATGCACACCACTGGGCGGGCCGGGTCATAAGGTCGGGCATAGACGGCCAGCACGTCTTCCATCCGGGCCGCGAACTGCGGGTTTGCTCGTGGTGGGATGGTCCAGCACTTCCTCAGATGAGGACGCAGCCTCGTTTTTTAAGATCCGCCCGATGGTTGAGTGGTCCAGATCGGGGATGCCCTCGACCAGGGCGACGTGCTTCTCCAGCAGCCGCAGCGACCACCGGGCACGGCCTGCAGGAGGCTGGGAGCACGCCAGGGCGATCAGCCGGGCCTCGACTTCACCAGTCACCGGCGAGGGCACCGGCGGGAGATCCCGCGGTTTCCGCTGGATCGTCGCCTCGACGTCACCACCGCTCTCGGCGAACCGCTTGGCCACCAGCCGCAGCGTCTCGCCCGAGACCCCGACCCGGGCAGCGATCGCATCCTGCGAGTCGATCTCACCAGCAGAGGTGTCCAGCGCGAGCAGCACCCGCGCCCGCCTGATCACCGAGGCCGGATGGACCCCCGTCGTGGTCACCCGAACCAGCACTTCACGATCGCCCGCGGTCAGCACCACCGGCCTCTTCTTCTGCGAACCCATCACACCAACTCCCGCTCGACAGAAGGGAAGGAACATCTGCCGGACACCACCATCCCAACCAAATAACCCAGGATTAAGCAACGACACGCTACTAGGGGTGTTCACGGCGATCACGGGGGTGTCGGGTTCGGGCAAGTCCACGCTGGTGGGCGTGCTCGCGGGGGTGCTGACCGAACATCTGGGGCCGGCCGGCACCGCGGACGGGGCGGCCGATCCCGCGGACGCGGGCGAGGGCGACGGCGACGCGTGGGACGGCGCCGGCGCCGGGCCGGCGGTCGGCGTCCTGGCGGAGGGGCTGCAGGTGGTGGACCGCCTGGTGCGGGTGGACCAGAAGCCCATCGGCCGCACCCCGCGCTCCAACCTGGCCACCTACACCGGCCTGTTCGACGCGGTGCGCAAGCTCTTCGCGGCCACCGACGACGCCCGGCGGCACGGCCACAAGGCCGGGCGGTTCTCCTTCAACGTCGCTGGCGGCCGCTGCGAGACCTGCCAGGGCGAGGGGTTCGTCGCCGTCGAGCTGCTGTTCCTGCCCGGCACCTACGCGCCCTGCCCGACCTGCCACGGCGACCGCTACAACGAGGAGACGCTGGCCGTCCGCTACCGGGGGCGGAACGTCGCGGAGGTGCTCGGCATGACCGTGGACGCGGCGGCCGGCTTCTTCACGGACGTCCCCCCGGTCGCCCGGAGCCTGCGCACCCTGCAGGAGGTGGGGCTGGGCTACCTGCGGCTGGGGCAGCCCGCCACCGAGCTGTCCGGCGGCGAGGCGCAGCGCATCAAGCTCGCCTCGGAACTGCAGCGCGGCCGCCGCGGGCACACCGTGTACCTCCTGGACGAGCCCACCACGGGGCTGCACCCGGCCGATGTGGAGCTGCTGATGCGGCAGTTGCACGGGCTGGTCGACGCGGGCCACTCGGTGTTCGTCGTCGAGCACGAGATGAGCGTCGTGGCGGGCGCCGACTGGGTAGTCGACCTGGGCCCCGGCGGCGGGGACGCGGGCGGCCGGGTCGTCGCCACCGGGCGGCCCGCGCAGGTGGCCGGGGCGGACGGGAGCCGTACGGCGCCCTACCTGGCACGCCGGCTGACGGGTTGACGGGGCGTCAGATGAGGCGCCGCGGGCTCAGGCGGCCCGCCAGCCGCTCCAGCGCCGTACGGAGATCTCGACCACGGGCCCCGCGGGCGGACGGCCGGCGTACTGGCCGTACTCGGCGGTCAGCAGGGCGACGAGGCGGGCGGCCGCGGCGGATCCACCGGCCGGGGGGAGGACGCGGGCCGTGCCGTCGGCGCGGGCCCACCAGAGCACGTCCCAGTCCTCGTCGTAGTGGTCGGCGAGCAGGCAGACCGCCGGGTTGGCCTCGATGTTGGCCAGGCGTTTGAGGCGTGTGGTCCGCTTGGGCTTGTGGTCGACGGCCAGCGCGACCGTGTCGCCGTCCACGGCGAAGACCACCGGCACCAGGTGCGGTGTTCCGGCGGCGTCGGCGGTGGCCAGGCGGGCGACGCGTGCCGCGGCGAAGCGCTCGCGCGCCTCGCCGCTCGTCAGGGCCGGCATCGGGCCTCCCCTCGTCGTGGCCCGCCGGTCAGCGGAACCCGTCGGCGAGCGCCGCCAGCCGGTCCAGGTGCTCCAGGGTCTCCCGTTCGGGCAGCGTCGGCAGGTAGAGCAGGACCCGTTCGACGCCGAGCCGCCGGTAGCCCTCGAGGTGGTCCGGGCCGCCGCGGACCGCGTACACCGTCACGGGCACGTCCCGTCCGGCGACCTCGCGCAGCCGCTCCATGCGCGGGCCGAGGTCGTCCGGCCCGTCGCTGTTGGCGATCCAGGCGTCACCGAATTCGGCGACCCGGCGGAACCCGCCCTCGCCGCCGCCGACGTAGATCGGCGGGTGCGGCCGCTGCACCGGCTTGGGCCAGGCGAAGACGGGGTCGAAATCGACGAACCGGCCGTGGAACTCGGCCTCGTCCGAGGTCCACAGCTCGCGCATCGCCCGCAGGCGTTCGTCGGTGAGCAGACCGCGCGTGGCGGGGTCGGTGCCGTGGTTGCGCATCTCCTCGCGGTTCCAGCCGACGCCGACGCCGAAGACGGCGCGGCCGTCGGAGACCAGGTCGAGGGAGGCGACCTCCTTGGCCGTGTGGATCGGGTCGCGCTGCGGGACGAGCGCGATCCCGGTGCCCAGCAGCAGGCGCCGGGTGACGGCGGCGATCACGGACAGGGCGACGAAGGGGTCGAGAGTGCGGTAGTACATCCCCGGCAGTTCGCCGCCCTCGGGATAGGGGCTCTCGCGCCGCACCGGGATGTGGCTGTGCTCGGCGATGAACAGCGAGTCGAACGCCCGTTCCTCCAATGCGGTTCCGAGTGGGGCGGGCCGGATGCCCTGGTCGGTGATGAAGGTCGAGATCCCGATTTTCACGACGGCTCCGTGGGTTGCGGCGGCGGCGAGGACTGGCCCCGCTGTGCTGCCTACCCCGCCCGGGGGGCCGTGCGCCCCCGACCACCCGGGCGGAGCATCGTCGCCGGACCCTGCCGGGCCGGGCGCCCGCTCAGCCGGCCGCCACGCGACGCGCGGCCACCGGCGCCCGCCCGCGCCGGTGCAGTTCCACGGCCAGCGGCGCCGCGGTGAAGACGGAGGACCAGGTGCCCACGGCCAGCCCGATGAACAGGGCCAGCGCGAAGTCGGCGAGCGATCCCTCCCCCAGCACGGCGAGCGCGGCGAGGATGAACGCAGCGCCCATCCCGGTGTTGACCGTACGGGGCACCGTCTGCAGGACCGCCGCGTTGGCGACGCGGGCGAAGGGGCGCCTCCGGTCGCGCCGGGCCAGTTCCCTGACCCGGTCGAAGACGACGACCGAGTCGTTGACGGAGTAGCCGATGACGGTGAGCAGGGCCGCGACGAAGACGCCGTCGACGGGCTTGCCGAGCCAGGCGAACACCCCCACCATTACGACGACGTCGTGCGCCATGGCGACCACCGCCGCCGCGCCGAACGTCCACCGGAACCGGGCGGCCAGGTACACGAGCTGGGCGGCCAGCGCCACGACGAGGGCGATGACGGCACCACGTCGCAACTCCTCGCCGATGCCCGGTCCGACGGACTCGTCGCGGAGCTTGTCCGCCTGCCCTCCGAGGTCGCCGATCGCCGCGGTGACGCGGTCCTCCTCCGCCTCCGTCAGCTCCGCGGTGCGCACGGTGAGACGGTCCTCGCCCGAGGTCTGCACGACCGCCCGGGGGAACCCGGCACCGGCGAGGACGTCCCGTGCCCGGTCGGCGTCCACCGGCCGGTCCGTGGCGTACTCGATGAGCCGGCCACCGGTGAACTCCACCCCGAGGTCGGCACCGCGCACGAGGACGCCGGAGCCCGCCAGGACGAGGACCGCCGCCGACACGGCGAGCCAGCGCCTCGGACGACGCATCAGGTCCGGGTCACGGCGCGTGACCCACTCCCGTACGGTGCCGATGCCCGCGATACCGGACAGGTGCGGCCGCCGCCGCACACCGCGGCGGGCGACGGCCAGGTCTGCGAGGACCCGGGTGATCACCAGCGCGCTGAGCATGGACGCCAGGACACCGATGCCGAGGGTGACGCCGAAACCGCGCACGGGCCCGGAGCCCAGGAAGAACAGCAGCGCGGCGGCGATGAGCGTGGTGACATTGGTGTCGGCGACGGCGCTGAAGGCGTTCCGGAAGCCGGCGGTCAGCGCGGACCCCAGGCTCGTGCGGCGCCGTGCCGCGTACTCCTCCCGGGCCCGTTCGAAGACGAGCACATTGGCGTCCACCGCCATGCCGATCGCCAGGACGAAGCCCGCGAGTCCCGGCAGGGTGAGGGTGGCGCCGAGGGCGGCCAGCGCGGCGTAGGAGACCAGGCCGTGGCAGGCGAGCGCGACGACGGCCAGGGCGCCGACGAGCCGGTAGACGCCGATGACGAACAGCGAGGTCAGCACCGTGCCGATGCCGGCGGCCCAGCCGGCGGCCGTGACGGCCGCGGCGCCGAGGGTCGGGCCGACCGTGCGCTGCTCGACGGTCTCCACGGGGACCGGGAGGGCGCCCCCGCTGATCAGCAGCGCCAGTTCGCGGGCCCCGCCGTCGTCGAAGGTGCCCGTGATCCGCGTCGACCCGCCGGTGATGCCGGTCCCGCAGGCCACCGACGGGTCGACCTGCGGGGAGGAGATCACCTTGTCGTCCAGGACGATGGCGACGCGGCGGGCGGGGTCGCCCGCCGGGTGGCAGGCCGCCTCCCCGGTCAGACGCGCCCACTTGTCCCGGCCCTCCCCCTTGAAGTCGACGTCGACGGTCCAGCCCGCGCCGGTGTCCTGGTCGAAGCGGGCGCGCGCGCCCTTCACGTCCCCGCCGGTGAGCGAGGCGGCGCGGAGCCGGAGCGACTGGCCGGACTCGTCGGCGAGTACGCGTTCCACGGGCCCCCCGGGCTGCGGGGCGGAGGTGTCTCCGGCCGTGCCGAGCACGGCGTGGAAGGTGAGCTGGGCGGTGCGGCCGAGGACGGCGGCGGCCTGCGCCGGGTCCTCGACGCCGGGCAGTTCCACGATGATCCGGTGGTCACCGGACTGCGCGATGACGGGTTCCGCGACGCCGAGGGCGTCGATGCGGCCGCGCAGCACCTCGACGGTGCGTGCGGTGGCCTCCGCGCCGGCGGGCGCCGAGGGTGCCGAGGGTGCCGAGCGGGTCTCCAGGACGATCTGGGTGCCGCCGCGCAGGTCGAGCCCGAGGCGGACCGGCACGGTGGCGGCGACGTAGAGGGACAGGGCGACGGCAACGAGGGCGAGCAACGCCCGCACGCGCGCGGCGCGTGTCACGGGGCCTCCAGCAGGCATGGCGCAGCCGCGCGGGGCGGCGTGCGAGGGTGAAGTGACAGATGTGAGGTGACAGGTCGTCAGATGCCGGTGGAGGAGGGTGGGGCGCGTCCGCGGCGGAGCGAGGCGTGCGCGCTCGCGGTGGCGGCAGGGGCGGCGGCCGGTCGCGGCGTGACGTACCGCGGACAGGGGAGGGCGGTCCGGGCGGAGGAGGCCGCGGCGTCGAGGGTCGGCGAGTGCCGCTCACCCGGGGCGTCGCGCCACGTCCGGGCGGGTGCCGCACAGTCGGTGCGCGGCCCGGCGGTGCGCGGCCCGGCGGCGTGCGGACCGGCGGCGTGCGGACCGGGGCCGAGGTCACCGGCGGCGGCACGGGGCGGCGGGGCGTGCCCGGCTCCCGTCGCGGCGGCCGGGACGAGGAGCCCGAGGAGGGCGAACAGGGTGGCGACCAGCGTCCCGGCGACCGCCCTCGCCGACCGGCGGGAGCCGCGCGGGCAGGCCGCGGGGGCACGTCGTGCCATGCGGCACCTCCTCGTCGGTCGTCGGGGGTGGGGAGGGAAGGGTCGGGGTCCGGGAGGCCGGCTCACGCCTCGATGAGGCCGGCCCTTATCGCGTAGCGGGTGAGCTGCAGCCGGTCGTGCAGGCCGAGTTTGCCCAGCAGGTTCGCGCGGTGCCGGTGGACGGTCTTGACGCTGATGACCAGCGTCTCGGCGATCTCCTTGGAGGAGTGCCCCTCGGCGACGAGCTTGAGCACCTCCTCCTCCCGCGCCGTCAGCACGTGGTCCGGGGTCTCCTCGCCGTGGCGGGCGCGGTCGAGGTAGTTGCGGATCAGGGCGGTGACCGCGCCCGGGTAGAGGAAGGGCTCGTCGCGCATGGCGGCCCGGCAGGCGGCGACCAGGTCGCGGTCGGCGACCGACTTCAGCACGTAGCCGCAGGCACCCGCCTTGAGGGCCTGGAAGAAGTACTGCTCGTTGTCGTGCATCGTCAGCATCAGGATGCGCAGCCCCGGTCTCAGCGCGGCCAGGTCGCGGGTGGCCTGCAGGCCCGTGAGGCGGGGCATCGAGACGTCCAGGATGGCCAGGTCGACGTCCTGGGCGCGGACCAGCGCGATGGCCTCCGCGCCGTCGCCCGCCTCGGCGACGACCTTCAGGTCCGGTTCGCGGTCGAGGATCAGCCGCACCCCGCGGCGCACCAGGGCGTGGTCGTCGGCGAGGAGGATGCGGATCGGGGCCGGTTCGGTCGGGGTCATCAGCGTTCCCTCTGGGCGGGCACGGTCAGCCGGACCTGGGTGCCGGCCCGTGGTGTGGAGGTGATGTCGAGCACGGCGCCGAGGAGCAGGGCCCGTTCGCGCATGCCGCGGATGCCGGCGCCCTCGTGGACGATGCCGGTGCCGCGTCCGTCGTCGCTGACGCCGAGCACGACCCGGTCGCCGCGGTGGCGCAGGCTGATCTCGACGCGTTCGGCCTCGGCGTGGCGGGCGACGTTCGTCAGGCTCTCCTGGACGACGCGGTACAGCACGAGTTCCGTCTCGTGGTCGAGGGAGGGCAGGTCCGTGTCGAAGCGGCGCCGCACTCCCAGCCCGGTGTGCGTGGCGAAGTCACCGGTGAGCGAGGTCAGCGCGCTGACCAGGCCGAGGTCGTCCAGCACCGCGGGACGCAGCCGGCGGGCGAGCCTGCGGACCTCGTCCAGGCTCTCCCGGGTGATCTCCTGCGCCTGCTGCAGTTCGCCGCGGAGCGGCTCGGGCGCCTGGTCGGCGGCCCGGGTCAGTTCGAGCAGGACGGCGGTCATGCTCTGCCCCACCTCGTCGTGGAGTTCCTGGGCGACGCGGCGGCGCTCGGCCTCCTGCGCGAACAGGACGCGGGCGCTGCTGGTGGCCCGCTCGGCCTCCAGCCGGTCCAGCATGGCGTTGAAGGTGCGGATCAGCTCGGGCACACCGCCGTGGCCGCGCGTCGCCGGCAACCGCTGCCCGGGGCGCAGCAGGTCGACGGTGGTCATCAGCCTGGTCAGCCGGTCCAGCGGGGCCAGGCCCACCCGCAGCAGCACGGCGTTGGCGACCAGCATCACGGCGAGGCCGCCGACCAGGATCACCGCCTCGGCCAGCACCACGGGTACGGAGACGGTCACCGGGGCCCACAACAGCAGTGCCGTGGCCGTACCGAGCACCACGGCGTTCAGCCCGAAGATCCGCCAGAACAGGGACACCTGACGTCGGCCTCCTTCTCCCGCTCTTCCCTCGTCGCTCCACGCGCGCACACCTGGCGCCCGCCTCCGCGGGTTCCGGCAGGCGGGCGCGGCCGCCGTCATGGCGGCCTCCCTCCAGCCTGCCCGCGCCCGGGTGCCCTGGTCGATGGGGTGCGACCCCCATCTCTGGGCTGGCCATGAGGTCGCCGGCCGGCCCGCGGATGGGGTCCGGTGCCCACAGGAGATGGGTGTCACGGCCGATGGGCAGGAGCCGCCCGCTCGGCCACGGTGGATGGTGACCCCCCGCGTGGTCCCGGCCGGCGCCCTCCTCGGCGCCGGCCGCCCGCGCATCCCCTCCCAGGAAGGAGCACGCCGTGTCCACCGACACCGCCCGGCCCGGACCCCGGCCCGAGCCCCCGCCCGGCCGCATGGCCGCGCACGAGGCCCGTCAGCGACTCGAGCACGAGCGCGACACCCGGCTGACCCAGCTCCGTGCCGTCGCCGAGGCCGGCTGGGCTGCGGACGACCACGTCATGGTCGTGCAGAGGGAGGCCATCCAGCGGGTGCTGGGGGAGATCGAGGCCGCGTTCGCGCGCCTCCGGGACGGCAGTTACGGGGTGTGCCCCGACTGCGCCGGTCCCATACCGGCCGAGCGCCTGGAGATCCTCCCGTACGCGCGCCGCTGCGTGGCCTGCGGGCGCCGTGCCGCGTGATCCGAGGACCAGCCGGAGAAGGGTGACGTGGTGAACCACCGGACCGCGGACGGCCGCGCCGCGCATCTGTCCGCCGAGGACCTCGCCGCACTGCGCGCGAGCCTCCACGAGCAACGCCTCTTCCGCCGGGAGCAGTTGCGGCAGATCGGTGCGGCCGTACCGGCCCCCGCGCACCGGCCGCCGGACGGACGGGCGGCGGCCCGGGAGGAGGTCCGCGCCGCGCTCGCCGCTTCCGCCCGGATGGTGCTCGCCGACGTCGAGGCGGCCCTGGAACGCATGCGGGAGGGACGGTACGGGAACTGCCCGCTGTGCCGCGGGCCCATCCCGCTGAGCCACCTGGTGGTCGTCCCCCAGGCCCGCTACTGCGGCCGCTGCCGGCAGGCGAGGGGGGCCGGGGAATGAGCGCGCCGTGGCCGCCGGCGCGCCGGCGGACGGGTCTCGCCGTCGACCTCGGCAGCACCCGCACACGGGTCTGGGCGCTCGGCGGGGGCATGGTGCTCGACGTGCCCCCGGTGACGTTCTCCGACGCGGGCCGGGGCCCGGGCACCCTCCACCCCGTCCGCCGCCGCGACATCGACGTCGCCGGCACCGCCCGGATGCTCGACCGGCTGCTCCGCCAGGGGCCGCGCCGTCTCGGCCGTCCGCTCGTGGTGCTGACGGCGCCCGTCCTGGACGGCGTGGCCTACCGTGCGGCGGCCCGGGCCGCCGTGGAGGTCCTGCGGCCGCGCGCCGTGCTGACCCTGCCGACGGCGCGGGCGGTGGCGGCGGCGGCCCGCGAGGACCTGTCCCGCCCGCTGCTCGTGGTGGACGTCGGCGCCCGGTTCACGGAGGCGGTCCTGCTCGTCGACGGCGCGGTGGCCGACGCGCACCGTGCCACGCTCGGCGCCTGCGGCCTCGACGGGGAACCCGCGGCCGCCGCACGCCTCGTCGACGCGGTCGCGGCCATGGTGGCGTCCGTGCCGGACGAGGACCGCACCGCGGCCGCGCCGTCCGCCCCGGCGCGCGGCGTCCTCCTGGCCGGCGGCGGCGCGCTGCGCCCCGAGTTCGTCCACCGCCTCGCGCGCCGGCTCCACGTAGCCGTCAAGGTCGTACCGGCGCCGGACACCGCGGCGGTGCGCGGCGCCGCCGAACTGCTCGGATCCGCCCGCCTCCACCCGTCGTTCACCGGCGACGCCCGCCTGCCGGTGAACGAGTAGCGGCCGTCGCCCTCCACCGGGTTGCAGGTCCGGATGCGGGGTGGTGGCCTGAAGGTGTGCCGTGCCGGGGAGGCAGGGATGGCGACAGTGTCGATGCGTACGGTCCGGCTGTCATCGAGGGACGTCCCCGCGCTCGGCCAGGGCACCTGGTACCTCGGTGAGGACCCGGATCGCCGCCGCGAGGAGATCACCGCTCTGCGGCTCGGTCTGGACCTGGGCATGTCGATCGTCGACACCGCGGAGATGTACGGCGCCGGCGCGTCGGAGGAACTGGTCGGGGAGGCCATCGCGGGACGCCGTACCGAGGTCTTCCTCGTGAGCAAGGTGCTTCCGGACCGCGCCGACCGCCGTGGCGTCGTCGCCGCCTGCGAGGCGAGCCTGCGACGGCTCCGCACCGACATCCTCGACCTGTACCTGCTGCACTGGCGGGGGCGGCATCCGCTGCAGGAGACCCTCGCCGGGTTCACCGAGCTGATGGCCGCCGGCAAGATCCGCACCTGGGGGGTCAGCAACCTGGACGCCGGGGACATGGCCGAACTGGTCGCCGTCCCGGGCGGGTCGGCGGTGGCGGTGGACCAGGTGCTCTACAACCTCACCCGGCGCGGCATCGAGTGGGACCTGCTCCCGTGGTGCCGGCGCAACCGGGCCGGCGTGATGGCGTACTCCCCCGTCGAGCAGGGCCGGCTGCTGCGTTCCGCACCGCTGCGGGCCGTGGCGGACGGCCTCGGCGCCACGCCCGCCCAGGTGGCACTTGCGTGGGTGCTGGAGCAGGGCGTGGCGGCGATCCCCCGCGCGGGGCGGCCTGGGCACGTGCGGGAGAACCGCGCCGCGGCGGACCTCCGGCTTCCCGCGGACGCGCTGGCGGCGCTGGACGCGGCCTTCCCGCCGCCCCACGGGCCCGTGCCGCTGGAGGTCCTCTGAGCGGCGCCGCGCCGGGTCAGTGGGTCGGCGGTACGTGTGCCGGTGCCGGTACCGGCGCGGGTGCGACGAGGAGCCCTTCGATGCCCAGGTCGAGGGCGACCTCCAGGTGGGTGAGCGAGCCCGTAGACATCAGGATCGAGACACCTCCCTGGATGCCCGCGAGCAGTGCGGCCGCGGCACGGTCGGCGTCCAGTTCCGGTGAGATCTCCCGCTTCTCCTGCATGGCCCGGATGCCGCTGGTGATCTGGGCCTGCCAGGACGCGAGGAGTTCCCTGGTGACGGCCTGCGCCCCGGGCGTGGCGGGGCTCAGCTGCGAGACGAGCGTGCCGAGCGGGCACTGCTGCCCCTGCCGCCGGTAGCGGTCGACGACCGCGTCCCGCCAGTCGTACCAGGCCTGCCGCGAGGTGAGCGTGCCGAGGTACGGCTGCTGGTCGGACAGCACCCGGCCGGCCTCGTGCCGGGCGACGGCGAGCAGCAGTTCCTCCTTGCCGCCGGGGAAGTAGTGGAAGAGCTGGCTCTTACTGGTGGCCGTGCGGGCGCGGATGTCGTCCAGGGTGGTCTCGGTCGCGCCGCGCTCGCGGATCTGCTCCGCGGCCCCCTCGACGATGCGTTGCCGGGTGGCGGCGCCCTTGGCCGTCAGTCGTGCTGCCATGCCTCCATCCTGCCACTTTCTGGACTTGCAGGTCCAATTTCTGGGTGGCACCTTGGCCGTTCCCAGCCGGTTCACGGAGAAAGGCGCGGCACATGACCCAGCGACTCACCGGGCGGACGGCCCTGGTCACCGGTTCCACCACGGGCCTCGGCGCAGCCATCGCGGCGGCCCTGGCCGCCGAGGGCGCGTTCGTCGTCGTCAGCGGACGCGACGAGGCCCGCGGTGCCGACGTGGTGGCACGCATCGAGAAGGACGGCGGTTCGGCCGCGTTCGTCGGCGCCGACCTGTCCGGCGGCGCCGACGCCGTCGGCCGCCTCGCCACCGACGCGCTCGCGGCGGCCGGCGGACGGATCGACGTCCTCGTCAACAACGCGGCACTCCTGCTCGCCCCGACGCCGACCGCCGAGGTCCCGCAGGAGACCGTCGACCAGGCGCTGGCGGTGAGCGTGCGGTCGGTGTTCCTGCTCACCGGCCTGCTGGCGCCGCCCATGGCGGAGCGCGGCCACGGGACCGTGGTCAACCTGGGGTCCATCAGCGGCATGCGGGGCTCGGCGAACTCGGCGCTCTACAGCATGACCAAGGCGGCCGTGCACTCGCTGACGACGTCGTGGGCGGCGGAGTACGGTCCGCACGGGGTCCGGGTCAACACCGTGGCCCCCGGCCCCACCCTGACCGACAAGGTCGCGGCGATGGGCGAGCACCTGACCCCGATCATCTCCCGCATGCCATCGCGCCGCGCCGGCACCCCGGCGGAGGTGGCCTCGGCCGTCGTGTTCCTGGCGAGCGACGAGGCCTCGCAGATCCACGGCGCCACGCTCACCGTCGACGGCGGATTCACCGCGGTGTAGCGACCGGCCGCCGACGTGTGGCCGCGCCCGCCCGTTGCCACAATGAGGGCATGACCAGCGCCGGTCGCTACGGGGAGTGCTTCTTCCGCCCGGAGGACGCCGGTGAGGGCGACCGCGTCGACCTCGCCGCCGCCGCGTTCGACGACACCACGCTCGCCCGCCTGCGGCAGCTCGGGGCAGGCCCCGCATGGCGCTGTCTGGACGTGGGCGCCGGCACGGGCACCGTGGCGCGCAGGCTGCTGCGCGAGGCCGGGGTCTGCGAGGTCGTCGCCGTCGACCGGGACGTGCGCTTCCTCGCGGCACGCCCGACGCCAGGCCTGACGGTGCGGCAGGCGGACGTCACCGCGGACGACTTCCCACCGGGGCGGTTCGACCTCGTCCACGCGCGGTTCGTGCTGATGCACCTGCCCTCGCCGCAGCGCATGATCGCCACGCTCGGCCGCCTGCTCGCCACCGGCGGTGTCCTGGTGGTCTGCGACGCCGTGGACCTCACCACCGCCGACGCCCCCGACACGCCGTACACGCTGGCCATGCGGGCGATGTGGCGGGGGCTGGGCGACTCGATCGGCACCGACGTCTCCGGGGTGCCCCACTACCCCGGGATGCTCAGGGCGGCCGGGCTCCGATCGGTGGCGGCCGAGATCCACGTGCCGCCACTCGTGCCGGGCAGCGCGATCAGCCGGTTCTGGGCGCAGACGTTGGACCGGACGCGATCGACCATGATCGCCACGGGCCTCGTCGACGACGCCCTCGTCGACGAGGCGGTGCGCTACCTGGACTCCCCGGAGTGCGCCGATCTGCCCCCCGGCATGCTCATGGCCTGGGGCCGGGCGCCGCTCTAGGTGTACTGCCCCGGGGCGTCGCCGACGCGGGTGACGGGTGCGCGGCCGCATGACCGACCTCACCGGTCGGCAGACCTGACCGGTCGTGTCGCCCGGTGAAGGACCGCGCGGGCCCCACCCGCATCGCACCACGGCCGGAAGACCCGGCCGGCGGACCGACGCCGCGCGCGGGGACGTCACCCGTCCGGCCCAGCGCGACATGCGCCTACGCGGTCCCGCGACCAGGCTGGACGGTGGTGCAGTCGGAGGGCTCCGCTTCTCCCTGCCGGAGTCCCCATCGCCATGAGTCGGGCCCCCACCGCAATGACGCGGCGGGGGCCTGAGGCGTCTTCAGGAGTTCTCCGCCGAAAGCGCGGCCCTCAGCCGGCGCACCTCGGCGACCAGCCGCGGCACGTCCTGGCGGGCGGAGGCGATGAAGTCGAGGTCGGCGTCGGGCCGTTCGTCCGGGCCGGCGACCTCGCGCCCGGAGGTGACCCTGGTGAGGCGCCACTCGTCGTCCCCCTCACCACCGGCCGCCCCGATCCGGAGGAAACTCGCCCGGCCGATCCCCGCCCGGGTCTCCGGCAGTGGCGTCCAGGGACCGGGCGACGCGTTCGCGGCGCGCTCCTCGATCACGTCCAGTTCCGCTTCGGTCGGCGACCCGTCCGCGACCACGCTCCGGTCATCCGCAGGCGCAGCCACCAGGTCGCCGGGCACCAGGGAGAACACGACGAGGTCGACGCGGCCGGTGTGCACGAAACCCGCGTCGCGCAGGACGCCTTCGCGGCGCAGGCCTGCCTTCTCGGCGACGCGCCGGGACGCGGTGTTGCCCGTCGCCGCGCGCAGTTCCAGGCGCCGGAAGCCCTGTTCGGCCAGCAGCCATGTCGCGAGGGCCCGGGTGGCCTCCGCGGCGATTCCGCGCCCCCGCGCCCAGGGCGAGACCCAGTAGCCCACCTCGCTCGTCCGCGCCCGCCAGTCGGTGCGCTTCAGGCCGACGGTGCCCAGCAGCCGCCCGCCGTCCGGCTCGGCGACGGCGAAGTGGATGCCGTCGCCCGACGCGCGCAGGGCGTGGGAGCCCGTCGTGCACCAGGCCGTCGCCTCTTCGGGCCTGTAGGGCCGGGGCAGGGGCAGCCACCGCTGGGTGAGGGGGTCCACGCAGCTCGCCCAGGTGTCGTGGGCGTCGTCCGGGGTGAACGGGCGCAGGACGAATCGCTCGGTGCGCAGGACCGTGTCGGGGAACACATCCGTTTCCGTGGCTCTCTCCGTCCGCCGCGGGCCGGGGGATTGGGCAGACGGTAGCAGCAGGCCGGCACGGCACATCGGCGGCCTCACGGGGTCGTGACGCAGCGTCGCCGCTCACTCGGTCCGCGGTGACGGCAGAGCGTCTCGACATTTGGGACATATCGTCACACTTGCCACATACAACTCCCCAACCGAAAGCAGCCCCTTGACACTCCGCCCCCTGGGGTTCATGGTTCCCACATCGCTCGTTTAAACCGGTTCAAACGCGAGATGAAAGCTTTCTTTCGCGTTGGTTGCCCCGGTATGCGAGTGCCAGAACGTGCTGCCTCCGGCGCCAAAGGTGCCGCCGGACGGCGTGCCCCGCGGGGCACGCCGGTCGACGGAACCTGCGGCTGCGGATGTGGCCACCTTCCGCCGCCGTACACGGAGAGTCCGCATGGCCCGACGCCCCACGATCGCCGATGTCGCCCAACTGGCAGGTGTGTCCCGGGCGACGGTCTCCTTCGTTCTCAACGACCGCCCCGGCGTGGCCGCCGCGACCCAGGAACGGGTGCGCGCCGCGGCCGGGCAACTGGGCTGGACGCCGAGCCGCAGCGCCCGCGCGCTGTCGACCGGGCGGGCCAGGGCCGTCGGCCTGGTCCTGACCCGCGAGCCCGACCTGATCGGCACCGACCCCTTCTTCCCCGCCTTCATGGCGGGCATCGAGTCGGTCATATCCGAGTCGGGCGACGGCCTCATGCTGCACGTGACGAGCCCCCGCAACGAGATGGACACCTACCGCCGCCTGGTGGACGACCAGCGCGTGGACGGGGTGTTCCTCACCGACCTGCGGGTGGGCGACCCGCGCCCGGAGCTGCTGCGGGAACTCGGTCTGCCCGCCGTGGCCGTCGGCGCCGACGACGGTGTCGAGGGCATCGCCACGGTCAACCTGGACGACCGTCCGGTCGTCGCGGGCGCCGTCCACCACCTCGTCGGACTCGGCCACCGCCGCATCGCCTATGTCGCGGGCCCCGAGGAGTACCTGCACGCCAAGCGGCGGCTCGGCGCCTGGCGGGACGCGCTCGCGGAGGCGGGCCTGCCCCAGGGCCCGGTGCTGCCGGGCGGCTTCACCGCCGAGGGCGGCGCGCTCGCGACGCAGGCGCTGATCACGCGGGGCGACCGGCCCACCGCCATCGTGTACGCCAACGACCTCTCCGCGACCGCTGGCATGGCCGTGGCGCAGGAGGCCGGGCTGAGACTGCCCGACGACCTGTCGGTGGTCGGCTTCGACGACGTACCGCTGGCCTCCTGGACCCGGCCCTCGCTGACCACCTGCCGCGCCGACGCGGCCAGCTGGGGCCGCGCCGCCACACTCGCGCTGATCGAGACGATCGAGCACGGCACCACCCCGCACGTGGAACTGGACCCGGCCGCCCTCATGGTGCGCGACTCCACCGGCCCGGCCCCCGCCGCGGCCGCCCGCCCCTGACCACCTCACCCCCCGACGCGCGCCCGTCGCGCCCACGACGTTCTCCGCTCCCCGGAGGGCCGTCACCGAGGCAGGACGACGCCCCGGAACGGCCGCTTCCCACCCCTTGAGAACACGGAGCCACCGCAATGAAGAAAACCGTCCTGACCGTCCTCTCCGCCGTCGCCCTGACCGTGCCGCTCGCAGCGTGCGGCAGCGGCGGGTCGGACTCCGCCGCGGGCGGCGACGCCCACGGCCCGATCACGGTCTGGTATTCCAACAACGCCCAGGAGGTCGCCTGGGGCAAGAGCATGGTCGCGTCCTGGAACGCCGCCCACCCCGACGAGAAGGTGAAGGCGCAGGAGATACCCGCGGGCAAGAGCTCCGAGGAGGTCATCGGCGCGGCCATCACGGCCGGCAACGCCCCGTGCCTGATCCTCAACACCGCTCCCGCGGCCGTGCCGGGCTTCCAGAAGCAGGGCGGCCTGGTGGCCCTGGACGACTTCCCGGGTGGGAAGAAGTACCTCGAGGAGCGGACCGGCGAACGGCTCTCGCAGTACGCGTCGCCCGACGGCAAGCACTACCAGATGCCCTGGAAGAGCAACCCCGTCATGGTCTTCTACAACAAGGACCTGTTCAAGAAGGCCGGGCTCGACGCCGAGCACCCCAAGCTCTCCACCTACCAGGACTTCCTGACCACCTCGCGCGCCCTGGTGAAGGGTGGTGCGCACGCCGCCATCTGGCCGGCGCCCACCTCGGAGTTCTACCAGTCCTGGTTCGACTTCTACCCGCTCTTCGCCGCCCAGACCGGCAAGCAGCTCGTCGAGGACGGCAAGGCCCAGTTCGCCTCGCCCGACGGCGTCAAGGCCGCCGAGTTCTGGAAGACGATGTACGCGGACCGCCTGGCCCCCAACGAGCAGTACAACGGTGACGCCTTCGCCGACGGCAAGTCCGCCATGGCGATCGTCGGCCCGTGGGCCGTCTCGGTCTACGGCGACAAGGTCAAGTGGGGTGCCGTGCCGGTGCCGACCGCGACCGGCGCCGAGGCCAAGGGCACCTTCAGCGACGAGAAGTCCATCGGCATGTTCACCGCCTGCAAGAACAAGGGCACGGCCTGGGACGTGCTGAAGTTCGCCACCAGCAAGGAGCAGGACGGCAAGCTGCTGGAGGCCACCGGCCAGATGCCGATGCGGCAGGGCCTCGCGGCCGCGTACCCCGACTACTTCGCCTCGCACCCGGACTACAAGACCTTCGCCGAGCAGGCCGACCGCACCGTCGAAGCCCCGAACGTGCCGAACTCCGTCGAGATCTGGCAGACGTTCCGCGACGCCTACACCAAGTCCGTGATCTTCGGGAAGGGCGACGTCGAGAGCGCCTTCCGCGAGGCCGCGGGCAAGGTCGACGGCCTGGCGAAGCAGTGAGTCACGGCCATGTCCTCCACGCACCCTGACGTCCTCCGCCCCGGGTCCGCCCGGGGCGGGGACCGCCCCCGGACCGACCGCGGGCCACGGCCGCGCAGGTCGCGGTTCGCGGGCCGGCAGCCCA
The DNA here is from genome assembly GCF_035918135.1 of Actinacidiphila glaucinigra. Classification (NCBI taxonomy): domain Bacteria; kingdom Bacillati; phylum Actinomycetota; class Actinomycetes; order Kitasatosporales; family Streptomycetaceae; genus Actinacidiphila; species Actinacidiphila glaucinigra. The sequence goes on from NZ_CP109144.1 coordinate 1,143,951, forward strand.
TCGGTCTGGCCTTCGTCTCCCCGTACCTCCTGTACCTGGCCGCGATCTTCCTGTACCCGCTCGGCTTCGCGGTGTGGATCTCCTTCCACGACTACTTCTTCGCCGCGCCGGGCGCCCAGGTGGACCGTCCCTTCGTGGGGTTCGCCAACTACACCTCCGTCCTGACCGATCCGGACGTGTGGCGTTCCTTCGGCAACATCGCGGTCTTCCTCGTCATCAACGTGCCGCTGACGGTGGCGGCGTCCCTCGTACTCGCCACCGCCCTCAACTCCAAGCTGCGGGCGCGTACGTTCTTCCGCACCGCCTACTACGTCCCGTACATCACCGCCAGCGTCGCGGTCGTCGGCGTGTGGCTGTTCCTGTTCAACTCCAACGGCCTGGTCAACAAGGCGCTCGGGCCGCTCGCACCGGACCCGTCGTGGCTGGTCAACTCGCATCTGGCGATGCCGACCATCGCGCTGTTCGTCGCCTGGAAGCAGCTCGGCTTCTTCGTCGTGCTCTACCTGTCGGCGCTGCAGAACGTGCCCGGCGAGCTGTACGAGTCCGCCGCGCTCGACGGCGCGGGCAAGGTGCGGATGTTCTGGTCGATCACCGTGCCGGCGGTGCGCACCGCCACTCTGCTCGTGCTGGTCCTGGCGACGGTGACCGGGGCGAACCTGTTCACCGAGCCCTACCTGCTGACCAGCGGCGGCGGACCGGACGGGGCGACCACCTCACCGGTGCTGCTGATGTACCAGCGCGGTCTGCAGCAGGGCCACCCGGACGAGGCGGCGGCGATCGGCGTGATCCTCGTCGTGCTGATCACCGGCATCTCCCTCGTCTACCGTCGAGTGCTGGAGAGGGACTGACATGACCGACGTCCACGCTCCCGCGCACCATCGCCGCCCGGCAGGGCACAGTCCGCACACGCACTCCCGCGCCCGCCGGATCCTGTCGCGACTGGCGCTGCTCGCCGGCGCCTTCGCCTTCCTCTTCCCCTTCTACTACATGCTCGTCGGCTCGCTGCAGCGCGAGCCCGACAGCAGCCCCGCCGGGGCCTTCCCGCAGCCGGGGAACCTCTCCCTGCACAACTACGCCGAGATCAACTCGGCCATCTCGCTGGGCCGTTCCCTGATCAACTCCGGGATCTTCACCGGCGGCGTGATCGTCTGCACCACCGTCTTCGGTCTGCTGGCGGGATACGCCCTGGCGCGGCTCCACTTCCGGGGCAAGGGGTCCACCTTCGCCCTGGTGCTGCTGGTGCAGGTCATCCCGTTCCAGCTGCTGATGATCCCGCTGTACGTGCTGATCGTCCGCGACTACGGCCTGGCCGACTCCTACATCGGGATCATCCTGCCGTTCGCCATCAACACCAGCGCGGTCTTCATCTTCCGGCAGTTCTTCCTGCAACTGCCGCAGGCGATGTTCGAGGCCGCGCGCATCGACGGCGCGGGCGAGCTGCAGATCCTGTTCCGGATCGCGATCCCGCTGTGCAAGCCCGCGCTCGCCTCCGTGGTGCTGCTGAGCTTCACCGGGCCGTGGAACGAGTTCCTGTGGCCGTTCCTGGTCACCAAGGAGCAGGACATGCAGCCGCTGGCCGTCTCGCTGGCCAACTACATCAGCACCGTCTCCTCCGCCGCCGCCAACCCCTTCGGTGCCATCCTCGCCGGCGCCTGCGTGCTGGCCGCGCCCGCGGTGGCCCTGTACCTCGTCTTCCAGAGCCGCTTCACCTCCACCGATCTCGATTCCGCCACGAAGGGCTGAACTCGCTGTGAACGACCGCACCACCGGCTCCACCGGCTCCACCCGTACGACCGGCTCCACCACCGTGCCCTACCGCCTGACCCGCGTCGGCGTCGTGATGTCCCCGCTGGCCGGCGAGGCCAACGAGGCCGAGGGCGTGCTCAATCCCGCGTCCGGCCGCACCCCGGACGGCACCCTGCACCTGCTGCCCCGCCTCGTCTCGGAGGGCAACGTCTCCCGCGTGGGCCTGGCCGAGGTCGTGATCGAGGACGGTGTGCCCACCGGCGTCGAGCGCCGCGGCGTCGTCCTCGCCCCCGACGCCGGCTGGGAGCGCGGCAAGAACAACGCCGGCGTGGAGGACCCGCGCACGACGTGGATCGAGGCGCTCGGGCTGCACGTCATGTCGTACGTGGCCTACGGCCCGCTCGGCCCCAAGCCGGCGCTGGCCGTCTCGAAGGACCTGGTGACCTGGGAGCGTCTGGGCCCGGTCCAGTTCGCCTACCAGGCCGACCTCGACACCGACCTCAACCTCTTCCCGAACAAGGACGTGGTGCACTTCCCCGAGCCCGTCCCGGGCCCGGACGGCGAGCCCTCCTTCGCGATGCTGCACCGCCCGATGTGGGACCTGGGCTGGTTCCGCCCCGGCGAGGGCGTGCACCTGCCGGCCGGCGTGACCGACGAGCGCCCCGGCATCTGGATCTCCTACGTCCCCGTGGCCGAGGTCGAGAAGGACCTCAGCGCCCTGGTCCGTCCCCGCGACCACCGCCTGGTGGCGCTGTCCGAGCACCCCTGGGAGGAGCTCAAGATCGGCGCCGGCCCGGCCCCGATCCGCGTCGAGGAGGGCTGGCTGCTCATCCACCACGGGGTGTCCGGCACGATCGACGACCCCTTCGCCCAGCAGCAGAAGGTCAGCTACGCGGCGGGCGCGATGATCCTCGACCCGCAGGACCCGTCCCGGATCCTGGCCCGCACCGACGAGCCGCTGATGGAGCCGGAGACGGAGGAGGAGCGTTCCGGCACCGTGCCGAACGTCGTCTTCCCGACCGCGATCGAGGAGATCGACGGCGTGCGCTACGTGTTCTACGGCATGGCCGACGCCCACATCGGCGTCGCCCGCCTGGACCGTGCCGAGTGACCACGCTCGGTCTGGGCCTGGCCGGCTGCGGTGCGTTCGGCGCCTACCTGCTGGACGCCGTGGCCGACCTCCCCGGCGTACGCGTCGTGGCGTGCGCCGACCCCGACGGTGACCGTGCCGCCGCCCTCGCGCGGCGGCACGGCGCCGCCGTCGCCACCGACGCCGCGGCGCTCGCCGGCTTCCCGGGTGTGGACGTCGTGGCGATCGCCACTCCCCCGGCCACCCACGCGGAACTCGCCGTCGGCGCGCTGCGCGTGGGCCGGCACGTCTTCTGCGAGAAGCCGCTGGCCGTGACGCTGGAGGACGCCCTGCGGGTGGAGGCGGAGGCCGAGCGCTCCGCCGGGGTCCTCGTCGTCGACCACGTCCTGCGCTACAACCCCGTCCTGCGGATGCTGCAGCGACTGCGCGACGAGGGACTGCTGGACCCGCTGGTGCGCTTCGCCTTCGAGAACGACGCAGCCGACGAGGACCTGGGCTCCGGCCACTGGTTCTGGGACCCCGCCCACAGCGGCGGCATCCACGTCGAGCACGGTGTGCACTTCTTCGACGCCGCCCGCGCCCTCATGGGCAGCGAGCCCGTCGAGGTGCACGGCACGGCCGTGCGCCGCGAGGGCGGCCCGGTCGACATCGTCGTGGCCACCGCCACCCACCCCGGCGGCGCCGTCGCCACCCACACCCATTCCTTCACCCACGCCCACCGCGCCGAACGGCAGTTGATGCGCCTGGACTACGGCTTCGCCGAGGCCCGGGTCACCGGCTGGATCCCGGCCCACGCGACGGTCACGGCCTGGACGGACGAGCAGAGCGCCCGCCGCTGGGAGGAACTGCCCGCGCGCGCCGCCGATCTGCTGGCCGTACCCGGGCTCCGGCCGCACGGCGAGGAGCGGATCACCGTCACCGTGGAACGCGACGCGGGCCCGGCGGCGCCCGCCCGCGGCCGCGGTGTCGAGCGCAGCGTCCCGCACCGGGTGACCTGCGTGGTCGACCTGGGCGGCGAGGCGCGCAAGCAGCACGTGTACGCGGAGAGCGTGCGTGCCGCCTTCACCGACCTGCTGCGCTGCGCGACCGGGGGCGGCACCCCGGTGGCCGACGCGCGGTCCGGGCGGACCGCGGTCGCGGTGGCCGAGGCGGCCACGCGCTCCGCGGAGACCGGCCGTACCCTGCCGGTCCCGTCCGGCCCGACAGGAGCATGAGGAGCACCGTGAGCACCACCAATCCCGCACCGGACGCGCCCTGGTGGCGGGACGCGGTCTGCTACGAGATCCACCCGCGCGCGTTCGCCGACGGCGACGGGGACGGCGTCGGCGACCTCGCCGGCGCCGCCGCCCGCCTGGACCATGTGGCCCGGCTGGGGGCGGACGCGGTGTGGATCACCCCGTTCTACCCGTCCCCGCTGGCCGACGGCGGCTACGACATCGCCGACCACACCGCCGTCGCCCCCGACCTCGGCACCGAAGCGGACTTCGACGCCCTGGTCGCGCGCGCCCACGGCCTGGGGCTGCGAGTCCTGATCGACCTCGTCCCCAACCACACCTCCGACACGCACCCCTGGTTCCGGGAGGCCCTCGCGGCCGGCCCGGGGAGCGCGGCAAGGCACCGCTACCTCTTCCGTACCGGACGCGGCGCGGACGGTGAACTCCCCCCGAACGACTGGGAGTCCGCGTTCGGGGGCCCGGCGTGGACCCGTGTCCCCGCACCGGACGGCGGCCCGGGCGAGTGGTACCTGCACCTGCACGCGCCCGAGCAGCCGGACCTCGACTGGCGGCACCCGGAGGTCGTCGCCGACTTCGAGCGGATCCTGCGGCACTGGCTCGACCGCGGCGTCGACGGCTTCCGCATCGACGTGGCCCACACCCTCTTCAAGGCTCCCGGCCTCCCCGACGCCGGGCCCGGGCAGCACCAGGACATCCTGCGCAACCACCTGATGCCCTACCACGACCAGGAGGAACTGCACCCGCTGTTCCGCACCTGGCGCCGGCTGCTGGACACCCACCCGGCCCCGCCCGGCGCGGTCCCTCCGGAGCAGCGGGTGATGGTGGCCGAGGCCGCCGTCTTCGAACCGGCCCGGCTGGCCCGGTACGTCAGCCCCGGCGAGATGCAGCAGGCCTTCAACTTCGCCTTCCTGGAGTCCGCCTGGGACGGGACGGAGATGCGCGCGGTCATCGAGCGGTCCGTCGCGTCGATGCGGGCCGTCGGGGCACCGGTCACCTGGGTCCTGTCCAGCCACGACGCGGTCCGCCCGGTCACCCGCTACGGCGGCGGGCAGCGCGGCCGGCGCCGTGCCCGGGCCGCCGCGCTGCTCATGCTCGCGCTGCCCGGCGCCGCCTACGTCTACCAGGGCGAGGAACTGGGCCTGCCGCAGGCCCACGTGCCGGACGACCGGCTGCGTGATCCCCTCTGGGAGCGTTCCGGCCACCGTGAGCGCGGCCGCGACGGCTGCCGGGTGCCGCTGCCCTGGGAGGGCACGTCGGCACCGTACGGGTTCAGCACCGCCGCCCCGGACGCCTGCTGGTTCCCGCAGCCCGACGACTGGGCGGACCTCACCGTCCGGGCCCAGGAGGACGACCCCGCGTCGATGCTCGCCCTGTACCGCTCCGCGCTGCGGCTGCGGCGCGGAGCGCCGGTCCCGGCGGACGCGGTGGCGGCCCCGAAGGGGCCGGCGGACGGTTCCTGGTTCGCCTTCGACCGCGCACCGGGGCTGCGGTGCCTGACCAACTTCGGCCCCGATGCGCTGCCCCTCGCGGACGGCGACGAGGTGCTGCTGGCCAGCGCCCCGCTCGACGGCCGCACGGTGCCCGCGGACACCACCGTCTGGCTCGGCACCGCCGCAGGCACGACCGCGACCCCGTCTTAGCGCGGCGGCTCCAGGGCGGACCGGGACTCGCGGGTGCACGGGGGACGTGCGTCCGCGGTCCCGCCGCCGTCGGGCGCCGTCGGCCGCGGGCACCGGTCTCACTGCATCCGGGGAAGCGACTCCAGCGGCTTGAAGTCGGCGTGCTGCGCGGTGGCGACCAGCGCCTGCACCATCACGGACTCGGGATCCCGGCGGAAGGCGACCAGCCCTATCTCGGCGGCCCGGGCGGACGCCACCATCGGGACGGCCCGCACCCCGGGCGGCACCCCGAGGGCATGGATCCACGCCAGGGGGGCGATCGCGGCCCACCGCCCGGGCACGACGTGCGCGATCAGCGAGGCGAACGAGTCGGTCTCCACCCTCGCCACCGGTTCGGCCCCGGCCGCGGCGAACAGGGCGTCCATGGTGCGCCGTCCCCGCATGGTCGGTGTGAGCAGGCACAGCGGCAGGGCCGCCGCCTCCGCCCAGGACACCGTGGCGCCGCCGACCGGGGCCCACGAGGCGTCGGTGAGCAGCGCGTACTTCTCCCGGTACAGCGGCACGGTACGAAAGGCGGCGCGCACCTCGTCGTCCAGATAGGTGACGGCGGCGTCGAGGGTGAAGTCCCTGAGCATCGTGAGGATGTCGCTCGACGTCAGGTCGTTGACGATGTGCGCGGTGAGCAGCGGGTGCCGCGTGCACAGCGGGTCGACCAGGCGCGGCACGGCGGTGGCGGCGCTGGGCACGACGCCGATGCGGATACGGCCGCTCAGTCCGGTGCGCATGGCGGCGACCTCGCCCTCCATGGCGTCCCGGTCGGCCAGGATCTGCCGCGCCCACACCACGACGCGCTCGCCCTCGGCGGTGAGGCCGTCGAACCGCCGGCCCCGCTGGATCAGCGGGACCCGCATCTCCTCCTCCAGCTTGCGGATGCCCTCGGACAGTGAGGGCTGGGACACCCCGCATCTCTGCGCGGCGCGGGCGAAGTGCCCCTCCTGTGCCAGGGCCACCAGGTATTGGAGCTGCCGGAAGAGCACGGCTGAGCACCTCTCAGGATTCCGCCGGCCGGGATACGCGTCGGGCTTGTTGCCGGTTCCGAGCTGTATACCAAGTCGCTCCCGGCGGGCCGACGGCGCCCGACCCCGCGAAGTGCCCGGAGCGCTCCTGTTCCCAGTGAACCGGTCAGTGCCGTGCGGGGCGAGTCGTGGATGCGGTCCGCGCGCGGAACGGGTGCCACCCGGACGGCCGGCGCGAGCACGCACCCCTGCGGCGGTGGGCGCACTCGGGCAGAGCGCGCCCACGTCCCGCGTATCAGGCGACGGGTTGACCCGCGCGCAACCGCTCGGCGCGGGTGTACACGTTCGCCGAGCGGCCGCGCAGGAAGCCCACCAGGGTCATCCCCGTCTCGTCGGCCAGGTCCACGGCGAGCGAGGACGGCGCGGACACCGCGGCCAGCACCGGGATGCCCGCCATGGCCGCCTTCTGCACGAGTTCGAAGGACGCCCGCCCGCTGACCATGAGCACGGTGCCCCGCAGCGGCAGCAGCCCCTCCTGCAGCGCGTGGCCGACCACCTTGTCGACGGCGTTGTGGCGGCCCACGTCCTCACGCAGGCACAGCATCTCGCCGTCCGTCGTGAACAGCCCGGCCGCGTGCAGCCCGCCCGTGCTGTCGAAGACCCGCTGCGCCGCGCGCAGGCGGTCGGGGAGGGTGAAGAGCACCTCGGAGTCGATCTCCGCGTCGTCGTCCGCCACGCTCCAGTGCTGCGTGGTCCGCACCGCGTCCAGGCTCGCCTTGCCGCACAGACCGCAGGAGGAGGTGGTGTAGAAGTTGCGCTCCAGGGAGAGGTCCGGGAGCCGCACACCAGGTGCCAGGACGACGTCGACGATGTTGTAGGTGTTGCCGTCGTCGGCCGTGGCTCCGGCGCAGTAGCGGATGCCCAGCACCTCGTCCGGACCGTGGACGACCCCTTCGCTGACGAGGAAGCCCACCGCGAGGTCGAAGTCGCTGCCCGGGGTGCGCATGGTGATCGTCAGCGCGCGGCCGCCGACGCGGATCTCCATCGGTTCCTCGGCGGCCAGCGTGTCCGAGCGGTGCCCGGGCACCCCGTCCCTGATCCGCAGCACCCGCCGCCGCGCGGTCACCCGGCCCATGCCGCCGCCTCCAGTCGTACGACGACGGCCTTGGAGGTGGGGCAGTTGCTGACGTCCGCGACGCTGTCCAGCGGGACCAGGACGTTGGTCTCCGGGTAGTAGGCGGCGGCCGACCCCCGGGAGGTGGGGTAGGGCACCAGGCGGAAGGACTCGGCCCGGCGCTCGCTGCCGTCGGTCCAGACGCTCACCAGGTCCACCATCTGCATCTCGGTGAGCCCCAGGGCCTCGATGTCCTCGGGGTTGACCATGACGATCCGGCGGCCGCCCCGGATGCCCCGGTAGCGGTCGTCCATGGCGTACGGGATGGTGTTCCACTGGTCGTGCGACCGCAGGGACTGCAGGATGAGGTGGCCCTTGGGCGCCCGCGGCATCTCGAAGTCGTTGCGGGTGAAGACGGCCTTGCCGCTGGGCGTCCGGAAGGTCATCGTGTTCACCGGGTTCGGCAGCTGGAATCCGCCCGGTTCTGCGACGCGCCGGTTGAAGTCCTCGAACCCCGGCACGACCCGGGAGATCCGGTCCCGGACGGTGCCGTAGTCGGCCTCGAACTCCTCCCAGCCGATCTCCGGGGTCCCGCCGAGGGTGGCCCGGGCCAGCCGGCTGATGATCGCCACCTCGCTCAGCAGGTCGGGGGAGGCGGGGGCCAGCTTGCCGCGGGAGGCGTGCACCATGCTCATGGAGTCCTCGACGGTGACGAACTGCTCGCCGCCCGCCTGCACGTCCCGGTCGCTGCGGCCCAGGGTGGGCAGGATCAGCGCCGTGTCACCGCACACGGTGTGCGAGCGGTTGAGCTTGGTGGAGATGTGCGCCGTCAGCCGGCAGCGGCGCATCGCCTGCTCGGTGACATCGCTGTCGGGGGTGGCCCGGATGAAGTTCCCCGCCACCCCGAGGAAGAACTTCGCCTCGCCGTCGCGCATGGCACGGATGGCGTTGACGGAGTCGTGGCCGTGCTTGGCGGGGGGTGTGAAGCCGAACTCCCGTCCCAGGGAGTCGAGGAAGCCCTGCGGCATCTTCTCCCAGATGCCCATGGTGCGATCGCCCTGGACGTTGCTGTGGCCGCGCACCGGGCACGCCCCCGCGCCGGGCCTGCCCAGGTTGCCCCGCAGCATCAGGAAGTTGACGATCTCGCGGATGGTCGGCACACCGTGCTTCTGCTGCGTGACGCCCATGGCCCAGCAGACGATGACGCTCTTGGCGGCCAGGACGCGTTCGTGGACCTGCACTATCTCCTCGCGCGTCAGACCGGTGGCCGTCAGCACGTCGTCCCACGACGTCTTGCGCGCCTGCTCGGCGAACTCCTGGAAGCCCGTGCTGTGCTCGCGGATGAAGTCGTGGTCCAGGACCGTACCGGGAGCGGCGTCCTCGGCCTCCAGGAGCAGCAGGTTCAGGGCCTGGAAGAGGGCGAGGTCGCCGCCCGCGCGGATGTGGAGGAACTGGTCGGCGATGACCGTGCCGCGCCCGACGACGCCGCGCGCCTTCTGCGGGTGCTTGAACCGCATCAGCCCGGCCTCGGGCAGGGTGTTGACGGCGACGACGCTTCCGCCGCCCCGCTTGGTCTCCTCCAGTGCGGACAGCATGCGCGGGTGGTTGGTGCCGGGGTTCTGGCCGACGACGAAGATCAGGTCGGCCTCGTGGATGTCGTCCAGGCTGACGGTGCCCTTGCCGACGCCGAGGGTCTCGTTCATCGCGGCGCCGCTGGACTCGTGGCACATGTTGCTGCAGTCCGGCAGGTTGTTGGTGCCGTAGGCGCGGGCGAAGAGCTGGAGGAGGAAGGCGGCCTCGTTACCCACCCGTCCGGAGGTGTAGAACAGCGCTTCGTCCGGGGAGTCCAGGGCCCGCAGCTCCTCGGCCATCAGGGCGATGGCGTCGTCCCAGGAGATGGGCTCGTAGTGCTCCGCACCCGGCCGCTTGACCATCGGTTCGGTCAGCCTGCCCTGCTGGTTGAGCCAGTAGTCGGACTTGCGGCCCAGTTCGTCGACGGTGTGCTGCTCGAAGAACTCGCGCCGTACGCGGTGCGACGTCGCCTCGTCGTTGATGTGCTTGGCGCCGTTCTCGCAGTACTCGTTCATGTGCCGCTTGCCCGGCGCCGCCTCCGGCCAGGCGCAGCCGGGGCAGTCGATGCCCTTGGCCTGGTTGATGTTCAGCAGGGTCAGCATGGTCCGGCGGGGCGAGGTCTGGCTCAGCGAGTACTGCAGTGCGTGCGTGACTGCGGGGAGACCGGTCGCCCAGGTCTTGGGCGAGGTGATCTCCAGGTGCTCGTCCGTTGGGTCCTCCAGAGCGCTCATGCCTGCCCTGCCTTCCCGGCCTCCGACTCCGCGGAAACCGCCGCGAATACCGATTCGCAGAAAAGCTAGACCCGCTTCACCGGCCCGTCAAAGAGGCCGTTCCTGTTGCTTGATAGGCGGCGCCGATGAAGGAACCCGGGGGCGAACCCCCTGCTCGGCGCGGCACCGTTCACATACGGGGAACGCGGCGAAAGGCGCGTGCAAAAACAAATGGCCTCACCATCCGGAAATTTTCCCGGGGCCGTTCGTTCCACTGCAACGAGAATTCAGTACCGGCACCGCGCCGTGGACTCCGCGCGTCCACAGCCCTTGGACGTCTAGACGGCGATCGTCTGCTCGGTCCAGATGGTCTTGCCGCGCTCCCGGTAGCGGGTGCCCCAGCGCTCCGCGAACTGGGAGACCAGCAGCAGGCCGCGGCCGCCCTCGTCGGTGGTGCGGGCGTGCCGCAGGAAGGGGGCGGCGCTGCTGGTGTCGGAGACCTCGCAGGTCAGCGCTCGGTCGCGGATGAGCCGCAGCTGGATGGGCGGTGCCGCGTACCGGATGGCGTTGGTGACGAGCTCGCTGACGATCAGCTCGGTGGCGAAGCACTCCTCCTGCAGGGCCCACGCGGAGAGCTGACGCGTCGCCAGCGTACGGGCGGTGGCCACCGCGGCGGGGTCGCAGGGCAGGTCCCACGTCACGACGCAGTCGGAGCCGAGGGGACGGGGGCAGGCCACCAGCACGGAGGCGTCGCGGTCCGGGTCCGCGGGGACCAGGGCCTCGGTGAGCAGCAGGCTCAAGTCCTGCAGGGAGTCGCAGGGTGTGGCCAGCAGCCTTTCGAACTCCGCCTGCCCGGTCCCCTCAGGCCGGCTCTGCAGGAGCCCGGGGGTGCGGAGCACCAGCATGCACCCCTCCGGCAGTTCCAGGGTGGTCATCCCGAACGACGGTCCGGGGCTGCCGAGGGGCTCGCCCTCGGGGGCCTGCGGGGTCCGCACGGTGTGGTCGGGGTGGACGACGCTCGGCGGCGGGTGGCCCGCCGAGGCCATGGTGCTCAGCCGGGTCACGGGGTCGTAGACGAGGTAGAGGCAGGTGGCGCCCACCGGGGAACCGGAGCCCGGGCCCGCGTGCTCCTCGGCGAGGTTGCGCACCAGCTCGTCCAGGCGGGCGAGGACCTCGTCCGGCGCCTGGTCCAGGTTGGCCAGGGTGTGCACGGCCGCCCGCAGCCGGCCCATGGTGGCCGCGGTGCGCATGCCGCGGCCGGGGGTGCTGCCGCTGACGAGGGCGACCCGCGCGCCGGGCAGCGGGATGACCTCCGTCCAGTCCCCGCCGGCGCCGGAGCGCACCAGGTGATGGGCCCACTCCACTGCGCTGGGCGCGGGCAGCCGCTGGGGCAGCATGCCGCGCTGCAGCGCGAGGACGGCGTTGCGCTCGCGCACGTAGCGATGGGCGTTGTCCAGCGCCATGGCGCCGCGACCGGCGAGGTCGACGGCGAGCGAGAGGTCGTCGTCACCGAAGGGCCCCAGGTCCTGGTCCCACCGGTGGAAGGTGACGAGGCCCAGCACGCAGTCGCGGACCAGCAGCGGCACCACCATCAGGGAGTGCACCCGCTCCTCCAGCATCCTGCCGCCCCGCACGGGGTCGTCCCGGATCCACGCCCCGTCCTCGGCGAGCCGGGGAACCAGGCGCGGCTCGTGGTCGGCGAGCACCTGCAGGGCGGGCGTGCGCGCCAGGTGCGTGCCGACCGCACCCGTGGTGTACGGGCCGGTCCGGCCGCAGCGGGCGGAGGTCGCGGCGCGCCGCAGCCCGGTGTCGTCCTCGACGGGGCCCACCGCCATGTCCTCGCCGCCGAGGAGGGGGGCCAGCAGGTCCACGCTCACGCAGTCGGCGAGCCCGGGTACGGCCACTTCGGCCAGTTCCTGCGCCGTACGGACCGGGTCCAGCGTGGTGCCGATCCGCCGGCCGGCCTCGGCCATCATGGCCAGGCGCTGTTCGGCGAGGTGGCGCTCGGTGACGTCGACCAAGGCGTCGGCCACGCCGAGGATGCGGCCGTCCTCCGCCTCGAGCCGGAAGGCGGACGCCGAGTAGACGTGTTCCCGGGCGGTGTCGCCGGGCGGACGGCCGCGCTTCTCGAACGAGATCGCGGCCTCGCCGGTCCTGAGCACCCGGCCCATCACCTGCTCGGCGAGCTCCGCGCTGAAGTCGGGCCACACCTCGGTCGGCCGCCGCCCCAGGGCGAGCCGCGACCGATGGTCGTGCATACCCTCCGCCGCCGCGTTGAAGCGCATCAGCCTGAGCTGCGGGTCCAGCACGAACAGGCCGATAGGAGAGCGCGTGAACAGGGCCTCCAGGAGGGCGCCTTCGATGTCCGGGGTGAGTCCCGCCGCCCCGGTGAGCAGGTCGACGGTCAGGCGCAGGCCCGTCCCGTCGTCGCGTACGGTCCGCAGGGCCGGCCGGCAGGCCACCGTGGTGCCGTCGCGGTGCCGCAGGAGGACGTACCCGGACCCCGTGCCGCTGCCATCGGCGGGACCGGTGCCGGGATCCGGGGCGAGCAGCTCCGTCACCGGCCGGCCGAGCACGTCGCCCGCGGCATGGCCGAGGAGCCGCTCCGCCCCCGGGCTCCACACGACGACGGTGCCGTGGGCGTCGATCACCAACCGCGCCGCGGTGCGTCCGGCCGGCTCCTCGTCCTCTTCGCCGTGTCCTCGCGATGCCCCAGTGCCCATGACCGTCCCATCACGTTCCGGTCCTCCGGTTCCCAGTCTTGCGCAGGCGCGCGAGGTCACCACTCGGGGCGGCCTCAGCCGTGCAGGAAGGACCTCACCTCGGTGAGGGAAGGGACCTCGGCGGGGGTGAAGCGCCGGATCTCGCCCCGGAACGAACGCACGTCCAGCCGGCTCGCGGGTTCCGCACCCGGCAGCGCCGCCATGAGGGCCTCGAGATCGGCCGTGCCGAACACCTTGAACGTCCGTGTCCCCCGGTAATGGGAGGGCCGGACGTCGAAGCGGAGGTCCACGACCGGCTGCGGCGGCCGGGCCCAGTCGGCGTAGGGCAGCGAGCCGTGCCCGTGGATCCGCGCGTCGACCAGGACCTCGGGATCCGCGTCACCGATCTCGCAGTCGAAGACCGGGAAGGCCGCGGCGACGCGGTCGGCGACGGCGGGGTACGCGACGCAGCCCTGTCCGAGCGCCGGTGCGCAGAACAGCGCGTGGGTGAACGCCCCGACCGGCTCCGGCAGCGGCACCTTGTGGTGCGAGCTCCCGTCGAAGGCCAGGTCGCGACGGGTGGACACGAAGCCCAGGAAGGCGGACACCGCCGCCGCGTCGCTCCGGTCTGCCCGTACGGCGAAGCGGACGGCGCTGCGTCCGTCGTCGCGCAGGACCACGTACTCGTGGAATCCCCCCGGCCGGCCGGGCGCGATCACATGGCGGTACACCTCCTCGAAGCCCTCGACCGGCAGGTACTCCGAGGCCGGGGCGTGCGGCCGGGTGCCCGCCCGGAGCACGTCGAGGACCTTCGCCTCCGGGTCGGGTCCGGTCCCGTCGTGCGGCGGGTCGACCTCCGTGAAGCCCTTGCGCAGCCACTCCCCGGCCTTGCGCGCGGCATGGCGCCGGGCGTGCTCCTCGTCGTTCAGCGTCGAGGTGCTCCCCTTGCCCCTCCCGCCGACGGGTCCCCAGCGCAGGAAGCAGCGGATCCCCTCCTGGCGGATCTCCCGGTACTCCGGCCTTGCCGCTCCCGGGGACTCGAACCGCCGCCACGTCGTCATCGGTCCTCCAGCGTCCGCGGCGCCGCCGTGCGCTCCGCGCCGCCTCACAGCGGCCATGCTAGAGCGCCGCGTCGGGCGTGCCCGCGGCGATCCGGTACAGCACGTTGGGGCGCAGCGGCCCCGCGGGGGCGGTGGGGTCGTCGAAGTCGCCCGCGGGGTCGCGGGTCATGCCGATGCGGCCCATGACGGCCTGGGAACGGAGGTTCCCGGCGGTGGTCACCGCGAGGATCTCGGGAAGCCCGAGGGTGCCGAAGCCGAAGGCCAGGACGGCCCGGGCGGCCTCGGTGGCGTAGCCCTTGCCCCAGGCCCCACGGGCCAGGCGCCAGCCGATCTCCACTCCCGTGAAGGGCAGGCCGTCGTCCACCCGGTCCAGGCCCGCGAAGCCGGCGAACTCCCCGCTCGTCCGGACCTCGACCGCCCACCAGCCGTAGCCGCGCTCCTCGAACTCGGCCAGGAACCGGGCCACGGAGGCATCGCTCTGCTCCCTGGTCAGCGGCTCCCCCAGGTGCTCGCGCACCTCGGGGTCGGCGTTCATCGCCGCCCAGGGCGCGAGGTCGCGGTCGTGCCAGCGGCGGAGGAGCAGGCGTTCGGTGCGCAGTTCGATCACGCCGCCAAGCCAACGGGAACCACGGCCCGCGGGCAAGAGATTTTAGAGCTGAGTTGCTTTTCAGAACTCAGGAGACCTAGATTGGAGATGGAAACCCAGCACAACGGAATGAGCGCCCCATGGACATCAAGAACTCCGTCGCCGTCGTGACCGGAGCCGGCCGCGGCCTCGGCCGCCACCTGGCCACCCAACTGCTCGACCGGGGCGCCGCCAAGGTCTACGCGGGCGTCCGCAACCCCGACACCCTCGACCTGCCGGGCGTGGAGCCGCTCCGGCTGGACATCACCGACCCCGAGTCGATCGCGGTCGCGGCCAGGACCGCCTCCGACGCCACCCTCGTGATCAACAACGCGGGTGTCAGCACCCACGTGGGACTCACCGACGGGAACATGGCCGACATCCGTCTGGAGATGGAGACCCACTTCTTCGGCACCCTGGGCGTCACGCGGGCCTTCGCGCCCCTGATCGCGGCGAACGGCGGCGGCGCCGTCCTCAACGTCCTGTCGATCCTTTCCTGGGTCCACCGCCCTGGATACGGCGGCTACAGCTCGGCCAAGGCCGCGGAGTGGGCGATGACCAACGTCATCCGGCAGGAGCTCGCCGCGTCCGGCGTCGACGTCACCGCGCTCCACGTCGGCTACATGAACACCGAGATGGCCGACTACGTCGCCCCCGCCGACAAGGTGGACCCCGCCTGGGTGGCGGGCCTGGCCCTGGACGGCATCGAGGAGCGGGCGCTGGAGGTCGTCGTCGACGACCGGAGCCGCGCCGTGCGGGCCGCCCTGTCCGGCGGGCTCGAACTGCTCTACCCCGGCCTGCCCGCCCCGCAGGCCCTCTGACCGGGGACGGACGCGGGTCACCCGCCGGCCACCGCCTCAGAAGCGCTGACTTGGCAATACCGATCCAGAGGTGGATTGAGCCCATAGCCGGCGCCAAGCGCACCGGCAGGGAAGAGACCGTCCGCTCGATCGCCCGGACCCTCGAGTCGTCGGCGACAAGTGGACGCTCCTGATCCTGCGCGAGGCGGCGCCGCGGAAGGGGACGCGCTTCGCGGACTTCCGCCGGGAGCTCGGCATCGCCCCCGATCTGCTGACCGGCGGCCTGGGCTCGCTCGTGGACGAGGGAATCATGGAGAGGCGGCCGTACCGGGAGCCGGGCAGCCGCACCCGGTGTGCCTACCACCTGACCCCGGCGGGCGAGGAACTGCGGCTGGTCCTCGCGGCGCTCCAGCAGTGGGCGACGCGCGGGGCCCGGGCCACCTGCGCAGCCTCGGGGGCCGGGGGCCGCCCGGTCAGCGTCGCCTTCGTCGACGACGCCGGCACCGTACTCCCGGTGACGGACGTGGAGTTCGCCCCCTCGCGGGGCATCGCGCGCCGACCTCGGCCCTCCGCACGCGGCGGGTCGTTCACGGCAGCCCGGGCGCGATCCGGGCCAGCGCGTCCGCGCGGATCCGGCTCATGGGGTTGCTGCTCACCCGGTAGCGCCCGTTGGGCACGTGTGCCGACCGCACGATGCGCACGGTGACCGGGCCCGCCCACTCGTAGCCGCGCCGGTCGGCGTGCCGCAGCAGGGAATCCGTCAGCGCCTCCCCCACGCGGGAACGGTGCGGAACCAGTTCCCGGTGCGGGGTGTCGGCGAGTTCGACCGTGTACACGTTCGGCACCACCACACGGGTCGGACTGCACACCACCGCCCGTCCGTCACACTCGCGGCGCAGGGCGTCCAGCAGTTCCACCGGCTCCCGCCGGCGCACCCTCCCCACCAGCGCCCGTTCCCAGTGCTCGATCACCCGTTCCCATCGCGTCAGCGTTCCCATGACGATGCGCCTGCCCGGGGCGCGGGCAGTGATGCCGGTGCGGCCACCCCATCAGCCGTACCGGGTCGATTCCCGGCCACCGGACCCGGCGCCCCCGTGGCTGCCGGGACCATCGGCCGATCAGGGCATCGTCACCCGCGTGCCGTGCGCTCTGGAGTGGCGAGGTGTCACATCCGTCCATAGCGTCTGTTTCCGGCTGATGCTGATCACATATCACGGGAAGCAGGTGCACACACATGAAGCTCTGTCGGTCCCGCAGGGCCGTCGTCGCGGCGGCCGCCACGGCGACCATCGTGGGGGGCGCGGTCGCGTGCGGCGGCGAGTCGCAGCCCACGGCCTCGCAGCCCGCGGCCTCACAGTCCGCGGACGCGCAGAAGAAGATCTCCGTCCGCGCGGGGGAATCCATCCAGTCGGCGGTGGACCGTGCCGAGCCCGGCCAGGTCATCGACATCGCGGCCGGCACGTACCACGAGAGCGTCCAGATCAGCACGCCGCGGCTGACGCTGCGCGGAGCGGGCACGGGCACCGTCATCTCCCCGAGCGCGAAGGGCGACGAGAACGCCTGCGCCAAGGCGGGCGAGGGCATCTGCGTCAGCGGTACGGCGCAGAAGAAGCCCTCCGACGTGACGCTGGAGTCGCTGACCGTCGCCGGGTTCAAGAAGGCCGGCATCCACGCGACCGGGGCCGACGGACTGCAGGTCGTCCGCGTCACGGCGCGGGACAACAAGGTGCAGGGCATCCTCGTGGAGAAGTCGGTCCGCACCGTCTTCCGCGACAACACCGCCCGCAACAACGCCGATTCCGGCATCTTCCTCGCCAACTCCATGGACACCGAGGGCGGTGCCCTCGACACCAAGGGCGCCGTCATCGAGGGCAACAAGCTGTCGGAGAACCGGATCGGCGTCGGTCTGCGCCGCGTCCGGGGCGTCAAGGTCGAGAACAACCAGATCACCGGCAACTGCGGCGGCGTCTTCGTCGTCGGCGACGAGGGCGTCCCGCGCGGCGGCGCGCTGACCGTCAGCCACAACACGGTGACCGGGAACAACAAGTACTGCGCGCCCAGCGCCCGCCTGCCGTTCATCCAGGGCACGGGCATCCTGCTCACGGGCGTCGAGAAGACCGTCGTGACCAACAACGACGTGCGCGACAACAGCGGCAAGTCCCCCATGTCCGGGGGCATCGTGCTGTTCGGCAGCGTCGTGGGGACGTCCAACTCCGAGAACACCATTCGCGACAACGTCGCTCGCGGCAACAAGCCGGCCGACCTCGCCAACCGCGATCTCAAGGGCAAGGGCAACACGTTCGTCAACAACACGATGGAGACCACCGAACCCAAGCAGCTGCCCAACAGCTCGCCCAGCGTCGCGCCGAGCACCGCGCCCAGCGTCGCCCCCAGCAGCTGACGTCCTAGAGACCCGACAGACGACGGAAGACCGCCCGGGCCCACATCGGCGGGTCCGGCGGCGGTCCCGGCGGCGCGGGGACCGCCGCCGCCCGGGGCGTCACCCGGGTGACCTGGTCGTCGGAGGCACTCCCCCGCGAAGCCGCCTCGTCCGGCCCGGCCGCGGCCGCGGCCGCCCGCAGGGCGCCCACGAACTCCAGGCAGGAATCGAAACGGTCCTCGGGCACCTTCGCGAGCGCCTTTGCCATCGCGTCGTCCATGCCCGGCGGGATGTCCGGCCGCCGCTCGGTCAGGGGTGGCGGCTGGTCGTACTGGTGCGCCCACAGCAGTGCCATGTCCTCCTCACGCTCGAAGGGCAGGCCCCCGGTCAGGCTCTCGTAGACGACGCAGGCCAGGCTGTACAGATCACAGCGGCCGTCCACCGGGCGCCCCGATATCTGCTCCGGCGCCACGTAGTCCAGGGTGCCGACGAACTCGCCGACGGTGGTGAATCCGGTCAGCGACAGCGATTTCTTCGTCAGCCCGAAATCCGTGAGGTAGACGTACTCGGGGTGGTCGCTGTCGGTGCCCTTGGCGACGAGCACGTTCCCCGGTTTCACGTCGCGGTGCACCAGGTCGTGCTCGTGCGCCGCGTCCAGCGCCGAGGCCACCTGCGTGGCGATGCGCAGGGCGGTGGGGACGGGGAGCGGACCGTCCCGGTCGAACAGCGCCCGCAGGTCGAGGCCCGACACGTAACGCATCGCGATGTAGAGGACACCGTCGGTCTCCCCGGCCTCGAAGATCGGCACGATGTGGGGGTGGTCGATGGCGGCCGCCACCCGCGACTCGTGCGTGAAACGGCGGCGGAAGGTGTCGTTGCGGGCCAGCTCGGGTGCGAGCAGCTTCAGCGCCACCATGCGGTCGAGCCGCAGGTCCCGGGCGCAGTACACCACGGCCATTCCGCCGCGGCCGATCTCCCGCTCCACGCGGTACCCGGCGATCTGGGCCCCGATGAGCCCGGAGGACCGCCCGGCGTACACGCTCACGTCATGCGGAATCGAATTCATCGCGTACCACCGCCACGCGGCCGGACACCGGAGAACCTTCCCCGTCCCTTTCCTGAAGTGTATCGACCGGGCCGCGGCAATTCGCGGCCACGCGTTTCCCCGGCGGCCTGAGGTACAGTTCCTGGGTCCTGTCGTCTCCGATAGAGGTGGACGTTGCTCATCTGAGGTCCGCGATCATCGCGCGCACGGCCCCGCCGTACGCCGGTCACGCCGCAGCCGGTCTTCCCGGCGCCCGTGACCCCGCGCGCTTGCGACCTCGGTGCACGAGCCGTCCCCGTCCCCCGGAGGACCGCACCCTTTCCCGTCCCGGCACGGTCGCCACGTGGTGCTCGCACACGAAGCCCGCCATCCCTGCGCCCGCGACTGCGAGGACCATCATGTCCACCCCCACCACGACCGGCCCGTCCCTGGGCTGCTCCGCCCTGTCCTTCCGGTGGCCGGACGGCACACCCGTGGTCGACGGGCTCTCCCTGACCATCGGGCGCGGCCGCACCGGGCTCGTCGGCGCCAACGGCACCGGAAAGTCCACCCTGTTGAAGCTGCTGGCCGGCCGGCTGCGCCCCACCCGGGGGTCGGTGAGCGTCGGCGGCAGCCTCGCCTACCTGCCCCAGGACGTCACCCTCGACACCGGACTCCGCGTCGACCAGGCCCTCGGCATCGCGGAGCGGCGCGCCGCCCTGCGGGCCATCGAGACGGGGGACGTCGGCGAGGAGCACTTCGAGACCGTCGGCGACGACTGGGACGTCGAGGAACGCGCCCTGGCGACCCTGGGTTCCCTCGGGCTCGGCGGTATCGAACTGGACCGCACCGTCGGCCGGATGTCCGGCGGCGAGACCGTGCTGCTGCGCCTGGCCGCACTGCTGCTGCGCCGACCCGGCGTCCTCCTGCTCGACGAACCCACCAACAACCTCGACCTCTTCGCACGCCGCCGGCTCCACGAGACCGTCGGTTCCTGGCGTTCCGGCGTCCTGGTCGTGGTCAGCCACGACCGCGAGCTGCTGGAGCGCGTGGACCGCGTCGCCGAACTGCGCGCGGGCTCCGTCACCTGGTACGGCGGAGGGTGGTCGGACTACGAGGAGGCCGTGGCCGCCCAGCAGGAGACGGCCGGGCGCGCGCTGCGTGCCGCCGAGGCCGACGTGCGCCGCCAGCGGCGCGAGCTGGAGGAGGCACGGATCGCGGCGGACCGCCGCCGCCGGCACAGCCGGAAGATGGACGCCCAGCGGCGCGCCCCGCGCATCGTCGCCGGTGAGCGCAAGCGCTCCGCACAGGAGTCCGCCGACCGGCTCCGCGGTGTGCAGGAGGACCGGCTCGCCCAGGCGCACGAACGCCGTGAGGCTGCCGCGGACGCGCTCCGCGACGACGCGGAGATCCGGGTCGACCTGCCGCACACCGCGGTCCCGGCCGGCCGCACCGTGCTGACCCTGCGGGAACTGCGGCCGCGCTTCGGTTCGCTGCGGGCGGGCGACCTCCGACTCCGGGGGCCGGAACGTGTGGCGCTGGTCGGCCGCAACGGGGCAGGCAAGACGACGCTGCTGCGCACGCTCACCGGGGAGCTCGCCCCGCTGTCCGGAGAGGCGAGGACGCACGTGCCGCTGCGGTTCCTGCCGCAGCGCCTCGACGTCCTGGACGAGGAGCTGAGCGTGGCCGCCAACGTCGCCCGCGGGGCCCCCGGGGTCTCCGAGAACGAGATCCGCGCGCAGCTGGCGCGGTTCCTGTTCCGGGGGGCCCGCGCCGAACAGCCCGCGGGCACCCTCTCCGGCGGGGAACGCTTCCGCGCCGCCCTGGCGGCCTCGATGCTCGCCACGCCTGCCCCGCAACTGCTGATCCTGGACGAGCCCACCAACAACCTCGACATGGACAGCGTCCGTCAGCTGACGACCGCCCTCACGTCCTTCCGGGGCGCACTCGTCATCGCCGGCCACGACCTGCCGTTCCTGGAGTCCGTCGGGATCACGCGCTGGCTGCTCGTGGGCGAGGAACTCCACGAGACCACCGCCGAGGAGGTGCGCGGCCTGTTGGAGGACGCCGGGGAGGGCTGACCGTGGGACCGCCCCGCCCGTGCGGGGCGGTCCCACGCGCTGACGCCGTCAGCGCTCCGCGTCCGCCGTCCTCGGCGCCGGTACGGCCGGGGAACGGCGGCGCAGAAGGGTGGGGTTGACGGCGGACGGCGGCCTGCGCAGCCGGGTCGCCTGCTCGTAGTCGTACGCGTAGCCGAGGAGCAGCGGCTCGCTCCACGCCCGTCCGAGGAAGGTGATGTTGAACGGCCTGCGGTTGGCCGCCCGGTAGCCCGCGGGGACGGTGACCGAGGGGTAGCCCGCCTTGGCGCCGATGGAGGAGCTGCCGCTGTTCACGAACAGCAGGGCGGTGACGTCGTGTTCGGCCATGAGGGCGTCGATGCGGTCCTTGCTCTCCTCCAGGTCCCGGGCGCGGGCGGCCTTGTACTCGACGGTGTCCGCGCTGTCCGGCCCGAGGTCCCTGGCCTGCGCGGCGAGGGCGAGCGTCTGCCCGAACTTCAGGGCGAGGTCCGCGTGGGCCTCGTTGCGGGCGATCACGTCGGCGAGGGTGCGCACCGGTGCGCCCTCGGGCAGCCGCGCGAGGTATGCGTCGAGGTCGCGCTTGAACTCGTGGCTCAGCACCGGGGAGGCGACGTCGTACCGGCGGCGCGCCTCGATACGGACGTCGACGAGTTCGGCGCCGCGTCGCGCCAGTGCGTCCAGGGCCGCGTCCCACAGGACCCGTTCGTCCGTGCCGTCCTCGGGCGCCTGTTCCACGACGACGCCGATGCGCGCGCCGCGCAGGGCGTCGGGTGACAGGTCGGCGGTGAAGTCGTGGCCTTCGAGGGGGTTGCCGGCGGTGGCCGGGTCCTCGGGATCGGTGCCGGTGACGACGGTGAGCAGGGCGGCGGCGTCCGCGACGGTCCGCGTCATCGGGCCCGCGGTGTCCTGGCTGGAGGCGATGGGCACGATGCCCGTGCGGCTGACCAGTCCCAGGGTGGGCTTCACCCCGACCCCCGACGTGGCCGACGCCGGGCTGAGGATGGAGCCGTCGGTCTCGGTGCCGATGGTGACGGCGGCCAGTCCCGCCGCGGCGGCGACCCCCGAACCGGCGCTGGAGCCGCTCGGCGTCTCGCTCAGGTCGTACGGGTTGAGCACCTGGCCGGCCAGCGAGCTGTAACCGCTGGGCATGCCGACGGTGAGGTAGTTGGCGAACTCGGTGAGGTTCGCCTTGCCGAGGACCACCGCCCCCGCCTCTCGCAGCCGGGTCACCAGGGGCGCGTCCTGCGCGGGGTGGGAGTCGGCGAGCACCACCGAGCAGGCGGTGGTCGGCATGCCGAGGACGTCGATGTTGTCCTTCACGAGCACCGGTATGCCCAGCAGCGGGCCGCCGGGGTCGCCGTCGGCCCTGCGCGCGTCGGCCGCCGCGGCCTCGTCCAGGGCGGCGGGATTGACGCACCGCACCGCGTTCAGGGCCGGTCCGCCGACGTCCAGGTCCTCGATGCGCCGCAGGTAGGCGCGGGTGAGGGAGACGCTCGTGATGCGGCCCGAGGCCATCAGGGCGGACAGCTCCGCGACCGTCGCGACCTCCAGGTCGGCGGGGAACGCCTCGTGCCGAGCGGCGCCGGTGGCGTCGGTCCGGCTGCCTGTCGCAGCCGGTTCGGTGCCGGTGTTGACGTTGATGTCGCCCTCCAGGGTGAACGGTGCGCTGACGCGACCGGGGTCCGTACGCCCCGCTCGGCCGTCCCGCGGGGCGTCACCATCATCCTCGCCGTCCTCAAAGGAAGCGGCGGATGGGCGCGGTCGCCACCTCCTGGGCGCGCTCCAGTGCCGACCGGCCGCGCCAGCGGGTGCCGTCGACGGGGTCGCTGCGCAGCAGGTCCTCGTCGAAGTGGGCGTCGAGGACGGAGGTGAAGGAGTCGTCGAGCACCGCCAGCATGACCTCCTCGTCGTGGTCGAGGGAGCGGCGGTTGAAGTTGGTCGAGCCGATCAGGGTGGCCACGCCGTCCATGGTGATGACCTTGGCGTGCATCATCGTCGGCTGGTAGTGCCAGATCCGCACGCCACAGTCGAGGAGCCGCTGGTAGTAGCGCTGCCCGGCAAGCTGGCAGACGCGCTTGTCGGTGTGCGGACCCGGCAGCAGGATCTCGACCTCCACCCCGCGCGCCGCCGCGTGGCAGAGCAGGCCGACGAAGTACGGATCGGGCGCGAAGTACGCGGTGGCGAGCCGGATGCGCTGCTCGGCGGAGGCGATCACCACGCGGAGCAGGGTGCGCATGTCCTGCCAGCCGACGCTCGCCGAGCCGCGTACGACCTGGACGATCGCGCCTCCGCTCTGCTCGTGCTCGGCGAAGCGGTCGCGTTCGTCGAAGAGCCCGTCGCGCCGGCACTCGGCCCAGTTCTGGGCGAAGGCCGCGGCCAGCCCGTCCACGGCGGGGCCGGTGACCCGTACGTGGGTGTCCCGCCATTCCCCGGGGTGCCGGGCGTCGCCGCACCACTCCTCGGCGATGCCGACGCCGCCGGTGAAGGCCACCTCGGCGTCGACCACCAGGACCTTGCGGTGACAGCGGTGGTTCTGCTTCAACGGCGAGAGCCGCACCGGCTTGCGGAACCAGGCGACGTCCACGCCGGCCCGGTCCAGACCGTCGAGCAGTTCCTGCTCGATCAGCCGCCCCCCGAAGCCGTCCAGCAGCAGCCGCACCCGCACCCCCTCCGCCGCCTTGGCGGCCAGCGCGTGCGCGAAGTCGCGCGCGATCTGACCGCGCCAGTAGACGAAGGTGGTCATGTCGACGGTGTGCTTCGCCGCACGGATCGCGTCCAGCATCGCGGGGAAGATCTCGTCCCCGTTCCGCAGCGCCTGCAGGCAGTTGCCCTCGGTCGCGGCGATGCCGATCAGCCGTTCCAGGCGGCGGCGCAGCTCCTGCTTGCGGTCGGCGGCGGAGCGCTCCGGCCGGTCTCCGTCCGCGCGGTCGGTCTCCTCCAGCGAAGCGCCCATGCCGTCGTGCCCCCCCGGTTCCGGTGCCGCCGCGGCCCGTCCGGCCGCGGCGTCTGCGTGACGTACTCCAGCCGTATGCCCGGCCGGAGGCGGCTTATCCGGAGTGACTACGCGTTCCCGTGGGGCTCGCGGGACTCCTTCCTGCCGCGCAGCACCTTCGCGCGGCCGGCCAGCGGCACCGTCGCCGCGAGGAGCCCGGCCGCGAGCGCGGCAGCGCCCCAGGCGGGGGCGGGCCGCCAGCTCAGGCCGAGGACGTGGTCGAGCGACCACTCCCCCGGCCCGGTGAAGCCGAGGCACGCGGCGACCGCGCCATAGAGGAACGGCACCTCGCAGCCGCCCTTGAGCGCCCAGAAGCCGTTGGGCGCCGTCGCGGCGGCTGCCACCGTCATCGTGCCGACGACGACCGCGCAGCCGCCCGGCGTCAGCAGTCCGGCCGCGACCGATGCCGCTCCGGTCAGCTCGGCCACCCCGGCGACCAGCGCCATCCGCGGCCCGGGGACGACGCCGTAGCCCTCGAAGACGGCGCCGGTGCGGGCCAGGCCCGCCCCGCCGAACCAGCCGCGCAGTTTCTGCGTGGCGTGGCCGAAGAGCAGTGCGGCGAGCAGCAGTCGGAGCAGCAGCAGCCCCAGGTTCATCTCTCGGTTCTCCTTCGTGTCACCCGTGTCAACCGTGTCACCCGTGTCACCGTGTCACCCGATTCCCCCGGGTCACTGGCCGTGCGTCGAGGCGCTGCGGTAGTCGGTGTAGGTGTAGGGGTTGTCGAGCACCTTCGTCTCGGGGACGTCGGGGTTCATCCCCTTGCGCCACTCCTCCTCGCCCATGGCGGACCGCAGGTGGTCGACGGTCTGCTCGACCTCGCGCCGCACCGCGGCCAGGTCGACGCCGAGCAGGCGGTGCTCGTGCTTGACGACCCGTCCGTCGACGAGCACGGTGTGCACGTCGCCGCGCTGCGCCTGGAAGGCCACCTGCCCGTACGGGTTGAGCAGCGGGAAGGAGACCGGCGAGTGGTCGTTCTTCAGCAGGACGATGTCGGCCTTCTTGCCGGCCTCCAGGCTGCCCAGGTCCCGCTCGCGGCCGAGGGCCCGGGCTCCGCCGAGGGTGGCCCACTCCACCACCTGGTCGGCGCGCAGCGCGCAGTGGGTGACGGTCTCCCCCTGGGCGTGCGCCTCCAGGTGCGCGCGGGCGCGGTCGGCGCCGAGGGTGGTGCGCATGGCGGAGAAGAGGTCGCCGCTCCACCACACGCTGGTGTCCATCGACAGGGATACGGGGATGTCGTGCGAGCGGATGGCCCAGGTCGTCGGGTAGCCCTGGCCGGCGCTCTGCTCGCTCTCGGTCGACACGGAGACCGAGCCGCCGGTGGCCGCGATGCGGTGGTAGGAGTCGGCGCTGAGCGTCGAGGCGTGGACGTACACCGTCTCCGGGGTCATGAAGCCGTTCTCGTACATCAGGCGGATGCCGTCGTCGTTGGTGGCACCCCACACCCCGGCGTGGGTGGTGACGGCGACGCCCAGGTCGCGGGCCACCTCGAAGGCGGGCTTCTCGGGGAAGGCGGGGTCGCCCGTGACGTCGAAGGCGAGCTGGAAGCCGAGCATGTCGTCGCCGTCGACGCGGCGGCTGACGAAGTCGCGGAACTCCGGCGCTGCGGTCCATTCCGCGGGCGCCTGCTGGATGTTGCCGTAGGCCAGGACGAAGCGGCCGGGCACGGACCGCAGGGCGTCCACGGCGGCGTCGGCGTGGTCCACGGTCTGCAGGCCGTGGGACCAGTCGACGACGGTCGTGACGCCCGCGTCGAGGGCCTCCACGGCGGCGAGCCGGTTGCCGGCGTGCACGTCCTCGGGGCGGAACTTCCTGCCGTGCTCCAGGTAGTACCAGACGAAGTACTGCGTGAGGGTCCAGTCGGCGCCGTACCCGCGCATCGCGGTCTGCCACATGTGCCGGTGCGTGTCGATCATGCCCGGCATGACGACGCCGCCCGTGGCGTCGATCTCCGCCGTCCCGTCGGGAACGGCCAGTCGCGGACCGACCGCCGCGATCCGGTCGTCGACGACGAGCACGTCGGTGTCCGCGAAAACCTCGCGCTCACGGTTGACGGGCAGCACGGTCCCACCGCGCAGAACAATGGGCCGCCCCGGGCTGAATGCCTCGACCTTATCCATCATGAACTCCCTTGGCCGCTTGACGGACATGAGTACGCTATTCGGCCATCGGACCGAGCGCTAGCCTCAAGACGCAGTTCACGGATCACGCGTCCCCGAAGAGACGCGGACCCTGTCGCAAAACGAGACGCCGCAGCAACGACAGGCCTCTGACCGGCCACGGCGTTGGCGATCACCCTTGACGCCCCCGCGTTCCCGCAACAGAATCACGGGTACGGACGGCTGTCCGTCCTGCGGTCAGATGAAAGGTGAACCTGGATGTCAGAGAGCACCGCGCCTGCACGACCGGGCCCGGCGGGCCCGCTGTCCGGGCTGCTGGTGGCCGACTTCTCGCGGATCCTCGCCGGGCCCTACGCCACGATGCTGCTGGCGGACCTCGGCGCGGACGTCGTCAAGGTCGAGGGTCCGCACGGGGACGACACCCGCAGCTGGACGCCCCCGGTACGCGACGAGGTGTCCACCTACTACCTCGGCATCAACCGCGGGAAGCGTTCCATCGCGCTCGACCTGCGCGACGAGGCCGATCGGGGGGCGGCGCGCGAACTCGCGCGCCGGGCGGACGTCGTCATCGAGAACTTCCGGCCCGGCGGCCTCGTCAAGTACGGCCTGGACTACGCGTCGGTGCGCACCGGCAACCCGGCCGTCGTCTACGCCTCCATCAGCGGCTTCGGCTCCGGCGCCGGGCGCAATGTGCCCGGCTACGACCTGATGGTGCAGGCCGTCTCCGGGCTGATGAGCCTCACCGGCGAGCCCGGCGGCCCGCCGTACCGGGCCGGGATCTCCGTCTTCGACGTCATGGCGGGCAACCACGCCGCCATCGGCATCCTCGCCGCCCTGCGGCACCGCGACGCCTCGGGCGAGGGCCAACACGTCGAGGTCAACCTGCTGTCGTCGGCGCTGACCGGACTGGTCAACCACAGCTCGGCCTACGTGGCCGGGGGCGAGGTCCCGTACCGGATGGGCAACGCACACCCGAGTGTCTTCCCGTACGAGCCCCTCCCCACGGCCGACAACGACCTGATCGTGGCCGCCGCCAACGACGGCCAGTTCCGCAAGCTGTGCGAGGTCCTCGGCATCCCCGGGGTCCCCGACGACCCGCGGTTCGCGCGGAACGCCGACCGCACCGCGAACCGCGAGGAGCTGCGGCCGCTGCTCGTGGAGCAGCTGGTCAAGCGCGGCGCGAACGAATGGTTCGAGCTGCTGGTCGAGGCCGGCGTGCCGAGCGGGCCGATCAACACCATCGACGGCGGCTTCGCCATGGCCGAGCGGTTCGGGCTCGACCCGGTCGTCACCGTCGGCGAAGGAGAGCGCGCGGTGCCCACGACCCGCCACCCGGTCACCTTCTCGGCCACTCCCGCCGTCTACCGGCTACCGCCTCCGGGGCTCGACGAGCACGGCGCCGAACTGCGGGCGTGGCTGGCCCAGGACCCGGAGGACACCCGTGACTGACCCGTCCGCACCCGGCGGCTACCCCACCGCGCTGGGCGCCTCCGACCGCACCAGCATCACCCTGCTCGGGCAGGACCTCGCCCAGGACGTCATGGGCGAGGTCGGCTTCGGCGAACTCGCCTTCTGGCTGGCGACGCAGCGCCGCCCGAGCCGTGGCGAGACCCGGGTCTTCGAGGCCGTTCTCGCGGCCCTGGCCGACCACGGCTTCACGCCCACGGCCATCGTCACCCGGCTCACGTACCTTTCCGCGCCGGACTCCGTCCAGGGCGCGCTCGCCGCGGGCCTGCTCGGCGGCGGCTCCCGCTTCCTCGGTGTCACCGAGGACACCGGGACGTTCCTGCACGAGGCGCTGGCCGCGCACGGCGAACCGCCGCGCGACGACACCGGCTGGGACGAGCTGGCGCTGCGTCTGGTCCGCGAGCAGCGGGCGGCCGGCCGCTTCGTCCCGGGCCTCGGCCACCACGTGCACAAGGACGGCGACCCGCGCACGCCCCGGCTGATGGACATCGCCGCCGAGGAGGGCCTGTTCGGCCCGCACCTGTCGCTGTTCGCGGCCATCGGCCGGGTGCACCCCCTGGTCCTCGGCAGGACCCTGCCGCTCAACGGCGCGGGCGTCTGCGGGGCCGCACTCGCCGACCTCGGACTGCCGCTGCCGCTGCTGCGCGGCTTCGCCCTGCTCGCACGCACCGCCGGGCTCATCGGCCAACTCGCCGAGGAGATGCGCAACCCGGTCGCGAACGACATCTTCCTCTCCGTCGACCTGAACAACCGGCCCGTCCCGCCCCAGCCGGACACCGAATCCGCAGGGAACACCAAGGAGTGACCATGTTCGTCAACGAGGACAACCTCACCGAGCTGGCGGCCCAGCGCTGGGCGACCTCCCACGACCCGCGCCAGGCGCAGCTGATGTCCGCCCTGGTCCGCCATCTCCACGCGTTCGCCCGCGAGGTGGAACTCGGCGAGGACGAGTGGATGGCCGCGATCCAGTGGCTGACGGAGGCGGGCCGGATCAGCGACGCCAAGCGCCAGGAACTGATCCTCGCCTCCGACGTGTTCGGGCTGAGCACCCTCGTGGTGCAGCTGAACAACAGGTTCGCGCCCCAGGCCACCCCCGCCACCGTCCTCGGCCCGTTCCACATCGACGGATCGCCCGCCGCCCCGTACGGCTTCGACATGTCCGACGGCATCGCCGGCACACCGCTGTTCGTCACCGGCAAGGTCACCGACCTGGAGGGCAAGCCCGTCCCCGGGGCCGTCCTCGACGTGTGGCAGGCGGACGCCGACGGCGCCTACGAGGCGCAGCTCCCCGAGATCGACGAAGCCCGGCTGCGCGCCAAGTACCGGGCACGGGAGGACGGCACCTACTGCGTCCGCACCATCGCCCCGCGCGGATACGCGATCCCCATGGACGGACCGGTCGGCGACCTGATCGGCACCACCGACATCAGCCACTTCCGCCCCGCGCACATCCACTTCCTGATCAACGAGCCCGGGTACGGGAAGCTGATCACCCATCTGTTCCAGGAGGGCAGCGAGTACCTGGACAGCGACGTCGTCTTCGGCACGAAGGAAGCGCTGGTGGTGACGTTCGCCGAACGGCCGGCGGGACCCGCCCCCGACGGCACGACGCTCGACGTCCCGTATCTGCAGGCCGAGTTCGACTTCGTCCTGCAGTCCGGCTGACCGACCGGCCTGCACCGGCCACCGGTTGCCGGTTGCCGGTTGCCGGCTGCCGAACGCCGGATGCCGGATGCCGGATGCCGGATGCCGAACGCGTCAGCCCGCGGCGGCCGGCCGGACCTCGCCGTGCGGGCGGCTCTGCCACAGCGCCCAGTCCGCCGAGACGTCCCCGGCCGCGCGCAGCAGCAGGGGGAGGTAGGTGCCGGTGAGCACGTCCACCCCGGTCTCGGCGGCGTGCACGGTGACGTTCATCGCCGCGCGGACCACCCCGTCGCCGTCCCGCACGGGCACGGCGACCGACCGTACGCCGGGCGCGAGTTCCTCGTCGGCCAGCGCCCAGCCGCGGGCCCGGACCGTGCGCAGTTCCGCGGCGAACTCCTCGGGCGTCGGCCGCGGGAAGCCGGGAAGCCCGGAGC
Source organism: Actinacidiphila glaucinigra (assembly GCF_035918135.1). Classification (NCBI taxonomy): domain Bacteria; kingdom Bacillati; phylum Actinomycetota; class Actinomycetes; order Kitasatosporales; family Streptomycetaceae; genus Actinacidiphila; species Actinacidiphila glaucinigra. The sequence goes on from NZ_CP109144.1 coordinate 1,173,377, forward strand.
GGCTGGGCTCGGCCAGGACGGCCTCCAGCTCCTCCGGACCCAGGCCGGCGAGCAGCACCTTGCCCTGGGAGGTCTGCGGGGCGGGGAACCGGGTGCCGATGTCCACCCGCAGCGCGATGATCTTCGGTACGGAGACCCGGGCCACGTAGACGATGTCCGAGCCGTCCAGCTGCGCCATCGAGGACGACTCCCCGGTCTGCGTGACCAGCGCCTCCATGTGGGGGCGGGCCACGTCCCACAGGCCGAGCGAGCCCACGTAGGACATGCCCAGCCGCAGCACGCGCGGCGTGAGGGTGAACCCGCCCTGGTCGGTGCGGACGTAGCCGAGCTCCTCCAGCGTCAGCAGCAGACGACGCGCGGTCGGCCGCGCGAGCCCCGTGGCGGCGGCGATCTCGCTGAGCGTCAGCCGGCGGTGCCGGGCGTCGAAGCAGCCGAGCACGTCGAGCCCGCGGGCCAATGCCTCCACGAAGTCCGGACCGCTTCCGCGCCCTGCCATCCGATGCCTCCCGCGTCCTCGTCGGCGATGCCCGCTCGACCGGTGACCGCAGGGCGGACCGCCCGCAGACGGCGTCGCGCCTGCGTCCGTTCCCCTTCGCCGGCCCCGACCGCGCGGGCATCCTCTCGGCGGCCATTATACGGACGATCGTCCGCGGTTGCCGGGCCCGAGAGAACCCGTCGCGCCCCGGTCGCCCGCGCGACCGCCGACATTCCACGGAAGGAGATGACCGACCAGTAGTTTCCTGTGCCATCCACCAGAAAAGACAATGCGCTCCAGCATTCGGCGCCTCTCTCCACCGCAATCCCCGGAGACCGACCCCCACCTGCCGCTCCCCCATCACAGAGCGCCACTTTACCGATGGCTGAATTCTCGTTGACCCGGGCTTGCGTCGCTGATTGCACATCGATGGGAGAACCCACCCCTCCCCTTGTGACGTGCAACTCCTTTTCCTTTTCGACGCTTCCTCCGACCTAGCATCGGGAAATGCAGGACGGACATTCCGGTACATCAGTGAAGAGGTGACACCATGCCGATCCCCGTGTCCCAGGCCCTCGACGAGCAGGGGCGGACCGCCGCCGACAAGGCCGCCGGCCTCCTCAGTCCGGGCCGCTATCTGGTCAGCTCCCTGCTGGCCGGCGCGTTCATCGGGGTCGCGGCGGTGCTGCTGCTCACGGTCACCGGACCGCTGGCGGCCGCGGGGTCGCCGTTCACGAAGCTCGTCCAGGGCCTGCTGTTCGCCGTGGCACTCACCCTGGTGGTCTTCGCCGGCGCCGAACTCACCACCGGCAACATGATGACGAGCGTCCAGGGCGTCCTCGTCCGCAGCATCAGCGGTGCCAACGCGGCCGCCCTGATCGTCGGTTCGTTCGTGGGCAACCTCATCGGGTCCGCCCTCTTCGCCCTGGTGGTGCACGGCAGCGGGGTCATCGGCGCCGGTGCCACTCCCGGACACGCCGCGCCGGCCCTCGCGCTGCTCACCACCCTGCTCAAGACGAAGGCCGCGGAGTCCGGCTCGGCGCTCTTCTTCCGCGGTGTGCTCTGCAACTTCCTGGTCTGCCTGGGCGTGTGGATGGCCGCGCGGACCAGGTCGGACGGCGCCAAGATCGCGCTGATCTTCTGGGCCCTGCTGGCGTTCGTCGGCTCCGGTTTCGAGCACGTCGTGGCCAACATGACGTACTACTCGCTGGGGATGCTCGAGCACGTGCCGGACGCGACGGCCGCCGGCTTCGCGCGCAACCTGCTGTTCGTGGGCCTCGGCAACCTCGTCGGCGGCGGCCTGCTGGTCGGCGCCGCGTACGCGTTCGTGGGCCGCGGCAGGCCGGGGAGGCCCGCCGGCGGGGCCGCCCCGGTCGAGGCTCCGGAGTCGGTCCCGGTCTGAACGACGCGGGCCGGTCCGGCGGCGGACCGGGGTGTCCACCGCCGGATCGCGCCGGTCAGTGCGTGTTCCCCCGCGACTTCAGGGGCACGCGCGGCAGTTCCGGGGCGGGCAGCGCCTCACCGTCGTAGCCCTTGACCTCACCGAACCGGGTGCCCGCCATCCAGTCGGAGCGGGCCTGTTCGATGTCTTCCTGCGTACGGCCGATGAAGTTCCACCACATGATGATCCGCTCCTCGAAGGGCGGACCCCCGAGCAGTACCGCCCGGGCGGGGGCGTCGGCGTGGTTGGTCAGGGTCAGGGTGTCGCCGCCGGGGGCCAGGTAGCCGAGATCGGCCGGGCTCAGCCGTGTGCCGGCCATCTCGACGTCGCCGCTGTCGACGAGCAGGCCGTGCTCGTGGGCCGGGTCGATCGCCAGGGTGACGGTCGCACCGGGATCGAGGGCGAGTTCGGCGCCGAGCAGCGGGGTGAAGGTCGTCACCGGCGAGGTGTCGCCGGCCAGGGACCCCAGGAACACCCGCGCCACGCCCCCGCCGAGTGCCACGGGCTCCGGGACGTAGTGCTGGAAGGCCGGGGCGGTGTCACGGTCCCGCTCGGGGAGCACGACCCACAACTGGACGCCGTGCAGGACCGTGGTGCGCTCGGTGGAGACCTCCGAGTGGCTGATCCCGTGCCCGCCCGTCATGAGGTTGAGCTCGCCGGGCCGCACGTAGGCGTGCGTCCCGAGGCTGTCGCGGTGCTCGATCTCGCCGCTGAAGAGCCAGCTCACGGTCTGGAGCCCGGTGTGGGGGTGGGGCGCGACATCCATGCCCCCGGTGTCGGAGACGTCGTCCGGACCGTAGTGGTCGGCGAAGCACCAGGCGCCGATCAGCGAGCGGTTCCGCTGCGGCAGGGTGCGCCGCACCGTCATCGCGCGGGGTCCGCCGAGCGGGACGTCGCGGGCGGACAGGATCTCCACAGTTGTCTCTGCCTGGGACTCGCTCATGTCGCGCTTCTCACACAACGACTGCTTCGAATTTCAACAATCATGGTGGTGATGATACGGCGATGCCCGCGACGGACGACGGTGCATCCCACGGCGGCCGGAGACGGCCCGGCGAAGGAGTGCTGGTGAGCGACACCACGGCGGTTCGGCCGAGCAGGCGGATCTTCATCGACAAGCAGAGTCCGCGGGCCTACAAGGCGATGGTGGCCGCCGCCGAGACCGTACGCGCCGTGGCCGCCGAGGCCGGGCTCGAACGGGACCTGGTGGAGCTGGTGAACATACGCGTGTCGCAGCTCAACGGCTGCGCCTTCTGCCTCGACCGGCACACCAGGGCCGCCCTCAACGCGGGCGAGACCCCGCAGCGGCTCACCGTGCTGCCCGCCTGGCGCGACACCGAGCTGTTCAGCGCGCGCGAGCGTGCCGCGCTCGCGGTGGCCGAGGTGACCACGGACCCCACCGACGCCACCGCCCAGGAGCAGGCCTATCAGGCCGCGCGCGAGGTGTTCGGCGACGACGAGCTCTCCGCCCTCATCTGGGTGGCGATCACCATCAACTCCTTCAACCGGGTGTCCATCCTCAGCAAGCACCCGGTCCGTCCCGGCCCGAAGCAGTGAGGCACGACCGTACGCGAAGGGGCGCGGCCCGCCGTTGGTGACGGCCGGTCCGCGCCCTTCCCGGTCCGTCGGGGTCAGCGGATCGGCTCGGAACGCACGCCCGCCTAGATTTGACTCAGTCAATTCTCGCCTTTACGTTCGAGGGGCGGGGCGACGAGAGCCGCGCCCCTCCCCCACCCCCTGGAGCGAACTCCCGTGAAGTGCTACGACTGCGTCCAGGAAGCGCGCCACGACAGCGAAGGCATCGGCGTCTGCACCCGCTGCGGCCTGTTCACCTGCGCGGACCACTCCCGCGTCGTCCGCCTCCCCGTCCACCAGCCCAAGGGCCTCGGCCGGGCCACCAGCCGCCTGCCCGCGCGCCGGGTCGTCTGCGCCACCTGCCACACGGCCGAGACCACCGACTGAGTACGGACACGTCGGCGGGGCACGTCGACTAGAATTGATCTTGTCAAATCTCGCGCGTACCGCCGGGCGACGCGACCCGCCTGCGGGCCGGCACCCGCACGGCGACCCGGGAAGGAGTGTGACGCCGGCCATGGAGCAGTCAGCGGGCGACCTACTCAAGAGCAAGGGGCTGCGCAGCACGGCACAGCGCCGCGCCATCCTCACCGCCCTGAAAGGCCATCCCCACTCCACCGCCTCGGAACTCGAGGCGAGGATGGGCGTCGGCTCCCCGGGCACGGGAGGACTGTCCAAGCAGGGCCTCTACAACGTGCTCGACGACCTCACCAGGGCACGGCTGATCCGTTGCATCGAGCCCGCCGGTTCCGCCGCGCGCTACGAATTGCGCGTCGGCGACAACCACCACCACCTGGTGTGCCGCAGGTGCGGGCACATCGAGGACGTCGACTGCACGGTCGGCACACCCCCGTGCCTGGACCCCGTGGAGGACAAGGGCTTTGTCGTCGACGAGGCCGAGATCACCTGGTGGGGCCTGTGTCCCGAGTGCCGGAAGGCGACCGCGGTCGCGTGAGCGACCCGCACGGCGCGTACGACCCGCACGGCGCGGCAACAACTTCCCGCGACTGACGTCCCCTCACGTCCCGTGCGGATCCCGCGCCTCGGCGGCATCGCCCGAGGACGGCCGGAGCAGGGCAGCGCGCAACAGGTGCCTCCTGAACCGCGCGGGGGTGGTGAAGAGGTGGCCGCGCATGCCGGCCGCCCGCGCCGCGTGGATGTTCTCCGGGCGGTCGTCCACGAAGAGGATGCGGGCGGGATCCTCCCGCAGCGCGTCCCGGCACCAGTGATAGGCGGCCGGGTCGGGTTTGGCCTGACCGGTGCGGCAGGAGAGGGCGCGCACCTGGAAGTGCCGCAGCCAGGCGTGGCGGGCCTCGTAGTGGGCGGCCAGTTCTTCGGGGATGTTGGAGAGCAGCCCGATGCGACACCCCTGGGAGGCGAGTTCCTCGACGAGGGCGACCATCGGGGGATCGACGGCGCTCCAGCTGTCGACGTCGGCGGCGATGAGCGTCTCCGCGCGCCGGCTGTCGAAGCGGGTCCCTAGGGCGGCCGCCACGCCGCCCCAGTAGGCGGAGCCGGTCAGCTCGCCGCGGTCATAGGGAGGGCGGAGCCCCCAGTAGGCGTCCCAGAAGCGGGTGGCGGGCACCCCCGGCGCGAGGACCAGCCGTTCCAGCCGCTCCCTGCCCTCGGCGGACTGCCGGCAGGCGATGACGCCGAACAGGTCGAAGAGAACGGTGCTGCGCACGGGGTCACACCTGCCGCACCGTGACGCCCGCCGCGGACAGCGCGCCGACCGCGTCCTGCGGCGCGGACCCGTCCGTGACGACCGCGTGCAGCGCGGTGGCGGGGGCGACGAAGGCGAGGGCGGTACGGGAGAGCTTGGCGCCCTCGGTCACGGCGATGACGCGCCGGGCGGAGGCGATCGCGGCCCGCTTCACGGCGGCGTCGTCCAGGTCGTAGGCCGTGAGGCCGTTGGCGGCGTTGAGCCCGCAGCAGCCGATCACGGCGGTGTCGAAGCGCAGTGCGGCCAGTGAGGCCTCCGTCAGCGGTCCGGTGAGCGCCAGTTCGCCGGGCCGCGGGCGCCCGCCGGGGACGAGCATGGTCAGGTGCGGGGCACCGGTCAGGGCGTTCACGGAGTGCAGGGACAGCGGCATCACCGTCAGCCGGCGCTGTTCGAGCGCCCTGGCCACTTCCAGGCATGTCGTACCGCTGTCCAGCACGACGGCCTCGCCGTCGGCGATCAGCCCGGCGACCTCCGCGGCGATGCGCAGCTTGGTCTCCTGCCCCTCCTGGGACCTGAGCCCGAAGGGCGGCTCCTCGCCGCGCAGCAGCAGACTCCGCGCGCCGCCCCGGTAGCGCTCCAGCACACCCTGGGCGGCCAGCACCTCCAGGTCGCGGCGGACGGTCATCTCCGAGGCGCCCGTGAGGGCGGCCAGTTCGGCGACGCCGAGGCGTCCCGCCTCCTGTACGGCCTCGGTGATCTGCCTGAGTCGGTCGGTGCCAGCCATGACGGCATTGAACATCTTTCACGTTCGAAAGGCAAGGTTTCGAAACCGATTCCTGTTCGCTATGTTCGATGTGTGAACGGAACACCTCGGGCCGCCCGGATGGCCACCTTCGCCTACTTCGTGCTGAACGGTTTCCTGCTGGGGATGTGGATCGTGCACATCCCGGAGATCGAGCACCGCACCGGGATCGGCCACGCCACCCTCGGCTGGCTCCTGCTGCTGCTCGGCGCGGGCGCCTTCGCGGGCATGCAGATCGTCGGTCCGCTCACCGACCGTCTCGGTGCCCGTACGGTCGTGCCGGTCAGCGCGGCGCTGTGCAGCGCCACCGTCGTCCTGCCGGGTCTGGCCGGCGACGCATGGACCCTGGGGGCGGGACTCCTGCTGCTGGGCATCGGCAACGGCTGTCTGGACGTGAGCATGAACGCCCACGCCGTCCAGGTCGAGCACGCCTACGGACGCCCCGTCATGTCGGCCTTCCACGCCACCTTCTCCGTCGGCGGCGTCCTGGCCGCGCTGGTGGGCGCGCGCACCCTCAGCCAGGGCTGGAGCCCGGCGTGGACGCTCGGGGCCGTGGCGGCGCTGGGCGTCGTCGCCGCGGTCGCGGCGGCACCCGCCCTGCTGCGGCCCGCGGCCCGTGCCCCGGAGTCGGTGGACGCCGGCCCGCCGGTGCGCAGGAAGACCCCGCGGCGCATCTGGGCGCTCGCCGTACTCGCGTTGATGATCATGATGTGCGAGGGAGTGGCCAACGACTGGAGCACACTCCACCTGAGCACCGTGCTGGACGCGCCGGCCGCCACCGCCGCGCTCGCCTACGGGGCCTTCGCCACCGCCATGACGGTCGGCCGGTTCGTCGTGGACCGGTTGGCGGCGCGGGTCGGTCCCCTGGCCGTCCTGCGGGGCGGCGCCTCGGTGGCCGCCGCCGGACTGCTGACGGCGGCCCTGTCGCCCTGGGTGCCGCTGGCGGTGGCCGGCTGGGCCGTGTTCGGCGCCGGACTGTCCGGCTGCGTACCGCAGTTGTTCAGCGCGGCGGGCCACGCCGATCCCGCCGCCGCGGGCGCCAACGTCTCCCGGGTCGCCGGGCTCGGCTACCTCGGCATGCTCGCGGGGCCGGCGGTCATCGGACCGCTGACCCACCTGATGCCGCTCAACCTCACCTTCCTGCTGCCCGTGGCATGCTGTGCCGTCGCGGCCGCGACGGCCGGCATCCTGCGCCCGCCCGCGCGCACCGCCCCGGCGGCACACCAGGAGGTACCGACGGCATGACCGGCACCGACCACACGGACACGATCCCCGCGATCGAGTCCTTCACCGTGAACTGCGACGGCGAGACCCTCGGTTGCACGGCGGCGCGCCCGGTCGCGGCGGACCGGGGCCCGGCGGCCCCGCTGACGGCAGTCGTCCTGCACGGCGCGGGAACCAGCGACCGGCAGCGGCTCACCGGACTGCTCACCGACGTCGCCGTGCGGGGTCACCACGCGCTCTCGCTCGACTTCTCGGGGCACGGCGACAGCACCGGTCAGCTCGCCGAATCCAGCCTGAAGCGGCGGTTCCTGCAGGCCAGGGCGGTCATCGACGGGCACGTCCCGGCCCGGCACCGGCTGGCCGTGATCGGCTTCAGCATGAGCGGGCAGACCGTCGCCGACCTCGCGCGGCACTACGGTGCCCGCGTGGCGTCCGTCGGCCTGTGCGCGCCCGCCGTGTACGCGGCCGAGGCCTGGACCGTGCCGTTCGGGGCGGGCTTCACCGAGATCATCCGGACACCGGGGAGCTGGCGCACCTCGCCCGCCCTCGAAACCTTCCGGTCCCTGTCCGGCCGGGCGGTGCTGGCGACGCCCGCCTCGGACGCGGTGATCCCGCCGGCCGTCACCGAGGCCGTCGCGACCGCGCTCGGGGGCTCCCGCGCCCGCTTCACCCGGCTCACCTACCCGGACGCGGAGCACCGGCTCGCCCTGTGGTTCACCGGCAACCCGCAGCCGCGCGGCCGCTTCGTCGACGCCGTTCTGCACGACGGGGCGTGAACGTCCGGGCCCGTCAGCTCCGTTCGTACGGCCGCAGCGCGGCGACCGAGCGGCGCACGGCCTCGGCGTGCCCGAACAGCCCGGGCAGCCCGCCGGTGTGAAGGAAGACGGTGCGCTGCCCGCGGCGGATGTCGCCGTCGCGTACGGCGGCGACCAGACCGGCCATGGCGCGGCCGGTGTAGGTGGGGTCGAGGGCGATGCCCTCGGTGGCCGCCGCCGTCCGCATCGCCTCCAGGGCCGGTTCGTGGAGCGTCGCGTAGCCGGCGCCGACCTGGTCGGTACGGATGCGCAGCGCGTCCGGGGAGACGGCACGGCGGGTGACCTCCCCGGCCAGGTCCGCGACGATCGCGGCGGGCTCGGTCACGGCGCCGCAGTGGACGCCGAGCACCCGCTCCTCGCCCAGCGCGGCGACGAGACCGGCCATGGTGCCGCCGGAGCCGAGGGCCACCACCACATGGGCGACGTCGGGCAGTTGGGCGCGGAGCTCCTCGCCGCCCTCGACGTAGCCGCGGGCACCGGTGGCGCTGGAACCGCCGAAGGGGATGAGGTGGGGCCGCGCGCCCTCGCGGCGCAGTCGCCCGCAGACGTCCTCGGCGGCACCCGCGAGCTCGGCCGGCTCGGCGTCACCGGCCCAGACGACCCGGGCGCCGAAGAGTCCGTCGAGGACGAGGTTGCCGGTGCCGGACCCGGCTTCGGGTTCCTTGCCGGGGAAGACCAGGACGGTGTCGAGTCCGAGGCGCGCCCCGGCCGCGGCGGTGAGGCGGGCGTGGTTGCTCTGCGCCGCGCCCACCGTCACCAGGGTGTCCGCGCCGGCTTCGAGTGCCTCGCCGACCGTCCACTCCAGCTTGCGGACCTTGTTGCCGCCGCCACCGAGCCCCATGAGGTCGTCACGCTTGACCCACAGGTCGTCCGCGTCCAGGCCGAGGGCGGCGGCCAGCCGGGGCATGGCTTCGACGGGGGTGGGCCAGGCGGACAGCGTGATCTTGCCGGGCATCGGCTGCGCTCCAGGGTCTGACGGCGACGGTGACCGGCGCTCCGGGACGCCGGTGGACTCCATTGTGGGCTCCCCGGCGGCTCGCCGGTCCGGGAGGGCGGGAGGGGCGCGGTGGCTGCCGTCACGGGGCGGAGGGACACTCGAAGTGTCCCTCTGAGGAGGTGGGATCGCCGTGAGTGAGTTCGAGCGCTCCATGAACATGACGGCCTCCGCGGACCGTGTCTTCGACCGGGCGGAGGACCTCGGCCGCATCGAGTCCTGGCTCCCCGACGAGCTGCACGTCCGCCCCGCCGAACCGCCCGCCGTCACCGTGCACGACGACGACACCGGGCGGGACGCGGCCGCGCTCTTCCGGGCCGACCGCGCGCACAGACGGCTGGAGTGGGGCACCCGCGAGGACGACCGCTACGCGGGCTGGCTGCAGGTCGACCGGACCGGCGAGCGGACCAGCGAGGTGACCATCCACCTGTCGTTCACCGACGAGAGCATCGTGCCGCCCGAGGGCGTCGTGGACCGGGCACTGGACGACAGCCTGCACCGTCTGTCGGGCATCGTCACCGCGTGAGTCCGGCGGGGCGGCCGCGCGCCGGGGCCAACTGTCGGCGCGGACCGCTCCGCCGGTGCGAGAGGCCGGCTCCCGGGCCGACGCACGTCCCTGCGGACCCGGAAGCCCTCCCTCCGCTCCTCCCCAACCTAGGTCGCAGTTTGGACTGAGTCAAATGTCGGCTGCCGCCCGGAGCGGCCCCGGCGCCGCCGCCCCCGGGCTTCCTGGGACTCGGGGTACCAGGCAGCGTCGCGTCCGGCGCAGCACACTGAGGAGATGGCGGCGACGGAATTCGGCAGAGCGGTGCGGCGGTGGCGTGAACGGGTGACCCCCGAGTCGGCCGGTCTTCCGGTCGGCGGGCACCGGCGTGCCCCGGGGCTGCGCCGGGAGGAACTGGCCCAGCTCGCGGGGATCTCCGTCGACTACGTCACCCGGCTCGAACAGGGCCGGGCCTCCCACCCGTCGGGCCAGGTCGTGGAAGCCCTGGCCAGGGCGCTGCGGCTGTCCCCGGACGAGCGCGGGCACCTGTTCCAGCTGGCCGGTCTGGCGCCCCCGGGGCCGGACAACGTCCCCGCGTACATCACCCCCAGCGTCCAGCGGCTGCTCGACCGGCTGACCGGGACCCCGGTCGCCGTCTACGACGCCTCCTGGACGCTGCTGGTGGCCAATCCCCCGTACGCGGCGCTGATGGGCGATCCCTCCGGATGGCGCGGCAACGAGCGCAACGGGGTGTGGAACCACTTCGTCGGCCGGGCCGGGCGGATCCGGCGCACCAGGGAGTACCTGGCCGGCTTCGAGTCGGCGCTCGTGGCCGACCTCCGCACCGCCGCCGACCGCTACCCGTCCGACCAGCAGGTGCGCCGGCTCGTCGCCGACCTGCGCGCGCACAGCGACCGCTTCGCCGAACTGTGGGACGCCGGCGCGGTCGGCCGGCACGAGGCGTCACGCAAGATCGTCGACCACCCGCGCGTGGGCCCGCTGACCCTCGACTGCGACGTGCTGACCGTGACGGGCAGCGACCTGCGCATCATGGTCTACACCGCGGAACCGGGCAGTGAGGACGCCGACCGCCTGGCACTGCTCACCGTCCTCGGCACCCAGGCCCTCACCGGCTGACGGCCGCCAGCCGCTCGAAGGCCGTCGGAAACGTCCTGCGGGGCAGGAAGTCGCGGATGCGGCGGGCGCACTCCGCCGCCGAGGCCTCGGTCATACCGCACTCGACGTCATAGCGGCCGTGGGCGTGGACGAGGCCGAACTGGCGGGCCGCCAGACCCGCGGGACGGTCCCCGCGCTCCCGCTCGCGCCCCCGCAGTTCCGCGAGCGAGCAGTGCACCCCGACCAGGACGACGTCCCTCGCGGGGAACAGCGCGAGGCGGTCCCGCAGGCGCCACGGCTCGCTGAGCACGTGGTCGACCACGACGTTGTCGCCTCCGGCGGCCATGCCGGCCACCGCCCGGGTGGAAGCCCCGCCAGGTGCGCCGCAGCACGCCCGGAAGTTCCTCCGGGGTCGCCTCGCGACGGGACCGCATGGCGTGGAAGGCGTCCACGGGCAGGTGGAAGTACGCGTCGTCCAGGGTGAGCAGCAGTTCCCTGGCGATGCTCGACTTCCCCGAACTGGACGCCCCGTTGAGGAAGACGATGAGGCCGCCGGCTTCGGCTTCGGCTTCGGGCAACGTGCCTCCTCCGTCGCCGGACCGCCGCGGCCGTGGTGGGCGGTCGCCCTACGGCGTGTGCGTGCCCGGCGCGTTGGGGCTCGCCGACGGCTGGGGGGTGGGGGGAGGACTCACGATCCGGTCCTCCACCGCGGACAGGACGAGCATCAGCCCGAGCAGGAACACCGGCAGCCCGAGCATCAACGCGGCGATCATCGCGGATCCTCCGTGTGCGGCAGGGGCGTTCGCCGGCGGCGGGCGACGATGTCGGACGGATGGCGGCGGACGTGGACACGGTGGGACACGGGGGACATGGGCACCTCCACTTCGGCGTCGAAGGCCCGCCTTCCCCGCTTCGGGCGTTGTATGGGGCGCCCGGGCACCCACGCTCTCGCGTTCCGGTCCCGGGCGCGGCGCCCGTCGGGTCAGTAGCGGAAGGCGTCGGGGCCGTCGAGCCGCCCGAAGCGCCGCGGATGCGGGATCTGCTCCGGCCGCTGGGCCCACCGGGCACGGCGGCGCCGGGCACCCCCGTGCTCACCCCAGTAGAGGACCGCGACGACCCCGGCCGCCGCGCACAGCAACGCACCGACGACGACGCTGTAGAAAGTGCCCGCCGAGATCGCCCCGACCACGGCGCCCAGCACGACTCCCAGCATTCCCGCGCCGAAAACGAGCCTGCGAATCTTCAAATCCATGAAGAATCACTCCCTTTCGGAAGAACGCATTCCCCGGTGAACGTCTGTCAATCCACGGATCGCCTTAACGAGTGACGTCCGGGGCGGGTTTGTGACGTCTCATCACGCCCTTCCCGCCGAATTCCGCCGCGGACGGGGAGCCGCGGTGTCAGGCGAGGGCGGACGCGGCGGTGCGGTACAGGACTTCCTCGGCCCGGTCCCACGACCAGCCGTTCTCCACCACGAGCGTGCGCCAGCCGGTCGGGCCGAACCAGAACCAGAGCAGGTCGGCGGTCTCCTCGGGCGAGTACCGCCGGGCAGGTGCGCCGACTTCCAGGAAATGCCGTGCGACCGCGCGCAGCGCCTCCCGGTAGTCGGCCGTCGCCCTTTCCCACAGTGCCTCGCCGTTCTCGTGCACGGGCAGCGCCTTGCGAATCGCCTCGTGCGCCTTGAACTGGCTCTCGTTGCCCGCCCGGGTGCCGCGGGCGAGCGCCTGGAGGACTCCGTCGGGCGTCCGCACGTCCAGGATGCGTGCGACCGCCTCCTCGTATCCGGACCCGACGACGGCCTTGTCGACGATCCGGTCGAGGATGTCCGACTTGCTGCCGATGCTGGCGAAGACGGTCTTCGACGCGACCCCGGCCGCCGCCGCGATGTCCGCGACGGTCACCCGCCCGTAGCCGCGTGCGGCGAAGAGCAGCTCGGCCTGTTCGAGGATCAGCGCGCGCGTCCGCGCCGCGGCCTGCTCTCGGAGCGGGGAGACGTAAGCGCGCTTGGTGGACATGGCGGCATCCTATGCGACATCCGTTCCGCTTTGACCTATCCAATCGGTCCTCTATAACCTCAATATCGGATGCGCGGCGCGCGCATCGGGTGAGACCGGCCCGCGGGGCGGGCGGGCGAAAGGTGGGAACGATGGCGATGGACGCCAAGGACCTGGCCGAGGGGCTTTTCCGGATCCTGGAGACGGGCGACGCGGCACTGGCCCACGAGGTCGTGGGCCCCGACAACCACAACCGTGAGGCGGCCGTCTCGCCCGCGGCCTGCTCGACACCCGGCCCGGCGGGGACGCTCGCCTCGGGCGCGTGGCTCCGCTCGGCCTTCAGCGACCTGCGCTTCCCGGTGCTGGGCATCGCCCTCAACGACGACCAGGTCTGGATCCGGCTGCGCATGCAGGGACGGCACACCGGCCCGTTCGTGCGCTTCCGTGACGGCGCCCTCGACCAGGCGATCCCTCCCACGGGGCGCGAGGTCGACTTCGAGCAGGTGCACCTGCTCGACCTCCGCGACGGCAAGGTCGTCCGCCACGAGGCGCTGCGCGACGACGTGACGATGCTGGGCCAGCTCGGCGTCTTCCCCCCGTCGCCGGCCGTCGCCCTGAGCATGATCGCCTGGAAGGTCTCGGGACGCGCCAAGCGGGCCGCCGACGAGGTCACGAAGCTGGCCGCCGAGGCGGCCGGGCAGGCGCGCGGCTGAGCCTGCCGTACCTCAGCGGGCGCCCGAGGCGCCCCTCGCCAGCAGGAGCAGCGCGTCGACCAGGCTCTCGGCGGAGCTGCCGGTGGCCAGGCGTCGCATCTGCATGCCGAACACCAGGGCCACGACCGTCGAGGCGGCCTCCTCTGCGTCCGGCACGCCGAGGGCGGTCAGGACGGACGCGGCGAGGCGGTCGTACGCGGCGAAGCACTCGGCCGCGGCCTCCCGCAGCGCCGGGTCGCGGCCTGCCTGGACGTAGAGCTCGAAGGGCGCGAGGTGCGTGCTGTCGAAACCCGCCCCCTCGGCGACCTGCCCGACCAGCGCGGCGGCGCCCTTGAGGTCGATGCCCTCCTGTCGACCCCGAGCGGCCAGTTCGGTGAAGCGGCCGGTCTCCTCCTCCACGAAGTGCAGCAGGCTCTCCCGCAACAGGTCGTGCTGCGTGGCGAAGTGGTAGGTCACCGAGCCGAGGGACACCCCGGCCTCCTGGGCGATGCGCCGGTTGGTGACCGCGGCGACACCGTCCTGACCGATGATCCGCAGGACGGCGCTGATGATGTTCTGGCGGGTGCCGGCGGGGTTGGGCATGTCCGTCATTCTGTCACCGCGGCGGGGGCGCGCTGCTCGTACCAGCGCTGATCGCTCTCCAACTGCGCGGCGAGCGAGATCAGCAGGGGCTCGCTGTGGGCCGGCCCGAGGAGCTGGGCGCCCACCGGCAGGCCGTCGCCGAAGCCCGCCGGGACGCTGATGCCCGGCCAGCCGAGCACGTTCCAGGGCCAGGCGTACGGGCAGGCCGCGATCACCGCCCGATCGGTCCGCCGGCCGGACAGCTCGGTCATGGCCCCGACGGCCGGGGGCGGGGTGGCGGTGGCGGGGGTGAGCAGCACGTCGAAGCGGGAGAAGAGCTCCCCTGTCCGGCGGTGCTGGCCGCCCTCCGCCCGGCGGGCCCGGCGCAGGGCGGCCCCGGCGAGCAGGCGCCCGTTCCGGGAGGCGGTCTGGGTGCGGGGGTCGAGAAGCGTACGGTCCGGGACGCGGTCGCTCCACTGGCTGATGCCGGCGAACGCGCGGGGCAGGAAGCTCAGCCCGATCAGGCCGTAACGCGGCTCGGCCTCCTCCACCTCGTGGCCCAGCCGGGCGAGGGCGTCGGCCAGGTCGCCCACCGCGCGGCGCACGGCGGGGTGGAGCGGTGCGCGGGCGGCGACGAACGGGGGCCGCCAGGACACCGCGATCCGCAGCCGGCCCGGTTCGCGTCCGGCCGCTTCCACGGCGGCGATGCCCGGGGGCCGGTGGATGTCGCCCGGGTGCTGCCCGGCGGCGGCGTCCAGCAGCAGCGCGGCGTCGCCCACGGTGCGGGCGAGCGGGCCGTTGACGGTCAGGCCGTGGAAGGACTCGGCGTCCGGCCAGGTGGAGACCCGGCCGCGCTGCGGCTTGATACCCACCAGGCGCGTCCACGCCGCGGGGATGCGGACCGAGCCCGCCCCGTCCGAGCCGAGCGCCGCGGCGACCACTCCCGCGGCCACCGCCGCCGCGGCGCCGCCGGAGGAACCCCCGGGCGTGTGACCGAGGTCCCACGGGTTGCGGGTGGCACCAAAGGCGGGGCCCTCGGTGAACGGCCACTGCCCCAGCTCGCAGGTGTTGGTCTTGCCGACGACGATCGCGCCGGCCGCGCGCAGGCGCCGTACCGCCTCCCCGTCCCGCGCCTTGGCCGGGAACGCCCCGGCGCAGCCGAACGCGGTGGGTTCGCCCGCCAGGTCCGTGTCGTCCTTGATCGCGACGGGGACACCGAGCAGCGGCAGCCGCTCGCCGCGCTCCAGCCGCCGGTCGGCCTCCTCGGCCTCCGCCAGGGCCGCCTCGGCGCGGACGCGGCGGAAGGCGTTGACGGTCGCCTGGGTGGCGTCGACGCGTTCGAGCGTCCTGCGCACCAGTTCCGCGGCGGTGACATCGCCTTCTCGCAGCGCACGCGCCTGCGCCGCCAGCCCCTCGGTACGGGCAGTGGACACGGCCGCCCCCTCTCCCTATTGTTCGTTCGAACGAACAAGTCGGGAGGTTAGACGGATGCGGATCGCCGGTGCAACTGTTCTGCTCACGGGTGCCACGGGCGGGCTGGGCCAGGACATGGCACGCGAACTCGCGGCCAGGGGCGCGCGGTTGACCCTCAGCGGGCGCCGTGCCGACGTCCTCGAACCTCTGGCGAAGAGCCTGGACGCGAGGGCCGTCCCCGCCGACCTCGCGGTCCGGTCCGATGTGGAAAGGCTGGCCGCCGAGTGCGCCGGCGTCGACGTCCTCGTGGCGAACGCCGCCCTGCCGAGCAGCGGCGATCTGCTGGACTACGCCCCCGACGAGCTCGACCGGGCCCTGATGGTGAACCTGCGGGCACCGGTGCTGCTGGCCCGGCTGCTGGCGCCGGCCATGGTCGAGGGCGGGCGGGGCCACATCGTCCTCATCGGATCGCTGTCGGGCAAGGCCGCCTCGCGGTCCACCTCGCTCTACAACGCGACCAAGTTCGGCCTGCGCGGCTTCGCCCACGGCTTCCGCGAGGACCTGCACGGCACAGGTGTCGGGGTGTCGCTGGTCCAGCCCGGCTTCGTCAGGGACGCGGGCATGTTCGCCGACACGGGCGCCAAGGCGCCGGCCGGTGCCCGTACGGTGACGCCGCGGCAGGTCACGGCGGGGGTCGTACGTGCCGTGGAGCGCAACCTCGGCGAGGTGAACGTGGCCCCGCCCGAACTGCGGCTGCTCACCGCGGTCGCCGGGCAGTTCCCGGTGTTCGCGGCCCGCGTCCAGCGGCTCAGCGGATCGGCGGACCGCGCGACGCGGGACATCGTGACGGCCCAGCGGCACCGCCGCTGAGCGGCCGCCGCCGGGCGGTTCACATCTCCGGATACCGGCGGCGCCGCCAGGTCCACGCGATCGCGGCTGCGGCCACCGCCCAGCCGAAGAGCACGAGATAGGGGAAGGCGTACTGGTTGCCCGTGAAGTAGATCGCGTTGTGCTGCGCGTTCACCGACGCCCCGGGCGGCAGCCAGCGGCCGACGGCCCCCAGCGGCTGGGGCAGGAGCAGCCAGGAGACCGCCCCGCCCGAGGACGGATTGCCCAACAGCACCATGAGCAACCACGTCGGCAGGATGGCCCACTTGCCGAACAGCATGTAGAACGCGGTGAACACCAGCCCCGAGGTCACCATGGTCAGGGTGAGGATCGCCCAGGACTCCGGGAAGGGCAGCCGCAGCACGTGCAGGCCCCAGTCGACGACCGCGACGATGGAGAGGCTGCCGAGCACGGAGTACACGACGATCGTCAGGAAGCGCTCCAGCGGTCTCAGCTCCGACGCGTGCACGGTCAGCTGCACCGCGCCGAGGAAGCCCACGATGACCGCGGCGAGCGTGATGTAGAAGATCGCGAGTCCCTGGGGATCACCGGGCTGCAGCGGCTTGAGGTTGCCCAGGCTGAGCCGCACCCCGGCCTGCGCGGCCGCCGTCGGGGCCGCCGCCGCCAGGACGCGGGCCACCGAGGCGCCCGCGGCCGGCACCAGGTCGAACGCGACGGTGCCGCCTCCGGCCTTCGTCTGCGCCACGGCGAACACACGCTGCCGGTCGACGGCGTCGACGGCGGCCGCGCGTGTGGCGAAGCGCCGCTGCACCAGCTGGGTGCTCAGGTCCGAGTCCATCCCCGCCACGAACCTCTGCAGCTGCGGGGAGTCGTCCACGACGCCGATCGGGACGTGATGCGGCGTCGGATGCGCCATGGCGAAGCTGTACGAGCCGGCGAACAGCCCCGCGCCCACCGCCAGCAGCAGGACGATGACCACGGCCGGCCGGAAACGTGACAGCCCGGAGGGGTGAGTCATCGGCATACCCTCATCGCGCCCTCCGAAAGGCCGGGCCCCGTCCCGGCGGCGTCGCGCAGGGCCTGGGCTGCGGGGCGAACCCGCCGCCCAAATTACTGCCGGTGTTCGCCCCCCGCTACCTGACGGGGCGTGGCCGCGATGCGGCGGCGGGGCGGGCGCGGGGTGGCCGCCGGCTCACGCGCGGCCGGCCTCCAGTGCCCGGACGGCCCAGTCCAGGGCGGGCCCGCGGCTCACCGGCACGGGCCAGCCGTTGACCACCGCGAGCAGCCGGGCGTACCGCTCCCGGCGCGGGTCGGACGCGGTCCGCAGACGGGCCAGCAGCCGTCGCCGGAGCTCGGCGCCGTCCGCGACGCCGATCTGGTCGGCGTACTCGGCGGCGACGGCCGCGACGACCGGACGTGCCCGCTCGGAGGCGGGGTCGACGCCGGCGGCCACGGCGACGAGGGCCTGTTCTCCGGCCGAGGCGACGACATCACGGCGCGGCGGCGTGGTCCCGGCACGCGCGCGGTCGGCGGCGTATTCCTCGGCCGCCCTGCGCATCACGTCCCGGAATCCGGGGTCACGGGAGAGTTCGGCCAGCTCCACCCAGGCCTGGAGCTGGTCCGGGTGGGCATCGTCGGGCAGCGCCGGGGTGAGGCTGCGGCGCGGGCCCGCGAGCGCGGGATCGTCCGCGAGGCCGCCCGGCGGGCCGAGCACGGCGTCGAGGAAGTCGTCGATGAGCCGGCCGCGCTCCTGCGCGGACAGCCTGGCCAGTTCGTGCATGAGTTCCGTCTCCTCCGGGGTGGATCCGCGCCGGGCCACGGCCGTCAGCACCGCGCGCCGCACCCGCAGCGTGCGGATCTGCGCCTCCAGGGCCGCGGCGTGGGCGGCCGCGACCTCGGGCAGGGACAGCTCCCGGTCCACGACCCTCCGGATCGTCGCCAGGTCGAGTCCCAGGTCACGCAGGGTCCGCACAAGCTCCAGCCGGGCCAGGGCCGGGCCGTCGTAACGGCGGTAGCCGGCCGGACTGCGGGCGGCCGGCGTCACGATCCCCCGGTCCGAGTAGAAGCGGATGGTCTTGACCGTCAGCCCGGTGCGCCGGGCCAGGTCTCCGATCGAATAGCGCGCGTCGCCGTTCACACCCCCCACTCTTCCGTCTCCCCCTGAGGGAGACTCAAGCCCCCGCTCGGACCGCCACGGCCCGTGCCGCCTCCGCGACCTCGCCCCGGCGGGTCGCGCCGGTGAGCGGATCGCTCGGGGCGTAGCGCACGGCGACGCCGTACTGGGCGCAGCGGGCGGCGATGGCGGGGCAGGCGCGTTCGGCGAGGGCCGCGATGGTCAGGGAGGGGTTGACGGTGAGGGAGGTGGGGACGGCCGAGCCGTCCGTCACGAACAGCCCGGGGTGGGTGCGCAGCTCGTTGAGCTCGGTCAGCGCGGAGATCGCGGCGGAGTCGCCGAGCCGGCAGGAGGCGAGGGGGTGGGCGGTCACCGTGCCCGCCACGTCCTCGCTCCAGGGACGGACGGTGGCGAGGCCGTCCCGCTCCAGCACCGCCCGGGTGTGGGTGTCGGCCTCGGCCCAGCCGCGCCGTGTGCCGGACGTCGGCGCGAACCGCATGGTGCCCAGGCCCAGCCCGTTGGCGAGCCGGGTGAAGCTGCCGGTCAGGGGCGGCACGCCGAAGCTGCCCTCGGCCTCGTCCTCCGTCATGGCGAGCACCGTGAGCCAGGAGCGCCAGCGGGCCCGCATCTGCTTCTTGGCGACGCCCGACCAGCGCTGCCCGGCGGTCTGGGCGAGGGTGTTGGTGACGGCCGGGAAGTAGATCTGCTGGAGGGTGAAGCGGGAGAACTGCGGGGCGCTCGCGTCGAGGCGGTCGAAGGACGCCGCGGTGATCGGCATCCCGATGTGCAGCGCCTCGTACGCCACGGTCGCGCTGCGCGACAGTCCGAGCAGGGAGCGGACCTTGCCCTCGTCCATCTCCGCGACGCTGACCCGGTCGCCGTTGCCGGAGAAGTAGCCGCCGACGGCCGGCGGGACTCCGCCGAGGGTGAGCGCCGACCGCTGGAGGAGGACGGGTGTGCCGACGGCGCCCGCGGCCAGAACCAGGACCTTGGTGTGGAGGGTGCCCGCTCCGGTGGGGCAGGTGTAGTCCGACGGGTCGAGGGTGATGTGGTCGACGGCGTAGCGGTAGCCGGGGACCGTGGACGGGCGGATCAGCTGGACCTCGTGCAGCGGCCGGATCTCGGCGCCGTGGGCCTCGGCGGCGGGCAGGTAGTTGAGCAGCATGGAGCGCTTGGCACCGAAGCGGCAGCCGGACAGCATCCAGTTGCAGTCGGTGCAGCGGGTCCGGTCGACGGCGACGGGCACCGGGTTGCAGGTGTGTCCGGCGCGGTCGCAGGCCGCGGCCAGCACACCGCCCGCGTAGGAGACGTCGGGCCAGTCGAGCTTCGTCACGGGCAGGGCCTGCTCGACCTGCTCGTACCAGGGGTCGAGGGCGGCGCGGCTGAGGGATGCGGGCCACAGCCGCCGTCCGGCCGCGTCTCGCCGGTCGAAGACGAAGGAGGGCGCGCGCAGTGACGCGGCGAAGTAGACGACGCTGCCGCCGCCCACGCAGTTGCCCGCGACGACCGAGATGCCGTCGCCCTTGATCACGTCGACGATGCGGGGGTAGGCGCCCAGGTCGAGGTCGTGCGTGAAGTCCTCGGTGGCAAGGCGCGGTCCGCGTTCGAGGACGGTGACCCGGGCTCCCGCGGCGGCGAGGTGGTAGGCGGGTATCGCGCCGCCGAAACCGCTGCCGATGACGAGGACATCGGTGGTCTGGGGGCTCATGCGGGGCTCCCGGAGGGAGTGGTGGCGGGGTGCGGCTCGGCGAGGGCCGTGCCGTAGGAGTGGGCGGGGTAGCGCCACAGACCGTCGGCGTCGGGCGGCGGGAAACCGGTCCAGACCAGGCCGGGGTGGCCCTCCGCGAGGGCCTGTGCGGTGTGGCGGTGCGCGGCGGTGTCGAAGGCCAGGCCGACGAGGAAGGCGAGCAGCTGCCAGATCGCACGGTCGAGGTCGTCGGCCTGGAAGAGCCTGGCGACCAGGGTCGTGCGGTGGTCGAAGGAGAGGCTGACGAAGGGCGGGCGGTCGATGGGCAGCAGGATCAGCCGGCTGATCGCGTAGGCGGTGGCACGCGCGTCCAGCAGTGCCGCGACGCCCGGCAGGAGCGGGTTCAGCGGGAGCTCGGGCGAGGTGAGGAGGGCGATCACGCCGGCCTGTACGGCTCCGGGGCCGGGTGCGGCGCCGGCGATGGCGCGGTCGGAGGACGAGCGTCGCTCCCCCGGCACGAGGGTGTCGGCGAAGGCCTCCAGGGTGGAGACCGGCCAGGAGCCGAGCGCGGCGGCGGAGGCGGCGGGCGCCGCCACCGTGCCCAGCGCGGGCAGGGCCGCGACGGCGGCGGCAAGGCCGCGCAGCACGGCGCGCCGGTCGATCTCCGGGGCGGGGGGCATCCTCACCGTCCCGCGCAGAGCAGGCTGAAGGGCAGGAAGACGGCCAGGCCTGTCTCGCCCGCCTCGTCGCCGTAGGCCTCGAGGACGTCGGCGAGTTCGGGCAGCTGCGGGCGCAGCGCGGCCACCAGGTCGCCGATGCCCGCGGTGACCCCGCCGACCTTGAAGTTCGTCAGGAGCATCGCCGCGCGGCGGCCGCGCTTGTCGAACCAGTAGCGGCCGTCCCAGGAGACGTACGGGACGGCTCCGGTGGTGGACTGCACACTCCAGTGGTCGCGCTGGTAGTAGCGGCACACGGGGAGGGCGAGCGCGAAGCGGGCGGGTTCGGCGAGCAGGAAGCGGACGGCGCCGCCGTTGTCGAGCGTGATGTCGCGCTTGGAGTACTCCACGCACACCGGGTCGGAGAGCCACAGCCAGGGGTCGGGCGTCTCCCCCTCCCCGTACGCGTGCCAGTCGCAGGCGGCGGCGAACGGCGGCTCGGTGTACGGCTCGGGGGCGTTCGCGGAGGCCGGTGTGGCGACGGCGGTGGCCGCGGTCGCGGCGAGCAGGGCGGCCAGGGCGGACGTGAGCAGGCGTGAGGGGCGGCGGAAGCGGGGCATGGGCAGACTCCGGCGGTCGTGGGGGCGGGGCGTACGGGGCCTGGGCACCACGCACGATGCCGCTGACGGGACGTCAGGGCAAGAGGTTGCACACAGACTCATTGAATGAGTGGCTCATCCACTGCCTGAGTGTGTTGACGCGCCGCCCCGTTGCCGGGTGGGCTGGGGCCGGACCGCTTCGAGAGGACGACCACGGTGGAGCCACTGCCCCGCGAGACCATCGTCGACGTACTGGAACGCCGCCTGCAGGAGGACATCCTGGACGGCACCCACCCCGCAGGCAGCCTGCTGCCCCCCGAACAGCGCCTGGCCGAGGGGTACGGCGTCACCCGCACCACGGTGAAGCACGCCTTCGGCCGGCTCACCCAGGCCGGGCTCCTGGAGACCCGCCACGGCGTCGGCACCCGGGTCCGCGACTACCTGCGCCTCGGCGGCGCGGACCTGCTGCCCATGCTCGTACGGCACAACCCGGAATGGCTGGCCGACATCTTCGAAGTCCGCGCCGGCGTCGGCGCGTTGATCGCCGAACGCGCGGCTGCGAAGGCCACTCCCCCGCAACGCGCCCGGCTGCGCACCCTCCTGGACGCCGTCGCCGCGGCCGCCGAGCCCGACGCCGTCCAACTGGCCGACGCCGAGGTCCACCGCGCCCTCGCCCGGGCCACCGGCAACCGCGTCTACGTACTCCTCACCAACACCCTCTTCGCGGCCTACCTGCCCCTGCGCGCCCCCTTCGTCGCCCCTTTCCACGACCCGGCCGAGGCCGCCGCCCGCCTGGACCCCCTGGTCACGGCGGTCGCCGACGGCGACGCGACCGCGGCCCGCACGGCGGCGCAGGCGTACCTCGCCGAGACGCAGCGCATCATGCTGGGGGCACTGGAACCGTCCTGAGGGCCGGACGGGGTCGCCTGGGAGGCCGCGCCGCCCGCCCCCGGTTCGCACGGGAGCGGGCGGGCCGGGGCTCGGGGCGGGGGCGGGGTCAGCGGGCCTGGTCGGTGGGGCGGATCAGGATCTCGTTGACCGCGACGTGGTCGGGCTGGGTGACCGCGTAAAGGACGGCCGCGGCGATGTCCTCGGGCTGGAGGGTCCGCATGGACTCGGCCATGCTCTTCGCCATGGCCCGGATCCCCGGGTGGGTGATGTGGCTGGTCAGCTCGGTCGAGACGAAGCCGGGTTCGACGAGCACGACCCGGACGCCCTGCTCGGTGACCTCCTGCCGGAGCGACTCCGCGAAGGCGGTGACGCCGAACTTGGTGGCCGAGTAGGCGCCGCTCGCGGCCGTCGCCGTGCGTCCCGAGGTCGAGGAGACCTGGACCACGGCCCCCTTGCGCTCGAGCAGGTGGGGCAGCGCGGCGTGGACCGCGTACATCGAGCCGAGCAGGTTGGTCTCGACCATGCGCGTCCACTCCGTGGTGTCCGCGTCGAGGATCGGGCCGCTGAGCATGACGCCCGCGTTGTTGACGAGGATGTCGAGGCCCCCGAAGCGCTCGGCGGTCGCCGCCACCGCGTCCCGCACCGACTGCAGGTCGGTGACGTCCAGATCGAGGGCGAGCATCTCGCCGGGGGCGTCCTGCACAAGGTCCTTCAGCCGGTCGGCCCGCCGGGCCCCGACCGCGACCCGGGCGCCGGCCTTCGACAGGGCGAGGGCCGTGGCCCTGCCGATGCCCGAGGACGCGCCGGTGACGAGGACGACCTTGCCTTCGAGGGTGCCGCTCACGTTGTTCTCCAAGGAGTTGATGGTGCCGGTACATGACCCGGGCAGAAGGTGACCGCCGGGTCATGTTGAGCGTAACAGCTAACCTGACCGTCTGGTCACGTTGGTGATAGGCTCCACACCTGGGAGGAGGCAGCGATGAGCGGGACGACGGCCCCCGCGGGCCAGCGGGCGGACATGGTGCGCAATCGACGCCTGCTGCTCGAGGCGGCGACGGCGGCGTTCGCCGAACGCGGGGTGGACGTGCCGATCGGCGAGATCGCCCAGCGCGCCGGCCTCGCCAAGGGCACGGTCTTCCGCCACTTCGCCTCGAAGGAGGACCTCCTCGCGGCGATCATGCTCCAGATGCTCGACCAGCTCATCGACTCGGCGGACCGCCTTCTCGGCGCCGATGACTCGGCGGCGGCGCTGCGGGAGTTCATGAGCGACGGCGTCGAGGTGCTCGCCGCCGACCGGGCGTTCTGCGAGGTGATCGGCCGCCCGTCACTGCAGCACGCCGAGGTCCGGGACCGCATCGCCCAGCTCTGCGACGCGGCCGAGGCCCTCACGGCCCGGGCCCGCGAGCGAGGCGCCGTGCGCGGCGACATCACGGGCACCGACGTCGTCCTGCTGCTCGGCGGGATCCACCAGACGGCGGCGCCGCTGCTGCCCAGGCAGCCGCAGGCCTGGCGCCGCTACCTCGCGCTGACCCTCGACGGGCTGGTCGCCACCGACGCCGGCCCCCTGCCGGAACCGCCGCCCGCGCGCCTGGAGATCGCCGAGCCCACGACGCCGGCATAGATCACGCACACCCCACCGTCGGGCCTTGACTGCACCCGCGCCGAAGAGAGAGCATTGCTCTCGTCGGTAAGCAACGCTCTCGACGGGGATGACGATGAGGCCGTTCCATGCGGGCCCGCCGCTGCGGGAACTGCACGAGGAGTACGCCAGAAGGGCCGGCTGGACGAGCGCGCTCCGGTCGCTTCGACGAGTTCGGTCACCGTGGACGCACCGGTCGCCGAGGTGTGGCGGCTGATCAGCGACCTGCGCGCCTGTGACACGTGGCGCTCCGACGCCCGCGTCGTCGAGCTGGGGGCAGTGGAACCGGACGCGCGCTTCCGCTGGAGGCTGCGGGGGACACTCATCACGTCCTCCTTCGCCGTGGTGGCGCCCGAGCGGGAGCTGTCCTGGACCGGTGTGGCGATGGGGTGGATGAAGGCGGTCGACCGGATGCGGATGGCGCCCGCGGCGGCCGGACGGTCGTCACGATCGAGGAGTCGCTCACCGGGCCACTGCTCACGCTCTTCTACGACAGCGCACGGCTCCGGCAGGGCCACGAGGACATACTTCGCATGCTGAAGGCCGCCGCGGAGGAGGGCGGGGGCCTCGACCCGGCCGGGACCCGGGACGAAGGGACGACTGGCCCGGCCCGGGCCGCTTGCGGGATGCTCACCCCATGATCGAGCGCGAGGAAGCGGTCCGGAGGGTCCAGGAGCACCTGGACGTGCACTTCCCGGGGCGCATGGCGGTGGTGGAGGCCGAGGAGCACGAGCTCGCGTGGGTCGTCGTCTACCAGTCCGCGGAGTACGTCAGGACCGGGGACTCGCGGTACCTGCTGGCCGGCAACGGCCCCTACCTCGTGGATCGCGCCGACGGCCGCCTGCACACGATCGGTCCGGTGGACTACCTCATGGGCGGATGGGAGGAGGAGTACCGCGCCTGCGTCCGCGGGCTGCCCGTGCGGACCGCGGTGGACGAGCTGGACGACCGGGTCCGCGCGTCGGCGGCCGCTCACGGCCGCGTGTTCGCCATGGTCGAGCTGCGGGAGCGGATACCGGCGCTCGGGCCGGCCGAAGCGCTGGCCTACGTGACGGCCCTTCAGGCCGGGAGTGCGGCTCCGCGGGGTCCGCTCGCCGTCGTCACCGGGGCGCTCGTGCCGTACCGGGAGCCCGTGGTCAGGACCGTCGCCGGGTGAACGCGAAGACGCCGGTCAGGACGGGGGAAACCTGACCGGCGCCGGTCCGCTGTGCGGGGCCGCGGTGGCGGTCGCCCCCGGCAGGGGGCTCCGTGGGGCTTCAGCCGAACGATCGTCCCCACGGGCGAAGGGATGAGGCCC
Organism: Actinacidiphila glaucinigra; assembly: GCF_035918135.1. Lineage (NCBI taxonomy): Bacteria > Bacillati > Actinomycetota > Actinomycetes > Kitasatosporales > Streptomycetaceae > Actinacidiphila > Actinacidiphila glaucinigra. The sequence continues at coordinate 1,198,378 of NZ_CP109144.1, forward strand.
GGGGTCACTGGCCCACTCACGGCACCCGCATGTGATGGAACCACGCACCTGCCCGGATTGTTCCCGCGTCCCGGTGGTCCGCGGCCGTGGAAGGCATGCCGGTGGCCCGCTGCGGGGAAGCGCGTTGCATGACGAAGACCGGTCTCCCGGAGGGCATCCGGGCCTGCCTGTTCGATCTCGACGGAGTGCTGACCAAGACCGCGGTCGTGCACGCCGCCGCCTGGAAGGAGGTGTTCGACGACTTCCTGCGGCGCCGGGAGGGCGCGGACTTCCGCCCCTTCGACAAGGTGGCCGACTACGACGAGTACGTCGACGGCCGTCCACGCGCGGACGGCGTCCGGGCCTTCCTGGCCTCCCGGGGCATCGAACTGCCCGAGGGCTCCGCGGACGACCCGCCGGAGCGCGACACCGTGCAGGGGGTGGGCAACCGCAAGAACGAGATCCTGCTGGAGAAGATCCGCACCGAGGGCGTCGAGGCCTATCCGGGTTCCGTCCGGTACGTGAACGCCGTGCGGGCCGCCGGCCTGCGGACGGCGGTGGTGTCGTCCAGCGCCAACTGCCGCGACGTGCTGGTCGCGGTCGGCATCGAGGACCTCTTCGACGTGCGCATCGACGGCGTGGTGGCCGCCGAGCGCAAGCTCCCGGGCAAGCCGAACCCGGACACCTTCCTGGAGGCGGCGCGCGAGTTCGGCCTGGAGGCGAAGGCCGCGGTGGTCTTCGAGGACGCGCTGGCCGGCATGGACGCCGGCCGCTCCGGGCACTTCGGCTACGTCGTGGGGGTGGACCGGGTGGGCCAGGCCGACGCGCTGCGCGCGCACGGCGCCGACATCGTCGTGCAAGACCTCGCCGAGCTGCTGGAGGCCGACGCGTGATCAGCCACTCCTCCTATGTGGTCGAGCCGTGGTGCGTGCGGGAGACCGAGCTGGACCTCGAGGTGCTCGCCCAGAGCGAGTCGGTGTTCGCCCTGTCCAACGGCCACGTCGGCTGGCGCGGCAACCTCGACGAGGGCGAGCCGCACGGGCTGCCCGGCTCCTATCTGAACGGTGTCCACGAGCGCCATCCGCTGCCGTACGCGGAGGCGGGCTACGGCTATCCGGAGGCCGGCCAGACCGTCATCAACGTCACCAACGGAAAGATCATCCGGCTGCTCGTCAACGACGAGCCCTTCGACGTGCGCTACGGGCGGCTCGTCTCGCACGAACGCGTCCTCGACCTGCGCGCCGGGCTTCTGCGCCGGACCTGCGAATGGACCTCTCCGGCCGGTTGCACCGTCCGGGTGACCTCGACCCGTCTGATCTCGCTCACCCAGCGGTCCATCGCCGCGGTCGTGTACGAGGTCGAGGCCGTGGACGACGTGCGGCTGGTCGTCCAGTCCGAGCTGGTGGCCAACGAGCAGTTGCCGAGGACGTCGGGAGACCCCCGGGTCTCCGCCGTGCTGGACTCCCCCCTGCAGCCGGAGGAGAACCAGGCGCTGAACAACCGTCTGCGCCTGGTGCACTCCACGTCGGTCACCGGTCTGCGGGTCGCGGTGGCGGCCGACCACGCCGTGGAGGGACCGCCGTCGACGCGGAGCTTCAGCGAGAGCGGCGACGACACCAGCCGGCTCACCGTCACCAGTTCCCTGGCGGCCGGGGAGAAGCTGCGCCTGGAGAAGATGGTCTCCTACGGCTGGTCCCAGGTCCGTTCGCTGCCCGCCGTGCGCGACCAGGTGGAGGCGGCGCTCGCGGGTGCCCGCAGCACCGGCTGGCAGGGGCTCTGCGACGAGCAGCGCGACTACCTCGACGCCTTCTGGTCCCGGGCGGACGTGGAGATCGACGGCGACGCCGAGATCCAGCAGGCGGTCCGGTTCGCCATGTTCCACGTCCTGCAGGCGGGCGCGCGCGCCGAGCAGCGGGCGATCCCGTCGAAGGGCCTGACGGGCTCGGGCTACGACGGGCACTCCTTCTGGGACACGGAGACCTTCGTCCTGCCGCTGCTCACCCTGACCTCTCCGGAGTCCGTCGCGGAGGCGCTGCGCTGGCGCCAGGCCACGCTGCCCGCTGCCCGGGAGCGTGCCCACCAGCTCGGTCTCAAGGGCGCCGCCTTCCCGTGGCGCACCATCGACGGCTCTGAGGGCTCCGGCTACTGGCCGGCCGGAACGGCCGCGTTCCACATCAACGCGGACATCGCCGACGCCGTCATCCTCTACGTCTCCCTCACCGGTGACGTGGACTTCGAGCGCGAGACGGGCGTGGAGATCCTGGTGGAGACCGCCCGCATGTGGCACTCCCTCGGTCACCACGACCCGCACGGGAACTTCCACATCGACGGGGTCACCGGGCCCGACGAGTACAGCGCCATCGCGGACGACAACGTGTACACCAACCTGATGGCCCAGGCGAACCTGCGTGCCGCCGCCGACATCGTCGAACGCCACACCAAGGAGGGCGCGGCCCTCGGCGTCGACGACGAGGAGACGGCGGCGTGGCGGGACGCGGCCGCGGCCATGACCGTGCCGTACGACGGCGCGATCGGCGTCCACGAGCAGTCGGCAGGCTTCACCCGGCACCAGGTGTGGGACTTCTCCGCCACGCAGCCCGACCAGTACCCGCTGATGCTGCACTTCCCCTACTTCGACCTGTACCGCAGGCAGGTGGTCAAGCAGGCGGACCTCGTACTGGCGATGGTCAAGCAGCCGCAGGCCTTCGACGAGGAGCAGAAGGCCCGCAACTTCGCCTACTACGAGCCCCTGACGGTGCGGGACTCGTCCCTGTCCGCGTCGACGCAGGCGATCATGGCCGCCGAGGTCGGCCATCTGCGCCTCGCCTACGACTACCTGGGCGAGGCGGCGCTGATGGACCTGCACGACCTGGAGAACAACACCCGCGACGGGCTGCACATCGCCTCCCTCGCCGGGACGTGGGCCGCCCTGGTCGGCGGCTTCGGCGGGATGCGGTACCGGAACGGCTGCGCCGCCTTCGCGCCCCGGCTGCCGGAGAAGCTGCGGCGGCTCGCCTTCACGGTGCAGGTGCGGGGACGGCGGCTGAGGGTGGAGATCACCGGCGCGGCGGCGACGTACACCCTGCTGGACGGGGAGCCGCTGGAGCTGCGGCACTACGACGACCTGTTCACCGTCGGCATCGACCGCCCGCAGACGCACAAGGTGCCCACCCTCCCCGCGCGTACGGCCCCGGAGCAGCCGCCGAGCCGCAGCCCCCGGCACCGCTGACCCCGGCACCGCTGACCCGGGGGCTCGCCCGGTGCCGGGTCAGCGGCCGGGGAAGTGCGGAAGGACCTCCTCGGCGAGTTCGTGCAGCACCTCCGCGACCGGGCGGTCCCCCGGACGGAGGTTCAGGGAGACATGGGCGACGCCCAGGTCCGCCATCACCGCCAGGTGGTCGAGGAGGGCGGTGCGGCCGGTGCGCAGGCCGAGGCGGATCGGCTCGGCCGGGGCCGCGGGGTCCGCGAGCAGGTCGAGCAGCATGGGCGTGAGGTAGGGCCTGTCCCGTCCGTCGGTGAGCTCCCGCCACCGGCGGACGTCGTCCCCCAGGGCGTCCAGCGGGCGGGGGTAGTTCAGGCTCGCGTCGGCGTGCTCGGCGATCCACTCCGGGCTCTGACGGGCACTGCCGGCCACCGCGACCGGGATGTCGCCGCCAACGGGTTTCGGCAGGACGTCGATCCTGCGCTCGGCCCGTAGTCCGGTGCCTGGCAGGGTCAGCCCGAGCCCGGGTGCCGGGGTGGCCCAGGCCGCGCGCAGGGTCCGCACGCCGTCGCGGAAGGCCTGCCCGCGGCCGTCGAAGTCGGCGCCGAACAGCGGGTACTCCACGGGACGGTCCCCGCTGGCCAGGCCCAGGACGAGCCGTCCCCCGGAGAGCACGTCGACGGTGGCGGCGGCCTTGGCCACGTGCAGGGGGCTGCGCAGCGGGAGGACGACGGCGGAGGTGCCGAGGACGACGTGCTCGGTGAGCGCGGCGAGGTGGCCGAGGTACGCGAAGACGTCGAAGACGGATCCGGCGTCGCCGAAGGCGAGCGGGTCGTACAGCGGCACGTCGCGCAGCCACAGGGCGGCGAAGCCGAGGCGGTCGGCGAGTCGGGCGAGGTCGGCGTGGCCGCTCAGGTCCGGCACCCCGAAGGGGCGGCCGGCCTGCCGGTCGGCGGCGAGGCGGCCGGCTCCCCAGTCGTTGTCCAGGGGCAGTTCGAGTCCGAGGGTGAGCCGCCGGTGGGGACCGGTGAGGCGGGTGAGGGCGGTGCTGGTCATGGAGCGGGCCTTCTTCGGGTGCGGTGTCGGGTCCGCGGTGCCGGCGGTCCCGGCGCGCGCGATCAGTGCCGGGAGGTGAGGGCAGGCTCCCCGGTGGGCGCGGCCCCGGCCACGATCCGGCCGTTCCGGCCGCCGCGGCCCTTCTCCAGTGCGGCGGAGACGACCGCGAGCACGAGGGCGGAGGCCGTCAGGACCGCCCCGACGAGGTTCGGCGAGGTGTAGCCGTGGCCCGCGGCGATCACGACCCCGCCCAGCCAGGCGGACAGGGCGTTGCCGAGGTTGAAGGCGCCGATGTTGACGGCCGAGGCCAGGGTGGGGGCCCCGGAGGCCTGGTCCAGGACCCGCTTCTGCAGCGGCGGCACGGTCGCGAAGCCCAGGGCGCCGATGAGGAAGATCGTGACCCCGGCGGTGAACTCGTTGTGCGCGGTGAGGGTGAACAGCGCCAGCACGGCGGCCAGGGCGCCCAGCGCCGTGTACAGCATGGGCATCAGGGCGCGGTCGGCGTACTTGCCGCCGATCAGGTTGCCGACGACCATGCCGGCCCCGAAGAGCACCAGCAGCCAGGTGATGGAGGAGTCGGCGAAACCGGTGACCTCGGTCATCATCGGGGCGATGTAGGTGATGGCCGCGAAGACGCCCCCGAAGCCCAGCACGGTCATCGCCATGGCCAGCAGGACCTGGACGTTGCGGAAGGCGCCCAGTTCGTGGCGGAGGCGCACGCCCTGCGGCTTCGGCATGTCGGGCACCAGCTTGAGGACACCGGCCAGCCCGACGACGCCGAGGCCGGCGACGACGAAGAAGGTCGTGCGCCAGCCGGCGCTCTGCCCGATGAAGGTGCCCAGCGGCACGCCGATCACGTTGGCCACGGTGAGCCCGGCGAACATCATGGAGATCGCACGCGCCTTCTTCTCCGGGGCCACGAGGTCGGCGGCGACGACCGAGCCGATGCCGAAGAAGGCGCCGTGGGTGAAGGACGCGAGGATGCGCCCGGCCATCATCACGCCGAAGGCGGGGGCCAGGGCGGAGACCAGGTTGCCGAGCACGAACACACCCATGAGCAGCATGAGCATGTTCTTGCGGGACACCTTGGTGCCGAGCAGCGTCATGATCGGCGCGCCGATCATGACACCGAGTCCGTAGCCCGTCACGAGCAGGCCGGCGGTGGGGACGGAGACCCCGAAATCGGTGGCGACCTCGGGCAGCAGGCCCATGATCACGAATTCGGTGGTTCCGATCCCGAAAGCCCCGATGGCGAGGGCCAGGAGCGCGAGAGGCATGGCGGAGACCTTCCAGAAATTGCAGCGGCACCTAACAGGCGCAAACAATAATTGCAGACGCGCTATAACGTCAAACGCTGGACATCTTCGGGCGGCGGCTTACCATGGCCAGTGGAGGATCACCGCCTCCGCCCGCAGCCGCCGCACAAAGGGGACTTCGATGACCGCCACCGATCCGGCACTGACCGCCCTCGCCCAGGGGTGGCACGCCCTGTCCCTGCTGCACGGCCGGATCGAAGGGCAGATCGAGAAGCAGTTGCAGACCCACCACGACCTGAGCGTGCGCGAGTACTCGCTGCTCGACGTCCTCAGCCGCCAGCACGACGGCGAGGGGGGGCACCTGCAGATGCGTCAGGTCGCCGACGCCGTGGTGCTCAGCCAGTCGGCGACGACCCGCCTGGTCACCCGCCTGGAGGACCGCGGTCTGCTGGCGCGCTACCTCTGCCCCACCGACCGGCGCGGCATCTACACGAACGTGACCGAGGACGGCCTGAAGCTGCTGGAGGAGGCGCGCCCGACGAACAACACGGCGCTGCGCGCGGCGATGGACGAGGCGGCCCTCGTCCCGGAGCTCGCACCGCTGGTCAGGGCGGTGGAGGACCTGCAGGGCGCCAAGGTCCCCGCCTCCTGACCCAGCCAATCGGCGTACGAAGTTATTCGGCGTTTGCAATTAACCGCGTACGCAATTAACCTGGTCGTGGAGCACGGGAAGGGCGCGTCCCCCGCCCCCTCCCGGGACGTTCACCCGTCCGCACTCGCACCGGCGCCCGCCGCCGGCCGCGACGCGAAAGGATCAGCACCATGACCACCCCCACCCCGGACATCACCCTGAACAACGGCGTCACCATGCCGCAGCTCGGCTTCGGCGTCTTCCAGGTGCCCGACGCCGACACCGCCGCCGCCGTCACCTCCGCCCTGGAGAGCGGCTACCGCAGCATCGACACCGCGGCGATCTACGGCAACGAGGCCGGCGTCGGCCAGGCCCTCGCCGCATCCGGCGTCGCCCGCGACGAACTGTTCGTCACCACCAAGCTGTGGAACGGCGAACAGGGCTACGACAGCACCCTCGCGGCCTTCGACGCCTCCCTCGCCAAGCTCGGTCTCGACCACGTGGACCTCTACCTGATCCACTGGCCGGCCCCGGCCCGCGACACGTACCTGGACACCTGGCGGGCCTTCGAGAAGATCCACGCCGAGGGCCGGGCCCGCGCCATCGGCGTCTCCAACTTCCAGCCCGCGCATCTGCAGCGCCTCATCGACAACAGCGACGTCGTCCCCGCCGTCAACCAGGTGGAGCTGCACCCCCAGCTCCAGCAGGCAGAGCTGCGCGCCTTCCACGCCCGGCACGGCATCGCCACGGAGGCGTGGAGCCCGCTCGCCCAGGGCGCCGTCCTGAGGGACCCGGTCGTCACCGGCATCGCCGGCCGCCTGGACAGGACCCCGGCCCAGGTGATCCTGCGCTGGCACCTGCAGCTCGGCAACGTGGTCATCCCCAAGTCGGTGACCCCCGAGCGGATCCGCCAGAACATCGACGTCTTCGACTTCGCGCTCTCCGACGCCGACATCGCGGCGATCACCGCCCTCGACAGCGGCACCCGCATCGGCCCGGACCCCGACACCTTCAACTGACCGCCGGGGACCAGGGGCCGTCCCGTCCGCCGGTCCGCACCCCGCGAACCGGCGGGCGGCCCTCAAACACACATGGCGCACATGGCTCAGGAAGCGGTGCGCTCCTCGATGCGGCGCAGCGCCTGCTTGAGGTACCCGGCGAAGCGCGGGTAGTTCTCGCTCATCGGGAAATGCCCGATCTCCTTCATCTCGATGAACTCGGCCCCACGGATCTGCTCCGCGGTACGGGCCCCGTCCGCGGGGGTGGTCAGGTAGTCGTACTCGCCGGTGAGCATGACGACCGGGCAGCGCTCCCCGTCGATCTCCCCCAGCCTGCCGCGCAGGTCGTGGTCGACGGAGTAGAAGTACAGGTCGCCCTTGAACGCCTCCGAGCCCTGGCTGTAGTAGAACCAGGTCGCCCAGCGGTCCGCGTCGGGCGACTGCGGGGCCATCAGGTCCCACACCCCGCTGGCGCAGACCTGCGCCGCGTTGGCGTGCGGATGCTGCCACCAGTCGAGGTAGAAGCCCGGGGAGTAGTCCGCCCCCTCCACGGGGATCACCGCCTTGAAGCGGTCCGGGTGCCGCAGCGCCAGCTGCAGGGCCACGTTCCCGCCGAAGGAGGAGCCCATGAAGATCGGGTCCTCCAGGCCGAGCGCGTCGCAGAACGCGGTGATGAAGGCGACGTAGTGGTCGGCGGTGAGCTTGTACTCCTCCTTCCACCAGTCCTTGTTCAGCGGCGGGTCCGACTTCCCGTGGCGCGCGAGGTCGTAGGCGATGACGCGGTGGTTCGCGGTGATCTCCTCGTCCTCCAGGAGCCCGCGCCACTGGTGGTTGTGGCAGCCCGCCGTGTGCTGGCACACCAGCGGCTGCCCCTGGCCGTTCTCCAGGTAGAAGACCTTGTACTGGACGTCCTCCACGTCGATCGTGACGTAGTGGCCGGTCACCGGGGAGATGCGGGAGGCGGTGCCCATGAAGGGGTCCTTTCGGCGGTACGTGGCCGGAGCGGTGGTTCAGCCCAGCGGGCCGGTGAGGCGGAGCAGTTCCAGCTGACGGGTGAGGCAGCGCAGGTTCTGCATGAGCACCAGCAGGTCTCCCTCCAGCCGCATGTCCCGCTGGAAGCTCGCCGCCCAGATGCCGTGGTACATCGGCTTCGGCACCGGCGTGCAGAACTCCCGCCAGGTCGCGGCACCGGCCCTGATCGCGAAGTCGTAGGCCGTGAGCGGTTCGGGGTCGACGACGAGGTCCTCCACCCCGCCGCGGTGCATGCGCACCAGGAAGGCGTGCCGTTCCATGTCCAGCAGGTAGGTACAGCTGAAGTACGCCCCGTGCGCCCTCAGCTCCGCGTCGCCGTCACTGAGCCTGCGGAACTCCTCCACGGGCCCCTGCGCCGTTGCCGTCGTCATGTCCACTCCTCGCTGACGCCGATCTTCGCTCACAGCTAATACACCGTCAGGTGCACGCCGGGCGCGGGCACGCCGGTACGTCCCCCGCACGGCACGTCCGGCGAGCACCGCGGCCGCGCCCGGGAAGGCTGGAGGTGGACGGCCGCGCCGCGACCGTCCACCGGAGACCGGGACAGCCGAAGGAGCGGAACATGCGCATCGACCTCACCGGACGGACCGCCTTGGTGACGGGGTCGACGCAGGGCATCGGGGCGGCGATCGCCGCGGGCCTCGCGGGGGCCGGTGCCCGGGTCGTGGTCAACGGCCGCGATCCGGGCAGGGCGGAAGAGGCCGTCGCACGACTGCGCGGCGAGGTCCCGGAGGGCGACTTCCTCGCCGTCGGCGCCGACGTCGCCTCATCGGAGGGCGCCGCACGCGTGTACGAGCAGGCGCCGGACGTGGACGTCCTCGTCAACAACCTCGGCGTCTACGGCGCCAGGGACGCCCTCGACATCGACGACGACGAATGGCGCCGCTACTTCGAGGTCAACGTGCTCGCCGCGGCCCGCCTCACGCGCGTCTACCTGCCCCGGATGCTCGAGCGGGACTGGGGCCGCGTCCTGTACATCGCCAGCGACTCGGCGGTCGTGACGCCGAACGAGATGATCCATTACGGCATGTCCAAGACCGCGCTGCTCGCCCTCGGCCGCGGTTTCGCCAAGAGGGCCGCGGGCAGCGGCGTCACCGTCAACTCGGTGATCGCCGGCCCCACCCACACGGCGGGCGTCGAGGACTTCGTCCACCAGCTCGTGGACCCCGGCCTCCCCTGGGACCAGGCGCAGCGGGTGTTCATGCGCGAGCACCGCCCGCAGTCCCTGCTGCAGCGCCTGATCGAGCCGGAGGAGATCGCCAACATGGTGGTCTACCTGAGCTCCGACCTGGCCTCGGCCACCACCGGCGGCGCCCTGCGGGTCGACGGCGGTTACGTCGACGCCGTCCTCCCCTGAGGCTCCCCGGCGTTCAGGAGACCGTCGTCACGACCGCCTGGCGGTCCAGCAGCAGCGGGACGATCCGCTCCAGCGCGAGACTCCGGAAGTGGACGCTGCCGCGGTGCGCGTCCAGGGCCTCCCGGTCGGTGTAGCGCTCGACCAGCACGATGTCGCCCCGGCCGGGCCCGTCGGGATGGAAGGCCTGGTAGCCAAGGCATCCCGGCTCCGCCCGGGAGGCCCCCACCAGATCGGCGAGCGTGGCGCGGACCTCATCGTGGCTGCCGGGTGCGGGAGTCCAGCGGGCGATCACGACGATCTGGCCGGGTCGCGCGCCGGCCAGCGGCCAGCCGTTCGCGTGGGTGTCGTCCATGGCTTCCCTCACCTCACCGTCCGGGGCGCCGCCGGGCCGGCGGCATGCCCGCCGCCCTGGGCCCGCCCGGGGAGGACAGCGCCCCTCTACCCCCATAGGATAATGATCAACCTTAAATGCCACATTTGCTCCGAAGGTGGTCGGAATGAGCGTCCAGGGCGTGAACGAGCCGACGGCACCCGGCGACGGCCGGCCCGAGGTACCGCCGACCGGCGGTGAGGGTCCCGCCGACGACAAGCAGCCGTCCCAGCACGGCTACCACCACCCGGCCGCCGGATGGGGCGCCGCCAAGAGCGTCACCCGGGTGCTGCTGAAGGAACGCGCGCTGGTCGACGGACCCCGGGCGATCTTCAAGATGAACCACGAGAACGGCGGCTTCGACTGTCCCGGATGCGCGTGGCCCGACGACACCAAGGGACTCAAGCTCGACATCTGCGAGAACGGCATCAAACACGTGACCTGGGAGATGACGCCCAAGCGCGTGACGCGGGACTTCTTCGCCGCCCACACCGTCACCGAGCTGTCGACCTGGACCGACTTCGCGCTCGAGGACCAGGGCCGGCTCACCGAGCCCATGGTGTACGACCCCGGCACGGACCACTACGTGCCCATCTCCTGGCAGGCCGCCTTCGATCTCGTCGGCCGCGAACTGCGCGCCCTGGACAGCCCCCACGAGGCCTCCTTCTACACCTCCGGCAGGCTCGGCAACGAGGCCACCTTCCTGTACCAGCTGATGGCCCGGGAGTTCGGCACGAACAACCTGCCGGACTGCTCCAACATGTGCCACGAGGCATCGGGCCGGGCGCTGCAGGCGGCCCTCGGCACCGGCAAGGGCACCGCCGACCTCAAGGACTGGGAGTCCGCCGAGGCCCTGTTCATCATGGGCGTCAACGCGGCCTCGAACGCACCGCGGATGCTGACCGCCCTCGCCGACGCCTACCGTCGCGGCGCCCAGATCGTGCACGTCAACCCGCTGATCGAGGCCGCGGCCACCCGGACGATCGTGCCGCACGAGATCACGGACATGGCCCTGTTCAAGTCGACCCGGACCGGCACGCTCAATCTGCAGGTGCGCTCCGGCGGGGACATGGCGCTGATGCGGGGCATCGCCAAGGCCGTGCTGGAGCAGTCGGCCGGCGACCCCAAGGCGCTGGACCGGGAGTTCATCGAGCGGTACACCCACGGGTTCGAGGAGTACCGCGCCCTGTGCGAGGCCACGCCCTGGGAGGAGCTGGAGCGCCAGTCCGGGCTGACCCGCGCCGACATCCTCAGGGCCGCGGCCGTCTACTCGCGCTCCGACCGCACCCTGATCAGCTGGTGCCTCGGTGTCAGCCAGCACGAGCACGGTGTGGACACCGTCCGCGAGATCGTCAACGTCCTGCTGCTCCGCGGCAATCTGGGGCGCGAGGGCGCCGGCCCCTCCCCCGTACGCGGTCACAGCAACGTCCAGGGCAACCGTACGTGCGGCATCGACCACCGGCCGGCCGAGGCCTTCCTGGATCGGCTCGGCGCGGTCTGCGGCATCGACCCGCCGCGGGAGCACGGGATGGACACGGTGGGCACCATCGCCGCCATGCACGAGGGCAAGGTCAAGGTGTTCGTCGGGATGGGCGGCAACTTCGCACTCGCGGCGCCCGACACCCCCTACACCGCCCGGGGACTCGCCAAGTGCGCCCTGACCGTGCAGGTGAGCACGAAGCTCAACCGCAGCCACCTCGTCCACGGCGAGCGGGCCCTGATCCTGCCGTGCCTGGGCCGCACCGAGAAGGACGAGCAGCGGCGGGGTCTGCAGGCCACGTCCGTCGAGGACTCCATGAGCATGGTCCACCTGTCCGTCGGCATGAAGCGGCCCGCGTCGTCCCACCTGCTCTCCGAGCCGGCCATCATCGCGGGCATGGCCCGCGCCGCCCTCCCCGGCAGTGCGACGCCGTGGGAGCACTACGTCGAGGACTACGACCGGATCCGCGACACCATGGCCCAGGTCCTCGACGGGTTCGAGGACTTCAACCGCCGCGTCCGGCTCCCGCTGGGCTTCCGGATCCGCCAGCCCGCGCGTGAACTGGTCTTCTTCACCCCTTCCGGGCGTGCCGAGTTCTCCAGCGCGCCGCTGCCGGACGTGGTGCCCCCCGACGGGATGCTCGCGCTGCAGACCATGCGCTCCCACGACCAGTGGAACACCACGATCTACTCGGACGACGACCGCTACCGCGGCGTGAAGAACCTGCGCACCCTCGTCCTGATGAACCCGGCCGACATGCGCGCCCGGGACATCGAGCCGGGCACCCTCGTCGACATCACGGCGACGGCGAAGGACGGCAGCAGGCGCGCCCTCACCGGCTACCGCGCACTGCCCTACGACATGCCCCGCGGCTGCGCGGCCGGCTACATGCCGGAGATGAACGTGCTCATCGCCGCGAACGACTACAGCAGCCAGAGCGACCAGCCGCTGATGAAGAACGTGAAGGTCACCATCGGCCCCACCCCCTGAGGCGCCTCACGGCGGCATGACGCGGCGACGCTCCCCCACCACCGGACGCGGCGGGGGAGGGTCGCCGCGGGGTCAGCCGGTGAGCGTGCCGTGGAGCGCTTCGAGGCCGTCGCGGTAGATGCCGGTGAACAGCTCGACCACCTCCGCCTCGCCGGCCCCGTCCGGGACGAACCGGCCGCTCCACACGACCTCGGCGGCCTCCGGCTGCCCGGGCACGGCATGGACCCGCAGGTCGGAGACGTACCCGGTCACAGGGAAGGGCGCTTCCAGGATCGCGTACGCGTAGTGGCGCTCGGCTTCGCTGAAGGCCACCATGCGCTCGACGATCACGTCGCCCTCGGGGGTGCGGAGCCTGCGCGCCCGCCCGCCCTCCAGGGGGCTGCTCTCGGGAATGAAGGGGAGCCAGTCGGGCAGCGCGTGGAAGCCGCCGATCAGGTTCCAGACGCGTTCGGGCGATGCGGGTACGACACGGCTGACCGAGGTGGACGCCATGGTCTTCCTCCTTGGCTTTCGGGGGGCGGGGGGGCAGGGGGGCAGGGGCGGTTCAGGCGCCGTTCGGGAGCGGCGCGGCCGGGCTGACGAGGCCGGAGGCGCGCAGCTCGGTCCAGAAGTCGGCCGGGACGTCCTCGTGGAGCGCGGCGATGTCCTCGGCGATCCGGCCCGGCTTGGTGGCGCCGGGGACGGCCGCGACGGCCACCGGGTGCGCGAGCGAGAACTGCAGGGCCGCGGCCTTGACGCTCACCCCGTGCCGGCCCGTGATCTCCTTGATGCGCCGTACGCGCTCGACGACCTCCGGGGGTGCGTCCTGGTACTCGAAGTGGGTGCCGCCGGCGAGTACCCCGGAGCTGTAGGGACCGCCGACGACCATGCCGACGCCCTGCTCCTGCGCCTTGGGCAGCAGCCGCTCCAGCGGGCGCGCGTGGTCCAGCAGGGTGTAGCGGCCCGCGAGCAGGAACCCGTCGGGCTGCGGCTCGTCCAGGTCCAGCGTCAGCTCGATGGGCTCGACCCGGTTCACGCCGAGGCCCCAGGCCTTGATGACGCCCTCGTCGCGGAGCCGGGACAGCACGCGGAAGGCGCCGGTACGGGCCTCCTCGAACTTGTTCAGCCACAGGTCGCCGTGGAAGTCCTGGGCGATGTCGTGCACCCAGACGATGTCCAGGCGGTCGACGCCGAGGCGCTTCAGGCTGCCCTCGATCGACCGCTCCGTGGCGTCGGCGGTCCACTCGTGGAGCATCGCGTTCGGACGGCCGTGCTCGAACAACCCGCCCTTCTCACCGAGGTCGCGGGCGCCCGGCTCGGGCTCGTCCAGGATGACGCGGCCGACCTTGCTGGCCAGTACGAACGTGTCGCGGGGCTGCCGCGAGAGCAGCTCGCCGAGCCGAAGCTCCGCGAGGCCCGCGCCGTAGAAGGGGGCCGTGTCGTAGAAGCGGATGCCCTGGTCCCAGGCGGCCTCCAGGGTGGCGCTCACCTCCTCCTCGGGGATGGCGCGGAACATGTTGCCGAGGGGGGCGGTACCGAAGCCGAGGCGGCCGGGGATGAGTTCCTTGAGCGACATGATGGTGCCTTTCGACGACCTTGTGCGGGGTGCGGGGTGCTTCTCCGCGGGGCCGGTTTGCGAGCGGGATCGCCTCCGGCGCGCCGGGGCCCGGCGTCCGCCGGAGGTGCGTCGGACGGGTTGTGCACCACGTCCGGCGCCTTGCGGAATCGAGATTACTTGCAGGCGCCGACTAATGCAAACGCTTGATACCTGCGCCATCTGGATGTCGGCGGCTATCTGGCGTAACGGGAATTAATCCGCGTGTGCAATTATTGATTGAGCCTGTAGGGCGCAGGCGCATGAACGATGTACCGACTCGTCGCCGCGCGGCCCGGCCCCGACCGCCCCCAGAGGAGACAGCTTCGTGACCACCACCCTGTTCGAGCCTCTCACCCTCCGGTCCCTGACCGTTCCGAACCGGATCTGGATGGCCGCCATGTGCCAGTACAGCGCGGCGCCGGACGGCGAACTGGCTGGCGTGCCGAACGACTGGCACTTCACGCACCTCGCGGCGCGGGCGGCCGGCGGCACCGGCCTCGTCATCACCGAGGCCACCGCGGTCAGCCCTGACGGCCGGATCAGCCCGTACGACCTCGGCATCTGGAACGACACCCAGGTCGAGGCCTTCCGGCGGATCACCGCGTTCCTGAAGTCCCAGGGGACCGTGCCGGGCATCCAGCTCGCCCACGCCGGGCGCAAGGCCTCCACCGAGCGGACCTGGGTCGACCGCGGTGCCCCCATCGGCCCCGGTGAACAGCACGGCTGGACGCCGGCCGGCCCCAGCGCCGTCCCCTTCGACACCGGCTCCACCACGCCGGAGGAGCTCGGCACCGAGCAGATCGGCCGGATCGTGGCGGACTTCGCCGACGCCGCCCGGCGCGCCCTGGCCGCCGGGTTCCAGGTCGCCGAGATCCACGGGGCCCACGGATACCTCATCAACCAGTTCCTTTCCCCGCACAGCAACCACCGCGCCGACGGCTACGGCGGGGACTTCGAGGGCCGCACCCGTTTCGCGCTGGAGATCGTCGAGGCCGTCCGCGCGGTGTGGCCGCAGGACCTGCCGGTCTTCTTCCGCATCTCCGCGACCGACTGGCTGAGCGAGAACGCCGACGACGACCGGGAGGGCTGGACCGCCGACGACACCGTCCGCCTCGCCAAGGAGTTGCAGGCCCGGGGCGTGGACCTGATGGACGTCTCGACGGGCGGCAACGCCCCGAACGCCAAGATCGCCGCCGCTCCCGACTACCAGGTGCCGTTCGCCGAGCGCGTCCGCAACGAGACCGGTATGCCCGTCGCCGCCGTCGGTCTCATCACCGAGCCCGACCAGGCACAGGCCATCGTCGGCTCCGGCAGGGCCGACGCGGTCCTCCTCGGCCGCGAGCTGCTGCGCGACCCGTACTGGGCGCGCCACGCGGCATCCGCGCTGGGCGGGACGGTCAACACCCCGGTTCAGTACCACCGCGCCTGACAGAAGTAACACGCCCCTCCCTCGTCCCTGTCCCCGTCGCACCGTCGTGCGGCGGGGACGGCGCGTCGAGCGGCGAAATCACGTTGCGCGGCGACGTCCTGCGCCGGGACCATCACTTCCGTCATCCGCCGACGGCACGCGAGGTTCTGCGACGTGAGCTACACGCTGCGTGAGTACACCCCGGCCGACGAGGCCTCCTGGCTGCGCTGCAGGGTGCTCTCGTTCCTGGGCACCGCCTACTACGACGACGTCGACCGCGCCAAACCGCCGATCCCGGCCCCCGGTCTGGAACTCGTCGCCGTCGACGGATCGGGGGCGGTCGTCGCCATCATGGACACCACCGTCGACGCCGGCGACACCGCACTGGCGACCATCGACACGGTCGCCGTCCACCCCGACCACCAGCACCGCGGCCTCGGCCGCGCCCTCCTGCAGCGCACCCGCGCCGAGGTCCGCGAGCAGGGCGCGACGACCCTCGACGCCTGGACCCGTGACGACCCGGGCACCCTGGCCTGGTACCGCGCCATGAACTTCGCGGAGAGCGACCACTACCTTCACGTGTACGCCCACCGCTACACCGCCCCCGGCGAACCGGACCGCGCGATCCTCACCCCCCGCCCCGGCCTGCGGCTCATGGGCGCCTTCCTGCACGCCGAGCTGGAGGACGAGGTTCGCCTGCGTGCGGAGTTCAGCCGGGTGCACGTGTGCCGGCGCTTCTCGATGACGGTGTGACGCCCCGGCGGACGGCGACGCCCGTCAGCAGGGCCCGAGGCCCGGCGGGGCGGGGTCGGGCCGATCCCACCGTCCGCGACGGACCGTCCGCCGGCGGGAGCACCCTCCCGTGCTTGTTCCCACGGCCTGAACGGCGCTAGCGTCGAGGTCCATGATCGTATGGCTCAACGGCACCCACGGCGCGGGCAAGACGACGACCAGCGCGTTGGTGCAGCAACTGATCCCGGATTCACGGGTGCTCGACGCCGAGAAGGTCGGCGAGACACTCATGGACATCACGCCGGGGCTGCCCGAGAAGGGCAACTTCCAGCACTGGCCGCCGTGGCGGCCGCTCGTCGTCGAGACCGCCCGCCGGGTGCTCGACTACACCGGTGGCACCCTCGTGATGCCCATGACGGTCCTGGTCGAGCAGTACTGGCGCGAGATCCGCACCGGCCTCGCCGAACACGCCATCCCGGTGCGGCACTTCGTCCTCCATGCCGACCGGGAAACCCTCCGGGGGCGCATCGAGGGGGACACGGTTCTCGGGCCCTCCACATTCCGCCTCCAGCACCTGGAGCCCTACGCCGAGGCGGCCCGTACCTGGCTGCACGACGAGGCCGAGGTCGTCGACACCACACACCTCACGCCCGCCGAGGCGGCCCTGCGGATCGCCGAGGCCGTCAAGGACCGGCACGCCGGCCGGTCTCAGAACTCGAACTCGACGTAGTCGATGTCGGTGAAGTCGACCCGCAGTCCCTGGGCGCGGCGGCCGCGGTCCTGGAAGTAGATCTCCTGGAGGCCCTCCGCCGCGATGGCGCGCAGTCGGTCCTCGCCGGCGCCCGCGGACTGGGCGGCGAAGAGGCGGGCGGCGTAGTCGGGGGGCAGCGCCTGGGTGACCAGGCGGAGGCGGGCGTCGTCGGTGGAGCCCGGGGCGGCCGTGAAGCCGAAGCGGGCGCGGGTCTCGATGACGATGCCGCCGGTGGTGGCCGCGCGCTGCCTGGCGCGCTCGCGGACGCGGGGCTGCCAGCGCCTGCGGACCTCTTCCTCGAGGCGGGCGGCGAGGTCCTTGCGGGGGCGTTTGATCTGGCCCGTCACGTAGCGCTCGACGGTGCGCTGCGAGACACCGAGCAGTGCGGCGACGGCCCTGGTGCCCTTCTCCTGCTTGACCAGGAACCGCATCTGGGCCTGCGCCGACTTGGGCACGGGCCGTGTGAAGGTCTTCGCCGTGGCCTTGTCGAGGCCGTCGCCGAGCATGCCCACCGGGCTCTCCTACTCTCCGTCGAGTGCGGCGTCGCCGCCCTTGATGTGGCGGGCGGGGTTGTGTCCGTCCTCGAGCAACTCCACGGCCCACATGAGGGACTGGGTGCCCTCGTGCTTGACCATCCCGGGCGAGACACCGAGCCGGAAACCGCCCGGCAGCGGTGCGCCGTCGGGTGTGCGCGGCAGGAAGTCCAGCGGGCCCGGCCCGTCGGACAGGTAGACGGCGCAGTCGGACAGCACGGCCACCGGGAAGAGGCCCGCGGCGGCGAACCTGACCATCTTGCGGTGCATGTTGACCCGCGCGGTGGCGATGACGGCGGCGCGGATGTCGGGGCGCCATGTGGGGCGGTCGAGGGCGGGCCAGCGCTCCCCCGGACGGTACCCGGCACCCTGGGGGCGCTCGCGGAGCTTGCCGATGCCGCCCTTGACGGTGGCCTTGACGGCCGTGAGGAGTGCCGCGCGGGACGGGTCGGCCTCCTTGTGGTGTTCCATCGCGGCGAGGAAGTCGGCCTCCGGCATGCCCGGGACGACGCCGAGTTCGGCCATGGTGGCCATGTAGGCGTCGCGCAGCCGGCCGTACCAGGCGTCGAGGTACGCGCCGTGCTCGGGGCGGACGTACGCCTCGACCGGGCGCACCTCGTGGCCGAGTTCGGCGGCGTAGGCCACGGTGGGGGTGGCGTACCAGGCGGGGCCTACGGGCCGGGCGCCGTCCGGGGTGAACGGGTTCGGCAGGCGCGGGTCGACGTCGATGTGCGAGAGGTCGACGAGCCAGGAGCCGGGCAGCGCCTTGTCGAACTCCGGGGCGCGGACGTGGACGGCGGCGCCCAGGCCGACGTTCAGCCGGTTCGCGGCGGCGGCGAACGCCATGTTGACGTCGATCCCGACCGCGAACGTGCGGGCGCACTCGTCGTCGGTGAGCAGTTGCGGGTCCCGGATCCACTCGAAGGCCTCCTCGTCGAGGACCTCCTCCGGGGTGCGGCGGTGGCCGCGCGCGAACCGCGAGGCCACGACGGGGTGTTCGTCGGGTGCCTCGGGGGGTGCCGGGTCCACGGGCTGTGTGAGGGTGCCGGGGTTCGGCCCGGAGACCCACGCTCCGGTCGCATGGTCCTTGACCGCGCGGGTCGGTGGGCGCAGGGCCGTCATGAGTTCGAGGCCGCTCACCGCGGTCGAGCCGCGCGGGGTGAGGACGCGGTGCGCGTAGTCCGCGAGCAGCTGGGCCAGTTCGGGGGGCGGCAGATGTTCCGCACCGCCCCAGGAACGGGTGTCGAGCGCGCCCCAGGGCAGGACGGCGAGCTGCACGCAATGGCGCCTGCCGTCCTGCGCCGGGCGGTAGACGCGGGCCCACGGGCCGAAGCCGCGGCGCGTGAGCTGCCACTTGGCGCGGGCGATCTGCCGGACGGCCTTGTGGTCCGCGGGCAGGCGCAGGGCCCGGCGGTCCTCCAGGACGCCGGGCAGGCCGAGGCGTTCGGCGGCCGGAGCGGTCAGGACGATCAGCGGGTCGGCGTCCTTGCCGTTGCGGTGCAGCCGCGGCGCACCGAGCTTCGCCTCGGCGAGCGTCCAGGCGACGAGCGACGGTACGTCGGTGGCCGGGCACGACAGCACCAGGCCGCCGGCGCAGTAGGCGGTGCCATCGCCGTCCAGCACGGCGAGCGGGCCGTTGGCGAAACGCGGATCCGCCGTGGCCGGCGCGGGCTCAGCCTCCTTCCGCGATGGCGCCGTCCCCTTCCGCGCGGGGGTGGGCGCCGGCCGCGCGGGAGCGGCGGGCGGGGCCACGGGCTCGGGCGCGGCGGCCGGGACCACAGCCGGGACGGGGGCGGGCTCCGGCGCGGCGTCGAGTTGAGCGGCGATCCCGTCCAGCAGCTTGGCGTACGCGGCGCGGGTGGCACCCTGCGGCTCACTGCGGCCGGCCTCCCAGCCGGCCACGGTCGTCCGGGTCACGTCGAGCGCCTCGGCGACCTCCACCTGGGTCAGGCCGTACTCGGTGCGCAGCCGGGCGCGTTCGGCGGGCTCGGGCAGACGGGTCCGCCGCGGCCCCGACTTCAGGAGGGCGTCGACGGGATCGGACGTGCTGGCCATGCGGCGGTGGGCTCCTTCGCTGCTTCAGTCCTGGCCTGTTCCAAAGGCGCGGCGGGGTTCCGCGTCGAGGAACTCGCGCAGGTGCTGCCCCGTGAGGATACGGGCCGGGTTGCGCCCCGGGGGCAGCGGAAGCCTGCGGCCCAGTACCCAGCGGAAGCGCCGTGCGGGTGCCAGGTCGAATACATACTTCCCGCCGCTGCGGTCGTCACTGCGGCTGCCGCGGATCTCGAACGCGCCGACGCAGACCCCTCCGTCGACGAACGCCAGCAGGAAGTCCCCGTGCTGGTCGACGGTCCGGGCCGAGAAGCGCCAGGCCCGGGCCGCGCTCTCCTCGACGGTGCGCCCGTCGCGCAGCGCCCGCCGTACGTCCACCGCCAGCATCTCCGGCCCTCCCTCCGCGGCTCTGCCCGGCCCGCGGCCCGTTCCAAGCCCGCTTCGACGGACTTTATCGGCCGATAAAGCGAGCCGTTGACACCGACGCGCCCGCGGGGGGCCGACGTAGGGTGTGGTCCGTGGATGACCTGCTGGGCTGTCTGATCCTGGCGGCCGTACTGGCCGTGATCATGGGCGCGTTCGCCTGGCTGGCGCGGGTGATCCGGCGCCGGGGTGTCGCCGGGCACGCGGTCGCCGCCGCGCTGGCCTCCTATGAGGAGGCGTTCCGTGTCACGTCCTACGAGGCGCACCAGGAGATCCGCGCGCAGGCCGGGCGCAAGCTGCCCCTGGAGTCGCCGGACGACCCGTGGCGCCCGGCCCGGCCGGCCCTCGCGGCCCGGCCCGCCGCTCGCTCCGCGCGGGGGCCGCGCAGGTGGGTCCGCCGTCTGCGGCGGCGCCGCTGAGCGGTCATGGCCCCGGCGTCTGCCCACCGTTCGCTGCGCGCAGGCGCAGGACGGAGGCCTCCTCGCCGGGCACGCCCTGACGGGCGGCTCGGCGGAGCCGGGCGGGGGTGTCGCCCGCCGCGAGGCGGAAGGCACGGCCGAAGGCGGATTCCGAGGCATAGCCCACGGCGGCGGCCACGGAGGCGACCGGCTGCTCGGTCTGTGTGAGGAGTTCCGCGGCGAGGAGCATGCGCAGCCGCATCAGGAACTCCCCGGCGTTCATCCCTGTCTCGCGGCCGAAGTGCCGGATGAAGGTGGCCCTCGACATGGAGTTGAGCGCGGCGAACTTCTCGATGCCCCAGTCGTGGGCGGGGTCGCGCAGGACGGCGTCGGTGACGGTCCGCACGACGCCGCGGGTTGAGGCGAGCCATGCCACCCGGCTCACGCCGGACACCCCGCGCAGGGCCAGCGTCAGCAGCACGTCGCAGAGGGAGTCGAGGACGGCCTCCGTGCCCGGGCCCGCGGTGCGGGCCTCGTCGCGCATGAAGGCGCTGAGCAGCGCGAGAGGGCTGCCCGCACCGGCGCCGAGCGGGACGTGCAGCACCTCGGGCAGCATGCCCATCAGAACTTGGCCGGCGCCCGGCTCCCACGTGTAGTGGCCGCAGAACAGGTCGACGGGCACCACGTCGTCGTCCGGTGCGGCCCCGCTCACCAGGGCGTACGGGCCGACGTCCCGGTGCTCGACGGACGCGGCCGGGCCGGGCCCGTGCGTGTGGATGCGGTGCGCGGTGCCGCGTGGCAGGAGCACCATGTCGCCCACCCGCAGGTCGATGCTCCGGCCGGGCAGTTCGAGGGTGCACTCGCCTTCCAGCAGCAGATGGAAGGGCGAGCTGCCGGTCCGGCCCGCGGGGTTGTCCAGGGTGTGGCTCCCGGCGATCAGGCAGCGGATGTCGACGCTGCCCCGCAGCCGGGCGAGATGGACCACACGACTCAGGGTGTCCATGAGACTTTCTCGATAGAAATCGGCACTGACTGATCTTGGCATCTCGCCCCACGGACAGCAAGGTGGGAGCCATGGAAACCATGCATGTCGATCTCCTCGTGATCGGATTCGGCAAGGGCGGCAAGACCCTGGCGGGGCGGATGGGCCGTCTCGGCCGGCGCGTCGCCATCGTCGAGCAGTCGGACTCGATGTACGGCGGCACCTGCGTCAACGTGGGGTGCGTACCGACCAAGGCACTGATCCACCACGCCGGCGAGCGCCGCCCGGACGATCCGCCGGAGGCGGGGTTCCGTGACGCCGTGCACAGCACGACCCGGCTGACGGAAGCGCTCCGCGCGAAGAACTTCGAGATGCTCGACACCGTCGACTCGGTGACGGTCCTCACGGGCCGCGCCCGGTTCGTCGACCCGAAGACCGTGGAGGTGAGCGCGGGCACCGACCGGCTGCTCGTCACCGCCGACACCGTCGTCGTCAACACCGGCGCGGAACCGGTCGTGCCCGACGTACCGGGGCTGCGCACCAGCGCGTACATGCGCACCAGCACAGACCTGGTGCGCAACCCGCGGCGTCCCGCCCGCATGGTGATCCTCGGCGCGGGCTACCTGGGCCTGGAGTTCGCCGGGATGTACCGCGCGTTCGGCACCGAGGTGACCGTCCTGGAGGCGGGGGCGCGGGTGCTGCAGCGTGAGGACGAGGACGTCGCGGGCGCCGTGGCGGCCGTCCTGGCCGACGAGGGGGTCACCCTCGTGACGGGGGCAACGGTCACCGGCGTCGCGGACGCGGCGGACCACGCCACCGTGCACTACCGCGTCGACGGCCAGGACCGGACGGCCGACGCCGATGCCGTCCTGGTCGCGACGGGACGCAGGCCCGCCACCGCGGGGCTCGGCCTCGAGGCCGCGGAGATCCGGACCACGGAGTCGGGTGCGGTCGTCGTGGACGAGTACCTGCGCACCAGCCAGCCGCACGTCTTCGCCGTCGGGGACGTCAACGGCGGGCCCCAGTTCACCTACATCTCGCTCGACGACAGCCGGATCGTGGGCGACCAGCTGACCGGCCCCGGCACGCGCACGACCCGCGACCGCGAGGCCGTGCCGTACACGGTCTTCACCACGCCCCCGCTGTCCCGCGTCGGTCTCACCGAGCGGCAGGCGCGCGAGCAGGGGTACGCGGTCGGGGTCGCGGAGAAGGCGGTCGGCGAGATCGCCGCGATGCCCCGGGCGAAGATCGTCGGGGAGACGCGGGGGCTGATGAAGTTCGTCCTCGACACGGCGACGGACCGGGTGCTCGGCGCGGCCCTGTTCAGCGTGGACTCCCAGGAACTGGTCAACACGGTCGCGTTGGCGATGCGCCACGGGGTCACGGCGACCGAGCTGCGCGACGCCATCTACACGCACCCGAGCTCGACCGAAGCCTTCAACGAGGTGCTGGCCACCGTCCGGTGAGCCCGGTGGGGCCCTTCCGCCGCCGGTGGCTTTTGAGGCGAACCGCGCATTGCCGGACAATGTTCACAGGACGCGCTACCACACCGGCGGCGGGGGGGCTCACCGACCGCGGGACGGCATCATGCCTTCGTACGTGCACACCACGGCACCGACCCGGTACGCCGAGGTGAACGGGGACCGCTACGCATACCGCCGTTTCGGGGCGGAGACCGGGACGCCCCTGCTGATGCTGCCGCACTTCCGCGCCGGCATGGACCACTGGGATCCGCTCGTCACGGACGGTCTCGCCGAGAACCGGCCGGTGATCCTCTTCGACAACGCCGGAGTCGGGAACTCGGGCGGCCGCACGCCGGAGTCGGCGGAGGGTTTCGCCGCGAACGCCGTGGCCTTCCTCCGGGCCCTCGGCGTCCGCGAGGTCGACCTGCTGGGGTTCTCGGTGGGCGGGTACGTCAGCCAGGCACTCGTCCTGGCCCATCCCGAACTGGTGCGCCGTCCGGTCCTGGTCGGAACGAGGCCGCGGGCGGGCGAGACGGCGGGCGTCGGCGAACGGGTCGCGGAGGTGGCCGCCCACGAGGTCCTGACCGAGGAGGACTGCCTGTACCTCTTCTTCGACGACTCCCCCGGCGGCCGACGGGCCGGACGGGACTTCTGGGCGCGTCGTCACGAGCGGACCGCCGACGCCGACGCCGAGTCGGGGCCGGAGAGCGTCCGGGCACAGCAGGCGCTGCGGGCCGACTGGAACACCGCGCGGGGCGAGCGGTTCACCGAGCTGCGGCAGATCACCCGGCCCACGCTCGTCGTGAACGGCCGGAACGACATCATGGTCCAGACGGTCAACTCGTGGATCCTCGCGCAGCACATCCCGCACGCGCAGCTCGTCGTCTACCCGGACTCGGGGCACGGGGCGCTCTTCCAGTACCCGCGGCTCTTCTGCGCCCACGTCGCCCGCTTCCTCGACAGCGAAGTGCCCTTCACCTGACCTTCCCGCGGGCCGGCCGCCACCGCTACGCCTCCACGACCGCCCGGTGCCGGCCCGCGGCGCGGACGGCGTACCGGACGGTCGCCGCGTACAGGACGAGGAACGCGCCGCTGACCAGGGCGACCACCAGCCAGGTCAGGCCCTGCCGGCCCGGGACATCGGCGCCGTGCAGCCAGCGGACGAGGAAGTTGCCCGTGGCGGCCGCGGGGAAGGAGAAGACCCAGTAGCCGACGTGGAACCCGTCCTGGCGCACGTGCGGCACGAGGAACAGCACGATCAGAACGGTGAAGAGCACCAGCCCGGCGAAACCCTGGCCCACGGAGTCGACCCGGCCGCCGTGCGCGGCGGTCCAGGCGAGGCCTCCCACGGCGGGCGGGATGGTGAGGACGGTCAGTGTGGGGCGGGCGGGTCCGGGCAGGCCGCCGGCGACGAGGCGCCCCAGGACGACGGTGCCGAAGGCGAGCCAGTACACGACGCCGACCGCGAAGGCGGCCGCGGCCGCGTCGGGGAGCCGGACCGCGGAAGCGGTGGTGCTGGCGATGAAGGGTCCGGAGACCACCGGCAGCAGGTAGCCGGGGTGGAGCGGGGCGGCGCCGAGGCCGCCGCTCACCCAGTGGGCGAGCAGCCGGGCGGCGATGACGGCCGAGGCGAGCGCGAACAGCGCGTAGGACCAACGGGCGCCGTCGACACCGAAGCGCGCGAAGTGGCCGGTGGCCAGCATGCCGATGATCGGGACGTAGGCGAGGGCGAAGCCCTGACCGGGGTGGTGGAGATCGTCCAGCACATTGCGCCAGCGCGCCCCGCCGTGTCGCAGGTACTGCGCCAGCAGCACCACCCACGCCAGTGCGCTGACCACGAACAGGACGTCGCTGACGCCGAGGGGCGCGTCCACCGTCGCCGCCGCCGACTGCCAGAGCCCGCCCAGGCCCGCCGTGCCGAGGGAGACCGACATCAGCCCGATGCGCGTCGCACGCCGGGCGCCCCCGCCGATCCCGGCCGCGGCGTGCGCGGGCCGCGACGACGCGTCCGTGGGGGTGTCCGGGGGCGCGTCCGCGGGCGTGACGATCACGGGTGCGTCCAGTGCGGCCGACTGCATACGGGGTTCTCCTCGGGTGGGGTGGTTTCAACTTTAAACCAGACCTCGTTCCACCGTCACCGGCCCGGAGCCGGGCCCGGCCGAGATGCCCGCACCTGTCGGCGGGGTCTATCGTCCACATATGGGAGCGCCCCGGCCGCGCCGAAACGGCGTTCCCCGGCGGCGACCGGCCCGTTGGGCACCGCGCGGGGCCGGTGGGTGATGGGCGGAAGCGCGGCGCCCGGCGCCGCGCCGCAGGAGGAGGCCGCACTCGACCGGGTTCTGGCGGAGGTGGCGGGCATCACCGCGTCCCACGCCGCCGGGGTCTTCCTGCTCGTGCCGCATGCCCAGGCGCTGCGGCTGGCGGTGGTGACGGGACTGTCCGCGGGTGCGGTGCGGCCGTGGTCCCGGCTGGCGCTCGCGACCCCGGCGCCCGTCTCCGTCGTGGCGCGCGAAGGGCATCCGGTCTGGGTGCACGGCCACGACGAACTCGCCCGCCGGTTCCCGCGCACGGCCTTCGCCCTGCCCTACCGG
Organism: Actinacidiphila glaucinigra; assembly: GCF_035918135.1. NCBI lineage: Bacteria > Bacillati > Actinomycetota > Actinomycetes > Kitasatosporales > Streptomycetaceae > Actinacidiphila > Actinacidiphila glaucinigra. The sequence goes on from NZ_CP109144.1 coordinate 1,223,635, forward strand.
GTGGCGATGTACGTCGTGCCGCTCCACACCGGCACCACGGTGTCGGGCGTGCTGCAACTGCTGTGGCCCGACACCCGTCCCGACCGGCTCGCCCCGGACGAACGGGCCGCCGTGTCCCGCGCCGCGGAGCGGATGAGCGAGCTGCTGACGCAGGCCGCCGCCCGGGGGCGGCCGCTGCGGCCGGGCGTCGTGCCCCGGGTGCTCGCGCCGGACCCTCGGCCGTCCGTGCCGCCCGCCGAGGCGCAGGCGGCGGCGGACCTGACGGAGCGCCTGAACGAGGGGGTGCTCGCGCTGGATCTGGAGGGGCGGGTGACCTTCCTCAACAGCAGGGCCGCCGAACTGCTCGGCCGCGACAAGCGGCAACTGATGTACACCCGTCTCTGGGAGTCCCTGCCCTGGCTGATCGACCCGGCCTACGAAGACCCCTACCTGGCCGCCCTGTTCAGCCGGCTCCCCACGGACTTCACCGCGCTGCGTCCCCCGGACGACTGGCTGTCCTTCCGGCTCTACCCCGACACCACCGGGATCAGCATCCGCCTGCGGACCGCCCCGGCCCCGGCGGGCAACCGGCTTCCGCCCACCACTCCCTCCGGGACCGCGCCGACCCGCGCGGGCGCGCTGTACCACCTGCTGTACATCGCCTCGTCCCTCACCGAGGCGGTCGGCGTCCGGGACGTGGCGGCGTCCGTCACCGAGCAGATCATGCCCGTCCTCGGGGCCGACGGCCTGTCACTGCTGATCACGGACGAGGGGCGGTTCCAGGACGTCGCCTCCCGCGGCTTCCCGCGGACCCACAAGGACTTCTTCCGGGGCCTGTCGCTGACGGTCGACACGGCGGGCTCGCGCGCCGTCGCCACGGGTGCGCCGATGTTCTTCAGCGACATCGACGCGATACGGCAGGCCTTCCCCCTCGTCACCCCCTACACGCGGATGGGCGCCTGGGCGTTCCTCCCGCTGAACGCCTCGGGCCGTACGATCGGCTGCTGCGTCCTGGGCTTCGCCCTCCCCCGCGCCTTCCCGCCCGACGAACGCGCAGCCCTGACCTCGCTGGCCGGCATGATCGCCCAGGCGCTGGAACGCGCCCGGCTCTACGACACCAAGAGCCAGGTCGCGCGCACCCTGCAGACCGCGCTGCTGCCGCACTCCCTGCCGCACGTGCCCGGACTGCGCGTCGCCGCCCGCTACCTCCCGGCCGCCAGCGGCATGGACATCGGCGGCGACTTCTACGACCTGATCCGTCTGGACGGCTCCGGGGCCGCCGCCGCGGTCATCGGCGACGTCCAGGGGCACAGCGTCAGCGCGGCGGCGCTGATGGGCCAGATCCGCACGGCGGTGCACGCCCACGCGAGCACCGGCGCGGCCCCGGCCGACGTGCTCACCCGGATCAACCGCCTGTTCAGCGACTTCGACACGGACCTGTTCACCAGTTGCCTGTACGCCCAGCTCGACGTGCCCGGGCACCGGGCGCTGCTGGCGAGCGCCGGCCACCTGCCCGCGCTGCTGCGCCACCGATCGGGCCGAACGGAGATCCTCGACGTCCCGCCCGGCCTCCTGCTCGGGGTGGACGTCGCCGCGGACTACCGGGCGGCGGAGGTGCCGATGCCGCCGGGAAGCGTGCTCACCCTGTTCACCGACGGCCTGATCGAACGCCCGGGCACCGATCTGGAGACGGCGCTCCGGGAACTCGCCGGACGGCTCGCCGCCGCACCCGTCGGGTCGCTGGACGATCTGGCCGACGAACTCCTGCGGGAGGCGCAGCGGACCTCGGGCGGCCGCGACGACATCGCCCTGCTGCTGGTGGGCCCGGGGCCGGGGCCCGGTGAGTGAGGGGCGGCACCGCGGTCAGCCCGTCCGTGCGGCGAGGCGGAACCGGCCGAGGGCGTCCCGGATCAGCCGGCGCACCTCGGCCCAGGTGCCGTCGACCGCCGCGTCGCCGCGCAGTTGGCACTCCGCCGGCTGCGCCGCCCACCAGCGGGCGCGGCGCAGCGCGTCGACGCCGGCGACCGTCCCGGCCACCACGTAGTAGTGGTGGACGAGCACACCCGAACCGGCGCGATGGCGCAGGCCGACCAGCCAGACCACTCCGGCCTCGTGACCGCCGGACGGGACCCCGTCCGGGCGGGTAGCCCGTCCGACGGCCCCGGAAGGGTGGGTGTTGCTCATCTCTCACTCCCGCCACATGCTCCGGCTCCCGTCTTCCACGGTGGCGCAGGCGGCGGCGTCGCGGCCACGTCCATCCTGCCGCGCACCCCTCGGATTCGGTCAGGGGCGGTAGACGGTCCCGGGCTGCGGGGTGCCCGGAGCGAGCAGCTGCGGAACGGTGACGAAGGTGAAGCCCCGCTTCTTGAGCGCGTCGATGATCCCGGGCACGGCCGGCAGGGTGCCCCGGTAGCCCTTGGCTTTCGGGCCGGGGACGACGTCGTGGAGCAGGATGATGCCGTCGCGGTCGGCCTGGTCCAGGACGCGCTTGGTGATCACGTCGGGGTCGTTGGTCTCGTAGTCCTTGGCGGTGACGCTCCACAGCACCTCGGAGAGGCCCATCTCGCGTGCGATCCCCTGGACGGTGTCGTTGGTGCGTCCCTGCGGCGGGCGCATGAGGGTGGGACGGCGGCCCGTGATCCGCTCTATCGCGTCGTCGGGGCGGCTCAGCTCCTCACGTATCTCCTTGGGGTCGATCTCCGTGAGGATCTTGTGCGACCAGGTGTGGCTGGCCACCTCGTGCCCCTCGGCCACCATGCGCTTGACCATGTCCGGGTAGCGCTCGACGTGGTTCTTGCCGAGGAGGAAGAAGGTGGCGGGCACCTGCTTGTCCTTGAGGACGTCGAGCAGCTGCGCGGTGTTCTTGCTCGGTCCCGCGTCGAAGGTGAGCGCGATGCACTTGGCCTCGCGGCAGTCGACGCTGCCGAAGGCGCCCTTGCCGGTCTTGCCGGCCTCCTGCCGCACGGTGCCGGGGGAGGTGGTCTCCACGCGGGTGCACCCGGTGAGGGCGAGCGCGATCGCCAGCGCGGCCACGGGGAGCGCCGCCCATCTGCGGACGGTCCGGGCGTGGGAGGCGTCACGTCGGGCGGGCAGGGGGCGTCGAGGCCGGATGAATCGCATGACCGCGACTATACACATGGGGTATACATGCGATGCATATCAGGGGTGCCCCCCGTCTGCGACCTCGCGACATCGCGTCTACATGAGGTGTATACGTCATGTGTATATTGACGCGCATGTCCATCGGTCACACCCTCCTCGGCCTGCTCGAATCCGGACCGCGTCACGGCTACGACCTCAAGCGGGCCTTCGACGAGCGATTCGGCCACGACCGCCCGCTGCACTACGGGCAGGTCTACTCCACGATGTCACGACTGCTGAAGCACGGACTGGTCGAGGTCGAGGCCATAGAGCCCGGCGAGGGGCCCGAGCGCAAGCGGTACGCGATCACGGAGGCGGGCGTCACCGACGTCGCGCGGTGGCTCGCGACCCCGGAGAAGCCCGAGCCGTACCTGCAGTCGACGCTCTACACCAAGGTCGTCCTCGCGCTGCTCACGCGACGCGACGCCGCCGACATCCTGGACGTGCAGCGCGCCGAGCACCTGCGGCTGATGCGCGACCTGACCGAACGCAAGCGCACCGGGGACCTGGCCGACCAGTTGATCTGCGACCACGCCCTGTTCCACCTGGAAGCCGACCTGCGCTGGCTGGAGCTGACCGCGGCGCGCCTCGACAGGCTCGCCCGGGAGGTGAGCGCGTGACGGCCGCCGAGCCCCTGCTCACCGCCGAGGGCCTGTGCAAGAGCTACGGCTCGACGCCCGCGCTGGACGGGGCCGACTTCTCCATACGCCCCGGTGAGGTCGTCGCCGTGATGGGCCCCTCCGGCTCCGGCAAGTCCACGCTGCTGCACTGCCTCGCCGGAATCGTCGTCCCCGACGCCGGCACCATCACCTACCGCGGTGGCGAGCTGTCCGCGATGAACGACGCCCGGCGCAGCGCGCTGCGCCGGAGCGATTTCGGCTTCGTCTTCCAGTTCGGGCAGCTCGTCCCCGAGCTCACCTGCGCGGAGAACGTGGCGCTCCCGCTGCGGCTGGGCCGCACCTCCCGCAAGGAGGCCGCGCGCACCGCCCTGGAGTGGCTGCGCCGGCTGGAGGTCGACGACGTCGCCGGGCAACGCCCCGGGGCGATCTCCGGCGGGCAGGGGCAGCGGGTGGCCGTCGCCCGTGCCCTGGTCACCGCCCCCCGTGTGCTGTTCGCCGACGAACCCACCGGCGCGCTGGACTCCCTCAACGGCGAACGTGTGATGCAGCTGCTCACCGACGCTGCGCGGGACACCGACGCCGCGGTCGTCCTGGTCACCCACGAGGCGAGGGTGGCCGCGTACTCCGACCGCGAGGTGGTCGTACGCGACGGGAAGGCCCGCGACACGGCACGCGCGGCATGAGGCCCGGCGACTCCCCCCGCGGCGTCCGCCGGAGCCGGATCCAGGACCTGGCGATGGGCGTCCGGTTCGCCGTCACCGGCGGCCGCGAGGCCTGGGTGCGTACGCTCCTGACCGCCGTCGGCGTCGGCCTGGGGGTGGCCCTGCTGCTCCTCACGGCCGCCCTGCCGAACGCGCTGACGCAGCGTCACGACCGCGAACGCGCCCGCAACGACATGACGTACACCTCGCTCGCCGAGCACCGGGCCGAGGACACCCTGCTGATCGCCACGGTGGACACCACCTACCGCGACCAGGAGGTGCGGGGCCGCCTGCTGCAGCCCGAGGGCCGCCGGTCGCCGCTGCCACCGGGCGTCGGCCGGCTGCCCGGGCGCGGGACGATGGTGGCCTCCCCCGCCCTGCAGCGGCTGCTCGCCGCCCCGGAGGGAAGGCTCCTGAGCGAGCGGCTTCCGTACCGCGTCACCGGCACCATCGGCCAGGACGGGCTGGTCGGACCGGACGACCTCGCCTACTACGCGGGCACGACGGGACTGGCCGTCGGCGCCGGGGCCGGGCAGACCGTCCGTGTCGAACGCATCCACGCCTTCGGCTCCGTGGACCAGGGCGGCACGACCGACCCCGTCCTCGTGCTGCTCGTGCTCATCGTCTTCGTGGCGCTGCTCATGCCGGTCGGCGTGTTCATCGCGGCCGCGGTCCGCTTCGGCGGGGACCGCCGCGACCGCCGGCTCGCCGCGCTGCGTCTGCTCGGCGCGGACGCGGCGACCACGCGACGCGTCGCCGCCGGCGAGGCCCTCGCCGGCGCCCTGTGCGGACTCGCCGTCGGTGCCGTGCTGTTCGCGGCCGGCCGCGTCCTGGCGGGCCGGGTCGGCTTCTACCGCGTCAGCGTCTTCCCGGACGACCTCACGCCCGCGCCCGCGCTCACCGCCCTGGTCGCCGTCGCCGTCCCGGCCGCCTCGGTGGCCGTGACCCTGCTGGCGCTGCGCGGCGTGGTCATCGAGCCGCTCGGTGTCGTCCGCGCGACGAGGCCGCCGCGCCGCCGCCTGTGGTGGCGGCTGCTGCTGCCGCTGGGCGGGATCGCCCTCCTGTACCCGATGGTCGGACAGGGCCGGGACCACGGGGACTTCAACCAGGCGCTGGTGGTCGGCGGCACCGTCCTGTTGCTGATGGGCGTCACGGCCCTGCTGCCGTGGATCGTCGAGGCGGCCGTCGGCCGGCTCGGCACCGGTGCGCCCTCCTGGCAGCTCGCGGTCCGCAGGCTCCAGCTGAACAGCGGCACCGCGGCCCGCACGGTGAACGGCATCGCCGTCGCCGTCGCCGGGGCGATCGCGCTGCACATGCTCTTCGCGGGGGTCGACGGCTCGTACACCCGCAGCACCGGCAACGACCTCTCCCGGGCCCAGATGGAGGTCTACCTCCCGGCGGCCGACTCCCCCGCCGACGCCGCCCGGCGGCTCACCGCGGGCGACGCCGCGGCCCGGGCGACCCCGCTGTCCGTGGGGGTGCTCGGCGAACGCGCCCAGGAGCCGGAGCGGTTCCTCGAACTGACCGTGGGCACCTGCGACGCGCTGCGCGAGGTCGCCAGAGTGTCCGCCTGCCGCGACGGTGACGTCTTCGTCGTCCAGGACCGGTCATACGACGAGGACACCCTCCGCACGGCGAAGCCCGGGCGCGTGGTGTACGTCGACCCCGGCTCCGCCGGCTCGGCGGGTCTCGCGGTCGCCTGGCGCCTGCCGCCCGGCCTGAAGAAGGCCCACACGCGCGCCGATCCCAGCGGCTACGCGCGCGGCGGTGTCCTGGTCACCCCCGAAGCCCTCCCCGCGGCCGCCGCCCGGGCGGTCACGGGCCGGGTCTACGTCTCGCTCGACCGCTCCGTCCCGGACGCGCCCGAGATCGTGCGCAACACGGTGGCGGCGGTCGACCCGCTGGCCGACGCCCGGGAGTACGTCACCCACACCGCGTCCGCGCGCTACTCCTCGGTCCGCACCGGGGTGTTCGTCGGCAGCTGCTGCGTCCTCCTGCTGATCGGCGCGAGCCTGCTCGTCTCCCAGCTTGAGCAGTTGCGCGAGCGCAGGAAGCTGCTGTCCACCCTGGTGGCCTTCGGCACCCGCCGCAGCACCCTCAGCCTGTCGGTGCTGTGGCAGACCGCCCTCCCCGTCGGTCTCGGCCTCGCCCTCGCGTGCGTGGTGGGACTGACCCTGGGCGCGGTGCTGCTCCGCATGGTCGGCGCGCCCGTCACGGTCGACTGGGCCGACGTCGCCGCCATGACCGGTGTCAGCGCGGCCGTCGTCCTGCTGGTGACCGCGCTCAGCCTTCCCGCCCTGGTCCGCATGATGCGCCCGGACGGGCTGCGCACCGAGTGACGCCGGGTGGAGCAGGTCAGGGGGCCGCGACCGCCGGCGGGGCGGTGGTGGCCCGGGGGGTCAGGAGCGCGGAGAGCACGGTCGTCTCCGGGACGTCGTCGCGGCCGGCGAGCTTGGCCATCAGGAGCTCCACCGCGCTGGTGCCGATCTCGACGGAGGGGATCGAGACCGACGTGATCGGCACGGGTGCCTGCTCGGCGGTCTCGTCGGGGCAGATCGCGGCGACGGAGAGATCCTCCGGGACGCGCAGTCCCATGGCCTGGAACGCGGAGATCAGAGGCTGGGTTATCGGCTCGTTGTGGACGACGACCCCGGTGAGCCCCGGCTGCTCGCGCAGCAGTTGCTCGGCCATGGCCCGTGCGGCCGCCGGCGTCTCGGGGCAGGGGTGGACGGACGAACGCAGGCCGAGGCGGTCGGCGGCGGCCGTGAACCCCGCGGCGACCCGGCGGGCGAAGCCGGTGCCGCGTACGTAGACCTCCGGGGGCGAGCCGACGAGGGCCACGGTGCGGTGGCCGAGCCCGGCGAGGTGCTCGACGCACGCCTCGCCGGCGCCCGCGAAGTCCAGGTCGACACAGGTCAGCCCGGCGGTGTCCGAGGGGAAACCGATCAGCACGGACGGCTTGTCGAGAACGCGCAGCAGGGGCAGCCGCCGGTCGTCCGTCTCGACGTCCATGATGATGAAGGCGTCCGCCATCGCGCTCTGGGCGACCCGGTTGATGCCCTCCTCCCCCTCGTTCTGCGTGAGGAGGAGGACATCGTGGTCGTGCTCCCGGGCGGCGGTCAGCACGGAGGTGGCGAATTGCATGACCACGGGCACGTGGATGCCCTTCCGGAGGGGCAGCACGAGGCCGATCACCCGTGACCTGCTGCTGGCCAGGGACCGGGCACCGGCGTGCGGCCGGTAGCCCAGTTCACGGATGCTGTCCTCGATGCGCCGCCGGGTCTCCGGGGAGATCGGCCGTTTGCCGCTGAGGGCGTAGCTGACGGTGCTCGGCGACACGTTGGCGTGCCGCGCGACGTCAGTGATCTTGACCATGCAACTCCCTTCCCCTATGTGCGTGCTGTGCCTGGACCGCCCTCAGGAGCCGGAGAGCTCCAGGGTGAGGACGGCCGTACCGGCCGCCGCACGCGCGGAGGGACCGCCGGCGACCTCGACGCCCCACGGCAGGGACGCGTCGGAGGTCTCGGCCCGCAGCGTGGATCCCTCGCGCACGACGGTGATCTCGGCCGCGGCCGTACCGTCCTCGCGGGGGATCCGCACGGTCGTGCGGGAGCCGTCGGCCGGCTCGAAGACCCGGACCGTCACGTCGTCCGCCCACACGTAGTCGGGACGGTCGTCGACCGAGCCGACCGGGATCACGGAACCGGGCCGGGCCAGCAGCGGGACGCTGAGGTAGTCGTGGGTCTCGCGCACCCAGCGCGGGCCGGTGACCTTCTCGCCGGTCGTGAAGTGGGTCCAGGTGCCCTCGGGCACGTAGTACGACACCTCACCGTCCTCGGAGAACACCGGCGCGACGAGCAGGTCCCCGCCGAGCATGTACTGGCGCTCCAGCGAGGCGCAGCCCGGGTCGTCGGGGAACTCCAGCACCATGGCGCGCATCATCGGGACGCCCTCGGTGTGCGCCTGGTGCGCGGCACCGTAGAGGTAGGGCATGAGGCCGAGCTTGAGCTTGGTGAAGTGGCGGAGGACGTCCACCGCCTCCTCGTCGAACAGCCACGGCACGCGGTAGGAGGAGGAGCCGTGCAGCCGGCTGTGGGAGGAGAGCATGCCGAAGGCGGTCCAGCGCTTGAAGAGTCCGGCGTCGGGCAGACCCTCGAAGCCGCCGATGTCGTGGCTCCAGTAGCCGAAGCCGGACAGCCCCAGGGAGAGGCCGCCGCGCAGGGACTCCGCCATCGACTCGTACGTGGACTCGCAGTCGCCGCCCCAGTGCACGGGGAACTGCTGGCCGCCGGCCGTGGCGGAGCGGGCGAAGAGCACCGCCTCGCCTTCGCCGCGGTGCTTGCGCAGCACGTCGAAGACGGTCTTGTTGTACAGCTGCGTGTAGTAGTTGTGCATGCGCTCCGGGTCGGAGCCGTCGAACCAGGCGACATCGGTGGGCACGCGCTCGCCGAAGTCGGTCTTGAAGCAGTCGACGCCCTGGTCGAGGAGGGCTTCGAGCTTGGAGGCGTACCAGGCGCAGGCGTCGGGGTTGGTGAAGTCGACCAGGGCCATGCCGGGCTGCCACAGGTCCCACTGCCAGACGCCGCCGTCGGGGCGCTTGAGGAGGTAGCCGGCCGCCTTGCCCTCGGCGAAGAGCGGGGAGCGCTGGGCGATGTAGGGGTTGATCCACACGCAGATGTGCAGGTCACGCTCCTTCAGGCGCCGCAGCATCCCCTCGGGGTCGGGGAAGACGCGCGGGTCCCACTCGAAGTCGCACCAGTTGAACTCGCGCATCCAGAAGCAGTCGAAGTGGAAGGCCGACAGCGGCAGGTCGCGCTCGGCCATCCCGTCGACGAACCCGGTGACGGTCTGCTCGTCGTAGGAGGTGGTGAAGGAGGTGGTCAGCCACAGCCCGAACGACCAGGCGGGCGGGAGTGCGGGCCGGCCGGTGAGCGCGGTGTACTTGCGCAGGATCTCCTTCGGCGTGGGGCCGTGGATGACGTAGTACTGCAACTGCTGGCGCTCGGCGCTGAACTGGACGCGCGAGACCTGCTCGGAGGCGACCTCGAAGGAGACCTTTCCGGGGTCGTCGACGAAGACGCCGTAGCCGGCGTCGGTCATGTAGAAGGGGATGTTCTTGTAGGACTGTTCGCTGCTCGTGCCGCCGTCGGCGTTCCAGATGTCGACGGTCTGGCCGTTCTTGACCAGCGGGCCGAAGCGCTCGCCGAGGCCGTAGACGGACGTGCCGACGGCCAGCCGGAGCTGCTCTCGGACGTGGTGCTCGCCCTCGGCGGTCTCCATCAGCGCCATGGCCTTGACGTCGCTGCTGGTGAGGGTGCGCCCGTCGGCCTGGAACTCCATTTGCCACTCGCCGTCGAGGCGGAAGCGGACGCTCAGGTCGCCGGAGGTGAGGACGGCCTGCTCCTCGTCGACGGACACGACGGGCTCGTGCGGCTCGTGGCGCAGCTCGAAGTGCGGCCCGGTCTCGACGTCGCCCTCGAAGTGGGTGATGCGCACGCCGATGACACCGGGCATCGGCGCGGTGCAGTCGACGGTGATGAGCGGGCCCTTGAGCAGGTCGCCTCGGTGCCGGATGTGCTGGGTGGGCGCGTGGACCCGAAGCGTTCCGGGACCCGGGACGGCATCGAGGACCTCGGCCGGATACGCCGCCGTGACGCCTTCGCGCAGCAGCCAGTACCCGTTGGTGAACTTCATGGTCGATGCCTTTCCCGGTGGGCGGCCACCGGCGTTCTCGGTACGTGTGGGAGCAGGTGGGACCGGCTCTGCCTCCTGCCCGTGCAGGGGGGAGGCAGAGCCGTGGGCGGAACGGGGCGAACGTCACCCGCCCGGGTGGAGGGCCGCGGACACGGTGGTCCGGGCGCGGGTCACTTCACGGCGCCGACGGCGATGCCGCGGGTGAGCGTCCGCTGGAAGAGGAGGAAGAAGACGATGGCGGGCAGCGCGCCGAGCAGGCCGGCCGCGTTGGTCATCGTCGCGTCCATCAGTCGCTGGCCCTGGAGCACGCCGAGCGCCACCGAGACGGTCTGGTTGTCGTTCGACGGCAGCATGACCAGCGGCAGCAGGAACTCGTTCCAGGTCCAGATGAAGAAGAACACCAGCAGGACGCCGAGGGTGGGCCGGCTGACCGGGACCACCATCCGCCACAGGATCTGCCAGCTGTTCGCGCCGTCGATCCTGGCCGCCTCGATGATCTCCTTCGGGAAGGCCCCGAGCACGGAGGAGAGGAGGTAGGTACCGAAGGCCGCCTGCACGACGCTGAAGACGATGATCAGGCTCAGCCTGGTGTCGTACAGCCCCACCTGCTTGGACAGGTAGTACAGCGGGTAGACCAGGGCCTCCTGCGGCAGCACGTTGGCCAGCACGAAGAAGGCCAGGAAGTACGCCTTGCCCTTGATCCTCCCGATGCCGATCGCGTAGGCGTTCAGCACCGAGAGGATGACGCCGAACACGGCCACCGAGCCCGAGATCACGATCGAGTTGAGCAGCGTGTGCCCGAAGTTGACCCGGGTCCAGAAGTCCGTCAGGCCGTCCAGGTGGAGGCCGTGGGGCAGCGAGAGCGGGCCGTGCGCGGAGTAGTCGGCGGGCGACTTCAGCGCGTTGATGAGCACGATCAGGAGCGGCAGCACCATGAAGATCGCGCCGAGGATCATGGCCACCAGCACGGGGTAGCGCTTGAGCGCCTTCACTGTGCGTCCTCCGATCGGGTCTGGAAGCGGAGGCCGACCGTGGTCAGCGCAAGGATGATCAGGGTGAGGACCGTCGCGATCGCCGAGCCGTAGCCGACGTCTGTCTTCTCGAAGAAGGTCGAGAAGGAGAAGTAGGACGGGACGATGGTCGAGTCGGCGGGTCCGCCCTTGGTGAGGACGTAGACCGCGCCGAAGACCTTGAGGGCCGCGATGGTGCACCACAGCATCACCACGTAGATCTCGGGGCGGATCTGTGGCAGCGTCACGTGCCAGAAACGCTGCCACCAGTTCGTCCCGTCCAGCTCGGCCGCCTCGTAGAGCGAGGGATCGACCCGCTGGAGTCCCGCCATGAAGATCACGACGGGGAACCCCAGCTGCACCCAGACCATGACGGCCATCACGCTGTAGAGCGCGAACTTCGGGTCACCCAGCCAGTCCTGCTGGAGCGAACCCAGGCCGACCGCCTTCAGCAGCTCGTTGAGCGAGCCGTTCTCGGGGGCCAGGATCCAGCTCCAGACGATGCCCGCGACGGTGATGGGCAGGACCTGGGGCAGGTAGAAGCAGGCACGCAGCACGCTGGCCAGCTTCGAACCGAAGTGCTTGCCGATGAAGTCGAACAGCGCCGCGGCCACCACGAGGCCGACGGCGGTGGGGATCACCGCCATCGCCAGGACCATGGCGACGCTGTGCCGGAAGGACTCCCAGAACCGCGAGTCCTTCATCAGCTCCCGGTAGTTCTCCAGCCCCGCCCAGGTGGGCGAGCCGACGCCCTGCCAGTGCGTGAAGCTGAAGTAGATGTTCATCGCGAACGGCACGATCACGACGGCCAGGAAGGCGATGACACCCGGGATCAAGTACAGCGCGTAGGGATTGCGCAGCCGGAGGGGTCGGGCACTCATGACGTGGGCGCACCCGCGTCATAGGCCTTCTGCAGTTCGTCCAGGACCTGGTCCGGGGTGCCGCTGCCGGTGATCAGCTTCTGGGTGGCCGAGACCAGCACGTCGTAGAAGCCGGGGACCGGCCAGTCCGGGTAGAAGGCGAGACCGTCCTGGGACGAGACCTTGTTGAAGTTCTCGATCAGCTCCTTGGAGCTGGGGTCGGTGATCGCCGAGGGCTCGGCCGCGACGGGCACGCCGCCGTTGTTGCCGAGGGTGTTCTGGATCCCCTTCTTCATCGTGATGTCAATGAAGTCGTAGGCCAGCTGCTTGTTCTTGGCGTTCTTCGGGACGACCCAGAGGTTGCCGCCCGAGCCGAGGGTCATCTTGGACTCAGGGAAGAGGAACGAGCCCCACTTGAACTTGTTCTCGTCGCGGAAGCGGCCGTACCACCAGCTGCCCGAGAAGAAGATCGGGGACTTGGCGCCGATGAAGGAGACGCCGGCGTCCTCGGCCTTGGCGCCGCTGGTCGTCTTGGCGATGTAGCCCTTCTTCACCCAGTCCGACAGGGTGTTCGCGGCGTACGTCCAGGCGGCGTCGTGGAAGTCCGCCTTGCCCTTGTAGAGCTCGAAGGAGTCCACCCAGCTGCGGTCGGCCTTGGTCAGGGCCAGCTGGTACAGGTACTGGTGGGCCGGGTACTCGGCGCCGCCGTTGGCGAGCGGGGTGACGCCCTTTGCCTTGAAGGCGGCGAGGGCCTGCTCGAACTCGTTGAACGTGGTCGGGACCTTCACGCCGTTCTTCGCGAAGAGGTCCTTGTTGTAGTACACCATCGTGTACTCACCGAAGTTCGGGATGCCGTACCAGTTACCGGAGCCCATGACGCCCTTGGCGTCGTAGCGGCTGGTGGTGGTGACGCTGGGGCTGAGCAGCTTGTCCCAGCCGTACTTGGTGACCTGCGGGGTGAGGTCGGTGAGCAGGCCCTGCTTGGCCAGCAGGCCGGCCGTGGCGTTGCCCTTGTTGTACTCCATGAGGTCAGGGGCGTTGCTGGAGTTGAGCACCATCGAGGCGGTCTTCTGGATCTGCTCGAAGCCCTTCGCCTCGAACTCGACCTTGACGCCGGGGTGGGACTTCTTGAACTCCTCTATCGCCTGGTTCCAGGCGATACCCATGGCACTGTTCGGAGCTTCGTAGTGCCAGAGCTTCAGCGTCTTGCCGTCGCCCTCCGCACCGCTGTCCGAGCTACCGCACGAAGTGATGAGCATGGCGCCCGCAAGGGCAGCTGCTGCGAGAGCCAGCGGTCTGCGCACCTTCAACATTGAAGTGACCTCCACCTGGGCCGAACGAATGAGGCGTCCATCGAATGGTTTCGATGCGACGCGTCGAAGCGCTTCGACGCAGGACCGTATGCAGCGGGCGCGGATATGTCAATGGTGTTAACAAATTGCCGACCAGCGATTTTTGAAGCGTTACCGACGCTTGACGGCTGCGTGACGTGCGACGGATGCCCGGAGTGACGACGCATGGACGCAGCGGTGTCCCGTGCGGGACGCAAGCGCTTGACGGCGAAGCGGACTTGCGGGCTTCCGCATTTCGACGGAATTTCCCTTTACGCCCCATAGGCATCAATGGCACCTTCCGTCGCATGTGCCACGACAGCCTCTGCGGCCACGGAGGATTCTGGCCGGAGGGAGCCGCATCGCGGCTTCAACCGCCGCGCCTCGAAGCTCGGTTGGGTCATCGCTGACGCAACGGAACCTTCGCGGCACACACGGTTGAGGGGGCGTCACGGTCGAGCAAAAGATACCAATATGCACTTTTTGTCGGATTCCTTTGACGTGCGGCGCAAAACGCGCCTACCGTTCATATAGGGACGTCTTCAACTACAGACATCTGTTCCGGCGTTCCACGTCCGTGAGGTGCGTCCGCGCCCAGGCGTCCGCACCCCCATCCGCGCCGGGATCACGCACGTTCCCGCGTGGCGGCGGTCGGCTCCGCGCGGACCGCGACCCGAAGTCCAGATCCCCGAAGGGGGAGTCATGCGCACGCTTACCATCCGCAGGATCGCCGCCGCCGCTGTGGTGGCGCCCCTGCTCGCCTTCGCCGGAGCCACCGCGGCCAGCGCGGCGACGCCACAGACAGCACCCGCCACTGCGCAGTCCGTCGTCGACCACGGCGGCGGCGGGGGCGGCGGACACGGCGGCTGGGGTGGCGGACACGGCGGCTGGGGCTGGGGGAACGGTTACGGCTGGGGCGGTTACGGCGGTTACGGCGGTTACGGCGGCTATGGCGGTTACGGTGGCTATGGCGGTTACGGCGGCTATTACGGCTTCTACCCCGGCTTCTACGGTTCCGGCTTCTACGGAGGCTTCTACCGCTGAGGTCGTCGGGCCGGCGCCCTGCCGGCCCGTCCGATGACGTCCCCACCGAGACCGCCGCCGTCCGGCCCCCGGGCTCGGACGGTGACGGCCCACGGTGTGGGCCGTCGATCCGGCAGGCGGGGCCGACCAGGGCCGTCAGGTCCTGCGGTCCGCCCGACCCGGCAAGGACCACCGCGTATCCCGCAGAACCACCAGCGGCCCCCGTGACGCGGGGGCCGCCGGCGTGCCATCGCCCGCCCCCGGGTCCGGCGCGGCGGGCTCGCGCAGCATCGCGGAGGCGGCGGCTGCCGACGACGCCACCGCGTCGGCGACGAACCGCGCCCGCCCCACGCCCAGCACGCGCAGCGCCCGGCCGTGGTCCACCGCCACCAGGACCGCGGCCCCCGCCACGGCCACACGCCATCCAGCCGTCGCGACACGGCGCGAAGGCGCGGGCAGGGCCGCGAGTGACGCCCGCAGGCGCTCGCAGTGGAAGGGCACGTGCCGCTGCTCGTCGGCGAGGATCCGGCCCGCGACCTCGCGTGTGAGCGGGTCGTCCGCACCCTCCCTCAGGGCCCGGTAGTAGCGCAGCGCGACCTCCTCGGCGACCATCAGCACCAGCAGCTCCAGACGCAGCCCCAGCAGGCGGCGCACGGCGACGAAGGCCCGGTCCGTCCAGTGGCCGTCGATGGTGGACGCGCCGGCCGCGGCCAGCAGCCGGGCGAGCAACCGGGCATGGTTCTGCTCCTCGGCGACGAACAGCCGCACCGCTTGCGCGTAGTCGCGGTCCCCCGCCGCGTCCGCCTTGGCGATCAGGTGCGCCCCATCACCGTCCTCACCGGCCTGGAAGCGCTGCACGCTCGCGCGTACCGCCTCGTGCAGCACCGCTCCCCGTGCCCACCCGGGATCACCCGTCGCACGCCGTCGGTCCCGTTCCTCCTCGAAGCGCTCCGTCCACCCGGCGAATCCGCTCGCGGTCCTGTCCCTCCCCGCCTCCGTGGGGCACGTTCCCTCGTGTCCCGGATGGGGAGGACGCGTGAAAGGCCGCGGGCCGTTCCCGTCACACGGTCCCGCGGCCCCTCAGTCCCACAGCTCGCGGACCGGGTCGTGCGGCCAGGACGGCTCGGTGTCGGGGTAGCTGATCGTGAGCTTGGTGAAGTGCCGCAGGCCCGGGTCCCCGGGCCAGGGCTTGCTGTCGGAGAGCGTGATCTTGACCGGGAAGGTGTGGAAGTGGCCCGCCGCGCAGTACGGGTCGCAGTCGTTGGCCTCCTCGTAACCGGTGCCCACGGCCGAGTCGCTGCCCCAGTGCGACCAGTACAGGCCGCCCAGCCGGTCGTTCCCGTCCCCGCAGGCCAGCAGGAAGTCGGGAGGCATGACGAGCCCCCGGCCGAAGCAGGTGACCAGGACCGTGGCGTAGGTCGGAGCGGCCGCGCGGGGGGCGGCCAGCGCCGCCGGGACACCGGCGGCTGCCGAAGCGGGGGCGGCCGCGACCACGGTCGCGAGGGCGGCGGAGGCGGCGGTCAGGGCGAGGGTGCGGAGGAGTGGCATCTCGGTCTGCCTTCCTGGCCGCCGGGGGTGGTGGCGGTCGGGGGCGAGGGTGCGGTCCTGAGTGCCGCCGCGACGGCCGCGGGACCGGAGGCAGGACTGCCGGGGCGTCCCGGCGGGCCGGCGCGGAGCGGGAGTGGAGGGGCGGAGGAGGCCGGAGGACGGCACGGAGTCCTCGGGTGCGCGGCCGTGCGGCCTCGAAGTCACGTTCCTCCAGGAGGGTGAGGCGCGCAACCCGGCCGGGCCACGTTCAGGCCCGACCAGCACGCTCAGCGATCGGTCGGGTACGGAGAAGTGCGACCAGATCAAGAGGGCACCGCGGAACAAATCCGACACTTGCCCCGGTTGAAAGCCCTGACAACGAGATCGCCATTCCGCCGAGGTGATGCAGCAGTGGGCACCGAGATGAGCAGTCCGACCACGGAGACGTTCAAGCGCGCCGTGCTCTTCTTCAACCGGCAGCGCTACGCCGCCGCGGCCCGGACGCTCGCGTCCATCGTGGACGTGGCACCCCGCAACATGGCGGTGCGCATGCTGCTGGCCAGGTCGTACTACTTCTCCGCGCAGCTCTCGCGGGCGGAGGCGGAGCTGCGCGACCTCCTGCGCGCCGAGCCGCAGGACGCGCACGCCCACCTCCTCCTCGGTCGCACGCTCGAGCGGCAGGGCCGGCTCGCGGAAGCGGCCCCCCACCTGCGGCTCGCCGACGCGATGACGGCCTGGGACCTCGTCGTCGTCTGACCCCCGGGCCCGGCAGGGCCGCGCGGCGCCCGGCGCCCGCGGGCCACTCCCCCGGCCCATCCCCGGTTGTCCGGACCGTACCGCCTCCGCAGGCTGCTCACGTGGGGGCCAATGACCGACCACGGTTCGGAGACCGCAATGACCTGTCCGCACGTCCGGTCCATAACGCGACGCAAGGCTCGCTACGCCGTCGCAGTTCTCCTCGCGGCCGCCGCGAGCCTCACCGCCTGCGGGGAGAAGACGACGAACGCCGCGCGCGTCGACCACGCGGTGCCCGCGGACACGCCCGCGCCGAAGGTGCCCTGCGGCAACCCGCCGGTGCAGCTCGACCCACAGGCCCAGGACTTCCTCGACCAGCTTGCGGCAGCGGACGGCCCGCCGCTGTACACGCTCTCCTACACGGCTGCCCGGGGCGTGCTGGACAAGCTGCAGGCGGGTCCGGTGGAGATGCTCCCGGCGCAGATCAGCGAGCGGACGGTGCCCGGCGGCCCGACCGGCCCGGTGTCGGTGCACGTCGTACGGCCCGAGGGCGCCAAGGGGGACCTGCCCGGGATCGTCTACATCCACGGCGGCGGCTGGGTGCTGGGCAACTTCAAGACCCATGAGCGCCTGGTGCGCGAGCTCGCCAACGGCGCGCAGGCGGCGGTGGTCTTCGTCGACTACACCCCCTCTCCCGAGGCGCAGTTCCCCGTGCCGATCGAGCAGGCCTACACCGTGGCCAAATGGGTCGCCGACAACGGCGGCCGGATCGGCGTCGACCCCTCACGGCTGGCCGTCGCCGGCGACTCCGTGGGCGGCGACATGACCGCCGCCGTGGCGATGATGGCCAAGCAGCGCGGGGGGCCCGACTTCCGGCGCCAGGTGATGCTGTACCCGGTCACGGACGCGAACTTCGACACCGCCTCCTACAACCGCTTCGCGGAGAACTGCTGGCTCGCCAAACCCGCGATGAAGTGGTTCTGGGACGCGTACGCCCCCCACCTGAAGGACCGGCAGAACCCGCTGGCAGCGCCGCTGCGCGCCACGGTCGACCAGCTGCGCGGCCTGCCGCCGGCCTTGATGATCACGGACTCGGACGTGCTCTACGACGAGGGCACCGCGTACGCGCAGAAACTGCGGGAGGCCGGTGTGCCCGTCCGGTTGACGCACTACCCCAAGATCACGCACGACTTCATGATGCTCAACGCCCTCCGCGACACGGAGTCCAACAAGAAGGCGGTGGCCGAGGTCACCGCGGCGCTCCGCGAGGCGCTGCACGGGGCGGATTCCGGCCCCGCCAAGTGAGGCTTCGGCACACCGGACGGGGAGGGGCGGCGGGCACATCCCACCGCCCCTTCACGGCCTTTCGGCAGGTAAGTTTCCCTTGGTAACATTTTTCTGTTATCGTTGATTCATGGATGAGAGGGCGACCACCAGAGAGCGGATCATGTCCGCTGCCGCCAGCCTGCTCGCCGAGGGCGGCCGCGACGCGGTCTCGACCCGGTCGGTCAGCAAGGCGGCGGCCGTTCAGCCGCCGACCATCTACCGGCAGTTCGGCGACATGCAGGGCCTGCTCGACGCCGTCGCGGCGGAGGGCTTCGCCGACTACCTGCACCGCAAGACCGACCGGACGCGGGCCGACGATCCCGTCGAGGACCTGCGCTGGGGCTGGGACCTGCACATCGAGTTCGGTGTGGCCAACCCGGAGATATACCAGCTGATGTTCGGTCAGCCCAGGCCCGGGGCCGAGCCGGCGGCCGTGACGGAGTCCTTCAACGTCCTGCGCGGCCTGGTGACCCGGGTCGCCGAGGCGGGCCGGCTGAGCGTCGACGTGGAACGCGCCATGCTGATGATCCACTCGGCCGGCTGCGGGGTCGTCCTGACGCTGATCGCCACGCTGCCCGGGGCTCGCGACCCGGAGCTGTCACCGCGGACGCGCGAGGCCATTCTCGCCGCCATCACCACCGCGCGGCCCGAGGACGCCGCCGGGGAGGAGCGCCGGACGATCACCCGTACCGTCGCCTTCAAGGCCGTGCTCCCCGAGATCGAGGAGATCCTCACACCCGGTGAACGCATCCTGCTGAACGAGCTGCTGGACCGCATCACGCACTCCGCCTGAGCCGCCGCGCGCGGGGCCGTGGCCCTGCCGCGGCGCCTTGCGGCTGTCCCCTCTCCCTGCGCGGAAACGCCCGGTGGGGAACCGTCGTGCGACGGTTCCCCACCGGGCGTTTCGGCGTCCCGGCCGCCGGCGGGTCAGCCGGTGATCCTCATCAGGGCGATCCTGTCGCCCTCGACCGTGAAGGCGAAGTCCGACGGGCCGTTGAAACCGTCGCCGCCGACCCGGGTGGAGACGATCACCTGGACCCCGCGCCGGGTCACTCCGGTGATCTTCAGGGAGACCTTGACGCCGATGAACTCGCGGTCGCTCCACCCCTCGACGGCCTCGCGGCCCTCGAAGCGGCGGCCCCAGTCGTCCACCGCGCCGTGCTCGGTGAACTGGTCGAGGAAGGCCTCGGTGTCGTGGGCGTTCGCCGCGGCGACGGCGCGCCGCACGGGCTCGGGAAGCTCGGGAAACTCGGAAGCGGTCATGGCGGTTCTCCTTGGCGGTGTCGGGCGGCGCACCGGCCCCCGAAGGGGCCGGCGCGCCCGGAGGCCGGTGGCCGGACGCCTGTGGGGTCCGGCAGTCATGGGGCCGGGCAGCCGTGGGATCAGCCGGCCGTGGCTGCGGGCCTGCGTCAGGCCTGCGCGCGGGGGCCGAGCAGGTCGTCCAGGCCGATCCGGTGGTAGAAGTCCTCACGGATCCGGTCGGCGACCACGGAGACGGCCTCCGAGCCGTCGTCGGCGGGGTCGATGTGGGTCCGGAAGGGCCGCTTGCCCGCGGGGAGCCCGACGACGCGGACGATCTCGCGTGCCACCTCGGCGACGTCGGCGTCCTCGGGGGTGATGGCCGCCAGGGCGCGGCCGACCTGCTCGGTCAGGCCCTCGTAGCGGGTCTGGTAGGCCGCGACGGTGCCGGTGTCGGCCGGGTGCCCCGCGTTGACGAAGTGGTTCGTGCCGGAGGTGAAGGCGCCGGGAACGACGATGGAGGTGTCGATGCCGAAGCGGGCGAGCTCTGCGGCATAGCTGACCGCGACGGCGTCCATGGCCGCCTTCGCGGCGAAGTACGGGGCCAGGTAGGGCGGGGTGCCACCGCGGGTGCTGCTGGACCCGACCCAGAGCAGCAGGCCGTGCCCCTGGGCCCGCAGGTGCGGCAGGGCCGCGCGGTTCACCCGCTGGGTGCCCAGAACGTTGGTGTCGTAGACGGCGGCCATCTCCTCCGGGGTGAAGGCCTCGGTGGGGCCGAGCACCATGTGGCCCGCGTTGTGGACCAGGACGTCCAGCCGGCCGGCCTCGCGCAGAACGGTGGCGACGGCGCGGTCCGCGCTGTCCTGCGAGAGCACGTCGAGTTCGACGACCCGCAGGTCGATGCCCTCGCGGGCGGCCCGTTCGCGTACGTCCGCCGCGCGTTCGGCGTTGCGGCCGGATATGTCGCGCATGCTCGCGTAGACGGTGTGACCCGCGGAGGCGAGGGCGTGGGCGGCGAGCGCGCCGAATCCGGAGCTCGCACCGGTGACCAGGACGACGGAAGACACGGGGGACATTTCGGAGCTCCTTGGGCTGTTGGGGGCCGCTCCCGGTTCAGGTGGTGTCCGGGTCACGGATCGGGTGGGTGGCGCGAGGTACGGGATCTGCCGGGAGGCAGGGTGCTGCTCGGGGTGCGGAGGGGCCGGGCGACCGGTGCCCGGCGGGTGGGCCCGCGGCTCGGCACCCGGCAGGGGCCGCGCGAGGTGCGGCCCGCGGGTCAGGCCACTCCGCCGTTGGCGAAGATCGTCTGGCCGTTGATCCAGCGACCGGGCCCGGCCAGGAAGGAGACGACCGCGGCGATGTCCTCGGGGGACCCGAGGCGCTCGAGGGGGTTCATCTTCGCGAACCGCTCTATGGTCGCCTCGTCCTTGCCGTTCAGGAACAGATCGGTGGCGACCGGGCCGGGTGCGACGGCGTTCACGGTGATGTCGCGGCCGCGCAGCTCCCGGGCCAGGATCAGGCTGACGGCCTCGACCGCGCCCTTCGACGCGGCGTACGCGGCGTAGGTCGGCGTGGCGATCCGGGTCTGGGACGAGGACACGTTGATCACGGCACCGCCCTCGCGGAGCCTGCGGGCGGCCTGCTGGTTGACCACGAAGGTGCCGCGGATGTTGGTGCGGTGCATGCGGTCCAGGGCGTCGAGGTCGAAGTCCGCCACGGTGTTCAGGATCATGAGGCCGGCCGAGTTGACCACCACGTCCACACCGCCGAACTCCTGCTCCGCGGCGTCGAAGAGCGCCAGGACCGCCTTCTCGTCGGCGACGTCGGCCCGTACCGCGAGGGCGGAACCGCCCTCGGCGGCGATCTGCGCGACGGTCGCGTCGGCGTCGGCCTGGTTGCCGGCGTAGGCGATGACGACCGCCTGGCCGTCGGCGGCCAGGCGCAGCGCGACCTCGCGGCCGATGCCGCGGGAGCCGCCCGTGACGATCGCGACGCGGCGGGCGGTGGTGGTGTCGGTCATTGCGGTCTCCTGATCACGCGAGAGGGGCGGCTCCTTCCGTCGCCCCGCTTCCGTCGATAACAGTGCCACGTTATCGCCGGAAACGCAAGCGGCGATAACGTGATTCCGTTAGCGCCGTTCACACAGAGTCCGCGATGTGCGCCATCCCGCACACGACGGGGCCGCCACCCCCCTGACGGGGGCGGCGGCCCGGGAATCGACGGCCGTCACGCGTGGGCGTTCAGGCCGGCCGGAGGTCAGCGGAAGCGACCGCCGAAGAAGAAGGGGTCGAAGAGGTAGGGCCCGAAGAGGTACGAGCCGAAGAAGCCGCGGTCGAAGCGGTAGAAGTCACGGTTGTGGCCGCGGCCACCGTGACCACGGTCGTAGCCGCCGCGACCGTGGTCGCCCGTGACGTGGGTTCCCTTGGCGGTGGCGAGGTCCGGGGTGGCGGCGCCGGCAGCAGTGGCACCACCCAGCAGAACGACAGAGGCCACACCGGCAGCGGCCACAAAACGGGAAACGCGCATACTGACTCTCCTGTCTCGGCGGGCACCGTGGCGGCGTCCGCAAGGTTCCGACATGGAGAGCGTGCGTCGCGGACATCCGCGCCGCACGACGGAATCCCGTCACGCTCCGTCACGCGACGCCGCGTCAGATACGGCGAACGGTGGACTGAGGACGGCGTGCACAGCGCCGAATTCCTGATGATCACGGGCCCGACGGGGCCTCAATCACTCCACCACGCACCGTAATCACGAACCGTCACGTCCGGACCTCCCGACGGGTGAATCCTCGTCACCGACAACGTACGCCAACGCGGCCACCCATCCCCCGGGACGACCGAGCCGACCGCGGGCCCGGAGCGGATGGGAACGGCTCCGCCCCTGGTCATGGGCTCGCGCATCGCCGCGGCCGCAGGACTGCACGAAGTCACGGCGACGCGCAAGCCCGGCCCCTCTCGGGAAGACGAAGGGCCCCGGCCCGCCCGAGCGGCGGGTACGGGGCCCCTACGGCACGCGGACGACGCGCCGGACGAAGCGTCAGATCGTCACCGACACGGCGTCAGCAGTCCTTCTCGCGCAGCGAGTGCAGGTACGCGCTCGACCTGCGCGCGAAGCTGAGGGAATCGGTCGGCGTGTCGTGCTCGGTCTGCCAGTGGTGGTCGAGGCGCCCGCCGTGCGTGCGCGTCACGGCCGAGATGAACCGCTGGTAGTCGATGTCGCCGTCCCCGACGTCGACCATGCGGTAGCCGTCGCGGGTGGTCTCGTCGCGATCACCGTCCTTGACGTGGAAGAGGGGGTAGCGGTCGGGCTGCTTCAGGACGTAGCGCAGCGGGTCGAAGGGGGCGGGGGTGCCGTCCACCCGCTTGGAGAAGCGGAACTGGCCGGCGTAGGCCCAGTAGATGTCCATCTCCAGGAAGACCAGGTCGGGGTCGGTCTCCGCGAGGAGGACGTCGTACAGCCGCACGTTCGGGCGGTCGGTCGCGAAGGAGAACTCCTCGGCGTGGTTGTGCTGGTAGAACTTCATGCCGCGGGCCTTGGCGGCGGCGCCGTACTCGTTGAACTCCTCGGCGCAGCGCTTCCAGCCGTCGACGGTGCTGCCGTACCGCCAGGGGCCGGACGCGGTACCGATGTGCTTCAGCCCGAGCGCCTGGGCGTCGTCGAGGACCTTCGTCAGGTTCTGCGCGAAGGTGTAGGCGCCCGGGTCGCCGTCGTTGTAGTAGCCGACATGGCTGCCGATGGCGCGCAGTCCGTGGTCGCGGGCGAGGCGGCGCAGCTGGGCGAGGGTGATCGCGCCCGCGGAGCCCTGGGTGTAGCCGGCGTACTCGATCTCGTCGTATCCGTACTTCTCGAGTTCGGCGAAGACGGGGGCGAAGCCGAGGGTGGAGACCTTGTCGCGCAGCGAGTACAGCTGTATGCCGAGGCGGCCGGGGGGCAGGACGGGGCGGCCGTGACCCTTGCCGTGGCTCTTGCCGTGGGCGGCGGCCGTGGGGGCGGTCGCGCCGAGGAGCGCGGCGGCGGTGGCGCCGGCGGCGACGCCGAGCATGCCGCGTCTGCTGAGCTTGCGGCTGAGCTCCGGGTCGGAGGTACGACGCGTGCTGGTCATTGTGGATAACTCCTTGGCGTCGGTGACGTGTGGTTCAGTGGAGTCCTGCCAGGCGCAGGAGCAGGGACTTCACTTCGGTGGCCGCGACGCGGCCGCCGACGGCACGGGGGACGGAGCAGATGATGAGCGGACCTTCCTCGTCGCTCGCCGGGAGGCGGCCGTGGCTGCCGCGAATAGGCGAGGGGTCGAGCGGCACGACCGCCATGCGGTAGCGCATGCCGAGCTTCTTGCGGGCCAGGGCCGTGGCGGCCTTGACGCGGACGTAGGGGTCCTCGGGGTCCATGAACAGCTCGACGGGGTCGTAGCCGGGCTTGCGGTGGATCTCGACGAGCCGGGCGAAGTCGGGTGCCCTGTCGTCGTCGAGCCAGTAGTAGTACGTGAACCAGGCGTCCGGGTCCGCGACGGCGACGAGCTCGCCGGAGCGCGGATGGTCGAGGCCGTGTCGCTTCTTGCCCTCGTCGTCGAGGAGTTCGGCGATTCCGGGCAGGGTGGCGAGGACCTTGCGGGTGGCCTCGAGGTCCTCGGGACGGCGCACGTACACATGGGCGATCTGGTGGTCGGCGACCGCGAACGCGCGGGAGGCCATCGCGTCGAGGTACTCCATGCCGTCCTGGGTGTGGACTTCCAGCAGCCCGGCGCGCCGCAGCTCGCGGTTGATGTCCACGGCCCGGCTGACCGGCGTGATGGCGTACTCGGAGAGCGCCACCACCGTCCGGCCCTCCCGGCGGGCGTCGTCCAGGAGCGGGGCGAGTGCCTCGTCCAGTTCGGTGGCCGCGCGACGGGATCGGGGGTCGTCCGGGCCGAAGCGCTGCAGGTCGTAGTCGAGGTGCGGGAGGTAGCAGAGGGCGAGGTCGGGAGCGCGGGTGCGCAGGATGTGCCGGGTGGCGTCGACGATCCAGCGGCTGGAGACGATGTCGGCGCCGGGACCCCAGAAGTGGAAGAGGGGGAAGGTTCCGAAGGCGTCGGTGAGCTCGTCGTGGAGCTCGGGGGGCCGGGTGTAGCAGTCGGGCTCCTTGCGGCCGTCGGCGTAGTAGACGGGGCGCGGGGTGACCGTGACATCGGTGTCGGCGCCCATGGCGTACCACCAGCAGATGTTGGCCACGGTGTAGCCCGGGTGCGCGCGGCGGGCGGTGTCCCACAGCTTGTCGCCGGCGACGAGACCGTTGTGCTGGCGCCACAGCAGGACGTCGCCGAGTTCGCGGAAGTACCAGCCGTTGCCGACGATGCCGTGTCCGGCGGGCGGCGCACCGGTGAGGAAGGTGGACTGGGCGGCGCAGGTCACCGCGGGGAGGACGGTGCCGAGCGGGGCCTGTGAACCGGTGTCGGCGAGGCGTTTCAGGCGCGGCATGTGGTCCAGGAGACGGGGGGTGAGGCCGACGACGTCCAGGACGAGGAGGGGGGCCGGCCCGGCGGTGTCGGTCATGGGAGTTCCTTCAGGCCGAGGTCGTGGAGGAGGTCGCGGGCGAGGCCGAGTTCCGCGGCGATGCCGTCGGCGAGCTGGGCGCGGGTACGCGGGCGCAGCTCGGCGGGAAGGGCCTGCCAGGTGTAGGTCTCGACCTCGAGGTGGTGGGTCAGTGGGGCCGGACCGCCGACGAGGCGGGCGAGGGCGTCTTTCAGGACCGGGACGGTGGAGGTGAGCGGAGGCGCGGGCGGTGCGTGCAGCGGCACGTGGAAGTGGGCGCGCCAGGGGGCGCCGGTGGGGAGTGGGCCCTCGGTGAGCGCCTGGTGCAGGTCGTCGGTGCCGTGCAGGCCGCCGGCGGTGCGGGCGCGGGTCTGGTGGAGGAAGCGGGGTTCGGAGAAGGCGGCGAGCGCGTCGCGTACGTCCTGCAGGTGCGGGTGTTCGGCGTGCAGGGCGGCGGAGAGCTGGACCTTGGGAATGGTGATGCCCGCCGCGGTGAGCGCGTCCAGCGCGGCGGCGGGTTCTTCGAAGGAGGTGGCGAGGTGGCAGGTGTCGACGCACACGCCGATGCGCGGGTGCGCGATCGCGGCGAGGGGCTCGATCGCGTCCGCGGTGGTCTCCACGATGCAGCCGGGTTCGGGTTCCAGGGCGATCCTGATCGATTTCCCGGTGAGTTCGGCCAGCGCGTCAAGCCGCCCGGCGAGGGTGGTGAGGGCGCTGCGGGCGGTCCGCGCGGCACGGTCGTTCCAGAGGGTCCGCCAGGCGAGCGGAAGGGTCGAGATCGACCCCTCGGTGACGTCGGCGGGGAGCAGGGCGGCGAGGAGGTCGGCGAGGCCGCTGGTGTAGGCGAGCCGTTCCGGTTCGGTCCAGTCCGGGCGGTAGACCCGGTACTTGACCTCGGCGGCCCCGAAGCCCTGGTAGGGGAAGCCGTTGAGGGTGACGACCTCGAGGCCGCGGCGGTCGAGGGCGGTACGCAGCCCGCGCAGTGCCGCCGGATCGGTGTGGAGGGCGTGTGCGGCGTCCTTGGCGAGCCAGAGCCCGATGCCGAGGCGGTCCCGGCCCAGCCGCTTGCGGACGGGTTCGCAGTGGTCGCGGAGCTGGGAGAGGACTCCCTCGAGCGTCTCCGCGGGATGGACGTTGGTGCAGTAGGCCAGGTGGACGACCGAGCCGTCGGGGTGCCGGAAGCGCATGGGTCCCGCCTCCTCATTCCCCGCCGCGGAGGATGGAGTTGCCCTCGTGCAGGTCCCCCGGGGCGGCGGCGTCGAGCTGCAGCCTGCCGCTGCGGCCGTAGAAGACGACGGGGTTGCGCCACAGGACCTGGTCGACGTCGTCGTCGGTGAATCCCGCGGCGAGCATCGCGTCGGCGGTGCTGCGGGTCTTGAGGGGGTCGCTCTTGCCCCAGTCGGCTGCCGAGTTGACCAGCATCTTCTCGGTGCCGTGGGTCTTCAGCACGGCGACCATGCGGTCCTCGTCCATCTTGGTGTCGGGGTAGATCGAGAAGCCGAGCCAGCAGCCGCTGTCGGCGGCCTCCTTGACCGTGGTCTCGTTCAGGTGGTCGAGCAGGACGAGCTCGGGGTCGAGCGCCGACTCGCGGACGACGTCGATGGTGCGGCGCATCCCGGTGAGCTTGTCGCGGTGCGGGGTGTGGACGAGGGCGGGCAGTCCGTGGTCGGCGGCGAGCTGGAGCTGGGTGGCGAGTGCGGTGTCCTCGGCCGGGGTCATCGAGTCGTAGCCGATCTCGCCGACGGCGACGACGTTGTCCTTGACGAGGAAGCGCGGCAGCGCGTCGAGGACGGGGAGGCAGCGCGGGTCGTTGGCCTCCTTGGGGTTCAGGGCGACGGTGCAGTGGTGGGCGATGCCGTACTGCGCGGCGCGGAAGGGTTCCCAGCCCAGGAGGGAGTCGAAGTAGTCGAAGAAGGACTCGGGAGAGGTACGGGGCTGACCGAGCCAGAAGGAGGGTTCGACCAGGGCGCGGACACCGGCGGCGTACATCGCCTCGTAGTCGTCCGTGGTGCGGGAGGTCATGTGGATGTGGGGGTCGAAGATGCGCATCAGGACTCCTCCGTCCGGGACGTCAGGGCGAGGACGTGGTGGAGGTCCGCGGGGACGGACCGGCCCGCGGCGGTGCGTTCCGCCGCGTAGTCGCCGAGCATGCGGGCCAGTTCCGCGTCGCCGTGCGCCCGCTGCCCGAGCCGGGCGGCGGCGTCCACCGGCACCCCGGTGAACAGGCACTTGAGGAGGGCGTGGCGCCAGGTGTGCGGATCGAGGTGCTCTGCGGCGTACGGGCCGACGGCGGCGGCGACCAGCCGCGTGTCGTTGGTGCGCAGGGCGTCCTCGACGAGGGGCACCCCGTCGGCGGGGGCCGGCTCGAGGTGGGGCAGCGCGAGGAGGACGGCGCGGCGCTCCGCGGCGGTGCCCTGCCGGTACAGGCGGGTCAGTGTGGCGGCGTCGGCGCGGGCCTCCCGCAGGAGCAGCACACGGGCGGAGTCGGCGTGCTCCTGGCCGCAGTGGCGGCCCGCGGAGGCGAAGTGCTGTTCCCAGGCGGGCGGGGAGGAGGGTGCGGTGGGGGTGTCGTCGTCCGTGGCGCCGCCAGGGGCGGCTCCGGCTTCGGCGAGGGCCGCGTCGAGCCAGGCGCGGGCGGCGTCGCCGAGCCGGTCGTGGAGTACCTCGCGGGTGGGTGTCGTCATGCCGTGGCTCCGTTCGTGGGGGTGTGGGAGCGCAGGAAGTCGAGGGAGGTACGGGCGAGCTCGGGTCCGGCGTGCGAGTGGCGGGGAAGTTCGACGACGGTCAGGCCCTCGTAGCCGCTGTCCGCCAGGGCCCGGAGGACGGGCGGGAAGTCGATCTCCCCGTCGCCGAAGGGGAGGTGTTCGTGGACGCCGCGGCGCATGTCCTCGATCTGGACGTGGCGCAGCCAGGGCGCGGCCTGCTTGACGCAGTCGGCGGGGGACTCCGGTTCCACGCACTGGCAGTGGCCGATGTCGAGGGTGAGTCCGAGCGGTTCGGGGTCGCCGAGCAGGCCGCGCAGGTGGTGGAAGTCGTCGAGGCACGCCAGGAGGTGACCGGGCTCGGGCTCGACCGCGAGGGGGATCCCGGCGGTGGACGCCGCGTCCAGGACGGGTGCGAGGGCGTCCTGGAGCCGCTGCCAGGCGGTGGCGGACGAGGTGCCGGCGGGCGTGATCCCGCTGAAGCAGTGCACGGCGTGGGCCCCGAGGTCCGCGGCGACCCGGACGGCCCGCACGAGCAGCCGGGTGCGGGCGGCCCGGGCGTCGGGGTCCGGGTCGAGGAGGGAGGGGCCGTGCTTGCGGCGCGGGTCGAGGACGTAGCGGGCGCCGGTCTCGACGGTGACCTCGAGGCCGAGGGCGGACAGCCGTTGCGCGAGGCGTTGGGTGCGGGGGCCGAGGTCGGGTTCGAGGGGGTCGAGGTGCATGTGGTCGAGGGTGAGTCCGACGCCGTCGTAGCCGAGGTCGGCGAGGAGGGCGAGGGCGTCGTCGAGACGCAGGTCGGTGAGGCCGTTGGTCCCGTATCCGAGGCGCAGGCTCATGTGGGGCTCACCTTCCTGGCGATCCGGCGGGCGACGGGGCCGAGGGCGAGGACGGCCACCGCGGAGGCACCCGAGCCGGATCGGGCCGCCAGGGCGGCCTGCAGCGGGATCATGGCGCGGATCCCGCCGCCCACCGCGCGCTGGGTGAGGGGTGGTGACGGGTTGAGAGCCGCGTGCAGGTAGGGGGTGAGCGCGGTGCCTGCGTAGACGGCGGAGGCCAGTGCCGTCATGGCGTGGGGCAGGTCCGGTGGCCGCCCTGTCGGCGGTGCCACCGGTCGCGCACGGCGGCCACCGCCCGCCCCGTGCCGGGTGGTGGCCGCCGGCGGGCGTCCGGACGCCCGCAGCCGGCGCAGCGAACGGGCGGCGTCGGTGGTGACGGCGGCGATCGCCGTGGTCGTGACCAGCGCGGCGAGCGGTGCGGTGCCGGCGCCGCCCCGCGTCTCGTTGCGCGAGACGGTGGTGACCGCGTAGGTGTGCGCACCGAGCAGGGCGGCGTGGGGCAGCGCCGCGGCCAGTGCCCGGGGGTGGGTGGCCGTCGCGCCGAGCACCAGGTCGAGGGCGCGTGCCGTGGCCATGGCGGCCGGGCCCGCTGCCGTGTGCTTCAGACGCAGGTCGTACGCCCAGACCGTCGCCGCGAGGGTGGTGGCGAGGGCGAGCGGGGCGCGTCCCGCGCGGGCGGCGAGGGCCAGGCCGGTCGCGGTGAGGGCTCCGGCGGCCGTCAGGGCGGCGGCCGGGCTGATCCGGCCCGACGGGAGGGGGCGGTGGGGGCGGTCGACGGCGTCCTCGTCGCGGTCGGCCCAGTCGTTGAGCGCCATGCCGGCGTGGTAGAGGCACAGCGAGGTACCGATGGCGAGGAATGTGCCGCGACCGGGCCCCCGTCCGGTCGCGGCGGCGCCCGCAAGGGCGTCGCCCGGAACGGTGAACAGGGCGGAGACGCGGAAGAGTTCGGCCCAGTCCCACAGCCGCGTGCCGAGAGCGGGCCGTTCCGCCTCGGAGCCCTCCGTGTCCCCGGCGGCGTCGGCCTGACCGCCGCTTCCGCACCCGCCCGGGGCGGCCCCCTCCGCCGCCCCGGGCCGGTGGATGCCACGCGCCCCGTTCCGCGGGACGGCCTCCTGCGCCGCGCCGCGCGGCGGGCGGCGTGCGGCGAACGCCGTCACGGCGCCGAGGGCCGCCACGAAGGCGAGGGCGCGCAGCCGCCGCGCTCCCGGAGCCCTCACCGGGACTCCCCCAGCCGGGCGGCGAAGGCCAGCAGCTCGCCGTACTGATCGGAGAGCGAGGCGGGGGCGCCCGGGTCGGGGTCCTTGAAGTAGAAGCCCAGTTCGGGGAGGGGACCGCTCAGCCCGGCCTCGTGGGCGCGCGCCGCGAAGCGGGCGAGGTCGATGACGAGCGGGGCGGCGAGGGCGGAGTCGCAGCCCTGCCAGGTGGTCTGCAGCACCATGCGGGTGCCGAGGAATCCGTCGAAGGCGATGTGGTCCCAGGCCGTCTTCCAGTCGCCGAGGGCCGGGACGTCGTCGATGTGCACCTCGCCCTCGGGGGCGGCGCCGAGGGCGTCGGCGAGGACGCGTTCCTTTCCCGCGTTCTTCGCCGCGGCCGCCGCGGGGTCGGCGAGGACCGCGCCGTCGCCGCCGCCGAGCAGGTTGGTGCCGGACCAGGCCCGCACCGACAGGGCGCGTTGCACGAACATCGGGGCGAGGACGGAACGCAGCAGGGTCTGCCCGGTCTTGCCGTCCCGGCCCGCGTGGGGGAGGCCGCGGGCGACGGCCGCCTCGGCGAGGGCCCGGGTCCGTATCCCCGTGGAGGGGGTGAAGTTCACGTAGGCGCAGCCGGCCTCGATCGCCGCCGCCGCGTAGAGGGAGCTCGCCGGCAGGCGGTCGCTCCCGGGCTCGGGCACGGGCTCGGTGGAGGCGACGTTGACGACGACCGTCCGGGCCAGGTCGTGGCGCCGGGTGAAGGCGGTGATGTCCGCGGCGAAGGCCGCGATCAGCTCCTCGTCGCCGCGGGTGTCGCCGGGGAGCGGGCCGCCGGTGCGGATCTCCCGGTCCGCGGCGGCGAGTTCGGCGTGGAGCGCGGCGGGCAGGCCGTGCGGCAGCACGCCGCCCTCCGCGAGCTGTTCCGCCCGTTTGCCGAGCGGGCAGGCGGCCGTGTCGTGGCCGCCGAAGACCAGGGACGGCAGCGGTGGGAGTGCCGCCGGGGCGAAGGGTGCCGTCTCGCTCACCATGCCCGTCGCGGGGTGGAGCCCGGCGGTGACCGCCGCGCATCCTGCGACGGCGGTGGTGGCGACGGAGCCGCGGGCTCCGATGAGCCACACTCCGGTGCGCGGGGGCGACTGGTTGTCCGATGCCGGTGCCGGGGCGGGCGGGTTCGTCACGGCTGCCTCCCTGGTGCGAGTGGTGGGGGGCGGCGGGCGGGGGCACGGCGTCTCCCCGCCCGCCGCCGGCTCGTGGGTGCCGGCAGGACCCGCCCTACGAGGAGGGCAGTTCCTTGATCTGGATGTTCCGGAAGGACACCTGGTCGTCGGCCCCGTGGTTCTGCAGGCCGATGTAGCCGTCCTTCAGGCTGCGGACCGGATCGGTGTTGGTGAAGTCGTTGATCTTCACTCCGTTGAGGAAGACCTGCAGCCGTTCACCCTGGACCTTGATCTCGTAGCTGTTCCACTGGCCCGGGGGACGCAGCACCTGGTCGCGGGCCTTGAGGTTGGCCGACTTGAAGCTGTAGACGGAGCCGGTGGTCCGGTCGGGGGCGTCGGAGGCGTCGATCTGGATCTCGTAGCCCTTGTCCACCGCGGACCAGGGGTCGTCGGAGGCCGGGAAGCCCACGAAGACGCCGGAGTTGTCGTCGCCGTCCATCTTCCAGTCGAACTTCAGCGAGTACGCGCCGAACTCCTTGGCCTGGTACCACAGCAGGCCCATGCCGCCCTCGGTGCGCAGTTCACCGTCGACGACGTTGAACTTGCCGGGGCCCGCCTGCTTCCAGCCCTCCGAGGTGTGCCCGTTGAACAGGTCGCGGTAGCCCGTCTGCGGCTTGCAGTCGGCCTTGACCTGTCCGACGGCGTAGCGCAGTCCGCCCAGCAGGTGCTGGCGGAAGGCCGGCTCGGCGTAGGACTCCTTGGTGTGGCCGCCACCGGTGTAGAAGGAGCGGCCGGACTGGTAGGTCTGGCACCACGCGATGGGGTGGTCGCCCTTCATCGTGCCGCCCTGGTAGGTGGTCTCGTCCAGGGTGGCGAGGATGCGGGCCTGGCCGCGCGGGTTGGTGCGGTAGTTGTACCACTCGTCCGTGCGCTCCCAGCCGGCCTCGCCGAGGTGCGCGGTGGCCGGGTGGTCGTGGTCCTCGGCGCGGACGGTGGCCTTCTGGATCTGCGGGTGCCCCTGGAAGTAGGCGCCGACGAGACCACCGTAGAAGGGCCAGTCGTACTCGGTGTCGGCGGCGGCGTGGACGCCCATGTAGGCGCCCCCGCCCTTGACGTAGTTCTCGAACGCCTGCTGCTGCTCGGCGTTGAGGACGTCACCGGTGGTCGACATGAAGACCACCGCGTCGTAGCGCGCCAGGTTGTTGCTGGTGAACTGGCGCGGCTCCTCGGTGGAGTCGACGGTGATGTTGGCGGTGGCGCCGAGCTCCTTCAGCGC
Organism: Actinacidiphila glaucinigra; assembly: GCF_035918135.1. Taxonomy (NCBI): domain Bacteria; kingdom Bacillati; phylum Actinomycetota; class Actinomycetes; order Kitasatosporales; family Streptomycetaceae; genus Actinacidiphila; species Actinacidiphila glaucinigra. The sequence goes on from NZ_CP109144.1 coordinate 1,255,489, forward strand.
GGCGACGCCGGTGGGAATGGAGTCGTGGCGGAACCCGGCGGTCCTGGAGAAGACCAGGACGCGCTTGGCGGCGCGGTCGGCCGGGACGTTGGAGAGCTCGAAGTCGTCGAGGTCGTAGAGCGCTCCGGAGCCGCCCTTGAAGACCAGGAAGAGCTCGGTGGTCTTCTTCGGCACGGCGCGCAGCGGTACGTCGATCTCCTGGAAGCTCTCCCAGCTGCCGGTGACCGGGACGGGGGCGGAGCCCAGGATCGGGCCGGTCGCCGAGCCGGTGCGCACCTCGAGGAAGCCGCCCGCGCCGCCGGAGGAGACCCGGGCGGTCAGCCGGACGGAGCCGGTGAGGTTGTAGGGCTTGAAGGAGATCCAGTCGTCGTTGTCGATGTTGCCGACGGTACGGCCGCCGTGGGCCTCGGCCTTGTCGAAGAGGTCGACGCCGGACGAGGAGGTGAAGTGCTCGGCCTGCCGGTGGCGCGGCTGCAGCTGCGCCTGGTCGTGGCTGGTGAGCGCCTCCTGGCCGCCGCCTCCGCCGTCGGTGTACTCGGCGTCGAAGACGCCGAAGATGTTGGCGTTGGGGTCGTGGCCGCCGTCGGCGGAGGTCTTGATGGCACCGGAGCAGCCGTTGGCGGAGGTCACGGGGTGACCGTGGCTGTCGTGGCCGAGGATGTAGGTGACCTTGACCTTGGAGCAGTCGACGGTCCCGTCCTCGGGGTCGGTGACGGTCACCTTGAACGGGATCTCGTCGCCGAAGCTGAACAGGGCTCCCTCGGCGGGCAGTTCCAGCGTCACCTTGGGCGCGGTGTTGCCGACGACGACCTGGACGCTCGCGGACGCGGTGCGCCCGGTCGGGTCCTTCACGGTGAGGGTCGCGGTGTAGGTGCCGTTCTTGCGGTAGGTGTGCGCCGGGTCGGCAGCGGTGGAGGTGCCGCCGTCGCCGAAGTCCCAGCTGTAGGTGAGCGTGTCGCCGTCGGGGTCGATGGTCCCGGCCGAGGAGAAGGCGACCTTCAGCGGCGCGGTGCCCGAGGTCTTGTTGACGGACGCCTCGGCGCTCGGGGAGCGGCCGTCGGTGGCGTTCTCGATCCGGTAGAGGGCGGAGTGCTCGTCACCGCCGAACCACGCGGTGCCGTAGTCGAGGACGTACAGCGCGCCGTCCGGGCCGAAGGCCATGTCCATGATCTGCGTCCCGGTCCACGGGACGTTGTTGATGGACTGGACGGTGCCGTCCTCGCCCTGCTCGATGCGCTTGATCCAGCGGCGCCCGAACTCGCCGGCGAAGAAGTCGCCGTCGTAGGCCTCGGGGAACTTCACCGGGGAGTCGAGCTCGGGGTCGTAGCGGTAGACCGGGCCGCCCATCGGGGACTCGGAGCCGGAGCCGAACTCGGGCACGGAGCCGCCGTCGTAGGGGATCCACGCGGCCTGCGCGGGCGGCAGGTCGGTCAGGCCCGTGTTGTACGGGGACTCGTTCTTCGGGGCGGCGCAGTCGAAGGTCTCGCCGGACTGCCCGGTCGCGAAGTCGTAGTCGACGTACGGGTCGTTGTCACCGGTGCAGAAGGGCCAGCCGAAGTTGCCGGCCTTCGTCACGCGGGCGAACTCGACCTGGCCGCCGGGGCCGCGCTTCGGGTCGGCCGCACCGGCGTCGGGGCCGTAGTCGCCGACGTAGGCGATGCCGGTCTGCTTGTCGATGCTGAAGCGGAACGGGTTGCGGAAGCCCATGGCGTAGATCTCGGGACGGGTCTTGTCCGTGCCCGGGGCGAAGAGGTTGCCGTCGGGGATCGTGTACGACCCGTCGTCGGCGACCTTGACGCGCAGCAGCTTGCCGCGCAGGTCGTTGGTGTTGCCCGAGGTGCGGCGCGCGTCGTAAGCGGGGTTGCGGCCCGGCCGGTCGTCGATGGGCGCGAAGCCGTCGGAGGCGAAGGGGTTGGAGTCGTCGCCGGTGGACAGGTACAGGTTCCCCTGCGCGTCGAAGTCGATGTCACCGCCGACGTGGCAGCAGATGCCGCGGGTCGCGGCGACGTCGAGGACCTTCTTCTCGCTGGCGTTGTTCAGGGTCCAGTCGGCGTTGAGCGTGAAGCGCGAGAGCCGGTTGACACCGTCGAACTTGGCGAAGTCCTCGGCGGTCCCCTGCTCGGGGGCGTCGCCCGCGGGGGTGTCGAGCGGGGGCGCGTAGTAGAGGAAGATCGCCCGGTTCTCGCTGAAGTCCGGGTCGATGCCGACGCCCTGGAGGCCCTCCTCGTCGTGCGTGTAGACGGGGACGGTGCCGATCACGGTGGTGTCGCCGGCGGCGTCGGTCCTGCGCAGCTCGCCGTCGCGCGAGGTGTGCAGCACGCTGCGGTCGGGCAGGACCGCGAGCGACATCGGCTCGCCGGTCTCGGGCTCACCCTTGGCGAGGGTGACCTGCTGGAACTCCTCCGCCGCCGCGGCCGCGGGCTCCGTATCGAGAGGCTGGGCCGAGGCGCCTAAGGGGGCGGAGACGACGAGGGACGTGGCGGCGAGGAGGCCGCCGGTGAGGAGCGCGAGTCCCTGCCGGAATCGGGTTCTGGGTGCTCCGGGCCGTTTTCTGTGCACGTGTGTCCTCCGGGAAGGTCGTACGGGCGGATGCAGCTGCCGTGCGGAAGATCCGGGGACCGGCGTGCGCCGTCACGCTGGTCGGGGGTGCCACGTCAGGACCGGCCTCGTGTTTCAGGCCCGTGTCCTGTACACCTCAGGGACGGTAGCCGGGTTCGTCCGGGACCGAAAGCCCTTGTGCGGCAGTTAAGTTGAACTTTCTCCAGGATCAGGACAAAGGCGTGCCCGGGCAGCCCGACTGGCCCGGCGGCGGTGGCCGCCGGGCTGCGGACTGCTGGCTGTGACCTGCGGCGACGCCCTAGTCGTTGCCTCCGAACGCGGCGTCGAAGGACGCCGCCGGCGGGTCGAAGTCATAGCGCTTCAGGAGGGAAAGCGCTTCCGGTGCGCCGGCGAGGCGGTCCATCCCGGCGTCCTCCCACTCGACCGAGATCGGGCCGTCGTATCCGATCGACCGCAGCATCCGGAACACGTCCTCCCACGGCACGTCGCCGTGCCCGGCCGAGACGAAGTCCCAGCCGCGCCGCGGGTCGCCCCACGGCAGGTGGGAGCCCATGCGCCCGTTGCGGCCGTCGAGGCGCTTGCGGGCCTCCTTGCAGTCGACGTGGTAGATGCGGTCCTTGAAGTCCCACAGGAACCCGACGGGGTCGAGGTCCTGCCACACGAAGTGGCTCGGATCGAAGTTCAGCCCGAACGCCGCCCGGTGGCCGACGGCCTCCAGCGCGCGGTGCGTGGTCCAGTAGTCGTAGGCGATCTCGGCCGGGTGGACCTCATGGGCGAAGCGGACCCCTTCGGCGTCGAAGACGTCCAGCACGGGGTTCCACCGCTCGGCGAAGTCCTCGAAGCCGCGCTCGATCATCCGCTCCGGGACCGGCGGGAACATGGCGACCAGGTGCCAGATCGACGAGCCGGTGAAGCCGATGACGGTGCGCACCCCGAAGGCCGCCGCGGCGCGCGCGGTGTCGGCCAACTCGCGCGCGGCGCGCTGCCGCACGCCCTCCGGCTCACCGTCGCCCCAGATGCGGGCGGGCAGGATCCCCTTGTGGCGCTCGTCGATCGGGTTGTCGCAGACGGCCTGTCCGACCAGGTGGTTGGAGACCGCCCAGCACTTCAGTCCGTACTTGTCGAGCAGCGCCCGCCGCCCGTCCAGGTAGGCGGGATCGGCGAGAGCCTTGTCGACCTCGAAGTGGTCGCCCCAGCAGGCGAGTTCGAGCCCGTCGTAACCGAAGTCGCGGGCGAGTCGGCAGACCTCCTCCAGGGGCAGGTCGGCCCACTGGCCGGTGAAGAGTGTGAAGGGTCGTGGCACGGCGAGGGCCTCCTCGATGCGGGCGTGGTCAGGAGGGGACGGGGGTGTAGACGGCGTTCTTCTCGGCGCTCTCCTCCACCGCCGCCAGGACGCGCTGCACCTGCAGGCCGTCGGCGAACGACGGCGCCGGGGCGGCCCCCTCGGCGATGCCGACGACGAGGTCGCGCGCCTGGTGGGTGAAGGTGTGCTCGTAGCCGAGCGCGTGGCCGGGCGGCCACCACGCCTCCAGGTACGGATGGCCCGGCTCGGTCACCAGGATCCGCCGGAAGCCGGCCGTTTCGGCGGACTCCGTGTGGTCGTGGAACGACAGCTCGTTCAGCCGCTCCAGGTCGAAGGCGAGCGAGCCGCGCTCGCCGTTGATCTCCAGCCGCAGGGCGTTCTTGCGCCCCGACGCCATCCGGGTGGCCTCGAACGAGGCGAGCGCCCCCGAGGTGAGCCGCCCGGTGAACACCGCCGCGTCGTCGACCGTCACCGGCCCCCGGCGCGCGCTCCCGGAGCCCGACAGCCCCGACGAGGCGCCGTCCAGCTCGGGCCGGTCCCGGACGAAGGTCTCGGTGAGCGCCGAGACACCCACCAGGACCTCCCCCGCCAGATACTGGGCGAGGTCGACGGCGTGCGCGCCGAGGTCCCCGAGCGCCCCGGAGCCCGCGTGCTCGCGCTTGAGCCGCCAGGTCAGCGGGAAGTCCGGGTCCACGAGCCAGTCCTGGAGGTAGGTCACCCGCACGTGGCGGATCGTGCCGACCCTCCCGTCCGCGATGAGCCGCCGGGCGTACGCGACCGCGGGCACCCGCCGGTAGTTGAAGCCGACCATGGCCACCTGGCCGCGGGCGGCCGCCCGCTCGGCCGCCGCGGCCATGGCCTCGGCCTCGGCGACCGAATTGGCCAGCGGCTTCTCGCACAGCACGTGCTTGCCCGCCTCGAGCGCCGCGACGGCGATCTCGGCATGGCTGTCGCCGGGTGTGCACACGTCCACCAGTTGGACGTCGTCCCGGTCCACCAGTGCCCGCCAGTCCGTCTCCGCGGCCGCCCAGCCGTGCCGGGCGGCCGCGGCCCGGACGGCGCCCGCGTCCCGACCCCCGATCGCGGCCAGGACGGGCCTCATCGGCAGGTCGAACACGTGGCCCACGGTGCGCCACGCGTGGGAGTGGGTGGCGCCCATGAAGGCGTAGCCGACCATGCCGATGCCGAGCGCCGGCGAAGCGGCCCCTGCCTCACTGTCTTCCTTGCCGGCCATATCAGCCATGCCGTTGCTCCTCGTCGGTTGCTCGGATCGGACGGGCGGGGCGCATCTGTTAGATGAAGCCCGTCGGCAGGTACTCGTCGACGTTCTCCTTGGTGACGACGGCCGAGTACAGGGTGATCGACGCGGGGATCTCCAGCTCCGACATCCCTCCGACGCCCTTCTTCTGGCCGAGCGCACGGGCCAGGTCGATGGCGGAGGCGGCCATGGTGGGCGGGTAGAGGACGGTGGCCTTCAGCACGCCGTTGTCGGCCTTGATGGCGTCCATCGCCGACTTGGACCCGGCGCCGCCGACCATGAAGAAGTCGTCGCGGCCCGCCTGCGCGATGGCGCGCAGGGCACCGACGCCCTGGTCGTCGTCGTGGTTCCACAGCGCGTCGAACTGCTTCTGCGCCTGCAGCAGCTGGGCCATCTTGGCCTGGCCGGTCTCGACGGTGAACTCGGCGGCCTGCCGGGCCACCTTCTTGATGTTGGGGTAGTTCTCCAGGGCGTCGTCGAAGCCCTGGGTGCGCTGCCGGGTCAGCTCCAGGTTGTCGATGCCGGCGAGCTCGACGACCTTGGCGTCGGGCTTGTCCTTGAGCTGTTCGCCGATGTAGCGGCCGGCGTTGAGCCCCATGCCGTAGTTGTCGCCGCCGATCCAGCAGCGGTACGCCTGCGGGGAGGCGAAGACCCGGTCCAGGTTGATCACCGGGATGCCGGCCTTCATGGCCTGCAGACCCACCTGGGTGAGGGCCTTGCCGTCGGCCGGCAGGATGACCAGGACGTCGACCTTCTTGTTGATCAGCGTCTGGATCTGCCCGATCTGGGCGGCGGTGTCGTTGGAGCCCTCGGTGATCTCCAGCGTCACCTCGGAGTACTTCGCGGCACGGTCCTTGGCGTTCTGGTTGATGGCGTTGAGCCAGCCGTGGTCGGCCTGCGGGCCGGCGAAGCCGATCGTGACCGGTGTGCCGGGCTTGTCGTCGGCGGCCGCCGCCGTGGTGGCGGCCGTGCCGGCCTTCTTCGGCTCGTTGCTGGTGCAGGCGGTGAGGGCCGCTCCGGCGGAGACGGCGGCGGCGCCGAAGAGCAGTCCTCTGCGGCTGGTGACCGGGATTCGTGGCATGACGGTGAAACCCTTCGGGATAGGGCGGTGCGGGGCGCGTGCGGGTTGTCGGGTGGAGCCGGGCGCGACGGACTGGGTCAGCCGTCGCCGTTGCGCACAGTGCTGCGCTGGACCAGGACGGCGGCCACGATGATCGCTCCCTTGGCGATCTGCTGGACGGCGCTCTCCAGGTTGTTGAGGGCGAAGATGTTCTGGATGGTGATGAACACCAGGACGCCGAGGACGGAGCCGACGATCGTGCCGCGGCCGCCGCTGAGCAGCGTGCCGCCGATGATCGCCGCGGCGATGGCGTCGAGTTCGTAGAGGTTGCCGTTGGTGTTCTGGCCCGAGCCGGACAGGATGATCAGCATGAAGGCCGCGATGCCGCAGCACAGCCCGGACAGCAGGTACAGGTAGAGCCGCTGGCGGCGGACGTCGATGCCGGCGAGGCGAGCCGCCTCCGCGTTGCCGCCGACGGCCACGGTCCTGCGCCCGAACGTCGTCCGGTTCAGCACCAGCCAGCCGATGACGGTGACCCCGGCGAAGACCAGCACCAGCGGCGGGATGCCGAGGACGTAGCTGGCGGGAAGGCCGAGGTCGAGCACCGAGTTCACGGTGACGATCTGCGTCTTGCCGTCGGTGAGGTACAGGGCGAGCCCGCGTGCCGAGGCGAGCATGGCGAGGGTCGCGATGAACGGCACCATGCCGCCGTAGGCGATGAGCACCCCGTTGACCAGCCCGCAGCCGACGCCGACGACGATCGCGGTGAAGAGGATGCCCGCGAAGCCGTACTCCTGGGTGGCGAGCGTCGTCGCCCACACGGAGGCGAGCGCCACGATCGCGCCGACGGACAGGTCGATGCCCCCGCTGGTGATAACGAAGGTCATGCCGACGGTGACGACACCGATGACGGACGCCTGGGTGAGCACCAGTTGGAGGTTGGAGACGTCCAGGAAGCTGTCGGGCTGCGTGATGCCCCCGACGAGGACGAGGGCGGCGAGGACGCCGAGCAGGGACAGGTTGCGGACGTCGGCGCGGAGCCCCAGCGCCGGGCGCCGGCCACCGCCCTTCGTGACGGGAGGTACGTCCACGGGCGGCGTCGGTGCCTGCGGGGCCTCGGATGCGGGCTGCGTCATCGGCTCGGGCTCCCTTCCATGACTAGGTCGAGTACGCGGTGTTCGTCCAGCTCCGTCGCGGGCGCCGCGTGCACGACGCGTCCCTCGCGGAGCACCAGCACCCGGTCCGCGAGCCCCAGGACCTCGGGGACCTCGCTGGAGACGAGGAGTACGGCGAGCCCGTCGTCGGCGAGCCGGCGGATCACCGCGTACAGCTCGGCGCGGGCGCCCACGTCGACGCCCCGGGTCGGCTCGTCGAGCAGCAGGACCCGGCAGCCGCGCAGCAGCCAGCGGGCCAGGACGGCCTTCTGCTGGTTGCCCCCGGACAGGGTGCGCACCCGGGCGTCGGGGTTGTCGGGCCGCAGGGAAAGCGACCGGGTGGACTCCCGGGCGGCCCGCCGTTCCTCCCTGCGGTCGAGCCAGCCGGCCCGGGAGAAGCGGTCGAGCGTGGACACCGACACGTTGCGCGTGACGGACTCCAGCATCAGCAGTGCCTGCGCCTTGCGCTCCTCCGGCGCCAGCCCCAGCCCCGCGCGGACGGCCGAGCGGACGCTGCCGGGCTTGAGGAGCCGGCCGTCGACGGTGACCCGGCCGGCGGTGGGCTTCCTGGCGCCGTAGAGCGTCTCGAGGATCTCCGACCGTCCGGAGCCCACGAGTCCGGCGAGCCCGACGATCTCGCCCGGGCGCACCTCCAGGTCGACCGCTGCGAACTCGCCGTCCCGGGCGAGCCCTTCGACCCGGAGGACGGGGTCGCCGGAACGCGGCCCCGTGGGGCGCCGGGGGAAGACGTACTCCACGTCACGGCCCGTCATGAGCGCGACGATGTCCCGCGTGGGCATGGACTTGGCGGGGAGCCCGCCGGCGACCGCGCGGCCGTCCTTCAGGACGGTGACCCGGTCGCCCACGCGGCGGATCTCCTCCAGCCGGTGGGAGATGTAGACGACCGCGACGCCGTCGGCGGTCAACTGCCCGACGATGCGCAGCAGGTTGTCCGTCTCCTCGGGGTCCAGCGCGGCGGACGGCTCGTCCATGACGATGAGGCGCACGTCGTGGGAGAGCGCCCGGGCCATCGAGACGATCTGCTGCTGGGCGGCCGAGAGGTCGCCGACGCGGCGGGCGGGGTCGATCTCGGCATGGCCGAGCCGGCGCAGCAGCACGGCGGCCTCACGGCGGGCGTCGCGTCCGCGCACGACGAAGCCGGCGGTGGTCGGTTCGTGGCCCAGGAAGACGTTCTCGGCGACGGACAGCCCCTCGACCAGGTCGAGTTCCTGGTAGATGGTGGCGATGCCGAGCCGCATGGCGGCGATCGGCGACCTCAGCGACACCGGCTCCCCGCTCCAGGTGATCTCCCCGTCGTCGGGCTGGTGGGCCCCGGCGAGAACCTTGATGAGGGTGGACTTCCCCGCGCCGTTCTGGCCGAGGAGGCAGTGCACCTCCCCGGCCTGGACGTCCAGGTCGACGCCGTCCAGGGCGCGGACGCCGGGGAACGACTTGGTGATGCCGGACATGGTGAGCAGCGGAGGCGCTGTCGGGGGCGGCTGTGCCGGTGGTTCAGGTGCCATGACGATCCCCTCGGCGGGTGCGGGTGACACGTGCGCGTGCAAAGCGTGCAGGTGGAGCCGGTGGTGCCGTGGTGCCGGTGGAGCCTTGGCCGGTGGGGGGATCAGGCCGGGGAGAACACGTGGTCGCTGATGAGCCGGGCCGCGCCGATCACGCCGGCGGTGGGGCCCAGTTCACCCAGGACGATGGGCAGGTTGCCGGTCGCGAGCGGCAGCGACTGGCGGTAGACCTGACTGCGGATGCTGGCGAGCAGCGTGTGGCCGAGACCGGTGACGCCGCCGCCGATCACGACCAGTGCGGGGTTGAAGAAGCTGACGAGTCCGGCGATGACCTGCCCGAGGCGGTTGCCCCCCTCGCGGATGAGTTCCAGTGCCGCCGCGTCGCCGACCGCGGCCGCCGCGGCGACGTCGACGGCGGAGAGCTGCCCGGCCGCCTCGAGCCGGGCCGCGAGGGCCGAGGACCGCCCCGCCCTGGCCGCCTCCAGGGCGTCCTGGGCGAGCGCGGCGCCGCTGAAGTGGGCTTCCAGGCAGCCCTTGTTGCCGCAGGCGCAGGCGCGTCCGTCGGCCTCGACCCGGATGTGGCCGATGTCGCCGGCACTGCCCGTCACACCGCGGTGCACCTCACCGCCGACGACGATGCCGCAGCCGATGCCGGTGCCGATCTTGACGCAGAGGAAGTCGCCGACGGATCGGGCGACGCCGGCGTGCTGCTCCCCCATGGCCATCAGGTTCACGTCGTTGTCGACCATGACGGGGCAGCCCAGTTCCTGGCTGAGCGCCTCGCGGACCGGGAAGCCGTCCCAGCCGGGCATGATCGGCGGGGCGACGGGAACGCCCTCGGGAAAGCGCACCGGCCCCGGCACCCCGATGCCCGCCCCGTCGAAGCCCTCGGCGAGGCCGGCGGCCCGGAGTTTGGCGGCCATCTCCAGGATCCGCTCGAAGACGGCGACCGGTCCCTCGCGGACGTCCATCGGGTGGTTGAGGTGGCCGAGCACCTCCAGCTCGGCGTTGGTGACCGCGACGTCGACCGAGGTGGCGCCGATGTCGACGCCGAGGAAGCGCAGGCCCGGTGCGAGCCTGATGTTGTGCGAACGCCGCCCGCCGCGCGAGGCGGCCAGGCCGTCCGCCACGACGAGGCCCGTCTCCAGCAGCCGGTCGACCTCGACGGCGAGCTTGGAACGGGACAGGTCGATCTGGTCCCCCATCTGGGCACGGGAGTTGGGTCCGCCGTCACGGAGCAGCCGCAGGAGCCGCGCCTGGTGCGCGTTGGCGGGTCGAGCTGTCATGCGTCTCACGTGTCCCTCACCTCCCCCGGCCGTCGGCATGGGGATACCGGACCGGCGTCGGCCGGTCCCGCTCCGTCAGGCTTTCGATGGGAAAGTAGCAGCGCCCGCCCAGTGGGGGAAGAAGTTGCGCATGAATCGGCAAGGTCTTTTTCCGGTTCCAGGACAAAGTCGGGACGCGGGCCAACTCACCTGGCGTACAAGGGCCGTGGACACGGTCGACGCCGAACTCATGGCAACGGCGGGGCGAACGGAGGGGAACTGCCGCGTACTGGCGGGTCGTGCCCGCCGGGGGTCACACCGGCGAGAAGACGTGGTCGCTGATCAGACGGGTGGCGCCGACCACTCCCGCGGTCGGGCCGAGTTCACTGAGGACGATCGGCAGGTTGCCGGTGGCCAGCGGCAGCGACTGGCCGTACACCTGGCTGCGGATGCTCGCCAGGAGGGCGTGACCCAGGCCGGTGAGCCCGCCGCCGATCACGACGAGTCCGGGGTTGAAGAAGCTCACCAGGCCCGCGATGACCTGTCCCGTGCGGTTGCCGCCCTGCCGGATGAGGTCGAGGGCCGCGCCGTCCCCGGACGCCGCGGCGGCCGCCACGTCGGCGGAGGTCAGCGTCCCCGCCGAGGCCAACCGGTCGGCGAGCGCCGCCGATTCACCCGCAGCCGCCGTGGCGGCCGCGTCCCGGGACAGGGCGCTGCCGCCGAAGTAGGCCTCGAGGCAGCCGTGGTTGCCGCAGGCGCAGGAGAGCCCGCCCGGCACCACCTGGATGTGCCCGATGTCCCCGGCGCTGCCGGTGACCCCGCGGTAGACCTGTCCGCCCACGACGATGCCGCAGCCGATCCCGGTCCCGATCTTGACGAAGAGGAAGTCCCGCACGGAACGGGCGACCCCGGCGTGCTGCTCCCCCAGCGCCATCAGGTTCACGTCGTTGTCGACCAGGACGGGGCAGCCGAGTTCCTGGCTCATCGCCTCCCGGACGGGGAACCCGTCCCAGCCGGGCATGATCGGCGGGGCGACCGGCACGCCGTCGGGAAAGCGCACCGGTCCCGGCACCCCGATCCCCGCGCCGTCGAAGCTCTCCGCGGCGCCGGCGTCACGCAGGTCGGCCGCCATCGCCAGCACCTGCTCGAACACCGCGACCGGTCCCTCGCGCACGTCGTACCGCGCGGCACGGTGGCCGAGCACCTCCAACTCGGCGTTGGTGACCGCGACGTCGACCGAGGTGGCGCCGATGTCCACGCCCAGGAAGCGCAGCGAGGGGGCGAGGCGCACATTGTGGGAGGGCCGTCCGCCACGGGAGGCGGCGAGTCCGTCGGGGACCACGAGACCCGTCTCCAGCAGGCGGTCGACCTCGACCGCCAGCTTGGACCGGGAGAGCTCCACCTGGTCGCCGAGCACGGCCCGCGACAGCGGACCCGCATCGCGCAGCAGGCGCAGCACCCGCGCCTGATGCCCGTTCGCCGGACGGGCCGTCATCCGTCTCACGTCGCGCTTCTCCCTCGCCGGTCACCCTCGGGTGCGTCTCGTCACCCTCCGGACGGGGCCACGACTGGACCGGACCGTACCACCGGGGTGGGCGGCCGGGAAGAAACCGCCGAAAGGCACCCGGAGGCCGCCTCTCCGGGCGAGCGGCGGGGCGCCGTTTGCGGGCGCCCACCCCGTCCGGCAGGGTGCGGGACGACAGGACGCGGCGCGGGCCGGCCGTGCCGGGGGGAAGGGGGGTTCGTGATGACGTGGTCCCGGATGACGGTGGTCCGCGACGGCGTACGGCTCGAGTGCCGGGACCGGCCCGGTCCGGGGCCGTCGGTGGTCCTGCTGCACGGCCTGGCCGGCCACGCGGGCGAGTGGGACGACACCGCGCGGTGGCTGAGCCCGCGTCATCGCGTGGTCGCCGTGGACCAGCGGGGGCACGGCGCCTCCGAGCGGCGTCCCGGGGATGTCTCCCGGGCGGCCTACGTGGAGGACGCGGTGGCCGTCATCACGCGGTCGGGCACCGGGCCGGTGATCCTGGTGGGCCAGTCGCTCGGCGGCCACACCGCGATACTGAACGGCCGCGGCCCGCCCGGATCTGGTCAGCGCCCTGGTGCTGGTCGAGGCGGGACCCGGCGGACCGAACCCGGGTGTTCCCGCGGACATCGGGGCGTGGCTGGACTCCTGGCCGGTGCCCTTCCCCTCGGTGGAGTCCGCCGCCGCGTTCCTCGGCGGCGGCCCGGTCGGCAGGGGCTGGGCGGAGGGCCTGGAGCGGCGCGAGGACGGCTGGTGGCCGCGCTTCGACCGCGACGTCATGGTGGCGTCCCTGCGGGAGAACGCGGAGCGGGCCTTCTGGCAGGAGTGGGACGCGCTGCGGTGCCCGACGCTGGTCGTGCTCGCCGAGAAGGGGATCATCGGGGCCGAGGAGGCCGAGGAGATGTGCCGCCGGCAGCCGCGGGCGGTGGCCGTCGGCGTCCCCGGGGCGGGCCACGACGTCCACCTGGAGCGCCCGGACGCGCTGCGCCAGGCGATGGCCGCCTTCCTCGACGCGCTCGGCTGACGGACCCCACCCGAAGAGGGCGCCCGACCTGTCCCAGGTGGAGGCGGCACCCGGGACGCGCGCCTATCGGTGCGGCCCCACCTCCTTCACCAGGGCACTGCGGCCCGGGCTGGTACAGGGCGGGATGGCTCCCGCGGCGATCCGCCACGAGGTGTTCGGTCCTGACATGTGGCACGCCCCGAGCTGACCGCGGGACGTCTCCGGAAGCCGCCGGATTCCGCCGTTCGGACCACCCGGCGAAGGAACCCCCGACTCCCCTATGCTCGCCTACGATCCGACAACCTTCCCAACAGTTGATCCTTGAATCACCTCAGGAGATCGCCATGCCCGAGACACCCGGATCCGGGAGCGCGGCCCCACAGGAGGTCGCCGAGGCGATGTACGACGCCATGCTGCGGTCCGACCGGGAAACGCTGGCGGCCATCGCCTCCCCGGGAATCCGGATCCGGGTGACGGACGCGCTGCCCGGCGGGGGCGCGGACCCGGGACTCGCCGGTTTCGCGGCGTTCTTCAAGAAGACGTTCCACATGATCGAGAGCCGCATCGAGACCGACCGGCTCTTCGAGGAGGGCGGCCAGGTCGTCGCCGTGGGACGGACGCAGGGCGTGGGCCACGGGACCGGCGGGCCCTTCGACTCCGCGGTCGTGCACGTCTTCACGGTCGAGGAGGGCAGGATCGTCGGGTTCGACGCCTACGGCGAGGGCGGGCCCATCGCCACGGCGATCGACGGCCCCGGCGCGTCGGACTGACACAGGCCCTTGATCGAGCGGGCGTTGATCGACGGTGCCGTCCGCGCCCCTACTCCGTCCAGCAGTACAGGCGGTAACCGTCTCGCCCGCCGATGCCGCGAGCCAGCCGGGCGAGACCGCCCAGGATCTCGGTCACGATCTCGTGGTCGAACTCCTCCCCGTCCGCCGCCCGCTCCCGGATCCACGCTTCGCCGATCTCGGCGAGCCGGGACGCACCGGCGGCGGCGAGTGCGCCCTGAAGGGTTCGGGAAACGGCGAGGACGACGGGACCTTCCCAGTCGCCGGCGCCGGCAACGGCTTCGGGCACACCGGCGTCGACGAGCTCGCCGAAGCTCCGGCCCGTGACGATGCCCTCCCATTCGATCAGCGCTTCCTCGGCGTCGAAGTTGCCGTACTTCAGCGATTCGAAAGCCCTGCCCGGGCCGCCGACCACGACCGTGGCCGCGGTCTCGTGACTCGGCGCCACGAAGAACTCGACGATGGTGCTCACCGGCCCATGATGCCCGATCGCCCGGCCCCGGTTGCATCCGGCTCGTCGGGGCGGGGCGGCCCGGCAGTGATCAGGACTCGTACACAGAGGCCAGCGGGTACCGGCCCGCATCGAAGGCCTCCTGGCACACGGAGATCCCGAAGGCGATCTCCAGGCCCTTGAGGAACCGCTCCCGCCAGTCGGTGATCCGGCCTTCGTTCTCGAAGAGCGGACGCCCGGCGGCATGGCGGACCTCGGGTCGGCATCCCGCGTCGTGCATGGCCCAGTTGAGGAAGGACATCTCCGGCGCGTGGTCGAAGTAGTGTCCGCCCTCCGGTTCGGCCGCGCCACCGAAGCGGCCGTGGATCTCGCCGTTCCACACCCGGCGGCCGCCCTCGAAGCAGGCCATGCAGTACATGCCCATGCGGCGATGTTGTAGAGGAGGACGGCCCGGCCCGTTCCCCGCGGCAGCGCGAAGTCTTCCCGGAAGTGGATCAGGTAGTCGAAGCCCCCGGCGAGGAAGGACCAGTCCCCTTCCTTCCCGTAGACGGTGAGGCGGGATTCGTCGGGGACCCGGATACGGGGGTGGGTCCGGTCGTGGATGGCCTTGGCCTCGGCACCGACGGGCTCGGGGATCTCCCAGGGGACGGCGCCGAAGACCACCGCCAGGTCCTGCGGCGCGACGTCCTCCGCGAACACGAGACCGGCCTGCACCCCCAGGAGGGGGTCGTCGGAATCCGGCCAGCGCCCGCCGATCCACGCGATTCCATCGTCTGCTGCCATGGCCGGTGACCGTAACAGCATGGTCCGACAACGGTGTTGGGTCCCTGCCGCCTCCGGTGTGCGGCGCGTTCAGGCCGAGGCCCGCCGCGGCCCCCGCTCGTAGGCCTGACGCGCCGTCCGCAGCAGGGTGCGCCAGGACGTGACGGTGGGGCGGCGGCGCAACAGCGCGCGGCGCTCACGCTCCGTCATACCGCCCCAGATCCCGAACTCGGTACGGTTGTCGAGTGCGTCGGCCAGGCACTCGGTGCGCACGGGGCAACCGCCGCACACGGCCTTGACGCGCTTCTGGGCGGCACCCTGGACGAACAGCACGTCCGGGTCCTCCATCCGGCACATGGCCTGCGCTCCCCAGTTCTCCACCCAGACGTCGGCCTCGCCGGTGACGCCCGTCGGCCCCGGCTCCCCCACCACGTCAAGATTCATCGGCGTCTCTCTCCCGCTCCGCCGCCCCGTCGCGCCTTCGCGCGGGGCTTCTCCTCTCGTCCCCGTGCCCTCAGTACGGACGGGGTGCGGAAACCGTTCAGCGGTCAGGCGGGCGACTCGGCGCAGGCGACCGCGATGTCGGCGAACTCCTCGAGGAGCGGGTCGTGCCGGCTGCCGTCCCAGGCCAGGAACACCCGGTTGGGGCCGATGTCCTCGATCTCGACATGGGCGATGTCGGCGCGGGTGTAGTAGGTCGCGGTGGACAGCGGCAGCACGACGACGCCGCGGCCGGCCGCCACGCTCTCGAGCTTCTCCTCGACGGAACGGAAGCCCGGGACGGCCGGCCGCTGCCGCGGGTCGGCGAGCTCCCGGGCGATGTCCCGCCACTCGGGCACGGCGGCGGGGTCCTGCAGGAGGTGTTCGCCGGCCAGGTCCGCGATGCCGAGGGCGGGCTTGCCGGCGTAGGGGTGGTCCGCGGGCAGGACCGCGACGCGGGGTTCCGCGAGGAGGCTGCGGGTCGCCAGCCCCCGGGTGTCGACGGGCATCCTGACGTAGCCGACGTCGACGCGTCCGTCGAGGATCACCTCCGTCTGGTCGTCCCAGCTCGTCCTGACGACCTCGACCGACAGCTCCGGGTGCCGGCGGGAGAGCTCCCGCACGGCACCCGTGACGATCAGTCCGGGCATGAACCCCACGGTGAAGGAGGCCACGCCCCGGGCCGCTCGGGCGACGCGCCGCCGGGTCGCGTCGGCGGCCGCCAGGAGCGGTACTGCGTCGGCGAGGAGTTGTGCGCCGGCCGCGGTCAGCTCGGTGCTGCGGCGGTCGCGGGAGAACAGCCGCACCGCGAGTTCGTCCTCCAGCACCCTGATCTGCCGTGACAGCACGGGCTGCGCGATGTGCAGGCGCTCCGCCGCCCTGCCGAAGTGCAGTTCCTCGGCCACCGCGACGAAGTACCGCAGCTTGCGGAGATCCAGGTCCACGGGTCCCTCCTCGCATCCCCGACGGGACGGACACATCCGAGCGTATCCGCCCGGCCCATGCTTCTCAGCGGGGCGGGTTCAGGGGCGGACTCACGGGCGGGCTCACGGGCGGGCGAGGTCGGCCGGCAGGTCGAACCGGGTGGGCCGCCAGCCCAGCTCCCGGCGGGCCCGGGCACCGGTGAGCCGCTGGTCGAGGGCGAAGGCCTCGGCGATGGGGCCCATCCGCTCCTCGGCCTCCGCCTCCGTCAGGTGCCGGACCGCTCCGGGGCGGCCGATCGCCCGGCTCACCGCGTGGGCGATCTCCGCCTGGGTCGGGTGGAGGTCGCCGACCCCCGCGTACACCGAGCCGGGCGCGGCGTTCAGGGCCAGTACGTACAGCTCGGCGACGTCGTCGACGTGCACGGTCGACCAGTGGTTGGCGCCGTCGCCGACGCAGGGCACGGATCCGGTCTCCCGGCCCGGGGCCGCGTAGAACATCTCGACGAGCCCGCCGGAGCGGCCGTGGACCAGGCCGGGCATGACCACGACGGGCCGTTCGCCGGTCCCGGCCCGGGCGAGGACGCGCTTCTCGTTCTCCGTCCGCCAGGCGGTGATGGGGGGCGGCGACAGCGGGGCGTCCTCGTCGGCCACCCCGTCGGTGTCGCCGTAGACCCACACCCCGCCGGTGTGCACGTACGGGCGCGGCCCGGCGCCGTCCTGCAGCGCCTCGGCCGCCGCCCGGTCGACCTCGGCGGTGTCGGGACCGTAGTGCTGGCCCATGTGGATGACCCCGTCGGCGGCGCGGGCGGCGGCCCGCAGCACGTCCGTCTCGGTCAGGGCCCCCGGCACGGGTGCGGCTCCGAGCTCGCGGAGGACCCGGGCCGATTCCTCGCTGCGCGCGAGGGCCGCGACCTGGATCCCCCGGCGCACCAGGGCCTCGATGGTGGCCCGCCCGATGTAGCCGGAGCCTCCGGTGAGGAAGACCTTCATGACGCTCGCCTCTCTCGTGGTGTCGTGTGACACCTCCGAGTCTTCGGGCCGGGCGGGCGCCGCGTCCAAGACCTGTTCCGCGCTCTGTGATACCCGCCGGGTATCAGCGCAGGGCCGCGTCGATGAGTTCCTGCAGGCGCAGTCCGCGTCGCGCGTCGAGCTCGCCCGGGCGGCCGGACCGGACGGCGGCGGCGAATTCGGCGCGCAGGACGGGCCAGCCCTCCTCGTGGTCGATGACGGAGGTGTCGTAGACGAGCTCCCCGCCGGGGCCGAGGAGTTCGATCCGGGTGCGGGGCTTCGGCAGCCGGACGCTGCCGGAGAGGGAGGCCTGGCTCACCGCCCCGTTCTCGTGCTCGCAGGTGACCTCCACCCATCGCCGGGGGTCGCCGGTGGCGCGGATCGAGGTGATGGGGCCGACGGCCGCGTCGAGGAGGTCGATGAGGTGCGGGCCGAGGTCGAGCAGGGCGCCCTGCTCCAGGCGCCAGCCGGTGGCGAACTCCCCGCCGAGGAAGGCCCCGTGCAGGTAGCAGGACCGCGCGCCGGTGACCTCGGCCTCCCGTGCCCGCCGCAGGAAGTCGCGGGTCTCGGCCTGGTAGCGCTTGGTCAGCACCATCTGGGAGACGACGCCGGCCTCCGCGACGGCGTCGGCGACCGCGCGTGCCGAGGCCAGGTCGGGGCCGAGAGGCTTCTCCAGCAGCAGGGCCTTGCCGGCCTTGGCGGCCCGTACGGCGAGTTCGGCCTGGACGGCGGGCGGCACGGCGAAGGCCACGGCCTCGCAGCGGTCGAAGAGTTCCTCCGGGCTGCCGGCCGTCACCGCGCCGTAGGTGTCGGCGATCTCGCGGGCGGCCTCGGTCCGGCGGGCCCAGACGGCGGTGAGCCGGGTCTCGGGTCCGGCGGCCAGGATCCGCGCGTGCATGGCGCGGGCCCAGGGGCCTGCGCCGATCAGTCCGACCTCGACGGGGGCGGGGGTGTTCACGGTTGTGCTCCAAGGTCGGTTGGGGCCGCGGCGGCCAGCCGTTCGTTGGCCTGGTCCGGGGCGTAGAGGTGCTCGACCACCATGGCGGTGGCGCCGGCGAGGGCGGCGCGGTCACCGAGCCGGGAGGTCACGACCTGCAGGTTGCGGGTGGCCCGGGGCAGCGCGCGCTGGTAGAGCAGTTCGCGCACCCCGGTGACGAAGTGGGTCTCGGCGAGGTCCCCGGCGATCATCAGGACACCGGGGTTGAGCAGGGTCACGACCGTGACCAGCACCTCGCCGCAGCGCCTGCCGGCCTCGCGGGCCAGACGCACCGCGTCGGGGTGGCCGGCGTCGAGGTGCTCGCGCACCTGCGCGGCGGAGCCGGCCGGCACGCCGAGGGCGCTGAGCTGTCCGGCCAGCGCGCGGCCGCTGGCGACGGCGGCGAGGCAGCCGTGGGACCCGCACATGCACAGGGCGTCGGACGCGTCGTGCAGACGGATGTGCCCGAGGTCGCCTGCGCCGCCGTCGATCCCGCGGAAGGCGGTGCCGTCGATGACGACGCCCGCGCCGATGCCGGTGGACACCTTGACGAGGACGAAGGCCGAGCAGTCGCGCCAGGAGTCGCGCTGTTCGCCCAGGGCCATCAGGTTGGCGTCGTTGTCGACGAGGACCGGCACCGAGGCGGGCAGTCCGGCGTGGCGGGCGAGCTCCTCCTGCATCCGGGCCGGCACGGGGTACCCGTCCCAGCCGGGCATGATCGGCGGCCGGACCACCACGCCGGTGGTCCAGTCGACGGGACCGGGCACCGACAGGCCGACACCGCACACCGTCGCCGCCGGGACGCCGGCGGCGACGACGAGCTTGGCGAACCAGCGGCCGAGCTCGTCCAGCACCCGGTCAGGGCCCTGGTCGAGCAGCAACTCCCCGGTGTGCTCGGCGAGTACCCGCCCGGACAGGTCCTGCACCGCGGCGCGGGCGCTGGTGGTGTCCAGGTCGGCGGCGAGCACGGCGGCGTGCCCGGAGTCGAACTGCAGGTGGGTGGAGGGCCGTCCGCCGGTGGACTGCCGGCCGGGTACGGTGCGCAGCCAGCCCGCGGCGAAGAGCTGGTCCAGCCGCTGCCCGACGGTGGAGCGGGACAGGCCCGTCACGCGCTGGAGCTCCCCACGGGTGGTCGCCTGCCCGGTCCTGATCAGTTCCAGCAGGTGTCCGGCGGTGCTCCAGGGCGTAGCCATCCGTCCTCGCTCCCCCTCGTGTCGGGCCATGGTGCTCAGCTCTTGTCCGCGCCGCTGGTCAGGCCCTCGGTGAGGAGCCGTTCGGCCGCGTAGAAAAGGAGTACCACGGGAATCGTCAGCACGACGGAGCCTGCCATGAGGACGGTCTTCGGCACCTCGATGCCGTTGGCGAGCTGCTGCAGCCCCAGCGACACCGTCCACTTGTCCGGGTCGGCGGCGAGGAACAGCAGCGCGAAGAGGAACTCGTTCCAGGCGATCATGAAGACGTACAGCCCGGTGGCCATCAGCGAGGGTGCGGCCAGCGGCAGTACGACCTTGCGCACGGTCTGCAGCCGTGAGGCGCCGTCGAGGGCGGCGGCCTCCTCGATGCTCTCCGGGATGGTGATGAAGTAGTTCTTGAGCATGTAGATGGACACCGGCACGGTCTGCGCGATGTAGACGATCGCGAGGCCGAACAGGCTGCCTTGCAGGCCGATCCGGGCGAAGATGACGAACAGCGGCACCGCGAGCAGCGTCGCCGGGAAGAGGTAGACGGCCAGGAACAGCGCGCTGACCTGCCGCCCGCCGAGGAACCTGAGCCGGGTGATGGCGTAGGCGCCGGGGACGGACACCAGCAGGGTCAGCAGCATGGAGCCGAGCGCCACCAGGGCGGAGTTGCCGAGCATCCGCAGGAAGCCCTGGCCGCCGTCGTCCACCGACTTGAGGACGGTGCGGTAGGTGTCGAGGGTGAACTCGGAGGTGCCGACCCACAGTTTGCCGGGGTCGAGCAGCAGCTGGTCGATCGGCTTCACCGAGAGCAGCAGCATGTAGTAGAAGGGGAAGATCGTGATGACCGCGAGTCCGGCGATCACCACCCAGCGAAGGACCCCGAAGGTGCGGTCCTCGATCTGTGCGCGACTGGCCATCACGCCTCCTCCTGAACCTTCTTGGCGAAGAACTTGAAGTAGATGCCGAGCAGCACGGCGAGGATCGCGGCGAGGACGAGGGCCTGGGCCGCGGCCGCGCCCACGTCGTAGCGGGCCGTGAGGAAGTCGTAGACGCGCACCGCGACCACGTCGGTGCCCGAGCCGCCGCCGGTGAGCAGGTAGATGTCGTCGAACTTGTTGAAGGTGAGGATGAAGCGCAGCACCGACAGCAGGGCGATGACCGGCATCAGCTGGGGCAGCAGGATGTGCCGGAACCGCTGGGTGAGGGTGGCACCGTCGACCACGGCGGCCTCCTCCAGTCCCTCCGGGACGGCCTGCAGCCGGGCCATCAGGAAGAGGAAGGCGAAGGGGAAGTAGCGCCAGGTCTCGAAGGCGATCACGGTGAGCAGGGCCAGCGGCACATGGACGTGCCAGCCGAGCAGGGATATCTCCTGGGACCTGGTGGACAGGAAGGCGACCGGCTCGTCCCAGCCGAACAGCTTGGTGCCCACCTCGTTGACGACGCCGAACTGCGGGCTGAGCGCGATCTCCCAGACGAAGGTCACGGCGACGACGGGCGCGACGTAGGGCAGCAGCATGGTGCCGCGCAGCAGGGCCCGGCCGCGGAAGGGGCGGCGCAGCGCGAGTGCCGCGATCAGGCCGAGGACGATGGAGCCGGCGGTGGCGCCGACGGTGTAGACCAGGGTGGTCCACAGCGAGGTCCAGAAGCCGGGCGAGGTGAAGACCTCGCTGAAGTTGCTCCACGTCCAGTTGGACAGGAAGCCCATGCCCTGGATGTCGACCAGCCGGGCGTGCTGGAAGGCCAGCAGGACGGTCCAGGCGATCGGCAGGACCACGACGACCAGGACCACCAGCAGGGTGGGCGAGACGAAGGCGAGTCCGGCGCGGTTCTCCCGCTGGGCCAGGGTCAGCGGGCGCTGGGACTTGGTGTTCGCGGTGTCCGCCTCCGGCGTTCTCCGCTGCTGTGTGCTCTGTGCGGTGCTCATCACTGCTTCCTTGAAGGACGAGGCCGGGGGCGGCTCACTGGAGGGACTTCTGCAGGGACGCGACTTCCTCGTCGGCCTCCTCGGCCGCCTCCTGGGGGGAGGTCTGGCCGGTGGTCATGTCGCCCACCGCCTTGGGGATGGGCAGTTCGCCGATGGTGGCGCCCACGAGTGCGCCCTGGCCCTGGGTGATGCCCCAGCGCTTCATGTTGCTGACCCCGGCGGCGAGTTCGTCGAGCAGCTGCGGGGAGAAGACCTCTTCCATGGACTTCTTGGTGTCCACGCCCATGTCGCTGGCCCGCCAGGCCTTGAGGTACTTCTGCGGGTCGTCGGCGGTTCCGGCCCGGACGGGGATCTTGCCCTCGGGGGCCATGCCGAACCAGCCCTGGTAGCCGTCGCCCATCATGTACTCGATGAACTTCTCCGAGGCCGCGGTCTCCGCGGTCCTGGTCACCACCCAGGAGGAGACCTCGCCGAACTGGGCGGGCTTGGCGGCGTCGGGACCGCTCAGCGCCGTGACGATCCCGCTGTTGTCGGAGAGGTACTGCGGGTCCTTCTTGCACTGGGCGCAGCTGGGCAGTGCGTCGCCTCGCAGGCCGGCCAGCTCGTCGAGGAGGAAGGTGGACCAGACGATCATGGAGGACCGGCCGGCGAAGTAGACGGCCCTGGTGGTGTCCACGGTCTGGGTGCCGGGGGCGCCGTAGTCGCCGGCGAGCTTGTCGTAGGCGTCGAAGGCGCGGTCGCACTGCGGGCTGTCGAGGGTGACGTCGCCCTTGGCGTCGGCGAGTTCGCAGCCGTTGGCGAGGGCGATGTCCTCGAAGCTCTGCTGCGTGAAGACGTCGCTGGGGTCGGTGGAGAGCGAGATGCCGCTGGTGCCGCCTCTGTTGAGCTTGCGCGCGGCCTTGAGCATCGCGTCGTAGCTGTCGGGGGCGGCGAGACCTGCCTTGGCGAAGAGGTCCTTGCGGTAGACGAGGATCTGCATCCAGGCGTCGCTGGGCACGCCGAGGCGGGTGGCGCCGTCGCCGGTCAGCTTGAGGGCGTTGGCGTTGAAGGTACCGGAGCCCAGATCGTCGACGATCTTCTTCGTGGCGTCGGTGTTCAGCAGGCCGTTGCTGTACATCTGCCAGACCGGCGCGAGGGGTATGCCCCCGATGACGTCGGGAAGGGTGCCCGCGGCGGCGGCCGACATGATCAGCTGCGGCAGCTGGCCCTCGTCGACCCCGACCAGGTTCACCTCGACCCCGGACTCCTTCTCGAAGGCGGCGATGGTCTTCTTCGTCGCCTCCACGCGGTCGGTGAGGTTCTCCAGGCTCCAGACGGTGATCTTGTTGTCGGGTTTCCCGTTGTCCTGCGCCGCGCAGCCGGACATCACCCCGATTCCCACTACGGCGGCCAAGCCGCTCGCCAGCGCCCTCGACCGTCGGGACCACATGCGCATCAACCGTCCTCATCGTCAGCCTTGCGTTACGTACGCGTTGCATCAGAGCACCACTTTTGCTTGTTGACAAGACTTAAGTCTCGGATATCTTCGACGTAAGTCAGCCTTCGATGGCTGAACGGACCGCATAACCGATCTTTCCGGAGTCCCCTGTGGAACGCGTAGTCCAGTTCACCGGCCCCCGTCAGGTGGAGGTCGCCCCGAGCGAGTCAGTCCCCCTGCCCCCTGGCCATCTGCGCGTGCGAACCCGCTACTCCGGCATCTCGGCGGGCACCGAACTCACCGCGTACCGCGGCACCAACCCGTACCTGACCCGCACCTGGGACCCGGAGGCGCGTCTGTTCCGCGACGGCGCGGCGGGCATCGAGTACCCCGTGGCCGGCTGGGGGTACTCCGAGGTCGGCGAGGTGACGGAAGTCTCACCCGAACTCACGGACGTACCCGGCATGCCCGCCGTCGGCGACCTCGTCTGGGGCATCTGGGGCCACCGCAGCGAGGGCGTCGTACCCGCCGAGCGCATGGTCGGGCACGTGCTCCCGGCCGGTCTGGAGCCGCTGGCCGGCGCCTTCGCCCGCGTCGGCGCGATCGCGTACAACGCCGTCCTCGGCGCCGACGTCCACCTCGGCGAGGACGTCGCCGTCTTCGGCCAGGGCGTCATCGGGCTGCTCACCACGCGCCTCGCCCAGCTGAACGGCGCCCGCGTCACCGCCGTCGACGCGCTCGACGTCCGCCTCGACAAGGCCGGCGAGTACGGCGCGACGACCACGCTCAACGCCCGCACGGACGCGGTCGCCGAACGGATCCGCGCCGCCACCGACGGCCGCGGCGCCGACGTCGCCATCGAGATCAGCGGCGCCTACCCGGCCCTGCACGACGCCCTGCGCTCGGTCGCGGTCGGCGGCCGGGTCGTGGCCTCCGGCTTCTACCAGGGCGACGGCGTGGGCCTGCGACTCGGCGACGAGTTCCACCACAACCGCGTCCAGCTGATCTGCTCCCAGATCGGCGGGGTCCCGCCGCAGCTCAGCGGGCGCTGGACCGTCGAGCGCCTGCAGCAGACCTTCCTGCGGCTGGTCGCCGAGGGCCGCGTCGACGTCCGGTCCCTCGTCAGTCATGTCGTCCCGGTCGCCGACGCGGCCGAAGCCTACGTCCTGCTGGATGAGCGTCCCGCCGACGCGCTCCAGGTCGTCCTGGAGTTCTGAGAGGCCCCTCGATCATGTTCAAGACCGCTTGCCAGGAACAGCTGCTGCCCGGTGACACCCTCCAGCAGAAGTGGGAGTTCGCCCAGGAGGCCGGCTACGACGCCATCGAACTGCGCGGGAAGGGCGACTTCCACTTCCGCGACCGGCTCCCCGAGCTGCGCAGGGCCCAGGCCGACGGTGTCGTCATGCCGACCGTCTGCGTCGACATGCTGCACTTCTTCGGCGCCTTCGACCCCGACCTGCGCCGCGACGCCGTGGCCCAGATGAAGTCGCAGCTCAGCGTCATCGCCGAACTCGGCGGGCTGGGTGCCCAGACGCCCGCCTCGTACGGCATGTTCTCCCGCCGGCTGCCGCCCTTCGAGCCGCCGCGCAGCGAGGAGGAGGACCGCGAGGTGCTCCTGAAGGGACTGACGGAACTGGGCGAGCACGCCCGCGCCGAGGGTGTCACGCTCTTCCTGGAGCCCCTCAACCGCTACGAGGACCACATGGTCAACCGGCTGGAGCAGGCCGCCGAGCTGATCCGCACCGTCGGTCTGGACTCGGTGCGCATCGGGATCGACAGCTACCACATGAACATCGAGGAGACCGATCCGGCGGCGGCCATTCTGGCCGTGGCACCGCTGATCGGCCACGCCCAGGTCAGCGACTCCAACCGCTTCCAGCCCGGCGCCGGCCACCTGGACTGGCCCGCCTGGCTCGGGGCGCTGGACGCCGCCGGGTACGACGGCTACCTCGCCGCCGAGTGCCGTCTCACCGGCGACCCCGTCGACGCCGTGCGCTCCGTGCCCGCCTTCCTGCACCGGGCCGCCGGATGACGGCCGTCCTCGAACCGGCCCTGCGGTCCCCGGGCCGCGAAGTGGACCGGGACGCCGCGCTGCGCCGGGCCGCCGCCCGCGTCCTGCTGTCCAACTGGACG
Source organism: Actinacidiphila glaucinigra (assembly GCF_035918135.1). NCBI lineage: Bacteria > Bacillati > Actinomycetota > Actinomycetes > Kitasatosporales > Streptomycetaceae > Actinacidiphila > Actinacidiphila glaucinigra. Next base: position 1,280,179 of record NZ_CP109144.1, read on the forward strand.
GGCGCGGCGACCGTCCCCTCGCGCACCCTCTATCCGCACCAGTGGAGCTGGGACTCCGCCTTCATCGCCATCGGGCTGGCCCGGCTGGCCCCGCGCCGGGCCCAGCGGGAACTGGAGACCCTGCTGGGGGCTCAGTGGCGCGACGGCCGTGTGCCGCACATCGTCTTCAACCCCTCGGTGCCCCTGGACGCGTACTTCCCGAGCCCCGACTTCTGGCGCAGTTCGGGCGCGGGTGCCGCCTCGGGCGCGCCCGCGGACATCGAGACCTCCGGCATCGTCCAGCCGCCGGTGCACGCCCTCGCCGCCTGGCAGGTCCACCTCGCGGACCCGGCCGAGTCCCGGCGCCGCGGCTTCCTGCGGCGGATGTACCCCCGGCTGGCCGCCTGGCACCGCTACCTCGCCGCCTCGCGCGACCTGGGCGGCGGCGGACTGGCGGCCGTGGTGCACCCCTGGGAGCCGGGCCTGGACAACAGCCCGGTGTGGGACGCGGCGCTCGCCCGGGTCGAGCCGGCGGCGCCGGAGTCCTTCCGCAGGGCGGACCTCGACCACAGCTCGGCCGCCGACCGCCCCACCGACCTCGACTACGGGCGCTACGTCCGGCTCGCCGCCGACTACCGCGACCACGGCTACGACGACGCGCGCGCCCCGCACGCCTTCGCCCTCGAGGACCCCTGCTTCAACGCCCTGTTCATCGCCTCCGAGCACGCCCTCGCCGAGATCGCCGCGGCGGCCGGCGCGGACCCCGCACCGCACCGCCGCAAGGCTGCCGAGGCCACGGCCGCCCTGGTCGAGCGGCTGTGGGACCCCGCCGCGGGCATCTTCCTCGCCCGTGACCTGACGACCGGCGAGGCCGTCGGCGGCCACAGCGTCGCGGGGCTGGTGCCGCTGATCGTGCCCGGCCTCCCGGAGGCCGTCGCGCGGTCGCTGATCGCGACGGCGCAGGGCGAGCGCTTCGGTCTCGGCCGGGTGCACCTGGTACCGAGCTACGATCTCACCGCCCCGGAGTACGACGGCAACCGCTACTGGCGGGGCCCCAGTTGGTTCAACACCGCCTGGCTGGTCCACCGCGGACTGCGGCAGCACGGCGCGGCCCCGGCGGCCGACGCCCTGCGCGAGCAGGCACTCGACGACGCCCTTCGCACCGGCTTCGCCGAGTACGTCGAACCGCACAGCGGCCAGGGCCGCGGCATCCGCCGCTTCAGCTGGACGGCAGCCCTGGCCCTGGACCTGCTGCACCGGACACCGCAAGGAGAGCCCGCCCGATGAGCGTCGAACGTCTGCTGGTCCACCGCGGCACCTTCGCCTCCACCAGCCGCTCCGGCGACATCACGGGACGCCGCGGCGACACCCCGGACGGCCTCTTCCTCCGCGACGCCCGCCACCTGAGCCGCTGGCGGCTCACCGCGGACGGTGTCGTACCGTCCCTGCTGACCTCCTCCGACGACGGTTTCGTGCTCACCCCGGAGGGCGGCCGGGACGAACCGCCGGCGTACTCGCTCTTCCGCAGGCAGGCCGTCGAGGCGGGCGCGCTCACCGAGCGCGTCCGCGTGGTCAGCAACCGCGCGGAACCGGCCACGGTGGAGATCGCGCTGGAGGTGGACGCGGACTTCGCGGACCAGTTCGAGCTGCGGGGCGACCACCGGCGCTACGACAAGGCCGACGGCCGGCGCACCGCCGAGGACCGCCCGGACGGTGTCACCTTCCGCTACCGGCGCGGCGAGGACTGGGACGCCCGCACCACCGTCACCGCCTCCCCCGCCCCCGCCGCCGTCCGCCCGCTGGAGCCGGCCGGCACCGCGCGCCTGCTGACCTGGCGCCTGTCGCTGCCCGGCCACGGTACGGCCGAACTCGCCCTCAGTGTCCGGGCGGTGCCCCACGGCGCCGCGGAACCGGCCGCTCCCCCGGACCCGATGTCGGTGCGCAACCGGCATGCCGCCGAGGAGGACGGCTTCGTCCAGGCGCGCCCGCGGCCGCGTTCGCTCACCAACTGGGACGAGCTCGCGCGCGCCTGCACGGCGGGCCTGGCCGACCTGGCACGGCTGCGCGTGCCGGCGACGGGCCCGGCGGGCGAGCCGCTGCTGGTACCCGCGGCCGGCATCCCCTGGTTCCTCACCCTCTTCGGCCGTGACTCCCTGCTGACCTCGCTGTTCGCGCTGCCGTACCGGCCGGAGCTGGCCGCGGACACGCTCCTCGCCCTCGCCGCGACCCAGGGCACCCGTCACGACGCGGCCCGTCTCGAGCAGCCGGGCAGGATCGTGCACGAGGTCCGGCACGGCGAGCTCGCCCACTTCCGGCAGGTGCCGTACGGCCGCTACTACGGCAGTGTCGACGCCACGCCGCTGTTCCTGGTGCTGCTGGAGGCCCACAGCGCCGCGACCGGCGACCCCGGGCTCGCACGGCGCCTGGAGCCGCACGCGCGTGCCGCGGTGGAGTGGATGTTCCGCGACGGCGGGCTGGGCGCGGGCGGCTACCTCCGCTACACCTCCGACGCCGCGCGCGGCGGGCTGGCGCACCAGAACTGGAAGGACTCCGAGGGCGCGATCTGCTTCGCCGACGGCCGCCGGCCCGAGGGCGCGCTCGCCGTCGCCGAGGTCCAGGGCTACGCCTACGACGCACTGATCCGCACCGCGCGCCTGGCCCGTGGGGTCTGGGGCGACGCCGAGGAGGCGGACCGGCTCGAGAAGGCCGCGGCGGACCTGCGGGAGCGGTTCCGCCGGGACTTCTGGATGAGCGGCCGGGACTTCCCCGCCCTCGCGCTGGACGGTGAGAACCGGCAGGTGGACGCGCTCGCCTCGGACGCCGGGCACCTGCTGTGGTCCGGCATCCTCGACCCGGCCGACGCGCGGACGGTGGGCCGGAGGCTGCTGCAGCCCGACTTCTTCTCCGGCTGGGGGGTGCGCACGCTCGCGGCGGGCCAGGCCCCGTACCACCCGCTGTCGTACCACCGCGGCAGCATCTGGCCGCACGACAACGCGATCGTCGTCCTCGGTCTGGCGCGCAGCGGTCTGGCGGAGGAGGCCTCGGAGATCGCCCACGGGCTGGTCCAGGCGGCCGCCGCGCACGACTGGCGCCTGCCGGAGGTGATGGCCGGCTACGGACGGGACGAGCACCCGGTCCCCGTGCCGTACCCGCACTCCTGCTCGCCCCAGGCCTGGGCGGCGGCCACGCCGCTGGCACTGCTCACCGCGCTCAACGGCGGCCCCGAGGCGGTGCGCTGAGGGGGGCCGGGCACACCAAGGGCCCCGGGTCCCCCGCCGTGACGGCGGGGGACCCGGGGCCTTCACCAGGCCGCGGACCCGGCCGGGGTCACGAGGTGAAGTCGGTGGACAGGGCGAGGTCCCGCCAGGTCTCGACGTCACGGGCCACACCGGCGAGCTTGCCCTCCACGTCGGCGACGCTGGCCTTGCCCAGCGGGATCCGGGCCGGCATCTCCTGCGCGTCGGCGACGGCGATGATGGCGGCCGCCGCCTTCACCGGGTCGCCGTCCTGGGCGTGGTTGCTGTTGTCGGCCCAGTCGCGCATGCCGCCCGCGCTCTCCCGGTAGTCCTCGATGACCCGCTCGGTGCGGTGCAGGGAGGAGGAGTCCAGGAAGTCCGTACGGAACGGGCCGGGCTCGACGGCCGTCGCCTGGATGCCGAGCGGCGCGAGCTCCAGCCGCAGCGACTCGGTCACCGCCTCCACGGAGAACTTGGTCGCGCAGTACAGGCCCCAGCCCGCCCACCCGACGAAGCCGCCGACGGAGCTGAGGTTGACGATCCGGCCCGAGCGCCGGGCCCTCATGACGGGCAGGACGGCACGGGTCACCGTCAGCAGTCCGAAGACGTTCGTGTCGAACACCGCGCGCGCCTCGGCGTCGCTGGTCTCCTCCACCGCGCCGAGCAGGCCCCGGCCGGCGTTGTTGACGAGGACGTCGATGGTGCCGAAGCGCTCGACCGCCGCCTCGACGGCGGCCCGGGTCTGCTCCTCGTCGTTCACGTCGAGCGGTACGGCCAGCAGCCGGTCGGCGTGGGCCGCGAGCGCGTCCTCCACGGCGCGGGGGGTGCGGGCGGTGGCCACGACGTTGTCGCCCCGCTCGAGGGCCTGCCGGGCGATTTCCAGGCCGAACCCGCGGGATGCGCCGGTGATGAACCACGTCGTCATGTGATGTGCTCCTCATGATCACTGGGGGTCGTTCTGTCGACGTGTCCCAGCGTCCGCGCCCGGCGGAGGGCGGACCAGAGAAGGATCAACCGTAGGAGACGCCTGCCTGGGACCGGCAGTACCAGCCGGATCCGGTCACGGGCGGGCGGCCGCGGGGCTCGCCGACCAGGTGGCCAGGAAGCGCAGCGCCTCGTGGGCCGGGGTTCCGGGCTGCGCGGTGTAGACGAACACGGTCTGGTCCGGGTCGTCGCCCACGACGAGGCTCTGGAAGTCCAGCGTCATGGTGCCGGCCACCGGGTGCCGGAAGGTCTTCTCGCCGGCCGCCCGGGTCCGCACCCGGTGGTCCGACCACCAGCGGCGGAAGTCGGCGTCGGCGTCCGCGAGTTCCTTCACCAGCGCCCCCAGCCGCGGGTCCTGCGGGTCGCGCGCCGTGCCCATGCGGAGGTAGGCGACGCACTCGCGGGCGACGGTCCGCCAGTCGACGTACAGCTCGCGGAAGGCGGGGTCCAGGAACGCCATGCGCACCAGGTTGCGCTGCGGTTCGGGGACGGCCGAGAAGTCGGTGAGCAGCGCCGCGCCCAGCGCGTTCCAGCCCAGGACGTCCAGCCGGTGGCTCAGCAGCAGGGCCGGGTACTCCTGCAGACCGTCGAGCAGGGCCTGCGTCTGCGGCCGGATGCGGCCGGGCGCGGAGGCGAGCGGTGCGGCGCCGGCCGCGGCGACCCGCAGCAGGTAGGCGCGCTCGTCGGGCCGCAGCCGCAGCGCCCGCGCGAGCGACTCCAGCACCGCCGTCGAGACGTGCACCGTGCGGCCCTGCTCCAGGCGCACCACGTAGTCCACGCTCACGTTCGCCAGCTGCGCCAGCTCCTCCCGCCTGAGCCCCGGGACCCGGCGGTGCCGCCCGTCGTCCTGCAGGCCCACGTCCCCGGGGTTCACCCGGGCACGGCACGCGCGCAGGAAGTCACCCAGTGTGGTGTTCGAAGCGTTCCGCTGACTCATATGTCGATTATCGACGCTGTGGGACCGTACCGGGGAGCCACGGCCGCAAGCCCTCGGGCACGGCCTTGTGCGGGCGGTCCTCCTTCGGACCTGCCTCCGCGCGCCCGGCGACGGTGCGGACCCGGTCGAGCGAACCGTGCCTTCCGGATCGGCCTGGTGGAACGGCGGCGCAGCCGGTGCCGGAGCGGCACCGGCTGCGCCGGGTGGGTCAGAAGGTCAGGCTCCAGCGGTCGAGATAGCCGGGGTCGACGGTGAAGATGCCGGGGGTGTTGTCGGTGACCCGCAGCTTCCAGGTGCCGTTGGCGGGGACCGCCGAGGCGTCCACGGTGTACGTGGCGTGCACCTCGCCCTCGCCGGTGTCCCAGTACCAGGGCTTCACCGGGATCTCCGTACCGTTCTCGGCGACCAGGGTGGCGATCTGGCCGCCGACCCACGGGTGGACGAGGTCGATCGTCACCTTGAGGTCGCTGGACGCCTTGCCCTTGCGGCCGGTCACGATCAGCGGGGACTCGATCGTCTTCCAGTTGGGGATGTCGTAGCGGGCCGGGTTGACGAAGAAGCGCCCGCCGGAGGCCAGGACGGGCCAGTCGAAGCGCACCGTGCGCTTGGCCTTGTGCTGCGCGGTGTTCTCGACGGTGACGGCCGTCTCGTAGGTGCCGGCCTTCTTCGGGGTGCCGCTGATCAGACCGGTACGCGCGTTGATGGACAGGCCCTTGGGGAGCTTGTGCGCGGAGTAGACCAGCCGCCCGGGGCTGGAGCCGACGGCCTCGATCTGACGGGTCATCGGCTGACCGACGGCCACGGGACGGCTGGAGGGCGTCACGACGGCGATGTGGTTGACGTAGCGGGCGCCGACGTTGACCGCCGCCCAGGCGTTGCCGACGGCCTCGTAGGTCTCGCTGCCCTGCCCGAACAGGTCGGCGGCCGCCTGGAGGGTGGCGGTGCGGGCCCCGGCGTAGTCGGTGCTGCTCGTCATGTAGGTGGTCAGCGCCCGGTACCAGATGTCCGTCGCGTTGTCCCGGCCGATGCCGGCGACCGGCAGGCCGTCGTAGGTCGGGCTGTCGTAGGCGACGCCGTTGATGGTCTTCTTGCCGCTGCCCTCGGAGAGGAGGTAGAAGAAGTGGTTCGCCGGGCCGGAGCTGTGGTGGACGTCCTCCTTCTTCAGCTGCGGCGTCCAGTAGTCCAGCGACGTGCCCTTGACGGGGTCGGCGTCCTTGGACGGCTGGTCCATGTAGCGCAGCGGCTTGCCGGTGCCGCGGACGTCGGCGAGTTCGCCCATCATGTAGTCGGGGACGTCGGCGGGGTTGTCGGCGGAGAACTCCACGGCCGTGGCCATGATGTCGCTGGTCGCCTCGTTGAGGCCGCCGGACTCCCCGGTGTAGGTGAGGTTGGCGGTGGCGAAGGTGACGCCGTGGGTCATCTCATGGGCGGCGATGTCGAGTTCGGTGAGCGGGTGCTCGTTGCCGCGGCCGTCGCCGTACGTCATGCAGAAGCAGCCGTCGTCCCAGAAGGCGTTGGCGTAGTTGTCGCCGTAGTGGACGCGGGAGAAGGCCCCGACGCCGTTGTCGGCGATGCCGTTGCGGCCGAAGCGCTCCTTGTAGAAGTCCCAGGTCTCGCGCTGGCCGTAGGCGGCGTCCACGGCGGCGGTCTGGCGGTCGGCGAGCGTGCCGTCGCCCCAGACGTCGTCGTCGTCGGTGACCAGGTTGCCGATGCCGCCCACGCCGGTCAGGTCGTAGGTCTTGTGCCCGCCGCGCTCCGGGTCGGTCAGCTCGTAGACGCCGCCGTTGTTCACGGTGCCGATCTGCACCTGCCCGCTGTACTGGCTGTTGCCGGTGCCCGAGCGGATCTCCTCGACGCTCTGGAGCTCCTTGCCGGTCGCGGCGTCGGTGACGACGTTCAGCCGGCTGGGGGTGCCGTCCTTCTGGGTGCCGGTGACGTGCGACTGCCAGGCCAGGGTCGGCTTGCCGTCGCCGAGGAAGACGACCAGGCGGGGGGCGCCGTCGGCGGCCGGGGCCTGGGTCCGCTCGCTCTTGGCCGCGGCGAGGGCGGACTTCTGCGCCTTGGCGGCGCTGACGGCGGCCTTCGTGCTGGGCACCGCGACGGGCGCCGACGACGCCTTGCTGACGGTGCGGCCGCCCGCCCGCTCGTGGACCACCAGGTCGCCGCCGATGACGGGGAGGCCCGCGTAGGTGCGCTCGTAGCGCGTGTGCACCGTGCCGTCGGCGTCCTTGATGACGTCCTTGGGTATCAGCGCCTCCTTGCCGCCCAGCCGGAGGGCGCGGGCGGTCGTGGCGCGTCCGTCGGACGCCGCCTTGAGCAGCTGCTTGCGCTGCGCGGCGGACAGGGCGACGGCGCGCGCCTCGGGACGGGATTCCGCCACGATCCTGCGCGGCGCCGTCCCGTCCCCCTCGGACGCTGCGACGGCGCCGGTGGCCGGGAGGAGGGGGGTCAGCAGTGCGGCGAGCGTGACCGCGGCGGTCGCCGCGACACGGCTGCGTGCGCCGTGCGCACGGCGGTTGGGAGAGGGATTCTGCGGTGAACTGGCACCCGTGACAGCGGGATGGTTCGTCACTCGTGGAGCTCCTTGTGAGCGGCCGTTCGAACGGCCGCTGGGGACGGGAACATTGGAGGCCGATGAGGCCTCCGCGAGGTGACGTGCGAGTGATGCTCGCGCGACGTGGTGGATCGTTTCAGCATGTTCGTCCGCTGTCATCACTGCGGAGATCATTGTCCGAAAGTCGGTCGAGTGCGCACCGTGGGAGCGGTCCCACGCGGTGCCGACCACGTGCGGATTTACTGTGCGGCAACAGTGAGGTGACGGTGGCGACCGAAAAGATTCAGCCACGGCGGCGGACACCCCTCGCCGCCCCAATGATGCGGATCTGAGGGTCTTTTCCCTGATCACTGCGGTGTCGATGAGGCCGCTACCGACATCGGGCGGCTCAATTCGGCGGCGGCGGCGAAAATTTCGAGCCAGTGTCCACGGGGCCGAGTGGCGGTCCCGGATTCCGATCGTCGTAGTCAACTCGTGCCGCAGTCAGCCCTGTTGATGATGACGCGGCCGGACGGGACCCGCGCTTACGAGGAACGCAGGGCCGGGCGGACGGGGGAGAAGCCGACGGGCCGACCGCCGGCTCCGGTGGATCGAAGCTACGTGCGGGGCACCGGGGCGAGTCCGCAGACGAATTCCGCGGACGCGAAGAGCTCCGGCGCCGGACGGACACCCGTGATGCGGTGAGCCAGCGCAGAGGCGGCTTCGTTGCACTCGTCGAAGTCCCGGTCGTCCGCATCGCTGAGGTCGAAACCCGACTCCCGCATGGCCGCGACCAGTTCGTCCGGATGAGTCCCATCGCGGTGGTAGGGGAGGAGCGGTTCGAAATGCAGGCGAACCGCGCCGTCCTGGTACCAGCAGAAATGGTCCACGGCATTGACGTTGCGGAAGTGCGAGACCACTGTGCGCCCGCGTGACAACGGAAGCATCGCCTCATCGGTGACACCCAGATAGCCGTTGCACTCGACCATCAGTGACCAGCGGTCGAGGGAAGCGGCGCCCACGAACAGCTCGTCATCGCCGCCCAGTCGGTACGACGGTTCACACAGCCCGGCCACACCCGCGATCCGCGACGCGGACTCGACTCCGAGGGCCCCGAGCAGCTCCTCGGGAGCAAGTCCTCGGACCAGTGTGATGCAGTACGCCTCCATCAGCTCCTCGTACTGCTCACGGAACCATGCGTAGCCGGCGGCGGTGGTCATGTCGGTCATGTGCGCAGCATCGCAGGGGCCACTGACAGGGCCGCTCCCCGAGGCATGAGCCGCACGCCGGGTCCGCCGCCCGCGGCGTCCGCGGCGTTGAGCAGGGGCACCGCGCAGCCGACCTTCCGGGACAGGAGCCCCCGGCGTCCATGTCGATCCAGCCAGGGGCCCGGGCGAAGCGGAGCCGGTCGCCGGGAAGGTCCCGAGGGCGGCACGACCGACCCGTCGGGACAAGCCCTACGCTTCCTCGGCGGCCGGGACCGCGTACCCGGCCACGGACGGCCAGCGGACGGTCAGCACCGTCGAGTCCTCCTCCGCCACCCACGAGTGGTCCACGCCCTTGCCCCACACGACGTAGTCCCCCTGACGGGCCAGCACCACCGACCGCCCCGGGAACTCGACCCGGAACCGCCCGCTGACGAGCACCTGCAGCGCGGTCCGCTCCTCGCCCCGCACCCACTCGCCGCGCTCGTCCCCCGCCGGGTGGACGCCCCACTTGATCTCCACCGCGTCACTGTGCCGGGGGTCGCCGGCCTCCTTGAAGTGCCCCAGCAGCCAGCCCCGGTCGAGCGGCGCGTCCTCACCGGCATTTCCCACGTAAACGCTGTCGTCCATGACCGGGACGCTAACACCGCGGCCCGGCCGTCCCGTCCGGCCGGCGGGGTGCCGCCTCACTCGCTGCCGCGGGGGTCTCCGAGCGCCGTCTCCGCCGTCACGGCCCACCGTTCGTGGCCCCGCCAGGCGCCGTCCAGGTACTGGAAGCGGGGGGAGTACCCCTCGCGCTCGAAGCCCAGCCGCTCCACCAGTCTGATCGACGCGACGTTCGCGGGCTGGATGTTGGCCTCCAGCCGGTGCAGGCCGAGGTCGTCGAAGGCGTACGCCATCAGGAGCCGCAGCCCCTCCGTCATGTAGCCGCGACCCGTGGTCGGCGCGTACGCGGCGTAGCCCAGGGAGCCACTCTGAATGGTGCCCCTGACGATGTTGTTGATGTTGACCCCGCCGACGATGGCGCCCGTCTCGTGGAGGCAGATCACGAAGCCCTTGTGCGTCGGGTGGTCGAAGCGCTCCACGTAGGCGGCGAAGGAATCGGGGGTGTGCTCCCACCGGGGCACCCAGGGCACGTGCAGTGCGGCGCTGGCCCGGGCGAGCGCGTCGATCTCCGCGTGGTCCCGTACGGTGATCCGCCGGATGGCCACCCGGGGACCGTGGGCGAGGAAGGTGTCGTCAGCCATCGCGCGATCGTAGTGCGCCGGACCCACCCCGTACCGACTCCCGGCGAACGGCGTTCACCCGTGGGCCATGCGCGGGCCACCCGTGCGTCTCCGCCGGCGACGCGGTCAGAGCGATCGGCCGGTCCGCAGGTACCGGTAGCCGTGGTCGGTCTGTTCCGCGAGCCACCCGTTGACACTGCTGAGACCGCGTTCGTTGATCTGGCCGTCGTGGATCCCGAACGCCCGCCGCGGAGCCACGGCGTTGACGAAGTCGATCGCCTCGGCCGTATTCAGCCAGGAGGCCTGGAGCGGGACCATCAGCGTCTCGACCGGCTGCCCGGGCAGGTGCAGAGCGTCACCGGGGTGGTAGGCGGCGTCGTCGACCACGTAGCCGAGGTTCGCGCAGTCGGGCCGGCCGGCGTGGATGGGCGCGTGGCGGCCGCCCACCGCGCGCACGCGGAAGCCCCCGGCGGTGAACTCCGAGCCGGCGGTGACCCGGATCGTCTCCAGCCGAGGGATGTCCGCCCCGGCGGGGGCATGGACCGGCACGCCGAGCCCGGCCAGGCGGAGGACGTCGACGTGGTCGATGTGCTCGTGCGTGACCAGCACGGCGTCCGCCCCGGTCAGCGCGGCCGGCTCGCTCCACGTCCCGGGATCGATGACGAGCACGCGCCCCTCGTGCTCGATGCGCACGCAGGCGTGGGTGTACTTCGTGATCCGCATGGCCCCGAACGTAGCGCCCGCGCATCGCCGCGGGCAGTGGGCCGCCGTCCGAGGGGAGCGGTGACCGGCTCGCCGCCGGCATGGCGTTGGCCGACGAGCGGGACCTCTTCGACGGGCGGCACTCGTGAAGGGCCTTCCCCTCTCGTCGGCGGACGCCTCGCCCCCGCCCGCCGCGAGGGGCGGGCGGAGGCACGGCCGTTGGGGGCGCCCCCGGTCCCGAGGAGGCGCGCCGCGCTAGGCCGCCTCGACCAGACGCTGGGCGGCGGTCCGCGCGCCGTCCGTGCGGACGGCGCCGGCGACGGACCGGGCCCGGGCGCCTGGGGGCCTTGTGGCAAGGCCCCCTGTGCGCTAACGGTGGAAATGTGGGAACGGGGCGCCAGGCGTCCCGTACGTCGGGTGACGCGGCCGCGCGACGGATCGCGCGCCCCCCTTCCCGGCGGCCTCGGGCCGCCTCCGACGGAATCCTCTCTGAAACGTTCTCATCTCACGGCCCACACGCGCCGCGAGACCCCGGCGCGAGCCGCCGGCACCCTCGCTCCCCATTGCCACGCACGGCGTCCCGACCACACCCGTCGGGGTTCATGCCCGCCGGGACCTTGCCCTTGCCCGGGAACTCGCTGTAGCCTCCGCGAGGATTGAAACGGTTCAATACGTCAGCGCGTTGCATCTCGGCACTGATCACTCCGGGATGAAAAGCACCTCCACCTCTCACTCCGGGGAGCTACGGAACCATGCACGACGACAGCAACCGCCCCGAGGGCGGCGGGGTTTCCCGCCGCAGCCTCCTGATCGCCACCGCCGTCGCGGGCACCGCGGCGGCCCTCGCCCCCGCGCTGCCCGCCGCCGCCGAGGCGCGGACCGGGGCCGCGGGCGCGGGCGGTGCGGCCGGCGCGTTCGCCGAGCCGGGCAGCGCGGTGCGGCCCAAGTTCCGCTGGTGGTGGCCGGACGGGCTGGTGGACCCCGACGAGATCAGACGCGAGGTCGACCAGATCGCCGACGCCGGGTTCGGCGGCGCCGAGATCGCGGCCGTCCACCACAGCGTGAAGGACACCTCCGTCCTGGACACCGAGCACCACGGCTGGGGCAGCCCCGCCTGGGTGGCCGGCGTCCACGCCGCCCTGGACCAGGCCCGCCGCCGGGGCGTCACCATCGACCTCACGGTCGGCCCCAGCTGGCCCGCCGCCGTCCCCGGGATCACCCCCGACAGCGAGGCCGCGGTGCAGGAACTCGCCCTCGGCGCCGTCACCGTGGCTGCCGGCACGGCCTACTCGGGCCCCGTGCCGCCGCCTTCCGCGGCCCCCGCGTCCGGGGTCACCCGGCAGCGGCTGCTGGGCGTGCTGGCCACCCGGATCGCCCCCGAGAACGCCACCCGCAAGGAGACCGGCCTGGACCGGGCGAGCGTCCGGGACCTCACCGCGCAGGTCGTCGACGGCGCCGTGGACTGGACCGCCCCCGCCGAGGGCGACTGGGTGCTGACCGCCTTCTGGCAGCGCGGCACCGGGCAGACTCCCGAGGGCGGCCCGCACACCTCGCCCACCGCGTACGTCGTGGACCACTTCAGCGCCGCCGGCACCGCGGCGGTCACCGGCTTCTGGGAGCGCAACCTCCTCACCAAGGACATCCGGCGGCTCCTCAAGAGCGCCGGCGGCGTCCTGTTCGAGGACTCCCTGGAGATCGAGACCAAGGCGCTGCCCTGGACCCCGGGGCTCCCCGCCGCCTTCGAGAAGCGCAACGGCTATCCGCTGCTGCCCGTCCTCCCCGCGATAGCGATGAGCGGCGGCAACCAGGTCTACGTCTACGACGCCGTCGCGACCCGCCAGATACGGCACGACTTCTGGGACACCGTCAGCGACCTGTACAACACCCACCACCTCACGGCGCTCCGCGACTGGGCGCACGCGCTGGGCCTGGGGATGCGCGCCCAGCCGTACGGCCTGCAGACCGACGCGATCAAGTCCGCAGCCCTGCTCGACATCCCCGAGGGCGAGTCGCTGGGCTTCAAGAACCTCGACGACTACCGCTGCCTGGCCGGCGGCCGGGACATGGCGGGCCACACGGTGCTGTCCTGCGAGTCCGGCGCCTACACCGGCTCCGCGTACAGCACCACGTGGGAGAAGTTCCTGCGCACCATGGGCGGCGCCTACGCGGCCGGCGTCAACCAGACGGTCGTGCACGGCTTCTCCTACGCCACGCTCCCCGGGGTGAAGTGGCCCGGCTACGCGGCCTTCACCCCCTACAACGGCACCGTCGGCTACGGCGAGTCATGGGGACCGCGGCACCCGACCTGGCGGCACGTCGGCGACGTGTCCGGGTACCTGTCCCGGGTGCACCACGCAATGCAGCGCGGCACCTCCCGGATCGACGTCGCCGTCTTCCGGCAGACCGGGTACACCGCGACGGGGATCGGCGCCTCCTGGTTCACCTCGACGGGCGTGCCGCTCGGCTGGACCCACCAGTTCGTCAGCGGACCCCTGCTGGACCTGCCGTCCGCCAAGGTCCGCGACGGCCGGCTGGCCCCCGACGGCCCGGCCTACCGCGCGCTGTTCGTCGAGGGCGACTTCTTCTCCGGCTCGGCGGTCACCCTCACGCTCGCGGACGCGCGCCACCTGCTGCGCCTGACGCGAGCGGGCCTGCCGATCGTCCTGCTCGGCGACTGGAAGACGGTCACGACGCCCGGCGTGGCGGACGACTCCCTACTGCAGCAGCTCCGCTCCCTCGTCTCCGAGTTGCTGGCGCAGCCGCGGGTCCGGCAGGTCACCGACAAGACCGCGGTGGGCCAGGCGCTCGCGGACCTCGCTCTGGTGCCCGACGTGAGCCACGCCGTGCCCTCGACGCTGCTGACGATGCACCGCTTCGACGAGGGCGTCGACTGGTTCTACCTCGTCAACGGCAAGCACGCCGAGACCGTGAAGCCGCCCGTCGCCGCGATCGACCACGCCGTCACGGTGCGCCGCACCCGCTCGGGCGCGGTGCCCTACCTGCTGGACCCGTGGACGGGTGAGGCCCGGCCGCTGGCGCTGTACGCACAGGACGGCGACCTGTTCACCTTCCGGGTGGCCCTGCAGCCGTCCGAGTCGATGGTCGTGGCCTTCGCACCGCCGGGACGGTTCCACGGCAGGCCCGGCCGCACGCACGCCGTCGCCACGGACGCGGACGACGTGCGCTTCGACGACGGGCGGCTCGTCCTGCGCGCCCGCGCGGCGGGCACCTACACCACGGGGCTGTCGCGCGGTGGCTCGGTCGGCACCGTGGTCCGGGAGGTGCCCGCGCCGCGCGAGCTCACCTCCTGGACGCTGGACGCCGAGGACTGGCGACCCGGCGCGGACCCCGACCGCACCACCGTCGTACGGCACCGGATCGCCCTCGACGCGCTGGCTCCGTGGAACGCCGTCCCGGACCTCACGGACGCCGCGGGAATCGGCCGTTACCGCACCACCGTCGAACTCGACGGTTCCTGGAGCGGCGGGTTCGGCGCCGTGCTCGACCTCGGCGAGGTGACCGACACCTTCCGGGTCAGCGTCAACGGGCGTCCGGCTCCGGTCACCAGCCACATCAACCCCGTGGTGGACCTCGGCGGGCTGCTGCGCCGCGGCACCAACACGATCGAGGTCGAGGTGGCCACCCCGCTGATCAACCGGCTGCGCGTCAGCGACCCGTCCGTGTACGGCGGTGCCGCCTCGCAGCGCACCGGGCTCGTCGGGCCGGTCCGGCTGGTCCCGTACGGCGAGGCCGTGGTGGACCGGGACTGAGCGTCCCGGCCCGCCCGGATCCCCCGCCGGTCGCCGCACGACCGGCGGGGGAACCCGGGCACCTGGTTCAATGGCCGCGGAGGTGATGGACCATGGTGTCCACGGACCGGCTGCTCGCGTTCGCGGCGATGTCCCTGCTCGTCATCGTCGTCCCGGGGCCCAGCGTGCTCTTCGTCATCGGCCGCGCGCTGGCGCACGGCCGGCGCACCGCCCTCGCGTCGGTGCTGGGCAACTTCATCGGCTCGTACCTGCTGGTGGTGGCCGTGGCGTTCGGCCTGGGCTCGCTGTTCGAGCGGTCCCTGACGCTCTTCCTCACGGTGAAACTGGCCGGGGCCGCCTACCTGGTGTTCCTCGGCGTGAAAGCGTTCCGGCACCGCCGGGAACTCACGGTGGGCGCCATGGACGGCCCCGAGCGGCCGGCCCGCGGTGACCTGCGGACCGTCGCGGACGGCCTGGCGGTCGGGGTCACCAACCCCAAGGGCATCGTCTTCTTCGCCGCCGTGCTCCCCCAGTTCGTGGACCACTCCGCCGGGGCGCTGCCCGCGCAGATGCTGCTCCTGGGCCTCGTCCCCATGGGCATCGGCCTCGTCAGCGACACCCTGTGGGGGCTGACCGCCTCCGCCGCCCGTGTGTGGCTGGGCCGCTCCGACCGCCGCCTCTCCGCGATCGGCGGCGCCGGAGGGCTGGCGATGATCGGCCTCGGCGTCACGGTCGCCGCGACGGGCCGCACGGACTGAGGGTCCGGCACCCGGACGGCTCAGACGCGCGCCCTGATCTGCCGTACGGGGTGGCCGAGCGCCTCGCCGAGGGCGGCCAGTTCGTGCGCGCCGAACCAGTCGCGTGCGGGGTTCCACACGGCGATCTCGAAGCGTGCGAACCCGCACGGCCAGTCGTAGCGCAGTGCGTCCAGCGAGGTGGCGCCGCCGCAGCACGGGACGTCGACCGCCAGGGTCTCGAAGCCCTCGTCAGCGTGCGCTTCCAGCAGGTCGGCCCACCACTGCGTGTCCACGGAGCCGCCGCACAACGGGCAGCCGATGGCCGCCAGGTTGCTCCCGCAGACGACCGGGGTGACGGTGTCGTACCAGCTGATCTCGATCTCGACGTCGGCGCCGTCGGGATCCCCGGGTTCCAGCGAGGCGACCAGGGCGGCTGCGCGCTCCGCGGCGGCACGACCGGGCTGCCGGCGTGGGTCGGTCGGTATGACCGACAGGACGTCGTCGCTCACGGCTGTCGCTACCTGCTTCCGGACTCGCGGAACGGCACGGGGGAACACGGGGAACGCTACCCGGCGCCTCCGACACGACCCGCGTTGCCCCGGTCCCGCGCGGTGGACCAGAATCCGCCCCATGACCTCCGCGATGCGCCACATCACGATCGACTGCGCCGACGCCCACCGTCTGGCGAGCTTCTGGTCCCTCGTCCTGGACCGCCCGCTCCACGAGGACGACCATCCCGGTGACGAGGAGGCCCTGATCGAGGTCGACGGCGGCCCCGGTCTGCTCTTCGTGACCGTGCCGGACGCCAAGACCGTCAAGAACCGCGTGCACCTGGACGTCCAGCCGCAGGACCGCACCCGCGACGAGGAGGTCGAGCGCCTCCTGCTGCTCGGCGCGACGCAGGTCGACGACCGGCGCCGGCCGGACGGCACGGGCTGGGTGGTGCTCGCCGACCCTGAGGGCAACGAGTTCTGCGTGGAGCGGAGCGCGGCGGAACGCGCGGGCTGAGCCGGCCGGCGTTTCGGCCATCGTCGCCTCGGGCGGAGCACGCGCGCACCAAGGTTCGGTGCGCGGCGAAGCGCCGTGCCCCTGGCGCGGCAACGTCCTCATGACGGCCGAAAGAGGCGCGGTCGTCGCGCCGGGCCCGCTCGTTGAGTCCGGTGGAGCGGCCTGCCCGGCCGGCCCGTCACCCCACGCGACAGGAGCGATCCGTTGGCCTCCACGAGCCGGACGGTATGGGACGAGCACTACGCCGCGGGGCGGGACTTCCGTGGACTCACCGCATCGGAACGCGACCTGCTCGCCGAGCACGTTCCGCCCGGGAGCGGGTCCCGGGCGCTGGACGTGGGCTGCGGCACGGGCGAGTTGGCCCTGCACCTGGCGGAACTCGGCTACGCGGTGGACGGGGTCGACTTCGCCGAGAGCGCTCTGGAGCGGGCCAGAGCGCGCGGGCATGCGGCCTTCGAGGGCGTGCGCTGGTTGTACGGCGACGTCGAACGCGAAGTCCCCGCCGAGCTGGACGAATCCGGCTACGACCTCGTCACGCTGCGCCTGGTCGTCGCGGTCCTGCGTGATCGCAGCCGCGTACTGCGCCGTCTCACCGCCCGGCTCCGGCCCGCGGGCGCCCTGGTGGTGATCACGCCCCTGGCCGTGAACACCCCCGAGGAGCGGAGGGGCATCGCCCTGGACGAGGACGAGATCGGCGCCCTCGTCGAGGGGTGGGCCTCGGTGGACCGCTTCGACGCCGAGGGACTCGCCGTGCTCGTGCTGCGCCGGCCTCCCGGGTGAGCCGAAGCGCCGGGCGCAGCCGGCCCGGCGCCGAGCGCGGGCAGGAGCACTCTCACCCCGCCGCAACCGCACGCGCGAACCGGTCGTGGTCGTCGAGGACTTCGGCGATGACGCGCCGGTCGACCTCGGCGCGGGCCGGGTCGGTGGTGAGGGAATCGGAGAGCACCAGCAGGGACTTCCACAGGGCCCAGCCGCGGGCGCGGGCCCAGGTGGCGGCGTCCTGGCGGACGGTGCGGCGGAACGCCTCGCGGCTGTCGCCGGAGAACATCGTCCAGGCGATGACCAGATCGCAGGCGGGGTCGCCGACGCCGGAGGTGCCGAAGTCGATGACGGCGCTGAGTTCGCCACTGTTGACGAGGAGGTTTCCGGAGGCGATGTCGCCGTGGAACCAGACGGGTCGGCCGTGCCATCGGGCGGCGAGGGCGGCGTCCCAGACCGCGCGGGCGCGGGCGGTGTCGACGTGGCCTTCGAGGAGGGCCAGGCAGCGGCGGGTTTCCTCGTCGTAGTGGGCGGGCGACGCGCCCCGGTACCAGCTGTGCGGGCCGGCGGCCGGGCCGCCGCTGGGGTCGCAGCTCTGAAGGGCGAGGAGGAACTCGCCCACGGCGCCGGCGAACCGGGCGAGGTCGGCGATGCGTTCGGGGGCCGCCGTCTCACCGGGCAGCCAGCCGCGTACGGACCAGGGGTAGGGGTAGCCCTCGCCCGGGGCGCCCACGCCGAGGACGGACGGGACGGCCACGGGGAGCGAGGGCGCCAGGCGCGGCAGCCACTCGTGCTCCTTGGCGACCGCGGGGACGTACCCCTCGGCGGTGGGCAGGCGGACGGTCATGGCGTGGCCGAGGCGGTAGGTGCGGTTGTCCCAGCCGTCGGCCGCCACCGGGGTGACGGGCAGGTGGCCCCACTGCGGGAACTGCGCCGCGAGAAGGCGCGTGACCAGTGAGGCGTCGATTCCGGCGCGGCCGTCGGGCGGGGTGGTGAGCATCCGGCGATGATCACCCGCCGTGTCGGCCGGGGGCAACGGATTATCGGGGTGTGGGGCGCCGGCGGGCCGGGAGGGGGGTGGCCCGGCCCGCCGGCGGAGCGGAGTGTGGTCCGCTACGGGGTGATGGTCCAGTTCTCGATGTAGCCGGTGTCGAGCGCGACCGCGTCCCGGACCCGGAGCTTCCAGGTGCCGTCGATGGTCTCGGCGGAGACGTCGACCGTGAAGGTCTGGTCGACGTTGTCGGCGGACCCGCCGGTGCGGTCGAGCAGCGAGTAGGTGCTGCCGCCGGGCCCGACGAGGTCGACGACGAGGTCGCCGCGCCAGGTGTGGACGATCTTCACATGGACCTGGGCGACCGCGGACGCGTGGCCGCCGCGGCCGGTCACGGTGATCGGCGACTCGACGGCGGCCCCGGCGTCGGGGATGTCGACGCGGGTGCTGTTGCCGTAGACGTGGGCGACCGTCCAGGTGAAGTCGGCGGAGGCCGTGTCGCCGGTGCTGTCGGTGACGGTGACCGTGACCTCGTGCGTACCGGTGGAGCCGGGGGTGCCGGAGATCAGGCCGGTGTCGCGGTCGACGCTCACACCGTAGGGCAGGCCGGTGGCCCCGTACTCCAGGGTGGCGCCGGCGTTGCTCGTGGTCGCCTCGATCTGCAGGGACACCGTCTGGCCGACGCCGCTGATCTGGTCGCCGGGCGGGATGAGGTCGATGCCGTCGACGATGCGCCGGCCGACGTTGACGGCCGCCCAGGTGTTGGCGACGGTGACGTACGCCGGGCTGGACGCACCGAAGAGGTC
Source organism: Actinacidiphila glaucinigra (assembly GCF_035918135.1). Classification (NCBI taxonomy): domain Bacteria; kingdom Bacillati; phylum Actinomycetota; class Actinomycetes; order Kitasatosporales; family Streptomycetaceae; genus Actinacidiphila; species Actinacidiphila glaucinigra. Next base: position 1,299,031 of record NZ_CP109144.1, read on the forward strand.
GGCCGCGGCCTGGAGGGTGGCGGTGCGGGCTCCGGCGTAGTCGGTGGTCGAGGTCATGTACGTGGTCAGCGCGCGGTACCAGATCGCGGCGGCGGCGTCGGCGCCGATGCCGGGCACGGGGACGCCGTCGTAGGTCGGGCTGTCGTAGGCGACGCCGTTGACCGTCTTCGGGCCGCTGCCCTCGGCGAGCAGGTAGAAGAAGTGGTTGGCCGGGCCCGACGAGTAGTGGACGTCGACGCCGCCGAGCGAGGACGACCAGTAGTCGTGCGAGTCGCCGTCCCTGGAGGGCTTGTCCATGTAGCGCAGCGGGGTGCCGTCGCCGTTGATGTCGATCTCTTCGCCGATGAGGTAGTCGGGGGTGTCGGCCGCGAGGTTCGCGTGGAACTCCACCATGGTGCCGAAGATGTCGGAGGTGGCCTCGTTCAGGCCGCCCGACTCCCCGCTGTAGTCGAGGTCGGCGGTGGCGCTGGTGACGCCGTGGCTCATCTCGTGCCCGGCCACGTCGATGGCGGTCAGGGGGTGGGTGTTGCCCGATCCGTCACCGTAGGTCATGCAGCGGCAGGTGTCGCTCCAGTAGGCGTTGACGTAGTTGCTGCCGTAGTGGGTGCGGCTGTAGCGCCCGTCGCCGTCGTTGTAGATGCCGTTCCGGCCGAAGGTGTCCTGGTAGTAGTCCCAGGTGGCGCCGGCGCCGAAGTGCGCGTCCACGCCCGCGGACTGGCGGTTGGCGACGGTGCCGTCGCCCCAGACGTCGTCGGCGTCGGTGAAGAGGGTGCCGGTGCCGGAGGTCGTCGTGTTGTTCAGGTCGGTGGTGTAGTGGCCGCCGCGGGTGCCGTCCTTGAGCTGGTAGGCGCCGCCTGTCTCGGTGGTGCCCAGGGGGACGGTGCCGACGAAGGCGCCGGTGCCGGTGCCGGTCTTGACGCCCTCGGAGCGGGAGAGCTCCTTGCCCGTGCGGGCGTCGCTGACGACACGCAGTTCGCTGGGGGTGCCGTCGGGCTGGGTGGCGGCGACCACGGTCTCCCAGGCCAGGACCGGCCTGCCCGTCGCGGCCCAGACCACGAGCCGTGGGTCACCCGCCGAACGGGGCTTGCCGGCCCGGGGCGTGGCGGCGAGGGCCTTCCTCCCCGCGGTGGCCGCGGCCACCGCGGGCCGCGTGCTCGGCACGGCCAGCGTCGCGTCGGTGGCGCGGTCCTGGGTCAGCCGGCTGCCGTCACGGTGGACGACGAGGTCGCCGCCGAGCACGGGCAGTCCCGCGTAGGTGCGTTCGTAGCGTGTGTGCACGGTGCCGTCGGCGTCCTTGACGACGTCCTTGACGACGAGTCCTTCCTGCTGCCCGAGGCGCAGCGCCGTGGCGGTCACGGGCGCCGCGGAGGCGGCCTCGCGGATCAGCGAGGCTCGGGCGGACGGGGAGAGGCGCGCGGGGAACGCACCGGTGTGGGGGGATGCGACGATCGTCGTGCTGCCCCGTTCCCGGCCGGCGGCGAGCGCCTGGCCCGAGGGAAGGGCCGCGCCGAGGAGTGCGGCGACGGCGGTCAGGGCGACGACGCCGGCCCTGGCGTGACGGGGCAGGGTGCGTAAGTGGGACAAGGGGTTCTCCTCCTGCGGCGGTCGGCTGACGGTGGCCGTGCGGTCCCGCCGGCGGGGTGGGCCGGTCGGGGCGGAGCTCGCAGTGCGGGATGACGCTGTCCGTGCGCGGGTGTCGACACAGCGTGACAGCAGGGCGATGCATTTGTCATGGCGGCATCAAATCTTGTCCGAAATCGATCAGCGGTCGAGCAGCCGGCAGCCACCGGACGCCGGTCGCGCGAGGGCGGCGGGCCGGCCGGCGCCGGCCCGCCGCGGACGGAGCGCCCGTCAGGTCGCCGTCGCGGCCGCCGCCGCACGGCCGGCCTGGCGGCCGGAGAAGAGGCAGCCGCCGAGGAACGTGCCCTCCAGGGAGCGGTAGCCGTGGACCCCGCCGCCGCCGAAACCGGCGACCTCGCCGGCGGCGTACAGACCCGGCACCGGCGCCCCGTCCGCGTCCAGTACCCGGCCGGACAGGTCGGTCTGGAGACCGCCGAGCGTCTTGCGGGTGAGGATGTTCAGGCGCACCGCGACCAGTGGTCCCGCGGCCGGGTCCATGATCTTGTGCGCCGTGGCGGTGCGGCTGAGGAAGTCGCCCGGGTAGGCGAGGGCGTTGCGGATCCCCATCACCTGGACGTCCTTGGTGTACGGGTTGTCGATCTCGCGGTCCCGGGCGTCGATCTGCCGCTTGAGGTCGGCCAGGTCGATGAGGTCCTCGCCGGTGAGCCGGTTCATCCCGGCCACGAGGGCGGGCAGCGAGGAGGAGACCACGAAGTCGGCGCCGTTCTTCTTGAACCGCTCGATGGGCTCCGGGGTCTGCCACAGCCGGGAGAGGGTGAGCGGGATGTCCTTGTTGGTGAGGTCCGGGTTCTGCTCGGAGCCGGAGAGGGCGAACTCCTTCGCCAGGATCTTCTGGGTGGTGACGAACCAGGAGTAGTCGTACCCGGTGTCGGTGATCGCCTTGAGCGTGCTGAGGGTGTCGTACCCGGGGAGGTCGGGGGCGGAGAAGCGCCTGCCGGTGGCGTCCAGCCACAGTGAGGAGGGGCCGGGGAGGATGCGGATGCCGTGCTTGGCCCAGATCGGGGCGTAGTTCTGCAGACCCTCGGTGTAGTGCCACATGCGGTCCGGGTTGACGATCCGCCCGCCGGCCCGCTCGGTGATGGCGAGCATGCGGCCGTCGACGTGCTCGGGCACCCCGGAGATCATGTTCTTCGGCGGCGCGCCGAGCCGCGCCGGCCAGCTCTGCCGCACCAGGTCGTGGTCGGCGCCGATGCCGCCCGAGGTCACGATCACCACCGCGGCGCGCAGCTCGAAGTCGCCGACGACGGTCCGCGAACTGCGGGTGCCGCGGGGGGCGTTGCTCGGCTCCAGGACGGCTCCGCGGACCCCGGTGACGGCGCCGCCGGTGCGCACGAGCTCGTCGACGCGGTGCCGGAACCTGAAGCTCACCAGCCCCCTGGCGGCCGCGGCCCGCACCCGCTTCTCGAAGGGCTCGACGACGGCCGGGCCGGTCCCCCAGGTGACGTGGAACCGGGGCACCGAGTTGCCGTGGCCGTCCGCGAGGCCGCCGCCCCGCTCGGCCCAGCCGACGATCGGGAACCAGCGCACGCCCTGCTGGTGGAGCCAGGACCGCTTCTCCCCCGCGGCGAAGTCCACGTAGGCCTCCGCCCACTTGTGGGCCCAGTGGTCCTGGCCTCGGAGGTCGGCGACGTCGCGGTCGAAGCCGGCCGCACCCTGCCAGTCCTGCCACGCCAGGTCGCGGGAGTCCTTGATGCCCATCAGCCGCTGCTCGGCCGAGTCGACGAGGAACAGCCCGCCGAAGGACCAAAACGCCTGGCCGCCCAGGTTGGTCTCCGGTTCCTGGTCGAGCAGGAGCACCTTGCGCCCCTTGTCGGCCAGTTCGGCGGTCGCGACCAGGCCCGCCAGACCGTGGCCGATGACGATCACGTCGGCGTCCTGGGAGGCGGCGGCGTGGGCCGGGACGGCCTGCGCCAGTGCGGTGGCTCCGGCGAGCACACCTCCCGCCGCCGTCAGGACACGGCGCCGGCTGGGCATGGCGGGGTCTGTCACTGTCTCCATGGCGTGCCTTCCGGAGGGTGCGGGGGGATGCGCGAAGGGTGTTGCCCGGATGACCTTGCTGTTACCTTCGGTAGCCGACAGGTAATCAGGTGGTCATGACAACGCGGTAGTGGCCGGCCGCCAATGCGCGCGCACCCGGTTGTCGCCCGGCCACAGCGTTCGGTCGCGGAAGGGGCGGGGCTCTTGACGGTCACCCACCAGCCCGAGCCCGTCGCCGGGATCCTGCGGGACATGGCCGGCGACGCCGGCGTACGGGGCCAGCTCGTCCACGCCGCGCGGACCCACTCCCCCGACGTCGCCCGGCTCGGCGAGGCGGAGACCCTGCGGCACGTCACGGCCATCGTCGCGGCGGCCGGCCCGTGGCTCGGCACGTTCGGCGGCGTGGACGGGCAGGACTTCGCCGCCGCGCTGCTGCTCGGCACCGACCGGGCCGAGCAGGGCGTCCCCATCACCTCGGTGCTGCGCGGCGTCCAGGCGGCCCTGACCCGCACGGTGGAGATCGCCGTCGACCGCAGCAGGTCGGCCGGCGTGCCCGACGGCCTGCTGCTCTCCGCCGTCCTGCGGCTCAAGGAGTACGGCGACGCCGTCGAACGCCATGTGATCAACGGCTACCGCACGGCCGAGCAGGAACTGCCGTCCGCGTCCGACGGCCTGCGGGCGCGGCTGCTGCGCAGGATCCTGACCGGCGGCGTGCCACCGGCCGCCGGGGACCTGGCGCGGGCCGGCCTGCGGCCCGGCGGCCGGTACCACTGCCTCGTCGCGGACGGCCACGACGCCGCCGGCGCCCGCCGCCTCGCGGACGCGATCGCCGCGCTGCGCGGGATCGCCGCTCGGGTCGAGGGACGGCCGGCGGGCCTGCTGCCGCGGATGCCGGCGAGCGGGGAGTTCGGGCCGGAGGCGGCGGGCGGGCTGGTCGTCCTCTCCCCCGCCGTTCCGCTGGACCAACTGCCCCCCGTCCACCGGCTCTGCGTCCGCGCGGTGACCGCCGGGGGCCGGCGTGGACGGCGCGGGGTGCGGGAGCTGACGGACTTCGCCGGTGAGATCGCCACCGCCGAACAACCGCTGCTGGGCTCGTTCCTGGCCGGCGAGCTCCTGGGCACCCTCGATCCGGCGGACGCCTTCCACCGCCAACTCGCCCTCACCGCGCTGGCGTTCCTGGAACACGGGCGACGCCTGGACCAGACGGCGGCGGCGCTGTTCACCCACCCCAACACCGTGCGCTACCGGCTCGGCCGGCTCCGGCAGATCACCGGTGAGCCACCCGCGGACGCCACCGCGGGCCCGCTGGACGCCCTCCACTGGTGGTGGGCCCTGACGACGTGGCTGGGTCCGGACCGGGGAGCGCCCCTCAGGGAGTAGCCGGGGGCGCCCCTTCCGCCGGGTCGGCGGGCGGCTTCCGGTAGCGCGTCAGCAGGTGCCGGGTCGCCACCTCACCGGCGAGGATGCCGAGCAGACCGGCGAGCGAGACCCACGGCGGGGCCGGCGCCAGGACGCCCATCAGCCAGTACAGGACACCCGCCAGTGCTCCCACGGAGAAGGCGAGGAGACACCGGGAGAGCAGGGTCCTCACGCGAACCACCCGGGCACGGAGTATCCGACCAGGATGCCTGCCAGGCCGACGAGGCAGACGAACGGCGGCGCGGGGGAAGGCACCCTGAGCAGGCCGTACATGATGCCGACGACCAGGCCGGCTCCGAAGGACGCGGCGTAGTCCACGCCCGCCCCCTTTCCTCTTTGCCCTGTATACGAATTTCCTCCCCTTTCTAGCAGTACGGGTGCTGCCGGACGACGCAGCGCGACGCCGGGGCGACCGCGGCGAGCCGCTCGCGCTCCGGCGCCCGGCCGGGCGGAACCCGTGCGCCGCGCCACCGGCGCGACGGACAACTCCCGCACGTGGGAGCGGGGTTGACGGGCCCAAACCCGCCCGGTGGCACAGCGGACGTGGCGAAGATCACCGTGCATGCCCGGCCTCCATCCACGAATTTGGGGCCAGGATGCCACCGCCCCCACCGGGGCAGTCCTAACCGTTTCCGGGCCGACCCGGCCCGACGGAACTGCCAGGGAATCCCTTGAGACCATCACCAGGACGCTGGGGCGTGTTCGCCGCCGCCGGCGCCGCCCTCCTGTCATTGGCACAGCCCGCCGCACTCTCCGCCGCCCACGCCGCCGCGCCCGCGAGCACCGGGTCCGACGCCCCGGCGCCGCGGGGCAACGTCCCCCCGGGCGTTCACACGGTCACCCTGATCACCGGTGACATCGTTATCACCCGGCAGTCCGGAGCCACCGGAGGCACCGTCGAGTTGCGCGGCGCCGACGGGGCCAAGGCCCGCGCGCACATCATGGAGTCGCGCGGCGACCTGTACGTCTATCCCGAGTCGGCCCTCCCCTACGTGGCGGCGGGCACGCTGGACCGGCGTCTGTTCAACATCAGCAAGCTCGTCGCGGACGGCTACGACGACGCGCACCGCGACCACCTGCCGCTGATCGTCTCCTACGACAGCGCCTCCGCGGGCCTGCGTTCCACGACGCCCCGGGGCGCCACCCGGGTCAGGGACCTCAGCAGCGTCCAGGGCGCGGCCCTCACCGAGGACCGGGACCTCTCCGCCGACTTCTGGCGGTCCGTCACCTCCGTGTCCGCGTCCGGGGCCGGCGCGCGGGCCGCCAAGGCCGGCGCCGGCACCGCCCCGTCCTTCGGCTCGGGGATCGCCCGCATCTGGCTCGACGGCAAGGTCGAGGCCGATCTCGCCGACACCACCGCCCAGATCGGCGCCCCGCAGGCGTGGTCGGCCGGCGACACGGGCAAGGGCGTCGACGTCGCCGTCCTCGACACCGGCGTCGACACCGGGCACCCCGACCTGTCGGGCCGGATCACGGCCGCGCGCAGCTTCGTCCCGGACCAGGACGTGACCGACCGCAACGGGCACGGCACCCACGTCGCCTCCACCATCGCCGGCACCGGCGCCGCCTCCGACGGCAAGGAGAAGGGTGTCGCCCCCGGCGCGGACCTCCACGTCGGCAAGGTGCTGGCCGACACGGGCTCCGGCCAGGACTCCTGGGTGCTGGCGGGCATGGAGTGGGCCGCGGTCGACCAGGACGCGGACATCGTGAGCATGAGCCTGGGCTCCGAGAACCCCTCCGACGGCACGGACCCCCTCAGCGCCGCGGTCGACCGCCTGAGCGCGCAGACCGGGGCGCTGTTCGTGATCGCCGCGGGCAACATGGGCACGCCCGGCAGCATCGGCGGACCGGGCGCGGCGGACGCCGCCCTCACCGTCGGAGCCGTCGACTCCTCCGACGACATGGCCTGGTTCTCCAGCCAGGGTCCGCGCGTCGGCGACGGCGGCCTCAAGCCGGAGATCACCGCCCCGGGCGTCGACGTCCTGGCCGCCCGCTCGCAGTACGCGCCGGAGGGCGAGGGCAGCTACCAGACGCTCAGCGGCACCTCGATGGCCACGCCGCACGTCGCGGGCGCGGCGGCCCTGCTCGCGGCGGCGCGTCCCGGGCTGACCGGCGCGCAGCTCAAGGACCTGCTGGTGAGCAGCTCGAAGCGCACCCCGCAGTACGACGCGTTCCAGGCGGGCAGCGGCCGGGTGGACGTCCCTTCGGCGCTCGGCGCCGGCGTGTTCGCCTCGGCGACCGCGTTCACCGGCCAGGCGGAGGCGGGCGGCGGCACGGCCGCGGTCCGGCGCCCGGTCACGTACACCAACACCGGTGACTCCGCGGTGACGCTCGCCCTGTCCGTCGAGGCCCCGAACGCCCCCGCGGGGCTGTTCGCGCTGTCCGCGTCGCGGGTCGTCGTGCCGGCGCACGGCACCGCCGAGGTCACCGTCGCCATCGACGGTTCGAAGGTGACGGGCAACGGCCGCTGGTCCGGTCAGGTCGTCGCGGCCGACACGGCGGGGAAGGCCGTCACCCACACGGCGGTGTCGCTGGGCGACGCCGCCCACAAGCTGACCATGGTCCTCAAGGACGGCGACGGCAAGCCCATGTCCGGCGTCGTCGAGGTGCTGCGCTCCGGCGACTTCGACCCGGCGTTCTACCTCGTCGACCAGACCGGGCGGCTGGAGACCTGGATCCCGGACGACGTCTACTCGGTGCTGTCCTTCAAGGACGTGCGCGGGGTGCACGGCGCGCATTCGATGGGCATGGCGCTGCTCGGCGACCCCGAGGTCGTCATGGACCGCGACCGGACGGTGACGCTGGACGCGACGAAGCTCCAGCGCGTCGACATGACGACACCGCAGCCGACCGAGGCGACGTACCAGCGCCTGGAGTACAACCGCGCGATGGGCGGCGGCACATGGCGCGACTACATGGAGACCCAGACCAGCTACGACAGCCTCTGGGCCCAGCCCACCACGCACAAGGTCACCCACGGCGACTTCCACCTCGGCGCCCGCTGGCGCAAGGAGCAGCCCGCCCTGTCCGTGACGACCGGCGACGACGAGTTCACCGACGTCCTGCGGCAGGAGGACGTCACCGCACTCCCCCAGGGCCACTACTCGTTCCCGCTGGTGGCCGCCGGTGAAGGCGCGAGCGCGGACTACGCCGGCCTTTCCGCGCGCGGCAAGGCCGTGGTCGTGCGCCGCAACGGGAACGTGGGCGACGCGGAGCAGGCCGCGGCGGCGGTCGCGGCCGGTGCCAGGCTCCTGCTCGTCGTGAACGACCAGCCGGGACGCCAGCTGCGGAGCTACACCGGCGACCCCTTCCTCCCGCCCGCCGCCGTCGACGTCGCGCTGCTCAGCACCGACGAGGGCGAGCGGCTCATGCGCCGCGCGTCGGCGCGGGGCGCCGTGCTGAAGGTCGGCTCTCAGCCGGTCAGCCCGTACGTCTACGACCTCATGTGGACGTGGCACAACGAGATCCCGGGCCGGCTCGTCGTCAAGGGAGGCACGAAGAACCTGGCCCGGGTCGACGTCACCTTCGACAGCCCCGACCCGGCCAAGGGCGGCGGCGAGTTCCGCTTCGACTGGCCCGTGTACTCCAACTGGGGCCTCGGCCTGACGATGCGGGAGCCGGTGAACTCCCGGCGGGTCGACTGGGTCTCCACCGGACCCGGGTACTCCTGGGGCCAGGAGGCGTACGTCGACGGCCTGATGTACGAGATCGAGCCGCGCACCACGTACCGGGCGGGCAGCCGGCACACCCAGCAGTGGTTCAAGCCCGTCGAGCGGCCGTTCCTCAACAACAACTACAAGCTGCCCACCCGCAGCGGGAGTTGGCTGGCCTTCGACATCCCCGCCTGGGGCGGCGCGGACCACGTCGGCATGTCGATGGACTACGACCGCACGCAGCAGACGCTGACGCTCTACCAGGGCGGCACGCGCCTCGGGCAGAGCACGACCAACACCAGCATGGGCGGCACGGCCCCGGCCGCGGGCAAGCTGCCCTACCGCCTGGTGCTGGACGCGAGCCGTGACGCGTCGGTGAGCCCCTACTCCTCCGCCACGCACACCGAGTGGGAGTTCACGTCCAAGGCGCCGTCGGGCGACGACGCCGCGGTGCTGCCGCTGCCGCAGATCGACTACCGCGTCGCCACGGACGAGGAGGGCAGGGCCGCCCGGAACGACACGCTGTCCGTGACGGCCGCCCACCTGCCGGGCGCGGTGGGCGCGGGCACCCTCTCGGCCGTCTCGCTGGAGGTCTCCTACGACGACGGACGCACCTGGCGGAAGACCGCCTGCGGGCACGACGGCCGCTTCAAGCTGTCCGCCCCGAAGCAGGCCCGGTTCGTCTCGCTGCGTGCGCGTGCGCACGACTCCGCGGGCAACGCGGTCACCCAGACCGTGAACCGGGCCTTCGGCCTGCGCTGACGGAAGGCGTCACATCCCCACCGGTGCGGGCGGGCCGTCCACGGCCCGCCCGCACCGTGAGAGGTCCCAGTCCGGCTGCCCGGGCCGTCGCCGGTGAGGTCATGACCGAAGTACCCAGGCGAGCTGCGCTGTTGTGACGAGGATCAGCTCAACCCCGGCCAGTGCGGCAAAAGCGCTCACCAGATTGACGTCAGAGCCGGCATCGGGCCCGGCGGACGCCGGTACCGGCGTCCGCCGGGCCCGATCGCGCTTGCGTGCCGCTCATGGTTAGCGACGGACAACCCGATGTGATCGGAGGAGACCACGAGCACGGCCGATGACCTCCTCTCGATCAGCGGGCCCTGTATCTGCCGTCGACCGATACGGCTGCGCTGGCGACAACGCTGAACTTGCCGGAAGACAGCTGCAGGACGGCATCCGCGATCCCCTCCGGCTCGCCGATCCTCCCGATCGAATGGACAGCCATCCGGGCCGCCATCACCTCCGCCAAGCACCCCTCGGCAATCACGGGGTGTTGACCAGGCCGACGACCAAGGCATAAACCCGGATGCCATCCGGGCCGTAATCCAGCGCGGCCGCCCAGGTCAGACCGACGACAGCATGCTTGGCCGCGTATTACCCGGTGGAACCCGGCGCTCCGACGTTGCTCGCCCCGGAACCGATGCCGACGATGGAGCCGAAGCCCTGGGTCTACAGCCGGCTCAGTTGGCGGACGCATCCACGAACTACCGCACGCTATCTGAAAAACATCACGACGGACGACAAAAGCCCAGCTCAGAGCACGTACGGGACTTTTGGATCCGTACAGGGCGAGGACATCGCCTTCTTCTACCTCACCGACGTGGACGCACCCCCGTCCGCCTGACCGGCAGACCAAGCAGCCCCCCGCACCTTCCTGGGACGTCGACACCCGAGCCGCTTCGAGGCAACACCGAACCAACCGGCGGTCGGCCCACTCCGGGCTGCGGAGTGGACGACGAGTTCACAATCTGGAGCGCCTCCGCCATACAGCACCTGCGGCCCTCACATCACCCTTCTTGTCAAAACGACAAGAACTGAAGTACCGTACCGGACATGCAAGCTGACGTGTGGTCACCCACGCCTGTGTTACTGACGGTCGATCTCGTGATCCTGACGCTGCGCGAGGGGCAACTGTGCGTCCTACTCGTGGAGCGGGGCGAAGATCCTTTTCAAGGCATGCTGGCTCTGCCTGGCGGATTCCTCAATCACGCTGGTGAGGAGATCCTGGACGCCGCCCACCGTGAGTTGAGTGAGGAAACTGCCCTGGTTGCCGGGTTGGTGCACCTTGAACAGTTGGCCACCTACGGGAACACGGGCCGTGACCCACGAGGACGAGTCGTTTCCGTGGCCCACTTGGCGATCGCGCCGGGACTCCCCGAACCGGTCGCGGGAACGGATGCCGTGGATGCTGCGTGGGTTCCCGCAGAAGCCGTCCTGTCCGGTGAGGTAAAACTGGCCTTCGATCACCGCCGGATCGTGACGGACGGAATCGAGCGCGCGCGCACCAAGCTCGAATTCTCGGCGCTGGCCACGGCATTCTGCGGAGATCTCTTCACCATAGCCGAGTTGCAGCAGGTGTACGAGGCGGTTTGGGGCACCGAGCTCGACACACGTAATTTCTACCGGAAAGTCCAGGCCGTAAAAGGATTCATTATCCCCGCCGGGTCGGGACATAGGGCCACGGGAGGACGGCCCGCGCGGTTGTACCGGACTGGACCGAAGACGGTGTTATCCCCCCCACTGATCCGGCCTGCGCCGTCCAGGACGGAAGAGGACACGAGAGATGAAGGAGCATAGATGCCGAAGGACCTGGTGGTAATTCTCACCGCCCTCAACCTCGAGTACCAGGCCGTGCGCCGGAAACTGTCCGACCCAGAGGTGCACCGTCATGAGCGTGGGACGCTGTTCGAAGTGGGAACCGTGCAGGGCACTTCATGTCGTGTCGCGCTCGGTCTGACGAACAAGGGGAACCATTCCGCGGCGGTGATCGCCGAGCGCGCGATACAGGAGTTCTCGCCGGCAGCCGTGTTGTTCGTCGGCGTCGCCGGCGCGCTGTGGGACAGCGCCAGGCTGGGCGACGTGGTGATGGCGACACACGTGTACGCGTACCACGGCGGAACCAGCGAGGACGACGGGCTCAAAGCCCGTCCCCGGGTGTGGGAGACGGCGCACGGTATCAGCCAACTCGGGTCGCATCTGGCTCGCGTGAACGACTGGGCCGATAACGCCCCCGGTCATGGGCGCGCGCCACAGGTACGCTTCGGCGCGATCGCCGCTGGCGAAATCGTACAGAATTCGAAGATTTCGGACGAGGCGCGGTGGATCCGGCAGCACTACAACGATGCGCTCGCGATCGAGATGGAGGCCGCCGGTGTGGCGCAGGCCGGTCATCTCAACGGGGCACCGGTGGCCATCATCCGGGGAATCAGCGACCGAGCGGACGGCACGAAGAACAGCACGAAGGACCGCAACTGGCAACCACGGGCCGCGGCGAACGCGGCGGCATTCGCCACACGGCTGTCCGTGGAACTGGTGGAAGAACAGGAGCAGATCGCAATGTCTCAGGCAGACAAATATCATACGGCAGACAGACCCAAAAAGCACGTCAGCAACACCGCCCATAACAGCACCGTTGGCGTCATGGCCGGCTCAGTCAAGGAGAGCAGCATCTACTTAAACGCGGCCCCGAAGGTGACCAGTCCGGCGGACCTGATCGCGGAACTAGACGGTTTCCGTGCGCACCTTCAGCGGCACCACGCCGAGCGCGCCCTCGACGACGACACCTACCGAGAGGCACTGGCCGAGCTGGCCTTTGCCCGCCAGGCGGCAAGGGAGAACACTCCCGAATCGCCCAAGAGAACGACCATGGCGCTCAAGAGGTTACGCGGTCTGATCGCAGAGTCTCCCGAACTGGTGGCCAGGCTGGCACCACTGGTTGTTGCGGCGGGTGACTTGTCATGAACGACGGCAGCAGTGCCACGTACAATTCCGCAGACGACTCCATCGTCGGAATTCAGGCCGAAGTCGTACACAACGCCAACGTTTCCATCCTCCACCCGGATGCGTCGCCTCAGGAAAAGTACAAGGTCGGTGTGCGGTTCCTGGAGGAAGGCGTCCCGAGTCGTGCTCGCGACATGATCAGTGACGCGATCGCCCACGGACACGACAACGCGGAGGTCCGTTTCCACTGGGTGCTCGCCATGCTCAGCGCACGCGCCTACCACGATCTCAGCACCGAAGAACTCCAGCGGCTCCACCACGCCTCCGGGCTCGTACGGACCTACGCCGAAGGGCCGTGGCAAGACGCCCTGCACATCACTTTCGAACTGCTGGCGATGCCCGCGGATAGCGGAACTGGACGCGTACTGGAGCGGTTACGAGCCCTGTCACCTCGCCAGCGTGACGCAATCCTCCACCACCTCGACCTCGTACTCACAGGAGGACTGAAGGACAGCCTCTGGGCCGAGCACCGCGATCGGGCCGAGACAGCTCGCTTCAGCAACAACCGGGTCCAACGGGTCTGGGCCTATTTCGAACCCGACCCCATCGGGCCACGGGCCCTGCCGCCCCGTCCGAGCACCGCTGCTGCCGCCCAGGCAGCCCTCCCACTCCGGGCGTTCGTTTTCGTCGTTGCCACTGCATTCCTCTGGATCCTGGCACTGGTTGCGCAGCCGGCTGCGGCGGTCATCGAGGTAGTGGTGGCGCTCGGTGCGGGCGTGACCGCGGCGCACTTCGGCCGCCGATGGTGGTACCAAGCACATCAGCTGAAGGCCAAGAACCGTTTGTTCCACATTCCGCAAACGAACGATCCCGCCTCTACCGGGGACGGGTTCACCAACCGCGTCCGTCATGCATTCGACCACTACTTCAGCACCTGCGTGCCCCACGGATTCGCCCCGAACCTATGGCTCGGTCATACCGTCCACATCCGCAACAGCCTCGCCGCCGAGATCGCGCTTCTCTACCGCGAGAGCCGAATCAGCGTGGATCGGGTCAACTGGCTGATCCGCTATCTCGCTGAGGATGCCCGAGACCGCCACCACAAAGGTCTTCTGTTCGGTCGCCGCCACCAGAACCAGACGCCGGGGGTGGCGGAGGCGGTGAGCGTGGTCGCCCTCATCACTCTCGGCATCACGGCTCTGGCCCTACTCGGAACAGTGGCCTCAGGCGGCGACGCGACGCAGATACTGCTGGCCATCCTGGCCGTAGTTGGTGCAGTCTGGTCCGGCCACGCGGCTGCGTCCTCGTGGCTGGAGGCCCGGAGTGAAGAGCACCGACTGGCCGAGGAAACCCGGGAATATCAAGAGAAGATGACCGCGCGGCAAGTCGCGTACCAGAGCTGGAAGTCGTTTCTGTACACCATGCGACCCAGTGAGTTGGAAATGGAGATCTGGCTCACCTACGACAAGACGCTGTTCGTTGACGAAGCACTCCGCCACTATCAGCTCACCTGGCGCGACCTGATCACCCACACGATCCTGGTGACACCCGCACGTCCCTATAAGCGAGGGCGTACGAAGGGTGGTCCTTGGCGATACTCGCGCAACAGCTTCCGTCTTTTTCTGGTCACACTAAATGGCGTTCGTGAAATCAGCGCGGAATTCGACTTCACCGACGCGAAACGCGGGAACGGACAGCGAAGTAACTATCGGTTCGACGCATTGTCCTCCGTGCAGGTCACAGAACGCACCCACGCCGGAGACGACCTGGAGCTCGTCCTCACCAACGGGCCGGCCAGGAACATTCGCGTCAAAGACGCCGACATCCATCAACTGACGCCGGACGAAAACGCCCAAGAAATCGCCGAAATCAATCTGAATGCGGCTGGTTTCATTCACACCTTCCGCCTCCTGGAAGGAATTGCCGCAGACGGAAAGGGTTGGATCGAACGAAACAACCCCAACAACCTGCCGTCCTTCCGCGCTGCCGACTGAGCCTTCGGCGCCTTCGAGGCGGGTAGGGGACGAAGGCCGGATCCTGCCCGCCCGCTCACCAGCCCAGCCAGGACTCGAGCCTAGGAATGGCCATGGCCTCCACAGAAGACATCAGCGAGAGCAGACTGCTGCTGGCCGAGTACGACCGCATCAAGGAGGAGCAGAAGACCCGGATAGGATTCCGTGACAATCTGCTCTACTTCACACTCGCCGCGGTCACTACGGTCCTGGCGATCACCGTCCAGAGCACGCAGACCCAACTGCTGCTCGCCGTCCCCGTGGTCTGCCTAGTCCTGGGCTGGGCCTACCTGGTCAATGACGAGAAGATCTCGGCGATCGGCTGCTACATTCGCGACCAGCTAGGACCGCGGCTCGCCGAGCTCAGCGGCGCCCACGATGGAGTGTTCGGCTGGGAGATCTACCACCGCGACGATGCGAGCCGCACCACGCGCAAGCGACTACAGACTGCTGTGGATCTATTCACGTACTTGGCCTTGCCGATGATCTGCGTGACCGCATTCTGGTGCTCTCCCGGCGTCCAGCCTCTCCTGGTGACCGCCTCCCTCGCACAGACACTTGCCCTGGCCGTACTGGGCTGGCAGTTTCTGCGCTATGCGGAGCCGTAGTGCTGCTCTGCCACCCCGCTTTACGTTCAATTAACCGCCAACACTGCCCTTGCCGAAATCCTCATCTGCGCAGTCAAGGCTCCGTGTTGGTATTCGCCGAGGCGTCGGCGTCGGCGTATGGCCGCGTAGGGGGTCGGGCGCTTCGCGGCGGTTACCCGAACCGTCGTTCGGGCCGCCGGGAGCGACCGCCCGTGGCCCCGTGCCGTCGCCAGCCACCGCCTTGCGGCCCGGTCAGTGCGGGCGATACCACCCGCTGAAACAAGGCCCACGTCTCATCCAGCACCAGCCGCTCAAGGATCCGAACCAGCCAATTGAGATGGCTTCTCAATGACCACCGGCTCGCATCAGCCGCAGCGCATCGCGCTCCCACCGGTGCCGCAGTGGGACGTCAATCCGCCCGGTTCCGCTTGCCTTCGGGGCGAGGCGCAGGAACGACCATGTCAAGCAGGCCTACGTCCCCAAGGACATGACCGTCCCCACCCTGCCGGTCTCCCGCGCACCACCAGGATAGGCGCCCGTTCGCATCCCGCAGATGCATGCCCAGGCCGTGTTCGGGGCACAGCGGCCGCGCCAGCCACAGACACTCGGTGACAGTGTCCTGCGCGGCTTCGGCGACGGTTGCCAGCACGGAAGCGGGCTCGTCGGTCGAGTCCGGAAGCAGGTAAGTGGCGTGCCACTCGCCGTTGTCCATGGCGACGTACACGTGCTCCGGTTGGTCCGGATCGATCATCAGCTGGAGGGGCTTCCGCTGGGGCAGGGTCACCGCCAGGTCCCGGTTGAGAAGAGCGAGAGCCCGGTCCCACCATGGATACTCTCCCGGTGAGACACGGCGTGGCTCGGGATGGCCAGAGAAGGTGCGCATGCATGGATTCTCCACCACGCGGAGTCAGCTCCGACCGCACCACCCTGATGGGTCACAGGAACCCTCTCCGGCGCCGAGGCGGCGGCTTGTTCAGCCGGGGGCTGGCTTCACGTCGGCCAAGCGGTTGAGCCAGTCGATCAACAGGGCCTTCTCCGCCGCGCTCAGGGCCGAGGTGTCGCGCCGGGCGAGCGCGGCGCGCAGCGCCATTGCCGCGGTCGCGGTGTCGTCCTGCTCCTCCTGCCTCAGATGCGTGGGGTGTGCGGCAACAGGTGCGGTGATCGAGGCGATCACCAGGTCGCGGGTCGCGTCCGCGATTTCGAGGTCCCTCGACTCGGCCGGGGTGCTGAACATCGTGAGGATCGTCCCCACCCCCGCGGCGTGCAGGACGGCCGTGGCGCGCTCGACGCTCAGGCGGAGCCTTCCGGCCGCTCCGACTCGCGCGATCATGCTCTGCAGCTCGGTCACCGCCCGCCGGCCTGCGAGCGGCAGGTGGCCGGGCCGGGCCCGCGCGTAGACCAGGGTGTAGTACGCCGGCTGTCCCAGCCCGAAGCGGATCTGCAGGTCCCATGCCGCCCGCAGGTCCTCGACCGGGTCTCCGGTCCCGGGCACGCCGTAACACGGGAAACGCCGGGACCCCGGGGGCGACGGCCCTCGGGGTCCCGGCGCAGAAGGGGTCAGGCCGCGGCGGCGGCGCCTGCCCGGGTGAGCTGGTCGATGACCCGGGTCAGGCCCTCGACGACCTCGGTGTCGTCGGCCGGGTGGGTCTCGGCGAAGCGGATCACGGAGCCCGGGATGGAGAGCTTGACGTCCGTGAGGACCGCGGCACCGGCGATGCCGGCGGCCTTGCGGGCCTCGTCCTGCGCCCACACGCCGCCGTACTGGCCGTAGGCGGTGCCGACCACGGCGACCGGCTTGCCGGACAGGGCGCCGGCGCCGTGGGGGCGCGACAGCCAGTCGATGGCGTTCTTGAGGACGGCCGGGATGGTGCCGTTGTACTCGGGCGAGAAGAGCAGGAACGCGTCGGTCGCGGCGGCGGTGGCCCGCAGGCGGGCGGCGGCCTCCGGCACCGTGCCCTCGACGTCGATGTCCTCGTTGTAGAAGGGGACCTCCGCCAGACCCTCGTAGAGCGTGATCTCGACGCCCTCGGGGGCGTGCTTCATGGCGGCCTCGGCGAGCTGGCGGTTGTGCGAGCCGGCGCGGAGGCTGCCGACCAGGGCGAGGATGCGGACGGACATGGGCGATCTCCCTGCCTGCTAGGAAACTGAAAGCGGACCGTGGTCCGGTTGAAGTTGTAGCAGCTAAACGGACTACGGTCCACTTTCATTCCCGCCGCTACGCTGTGGCCATGACCGAGCCGCCCCGCGCCGTCTTCCCCGTGCGCGACGCTTCCGCCGGACCCGCGGACCTCACGCTCACACCGACGGGCCAGCCGCCGCGGCTGCGCGCCGACGCCGCGCGGAACCGCAGGCGCCTGCTGGAGGTGGCGGCCGAACTCGCCGCCGAGCGCGGAACGGCGAACGTCACCATGGAGGCCGTCGCCGCCGCGGCCGAGGTCGGCAAGGGGACGGTCTTCCGTCGCTTCGGCGACCGCGCGGGGCTGATGCTGTCGCTGCTCGACCACATCGAGCAGCAGATCCAGGCCGCCTTCCTCACGGGCCCGCCGCCCCTGGGGCCGGACGCCCCGCCGCTGGAGCGACTGCGCGCCTTCGGCCCGGCCGTGATCCGCCACGAGCACGCGCATCGCGACCTGTACATGGCCGCGCACCGGGAGCAGAGCCGCCGCTACAACCCGGCGTACCAGGTCAGGCTCACTCATCTGACGCTGCTGCTCCGGCAGGTGGGCGCCCCCGGTGACGTCGAACTGACCGGGCACACCCTGCAGGGCTATCTCGACACCGTGCTCGTCGAGTACCTGCTCACGTCCCGCGGCATGCCCGTCGAGCGGCTGGACGCCGGCTGGCACGACCTCGTCGACCGCCTCGGCACACCGCGGTAGCGCCGCCGCCGGACGCCACCGCGCCGCTGTGCGATACCCGGCCCGTCAGCCCCGTTGAGCCCTCCCCGGATCGTCGCGGACGTCCGGCCCGCCGCCGTGGCGGCGGGCGGTGGGCGGTCAGGGATTGCAGCCGGGACCGGTGGCCGGGTTGACGCAGACGTCGACGCCGGGTCCGCCGTCGTTGGTGTGGTGCCGGGACCACCCGAGAGGGCGTCGTTGCCGGCGTCGCCGAAGAGGGCGTCGTTTCCGGTGTCGCCGGTCAGGGCGTCGTTTCCGTCACCGCCTTCGACGCGGTCGTCGCCGGCGCCGCCGGTCAGGGTGTCGTTGCCGGCGCCTCCGCAGATCAGGTCGTTGCCGCCGCGGCCGTCCACGACGTCGTTGCCGCCCAGGGCGAAGATCACGTCATCGCCGGGGGTGCCGAGGAGGACGTTCGCGCCGTTGGTCCCGGTGACGGTCGGGGTGCCGGTGGCGCATGTCACCGCGGAGACCGTCAGCGTGAAGGCCTGTTGCGCCGTTTGCGCGGGGGCCGTCTCGGAGGCGGTCACGGTGAAGGTGAACGCAGGACCGGGCATCCACGGAAGACGGTCCCGCAATCGACCGGTACGAAGTCCCATGTCCAGCGGGGGTTCGTACGGCCCGGGATTCCCACCCTGTCGTGATCCCGACAGCGGGCGGAAAGACGCCACCGTTCGACTCTCGTTCACCGCCCCGTTGAATCGTTTAACTCGCTAGCATGCGGCGGACATTGGATGGATCTAACGTGAAGGATCCCCTGTGAGACCGCTCTTCCCAGGCCGAACAGGCCTGCCGATCGTCGCGGGTGTCGCGGCCGTGCTGATGGCGATCCCACCGGCGGCTGCCAGCGACCACGCCGCCGCCGGCTCCCCGTCGGACAGCGTGACCGTGACCGGCGGAGCCCCGGCCGGCTCCACCCCGCGCACCGTCACCCTCATCACCGGCGACCGGGTCACCGTCACGCCCGGCGGGGGCGGCCGCGCCTCCGTGACCGTGGAGGGCCCCCGGGGCCACCGCGCGGACGCCCGCATCACCACGCAGCAAGGCGACACCTACGTCTACCCGTTCGCCGCCGAGCGGTACGTGGCGGCCGGACTGCTGGACACCGACCTCTTCAACGTCACGCGCCTCATCGCGGACGGTTACGACGACGCGCGGTCCAAGGGCCTGCCCGTCATCCTGACCTACTCCTCCGACGCCCGCCGCAGGCTCGCGGCGCCCTCCCTCCCCGAGGGGGCCACCGGCGCACGGGCGCTGACCAGCATCGACAGCACCGCCACCACCCAGGACCACGACCAGGCGACGGAGTTCTGGGCCGACCTGACCGGCCCGGCAGCGGCGCAGCCGGCCGCGAAGGCGAAGGCCGGCGGCCTCGCCCTCACCGGCGGCGTGCGCAAGGTGTGGCTGGACGGCAAGGTCAAGGCCGACCTCGCGGACAGCGTCGCGCAGATCGGCGCCCCCGACGTGTGGGCCGGCGGCGACACGGGCCAGGGTGTGGACGTCGCGGTCCTCGACACGGGCTACGACCCGGGGCACCCCGACCTCGACGGCGTCGTCACCGACTCCCGCAGCTTCGTGCCCGACGAGGACGTCGACGACCACCACGGCCACGGCACCCACGTGGCGTCCACCATCGCCGGCAGCGGCGCCGCGTCCGACG
Source organism: Actinacidiphila glaucinigra (assembly GCF_035918135.1). Lineage (NCBI taxonomy): Bacteria > Bacillati > Actinomycetota > Actinomycetes > Kitasatosporales > Streptomycetaceae > Actinacidiphila > Actinacidiphila glaucinigra. Next base: position 1,318,597 of record NZ_CP109144.1, read on the forward strand.
GCAAGGAGAAGGGCGTCGCCCCCGGCGTGCGGCTGCACGTGGGCAAGGTCCTCAGCAACGCCGGCAGCGGTTCCGACTCCTGGATCATCAGCGGCATGGAGTGGGCCGCCCGCGAGGCCAAGGCCCGCGTGGTCAGCATGAGCCTCGGCAGCGACCAGCCCACCGACGGCACCGACCCGATGAGCCAGGCGGTGAACGAACTCAGCGCCGAGACCGGCACGCTGTTCACCATAGCCGCCGGCAACTCCGGCCCGTACGAGGGCACCGTGGCGGCGCCCGGCGCCGCGGACGCCGCGCTCACCGTCGGCGCCGTCGACTCCTCCGACGCCATAGCCGACTTCTCCAGCCGCGGCCCCCGTTTCCGGGACGACGCGATGAAGCCGGAGATCACCGCCCCCGGCGTCGACATCCTGGCCGCCCGCTCGCAGTGGGCGCCCTTCGGCACCGGTTCGTACGCCACCCTCAGCGGCACGTCGATGGCCACCCCGCACGTCGCGGGCGTCGCCGCCCTGGTCGCGGCCAGGCACCCCGACTGGAACGGGGCCCGGATCAAGGACGCCCTGGTCTCGACCTCCGTGGCGACGCCGGACATCCCCGCGGACTCCGGCGGCAACGGCCGCGTCGACGCGGTGGCCGCCACCAGCAGCACGCTCGTGGCCACCGCCACCGCCGACGCCGGCATCCACCCCCCGGGCGGCGCGGCCGGCGAGACCGTGACCCGCACCGTGGAATGGGCCAACTCCGCTGACACCGCGGTCACCGTGACTCCGCGCCTGGACGCGGCGGACGCACCCGAGGGCCTGTTCACGGTGGCGGACCGTCAGGTCACCGTCCCCGCGCACGGCACCGCGTCCACCACCGTGACCACCACTCTCGACCGGGCCCCGGCGGGATCCCGCTTCACCGGGCACGTCGAGGGCGTCGTCGACGGCAAGGCCGTCACGCGCACCCTGCTCGCGGTCAGCACCCGTGACGAGTACCACCACCTGCGCGTCCACGTCACCGACCGCGCCGGCGACCCGATGGTCGGCCTGGTGATGTACCAGCGCAAGGGCGACGAGTACGCGCAGGCCCTCTACACCGACCTCGACGGCGTGCTCGACACCGTCGTCCCGCCGGGCACCTACACCGTCTGGACCTGGGGCGCCGTGCGCGGCGTCCACGGCGAGTCCTCCTACGGGCGGGCGCTGCTGGCCAGGACCGGCGTCGTGGTCGGCAACGCCGACACCGACACGACGCTGGACGGCACGAAGCTGCGCAGGACCGAGGTCGTCACGCCGAAGACCTCCACGGACAGCGACATCCGCATGGACTTCAACCAGTCCTTCAAGGACGGCTCCCCGGCGATCACGGACACCGCGACGGTCGGCGACGGCTTCGACAGCGTGTGGGCGCTCCCCATGCCGAAGGCCTCCGGCGGCGACCTGGCGTACACGGTCCGCTGGCGCATGCAGCAGCCGCTGCTGGCGCTCTCCTCCGGCGACCAGGTCTTCGACGACCTGTGGCTGCAGCCCGGTTCCGGCCGTCCCGCCGAGGGCACCAGGACCCTGCCCGCGGTCTTCGCCGGCAAGGGCACCGCGGCCGAGTACACGGCCGCCGGCGCCAAGGGCAAGGTGGCCGTGGTCCGCTACACGGGGGACGACGACCAGATCACCGACGCGCAGAAGGCGGGCGTCGCCCTGCTGGTCGTGGTGAACGACCTGGACGGCCGGCTGCGCGAGCCCGTGCGCCGCACCGCCCTCGTCATCGCGGGCATCTCCCGCACCGAGGGCGAGACCCTGATCGGCCGCATCCAGGACAGCCGTTCCGGCTCGGTGCCGATGCGGGTCGTCGGCCACGCCGAGACGGACTACCTGTACGACCTGGTGCACACCTGGCACGGGACGATCCCGCAGACCCAGCGCTACGCGCCGGCCGAGCACCGGCTGGCCCGGGTCGACGTCGGGTTCCGCAACGAACCCGGCACGGAGGTCGACGAGTTCCGCTACGACATCCAGCCCTACCTGGGCGTCAAGGTCGGCGGCACCCGACTGTCGTCCGCCGGCGCCGAGCGCACCGACTGGGTCACCCCGTCGGGCGAGGCGACCTGGATGGAGGAGGCCGCCAACGGCATCCGCTCGATCCAGTTCTCCGGGCTGGTCGGCTACCCGGCGGGGCGCACCACCGACGTCCAGTGGTTCGGGCCTGTGGAGCACCCGCGGATGAACGAGAGCCAGTGGCTGCCGCAGCGCAACGGTGACGTCCTCGACGTCACCATCCCGGCCTGGGGTGACGGCGGCCGCGACCACGCGGGTGTGGTCGGTCCGGGCACCACTTCGCAGGTGAACGAGCTCTACCGGGGCGGCGACCTGGTCACCCGCACCGAGGGCGGCTGGCTGGGCGGCGACGTCCCGGCGGCGTCGGGCCGGTACCGGCTGGTGACGTCCACCGAGCGGACGGAGGGGTACCCGTACTCCACCGCGACCCGCACCGAGTGGGGCTTCTCCTCGGCGACGCCGGGCACGGACGACCCGCAGGTGCTCCCGCTCCTGCAGCTCGACTACGGGATCCGCACCGATGCGGGCGGCACCGCGCGGCGCGACGCCGAACTCACGGTGAGCGCCTCCCCGTTGCCGGGCGTGTCGGCCGGACGGGTCAGCACCGACGCGGTGGAGGTCTCGTACGACGACGGCCGGACGTGGCACCGGCTCTCGCTGCGCGGCGCGGAGGACGGCGCCGCCCGCGTCCGCCTGGACGCGCCGCGGCGGGCCGAGTTCCTGTCGCTGCGCGTGCGCGCCTCGGACAAGCGGGGCAACACGGTGACGCAGACGGTGATCCGGGCGACCGGCCTGGCCTGATCCGCGTCCGCACACAGCGCGGCCGGTCCCTCCGCACGGAGGGGCCGGCCGCGCCGCTGTTCACGGCGCCCCCCTCATTGCCCCGACCCGGCAGGCCGGACGGGTCGGCCGCTGCCGGCAGCGGGCCTGGGAGACGCCCGGCGCGGCATGATCGGATGGGCGTGCGGGGGTCGCCCGGGGGTGAGGAGAGACAGTGGGATCGGCGGAAGAGCGGAAGTCACCGACCGGTCTATGGCTGCTGGTGGCCGTGGTGGCGCTGGTCATCGGGGTGGTGATGGTCTTCCAGACACGCGGGGCGCTGGAGCGGGAGCGCGAGTTCCGTGCCGCGCCGCGGTGTGTCTCCGCACCTCTCAAGGTGTCGGACTGCCGGTGGGACCAGCGGTTCACCGTGCGGTCGGCGGACGCGCACAGCGGTAAGCGGGAGTCGCCCGAGGCGGATCTGTTGCTGCCGTCCGGTGAGCAGTGGCATGTGACCTTCCGTCGGACCGGCCCGGTGGTGTCACAGCTGGAGCCGGACGACAAGGTCGTCGGGCTGATCTGGCGGGGGCAGGTCATCGAGGTACGGAACGCCGCGGGAACATGGCAGAAGACGAGCGACGGTCCTCTGGAATGGCCCGAGGACCGCCTCGGCGGCGCGCTCGCCGGCCTCTCGTTCGGCCTGATGGCGCTCGCCGGGGCGCTGTGGTCGCTCTTCGTGCCGGGACCGCGGCACGCGAGTGCGGCGAGGACCGTGCGGTGGCACGGCGTCGCCATGGGCGCCGCGGCCATCGTGGTGCTCTGGGTGCAGGCCGCCGCCGACTGGCCGATGTGGTCCATCCCGGCGGTCTGGGGGCCGTTGGCGCTGCTCCTTCTCGCCTCGGCGGCGGCTTTCGCCGGGGCGGCGCTCCGCGGCGAATCCGACGGCGACGCCTCGCCCACGGCGGGGTCGCCCCGGGCGCCGGAAGGCCTGCCGAGCGCGGGCTCGGAGCCGGGGACCGTACGTCCCTGATCCGGCCGGGCCCCATGACGAAGACGGTGCCGGCCCCCTCGTCACCGAGGGGGCCGGCACCGTCGCGTGGGGCCCGTCAGCCGATGGTGACGAGGGTGCCCGCGGCGTTGGGGTAACCGATGTAGGCGGTCGCGGGACGGTCGGACGGGACGCCGCTCCACGAGGCGGTCAGCGTCAGCGGGACGCCGGGCTTCGTGGCGGGGTTGCGCGGTGTCACCGTGAACGTGCCCTGCGTCGGAGTGCTGTCCGGGCCGATCAGGTTGGTCTGGAAGGAGAACGGGAAGTCCGTCAGCTCCGGCTGGCTGCCCAGCGTCATGACGATGGCCAGGTACTTCCCGGCCTTCATGCTCGGCAGGCTCACCACCGGCCGCGTCTGGTCGAGGGCGAGGTCACCGACGATGTACGGGTCCTGGCCGTCGCCCGGGTCGTAGGCGAGCAGCAGGCTGAGGCGGGCCTCGGGGTTGTCGGGCGTGACGAAGAACTGCCCGGCCTGCGTGCCCTCCGGCACGGTGAAGGTGAAGTCCTGCTCGGGCTTGTCGGTGGACACCGCGTTGCGGACGGGAGTGCCCGCGACCGGGCCGCGCGGGGTCAGTGCGAGCGAGGTGGTGCCCGGCGTCACCTCGAAGGAGACGCTGCCGCTGCCCGCGGTGCCGGAGACCTGGTCGGGGGCGATCAGGCTCCACGGGGTCAGGACGACCGGGCTGCGCACGCCGGTGCGGCCGTGCCGCCAGGTGAGGTCACCGGTGACGGTCTCGCCGGACCGCCCGGTCGTCAGCTCGAAGCTGACGGTGAACCTGGCCTTCTGGCCCGCCCTGCTGAAGTGCAGTACGGACGGGTGGACGGTGGCCTTCACCCCGGGCACCGAGATCGAGGCCCGGTAGGTGCCCGGCGTCACGGCGGTGACGGTACGGGTCACGGTCTGCGAGCCGACCATCCGGCCGATGGCGATCGACGGGTAGTTGAGGTCGCTGGGGTCCACGGCCTTCACCCCGCTGCCGGTGTCGACGCCCAGGCCCTCCAGGTAGCCCAGCCAGTCCTTCTCGGTGGAGTCGTAGACCAGGCCCGGCTCGAACATGCCCGCCGGCCGCACCTCACCGGCGCCCTGCGCGACAGCCTCGCCGTCGTGCACCCGTCCGGTCTGCTGGACGCCCTCATCGAGCTGTACGAGGCGTACTGGGCCCGGGCCGAACCGATCGGCGCACCGGCCCGGGCGGCCGGAGAGGAGGGTCCCACCACGGAGGAGGTCGCGCTGCTGACGATGCTCCGTGCCGGACTCAAGGACCAGGCGATCGCCCGTCAGCTGGGGTTGAGCACACGGACGGCGACACGCCGCATCGCGGCGCTCATGGCACGGCTGGACGCGAGCACGCGCTTCCAGGCCGGGGCGGAGGCCCACGCGCGTGGCTGGATCTGATCCTTCCTGACGGCACATCACACCGGAACCGATCACAAGCGGTCAAGTGCACACGGAGCGGGCCGAGACGGGTCACCATCGGCGTATGAACGCATCCGCGACCGCCGCCCTCACCCCGCTCCCCGACGGGGTCTGGTCCACCCTTTCCGCCGCCCGCGAGGCGTACCGCGCCGCCGTCCCGGCCGCGTACGACGAGGTGCTGACGGAGGTCGCGGAGCGCGCGCGGGACACCGGAAGCCTCGGCAAGACGGACATCGCCGCGCTGGTGGTGTGGAAGCGGCTGCAGGCGAGCACCGCGTGGGTCGTCGAGCTGATGAACCTGCGCGACGCGGAGGTCCGGGCCGTCACGTCCGGAGCCGTGGACGCGGTCCGCGACCCGCAGGCCCCGCGCGGCGCGGCCGCCCGCGAGGGCCGCAGGGCCCTGCTCCCCCTGCCCGGCTGCCGCAACGGCGACGCACTGGCCTCGGCACTGCTCACCGCGGCCGCGCCGGACCGGATGGCCGTCTACGACCGCCGTGCGCAGTTCGGCCTGGAGCGGCTGGGCTACCAGTTGACGCCGGCACCGGGCCGCTACGGCCGCTACATGGACCTCCTCGACGACCTCCTCGTCCGCTCCGGCCCCGACGCGGACGGCTGGACCGCCCGCGACGTCGACACGGCCCTGTACTGGCTCGGCCGCCAGGCCGCGGCGGGGCCCGGTGACGCCGAGGAGGAGTAGGGGGCCCGGCGTGGGCGAAGCGATCCGGGGCTCGGGGCGGGTCAGTCGGCCTGGCGCAGCTCGATCAGCAGGGCCTGTTCGGGGTTGAGCTGCGGCATCGGCAGGCCCGCGGCGGTGAGGAGGGTGCCGGGGAGGGTGAGGCGGTCGTCGACCGCCTCGGTGAGCCAGGCCGGGCCGCTCCTCTGGTGGAAGGACGGCAGGCCGATGTCGGTGCGGACGCGTACGCGGTAGCGGAGGGCGGGGTCGAGGCCGGGCAGCGGTGTCCGGCCCGGCTGGCCCTCGGGGGAGGTCGCCACGCGGGCCCAGCAGTAGAGCGCGGCCGTGCCGTCGTGGGCGACGACGCCGTGCAGCAGCGTCGCGTCGCCCGGGAGGTCGGCGCGGACGGTGCGTCCGCCGTGCAGCAGGGGGCGCATCTCGCGGTACAGGGCGGTCCACGCGGCGAGCCGGGCCAACTCCTCCGGCGTGCAGCGGGTGATGTCCTGCTCGATGCCGGGGTGGCCGAAGAGCGCGGTGGCCAGGCGGAAGGTGTCGGAGCTGACGCGTCCGGTGGTGTGGCTGGGGTTGGCGCCCACGTGGGCGCCGACGAGTTCCGGGGGGAGCAGTTGGCCCGTCCAGCGCTGGATGGACTGCCGTTCCACCGGGTCGTTGCAGTCGGAGGCCCACACGCGGTCGGTCCTGGCGAGGATGCCCAGGTCGACGCGGCCTCCGCCGCTGGCGCAACTCTCGATCTCCAGGGCGGGGTGGCGCTGCCGGAGGGTGTCCAGCAGGCGGTAGAGCGCCTCGACCTGGGCATGCGCCACCGGGCGGTCGGCCGGGCCGTTGACGGCCTCGTGCACCTCGCGGTTGTGGTCCCACTTGAGGTAGGCGATGCCGTACTCCCCGATCAAAGCGTCCAGTGCCCCGAGCAGGTGGGCGACGACGCCGGGGTGGGAGAGGTCGAGGACGTGCTGCTGCCGGGCCGCGGGACCGGCGCCGCGCCCGGGGGCGAGGACCCACTCCGGGTGCTGCCGGGCCAGGTCCGAGTCGAGGTTGACCATCTCGGGTTCGACCCACAGGCCGAACTCCATGCCCAGGGAGCGCACATGGTCGGCGAGCGGCGTCAGCCCGTCGGGCCACACCTCCCGGTCGACCGTCCAGTCGCCGAGCCCCGCGCGGTCGGAGCGGCGGCCGCGGAACCAGCCGTCGTCCAGGACGAAGCGCTCCACGCCGGCCTCGGCCGCACGGTCGGCGAGCCGCAGGAGGCGTTCCGGGGCGTGGTCGAAGTAGACGGCCTCCCAGCTGTTGAGGATGACCGGGCGCGGGCGGCGCGGATGACCGGGGCGGTCCCGGAGCAGGGTGTGGAAGCGGTCGGCGAGCCCGTCGAGGCCGGCGCCGGACCATGCGTAGTGGCAGACGGGCGTGCGGTGGGTGTCGCCGGGTGCGAGCCGGACCTCGCCGGCGCGCAGCAGTTCCCCGCCGCCGAGCACGGCGGCGTGGACGCCCGCGCCCTCGGGCAGTTGCTCGACGAGATAGCGCTGGTCGCCGCTCCAGGCGACGTGCAGGCCCCAGACCTCGCCCTCGCGGAAGCCGAAGCCGGGCACACCGACGGCGACGAGGTACGGCGAGTCCAGGCCGGGCTTGCCGCGCCGGACGTCGCGGGCGTAGGTGCCGTGGGCGAGCGGGCGGCGTTGCGGGGATCGTTCGCGGCTCCACTTGCCGGTGAAGTCGAGGATCTCGCCGGCCCGGCGGGGCAGCGGGAGCACCGCGGTGACCTGCGCGAGGTCGTAGGGGGCAGGGTCCGCGGCCGGCTGCCGGGTGATCTCGCTGTGGACGGCGAGAACGCCGGAGGGTTCCAGCCGGTAGGTGATCGTGATGTCGAGCCCCGCGGCGGCGTCGGTGAGGGAGACGACCAGTTGGCCGCCCTCGGCGTCCTGCCGGACGGAGGTGCCCGTCGTGGTCAGCCGGGGGGCTGCGGCACCGCCGTCGAGGTGCCCCTGGTGCGCGGGGGTGCCGGCCCAGCCGTCCGCCTCGGTGGGCCAGACGGTGAATCGGCGGGGCGCGTCGAGGGAGTTGTTGAGGACCGCTGCCTCGGCGGTCAGGCTGAGGGCGGCCAGGTCGTCGGCGGACAGCGGCCCGAGGTCGGCCCCCCAGTGGAGCACCCTGGGCACCGGCTCGGTGAGTTCGACGACGAACGCGGTGCCGGCCGCGCGCAGCGGGACGATCCGCGCGGTGGTGTCTGCCATGGGGGTCCTTTCGGTGGTGCCCCGCCGCCGGACGGCCCGGGATGGGGGCGGGTCCGGCGGCGGCGGCTCGGTTCGCTTGCGGTGGCTCAGTTCTTCGCGAGGAGGGTCTTGCTCTGCTTCTCCATGTCCGCGAAGACGGAGTCGTCCTTCTGCCCGGCGAAGTAGCCTTCGAACAGCGGGTTCAGCGCGTCCTGCACCGCGGCGCCGTTGCCGTAGACCGGGGACGGGTACAGGACCTTGTCCTTCAGCATGCTCGTGAAGACCGACAGGTCGACCCCGTCGGCGGCCAGTGCCTTCGTCGCGGCGTCCATGGAGGCGGGGATGGACGGGAAGAACGTGCCGGTGCGGGAGGCCTTGGACTGGCAGGCCTCGGAGCCCATGTAGGACACCCACTTCCAGGTCAGTTCGGGGTGCTTGGTGCCCGCCCAGATGTTGTTGCCGTTGGAGTTGCTCATCACGGCGCGGGTCTTGCCGTCGGGGCCGTACGGGGGCGCCGCGACGCCGGTCTTGACGCCGGGGATCTTGGCGAAGGTCGAGGCGGACCAGGAACCGCCGATCTCCATGGCGACCCGGTGGGAGGAGAGCAGGTCGACGTCGCTGACGCTGGAGGTGAACTCGCCGAGCTTGGGCGCGTACCCCTTCTCCGTCAGGGAGCGCGCCCACTTCAGCGTCTTCACCAGGCGGGGGTCGCTGTAGTTGAAGACCGTCGGCCAGCTCTCCTTGTCGCCGAGCCGCCACCCGGTGCTGGAGGCGAACGGGCTCCAGGAGGTCTGCCCGATGAAGTCCTTCGCGGCGATCTGGCCGAAGCCGAAGGTCTTGACGTGGCCCTTGTCGAAGCCGGGCTCGTCGCCGCGGCGCCCCTTCTCGTCCACGGTGAGGTGGGCGATCATCTTGCCGAACTCGCCGCCGTCGTCGGGGTTCCACGTCACGGACTCGACGTCGGCCTTGCTGTAGCCGGCCTTGGTCAGGGCGTCCTGGTCGTAGTAGAGACCGGCCGCGGCCCAGTCCAGCGGCAGCGCGTACTGCTTGCCGTCGGTGAACTTCCAGGCGTTCACGCCGACGGAGAAGCGGGACAGGTCGAACGTGTCCTTGGCGATGAAGTCGTCCATCGGCAGCAACTGGTTCTGGCCGGCGTACGCCTGGAAGAACTGCACGCTGTTCTGGAAGGCGTCGGGGGCGCTGCCCGCGACGAAGCCCGCGGTCAGCTTGGTGAAGTAGTCGTCGACGTTGTACTGCGAGATCTTGACGGTCGTGCCGGGGTTGGCCTTCTCGAAGTCCGCGGCGCAGGTCTTGTACGCGGCGGCCTGCTTGTCGTCCCAGGTCCACCAGTTGACGGTCTGCGAACCGCCCGCGGTGTCCGAGCCGGAGGAGCAGGCGGACAGCACCGCGGCGAGGGTGAGCGTGGCCCCGAGGGCGACGACTCTGCGCATTCTCATGATTCCTTCTTTCGGGACGGTTCCTGGTGAGGGTGGTGGGACGACGTCTTGAGGAGCGCGCGGAAGGCGCTCAGGGCGATGACCAGGTCCTCGGGGCCGCCGGCGTCGTGGCCGTTGAACTCCCACAGCCGCATCTGCCTCGGCCCGCCGTAGCGGTGGTACGCGGCGAGCGTGGTGGCCGGCGGGCAGACCTTGTCGCGCAGCCCGGCGGAGAACCAGGCGGGCGCGGTGGCGCGGCGGGCGAAGGCGAGTCCGTCGAAGTAGCCGAGGGTCCGGAAGGTCTGCTCGACCCGGTCCCGGCGGGCGCCGAGGTAGCCGATGAGCTCGGCGTACGGCTGCTCGCCGGTGAGCCGGGCGGCCTGCCGGATGTCGCACAGGAACGGCGCCTGGAAGTGCGCGGCGCGCAGTCCGGGGACGAGGCCGGCGACCGCCAGGGCGATGCCGCCGCCCTGGCTGGGGCCGGTCACCGCGACCCGGTCGGGGTCGGCGTGCGGCGAGGTGCGCAGGGCCTCGACGGCGCGCACGGCGTCGGTGAAGACCCGGCGGTAGACGTACGTGTCCCTGTCCTCGATGCCGCGGGTGAGGAACCCGGGGTGCGAGGGGCCGCTGCCGACCGGGTCCGCGGTGGCGCCGCCGCCCGCCCAGGCGCCGCCCTGACCGCGGGTGTCCACCAGCAGGTGGGCGTAGCCGGCGGAGGCCCACAGCAGGTCCTCGACGGGGGCCCCACGTCCGCTGCCGTAGCCGTGGAACTGCACGACCGCGGGCAGCGGGCCGTTTCGGTGGCGCGGCAGCCGCAGCCAGCCGTGGACAGGGTGGCCGCCGAAGCCGGGGAAGACGGCGTCGTAGACGTCCACGGTCTCCAGGTCGGTGTCGACCGGGGTGAGTTCGAGCCGTGGTTCGTGGACGCGGGCGGCCTCCAGGGTTTCCTTCCAGAAGGCGTCGAAGTCGGCGGGTTCGCGGTATGCGCTGCGGTAGGCCCACAGTTCGGGGACGTCGTCCTCGGTCAGCACGGCCGGGCCTCCTCGCGCGGGGTGAGGTCGGCGTCGAGGGTGACGGCGGTGCCGGTGGCGACGCGTACCCGGGTGGTGCGGTCGCGGTGGCGGACGGTCACCGGCTCGGTGTCGTCCCCGGCATGACGGCGCACCGTCACGGAGGTGAGGGCGCCGTCGTGCCAGGTGAGGTCGGCCGCCAGGCCGCCGCGGCAGCGCAGGTCGGTGGCCTCGCCCTCGCGCCACTGCGCGGGGAGCGCGGGCAGCAGGTGGACGGTGCCGGCGTGGCTCTGCAGCACCATCTCGGTGAGCGCGGCCATGAGGCCGTAGTTGCCGTCGATCTGGAACGGCGGGTGGGTGGAGAACAGGTTGGGGAGCAGGCCGCCCCACTCCGAGCCGTCGACGGGCGCGTCGGTGTCCGGGTCGCCCTCGAACGGGCGGGTCGCCTCGAGGAGGAGCGAACGGGCCGTCGTGGCGTCGCGCAGCCGGGCGCGCAGCGCGATCTTCCAGGCCCATGACCACCCCATCGCGCCGGGACCGCGTCTGTCCAGCAGGGCCGCCGCGGCGGCCGCGAGTTCCGGGGTGCCGTCGGGGTCGATCTGGCCGAGCGGGTGGACGGTGACCAGCTGGGAGAGGTGGCGGTGGTGGGGGTCCTGCTCGGGGAGGTCGTCGGCCCATTCCCGCAGCCAGCCGCCCGCGGCGATCCGGGGCGGGTGCAGGCGCGGCAGGGTGGCGGTGATGCGGCCGCTCAGCGGGGTGTCGATGCCGAGGAGCGCGGCGGCGCGCAGGGTGCGTTCGAGGACGGCCCGGGTGAGTGCCGTGTCCATCGTGGAGGAGCGGGTGAGCGAGGCCATGGAGCCGTCGGGGGTGAGGTAGTGGTTCTCCGGCGAGGTGGAGGGGAGGGTGCCCAGCCGCCCCGTGCCGTCGTCCACCAGCCAGTCGAGCAGGAACGCGGCGCAGCCGCTGAGCAGCGGCCAGGCGCGTTCACGCAGGAAGGCGGTGTCCTGGGTGAACTCCCAGTGGTCCCACAGGTGCTGGGCGAGCCAGGCGCCGCCCATCTGCCAGATCGCCCAGGACGCGGCTCCGCGGCCCATGCCGACGGGCAGCGCCCACCCCCACATGTCGGTGTTGTGGTGGGCGACCCAGCCGCGGGCGCCGTACAGCTGCCCGGCGACGTCCCGGCCGTGCGCGGCGACGCGGTCGAGGAGGTCGAACAGCGGCTCGTGGCAGGGGCCGAGGCCGGCGGCCTCCGCGCCCCAGTAGTTCATCTGGGTGTTGATGTTGATCGTGTAGTTGGACGACCAGGCGGGGCGCAGGTCGGCGTTCCAGATGCCCTGGAGGTTGGCGGGCGGTCCGGCGTGGGGGCGGGAGGCGGCGGCCAGGAGGTAGCGGCCGAGCTGGAACAGCACGGTCGCGGTGAGGAGTTCGTCGTCGCCGGAGAGGATGTCGCGGGCGACGTCGTGGGTGCCCGGGCGGCGCGGTCCGATCCGCAGCGAGGTGCCGCCGAGGAGTGCGCGCAGGTCGGCCTCGTGCTCCTTGAGCAGGTCGTCGGTGCCGTGTTCCACGACCCGGGCGGCGCTGTCGGCGGCCGCTTCGAGGTGCGCCGCGCGGCCGGCCGGGGCGTCGAGGCCCCGCCAGTGGCGCAGCGCCTCGGTGGAGCTCGCCACGACCGCGAGGAGCCGGGTGGCGCCGGTGACGCACAGCACTCCCCCGTCGGCGGTGGCCTCTCCGTCGGTGGCCACGCGCAGGGCGAGCGCGCCGAAGGGGTCGTAACCGTCGACGGGGCCGTCGGCGTACCGCAGCGGTTCCGGGACGTCCGGTTCGTGGGCGGGTGCCCCGTCGACGGGGATCTCCACGCCGATGACGACCCCTTCGGGGCCGGCGGTGCGGTGCACCTCCCGGAGGGGGGTGGTGAGTTCCAGGCGCAGGTCCACGGTGCCGCCCCGCGCGGCCAGGTCGGTGCACAGGGTCCCGTCGGCGGCGCCGGCCCAGGTCCGGCGGCGGACCGAGGCCCCGGAGGACAGGTCGAAGGCGTCCTCGGCGATCCCGCTGTCGAGGTTGAGGGTGCGGCCCCGGTACGTGGCGTCCTGCGCCCCGGACACCGTCAGCCACAGGTCGGCGTAGGGCAGGTACTCCTGGCTGTACGGGCCCTCGAAGGCCATCAGGAGTTCCTCGGCGCGGTGCGGGTCGCCGGCGCGGAGCGCGTCGCGGACCTCCGCGAGCCGCCGCGGGCCGGCGCCGGCGGCGACGACGTCGGCGAGCGCCTTCGCCGGTCCGCCGGGGGTGCCGGACCACACGGTGGAGTCGTTGATCTGGATCCGGGCACGGTGGGTCCCGCCGAAGACCATCGCGCCGAGTCGGCCGTTGCCGACCGGGGCGGCCTCGTTCCAGTCGGCCGCGGGCGCGGGCCAGCCGAGCAGCAGGTCAGTGGGGTTCATGGGGTGCCGTCCTGGTGCGCGTGCTCGGTCACTTGAGCCCGGAGAAGCCGATGGAGTTGACGATCCGCTTGCCGAAGGCGAGGAAGAGCAGCAGCATCGGCAGCGCCGCGATGAGGGAGGCGGCCATCAGCCCGGCCCAGTCGGGGGCGGCCTGGGGCGAGGACTGCTTGAACACACCGAGCGCGAGCGTCAGCGGCTGCACCCCGGCGTCGTTGGTGACCAGCAGCGGCCACATGTAGTCGTTCCAGGCGTTGACGAACATCAGCAGCGACACGGTCGCGATCGGCGCCGCCGACATCGGCAGGACGATGCGGTAGAGGATCCGCAGCGGTCCCGCGCCGTCGATGATCGCGGCCTCCTCGATCTCGCTGCTCAGGCCGAGCATGAACTGGCGCAGGAAGAACACCGTGAACGCCTGGAAGAGCCCGCCGGGCAGGATGAGTCCGGCGAAGGTGTTGGTGAGGCCGAGGTCCTTGATGAACACGAAGTTCGGCAGCAGCGTGAAGACGCTCGGCACCATCAGCGCGCTGATGAGGACGCCGAACACCAGGTTGCGGCCGCGCCAGTGCAGTCGTGAGAAGGCGTAGGCCGCGCAGGCGGAGAACAGCACGATGAGCACGGTCTGCACCGATGCGTAGATCACCGAGTTGCGCAGGTAGAGCGCGATGTCGAGGGACGCGCCCGAGCCGCCCTGGGCCTGGGCCTCGGCGGTGGAGGCCAGGCCCAGCGCCCGTTTGAAGGCGCCGAAGGTGAAGCCGACGGGCAGCGGCGAGGAGGGGTCGGTGGCGAGCCGGTAGTTGTTGGACAGCGCGGTGCGCACGATCCAGTAGAAGGGGAAGAGCGTGATCAGCGAGACGAGGCCGAGGTAGGCCCAGGCCACGATCCGGCCGGGGGTCGCCTTGCGCGTGCGGGGGCGCCGCACGCTCGTCGTGCGGGGAGCGAGGGGGAGCGTCATCGGGGGCCTCCTTCAGTTCAGGTCGGATTCGTCGGCCCGCGCGAGCCGGAGCTGGGTGAAGGTGACCGTGATGAGCAGGGCGAACAGGGCCAGCGACATCGTCGCCGCGTAGCCGAAGTCGAACTGGCGGAAGGCCTTGTCGTAGATGTACATCTGCAGCACGTTCGAGGCGTTGGCGGGGCCGCCCCTGGTGGTGACGGCGACGATGTCGAAGACCTGGAAGGCGTTGATCACCGTCAGGACGACCACCATCACGAGGATCGGCCGCAGCAGCGGCACGGTGAGGCGGCGGAACATCTGGAACTCGCTCGCGCCGTCCACCCGGCCGGCCTCGTAGATCGTGGACGGGATGGTCTGCAGCCCGGCGAAGATCAGCAGGGAGTAGTAGCCCATCCACTTCCAGACGCTGATCGCGGCGAGCGAGGGGATCGCCCAGGGGCCGCTGCCGAGGAAGAGCACCGGGTGGCCGATCAGGTGGTCGAGCACGATGTTGACGACCCCGAGGTGCGGGTCGAGCATCCACTGCCACACCAGCGCGGCGATCACGTTGGAGATCAGGAACGGCAGCAGCATCACGCCGCGCAGCAGCGAGGAGTCGGTGACGCGGTGCAGCACCACCGCGGTCACCAGGGAGATCAGGGTGCCGAAGACGACGGAGAGGGCCACGAACCAGAGGGTGACGAGGAGGGAGTGCCAGAAGACCCCGTCACCGGCCATCTCGCGGAAGTTGGCCAGTCCCACCCAGCGCGGCGGGGTGAGGACGTGGAACTCGGTGAAGCCCAGGTAGATGCCGCGCAGGGTCGGGTAGGCGTAGAAGATCGCGAACCCGACCACGGCGGGCAGGATCAGCAGCAGCGCGACCGGCAGGTCCCGCCGCCGGGCCGCCGCGGACCGGGTCGCTGTCACGCGCCGGGGCCGGGGGCCGCCGGTGTTCGTGCGGACCTTCAGGGGTCCGCGGGTCCTCGGGCTGGAAGAGGCCGTGGTGGCCCCCGTACCGGCTGCGCCGGTCGGTGGTACCACCGGCGTCGTGTGGCTGCCCTGCGATGTGACCACCACGGCACTCTCCTTCTCGTGCGTCGGGCCTTCTCGTGCGTCGGGTCGAACGGGTGGGACGGTGGCCCGCTGCCGGGCCGGCCGTCGGTCAGACGGTGATCCGGTCGACGTCGGACACGTAGTCGGACGGGTTGCCGAAGGCGATCGTGTTGGCCCCGGCCTTCAGCCGGACGGGCACGGTGACCGACCGCGGGCGGCCCCAGTCGTTGTCGTTGCCACCGTGCAGCGGCAGCTGGAAGGCGGTGCCGTTGACGGTGACCACGGCCGTGCGGCCCGAGGAACCGTCGGTGAAGTCCACGGTCATCAGGTAGGTGCCGTCCTTCGGCGCCGTCACGTCCTTGATCGTCACGGAGGCGTCGACGCCCAGGTTGCCGACCTTCTTGCCGCCGGAGCAGCGGGAGCAGTCGCCGACGCTCGCGTTGCCGGTGCGGGGGTTCCCGGACGCCTCGGCCTCGTAGGCGGTGGGCCCGTCGGCGGCGGGCGTGGTCAGGGAGACGGCGTTGGCCGGTGCGGACGTACGGCCCCTGGCGTCGTGGGCGACGACGGTGAACGCGTAGCCGGTGGCGGCGTGCAGGCCGGTGACGGTGGCGGAGGTGCCGTCGACCGTGGCGACCCTGGCGCCGTCGGCGTACACCTCGTAACCGGTGGTGGCGGTGCCGGTGTTCACCGCGTCCCAGGCGAGCGAGACGCTGCCGGCCGTGGAGGCGGTGGCGCGAACGCCGAGCGGGACACCGGGCTTTCCGGTCGTCTTCGCCGGGGTGACGCGCAGCAGCCGGGAGCCGTGCGGCGGCAGGTTGTCGGTGAAGCCGTCGCTGACCGTCCCCAGGTTCTTGCGGCTCCACAGGTCGCGGACGGCGGGCTTGCCGCTGATGCCCAGCTCGCTCCAGTCGGCGGTCACGTCGGAGTAGCCCTTGCCGAGGTTGAACAGGGCCACCGTGTAACTGCCGTCGGCGTTGCGGGCGTACCAGACCTGCTGCGGGGTGTCCTGGCTGAGCGGCCTGGCGGGGTTGCCGGCCTGGTCGACGGCGATGACCTCGTCGTTGGTGAGCAGCGACAGGCCGTACGCGTCGAGCTTGGTGAGGTCGTCGCCGATGTAGAGCGGGGCGCTCTCGATGGCCCACAGCGTCATGTAGCTCTGCCGCTCGACCTCGTTGAGGCCGTCGAGCGGGCCCGCGCCGACGTCGAGGGAGTCGAGGTTGTTCCAGTGCCCCGGCCCGGCGTCGTCGATCCAGGGGACGACGTCGTTCCACCGCTGCTTGACCGAGTTGTTCCAGGTCACCAGGGTGTCGCAGTAGCACTCGACGTCGGTGTCCACGCGCCAGCCGTTGGAGTTCTCCTTCCAGACGTCCACCTTGTCGTGGCTGAGCGACCAGGACAGGACGAACTGGATGGGCCGGCCCGTCCGCTCCAGCGCGGCGTGCCAGGTCTTGATGTCGGGGACGTTGTCGTGTGCCGCGTCGCCCTGGTTGGAGCCGGGGCCGACACCGTCGATCTTCAGGAAGTCCACTCCCCAGCCGGCCAGTTGGTCGGCCACGGACTGGATGTACTTCTCGGTGCACGGGCTGGCGAAGTTCAGCTGGTAGGAGACGTTGTCCCAGCCGCTGGTCTTGCGCAGGTCGGGGTAGACGATGTCCTTGGTCGTGCACCCGGGCGCGCCGTGGATCGGCGTCCTGCCGTCGTTGTACGTGTCGATGTACAGGCCGACCGCCAGGTAGAGCCCGAACTTCAGGCCCTTGGCGTGCAGTCGGTCGCCGAGCCACTTCATGCCGTGCGGGAACTTGACGGGGTCCGCGACGGGCCGGCCGTACTCGTCGGAGAGGCTCTTGTTCGTCTCGCTGCCGACGTTCCAGCCGGCGTCGATGTTGACGTACTCGTAGCCGTGCCGCTTCAGCTTGGAGGCGAGGATGTCGGCCTGCTGCAGCACGTGCGGTTCGGTGAGCCAGGAGCCGCCGTAGCCGGGGAAGTTGGTGGACTCCAGGCTCCAGCTGCTCCAGCCCATGTAGGGCTTGGCGGCCACCACGGGGGCTGCCTCGGAGCCCGCGGCCTCCGCCGGGGACGCAGAGGAGGCGGAGGACGCGGGCGGCGCGGCGGGCGACGCCGCGGCGGGTACGGCGAGGGCCGTGGCGAGCGCGGTGGCGACGAGCGCGGGCACGGCGGCCCTGCGCATGCCGCCGCGCCTGGGCGTCACGGGCCATCTGAGACGTGCGAGTACAGCTGAAGGGGCCATGGGGGCACTCCATCCCGGCGCGACGGCGTCCGCTTCGAGTGGGCAGGGGGTACGGGAGGCAAGGGGGTCCCCCGGTGGCGGTCGTCCCGGAACACCACCGAGGGCGGGCGTGCCGCGACCGGGGGAGGCTCCGGTCACGCTCCTCGCCGGGGCACTTCGTCCGCTCCGGGCGAGGAGTGCGGCGAATGTAGCCAGGCTTTCCTTCCAGCGTCAACATATTCGGCGGCAAAAATCGGATGTCTGATCCGCCGGATGGCAGCCCTCGCCGGAAAATCCGCCTCGGAATCCCTTCACCCCCACCCAAAGATGGGATGAGTAGGCCTCTTCCTTACTTTCCCTTGGAAAGGTATGGTCCCGGGCATGAGCCTCGCCGACCAGCCCCCCGCCGCCGTCCTGGTCTTCCAGACCCTGCTCGTCCACGGCTCCCTCACCCGGGCCGAGATCGGGCGGCGCACGGGGCTGTCGGCGGGCGCGGTGACCAAGGCCGCCACTCCTCTGCTGGCCGACGGCTGGATCACCGAACTCGGCAGACCGGCCGGCGAGCGGGCCAGCGGCCGCCCCGCGACGCCGATGGCCGTACGCGCCGACCGCGCGCGGTTCGTCGGCGTGAAGGTGACCGGCGACGAACTCATCGGCGTGCTCACCGACCTGACCGCCCGGCCGCTCGCCTCCCGGCGCGCCCCGCTGGACTCCCGCGACGTCGGGACCGTGGTGCTGGCGATCGCCCGGCTCGTCGGGCAACTGCGCGCCGCCGCGGGGGCGGAGCGGGACGACGCCGTCCACAGCGTCGGCGTGACGCTCTCCGGGGACGTGGACGGGCAGACCGGCACCGTGCAGTACTCGCCGTTCCTCGACTGGCGCCGAGTGCCGCTCGCGCAGCTGGTGGAGTCGGCGTCCGGCATCCCGACCGTGATCGAGAACGACGTGCGCGCGCTGACCGTCGCCGAGCAGTGGTTCGGCGCCGGGGTGGGACTGTCCTCGTTCGCCCTGGTCACGGTCGGCGCGGGCATCGGCTGCGGGCTGTCCATCGGCGGCCGGGTGGTGTCCGGGGCCCACGGGGTGTCCGGCGAGGTGGGGCACCTGCCGGTGGGCGGCACCGACCGCACCTGCACCTGCGGCAACACCGGGTGTGTGGAGACCGTCGCCTCCACGCACGCCATCACCGAACAGGCCCGGCAGGCCACCGGCGACCCCGCGCTCACGATGGAGGAGGCGGTGCGGCTGGCCCACGCCGACAACGCCGCCGTCCGCGCGGTCTTCTCCCGCGCCGGGCACGTGATGGGCCTGGCGATGGCCTCGGTGGCCAACCTCATCGGCCCGGAACGCATCATCATCTCCGGCGAGGGCGCGGCCTCCTACGACCTGTTCGCCGACCAGATCCGGCAGACCTTCGCCGACCACGCCTTCGGCGCCGCGGCGGACTGCGACCTCGTCGTGCGTCCGCTGCCCTTCGAGGAGTGGGCGCGCGGCGGCGCGGCCGTCGCCGCGCAGCGGGTCTTCGCCCCCGCGAAGTGACCTCCCCGGTGTGAACTGCCCTCCTCCGGAGGGCCGGTCGCCGCCGGGACCCGCGTCACGAGGACCGGGTGCCGGACGGCCCTCCCCGAGCCCGGGGTGCCGCGGGCAACTCACGCCGGGCAGCAGCCCGCCGCTTCGTTTCCCCCGACGCACGCGACCCGCGAAAAACGGGAGGCGGCCGCGCCGCGCCCGGGTGCAGACTCGGGCGGTGATCGTCGTGCAGCCCGTGCTGGAGATCGAAGGGGCGGACGGCTTCGCCCTCTGGCCGGTGGCGGAGTGGAAGCCGTTCACCTTCATGCCGCTCCACGGCGCCCTGTCGACGGCAGAGGTCGGCGCGGCCGTGATGACCGTCGCCGCGTACAACCAGGGGCAGGCGGACGACGAGGCCGCGCCCACCCGGTCCGTGGATCACGTCGGGCACTTCGTGCGGGCGCTGCTCGACGCGGAGGACGTCCAGGCGCCGGGCGGACTGCGGGTCACCGACACCACCGGGGCGGCGTTGCTGCCGGGCTGCTGCAGCGGCCTGGAGGAGTGGCGGGAGGCATGGCTCGACCTCCTCGACGGCAGCGGCCACGCGTGGCTCGGCCACGACCCCTCACCGCTCGCCGAACGGCACGGAGACGTCGTCCGGTTGACCGTCGACGCCGGGCGGGACGACAGCCCGGCGTTCGAGGTCGCCGTCGATGTGCTGCGCCGCGGGGTCGCCGGCGCCGAGCGGGATCTGGCGGGTTTCCTCGGTGCCGCCGCCGACTGGGCCGCCGTGCGGCTGCCCGAACACGCCCCCGCGCTCGTCGGCGCGCTCGCCCGGGCCGTCGACATGCCGCCGCCGCGGTAGCCGAAGTCCGCGCACCCGTGTGAGCCCGACCCCGGCGAGGACGACGAGCATGCCGGCCACCACCCGTCCGCCCACCGGCTCGTCGAGGACGAGCGCGCCGAGCCCCACGGACACGACGGGGAGGAGGTAGCCGACGGTGGCCGCGTCGGTCGGTCCCTCGTCCGCGACGATGCGCACCGTCAGGTGGAAGGTGACACCCGTGCACAGGACGCCGAGGACGAGGACCGCCACGGACGAACGGAGCGTCACCGCGATCCCGCCGGTGCCGGTGACGAACAGGGCGGGCACGCTCAGCGCGGTCGCGGCGGTCAACTGCGCGGCGGCGAGCGGGAGCGTGCCCGTACCCGCGGCGGCGAGCCTGCGCCCCATGTAGGCGAAGGCCAGCGCGTAGCTCGCCGCCGCGCCCACCAGCGCCAGGGCGCCCCAGCTCACGAGGCCCGACCGGTGCCAGGGGGCGAAGATCAGGAGGACGCCCGCGAAGCCGGCGAGGAGCCCGCCGAGGCGGGGTCCTCGGATGCCCCGTTCCGTGCCCAGGGCCAGACCGATGAGCAGCGACCACAGCGGCGTCGTCGCGTTGAGGACGCCCGCGACGCCGGAGTCGACGCTCTGCTCGCCGACGCTGAAGAGGAGGAAGGGTGCGGCGTTGCACAGCAGGGCCGCCACCGTGAGGCGGCCCCACAGCGCCCGCCCCCGCGGCAGGCGCAGACCCGCGCGCAGGGCGAGTACGAGCAGCAGGGCCGCACCGAAAGCGCAGCGCAGGAAGGTGACCCAGGCGGGCGGCAGACCCTCCAGCGCGATCTTGATCCACAGGAAGGTCGACCCCCACAGCAGCGCCAGTACCCCCAGGCGCAGCAGCGCCCTCGCACCGCCCCCACCACCGGACACCACGGACACCCCGGTCTCCCCTCGTCGCGCGTCACCGTCCCCCCCGACGCTCCTCCACGGCGTCCTGGTACCACAAGCGAAGGTTCACACAACTACCGTTAAGCTGACCTACATGCTCGATGTACGCCGCATGCAGGTCCTCCGGGCGGTGGTCACCAGCGGGTCGGTCACCGCGGCCGCCACCCACCTCGGCTACACCCCCTCGGCAGTCAGCCAGCAGATCGCCGTCCTGGAGAGACAGGCCGGGATCCCGCTGCTCGAACGGGTCGGGCGCGGGGTGCAGCCGACGCCCGCAGGGCTGCTGCTCACCGAGTACGCAGGCCGTATCGGCAGGGAGGTCGCCGAGGCCGAGACGGCGCTGGCCGATCTGCGCGAGGGCCGCACGGGCACACTGACGGTGCGTTACTTCCCGACGGCGGGAGCCGACCTGGTGGCCCCCGCGGTCGCGCGCCTGCGCCGCGAGCACCCGGGGGTACGGATCGACCTCGGCCTGGTCGACCCCGGCGATCCGCTGCCGGAGGTGGAGAAGGGCCGCGCGGACCTGGCGATCGTGGTGCGGCCGCGCGGTCAGGGCCGTGAGGGACTGCGCCTGGTGCATCTGCGGGACGACCCCTACCGGGCGGTCCTCCCCAAGGGCCACCGCCTCGCCGCGAAGCGGGTGCTCGAGCTCAACGACCTCGCCGGTGAGCCGTGGGTGGGCAGCGAGTCCCCGGACGGCTCGTGCCTGGAACTGATCCTCCAGGCGTGCGCCGCGGCCGGCTTCAGCCCCGACGTGGTGGTGCAGAGCGAGGACTACGCCACCGCCCAGGGGTTCGTGGCCGCCGGGCTGGGGGTGAGCCTGTTGCCGCTGGCCGCACTGGCGCACCACCATCCCGGGGTCGTCGTGCGGAAGGTACGCGGCCCGGAGCCCGTACGGGCGGTCCACGCCGCCGTGCGGGAGGCGTCGCTGCGGCAGCCCCCGGTGCGGGGGCTGCTCGACGCGCTGCGGGACGTCGCGCGGGGCGCCGCCGGCCCCGCCCGATCCTGATCAGCCGTCAGACCGCGCTCTGCGGATAGCCGATGCCCGCGACGTCCTCGGCCAGCTCCTCCAGTGTGACCTCCGGGTTGAGTTTCGCGACGACCTCCGGGGTGAGCGGGCGCAGCGCGTGGACATGGCGTACGGCGTCCAGGTCGACCGGCATCCCGTGGTAGTCCTCGGCGAAAGCGCGGAACGCCTCGGGGGAACGGTCGGTCAGCAGCGCGAACAGGTACGACGCGCCGTCGGCGTCCTCGCGGCCCTCCGGCAGGTCGACGGAGCCGTGCCGCCACGCCTCGTCGCCGGTACCGCGCCACAGGCAGACGGTCGCGACCGGCACGCCGTCCTCGTCGCAGAACGCCGGCTCCTCGACGTACGGACGGAAGGCCTCGGGGACCTCGTCGACGACACCCGGCCAGGGCTCGTGGTCCTCCGACCCGTAGGGGCTCACCGGGGACTCGTGGTCGAAGCCGCGCACGAACGCCCCGGCGCCGCAGAACACGATCGCGTACTCGTCGCCCGAGCCGTTGCGCAGGGAGGCCATCTCCTCGTCCGTGTCCCACGCGGCGTCGAAGGAGTGGTGACGCGACTCCCAGTCGGGGCTCAGGATCGCGTCGAGCATCGCCAGGGCGCGGCAGTGGTCGCGCAGTTCGGTGATGGAGGGCAGCAGCGGGGCCACGTCGTGAACGGTCACGCGCACATCCAAGCCCATGGCCCCGGCAGCACCGCACCCGGGGCTCCGAGGCACGCGGAGATGCGTTGCCGCGCACACTCCCTGTCCGCTCATCACGGTCCCGCGGAACCACTTCGGAAGGCGGACATGCCCCCACGCACCCCGAACGGCGACGGGGCCGGGACCGACACGGCCCTGGTACGCCGGCTGCCGCAGGCGCGGTTCCCCCACTGGGCGGACCTCCCCCTCACCCCCACCGGGTCGGCCGGCACCTCCAACGCCGTGTAACGGCCGGAACGGACATGGTCGTGCGGCTGCCCGGGACCGCGGGTGCCGCGAGCGACGTCGACAAGGAGCACCGGTGGCTGCCGCGGCTCGCGCCGGGGCTCCCCGCGTCCGCCCCCGCGCCCCTGGGCAAGAGGGCTCCCGTCGACGGCTGCCCCTGGGCGTGGTCGGTGTACGGCCGGCTGGAGGGCGAGAACCCGGCCGTGGGCCGTCTCGCCGAGCCCGCCGCGCTCGCGGGGGACTTGGCGGCGTTCGTCGCCGCCCTGCAGCACGTCGGCCCCGCCGGCGCCCCGCCCGCGTACCGCGGCGAGCCCCTCGCGGCCCGCGACCGCGCGGCGCTGGGCACCGACGACGCGACCTGGGCGCGGTCGCGGCCGGGCGCTGCCGATCGCGCTGATGGAGCTGCGGCACTACCGGGGCACCCACGAGCGGATGGCGTCGATCGCCCGGCACGTCCTGGGCGAGCTGCCCGCCGGCAGGGGACGCTGGCCCGAGGCGGCGGCGCATCCTACCGGGGGCCGCCGGGCCGCTTGCCGGCATCGGCGATTCCCCCACCGGTCCCGTCACTTTCAGTAGCTTCACCGTCACCAACCGGGGCGGCGGCGCACGGACGCGCGGACGCCTGGATAGCGACGGCAAGGAGCGAACGCCGATGGCGAATGTGGAGACCTCCCTCAAGGAGACGATGACGTCGATCGAGGGCAGCGTGGGTGCTGCCCTGGTCGACTACACCAGCGGCATGGCGCTGGGCACGATCGGTGGCGGCAAGGACCTCGACCTGACCGTCGCGGCCGCCGGCAACACCGACGTGATCCGCGCCAAGGCCCGGACGATGAAGGAACTGGGCCTCAAGGAGGAGATCGAGGACGTCCTGATCACCATGGGCACGCAGTACCACCTGATCCGGCTGCTCAAGAGCCGTGACGGCAACGGCCTGTTCCTCTACCTGGTGCTCGACCGGCGCAACGCCAACCTGGCGATGGCCCGGCACCGCCTCAGGCGCATCGAGGCCGACCTCGAGTTGTAGCCGCCGGTCCTTCCTCGGGGCTCCGTGCGCCCGGGAATTGAAGATTCCTTCAATTCGGCACATCCTGATCCGCACAAGCACGGCGGTGCACGGGCCCCGGAGGGGGAAGGATTGGACGCAGCGTCGCGCCGGTGGCAGCGGGAGCCGCCGCCGGCGGGTGCGGGAAGGGCCGTCGGAATCAGGGCAGGAGCTATCAGACGATGCAGGTACCCCTGTACCAGGCCAAGGCGGAGTTCTTCCGCATGCTCGGGCATCCCGTGCGGATCAGGGTCCTGGAGCTGCTCCAGAACGGTCCGGTGCCGGTTCGGGACCTGCTGAACGAGATCGAGATCGAACCGTCGAACCTGTCCCAGCAGCTCGCGGTGCTGCGCCGGTCCGGCATCGTGGTGTCGATTCGCGAGGGCTCCACCGTCAGCTACGCCCTCGCCGGCGGCGACGTCGCCGAACTCCTGCGCGCGGCCCGCCGCATCCTCACCGAACTCCTCGCGGGCCAGACCGAGCTGCTCGCGGAACTCCGCCAGGCCGACGCCCCGCCCGCGCACGCGGACGAGCACGTCAGCCACCCCGCCGGCTGAGCGTTCCGGCGCCGGTTGGGCCAGAATGGTCGGGAGGTGAGCGCCATGACGCCTTGGCGGGTTCGTGATCTGGAGGAAGGCGACCTCGACCAGGTCGTGCGCATCTGGGAGGAGTCGCGCGACACGACCGAGGACCCCGCGGTAACCCTGGCGGAGGTGGTCGGCGCGCTGCGCGCGGGAGCGCCCGCCGTGGTGGCGATGGTCGGCGACCGGGTCGTGGGGGCCGCGGTGTCCTCGACGGCCCAGGAGCGCGCCTGGGTGCTGCGGCTCGCCATTGCCCGGCAGTGGCGGCACCACGGGATGGGCTCGGCGCTGCTGGCCGCCCTGGAGGACAGCCTGGGCCAGGCGGGGATGCGCCGGATCGGGGCGCTGCTGCCCGAGGGCGAGGTCGGTGAGCAGGCGTTCCGGAACTCCGGGTACTCCTTCCGCCCCGGGCTCGGCTACTTCGAGAAGCTGCTGTCGGCCGACTCCGCGCAGGACACTCTGCTCGACCAGCTCGGCGGGGCGGTCCCGGAGCAAGGACTGTGGGACCGCATCGCGGGCATGGCCGCGGAGAAGACGCTCATCGAGCGGCGGCTGGTGCTTCCGCTGGAGAACCCGGGGGTCGCGGAGCGCTACCACCTGGTGCCGCCGCGTGCCGTGGTCCTCTTCGGTCCGCCGGGCACGGGCAAGACGACGTTCGCCAAGGCCGTGGCGTCCCGGTTGGCGTGGCCGTTCATCGAGGTGCTCCCGTACCAGCTGGCCGAGGACGCGCACGGCGTGGCGGACGGGCTGCGGCGGCTCTTCGCCCGGGTCGAGCACCTGGAGCAGGTGGTGCTCTTCTTCGACGAGGCGGAGGAGATCGCCTCGGAGCGGCAGGACCCTTCCACCCTGGCCCACCGGGTGACCAACGAGCTCCTCAAGCTCATCCCGCAGTTCCGGCGCGGCGAGCGCCGGCTGCTGATCTGCGCGACCAACGCGGTGCGCTCGCTGGACCCGGCCTTCCTGCGGCCCGGCCGTTTCGACTTCCTGATCCCGGTCGGCCCGCCGGACCCCGCGGCCCGCCGGGCCATCTGGGTCCGCTACATCGGGCCGGACCGGGTGGCGGACATCGACCTGGACGCCCTGGTCGAGGCCAGCGACCGCTTCACGCCGGCGGACATCGAGTACGCGGCCCAGGCCGCCGCGCAGACCGCCTTCGAGCGGCACCTGGCGACGGACCCCCGCAGCACCGCGGACCTGACGCACCGCACCGAGGACTATCTGCAGGCCGTCGCCCGCACCCGCGCCACCCTCACGACGGAGGACATCCGCGCCTTCGACCACGACCTGCGCTCCGCAGCCCGCGTGTGAGGCATGCGGAGCCCGGCTGAGGGGGGGCGAGCGACGGGGGGCGGCCGTTCCCGCCGGGTTCGTGGCCGAAACCGGCGGACATCCGCGATGAGCGGGCGGCCGCCCCCCGAGGGGCCCTATGGTGATCGTGGGTCGGCAGATACGCGCTCCCCCGTCCGTGTCTGCCGGCCCGTCATAGCTTCCGGCCGCCGTGGGGCCCGGCGCGTGCCGGGCCCCACGGGGTGTCAGGACTGCTTGGGCACGTCGATCCGGTCGATGTCCGGGGCGTACGAGGTGCCGCTGTCGAAGGTGATGGTGTTGGCACCCGCCTTGAGCGTGACGGGGAGGCTGACGGTCTCGACGGTGCCCCAGTCGCCCGTGGAGGGGAACCGGTGGCCCGTGGCGCCATTGCCGTTGGCGGAGACCTGGACGGTGCGGATGTCACCGCTCACGTAGGCGACCTTGACCAGGTAGGTGCCGGGCTTCTTCACCACGACGTCGTTGAAGGTGAGCGAGCCACCGAGGTAGAGGTTGCCGGCCTTGCGGCCGCCGGAGCAGGCGGAGCAGTCGGCGAGGGAGGCGTTGCCGGCCAGGGTGTTGCCGGCGGCCTCCGCCTCGTAGCCGGTGGTGCGCTGGGCGGGTCCGTGCGGGGTGACGGTGAACAGGCGCGAGCCGTGGGCCGGGAGGGACTTGGTGACCTTGTCCTTGTACGAGCCGAGGTCCTCGTGGCTCCACACGTCGCGGACGGAGGCGCGGCCGGAGAAGCCGAGCGAGGTCCAGTCTGCGGTCACGGCCGCGGGGCTGCCGGCGAGGTTGAACAGGGCGACGGTGTAGCTGCCGTCGGCGTTCTTCGCGGCCCAGACCTGCCGGTCGTCGGCGGGGGTGACGGGGCGGGCCGGCGGGGTGCTCGACTGGTTGAGGGCGATGACCTCGCGGTTGGTCAGCAGGGAGAGCCCGTAGTCGTCGAGGCGGGTGAGGTCGTCACCGGTGTACAGCGGGGACTTGGCGATGGCCCACAGCGTCATGTAGCTCTGCCGCTCGGCCTTGGTGAGGCCGTCCATCTCCCCGTTGCCCACGTCGAGGGAGTCCAGGTCGTTCCACCCGCCGGGGCCGCCGTGCCGGCTCCAGGCGGCGGCGTCGTCGAAGCGGTCGTCGACCGAGTTCTCCCAGGAGACGAGGGTGTCGCAGTAGCACTCGACGTCGGTGTCGATGCGCCAGCCGTCGGAGTACTTCTTCCAGTCGGCGACGTGGCCGATGTCCAGCGACCAGGACAGTTCGAGGTGGATGGGACGGCCGGTGGCGGCGATGGCCTTCTGCCAGGCGGCGATGTCGGCGCGGTTGTCGTAGTTGTCGCCGCTCTTGAAGGAGCCGGGGCCGACGCCGTCGATCTTCAGGAAGTCGTAGCCCCAGTCGGCGATCATCCGCGCCTGGGAGTCCACGTACTTCTGCGCGCACGGGTTCGAGAAGTCGATCTTGTAGGAGCTGTCCCAGCCGTTGGTGGTGCGCAGGTCGTCGTAGACGATGTCGGCGGTGGTGCAGTCGGTGGTGTTCCAGATCGGCACCTTCCCGTCGCCGTACCCCTCCTTCTCCAGGCCGACGGGCAGGTAGATGCCGGCCTTGAGGCCCTTGGCGTGGACGTGGTCGGCGACCGCCTTCATGCCGCGCGGGAAGCGCTCGGGGTCGGGGGTCTGGCGGCCGTACGCGTCGAACTCGGGCTTCCAGGACTGGTCGCGCCACCAGCCGGCGTCCAGGTTGACGTAGTCGTAGCCGTACTTCTTCAGCTTGGCGGCCATGGCGTCGGCCTGCTTGAGGACGTTCGCCTCCGTCAGGTAGCTGTAGTCGCCGGTGGGGTTGAGACCGGGGTACTTCGAGGACTGCATGCTCCAGCTCGACCAGCCCATGTAGGGCTTGGCGGCGGCCTGGTGAGCGGTGGCCGCGGTCGCGGTGGGCGCGGTGTCCGGGCCGGTCGCCCCGGCCGCCGGTACGGCCGCCAACACTCCGGCGGTGAGGGCCAGGACGAGCAGGGTCCTGACGGCGGTCGAGGGCAGGGTGGAGCGCGAGGGTGACCGCATGGGTCGGGCCTCCTGGGGGTGGGGGGTACGGCGGGTGCGGTGCGGGGTGTTCCGGGCGCCGGGCGTCAGCCCTTGCCCGAGCCGATGGTCAGACCGCTGATGAACTGCCGCTGGAGCGCGAAGTACACGAGCAGGGTGGGGACGGCGGTCATCAGCGCGCCGGCGGCGATGAGGTTGGGGTTGGTGAAGTACTGGCCCTGCAGGTTGGCCAGGGCTGAGGTGATGGGGCGCTTGTCGCCCGTCTCGATGAGCGCGAGCGGCCAGAAGAAGTCGTTGTAGATCCAGATGGACTCCAGGGTGGCCAGCGCGGCGAAGGCCGGCCGGCACAGCGGCAGGATGATCTGGAAGAACTGCCGCCACACCTGGGCGCCGTCGACGAGGGCCGCCTCGGAGATCTCCCCCGGGATCGTCTTCATGTAGTTGCTCAGCACGAAGGTGCAGAAGCCGCACTGGTAGGCGATGTGGATGGCGATGATGCCCCACGTCGAGTTGTACAGGAGCAGCGAGTCGCTCATCCACGCAGGCAGCGGGACCAGCAGGTAGAGCCGGTAGAGCGGGGTGATGAGCACCTGCGCGGGCAGCAGGTTGCCCGCGGTGAAGAGCATCAGCAGGACGATGTTCCAGCGGAAGTCGAAGCGGGAGACGAAGAAGGCGACCGCCGCGGAGAACAGCAGGGTGCCCAGGACGGACGGGACGGTGATGAGGACCGAGTTCCAGAAGAAGTGCGGCATGCCGGACTGGTTCCAGGCGTCGGTGTAGTTCTGCAGGCTGATGCCGCGCGGCCAGGACAGGTAGCCGTGCTTGCTGGTGTCCGCGTAGGGGCGCAGCGAGGTGTAGACGGCCCACAGCAGCGGCAGCAGCCACAGCAGCGCGATCGTGGCGAGCATCAGGTGCCGGCCGGTCTGCCGCGGGGGCTTGGACACGGCACCGCCGTACGGCGGTTCGTCGCGGGGGCGGGCCGGGGTGACGGGCGGGGTGGCGGTCGTGGTCACCGGTCCTCCTTGCGGAAGTTCTGGACGAGGAAGGTCCCGATGGCGGCGAGGGAGACCAGGAGCAGGACGACCGCGAGGGCGGAGCCGTAACCGATGTGGCTGGACTCGCCGATGATGTTGTCGGTGATCAGCAGGGACAGCAGTTCCATGCCGGGCTTGCTGCCGACGCCGCCGCCGAGGACGTAGACGACGTCGAAGGCCCTCAGGGACTCCATGACGGTGACGACCAGGATGATGACGTTGACGGGCTTGAGGGCGGGGAAGACCACCTTCAGGAAGGTCTGGCGGCCGTTGGCGCCGTCGAGGGCGGCGGCCTCCTTCAGGGCCGGGTCGAAGCCCTTCAGCCCGGCCAGGTAGAGGATCATGATGTAGCCGGTGTGCCGCCAGGCCGAGGCGACCAGGACGGCCCACAGGTTGAGGTCGGGGTCCCCCAGCCAGTCGACGTGGTGGCCGGGGGCCGCCGCGGCCAGGATGCCGTCCAGCAGGCCCGTGTCGGGGTTGTAGATGATCTCCCAGATGAGGCCGACGACCGCCAGGGAGAGCACCATCGGCAGGAAGATCGCCGTCTGGTAGACCCGGGTGAAGCGGAGCTTCCGGTCGAGCTGGTAGGCGAGGAAGATCCCGAACGGGGTGGGCAGCAGCGCGGTGAAGAGCAGCCAGATGACGTTGTGCCGCACCGCCGGCCAGAACGGCGGGTAGTTGGTGAGGATCTGGTGGTAGTTGTCGAGCCCGACCCAGTGGATGTCGGACAGGTAGATGCCGTCCCAGCTGGTGAAGGACAGGCCCATGGAGGCCAGTGCCGGCAGCCAGACGAAGACCAGCAGGGCGAGCAGCGGCACGCCGATGACGACGGCCAGGAAGAGCCGGTCACCGGGACCGAGCCGGCGGGGGCGGCGGCGGGACGCCCCGGTGGCGGGGGCCCGCGGCGCGGGTGCGGGGGGTGCGGTGGGGGACGCGGAGGGCACGGTGAACCTTCCCGGTCCGGTCAGGAGGTGAAGAAGCGCGAGCGCTGCGACTCGATGCGCTTCAGCAGGGCGGCGCCGTCGTCCGGGTGGCCGAGCCACTGGGTGAGTCCGGGCAGGACGACCGTGGAGATGAAGCCGGGGTCGCTGTCGCGGTCGGCGAACTGGGTGATGTGCTTGGCGGAGGCGATGAGTTCCGCGGACTTCTTCTGCAGCGGGTTGTAGGAGCCGGTGTCGGCCTGCGCGTGGACGGCCACGTTGCTGGGGTCGACGCCCATGTAGAGGCCCTCGGCCTTGGCGCCGCCGAGGAACTCCAGGAGCTTCTTGGCGCCCTTCTCGTTCTTGGGACGGCGGCTGAGCATGAAGCCGTCCGTGGGCGCCTCGACGGCGTCCTGCCCGTTGGCCGGGTCGATCTCGGGGAAGGGGAAGAAGTCGATGTCGGCGCGGAGCGCCTCGTCGGAGACCTGCTGGCCCAGGAAGAGGCCGATGACCGCCATGCCGGACTTCTTGTCCAGCAGGGACTGGGCCGCGTCCTGCCACGAGCGTCCGCCGGCGCCCTGCTGGTAGTACGGGCTGATCTCGCGCCAGAGGTCGAGGGTGGTGGCGGCGCGCTTGTCGGTCCAGGACACCTCGCCCCGCATCAGGGACATGTGGAACTCGTAGCCGTTGGCCCGCAGGTTGAGGTAGTCGAAGGCGCCGAGGATGCTCCAGGCGTCGCCGCCGCCGTAGCCGGAGGCGATCGGGGAGAGGCCGTCCTTCTTCATCCGCTTGGCGAGGGCGGTGAACTCGGACCAGGTGCGCGGAACGGTGTAGCCGCGCTCCTGGAAGAGGCTCTTCCGGTAGAAGACACCCCAGGGGTAGTTGTACAGCGGGACGAAGTAGAACTTGCCGTCCTCGCCGCGGGAGAGCTGCTTGGTGGCCTCGCTGAAGCCGCCGCCTATCTTCTCCCACACGTCGTCGAGGGGGGTGGCGAGGCCCTTCTTGGCGAAGTACTGCATGCGGTAGCCGGCGAACCAGGTGAAGACGTCGTCCGGGGTGCCCTGCAGATAGCTGGAGATGCTCTTCTGGAAGCTGTCGTGGTCGACGGTGTTGGTCTTGACCGTCAGGCCGCTCTCCTTGGCGAAGGCCTTGGTCACCGCCGCGTAGGCGGACTTGGGCGTGGCGTCGGCCCCGTTGGACCCGAAGGTCACCGTCTTGGGGTCGGCCGCCGCTCCCCCGCCGCAGGCGGTGAGGAGGGGGGCGGCAAGCGCCGCGGCGCCGAGCCCGAACAGCCCGCCGACCATGGTGCGGCGGCTGGGCTGAGGCGCGGTCAGGACGGTGCGGCTCTGCAGCGTCATCGCTACTCCTAGTACGTGTCTGATCTGATGAAGGACTGGATCGCGGTGGCCGCGGCCCCGCGCGCCCACTCCTCGAAGGGCAGCGGCCGCGTCCGCAGGTCGCACTGCCCGGCGGTGCCGAAGGCGGAGGAGGCGAACGCCTCGAGGATCTGGTCGGCGAACAGGTCGTGGGCCACCAGGCCCTCGCCCGAGATGATCACTCGCTCGGGGCCGAAGAGGTTGGCCACCGAACCGATGGCCCGGCCGATCGCCTCACCGGCCCGCGCGTACACCTCCCTGGCCCCCGGGTCGCCCCCGTGGGCCAGCCTCAGCGCCTCGGCGGCGTCGGCCACGGGGATGCCCGTCGCCTCACGGACGGCGCGGACGATGGCGGGGTCGGCCGCGATCGCCTCCACGCAGCCGCGGTTGCCGCAGTGGCACAGCGGTCCCGCCGGGTCGATGGACAGATGCCCGATCTCACCGGCCACCCCGTAGGCGCCCGAGACCACCCGCCCGTGCACGACGAGACCGCAGCCGATGCCCGCGCCGACCGTCACCACGGCGAAGTCGGACAGGCCCACCCCCGCGCCGAACCACTGCTCGGCGACGGTGAGCGCCCTGACGTCGTTGTCGACGGTGACGGGCAGGCCCGTGGTCATCTCCGCCAGCTCGGCCAGCGGGATGTCGCGCCAGTCGAGGAACGGCGAGTAGCGCACCGCGCCGCCGGCCCGGTCCACGTCACCGGAGACCGCGATGCCCATGCCGCTGACGGGGACGCCGAAACCGTCGGCCTCCGCCAGCAGTTCGTGCACCAGGGCCGCCGCCGACTCCAGGACGGCCCGGGGGTCGGGGGCGGGCAGCGGCACATGGCGGGAGGCGCGGATCCGGCAGCACAGGTCGGTCAGCACGCCGATGATCTCGTCACCGGTGATCTTGAGGCCGATGAACAGCGCCCGGCCGCCGTCCACCCGCACGGGGTTGGCCGGCCGCCCCAAGGAGGGACGCGCCTCCTCGTCCACGTCCTCGACGAGGTAACCGGCCTCGATCAACGGCCGGACCGCCTTGGTGACCGCGGCCGCGGACAGCCCGGCACGCTTGGCGACCTCGGTGCGGGTGAGCGGACCGTGGCACAGGACGGTGGTGAAGATCTGGGAGGCGGCCGGCGTGTGGGCCGGGAACGCCTCCCCCGGCAGGATCGAGCGCATGGCCGGGAACCTAGGTGGGTTCTTTTCTGCTGTCAATAAAAGAATCAAGGTTCCTCTGAAGTTGCCCCTATGAGGCCCTGCCAGCTGGAAAAGCCCGGACCATGGTGGGTGTTGACATCTGATCCAAGGTAAGGATTGGCTGCCGTCTGTCCCCTGGCACCACCCGAACGTGAGGACCCATGCCCGTGATCTCCCATGCCCCGGACACCGGGATCTGGCTGCTGAGCACCCCGCGCACGTCGTACGCGCTGCGCATCGACGCCACCGGTGCCCCCTGCCACGTCGCCTGGGGTCCGCGGCTGACCCTCGAGGAGGCGGCGGAACTCGCCGTCCCCGCGGGGCCGGACGCGAGCAGCTTCGAGGGCCGGTCCCCGGTGGGCGAGGAGCTCCCCGTCGACGGCGGGGCCCGCTTCGGGCCGCCGTCGCTCCAGGTCCGCTTCGACGACGGGACCCGGGCCTTCGAGTGGCGGCCGGTGGGACACGACGTACACGAACCCGCGCCCGGCGCGGCCGAGTTGTCACTGCGGTTCCGCGACCGCGTCCACCCGCTGGAGGTCACCCTGCGGTACCGCGTGCACGACGACAGCGACGTCATCGAGCGGTACACCGTCCTGCGCAACGCGGGCGACCGGAGCCTCACCGTGCTCCGGGCCGACTCCGCCGCGTGGAGCCTGCCGCCCCTGCCCGACTACCGGCTCAGCCACGTGACCGGCCAGTGGTCCGCGGAGAGCCAACTGCGCCGGGACCGGCTGCCGTACGGCGAGACCGTGCTGACCAGCCGCCGCGGCATCACCAGTCACCACGCCAACCCCTGGGTGATGCTCGACGCGGGCGACGCCACCGAGACGCACGGCCGGGTGTGGAGCGCCGCCCTGGCCTGGAGCGGCAGTTGGCGGATCACCGCGCAGCGGACCCCCGACGGCCGGGCCGGCTTCACCGGGGGCGCCGGGCACGACGGTACGAGCGTGCCGCTCGCCCCCGGCGAGGAGTTCACCACGCCGGGCTTCGCCGCCGCGTGCACCGACGGTGGCTTCGGCGCCGCGAGCCGCGCCTGGCACGCCCACACCCTGGCCCATGTCCTGCCGCACCCGTGGGAGACGGCGCCGGTGCTCTACAACTCCTGGGAGGCCACCGGCTTCGACGTCGACGAACCCGGCCAGACGGCGCTCGCCGCCCGGGCCGCCGCGCTCGGCGTGGAGCTGTACGTCGTCGACGACGGATGGTTCGGGGCACGGCGCGACGACCGTGCGGGACTGGGCGACTGGGTCCCGGCCGCCGACCGCTTCCCCTCCGGGCTCGCCCCCCTCTCCGACGAGGTGCACCGGCTCGGGATGCGCTTCGGCCTGTGGGTGGAGCCGGAGATGGTCAACCCCGACAGCGACCTGTACCGCGAGCACCCGGACTGGGTGCTGCACGTGCCGGACCGGACCCGGACCGAGCTGCGCAACCAGCTGGTCCTCAACTTCGCGCGGCAGGACGTCGCCGACTGGGCGTACGACTGGCTCACCCGGCTCGTCGCGAAGAACGGCGTGGACTTCCTCAAGTGGGACATGAACCGCGCCTTCAGCGAGGCCGGCTGGCCCGGCCGCGACGACGGCGCGGACCGGCTGTGGACGCGGTACGTGCACAACCTCTACGGGGTGATCGACCGGCTCCGCGCCGACCACCCGCAGTTGCGGATCGAGTCCTGCAGCGGCGGCGGGGGCCGGGTGGACCTCGGCATCCTCTCCCGCACCGACCAGGCGTGGCCCTCGGACAACACCGACGCCGCCGACCGCGTGGCCATCCAGCACGGCTACGGCCAGGTCTACCCCGCGCGGACGATGGCCGCCTGGGTGACCGACGTGCCCAACCAGCTGACGCACCGCACGGTGCCGCTGCGCTTCCGTTTCCACGTCGCGACGGCCGGGCTGCTGGGCATCGGCGGTGACCTCACCCGCTGGTCCGAGGAGGAACTGGCCGAAGGCGCCGAGCTGGTGGCCGGGTACAAGCGGGTCCGGCACCTCGTCCAGCACGGCGCGCTGCACCGCCTGCGCGGACCCGGGGACGAGGGCCCCACCGTGGTGGAGTACGCCGCGCACGACGGGAGCGAGGCGCTGGTGCTCGCCTGGCAGTGCGTCCAGCGGCACGGCGGCCCGCGGGGACCGGTGCGGCTGGGCGGTCTCACGCCGGGGGCCCGCTACCGCGACACGCGCACGGGGACCGTGCACCACGCGACCGTGCTCGGCGGGTACGGGCTCTCACTCGACCTGCCGCCCGGGGACTGGGCCAGCTCGGCGGTGCACCTGGTCCGCCTCGCGGAGCGGGACGGCGCGTGACCGCCCGGCCGGGCCACGGCACGCCCCGCGCATGTGGGCAACTGCACAAACCCGCAGCTGCCGGAGCTTGTCCGACGTGACGTGACACCGTCAAGGTGAGCTCCGTCCGCCCGTCCCGAAGACCCGCCGGCCCTCTGCACGTTCCTCACCCGATCCCGAAGGGCGTTGCATGTCCCACCGCTTCAGACGAGCACGCTTCACGGCGCTCGCCGCCCTGCTGTCCACGATCGCCGCGCCTTCCGTCGCCCACGCCGCGGACCCGGACGCCCCTGCGTCCCGGTCCGCGGCCCACGCGGCCCCCGCGGCACACTCCCTCACCCTCTCCGACGGTTCGGTGCTGCGCTGGTCCGACGACGGCTCAGGCACCCTGACCCGCAAGGACGGCACCACCCGGGCCTTCCCCGTGGCGGCCGGCAAGGGCCGCAGCGCGTTCGGCGACCCGCTGACCCCCTCGGCCGAGATCCTCCGGCGCCGGGCCGACGCCGCCGCGCTGACGCCGTACAGCGTGGGCGCGTCCACCGGCCCCGGCTCCGCGGTCCGGCCCCGCACGATGAACTCCGGTGCCGTGCCGCTCCCGAAGGACGTCCTCGCGGCCGTCGACGGCATCGGCGACCGGGCGGCGGCCCGCACCACCGCTCCCTCCACCGCCGCCAAGGACCTGCCCGCCAACGAGGGCCTGACGACGTCCTTCCAGTCGTACCTCAACGCCGGCGGCGTCAACGCGGTCGGTGCCTTCCAGGACACCGCCACATATCTGCGCGCGCTGCCGGGCGAGGGCCAGATCGTCACCAATGTGTCGCTGGGCGACCTCACCGACCAGGGCATGGCCGACGCGGGCGACGAGTACGTGCGCCTCAACGGCCCGACCACGGTGCTCCGCGACGGCAAGCGCTATCTGGACTTCCCCTCCCTGCCGCTGATACCGACCTACACCAGCGACAACAAGGGCCGCCTCGACCCGGCCGGCGCCATCGAGGGCCAGGACCCCAACCTCGCCGAAGTGCTCCTGGACTTCTCGATGATGGCCCCGCTGCCGCACGACCGGCAGCGCCCGGAGGCCACCGGGAGCGGCGCCACGGACCTGCTGGGCATCGCGCCGGGCGCGCAGTACCGGCTCGTGATCCCCGAGGAGCCCTCCGCCGTGGGCATCGCGGCCGCGCTGCGAGCCGCGGCCGCCCAGAAGCCCCGGCCGGACGTCATCACCGCGAGCCTCGGATTCGGCACGGACGGCTCGATCGGCTTCCCCTCGCGGTGGCTGGAGGACGACCCGGAGATCAGGGACACCCTGCGCTCGATCGTGGACTCGGGGATCGTCGTGGTCGTCTCGTCCAACGACGGCACCCGCCTGGGCCTGCCCGTGTCGGTCGGCCCGGACGGCGGCAGCACCCCGACCGACCTGACGTCGAACGGCCGCGCGCAGACGTCCATCGACGACGTCGCCCCCACCACCACCCCCACCCTGGTCCGCGACACCGGGGTGATCGCCGCCGGCGGCACCACCGTCGACGACACCCTGAGCTCGGACGACGTACGCACCGCCGTCTACCCGACGACCCGGTACAACGGGTCCGCCGGCTACTCCTCGGGGTTCGGCACGCGGATCGACCTGGCGGCGCCCGGCGACAACCTGCCCTCGCTGATCCACACACCCGACGGACCGGGCGTGGTGCTCAACGGCGGCACCTCGGCCTCCGCCCCGATGATCGCCGCCGCGGCGGCCAACGTGCTGGCGGCCGCCGAGGCGACCGGGCAGAGGCTCAGCCCGCGTGAGGTCAGGAAGCTGCTGGTCGACACCGGCCGCCCGATCGCCCAGCCTCCGCAGGCCGACCGGGAACTGCGCATGGGCCCGCAACTGGACGTGACCGCGGCGGTGGAGAAGGTGCTCGCCGAGCGCCACGACCTCACCCCGGCCGCGGTGCGGCTGTCCGTCGCCGAGCGCCAACTGCTGTCGGTGAGCCCGACCACCGCCTTCGTCGAGGCCACCGACCCCTCCGCCATCGACCTGGCGGGCCCCGCCGACGCCTGGGGCAATCCGTCCGGGCAGAACGCGGTCTCGCCCATCACGTTCGGTCTCGACCTCACCGGCGCCCACCGGAAGCTGACATACCGTCTGCGCGTCGGCGACAAGGGCACGATCCCCTCCGCGGGCCCGAGCCTGCGCGTCCTGCCCCGCGAGCTGCTGGCCGCCGCCGGCCTGCCCCTCGCCTCCGGCGAACCGCGCACCCTGCAGGTGACGTTCGAGGCGCTCTCCGGGAGCAAGGTGGTGGCCTCGACCGGCCGGCGGCTCACCTTCGGCGCGGCCGACGGCACGTATGTGCAGCCCAAGGCTCCGACCGCGCCCGGCTCGTCCCCGCTGGGCAAGCCCGTCACCGTGCACTACGACCTCACCGGCCTGCGGGACGCGACCGCCCCCGAGCTGGTGCTCTCCTCGGTCGGCCACTGGACGCCCTTCACGACCAGCGACAAGTGGCGTGCCCAGTGGCGCACCCCGCTCACCGGCACCAAGGGCACGGTGACCATCCCCGCCTCCGCCTTCGGACCGGGTGGCGCCGGGCTCTACGGCATCGGCGTCACGCTCTACGACGGCCAGGTCTTCGGGGACTTCCGCGCCCTGCGCGTCGGGCCCGGCGCGGACCAGCGGCCGCAGGCACTGCTGCTGGGGCGGGGGAGTTCCGCCACGGCCCACACCATCGAGCTGAGCCGCCCGGAGCCGAGGCTGACGGTCTCCTGGGACGCCTCCTCGGTGCGGCACGCCGACGGCGCGGCCATCGAGTTCCTCACCCCGGCCCCCACCCTGTACGGGGCGCTCAACACCGCCACCAACCAGAACGGCAGCGGCCGTGACGACAACGGCGTCGACCACGCCTCCACCCTCTTCCGGCCCCTGCCGTCGGTGAAGGGCCGGACCGTGCTCGACCTGAGGGCACTCGGTCTGCCGACCGGACTGCAGTACCCGGTCCGGATCCTCCCCACCCGGGCCGGCAAGCCCGTGGGGCAGGCGTCGCCCACGTCGTTCGTGCAGTACCTCGACGGCGACACGGTCTCCGGCACCCTGGAGAACATCGAGGTGAGCGGCGGCAAGGCCCTGCTGTCCACCGACGACTTCGCCGAGGGCGACGACGGCTGGATCCACCTGGAGAGCTCCGCCACCACCGCGTACTCGCTCTCCGAGGGCACCCTCGGCACCACGGTGTCCCGTGAGACCGGCACCTCGATGATGCAGGAGGTGCTGGGGGCCGACCCCGGCACGGGACACACCCTCATCGGCCACCGGCCGTTCGACGGCGGCGTGCTCCCCGAGGTCGACCTGCGCGACACCGCGACCGGTGGGCGCGTGAAGCTCAGCACGCTCGACCCGGGCACCGGCTCGACGTCGGTGTACTTCCAGGGCGGAGCCGTCGACCCGGCCCGTCACCGGGCGGCCGTGACGACCTTCGACGGGGTCTCGGGCGTGGCGTCGCTGTGGACCGTCGACATGGCCACCGGCAAGGTCTCCGCGCCGATCCCGCTCAACGCGGACAGCCCGGGGCGCACCTTCGGCAACGTCTCCGTCGACGCGTCGACCGGCACGTTCTTCGCGGCCACCACCGGCACCATGGGGCCCTGCCTGTCCGGACGCGTGCCCTACTGGGCCGTGTCGGTCGACCCCGGCACCCGCAAGGTGTCGCCGCTGACGACCATGCCGGCCTGCACCGCCGGGCTCCTGCCCGACGGCAGGGGCGACCGGGTCTACGTCGCAGCCGGGCCGGCCACCCCCAGCTACACCACGGGCGAGTTCCCCACCAGCACCTGGCGTTCGGCCGACCAGAAGTCCCTGGCCACCGCCGCCCCGGCCGACCTGGGCACCCGGGGCGTCATGTGGCCGGTGCTCGACACCCGGCACCACGTCGCCCTCGTCGCCCATCTCTACGAGGAGGCCACCACCGGCGACAACAACGCCCTGAGCGAGATCACCGTCGTCGACCCCGACACGGGCAGGGTGCTCGCCCGGCACCCCGTCGCCAACCTCGTCAACTCCACGCTCAGCACCAGCAACTTCGACTTCACCAGCCGGCGCGGGCTGTTCCTCGACCCCGACACGCGCACGGTCTTCCTGGTGAACCCCTGGGCCAACGGGCTCCAGCGGTTCACCTACTGACCGAGGGCCGACGGGGCCGGGTCCGCCGCATACAACCGGCGGACCCGGCCTCCACGGTCGCGAGGTGACACCTGTGCTAGGTTAAGCGCGTTGCAGTTTTGGTACCCATGAACTTTACGTGCACCTGCCGGGATGTAACCGACAGGTGCACTTTTGTTTTCCGGTCCTTCCGGAGGGGTCAATGCGGCGACGGGAGGTCGCAAAGTGCGGCCTTCATGTACTGCTCCCAAAGGAGATTCCCATGGCGACCGGCACCGTGAAGTGGTTCAACTCGGAAAAGGGCTTCGGCTTCATCGAGCAGGACGGCGGCGGCGCCGACGTCTTCGCTCACTACTCCAACATCGCCACCCAGGGCTTCCGTGAGCTCCAGGAGGGCCAGAAGGTGAGCTTCGACGTCACGCAGGGCCAGAAGGGCCCGCAGGCGGAGAACATCCTCCCCATCTGATCCACCGGGGATGTACGGGGCCGGCACCTCTCGGGGTGCCGGCCCTTCCTCTTGGGGGCGGCGCGGGCGCCGGGTCTACCGGGCGAGCGCCGCCGCGACGGCGCCCAGGTGGCGGTCCACCGGGCCCGCGGTGAGCAGACCGCTGCCGGCTCCCGCGAGTTGGCCGGCGGCGGGGAGCAGGCGGGCGTGGAGTGCCTCGAGGACCTCGCGATCGCCGAGCTCGACGGCGAGCACGCTCTGCAGACAGCACAGCGCCTCGTACAGCAGGTCGGGGGGTGGCTCGGGCAGCGCCCGCAGGGCCGCCAGGGCCTCGGCGCGGCGGCCGGCGCGCAGCAGGGCGAAGGGGTCCGCCCACGGCCGGTACGGCCCCCAGTCCGCGGCCGGGTCCACGCGCTCGGCGAGCCGCGCCGCCGGGACGGCGCCGTCGGCCAGGTCGAGGCAGAGCAGCGCGAGCGGGAGCAGGCCCCGTTCGACGCCCGGCATCCCGGCGCCCTCCAGCCGCGCCGCGGCGGCCCGGTAGGCGGCTTCGGCCCGCGAGGCGCCCCCGCCCCCGGAGGCGGCCGTACGCAGCGCGCGGTACCACTGGGTGAAGACGCCCGCCAGGGGCAGTTCGTGGCGTTCGGCGAGGACGTCGACCGCGGCGGCGTGCAGGTCGGCCGCGGGGAAGTCGGCGAGGGCGCTGCGGGCCTGGAGGCGGATCAGGTGCCCGAGCACCTCGTACGTCGTCAGGCCGTGCCGCCGGGCCAGCGCCACCAGTTCGGCGCCGACCGCGTCCCTGCGCGGGGCGAGGCCCGCCCGGGTGCACGTCTGCATGAACACCCCGTTGAGGGCGAACGCGAGGAGCGCCGGGTCGTCGAGCCGGCGGGCCGCCTCCTCGGCCTGCCGCGCCGCCAGCGGTCCGCGCGGGGTGCGGATGCCGCGGGTCTCCACCGCGATCGTGGCCAGCAGCCGGCAGCGGGCCGTCTCGTGCGCGGCGTCGGCGGGCAGTGCGGCCAGGGTGCGCTCGGCCGCGGCGACGATACGCCGGGCCTGTTCCGGGTCGTCGCCGCGGGTCCAGATCGCGGGCACGTCGTACGCGCCGATCACCCGGGCGGTCAGTTCCGGGTCGCCGGTCTCCTCCGCCGCGGTGACGGCCGCCAGGCGGTGTTCGCGGGCGGCTTCCAGGCCGCCGCCCCCGGTCAGCGCGAGATTGCGCAGCAGGCCGACCGTCGACTCCAGCCGTGCGCGGGCCCCGGCGGCGACGGTGCGGTCGTACGCCTCGGCCGCCCGCGTCCACACGCCGGCGGCCGCGTCGCCCGGGTCGGCGGGCGGGGGCGCCTGGGGGTCCAGGCGCGGGTCCTGCGCGAGTACGTCCGCCTCCAGGCGGCGCAGCGCCGGTCCGGGGTCGAGCCCCAGGCCCTGGGCCAGCATCGCCCGGGCCCTGCGCAGCACGGCGAGCGCGTCCCCCTGGCGGCCCGAGCGGTACAGCGCGAGCGCCAGGAGCCGCCAGGCGTCCTCACGCCACGGGTGCTCGGTCAGGTGCGCGTCCAGGTCGGGCACCGCCTCGGCGGCCAGGCCGAGTCGCAACCGGGCCTCGGCACGCCGCTCCACGGCCCGCAACCGGAGTTCGGCGAGGCGGGAGCGCTCGCCGCGGGCCCACTCCCGGTGGGCGTACTCGCCGTACGAGGGGCCGCGCCACAGTTCCAGTGCCTCGCCGAGCCGTGCCAGCGCCGGCGCGGGCGGCAGAGCCGCGGCGGCGTCGACGGCGGCCTCGAACCGCCAGGCGTCCACGCTGTCCGGGTCCGCCCGCAGGGCGTACCCGGTGCCCGCGGTGACCAGGAGCCGGGCGGGTGCCCGGGGCGGCCGCCCCGGTTCCAGCTCGCGGCGCAGCGCGCCGACGAAGGTCTGCACGGCCCCGACGGCACCGGCCGGCGGCTCGTCCCACAGATCCGCCACCAGGCGGTTCACCGGCACGACGCGGCGGCGTGCCACAACCAGCCTCGCCAGCACCTCCCGGTGCCGCGGTCCCCTGAGCGCGAGCGCGCGACCGTCGCCGTCCCAGGCGACGACCGGCCCGAGCACACCGAACGCGACCCGCACCCTGCCCACCTCTCCGGCCGTCGTCCCCGCTGCCACGGTACGCGCTGACCGGTTGCTGATTCGCGGGCGGGAGGCTCGGGACGTCCGCCGCCGGCAGGCACCCGACTCCCCCGACCACGGAACGAGAGAACGCACCATGACACCGTTCGTCCCCGGCTTCACCCACCACCGCGTCCCCGTCGCCGACGGCGTCGCCCTCAACGTCGCCGTCGGCGGCTCGGGGAGCCCCCTCGTGCTGCTGCACGGCTTCCCGCAGACCCATCTCATGTGGCGGCACGTCGCCGCCGACCTGGCCGCCGACCACACCGTGATCTGCCCCGACCTACGGGGTTACGGTGCCAGCGACAAGCCGGCCGCCGCGGGACCCGCCACGTACGCCAAGCGCACCATGGCCGCGGACGTCGTCGCGCTGGCCCGCGCGCTCGGTCACGACCGCTTCGCGCTCGCCGGCCACGACCGCGGCGCCCTGGTCGCCTTCCGCACCGGGCTCGACCATCCCGACGCGGTCAGCCGGCTGGCCTGTCTCGATGTGCTGCCGACCCTGGACATGTGGGACGTCCTGCGCGGCGCCGGCGCGGCGGTCGCCTTCCACCTCTATCTGATGGCCCAGCCTCCGGGCCTGCCCGAGGAGTTGATCGCCGCCGCCCCCGACGCCTTCTTCGGCCACTTCCTCGACGTGTGGAACCCGTCCCCGGACGCCGTCCCGCCCGCGGTGCGCGCCGCGTACCTCGACGCGTGCCGCGCGGCCGTCCCCTCGATCGTGGCCGACTACCGCGCCTCGGCGACGGTCGACATCGACCACGACCGCGCCGACCGGGCCGCGGGGCGGCGGCTGCGGATGCCGGTCGCGGTCCTCCAGCAGGACTGGGGTGCCGCCCTCGGCTACGACGCCCGCGCCCTCTGGCAGGCCTGGGCGCCGAACCTGACGCACACCACGGTCGGCTGCGGCCACTTCATGGCGGAGGAGGACCCGGAACTCGTCGCGACGGCGCTGCGCACGCTCGTCGCCTCCTGACCTCTCCTGACCTCTGCACGCACTCGCGCGCCGGTTCCGGGAAGAACGCGGGGGAGCGCTTCGTTACAGGTATCTATCGTAACGAAACGCGTGAACCCCATCGAGGAGAACCGGATGCCTGCCGCCCTCGCCCCCGGGACCGGCTCGCCGCCGCGCATCGCGACCGCCGAGCACTGGTTCGACTTCATCTGCCCCTACTGCTACGTCGCCCAGGACCGCTCCCGGATCCTCCGGGAGCACGGGGTCCACGTGGTCGGGCACGCGCTGCAGATCCACCCCGAGATCGGACCCGGCGGCATACCGGCCGCTCCGCGCACCGGCCCGGGCTACGCCCTCCTCGCCCGGGAGGCCGAGGCCGCCGGCCTCCCGCTGCGCTGGACGGACCGCATCCGCTGCTCCCGCCCGGCGCTGGCGGCCCACGAGTGGCTCGCCGGCACCGCCCCGGAGGCCGCCTGCCGCTTCGCCGCCGCCGTTTTCGCGGCGAACTTCGCCGACGGCCTCGACATCGAGTCCCGGGAACTGCTGCTCTCCCTCGCGGCCGAGGCCGGCGGCGACGCGGACGGACTGCGCGCGGCATGGGACTCCCCGGCGATGACCGGCGCGCTGGCCGCGTCGAAGTCGCTCGCCGCGCGGTACGGCGTCCACTCCACGCCCACCTGGGTCTCCGGCCGGCACGGGATCGCCGGGCTGCGGCCCCGGGAGTGGTTCCGGGACTGGGCCGAGGCGCTCACGTCCTGAGCCGGGACGGCGGCCGCCTACTTCAGCAGCGCCTTCATGTGGGCCGCGGCCTCCCGGGCGGCCTCGTCCGGGGTGCGGCCCTGCTCACGGGCGAACAGGTAGGCGGCGTACCAGTCCCACCAGTGGTGCTCCGGCGCGGTCGCCTCGTACGCGCCGTGGCGGTCCTCGGTCTCGTGCAGGAGCCCGGCCAGCGTCGGGACGTCCATGGCGGCACCTCCTCTGTCGCGGGGCCCATGGGCCCGGAATCCCACCGTCCGCGCGAACGGTGGGATTCCGCAACCCGGGGCGACTAGCGCATCGGGCGGAAGCCCGTGCGGACCTCGTTCACGAACAGCTCCGGCTGCTCCCAGGCGGCGAAGTGCCCGCCCTTGGGGAGCCGGTTGTAGTGGACGAGGTTCGGGTAGGCCTGCTCGGCCCAGCTCCTGGGGGCCTGGTAGAGCTCGTCCGGGAAGACGCTGACGGCGACGGGAAGCTTGACGCCCTTCGCGCCGAAGAACGGAGTCGTGTTCTCCCCGTACAGACGTGCCGCGGAGACCGCCGTGTTGGTCAGCCAGAACAGGGTGATGTTGTCCAGGACGTCGTCGCGGGACAGGCCCTCGCTCACGCCGTTGAAGGAGCGGGTGATCAGCTCCAGGCTGGCCTTGTCGTGGTCGAGCAGGAAGGCCGCCAGGCCCACCGGGGAGTCCGCCAGGGCCGTCAGCGACTGCGGGCGCGAGCCCATCATGTACGCGTAGTAGACATGCCGGTACACGAAGTCGAGCTGCTCGACGGCGGCCTTCTCCTCGTCGTTGGCGAGGACCACGTCGGACGGCAGCGGGTTGCCGGCCACGATCGCCTCCTCGATGGCGGGCGGGATCACCTTCGGCATGTTGG
The DNA here is from genome assembly GCF_035918135.1 of Actinacidiphila glaucinigra. Classification (NCBI taxonomy): domain Bacteria; kingdom Bacillati; phylum Actinomycetota; class Actinomycetes; order Kitasatosporales; family Streptomycetaceae; genus Actinacidiphila; species Actinacidiphila glaucinigra. The sequence continues at coordinate 1,362,148 of NZ_CP109144.1, forward strand.
TGTGGATGCCGACCAGGCCCTCGGGCTCCTGCACGCCCATGAGGTCGGTGACGACCGCGCCCCAGTCGCCGCCCTGCGCGACGTACTCGGTGTAGCCGAGGCGCTTCATCAGCTCGCCCCAGGCGGCAGCTATGCGCTCCGGTCCCCAGCCCTTGGCGGTGGGCTTGCCGGAGAAGCCGTAGCCCGGCATCGAGGGGATCACCACGTGGAAGGCGTCGGAGGCGTCGCCGCCGTGGGCCGTCGGGTCGGTGAGCGGCTCGACGATCTTCAGCTGCTCGACGATCGAGCCCGGCCAGCCGTGCGTCACGATCACCGGCAGGGCGTCCGCGTGCTTCGAGCGGACGTGGATGAAGTGGATGTCCAGCCCGTCGATCTCGGTGATGAAGTGCGGCAGGGCCTTCAGCTTCGCCTCGACCTTGCGCCAGTCGTACTCCGTGGCCCAGTAGCGGGCGAGTTCCTTGATCGTGGCGAGCTGGGTGCCCTGCGACTGGTCGCCGACGGTCTCCTTCTCGGGGAAGCGCGCCGCCTCGATGCGCGCGCGCAGGTCAGCGAGTTCCGCATCGGAGAACTCGAACGTGAACGGACGGATCTCCGGGTTCTGCGGAGTGAAGGACATCTGGGGCTCCTCGTTGTCTGCGGCGACACCGCGTCGCCGGCTCACCCAAAGTGACCCGCAAGGGGTGGGCATCGCCCCGGGGAAACCCCCGGGGATCGCCCCGGGGCCGCACCCCGGGGGACGGCAGCGCACCCCGGGGCACCACGGCCGTCCCCGGGTGATCGCAGCCCGGAACAACCCACCCGAAAGGTGCGAATGGACTAAAATGACCACGTCAGGCGCGAGATCAGGAAGATCGACCCATGGGTGTGCCCGCGATCGACGCACAGCTCGGGCTGCGGGGCCGGGAGCAGGAACTGGCCGCGCTCGAGAGGGTCCTGGCCACGGCACGGTCGGGCACCAGCGCTGTCCTGGTCGTACGCGGCGAACCGGGGATCGGCAAGACCGCGCTCCTCGACCACGCGGCGGCCCACGCCGCCGGATTCCGCACCGCCGCCATCGCGGGCGTCGAGGCGGAGATGGAGCTGCCGTTCGCCAGCCTCCACCAGTTGTGCGCACCCCTGCTGGACCGAATCGACGGGCTGCCCGGACCGCAGCGGGACGCCCTGTCCGTCGCGTTCGGGCTGCGGGAGGGAACCGCACCCAACCGGTTCCTGGTGGGCCTGGCCGTACTGAGCCTGCTGGCCGGGGCCGCGGAGGAGCGGCCGCTGGCGTGTTTCGTCGACGACGCCCAGTGGCTCGACGACGGGTCCCGGCAGGTGCTGGCCTTCGTCGCCAGGCGGCTGATGGCCGAATCGGTGGCCCTGGTCCTGGCCGTACGCGAGCCCGACGACGACCGGGAGCTGGCCGGACTCCCCGAGCTGGCCGTGAAGGGGCTCAGCGAACCCGACGCACGCGCCCTGCTGGCGTCGGCCGTGCGCGTGCCGCTCGACCCGCTGGTGCGGGACCGGATCGTCGCCGAAGCCCACGGCAACCCGATGGTCCTGCTCCACCTGCCGAGCACGCTCACCCCGTCAGAACTGGCGGGCGGCTTCTGGCTCCCGGGCAGGCGTGCGGCGGCGGGCCACGTGGAGAGCGTGTTCCACCAGCGGTTCCTGTCGCTGCCGCGGGACAGCCGCCGACTGCTGCTGACCGCCGCGGCCGAGCCGACCGGCGACGCGTCGCTGCTGTGGCGCGCGGCCGCCGCGCAGGGCATACCGGCGGACGCCGCGGGGCCGGCGGAGGCCTCGGAGCTGGTCGAGTTCGGCGCCACTGTGCGTTTCCCCCACCCCCTGGCACGCTCGGCCGTCTACCGGCGGACGCCGGCGCCGGAGCGCCGGGCGGCGCACCACGCGCTGGCCGAGGCCACCGATCCCCGCCTCGATCCCGATCGCCGGGCGTGGCACCGCGCCCACGCCGCCGCGCGGCCCGACGAGAGCGTCGCCTTCGACCTGGAACGTTCGGCGTGCCGGGCACAGGACCGGGGAGGGGCCGCCGCCGCTGCCGCGTTCCTGCGCCAGGCGGTCGAGCTCACCCCCGATCCCGCGCGCCGCGCCGGCCGTGCCCTGGCCGCCGCCCAGGCCGCCATCGACGCCGGCGGGGTCGACCGGGCCCGCACCCTGCTGGCGTCCGCCGAGGCCGGCCCGCTCGACGCACTGCAGCGCGCCCGGCTGGAGCGGCTGCGGGCCCGCCTGGAGTTCTCGCAGGTGCGCGGGAGTGCCGCGCCGCGGCTCCTGCTCGACGCGGCGCGCCGGCTGGAGCCGCTCGACCGTGCCCTGGCCCGGGACACGCTGCTCGAGGCGGTCGGCGCGGCGATCTTCGCGGGCGGCCTCGGCGAGGGGCCCGGGCTGCGCGAGATCGCGGCGGAGGCCCGCGCGGCGCCCGCGCCCCCGGTGCCGCGGACGCTCGACGTGCTCCTGGACAGCGTGGCCGCTCTGGTCCTCGACGGCTTCGCGGCGAGCGTGGACGCCCTCAGGGACGCGCTGGGCCACGTCCGCCAGGAGCTGCGCTCCGGAGCCGTCCACGCGGACGGCGACCGGCGCTGGCTCTGGCTGGCCTGTCCGGTGACGCCCGAACCCCTCGCGCTGGAGCTGTGGGACGACGACGCGTGGCGCGAACTGGCGTCCGGAGCGGTGTGCATCGCCCGCGCGGGAGGAGCACTCGCCGTCCTCCCGATGGCGCTCAGTTTCCAGGCGTGCTTCCACGTGCACGCCGGCGAGTTCGACACCGCGCAGGCCCTGATCGACGAGGCGGCGGCAATCTCGGAGGCGACGGGCAGTGTGCCGATGATGTACACCTCGCTCCTGCTCGCCGCCTGGCGGGGGCAGGAGTCCCGGGCACTGGACCTGATCGAGCACCACATCCGGGAGGTGGGCGACCGCGGGGAGGGCCGTGCCCTCGGTCTCGCCGAGTACTCGACCGCCGTGCTCTACAACGGACTCGGCCGCTACGACGCCGCGCTGCAGGCGGCGACGCGCGCCTGCCGTTACGAGGACCTGGGCTTCCTGGGGTGGACGCTCTTCGAGCTGATCGAGGCGGCCGCCCGCAGCGGCCGGCCCGAGGCGGCGGCCACCGCGCTGGAACGGCTCCGCGAACGCACCCGCGCCAGCGGCACCGAGTGGGCGCTGGGTACCGAGGCCTGCGCACGCGCGCTGCTGAGCGACGACGACCACGCCGCCGACGCGTTCTACCGGGAGGCGGTCGACCACCTCGGCCGCTGCCGCATCGCGGTGCACCTGGCCCGCGCCCGGCTGCTGTACGGCGAGTGGCTGCGCCGCCGCAACCGCCGCCAGGAAGCCCGCACCCAACTGAGGGCCGCCCACGAGGTGTTCAGCGCTCTCAAGGCGGACGGCTTCGCCGAACGCGCCCACCGCGAGCTGCTGGCGACCGGCGAGACCGTACGCAAGCGGACGGTCGGCACGGCGGACCGGTACCGGCTGACCGGCCAGGAGTCCCAGATCGCGGGGCTGGCGAAGGACGGGCACACCAACTGCGAGATCGCCGCCCAGTTGTTCATCAGTCCGCGCACGGTGGAGTGGCACCTCGGCAACGTCTTCACCAAGCTCGGTGTCTCCGGGCGGCGGCAGTTGCGCACGGCGCTGTCCCCCGGGGGGACGGCGACCGGGCAGTGGGTCTGAGCCGCGGGCTCGTCAGCCCCTGTCCACCATGCGGTGGGGTCTGCCGTCGGACGGGGAGAGTCCGACCACGTGGACCTCGTCCCGTTCGCCGGTGTCCACCGTCAGGCGGACCCGGTCCGGCCCGTCCCACTCCGCCGCGCGCAGGGCGTAGTAGTCGCCGTTGACGAAGCCGACGTGCCAGCGGCGCGTCGTCAGTCCGGACCCGTCGTCGACGTAGACCCACCACAGCGGGTCGATCATGGCCCCTCCCTCCTCGACCACCAGGTGCCGGTCGGGGCGGTCGGGCGCCCCGGCGCGCATGCTCTCCCGCCCGCCGGGGAATGCGAACAGGCCGGCCGCCGGCGTCACCACCAGGGTGCCGAAGACGCCCGCCACCAGGATCAGGGAACGCAGGATGGCGCCCCGCACCGCGAGGAGCAGCGCCGCGGTCAGGGTCGCTCCCACTGCGACGGCGAACACCATGGGATGGTCCAGGAGTCGGGCCGCGAGCAGCAGCCCGCCCGAGCGGCGCCGCTCCCGCTGCCCGGTCCACGCGCCGAGGATCAGCACCCCGGCGACTCCGACCAGCACCACCGCCGCCGCCCACCGGCGACGGTCCGTCATCTCGGCCACACCCGACTCCCCACCCCTGACATCCGGACGCGCACAGACTAGCCTCGGCCGATCAAGGAGCGGACCCTCCGGGCCCGTGATCGCGGGACGGGCACGCGCACGGCGCCCCGGCTCGTCAACGGCCCGCGGTCCGCAGACCGTTGACCACGAGGTCGGTGACGCGGCGGTCCCGGTCCAGTTCCCGGCCGAGGGTGTCGCCTCCGACGCGCCAGAGGAAGCCCATCAGCAGGAGCACGTCCTCCGGGGCGAGCCCGGGGCGGACGCTGCCGTCCGCCTCGCAGGCGCGCAGCAGCGTACCGACGGCGCCGACGACACGGCCGCGGGTCTCGTGGACGACGGTGTCCTGGGCCGCCGCGCCGTGCAGGGCCTCGCCGAGTCCGTGCCTGTCGCGGACGCAGTCGGCGACGGCCGTGAACCAGGTGCGGAACGCCTCCAACGGGCAGTGCGCGGCGAGGACGTCGTCGACGGAGTCGATCAGGCGCTGGACGTCGTGCCGGTAGACGGCCAGGACGAGGGCCTCGCGGCTCGGGAAGTGCCGGTACAGCGTGCCCGCGCCGACGCCCGCGCGCTTGGCGATGGTGTTGAGCGAGGCGGTACCCGATTCGGCGAAGGTGTCCCGGGCCACCCGCAGGATGTGCTCCCGGTTCCGGAGCGCGTCCGCGCGCCGGCGGGCGTCCGTACCGGTCACGGGGCCTCCCCCATCGCGTCGTCGGGTGCGGTGGAGCCCGCCCCGCCGCGAGGGTGCTCCCGCCGGGAGCGTACTCCAGGCCCATCGCCCGTCACCCGCGGTGATCGGCCAGGTCGGTGGCGCGTGGCCGCGGCGTCCCGGTGTCAGTCGCGTCCGGGTGTCAGTCGCAGTCCGTGAGGCGCCGCAGCACCCGGCCCGCCTCGAGGACCTTGCGCACGTCCTCCGGCGGCAGGGTGGCGAGGCGCGCGGCGAGGGCCTCTGCCTCGCCGCGGGCCATCCGGACGAGTTCCCGCCTCCCCCGCGCGGTCATGACCACCCGGGTGGCACGGCCGTCGGCCGGGTCGGGTTCGCGGCGGACCTGCCCGCCCGCCTCCAGCCGGCCCACCGCGGCGGTGATCGTGGGCTGGGTGCACGCGGCCCGCCCGGCGAGGACGCCGACACGGCAGGGGCCGTACTGGTTGAGCAGGGCGAGGACGATGAGCGGGGTCGGCTGCACCCGCGGCTCCGGGCGGGCCCGGCGCAGCAGCCGCACCAGGCGGTGCAGGGAGACCACGAATTCCAGGGCGTCGTCCTCGCCGACCGCCGCCATCGTCCGCCCCCTCGCTTCGTCCGCGTCGGGTCAGGGAATCCCGATCGTCGGCGCGTACAGGTCCATCCACAGCGCCAGGTCGAGGGCGCGTTCCAGGCCGTGCCGGGCGGCGTGGGTGCTGACCGGGGTGTCGGTCCTCACCGCGTCCTCCAGCCAGGTCCGGCTGACCAGGTCGAACACCGGGTGCGTGGGCTTGGCCAGCAGGTCCTTGGCGTTCTCCTGGAGCGCGACGAAGTACTTCGGGTCCTGGGTGGAGGGATAGGGGCTCTTGACCCGGTCGTAGACGGAACGGGGCAGCACGTCGGCGGTGGCCTCGCGCAGCAGGCTCTTCTCCCTGCCGTCGAAGGACTTCAGCGACCAGGGCGCGTTGTAGACGTACTGGACCAGTCGGTGGTCGCAGAACGGGACCCTGACCTCCAGCCCGTTGGCCATGCTCGCCCGGTCCTTGCGGTCGAGGAGGATGCGCACGAAGCGGGTGAGGTGCAGGTGGCTGATGACGCGCATCCGGTACTCGAAGTCGCTCTCGCCGTCGAGGCGATCGACCCCGGCGACCGCGCGCCGGTAGCCGTCGTGGACGTACCCCTCCAGGTCCAGGGCCTTGGCCACCTGGTCGGTGAGGATGTTGCCGTCGTCGCCGAACTCGGTCGAGAACCGCACCAGCCAGGGGAAGGTGTCGGCCCTGCGGGCCTCCTCGTCGAAGAACTGGCGGTAGCCGCCGAAGACCTCGTCCGCGGACTCGCCCGAGAGGGCGACGGTGGAGTGCTGCCGGATGGCCTTGAACAGCAGGTAGAGCGAGGAGTCCATGTCCCCGAGCCCGGCCGGGATGTCGCGGGCGCGGATCACCCTCGCCCGCACCTCGGGATCGGCGAGCTGGTCGGAGTCGAGGACGATGTCCTGGTGCTCCGTCCCGCACAGCTCGGCGACGTCGTGGACGAACGGGGTGTCGGGCGTCCCGCGCAGGCTGTCGGGGACGAAGTGCTCGGTCTGGCCGACGAAGTCGACCGCGAAACTGCGCACCCTCTCGCCCTGTTCGCCGAGCTGCCGCGCCGCGAGCGCGGTCATCGCCGAGGAGTCCAGGCCGCCGGAGAGCAGGGTGCAGCGCGGCACGTCGGAGACGAGCTGGCGGCGCACGATGTCCTCGAGCAGCTCGCGCACGCGCGCGATCGAGGTCTCCTTGTCGTCGGTGTGCGGCTCGGTCCGCAGCGACCAGTAGACGTGGGTGCGGATGCCGCCCCGCCCGACGGTGACCACCGTGCCGGGCTCGACCTCGCGCATGCCGTCCCAGATCGCGTGACCGGGAGTCTTGACGAAGGCGAAGAGCTCCCGCAGCCCGTCCAGGGTCACGCGGCGCGGGACGAGGGGGTTGGCCAGGATCGCCTTGGGCTCGGACCCGAACAGCACGCCGTCGTCGGTCGGGTAGAAGTAGAACGGCTTGATCCCCATCCGGTCGCGGATCATCACGAGCTTCTGCTCACGGCTGTCCCAGATGGCGAAGGCGTACATGCCGTTGAGCCGTTCGGCGACGCCCTCACCCCACTCCAGGTAGCCGCGGAGCACCACTTCGGTGTCGGAGGTGGTGGTGAAGCGGTGGCCGCGCGCGGTCAGTTCCTCGCGCAGTTCGGCGAAGTTGTAGGCCTCGCCCGAGTACACCATCGCCACCGCGCCGCCCTCGGGTGCCTCGGCGCTCATCGGCTGCCGGCCGCCCGGCAGGTCGATGATCGCGAGCCTTCGGTGTCCGAGCGCGGCGGGCCCGTCCACCCAGGTGCCGCGGTCGTCAGGCCCGCGGCAGGCCATCGTCTCGGTCATCGCGTCGACTGTTGCCTGCTCGTTCCGCAGGTCCCTGCGGAACGAGATCCATCCGGCGATTCCGCACATGCGTATGCCTCCGGGCTCAAGCTGTGCCCGACCGTCGTCCGCTGCGTCACGGATCGGGTTGGCCCTGGCCGACTCCGCGGCGCGATTGTCACTCCGAGTGATATGTATCGGGCACCTATCAATCGAGTCTCCGTCGGCTCCCGCCGGGCGTCAAACGCCCGCGCCGACCCCGTGCTCCACGAGGGGACCGACCGTCAGACCGGCCTCCCGGCAGGCCGTGACCAGCGCGGGGAGCGCCGCGAGGGTGGCCCGCCAGGACCCCGGGGCGGAGACGTGGTCGCTGTCGTGGAGCAGGACGGTGGCGCCCGCGCACAGATCGGGGCGGAGGGTCGCCAGCACGGACTCCGCGGTGGCGCCGGGCGTCCAGTCGCGGCCCCAGGCGCTCCACAGGACCGGGGTCAGGCCGGCGTGGCGGGCCGCCGCCCAGCGGCCGCCGGTGAGGATGCCGTACGGGGGGCGGTACCAGAGCGGCGCGGTGCCGCAGGTCTCGCGGACCGACCGGACGGCGCGGGCCAGGCCGGCCCGCTCGCGCGCGGCGTCCGGCAGCCAGGGGCGGTCGTGGGTCCAGCCGTGGACGGCGACCTCGTGGCCGCGCCGGACGGCCTCGCGCACGACCCGGGGATGTCCGTCCACCCGCGCGCCCAGGACGAAGAAGGTGGCCCGGACCGACAGTTCGTCGAGGGCGTCCAGGAAGCGCGGCGTGGAGACCGGATCCGGCCCGTCGTCGAAGGTGAGGGCCACGTGGTCGGGGCGCCCGAGGCCGGCCAGGGCGGGGAAGGCGCGGCGGCGCAGTCCGGGGAGCCAGGTGGCGGCCGGGACGATGTGGCCGGCCGCCAGGACACCCCCCGCCAGCGCGGCCCGCCGGACGTCGCCGCCGGGCCTCATCGCGGCCCGCCGTGGACGGGAGGGTGACGGCCCTGCGCCGTGTCCGGGCGGTGCCCCCGCGGCACGTCCCAGCCTCCGGCCACGGCGGGCGAGCGCGCCAGCCCGACGGCCCCGGCGGCCATCAGGGCGACGCCCGCCGCCTCGGGCACCACGTGCGCCCCGAGCGCGATCCGCTCCTCGAAGAGCACCCAGCCCAGCGCCACGCTCACCACCGCGTCCCCGATGGTGAGCACCGGCTGGGACGCCGCGAGGCTGCCGGCCCGCAGGGTCACCTGGAGCAGCAGCAGGCTGAGCAGCCCGACGGCGCCCGCCGCGTACAGCTGCCAGGAGGCGAACACCCGGGGCAGGCCGTCCGGGACGAGGCCCGTGACGTCCTTGACCAGCGCCGCCGTGCAGGCGAAACACACGGCGGTGGCGCACCCCAGGACGCAGGCCCGCGCGCCACCGCTCAGCGTCCGCCCGACGAGCCACAGGACGAGCACCAGCAGCGCCAGCGGCACGGCGGCACGCGGCCAGGTGCCCGGCAGTGCCTGCGCCTCGCCGCCGGAGGGCCTCGCGGCGCCGAGGAACAGGGCCAGTCCCCCGGCCAGCGCGAGGAACCACAACCAGGTCCCGGCGTCGGGCCGCCGGGAGAACGCGAGGCTTCCCGCCATCAGGGTGAACAGCAGCTCGGTCGCCATCAGCGGCTGCACGACCGACAGCGCTCCCACCGCCAGGGCGCTCGCCTGCAGGGCCCCGGAGACCACGAGCGCCGCCATCCCGGCCGCCCAGAACGGGCGCCGGACCAGTTCCAGCAGGTGCCGCAGCCGCCCGCGCACACCGCGCCCCGCGCCCTCTTCCTCCTCCTGCTGCAGGGCGGCGCGCCGCTGCAGTGCGGAGGCCGCGCCATTCGCGAGGGCCGCCAGCAGCGCCAGCACGACCGTCAGGACGGGCACCGCGTCATCCGTACTTGCCCGCGAGCCGCCGGTAGACCCACGGCATCACGCCGCGCACCGCGACCGGGATACGCAGCCAGCGGGGGACGTACACCTCGTCCCGTCCGCGGCGGATCGCGTCGGTCACCACCCTGGCCACCCGCTCGACGGGCATCGGGCGGGGCCGGGAGCGGGTGTACGCCACGCCCCGCCTCGCGAAGAACGGGGTGTCGACGACGCCGGGGACGACGTGGGTGATCCTGACCCCGCTGCCGGCCAGCTCGTAGCGGAGCGAGTCGGCGAAGGCGCCCAGTGCCGCCTTGGCCGCGGAGTAGACGGCCTCCTCGCGGACGCCGACGCTGCCCGCGAAGGAGCCGATCAGCACGATGTGGCCGCTGCGCCGGGCCAGCATGCCCGGCAGCACGCGGCGCACCAGTTCCATCGCCGATACGACGTCCACCATGAAGATCCGTTCGATGACGCCCTGCGGCATCGAGGAGAAGGGGCCAGCCCAGCCGATGCCCGCTCCGGCCACCAGCAGGTCGACCCGGCCGCCCGTCACGAGCGCGGCGTCGCGCACCAGCCGGCCGGTGCCACCGGGGTCCTCCAGGTCGGCCGGCAGCGCGGTCGCCGAGGTGCGCTCGGCCACCGCCCGCAGGCGCTCGTGGTCGCGGCCGCTGACCAGCAACCGCCATCCCTCGGCGGCGAGGCGGTCGGCGATCGCGGCGCCGATGCCCGAGGACGCGCCGGTGACCAGCGCGACCGGGGCCGGTCCGCCGCCCGCGTCTGCCGGGCCGCGCGCGGGCTCGCCGTGAACGGCCTTGCCGCCGGGGACCGCTTGGGGAGCGTGAGAGGTCATGGCACCGCTTTCTGTCCCTGCCGCTGCAGCTGCCGCCCGGGGCGGCCGGTGCGGCTCCCCCGGGGCACGTCCCCCTCCGGTCTCAGTAAACCGCCCGATCGCCGGACCGGCTCTGTGGGCGACCCCGCCGGGGAGACGCGGGGGGGGGGGGGGCGCCTCGGCCGTCGTACGCGTGGTGATACGGGCGCTTCGTTTCAAGACCGGGCAAATCGGTTAGACCCGAGTAGTCCGCGACTGGTGTACGAGGTGATCACGTGCCGGATGTGCTCGCAGCTGCCCCACCCGCCGCCCCCCGGCAGGTCGTGGTGTCGCGGTGACGCACACCGGGCGGGCGGGCCGTGCGCCCCGGCGTTTCCTCGTGCTCAGCGCCGCCATGGGCGCCGGTCACGACGCGGTCGCCGACGAGCTCGTCGCGCGGCTCACCGCCCGCGGCGGGCAGGCCCGCCGGGCCGATGTCCTGGACCTCCTCCCCGCACACGCCGGCGCGGCGCTGCGCGGGTTCTACCGCGCCACCGTCCTGCACCTCCCGCTGCTCTACGCGGGCATCTACGCGACGTTCCTGCGCCCGGGCGGTTCCCGCCGCACCCCCGGCCCGGGCGGGCTCGCCGGGCTCGCCGAGCGCGGGCTGGCCGAACTCGTCCGGCGCGAGCGGCCGGGACTGGTCGTCCCGGTGTTCCACCTGGCGGCCCAGCTCACCGGCGGGATGCGGGCCCGCGGATCGCTCCCGGTGCCGAGCGCGGTGGTCGTCACGGACTTCGACGTGCACAGCCAGTGGCTGCACCCCGGCAACGACCTGTACTGCTGTCTCACGGAGAGCGCCGCCCGCCGGGTGCGGGAGGCCACCGGCCGCCCGGCCGCGGCGACCGGCCCCCTGGTGGCCTCCCGCTTCCTGGCGCCCGCCCCGGACGCCGGGCCCTGGCAGCGGGTGTTCCGTACCCGGGCACCGGAGCGGCCGGTCGTCCTGCTCTCCGCCGGTGCCTGGGGAGCCGGCACACATCTGGCGGACACCGCCGCCCTGCTCGTCCGGGCCGGTTTCCTGCCGGTGGCGCTGTGCGGCGAGAACCGGCGGCTGCGGGCCCGGCTCTCCCGCGTCCCCGGGACGCTCGCACTGGGCTGGGAACGGGACATGCCCGCGCTGATGAGCGCGGCGGACGCGCTGGTGGACAACGCCGCCGGGCAGACCGCGCTGGAGGCGCTGGCCATGGGACTGCCCGTCGTCGGCCACCGCCCCATCCCGGGCCACGGCAAGGCCGGGGCGCACCAGATGGCCGCGCTCGGGCTGACCAGCTTCGCCCCCGACCCGTGGACGCTGATCGACGTCCTGGACGGCCTCACCCGTCCGCGCCGCGAGCGCCGCACCCCTTCCCCGGCCGCGGCCGCGCTCTTCGCCCCCGACACCGCGGCGCACCTGATGGAGGCCTGCGCACCGGACCCGGTCGCGGTCTGACCGCATGGACGCCCTGCTGCACGCCCTGTCCATCACGGGCGCCATGACCTGGGACATCACCTGGGCGCTGATCCTCGGCTTCGCGCTGTCCGCGGTCGTCCAGGCGGTGGCCCGCAAGCAGGGCGTCGCCGGCCTGCTCGGCGACGACCGGCCCCGGACGCTGGTGATCGCCGCGGGCCTGGGCGCCGCGTCCTCGTCGTGCTCCTACGCCGCCGTCGCCCTCGCCCGCTCGCTCTTCCGCAAGGGGGCGGGCTTCACGGCGGCGATGGCCTTCGAGATCGCCTCCACCAACCTCGTGGTGGAACTCGGCGTCCTGCTGGCCCTGCTCATGGGCTGGCAGTTCACGGTGGCGGAGTTCGTCGGCGGGCCCGTCATGATCGTCGTGATCGCACTGCTCTTCCGGCGCCTGCTGCGGCCGGACCTGCTGCGCGAGGCCCGCGCCCAGGCCGACCGCGGGCTCGCCGGGTCGATGGAGGGTCACGCGGCGATGGACATGTCCGTGCGCCGCGAGGGCCCGTTCCTGCGGCGCCTGCTGTCCCCCGAGGGCTTCACGGCCACCTCGCACGTCTTCGTGATGGAGTGGGCGGCGATCCTGCGCGACCTCGTGCTCGGCCTGCTCATCGCCGGCGCCGTCGCCGCCTGGGTGCCGGACTCCTTCTGGCAGGCCTTCTTCTTCGAGGGGCATCCGCTCGCGGCGAAGTTGTGGGGCCCGCTGATCGGGCCGCTCGTCGCCATCGCCTCGTTCGTCTGCTCCGTCGGCAACGTGCCCCTCGCGGTGGTCCTGTGGACCGGGGGCATCAGCTTCGGCGGCGTGGTGTCGTTCATCTTCGCCGACCTGCTGATCCTGCCGATCCTGAACATCTACCGGAAGTACTACGGCCGCCGCACGGCCCTCCTGCTCCTCGGCACCTTCTACGCCGCCATGGCCGTCGCCGGATACGTCGTCGAGCTCCTCTTCGGCGCGCTCGGCCTGATCCCCGACCGGTCGAGCGCCCACGTCCCCAGCGGCGGCGTCCACTGGGACTACACGACGTGGCTCAACATCGCCTTCCTCGCGCTCGCCGCCGTCCTGCTGGCCCGCTTCCTCGCCACGGGCGGCCGACGCATGCTGCGCATGATGGGCGGCTCACCGGCGGGCGGGAACTGACCATTTCCCGCCCGAACCGATTGGCATATGAAAAGACAGTCGTGAATACGCCGAAAAGGCGCCTCTCTTCACGCCGTGGCGCTCACCTGAAAGGTAGACATCGCGGCTGAAGTCTTGTCGTTCAATCACCCTTATGGGTTACTTCGAGTGTCCGTACGAGCGGCATTCGACTTTGCAGACGGACGTGGGCAAGCCCCTGTTCAGGCGGCAACTCACACCTGACAGGTTGTTCTCCTCGGGAGCCGGCTCGCACCACCAGGTACGTGTGCGGACCGAAAGCCCTCATCGCTGCTCGGAAATGTAGCGCATTCCGAGCGAGGAGGAACCCCATGCCCATCAGCCCGAACCAAGGATCAAGCGGTGGCGGCACATTGGTCACCATCACCGGCGTCAACCTCGCGGGCGCCACCGCCGTGCACTTCGGAACGCGGCTCGCGACCATCACCGCCAACACGCCGACGAGCGTCAGCGTCGTCTCGCCTCCGGCAGCGGGGCGGTCGGCGTCACCGTCACCACCGCCGGCGGAACGAGCAATCCGCTCCCGTTCTACTACATCGGGGCGCCGTTCAAGCAGAGCCTCAGTCCGACCGGCGGACCGTCGGCAGGGGGGCAGACGGTCACCATCAAGGGCACCGGGCTGTACACCGCGACGAGCGTCGCCTTCGGCGCCAACACCGCGGTGCGGACCGTGGTGTCCGACGGTGAGATCACGGTCGTCGCACCGGCCGGTACCGCCGGGTCGGTGAGCGTCAGCGTCACCACTGCCGGCGGCACCAACAACGGGTTCTCGTACACCTACTTCGACGCCCCCACGCTGACGACCGTCACCCCGGCACAGGGTCCGGCCTCCGGCGGCACCTCGGTGACCCTGATCGGCACGGCACTGACCAGCACCAGCGCGGTCACCTTCGACGGCAACCCGGTGGCCTTCACGGTGATCAACGGCAACGTGGTCTCCGTGATCGCTCCTCCGGGGACCGTCGGTGCCGTCGACGTCGCCGTGACCACCGACGGGGGCACCGCCACCGCGATGGGCGCGTACACCTACCTCGCGGGTCCGGGCATCTGAGCCCACCCGCGCCCTCCCGGGCCCCGGCCCGGACGACCCGCACGGGCCCGGACGCCCGGCCCGTGCGGGCGCCGAGCAAGGACATCGACAGGCCCCCGGGCCGGTCCGACATCGTACGGAGATCCCGTGAAAGACACAGCACACCCGGCGGCGGCACACCCGACCGCCGTCGCCGCCGCCCCCGTCCTCACCTCGGCCGTCCCCAACACCGGCCCCGCGGCGGGCAACAACAACGTCGTCCTGGGCGGCAGCGGCTTCACCGGAGCCACCGCCGTCAAGTTCGGCGCCACCGCCGCGGTGGGCTACACGGTCAACTCGGCCTCGCAGATCACCGCGGTCGCCCCGGCGGGAACGGGATCCGTCGCGATCACCGTCACCACACCGGGCGGCACCAGCAACTCGGTGACGTACACCTACACGGCACAACCCGTTCTCGTCTCCGTCTCACCGACTCAGGGGCCGACCGCCGGCGGCACGACGGTCACCCTGACGGGTTCGGGCTTCACCGGAGCCACCGCCGTCACGTTCGGCACCACCGCCGCGACGTCGTACACGGTCAACTCGGCCACCCAGATCACCGCGATCGCCCCGGCGGGAACGGGATCCGTCGCGATCACCGTCACCACACCGGGCGGCACCAGCAACGCCGTCTTCTTCTTCTATCTGGGCGCACCCGTCCTCGTCTCCGTCTCGCCGGCTCAGGGGCCGGGTGCCGGCGGGACGACGGTCACCCTCACCGGCACGAACCTCAGCGGGGCCACGGCGGTCGGCTTCGGCGCCACGCCCGCGACCGGCTTCACCGTCGACTCCCCCACGCAGATCACCGCGGTCGCTCCGGCGGGAACGGGAACCGTCCCGGTCACCGTCACCACACCGGGCGGCACCAGCAACTCCGTCGGCTACACATATGTGGGGTCCCCGGTCCTCACCCTCCTCACCCCCTCGCTGGGACCGACCGGCGCCGGAAGCGGCGTCACCCTCACCGGCACGGGGCTGACCACGACGACCGCCGTGCACTTCGGCGCCGCATCCGCGGCGTTCACCGTGCTGTCCGACACCGCCGTCGCCACCGTCGCCCCGACGGGCGCCCCGGGCACCGTCGCGGTCGACGTCACCACATCCGGCGGTACGAGCAACTCGCTCCCCTACACGCGTGTCGCGGCTCCGCAGATCTAGGCGGAGACCGCAGGTCGGGAGGGCGGAGGCCGGCTCGCTCCACGTGCGGGACCCGGCGCGGCGACGTAACGTGACGATCCATGACCAACTGTGACATTCCGCTCACAGTTCGAACAAGGAGCCTGTCTCGTGAAGCCCTGGGATACGCGAAAGACATGGACGGCCGCAGCCTTCGCCGCGATAGCCGCGGTCGTGGGTGTCTCCTCGCCGGCGGCGGCGGCCGATCAGTCGACGACGACGCTCCTGGTATCACCCACGACAGCCGTCGCCGGGTCGCCCGTGCAGCTGACCGCGAGGGTGTTCTGCCCCGGGGAGCCCGGCGGTGGCAACGGCCTCGGCGTGACCTTCTTCGACGGTGGGGACCTCCTGGCGACGCAGAAGGTCGTGGCCAACGGGTTCGCCAGCTACGTGGCCAGGTTCGCGAGCAGCGGGACACACACGATCACGGCCGCGTACAACGGGAACGTCAACTGCTATGCCTCGAACACCACGGCGACGGTCACGGTGACCCCTGCCGAGTACTGCGCCTACGGCACCGACCCGTGCCGGGACGGCCAGGGACGTCCGACGGGCTCGCACGACTGCCCGTCCCGTCGATCGGCCCCGGGGATCGACCAGGCCGCTCGGCCGTCCGGCTCGCACGACCGGTGCCGGTCCTGGTGAATCCGGTGTGAGGGCGGCCGTCGCGCACGCCGTCCACCGCCGCCGTCCGGGGCGCCGGGAGCCTGTGGTCTCATGGGCGGCGTGAGCCGCGCCGCTGAAGAGACCAACCGCCGGATGCTCCGGGCACGGGACGCGATGGACCGCGCGTACGCGCAGCCGCTGGACGTACCGGCGCTGGCGCGGATCGCCCATGTGTCGGAGGCGCACTTCACGCGCACCTTCCGGGCCACGTTCGGCGAGACGCCGCACCGCTACCTGCAGCGCCGCCGGGTGGAGCGGGCGATGTTCCTGCTGCGGGAGAGCGACCGCAGCGTGACCGACATCTGCTTCGAGGTCGGCTTCGGCAGCCCGGGGACCTTCAGCCGCACCTTCCGGGACATCGTGGGCACGTCGCCGCGGGCGTACCGCAAGCAGACGACGGCGGTGGACGTGCCGACCTGCTTCGCCAAGGCCTGGATGCGGCCGCGCGCCTGATCGCCGGCGGAGGCCGACCCGGCGGGCCCGGCGGACCGAGCAGTTTTGGATAAGTTTTCCTCCTGCCCGGCCAGTAGCGTGATGTCCATGTTCAACGCCATCACGCACTCGCAGATCTACGTCCTCGACCAGGACGAGGCCCTCGACTTCTACGTCGGCAAGCTCGGCCTGGAGGTGAACGCCGACGTCGACCTGGGCTTCATGCGCTGGCTCACGGTGAGCGTCCCCGGCCACCCGGAGCGCCAGATCCTGCTGGAGAAGCCGGGCCCGCCGGCGATGTCCGAGGAGACCGCGCAGCAGGTCCGCGAGCTGGTCACCAAGGGCGCCATGGGCGGCCACCTGATCTTCAGCACCGAGGACTGCCGCAAGACGTACGAGACGCTCCGGGACCTCGGCGTGGAGTTCACCGAGGAGCCGACCGAGCGCCCTTACGGGATCGACTGCGGTCTGCGCGACCCCTTCGGCAACAGCATCCGCTTCACGCAGCCGAAGGCCTGAGACGCGGCCGCCGCGGGCGCCCCGCGATCCGTCCCAACCGACTGCCCCTCCCGGACGTCTGTATCGCACGTCCTTCCGCCCGGAGGGCCCGTGTCACCCGGCACGCGGCCTCCCGGGCGTGCAATCGGCGTCCCGAGGAGCAGCATGCCGTCACATGAGCCACCCCGTTCCGCGCACTTCCACCGGCCGCTCCTCGCGGCCGCCCTCGTCGCCGCGGCCGTGCTCGTCACGGCCCCCGCGGCGGACGCCTCCGGGGCCGTCCCGCCGGCCACGACCGCCGTGGCCACCCACGACCAGGCGGTCACCCGGGCCGAGCGGCGGGCGGTCCTCGACTACTGGACGCCGGAGCGGATCGCGGCGCTGACCCAGCCGTCGTCCGCCAAACCGCCCAGAAGCGGCCCCGACGGCGCCCCGTGGACGGGCAGGAACGCCCTCGCCCGTACGGTGGGCCGGCTGTTCTTCAGCGACCACGGCGAGGACGCCAGTTGCACCGCCACCGTCGTCGACAGCGCCAACGGCAGCACTGTGGTCACCGCGGGGCACTGCGTGAACAACACCGACCTCGTCGGTGAGGACAACCAGTGGACCCGGAACGTGCTGTTCGTGCCCGGCTACCGCGACGGACGGGCGCCCTACGGGAAGTTCACCGGCCGACTGGGTGTCGTCGCCCCCGCCTGGCTGGAGAACGACCAGCAGCACGGTGAGGTGTACGGCGCCTACGACCAGGCATTCGTCGTCCTCAACACGGACGCGCGGGGCCGGACCGTGCAGGCCGCGGCCGGCGCGGCGCAGAAGATCGGCTTCGACCGGCCCGGGGGCCGGACGGTCCACCAGTTCGGATACCCCCGCTCGGCCTCGGACCCGGACCGCGAGGGCCTGCCCGAGTACACCGGCGAGCGGCTCGCCTACTGCAGCGGCCGGGCCGAACAGGTCGTCGGCACTCCCGAGTTCCCCGCCGCGAAGGGCCTGTGGGGGGCCGAGTGCGTCATGGGCGGTGGCTCCAGCGGCGGCCCGCGGATAGCCGGTCTCGACCCGGAGTCCGGCGTGGGCACCGTCGTCGGCGACAACTCCGAGGGCAGCCGGCTCGACGCCGGGGGCAACGCCTGCGATCCCTGGGAGCCGGCCCCGGACTGCACCCGCCGGCTCGTGGGCCCGCAGTTCACCTCCGCCGTCACCGGGCCGCTCTACGAGCGCGCCGGGCGCGCCACTCGCTGAGCGGCCGGCACCGGCCACACGGTACCTCCCGGCCGCCGCCGGGAGGTACCGTTCGCGACGTTCGCCCAACGACGGCCGGGGCCGGTCGCGTTGGGCCCGCAACCGGTCACGGACGAGGCCTCTCCCCGGGGCCGGGTGGGCGTTAGTCTGTGCCATCTCATTGCACGGGCCATCGAGAACGGGGGGCGTGGTGTCGGCGTTCGTGTTCCTGCGTCTGCGCGCGCATCGTCTTCTGCTCGGCGCCGCGGTGCTCTCCGTGCTCCTCACCACCTGCGCGGTCGCGGCGCTCGCCGCGTTCAGCTCGGCCGTGGGGGACGCCGGTCTGCGCCGCGCGCTGCAGGAGCAGTCGGCCGCACGGACGCTGGTCGAGATCACCGCCGACGTGAACGGCAAGGACCCGGACGCGGCGGACAGGGCCGTGCGCGGGACGTTGACCGGCGCCTACGACGGCCTGCCGGTCTCCGTCGCCGGCGTCACCCGTTCCGGCCCGTACGGGTTGCCGACGGCGCTCCGCCCGCCCGGTGCCCCGCGCACCGCGGACCCGGACCTGACGGTGCTGTCGACGCTGGACCGGGCGCGGGTGACGATGGCCGAGGGCACCTTGCCCGGTCCGCCCGCGAACGGCGGCCCCGTCCCGGTGGCACTGCCCGAAGCGGCCTCCGCGGCGCTGAAGGTGCGCACCGGGCAGGTGATCTCCTTGACCGACCGCCTGCACCGCGGCACGCTGCGGGTGCGCGTGACCGGGACATACCGGCCGGTCGACCGGTACGCGCTGTACTGGCGGCTCGACCCGCTGGACGGCCGCGGCGTGCGCACGCTCTCCTTCACCACGTACGGGCCGATGCTCGCCGACCCGGCTGCCTTCGGCCCCGGCGGCGTCCCGGCGGTGGAGATGGCGTGGCAGACGCACGGGGACTTCGCGGCGATGACCACGGCCCGCGCCGACGACGTCAGCGGGAGCGTCCGGCGGACCGTGCAGCGGCTGGACACCCTGCGGGCCGCGAACTCCGTCACGGCGGACAGCGAACTCCCCGACCTGCTCGCCGAGTTGCGCGGCACCTTGCTGGTCAGCCGGTCGACCCTGCTGATCAGCGTGCTGCAGCTGATGCTGCTGGCCGGGCTGTCGCTGCTCCTGGTCGCCGGGCTGCTCGCGGAGGAACGTTCCGGCGAGACGGCGCAGTTGCGGGCCCGCGGCGGCTCGCGCGCCCAGATGACCGGCCTCGCCGCCGCCGAGGCCCTGCTGCTGGCCGTACCGGCCGCGGTGCTGGCCCCGCTGCTGACCGGGCCGCTGGTGCGGCTGCTCGCCGGTCACGGGGCGCTGTCCAGGGCGGGGGTACGGCTGGAGCCCTCGCCGGTGACCGCCTGGTGGGTGGCGGCGCTCACCGCGTTCGCCTGCGCCCTCGCCGTCGTCGGGCCCGTACTGCGGCACTCGGGGACGTACGCGCAGCAGCACTCGGCACGGCGGCGCCGGCGGGCGCTGCCCGCCGCCGCGCAGGTGGGTGCGGACGCGGGCCTGGTGCTCGTGGCCGGTCTGGCCTTCTGGCAGTTGTCCCGTCGCGAGGCGGGCAGCGGAGCTCTCAGCACGGACACCTCGGGACGGCTGGGACTGGACCCGGTCCTGGTCGGGGCGCCCGCGCTGTGCCTGCTGGCGGGTGCGGTGCTGGCGCTGCGGCTGCTGCCGCTCGCGGCCCGGCTCGGCGAGCGCCGCGCAGCGAAGGCCCGCGGGCTGCCGGCGTCCCTGGTGGGCTGGCAGCTGGCGCGCCGTCCGGGACGCGGGGCGGGGCCCGCCCTGCTGCTGGTCTTCGCCGTGTCGATCAGCATGTTCGCGATCGGGGAGAACGGCAGCTGGACGCGGTCGCAGGCCGACCAGGCGGACTTCGCGGTCGGCGCCGACCTGCGCGTGTCCGGCTCCGCCACGCCCGCGTTCGGACAGGGCGGCATCTACGACGACATACCCGGCATCGCGGCCGTCACCCCGGGCGTCCGCGACACGGTGTCCCTGCCCCGCGACCGTGACGCGACCGTCGTGGCCGTGGACACCGCCTCGGCCGCCCGGGTCCTGCGGCTGCGCGACGACCTGTCCGCCGAGCCCCTCGCCGACCTCATGCGGCCGCTGCGGGCGGACGGCGGCCCCGCGGCCCGCGCCGCCGGGTTCGTCCTGCCCGACGGCACCGACCGGCTCCGCCTGACGGTCCGGCTCCGCTCCCTCGGTGCCGGGGACCGTACCGTCGCCGGCACCGTGACCGACCGGCTGTACGTGACGCTGACCGACCGGTACGGCGTCCCGTACACGCTCCCCCTGGGCGAGGTCCGGGCCGACGGCGGACAGCACGTGCTGGAGGCCGACTTCGCGACCCTGACGGGAGGGGCGCGCGGCGCGGGCCCGGCCGGGCCGCTGCGTCTGACCGCTCTCAGGGCCGAGTACGCGGTGCCCCCGCGGAACGAGCGGCACAGCCTGACCGTCACCGCCGTGCACGCGGTGACCGGCGGCGGCGTACGCGAGGTGCCCCCTCCCGCCACGACGGACTGGTCCGCCCGCGCGCGGATCGACAACCCAGACTTCCCCGAGGCCCCGGGGCTCGGCTACCGCCCCGCGCACGCCGTCGGGCCCAGCTCCGCCACCGGCACCCCACTGACCGTCCGCTACGACACGGGCGAGGAACCCTTCCAGAGGGACGCGCCGAGCGGCGCCGACGAGGCCTCCGTCACCCTGCGGGCCGGGCCGCGGCCGCCCTCGGTACTACCCGCCGTCGCGACCGACGCCTTCCTGAGCGCGATCGACGCGAAGCCCGGCAGCACCGTCCCGGTCGAACTGGGCGGCACCCGGCTGTCCCTGCGCATCACCGCGTCGGTCCACGCGCTGCCCACCACCGGGCGGGACGGCTCCACCGGCACCGGTGGCGGCGCCGTCCTGCTGGACCTGGCGAGCCTCGATCGCGCGCTCGCCTTCCAGGACCAGCGCGCGCTGCAACCCACCGAGTGGTGGCTCGCCACCGAGCCGGGCGGCGCTCCCCGGGTGGCCGCGGCCCTGCGGGCCCGGGGCGACGCCGCCACGATCGTGGTCCGCGACGAGGCGCGAGCGGAGTTGCGGCGTGATCCGCTGGGCGCGGGTCCGCTCTCGGCCCTGCCGGCGGCGGTGGTGGCGGCCGCGGTACTGGCCGCCGTGGGTTTCGCGGTCGCCGCGGCGGGTGCGGTACGGGAGCGCTCGGAGGAGTTCGCGGTGCTGCGCGCCCTGGGGGCGCCGCGGCGGTCGCTGGCCCGGGTGATCGCGGCCGAGCAGGGGCTGCTGGTGCTGACGGCGGTGGGGGTGGGGGCGCTGCTGGGAGCGTTGCTGACCCGGTCGATCGTGCCGCTGATCGTGCTGACGGCGCGGGCGGACAGCCCGGTGCCCGCGGTGCGGGTGGAGTTGCCTGCCGTGCCGCTGCTGGAACTGCTGGCAGCCGTGGCGGTGCTGCCGCTCCTGGCGGTGGCGGTGGCGGTCTTGCGCACGGCCGATCCGGTCCGCGCGCTGCGTCGGCAGGGAGGGGAGTGAGTTGACCGAGGTGCGTACGGCCCGGACGGCCTCGTGGACCTGGGCCCGCCTGCGGGCCGCCCCGGGCGGGGCGCTGGCGCTGGCCGCCCTGGTGCTGGTGACCGCGTTCCTGGCGGCGGCGCTGCCCCGCACCGTCGAGGGCTATGAGGACGCCGCGCTGCGGGACACCCTCCGGCGGGCCTCCCTGCCCGACCGCAGCGTCACCGCCACCTTGGACGTGTCCTTCGCCGGGGTGCGCGTCGGGGCCGGTTCGCCGTTCAGGGCGAGCTCCCTTGCCGCCGCCGAGAGCGCGTTCCGCAGTGTGGTCCGGCCGCCGCTGGCCCTGGACACCGCGCAGACCGTGTACGGGGTGCGCAACGCGGTGGCGGCGTCCGCGACCGATCCCGGCCTGCCGCGTCCGACGCAGAACCGCGATCCGCGGGCGACGCTCGTCTCGCAGGCGGGTCTCTCGTCCCGCTCCCGCCTCGTCGCCGGACGCATGCCCGCGGCGACCTCCGGGGAGCGCCAGGTGGAGGCGGTGGTGACGGCACGGACCGCGAAGGTGATGGGTCTGCGCGCGGGTTCCGCGGTCCACCTGCAGGACACGACCGGGGCGGGGCTGGCCGTGCGGATCACCGGGATCGTCGAACCCCGCTCACCGGGCGAGGCCTTCTGGAACGCCGAGCAGGACGTGCTCGCGCCGGCCCTGGTGAGCGTCCCCGGGCAGCCCGGCGACGATCCCGAGTACTACTGGCACTTCACCGCGCTGATCGGCCAGGACGCGGCCGGCGTGGTGCTCGGCCTGCCCGACGGCGCCCGCCTGTACTGGCACCACCCCGCCGACATCGGCGCGCTCTCCGCCCAGGACGTACCCGAACTGCGCGACCGGCTTGCGTCGCTGTCGGGTGGACCGGACTCCACCCGGCTGCGCCTCCTGACGGGCAATCAGGACATCACCGTGGGGCAGGACGGACTCGCCGAACTGCTCGGGCCGTTCGCGCGCGAGCGCGAGGCGGCCGCGCCCCTGGTGCTGATCGCCACGGTGGGCGTGGGATCGGTGGCGGGCATCGTGCTGCTGATGGCGGGCGGCCTGTCGGCGACCCGTCGCCGTACCGAACTGCGCCTGCTGCGCGCTCGCGGGAGCAGCCTGACGGGTCTGTGCGCCCGGCTGCTGACGGAGAGCGCGGTCGTTGTCGTCCCCTGCGCGGCGGCCGGGGTGCTGCTCGCGCTGCTGCTGGTGCCGGCCGAACGCACGGCGGCCTCCCTGCTCGCGGGGGCGCTGGTGGCGGCGGTCGCCGTGCCGGCGCTGCCGCTGCGGGCCGTGGTGCTCACCCGCCGGGTGGGACCGGAGCAGCGCGACGACCTCGTGCAGACCCGGCCCTCGCGCCGCCGTACCGTGGCGGAGCTGACGGTGGCCGTCGTCGTGACCGGTGCCGTGGTGGCGCTGCGGCGCCGGGGCACGACGGACGGCGGCGCGGACCTGCTGACCGCCTCGGCACCGGTGCTGGTCGCGGTCGTCGGGGCGCTCGTCCTGCTGCGGTTGTACCCGCTGCCACTGCGGCTGCTGTCCCGTCCGGCGGCCCGGCTGCGGGGCACCGTCCTGTACCTGGGGCTGGCTCGGGCCGGCCGCACGCCCTCCGCCACGGCGCTGCCGCTGGTGGCCGTGCTGGTGGCGCTGGCCGTGACGTCCTTCGGCGGCTCGGTCCTCACCGGCGTCGAGAGCGGCCGCGACCAGGCCGCCACTCGCACGGTCGGCGGCGACGCGCGGATCGACTCGCTCACCACGCTGCCGGCGGGACTGGACGCGCGGGTCCGGCGGGTGCACGGCGTGCACGGCACCTCGCCCGTGCGGATCGAGACGGGCCTGTCGACGATCCCGGCCGGCACCTCGTACGACCTGGTGGTCGTCGATCCGGCGCGTTACGCCGCCCTGGTGGCGGCCACGGGCATCGGCGCGCCCTTCTCCGCCTCGACGCTGGAGCGCGAAGGCGCCGGGCCGCTCCCCGCGATCGTCTCCCCCGGGCTGGCAGCGGAGTTCGGCAGGACGACCTCGACCGTGCAGGCCTACGCGGGAGCGACGCCGGTGCGCACGGTCGCCGTGCGCGACGTGACACCGGCCGTCCCGGGCGGCGACTTCGTGATCATCTCCGCCGCCGGGCTGGCCCGAGCGCACCCCGAGACCGCCCACTCCTCCGTCCAAGGCGCGACCGCCCTGTACGTCACCGGGCCGGGGGTGGACGGACGGGCACTGAAGGCCGTCGCGCGCGCCGCCTCATCGGACCTGACGGTGGCCCTGCGCTCGGCGGAACGCGCCTCGTTCACCTCCTCGGCCCTGCAGACCGGCGCCCGTCGGGTGTATCTGGCGGCCGTGGCGGCGGGCGCCGGCTACAGCGCACTGGCCCTGCTGCTGTCCCTGATGGTGCACACACCGCAGCGCAAGGCGCTGCTGGCCCGGTTGCGGACGATGGGCATGACGAGCCGTCAGCGGCAGTGGCTCGCCGTCCTGGAGACACTGCCGCAGGTGTTGCTCGGTGCGCTGGGCGGCATCCTGGTCAGCCTGGCCACGGTGCCGCTGCTGCGTCAGGGGGTCGATCTGACCGCGCTGGCCTTCTCCGCGGCCGAGGTCACCGGAGTGTCCGAGGCGGTACTTCGCACGGACCCGCTGTCGCTGCTGCTGCCGTCGGCCTCGCTGGTGGTCCTGGCCTGCGTGGTGCTGGCCGTGCAGGCCTGGCTGACAGGACGGCGGGGAGAAGGAACCGAACTCCGGATGGGGGAACGATCATGAGTCAGGACACACCGGGGACGGTGGAACGCGGCGGCACGACGCTGGCGGACCTGGAACGACGCGTCACCGAGAACCGCGAGCAGCCCGCCTACGGGCACGACGCCCTGATCGTCTGCGACCGCCTGGTGCGGATCTTCACCGCCCAGGGCGTGGAGGTCCAGGCCCTGCAGGGACTGGACCTGCTGGTGCAGCAGGGCGAACTGATGGCCCTGGTCGGCGCGTCCGGCAGCGGCAAATCCACCCTGCTCAACATCCTCGCCGGCCTCGACACCCCCACCGCCGGCGCCGCCTCCGTCGCCGGCTTCGACCTCCTCACCCTGAACGCCGCCGACCGCCTGCGCTACCAGCGCGAAGTCGTCGGCTTCGTCTGGCAACAGACCTCACGCAACCTGCTGCCCTACCTCACCGCCCTGCAGAACGTCGTCCTGCCCATGCGCCTCTCCGGCCGCGTCAAAGGCCGCACAGCACGCGCCGACCGCGCCACCGAACTACTCGACATGCTCGGCGTCGGCCACTGCGCCCACCGACGCCCACAGCAGATGTCCGGCGGCGAACAACAACGCACCGCCATCGCCGTCGCCCTGGCCAACCACCCCTCCCTCGTACTCGCCGACGAACCCACCGGCCAACTCGACTCCGCCACCGGCGAACAGGTCTTCGCCGCATTCCGCACCGCCAACGAACAACTCGGCACCACCATCGTCGTCGTCACCCACGACCAGGCCGTCGCCACCGCCGTCGACCGCACCGTCGCCATCCGCGACGGCCGCACCGCCTCCGAAGTCCTGCGCCGCACCAGCGTCGACGACGAAGGCCGCACCACCGTCCACGCCAGCGAATACGCCACCGTCGACCGCTCCGGCCGCCTCCAACTCCCCCGCGACTACACCCACGCCCTCGACATCCGCAACCGCGTCATGCTCCAACTCGAACCCGACCACATCGCCGTCCGCCCCGACGACAACGCCGAGGGCACGCCGAGCTC
Organism: Actinacidiphila glaucinigra; assembly: GCF_035918135.1. Classification (NCBI taxonomy): domain Bacteria; kingdom Bacillati; phylum Actinomycetota; class Actinomycetes; order Kitasatosporales; family Streptomycetaceae; genus Actinacidiphila; species Actinacidiphila glaucinigra. The sequence goes on from NZ_CP109144.1 coordinate 1,387,212, forward strand.
GTAGCTCCACTGTCGGTGGCGGGTGCGACCATCGTTCCGGCCGAAGGAGGCGAGCGAGCGGGATGCAGTCGTTGAGCGAGGCGTGGAACCGGGTCGAGAACTGGCTGACGGCAGAGGCACCACTGGTCCGATCAGCGCTGCGCCCTGGCACCACGCCGGCGGAACTCGCGGCGGCCGAGGAGAGCATGGGGCTCACCATCCCGCACCAGCTGGCCCTTCTACTGCGACTGCACGACGGTGCGGAGGACACCGAAGCCGGGCGATTCCTGCAGCGGAAGCGTCTGCTGCCGCTCCGGGAGATCGTGTCGATGCACAGCACGCTGTGCGCCCTTCTCGACAGCGACGATCTGGTGGGCACGTGGTGGCACCCGCAGTGGATCCCGTTCGCCGCCAACCACGACGCATGGAGCAGGCTCTACCTCGACGTCCGGTCGGGGGCCGGGTACGGCTCGGTGAGCACCTACTTCATGGAGACCGGCGGCGGCGGTCACCCATGGCCTTCCCTGACCGCGTACCTCGAGGAACTCGCCGCGTCACTGCAGGGCGGCACGCCCATGGTCCACCACGTCCCGCGGGTGACGGACGAGGGTCTCCTCGTCTGGGACCACCGACCGCCCGCCGTCCGGCCGCAGTTCGCAAGGCGGCGACGCGCGCGGTAGGCGTGATCGGCGCTGCGCCCCGCCCCGCGCCGGGCCTCACGGCAGCAGGCGTGCGGGCAGCGCAGTCTCTCGCATCGTGCCGCCGCTCCCGGGCTCCACGCGGTGCAGGGTCGGGCCCGGTCGTTCCGCGACCACCTCCGTGAGCTCGCCTTCGGTGAACAGGGCCGCCGCGCCGTCGTCCAGGGCCCAGCCGGCGGGCAGCTCCCCCGCGGCCACGGCGGCACGGAACGCGGGCTCGCGGGCGGGCTCGCTGTCGTAGTGCGGGCAGAAGCCCCCCGGGAGCAGGCCGAGGCCGTCGCGCAGAGGCGTGACAGGACCGAAGGAGTCGGTGAGGCAGGCCCGGAACCAGCAGTTGGCGCCGGCGCTGATACCGCAGAGGAGAACGCCGGCGTCGTGGGCCTCGCGGAGGACCGCGTCCAGGCCGTGCACCCGCCACACGGCGAGCATGGCCGCGGTGTTGCCGCCGCCGACGTAGACGACGTCCTGGGAGAGGACGAGGGAACGCAGGTCCTGGTGGTCGCGGCTGAAGAGCGGCAGGTGGGTGGGTTCGCAGTCGCGCGCGGCGAACGCCGCGTGGAACTCCTCGACGTACGCCCGCGCGTCACCGCTCGCGGTGGGAACGAAGCAGACCTTCGGGCGGGGCCGTCCAGTGGTGCGCAGCAGGTATGTGTCGAGCGGCGAGCCGGGCGTACCGGGCATTCCGGAGAAACCGCCGCCCAGCAGCACGATCCTTCTCTTCGTGGTCATGGGGACATCCTTGACGCCCCCTCGGCGGGCCACACCGCTCGCCCCGGGCCGGCCCGGGAACGGCCCCCGGCACCGGCGGACCAACGACTCTGACGCGAAGTCGGACGCATGTCAATATGTATTCCTAATTTAGGAGAATCCCGGAACGTGGTGTGCTCAAAACCTTGACAGGCTCTTCCCGGCGGGTGCATGTTCGGCAACGTTGTCATCGCGATGGCAACGTTGTCATCGCCTCGATGATGCCAGGCCGTCTCCTCATTGAACATCCCTGAACGGAGCCGTTGTTCATGCCGGACCAGTCCTCCCTGCCCTCCCGACGCGCCGTACTCTCCACCGGCTCCACCCTCCTCGCGGGGTTCGGGCTCGGCATGGCCTTCCCCGCCGCCGCCTCGGCCGGGACGCGGCCCTCCAACCCCTCCGGCGCCCGGGGCGAACTCGCCGCGTACCGCCCGGTCACCGTGTCCTCCACCGACTACGCCCCCACACCGGCCGAGTTCGCCGTCGACGGTCTCGACCGGGTCGGCGTCCGGGGCTCCGGATGGCGGGCCGCCGCCGGCGACCCCCAGTGGATAACCGTCGACCTCCAGGCCCTGTGCAAGGTCGAGTCGGTGCGCCTGACCTTCGAGGCGACGGCTGACGACCCGCCGTACACCCCCGGGACGGGCGGCAACCCCCGCGACAACACCACCGGCCAGGAGATCCTGTCGAGTTGCGCGGTCGCCTTCGTGATCGAGACCTCGCGCGACGGCACGTCGTGGAGCGTCGCGCACCGCACCGACGACGGCAAGGGCGGGGTCGTGGAGATCGCCCTGCCCAAGCCCGTCACCGCCCGCTGGGTGCGGATGACCGTCACCAAGCGCTCCAACGCCAACCCGCTGGGCCTCAACGGCCTGCAGGTGTACGGCACCCCGCGCGGCCGGCGCCCCGAGGCCACCGGCTGGACCGACTGGGGCACCCACCACCGCACGCCCCCGGCCCTCGAGGTCGCCGACGACGGCACCGTGCCGCTGGAGTCCGGCTGGGACCTGACCATGGACGACTGGGCGGGTGGCAGCGCCGCGGAGCTGTCGGCGCCGTCCGTGGACACCAGCGCCTGGCTGCCGGCCACCGTGCCGGGAACCGTCCTGTCCTCGCTCGTGGCGGAGGGGCACCTGCCCGACCCCGTCGCCGGCTTCGCCAACCTGCACATCCCCGAGGCCCTCTCCCGCCACTCCTGGTGGTACCGGCGCGAGTTCCGCCTGCCCAAGGGCCTGCGCACCGGGGCCGGGCGCCGCGTCTGGCTCGAGTTCGACGGGGTCAACCACGAGGCCGACATCTGGCTCAACGGCAAGCAGGCCGGCACCCTCACCTTCCCCTTCGCCCGCGCCGCCTACGACGTGACCGCGCTGCTGGCCGCCGACGGCCCGCAGGCCCTCGCGGTGAAGATCAGCCCCATGCCGTTCCCCGGCAGCCCCGGCGACAAGGGCCCGGCCGGGCTCGCCTTCGTCGATGCCGGCGCGAACATGATGAACCGCAACTCGCCGACCTACCTGGCCTCCTCCGGCTGGGACTGGATGCCCGCCGTGCGCGACCGGGCCGCCGGCATCTGGAACCACGTACGGCTGCGCTCCACCGGCGACGCCGTCCTCGGCGACCCCCGCGTCGACACCGTCCTGCCGGACCTGCCCGGCACCGGAACGGCCGAGGTGACCGTCGTCGTCCCGGTCCGCAACGCCGCCGCGGACGCCCGGTCCGTCACCGTCACCGCCGCGTTCGACGGCGTACGCGTGCAGCGGACGGTCACCGTGCCCGGGGGCGGCAGCACCGACGTCGTCTTCGCCCCGGCCTCGGACCCGAAGCTGCGCCTGCGGAACCCGAAGCTGTGGTGGCCCAACGGCTACGGCGAGCCGGAGCTGCACCGGCTCACCCTCACCGCCTCCGTGGCCGGGCAGGAGAGCGACCGGCGCACCACGCGCTTCGGCCTGCGCCAGTTCGGCTACGAGTACGACGTCCCGCTGACCTTCCAGTCGGGCTCCAACGCCTACGCGCAGACGGTGACCTTCACCCGGCGGACCGCCCGCTACGTGCGCGTCCTGTGCCGCACCCGGGCCACCGACTGGGGCTCGTCGATGTGGGCCCTGTCGGTCGCCGACAGCACCGTGCCCGATCTCGACCTCGCCCTGCACAAGGACGCCACCGCCTCCTCCACCGACGACCCGTCCAACCGACCCGGCAACGTCACGGACGGGGACCCGGGCACGCGCTGGTCGTCGAAGTTCGAGGACGACCAGTGGGTCCAGGTGGACCTCGGCTCCGCGGTCGCCTTCGACCGTGTCGTCGTCACCTGGGAGCAGGCGTACGCCGAGACGTACACCGTCCAGGTCTCCGACGACGGCGACGCCTGGACCGACGCCGCGTCCGTCGACAACGCCGCGGTCCCGCTGCCCTTCCAGACCTCGGGCTCGGCGAGCCTGCAGGACGTGGAGTTCGCCGCGACCACGGCCCGCTACCTGCGGATCCTCTGCCACACGCGCGCCACCAGCTGGGGCTCGTCGATGTGGGGCCTGTCGGTGGTCGACAGCGGCACGCCGGGCACCGACCTGGCGCTGCGCAAGGAGGCCACCGCCTCGTCCTTCGAGGGCGACGGCAGCGGGCCGGGCAACGCGGTGGACGGCAAGCCCGGCACCCGCTGGTCCTCGAAGTACGAGGACGAGCAGTGGATCCAGGTCGACCTGGGCTCCGCGGTACGGTTCGACCGGGTCGTCATCACCTGGGAGCAGGCGTACGCCAGGACGTACACCGTCCAGGTCTCCGACGACGGCGACGACTGGACCGACGTGAAGTCCGTCGACAACTCCACCGTGCCGCTCAAGATCAGCGTCAACGGCGTCCGCGTCTTCGCCCGCGGCGGCAACTGGGGCTGGGACGAGCTGCTGCGCCGCATGCCCGCGGAGCGCATGGACGCGGCCGTGCGCATGCACCGCGACATGAACTTCACGATGATCCGCAACTGGGTCGGCAGCAGCAACCGCGAGGAGTTCTACGCCAGTTGCGACGAGCACGGCCTGCTGGTGTGGAACGACTTCCCCAACGCCTGGGCGATGGACCCGCCCAACCGCCAGGCCTTCCTCGACCTGGCGCGGGACACCGTGCGGCGCTACCGCATCCACCCCAGCGTCGTGGTGTGGTGCGGCGCCAACGAGGGCAACCCCCCGGGCCCGGTCGACGAGGGGATGCGCACCGCGGTGCGCGCGGAGGCCCCCGGCCTGCTCTACCAGAACAACTCGGCGGGCGGCATCGTCTCCGGCGGCGGGCCCTACGGCTGGGTCGAGCCCGAGCGGTACTACTCCGCGTCGACCTACGGCGGTGGCAGCTTCGGGTTCCACACCGAGATCGGCATGCCCGTCGTCTCGACGGCCGAGACCATGCGGCGCATGGCCGGCGAGGAGCCCGAGTGGCCGGTCGGCGGCGTCTGGTACCACCACGATTGGAGCACCCGCGGCAACCAGGCCCCGCAGAACTACCGCGCGGCCATCGAGGGCCGGCTCGGCACGGCGGAGGACCTCGACGACTTCTCCCGCAAGGCGCAGTTCGTCAACTACGAGAACTTCCGTGCCATGTTCGAGGCCTGGAACGGCCGGCTGTGGGAAGACGCCTCCGGCCTGATGCTGTGGATGTCGCACCCCGCCTGGTACAGCACCGTGTGGCAGACGTACGACTACGACTTCGACGTCAACGGCGCCTACTACGGGGTCCGCAAGGCCGCCGAGCCCGTCCACGTGCAGGCCGACCCCGTGACCGGGAAGGTCGTGGCGGTCAACCACACGCCCGCGGCTCTCAAGGGCGCGACGGTGTCCGCGCGTCTGCTCGACCTGTCGGGCCATCCGCTGTCCGCGGAGCGGCGCGGCACGGTGGACGTCGCGGCGTCCGCGAAGGCGGACGCGTTCACCGTGGCCTGGACGGACGGCCTGCCGGACTTCCACCTGCTGCGGCTGCGGCTGACGGACCGCCATGGCGAGGTGCTGTCCGAGAACGTCTACTGGCGTTACCGCAAGCCCGAGCACATGCAGGCGCTCAACAAGGCCGCGCGGACCCGGGTCGCCGCCGACGTCACGGACACCGACTTCTCGGGCGACCGGCACGGGCTGACCGCGCGGGTGAGCAACCGGGGGGCCACGGTCGCCGCCCTGGTCCGGCTCTCCCTGCTGGACTCCCGTTCCGGCGACCGGGTGCTGCCGACGCTGTACAGCGACAACTACGTGTGGCTGCTGCCCGGTGAGAGCCGCACGGTGACGCTGTCCTGGCCCGCCGGGGCGCTGCCGTCGAAGCGGCCGAAGCTGCGGGTCGACGGGTACAACGTGCCCGCGGTCACCGCGCAGCCGTAGCCGGTCGCGCCGCCGTGGCGGTCACCTTCGGGGTGGCCGCCACGGCGGTCCCGCGCGCCGGGAACCCGTCCCACATCGCGGACGTCTGACAGGAGGTGACGACTTCTCCAACCCTGATGCGCCCGGCGCGGTTCGGCGACCTGGCGGCCATCGTGGACGTGCACACACAGGCACGTGCCGCGTACTACCAGGCGGGCGGCCTGCCCGGCTCAGAGATCGACAGCCCCGACGGGTGGGCGCGCCGCCGTGCGACCTGGGCGCACGCGATCCAGTCGAGCGCGACGACGGTGCTGTGCGCCGTCGAGGACACCGAGGTGGTCGGTGTGGTGGCCATGGGCCCGCCCAAGGAGGGTGCGGAGGCCGCGCCCTCGTGCGGTGAGCTGCACCGGATCCATGTGCGGCCGGACCGCTGGGGCCGCGGCGTCGGGGGGCTGCTGCACGCCGAGTTCGTGCGCTTCCTGCGGGAGTCCTCCCTGGAGACGGGGCTGCTGGACGCCTGGGAGCGCAACAGCCGTGCCCTCGCCTTCTACACCCGCCACGGCTGGGTCCCGGAGGGCGGTCGCCGCCCGGGCCCGGGTGGCGTCGACTTCCTGCGTCTCCGGCTCGACCTGCGCGGCCGCGTCGCCGCCACCGCGGCGTCGGGCAGCACCGTGCCGCTGGACTGACCGGCGGCGTCTGGCATCCTGTGCGGCGTGCTGATCAAGGGCTACGACCACGGACCGCTGACGGCCGGCGAAACGCTGGCGGACCGGCCCGGCTTCTGGGCGAACCACCTCCTGGGGTGGTGCGAGGCCGGGCCGGACGGCGTGCGTCCCGAACCGGAGTGGTTCGGGGACGACGGGGCCGACACCGACGCGCTGGCGGGGGTGCTGTACGACGAGCGGGCCTGGCCGGTCCTGCGGGTGCCGTTCGGGGACGGGCACCGCGTCGTCGCGGTCTTCCGGAACCTCGACGGCGACCCCGGGCTGGACTTCCTTCTCACCCACCCCGGCTGGGCGTGTGCGGAGACCCTGCTCTCGTACGACGGCGACCGCAGCGGCCCCGGTCTGCACTGGCGTCAACTGCTGCACGTCGCCGCTTCCGTACCGGACGGCGGGCCGGGTCACGGCCCGGACGAGGGCCTGTCCGACCCCGCCGCCCGGCTGCTGCTCCTGCTGCCCGTCCTCACCGACGGGCCACGGCATGCGGCGGAGGCCGTTCCGCGGATCGCCTCCGCGCTCACGGCGGTCGGGGCCCCGCAGGAGACCGCGGCCCTCGCGGCCCGGTGCCTCATCGGCGGGACGGAGGACGGGATCTGGCACGACCCGGCGTGGGGCTCGCCGCTCAGCGGCGGCGGTTCCCGTGCCGGGGACGGCGCCGGACGGCCCGGCTCGTGGCCGCTGCCGGGCCTCGGCGTGACCGCCGCCGAGCAGGAGCGGCTCGCCCGCGCCCTGGGAGAGTACGGGGAGCCGTCCACGGCGGTCAGTGCGCGATCGACGTGACCCATTCCTCCACGGTGACGACGTCCGCCTGCCGCGGGAACACCTTCCCGGTGAGCACGCGGTGCACCTCGGGGTCGGGGTCCAGGCACCCGTCCGCCGGCACGGTCAGGCCGAAGTCGAGGTCGGCCGCCTGGCGCAGCGTGGACAGGACCACGCCTGAGGTGGCGATGCCGGTCAGGACGAGGCTGTCGACGCCGCGCGCCCGCAGGACCATGTCGAGGTCGCTGCCCGCGAAGGCGCTGACGCGCTTCTTGGTGACGACGACGTCGCCGGGCACAGGCGCGACGTCGGGGTGGATCTCGGCGCCCGGGTCGCCCGCGGCGAAGCCGCCGCCCCGGGCGAGCGCGCCGAAGGTCTTGTTGCGCGGGCTGACCTCCGGGTGACCGGCGCGGAACCCGATGACGACGTGGATGACGGGGATGTCCGCGGCGCGCGCGGCATCGGTCGCCTCACGCACCCGGGACAGGTAGCCGGTGTCCACGGTGAAGCGGTCCGTGATGGCCCGCTGGACGTCCATCACGAGGAGTGCGCTGCGCGCCATTCTTGCTGTCCTTTGTTCGTGCCGTGGGGACCGTGCGAGTCGTCCCCGCCGCCGGGCCGGCGCGCCGCGGGGGTGTCGCGGCGGCCGCGCAGCGCGGAGGCGAGCGCGGCGATCAGTGCCATGACGGCGGCCGCGCCGAAGACGGTGACGAGTCCGTGGTGGAAGGGACCGGAGACGAGCGTGGGGAAGAAGGCCGTGCCGGTCAGGATGTGCACCTGGTGCTCGGGCAGGGTGGCCAGGACCCCGCTGGGCCCGAGCAGGTGGCCGATGGGGTTGTCGCCGAGGAAGGTGGCGAACAGGGTGCTGACCGGCGGCAGTCCGGCGACCTGTTCGGCGGTGCCGGCGGGCACGCCGTTCGCCCGCAGGCCGTTCTCCAGCGTCCCCGGGAGCGAGCCGGCCAGTCCGGCGATCATCAGCGAGAAGCACAGGCCGATGGAGAGCGCGGTCCCGGAGTTCTGGAAGGTGGACCGCATACCGGAGGCGACACCGCGGTGTTCGGGTGCGACGCTGCCCATGATCGCCGAGGTGTTGGGGGCCGAGAACATGCCCTGCCCGATGCCGCTCACCAGCAGCAGTGCCGCGAAGGCGGGGTACGAGAAGTCGGCGGGGAGCGCGAGCAGGCCGACGAACGAGGCCGCCACCAGGACGAGTCCGGTGGTGGAGAACAGCCGTGCGCCGAAGCGGTCCGACAGGTACCCGGACACCGGCCCCGCCACGAGGAAGCCGACGGTCAGCGGCAGCATGAACAGGCCCGCCCACAGGGGCGTCTGCTCGAAGTCGTAGCCGCGCAGCGGCAGCCAGATGCCCTGCAGCCAGATGATGAGGGTGAACTGCAGGCCGCCGCGGGCGATCGCGGTGAGCAGCACCGCCAGGTTGCCGGCGGCGAACGCCCTGACGCGGAACAGCGCGAGCTGGAACATCGGTTCCGCGACCCGGGTCTCCGCGAAGCAGAACACCGCGAGCAGCAGCGCGCCCGCGGCCAGGCCGCCCAGCACCCAGGGGTTGGTCCAGCCCGTGGCGTGGCCGCCGTAGGGCTGGATGCCGTACGTGATGGCGGCGAGCAGTCCTCCGGCGCCCGCGGTGAAGGTGAGGTTGCCGATCCAGTCGACGCGCCCCGGCTTGCGCGCGCCGGTCTCCCGCAGGCTGCGGTACGACCAGAGGGTGCCGGCGACGCCGATGGGCACGCTCACCCAGAACACGGCACGCCAGTCGATGGTCGCCAGCAGGCCGCCCGCGATCAGCCCGAGGAACTGGCCGGCGAGCGCGGTGATCTGGTTGATGCCCAGCGCCATGCCGCGCTGCCGGGCGGGGAAGGCGTCGGTGAGGATGGCCGCGGAGTTCGCGGTCAGCATCGACCCGCCGACGGCCTGCACGATCCGGAAGCCGATCAGCCACAGGGCGCCGCCCCCGCCCCTCAGCGGGTCGAGGGAGAGCGCGAGCGACGCGCCGGCGAAGATCGCGAAGCCCATGTTGTACATCCGGACCCGGCCGAACATGTCGCCGAGCCGGCCGAGCACGACCACCAGCACGGCGGAGACCAGCAGGTAGCCGAGGATCATCCAGAGCAGATAGCCGATGTTGCCGGGGGCGAGCGGGTCCAGGCCGATGCCGCGGAAGATGGCCGGCAGGGAGATGATCACGATCGAGGCGTCGATGGTCGCGATCAGCACGCCGAGCGTCGTGTTCGACAGCGCCACCCACTTGTAGCGGCCGCCGTCGTCCGCCTGCGCGGTGGTCACAGCTTCTCCGCCAGCCGGTCCAGCAGCGGCAGCGCGTCGACGAGCTGCCGCCGTTCCTCGGCGGTGAACTGCCCGCCCAGCACGGCGGCCAGCCGCTGCACCGACTCCGACCGCCGGTCCGCGAGCACCTTGAGCCCCGCCTCCGTCACCGTCATCACGACGCGCCGCCTGTCGTGGGCGTCCGGCCTGCGGCTCACCAGCCCGCGTTCCTCCAGCCCGGCCAGCGTCGTCGCCATCGCCTGCGGGCGCACCCGCTCCAGCTCGGCCAGCGACCCCGGCGAATCCGGGCCGTCCCGGTCCAGCCGGGCGATCACCGACACCTCCGACAGCGTGACGTCGCCGACGGCGTGCGCCTGCCGCAACCGCCGCGCGATCCGCCCCACGCTCAGCCGCAACGCGGCCCCGACCTCGGTCGGCTCACCGGCTTCGAGTGCCTTGGCATCCATATTCAGTAACAGTAGGTTAATCAATCTGATGTAACTATCGAGCTCTGGTCAAGACCGCGCCAAGGACGAACGCTTGCCGCGCCCCCACTCGCCGGACCGTGACCCACGATCCCGGTGACGCCGCAGTTCACACGAGGGCGACGGGGCGCCCGGGGACCCCCCGCTTGCGGGAGACTCGCAGACAGCGCATAAGGTTAGGCTCGCCTAATACTTCAAAGGTGAACCACGTACAGGAGCTCCACATGTCTCTTCGGCGCCGCGGATCAGCCGCCGTCGCTGTCGCCATCGCCGCCGCGCTGTCCCTCGCGGCCTGCGGCGGGTCCAGCAGCAACGGGAAGGAGGGCAGTGCAGCCGCCTCCGCGACCGCCGGGTCCAAGGACTCCAAGTCCGTCGCGCAGGGCGGCGAGGACTTCGGGGACGCCGCGGAGAAGACCGCCGCGATGGGCACCACCGCCAAGCCGGGCGAGTGGCCGCGCACCATCACGCACGCCATGGGCAGCACCGTCCTCAAGGCGCAGCCCGAGCGCGTCGTCGTCCTGGACGTGGGCGAGCTCGACAACGTCGTCTCGCTCGGCATCAAGCCGGTCGGCCTCGCGCCCACCGAGGGCTCGCCGGAGCTCCCGTCCTACCTCGACGGGAAGGCGGGCAAGCCCGCGAACATCGGCACCATCAACAGCCTCAACCTCGAGGCGATCGCCGCGCTCAAGCCGGACCTGATCCTGGGCAGCCAGCTGCGCGCCGCCGACTCCTACGACGAGCTCTCGCAGATCGCGCCGACCGTCTTCTCCATCCGCCCCGGCTTCACGTGGAAGGAGAACTACCTCCTCAACGCCGCCGCGCTGGACAAGACCGCGCAGGCCAAGGCGAACCTGGACGCGTACGCGAAGAAGGCGGCGGACCTCGGCACGAAGCTGGGCGCCGACAAGCCGAGCGTGTCGATGGTGCGTTACATGCCCGAGGGCAAGATCCGCCTCTACGCGAACGACTCGTTCATCGGCACCATCCTCAAGGACGTCGGCATCCCGCGGCCGAAGAACCAGGACATCGAGGACCTGGCCGCCGAGATCAGCGCCGAGAACATCGACCAGGCCGACGCCGACCACATCTTCACCGGCGTCTACGGCGACCCCAAGGCCACCGACAAGTCCAAGGCCCAGGGCAACCCGCTGTGGAAGAACCTGCAGGCGGTCAAGGACGGCCACGCCTTCGACGTCCCGGACGAGACCTGGTACCTCGGGCTCGGGGTCACCGCGGCCGAAGCGGTCCTCGACGACCTGGAGAAGCACCTCACGGCCTGAGCCGGCGAGGCTGTTCCAGAGCCGTGCGCCGGGCGCCGGCGGGCCGTCGTGCCCGCCGGCGCCCGGCGCCCGTACGACACCCGACCCGGAAAGAGAGAGTGAGCTCGGCGCATGGCGCGACCGACCCGTCGCCGTATCGCCTGGCTGGTGGGGTGCGCGGTGATGCTGCTGATCGCCGTCCTGCTGAGCCTGGCCGTCGGCAGCCGTCAGATCGCCCCCGGCGAGGTGGTCCAGGCCCTGCTGCACGGCGGCACCAGTGACGACGCCCAGGTGGTGCGGGCGCTGCGCGTACCGCGCACCGTCATCGGCGTACTGGCCGGCGCCGCCCTCGCCGTGGCCGGGACCGTGATGCAGGGCATCACCCGCAACCCCATCGCCGAACCCGGCATCCTGGGCGTCAGCCAGGGCGCGTCCGTCGGTGTGGTGTGCGCGATCGCGTTCCTCGGCGTGCACACCCTCACCGGGTACGTCTGGTTCGCCTTCGTGGGCGCGGCAATCGCCGCCGTCGCCGTCTACGCTGTGGCCGCGGGCGGTTACCGCGGGGCCTCCCCCGTGAAACTCGCGCTCGCGGGCGCCGCGATGAACGCCTTCCTCGCCTCCGTGGTCTCCGGAATCGTCACCACCGACGCCCACGCCCTGGACGAGTTCCGGTTCTGGCAGGTCGGCTCGATCAGCGGCCGCGGCAGCGACGTCATCGGCCAGATCTGGCCGTTCGTGGCCGCCGGACTGCTCCTGGCCGCGGTGCTGGCCCGGGGCCTGGACGCGCTCGCGCTCGGCGACGACGCGGCCAAGGGCCTCGGCCACAACGTGGCGCTGCTGCGCGTCCTGGGCGCGGTGGGGGCGACCGTGCTGACCGGCGCCGCCGTTGCGGCCGTGGGCCCGATCGCCTTCACGGGCCTGGCCGTTCCGCACATCGCCCGGGCCCTGGTCGGTGCGGCGCACCGCTGGGTGCTTCCGGTGGCCGCCCTCCTGGGACCGGTGATGATCCTCGCCTCCGACGTGCTCGGCCGTATCGTCTTCCCGCCTTCGGAGGTACCGGTGGCCGTCATGACCGCCCTGCTCGGCGTGCCCTTCCTCATCGCGCTGGTACGACGCCGGACGGTGGTCGCCGCATGAGCCGCACGAGCCCCACGAACCCCACGAGCCCCACGAGCCCCACGAGCCCCACGAACACCGTGACGCGGGACGCCTCGCCGGCCGCCGCCGGCCGATGGGTGCGCCCGGCGGGGCACGCCGTCCTGCGCCGCGGGCGCGGCAGCCTCCTCGTCCACCGCAGGGCCGTGCTCGTCGCCGTCGTGCTCGCCGTGCTGCTGGCGGCGGCCGTCGTGGTCTACCTCTGCGTCGGCGAGTCCTTCGTCTCCCCGGTGGAGGTCGTCAACGTCCTCCTCGGCCGGCCCAGCCCCGACCAGCTCGTCGTCGGCACGCTGCGGCTGCCGCGGCTGGTCGTCGGCCTGCTCGCCGGGCTCGCCTTCGGAGTCGCCGGGGCGCTGGTCCAGACCGTCGCGCGCAACCCCCTGGCCAGCCCCGACGTCATCGGCGTCACCCACGGCGCGGGCGCCGCGACCGTCGCCGCGATGAGCTTCGGCCTCGTCTCGTACACCGCGCTCCCCTACGTGTCGATCGCGGGCGGACTCTCGGCGGCGCTGCTGGTCTACGTGTTCGCCTGGCGCCGCGGACTCCACGCCTCACGTTTCGTCCTCGTCGGGATCGGCGTCTCGGTCGCCCTGGGCTCGCTGACCCAACTCTTCCTCACCAAGGGCGACTTCCTCGTCGCCCAGCAGGCCAAGGTCTGGCTGACGGGCTCGCTCAACAGCCGCGGCTACGACCAGGCCGCCCCCCTGGCGACGGTGCTCCTGCTGGCGGTCCCCGCGGCGCTGTGGGCGGCCAGGGCCCAGCGCGGGGCCTCCTTCGACGACGACACCGCCGTGGCCCTCGGCATCCGGCTGGACCGCGTGCGGCTCGGCCTGACCGCGCTCGGCATCGTCCTGGCGTCCGTGGCGACGGGTGCCACCGGACCGGTCGACTTCGTCGCGCTCCTCGCCCCGCAGATCGCCCGGCGGCTGACGCGCACGGCGCAGATCCCGCTGCTGTCCTCCGCGCTGACCGGCGCGCTCGTGGTCGTCGTCGCCGACCTGCTGGCCCGGCGCCTGTTCTCCCCCGTCGAACTCCCCGTCGGCGTCCTCACCGCAGCGGTGGGCGCCCCGTACCTGATGTGGCTGATCGCCCGCACCCGCAGCCGTTCCGGAGGCACCACCCCATGAGCCGTACCAGCCGACTCACCGCCCGGGCGCTGACCCTGGCGTACGAGGACCGCACCGTCGTCGACGGTCTGGACCTGGAGATCCCGGACGGCCGCGTCACCGTCATCGTCGGCCCCAACGCCTGCGGCAAGTCCACGCTGCTGCGCGCGCTGGGCCGGCTGCTCAAGCCGCGCTCCGGCACGGTCCTGCTGGACGGCACCGAACTCGCCCGCATCCCCGGCCGGCAGATCGCCCGCACGATCGGCGTACTGCCGCAGAGCCCCACGCCGCCGGACGGCATCACCGTCGCCGACCTCGTGGCGCGCGGGCGCCAGCCCCACCAGAAGTGGTGGCAGCAGTGGTCGGAGGCCGACGAACGCGCCGTCGCCGAGGCCCTGGAGCACACCGGCACCGCCGACCTCGCGGACCGGCCGGTCGACGAGCTGTCCGGCGGGCAGCGCCAACGGGTGTGGATCGCCATGGCCCTGGCGCAGGAGACCGATCTGCTCCTGCTGGACGAGCCGACCACCTACCTCGACATCGCCCACCAGGTCGAGGTGCTGGACCTGGTCCGCCGCCTCAACCACGGGCGCGGGCGCACGGTCGTCGCCGTGCTCCACGACCTCAACCAGGCCGCCCGCTACGCAGACCACCTCATCGCCATGAAGGCCGGCCGCATCGTCGCCCAGGGCCCGCCCCGCGACATCGTCACGGCGGACCTGGTCCACGAGGTCTTCGGCCTGACCTCCGTCATCGTCCCCGACCCGGTCACGGGCAGCCCCCTCGTCGTCCCCGGAGTCCCCTGGCAGCCCGCCGCGGCCGACTGACGCCTCGGGCGTCACGCGGCACGGCGGGAGCACGGCCGGGCCCCGCCATACTGCACGGGTGACCTCACCGACCGGCCCCGTGATCCTCTTCGACGACGACCTCTACATGTACGTCCTCGCGAATGCGGCCCATGCGGAGGCCTACTGGGAGGAGCCGGACGAGTACACCCGCGGATTCGACGCGCGGGCCCGCCCCCTGCGCATGACGGGCGAACCCCATCGCGTCACCCTCGAACTCACCGGCGCCGCACCGGACGAGGCGACTCTGCGCCGCCTGGTCGCCGACCACTACCGTCGCTTCCTCCCCCGCGAGGCGGCGCCGCCGCGGGCCGCCGGTCTGGCGGAGTTCGTGGCGTCGCTGCCCCTCGACGGGGGCTGAGGCGGCACGCCGTCAGGCGGGCGTCAGGGCGCCGGCGTCGCCGCCCCTTCGGCGAGGAGGGCGCGCAGCGGTGCGCGCTTCGTGGGCAGTCCGGCGGACCGCAGCCAGGAGACGCGGTTGGCGATGTCGCCCCAGCAGGCGTCACGGTCGGCCAGCGCCCGCAGGAACGCGTGCTGGGCGGCCGTCAGGGGGCGGCCGGGCGCGTACGGCTCGGGGAAGGCGGAGGCGAGGAGCGGGCCCCAATCGCTGTCGACGGTGTGCTGGCTGCACATCGGGACCAGTGACAGGGCGGCCGGAAGGACCTCGTCGAAGTGCCGGGCCCGGTCGAGCAGTCCGCGGAGCAGGGTGAAGCGGAACCAGCCGTCGAAGTGGGGCAGCGGCTCGTCGAACCACGCGTCGGCGGCCGCGGGGTCGGCGAGCGCGTCGAGCAGGGCATGCACAGCGCCCGGGGCGGTGGTACCCAGGGCGGCGCAGGCGCGCACCGCCGGGTCGGAGTCCGTCAGGAGGCCGCCGGTGTCACGGCCCCAGGCGCCCAGCGACAGGAGGGCGCCGGCCCGTTCGCGGCGGTCGCCGTCGCCCCTGGCGATCCGCTCCAGTCGTTCGGCCGCGGCCGGTATGCGGTCGGCGAGTTCGGGTGCCCGGAGCAGATGCGTCACCGCGCCGAGGGCCGCCTCCCTGACGGTGGCGTCCGCGTCGTCCAGCCAGGGCGCGACCGCGTCGAACAGTTGCGGACGAACGGTACGGCACGCCTCGATCGCCGCGATCTCCTCGGCCCACTCCTCGCCGTCGTCCTCCTGGTCCTCCTCGTCGTCCTCGTACGCCGCGGAGTCGGCGAGTTCGCCCAGCCATTCCAGGAGCGCGGCGCGCAGCGGCCGGGCCCGGTCGTCCCAGGGGAAGAAGTTCTCGTGAACCGCAAGGGTGCGGGGGTCGTTCAGGACGGCCGCGACGAACAGAGCGGCCGGCGCGGTGGCGGAGTACAACGACCCCTGGTGCAGGACGGACATCTCCAGTCGGCCGAGCGACTCCGCCTGCACCTCCGGGTCGTCGTGGAGGAGGCCGAGCAGATCGTCCGGGGTGCCGTCGGCGGGCCCGTAGGCGTGGGCGAGTGCGGCCCAGTCGGTCGCCGCCAACAGGGCTGCGGGGTCGGGCGGTGCGGGGGTGGCGTGGTTCGCGGACATGGCGGCAGTCTGGCGCAGAGGTCTGACAACGGCCGCGCACATCAGGCGAATCCGGCTCTTTCCCCCGTGTTTCCACGTTAGCTGTGGGGCGGCAGTGAGGGGTGTGAAGACGGGGAGTAGATTGCGCCTGCCATTGGCATCGGATTTAGCGACAGCCTGGAGAACTTGTGACCGCATCCCCCCGCCGTGCCTGGTCCCGCACCGGCACCCTGATAGCAACCGCCGCGACCGGCATCATCGGTCTCGGCCTGTGCGCCACCCCGGCGTCGGCCCACACTCCGGTGTGGGACGTGACCTGCACCAAGGTCAAGGTCGACCTCACGCAGTACGGCCGCGGCGACAACACCGTGACGATCACGGTGGACGGCAAGGACCTGCTGCCCACCGAGACCTTCAAGGACCAGTTCCACACGGAGCTGCCGCTGCCGGCCCACACGACCGAGGTGCAGGTGCGCCTCGTCGTCAAGGCCGCCGACGGCGCGAACTACTCGCGTGACGAGACCAAGAACGCCCCGGCGTGCGAGGACTCGGGCGAGACCACGCCCACCCCCACGCCCACCCCGACGGAGACGAAGACCACCGAGTCTCCGAAGCCCAGCGAGACGCCCAGCGAGGAGGCCAGCACGGCCCCCTCCGCCGCGCCCTCGACCCCCTCCACCGACGAGTCCCCGGCCGGCGACCTCGCCGAGACCGGTGCCTCCAGCTCCACCCCGCTGCTCGCGGGTGGTGCGGCCGTCGCGCTGCTCGCCGGCGGCGGTCTGCTCTTCGCGAACCGCAAGCGTCGCGCCGCAGCACGTCACTGACCCAGGTCGCTGACGGCGGCGCGGTGACTCGCCGTGCATGACACAAGGGTGCCGGACCGTGCTCCGTACGGTCCGGCACCCGGCTTTTTGCGCCCCGCCGCGCGAGTTCCGCGTCAGGCCGCGGGCCCCCGCGCGGTGGAGGCCTCGAACTCCCCCTTGCGCAGCCGGTACACCTGCAGCCGCAGGTCGTAGTACTTCTCGGTCTCCCCGACCCATTCCATGCCGACGCTGCGGGCGGTGGCGGCGCCGCGGTCGTTCCGCGGGCGGACCACGGCGAAGAGTTCGTCCACGCCCGACGCGAAGGCGTACCCCGCCAGCGCGCGTCCGGCCTCGGCGGCCAGGCCCCGGCCCCAGAACGGGTGGGCGAGCTGCCAGCCGATCTCGAGGTCGACGCCGTACGGCGGGAGCGGCAGGACGGCGGCTCCGCCGACGAGTTCGCCGCTCTCGCGCAGTTCGACCGCCCAGCGTCCGGCCGGCGGTTCCAGGGCGGCGCCGCCCTCCTGCCAGGAGCGCAGCAGCTCCCGCATGGACGCGACGTCGGGCTGCCGAGTCATCGCCGGGGCCAGCCAGCGCGTCACGTCGTCCGTACCGTAGACGGCCAGCGCCGCTTCGGCGTCGTCGGTACGCCACGGCCTCAGGACGAGCCGGGGGGTGACGATCCGGGTTTCCTCGTTGCCCTTCGCGCGCTGTGCCGTGGCCGTACCAGTCATGTGCGTCTTCCGTCCCTGTCGCGGGCTCCGCCGGCCGTACGTCCGGCGGGCACCCGAGGTCCCCTGTGACCATGCACAACACCAGGGGAGCGCCCTCGCTTCCCGCCCCAGCCGGACGGGCACCACACCCATCCCCCACTAACCCCCATCACTCACTTGACAGGTTACCCCGACCCTGTTTGCATGTAACCATCGAAGTGAATCGAAGGGGTTAGACATGGCCACCGTGCACCACCGCTACGCCGAGGTCCAGGGGCACCGGCTCTTCTACCGGGAGGCGGGCCCCGCCGACGCCCCCGTCATCGTGCTCCTCCACGGCTTCCCGACCAGCTCGTTCATGTTCCGCGAGCTGATCCCGAGGCTCGCCGGCCGCTACCGCGTCATCGCGCCCGACCATCTCGGCTTCGGCTTCTCCGACGCCCCCGCCGCCGACGAGTTCGCGTACTCCTTCGACGCCCTCGCCGGCCTCACCAAGGGCCTGCTCGACGGTCTGGGCGTCACGCGGTACGCGCTCTACGTCCAGGACTACGGGGCGCCGATCGGCTGGCGCCTCGCCCTGGGCGACCCCGGCGCCGTCACAGCGATCGTCACCCAGAACGGCAACGGCTACGAGGCGGGACTCGTCGAGGAGTTCTGGGACGACGTCCGGGCCTACCAGCGCGAGCAGACCCCCGAGACCGAGGCGGGCGTCCGCGTGGCGCTGAGCCTCGAGGGCATCAAGTGGCAGTACGTCACTGGAGTGCCGGACGAGACCAGCGTCTCCCCCGACACCTGGCACCACGACTTCCAGCTGGTCTCCCGGCCCGGCAACGACCTCGTGCAGCTCACGCTCTTCCGCGACTACGCCACGAACATCCCGCTCTACCCGAGCCTGCACGAGTACCTGCGCACCCACGCCGTTCCCGTGCTGGCGGTCTGGGGCGAGCACGACCCGATCTTCGGGCCCGACGGCGCCCGGGCCTTCGCCAAGGACGCGCAGCGGTCGGAGGTGCACCTCCTCGACGGGGGGCACTTCCTCCTGGAGACCCACGTCGAGCCCGTCGCGGAGCTGATCCTGGGCTTCCTCGACCGGGCGGGACTGCCGCGCTGAGCTCCCGCATCCCGCACACCCACCGCCGTACGAAGATTGCGAGGGCCATGACCCGCCACACCGGCTTCCACGAGGGAGAACTCGCCGTCCAGCGACGTGCCGGCGTCGCGCAGGAGGCCGCCCGCCTGCGGGGCATGCTCGACCCGCCGCACCTCGGCGGCGGGGTGTCCCGCTTCCTCGCCGACCGCGACCTGGCCGTACTCGGCGCACGCGACGAGGACGGGCGCCTGTGGGTCTCCCCGCTCACGGGCACCCCCGGCTTCCTCTCCACCCGGCGTGACGCCGTACGGGTCGAGACCCGTCCGCGGGCGGGCGACCCGCTCGCCGGGCTCCCCTCCGGCGGGGCCGCGGCCCTGATCGTGATCGACCTCGCCAGCCGTCGCCGGCTGCGCCTCAACGGCACCCTCGCCGCGGCCGACGACACCGGCTTTGAGCTCGCCGTCGACCAGGCCTACGGGAACTGCCCCCAGTACATCCAGCAGCGCCTGCTCGGCCCCGCACCGGCAGGCGGCCCGGGCGGCGAGGACACCCCCGCGGCCGGAGCGCGGCCCGCCGACCGGCTCGACGCGGCGCAGGCGGCCATGGTGGGCCGGGCCGACACCTTCTTCCTCGGCACCGCCCACCCCGAACGCGGCGCGGACGTCTCCCACCGGGGCGGCCCGCCGGGATTCGTCCGGGTGACGGACGACGGCGGCCTGTGGTGGCCGGACTATCCCGGCAACAACATGTTCAACAGCCTCGGCAACCTGGCGAGCGACCCCGCCGCGGCTCTGCTCTTCGTCGACTTCGCCACGGGGACGACGCTGCAGCTGTCCGGCACCGCGGCCGTCGACTGGACCGCACCCGGGGCCCCGGGCGACGACGGCAGCACGGGCCGCCGGGTCCGCTTCACCCCGCGGCACGCGGCCACCGGGCGGGTCCCGGTGCGGGCGGACGCCGTCCTCCCCTACCGGCTCAACCCGCCGCTCACCGCCTGACCGCGGTCAGCCGCCGGTCACCGCCGCCAGCAGCCCGCGGAAGTCCTCCTCGCAGGCCGGGCAGCCGCGCAGGTGCGCCGCGACACCGGGGTAGCGCCGCTCCGCTGCCGCGTCCGCCAGGAACAGCTCCAGGTAGACGTCCATCAGGTCGAGCGCCGCGTCGCAGCCGGGGTCCAGGGGATCGCTGCGCAGGAGGTCGTCAAGGCCCTGCCATTCGTTCATGAGCGCCTCGCTGTCGTCAGGGGCAGATGTCCATTGGCTGCGAGCCGGGCACGGAGCTTACGCCGCGCGTCGAACATCGTCTTGTAGAGCGCGTTGCGGTTGGTCCCGAGCTCCGCCGCGAGTGTGTCGGCGTCCACGCCGTTCACGGCGAGCGCGGTGAACACCCGGCGCTGGCGCTCGGTGAGCTCCTCCTCCACGGCCTCGCGCAGCGCGGCGACGAGCTCCCGGGCCTCGCTCTGCCGCACGGGATCGGCGCCGAGCCGGTCGGGGAGCCGCTCCCACGCCTCGGGGTCGAGCTGCACACCGGTCGTCCGCCAGAAGTGACGGCCGAGCTTGCTCGACACCTCGTGCATGACGAACTTGTAGGCCCAGGTCGTGAAGCGGCTGTCGCCGCGGAAATCGCCGATCTTCCGGGTGATCGACAGCAGGGCGTCGGCCGCGGCCTGGTGGGCGAGGTCGTCCAGCTCCGGCCCGCTGATGCCGTGCCGCGACCCACGCCGGTTCAGCTCCGCGTACGCGATGCGCAGCAGCAGCGCGTGCAGCCGGCCGGTCGCCTCCTCGTACGCCTCGCCTTCCGCCGACAGCGCCCGCACCCACTGCGCGGACTCCGCGTCCATGGACCTGCCGCCCCGGCCCCCGCCGCCCGCCCGGCCGTCGTTCTCTGCGGAACCCATGCAGCGATCCTAGACGCGGCCGCCCGCCCCCACCTCCACGGCGGCGCCCGTCGCGCCCCCGCGAGAACCGGCCGCTCCCGGGAGGTAAGACCCGGTCGTTCCCCGCCACCAATGGGCGTACGGAAAAGAGAGAGCCGCGAGCAAGGAGGGACCGTGACCGGCTACCGCAGGAATCCGGAGGCCGTCTCGCGACTGTCACCGGAGCAGTACCGCGTGACACAGGAGAACGGCACCGAGCGCCCTTTCACGGGCGCCTACCTGGACAACAAGGAGCCAGGGATCTACGTGGACGTGGTCTCGGGAGAGCCGCTGTTCGCCTCGGTCGACAAGTACGACAGCCACAGCGGCTGGCCGAGCTTCACCCGGCCGCTGGACCGGACCACCGTCGTGGAGCGCCCGGACCCGGGCTACGGGCTGCTGGCCACCGAGGTGCGCTCGGCGGTGGGCGACAGCCACCTGGGGCATGTCTTCCCCGACGGCCCCCGGCAGACCGGCGGCCTGCGGTACTGCATCAATTCCGCCTCGCTGCGCTTCATCCACGCCGATGACCTGGAGCGGGAAGGTTACGGGGCCTACCTCGGGTTGTTCGACAATGGTGACAGGACCGATTCGGAGGATTGACATGGCAGGACAGACACAGAGGGCCGTGCTCGCGGGCGGCTGCTTCTGGGGCATGCAGGATCTGATCCGCAAGCAGCCCGGCGTCGTGGGGACACGCGTCGGCTACACGGGCGGCGACGTACCCAACGCCACGTACCGCAACCACGGCACCCACGCCGAGGCGATCGAGATCCTCTTCGACCCCGAGAAGACGGACTACCGGGCGCTGCTGGAGTTCTTCTTCCAGATCCACGACCCGTCGACGCGCAACCGCCAGGGCAACGACATCGGCGTCAGCTACCGCTCGGCGATCTACTACGTGGACGACGAGCAGAAGCGCGTCGCGGAGGACACCATCGCCGACGTCGACGCCTCGGACCTGTGGCCCGGCAAGGTCGTCACCGAGGTCGAGCCCGTCGGGCCCTTCTGGGAGGCCGAGCCGGAGCACCAGGACTACCTGGAGCGCTACCCCGAGGGGTACACCTGCCACTTCCCGCGGCCGAACTGGCGGCTGCCCGCCCGCACGAAGGGCTGACGGACCCCGTCGCGCCGCCCTGGTGACGGGCTCGGGCGGCGTGGCGGCCCTCGGCGGCCCCGGGCCGCCGTCGTACGTCAGTCGGCGGCCGTCGCGCGGGCGCGCCGGTGGTGGCGCCGGGCCTTCATGCGGTTGCCGCAGGCCGCCATGGAGCACCAGCGGGCGGTGTTGGCCTTGCTGCGGTCGAGCAGGAACAGCCGGCACTCGTCGTTGGCGCAGGGCCGCAGGCGTCCGGGCCTGCCCTCTTGCAGCGCGCCCCAGACCGTGACGGCCCGGACGGCCGGCATGCGCTCGGCGGGGGCCTCCAGCACCCAGTCGATGCCGTGCGCGGTCACCCGCGGTACCCGGGCGACCCCGGTGAGCAGCTTCTGGAGCTCGGCGGGCGCCCCGTCTCCGCGCGTCACGCGCTGCAGCGCGTCACGCGCCGCCAGGAGGTGGCGCAGCTCCTGCGCCGTTCCTGTGCCGCCATGGGCGCGCACCCAGCGGCGGCCGGCGTCCGGGTCGGCCAGTTCGTCCACCTGGGTCCCGTCGGCGACCGGGGTCGTGTTGAGCAGTTCCAGCAGGTAGTCGTCGTCCGCCGGGTCGGCCGTCATGCTCCGCGCCCTCCCATCTCGGATAACCCTTCATCGGTCGTTTGAAGGTTACACCTCCCAGCGCGCACCCGCCGCGGGCGCCCCGGCGGGCTCACGACGCCTCCAGCCGCAGCTCACGGCCGCTCCACCGGGAGCGCAGCCGCCGGTCGTGGCTGGCGACGACGATCGCGCCCGGTCCCGGGCCGAGCGCCTCCTCCAGTTCGTCCGCGAGCCGCGGCGAGAGGTGGTTGGTGGGCTCGTCGAGCAGCAGCAGCTCGGGCGGGTCGGCCACCAGCAGGGCCAGGGCCAGCCGGCGCCGCTGCCCGACGGACAGCCGCCCGACCGGCCGGTCCAGCTCCGGATCGCCGAGCAGCCCGAGGTCGGCCAGCGGGACCGCCTCCGCGCGCTCCGCGCCGAGCGACGCGGCATAGGTCTCCCGCGCGGTGCGGTGCGGCCGCTCGAAGACCGTGTCCTGGGAAAGCAGGCCGACAGTCAAACCCTCCCTGCGGCGTACGCTGCCCGCCGCCAGGTGCCCGGCGAGCACGGCCAGGAGGGTCGACTTCCCCGCCCCGTTCACCCCGGTGACCAGCAGCCGGTCGGCCGCCGGCACGTCGAGGCGGTCCAGGGTGAGCCTTCCGGGCACGTGGACGTCGCGCAGCGCCAGCAGGACACCCTCGGCGGACCGGGCGGCGAGTGCGGCGGCGCGCAACCGCAGCGGCTCCGGCGGCCGGGCGACCTGTTCACGCTCCAGTTCCCCGAGCCTGCGGGCGGCGCTGCGCACGCGCCGGGAGATCTGCTGCTGCACACGCCCGCCGGAGTGGCCGTACCCCATCTTCTCGTTGTCGCGCTTGGGCCGGTCGTGGGCCACTCGGTGGGCGGTGACGTCCGCCGACCGGCGCAGGTCGGCGAGTTCCTCCTGCTCGGCGTCGAAGCGCCGCTGCCAGCGGGCCCGTTCGGCGTGCTTCTCCTTCAGGTAGGCGCTGTAGTTGCCGCCGTGGCGGGTCGGGCCGTCGGCCGCGGGGTCGAGGTCGATCACATCGGTGCAGACGGCGTCGAGGAAGGCCCGGTCGTGGCTCGCGACCACCACGGCCCCCGGCAGGCCGCGCAGTTGCTCCTCCAGGAAAGCGGCGGCGGCGTCGTCCAGGTGGTTGGTCGGCTCGTCGAGCAGCAGAGCGGTGGGCCGTCGCACCAGGAGCGCGGCGAGCGCCAGCCGGCCGCGCCGGCCGCCCGACAACCGCGACAGCACGCGGTCGCGCGGGACGTCCCCGAGGCCGAGGCCGGCCAGCACGATGTCGGCGCGGCGGTCGGCGTCCCAGGCCTCCTGGGCCTGTGCGGCATCGAGCGCTCCCGCGTACGCGTCGAGCAGCCCGGCCTGGGCGGGCGCGTCCTGCGGGGTCCCGGCGAGGGCGGCGGCGAGGCGGTCGAGCTCGGCCAGGAGACGGCGCGCCTCGCGCAGGGCGTCGTCGAGGACGTCGCCGACCGTCGCGCTGCCGGGGAAGGGCAGTTCCTGGCGCAGGAAGCCCAGGTCGGGAGGACGGACCACGGTTCCGGCGTCGGGCTCGGCCACTCCGGCGAGCAGTTCGAGGAGGGTCGACTTGCCGGCGCCGTTCTCGCCGACGAGACCGATGCGGTGCCCGGGGGCGGCGGTGAGGGAGAAGCCGTCGAGCACGCGTCGGGTGCCGAAGGTGCGGACGAGGTCATGGGCGGACAGGGCGGGCTGGGTCACGGGGATCACCACAAGAAGGGGTCGGGGCGGCCCCGGCCGCCGTGACGGCGGCCGGGGCGGGAGGGCTGAGGGGACGGGCCGCGGGCTACGCCGGGGAGGCGCCGGTCTCCGTCAGCCGCCCCTCGGACAGGTGCAGCCGGCGGCCGACGCCGATCCGCTCCAGGAACCGCTCGTCGTGGCTGACCACGACGAAGGCGCCCTCGTAGGCCGCCAGTGCGCTCTCCAGCTGCCCGACGCTGACCAGGTCCAGGTTGTTGGTCGGCTCGTCCAGGAGCAGCAGGTGCGGGGCGGGCTCGGCGCACAGGACGCAGGCCAGGGTGGCGCGCAGCCGTTCGCCTCCGGAGAGCACCCGGACCGGGAGGTGGGCGCGCGCGCCCCGGAACAGGAAGCGGGCCAGCAGGTTCATCCGCTCGGCCTCGGGCGTCGCCGGGGCGAACCGCGCGAGGTTCTCGGCCACCGTGCGGTCGGCGTCCAGCAGGTCGAGGCGCTGCGACAGATACGCGACCCGGCCGTCGGCACGCCTGACCCGGCCGCCGTCCCCGGGTTCGAGGTCCCCGTGGAGCAGGCGCAGCAGGGTGGACTTGCCGGCGCCGTTGGGCCCGGTCAGGGCGATCCGCTCCGGTCCGCGGATCGTCAGGGCGGCGCCGTCGCCCGCGAAGACGTCCCGCTCGTCGTAGCGGATC
Organism: Actinacidiphila glaucinigra; assembly: GCF_035918135.1. Lineage (NCBI taxonomy): Bacteria > Bacillati > Actinomycetota > Actinomycetes > Kitasatosporales > Streptomycetaceae > Actinacidiphila > Actinacidiphila glaucinigra. The sequence goes on from NZ_CP109144.1 coordinate 1,411,703, forward strand.
CGCATCCCCTCACCGACGAACAGCGTGCGGCCTGCGGGGACGCGGGTGCCGGGCAGTTCGACCACGATGCGCTGGTCGTCACGCAGGGCCCGGCCCGCCTCGTCCAGACGTGCCTTGGCCTCGCCGACCCGGGCCGAGTGGGTCTCGTTCGACCGTCCCGCCGACTCCTGGGCGCGGCGCTTCAGCGTCCCTGCGAAGATCTTGGGCAGTCCCGCGCTGTCGAGGGTGCGCGCGGCGTTGCCGGCCCGGCGGGCGGCGCGTTCCCGGGCCTGCTGCAACTCGCGCTTCTCACGCTTGAGTTCCTGCTCGGCGCTGCGGACGTTCCGCTCGGCGGTCTCCTGGGCGGCCCGCACGGCCTCCTCGTACAGGGTGTAGTTGCCGCCGTGGAAGCGGAGGGCGCCGTGGTCGAGTTCGGCCACCCGGTCCACCCGGTCGAGCAGTTCGCGGTCGTGGCTGACGAGCAGCAGGGAGCCGCGCCACTCGTCCAGGACCGCGTACAGCGCGCGGCGCGCGTCGATGTCCAGGTTGTTGGTGGGTTCGTCGAGCAGCAGGACGTCGGGGCGCCGGAGGAGTTGCGCCGCCAGGCCGAGCGAGACGATCCGGCCGCCGTTCAGCGTGTGCAGCGGCCGGGCGAGCGAGACGTCGCCGAGTCCGAGCCGGTCCAGCTCGACGCGGGTGCGTTCCTCGATGTCCCAGTCGTCGCCGATGGTGGTGAAGTGCTCCTCCGCGGTGTCCCCCGACTCGATGGCGTCGATCGCGCGGATGACGTCGGCGACGCCCATGACCTCGGCCACGGTGAGATCTCCGGCGAGCGGCAGGCTCTGCGGCAGATAGCCGAGCGTCCCGTCGACGGTGACGGTGCCGCCGCGGGGCCGGTACTCCCCCGCGATCAGCTTGAGGAGGGTGCTCTTGCCGGCGCCGTTCGGCGCGACGAGACCGGTGCGGCCGCCGCCGACGGTGAAGGACAGGTCCTCGAAGACGGGGGTGTCGTCAGGCCAGGAAAAGGACAGGTGGGAGCAGATGACGTACGCGTCGGACATGGGTGGGCCCTCGGGAGGTCGCCGCGCGCGGCCATGGGGCCGCCGCGCGGGAAAGGAAGTGTGGGAAGGCATGACGAGACGGCCACGGCATCGGCGCGTCGTGCGCGCCCGCCCATGGCCGAGGACACCCGGTATCACCCGGAGATGTCGTCGTCACCCGCCACGTTCGCACTCCCTTGGTTCCCGATTCGGAGATGCGCGTCACCCTACCAGCCGTCCCGCCGGGCGCTCCGGGAGAGCACCTGGTGGGCCGGTCCCGCCCGGCGGGGCGGAGGTCCGCGGGCGCCGCGCGCCCGCGGTCGTCCGGGACGATCAGGGCGATCAGGCGCTCCACGCCGTCCCGGTGCCGTGCCCGAGGCACAAGGATGCCCCGGCGTCCCTGTCGGACGCGGTGAGGTAGGCCCAGCCCAGCGGGTTCCAGCGCAGACGGCGCACCTCGACCCCGTCGATCACGGCGTTTTCCCGCGCCGCGCACTCATGGGCGTCGGCGGCGCGGTGCATGGCGGTCCGCACCGCGTCCTCGGCGTCGTCGGCCTCGCCGACCACGTAGTAGTGGCTGCGCACGGCACCCCGGGCCGTACTGAACCGCAATCCCACGAACCATCGGTCCTCGGGGGCGACGGTGGCAAGCATCGTCACTGCTCTCCTCGTTCGCGGTCTCCGTGGCGGCCGTGTCCCGGACCACCACCCTCCGATCCCTTGGAACAGCGGGCGCGGCGCCCTCCATCGCGGGTCGGCCGGGCCCCGGTGAACCTGGGAACGGTGGTACCACCCCCGTGCGCGGGCGGCGCTCAGTCCCCTTCGGCCGGCCGGTGCCGGACCGCGCAGGTGAAGACGCCGGAGCCGGACCGTTCGCATTCCACGTACGCGGCGGTCCCGGCCTGCGCGGCGGGCGGGCGCCAGGGCATCACGGCCTCGCCGGCGAGCAGCGCCTCCAGGGTCTGCAGCCGGGGGTCGCGCAGGGCGGGGTGGTGCTCGTAGCCGGCCGCGCCGAGGGCCAGGGCGACGGCCATGCCGAGCAGGTTGACCTCGGTCGGCGGCTCGGGCGGCGCCGTGCCCTCCGTCGGGTGGAGGCGGATGCCCTCGTCGGGCACCTCGATCAGGCGGGCGGCGTAGCGCTCGGTCATGGTCGGGGTGGTCTCCTTCCGGTGAGGTGGCGCGGGGTCATCCCCCGCTGGGACCGAAGCGCTCGGTGCGGATCCGGTCCGGGGAGTGGCCCAGGGCCACCAGCAGTCCCGCGGCCGTCTCGACGAAGCCGGTGGGGCCGCACACGTAGCAGGTGGGCTCGAAGTCCGCGGGCCAGCCCCATTCGGCCAGGTCACGGGCCTGGAGCCGGCCCACCGGGCGGGTCCACCCGTCCGGTGCGGAACGGGTGTAGACGTACGTCGTGTCGAGGCCGGGGGCGCCCCGGTCCAGTTCGGCCGCGTAGAACCGGTCCTCGGGGGCGCGCACGGAGTACAGCAGCCGGAACGGGGCGCGGCTGTCCGCCGCGGTGCGGCCGCGGACCATCGCCATGAGCGGGACGAGCCCCGAACCGCCCCCGACCAGCAGGACCGGTTCGGTCTGCTCGGGGCGCCAGACGAACCAGCCGCCGACGGGGCCGCGGATCTCGACGGCGTCCCCGACGGCGAGGTCGTCGGTCAGGTAGGGCGAGACCTCGCCGTCCTCCACGCGCTGGACGGTCAGTTCGACCCGGCCGCCGTCGGCCGCGGACGCCAGGGAGTAGCTGCGCTGGGTGCTGTAGCCGTCCTCCGCGGTGAGCCGGACGTCGACGTGCTGGCCGGGCAGGTGACCGGGCCAGCCGGGCACGTCGAACACCAGGGTCCACGCCGCCACGGACTCGGCGCGCCGCTCCACCAGTTCGGCGGCCTGCCAGCGCAGGCGGTCGCCTAGTCGCCTTGGTACCGCTGTTCGCGCCATGGGTCTCCGTAGTCGTGGTAGCCGACGCTCTCCCAGAAGCCCGGCTCGTCCTCCGTGAGCAGTCGGATGCCGCGGACCCACTTCGCCGACTTCCACAGGTACAGGTGCGGGACCAGCAGCCGGGCGGGGCCGCCGTGCTCGGGGGCGAGCTCGTCGCCGTCGTACTCGTGGGCGATCCACGCCTGCCCGTCGAGGAGGTCCTCCAGGGGCAGGTTGGTGGTGTAGCCGCCGTAGGAGTGAACGAGGGCGTACTCGGCGGCGGTCTCGACGTCGGCGAGCAGCGTGTCGAGGGAGACGCCCCGCCAGTGGGTGCCGAACTTCGACCACTTGGTCACGCAGTGCAGGTCGACGGTCGGGGTCTCGGCGGGCAGCGCCATGAGTTCCGTCCAGTCCCACCGGTGACGGGTGCCGTCCTCGGTGGTGATGGTGAACTCCCAGTCCTCGTGGGCGATCCGCGGTGTGGGGCCGGCGGACATGACGGGGAAGTCGAAGGTCTCGTACTGTCCCGGCGGGAGGTTGTTGCCCGACGTGGGGCGCCGGCCGTGGAATCCGCGCGAGATGATGGGCATACCGCGCCGTCCTTCCTCTCCTCGCCGCCCCGGCTCGCCCGTGGTGCGGAACCCCAGCATCGCGGACCCGGGGGATCCGGTCCACCGGAGCCCGCGGGGCGCGGCCCCGGTCGTCGTGACCGGCGCCGCGCCGCCGCAGGGGGTCAGGCGACCGGCCTGGGCGGCTCCACCACCAGGGAGGCGTCGCCGCCGCGGAGCCGCTCCAGCACGCCGGCGGTGGCCTCGTGGGGGACGCCGAGAGGTACGGCGCTGACCTCGCTCAGGCGCGTGTACTGCTCCGGGGTGAGCCGTACGTCGAGCGCGCCGAGGTAGTCATCGAGCTGGGCGCTGTTGCGCGGGCCGATGATCGGCACGAAGGAGGTGGCGGCGCGGGCGGCACGCTCGCGGAGCCAGGCCACGGACACCTGCGCCGGCGTCGCCTCGGTCTCGTTGGCGACGGCCAGGACGGTGTCGACGACCGCGGTCTTCTGGGCGGACGACTCGGTGTGGATCAGCGTCTTCAGGTCGCTGAGCCGGCCCTCGTCGCCGCCGCGGTACTTGCCCGTGAGCAGGCCGCCGCCGAGCGGCGACCACAGGGCGGCGCCCAGCCCGAGGCTCTCGGCCATCGGCAGCAGTTCGCGGTCGGCGGTCCGTTCCACGAGGCTGTACTCGACCTGGATGCCGACGACGGGGGCCCAGTTCCTCAGGTCGGCGAGGGTGACGGCGCGGGAGACGCGCCAGGCCGGGAAGTTCGACAGGGCGGCGTGCAGGATCTTGCCGGAGCTCACCAGGTCGTCCAGGCCCCGCAGGATCTCCTCGACGGGCGTCAGGTCGTCCGGGAAGTGCACCCAGAACAGGTCCAGGTGGTCGGTCCCGAGGCGCTTCAGGCTGGCCTCCAGCGACAGGACCATGTTCTTCCGGCCGTTGCCGCTCCGGGAGACGTCCGGGCGCGGGGAGGCGCCGACGCTGTACTTGCCGGCCACCACGAAGTGGTCGCGGTCCGCGGCGAGGAAGCTGCCGAGCAGTTCCTCCGCCTCGCCGAACTGGTAGTTGTCGGCGGTGTCGACGAAGGTGCCGCCGGCCTCGGCGAACCTGTCGAACATCCGGCGGGACTCGTCCGGGTCGGCGCCGGCGCCCCAGCGGGTGCCGAAGTTGCCGGTGCCGAGGGCGTACTCGGAGACGCGAAGTCCGGTCCGGTGTCCGAAGGTCGTGTAACGCATCAGGTCTCTCCTTGAGGGGGGTGGTGCTGTCGTGGGGTGGTGGGGTGGGACGGGGTTCGGGGGGTGCCGGCGGTGCGTCACCGCCGTCGGTCGGCGCGGGGGCTGATCCCCAGTGCGGCGAGCGCGCTCAGCGCCACGACACCGGCCGAGATCCACCAGGCGAGGGAGTAGGCGTGCGCCGGGTCCCGCGGACCGGCTGCGGCCAGGACGACGACCAGGCCGCTGACACCGAGCACGGTGCCGACCTGACCGGACATGGTGACGACGGCGCTGCCGGTGGCCGCCCGTTCCCTGGGCAGGCCCGCGGTGGCCGACGAGATCATCGTGGGCAGGGCCAGTCCGACGCCGACCCCGGCGACCAGCCAGCCGGGCAGGATGTCGACGGCGTAGTCGAGGCGCCCTCCGGCGTGGAGGGCGGTCCACACGGTGCCGAGGCCGACCAGCGCCGAGCCGAGCGCCGCGACCGTGCCCACCGGCACGCGCCGCCCGATCCGCCGCCCGAGGGCGGAGGCGGCGAACACCATGGCCGGGCCGGGTGCGACGCCGAGCCCGGTCTCGATGGCCGACCAGTGCCACACCTGCTGCAGCCACAGGGTCAGAGCGAGCAACTGGAGTCCGAAGGCGGCGTAGAACAGCAGGGCGGCGAGGTTCGCCGAGGCGAACACGCGGTCGCGCAGCAGGTTCAGGTCGACGACGGGGACGGGGTGGCGGGCCGAGCGCAGGAGGCAGGCCGCGAGCGCCGCGACGGCGAAGGCGCCGGCGGTGGGTGCGGTCGCCCACCCCCATTCCGGGCCCTCGACCAGGCCCAGCGCGAGCGCGCCGATCGCCACCACCAGCAGCGCCCCGCCGACGAGGTCGGGCAGTCGGGCGTCGGTGTCCGGCCGGCCGCCCGGCAGCATCCGTACCGCCAGGACGAACGCGGCGGCGCCGATCGGCAGGTTGAGCAGGAAGATCCACTGCCAGGCCAACTGCACGAGCAGACCGCCGACGACGGGCCCGGCCGCCGCGGCGAGCGAGCCGCCGGCCGCCCAGATCTGCACGGAACGGGTGACCTTCGCGGGTGGCGCCGTGGTCAGCACGAGGCCGAGGCTGGCCGGGGTGAGGACGGCGGCGCCCGCCGCCTGCAGGAAGCGGAACGCGACCAGGACCCACAGGTCGCCGCTGAGGGCGGCGCCGAGGCTGGCGAGGGTGAACACGCCCAGCCCGAGCAGGAATCCGGCCTTGCGCCCGTAGCGGTCGCTCAGCCGTCCGGCCGGGACGAGCAGCGCGGCGTACACGATCGCGTATCCGTTGAGGATCCAGCTGAGCCGGGACAGCGAGGTCTCTCCCACGCCGTGCCCGATGGGGGTCAGGGCGACGTTGACGACGAAGGCGTCGAGGGCGGAGAGGAACACCGAGGTCGCCAGGACGGCGAGCACGAGCCCCGGGTGCGGGGTGCGGCGTTCTGCCGCCCGGCGGCCTGGGGCCGGCGCCCGCACAGCGGCGGTGCCGCCGAGGGGGCGCGAGGGGGTACGGGTCATCGATCTGTCTCCGGGGGAAGGGGCGCGGTCGTGCCGTACGCGGGCCGGTCGGCCCGGCCGACGGTGGGACCGGAGGGTCGCCGCGGCGTTGCGGCGGAAAGCGGAGGCGTGCACGGGCACACCGCCCGCGTCCGCGGGAGGGGGCGGCGGAAGGGCCCGCCAACCCCTTAAGTAAACCGATCGGTTTCCTTACGCGCTCCACCGTAACAGCCGATTCCGGCGAAGTAAAACGATCGGTATCCTTGAGGCATGAGCGACACACCCTCCCCCGTACGCCGGCGCAGTGGCCGAGGCGCCCGGGAGCGGATCCTGAAGGCGGCGACGGAGCTGTTCACCGCCCAGGGGGTCAACGCGACCGGGATGGACCAGCTGACCACCGTCGCCCACGTGTCGAAGCGCACCCTGTACACGCATTTCGCGAGCAAGGACGACCTCGTCCAGGCCTACCTGCGCGAACTCGAGGACGGCCTGCTCCCCGCCGAGGTGGTCCCCGGGGAGCCCTGCCCGGACGCGCGCGAGCAGCTCCTGGCGATCTTCGACTGGCCGCCGGGGCGGACGGACGGACCGCTGCGCGGCTGCCCCTTCCTGAACGCCGCCGTCGAGGTCCCCGACCCCGACCATCCGGTCCACCTGATGGTGGCCGCCTACAAGAGGGAGTTCGCCCGCAGGCTGACGGCCCTGGCACGAGTGGCGGGGGCCCGCGACCCCGAGGCGCTCGGCGAACAGCTCGCCCTGCTCTACGACGGTGCCGTCGCGCGCAGCACCGCGCTGAACGCCACCGGGCCGGGCGCCCACGCCCGCGCCGTCGCCATCGCCCTCGTCGACGCCGCGATCGACTGAGCGCCCCGCCGCCCCCGGTCCCCGCCGCCGCCGTCTCCCCGCCGCCCCGGCGCCTCAGCGCAGCCGCGTCGCCGCCCGGCGGCGGTCCGCCAGCACCTCGCGGGCGGCCCGCGCGCCCGAGGCCAGCGCGCCCTGGAGCGACCCGGTCGCCCGGTGGTCGCCGCACACATGACGCCCCGGCGCGAAGCGGGTGGTGCGGGTCATCGGGTGCGGCGCCGGCATCGCGGGAAGCGCCTCGCGCACGGTGCAGCGGTGCAGCGGCTCCCAGGCGGAGGCGTCCGTGCCGTACACGTCCGACAGCGCCGCGGTCAGGGCCGGCTCGTCGGCGGGCCCCGGGGTGCCGAGCACGGAGGTCGCCATCAGGGCGCGGCCGTCCGGGGACAGCCCGGGCTGCACTTCGGTGAGGACGACGGTGTTGAGGAAGCGGCGGCGTTCGTCCACCATCAGCGTCGGTTCGGCGAGCGGCGACCGGTCGGCGGCGTGGTAGTACGTCGTCACGGTCCGCGTCGGCGGGGCCGTGAGGCCGGGCAGCAGCCGTACGGCCGCCCCCGGCCCGGTCGCCACCACCACGACGGGCGCGGTGACGTCCGTGCCGTCCTCCAGCAGCACCCCGTCGCCGGTCAGCTCGCGCACCGGGGCCTCGGTGCGCACCGTGCCCTCGGGCAGTCGCCCGGCGAGTTGCCCGGGCACGGCGCCGATCCCCTCGGCGGGCAGGGCGAGGGTGCCGCGCAGCATGCCGCGCCAGACGAAGTGGAAGAAGCGGCTGGAGGTCTCCAGTTCGTCCTCCAGGAAGACCCCGGACAGGAACGGCCGGAACAGGGTCTCCACCAGCTCGGGCGAGATGCCCGCGGCGGCCAGCGCGGTGAGCGTCGTGGTGTCGGCGCCGGCGCGCAGCCTTCCCGCGGGCAGCACCATGTCGCGGGCGCTCAGGACCCCCAGCGCAGCCAGGTCGCGCCCCGACGCGAGCCGTCCGGGCAGCAGGTCGGCGGTCGCGTACGGCGGGCGGGTCGGGTCGGCGAAGCGCAGCCGCCCGCGGGAGGTGTGCACCAGCACACCGGGGGTGAAGGGCCGCAGCCGCAGCGGCTCCAGCTCCAGGCGCCGCTTCACCTGGGGGTAGGAGGTGTTGAAGACCTGGAAGCCGCGGTCGAGCAGGAAGCCGCGGTGCCGGTCGGTGCGCATCCGCCCGCCGACGGCGTCCGAGGCCTCCAGCACCCGCACCGCCAGGCCCGCCACGGCGAGGTCCGCCGCGCACGCCAGCCCGGCGGCGCCCGCCCCGACCACGATCACGTCACAGCGGTCACCGCGTTCCTGCTGCATGGATCCGGTGCCCTTTCCTCCGTGTACACCCCGATACGGGCCGGCCTTCCGTACGCTACGCGGGTGCCCGGGGCCGCCCCTTGCCACGCACCGCCGAACGGGGCGCCCGGCGCCCGCGCACCGATGAGTCCGCGCCGCGGCGGGAGTCCTCTCCATGACGGCACACGAGGGAAGGTGGAGCGATGGAGCCGCAGCTGCGCGACGTCCTGCAGGCGTTCGTGGACGACGGATCGGTGCCCGGAGCGGTGGGCCTGGTGGCACGCGGCGGCCGGGTCGAGGTGGCGGCCGTGGGCACCCTGGGCGTCGGGGACCCGGCCCCCATGGCCAGGGACTCGGTCTTCCGCATCGCCTCGATCACCAAACCGGTGGTCGCCGCGGCGGTCATGATGCTCGTGGACGACGGGCGGATCGCGCTGTCGGACCCCGTCTCGACGTGGCTGCCCGAACTGGCCGGGCCCGTGGTCGTCCGCACCCCGGCGAGCCCGCTCGACGACGTGGTGCCGGCCACGGCCCCGATCACCGTCCTCGACCTGCTGACCTCGCGTGCCGGTTACGGCTTCCCCGCGGACTTCTCCCTGCCCGCGCTCGCCCCGCTGTTCGGCGAGCTGAAGCAGGGGCCGCCGCGGCCGCAGCAGGTCATGGCGCCGGACGCCTGGATGGCGACGCTGGCCGGGATCCCCCTGCTGCACCAGCCGGGCGGGGCCTGGCTGTACAACACGTGCTCGGACATCCAGGGCGTGCTGGTCGCGCGGGCGTCGGGCCGGCCGCTGCCCGAGTTCCTGGCCGAGCGGATCTTCGAGCCGCTGGGCATGACCGACACCGGTTTCGCCGTGCCGCGTGCCGACCTCGGCCGCTTCACCGCCTTCTACCGTCCGGATCCGCGGGGAGGGCTGGAGTTGGTGGACGCGCCCGACGGGCAGTGGAGCCGACCACCGGCGTTCCCGTCCGGCGCGGCCGGCCTGGTGTCGACCGTCGACGACTGGTACGCCTTCGGCCGGATGCTCCTCGCGGAAGGCACCGCGGGCGACCGCCGACTGCTGTCGGCGGAGTCCGTGCGGCTGATGACCGCCGACCACCTGCCGCCCGCCGAGCGCGCCGCGAACGAGATCTTCCTGGAGGGGCAGGGCTGGGGCTTCGGCGGTTCGGTGGACGTGGTGGCGATCGCCCCGTGGAACGTGCCGGGACGCTACGGCTGGATCGGCGGCACCGGCACGGCGGCGCACATCACCCCTGCCACGGGCACCGTGGCGGTGCTGCTCACACAGGTCGAACTGACCGGCCCTGCCGCGCCGGCGACGATGCGCGCCTTCTGGGCCTACGCGGCCGGGATCTGAGCCCGGCGCGGTCACGCCTCCCGGGGTTCCGCCGAGAGGAAGACCGGGGTGACCGAGAGCGGTACGCCGACGCTGCCCTCGGCGCGGCGCAGCGGGACGGCGGCGCCGAAGACGCCGGCCGCGTGGGCGGCCCCCCGGCCTGAGACGGGCGTCCGCGATCCGCGTGCGGGCGGCCCCCGTTGAAAGGCCGTCAGCAGGGCACACGTACTCCAGACCGAACCCTCGGAAAGGAGCACCACATGCCTCTTCGCTTCCGCAAGTCGTTCCGGATCCTGCCCGGCGTCCGCCTGAACATCAACAAGCGCTCGCTCTCCATCACCACGGGCAGCAAGGGCGTCCACCACACGGTCAACACCCGCGGTGAACGCACCGAATCCGTCGACCTCCCGGGGCCGTTCTCCTGGCGGCGCACCCGCAAGGGGCACTGACGCCCGTCGTCATTCGAGGATCCAGCCCGCCATCCAGCGCTCCCGCACGGCCGGCCACTCCGTGGCGACCAGCGAGTAGTACACGGTGTCGCGCCACGATCCGTCGATCCGGCGGCAGTGCCGGCGCAGCACGCCCTCGCGGAGGCCGCCGATGCGGGACACCGCGTCCTGGGTCGCCACGTCGAGGTCGTCCAGGCGCCACTGGACGCGGCCGAAGCCCAGGTCCTCGAAGGCGTAGTACACCAGCATGAAGTGCATCTCCAGGTGCACCGGACTGCCCCACAGGGCCGGGTCCAGCCAGCTCCAGCCGATGTCCACGCGCTCGTCGACGACCGAGATGTCGATGTACGCGGCCCAGCCCGACGGGCGCTCCGTGGCGTGCGGGACGACCGCGAACACCACGGACTCGCCCGCCGCGGCCTGCGCCAGCCGCTGCTCCACCAGCGCCGCCATCTCGCCCGGTGAACCGGGTGGTGTCGTCGACAGCCAGCGCCACATCCCTTCGTCGGCGCGCGCCGCGGCGAACAGCGCCGGCACGTGCAGCGGCGAGAGCGGGACCAGCCGCGCGTACCGGCCGTCGATGGTGACCGAAGCGGGGAAGCGTACTGCCATATCCGCACGCTAATCCGGCGGGCACGCCACCGCACCAACTCGCGGATTCCCGCCCACACGCCCCATGCCCCCCATCACTCCAGGGTGACGGGATGAATACGGGGCGTCGTCGCGTACGGGGCGTCCTGCCCGCCTCCGCGGGCCGGCGGCGGCCGAGGCGGTGGGCGCCGCGCGGCGGCGCGATAGCGTGCGCGGCATGACAGACGACTTCGACGTGCGGCGGGAGCTGGCCGCGGGGATGACGGACCCGGCCGGGGCGCTGCGGTTCGTGCGCGGCTTCGCCGGACACTGGCTCACCCCCCTGCAGGACGGCGACGGGTGCGGTGTGCCCGAACTGGCCGCCGCCGAGGAGCGCCTGGGCTTCGCCCTCCCCGCCGTGCTGCGCGACGCCTACCGGCTCTTCGGCCGGCGACCGGACCTGACGAGCAATCACGACAGGCTGCTCGCACCGGCGGAGCTGCATGTGGATTCCCGCGAGGAGGCCCTGGTCTTCCGGTACGAGAACCAGGGCGCCGCGTCGTGGGGCATCCTCCTCACCGACCTGCACAAGCCCGATCCGCCGGTCGTCATGAAGCCGGACCTCGCGGACAAGGAGGCCGAGAGGTGGTCGGCGTGGCTGGACCGCTTCTCGTGGGCGTGCGTCGAGATCGTCCTGTCGGAGTCGCTGCACGCGCCGTTCGAGCTCGGCGACTTCCGCGACGACCTCGACGAGGCCCAGTCCGAGTCCCTGGGCGGCCGGTTCACCCCGCTGCCGTTCCCCGCGTACCCGCCCGGCGAGGACCCGGGTGCGCGCTGGTACGCCGGGACCGACGTGATACTCCGCGAGGAGGACCGCACCTGGCTGTGGGCGCGGGCCCGCACCGAGGAGGCGCTCGACCGGGTGCGCGACGACCTCCCCGGCGACTGGCTCAACGACCCCCGCTGACCCCGGCGCCCCCCGCGTACGGGTCAGCCGAGGGGCACGTCCTCCTGGCGGAGGGCCTCCAGCGCGGGTCCGTACAGGCGGGTCTTGATCGTGCCGAGGGTGGGACCCGCCTTCCCGGCCAGGGGACGGGCGAGGGCGACGGCCGCCTCGCGGACCTCGTCCTCGCCCGCCGTACGGTCCACGATGCGCTCGGCCAGCGCGTCGAGGCCGCCGTAGCGGCGCGCGGTGGTCATGGCCTCGTGGGCCGTCTGCGGGTGCAGGCGGGCCTGGATGAGGGCCGACATGCCCGGGGTGAAGGGGATGTTGATGTCCGCCTCGGGCAGGCACCAGTAGCCCCGGTCGGCGCGCATCACGCGGAAGTCGTGGGCCAGGGAGAGCATCGCGCCCGCGGCGAAGGTGTGGCCCTGCAGGGCGGCGACGGTGGACACCGGCAGGGTCAGGAAGCGGGCGAGCAGGGCCTGCACGCCGGTGACGTACGCTCCGGCCCGGTCCGCGTGGGCGAACAGCCACTCCAGGTCGAGCCCGTTGGACCAGAACTTGCCGGTGGCCGCGGTGACCAGGGCCCGCGGCCCCTCCGCCTTCTCCACCTCGTCCAGAAGGGCGTCGACAGACGCGAGCCAGTCGGGGTGGAAGCGGTTCTCGCCGTCCCCGAGGTCGAGGATGAAGACGTCGTCCTGGCGGTCGAGCGTGGGCATGGCTGCTCCTTGGGGCGAAGGGCCGGGCGGCCGGGCGGCTGCCGGGAACGCGGCCGGGCCGTCGCCTTCGCCCCGGCTCCGCGGACGGCATACCTACCAGCCGGTAACCTCAATGGTCCGCATCGTACATGGAGCGGCCCGGCCTGTCCCCACCCGCGACATCACGTCCTGCGACGACCACCGGATGCCGCACCACGGCGTCGAAGAAGTAGCCCTGCGTGTTGAACACCGCCTCGTCCGGCTGGGTCCGCCCCGCGGTGTCGGTGGCGCGCGCCAGCAGCACGGCCGGGCCCGGCGTGCGCGGCCGCCACGGGACGCTCCAGCGCACCCAGCCGTCCCGGCGCGGGACGTCGCGCAGTCCGGCCCGCCGCCAGGTGGCACCGCCGTCGGTGCTGACCTCCACGCGCCGCACTCCCCCGGCCCCCGACCACGAGCGGCCGTGCAGGACGCTGCGGACGCCCGCGGGGAATGCGGCACCCGCCTCGAGTTCGAAGGCGCTCTTGAGGGTCTGCCGGGTGAGCGGCGCACTGCCGGCCTCGGGGAACCCGGGGCCGAACAGCCGGTAGAAGTCGGTGTTCCAGGGCGAGTACAGCGGCTCCGCCGAGACCTCGATGTCGCCGACCCACTTCACCGAGGAGATCCCCGCCCACGAGGGCACGAGCACCCGCACCGGACGGCCGTGGTCGTACGGCAGCGGTTCGCCGTTCATCTCGTACGCGAGGATCACGTCGTCCAGCGCCTTCGCGACGGGCAGCGGCCTGCGGACGCGGCCCAGGCCGACACCGCCCGTGACGTACTCGTCGTCGAGACCGCGCGGCATGACGTCCACCGCGTGCCGGGTGATACCCGCTCGCCGCAGCACGTCCGACAGGCGCGCGCCGCGCCACCGGGCCACGCCGACGGCGCCCAGCGTCCACGCGGTGCCGGAGACCGACTGCCCCTGCTGCGAGGTGTAGAAGCTCCGGCCGTTGCCCGCGCACTCGACGAAGGCGGTGTGTTCCACCGGCGGCAGCGCCCGCAGGTCGTCCAGGCCGAACTCCACGGCGTCGTCCAGGCCCGTGCCGCCCCGCAGCCCACTCCCCCAGACCCTCAGCCGCCAGGTCGTGGTGTCGACGACGGGGGTCGACGTGTGGTTGCGCACGAAGAAGCGGTCGGCCGGGGTCAGGTAGCCGGTGCCCCGCAGCGCCTCCCATTTCGTCTCGGCATTGGTGCCGCGGAGGGTGAACCACTCGTCCGGCAGCGGTTTGACGATTCCCGGGGAGGTCGCGGCGGCGGCCCTCACCGGAGCGGGCAGGGCGAGAGCGGCGGTGCCCGCGGCGAGCAGGGTGAGCACCCCACGGCGGGACATCCCGTCGCCGCGGGCCCGTCCTGCGAGCCATTGGCTCAGCCGCAGACGGTCGTAGGAGGCCTCGTCGACGGGAACGGTGGAACGCGGGGCACGGGTCATGACGGTCCTGCTTCCAGTGTCGGGGAACGACCGAGGAGGTGCGGAGAACCGCGCGCGGCGGCGCGGCGGAGAAGCGTGAACCGGGCGGGGTGGCGGCCCTGAACGCTCAGCGACAACAGCGGCGCGGCGCGGGAACGCGCGGCGTGCCGGTGCGTACGGCCGTGACGGCCGGGCTGGTGGAGTTCACGGGCTCATCGTAGGGCCGGCCCGACGCGGCGTCAGCCCCGTCCGTCAAGTCCGGTGCCGACCGGTCCGGGTCACGCGCGCGAGCACCGCGCGCGGCGGGGCGCGCGCGCACCATCCGGCAGAGCCGCCCGACGCCGCGCCGGGGCACAGTCCGCACGCGGGACTCGGGCCGGCCCGGCGGCCGGCCCACGTGACGTACCGCAGCGAGGCCGAGCTCGGCGTCCGTTTCGGGCGCGCGCCGCAGGACGCGGAGGACCCGTGGCGCGGCGGCCGCTACCAGGTGGAGTCCTACCTGGACCATCACGCGGCCAAGCTGGTCCGGCGCTTCGACGCGGGGAGCTACGTCGCCCCGACCCAGGCCATGAACGGGCACGACGTGGGCCGGGACGCGGCGGGGTGAAGGCCGCCCTGCGCCGGGCGACCGCGAGGACCCTGGTCGCCGGGGTCTCCTCGGACCGCCTCCACCCGCTCGCACAGCAGGAGGAACCGGCGGCCGGGACCCCCGGCGCGGGGCGCGTGCGGGTCGTGGACTCCCCGTGCGGCCACGACGGCTTCCTCATCGAGACCGAGCAGGTCGGTGGGCTGGTCAGGGAACTGCGGGGCCGGGCCGGGCCTTAGGGGGCGGGTGTTCGCCGCCGCGACATGCCGGGGTCACCTCCCGGTCGTCTCCGCCTGTGACGGTCGGCAAAGTTGGCTATACAACTTTGCCCCGAGGAGTGACCATGTCCGCCCTGCCCAGCTTCCCCGTCGGTGATCTGCCGGCGATGTGGCTTCGTGACAACTGCCCCTGCGCCGAGTGCCGCGACCCGCGGTCCGGGCAGAAGCTGTTCCAGATCGGTGCCCTGCCCGCCGGGCTGCGGGTGGGCTCGGCGGCCGACGCGGCCGGGGACGCGGCGCCCGCCGTGGAGGTCGTCTGGGAGCCCGACGGGCACCGCTCGTCGTACCCGCTGGCGTGGCTGGAGACCGTCCGGCCCGGCCGGATCGGGCACGGTGACCTGCGCACCGAGGCCGGGAAGGAACTGTGGACCGCGCGCGAGGTCTCCGGGCGGCTGCCCGAGGCGGGCTGGGAGGAGTACCTCGGCGAGCCCGGTGTGCGGGCCCGGATGCTGGAGTCCGTGCTGCGGCTCGGCTTCATGCTGCTGCACGGCGTACCCGGGCGCGAGGGCCAGGTGCTCGAGGTGGCGGAGACCTTCGGGTACGTCCGCGAGACCAACTACGGGAAGCTCTTCGACGTGCGCGTCGAGCCGGACCCGAACAACCTGGCCTTCACCTCGGCCGCCATCACGCCGCACACCGACAACCCGTACCGGGACCCCGTTCCGACGCTCCAGTTGCTGCACTGCCTGGTCAACGACGCGGCCGGCGGCGACTCCGGCCTCGTCGACGGCTTCGCTGCGGCCGCACTGCTGCGCCGCGAGGACCCGGAGGCGTTCGACGTGCTCACCCGCACGCCCGTGCCGTTCGTCTTCCGTGACGCGGGGACCGAACTGCGCGCCGACCGACCGCTGATCGGCACCGACCCGCTGGGCCGCGTAAGGGAGGTGCGGTTCAACAACCGCTCGATCGGCACCCTGCGGCTCGCCGCGGACGAGCTGGAGGCGTTCTACGCGGCCTACCGCACCTTCGCCGAGCTGCTGCTCCGCCCCGAACTGCAGCTGGACCTGCGGCTCACGCCCGGCGACTGCCTGGTCTTCGACAACACCCGGCTGCTGCACGCCCGCACCGCCTTCGCCCAGGACGGTGCGCGCCACCTGCAGGGCTGCTACGCCGACCTGGACGGGCTGGCGAGCACCCTGGCCGTGCTGCGCCGCGCGGACACCCTGGAGCCGCTCGCCGAGCTGTTCGCGGGCGCGGTGTCCGCGGAGTACCTGGGCGAACCCGTCACCATGGCCCAGCACATGCTGCAGGCCGGCGCCCTGGCCCAGGCGGCCGGCGCCCCGCCGCACCTGGTGGCGGCCGCGCTGCTGCACGACGTCGGGCACGTGCGGGGCGACGTCGTCACCGGCCGCGACCTGATGACCGGCGACGACAACCGGCACAGCCACACCGGCGCCGACCTGCTGGGCCGCTGGTTCGGCCCCGAGGTCACCGAGCCGGTGCGGCTGCACGTGGCCGCCAAGCGCTACCTCTGCGCGGTCGAGCCGGGGTACCACGACCGGCTGTCGGAGGCCTCGAAGTACACCCTGGAGGTCCAGGGCGGTGTGATGACGCCCCGCCAGGCGGCGGAGTTCGCCGGCCTGCCGGGCGCGGCCGACGCGGTCGCCGTCCGCCGCTGGGACGAGGAGGCGAAGGACCCCGACGCCCCCACACCGCCGTTCGAGCACTTCCTCCCGCTGCTCACCGCGCTGATGCGCGGCTAGAACGGTTGGTGGTCCGGCTGTCGCGCCGTCTCGCGCCCTTCGGGCGCAAAGACGCGGGCTGCGGACGGGGAGGGTGCCGGTCCGGGGCTGGTGGGCACGGTGCGGGTGGGTTCGTGGCCAGGCTCCAGGCGCCGGAGCGGTTCGCCTTTCCGGTGGCTGGGGTCTCGTCGCCGCCCGCGGGCGCAGATGGCGGGTTGCGACGCCCACCGTTCGTGGGCGGCGCGCCCGCCGTAACCGGCGTCTGCGGGTGCTTCCCCGACATCGGGCTCTGCTTCACCGAACATGTCGGCGAAAGCGAGCCCGATCTCCTGCAACGGCTCAACAGCACCCCGAAGCACCGGCGGACGCGGGTTACGGCGGGCGCGCCCACCACCCACCGAAGGCGTGGAAGCGGCCATCTGCACCCGCGGACGGCAACGAGACCCGCGCCCACCCTCAAGCCCACCCGCTCCGGAGCCTTGACCCCCGCCACCCACCACCCGGGCAGCGGAGACCGGCCCCAGACCGGCACCCTCCCCGTCCGCAGCCCGCCGCATTGCGCCCGAAGGGCGCGCGCGAGACGAACCCGCACCCGTCCACTGCGTCTGCGCGCTCAGGCCCCCTCCGTACGCGGGCTGTGGCGGCGGATCGAACGTTCCCGCTCGGTCGCCAGGCGGCGGATGCGCTTCGTGCGGCCCGCGGCCGCGAGGCGGTTCAGCACCGCGGGCTCCTGCGAGGACTCGGCGAGGCACAGTTGGAGCCAGTCCGACCAGGGGTCCTGGACCGCTTCGTCCGCGAACAGGGCGGTCACCGACGCGCTCTGCAGGATGCCGATCTCGCGGGCGCGCCGTGCCGCGAAGGCGCGGCCGCGTTCGGTTCCGAGACGGTCGACCCAGGCCGGGCGCTCGGAGGGCGGGAGGCCGCCGAGGACGTGCAGGACGATGCCGAGGGCGACGCTCTGATCGGGTTCGACGGCCACGGCGTCGTACAGGCCGGGCAGACAGGCCGGGTCCTCCAGGGCCCGCCGGTACAGGGCCCAGCGCTCGTGCTCGTCGGAGAGGTCGCCGGGGGTGGCGCCGAGGCGTTGGGCCAGGGCCGCAGTGACCTGGTCCAGGCCCCGGGACACTCAGTCCTTCCCGGGACGCGGGCTGTGGCGGCGGCCGAGGGTGGAGGCCGCGACGGAGTTGTGGACCGTGAAGGCGATGGTGCCGGGGAGGTAGCGGTCCTCGGACCACTCCACCGGCGCGCCCTCCGGATCGGTGGTGCGGCGCCGCTCGCGCAGCAGGACCTGCCCGGGCGGGCAGTCCAGGAGGCGGACGTCGTCGGCGTCGGCCCAGGCGAGGTCGATGGTGTGGTCGGCGTCGGTGAACAGCACGCCGTGGGCGACGAGAGCCTCGGTGTGCGAGACGGTGTCGGGCGGCAGTTCCGCCACCAGCCCACCGATCCGGGCCGGGTAGAGGGAGCGTTCGACCATCACCGGCTCCCCGGACAGCGTCCGCACCCGCAGCACCAGGTGAACCTCGGCGCCGTCCTCCAGGCCCAGCTGGCCGGCCTCGAAGGGCTCGGCGGGCCGCCGCACCACGCTGTCCACCCGGCCGCCCGGGGTCTCCCCGATGGAGCGGGCCCAGTTGGTGAAGCTCAGCAGCTCCGAGAAGCTCTGCGCGCGGGGGCCGCCGAGCACCGTGCGCCGGGTGCCGCGGCGCGAGGTGACCAGGCCGTCCGCGCGGAGCACGGCCAGCGCGTGCCGGACCGTGCCGCGCGAGACGCCGTAGCGCTCGGCGAGAGTGCCCTCGGGGGGCAGTTTCGCGCCGGCGGCGTACTCGCCCGCGATGATGGCCTCGCGCAGTTCTGCCGCGACCTTGCGGTAGCGCAGCTCGCTGTCCGGGGTGCCCTGCTCCTGCCGCACCGTGGTCTCCTGAGCTGCTCGTGCCGTGCGGGCCGCGCCCGCGGCCGGTTCCCCCGACCCTACCCGGAGGGGACGGGGGACGGGCGGCGGCCCGTTCCCCGTCCCCTCCGCCGTGCGTCACACCGCGTGGACGGTTCCCGCGTACCGCTGGACGAAGCGGGTGCCGGTGCCCGCGGTGACGGTCACGTCGTAGCGGCCGCCGTCGGTGCGCCAGGTCACCCGGGTGCGGTCGCCCGGCCGGACCCACACGGTCTGCTCCTTGCCCGCGAAGTCGTTCGGGGTGAGCGTGAAGGCCACCTCGGTGCCGCCGTCGTTGCGCAGGTAGAACTCGACGTTCGCGTTCTCCGGCCGCCCGTCGTGCCGCAGGGTCGCGGTGACGCCGGGCACGGCGACGTCGTCCTGCCCCCCGGGGACGATCGTCCCGGAGAAGCGGCGGACGAACCCGTCGGCGCCGTGCACGGAGAAGTCGTAGCGGCCGTCGGTGGCCGCCGCGTCCCACACATAGGTGCGCGACGAGCGCGGCGGCACCGTGAACGGCGTGCCGGTGAAGGGCAGCGCCGTGTTGGGCAGCACGGTGAAGTGGTAGCCGACGGTGCCGTCGTTGGTCAGCCGGCAGGTGACCTTGCCCGTGTCGCGGTCGACGGTCGCGTCGGCCCACGGCCGGTACGGCAGCGGGCGGTGCGGCCGCCGCCCCTCCTCCTGCTCGGGCATGGCCGACCGGTCCGGCACCTTCACCGCGGGCAGCGCGTTGTTGGCGTCGGCCTTGGCCATCAGCGCGACGGTGTCCGGCAGCGCGGGGATGCTGTAGTCGGGCCTGGTGAAGTCGAAGCAGCTGGTGAGGTCGCCGCAGACGGTGCGCCGCCAGTCGGAGATGTTGGGTTCCTTCACCCCGGTGACGCGCTCCAGGAAGCGCAGCACCGAAGTGTGGTCGAAGACCTGCGAGTTGGCCCATCCGCCGCGTGACCACGGCGACACGACCCACAGCGGCACCCGGCTGCCCAGGCCGATGGCCTTGCCGTTCGCGAACTCGTCCTTGGTGCCCGGCTCGGGGAACGGCGGGATGACGTGGTCGAAGTAGCCGTCGTTCTCGTCGTACATGAGCAGGAAGACGGTGTGCTTCCACACGTCGGGGTTGGAGAACAGCGACTGCAGCGCGGTGTCGACCCAGTGGGCGCCGTAGTCGGGGCTGGCCGCGGGGTGCTCGCAGAACAGGTACGGCGCCACCAGCCAGGAGACCGTGGGCAGCGTGCCGTCCTTGCAGTGCTTGTCGAACGCCGTGAGGTCGAACTTCGTCATGGCGTTGACGTAGCGCGGGTCGTCCTCGGGGAACTCGTGGAACTGCTTGAAGTACGACAGGGCGTTGTCGTCGTAGTCGCCGTTGCGGTCGTCCGAGCCGTCCGGGTTGTGGTAGACGCGCCAGGTGACGCCCGCGTCCTGCAGGCGTTCCGCGTACGTCGTCCAGTCCGCCACCGGGTTGTCGGTGACCGGGGTGTTGTCGGTCCACGGGCCGGTGGTGCCGTCGACGCCGGGGCCGGCGGTGCCGGTCCACAGGTAGAGGCGGTTGGGGTCGGTGGGCCCGTTCAGCGAGCAGAAGTAGCCGTCGCAGAGGGTGAAGGCGTCGGCGAGCGCGTACTGGTAGGGGATGTCCTCGCGGGTGAAGTAGCCCATGGTGCGCTCGCCCTTGGCGGACACCCACTTGTCCATGGCGCCGTTGTTGACGGCGGAGTGGCCGCTGTCCCAGTCGTGGGGCAGGCCGCCGGCGTTCTGGGCGTTGTACTTGGTGGTGTCCATGCGGAACGGCAGGAGGTGGCCCTCCTCGCGTCCGCGGGCGGGCTGGCGGAACACGGGGTCGCCGTTGGACAGGACGGCGGCCTGTCGGTCGCCGAACCCCCGTACGCCGCTGAGGGTGCCGAAGTAGTGGTCGAAACTGCGGTTCTCCTGCATCAGGATCACCACGTGCTTGACGTCCTCGATGCTGCCGTGCCGCGGGCCGTGCCCGGCGGCCTCGGCCGTTCCGGAGAGCCCGACGGCTGCGGCGGCTCCCGCGGCGGTGCCGATGAAGGCGCGGCGGCTGAACTCGGTCATGAGTGAATGTGTCCTTAGGTCGTTCGGGGTCAGCCGCGGGCGGACAGGGAGAAGGTGACGACGGCGGCGGCGTGGTCGGAGGGCCAGCCGTTGCCGGCGGTGTCCGGGAGGGGCCGGGGCCGGCCGGTGACCAGGGTGTGCGCCTCGACGACCTTGAGCGGGCCCGCGTACTGGACCTGGTCGATGCGGTCCTGCGGTTCCGCGCCGCCGCCCTCGTGCTGCGGCCTGACGGGCGACCAGGTGGTCCCGGGGTCCTTCACGGGGCTGGAGTGCTCGGCGCGGAAGGCGTCGGTGAGGCCGGCGTCCTCCAGCGCCTCGGTGACGGGCCAGCGGAGCCGGCCGGTCCCCCCGTGCGCGGACGACGTGCGGTTCGTCCAGTCGCGGTGCGACGGCGAGGCGAGGCCGGCGGCGAGCACGACGGGACCGCGCGAGGCGATGTCGCGGCGCATCGCGGCGACCAGGGCCTGCGTCTGCCGGTAGCGCGCGCTGCCCTTCTCCGCCGCCTCGACCTGCGCGGCGGTACGGCCGGCAAGCACGGCGTACGGACCGTAGCCGGCCTCGTCCAGCTGCGCCGTCCACAGCCGCACGGTGCGCTCGCCCGGCAGCCGCAGGGTCGCGGCGGCGGCGGGCAGTGAGGCGGTGGGGGCGACGGTGCCGGTGAGCGGGTAGCGGCTCACGATGCCGAGGCCGCCGCCCTGGTGCACGTGCCAGCCGAGCGCGGCGGCGAGCCGCCGGGCGGCGTCGTCACCGCACTCCTGGAGCGCGACGGCGTCGAGGCCCTGGGTCAGCACCAGCCGCAGCTGCTTCTCCAGCGCGCCGTCGATGTGGCTGCCCGCGTCCCACAGGTTCAGCGTGGCGACCTTGAGGGTCAGCCGGTCCCTGCTCGCGCGGACCGGAACCTGCACGGTGACGGTGTCGGTGCCCACGGCGCTGTCGGTGACGGCGACGACCAGCCGTCCGGGCGTGCGCGGCGCGAGGGACGGGGCCTTGCCGCTGACGGTGCCGTCGGAGGCGACGGTCAGCCAGGGGTCGCCGCCTGTGCGCCTGAAGGTGGCGCCGCCCTCGGCGTTGCCCTCGGGCCGGATCCACAGCCCGCCGAGCGAGAGGGAGAAGGCGGTGCCCGCCGTCTGCTCGGCGGTGGTGAGGGCGTCCACGACCGCGTGCGGGCGCGGGATGACGGGGCGCGGCACGAAGCTGAAGGGCGCGGTGCGGGCCAGGATGCCGTAGCCGTCCTTGGCGAGCAGGAAGGCGGTGTAGGGCCCGCCGCTGAGGCCGGAGGTGTCGATGGTGATGTCGCCGGAGGCGGCGGGGGTGTACTCCCAGGCGAGGGAGGCGCCGTTGCCGGGGACCCGGTCGCCGTCGTAGACGCCGATCCAGTTCTTGGCGTGGGGTGCGTCGGTCGTCCAGTGGAAGGAGACCTTGTCACCCTCGAACGGGTGGGGGGTCCGCAGTTCGACGGAGTCGCCGGTGGGCGGGCCGGCGAAGGTGAACGGCTCGGTCTTGGCGAGGACGCCGTAGCCG
This sequence comes from Actinacidiphila glaucinigra, assembly GCF_035918135.1. NCBI lineage: Bacteria > Bacillati > Actinomycetota > Actinomycetes > Kitasatosporales > Streptomycetaceae > Actinacidiphila > Actinacidiphila glaucinigra. The sequence continues at coordinate 1,433,586 of NZ_CP109144.1, forward strand.
TCCTTGGCCAGCAGGTACACGGTGTACGGCCCGCCGCTCAGGCCGGAGGTGTCGAGGGTCGTCCGCCCCGAGGTGCCGGTGACGTACGTCCACACCAGCGACCCGCTGCCGCTGCCGGGCTGCCGGTCGCCGTCGTAGACGCCGATCCAGTTCTTGGCGTCCGGAGCGTCCGTCGACCAGGTGAAGGTGAGCTTGTCACCGCGATGCGGAGGCGTCGTGGAGTCGAGCGCGACGCTGCTCCCGGATGCGGCGACCTCTGAGAGGGATGGCACGGTGTTGGGTCCTCTCCGCCCCGGCGCCGCCGCGGCGGCGTACGGGTGGGCAAAGTTGTCTAGATAACTTCGCTCCCAGCAAGCCGTCCCACGGCGACGAACCCGTGAACGACGGGTTGCCGCCGTCCGGGAATCAGGCGGAAATCTGAGGTTGGCGCGCGCGGCGGGACAAGCCGCCCTCCGCCCCCACCACCGCCTTGAGCAGCGACATCACGGGGATCGGGATGCCCCACGAGGAGTCCCGCACACGGAGCGGCGGCCTCCCCCCGGGCCGCCGCTCGGAGGGAGGCGGCGTCATGCACCGTTCGACGGTGCACGTTCCGCTGTGCGCAGGCGAGGTCGTTCAGCAGGTGAGGTTGCCGCCCGGGGCGACGCCCAGGATCTGGGTGAAGCGCTGGTAGTTGCTGACGCGGCTCTGCACCTGGGCCGGGTTGCGGCCGTCGCATTCCAGGGAGCCGTTGATGGAGCGGATGGTCTGGCCGAAGCCGGCCTGGTTCACCATGGCGTTGTGCGGGGTCATGGTGCCGGGGCCGTTCTGGGTGTTCCAGTACCAGAGGCCGGTCTTCCAGGCGACGGCGGCGTCCTGCTCGACGAGCCAGGGGTTGTGGAGGAGGTCGATGCCGAGGGCGTCGCCGGCGGCCTTGTAGTTGAAGTTCCAGCTGAGCTGGATGGGGCCGCGGCCGTAGTAGGCGGCCTGGCCGGCGGGGCAGCCGTAGGGCTGGCTCGTGTCGCAGTAGTGCGGGTAGTTGGCGGTGTTCTGCTCGACGATGTGGACCAGTCCGCCGGTCTCGTGGGCGATGTTGGCGAGGAAGGCGGCGGCCTCCTGCTTCTTCACGGTGTCGCTGCCGGTCTTGGCGAAGCCTGGGTACGCGGAGAGGGCCGCGACCAGGCCGCTGTAGCTGTAGAAGGAGTTCCGGCCCGGGAACATCTGGTTGAACTGGGCCTCGCTGACCACGAATCCGGAGGGGTTGCCGGGGTTGCCCGGGTCGGTCGTGCCGCCGCAGGCGCCCTGGTCCGCCCAGACGCCCCACTGACCGGTGGTGCCGGGGGTCTCGCCCTGCGTCCACCACTTGGCCTGCCAGTTGTGGCCGCTGTAGGAGGCGGTCATGCCGCCGGTGTAGACCGCGCCGGCGCTCCAGGGCGTGGCGCAGGTCGCGGCGGAGGCCGTGCCGGCGGGGAGGGCCACCGCCAGGCCGGCGGCGGCCGTGAGTGTCGTCAGGGCGGCGAGGATACGTCGCATCACCGTAACTGCTCCTTGTGTGGGGGGAGTTGTCGCGCTTCGCACTGAGCAATGAACCGGATTGGCCTATACCTGTCAAGGTCTAGACCAACATCCCCCGCACGGCCCGGCCACGGCCCCGGGTTGAGGCTGCGCCCCGTCGGCGTAGCGTGGAATCAGGCCGGCGCCGGTGGGCGGGCGAGCCCGCGGGGCGAGGCGCGCGCCACGTCGAGCCGCACCGCCGGCCCCAGGCGGGCCGCGTCCCCGGGCGGGGCTCGCGTCGGAAGCGCACGAGGAGCGTCGGCCATGGGCAAGCCCTCAATCGACCACTTGCGGGAGCGTGTGCACGGGGCGGTGATCACCGCGGACGACGGCGCCTACGACGAGGCCCGGAAGGTCCACAACGCGATGATCGACCGGCGGCCCGCCGTCATCGTGCGCTGCGCCAACGCCGGCGACGTCATCGCCGCGGTGGACTTCGCCCGGGAGAACGGGCTCGACCTGGCCGTGCGCGGCGGCGGCCACTCCGTACCGGGCTTCGGCACCTGCGACGACGGAGTCGTGGCGGACCTCTCCGCGATGCGCTCCGTACGCGTCGACCCCGGATCACGCGCCGCCCGCGCGGAGGGCGGCGCCACCTGGGGAGACGTCAACGCCGCGACGTACGCCTTCGGGCTGGCCACCACCGGCGGCATCATCTCCACCACCGGCGTCGGCGGCCTCACCCTCGGCGGCGGCATCGGCTATCTGAGCCGGGGCCTCGGACTCAGCTGCGACAACCTGATCTCGGCGGACGTCGTCACCGCGGACGGGCGCTTCCTCGTCGCCAGCGAGAAGGAGTACGACGACCTCTTCTGGGCGCTGCGCGGCGGTGGCGGCAACTTCGGCGTGGTCACCTCGTTCCAGTTCCGGCTCGGCCCCGTCAAGGACATCTACGGCGGCCCCATCTTCTACGACCTCGAGGACGCCGGCAGCGTGCTGCACGCCTACCGCGAGGCCATCGCCGACGCCCCCGAACAGCTGGGCAGCTTCCCGGCGTTCCAGATCGCCCCGCCCCTGCCCTTCATCCCGCCGGAGCGGCACGGCAGGGCCCACGTCGCCACCGTGACCTGCTGGGCCGGCCCGCTCGACGAGGGCGAGCGGGCGCTGCGGCCCTTCCACGACATGGCGCCGGTCGTCGCCGAGCACATCGGCCCGATGCCGTACCCGGCGCTCAACACCGCCTTCGACGGCCTCGTACCGCCCGGCCTCCAGCACTACTGGAAGGCGAACTTCGTCACCGAGCTGACCGACGAGGCCATCGCCGCGCACCTCGAGCACGCGCCCGGCCTGCCCGCCGTGAACTCGACCGTGCACATCTACCCGATCGACGGCGCCTGCCACCGCGTCCCCGCGGACGCGACCGCCTTCGCCTACCGCGACGCGTCCTTCGCCACCGTGATCGCCGGCATGTGGCCGGATCCCGCGGCCAACGAGGCCAACGTGGCCTGGGTGCGCGACTACTACCGCGCCCTGGCGCCGCTCTCGGAGGAGGGCGGGTACGTCAACTTCATGGCCGGGGACGACCAGGGGCGGATCCGGGCCAACTACAAGGGCAACTACGACCGGCTCGTCGAGGTCAAGCGGACGTACGACCCCGGGAACCTGTTCCACCTCAACCAGAACATCACGCCTTGACGGGGGCCGCTCAGGAGAAGCCCACGACGCCGTGCGGCCGGTAGGGGCTCTCCAGCTCCTTCAACTCCTCCTCGGTGAGGCGCACGTCCAGCGCGGCGACGGCGTCCCGCAGGTGCGCCTCCTTGCCGACGCCCACGATCGGCGCCGTGACCCCGGGCTTGCCCAGCAGCCACGCCAGGGCGACCTGGGCCCGCGACAGTCCACGCCGTGCCGCGATGGTCGCGACCGCCTCGACGATCACGCGGTCCTCCTCGATGTAGAGGGTGCCGCCGAACTCGTCCGTCTCCTGCCGGGCGCTGACGGCGTCCCAGTCACGGGTCAGCCGCCCCCGGGCGAGCGGGCTCCAGGGGGTGACGCCGACGCCCTGGTCCGCGCAGAGCGGCAGCATCTCGCGCTCCTCCTCGCGGTGGAGGAGGTTGTAGTGGTTCTGCATGCTGACGAACTTCGTCCAGCCGTGGCGTTCCGCCGTGTACTGGGCCTTGGAGAACTGCCAGGCGTACATGGAGGACGCGCCGATGTACCGCGCCTTGCCCGACCTCACCACGTCGTGCAGGGCCTCCATCGTCTCCTCGACCGGGGTGTGCGGGTCCCAGCGGTGGATGATGTAGAGGTCCACGTAGTCCGTCCCGAGGCGGCGCAGACTCGCGTCGATCTCGGTGAGGACGGCCTTCCGTGACAGACCCGCCCCGTTCGGGCCGGGGCGCATGCGGCCGTTCACCTTGGTGGCCAGCACGATCTCCTCGCGGGACGCGTACTCGGCGAGGGCCCGGCCGACGATCTCCTCGCTGGTGCCGTCGGAGTAGACGTTGGCGGTGTCGAAGAACGTGATGCCGGCCTCGACGGCGCCGCGTATCAGGGGGCGGGCGGCGTCCTCGTCCAGCGTCCACGGGTGGCTGCCGCGCTCGGGTGTGCCGTAGCTCATGCAGCCCAGGCAGATCCGGGAGACGTCCAGACCGGTGCTGCCGAGTTTCGTGTACTCCACGTCCATGCCTCCGCGGGGTGGTGTGGTGGCTTCGATCGCCGAACGGCGCACCTGAGTATGCAAGCCGGTGGATCTCCGCGTCGACGGCCCCTGCCCGGCACACGGGGGCATCCGTCCGTATCGTCCGGACCTAGGCTGGATGACTACTGTGCACCACTACGGGACTTCCGCCCCGTGAGCGACGTGGGCGATGTCACATGCGCCGATTTGCGCGGTTCATCATGGCTTTGACCTGCGACTTTCCGGAACAGAGCACTCCGTTTCCGACGACTGCGCAGGTCAGGCCCTTGCGCCCGCAGGAATGCTCGCGCAGAGTCCTGACGTATCCGGCCCCGGCCGCGCAGCGCGGCAGCCGGCATTGCGGGCGGGGGCTAGCCGAAAGGGTCCTCGTCTCACATGCGCAACCAGGCCAAGCACCGCCGCGGGCGTTCCCTGCGGCTCAAGCTGTCCGCCGCGGCTGTCGCCTCCGCCGCGGCTTTCGGCGGCACCGCGTGGGCACTCCAGCAGTCCGGCTCGGACGGCACGGCGGACCGCTCGTCCGGCTCGTCCAAGGTCCACGTCACCTCGATCCTGCCCAGCGCGTCCGAGCAGCCGGAGCACGGCCTGGTCGACGCCGACAGCGGCCGGCGTGACGCGGCACCGGAGGCGAAGGAGACGAAGGGCACCGGCGCGACGCCCTCGAAGGGCTCGGCCCCGGCGAAGGTGAAAGCCAAGGCCGAGAAGCCCAAGCCGAAGCCGGTGAAGACCACGCCGAAGCCCGCCCACACCAAGCCGGCCCAGCCGAAGCCCCCCGCGAGCACGCCGACCCCGAAGCCCAGCCACACCGCCACCCCGCCGGCGACGCCCACCCCGCCGCCGGCGACCACACCGCCCCCGACGCAGACGCCGGACCCCACGCCGCCGGCGTCCACCCCGTCCCCGACCTCGGCACCCACGACGGACACCCCGTACGCCTCCGCGCCCCCGGCCGCCGAAACGGCCGAGCCCCCGGCGGCGGCGGCCCCCCGGACCGCCCCGCAGCGCGCGGACGCCGCACCGCTGCCCCCCTTCGGCGCGGTTCCGCACCCGCACGCCCACGGCCGCGGTCACACCCACGGCCCCTGGCTCCCGTTCCCGGCGACCGCCCCCGGTCACGCCGCCGGCGCCCCGGGCGGCACCGGCCCGGTCGGCTGAGCCTCCCCCGGAGGCCGCCCCTGGAGCCGTACCGTGGGCGTCCTACGGAAGCGAGGGCGCCGGGGCATGGGTGACAAGAAGCGGCAGGACCGCCTGCCGCGCGGTGTGTACGAGCGGGAACTGCTGCGGCTGCAGGTCGAGTTGGTCAAGCTGCAGGAGTGGGTGCGGGTCGGCGGGCACAGGCTCGTCGTGGTCTTCGAGGGGCGCGACGCGGCCGGCAAGGGCAGCACGATCAAGCGGGTGACGGAGCACCTCAACCCCCGCATCGCACGCATCGCGGCGCTCCCCGCGCCGACCGAACGCGAGCGCACCCAGTGGTACTTCCAGCGCTACGTCGACCATCTGCCGGCCGGCGGGGAGATCGTGCTGTTCGACCGGAGCTGGTACAACCGCGCGGGCGTCGAGCACGTGATGGGCTTCTGCACCCCCGAGGAGCACGTGCGCTTCCTGCACCAGTGCCCGATCTTCGAACGGCTGCTGATCGAGGACGGCATCATCCTGCGCAAGTACTGGTTCTCCGTCAGCGACGCCGCGCAGGAGCAGCGTTTCCGGGCCCGCCTGGAGGACCCGACCCGCCGCTGGAAGCTGTCGGGGATGGACCTGGAGTCCATCACGCGCTGGGAGGCGTACTCACGGGCCAAGGACGAGATGTTCGTGCACACCGACATCCCCGAGGCCCCCTGGCACGTCGTCGGGAGCGACGACAAACGCGCCGCCCGCATCAACATGATCGCCCACCTCCTGGCCGGCATCCCGTACGAGGAGGTCCCGCTCCCCGCCATCGAACTCCCGCCCCGCCCCGAGTCGACCGGCTACCAGCGCCCGCCCCGCGACCTGCAGACCTACGTCCCGGACCACGCGGCGACCCTGCGCCCGTGACGCCGCCAGGACCGCTCGGCGCCTTTGGGCCGCTCCGGGCACGTGGGGCCGCCGCCGGGGATCCGCGGAGTTCCCCTGGAAAACCACGCCCGGCATGCCCGGGAAAGGCACCGCGGAGGGCGTCGAAGGGGGCGGGGGCGGCCCTGCGGGCGGGGTGCGGACACGGCGGGCGGAGTGCGGGGCCGGGGTGGGGGAGACGGGCGTACGCGGGGTTCGGATACCGCCGCTGAGCTGGGCTTTCGGGCTCGCACGGCCTAGCGTCTCCCCATCGGGAAGGGGAATCTGATGGACCGTGGAATCCGAGACGTCGACGACGTGCTGAGGCTCCTGGACGACCTGCTCGCCGCGGGCGCCGACCGCTGGACGGACGGGGCGGCCGGCTGGTGGGACACGTTCTACGCGGACCGGGCCCGGCCGGTGCCGTTCTTCGTGGACAAGCCGGACGAGAACCTCGTGGAGTGGCTGGACCGGGGCCTGATCGCGCCGGGCGGCCGGGTCCTCGACCTCGGGTGCGGTCCGGGACGCAACGCGCGGTACCTGGCCGCACGGGGGTTCACCGTGGACGCCGTCGACCTCTCCCCCGCCGCCATCGCCTGGGCCGAGGAGCGGGCCCGCGAGGCCGGGGCGGACGTGCGGTTCCACCGTGGTGACGCCTTCGCCCTGGCCGGGACGGTGCTGCGCGGCCCGTACGACCTGGTCCACGACTCGGGCTGCTTCCACCATCTGCCGCCGCACCGGCGCATCAGCTACCTCGCGCTGCTGGACGGGGTCCTGGCACCCGGCGGGCAGCTGGCGCTGACCTGCTTCGCCGCCGGCGCGATGGGGTCCGAGCTGGACGACGCGGACTTCTACCGCGAGTCCCGCCTGCACGGCGGCCTGGCCTACACCCCGGAGGCGCTGCGCCGGATCTTCTCCGGCCTGACGGAGGTCGAGCTGCGCCGCATGCGCGACGAGCCGGCGGACTCCGCCCGCTTCGGCGAGGACTTCCTGTGGGCGGCGTTGTTCCGGGCACGGCGGGGGCCGGCGGGTGACCCTCCCGGGTGATGGCGCGCGGAGGCGGGAGCGGGCACTGTGTGCACATGCCGGAGGGGAGGTCCCACATGGACGGTGCCCGGCTCGCCGCCTCACGCCCCGCGCGGGCGCTCGCCGCCGCGCTGCTGTCCCTGGCCCTGCTGTCCGCCTGCGGCGGCTCCGGCCGGGAAGCCTCCGGGGCCCCGTCCCGGACCGGCACACCGGTCGCCACGCCGGTCGCCACACCGAGCGGCGAATCGCCGGACCCGACCACCCCCGCCTCCGCGCTCCCGCCCGCGTCCGCGTCCGTCACGGCGGCGCCCCGCCCGGTCCGGGCGGCCGTCTACTTCCTCCACGAGGGCAAGCTGTCGGCCGCGCCGCGCACGGTCACCGGCCCGGCGACCGCCGCGGCGGCCCTGCGGGCCCTGCTCGCGGGGCCGAACCGCGTCGAGCGCGGCCACGACCGGGCGACGGCGATCCCCTCGGGAACGGCGCTGCGGTCCCTGGCCGTACGCGACCGCGTCGCCACCGTGGACCTCTCGGGCCGCTACGACGACACCCCCGGCGCTTCCGCGAGAGCCCGGCTGGCCCAAGTGGTGTTCACTGCGACCCGGTTCCCCGGCGTCGAGAAGGTGCGCTTCCGCGTGGACGGCAGGCCGGCGGCCGGCCTCGGTCCGGCGGCCGGCGGGCGCCCGCTCGGCCGCGGCGACTTCGAGGACGTCTCCCCCGCCGTCCTCGTGGAGTCGCCGCTCCTCGGCGACACCGTCGCCGCGCCGCTGCGCGTGCACGGTACGGCCAACACCTTCGAGGCGGAGTTCCGGCTGCGGGTCTCCGACGGCTCCGGCCGCGCGGTCGCCGACGTACGGGTGGCGGCCACCTCCGGCAGCGGCACCCGGGGCACCTTCGACGTGACCGTGCCCTACCGCGCGCCCGGCGGACCGGGACCGGGCACCCTCACCGCGTACGTCCTGTCCGCCGAGGACGGCCACCGGGTCGTCCTGGACACGGTGCCGCTCACGCTCGCGCGGTGAGCGGGCCCGGCCGGACCGTGCGCGCGCCGCCGCACCGGCCGAGACTGGAACCAGGGGCACGTCCCGGGTTCAGGAGGCCGCCATGAACGCCGTCCGGCAGCCGATGACGGTGGGCGACGTGATGACGTGCAGGGTCGTCGCGGTGACCCGCCGCGCGTCGTTCAAGGAGATCGTGCGGGCCCTGGAGCAGTGGCACGTCAGCGCGGTACCGGTGGTGGAGGACGGCACGCGCGTCGTGGGCGTCGTCTCCGAGGCCGACCTGCTGCGCAAGGAGGAGCGCCGCGAGGACGGGCCACCCCCGGTGGGCGCGTCCACCGGGTCCCGCAGGGCGGCCGCCCTGACCGCCGAGGAGTTGATGACCTCGCCCGCGGTCACCGTGCGCGGCGACGCTTCGCTCGCTTGGGCCGCCCGTGCCATGGCACGGCACCAGGTCAAGCGGCTGCCCGTCGTCGACGACCGCGGCATGCTCAAGGGCGTGGTCAGCCGGGGCGACCTGCTGAAGGTCTTCCTGCGGTCCGACGAGGACATCGCCCGCGACGTCCGGGAGAACGTGGTCGGCCGCCTCTTCCCCGGCGCGTGGCGGTCCGTCGAGGTCGACGTCGAGGAGGGGGTCGTCACGCTGAGCGGGCTGCTCGGGGACCGCTCCCTGGTGCCGGTGGCGGACCGCCTGGTGCGGTCCGTGGAGGGCGTCGTGGACGTGCGTTTCGAGCTCACGCCGAACCGCGTGTGACGGGCGGCGCCGGCGCCGGATGCGAGGGCCGCCGGCCGCGCCCACGCTGGGAGGGGGGAAACAGCTCAGCCCGAAGGAGCGGAACGCCATGAAGGCATGGGTCTTCCAGGGTCCGGGACGGGCCGCCTGGCAGGAGGTGGCCGATCCGGTCCTCCAGGAAACGAGCGACGCCATCGTCCGCGTCGACACCGTCGCGATCTGCGGCACCGACCTGCACATCCTCAAGGGCGACGTGCCGGACGTCGCTCCCGGCACGGTGCTCGGCCACGAGGCCGTGGGCGAGGTCGTCGAGACCGGCGCGGACGTGGACACCGTCCGGCCGGGCGACCGGGTACTCGTCAGTTGCGTCTCCGGGTGCGGACGCTGCCGGTTCTGCCGTGAGCAGGCCTACGGGCAGTGCCTGGACGGCGGCGGCTGGGTACTCGGGCATCTCGTCGACGGCACGCAGGCGGAGTACGTGCGCGTGCCGTACGCCGACACCTCGCTGCACGCGCTGCCGCACAACGTGTCCGGGCACGACGCGGTCCTGCTCTCCGACGTCTTCCCCACCGCCTACGAGGTGGGCGTCCTCAACGGCCGGGTCCGGCCCGGGGACACGGTCGCCGTGGTCGGCTGCGGCCCGATCGGCCTGGCCGCCGTCGCGACCGCGCAGCTGTGCTCCCCGCACACCGTGATCGCCGTCGACCTGGCGGCGGCCCGTCTGCAGGCCGCGAAGAACCTGGGCGCGGACGCCGTGGTCCCGGCGGGCGAGCAGCCGGAGCAGCTGGTCGACGACCTCACCGGAGGTCTCGGCGCGGACGTGGTGATCGAGGCCGTGGGGCTGCCGGAGACCTTCGAGATGTGCACGCGGATGGTCCGGCCCGGCGGCCGGGTGGCGAACGCGGGGGTGCACGGCAGGCCCGTCACGCTCCACCTGGAGAACCTGTGGAACCGCAACGTCACCATCACCACGGGCCTGGTCGACACCTACTCCACGCCCACCCTGCTGCGCCTGCTGGAGGCCCGGAAGCTGCCCACCGGCCCCTTCGTCACGCACACCTTCGAACTGCACGAGATGGCGGAGGCCTACGACGTGTTCGCGGCGGCGGCGGACACCGGCGCGCTCAAGGTCGTCCTGGGCGGGCCTCACCATGACGTCCTCGTGCCCAGGTCTGACCGGAGCGGACGGAGCGGGGCGTAAGGGGCACGTCAGGGGCACGTCAGGGCCGCGTCAGGGACACGGCGGCCACTCTTGACGGAATCTTAACGGCGTGAGGCGCCGGTACGGGGGATCGGCTGCCGCCCGATGCGTACGCTGACCAGGCCATCTCGTGGTGGCGGGAACCAGTCGCAGTACGTCAGGAGCCTCCATGACCTCCCCCGTCCCTACGGGTCGCCTGCGCGCGTGGATGCTCGAGGGCCTGTCCGACATGGCCCGGCATCAGCAGGGCGGACAGGCGGTCGCGGAGCGGCGTGACCACGGCCAGCGCTGGTGGCGGGTGATGTGCCTGACGGGCGTCGACTACTTCTCCACGCTCGGCTACCAGCCCGGCATCGCGGCGCTGGCGGCGGGCCTGCTGTCGCCGGTGGCCACCGTCGTCCTCGTCGTCGTCACGCTGGCCGGCGCCCTGCCCGTCTACCGCCGGGTGGCCCAGGAGAGCCCCCGCGGCGAGGGCTCGATCGCCATGCTGGAGCGGCTGCTGTCGTTCTGGAAGGGCAAGCTCTTCGTCCTGACGCTGCTGGGCTTCGCGGCGACGGACTTCCTCATCACGATCACGCTCTCGGCGGCCGACGCCTCGACCCACCTGGTGGAGAACCCGCACCTCACGAGCGCGCTGCACGGCAAGCAGATGCTCATCACGCTGCTGCTGGTCGCGCTGCTCGGCGCGGTCTTCATGAAGGGCTTCCTGGAGGCGATCGGTGTCGCGGTCGCCCTCGTGGGCGCCTACCTCGCGCTCAACGTCGTCGTCGTGGCCGTCGGGCTGTGGCACGTGGCCACGGCCGGGCACGTCGTCACCGACTGGTCGAACGCCCTCACCACGGAGCACGGAAACGTCCTGGTGATGGTCGGGGTGGCGCTGCTGGTCTTCCCGAAACTCGCCCTGGGCCTGTCCGGCTTCGAGACCGGTGTGGCGGTGATGCCGCACGTCAAGGGCGACGCCTCGGACACCGAGGAACGTCCCGCCGGGCGCATCCGCGACACGAAGAAGCTGCTGACCACGGCCGCCGTGATCATGAGCTGCTTCCTGATCGCGACCAGCTTCATCACCACGCTGCTGATCCCCGCCGACGAGTTCGAGGCCGGCGGCAAGGCCAACGGCCGCGCGCTGGCCTACCTCGCGCACGAGTACCTGGGCAACGTCTTCGGCACCGTGTACGACGTGTCGACGATCTGCATCCTGTGGTTCGCCGGTGCCTCGGCGATGGCCGGGCTCCTCAACCTCATGCCGCGCTACCTGCCGCGCTACGGAATGGCGCCGCACTGGGCGCGCGCGGTGCGGCCGATGGTGCTGGTCTTCACCCTTGTCGCGTTCCTGGTCACGTGGATCTTCGACGCCGACGTCGACGCCCAGGGCGGCGCGTACGCGACCGGTGTCCTGGTCCTCATCTCCTCCGCGGCGATCGCGGTGACCATCGCCGCCCGCAAGGCGGGGCAGCGCAACTGGACGATCGCCTTCGGGGTGATCTCGGCCGTCTTCCTCTACACCACGGTCGTCAACGTCTTCGAGCGGCCGGACGGTGTGAAGATCGGCGCCTGCTTCATCGTCGGCATCATGCTGATCTCGCTGCTGTCGCGGCTCGCCCGCGCCTTCGAACTGCGCATCACCGGCATCAGCACGGACGACATGGCCAAGCGCTTCATACGGGACATCTCCCACCGCACGATCCGCTTCATCGCCAACGAGCCCGACCGGCGGGACGCCGCCGAGTACCGCGACAAGATCAAGCAGATCCGGTCCGACAACGACCTGCCGGCCGAGGAGGACTTCGTCTTCGTCGAGGTGACCGTCGCCGACCCGTCCGAGTTCGAGGCGGGCCTGGTGGTCCGCGGTGAGGTCCTCCACGACCGCTACCGCGTCCTGACCCTCGAGAGCTCCTCCATCCCGAACGCGCTGGCGGCGTTCCTGCTGCACGTCCGCGACACCACCGGGCAGCGTCCGCACATCTACTTCGAGTGGACCGAGGGCACCCCGTTCGCCAACTTCTGGCGCTTCTTCCTCTTCGGGCAGGGCGAGGTCGCCCCGGTCACGCGCGAGGTGCTGCGCGAGGCCGAGCCCGACCGTAACCGCAGGCCCCGCGTCCACGTCGGCTGAGCCCCAGCCCGTCAGGGGCGTGCAAAGACCGGACCGGCCCCCGTCAAGGCGCCGTCAGGGCCGCGCCGGAAGCGTCCGGTCCTGCCTACGGTCGGCCCCATGGAACGGCGAAGGGCTCCCCGGCCCGAACGGCGGGGCACGAACGGCGACCGCCACTGGCGTGCCGACCTGCGGCGCGCGCTGGGTTGCGCGCTCGCCTTCCTCTGCCTGGCGGTGCCGCTCGACGCGGTCGCGGGCACGCTCACCCCGCGGCGTGCCGCGCTGTGGCTGCTCCTGGCCGTGCTCGTGCTCGTGCTGCTCCACCCGGACCGGGTGACCGCGGGCGACGGGTGGCTGGCGGTGCGCGGCCCGCTGCGGGAGCGGCGGGTGCGGACGGACGCGCTGACCGTGGTCCGCCAGTCCCCCGGGGTGTCGCGGCTTCTGCTCCTGTGCGACGCGCACGGCCGGTGGCTGGAGCTCGATCCCCGCGTCCTGGAGGCGAATCCGCTGCTGTGGCACCGGCTGGAGTCCGGCGCGCGGCGCTCCCGCACCGCCGGCACGTTCCGTGAGGGGGAAGAGGTGCTGAGGCGGCTCGGCGAGCGGATCGACGGCACCACGGCGCGCGCGGTGCTCGATGTGTCCGGGATCGCCTGACCGGCCGCGTCGTCGTTGGTGGTGGTACGTCGAGAAATGAGGCAGTCCGTGAGCGAGTCGCCGTATCGGGGCGCGTCAGGTGCGGGCCGGCGGGTCGTCGTCGGCCTGAGCGGTTCCCCCGGCAGTCTGGCCGCGCTGCACCGGGCGGTCGCGGAGGCCCGGTCCCGCTCCGCGGGACTGCTGGCGGTGCTGGCATGGGAACCGCCCCCCGAGGAGTTCGCGCATCGCCGGGTGCCGCTCCCGCCGCGGCCGTTCGACTGGGAACAGGAGGCGCGGGAGCGCCTGCGCGCCGCCCTGGAGGCGGCCTTCGGCGCCGACGCGCCGCCCGGGATGCCGGACTTCCGCGCCGGGACCGGGCGCGGGCCCGCCGGGTACGTACTGGTGAAGGCGGCCGCCCGCGGTGAGGACCTGCTGGTCGTCGGCACGGGGTCGCGCGGACTGCTGCCGCGTGCGCTGCGCGGTTCGGTCGCCCGTTACTGCGTCGCGCACGCGGCCTGCCCGGTGCTGGCCGTACCGCCGTCCCGGCTGCCCGCCGGGGTCTGAGCCTCAGCTCCTCAGGTGCTCCAGGACAGTGCGCATCGCGCGCTCCACGGCGCCGCGCGCCGCCTCGCCGTGGTCGGTCGTCTCGAAGCCGTGGGTGCCGTCGGGGAGGTCGAGGACCTCCACGTCCGCCCCGGCGTCCTTGGCGGCGGAGAGGAACTCCTCGACCGTCGCCGCGACCTCCGCACGCTCCCGCCCCACCCGGGTCAGGACGAGCGGCAGTGCGCCCGCTGCGCGCACCGCGGCCGCGGGCCGGAAACGGGGGCCGGCCAGGCCCCAGTTGGGCAGCGGCGCGAGGACGGGATAGGTGGCCGCCACGCAGCGCAGCCACCGCGGGGGCGCGGCCAGCCAGTCCGCGGACAGCAGCCCGCCGGCGGAGAAGAACCACAGCGCGACGCGGTCGGCGTCGACCCGCGGATCGGCGCGGACGAGTTCGACCGCCTCGGCGAGGTCCCCGGCGGCGCGCGGGAAGTCGCCGAGTCCGTGCAGCCGGTGGTCGACCGTCGCGCCGACCGCTCCGAGAGCCGCCGCGAGCCGGCCGTAACCGACGAAGCCCGGCCAGTCGCGCGGGGTCGGCCGGGCGCCGGCCGGCACCGGGCCGCCGTGGACGAACACCACGGCCGGTCGGGGTCCGCCGCCGTCGGCGGGTTCCGGGAGGTACAGGTCGGTCCGCTCGCGGCGTTCGCGGGGCCGTTCGGGCACGTCGAGGAGGAACGGACGCAGGTGCGCGGGCGGTTCCCCCGTCTCGGTGATGCGGTGGCCCTCCCCGGCGGCGGCCTTCAGCAGGACGCCGGCGAGTTCGCCGGGGGCGGAGAGCATCGGCCAGTGGCCGGTGGAGAGTTCGAAGAAGGTGACGCGGGGGTCGGTCAGCGCCTGGAGTTCGGGGTGCCCCAGGCCCACCAGCGCCTCCACCATGGCGATGCTCGAACCATTGCCCGCGCACAGGACGCCGGTCGTCGGCAGGGCGGCTGCCGCCCCCGACAGGCGCAGCGGCCGGGTGAGCGTCCCGGCGGGCTGGGGCGCGGCGTCGGCGGCGAGCCGGGCCAGCGCCGCCGCGGGCACGCCGGCCGTGCTGCCCCAGTGCTCCCACGCCCCGGGCGCCGGCGGGGCGACGGGCCGCGCGTCGTCACGCGGGACGGCCGGCTCCGAGAGCCGGGCGCGCAGCTCCTGGTCGGGCACCAGGGCCAGCGGCGGATCGCCGTCCCGGGGCATGCCCGCGTCCAGGTGGACGACGCGGGCGACGCGTCCGGGCCGCCGGTCGGCGGCGGCCACCACCGGGTGGATGCCGTAGCCGTGGCCGACGAGCACCACGTCCGCCGCGTCCGGGGAGCCGGCACCGTCGATGACGCGCAGGACGTCCTCGACATGGTTCTCCAGGTCGGTGCCGGGCCCGGCCGGGCTGCCGGAGCCGGCCATGCCGGTGAGGCTCACGGGATGGGCGCCGGCGCCCGACTCCCGCAGCCGTCCGGCGACGTCCTCCCACACCCAGCCGCCCGTGTGGGCCTCGGGAACCAGTACGAACACGGTCATGTGTGCCTCCCCGCACGCGGTGGTCCGCGGTCCGGCCGTGCCGGCCGTCCGCGCTCGCCGGTACGGTAGGAACTCCCCCTGAGGGAGGTTCAAGCGGTGGAGGCCGACAGCACGTTGGGCATCGGGGAGCTCGCCGAGCGGGCCGGCGTCTCCGTCAAGACCGTCCGTTTCTACTCGGACCGCGGGCTGCTGCCCGAGTCCGCCCGCAGCGCGGGCGGCCACCGCCGCTACGCCCCCGAGGCGCTGGCCCGCCTCCGCCTGATCCGCTCCCTGCGCACCCTGGACCTGCCGGTGCCGGAGGTGGCGCGGGCCCTGGAGCGGGAGGACGCCCTGGAGGACGCCGTCGCCGGCCACCTGAGAACCCTCGGCTCCCAACTGGCCGCCCTGCGCTGGCGGGAGGCCGCTCTGCGGCTGCTCCAGGACTGCACCGCCGAGGAACGCGCCGAGCGGCTCGAACTCGTCGGCGCCGTCCCGGTACCGCCGAGCACGGACCCGATGGCCCGCTTCTGGCGCCGCTGGCTGCAGCCCGCGCGGCTGCCCGCTCCCGTGCTGGCCCGGGTCGTCGAACTCGCCGTGCCGCAGCCGCCGGACGAGCCCGGCCCGGCGCAGGTCCTCGCCTTCGCCCGGCTGCACGCCTTCACCTCGACCTCCTGCCCGCCCGGTGCCGTGCACCGGCTCGCGGCGCACCGGCCCGACGCGGGCCCCCGTCCGGCCATGCTGTACGAGGGGCTCTACGAGGCCTACGAACTGGCCGCGCCGGACGTCCTGGCCGGACGCGCGCCGGGCGCGGGCGAGGCGCTCGACTGCTTCGTCACCGCCCACGCGCGGTCGTTCGGCGCGCGGGACACCCCCCGTTTCCGCCGCCGGCTGAGCGGCATGCTGGCCGTGGAGCCCCGCATCGACCGCTACTGGCAGCTCGTGGGCGAGCTCAGGGGCCCGGGGGAACCGACCCCGGGTGCCGCCCACACCTGGTTGCGCTCCGCGCTCGAGGGCGAGGTCACGGCGCGGTGAGGATACGGGGGCCCTCGTCCGTGATAGCGACGGTGTGCTCGAAGTGGGCGGCGCGGCTGCCGTCCTCGGTGTGCAGCGTCCAGCCGTCGGTGGCCGTGCGGTAGCCGCCGCGCCCCCCGGCCATCAGCATCGGCTCGATCGCGAGGGCCAGTCCGTGCCGCAGGGGGTAACCACGCCCGGGGCGGCCCTGGTTGGGCACATGGGGGTCCTCGTGCATCCGTCGGCCGATGCCGTGACCGCCGAAGTCCCCGGGCATTCCGCACCGGGCCTCGCGGGCGACGGTGCCGATGGCGTGCGAGATGTCGCCGATCCGGTTGCCGACGGTCGCCGCGGCGATACCGGCGTCGAGGGCCCGCCGCGTGGCCTCGATGAGGCGCAGGTCGGCGGGGCGGGGTGTGCCGACGGTGAAGCTGATCGCGGCGTCCCCGGTCCAGCCCTCCAGTTCGGCGCCGCAGTCGACGCTCACCAGGTCGCCGTCGCACAGCCGGTAGTCGGTGGGGATGCCGTGCACGAGCGCGTCGTTCACGGACGTGCAGATCACCGCGGGGAACGGCGTGGGGGCGAACGACGGCCGGTAGCCGAGGAAGGGCGACCGCGCGCCCGCCGCGTCCAGGACGGCGCGGGCCGCCTCGTCCAGTTCCCGCAGCGACACGCCGACGCGCGCCGCATCACGGGCCGCGGCGAGCGCATGGGCCACGACACGCCCGGCCTCCCGCATGGCCGCCAGCGCGGCATCCGTCTTGATCTCCACCATGTCCGTGGCTCCTCGTTCCGCCCCCGGGGGCACCCAATTCTTATACCGGTATTAGTATCACGGACATGGTGCGAACTCCCCTGACCCCCTGGGAACGACAACGCGGTGAGCGCTTCGGTGCGCTGCTGCGCCGGGCACGCGGCGACCGCAGCATGGTCGAGGTCGCCGCGGCGGCCGGCGTCTCCGCCGAGACCCTCCGCAAGATCGAGACCGGCCGCGCTCCGACCCCGGCGTTCTTCACCGTGGCCGCGCTCGCCGCGGCGCTGGACGTCTCCCTGGACGAACTCGCCTTCGCGTGCGTGCCCGAGGCCGACGCGGCGGGGGCCGCGTAGCGGCCGCGGCCCCGTGTGCGGGTCCGTTGCGCTTGGGGGCGGCTGCGCCGGGCTGCCCGGTGGGTGTGTGCGAGTGCCTTGTGGTCGGGGTGCCCCCTGCGGCCCGGTTGTCGCGTGCGGGTTGTTTGCGCCTGCGGGCCGGGTGCCCCGGGCTGCCCGGTTGTTGTGTGCGGGTCGTTTGCGCCTGCGGCGGGCGGTTCTCCCGCCCGCCCGCCCTCCCCCAGCCTTCGGCCGGGGGGACCCCCATCCGGCGCGGTCAGTGACCGCCTCGCGGCGTGCGTGGTGGGCCGGGTGCGGGGCCTCCGGGGCTGCACGTCCTGGACTGGGTTATTTACGTGCATGACGGGCGGTCCATGTCCGAGCCCCGGATGCCGCACACAAATATCCCGCAGCGTCCAGAACATCCACCCCTACGACCCCGCCCCCTCCGCATCGTGGGGCGACTGACGGCCGGAGGGGGGTGAGGCGGTCCGGGGTTGCCGCACCCGTCGTACAGAACGCCCACGGCCATCAGGCCCTCCATGGTGGGTACTTCCGGGGGTAGCTGGGGGTGGCGGCTGAGGCCCGCGCCGGCTCCGGTGCGATCGGACCGGAAGGGGGTGCTCGGGCCGATGCCGGTGGTAGGGCGCGGGGGCGCTGATCGCTCTGCTGAGCGGCCGTGTGCGGGTTCCTGCCCTCCCTCAGCCCTCGGCCAGGGGCGGCCTGACTGAACCTGGTTACGGGTCGGCCGCCCGCCGGACGTCCGGGTGCGTCCCCACATCGGCAATCGTCGTGATCTGCCGCCTGGCGGCCTTCGGCGTCGCCGTGACATAGGCATAGCCCTGGAGCGCCGGCGGGCGAGGTGCGCCAGCCGTCCCGCGGGAGGTGCTGCCCCCGGCCACTGGCGCGCGCACCCTTGCTCGGCCTGCGGCCAGAGGACCCCCTACTGGGGCCAGTTCCCAGCGGTGTGGGGAGGGGCGCCCCCCATCACCCCCCACCGGCCGTTGGTCGCCCAGCGATACGGAGGGGGCGGGGTCGTAGGGGTGGATGTTCTGGACGCTGCGGGATATTTGTGTGCGGCACAGACGGCACCAATTGGACCGCCCGCCATGCACGTAAATAACCCAGTCCAGGACGTGCAGCCCCGGAGGCCCCGCCCCCGGCCCACCACGCACGCGCGAGGCCCGCACCAACCATCCGGGATGGGGGTCCCCCCGGCCGAAGGCTGGGGGAGGGCGGGAGGGCGGGGGAGAAACCGCAACCGCAACCACAACGGCGCCGCACACGACAACCGCACCCGCGGCTCAGTCGCCCCCAAAACCCCCGCCGTCGCCGAAACCCCCTCCGTCGCCGAAACCGCCCCCGAAGCCGCCGCCGAAATCGCCGCTGTCGAAGTCCGCACCCGAGTAGTCCCCGCCCTGGCCGTCCGGCGGCACGCCGCCGTACCCGCCGAGGGAACCGCCGAGCAGCGTCCCCACGAGGATCCCGGGCAGCATTCCGCTGCCGAAGTAGCCCTGGGCCCAGGGGGCGTAGGCCGGGCCCGCCTCCCAGTACGGGCGGGGGCCGCGGGGTGTGTCGACCTGGCGGGCCATGGGTTCCAGGCCGTCCGCGAGCCGGGCGGCGTCGGCGGCGCAGACCGGCACGGTCCGCTCGGCCCCACCGCCCTCGGGGGTCCACGGCACGTCCTGGACCGACGGCCCGTGCCGGGGGTCGAAGAAGCACGGCGGGCGGCGCTCGGGCAGCGGCCCGCCCTCGATGCGCGCGTCCAGCGTGGCGAGCGCGAAGCGCCCCTCCTCCAGTGCCCGGCTGACCTGCTGCACGTCGCCGGGGGCATGCGCCCGGTCCATGGCGGCCTTCGCGGTGTCGTAGGCGTCCAGCGCGCGCGTGTAGTCCTCGCGCATGGCGTCGTCGGCCGTCGCGCCGCCCGGGTCGAACCCGATCCGGCTCAGCTCCTCGCCGAACGCGGTGATGTCCTCGTCCACCACCGGGCGCAGCTGGTCGAGCCGGGCACGGTCCTGCTCCTCGCGGCGCCGCTTGGCGCGTCGCGACACCAGGACGGCCCCGCCGCCCCCGACGAGGACCAGGAGGCCGAGCGCGACGAGCACTGCGGTCCCGCCGCCACCCGTGCCGACGCCGACGGAGCCGCCGCCCCACGAGGCCGGGGCGTGGCCGCCGGCCTGCGGCAGTGCCTGGTCGACGAAGCCGGTGACCATCGCCGCGGGGTCGCCGGGGTCGGACCGGCGCACGGCGCCTGCCAGGTTCTCGACGGAGTCGCGCGACATCACGGCGGGGTCCGCGCCGGCGTCGAAGCGGTCGCCGAGGGCGACGGCGTACACGCCGGTGATGCCGACCTTGGTCCGCAGGTCCTTCAGGAGTGTGGCGGCGGGGAACTCCGCGGTGTCCGGGAGGACGGCGACGAAGACCGGCCGGTCCGCCTTCTCGATGCGCCCGGCGAGGGTGTCCGCGTCGGCCTGCGACAGCACATCGCGCGCCCGCGGATCGACGTACACGGGTCCCTCGCGCAGGGCGGCCGCCGCCGTGTCCAGACCGCCCGCGGCACGTGCCCCGACGCCCGTCGCGACGACGATGCAGAGCACACCGCAGATCACGGCGAGTACCGGCACGAGGCGGAGGATCCGCCGGACGGTCCTCATGTCTACGACGCTAACCCAGATCGGGCCGCCGCGGCGCCGCGGCAGCCCGCTCGCCGCTCCCCCCGGGCGGTGTCCGGCATCTCCGATAGGCTGTTCTGTCAGAATTGACCGACAATGAGCGACATCGACCGGTTGGGTCCGGCGGGTGGGGGCCCGCGGGGACCGACCGCATGAGAACGCCCCTCGTTCCCGGGGATGGGTCGTCGCGGTGGACATACAGCAGTCGGCGAAGGATGTCGGTCAGCCCCAGACGGCGGTGGGGCAGGCAGGTGTGTTCCGCGACCTGCTGCCCATCGCGATGTGGCGGATCGACTCCGAGGGGCGCATCTCCCAGTGGTCGCTGGCCGCGCAGGAGCTCTTCGGTCACACCGCGGAGGAGGTGCTCGGCCGCAGCGCCACCCCTCTGCTGGTCCCCGTGGCGAACTGGGAGCTGGCCGACGAGCTGACGCGCCGCGTGCTGTCGGGCGAGGCCGTCGTGGGCACGCTGCCGGTACGCCACCGCGACGGCCATCTGGTGACCATGGAGATGTGGATCTGCCCCACCGCCGACCCGCAGGGGCGCACCGGACTGCTGGGCATCGCCGCCGAGACCTCCGCGGTGCTGCGCATGCGGGACTCGCTGGCGGCCCTGGAGGGGCTGTTCACCCAGTCCCCCATCGGTCTGGCCATGCTCGGGCCCGACCTGCGCTACGTACGGGTCAACGAGGCGCTCGCCCGCATGAACGGCGTCCCCGCCGCCCAGCACATCGGCAGGCGCGTGAGCGAGGTCGTCCCCGGACTCAACACCATGGCGCTGGAGACGGTGATGCGGCAGGTGCTGGCCCGCGGCGAACCCGTGGTGGACTTCCGAGGCCTGGGACGGACGGGCGCCGACCCCCGCAACGAGCGGGTCTGGTCGTGCTCCTTCTCGCCGCTCCTCGGCGGCGGCGGCCGCCGGCTCGGCGTGATCGCCAGCCTGATCGACATCAGCCGCGAGGAGCGGGCGCAGCTCCAGGCCACCCGCGGACGGCAGCGGCTCGCCCTGCTCGCCGAGGCGGGCACGCGCATCGGCACCACGCTCGACCTGCGGCAGACCGCGGAGGAGGTGGTGCAGGTGCTCGTGCCCCGGGTGGCCGACTCCGCCGACGTGCACCTGCTGGAGGAGGTCCTCGACCCGGACGAGGCCACGGCCTCCGCCCACGGCATGGTGCGCCGACTCGCGGTCGCCTTCGCCGACCCCGCGGCCCCGGCCGAGGACCTGGCCGTCGGCATGACGCACCAGGTGCCCCGGGCGTCGGCGTACGAACAGGTCATGGTGGAGGGGCGGCCGATGAGGCTCACCAGGGCCGACATACCCCGGCTGGTGCCCGGGCCGGACAACGAGCGGCTCCGGAGCTACTTGCGCACCCTGGGCTCCGCCCGCATGGTCCCGCTGGTGGCCCGCGGCACGGTGCTGGGCGTCGTCATGGTCACCCGGTCCCGCAGGCGCGAGCCCTTCGACGACCAGGACAACCTGCTCATCGACGAACTCGCCGCCCGCGCCGCGCTCGGCATCGACAACGCGCGGATGTACTCCGCCCAGCGCCGCGCCGCCCTGACCCTGCAGCGCAGTCTCGCCAACACCGCGCTGCCCACAGTGCCCGGGCTGGAACTGGCCGGCCGTTACCTGCCCGCCAGCGACCAGGAGGTGGGCGGCGACTGGTTCGACGTCATCGCGCTGCCCGGTGACAGGACCGCCCTGGTCATCGGGGACGTCATGGGCCACGGGGTGCACGCGGCGGCCGTCATGGGGCAGCTGCGGACCACGGTGCGCACCCTGGCCCGGCACGACATCCCCCCGGTCGAGCTGCTCCGGTCGCTGGACGCGGCCGTCGCCGACGTCGGCGAGAACGAGATGGCCACGTGCGTCTACGCCGTCCACGACCCGGCGGACGGCAGCTGCCTGGTCGCGCGCGCCGGGCACCCGCCGCCCGCGGTGGCCGGCGCGGGGGGCGAGGTGGCCTTCCTGGACGGCCCGAGCGGTACGCCGCTGGGCGTGGGCCGCCGGGACTTCCAGACCGAACGGGTGCTGCTGCCGCCGGGCGCCGTGCTGGTCCTCTACACCGACGGCCTGATCGAGGCCCGCGACCGCAACCTCGACCAGGGCATGCTCCAACTCGCCCGCGCCCTGCGCCATCGCGGCCGGCCGCTCTCCCGGATCTGCGACCGCGTCCTCGCCCGCCTGCTGCCCCGGGGCGCGCAGGACGACGTCGCGATCCTGCTGGCCCGGCCGCTCCACCCGACCACCCGCCATGAGCCCCCGGACTGAGCGCGCGACGGCGCCCGGCGGGCCACGCGCCACCGGCCGGACGGGCCGATACCGGAGCTGTGCCCGTACGGGCGCTCCTCCCGAGCCCCGGCGGGGAACCACCCCACGTGACGCAGCTCGCCCGGTTCTTCCGCACATGCGACGGTGGTAGCGATGGACAACCCGGCCAAGACGTTCAGCGAGTCACCGGAGGACCCGTTCTCGGTGCACGGCGCGGCCTCGGTGGTACTGGACGACGACGCGTCCGTGGTGGGGTGGAGCGCGCGCGCCGAGACGCTGCTCGGCCACCGGGCGGGGGACGTGCTGGGCCGGCCGGCCCCCGAACTCCTCGTCCACCCCGCCGATCTGGAGCTGGTCCTCGGCGTCACCGCGGCGTGCCTGCGCGAGGGCGGCTGGTTCGGGGTCGTGCCCGTGCTGCACCGTGACGGACGCCGGGTGGAGGTGGGCTGCCGGGTCCGCGCCGTCGCGCGGGAGGACGACCGCCGCGAGTGGTACGTGGTCGCGGCGCCCGCCGCCGAGGTCGTGCAGTGGGAGACCGACCGATGGGTGCTGGACGGGCTGTTCCGCCGCTCCCCCATCGGGCTGGCGGTCTTCGCGCCCGACCTGACCTTTCTGCGCGTGAACCGGGCGATCACCAAGTTCAGCGGCGTCCCCGCGCAGAAGCACCAGGGCCTGCGCACGGCGGACTTCCTCTTCGGGCCGGACGCCGAAGCCGTGGACGACCAGCTGCGGCGGGTCCTCGAGACCGGCCGCTCCTCGATCTTCTCCGAGCAGCCCTGCCGGCTGCGCCGCGACCCGCAGCGCGAACTGTACGTGGCCGTCTCGGCGTTCCGCATGGAGGACACCTACGGGCACGTGCTCGGGGTGACCCAGACCGTCGAGGACGTGACCGAGCGCTACCGGGCCCGCCGCAGGCTCGCCCTGCTCAGCGAGGCCGGTGCCCGCATCGGCACCACGCTGGACGTCGGCCGCACCGCCCGCGAACTGGCCGAGGTGGCCGTGCCGGGACTGGCCGACAGTGCCTCGGTCGACCTGCTGGAGGCCGTCCCGCAGGGAGAGGAACCCGCCCAGGACGCCTTCCCCGTGGTCTGCCGCGCGGCGGTGCAGTCGGTCTTCCCGGACACCGAGCAGATCATGTACCCGGTGGGCCGGACCATCGGCATCCCCCCGGGTTCCACGCAGGCGCGTTCGCTGGCCGAGGGCCGCCCGGTCTTCGAGTCGGACATGGACCGGGCCCTGGCCTGGCTCGACGAGGACCCCGCGCGGGCCAGGGCGGCCCGCGAGGTCGGCGCGCACTCCCTGATGGTGGTGCCGCTGGTCGCCCGCGGGCTCGTGCTCGGGCTGATCAGCCTCTGGCGGACGCGCCGCCGCGAGCCCTTCGAGGCCGACGACCTCACCCTCGCCGAGGAGTTCGCCGCCCGCGCGGCCCTGAGCATCGACAACGCCCGCCGCTACACCCAGCAGCACCAGGCGGCCCTCACCCTGCAGCACAGCCTCCTCCCGGGAAACGTGCCGTGGCACCCCGCCGCCGAGGTGGCCCACCGCTACCTGCCCGCCAACACCGCCACCGGGGTCGGCGGCGACTGGTTCGACGTCATCCCGCTCTCCGGGCTCCGCATCGCGCTGGTGGTGGGGGACGTCGTCGGCCGCGGTCTGCACGCGGCGGCCACCATGGGCCGGCTGCGCACCGCCGTGCACACCCTGGCCCACCTGGACCCCACCCCGGACGAGGTGCTGTCGCACCTCGACGACCTCGTGGACCGGCTCGCCTCGGAGCAGCGCGAGACCGACGAGAACGCCCCGCCCGTCGTCGGCGCGACCTGCCTGTACGCCGTCTACGACCCGGTCTCGCGGCGCTGCTCGCTCGCCCGGGCCGGCCATCCGCCGCCCGTGGTCGTCACCCCGGAGGGACGGGCCAGCCTGGTCAACATCCCCCCGGGCCCGCCGCTGGGCCTCGGCGGCCTCCCCTTCGAGACCGCCGAGATCGAACTGGCCGAGGGCAGCACGCTCGCGCTGTACACCGACGGACTCCTCTGCACCCGCTGCCGCGACGTCGACGACAGCATCGCGATGCTGTGCGGCGCGCTCACGGCGCCGTCCGGCTCGCTGGAGGAGACCTGCGGCGCCGTCGAGGACGCCCTCCTCAAGGGACGCCGCGCCACCGAGGCCGCCGACGACGTGGCCCTCCTGGTCGCCCGGACCCGCGTCCTCGCGCCGGAGCAGGTCGCCACGTGGGACCTCTCCCCGGACGCCACCGCCGCCGGGGAGGCCCGCTCCCTCGTGGAGTCCAAGCTCGCGGAGTGGGGGCTGGAGGAGGCGGCCTTCGTGACCGAACTGATCGTCAGCGAGCTGGTCACCAACGCGTACCGCTACGCGGGCGGGCCCATCACGCTGCGGCTGATCCGCGACAGCCACCTCATCTGCGAGGTCTCCGACGCCAGCAGTACCTCCCCGCACCTGCGGCGTGCGCGGACGACGGACGAGGGCGGCCGCGGGCTCTTCCTGGTGGCCCAGCTCAGCGAACGCTGGGGCACCCGCTACACGCGCGAGGGCAAGACGATCTGGACCGAGCAGCCCCTGCAGGGGGATTTCTGACCGGGTAGGGCACATGGGTCTTCGGCCCGTGCGCCCGCCGTGCCGCGCTGAGCACGACCGCGGCGCGATCGCCATGCGGTCGGCTGCCCGCCGGAATCGCCCACCCCGCGGCCGCGTCCGGTGCGAGCGCCGTGCTGACGCGTCGCCACGGACCGCGTCGCCTTTCGCAGGACGGCCCGGCCGCTGCCCGCTGTGGGGCCGAGCACGACTGCGGCATGATCGCACCGACGGCCGGCGCGTCGACCGGTTTCCGCACGACGCCGCGCTCCCAGGTGCCGGGGCCCGCGCTCGGCGGACCGGGGGCGGCCTCCGTACGCGGCGGCCGGGCCCGCCCGGCGGGCTCAGCGGGGCGGCAGTGCGGTGCCGCAGCGGGAGCAGTACAGGGCGTCGCTCTCGCCGGACAGGCGGCCGCACTCCACGCAGACGCGGTGCAGCAGGCAGGCCGCGTCGCCCGCCTCCGGTGCCGGGGCGGGGCCGGCGATGGTGAGGCCGGGGCGGCGGGCGTGCACCGTGAGGTAGGTCAGACCCGTGGCGCCGGCGGACAGCGAGCGGCAGGTGCCGCGCGGCAGCCAGGCGAGGGCGCCGGGCGCCAGGGTCGTCTGGCGTCCGCCGCCGTCGCCGGAGAGGTGTCCGCCGCCGTCCACGACGTACAGCAGGACGTCGAGGTCGGCCTCGACGTGCGGCCGGACCTCGGTGCCCGCCGGAAGGCGGATGACGTTGGCGTCGAGCTGGCGGCGGTCCGCACCGAGCCGCCACAGCGCTCCGCGCTGCCCGACGGGCGTACGGCCGATCAGGTCCGCCACTTGGGCGAGGACACCCGGCGCGGGCTTGGTCTCCACGTTCGTCCTCCCTGCACCTGTGGAACAGCCGAACGGTACTCCGCCGCGCGCGCCGCCGCACGGCGGCGGGGAGCGGCCACGCGCGGCGCCCGACGCGACGCGCGCACCGGCGAGGCGGACGATGGGGGCATGACGCCGCAGCGGACGCCGCCGGGGAGGCCGTGATGCCAGTGGGCCGGATCGGGTTGGTCGTGCACGGGGCGCGCGAGGACGCGAGCGAGGCCGCCGCGGCGGTGGAGCGCTGGTGTGCGCGGCACGGGGTCCCCGCGGTGGAGATCGACGTGTGGCGCAAGGACCGGCCCCGGCACAGCGGTCAGGAGGAGGCGGCCGTGGCCGGCTATCCGGACCTGGTCGTGACCCTCGGCGGCGACGGCACCTTCCTGCGCGGCGCGCGGGTGGCCGCGGCGTGCGGGGCGGCCGTGCTGGGCGTGGACCTGGGGCGCGTCGGCTTCCTCACCGAGGTGTGCACCGAGGACGTGGAGCGGGCGCTCGACTGCGTGCACGAGGGCCGGGCCACCGTCGAGGACCGCATGACGCTGACGCTTCGGGCGTCGCGGCCGCTGGAGATCCCCGAGGGCATCGAGTCGCTGCTGCGGTACGGGCGCGGGCCCGCGCTCCCGCCGCCGCGGGTGCGGCCCAGCGACCCCGAGGACGTGGGCTGGGGCGTGCCGATGGCCGTCAACGCCGTCAACGACGTGGTCTTCGAGAAGCTCGCCCGGGACCGGCAGGCCAGCCTCGCGGTGTATCTGGCGGGCCGTCTTTTCGCGTCCTACTCCGCGGACGCGGTGGTGGCGGCCACGCCGACGGGTTCCACCGCGTACAGCTTCGCCGCCGGCGGCCCGGTGGTCTCGCCGCACATGGACGCGATCGTGTTCACCCCGGTCGCACCGCACATGGCCTTCGACCGCACCCTGGTGGCGGCCCCGGACGAGGTCGTGGGGGTCCGGGTGCTGACCCGCTCGGGGCGGGTCGCGGTCAGCATCGACGGCCAGCTGAGGGGCGTCCTCGATCCGGGCGACTGGGTCGGGGTGTACAAGGCCCGGCACCGGCTGCGGCTGATCCGGCTGGGGCCGACCGACTTCTACGGGCGGGTGCGCGACCGCTTCCGGCTCAGTGACGCGCCGGCCGCGGCCGCGGACGGTGAGGTCCCCCCGCTGTACCGGCCGTCCGCGCCCGTTCCCCCTGACCTGCGGAATCTGCGCTTCCCGCCGCCGGGCGAACGCTGAGCCGACGGGGTCACAGACCCTGCCAGGCCGGCTTGGCCGCGTAGGTGGCCCGGAAGTAGTCGGCCAGCTTCAGCTTGGACGCGGCCGCCTCGTCGACGACGACGGTGGCGTGCGGGTGCATCTGCAGCGCGGAGGCGGGGACGACCGCCGCCAGCGGGCCCTCGACGGCGAGCGCGACCGCCTCCGCCTTGGCCTCGCCCGTGGCGAGCAGCACGAGGTGCCGGGCCTCCAGGATGGTGCCGATGCCCTGTGTGATGACGTGGTGCGGCACGTCCTCGGGGCGGTCGAAGAAGCGCGCGTTGTCCTTGCGGGTCTGCTCGGTCAGCGTCTTGATCCGGGTCCGCGAGGCCAGCGAGGAGCACGGCTCGTTGAAACCGATGTGGCCGTCGGTCCCGATGCCGAGCAGTTGGAGGTCGACCCCGCCGGCCTCCGCCAGCGTCCGCTCGTACGCCGCGCACGCCTCGACGATGTCCTCGGCGGTGCCGTCCGGTCCCATGAACGACTCCTCGGCGAGGCCGAGGGGCTCGACGACCTCGCGCAGCACCACGGAGCGGTACGACTCCGGGTGCCCGGCGGGCAGGCCGACGTACTCGTCCAGCTGGCAGATCCGGGCGCGCGACACGTCGGTGCGGCCCTCACCGGCCAGTCCGGCGAGTGCCCGGTAGACCGGGAGGGGGGTCGATCCGGTGGCGACGCCGAGCAGCGCGTCGGGCTTGCGGCGCAGCAGGTCCGCGATGGCGCCCGCGATGAGTTCGCCGCCCGCGGTGGCGTCCGGAACGATGACGACTTCCACTTCGGGACCGCCGATCTGGTGAGAGAGACCGAAACTGGTTTAGACCAATTTAGCAGCCGGGACCCCCGGAGATCCACCGCCGGCCAGGAGGGTGCCTTCGGGCGAATGCGGCGCGCGCCGCGTTGGACGGCTCGCCGCCGGTGGTAGCAAGCAGGGACAGGCGCGCCGGACGCGGGCGTGCGGCCGGACGCGACGGGGAGGTGCGGGACGGTGTCCCAAGGACGGCGGATCCGGATCCGCGCGGGGCGCCGGGAGGTGCGCGGGTCCGCCAGGCGGCCCGGCGTCCGGGTGTTCCCCGCACTGAACACGGCCGCCGCCTACTCCTGGCGGCTGCTCGTCGTGGGGGCCGTCGTCTACGCCGTGTTCGCCACCCTGGGACGGTTCCACGAGATCGCGGTGGCCGTCTTCCTCGGGCTGGTCGGCACCGCCATGCTGCGGCCGCTCGCCGATCTGCTCGCCCGCGCCATTCCGCGCTCGCTGGCCGTCGCCGTCTCGCTGATCGGCAGCATCCTCGTCGTCTTCGGCATCCTGGCGCTGGTCGGCGAGGTGGTGGCCGGCGAGACCGGCGGGCTGCAGCGCGAGTTCGGCGCGGGACTGTCACGGATCGAGCGCTGGCTGGAGGCCCCGCCGTTCCGGCTCGACCCCGAGGCGCTCACCGACCTGCAGTCGAAGATCGGGCAGTGGCTCTCCAGCCACCGGTCGACCCTGATCAGCACCGCGCTCAGCGGCGCCGGGCGTCTGGTCGAGGTGCTGACGGTCTTCGCGCTGGCGCTGTTCTGCTCGGTGTTCTTCCTGCACTCCGGCGACCGGCAGTGGTCCTGGTTCTGCGGGCAGCTGCCGAGGTCGGTCCGCGGCCGGGTGTCGCTGGCGGGCCGTGCGGCATGGCGTACGTTCACCGGCTACACCCACGGGATCGTGCTGGTGGCGGGGACCAACGCGATCCTGGTGGGGGTGGCGCTGTACCTGCTCGGGGTGCCGCTCGCACTGCCGCTGGCACTGCTGGAGTTCTTCGCCGCGTTCGTGCCGCTGATCGGCTCGCCCATCGCCCTGGCGGTCGCCGCCGTGGTGGCGCTGGCCGCCAAGGGTCCCATCATCGCGGCGGTCGTCGTCTGCCTGATCGTCGTCATCGGCCAGATCGAAGGCCACGTGCTGCACCCGCTGGTGATGAGCTGGGCGGTGCGCCTGCATCCGGTGGTCGTCGCCCTCACCGTCATCGGCGGGGCCATCGCCGCCGGGGTGATCGGCGCGGTGGTGGCGGTCCCGTTGGTATCCGTCCTCTGGTCGATGTACCAGGCGCTGCGCACCGCGGAGTAGGACGCGCAAGTTTTTGCGGTGCTTCCGCAACCCCCTGTCGGCTGGACGACACTCCAGCGCAAGCCCGTGTCGGCTGAGATGAAAGCCCGGTCGAGGGCATAGACGCCCGGAAGCACCTCTGCAACTATCGGCTCGGGCCGCGCAATTACCAAAGCAATCAACGCAATTTTCTCTGCGTGGCAGCCGTACCGCATGTGACATGTCATGGCACCAACAACTCTGACGAGAGGCACAGGGACGACATGCCAAGGAAACGGTTCATCCGACGGCTGCTGGCGGGGGTGATCGCGGCCGGCCTGGTGCTGCTCGGCCAGTCGGCCCTGCCCGCCGCGGCCGCCGGCGGCCCCAACCTCGCCGCGGGAGCGCCGGCCACCGCGAGCAGTTCCCACGCCGAGTACGGGGTCGCCAACATCACCGACGGCAACCAGAACACCTACTGGCAGAGCGCGGGCAGTTCCTTCCCGCAGTGGGTCCAGGTCGACCTGGGCGGCAGCACCAGCATCGACCAGGTCGTCGTCAAGCTCCCCGCCGCCTGGGAGGCCAGGACCGAGACCTTCGCGGTGCAGGGCAGCCCCGACGGCACCACCTTCTCCACGCTCTCCGGCTCGGCCGCGCGGAACTTCGGCCCCGGCTCGGGCAACACGGTGACCATCGACTTCGCGGCCACCCCCACCCGGTTCGTACGGCTGAACATCACCGCCAACACCGGCTGGCCCGCCGCCCAGATCTCCGAGCTCGAGGTGCACGGCTCCGCCACCTCCACCGACGACCTCGCCCGGGGCCGCACCCTCACCGCGAGCAGCGGCAACGCGCCCTACGTGGCCGCCAACGCCAACGACGGCAACCAGACCACCTACTGGGAGAGCGCCGGCAGCACCTTCCCGCAGTGGATCCAGGCCGACCTGGGGTCCTCGGTCGCGGTCACCAAGGTGGTGCTGAAGCTGCCGCCCTCGTGGGAGGCCCGGACGCAGACGCTGTCCCTGCGCGGCAGCACCAACGGCACGTCCTTCAGCGACCTGGTGGCGTCCCGCGACTACTCCTTCAAACCGGCCGACAACAACACCGTCACGATCAGCCTGAGCAGCACGACCACCCGCTACCTGCGGGTCGACGTCACCGGCAACACCGGATGGGCCGCCGCGCAGCTGTCGGAGCTGGAGGTCTACGGCCCGGCCTCCGGTGACACCACCGCGCCGAACGCGCCCACCGGCCTGGCCTACACCGAGCCCGGCTCCGGCCAGATCCGACTGACCTGGAACGCCGCGACCGACAACGTCGGCGTCACCGGCTACGACGTCTACGCCGACGGCGAGCTGCGCACCAGCGTCTCCGGCAGCACGCTCGCCTTCACCGACAACCAGCCCGACAGCTCCACCGTCAGCTACTTCGTGCGCGCCAAGGACGCGGCCGGCAACGTCTCGGGCAACAGCAACACCGTCACCCGGACGGGCTCCGGCGGCGACACGCAGGCGCCCAGCCAGCCGGGCGACCTCGCCCTCACCCAGCCCTCCTCCGGCCAGGTCAAGCTGACCTGGACCGCCGCCGGCGACAACGTCGGCGTGACCGGCTACGAGGTGTACGCCAACGAGGTGCTGCGCACCACGGTGTCGGGCACCACGCTCACGTACACCGACAGCCAGCCCGACAGCGCGACCGTCTCCTACTACGTGAGGGCCAAGGACGCGGCGGGCAACCGCAGCGTCGCCAGCACCACCGTCACCCGCAACGGCTCGGGCGGCACCGGCTCCAACCTGGCCGTGGGCAAGCCGATCACGGCGTCGTCCAGCACGCAGAACTTCGTCGCGGCCAACGCCAACGACAACAGCGTCACCACCTACTGGGAGGGCGCCGGCGGCAGCTACCCGAACACGCTGACCGTCTCCCTAGGGGCGAACGCCGACGTCACCTCGCTGGTCCTCAAGCTCAACCCGGACAGCGCCTGGGGCACCCGCACCCAGACCGTCCAGGTGCTCGGCCGGGAACAGGGCGCGAGTGGCTTCACCAGCCTCAAGGCGGCGGCCGGCTACTCCTTCAACCCGTCCTCCGCGAACACGGTGACCATCCCGGTCAGCGCACGGGTCGCCGACGTACGGCTGCAGTTCACCGCCAACAGCGGCGCCGCCGCGGGCCAGCTGGCGGAGTTCCAGGTGATCGGCACTCCGGCGCCGAACCCGGACCTGACCGTCACCGGCATGTCGGTCTCCCCCGGCGCGCCGGTCGAGACCGACTCGGTGAGCCTGTCCGCGACCGTGCGCAACATCGGCGAGCTGGCCTCGGGCGCCACGAACGTCACCTTCTACCTGGGCACCACCAAGGTCGGCACCGCCGCCGTCGGCGGGCTGGCGGCCGGTGCCTCGACCACCGTGACGGCGAGCATCGGCGTACGGGGCGCGGGCAGCTACCCGTTGAGCGCCAAGGTCGACGAGGCCGGGGACGTCATCGAGCAGAACGACACCAACAACGCCTACAACAGCCCGACCCCGCTGGTCGTCAGGCCGGTCGACAGCTCCGACCTGATCGCCTCCCCCACCGGCTGGTCCCCCGGCAACCCGGCCAAGGGCAACACGGTCACCTTCTCGGTGGCGATCAGGAACCAGGGCACGGTCGCCTCCGCGGGCGGCTCCCACGGCATCACCGTCACGGTCACCGACTCCGTCTCCGGCTCCGTCGTCAAGACGCTGACCGGCTCCTACAACGGCGCCATCGCCGCGGGCAGCACCACGAGCCCCGTCTCGCTGGGCACCTGGACCGCCGCCAACGGCAAGTACACCGTCAAGACCGTCATCGCGCCCGACACGAACGAACTGGCGGTCAAGCAGCAGAACAACACGAGCACCCAGTCCCTCTTCGTCGGACGCGGCGCCAACATGCCGTACGACATGTACGAGGCGGAGGACGGGGTCCTCGGCGGGAGCGCCGCCCTGGTCGGGCCCAACCGCACCGTCGGCGACCCGGCGGGCGAGGCGTCCGGCCGCAAGGCCGTCACGCTGAACAGCACCGGCAGCTCGGTGGAGTTCACCACCAGGGCCAGCACCAACACCCTGGTCGTGCGCTACTCCATCCCCGACGCCGCGGGCGGCGGCGGGATCAACTCCACCCTGAACGTGTACGTCAACGGCAGCTTCCTCAAGGCCATCGACCTCACCTCCAAGTACGCGTGGCTGTACGGCAGCGAGACCGCCCCCGGCAACAACCCTGGTGACGGCAGCCCCCGCCACATCTACGACGAGGCCAACATGATGCTCGGCACGACCGTGCCGGCCGGATCGAAGATCAAGCTGCAGAAGGACGCCGCCAACGGCAGCCAGTACGCGATCGACTTCGTCAACACCGAGCAGGTCTCGCCGATCGCCAACCCCGACCCCGCTGCCTACACCGCGCCGACCGGGTTCACCCACCAGGACGTGCAGAACGCCCTGGACAAGGCCCGGATGGACACCACGGGCACCCTGAAGGGGGTCTACCTGCCGCCGGGCGACTACGAGACGGGCAGCAAGTTCCAGGTCTACGGCAAGTCCGTGAAGATCATCGGCGCGGGCCCCTGGTACGCCCGCTTCCACACGCCGGCCGGCCAGTCCAACACCGACGCGGGCTTCCGCGCCGACTCCACGGCCAACGGCTCGTCCTTCTCGGGCTTCTCCTTCTTCGGCAACTACACCTCACGCATCGACGGCCCCGGCAAGGTCTTCGACTTCGCCAACGTCGCAAACATGACCATCGACAACGTCTGGAACGAGCACACGGTCTGCCTCTACTGGGGCGCCAACACCGACGACGTCACCATCAAGAACTCCCGGATCCGCGACACCTTCGCCGACGGCGTCAACATGACCAACGGCAGCACGGACAACCACCTCGACAACATCGAGGCCCGTGCCACGGGTGACGACAGCTTCGCCCTCTTCTCGGCGATCGACGCCGGCGGGGCGGACGAGAAGAACAACCTCTACGAGAACCTGACGTCCCTGCTGACCTGGCGCGCCGCGGGCATCGCCGTCTACGGCGGCTACGCCAACACCTTCCGCAACATCCTCGTCGCGGACACCCTGGTCTACTCGGGCGTCACGATCAGCTCCCTGGACTTCGGCTACCCGATGAACGGCTTCGGGACCGAGCCGACCAATCTCCAGAACATCTCCATCGTCCGCTGCGGCGGCCACTTCTGGGGCAGCCAGACCTTCCCGGGCATCTGGCTCTTCTCCGCCTCGAAGGTCTTCCAGGGCATCCGCGTCAGCGACGTGGACATCGTGGACCCGACCTACAGCGGGATCATGTTCCAGACGAACTACGTGGGCGGTCAGCCGCAGAACCCGATCAAGGACACGGTCCTCACCAATGTGTCCATCACCGGTGCCCACCGCAGCGGCGACGCCTACGACGCCAAGTCGGGCTTCGGCCTGTGGGCCAACGAGATGCCGGAGTCGGGACAGGGTCCGGCGGTCGGCTCCGTCACCTTCAACAACCTGACCATGAACGACAACTACCTGAACATCAAGAACACCACGTCCACCTTCACCATCAACGTCAACCCGTAGCGCGGGGACGCGCGGGCGCCGTGGTCCCGGCCGGTTCTCCGGCCGGGACCACGGCGCTCCGTCATCCCCGCCGCCCGCGGCCGTACGCCCACGAACCCCACCACGCCGGGATCGGCGGATCAGCGGGGGCGGACGTCGGCTGGTCCGGGTGGAGTCCGAGCCGACGCAGTGCGGCGGCGTCGATCCTCACGCCGTAGGTGCCGTGCCAGTGCCCGTCCTCCCCGATCCCGCAGGCGAGGTCGATTATCAGCTCATGGTCGGCGAACGGCCACCAGTCGATCCCCCGGTCCCGCAGTCAACGTGCCGTCAGCTCGGTGGGCCGGGGGCAGCCCGGCAGGTTCTCGTAGCCGAAGAGGGTCACCCATGTGTCCGGTTCGCGGTCCATGCCGCCATGCTCGCGCAGCACGACGGCGTGCCGCAGCGGATTTCCGCCGCGGCACGCCGTGGAGGGGACGGGGTGGGCCGTGCCGGCCACGGGGATGCGGCGGCACGGCCCGGATCGGGTGCCGGTCAGCGGCGGCCGCTCCAGGACTTCACGTCGACGACCCGGCGGTGGTCGTTGCGCAGGGTCGCGGCGTCGCGGCGGTCCCAGACGGAGTTGCGGCGGTCCTGGAAGACGTCGCGCCGGGTGTCACGGCCGAAGCCGGTGTGCACGCGCACCTTCGAGTGCCCGACGAGCCACACGTTGTTGAAGCGGTAGCGGTTGCCGTCGCGGTCCGACAGGGTCCAGCCGCGCAGGTTGACCGAGCGGCGGCCGGTGTTCACCACTTCGATCCATTCGCCGCCGCCGCGCCCGAAGCGGCCGTGGCCGTCGCGGGTGTTGACCTCACCGATGACCACCGAAGACCGTCCGTGGTCGCGGCCGTGGTCGCGGCCGTCCGCCGCGGTGGCCGGCAGGGCGGCGCCGGCGACGATCGCTCCGGAGGCGAGGACGGTGGCGATGACGCGACGGGTGATACGAGCAGACATGATGCCCCCTCAACAAGGTGCGTTCCAGGCCCTTTCGGGCCGTTCCCGCGGTGCGGATGCTTCGGCGGTTGCCGATGACCCAACTCTGACCCGGCGGCGGCGCGCACAACCGGAACAATCGCTTCGCGTTACAGAATGCGGACATATCCGTAACTGTTAGCTGTAAGCGACATCTGTCAATCTCAGCTGAAATATCGACTGCCTGCGTGATGCACCCATCCGCCGGGCACCGCCGTGCGGGCTTTTCGGTGTCACCCACACGAGTGTCCTGATCGCCGGGCGGCCCCCGGCAGCCGGAGAAGGGCCCCGGTAACGGAGAATCGCGCCATGACGACACGCGGCACGGACCACGGGGGCGTTCCGGGGCATGACCACGGCTATCTGCTGGACAACCGCCGGGCCGAGGCGGGGACACGCTTCGAGGCCTTCGCCGAGCTCTTCGACCCGGTGACGTTCCGGCACGTCGACGCGCTCGGCGTCGGGTCCGGGATGCGCTGCTGGGAGGTGGGTGCCGGGGGCGCCTCGGTGCCTCTCGGACTGGCCGCGCGGGTCGGCCCCGGCGGCGCCGTGGTCGCCACCGACATCGACGTGTCGTGGGCCCGTGACGCCACGGGAGGCGTCGTCCGGGTGCTGCGGCACGACGTCGCCGCCGACCCCGCCCCGCCGGGCGGCTTCGACCTCGTCCACGCCCGGCTGGTGCTGGTGCACGTCACCGACCGGGCGGAGGCGCTGCGGCGTATGGTCGGCGCGCTGCGCCCCGGCGGCCGGCTGCTGCTGGAGGACGCCGATCCCGGGCTGCAGCCGCTGCTCTGCCCGGACGAGTCCGGACCGGAGCAGCGGCTCGCCAACCGCCTGCGCTCGGGCTTCCGCGCGCTGATGGCCGAGCGCGGGGCGGACCTGGCCTACGGGCGGAGGCTGCCGCGCCTGCTGCGGGAGGCCGGGCTGGAGGAGGTCGGGGCCGACGCGTACTTCCCGATCACGTCACCGGCCTGCGCCGTCCTGGAGGCGGCCACGGTGCGGCACATCAGGGACCGGCTCGTGTCGGCCGGGTTGGCCACCGACGAGGAGGTCGACCGCCATCTGGCGAACGTCGCCACGGGCACGCTCGACCTGGCCACGGCGCCCATGGTCTCCGCCTGGGGCCGCCGGCCGCTCAGCGCGGCGGGGTCCACCCCGGATCCCGGCCGGTGAGACCGACCAGCCGGTCCAGCGCCGGCGCGGAGTCCGGGACCGGTACGGGCCGGCCGAAGGGCCCCGAGCCGTCGCCGGATGCCGCCCGGGCAGCCGTGAGCAGGGCGAGCGCGATCTCCGTGCCCGGCTCGTCGGGGTGGTGGTCGAGCCCCGTCGCCCGGGCCAGGTCCCAGCCGTGGACCAGCAGCTCGTTCAGCGCGAAACGGCCCGCGGCGTCCGCGGGCAGGGCGATCCCGCCGGCCCGCGTCTCGCCCTCCCACGCCCCGGGGCCGTTCCAGGCCTCCGCCACCTCGGTCAGCAGGACGGGCAGCAGCTCGCGCCAGGCGGCGGGGAGCTCGGGGACGGATGCGCCGGGATCAGTGTCCGTGGCCGGGCCGAAGTCCTTGCGGGCGGCGTCGCGGAAGGCGGCGCAGAGCCCGGCGATGTGCCCGATGAGGTGCGCCACGGTGTAGTCGGGACAGGGGGTGGGCGCGTCGAGGTGCTTGTCGCCGATCTGCTCCAGCAGTGCGCTCACGTCCCGGGCGGCCGGGCGGAGGTCGGGATGAGACGTCATGGGGATCCCCTGGGTCGGTTGCCGTCACCGTTGAGGACCGGTGCGGTGCCCCGAACTCATCGCCGTACGCCGAAACGGCCTCCGTTGGTCGCGTTCTGGCAGGTCACGGCGGCGGCACACGCACCGCGTGCCCCAGATCTTGACCGCGGGCAGTATTGGTCTGTGGGAATCCTTGGGTGTGCCAGGGCCGGGTGGGCGTGACGGGTGGACATGCGCGGCACGCTGTTCGCCGACGCCCCTGACGGTTTCCCCCGGTCCAGAGGCGACGCCTTCGCCGTCGTCGACGCACGGGGCACCGTGACGAACTGGACCCCCGGCGCGGAGCGGCTGCTCGGCTGGGCGGCCGCAGAGGCCCGCGGGCCGGTGTCCCGGCTGCTGTGGTCCCGCGCCGACGGCGCCCGCCTCGCGGGCCTCGTCTGCCCCGAGCACTCGGTCTTCCTGGGTCCGCTGCTGCTGCGGCACCGGGAGGGCACGCCCGTCGGGGTGGTGCTGTGGGGACATCCCCTCGCGCCGGACCAGTGGCTGCTGCAGGCGGAGAACGCCGAGGCGGTGCGGCATGACGACCTGCTCGGTGCGCTGCTGCACGGCCTGTTCACGGAGTCCCCGTTCATCATCGACGTCTTCGACACGGACCTGTGCTTCCTGGCCCGCAACGACTCCCAGATCCGCGCGACGGGCTTCCCCGACGACTTCGTCGGGCGCACCATGCGCGAGGTGTCGCCGCCCGGTCTGCTGGACACGGACGCCTTCGAGGCGCGCCAGCGCCTGGTGCTCACCTCGGGCCGGGCGATGATCGGCAGCGAGGTGCGCGGCCGCGACCCCCGCGACCCGGACCGGGACACCGTCTGGTCGGAGACGATCCTGCCGCTGCGCGGCGCCGACGGTGACGTGGTGGCCCTGGCGCACATGGTCTTCGACCTCACCACGGAGGCCCGGGCCCGGGAACGGCTCGACCTGGTCAACGAGGCCAGCGCGCGGATCGGCAGCACCCTGGACGTGCTGCACACGGCGCAGGAGCTGACGGACGTGGCGGTGCCGCGGTTCGCCGACTTCAGTTACGTCAACCTGCTGGACACGGTGCTGGGCGGTGAGGAGCCGCTGCCCGGGCCGGTCGCCGAGACGGTGCCCCTGCGCCGCGCGGCCGCGACCATGGTCCCCGACGGCCCGGCGCGGACCGTGGTCTCGCCGGGTGAGGTGGACCGCTTTGCGTCCATGCCCGGCACCCCGGCCGCCCGGGCCCTGGCCACCGGAAAGCCGGTCCTGCTGACCGGCGAGGAGCTGCTGGTCGAGCTCGAGGCCGCCGATCCCGCCCGGGCGCAGCTGATCCGCGGCTTCGCCGTGCGGTCCTGGCTGCTGGTGCCGATGTTCGCACGGGGGGCGGCGCTGGGCGTGGTGCTCTTCGTACGGTTCAGCCGGGCGCACTCCTTCGAGGCGGACGACGTCCTGCTCGCCCAGGAGTTCGCCGCGCGTGCCGCGGTCTGCATCGACAACGCCAGCCGCTACACCCGTGAACGCGCCACGGCGATGACACTGCAGCGCAACCTCCTGCCGCAGCGGCTGCCGGTGCTGGCGACCGTGGAGACCGCCTCGCGCCACCTGTCCCGCGGCGGCCACGCCGGG
Source organism: Actinacidiphila glaucinigra (assembly GCF_035918135.1). Lineage (NCBI taxonomy): Bacteria > Bacillati > Actinomycetota > Actinomycetes > Kitasatosporales > Streptomycetaceae > Actinacidiphila > Actinacidiphila glaucinigra. Next base: position 1,471,208 of record NZ_CP109144.1, read on the forward strand.
CTCGGCGGCAGCTGGTTCGACGTCATCCCGCTCTCCGGCGCGCGTACCGCCCTGGTCATCGGCGAGGCGGGCGGGCGCGGGCTGCACTCGGCGGTGTCCATGGGCCGGCTCCGGACGGCGGTGCGGACGCTGGCGGACCTGGACATGGCGCCCGAGGAACTACTGACGCATCTGAGCGACCAGGTCAAGCGCTTCCAGGACGAGCAGGGCGGCCCCACGCCCGGGGCCACGGCCCCGACCTGCCTCTACGCGATCTTCGACCCGATCACCATGCGCTCCCTCATGGCGAGCGCCGGACACGCGATGCCGGCACGGCTGAGTCCCGACGGCGAGGTGTCGGTGTCCGGGACCCCGGCGACACCCGCGCTGGGCACCGGTGGCGTGCCGTTCGAGTGCGCGGAGATGGCCCACGCCGACGGTGACCTCCTCGCCCTGTACACCGACGGACTGCTCGCCCCGGAGTCCGGGGGCGGGGCGGTGCTCCGGCTGGGCGAGGCGCTGGCCGGGGCCGGTGCCTCCGCCGGGAGCGAGCCCGGCGAGGTCGCCGACGAGACCCTGCGCCGGCTGGTGCCCGGCGGGCATCCCGGGGAGGACGTGTCGCTCCTGGTGGCACGGCTGCACCGGCTGCCGCCGGACCGGTACGCGACCTGGGACCTGCCGGACGCGCCGGAGTCCGTCGGGCGGGCGCGCGGGCTGGTGACCGGGAAACTCGCCGAATGGGACCTGGCGGAGCTGGAGTTCACCACCGAGCTGCTGGTCAGCGAGCTGGTCACGAACGCGATCCGCTACGGCTCGCCGCCGGTGCGGCTGCGGCTGATCCGCGATCGCCGGCTGATCTGCGAGGTCGGGGACGGAAGCAGCACCTCGCCGCACGTCCGTCGCGCCCTGGAGACGGACGAGGGCGGCCGCGGGCTCTACCTGGTCTCGCAGCTCGCGTCGCTGTGGGGCACGCGCTACCACGCCCGCGGCAAGACCCTCTGGGCCGAGCAGCCGCTGCCCGCACCGGACGGGGCGCCGGGCGATGCCTGACCGCCGTCGGCACCGCGGCGGCCGGTGCGTCAGGCGGCCCCGGTCCCGCACGCGCCGCCGGTCAGGGCGGGGACGGGCAGCTCGGTGACGGGCGCGACACCGGAGGTGCTGCGCAGCAGGAGCAGCGCCGCGTCGTCGTGCAGCCTGCCGCCGACGTGGTGCAGCAGGTCCTCGTGGAGCGCGGCCAGGGTACGCGCCGGGTCGTCGGTCAGATGGCGCGTGACGCGCTCGTCCAGGGGGTAGAAGCGGCGGCCGTGGTCGCGGGCCTCGACGACACCGTCGGTGTACAGCAGCAACTGGTCGCCCTCGGAGAACGGCAGCACCTGGAGCTCCGGCTCCTCCCCGGCCAGCGCGCGCAGCCCCAGCGGCGGGACGTGGCCGGAGGACTCGACGGCGACGACGTCGCCCCCGCGCAGCAGCAGCGGGTGGGCGTGGCCGCAGTTGACGACCTCCATGCGGCCCGGGCGCGGGTGCCCGACGACGACTGCGGTGACGAAGTCGTCCGGGCCGAGGTTGCGGGCCAGACTGCGCTCGATCCGGTCGACGACGTCGAGCAGGTCGGGCTCGTCGTACGCCGCCTCGCGGAACACGCCCAGCACCAGGGCGGCGGTGCTCACCGCCGGCAGCCCCTTGCCGCGGACGTCGCCCACGATCAGCCGCACCCCGTACGGCGTGGGCACCAGGGCGTACAGGTCGCCGCCGATCCGGGCCTCCGCCGCGGCCGCGCTGTAGCGCACGGCGACCTGGAAGGGGCCGACCGTCTCCGGCACGGGGAGCAGCAGCGCATGCTGCGCGGCCTCGGCGACCGAACGGACGGCCGCGAGCACGCGTTCACGGCGTTTGCGGACGGCTGCGCCCAGCCCGCTCGCCAGGGTGACCGCAGTCAGCGCGCCCAGCACGATGGCCAGCTTGTCGCCGGGCGTGTCGTTGTAGGCGCCGAGGACGGCGGCCAGCGCCACGGCGAGCACACCGGCTCGCAGCACGCGCCAGGGGCCTCCGACGGCCGCGGCGAGCGCCGGCCCGACGGCGAGCAGCGGCAGCCAGTCCGGGCCGCTGCCGCTGGCGAAGGCGACGAAGGCCACCGCGCAGATGACCAGAAAGGGCGTTCCCGTGGCGGCCTGCCACGCCGGCCGGCCGCCGTGCCGCTGGTCCGGGGCTTGACTCATGTTCGTCCGCAATCCCTGCCTGTGTGAGGCGTCACACCGCCGCTGTCCGTTTCGACCAGTTAATGGGTGTATGCGGCTCGGCCACAAGGGCGGGGATTTCAGATAGTGAGCGACAGCCCCCGGGTCACCCGGCTCGCCGTCGCGAGCAGCTTGGCGCGCACCTCGTCGCGCGCGGCGACCCGGTCCGCGCGGAGCGACACACCGAGCGAGCCCAGGGTGCCGCCGCTGTAGACGGGCACCGCGACGCAGACGGTGCCGAGGGCGTACTCCTCCAGGTCCATGACGGCGGGAGGGGCGGGTACGTCCTCCAGGCGCCGCAGCAGCTCGGTGCGGCGGGTGATCGTGCGCGGGGTCAGATCGGCCAGCGGGTGCCGGGAGAGGTAGTCGTTGCGGGACTCCTCGTCCAGCTCGCGCAGCACGCACTTGCCGAGCGCGGTGGCGTGTCCCGCGTCGTCGAAGCCCACCCAGAGGTCGACCCGCGGGGTGCGGGGGCCGTCGACGATGTCCGCCACCCGGATCTCGCCGTCCTCGTAGAAGGTCAGATAGGCGGCGGCCGACAGGTCGTCGCGCAGCGCGGCCAGCGCCGGCCGGACGCGGCTGAGCGGCATCTGCGGGCGGCTCGCGGCGTGCAGGGCCTCGAGCTTCTCACCGAGGGCGAAGCCGCCGTCGTCGAGCTTGCGCACGTAGCCGTCGTGGGTGAGGGTCCGCAGCAGGTGGTAGGCGGTGGCGAGCGGCAGTTCCGTCTCGCGCGCCAGCTGTTTCGCCGGCGCACCGGACTCGTGTGCGCCCACCGCCTCCAGCAGGCGGAAGGCCCGCTGGACGGACGTGATGAGCGTCGGCCCGCCCTGAGCAGCCATGCCTCCAGCCTGCGCCCCTCGCCGGACCCCGGCAAGCGACGGGAACACCGCACCGCAGGTCTCGTCCCCTTCCGTGCGCAGATGCCGGCGCCCCCGCGCGCCGTCGTGCCACGGTGACGGCGGTACGGTGCTGGTCCCGGGGGGAGCGGTGCCGATGGACCTCGTCGTCACGACACAGGCGCAGGACGCCGGGGACGGGCTGCGCCCGTTCCACAGCCGGCTGCTCGACGCCGACCCCTGTGTGCGGCGCAACGCCGACGTCACCCTCGCCGGGCACGGCCCCGCGCCCGGCGGCGCCCCGGACGGTGTGCGGATCGTCCTCGACGGCGGCTTCCGGCCGGCCGATCTCGCCGCGGCCTGGCCGGCCTGGCGCGCGGCCCGCCCCTCGGCCCCGGAGATGACCTTCGGGCAGGACGGCGTCGCCGTCGCCCTGTCCGGGCAGGACATCGATACCGCCACCCGTGCCCTCGAGGCACTCCGCGCCACCGACCGCCGTGACCGGACGGCGCGGTGCCGGGGGGGGCCGCGACGATGAGTTCCGGGGGCCCGCGCCGTCATCAAGGGTGCGGACGACACCACCGGAGGCATTCGATGATCGACAAGCAGTTCACCGCCACATTGCGGAAGAGCCCGGCCAAGGGCGGCTGGACCTACGTCGTCTGGCCCGAGGCCGCGGAGTTCTTCGGCACCCGCGGGCTGGTCAAGGTACGGGGCACGATCGACGGGCAGCCGTTCCGCAGTTCGTTCATGGCCCTCGGCGACGGCACCCACAAGCTGCCGGTGAACGCCGGGATCCGCAAGGCCATCGGCAAGAGCGAGGGGGACACCGTGACCGTGCGCCTGGAGGAACGGCTGGACCGCTGAGGGGCGTGCGGCCCGTTCAGCCCGCCTCCGCCAGGGCGCGCACCGTGCCGGCCAGGGACCGCCAGGCCAGGTCGGAGTCGGACGTGGCGGTGTGCGGGGAACGGAAGTCGCCGAGGTAGGCGGCGACGTCCGCCAACCGCCAACGCAGGCCGTGGAGGGCGAGGGCTTCCGGATCCGGGCGGCGGCCGGTCGCGTCCTGGTAGCGGTCGAGGTCCTCGGGCCCGGTGGCGACCAGCCACAGATCACGCTCGGGAAGGGCGAGGCCCACGGTGTCCCAGTCGACCAGCGCGTACCCCGCGCCCTGGCGCAGCAGGTTGCCGGGGTGCGGCTCGCCATGGGTGACGACGCGTTCGCCTCCCGCGCCTTCGAGGGCGCCGGCACGCCGGTCGAACTCGTCGAGCCGCCGCCGGAGCACCCCGGCGTGCTCCCTCGTCAGCTCCCTGGCCCGCCCGGCGTACGGGCCCCCCTGCCAGGGGTCGCGCAGCCCGGCGAGTGCCGACTCCAGGGCTGCGCGGCCCGGGAGCGCGAGCCGCACACGTGGGGTGGGCTCCGGAGGCGGCGTCCGGTGGAGCACGGCCAGGGTGTCCAGCACGGCGCCGCGTTCGCGCGCGCCGAGGCGGTCGCCGAATCGGCCGGCGACGCCGTCCGCGTGGGGGAAGACGCTCACCCCGTACCGGGCGCCGACCCGGTGCACCGTACCGCCGCTCGCGGCGGGGACCGGCGCGACCACGAAATCCCGTCCGGCGCGCTCCCGCAGGGCGAGGGCGGTGTCCATGGCCCGGCTCAGTCCCTCGAAGGCGGCGTCGGCGCCCGCGCCGCAGTGGCTCTTGTGCGCCAGGTCGGCGACGGTGACGAACCAGCGGCGGCCGCGGGCGTCGTCCGCCGTCCAGTGGTAGTCGCCGAAGCCCACGGGCTCGTACGTCCATGACGCCACGTCAATCCCCCAACCGCGCAGCGCGTCACCCAGCTCCGGCTCGCCGATCCCCTCGGGCCGTTCTCTCATACGGCGACCCTACGAAACGGCTTCCGCCGGGGTCCAGGGCGGGGCGGCGGCGAGGGGAAAGCGCATGCGGCATAGAGTGCTGATCATCCGTCCCCCCGGAAGGATCGACGTACATGTATGACGCACTCCTCGCCGAGACCGTGACCGTGACCGTCACCGGCCACGGCGGCGACCGCATCGAGGCGTACTCCGCCCGCCCCATGGCCCCCGGTCCCTTCGGCGGCGTCGTGGTGATCCACCACATGCCCGGCTACGACGACTCCACCAAGGAGATCACCCGGCGGTTCGCGGCGGAGGGCTTCGCGGCCGTCTGCCCGAACCTCTACAGCCGTGAGGCGCCCGGCGCGTCGCCGGACGACGCGGCCGCGGCGGCACGCGCGCGGGGCGGCGTGCCCGACGAGCGGTTCCTGGGGGACGCCGCGGGCGCCACCGAGTACCTGCGGGGCCTGCCGTCGTCCAACGGCAAGGTCGGCGTGATCGGTTACTGCTCCGGCGGGCGCCAGGCCTTCCTCGCCCTGGCCTCGCTTGACGTGCAGGCCGGCGTGGACTGCTACGGCGCCTTCGTCGCGGGCCGGCCGCCGGAGGGCTTCCCGCTCCAGGTCGAGCCCATCGTCCACCTGACGAAGGACCTGCACGGCCCGCTGCTGGGGCTGTTCGGCGCGGAGGACAGCTACCCCTCCCCCGAGCACGTCGCCGAACTGGAGGCCGAGCTCAAGGCGCAGGGCAAGCCGTACGAGTTCCACACCTACGAGAACGCCGGCCACGCCTTCTTCGCCGTGAACCGTCCGAGCTACCGCAACGAGGCGGCGGTCGACGGCTGGTCGAAGGTCCTGGCCTTCTTCAGGGAGCACCTCTGATGTGCACGTACCTCACCGAGAAGATCCGCATCGACGGCAGCGGCAAGGGCGCCCAGGGCTACTTCGGGCTGACCGAGGCCATGGTCTACGTCGACCACCCGCAGCACGCGCCGTACGAGCACGCCGTCAACATCGACTTCCTCAACCCGGCGCTGGGGCCGTCGGCCCGGGTCGCCGTCGAGCTCACCGAGGAGGCGGCGCTGGCCCTGGTCGACGCGATCCGCTCCGCGCTGGCGGCCGCCCCACCGGGGCTGGCCTCCTCCGGGCAGGCCGCGCCGGCGGCGCGCTGACGGAACGGGCCGTCACCCCGGGACCGTGACCTGGATCAGGGCGTGCGTGCCGCTGGTGCGCCACGCGATGCCGCCGGCGTCGAGCCGGGCCACGGTCTCCGGGGCGAGCCCGGCGACGGTGTCGGACTTGAGGGTGCGCAGGGTGGCGACCGGTCCCGGGAACCAGGCGGTGACGTCCGCGAACGGCACCGTCGGGGGCCAGAACCGGTCGTCCACCAGCCGCCGGTAGTTGAGGTCGCCCTTCATCACCGTCAGCCGCGCGGCCGCGAAACGTTCCCGCAGGTCGTACGGCATGTCGCGATAGCCGAGCGGCGCGCAGGCGAAGGGGTGCGCGGTCAGCGTGAGCCGCCCTTCGCGCAGCGCCGCCAGCAGGCGCCCGCCGATGCGGGCGGCCTCGCCGGGGGCGGCGGTCATCCGGCGCAGGCAGGACAGGACGTCCTGGGTGGTGGCGTCGGAGACGTAGTACGGGTGGGGTTTGACCAGCAGGTGGACCTCGTCGGCGCGTCCGCTCGCGAGAAGGCCGTCGACGAGGGCGAGGTCGGCCAGGACCTCGCGGGCGCTGTTGTCGGTGACCACGACGACCGTGCCGCCGACCAGCAGGGACCACAGCCGCTCCGACTCGTCGGCGACGAGCGTCCCGGAAGCCTCGGGGGCGGACGCCTCGGCCACCATGGTGAAGCCGAGGTCCGCCTGGTTGCCCCACACGGCGGCCGCGAGCAGCGCGTGTTCCCGCTCGGCGGGGGCGAGCCCGGGCAGCCCGTCGAGGGCGGCGAGGTCGGCGGCGAAGCCGGGACCGTCCAGCTCGGCGTCCTTGAACGGCGCGAACAGGTCCACGCCGTGCCACGCTCCTGCGGCGAGGTAACCGGCGGGGTCGAGCAGCCGGCGGTAGAAGTACGACTCCGACCACAGGAAGGGCAGTTCGGCCCACGGCCGCCCGAAGCGCCCTTCGCCCCACTCCTCCCACGCCGCCAGGTCCGGCGCGTCCCGCGGCAGCCCGGCGACCGTGCCGGAGCACGACTCCTCCAGCAGCGCGGCGAAGGCCCGGCGGCGCTCCGGTCCGTACGGGACGGCGTCCAGGATGCGGCGGATCAGCACGGGGTGCCGTTCCTGGAAGACGCTCCGGGCGAAGGACCCGGGCTCGTCGCAGGTGATCGGCGGTGCCTGCGGGAGCGCGGGGCCGGGGAGGCCTTCGGGGTGTCCACCCATGCGTCGTCGTCCTCCAGCGGTCGGGGGCGGGGGCAGCGGTCGCGGGCATTCTCACAGGAAGCGGAGGGGAAGTGGGGCACCCCGGCCGTACGTGGGCACGCGGCACGCGCGGTTCCCCTGCCGCGCGGCGTGGGGCACGCTGTCCGCGGCGGGGGACGAGGAGTGACGGGGAGGGCGCATGGCCGTGGTGCGTGAGGTGGGGGCGGAGGGCGGCGCGCCGCCGGCGACGGTGGTGCTCGTGGAGGTGGGGCCGCGAGTGCCGGACGTCGTGGCCGTGCTGGGCCGGCTGACGGGACGGGGCGCGGAGCACTGCCGGTTCCTCACGGGCCGGGTGCCGGTGGCGGTGCTGCGCGACGTGCCGGAGGAGGATGCCGAGGCGGCCGTCGCCGCACTGCGCGCCGCCGGGGCGACGGCGGAGGCCGGAGGACCCGCCGGGGCGACGGCGGAGGCCGGAGGACCCGTTCGGGTGTCGGACCTCGACCGGGCCCTCGTACAGGGACGGGAGCGGCCGCTGCCACCCGAGGTCGAACGGCTGCTGCGGGACGTCGGCGCTCCGCCGCGGCTCGCGGCCCACCTGCGGCTCGTTCACGACGTGGCCTGCGAACTGGTCGAGTGGATCCGGCAGTACAGCCCCGACCTGGTCGTCGACCGCGAGGCCGTGCTCTTCGGCGCGGCCACCCACGACATCGGAAAGGCGCTGCACGTCGCCGAGTTGTCGGGGCCTGGCAGCGCCCACGAGAGGGCGGGCCGCGCGCTGCTGCTGGCGCGGGGCGTCGCGCCGCGCCTGGCGCGCTTCGCGGCCACGCACGGGTCGTGGACGGACGGGGCCGTCACCATGGAGGACCTGCTGGTGAGCGTGGCCGACAAGGTCTGGAAGGGCAAACGCGTCACGGAGCTGGAGGACCTGGTCGTCGACCGGCTGGCAGGGGCGACCGGCGACGAGCGCTGGGAGGTGTTCCTTGCGCTGGACGGATTCCTCGGCGAGGTCGCCGCCGACGCCGACCGGCGCCTGGCCTTCCACACGGCGTTCCCCGTGGTCCGGGGCGCGGGGAGCCCCGCTGCCCTGGGGCGCGAACCTGGCCGCACCTGAGGGGCGCACGGGGGCGGCGGGGCGATCGGCGCGGACAGCTCGGTCAGCGCAGGTGCCGCGCGAAGAAGACGGCTGCCTCCCCGCCGACGCGGTGGCGGACTCCCGGGTCGGCGGGCTCCGGCGCGAAGAAGTCGTCGTGGCGGACGTGGGCACCGGCGCAGCGGCCGCTCGCTGTGGGGATGTGCTCCACGTAGGGCCTGGTGTCGGCCTCGTACGGGTTGACCGTGTCGGCACCGCCCCAGCGGATGCCCACGGGCACCCGGACCGCCGCCAGGCTCCGCGAGGTCACGAATCCGCCGACGCCGGGGGCCACTTGGAAGACCGCCCGCACCCGCGCGTCCGAGAGGTCCGCCCCCCGCGCCGTCGATCGCCCGCCGTACCGAGAGGTCGTCGGGGTACTTCTTGCGGTACGCCTCGAGCACACCGGGGAACTCGGGGGATGTCCGGCAGCGGCACGGCGCCCGACAGCACGGCCCACAGCACGTCCGTGTCGAGGCGGGCCCCGGCGAGCGCCACCGCCGTGTGGGCGCCCAGCGAGAAGCCCGCCGCGCCGACGGGTCCCAGTGGCCGTTCCCCGGCGAGCTCGTCGTGGGCGAAGGAGACGTCCCGCGGCCGCTCCCACACGTGGAGGAAGCCCTCCGGCTCGTATCCGTCCACGAAGTTGTTGCCGTGGTGGTCCAGGGCCAGTACCCGCGGACCCTCCTCGCGCAGCGGACGCACCAGCCACTCCATGTCACCGCCCGAGCCTCCGGTGCCGTGCGAGACGACGACCAGCGGGGCGGGCCCGGCCGGCCGGCCGCGTGGCCTCGCGACCTCGTGGCGTCAGGCCGCCGGGGCGGACGGAGTCAGGTCGTGCAGCAGGAAGTGGACTTGTGTGTCCTCGACCGTGTCCGCCCACAGCCCCTCGGCGTCGAGTACGGAGGCGGCGACCATGCGGGCCTCGGCGACCAGCCGGGGGTCGGCGCCGAAGCCGGGCCACGGCAGGACCGGGAAGCCGTTCGCCTCGCCGAACCGCCGTACGCGGTCCGTGTCCCCGACGGCGGCCGGGGGCAGCGAGTCGTTCGCCCACGACCAGAGCCAGGTGCCCTGGGTGAGGCCGACGCTGCCGATCATCGTGATCCGGCCGGTGAGGAACACCTCCCCGCCGCGCGCCCAGGCGATGCGGGCGTCCTCCAGCGTCCAGTCGTACCGCACGTCACCGGAGAGCCCGAAGCGCTCGACCATGAGTGCCTGCCGGGTGCGCGCCCGCTCGCGCGCCGCCAGGACGACCTCCTCCCAGGCGGCATGGTCGTGCTGCGTCATGGGCCCTCGCCTCCGGGGTCGGTTTCGGTACCGGATCCTCTCACCGGGCCGAATGCGCACCGGTGGCGGGTCCCTTCGGCCGTTCGCGCGTCCGCTGCGGATCGGGAGGCATCGGCCCCGGCACATCGGGTAGGCGCGGCATCACGGCAATGTCCGTGGCACCCCCGAACGCTTCCTCCGGAAGGAGTCGAAACGATGGGCTGGTGGCGAAGCGCCGCTTGCGCAGAAGAGGATCCCGAACTGTTCTTCCCGGTCGGCTCGTCGGGCCCGGGTGCGGGGCAGGAGGCCCGTGCCAAAGCGGTCTGCGAGAGGTGCCCGGTGATCGGCGACTGCCTCGAATGGGCACTCACCACCGGGCAGTCCCCGGGTATTTGGGGCGGCACGTCCGAGGAGGAGCGCCGCGCCATACGCCGCCGCGCCGCCCGCACCGGGTGAGCGCCCCGCGGCCCCGGTCCCGGCACGACGGGGCGGGAGTCGGCGCCTGCGGGCGCCGGCGGCGGCGAAGACGGCGGGCTCTCCCCGCGGCGCAGCGCCCGGGGCGCAGACCCCACCCCTCGGCGGCCCCTCGCCTGTCCGGCAGGGGGCCGCCGAGGTGCTCTCGCGGCCGTGAGACGCGGTCGGTGGCGCCGGCTCAGCGACGACGACGGCGGCCGCGGCCGCGGCGGCGAGCCGTGCCCGGCAGGCGAACGGCCACGACCAGGGTGACCAGCCACGTCACCACGAAGGCGCAGACGACCGCCAGAAGGGTCGTCACGGTCGCGGCGATCAGCAGCCCCAGGCACACGATCGCCAGCAGCGCCAGCAGCAGGGCGCGTGGCCGCCGCAACAGGTCGGCCGGGCCCGGGTGCGGGTCCGGCTCCGGGTCCAGCCGCATCGTGCGCAACTGACGTTCGAGCACGTCGTCGTCGCGCATCAGGTCCTCGATCTCCGCCAGCGCGCGCCGTTCGCGCTCCGTGAGCCCCGAACCCTCCATCACCGCCCCCTCCACCACCCGCCCATGCCTGTCACTTACCCCGAATGGCGGAAGGGATGAGGGGTACCCGGTCGCGGAGTCGCAGAATGTGCCCGTGTCGTGACGGAGGGATCCCGATCATGTTGATGGCCCATCCCGTGGTTCTGCACATGCTGGTCGAGCAGTACGAGGCGCTGCGGGCGGCGGACGCCGTGAACGGCGGGAACGACGGCCCCGAAGCGCGCCGACGGCTGGAGGACGTGGCGTACACGCTGTGCGTGGCCACGGGGACCACGGACGTGGAGGCCGCGCTCGCGGCCGCCCGCGGCAGGCTGCCTGGGGCACGGCCGGCGGACGGCACCGTTCCCGGTTCCTGAGGCCGGGCCGCGTGAGCGGCGGAGTCCCGGGTACGCGCCCCTCAGCGCAGACGGCCCGAACCGGGAGGAACGCATGACGCCGAACGCCACGCCCCCCAACGATCCGGTGCCTCCGAGCCCCACTCCGTCGCCCGGCCCCACGGGACCGGAGCCGGGTCCCGCACCCGGGCCCATCCCCCCGGGCGGCCCGGACCCGCTGCCGCCGACGCCCCCGCCGCACGGTCCGGACCCCGTCCCCCCGGACCCCACGCCGCCGGGCCCCGGGCCCGAACCGGGACCGCTCCCGTCACCGGGGCCCGCCCCGCAGCCCGCGACCTGAGGAAGGCGAACCGCAGCGGCGGAGATGCGGCCGCGCGCAACTGTGGGCCACGCTCAGACGTCATGTCCGATCATGAGCCAAAGCAAGTCGCGGTCGCATGCGTGGATCCCTGGGTCAGAGCAACCGTCTTCGGGATGTTCGCGGGCTACGGAGCCTGGCTGCTGGCTTTCAGCGCGCGGGCGTACTGCGATGCCGGGCTGGAGGCCGGCGACAGGTTCGGGTTCTGGTACGTCGAGCTACCCGAGCACGTAGTCGACTTCGGGCTGTATGCGCTCGTCCTGCACGGTGTCCTGGTTGCTGACCTTCCGTGCGCCGACCGCGCTACGGGTGGGTGCGTCGATGGTGCTGGTCGTGACGACACTGACCTTCTTGGCCTGGTGGTACTTCAAGACAGAGGGGACTCTCGACGGTTCTTTCAGCGGTTCCGGGCTTTGCCCGCCCAGCAACATCCCGCCATGGTGGCCCGACTGGATCCCCGCCTGATCTGCCATTTCCCGCTCGACGACAAGGTGCGGTACCTCTTCGCGGACCAGGCGAAAGGCATCGTCCTCGAGCCCACCGGTCTCACCCGGTCCAGGGTCTGCCCTCACGGTCCGGATCATGCCATCCGGCAGCCCGCCAAGGGCTGTCCCGTAGGCGATCTCCACGCCGCTTACGATCAGAGGCCGCCCTCTTTCCTTCCGGGCGAGCCTGCGAGGCCACCGTACGTGCATACGCCTGCCGACCACCTTGGACCGGCGAGGATCGAGAGCGACAGTTCCGTCCTGCATCGCCTTGCGGCCAATCCCCACACGGCGCCCGACACCCTGACGGAGCTGAGCGCGGCCCGAGACAGTGCTTGGAACGACAACAAGCTCCTGTGTCTGCTTGCGGGCCACCCCCGCGCTGACATCGCAGTCCCGCGAGCCCTCCACGCTGCCGTGGCGGCGATCCTGCCGAGGGCGAACGACCGTGTGCCGCCGTGCTCACGCTTGCAGGACGTACGGAAAGCAAGGCGGAAGAGGTGCGCCGGCTGGGGACTCTCCGAGGAGCTTCTCCTCGTCTGCGCGGCCGGCTCGACCGGCGTCTCGACATCCGCGATCGACCCATTCCCCACATGCGTCGGTCCGAAGGCAACGATCCCGGTCTTCCGGAAAGCTCGAGGCTCACGAACTTCTCAGAGGAGTGGGACCCGTCTCCACACGGACATCTCGTCCCGAACACGTGCCCGTCATGGCCCGCCCGATGAGCTGCTGGATCGGGGCCCGTACGCTGACCGATCGGGCTGCCGCCGTGCCTGGCGGCGCCCGGACGCGAGAGGCGGAGGAACGATGGAGCTGCTCCGGGCCGACGGGGCGGACGGGCCGCATGGGGGCGACGCGACGTATGCCGCCACGGTGGCGGGCTGGCCCGCCACGGCGCGGGAGGTCGCCCTGTGGTGCGGGCGGCACGAGCACCCGCTGGCGGGCGCGGTGGTCGCGGGCTGGCGCGACGCGGAGGACGTCGAGGCGTACCTGCTGTACGACGGACCGGACCTCGTCGGCTACGGCGAACTCTGGCTGGACGCCGAGGAGAACGAGGTCGAACTGGCCCGCGTCATCGTCGCGCCCTCGGCCCGCGGGCGCGGCCTCGGGCGGCGTCTGACCGCCGGGCTGACCGCGCGGGCCCGGCTGACCGGCCTGGCCGAGGTCTTCCTGCGCGTGCACCCCGACAACGCCGCCGCGCTGCGGTGCTACCTCGGGGCGGGCTTCACCCCCGTCCCCGCGGAGCAGGCAGCGGAGTGGAACGTGCCGCAGCCGGTCGCGTACGTGTGGCTGCGCCACGCGGGCTGAGACATCGCCACCGGGGGCCGGTTGGTCCCGGCTGCACGCAAAGGTGCGCGCCATCGACAACTCCGACGCCATGCATTGACATGTCCGCCTCACGCATTGACGCTTGAGAGCGCTCTCACGCACTGCTCCGCCACTCCTGGCGTCCCTCCACCCCCCCACACAAGGAGGAAGCGCGTGCACATCCGACGCATGCCCTTCGCGGCCCTGCTGGCCGCGCTGCTGATGACGGTCGGCCTCACCGGCCTCGGCACCTGGTCCCCCCGCGCCGAGGCCGCCGTCCCCGCCACCATCCCGCTGACGTTCACCAACAACTCCGGCCGCGACGAACCCGTCTACCTCTACGACCTGGGCACCGAACTCGCCACGGGCCGCCAGGGCTGGGCCGACGCGGGCGGCACCTTCCACCCCTGGCCGGCCGGTGGCAACCCGCCGACCCCGGCGCCCGACGCCTCGATCCCCGGCCCCGCCAACGGCAGGTCCGTCACCATCCGCATACCCAAGTTCTCCGGCCGCGTCTACTTCTCGTACGGCCGGAAACTGGACTTCAGGCTGACCACGGGGGGCCTGGTCCAGCCCGCGGTGCAGAACCCCTCCGACCCCAACCGGGACATCCTCTTCAACTGGTCCGAGTACACGCTGAACGACTCCGGACTGTGGATCAACAGCACCCAGGTGGACATGTTCTCCGCCCCGTACGCCGTCGGCCTCAAGCGCGCCGACGGCAGCACCACGACCACCGGGCACCTCGTGCCGGGCGGCTGGAACGGCTTCTTCGCCGCCCTGCGCGGCCGGACGGGCGGCTGGGCGAACCTCGTGCAGACCCGCTCCGACGGCACCGTGCTCCGCGCGCTCTCCCCGGGCCACGGGACGGAGACGGGCGCGCTCCCGCGCACCGTCATGGACGACTACGTCAACCGCGTCTGGCAGAAGTACTCCGCGGCGACGCTGACGATGACACCCTTCGGCGACCGGCCCGGCACGAAGTACTACGGGCGCGTCTCCGGCGGCGTCATGCGCTTCACCGACGCCTCCGGGGCCGTAGTCACCTCGTTCCAGAAGCCCGACGCGGACAGCATCTTCGGCTGCCACAAGCTGCTGGACGCGCCCAACGACCTGGTGCGCGGGCCGATTTCGCGCACGCTGTGCGCCGGCTTCAACCGCTCCACCCTGCTCACCAACCCGGCGCAGCCGGACACCGGCGCGGCCGGCTTCTACCAGGACGCCGTGACCAACCACTACGCCCGCGAGATCCACGCGCGCACGGCCGACGGCAAGGCGTACGCCTTCGCCTTCGACGACGTCGGCAACCACGAGTCCCTGGTCAACGACCCCGACCCGCAACAGGCGTACATCACGCTGGACCCGCTCGACTAGCGTCGAGGACCACGTCGCCCGTGCCTTCCGCCGTGCAGGCGAGGCCGGCGCCTCCCTGCGCGAGGCGCGCGACGTGGTCCCCCTGCTCCAACCCGGCGAGCCCGCCGGCGCATTCGGTGCGCAGGGCCGGCGGGCCTGGTAAATGCACTCCGAGTACGGCACCAAATCCGCCGGCGCCTCCGTCATCCTCGCCGCTGAAGAGTCCGCCGATGGCCTCGGGCAGGATCGCGGCGGTGCTCGACACGCTGTAGGGCGGTTCCTCGCGGACTCGGTTGTGGATCAAGAATGGCTCTGCGCGCTGGCCATGATCGGAGCGACAACGCAGGTTGCCGGAACTTCCTTGCTCGAGCGATCCGCGCTGTTACGGTCTGCTCATGGGCGCTCGACTGCACCTGTCCCCGTGCGAGTGATGGCGACAGTGGTCTCTCCCTCGCCGGTACGCCTATGGCGCCGACGTCGGCTTACGCGGCGCACCGATGCGGGGTTCCCCTCGCCGGCGTCATGACTGCGGAGGCGATCACCTCCCTGGCACTGGGAGACCGGATGGTGGCCCGGGAGAGCACGGCCACGATCACTGACAGCGGCCTGGTCGCGCTCCAACGGCAACTGACCGGCATGCAGAGGACGGCCGCACGGGAGATGCGAGCGACACGCACCATGGCGAAACGCTCCCCCCATATCGGCCTCACCCTTCACGAAGCCGTGAAACAACAGTTCCTGACGGACCTCGCCACGCTGAACACGGCAGAGGGCACCCACAGACTGGCCACATCGCCCAACGCCCTCGCATCCGCGCGAGCAGCCCTCTCCAGCGGGCGAACCCTCATCTACATCGCCCCTGCGCCGCGCAGCGCAGCCGCGCTTCGCATCAACTCCCCCGGTTCCGAACGCGAGATATGCGAGAGCATCGAGCTTCCAGCACTTGATTTCGTCTCCGTGCGCACGTTGGTCGAGCAGGTCCGGGACGGCTACGTGGCCGCCCAACGCGGCGAACTCGGCCAGAAGGGCCTGGCCAAGCTCATACGCACCGCCCTCGACAAGGTGACCTCGGCATTCTGGGACCCGCTGCTGACCGAATGGCCCGAACTGCGGGAACTCCCGATTGCATTGGCCCCCCTGGCGGAATCCGCCCTTCTCCCCTTCTACACGGCCCTTGTGGGCGGGGCACCAGCCTGCTCAGTGCTGGACATGACCATGGTGCCTTCCGGGCGCGCCCTCTTCCTGTCCGCGGGATGGCAGCGGCAGGCCGAGCGGGGTGTCTTTGTCGCTGCCGATCCGTGGGTCGACGGAGGCGGCCTCCGGTCGATCCCCCGGACCGTGCCCGAGGCACGGGCGATCGCGGCAGTGCACGGCGTGGAGCCGGAGATCCTTCGGGAGCAGGTCATCGACGCGCCGGAGCCTCCACCTCGCAAGGTACCGGCCGACTTCCCCGACCTGCTGCGGACAACCCGCGGCACGTCCCAAGAAATACTCGCGACGAGCGAAATCGGCCTGGCACCAGCCGACATCGTGGACCGCATAGCCGAGGCGTCAGTAGTCCATCTCGCCTGCCACGGCGAACTGCGCTCCGACGACCCACTGGCTTCCTCGCTGCTCCTGGGTGGGAAGCTGCCTCTTGCCAGCGTATTGCAGAACAATCTGCGCCCAGGGGCCACCGTCGTACTGTCCGCATGCGAACTGGGGAGTATCACCGGTGATCTCCCGGACGAGCAGCTGGGTTTTCCGGCCGCGCTGCTCGCCGTAGGCGCGCGTTCCGTCATCGGCGCACTGTGGCCGGTTCCCGACACCCAGGCGACCGTGACCCTGATGACGGAGACACATCGAGCCCTGGTCACATCGTCCACCACAAGAGCCCTGGGCCAGGCAATCGGCAAGGCACACGCTCAGGGGGTACCCCCTTCGGCCTGGGCCTCCTTCGCCTGCTTCGGCGCATGACAGGGCAATGCCCAAGGCCCGGGGATCGGCGCATAGGCCGACGTTCTCCGAGACCACCAGAGGTGCGGAAGGCGCAGTGGCGGTACGACGCGATCGGGGCCGTCGGACGGTCAGCTCTTGCGGACAGCTCGGCCGGTGCTCTCCGAGCGCAGGGCGGCTGCCCGGTCCCGGCGGAAGGCGTGCCTGGGAGCCAGAGTGAAGTACTCCCAGCCCACGGTGGATCCAAGGGCACCCATGGCGCGGAAGTGGACTGCCGCCTCGGCCGGGCGTTGCACGAGGCCCAGGTAGAACGCGAGGAGGGCTCGGTCCTCGACGATGCGTGGGTACGGGTCGGGGTTCACCTCGATCCAGCGTTCCCGAACCCGGGCCAGATCCATGCCGAAGCGCGCGGACCCCAGCCCCACGCCGTCGTCGTCGAGTCGCATCTCCAGGTTGGCATAAAGCGGCAGCACGGCGAGCGGATGGCCGGGCGGCGCCTTCTCGGCGGCGTCGCGGGCGAACTGGAACATCTGCTTGTGGGAACCGGACCACTTGGCGCACAGGTACTGCAGGGCGTGGTGGTGCCCCCTCGGATGCAGAGGATCCCGGGCGACCACAGCTGCCCAGCGCGCGTTGAACTCACGCCGGGAGACCTGCAATCCGCGAGCTATGGTCACGGCAGTCACGGCGGGTGTCGGGTCCATCGGCGCGCGCTCGCAGGCCTGCGCGGCGATGTCGTCCGCCCGCCCGAGGATCTCGAAGAACTTCGGCCAGGCGCTCTTGCGAACGAACCGTGCCCTCCGGCCGGAGCGAACAGCCCAGGCCCGTACCGTTTCCGCTCGGGAGAGGACGGTCAGCGCATCGGCGCTGTCGGGCTCCGCCTCGACCCACTCCTGCAGCACCGGCCTACCCGCGGCACGTGCGGCGACGTAGCCCACCCGGTGATCCTTGAGAGCCCAGCCATCGCCGGAAGCGAGCAGCAGATCACGGAACGGGTGCCAGTCACCGCGCTTGACGAGCACGTCGACCGCGGTTCGGAGCTCTCGATCCCCGTACGCCTCGTCGAATGAGACAGCCGGGAGATAGCCCATAGAAAGCCGGTTCAGCGTTGTCACGCGCGAACCGTACCCCCAGGAGATCAAGAACAGACGAGCGGGGGTTGCTCCCGCCACGCAGAGCGGGGCAGTACGGCTGCCGACTGCCGACTGCCGACTGCCGACTGCAGTTACTGCCCGGGGGAGCGAGTCATAGCCCCGGTCGTCGGTCACAAGGCCCGGGAGCCCCGGACCGGGCCGCTGGAGCCCGATTGTCGGTGGCCCGGCCTAGGGTGGGGACGACACTGGAACCGCGACGAGAGACTGGAAGTCCCCATGACGACCCTTTCCGACCGTCCGAACACCGCGCTGCTCGTCATCGACGTCCAGAACGGGGTGGTGACCGGCTCCCCCAACCGGGACGACGTCATCGCGAACATCAACACCCTGATCGGCAAGGCGCGCGCCGAGGACGTGCCCGTGATCTGGGTGCAGCACTCGGACGAGGACCTCCAGAAGGGCAGCGAGAGCTGGCAGTACGTGCCGGAGCTCGTGCGCGAGGAGGCGGAGCCGCTGATCCACAAGCTCTACGGCGACTCCTTCGAGGACACCGAGCTGGAGGCGGTGCTCTCCGACCGCGGCGTGGGCCGCCTCGTCGTGACGGGCGCCCAGACCGATGCCTGCATCCGCTCGACCCTGCACGGGGGGCTCGTCCGCGGCTACGACGTCACGCTCGTCGGCGACGCGCACACCACGGAGGACCTCAGCTCGTACGGGGCGCCCGGCCCGGAGCTGGTGATCGCGCACACCAACCTCTACTGGAGGTTCCAGAGCGCCCCCGGGCGCCGCGGCGGCACCGTCGACACCGCCGACGTCTCCTTCGCGGCGGCCGACGCGGGCTGAGCCGTCGGGGCCGGGGCATCGGCCGGTCCGAGGGCTGCGGGTCGGCACGCGCGGACGAGGACGAAGCCGACACACTCACCCTCCCGATCCGCGGGGCACTGCCGCCCCGCGGGTCACGGCCCGTCAGCCGGCGCCGCGTCCCGCGTGGACGGCCACGGCGTGGATCGGCCCCGCCATGCCGCGAAGCGGGGACCCGGAGCCGCCGCGCCGACCGGCGATGATCTCGGCGGCGATCGAGACGGCCGTCTCCTGCGGGGTCAGGGCGCCGATGTCGAGGCCGATCGGCGAGCTGAGGCGGGCGAGTTCTGATTCGGTGAGGCCCGCGCGCCGCAGCCGCTCGAGACGGTCCTCGTGGGTGCGCCGGGAGCCCATCGCCCCGACGAACCCCAGGAACGGGAGCCGCAGGGCCACCTCCAGCAGGGGCACGTCGAACTTCGGGTCGTGGGTGAGGACGGCCACCATCGTGCGGGCGTCGACACGGCCCGCGGCGAACTCCGCCGCGAGGTAGCGGTGCGGCCATTCGACGACGACCTCGTGGGCGTCGGGGAAGCGGGCCGCCGTGGTGAACACCGGGCGCGCATCGCAGACCGTGACCCGGTGGCCGAGGAGCGCGCCCTGGCGGGCGAGGGCCGAGGCGAAGTCGGTGGCGCCGAAGACCAGCAGACGGGGCGGCGGGGCGTAGGAACGGACGAAGACCCGCCGGTCGCCGTAGCGGCGCTGCGCGCTCGTGCCGCGGGCCAGCATGGCGCGGGCGTCCTCGGCGACGGCGTCGTCCAGTTCGGCGGAGCCGAGGCCGCCCGAGCGTTCCCCGGGGCGCACCACCAGGCGGGTGCCGGCGCCGGGCCCGGCGACCACCGTGGCCACGGCGACGCCCCGGCCCGCCGCCATGTCGTCGAGGACGTCCGGCAGTTCGGGGAAGGTGGCCGGGGAGACCGGCTCGACGTGGACGTCGATGGTGCCGCCGCAGGTGAGGCCGACGGCGAAGGCGTCGTCGTCGCTGATCCCGTACTGGTGCAGTTGCGGCGTCATCGTACGGACGACCTCCCGCGCCACCTCGTACACGGCGGCTTCGACGCACCCGCCGGACACGCTCCCGGCGACCTCGCCCTCGGCGGACACGGCCATCACCGCGCCCGGGGGCCGGGGCGCGCTGCGGTAGGCGGCGACGACGGTGGCGAGTCCGAAGGTGCGTCCCGCCGCGTACCAGGCGCGGATCGGGCCCTCGAGTTCACGCATCGCGGGGCCTCAGACGAGCCAGACGACGAGCAGGACGACCACGACGACCGCGACGGCGGCCGGGATCGCCCGCTTGAGCACGGCGCCCCTGGCGACTCCCATGAGGTCGATCGGCTCAGGCTCCGGCGTGGGCCGCACCGGGGCGGGCGCCGGCTCGACCACGGGCGCCGGCTCGACCACGGGCGCCGGTTCGACCATGGACGCCGAAGCCGCCGCATCGCCTTCCGTACCGCCGTGCGAAGTCCCTTCCGCGGCCCCCTCCACGACGTCTTCCGCGGCACCCGCCCGCTCCGCACCGGCGCTCTCCGCGGGGGGTGCCGGGGCCGCGGCCGGGGGCTCACTGCCGCCGCCCCCGCCGACCGCGGCGGGCTCGGGCGCCCGCTCCTCGGCCAGTTGCCGCTCCAGGGCCTCCACGAACTGGGCCAGCAGCTTCCTGCTGACCTCCTCGATCATGCCCTTGCCGAACTGCGCGATCTTGCCGGTGATCGTCAGGCGGGTCTCGACCGTCACCGTCGTCGCGTCGCCCTCGGGGACCAGCCGCGCGGTGATCCGCGCGTCGGCGTTGCCCTGGCCCCGGGCGTCGCGGCCGCGCGCCCGCAGCACCGCGGTCCGGCTCCCGGCGTCCTGCTCCTCGAAGGCGGCGGTGCCCTTGTACTGGACGGTCACGGGGCCGACCTTCACCTTCACGAGGCCGTTGTACGTGTCGCCGTCCCGCCCGGTGAGCTGGGCACCCGGCATGCACGGCGCGATCCGCTCGACGTCCGTCAGCAGTGCCCACGCCTGGTCCGGCGGCAGGCTCACTCGGAACTCGTTGGTGAAGTCCATCGAGGGCAGACCTCTCTTCCGGTCGTGACGTCATCGGCGGTCCCGGACGGTGCCCACACCTTGGGCCTGCCGTCGCGGCCCGTCAACGCACAGTTCAGCGTTCGCTTAATACCGCCGATACCGCGACCGCGTCCGGCAGGTCCGCTCCCGGCTTCGACGTCGGCCGTGGGCACGACGGCGACCCCCGGGGTCAGCTCCAGAGCGTGACGTGGACGGGCGGCCGGAACTCCGTCAGCGGCACGCCGTTGGAGCGGGCCAGCAGGGCCTGGGTGGCGGCGGGGGTGGTCACGAACCGGCAGAGCGCGGCGGCGACCGTGGAGCGGCGGTCGGGGGCGAGCGTGCTCGCGTAGAGCATGCCGTTGACCGGCATGCCGAGGACGTCGAGGACGACGAGGTGGGCGCGCCGCAGTTCCTCGCGTACGACGTGCAGCAGGGCCAGCGTCACCCCGTCGCCCGCGGCGACGGCGTTGAGCGAGGCGGTGACGCTCGGGAAGGCGGTGGCCTTGGCGGGGTCGACGCCGATGCGGGCGAGGAAGGCACCGGCGAGCGTGTCGGGGTCCATCCCGGCGGGGCCGAAGAGCCACGGTTCGCGGCTGAGCAGGCCGGGGACGATGCGGGACTGCTGCCGTAAGGGGTGACCGGGCGCCGCGACGACGACCAGTTGGAAGCGGAGGAAGGGCACGGACTCGATCGCCGGGTGCGGGGCGGGCGCGGGCCCGATCGTGACGTCGGCCCTGCGGTCCCTGAGCAGTTCGCCGAACACGCCGACGGGTACCGCCAGGGTGTCGGCGTCCAGTTCGGGCTGGCGCCGCCCGAAGGCCGCGAGCAGGGCAGGGAGCACCTGCTCGGCGCCGGTCTCGGTGGACGCGACCCGCAGTTGGGCGGTGCCGGCGCTGGCCTGCCGTACCCGGTGTCGGGTCTCCTCCGCCAGGCCGACGATCTCGGCGGCCCCCGCGGCGAGGCGCTGTCCGCCCGGGGTGAGGCTGATGCCGCCGCCCGCGCGGATGAAGAGGACGTCGCCCAGTTCGCGGCGGAGCGCCGCGACGGCCCCGGACACCGCGGGCTCGGTGACGCCCAGCGACACGGCGGCGGCCTTGACCGATCCCAGTCGGGCCACGGCGACGAAGGCCCTCAACTGCGTGAGCGTCATGAGGACATTACATCTGTTCGAGCGTCAACTGTCGCAGTCCGTATTAACCATTCTCTTCAGTTGCCGTTGACCGGTCCCCTCCACGGCGCGAGTGTTCCCCCCACATGCACCCCGCAACGACCCATATCGTCCACCGTCCGGGCAGGGAAGGAGGGTGCCGTGCAGGTACCCGCTTCGTTCGAGTACCAGCGGGCGCAGAGCGTGGAGGAGGCCCTGGAACTGCTGGGGCGCTTCGGCGAGGAGGCCAGGGTCCTCGCGGGAGGGCACAGCCTGCTCCCCATGATGAAGCTGCGTCTGGCCGGGCCGGAGGTGCTCGTCGACATCAACGACCTCACCGAACTCGACCACATCGACGAGACCGGCGGCGAGCTGCGGGTCGGGGCCCTCACCCGGCACCGCACCCTGCTGGAGTCGCCGCTGGTCGGACGGCACTTCCCGATCATCCACGACGCCGAGCGGGTGATCGCCGACCCGCCGGTCCGCAACCGGGGCACCATCGGCGGCTCGCTGTGCCAGGCCGATCCGTCCGAGGACCTGTCGGCGGTGTGCGCGGCGCTGCACGCGGTGGCCGTGATCCGCGGCGCGGACGGCGAACGCCGCGTCGCCATGGCCGACTTCCACCGCGGCCCGTACGAGACGGCGGTCGGCGCCGGCGAGATGCTCACCGAGGTGCGCTTCCCGGTCCGGCCGGGCTCCGGCAGCGCCTACGAGAAGCTGGAACGCAAGGCCGGTGACTGGGCGGTGGCGGCGGCCGGGGTGGCGCTCTGCCTGGAGGACGGGCGCATGACGCACGTCGGCGTGGGTCTGGCGGCGGTCGGCGCCGGCGGGCTGCACGCGGAGGCGGTGCAGGAGCTGCTGGAGGGCCGTGAGCCGTCGCCGGAACTCTTCGAGGAGGCGGGGCGGGTGGCGTCGGCGAGCTGTTCTCCCGTCACCGACAGCCGCGGGCCGGCCGACTACAAGCGGCATCTGGCCGGAGAACTGACCAAGAGGGCCCTGCGGCGCGCTGTCGCCCGGGCCGCCGCCCCGGCCGCGGCCGTGAAGGAGGGATGACGGACGTGCGGATCACGGTGAACGTCAACGGCGAGGACCACACCCGTGAGGTGGAGGCCCGCCATCTGCTGGTCCGGTTCCTCCGCGACGACCTGGAGCTGACCGGGACGCACTGGGGCTGCGACACGAGCAACTGCGGCACCTGCGTGGTGCTGATGGACGGCGAGCCGGTCAAGAGCTGCACGGTGCTGGCCGCCATGGCCGAGGGCCACGAGATCCGCACTGTCGAGGGGCTGGCGGACGGCGACCGGCTCGACCCGGTGCAGCAGGGCTTCATCGAGGAGCACGGGCTGCAGTGCGGCTTCTGCACCCCGGGGATGATGCTCAGCGGCCGGGCGCTGCTGGACCGCAACCCCGACCCGTCCGAGGACGAGGTCCGCGAGGCCATCTCGGGGCAGCTGTGCCGGTGCACGGGCTACCTCAACATCGTCAAGGCGATCCGGTGGGCCGCCGCCCACGAGTCCGTCGGCCGTGAGGAAGCGGGGAGCCAGGCATGACCACCGTCGAGGAACCCGCCGGCCCCGCCGCCGAGGAGCGGCCGATCGGCTTCGGCCGGATGAAGCGCAAGGAGGACCCGCGCTTCGTCCGCGGCAAGGGCCGTTACGTGGACGACGTCAAGCTGCCGGGCATGCTGCACGGCGCGGTCCTGCGCAGCCCCTTCGCGCACGCCCGGATCGTGTCCATCGACACGTCCGCCGCCGAGGCGCACCCCAAGGTGAAGGCCGTCATCACCGGGGAGACGCTGGCCGGGCTCGGCCTGGCGTGGATGCCGACGCTGTCGATGGACACCCAGGCGGTGCTCGCCACCGACAAGGTGCGCTTCCAGGGCCAGGAGGTGGCCTTCGTCGTCGCCGAGGACCACTACGCGACCCGTGACGCGATCGAACTGATCGACGTGGAATACGAGCCGCTCGACCCCGTCATCGACGCCCGCCGCGCCCTCGACCCCGCCGTGCCGGTCATCCGCGACGACCTGGAGGGGCGTACCGACAACCACATCTTCGACTGGGAGGCCGGCGACCGGGCCGCCACGGACGAGGTGTTCTCCCGCGCCGACGTCGTCGTCGAGCAGACGATGCTCTACCCGCGCGTGCACCCCGCGCCGCTGGAGACCTGCGGCGCGGTGGCCTCCATGGACCCCGTCGACGGCAAGCTGACGCTCTGGACGACCACCCAGGCGCCGCACGCGCACCGCACGCTCTACGCGATGGTCGCGGGGCTGCCCGAGCACAAGATCCGGGTCATCTCCCCGGACATCGGCGGCGGCTTCGGCAACAAGGTCGGCATCTACCCCGGGTACGTGTGCGCGGTCGTGGGCTCGATCGTCACGGGGAAGCCGGTCAAGTGGGTGGAGGACCGCTCGGAGAACCTCATGAGCACCTCCTTCGCCCGCGACTACCACATGACCGGGCAGATCGCGGCGACCGCGGAAGGCCGCATCCTCGGTGTGCGCGTCAAGGTCCTCGCCGACCACGGCGCCTTCAACTCCACGGCGCAGCCGACGAAGTACCCGGCGGGCTTCTTCCACATCTTCACCGGCTCGTACGACATCGAGGCCGCGCACTGCGAGGTCACCGGCGTCTACACCAACAAGGCGCCGGGCGGCGTCGCCTACGCCTGCTCCTTCCGTGTCACCGAGGCCGTCTACCTGATCGAGCGCATGGTGGACTGCCTCGCGGCCGAACTCGGCGCCGACCCGGCGGAGCTGCGGATGCGCAACCTGCTGCAGCCCGAGCAGTTCCCCTACCAGAACAAGACGGGCTGGGAGTACGACTCCGGCGACTACCCGGCCTGCCTGCGCAAGGCCATGGACCTCGCCGGCTACGAGGAACTGCGCCGCGAGCAGGCGGAGAAGCGCGAGCGCGGTGAGCTCATGGGCATCGGGCTGTCGTTCTTCACCGAGACGGTCGGCGCGGGCCCGCGCAAGCACATGGACATCCTGGGCCTGGGCATGGCCGACGGCTGCGAGCTGCGCGTCCACCCGACCGGCAAGGCCGTGGTGCGGCTCAGCGTGCAGACCCAGGGGCAGGGCCACGAGACGACGTTCGCGCAGATCGTCGCCGAGGAACTGGGCATCCCGCCCGAGGACATCGACGTGGTGCACGGCGACACCGACCAGACGCCGTTCGGTCTCGGCACCTACGGCTCCCGGTCGACGCCGGTGTCGGGGGCGGCCGCCGCGCTGGTGGCCCGCAAGGTGCGGGACAAGGCGCGGATCATCGCGGGGGCGATGCTGGAGGTGTCCCCGGACGACCTGGAGTGGACCAAGGGCCGGTGGTCGGTCAAGGGCGACCCGGCGATGACCCGGACGATCCAGGAGATCGCGCTGGCCGCGCACGGCGCGCTGGAGCTGCCGGAGGGCGTGGAGGGCCATCTGGAGGCCACCACGGTCTACAACCCGCCCAATCTGACCTATCCGTTCGGGGCGTACATCTGCGTGGTCGACGTCGACCCGGGCACGGGCGCGGTGAAGGTGCGGCGCTTCATCGCGGTGGACGACTGCGGGACGCGCATCAACCCCATGATCATCGAGGGGCAGGTGCACGGCGGCCTCGCGGACGGGGTGGGCATGGCCCTGATGGAGTTCATCGGCTTCGACGAGGACGGCAACTGCCTGTCCGGCTCCTTCATGGACTACCTGCTGCCGACCGCGCTGGAGGTGCCGGCCTGGGAGCTGGGGCACACCGTCACGCCGTCGCCGCACCACCCGATCGGCGCCAAGGGCATCGGCGAGTCCGCGACCGTCGGCTCGCCCCCGGCGGTGGTCAACGCGGTGCTGGACGCGATCGGCGTGCGCCACGCCGACATGCCACTCACGCCCGGCCGGGTGTGGCAGGCGATGCGGCACGGCCAGGTCGAGGCGCCGCAATGAGCCAGGCCCCGGTGCCGGACGCGCGGTTCGCCGAACTCACCGCGCGGCACGTCCCGTTCGTCCGCGCGACCGTGGTGCGCGCTCGCCGGCCGGCGAGCGCGCGCCCCGGCGACACGGCGGTGGTGCTGGAGGACGGGCGGATCGAGGGGTTCGTCGGCGGCGTCTGCGCGGAGGCCACGGTCCGCGCGCAGGCGCTGCGGACGCTGGCGAGCGGAGAGGCGCTGCTGCTGCGGATCTCCCCGGAGGCGGCAGAGGAGGGCGCCGCCGGGGAGACGGAGGCGGTCGAGGGGGCGCTGAGCCTGCGCAACCCGTGCCTGTCGGGCGGGGAGCTGGAGATCTTCCTCGAGCCCCGGCGCCCCGTCCCGCGGGTCCTGGTGCTGGGTGAGACGCCCATCGCCCGGGCGCTGACGGGCTTCGGCCCCGCCCTCGGCTACGAGGTCGCCCGGCCGCCCGCCGGCGGGTTCGCCGAGGAGTCGCTGTCCGGGGTCCACGCGGTCGTCGTAGCCTCGCACGGGCGGGACGAGGAGGCCGTGATCACGGCGGCGGTGCGCGCGGGTGTGCCGTACGTCGGGCTGGTGGCCAGTCCGCGGCGCGGGGCGGCGGTGGTCGGCGGGCTGGACCTGACGCGGGAGCAGCGGGACGCGGTCCGCACGCCCGCGGGCCTGTGGATCGGCGCCCGCACGCCGGGCGAGATCGCGCTGTCCATCCTCGCCGAGGTGGTCGCCTCGGTGCGGGTCCGGGACGGGGCGCGGACCCCGGCCCCGGCGGGCGGACCGGCCCCGGCGAAGGAGCCGGCCCCGTCCACCGCGGCGGACCCGGTGTGCGGGATGACGGTGGCCGCCGTACCGGACACCCCGTACTCCGACGCCGGCGGCGCGCGCCGCTGGTTCTGCTGCGAGGGCTGCCGTACGGCGTTCGAGGCCGACCCCGGCCGTTACGCGGAGGTGCGGTGAGCACGTTCACGCAGGAGCGCGTCCCGGACATCGCCGGTCTGCGCCGGGCGCTCGACGAGCGCGGCTACCTCGCGGACCCCGGGCTGGTCACCGCGCTGTTCCTGGCGCTGCGGCTGCCGCAGCCGCTGCTGCTGGAGGGCGAGGCCGGGGTCGGCAAGACGGAGGCGGCGAAGGCGCTGGCCGACGTGCTGGGCGGCCCGCTGGTACGGCTGCAGTGCTACGACGGCCTCGACGCGGCGGAGGCGCTGTACGAGTGGAACCACGCGCGTCAGCTGCTGGGCATCCGGCTCGCCGAGTCGCGCGGCGAACGTCTCGCCGAGGCGGACCTGTTCACGGAGGAGTACCTGCTGCGGCGCCCCGTGCTGACCGCGCTCACCCACCCCGGCCCGGAGCCCGCGGTGCTGCTCATCGACGAGATCGACCGGGCGGACGACGACTTCGAGGCGTTCCTGCTGGAGGTGCTGGCCGAGTCGGCGGTGACGATCCCGGAGGTCGGCACCATCCGTGCCGTGGTGCCGCCGGTCGTGGTGCTCACCTCGAACCGGACCCGTGATCTGCACGACGCCCTGAAGCGGCGCTGCCTCTACCACTGGATCGACTACCCGGACCCCGAGCGCCTGGTGCGGATCGTCCGCCGCCGGGTGCCCGGGACCTCGGCGGAACTCGCGGAGGCGATCTCGGCGGCGGTGCGGCGGCTGCGCACCCTGGAGATCCAGAAGGCCCCGGGGATCGCCGAGAGCATCGACTGGCTCGCGGCGCTCGCCCTGCTCGGCGTACGGCGGCTGGACGCGGAGGCCGCCGGGGCGACCCTGGGCGCACTGCTGAAGTACCGGGAGGACCAGGAACTGGCGCGGGAACGCGGCCTGGAGTGGCTGGTGGGCAGCGGCCGTGACACCTGAGCGGGCGCCCGCGCCGCCTCCGCCCCCGCCTCTCCCCCTGTTCGACACGGCCGAGTTCGGCGGCCGGCTCGGCGAGGCGCTGCGCCGCTCCGGTCTGCCGGTCACCCCCGAGCGGACGGTGTGCTTCCTGCGGTCGCTGCGGCTGGCGCCCCCGGTGGACCGCGAGGCCCTGTACTGGACCGCGCGGCTGGCCTTCGTCACCGACCGGGAACTGATCGCGCCCTTCGAGCGGGTCTTCGAGGTCGTCTTCGGCGGTCTCGGGGGCGTTCCCGCGGAGCGCGGCGAACGTACCGTCGCACCGCCGGGCGCCGAGGAGGAGCAGGTGCGGGCCCCTGCCCCCGGCGCCCGCACGGCACCGGGCCGGGCCCCGGCCGGTGCGGGTCCGGTGCGTGCGGCGGCCGCGCCCCGCGCCGGAGAGGGGGCGGACGGCCCCGCGGGGACGGTGCCGACGCTGGGCAGCACCGCGGAGGTCGTCGCCCACCAGGACTTCGCCGCTCTGGAGGCGGCGGAACTGGCCGCCCTGGACCGGCTCATGGAGCTGATCGCGTTGCGCACCCCGCTGCGCAGGACCCGGCGCCGCGACGCCGACCCGCACGGCCCCCGCGTGGACCCTCGGCGCACGCTGCGCGCGATCCGCACGACGGGCCTGGAGCCCGTGCGTCTGGCCCGGTCGCGCCACCGGTCACGGCGCCGCCCGCTGGTGCTGCTCTGCGACGTCTCCGGCTCGATGGAGCCGTACGCCCGCGCCTACCTCAGGCTCTTCCCCCGCGCGGCGGCGGTGGGTGTGTCCGCGGAGGTCTTCGTCTTCGCCACGCGCCTGACCCGCCTCACCCCGGTGCTGCGCCACTCGGGGCGGTACGGGGTGGACGCGGCGCTGCGCCGGGTGGGGGCCGCCGCGTCGGACTGGTCGGGCGGCACCCGGATCGGTCACGCGCTGGCGGAGTTCAACGACCGCTTCGGGCGCCGGGGCATGGCGCGCGGCGCCGTCGTGGTGATCTTCTCCGACGGGTGGGAGGGCGAGGACCCGCGGGCCGTGGGACGCGAGGCGGCCCGGCTGCGCCGGCTGGCCCACCGCGTGGTGTGGGTCAACCCGCGCAAGGCGGCGCCGGGTTACCTGCCGCTCGCGGGCGGCATGGCGGCGGCACTCCCCCATTGCGACGAGTTCGTCAGCGGCCACACCTTCGCCGCGCTCGCGGAAGTGGCCGAGGCGATCGGCAAAGGCGGGGACGGAAGAGGAATCCGAAGAAGAGGGAAAAGGGAAGCGGAAGGGGGCGGGGCTGAAGGGAATTGAGTTCCCGGCGGCCCGGCCCCTCTCCTCGCCTTCGTTTCCCGGGATTTCAGCCCCGGTATTCGCGGGACTCGCGGTACGGGTCGGCCTGATCGCCTCCGAATGCCTCGAAGCGCGAGGCGGGGGCGGGTACGTGATAGCTCGTCGGCGCCGTGTGCGGCGCGGCCTCGCGGGCGGGGCGGTTGTCGTACGGGAGGGTCGTGGATTCCTCCCGCGGTGCCGTTCCGTTCCCCTCGGCGACGACGGGATTCACCAGGACGGCGAAGAGGACCAGCAGCACCTCGATGCCCAGGCCGATGATGAGCGGCGCGACGAGGGTGAGTCCGGTGACGCCCTCCTCGCTCGCGTGCCCCGACACGCTTCGCACGGTGACGGCCGACATCCCCGTGTAGTGCATCCCGCTGATGGCGATCGCCATCACCAGCGAGGCGCCCACCGTCGCGCGGGCCCCCGTCACGCGCAGGGTGAACCACAGCGCCGCGGTGGCGGCCACCACCGCGATGACCAGGGAGAGCACCACGAGCGAGGTCGTGTAGTCGAAGGTGCCCGGGAAACGCAGGGCGGCCATGCCCAGGTAGTGCATGGCGGCGACGCCGATCCCCGCGCCGACACCGCCGACGAGCAGCCCGCCCCAGGTGCGCCGCAGGCCGGCCACCAGCATGCCGGCGCCTGCGATGACGACCGCCACGAGCAGGCTGAGCACGGTCAGCGGCACGTCGTAGCGGAGCTGCACACGGTCGACCGAGAAGCCGAGCATGGCGATGAAGTGCATGCCCCAGATGCCCGACCCGAGGGTCAGTGCCCCGGCGGCCAGCCACGGCCACCCCTTGGCGAGGCCCCGCGCGTGGAAGCGGGCCGCACAGGCGAGCCCGAGGCCCGAGCCCACCGCCGCCATCACGTAGGCGAGCAGGGGATAGAAGGCGTGCGAATACAGATGCTGCTGGTGCCCCACGGATGAACTCCCCACCTGGCACAGACTGCGAGCACGATGGGCGCGGATCGGGCCGGCACCTTTGCCTGCTGTCCTCGCCGGCGCGCCGCGGACGAATAAGTCACCGGACGACCCCGCAGTGATTGCCTGCCGGACCCCACCCCGACGGCCGATGCTTGAGCCTTATATTAAGGATTCCGCGGCGTCGCACAACCACGAAAACGGAAACGTCGCGTTCCCGCGCGGATAATTCCCGCCGACCGGAAATTCCCGCGAACTCCCATCTGGAATACGGCCGTTGGTCCGCTTCACGGGGAGCGGACCGTTCAGGACCGGGCGCGGCGGCGGAAGGTGCCCGCGTACGCGCGGAGCAGGGTGAGCAGGGCGGGACCGAGCGGACGCGGGGCGGACCGCCGGGCCAGCGCCGCGCCGGCGCGCTCCGCGCTGCGCAACCGGTGCCCCTGGAGCGTGACGAGGGCACGGACCATGGGCCGGTTGGGCTCCGGTACGAGGTCCGCCAGTACCCGCGCGCCGGCGAGGCCCGCCCGGACCAGCCCGGCCTGGTCGCGGACGAGGGCGGCCACCGACGCCGGGTCGGGGTCCTGCTCCAGGGCCGCCCGGCTCAGGCCGTGGCGGGCGAGGGCGTCCTCGGTGACGCCCAGCCGCCCGTCCGCGAGGTCCTCGGCCATGTCCTCCAGGAAGTCCAGGCGCTGGGCGGCCTCGATGAAGGTGCGGCAGGCGGCGCGGTAGGCGTCGAAGCCGGCCGGTGGCGCGAGCAGCCCCGCGACGAGGAGGAAGGCGGGCAGCGAGTACGCGTCGACGTAGGCCTGGAAGTCGGCCTCGGTGGCGAAGCCGCGCCACTCCGCGTCGGCGGGGGCGGCAACCAGGTAGTCCGCGACGATGGCGCGCAGCACCGGCCGCCGGGTGACGGTGTGTGCGAGGGCACGCGTCAGGGGGTCCGCCGGGGCGCCGGCGAGGGCCGCCTCGATCTGGCCCTCCCACTCGGCGAAGGCGCGGCGGCCGTCCGGGCCCCGGTCCAGGAGATTGTCGCCGTGGTGCATGAAGGCGGTGGCCGCCAGGGCGTCGGGGACGACCGGCGCCGGCAGCAGCAGCCGCACGGCGGCGTACGAGGCCCGGTCGAAGCCCGCCACCAGGCGGCGTTGCGCGGAGTACGCCTCGCGGAGTGCGGGGTCGGTGATGCCGGCCCGGTCGAGCGTCTTGCGCCAGCTGGTCATCGTTCCGCAGCTCCCCTCGATCCGCCGGCCGGACGTCACCGATGATCACCCAAACGCAGAAAAACCCGCAAACTCACTGGCGTGATCCCAGCGGACCATCGCTGACCTGCGCCACCACCCTCTCGGAAACGGGCAGAAACGGGCGGACTCTTCCCTTGTACGGGCTGACCGCCCCGCTGTCCCCAGCGGTATAAATCTCGGACGGGCGGAAACGGGCGGCCGATGCCCGAACGGCCATGACGGAACCGGGACGAGGGAGGTGCGGCCATGCGCGGCGACGAACGGCAGCACAGGATCCTGGCCCTGGTCCGGCAGTCCGGGCGGGTGGAGGTCACCGCGTTGGCCGCGGAGTTCAAGGTGGCACCGGAGACGATCCGCCGTGACCTCAGTGAGCTGGAGCGGCGCGGACTCGTCCGCCGTACCCACGGCGGGGCCTACCCCGTGGAGAGCGCCGGCTTCGAGACGGACCTGGCCCGCCGCGAGACCCACCAGGTGGAGGGCAAGCGCCGGATCGCCGCGGCGGGAGTGAAGCTGCTCGGAGAGGCGGAGACCGTCTTCGTCGACGAGGGCTACACCCAGCAGTTGCTGGCGGCGCTGCTCCCCACCGACCGTCCGCTGACCGTGGTGACCGCCTCGCTGCCGACCGCGGCGGCGGTCGCCCAGTCGCCCGAGACCACCGTGCTGCTGCTCGGGGGGCGGGTACGGGGCCGCACCCTGGCCACCGTCGGCTCCTGGGCCACCCAGATGCTGTCCTCCTTCGTCATCGACCTGGCGATCATGGGGGCCAACGGCATATCCCGCGACTTCGGCCTGACCACCCCCGATCCGGTCGTCGCGGACGTCAAGGCGCAGGCGGTGCGCTCCGCTCGCCGCCGCGTCCTGGTGGGCATCCACACCAAGTTCGGCGCCTCGAGCTTCTGCCGGTTCGCGGAGATCGGCGACTTCGAGACGATCGTCACCGACACGGGCCTGCCGGCCCCCGAGGCCCACCGCTACTCGCTGCTCGGCCCCAACGTCATCCGCGTCTGAGCCACCGCACCCGCCTCACCCTGCGCGCGAGCCGCCGCAGGTCGCCCCGGCACGCCTCGAAGCACCCCGAGCCCCGTGCGCGCCGCCGGGATCCCCCTCACAGGAAGGCCTCCCCATGCCCAGCACCGACACCGACCGCGGAAGGGCGCCACGGCGCCGCTCCCCCGTCCGGCTGACCGCACTCGGGGCCTGCACGGCCCTGCTCGCCACCGGCTGCGCCGGCGCGGGCGGCAGCGGAGGGGACGACGGGGGCGGCGGCGCCTCCGTGAACGTCCTGATGGTCAACAACCCGCAGATGCTGGACCTCCAGAAGCTGACCGCGTCGGACTTCACCAAGGACACCGGCATCAAGGTCAACTTCACCGTGCTGCCGGAGAACGACGTCCGCGACAAGATCAGCCAGGAGTTCTCCAGCCAGGCCGGTACCTACGACGTCGCCTCCATCAGCAACTACGAGGCGCCCATCTACGGCAAGAACGGCTGGCTGGCCCCGATGGACGACACGGTCGCCGAGGATCCCGACTTCGACCAGGCGGACATCCTCCCGTCGATGAGGGAGAGCCTGACCGGCGCCGACGGCAGGCTGTACGCCGAACCGTTCTACGGCGAGTCGTCGTTCCTGATGTACCGCAAGGACGTCTTCGAGGCGAACGGCCTCACCATGCCCGAGCGCCCCACCTGGCAGCAGGTCGCCGCCCTCGCGGCGAAGGCGGACGGCGCCGAGTCCGGCATGAAGGGCATCTGCCTGCGCGGACTGCCCGGCTGGGGCGAGGTGATGGCGCCGCTGACCACCGTCGTCAACACCTTCGGCGGCACCTGGTTCACGAAGGACTGGCAGGCCCAGGTGAACGCCCCCGCCTTCAAGCAGGCGACGAGGTTCTACGTCGACCTGGTCCGCGAGCACGGCGAGGCGGGCGCGCCGCAGGCCGGCTTCGCCGAGTGCCTGGGCGCCTTCCAGCAGGGCAAGACGGCCATGTGGTACGACGCCACCTCGGCGGCCGGGATCCTCGACAGCGCCGACTCCCCCGTCGCCGGCAAGGTCGGCTACGCCCCGGCGCCCGTGGTGAAGACGGACAGCTCCGGCTGGCTGTACACCTGGGCCTGGGGCATCCAGAAGGCGAGCAAGCGTCAGGACGACGCGGCGAAGTTCGTGGCCTGGGCGTCCGGCAAGGGGTACGAGGAACTCGTCGGCGAGAAACTCGGCTGGGCCCGCGTCCCCGCGGGCAAGCGCACCTCCACCTACGAGAACGCGGACTACCTGAAGGTGGCGGGCCCCTTCGCCAAGGCCACCGAGGAGGCCATCGCCGGGGCCGACCCGCGCGACCCCGGTGTCCAGCCGCGGCCGACGCTCGGCATCCAGTTCGTCGACATCCCCGAGTTCCCCGACCTCGGCACCAAGGTCTCGCAGGAGATCGCCTCCGCCATCGCCGGGCGCACCTCGGTGGACGCCGCGCTGGACAAGTCACAGCAGCTCGCGGAGAAGGTCGCCGCCCAGTACCGGAACGGATGATTCGGCCATGACCGGTACGTCGAGCACCGTCACCGAGGAGGTGCGCGGCCGGGCAGCGGACCGGGCGGTGCCCGCCCGGACCCCGGGCCCGGGCCGGGCCGCCGCCTGGGCCCGGCGCGCGCCCCTGATGCCGGCGCTGGTGTTCATGGTGGTGGTGACCCAACTGCCCTTCGTGGCCACGCTGGTGATCTCCTTCATGGACTGGAACGCCCTCTACCCCGACCGGCGCGGCTTCACCGGACTGACCAACTACGCCGACGTGTTCGGCGACGCCGGTCTGCGCGCTTCCGTCCTGACCACCGTCTGGCTCACGACCGGTGTCGTCCTGGTCAGCCTGCTGCTGGGGCTGGGCCTCGCGCTGCTGCTGGACCGGCGCTTCCGGGGCCGCGGGCTGGTGCGGACGCTGCTGATCGCGCCCTTCCTGCTGGTGCCGGTCGCCTCGGCGCTGCTGTGGAAGCACGCCCTCTACAACCCCGAGTACGGGCTGTTCAACGGCGCGCTGAGCTGGCTGTGGCAGCTGTTCGGCAGCGAACGCCCGCCGCAGCCGGACTGGATCACCTCGATGCCGCTCGGGGCGATCGGGGCCTCGCTGGTGTGGCAGTGGACCCCGTTCATGATGCTGATCCTGCTCGCCGGACTGCAGAGCCGCTCCACGGAGGCGGTGGAGGCGGCCCGGGTGGACGGCGCGAACGCCTGGCAGGTCTTCCGGTTCCTGACCCTGCCGCACCTGCGGCGCTACCTCGAACTGGCCGCGCTGCTCGGCTCGGTCTACGTCGTGCAGAACTTCGACGCGGTCTTCACCCTCACCTCCGGCGGCCTGGGCACCGCCAACCTGCCGTACACGATCTACGAGTCCTTCTACAAGGCCCACGACTACGGCCGGGCGTCGGCGGCCGGCGTGGTCGTCGTCGCCGGGACCATCGTCGTCGCCACCCTCGCCCTGCGCCTGGTGTCGACGCTGCTGCAGGAGGAGTCCTCATGAGCGCCGTGGCCGTGCCCGATGTCCGCAGGCGTCGTTCGGCCTCCCTGTGGGGGCTGGTCGCCTGGGCCGCCGCCCTGCTGTTCGTCCTGCCGATCGCCTGGATGGTGCTGACCTCGCTGCACAGTGAGACGGACGCCGCCACCAACCCGCCCTCCCTCGGCGCCGGGCTCACCCTGGACGGCTACCGGGAGTTCTTCGGCGCCGCCACGGGCGCGAGCCCCTGGCCCGCACTGGCCAACTCGCTGACGGCGAGTCTGGTCTCCACCCTGCTGGTGCTGGCACTGGCGATACCGGCCGCGTACGCGCTGTCGATACGGCCCGTCCGCAAGTGGTCCGACGTGCTGTTCTTCTTCCTGTCGACGAAGATGCTGCCCGCGGTCGCCGGACTGCTGCCGGTCTACCTCGTGGCGCAGAACCTCGGGCTGCTGGACAACGTCTGGCTGATGGTCCTGCTCCACACCTCGATGAACCTGCCGATCGCGGTCTGGATGATGCGGTCCTTCCTCGCCGAGATCCCGGTGGCGATCCTCGAGGCCGCCGCGATCGACGGCGCCGGGCTGCCGGCCGTGTTCCGCCGCATCGTCATCCCCGTCTCCGCCCCCGGCATCGCCGCCACCTCGCTGATCTGCTTCATCTTCAGCTGGAACGAGATGCTCTTCGCCCGGGTGCTCACCGGTGTCCGCTCGGTGACCGCGCCGGTCTTCCTCACCTCCTTCGTCACCAGTCAGGGACTCTTCCTCGCCAAGGTCTGCGCCGCGGCCGTCGTGGTGTCCCTGCCCGTCCTCGTCGCCGGATTCGCCGCCCAGGACCGCCTGGTCCAGGGCCTGTCACTGGGAGCCGTCAAGTGAAGGCAGTCGTCATCGCCGAGCCCGGGAAGATCGAGCTCGCCACCGTCGACGACCCCGCGCCCGGTCCGCGCGACGTGGTGGTCGCGGTCGCGGCCTGCGGGCTGTGCGGAACCGATCTGCACATCCTGCAGGGCGAGTTCGCGCCGACGCTGCCGATCGTGCCGGGGCACGAGTTCGCCGGGGAGGTGGTCGCGGTCGGCTCGGCCGTCACCGAAGTGGCGGTCGGCGCCCGGGTCGCCGTCGACCCCTCGCTGCACTGCGGCGAGTGCCACTACTGCCGGCAGGGCCGCGGCAACCTGTGCGAGCGGTGGGCCGCGATCGGGGTCACCGAGCCCGGCGGCGCCGCGGAGTTCGCCGTCGCGCCGGTCGCCAACTGCGTCGTCCTGCCCGACCATGTGGCGACCGCCGACGCGGCGCTGATCGAGCCGTTGTCGTGCGCCGTGCGCGGCTACGACGTGCTGCGCAGCCGGCTCGGCGCCCATGTGCTGATCTACGGCTCGGGAACGATGGGCCTGATGATGCTGGAACTCGCCAAGCGCACGGGCGCGGCGAGCGTGGACGTCGTCGACGTCAACCCCGAACGGCTCGCCACGGCGAGGCTGCTGGGCTGCGACAACACCGCCGGCTCGGCGCAGGAGATCACCCGCCCGCGCGGCTGGGAGGTCGTCGTGGACGCCACCGGCAACGCCGCCGCCATCCAGGACGGGCTGCAACGAGTCGGCAGGGGCGGCACCTTCCTGCAGTTCGGGGTGGCCGACTACGCCGCCCGAGCGGTCATCGAGCCGTACCGGATCTACAACCAGGAGATCACCATCACCGGCTCCATGGCGGTCCTGCACAGCTACGAGCGGGCCGCCGAACTGTTCGCCGCCGGGGTGCTGGACCCCGGGGTGTTCATCAGCGACCGGTTCCCGCTCACCGACTACCCCCACGCCATCGAGCGCTTCAGGGCGGGCATCGGCCGCAAGATCCTGGTGACGCCGTGACGACGCCCGCCACGCTGGTCGCCGGCGAGGCGCTGACCGACCTGGTCCTCGGACCCGACGGGACGCGGCGGGCCCACCCGGGCGGCAGCCCGGCCAACACCGCGCTCGGTCTCGCCCGGCTCGGGCACCCGGTCACCCTGGCCACGCGCATCGGCCGGGACGCGCACGGCGACGCGCTCGCCGAACGGCTGGCGGAGGGGAAGGTCCGGCTGCTGCCGGGGTCGGTCGTCCACGCCCCCACGTCCACGGCCAGGGCGGAGCTCGACGCGAACGGCGGCGCCCTGTACCGGTTCGACATCACCTGGGACCTGCCCCCGGTCGGTCGGCTCGACGTGCCGGGGCACCTGCACACCGGCTCGATCGCCACCGCGCTGGAGCCGGGCGCGGGCCGCATCCTCAGCCTGGTCGCGGCGGTCCGGCGCCGTGGGCACACCGTCTCCTACGACCCGAACCTCAGACCCGCGCTGCTCGGCCCGCCCGGGGACGAACGCCCGCGCGTCGAACGGCTGGTGGCGCTGGCCGACGTGGTGAAGGCCAGCGAGGAGGACCTCGGCTGGCTGCACCCGGGACGGGATCCGGGGGACGTGGCCGCCGACTGGGCGCGCCGCGGTCCGCGCCTGGTCGTCCTCACTCGGGGCGCGGCGGGCGCCGAGGCCCACTGGGCCCCGGGCGGACGGCACCGGGTCCCCGCCCACCCGGCGCGCGTCGTCGACACGATCGGCGCCGGTGACGCCTTCATGGCGGGCCTGCTGTCCGGCCTCCTCAGCGCCGGGCTGCTCGGCGGGGCGACGGCCCGCCGGCGGCTGCACGGCGCCGCGGACGGCGGCTCCCCGCCGCCCGCGGTGGCCGGGGCACTGGAACTCGCCGCGCGGGTCGCGGCTCTGACCTGCGGGCGCGCGGGGGCGGACCCGCCGTTCCTGGCGGAGGTGGCGCCCGTCATGTGATGATCCGGCGGACGGCACTCCCACGCACCGAGGGGCGGTACGACGATGTGGCCGCGGGTCGACGGAATGCGCTCCATGGAGCTCGGCACGCCCGACGCGCTCCGGGACGAGCTCAACTCCCTGGTCCTGGCGGGCAAGAAGACCGCCACGACCGGACTGCTGTCCGAGTACGTGGAGGAGACCGAGGGTCTGGAGTTCGTCGGCGAGCGGCTGGCCCTGCTGGACCGGGAGAGCCACTGCGTCGGCGTCATCGTGGTCACGGACGTGGAAGTGACGTCCTTCGCGGACGTGAGGTGGGAGCACGCCGCCGCCGAGGGAGAGGGGGACGCCTCCCTCGACGCGTGGCGGGCCGGGCACCGTCGCTTCTGGGAACGGGCGGGCACTCCCGTCGAGGACGCCACGCCCGTGGTGTGCCTGGCGTTCCGGCTCGTCACGGCGGGCGGCTGACGGTGCGGATCCGCATCGAGGGGAGCGACCTGCCCGGCCGCGCCTTCGGCGACCACCGCGGCGTCCACGTCGCCGTGCAGCGCCGCGCCCGTCCCGCGGAACTCCTCGGCCCTCGGCCCGGCGACGCTGCGGCGGCGACGTGGGACCTCGACTGCCGGGTCCGCGAGACCCCTGACGGGCTCGACGTCACGGGGCCCTATGTCCAGGGCGGCCCCGGCGCCCGCTTCGTCTACCTGTCCTGGGGCGAGGTCGGGGGTTCCGGCGACTTCACGATGTTCCGCCGGGCCAAGCTCATGCTGGACGGTGTCGCTCCCGCCACGCTGCGCGCGGCCGCCCGCTCCGGGACGCTCCTCGGACGGCTGGGCCTCACCGACGCCAGGGGCGGCCCGCTCTGCGCCGCCGTGCGGCCGCCGCTCGTCACGTGGTCGGCGGGGACACCGGACGCCACGGGCTGACGACGGGAAGTGAACGGGACCACCACCCCACCGGTGGGCGCGCCCACGGTCCGCACGACCGCTTACGCCTTCCCACCGGCGCCGGGCAGTGGTCCCGCTCGGTCACACGGGGGTACGGGTCCCTCAGTCCTCTCCCCTGACGATGTTCCATTCCTTGCCGCTGTCGGGCTCCCGCTGCGGCGGATTGCCCCGGCCCTCCTTCACGACAGCAGGCCTGCACGTGCGTATCTGCTGATCTCGGGGGATGCGGGTGCTGGTCGGGTGGCCGTTGCGTGTGTCCACGGCTGGGCGCCTCCTCATGTCTTCTCGACACCGCATACCCATTCGAACGTGATTTACACGACAAAGCATTCCTGATCAGGACATGTTTGCCGTGGGGGTCCGCCCGGCACCCGGCGGCCGTCGCGCTGCGCGCCGGCCCCGGCACCGACCGTGTCCGCCGCTGCGCGGGCACGTCGCCACCCGTCAGGCTTCGGCTGCCCTGGGCGGCACGCCGGAAACCACCTCGGTCAGCCGGGTTCAGCGCGTGGGGTGCCACTCCGCGAGCAGCACGGTGGCGTCGTCGTCGAGGCGACCGTGCCGGTGCGCCAGGATGGCGTGGACGAGCCGCCGCAGGACCTCCGGGGCGGGGTCGCCGAACGCGGTGGCGTGCACGACGTACTCGGTGAGGCGCCGCTCGCCGAACTCGTCGCCGCCCTCGGCGCGGGACTCGGTCACACCGTCGGTGTGGATGAGGACCCGGTCACCGGGCTCCAGGCGCGTGGAGTGGACGGAGCGCGGCCGGTCGCCGTAGTCGGAACCGAGGCCGAGGGGCAGATCCGCGTCGCGCTCCAGGGCGCCGGGGACGACGTGCCGGGCGCGGATCAGCCGGGGCGGGGGGTGCCCGCAGTTCGCCCACGCGAACTGGCCGCTGCGGACGTCGAGGTCGGCGAAGACCGCGGTGGCGAGCCGGTCCGGGATCCACTCGGCGAGGGTCTCGTCCACGGTCTTGACGATCTCGCCCAGGTCGGCGCCGGCACGCCGGGCGGCCCGGCAGCCGGCCAGCGCGACGGCCGCCGTGAGCCCCGAGGCGAGGTCGTGGCCCATCGCGTCGACCACCGTCAGGTGCAGGTGGTCCTCCTGGAGGCTGTGGTCGAAGGCGTCGCCGCCGATCTCGTACGCGGGTTCCAGCACGGCGCTGGAGGTCACCTCGGTCGTGCCGAGGGTCCGCGGCGGCAGGAAGGCCCACACGAGCTCCGCGGCGGTGGTCATCGGGCGGCTGCGGACGAGCCGCAGCAGGTCGTCGCTGGACCCCGCCTTGGAGACGATCGTCAAGGTCGTGACGTCGGCGAGCGCGCGGCAGCGGGAGAGGAGTTCCGGGTCGATCCGGTGGGCGGTGACCTCCATGACGCCGATCCGCTCCACGCCGTCGACGAGCGGGAGCCACATCGTGATCCGGTCGTCGCGCTCGCTCAGGCGCAGGGAGACCGTCCGGTAGGCGGCGCCCGCCGGCGTGCCGTCGACGGCCACGGCCCCACGGGCGCGGGAGGCCGGGTCGCCCGACAGCGGGACGAGCCTGGCCTGCCGGACGTCGGCGAGGAGGACCGTGACGTCGTCCAGGCCCACCTCGT
Source organism: Actinacidiphila glaucinigra (assembly GCF_035918135.1). Lineage (NCBI taxonomy): Bacteria > Bacillati > Actinomycetota > Actinomycetes > Kitasatosporales > Streptomycetaceae > Actinacidiphila > Actinacidiphila glaucinigra. The sequence continues at coordinate 1,510,806 of NZ_CP109144.1, forward strand.
GCGCGGCATGCGCGAGGGCCGCGCCCCAGTCCTTCGGGGCGACCTCGTGCGTGCGCTGCAGGAGCCCGCTCAGCAGAGCGCCAAAGCCGGTGTCGTCCACCGTCACCATCACCTGTCGGTGCGCCGTCCCCGGCGCGGGGCCGGGACGACCGGGCACCTGCCCCGGACACCGAGGCCGAAACCACGCACCACCCCGGCCCGCGGCTCCGCCGCGACCACGGCGCGGGCCTCCCCGGATCGCCCACAGCCGCCGGTTCCACAGAACATCATATTCCAGCAAATCGTGTGCCAATACGGGCGTGGCGCACCTCGACGGACATGCCGAGGCCCGACGCTTCTCGTGTTCCACCCGAGCGGGTGCCCACGGCGCCCGCGGAGACAGGAGTCGATCCATGCGCGTTTCCCGTTTCGTGGCCGCGGTCGGTGTGGCCGTAGCCGTCGTCCTGGGCGGTGCGGCGGGTGCCGGTGCCGTCACGCCGGAGTCCGTCCGCACCCCCGGCACGCACGCCACGCACGGCGACCACGGCCGCGGCCACCACAGCCACCACGGCAAGCGTCACCACCACCGCTGGCACGGCCACCGCCAGCACCGTCACCACCACCACGTCGTCAACCACCACCGCCGCTGACCCGCGGCCCGATCCGCGCGGCCCCGGGGGCGCCGCTCCGCCGACGCGGAGGGCGCCCCCGGGCGCGTGCGGGCGGGGGCGGGGGGCTCAGGCGGTCTGAGCGCTGCGCAGGGCGGCGTACGGGCCGCCGGCGCGCAGCAGTTGCCCGTGCGAGCCGACCTCCGTGATCCTTCCGCCGTCCATGACGACGATGCGGTCGGCGTTGCGGATGGTGGACAGCCGATGGGCCACCACGAAGACGGTGCGGTTGCGGACCAGACGTTCCAGCGCCTGCTGGACGAGGGCCTCGGAGCGGGAGTCGAGGGCGGAGGTGGCCTCGTCCAGCACCAGCACACGGGGGTCGCGGATCAGCGCCCGGGCGATGGCCAGCCGCTGCTTCTGCCCGCCGGACAGCCGCGCGCCCCGCTCGCCGACGACCGTGGCGAGGCCGGCGGGCAGCCGTTCCACGAACTCCAGGGCGTTGGCGGCCCGCAGCGCCTCCCGTACCGCCTCCTCGGGGACGCCCGGCATGCCGTAGCCGACGTTCTCCCGGATGGTGCCCTCGAAGAGGATGGACTCCTGGGGCACGACGGACACGAAGCGGCGGTAGCTGCGCAGGTCCAGGGTCTCCATGTCCGCACCGTCCAGCAGGATCCGGCCCTCGGTGGGGCGCAGGAAGCCGATGACGAGGTTGAGGAGGGTCGACTTGCCGGCCCCCGAGGTGCCCACGAGCGCGATGGTCTCGCCCGGTCGGACGGAGAGGGAGAAGTCGCGCACCGAGTGGTCGACGGCGTCGTCGTAGGCGAAGCCGACGCCTTCGAAGTCCACCCGCCCGCGGACGGCGGCCACCTCGGTCTTCCCCGCGTTCTGCTCGAGGTCGGGCGCCTGCAGCACCTCGCCGACCGAGCGCACCGACTCCAGTCCCTTGCTGACCACGGGCGTGAGGCTGAGCAGGGTCGTGACGGCGGCGGTGAGGGCGGAGAAGTAGGTGGTCAGCATGACGACGTCGCCGGGGGTCACGCCCAGCCAGCCGTGGTACGCGGCGAGCGCGGAGCCGAGCAGGCAGCAGGCGCCGAGGACGTTGAGGACGATCCAGGCGAGTGAGCCGAAGCGCCCGTTGAGCCGGTCCAGGCGCAGCCCCGCGGTGAGGACCTGGCTGAGCGTGCCGTCGACGCGGCGCAGCGCAGTGGACTCCAGACCGTGGGCGCGGGTGATGGGGATGAGGGTGGTCATCTCGGTGACGCGGGAGGAGAGTTGCTCCACCTCCTGGCGGAACGATTCGTTGGACTCGCGCAGCCGCCCCCGCAGCCACATCACCAGCGCGGACGTCGCGGGCACGACGACCAGGAAGACCGGCAGGAAGGACGGCGCCTGCACGGCGATCACCACCAGCGCGCCGAGCAGCGTGGCGAGCGCGGAAAGGCCCATGTCGCCGGTCTGCTGGACCGCCTGCTCGATGGCCTCGACGTCCCGGATGACCTTGGTCTGCAGGACGGCGGAGTTGACCTTCGTGTGGTAGCCGATGGAGAGCTGCTGCATGCGCTGGCACAGCGCGGAGCGCAGCCGGGTGCCGGTACGGCGGGCGCTGCCGTACCAGCAGCGCACGTACAGCAGGTGGAAGGGGTAGTTGAGGACCAGCATCAGCAGCAGGACGGCGGTGCCGAACAGCATGCCCGACAGCGGCCTGTGCTGCACGATGACGTCGATGACCTGTGCGGTGACCAGCGGGGTCAGCCAGATCGGGGTGTGCTTGACCATGAACGCCAGCACGGCCAGGGCCAGTCGGCCGCGGTCGTGGCGGAAGAGGTAGGCGAGGGTGCGGATCGGGTGCTCACCGCGGTAGCGGTGGTCGAGCGGGCCGTGCGGCGACGCCATGCGGGAACTCCGGGTGCACGAGGGCGCGGGGTGATGAGACGGCACTGGCTCATCGTCCGGTCACCGCGGAATCCTAGGCTGCGAGCGCTCCCACGGACACCGCCCGGGGGTCCCTGACCGGTCCCGGCCGACTGAGGGGCCGGTCCCGGGGCAGACGGTGGGGGAAGGGGCGGCGCGAGGCGCGCCCCCGGACCACTGGGAGGGACGATGCTGGCCATCGTTGCGGCCGTCGTCTTCGCGGTCGCGTTCATCATCAACGCCACCGGGACGGCGACGGAGGCCGTGTTCACCCCGACGAGCCTGCTGCTGGTCGGGCTGACGCTGCTCGCCGCGCACCTCGGCGGGGTCGGCTCGGGCGCGGGTGCCCGCTGGTCCGGATACCGCGGGCGACGGCGCTGAGGTCTCCGGGGAGGGGAAAGGCCATGACGGACCGTCCGGACCGCCCGCGCGGGAATGTGCCGAAGCACCGCCCGGGCTTCAGCAGTCCCGGGTTCTCCACGTCCGCCGACGGCCCCGGGCCGGCACCGGGCGCCGGGGACGCCGCGGCGGTTCCGCCGCCCCCGCGGATCCCGGAGTACGAGGTCCCGGAGCCGGAGGTCGCGGACATCGCGGAGCCCGGCTTCGAGTCACCCGGCTTCGAGTCGCCGGGTTTCCGCGGGCCCGGGTACTCCAGCCCGGACTTCACCAGCCCCGGCGCGCCGCGCGAGGCGGACCGGGACGACGAGGGGTCATGAGACGGGCGGCTTCGCGGCCGGGGGCACCGCCGGGGAGGTGACGCCCATGCGGGCCCGGCTCTCGGCGACGAGCTGCTGGACGTTCCGCTCGACCTCCTCGGGGTCGAGGCCGAGGGCCCGGCCTATGTGCGATGACCAGACCTCGGAGCGCACGTTCGTCTCGAAGGCGAGGTCGGCGCGGATGTTGTCGCGTGCGGCCTGGCGGTTCTGGCTGACCATGACGAAGGTCGAGAGGAAGATCGCCTCCAGGCTGACGATCATGGTGAGCAGTCCGAAGGGGTACGGGTCGAAGACCCCGCCGGGCCCCGCGAGCCCCTCGTTCAGCAGGATCCAGACCGCGAACCAGACGATGTGCACATAGACGAAGGCCATCGAGCCGGAGAAGGCGGTGATCGCGTCCGCGACCCGGTCCTGGGCGCCCCTCCCGCGGGCGAAGAGGACCCGCTCGTGCGGGGAGCGGACCAGCGGGTGCGGCGGCGAGGGGACGGCGCGGCCGTCGGCAGGGGAACTCATGGGCCTCATCCTGCCCCCGGCCCTCCGCGGCCACGGCACCGGGAAGCGGCGGGAAGAAACCGCGCCTTCCCAGCGTTGGCATGGGCGGATCAAGAACCGCCCGAAAGGAGGCGACCGGTGAAGGTACGTGCCTCGCTGCGCTCCCTCAAGAACACCCCCGGCTCGCAGATCGTCCGCCGTCGCGGCCGTGTCTACGTGATCAACAAGAGGGACCCCCGTTTCAAGGCCCGCCAGGGCTGACCCGCAGAGCACCACGGGCGCCGCGCGCCGTCCCAGGACGGCGCGCGGCGCCCGTTTGCGTAGCGGTCACCGGGACCGGGTCAGGGAGCGCAGCAGGAGCAGCGCGATGTCGTCGGTGCGCAGCCGGCGCTCGGAGGTGAGGGCGAGCACGCCGTCGGCGACCCGGTCGAGCGGCAGCCCGCCGGCTGCGCCGAGGTGGTCCGAGAGGGCGGCCAGCTCGGTGTCGACGTCCGTCCCCGGGCACTCGACCAGGCCGTCGGTGTAGAGCATGAGCACCGAGCCCGGCGGGAACGGGAACTCGACGGTGCGGTAGACCGCCTCCGCGTCGATGCCCAGCAGCGGGCCCTGGGCGAGGTCGAGCGGCCGCACGTGGCCGTCCGGCTCCCGCAGCAGGGGCTGCGGGTGGCCCGCGCCCGCCGCCATCACCCGTTCCCCGTCCGGGTCGAGGTGCAGGTAGACGCAGCTGGCGAGCAGCTCCACGTCCAGGTCCAGCAGCAGGCGGTTGGTGCACTCCATCACCTGGCCGGGCGACTGCCCGACGGCGGAGTACGCCCGTACCGCCGTGCGGACCTGGCCCATCAGGCCGGCCGCGGTGACGTTGTGGCCCTGCACGTCGCCGATCACGGCGGCCGGCCGGTCCCCCACGCGGAGCAGGTCGTAGAAGTCGCCGCCGATGTCCATGCCCTCGGTGCCCGCGAGGTACCGCGCGGCCGCCTCGAGGCCGGGGAGCTCCGGCAGAGTCCGCGGCAGCAGCGCCGACTGGAGGCCGTGGGCCAGCCGGTGCTTGGCGTCGTAGAGCCGCGCCCGCTCCAGGGCCTGGGCGACGAGTCCGCCGAGGCTGGTCAGCAGAGCCCGCTCGTCGGCCCCGAAGCGGTGCGGTCGCGGGTATCCGAGCACGCAGGTGCCGACCGGGCGGCCGGAGGCGATCAGCGGGAGGTAGGCCCAGGCCGCCATGCCGTCGGAGACCGGCGGGCGGTCGGGGAAGCACGCCCGCATCTCCTGCTCGGACTCCAGGAACGCGGGCGCGCCACTGGCCAGCACCTGGGCGGCGGGGGTCGGCGATGACATCGCCATGCCGTCGTACCGGTCGACGATCGTCGGATCGCGGTAGCCGCGGTGGCCGAGCACGCGCATCCTCCCTGCCTCCGGGGCGACGACGGCCAGTACCCGGCTGCCGACCGCGGGCATGATCTCGTCGGCGACCAGGTCGATCACGTCCTGCACGCAGACGGCCTCCGTGAGCGCCCCGGACAGGTTCACGAGGTGGGAGATGGCCACCAGCCCGACCGCGGGCTGCGCCGCACCGCTCACGGGGTCGGGTACGGGAGCCTCCGCCGCCGGGCCGCGGGCCGGCGATATGCGCACGCTGACGCCGTTGCTGCTGGGGTGGAGCTGGAAGGTGAGCCAGTCGCCGGGCGGGCGCAGCGCGGTGAACGAGGTGGGCTGCCTGCTGATCAGCGCCGCGCGGTGCCTCTCCTGGTGCACGGGGTCCTCCAGCCACGGCAGCGTCCGCCACAGCGGATGCCCGAGCAGCTTGCGCACCGGCACGCCCAGCCGGCGGGACGCCGCGCCGTTGGCGTAGGTGACCCGCCCGTCGAGGTCGAGGGAGCACAGGCCGTCCGGCAGCCGGCCCACCATGCGCACCGCCTCGACCGCCGAGGAGACGCCGGCGACGGGGGCGCCGATCGCCACGTCCCGTCCGCGCCGCACCGGCCGGCCCTCGGTGGTCCGCTGCTCCAGGCTGCGGGCGAGCTGCTCGCTGGCGGCGAGCAGGCGCTCGCGCTCCCAGTCGGACAGCTCGGGCGGATGGGCGCCCGGCCAGGTGACGAACACCGAGCCGAAGGCGGTGCCGGCGGTCGCGACGGGCAGCGCGGCGAGGGTGAACGGGTACGGCAGGACGAGCGCGATCCGCGGGTACCGGCGCGCCATCTCCTCCTCGCCGCCGACCCAGACCAGCCGGCGTTCGCGCAGTGCCTCCGCGACGGGGATCGGGGCGCCCAGCCCCACCCGTTCCCAGGGCGCGGCGAAGGCGCGCGGCAGACCGGCCATCACGGCCATCTCCAGCACCGGCTCGCCGGGCGCGAGGAGGTAGATCCCGCCCGCGTGCGCCCGCACGCCGTCCATCATCGCGAACAGCGCCGGTGCCAGCAGGCTTTCGTCCGTCCACTCCCCGACGTCGGGGTGGGACGGGGAGGGAGGGGGCCCGTCCGGCACGGGTACCACCTCCTCATCCTCTTCCCGTCCAGACTGCATCCGGGTGGCGGACCGCGCATGCGGGGAGCCCGCGGCTTCGGCAGGACGCGCCCGGCCGCCGGGCGGTTGTCGCCAACTCCCTTGATTCTTCGAGCAGATGACATGCGGCGTTTTTGTTCGAACCCCTTGGCGTCCGACTGGCCCGGTGCTTCAATGTGGCGCTGTTAGGAAGGTTTCCTAACCTCTGACCCACGGAGTCACCCGTGCAGATCCCCCCACACCGTCATGCACGCACCCTCCCCCGCCGGCGGGTCGTCCTCTACGCGACCGCCGCGCTGACCGCGGGCGTCCTCGCCGCCGGCGCCGGCACCCTGGCCTCGGCCGCGCCGGGGCGGCCGGCCGCCGCGGCGGCCGGCGTCGGGCTCGACGACCCGCACAAGAAGGACATCGCCATGCAGCTGGTGTCCAGCGCCGAGAACTCCTCACTGGACTGGAAGGCCCAGTACAAGTACATCGAGGACATCGGCGACGGCCGCGGCTACACCGCGGGCATCATCGGATTCTGCTCCGGCACCGGTGACATGCTCGAGCTCGTCGAGCTGTACACCGACCGCAAGCCGGGCAACCCGCTCGCCCGCTACCTGCCCGCACTGCGCCGGGTCAACGGGACCGACTCGCACAGCGGCCTCGGCTCAGGCTTCGAGAGCGCCTGGCGCAGCGCCGCCGCCGACACGGCGTTCCAGCAGGCGCAGAACGACGAGCGCGACCGCGTCTACTTCGACCCCTCGGTCAAGCAGGCCAAGGCCGACGGGCTGCGCGCGCTGGGCCAGTTCGCGTACTACGACGCGATCGTGATGCACGGCCCCGGCGAGGACAAGGTCAGCTTCGGCGGCATCCGCAAGACCGCCCTGTCCAAGGCGAAGAGCCCCGCGCAGGGCGGCGACGAGACGGCGTACATCAACGCCTTCCTCGACGCGCGCAAGGCGGCGATGAAGACCGAGGAGGCGCACAGCGACACCAGCCGGGTCGACACGGAGCAGCGCGTCTTCCTCAACAACGGCAACCTCGACCTCAACCCTCCGCTCAAGTGGAAGGTCTACGGGGACAGTTACACCATCAACCAGTAACGCCCCACGCACGGCGTTCCGGGCGGCCTCCCTGGCCGGGGGGCCGCCCGGAGCGGCGCCGGGGCCCGCGGCTAGGCCGTGTCGTCACATGAGCCTGGGAGGTGCCCCCACCGCCCGGAGGGCGGGCTCCGCGGTTCCCCGAGCTTGCGCTGGGAGGTGCCCCCAGGTGCGGTGCATCGCAAGGCGGAGAGTCGTCCTCGTAGTGGGCTGCTCGGACGATTCGACAACTCCCCCTGGCCGAAGGCTGGGGGAGCGCCGTGCCTGGGGGCACCTCCCAGCGTCAGCTGGGGGAGCGGCGCCGGGGCCCGCGGCTAGCCCAGTTCCAGGCTGGTGACGCCGTAGATGCCCGCCAGGTCGACGTCCGGGACCGGGCCCGTGTACATGCGCGCGGCCTCGAACGAGGGCGTCAGGCCCAGGTGCTCCACCAGGCGCACGGCGGCCTCGTTGGGCTCGGGCACGTCGATCACGAGGGGCTCCCCCGGCGCGGTCCGTGCGAGCCCCATGAGCAGCGCGAGGGCGACCTTCCCGGACGAGGCGTACAGCGGCCCCACGCGGGACGGCCCGCGGGCGGCGCGCAGCACCCCCAGTCCCCGCAGCCGGCCGTCGGCGACGGCCGCGAGGGCGGTACGGTCCGGCAGGGTGATCCAGGAGGCGAGGAACGCGTCGCGCGCGGCGGGGAAGAACCGCCGGTCGTAGCGGGCCAGTTCGCCGAATCCGACGCTCCTGGCGTCGATCAGCGCGACGCCGCCGGGCATGACCCCGCCGGACGGCGTCCCCTGGTACCGGATGTTCCGCCAGGCCGTGCTGAAGCCCGATCTGCGGTAGTTCTCCTGCTGCGCGACGACCCCGTCGAGGCCGATGTTACGGCCTGCGAGGTGGTCCAGCCCGGCGCGCCAGACCCGGATCCCGTAGCCCTGGCCGCGGAAGGGCGGTCGGGCGATGTAGAGGCCGACGAAGCCGAAGTCCGCTCCGTAGCGCACCGCGGAGACCGAGGCGACGGGCTCGCCGTCGAGTCTCCCGAAGAGGAAGCCGGCCGGATCGGCGGGGAAGAAGGCCTGCCCGTCGGAACTGCCGGGGTTCCATCCTTCGTCCTCGGCCCAGTCGGAGAGGCGGCTGATGTCCTCGGCGCCTGCGGAGGAGACGTGGAACGCGGTCATGGGGACCTACCTCGGGAATCGGTTGCCGGGACGCGGTGCCGGGCACCGCGCACGCGAGGGCGCCGAGGACGCGGCGCGGGTGCGGGCGATGAGGAGGGTGACGTCGTCGGGCGGGGTCGCGCTCGGCAGGGTGCCGAGCACCGCCGCGCAGAGGTCGTCCAGGCGCCCGGGCCGGTCGAGGGCGCGGCGCACACGCTCCATCCCGGTGTCGACGTCGTGCCGGCGGTCCTCGATGAGGCCGTCGGTGTAGAGGGCGATGAGGCTGCCCTCGGGCAGTTCCACCTCGGCGGCCTGGTACGGGGGCATCCCGAGGCCGAGCGGTGTGCCGTTGGGCAGGTCGAGGAAGGTGACGCCGCCTTCGGGGTGGCGGACGGCGGGCGGCGGGTGTCCGGCCCTGGCGATGGTGCAGCGGCGGCCGGCGGGGTCGTAGACGGCGTACAGGCAGCTGGCGCTCACGGAGGAGGCGTGCGGACCCTCGCTTTCCTCCTCTGCGAGGCGGATGATCGTCTGGTCGAGGTGGGCCAGGAGCTGTTCCGGCGCCAGGTCGAGGTCGGCGAGCGTCCGCACCGCCGTCCGGAGCCGCCCCATCGTGGCCGCGGCGTCGATGCCGTGCCCGACCACGTCGCCGACGACGAGCGCCACCCGGTCGCGCGGCAGCGGGATCACGTCGTACCAGTCGCCGCCCACACCGTCCTCGAGGTCCGCGGGGAGGAAGCGGGAGACGACGTCCAGGGAGGGGCCGCCGCACACGCGGCGCGGGAGCAGGCCCCGCTGGAGGGCGAGGGCGGTGGCGCGTTCGTGGGTGTAGCGGCGCGCGTTGTCCAGGCTCAGGGCGGCCCTGGCGACCAGTTCCTCGGCGAACAGCAGGTCCTCCTCGTCGAACGGCCGCGGGTCGTCGGAGCGCAGGAGGAGCACCACGCCCAGCACGACGCCGCGGGCCCTGATCGGCACGATCATCAGCGAGTGCAGGCCGAACCGGTCGATCTTCCGGGCCCGTGCCGGGTCGCGGCTGAGCCACGGGGAGGCGGTGTCCAGCACGGGCTCGAGCAGGGAGCGGCCGGAGGACAGCACGCGTGTGAGGGGCGAGGAGGACGGCACGTACACCACGTCGCCGACCTGCGAGACCGCCTCGGGGGCGCCCTCGTGGACGGAGGACAGTCCCGCCCGGCGGAACACCGGGACGTAGTCGCCGTCCGGGCCGAGCCGGGACAGCGGCTCCTCACCGAGGCGCAGGGTGTCGGCGAGGTCGACGGTGACGAAGTCGGCGAGGCAGGGGACGCTGAACGCGGCCAGTTCCTGCGCGGTGCGCATGACGTCCAGCGTGGTGCCGATACGCGCACCGGCCTCGCCGAGCAGTGCGAGCCGGTCGCCGGCCCGGTGCTCACCGGTGATCCGCAGGACGACCAGGCAGACGCCCATCGGCCTGCCCTCGGCGTCCTCGAGGCGGATGCAACAGGCGGAGAGTGCCCCGTCGCGGCGGACGCCGTCCACCGCCGGCACGAGGTACTCGCGGCCGCTGACGGGCGTGCCGGTGGCCAGCACCTGGCGCATCACCGCCTCCAGCGCGCCCGCCCCGGCGGGCAGCGCCGCGTCCGGGCGGTGGCCCAGCCGCCGCTCCCGAGGGATGCCGTCGTAGTCCTCCAGTGAGTCGTTGACCCAGGTGCACCGCAGGTCGGTGTTCCACAGGGCGAGGCCGATCGCCGAGGGGGCGAGGGGGGAGCCCAGCGCCGCCCCGGTCACGCCCACCGCCCGCTGGAGCAGGCCGGCCAGGTCGATGGGTGCGGGTGATGCCATGTGCGTCGGTCCTTCGTCTGGGCTGCGGGGATGTGGCGGGGCCCGGATCCGGCCGGTGGGGGGCCGGATCCGGGCCGAAGGGGTCAGCGCCTGAGGAGGTCCGCCGCGCGTTCCGCGATGGCGTAGACCGTGGCGGCGATGTTGCCCGAGGGGATGGCGGGCATCACGGAGGCGTCGGCGACCCGCAGGCCGTCGACGCCGTGGAGGCGCAGGTCCGTGTCGACGACGGCCAGGTCGTCGATGCCGATCCGGCACGTGCCGACGGGGTGCATGTAGGAGGCCAGGGCGCCGCGCGCGTACGCCCGCAGTCCGGCGTCGTCCTTCACGTCGGGGCCGGGCAGGACCTCGTGGGCGCGCCATCCGTCGAGGGCGCGCGCCTGGCCGATCTCCCGTGCCAGGAACAGCGCTTCGACCATCGTGGCCAGGTCGCGGTCGTCACCGTAGTAGTCGGGGTCGACCAGGGGCAGGGCTCCCGGTTCGGCACTCGCGAGCCGAACGGTGCCGCTGCTGTGCGGCCGCATCGGGGAGACCGCGATCCGGTATCCCTGCCCGTCCGGCACGTCGGCCGCAGGCGTGCGGCACCCCGGGCTGTCGGCCAGGAGCACCTGCACGTCGGGGTCGCAGATGCCGAGCCGGCTGCGCACCAGGCCGATGGCCTCGCCGTGGTTGTTGGCTCCGGGCGGAACGGGCCGGGCCGCTCGGTGGACGACGGCGGCCACCGGGTGGTCCTGCAGGTTCGCCCCGACGCCCGGCAGGTCGAAGGCGACGTCGATGCCCTTGTCCCGCAGGTGCGCCCGGGGGCCGATGCCGGAGAGCATCAGCAGTTGCGGTGTCCCGATGGTGCCCGCGGTGAGCACGACCTCGCCGTGGCAGCCGGCCGCGACGGTGCCGGTGCGGCCGGCGTGCCCGTACTCCACCCCGACGCACCGTCCGTCGCGCAGGAGCAGGCGGTGGACCAGTGCACCGGTCACCACGGTGAGGTTGCGGCGGTGCCGGGCGGGGGTGAGGTAGGCGTCGGCGGCGCTCTGCCGCCGGCCGCCGACGATGTTGAGGTCGCTCCAGCCGAAGCCCTCCTCCAGACCTGCGGCGATGTCGGCCGCCCGCCGGTAGCCGGTCTGGGTCGCCGCCGTGAGGAGCGCGGCCACGACGGGGTGGGGCGGGCTCGCGGGCCCCACGGTCAGGGGGCCGCCGACACCGCGGAGCACGGGGTCGCGCCCGGGGGCGTTCTCGCTGCGCTTGAAGTACGGGAGCAGGTCGTCGTAGCCCCAGCCCTTGGCACCGCCGGCGGTCCACGCGCCGTAGCCGGAGTGGTGGCCCCGCACGAAGGTCATGGCGTTGATGGCCGACCCCCCGCCCAGGCCGCGACCGCGCGCGAGGGGTGTGGTGGTGCCCGTCGCCGACTGCCGGACGGTGGTGTCGCCCCAGTTCGCGGACGTGCCCAGCAGCGTCGGCCAGGCGGGCGGCGTCGCCGCCGCGGCCGGCGGCCCGTCGTCCCCCGCCTCCAGCAGGAGCACGCGTGCGCCGTCCGTCTCGGAGAGGCGCGCGGCGAGCACACTGCCCGCGGTGCCGCCGCCGACGACCACGAAGTCGTAGCTGTCCGTTATCGCATGCATGGGTCACCTCTGACCGGCCACGTCCGGCGTTTCCAGTGATAGCCCTGATCGGCTAACACCGAACACGATAACCCCAACCACCACCAATCGAACAGATTTGTCGTTATCGCCGCTATCGCCAATAAATATGGACGAACCCTTACGAACTCTCCTTGCGCGCCCCGCACCCCCTCGATCCCGGGACGCGCGCGCGGACGAGGACCCCACCGAGAGGCGGACGAATGCCTCGCGAATCCCGGACACGCCTTCCGCTCCGGCAAGTTCATCGCCAAACGCCCTACCCAGGGATGGATGAAAGTTGTACGGTCCACGGGATCATGTCCCCTCACGGAGGTACTCGCCATGGCGTCAATGGGCGTACCCGACGTCCTCACCCGTGCCCGCACCGTCGCACCGCCGGGCTGGAGCCGCTGGCTGGTACCGCCGGCCGCACTCTCCATCCACCTCGCCATCGGGCAGGCATACGCCTGGAGCGTGTTCAAGCCACCGCTGGAGTCCTCGCTCGGGCTGAGCGGCACCCAGTCCGCGCTGCCGTTCCAGCTCGCGATCGTCATGCTCGGGCTGTCCGCCGCGTTCGGCGGCACCCTCGTCGAACGCAACGGCCCGCGATGGGCCATGTGCGTCTCGGCCCTCTGCTTCGCCTCCGGCTTCCTCATCTCGGCCCTCGGCGCCGCCACGCGCCAGTACTGGCTGATCGTCCTCGGCTACGGCCTCGTCGGCGGCATAGGCCTCGGCATCGGCTACATCTCGCCGGTCTCCACGCTCATCAAGTGGTTCCCCGACCGGCCGGGGCTCGCCACCGGCATCGCCATCATGGGCTTCGGCGGTGGCGCGCTCATCGCCTCACCCTGGTCGACGGAACTGCTCTCCTCCTTCGGCGCCGACTCCTCCGGCATCGGGCAGACCTTCCTGGTCATGGGCCTGGTCTACGCGGTCTTCATGACCGTCGGGGTGCTGCTCGTCCGGGTCCCCGCGGACGACTGGCGGCCTCCCGGCTGGAGCCCGTCGGCCGCGGCCGCGCGCCCACTCGTCACCACTGCGCAGGTGTCCGCGCGCAACGCGCTGCGCACCCCGCAGTTCTGGTGTCTGTGGGTGGTGCTCTGCATGAACGTGACGGCGGGCATCGGCATCCTGGAGAAGGCCGCGCCGATGATCACCGACTTCTTCGCCGACACCTCCACTCCGGTGACGGCCACGGCCGCGGCCGGTTTCGTCGGCCTGCTGTCGCTCGGCAACATGCTCGGCCGGATCACCTGGTCCTCCACCTCCGACCTGGTCGGGCGGAAGAACATCTACCGCCTCTACCTCGGTGCCGGGGCGCTGCTCTACCTGCTGATCGCCCTGGTCGGCGACGACTCCAAGCCGCTGTTCATCATCGCGGCCGCCGTCATCCTGTCCTTCTACGGCGGCGGGTTCGCCACCGTGCCCGCCTATCTCAAGGACCTCTTCGGGACGTACGAGGTGGGCGCCATCCACGGGCGGCTGCTGACCGCGTGGTCCACGGCGGGCGTGCTCGGACCGCTGATCGTGAACGCGATCGCCGACCACGAGAAGTCGGCGGGCCGGACGGGACCCGACCTCTACTCCACGTCCTTCGTCATCATGATGGTGCTGCTGGTGATCGGCTTCGTCGCCAACGAACTGGTACGCCCGGTCCATCCGCGGCACCATGACGGACCGTCCGCCGAGACGAAGGCCACCATCGGACCCGAGTCGGAAGGAGCCGTCCGATGACCGCTTCGAACCCCGCGCCCGCCGAGGCCACCGCCGGGAACGGCCGGCTGCCGCTGATGGTCGTCGCCTGGCTGTGGGTCGGCGCGCCCTTCGCCTACGGTGTGTACGAACTCGTCCTCAAGCTCAAGCAGTTGTTCACCGGCTGACCGGCACTCCGGCACTCCGGCACCCGCCACGGGCCGCCCCGTCCTGATGGACCCGGCGGCCCGTGGCGGTCCCCTGTGTGCCGACGGCCCCCGGGCGCACCGCACGGGGGTGTCCGGATCGCCGGGAACCGCCACTTCCGCACCGCGGAACGGGCACCGGCCCATGGAGGAAGGAACCATGCCCCCCAACAGCCGTACCGGTACCGGCGCGAGCCCCCGCACCCTGGTTGCCGCCGGCCTGCTCTGCGCGGCCGCCGGATTCTTCGTCCTCGGCATCGTCCTCGGCCCGGCCGCTGTCGTGTGCGGCCGGCTCGCCATGGGCCGCACCCTCCGGGGCGCCAGGCCGGTGCTCCCGCTGATCGCCGTCGTGCTGGGCGCGATCGACACCCTCATCGCCCTCGTCTGGCTCACCGGCGCCCACTGGGACGGCGGCGGGATGATGTGATCCGCGGCGCGGACCCGGTCGACGGCACCACGAGGCCGGACGGGAGGATGATGGTCCCCCGTCCGGCCTCGCCGTCCAGGAGCGCGTGTGCCCCTCCCCGACCCGTCACCGGTACCGCGTGCCGTCGCCGCCTTCCTCGCGGTCGTGGCGGCCCTGGCGCCGACGGCGGGTTGCGGCACCGGCGACGGCTCGTCCGCCGCCCCGCGCGTGGTGCCGCCGCGGGCCGGGGCCTCCTTCGACTACCAGATCGGCGGCGGCTAACCGCCGCCCGACGGCGTGCGCGTGGTCTCCCGCGACCGCGGGGACCGGCCCGCCCCGGGCGTGTACTCCGTCTGCTACGTCAACGCCTTCCAGGCCCAGCCCGGCGAGCTGTCCAGGTGGCGCGCCCGGGACCCCGGCCTGCTGTTGCGTGACGGGGACGGCGGACTCGTCGTGGACGACGAGTGGGACGAGGCCCTGCTGGACACCTCCACCGCCGCCAAACGGGAGGCCTTGGCGGAGGTCGTCGGCGCGTGGATCGACGACTGCGCGGAGCGCGGGTTCCGGGCGGTCGAGCCGGACAACCTCGACTCCGTCGAGCGCTCCGACGGCCTGCTCACGCCCGCCGACAACGCCGCGTTCGCCCGGCTGCTCGCCTCACGCGCCCACGCCGCGGGGCTGGCCGTCGCGCAGAAGAACACCACCGAACTCCTCCCCCGACGGTCCGGCATCGGCTTCGACTTCGCGGTCGCCGAGGAGTGCGGCGAGTTCGACGAGTGCGGGCGGTACGCCGCCGCGTACGACGACCGCGTCCTCGTCGTGGCCTATGACGCGGCCGACTTCACGGCGACCTGCCGCCGCTGGGGTGCCCGTCTGGCGGTCGTGCTCCGCGACCGCGACGTCGCGCCCGCCGGGAAGCCGGGCCACGTCTTCCGTACCTGCTGACCGGGGCGCGGCGGCCCGGCATCGGGACGGGGCAGGGCGGCGACACCCCCTGCCCGCGGGGAGCGGGCACGGCGGCGCGGTCGGTGGGGGCGTGGCGGACGGCGGCGATCGGTCTCCAGCGGCGCCCGGGGCTTCACCGCCGTGGACCCCCGGGACGACCGTGCGCGGCCGGTCCGCGCGGAACGCGCCGCCGGCCGCCCGCCACGCCCGGGGTCATGAGGTCGTCACGGCGTACCAGCGGCCGTCGCGCTGGTGGACCAGGTGGTGCGCGGCGAGGCTGTCGATGTGCCGCACGATGGTGGCGGGCTGGTAGCCGACGCTGGCGCTGAGGGCGTCGATGGTCGTCCCGTCGCGGCCGGCCGCGCGAAGCTGCTGGAGGGTCTTGAGCGCCGTACGGGCGAGACCGGACTCCTCCGGCCCGGACATGTCGGGGCGGGGCCCGGCGGGAGGTGGCACGGCGGCCGTGGCGGGCGCCGGGGCGACAGCCGGGGCGGGGACCGTCGGAACCGAGGGCGCCACCGGGGGCGCGGCCGGAGCGGGGACGGGAGCGGTTGCCGCGGTGCGGGACGGTGCGGCCGGGGTCGCGGGCAAGGCCGGGGCGGCGGGCGAGGCCGGCGGGGTGGCCGTGGCCCTCGCCCCCACGGTGCCGACGGGGGCGACGGGCCTCGGCGTGCGATTGACCGTGCGGTGCTTGCGGCCCTTCTGGTGACGGCGGGTGCTCATCGGGCGGTCCTCCTTCGCTGTGATCTTGAAGGGCCAACGGGGGACCGCCGCCGGAGTCACGCAGATGCGTGCATGCGGGGGAACCCGGGGCGCCCGGGGAATGTGCGGCGGCACCGCCGCCGTTGCAACGGATCCGGACGGACCCGAGGAAGGGAAGCCCATGCCCCCCACGGACAGCCGGCGCGGTCACCGCGTCGACGCGGTACCCGGCACGCAGCACGTGACGGTCAGGATCGACGGCAAGGTGGTGGCCGAGACCCGGCGGCCGGTACTCGTCCACGAGACCGGCCTGCCGGTGCGCTACTACATCCCGCCGCAGGACGTGGACCTCGCGCTCTTCCGCGGCAGCGACACCAACACCACCTGCCCCTACAAGGGCGTCGCCTCCTACTGGTCCTACGGCGACCACAACGACGTCGCCTGGTTCTACGAGGAGCCGCTCCCGTCGGTGCCGGAGATCACCGGCCACCTCTCCTTCTACGACACCGTGGCCGAGGTCGCGGTCGAGGAGGCCTGACCGGCCGGACGGTGCGCGTCGGCGCACCGTCCGTCACCACGTCCTTGACCGTGCCGGCGGCATGTGCCGCTGCCCCATGCCCCACTTGAGGCACGGCTGTTCGGTTTGCTTCGCACGACGGCCGCCGGGGAGCAATGATGGTCACATGGCGAATCCGACGATCCTGACCGTCGACGACGATCCCGCAGTGTCCCGTGCCGTGGCCCGGGACATTCGCCGCAGGTACGGGGACCGCTACCGGGTGGTGCGCGCCACCTCGGGGGACGAGGCCCTGAGCGCGCTGCGGGAGATCAAACTGCGAGGGGAGCAACTCGCGGTGATGCTCGCCGACTACCGCATGCCGCAGATGAACGGGGTGGAGTTCCTCGAGGCGGCGATGGACCTGTTCCCGCTCGCCCGCCGTGTGCTGCTCACGGCGTACGCGGACACCAGCGCGGCCATCGACGCGATCAACATCGTCGACCTCGACCACTACCTGCTGAAGCCGTGGAGCCCACCGGAGGAGAACCTCTACCCGGTGATCGACACCCTGCTCGACACGTGGATCGCCACTCCCGACCCGACGGCGTCCGAGACCCGTGTGGTCGGCCACCGCTGGTCGGCGCCCTCGTTCAAGGTGCGCGACTTCCTCACCCGCAACCTGGTGCCCTACCGCTGGCTGCCCGCGGAGGAGCCCGAGGCCGAGCAGCTGCTGAACGCGGCCGGGCTGACCTCCGCCGATGTGCCGCTGGTGGTGACCGGCGACGGGACGACGCTGCTGCGGCCCACGGAGGCCGAGCTCGCCGCCCACGTGGGGCTGAGCACCGTTCCGGCCTCCGACTTCTACGACCTGGTGGTGGTCGGCGGCGGTCCCGCGGGCCTGGGCGCGGCGGTGTACGGCGCGTCCGAGGGCCTGCGCACGGTCCTGGTGGAGCGCCGGGCGACCGGCGGCCAGGCGGGGCAGAGCAGCCGCATCGAGAACTACCTCGGCTTCCCGGACGGCGTCTCCGGCGCTCAGCTGACCGACCGGGCCCGCCGCCAGGCGACGAAGTTCGGGGCGGAGATCCTCAGCACCCGGGAGGTGGTCGCGCTGCAGGCGGCCGGCAGCGGAAGGGTGCTGTCCTTCGGCGACGGCACGTCCATCGCGGCGCACACGGTGGTGCTGGCGACCGGGGTGTCCTACCGCCGGCTCGAAGCGCCCGGGCTGGCGGAGTTCACCGGTGCCGGGGTCTTCTACGGCTCGGCGATGACCGAGGCCATGAACTGCACGGGCCAGGAGGTCTACATCGTCGGCGGGGCCAACTCGGCCGGGCAGGCGGCCGTCTACTTCTCCCGCAACGCGTGCAGGGTACACATGCTGATCCGCGGCGCCGACCTGCAGCGTTCGATGTCGCAGTATCTGATCGACCAGATCGCGGCCATCGACAACATCGAGGTCCGCCCCTGCACCGAGGTCGTCGGCGGCAAGGGCGGCGACCACCTGGAACAGCTGATGCTCCGCGACGCGAAGACGGGCACGGTGACCACCGTGGACGCCTCGTTCCTGTTCGTCTTCATCGGCGCCGAACCGCGCACGGACTGGCTGGAGGGCGTCGTCGAGCGGGACCGGCGCGGCTTCGTGGTCACCGGCCCCGACCTGATCGCCGGGGGCAGGCGGCCCGCCGGCTGGCCGCTCCCCCGCGACCCGTACCACCTGGAGGCCAGCGTGCCGGGCGTCTTCGCCGCCGGCGACGTGCGGGCGGAGTCGGTCAAGCGGGTGGCCTCCGCGGTCGGCGAGGGCGCGATGGCCGTATCCCTGGTGCACCGTTATCTGGAGGCGCAGTGACCACGACGGACCGGCTCGGGCCCGAGCAGCTGCGGACCCTGTTCCTGTTCGAGTCGCTCGGTGAGAAGGAACTGGACTGGCTGAGCGAGCAGGGACGGGTGGAGCGGGTCCCCGCGAACAGTCCCGTCTACACCGAGGGCGATCCGGCGAGCTGTTTCTACGTGCTGCTCAGCGGCACGGTGTCGCTGGGCCGGCTGGTCCACGGCGACGTGGTGGAGGTCAACCGCACCGACCAGCGGGGCGTGTACGCCGGGGCGACGCAGGCGTACATCGGGGACCGCGTCGAGCAGACGTACCCCAACTCGCTGAAGGCGGTGACCGACTGCGAGTTCTTCCTGATCCCGGCCGAGGAGTTCGCCGGCGCGATGCGCCGGTGGTTCCCGATGGCGGTGCACCTGCTGGAGGGGGCGTTCTTCGGGTACCGCAAGCAGAACACGATCATCGGGGAGCGCGAGCGGCTGCTCGCGCTGGGCTCGCTGTCGGCCGGGCTCACCCATGAGCTGAACAACCCGGCCGCCGCCGCGGTGCGGGCCACCTCGGCGCTGCGCGACCGGGTGACCGGCATGCGGCACAAGCTGGCGATGATCGCGGACGGCCGGCTGGACACCCGGCAGCTGCACGAGCTGGTCGAGCTGCAGGACGCCGCGATCAAGCGCATGGCGTCGGCGCCCGAACGGTCGGCGCTGGACGCGGCCGACGCCGAGGACGAGCTGACGGACTGGCTCGACGACCACGGCGTCAACGGCTCCTGGGAACTGGCCTCGACGCTGGTCGCGGGCGGTGTGGACGCCGAGTGGCTGGACTCCGTGGTCGACACGGTCGGCGAGGAACGGCTGGAGGCGGCGATCCGCTGGCTCACGTACACCCTCGACACCGAACTGCTCATGGGCGAGATCGACGACGCCGTCACCCGGATCTCCGGGCTGGTGGGGGCCGCGAAGCAGTACTCGCAGCTCGACCGGGCACCGCAGCAGACGGTGGACATCCACGCGCTGCTCGACGCGACGCTCACGATGCTCCAGGCGAAGATCCCCGGCGGGGTGCGGGTCGTCAAGGAGTACGACCGCAGCCTGCCGCAGATCCAGGCGTACGGCGCCGAGCTCAACCAGGTGTGGACCAACCTCGTCGTCAACGCGCTGGACGCCATGGGCGGTTCGGGCACCCTGACGCTGCGCAGCTCCTGGGACGGCCCCGACCGTCTGGTGGTGGAGGTGGGCGACACCGGTCCCGGCATCTCCCCGGAGATCCGGCCGCGGATCTTCGAGCCGTTCTTCACCACCAAGCCGGTGGGTGAGGGCACCGGGCTGGGCCTGGACATCTCGTACCGCATCGTGGTCAACAAGCACCACGGCGACATCCGCGTCGAGTCCGGCCCCGGCGACACCCGTTTCACCGTGTGCCTGCC
The DNA here is from genome assembly GCF_035918135.1 of Actinacidiphila glaucinigra. NCBI lineage: Bacteria > Bacillati > Actinomycetota > Actinomycetes > Kitasatosporales > Streptomycetaceae > Actinacidiphila > Actinacidiphila glaucinigra. The sequence continues at coordinate 1,530,358 of NZ_CP109144.1, forward strand.
GGTCGCCCAGCCCGAGGCGCAGCCGGGGGACGCGGAGCGGGCAGGGGGCTGAGCCCCCGGGCCGCGAGGAGGGTCAGGCCACCGGACTCTTCGACTTCGGAAGGGTCCGGGCGCGGTCGCGGCCGACGGGCAGCTGTCCGTCGGCGGCGCTCTTGAGCGAGCGCAGGGCCAGCAGCAGCACACCGATGTCGTCGATCAGGATCGGATCGGGCAGCAGGTCCACCGGGCAGACCAGGTAGACCAGCGCGGCCCAGAACGCCAGCTTGCCCGAGCGTGGCACGTCCGCGCTGCGCAGCAGGGTGCGGATCCGGGCCATCTTCACCACGAGCACCACGGCCACCACGAGCATCACCACGACCGCCACCGCGGCGATCACGAGAGCCGTGGTCGACCAGTCACCCAGGTCCATGTCTGCCTCCCTCGATCCCGTGTACCCGGCCGGTGTGTGCGGAAACGGTAACCGGCCCCGACGGAAAGGAAGCACACAGTACATGATCACGCCCGAGGAGATCTGGGGGACCGCCGGCCTGCCCGCGCGCCGGCTCGCCGGCCTGGCGCTCAATCCCGCGGCCCCCGAGGACATCCTGCTGCGACTGCTCGCCGACGGCCCGCTCGCGGCACGCATGGTCCTGTGCCGGGACCGGACGCTGCCGGACGCCGTGGTCGACGCCGTGGTCGCCCACCCCGACAGGTACACACGCAGCTTCTTCGCCCGCAATCCGCACGCCGACCCGGTCCAGCGCGCACGGCTGCTGGACGACCCCGAGTGGTTCGTGCGGGCGCATCTGGCCGACACGCCCCGGATGCCGGGGGGCGTGCGCCCGCGGCCGCTCCCGGACCGGGCCGTCGTCCACATGCTCCTCACGTACGAGCAGGAGATCCTGGGCACCCTTTACCGCCAGGCCTCCGCCGGGCTGATGGAGTCGATGCGCACCCACCCCGAGCCGAAGGTGCGGCGCATGGCCGTCGCCTGGCGCGGCGTGCCGGACGAAGCCCGCGACGCCCTCCTGGCGGATCCGGACGACGAGGTACGGGAAATGGTGCGGCAGCACCTGCGGCACGAGGACCCGGCGTGGGTGGAGCGGGAGCTGCCCGACCGGCCGTGCCACGGGCGGACGCACCTGCTGATGCACAGCGCCCTGAGCCGAGGCGTCGTGGAGGGCGTGCTCGACGCCCCCGTGGGCGAGGGAGACCGCTGGACGATCGCGGGCAACCCCACCCTCCCCGCCGACATGGTGGTCCTGCTGGCCGCCGACGCCGACCCCGAAGTGCGGGAGCGGATCGCGTACCGCTCCGACCTCGGGCCGGAGGAGCGCCGGGCGCTCGCCGCGGACACCGATCCGCGAGTACGCCTCGCGCTCTCCGTGCATCCCGCGCTGAGCGAGGCGGAACGGGCGGCGATCGACTACGAGGTGCCGGTGGACGGCTCGTTCGGACCGACGCTGCAGCGCCTGGTGCCCCGGGATCCCGCCGCGGTGCGGCGGGACGCCCTGTCCGGGCATCCGTTGCTGCGGCGGCGCGCCGCCTGGGACCACAGCCTGCCGTCCGACCTGGTGGCGCGGCTGGCCGCGGACGACGACCTCGGCGTGCGCGTGCTGCTCGCGCAGAACCATCCGGAGGCACCCGCCGAGCTGCTGCTGAGCGCCTTCCTGGAGTACACCGGGTACGAGCGCGAACACCTGCTCACCCGGCCGGGGTTTCCCATCGCCGGGCTGGCGCGGTACGCCGGGGACGAGGACCCTGCGGTCCGCGCCCTGGCCGCCCGCGACCCGGCCACCGCGGCGGAGACGGTGGACGGGCTGACCCGCGACCCGGATCCCGGTGTACGGGCGGCCGGGGCGGGCCATCCGAACCTCCCCCGGGCCCGGCTCGCGGAGTTGCTCGACGACGAGGAGCTCGCGCACCGGGCGGCGGCCAACCCCGCACTGGAGCCTACGGTCATGCGCAGGCTGGTGGCGCCCCTGCCGCTCCCGGCCGATGCCGCCGGATGACCGCGGTCAACCGCTCGTAGGCGGTGCGCAGTTCGCGTCGGGCGAAGTCCTGGCGCACGTCGATGAGAGCGCCGTGGGAGGCGGTGGGGTCGACCGTGAAGCGGTCGTGCCAGCCGCCTCCCGAGGCGATGATCACGGGGGTGCCGACCCCGTCGAACTGGTCGGCGGTGATGTCGACCCGCACGCCGTTCTTCTCGATCCACGCGTGGGTGGCGCGGTCCTCCCACCCGCTGACGTACGTCCACACCCCCTGCCCGTTCTCGTACAGGTACTGACCGAGGAGGATCGAGGCGTCCCCGCAGGAGCCGTGCGGGAAACGCTCCAGGGAGACCAGGCCCGGGTCGGGGCAGTCGACGATCGCCTGCCGGAATCCGAGGACCAGTGTGCGGAGTTCGGACACCCGCGGAGTCTAACCCGTGAAGATCATCTGCGGGACCCGTGGAGTCGGCCCTTCTGCTCGACGCGGGCCCGGCGCCGGAGGGCAGGGGGCGAGAGGGGGCGGGGGCATGCCGGCGGCAGCGGCCGGAGCCGGTACCCCAGCCGGTTGCGGCCGCTGCGGCGGCAGTCAACCGAGCGGGCCCGGCGCCGTCAAGACTTCACGCCAGGACTGGTGCGGAACGCCTCCCGGGGCCGGATGGGGCCGATCTGATTCAAGTCCCGAACTCATTCGACTCCCCGCAGGTCACGGCGGCGCAAGTACATGAAGCGCTCATCGAACTGTTGACTCCTCAGAAACACTTTGTGCGAGGACCCTTGACCGCGACTTCTGTCACGTCTTAACTCACGCCCTGAATTAAGTCGTGAGGCTGACACAGGAGTTCCTATGAGACCCGAAGTCAACGCCGCCCGCCGCAGACCCCTGGGGCTGATCGCCCTGCTGGCCGTACTGCTCGCCCTGCTCACCGTGCCGGCCGGCCCCCTCACCGGTGCCCACGCCGCCGCCTGCGGCACCGCCAACGCCGCACAGGGCAGGACCGCCACCGCCTCCTCCACCGAGAACGGCTCCTTCGCCGCCGCCAACGCCGTCGACGGCGACACCGGCACCCGCTGGTCCAGCACGTTCAGCGACCCCCAGTGGATCCAGGTCGACCTCGGCGGCTCCCAGACCGTCTGCGAGGTCGTCCTCGGCTGGGAGGCCGCCTACGCCAAGGCCTACCAGATCCAGCTCTCCGCCAACGGCAGCGACTGGACCACGGTCGCCTCCACCAGCACCGGCGCCGGCGGCACCGAGACCCGCGCCGTCAGCGGCACCGGCCGTTACCTGCGCGTGTACGGCACCACCCGCGCCACCGGATACGGCTACTCGCTGTGGGAGCTCGCCGTGCACACCACCGACGGCGGCACCGGCCCGGTGATCCCCGGCGGCGGCGACCTCGGCCCGAACGTCCTGGTCTTCGACCCCTCGACCCCGGGCATCCAGGCCAGGCTGGACCAGGTCTTCCAGCAGCAGGAGTCCGCGCAGTTCGGCACCGGACGCTACGCGCTGCTGTTCAAGCCCGGCACCTACAACAACATCAACGCCAACATCGGCTTCTACACCTCGATCGCCGGGCTCGGACTCTCCCCCGACGACACCACCTTCAACGGCGACGTGACCGTGGACGCCGGCTGGTTCAACGGCAACGCCACCCAGAACTTCTGGCGCTCCGCGGAGAACCTCGCCCTGAACCCGGTGAACGGCACCGACCGCTGGGCCGTCGCCCAGGCCGCGCCCTTCCGCCGGATGCACGTCAGGGGCGGCCTCAACCTCGCCCCCAACGGCTACGGCTGGGCCAGCGGCGGCTACATCGCCGACAGCAGGATCGACGGCACCGTGGGCCCGTACTCGCAGCAGCAGTGGTACACCCGGGACAGCTCGGTCGGCGGCTGGACCAACGGCGTGTGGAACATGGTCTTCTCCGGGGTGCAGGGCGCTCCCGCGCAGAGCTTCCCCAACCCGCCGTACACCACGCTCGACACCACCCCCGTGTCCCGTGAGAAGCCCTTCCTCTACCTCGACGGCAACGACTACAAGGTCTTCGTGCCCGCCAAGCGCACCAACGCCCGCGGCACCAGCTGGGGCAACGGCGCGCCGCAGGGCTCCTCGATCCCGCTGAGCCAGTTCTACGTGGTCAAGCCGGGCGCGACGGCCGCCACCATCAACGCCGCGCTCGCCCAGGGCCTCAACCTCCTGTTCACCCCGGGCATCTACCACATCGACCAGACCATCGACGTCAACCGGGCGAACACCGTCGTGCTCGGCCTCGGCCTCGCGACGATCATCCCCGACAACGGTGTGACGGCGATGAAGGTCGCCGACGTCGACGGCGTGAAGCTGGCCGGGTTCCTGATCGACGCCGGCGCGGTCAACTCCCAGGTGCTGCTCCAGGTCGGTCCGCAGGGCTCGGCCGCCGACCACGCCGCGAACCCGACGACCGTGCAGGACGTCTTCATCCGCATCGGCGGCGCCGGCCCGGGCAGGGCGACCACCAGCATGGAGGTCAACAGCGACGACACCGTCATCGACCACACCTGGATCTGGCGCGCCGACCACGGCGCCGGTGTCGGCTGGGACACCAACCCGGCCGACTACGGTCTGCGCGTCAACGGCGACGACGTCCTGGCCACCGGCCTGTTCGTCGAGCACTTCAAGAAGTACGACGTCCAGTGGAGCGGCGAGCGGGGCAGGACGATCTTCTTCCAGAACGAGATCGCCTACGACGCGCCCAACCAGGCCGCCATCCAGAACGGCGCCACGAAGGGCTGGGCCGCCTACAAGGTGGACGACTCGGTGAACACCCACGAGGCATGGGGCCTGGGCAGCTACTGCAACTTCACCACCGATCCGACGATCCGCATGGACCACGGCTTCGAGGTCCCGGTGAAGTCCGGTATCAAGATGCACGACGTCCTGGTGGTCTCCCTGGGCGGCATGGGCCAGTACGACCACGTCATCAACGGCACCGGTGCCGCTACCTCCGGCACCTCGACCACGCCGTCCACAGTGGTCTCGTTCCCCTGACGGCTCCGGGCAGGGGTGCCCCGTTCCTCCGGCGGGGCACCCCGTCAGCCGTCCTCAGGCAGCCGGCAGGCGGCGGGAGTGGCGGGAGTGCAGCACCTCGCCCACGGCGACCGCGGCCGCCATGGCGAGCCCCGCCACCGGCACCGCCCCGGCCCCGCAGAAGGTGCTCGCCAGCACCACCAGGGCGCAGCCGGGCAGCACCGCGTGCTCGGCGAACCCGCGCTTGGCGCTGCGGGAGTGGATCAGCCAGACCGTCAGCAGGAAGACGGCGGTCGGCAGCGTGACGGCGGCCGCGGCGGCCGTCTGCGAGATGTGTGCCTTGCCCACGGCCTGCTCGACCACCACCTCCAGCCCCGCGCCGATGGCGGCGGCCGAGCCGAAGACGAGGTAGTGCCCGTAGCCCCACAGGAACGCCCGCGCGCTGCTGGTGAGGTGCTGGTGGATGGGGATGGCGAAGTAGAGCCAGTAGGCGGAGAACACGACGAGCAGTCCTCCCAGGGCGACAGGCAGCAACTCGCCGAGCGCGGTGAACTCGTCGACGGCGGACTGCACGGCCACCGTCGCGGCGGCCACCGACTCACCGAGCACGATGATGGTGAAGAGGCCGTAGCGTTCGGAGATGTGGTGCGGATGCCAGGTGGTGCGCTGCGCCCGCTCGGCCCAGACGGGCACCGCCAGTTCCGCGACCGCCAGGATCAGGAAGCCCCAGTACCACAGCCCGCCGACGGGCTGGAGCAGCAGGACGACCCATCCCACCTGGACGACGACCAGACCGGCGGCGTAGCTCAGCGCCGTGGTCCGCGCCGGTCCGGCCGCGTTGCGTGCCGCGCGCAGCCACTGGAAGGCCAGTGCGATGCGCATGATGACGTACCCGGCGACGGCGATCGAGAAGTCGTTGGCGTCGAAGGCACGGGGAACCCCGGCCGCCAGCACCAGGACGCCGGCGATCTGGACGAACGTGGCGATGCGGTACGGCACGTCGTCGGTGTCGAAGGCCGAGGCGAACCAGGTGAAGTTCAGCCACGCCAGCCAGATCGCGAAGAAGACCAGGCAGTAGCCGAGGACACCCTGCCCGGCGTGGCCCTCGGCGACCGCGTGCACCAGTCGCACGCCGGCCTGGGCCACCGCCACCACGAAACAGAGGTCGAAGAACAGCTCCAGCGGCGTGGCGACCCGGTGCGGCTCGTGCGGGTCCCGGGCCGTCATCCGGACCAGCGGGCGGAAGCGGCGGTCCGGCGCCGCCTGATCGTGATCGGTCATCCGCGCATCGTAGGCGGTGCACACGTGCCCGCGCCCGAAGGGACCGGGCGCGGGCCACGTGCAGGGGGACGGGGCGGGGTCAGGCGCAGCCGTCCTGGAGGAGTCCGGCCCGCAGCCGGGCCAGGGTGCGCGAGAGCAGCCGCGAGACGTGCATCTGCGTGCAGCCCATGATCTCCCCGATCTGGGCCTGCGTCAGTTCCTCCACGTACCGCAGATGGAGCAGCTGCCGATCGCGATCACCGAGCTCCACGACGAGCGGTGCGAGCGAGCCGAGGTCCTCGACGAGTTCCATGGCGGGGTCGACCGCGCCGATGAAGTCGGCGAGCACCGTCTCGCCGTCGTCGCCGTCGTCGCCGTTCATGGCCGCGTCAAGGGAGGAGGCGGTGTAGCCGTTGGAGGCCACCTGGGCCTCGACGACCTCGGCCTCGGAGATGTCCATGAGTGCCGCGAGCTCGCTCACCTTCGGGGCGCGGCCCAGCCGGGAGGACAGCTCGTCCCGGGCGCGGGCCAGCTCCACCCGGCGCTCCTGGAGGCGGCGCGGCACGTGCACGGCCCAGGTCGTGTCGCGGAAGAACCGCTTGATCTCACCGACGATGTACGGCACCGCGAAGGTGGTGAACTCCACCTCGCGCGAGATGTCGAACCGGTCGATGGCCTTGATCAGCCCGATCGTCCCGACCTGGACGATGTCCTCCATCTCGTCGCTGCGGTCGCGGAAGCGCCTGGCCGCGAACCGCACGAGCGACATGTTCATCTCGATGAGGGTGTTGCGGGCGTACTGGTACTCCTGGGTTCCCTCCTCGAGCACCGTGAGGCGCTCGAGGAAGAGCTTCGACAGGCGGCGCGCGCTCGTGGGAGCCACGCTGCTCGGGTCGGCGATCTGCGGCAGTACGTCGACCTCGGGGCTCTCGACCCCGGTGCTCGTCCCGCTCACGTCGGCGATCACGGCTCCTCCTCGCACCTCTGCACCTCTACGTCATGTTCCCGTACGTTGCCCCTCGGGTACCCGCTCCTCCGCAAAGCATTCCCACCGATCCCGGAAGGACGTGAATCGCGCCAAGGGCAGCGTAGGACCGGCCAGTCCGGGCAGACCAGTGAGGGACCGAGGATGCCTACGGGGTGATCGTGCGTGTACAGCATTGACCTAGACGCGGAAGGCGCGGGGATCGTGCGGCCCGCGCCGGCGGACCGGCCGCTGCCCACCACCATCGGCGAGGCACGTGACTTCGCCCGTGCGCGGCTGCGAGGCGTCGATCAGGAGCGGGTCGAGGACTGCCTGCTGGTCGTCTCCGAACTGGTCACCAACGCCTTCCGGTACGGCGGCGGGCTGGCGGGCCTCGACGTGGTGGCGGTACCGGACGCGATCCGCGTGTCCGTCCAGGACCACAACGACCGGCTGCCGGCCCCGCCCCCGCCCACCGAGCGCTTCCTGCCCGGCGGCTACGGCCTGCGCCTGGTGCGCCGGCTGGCCCGGGACATCCGGGTGACGCTGCTGCGCGCGGGCGGCAAGGTCATCCACGTGCACCTGCCGCGCTGACGCGCCCCTGCCCCCGACGTCGTACGTGTGGACGAACGGATCGCGGTAACACGCACCTTTGGTGCAACGAGACCCGCACCACGGCCAGTTCGAACGTCGGGGCCGGACGACGGCCCCCGGGAGGCACACCATGACCACGGGCATCATCATCGGGGCGGTCGTCGTCGTTGTCCTGATCGCCCTCGCCGCGGTCCTCACGACGCGGCGCGGCGGCGGCACGGGACAGCTCAGGCGCCGCTTCGGACCGGAGTACGAACGCACGGTCGCCCGGCACGAGGGCGACACGGACGCGGCGCACCGCGAGTTGCAGGAGCGTGTCGAACGGCACGGCGGTCTGGCCCCGGAGCCGCTGAGCGCACGTCGGACCGAGGAGTACCGCGTCGAGTGGGCCGCCCTGCAGGAGCGGTTCGTCGACTCCCCCGCGCAGGCTGTGCGAGAGGCGTCGCGGCTGCTGGACCGGCTGGCACACGAACGCGGCTTCCCGGAGCACACCTCGGGCGAGCAGATCGACGCCCTGTCGGTCCACCGCCCCCGGCACCTCCAGGCCTACCGCGACCTGCGCGGCGCCGCGGAACCCCGGAACGACGGTGACCGCACCACGGCGGACACCGAGGAACTGCGCGCGCGGCTGCTCAGCGCCCGGGCGCTGTTCGACGACCTCATCGCGGTGGACAAGGGGCCCCGCACCACCTCGCGCGAGGACGGCGCGGGTGACGCGGACTCCGGCCGAAACGGCTCCCACCGCTTCCACCTGCCGTCCTGGAGCAGCCGATGAACCCCACACACGAGCACCACGACACCGACGGAACCGACAAGAGCGACCGGGCCGCCACGACGGACGGCACCGGCACCGGGCGCGAGGGGCGCACGGCCCCCTCCGAGCAGACCCCCGGCAAGCCGAAGTCCCCCGCCGCGCCGCAGAGCGCGGACACGAAGGACGAGCCGCCTGCCGCGCGCCGGCCCACCGGATGGTCGCGGCCCGAGGACGGCGCGAAGCCCGCGACGGCCGGCGCGAAGCCCGAGCACGGCGCGAAGCCCACGACGGCCGGCGCGAAGCCCGAGCACGGCGCGAAGCCCGCGACGGCCGGCGCGAAGCCCGAGCACGGCGCGAAGCCCACGACGGCCGGCGGCTTCGGCCCCGCTGCGGCGGTGAAGCCCGGCGGCAGCCCGGCGCGGCAGGAGGAGCGGGTGCCCGCCCCGGGCGCTCCGCCGCGTGTGGACGGGGCGGTGGACAAGCTGCAGCAGCGACTGCAGCACGCCGTCGGCGGCTTCGTCGACGAGCCGCGCCACGCGGTGGAGGAGGCCGACGAGGTCCTCGGCGAGGCCACCGAGCGGCTGGTGGAGGAACTGCGCAGCCGGCGCGACGAACTGCGCTCGGGCTGGCGGGCCGGCGGACGGAACGAGAGCGAGGGCGGCGACACCGAGAGGCTGCGCCTGGCCCTGCAGGGCTACCGCGACCTCGTCGACCGCGTCCTGCACGTCTGAGGACCGCACGCCGCGAACGACATGAACGCGGTGGCCGGGAAACCCCAGGGTTTCCCGGCCACCGCGTTCAGGTGCGCCCGGTCGCGGGTCAGTCGCCCGTGTGGCGGTACCGGGCCCAGAGCGGCAGCCCGTACCAGCAGACCAGGTACCAGACCAGGACGCCGGCGACGAGCCACGGCACGAAGGCGTCGTGGGTGGCGGCGCGCAGCACCAGGAGCAGCGCCGAGGTCATCGTCGCCAGCAGCAGCACGAGCCCGACGAAGGTGAGCCGGGAGGCCCAGCGCACGGCCTGCGGTTTGATGCGGCTGCCGGAGACGATCCGGTGGAAGGAGACCGGGCCGATCAGCGCCCCGGTCGCGCAGGCGCCGAGCACCACCGTGACGATGTAGATCGTGTGGTCGGTCGTCCCGAGCCGCTGGTAGTGCGGGGTGAAGACGACGGTCAGCAGGAATCCGAAGAGGATCTGCACGCCTGTCTGGGCGACCCGCACCTCCTGGATGAGCTCGCCCCACTTCCGGTCGGCGCGCTCGTCCTCGGTCTCGTCACGCCCGTCCCCCGGGCCGGTCCGGCCGTCCGCGTCGTCACTGGACATGGCACCCTCCCACTGCTCGGTCGTGCACGTCATAGCTGACTTACCATCGGCTGCCCGTGTCGCGCGCGGCATGGCCCGGGCATGACGAGGACGGCGACCGGACCGGTCGCCGTCCTCGTACGCGGTCCGGCCGCCCGCGCCCGGAGCGGGGGCGGCCGGACCGCGGTGCTCACCGCCGCGCCCTGCTCCGCGACAGCAGGCTCACTCCGACGGCCGCGAGGCCGATCTGTATCAGCCACTCGACCCAGTCGACGCCGTCGGTGTCGGCGACACCGAGCCCCTGGGCGATCGCGCTGCCGATGAAGGCCGCCACGATGCCGACGACGATCGTCCACAGCACTCCGATCGGCTGTCGCCCCGGCGCCACCAGACGCCCCAGCACACCGATGATCAGGCCGATCACGATGGCACTGATGATGCTCGAGATCTCCATCTCCACCTCAACCCCAACCTCGTCCGGCCCCTGGCCGGAAGTGTGTTCGCACCACGCGGATACCCCGGGCCGGACACTCCACGCAGCCGCGCGCCGCCGTGTCGCCGGGTGTGTTCCGGCCGCGACGGGGCATCCGGTGGACCGGAGGCAGTCGGGGCAGGGAGGCCGGTGTGGACACGACGGTGGGTGCGGGCGCGGTACGGCCCGGGACGCGGGGGAGGAAGGCGATCCGCGCCGGGGCGCGGGCGGGTCTCGCGGCGCGCGGGGTCATCTACGCGCTGCTCGGGGTGCTGGCGCTGCGGGTCGCCTTCGACGGGTCCTCGGAGCAGGCCGACCGGGGCGGCGCGGTCGCCCGGCTGGCGGCGCAGCCCTTCGGCGGGTTCCTGGTCTGGGCCCTGGCGGTGGGGTTCGCCGGGATGACGCTGTGGCGGTTGTCGGAGGCCGCGTTCGGCGCGGCGGGTCCGGACGGGGACAAGGCGGGCAAGCGGCTCATGTCCGCGGCCCGCGCGGTCTTCTACGCCTTCGTGACGTACTCCGTGGTGACCTTCGCGGTGGACGGCTCCTCCGCGGGCGGGTCGAGCGACGAGACCTCCAAGGACGTCACCGCGCACGCCCTGGGCTGGCCCATGGGCCGCTGGCTGGTGGGGGCGGCGGGCCTGGTCCTGGTGGGAGCCGGAGGGTGGATCGCGGTACGGGCCCTGCTGCGGAAGTTCCGCAAGCACCTGCGGACGGGAGCGATGTCGCCGCGGGTCCGCAGGGTGGTCGACTTCCTCGGGGTGGCCGGAGGGGCCAGCCGGGGCGTGGTGTTCGCCGCCGCGGGCTGCTTCGTCGTCGTCGCGGCGGTGCGCTTCGACCCGGACCGGGCGAAGGGGCTGGACGACACGCTGCGCACGTTCCGGGACACCCCCGCCGGACCGTGGCTGCTGGCCGTGATCGCGGCGGGGCTGGCGCTGTTCGGGGTGTTCTCCTGGGCGATGGCCCGCTGGCGGCAGGTCTGAGCGGCAGCTGGTCCGAGCGGCGGCGGGCGCCCGGATCAGCGGCCCGGGAGCTTCACCACCGTCACGAAGAAGTCGTCGATCTGCCGGACCACGTCGATGAAGCGTTCGAAGTCGACCGGCTTGGTCACATAGGCGTTGGCGTGCAGCTTGTAGCTGCGCAGGATGTCCTCCTCGGCCTCGGAGGTGGTGAGGACGACGACCGGGATGGTGCACAGGTCGGCGTCGGCCTTGATCGCGGCGAGCACCTGACGGCCGTCGAAGCGGGGCAGGTTGAGGTCGAGGAGGATCAGCCCGGGGCGCGGCGCGCCGGCGTGGGCGCCGCGCCGGTGGAGGAAGTCGAGGGCCTCCTCGCCGTCCCGTACGACGTGCAGGACGTTGCGGACCTTGTTCTCCTGGAACGCCTCGCGGGTCATCAGCTCGTCGCCGGGGTCGTCCTCGACGAGCAGCACGATGATCGGTTCCGGTTCCTGCAGGTTCACGCGGACTCCTCCTCCGGTGCGGGTGCCCGCTCGGCGGCCGCCGGCAGGGTGAAGCGGATGCGGGTGCCCTCCGGCCGGCCGGGGTCGAGCCGGATCCGGCCTCCGTGGTACTCGACGATCTTCTTGCACAGCGCGAGCCCGATGCCCGTACCGCCGTAGCTGTCCCGGCTGTGCAGGCGCTGGAAGATGACGAAGATCTTGTCGGCGAACTCCGCCGGCACGCCTATGCCGTTGTCGGTGACGGAGAAGTGGAGCATGCCGTCCCCGTCAGGACGCCCGGGGTCCTGCGGTGCTCCCGGCCCGTCCAGGGTGATGGTCACCCGGGGCGGCCGGTCCTCCGCTCGGAACTTGACGGCGTTGCCGACCAGGTTCTGCCAGAGCATGGCCAGCAGGGTCGGGTCGCCCACGGTGCCGGGCAGCGCGGGCGGGCGCTCGATCACGGCGCCCGACTCCTCTATCGCGACGGACAGGTTGCCCAGCGCGCGGTCCAGCGGCTCGTCCAGGGCGACCGGCACGCTGGCGTCGCCCAGCCGCCCGACCCGGGAGAAGGTCAGCAGGTCGTTGATGAGCACCTGCATGCGCTTGGCGCCGTCGACGGCGAAGGCGATGTACTGCGTGCCGCGTTCGTCGAGGCTCTCGCCGTAGCGCTTCTCCAACAACTGGCAGAAGGACGCGACCTTGCGCAGCGGTTCCTGCAGGTCGTGGGAGGCGACGTAGGCGAACTGCTCCAGCTCCGCGTTGGAGCGGCGCAGTTCCTCGGCCTGCGCCTCGCGCAGCTCGCCCTCGTGGCGCAGTTGCTCCTCCTTACGCCGCGACTCCCCCAGGTCGGTGACGATGCGCCGCCGCATCCCCTCCACGGCGGCGCCGACGGCGTGCAGGTCGGCGGGGCCGTGGGACGGGATACGGCGGTCGTATTCGCCGCCCGACACGTCCTGCACGGCCTCGCGGAGCCGGTTCAGCGGCCGGACGACCATCACCCGCACCAGGACGGCGAGCGCGACGGCGGTGAGGAAGAAGGCCACGACCATGAGCCCGAAGACCCGGTCGCGCAGGGTGCGGGCGTCCGCCAGCTGCCGCGTGCCGGCGGCGCGTTCCGCGTCCAGTCGGCGGGCCTGGGTCGCGGACAGGGCGCGGACCCGGTCGAAGGCCTCCTTGCCCCGGCGGGTGGTGGCCGCGTCGGGGGTGCCGCCGCCGAGGGCCTCGGTGCGGTCGACCACCTGCTGCGCGTACCGCCGGCGCCAGTCGGCGGCGGCCTGCCGGAGCGCGTCCAGGTCGCGTACGAGTTCCGGTAGGCCGTTCACGAGGCCGCGCATGCGGCGGGCGGCGTCCTCCTCGACGACCCGGCCGCGGGTGTAGGGCTCCAGGAAGTCCGGGTCGCCGGTGATGGCGTAGCCGCGGACCCCGGTCTCCTGGTCGACGAGGGCGGTCTGCAGCCGGTAGGCCTCGACCCGCGCGGGCGAGACCCGGGCGATGAGGTGGTCCGAGACCTCCGCCGTGCGCCGCAGCTGGGTGAAGCCGACGCCTGCGGCCACGGTCATGAACACCCCCAGGGCGGCGAGGACCAGCACGATCCAGCCCTGGACGGTCAGCCGCGCGCGGGCGGCCGTCACGGCGAGGCGCTCCAGGTGAGGTGGACCACCGCCAGGTCGTCGTCCAGGCCGCCGTGGTCGGCGGCCAGTGCCTCGGCGCGCGCGATCAGGGTGTCGACGAACTCCGAGGCGGGCAGCGTGGCGTGCTGCCTGGCCAGGGCGAGCAGGCCCTCCTCGCCGAGCCGGCCCTCGTCGGTGCGGCCCTCGAACAGCCCGTCCGTGAAGAGCATCAGCGACTGGCCGGGGCGCAGTTCGATCCGGCCCTCGGGCCACTCCCCCATGCCGGGCACCACGCCCAGGGCGGGCCCGCGGGGCGGCTCGGTGTACTCGACGGTGCCGTCCGGGGCCAGGTTGAGCAGTCCGTGGTGGCCCGCCCGCCAGACCCGGGCCGTGCGGCGGTCGGGGGCGAGGGTGAGGATGGTGGCCGTGGCGAAGATCTCGGGGGCGGCGCGTTCGGCCACCAGCACCTGCTCCAGCAGCGCGAGTTGCCGGGCGCCCTCGACGCCGGTCAGCACCAGGGTGCGCCAGGCGATGCGCAGTCCGACGCCGAGCGCGGCCTCGTCCGGACCGTGCCCGGACACGTCCCCGATGAGGGTGTGGACGACGCCCTCGGTGGTCTCCACGACGTCGTAGAAGTCACCGCCGAGCAGGGAGTCCGCCCGGCCCGGACGGTAACGGGGTGTGACGGTGACGTCCTTGGTGCGCAACATGGGCAGCGGGAGCAGTCCGCGCTCCAGGCGCGCGTTCTCCTGGGCCCGCATCTGGCTGGCCCGCAGGGCGAGGGCCGCCCGTTCGGCCTGCTTGCGTTCGACCGCGTAGCGCAGCGCGCGGCCCAGGAGTTCGCCCTCGACCCGCCCCTTGACCAGGTAGTCCTGGGCCCCGGCGGAGAGCGCGGCCAGGCCGGTCCGCTCCTCGGCGAGACCGGTGAGCACGACGACGGCGGCACGGTCGGTGAGCGACAGTGCCCGGCCGAGGGCGTCCAGGCCCTGGCCGTCGGGCAGGTGCAGGTCGAGCAGGACGCAGTCGGCGGGGCGGGCGGCCAGTTCGGTGCCCGCCTCGGCCAGCGTGCGTACCCAGCGCAGTTCGACGGGCACCCCGCTGTCGGCGACCAGCTCCTCGACGAGCAGCGCGTCCCCCGCGTCGTCCTCGACGAGGAGTACGGAGAGCCGGCTGCGCCGGCCGTCGCCCTGTCTGGGGATGACGCCCTCCGGGGGCGTCAGCGTGTTGCCTTCCACATCGTCTCCCCACCCCTGTGGTGCCCCAGGTGGGGCGATGGGATCGTACGCGAAGGGCACCCTGGCCGGATGCCCTTTGGGTCAGTGCCGATCATCTTCGATCATTGCCGTTTGGCAACAGTAGTCGAACACAACAATCGCACGCAGGTCGGCCCGCCGGGGGGTACCCCCGGCGCCGGACGCACGACCGGACGCACGGCCGGGAGCACGGACCGGACGGCTACGCGGTGTGGCTGCGGCCTCCGGGAAGCGGACGTACGGCGCCGAGCCCCGTCGTCTCGGCGGCGGAGCGGAACGCGGTCAGCCCCTCCAGGAGGGCGCGACGGGCGCGTTCGGGCATCGCCGACACGACCGTCGCCAGTTCCCGCTCCCTGCGTTCCCGCAGCTGGGCGAGGAAGGCGGTACCGCGCGGCGTGAGCCACAGGCACACCTCGCGGCGTGAAGTGGGGCTGGTGTCCCGGGTGAGGTAGCCCACCGCCTGCAGCCGGTCGCAGAGCCGGCTCACCGCGGGCGGCCCGGCACCCAGAACGTCGCACAGCGTCCTCAGGTTGATCCCCTCGTTGCCCTCCAGCGCGAACAGCACGCGCAACTGCGAGGGCGGCACGGGAGGGTCCCCCGCGTCCCGGCCGCGGCCCCACAGCACCTCGAGTGCCTCCACCACGGACGACGCCGCGGCCACGGCGGCGTCCCGCTGCGATCCGGCGGTGGCGGCCAAGGGGACCTCCTCACGGCGTGCCGCCGGAGGGATACCGCCGGCGAGCGGGTAGACGAGACAGGACAGGGCGCGCCAAACGGCGCGCCACCACGCTAACCGACCCGACCCCGCACCCAGAAGGACCGTCGCACCCCGGTGAACCGACACGCCCCCCTCGCCGCCGAACGCGCCCTGCGCGCCGCGCCCCCGCACGCCCTGCCCGCCGCCCTGACGGACGTCCTGCGCACCCACTGCGCGGCCCGCTCCGTGGAGATCCTGCTCGCCGACTACGGCCTGGCGGTGCTCCAGCCGGTCTCCGCGCCCGAGCCCACGCAGGCCGCCGTACCCCTCGCGGGAACGCCCGAGGGCCGGGCCTTCGGCGCCCAGGAACCGTTCGCCGAGGCCGCGGGCGACGAGGGCGTACGCCTCCACCTTCCGGTGAGCGTGCGCGGTGACCGCATCGGCGTGCTCAGCGTCACGCTGCCCGGTGAACCCGCGCCCGAGGAGGTGCGCGACCTCGCCGAGATCGCGGAGATGCTCGGCCATCACCTCCTCGTCGCCGACCGGGACACCGACCGCTACCTGCGCGCCCGCCGCCGGAACCGGCTCACCCTCGCCGCCGAGATGCAGTGGGAGCTGCTGCCCGGACGAGCCTGCGCCCGCCCCGAGTACGCCCTCGGCGCCCAGTTGGAGCCCGCCTACGACATCCACGGCGACAACTTCGACTGGTCGGCAGCCGCGCGGGACCTCACACTGACCGTCACCAACGGAATGGGACAGGGCATCGAGGCCGCCCTGCTGACCAGCCTCACCGTGAACGCGCTGCGCAACGCCCGGCGCGCCGGCGTCCCCCTCGCCGACCAGGCGATGCTCGCGGACCAGGCCGTCTACGCCCGGTACCGGGGCGAACAGTACGTGTCGGTCCTGCTGATGCGCTTCGACCTGGCGACCGGCGCGGCCGAGGTGGTCGAGGCCGGATCGCCGCGCGTGTACCGGCTGCGCGGCTCGGCGGTGGACCGGATCGACTTCGAGGCCCAGTCGCCCCTGGGCATGTTCGAGGACACCCCCTATGTCCCGCAGCGCTTCGAGGTGCGCTCCGGGGACCGGCTCCTGATCGTCAGCGACGGCGTGTACGCGACCGCCTCACCCGGGGGCGAGACGTACGGCGAACGGGCGCTGGCCCGCGCGGTCCTGGCCACCCGGCTGCTCCCGGCCGCGGACGTCCCACGGGCGGTCCTGGGCGAACTGCCGGGTCACCGCGTGCTGCCGGAGGCCGAGGACGACGCGCTGGTGGTGTGCCTGGACTGGGCGTGAACCGCTGGGAGGAGCTTGCCTGGTGACGGGCGATGGGGAAGACTCTTGCCGAAGGGCAACTGTTTGCCCCGGCCAACCTTCGTCCAGGTACGAGAGGACCGGAGCGATCCCGACGGTCCCACACGGCGGCCCCGGCCTTGCTCCTACCGCATCGTGACGTCTCTCCCGCCTCCGCGCTCACCAGTGGCCCGAGAGCAGGGGTCAGCCACCTCCGCTCGGATCGGGCAGCGGGTGCTGCGCGCGCTCGTCGAGTCCCTGACCGAGACCGCCGTCCTGGTGAGCGACCGCGCAGGGGTGATCCGTGCCGTCAACGCCGTGATCACCTCCTGGGCGCCGCGGCTGGTGGCCGGCCGCGCGCTCGCCGAGACCGCCCCCGCCTGGCTGACGGCGGCGGACGCCTCGGGTGCCGCCACCGCCCACGGCGGCATGGGGACCCGGCAGGTGACGGCACGCCGCGCCGAGCTCCCGGGCGGGCACCACGCCTGGTACCTCACCGACGTGACGGACGCCCGCAGCACCGACCGCGAACTGCAGCTGGCCCACGGCCGCGCGGAGTTCCTGGCCGAGGCGTCCGCCGGGCTGCTCTCCTCGCTCGACCCGCGCACGTGCGTGACCGCCACGGCGGAGCTGGCCGCCTCGCAGCTCGCCGACGCCGCGGTGGTCGTCACCCCGCCCGACCGGCAGCAGTTGCGGCTGACCCGGGCCGTCACGGGCCGTCACGGCGTGGAGGAGTGCGCCCTGGCCGTCGACCCCGCCGAAGTGCCCGGGCTGGCCGAGGCGCTGGCCGGCTTCCCCCCGGTGCCGTCGCGCCGGACCGATCCCGCACGGGCCCCGGACTGGCTGCTCCCCGAGGACTTCGGCGCCCCGGTGTCGCTGCTGGTCACCCCGCTGCCGGGGAACGGCGTCCCGGCGGGCGCACTCGTCCTGATGCGCCGCCTCGGCGGGCCGTTCACGGTCGAGGAGGAGACCTTCGCCCGGGTCTTCGCCGCCCGCGCCGGCGCCGCGATCTCCGCCTCCGTCCTCTACACCGAGCAGGCGCGCAGCGCCGCCCTGCTCCAGGAGGACCTGCTGCCGCCGCGGCTGGGGCCCATCAGGGGCACCGAGGTGGCAGGTTCCTACCGGCCGTCCCGTGAGGCGCTGCGCGTCGGCGGGGACTTCTACGACACCTACCCGGCGGAGGACTCCGACGGCGAGAGCACCGTGGTGCTGGGGGACGTGTGCGGAAAGGGCCTGGAGGCCGCCGTCCTCACCGGCAAGATCCGCAACACCCTCAGCGCCCTGCGGATGGTCGAGACCGACCACGTAAGGCTGCTGACGCTGCTCAACCACGCGCTCCTCAACACCGCCCGCACGCGCTTCGCCACCATGGTGCTCGCGGGCGTCACCCCGCTCGGCCGCGGTCAGGTGCGGCTACGGCTGACCACGGGCGGCCATCCGGCACCGCTCATCCTGCGGGTCTCCGGCGACGTGGAGGAGGCCGGCACCTCCGGCACCCTGATCGGCGCGGTGCCCGACGTGCGGGCCACGACCTTCACCACGGTGCTGCAGCCCGGCGAGAGCTGCCTGCTCTACTCGGACGGCGTCACCGAGGCCCGCGGCGGGGTGACCGGCCGTGAGTTCTTCGGCTCCGAGCGGCTGAAGACGACCGTGGCCGGCTGCGTCGGGATGCCGGTGGAAGCCCTGGTCGAGCATGTGGAGATGCGCACCACCGAATGGCTCGCCGACCGCCCCCACGACGACATCGCGCTGGTCGGCGTGGCCGCCCCGCGCGGCACCCTCCGAGTGCGGTGAACGCCCACGGACCGGCCGGGTGCACGCCATGGGCACCGTGAGGACGCGCCCCCGGCGCACTCCGCGTCGGCAGAGGACCGGGCGGGCGCCCTGTTCGCCGCCACCACGGCGGGGACGCGTACGCGACGGCGCGGACCGGTCCGAGCCGCCGCAGGCGTGCGCACGGCCCCGGCTCCGCACCGTGACCGGTCATACTGGTGTCATGACCAGCGCGGCGAGGCAGAGAGCGAGATCCGGCGCATGACGCAGTCCCCCGCCCGGCAGACCGCGCCGGCGGCCGAGGAGCCGCGTCTGACGGTGGACGAGCTCGCGGCACGCTCCGGTACCACGGTCCGCACGAT
Organism: Actinacidiphila glaucinigra; assembly: GCF_035918135.1. Lineage (NCBI taxonomy): Bacteria > Bacillati > Actinomycetota > Actinomycetes > Kitasatosporales > Streptomycetaceae > Actinacidiphila > Actinacidiphila glaucinigra. The sequence goes on from NZ_CP109144.1 coordinate 1,549,098, forward strand.
CCGCTTCTACAGCGCCAAGGGCCTGCTGCCGCCGCCGGAACTGGGCACCCGCCGCATCGGTCTGTACGGGCCGGACCACCTCGCCCGGCTGGCGTTGATCGAGGAGCTGCAGCGGCAGGGGCTGACGCTGGCCGCGATCGGCCGCTATCTGGAGCAGCTGCCCGCCGACATCACCCCCGAGGACCTCGCGCTGCACCGGGCGCTGGTGGCGACGTGGATGCCCGACGCCGCGGAGGAACTGGCCCGGGACGGGCTGGAGCAGCGGGCGGGACGGCCGCTGAGCGGACACGACCTGGACCGGCTCGCCGCCATGGGCGTCCTGCACCCCACCGCGGACCCCGGTGTGCTGCTGGTGAACCCGGCGCTGCTGCACCTGGGGGTGCGCCTGCTGGACGTGCCGATCCCGCTGGAGACGCTGCTCGCCACCCGGGAGATCGTGCTGAAGCACGCCCGCGCGGTCGCCCACGAGTTGCACCGGCTCTTCCAGCAGGAGGTGTGGCAGCCGTACGTGGCCGGGCGCCCGGCGCCCGAGGAGCGGGCCCGGATGCGCAGGCTCACCGACGACCTGCAGCCGATGGTCGTCCAGGCCCTGGTCACCGCCTTCCAGCGGTCGCTCGCCGAGGAACTGCGGGCCACGGCCGCCGGGTTCGGCGAACGAGGGAGCGGCGAGGAGTGAGACGGCGGCGCCGCGGTCCCCCGGTGGGGGCCGCGGCGCCGCCGTCCGGGCCGGTGCGTCCCGGCCGCTCGTACGGGTCAGCCGTACGGGTCAGCCGTCGGTGAAGGTCTCGCCCCGCCCGGCCTTCCGCACCAGCAGCTCCGGGGCGGCGAAGCGCTCGCCGTAGGCGGCCCTCAGCTCCTCGGCGCGGGCGAGGAAGCCGGCCGGGCCTCCGGGGTAGCCGTTGACGTACTGCAGGACGCCGCCGGTCCAGGCGGGGAAGCCGATGCCCAGGATGGAACCGATGTTGGCGTCGGCGACGGAGGTCAGAACGCCCTCCTCCAGGCAGCGGACGGTGTCCAGCGCCTCGACGAAGAGCATGCGCTCCTTGAGGTCCTGCAAGGGGACGGCCGCCGCCTCCGGCTTGGTGAAGTGCTCGCGCAGGCCGGGCCACAGGCCCGTCCGCTTGCCGTCGGCGTAGTCGTAGAAGCCGGCGCCGCCGCTGCGTCCGGTGCGTCCGAACTCCTCGACCATGCGGTCGATGACGGCGTCCGCGGGATGCGGCTGCCAGGTGCCTCCTGCCTCCTCCACGGCGCGCCGCGACTCCTCGCGGATCTTGCGGGGCAGCGTGAGCGTCAGCTCGTCCATCAGGGAGAGCACCTTGGCCGGGTAGCCGGCCTGGGCGGCGGCCTGTTCCACGGTCGCGGGGTCGACGCCCTCGCCGACCATCGCCACGCCCTCGTTGATGAAGTGCCCGATGACGCGCGAGGTGAAGAAGCCCCGCGAGTCGTTGACGACGATCGGGGTCTTGCGGATCTGCCGGACCAGGTCGAAGGCGCGGGCGATCGCCTCGTCGCCGGTGCGGCCGCCCTTGATGATCTCGACCAGCGGCATCCTGTCGACCGGCGAGAAGAAGTGCAGGCCGATGAAGTCCTCGCGGCGCTGCACACCCTCCGCCAGGAGCGAGATGGGCAGGGTGGACGTGTTGGAGCACAGCAGGGCGTCGGGGGCGACGACGCCCTCGATCTCCTGGAACACCTTGTGCTTCAGGGCCGGGTCCTCGAAGACCGCCTCGATGACGGCGTCGCAGCCCGCCAGGTCCTGCGGGTCGGCGGTGGCGTGGATCCGGGCGAGCAGCTCGTCCCGCTTCTCCTGGGTGGTACGGCCCCTGGCCAGGGCCTTGTCGAGGAGCCCGGCGGAGTACGCCTTGCCGCGCTCGGCGGCCTCGGCGCTGACGTCCTTCAGGACGACCTCGATGCCGGCCTTGGCGCACGAGTAGGCGATGCCCGCGCCCATCATGCCGGCGCCGAGCACGGCCACCTTGGTGACGGTGCGGGCCGGGACGTCCTTGGGGCGGCTGGCACCGGAGTTGACGGCCTGCATGTCGAAGAAGAAGGCCTGGATCATGTTCTTGGCGATCGGGCCGGTCACCAGCTCGGTGAAGTAGCGGGCCTCGATGGCGAAGGCGGTGTCGACGTCGACCTGGGCGCTCTCCACGGCGGTGGCGAGGATGTTGCGCTGCGCCGGGTAGGGGGCGCCGGCGAGCTGCTTGCGCAGGTTGGCCGGGAAGGCGGGCAGGTTGGCGGCGAACTTGGGCGTGCTGGGGGTGCCGCCGGGGATGCGGTAGCCCTTGGCGTCCCAGGGCTGCGCGGACTCGGGGTGGGCGTCGATGAAGGCGTGTGCCTTCGCGAGCATGTCGTCGTGGTCGGTCGCGACCTCGTGGACCAGCCCGTTCTCCAGCGCGCGCCGCGGGTCGTACTGGTTGCCCTGCAGCAGCACCTTCAGCAGCGCGTCGGTGATGCCGAGCAGCCGCACCGTGCGGACGACCCCGCCGCCGCCGGGGAGCAGGCCGAGGGTGGCCTCGGGCAGGCCGATCTTCGAGCCGCGCGCGTCGAGTGCGACGCGGTGGTGGCAGGCGAGCGCGATCTCGTAACCGCCGCCGAGGGCCGCACCGTTGACGGCGGCGACGACGGGCTTGCCGAGGGTCTCGATGCGGCGCAGGTCGCGCTTCATCCCCATGCCGGCCTCGAAGATCTGCGGGGCGTCCTCGGGCCCCGCCTTGATCATGTCCTTGAGGTCCCCGCCGGCGAAGAAGGTCTTCTTGGCGGAGGTGACGATGACGCCGCGGACGGAGTCGCGTTCCGCCTCCAGGCGGTCGGCGACGGCCCGCAGGGACTCCCTGAAGGCCTGGTTCATGGTGTTCGCGGACTGGTTCGGGTCGTCGAGGACGAGGGTGACGACCCCGGTCTCGTCCTGTTCCCAGCGGATGGTGGTGTGCGTCGGAAGAGCGGTCATGTTCGGTCGGCTCCGTAGCGGGGTGCGGGACAGGAGGTCAGAGGCGCTCGACGACGGTGGCGATACCCATGCCGCCGCCGACGCACAGCGTGGCGAGTCCGTACCGCTGGTCGCGGCGTTCCAGTTCGTCGACGAGGGTCCCCAGGATCATGGCGCCGGTGGCCCCGAGGGGGTGGCCGAGCGCGATGGCGCCGCCGTTGACGTTGACCTTGTCGTGGCTCAGGCCCATCTCGCGCATGAAGCGCAGGACGACGGCGGCGAAGGCCTCGTTGATCTCGACGAGGTCGATGTCGTCGACGGTCAGCCCGGCCTTGGCGAGCGCCTTGCGGCAGGCGGGGGCGGGGCCGGTGAGCATGATGGTGGGGTCCGAGCCGGAGACCGCGGCGGAGACGATGCGGGCCCGCGGGGTGAGGCCGAAGCGCTCGCCGGTCTCACGGTTGCCGATGGCCACCAGTGCGGCGCCGTCCACGATGCCGGAGGAGTTGCCCGCGTGGTGGACGTGGTCGATCCTCTCGACCCAGTGGTACTTCTGCAGCGCGACGGCGTCGAAGCCGCCCGCCTCGCCGATCGTGGCGAAGGACGGCTTGAGCCCGGCCAGGCTCTCCGCGGTGGTGCCGGGCCGGATGTGCTCGTCGCGGTCGAGGACGACCAGGCCGTTGCGGTCGACGACGGGGACGACGGAGCGGTCGAAGCGGCCCTCCTTCCACGCCTCGACTGCGCGGGCCTGCGACTCGGCTGCGTAGGTGTCGACGTCGTGGCGGCTGAAGCCCTCGATGGTGGCGATGAGGTCGGCGCCGACGCCCTGGGGCACGAAGCCCGTGGTGTAGCTGGTCATCGGGTCCATGGCCCAGGCGCCGCCGTCGGAGCCCATGGCGACGCGGGACATCGACTCCACGCCGCCCGCGAGCACCAGGTCCTCCCAGCCGGAACGGACCTTGGCGGCGGCCATGTTGACGGCCTCCAGACCGGAGGCGCAGAAGCGGTTCTCCTGGACGCCGGCCACGGTCTCGGGAAGCCCGGCGGCGATGGCGGCGGTCTTGGCGATGTCGGAGCCCTGGTCGCCGATCGGGGTGACGACACCGAGCACGATGTCGTCGATCGCGGCCGGGTCGAGTCCCGGCAGGCGGCGGCGCAGTTCGTCGATGAGCCCGGTGACCAGGTCGATGGGCTTGGTGCCGTGCAGGGAACCGTTGGCCTTGCCGCGCCCGCGCGGGGTGCGGATGGCCTCGTAGACGTAGGCGTCGGTGCTCAACGTCGGATGCCTTTCGATGAGGGTGTCGGTGTGGTGCGAGGGGGGATCAGCCGAGCAGCGAACGGCCGATGATCTCCTTCATGATCTCCGTGGTGCCGCCGTAGATGGTCTGGATACGTCCGTCGGTGAAGGCCCTGGCGATCGGGAAATCGCTCATGTAGCCGTAGCCGCCGTGCAGTTGCAGACACCGGTCGGTGACCCGCTTCTGCAGTTCCGTCGCCCACCATTTGGCCATCGACGCGTGCACCGCGTCGAGGCGGCCCGCCGTGTGCTCGCCGACGCAACGGTCGACGAAGGCGCGCGTGACGGCGCACTCGGTGGCCATCTCGGCGATCTCGAACCGTATGTGCTGGAGCCGCGCGAGCGGCCGGCCGAAGGCCTCGCGCTCCTTGACGTAGGTGGTGGTGAGGTCCAGCAGGTGCTCGGCGGCCGCCGCCGCGGCGACGGCGATGGTGAGCCGCTCCTGGGCGAGGTTGGCCATGAGGTGGAGGAAGGCCTGGTTCTCGGTGCCCAGCAGGTTCTCCTTGGGCACCCGTACGTCGCGGAAGAAGAGTTCGGCGGTGTCCTGGGCCTTCTGGCCGATCTTGTCGAGGTTGCGGCCGCGTTCGAAGCCGGGCATGCCGCGTTCCACCACGAGCAGGCTCAGCCCGCGCGCGCCGCCCTCGGGGGTGGTCCGGGCGACGACCACGACCAGGTCGGCGAGGATCCCGTTGGAGATGAAGGTCTTGGAGCCGTTGAGGACCCAGGCGTCGCCCTCGTCGGCGGCGGTGGTGCGGATGCCCTGCAGGTCGGAGCCGGCGCCGGGCTCGGTCATGGCGATGGCCGTGATGGTCTCGCCGCTGCAGAACCCGGGCAGCCAGCGCCGCTTCTGCTCCTCGGTGGCCAGGCCGGTCAGGTACGGGCCGATGATGTCGTTGTGGAGGCCGAGGGCGAGCCCGTGCGCCCCGGCCCGCGCGAACTCCTCCGCCAGCACGACCGCGTAGCGGAAGTCGTCGCTGCCCCCGCCGCCGTACTCCTCGGCCACCGAGGTGCCGAGCAGGCCCTGGCGGCCGGCGGCGAGCCAGGCCTCGCGGTCGACGATGCCGGCCTTCTCCCAGCGCTCGTGGTGCGGCAGCACCTCCCTGGCCAGGAAGGCCCTGACGGTCTCCCGGAACGCCTCGTGCTCGGCCGTGAAGAGGTCGCGCCGCATACTGGTGCCTGCCTTCCGCCGGTGGCCCGGCTACGGGAGCCGGTCGCCGGCCCGTTCGACGAGGGGGGTGGGCGTCGTGACCCCGGGGACGGACACCGGAAGGTCCCAGTCGCGGGCGACCTCCGCGGTGTGCGCGCCGGGCAGGGCGGGCGGCCGCCGCAGCGCGCCGGGGGTGGCGGAGAAGCGCGGGGCGGGAGCGGGCTGGGTGATGCCGCCGGTGCCGGCGAAGGTGCCGCGGGCGGCCAGGTGGGGGTGGGCCGCGGCCTCGGCCAGCGAGAGCACCGGCGCCGTGCAGGCGTCGCTGCCCTCGAAGACCTCCGTCCACTCCTGGCGGGTTCGGGACCTGAAGCGGGCCGCGATCAGGGTGCGCAGTTCGTCCCAGCGTCCGAGGTCGCCCCGGTCCGGCGCGTCCTCGGGGAGGCCGAGCAGCCGGGCGAACTCCGCGTAGAAGGCGGGTTCCAGGGCGCCGACGGCCATCCAGCCGCCGTCGGCGGTCTCGTAGACGGCGTAGTAGGGGCAGCCGCCGTCCAGCAGGTTGGCGCCGCGCCGGTCCTGCCAGCCGCCGGCGGCGACCATGCCGCGGATCATCGCGCCGAGGTGGGCGACGCCGTCGACGACGGCCGCGTCGACGACCTGGCCGGTGCCGGTGGCGCGGGCGTGGTGCAGGGCGGCGAGCACACCGGTGACCAGGTAGAGGGAGCCGCCGGCGTAGTCGCCGAGCAGGTTGGCCGGGATCGCGGGCGGTCCGTCGCCGGGGCCGATCATCCCCAGGGCACCGGCGACGGCGATGTACCCGATGTCGTGCCCGGCGCGCGCGGCGAGCGGCCCGTCCTGGCCCCAGCCGGTCATACGGCCGTAGACGAGGCGGGGGTTGCGGGCGTGGCAGTCGGTGGGACCGACGCCGAGGCGTTCGGCGACGCCGGGGCGGTTGCCCTCCAGCAGGACGTCGGCGCGGGCGGCGAGGTCCAGGACCAGCCGGACGCCCCCCTCGCTCTTGAGGTCGGCGACCACGGAGCGCTTGTTGCGGTTGGTGACGTCGTGCGCCGGGTCGACGCCGAGCCGTGAGCCGCCCGGCCGGTCGACGCGGACGACGTCGGCGCCGAGGTCGCCGAGCAGCATGGCGGCGAAGGGGGCCGGTCCGATGCCGGCCAGCTCCACCACGCGCACACCGGCGAGCGGCCCGCCGGCGGATGCCGCCTCCGCCGGTCGTTCCCCCGGCCGTTTCCCCGGTCGCGTTCGCGCCTCGGTCATCGGGGCCTCCGGCTTCGCGACGAGCATGACAGTATTGCTGTAACACTGGCGATGCTATGGATGCGCGATGCCGATGACAAGGGCCGCAGCCCCGGCGGGCCGCGGTTCGTGTGAGGATCACCGCCATGGAGGAGGCACAGTGGCAGAGGTGACGGACATGGCGCCGGCGGACGAGGCCGTACGGGTGAGGCAGCTCTGGCAGGACCTGGGCCTGCCGGGGATCGTGGACGTCCACACCCACTTCATGCCGGACCGCGTGCTGGCCAAGGTCTGGGCGTACTTCGACTCCGCCGGCCCGCTCACGGGCCGGCGGTGGCCGATCGCGTACCGCACCGACGAGGACGAGCGGGTGGCCACACTGCGGGCGTTCGGGGTACGCGCCTTCACCTCGATGCTCTACCCGCACAAGCCCGCGATGGCCGCCTGGCTGAACTCCTGGGCCGCCGGCTTCGCCGCCCGGACGCCCGACTGCCTGCACACGGCGACCTTCTTCCCGGAGCCGGAGGCGCCCGGCTACGTCCGGCAGGCGCTGGAGGCGGGCGCCCGGGTCTTCAAGTGCCACGTGCAGGTCGGGGCCTTCGACCCGAACGACCCGCTGCTCGACCCCGTCTGGGGCCTGCTCGCGGACGGCGGCGTCCCCGTCGTCACCCACTGCGGGTCGGGGCCCGTCCCCGGCCGCCACACCGGTCCCGGCCCGATCGCCCGGCTGCTGGCCCGGCACCCCCGGCTGCGGCTGGTCGTCGCGCACATGGGCATGCCGGAGTACGGGGCGTTCCTGGACCTCGCCGAGCGGTACGAGGGCGTGCACCTGGACACGACGATGGCGTTCACGGACTTCAGCGAGGCCGACGCGCCCTTCCCGCCCCCGGAGCGCACACGGCTGGCCGACCTCGGCGAACGCGTCCTGTTCGGCAGCGACTTCCCCAACATCCCGTACGCGTACCCGCACGCCCTGCAGGCGCTGACGCGGCTGGAGCTGGGCGAGGCGTGGACGCGGGGCGTCCTGTACGGCAACGCCGTCCGGCTCTTCGGGATCCCGCAGTGACGCCGCCCGTGCGGCCCGGCGGGCCCGAGGCGATCACCACGCCGCGGCTGGTGCTCGAACCGCTGCGGGTCGATCACGCGCAGGAGATGGCCGCCGTGCTCTCCGACCCCGGGCTCCACGAGTTCATCGGCGGCACCCCGTACGACGCGCCGGGTCTGCGCGCCCGCTACACCCGCCTGGTCGCCGGCTCCGGGGACCCCGCCGTGTCCTGGTGGAACTGGGTGGTCCGGCTGCGCACGGAGGACCGCCTCACGGGCACCGTGCAGGCGACGGTGGCGTGGGACACCCCCGACGGCACGGTCGCCGAGGTCGCCTGGGTGACCGGCGCCCCCTGGCAGGGCCGCGGCATCGCCACCGAGGCCGCCGTCGCCCTCGTCGCCCGGCTCGTCGCACTCCCCGTGGACCGCGTCGTCGCCCATGTCCACCCCGGTCACCGGGCGTCCCGTTCCGTCGCCGCGGCCGCCGGCCTCGCCCCCACCTCCGTCGTCGTGGACGGCGAGGTCCGCTGGCAGCGCGACGTCACCCGGCCCGGCGGGGCACAGGGCGGCTGACGCCGTCCGGGGCGCGCTGCTCCGGTACTCCGGTACTCCGGTGCGACGACACCAGCGGCCTGCCGCGGGCGCCGTTGCGGGCGTCGGGGGCCGCCGTGATGAAGGATGTCCCCCGCCCGGGACATCCGGTACATCCCGGACGCCCGCCCCACGTCGCACGGGAGGTACGCCCACATGGCGCCACGTCTGCACTGGCTCTTCGGCGACCAGCTGGGGCCGCACTTCCTCGACCCCGGCGTGCCCGTGGTGATGATCGAGGCGCGCTCGGCGTTCGCCCGGCGCCGCTCGCACCGGGCCAAGGCCCACCTCGTGCTGTCCGCGATGCGGCACCGGGCGGCGGAACTCGGCGACCGTGTGCGCTACGTGCGGGCCGGCACCTATCGCGAGGGGCTGCGCGAGGCGGCGGGCGGCGCACAGGTGACGGCGTGCCGGCCGAGCTCGCGGGCCGCGCTGCGGCTGGTGGAGTCGATGGACCGGGTCGAGGTCCTGCCGGACCGCGGATTCCTGGTGTCGCGCGAGGAGTTCACCGGCTGGCTCGAGGACCGCGGCGGGGCACGCCTGCGGCTGGAGGACTTCTACCGCTGGGTGCGCCGCTCCCACGACCTGCTGATGGACGGCGGCGAACCGGCCGGCGGCCGCTGGAACCTGGACCACGACAACCGGGAGCCGCCGCCGCGCGACCGGGACGACCTCGGGGTACCGCCGCCCTGGCGGCCGCACGAGGACGAGATCGACGAGGAGGTCCGGCGCGACCTGGACCGCTGGGAACGCGAGGGGCGGGTCCGCTTCGTCGGCCGCGACGGCCCCCGGCTGTTCCCCGTGACCCGGCGCGAGGCCCTGTCGGCGCTGCGCTCCTTCGTCGCGCACCGCTTGCCGGAGTTCGGGCGGTACGAGGACGCCATGCTCGCCGGGGACCCGGTGATGAGCCACAGCCTGCTCTCCGCCCCCCTGAACCTGGGGCTGTTGCACCCCGCCGAGTGCGTCGAGCGGGCGGAGCGCGCGTTGCGCTCCGGTGACGCGCCGCTGAACAGCGTGGAGGGCTTCGTCCGGCAGATCGCCGGATGGCGGGAGTACGTACAGCAGTTGTACTGGCACTTCGGCGCGGACTACCGGCACCGCAACGAACTGCGCCACCACACGCGGCTGCCGCGCTGGTTCCTGGAACTGGACGCGGACGCGGTGCGGGCGCGCTGCCTGTCGACGGTGCTGGCCCAGGTCCGCGACACGGGGTGGACCCACCACATCCCCCGGCTGATGGTGCTGGGCAGCCACGCGCTCCAACACGGCTGGGACCCGGCCGAGTTGACCGACTGGTTCCACCGCTGCTTCGTCGACGGCCACGACTGGGTGATGGCGCCGAACGTGGTCGGGATGTCCCAGTACGCGGACGGCGGGCTGATGACGACCAAGCCGTACACCTCGGCGGGCGCCTACATCCACCGCATGAGCGACCTGTGCGACGGCTGCGCCTACCGGCCCGCCGAACGGACGGGTGAGCGCGCCTGCCCGTACACCACCGGCTACTGGGCCTTCGTGCACCGGCACCGGGATCTGCTCGCCGCCAACCACCGTACGGCGAGGGCGGTTCGGGGCCTGGAGCGGCTGGGAAACCTGCCCGAGGTGCTGGCGCTGGAGGAGGAACGCGGGCGACGGACTCCGTGACGGTGCGCAACCCCGGGCGTGCAGCGGGTACCCGTAGACAGGTGCCCCCTGGCGATATCTACGAAAGAGAGTCACTTCGTCACTCTGAGTAGCGAACTCAATGCACTTCAGGCACGTATAGTTACCTGCGTCACACCAGTTACAGGGAACGGTTCGGGGCACCACGTGAGTCTCATACGTAGGGCCGCAGTTGGGCACTGGAGCTGGTTGCTGCCCGACGCGCAGGAGAAGTGAGGAGAAGCCATGCGACCGTTCGCGCTGATTCATGCCCGGCCGGCCACACCCGAAACATTTGTAGCGCCGTACACCTACGATTCCGCCCTGCAGCTGAACGTGCTCCCCGACGGACGCCCCGTCATCACCGACCGCGCGCTGCTGCTCGCCACGGCCGCCACCGTCTCCACCGCCGGCTCCAAGACGCACTTCGACGACTGAGTACCCCGAACCCCCATGACCGTCCTGATCCTCACCTCACCCGAGGACGTGACAGCCGACCTGGTGGTGGCGGCGCTGCACGACCGCGGGACGCCGGTGGTCCGCCTGGACCCTGCGGACCTGCCCGGCGAGGTCTCCATGTCCGCCGAGTACGTACGCGGTGACGTACGCGGGTACCTGTCGGTCCAGGAGCGCATGGTGAGCATGGACAGCGTGCGCTCCATTTGGATCCGAAGACCCGGCACACCCGGCGCCGGCGCGGCGGAGCAGTCCGAGTGGCTGACCGCCGAGGCCGGCGCGGCGCTGTACGGGGCGCTGCGCTGCGTGCGGGCCCGGTGGATGAACCACCCGGCCGCCGCGGCGCAGGCCCGTTACAAGCCATGGCAGTTGTTCACCGCGCACCACTCGGGGTTCGCGGTCCCCGCCACGCTCATCACCACCTTCCCCCAGGCGGCACGGGAGTTCGCCGAGCAGCATCCGCAGCTGGTGGTCAAGTCGGTCTCCGGCACGCACCCGGGCGATCCGCCGATGGCGCTGCCGACCACGCTGGTCGCCCCGGACGCCGACTTCTCCGCGGTCGCGGCGGGGCCGACGCTGCTGCAGCAGTACATACCCAAGGCCGCCGACATCCGCCTGACCTGCGTGGGGACGGGGTTGTTCGCGGCCCGCAAGAAGTCCGGTCCCGACCAGGTCGACGGCCGGTTCGGCAGCCCCGAGGACGCCGACTGGGAGCCCGTGGAGCCACCGGTGCGCATCGCGCGCTCGGTGCGGGAGTACATGGCCGCGGCCGGACTCGCCTACGGCGCCTTCGACTTCGCCGAGGACACCGACGGGACCTGGTGGTTCCTCGAGTGCAACCAGGGCGGCCAGTTCGGCTTCGTCGAGCTGGCGACGGGGCAGCCCATCACCGCGGCCATCGCCGACTGGCTGGCCGGCTGTCAGGATTCGCGCACACCCCACGGGGAGCCGTAGGAGGTCAGCAGGTCGAGGAAGGGACGCGGGGCCAGGGCCTCGGGGCCGAGGACGCCGCTGCCCGCCCAGGTGCCCGCGGCCATCAGCTCCAGGGCCACGACGGGGTTGACGGCCGTCTGCCAGACGACGGCCTGCGAGCCGTACTCGCGCATCGACCACTGGTTGTCGACGACGTGGTACAGGTACACCTCGCGCGCCCGGCCGTCCTTCGTCCCCTTCACCCACGTTCCGGCGCACGTCTTGCCGTGCATGCGCTCGCCCAGCGTCGCCGGGTCGGGCAGGCAGGCCGCCACGACGTCCCGCGGGCTCACCCGGACCGCCCCCCGGTCGCTCTGCACCGTGACGGGTCCGGTGCGGTCCAGGCCGAGCTGGTGGAGGGTCCTGAGGGTGCCGATGAACTCCTCCCCCAGGCCGTACTTGAAGGTCACGCGTCCGGCGTCGACCCAGCGCGGCATCAGCAGCACCTCCTCGTGCTCGATGTTCACGCAACCGACGGGCCCGATGCCCTCGGGGAAGTCGAAGACCTCCGGCTCGCTGAAGGGCTCGGTCGTGAACCAGCCGCGTCCGGCCTCGTACACCACCGGCGGGTTGAGGCACTCCTCGATGGTGGTCCAGATGCTGAACGACGGCGCGAAGTCGTAGCCGTCGACGGTGAGGTTCGCACCGTCGCGCACCCCGATCTCCTCGATCGTGTCGAACAGCTCGTCGGCGGCGTAGCGGGCGAAGACGTCCGACAGGCCCGGCTCCACGCCCATCCCGACCAGGGCCAGCCGTCCGGCCTTCTCCCACTCGGCGGCCCGCTCGAACTGGGCGTCGCCGAGCTTGACCCCGCACTCCTCATAGGGGCGCTCCGGGTGCGGGCGGGACAGCGACATCGCCATGTCGAGGTAGTCGGCGCCGGCGGCGAGGGCGGCGCCGAACAGGGGCATCACGAAGCGCGGGTCGGTGGCGTTGAGCAGGACGTCGCAGCGCCGCTCGGTGAGCAGCGCGGTGACCGCGGCCTCGTCGGAGGCGTCGACGGGAGCGGCGGAGAACCGGCCGGTCCCGTCGTCCACGGCCGCCACGGCGGCCTCGGCGCGGGCGAGGTCCCGGTCGGCGACGACCATGGCCTCGAAGAACGAGCGACGGGCGGCGATCCGGGTGATCGCGGTACCCACCCCGCCGGCCCCCACAAGCAGTACACGCATGGCTGACAAGTCTCCGTTCCGAGGCGGAGGCGCCTCTGCCCAGGGATGAAACGCCGTCCCGCGACGTATGGTCAATGGTGTTGGCATAAGCTCGACGCGGCGGGAAGGGAGGGACTCGTGCCCAAGAGGGTCGTGCAGGAGGCGGGACGCCGGCGCCGCCGCCCCACCAGGAACGGGGCGGTGCTCTCGCACCGGCTGATCGTCGACACCGCGCTGCGCATGCTGCACGAGCACGGATCGGCCGGGCTGACCGTACGGCGGCTGGGCATCGCGCTCGGTGCCGACCCGAGCACGCTGTACCGCTACTTCCGCGGCATGGACGACCTCACCCTGGCCATCGCGGACGACCTGATGGGCCGGGCGATGGAGGGCTGGGAGTCCACCGGCGTCTGGCGCACCGACCTGCGCGGCCTGGGGCTGCGCATCCACACCGCGTACCTCGCCCACCCGCAGGCGGCGGTGCTCACCGCCAGCCGGGTCTCCGGGCGCGCCCACGAGACGGCGGCCGACGAGGCGGTCCTGGGCATCCTGCGCACCGCCGGGTTCCCCGACCCCGCCGCGGTCGCGATCTACCAGGCCTTCATCGACCAGGCCCTGGCCTTCGCCGCGCTGGACGCGGCGACCCTGGCCCTCCCCGAGGCCGCCCGCGCCGCCGACCGGGACGTGTGGCGGGAGACGTACGCGCGGCTGCCGGCACGGACCCATCCGCACATCGCGGCCACCGCCGGCCTGCTGGTCGCCCGCATGAACCGCAGCGCCTACCCCACCGCCCTCGACATGCTGCTCGACAGCGCCACGGCGCGGCTGGCGGCGTCGCGGGACGACTGAGGGCTCGTCTCCCGTTCACCTCGCCTCCGCATACTGGAGGCCTGACCCGCCCGTGACCTGCGCGGGTCACGGCACGGGGCGAGGCGAGAGAGGCTGGTGGACGTGCGGGTGCTGGTCGTGGAGGACGAGGAGATGCTCGCGGACGCGACAGCCGAGGGACTGCGGCAGTGTCCCCCCTCCCGAACGAGATGACCAAGGCCGTCATCGTGTCCTCGATGGAGAGGAACCCCTTACGGGGGGGGCGGGCTGACGGTCACCGTCGCGTTGCCCGCCCGGCATGAACACGCACGCCTGAAAGGAGCGTGAGGTCCGGCGCCCACCGCCGGTTCACGCGCAGCAGTACGGAGTACGACGTATGAAACACCCCCGGACGAACCGACGCCCCGGGACGAAGCCCAGGTGGCGGGTGCTGGTGCCGCGCCTCGCGGTCCTCGCCGTCCTCGCGGTCCTCGCGGTGGGTCTGGGCTCGGTGCTGACCGAGCGGAACGCCCACGAGCGGGCGGTCCCCGCGGCCGCCCAGCACGGACCGGCCGCCCCCGCCGTGCCGTCCCGGGCGCCCACGCCGGCCCCCAGCGCTACGCCGAAGCCGACCCCGACCCGGGTGCCGGAACACGGCGACGGCAGGTTCACCAAGGCCCCCGGCACCTCGCGGACCATCGGGCACGGCACCCTGCTGCGGTACGGCGTGGAGGTCGAGGACGGCACCGGGTTCTCCGCCGCCTCGGTGGCCGCGGAGGTCGACCGCATACTCGCCGACAAGCGCGGCTGGACGACGGCCGGCGCCGCCTTCCGGCGCGTCGACACGCCGCCGTACGACTTCCTCGTGCGCCTGGCCACCCCGGACACCACGGACGCGCTGTGCGCGGTGTACGGCCTGGACACCGGCGGCGAGGTGAACTGCAGCGGCGGCAAGGACGTCGTGGTCAACCTCAAGCGCTGGGTGCTGCTGAGCCCGTACTACAAGGGCCGCCCGGCCGAGTACCGCGCCCTGATCATCAACCACGAGGTCGGGCACCGTCTCGGCCGCGGCCATCGTGGCTGCCCCGGCCCCGGGCGCCCCGCCCCGGCGATGATGCAGCAGATCAAGGGCCTCCACGGCTGCACCCCCAACGCCTGGCCGTTCGACCGCCACGGCCGCGCGATCACCGGCCCCGCCGTCCCGTGACGGCCCGGCCGTCTCGGCTCCGCGGCCTTCCGCCCGATAACGCCGAGCGGCCGCCGAGGCGCGACCCCCTCACCGGGCCGGCGCCGGTGGGCGGGCTCGCGGTGACGGAAACCCGCCTCGCCCCGGTGCCCTGCCAGAGCCCGCCCCTCCTCACGCCTCCCTGGTCCCTGACCCGCCGAGCGTGAGCACGCCGCTCCACGCGCCCAGGCCCAGGCGCCGCCACGGCCGACCCCGCACGTGCGGTCGCCCGACGGAGCGGGTCGTCTCCTTCTGCGTGGTGCGAACTCCGGGGCGGCTCACGCGGGCCAAGCCGCACCGCGCCGTGCTGCGCCGCCACCCCACGCCCCCCGGCCCGACCGGACGGGCACCGGCCTGCCGCTGCACGTGTCCCGTGAGAGGCCACCGCCCGGGCCGGTCCCCGGGAGTCGCGGACACGGACCTGTGGTGCCCAGGGGTTCCGCCCGGTCGAGTCCGCCGAAGGCCCGGGCGTCGTCCGCGCCCCGACGCCCTCTGGCGCACGGGGCGCCGCGCCGCTTTGCTGGGGTGCGGACCGCTCTGCCCGTGCCCCCGCCGTCGAGCCCGAGGACAGGACGACATGCCCGCGGAGACCACCGCACAGCCCGAGGACGCCGCTGCGGACGTCCTGCCCGTCCCCGGACCGCGCGGACTGCCGCTGATCGGCAGTCTGCCCGCCTTCGCCCGCGACCCGCTCGCCTTCTTCGTCACGCTGCGCGGGCACGGCGACCTCGTGCGCTGGCGGCTCGGCCCGCAGCGTGCGCTGTTCCTGTCCCGGCCGGAGCACATCGGCGAACTGCTGACCGGCGTCGAGACCGTCTTCCGCCATCCCGAGCTCGGCTGGGCCTTCAAGCTGGTGCTCGGGGAGGGCGTGGTCACCAGCGAGGGTCCCGCATGGCGCCGCAAGCGGGCTCTGGTGCAGCCCGCCGTCCGCCCCCGTCAGGTCCGGTCGTACGCGGCCACGATGGCGGAGAGCGCGGCGGCCACCGCGGAACGCTGGCGCGCGGGCCGGCACATCGACGTACGGCGGGAGATGCTGGCCCTCACCCA
Source organism: Actinacidiphila glaucinigra (assembly GCF_035918135.1). Lineage (NCBI taxonomy): Bacteria > Bacillati > Actinomycetota > Actinomycetes > Kitasatosporales > Streptomycetaceae > Actinacidiphila > Actinacidiphila glaucinigra. The sequence continues at coordinate 1,564,650 of NZ_CP109144.1, forward strand.
GCGGATCGCGGTGCGGACCCTGTTCGGCGCCGACACGGCGGGACGGGAGGACGTGATCGGCCGGGCGATGGACGTCGCCCAGCGCGCCATCGGCGACGAGTTCCGGGGCGTCACGCTGTTCCTGCCGCCGTGGGTTCCGACGCCGGGCCGCAGGCGGCTCAAGGCGGCGGTCCGGGTCGTCGACGCGGAGGTGGCCCGGGTCACCTCCGCCCGGCGGCGCGGCGGCAAGGAGCGCGACGACCTGCTGAGCCGGCTGCTCTCGGCCGTCGACGAGGAGGGCCGCCCGCTCACCGACCGGGAGGTCCGGGACGAGGCGGTCACGCTCTACATCGGCGGCCACGAGACCACCGGCACCACCCTCACCTGGGCCTGGTACCTGCTCGCGCGAAACCCCGCCGCGCGCGACCGGCTCACCGACGAGCTCACCCGGGTGCTGGGCGACCGCGACCCGCGCTTCGACGACCTCAAGGAACTGCGCTGGACCGAGCAGGTCGTCAAGGAGACGTTGCGGCTCTACCCTCCCGTGTGGCTGATGACCGGCATCGCCAAGGAGGACTCCGTGCTCGACGGGCGGCCGGTCCCCGAGGGGACGGTGCTGTGGTCCAGCCAGTGGAGCGCGCACCGCGACGCGCGCTGGTTCCCCGCACCCGGGGAGTTCCGGCCCGAGCGGTGGGAGGGCGAGGAGGCGGCCGCGCTGCCGGACCACGCCTGGTTCCCCTTCGGCGGCGGCGCGCGGGCCTGCCTGGGCGCCCGCTTCGCAATGGTGGAGGCGGTGCTGGTGCTGGCCACCCTGGCCCGGCGCTTCCACGTCGACGTCGACCCCGGCGAGATCCCCCCGCGCCCGGGCCTGACCCTGCAGCCGGGCCGGGAGGTGACCGCGACGCTGCGCGCCGTCTGAGCGGGCCGCCCCGCCCGTGCGGGTAGGGTCGCGACGATGGCATCGGAACCCGACGGGCTGTTCCCGCTCGACGACGTCCTGCCTCCGCGCAAGGCGGCGGGCGGCGCGTCCTTCCGCGACTCCCCCGCCGCCGCACGGCTGCTGGACGTCCGCACCGTGTACGCCGAGCCGACGGCGGCCGCCTCCCCGCGGGGGCGGGAGATCCTCGCCCGCTTCCCGGACGCCGAAGTCGTCGAGGTGCCGTCGCACTGGCGGATCCCGGGTCTGCACGGCAACGAGGGCAACGCGGCGCGCTGGGTGCGGGTGAAGACGCGGACCCTGGTCCTCGGGGTGAGGCAGACGCTGACCGTCCGCCCCAACGGCCGTTCCGCCGACTGGATCGCGCCCGGCGCCTCCAACGGCTGCGCCATGGCCTGCGCCTACTGCTACGTCCCGCGCCGCAAGGGCTACGCCAACCCGGTCACCACCTTCACCAACATCGACCGGATCGTCGGCCGCATCGCCCGGCACGTCGCCGAGCAGGGCCGCAAGCCCGAGGCCAACCAGTGCGACCCGCTGGCGTGGGTGTACGACGTCGGCGAGAACGGCGACTGCTCGGTGGACGCCCTGATCTGCGACAACACCGCCGACCTCGTGTCGGCGTTCCGGCGGTGGCCCACGGCGAAGGCGTCCTTCGCGACCAAGTTCGTCAACCCCGACCTGCTGCGGCTCGACCCCCGCGGACGCACGAGGGTCCGCTTCTCGCTGATGCCGCCCGAGGACTCCCGGCTGCTGGACGTCAGGACCAGCCCGGTGGCCGAACGGATCGCCGCCGCGGGCGACTTCCTCGAGGCCGGGTACGAGGTGCACTTCAACCTGTCGCCGGTCGTGGTGCGCCCCGGCTGGCAGGACGCGTGGGCGGAGTTGTTCCGGCACCTGGACGACGTCCTTCCGGCGGCGGTGAAGACCCAGGCCGCGGCCGAGGTGATCATGCTCACCCACAACGCCGGGCTGCACGAGGTCAACCTGGGCTGGCACCCCCGGGCCGAGGAACTGCTGTGGCGCCCCGCGCTGCAGGAGCCCAAGCGTTCGCAGAACGGGGACCTCAACGTGCGATACCGCGCGGCGGAGAAGGCGGCGTCCGTACGCCGGCTGCTGGCGCTCGCCGCGGAGCACGCACCCTGGCTCCGCGTCCGCTACGCCTTCTGAGGGTCCGCTGCGGAAGTTCCCGTCCACGGCGTGATGCAGCCCACGTACGAAACCGTTTCGTTTCGATGAGCCCGACTCTATGCTCTGACGAGTACGAAACCGTTTCGTTCAGGACGGAGAGGGTCCATGACCGCACCGGTCACCACCCGTCGCGGCAGCCGCCTCACCGCGGAACGCGAGGCCGCGGTCCACGCGAGCACGCTCGACCTGCTCCGCGAGGTCGGCTACGAGGCCCTGACCATGGACGCCGTAGCCGCCCGCGGCCACTGCAGCAAGGCCACCCTGTACCGCCAGTGGGGCGGCAAGGCCGCGCTGGTCGCCACGGCCCTGCGCCACGGGAGGCCCGTCGGCCCCGGGGACATCGACACCGGGAGCCTCCGCGGCGACCTGCGCGCCCTGCTGACCCTCGACGACGACCGGCAGCTGGAACGCGACTGCGCCCTCATGCGCGGCCTGGCCATGGCCCTGCACGGCAACCCCGACCTGATGCACGCACTGCACGAGGTCATGATCCAGCCGGAGCGCTCCGGCCTGGACACCCTGCTGCGGCGCGCCGTCGACCGCGGAGAGGTCCGGGCGGACGACCCGGCGCTCCCCTACCTCCTGCAGATGCTGCTGGGCGCCTTCTTCACCCGGAACGTGCTCGAGGACCTGCCGCCCACCCGTGCCTACCTGCTGGCCTTCCTCGACGCGGTGATCCTGCCCGCGCTCGGCCTCCGTACCGACCCCGCCTCCGACCCCGCCGCCGCGTCCGCTCCCTGACGGCGACCGTCCTCCACCGCCCCTCGAACCCGACAGGGAGTACACCCCGTGGCCACATTCCTCTACCGGACCGGCCGGTTCGCCTTCCGGCGACGGCACTTCGTCGTCCTGATCTGGGTGGCGCTGCTCGCCCTCGCCGGTGTCGGCGCCGCCAACGCGCCCGCCGCGGGCAGTTCGTCCTTCTCCGTGCCCGGCACCGAGTCCCAGAAGGCCTTCGACCTCCTCGACGAGCGCTTCCCCGGCGCCGGCGCCGACGGCGCGACCGCACGTGTGGTCTTCAAGGCCCCCGCCGGCGAGAAGATGACGGAACGCGCCAACAAGAAGGCCGTCCGGAAGGTCGTGGGCGAACTGCGGCAGGGCGCCGAAGTCGCCTCCGTCGACGACCCGTACACGGCCGGGGCGGTGAGCAAGGACCGGACGATCGCCTACGCGAGGGTGGCGTACGACGTCCCCGGCATGGAACTGCGGGACTCCTCCCGCGAGGCCCTGGAGACCGCGGCCGCGCACGCCCGCGACAGCGGGCTGACCGTGGAGATCGGCGGTGACGCGCTCCAGACGGCGCCGGAGACCGGGGCCACCGAGGTGATCGGCATCGCCGTCGCCGCCGTCGTGCTGGTGATCACCTTCGGCTCCCTGGTCTCCGCCGGACTGCCCCTGGTCACGGCACTGATCGGCGTCGGGATCGGCGTCAGCTCCATCACCGCGCTCGCGAGCACCCTCGACCTGGGGTCCACCACCTCGATCCTGGCCATGATGATCGGCCTGGCCGTTGGCATCGACTACGCCCTGTTCATCGTCTCCCGCTTCCGCGCCGAACTCGCCGAGGGGCGGCAGGGCGAGGAGGCGGCCGGACGCGCCGTCGGCACCGCGGGCTCCGCGGTGGTCTTCGCCGGGCTCACGGTCGTGATCGCGCTGGTGGGCCTGTCCGTCGTCGACATCCCGATGCTGACGAAGATGGGCGTGGCCGCCGCCGGCACGGTCGTCATCGCCGTCCTCATCGCCCTCACCCTCGTGCCCGCGCTGATCGGCTTCGCGGGCAAGCGCGTCCGTCCCGCGAACGCCGCCGGCCTCTTCCGCCGCCGCGGAGGGGACGCCCGGCACCACGCCCACCGCGTGCCCCGCGCGGAGCGCCCCAACATGGGCACCCGCTGGGCCCGGTTCGTCATCCGGCGCCCCGTCGCCGTCCTGCTGCTCTGCGTCGCGGCACTCGGCGCGGTGGCCGTGCCCGCCGGCTCGATCGAACTCGGCCTCGGCGACGACGGGTCGCAGCCCGCCTCGACGACCCAGCGCCGGGCGTACGACCTGCTCTCGGAGGGCTTCGGCCCCGGTTTCAACGGCCCGCTCGTCGTGGTCACCGACGCCAGGGGCACCGACGACCCCCGGGGCGCGGTCCGGGACGTCGCCGCGGACCTCAAGGGCCTCGACGACGTGGCGGCCGTGACCCCGGCGACCTTCAACAAGGCCGGGGACACCGCGATCATCACCGTGGTCCCCGCGTCCAAGCCGAGCAGCGGCGAGACCGAGGAACTGGTCGGCGCGATCCGCGCCGCGGGCGGCGGGATCACGGACCGCACCGGCGCCGAGGTCTCCGTCACCGGCACCACGGCGCTCAACATCGACACCTCCCAGAAGCTCACCGACGCGATGCTGCCCTACCTGGCGCTCGTCGTCGGCCTCGCCTTCCTGCTGCTGATCGTGGTGTTCCGCTCGGTCCTCGTCCCGCTGAAGGCCGCCCTCGGCTTCCTGCTCTCGGTGATGGCGGCACTCGGCGCGGTCGTCGCGGTCTTCCAGTGGGGCTGGCTCGGTTCACTGCTGGGGGTCGAGCAGACCGGCCCGATCATGTCGATGATGCCGATCTTCCTGGTGGGCGTGGTCTTCGGTCTCGCCATGGACTACGAGGTCTTCCTGGTCACGCGCATCCGCGAGGCACATGTCCACGGGGAACGGCCCGGGCAGGCCATCGTCACCGGCTTCCGGCACAGTGCCCGGGTCGTCACGGCCGCCGCGGTCATCATGATCGCCGTCTTCGCCGGCTTCATCGGATCCCACGAGGCGATGATCAAGTCGATCGGCTTCGGCCTGGCGACGGCCGTCTTCTTCGACGCCTTCGTCGTGCGGATGGCCATCGTCCCCGCGGTGCTGGCGCTGCTGGGCCGGCGGGCCTGGTGGCTGCCGTCCTGGCTGGACCGCATCCTGCCGAACGTCGACGTCGAGGGCGAGCTGCTGCGCCCCTCCGACGCGGCGGACGAGGTCGAGGCGTCGGGTCCGGCGGCCGAGCCGGAGCCGGCCCGCGCCTGACCCCGCGTACGCCCCCACCGCGTGCCCCGGCCCCGTCGCCCCCTGCGGCGGGGCCGGGGGCTGGGTAGCGTGGGGGCGGGCCGTACGAGCGCCGTACCGGCCGCGAAGGGACGGCACGCAGGTGCAGCAGGAATCGGCGGACTTCCCCGCCCTCGCCGCGCCCGGGGCGCGGGACCTCGCCGTGCTCGACGAGCGGCTGACCGGTTGCCGGGCCTGCCCGCGGCTGGTCGACTGGCGCGAGGAGACCGCCCGGGTCCGGCGCCGCGCCTACGCGGGGTGGGAGTACTGGGCCCGTCCGGTGCCGGGCTTCGGCCCGCCGGACGCCGCGCTGGCCCTGGTCGGTCTGGCCCCCGCCGCGCACGGCGGCAACCGCACCGGCCGGATGTTCACCGGCGACCGCTCCGGCGACGTGCTGTTCGAGGCCCTGCACGCCGTCGGCCTCGCCTCCCAGCCCACCTCCACGGAACGCGGCGACGGCCTGGAGCTGTACGGGGTGCGGGTGACCGCGCCCGTCCACTGCGCGCCGCCCGACAACAAGCCCACCCCGCAGGAGCGGCTGACCTGCCGCCCGTGGCTGGTGCGGGAACTGGAGCTGCTGCGGCCCACGCTGCGCGCCATCGTCGTCCTCGGCGCGTTCGGCTGGCAGGCGCTGCTGCCCGTGCTCGGCGGCGCCGGGTACCGGCTGCCGCGGCCGCTGCCGCGCTTCGGGCACGGCGCGCACGTGGAGCTGGCGGCCCCCGCGGAAGGGGAGCCGCCGCTGCACCTGTACGGCTGCTACCACGTCAGCCAGCAGAACACCTTCACCGGGCGGCTCACCCCCGCCATGCTGCGCGAGGTCCTGGCGGCGGCCGCCGAGCGGGCCGGACTGCCGGTGACCCGCTGAGGCTCAGCCCGCGGCGCGGCCCGCGGCGCGCACGATCGCGCCGGCGACCTCGGGCAGCGAGTCCGGGTGGTCCTTGAGGAACAGGTTGGGCTCGATGAGCTCCAGCTCCATCACGCGCGGCGTGCCGTCCTCAGCGTCAACCAGGTCCACCCGGGCGTAGAGCAGCTCCGGCCTGCCGGGGACGGCGGCCAGTGCCCGCTCCGCGGCGGCCAGTTCGGCCTCCGTCGGGGTCCAGGGGCGCACTCCGGGATGGGCGACCTTGCGCTGGTCGTAGCGCGTGTCCGGCGAGAGCACGGCGTTCTTGGCGATGGCGTGCAGGAAGCGGCCGCCGAGGAAGACCAGGGCGCGCTCGCCGCTGGTGTCGATCCGCGGCATGTAGGGCTGGACCATCGCGGTGATGCCCTCGTCGTGCATCCGCGCCACGTGCGCCCGCGCCTCCTCGTGCTGCCCGGGGCGGTAGCGCGCGGCGTAGCGGGCGCCCGCGCCCGCCGCGGGCTTGACCACGAACTCGTGGACGGCGGGCAGCCCGTCGGTGCCGCCGCCCGGCGGCAGGTAGCGGGTGGCGACCGCGGGAACGCCGAGGGAGGCCAGCTCGCCCAGATAGCGCTTGTCGGAGTTCCAGCGCACGACCGCGGGCGGGTTGAGCAGGGTGGTCGCGGCACCGCAGCGGTCGGCCCAGGCCAGGAACTCGCCGGTGCGCCAGGTGTAGTCCCAGGTCGAGCGTATGAGCGCCAGGTCGAACCCGGCCCATGCGACGCCGGGGTCGTTCCAGTTCACGACCGCGGCCTCGGCGCCCGCGGCGGCGACGGCGTCCCGCAGCAGGGGCAGGTCGCGATCGACGGTGCCCTCCGGGAGGTGCGCGGTCGTCACCAGGGCGATCCTCGGCTGCGGCACGGGGGCTCCTCGGGTCGGTCGGGCGGAGATCTTGCCGTCCCGCAGGCTACCCGGGCGGCATCGCCTGAGGTCACGGGGCCTGCGGGCGCGTCCGCGGCGGCGGTGCACAATGGGCGGCATGCCCAAGTCCCGCCCCGGCCGCCGTTCCGCCCCGCGCCCCCGCACCCGTCCCCTGCCGCACTCCCCCGGCGCGCCCTGCCCCTGCGGGCTGCCCGCCACGTACGGCGACTGCTGCGGCCGGTACCACTCGGGCCACGCCGCCGCCCCCACCGCCGAGGCCCTGATGCGGTCCCGCTACAGCGCCTACGCGGTGCACGACGCGGCGTACGTGCTGCGCACCTGGCACCCGGAGACCCGGCCCGCGGAGCTGGACCTCGACCACCACGTGCGCTGGGAACGGCTGGAGATCGGCGCCACCACCGACGGCAGCGCCTTCCACAGCGAGGGCACCGTCGCCTTCCGCGCGCACTACGGCCTGCGCGGCGAGCACGACGTGATGGAGGAGAACAGCCGCTTCGTCCGCCACGACGGCGCCTGGGTCTACGTGGCGCCCCTGCCCTGAGCTCGACACCGCACGACAGGGCAGCCGGGGGCGAGGAACGGGAGCGGGGAGGACGTCGTGGAGCGCGGGCCGTCGCTGGGACGCGAATTCGGATGGCTGTGGACGGCGTACGCCACGAGCACGGTGGGCACGTGGTTCGCGCTCGACGCCTTCCCGCTCATCGCCATCCGCCTGCTGCGCAGCAGCCCGGCGCAGGTGTCCTTGCTGTCCGCGGCAGGCCTGGCCGGAGCGGCGCTCATCGCGATCCCGCTCGGCCCGTGGGTGGACCGGCGCCGCAAGCGGCCCGTGATGATCGGCGCCGACCTCCTCCGGTTCGCGGTCCTGCTCTCGCTCCCGGTGGCCCATCTGGCGGGGGCGCTGACCTTCCTGCAATTGGTCCTGGTGTCGATCGTCGTCGCCGCCTCCAACGTCGTGTTCACCGCGGCGAGCGGAGCCTGTCTGAAGGCGCTGGTACGCCCGGAGCACCTGCTGAGCGCCAACGGCCGTTTCGAGTCGACGATGTGGACGGCGACGGCGCTCGGCCCGCCGTCGGGCGGTCTCGCCGTGGGGGCGTTCGGGCCCCTGGTGACCACCGTGGTGAACGCGGTCAGCTTCCTGCTGTCGGCGTTCGGGATCCGGGCGATGGGCGGTGAGGACCCGCCACCGGCGCCGAAGACGGCACGGCCCTTCCGCCCCGGCGACCTGCTGGACGGCTGGCGGCGCATCCTCGGCCACCCCACCCTGCGCCTGCTGTTCTTCAACACCACCCTGGTCAACGGCCTGATCATGGCGACCGCACCGCTGCTGGCCGTCCTCCTCCTGCGCGACCTGGGGTTCGCCCCCTGGCAGTACGGGCTCGCCTTCGGGGTGCCGTGCCTCGGCGGCCTGGTCGGCTCCCGGCTCTCACGGCGGCTGGTCCCCCGGTACGGACAGCGCCGCGTGATGGTCGCCAGCGGGGCCCTCAGGGCCTGCTGGCTCGTCGGCCTGGCCTTCGTCCGGCCCGGCCCGTGGGGTCTGGTGCTCGTCATCCTGGTCGAGTTCGGCCTGGTCACGTGCGTGGGGGTGTTCAACCCCGTCTTCGCCACCTACCGGCTCGAACACAGCCCCGCCGACCAGGTCGCCCGCGTCCTGTCGGCGTGGTCCATCACCAGCAGCGCCACCATCGCGGCGCTGACGGCCGGTTGGGGCCTGCTCGCCGCCGTCACCGGTCCCCGTACGGCCGTCGCCGCCGCCGGCGTCCTGATCCTGGGTACGGCCTTCCTGCTGCCCTACCGGCGGCGCCTCGCCGCCCCGGACCCCGTCCCGGCGACCGACCGCGTCTGAGGCGGGGAGGGCTGGCGGGGTCAACGCCCGGGGGAGGCTTCGGCGCCGGGCCCGCCCGGCCGTACCAGACCGGTCTCGTAGGCCAGGACCACCGCCTGGGCCCGGTCGCGCAACGCCAACTTGGCGAAGATGCGGGCGACGTGCGACTTCACCGTCGCCTCGCTCAGCGTCAGTTCCGCGGCCAGTTCGAGGTTGGACAGACCGCGGCCGAGCAGCGTGAGGACCTCCCGTTCGCGCGGGGTCAGGGCGGCGAGGCCGGCGTGGGCCGGAGGACCGTCCTGCGCGGCCGCCGCCCCGGAGGCGAAGCGTTCCACCAGCCTGCGCGTGATCGACGGCGCCAGCAGGGCGTCCCCGGTGTCGACGAGACGCACGGCCGCCGCCAGGTGCTCGGGCGTGACGTCCTTCAGCAGGAAGCCGCTCGCCCCCACCGACAGCGCCGTGTAGACGTAGCGGTCGAGGTCGAAGGTGGTGAGGATGAGCACCCGGCACTCCGGGATCTGCTCCAGGATGCGGCGGGTGGCCTCCAGGCCGTCCATGATGGGCATGCGGATGTCCATCAGGACGACGTCCGGCCGCAGCCGGCCCGCCTCGGCGACCGCCTCCGCGCCGTCCGCCGCCTCGCCGACCACCGTGATGCCGCGCGCGGTGAGGATGAGCCGGAAGCCGGTCCTGATGAGCGTCTGGTCGTCGGCGATGAGCACGCGGGGGGACGCCCCCGCCCCCGCCGTCACGGCCGGTCCAACGGGATGCGCGCCCTGACCCGGTAGCCACCGCCGAGACGGCGCCGGGCGTCCAGGTCTCCCCCGTACACCGCGACCCGTTCGCGCAGGCCCAACAGCCCGCGCCCGGCGCCCTCCCGGCGGCGCGGAGCGGCAGCGGGCCCGGTTCCGGTTCCGGTTCCGTTCAGCACGCTGGGGCCGGTGGTGAGCACCTCGACGCGCAGCGCGCGCTCCGCGTACCGCACCGTCACCTCCGCCTTCCCTCCGTCACCGTGCCGGAGCGCGTTGGTGAGCGCCTCCTGGATGATGCGGTACGCCGTCACGTCGACGCCCTGCGGCAGCGGGCGCGGCTCCCCGGAGACGCGCACCTCGACGGGCAGCCCGGCGAAGGAGACCCGGTCGATCAGCGCCCCCAGCCGGTCGAGTCCGGGCTGCGGGGCCAGCGCCTCGGCGCCGCCCTCACCGGCCCCGTCCGGACCGTGCTCCCCGCCCTCGTCGTCCACGCCGCCCGGGGACGGCGCCAGCAGTCCCAGCATGTGCCGCAGGTCCGTCATGGCGCCGCGCCCCGCGTCCTCGACCGAACGGAGCGCCGCCGCGGCCTCGTCCGGCATGGTGCCCAGCACCTCGCGGGCGGCCCCGGCCTGCACCACCATCAGGCTGACGTTGTGGCTGACGATGTCGTGCAACTCCCTCGCTATGCGCTCGCGTTCGGCCGCCACCGCGGTGAGCGTGGCGCTCTCCCGCTCCCGCTCCAGCAGCCAGCCGCGCTCCCCCAGGGCCGACTGCCAGCGGCGCCGCGTGCGCACCAGGGCCACCGCCAGGCACACGGCGACCGCGCACGCCGCCCCCAGCGCCGCGACCAGCACGTCCGGCTCCCCATTCGCCACGAGTTCACCTTCGCAGACGATCACCACGGGCGCATCAGCCCCTGGATGCAGGGTTCTGCATCCCCGGGATGAGATCCCCGCCAAGGTGCCATCCGGGGAGGGATGTCCGGGCCGCGCCGGGCGCCTAGCGTCCTGTGCATGGTCACTGAGGACAGCAGCGGGAAGACCGTCGTACGACTCGACGGCGTACGCAGGGAATACGGCGAGACGACGGCCCTGGACGGCGTGACGCTGGAGATCCGCGCCGGCGAGGCGGTCGCGGTGATGGGGCCCTCGGGGTGCGGCAAGTCCACCCTGCTCAACATGATCGCCGGCCTCGACCGGCCCACGGCCGGCACCGTGCTGGTGCACGGCGAGGACGTGGGGCGGTTGAGCGAGAGGGGCCTCGCGCTGTACCGGCGACACCGCATCGGCATGATCTTCCAGTTCTTCAACCTCGTCGACGACCTGTCCGCGCTGGACAACGTCGCGCTCGCCGCCCAGTTGACCGGCACCCCGGCCCGTCCGGCCCGGCGCCGCGCCATGGAGCTCTTCGAGGAACTCGGCATCGCGGACCGCGCCAACGCCCATCCGGCCGTGCTGAGCGGCGGCGAACGTCAACGCGTCGCGGTGGCTCGCGCGTTGATGAACCGCCCCGCCCTGCTGCTCGCCGACGAGCCGACCGGCGCCCTGGACAGCCGCGCGGGCGAGCAGGTGATGGACCTGCTCCTCGACCTCAACCAGATCGGCCAGACGCTCGTCCTGGTGACGCACGACGAGCGCCTGGCGCGCCGCTGCGCCGGACGCCTGGTCACCCTCGCCGACGGCCGGGTGACGGGGCAGCACACCCTGGAGCCGTCCGCATGAGGGCGGTGTGGCGGGCCGCGCGGGCGGCCGTACGGCGGCGCAGGCTCCAGACCCTCGTCATCGCGCTGGTCACGCTGACCTCGACGGGGGCGATCGTCGTCGCGCTCGGGCTGGTCGACGCGGCCTCCGCGCCGTTCGACAAGGCCTTCGGCAAGCAGCACGGACCCCATGTCGTGGCGGCGTTCGACCGGTCCAGGACCTCGGACGCGCAACTGGCCGAGGCCGCGGGGGAACCCGGCGTCGAGGCCGTCGCCGGGCCGTTCCCGCAGGCCACGGTCGGACTGCCGCGGGACACCGCGAAGTACGGGGTCTTCGGCGAGGTCACATTCGTCGGCCGGGCGGACCCGGGCGGGCCGGTGGACCGGCTCGACCTCTGGGCGGGCCGCTGGGCGACCGCGCCCGGCGAGGTGGTCCTCAACCGGCAGCCGGACTGGACCGCCGACGCCCTGGGCAAACGGATCCCGGTGCCCTCCGGCCCCACGCTCACCATCGTCGGCTTCGCCTTCGACCTGAGCCGCACCGCGGACGCCTGGGTGGCGCCGTCCCAGATCGACGCGCTGCACCCGGCCACCACGCAGATGCTGTTCCGCTTCTCCGACGCGTCGTCGGACACCAGGCTCCGCGAGCAATTGGGGACGGTGACGGCACGGCTCCCGCAGGACGCGCTCGCCGGCTCCGAGTCGTACCTCACGCTCAAGCACCGGATCGGCGGGGCGGCGCGGGCGTACGCGCCGTACCTGTCGGCCTTCGGCATCCTCGGCATCGTCGTGTCCGTGCTGATCGTCGCCAATGTGGTCAGCGGTGCCGTGATCTCCGGCTTCCGGCACATCGGCATCCTCAAGGCCCTGGGGTTCACCCCGGGGCAGGTGCTCGCGGTGTACCTGGCGATGGTGACCGCGCCCGCGGTCGTCGGCTGCGCCGCCGGCGTCGTCGCCGGAAACCTGCTGGCGGCGCCGTTCCTCCGGTTCACGTTCACCGGGCCTGACGCGGGCGTGTTCCACGACAGCGTCGGCATCGCGCCGTGGGTGAACGTGCTCGCCCTGCTCGGCATGCCGGCCGTCTGCGTCCTCGCCGCGCTCGCCCCCTCGCTGCGCGCGCGCCGGCTCTCCGCGGCGCGGGCGATCAGCGCGGGTACCGCCCCGCGGGCCGGCCGCGCCCTGGGCGTGCAGCGGCGCCTGGCCGGCAGCCGGCTGCCGCGCTCGGTGAGCCTCGGCGTGGGGCTGCCGTTCGCCCGGCCCGGCCGCAGCGCGCTGACGGTGGCGGCGGTGGTCCTGGGCGTGACCACCGTGACGTTCGCCTCCGGCCTGGCCACGACGATGACCCGGTTCGGCAACGCGGGCCGGGACGCCTACCAGGTCACGGTGTACGCGAGCACCGTGCGGCACGGCGAGCTCGTCGAAGCCGAGCACCCCGACCCGGAACTCCACTCCCTGCTCGCCTCGTTGCCCGGCGTCGCCGGGATCACGGCCCGGGGGGACGTGGAGGTGACGGTCGCCGGTTCCGCCCGCAAGGCCATGCTCGAGGGCCGCCGCGGCGACGGACCCGAACTGGACAGCGTGCTCACCGAGGGCCACTGGATGCGGCGGGCCGGAGAAGTCGTCGCCGGGACGGCCTGGCTCCGGCAGTCCGGCGTGCGCGTCGGCGACGAGGTGCGGTTGCAGAAGGGCGGCCGGAGCCAGGAGGTGACCGTCGTCGGCGCGTTCATGGAGACCAACGGCCAACTGCTCGTCGCCGGCTGGCCGACGTTCACGGCACTCGCCCCCGAGGAGAAGCCCATCGCGTACCACGTCAAACTCCGCGACGGCACCGACCCGGCCGCCTACGCCCGCGCGGCCGCGGCCGCCGACCCAGGCGTCGGCCCGGCGGTCACGGGCCCGAACGCCATCACCCGGACCGTCGTCGGTTCCGCCTCGGTGCTCACCGCGATGCTGGCCGTCGTCGCGTCCCTCGGCGTCTTCAACACGGTCGTCCTCAACACCCGAGACCGGCGCCGCGACCTGGGCATGCTGAAGTCCATCGGCATGACCCCGCGCCAGGTCACGGTGATGATGACGACCTCGATGGCGGCACTCGGCGCCCTCGGCTCCGTGCTCGGCGTCCCGCTGGGCATCTGGGGCTACCAGCAGGTCGTCCCGCGCATGGTGGACGCCGTCGACACCACCCTCCCCCCGTACATGACGGACGTCTGGCACCCGGTGGCCCTGACCGCGCTCGCCCTCACGGGCATCGCCATCGCGGTCCTCGGCGCCTACCTCCCCGCCCGCCGCGCGGCCCGCCTGACGATCGCCCAGGTGCTCCACAACGAGTGACGGCGCGGACGCGGTTCCGCCGCACCTCCCCACCCCGTGAGCCCCTGCCCCGGCGGCAGGGGCTCATGCCGTGGCCTGCGGTGCCCGGGCCGGGATGCGGCGACGGCCGCCGGGCGACCCCGGCGGGACGGTCCGGTGGTTCGAGGCCGCCCTCACCGCGTGAGCGACGCGTGGCATCCCGTGGCGCAGGGCCGTACCGAATCCGCCCGGGCGCGGTACGCGCACGCCTCAGCGGGTGCCGCGCAGCCGTTCCATGTCCCGCCGCTCGCGCTTGGTCGGCCGGCCCGCGCCGCGGTCGCGGACGACCGGCGCCGGCACCTCCTCCAGGGTGGGCGGCGGAGGACTGTTGTCGACGAAGCACTCCGCCGCGACGGGGGCGCCGACCCGCTTCCGCACCAGACGCGTGACGACGACGATCCGCTCGTGCCCCACGCCGCGCAGCCGTACCTCGTCGCCGGGGCGTACCGCGTGCGCGGGCTTGACGCGCTCGCCGTTGACCCGCACGTGCCCGGCGCGGCACGCGGTGGCGGCCATGGACCGCGTCTTCGTGAGCCGGACGGACCAGATCCAGGCGTCGACCCGCACCGGGCCCTCGTCGTCAGCCATGTCACGACCCTAGCGCGCCCGGTTCCCGGAACGCGGCGTCCGGTATGCGCTCTTGACGGGAGCCCCCGCGAGCCACAGGATGCGCCCAGGCATGCACACGTCAAAGATGCCGCCGTACCGCCCGCACAGTCCCGCGCAACTCCATCCCCCACACACCGGAGTGACCTGTGCCCGCATTCAAGATCGTCGCGGCCGGGGCCGCCACCGCGCTCGCGGCGGCCCTGCTCACCGCCTCCGCGACACCCGCCTCCGCGCGGCCCACCGCCCTCGCCGCCGCCCCCGACATCCCGGTGGCGAACGTCAAGGCGCACCTGAGCCAATTGCAGTCGATCGCCACCGCCAACGGCGGCAACCGGGCTCACGGCAGAGCCGGCTACCGGGCCTCGATCGACTACGTCAAGGCCAAGCTGGACGCCGCCGGCTACACCACCGCGCTCCAGCAGTTCACCTCCGGCGGCGCCACCGGCTGGAACCTGGTCGCGGACTGGCCCGGCGGCGACACCAACCACGTGATCATGGCGGGCGCCCACCTCGACTCCGTCACCGCGGGGCCCGGCATCAACGACAACGGCTCCGGCTCCGCCGCGGTCCTGGAGACCGCCCTGGCCGTCGCGCGCGAGAACCTGCAGCCCACGAAGCACCTGCGGTTCGGCTGGTGGGGCGCCGAGGAACTCGGCATGGTCGGCTCCCGGGCGTACGTCAACGGCCTGGCCGCCACCGAGCGCGCCAAGATCGACGGCTACCTGAACTTCGACATGATCGGCTCGCCGAACCCGGGCTACTTCGTCTACGACGACGACGCCGCCCTCGAGAAGGTCTTCAAGGACTGGTACGCCGCCAAGGGCATCGCGACCGAGATCGAGACCGAGGGCGACGGCCGCTCCGACCACGCGCCCTTCAAAAGCGCGGGCATCCCGGTCGGCGGGCTGTTCTCCGGCGCGGACTACACCAAGACCTCGGCGCAGGCGCAGAAGTGGGGCGGCACGGCCGGACAGGCCTTCGACCGCTGCTACCACTCGTCCTGCGACACGACGTCGAACATCAACGACACCGCGCTCGACAACAACAGCGACGCGATCGCCAACGCGATCTGGACCCTGGGCACCGCCGCCGCTCCCCCGCCCGGCACGGTCTTCGAGAACACCGCTGACGTCAGCGTCCCCGACAACGGCGCGGCCGTGACGTCCTCGATCACCGTCAGCGGGGTCAGCGGCAACGCCCCCTCGGCCCTCGCGGTCGGCGTGGACATCCGGCACACCTGGCGCGGCGACCTCGTCGTGGACCTGGTCGCCCCGGACGGGAGCAGCTACCGGCTGAAGAACTCCAGCGGCAGCGACTCCGCGGACAACGTCATCACGACGTACACGGTCAACGCCTCCGGCGAGGTCGCCAACGGCACGTGGCGGCTGCGCGTGCAGGACGTGGCCTCCCAGGACACGGGCTACATCAACAGCTGGAAGCTGACGTTCTGACCGGCGGATCCGGTGACGGCCCCGTTCTCGCGCGGCGGCCGTCACCGGGATCAATGCAGGCGCCGCCTGTTGCACACGCGCGCAACCGTCGCGGTCGACCGTTCACCCGCGGCAGCACTCCTCCCCCCGCGCCGCAGCCGCCCGCCGAAGGCGCGTGCGGACGGTCGCCGTCCTACGCTGAAGAGGGGCGCGGCTTGCGGTGCCGGACGTACCGTGCCGGGCCTCCCGCGAGAGGAGAACCGCTGATGAGCAGTCATCACACCAATTCCCACGTCGACGTCCTCCTCACCGGCTGCGAGCGGCAGGACGCCGGAGCCGTGCTCGGCGCGTTGGAGGCCGCCTTCCCGACGCGTCCCGGCGAGTCCCTCACCGAGGCCGTGGAGCCCCGCCCCGGGTCCTCCCACCCGACCGTGTGGGCCGCCTCCGTCGACACCCGCAGCCACGGCCACGAACTCGGCCCCGTCCACCTCGACGGCTCCCTGACCGCGGATCTCTCCGGCGGGCCCCGTCACGTACGCGAGGTCAAGAAGGTGCTCGGCGACTCCTTCCTCCTCGAGGAGCAGGGATCGGTCTCCGGCGACCAGGAGGTCGAGCTCCGCCTCCGCCTCACGGAGCTCCCCGACGGCCGCTGAGCCGGACGGCGTCCCGGCGCCCGGGACGGCTCGCCAGGCGGGCCGTCCCGGGCCCTGTCGCGCCGCCCGCCGGTTCAGGCCACGAAGAGCCCCGCGCCCTCGCCCTCGGAGCCCCCGCCGTCGCGGACGGTCTGCGCGGCGGCCGCCAGGCGCTCGACGGCGTCACGCGCGACGGGACCGCCGACGGTGAAGGGCAGCCGGATGTAGCCCTCGAACGCGCCGTCGACGCCGAACCGCGGACCCGAGGGGACGCGGACGCCGAGGCGCTCGCCCGCGACGGCGAGACGTGAGCCGGAGACGTCGCCGGTCCGCACCCACATCGTCATGCCGCCGGCCGGGACGGCGAACTCCCAGTCGGGCAGCCGCTCGCGCAGCGCCGCGACCAGGTCGTCGCGGTGGGCGCGGGCCCGCTCGCGCCGGGCGGCGACCGCGTCGTCCCACGCCCCGGTGCGCAGCAGCCAGGCCACGGCGAGCTGGTCGACGACGGGCGAGCCGAGGTCGAGGTAGGCGCGGGCGCTGACGAGGCGGCGTACGACGTCGGGCGCGGCGCGGACCCAGCCGATGCGCAGCCCGGCCCAGATCGCCTTGCTCGCCGAGCCGACGGTGATGACGCTGCCGCCGCGGTCGAAGGCGGCCATCGGGCGCGGCGCGGACGCGGCCTCGTCCAGGGGGAGCTCGGCCATCGTCTCGTCGGCGACGAGTACGGTCCCGGCGGCGCGGGCGGCCTCGACGAGGGCGCGGCGCTGGTCGTCAGGGACGAGGGTGCCGGTGGGGTTGTGGAAGTCGGGCATGACGTAGGCCATGCGGGGCGCCGCGTCGCGCAGGACGCGCTTCCAGGCGTCGAGGTCCCAGCCGCCGAGGCCCTCGCGCATGGCGACGGGGACGAGCCGGGCGCCGTTCTCCCGCAGCAGTTCCAGGACGTTGGCGTAGCTCGGCGACTCGACGGCCACCCGCTCGCCGGGGGTGCCGAGCCGCCGCACGGCGGCCGCAATGGCGCCCATGGCACCGGTGGTCACCATGATCTGCTCGGGGAGGGTGGGGATGCCGCGCGCGGTGTAGCGCGCCGCGATGGCCTCGCGCAGCACGGGCAGCCCGGCGGGGAAGTCGCCGTGGGTGGCCGAGTAGGACGGCAGGTCGGCCAGGGCGCCGTGGACCGCGCGGGTCAGCCACGGCTCGGGTGCGGGCAGTGCCGCGCAGCCGAGGTCGATGACGGTGCCGGCGGCGTCCGGGGGCAGCGGCTCCAGACCACGGGTGGGCAGGGCCTGGCCGTCCGGGACGGCCGTCCACGTGCCGGCGCCGCGCCGCGACCGGGCGAAGCCCTCGGCGCGCAGCGCCTCGTAGGCGGCGGCCACGGTGGTGCGGCTGACGGCGAGGGCCAGCGCCAGCTCGCGTTCGGCGGGGAGCCGCGCGGCCACGGGCACGCGTCCCTCCAGGACCAGGACCCGGATGCCGTCGGCGAGCCCCCGGTAGGCGGGGACGCGGCGGCCGGTGGCGCGCTGCGCCGGACGGGGCTCGAGCAGGCGCGCGAGATGAGTGACCCCTACCGTTGCGGTCCACTGCGACATGGTTTCCGGTCCACCTTCCGCACATTGGCCATGGATTTCTCCCAGGACCATGCCACATAGTGTCCCGCATCCAGTCGTCATGGCCAGAGGGGGGTCTCGTGGAGGGCCAATCCAGAACAACACGCCGCCTGTTGCACCTGTACGCGGGACTGGCCCTCTACGGGGCGAGCGCGGCCCTGCAGGTGCGCGCAGCGCTGGGCCTCGACCCGTGGGACGTCCTCCACCAGGGCATCTCACGGCACACCGGCGTCAGCATCGGCCTGGTCTCGGTGGCGGTGGGCGCGCTCGTCCTGCTGCTGTGGTGGCCGATGCGCCAGCGGCCCGGGCTGGGCACGGTCTCCAACGTCTTCGTCGTCGGCCTGTCGATGGACGCGACGCTGGCCCTGCTGCCCCAGCCGCACGGCCTCGGCGTGCGGATCCCGCTGCTGGTGGCGGGCGTGCTGCTCAACGGCGTGGCGACCGGCCTCTACATCACCGCCCGGTACGGCCCGGGCCCCCGCGACGGCCTGATGACGGGCCTGCACCGCCGCACGGGCCGCTCCATCCGCCTGGTGCGCACGGCGATCGAGGTCACCGTGCTGGCGGTCGGCTTCGTGCTCGGCGGCAGCGTCGGCGTGGGGACGGTCGTCTACGCGGTCTCGATCGGGCCGCTGGCCCAGTTCTTCCTGCGCCTGTTCGAGCTGCCGCGGTCGGGGCCCGGGCCGCAGGACGACTCCGTGGTCGTCGCCCGCGGGGGGCAGCCGGTGGCGGACGCCGCGGAGGGGCGCGCGATACTGCCGGAGTGAGCGACACACGCCATCCGTATCTGGACAGCCCCGCCCCGATCGCCTTCGCCCACCGCGGCGGCACCGCGGACGGCCTGGAGAACACCGCCTGGGCCTTCCGGCGGGCCGTCGACCTCGGCTACCGCTACCTGGAGACCGACGTCCACCTGACCTCGGACGGCGTACTGGTGGCCTTCCACGACGCGTCCCTGGACCGGGTGACCGACGCCGGCGGGCGGATCGCGGACCTGCCGTGGAGCGAGGTGGGCCGGGCCCGTGTGGCCGGGCGCGAGCCGGTACCGCTGTTCGAGGAACTGCTGGAGGAGTTCCCGGACGCCCGCTGGAACGTGGACACCAAGTCGGACGCCGCGGTCGAGCCCCTGGTGGAGGCGGTACGCCGGGCAGGCGCGTGGGACCGGGTGTGCGTGGGCTCGTTCTCCGAGGCCCGGCTGGTCCGGGCCCGGGCACTCGGCGGATCGCGGCTGGCCAGTTCCCTGGGCACCAGGGGCGTGGCGGACCTGCGGCTGCTCTCCCGCGGCGGCCGTGCCGCCGAACGGCTGCTCCTCGCCGCGGCGCGTCGGCGCGGCGCGGTGTGCGTCCAGGTGCCCGAGCGGGCGTACGGCATCCGGGTCGTCGACCCCGCGTTCATCGCGGCGGCGCACCGGCTGGGCCTGCAGGTGCACGTGTGGACGATCAACGACGAGGCCCGGATGCGCGCCCTGCTGGACCTCGGCGTGGACGGGATCATGACCGACCGGCTCGAGGCTTTGCGCGCGGTGTTCACCGAACGCGGGGTCTGGGCCTGACGGCCGGTACCGACCGGCCGCCGGCGCCCCTCAGACCTTGGCCTGCTTCGTCTTGGACATGCGGGCGAAGACCACGACGTTGCCCGAGTAGCCCGAGTCCTTGGTGTAGGTGCCGCCGCAGGTGATCACGCGCAGCTCGGGGTCCTCGGTGTCCCTGTAGATGCGCTTGGCGGGGAACTCGGCCTTGGTGAAGACCTCGATGCCGTAGATGGTGAAGATCGCCGTGGTGCCGTCGTCCCGGACGACGTCGATGGTCGAGCCCTTCTTCAGCGCCCCGAGGCTGTAGAAGACCGCGGGGCCGCTCTCGTTGTCGACGTGCCCCACGATGACGGAGGAGCCCCGGGCCCCCGGGCTGACCGAGTCCTTGAACCAGGCGGCCTCCCCCGCCTTCTCGAGCGGCGGGGCCGCGATCACACCGCGGCTGTCCAGTCCCACGTTCATGATCGGCGCGTCGATGCTCACTCCGGGGATGCGGATGCGCGTCGGCTGGGCCGGGGGGAGAGGCGGCGGGGCCTTGATCGCGGCCGCGTCGGAAAGGGCCGCGGAGGCGGCCGAGGGCTGGGGCGGACCGTCCATGCCGGTGAAGCCCTGGAAGGTCAGCACCACCCCGGCGACGAGGACCGTGCACACGAGCACCCCGACCGCGCCGCGGCCGCGCCGGGTGAGCTTCAGCTGCTGGGGACTCCCGCCCCCGGGACGCGCGGCGGAGCCGCTGCCCGGACGGCCGGGACGGCGCATCGGCCGGCGCCGGGTCGGCGCCCCCGGACCGGACCGGGCCGGGGGCTTCGCGGGGGCGGAGACCGGCGGTTTCCCGGGAGCCGGCGCCGGAGGCTTCGCGCCCGCCGGGGCGGGCGGTTGTCCGCCGGCCGGTGCCGGGGGCTTCCCGCCCGCCGGTGCAGGCGGCTTCGCCGCGCCCTTCGACGGGGCCGGTGCCTTCGCGGCCGGTTCGCCCTTCGGCTTCCGCTTCTTCTTCCCGGGCGACCGCCCCGCCTGCGCGGTGGCCGGGTCCGCGGGCCGGGCCCGGGCCGGGGGCTGCGGCGCGCGGTCCGGCCTGCCGAGCGCGCCGGGCGCGTCGGCGGTGGGCTCGGGCACGAACGGCTGGCCGAACCAGGGGTCGGGCTGCCCGTACCAGGCGTCGGGCTGTCCGTACCAGGGCACGGGGGTGGTGTGATCCCCGGAGTTTCGCAGCATCGCAGTCCTTCAGCTCCGACCGGCAGGTCATGAGTGACAGTCCGTCATAAATGATGTTAAACCGAAGTATGCGTCAAACGCGGATGGATCAGCGTGAAGCGGGCAATGTGCGCCCCACTCGATCGAGTGGCGGTGCTGCGGCAGCGGGGGCAACCGGCGCTGCGGCGCCGGGAGCAGCGCCGATGATGCCGACCGTGTCCTGATGGGCGCTCAGCACCCGTGCGCTCTGCGCCCCGAAGGCCCGCACGCGCTGGCCGCGTCCACGGTCGTCGTGTACCGCGCGCACGCCCGTGGCTGCCGGGCGGATTCCTGGTCGCGGACCGCCGTCGGCAGGGGTGTCGTGGCGCCAGTCGGTGGGGCGCGGCAACGGGCGGCAGCTGCACCGACGGTGGCCGGGCGGTGGAGGAGGGTTCTCCGCGGCCTGGCCGCTGCCGCCGTGGGAGGTGATGGAGGTGCCGCTCCGGCAGCGGCGGCAGGCAACGTTCGCGGCGCGCTCTCCACGGCGTACTTCGCGGCCACGGGCTTGCCGTACCTGCGGGCGGTGGACGCGCTGGGGGCGGGGTCGGCCGCGCCGACCCTCGCGGCCTGCGGACCGGGAGGCCGGGCCACGCCTCGTCACGCAGCCCCCTGCCGGGGCTGGGGCCCTGCGTGGCTCGTACGGGGTCCGCAGGCGGTGCCGGCCCGTGCCCGCCCGCCCCGGTCAACGCCGCTCCGAGGACGCCGGGTTCACCGACGTCCGGTTCACCCGCCCGTGTGGATCGCCGGCCCGTGTCGGACGGTCGCCTTCGCCGGCAGGTACGCACCGAGGTCATGGGAGACACAGGTGCACCCGGCACTCGTGGCGTGCTGCGCGAACGCCCCCGGTGAGCCGTTCTGGTGAATTCGCGTGAGATCGCGCTGGGAAAAGCCGCGTTGCTTCGGAGCAGTCGCATCCATCCGCGTCACCGAAGGGGCGGCCCTGCACATTGATGCCGTGGGTCTCACGACCCCGCGGTGTACTGACGCCGTGTTGCCTGACAGGCAATCGGCTGACCGGCCATCGACTGATGCGCTGCCGGGCCCGCTCCCGATCACCCGTTTGACGAACTCTTCACATTTTTCTGACGCCACCGCGGGTATGGCTCCCCACCTGCGACAACGCTGTTCCGGCCAGAATTCTGATGCCCCGTCCGGGGGAAGGCCTGTGCCGATTCCGAGGTGCGTGAAGATCCCCGCCCTCGTGCCATGGATCTCAAGGACGCGGTCGCAGTACGTGTCGCGGTGATCCCCAATCCCGCCTGCCCCGTCCGCAAGGAGGTTCCCCCCATGCGTGGTTCACGCATTCTCGCAGCGGCGGCGATGACGGTCACGGCCGTCGTCCTGCCGGCAAGTGTGGCGGTCGCGGACCCGATCGTCTCCGTCTCCAACAACGGCCGTGTCGCCCCGGGCGAAGTGGTCACCTTCACGCTCGGCGGCTGCATCACGGCGCCGACCTACGTGACCACCCTCACGAGGGTGGAGCCGGTGGGTACCGCCACGACCACGAGCCTCCGGCTCCTCGTGGACAAGACCACGCCCGAGGGCTCCTACCAGGTCCAGCTGACCTGCAACGAGCCGGACGGCACCGACGGCCAGGTCACTTCGACCGTGACCGTCAGCGTCGACGGCAGCAGTGGTCGCGACGGTGAGGGCGGCCGCGACGGTGAGGGCGGCCGCGACGGTGAGGGCGGCCGTGACGGCGGGGGTCGCGGCGGCGACCACGGAGGAAAGAGCGGTTACGGCGGCGGCCACGGCGGCGGCGGCCACGGCGGCGGCGGCGGTTACGGGCGCGGTCACGGCGGCTACGGCGGCGACGACCGGTGCGAGTCGTGGTGGGGCGGTGACGACGACTCCGGCCACGGCGGTGGTGGCGGCGGCGGTTACGGCGGGGGCGGCAACGGCGGCGGGGGCGGCAACGGCGGCGGCGACAACGGCGGCGGCCGTGGCGGCAACGGCGGCGGCGGGGGCGGCAACGGCGGCGGCGGCGACAACGGCGGCGGCGGCGACAACGGCGGAGAGAACGGCGGCGACAACAACGACAGCGACAACAACGGAGGCGACGGCAACGACCTGACCGCCCAGAACTTCGACAGCGGGTCCGACGACGGCCGCAACATGGACGACTCGTGGGGCGGCAACGGCGGCGGCGGGGGCGGCAACAAGGGCTGCAAGGGCGGCCACGGAGGCGGCAACGGCGGTGGCGGCGGCGGCAACGGTGGCGGCGGTGGTGGCGGCGGCGGCGGCAACGGCGGGGGCGGTGGTGGCGGCGGCAACGGCGGCGGCCCCGACACCGGCTTCGGCGGTTCCATCGGCATGAACACCCCGGAGACCCTGCTCGGCGCCTCACTCCTGCTCGCCGGTGCCGGTGGCGGTGTCTACATGCTGCGTCGCCGGCGCGTGAACGGCGGTCGCGCCTGATCGTCGCGGACCTCCGCGACACAGGCTGACCGCACTGCCCCCGGGCCGCCCTCGTGGCGCCCGGGGGCAGTCCCGTGCCCGGGCCGGGCGGACGGGAGGCGTCCGCCGGATGAACGCAGGAATCCGGCGGATGATCCCCCTCCCCCACCCCGGCCGTGGATGGCATCATGACCGATCACATCGGCACGGCGCACGACACGGATCGGCAGGAACCACGGGTGACCACGGGCGAGGCGCAGGACACGGCGGTGCACGACGGTAACGCCGCCCCGGCGCACGAGCGGCGGCGCGCACAGCGCGGCTGGTACTTCTACGACTGGGCCAACTCGGTCTTCTCCACCAGTGTGATCACGGTCTTCCTGGGGCCTTACCTCACCGACATCGCCGAGGCGGCCGCGGGCCCGGACGGCTACGTCCACCCGCTCGGGATACCGGTCCGCGCCGGTGCGTACTTCGCGTACGTGGTCTCCGCCTCCGTGCTGCTCTCGGTCCTGGTGATGCCGCTCGCCGGGGCGGTCGCCGACCGGACAGGCCGCAAGAAGGCGCTGCTCGGGGCGTTCGCGTACATCGGCGCCGCGGCGACGACGGCGATGTTCTTCGTGACCGGGGACCGCTACCTCCTCGGCGGCGGACTCCTGATCGTCGCCAACGTGGCCTTCGCGTCGGCCATGGTCCTCTACAACGCCTTCCTGCCCGAGATCGCCGAACCGCACGAGCGGGACGCGGTCTCCTCGCGGGGCTGGGCGTTCGGTTACGCGGCCGGGGCGTTGATGCTCGTCGCCAATCTGGCGCTGTTCCTCGGGCACGACGCAGTCGGCCTCTCCAAGGGCATGGCGGTACGGATCTGCCTGGCCTCGGCGGGCCTGTGGTGGGCGGTCTTCACGCTCATCCCGCTGCTGCGGCTGCGCGACACCGCGCCGGGCGGGCTGTCCGGCGGAAAGGCCGTCAAGGGCGCGGGGTCACTGCGCCAGGGCTGGCGTCAACTCGCCGCCACCTTGCGGGACATGCGCCGCCACCCGCTCACCCTGGCGTTCCTGCTGGCCTACCTGGTCTACAACGACGGTATCCAGACGGTGATCTCGCAGGCCTCGCTCTACGGCTCGAAGGAGCTGGAGCTGGACGAGACAGCCCTGATCGGCGCGATCCTCCTGGTGCAGGTGCTGGCCGTCTTCGGCGCCCTGCTGCTGGGCCGGCTCGCGGCACGGTACGGCGCGCGCCGTACCGTGCTGGGCTCGCTGGTGGCGTGGACGCTGACGATCGGGGCCGGCTTCTTCCTGCCGGCCGGCGAGCCGGTGGCGTTCTACTGTCTGGCGGCGGCCATCGGGATGGTCCTGGGCGGCAGCCAGGCACTGTCGCGCTCGCTCTTCTCGCACCTCATCCCGCGCGGCAAGGAGGCCGAGTACTACTCGGTGTACGAGATCAGCGACCGGGGCACCAGCTGGCTGGGCCCGCTGCTGTTCGGTCTGACGTACCAGCTGACCGGGAGCTACCGGGACGCGATCGTGTCCCTGGTGGCGTTCTTCGTCATCGGGTTCGTGCTGCTGGCGAGGGTGCCGATGCGGCGGGCCGTGGCGGCCGCGGGCAATCCGGTCCCCGAGACGATTTAGTACGGATGGGTGCGGCGCGGTAGTGTACGCCGTTGGCCGTCGGACGGACCGTTACTGCGCGCTAAAGATACCAGAACGCAGGGTGACATCTCTCGCTAGATGTGACAAAACGGGCGTCGATGGGTACAAAAAGGGGCGGCACGACGGGCGACGCACCTCCCGGCAACGGGAATCTTCACCGCCGACCGGACGTTGACCGGATGACGACGACAGCGACACCTGTCCTGTGGGCGACACAGCCCGGGAGGCACGATTCATGAGTGAGCGAGCTCTCCGCGGCACGCGACTCGGGGCGACGAGCTACGAGACCGACCGCGGCATCGATCTGGCACCGCGCCAGACCGTTGAGTACGCATGCCGGAACGGACATCGATTCGAGATGCCGTTCTCGGTGGAGGCCGAGATTCCGTCGGAGTGGGAGTGCCGCGCCTGCGGCCAGATCGCGCTCCTGGTCGACGGAGAGGGCCCGGAAGAGAAGACGAGCAAGCCCGCGCGTACGCACTGGGACATGCTCATGGAGCGGCGCACGCTCGAGGAGCTGGAGGAGGTGCTGGCCGAGCGGCTGGCCGTCCTGCGCTCCGGCGCCATGAACATCGCGGTGCATCCGCGGGACCACCGCAAGACCGCCTGAGAGAAGGAATGGGCCCGTGAGGGGCGGGCCCGGCAGACGTGCGCCCCGGGCGAGCGTGGCTTCAGTGCCGCGGCCCGGGGTCTTCGTCGTTCTGCTCCGGGCCGCGGTCGACGACCTCGCCCTGGATGACCTTGCCGTCGGGACGGTGGATGCGCATCTGCTCCTCGGCGGCACGCGCCTGGGCGAAGAGATCGCCCAGCGAGCCCGAGCCCGGGTCCCGCTCTCGGGCCGCGGCGGCCCGGCGGTCCAGGACACGCGCGCCCGCCCGCGTCAGCAGGGAGCGGGTCGGCGGGAAGAGGAAGAACAACCCCGCCACGTCCGAGATCAACCCGGGCACCATCAGCAGCAGGCCGCCGAACATGATCGGCGCCGCGCCGCCCCCGCCGCCGTTCGCGGCCCCGGACTCGTCCCGCTTCTCGCCGTCCCGCTCGGGTCCGCCGGAGCGCATGGTCTCGTTCAGCGCCCGCCAGGCGCTGCGCCCGGCATGCCGTACGGCCAGCGCCCCGCCGACGAAGCCCACCACGAGCAGCAGGAGGACGGTGAGACCGCCGGCGGCCCCGGCCACGAGGATGAGGAGCCAGATCTCCAGCAGCGCGTAAGCGGCCACACCCAGCGGTATCCACCTGCCGGCGCGCGAGCGCCGTCGCGGACGCGCGTCGCCGCCCGGTTGCCGCGGACCGGCCGGCGGCGGGGAACTGATCGTCATACGCACCATTGTGCCTGTTCCCCGCCGGAGTCCGGAGGGCCGGTCAGCCGCGGCGCCGTCCGGACGTCAGCCGCCTCACACGGGAACCGACGCCCCAGGCGGTGACCCGCCACAGCGCCTCGGCGACGATCTCCCGGCTCATCTTGCTGTCGCCGCGTTCCCGCTCCACGAAGGTGATCGGGACCTCGACGACATGGAAGCCGGACTTCACCGCGCGCCAGGCGAGGTCGACCTGGAAGCAGTAGCCCTGGGAGGCCACCTCGTCCATCCCCAGGCCCAGCAGCGTCTCCTTGCGGAACGCCCGATAGCCCCCGGTGACATCGCGCAGCGGCACGTCGAGCAGCAGCCGCGAATAGGTGCTGCCGCCGCGCGACAGGAACTCCCGGGACTTCGGCCAGTTGACCACCCGCCCGCCGGGGATCCACCGGGAGCCCAGCACCACGTCGGCGCCCTTGAGCGCGGTCAGCAGACGCGGCAGCTCCTCGGGCTGGTGCGAGCCGTCGGCGTCCATCTCCACGAGCACGCCGTAGTCGTGCTCGATGCCCCAGCGGAAGCCGGCCAGGTAGGCGGCGCCCAGCCCCTCCTTGCCCTTGCGGTGCAGCACGTGGACGTGGTCGTCGGCGGCGGCCAGTTCGTCGGCGAGCTTGCCGGTGCCGTCGGGGCTGTTGTCGTCGGCGACGAGGACGTGCGCCTCGGGCACGGCCGCGCGGACCCGGGCGACGATCGGCTTGACGTTGTCGGCCTCGTTGTACGTCGGGATGATCACGAGAACCGAGCCGAGCGGCCCGAAAGCCCTCCCCTGGGCTGCGCCACGGGTGACCCCACCGCCATCGCTCACTGCTGCTCCTCCGTCTCGGTACGTCCTCGCCTGCCCAGCACGATCGCCGCGGCCCAGGACAGGAGGCCCACCATAGCGAGGGTCCATTCGGGAGCGGAGCCGACGCGGTCGGCGACGGTCAGATCGTCGCGGAGGGGCAGCTGCGCGCTGAGCACGGCCTGCGTGAACTCCTCGGTCTGCTGCTCGATGCGTCCGTCGGGGGCGACCACGGCGGTGATGCCGCTGGTCGCCGCCGTCACCACGGCGCGGCCGTGCTCGACGGCCCGCAGCCGCGACATCGCCAGCTGCTGCTCGGGCTGGCCGGTGCGGCCGTAGGTGGCGTTGTTGGTCTGGATGACCAGGGCGCGCGCGCCCGCGGTGACGGTGTCGTGGACGATCCCGTCGTACGCCACCTCGAAGCAGATGACGTCGCCGAGCTTCGCCGGGCCGATCTGCAGGACACCGCTGCCCTTGCCGGGGTAGAAGTCGCGCGGGACCTGGTCGAGCCGCTTGATGACCTTGGTGAGCTGCTCGCGGAAGGGCACGTACTCGCCGAAGGGCACCGGGTGCTGCTTGGTGTAGTGGTCGCCGGGGCCGCTCTCCGGGTCCCAGACGATGCCCTCGTTCTGGACGTGGTCCGCGTCCGGGCCGTCGACCAGGGCGCCGACGAGGACGGGGACGCCGACGGCCCGGACCGCCTCGGTGATCAGGGCGTAGGCCTGCGGCTCGGAGAACGGGTCCATGTCGGAGGAGTTCTCCGGCCAGATCACCAGATCGGGCTTGGGCGTGCGGCCCGCCTTGACGTCCTCGGCGAGCTTCAGCGTCGCCTCGACGTGGTTGTTGAGGATCTTCAGCGGCCGGCCGAGGAAGTGCATGCCCGGCTGCTGGACGTTGCCCTGCACGATGGCCACCCGGACGGTGTCGTCGGCCGCGGTGGGCACCGGCACCGTGTACCCCGCGGCGACGGCGGCGGCGGCCAGCACCACCGCCGTCGTGGCGGGCACGAAGCGCCGCGGGCCGAAGACGACCGGGCCCTTGCGCAGCCGCCACACGGCGACCGCGGCCGCGGCCAGCAGCGAGCCGCACAGCGCGACCGCGAAGGTCACCAGGGGCGCGCCGCCGAGCGCGGCGAGCGGGGTGAAGGGGGTGCTGGTGTTCGCGAAGGCCAGCCTGCCCCAGGGAAACCCGCCGAACGGCAGCCGGTCCCTGGCGAGTTCCTCCGCCACCCACAGGCAGGCGCCCCACAGCGGCCAGGCACGCAGCCGTGAGGTGACCGCCAGGCCCGCGCCCAGCACGGCGACGAAGGCGGCCTCGATGACGGACAGGCCCACGACCGCGTCCCAGCCGATCACCCGCAGCCACATCAGGAGCCACACGAAGAACGGCAGTCCGAAGGCGAAGCCCAGCCACGCGCCCTGACGGGCGGTGCGGTCCCGGGTCAGCAGCGCGAGGCCCCCCACGGCCACGACCGACAGCGGCCACACTCCGTACGGCGGGAACGCGGCCGCCAGGGCCAGGCCGCACAGCGCGGCGAGCGCCGACCGCCGCGCGTTCGCCCGCAGGGCGTGCGCCATGCGGGCCGTGCGCCCGGGTGCCGGGGCGGGCGGCGGCGGCGGTTCTACGGACGTCGCCGGCGGCGCGGCGGGGGCCGGTGCGGCGTCGGAGCGCGGTCGCAAGGTTCGCGGCCTTCCTGCAGGTGGTCACTGTGTGAGAGTGACCGTACCTCCAACGGCCCTGTCCGCGGACCCCGGGCGGGCAAAGCCTCCCGCGCGGGCGCGCGGCGCGGGAGGGGCGTGATCTGCTCGGGGCCCGGAACGCCCTTCGGGCCGACCTGGGACCCGCTGGCTGCGGATCGGCGACAAGGCCGTTGTCTACTGGGCGTCCGGGCCCCTCCCGGGTCACACCTGCCGACCGGGCGGAGCCTCTCGGTGAGGCGGACCGCGTTCCATGCCGCGAGCGCTGGACCTGGCTCCGGTGGCGCGCGCCGTACGGCGCGATGCCCGGTGGCCCAGCTGCGGCCGTCGGCGCACGGAGATCCGGTCGGACGTCCGGTGGTGGACCCGGCCGAACCTACTCG
Source organism: Actinacidiphila glaucinigra (assembly GCF_035918135.1). Taxonomy (NCBI): domain Bacteria; kingdom Bacillati; phylum Actinomycetota; class Actinomycetes; order Kitasatosporales; family Streptomycetaceae; genus Actinacidiphila; species Actinacidiphila glaucinigra. The sequence goes on from NZ_CP109144.1 coordinate 1,593,508, forward strand.
CCCCCGACCGCCGCCTGTCAACAGCGGCTTGACCTGCGTGGATTGACCAAATCAGCAGGTCAACGCAAGGCGGGGGAAAGTTCCACGCCATCCCGACGGAGAACCGTTCGGGGGCATCCGCCGTTGACCCGTCACTCGTTCGGCCGTGCGAAGACCGTACGGCCGCCGACCACGGTGCGCAGCGCCGTCGGCAGCGGGAGCCCTGGGGTGAGGTCGGGCAGGCCGGGGGTGCCGGAGCGCGGGTCGGTCGACCAGTTGGCGACCCGCTCGTCGGGGGCCTGTACCACGAGGTCACCGGCCTGCCAGACCACATAGTCCGCGGGCGCGCCGGGCACGAGGACACCCGCGTCGTCGCGGCCCACGGCACGCCAGCCGCCTCGGGTGTGGGCGTTGAACGCGCCGCGGACGGAGATGCGGTGTTCCAGGGTCCGGTGGAACGCGGCCGCGCGCAGCGTGCCCCAGGGGTCGAGCGGCGTGACCGGACTGTCGGAGCCGAGGGCGAGGGGCACACCGGCCCGGGTCATCGCGGCGAACGGGTTGAGGGTGCGGGCCCGCTCGGCGCCCAGGCGCTGGGCGTACATGCCGTCCTCGCCGCCCCAGGCGGCGTCGAAGGCGGGCTGCACGGAGGCGACCAGGCCCAGCTCGGCGAAGGCGGCGACGGTCTCCTCGGTCATCATCTCGGCGTGCTCCACGCGGTGGCGCAGCGCGCGCACCCGGTCCAGGCCCACCCGGCGGGCGGCCTCGCGCACCCCCTGCGCGACGGCCGCCACGGCAGCGTCGCCGATCGCGTGGAACCCCGCCTGCACCCCGGCCTCGGTGCACAGCGCCACGTGTTCGGCGATCGCGGCCGCGTCCAGGTAGGCGGTGCCGCCGACGGCGGGCGCGTCGGTGTACGGGGCGTGCAGGCAGGCCGTACGGGAGCCGATGGAGCCGTCCACGAAGAGGTCGCCACCGGCGCCGACGGCGCCCAGGTCGCGGATCCGCTCAAGGTCCTCGGCGCCGGTCACGGCCTCGGCCCAGTACCCGAACACCTGCGGTCCGGGCTCGGCCGCGGCGAGCCGCAGCAGCGCGCTGAGGTCGTCCTCGGAGGAGATGTCCGGGCCCGCGCACTCGTGGACGGCGCCGATGCCGAGCGAGGCGGCACGGGCGAGCGCGGCACGCTGGGCCGCGGCGCGCTGCTCGGGCGTGACGGCGGCGTAGGCGGCGCGCCGGACCGCGTGGTGGGCGTCGCGGGTGAGGGGCCCGTCGGGGTGGTGGCCGGCCATGGCCTCGACACCGGGGGCCAGCGCCAGCAGGGCGCTGGTGACGACGGCCGAGTGGACGTCGGCACGCGTCAGGTACAGGGGGCGGCCGCCGGTCGCCGCGTCCAGCTCCGCGCGGGTCGGCGGGCGCTGCCCCGGCCAGCGGCTCTCGTCCCAGCCGTGGCCGAGCAGCACGCGGTGGGCGGGGTTGGCGTGCGCGAAGGCGGCGACCCGGGCGAGGGCGTCGGCCAGGTCCCGGGACGGGGCCAGGTCGAGGCCGGTCAGCGCCAGGCCGGTGGCGGTGGTGTGCACATGGGCGTCGGTGAAGGCGGGGGTGACCAGCGCCCCGTCGAGGTCGATCACCTCGTCCGCGCCCGCCGCGTAGGACTCCGCGGCGCCCTCGGAGCCGACCCAGGCGACCGTGCCGCCGTCGACGACCATGGCCGTCGCGAAGGGGTCGGCGGGGCTGTAGACGTTGCCGCCGCGCAGCAGCACGGTGGTGGTCGGCTCGTTCGTGGTGTGCGGCACTGGGTTTCGCCTCGCGATGTGATGATGGACCCGCCCGGGCCCCGGTGGGGGCGGGGGACGCGATGGTGCGGTGGCTCTGAGGGCGTGGGCCCCTCAGACGCGTGGTGGTCGCGCCTCGTACGGAGTGGAGAGGACGACCGTGGTGCGGGTGGAGACCCCGGCCAGCGTGCGGATCCTCGCGAGCAGGTGCTCCAGCTCGATCGGGGTCGCCACCCGGACCTTGAGGATGTAGTTCTCCTCGCCCGCGACGCTGTGGCACGCCTCGATCTCGGGGACCTCGGCGAGCCGGTCGGCGATGTCGTCGGGGGCGCTCGGGTCGAAGGGCTTGACCGAGATGAACGCCGTCAGCGACAGCCCCACCGACTCCGGGTCCACGATCGCCGCGTACCCGCGGATCACCCCGCGCTGCTCCAGGCGCCGGACGCGCTGGTGCACCGCGGACGTGGACAGGCCGGTGGCCTTGCCCAGGTCGGTGTAGCTCATGCGCCCGTCGGCCACGAGAAGTTCCACGATCTGCCGGTCCAGCTCCTCCACAGCGCAAGAACCTACAGGGTCCGCAGTCGTCGGCGGTATCCGGCCGCCCCGGCACCGGTGTCAGGCGCCGGGGCTGGGGGGTCAGGGGCGGCTGCGGACGCAGAGAAGACAGGTGTCGTCTCGCGGGTTGGCGGGGCCGAGGGCGTGCGTGAGGACGGTGGCGACCGTCGTGCAGTCCTCCGTGGCGACGCGCTCGGCGGTGCGGGCGAGGTCGGCGAGGCCGGTGTCGAGGTCCTGGCCGCGGCGCTCGATCAGACCGTCGGTGAAGAGGAGGAGCCGGTCCCCGGGGGGCAGCGGGGTCTCGCACAGGCCGTGGACGGTGTCGCGGCCGGCGCCGAGGATGCGGCCCTCCGGGTGCTCCACGTACGCGGCGCGCCCGCCGTGCAGGTGGAGTACGGGGAGGTGCCCGGCCTGCGCCCAGGTGAGGACGCCCTCGGCGGGCCGGTACTGGGCGAGGACCATGGTGGCGGTGGCGGAACCGGTGTTCATGAGCACCTGGTTGAGACGCTCCAGCAGGCGGTGCGGGGGCGTGCCGCTCAGGGCCACGGCCTCGACGCCGTGGCCGGCGACGTCGCCGACCGCGAGCCTCACGGAGCCGTCGGGGAGCGCGACGGGGGTGAACCAGTCACCGCCGATCTGGATCGTGCTCTCGGCCGGCAGGTACGAGACGTCACAGCTGACGCCGCCCGGTCGGAAGGGTTCCTCGGGGACGGGAAGCAGCGCGCGCTGCAGCCGCCGCGCCAGGATGTGCTCGGCGTTCAGCGTCCGCTGCTGCGTGCTGAACGCGCGGTGGGCCTCGTCGAGGGCGATCTCGCCGTGGCGCAGGTCGGTCAGGTCGTGAAAGAAGCCGTGCACCACCACGGGCGTGCCCTCGGCGTCGGTGACGGCCTCGGCCGGGTGGTCGGTGGGGGGCACGCAGCACATGGGGACGGTTAGGCACATCCGCACCGGGAAGCCGACCCAGCGAGGATTCCTCGGAAGGAGAGCACCCATGGGCACGATCAGCGAATCCGTCGACGTCGGCGTCCCGCTGCACACCGCGTACAACCAGTGGACGCAGTTCGAGGAATTCCCGAACTTCATGGAGGGCGTGGAACAGGTGACCCAGGTCGACGACCGGCACAACCACTGGGTGACGAATGTCGCCGGTGCCCGCCGGGAATTCGACACGGAGATCGTCGACCAGCTGCCGGACGAGCGGGTCGCGTGGCGCACCGTCACCGGGGACGTACGGCAGCGCGGTGTCGTGACCTTCCTGGAGCTGGACGCCTCGCGCACCCGGGTCAACCTCGCCATGGAGCTGGAGACCTCCGGGCTCGCGGAGAAGGCGGCCGACGCGCTCGGCGTCGTCGACCGGCGGGCGCGGGGCGACCTGCGGCGGTTCAAGCACTTCGTCGAGGAGCGGGGCAGCGAGACGGGCGCCTGGCGCGGTCGCGTCGCCCCGGGCGGATGACCTCCACTCGGGCCGGCGGCGCCGGGCCGCGGCGGCGGGCGGCCGGCTGCCCGCACCGGGGCCACCCGTACACCGGGGGCGTCACCGCACCCGACCGACGGAGGACCCGATGGACGCCGTCCGCGACCTCTCGACCGCTCCCCTGACCGCCGAGCCCGCGCCGCCCACCGGCGCGGTCGAGGGCGTCGGCGCGTTCGGCGAGGACCTGCAGCTTGCCCTGCACCACCAGGGCTTCGCCGGGGTGCACCCCGGCTGGGAGTCCTGGGCGCGTGGCGCGCCGGGCGCACCTCGCTGCGCGCCGTACCGGGGCTCTCCCTGCCGTCCGGTTCGTACGGTTCGTACGGGGAAAGTGCACCTCAGGAGGCTCGAGCAGCGCGTCGCAGCGGCGTCCCGCCCGCCGAGCAGGCCTGAGCAAGGAGGTCGAGCGATGCGCTCAGCACCCCTGGGGACCGTGGGGACGGCACGCCGCGCGGCGGCCGGCGCCACCCTGCGCTGAGGCCGCCGCGATGGCAGGTGGGGCGGCCCGGTGGCTCCGGCATCCGTACCGGTCCTGGCGGGCCTCACGGGCGGGCCGCATGTGGCACCAGGGCGGTGAGCTGGAGCTGCTGCAGCGCTCCATGGGGTTCGCGGCGCTCGGCCTGGTGACCCTGGTCCCGCTGCTGATCGTGGTCGCCGCGGCGGTGCCCTTCCGCGGCTACGGCTTCGCACAGTGGGTCGTGGACGGCATGGGGCTGTCGGCCGAACCCGCGCAGGCCGTGAAGGAGCTGTTCGCCGCTCCGCGCAAGGTGATCAGCAGTACGAGCGGTCTGAGCCTGCTGGCGCTGGCGCTGTTCGGGCTCTCCTTCGCGGCGTGCGTCGAGGTCGGGTACACCCGGATCTGGCAGGTGCCGCCCACCCCGTGGCACCACGTGTGGCGGCGGGCGGTGTGGCTGGCGGCGCTGACGGCGTACCTGTTCGCGGAGGCGCAGAGCGGCGCGGTGCTGGGCGGGGGGTGGCCGGACACGGTGCTCCGCGGCGGCACGGGCGTCGTGCTGGGCTTCCTCTTCTTCTGGTGGGGGCAGTACTTCCTGCTGGCCGGACAGGTGCCGTGGGCGGCGCTGGTGCCCGGGGCGATCGCGACGATGGCCGGCCTCATCGGGCTGCGGGTCTTCTCCTCGTTCGTGTTCTCCCCGCTGATCGTGACCAACGCCGTCTCGTACGGGGCCGTCGGCACGGTGCTGATCGTGCAGTGCTGGCTGATCGGGGTGGGCTTCGTGGTGTTCGGGGGCGCCCTGCTGGGCCGCCATCTGCAGAATCCGAGCAAATGGTTTCATTCGGGACCTTCCGGGCAGGCGGAGGGGAGCGTTGATCGAGCCCTGGAAGGAGAACCCCATGGGTGCCGAGAAGAAGGTCAAGCACACCGGCCAGAAGATGAAGGGCAAAGCGGAGGAGGCCACGGGCAAGGTGACCGGCAATGAGAGCCTGCGCATGAAGGGGAAGGCGGATCAAGTCGGCAGCGACGCCAAGCAGGCCGTGGAGAAGGGCAAGGACGCGGGCAAGGACGCCTTCGGCCGCTGACCGCGCCGGTGACCACGGACCGCGGGACCGGCGGGCGCGCCGCGCCCGCCGGTCCCGCGCCCGCCGGTCAGCCTCGGACGTAGAAGCGGATGGTGGTGCCGTCGCCGGTGGCGCGCTGGCGCACCAGGTCGGCGATGCGGTTGACCATCAGCAGGCCCCTGCCGTGGGGCCGGTCCCTGGACGCCGGGTGGCGCCCGGCGAGCGGGTCGGTCAGCCGTCCGCGGTCGTGCACCTCGCACACCACGTGGCCGTCCTCCGCCCAGACGTGGACGGCGCCCGAACCGCCGCCGTGCAGCACGCTGTTCGTGATCAGTTCGCCGACGGCGAGGGAGAACTCGGCGAGCCGCTCGCCGTCCAGCCCCAGGCGGCGTGCCTCGGCCGTCGCCGTGTGCCGGGCCTCGGCGAGTTGCGGCTCCGCGAAGCCGAAGGCGAGCGCGCCGGAGGGGCGTTGCGGCAGCCGGTTGTGCGCGGCGATCACCCGGCGCGGGGCGTAGTGCGCGCTGCGGTGCTCGCGGCCGCCGTCCAGCACCACGGGATGGGTGGCGCGGGCCTCCGCCAGCACCGCGGCGTCCAGCCGGGCTGCGTCGTAGGGGCACAGGATCGTGACGGGGCGTCCGGCGAACGCCATGTTGATCAGTGCTTCGTGCTGGGCGCACGCCGGGTACTCGAGGGCGCTCCGCCCGGGCCAGACGGGCTCCCCGATGATGCGCACCCGGCCATCGGGGCAGGCGTCGGCGAAGGCCCGCAGCACACCGGGGATGATACGGCCGGGATTGCGCCCGGCCCGCTCCATGTCCACCCACTGCACCTCGGTGCCGCGCGGGCCCAACGCGGCGCGCAGCAGGGCGAGACGGGGCGGGGGCACGGCGACGGCGACCGGTTCCCCGGCGTCCATCCCCTCCAGCAGGAAAGGCACCGTGCCGGCCGTGTACTCCCCCGCGTCCCGGTAGAACAGCGCGGGGTGCACGAACGGCCCGGCGTCGGAGACCTCGCCGACCTCACTCAGCACGTCGCCACCTCCCACCCCCGGGGCGACCTTACCAACCGGTTCCCGGGAGTCGGAGGCAGTGACGAGACGTCAGCAAGACGTCAGCTGTCGTAGTCGACCGTCAGCATCTCGGAGACCGGATAGCTCTGGCAGGTCAGCACATAGCCCGCGTCGACCTCGGACGCCTCGAGGGCGAAGTTGCGGCGCATCTCCGCCTTCCCGTCGGTGACGAGTGCCCGGCAGGTGCCGCAGACGCCGCCCTTGCAGGCGAAGGGCAGGTCGGGGCGGGTGCGCTGGGCGCCGTCGAGGACACTGCGGTCACGCGGCAGCGCGGCCGTGGTGGTGCGGCCGTCGAGGACGACGGTGACCTGGCTGACCGGACCTTCCGTGACGGCGTCCTCGTGGCGGACCGGGGTGACGGGCTCGTCGTCGGCGTAGAACAACTCCTGGTGCACCCGGTCGTCGGGCACGCCGAGCCCGGCGAGGACCTGCTGGGCGTCGACGACCATGCCATGCGGGCCGCACAGCCACCAGTGGTCGGCGTTCGGGACGTCGACGAGGGCCTCGACGAGCGTGGCGAGCCGTCCGGCGTCCAGGCGGCCGGAGAGCACGTCGGCCTCGCGCGGCTCCCGCGAGAGCACGTGGGCGAGCTGGAACCGGGCGGGGTGCAGGTCCTTCAGCTCGGCGAGCTCGTCGGCGAACATGACCGTGTCCGTGCGCCGGTTGCCGTAGAAGAGCGTGACCCGGGAGCCGAGGTCGGCGGCGAGGACGGACTCGGCGATGGAGAGCATCGGGGTGATGCCGGAGCCCGCCGCGACGAGCACATGGTGCCCGGGCACGGTGAGGTCGGGGGTGAAGGCGCCGGTGGGCCCCATGACCTCGACGGTGTCGCCCGGGCGCACCTCGTGCACCAGCCAGGCCGAGAACAGGCCGCCGGGCACCACGCGCACCCCGATGCGCGGGGTGGCGCCGGAGGGGGAGCAGATGGAGTACGAGCGTCGCTCGTCGCGGCCGTCGACCTCGCGGCGCAGCGTGAGGGACTGCCCCGGCGCGAAGGCGAACTCCTCGGCCAGTTCCTGCGGTATGTCGAAGCTGACGGCGGCCGCGTCCTCGCAGAGCGTCTCGACCGCGGCGACCCGCAGGGCGTGGAAGGCCGGGCGGCGGCGGACGCGCGGGGCCGGCGCCTGCGGGGCGGGGGTGGTCGGGGCCATCAGATCTCCTTGACGTACTCGAACGGCTCCAGGCAGGCACGGCAGCGCCACAGGGCCTTGCAGGAGGTGGCGGCGAAGCGCGAGGTCTCCTCGGTGTCCGCCGAACCGCAGCGGGGGCAGGCGACGGCGCGCCGGGTAGTGGTGAGCACCAGCGGCACCGGGCCGGCGGCGCGCCGGGGCGCGGGGCCGGGGGGTGCGATGCCGTGCTCCGCGAGCTTGCGGCGGCCCTCGGGGGTGATCCAGTCGGTCGTCCACGGCGGGTCCAGGACGGTGCGGATCTCGACGCGGGGGAAGCCGGCGGCGCGCAGCCGGGCGGCCACGTCGGCGCGCATCTCCGCCATGGCGGGGCAGCCCGAATAGGTGGGGGTGAGGGCGGCGACGACGGTGCCGTCCGGGGCGACCTCGACGTCGCGCAGAACGCCGAGGTCGGCCAGGGTCAGCATGGGCAGCTCGGGGTCCGGCACCTCGGCGGCCACGCGGGCCGCCCGGTGCGCGTCGGTGAGCACGGTCACGGCGCTCACCAGACCGCTCCGGGGTGTGCGCGGGCGATGCCCTGCAGCTCCGCGAGCAGCGGGGCGAGGTGCTCGGTGCGGTCGCCCTCGCGGCCGTGTCCGGGCAGCGGCTCGGCCTCGACCGGGGGCAGCCCGGCGGCCTCGGTGACCTGGCGCAGCGCGGCGGTCACCTCGTGCCGGACCCCGGCCGGGTCGGCGCCGCACGTCGCGGCGGCCGTGAAGAGCTCCTCCAGGTAGGGGGCGGCCTGCTCCAGGCCGGCCCGCATGCGGCCGTGCGACTCCTCGGTGCCGTCGCCGAGCCGTACCGTCCACTCGGCGGCGTACTGCCGGTGGTAGGTCAGCTCGTTGACACCCTTGGCGGCGATGGCGGCGAGCACCGGGTCCTGCACGGTGCGGGCGAGCCGCTCGAGGACGGCGAGCCGCCAGCAGGACGTGACCAGCAGCCGGGCCATGGAGAATGCGAAGTCCCCGCAGGGCAGTTCGGCGAGGCGGACGTTGCGGAAGTCGGCGGGGTCCCGGAGGTAGGCGTAGGCGTCCTCGTCGCGGCCGGTGCCGTCCACCTGGCCGGCGCGGGAGTAGAGCAGGCGGGCCTGGCCGAGCAGGTCGAGCCCGATGTTGGCGAGGGCGACCTCCTCCTCGAGCTCCGGGGCGCGGGTGCACCACTCGGCCAGGCGCTGGGCGGCGACCAGGGCGTCGTCGCCGAGCGCCAGGCAGCGGGCGGCCAGTTCCGCGGCGTCCACGCCCTCGGGCACGGTGGTGTCGACGCCGTGCAGCGGGTCCTCGAAGCCGGTGCCGAATGCCCAGCGGGCGTCGCTGTCGTCGTGCCCCTCGGCCAGGGACAGGTAGACGTGCTCGTCGCTCATGCCCTGCTCCTAGATGTGGGGGACGTCTTCGGGGATGTCGTAGAAGGTGGGGTGCCGGTAGACCTTGTCGGCGCTGGGCGTGAAGAAGGGGTCCTTCTCGTCCCTCGTGGACGCGGTGATGTGCTCCGAGCGCACGACCCAGATGCTCACGCCCTCGTTGCGCCGTGTGTACAGGTCGCGGGCGTGGGTGAGCGCCATGCGGTCGTCGGCGGCGTGCAGGGAGCCGACGTGGACGTGGTTCAGGCCGCGCTTGCCGCGGACGAACACCTCGTACAGGGGCCACTCGGCCCGGGTCGTGCTGTCGCCGGTGGTGCTCATGCCACGGCTCCTTCCTCTGCCCGGGCCGCCTGCTTGGCGGCGTGGGCGGTCGCGGCCTCGCGCACCCAGGCGCCTTCCTCGTGTGCGGAGCGGCGGCGTTCCATCCGCTCGCTGTTGCACGGTCCGTCGCCACTGATGACGCGCTGCAGTTCCGACCAGTCGGGGGTGCCGAAGTCGTGCCGTCCGCGCTCCGCGTTCCAGCGCAGCTCCGGGTCGGGCAGGGTCACGCCGAGCTTGTCGGCCTGCGGGACGGTCATGTCGACGAACCGCTGGCGCAGCTCGTCGTTGCTGTGGCGCTTGATCTTCCAGGCCATCGAGGCGGCCGAGTTGGGCGAGTCCCCGTCGGGCGGGCCGAACATCATCAGCGACGGCCACCACCAGCGGTCCACCGCGTCCTGCACCATCTCCCGCTGGGCCTCGGTGCCGCGCATCATCGTCAGCAGCAGCTCGTAGCCCTGGCGCTGGTGGAAGGACTCCTCCTTGCAGATGCGCACCATGGCACGGGCGTACGGCCCGTAGGAGGAGCGGCACAGCGGCACCTGGTTGCAGATGGCGGCGCCGTCGACGAACCAGCCGATGACGCCGACGTCGGCGAAGCTGAGGGTCGGGTAGTTGAAGATCGAGGAGTACTTCTGGCGGCCTTCGATCAGGCGCTGCGTGAGGTCCGCGCGGTCGACGCCCAGGGTCTCGGCGGCCGAGTAGAGGTAGAGCCCGTGGCCGGCCTCGTCCTGGACCTTCGCGAACAGGATGGCCTTGCGGCGCAGTGAGGGGGCGCGGGTGATCCACTCGCCCTCGGGCTGCATGCCGATGATCTCCGAGTGCGCGTGCTGCGCGATCTGCCGGACCAGCGTCCTGCGGTAGCCCTCGGGCATCCAGTCCCGCGGCTCGATGCGCTGATCCCGCGCGATCGTGGCGTCGAAGTGCTCCTGGAGCGGCGCCTGCGCGCCCTCCGCCGGCACGGTGGCGTTCGGTGTGGTCATCGATACCAGCTTCCCCTACCGACCATTCGTTCGGTTACAGTCTGACGAACTTTGCCGCACCCGGCAAGCCCTGTGGACGACGGTCGCCCGCGGTCCGCCGAAGCCTCCGCTCACACCCGCTCCACCAGCATCGCCACGCCCTGGCCGACCCCCACGCAGAGGGTGGCCAGGCCGCGGCGGCCGCCCTCGCGCTCCAGGCGGCCGAGGAGGGTGAGCAGGATGCGGGTGCCGGAGCAGCCCAGCGGGTGGCCGAGCGCGATCGCGCCACCGTCGGCGTTGACCCGCTCCTCGTCCAGCTTGAGGCGGCGGACGACCGCGAGCGCCTGGGCGGCGAAGGCCTCGTTGAGCTCGACGGCGTCCAGGTCGCCGGTCTGCCATCCGGCGCGCGCGAGGGCCTTCTCCGTCGCCGGGACGGGTCCGAGGCCCATGAGGCGGGGCTCGACGCCGGCGGTGGCGGAGGTGACGATCCTGGCGCGGGGCGTGAGGCCGTACCGCTCGACCGCAGCGCGGCCGGCGACCACGAGGGCGGCGGCGCCGTCCGAGAGCGGCGAGGAGGAACCGGCGGTCACGATGCCGTCCTTGCGGAAGATGGTGCGCAGCGACCCGAGCTTCTCCAGGGTCGTGGAGGGCCGCGGACCCTCGTCACGGGTGACCTCGCCGTCCTTGACGGAGACCGGCACGATCTCGCGGTCGAAGCGACCGGCTTCCTGGGCCGCCACGGCCCGCTGGTGGCTGCGCAGCGCGAAGGCGTCGGAGTCGGCGCGACTGATCCCGTCCAGGGCGGCGACCTCCTCCGCGGTCTCCCCCATGGACAGGGTGTCCCCGGCGGCAAAGCGCGGGTTGGTGAAGCGCCAGCCCAGGGAGGTGTCGTGCACCTCGCCGGGCTTGGCCCACGGGGTGCCGGGCTTGGCCATCACCCACGGGGCGCGGGTCATCGACTCCACACCGCCGGCGACGACCAGGCCGGCCTCGCCGGAGCGGATCGCCTGCGCCGCCGAGGCGACGGCGGTGAGACCGGAGGCGCAGAGCCGGTTGACGGTGTAGCCGGGCACGGTGTGCGGCAGACCGGCCAGCAGCACGGCCATCCGGGCGACGTCGCGGTTGTCCTCGCCGGCCTGGTTGGCGGCGCCGAGGATCACCTCGTCCACGGACTCGGCCGGGATCCCGGCGCGGTCGACGGCCTCGCCGACCACCAGGGCGGCCAGGTCGTCGGGGCGCACGGACGCCAGTGCGCCGCCGTAGCGGCCCTGCGGGGTGCGCGCGCCGTCGATCAGGAAGACCTCGTCAGCGGGTCGCGCGGGGAGGTGCTGGGACATGCGTTCCACCTCTTGACAGGCAGTTCGGATGCTGGATTACCTTGGGCGTGCCGCACGCTAACCGAATGTTCGGTCGGTTCACAAGGGTGGTGACGATCGTGAGGGGTGCCATGGACGCGACGCAGGGCCCGGCGGAGAGCATGTTCGCAGCGGACAAGGCGTCGCAGAGCCTCGGCATCGAGCTGCTGGAGACCGGCGAGGGGACGGCCGTGCTGCGCATGACCGTCACGCCCGCGATGGTCAACGGGCACGGGATCGCCCACGGCGGCTACCTCTTCCTGTTCGCCGACACCGCCTTCGCCTGCGCCTGCAACAGCCACGGCCCGGTGACGGTCGCCGCCGGCGCCGACATCAGCTTCGTCGCCCCCGTCCACGAGGGGGACGAACTGGTCGCCACCGCGCAGGAGCGCACCCGCTTCGGCCGCAGCGGCATCTACGACGTGAGCATCCTGCGGGGCGACCAGGTGGTCGCCGAGTTCCGCGGGCGCAGCCGCAGCATCGGACGCACGAAGGAGAACGGATGAGCAGCGAGCCGACGGACCGGGCGACCGCGGGGACGCGCCTCGGCGAGCCGCTCCCCCACGGCCTGCTGGACCCCGCCGAGAAGCTGAGCCCCGCGCAGCTGCGGGAACTGCAGTTCACCCGGCTCCGGGCGACGCTGCGCCACGCGTACGACAACGTCGAGGCGTACCGGAAGAAGTTCGACGAGGCCGGGCTGCGCCCCGAGGACTGCGCGAGCCTGGACGACCTGGCCCGCTTCCCCTTCACCACCAAGGCCGACCTGCGCGACAACTACCCCTTCGGCATGTTCGCGGTCCCCATGGACCAGGTGCGCCGCGTCCACGCCTCCAGCGGCACGACCGGCCTGCCCACCGTGGTGGGCTACACCGAGAACGACCTGTCCATGTGGTCCGACGTGGTGGCCCGCTCCATACGCGCCGCCGGTGGCCGACCCGGCCACAAGGTGCACGTCTCCTACGGTTACGGCCTGTTCACCGGCGGCCTGGGCGCGCACTACGGCGCCGAGCGCGCCGGGTGCACGGTGATCCCCGCCTCGGGCGGCATGACGGCCCGCCAGGTGCAGATCATCCAGGACTTCAAGCCCGAGATCATCATGGTCACCCCGTCCTACATGCTCACCCTGCTGGACGAGTTCGAGCGCCAGGGCGTCGACCCGCGCGGCACCTCGCTGCGGATCGGCATCTTCGGCGCGGAGCCGTGGACGGAGGAGATGCGCCGGGAGATCGAGGAGCGCATGGACATCCACGCGGTCGACATCTACGGCCTGTCCGAGGTGATCGGCCCGGGCGTCGCCCAGGAGTGCGTGGAGACCAAGGACGGCCTGCACGTGTGGGAGGACCACTTCTACCCCGAGGTCGTCGACCCGATCACGGGCGAACCGCTGCCGGAGGGAGAGGAGGGCGAGCTGGTCTTCACCTCCCTCACCAAGGAGGCGCTGCCGATCATCCGTTACCGCACGCGCGACCTGACCCGGCTGCTGCCCGGCACCGCCCGCCCCGCCTTCCGCCGCATCCAGAAGATCACCGGCCGCTCCGACGACATGATCATCCTGCGCGGGGTGAACGTCTTCCCCAGCCAGATCGAGGAGATCGTGCTGCGCACGCCCGGCGTGGCCCCGCACTTCCAGATCCGGCTCACCAAGCGCGGCCGGATGGACCACATGGAGGTCGTCGTCGAGGCGCGTCCCGACGCCGGGGCCGCGCTGCGCGAGGAGGCGGCTCGCTCCATCGCGACGGGCGTCAAGGACGGCGCGGGAGTCAGCGTCGAGGTGACGGTCGTCGAACCCGACACCGTCGAGCGCTCCGTCGGCAAGATCCGCCGCGTGCGGGACCTGCGGGCCGAATAGCGCCGCCGAGCACCCGGCCGCGGCCGCACCTCGTTGACATGCAGCCGTATGGCTGCCTATTTTGAACAGGCAGCCATACGGCTGCATGTTCGGACGGCGGGGAAGCGAGATGGACGAGGTCTTCAGGGCGCTGGCCGACGCCGGCCGCAGACGGCTGCTGGACAGCCTCAACGCGCGCAACGGCCAGACCCTGCGCGAGCTGTGCGCCGAACTGGACATGGCCCGGCAGTCGGTCAGCAAGCACCTGTCCGTGCTGGAGGCGGCCCAGTTGGTCACCACGGTCCGGCGGGGCCGGGAGAAGCTGCACTACCTCAACGCCGCTCCGATCAACGCCGTCGCCGAGCGATGGATCGACCGGTACGACCGCGGGCGCGCGCAGGCGCTCGCCGACCTGCAGAGGGCATTGGAGCAGGCACCCATGAGCGAGTCCGCATTCGTCTACACGACCTACATCCGCACCACACCCGAGCGCCTCTGGCAGGCCCTGACCGACCCGGCATTCACGCGCCGCTACTGGGGCGTCGCCTTCGAGACGGACTGGGCGGCCGGCTCGGCCATGGTCTGGGAGGAGGGCGGGGCCCGTACCGCCGATCCCGCCCAGGTCGTGCTGGAGTCCGAGCCGCCCCGCCGGCTCTCCTACACCTGGCACACCTTCACCCCGGAGTGGGCCGCGAACGCGGGGGTGGACGAGGAGGTGCGCGCCCGGCTTGCCGCGGACCGCCGCTCCCAGGTGACGTTCGAGATCGAACCGCTCGGGGAGACGGTCAGGCTGACCGTCGTCCACGAGGCCCACGATCCGGGCAGCGCGGTGCTGGGCATGGTCTCACAGGGCTGGCCCGCCCTGGCGTCGGGCCTGAAGACGCTGCTGGAGACCGGCGAGCCGCTGCCGGAGCCGAAGGGACGCTGACCGCCTCGCGGGGCGCGTGATGCGGGCGGCGCCCGCACCACGCGTCGCGTCGCCCCAACTCCAGTTGTCAGCACGGTACTTGGCTTAACTCTCAGATGCGCGCGCGGAGAAAGCCCAGTGCCTCCGCGTCGTCGTCGATCGCGCCGCCCTCGTGGCCGTTCCAGGGCCAGACGGCCATCTCCTTGGGCCCCGCGTACGCGTTGTACGCGGCGAAGACCGTCGAGGGCGGCGTGATCTCGTCCATCAGGGCCGCGGAGAAGCGGGCCGGCACCCTGGCGCGGGCGGCGAAGTTGACGCCGTCGAAGTAGGACAGGGTGCGCATCGCCCGCTCGGCGTTGCCGCGGTGGACGGCGAGGTAGCGGCCGATCTCGCGGTACGGGTCGGCGTCCGTGATGACCGTGGCCCGGGGGAAGTCGCACAGGAACGGGACGTGCGCCACCAGTGCGTGCACCTCGGGGGTGAGGGCCGCCACGGCGAGCGCGGTGCCGCCGCCCTGGCTCGCGCCGAGGACCGCGATCCGGCCGGGATCGACCGAGGGCAGCGTACGGACCGCGTCCACGGCGCGGACGGCGTCCGTGAACAGGCGGCGGTAGTAGTAGGTGCGGGGGTCGTCGATGCCGCGGGTCATCATGCCGGGGGCCTGCGGGCCCGTGGTGCCGGAGTCGGGGGTGTCGCCGCGGCTCCAGCCCGATCCCTGGCCCCGGGTGTCCATGTGGAAGTGGGCGAAGCCCGCGGACGCCCACAGCAGGCTGTCCAGGGCGTGGCCCCGCCCGCCGCCGTAGCCGACGTACTGGACGACCGCGGGCAGCGGTCCCTCGGCGCCGTGCGGCAGCCGCAGCCAGGCTCGCACCGGCTCGCCGCCGTAGCCGGGGAAGGTGACGTCGAAGACGCGCACCGTGCTCAGCCGCGGACCGGGCGCGGGGGTGACGGTGACCGCGGCCGTGCCGGCGGCGCGCGACTCGGCGAGCGTCGTGCTCCAGAAGTCGTCGAAGTCGGCGGGCACGGTCTGGGTGCTGCGGTGGTCCCGCAGTTCGGCCTCGGGGAGGTCGGTGAACAACGTCGGCTCCAGGTCAGGGGGCAAGCGGCCGGTAGTCGAACCAGTCGATGTCGGCGACGGTGGCGGAGGGCCCGCCGTGGGCGGTGGCGTACGGGCCGAGCCATACCCCGAGGAAGCCGCCGGCGCGCGGCGAGCTGAGGAAGCCGCCGTCCACGGCGGTCAGTTCGGTCTCCGCGTCCGCTCCCGCGCCGGCTGCGGCGTAGCACAACCCGTAGCGCTGGCCCTCGGCGTGGATCCGCAGCACCACGGGGCCGGAGGGCAACGGCGCCTCCGCGACCACGCGTTCCTCGCCGCCGGTGCGGACCGCGGCGAGCACACGGCGGCCGCCTCGGCCGTCGCCGGCCACCGCGAGCACCAGATGGTCCGCCTCGGACTGGCGGACGGCGATTCCCGCCCACTCCCGCGGCGTCCGGGGCTCCACGTCCACGAGCGCGGACACGCTGACGTGCTGGTGCTGCTGACGCCGGCCGAGGAAGCAGGGGGTGCCGACCTCGGCGAGCGTCGCGGGCCCGAGGGGCAGCCGGAGCGCGCCGGGGCGTGCGGTGAGCGACCAGAAGGGTTCCGCGGTGCGCACCTGGTTCCACCGCGGGTCCAGCCGGGGGCCGTCGAAGTCGTCGCGCACCGGATCCGGGTGGGGCCCGCCGGAGGGCCGGGCGACCGCGGGCGGGCGGAAGGGGCCGAGCGTCGTGCCGGCGCCGGGTGCGAACAGCGGCCAGCCGTCCTCCCAGCGCACCGGGACGAGGAAGGTCTCCCGCCCGAGGTTGGGGTGGTACCCGCCGTACGGACGGCTGCCCAGCAGCACCGCCCACCACTGCCCCTCCGCCGTACGCACCAGGTCGGCGTGGCCGACGCCGACGACGGGGAAGTCACGGCCCAGGTGGCGGTGGGTGAACACCGGGTTGGCCGGGTTGCCGGTGTACGGACCGGTGACGTGGTCGGCGCGGGCGACGCTGACGGCGTGCCCGTGCTCGGTGCCGCCCTCCGCCGCCAGCAGGTAGTAGCGGCCGTCCACCTTGTACAGGTGGGGCCCCTCGGCCCAGACCGCGCCGTGCAGCGCCCCGCGCCACAACAGGTGCTCGGGGCCGGTGAGGGTCAGCGCCGCGGTGTCGAACTCCCGCAGCCAGACGTCGGTCTGGCCCTCCCACTCGCCCGGTTCCGCGAGCCGTGTGCCGGTGCACCAGGCCCGGCCGTCGTCGTCGAAGAACAGGGAGGGGTCGATGCCCGGGGCGTCGTCCAGCCACACCGGATCGCTCCACGGCCCGGCCGGGTCGGTGGCGCTGACGACGAAGGTACCGCCCCGTCCGCTGCCGCCGACGAGGGTGGTCACGACGTAGAAGCGGCCCCGATGGTGCCGGATCGTCGCGGCGAAGATCCCCTCGGAGGACGCCACGGTGCCGAGGTCCACCTGCGAGGGCCGGTCCAGGACGTGCCCGACCGGCCGCCAGTGGACCAGATCGCGGCTGTGGAACACCGGGATGCCCGGGAAGTACTCGAAGGTCGAGGTGACCAGGTAGAAGTCGGCCCCGACCCGGCAGACGCTCGGGTCGGGGTGGCAGCCCGGCAGGACGGGGTTGGCGACGTTCGCCGTCGACACGGCCGCCTCCCCCGTCCCTTCGGGCAGGCTCACCTGGACTCCTCCGGCGCGCCGTCGACCAGCGCGTGCAGCCGCCGGGTGTGGTCCACCTGGCGTGCCGGGCCGGTCAGTTCGGCCCGTACGGTGAACCGGACGTCGGTGCTCGATGCGGCCAGCCGCACCTCCAGCTCCCCCGGTTCCACGACGCGGCGGCCGTCCCGGCCGGTGAAGGCGGCGACGTCGGCGGGGACGGTGACGTCGATGCGCCGCGCCTCGCCCGCCGCCAGCGGCACCCGCAGATAGCCGACGAGCCGCTGCACCGGCTGGACGACGGAGGCGATCGGGTCGTGCAGGTAGACCTGGACGACCTCGCTGCCCGCGCGACCGCCGGTGTTGCGGACGGTGAAGGACAGCTCGACCTCGCCGTCGGTGCCGGTAACGGCCCGGCCCTCGGAGGGGCCGTGCACCTGCGGCGCCGACCACTCGAAGTCCGTGTAGCTCAGCCCGTGGCCGAAGCCGAAGGCGGCGGCGGGGTCGATGTTGGAGACCTCACTGGCCCGCGCGAGCGGCGCCGCGAGGTAGGTGGACGGCTGGACGCCCGGGTGCCGGGGCACGCTCACCGGCAGCCGCCCGGACGGGTTGATCCGCCCGCTCAGCACTCCGGCGAGTGCCGCGGTGCCCTCCTGCCCCGGGAAGAAGGTCTGGACGACGGCCGAGGCCTCGTCCACGGCCCGCCCGAGGGCGTAGGGGCGGCCGGCCAGCAGGGTGAGCACGACGGGCGTCCCCGTGTCGAGGAGCGCGTCGAGCAGCCGCTGCTGCACGCCGGGCAGGGTGAGCGTCTCAGCGTCGCAGCCCTCGCCGCTGGTGCCGCGGCCGAAGAGCCCGGCGCGGTCGCCGAGCGCCGCGACGACCACGTCCGCGTCGAGGGCCGCGCGCACGGCCGTCGCGATCCCGGAGACATCGCCGTCGTCGATGCCGCAGCCGGCGACGGTGACGATCTCCGAGCCGGGGAACTCCGCCACCAGGGCCTGGCGCAGCGTGGGCAGGTCGATGCCGACCGGGGTGTCGGGGTGCTGCGCGCCGACGTGCACCGGGAAGGAGTAGCAGCCCAGCACCGCGGTCGGGGTCTCGGCCTGGGGCCCGATGAGCGCGATGCGGGCGGGCCGCTCCAGGGGCAGGGTGCCGTCGTTGCTCAGCAGGACGGCCGACCGCTCGGCGAGGCGCCTCGACAGGTCCCGGTGGGCGGCGGAATTCAGGTCGACCGTGCCGCGCAGTGCCTGCGGGTCGGTGAGGTCGGCCCCGGCGAGCGCGGACGGCACCGGGCTCCACCCGGGGTCGAGCAGGCCGAGCTGCGCCTTCTGGGTCAGGACGCGGCGCAGCGCGCGGTCCACGAGCTTCTCGTCGACCAGGCCCGCGGCGACGGCGTCCCGCAGCGGCTGCCCGAAGGTCTTGACGGTGGGCAGTTCCACGTCCACACCGGCGTGCAGCGCGGTGCCCGCCGCGTCCGCCCAGTCGGCGGCGACGCCGTGCAGGGTCTTGAGGAAGGCGATCCCGAAGTAGTCGGCGACGACGGTCCCGTCGAAGCCCCAGGTGTCGCGGAGCAGCCCGGTCAGCAGTTCCTCGTCGGCGGCCGAGGGCACGCCGTCGGTGTCGGTGTACGCGTGCATCACGGACCGGACGCCGCTCTCCCGGACCGCCATCTCGAAGGGCGGCAGGACGACGTCGGCACGCTCGCGCGGGCCCATGCTGACCGGCGCCAGGTTGCGCCCGGCGCGGGAGGCGGAGTAGCCGGCGAAGTGCTTGAGGGTTGCCACGATGCCCGCGGACTCCAGGCCCTGGATGTATGCGGTGGCGATGGTCCCGACGAGGTAGGGGTCCTCGCCGATGGTCTCCTCGACCCGGCCCCAGCGCGCGTCGCGCACGACGTCGAGGACGGGGGCGAGGCCCTGGTGGACGCCGACCGAGCGCATGTCGCGGCCGATGGCCGCGGCCATCGCCCGGACCAGCCCGGGGTCGAAGGAGGCGCCCCAGGACAGCGGGACGGGGTAGGTGGTGGCGCCCCAGGCGGCGAAACCCGCGAGGCACTCCTCGTGGGCCATGGCCGGGATGCCGAACCGGTTGGCGGCGGCGATCCGTTCCTGGGTGCGCAGGAGGGACAGCGCCCCCAGGGCGGGGTCGACGGGGACGGTGCCGAAGGGCCGGGTGAGCTGCCCGAGGCCGTCCGGCAGGAGCTCGTCGAGGCTCGGCGGCTCTTCCATGTCGTGCTGGTGGGGGGCGACTTCGGCACCTTCGCCGGAGGCGCCGACCCAGACGCCGTAGAGCTGGGCGATCTTCTCGTCCAGGGTCATCTCGCGGATGAGCGCCTCGACGCGGGAGTCGGCGGTCACGTTGTCGTTCACTTTCCTCCGACGCCCATGAGCCCCTGCACGAGGGCACGGCGGGCGAACAGGTAGACGAGCAGGACGGGAATCGTGGACAGCACCACGGCGGCCAGCAGGCCGGGGATGTTGATGCCGTACTGGGTCCGGAAGTTGTAGAGGCCCAGGGTGATCACCTTGGTCTCCTCGGACTGGGTGAGCACCAGGGGGAACAGGAAGCCGTTCCACGCCTGCAGGGCGGAGAAGACGACGATCGTCGACAGTCCGCTGCCGGACAGCGGCAGGACGAGCTGGAAGAAGGTCCGCCGGACGGAGGCGCCGTCCATGGCCATCGCCTCGAACAGGTCGGAGGTGATGTCGCGCATCGTGCCGGTGAGGATCAGCGTGCAGACCGGCAGGCAGAACGCCGCCGTCGGCAGGATGACGCCGATGAGGTTGTCGTAGAGCCCGACCTTGCTGATGACGTAGAACATCGGGACGATCACGGCCTGCGCGGGGATGGCCAGGCCCAGCAGGAAGAGCCGGAACACCCCGGAGGTGCCGCGTCCGCGGTTGCGGACGATGGTGAACGCCAGCGGCGGCACGAGCAGCAGCACGATGGCCACCACGCTGAGCGTGACGACGACCGTGTTGAGGAAGTACTGCCCGAAGCCGTTGCTGAAGTCCTGGATGTAGTTGTCCAGGGTGAAGGAGCGGGGGAAGGCCAGCGGGCCGCCCGCGCTGTAGTCGGCGCGCGTCTGCACGGTCGCGCCGAGCATCACGTACAGCGGCAGGCCCACCAGCGCGAGCCACAGCAGGGCGCCCAGGCCCGCCAGGTAGTTGGGGCGTCGCCTCATCAGAGCCCCTCCTTGGTGCCGGCCATCTTGTCGTAGCCGGAGACCCGGGCGACGACCAGCGAGATCACGGTGGCCACGACGACGAGCATCAGGGCGACGGCGGCGCCCGCACCGAAGTCGAAGCCCTTGAAGGCCTTGTCGTACATGTAGTAGGCGCTGATGGTGGTGTCGGTGCCGGGGCCGCCCTGGGTGAGGATCAGCACCGTGTCGAAGGTGGTGAGACCGCCGACGATCATGAGGATCATCGAGGTGATGATCGAGTTGCGCAGCTGCGGCAGCGTGATGTGGAAGAACTGCCGTACGGTGCCCGCGCCGTCGATCTGCGCGGCCTGGTAGAGCACCTGCGGGATCGCCCGGGTGGCGCCCTGGTAGATCAGGGCGTGGAACGGGGTGAACTGCCAGGTGCTGACGAACACCAGGACCCCGATCGCGGCGGTCTGCGTGCCGAAGAGGTTGCCGTCGCCGAACAGCCAGCGCGCCTGCGAGGGCACACCGAAGTTGGGGTCGAGCAGCGCGCGCCACAGCACCGACACGGCGGTCGCGGAGAGCAGCAGCGGCACGAAGAAGACCGCCGACAGCACGGCGCGGTTGCGCTGGGGACCGGCCGCCCAGACGCCGAGCAGGATGCTCAGCGGGGTCTGGACGACGACGCCCAGCACGGTGAGCAGCACGCTCAGCCAGAGGCTCTTGATCATGACGGGGTCCTGGAAGACCCGGACCCAGTTGTCGAAGCCCGCGTACTCGGGCGAGCCCAGTCCGCTCCAGCTGGTGAAGGAGAGGACCGCCACCAGTACCAGCGGCACGATGGCGAAGAGGGCGAAGAAGATCGTGGCGGGGAGCGCCCAGGCGATGCCCGGTCGGCCGATGGAACGGCCGACCGGACGCCGCGTCTGCCGCTTGCCCGTCACGGTGGCGGTGAGGGAGACCATGCGGGGGACGTCGCTCTCAGGAGGCGGGCAGGGCCTGCATGGCCTTGATGAAACCGTCGGCGTCGAGCTGGCCGTTGAAGAACTGCTGTACGGCCTGCTGGATCGGCGTGCCGGCCGACGGCGGGTAGGCCTGGTCCCACGACAGCTGGAAGGAGGGGGCCTTCTCGACCAGGTCGAACTGGTACTTCAGGTACTCGGGGTGGTCGGTCGTGTCGAGGAACTTGGTGGTGTTCGTGGTGGTGGGCAGGTTGCCGATGGCCAGCTGCTGCTTCACGAAGTCGTCGGAGTACATCAGCTTGAGGAACTCCGCCACCGCTTCGGGGTGCTCGGTCTTCTTCAGCACCGAGTAGAAGTTGTTGGTGTTGCCGACGACGTTCGCGGCGTCACCCTTGCCGCCGGAAATGGTCGGGAAGTTGGTGTAGCCGAGGTCGTTCTTGGCGAAGTCCGGGCTGGCGTCCTGCTGCGTGGAGTACTCCCAGGAGCCCATGAGCTCGAAGCCGGCCTTGCCGGAAGCGAGAAGCTGGGGCGAGCCGCCGTCGGTGAACTTCACCGAGTCGTAGTTGGTGCCGAAGGCACCGGAGTCGATGAGCTCCTTGAGCATGCTCAGCGCCTTCTTGCTGTCCTCGCTCTCCCAGGCGCTCTTGTCGCCGCCGAGGGCCTTGGTGAACAGCTCCGGGCCGGCGACGCGGTCGTAGAGGTACTCGAACCACATCAGGGTCGGCCACCTGTCGCCGCCGCCGAGCGCGATCGGGGTCACGCCCTTGGCCTTGAGCTTCTTGACCGCGTCGATGAGCTCGTCCCAGGTCTGCGGGGGCTGGACGCCCGCGTCCGCGAGGACCTTCTTGTTGTTGAACATCAGCACCGGCTGGGTGCCGCGCATCGGCACGCCGTAGGACTTGCCGTCGACGACCGCCGTGTTGAAGACCGAGGACAGGAAGTTGTCCTTCAGGCCCGGGTCCTTCTTGATGAAGTCGTCCAGGGGGAGCAGCAGACCGGCCTTCACGAACGGCTGGATGCTGCCGCCACCCCAGTTGAAGAAGACGTCGGGCGCCTGCTTGGTGTTGATGACGGTCTGCAGCTTCTGCTGGTAGTCCGCACCGGGGATCGTGTCGAGGACCGCCTTGACCTTCGAGGTCTTGTTGAACTCGGCGACGAGCGCCCTCTCCACCTTGTTCGCGGAGTCGCCGTACACGAGGACGTGGATCGTCCCGGAATCACCCCCCGCCGAGGCGCCGTCACCGCCGCAGGCGGTCAGGGTCAGACCCAGTGCCAGTGTCGCGCCGCCGGCGACGGCACGGGGGAACCACGCACGCTTCTTCATAATCGACCTCTCGAAAGTTTCGGCCACTTTGCCGAAATTCGCTTGATGACGGACCGTAGGCTCCCTCTTCGCCGGGGTCAACAGCGTGGAATTGACGCGACCAAACCGTTACCGAACGGGGTGCCCTATCCTGTGCCGCATGCGTGATGATGAGACCGAGGGCCGAATCACCCTGGCCGACGTGGCTTCGAAAGCGGGCGTGTCACTTTCGACAGTTTCGAAGGTGCTCAACGGACGTCCCGATGTGGCCGCGCCGACCCGGAGCAAGGTCGAACGCCTGCTGGAGGCGAACGGCTACCAGCGCCCCTCCCCCACCCAGCCCGAGTCGCGGCTGATCGAGATCGTCTTCCACGAACTCGAGAGCGTCTGGGCGATGGAGCTCATCCGGGGCGTGGAGAACGTCGCCAAGAGCCGCAACATGAGCGTGGTGCTCACCGAGAGCGGCACCCGGCACGCCCCCGGCCCCGAGTGGATCGAGGGCGTGCTGCGCCGCCGCCCGCTCGGCGTCGTCCTGGTCTTCTCCTCGCTGCCCGACGACATCAAGCGCAAGCTGCGCTCACGGGCCATCAACTTCGTGATCATCGACCCGGCGGGCGACCCCGAGCCCGACGTCCCGTCCGTGGGCTCGGCGAACTGGGCCGGCGGCGTCGCGGCCACCCGGCACCTCATCGACCTCGGCCACCGCCGCATCGGGATCATCACCGGACCCGACGACATGCTGTGCTCCCTGGCCCGCCTCGACGGCTTCCGCTCGGCCATGGGCATGGCGGGACTCGCCGTCGACAACGACCTGATCCGCTACGGGGACTTCCACGTCCAGGGCGGTCACGACGGCGCCCTCGCCCTGCTGGAGCAGCCGGACCCGCCGACCGCCATCTTCGCGGGCAGCGACCTGCAGGCGCTGGGCGTCCTGGAGGCGGCCCGGGTCAAGGGCCTGCAGGTGCCCCGCGACCTGTCGGTGGTGGGCTACGACGACATCCCGCTCGCCCAGTGGGCGAGCCCGTCGCTGACCACCGTCAACCAGCCGCTGGTCGAGATGGCCGAGGAGGCCGCCCGGATGCTGCTCCGGCTGTCACAGCCCGAGGAGGCCGGCGACAAGAGCAACACCCGTATGGAGCTGGGGGTCAGACTGGTCGTCAGGAAGAGCACGGCGTCCCCGCGAGAGCCCGGGGCGACACCCGGGGGCTGACGCCCGAAAGGGCGCGGAGCGGGCGCACGGCGTCGTCCCCGGGGGCGCGGGGCACCCCTTGGGGCGGCGGTGTGACGAAGGCCACACCCGATGTCAACGCTCTTCGGAGTGGCGGCGATTACCACGGGCGCGAGGCGGGAAATGCTCGCTATGGCCGAGGCCAAGAGCCCGGCCGGCCCCGCTGGTGGGCGTTCTTCTGAGGGGGAGATGCACCCATGCGCACCCACGCACGACACAGCCGCGGCGAACGCACGCTGACGGTGCTCGAGGAGGAGCACGAACGTCGCGAGCCGTTCGAGCTGCTGACGGCGGACGACGCCGACGACGCCTTCGACGACGAGGGCTATGAGATCATCCGGGTGCACTGCCCCGACTGTGCCCGCCCGATCGCCCTCCTCGCCGACGAGGACGTCCTGCCGCAGCACGCGCTGTGCGCCTCGCCGTGGAACCCCTTCGGGCTGACGGTCTGCCCCGGCTCGGGCCGTCCCACCCCCGAGGTCGCGCCGGCCGACGACGACGCCCGGGGCGAGGAACTCGAATGGGGCGCGCTGCTGACACTCCCCGCCGGGCTGGACTGGCGCACACAGCCGTTCTCCCACGTCGGCGGGCCCGGTTCGCGGCCGATCCGCGTACCGTTCCAACGCGCGGCCTGACCCGCGCCCACCGCGTACGCACGGTGCCGCGCCGCCCTGCAGGGGCGGCGCGGCACCGTCGCACCGGGGCTCAGCGCTCCTTGCTCTCCGGCCCGGCGAGGCTGCGGGCGATCACCATGCGCTGGATCTGGTTGGTGCCCTCGACGATCTGCAGCACCTTGGCCTCCCGCATGTACCGCTCGACGGGGAAGTCGGCGGTGTAGCCGTAGCCCCCGAGCAGCTGGACCGCGTCCGTGGTCACCTGCATCGCGGCGTCCGTGCAGAACAGCTTGGCCATGGCCGCCTGCCGGGAGAACGGCCGGCCCGCGTCCCGCAGCCGGGCCGCGGCGAGGTACAGCGCCCGGCCGGCCTCGATCTTGGTGGCCATGTCGGCGATCATGAAGCGCAGCCCCTGGAAGTCCACGACGGGACGGCCGAACTGCTGCCGGGTCATCCCGTACGCGAGCGCCTCGTCGAGCGCCGCCTGGGCGACGCCGATGGCGCAGGCGGCGATGCCGAGGCGGCCGGAGTCGAGCGCGGCCAGCGCGATGGTGAAGCCCTGGCCCTCTTCGCCGACTCGGCGGCTGTCGGGGACGGTCACGCCGTCGAAGTGGACCTGGGCCGTGGGCGACCCCTTCATGCCCATCTTCTTCTCCGGGACCGCCGCGGTCAGGCCCTCCGCGTCGCCGGGCACCAGGTACGCGGTGATGCCGCGTGGGCCCTCGGCGCCGCTGCGGGCGAGCACCGTGTAGAAGTCCGCGACACCGCCGTGGGTGATCCACGCCTTGGTGCCTTCGATCCGCCACGCGTCGCCCTCGCGGGTGGCACGGGTCCGCAGGGACGCGGCGTCGGAGCCGGAGGCGGGCTCGGAAAGGCTGTAGGCACCGAGCAGGGAGCCGCCGAGCATGGCCGGCAGGTGCTCGGTGCGCTGCTCCTTGCTGCCGAACTGGGCGACCGCGTGGCAGGCCAGGGTGTGCACGCTCACCCCGAGACCGACGGTCAGGCGCGCCGCCGCCAGTTCCTCCAGGACCTGCAGGTAGACCTCGTACGGCTGGCCACCGCCGCCGTACTCCTCCGGGTAGGGCAGTCCGAGCAGCCCCGCCTCGCCGATGAGGCGGAAGACCTCGCGCGGGAAGACGCCCGCGTCCTCCTCCTCGGCCGCCCTGGGCTTGATCTCCCGCTGGGCCAGCTCGCGTACGAGCGCGAGCAGGTCGCGGGCCTCCTCGGTGGGAAGCTGTCGGTCCACCGGCTGAAGGCCGTCGTGGGACATGGCGGCACTCTCCTCCCTGTCGGGCGCTGCGGCGGCGTCCGCACAGGGTGTGGCGGCGCTACCGGGTTGTCGACCGTAGACCGATGGTCTCCTGCCGGGTCACGGCATGGTCCGACCTGCGGCTTCGGCGCGTTGGAGTATGCCCGATCGGAGGCGTCGGAGTCACGGGGTGCCGGGCCCTCCGAGGCATGCGGCGGCGGATTTTTTCATACCGCGCGCCCGTGGGCGGGCTTTTCGCAAGGCTGTACGGGTCATGGGGCCGTTCGGGTTAGCGTCGTCCCGCGCGCGGTGCGCGTGCGGGGCGTGTGTCGCCCGCGCCAGGAGTCGAGGAAAGGTGATGCCGGTGTCCGTGTTCCGTGCGTGGGGCCCGAAGGTGGCCGCGGTGGCGGTCGTCGCGCTGGCGGTGACGGGCTGCGGCGGCCAGGACACGGATGCGGCGGGCGGTCCGGTCGCCCTGGAGCGGATCGGCGAGGCCGTCGGGTGCACCCCGCAGTTGCAGACCGACGTGGAGGACCTGCGCCAGGGGGCGTGCACGACGGCACGCGGTGCCTACGTGATGCTCACCTTCACCAGCTCCGCCGGCCAGAAGTCGTGGCTGGCGGAGGCGGAGCCGTACGGCGGCTCCTACCTGATCGGCGAGCGCTGGGTGGTGGAGGCCGACCCCGAGGCGCTGGAGCCGGTGCGCGAGAAGCTGGGCGGCAGGGTCGAGGAGGGGGCGCACCACGGCCACTCCGCCGGCTCGTCCGCGGCCCCCTCGTCCTCCGCGAGCCGCTAGCGGACCTCGGCACGGCGAGGCCCGGCACGGCGAGGCCCGGCACACGTCGGCCTGCGCCTGATGTGCCGGGCCGCCGTCGGTCGCGGGCTCGGGAAGCGGGTCAGACCTCCAGGTCGGCTTCGATGCGCCTGAGCTGGTGGCGGGCCATCGCCAGGTTCGCCCGGTCCTTGTCCAGTGCGACGTAGAGGAACAGGCCCTTGCCCGAACGCCCGGTCAGCAGCCGGATCATGTGGATCTGGGTGTTGAGCGTGATGAGGATGTCCTCGATGTGCTCCTTGAGGTTGAGCATCTCCATCGTGCGCATCTTGGCGCGGACGACGTCGGTGTTGCCCGCGGCCGCGACGGTCAGGTCGAGGTCCTTGGAGCCCCCGAGGGTGCCCAGGGCCATGCCGCTGCCGTAGTCCACGAGAGCGACGCCCAGGACGCCCTCGATCGACGTCATTACATCCTTCAGCGCGGTCTCGGTGTTGGCCATTGCGGTCTCACTTCCTTGGGGTTGAGTTCTCTGACGTGACGAATGCCTGGGTCCGGTGGCGGCGCGGCCGCGTCCCGTGCCCGGCGGCTTGTCGGCTGATGAGCCGGGTCGTACGGTCATTTCCGCTCCTGACGTTGGAGCGCGAGGTCGACGAGATCCTCGATCCGTCGACTGGATCGACGGGCCTCCAGGTGCAGGCGGCCCACGTTGGAGCCGGGTCCCGCCACCAGGGCGAGGGCCATGGCGCCGCCGGCCGCGTACGCGGCGATGTAGCCGCGGTCGCCCCTGACCAGCAGTTCCCGGAAGCCGCCGCATTCGGTGGCCTCCGTGATACGGGCCGCCACGCCCAGTGCCGCGGCGGTCAGCGCGGCGACCCCCTCCGGCTCCGGCCCGCTCAGGTCGTGTGCGACGACCAGTCCGTCGACGCTGGCGACGAGCCCGCCCGTCAGGTGCGGCACCCTCGCCCGCAGGCTCCGGAGTTCGGCCAGTACGTCGGCTTCGAGTGCCACCAGCTGTCTCCTTCCGGCGAGCTGCCGCAGAGCCTTCCTCCACGGTCGTTCGGCGGGCGCCGGGCGGGTCGGCAGGGCGCTCACAGGCGGGCCTCCAGGGCGGCACGAAGTCGTAGCAACAGGGCGACTGAGGGATCGGAGGACGGCAGGACCGCCGGCTGCGGTCCGCCGTGGGCCGGGGGCGGCGGCACCGGAGCCGGCAGCACCGGCGGGGGCGCCATCGGCGGGGGCGCTGGCCGCGCCGGAGCCGCGGGTGCCTGGGCACGGACCGGCATGCTGATCCGGCCGGTCGCGGCGAGCCGACGGACGTCCAGCAGGGTCGCGAAGGCGGAACGTCCCAGGTGCCAGGCGATCTGCACGGGCGTACGGGATCCGTCCGCCGCCGCCAGCACCGCGAGCTGAGCGGGCGTGGGGGCCCTGGCCCGGCCGCCCCGCGCCTCCGCCTCGGAGCGGGGGACGACAGGGCCGGCGTCGGTGTCGTCCCAGGGCCAGGCCCGCTCCAGTTGCGCGCGGCGCCGCTGCGCCTCCCTGGCCACGCGCTGGGCGGCGACCGGCCGGGAGATGGGACCCAGCCGGGAGGTGGCACCCGGCTGGAACCGATCGGGTTCCGAGTCGGGCAGCAGCGTGAAGTAGGCGGCGTCGAAGAGCGCCAGCAGGTGGCACAACTCCAGTTCGCCGCGGGCCACGCGCCCGGTGTCGACGAGGTGCCCGCCGACGCCGCGCTCGGCGCTCGCGGTGGTGACCGCCTCGCGCCACTGGTCCGGGGAGAGCAGCCCGCAGGCCATGAGCCGTACCCCGAGGTCCGGGGCGCAGGGGCTCTCGGCGTGGACGATCGCCCCGTCGCGCAGGTAGACCGCGCCCGCCGATCCGTACAGCGCTCCGCTGGCCCTCGCCTCGGCGAGCCGGGCCAGCGCCGCGGTGAAGGCGTACGCGCCCACCACCCCGGCGCGGACCTGGGCCTGCGCGCCGCCGCGCGCCGGAGTGCGCCGGGGCAGGCCGCGCACGGCCAGCGCCGGCCTCGCCGCCTCCGCGCCCGTCATACGAGCACCAGCCGCTCGGCGATGGACTGCAGTCCGAGCCGGGCGACGGCCAGGTTGGCCATCGACCGGTCCAGCCACAGGTAGAGGACGACGTCGCTGTCGAAGGAGGTGTCGAGGAAGCGGATGAGGTGGTAGCTCCCCGGCGCGGTGATGATGATGTCCTCGACCGGCACCCTTCCCGACTCCTTGGCGGTGAAGGTGCCGCTCTCCACGACCGCGCGTGCCGCCTCGGTGGTGTCCGCCGCGGCCGCCTCGTGACCGTGTCCCGGTTCCTGCCCGACCGCCCCGAGGAGGAGGCCGCTGCTCCAGTCGACCACGCTCGCCCCGAGCACACCTGGAATCGCCAGCGCCTCGGAAAGGCACTCGTCTATGCCGGGCACGCGCACCCCTTCGCCGCGACTTCTGGTATACGGAACAGCACGGAACGTTACTCATCCCGTACGCGAAAAAGGTGAGTTGGGGCATTTTCCAGTGGCATGTGCGGGCGACTCGCTAGGATTCGCCGCCGCTTGTGATCAGTCGGCGCAATTGTCCTCGGGACCACCCCTGGCGATCCGCGCGAGGACGTCCAGCGCGTCGCCCAGGACCTGCGGCGACGGCGAGGCGAGGCCGATCCGTACGGCGTGCGGCGCGCCGCCGCGGCCCGCGGCGAAGGCGGCGGCCGGGGTGACGGCGATCCCCTGCCGGGCGGCGGCCGCGACAAAGGTGTCGGCGCGCCAGGGCCCGGGCAGCCGCCACCAGCAGAAGCAGGCGCGCGGATCGGCCGTGACCGAGAACCCGGCGAGGCGCTCGGCGGCGATACGGGCCCGGGCGGCCGCGTCGCGCCGCTTGGCCGCCACCACCGCGTCCACGGTGCCGTCGGCGATCCACCGGCAGGCGACGGCCAGCGCGAAGCCGGAGGCGGCCGTACCGGCCGAGCGCAGGGCCGCGGAAACCGGGGCGGAAAGCTCCCTGGGAGTTACCGCGACGCCGACGGTGAGCCCGGGGGCGAGCCGCTTGGAGAGGCTGTCGACGAGGACCACGCGGTCGGGGGCGTACGCCGCGAGCGGCGGCGGGGCGTCCGCGGCGAGGAACCCCCAGACGGCGTCCTCGACGGCGTGCAGGCCCAGCCGGCCGAGGGCGACCGCGAGTTCGGCCCGGCGGTCGTCCGGCATCGTGACGCCGAGCGGATTGTGCAGGGTGGGCTGGGTGTAGAGCGCGTGCAACGGGGCGGCGCGGTGGAGTTCGGCGAGGGCGGCGGGCAGCATCCCGTGCTCGTCGGAGGGAACGGGGACGAGGGAGATCCCGAGCCGTGCGGCGAGCGCCTTGACCACGGGATAGGTGAGCGCGTCCACGGCGAGACGGCCGCCGGGCGGGACGAGTGCGGCCAGGGCGGCGGCGATGGCCTGGCGGCCGTTGCCCGCGAAGAGCAGCCGTCCGGGGTCGGGACGCGGTCCACCGCGCGCGAGCAGTTCGGCGAAGGCCTCGCGTGCGGCCGGGGTGCCCGCGGCGGTGAGCGGGCGCAGCGCGGCGCCGAGGACGTCGGGGCGCTGCAGTGCGGCGAGCCCCGGGGCGAGCAGCTGCGACTGTCCCTCGGCGACGGGGTGGTTGAGCTCCAGGTCGATCCGCTGGGGTGCCGGCTCGGCGAGGGCGGGCCCGTCGGCGGGTGGCGCGGCACGGACGAAGGTGCCGCGCCCCACCTCTCCCACGACCAGGCCGCGGCGGGCGAGTTCGGCGTAGACGCGGATCGCCGTGGAGTTGGCGATGCCGTGCCGCCGCGCGAACGCCCGCTGCGGTGCGAGCCGGTCGCCGGGACGCAGGCGTCCGGCGGCGATGTCGGCGGCGACGGCGTCCGCGACCGTGCGGTAGTCGTCCATCGGCATTCCCCTCTTGAGGCAATCCCGGCATTGCACCGAGAGCAAAGACCCTATTGCACCGAGCAGGGAGGGGAACCTAGCATCACGCACAACTCCCCTGCGGAAGGGGGCACATGCGAGGCGAGGACATCCCCATGGCGACGGCAGTGGTCAACGGCGTCACATTGGCGTACGACGACGAGGGGGACGGCCCGGGCACACCACTGGTGCTGGTGCACGGCCACCCCTTCGACCGCTCGATGTGGGCACCGCAGGTCCCCGCCGCGGCGGCCGGCCGCCGGGTGATCGTGCCGGACCTGCGCGGCTACGGTGCGAGTGAGGTCGTCCCCGGGGTCACCCCGCTGGGGACCTTCGCCCGCGACATCGCTGCCCTGCTGGACCACCTGGGCGTTCCGGAGGCGGTCGTGGGCGGGCTGTCGATGGGCGGTCAGATCGTCATGGAGTTCCAGCGGCTGTTCCCCGGCCGGGTGACCGGCCTCGTGCTCGCCGACACCTTCCCCGGCGCCGAGACGGAGGAGGGGCGGCGGGCCCGCGACGCGATGGCGCAACGGCTGACCGCCGAGGGGATGTCCGGCTACGCCGACGAGGTGCTGGACCGGATGATCACGCCCCGCAACGTGACCGCGCTGCCCGAAGTGGCCGGGCACGTCCTGCGGATGATGCGCGGCACCTCCACCGAGGGCGCCGCGGCGGCCCTGCGCGGCCGCGCCCGGCGGCCCGACTACGGGGCCGTGCTGACCGCGGTCGGGGTGCCCACGCTGATCGTGGTCGGCCGGGACGACGTGTACACCCCCGTCACCGAGGCCGAGGCGATGCACGCGGCCGTCCGCGGTTCGCGCCTCGTGGTCGTCGAGGGCGCCGGGCACCTGCCGAACCTGGAGCGCCCCGAGGAGTTCAACGACGCGCTGCTGCGGTTCCTCGGCCCGCTTCGCTAGGTCGTGGTGTCGACCAGGGAGAGCGAGTGAAGGCGGTCGGGCGGTCCGGGCCGGGCGTAGTACCAGCCCTGCGCGGTGTCGCAGCCCAGGGCCCGCAGGTGCTCGGCCTGGGTGCCGGTCTCCACGCCCTCCACCGTCACCGACAGCCCGAGGGTGTGCGCCAGATCGACGACGATCTCCACGATCTTCACGTCCACCGGGTCGGCGGGCAGCTGCTGCATGCCGCGCGTGAAGGAGCGGTCGAGCTTGAGCGTGGTGATGGGCAGCCGGCGCAGCGAGGCCAGGTTGGAGTAGCCGGTGCCGAAGTCGTCGAGGGCGATGGCCATGCCGAGTTCGGCGAACTCCCGCAGCGGGCGCATCAGTTCCTCGTCGGCGCCGATGAAGGCGCTCTCGGTGACCTCCAGGCACAGGGCGGTCGGCTCCAGTCCGGCGTCCTTGATCACCGCGAGGGTCTCCGGGACGAGGCCGGGGTGGCCGAGCTGGGCCGGGGAGAGGTTGACGTTGACCCGCAGCGGATGGCCGTCGCTGCGCGGGAACTGCCAGTCCCGGGCCTGCCAGGCGGCCTGCTGCAGCACCCAGTGGCCGAGCGGCACGATCAGCCCGGTGCTCTCGGCGAGCGGGATGAACTGGTCGGGGCCGAGGACCCCGTGCACCGGGTGGCACCAGCGGACCAGTGCCTCGGCGCCGCGGACACTGCCGTCGCCGAGCCGTACCAATGGCTGGTATTCGATGAAGAACTCGCCGCGTTCCAGGGCCGTCGGCAGCCGGTTGGTCAGCCCGTGCCGGGTGATGGCGCGCGCGTCGGAGTCGGGGTCGGCCAGCTCGAAGCGGTTGCCACCGGCGGCCTTGGCCCGGTACATCGTGATGTCGGCGCTGCGCAGCGCCTCGGCGGGCCCCAGGGAGCCGGCCTGGCCCTCGACGATGCCGATGCTGCACCGTACGGACAGGTCACGGCCGTCCACCCGGATCGGGTCGGCCAGCGCGGCCAGGATCAGGTCGGCGAGGCCGGTGGTGTCGGCGCGGCTGGCGGGGTTGACGACCAGGGCGGCGAACTCGTCGCCGCCGATGCGGGCCACCAGCTGGTCGGGTGAGGTGACACAGGCCTGGAGGCGTTCGGCGACGGCGACCAGGAGCCGGTCGCCGACGGCGTGGCCGAGGCTGTCGTTGACGTCCTTGAAGCCGTCCAGGTCGAGGTAGCAGACCCCGACGCCCACCCCGTCGGGGCCGTTCAACGTCTGCTCCAGGCGCTCGAAGAAGAGGTTCCGGTTGGCCAGGCCGGTGAGCGCGTCGTGGTTGGCCTCGTACCGCAGCCGCTCGCTGAGCAGGCGCTCCTCGGTGATGTCCTCCATCAGCGCGAGCATGTACTGGGGGATGCCGCCGGCGTCGCGCAGCAGGGAGACCGTCAGATTGGTCCACAGGACGGTGCCGTCGGGCCGGTAGTAGGCCTTCTCCATGCGGTAGTGGTCGCGTTCGCCCCGGTTGAGCTGGCGCTGCATCTCCCAGACCTCGGGGGCGTCGTCCGGGTGCACCCAGTCGTAGACGTTCCTGCTGCGGATGTGGCGCTCCAGGCCGCCGAACATGGTGGTGAGGGCGGCGTTGACGTCCAGGATGCGGCCGTCCATGTCGGCGATGCCGATGCCTATGGAGGCGCCCTGGAAGACTGCGCGGAAGCGGACCTCGCTCTCGTACAAGGCCTGTTCGGTGGCGGCCCGGGCGGCGAGCGCCGCACGGGACAGTGCCTCCTGCTCGGTCCGCGTACGTTCCTGCAGGGCCCGGGTGTATCCGGCGGCCACCCAGTGCTGCAGGCGGTTGCATCGGGTACGGCTCTCCTCGGACGGGAGGGCGGGGCCCGGCGGGCAGTACAGCAGCAGGTAGGCGTCGACGACGTCCAGAATGCGCGCCAGCGCGGCGGGGTCGGTGCAGTGCGCGGCCACGAGCGCGGCGCCGACCTCCGCGGCCGGACGGGGGTCGAAGGGCTGTGCACGCAGGGTGGCGTTGAGACGCGCGGCGAGCGGGAGCAGGTACTCCTCGAACTCGCCGCGCGTCATGGAGGTGGCGGTGGCCGGGTAGATCGCCCGGCTCCAGATGATCGCGAAGCGCCGCAGGCTGTCGGCGGCCTCCGGCTCCGGGCCGGGGTCTCTGGTCACGGTCACGCCTTGCGGCCGACGCCCGCGAACCCGCTGAACACGACCGGGTCGAGCTCGTCGTCGTCCGAGCCGTCGGGGCGCCACAACGGCGCGGAGACCAGGCCGGGTTCGACGAGGTCGAAGCCGTCGAAGAAGCGCTCCACCGCGGCCCGGGACCGCATGATCAGCGGTGAACTCGCGCTGCGGTAGACGTTCTCGACCCGCTCCCCCTCCTCTGGTCTGCGCGGACCTCCCTCGACCGAGGCGTGGGTGACGACCAGCAGGCTGCCGGGGGCGATGGCCTCGCGCAACTCGGCCACCGCCTTGGCCGGTTCGTCCGCGTCCTCGAGGAAGTGCAGGACCGCGACGAGCAGCAGTGCGACCGGGCGCTCCAGGTCGATGAGCCCGCGCACCTCCGCGCTGTCCAGGATGTCGCGGGGGGAACGCAGGTCGGCGGCGACGATGGCGGTGTGCTCGACTCCCTCCAGCACGGCACGGCTGTGGGCGACGGCGACCGGGTCGTGGTCGACGTAGACGACGTGGGCGCCGGGACTGGCGGCCTGGGCGACCTCGTGGACATTGCCGAAGGTGGGAATGCCGGAGCCGATGTCCAGAAACTGGGTGACGCCCTGGTCGACGGAGTACCGCACGGCCCTGCGCATGAACGCCCGGTTGGCCTGCATGATCTTCGGCAGCCCCGGGAATGCCTCGATGGCCCGCCGTCCGGCCTCCCGGTCGACCTCGAAGTTGTGGGAGCCGCCCAGGTAGTAGTCGTAGATGCGGGACACGCTCGGCACGGAGAGATCGATGCCTTGCGGGGCCCAGGCGGGACGCTCCATCAACGGCTCCAGCTCGTCGTCGGCGATCGGGGCACTTGGTCGTGGACACGACCACGTGCGACAGAGGCTACTGATCGACCGTTCGAGAGGAAACTAGAAATGGAAATATTCGATCCGTTTTCGGTCACAGACCAAAGGCATGTGCCCTGTTCCCAACAAGCGGGGAACAGGGCACAGGCTACCGCCGGATGACGGTGGATCAGTTCGATCAGACGTTGACGCCGTGGGCGCGCAGGTAGGCCAGCGGGTCCATGTCGGAGCCGAAGTCGGGAGTGGTGCGGACCTCGAAGTGCAGGTGCGGACCGGTCACGTTGCCGGTGGCGCCCGACAGGCCCAGCTGCTGACCGGCCGAGACCGTCTGGCCGGCCGAGACCGACAGCGAGGACAGGTGGGCGTACTGCGAGTACCGGCCGTCGGCGTGCTTGACGACGACCTGGTTGCCGTACGAGCCGCCCCAGCCCGAAGAGACCACGGTGCCGGCGGCGATCGACTTCACCTTGGTGCCGGTCGAGGCGATGAAGTCGACACCGGTGTGGTAGCCCTTGGACCACATGGCACCGGCCTGGTGGTAGGCGGTGCCCAGGGTGACGCGGTCGAGCGGGGCGGTGTAGCCGGAGGTGCTGGCGGCCTTGACGGCGGCCGGGGCGGCCTTCGCGGCCTTCGCGGCCTTCGGCGCGGGCTTGGCGGCGGCCTTCTCCCCGAGGGACAGGACCTGGCCCGGGTAGATCAGGTTCGGGTTGCCGCCGATGACCGACTTGTTGTCGGCGTACAGCTTCTGCCAGCCGCCCTCGACCGACCTGGCGTCGGCGATCTTGGAGAGGGTGTCGCCGCCGGCGACCGCGTAGGAACCGCCGGCGCTCTTCGGCGCGGTGGCGGCCTTCGGCGCCTCGGCCTTCCTGGCGGGGGCGGCGGGCTTGGCGGCCGGCTTCGCGGCCGTGCCGGAGACGCTCTCCGGGGTGGCCGACGGGTTGGCCATCGCCTTGGTCAGACCGGCCTTGGGGCCGCACACGGGCCAGGCCTGCGGGCCCTGGGTCGCCAGGACCTTCTCCGCGGTCGCGATCTGCTGGGCCTTGGTCGCGAGGTCCGCGCGCGGGGCGTACTTCGTGCCGCCGAAGCCGGCCCAGGTGCTCTGGGTGAACTGGAGGCCGCCGTAGAAGCCGTTACCGGTGTTGATGGACCAGTTGTTGGTGCTCTCGCAGGCCGCGACCTTGTCCCAGACGCTCACGGGAGCGGCGTGGGCACCGGTGGCACCGACGATCGGGAGCGCCACGGCCGCACCGGTGGTGCCGGCCAGCGCGCTGATACGGGTGATGCGGGTGTTCCGCGGGCGACGGTGCTTTCCCTTACCGGGCATGCCGAATTCCTCTCCGACGCCTGCGAGGTAAGCTGTCGGGTTCGGGCTGGAGATGCCCGGCCGCAATAGGGCACGCCACATCAAGGCATGTCGCTGCGACTTCACCCCTAGCCGTCCCGAGACCAACGGGAACGGCAAACTACCTGGGTCCCCCGCTCCTGCCGTGCGGTCTTGTCATCCGGCGTCCGGGCAGCGGCAGGACTAGGCGTTCTACCCGGAAGAATCTCGCAGGCATTTGTCCTGCGAGATCTGGAAGCTAAACGACGGAATCGTTCCGGAGCAAGGAGCGGAATCACGCCCCCCGGCAGACCGCAAGTCGATCAATTACTTCTGTGACTTTACGTGATAAGTGTCCGCTCTGCGTAGGCGAAAAATTGCCCCTCGGTAATCACGTGATATCGCCCGGTAAAATTCAGCGGCAAAATTCGACGGTGCGTCGCCCGGGGTCTGCGCTGCGTGTTCGGCACGTGACACCCGTCACGCAACGATGTATTACGCATGCACTGTGGGCGCATATGTCCGGTTAGATGCCTCAATGCCGGATAAGGGAGGACGCATCCCGGTCCAACCCGCCCCCGACCGCGCCCTTCTGAGGGCCCGCCCGGAGGAACACCCCCTGAGCCAACCGCCGGGGGCGGCCGGCGATTCCCGGATGCGCCCATCCGGCCCGGCCCGCGGTGTGGCGTGCGCCACAACCGCCGCTCCGGCGGGGCGAGAAGGGCCGCGGACGGCGGGCCGCGCCCGGAAAACGGACGTGACAGCGCCGATTCGGCGACGGTAGCCTCCCAATCCCTCACATTTTCTTACATCGCCCAGGAGCCCTCGCGTGCCCTACCTCGCCGCCGACGACCGCTACGCCTCGATGGACTACCGCAGGACCGGGCGCAGCGGGGTCCTGCTGCCCGTCGTGTCCCTGGGCCTGTGGCACAACTTCGGCGACACTTCGCCGCTGGAGAACCAGCGCGCGGTGCTGCGCCGCGCCGTCGACCGCGGCGTGGTCCACATCGACCTGGCCAACAACTACGGCCCGCCCGCGGGCTCGGCCGAGGCCAACTTCGGCACGCTCCTCGCCCAGGACTTCCGCCCGTACCGCGACGAGCTCTTCATCGCGACCAAGGCCGGGTACGACATGTGGCCCGGTCCGTACGGCGAGTGGGGCAGCCGCAAGTACATGCTGTCGTCCCTCGACCAGTCCCTGGGCCGCATGGGCCTGGACTACGTGGACGTCTTCTACTCGCACCGCTTCGACCCGGACACGCCCCTGGAGGAGACCATGGGCGCCCTGGACTCCGCGGTCCGCCAGGGCAAGGCCCTCTACGCCGGCATCTCCAACTACCCCGCCGAGGCGCACCGCCGCGCGACGCAGATCCTGCGCGAGCTGGGCACCCCGCTGCTGATCCACCAGGCGGCCTACAGCATCCTCCAGCGCGACCCGGAGGACGGCGTCCTCGACGCCGTCGGCGACACCGGAACCGCCCTCATCGCGTACTCGCCGCTCGCCCAGGGCCAGCTCACCGACCGCTACCTGGACGGCGTGCCCGCCGACTCGCGGATGGCGCTGGGCCACTTCCTCAAGCGCGACGCCCTGACCGAGCGGAAGCTCACCTTCCTGCGCGCCCTCGACAAGCTCGCGGGCGAGCGCGGCCAGACCCTGGCCCAGCTGGCCCTGACCTGGGTGCTGCGCGACCCGCGGGTCGTCTCCGTGCTCATCGGCGCGAGCAGCGTCGCCCAGCTCGACCAGAACCTCGCCGCCCTCGACGCGGGCCCGCTCGGCGCCGACGAGCTCGCCGAGATCGACCGTCTCTCCGCCGAGGCGGGCGTCCGCATCCCGTAGCGGCCTCTCCGTACGCGAGGACGGGCCGGACCCCGTGGGTCCGGCCCGTCCTCGCGTACGCCGCCGGGCTCAGGTGAGACGGGCCTCCAGCGCGGCGCGGACACCGGGCCACTCCTCGGCGACGACCGAGTAGTACGCGCTGTCGCGGACGGTGCCGTCCACGGCACGGGTGTGGGCGCGGCGGATGCCCTCGAAGCGGCCGCCGATGCGCTCGATCGCCGACCGGGAACGCGCGTTGCGCGCGTCCGTCTTCAAGGTGACGCGGAACACACCCCACACGTCGAACGCGTGGGTGAGCAACAGCAGCTTCGCCTCGGTGTTGCAGGGGGTGCGCTGGGCGGAGGCGGCGAGCCAGGTGCTGCCGATCTCGGCGACGGTGGGCACCGCGCCGCCGCGGGGCACGGAGCGGCCCGCCGGCCGGGCGGGGGCGGCCGTCCAGTAGTCGAGGTCCAGGAACCGGGTGGAGCCGATCAGGGTGTCGCGCCGGACGTCCCGTACCGCGAAGGGGAGCGCGGTCCCGGTCGCCTGCTCCTGGAGGGCCTCCTCGACGTAGCGCGCCATCGCCGCACGGTCCTCCGGCACCTTGGTGTAGACGTAGGTGTCGCGGGATTCGCCGGCGGCGCGCAGCAGCCCGTCCGTGTGGGCGGCGTTCAGCGGCTCCAGGCGGACGTGCCGGCCTTCCAAGATCACGGATTCGGGCATGCCCCGGATGGTGGTGTCCGGCCGGGTCACCCGTCAAGCGCGTTTCCGCGGGGCGCGTCGGAGGCCGGGCGCCACGGATGCGAAAATGGGGGCATGAACAGCAACGACGTGTTCTTCGACATCACGATCGACGGCGAGCCCGCCGGACGGATCGTGTTCACCCTGTTCGACGACGTGGTCCCCAAGACCGCGCGGAACTTCCGTGAGCTCGCGACCGGCGAGCACGGCTTCGGCTTCGAGGGTTCGCACTTCCACCGCGTGATCCCCGACTTCATGCTCCAGGGAGGCGACTTCACCGCCGGCAACGGCACCGGCGGCAAGAGCATCTACGGCGAGAAGTTCGCCGACGAGAACTTCCAGCTCAAGCACACCAAGCCCGGCCAGCTCTCCATGGCCAACGCGGGCCCGAACACCAACGGCTCGCAGTTCTTCATCACCACGATCGTCACCGACTGGCTCGACGGCAAGCACGTGGTCTTCGGCGAGGTCGTCGAGGGCATGGACGTCGTCAAGAAGGTCGAGTCGCTCGGCTCGCGCACCGGCGCCACCAGCGCCCGCATCGAGATCGCCAAGTCCGGCACGGTCGCCTGACCCTGTCCCACGGCAACGGCCCGGCACCGGAGCTCCCGGTGCCGGGCCGCCGTGTTCCCGGGGTCAGCCGAGGGCCTTGACCGCCTGGTAGTAGGTCCAGGCGGTGCCGTTGCAGGCGGTCTTGGTGGCGCCGCTGTAGCCGGCGCAGATGCGCTTGAGGTCCTCGTAGAAGGCGCTGTCGAGGCGGCTCTTGTTGGCGGAGAAGGAGCCCATCGCCTTGTAGTTGCGGTAGCCGAAGTCGTGGCGGGCGCAGGAGTTCTGGAACGGGAAGCCGAAGGGGTTGTCCGGGGAGCTGCTGCAGTAGTCGGTGGACCAGTCGAAGCCGTACGCCGCCCAGGCACCCTGGTTGCCGCGGGCGGACCACCAGGTGTTGTAGCTGGAGGCGCTGGTCTGAGTCCAACTGGACAGCACCTGGGCCTTGTCGGCGGGAGCGGCCTGGGCGGGGACGGTGAAGACGACGGTGGCGACGGCGGCGACTGCGGTGGCGGCGAAGCCGGTCGTGATTCGGCGCATGGGGACTCCAGTCACTGACGGGCGCGTTGTGACGCGCGGGCATGGGGGTGCAACCGGATGCGGAACCGAACAGGTGGTACTGGTGTGCGAAGCCAGGATGGAGCCGCGGGGGTCTATGCGAGTAGATGTCGGACGGCAAAAATTACATGAACATGACGACGTGCCGCCGACCGCGATCGTCGACGGCACGTCAAGAGACTGACACCGCTGTCTGGTTCAGTTCCCCGCGGACCCCGCGGGCCGCATGTCTCCGCTACGGAACGTCAGCGTCGGACGGCCCCGGCTCACCCGGCTCCGCGTGTTCCCACCGCGGATGGTGTCGACGCGCCCATTCCGGCGCGACGAACCCCGTGCGCATCCCCAGCCGCGCCTCCGGGTCGTCGGCCGCCATCCACAGGTGTCCCGCCACCACGGCCGCCACCGCCAGGGCCAGCCAGTCGTGGACGAAGGTCGCACCGGTACGCCACACCACACCGCTCAGGTGCGGGAACATCATCAGCAGCCCCGTGCCGAGCATGACGAGCACCGCACCCGCGGCGAAGGACGCGTACAGCTTCTGACCCGCGTTGAACTTGCCCGCCGCACGCCGGTCGTGGGGCACGCGGCGCACCGCGTCGCGCAGCCAGCCGCGGTCGTACGGGGCGAACCGGTTGAGCAGCCGCAGGTCGCGCCGGAAGGCGCGGGAGGCGAGGCCCAGGAGGGCGGGCAGCGGCAGGGCGATGCCGGACCACTCGTGGACGGTGACCACCAGCCGCCGGCGGCCCACGAGTTCGGCGAGCGGCGGCAGGTAGAGGGCCGCCGCAGTGACGAGGCAGACGAGCATCAGGGCGGCCGTCGCGCGGTGCACCCGGCGCTCGCCGCGGGTGAAGCGGCGCACCCTGTCAGGACGTGGGGTCATCGTGGCGTCCGTTCGAGCGGCCGACCCAGGCGTCGACCTCGTAGCCGTAGTGCTCCCAGTAGCCGGGCCGTACGTCCCGGGTGACCTCGATGCCCGAGAGCCACTTGGCGGACTTGTAGAAGTACATCGGCGCCACGTAGAGCCGCACGGGGCCGCCGTGGGCCGTGCTGACCGGCTTGTCCTGCATCCTCAGGGCGACCAGGACGTCGTCCCTGCGGGCCTGTTCGAGGGTGAGGCTCTCGCTGTAGACCCCGTCGAAGCAGGTGAAGCGGACGGCCCCGGCACCGTCCTGCACGCCCGCGAGGTCGAGGAGGTGGGACAGCCGCACCCCTTCGAAGGGCGTACCGGGCACGCGCCACCCGGTCACGCACTGCACGTCGCGCACCAGCCGGGTCTGCGGCATCGCCCGCAGGTCGGCGAGGGTGTGGGTGGCCTTCCGGTCGACGAGGCCGGAGACGGTGAGGCGGTAGTCGGTCGCGTCCCGGTGGGGGACGGAGTCGGCCACGTTGTAGATGCGGAAGCCGCCGCCCCCGGGGAGCAGCCCGCTGAGCCCGGTCGGATCCTTCCCCGCCACCTGGGAGAGCGCCGAGTCCAGTCCGTCCTGGGCGCGGCTGCCGAACGCCACCCCGAGGGCGCCCAGCCCGAGCATCCCGAGCACCACGCGCCGGCCGACCGGCGTGCCCTTGTCTTCCATGGCTCTCACGGTAATCCCGCGCGGTGCGGTTGCGGACCGCCGGGTGCCGCATGAACACGTCCCGGCGGGCTAGCCGATCTCCAGGCCCGCGTAGTTGTCCGCGAGCTCGGCCGCCGCGTGCGGGGAGGCGGCGATCCGGTCGAGCTGGGCGATCTGCAGCCGGGTGTCGAAGTCGCTCTGCGCCGGGTCGGTGTGCAGGGTCGTGGTCATGAACCAGGAGAAGTGCTCGGCACGCCACACCCGCCGCAGGCAGGTGTCGGAGTAGGCGTCGAGCAGGGCGGTGGAGCCGGTCTCCTTGAGATGAGCGAGGGCACGGGCCAGCACGACGACGTCGGCGGCGGCCAGGTTGAGGCCCTTGGCGCCGGTCGGCGGCACGATGTGCGCGGCGTCGCCGGCGAGCAGCACCCGGCCCCAGCGCATCGGCTCGGTCACGAAGCTGCGCATCGGCAGCACGGCCTTGGACGTGACGGGGCCGCGCTCCAGCTTCCAGTCCCCGTCGACGGCGAAGCGGGCGTCCAGTTCGTCCCAGATCCGCTCGTCGGACCACTCGGCTGGGTCGGTGCCGCCCGGCACCTGCAGATAGAGCCGGCTGACCTCGGGGGAACGCATGCTGTGCAGCGCGAATCCGCGGGGCGAGTGGGCGTAGATCAACTCGTCGCAGGACGGCGGGACGTCGGCGAGGATGCCCAGCCACGAGAACGGGTAGACCCGCTCGTACGTCCGCCGGGCGTGCTCCGGGAGCGCCGATCGCGTCACGCCGTGGAAACCGTCGCAACCGACCACGTAGTCGCAGGTGAGGGTCTTCTCCAGGCCCTCGTGGCGGTAGCGGACCCGCGGGCGGTCCGTGTCGGCCCCCTCGACCGCCTGCACGTGCGCGCCGAACAGCAGCGGCGCCCCGTCCTCCAGCTGGAGGGCGATCAGGTCCTTGACGACCTCGGTCTGGGCGTAGACCCACACGCGCCGGCCCCCGGTGAGCGCCGGGAAGTCCACACGGTGGGAACGGCGGTTCCAGCGCAGCTCGATGCCGTCGTGGACCAGGCCCTCGCGGTCCAGCCGCTCCCCCGCGCCGCAGGAGCGCAGCACGTCGACCGTGCCCTGTTCCAGGATCCCGGCGCGCTGGCGGTGCTCGACGTAGTCGCGTTCACGGCTCTCCAGGACGACGCAGTCGATGCCGTGGTTGTGGAGCAGACGGGCCAGCAGGAGGCCGGCGGGGCCGCCACCGATGATGCCGACGGTGGTGTGGTGCTGCATGTGTTCTCCTACTCCTCTTCTTCCTCTTCCTCGAGGACGCGGTTCGCGACGGCGAACGCGGCGTTGGCCGCGGGAACCCCGCAGTAGACGGCGGACTGGAGCAGGACCTCCTGGATCTCCTCCCGGGTCAGGCCGTTGCGCCGGGCCGCGCGCACGTGCATCGCCAGCTCGTCGAGGTGGCCGTGGGCCACCAGCGCGGTGAGGGTGATGCAGCTGCGGGTCCTGCGGCTCAGGCCCGGCCTGGTCCAGATCTCGCCCCACGCGTAGCGGGTGATGAAGTCCTGGAAGGGGGCGGTGAAGGCGGTGGTGCGGGCGACCGCCCGGTCGACGTGCGCGTCCCCGAGCACGGCGCGGCGGACGGCCGTGCCCTCGGTGTGGCGGGCGCCGTCGTCGGCGGCGGGCTCGGTGGCGAAGTGCTGCAGGAGCGCGGCGAGGACGGGGGCCGGACGCTCGACGCCGGCCAGGTGCGCCGCGTGCGCCACCTCGGTGAGGCTCGCGCCGGGGATGCCGTCGGCGAGGACACGGGCGTCCGCGACCGGGGTCGCCGGGTCGCCGCGGCCCGCGACGACGAGGGTGGGCGCCGTGATCCGGGGCAGGTCGGCGCGTACGTCGAAGGCCGCGAGGGCGTCGCAGAGGGTGGCGTACGCCTCCGGGTCGGCGGCGCGCAGGTCGTCCAGGAGGGCACTGACGGCGGGGGCGCCGGTGAAGCCCGGGGTGAACCAGCGCCCGGCGGCGGTGTCGGCGACGGGTCCCGTGCCCTTCGCCCTCACCAGGCCGGCGCGTTCACGCCAGCGGTCAGGGTCTCCGAAGTCCGCGGACGAGCACACGATCGCGAGCGCGGTGACCCGTTCGGGGTGGTGGATCGCGAGCCAGGTCCCCACGGCGCCGCCGAGGGAGATGCCGGCGTAGGCGAAGCGTTCGGCGCCGAGCGCGTCGGCGAGGGCCAGCACCGCGCGCGCCAGGTCCTCGACGGTGCCGTCCTCGGGGAGCAGCGAGGCGGGGGTGCCGCCGTGGCCGGGCAGGTCCCAGCGGATGACGCGGTGACCGCGGGCCAGGGCCGGGACCTGCGGGTCCCACACGGCGAGCGAGGTGCCGAGGCTGGGGCCGAGGATCAGCGGCGGCAGGCCCGGGGCGCCGTCCACCCGGTGGTGCGGCAGACGCGGTTCCACGGCCTCGTACGGCGTGCTCATGCGGGCTCCTCGCGGATGGTGCCGACGGGTGCGTGCGGTGGTGCCACGGCGTCCTTGCGCGGCCCGGCGGACCGGCGGGCGCCCGCCCGGGTCCGAAGGCCCCGGGACAGTGGGTACCCCGCGCGGCCCGGGTCGCGGAAGGGGGTGGGGGCGGTCATGGGGACGTCCCCGCGGGGCCGGGGCGGCGCAGGGCGCGGTCGACGAGCTCGCCTGCGGAGCCGGTGCAGCGGGTGGGGTCGGTGAGTTCCCGTAGGCGGCCTTCGGGGAGGAGGCCGCCGAGGGCCGGGTCCTCCGCGAGGGCGTCGTCGAGGGTGATCCCCTCCTCGGCGACGCGCCTGGAGGCCCGTGCGAGGGCGGACTTGGCCTCGCCGCGGCCCATGAGAGGGGTCAGGGCCGCGGCGAGACGTTCGGTGGCCACCAGCCCCCCGCTCGCGTCGAGGTTCTCCCGCATGCGGTGCGGGTGGACGCGCAGGCCCGCGGCGAGTTCGGCGGCGTCCCGGGCGGCGCCGCCGACGAGGCGCAGCGCCTCGCGCAGCGGCTGCCATTCGGCGTGCCAGGCGCCCGCCGGGCGCTCGTCCTCGGCGGCCAGGGAGCCGTACAGCACGGCGGCGAGCGCCGGCACCTGGCGGGCCGCGGCGGCGATGAGCGTGGCGCGGACGGGATTGGCCTTGTGGGGCATGGCCGAGGAACCGCCGCCGGCGCCCTCGCCGACCTCGCCGATCTCGGTGCGCGACAGCACCAGTACGTCTGCGGCGACCTTGCCCAGCGCGCCCGCCGCGAAGGCGAGTGCCCCGGCGAGGT
The DNA here is from genome assembly GCF_035918135.1 of Actinacidiphila glaucinigra. Classification (NCBI taxonomy): domain Bacteria; kingdom Bacillati; phylum Actinomycetota; class Actinomycetes; order Kitasatosporales; family Streptomycetaceae; genus Actinacidiphila; species Actinacidiphila glaucinigra. Next base: position 1,637,351 of record NZ_CP109144.1, read on the forward strand.
CGGCGACGGGGGTCCGCAGGGTGTGCCAGGGCAGCGCGGGTTCCGCCAGCCCGGTCTCCGCGGCGTAGGCGGCGAGGAGACGCGGAGCGGCGGCGGCACTCGTGCCCGGGGCGGCGCCGTCCGCCTCGGCGAAGGCGCCGAAGGCGGCGAGCGTGCCGGCGGCGCCGCCCAGTTGCGCGGGCAGGTCGCCGCGGACGGCGGTCAGCCGGTCGTGCGCGTCCAGGACGAGGGCGCGCCAGCCGGCCGCCTTGAGTCCGAAGGTGGTGGGGACGGCGTGCTGCGTCAGGGTGCGTCCCGTCATCGGGGTGCCGCGGTGCTCCGCGGCGAGCCGCCCCCACACCCCGGCCGCGGCGGCGAGATCGTCCAGGGCGGGGCGCAGCGCGCGGGACGCGACGAGCATCGCCGCGGTGTCCAGGATGTCCTGGCTGGTGGCGCCGCGGTGCACATAGGGGGCGGCCTCCGCGTCGCGCTCCCCCACGGCCTCGGTCAGGTCGGCCACCAGCGGGATCACCGGGTTGCCCCCGGCCCGGGCGCGCAGCGCCAGGTCGCGCGGGTCGAACCGGCCGGGCTCGGCCGCGGCGGCGGTCACCGCGGCCGCCGCGGACGCCGGTGCGAGCCCGAGCGCGGCCTGCGCCCGGGTCAGCGCGGCCTCGGCGTCGAGCATGCCGCGCACGAAGGCGGCGTCCCCGGTCGCCTCCTCCGCGGCCGACCCGGCCCGGACCGGGGAGAGCAGGCCGACGTCCGCGGCAGGATCAGTCGAAGGCAAGGAAGACCGTCTCCTCATGGACTCCGTCGTACTGGAGCCGTACGTCGAAGCGGTGGACGCGCCCGCCCTCGGCAGTGGCGACCAGGGTGGCGCGCCGCTCCGGCGCCAGGGAGCCGAGCAGCGTGTCGCCCTCGGCGTCCCCGAGGTAGACCCGGGTGTGCAGATGGTGGAGCAGACCGCGGGCGAAGACGATCAGCGAGAGGTAGGGGACGCCGCCCGGCGGCAGCGTGCGGATCACGTAGTGCCCGTCCGCGTCGGTGGCGATGCGCCCGAAGCCGGTGAAGAGCAGTCCGTCGCGCCCCACGACGGCGCCGGTCACCGGGTCGCGCCGCAGCGAACCGGGGGCGCCGTGGCGGGAGCCGTCGGGTGCCGGCTGCCAGACCTCGATGAGCGCGTCGGGAACGGGCTGCCCGGCACCGTCGTAGACCCAGCCGTGGACGGTGACGGTGTCCGGGTGCCCGGCCGGGGCGAGGTCTCCGCCCTTGGGGAACGGCAGCGCGTAGCCGAAGAAGGGGCCCACGGTCTGCGAGGGCGTGGGGGCGGGTGCCTCGGTGCTCATCGGCCCTCCTCGATCCAGGTGGCGGCCGGACCGTCCAGGACGATGTCCCAGCGGTAGCCGAGCGACCATTCGGGGGTGGACAGGTCGTGGTCGTACGTCGCGACGAGCCGCCGCCGCGCCGAGTCGTCGGTGACGGACTGCAGGATCGGGTCGTACGCGAAGAGCGGGTCGCCGGGGAAGTACATCTGGGTGACCAGGCGCTGGGTGAACGCCGGGCCGAAGAGCGAGAAGTGGATGTGGGCCGGGCGCCAGGCGTTGACGTGGTTGCGCCAGGGGTAGGCGCCGGGCTTGATGGTGACGAACTCGTAGGAGCCGTCCTCCCCGGTCAGGGTGCGGCCGACGCCCGTGAAGTGGGGGTCCAGCGGGGCGGGGTGGTCGTCGCGCTGGTGGGCGTAGCGGCCGGAGGCGTTGGCCTGCCAGATCTCCACGAGCTGGCCGCGCACGGGGCGGCCCGCGCGGTCCAGGACCCGCCCGGTCACCTTGATGCGCTCGCCCAGCGGCTCGGCCCGGTGCTGCCGCGTCAGGTCGTGGTCGAGGGCGGTGACGTCGGTGACGCCGAAGACCGGCCCGGAGAGCTCGACCGCCTCGGGGTCGCCGGCCGCCGCTCCCGCCGCCACCAGCGGCCGCTTGGGGTGCCGCAGGACGCTGCTGCGGTAGGGGGCGTACCCCCGGTCGGGGTGGTCCCGGGCGGCGCCGCCGTCGGCGAGGCGCTTGGCGTAGGCCGCGCGCTCGTCGGCGATCTCGGCGGAGATGTCGCCCTGGGTGAGGGGGCTGCTCATGCGGGGCTCCTACCGTTCCAGGACGAGGGCGAGGCCCTGCCCGACGCCGATGCACAGGGCGGCGAGGCCGGTGCCGGAGCCCGCGGCCGCGAGCTGGTGGGCGACGGCGCCGGCGATGCGGGCGCCGGAGGCGCCGAGCGGGTGGCCGACGGCGATGGCGCCGCCGCGCGGGTTGACGACGGAGGGGTCGAGCTCGGGCCATCCGGCGAGGCAGCCGAGCACCTGTGCGGCGAAGGCCTCGTTCAGCTCCACGGTGCCGAGGTCGCCGAAGCCCTTGCCGGCCTTGGCCAGTGCCCTGCGGACGGCTTCGACGGGGGCGAGGCCGAAGTAGTCGGGCTCGATGCCGGTGACGGCGGAGGCGCGGATGCGGGCCAGCGGCTCGCGGCCGGTGGCCTTCAGGCCCTCCTCGTCGACGATGAGCAGGGCCGCCGCTCCGTCGTTGAGGGGCGAGGAGTTGCCCGCCGTGACGGTGCCGCCGTCCCTGCGGAAGGCGGGCTTCAGCCGGGCGAGCGCCTCCATGGAGGTGTTGTCGCGGATCGTCTCGTCGCGCGGCAGGTCCACGCCGTCGACCGGGACGACCTCGGCCTCGTACAGGCCGTCCTTCCAGGCACGGGCCGCCTTCTCGTGGCTGGCCATTGCGTAGGCGTCCTGCTGCTCCCTGGTGATGCCGTGCCGGTCGGCGATCAGCTCGGCGCTCTCGCCCAGCGGGATCGTCCACCGCGGGTCCATTCTCGGGTTGACCATGCGCCATCCGAGGGTGGTGGAGTACATCTCCTGGTGGCCCGCCGGGAAGGCGCGTTCCGGCTTGGGCAGCACCCAGGGGGCGCGGCTCATCGACTCCACGCCCCCGGCGACGGCGACGGAGACGTCGCCGACGGCCACGGCGCGGGCGGCCTGGATCACGGCCTCCATGCCGGAGCCGCAGAGCCGGTTGACCGTGGTGCCGGGGACGGTGACGGGCAGCCCGGCCAGGAGTGCGGCCATCCTGGCGACGTTGCGGTTGTCCTCGCCCGCGGCGTTGGCGTCGCCGAAGAAGACGTCGTCGATCCTGGCCGGGTCGAGCTCGGGCGTACGGGCCACCAGCGCGGCCACGACATGCGCCGCGAGGTCGTCGGGGCGTACTCCCGACAGGGCGCCGCCGTACTTGCCGACCGGGGTACGGACGGCGTCGACGATGTACACCTCACGCAGCTGCCCGCTCATCGGGCGCTCCCTTCTGCGGCGGCGACGTGCACCGGGGCCGCGGTCTTCTCCAGGATCTCCTGCGTGGTGACGCCGGGTGCGGTCTCCACGAGGACGAGTCCCCCGTCGGTGACGTCCAGGACGCCCAGGTCGGTGATGATCCGGTCCACGCAGGCCTTCCCGGTGAGCGGCAGCGCGCACTCCCTGAGGATCTTGGGGCTGCCGTCCTTGGCGGTGTGGGTCATGGTGACGATGACCCGCCGGGCGCCGTGCACCAGGTCCATGGCGCCGCCGATGCCGGTGACGAGCTTGCCGGGGATGGCCCAGTTGGCCAGGTCGCCGCCGGCGGAGACCTGCATGGCGCCGAGCACGGCGGTGTCGATGTGACCGCCGCGAATCATCCCGAAGGACAGCGCGGAGTCGAAGAAGGCCGCGCCTGGCAGCACGGTGACCGTCTCCTTGCCGGCGTTGATCAGGTCGGGGTCGACCTCCTCCTCGTACGGGAAGGGGCCGGTGCCGAGGATGCCGTTCTCCGACTCGAGAACGACCTCGACGCCTTCGGGGAGGTGGTTGGGGATCAGCGTCGGCAGGCCGATGCCGAGGTTGACGTACTCGCCGTCGCGCAGTTCCCGGGCCGCGCGGGCGGCCATCTCGTCGCGTGTCCAGGCCATCAGGCCCGCACCTCCCTGGCGGTGACGGTACGGAATTCGATCTTCTTGTCGGCGGCCTGCTCCGGGGTGAGCGCGACCACGCGCTGGACGAAGATGCCGGGCAGGTGCACCTGGTCGGGTTCCAGCTCGCCGGGCTCGACGAGTTCCTCGACCTCGGCGACGGTGATTCGGCCGGCCATCGCGGCGAGCGGGTTGAAGTTGCGGGAGGCCTTGTTGAAGACCAGGTTGCCGTGGCGGTCGCCCTTGGCGGCGCGCACGAGGGCGAAGTCGGTGGTGATGCCGCGCTCCAGGACGTACTCGGCGCCGTCGAAGGCGCGCACCTCCTTGGGCGGGGAGGCCAGTGCCACGCCTCCGTCCCCGTCGTAGCGCCAGGGCAGGCCGCCCTCGGCGACCTGGGTGCCGACGCCCGCCGGGGTGTAGAAGGCGGGGATGCCGCAGCCGCCCGCGCGCAGGCGCTCGGCCAGGGTGCCCTGCGGGATCAGTTCGAGTTCCAGCTCGCCGGCCAGGTACTGGCGGGCGAACTCCTTGTTGGCCCCGATGTAGCTGCCGGTGACGCGGGCGATGCGGTGCGCGGCCAGCAGGACCGCGAGGCCCGAGTCGAGGGCGCCGCAGTTGTTGGAGACGACGGCGAGGCCGCCGACCCCGGCTTCGTACACGGCCTGGATCAGCGTGTTCGGCACGCCGCTCAGGCCGAAGCCGCCGACCGCCAGCGAAGCGCCGTCCTGGACGTCCGCTACGGCCTCAGCGGCCGAGGCGACCACCTTGTCCATCCTGCGCCCACCTTCTCGTTCGTCTTGTTCGTCCAGTGAACTTAAGTTCACAATTGCTCGTGCCCGAGTCTGATCCTCGGGCGCCCGCTCTGTCAACGTTCCGGGGCGGTACGGTTTCGACGACATTTCGCCACGCTGGAGTGCTGATGACGCCGCTGACCACCGCGACCGCTCCCCCGCCGCAGGAGGCCGTGGGCCCCCTGGTCCGGGGACTGGCGGTGCTGCGCGAGCTGGCCGCGGCCGACGGCCGCCGCTCGGTCGGCGACCTCGTGCGCGCCACCGGCCTGGCGCGCTCCACGGTGGACCGGGTGGTCAGCACCCTCGTCCGGACCGGGTACCTGCGGGTCGAGGGCCGCGACGCCGTTCTCGCCCCGCGGCTGATGGAGCTCGGCAACGCCTACCTCGCCGCCAGCCGCTTCCCCGACCTGCTGGGACCGCTCGCCGACGCCCTCGCGGACGGCCTGGACGAGTCCGTGTCCATCGCCGTGCCGGACGGCGACGGGGTCCGCTTCGTCCACCAGGCGACCCGGCGCCGCGCGATGTCCCTGACCTTCCGCATCGGCGACCAGCTGCCCGCCGAGCGCGGCGCCCCCGGGGCGCTCTTCGCCGGCGACTGGGACGACGCCGGCTGGGAGCGCTGGCGCCGCCGCCGCGCCGCGGACCCGCACGACACCGGCTTCCCCGCGCTGCCCCGCGGACACGGCGACGCCGCCGCTTCCTTCGCGGAGCGGGTCGCCGCCGCCGGTGCCCACGGCTGGTCCACCGACGACCAGCTCATCGAACCGGGACTGATCGCCGTCGCCGTGCCCGTACGGGACGGCGCCGGGCGGCCGGTGTGCGCGGTGAGCGTGGTCAGCCACACCAGCAGGCACAGCGCCGGGTCGCTGCGCGAGGCCGTGCTGCCCCGGCTGCGGGAGACGGTCGCGGCCATGGAGGACGCCCTCTCCCGGCCGGCCGGCGCACCCGCCCCCTCCCCGGTCGGCGCGTCCCCCGCCACCTGGACCCGGGCCTCCAAGCAGGAACTCGGGCCGGAGTTCGTGGAGTCGCTGGCCCGCGGGCTCACCGTGCTCACCGCCTTCGGCGAGGGCCGGGGCGAACTCTCCCTGACCGCCGTCGCCGAGGCCACCGGACTGGCCCGCGCCACCGCGCGGCGCTCCCTGATCACCCTGGAGCACCTGGGCTACGTCGCCTCCGCGGAGCGCCTGTTCCGGCTCACCCCGCATGTGCTGGAGCTGGGCTGCGCCCACCTGTCGCGACTGACGCTGCCCGAGATCGCGCAGCCCCATCTGATCGAACTGGTCGAGTCGGTGCACGACTCCGCGTCGATGGCGGTGCTGTCCGGCGAGGACATCCAGTACGTGGCGCGCGTCCCCACCGTCCGCATCATGAGCGTCAACATCACGCTCGGCACCCGCTTCCCCGCCTACGCGACCGCGATGGGGCGCGTGCTGCTGGCGGGGCTGCCCGAGCGGGAACGCGCGGCACACCTCGGCCGCACCGACTTCACGCGGCTCACCCGGTACACCGTCACGGACGCACCGCACCTGGCCCGGGTCCTCGACGACGTCGCCGCCGACGGGCACGCCCTGGTCAGCGAGGAACTGGAGGAGGGCCTGCGGTCCATCGCCGTCCCCGTCCGCGACCGCGGCGGCCGGGTGGTGGCGGCGATCAACGTCTCCATGCACGCCAGCCGCCGCTCCGTGGAGGAGTCGCGCTCCGAACTGCTGCCCCCGCTCCTCGATGCCGCCGCGCGCATCGGCGACGACCTGCGCGTGGCGGGCCGATACGCGCGCGTGCCGGCCGGCTGAGGAGCCTGTGGACAAGTGGTCCACGGCGTCCGCGAGAGGGCATCATCGAGGGACACGGGGGACGCGAGGGGGTGGGCGGTGAACACGGTGTGGGCGTCGTTACGGGCGCTGCTGGCGATCGTGCTGCTGGCGGGGCTCGTCGTGCTGATCGGCGGGCTCGGGCTCGGCATCCTGGGGCTGCTGGGCCTCTTCCTGCTCGCGGCCCGTGACGGCCAGACGGACCTCGCGCTGCGCGGTGTCATCATCGGGGCGGCCGCCGTCCCGCTGCTCCTGAGCATGGCCCAGGGGCTGGGCGCGATAACCCGGTCGACGCCCCTGCGTCCGGACGCGGTGCAGGTGTCCCGCGAAGAGGCGCCCGCGCTGTGGGAGTTGGCCACGGGCATCGCCTGGCGGGTCGGGGCGCGTCCGCCGGACGTGCTGCTGCTGACCGGGGACGCCAACGCCTCCGTGTCCGAGGACGGGGCGGCCCTGGGCCTGCTGTCCGGGCAGCGGCGGCTCCACCTGGGCCTGCCCCTCCTGGCGAGTCTCACCCACGCGGAGCTGAGGGCCGTGCTGGCCCACGAGTTCGGCCACTTCTCCCACCGGCACACCCGTTTCGGCGCGGTCGCATACCGGTGCGACGTGGCACTGGCCACGACGCTCGGTCAGTGGGACGGCGGGAAGCGGTGGTTCTCCCTTCCGCACCTCGTGGTCCGCGGCTCGGTCCGGCTGTACGCGATGGCCTTCCGGTGGCTCACCTTCGCGGTCCGCCGCCATCAGGAGCTGGAGGCGGACCGTACGGCCGCGCGCCTGGCCGGGCGGGAGGTGACGGGCTCGGCGCTGCGCGCGACGCACGGCACCGCGTCGGCGTGGCGGAGGTTCCAGCGGGAGTGGCTCGATCCGTCCGCCCTGGCGGGGATGCACCCGGACAACCCCTACCTGGCGTTCCGTTCACTGCTCGGCGCGCCGGGCGTCCTTCGTGTACCGGTGGGCGACGACCGCACCCGCTCGAACCGGCGGGACTCCCACCCCCCGCTCGGCCTCAGGCTGCGCCGTCTCGGGGAACTCGACGTCCCGCCCGGGGAGGACGACGGGACGGGGGCACTCCGGCTGCTTCCCGAGGACATGGGAGCGGTGCTCGAGGAGCTGCGCGGTCCGGCGGGCCGCAGCCGGACGACCGTCCCGTGGGAGCGCTGGATCGAGCTCTCCGCCAACCGCGTCGCGGGCACCCGCGCCTGGGACCTGCTGCGTGCCGCATCCCGCGCGACCGGGGAGCGGCTCCCGGGGCTGGACACCGTGCTGCGTCTGCTCGCCGACGACGGAACGGCGCCGCTGGCACGGGAGTTCGACGGCACCCGCGAGGAGCTGTCGGAGGCCCTGTACGCGCTGGTGGGCCACACCCTGCTCAGGGAGGGACGGGCCTCCTGGATCCCGCTCTGGGGCGGCGGCACGCGCCTGGTGTGCGACGGACTGGCCGACGACGGGCTGCGCGTGCTCGTCGCGGAGGCGCTCTCCGAGCCCCCCGAACTCGACCGGCTGCGGCTCCACCTCACACTCCTGGACGTGGACCCCGACCGGTCGGGGCCGCCCGACCCGGCGAATCCGTGGGTGGAGGAGATACCGGGCGAAGCGAGGGAGCCGTCGTTCCGGGGATGGGAGTTCACGACCGTCGTGGACCCCGAAGCGGAGGAGCGGAAGAAGCGCCAGACCCGTGTCACGCTGGTGACGATGGGCGCGGCCGCCTTCGTCCTGGCCATCATCGCGACGGCCGGCGGCAACGACGGCACGAAGGTACCGTCACCCGCCGTGACACTCTGCCGTATCGTCGACGGCGCCCTGGTCTGTGGCCAGGGGCTCTCCGACCCGACCGGCTACCCGGCCCTGGACTGGCGAACGGCCCTCCCCCCCTACTACCCGACGTACCTTCCGTCCCTGCTCCCCCTGCCGAGCGTCAGCGTCCCGCCACTCCCGCTCCCGAGCGCGTCCCGCCTCGTGGTGCCGTTCACGCCCGCCCCCTCCCGCTGAACGCGGCCGCGGCGGGGGCGTTGTCGTGACGGCGGCGCCTAGAGGACCCCGATCCGCCGCAGTGCCCGCGCCTGACGGCCGGAGGGCCGCAGGGGCCAGTACAGGTAGCAGACGCCGCCCGTGCCGCTGCGCAGCTGCCCGTCGGCGGTGTAGCGCTTCGTCCTGAGCCAGATGGTCTCGAACTGCGACCGCTTGTAGACGCGGCGCACCGAGGCGTCGTCGGGGCTCGCGGGGTCGTTCGCGACGACGTCGCCGTCGGTGGTGAAGCCGATGACGCACATCAGGTGCCCGGAGGTCCCGTACCCCGCGCCGTCCAGTTCGGTGGCGAGGAAGGACTGGGACGTTATCACCGGAATGCCCGCCCTGATCAGCAGTTCGACGTCGCCCAGGCCCCGAAGCCGGGTGATGACGCCCACCATGTCGCGGTAGGTCGCGGCATAGGCAGCGTTGAACGGCCAGTTGCCGCAGCCCTCGTACTGGTTGTCGTAGGTGTAGCGGGCCGCGTGGTCGACCTGGGGGTCTGCGTAGGAGGGGTCGACCCAGGCCAGGTCGGCGGCGGTCGGCTCGCGGCCCCAGTACTCGATCACCATCTGCGAGCCCGTCGGGCTGCACCAGGCCTCGCCACCGTTGTCGTACTGCGGGTACTGGCCCTTGTGGATCTCCTGCGAGTAACGCGGCACGGGCAGTTCGATCCCCCGTGCCGCGCCCGGCACGGACGCCGGCACCGTGAACCGGTCGGGGATGTCGGACGCCATGGCGCCGAGCCGCCAGACGGTGGGGGTGACCCGCGAGCCGGGGGTCCGCAGCAGGGTGAGCCGCAGCCGGTACGAGGCGAGCCGCAGGCCCGAGGCGGGATCGTCGACGGAGAGCGTGTCGGTCCAGACGCTGCTCCTGCCGTCGCTCTGGTCGTCGACGGAGGTTCGCCGGATGTCCGCGTCACCCGAGGCCCAGCGGCCCATCACGTACCACGGGGAGCGGCTGCCGTCGGTGTAGGTGGCGCGCAACTCGACCTGGATCCAGGTGCCGGGAGGCGTGCGGGCGTTCCAGGAGGCGACGACCTCGGTCGCCGGGTGCCGCGGGGTGTGCTCGGGAGAGGTCCAGGTGGCGGTCTCCCACGGGGCGGTGATCCGGGTGTGCGGGTCGGTGTACTCCACCGTGCCCGTGGGGCGCAGGATGGCCACACCGGGGCGCGGGCCGTGCACGACACCGGTGCCGGAGCCCCGCCCGCGGTGCCAGTCGGCCCATCGCGTCCAGGCGCGGTAGTCCACGGGGGCCGCGTCGCCGTCGTGGGCGCCCGGCCTGCCCACCACGTCGTCGGCGAGGTCGCACGCATCCGCGTCGGACGCGGCGAGGGCCCGCGGGGCGGTCGCCGCCGCGGTGGCCGCCGCGATGGCGGCGGCCAGCACCGTTCGACGCGGGGTCGGTCGGGTCATGGCGGGTGTCCCCCTGTCATGGGCATGGACGACAGGTGCACAACTATCGCTCCATGCGCGCCTTTCGACCAGCACCCCCGAAAGGATCCGGGCACATTCATTGGTCGATACCTCTGACACAGGGAAAGGCGGGGCCCGGTGAATCGTCAAGCATATCCCTGCCCGTTTCGGCCTAATTCCTCATATTGAACTACCGGAATAACTTCGAACGGAGTGTCATGCCGCGACCCGGGCGGACCGATGAGAATGTGGCGCCGCCGGCCGACCGCACGCCGCCCCGGAGGAATCGCCCGATGACATTCGCCGCCGCCAGACGCCGGCACACGCTGGCCGGCCTCGCCCTGCTGTTCACCGGCGCCACCGGATGGCAGGCGTCCCTGGGCGAGGCGGCGACGCCGCTCCCGGTGGCCTGCACGACCTCGGTGCCCTTCCGGTCCGGGACGCAGGGCTACCACACCTTCCGGATCCCGGCGGTCGTGCGCATCGGCGGGACCGCCGTCCTCGCCTTCGCCGAGGGACGGCGCAACTCGGCGGCGGACGACGGTGACATCGACGTCGTGCTCCGGCGCTCCTACGACGGAGGCTGCACCTGGGAACCCCTCCAGGTGATCGCCGACGCCGGCACCGAGACCTTCGGCAACCCCGCCCCGGTGGTCGACCCCCGCACCGGCCGCGTCGTCCTGCTGATCTGCCGCGGCACCGGCAAGGAACGGCTCGTCCACGAACTGCACAGCGACTCCGGCGGCCTGACCTGGTCCCCGCCCCGCGACATCACGTCCACGGTCAAACCCCCCGGCTGGCGCTGGTACGCGACCGGTCCGGGGCACGCCATCGCCCTGAGGAACGGTCCGCACGCCGGACGGCTGCTGGTACCCGCCAACCACACGTCCGTCCTGGCCGGCGAGACGGTGCACGGCGCCCACACCCTGTACAGCGACGACGGCGGGCAGAACTGGCACATCGGCTTCGTCCAGGCGCTTCCCGGGGACTGGCTCAACCTCAACGAGAGCACCATGGCCGAGCTCGCGGACGGCCGGGTCTACGTCAACAGCCGCGACGACCGCGGGTTCTCCGCCCCCACCCGCGCCGACGCCTACAGCCCGGACGGCGGGCTCACCATCACCGGCGTCTTCCGGCCGCAGGGGGCCCTGCAGGGCCCCGAGGTGCAGGGCAGCGTACTGCGCACCCATGCGGGGGCCCTGGTGTACTCGGGCCCGGCCGACCCCGCCAAGCGCCGCCTGATGACCCTCCGGGTCAGTGGCGACCAGGGCGCGTCGTGGACATCCGGACCCCCTGTCAGCGACCTCCCCGCGGCCTACTCCGACCTCGTCGAACTCGGAGACGGCACGGTCGGCCTGCTCTACGAGACCGGAATCACCTCCCCGTACGAGTCGGTGACGTTTACGCGGTTGACGCAAGGGCCGAACGGGTGGATTCCCACATCCGGCCCCACCGCGGGTCGTTGAGCAGGGTCCACAGAGCGATCTTCCATAAGGAGAACGAATGATGCGCATCGCGAAGGCCGCGGCCCTGACCGCTGTCGCCGGCGCCACCGTGCTGGGTGCCGCCGGCGCCGCAGCCGCGTCCGACCACGGTCGCGGCTACGACCACGGCGGTGCCTCGGCCAAGGCCGCCGCCGTCGGCTCGCCCGGTGTCGCCAGCGGCAACGTCATCCAGATTCCGGTCAGCGTGCCGATCAACCTGTGTGGCAACACCATCAACATCGTCGGGCTGCTCAACCCCACGGCCGGCAACGTCTGCGTCAACGCGTGATCCGGCGCCCCCACGAGGGGCGCGGAATGACGCACCGAGGGGCGTACGGGAAATCCCGTACGCCCCTCGGGCTTTGTGATGCCGTGCCGTGCGGACGACGGATTCAGGCGGAGTGGGCGGCCATTTCCTCGGCCAGCGCCGCCGCGAAGGAATCCACGTCCTCTTCGGTGGTGTCGAACGAGCACATCCAGCGGACCTCGCCGGTCGACTCGTCCCAGAAGTAGAAGCGGTAGCGCTTCTGCAGCCGTTCGCTGACCTCGCGCGGCAGCCGCGCGAAGACCGCGTTGGCCTGTACGGGACGGACGACGGTGACACCCTCGACGGCGCGGACGGCCGACTCCAGACGCCGGGCCATCGCGTTGGCGTGACCGGCGCTGCGCAGCCACAGGTCGCCGGCGAGCAGCGCCTCGAACTGCACCGAGACGAAGCGCATCTTGGAGGCGAGCTGCATGGACAGCTTGCGCAGGTGCTTCATCGCCCGCACCCGCTCCGGGTTCAGCACCACGACGCACTCGCCCAGCAGCAGCCCGTTCTTGGTGCCGCCGAAGGACAGCACGTCCACGCCCGCGTCCGTGGTGAACTCGCGCAGCGGCACCCCGAGGGTGGCCGCGGCGTTGGCGATCCGCGAGCCGTCGAGGTGGACGGCCATACCCCGCTCGTGGGCGTGCTCGCAGATCGCGCGGATCTCCTCGGGCGTGTAGCAGGTGCCCAGTTCGGTGGACTGCGTGATCGAGACGACCTGCGGCTGCGCGCGGTGTTCGTCGTCGAAGCCCCAGGCCTCCCGGTCGATCAGCTCCGGGGTGAGCTTGCCGTCCGGGGTGGGCACGGTGAGCAGCTTCAGACCGCCCATCCGCTCCGGGGCGCCGCCCTCGTCCACGTTGATGTGGGCGGAAGAGGCGCAGACGACCGCGCCCCAACGCTCGGTGAGCGCCTGCAGGGCCACGACGTTGGCGCCGGTGCCGTTGAAGACCGGGAAGGCCTCGGCCCGCGGGCCGAAGTGGCCGCGGAAGACGTCCTGCAGATGGGCGGTGTAGTCGTCCTCGCCGTAGGCGACCTGGTGGCCGCCGTTGGCGAGCGCGATCGCCGCCAGCACCTCGGGGTGGACGCCCGCGTAGTTGTCGCTGGCGAAGCCCCGGACGCGGGGGTCGTGATGCCGGACCGCGTCGGTCCGGAGTGCGGTCACGGGCGGGGTGTCAGCCACTGGCGGGTTCCGTTCACTTCTTCGGCGGGCCGGTTCCACACGTCCGCGATGGCGTCGGCCAGGTCGGTCACATCGGTGAAGCCCGCGAACTTGGCGTTCGGGCGCTCCTTGCGCATCTGCTCGTGCACCAGCGCCTTGATCACCAGGACGGTGGCGGCGGCGGTCGGCCCCTGCTCCCCCGCGAGCTTGCGGAAGGAGTCGCCCATCGCCAGCGTCCACGCCTCGGCGGCGGCCTTGGCCGCGGCGTACGCCGCGTTGCCGGCGGTGGGCTGCGTGGCACCGGCGGCGCTGATCAGCACGTAGCGCCCGACGGGGCTGGACAGCAGTCCGTCGTGGAAGGCCAGCGAGGTGTGCTGGACGGTGCGGATCAGCAGCTTCTCCAGGAAGTCCCAGTCCGCGAGGTCGGTCTCCGGGAAGGAGGCCGAACCACGCCAGCCGCCGACCAGGTGGACCATGCCGTCGATCCGGCCGTGCTCCTTCTCGATGCGGCCCGCCCACTCGCGGGTGGCGTCCAGGTCGAGCAGGTCGACGATGTCGCCGGTGATCCCGGCGCCGCCGGCGTCGAAGCGGGCCAGGTCCACGGCCTCGGCGAGCCGCTCCGGGTTGGCGTCGGCGGCGATGACCCAGGCGCCGGCACGGGCGAGCCGCTGCAGCGTCGCGCGTCCGGCGGGGCCGCCGGCCCCCGCCACCGCGATCACGGCTCCGGCCAGGGGTCCCCTGGCCGCCTCGTTGGCTTCCGTCATCTCCGCCGCCTCCTCGCCTGAATCGGTCACGCGGCCACCTGGCCGGTGCCGTGGGCCGTGATGCCCTTGGTCGAGGCGATCACATCACGCAGCTTCTTCGCCAGGGCCTCGTAGAACATGCTGAGCGGAAATTCGTCCGGCAGCACGTCGTCCACGAGCTTCCGCGGCGGCTGGTCGAGGTCCAGGGCCTCCGGCCCCTTGGCCCAGACCGAACCGGGGTGCGGCGAGAGGTAGTCCGCGACGAGGTCGTAGGCGGCGAACCAGTGCACCAGCTTGGGGCGGTCGATGCCGTCCCGGTACAGCTTCTCGATGTCGGCGCACAGCTGGTTGGTCACCTGCGGGGCGCGCTGCCAGTCGATGTGGAGCCTGTTGTCCGTCCAGCGTACGGCGTCGTGCTTGTGCAGGTAGGCGAAGAGCAGCTGGCCGCCCAGGCCGTCGTAGTTGCGGACGCGGTCGCCGGTGACCGGGAAGCGGAAGAGGCGGTCGAAGAGGATCGCGTACTGGACGTAGCGGCCCATGCCGTGGCCCTCGGCCTCCAGCTGCACGGCCTCCTTGAAGGTCGTGAGGTCGCAGCGCAGCTCCTCCAGTCCGTACATCCAGAACGGCTGCCGCTGCTTGATCATGAAGGGGTCGAAGGGCAGGTCGCCGTGGCTGTGCGTGCGGTCGTGGATCATGTCCCACAGCACGAAGGTCTGCTGGCTGAGATCCTGGTCGCCGAGGAGCTCGACGGCGTCCTCGGGGAGTTCCAGGCCCAGGGTGTCCACGGCGGCGCGGCTCACCGCGCGGAAGCGGGCGGCCTCGCGGTCGCAGAAGATGCCGCCCCAGGTGAAGCGCTCGGGCGCCTCGCGGACGGCGACGGTCTCCGGGAAGAGCACGGCGGAGTTCGTGTCGTACCCGGGGGTGAAGTCCTCGAAGGTGATCGGCACGAAGAGGGGGTTGTCGTAGCGGGTGCGCTCCAGCTCGGACAGCCACTCCGGCCAGACGACGCGCAGCGCGACGGCCTCCAGGTTGCGGTCCGGGTTGCCGTTCTGCGTGTACATCGGGAACACCACGAGGTGCTCCAGGCCGTCCTGACGGTCGGCCGCCGGGTGGAAGGCAAGCAGCGAGTCGAGGAAGTCGGGCACCGCGAAGCCGCCCTCGGCCCAGCGGCGCAGGTCCACGACCAGGGCCTCGTGGTAGGCGCTGTCGTGCGGCACGAGCGGGGAGAGGTCCTCGACGGCGCGGACCGCCCGGTCCAGGGCGCTCTCGGCGTCGGCGCGCTCGGGCGCGCCCTCCGCGGAGAAGTCGATCGAGCCGTCCTTGCTCTGCCAGGGGCGGATCTCCTCCACCGCCTGCTTCAGGACCGCCCAGGCCGGGTGCCGGACAATGCCGCCGCCGGACACACCGGTCTCGCTGGTGGCTGCGCTGTCCATCGATGCCGCTACCGGCGACAGAATTTCCGTCATGACCCCTCCTTCACTGAAGAACCTGTTGTCAGCTCACCGTATATACGGCAGCTTCTCCCGTTCAAGTGGAGGCGGAGGAGATTCTTCCGCGGAGGAGGCCCCGGACCGTGGATCTTCCTGCGGGCGGCCGCGCCGTTCATCCCGCGTTCGGCCTTGCGCCGTAAGGGCCCGCTAGGCTGCCGACTGTCCGTCGATCACGCGCAGCACCCAGCACGGAAGCGATCCCCTTTGAGCTTTCTCACCGTCGGCCACCGCGGTGTCATGGGCGTCGAGCCCGAGAACACCCTCCGTTCCTTCGTTCGCGCCGAGCGCGAGGACATGGACCAGATCGAGCTCGACCTGCACCTGAGCAAGGACGGCGCCCTGATCGTCATGCACGACGTGAAGGTCGACCGCACCACGGACGGTTCCGGGCTGATCGGCGACTTCACCCTGGACGAGCTGCGCGATCTGGACGCGGGCCACGGCGAGCGGATCCCGGTGTTCGAGGAGGTGCTGGACGCGGTCACCAAGCCGATCCAGGCCGAGATCAAGGACGTCGCGGCGGCCCGGGTGCTGGCCGGCGTGATGCGCGAGCGCGACCTGGTCGAGCGCGTCGACGTCCTGTCCTTCCACGACGAGGCGCTCGCCGAGATCCGCGAGCTGCTGCCCGACGCGCGCACCGTGCTGGTCGCCCAGGGCCCGATGGGCTCGGAGATCGTCACCCGGGCCCAGGCGGTCGGCGCGAGGCTCGTCAGCCTGAGCCTGCGGCGGATCAGCCTGGCGCTGGTGCAGGAGTGCCACCGCGCGGGGATCTCGGTGATCTCCTGGACCGTGAACACCCCGGCCGACCTCGCCCTGGCGCGGGCCCTCGGGCTGGACGGCGTCGTCACCGACATGCCGGCGGTCAAGCGCGCGGTCGAGGGCGGCCTCACCGACTGGTGACCCGACCCGGGTCGGGCGGGGCGGCTCAGGCGAGCTTCTTGACCAGCAGTTCGAAGGCGAGGTCGTCGCGGGTGGGCAGCCCGAACCTTGCGTCGCCGTACGGGAAGGGGCTGGTGCGGCCGGTCCGCACGTAGCCGCGGCGCACGTACCAGGCGATCAGGTCCGCGCGCTGGGTGATCACCGTCATGTGCATCTCGTCCGCCGCCCACTCCTCGCGGGCCCGGCGCTCCGCCTCGGCGAGCACCAGCTTGCCCATGCCGCTGCCCTGAAGGGCCGGGCGCACGGCGAACATCCCGAAATAGGCGTGCCCGTCGCGGTTCTCCAGTTGGCAGCAGGCCACGACGGCGCCGTCCGACTCGACCGCGAGGATCAGGCTGCGCTGGCCCTCGATGACGGCCGCCACGCCCTCGGGATCGGTGCGCTGACCTTCGAGCAGGTCCGCCTCCGTCGTCCACCCGGTGCGGCTGGACTCGCCGCGATACGCCGACTCGATCAGCTCGACGAGCGCGGGGACGTCCTCACGGGTGGCGGTACGGAAGACGGGGCGGGCGACGGGCTGTGCGGTCTCCATGGCGGGGGCGTCCTCTCGGCGGCGGCGGTTCGTCCCGAGGCTAGCCGGTCGCGCCGGGAGGCGGCACGAAGCCCCTGGCCCGCACCTGGCGCACGAACTCCTCGGGCGGCGCGCACCCGCGCCGGCGCACCCACTGCTCCCAGGCCAGGTCCCACGTCCAGGTACCGTCGGTGGCCCGCCCGGGGCGGACGTACTCGTAGGGCCCCCTCGGCCGGCGGATCCGGGGCGTGGCTCACGGCGATGACGAGGATCCGGCCCGCCGCGAGGTAGTCGGCGAGCGGTTCGCGCAACTCCTCGGGCAGGCTTCCCGGCACAAGGCGCACCTCGCGGCCCCTGCCGCGGCCGACGCGGGCGGCAGCGGCGGTGAGGACCGGTCGGCCGCGGGCGGCCGGGTTGGCGGGCCGGCGGCGGCCGGGCGCGGTGGGCACGAAGCGCTTCTCGCCCGTGGGCGGCTGACCGGCCTCCAGGGTGACGGCGAACCCGCCCTCCCGCAGACGGGCGGCGAGCAGCGCCGTCTCGGGTCCCGTCCCCCGCTCGCCCTCCGCGGCGAGCGCGCGCAACCGTCCGCGCACCTCGGCGAGCGGCACACCGAAGAGCTCGCGCACCGTCTTGAAGGCACGCGCGCCCGCGGTCGCGGGCAGCGGCTCGGCACGCAGCACCACCTCGCCGTGGGCGGCGATCAGGCGGCGCTGACGTACTCGGGGACCTCGCCGCGTCCGCACCCCACCTCGCCGGCCCCGCATGTCTCGCAGCCGCCCTCCACGCTCCAGTGCAGGACGCCGTCAGGTCGTGAACAGCGGGGCGATCACGCCGGGGCCGTGGTCCATGCGGGGCAGCCTCGCGCAGCAGAAAGCGCCGTGTCAGCCGGTTTCCCCGGCGGCGCGTGGGTAGCTTCGGGCCCGTGACGAACGTACTGAGCAGCCGGATCCTGCTACGGCCGACGGAACTCGAACGGTCCCGCGCCTTCTACCGCGACGACCTGGGGCTGGCGGTCTACCGAGAGTTCGGGCCCTGGGAGGAGCGCGGCACCGTGTTCTTCCTCGGTGGGGGCTTCCTGGAGGTCTCGGGGCAGGCCGACGGGCCGCCCGCCCCGGGGCTTCGGCTGTGGCTCCAGGTCGAGGACGTCGCGGAGTGCCACCGGCGGTTCGCCGGGCGCGGGGTCCGTATCGTGCGGGAGCCCGTCCGGGAGCCGTGGGGGCTGATCGAGATGTGGATCGAGGATCCGGACGGGATCGAGATCTGCGTGGTGGAGGTGCCGGCCGATCACCCGCTGCGCTACCGCCCCTAGGCCCCCTGACCAGCTAGGTCGCGTCCACGCCCGTCTCGGCGCAGGCCGCCGCGAACCGGCGGACGCCCTCGGCGATCTCCTCGGTACCGCTGGTGTCGGCGAAGCTCAGGCGGACGTACGGGGCCGGGGCCTCGGCGGCGAAGTAGGGGCGCCCGGGGGCGACGGCGGCGCCGGCGCGCAGCGAGGCGGCGGCCAGGGCGGACTCGTCCGTGCCGTCGGGGAGCCGGAGCCAGAGCTGGTAGCCGCCGATGGGGACGTGGACCTCGGCCATGAGGCCCGGCAGTTCGCGGTGGAGGGCGGCGGACATCGCGTCACGGCGGTCGCGCAGGCCCACGGAGACGGCCCGCAGATGGCGGGGCCAGGCGGGGGCGCCGACGAGTTCGAGGGTGGCCTCCTGGAGGGGGCGCGGCACGAAGAAGCTGTCGACGACCTGGATGGCACGCAGCCGCTCCATGACCGGGCCGCGGGCGACGAGCGCGCCGACGCGCAGGCTGGGCGAGGTGGGCTTGGTCAGCGACGTGACGTGCACGACGGTGCCGTACGGGTCGTCCGCGACCAGGGGCGGCGGCGGTTCGGCGCCGTGGCCGAGGCGCCGGGCGAAGTCGTCCTCGATGAGGAAGGCCCCGGCGGCGCGGGCGATCTCGGTGATCCTGCGGCGGCGGTCGGCGGCGAGGACGGCCCCGGTGGGGTTCTGGAACAGCGGCTGGCAGAAGAAGACCCGGGCGCCGGTGGCGGCGAAGGCGTCGGCGAGCAGGTCGGGCCGTACGCCGTCCTCGTCCACGGGGACGGGGACGGGACGCAGGCCGGCGGCGCGGGCGACGGCCATGGCGCCGGGGTACGTCGGCGACTCGACCAGCACCGGCGAGCCGGGCGGGGCGAGCGCGCGCAGGGCGGTGGTGAGCGCGGCCTGGCCGCCCGCGGTGACGAGGACGTTGGCGGGGCCGAGGGTACCGCCGGGGCCGCCCGCCTCGCGGGCGAACCAGGCCCGCAGCGCCGTCAGCCCCTCCAGCGGCGGCATGTCCCAGGCACCGGGCCGGCGGGCGGCGCGGGCGAGCGCGGCACCGAGGGCCTGCCCGGGCTGGAGCGAGGGATGCAGATAGCCGCCGTTGAAGGCGATGACCCCGGGCGGGGGTACGGCGAGGCTGGCGGTCACGCCGGAGGCGTCGACGACCCTGGGCGCGGGTTCGCCGTGCTGCTCCTCGACGGTGAGGGCGACCTGCTGCCAGGAGGTGTCGACGGCGCGAGGTCCGGTGGCGGCGCTTCGGGCACGGTAGGCGCCCGCGCCGGGACGGGTGACGACCAGCCCCTCGGCCGCGAGGGCGGCCAGGGCGCGGGAGACCGTGACCGGGCTGACGCCGAAGCGGTCGACGAGAACACGACTCGACGGCAGCTTCTCGCCCGGCGAGTAGCGGTGAAGCTCAGCGCGCAGGGTATCCGCGAGGTTTCCGGAACTGCTACCGTCATTCATGACAGCACAGAATAGCGCTACTGCCGTTCCGCCGATAGCGGTCGGGAGCCGTGCGGGCGGCACCGCTCTCGCCGGACTGGGCGTCGCCGCCTTCTCCCTGACCTTCCCCGCGACGCACTGGGCGCTCACGGGGCTCGGCCCCTGGACGGCCACCACCGTCCGGGGCGTGCTGGCGGCGGCCGTGGCGGCCGCCTGTCTCGCCGCGGCGCGGGTGCCGGTGCCCGACCGCCGGCACTGGCCGGGGCTCGCGGTCGTGGCGCTCGGTGTCGTCCTCGGTTTCCCCCTGCTGACCACCCTGGCGCTGCGCACCACCGATACCTCGCACGCCGCCGTCGTCGTGGGCGCGCTGCCGCTGGTCACCGCCGTGCTGGCCGCCGTACGCGTCGGCACGCGCCCGTCGAAGCCGTTCTGGTCCGCCGCCGTCGCGGGCGGTGCCGTCGTGGTGGGCTTCGCCCTGTGGCAGGGCGGCGGCGCCCTGACCACGGGTGACGTCTTCCTCTTCGCGTCGCTGCTGGTCTGCGCGGCCGGTTACGTCGAGGGCGGGCGGCTGGCCTCGGTCATGCCGGGCTGGCAGGTCATCGGATGGGCGCTGGTCGGCGCGCTGCCCCTGACGGTGCCGGCGGCGGGGGTGGCGCTCGCGCTCGAACCGCTGCACCTCGGCGGGCGGGCGGTGGCGGGGCTGCTCTGGGTCTCGGTGGTGTCCCAGTTCCTCGGGCTGATGGTCTGGTACCGGGGCATGGCCGCCATCGGCGTCGCGCGTGCCAGCCAGTTGCAGCTCGCGCAGCCGTTGCTGACGCTGGTCTGGGCGGCCGCGCTGCTCGGCGAGGACCTGGGCACGCTGACCGGGCCGGCGGCGCTGGCGGTCCTGGTGTGCGTGGCCGTCACCCAGCGGGCCCGCAGCTGAGGCCCTGGACGGCCCCGCCGTGCTCCCCCGGTACGCCCGTGCGCTGGAGTATGCGCCGCCGTGGCCGGGCATCCTCCGCGCAGGAGCCGAAGGAGGGCCGCTCATGCACGGACCACCGCTGGTGGCCTGGCTGCTCGTGGTGCTCGGCACCGCCACGGGGGTGTACTGCCTGTTCCGCACCCGGCTCGGCTGCCCGGGCACCGGGCCCGAGGAGCGCCGGGTGGCGCGCGCCGAGGCGCTGATGGGGATGGGCATGGCGGCGATGGCGGTGCCGGTGTCGGTCCTCGATCCGCCGCGGTGGGCCGCCGCGGCCTTCGGCCTGGTCTTCGGCGTCGCCGCGGTGCGGGCGTTGCTGCTTGCCCGCCACGACGCGCACCATTTGCACCACGCGGTGGGCGCCGGGGCGATGGTCTACATGGCGGTGGCCATGGCCGGGGGTGGCGCCGTCGGCGGTGGGGCCCACGCAGGCCACACCCCGGCCGGGACGCCCGCGACGACCGGGCTGCTGCTGGCGTACTTCGCGATATACGTCCTGGCCGCGGGCGTCCGCCTGGTCTCGGCCCCCGCCACCGTGACCGCGGCCGGTACGGCGTCCGCGGGGGGCGCCGTACCGGTGGCGCACGCTCCCGAACTGGCGTCGGCGTGCCGCGTGTCCATGGCAATCGGGATGTTCGCGATGCTCCTCACCCTGTGACGGCAGTGAGGCGCGTCACTTTCCCCTCGAAGAACGTACCCGTGCGGAGTGACGCCCTCATAGTGTGGCGGCATGACCGTCCCGCTCGTGCTGCTCCTGCTCGGTGCGGTGGCGGCCGCCATGGCCCCGCGCCTTCTCACCCGCGCCGTCTGGCCCGAGCAGGAACCGGTGCTGGCCCTGTGGGTGTGGCAGTGCGTGGTCGGCGCGGTCCTGCTCTGCCTGTTCCTGGCCATGGCCCTCAGCGCCTCCGCCACCTGGACCTGGCTGCGCGAGGGGCTGTTCGCCTTCGCCCCCCGGGGTGTCGTCGCCGCCTACGAGCTGCCCGGCTACGGTCCCTGGGCGGGCTATCTGGCGGTCCTGCTGGCCTGCGGCGGCGTCTGGACGGCGGCGATGCTCGCCCGGGAGATCCGCAGGGCCGGCGCCAGGCAGCGGGCACGCCGCGCCGAACTGCGGGCCCGCTCGCCACGGCTGCCCGGTGAGGCCGCCGCCTCCGACGAGCGGCTGGTCGTCCTGGAGAGTGAGCGTCCGGACGCCTGGTGGCTGACCGGCCCCCGGCCGCAACTGGTCATCACCACGGCCGCGCTGCGCCGCCTGAAGGGGCGTCAGCTCGACTCCGTACTCGCCCACGAGCAGGGCCACGCGCGCGCCAGGCACGACGTCCTGCTGCACTGCGCCGGCGCGCTGGCCTCGGGCTTCCCGCAGGTGCCGGTCTTCGCCGGGTTCCGCGACCAGGTGCACCGGCTCGTCGAGCTCGCCGCCGACGACATCGCCTCACGCCGCTTCGGGCGGCTCACGACCGCGCTGGCCCTGGTCGAACTCAACGAGGACCGCGGCGTGTTCGGCCCCTGCCCGGCGCCGGACGCGCAGGTCCCGGTCCGCGTCAACCGGCTGCTGGACCCGGCGCCCCGCCTCACCCGCCTCGGCCGCGCCCATGCCTCCGCGTGCGCGCTGCTGATCCCCGTCGTGCCGTTGGTCGTGGCATTCGGCCCCGGAATCGGGGCGCTCACGTAGCCTCGGCTGCATGCACGCCCCTCCCGCACCGTCCGCCGTCCGGGACCCCGACCGCGCCCTGCGCACCGCGTGTCTGAGCCAGTGCGCGGCGGCCTCCGCCGCCTTCCTGCTGCTGCTCGGGATCGTCGCGGCGCGCTGGGGGCCGCTGCTCGCCGCCGACCGCGCCATCACGGTGGAGCTGCACGCCGTCGCGGTGCGGCACTCCGGCTGGACCCGGCTCAACCGCGTCCTCACCGACTGGGTCTGGGATCCGCTGACGATGCGTCTGCTGCTGCTCGCGGCCGTGGGGTGGCTGCTCGTACGGCGCGAGAACCGCCAGGCCCTGTGGCTGGTGCTGGCCGGCACCCTCGGCTGGGTGATCCAGCAGGCCGCCAAGGCTCTCGTCGGCCGGGAACGCCCGCGCTGGCCCGACCCCGTCGACTCGGCGGCCTTCGCCGCCTTCCCCTCCGGCCACGCGACGACCGCCGCGCTCGTCTGCGGCGCCCTGCTGTGGCTGCTGCTGCTCCGCGTGCCGGCTCGCTCCCCTTGGTGTGTGGCCGCCTGCGCCGTCGCCTTCGTGTCGGTCGTCGGCGTCGGCTTCACCCGCGTCTACCTCGGCGTCCACTGGCCCTCCGACATCCTGGGCGGCTGGCTGCTGGCGGCGGCCGTCCTCACCGGCACCGCCGCGCTCTGCGAACCGTGGCGCACGGGCGCCGCCGAGCCGGACCGGCCGACCTCCTGAGACGTCGAACGGCCCGTCGCGGGGGTCGTCCGACGGGTCGGGGAGGATGACGGGCATGACCATCAAGGGATGCATGTTCGACTTCTCCGGGACCCTGCTGCGGGCCGAGCCCGCCCGGCGCTGGCTGGGGACGGTGCTGGAGCGGCTGGGGATCGCCCTCGGCGAGGGCGAGATCGCGGCGTACGCGGAGCGCCTGGAGCGGGCCGGCGGGCTTCCGGGCGGCGCGCCGCCGGAGCGCGTGCCGGCGCGGCTGGAGCGGCTGTGGCAGGAGCGGGACCTGTCGGCGGAGCACCACCGCGCGGCGTTCACCGCGCTGGCGCGGGAGGTGGAGCTGCCGTGGGAGGAGGCCTACGACGCGCTGTACGACCGGCACATGGAGCCTGACGCCTGGTCGCCGTACCCGGACGCGATGGAGGTGCTCGGGGAGTTGCGGCGCCGGGGCGTGCCGGTGGCGGTGGTGAGCAACATCGGTTGGGACCTGCGGCCGGTGTTCCGCGCGCACGGTCTGGAAGGGCTGGTGGACGTCTTCGTACTGAGCTTCGAGCACGGCGTCCAGAAGCCGGATCCGCGGCTGTTCCGCATCGCGTGCGAGGGGCTGGGGCTGCCGCCGGAGCGCGTCGCGATGGTCGGGGACGACCGGCGTGCGGACGGCGGGGCGGCGGCGATGGGCTGCGCGGTGCACCTGGTGGACCATCTGCCGGTGGAGCAACGCCCGTCGGGGCTGCTGCCGGTGCTGGACCTGACCGCCTGATGGGGGTGTGAGCGCGCCGGCGCGGAGATGCGGTACCCGGCGGTCCCCCGCGCCGCCGGGTACATGCACCTCACCCCCGTCACCCGCATGAGCATGCCACTCATGGCGGGCCGGCTCTGAGTATATTGGCTCCGAGCCAGTCAACGCAGGAGTAAAGCATGTCCCCTCGGCGACCTTCGGTCAATGAAGCGATGCGCCGGCGTTCACGGGAGCGCCTGCTGCAGGCGACCGTCGAACTGGTGGAGGAGCGCGGGTTCGAGGCCACGACGCTCGGGGACATCGCCGACCGCGCGGGCTCGGCACGCGGTCTGGTGTCGTACTACTTCCCCGGCAAGCGGTTGCTGCTGCAGTCGGCCGCGCACCGGCTGATGCACTGCGAACTGGCCGCGGCGCTGGGACGGGAACCCGCCCCCGCCGACGGCCGCGAGGTGCTGGCCCGGGCGATCGACGCGGTCCTGGCGCTGCCCGTGCACCATCCGGTCGTCATGCGGGCGCACATGGCGGGCATCCTCCAGGCGGAGGGGTTCAGCGAGTGCGAGGAACGGCAGCGCCTGGCCGAACTGCTGCTGGGCGCCGTGCGGGCCTGGGGTTCGACGGATCCCGAGCAGGACTACCGGATGCTGCGGGCCCTGCTCATGGGCGGGGTGTTCGCGCAGTTGATCCCGGGCGCGGCCATGCCGCTGGCGCGGCTGAGAGCCGACGCGTTCCAGCGGTACGGCCTGCCCTGGGAACTCGGCGTTCCGCCGGGCGACCTGCCGCCCGGCGGAACGCAGCTGCCCGGGACCGCTCAGCGGTAGTCGGGCTGGGTCTGGACGTTGAGCTCGGCGATCCGGATGCCCCGGGCGCTGTCGGTGCGCCGGTCGGAGATCTTGAGGACGTCGAAGCCCTTGGCGATGTCGTTGGAGTAGATGTAACCGTTGTAGTAGTAGGCGCTCCAGGAGCCGCCGAGGGTCAGGGTGTCGGCCGAGATGGGCCCGCGCTCGAAGAAGCCGATCTCCTTGGGTCGGGCGGAGTCGGTGAAGTCCCAGACGGAGACGCCGCCCTGGTACCAGGCCTGGACCATGATGTCGCGGCCCTTGGCGGGGATGAGCGACCCGTTGTGGGCGACGCAGTTCTCGGTGTCGGCCTGGTGGCGCGGGATCTTGTAGTAGTTGCGGAAGACGAGCTTGGACTTGCCGTGCTTGCGGACGATGTCGTAGATGCCGTCGGCACCGCGCTGCGGACCGATCGCGGCGTTGCACTCGGCGCCGCCGCCACCGCCCAGCTCGTCGGTGAAGACGACCTTGTTGCCCCGCTCGTTGAAGGTCGCCGAGTGCCAGAACGAGAAGTTGACGTTGTCCTGGACACGGTCGAGGACCTTCGGCCGCTCGGGGTCGCGGATGTCCATCAGGATGCCGTCGCCCATGCAGGCGCCGGCGGCGAGCCCGAGCTTCGGGAACGCGGTGATGTCGTGGCAGCCGGTGGTCTCACTGACCCGGGCCTGGGTGTCGGTGGGCGGGACGCCCGGGTTGCCGCCGTCCGGGAAGAGGACGGGGAAGGCCGTGACGGCGGCCTTCTCCGGGTGGTTGCGCGGGATCTTCACCACGGAGATGCCGTCGTGCGGCGGCTGGCAGTCGGGGAAGGAGGCGCTGGGCGAGTAGGAGGACACGTAGACGAACAGGTCGCGCTTGCCCGGCACGAGGGTGTGGGTGTGGGAGCCGCAGGCGGTCTCCACGGCGGCGACGTAGCGCGGGTTGGCCTTGTCGCTGATGTCGAAGACCTTGACGCCCTCCCAGGAGGACTTCTCGGCGGCGGACTGGCTCGTGCTCGCGCAGGAGTTGTCGGAGCGCGAGGAGTCGGTGGACAGGACCAGCAGGTTCCCCGAGACCGAGATGTCGTTCTGGGATCCGGGGCACAGGACCTGGCTGACCATCTTGGGGCTGGTGGGACGGCTGATGTCGTAGATGACAAAGCCGTCGTAGTTGCCCGCGAAGGCGTATCTCCCCTGGAACGCCAGGTCGGTGTTGAACCCCCCGAGGGACTGCTTGGGTATGTTGACCAGGTGCTCGACGTTGGCGCTCGTGACGACCTCGTCGACACCCGGGATGCTCCCGTCGGCCGTGGCGGGGGCCGGAACCGCCAGTCCGAGCAACGTGACGGCAGCGGCCGCCAGGGTCGCCAGTCGTCCGGGGCGAGCGAGGGCTGTACGTAAGCGCTTCACCGCGTCCTCCCTTGTATCCGTTCGCGATTGAACTTCATGCGGACCCCGGCAGTATGGCCCTTCTCATGTGCGCGTCAAAAGATGACAATGCACTGGTGTTTTCTTCCTATCGCGTTGCGACGCTGCCCGCGCTGGCCCTCACCGCCTCCTTAATACTCGCCCTGACCAGCTGCGATGGCGGTTCCGGAAGCGATTCCGCGTCCGCCGCGCCCTCGGTCATCGCGCCGGGCGCACCGGGTGAGAAAGCCACCACCCTCTCCAGGGACGAGGCGGCGAAGGCCCTGCCCGACGACTCCCCGAATCCGGCAGACCTCACCTATGTGACGAACATGGTCGCCCACCACCAGCAGGCGCTTGTCATGACCGCCCTCGCCGACAGTCACGCCTCGGGCGAACAGGTCCGGGGACTCGCCGCACGCATCGACGCCGCGCAGGGCCCGGAGATCGACGTCATGGAGGCCTGGCTCAAGACCAACGGCGGCTCCCACGGCACCGCCCACGACCATGACCACGCCTCGATGCCCGGGATGGCCACCGCGGCGCAGCTGGCCGCGCTGCGCGAGGCGCGCGGCGCCGAGTTCGACCGGCAGTTCCTGCGCCTGATGATCACCCACCACCGGGGAGCGGTGACGATGGCCACGGACGTGCTCACGCACGGGCGCAACGTCCAGGTCGGCGAGTGGGCGAACGACGTGATCGCCCAGCAGAGCGCGGAGATCGCCCGGATGCGCGCCATGGGCTGACATCCCGGACCGCGACACGCTCCGGTGCCCTCCCCCCGGTGGCCCCTCGGTGCGATGCTGGACGTGGCCGCCCGTCCCGCCCGTTCCGGGCGGCACACGGGCCGCCGAGGTGAACCCAACCCTCGCCGAAGGGGAGGCGCCCGTGCTGCGTGTGGCAGTCGTCGGATCAGGTCCCAGCGGGGTGTACACGGCCGAGGCGCTGACCCGCCAGGAGTCGGCGCCGGACGTCGCCGTCGACGTCCTCGACCGCCTGCCCTGCCCCTACGGGCTGGTCCGGTACGGGGTGGCACCCGACCACGAGAAGATCAAGTCCCTGCAGGGCACGCTGCGGCGCGTCCTGGAGGACCCCCGGATCCGCTTCCTGGGCAACGTGACCGTCGGGGGTCCGGGGCTGTCCCCGGGAGCCCTGCTGGAGCTGTACCACGCGGTGGTGTACTGCGTCGGCGCCGCGACCGACCGTCGGCTGGGCGTGCCCGGGGAGGACCTGCCCGGCAGTTGCGCGGCCACGCACTTCGTCTCCTGGTACAGCGCCCATCCCGACGAGGCTCCCGACGGCTTCCCCCTGCACGCCCGCTCCGCCGTCGTCATCGGGGTCGGCAACGTCGCCGTCGACGTGGCCCGCATCCTGGCCCGGGGCGCCGAGGAGCTGCGCCGCACCGATGTGCCCGAGGGAGTGCTGCGGGCCCTGGCGGACAGCCGGGTCACGGACGTCCACATGGTGGGGCGGCGCGGGCCCTCGCAGGCGAAGTTCACCACCAAGGAGCTGCGCGAGCTCGGCGACCTGCCGGACGCGGAGGCGCTCGTCCGTCCCGAGGAGCTGGAACTCGACCCCGCGTACGCCGATCCGCAGGGGCTCGTCCCGGTCGCCCGGCGCAATGTGGAAGTGCTGCGCGGCTGGGCCTCCCGGCCGGCTGCGGGCCGGCGGCGCCGCATCCATCTGCGGTTCTTCCTGCGGCCTGTGGCGGTGCTCGGTGAGGACGGGGTGACGGGGGTGCGGTTCGAGCGGACCGCGCCGGACGGGCGGGGCGGGGTGCGGGGCACCGGTGTCCTGGAGGACATCGACGCCGGCCTGGTGCTGCGGTCGGTCGGTTACCGCGGCGTCCCCCTGGAGGGGCTGCCCTTCGACGACCGGCTCGGCATCGTGCCCAACGAGGAGGGCCGTGTGCTGCGCGGTGGCGCGCCCTCGCCCGGCGAGTACGTCGCCGGCTGGATCAAGCGCGGGCCGACCGGGGTCATCGGCACCAACCGGCCCTGCGCCAAGCAGACGGCGGCGGCCCTGGTCGCCGACGCGCGGGAACTGCTGGCCCGGCGCACCACGGCCGCCGATCCGCTGGAGGGGCTCCGGGCGCTGGGGCAGGAACCGGTGGAGTGGAACGGGTGGGAGGCCATCGAGGCCGCCGAGGCGGCGCTGGGACGGTCGCTGAACCGAGCGACCGTGAAGATCCCCGACTGGGAAGGGCTGTTGGCGGCCGCACGCCCCACGGGCTGAGACCCGCGGGGAGCGACCGAACCCCCTCCGCGATCAACAGACTGTTTGCGCTCACCGGGGTCCCGGGCAACTGCTTCATCGTTCCACCGCTCACCCGCGCCGCGTTCGAGGAGCTGCCCATGGCGACGCCGCCGCACCGTCCCGCCGTCCATCCCGTCGACGAGGTCCTGCCCGCCGTCCAGCTCGGGGCGTTCGGGCTGCAGCATGTGCTGGCGATGTACGCCGGCGCGGTGGCCGTGCCGCTCATCGTCGGCGGTGCGCTGAAGCTGCCGCCCGCCGACCTCGCCTACCTGATCACGGCGGACCTGCTGGTGTGCGGCATCGCCACGCTGCTGCAGTGCGTCGGCTGGTGGCGGTTCGGCGTCCGGCTGCCGATCATGCAGGGCTGCACCTTCGCGGCGGTCGCCCCCATGGTGCTGATCGGACAGGACGGCGGACTCCCCGCGATCTACGGCGCCGTCATCGCCTCGGGAGTGGCGATGGTCCTGCTGGCACCGGTCTTCGGGCGGCTGCTGCGGTTCTTCCCACCGCTGGTGACCGGCACCGTGATCCTGGTCATCGGGCTCAGCCTGCTGCCGGTGGCCGGCAACTGGGCCGCGGGCGGGGTGGGTTCGGCCGACTTCGGGGCGCCGCGGAACATCGGCCTGGCGGCCGCCGTGCTCGTGGTCGTCCTGCTGGTGCAGCGCTTCGCGCCCCCTGCCGTCGCGCGCGTCGCGGTCCTGGCGGGCATCGTGCTGGGCACCCTGGCGGCCGTTCCGCTGGGCTTCACCGACTTCGGCGCGGTCGGCGACGCCGACTGGGTCGGGATCAGCACGCCGTTCCACTTCGGCACGCCCGACTTCCAGGGCGCGGCGATCGCCTCCATGCTCGTCGTGGCCCTGGTGACGATGACCGAGACGACCGGCGACATCATCGCCGTGGGGGAGCTGACCGGCCGCCACGTGGAGCCGCTGCGGCTCGCGGACGGGCTGCGCGCCGACGGCGTGTCGACCGTGCTCGGCGGGGTCTTCAACACCTTCCCGTACACCGCCTACGCGCAGAACGTGGGCCTCGTGGGGATGACCCGGGTACGCAGCCGCTGGGTGGTGGCGACCGCGGGCGGCATCCTCGTACTGCTGGGGCTGCTGCCGAAACTGGGCGCCGTGGTCGCGGCGATCCCCACGCCGGTGCTGGGCGGCGCGGGCCTGGTGATGTTCGGGACGGTGGCGGCGAGCGGGGTGCGGACCCTGTCCACCGTCGACTTCCACGGCAACGGCAATCTGACCGTGGTGGCGGTGTCGGTCGCGGTCGGACTGCTGCCGGTCGGCGTCCCGGATGTGTACGACGCCTTCCCCGACTGGTTCCAGACGGTGATGGACAGCGGGATCAGCGCGGGGTGCATCACCGCGATCGCGCTGAACCTGCTCTTCAACCACTTGCCCGGCGGCCCCGGTTCAGGCGCGGACGAGGCCGTTGGCCCCGCCGAGCCGCCCGTCCTGCCGGTCGGCGGCGGCGAGGACGCTGTCCAGAAGCCCGGGGAAGAGCGCCTCTAGGTCGGCACGGCGCAGCGCGTTCATCTTGGAGGTGCCCCGGTAGGTCTGGCTGATCACGCCGGCCTCCCGGAGCACCCGGAAGTGGTGGGTGCAGGTCGACTTGCCGACCGGCAGATCGACCTCGGAGCACGCCGCCTCCACACCGCGCGCCGCCAGCGTCCGCACCACGCGCAGGCGCATGGGGTCGGACAGCGCGTGCAGGACGGCCTCCAGGCGGATCTCCGCGCGGTCCGGGTGCGCGCACACCCTCCCGCCGGGTACGCGGGCGGCCGCGGCCGGGAGCTGCTGCGGGGTCATGGACCCATATTACGAGAATTCTCGTAGTTCGACCGTGGACGTACCACCTGGATCCCGGGGACCGGGCCAAAACTGACGGGTCCGCAGATACGCACCACGTGACCGCCGATCACGTACGGAGCACCGCGGGCTCACGGCCCGGTACGGCCCGCTTCCGCGGGGAGAACGCGCGCCGCGGCCCCCGTTGTCAGTGGGGCGGTGCAGAATCTGTGATGCAGAACACATTCCCGTAGTTCGGAGATGGTGCGTCATGGACGACGTCGTACTCGCGATCGGCACACGAAAAGGACTGTTCCTGGGACGGCGGGGCGCCGCCGGCAAGTGGGAGCTGACCGGACCGCACTTCCCCATGCAGGCGGTGTACTCGGTGGGCATCGACACGCGCCGGGCGGTACCCCGGCTGCTGGTCGGCGCGGACAGCTCGCACTGGGGGCCGTCGGTGTTCCGCTCCGACGACCTCGGGCGCAGCTGGGAGGAGCCGGCGAGGCCCGCGGTCCGGTTCCCCAAGGACACGGACACCTCGCTGGAGCGTGTCTGGCAGATCCAGCCCGCCGGCACCGGCGCCCCGGACCTGGTGTGGGCCGGCACGGAACCGGGTGCGCTCTTCCGCTCCGACGACGGCGGGGTGACCTTCGAGTTCGTGCGGAGCCTGTGGGAGCACCCGCAGCGGGAGCTGTGGGGCGCCGGATTCGGCGGGCAGGCGGTGCACACGGTGGTCACCGATCCGCGCGACGCCGACGCGGTGATCGCGGCCGTCTCCTCCGGCGGTGTCTACCGCTCGTCCGACGGCGGCGCGAGCTGGGAGTCGTCCAACACCGGGCTCAAGGCGGAGTTCCTGCCCGACCCGTACCCGGAGTTCGGCCAGTGCGTGCACAAGATCGCCCGTGACGCGGAGGACCCGGACCGGCTGTACCTGCAGAACCACGGCGGGGTCTACCGCAGCGACGACGCCGGCGCGGCGTGGACGGAGATCGGCAAGGGCCTGCCCGCGGACTTCGGTTTCGCCGTGGCCGCCCACCCCCGCCGCGGCGGCGTCGCGTACGTCTCCCCGGTCAACGACGGCAGCGACCGCTACCAGCCCGACTACCGCTGCCGGGTCTACCGCACCGAGGACGCGGGCGCCTCGTGGACCGCCCTGTCCGCCGGCCTGCCCACGGAGGAGCACTACGGCGTGGTCCTGCGCGACGCACTGCGCACCGACGACGCGGACCCGGTCGGCGTGTACTTCGGCAACCGCAACGGCGAGGTGTACGCCAGCTCCGACGAGGGCGACAGCTGGCGGCTCGTGGTCTCGCACCTGCCGGACGTGCTCTGCGTCCGGGCGGCCGTGGTCTGATTGTCGGTGCGAGCCACTAGAGTGACTCCCCGTGGCAGCACGACCGTTGAACGAGATCGTCGAAGAGGGCTGGGCCAAGGCGCTGGAGCCGGTCGCCGGGAGGATCGCCCAGATGGGCGATTTCCTGCGCGCCGAGATCGCCGCGGGCCGCACCTACGTGCCGTCGGGGGCGAACGTGCTGCGCGCGTTCCAGCAGCCCTTCGACGACGTCAGGGTGCTCATCGTGGGCCAGGACCCGTACCCCACCCCGGGGCACGCCGTCGGGCTCTCCTTCTCGGTGTCCCCGGAGGTGCGTCCGCTGCCCGGCAGCCTGGAGAACATCTACCGGGAGCTGAACACCGACCTCGGCCTGCCCCGGCCCTCCAACGGCGACCTGACCCCCTGGACCCGGCAGGGCGTCCTGCTGCTCAACAGGGCGCTCACCACCGCACCTCGCAAGCCCGGGGGGCACCGCGGCAAGGGCTGGGAGGAAGTCACCGAGCAGGCCATGCGCGCGCTCGTCGCGCGAGGCAAGCCGCTGGTGTCGATCCTATGGGGCTCCGACGCTCGCAAGCTGCGCCCGCTGCTGGGGAGTCTTCCTGCGGTCGAGTCCGCCCACCCCTCCCCCATGTCGGCCGACCGCGGGTTTTTCGGTTCGCGTCCGTTCAGCCGGGCCAACGACCTCCTGGCACGGCAGGGCGCGAATCCGGTGGACTGGCAGCTGCCCTGACAGAGGCAGCCGTTACCCTGCCCGGGTGACGACGCAATCGAACACCCCGGCGGGCTGGTACCCGGACCCGCACGGCACGCAGAACCTGCTGCGCTACTGGGACGGCTCCCAGTGGACGGAGCACACCCACCCGGGCGGCGCGCAGGTCCCGCCGCAGCCCAAGGCGAACCCCTGGGAACTGGGCGTCGACGGGGGCGCCGACCCCTCGCGCATCCAGCGCCAGGTGCAGCAGCAGGCGGGCGTCTCCCCCACCGGCCCGGGCGGGGGAACGCTCTTCAGCGAGCCCGTCCTGGTGGTCAACCAGAAGGCCAAGCTCATCGAGCTGAACAACGAGTACAGCGTCTTCGACCAGCAGGGGCGCCAACTCGGCTCGGTGCTCCAGGTCGGCCAGAGCACCGCGCGGAAGGTGCTGCGCTTCGTCGCGAGCGTCGACCAGTTCATGTCGGTGCGCCTGGAGGTCCGTGACGCGCACGGACAGCCGCAGCTGCTCCTGACGCGTCCGGCGAAGTTCATCAAGTCCAAGGTGATCGTGCAGCGCGCCGACGGCACGACGCTCGGCGAGATCGTCCAGCAGAACGCCATCGGCAAGATCAACTTCGCCTTCGAGGTGAACGGCCAGAAGATCGGCGCGATCAAGGCCGAGAACTGGCGCGCCTGGAACTTCGCCATCGTCGACCACACCGACACCGAGGTCGCCCGGATCACCAAGACCTGGGAGGGCCTGGCGAAGACGATGTTCACCACCGCCGACAACTACGTGCTGCAGATCCACCGGCAACTGCCGGACCCCCTGCTGAGCATGGTCGTCGCCTCCGCGCTGACCGTGGACACCGCCCTCAAGCAGGACTCGCGCGGACTCGGCTGATGGTGGCACGCATACGGTGCCGGGGCGTGCGGACCCGGCACCGTATCAGGACAGAACCGGACAGGTAACCCCTGCGATGGACCCACCCGAACAACAGAGCGCGCAAAGGCACTAGCATGCCTCGCCATGAGCACTGCCGAAGGCCCCGCACCCGGCCTGCCCGTTCGTATGCCCCGCCCCCGCCAGCCCGGGCGGCACCGGCGGCCGGAGCCGCTGACCACGCCCGAGGGTGCACCCGCGCTGGTCCTCGCCGTGCCCGGCACGCCCTCTCCCGCGATACGCAGTCTCGCCGAGGAGATCGTCAGCATCGCCCGCATCGAGCTCTCCGGACTCGACCCGCGCATCGGATACGTCGACGGTGACGGCGAGGAGTACCCGACTCTCGAGTCCGTGCTGGCCCAGGCCGCGACCGAGCGCGGCGACCAGGCCCCCGCGGCCGTCGTGGTCCCGCTGCTGGCCGGACCCGAGGCCTCGGTGATGCGCCGGCTGCGCCAGGCCGTTGCTGACAGCCGTTCCGCGGCGGAGGTGACCGACGTGCTCGGCCCCCACCCGCTGCTGGCGGAGGCACTGCACGTGCGTCTCTCCGAGGCCGGCCTGGCCCGCGCCGACCGCGCCCGCCTGTTCACGGTGGCCACGGCCGCCGACGGCATCATCCTGGCCACCGTGGGCGGCGAGGAGGCCGTCCAGGCCGCGGGCGTGACCGGTCTGCTGCTGGCCGCGCGTCTCGCGGTGCCGGTGCTGGCCGCCGCGCTGGACATCGAGGGCTCGGTCGCCGGGGCCGCCGAGCAGCTGCGCTCCTCCGGGTCGACCACGCTGGCGCTCGCGCCGTACGTGGTCGGTCCCGAGGTCGCCCCCGAGGTGCTGCACGACGCCGCCAAGGAGGCCGACTGCTCCGCGGCCGACGCGCTGGGCCCCTACCCGGCCATCGGCAAGCTGGTCGTCTCCACGTACACCGCGGCCCTGGGCATCGCCCAGCCGTCGCTGGGCGCTCCGCTGAGCTGAACCGTGGGCCGTCGACGACGACGGCGTGGTGGCCGGCCCCGGGACGCCGGGGCCGGCCACCACGCCGTCGCATGTTCGGGCAGGCCGCTGCCGTCAGCAGAAGACCACGCAGGACGCGGCGGGCACGGGAACCGAGCCCGCGAGCTTCGGCGTGCCGGTGGCCGGGTCCACGTCGAACCAGCTGACGTCGCCGGAGCGCTCGTTGGCCGCGTAGAGCCGCTTCCCGGAGGTGTCGAGGGTCAGGTGACGCGGCCAGTCGCCGCCGCAGTCGACGGTCTCCAGCAGTTCCAGCCGGTCACCGCTCTCGTCGACGGACAGCACGGCGATGCTGTTGTGTCCGCGGTTGGCGGCCCACGCGAACCGGCCGTCGGGCGAGACGACCAGCTCGGAGGGGTAGTTCGGGCCGGAGGCGTCCGCGGGCAGCACGGAGACCTCGGCGACGGGCTTCAGACGGCCGACCTCCGCGTCCCAGTGACAGACCGTCACCACGGAGTCCAGCTCGTTCATGACGTAGGCGCGGTCCCCGCGCGGGTGGAAGGTGAGGTGGCGCGGTCCGCTGCCGGAGCGCAGACCCATCTCGCGTTCCACCTCCAGCTCCCCGCTGTCCGCGTCGAGTTCGCAGACGCGCACGGAGTCCGTGCCGAGGTCCACGCTCAGCACCCAGCGCCCGGACGGGTCGGGCAGCACCATGTGGGCGTGCGGGCCCTGCTGCCGCTCCGGGTCGGGGCCGTCGCCCTCGTGCTCCAGGACGTGGCGCGGCCCGCCGAGCGCGCCGCGCTCGTCGACCGGCAGCACGCTGACGGTGCCGGAGGCGTAGTTGGCGGTGAGCAGGTGTCCCCGGTGCAGGCACAGGTGGGTGGGCGCGCCGCCGCCCACCGGGACCGTGGCGCCCAGCGGTTCGGGGCGGGCGGGGTCGGCCAGCGAGAACACGGCCGCGCCGCCGTCCTCGGCGTGCTCGCTGACGGCGTAGAGCAGGCCGCGGTCCTCGGAGAGCACGAGGAAGGAGGGGTCCCCCACCGCGGAGTCGGCGCGCAGCACCGTCAGCGCTCCCGAATCGGGGTCGACGG
Source organism: Actinacidiphila glaucinigra (assembly GCF_035918135.1). Lineage (NCBI taxonomy): Bacteria > Bacillati > Actinomycetota > Actinomycetes > Kitasatosporales > Streptomycetaceae > Actinacidiphila > Actinacidiphila glaucinigra. Next base: position 1,672,057 of record NZ_CP109144.1, read on the forward strand.
CGGCGGTGGTCAGTCCCTTTCCGCCCGCCGAGGTGAACGACCCGATGTAAACGTGCCCGGCCACTGCCGTACCTCTTCCGCAGGTTGTCTGTACGGCGGCTGAGAGTAACGCAGTGGCCGGAAACCGATGCCGTTGCCCCCGTCACACCAGCGTCTCGCCGCGGGCGAGGGCGAGCGACTCGGGGTGGTGGACGTAGGCGGGGGTCAGGTCGCCGGTGTCGTAGTAGCGGTGGAAGACGCCGGTGGCCGAGCCGGAGATGGGCGGCACGATCCACGACCAGTCGGCGGGCACCGGACGGCCCTTGCGCTCCTCCCGTTCGATGTGGGCGAGGAAGCGCCGGGACTCGGTGTGGTGGTCGGTGATGCTGGCGCCGACGAGGTCGAAGGAGTGCAGCACGGCCCGGTTGAGCTCGACCAGGGCACGGTCGCGCCAGAGCGAGCGGTCGCTGCGGGTGTCCAGGCCGAGCCTGTCGGCGAAGCGCGGCAGAAGGTCGTAGCGGTCGGCGTCGGCGAAGTTGCGGGCGCCTATCTCGGTGCCCATGTACCAGCCGTTGAAGGGGGCGGCCGGATAGCAGACGCCGCCGATCTCCAGGCACATGGAGGAGATGGCCGGGACGGCGTGCCAGCGCAGGCCCCACTCCGCCAGCCAGTCGAGCTCCGGATGCACGATCGGCACCTCGAGCACGGCGTCGGCGGGCAGCGTGAAGTGACGCGGCGGCTCGGCCCCGCCCTGCACGACCAGCGGCAGGACGTCGAAGGGCGTGCCGGGGCCGCCGGGCCAGCCGAGTTGCCGGGCCACCTCGGTGATGCCGGTGTTGCCGGGGTCGCCGAGCACACCGTCGTCGGGCCGGGCGTAGCCGGCGTAGCGGATGAGCTGGTCGTTCCAGATCCTCGGGCCGGGACGGTCCGGGGTGTCCGGGGCGAAAACGGTGATGACCGGGCGGATCCGCCCGCCGTTGGTCGCGACCCTCAGGTGGGCGGCGGCCTCCAGGGCCACCCCGCGCGCCGTGGCGACATGGCGGCGGTCGCGGACCTGCAGGGAGTTCCAGTACAACCGCCCTATGCAGCGGTTGCTGTTGCGCCAGGCGACGCGCGCCCCGAAGACGAGTTCCTCGTGGGTGTGCCGGTAGGTGCCCGTCGCGTCGATCTCGGCGAGCACCGCGGCCAGCCGCTGCCGCGGGTCACCCGCGACGCCGGGGAGCTCACTGTGGTACTGCCGCAGGAAGTCGGTGGCCAGCGCGCGGACGTCCACCTCCTTGTGCCGGACGGCCGTGGCCCCCGACCTGTCCTGACCTGCGGCGCCGTCGACGGGGCAGGTGGCCGCCACCTCATCGGGACGCGGCGCCTCGCCGCCCTCGTCCACGGCCTGCGGGTGCCCCGCGGGGCACCCGGCCAGTGGCTCCGGGCCGTCCATCCGCGCGTGCTCCGCCGCGGGCGGGACACGGCCCGGCCCGGCACGCCGTTCGTTCTTCCCCCCGGTACGGCGCAGAAATCTCAGCACGCCTGGCACCCCCAAGACCACCCTGCGCGAACCGTTTCCCTCACGGCCCGCGGATACGGCACGAGACGGGAATCGGTCTCACCGCTCGTCCGGAGTCAGTCATCCTGGCATGCCGGGCCGAACAGGACGCCGAATCGGGTGGATTGACGACATCGCGACCCGGGTTGGACGCAATCCGGTCAGATGACGACGGCGACCGGTCGCGATCGGCCCGGGGGCGCACATCAACCCGGCACGCGCGCCCGGCGCCCGCCGATGGGTCTCCGCCCGCCGAGGGCGCTCCCCGCGCGCCGTGGCACCGGACGCCGCCCGTCGGTCTCGACACGGCGGCAGGCCCGCAGCGGCTCAGGCGGGCCCGGCCGACGGCTCCGGGCGCGCGGAGGCGCCCAGGGGAACGGCCAGACCGGCCAGGGCCGTCTCGAGGCCGCGCAGGTGCTCCAGGGCCCGGTCGGCGTGCGGGTGCGGCCCCGCGCTCTCGCCGGCGGCCGTACCGGGCGCCGGGGTCCCGCTCCCGGCCGCATCCGGTGGCACCAGTCGCCGCACGGCGATCTCGGCACGGCGGCAGGCCGCGGTGAGGCGTTCGTCGTGGCAGGCGTGCGGGTCGGCCACGACCTCCGCGAGGCCGCGGACCTGGCGGGCGCACTCGTCGAGCAGGGCGAGGACGGTACGGGCGCGGGCCTTGCGGCGGCGCAGCGGGCTGAGGGGGTGCACCAGCGGGGCGACGGTGGCCCGCACCCGCTCCAGGAGGACGTCGAGTTCCGTCACGTGGCGGGCCAGGTCGTCGCCGGGGCCGCCGGCGAGGTGGCGGGCGGCCTCGCCGGTGAAGTCGCGGACCGCCTGGAGCGCGCGGCGGATCCAGGCGTCGGTCGCCGCGTGCGTGCGCACCGGCAGCACCAGGAGGACGGCGACGGCCGCGCCCAGGGCGCCGACGGCGGTCTCCCCCAGCCGCAGGGCGAGCAGACCGGGGTGGAGGATGCCGAGCAGGCCGTAGAGCAGCCCCGCCATCACCGTCACGAAGAACATCATCCAGCTGTACGAGACCGGCGCGGTGTAGAAGATCCCGAAGACGCAGACGGCGACGAGCGCCGCGGTCGGCGTGGGCGCCCCGTGCAGCGGGAGTGCCACGGCGAGTCCGGCGACGACGCCGGTGACCGTGCCCAGGACGCGGCGGAAGCCGCGCACGAGGGTCTCGCCCCGCGAGGTGGTGTTCACGAAGATCCACCAGGCCGTGCCGACGGCCCAGTACCAGCGGTCCTCGGACAGCGCCTGGCCCACCGCCACCGCGATGCCGCCGGCGAGCACCGCCTGGAAGGCCTGCCGGGTCGTCGGGCGGCGCAGCCCCCGCGGCTGGGGCAGGACGACGGCCGGCGCCGGGACGGCCCCGCGCTCGTAGCACCACAAGCCGAAGCGGACGAGGGCGGCGCAGCCCAGCCCGAGGCCCATGGCCCCGTACAGCTCCGGCAGCAGTCCGGGAGCGGCCCGCAGGAACTGGGCGATGAAGAACATCATGAAGGCGAAGACGCCCAGCGCGTGGCCGCGCGGCCCCCAGCGGCGGGCGTAGACCCCGGCGAAGACCACCGCGAGGAAGGCCGCGTCCCGTGCGCCCGGGTACGGGTGCAGCCAGGCGGCCAGCGCGAGGACGGGGAACCCCGCCGCGGGCATCAGCGCGGTGGTCACGGCCTGGCGGCCCGGCCCCCGGTCGGTGACGACGAACAGCGCGAGCAGCGCGGCGAGCCCGCCGACCACGACGGCGGGCAGCGGCAGCCCGGCCGCCGCCACGGCGGCGACCGCCCCCGCGATGCCCAGGACCGCGCGCGAGGCGCCGCGCAGCCGCGTGCGCCCCGGGTCCGGTGCGATGAACATCCGCCTCACCACCACGTGCTCGTCCGCCCCCTCGTTCGTGTCACGGCGTATGTCCGCGCATGGAAAAGGCGCTACGTGGCCTCGTGCCTCCCGCAACGCCATCGTCGCCCCCAGGAGAACATCCCCGGCGCCCATGGCTCAAGCGAGCGCGAATGCACTGGGCCATTGGCCCACCGGCCGATGGCACGGCCGGGGCGGGGCCGAGCCACTGGCCCATGCCGAAACGCCCATTCGGCGTATATTGAGGAGAAAGGCGGACATATTGACGCGAAAAGTCGATGCCGCCTTTAACGGCGCCTGACGAACCAACTCACCGGATCCGCCCCAGGAGGGGCTCGAGTCGTATCCGACCCGTCCGGAGGAGGACGCGATGAGGGACGTGGCGAGCGAGCGGGACGTGGACCGTCCCGGAATCACCGAGAGGGTCGTGACACTCGACGTCAACGACCGGTCGTACACCCTGCGCCTGGACACCCGGGTCACGCTGCTGGACGCGCTGCGGGACCGGCTGGGCCTGACGGGCACCAAGAAGGGCTGCGACCAGGGAGCGTGCGGAGCGTGCACGGTCCATCTCGACGGCAGGAGAGTGCTGGCCTGCCTGACACTGGCCGCCCAGGCCGAGGGCCGGGCGATCACCACCATCGAGGGCGTCGCCGGCACGGAGGGACCGCACCCGGTGCAGCGGGCCTTCATGGACCACGACGGCTTCCAGTGCGGTTTCTGCACCCCCGGGCAGATCATGTCCGCGGTGGCGCTGATGGCCGAGGGCCGGGCCGGCTCCGACGAGGAGATCCGGGAGTTCATGAGCGGCAACCTGTGCCGCTGCGGCGCCTATCCCAACATCGTGGCCGCCGTTCGCGAGGCTGCGTCCGGGGGAGGTCACGATGCACACCTTTGAGTACGTACGGGCCACCGACACCCAGGAGGTCGTGCGGATGCTGGCGGAGGACCCGTCCGCGTCCTGCCTCGCGGGCGGCACGACCCAGCTGGACCTGATGAAGGACGGGGTCCTGGAGCCGCCGACGCTGATCGACATCACCCGGCTCCCGCTGCACGGCATCGAACGGCGCGGCGAGTCGCTCCACGTGGGGGCGCTGGCCACGATGGAGGAGCTGGCCGCCGACGCCACGGTCGCCCAGCGGCTGCCGGTGGTGCGCGAGGCCCTCCTGCTGGGCGCGTCGGTGCAGCTGCGGAACATGGCCACCATCGGCGGCAACATGCTGCAGCGCACCCGCTGCCGCTACTTCCGCGACCCGGCGGTCCTCGAGTGCAACAAGCGCGCACCGGGCACGGGCTGCGCGGCCGTGCAGGGCGCGGCCAGGATGCACGCCGTGCTCGGCGTGAACGAGAACTGCATCGCGCTGCACGCCTCCGACCTCGCCGTCGCGCTCGTGGCGCTGGACGCGGTCGTGCACATCCAGGGGCTGTCGGGGCGGCGCACCGTCCCGCTGACGGAGTTCTACGTGACGGCCGACGAGAGCCCCGAGCGGGAGAACGTCCTGGAGCACGCCGAGCTGATCACCGAGGTCGAGATCCCGCTCCCGCCGCCGTCCGCCCGGTCGGGTTACCTCAAGGTCCGCGACCGGGTGTCGTACGAGTTCGCGCTGACCTCGGCCGCCGTGGTGCTGGTCGTGGAGGACGGCACGATCCGTCAGGCCCGGGTCGGGTTGGGCGGGGTGGGCTCGAAACCGTGGCGGGCGTACGAGGCCGAGCACGTGCTGACCGGCGCTCCCGCGACGTCGGCCACGTTCCAGGACGCGTCCGAGGCGACGATGCGCGACGCGTGGACCGTGCCCGGCACGGCCTTCAAGGTGCCGCTGGCCCGCCGGACCCTCGTCCGCGAACTGCAGACAGTGTCAGGAGTGACGGCATGAGCACGGTCGAGAGCAGGCCACTGGTAGGCGCGGGCGTCAACCGGCTCGACGGACCGCGCAAGGTCACCGGAACCGCCCCCTACCCGATGGACTTCAGTGTCCCCGGCCAGGCCTACGGCGCCCTGGTGCAGAGCACCGTCCCCGCGGGCCGGATCGTCCGCATGGACACCGAGGAGGCCGAACGCTCCCCGGGCGTGATCTCGGTACTCACGCACGAGAACGCCCCGCAGGTCGGAACCGGCCCCACCACGGTGCTCGGCGAGGCCCCGCCGGCCCCACTGCGCAACGACCGGATCATCCACCACGGGCAGCACATCGCCTTCGTGGTGGCCGAGACACCGGAACAGGCCGCGGCGGCGGCCCGGCTGGTGCACGCCGAGTACGAGGCCGCGGAGCCGCTGCTGGACCTGCAGGACCCGAGGGCGCAGCACGTGGTCGACCCGTGGCAGATGGACCACACGCGCGGCGACGTCTCCGCCGCCCTGGAGGCCGCCGACGTCATCGTGCGCGGCACGTTCCTCACGGCGGACAACACCAACAACCCGCTCGGGCTGTTCGCCACGCTGGCCGCGTGGGAGGAGGACACCCTCACCGTCCACGACACCAGCCAGTGGCCTTCGATGGTGCGCACCACCCTCGCCATGGCCTTCGGCATCCCCGAGAGCTCGGTCCGGGTGCTGGTGCCCTACGTCGGCGGCGGTTTCGGCGCCGGGCTGCGAGCGTGGCCGCACGTGATCCTCACCGCCATGGCGGCCCGCACGACCAAGCGCCCGGTGAAGCTCGTGCTGACCCGGCCGCAGATGTTCACCTCCGTCGGCCACCGTCCCAGCGGGGTCCAGTGGCTCAGCGTGGGCGCCACGCGCGACGGCGAACTGGTCGCCCTCGACCACCGCAGCCTCAGCTCGCTGAGTATGGAGGACAACGACTTCGAGCCGTTCTCCCACGGGACCTCCTTCGCCTACCGGTGCCCGAACGTCATCACCCGGGACCAGCAGGCCAAGCTCAACATCGCCGTGCCGACGTCGATGCGCGCCCCCGCGGAGGCGCAGGGTTCCTTCGCGCTGGAGTCGGCCCTCGACGAGCTGGCGTACACCCTGCGGATGGACCCGCTGGAGCTGCGGATCCGCAACCACACCGAGGTCGACCCGCGCAACGGGCTGCCCTGGTCCGGCAAGGCGATCCTGGAGTGCTACGAGGTCGGGGCGCGGCGCTTCGGCTGGGCCGACCGGAACCCGGAGCCGCGGTCCATGCGCGACGGCAACTGGCTCGTCGGCTACGGCATGGCGAGCGCGATGTTCCCGTACTTCGCGACGCCGTGCATGGCCGAGGCCACCGTCAACCGCGACGGCAGCGCGTTCGTGCGCAGCGCGGCGACCGACATCGGCACCGGCACGTACACCGTGATGGCACAGCTGTCCGCCGAGGAACTCGGCCTGCCCCTGGACAAGGTCCGCTTCGACCTCGGCGACTCCGACATGCCCGACTCGATGATGGCGGGCGGCTCCGGCCTGACCGGTGCGCTCGGCAACGCGGTGCACGACGCCTGCCGCAGGCTCGTGGGGTTGTTCGCGGACCTCGCCCGCGGGGACGCGGACTCGCCGCTGCTGGGCGCCTCCCCCGAGGGCGTCGAGGTCTCCGGCGGGCGGGTCCACCTCGTCGGCCGCCCGGACCGCGGGGAGCCGTACGCCGACATCCTGGCCCGGCACGGGCTGGCCCAGCTCACGGCGACCGGCGGCAGCACACCCCTGGACCCGGCCGAGATCGACATGTCCCCGGCCGGTGCCTACGGCGCGAAGTTCGTGGAGGTGCGCGTCGACGCCGACCTCGGACTCGTCCGGGTCGCCCGGGTGGTGTCCGTGATCGACGGGGGCCGCATCCTCAACGAGAAGACGGCGAGGAGCCAGATCATCGGCGGGACGGTCGGCGGGATCGGCATGGCCCTCTTCGAGGACACCGTCACCGACCCGCGCACCGGCCGCATCGCCAACGGGACGTTCGCCGACTACCTCGTCGCCGTGAACGCCGACATCCCGGAGCTGGACGTCGTCTTCGTCGGTGAGCCCGACCGCGGTTCGCCGACCGGCACCAAGGGAGTCGGCGAGGTCGGCCTGGTCGGCATCGCACCGGCCATCGCCAACGCCGTGTACCACGCCACGGGGAAGCGCTTCCGCGACCTGCCGATCACCATCGACAACCTGCTCTGAGCGGCGCGCACGGGCCGCCGGCAGCGTCGGGCCCTCCCCCACCGCCCCCGGACCCCGAGGAGGCCGCGCCCCGTGCCCGCCGACGAGCTGGACGCCCGGATCCTGGCGCTGCTGCTGGAACAGCCGCGCACCAGCGTCCGCGAGTACGCCCGCATCCTGGGTGTGGCGCGGGGGACCCTGCAGGCGCGGCTGGACCGGCTGGACCGGGACGGGGTGATCACCGGGTACGGCCCGCGGCTCTCGCCGGAGGCCCTGGGGTACCGGGTGCTGGCCTTCGTCCACCTCGAGGTGACCCAGGGCCATCTGGACGCCACGGGCCGGGCCCTGGCCGCGGTGCCCGAGATCATCGAGGCGTTCTCGATCACCGGCGGCGGGGACCTGCTCACCCGGGTGGTCGCCCGGGACGCCGCGCACCTGGAGGACGTGATCCAGCGTCTGGTCCAGGTGCCGGGCGTGGTGCGCACCCGCACCGAGGTCGCGCTGCGCGAGCGGGTCCCGCAGCGGATGCTGCCGCTGGTGCGGGCAGTGGGCCGGGACGCGGCGGCCGGGCGCACGCCGTGACCACCGGCTTGGCATGCTGGGGGCATGACGCTCCCCGCGGTGATATTCGACCTCGACGGCACCCTCGTGGACAGCGAGCCCAACTACTTCGAGGCGGGCCGCCGGCTGCTGGCCGCGCACGGCGTGGACGACTTCACCTGGGAGCAGCACCGGCGCTTCATCGGCATCGGCACCAAGGAGACGCTGGAGGCCCTGCGCGAGGAGTACGCCCTGTCCGCGTCCGTCCAGGAGCTGCTGGACGGCAAGAACCGGCTCTACCTGGAGCTGGCCCGCGGCGCCACCGAGGTGTTCCCGCGGATGCGGGCGTTCGTCGAGCTGCTGGCGAAGGCGGGGCACCCCATGGCGGTGGCCTCGGGCTCCTCGCGGGAGGCGATCCGGGCGGTGCTGGCCGGCACCGGGCTGGACGCCCTGCTGACGACCGTGGTCTCGGCGGAGGAGGTCGAGCGCGGCAAACCCGCCCCGGACGTCTTCCTGGAGGCGGCGGCCCGGCTCGACGCGGACCCGGCGGACTGCGTGGTCGTCGAGGACGCGCCGCCCGGCGCGGAGGCCGCGCACCGGGCGGGCATGCGGTGCGTGGCCGTCCCTTACCTGGCCGTGCAGGCCGACGACCCCGCCTTCGCCACGGCCGGTCTGCTGGTGCGCGGCGGGCAGAGCGCCTTCGACGCGCGGGCGGTCATGGAGTGGCTGACGGCCTGACGCCCCGACGCGCGGGCCTCGCGGCGGTCACCCCAGGAAGCTCAGCCGCACCTGGCGCCGGGGGTTGTCGCGGTTGGTGTCGACCAGGACGACGGACTGCCAGGTGCCGAGTTCGAGCCGGCCGCCGACCACCGGGAGCGTGGCGTGCGGCGGGACGACGGCGGGCAGCACATGGTCGCGGCCGTGACCGGGGCTGCCGTGGCGGTGGCGCCAGCGGTCGTCGGCGGGGAGCAGGTCGTGGAGCGCCGCCAGCAGGTCGTCGTCGCTGCCCGCGCCGGTCTCGATGACGGCGATCCCGGCGGTGGCGTGCGGGACGAACACGTTGAGCAACCCGTCGCGTCCGTGGGCGACGTCGTCGAGGAAGTCGGCGCAGGCGCCGGTCAGATCGTGGACCGTCTCCCGGCTGCCGGTGGTGACGTCGATGGTGCGGGTGGAGAATGCGTCGGCCATGTGACCATGGTGGCCCACGTCGCGGGCCCGCGCGTTCCGGGGTGGCCGCGGGCGTTTCGGGGACGTCCGAGGACGTCCGAGGACGTTCCGAGGGCCGAGACGCCGTTGACGCCATCTGGACGGCCTGGCTACCGTCGTCGGCATGTCGCGTCCCGTTCCGCTCACCACGCGCGGTCACATCGACCTGCTGCGGGTGGCCTCCGCCGCCTGTCGCCGCGGCTGCTGACGCTTCCCCACCTTTTCGCACGCTCTTCCTCCGCGTGCTTTCCGCGCCTTTGCGCGCCCTTCCCGCACCGCCCCCCGTACGCGTTGCCAGTGACGAGTCGTAGCGCCCGCGCCTGCGCCTGACCGGTTGCGCGTACGGAGGGGCGTGCCTGCCCGCTCGCCGCCTCCCCATGTGGAGCCTTCCCATGAGCATCAGCAAAGCACCACCGGACATATCCCCTGTATCAGCTGACGTCCCACCGGACGCTCCACCGGACGTCCCTTCTGCCGTCCCGGCCGCGGCCGCCCTGGAACTGCGGCCCGTGGTCCCGGTCTCGGCCCGCCGCCGTTCACTCCCCCGCTGGCTGCGGCGCACCACGGGCCCTCTGCTGCTGCTCGCGGCGTGGCAGCTGCTCAGCGCGACGGGTGTGCTGCGGCCCGAGGTGCTGGCATCGCCGGGCACCATCGCCGGCACGGCGGCCGATCTTGTGACGAGCGGCCAACTGACCTCCGCCATGGCGGTGTCGCTGCAGCGCGTGGTGATCGGGCTGCTCCTCGGCGGCGCGGCCGGCATCGCGCTGGCCCTGCTGTCCGGGCTGTCCCGCCTGGGCGAGGACCTGGTCGACGCGAGCGTGCAGATGCTGCGCGCGGTGCCGTTCGTCGGCCTGATCCCGCTGTTCATCATCTGGCTCGGGATCGGCGAGGCCCCGAAGGTGACCCTCATCGCGCTCGGCGTCGCCTTCCACCTCTACCTCAACGTCTACGCGGGGATCCGCGGCGTCGACGAGCAACTGATCGAGGCGGGCACCTCGCTCGGGCTGTCCCGCCGGGCGCTGGTCCGGCACGTCGTCCTGCCCGGTGCGCTGCCCGGCGCGATGACGGGTCTGCGCTACTCGCTGGCGACCGCGTGGCTCGCCCTGGTCTTCGGGGAGCAGATCAACGCCTCCGACGGGATCGGCTTCCTGATGACCCAGGCGCGGGACTTCCTGCGGACCGACGTGATCGTGGTCTGCCTCGTCGTCTACGCCTTCCTCGGCCTCACCGCCGACATCGTCGTCCGCGCTCTCGAAAGGCTGCTGCTGCAATGGCGACCGACCTTCACCGGCCAGTGAGCCACGAAGTCCCGCCGGCCGCCGGCGGTCCCGCGGCCGTGCGCGTGGCGGGGCTGACCCGTGCCTTCGGCGGCCGGCCCGTCATCGACGGCCTCGACCTCACCCTGCGGCCGGGCGAGTTCACCGCTCTGCTCGGCCGCAGCGGCTGCGGCAAGAGCACGCTGCTGCGCGTCCTCGCCGGGCTCGACCGGGAGATCGCGGGCACCGTACTGGTACCGGAAAGGCGTGCGGTCGCCTTCCAGGCGCCGCGGCTCATGCCGTGGAAGCGGGTGTGGCGCAACGTCCTGCTCGGACTGCCGGGACGGCCCCAACGGGAACTCGCGGAAGCCGCGTTGGAGGAGGTCGGGCTGCGGGAGCGGTCCGGCGCCTGGCCGAAGACGCTGTCGGGGGTGAGGCCCAGCGCGCCTCGCTCGCCCGGGCGCTGGTCCGTGAGCCCGACCTGCTGCTGCTCGACGAGCCGTTCGGCGCGCTCGACGCGCTGACCCGCATCAAGGCGCAGCGCCTCGTCGCCGAGTTGTGGCAGCGCCGCGGCTGCGCGGTCCTGCTCGTCACGCACGACGTGGACGAGGCGCTGCTCCTGGCCGACCGTGCCCTGGTCATGCGGGACGGGGTCATCGCCCACGACACCCCGGTCGCGCTGCCCCGGCCCCGCGACGCCGGCGACCCCCGCTTCACCGCCCTGCGCTCCCGGCTGCTGGCCGAACTCGGCGTCGAGACCCCGGCGTCGACCGAAGCGGCCTGACCCGCCCTCACGAGAAGGACGACGGACCCACCATGAACACCACCCGGCGCATCGCCCCCGCCCTGCTGCTCCCGCTCACCCTCCTGCTCGCCGCCTGCGGCGTCTCCACCGCCGACACCTCCGTGGGCGGCACCGGCGACGGCACCGACGGCAAGGGCGCGGTCACCTTGAACGTCGGTGACCAGAAGGGCGGTTCCGAGGCCGTCCTGAGGGCCGCGGGCGAACTCGACGACCTCACCTACCGCATCAAGTGGTCGACCTTCACCTCCGGGCCGCCCCTGCTGGAGGCGGTGAACGCCAAAGCCGTGGACATCGGCGGGGTGGGCAACACCCCGCCGGTCTTCGCCGCCGGTTCAGGATCAAAGATCACGGTCGTGGCGGCCTCGCACGGCTCCTCCGAGGGCGAGGCCGTCGTGGTGCCCGGGGACTCGGCGCTGAAGCGGCTCGCCGACCTGAAGGGCAGGCGCATCGCGGTCGCCCAGGGCAGTTCCGCGCACTACCAGCTGATCACCTCGCTGCGGTCCGCCGGACTCTCGCTCGAGGACGTCGACGTCAGCTATCTGCAGCCCGCCGACGCGCTCGCCGCTTTCAGCGGTGGCAAAGTCGACGCCTGGGCGATCTGGGACCCTTACACCTCCCAGGTGCTGCGCAACAACGGCGCGCGCGTCCTGACCACCGGCACCGGGCGCGTCAATGGGCTCGCCTTCCAGGTCGCCGCACCGGGTGCGCTCGCCGACAAGGCGACGTCGGCCGCCATCGGCGACTACCTGGAGCGCCTGCGGCGCGCCCAGGAATGGGTCGCCGAACACCCGGAGCAGTGGGCGAAGGTGTGGGCCAAGGAGACCGGCCTGCCGTACGAGGTGGCGCTGGACGCGGTGGAGCGCACCAACGGCACCCGCGTCTCGGTGGCCGTGGACGACGCCGCCGTCGCCTCCGAGCAGGAGATCGCCGACACCTTCGAGGACCTCGGGCTCATCCCGCGGCACGTGGACTTCGCCGCCTTCGTCGACCGGCGCTTCAACGCCGGCCTGCCCGCCTCCACCACCGCCGCGCGCACCCGCTGAGAGGACCGCACATGTCCGTTCGCCTGCACTGGTTCCTGCCCACCGGCGGCGACGGCCGCACCCTGGTGGACCGTCACGCCTACACCGACGGCGGCGTCAAGCGCTCGCGCGTCACGCCGGTCTCCGGGGTGCGCGCCCCCGACGTCGACTACCTGGCACAGATCGCCCGGGCCGCCGACGGGCTGGGCTTCGAGGCCGTCCTGACGCCCACCGGCACCTGGTGCGAGGACGCGTGGCTGACCACGGTCGCGCTGTCGCAGCACACCGAGCGGCTGAAGTTCCTGGTCGCGTTCCGGCCGGGAGTCGTCTCGCCGGTCCTCGCCGCGCAGATGGCTGCGACCTACCAGCGGATCACCCGAGGCCGGCTGCTGCTCAACGTCGTCACCGGCGGGGACTCCGTCGAACAGCGGCGCTTCGGCGACCACCTGGACCACGACGCCCGCTACGCGCGCACCGACGAGTTCCTCTCGGTGGTGCGGGGGGTGTGGGGCGGGCGGCCCTTCGACTTCGACGGGGAGCACTACCGGGTCGAGGGCGGACTGACCGCGCTGCCGCCCGACCCGGTACCGCAGATCTTCTTCGGGGGTTCCTCACCGGCGGCCGGGCCCGTCGCCGCCCGGCACGCGGACGTCTACCTGACCTGGGGCGAGCCGCCGGCGCAGGTGAGGGCGAAGACCGACTGGATCCGCGGTCAGGCCGAGGCCCAGGGGCGCACCGTACGTTTCGGCATCCGTCTCCACGTGATCTCCCGCGACTCCGCCAAGGAGGCGTGGGCCACGGCGGAACGGCTGCTGGACGACCTCGACGAGGACACCGTCGCCGCCGCGCAGGAGGCGCTGGGGCGCAGCGAGTCGGTGGGCCAGCAGCGGATGGTGGCCCTGCACGGCGGTTCGCGCGACGGGCTCGAGATATCGCCGAACCTGTGGGCCGGGGTGGGCCTGGTGCGCGGCGGGGCCGGGACGGCGCTGGTCGGCAGCCACGCGGAGGTCGCCGACCGGATCGAGGAGTACCACGCCCTGGGGATCGACCACTTCGTGCTGTCGGGCTACCCGCACCTGGAGGAGGCGTACTGGTTCGGTGAGGGCGTCATGCCCGAACTGGCCGCACGGGGGCTGCTCGAGAGGGTGCCGACCGCGCCGCTCGCGGGCGTGTCCGCGGCGAACGGCCGGCCGGCGTCCGCGCCCGGCGGGGCGCCGCTGCTGCTCTCAGGAGGCCGCTGAACGGCACCGCACGACGGGGGCGGCCGTCCTGATCCGGGCGGCCGCCCCGATTGGTCTGGACCACTTGCCGCCCCTCGGGATAGGGTCGGCAGCGCCCGCCCGAGCGCCAGAGGGGGACTCCACGTGTACGCACCGCACCGCGTCGCCGCGCTGGTCGACGTCTGCCTGCTGCCCGTCGGCCGGACCCGCAGACCGCCGGAATGGCTCCGGCGCGGCCTGGAACGGGCCGGGGCGGTCACCATCGGCGTCCCCGCCGCGCTCAGCGGGCCCGCGGTCACGGAACTGCTGCGGGACGAGTTCGGCGACGGCGCGGTCGTGATCAGCGAACCGCTCGACACCGACGAGGTCGTGGAGGGCTGGGGGGTACCGGGCGCGGCCGTCCTCGCCTGGCTCTCGGGCGTGGACCTGCTCCAGCTCGGCCCCGGCTGCGGCGCGGGCGTCCGGGAGGCCATCCGCACCGCGGCCACCAGGGCGGTCGCCGACGGCGACCTGCCGCTGTCCCGCCTGGAGGAGGCGGCCGCGCGAGTGGCCCGGCTGCGCCGCGAGGTGTCCGCGGGAAGCTTCCGCGGACGCGCGTAGTTGGTGGAAGCGTGAACCATGTGGATGTGGACGTCGCCGTCATCGGGGCCGGGCAGGCCGGGCTGTCCGGCGCGTACTTCCTGCGAAGGGCGGGGATGCGGCCCGACGAGGACTTCGTCGTCCTCGACCACTCCCCCGGCCCCGGCGGCGCCTGGCAGTACCGCTGGCCGACGCTGACGTACGGCAGGGCGCACGGGGTGCACTCGCTGCCCGGCATGGAACTCGAGGGGGCCGACCCCGCCCGGCCGTCCGCCGAGGTCGTCGCGGAGTACTTCGACCGCTACGAGCGCACCTTCGACCTGCGCGTGCACCGCCCGGTCGACGTCTCCACGGTCCGTGAGGGCACGGAGGGCCGGCTGCTGGTCGAGTCCGACGCCGGCACCTGGGCGGCCCGCGCGCTGATCAACGCCACCGGGACCTGGGACCGGCCCTTCGTGCCGCGCTACCCGGGCCAGGAGGTCTTCCGCGGCCGCCAGCTGCACACGGCGGGCTACCGCGGGCGCGAGGAGTTCGCCGGGAAGCACGTGATCGTCGTCGGCGGCGGCACCTCCGCCGTCCAGCTGCTGATGGAGCTCCACGAGCCGGGCGGCGCGGCCGCGACGACCTGGGTCACCCGGCGGCCTCCCGTCTACCACGGCGGCCCCTTCGGGGAGGAGCAGGGCCGGGCCGCGGTCGCGCTGGTCGAGGAGCGCGTCAAGCGGGGTCTGCCGCCCCAGAGCGTGGTCAGCGTGACGGGGCTCCCCATGACCGAGGCGATGGAACGCGCCCGTGAGCGCGGCATCCTCGAACGCCTCCCCATGTTCGACCTGATCACCGAGGACGGCATGAGCTGGGCGGACGGCCGCCATGTCACCGCCGACGTCATCCTGTGGGCCACCGGTTTCCGCGCGGCCCTCGACCACCTCGCCCCGCTGCACCTGCGCGGCTCCGGCGGCGGCATCCGCCTGGAGGGGCTCACCCGGGTCGCCGCCGACCCCCGGATCCACCTCATCGGCTACGGCCCCTCCGCGAGCACGATCGGCGCGAACCGGGCCGGCCGCAGCGCGGTCCGCGAGATCCGCGCCCACCTGCGGGGACGGGACGGGACCCGGGCGCCGGAACCGGTGGCCGCGGCCGGCTGACGGCGTCCGTCCCGAACGCCCGGAACCCTGTCCCGCGTACCGGGAAGGCAACGGGGCCGCCCCTGAGGGCTCAGCGGACGGCGCGGCCGCTCTTGCCGAGGGTGGAGGCCCGGACGACGAGTTCGGGCTGGAAGACGATGCGCCGGTGCTCGTGTTCCTCTGCCGCGTCCCCGGTCTCCTCGATGAGCAGGTCGGCCGCCGCGCGGCCCATCCGGTACGCGGGCTGCCGTACGGAGGTGAGCGGCACCGCCGCGGCCGCCGCGAACTCGATGTCGTCGTAGCCGACCAGGGCGATCTCCTCGGGCACCGCGATGCCCGCGGCGTACAGCGCCTGGAGCACGCCCAGCGCGAGCAGGTCGTTGGCGCAGAAGACGGCGCTCGGGCGGTTGGCCATCCCCAGCAGGCGGGCGCCGGCGTCGCGTCCGGAGGGGACGTCGAGCCGCTCGGCCTCGATGTGCGCCAGGGACTCGGCGGGGAGCCCGGCGGCGGCAAGCGCGTCCAGGGCGCCGGCGCGCCGGTCCTGGCACTGGGCGAGGTGCATCGGACCGCTGACGTAGACGATGCGCTCGTGGCCGCGCTCGATGAGGTGGTCGACGGCGAGGCGGCCGCCCTCCGTGTCGTCCACGGACACCGAGCAGGCCTCGGCGCTCGGCACGACGCGGTCGACGAAGACGAAGGGGATGCCGTGCCGCCGGAAGGAGGTGATGTTCCGGCCGCTGGTGTCCGCGGGCGTCACCAGGACGCCGCGCACCCGCTGCTCGGCGAAGAGCCCGAGGTAGTCGGCCTCCTCCGAGGGGCTCTCGCCGCTGTTGCAGAGCATCACCCCGAGCCCGGTCTCCCGGGCGGCCCGCTCGGCCCCCGAGGCGACGTCCACGAAGAAGGGGTTGGCCATGTCGAGCACGAGCAGCGCGATGATCCTGCTGCGGCCCGCCCTCAACTGCCGGGCGGACTCACTTCGCACGTAGCCGAGTTGCTCGATGACCGACAGCACGCGGGCACGCGTGTCCTCGGAGACCATGTCGGGCCGGTTGATCACGTTCGACACCGTGCCGACCGAAACACCCGCCTGCCGGGCGACGTCCTTGATCCCCACCATGCGTGTCACGAGCTCCGCCCTACCTCCTGCCGCCGGCCCGCCGCAGGCCGCGGGTTCATGCTACGCATTCGTGACGGCGTCGGTGCCCACTGTGTCCGGGTGGCCGAACGGCGGTGGTGGAGCGGAACGGCGGGCTCCGGGGCGGAACAGCAGCCTCCGGGGCGGGGCGGATCGTCCGCGCGGGATGCGGCCGTGCGGCGTCACGCCAGGTGGAAGACCTCGGTGAGGGGCCGCATGGCCTCGTCGGGCCGGGTCCCGTCCAGCGCCTCGAAGAAGTCGGCCATCTCGGCCTGCCAGCGGGCGTTGACATCGGTCGCCGCCATCGCCTCCTGGGCGGCGGCGAAGTCCTCGGTCTCCAGGTAGCCGACGAGCAGACCGTCCTCGCGGAGGAAGAGCGAGTAGTTGTGCCAGCCGGTGGCGGAGAGGGCGTCCAGCATCTCGGGCCAGACGGCGGCGTGGCGCTCGCGGTACTCGGCGAGCCGGTCCTCGCGGACCTTCAACAGGAAACAGACGCGCTGCACGGTCGGCCCTGGCCTCTCGGGTCTGATATGAAAGGTTTCAATCGATGGCAGGGACGTTAGGACACCCCGACATGGCTCGTCAATGGCACCCTCTGCGACGCGCAGACATCCGATCTCTGCCCCATGGTGCGGGGCACATACGGCAGTATGAGCCCACGGGTGGCCGTGCCGACCGTAAGGAGGCCGCATGCGCGTAGCACTGTTCGTCACTTGCGTGAACGACACGCTGTACCCGGATACGGGGAAGGCTGTCGTGACCCTGCTGGAGCGGCTGGGGGTGACCGTGGACTTCCCCGCCGCACAGACCTGCTGCGGCCAGCCGCAGTTCAACACCGGCTACCGCCACGAGACGGAGCCCCTGGTCAAGCGGTACGCCAGGGCCTTCGAGGGCTATGACTACATCGTCACCCCGTCCGGTTCGTGCGCCGCGATGGTGCGTGACAACTACCCCCGGATCGGCGAGCGGGCCCGCGCGGAAGGACGCGGGGAGGGCCTCGCCGCCGTCGCCGCGTCAGTCGTGCCGCGCACCTACGAGCTGACCGAGTTCCTCACCGATGTGCTCAAGGTGACGGACGTCGGCGCCTACTTCCCCCATCCCGTCACCTATCATCCGACCTGTCATGGCCTGAGGATGCTGGGGCTGGGCCGCCGCCCGCAGGAGCTGCTCAGCCATGTGAAGGGGCTGGAGCTGGTCGAGCTGCCCGGCGCCGAGGAGTGCTGCGGGTTCGGCGGCACCTTCGCCGTCAAGAACGCGGCCGTCTCCGCCGCCATGGGCGCGGACAAGGCCCGCAACATCACCTCCACCGGCGCACGCGCCGTGTGCACGGTGGACAACTCCTGCCTGATGCACATCGGCGGCACCCTCGCCCGGCTCGGCTCCGAGGTCCGGCCGGTCCACCTCGCCGAGATCCTCGCGTCGACCGAGGAGCAGCCCTACGGAGGCAACCGATGAGCGGCACCTATCTGGGCATGCCCGCCTTCCCCGTCGCCGCCGGCGAGGCCGTGCGCGACACGACGCTGCGCCGCAACCTGCGGCACGCCACCCACACCATCCGGGACAAGCGGGCCCGCGCCGTCGCCGAACTCGACGACTGGCAGCAGTTGCGCGCGGCGGGCAAGCAGATCAAGGACGATGTGCTGCGCCATCTCGACCACTACCTGGTGCGGTTGGAGGAGGCGGTCACCACCACGGGCGGCACCGTCCACTGGGCCGCCGACGCGGACGAGGCCAACCGCATCGTGACGGACCTGGTGCGCGCCACCGGCGAGACCGAGGTCGTCAAGGTCAAGTCCATGGCGACGCAGGAGATCGGCCTCAACGACGCGCTCGCGGAGGCCGGGATCACCGCCTACGAGACGGACCTGGCCGAGCTGATCGTGCAGCTCGGCGACGACCTGCCGAGCCACATCCTGGTGCCCGCGATCCACCGCAACCGCTCCGAGATCCGCGACATCTTCACCGACGCCATGGGCCGCTGGGGCCGTCCCGCACCCGAGGGACTGTCGGACTCCCCCGCCGAACTGGCCGAGGCCGCACGGCTCCACCTCCGGGAGAAGTTCCTGCGCGCCAAGGTCGGCATCTCGGGCGCCAACTTCATGATCGCCGAGACCGGCACCCTGGTCGTGGTGGAGTCCGAGGGCAACGGCCGCATGTGCCTGACGCTGCCCGAGACCCTGATCTCGGTGGTCGGCATCGAGAAGGTGCTGCCGAGCTGGCAGGACCTCGAGGTGTTCCTGCAGCTCCTGCCGCGCTCCTCCACGGCCGAACGGATGAACCCGTACACGAGCACCTGGACCGGGACCACCGACGAGGACGGGCCGCGCGCCTTCCATCTCGTCCTGGTCGACAACGGCCGCACCGACACCCTCGCCGACGAGGTGGGCCGGCAGGCGCTGCGCTGCATCCGCTGCTCGGCCTGCCTCAACGTCTGCCCGGTGTACGAGCGGGCGGGCGGGCACGCGTACGGCTCCGCCTACCCGGGGCCGATCGGCGCCATCCTCACCCCGCAGCTCCGCGGCACGGACACCGCGCTCGACGCCTCGCTGCCGTACGCCTCGTCCCTCTGCGGCGCATGCTACGAGGTGTGCCCGGTCGCCATCGACATCCCGGAGGTCCTCGTCCACCTGCGGGAACGCGTGGTGCAGGGCGGTGAGGTGACCCGGGCGGGCAACAGGGTGACGCTCAGGCCCGCCAAGGGCCACGCGGCGGAGCGGGCGGCCATGCGCGCGGCGCGCTGGACGCTGGACCACCCGGCGGCGCTGCGCGCCGGCCAGCGGCTGGCGTCGCGGACCCGCAGGTTCCACCCGCGGCGGCTGCCGGGGCCCGGAAAGGCGTGGACCGACACCCGGGACGTCCCGGCGGTGCCGGCGGAGTCCTTCCGGGACTGGTGGCAGCGCACCCGGGGGACGGGCGCACCGGACCCCGGCACAGCCACCGGCACCGGCACCGGCACCGAGAGCAGGGAGGGCACCAAGTGAGCACCCGTGACCAGGTCCTGGGGCGGATCCGCCGCGCCCTCGCCGGAGCGCCGCACGAAGCGGCACCGGCACGCGGCGCGGTGGACCGCGGCTATCTGCGCGTCCACGGACAACGGGACGCGGCACAGACCGCGGATCTGCTGGCCGAGAACCTCGCCGACTACCGTGCGATCGTCCACCGCGCCACCGGCGACGAACTCCCCGGCCGCCTCGCGGGCCTGCTGGCCGCCCGCGGCGCCCGCCGGGTCGTCGTACCGCCCGGTCTTCCGGAGTGGTGGCTCTCGGCGGTGCAGGAGGTGGAGCGGGTGCCCGACTCGGCCGGGCTGACGGCGCGCGAGCTCGACGCCGTCGACAGCGTCGTCACCGGCTGCGCGGTGGCGATCGCCGAGACCGGCACCATCGTGCTGGATGCCGGGCCCGACCAGGGTCGGCGCAGGATCACCCTCGTCCCGGACCACCACGTCGTCGTCGTGCGCGTCCCGGAGCAGGTCGTGGACTCGGTGCCGCAGGCGCTGGAACGGCTCGATCCCGTCCGGCCGTTGACGTGGATCTCCGGGCCCTCGGCCACCAGCGACATCGAGCTGGACCGCGTCGAGGGTGTGCACGGGCCGCGCACCCTGGAGGTCGTGCTCGTCACGGACTGACCGCGCGCCGCTCATTTGGCGTCCGCGTAGCACTCGACGACATGGGTCTGCAGCGGGAAGGGCACCGGCGTCGGGCCGAAGAGCAGGCGCCGGGCCTCCTCCGCGGACTCGGCGACGGCGCGCTCCACGTCGGGGGCCAGCTCCTGGGGTGTGTGCACGATGACCTCGTCGTGCAGGAAGAACACCAGGCGCGGCCCTCCGCCCAGCGCGGCCAGGCGGCGGCGCAGGGAGGCCAGCACGGCCAGCGCCCATTCGGCGGCCGTGGCCTGGATGACGAAGTTGCGGGTGAAGCGCCCCCAGGAGCGGGCCTGCGCGTCGGTGAGGTCCTGCCGGTCGGCGGACGGGGCCGGTGAGGTACGCCCGAGGTGGGACCGGACGACGCCGCCGCCCTCGCCGGTACGGGCGGCGGACTCCACCAGGCGCATGGCGTCCGGGAAGCGGCGGCGCAGCACTTCCAGCAGCGGCCCCACCTCCCCGCTGGTCTGGCCGTACATGGCACCCAGCAGACCGAGCTTGGCCCGGGCGCGGTCGCCGCCGAACGCGGTGTGCGCGAGGGCGGCGTAGAGGTCGCCCTCGGCGGCGGCCGCCATCAGCCCGGGATCACCGGAGAGGGCGGCCAGGACGCGGGGTTCCAGCTGGCCCGCGTCGGCGACGACCAGCCGGTGCCCGGGGTCGGCGACCACGGCGGCGCGGATCTGCCGGGGGATCTGCAGGGCGCCGCCGCCGCGGGTGGCCCAGCGGCCGGAGACGACACCGCCGACGACGTATTCGGGGTGGAACCGCCCGGTGGGAGCCCACTGTTCGCGCCAGGCCCAGCCGTGGGCGCTGTGGATGCGGGAGAGCTCCTTGTAGCGCAGCAGCAGCGCGGCGGCCGGGTGCCCGACCTCCCGCAGCACATGGGAGCGGGTGGAGCCGATCTTCACTCCCACGCGCTCGAAGGCGGGCAGCAGTTGGGCGGGCGAGTCGGGGTTGACCGGGCGGCCCAGGGCTTCCTGGATGCCGGTGGCGAGCTCGGAGAGCACCTTGGGGCGGATGCCGCCGGCCGGACGGGGGCCCAGCAGCCCGATGAGCACCGCGTCGTGGGCGGCCGCGCTCCAGGGCAGGCCGTCCCAGGTCATCTCGGCGGCGGCCAGGGCGCCGGCGGACTCGGCGGCGCACAGCAGGCGCAGCCGGTCGGGGTGTTCGGACAGGGCGATGCGACGCTGCTGGTCGGCGTGGACGGCGACCACCGCCTCCAGCGGGTCGGTGCCCGGCGGCAGATGGTGGCGGTCGGCGGCGAAGAGCACCGGCTGGTCGTCGGGGCCGCCCTCGCGCGCGTCCTCCGGCACGGGGAGCCCGCGCGGCCGGGCCCACGCGGCGCCCAGCGAACGGGGCAGGCCCCAGCGTTCCTCGGATCCGAGCAGCAGTGCCTCGACGAGCTTGAGGTCGTGGCACCGGGCCGGACGTACCGGGACCCGCTCCAGCAGCGACGGGTAGATCTCGTCGGTCGCCGCCCACACCCAGCGGGGCGCCTGCCGGGCCTCGCGCTCGGCGACGGCCGCCGCGAGGTCGCCGACGGTCTGCGGGGGCCCGTCCGCGGTGCCGTCCTCGCGCAGCGCCTGCAGCCGCCCGCCGGTCCCCAGGGGATCGGCGACGACGGCGACGGACAGACTCCTGGGCGAGGTCACCGTTCGAGAGTAGAACGAGGTACCGACAACGCCCCGCGTGCCGGTCAGGGACGGTTGTCGCGGCTCACCTTCAGGGCCCACAGCACGAGCGGCGCCTGCAGCGGCAGCCGGGCGTAGGCCGCCTTCCGCAGGGGCGCGGGCCGGTCGCGCCAGTCGTGGGCCATCTTCACGTTGGCGGGGAGCACGGCGGTGAAGAAGCCGGCCGCCAGCAGGGCGCTCGCCCGGCGGGTGCGGGGCAGGGCGATGCCCGCGGCGAGCGCCAGCTCCACCGCGCCGCTGACGTAGGTCCAGGTACGGGGCTCACCGGGCAGGACGCGCGGGACGATCGCGTCGAAGGGCCGGGGCGCCACGAAGTGTGCGGTGCCCGTGGTGGCGAGCAGCCTGGCCAGCAGCAGGGCGGAGCGGTCGGACGCGGCCATCGGTTACCTCCTGCGGTCTGCGCGGCGCCGCTCAGGCTAGCGCCGGCGCCCTGTGCCGGGCGGGCGATCGCCCGGGCCCTGGTGTGCGCTTACTCACCCGGCTCACGGCGTGGTGAAGGCCGGTCCGGCGAAGGGCGGCAGCGCCGCGAACTCCGGGGCGACCCGGAGCGACACGGCGAGCTGGGCGAGCGCGTCCCGGATCCGGGTGAGGGGGTGCTCCGGGAAGTGCGCGTCGTAGTGGGGGGCGTCGCCCCAGTGGAAGGGCAGGCCCTGCCGCAGGTCGGCGGCGTACGGATGGGGCATGAAATAGTGCTCGGGGCCGAGTTCGATGAGCACCTTCGCCTCCCGGGCGCCGGTGGTGCCCTGCTCCAGGGCCTGCACCTTCACGACGGCGCTGCAGGAGGCGCGGGGAAGGGTGTAGCTGCCCAGGAACGCCTGGCCGGTGGGGCGGTCCGGCAGGGGGACTTTGATGACCTGGCGCAGCGTCGGCACCGTCCCCAGGTGCAGGACGTCGGCCTCGATGAGGCCGCCGCCCGCCCCGGCCGTGTAGTGGGCCAGGGCGTGGCGCAGGCGCGGCAGGTCCTCCAGGGGCGCGGGGATGTCCGGCGGCACGTCGAACCAGTGCAGGCTGACGAGGTCGCCGTGGTCGTTGGTCCAGGCGTCCGCCTCGATCTGCCGGTAGCCGGGGAGTTCCGCCCCCGCGATGGGTCCCATGGCCGAGGATCATGCCGTATGGACGAGTTGGGCGTCACGGCGGACCAGGGCGGCGTAGCGGCCGTCCATGGCGAGCAGTTCGTCGTGGCTTCCGCGTTCCACGATCCGGCCGTGGTCGAGGACGACGATCTGGTCGGCGTCGCGGACGGTGGACAGCCGGTGGGCGATGGTGATCGTCGTGCGGCCCGCCGAGAGGCCGTCGATGGCGTCCTGGACGGCGTGCTCGGTACGTGTGTCCAGCGCGCTGGTGGCTTCGTCGAGGATGAGGACCGGGGGGTCCCGCAGGATCGTCCGCGCGATGGCGAGTCGCTGCTTCTCGCCACCCGAGAAGCGGTAGCCGCGCTCGCCGACCACGGTGTCGTAGCCGTCGGGAAGGCCCGCGATGTGGTCGTGGATCTGCGCGGCACGCGCGGCGGCGGCGACCTCCTCGTCGGTGGCGTCGGGCTTGGCGAAGCGCAGGTTCTCGGCGACCGAGGCGTGGAAGAGGTACGTCTCCTGGGAGACGACGCCGACCGACGCGGCAAGCGTGTCGAAGGCCAGGTCGCGCACGTCGTGGCCGTCGAGAGTGACGCGCCCCTCCGTGACGTCGTACAGCCGGGGCACGAGGTAGCTCAGGGTGCTCTTGCCGGAGCCGGTGGCGCCGACGACGGCCAGGCTGCCGCCGGCCGGGACCGTCAGGTCGATGCCGTCGAGGGTGCGCCCGGGCGAGGCCGGGTCGTAGGAGAAGCCGACGCCTTCGAAGCGGATGTCGCCGCGCACGCGCGGGAGGCGTACGGCGTCGTCCTTCTCGGTGATGTCGACGGGCAGGTCGAGGTACTCGAAGATGCGCTGGAAGAGCGCGAGCGAGGTCTGCATCTGGACACCGGTCGACAGCAGGCTGACGGTGGGCCGGAACAGTCCCTGCTGGAGCGAGACGAAGGCCACGAGCGTGCCGATGGACACGGTGCCGCCCGCTCCGTGCACGGCGATGCCGGCGACCCAGTAGATGAGCGCGGGCATGGCGGCCATGACCACGCCGATGGTGGACATGCGCCAGCGGCCGGCCATGTTGGAGCGCACCTCGAGGTCGACCAGCCGGTCCGACTCGTCAGCGAAGGAGCGCGTGAGGGAGTCGGCGCGTCCCATGGTGCGGCCGAGGAGGATGCCGCTGACCGAGAGCGACTCGGTGACGATGGCGGACATCGCGGCCATCTGCTTCTGGCGCTGGGTGGTGATCTTCTTGCGTTCGGTGCCGACCCGGCGGCTGATCCACACGAAGACCGGGAGCAGCAGCAGGGAGGCGATGGTCAGCCGCCAGTCCAGGGCGATCATCGCGACGACGGTGGCCACGACGCTGGTGAGGTTGGAGACCAGCGAGGTCGCGGTGGAGGTGACGGTGGCCTGCATGCCGCCGATGTCGTTGGCTATGCGGGACTGCACCTCTCCGGTGCGCGTCCGGGTGAAGAAGGCGAGCGACATGCGCTGCAGCCGCTCGTAGACGGCGGTGCGCAGGTCGTGCATGACGCGCTGGCCGACCGTGGTGGAGATCAGGGTCTGCAGGACTCCGAAGACGCTGTTGAGGACCGCGGTGGCGATCATGCCGAGGGCGAGCAGGCTCAGCAGCCCGGTGCGGCCCTGCGGGATCGCGGTGTCGAGGATCTCGCGCAGCATGAAGGGCGAGGCGACCGAGACGAGCGAGGCGGCGCCGACGAGGAGTCCGACGAGGGCGAGGCGGGCGCGGTAGGGACGGAAGAGCCGCACGACGCGGCGCACGTCGGTGGGTCGGGCGGGGTCCTTGGGCGGCGGGGTCCACCGCGAGGTTTCATCGGGGTGCAAAGGGCCTCCGAAGGCTCCGGGCAGGGCAGAACGATGAGAGTGTAGTTCATTGTTACCTATACTCACAATGAAGTGCATCCTGATACCCTCTGACCATGGAATCCCGCACCTCCGCCGCGGACACCGACGAGACCACCGGGCGCCTCGCCGACCAGTTGCTGTGGCTGACCCGCCGGCTGCACCGCGCACAGCGGCGGCACCTGGAGCCGGTGGGCGTCACGCCGGCCCAGGCGCGCATGCTGCGCACGGTCGCGCACATCCTCAAGAGCGGGCCCGCGCCCCGGATGGCCGACCTCGCGGAACGGCTGGACGTCGTGCCGCGCGCGGTGACGAGCCTGACCGACGCCCTGGAGGAGCGGGGGCTCGTCCGCAGGGCGCCCGACCCGGCCAACCGCAGGGTGGTGCGCATCGAGCTCACCGAGGAGGGCGACGACGCCGTACGACGGTTGCGCGGGGCCCGCCGGGCGGCGGCCGAGGAACTGCTCGCCCCCCTGGACACGGACCAGCGCGATGCCCTGACGGCGTTGCTCGCCGCCCTGGACACCGCGCCGGGTCGCTGCTGAGGGCCGGAGGACCGGAATCGGCGCGCCAAAACGCGCCGGGGCCTCAGGCGCGCCAGGTGTCGCTCAGCGTCACCTTGCCGCTCGCGGGGACGGTCGCCGTACGGTTGGCGCCGGACTCCCAGGTGACGTTTCCGCCGCTGTCCTTCTTGATGTACTTGTACTCGAAGGACGTGCCCGCGCCCATGGAGACGTCGAGCTTCCACACCGGGTAGGCCGCCGAGGACATCGGCAGGGCGCTGCCGGTGTTCCAGTTGCCGAGCGCGGCGTTGTTGCCGACGACGTAGACGTTCTGGCCCCACACCGTGGTGGCGTTGGCCGAGAAGGACGCACCGCTCGCGGGAGTGGTGCCGCCTCCGGTGCCGCACGGGGCACCGGTGTGGAGCGCGACCGCGTCGTTGGCACCGATGGTGGCGGTGAACCTGCCGTCCGAGCCGACGGTGTAGGTGGCGCCGCTGTGCTGCACGTCGCAATAGGTGCCGGCGGGCAGCGAGGTGGTGAAGGTCTGCGTCAGCGGGCCGCTCTCGTGGTTGATGGCGACGTAGCCCTTGCTGCCACGCCCGAAGGCGATGGCGTTGTTGCCGTTGGACCACCAGTTGGTCACCGCCGTGCCGGCCACGGCGTTGCGGAACCCGACCATGCCCGCGATCTGCGGCCAGGCGTGCTGGCACTTCCAGCCGTCGCTGTAGCAGGCGTTGACGGTGCCGCCGTTGGGCGGGCCCGCGTCGTTGTCGGAGAACTCGTAGCCGGAGTAGACGTTCGGCGAGCCGTAGGGCCAGGCCAGCATGTAGACGTTGGCCAGGGTGTAGGTCGCGCCCGCCTTGTAGTTGAGCGTGGAACCGTTGCGCTCGGTGTCCCAGTTGTCGACGAAGGTGCGGGAGTTGCCGCTCGAGAGGTAGCCCGCGCCCCATGAGGCGCCCCAGTTGCCGAGGTAGGCGAGCTTCTCGCTGGTGAAGATCCGCTTCAGGTCGTACGCGCCCTGGAAGGCGTCGACGTCACCGGTGCCGGTGTACTCACCGGGCTGCACGGCCTCTCCGGAGCCGTAGATGACCTCGTGCACCCAGAAGACCGAGGGGTTGGTGAGCTTGGCCTTGATGGCCGCGAGGTCCGAGGCCGCCATGTGCTTGGCGGCATCGATGCGGAATCCGTCGACTCCCAGCGCGATGAGGTTGTTCATGTACGCCGCGATCGTCGAGCGCACGTAGTCGCTGCCGGTGTTCAGGTCCGAGAGCCCGACGAGTTCGCAGTTCTGGACGTTGTCGCGGTTGGTGTAGTCGGAGATGTTCGTCCGGCAGGAGTGGAAGTCCTGGTTCTGGTAATACCCCGGGTAGTTGTACTTGCTGTACGACGTGCCGCCGGTACCGGTGCCGGAGCCGGCGCTCATGTGGTTGATGACGGCGTCCGCGACGACCTTCACCCCGGCGGCGTGGCAGGTGTCGACCATGTTCCTGAATGCCGTGCTGTCGCCCAGCCGGCCCGCTATGCGGTAGCTGACGGGCTGGTAGGAGGTCCACCACTGCGCGCCCTGCACGTGCTCCTGGGGCGGCGACACCTCGACGTAGCCGTACCCGGCCGGGCCGAGCGTGCTGGTGCACTCCTTGGCGACCGAGGCGAACTTCCACTCGAAGAGGGTGGCGGTGACGTCCTTGCTTCCGGGCGGTGCTGCCTCGGCCGGCTGCTGCGAGACGCCGACGAGCCCGGCCGTGCCGAGCAGGGCGGCCAGACCCGCGCGCAGAAAACGCGATCTCATGGTGCGGCTCCTTCGTGTTCGGGCACAAAGGTGCCCCGAAGACAGCCACGCGCCGGGCCATCGAGTGTGGGGGCGGAGTTCCCGCCCGTGGGAACTCCGGGTAGGAGACTGGCGCCACCGGCGGGTAGCGTCAATACGTCGCGTGAAAAACTTTCAACTTCTTGCGGAAAAGTCCTGCTTCGCTCTTGCAGCAGTCCCGCAAGCCGCGCACTCCGGCATCCTGATCAGCCGTCAGGCCTTCAGGTGCGCCCGGTCCCCCATCACCACGACCGGGTGCAGCGCCGGGTCGAGCGTGCGCAGCAGGTACTCCATGTCTGCCTTGGACTGGCTGACGCAGGCCGACGTACCGCTGCCGTGGTCCATGTGCAGCCAGATGCCGCCGCCCTTGGACTGACCCTGGGGCCGGGTCGGGTCGAGCGGGGACGTGCCCTTGACCCGGTTGTAGTCGATGGCGATGACCAGGTCGAAGTCGTGCCAGTGCGAACGGGACCACGACCGCGGCGCGGTGAAGGCGGAGGAGTGGTGGTACGGGAGCCGGGACTCCGGTTCGGCCAGAACGCCGCCGGCGTCCGACAGTGTGAAGACGCCCACCGGACTCTTCTTGTCGCCCTCATGGTGGTCGGTCGTCCAGCCGCGCTTGCCGTTGTGCCCGGACCAGGAGCGCTCGCGCTTCCACAGGTCGCCCTGCCGGGTGTACAGCACGATGGTCGAGTCCGCCGAACGCGCATCGTCCCCGTACACCGCCACGACCTGACGGGAACCGGCCGGGATACGCGACCGCAGCGCGGGACCGACACCCGGGATCTGCTGCGTGGCGGCCGCCTGGGTCGCTCGCGGCGGCTGCCTCACCGTCTGCCGCGACGTGTCCCGGTGCTCATCGGCGCCCCCGGCACAGCCGGCCAGCAGCACCAGCGCCGCCGCGACGACCACCGTCCCCGCCCCACGCATCACTCGAACCGCCCCTCTTTTGTGCAGTCGCGCTCCATCTTCGCACCCCTGGTCGAGGACGGATGCGGACCGCGGCCCGTTCCACCCGCCTCGGGAAAAAACGGGTTGAATTCGTCACGTCGATGACGCGACGCTGGCACGTCTGCTCCCACCCCTCAGCACCGATGTCGGGACGTCATGTCGCTACGCGCTCTCCCCCATGCCGATCCGGGTGTCCCCGACACCCGCTCCGGCTTCCGTTTCCTGCTCTGGCTGGAACAGCGCCAGATCGGGGGCCAGGTCAAGGCCGCGCTGTG
Organism: Actinacidiphila glaucinigra; assembly: GCF_035918135.1. Classification (NCBI taxonomy): domain Bacteria; kingdom Bacillati; phylum Actinomycetota; class Actinomycetes; order Kitasatosporales; family Streptomycetaceae; genus Actinacidiphila; species Actinacidiphila glaucinigra. The sequence continues at coordinate 1,700,156 of NZ_CP109144.1, forward strand.
GGGCACCCTCCACATGGCGGCCGTGGCCTGCTTCCCGGCCGCGGTCGGCATCGCCGTTCAGGCCGTCGTCGACGGCTCCGCCGGGCGCCTCGCGTTCGCGGGCGGCCTCATCCTCGCCCTGGGCGTGGTGACCGCCGTCGGCGACACCATGCTGCACCGCACCGCCGTCACCAACTGGATCGCCGCGGCCGCCCGGGTGCAGCTCCTGCTGTCGCGCAAGACCGTGGAACTGGGCTCGCTGCTCACCCGTCGGGTCGCGGCGGGCGAGGTCGTCGCGGTGAGCACCGGCGACGTCGAGAAGATCGGCTGGTTCGTCGAGGCGCTGGCCCGCTTCGCCTGCTCCGTGCTGGCGACCGTCGGCGTCACCGTCGCGCTGCTCGTCTACCGGCCCGAACTGGGGCTGATCGTCGCCGCGGGCGTCCCCGTGCTGGCCCTGTCGGTGCTGCCGTTGCTGCCGCACGCGACACGGCGGGCCGACGAGCAGCGTGCCAAGGCGGGCAAGGCCACCGAACTCGCCTCCGACACCGTGGCCGGACTGCGCGTGCTGCGCGGCATCGGCGGCGAGGAGCTGTTCCTGTCCCGCTACCGGCAGGCCTCCCAGGAGGTCCGCGGCGCCGCCGTCCGCAACGCCCGGATGTGGGCGCTGATCAGCGCCGTCCAAGTGGCACTGCCCGGTCTGCTGCTGCTCGCGGTCACCTGGTACGGCGCACGGCTGGCGCTGGACGGACGGATCGCGGTGGGCGAACTGGTCACCGTCTACGGGACGGTGGTCTTCCTGCTGTTCCCTCTGCGCGGCTTCGAGGAGATCGCGATGGCGTACTCCTTCTCGCGGCCGTCCGCCCAGCGCGCCGCGGGAGTGCTGGCACTGCGGCGGGACAGCACGGGGGACCACCGCGGGACGTGGACCTCCGCGGACCGGCTGCCGGCGGGCGACCTCCACGACCCGCAGACGGGGCTGCTCGCCACGGCCGGCGAACTGACCGCCGTGGTGTGCGGGGACCCGGACCCGGCGGGCGCGCTCGCCGACCGGCTGGGCGGGCACAGCCCCGCCGGCTCCGGGGACGCCCCCTCGGTGCTGCTCGGCGGGACCGCGCTGGACGGCCTTCCTCTGATGGCGGCCCGCGCCGCCGTGCTGGTCCAGGACAAGGAGCCGGTGCTGCTCTCCGGCACGCTGACCGAACTGCTGGACGTGCCCGCCTCCGGCGACGTCACCGCGGCCGAGGCGCTCGCGGCGGCGCAGTGCGGCGATGTGCTCGACGCGCTGGCGCAGGCCTCGGCGGACGACTCCGGGGACCCGATGCGGTCCCCGATCACCGAGCGCGGACGGTCCCTGTCGGGCGGCCAGCGGCAGCGGCTGGCGCTGGCCCGGTCGCTCGTCGCCGATCCGGAGGTCCTGGTGCTGGACGAGCCGACCAGCGCCGTCGACACGCACACCGAGGCCCGGATCGCCCAGGGCCTCAGGGCGCTGCGCGCCGGCCGGACGACGGTGGTCCTCACCTCCAGCCCGCTGCTGCTGGACCGTGCGGACCGGGTGGTGTTCGTCGAGGACGGCACGGTGCGCGCGTCCGGCACGCACCGCGAACTGCTCCGCGCCGACGCCGGCTACCGCGCCGTCGTCACCCGCGAGACCGAGAACGAACCCGAGGGACCCGCGGGGCCCGGGCAATCCGCACGACTCGAGAAAGCCGAGGAGACCGCATGATCGGCGTGGAACCGCCGGAGTACGACCCGGCCGCGCCCCGGCACGTGACGACCCTGCCGGTGGGCTCGCCCGCGACCGTGCGCCGTTACGTCGGCGAGCTGGCCCGGCGGCACCGGGGCGCGTTCGTGCTGCTCGTCTCGGTGAACACCGTCGCCGTCGTCGCCTCGATGGTCGGCCCCTACCTGCTGGGCGGGCTCGTCGAGGACCTGGCAGCGGGCCGCCGCGACCTGCACCTCGGACGCACCATGGCGCTGTTCGCCGTGGCGCTCGCCGTGCAGACCGTGTTCGTCCGGGAGGTGCGGCTGCGCGGCGCGGTCCTGGGCGAGCGGATGCTGGCGGACCTCCGCGAGGACTTCCTCGTACGGTCCGTGGGGCTGCCGCCCGGTGTCCTGGAGCGGGCGGGCACGGGCGACCTGCTGTCCCGCATCACCACCGACATCGACCGGCTCTCCAACGCGATGCGGGAGGCCGTCCCGCAGCTGGCGATCGCCGTGGTGTGGAGCGGCCTGCTGCTCGGCGCGCTGACGGCCACCTCGCCGCCGCTGGCGCTGGCGGTGCTGGTGGCCGTGCCGGTGCTGCTCGCCGGCTGCCGCTGGTACTTCCGCCGAGCTCCGCAGGGCTACCGCTCCGAGGCCGCCGGCTACGCCGCCGTCTCGGCGGTCCTCGCGGAGTCGGTGGACGCCGGGCGCACCATCGAGGCGCACCGGCTCGGCGACCGCCGCGAGGAGCTGTCGCGCACCCGCATCCACCAGTGGGTGGAATGGGAGCGCTACACGATGTGGCTGCGCAGCGTGCTCTTCCCGGTGATCAACGTGACGTACATGCTCATCCTCGCCTCGGTGCTGCTGATCGGCGGGACGCTGGTGCTGCACGGCCGGGTGTCGGTGGGCGAGCTGACGACGGGCGCGCTGTACGCGCAGATGCTGGTCGACCCGATCAACCTCATCCTGCGCTGGTACGACGAGCTGCAGGTGGCACAGGTGTCACTGGCCCGGCTGGTCGGCGTCCGGGAGGTCGAGCAGGGCGCCGGGGACGAGCGGGTGGCACCGGACGGACGCGACGTCCACGCCGACGAGGTGCGCTTCGGCTACCGCGCGGGCAGCGACGTGCTGCACGGGGTGAGCCTGCGGGTCCGCCCGGGCATCCGGCTGGCTCTGGTCGGCCCGTCCGGGGCCGGCAAGTCGACGCTGGGGCGGCTGCTGGCCGGGATCTACAGCCCGCGGGCCGGCGAGGTCACCCTGGGCGGCGCCCAGCTGGCCCGGATGCCCGCGGAGCGGGTCCGTGAGCACGTGGCCCTGGTCAACCAGGAGCACCACGTCTTCGTCGGCACGCTCCGGGACAATCTGCTGCTCGCCCGTGCGGGAGCGGAAGACGGAGAACTGTGGGCGGCGCTCGTCGCGGTCGACGCCGACGGGTGGGCGCGGGGCCTCGACGACGGCCTCGGTACCGAGGTCGGCTCGGGCGGCACCGCGCTGACCCCGGCCCAGGCGCAGCAGGTGGCGCTGGCACGGCTCGTCCTCGCCGACCCGCACACCCTGGTGCTGGACGAGGCCACCTCGCTGCTGGACCCGCGTGCGGCGCGCCACCTGGAGCGGTCGCTGGCCCGTGTGCTGGACGGCAGGACCGTGGTGGCCATCGCGCACCGGCTGCACACGGCGCACGACGCCGACCTGATCGCGGTCGTCGAGGACGGCCGCGATCAGCGAGCTGGGCAGCCACCATCAGCTGGTCGAGGCCGACGGCGCCTACGCGGCGCTGTGGCGGTCCTGGCACGGATAGTGCGGACCGGCACGGCGCCGCGTGCCACGCGGCAGTGCGGGCGGCGGTCGGGGCGGTCAGCCGAAGAACAGGGCCCCGGCCGCGCCCACGCCGCCGATCACGAAGAACACAGGCGTCAGCACCTTGACCTCGACCTTGCTGCCGGCGCGGAAGCGCATGAACTTGGGCGGGCCGAGCGGGTACCAGCGCCTGCGCCCGATCGGGATGGGCCACAGCACCGGGCAACCGGACACGGTCAGGGCGTCGCCGATGCAGTGCACGATGGAGCCCAGCACAATGGGGACGCCGATCCACAGGTAGTGCTGGCCGGGCTCGGTGAACAGCCAGGCCTTGCCGCTCTCGGTGCTGTCCAGGGCGTCCGCCAGTACCCAGGCGCTGGTCGCGCCGAGCAGCCAGACCAGGATGTCGCTGGAGACCCGGGCCTGCCGCCACAGCAGTCCCTCGACGGCCAGTACCGCGTGCACGAAGAGGATGACGAGTACCGCCCACCGGCCGCCCACCAGGGCCAGGCCGGAGGCCGCGGCGCCCATCAGGACCGCCCACAGCCATGTGTGGGTGAGGGTGCGGTGGCCGCCCTGGCGCACGGGGTCACCGGGCTTCCGGGTCTTCTTGTAGGTGGCGTACGACAGCTTGTCGATGATCTCGCACAGCCCGCGCGATATGGGGCCGAAGGCCCGCGAGATCGTCGCCGCCTTGTGGTCCAGGTCGGGGGCGAGAGCCGCGCCGGCGCAGATCAGCGCGCCGACCACGATGGTCGGCCACGGCATCGGATGACCGAGTCCCGCGGAGATTGCTCCCACGGACAGCCACGCCGCCGCTCCGGAGATGGAATGTGCCGGTCCCATCATGGTGTGTGTCCCGCCCTTTCGGCCCGCTCTGACAGCGGACTTGACGCCCAGTCGACGGCACACCATACCGTCGGCCGATCTTCGTGTGCGCCGCCGGTTCCTCCCCTGGTCCCCGGGACAGGCAAGATGGTGGTGTGACCCTCATCGATCAGCTGCCTTCCGAGCCCGATCCCGACGCCCTCTTCGAGGCCTTCTCGTCCTGGGCGGAGGGCAGCGGCATCTCCCTCTACCCCGCGCAGGAGGAGGCGCTGATCGAGGTGGTGTCGGGGGCGAACGTCATCCTGTCGACCCCCACCGGCTCGGGAAAGAGCCTGGTCGCGGCCGGTGCGCACTTCGCCGCACTGGCCCGGGACGAGGTCACCTTCTACACCGCCCCGATCAAGGCACTGGTGTCGGAGAAGTTCTTCGACCTGTGCAAGCTCTTCGGCACCGAGAACGTCGGCATGCTGACCGGCGACGCCTCGGTCAACCCGGACGCGCCCGTCATCTGCTGCACGGCGGAGGTGCTCGCGTCGATAGCGCTGCGCGACGGCAAGAACGCCGACATCGGCCAGGTCGTCATGGACGAGTTCCACTTCTACGCGGAGCCCGACCGCGGCTGGGCGTGGCAGATCCCGCTGCTGGAGCTGCCGCAGGCGCAGTTCCTGCTGATGTCGGCGACGCTCGGCGACGTCTCGCGCTTCGAGACCGACCTCACCCGACGCACCGGCCGGCCGACCACCGTCGTGCGCTCGGCGACACGGCCGGTGCCGCTGTCGTACGAGTACCGGCTCACCCCGCTCACCGAGACGCTGACCGAGCTGCTGGAGACCCGCCAGGCGCCCGTCTACATCGTGCACTTCACGCAGGCGGCTGCCGTGGAGCGGGCGCAGGCGCTGATGAGCATCAACATGTGCACGCGCGCCGAGAAGGACGCCATCGCGGAGCTCATCGGCAACTTCCGCTTCACGACGGCGTTCGGCCGCAACCTCTCGCGCTTCGTCCGGCACGGCATCGGGGTGCACCACGCCGGCATGCTGCCCAAGTACCGGCGCCTGGTGGAGAAGCTGGCGCAGGCGGGACTGCTGAAGGTCATCTGCGGCACCGACACCCTCGGCGTCGGCGTCAACGTGCCGATCCGTACCGTGCTGTTCACCGCCCTCACCAAGTACGACGGCAACCGCGTGCGCGTGCTGCGCTCCCGTGAGTTCCACCAGATCGCGGGCCGTGCCGGGCGCGCCGGTTTCGACACCTCCGGCTTCGTGGTGGCGCAGGCGCCGGAGCACGTGATCGAGAACGAGAAGGCCCTCGCGAAGGCCGGCGACGACCCGAAGAAGCGCCGCAAGGTGGTGCGCAAGAAGGCGCCCGAGGGCTTCGTCGCCTGGACGGAGAACACCTTCGAGAGGCTCATCGCCTCCGACCCCGAGCCGCTCACCTCGCGGTTCCGGGTCACCCACGCGATGCTGCTGTCGGTCATCGCCCGCCCCGGCAACGCCTTCGACGCGATGCGGCGGCTGCTGGAGGACAACCACGAGGACCGCCGGTCCCAGCTGCGGCACATCCGCAGGGCGATCGCGATCTACCGCTCGCTGCTGGCGGGCGGGGTCGTGGAGCGGCTGGACGAGCCCGACGAGGAGGGGCGCATCGTCCGGCTGACGGTGGACCTGCAGCAGGACTTCGCGCTCAACCAGCCGCTGTCCACCTTCGCGCTGGCCGCGTTCGAGCTGCTGGACCCGGAGTCCCCCTCCTACGCGCTGGACATGCTGTCGGTGATCGAGTCGACCCTCGACGACCCCCGGCAGATCCTCGCCGCCCAGGAGAACAAGGCGCGCGGCGAGGCCGTCGCGGCGATGAAGGCCGACGGGGTCGAGTACGAGGAGCGGATGGAGCGGCTCCAGGACGTCTCCTACCCCAAGCCGCTGGAGGAGGTGCTGTCGCACGCCTACGGCGTCTACCGCAAGAGCCACCCCTGGGTCGGCGACCATCCGCTGTCCCCGAAGTCGGTCGTGCGCGACATGTACGAACGGGCGATGACCTTCTCCGAGTTCGTCTCGAACTACGAACTGGCCAGGACCGAGGGCATCGTGCTGCGCTACCTGGCGGGCGCGTACAAGGCGCTGGGGCACACCGTCCCGGACGACCTGAAGTCGGAGGATCTGCAGGACCTCATCGCCTGGCTCGGCGAGCTGGTCCGCCAGGTCGACTCCAGCCTGCTGGACGAGTGGGAGCAGCTCGCCAACCCCGGGGAGATGACCGCCGAGGAGGCCCAGGAGCGGGCCGACCAGGTCAAGCCCGTCACGGCCAACGCCCGCGCCTTCCGGGTCCTGGTGCGCAACGCCATGTTCCGCCGGGTGGAGCTGGCCGCGCTGGATCGCTTCGGCGAACTCGGCGAGATGGACGCCGCCTCCGGCTGGGACGCGAACGCGTGGGCCGATGCCATGGACGCCTACTGGGACGAGTACGAGGACCTGGGCACCGGGCCCGACGCGCGCGGCCCGAAGCTGCTGCAGATCGAGGAGCGTCCCGCTGAAGGGCTGTGGAAGGTCCGTCAGACCTTCGCGGACCCGGACGGCGACCACGACTGGGGCATCTCCGCCGAGGTCGACCTCACCGCCTCCGACGAGGAGGGCCGCGCGGTGGTCAAGGTGACGGCGGTGGGGGCGCTGTGACCGTGGGACCGGCCACTCCCGCGAGGGAGCGCACCCGATGACCAACCCCGCCGAGCGGCTGGTGGACCTCCTCGACCTGGAGCGGATCGAGGAGGACATCTTCCGCGGGCAGAGCCCCCAGGAGCGCCTCCAGAGGGTGTTCGGCGGACAGGTGGCGGGCCAGGCGCTGGTCGCCGCCGGGCGCACGACGGACGGCACCCGTCCGGTGCACTCCCTGCACGCGTACTTCCTGCGCCCGGGGCGCCCCGGGGTCCCGATCGTGTACCAGGTGGAGCGGATCCGCGACGGCCGCTCCTTCACCACGCGGCGCGTGGTCGCGGTGCAGCAGGGCCGGACGATCTTCAACCTGACCGCCTCCTTCCACGTGCCGGAGCCCGGGTTCGAGCACCAGCTGCCGAGGCGCGAGGTCCCGGACCCGGAGAGCCTGCCGAGGCTGAGCGACGAACTGCGGGAGCACCTCGGCGAACTGCCCGAGCAGTTGGAGCGGATGGCGCGACGGCAGCCGTTCGACATCCGCTACGTGGACCGGCTGCGCTGGACCGCCGAGGAGGTGGCGGGCGCCGAGCCCCGCAGCGCGGTCTGGATGCGCGCGGTGGGCCCGCTCGGCGACGACCCTCTGGTGCACACCTGCGCCCTCACGTACGCCAGCGACATGATGCTGCTGGACGCCGTGCGCGTGCCGGTCGAGCCGCTGTGGGGACCGCGCGGTTTCGACATGGCCTCGCTCGACCACGCGATGTGGTTCCACCGGCCGTTCCGTGCCGACGAGTGGTTCCTGTACGACCAGGAGTCCCCCATCGCGACCGGGGCACGCGGCCTGGCCCGCGGCCGCATCTACGACCGCGAGGGCCGGATGCTGGTCTCCGTGGTCCAGGAGGGGCTGTTCCGCAAACACGGCGACTGAGCGCCGGGCCCCTTCCCCGGGACCGGTGCCGATGCCGGCGCCGGTGCCGGTGCCGGTGCGCCGGTACCGTGTGGGTCGTCCTTCCGCCGGCCGCGGCCCTCAGCGCATGCGGAAGACCGGACCCCGCGGCGTGAACGGGAGCCGGGCGTCGTGGGGCATCAAGAAGGCGTGTTCGCGGCGTACCCGCAGGACGTCGCAGTCTCCGTCGGTGATCAGCAGGACCGGGGCCGTCGAAGGGAAGTCCGGGGCGCGTTGGAGCAGGTCGACACCGGGCTGAAGAACGGTTCCGCCGCGGCCCCTGACACGCACCTTGTGCGCGATCTCGGTCACCGGCAGGTATCCCGCGTCAAAGGGCGCGGCGTCACAGAACACCACCCGGGCGGCGGTCACGTCGCGGGCGGTGGCGTAGGAGGCGATGGCGCCGAGTGCCTTGCCGAGCAGTGTCCGGCTCATGGACCCGGAGGTGTCCAGCACCACGCCGAAGGTGCAGCGGGCCACTTCCTGCGGCGGGTGGCTGCGGCCGGCCCGGGGGATGTCCGGGGTGGACGCCTGGCGCCGGGAGGGGCGGGTGAAGCTGCGCACCGCCTCGGGGCGGGGCACGTACTCGTCGAACCAGCGGGCGAGTCTGGCGTCCCATGGCAGCGGTGGGTGGGACAGCGCGCGGATCTCCTCGACCAGTCCGGCCGGCAGGAGTCCGCGTTCGCGGCGGTGCAGATCGAAGCCCTGGAGCAGCCCGCGCCGGTAGAACTCGTCCAGGTCCACCCATGTGGGAACGGTCTCCCCGCGGCGCGGCAGCGGCTCGCCGAGGACGTCTCCAAGGCCCTTGCCGCGCAGCGTGGCGAGACGACGCAACCGCCGCTGGTCCCGGGCGATGCGGTCGTACACCTCCTCGCTGGACAGCCCGGCCAGGGCTGGGTCGTGCAGCAGTCCCTCGGGCATCTGCCCGACGCCCATCTCCAGCAGCCAGCCGTTGATCACGTAGTCGGCGGCGACGTTGAACAGGTACGGGTCCCGGCCGCCCCGGCGCTCGCCGTGGCGCAGCGCGGCATGCAGCATCTCGTGAGCGAGGATGAACCGCCATTCCTCGTCGCCGTACCGGCACAGGGGGTTGAGGTAGATCTCCCCCGCCTCGGCGTTGACCGCCGCCACCGAGATCCGCTGCGCCCGGGCGAGTTCGGCGTCGGCGACCAGGGTCATCCCGGCGGCGATGCCGCCGAGCAACGGGTACGAGGAGATGAACCAGCTCAGAGCGCGTTCCCAGGGCCGCAGTGGGCGCCTCGCGCCGGTGAGCTCTTCACGACGGCCTCCGGCGACGTCCATGGCCGCCGACATCGTGCGGCTGAGGGCGCTCGCGAAGGCGACGGTCCAGTCCTCCGGCGCGCTCCAGGACGGTTGCCAGGGCTGGAGCACCTGGTCCGGTTGCGGGCCTGCGGTGCCGCACGCCGCGAACCCGGCGGGGAGGCCGTCGCGGCGCCAGCGCGCGGCCAGTTGTTCCTCGTCGCCGTCCGGGAACACCGGGGGCAGCGGGACGGGCGCCCGGCCCACGGGGAAGGTGTCCAGGAAGCGGTTGACCACCACGCAACGGGCGGCCAGGTCGAACCGGTCGGGCTGCTCACGCATGCCCCTGGCGGCAGGCACGTGCCCGAAGCCGAGGTGCAGGAGGCAGTGCGCCAGCACCCAGGCCCACTCCTCCGGCTCCGCGCGGCGCAGGAGGTCGGCGTGCACGACGCCGTTGGAGGTGACCGAGGCCCAGCCGTCGCGAGGGTGCTCCTCGCACTCCTCGCTGCGGCACAGACGGCCGTTGACGGCGGAGAGCGCGGCGAGGGCGGTGTTGCGGCGCAGCAGGTCCACGCCGGCTGCGAAGGCCTCGGCCGCGGGGTCCTTGCGGGGAGTCGGCCGCGCCCGGGACCTGTCACCGCGCGCGCCGCTCACCGGCGTGCCTCTACCAGTCGCGGCATGTCACGGGCGGCCTCCAGGAGGAACCAGGAGGGCAGCACCGGAATGTCGTCGTCGCCGTCGGCGATAACGGTCTGGGCGACCTCGACCGAGATCTCCGCCAACTGCACCAGCAGCGACTTGGCCCGGTAGGCCATCTGCCGCACAGCCGGGGACGCGTGCTCCCGCTGCGCCGGCAGCTCCTTGATCAGACGCCCGCGGAAGGAGTCGGCGAGGTAGTAGAGCAGGTCGCGGTCCTCGATGCGGCGCGGCCAGGAAGCGTCCCCCTTGAGGATGGCCTCGAGTCCGTACGAGTGCCGGACGATCTTGACGTATCCGCAGAAGGCCGTGGCGTGCCCGGGCGTGAGCGTGCCGTACGCGAGGACCTTCAGCGTCTCCTCGTCCAGGGCGGGTCCGAAGGAGTGGAGCGCGTCGGAGAGCATGTGCCAGGCGCGCGGAGTGGAGAACGGCTCCTCGGTCTTCGGCGGCGCGGACCACAGGTGGTCCGGCCGGTCGGTGAGGTGGTCGGTGATCCACGGATGGATGCCGGCGCCCGCCGCCCAGACCAGCCAGTCCGCGGCGGAGGCCCGCAGGTGGACGTGCGCGAGCCTGTTGACCAGGGCGGAGGCCATCGGCCGCGCCAGGGCATTGTCGGTGGCCCGGTTGCCCGCACCGATGACGATGCTGCCGGGCGGCAGCTCGTACGAACCGATACGGCGGTCGAGGATCAGCGAGTAGAAGGCCTTCTGCACATCCGGGGTGGCCGCGTTCAGCTCGTCGAGGAAGAGGCAGTACGGCTCGTCGCGGGCGATGGTCTCCGGCGGGCAGAACCGCGAGCGGCCGTCGACGATCTGCGGAACGCCGATGAGGTCTTCCGGAGCCAGTTGCGTCCCGATGAGACTCACGCAGTCCAGTGCCAGCGAGTCGGCGAACTCCCTGACGAGGGACGACTTCCCGATGCCGGGGGCGCCCCACAGGAAGACCGGGCGCACGGTGGCCAGGTTGAGCAGCAGCTCCGGCACCTGGGAAGGCGAGACGGTGACAACACCCTGCAAGCGGAGGCTCCTTGTGGATCAAGAGGATGGCGGCGCGGGGCTTGCGCCGTCCGGCCCGGGCAGTCTCACCCCTGCCGCTGCCCCGCCGCATCTGTTTTTCGGTCCACACGGCCCTCCCGGACGCCGTCAGTGGAGGAGAATGCCCGGCATGGCGACGCTGTTCTCGGTGCCGGACGGCGAACGCGGGCTGCCGGAGCGGCCGGTGGTGGAGAGTTGGGGCGCGGCCGGTCACCCCGGCCGGATAAGGCTGCGCGCCTTCCTCGACGCCCTCGTGGGACTGGTCGGCCCCACCGTGAACGGGCGGGAGGGCGACCTCGCCCTCGCACTCACCGTCGGGCTGGACGACAAAGTCCCGCTGACCCGCGGTGGTCACGACCTGGACAACTACCTCTTCCCTGTCGTCCGGGCGCTCGGCCCGGAACGCTTCGCCGCGGTCTTCGCCCGCAAACACCATGCTCCCTCCTCCACCATCGCCATCGGGCCGGCTGTACCGGTCGATTCCGCTGCCGACTGGCAGGGCGAGCCCCAGTTGTCGGTGCGCACCGAAGTGTCGGCCTCGTCAACGGCCTGGAAGGCGGCGGTCCACGAGGCCTGTCGCGCTGCGGGACCCGCACTGCCTCCCGGTGTCGCGGTCGAACTCCATCTCCGCTTCGAGGTGTCCGCACAGCGCAACTGGTCCACGCTGTGGAAGCCCGCGATCGACGCGCTGGGACCGCTGCTCGGGATCCCCGACCCCGAACGCCCGTACCGGCCCCACGACGACCGGATCGTCAGGCTCGCGCTGTACCGCGCCCTCGATGAGTCACTCGGTCACGACATCGTCATCGCCGCCTGGTGGCGCGCGGTGTGACACCCCGCCCGGTCACCCCAGACCGAGCAGGCGGCGCCAGCGGCTGCGCGGCGCCGGGGTCGGCGGCGCAGCCTCGGTGGAGGGTGGCGGGGCGATCGGGCGGCCCGGGGCGGCGACCGAGGTGGCTCGCACGGGGTGCGGGGCGGGGCGGGCGGCACGGGCCCTGAGCAGCGCGTCGGCGAGCGAGACCTGGGCGAAGGTGACCTCGTCGGGGTGGGAGGCGACGGTCTGGGCCTCGATCAGCTCACGGGTGGCGTACGAGCCCGTACTGCCGGCCGGGAGCGCCGGGCACAGCCGGCGCAGGTGGGCCCGTTCACGTTCGTCCGGCACCGCGTCGGCGGCCGCTTCCGGGCCCAGCAGGGCGGACCAGGCGGACGCCTCGGTCCAGGCGTCCTCCGCGTCCCGCACGAGTTCCTCCACGCGTCGCGCCCGCCAGCCGCGGGCGCGGCGGTCCTCGCCCTCGTCGAGGGCATCACGGAGCGCGGCGGGCAGCCGGCCTTCCAGCAGCGCCGGTTGGGCCCGGGCGAACCGCCGTACGTCCTCGGCCAGGTAGAGCCACACCACGGCGCGGTAGCGGTTGACGTACCAGCGGACGGGGCGGAGGAAGCCGCCCTTGGCGAGCCGGGTGAAGCGCTCCCGGCTGATCCCGATCAGTGCCGCGCCCTCGATGCTGCCCACCAGTTCCAGCCGCGCGCGCAGGCGGTCGGGAAAGCCCTCCTCCTCCCGCAACCGGTCCACGTCCTCCCGCACGACGCGCCGGCGTCCGCCGACGGCCGGTGCCGTGCGCACCTCGCCGGTCTGCAGCGCGACCTCGAACTCCTCGGCCTCCAGGCACAATTCCTCCCGGGCGCGCCGCATGCCGAGCGCCTCCCGGACGGTGGCCTCCTTGACAGCCATGCCACTCCCCCTGACCTTTCGTAGCGACTCATCACCGACAGTCACGACGATAGATCCTCGCGGCGACATCCGCAGACCCCTGTGGATAACTCCGCGTCACGCCCCGTGGTCGTACACGGTGACGGAGATCCCGCGGCGCACCAGCCGCTCCTCGATCGACGGCGCGACCCGCTCCCAGCGCCCGCCCGCGAGCCCGCATCCGATGCGCGGCATGTGCACCGACGCGCCGAGCTCCGCGGCCTTCCGCGCCACCAGGACCAGCCCGGCGTCGATCGCCTCGTACCGCACGGGCACGCCTTTGGCGCCCCTGCGGATGCCGCGCTGCCCGACGAGATTGGCCACCCACACCCACTCGCCGACCCGGACGAACTGGACGGCTCCCAGGGCGAAATCGTTGCCGGCGCGCTCACGGTGCCACCGCCGGTACGCGACCTCGGGCTCCGGCCAGCGGCGGGAGAGCGCGACGACGAATCCCCTCCCCCAGCCGCCCAGGTCGTTGCAGACATGGACGATCAGCTTGACGCCCTTGCCCTGCGGCGCGGTGGCGTCCCCCCGGACGTACGTGATCTCCTCCATGGGGTCACCGTACGACCGGGGTCCGACAACGCCGCCTGGTCGACAGCCCGGTTCACAGGGCGCGCAGGCCGTCGATGACGTCCTTGAGCAGCCCCACATCGGGCAGTTCCGCGGGCGGCACGGGCCGGATGGCCCGCAGATGGCCGTCCCGCAGGAGGTCGCCGAGCAGGACACGGACGACACCGAGCGCGAGATCGGCCTCCGAGGCCAGTTCGGCCACGGTGAGGGGGGTGTCCCGGCACAGGTCCAGGAGGGCCAGGTGCTCCTCGTCGAGGTTGTCGTCCGGGGCCGTGCCGACGGCCGGGACCATGACGGCGATCAGGTCGACGTCGCTGTCGGAGTCCGGCCGGGTGCGACCGCCGGTGATGGTGTAGGCGCGCACCATCGGACCGGCCTCGTCGTCATACCAGAGCGCGCCCTCATCTCCCGGCGGGCTCGGGTTCATGCTTCATCACTCCCCCGGTGCCGCCGCGTCGTGCCGGCGCGGCGTGACACCGAGGTGTTCACCGACCCGGTGGACCATGAGGGTCATCTCGTAGGCGATCTGCCCCACGTCGGCCTGCACCCCGCTGAGCACGGACAGGCAACTGCCCTCGCCCGCGGCCGTGACGAACAGGAAGCCGTCGTCGAACTCGACCATCGTCTGCCGTACGCCGCCCGCGTCGAAGTGCCGCCCCGCGCCCTTGGCGAGACTGTGGAACCCGGACGAGACGGCGGCCAGGTGCTCGGCCGTGGCACGGTCCAGACTGGTGCTCGCCCCGGTCACCAGACCGTCGCCGGAGAGCACCAGCGCGTGCCTGACGTGCGGCACCCGCTCTGTCAGATCGTCCATCAGCCACGTGAGTCCACTGCTCACCGTCATCCCCCGATCTCCCCGGTCTCCGCTGTTCCTTGCGGTGCTGCGGCGTCCCTGCCGCGGGCCAGGCCGCGGGCGAACGCCGTGATGGTGGAACGAGCCTCTTCCGGAGATCGTTCCCTTTCGTCTTCTCCCCCACCGGGCGTCTCCGCCGGGCTCTGGTGCACGCCGTCGTCCCTCAGTTGCGCTACGAGACTGGCCTGCCGCTGCCGCTTCGGCAACCCCGTCACCGTGCGGCCTTCCTCGCGCGGCCGGCTCGGCCCCCGCGGCGGCCTCGGTGTGCGTGGCGCCGCGTCCGCGCGATCCGGCCCCGGCGGTTCGGGCACGGCTCGTGGACGGAGCACGTGCTCCCCGGTCTCGACGTCGTCGCCCGAGGCGTCCACAAGCACCGACTGCGGGATGAACACCACCGCCACGGTGCCGTCGAACCGCCCTCGGCGCAGGGTGACGCGCACTCCCTGCCGGGCGGCGAGCCGTCCGACGGTGAACAGTCCGAGGCGGTCGGTCTCGGGGAGTTCCGTGCCCGCGCCGGCCTCGCCGAGTTCGTTGTTGGCGTCGGCGAGCCGCTCGGTGCTCATGCCCAGGCCGCGGTCCTCGACCTCCAGGACGTAGCCGCCGGCGACGACCTCGCCGCGCACCTCGACCTTGGTGTCGGGCGGCGAGAAGGCCGTGGCGTTGTCGATGAGTTCCGCCATCAGGTGCAGCACGTCGGCGACCGCAGGGCCCGTCAGCGCCACCCGGGGCATGCGCCGGACGGTGACCCGCTGGTAGTGCTCGACCTCGCCGACCGCTGCGCGCGCCACCTCCGCGAGCCGGACCGGGCGGCGCCAGGCGCGGCCCGGTGCGTTCCCTGAGAGGATCAGCAGGCCCTCGGCGTGCCGGCGCATGCGGACGGCGATGTGGTCGACGCGGAAGAGGTCGTCAAGGTCCGCCGGGTCACCGGAGCGGCGCTCCATGGCGTCGAGCAGCGTCAGCTGACGGTGCAGCAGCACCTGGCTTCGGCGGGCCAGATTGGTGAAGACGGCGGAGACCCCGCGGCGCAGCTTCTCCTGGTCGACGGCCGCCTGGACGGCGGCGCGCTGGGCGTTGTTGAAGGCCCGGCCGACCTGTCCGATCTCGTCGGCGCCGAAGCGCAGGTCGGGTGCGGCGCGGGCGACGGCGTCGTCGTCGAGCTCCTCGCCCGCGCGCAGCCTGCGCAGCACCTCCGGCAGCCGCCTCCCCGACAGTTCCAGCGCCTGGTTGCGCAGCAGCGTGAGCCGGCGGGCGATGCCGCGCCCGATGAGCAGGGAGATGACGACCGACAGGACGACGAGGAAGAGTCCGGCGAGGCTGACCGCGCCGGTCCGCACGAGCACGTCCATGCCGTCGTCACGCGCCTGCTCGCCCACCTCGCCGGCGGCCGCGACGTTGATGTCGCTGAGCGCGGTGAGCGCCCGGTCGGCGTTCTGCCGCCAGCGGTCCCGGGAGACGACGAGGCCGACGTCCTTGGCGCCCGCCGAACGGGCCGCGGTCTCCATGGAGTCCAGCGTCCAGGCGACGCTGCCGCCGTCGAACTCGTCGAGGCTCTCCTTGGCGGCCTTGGTCAACTCCGGGTCGACGATGGAGTGCAGCAGCTTGCGTCCGTCGATGGTGCCGATGAACTCTCGGTACTGACTGGCCGTCATGGCCGGACCGACCTGCGCGGCGGTGAGCATGGCGTCCTCGCGGGACAGCAGTTCCCTGGCCCGTACGAGGTCGATGACGAAACCGCCCTGCCGGGCGACCTCGCCGCTCTGGAGCGCGGCGAGCGATCCGCGCAGCCGGAAGATGGGGTCGATCACAGACGAGTAGCGGTGGAGCGTCATCGACCAGCCGATGTCGCGCTGTCTGACGTCCTCGCGCAGCGGCTGCAGGTCCTTGGCGGCGGTGATCAGCTCGGTGAGCCGGCGCCGCTGGGCGAGGTCCAGTTCGGTGCCCCGCGCCTGCTCGCGCGCGTGCTCCCGGACGACCGTGAGCAGCCGGTCGGTGGTCCGCTCGGCGCTCTCCAGTTCGGCACCGCCGGTCCCACCGTCGGACGCCACATAGGCGACGGCGAGCCGCCGCTCGACCTGCAGGGCCCGTCCGAGGTCGTCCGCGGGGGTCCCGTAGTAGCGGTAGGTGTCGGCGATCCCCATGAGGGCGAAGGCCCCGCGCACCGAGGTGAAGGTGCTGTATGTCCACAGACCCGCCAGCGAGAGCAGCGGCACCAGGAGAAGTACCACGAGTTGCGTGCGGATGGTGCGGGGGCGCAGGCGCATGCGTGAGGTCCTCGGTCGACCATGGGTTCGATGGGGAGGGGCACAGTCTGACCCACGAATGCCCTCTTGGTGACACCGACTGTGACATCTCACAATCCCTTTCCTTGTGACGCCCTCGGGTGCGGCGCCGGGTGGAACGGCGTACCCTGCTCGATCCGCCCGCTCCACCCGGAGCGCGTTCACGTCGCGCTAACGGCGCGGCATTGCGGGGGAAACCCCCCTGCCGCACGCTGGACGCATGGAACGGGGACAGGTCGTGCGCCGGGTCTACGGTCCCGCCCCGGACGCGGAGGACGGTTCGCAGGGAATCCCTCTGGTCCATCGCGACATCCACGGCTACCGGCGTGCGTTCCGGCTGGGCGGCAGCGGGCCGCCGCTGCTGCTGATCCACGGCCTCGGCGACTCGTCGGCGACATGGGCGCACATCCTGCCCCGGCTGGGGCGCCGGCACACGGTCATCGCGCCCGATCTCCTGGGTCACGGTGACAGTGAGCGGCCCCGTGCCGACTACGCGGTGGCGGCCTACGCGTGCGGGATGCGCGACCTGCTGGGCGTGCTGGACGTCGACCGGGTGTCGGTCGTGGGGCACTCGCTCGGGGCGGGCGTCGCGATGCAGTTCGCCTACCAGTTCCCGGAGCGCTGCGAACGCCTGGTGATCGTGGGCGGTGGCGGCCTGGGGCCGGAGGTCCACCCGTTGCTGCGCCTGGCGGCCGGTCCGGGTTCCGAGGTGGCGCTGCCGGTCGCCACCTCACCGCCCGTACGCACGGCGCTGCGGCTGCTCGCCCCGCTGCTGCGGACCACCGGCGGGCTCGGGCTCGGCCGTCACGACTTCGACTACGTCCTCGAGCGCTACCTCATGCTGGACAGTTCCATGGCGCGTCAGGCCTTCCTGCGCACCCTCCGCGCGGGTGTCGACATGCGGGGGCAGGTCATCACGATGATGGACCGCAGTTACCTGACGGCGGGCCTGCCGACCCTGATCATGTGGGGCGAGCACGACGGGGTGATCCCGGTGCGCCACGCCTTGAGGGCTCACACCGCGATGCCGGGCAGCCGACTGGAACTGTTCGAGGACGCGGGGCACTTCCCGCACCATGACGCGCCCGGACGTTTCGTGGACGTACTGGAGGATTTCCTCGCCACCACCACGCCGCAGGAGTACGACCCGGTGCTCTGGCGCCGGCTGCTGCGGCGCGGACGGCTGGACGTACCGCTCTACCAGGAGGTCGAGCCGTCGCACCCCTCCAGCGGGTCCTGAGGCCGTCGGCCGCCGTCCGGGGCAGGATGGGGACATGGGACACAGGATGACCGAGGAAGAGTGGCGGACCTTCGTCTCCGCCGGGACGCGCACGGGCAAGCTGGCGACCACGCGGGCGGGCGGAACGCCCCACGTGGCGCCCGTCTGGTTCCTGCTGGACGGCGAAGACGTCGTGTTCAACACGGGCAAGGCCACCGTCAAGGGCCGCAACATCACGCGCGACGGCCGGGTCGCCCTGTGTGTGGACGATGACCGGCCGCCGTTCGCGTACGTGGTGCTGCAGGGTCGGGCCGAGGTGAGCGAGGAACCCGGCCCGCTGCGGGAGTGGGCCACCCGGATCGCCGCCCGCTACATGGGCGAGGACGTCGCCGAGGAGTTCGGTGCCCGCAATGGGGGGCCCGGCGAACTCCTGGTCCGGGTGCGGATCGACAAGGTGCTCGCCGAGTCCGGTGTGGCGGACTGAGCCCCGCGCCCCGCCGCCGGCCCGGGTCAGCGGATCGGCTTGCCTCCGTTGGCCTTCTTGCCGTTGGCGCCCATGGCCCACCAGGTGCCGCCCACGCCGTGGCCGTTGGTGTCACCGGGCTTGGTGTCACCGGCGAACCAGTAGACGGGCCAGCAGTTGTACGACAGTTGCTTGGTGCCGTCCGGCCGGGTGTAGGTGCTGACGAGCTTGGGGTTGAGGCCTGCGGCCTCGGCCTGCGCCTTGGTGACGGGCTTGGCGGCCGGCCACTTCTTGAGGCACTCGCCGGTGCAGTTGGACACCATCGGCCAGTCGGTGTCCTTGTCGAAGCGGTACAGGGTGCGGCCCTTGGAGTCGACGAGTATGTCGCCGAGCTTGGCGTCGTTGACGACGGACAGGATGGGCCACTTCTTGTCGGAGGCGGCGTCCGTGGTGCCGCTGTCGGAGCTGTCGTCCGTACCGCCGGCGTATCCGTCGTCGGTGCCCGAGGACGGGTCGGCCGAGGTCTCGCTGTCGTACCCGTACCCGGATCCCGGCTGCGCGGTGGCCGACTGGGCCGCGTCCTGCTGCTGGGCCGCCGGTGCCACGCTGCCGGCCTGGTCGTAGCCGTTCGACCCGCCGCAGGCGGTGGCGAGGAGGAGGGCAGCGGCCGTTCCGGCGACTGCGGCACCGATCCGCTTGTGCATCTGGACTCCTTGAGCGGTAGGGGCGTCGGGGCCCGTGCGCCCCGTCTGACCACCTGTACGCACCCGGTTCGGGAGTCTCTCAATGCACTGTGAATTCCTTTATCGGCGACGCCGTTCTGCTAGGGTGCCCCGCTCCGCCACGGAGTGTCAGCTCACCGACTCCAGAAGGCGCGCCGCGTGCATCCGCCCGGCGTGCTCGACGAGAGCGATCAGCACCTCCTTGCCCGACGCGCGGTCCCTTGCGTCGCAGAGGACGACAGGGGTGCCGTCCTGAAGGTCGAGGGCGCGCGCGATGTCCTCGGGGCGGTGCTCCTGCGTGCCGGGGAAGCGGTTGACGGCGACGGCGAACGGGATCTTCCGGTGCTCGAAGAAGTCCACGGCCGGGAAGGAGTCCTCCAGGCGGCGGGTGTCGGCGAGCACGACCGCGCCGAGCGCCCCTTGTGACAGCTCGTCCCACAGGAACCAGAACCGGTCCTGTCCGGGGGTGCCGAACAGGTAGAGCGAGAGTCCGGCCCTGATGGTGATCCGGCCGAAGTCCATCGCCACGGTGGTGGTGGACTTCCGCTCGACTCCTATGGTGTCGTCCACATGGCGCCCGGCCTCGGTCAACTGCTCCTCGGTACGCAGCGGCCGGATCTCGCTCACCGCGCCCACCATGGTGGTCTTGCCGACCCCGAATCCCCCCGCGATGAGGATCTTCAGGGCCATGACCGGCGTCTCAGAGTGCCCGGAGTCCATTGATCACCTCTCGCAGGATGCGCTCATCGGGTAGCTGCGCCGGCGGTACGGGACTGCTCACCCGTACGCTGCCGAGCGTCAGGAGGTCGCCGAGGAGGACGCGTACGACGCCCACCGGCAGGTCGGCGTCGGCCGCCAGCTCCGCGACCGACAGGGGCTCGTCCCGGCACAGGGCGAGCAGCGTGTTGTGCTCGGGTTCGAGCGCGGGATCGTCGGCGGCGCCGGGTTCGGCGAGCACCAGGGCGATCAGGTCCAGGGCGGCGACCGCCGTGCCGGGCCGGGTACGGCCGCCGGTCATGGCGTACGGGCGCACCAGGGGCCCGGCCGCGTCGTCGTACCAGTGGCCGTCCGGCCCGCGCTGGTGCCCGCCGTTCATCACCCGCGCGCCGGTCAACCGGCAGCCGGGCCGGCGGCGCCGAGGCGCGGCGGGGTGTGCAGGTGCTCGCCCACGCGCTTGACGAGGCGGGCCATCTCATAGGCGATCAGGCCGACATCGGCGCCCGCCCCGGTGAACACCGCGAGGCAGGAGCCCTCGCCCGCGGCGGCCACGAAGAGGAAGCCCTGGTCGAGTTCGACCATGGTCTGCCGCACCTGGCCGGCCGCGAAATGACGTCCGGCGCCCTTGGCGAGGCTGTGGAAGCCCGAGGCGACGGCCGCCAGGTGCTCGGCGTCCTCGCGGGTCAGCCCGCGCGAGGAGCCCACGGCCAGGCCGTCGCCCGACAGCACCACGGCGTGGCGGACGTGGGCCACCCGGTCGGTGATGTCGTCCAGCAGCCAGTCCAGTTCACCGGACCGGTTCGATGCGTCGATCATCTGTGCTCTCCTTCGCGGGGTGCCGGGTCCGTGGTGCGGGCGTGGTCCTGCTCGCCGTCCTCCGGCGTGGTGTCCGGACCGCCTTGGTGGTCCGGCCCTCCGGGGCCGGGCCGGACGCCGGAACGCTGCGGGGCGGCCCGCAGGGGGCGTGGGCCGGCCGGTGCCTCGTCGGCGGCGTCGCGGGCTCCGGCACCGCCGCCTCGGATCCAGCCGCGGCGGAATGCGGCCATCGTCGAGCGCGCCTGCTCGGCCGTCCGTTCGGGGACGTCGTGCTCCACGCCCTGCGGCCCAGGGGTGCGTTCGGGCGCGCGAGGCTCCAGGAGCTGCGGGGCGAGGCTCGCGCGGCGTACGCGGCGCGGGAGTCCTCCGTCGGCGGCGGGCGCGGCCACGGGGGCGCCGACGGCCGCGGGAGCGGGCGCCCCGTCCCGGGCCGGGGCGGGCACGGGCACGGGCGCCGCGGGCTCCGGCAGGCGGACGGGCCGGGGCGCGGGAGGGCGCGGCAGCCCGTCGCCGTCGCCGCGCGGGGAGGCCGCCACCGGGGGCAGGACCTCCGCGGGCCCCTGGCGGGGTCCGTGCGGGCCGGACGCCGCGCCCCCCGTCCCCACGCCGCGTGGGGCGCGGGCTTCGGGTGCCCTCATGTCGAGCAGGGCGGTGGGCAGCAGCACGACGGCGGTGGTGCCGCCGTACGGGGAGGTGCGCAGGGAGACCCTGACGTCGTGCCGCCGGGCGAGCCGGCTGACGACGAACAGGCCGAGCCGGTCGCTGTCGAACAGGTCGAGCGCCTGGGTCCGGGCGATGCGCCGGTTGGCCTCGTCCATGGCCTCCTTGCCCATGCCGAGCCCGCGGTCCTCGATCTCCAGGGCATAGCCGTTGCCGACCTGTTCGCCGTAGACGCGCACCTTGGTGTGCGGCGGGGAGAACTGGGTGGCGTTCTCGACGAGTTCGGCGATCAGATGGGTGAGGTCGGCGACCGCGGAGCCGACGACCGCCGCAAGGGGGAGCCGGCGGACCTCGACGCGGGCGTAGTCCTCGACCTCCGCGACGGCGGCGCGCACCACATTGGTGAGGGGCACGGGTTTGCTCCAGGCGCGGCCGGGAGCGGCGCCGGAGAGGATGATCAGGCCCTCGGCGTGCCGCCGCATCCTGGTGGTGAGGTGGTCGAGCCTGAACAGGTCCTCCAGCTCGCCCGGGTCCTCGGTGCGCCGTTCCATGCTGTCGAGCAGCGCCAGCTGACGGTGCACGAGGACCTGACTGCGGCGCGCGAGGTTGACGAAGACGCCGGAGACCCCGTTGACCAGTTCGGCGCGCTCCGCGGCGGCGCGCAGCGCGGCGCGCTGCACCGTGGCCAGTGCCTCGGCGACCTGGCCGATCTCGTCGGCACCGTGCCTGCCGAGGGGGGCCTCCTTCCCGAGGTCGATCTCCTCCCCGGCGCGGAGCCGCCGCATGGCGCGCGGCAGTTTGCGGCGGGCGAGTTCGAGGGCGGTGTTGCGCAGGCCGATCAGTTCGACGACGAGGCCGCGGCCGATCCGTACGGAGATGAAGAGGGACGCGACGACACCGAGGAGGCCGAGCAGGACGGCGATGCCCGAGGTGCTCGACAGGCCCTGTGCGATGGACCGGTCGGCGGGCGCGGCGGCCGTGGCGACCCTCTCCAGGCCGGACAGCACCTGCCCGGCGGCCCGGTCCCAGGAGGCGGGGTCCGCGCGGTCCGCGGCGGCCTTGCCCGGCCCGGCGTCGAGGACGGCGTCCTCCACCGCCTCGAGGTCCGCGTACGCGGTGGAGTGGGTCAGCCGCTCCCAGGCGGTGCGGCCGGCGCCGCCGAGGTCGGCCGTACACCCCGCGAGCAGCACGCGGCGGGCGGTGACGGCACCGCTCAGGTCGCGGTAGCGGTCCGTGGGGAGCCCACGGGTGAGGGCGGCCGCGGCGAGCAGGGCGTCCTCGCGGGACAGCTGTTCTGCGGCACGGCCGATCTCCAGGGCGGTGCGCTCGCCGCGGGATGTGGCAAGGGCGCCGCCGATCGCGAAGCCGTCGGTCACGGCGTCGGTGTAGGCGCGGTACGTCTGACGCCAGTCCGCCGCTCCCCGGGTGACGCCGGGACGCAGCCGGCGCAGGCGCTCCAGGTCGCCGACGAAGGTGCGCACCCGCACGGCCGCGGTGCCCGGCAGGCCGGTGCCGTCGGCGACGGTGTGGCCGCCGCCCAGTTGCAGCAGGGCGGCCGCGCGGTCGGTGGCCGTGGCGCGCCTGCTCAGTTCGGCGGCGGCCTCGGTGGTGGGCCGCGCCAGGTAGCGGGTGGCGGCGCGGCGTTCGGCCTGCAGGGCGGTCACGGTGCCCGCGACCGGCTCGCGGATCGTTTCTGCAATGCGCTGGGCACGCAGCCGCCCGGAAAGGTCCTGGGCCGTGGTGACGGCGGCGAAGGCCCACAGCGCCATCAGGGAGACGACGGGCACCATGAGAAGGGACACGATCTTCGCGCGCACGCTCCTCGGACGCAGGCTCAGCCGGCCCTGGGTGGTCCCGCCGTCCCGTCCGCCGTCCGTCGCGTGAGAGGACGTTTCCTCGTCCGCGGGGAGTCCGGCATGCGCTCTGCGGCCCCGTGGCGGCGTCACAGGGCCCCCTCACCGACGCGCTGGGCGGTGGCGGAGGCGAGGCGTTCCCTCGCTGTCGGGGAGAGCGCGACGAAGGCGGAGGTGAGGAAGAGGTAGGAACCCAGCCCGACGATCAGGGGGAAGAGGAACGCGGTCGCGCCGGAACCGGACAGCACGTCCGCCGAGGGCCGGACCCGGACCTGCACGGCGAGCATCCCGGTGTAATGCATGCTGCTGACCGCCGCGCCCATCACCAGGGAGGCGCCGGCGACGACCACGGGCCGGTGGATGGTGAGCGCGGCCCACAGGGCGGCGGTCGCGGCGGCCCAGGCTATGACGACGGAAAGGGCCACGAGCCACGGTTCGTAGGACACCGCGCCGTGCAGCCGTACGGCGGCCATGCCCAGGTAGTGCATGCTGGCCACGCCGACACCCGTGGTGAGGCCGCCGACCACGAGGGCCCGGAAGCGGCCGTCGCCGTAGCCGACGGCGAAGACGCCGAGGCCGACGACCACCATGGCGACGGCGAGGCTGAGGACGGTCAGGGGGACGCTGTAGCGGATCTCGGTGCCGGTGACGCGGAAGCCGAGCATGGCGACGAAGTGCATCGTCCAGATGCCGGTGCCGAAGGCGCTCGCGGCGGTGATCAGCCAGTTGCGCCGGGAGCGGCCGGTCGCGGCCAGGGCCCGTACGGTACAGCGCAGTCCGAGCGCCGCGCCGACGCACGCCATGGCGTACGAGAGCAGCGGGGTCAGCCAGCCGAAGGCGGCATGGTCGATGTGTCCCATGGCCCCGGGACGCTAGTGCGAGGGTGCTCGCATGCTCGGGCCATGACGGAACCCTGCCTTATTTGACAACGTGCCTTACGGATACGGTTCCCCGCCGATCGCGTGCAGCACGAACCTGCACAAAGGAGGCGGGTTTCAGCCACTGCGCGGCGCGTACATGATGATCCCCACGCCCACCAGGCAGACCAGGGCACCCGCCACGTCGTAGCGGTCGGGCCGGAAGCCGTCCGCCACCATCCCCCACGCGAGCGAGCCCGCGATGAACACCCCGCCGTAGGCGGCCAGGATGCGGCCGAACTCGGCGTCCGGCTGCAGGGTGGCGACGCACCCGTACAGGCCCAGGGCGATGACCCCGGCACCGATCCACACCCATCCCCGGTGCTCGCGCAGCCCCTGCCAGACCAGCCAGGCGCCGCCGATCTCCAGCAGCGCGGCGAGCAGGAACAAGCACACGGAGCGGAACGGGATCATGCGACCATGATGCCCCGCGTCCCGTGCCCCCCGGGGGCGTGCCCCGAACCGGAGGTGGACCGTCGTGCACACCGATCCCGCGCAGATCCGCGCGTTCTTCGCCGCCCGCGCCGCCGACTGGGAGACCCGCTACCCCGACGACGCCCCCGCCTACCGGGCCGGTGTGGCCGAACTGGGCCTGAGGGAGGGCCAGGCGGTCCTCGACGCGGGGTGCGGCACCGGCCGGGCACTGCCCTTCCTGCGCGCGGCCGTGGGGGCGTCCGGGACGGTCGTCGGCGCCGACCTGACGCCTGAGATGCTCGCCGCCGCGACAGGCGCTGGACGCCGGGAACATGGCGCCCTGCTGCTGGCCGACTGTGCCCGGCTGCCGCTGCGCGACGCGACCCTGGACGCCGTCTTCGCCGCGGGACTGATCGGGCATCTGCCGGACCCCCGGGCCTGTCTGCGTGAGCTGGCCCGGGTCACCCGGCCCGGCGGCCGGCTGGCCCTCTTCCACCCGATCGGCCGGGCGGCGCTGGCCGCCCGGCAGGGCCGTGAGCTCACCCCGGACGACTTGCGTGCCGAGCCCAACCTGGGGCCCTTGCTGGAGTCCTCGGGATGGACCATGACTTCCTACACCGACACCGACGAGCGGTTCCTCGCAATGGCGTCGACGAAGGCGTAAGCGTTGTCGAACATGATGTTGTGACCGGCGCCGGGGACCGTCACGACGGACACCCCGGCCGCCTCGAGCTCCGCCCGGCCGGTCAGGTCACCGCTCGACTCACCCTGCAGAAAGGTGCGCGGGACGGGCGACGAGAGCAGCAGCTCGCGCATGACCGGATCGCTCCCCCGCGCCAGTGACGAGGCGGTGCGGTGCAGGGCGACCGGGTCTGCCAGGCGCATCGTGGCGGCCCACTGCGGGCCGACGCGCTCCAGGACGCGGGCGAAGCCCCCGCCGTGGACGAACTCCTC
Source organism: Actinacidiphila glaucinigra (assembly GCF_035918135.1). NCBI lineage: Bacteria > Bacillati > Actinomycetota > Actinomycetes > Kitasatosporales > Streptomycetaceae > Actinacidiphila > Actinacidiphila glaucinigra. The sequence continues at coordinate 1,725,235 of NZ_CP109144.1, forward strand.
GTCCGTGAAGGCCGCGATGCCGCTGCTGCCGGCCGTCACACGTGGACGCGCGTCGAGGTTCGCCTCAGCCAGCACCAGGCGCGCCACCAGGTCGGGCCGGCGCGCGGCGAGGACGATCGCCACGGCGCCTCCCATGCTGTGGCCGACCACCTCGGCCGGACCCGTCCCGGCGGCGTCGAGTGCCGCGGCGAGGGCGTCCGCGTGCTCCTCCAGCGTGTAGCCGAAGGCGGCGGGCCGGTCACTGATGCCGTGGCCCGGCAGATCGACGAGGAGTGAACGCCGCCCGGCGAGGACCGGATCCGCCGCTATGTGGGCGAAGTAGACGGAGGAGGCCGCGCCCAGCCCGTGCACGTAGACGAGAGCGGGGCCGGTCCCGGGCGTCCCGGTCCAGCGGATGCACGCGCCGTCATCGGTGAATCGTGTCTGCTGCATGGAGGAGACTATACATCGGTGCCGATGTATTATGTCAACGAGGTACAGCGTCGCTGCGGCACAATGGCACCATGCTGGAGCTCGCGATCCTCGGATTCCTCTACGACGCCGCCCTGCACGGCTACGAGCTGCGCAAGCGCATCGCCGCACTCACCGGGCACGTCAAACCGGTGGCCGAGAGCACGCTCTACCCGGCCATCAAGCGGCTGGAGAAGGCCGGTCTCTTGGGCCGAGAGACCCAGCCGGGCGCCGTCGCCGCGCCGCGCCACGTGCTGACGCTGACCGCCGAGGGCCGCGCCGAGCTGCGCAGGCGGCTCGCGGAGCCGGACGCCGCGGACATCTCCGACGAGAACCGCTGGTTCACGCTCCTCGCCTTCCTGCGCCATCTCGACAACCCCGCCCTGCAGAGCGCGGTGCTGCGCCGCCGGCTCGCCTTCCTGGAGGAGCCCACGAGCTTCTTCCACGACGGCGACCGCCCGCTGCGGGCGGAGGAGTTGGACGATCCGTTCCGGCGGGGCGTGCTGACGATCGCACGGGCCACCACACGGGCGGAGCTCGGCTGGCTGCGCACCACCCTGGACGCCCTGGAGTCCTGAGTCCGGCCGTGGGTCCGTCCGGGGCGACGCGGGCGGTAGCCTGCGGACGTCCGACCGAGGAGAAGTGCGAGGCCGCCTGTGACCCGAGAGCTCTACAACGTCCGGCTGGTGCCCCGCGACGGGGACCCGACCCCGTTGACGGACGAGGAGGAACAGCGCGCGCGGGCCACTCTCTTCAACGACCTCGGCCGCGCCGTCTCCGACCGCGGCTGGGTGCGCTTCCCCGCGTACTCGCCCGAGGAGCGGCGGCGGCTGGTCGACGTCGCCGGCAGGCTGAGCGCCTACTGGGGCGTCGAGGTCGGCGTGGCGGCCGAGGACCCCTGCTCCATGAGGCTCTTCCTCCCCGGGTACGGTCCGCGGGAGGCCGCGGTCACCCCCGCACGGGAAGGCCGCGTGTGAGGGCGCGGACCCGATAGGGCGGCGGGACGCCTCACCCTTCGGGGAGCCCGAGCAGCGACCGGGCGACCGCCCGCGGCGGTACGCCACGCTCCTGGGCGAGCACCACGACGGCACGCCGGGCGAGTTCGCTGACCCCGAACATCAGCGCCTCCGGGGTGACGCGTGCCGAGGCGGCCTCGAGGGCCTGCTCGTCCCCCTCCACGGAGGCCGCGACATGGGCGGCGGCCGCCTCGAAGAGGTTGCGCTCCCGGGATGCCCGGCGTGCGGGCTCCGCACCGGGCGGCGGGGGCTTCACGGACCTCCCCGGCGGCCGCGCCGCGGTGAACCTCCGGAGCCAGGTGGCCATCCGCATCACCCCTCTCACCCAGGGGCGTTCCCGCCCGCGGGCAGCCGGAACCCCGGGAGGCCCGGGTCGCCGCTTTCGGCGCTGAGCACGAGGGGGGCGCCGGGGACGCCGGGCTCCCAACCGACGGCGAGCGCGTGCTCGACGATCAGGCGGACGTCGCGCGGCGTCGGGTGGGCGGTGCCGGTGGCGCAGTGTCCCCACGGACCGGGCTCCGAGGCCGACACCAGATCGGCGACGAGGGCGCGGCCGCCGGGAGCCGCCCCGTCCGTGACGCGGACGAAGACCACACGGCGGCAGGTGCCGTCGGACTGCTCGGCGTGCCCGATGCGGGCGGTCCACAGGAACTCGCGCCCGTCGAAGCGGAGGCGACGGCGCCGTTTCTTCGTCTCCGGCTGCCTTGGGGGGCACGGGAGTTGACCATGACGTCAGCGTAGGGCCGGGAGATCCGGCCGCCGAAAGGTTTTCCACAGGGCGCGCCCCGCTCTCGACGCGGGTGTTACCCGGTGGTTAGGGTGCGCCCACCACTCGGAAATCACTGGAGGGGGGATGCCCGTGTCCGCGACGGACGACGACGCGCTGTTCGTGCTCACGGCGGCGATGCTGACGCCCGCGCAGTTCCCGAGCGTCCTGGCCGACGACTATCCGGCGGCGTGCGCGGAGCTCGGGCTGGATCCGGTGGACGACGGCTACGGCCTCGTCTTCGGCCAGGACGGGACGGGCGCCCGGTGGACGGTGGCGATCAGCGACACGGCGCTGGTGGCCTGTGCCCTCGCCGCGTGGGACTGCGGGCTGGAGTACGACCTGTCCCCCGACGAGCGCTCGGTCGTCGCCGCGCTGCCCGGATGGCCGCTGCCGGTCGCGGTGGCGGCGCCCGGTGTCCCCGATCCGCACGATCCGCCGGAGACGGAGGGCGGCCCGCCGCTCTCGCCGCCCGACACCGCGACGTGGGGGCCGGCGCAGCGGCGCCTGGGGGCCGACGAGATAGCCCTCCGGTGGCGGATCTGGCGGGAACAGCTGGTGGCCGGGGACGAGTCGGAGGCCTCGGACGAAGCCGGCGGCTCCGGCAGCGTGGACCCGCCCCCGGCAACCGGCGCGCCGGACGAGGCGGCGCAGGAGTCCACCGCCCCGGAGTCCACCGCCCTGGAGTCCGCTGACCAGGAGACCGCCGGGAAGAAGTCCGCGGAGCAACGCGAGGAGCCGTCCCGGGAGGAGCCCGGCGCGAACGGCATCCACCCCGGGGTGAGGCGCGCGCTGGAGGCCGCCCAGGAGTACCTGCGTACGCCCCCGCCGCCCGGCCGCATACGCTCGACCGCCGCCGGCGAGGGCGTACGCACCCTGCGCGTGGACGGCGAGGACTGGAGCCTGGTGGCCCGCACCGACGACATCGCCTTTGTGCTGCTCGACGAGGAGCCCGGCGAGGTGCTGCCGGTCGGCCGGGGGCCGGAGCTCCCCGGCCTGCTGGAGGCCCTGGAGAAGCTGGCCGTACGGCCCGCCTGAGCAGCGCGCACCGCGTACGGTTCAGACGCCGGGGCCGTCCGCACGGACCTTGCCGTCGACCTTGCGCGCGGCGACCAGGACCGGGTCCCACACCGGCGAGAACGGCGGGGCGTAGCCCAGGTCGAGCGCGGTCATCTGCTCGACGGTCATGCCCGCGGTGAGTGCCACGGCGCCGATGTCCACACGCTTGCCCGCACCCTCGCGGCCGACGATCTGCAGCCCGAGCAGTCGTCCGGTCTGCCGCTCGGCGATGGCCTTGACCGTCATCGGGGCGGCGCCGGGGTAGTAGCCGGCCCTGCTGGTGGACTCGATGACCGCGGTGACGTACTGCAGCCCGGCGGCCCGCGCCTGGGACTCCTTCAGCCCCGTGCGGGCGATCTCCAGGTCGCAGACCTTGCTGACGGCCGTGCCCACCACGCCCGGGAAGGTGGCGTAACCGCCGCCGATGTTGGTGCCGATGACCCGGCCCTGCTTGTTCGCGTGGGTGCCCAGCGGGATGTGCTGCATGCCGCCGGAGACCAGGTTGAGGACCTCCACGCAGTCCCCGCCCGCCCAGATCGCCTCCTCGCCGCGCACGCGCATGGCGCGGTCGGTCAGCAGCCCGCCGTGCGCGCCGATCGGCAGCCCCGCGTCGCGGGCGAGTCCGGTGTTGGGCGCGACGCCGAGACCGAGCACCACGACGTCCGCGGGGTACTCGCCCCCGTCGGTGGCCACGGCGCGGACCCGGCCGTCCGCCCCGGTGAGCACCTCGCGCACCGGCGCTCCGGTCACGACGGTGATGCCGAGGCACTCCATGGCCTCCCGCACGAGCCGCCCCATGTCCGGGTCGAGGGTCGCCATCGGCTGCTCGGAGCGTTCCACCAGGGTGACCCTCAGCCCGTGCCGCAGCAGGGCCTCGGCCATCTCCACGCCGATGTAGCCGCCGCCGACCACGACGGCGTCCCGCAGGGGCCTTCTGTCGAGGGCCTCGATGATGTCCTCGCCGTCGTCGAGGATCTGCACGCCGTACACGCCGTCCGCGTCGATCCCGGGGATCGGGGGCCGCTTGGGCACGGCGCCGGTGGCGATGACGAGCTGGTCGTACCCCGTCCACTCCTCCGCCCCGAGGACGTCCCGGGTGCGCACCCGCCCGCGGTCCCGGTCGATCTCGACGACCTCGGTGCCGAGCCGCACGTCGATGTCGCGCGCACGGTGCTTCTCGGGGGTGCGCGCGATCAGCTTGTCGGGGCCGGTGGCGTCCCCGGCGATCCAGTACGGGATCCCGCAGGCCGAGTACGAGGTGCGGCGCCCGCGTTCGAAGGCGACGACCTCCAGTTCGTCGGGCCCCTTCCTCCTGCGCGCCTGCGACGCCGCCGACATCCCCGCGGCGTCCCCACCGATGACCACCAGCCGTTCCCTCATGTCCCGCAGCGTATGCGCCGCCCCGGTGTCCCGCGCGATCACCCCGTTGCCGCAGACTGGGCGCCATGGACCTGCAGATCACCGCGACCTCCCCGGACCATCCGGCGACCCTCCTCGACCTGCCGTGGAACGTGCCGCTGGAGGAGTGGCCCGAGGAGCACCTGGTGTCCCTGCCCCGCGGCATCTCGCGGCACGTCGTCCGCTTCGCCCTGGCCGGCGACGAGGTCGTGGCGGTCAAGGAGGTCGGCGAGTGGGCGGCCGTCCGCGAGTACGGGCTGCTGCGCGACCTGGACCGCATGGGCATACCCGCGGTCGACGCCCTCGCCGTCGTCACCGGCCGCACCGACGACCGCGGCGAGCCGCTGGAGCCGGTGCTGATCACCCGCCACCTGGGCGGCTCGCAGCCGTACCGCTCGATGTTCGAGACGACGATGCGACCGGGCACGGTCAACCGGCTCCTGGACGCGCTCGCCGTGCTGCTGGTCCGGCTGCACCTGGCGGGCTTCGCCTGGGGCGACTGCTCGCTGTCGAACACCCTCTTCCGGCGGGACGCGGGCGCCTACGCCGCCTACCTGGTGGACGCCGAGACCGGGCAGATCCAGCCGGCCCTCTCGCGCGGCCAGCGGGAGTACGACATCGAGGTGGCCCGGGTGAACATCGCGGGCGAGCTGATGGACCTGGAGGCGGGCGGCTCGCTGCACCCGTCGGTGGACCCGGTCACCTTCGGGCAGGCCATCGCGGACCGCTACGAGGAGCTGTGGCACGAGCTCACCCGCGAGTCGGTGTACCCGGTGGCCAAGCGGCACTACATCGACCGGCGCATCCGGCGGCTGAACGACCTCGGCTTCGACGTCGCGGAGATGCAGATCCAGAAGTCGCCCGACGGCGACGACGTCACCTTCCTGCCCAAGGTCGTGGACGCCGGGCACCACCAGCGCCAACTGCTCCGCCTCACCGGCCTGGACGCCGAGGAGAACCAGGCCCGCAGCCTCCTCAACGACCTCGAGACGTGGATGGCCTCCCAGGAGGACTACGCCCCCGGCGACCCGCTGGGCGCCCGTCCCGAGGTGCTGGCCCACCGGTGGGTGCGCGACGTCTTCCGGCCGACGGTCCGCGCCGTGCCGCGTGAGCTGCGCGGCTCGCTGGACACCGCGCAGATCTACCACGAGCTGCTGGAGCACCGCTGGCTGATGTCGGAGCGGGCGCAGGGTGACGTGGGCCTGGACGCGGCGGTCGAGGACTACATCCACCATGTGCTCCTCGCGTCGCCGCAGGGGCCCGCCGTTCCCCTGCCGCCGGACTAGGACGAGGCCGTAGTCTCGACGGGTGACCGACCGGAGTTCGCTGAGGGGCGTCTTCGACGAGGACGCCGAGCTGTACGACCGGGTCCGCCCGGGGTATCCCGGCGTGCTCTTCGACGACCTGGCCGCGGTGGCGGGCCTCGGTCCCGGCGCGCGTGTGCTGGAGATCGGCTGCGGGACGGGGCAGGCCACCGTGCCGCTCGCGGAGCGCGGCTTCCGGGTCACGGCGGTCGAGCTGGGCCCGTCGATGGCGGCGGTCGCCCGGCGCAGGCTGGCCGGGTTCCCCGGGGTCGAAGTGGTCGTCTGCGCCTTCGAGGACTGGCCGCTCCCGGACGAGCCGTTCGACGCCGTCGTCTCGGCCACCGCCTTCCACTGGGTCGACCCCGCCGTGGCGGTCGTCAAGTCCGCCGACGCGCTGCGTCCCGGCGGGGTGCTGGCCGTCGTGGGCACCCACCACGTGGACGGCGGCTCGCGGGCCTTCTTCGCGGACGTGCAGGAGTGCTACGAGCGCTTCGACCCGGCGACGCCGCCCGGCCTGCGGCCGCGTGCTGCGGCCCTCGTCCCCGCCGACAGCGGGGAGACGGACCGCTCCGGGCGCTTCGGGCCGGCCGTCTTCCACCGCTACGAGCGCGAACTGCCGTACACCACCACCGAGTACCTCGACCTGCTGCTCAGCTACTCCAACCACCGCGCCCTTCCCGCCGCGCGGCGGGAAGGGCTGCTGGCCTGCATCCGGGCGCTGGCCGACGGCCGATACGGCGGCCGCGTCGTCAAGCGGTACCTGACGGAACTGCGGATCACCCGGCGTCTTTGACCGGCCGGGCCGGGACGACGCGGGTCAGGCCCGAGTGCCCCCGGGACCGCGTGTCGCGGAGATCGTGAGGCGTACGTAGTCCACGACGGGCTCCGGCAGGCGCCCGGCGACGGCGCGGACGAAGGCCTCGTGCTCCTCGGCGGGGAGGCGTTCCAGCTGCCCGCCGAGGACGACGACGGCCAGGTAGGAGAGCAGTTGCGGGCCCGGTTCGAGGCGGGCGGGGTCGGGCAGGAGGGCGACCTCGACGTCGGTGAAGCCGGCGTCCCGCAGTCTCCGTTCGGTCTCCGGGACGCCCGCGAAGTTCCAGACGGCGGGCTGCGGGCCGAGGACCTCGTCCACGGCGGCCGAGACGCCGGCGATGTTGCCGCGCCCGCCGCATTCGGCGACGAGGCGTCCGCCGGGGCGCAGGACGCGTGCGACGCCGCGGAAGAGCGCGGCGTGGTCGGGGATCCAGTGGAGAGTGGCGACGCTGGTGACGGCGTCCACCGTGCCCGTCACGGGGAGCGGGCCGGTGATGTCGGCGTGCACGACCTCGACGCGGTCCAGGCGGCCGGCGAGGCGCCCACGGAGCCGCTCCAGCATGCGCAGCGAGCCGTCGACGGCGACGACCCGGCCGTGCGGGAGCAGGCCGAGCAGCGCCTCCGTGTCGCGTCCGGTGCCGCAGCCCAGGTCGAGCACACGCTCGTCACCGCGCGGCGCGAGGCGGTCCAGGGTCCTGCGGCCCCACTGCACGTGGGGCAGCGGCAGGCTGTCGTACGTGGTGGCGTCCCATTCCCGCGTCATGACCGCCACGCTAGCCACGGCCGTCCGCAAAGTGATACCCATGTCTCACATAGTGATCAGCGAGAGCTGCGGACGGCAGCGGAGGAGCGCGCATGACGGCGATCGAGATACGGCCCGTGGGATGGGTGACGGGCGGCCGCGTACCGGTCGAGGACGACGGCTGGGGCGGCGTCGAGGCGGTGATCCGGCTGGACGGGGAGCGGTTCGGGCCCGAGGCGCTGTACGGCCTGGGCTCCTTCTCCCACCTGGAGGTCGTCTTCCACTTCGACCGGGTCCCCGAGGAGCGGGTCGAGACCGGTGCGCGCCACCCACGCGGCAACACCGGGTGGCCGCTGATCGGCATCTTCGCCCAGCGTGGCAAGAACCGGCCCAACCGCCTGGGCGTGTCGCGTTGCAAGATCTTGCGCGTCGACGGACTCGATGTCCACGTCACCGGGCTGGACGCGGTGGACGGGACGCCGGTACTCGATCTCAAGCCGTGGATGGCCGAGTTCGGGCCGCGGGACACGGCCTTCCAGCCCGACTGGGCCACCGAGTTGATGCGTGACTACTACTGAGCGTCCGCATGCGGGACCCCTTTACCGCCCTGTCATGTCTCAGTAATCTCATGAAGGTTCTTGCAGCAACTTGCAGGAAATTAGCGGCTGTTCCTTTCGTGGCGCGCGGGAGGGCCTGCCTCACCCGCACCGGCCGCCGCCCCCGGCGGCCCCTGCCCGAGGAGCCCCCGCATGACCCCACCCGCGTGCTCCGGCGCCATCGAGCGCTGCGAACCGTACTGTTGCTCGTCGGTGGCCTGCTGCTCGGCCTGCTGCCGACGGGCCTGTCCTTCGCCGCCACGTCGGCGACGGTCTACTACCGTCCCGCCTCCGCCTGGAGCACCGTCAACCTGCACTACGCGCCCACGGGTGGTGCCTGGACCACCGTGCCGGGCGTCGCCATGGAGGCGGCCCGCGCCGGCTGGTACTCCAGGACCGTCGACCTGGGCGGCGCCGGCGGACTCTCCGCCGCCTTCACCGACGGCAGCGGCGCCTGGGACAACAACGGCGGCGGCGACTACCGGCTCGGCACCGGCACCAGCTCCGTCTCGTCCGGAGCGGTGACCACGGTCGACCCGTGCGCCGGCGCCGCACCGACCAGCGCCACGGTCTACTACGCGACCGCGGGCCGCGACTGGCCGTCGTACCACCTCCACTGGGCCCCCACCGGTGGCTCCTGGACCACCCCGCCCGGTACGCGGATGACCGCGGCCTGCACCGGATGGGTCAAACTGACCGTCGACCTGGGCACCGCGACGTCCTGGCAGGCCACCTTCACCAACGGCAGCGGCACCTGGGACGACAACGGCGGCGGCAACTACCGGCTCGGCACCGGCACGATCACGGTGAAGGACGGCGCCGTCGCCCACAGCGACCCGTGCGGCGGGACCGGGGAACCGGCCGGTCACGGCGCCACGGTCTACTGCGCCACGGACACCGTGGGCTGGGCCGCCTACAACCTGCACTGGGCACCGGCCGGCGGCGCCTGGACGGCCGTCCCCGGCGTCACCATGGAGGCCGCCTGCGCCGGCTGGGTGCGCAGGACCGTGGACCTGGGCACCGCGACGTCCTGGCAGGCAGCGTTCAACAACGGCAACGGCACCTGGGACAACAACGGCGGCGGCAACTACCGGCTCACCGAGGGTGTCAGCACGGTCAGGAACAGAGTCGTGACCCGGGACGCCGACGACCCGTGCGCCGCGTCCGAGCCGGACACGACGGCACCCACCGCCCCCACCGGGCTGACCGCGAAGGCGATCGGCACGTCGGTCGTGGTCAGCTGGACCGCCGCCACCGACGACACCGCCGTCACCGGCTACGAGGTCACCCGCACCGGCGGCACCAAGGGCACGTCGATCGCGCACGTCGGCTCGACCGTGACGAGCCAGACCGGCCTGGAGGAACGCACGGCCTACACCTACACCGTCAAGGCGCTCGACGCGGCCGGCAACGTGTCGGCCGCCTCCGCCCCCGCCGCGGTCACCACCGGCGAGGCCCCGCGCACCACCCCCGGCGAACCGCTGGGCGGCGACCCGCGCAAGGACCCGATCTACTTCGTCCTCACCGCCCGCTTCCACGACGGCGACGCCTCGAACAACCGCGGCGGCAGCCAGCACGTGAAGTCCGGCAACGCCGCGGGCGGCGACCCCATGTTCCGCGGCGACTTCAAGGGGCTGGTCGACAAGCTCGCTACGTCAAGGGCCTCGGCTTCTCCGCGATCTGGATCACGCCCGTCGTCCTCAACCGCTCGGACTACGACTACCACGGCTACCACGGCTGGGACTTCTACCGGGTCGACCCCCGCCTGGAGTCGGCCGGCGCCTCCTACCAGGACCTGATCAACGCCGCGCACGCCAAGGGCATCAAGGTCTACCAGGACGTCGTCTACAACCACAGCTCGCGCTGGGGCGCCGAGGGCCTGTTCACGCCCACCGTGTACGGCGTGCGGGACTCCCAGTGGAGCTGGTACTACGACGGTAAGCAGGACGGCTTCGAGTACGACGGCCTGACCGTCGAGCCGGTCTCCGGCAAGTCGTACTACAACGGCGACCTGTGGTCGACCGCCGAGCCGGCCGGCAACACCTGCGTCAACTGGGGCGTCCCCACCGGCGGGAGGAGCCCCGAGGGCTACACCCTCTACAACTGCCAGTGGTCGAGCCCGACCTCGGGCATGTTCCCCTCGAAGTACTACCACCGGTGCTGGATCGGCAACTGGGAGGGCGAGGACTCCCGCAGCTGCTGGCTGCACGAGGACCTGGCCGACTTCAACACCGAGAACCCGCAGGTGCAGAACTACCTCATCGGCGCCTACGACAAGTACATCGGGATGGGCGTGGACGGCTTCCGGATCGACACCGCCGTGCACATCCCGCGCGTCACCTGGAACCGCCGCTTCCTGCCCGCCATATACGACGCGGTCACGGCGCGGTTCGGCGCGCAGAAGGCGAAGGACTTCTTCGTCTTCGGGGAGGTCGCGGCCTTCGTCAACGACAAGTGGAACCGCGGCTCCGTCAACCACTCGGCGCAGTTCTACGCCTGGAAGGAACGCAGGACCTACAGCGACGACGACGCCACCGCCGCACTGGAGCAGTACACCTACGAGGAGCAGCTCGGCACCGGCGACCAGCCGGTCTCCGACAACGCCTTCCTGAACGGCAACAGCTACCACACCCCGGACCGCAGCCGGTTCTCCGGGATGAACGTCATCGACATGCGGATGCACATGAACTTCGGCTCCGCGTCGAACGCCTTCAACAACGGCAAGGACTCCGACGACAGCACCAATGACGCGACCTACAACGTCGTCTACGTCGACAGCCACGACTACGGACCCAACAAGTCGTCCTTCCGCTACGCCGAGGGCACCGACGCGTGGGCCGAGAACATGTCGCTGATGTGGACCTTCCGCGGCATCCCGACGCTCTACTACGGATCGGAGATCGAGTTCCAGAAGGGCAAGCAGATCGACTGCGGCCCGAGCTGTCCGCTGGCGTCCACGGGCCGCGCCTACTACGGGACGCACCTGGAGGGCGAGGTCACCGCCTCCGGCTTCGGCAGCGTGAGCTCCGCGTCCGGACAGGTGGCCACGACCCTCGCGCAGCCGCTGGTCAAGCACGTGCAGCGGCTCAACCAGATCCGGCGGGCGGTCCCGGCGCTGCAGACGGGCCAGTACTCCACCGCCGGGGTCGGCGGCGAGATGGCCTTCAAACGCCGCTTCACCGACGCCGCCACCGGGGTGGACAGCTTCGCGCTGGTCACGGTGAGCGGCGGCGCCACGTTCACCGGGATCCCCAACGGCACGTACGAGGACGCGGTGACCGGCGCGGTGAGGACCGTGACCGGCGGGAGCCTGTCGGTCGACGCGCCCGGCAAGGGCAACCTGCGCGTGTACGTCCTCGACCTGGGCGGCGGCAACGCCGCGCCGGGCAAGGTCGGCTCGGACGGGCCCTACCTGAGGTGACGGACCGGACCCGCCGCCGCGGTCGTCACCGCGGCGGCGGGTCCGGGGCACCCCGGGACATCCGGGCAGCGGGGCATCCGGGTGAGGTCCGCGGTCCGCCCGGCGTGTCCTCCCCCCGCGTGCCGGTCATATGAGCTGATGTTCATTTCATGGGTTCACACCGTGCGGCCAAACACGCGCGCCGCCGCGCGGCCGGACGTCCGCGCCGTGCCACGCGCGTCTGGGCCACGGCCGCGGGGACGGCCGGCGTCGTCGCCGTGGCCGCCCTCGGGGTGCACAGCGCGATCATCCACACCGACCCGCCCACCGTCCACGCCCGCCCCGCGCCGAGCCCGCAGCTCATGCCCTTCCCCGACCTGGCCGCCCGGGCCAGGCTGCAGCGCGTACCGCTCTACCCGGCCCACGAACCCGCCATCGTCCCGCGCAAGAGCTGGGGGGCCGACGAGTCGCTGCGCACCGAGCCCCCGCACTACAGCACCACGGTCAAGGCCGTCTTCCTGCACCACACCGACAGCGGCAACGACTACCGGTGCAAGGACGTGCCGCGGATCATCCGGGACATCTACTCGGGCCACATCCAGAGCCGCCACTGGGACGACGTCGCCTACAACTTCTTCGTCGACAAGTGCGGCACGATCTACGAGGGGCGCGCCGGCGGCTCCGACCGCCCCGTCACCGGGGCGCACTCGATCGGTTTCAACAAGGACACCATGGGCATCGCAGCGATCGGCACCTACGACGCGAAGGGCAGCGTCCCGCAGGAGATGGCCGAGTCGATCGCCCGGATCGCCGCCTGGAAGCTCGGGCTGTCCGACATCGATCCCCGGGGCGAGGTCGGCCTGGTCTCCAGCAGCAGCAAGAGCCGCTTCAAGAAGGGCAAGCAGGCGGTCTTCCACGTCATCGCGGGTCACCGCGACGCCTATATGACCGACTGTCCCGGCAAGGAGCTGTACGCCGAGCTCCCGGAGATCCGCACCGAGGCCGCCAGGCTCCAGGGCCGCCCCCCGCTGCGCGCCGCGAAGAGCAAGGGCTGACCGGCCCCTCCCGTGTCAGCGGGGGGCGAGCGCCAGCAGCGCGACGTCGTCGCCGACCGCGCCGGCGTACCGTCGCAGGTCCTCCCAGACCGCGTCGACGACCGCCTCCGGGGAGAGGTCGGCGCCCTCCGCCAGCCGGTCGGCGAGGCGTTCGGCGAGCGGGTAGAAGGTGCCCGAGGCGTCGCGCGCCTCGGTGACGCCGTCGGTGTACGCGAGGATCACGTCGCCCGGCAGCAGGGTCACCACCGACGGCAGGGCCGGCGCCTGTCCGGGTAGGCCGGCGCCGAGCGGCGGACCGGGATCGCACTCCAGCTCCCGCACCTCGCGGTCGCGCAGCAGCAGCGCGGGCGGGTGCCCCTGGCAGACCAGCCGCACCCGTGACCCGTCGTCGGGGAACTCCAGCAGCAACGCGGTGGCGAACAACTCGGCGTTCCCGGCGGCGTCCAGGGAGAGCCGCCGTTCGAGGCGCCCCGCCACACCGCGCAGCTCCCGCTCGTCGAGCACCCCCTCGCGGAAGGCGCCGAGCAGCGCCGCGACCGTGCCGACCGCGGCGAGGCCGTGCCCCTGGACGTCGGCGACCAGCGCCCGTACGCCGTAGGGCCCGGGCCGTACGTCGTACAGGTCGCCGCCCACCAGGGTGCCGCGCTGCGCGGCCCGGTACAGGGCGGCGCAGCGCACCCGCCCCACGGTGCCGGGCACCGGGGCGAGGACGGCGAGCTGCGCCGCCTCGGCCACGGTCCGGGCCAGCACCAGGCGGCCCCGGAAGCGCTGCTGCAGCGCGGCGATGACCACGCTCAGGGCGCCGATGAGGACGACGGCGCCGAGTTCGGCACCCACCAGCGTCCCCGAACCCACGACGGGCAGTTCCATCACGACCACGACGGCGACGGCCATCACGCCGGTGCCCGCAACACCGTAGGTGAGCGCGGCGAGCGGGGCCACCGCCGCGTAGTAGGCGCCGAGCTCTACATCGCCGGGGGTGACGCCCTGGGCCAGGATCAGCGCGGCGAGAAGGACGACCGGGAGCAGGCGCAACCAGCGCGGCGGTGCGCCGATCCGCAATGTGCCGTCCTCGGCCGGAGCCGTGCCCATGCAGGCACCGTAACCGCGGGCGGCGCGGGCCGCGCGTCTCAGCCGGTGGGCGCGGCCGCCGCCCCGACGAGCTCCGGGTGGTGCCGGCGGGCGACCTCGGGGTGGGCGCGCAGCCAGCCCTTGAGCTCGTTGCGGCCGTACTCGGCGAAGAGGGGGTTGGCCGGGTCCCGGGTGGCGCCGGGGGCGCGGTGGGCGTGCTCGAACGGGAGCGGGGCGACGCGCGCGTCGAGGCGCGGGTTGTAGAAGAAGGGCACGGAGTAGCGTTCGCGGGCGCCGGCCGGGCTGACCACGCGGTGGTTGGTGGCCTTGAGGTAGCCGTCCGTGGCGACCTCCAGCAGCTCGCCCAGGTTGACGACGAAGGCGCCGGGCAGCGGCGGCACGTCGTGGAAGCGGCCGTCGGAGCGCTCCACCTGCAGGCCGCCGACCTCGTCCTGGAGCAGCAGCGTGAGGAAGCCGTAGTCCTTGTGCGCGCCGACCCCCTGGTCGTCACCGGTGGGTGCGGTGCCCGGGTACCGGACGAGCTTGAGGTGCAGGTGCGGCTCGTCGGCGAAGGCCGCGTCGTAGAAGTCCTCGGGGGCGCCGATGGCGGCGAGCAGTTCGTGCAGCAGCCGGTGGGCGACGCGGCTGAGCCGGTCGATCCAGGCCAGCGAGAGTTCGCGGAGCTCGGGCAGGGTCCCGGGCCACTGGTTGGGGCCCTCCAGCCACCAGTACGCGGGCTCGCCCGCGGCCGGGACGTGCTGTGGGCGCTCGGCGCCGATGTCGAGCTGGTCGCGCCAGTCCCGGCTGCCGCCGGTGCGCTCCTCGCCGGTGCGGGTGTAGCCCCGGAAGTGGGGGGAGTTCAGGTTGCCGATGGCGAGCCGGTCGGCCTCGGGCAGGGCGAAGAACGCGCGGATCGCCCGCATCAGTGCGGCGGTCTCGTCGGCGGTCACGCCGTGGCCGGTGAGCTGGAAGAAGCCGACCTCGTGGGCGGCGGAGTGCAGTTCGCGGTGGAGGCGGGCACGTGCCTCGGGGCCGCGGTCCGCCGCGGAGAGGTCGATCACGGGGAGCTGGAGCGTCATGGTGTGTTGTCCGCAGGGTGAGGACCCGGCACGCCGGTGGTGACCGGACGCTGCGCTGCGCTGCCCTGGTGGGGCGGCGTCGCGGGGCCGAGTGGGAGGAGGGGTCGGGGTGGGATCAGCCGCTGCGGCGACAGGACATGCTCGTGACGCGGACGAAGTCCACATGACGGCGGCGCACGAGCAAGAGCATGGGCCAAGGGTACTGCGCAGCGTCATCCTCGTCGGTGACGCATGTCACGCCGCCCCATGAGCCGGTCCCCACGGGCGTGGGGCGACGCCATGGCCGCTCCGGGGACGGACGGGCCACGATGTGGCGGCAGCCATCCCCGACGTGCAAATGGAGGCTCCCCATGCGCCCCTGGAGAGGCGTCCCCCTGCTCGCCGCCGCCCTGCTCGCGCTCGGCGCGGCCGCGGTCCCCGCCGGTGCGGAGGCGGCCTCCGGTACGGCAGGGCACTGCGCCCGGCTGGACCGGGTCACCGTGCCCGGCGCCGAGCGTCAGCAGAAGGCCTGCCTGCCCGACATGACGACCACCGCGCTGGCGGGCACCGCGTACACCGACACCGCCGACCAGGCGGGTCTGGCGGCGGCCGGCACGACCCGCCCGTCCGGCGTGCCGGGAGTGCAGGTCGACGGCTACTTCCCCGACACCTCGGGCTTCAACACCACGCACGGCTGGCGGCACGACGCCCAGTTCGTGCTGAGGCTGCCGGACCGCTGGAACGGCGGCCTGATCGTCACGGGCGCGCCCGGCACCCGCAAGCAGTACTCGCTCGACGTCCTGATCTCCGACTGGGCGATCGCCCGGGGCTACGCCTTCGCCTCCACCGACAAGGGCAACAGCGGGCCGGACTTCTACACCGACGGCCGCCGCCCGGGTGACGCGATGGCCGAGTGGAACCGGCGCACGACCCAGCTCACGGTGGCCGCGAAGGCGGCGGTGGCCTCGCGCTACGGCCGCACGCCGCACCGTACGTACATGACCGGCATCTCCAACGGGGGCTACCTCACCCGCTGGCAGCTGGAGCACCACCCGGCGCTCTACGACGGCGGCGTGGACTGGGAGGGCACGCTCTGGACGGCGGACGGCCCCAACCTGCTGACCTCGCTGCCGGTCACGGTGGCCCGCGCCCAGGGCCGGGCCGGCGACGCCGACCTGCTGGCGGCGGGCTTCGCGCCGGGCTCGGAGTTCCTGTGGGCCTACCACCAGCAGGCCTACTGGGGCCTGACGCAGAAGGTGTACCGCGCGTTGTTCGACCCCTCGTACGACCTCGCCTGTCCGGGTGCGAGCGCGGGTGCGACCGTGCCGGAGATCCTGGCGCCCTGCGCGTCGGACGCCGACTACGACTACGCGGCGCGCCCGGCCGCCGTGCACCGGGCCGTCGGCCGGGTGTCGCTCACCGGACGCATCGGCAAACCGATGATCACCCTGCACGGCACGCTGGACACGCTGCTGCCGATCGCGACCGACTCGGACGTCTACGCCCGCATGATCGACTCCGCGGGCCGGGGCGGGCTGCACCGGTACTACACGATCGAAGGCGGCAACCACGTCGACGGCCTGTACGACACCTATCCGGACCGGCTGCGCCCGATCCTGCCCTGCTACCGGGCCGCGTTCGACGCACTGACCTCATGGGTGGAGCGGGGCCGCACGCCGCCCACCGACCGCACGGTGCCCCGGCCGGCCGACGGCGACGTGGTCGACTCCTGCGCGCTGTCCTGAGGTCAGACCCGCTCGAGCGGACGGTGCGGCCCCTCGGGGAGCTCGACGACGATCGGGTCGCCGGGCCGCACCTCCCCGCCGTGCAGGACCACGCCCATGATCCCGCCCTTGCGGACGACGGCGCCGTGCTCGTCCCGGCCGACGACCTGCTTGAGCAGGCCCTGCTGGAAGCCGTCGATCTGCAGGCAGGGGTTGCGCAGCCCGGTCACCTCGACGACGGCCTGATCGCCGAGCCGCAGCCGTGTCCCGACGGGCAGGCCCAGCAGGTCGATGCCGCGCGTGGTGACGTTCTCCCCGAGCTCACCCGGGGCGACCGCGAAGCCAGCCGTGGACAACTCGTCGTGGAGTTCGCCGTGGATCAGATGGACCTGGCGCAGGTTGGGCTGCGTCGGGTCCTGGGCCACCCGCGACCGGTGCTGCACCGTCACCCCGAGATGGGCGTCGCCTTCCACGCCGAGCCCCGCCAGCAGACGGATCCTGTCGCGGACGGGCTTGCTGAAGTGGTGTCCCTCGTCACGGCTGACGGCGGTCACGGTCGCGGTCATGCTCCCCCTCGGTCGGTCGAACGCCCGATCATTCTAACGAAAGACTTCATTGAACTTTCAACGATAGCGGCGTAGTCTGAGGCCATGCCTGTTCGCCGTCTGAACCACGCCGTTCTCTACATCCGTGACGTCGCCCGGTCGGTCGAGTTCTACACCGCCGTGTTCGGCTTCGAGGTCGCCGCGGAGATCCCCGGCCGCGCCGCCTTCCTGAGCGCCGAGGGCACCCTCAACGACCACGACCTCGGGCTGTTCGCCATCGGCCCCGACGCACCCGGCCCCGAACAGGGCCGCGTCGGGCTCTACCACCTGGCCTGGGAGGTCGGCACGCTCCGCGAACTGGCCGACACCGCCCGGCTGCTCACCGAGCGCGACGCACTCGTCGGCTCCAGCGACCACCTCGTGTCGAAGTCGCTGTACGCCAAGGACCCGGACGGCAACGAGTTCGAGGTCATGTGGCGCGTCCCCCGCGAGGACTGGCCCGAGGGGCAGGGAGTGACCCGTCCCCTCCCCCTCGACCTGCAGGCGTCGCTGGACCGCTGGGGCCCCGACCTCGGCACGGGTGCCGCCGCGGGCTCCGTCACCTGAGGGACGACCGCGGCCCGCGCGCCGTCACTTGCCGATCTGCCGCCTGCCGGACCGGCGCAGCCTGCGCCGCTGGGAAGGATCCAGGGTGAGGTAGGCGGCCACGGGGACGCCCACGATGATCAGCAGCGCCAGCCACGCCGGCAGCACCCACAACAGGATCAGGCCGACGGCCACGCCGCCGACGGCGACCTTCGCGCGATTGGACATCTTCCCGCCTCCGTCTGCGGCACGTGCCGCACTCACTGGGGTAAACGCGGCATCACGCGCGACGGTTCCCCCGTACGGCGCGCCCTGCCCGGCACCGGGCAGGGGCGCGACCGCCGGGGTCTCACTCGTGGTGGCGTTCGGTCAGTTCCCTGGGTTCCTCCGGGGGCGCGTCCGGCGCCGTCGCGCACTCGGGGGTGGTCTCCGGACGGTCGGCGGCGGCCGGCCGTTCGCGGTCACGGGCCGCCTCGGCGCGCACGAGCGCGCCCAGGGCTGCGTAGATGTCCACGGGCATGGCGGGGGTCCTCCTGCGGGGTTCGTCCTGCTGACGGGCATGGGGCTGCGACGGCAGGGCCCCGTCAGCAGCGCAGGACGAGGTGCAGGTGGTCCGGTCTGCCCGCGGGGGCGACGTGCCGGGCGGGGCCGCGGAGCGCGGCGCCGACGGGGTCCGGGGGGCAGGTGTCGTGGACGGCGTCCGCCGCGTGCCCCTGGACGGTTCCGGCCCGTTGCTGGGGGCCGGCCTGCGGGGCGGTCCGCCGCCCGACGCTCGCCGGGAGGTGGTGCGTCTGCTTGCCCCGGTCGTCCGTGGCGGCGGCCACTGCCGCCGTCGGCTCCGGCGGCTGCAGGGCCGCGACCCCCGGTGCGCACAACGCGTGGAGCAGGCACACCAGCGCCGCGAAAAGCCCGACCGCGGCCCCTGCGAACCCTGCCGGGACCCGACGGGGACGTCCCGCTGCGGCATGCGGCATGCGCTGCTCCTCCGGATGCGTACCCCCCACTCTTAACCGGCCGCGCACCGGAACCCCGTGGCTCACTACGCTGATCGACTCACGCGTTCACCCGGCGGACGCAATGTGGGGCGCTGCGGGTGCGTCGTGGTTGCGGTTGGGGTTTCTCCCCCGCCCTCCCTCCCCCAGCCTTCGGCCGGGGGGACCCCCATCCGGCGCGGTTGGTGCGGGCCTCGCGCGGTTCGTGGTGGGCCGGGAGCGGGGCCTCCGGGGCTGGGCATTCTGTACCGCACATTTATGTGCATGACGGGCGGTACTTGTCGTGGCCGTCTGTGCCGCACAACAAATACACGTCAGCGTCCAGAACGCCCACCCCTACGACCCCGCCCCTCCGTATCGCGGGCGACCAACGGCCGGTGGGGGGTGATGGGGGGCGCCCCTCCCCGCACCGCCGGGAGCTGCCCGCAGTAGGGGTCTCCCGGCCGCAGGCCGAGCGAGGGTGCGCGCACTGGTGGCCGGGGGCACCTCCCACGGGACGGCTGACGCACCTCGCCCACCGGCGCTCCAGGGCTTTGCCTATGTCACGGCGACGCCGAAGGCCGCCAGGCGGCAGATCACGACGAGCGCCGAAGTGGGGACGACCCTCGCCGCCGGCGGGCGGCCGACCCGCAACCAGGTTCAGTCTGGGAACCACACCGAATGAGGCCGCCCCTGAGCGAAGGCCGAAACAGGGCGGCACACGCACACGGCAACGGGCCGCTCAACAGGGCGCGCCCTACCGCCGGCATCGGCCCGAGCACCCCGAAAGACCTTCCGGCCAGATCCACCCCATGATCATCACGCGAAGCCGACGCGGGCCTCAGCCACCACCCCCAGCTACCAAAGGAAACTGCCCCCATGGAGCACCAGACGGCCGTGGGCGTTCAGCAAGGCACGGGCGGCAACCCCGGACCGCCCTCTACCCCCCTCCGGCCGTCAGTCGCCCCGTCATACGGAGGGGGCGGGGTCGTAGGGGTGGATGTTCTGGACGCTGCGGGATATTTGTGTGCGGCATCCGGGGCTCCGACATGGACCGCCCGCCATGCACGTAAATAACCCAGTCCAGGACGTGCAGCCCCGGAGGCCCCGCCCCCGGCCCACCACGCACCCCGCGAGGCGTTCACTGACCGCGCCGGATGGGGGTCCCCCCGGCCGAAGGCTGGGGGAGGGAGGGAGGGCGGGGGACAGCCCGCCGCAGGCGCAACGCACCCGCACACACCCACCCGGCAGCCCGGGGCAGCCGCCCGCAGGCGCAAACAACCCGCACACAACAACCAGGCAGCCCGGCGCAGCCGCCCGCAGGCGCAACGCACCCGCACACACCCACCCGGCAGCCCGGCGCAGCCACCCGCAGGCGCAAACAACCCGCACACGACAACCAGGCAGCCCGGGGCACCCGGACCGCAGGCGCAACGCACCCGCACACACCCACCCGGCAGCCCGGCGCAGCCACCCGCACACGGGGACGGCGCGCCGGGGCGGTCCCCTCGGCCGCCGCGCGTGCCGCGCCCGGTACGATCAGGGCGGCACTCCGCCCGGAACCTCGCGGACGTGCCCCCGCCCCCCGTGTGCCCGACCGGGACGGGGCGGCGGCCGGGTCGCCGCCGGGAACCGCCACAGCGGAGACGGGGCGCTCGGCACCACTCCCCGGCTCAGGCCCCCCGGTACCGGGTGAAGGCCGGGAACGCCGCCGCGAGGCCCAGCATCACGACCACCACGAGCACACCGCCCACGGCGACCGCGCCACGCGTCCCGAACGCGGAGCCGGCCGTGCCGTGCAGGAGGTCGGCCAGCCGGGGACCGCCCGCGACCACCACGGTGAAGACGCCCTGCATGCGCCCGCGCATGTCGTCCGTCGCGACCGACTGCAGGATGGCGCTGCGGAACACCATCGAGACCATGTCCGCGAATCCGGCCAGCGCCAGGAATCCCGCGGCCCACCACAGGCTGCCGCTGAGCCCGAGTCCGGTGATCGCCGCGCCCCAGCCGCAGACAGCGATGACGACCATCAGGCCGTGGCGCTTCGCGCGGGAGAAGGTGCCCGAGAACAGTCCGCCGGCGACGGCGCCGATGGGAATGGCCGCGTACAGCAGGCCGAGTGCGAAGCCCTCGTTCCAGGAGGCGTAGGTGGTGTCGGCGAGCTGCGGGAACAGGGCGCGCGGCATGCCGAAGACCATGGCGACGATGTCGGCGAGGAAGGACAGCAGCAGGATGCGCTGCGCGGTGATGTAGCGGAAGCCGGCGCCTACCTCGCGCCAGCCGCCGCGCCGGGCGACGGGCGCGCCGTTCGCCTCCAGGGGCGGCAGCGCGGGCAGCCGCCACACCGCCCACACGGTCGCGGTGAGGGCGATCGCGTCGAGGAGGTAGAGGTCGGCCAGGCCGATGACGGGTATGAGGACGCCGGCGAGCAGCGGGCCGACGATCAGGCCGGTCTGCATGACGGTCGAGCCGAGCGCGATGGCGGCGGGCAACTCCTCGGCAGGCACCAGACGGGCGATGGCGGCGCTGCGCGCGGGGGCGTTCATGCCGGCCGCCGCCTGCTGGGCGGCGAGCAGCACCATGAGCAGCCAGACGGAGTGCGCGCCCGCAAAGGCCTGCACCCAGAAGAGCAGCGAGGTGACGGCGATGGCGATGTTCGTGAGCAGCATCAGCTTGCGTCGGTCCACGCTGTCGGCGACGGCCCCGCCCCACAGGGCGAACACCACCAGCGGGACCAGCCCGGCGAGGCTGGAGTAGCCGACCCACGCGGACGAGCCGGTGATGTCGTAGATCTGCTTGGGCACGGCGACGGCGGTGAGCTGGCTGCCCACGGCGGTCACGGTGGTGGAGCTCCACAGGCGGCGGTAGGCGGGGTGGCGCAGGGGGCGGGTGTCCATGAGCCAACGTCGCCGGCGGGCGCTGCTGTCCTCTGCGGCTGTGGCGGCCGCCGTGACGCGCTCCGCGGTGGGTTCGTCGGCGGGGGCGTCCTCGGCGGTCTTCTTGCTGCTGTCCACGGGTGCTGTTGCTTCCTCGTACAACTATCGCTGACCCGCTGACACTACCCGCCCGCCCTCACCGGGCGTGAGGGCGGACGGGCAGGGCCGGGGTCAGCGCCCCGCGGGGACCACGGTCGCGGTGCGGCGCGGGGCCGGCGGGACGTCCGCGACGCGCTGTGCGGCGGACGTGTGCGGGGCCGCCGCGGCGAGGCCGCGCGCTCCGCCGACGAGCGGCAGCA
This sequence comes from Actinacidiphila glaucinigra, assembly GCF_035918135.1. NCBI lineage: Bacteria > Bacillati > Actinomycetota > Actinomycetes > Kitasatosporales > Streptomycetaceae > Actinacidiphila > Actinacidiphila glaucinigra. The sequence continues at coordinate 1,747,023 of NZ_CP109144.1, forward strand.
GGGCACGCGAGCGGGCCAGGTCGAGGGTGACGGTGGGGGTGGTGTCGGGGGGCTCGACCATTCCCCCGTCGGTGCCGGCGACGATCAGCGCGAGCCGGTGCCCGGCCGGGACGACGTGGTCGGTGGCGGCCAGGGTGACGGTGGCCGTGTACGCCCGGCCCGGGACGAGCGGACGCCCGTGCCACGCGGAGGCGGCGTGCCCGAGGTCGGCCCAGCCGCGGCTCACCACGGTGTGGGCGACGTCGGCCGCGTCGGTGGCCGTGTCGCGGAAGCAGGCGCTGTCGCCTTCCGTGCTCTCGCCCCAGCACGAGCGCGTGGCCAGGTCGACGATGCCCTCCTTGGCACCCAGGAAGTCCCGGACGGTGTCCGGACCGAGGTCGACCAGGACCGCCGAGAGGTGGGCGCTGGTGGTCGAGGAGGACGCGGTGACGGTGACCGTCCCGCTGCCGGACAGCCTCAGGTCGCGCTTGAGGGTGCCGGTGGTGAAGACGGCCCTGGAGTCGCTCGGGGTGTCCGCCCCGGCGGCCCAGTCCTCCTCCCACTCCTGCGGCGTGTCGGTGAAGGCCGCCGTGCTGCCGGGCACTGCGGGGGCGGTGCTCAGGCCGCCCTGGCCGGGGACGGCGCCGGGGCGCAGGTTCAGCCGGGTGGGTTCGGTGCCGGCGGGCGGCCAGGAGCGGTCGGTCGTCCACTGGTCGGGGGCGCGTTCGACGTCGGCGCCGGGCTCCCGCTCCACGCCGTTGTGGACGCCCAGCAGGTAGTGGTCGAACCAGCGGTGCAGGGCGGACACCCATGCGTCGCGCCGGAAGTCGAAGGGGTCGACGTGGCCGGTCTGCGACAGCCACACCTTGCGTTCCACGCCGTGCGCGGCCAGCGCGCTCCACCACTGGCCGAAGTGCTTGGTGCGGACGTTGAGGTCCTGCATGCCGTGGACGGCGAAGACGCTGGCGCGGACCTTCCCGGCGTCCTTGGTGTAGTCGCGTTCGCTCCAGAACCCGGTCCAGTCGCCGCTGCGGGGCGCCCCGTCGACGATGCGCTGCTGCACGGCGGCGCAGCGGGCGCGGGCGGCCGGGCTCTCGACGTAGTCCGACAGCCAGTCGGGGCCGGAGTCGTAGAGGGCGGCACCCTGCTGGAAGTAGTAGTCGTACCAGGAGCTGATGGCACTGATCGGCACGATGGTGCGCAGGCCGCGCACCCCGGTCGCGGCGACGCCGTTGGCGATCGTCCCGTCCCAGCTCTTGCCGATCATGCCGACGTCGCCGGTGGACCAGCGGGCGCTCGCGGGCCGGGAGCCGGTGCGGGAGGTGTAGCCCTTGGCCCGGCCGTTCAGCCAGTCGATCACGGCCTTGGCCGAGCCGATGTCGGAGGGGCCGCCGACGTCCACGCAGCCGTCGGAGCGGTTGGTGCCGGCCAGGTCGACCAGGACGACGGCGTAGCCGCGCGGGACGAAGTAGTTGTCGTAGTACAACGGGGCCTGGACCATGCGGCCCTGGTCGTCGTAGGTCTTCAACTGGCCCTCGTTGCCGCGTCCGCAGCAGGAGTAGTAAGGGCTCGCGTCCATGATCACCGGGACCTTGCGGCCGGCGGCCGCGGGCTCGCGGGGCCGCACGATGTCGGCGGCGACCCGGTCGGTGCGGCCGTCTCCGTCGTCGTCGCGGCCCGTCTCGACCCAGACCGCCTCGCGGACGGCGTCGGCGTACGAGTAGTCCGGCCGGCTCAGCCCGTGCCGGACGGTCCCGGCGGCGGAGGCGGCCTGCACGGTGGCCACCGGCAGGAGGACGGCGGCGAGGGCGGCGATCACGGTCGCCACCAGGGAGGTCGTTCGTATACGGATGCGGTCGGTACGGGGGCGGGTGGTGCGCATGGGTGAAGGCACCCGCGGACGCTAGCCGCGGCCCCGCCCGCGGGGCCAGAGCGATACCGGACAACTTGCGTGGGCGCAGTGGCACTTGCGGCGGGGAGCGACACGGGGGGCGGCGCGCCGGGTTCACGCGTTCGGCTCAGCCCGGCGGTCCCCCGCACACGATCTGTGATGACCTGGTTACGCAGCCGGAGGTGGGGGCGACGGCGTGACCGCTCCCTGCCGGGGCGCGGCGCCCGGACCCGCCCCCGCGGCCGCTCACCGATGCCGACCAGCCCCGCGTCTCCCAACGGGCGGAAACGAAGGCGTGGCGATGAAAGCTGTCCCGGCCTCCGGCCGAATACCCTGGCGCGGCCTGCTCTGCACGCTCGCCGTGCTGGTCGCGTTCGGGCTGCTGCTCGCCACGTGCACCGCCGTGACGCACTCGGGCAGGACCGCCGGGCCCGTCCCCTCCGGGACGGCCTCCGCGAGTGCGTCGGACGCCGCGATCCGCGTGGACCTGCGGCGCTACTACACGCAGGACCCGCGCTGGAGGCCCTGCCCCGAGCGGTCGTTCCAGTGCGCGAGCCTCAGGGTGCCGCGCGACTACGCGCACCCGGAGGCGGGCGACATCGCCCTGTCCGCCATTCGCAGGCCCGCCACCGGCCGAGGCGCCGCGCGCATCGGCGCGCTGCAGATCAACCCCGGTGGGCCCGGCCTCTCCGCCGTCGACGACCTGCTGGCCTACGCCGACAGCTACTCCCCGTCCCTGCGCGCCGCGTACGACCTGGTCGCGGTCGACCCGCGCGGTGTCGGGCACAGCACGCCGGTGGAGTGCGGTGCCACCGGGCTTCCGGGCGCGGGGACGCGCGGGACGCGCGGGACCCCTCCTTCGGACGAGGCCGCGGTCATCGACACCTGGGCGGCCTACCACGCGGAGGTCGCCGCGGACTGCGCCCGGCGCGCCGGGCGGCTGCTGCCGCACGTGGGCACCCTCGACGCGGCCCGGGACATGGACGTCGTCCGCGCCGTACTGGGCGAGGACCGCCTGCACTTCCTCGGCTTCTCCTACGGCACCTACCTGGGCGCCACCTACGCCGAGCTCTTCCCCTCCCGCGTCGGACGGGTCGTCCTGGACGGCGCCGTCGACCCGGCCATGGACGGCTACCACGCCTATCTCAACCAGGCCCGCGGGTACCAGATCGCCTGGGAGTCCTTCGCCGCCGACTGCGCCGGCCGCGGACACTGCCCGGTCGGCCGCTCCGTCGAGGAGGCGGGCCGGACCCTGGACGCACTGGTCGCCGCGCTCGACCGCGCGCCCTTTCGGCAGGGCAAGGACGACCGTCTCGACGGCGAGGCCCTGCTCGGCGCGGTCGTCACCGCACTGCGTGCGCCCGACTGGGAGACGCTGCGCTCGCTGCTCGGCGGTGTGCGGGCCGGCGACACCACTGTGTTGCGGGAAATCGTGGGCTCCGAGGACGACGCGCCCGGTGACGAGTCCATGACGGCGGTCAACTGCCTGAGCTCCGCGCTCGAATCACGTTCGACCCCGGCCCAGACGCTTGCCGCGCTGCCCGAGTTCCGGCGGGCCTCGCCCCAGTTCGGCGCGTTCTACAACGAGGACCTGTCGACGTGCGCCCACTGGCCCGCGCGGCCCACGCAGCTCCCGCGCCGCGTCAGCGCCCACGGCGCCGGGCCCATCCTCGTCCTCGGCACCACCCGCGACCCCGCCACCCCCTACGACCAGGCCCGGGCGCTGGCCGACCAGCTCTCCTCGGGCCGGCTCCTGACCTGGGACGGCGACGGGCACACCGCCTACCAGCGCGGCAGCCGCTGCGTCGACACCGCCGTCGACGACTACCTGCTGCACGGTCTGCTCCCGCCCACCGGCGCGGTCTGCCGCTGACTGACCACCCGCCCCGCACTCCGCGCGGCGCACAGAAAGGCGTGGCCATGAACGCACCCCGACGCAGGCTGCACGGCTTCGTCGCCGTGCTCGGCAGTTGCGGGCTGCTGCTCACCGCGTGCGCGGCGGGCGACCTCCGGCAGACGCCGGCCGGGGCAGCCGCGGTGGCACCCGCGGGGGGTGCCGCCACCGCTGAACCGGCGGAACTGGCGCGCTACTACGGGCAGAAGCCGGGCTGGAAGGCCTGTGCCGAGGTGCCGTCGTTCCAGTGCGCCACCATCGAGGTGCCGCTGGACTACGACCGCCCCGAGGGGGGCGACATCACCCTGGCCGCAATACGCCAGAAGGCCACCGGGAGCGGCGCCGTGCGCATCGGCTCACTGCAGATGAACCCCGGTGGCCCGGGCTCGTCCGCGATCGCCTACCTTCTCGGCAACGCCGACTCCTTCTCCCCCGCGGTGCGCGCCGCGTACGACCTGGTCGCGGTGGACCCGCGCGGCGTCGGCGCCAGCACCCTGGTGGACTGCGCCGCCGAGACCCCCGCGGCGGCCCCGGACCCCGGCGCGCGCAGGGCGGACATCGACGCCTCGGCCGCGGGCTACGCGGAGGTCGCGGCCGAATGCCGCCGCCACGCGGGGCGGTTGCTCCCGCACGTGGGCACCCTGGACGCCGCCCGCGACATGGACGTCGTACGCGCCGTGCTGGGCGACGAGCGCCTCCACTACCTGGGTTTCTCGTACGGCACCTACCTCGGCGCCACCTATGCCGAGCTGTTCCCCTCCCACGTCGGCCGCATGGTCCTCGACGGCGCCGTCGACCCCGCCCTGGACGGCTACGCCTTCACGATCGGACAGGCCCGGGGCTACGAGGTCGCCTGGAAGTCCTTCGCCGCCGACTGCGTCACCCGGCCCGACTGCCCCGTCGGGCATTCGGTCCAGGAGGCCGACCGCATCCTGAACACCCTGGTGGCGACGCTGAACCGCACGCCCCTGCGGCAGGGCAAGGACATCACCGTCACGGGGGACTCCGTCCTCGGAGCGGTCGTCCTCGGGCTGCGGGCCCCGGCCTGGGAGGCGCTGCGCGCCGCGCTCGCGGAGCTGCGGGCCGGTGACACCACGGCGGTTCAGGCGCTCGCGGGCGTGGACGAGGAGACCGACCCGGGCGACCAGTCGTACTACGCCGTGTCGTGTCTGAGTTCCACGCTGGGAACGTGGTCGACCGTCGCCCAGGCGCAGGCGGCGCTGCCCGAATTCCGTCGCGCCGCCCCGCAGTTCGGCGAGTACTACGCCGGGACCCTGCCGATGTGCACCCAATGGCCCGTCCGTCCGGACCAGTCCGCGCACCGGATCACCGCGGCCGGCGCGGCGCCGATCCTGGTCGTGGGCACTCTGCGTGACCCGGCCACCCCGTACCCCTGGGCGCAGGCGCTCGCCGGGCAGCTCTCCTCCGGGCGGCTCCTCACCTGGGACGGCGACGGGCACACCGCCTACCACCAGGGCAGTACCTGCATCGAGAGCGCTGTCGACGACTACCTGACACAGGGTCAGCTACCCCCCTCCGGCACGGTCTGCGTCTGACGGGCGGTGGCCGCCGTGCGGGCCACGGGTGTCCTGTCCGGCAGGCACGGGCGCATCGCGGCCGGACTGCTGAGCGCTTGCCTGGTGCTGACCGCCTGTTCACCCCAGCGCCCGCACCGGCCGGCGGGCGCCGAGCGGTCCGCGACCGCGACCGCTCCGGTCGGCTCCGCCGCCTCGGCGGCGGCGTCCGTGGCGGCGTCGGCGGCAGCGGCGCCGGACGTGTCCCGCTACTACCGGCAGCGACTGGACTGGCGGCCCTGCCGGGAGGCGGCGTCGTTCCGGTGCACCTCGGTGACGGTACCCCTGGACTACACCCGTCCGGAGGCGGGCGACATCCGGCTGGCGGTCGTCCGCCACCGGGCCACCGGTCCGCGCGCGGCCCGGCTCGGCTCGCTGCTGCTCAATCCCGGCGGACCCGGCGTGTCGGCGGTCGACGACCTCCTGTCCTTCGCCGACGGATTCTCCCCCGCGATGCGCGCCGCGTACGACCTGGTCGGCGTCGACCCCCGAGGCGTGGGGCGCAGCGCCCCGGTCGACTGCGGGACGGGCGCCTCGCTGCCCGCCCCCGAGACCGAAGAGGAGGCCGTGGGGCCCGAGTCGGGCTTCGCGCTGATCGCCGGTGCGTGCGCACGGAGCGTCGGCCGGCTCCTGCCCCACGTCGGCACCCCCGACGCCGCCCGGGACATGGACGTCGTACGGGCGCTGCTCGGCGACGACCGGCTGGGCTTCCTCGGCTTCTCCTACGGCAGCTACCTGGGGGCCACCTACGCGGAGCTCTTCCCCTCCCGCGTCGGCCGCATGGTCCTCGACGGCGCCGTCGACCCCGGCATGGACGCCTTCCGCGCCACCCTCGGCATGGCGCGCGGCTACCAGGTGGCCTGGGACGCCTTCGCCGCCGACTGCGTCTCCCGCCCCGGCTGCCCCGTCGGCCGCTCACTCCGGGACGCGGGCCGCGTCCTGGACGGCCTGGTCGCGGAAGTCGACGAAGCCTCCCGGGAAGGATACGACCGAGGCGTCCCCGCCACCGGCGACGATCTGCTCACCGCGGTCACCTCGGCACTCGCGGCGCCGGCATGGGGCGGACTGCGTTCCCTGCTCCGCGAGGTGCAGGCGGGCGACGCCGCCACCCGGCGACTGCTCCTCGGCACGGACGACGTCGGAGGACCGGGTGAGCAGTCCCTGGCGGCGGTCAACTGCCTGAGCTCCGCGCTGGGTCCGCGGTCGACCGACGCGCAGACGCGCGCGGCCATGCCCGAGTTCCGCCGTGCGGCACCCCAATTCGGCGCCTACTACACCAGTTTCCTCCCGATGTGCGCCCACTGGCCGGCCCGGCCGACCCAGGTGCCGCACCGCATCACCGCCCGCGGCGCCCCGCCCATCCTCGTCATCGGCACCACCCGCGATCCCGCCACCCCCTACGACCAGGCCCGGGCCCTGGCCCGCCAGCTCTCCTCGGGTCGGCTCCTGACCCGGGACGGCGACGGGCACACCGCCTACCAGCAGGGCAGCCGCTGCGTCGACACCGCCGTCGACGACTACTTCCTGCACGGCCGGCTCCCACCGGACGGCACCATCTGCCGCTGACAGGCACCGCGTCGCGGACCTCACCACGCACCACTTCAGCACGCACCACTTCAGCACGACACGGGAAAGGCAGGGCGATGGACGCTGTCCGGCACACCGGCCACGGGCCCGGCAGGCGACGACGCCGCCCGGTCGCGGTACTGGGCGCCTGCGCCCTGCTGGCGACCGCGTGTGCCTCCCTGCACGCAGGGAGGCCGCCCGCCGCGACCCGCCCGGCAGCGGCCGGTGCGGCCCGCTCCGGGGACGGGCGGCCGGAACCGGCCCGCCACTACGCGCAGCGGCCCGCGTGGGAACCGTGCGAGGACGAGCCGTCCTACCAGTGCACGGCCATCGAGGCGCCGCTGGACTACGCCCACCCCGAGTCGGGCGACATCACCCTGGCCGTCACCCGCCTGAGGTCCACGGGGACCGCCTCCGAACGCATCGGCTCGCTGCTGTACAACCCCGGTGGTCCCGGGGACTCAGCCATCGGCGGCCTCCGGGAGATCGCCGAGGACTTCTCCCCCGCGATGCGCGCCGCCTACGACCTGGTCGCCGTCGACCCGCGCGGTGTCGGTGCCAGCACCCCGCTGGACTGCGGCACCGCCGCGCCGGCGACCGTCACCGGCTCCCGTCCGTTCGCCGGCGGGAAGCCGGACTTCGAGGCCCTGGACGAGGCGCGCGAGGAGACCGCCGACGCGTGCCTACGGCACTCCGGGTGGCTGCTGCCGCACGTCGGCACCCCGGACGCCGCCCGCGATCTCGACCTGGTGCGCGCCCTCGTCGGTGACGACCGGCTGCACTACCTCGGCTTCTCCTACGGCACCTACCTCGGCGCCACCTACGCGGAGCTCTTCCCCTCCCGCGTCGGCCGCATGGTCCTCGACGGCGGCGTCGACCCCACGATCGACGGCTACCGCCGCTTCCTGGATCCCGCACACGGCTACCAGGTGGCCTGGGAGGCCTTCGCCGCCGACTGCGCCTCCCGCCCCGGCTGTCCCGTCGGCCGCTCCGTGGCGGAGGCGGGCCGGGTCCTGGACGCCCTGGTGGCCCGTCTCGACCGGAGCCCGCGGCGGGAGGGCAAGGACGTCGCCGTCACAGGGGACGATCTGCTCCGCATCGTCCTGGCGGCGCTGAAGAGGCCGGCGTGGGACGAACTGCGCCTGGCGCTGGGCGAGGCGGTCGCCTCGGCCGGCGACACCGCCGCGCTCCAGAGGCTCTCGGTCGCGGAGGAGGAGGCCGTCGCCGATGTGGGGTTCACGGCGGTCAGCTGTCTGAGCGCGGCACTGGGGCCCGTGTTCACCCCCGCGCAGGCGGAGGCGCTGCTCCCCGCGTTCGTGCGCGCCTCGCCCCAGTTCGGGGCGTACTACTCCGCGCTGCTCACCACCTGCGCCCACTGGCCCGTCGGCCCGGCCCGCCCGGCTCAGGCCTTCTCGGCTCCCCCCACCCCGCCGATCCTGGTCGTCGGCACCCTGCGCGACCCGGCCACCCCGTACGCCTGGGCGCAGGCGCTCACCCGGGTGTTCCCCTCCGCCCGGCTGGTCACCTGGGACGGCGACGGGCACACCGCCTACCTGCGGCCCGGAAGCGCGTGCGTCGACGCCGCGGTCGACCGGTACCTGCTCAGCGGCCGGCTCCCGCCCGCCGGCACGGTCTGCAGCTGAGGACACGCCGAGGCGCGCTCCCCCGTACTACGGCCGGGGAGAGCGCGCCTCGGGCAGCGGGCTCAGCCGCGGCGGCCGTTGCCTCCGCCGAGGCCCTTGTCGAGCCCGGCACGACGCAGGGCGTCGGCCATGGCACCGCCGGGGGCCGGACGGTCGCGGTCGCCCCGGGACTGGCGGGGCGGGTTGCCGCCCCGGCGGTCGGGGCGGGGACCGCGCTCCTGGCGCTCGGGGCGGGGACCGCGGTCCTGGCGGCCGCCGCCGGCGTTGCCCTTGGCCGCGCCCGCCTCGTCCTCCAGGCGAAGGGTGAGGGAGATGCGCTTGCGCGGGATGTCGACGTCGAGCACCTTGACGCGGACGATGTCGCCGGGCTTGACGACCTCGCGCGGGTCGCTCACGAAGTTCCTGGACATCGCCGAGACGTGCACGAGACCGTCCTGGTGGACGCCGACGTCCACGAAGGCGCCGAAGGCCGCGACATTGGTGACGACGCCCTCCAGGACCATGCCGGGCTCGAGGTGCTTGAGCTCCTCCACGCCCTCCTTGAAGGCGGCGGTCTTGAAGGCGGGCCGCGGGTCGCGTCCGGGCTTCTCCAGCTCGGAGAGGATGTCGCTGACCGTCGGCAGACCGAAGGTGTCGTCGACGAACTCCTGCGGCCTCAGCCCGCGCAGCACCGTGGCGTTGCCGATGAGCGCCTTGATGTCGGTGCCCGCCGCGGTGCTCATGCGCCGTACGACGGGGTAGGACTCGGGGTGCACGCTGGAGGCGTCCAGCGGGTCGTCGCCGTCGGGGATGCGCAGGAAGCCGGCGCACTGCTCGTACGCCTTCGGGCCGAGCCGGGCCACGTCCTTCAGGGCGGTGCGCCGGCGGAACGGGCCGTTGGTGTCGCGGTGGGCGACGATGTTGGCGGCCAGGCCCTCGGTGATGCCGGAGACGCGGCGCAGCAGCGGCACGGAGGCGGTGTTGACGTCGACGCCGACACCGTTCACGCAGTCCTCGACGACCGCGTCGAGGGAACGCGAGAGCTTCACCTCGGACAGGTCGTGCTGGTACTGGCCGACGCCGATCGACTTGGGGTCGATCTTGACGAGTTCGGCGAGCGGGTCCTGGAGGCGGCGGGCGATGGAGACCGCGCCGCGCAGCGACACGTCGAGTTCGGGCAGCTCGGCCGAGGCGTAGGCGGAGGCTGAGTACACCGAGGCGCCGGCCTCGGAGACGACGGCCTTGGTGAGCTTCAGCTCCGGGTGGCGCTTGACGAGGTCCGCGGCGAGCTTGTCGGTCTCGCGGGATGCGGTGCCGTTGCCGATGGCGACGAGGTCGACCTTGTGGGCGGCGGCGAGCCGGGCGAGGGTCGCGATGGAGGCGTCCCACTGGTTGCGCGGCACGTGCGGGTAGATGGTGTCGGTGGCGACGACCTTGCCCGTCGCGTCGACCACGGCCACCTTGACGCCGGTGCGGAAGCCCGGGTCCAGGCCCATGGTGGCGCGCGTGCCGGCGGGGGCGGCCAGCAGCAGGTCGCGCAGGTTCGCGGCGAAGACCCGGACCGCCTCTTCCTCCGCGTCCTGGCGCAGCTGGACGCGCAGGTCGAGCCCGAGCCGCACGAGGAAGCGGGTGCGCCAGGCCCAGCGCACGCTGTCGCCGAGCCACTTGTCGGCGGGGCGGCCGCGGTCGGTGATGCCGAAGTGGTGGGCGATCTTGCGCTCGAAGGTGGAGGGGCCCTCCTCGACGGGCTCCTCGGGCTCCATGGTGAGGTCGAGGACCTCCTCCTTCTCGCCGCGCAGCATGGCGAGCACACGGTGCGAGGGGAGCTTGGTGAACGGCTCGGCGAAGTCGAAGTAGTCCGCGAACTTCGCGCCCTCCTCCTCCTTGCCCGCGCGCACCTTGGCGACGAGCCGGCCCCGCTCCCACATCCGGGTGCGGAGTTCACCGACGAGGTCGGCGTCCTCGGACCACCGCTCGGTGAGGATCGACCGGGCGCCCTCCAGCGCCGCCGCGGCGTCGGCGACGCCCTTGTCGGCGTCGACAAAGCCGGCGGCCTCGGCCTGCGGGTCCAGGGACGGATCACCGACGAGGCGGTCGGCGAGCGGCTCCAGGCCAGCCTCGCGGGCGATCTGCGCCTTGGTGCGCCGCTTGGGCTTGAAGGGCAGGTAGATGTCCTCGAGGCGGGCCTTGGAGTCCGCGGCGAGGATCTGCGCCTTCAGTGCGTCGTCGAGCTTGCCCTGGGACTCGATGGACTCCAGGATCGCGGCCCGCCGCTCGTCCAGTTCGCGCAGGTAGCGCAGGCGCTCCTCCAGCGTCCGCAGCTGGGCGTCGTCGAGACCGTCCGTCGCCTCCTTGCGGTACCGGGCCACGAACGGCACGGTCGCGCCGCCGTCGAGCAGCTCGACCGCCGATGTGACCTGACCTTCCCGTACGCCGAGTTCCTCGGCGATCCTGCGCTCGACCGAGACCGTTGTCGTCACGATGTGCGACCTGCTTTCTGGCTGGACTACCGCTGCATTATTGCGGAGCCCGGCCGCCCGGCCGCGAGCCTGGGCCTATGCCGCGCCGGAGTCCGCGCCGGAGTCCGGGCCGAGACGCTTCTCGAACCAGTGGTCGGCGTAACGTTCGCCGTTGTAGTCGGCGATCTCGCGGTAGCCCAGCTTCGCGTACAGGGTCCGTGCCTCGACCAGGTCGGCCCGCGTGTCGAGGCGGATCACGTCCGCGCCCAGGTGATCGCGCGCCGCACGCTCCGCGGCCCCCACCAGCAGCGCGGCCCCGCCGGTGCGGCGGGCCGCCGGGGCGACCCAGACGCGGCGGAGTTCGGCGACGCCGGGGGCGAGGACACGGACGCCCGCGCACCCGGCCGGGCGGCCCCCGTGGCGGCCGACGAGGAAGCGCCCGCATTCGCCGGAGAGGTCGTCACTGGTGTCCTCGGTGAGCAGGTCGTCGATCTCCCCCCGGGTCATCGGCCTGCCGTAGTAGCGGCTGACGATGTCGTCGTAGTACCTCCACAGCAGGTCCTTCGAGACGGCGTCGTCAACGGCGAGAGGGGCGATCTCCCATACGGGCGAAGCGTGGACGTTCGGTCGCGGTACGGTCACGCGGCCCATCGTGGCAGCACCTGCCGTCGCTATCCTCCGAATATTCGTTGGCACGTCAACGACGTACGGGGGCACGACATGACGCGGCACGCCGCGCGGAAGAGCCATCCCATCGCCACGGCGGACCAGTCCTGCAACGCCGTCCTGGTCTTCGACCCCGAGGCCGCGGACTGGTCGGGGCCCGCCGCCGTGACCTGGCGCTGGAGTGCGCCGGGCGGGGCCGGCACGAGCTGGCAGCACCTGTCGGACGTGCGGCTGCGCAGGACGCAGGCGTACGGGCGGGTCGTGCTCGTGGCCGCGTCCGGCGGCCGGGCGGCGATGGTGCGCGAGGACACCGGGGCGATCGTGTGGCAGACGGTGACCCCGGCCGACAGCCCGCACGCGATCGAGCGCATCCCGGGCGGGGTGATCGTGGTGGCCTCCGGCGCGCCCGGGCGCCTGCGGCTGTACGCGGACACCGAGCAGAGCGCGCCGTTCCGCACGGTGCCGCTGCCGAGGGCGCGCGGTGTGCTGTACGACCCGGAGCACGGGGCGCTGTGGGCGATCGGCGCCGAGCGGCTGGTGCGCTACGCGGTGTCGGGCCGGGGCACGGCGACGACGCTGACGGAGCACAGCGCCGTCCGCTTCGAGGGCGAGGGCCGTGATCTGCAGCCGGTGTACGGCGACCCGGGGTCGCTGTGGTTCACCGACACGTACGGGGTGTACCGGCTGGACGTCGCGACCAGCAGGTACCGGCAGGTGGACGGGGCGAGCGGGGTGAGCGCGTACACCAACCAGCCGACCGGGACGCGCATCCGGGCCCGGTCGCAGGCGGCGGGGCCCCGTGGCTGGGGCGGGCCGACGGTCGAGTTCCTCGACGCCGACGGAACGCCGGCGTACGCGCGTACCCGCCCCGGTGCGGAGTTCGCCACGGTGCGCCTGTGGACCCCGGACTTCCGCTGAGGCCGGACGCGGCGGGGGCCGCCGGGGACGGGGGGACCCGCCCCCGCGCCGTAACCGGGGCATGTAATGATCAGGTGTATTTGCCCCTGCCACCTTTTCTGCGGCCGACGCCCGACCGGGCGCCGCGCCCCCGGCGGGCCCCGGTGCGCCAGCACCCGGCCGGCCGGCACCCACGGACACGCCACCGGAGGCTTCGCTCCCATGGAATACCGCCATCTCGGCCGTAGCGGCCTGGTCATCAGCGAGATCGCGTACGGCAACTGGCTCACCCACGGCTCGCAGGTGGAGGCGGACGCCGCCACGGCGTGCGTGCGCGCGGCACTGGACGTCGGCATCACCAGCTTCGACACCGCCGACGTCTACGCGGGCACGCGTGCCGAGTCCGTCCTCGGTGAGGCGCTGAAGGGCGAGCGCCGCGAGGGCATCGAGATCTTCACCAAGGTCTTCTGGCCGACCGGCCCGGGCCGCAACGACCGCGGGCTGTCGCGCAAGCACATCATGGAGTCGATCGCCGGCTCGCTGCGCCGCCTGCAGACCGACTACGTCGACCTCTACCAGGCGCACCGGTACGACGTGGACACCCCGCTCGAGGAGACGATGGAGGCGTTCGCCGACGTCGTCCACTCGGGCAAGGCCCTCTACATCGGCGTCTCGGAGTGGCCCGCGGAGCAGATCCGGCGCGCCCACGCCATGGCGCGGGAGCTGCGCATCCCGCTGGTGTCGAACCAGCCGCAGTACAACGCCCTGTGGCGGACCATCGAGGGCGAGGTCGTCCCGGCCTGCGAGGAACTGGGCATGGGCCAGGTCGTCTTCTCGCCGATCGCGCAGGGTGTGCTGACCGGCAAGTACCGTCGGGGGCAGGAGCCCCCGGCGGGCTCGCGTGCCACCGACGACAAGGGTGGCGCGGGCATGATCTCGCGGTGGATGCGCGACGACGTGCTCGACGCCGTCCAGCAGCTCCAGCCGCTCGCCGCGGAGGCCGGGCTGTCCCTGGCCCAGCTGGCGGTGGCGTGGGTGCTGCAGAACTCCAACGTCTCGGCGGCCATCGTCGGCGCCTCCCGCCCCGAGCAGGTCGCGGAGAACGCCAAGGCGGCGGGCGTCGTCCTGGAGAAGGAGCTGATGGCGCGCATCGAGGAGATCCTGGAGCCGGTCGCCGAGACCGACCCCAAGCGGGTCCACGAGAACGTCCCTCCGCACCGCTCCTGAGCGGTGCGCCCCGGCTCCGCGGTCCGTGCGGACCGCGGAGCCGGGGCACGGGTTCACGTCAGGCGGTGTGGCAGTGGCCCTCGCCCCGCGGGGTCTCCTTGGGGAGGTCCAGCGAGGGGTTGCGGTCGAAGAAGCCGGTCGGCTTGAGGGTGAACCCGCTGTGGTCGACGGGCATGACCGGCCACTCCTCCAGCCGCGGCAGGTGGGTGGGGCCGAAGGTGTGCCAGACGGTCAGCTCGGTGTCCTCCAGCGACTCGCCCGCCGCGGTCCACAGGGGCAGTCCGGCGCCGCCCGCGTTCTGGTTCGGGTAGTCGCCCGCGGGGAAGCGCCGCTCGGGGCGGTGGCGGGTGACCCACACGTGCTTGGTGCCGTAGGCCATGCGCCGGGCGACCGCCGAGTCGGGCTGGGCGAGGACGACCGGGCCGGGCTGCGGCACGAGGGTGTACGCCACGGGCTTGCCCATGCGGTTGAGGGAACCGGGGTTGGTGATCCGCCAGCGGCGGCCGGCCAGCGGGTCGGCGAGGCGGCCGCCCTCGGCGCTGTCGGCGACGGGGGTCACGCGGGTGGTGAAGACGTTGCCGTTGGGGTTGTCCGGTCCGCTCGGGACGGGGACGACGTCCACCTCCTCCACCGTGTTGGCGTGGCCGTCGACCGCCGCGTCCAGCCGTACGCAGAACAGGTGCTGGTGGAACGGGGCGAGCAGGCCGGGCGCGACCTCCGTGCCGACCGCGTCGGCGGTGCCGGGCTCGACGGCGGAGGTCTGCACGATGCCGGTGGACTTGGCCTCGAAGCCGATCGTGCCGTCCTGGTGGAAGTACCAGTAGAAGCCGTAGTCGTAGTTGCCCACGGTGGCGATGTAGGAGACGACCAGGCGGCGCGCGCGGCGGCTCTCGGCGGCCATGTCGTTGAAGATGTCGGTGTGCTTCCACAGGAGGCCGTAGTCCTCCTCGTGGATGCAGATGGCGTTGGGCAGCGTCTCGGGGTTGCCGAGGTCGTCGGAGAGGACGGCGTCGAGGTAGGTGATCTCGCCGAGGCAGTCGCAGCCCAGCTTCAAAGCGTTGGCGTTGCGGCCGAGCGAGTACTCGCCCGCGTCGAGGAAGGCGACCCAGTTGCGGTCGTCGCCGGGCTCGGCGTAGGCGACCGCCATCTCGGCCAGGGAGGCGCGGTGCAGCACGGGACGGACGCGGTCGCCGTCCTCGTGGCCGATCTGGTGCAGGACCAGGCCCTCGCGGCCGTTGAAGTCGATGCGGAAGCGCCACTTCTGCCAGGTCAGCAGCCGGCCGCTCAGGGCGAAGGACGGCCCCTCGGGCTGGGTGATCTCCAGCGGGCGCAGGTCGGTGCGGGCCGGGCCGTTGAACTCGGCCTCGTAGCGGCCGCATTCGGTGGGGATGGGCACGGCGCCGGTGTCGATGAGGCGCACGACCTTGCGCTCGATGACGTCCACGTCGGCGACGAGCCCGGCCACCGGGTGCGCCCAGGGGCTGTCGGAGGCGTCGCAGCGCAGCCAGGTTAGGGAGCGCATCAGGCGGGCGCCGGGCCGGTCCTCGAAACGCAGCGGGCCGGCGCCGAGGGGGGCGGCGACGGCGAGGTCGAGGTCGGTGACGCCGCGTTCGGCCATGGCCTTGCGCCAGCCGGGGTCGGCCTTCACGACCTGCTCGACGATCTCGTACTCCTCGAAGGTGACCGGTGGCTGGCCCTCCTGCTCGGTGTCGAGTGCGCGGTGGGCGACGACGGCGCCCGCGGTGACGTCGACCAGGGCCTCGGCGGCGGCGCCGGTGACCGAGTCGAGGAGGGTGACGCGCAGCCGGCGCACCACGGGGTCCCCGTCGCGGTGGGCGTCGGCGGTGTGCCGGTCGGGCTCGTCGAGGAGGACGAGGGGGAAGCGGGTCGCGTCGGTGACCCTGCCCTCCTCGGTCAGGATGCGGCGGGCGGCGGAGATCTCGTCGGCGGTCAGCGGGTCGAGGGGGTGGGGTGCGGCGGGCGCGGCGTCTGCGTCGGTGTGGCAGCAGGAGGACATCGGGACAACCCTCTTGTGGACGTTGGTCGTTGCGCGGACGGGTGCTACGGACATGGAACCGGCCCGCCGCCCCCCGGGCCAGAGGGGCGACGGGCCGGACGGGGTCAGGAGGCGGCGGTCTCCGCGTCGGTGTCGGCGGTCTCGCGGGCCTGCTCGATCCGGAACGCCTCGTTGCCGAGGCCGATGCGGGCGTGCACCTCGGGACGCGTGGCGCGCAGCACCGCCCCGTACACCAGGCCGCCGACGACGGCGGCGCCGATGATGCCGGGCAGCACCCAGGAGACGGCGGACCCGTCGCCGGCGACCAGGACGTCGAAGTCCTTGACGGCGTAGACGGCGATGACGATCAGCGCGATGCCCGCGAGCGCGGAGGCGGCGATCCGCGGCGCCTGGGTGCGCAGCGCGCCGCGGCGGACGAAGTAGCCGATGACGGCGAAGGACGCGGTCGCCAGCAGCACGATGACGCCCAGGGCGCCGACGTTGCCGAACCAGGTGAACAGCTTCAGCACGGGCGCGGTCGGGTCGTGGTCGGCCGCGGCGCTGCTGTCGGTGACGGCGAAGGCGACCACGAAGCCGAGGGACACCAGCGTCTGCAGCAGCGAGCCGAAGGCGGGGGCGCCGCTGTTGGGGTTGGTGCGGCCGAAGGCGGAGGGCAGCAGGCCCTCGCGGCCCATGGCGAAGGCGTAGCGGGCGACGACGTTGTGGAAGCTGAGCAGGCAGGCGAACATGCCGGTCACGTAGAGGACGTGCAGGACGTCGGTGAAGGTGGCCCCGATGATGGACTCGCTGAGGCCGAAGAGCAGCCCGGGTCCCTGCTTCTGCGACTCCTCGACGATCTGGGACGGGCCGGCCGCGATGCTCAGCGCCCAGGAGCTGATGGCGAAGAAGACCGCGACGAAGGTGACGGCGAGGAAGGTCACCCGGGCGACCACGACCTGCGGACGGCTGGTCTCCTCGGCGTAGACCGGCGACTGCTCGAAGCCGACGAAGCTGGCGATGCAGAAGCACAGGGCGGTGCCCAGGCCCGCGCCGCTGAGCGTGCTCGGGTCGAAGGCGTGCAGCGACAGGCCCTCCTTGGCGGGGCTGCCGATGGCGGCGACGTCGAAGACGACGACGAGCGCGATCTCGATCACCAGCAGGACGCCGAGGACCTTGGCGTTGACGTCGATCTTGAGCCAGCCGAGCGCGCCGACCGCGAGGACGCCGAGCACGGCCGGGATCCACCAGGCGACGGTGATGTCGAGGTACGTCTGGAAGAGCCCGGAGATCTCGAAGCCGAACAGGCCGAAGACCGCGAACTGCATGGCGCTGTACGACACCAGGGCGACGAGCGAGGCGGCGGCGCCCGCGGTGCCGCCGAGCCCGCGGGCGATGTAGGCGTAGAAGGCGCCCGCGTTGTGGACGTGGCGGCTCATCTCGGCGTAGCCGACGCTGAAGAGGAGCAGGACCACGCCGAGGATGACGAACAGCAGCGGCTGCCCGACGATGCCCATCACGCCGTACGTGGTGGGCATGACGCCCGCGACCACCATCAGCGGCGCGCTGGCGGCGACCACGGACAGGAGCAGGCCTGACATGCCGAGGCGGTCGGCCCTCAGGGCTCTCTCCTCGCCTTTGAACGTGCTGATCCCGCTGTTGCCCGTCAGCATGGCGGTTCCTTCCTGGGAGGGGTGGGGGTGGTGCTGGTGCGTCATGTGGGGCGGGCCCTACGGGGAGCCGGGACCGAGGACGGCCTCTCGCGCGGCGCGGAAGGCCTTCTTGGGGTCGCGGTCCGGATAGGCCCACGGGATGCGGGTGGCGTGACCGCCGATCCGGTTGAACAGGGCCGCGGCCTCGGCGGTGCGGCCGTGCAGGAACTGCGCGTGGACGAGGAAGTTGAGGTCGAGGTGGAGGCGCGGGTGGTCGTGCCCGTCGCCGTCGAACTCCAGCCACCAGTCGAAGCCCCGCTTGAGTGCCTGCCGGGCCCGCCATCCGTCCCAGTGCCCGGAGGCCGCGGGGTCGGCGGGCAGGGTGCCGGCGGCGGCCTGGACGCGGTACAGCTCGGCGTGGGCGACGACCGGGAGGACGGCCAGCGGTGAGCCCGCGGGCGCCTCGCTGGCGGCCCAGTCGACGAACTCGTACACCTCGTGGAAGGCCCCGCCGTCCGCGGCGGCCTGGGGGCGTTCGGCGAGGCAGGCGGTCATCAGGTGGTGCCCGTGGTGGTGGCTGCGGTGGCGGCCGCGGACCTGGTCGAAGGCGCGTATCTGCTCGTCGTCGCTGCCGGTGTGGCGGGCCAGGATCAGCAGGCAGAGCCACGGTGTGGGGTCGGCCGGGGTGAGCGCGGCGGCGGCGAGGCAGGCCTCACGGGCCCGTTCGGGTTTCTCCTTGCCCGCGACGGCGCGGAACACCGTGGCGGCGGCCAGCAGCGCGGCCGCGTCGGAACTGCCGGGTTCGGCGAGCTGCCACTCGCGGGCCCAGGTGGCGCTGGCGCCGCCCTCGCCGAGGACGACCAGGCGGTGCCCGCGACGGTCCCAGTCGTCGCCGGTCTCGGCGAGCAGGCTGCGGGCGGCCGTCCAGCGTCCCTGGGCAAGCGCGGCGCGGGCGTCGGCCAGTGCCTCGTCGTCCAGGGCAGGATCGAATCGCAGGTCGTCCCGGGAGCGGGAGAAACCGAACGGTGGAGGAGGAGTCATCCTCGGGGTGCCTCCACGGCGCGCACGTGAGGTCCGGCCCGGGGCGGGGCTTCCCGTTCGGCGTCCGGTGATCGCTTGATCACACAAAGCCAACCGGTATGAGCAGGTCCACTTCAAGTCCGGTTCTGTTGTCTCGATGTAGTCCCGCACGTGTGTACGGGCACGGGCGGGCGCCGCGGGACACGGATCGGGACGGATCGCGGCGATCGCCTGCGCGGCATGCGCCGCGCCTGATATTCGAACGTACGAATATGAGACGAAGGAGCATCGCCGTGGCGGACGACACCGCGCCGGCACCTCCCCATCCCCTGGCGTCCGTACGGCGCAGCCACGGCTGGAGCTACCAGGACCTCGCCCGGGTCGTCGCCGACAACGCCCGTGCCCTCGGCGTACCCATGGCGGCCCGGCGGGAGAAGGTGTGGCGCTGGGAACACTGGGGCGTGGTGCCGGAGAGGGACAGCCAGCGCGCCCTCGCCCGGGCGCTGGGCGTACGGCTGCGGGAGGTCGACGCCCGTCCGTGGCCCGGCTGGTTACCGACGTTCGCCGGCATCCCCGACGGGCTGCCGTGGACCCGGGCGGGCGGTCTCGACGCGTTGGACGCCCTCCTGGACGGCGGGGGACGCGACCCGCGCGGCCACCCCGTGCTGGAGGGACCGGAGTTCCGCGACGCCGTCACCGACTGGACGGCCGCGACGGACGGCGCGCGGGGCGGCGGGCCGTCGCCGGGCGGCGCGGTCGCCGGCCGGGAGGGGCAGGCGGCCGACGAGGAGACCGTGGCCTGGCTGGAGCGCGGTGTGCTCGGCCTGCGCCGGCTGGACGACCGGCTCGGCGGCGCGGCCGTGCGGCACCGGGTCGAGGCCGATCTGCGGATCGCCCTGGACCTGCTGCGCCGGGGGCCGTCCCGGGGCGGACTCGACGCCCGCCTGCTGCGCGCCGCCGCAGGGCTGGCCCAGCTGGGCGGCTGGTCCGCCACGGACTGCGGACGGCACGGGGCGGCCCAGCGGCACTTCCTCACCGGACTGCGCCTCGCGCACGGCGCGCAGGACCGCCCGCAGGCCGCCAACCTGTGGGCGGGACTGAGCCTCCAGGCCGTGTTCGCGGGCCGCCACGACGACGCCCTCACCGCGGCCCGGGCCGCGGAGTCCGCCGCGGCGGGGGCGACCTCGCGCACCCGGGCGATGCTCGCCACCCGCCGGGCCCGGGCGCACGCGGGGCTCGGCGAGGACTCGGCGTGCCGCCGGTCGCTGGAGGAGGCGGGGCGGCTGCTGGACACCGCGCCGGGCGACGACGACCCGTCCTGGATCTACTGGTTCGACGAGGCGGAGCTGTGCGCGCAGAGCGGGATCGCGCTGCTGGACCTCGGCCGTGCGGAGGAGGCCGCCCCGTTGCTGGAGAAGGCTCTGGCGATCCAGGACCCCCTCTACCGGCGCGACCGCACTCTCTACACCGCGCGTGCCGCGCTCGCCCGCGCCCTGACCGGCGACCTCGACACCGCCCGCACCCTGACCGGGGACGCCGTGGAACTCGCCCGGGACTGCGGGTCCCCCCGGGTGGCCATCGCCGTCGAGCAGGCCAGGACGGCGCTGACGCCGGCCCGTTGACGATCCGGCCCTGCCGGACCGGCACGGCGGCCCTGCGGCCCGCCGAACCAGGGTCTCAGCAGCCGCGCGCCCCGCAGTGCGGTGCCGTGGGCGGCAGGCCGTCCACGGACTCCCGGAAGACCCGCCCGACGAGGGGAGTTCGGACACACGGGCGGACCGCGCCGGACGACCCGGCGCGGCCGCTGTCGGCGGCGCGACCGCAGGCCTCGGGTCCGCACGGCACATCGCGCCGCCGGTCCGCAAACCCCGGGCGCCCTGAAACGGCAGCGGTCCGCAGACTCCCGGAAGACCCGCCCACGAGGGAGTGCGGACACCGGGCCGACCGCACCGGACCGACCTCGCCGGGACACCACCCGTTCCCGCCGCCGGTGACCGGACCGCCCGGCGGCGGGGACAACCCGGCGCCCACGCGGACCCGCGGCCCGACGACCGCGGTTGGCGTCGCGGCCGCAGGTCCGCGGGCCTCCCGCCCGCTCGGGGCGCCCGCGCGGCTCAGCCGTCGCGGCACAAGCGCGTCGACCGCGGACCGGGAACGACGCGGTGCGCCGGAGGCGGTCTGGTGCGGTGCCCCGCGGTGGGCTAGGTTGCCGCGCCATGACGCCGATGGGGACGATGAGACGGGTGTGGACGGCCGTGCTGTGCGGGGCGGCGCTCGCCGCGCTGACGGCGGTCCCGGCCCGCGCGACGGGTGAACGGCCCGGTCCGCGCTGGGAGCTGAAGGAGACCGGCAGCACGGCCCGGTTCCGCGGGCTGTCGGCGGTCGGCAGGGACACCGCCTGGGTGGCCGGTTCCGAGGGCAAGGTGCTGCGCACGGCGGACGGCGGACGCCACTGGGCGGACGTGTCGCCGCCCGGTGCCGCCGAGCTGCAGTTCCGTGACATCGAGGCGTTCGACGCGCGGCGCGCGGTGGTGCTGGCGATCGGGGAGGGCGAGGCGTCCCGCGTGTTCCGCACCCAGGACGGCGGCGCGACCTGGACGGAGACCTTCCGCAACTCCGACCCCCGGGCCTTCTACGACTGCGTCACCTTCTTCGACGACCGGCACGGCCTCGCCGTCAGCGACCCGGTCGACGGCAGGTACCGGATGCTGTCCACCGGTGACGGCGGCCGCAGTTGGCGGGTGCTGCCCTCCGCCGGCATGCCGCCCGCGCTCGCCGGCGAGGCCTCCTTCGCGGCGAGCGGTCAGTGCCTGGTGAGCCGTGGCCCGCGCGACGTGTGGCTGGCGACCGGCGGGGCGTCGCAGGCCCGTGTCCTGCACTCCCGTGACCGGGGGCTGACCTGGACCGTGGCGGCGTCCACGCTGCCCGCCGGCGACCCGGCGAAGGGTGTGTTCGCGCTGGCCTTCCGCGACACGCGGCACGGGATCGCCGTGGGCGGGGACTACCGCCCCGACCAGGCCTCCCCCGAGGCCGCCGCGGTGTCCCGCGACGGCGGCACGACCTGGTCCGGCTCCGGACGTCCCCCGGCCGCCTACCGTTCGGGCGTGGCCTGGCTGCCGTACTCCTCGCGCGCGGCGATCGCGGTGGGCCCGTCCGGCAGCGACCTGAGCCTGGACGGCGGCCGGACCTGGCGGCAGTTCGACACCGGGTCCTACGACACCGTCGACTGCGCCCCGGACCTGGGCTGCTGGGCCGCCGGCGAGCAGGGCCGCGTCGCCCGCCTGGGGATCGGCCGGGGCGGGGCGGGCGCCCCGTAACCTGTCCCGGCGAACCGCAGACGCCGCGAGAAGCCGAGCCGGGCCTTGGTCAACGCGGCGGGAAGCGGCGCCCTGCGTACCGCCGGGGAGCTGCTGCGCCGGGGGCGTCCCCCGAACACGCCGACCCGGACGGCACGACCCCGCTCTACGCGACCACGGCGACGAGGAGACGGTGCGCCGGCTGCCGGCCCGCGGCGCCGACCCCGGGCTGCATGAGGACCACGGCACGGGGCTCACCCCGCTGGAGTGGGCGGAACGCGGCCCGCACCCGGGGACGGCGGAGCCGCTGCGCGCGGCGGCGCGGAGGGCGGCCGCCGGGCAGGGGTGAACGCGGACGCGCCGGTACGGAGCCGCCGGGGCTCCGTACCGGCGCGTGAAAGGTCCCGCGGGTCAGGCGACCGGGCGGACGCGTCCCCGTCCACGGGTGAGGCTGTAGCCGGCGACGCCCGCGAGCGCGGCGAGCACGCCTCCGGCCGCGGTCCAGATCCAGCGGTCGGACCACCAGCCGCCGCCCCAGCCGTCCTCGGGCTGGGCCAGACCGGCCGGCACCGGGGAGGCGCTGGGGTCGGCCTCGTCGTCCGCCGCCTCGTCGGACTCCTCCGTGGCGGAGGCGGAGGGCACGGCATTGGGGTCGAGGGTGGCCCCGGCCTTGGCGACGGGGGTGAGCGGGGCGGCGAGTTCACCGTCGACGGCCTTGGAGCCGCCCGCGTCCGTCGAGGTGGTGCCGATCTGCGCCTGGACCGGCAGACCGAGGTCCTGGTCCGGGAGCCGCAGCACGGTCAGGCGGATGTAGTACGCGCCCGGCAGCGGGTCGTCGGCCCAGGCCTCGGACCACGCGCGGACGGTGCGCAGCCGGCAGCTCAGCTCCAGCTGGGTGTCCTGCGCGGACGCCGTCCTGGTCGGCTTGCCCGAGGCGCACGCCTGACGGCGGCGCAGGCCGTCGTAGACGTCGAGCTGCCAGGTCTGGTTGCCGTGCCGGCTCGCGGCCTCCGGCAGTGTGACGGTCGCGGAGACCGTGGGCACCTCGCCCGCGGCGGCGGGGAACACCCAGTACAGGTAGTCACCGGTGGAGGCGCTGGCCGGGGTGGTCCGCACCCCCGGCCGGAGGTTCCCCGCGGTGCGGAACCCGGTGCCGGGCTGGACGGTCTCCTCGGTGGCCCCCGTGCCGCTCGCGCCCGGGCTGGGCGTGGCGTCGTCGGCGGCGGCGGTGCCCGCTCCGGCGGCGAACAGGGCCGCACCCGCGAGCAGGACGGCGGCCGCCCGGCGCGCCGTTCGGATGGTACGCATCAGTTGGTCCTCCAGACGGCGACGCGCCAGCGCGAGATCCAGCCCCACAGCACACCGGCGACCAGGCCGGTCACGACCATCAGCGCCAGCAGCCACCAGCCGCGGCCCAGGCCGAAGGAGGCGACGTCGGAGGGCTCGTCGGGCGAGGAGACCAGGTCGACGCTGAGTTCGAGCGGCAGGCCCGGGGTGCGCTTGACGGCGTCCGGGGCGGAGAAGGAGTTGCTGACCTCGATGCACACGGTGCGGGCGGTCGCGGCGTCGGAGTCGTCGCGTTCGGGCCAGGCGTAGCGCAGGCCGGACGAGATGACGTCGGTGCGTCCGCTGCTCGCCTCGGAGCCCCGTACGAGTTCCCGGCCGCCGCTGGTGACGGCCCGTACGAGGACGCCGTAGTCGCGGTTGACGGCGCGGTCGGCGCCGACGCTGACGGAGGCCCGCAGTTCCTGGCCGTCGGTGACGCTCACCCGGTACCAGCGGTGCTCGGTGAACGCCTCGCGGTCGCTGTAGACGCCGGCCCCGAGCAGCGGGGCGTCGACGCAGCGGTCGGCACCCTGGGTGACGGTGGGGGTGACGACCACGTTGTCGGCCGAGCGGTCGACGAGTTGCTTGATGCGGTCGGACAGCTGGTCGGCGTGGTCGACGGCGGTGTAGGTGCCGCCGGTGGCCTCGGCGATGCAGCTGAGCTGCTCGCGGATCTTGGTGTTGGGCACCAGGCCGAGGGTGTCGACGACCAGGTGGGTGCCCTCGGCGGCGAGTTCGCGCGCGACCTCGCAGGGGTCGAGCGGCTGGCAGGTGTCCTCGCCGTCGGTGATGAGCACGATGCGGCGGGTGCCGTCACCGCCCGCGAGGTCCTTGCCCGCGGCCTGCAGGGCGGGGCCGATCGGCGTCCATCCGGTGGGGGCGAGGGTGGCGACCGCGGTCTTGGCCTCGGTGCGGTCGACGCTGCCGACCGGGTAGAGGGCCTCGGTGTCCGTGCAGCCGACCTTCTTGTCCTTGCCGGGGTAGTTGGCGCCGAGGGTGCGTATGCCGAGCTGCACCTCGTCCGGTACCGCGTCGATGACCTCGTTGAACGCCTGCTTGGCAGCCGACATGCGGGACCTGCCGTCGATGTCGTTGGCCCGCATCGAGCCGCTGACGTCGAGCACGAGCTCGACCTTCGGGGGCTCGGGAGCGGTCTCCGGCCCGTCGTCCGCGGCGGCCGGCGCCGCGGCCGGGAAGAGCGCGGTGGCGAGGGTGGCCGCGAGGCCGCAGAGCCCCACCGCCAGCCGTTTGCTTATGATCATTGGCGGATCCTATGGAAGATCCGCCGCCGCCCCCAACTCGGCCCGGACCGCTCTTCCCTGACCCTCCCCGACGCGGACCGCGCCTCGGGCCCGGGACACGCCGCCGACCAGCGAACGTCCGCGGTCACCCCTCTCGTCCGGCTCGACCGAGCGATCCGATGGGTCGTCAGACAAGACGTCCACCCCGCCACCGCCAGGCTCGCAGGACCATGCCGGCCACCCCCGGCATCCATAGTGTCCCATTGACGATAAGGGGGTCCTCATGCGAGGCTGACGCCGCATCACGCCGGAGATCCCTCCTGAACCGGCAGTCCGGGGATGCCCCGGAACCGCCGCATTCGAACCAGGACGGCGCTCGCCCCGGCACCCGCCGTTCGGCCCGTCCCGCACGTGCCGCCGGATCTCCTGGAGGACACCCGTGGCCCACGCCCCCGTACCCCATCCCCACCTGGACGCACGGGCCGCCGACCGGGCCGCCGGGGTGTTGCTCGGCGCGGCCGTGGGCGACGCGCTGGGCGTGCCGTACGAGTTCAAGGCGACGCTGAGTGAGGATGAGCAGCCGCGGATGATCGGCGGCGGCCTGGGGCCGTACCAGCCGGGCGAGTACTCCGACGACACCCAGATGCAGGTCTGCATCGCCCAGGTGGCGGCGGCCGGAGCGGATCTGCGCGACCCGGAGGCCCTGGACGCGATCGCCGCCAACTTCCAGCGCTGGCTGAGCGATGGCGCCAGCGACGTCGGCAACCAGACCAGTCTGGTCCTGAGCATCGCCGCCCGCGCACCCGGGTCGGCGGGCGCGGCGCTGCGGGAGGCCGCCCGCGAGTACACCGCCGGCAACGCGCGCAGCGCGGGGAACGGCTCGTTGATGCGGACCGGGATCGTGGCGCTCGCGCACCTCGGTGACCCCGCCGCGATGGCCGAGGCCGCCATCGCCGTCGGCGCGCTCACCCACCCCGACCCCGACTGTGCCGACGCCTGCGTGCTGTGGTGCTCCGGCATCCGCACCGCGGTGCTGCACGGCACCTTCGACGGCGTGCGCGACGGCCTGGCCCTGCTCCCGCCCGAGCGCCGGGAGACGTGGGCGAAGCGGCTGGACGAGGCGGAGGCCCACCCGCCGCACCACTTCGTCAACAACGGCTGGGTCGTCCACGCGCTCCAGGCCGCATGGTCGGCCATCACCCGCACCGCCGTTCCCGAACTGAACCCCGCCGAAGGCGGCTTCCCGGCCCGGCACCTGCGCCTCGCCCTGGAGGCGGCGGTGCGGGCCGGTACCGACACCGACACCGTCGCGGCGATCGCGGGTGCCCTGCTCGGCGCGCGATGGGGCTGCTCCGGCATCCCTCTGGAGTGGCAGCGGGCCGTCAACGGCTGGCCGGGCCTCACAGGTGCCGACCTGGTCCGGCTGGCGGTGCTCACCGCCCGGGGCGGGAACGACGACGACGCCGGCTGGCCCTCGGCCCCGCGTCTTCCGGCCGGCGGTCACCCCGGCTTCGCCATCCCCCACCCGCACGATGACGGGGTGATCCTGGGCAACCTGGCCCTGGCCCAGGGCACCGAGCCGGTCGACGTCGACGCCGTGGTCTCGCTCTGCCGTGTCGGTTCCGACCCGCTCCTGCCCGGCACCGGCGTCGAGCAGGTCCGGGTCTGGCTGGTGGACAGCGACGGAGCGAACGCCAACCTCCACCATGTCGTGGACCAGGCCGCCCGCCAGGTGCTGCGGCTGCGCCAGGAGGGCAAGCGGGTCCTGCTCCACTGCCATGCCGGGCAGAGCCGCACCCCGGCCGTCGCCGCCGTCTACAGCCACCTGGCCAGGGGCACCGACGCCGAGAGCGCGCTGCGGGATCTCCGCCGGGCGCTGACCGGTGGCTGGCACCTCCACGCGCACCCCGAACTCCGGTCCGCGGTCCACGATCTGACCGCCCCCACGGTGGCCGCCGGAGCGCGGACCGACCGGGGCGGGCAGGAGGCAGCCGATCTCGAACCCCCCGGTTGGTGAGCCGCGCCCCGCGCCAGAACCCCCGGCCCGGGTCCCGCGTGCTACCGGGGCCGGGGCGGTGGCCGACTGCGCGTACGTCGGCTGCCGCCCGAACGGTCCTGCCCGAGGGCCGCGCCCGGCGTCAACCCGTCATGGGTGGGTCCGCGGCCGCGCCCGACTCGCCTGATGCCCCGTCAATTCCGTCACGACGCCGCGGCGTGGCGCGTTCTGCGCTTTGCAAAGCGTCGCCAACATGCTGTGCGGCGCCCTGACGTCATGACAAACTACGCGGGGATCAGCGGTGTTGGAGGAGATTGACCGTGACTGAAGCGCGGGCGGCAAGCGCTCCCACCGTACTGCGGGTGGTACTCGGCAGACGCTTGCAGGACCTCCGGGAGAGGGCCGGGCTCTCCTACGAGCAGGCGGCCCGCGCCCTGGACGTCACCCATGCCACGGTGCGCCGCATCGAGAAGGCCGAGGTGGGCCTGCGGATCCCGTACGTGGAGAAGCTGCTCCTCACCTACGGCGTCACCGCGCCCGCCGAGATCGCCAACTTCCTGGAGCTGGCCCGCGAGGCCAACCGCCCCGGCTGGTGGCACCGCTTCCGCGACGTGCTCCCGGAGTGGTTCAGCGCCTTCGTCAGCCTGGAGGGCTCCGCCGAGCTGATCCGCGCCTACGAGCCGCACTACGTCCCCGGGCTGCTGCAGACCCCGCAGTACGCGGAGGCCGTGCTGCGCGCGGGCCGGCCGCACGCCTCGCAGGAGGAGATCGAGCGCGGCGTCGCGCTGCGCATGCAGCGGCAGGCGCTGCTCACCCGCGACGACCCGCCGCTGCTGTGGGTCGTGCTGGACGAGACGGTGCTGCGACGTCCCATCGGCGGGCCCGAGGTGATGCGCCGGCAGATCGACAAGCTGATCGAGGCGTGCGGAATGCCCCAGGTGCGGCTGCAGGTGATGCCCTTCGCCTCGGGGCCGCACCCGGCGATGTACGGGCCGTTCCACATCTTCCGCTTCCCGCTGCCGGAGCTGCCGGACATCGCGTACGCGGAGAGCCTGATCGGCGCCGTCTACCTCGACGAACGCGAGGACGTCTCGCGGTTCCGCGAGGCCCTGGACCGGATGAGCGCCCAGGCGCTGCCCGCGGGGCCCACGCGTGAGTTCCTGGAGGAGGCACGGGACCGCCTGTGAGGGCGGGCGCCGTGCCGTCCACCGGTCAGCGGGGCATCGCGGCCAGCTTCGCCGCGAGGCTCTCCACGCGGTCCCGCCAGACGTCCAGCGCGAGGGCGGCGGGCACCTCGGGCACACCGGTCTGGGTGAGGACGAGCCGCGCACCGTGCCCCGTGCCCCGGGTCAGCTCCCAGCGCACGGTGCCCTCGTGGCGGCCGTGGAGGTCCCAGGGGTAGGCGAGCACCTCCTGCGGGCGCAGTTCGCTCACCGGCCCGGCGGCGAAGTCGCCCACGACGAAGCCGCGCGGCACGGGTCCGCCGACCTCGGGCGCGGCCACCCCGCCGAGCAGGGTCTTCCACACCGTCGCCACGGGCTGGGTCAGCTGCCGCTCGAAGCGGACCTGCCAGCCGACGGGCAGCTCCTCGGCGGTGCCGCGGTCGAGGCCGAACTCCTTGACGTAACGCTCGTGGGCCGCCTTCATGTCGCCCGGCGCGGGCAGGGGCTCGCCGGCCAGCTCGGGGTCGATGCCGGCGATGCAGGCGTCCCAGCCGGCCGCGAAGCCGGCGGCACCGGGGCGGTCGGCGAAGGTGTGGGTCAGGATCAGCACGGAGCCCAGGGACTCCGGCACCAGCTCCCAGCGCAACACGTCCTCGTCCCAGGTGTAGGCGACGACGTGCGGCGGGTCCCACTCGACGACCTCGCCTTCCATGGTCTCGCCCTCTCCGTGCCGGAACGGGAAGCGGACCTTGCCGCCCACCCGCGGCTCCATCTCCACGTCGGAGGGGAACCACTTCGACAGGTGCCCGGGCTCGGTCAGGGCCCGCCACACCTTCTCCGGCGGGTGCGCGAGCCGCCGCTCCATCCGCAGCGCGGTCCGGCCGCCCGCGGTGGTCAGCGTCTCGCCGGTGTCCGTGGTCATGGCTCCTCCATCTCGTCGGGCATGGCGTCCAGGTGCCGCTCCAGCGCGTCCAGGCCGGTGCCCCACAGCCTGCGGTAGGGCGCGAGCCAGGCGTCCACTTCCCGCAGGGGCTCGGGGCGCAGCTCGTACCAGCGGCGCTGCGCCTCGGCGCGCACGCGGACCAGGCCCGCCTCGCGGAGCACGCGCAGGTGCTTGGACGTACCGGGCTGGCTGAGGCCGAGGTGCTCGGTGAGCTCGCCGACGAGACGGGGGCGCTCCAGGAGCAGATCGAGGATCCGCCGCCGCGTCGGCTCGGCCAGCACGTCGAAGGGTATGGACACGTTCCCCAACATACTCCCGAGGCTATATACCCGCAACGGCATGTACGCCGCATGCGACGAGCGGCCGGACGCGCCCGTGGCCCCTCGCGCCCTGGTGCGCGCCCCCGACGGTGGGTCAGAATGTCCGCCGTGACGATCACCACCGCCGAGGCGGACAAGGTCCTGGCCGACAACTTCGCGCCCTGGGTGCAGGACCTGGGGCTCGCCGTCGAGGAGACCGGGGACCGGCACGCCGTGCTGCGGCTGCCGTGGTCGGACCGGCTGGCCCGGGAGGGCGGCGCGCTGTCGGGCCAGGCGCTGATGGCCGCCGCCGACACGGCGACCGTGATCGCGGTGTCGGCGGCGCGCGGCGGCTACGGGCCCATGACGACCGTCCAGCAGTCGACGACCTTCCAGCGGGCCGTCATGGGCACCGACGTCCTGGTCACCGCGCGGGTCACCAAGCTCGGGCGGCGGCTGGCGTTCATCGACATCGAACTCACCCCGGAAGGTGCCGGCGAGCCCGCGGCGCACGCGACCACGGTCTACGCCTTCCCCGGCTGAGGCGACCGGGGCGACCGGGGCGGTCTGTGCGAAAGGGCCGCCGGACCCCGCTCGGCCTGCCCCTTTCCCTCCGGCTTTTCACCGTATCGAGTCGGATCCCCTCGTACACGGCGTGGTGGTGCGACAACCCCGCCGGTCCGGGCAACCATTGACCTTTCGTCAGGTAATCGGTTTCCGGGCTGGAGCGACGTGACTCGACGACCCCGCCGGGTGCGCCTGGCGATCTCGGTGGTGCTGGCGTGGAGCGCGCTGCTCGGCGGCACGAGCGGCGCCGTCGCCGCGGTCGCCGGTGACGGACTGCGCTACGGCGCGACCACCCTGCTCGTCCCGGGTGTGGACTACCGGACGTTCACCTACCGGGGCGCCCACGGCACGGCCCGCGGGCATCTGCTGACGGTGGACCTGCGCAGTCCCGGTGTCACTGTGGACCTGCTGCACCCCGGCGTCGTCGCCGGCCGCGGCAAGGTCTCGGGGCTCGCGAACGCCGCCGGAGCCGTGGGCGGCATCAACGCCGACTTCTTCAACATGAGCGAGAGCCAGCACCCCGGGGTGCCCGCGACCGGTGCCCCGGTCGGCCCGGCGATCGCCGCCGGTCGGACCCTGAAGTCGGCGGTGCCCCTGGGCCAGCGCTTCGGGCCCAGGCTCCCGCCCGGCACGTCGACCGAGGACGTCCTCGCGGTCGGCACCGACGGGGTCGCCCGGCTCGACCGGCTCCGGCTGGCGGGCTCGGTCGGCTTCGAGGAGGGCACGGTGGCGCTGGACGGACTGAACCAGTACGCGCTGCCGGTCGGCGGCGTGGGCGCGTACACCTCCGACTGGGGCGGCGCCTCCCGGCTCCGCGCCGCCTGCGGCGACGACATCAAGCGCGGGGCGCCGTGCAGCGACGACACCTACGAGGTCACGGTCAGCCAGGGCGAGGTCGTGGACGTCGCCGAGCGGCCGGGAGAGGGCGAGATCCCGCCCGACGCGGTGGTCCTCGTCGGGCGGGAGGCGGGCGCGGAGGCGCTGCGCCTGCTGGAGCCCGGCGACGCGGTCGACGTGCGGCAGCGACTGGTGGCCTCCGGGTACGGCGGCGGCTACCGCTTCGCGGTCGGGGGCTGTCCGATCCTGCGCGGTGGAATTCCGCTGGCCGGGCTGGAGAACGGCGTCGCGGCGACCCGCACGGCGGCGGGTTACGGCGCGGGCGGGCAGGTGATGTACCTGCTGGCCCTGGACGGCAAGGCCGAGTCCGGCGCCGGCCTCACGGTCCTCGAACTCGCCTCCCTGATGTCCGGCATCGGCGCCCAGGCGGCCGTCAACCTCGACGGCGGCGGCTCCTCCACCCTCGTCACCCGCGCCCCCGGCGCACCCGCCGTCAAGGTCCGCAACCACCCGGCCGGCGGCACGGAGCGCCTCGTCGCCAACGGCATCGGTGTCTTCGCCGGAGGCTGAGGCCCCCGACCCCGGGGCGGTTCCGGCGCCTCCCGCCCGTGGCCTCAGTCGCCCAGGCCCGGCGCGCCCCAGAGCGGGAACCAGCGGCCGAGGTCCTCCTCGAGGCGCAGGTCGTTGCCGAGCAGCGCCTTGACCTGGAGCTCCAGAGGGTTGTCGCGCTTCTCCCCCGCCAGCGGGGCGAACGGATAGAACGAGCCGCGTTTGTAGAGGTAGACCAGCGCCAGGGAGCGCCCCTCCCCGTCGCGGAAGGCGGCCAGAGAGCAGAGCAGCTGCGGGCCGAAGCCGTGCCCCTCCAGCGCCGAGTTGACCGCGTGGAGGTCGCCGACCAGGACCGGCAGGTCCTGCGCCGGGCGCCGGACGACCAGCCAGCTGTACCCGTACGCGTCACGGACGGACTCCACCGGGACGGCGCCCTGGCCGGTGTCCATGTCGAGGAGCGCCCGCACGTCCTGCTGGACCTCGGCGAACGCGCCCCCCTCCACGGCGGCGAAGCACACCGAGCCCACACCGGTGGGACGGAATCCGGCAGCGGCCTCCAGGGTCACGGCCGCCGAGGGGAGCCCGAACAACTGGTCCAGGTCGGGCCTGACGGGCTTGCTGCGGCCGAGCAGCGCGTCCAGGAACCCCATCAGCGGCGTCCCAACTCGACGGAGATCCGGCCGAGCTGCTGCAGCCGCTGCTCCAGAGTGGGGTGCGTGGAGAGCAGCTGGGCCAGGCTCTGGCCGCCGGTGAGGGCGGGGACGAAGTAGAAGGCGTTGAACGGCTCGGCCTTGCGCAGGTCCTCGGTGGGGATGCGGGCCATCTGGCCGGAGACCTTGGTCAGTGCGGACGCCAGGACGGAGGGCCGCCCGGTGAGCAGCGCGGCGGAGCGGTCGGCGGACAGCTCGCGGTAGCGGGACAGCATCCGGGTCAGCAGGAAGCTGACGCAGTAGACGAGCGCGCTGACCAGCGGGATCAGGATGACCACGATCGCGGTGCCGGGGTCCCGGCTGTTGCGCCCGAGGCTGCCCCACAGGCCGATGCGGGTGACCACCCCGGCGAGGACGCCCAGGAAGGAGGCGATCGTCATGACCGCCACATCCCGGTGGGCGACGTGGGAGAGTTCGTGGGCGATCACGCCCTCCAGCTCCTCGGGCTCCAGCCGGCGCATCAGGCCGGTGGTGGCGCACACCAGGGCCGCCTTCTCGTTACGCCCGGTGGCGAAGGCGTTGGGGACGTCGCTGTCGGCGATGGCGACGCGGGGTTTGGGCATGTCGGCCAGGGCGCAGATCCGGTCGACGACGCCGTGCAGTTCGGGGGCCTGCTCGGGCGTGACCTCGCGGGCGCCCATGCTGAAGGCGGCGATCCGGTCGCTGAACCAGAACTGGGCGACGAACAGCCCGCCCGCGACGATCAGGATCAGCGGCCAGGCACCCCGCAGCAGGGCCAGCAGGACGCCCACGAACACGACGTAGAGCAGCCCGATCATGAACATGGTGACCACCATGCGAGTGGTCAGCCCCCGGTCGGGGGCGAAGCGGGTCCTGTCCATGGCCCCTCCCGTTCCTCGGGCCGCCGGCCGCGGCTTCGTGCTCCGCTGTCGATTGTGCCTCCGCGCGGAGGCGAACGGCGGGGCGCGGGCGCGGCCGGCCCGCAGCGGTCAGCCCGCCGGGTCGAGCGTCAGTTTTCCGTAAGTACGGCGGGCCCGCAGGTCCTCGTGGGCGCGGGCGACCTCGGACAGCGGGTAGCTGCCGCCCTCCTGGGGCTTCAGCCGTCCGTCTGCGGTCATGGCCAGCAGCTCGGCCATCGGCTCGCGGTACATGCCGGGGCGCCCCAGGCAGTGCATCAGCCAGAAGCCGACGACGGCCCGGGAGCGGCCCATGAGCTGCGCGGCCTGGACCGGGGTCGGGGGGACCCGGGAGGCGAGGCCGTAGGTCACCAGGCGGCCGAAGGGGGCCAGGGCGGCCAGCGAGGCGTCGAAGACCGGGCCGCCGGTCATCTCCAGCACGATGTCGACCTTCCTGCCGCCGTTGGCCTCGACGAGCCGCTCCTTGAGCCCCGCCGCGTCCGTGGAGTCCGCCTCGATCGCGACGTCCGCGCCGAGCTCCAGAGCGAGGTCGCGCTTCTCCTTGGAGGAGGCGGTGGCGATGACCCGTCCCGCGCCGAACTCCTTGGCGAGCTGTACGGCGAGCGAGCCGGTGCCGCCCGCGGCGGCGTGCACGACCACGGACTCGCCCTCGGCCATGCGGGCGGAGGTGCGCAGCAGATGCCAGGCGGTGAGTCCCTGGACGACCAGGGCGAGCGCCTGGCCGTCGGTGACGCCCTCGGGCACGTCGTGGGCGAGGTACTCCTCGACGACGGCCCGCTCGGCGTAGCCGCCGTTGTCGGTGAGGGCGACGACGCGGCGGCCCTCGGCGGTACGCCCGACCACCTCGGCTCCGGGCACGAGGGGCAGGGTGGCCTTGGAGAGGTAGGAGTTCTCCACCAGGTGCGTGTCGGCGTAGTTGACGCCCGCCGAGGAGACCTCGACCAGCAGTTGCCCCGGCCCCGGCACGGGTTCGGGCAGTTCGACCTGCCGCAGCACCTCAGGCCCGCCGAACTCGGTGATCTGGATCGCGCGCACCGCGACTCCCTCCGCGTACGTCCTACGTCGTCCGGGCCACGATATCCCGTAACACCGACCAGTCGGTATGTGAGGTTCACCGGAACACCGGAAGAACGGGTGCGCCCGAGCACCGTACGCCGTCCTCCGCCCCTCGTCCGCCCCTCGTCCGTCCTCGTCCGGAACCGCAGGGAGGGCCCATGCTCAGGCGCACCGAGCCGTTCGGCCACAAGACGCGGATCACCTTCGCCCTGCCCGCCGACCGACCGCCCGGCACCGTGAGCGTGGTCGGCGACTTCAACGGCTGGGAACCCGGCCGGTGTGCGCCGCTTCCGCTACCTCGCCACCGGCGCGGCGTGGTTCGACGACGAGTCGCGCCCCCGGCGCGAGCCACCGCTACAGCTCCAGGAGGCCGCTCCGGCCGTCCACGCGGTCGGCGCGTCCGCCCCGTCCAGTACCACGGGAGGGCCGGACGCGCCGCCGGATGAGCGGTACGGGTCGCCGCACCGTATGGTCATGCGTAGGTACGGCAGGGGCTGCGCCGGGGAGCGCCTCACGGCAGCGCGGGCGACCGCGGCGACCGGAAGGGCACGAACGGCATGTGGCGGCGCCTCCCAGTGCGTCAGATCGTCGGTGTGGCACCGCTGTTGGTGGTGGCCCTGATCGTCCTGCGGCAGTGGCCGATGGTCGACGCCGGTACCGACCGGCTGGGTTCCGCCGACGCCGAGTGGCTGCTGGCGGCCGGCGCCGCGACACTGCTCGCCTGGGTGTGCTCGGCGGCCGCGCAGCAGGGTGCGGTGCTGGAGCAACTGCCCCCGGGACGCCTGCTGGCCACCCAGTTCGCGGCCTCGGCGGCCAACCACATCCTCCCCGCGGGCGTCGGCGGAAACGCCGTCAACCTGCGCTTCCTGCTGCGCTGCGGCCTGTCGCCCAGCCGCTCCGCGGCCGCGCTGACCGTGCGAGCGCTGGCGGCCTGTGTGGTGCGGATCGGGCTGCTGGTCGTCCTGCTGGCGGCCTTCCCGCACGCCCTGGACATGCGCAAGGTCGTACCCGGGCGGCCCGGCCTCACCCTCCCGCTGGTGGCCGGAACGGCGCTCTGCCTGGTCCTGGTCGTCCTGCTGTCGGTGCGCCACATCCGCCGCACGGTGCGCTCGTTCCTCGGTACGGTCGCCACCGACGTCCGGGCCGTGCACGGCCGTTCCGCGCGGGTGGCGGCCCTGTGGGCGGGCTCCCTGGCCTTCCCGGTGATGCACGCCGCGGTGCTGGTCGCGGTCGTGCGGTCGCTCCACGCTCCGGTCCCGGCCGCGCACGTGGCCGTGGCGTATCTGGCGGGGAGCGTGGCGGCGGCCCTGCTGCCGACGCCGGGCGGACTCGGCTCGCTGGACGTGGCCCTGGTCCTGGCGCTGGTCACCGCCGGGGCGACCGGGGTGGCGGCGACCTCCGCGGTGCTGGCGTACCGCATCGTCACCGTATGGCTGCCCCTGCTCCCCGGTGTGCTGGTGCTGGCGGCGCTGGTCCGCCGGCGGGTGCTGTGAACCGGCCGGGGAGGGAACTCCCGTGCGTGTCCTGACCGGTCTCCTCGGCGCGCTCCTCGTGGCCGGCACCTTCTCGTCGGTGCTGCGCACGCTGGTGATCCCACGGCCCACCCGGTCCAGCTTCACGCGCCTGGTGCACATGGCGGTCCACCTGCCCTTCCAGTTCGTCGCGGACCGCTGCCGCACGCCCGAGGCCAAGGACCGCGTCCTCGTACCGGTGGCCGCGGTGTCCATCCTCGCCAACCTCATCGGCTGGCTGGTCGCGTTCTGGGCGGGCTACGCCATGCTGCAGGCCGCCGTCAGCGACCTCGACCCGCTCGACGCGCTGCGGGAGGCGGGTTCGTCGCTGTTCACGCTGGGCTTCGCCAGCAGCCACCACGTCGACCTCACCGTCATCGACTTCATCGCCGCGGCGACCGGCCCGATCACCATCGGCCTCCAGATCGGCTACCTGCCGACCCTGTACGCCGCGTACTCCCGCCGCGAGGCGGAGGTGACCCTGTTGCAGGCCCGGGCCGGCAACCCGCCCTGGGGGCCGGAGATCCTCGCCCGCTACGCCCAGATCGGGCTCACCGACAGCCTCACCGAACTGTTCCGCAACTGGGAGCGGTGGGCGGCCGAGGTGAGCGAGAGCCACACCAGCTACACGGTGCTCAGCCGGTTCCGCTCCCCGCAGCCCGACCGCAGCTGGCTGATCGCCCTGCTGGCCGTCATGGACGCCGCCGCCATGCAGCTCGCCCTCAACCCCGGGCGCCCGCAGGCCGAGGCCCGGCTGGCCCTGCGGGCGGGCTTCGTCTGCCTGCGGGACATCGCCGGGATCTGGCGGATCCCGTACGACGCCGATCCCTCGCCCGACGCGGCCATCCGGCTGCCGTACGAGGAGTTCGCCGCGGCCGTCGCCCACGCGGCGGCCAACGGCTACCCGCTGGAGCGGACCGCCGAGGAGGCGTGGCCGCACTTCCGCGGCTGGCGGGTCAACTACGAGGACCTGGCCTACCGTTTCGCCTACCTCTTCGACGCGGTCCCCGCGCCCTGGTCCGGCCCCCGCCGCACCCAGGAGGAGACCCTCACCCCGGTCACCCCCGTCGACCGCAAACCCGCCGGCCGGGAGTAGCGGAGGCCCGGTCGCCGGCCGGCGGGGCATGGGTCCTACGGTGGCACCATGCCCGGCAGCCCCGGACCGGCGGCCGTCACCCGCCCCGCACGGCCCGCCGACCTGCCGCATCTGCTGCGGTGGGAGCGCGACTGCATCCGTACCGCCGAACCGGCCGCCGAGGCGGCCTGGACCGGGGCGATCGGCCGCAACCTGGCCCTGCGGGTGGAGTGCCTGGACCGCGCCCTGGTCCTGGAAGCCGACGGAGAACCGGGCGGCTCGATGATGTGGACGCCCACGGATACAGGGACGGCACGGACGGCACGGACGGCACGGCGACGCTGATCGGCATCCATGTCCTGCCCGCCCCTGCGGCGCCGCGGCTTCGGCCGCCTCCTCCTCGACGCGTTCGCCGCGCAGGCCCGAGCGGCCGGCCACGCAACGCTCACGCCGCCGGCACCGGCTGGGGCGGCACCGGACCGACGTAGCGGGCGGCCGGGCGGATGATCTTGCTGTCCTCGGCCTGCTCCAGGACGTTGGCGCACCAGCCCACGACGCGGGCGCAGGCGAAGGTCGGGGTGAACATCTCGCGCGGCAGGCCGCACAACTCCATGACGACGCCCGCGTAGAACTCGACGTTGGTGTGGAGTTCGCGGCCGGGCTTCAGCTCGGCGAGTATCGCCTCGACCCGCGCCTCGACCTGAACGGCGAGGTCGACGAGCGGGCCGCCGAAGGAGCGGGCGATCCCCTTGAGCATCCGGGACCTGGGGTCCTCGGTGCGGTAGACGGGGTGGCCGAACCCCATGATGCGCTCGCCCGCCAGGACGCGTTCACGGATCCACGGGTCGATGCGGTCCGGGGTGCCGATGGCGTCGAGGGTGTCCAGGGCGCGGCTCGGCGCGCCACCGTGGAGCGGGCCGGACAGCGCCCCGACGGCACCGGTGAGACACGCCGCGAGGTCGGCGCCGGTCGAGGCGATGACGCGGGCGGTGAAGGTGGACGCGTTGAAGCCGTGGTCGACGGTGGAGATCAGATAGCGCTCGACGGCCCGCGCATGGGCCGGGTCGGGCTCCTCGCCGGTGAGCATGTACAGGTAGTTGGCCGCGTACGGCAGGTCGTCGCGCGGTTCGACCGGCTCCATGCCCTGCCCGAGCCGGTGCAGGGCCGTCAGCAGCGTCGGCACGGCGGCGGTCGCGGCGAGGGCGTCGGACAGCCGCCGCTCCGGCTCGACGTCGTACAGCGGGCGGAAACCCTCGGCCGCGCCCAGCAGGGACAGCGCGGAACGCAGCCCGGCGAGGGGACCGCTGAGGGCGCCGGCGCGGGCGACGGCCGGCAGCGCGTCGCGGACGGCACCGGGCAGCCGGCGCAGCGGGGCGACGCGCCGGGCGAAGGCGGCGCGCCCGGCGGCGTCGGGCAGCGTGCCGAGCAGCATCAGGTGCCAGACGTCCTCGAAGGTGCGGCTCTGCGCCAGGTCCACGGCCGAGTACTGACGGTAGTGGTAGAAGCCCTCGGTACCGCGGACGTCGCCGAGCGCGGTCTCGGTGACGACGACTCCCTTCAGGCCGCGGGGTACGTCGGGGGCGACGGGGGTGGCGGGGGTGACGGTCACGGTGGTCCTCCGGTCCTGCTGCGTACGACTCGACATTGACCAGACCATCCACCATTGATTCAATCCTCGTCAATATTGATTCAGTCAATGTGTGATGGGATGGAGTCATGACGACGGAGGAACGGCTGAGCACCCGCGAGGCGGCCGAGCGGCTCGGGGTCAAGCCGGAGACGGTGTACGCCTACGTCAGCCGCGGCCTGCTGGGCAGCCGGCGCGCGCCCGGCGGGCGGGGCAGCACCTTCGACCCCGGCGAGGTCGACGCCCTCGCGCGCCGCAACCGGCGCGCCGCGCAGCAGCCTCCCGAGGACGACGCCACGAGCGCCGTCCGCACCGCCGTCACCCTCATCCACGGGGACCGCCACTACTTCCGCGGGGTCGACGCGACGGCCCTGGCGGAGCGGTACGGCTACGAGGAGGTCGCGGAGTGGTTGTGGACCGGCGACCTGAGCCGCGGCGTGCGGTTCACCGCGCCGCCGCAGGCACTGGCCGCCGCCCGGCGTGCGGTCGCGGCGCTGCCCGGGCACAGCGGCCCGATGGACCGGCTGCGGGCCACCGCCGTCGCGGCGGCCGTGGCGGACCCGCTGCGCTTCGACCTCTCCCCCGAAGCCGTGCTCGGCGCCGCCCGCGGCCTGATCCCCACGCTGGTGCGCGCCCTCCCGGCGGCCGGGACCGCGCACCGGGGTGAGGGCCGGCTCGCCTGGCGGCTGTGGTCACGGCTGACCGGCCGGCCGGCCGACGAGGCGTCACTGCGGGTGCTTGACGCGGCCCTCGTCCTGCTCATCGACCACGACCTGGCCGCCTCGACGCTCGCCGTGCGCATCGCCGCCTCCGCCCGCGCCCACCCGTACGCCGTGGTGTCGGCCGGACTCGGCGCCCTCGACGGCCCCCTCCACGGCGCCGCCAGCGGCCTCGCCCACCGCATGCTGGCCGAGGTCCTCGTGCGCGGCAGCGCGGCGGCCGTCGTCGCCGACCACCTGCGCGCGGGCGGCCCCGTCCCGGGGCTGGGCCACCGCCTCTACCGGGCCGAGGACCCACGCGCGGCCATGCTCCTCCGACTGCTCGAGGACGTGCCGTACGCGGCCCGAGCGCTGGCCGCCGCCCACGAGGTGGCCGCGACGACGGCCCGTCATGCCCCGGCCCACCCCAACGTCGACCTGGCCCTCGCGGTGCTCTCCGTCTCCGCCGGCATGGTCCCGGAGGCCGGCGAGACGGCCTTCGCGGTCGCCCGGACCGCCGGCTGGATCGCCCACGCCCTGGAGGAGTACGAGGAACCCCCGCTCCGCATGCGCCCGAGCGGCCACTATGTGGGGCCGCGGCCCCCGCAACCGGTGCCGTAGCCATTCTGGTCGGGGAGGGGTTGGTGTGGCGGCCTGCCCGCGTTCGGCTGCCCCGCCGTCTCGCGCCCTTCGGGCGCAACGCGGCGGGCTGCGGCTGGGGAGGGTGGGGCGGCCCTCTCGACGCGGTGCGGTGGGTGGGTGGCTGGGGTTCAGGCGCCGGAGCGGGTGGTGTTTCCGGTGCCTTGGGTCTCGTTGCCGTCCGCGGGTGCAGATGGCCGGTGGCCACGCCCGCCCTTCGTGGGTGGCGCGCGCCCGCCGCAACCGGCGGCTGCGGGTGATTCCCCGGCATCCGGCTCTGTTCCACCGTCAATGCCGGTGTGAGCGAGCCCGATCTCCCGCAGACGCAGGTCGCGGCGGACGCCCGCGGCGTACGAAAACCCGTACGACCCGGCAGCCCGGTGGCAGCACAATGACCGGCATGCCCATCGAGCCCCACAGCGTCCGCGCCGGTGTCGACGGCCTCTGCGCCGCCCTCGACCCGCTCGCCTACCCCGCCCGCATGAGGGCCCTCGCGGCCTGGGTGCGGGCCGTCGTCCGCGACGAGGACCGCGGCGGGAGCCCGCTCCGTCCGCTCCTCGACGAACTGGACGCGCGCGGGACGTACGAGCGCCGGCTCGCCGGCATCGCCGCGGCCGTCGGACGGGACGTCGCCTTCCTGGAGGCCCGGCTCACAGACCCCGACCCCGTCGTCCGCGGCCATGCGCTGCAGGCCTCCCTCCGCCTCCCCATCGGCGACGCGGCGCTCGAACGGGCCATGGACGACGCCCCGGCCGCCGTGCGACGGAAGATCGCCGACGTCGTCGTGGCGGGCGGGCGGACCACACTCGCCGAGCGGCTGATCGAGCCCGTACGGGAGGCATGGGGTGACGCGGAGGCCGCGCGGCTGCTCCCCGCGTGCGGGGCCGCGACCGTGGAGCGGCTCCTGCCGGACCTGTTCCTCGCGGTGACCCGCTGGAACGCGCTCGCCCTCCGCCATCCCGACCTGGTGCTCGACGAGGTCGCGCGGCAGCTCGCCACATTGCCGGCGCAGTCCCGGCACTCCTGGTGGTGGCGGAACGCGGAGGTCTTCACCGTCACCGCGGAGCAGCGTCCGCTGCGCGTCCTGGACCTGCTGGAAGAGCACTGCCCACCGCAACTGCCCCGCCCCGTGAGCGCCGGCCTCGCACCCCTGCTCAAGGCCGCACCGGGCAGGACCGTCCGCCTGCTCACGGCACCGGAACGGCACGGTCCCCCGGCGCACGGACCGTTGTCCCGGTCGGCCCTGGTCCGGCTCGCCCGACGGCTCGCTCCGCAGGAGCTGGTCGGCCTCGGCCGGGCGTGGAGCGACGTGCCGCCTTCCCTGGCCCGTCTGCTGCGGGCTCTGCCGCCGAGCAGGCGCGAGGTCTTCTACGACGCCGTGAACGACGGCAGGGATCCGGGCCACGACACCCTCGGCGACAGCCTCCTCGAGGCTCTGCCCCGCGACAGGGCGCGGCGCGAAGCGCGGCGGATGGCCGTCCAGGCCGAAGAGCGGGGCGCCGCCCGGGTCGTCGTGCTGTCCGCCGTGGCTCACCTGTCCCCCGCCGAGGCCCGGCCGCGCCTGCTCGCCGACACGCGCCGACCGGCGGCGGAGGACCGGGCGTCGGCGTACGCCCTGCTGGTCCGGAACGCGGCCCGCTCCGGCGAGAGCGCGGCCGTCGCTCAGGTGCTCGACGATCTGCAGCGGCTCCGCAACGAGCAGGATCCCGTCCGCTCCCCGGCGCTCGTGGCCCTCGCCTCGACCCCGCCCCGGCTGTTCTCCGGAACGGACGCCCCGCTGCTCGACCGCATCACGACGGACGCCGTCGAGGCACGCGACAGCTCACCGCGGAGCCGGCAGGCACTGTCCGAGCTGGCGCTCACGGTCCTGAGGGAACACGCGGTGACCGGTGAACGCGCTCTGTGCGAATGGGCGTTGTCCACGCTCGAGCGCATCTGCGGGCTCACCGGGGGCGCCTCCATGGGCCGTCTCGACACGACGCTGCGCCGGGGACAGGAGGTGCAGGTCCTCGACGCACTCCGCCCGTGGCTGGAAGCCGGGGCGGACAAGGCCGACCACTCGCTGACCCTCGCCCTGGCGCGGGCCCTCGGGCGGCGTGCCCAGCGTCTGCCCGAACTCCAGGAACTCCTGTGGCGGGCCGTACGGTCCGGCGACAACGCGACCGTGATCCGCGCCGTGGACCTGTGGCTCGACGACCCGTCGACGCGGGAGGAACGGGTCGGCCGGGTCGTGGAGTTCGAGGCGTCGGCCGCCGTACTGCCCCGCGTGCTGTCGGTACTGACCCGGCGGCGAACCGATCTGCTGGACCTCGTCCTCGGCGAGACACCGCCCTATGGGCGCTTCCTGACACCCGGCAGCCGCTGGGTGCCGCCCGTCGACGCCATCGGAGCCTGGCTGCCCCGCCAGCAGGCGGCCGCCGGCCGGTTGCTGGCCCGGGCCGCGGGTGACGCCTCGCTGCCGGCCTCCCAGCGGACGGGGCACATCCGCGCGGCGGCCAGGGTCCCCGAACTGGGCCTCCGGCTCGTCAGCCGCTACCTCGGGTCCACCGACACGGTCCTCGCCGAGGCCGCCCTCGGCTCGCTCGCCTGGACGGACCGTCCCAATGAGGCGCTCCCCCTCCTCCTCGCCCGCGCCGCGGACGACAGGGCACGGGTCGCGCTCTACGCGGCCTCCCGGGTGACGTCGTTCGTGGCCCCTTCCCGGCTCGAGGCGGTCCTGCGCTCCACGCTGCTCCCCGCCGATGACGCCTCGTCCGCTCCCACCGCCAAGGTCACCAGTCGCAAGGAACTCGTCCGGCTCGCCGCCTCTCGGCTGTCCCTGGACACCGCGGCGGCGATCCTCTCCGCGGTCTCCGGTCAGCCGGGGCAGCATCCCGACGTGCAGGCGGCCTGTGTGTCCGCCGCCACCGGTCTGCTGCCGGCACCGGCCGCCTGGGGACTGCTCGAACAGGCCGCCGGCGGCCCGCCGGTCACCCGGGCCGCGGTCCTCCGTGTCCCGCCGTACCTGCTCGGGCAGGACGACCGGAGCCGCTACGGGCGGCTGGTCGGACAGGTCGCGGGCAGCGCTCACCGGGAGACCGCCGACGCCGCCACGGCACTGCTCGCGGGCTGGTCACCGTGGTACCCCGAGGCCGGGAACCTGCTGCTCACGGCCGCCGTCGACCTGGACAACCGCACGTCCTGGCGTGCCGCGTCGGACGGGCTGGTGGCCCTCGGCGCCTCCGCGGGCGGCGCCGAGCCGCTCCTGCAGGCGCTGGCTCGCCTCGTCGCGGCCGAGGAAGAGGACGGGGAGACCGGCGTCCGGCCCGACGCGGAGGGCGAGCGGGACCGTCCGGCCCGGCAGCGGATCGCCCACGTGGTGGCACGGCTCTCGGCCGCGGTGACGGCCGGCGTCGCGGGGGAGCATCGCGCGA
Source organism: Actinacidiphila glaucinigra (assembly GCF_035918135.1). NCBI lineage: Bacteria > Bacillati > Actinomycetota > Actinomycetes > Kitasatosporales > Streptomycetaceae > Actinacidiphila > Actinacidiphila glaucinigra. The sequence continues at coordinate 1,789,287 of NZ_CP109144.1, forward strand.
CGGCCGTCCGGGCGGCCGGACTGCTGGGCAGGGCGGACGGCTTCGTGCCTCAGGCCGCCCATCTGTCCGTCCAGGCCCTCGACCTCGACGCCCCCGCGGCGGCACTCCTCGACGGGCTGGAACGACTCGTGGAGCTGCACTCCGGACGCCCGGCGCTGGCGGTGCGCACCGCGGCGGCCCTCCGCGACCGCCTCGGCGTGAGGCGCCCCCCAGGAGACCCGCTCGTACTGCTCCTCGCCGCCGAACGGCTCGCGGCGGAGGGCGGCCACGCCGCCGGCCTGCTGGCCGTCGCCGTCACCGGCGCGCTCGGCCGGCGCACCGGCTGGACGGAGGAGTGGCGCACGCTCCTGCGGTCGGTGCGGCGCCACGGTGATCCCGACGTCCGGGACGCGGCGCTGGCACTGACGACCGCGGCGGAGTAGCCGGGTGGTGACGGCCGGCCGGAACGGACCGGCCGTCACCAGGTCAGGAGGCCACCTCCGGAAGACGCACCTCGTACGCCAGCCCGTCACCGGCCGCCGGGACGCGTTCCACCGCCGCCGCGCGGGCCGCGGCGCGGACGTCGTCCTCGGCCATGGCGAGGAACGCCAGCTCCGGGGCCGGGCCGGTGACGACGAGGCGGGCGACCTCCGACCGCATCGACATCCGCGCCTCGGACTTGGCCCTGCGGACCGCGGTGATCGCGTCGCGGGCGGTGGCCAGGACGCGCGGGTCGCCGTCGTCGGCGAGTGCCCGCAGCGCGTCCGCGTCGGGCCACTCGGCGCGGTGGACGGAGTCCTCGCGCCACCACGACCAGACCTCCTCGGTGACGAAGGGCAGGAAGGGCGCGAGCAGCCTCAGCAGGACGGACAGGGCGGTGGCCAGCGTGGCGAGGGCGGAGGTGTCGCCGTCGTACGCTCGGCCCTTGACCAGCTCGACGTAGTCGTCGCAGAAGTCCCAGAAGAAGGACTCGGCCTGTTCCAGGGCGCGGGCGTGGTCGAAGTCCTCCAGGGCGTCGGTCGCGGCGCGGACGGTCGACGCGAGGGCCGCAAGGAGGGCGCGGTCCAGCGGCGCGGTGACCTCCGGGGCACCCGCGTCGGGCCTCGCGCCGGAGGTGAGCACGAAGCGGCCGACGTTGAGGACCTTGACGGCGAGGCGGCGGCCGATCTTCATCTGCCCGGTGTCGAAGGCGGTGTCCGTGCCGGGCCGGGCGGAGGCCGCCCAGTAGCGGACGGCGTCGGAGCCGTGCTGCTGCAGCAGGTCCCCGGGGGTGACCGCCCTGCCCCGGGACTTGGACATCTTCTTGCGGTCCGGGTCGAGGATCCAGCCGGAGATCGCCGCGTGCCGCCACGGCAGGACGTCCTGCTCGGCGTGGGCGCGGACGATACTGCCGAACAGCCAGGTGCGGATGATCTCGTGCGCCTGCGGTCGCAGGTCCATCGGGAAGACCTTGGCGAACAGCTCGTCGTCGGTGCCCCATCCGGCGGCGATCTGCGGGGTGAGCGACGAGGTCGCCCAGGTGTCCATGACGTCCGGGTCGCCGGTGAAGCCGCCGGGCACGCCCCGCTGCTCCGCGCGGTAGCCGTCGGGGACATCGGTGCCGGGATCGACGGGCAGCGCGGACTCGTCCGGGACGAGCGGCTCGTCGTGGACGGGCTCGCCGGCCTCGTCGAGCGGGTACCAGACGGGGACGGGGACGCCGAACCAGCGTTGGCGGCTGATCAGCCAGTCGCCGTTGAGCCCTTCGACCCAGCTCTCGTAGCGGACCCGCATCCGTTCGGGGTGCCAGCGCAACTCGCGGCCCCGCTCCAGCAGCCGGTCCCGCAGGGCCTCGTCGCGGCCGCCGTTGCGCAGGTACCACTGGCGGGTGGTGACGATCTCCAGCGGCCGGTCGCCCTTCTCGTAGAACTTGACGGCGTGGACGACCGGTTCGGGCTCGCCCTCCAGCTCTCCGCTCTCGCGCAGCATCTCCACCAGCCGCTCGCGGCCGGTGTGCGCGGTGGCGCCGGCCAGCCGTCCGTACGCCTCGCGGGCCTGCGCCGTGCCCAGGGCGGCCGGCGGCGCCGGCAGGAAGCGCCCGTCGCGGCCGAGGACCGGCCGGGTGGGCAGCCGGAGTTCGCGCCACCAGGTGACATCGGTGGTGTCGCCGAAGGTGCAGACCATGGCGATGCCGGTGCCCTTGTCCGGGTCGGCCAGCCGGTGGGCGTGGACGGGGACCTCGACGCCGAGGACCGGCGTTGTGACGGTCGTGCCGACGAGGTCCCGGTAGCGCTCGTCGTCGGGGTGCGCGACCAGGGCGACGCAGGCCGGGAGGAGTTCGGGCCGGGTGGTGGCGACGACGACCCGGCCGCCGCCGGGGCGGTGGAAGGCCAGCCGGTGGTAGGCGCCGGGACGTTCGCGGTCCTCCAGCTCCGCCTGGGCGACGGCGGTGCGGAAGGTGGTGTCCCACAGGGTGGGCGCCTCGGTCGAGTAGGCCTCGCCGCGCGCCAGGTTGCGCAGGAAGGCGCGCTGGGAGGCGGCTCGCGAACGGGCGCCGACGGTCCGGTAGGTGAGCGTCCAGTCGACCGACAGGCCGAGGCGGCGCCACAGTTCCTCGAAGGCCTTCTCGTCCTCGGCGGTGAGGGCCTCGCACAGTTCGATGAAGTTCCGCCGGGAGACGGGCCGCTGGTGTGTGCCGGGGTGCTCGGGCGGGGTGAGGCCGGGGTCGTAGGGGAGCGAGGGGTCGCAGCGGACCCCGTAGTGGTTCTGGACCCGGCGCTCGGTGGGCAGGCCGTTGTCGTCCCAGCCCATGGGGTAGAAGACGGTCTGCCCGCGCATGCGCCGGTAGCGGGCGACGGTGTCGGTGTGGGTGTACGAGAAGACGTGTCCGATGTGGAGCGATCCGCTGGCCGTGGGCGGCGGGGTGTCGATGGAGAAGATCTCCTCGCGCGGCCTCGACCGGTCGAAGCGGTGTACGCCCGACTCGTCCCAGCGCCGCGACCATTTCGCTTCGAGCCCGTCGAGGGAGGGCTTGCCGGGGACGTCGTGATGACGAGGCGGGGGGTTCATGCCGTCTCATGCTAGGCAGCCCGGCCCGTGCGGCCGAACGATTTATCCGCCGAATCATTCGCGTCACCGATGATTCGGTAACGGACCTTTTTGCTAGGCTCGGACCATGGGTTCCACGGCATCCGCGCCCGACTTCACCGGGCTGCTGCAGTTCGCCAGCCACGCCATGACGAACCGGCTGGCGGCCGCCCTGGCCGAGGTCGGGCTCAGCCCCCGCGGGTACTGCGTGCTGCTGCACGCGCTCCCCGGGCAGCTGACGCAGGCTCAACTCGCCGAGATCTCCCAGCAGGACAAGACCACGATGGTCGTCACCATGGACGAGCTCGAGCGGGCCGGCCTCGCCGAGCGGCACCCCTCCCCCACGGACCGCCGGGCCCGCATCATCACCGTCACCGAACCCGGACGGGAGCTCGTCTCCCGCGGCAGGGAGATCACCGCGCGCGTCCACGGCGACCTGCTGGCGGCCCTCCCCGAGGACGAGCGGACGGTCTTCGCCTCCGCGCTGCAGCGGCTGGTGGACGGCCATCTCGCCGCGGCCGGGGATTCCCCGCGTCCGGTGCGGCGCGCGCGCCAGTCGCGCAAGTAGGCTCGGAACGTGAGCGACAAGGCGCCTTTCGAGCGGGGCACGGACGGTCCCAAGGTGATCGTGGCGGGACTGGACGGATCGGAGCCGTCGTGGCGCGCCGTGGCGTACGCGGCGGGGCTGGCGCGGCGCCAGAACGCGCTGCTGGCGATCGTCTACGTGCAGCCGGTCCTGGCGGCGGGAGCCGCCTTCGGCGCCCCGGTCGCGGAGGCGACCGCCGAGATCGCCGACCAGCTCAAGGCGGAGATAGAGAAGGCCGCCGCCCGCTTCCAGTCGGTGTCCAGCCTGCGCTGGGAGTTCCACACCTTCGTGGGCGACCCGTTCAGCGGGCTGTCGCAGGCCTCGAACGAACTCAAGGCCGACGCGGTCGTGGTGGGCGCCTCGGAGAAGGCCGGGCACCGGATCGTGGGCTCGGTGGCGGTACGGCTGGTCAAGGCGGGCCGCTGGCCGGTGACCGTCGTCCCGTAGGCTCCGCCGGCACCCCGTCCCGGGCGGTCCCGGCGGTCAGGTCCCGTCGGCGACGTGGATGACGACCTTGCCGCGGCGGTGCTCGTGCTCCAGCGCCTCGTAGGCGGCGCGGGTCTCGGTGAGCGGCACCACGCGGTCGACCCGCGGGGTGAGCTTGCCGCCGTCGACGAGCCGTGAGACCGCTTCCAGGCCCGCCCGGTCCGGCTCGACGACGAAGAAGACGCCCCGGGCGCCGTGCGCGCGGGCGATCTCCGGGTCGGGCGGGGACACGATGCTCACCAGGAGGCCGCCCGGGCGCAGCACCGACCAGGAGCGGTCCTGCGTGGCGCCGCCGACGGCGTCGAAGACGACGTCCACGTCCGCCACCTCGTCCTCGAAGCGGCTGCCTGCGTAGTCGACGACGCGCCCCGCGCCGAGTCCGGCGACGAAGCCGGCGTCGCGCGCGGCGGCGGTCGCCGTGACCTGCGCGCCGAGCGCCGCGGCGATCTGGACGGCGAAGGAACCGACGCCGCCCGCCGCGCCGTGGACGAGGACGTGCCGGCCGGGGGTGACCCCGGCGTGGCGGGCGAGCGCCTGCCAGACGGTGAGCGCGGCGAGCGGGACCGAGGCGGCCGCGTCGTGGTCGATCCGCCGTGGCTTGGGGGCCAGGATGCCCGCGGGGAGGGTGACGAACTCGGCGGCGGCGCCGTCGTGGACGAAGGGGATCAGCGCGTAGACGGCTTCCCCGACCCTCGGGGTGACGACCCCGGGCCCCACGTCGGCGACCACGCCGGAGACCTCGTGCGAGGGGATGGTGGGGGTGCGGTCGCGGCCCGAGCCGTCGAAGCTGTCGGTCCAGGTCGCGTCCCAGTCGAGCTCCCCCGCGGTCACGGAGGCCGCCCGCACCGCGACCAGGGCCTCGCCCGGGTCCGGCTCGGGGCGCGGCGCGGTCTCGTAGCGGAGCTGTTCCGGTCCGCCGCGCCGGTGGGCCCGTACGGCGTGCATCGTCGTCACCATCGACCGCTCCCGTGGTCGCTCCGCGCCTGCCCGGCGGGGGCAGCGGACGCTCCCGCCCCCTCCAGCATCCGGCCCGGCCCGGCTCCCGGCATCCCGTTCCGCGGGCGGCGGCGGGAGGACGCGCCGGGACGGCGTTCGGAATAGCGCAGCGCTGCCTTCGGTTACGGTCAGTGGGTCCCGACCGACGGCACCCGGAAGCAGGTAAGGGAAGCATGAGCACTGTTGAGCTCACCAAGGACAACTTCGACGAGGTCGTGGGCAGCAACGATTTCGTCCTGATCGACTTCTGGGCGTCCTGGTGCGGCCCGTGCCGGATGTTCGCCCCCGTCTACGAGGCGGCCGCGGAGAAGAACACCGACCTCGTGTTCGGCAAGATCGACACGGAGGCGCAGCCCGAGCTGGCCGCCGCGTTCCAGATCCAGTCCATCCCGACGCTGATGATCATCCGCGACAAGGTGGCCGTCTTCTCCCAGCCCGGCGCGCTGCCGGCGCCCGCGTTCGAGGACCTGATCAAGCAGGCCCGCGACCTGGACATGGACGAGGTCCGCAAGTCCATCGCCGAGCAGGGCGCGGACCAGGAGGCCCCGAAGGCCTGACATCTGACGGAGCGTCAGCTATGGTGCGGCCCCATGGGACGCACCGTGGCGGAGCTCGTCGAGGGCCAGTGGGGCGATCCGCGCCCCGGGCTGCTGTACGGGGAGCGCGGGCTCAGCCGCCACGAGGTCGCGGCCGCCTCCGCCGCCCGCGCGGCGCTCCTGGCCGACCTGCTGCCGCACGGCGCCGAACCGCACGTCGGAGTGCTCCTGGGCAACGTCCCGGAGTTCCCGCTGTGGCTCGGCGCCGCGGCGTACGCCGGGGCCGCCGTGGTGGGGGTCAACCCGACCCGGCGCGGTGCTGAGCTGGCCCGGGACATCACGCACACCGAATGCGCGGTGCTGGTCACCGAGCGCGCGCACCTGCCGTCGCTGCGCGGGCTGGCGCTCCCCCTCCCCCCGGAGCGCGTCCTGGTCGTGGACGACCCGGCGTACCCGGCGCTGCTGAGCCCGTACGAGGACGCCGGCCCGCCGCGCGGCGGGCGGACAGGCCCCGGCACGCGGCTGCTGCTCTACTTCACCTCCGGCTCGACGGGCGCCCCCAAGGCCGTGATCGTCTCCCAGGGGAGGCTCGCCGACGCGGGCGCCGCCCTCAGCCGCTTCCTGGGCCTCGGGCCGGACGACGTCCACTACCTGTGCATGCCGCTCTTCCACGGCAACGCCGTGATGGCCGGCTGGGCACCCGCCCTCGCGGGCGGCGGCGCGGTGGCGCTGCGCCGGACCTTCTCCGCCTCCCGCTTCCTGCCGGACGTACGCGCCTACGGGGCCACGTACTTCACCTACGTCGGGCGGGCCGTGCAGTATCTGCTCGCCACCCCCGAACGGCCCGACGACCGCGACCACCGCCTGCGCCGGGGCTTCGGCACCGAGGCCGGGGCCGTGGACGCGGCCCGGTTCGCGGAGCGCTTCGGCGTGCCCCTCACCGAGGGCTACGGCTCCTCCGAGGGCGGCGCCGCCATACAGCGCTCCCCCGGCACGCCGCCCGGCGCGGTCGGGCGTGCCGCGCCCGGCGCCGACCTGGCCGTGGTGGACCCGGCGAGCGGCGCGGAGCGGCCCCGCGCGCTGCTCGACGGGGCGGGCCGGCTGCTCAACGGTGACGAGGCGATCGGCGAGCTCGTCAACCGCGGCCCCTCCCGCTTCGAGGGCTACTGGCGCAACCCCGAGGCGGTCGCCGCCCGCACCCGCGACGGCTGGTACTGGACCGGCGACCTGTTCTTCCGCGACACCGAGGGCTGGTTCCACTTCGCGGGCCGCGCCGACGACAGGGTGCGCGTGGACGGCGAGAACCTGGCCGCCGCGGTCGTCGAGAACGTCCTGGCCCGCTTCCCCGCGGCGGCGGCCGTCGCCGTGTACGCCGTCCCCGACCCCGTCTCGGGCGACCAGGTCATGGCGGCCCTGGCCCTCCGCGAGGGCTCCGCCTTCGACCCCGGCGCCTTCGCGGCCTTCCTGGCCGCGCAGGCCGACCTCGGCACGAAGTCGGCCCCTCGCTTCGTACGCATCGTGCCGCGCATGCCGGTCACCGCCACCCACAAGGTGCGGCGCGCGGCACTGCGCCGTGAGGGCTTCCGCTGCCCCGACCCCGTGTGGTGGTCGCCGCCCGGCGACGGACCGTGCGGAACGGCGTACCGCCCCTTCGCCGCCGACGACCTCGCCACCCTGCTGGAGCGCTACCGCGCCCAGGACCGCGTGGGGCTCCTGGACCGCTGAGCCCGCGTTCCGGGCCCGCGCCCCGAGGGGCGGCCGTTTGCCACGGGTCCGTCCGGGCAGACGCAGCGCATGTGCCGCGCACCCCTCCGGCGACCGGGCCGGCGGATCCGGCCCGCGGGCGGCGCCGTACCGCCGCGATGGCCGGCGTGGGCCGGACCGTCGTCGCGAAGGGTCTGGCACCAACCCTCTGACCTGCACGGATGTGCTCCGGAGATGCGGGCCGCGAGGTGGCGGTCCACTCTTGATTCGGACCGGACGGCAGAGGCCGCCCTCGACACGGGTGTCACCTGCCGTCCCTCGGCCGTTCGTCCGGGGCGCTCTTGAGTGCCCCGCGCCGAAGGGCTTAGGTGGTACGGACACCGCCCGGCCGCGGCCGGGCGGACACGGAGAACCGCCTTCGACGGGAGGTCCCGGCCATGCCCGGCACCAGTCAGCGGACGGAGACGTCCGAACCGATCAGCGAGACAGCGGCGGAGGAGCATATCCAGGGCATCTGTTTCAAGACCGGCCCGCCGCGCCGCATAGGCGTGGAACTGGAATGGTTCCTTCACGATGCGCACGACCCGGCCCGCCCGATGGGCCCCGCACGGCTCGGCGCCGCCGTCGCCGGACTGCGCGACCTGTACCTCCGCTCCCGGCTCACGACCGAGCCCGGCGGACAGCTTGAGCTCAGCTCGCTGCCCGCCCCCTCTCTGACCGCGTGCGTCGACGCCGCGGCCGCGGACCTCCGCTCCGTACGCCACCGGCTCCGCCGGGAGGGCCTGGCTCTGGCGGGCCACGGCCACGATCCCTGGCGACGGCCGCGCCGGCTGCTGGACGAGCCCCGGTACGCGGCCATGGAGACGTACTTCGACCGTTCAGGACCCGCGGGCCGGGCCATGATGTGCTCCACGGCCTCCGTCCAGGTCTGCCTGGACTCGGGCACCGAGGTGCCTGGCCCCTTCGGGCTCGGCAGACGCTGGCTGCTGGCGCACCTGCTGGGCGCGGTCCTGGTGGCGGCGTTCGCCAACTCGCCGCTCAGCACGGGCCGTCCGACCGGCTGGCGGTCCACCCGGCAGGCGGTGTGGGCGGCCCTGGACCCGGGACGCACCCTCGCCCCGCCCGCCGGGACCGATCCGCGGACGGCCTGGACGGCCTACGCCCTGGACGCCCCGGTGCTGTGCATCCGTGGCGAGGAGGCGCCCTGGACGGTGCCCGACGGGCTCACCTTCCGTGACTGGATCCGTCGGGGGTCGCACCGCCGGCCGACCCTCGCCGACCTGGACTACCACCTGTCGACGCTCTTCCCGCCGGTGCGGCCGCGCGGCTACCTGGAGCTGCGCATGATCGACGCGCAGCCGGGGCGGGACGGCTGGATCGTGCCGCTGGCCGTGGCCGTGGCGCTCTTCGACGACGCCGCCGCCTCCGAGGTCGCCTACCGGGCGGTCAAGCCGCTCGCCGACGCGGCGGGCCGTGACCCGGCGCCCCGCAACCCGCTGTGGCGGCGCGCCGCCCGGCACGGCCTGGCCGACCCCGAACTCCACGCCATCGCCATGACCTGCTTCGCCGCGGCCCGCGAGGCCCTGCCCCGGCTCGGGGCGGACCGCGCCGTGCAGGGGGCGGTGGACGACTTCACCGAGCGCTACGTCCAGCGCGGCCGCTGTCCCGCCGACGACATGCTCGACGCCTTTCTACGCAAGGAGAGCCGCACGTGACCGCACCCGCGCTCGACCCCGAAGCCCTGCGTCGGCGGGCGCTGGACGCCCTGACCACCGCGCGTGAGCGCACCCGGGCGCTCACCACGTGCGTCGACGACCGTGAACTCACCGCCCAGCACTCCCCGTTGATGTCCCCCCTGGTGTGGGACCTGGCCCACATCGGCAACCAGGAGGAGCAGTGGCTGCTGCGGAACGTCGGCGGCCGTGAGGCCCTGCGGCCCGACATCGACCCGATCTACGACGCCTTCGAGCACCCGCGCTCGGAGCGCCCCACGCTGCCGCTGCTGCCGCCCGCGGAGGCGCACGCCTACGCGGCCGAGGTACGCGGCAGGGTGCTGGACATCCTGGAGCGGGCGCCCCTGCACGGCACACCGCTGACCGACGCGGCCTTCGCCTTCGGCATGATCGCCCAGCACGAACAGCAGCACGACGAGACGATGCTGATCACCCATCAGCTGCGTCGGGGCCCGGTGGCCCTGACCGCGCCCCCGCCGCCGCCCGCACCCGCGGACACGGCGCTGCTGCCGGCCGAGGTCCTCGTCCCCGGCGGTCCGTTCACCATGGGCACCTCGACCGAGCCGTGGTCGCTGGACAACGAACGCCCCTCACACCTGCGCGAGGTGGCGCCGTTCTTCATCGACACCGTGCCGGTGAGCAACGGCGCGTACCTCGCCTTCGTCGAGGACGGCGGCTACGAGGACGAGCGCTGGTGGACCCCGGCCGGCTGGGCGCACGTCCGCGAGCACGGCCTGGCCGCCCCGCTGTTCTGGCACCGGGAGGGCGGTGCGTGGCTGCGCCGCCGCTTCGGGGTGACCGAGCCGGTGCCGCGCGAGGAGCCCGTGCTGCACGTGTGCTGGTACGAGGCCGACGCGTACGCCCGCTGGGCCGGCCGCCGGCTGCCGACGGAGACGGAGTGGGAGAAGGCGGCCCGGCACGACCCGGCGACCGGGCGCTCCCGCCGCTACCCGTGGGGCGACGCCGACCCCGGCCCGGAGCACGCCAACCTCGGCCAGCGGCACCTGCAGCCGGCCCCGGTCGGCAGCTACCCGGCCGGCGCCTCGCCGCTGGGCGTACGGCAGCTGGTCGGCGACGTGTGGGAGTGGACGGCGAGCGACTTCCTGCCGTATCCGGGCTTCGCCCCGTTCCCGTACAAGGAGTACTCGGAGGTCTTCTTCGGCCCCGACCACAAGGTGCTGCGCGGCGGTTCCTTCGCCGTGGACCGGGTGGCCTGCCGGGGCACGTTCCGCAACTGGGACTACCCGGTCCGGCGGCAGATCTTCTCCGGCTTCCGCACCGCCCGCGACGCCCGCCCGGAGCAGCTGTGAGGGCCCCGGGCAGACGGAGGCGCGGCTGATGTGCCGGCACCTGGCGTACGTCGGTCCGCCCGTCGCGCTCCGCGAACTCGTCATCGACCCGCCGCACTCGCTGTACCGCCAGTCGTGGGCGCCGCGCCGGCAGAAGTACGGCACGGTCAACGCCGACGGCTTCGGCCTGGGCTGGTACGCGGACGGGGACCCGCTGCCCGCGCGCTACCGGCGCGCCGGGCCGATCTGGGACGACCCGTCCTTCGCGGACGTGTGCCGGGTGACGCGCTCCGGGGCGCTGCTCGGCGCGGTCCGCGACATCACCGAGGGCTCGGTGGCCGACGAGTCCGCCGCCGCCCCGTACACGGCGGGCCGCTGGCTGTTCAGCCACAACGGCGCGCTGCGCGGCTGGCCGCACTCGGTCGCCGAGGCGGCCCGCGCCCTGCCCCCCGAGGAGCTGCTGACCCTGGAGGCACGCTGCGACTCGGCGCTGGCCTGGGCGCTGACCCTGCACCGGCTGCGGGCCGGCGCCCCGGCGGACGAGGCGCTCGCCGACACCGTCGGCCGGCTGGCCGCGCTGACCCCCGACTCACGGCTCAACTTCCTGCTGACCGACGGCCTGGCTATCGCCGGCACCGCCTGGGGCGACACGCTCTGGTACCTGGACACGCCCGGCCGCTCCCTCGTCGTGGCCTCCGAGCCGTACGACGACAGTCCGCGCTGGACCGAGGTCCCCGACCGCCACCTGCTCTACGGCGATCCCACCGAGGTCCTGCTGATCCCGCTCAAGGAGCCGCACCTGTGAGCCCGTTCACCCTCACCCGCACCCTGCCCGCCGACGCCACCGCGGCCGCGCTGCGCGCCGACGTGGCCCACGGGCTGACCCGCAGCCCCAAACAACTTCCGCCCAAGTGGTTCTACGACGCCCGTGGCAGCGAGCTGTTCGAGGAGATCACCCGGCTGCCCGAGTACTACCCGACCCGCGCCGAGCGGGAGATCCTGCACGCGCGCGCTCCGGAGATCGCCAAGGCGACCGGTGCCCGCACCCTGGTCGAGCTGGGCTCCGGCTCCTCGGAGAAGACCCGGCTGCTGATCGGCGCGCTGGGCGGGCCGCTGACGTACGTGCCGATCGACGTCAGCGAGTCCGCGCTCACCGGTGCTGGCGAGGCCCTGCTCGCCGACCACCGCGACCTGTCCGTGCACGCGCTGGTGGCCGACTTCCAGCACGGGCTCGCCCTGCCGGAGACGCCCGGCCCCCGGCTCGTCGCCTTCCTCGGCGGCACCATCGGCAACCTCCTGCCGCAGGAGCGGGCCCGCTTCCTCTCCTCGGTCCGCGCGCTGCTCTCCCAGGGCGACGCGCTGCTCCTCGGCACCGACCTGGTCAAGGACGAGACGACGCTGGTGGCGGCGTACGACGACGCGCAGGGCGTCACGGCCGCCTTCAACAAGAACGTCCTGTCGGTCATCGACCGCGAGCTCGGCGCGGACTTCCACCCGGACGACTTCGACCACGTCGCCGTGTGGGACCGCGAGGAGGAGTGGATCGAGATGCGCCTGCGGGCGCGCGCCGACGTGACCGTGAAGGTCCCCGCGCTCGACCTGTCCGTGGACTTCACCCGCGGAGAGACGATGCGCACCGAGGTCTCCGCCAAGTTCCGCGAGGAGGGGGTGCGGGCCGAGCTGGCCGCCGCCGGTCTCGCCCTGCGGCACTGGTGGACCGACGCCGAGGGCCGGTTCGCGCTGTCGCTGGCCTTCCCCGCCTGATCCGTGCGCGTCCGCGGTGGCCGGTCCCGGAGCGGGGCCGGCCACCGCGTCGGTTGCACCGCGCGGCGGGCAGATCCTTCACGCGTAAAGCATCCACCGTGAAGGAGTGCGGGCACCTGATGCCCGCAGGTCGGCGCGGGGGACGGCCGGTCCGTCGCCGTGCCGTGACGACGCGTACGATCATGCGGACGCCGCCGGAGCCGCCGGCGTACGGAGGAAGGACGACTCGCGTGGAGGACGCCGTCGCGACGGTGCTGCGCCAGTGGCAGGAGGTCTACCCCGATCTGGACTTCGGGCCGGTCGCCGTGATCGGCCGGCTGAACCGCTGCGCCGCCCTGCTGCAGCAGGTCACCGAGACGCCCCTGGGCCGCGAGGGCCTCACCCGCCCGGAGTACGACATCATCATCGCCCTGCGCCGGGTCGGCGGCGAACTGACACCGGGCCGGCTGGCCCGGGAGACCTTCGCCTCGGGGGCCGCGGTCACCAAGCGGATCAAGCTGCTGGAGGAGCGCGGCCTGGTGGCCCGCCGCCCGGACGGCCGTGACCGCCGGGTCTCCCACCTGCGGCTCACCGACGAGGGCCTGGCGCTCGTCGACCGCGTGCTGCCCGAGCAGCTCGCCTACGAGACCGGGCTGGTGTCCGGGCTCCCGGAGGGCCGCCGTGAGGAGCTGGCGGGCATCCTCGGCGAGCTCCTGCTGCTGCTCGAAGGCCGCTTGGGCGCGCTTTCCGGGTGAAGCGGGCGGCCTGCGGCCCACGGCACCGGCACTTCAGCGAGCGCACATCTGCTCGCTCCGTCGACGACACGCCAAGGCAAGGCCGCGACGGGACATCTAAGGGTGTCCCCGTCCCCCTGACCAGGGAATCGCGCCATGACCGCTTCGTACGAACTCGCTCCCGTCGTCGACACCCCGACCGACCGGCCCCGCTATTCGGTGAGCCTCGCCCAGGACGAGGCCGAGGTGCGGGCCGCGCAGCGTCTGCGGCACCAGGTGTTCGCCGGGGAGATGGGGGCCGTGCTGGACACCCCCGAGCCGGGCCTGGACGTCGACGCCCTCGACGCCCACTGCGACCACCTGCTGGTGAAGGAGGACCTCACCGGCGAGGTCGTCGGCACCTACCGGCTGCTCACCCCGGCCAACGCCCGCCGCGCCGGCCGCACCTACTCCGAGTCCGAGTTCGACCTGAGCCGGCTCGCCCCGATCCAGCACGACATGGTCGAGGTGGGCCGCTCGTGCGTGCACCCCGCGCACCGGGACGGGGCCGTCGTCGCCCTGATGTGGGGCGGCATCACCCGCTACATGGCGACCACCGGCCACAACTGGGTCGCCGGCTGCTGTTCGGTGGAGCTGAACGACGGCGGCGCGATGGCGGCCGGCGTGTGGGACCGGGTCTCCGTCAAGAACCTGGCCCCCGAGGCGTACCGGGTCTCCCCGCACCGCCCCTGGGACCCGGCGGGCATCGCCCGCCCGGCCCGCACCACGCTGCCCCCGCTGCTCCGCGGCTACCTGCGGCTGGGCGCCTGGGTGTGCGGCGAGCCCGCCCACGACCCGGACTTCGGTGTCGCCGACCTGTTCATCCTGCTCTCGCTGGAGCGCACCGACGAGCGCTACCTGCGCCACTTCGGCGCCCTCGGCTCGCTCGGGTCGGTCTGAGATGGCCACGACGTGGTGGTCACCGGTCTCGTCCTGCACCCCGCAGGCGTGCGTGACCGGCGACGGTCCGGTGGTGGGCCGGGTCCGTCGGATGCTGCGGTACGCCGCCGCGGCTGCGGTGCTGCTGTTCGGCGTCGCGCTGTCGGTGCCGCTCGGCGCGCTGTGCGGCCCGGCGGGGCGCGAGCGGCTGATTCGGCGGTGGACCCGCTCCGTGGTCGCCGCCTTCGGCATCCGGGTGCGGCTGCCGGAACCGGCGCCGCGGGAGCCGGGCCGCGGCCTGCTGGTGGTCGCCAACCACGTGTCGTGGCTCGACATCCTGCTGATCGCCGCGGTCTTCCCGGGCCGCAACGTCGCCAAGCGGGAGATCCGCGACTGGCCGGTGATCGGGCGGCTGTGCGTGCGCGGCCGCACGATCTTCATCGACCGCGAGCGGATCCGCTCGCTGCCGGACACGGTGGCCGAGGTCGCGCAGGCGCTGCGCTCGGGCGCGACGGTGGTGGCCTTCCCGGAGGGCAGCACCTGGTGCGGCCGCGAGGAAGGCCGCTACCGCCGGGCGCTGTTCCAGTCCGCGCTGGACGCGGGCGCCGACGTTCAGCCGCTGCTCGTCCGCTACCGGGACGCCGACGGGCGGCCCGGCACCGCGGCGGCGTTCCTCGGCGAGGACACCCTGATGGACTCGGTGCGCCGGGTGGTGGCGGCCCGCGGCCTCACCGCGGAGGTGGCGGCGCTCCCGCGCTTCGCGGCGGACTCGCTGCCGGACCGGCGTTCGCTGGCGAGCGCAGCCCACCACGCCCCGGCGCCGCGCCCGGCCGTACCGGTCCAGGCCCGTCCCCACGAGCACGGGACGGGCGTGCGGATCGGCGCTCCCGCCCTCCGGACCGGCGACCGGGTCGCGGGACTGCCCGGCTGACGGCCCGTCATCGGACCGCGCCCACCGGCAGCCCTCCTGCGCACCGGCCGGGCGCGGTCCGGCGGTCCAGCTGTACGGCGGTCCGGCTGTACGGCGGGTTCGGGGCCCTCTTGTGACCACCCTCTCGAGTCATAACAATGTGCATGCCAAAACCGAAAGAACTTCGGTCTCGAGAGGACCCCCCACATGAAACGACCTCTCAGAGGATTCTTCGCGGCCGCCCTCACGGCCCTCGCCGCGGTCGCGACCCTCGGCCTGTCCGCCGCCCCCTCCTCGGCGACCGGCCGGGACGCCGTGGCCGCACCGCAGGCCGGCGCGGCGGTCACCGTCGACTTCGCCGGGACGGTGTCGCTCAGCAACTGCTCCGGGTCGCTCATCCGCTTCCCGGGCTCCGCGTCCACCGACCCCGCCCTGGTGCTCTCCAACGGGCACTGCCTGACCAGCGGCTTCCTCGACCCCGGCGAGGTGCTGGTCAATCAGGCGTCCACACGCACCTTCGGGCTGCTCAACGCCTCGGGCCGCTCGGTCGCGACGCTGCGCGCCACCAAGCTCGCGTACGCGACCATGACCGACACCGACATCTCGGTGTACCAGCTGGGCCGCACCTACGCGCAGATCCAGTCCTCCTACGGGATCTCCGCGCTGGAGGTCTCCGGTACGCACCCCGTACAGGGCACGGCCATCAAGGTCGTCTCCGGCTACTGGAAGACCATCTACAGCTGCAGCATCGACGGTTTCGTCCACCTCCTCAAGGAGGGCGACTGGACCTGGAAGGACTCGGTCCGCTACACCTCCTCGTGCAACACCATCGGCGGCACCTCGGGTTCGCCCGTCATCGACACCGCGACCGGCAAGGTCGTCGCCATCAACAACACGGGCAACGAGGACGGCGGCCGCTGCACCCTCAACAACCCCTGCGAGGTGGACGAGAACGGCACCGTCACCGTCCGCCGGGGCATCAACTACGCCGAGCAGACCTACGGGATCGGCGCCTGCGTGACCACGGGCAACCGCTTCGACCTCACCCTGCCGGGGTGCGGGCTCCCCAAGCCGTGACCGCGGTTCAGCGCCGGTACATCGCGTCGATCTCGGCGGCGTAGGCCTCCTCGACCGCCCGGCGCCTGAGCTTGCGCGAGGGGGTGACCAGCCCCCGCTCCTCGGTGAACGAGGCGGCCAGCACGCGGAACGAGCGGATCGACTCCGCCCTCGACACCCGCGTGTTGGCCGCCGACACCGCCCTGCGCACCTCGGTCTCCAGGTCCGGGTCGCGCACCAGCTCCTGCAGCCCGGCCTCGGCCTTGCCGCGCAGCCGTAGCCACTGGGCCGTCGCCTCGGTGTCCAGGGTCACCAGGGCCGTCACGTACGGCCGGTCGTTCCCGATGACCAGGCAGTGCTCGACCAGCGGGTGCTCGCGGACCCGTTCCTCCAGGACGGCCGGGGAGAGGTTCTTGCCGCTGGTGGTGACGATGATCTCCTTCTTGCGGCCGGTGATCGTCAGATAGCCGTGCTCGTCGAGGAAGCCGAGGTCGCCGGTGTACAGCCAACCGTCGCTCAGGGCCTGCGCCGTGGCCTCGGGATCGCCGAGGTAGCCGGAGAAGACCGCCGGGCCGCGCAGCAGGATCTCGCCCTCGTCGGAGATCCGGACCGCCGTCCCGGGCACGGGGTGGCCCACCGTGCCGTAGCGCACCCGGCCGGGCGGGTTGGCGGTGGCCGCCGAGGTGGACTCGGTGAGCCCGTAGCCCTCGTACACCGTGACCCCCGCGCCCTCCAGGAACAGCCCGAGCCGCCGCCCCATGGTGGAGCCGCCGCTCACCGCGTTGCGGACCCGGCCGCCCAGCGCCTCACGGACCCTGGCGTACACCATCCGGTCGTAGAAGCGGTGCAGCACGCGCAGCGCCGCGCTCGGGCCCGGGCCGGTGCCCAGCGCACGCCGCTCGCGGGCCTCGGCGAAGCGCACCGCCACCTCGACGGCCTTGTCGAACACCCCGAGGTGGCCCGCCTCCTCCGCCTTGTCGCGCGCGGAGTTGAAGACCTTCTCGAAGACGTACGGCACGGCGAGCACGAAGGTCGGCCGGAACAGTGCCAGGTCGGGCAGGAGTTCGGCGGCCGTCATCTCGGGCTGGTGGCCCAGGCGCACCCTCGCCCGCACGGCCGCCACCTGGATCATGCGGCCGAAGACATGGGCCAGCGGCAGGAACAGCAGCACGGACGGCTGCGCGGAGGTGCCGCTGTCGAAGACCGGTCGCCAGCCGGCGATGAGGTTGTCGGTCTGGCACATGAAGTTGCCGTGGGTCAGTACGCAGCCCCGGGGGCGTCCCGTGGTGCCCGAGGTGTAGATCACGGTGGCGACGGCGTCGGGGGTGACCGCGAGCCGGTGCCGGTGGACCACGTCCTCGGAGATCCGCTCCCCGTCCGCCACCAGCTGCTTCACCGCTCCGGAGTCCAGCTGCCAGACGCGGGTCACGGCGGGCAGCCGGTCGATCACCGAGCCCAGCGTCATCGCGTGGTCCTCGTGCTCCAGGACGCAGCCGACGGCGCCGGTGTCGTGGAGGATCCAGCGCAGCTGCTCTGCGGAGGAGGACGGGTAGACGGGCACCGGCTGGGCCCCGACGGTCCACAGCGCGAAGTCGAAGAGCGTCCACTCGTAGCGGGTGCGCGACATGATCCCCACCCGGTCCCCGAACCGCACCCCGTGCGCGAGCAGTCCCTTGGCCAGGGCCATCACCTCGTCGCGGAACTCGGCCGCGGTCACGTCCCGCCAGCGGCCGTCCTCCTTGCGGCCCAGCCGCACCTCGTCGGGCGCCTGCGCCGCGGTCTCGAACACCACGTCGGCGAGGCCGCCGGCGAGGGTGGCCGGGACCAGCGCGGGCAGACTGAATTCGCGCACGCGGGCACCTCGTGGGGGTCGTGGCGGGCGGAGAAGCGTAACGTAACGGATCTCTCACGCGCTGTCGGCCGACGGCCGGTGATCGTCCCGCTTCTTCACCAAACCTCCCCCGGCGAGAGATCATGGGATACAGGAGGTGACCTCCATGACCACCAGGATCCGACTCCACGGCGGCCCCGGGGACGGTCTCACCCTCGGCATCGCCCTGGGAGCCGGGGGGCAGCCCCCCGAGGGCATCCTGTACGACCCGCTGGCCATCAGCGTGCAGGACGCCGGGGTGCACCAGGCGTGGCCGGACAGCGCCGCGTACTACAAGCGCCTCGAGCACATGGCCGACGAGCCGTGGGACTACGAGTACGAGAGCGAGGCCACCGCCCCCCTGGAGTGACCCACCGGCGCACCGCGGACCGCTCCGGGACCGCCCCGGGGCACCTCCCGCGGCCGCCGGACCCGGCACGGGTGAAAGCCGCCGTTTTGGCCGGGCGCCGCCGCCTCCGTAGAGTTCCGCAGGACACCAGCGGGAACACACGATCCAGGGAACGACGGCGGGCATGACGGCGACCGAGAACGAGCAGAGCACGGCCACGGCCTGGGACGGCATCCCCGGCATCGACCCGGTACGCCTGGAACTGTGCCTCAGCGTGCTGAGGGAACTCGACGAGCTGCCGCTGGACCACCCCGACGCGATCACCGTGCGCAGGGCCACGGCCGGCATCTACCGGACGGTGAAGCAGCGCCGCCGCCAGGAGCGGCGTTCCGCCAAGACCGCCCACGACAAGTCCGTCACCGAGGCCACGGCCACCGGCTCCGCGGAACGCATCGACGACGAGACCCAGGGGCTGCTGCCGTCCTCCTCGACCATCGGTGAGATCGCCGGCATCCTGCAGCGGCCGCGCTCCTGCTACGTGTGCAAGGGCCGCTACGTCGAGGTCGACGCCTTCTACCACCAGCTGTGCCAGAACTGCGCGGCCTCCAACCGCGCCCGGCGCGACGCACGGGCCGACCTGAGCGGCCGGCGCGCCCTGCTCACCGGCGGCCGGGCCAAGATCGGCATGTACATCGCGCTGCGGCTGCTGCGCGACGGCGCCCACACCACCGTCACCACGCGCTTCCCCGCGGACGCGATCCGGCGCTTCAAGGCGATGCCGGACAGCGACGAGTGGATCCACCGCCTCAAGATCGTCGGGGTCGACCTCCGCGACCCGGCCCAGGTGGTGGCGCTCGCCGACTCGGTGGCCGCAGAGGGCCCGCTGGACATCCTGATCAACAACGCGGCGCAGACCGTACGCCGGTCCCCCGCGGCGTACGCGGAGCTGGTGGCCGCCGAGTCCGCCCCGCTCCCGGCCGGGGCCCTGCCGGCCTCGGAGGTCTTCGGCGCCTTCGGCAGCGGCGCCCAGCCCTCGCTGCCCGCCCCGCGCGCGGAGCTGGCCGCCCGGGCCCGGGAGGTCACGGACCTGGCACTGGTCAGCGGTTCGGCCTCGCTCGCCCGGATCGAGGCCGGCACGGCGATCGACGCCGGCGGGCTGATCCCCGACCTGGACGCGGAGAACAGCTGGAGCCGCGCCGTGGGCGAGGTCGACCCGGTCGAGATGCTCGAAGTGCAGCTGTGCAACGAGACCGCGCCGTTCATCCTGGTCAGCAGGCTGCGCCCGGCGATGGCCGCTGCCGCCGCCCGCCGCAAGTACGTGGTGAACGTCTCCGCGATGGAGGGCAAGTTCACCCGCGGCTACAAGGGTGCGGGCCATCCGCACACCAACATGGCCAAGGCCGCGCTCAACATGCTGACCCGCACCAGCGCCCGGGAGATGCTGGAGACCGACGGCATCCTGATGACCAGCGTCGACACCGGCTGGATCACCGACGAGCGCCCGCACCCGGACAAGGTCCGCATGGCCGAGGAGGGCTTCCACGCCCCGCTGGACCTGATCGACGGCGCCGCCCGCGTGTACGACCCGATCGTCCGCGGCGAGCAGGGCGAGGACCTGTTCGGGGTGTTCCTCAAGGACTACGCGCCGACCGACTGGTGAGGGCCCCGGCGCCGTCCCTCAGGGCCATGTGACGGCCCGTTGCGGGACAGGTGGGACAGGCGGGGCGGCCGGTCCGCGGCTACGATCGAAGCGTGGCCGAGCGAGGTTCCGCGCCCACCGCGCCCAAGCTCGTGCTCGAGACCGACGGGGACACCCGGATCCTGGTCCCGGGTCGGGACTACCACGTCGGTCGCGACCCCGACGGCGACGTCGTCCTCGACGACCCCCGGGTGTCGTGGCACCACGCGGTGATCCGCCCCGCGGGCGACAGTTGGATGCTGCACGACATGGGCAGCACCAACGGCACCTTCGTCAACGGCCGGCAGGTCCGGCAGTGGGGCGTCGGCCCGGGCAGCGTCATCCGCTTCGGGCACGCCGAGCAGGGGCCGTGCGCCCGGCTGAGCAGCGCCGAGGCCCCCACCGGCGTCTACCGGGCGCCGCCCGTGGCCTCCCCCGCGGCGACGGGCACTTTCCGTCACCCGACGTCGGTCCGGTCGCTGCCGCACCGCACGATCCACATCGGGCGCGCCTCCGACAACGACCTGGTCGTCTCGGACCTGCTCGTCTCCCGCCACCACGCCGAGCTGCGGTCGCTGCCGGACGGCGGCTACGAGATCGTGGACCTGCACAGCCACAACGGCACCTACCTGGACGGCCAGCGCGTCGACCGGGCGGTCGTGCACCAGGGCGACATCATCGACGTCGGCCACGCGGTGTTCCGGCTGATCGGCGACAAGCTGCAGCAGTTCACCGACACCGGCGAGGTCTCGCTCAACGTACGCGACCTGTCGGTGCGGGTGGACGACGGCGGCAAGGTGCTGCTGGACGACATCAGCTTCCCCGTCGGCGAGAAGTGCCTGCTGGCGGTGGTCGGGCCGAGCGGCTCCGGAAAGTCGACGCTGCTGAACGCGCTGACCGGGCTGCGTCCGGCGGACCAGGGCACGGTGCTCTACGACGGGCGCGACCTGTACCGGGAGTACGCGGACCTGCGTCAGCGCATCGGCCTCGTCCCGCAGGACGACATCCTGCACCAGCAGCTCCCCGTGGGCCGCGCCCTGTCGTACGCCGCCGAACTGCGCTTCCCCGGCGACACCGCCAAGGAGGAGCGGCAGGCCCGGGTGGACGAGGTGATCGCCGAACTGGGCCTGGAGGCCCGGGTGCGGCAGCCGGTCCACACGCTCTCCGGTGGCCAGCGCAAGCGGGTGAGCGTCGCCCTGGAGCTGCTGACCAAACCCTCGCTGCTCTTCCTGGACGAGCCGACCTCGGGCCTGGACCCGGGGATGGACCGCTCGGTGATGACGATGCTGCGCGAACTCGCCGACGACGGCCGCACGGTCATCGTGGTGACGCACAGCGTGCTCAGCCTGGAGGTCTGCGACCGTCTGCTGGTGATGGCGCCCGGCGGGCGCATGGCCTACTACGGGCCGCCCTCCAAGACCCTCCCCTTCTTCGGCTTCCGGCAGTGGCCGGAGGCCTTCGAGGCGTTCGAGCACCAGGAGAACCGCGACTGGACGGGCCAGTACGAGGCCTCCCCGCTCTACGACGAGTACATCGCGGCGGCGCTGGAGCCCGCGCGCCCCGAGGCCCCGACGGAGCTCGAACCTCTCAAGCCGCCCAAGCCCCAGGGCTGGGGCGGCCAGTTGTGGACGCTGGTACGCCGCTACACGGCGTCGCTGGCCGCCGACCGCACCTTCCTGGCGATCATGGTGGCGCTGCCCTTCGTGATGGGCGGGATGGCGCGCGCCCTGGCGGGCGGCGCGCTGAGCCGGAACAACGCGCTCAACGTGCTCCTGATCCTGTGCGTCGGCTCGGTCCTCACCGGGGCGGCCAACGCGGTCCGCGAGCTGGTCAAGGAGCGCGTGATCTACCAGCGGGAGCGGGCCGTCGGCCTGTCCCGCTCGGCGTACCTGGCGTCCAAGGTGGTGGTGCTGGGACTGGTCACCATCGCCCAGGCGGTGGTGCTGACGATGGTGGCCCTGGTCGGCGTGCGGCTGAGACCCCAGGGCGGCAGCGGGGTCCTGCTGCCGCCGCTGCTGGAGATCACGCTGGCGGTGGCGCTGCTGGCGTTCACCTCGATGATGCTCGGGCTGCTGATCTCGGCCCTGGTGCGCAAGGAGGAGGTGACCATGCCGCTGCTGGTGCTGCTCGCCATCGTGCAGGTCGTCTTCTGCGGTGCGCTGCTCCCCCTGCACGGGGTCCCGGGCCTGGAGCAGTTGGCCTGGCTGGTGCCGTCGCGCTGGGCGCTGGGGGCGATGGCCGCGACGCTGGACCTGCACGCCATCACGCCCAGCACCGTGACGTCGGACCCGCTCTTCCGGTCCGTACCCTCGATGTGGCTCCTGGGCATGGGCATGCTCGTGGTGTTGTCGGCGGTCTTCGGACTCGTCGTCACCAGGCTGCTGCGGCGCCAGGAGCCGGCCGTCATGCGGAGGTAGGCCGTGGTGTACGAGCCGGAGTTCGTCCCGACCCACGTCGCCCCGTCCGCGGGGCTCCCCACCTGGCGGGCGCCGGACGATTCCAGCCCCTCCGCCGGGCTGGATCCGCTGCTGCCGGTGCGGGTGACCGAGCACCGGGGTGACTGGGCGCGGATCGTGTGCTCCAACGGCTGGTCCGCCTGGGTGGACGGACGCCTGCTGATCACGGTCCCGCAGGGCCCTCCGGCCGTCGGCGGCTCCCCGGCCCGCACGGCGGACGCCCGGCCCCTGCTGGGCCGGCTGGTGGAGGCGCTCGGCTCGTACCGCTCCCTGGTGCAGGACCTGGCGGCCGGCCGGATCGACCTGGAGACCTTCGACCGCGGCACGAGCGGCATCAGGATCGGCGCCGTCGTCGACGGGGACGCGGTCTGGCTCTTCGACGCCGAGCACGACCGCTGGTGCTACTGCGACGGCACCCGCATGGCGACCTACGCCGCCTCCTCACCGCCCGCCGTGCGCCCGGGCGACCCCGGCCCCCCGCCCCCGGCGAAGCCCCCGATCGGCGGCGACTCCTCCCCCACCGAGACCCACCCGATCACGTGGACGGGTGAAGCCTGAGTCACGTGCACAGGGCGGCGTCAGGAGGCCGGGGCGCCCGGTCGGGCGGGGCGGGCGCGGGCCGCGAGGTGGGCGGCCATGCTGCCGAGGAGACCGGCTGCCACGCCCCACAGCGCGGCGACGCCGATCGCCGGGAGCAGGTTCGGGAGCAGCACGATCGAACCGCCGAGGCCGCCGGTGTCCGAGGGGTCGCCGATGCCGAACAGGGACAGGCCGTAGTGCGCGTCGATCCGGGTGAGCACGCCGATCAGCAGCATCGCCACCGCGGACGCCACGGCCAGGTGGACGGCGTTGCGCACGTGCCCCGTGCCGGGCGGCGCGCGCCGGGCGGTGGCCCAGCCGGCGCCCAGCATGGCGACGGCGACGGCGACCACCAGCCACCACGCCCTTCCGTCGTGCTCGGACAGCGCCGCGAGGTCGAGCGTGACGTCACCGTCCCCGCTGCGCAGCACGGCGGCCAGCGCCTCCGGCATCGGCACGCCGAGCGCCCCCTGCACATTGCCGTGCCACGAGGCGCCCATCCCGAGCCCGAGGGCGAGCCAGGCCACGTTCGGCAGGCCGAGGAAGACCACGGCGAAGCCGTCGGCGGGCTCCGCGCGGGTGAAGGCGGTGACCACCGCGATCACGGCGCCGGCGACCACGTAGGCGAGCAGCACGCCCACCATGGCGCGGGCGGCCGGCCGGACGACGGTGTGCGCGGGCACCAGCCGGGAGGGCAGCGGCGCCCTCCGTGACACGGCGAAGGCCAGGACGAGGACAACCGCCAGCCAGAGCAGCCCGGCGACGACCGTGACCGGTACGTCGGCGCGGAAGCCGATGGTGGGGGTGACCCCGAGCAGGTCGCCGAGGTCGTTGAGGAACTCCTCGCCCGTGGAGATGGTGAAGGTGTGGCGTGCGCCGAGGGCGATCAACAGCGTGGCGAGGGCCCACAGCACGGCCGTACGGACGAAGAGCCACAGCATCCGGCGCCCGGGGACCACCGCGTGGCGGCGCAGCGGCCGTACGACCACGTAGGCGGTGACGAGGGCCCCGGCGAGGGCGACGGACAGCGGGAAGACGGTCACCGCCGCGTCCGACCGGGCGATGGTGCCCGCGCCGCCCTCCAGGCCGACGCGGCCGCCGACGGCCATGACCACGGTGGCCGCGATGACGGGCAGGAACGCGCCCTGCGGCAGCTCCGAGGCCCCCGCCAGCCATAGTCCCAGAGCCGCCACGACCACCATGACGGCGTACCCGGCCAGAACCGCCGCGAGGGCGTGCAGCCAGCCGTGGGCGAGCCCCGGGGCGGGGGGCGGGGCGGAGGGCGGATGCCGGGTCACGGTGTCAGGCTAAGCAGCCCGGCGGCAGCCCGCCCGTCCGGAATGCCCCGGCTTGCGGCCCGGTCGGAGGGTGGACGGAGAATGCGGGAGTGACCCCGCCCCCGCCCCGGAACCCACCCGGCGCCTCCGACCCCGGCCAGGACCCTCCCGCGCACGCGCGCCGGAGGTGGTGGACGTCGAGCGCCGGGCTGTCCGCACTGGCGGCGCTCGGGGCCGCTGCGCTCGTCCTGGCGGTCTTCCTGGCCACGCGGGGAGGGGGCGGCGGCACCGGCGCGCCGGAGGGAAGCCCCTCGCCCGCCAGGCCGCGGATCGTGCTGCAGCCGGCCCAGGTGGCGGGTCTCGACGCCTTCACCGCCGGCAGGGCCGCCGAGTTCCCTCCCGCGGACGCCCCGGCACCCACCCTGACGCCCGAGCCCTCCGCCGGGTACGGGGCGCCGAGCGTCTCCGGCGGTACGCGCGCCCTGTACGGCGGCACCAAGGGCAGGGCCTCGTGCGACGTCGCCGAGCAGACCCGGTACCTGACCGAGGACCCCGGCAAGGCGGCCGCCTTCGCCCAGGTGGCGGTCATCGACGCCGACGGGATCGGGCAGTACCTGAAGTCGCTCACCCCGGCGCTGCTGCGTGCCGACACCCGGGTCACCGACCACGGCTACGCGGAAGGCTCCGCGACCTCCTTCGCGGCGGTGCTGGAGGCGGGCACGGCGGTGCTCGTCGACGACCGCGGCGTCCCCCGGGTGCGGTGCGCGGGCGGCAATCCGCTGTCGGCGCCGAAGGCGGCCGAGGGCGCCGGCCACAGCGGGCAGCCGTGGCCCGGTTTCCGCGCGTCGGAGGTCGTCGCGGTACGCCCCGCACCACAGGCGCACCGGTCGTTCGTCCTGTACGACGCGGACCGCGACGAACTCTTCCGCCGCCCGGTGGGCACAAGGGGCGCCGACGACACGTGGATGGGGTGACACGGAGGCCAGGGGACTGCGCCTCCAGCCGCCGCAAGGTCCGGACTCGGCCGCATGAGCGACGACCAGGAGCTGCTCACCATCGGGCGGCTCTCCCGTCGTACCGGCATGCCGGCGCGCACCATGCGTCACTGGTATGACATCGGCGCGCTGCCGCCGGGCCGGCCGCAGCGGCGGCGACCACCGGCTGTACGACGCCGCCTCCGTGGCGCGGCTGGAGACCACGGTCACGGCCGTCGCCGTCGTCCACCTGGAGGCGCTGCACGCGCAGATCAGGACACTGCGGCTGCGCCGCGCGGTGCTCGGCACCGTGGCGAAGCGGCAGTCGGACACCGAGGAGATGACCCTGTTGAACCAGTCGGCACGGCTGTCGGCCGACGAACGGCGGCGCATCGTCGAGGAGTTCGTGGACGAGGTCTCCGAAGGGCTCGACGCCGGCCCCGACATCGAGGCCCCTGTGCGGCGCACCCCCGCCGACCTTCCCGACGACCCCACGCCCGAGCAGGTGGACGGCTGGGGGGAACTCGCCGAACTGGTCCGCGACCCTGACTTCCGCCGCCACATGCGCACCGTCGTGGAGAGCAACGCGGCGCAGCACCCGGCGCCAGGCGCGTCCGTGTGGTTCGCACGCGAGGTCGTCGGCCTCGTGGGCCAGGCGCGGGAGCGCGGCGTGGCACCCCACGCGCCCGAGGCCGAGTCCGTAGTGACCGCTCTCCTGGGCGCGGACGCCGACCGCGCCGCGCTCGGCGGCGAGCCGCCGCGTCCCACGCACGTGGCCGAATCCCATTGGCCGGCCGGGGCTCTCAGGGCGCATCCCCGAGGGTCGGCCGTGCCCTCAGGAGTGCTCCTGCAGACGCGGGCCGTAGATGTCGAGCATCCGGGCCCGGGCGGAGCCCAGCCGCTGGGCGATGGTCTGCGCGGCGGCCAGCACGATGGCCTGGCCCAGCACCGGGTTGTCCCGGCACAGGTCGCGGATCTCGGCCCCGCTGAACTCGTACGCCCCCACCGAGCCCAGCGCGTGGGCGCCGACCTGCCAGCGGTAGGGAGGGAACAGCCAGGACCAGCCGACGAGTTCGCCGGGGCCGAGGGTCTCGACGGAGACCGCGCCGCGGCCGGGCACGTCCATGTCGATGGAGACGGCCCCCGACTCGACCACCCAGAACCGGTCGGCGAATCTGCCCTCGTCGCAGATGCGCCAGCTCTGCGGGAAGCTGACCTTCTTGGCGTGTTCGAGGAAGGCCCGGCGGTGGGCCGACGGAAGTGAGTCCAGCATGGTCAACGTGCTGCTCATCGGCGCATCCTCCTACTCCCTTCCACACCCCCTGACCTCAGGGTACGGTCACGGACCGGCCGTCGCAGGGAGGTGACCGGCCAACCAGTCGCGCGCCAGGTGCGCCACCTCGTCGAGGGCTCCGGGCTCCTCGAACAGATGGGTCGCGCCGGGCACCACGTGCAGCAGGCTGGGGCAGCCGAGCGCTTCCTGGGCACGCCGGTTCAGCTCCAGGACGGTGGTGTCCCGGCCGCCCACGATGAGGAGGGTGGGTGCCCTGACCTCGCCGAGCCGGGGCGCGGCCAGGTCGGGGCGGCCGCCCCGGGACACCACCGAGGAGACGTACGGGGCGGCCCGGGGGTCGGCAGCGGCCCACAGGGCGGCGGCGGCGCCCGTACTGGCGCCGAAGTAGGCCAGCGGCAGGTTCTCCCCGCGGGCCCACTCGGTGACGTCGGCCAGGCGGCCGGCGAGCAGTTCGATGTCGAAGACGTTGGCCCGGTCCGCCGCCTCGGCGGAGGTGAGGAGGTCGAACAGGAGGGTGCCGAGGCCGGCCTGGTGGAGCGCGGCGGCCACGGCGCGGTTGCGCGGGCTGTGCCGGCTGCTGCCGGTGCCGTGGGCGAAGAGCACCAGGGCCCTCGCGTCGGCGGGCATGGTCAGCGTGCCTGCGAGCCGCGCCCCGGCCCCGCCGCCCACGGCGAGGTCCACCTCGGTGGTCCGCGGTTCCCGGGCGGCGGCCTGCTTGAGCAGCCCGGACACCTCGTCGTCGGCGGTCTGGGAGAAGTCGTGGTACCACTCCCCCACCGCGAAGAAGGCGGTCGGCGCCGAGAGGCACACCACGTCGTCGGCGGCGTGCCGCAGCGCGGGCAGCGACTGCGGCGAGGCCACGGGCACGGCGAGCACGATCCGGGCCGCGCCCTGGGCGCGGGCCACCTCGCAGGCGGCGAGGGCGGTGGCGCCGGTGGCGACGCCGTCGTCGACGATCAGCACCGTACGGCCGGCCGGCGAGGTGCGCGGCCGCCCCTCGCGGAAGCGGTGCGCCTGCCGGACCAGCTCGGCCTCCTCCCGGTGCTCGACGGTGTCGATGTCGGCGCGGGAGACGTGGCCCATGCGGACGATGTCGTCGCTGAGCACCTTGGCGCCGCCCTCGCCGATGGCGCCGAAGCCCAGCTCCCGGTGGTACGGGACACCCAGCTTGCGGACGACGATCACGTCCAGGGGGGCGTGCAGGGCCTGCGCCACCTCGTAGGCGACGACCACGCCGCCACGCGGCAGGCCGAGCACGATGGGGTTGTCGAATTCCAGATGCCGCAGCCGCTCGGCGAGCTGCCGTCCGGCATCGGCACGGTCTGTGAAGTGCATGGTTCCACCCCCGCGAGCGGGGAGATGCAGGACTCCTTACGACCTACCCTGAATAGGGACCAGCAAGCAACCGGCAGGGCCGCGCGATGTCCGTGCTCGTGGGAACCTCGGGGTGGCAGTACCGGGACTGGCGCGGCGTGCTGTACCCGCCCCAGGTGCCGCAGCGATTGTGGCTGGAGGAGTACGCGCGCCGCTTCGGCACGGTCGAGAGCAACAACGCCTTCTACCGCCTGCCGTCCCGGGAGACCTTCGCGGGCTGGCGGGAGCACACGCCCCAGGGCTTCGTGATGGCGGTCAAGGCCAGCCGCTACCTGACCCACATGAAGCGGCTGCGCGACCCGGAGGAGCCGGTGCGGCGGCTGCTCACACACGCGGAGGGGCTCGGCGACCGGCTGGGCCCCGTGCTGCTGCAGCTGCCGCCGAACCTCCGGGCCGACGCCCGCGTCCTGGAGACGTGCCTGCGCTGCTTCCCCGCGGGTGTGCGGGTGGCCGTCGAGCCGCGGCACGCCTCCTGGTGGACCCCCGAGATCCGCGCGCTGCTGAAGCGCCGCGGCGCCGCGCTGTGCTGGGCCGACCGGCGGGCGCGCCCGGCGACGCCGTTGTGGCGCACCGCGGACTGGGGATACGTGCGCTTCCATGAGGGCATCGCCCGGCCGTGGCCCCGCTACGGGTCCCGGGCGCTGACCACCTGGGCACACCGCATCGTGGACACCTGGCCGGAGGGCTCCGACGTGTTCGTGTACTTCAACAACGACCCCGGTGGGGCGGCCGTCCTGGACGCCGACGCCTTCCGCGACGCGATCCGCCAGGTGCGGCCGTCGTGATCCGGCGGCGGGTGGTGGTGACGGGGGACGTCCAGGGGGTGTACTTCCGGGACACCTGCCGCACGACCGCGGGCGGGACCGGTGTCGCCGGCTGGGTCCGCAACCGGCCGGACGGCACGGTCGAGGCGGTCTTCGAGGGCCCGCCCGAGGCGGTGGCGGAGATGGTGGCCTGGTCGCACGAGGGCTCGCCGCTGT
Source organism: Actinacidiphila glaucinigra (assembly GCF_035918135.1). Classification (NCBI taxonomy): domain Bacteria; kingdom Bacillati; phylum Actinomycetota; class Actinomycetes; order Kitasatosporales; family Streptomycetaceae; genus Actinacidiphila; species Actinacidiphila glaucinigra. Next base: position 1,817,854 of record NZ_CP109144.1, read on the forward strand.
CCATCGTGGACCGTGTGGAGGTCGTCGAGGAGGAGCCGGAGGGGCTCACCGGCTTCGAGATCCGTCCCACCCCGTGGCGCGACTGAGGGCCGGTGCCAGGCGCGGGCCAACCGGTCGAGGACGCCGTGAACGTCGGCCCCGTGGCCGCGGCCCCGCCGCCGTCGTCGCGCCGTCGAGACCGTCGCCGTAGGCCGTGTCCGGGCCGGGGCCGGGGCCGGGACGCACGGACGTCGTCAGCCATGGCGGCGCAGGCCCTCGCGGTCGACCGGCGGGAGGTACTCGCGCACCAGGCTCCGCTCCCACCAGGCCCCGGTGGCGCGCAGGGTGCGCCAGTCGGTGAAGCGGTAGTGGTACAGGCGGGCGCGGACGTAGGTGGGCGGGGCGTCCGGGAAGGGGTTGCTCCGCAGCAGCCGCAGGGTGCGGGGGTCGTTCTCCAGGAGCTTGCCGACGAACGGGATGAACCAGCTCCACGCGTAGGCCGAGGAGATCCCGGCGAACCACATCATCCAGTCCAGCCGCAGGTGGTACGGGGCGAACTGGCGGGGCAGCCGGTGCGGGTCGGTGGGCTTGCCCTTGAAGCCGTACTCCTTCCACACGGTGCCGGGGCCGGGTTCGGCGGCGTCGGTGCCCTCGACCACGACCTCCAGGCGCATCCGGTTGATGCTGCCGAAGGCCCCGTAGGAGTTGACCAGGTGCAGCCGGTTGAAGGAGACGTTCATCATCTGGCCGCGGGAGAGCAGGTTGCGGGCGGGCCAGTAGCTGAGCACGGCCACCAGGGCGGTGGCGGCGATCACCAGGGCCGCGTACCAGGCGGGCGGGGGAACGGACGCCGCGGGCGGCGGCGCGGCCGCGTACGAGCCGTCGAGCGCGGCGACGGCGAGGACGATCGTCAGCCAGTTCAGCCACGCGAAGTTGCCCGAGAGCACCAGCCACAGCTGGGTGAGGATGACGACGCAGGCGGCGACGCCCGCCACCGGTTGCGGGGTGAACAGGGCGACGGGCACGACCAGCTGGGCGAAGTGGTTGGCGGCGGTCTCGGCCCGGTGCGCCCCGCGCGGCAGGTGGTGGAAGAACCAGCTGAGCGGGCCGGGCATGGGCTGCGTCTCGTGGTGGTAGTAGAGGCAGGTCAGATCGCGCCAGCAGGCGTCGCCCCGCATCTTGATCAGTCCGGCGCCGAACTCGACGCGGAAGACCAGCCAGCGCATCAGCCACAGGATCAGCACGGGCGGCCCGGTGTCGTCGTTGCCGAGGAACACCGCCAGGAAGCCGGCCTCCAGCAGCAGGGACTCCCAGCCGAACGCGTACCAGGTCTGGCCGACGTTGACGATCGACAGGTAGAGCAGCCACAGCACCGCCCAGATCAGCATGGCGGCCCACAGCGGCACGAGGTCGGTGGCGCCCGCGACGACGGCTGCGGACAGCGCGGCACCGCCCCACACGACGGCCGCGAAGAGACGGTCGGAGTAGCGGAGGTGGAACAGGCTGGGCGCGTGACGGAAGGGCACGTCCCGCAGGAAGCGCGGGACGGGCAGCAGCCCGTGCTCGCCGATGAGGGCGCGGAACTGGCCGGCGGCGGTGAGGAAGGCGACCAGGTAGAGCACGCCCAGCCCGCGCTGGACGACGACGCGGCTCAGCCAGTAGTCGGGTGCCGTGAACCACTCCATGGCCGCTTCTCTAGTGCCCCGCCGGGGTGTCCGCGACCCGGCGGGACGATGGCGGGGCGAGGTTCATCCGATGGGACGCGGCGGGCGCGTGCTACTGGTGGTCGGCGACGAGGGAGAGCAGTCCGCCCTCCGGGTCGCGGATGCCCGCGACCCTGCCGTAGGCGCTGTCGAGGGGTTCGCCGGTCACCTCGCCGCCGAGGTCCTTGGCGCGCCGGACGGCCTCGTCGACATCTGCGACGGTGAAAAAAACGTGCCACCGCGGCCGGACCTTGGGGTCGGCCGCGGCCTCGACGCCCCCGCCGCGGATGCCCGCGACGCTGTGCCCGTCGACGTAGAGGACGACGCGGTCGTTCTCCCATTCCACGACGTAGCGGGGGCCCCGCCGGTCCCAGTGGAAGACCTCGCCGTAGAACAGGGCCGCGGCGAAGGCGTCGCGGGTGCGCAGCTCGATCCAGGACGGGGCGCCGTGCATGCGCAGCTTGCGGGCGGGGCCGTGCTCGCCCTCCCAGATACCGAAGGAGGCGCCCATGGAGTCGGCCACCAGCGCCAGCCGCCCGGCGTCGAAGTCGAGCGGGCCGACGGCCACCGTGCCTCCGCGGTCGCGGATGTCGGAGGCCGTGGCGTCGGCGCTCTCCACCCCGAAATAGGTGGTCCAGGACACCGAGGTCTCCCAGTCGCGGGCGATGGCGCCGATGCCGGCCACCTCCGTGCCGTTCACCAGCGCGCGTTCGTACGGGCCCCAGCGTGAGGGCCCGGGTTCGAACTCCCAGCCGAGCAGTGGTCCGTAGAACGCCTTCGCCACGTCCAGGTCGCGTGCCATCAGGCTGACCCAGCACGGGGCGCCCGCCACACAGCAGATCTTCGCGGTGGACACGTACCGGCCTCCTTGTCCTGCCCCGTTCCAAGAATGGCGGCAGCGGGTCCGGGAGGCATCTTCGGCGGTCCGTCGTACGTACCGGTGGTGGCCGGGCGCCCCGGCTCTATGGGTCGGGGGGCGGTGGGTCGGTGGGTCAGTGGGTCAGTGGGTCAGTGGCCGAAGAGGTGCATGCCCCGGCGGCGCGACGACGCCGAGGGGGTCTTCTGCGTCGTGGCCGCCTCGTCGTCGGTCCTGGCGGTACCGGCGGCGGGGGCGGTGGTGCCGGCGGTGGTGGTGTCGGGCGCCGTCTCGGCGGCGCGGGCCCGGCGGCGCAGCCGGCGCAGCTCCGCACGGCGGCTGCGCTCGCGTCCGGCGCCGGCCAGGGCGATGACCGAGGCCAGGCAGAACACCAGGGCGAGCGCGAGACCGGCGAGGAACGCGCCGAGCGTGTTGACGGTGGCGATGTCCGAGCCGAACAACGTCACGGTGTAGTCGGGGCCTCCCCCGAGGTTCTCCGCGATCAGGAGCCCGGTGAAGGCGGCGGTGGCGCCCATGAGCACGAATCCCAGCAGCAGCATCGTGTCCTCCTCGATGTCGGGGCGTGGTACGGGGCCCTCACGCTGCGCCTACCCCGGGTACGGTCACGGATGCGTACGGCGGCCCTTGCGCAGGAAGCGCCGCAGCCGGGTGAGCGGCCAGGCGTTGACGACGTCGTCCTCGGTGAGCCGGCCCCGCTGGGCGGTGCCGACGCCGTAGCGCATGAAGTCCAGGTGGACGGTGGAGTGCGCGTCGCTGTCGACGGCGAACCGCACGCCGTGGCGGCGGGCCCGCAGGATCAGCTCGTCGCCGAGGTCGAGCCGGTCGGGCTGGGCGTTGACCTCGAGCGCGGTGCCGGTGCGGGCGCAGGCGGCGAAGACCTCGTCGAGGTCGGCGTCGACGCCCGGGCGCCTGCCCAGCAGCCGGGTGGTGGGGTGGCCGATGATGTTGACGCAAGGGTTCTCGGCTGCGCGCACCAGGCGCCGGGTGAGGGCGTCGCGGTCCTGGTTGAAGTGCGAGTGGATCGAGGCGACGCACAGGTCGAAGCCGGCCAGGAACTCGTCCGGCCAGTCCACGTCCCCGTCGGGGCCGATGTTGAGTTCGGTGCCGTGCAGGACGCGCATGCCCTTGTGCGAGCGGTCCAGGCGGCGGACCTGCTCGCGCTGGGCGAGGATCCTCGCGTCGGTCATGCGCTGCATGTACAGATTGGGCGCGTGGTCGGTGACCGCGTAGTAGGCGTAGCCGCGCGCCGCCGCCGCGGCCACCATCTCCTCCAGCCCGGCGAGGCCGTCGGTCAGGTCGGTGTGGGTGTGCAGGTCGCCGCGGACGGCGCGCAGGGCGAGGGGCTCGGGGAGCTCCCCGGCCAGTCCCGCCTGGATCTCGCCCCGGTCCTCGCGCAGGGTGGGCGGTATCCAGGGCAGGCCGAGCCGTGCGTAGACCTCCTCCTCGGTCCGGGAGACGACCCGCTCGCCGGTCGCGGTGTCGAAGAGCCCGTACTCGGAGAGCTTGAGGCCGTGGTGGACGGCCAGCTCCCGGACGCGGATGTTGTGGGCCTTGGAGCCGGTGAAGTACTGCAGCGCCGCGCCCCACGAGTCCGGCGGCACCACCCGCAGGTCGACCTGGAGGCCCTTGGCGGTGCGGATCGAGGTCTTCTTCGCTCCCCGCACGACGACCTCCGCGGTGACGGGCATCCGGACGAACGCCTCCATGAAGGGCCCGGACCGCTCGGCGGCGACGAGGACGTCGACGTCCCCGACGGTCTCCCGCATGCGGCGCAGCGAGCCGGCGTACGTGCAGCGCTCGCACCCGGGGAGCGCGGAGAGCTCGGCGACGACCTCCTCGGCGACATCCGTGGCGACATCGAGCGGGACCCGGCCGCCCGAGGACTGCAGCAGGCCGATGCCGTGCAGGATGTTCTCCTCGGTGCGGGCGCCGAAGCCGGGCAGCCCGCGCAGGCGCTCCTGGTGAATGGCGTCGGCGAGTTCCCGCACCGAGGCGATGTGCAGCTCCTCGTAGAGCATCATGGCCCGCTTGGGGCCGAGCGTCGGGATCGCGGTCATCTCCCGTACGCCCGCGGGGATGCGGGAGCGCAGCTCCTCGAGGGCGGGGACGGTGCCGGAGCGCAGGTACTCGGCGACCTTCCCGGCCACCGACTTCCCCACGTCGGGGATCTTCCGCAGCTCCTTGTCGTCGAGCCGGGAGACGTCCTCGTGGTGGCCGCCGATGGCGCGGGCGGCCTTCTCGTAGGCGCGCGCCTTGAACGCGTCGCCGCCGGTGATGCGGATGAGGTCGGCGTACTCGCGGAGCAGGGCTTCGACCTCGTCGTTCGCCCTGGCCATGTGGGGCCCCTTCCCGCGGCACGCCGCGGGCTAACGCCCCGGGGCCCCTTCCTCTCGCGGCCCGACGGGTGATGAGGCACCGTGGAGGGGCGGCGGAACCGCCCGTCCCACCGATCAGGGAGGCCCCATGACCGACCACACGTACCGGGTGACCGAGATCGTCGGCTCGTCCAGCGAGGGCCTGGACGCCGCCATCCGCAACGGGCTCAGCCGGGCCTCGGAGACCCTGCGCAACCTCGACTGGTTCGAGGTCACGCAGATCCGCGGTCACCTGGCGGACGGGCAGGTCGGGCACTACCAGGTCGGGCTGAAGGTCGGCTTCAGGATCGAGGAGAACGGCTGAGACTGTCGTACCCGTCGGGCAGCATGGCCCCACCGGTGCAGGCACCGGGCGGGCCACTTCGACGGAGGCACACCATGGTCGCGTTCCAGCTCACGATCGACTGCGCGGATCCGGAGGCGCAGGCGCGCTTCTGGGCGGACGCGCTGCGCTACCGCCTCGAGGACGCGCCGGACGGCTTCCCCACCTGGCGGGAGTACTGGCTCTCCGTCGGCGTGCCCGAGGAGGAGCTCGGCAAGGGGGACTGCTGCGACTCCATCGTGGACCCGGCGGGTGACGGGCCCCGGATCTGGTTCCAGCAGGTGCCCGAGGGCAAGGTGGTCAAGAACCGGCTCCACCTCGACGTCAAGGTGGGCGGCGAGCGGGCCGAGGTGCCCCTGGAGACGCGCAGGGAGCGGGTCGAGGCCGAGGCCGGCCGGCTGGTCGCGGCGGGGGCCTCGCGCCTGCGCGTGCTCGCCGAACCGGGCGTGGACCACTACGGGGTGGTGATGCGCGACCCGGAGGGCAACGAGTTCTGCGTGGCGTAGCCGGTGCCCGGCCCGCCGGACCGCCTTGCCTGCCCCAAATGGCCCATTTACGCTCGAACCGACGGGGTGCCACAGCGGTGTCGACCGCCGCGACGAGCACCGAATCCCGCGGGGAAGAGGGCACTGGCATGCCTGTGACCAAGAAGATCCTGGTCATCGTGACCAACGTCGACGAGTACGAGAAGGTCGGGATGCGAACCGGGCTGTGGCTCGGGGAACTGACGCACTTCTGGGACGTGGTCGAGCAGGACGGCTACACCATGGACATCGCCAGTCCGGCCGGCGGCAAGGTCCCCCTCGACCCGGAGAGCCTCTCCCACGAGGTGCTGGGGGAGCTCGGCACCGGCGGGCACTACGCCGACCGCGAGTACATGGACCTCCTCGAGGACACCGTGCCGGTCGCCGACGTGAACCTCGAGGACTACGATGCCATCTATCTCACCGGCGGCCACGGCGTGATGTTCGACTTCCCGCAGAGCCGGGAACTGGAGGACCTGATGGCCAGGTTCTACGAGTCGGGCCGGATCGTGTCCACGGTCTGCCACGGTGCGACGGGTCTGCTCAACGTGACGCTGAGCAGCGGCGAACCGCTGGTCCGGGGCAGGCGGGTGACCGGGTTCTCGTGGCCCGAGGAGGAACTCGCTCACCGGGCCGAGGCGGTGCCGTACAGCCTCCAGGACGAGCTGAAGAAGCTCGGCGCCGACTACTCCATGGCCAGGCGGCCGTTCGACACCTACGTCGTCGAGGACGGGCGGCTGATCACCGGTCAGAACCCGGGCAGCGCCCGTGCGGTCGCGGAGGCGGTCGTCCGGCAGCTGGAAGACGCTCAGCGTTAGGCGCGTGCCGGGCCGGCGATCCTCTGGAACGGGACGAGCGCCGCGGCCGCGACGACCGCGAGGACCGCGAACACCAGTCGGGGGCCGCCGAGTTCGGCCAGGACGCCGGCCAGGGCCGCGCCGAGCGGCATGGCACCCCAGCTGAACAGCCTGCTGACCGCGCTGTAGCGGCCCATCATGTGCTCCGGCACGATGTCCTGGGCGTTCGCCAACACCGTCGACCTCGACCTCGGCACGGACGCCCTGGCCGCACCGGACCGGTTGTCCGTCTTCCTCGCCTCCCGCGGCCTGCTCGACGACAGCACGCCGGTCACGCCCGGCGAGCACGACCGCGCCCTGCGCCTGCGGGCCGGCATCCGCGAGGTGCTGGGCGCCAACGTCGGCGACACCCCCGACCCCGGGGCCGTCGCGGCCGCCGAAGAGGTGCTACGGGGGCTGCCCGTCCACGTCGCGGTCGGCGGGGACCGGTCCGTGCTGTCCCCCGCGCCGGGGCTGCCGCCCGTGGACGGGGCGCTCGCCCGCATCGCCCTGGCCTGGAGCGCGCTGGTGACCACCGGCGACGCGGCGCGCCTCAAGCGCTGCGCCGAGCACACCTGCGGCTGGGTCTTCTGGGACGTCTCCAGGAACCGCAGCCGCCGCTGGTGCTCGATGCGCGTGTGCGGCAACCGCAACAAGGCACGGGCGTACGCGGCCCGGCAGCGGTAGCCGCGCCGCGAGGACCCGGAGCCGGGAGCACCCGGGCACGGCCCGGCGAACCGGTCCGCCCCGTGTGCCGCCGCGCGGAGGCATGATCCCGGTTGCGGGTCGTTGACGGGCGAAACAGCATGAAAGGGAGACCGATCTGGAGGTGGACCGGTGTCCTCACATGTCTCGGCGAACACCGCGGCGGAGTCCGACGTCCTGCCGGAGCGCGGACCGGACCCCGTCCGGGTCACCCTGCACGTCAACGGGGAGCGGCGGGCGGTGGACATCGAGCCCCGCGTGAGCCTGCTCGACGCGCTCCGGGAGCACCTGGGCCTGACCGGCGCCAAGAAGGGGTGCGACCAGGGCGCCTGCGGGGCCTGCACGGTGCTGGTGGACGGGCGGCGGGTGCTGGGCTGCCTGACGCTCGCCATCACGTGCGAGGGCCGCGAGGTCACGACCATCGAGGGCCTGGCCCGGGAGGGCCGACTCGACCCGATGCAGGAGGCGTTCATCGCGCACGACGCCTTCCAGTGCGGCTACTGCACCCCGGGGCAGATCATGTCGGCGGTGGCGCTGCTGCGGGAGGGGCACGCCGGGGACGACGAGGAGATCAAGGAGTGGATGAGCGGCAACATCTGCCGCTGTGCCGCGTACCCCAACATCCGTGCGGCGATCCGCGCGGTCCGCGACGCGGACCCGGACGCCGCCCCCGGAACCGGCACTGGAGCGTGACATCGTGCGGCCCATCAGCTACACCCGCGCCACGGGCACGACGGACGCGATCGCGGCCGTCACCGCCGACCCGCGGAGCCACTTCCTGGCCGGCGGCACCACCGAGGTCGACCTGCTGCGGCAGAACGTGCTCGCGCCGCGCCGGCTCGTCGACATCAACGACCTGCCCCTGACGGGGGTGGAGGGGATGCCCGACGGCTCGCTGCGGATCGGCGCGCTGGCCCGGATGACCCAGGTCGCCGAGGCGCCCGTCGTACGGGAGCGCTTCCCGCTGATCGCCCAGGCGCTGGAACTCGGCGCCTCGGCCCAGCTGCGCAACATGGCCTCCATGGGCGGCAACATGATGCAGCGCGTGCGGTGCGGCTACTTCCGCGACACCGCGTCGGCCTGCAACAAGCGTGTGCCCGGCAGCGGTTGCGCGGCGATCGAGGGGACGAGCCGCGGGCACGCGGTCCTCGGCACGAGCGCGCACTGCATCGCCACCCATCCCTCGGACGTCGCCGTGGCCCTGGCGGCACTCGACGCGAGGATCCGGACCGAGGGGCCCGGCGGTGAACGCTCCTATTCCTTCGAGGAGTTCTTCCTGCTGCCCGGCGACACCCCGGACCGGGAGCACCCGCTGGAGCACGGTGAGCTGATCACCGTGATCGAGGTGCCCTCGGTGCCCATCGCCCGCCACTCCACGTATCTGAAGGTCAGGGACCGTGAGTCGTACGAGTTCGCCCTGGTCTCGGTGGCGGCCGCGCTGGCGCTGGCGGACGGGCTGGTGCTGGACGTCCGCCTCGCGCTCGGCGGGGTGGGCACCCGGCCCTGGCGGGCCGAACGCGCCGAGGAGTTCCTGCTCGGGGCGCCGGCGATCCCGCAGAACTTCCACGAGGCCGCGCGGGTCGAAATGGCCGCGGCGCGCCCCACGTCGATGAACGCGTTCAAGGTCGAACTCGCCTGCCGGACCGTGGTCCGCGCGCTCGAGACCCTCACCGGGAGCCCGTCGTGACCCCGGCGGTCGGACAGCCGATGGACCGGGTCGACGGCCGGCCCAAGGTCACCGGATCGGCGCGGTTCTCGGCGGAGATACCGCTGCCCGGCATGGCGTACGCCGCGCTCGTCGGGGCCCACATCGCCGCGGGGCGGATCACCTCGATCGACACCGGCGAGGCCGAGGCCGCCGAGGGGGTCCTCGCGGTCCTCACCCACGAGAACACCCCGCCCATCGCGGCGCAGCCCCCGCTGCTCCCTTCCCTGGCGGGGACGGCGGCCCCCGGCCAGACCTTCTTCCCCCTGCAGGACGACGTCGTCCACTACGCGGGCCAGCACATCGCCGTCGTCGTCGCCGACACCCACGAACGGGCCCAGCACGCGGCGAGCCTGCTGCACGTGCGGTACGCGGAGGAGCCCTCGGTCACCACCCTCGACCAGGGCCGGGACCTGGCCCACGTGCCCGAGGCGATCTTCGGCGGCTTCATGCCGGGGCGCATGAGCCGGGGCGACCTGCAGAAGGGGATCGACGAGGCCGACGTACGGCTGGACGCCACCTTCACCTACGCCGCGAACAACCACAACCCCATCGAGCCGCCGGCGACCACCGCGTCCTGGGAGGGAGGCGAACTCACCCTCTGGGACGCCACGCAGGGCATCACCTCCACCCAGCAGACGGTCGCGGCGCTGCTCGGCCTGCCGGTCTCCCGGGTGCGGGTCGTCGGGCACTACACGGGCGGCAGCTTCGGCGGCAAGGCGATGATCTGGCACCATCCGGCCCTCGCCGCGATCGCCTCCCGGGCGGTGGGCCGCCCGGTGAAGCTGGCGCTGACCCGCGAGCAGATGTTCACCTCGATGGGGCACCGCGAGGAGCAGGAGCAGACGATCATGCTCGCCGCGGCCGGGGACGGGCGGCTCACCGCGCTGCGCCACCACAAGCTCTCCCCCACCTCGCACTTCGACGAGTGGGCCGAGCCCTCCCTGGGCGTCGCCTCGCAGATCTACGGGTGCCCCCACTACGAGGGCGAGTACCGGCTTTTCCGCGCGAACACCATGACGCCGACCTTCATGCGCGCGCCCGGCGAGGCCTCGGGCATGTTCGCCATGGAGTGCGCGATGGACGAGCTCGCCGAGCGCCTCGGGATGGACCCGCTGGAGCTGCGGCTCCGCAACATCACGGCGACCGACCCGATGACCGGCGATCCGTGGTCGAGCTGGGGACTGGAGGAGTGCTACCGCCGCGGCGCTGAGCGCTTCGGGTGGGCCGGCCGCGACCCGCGGCCGCGCTCCCGGCGCGAGGGGCACTGGCTGATCGGCACGGGCATGGCCAGCGCCGGTTACCCCGTCGCCCAGCCCGTCACACCGCAGCGCGCCCGCGCGCGCCTGTACGCCGACGGAACGGTGCTGGTGCAGGCGGCCACCCCGGACTTCGGCACCGGTGTGGCCACGGCCATGACGCAGGTCGCCGCCGACGCCCTCGGGCTGCCCGTCGAGCGGTGCCGCTTCGAGAACGGCGACACCGCCCTCCCCCAGATCGCCGCGGCCGTCGGTTCCGCCGGTGCCGGCATGATCAGCGCGGCCGTCCACACGGCCACCACGGCCCTGCGGGACGCGCTCGTCGCGCGGGCGGTCGCCGACGCCGAGTCTCCGCTGCACGGGGCGGACCCGGGGGCCGTCGAGCTCCGGGGCGGGCGCATGGTGCTCCGGGACGACCCCGGCACGGGCGAGACCTACGCGCAGATGATGCACCGCCAGTTCCTGCCGGACCTGGAGGCCCTGGGCTCCTGGAGCCCTGGTTCCGGCACGAACGGACACGCCCTGATGACCTTCGGCGCGCAGTTCGCCGAGGTCGCCGTCGACGCCGACCTGGGTCTCGTCCGGGTCCGCCGCATGGTCGGCGCCTTCGCCCCCGGGCGGATCCTCAACCCGAAGACCGCGCGCAGCCAGCTCATGGGCGGCATGATCTGGGGCCTCGGCCAGGCCCTCCTCGAGGCCAACCACATGGAGGCCCGCACCGGGCGCTGGGCGGCCTCGAGCCTCGGCGACTACCTGGTCGCCGTCAACGCGGACGCGCCGGACGTCGACGTCGAGCTCGTCGAGGTCGAGGACACCGTCGTCAACCCCCTGGGCGTCAAGGGCGTCGGCGAGATCGGCCAGGTCGGCGCCGGCGCCGCCATCGCCAACGCCGTCCACCACGCCACGGGCCGCCGCGTCCGCAAGATGCCGATCACCATCGAGGACCTGCTCTAGGCCGTGTCGCCGCGGCGCAGACGGCGGCGGCGGATGTGGCGGGCGGTCAGGGCGGCGGCGATCACGGCCACGGCGATCAGGGCGTAGAGCTGGAAGCGGGTGAGCCAGGCGTAGAGCGTGCCGAGGCGGGTGCCGGCGGCGTAGGCGAGGGCGGCCCAGACGCCGACCCAGAGGACCGCGCCGAGGGTGTTGCACAGCAGGAAGCGCCACCAGGGCATGCCCGCGGTGCCGGCGATGATGCCGTTGGTCTGGCGCAGGACGTCCACGAAGCGGGCGAGCAGGACGACGAGGTCGCCGCGGCGGGCGAAGAACTCCTCCCCGCGCTCGAAGCGTTCCGGGGTGAGCAGGACGTAGCGGCCCCAGCGGTGGACGAAGGCGCGGCCGCCGCTGCGGCCGATGAGGTAGCCGAGGCAGTCGCCCGCGACGGCCGCGACGACGGCGACCGCCACGACGGCGGCGATGTCCATCCGTCCGGTGCCCGCGTAGGCGGCCGCGACGACGAGGACGGTCTGGCCGGGCACCGGGATCCCGCCGTTGTCGAGCAGGACGAGGACGCCGACCGCCAGGTAGCCCCAGTCGTCGAGGACTGGGGCAAGGTGCGCGAGGGGTCCGGGGAGGGGCGGCGGGACGGGGGCCGGGGCCATGGGCTCACCCCGCGGCCGTGTCGCGGGGGCGTTCGGGGAGCGTGAGGTTGTCGCCGGTGGCCGGGTCGAAGACGTGGGCCTGCGCGGTGTCGAGCCACAGGCGCAGGCGTTCGCCCTCGCGGGCCCGGGTCCTGGCGGAGAGCCGGGCGACGATCTCGGGCCCGCCGGCGCCGGTGTCGGCGAGGCCGGAGTCGGCCGCGAGTTCGGCCAGTTGCTCCGCGGCGGCCGCGCCGCCCTCCTGGGCGAAGTGGACGTAGACATCCGAGCCGAGGGACTCGCGGACGTCGACGGTGACGGTGACGGTGGCGCCGCCGCGTTCCGGGTCGACGAGCGCGGCGTCCTCGAAGTGCTCCGGGCGGAATCCCGCGATGACCTCGCGCGGTGCGCCGCGGCGTGCCAGGGCGGCGCGGAGGCGGTCGTCTAGCGGCAGGTCGCCGAGCGGGGTGCGCAGCCGGTCCTCCTCCACCGCGGCGGGCAGGAAGTTCATCGCGGGCGAGCCGATGAAGCCGGCGACGAAGAGGTTGCGCGGGCGGTCGTACAGCTCCTGCGGCGATCCCGTCTGCTGGACGAGGCCGCCGCGCATCACGACGACGCGGTCGCCGAGGGTCATGGCCTCGGTCTGGTCGTGCGTGACGTACACCGTGGTGGTGCCCAGGCGGCGCTGCAGCCGGGCGATCTGGGTGCGCATCTGGACCCGCAGCTTGGCGTCGAGGTTGGACAGCGGCTCGTCCATCAGGAAGGCCTTGGGCTCGCGGACGATGGCGCGGCCCATCGCGACGCGCTGACGCTGCCCGCCGGAGAGGTTGGCGGGCTTGCGGTCGAGGTGCCCGGTGAGGTCGAGGACGCGGGCCGCCTCCTCCACCTTCTCCCTGATGACGGCCTTGTCCACGTGGGCCAGCCGCAGGGCGAAGCCCATGTTCTGGCGGACGGTCATGTGGGGGTAGAGGGCGTAGCTCTGGAAGACCATGGCGATGTCGCGGTCCTTGGGGGCCTTGTCGTTGACGACCTGGCCGCCGATGCGGAGGGTGCCCTCGGTGATGTCCTCCAGCCCGGCGATCATGTTGAGGGTGGTGGACTTCCCGCAGCCGGACGGGCCGACCAGGATCAGGAACTCTCCGTCCGCGATGGCGAGGCTGACGTCGCGGACGGCGACCGCGCCGTCGGGGTAGCGCTTGGTGACGCCTTCGAGGGTGATCTCGGCCATGTGCGGTCCTTCAGCCCTTCACTGCGCCGGAGGTCAGTCCGGCCACGATGCGCCGCTGGAACAGCAGCACGAAGACGACGATCGGGACGGTGATGACCACGGCGGCCGCGGCGATCGATCCGGTGGGCTGCTGGAACTGGGAGCTGCCGGTGAAGAAGGCGATGGCCGCCGGGACGGTGCGGGCGGCGGTGGTGGAGGTCAGCGAGATCGCGAAGAGGAAGTCGTTCCAGCAGAAGATGAAGACCAGGATCGCCGTGGTGAACACCCCGGGTGCCGCGAGCGGCGCGATGACCAGCCGGAAGGCCTGTGCGGGGGTGGCCCCGTCGACCTTGGCCGCCTTCTCCAGGTCCCAGGGGATCTCCCGGAAGAACGCCGACAGCGTGTAGATCGCCAGCGGCAGCGAGAAGGTCATGTACGGGATGATCAGCCCGGCCCAGGTGTCGAACAGGCCGAGGAAGCGCTCGATGTCGAACAGCGGCGACACCAGGGAGATCGGCGGGAACATCGCGATCAGCAGCGAGGTGCCGATCAGCAGCCCCTTGCCGGGGAAGCGCAGCCGGGCCACGGCGTAGGCGGCCATGGTGCCCAGGGTGACGGCGACGACGGTGGAGATCAGGGCGATCCCGATGGAGTTGAGCAGCGCGCGGGTGAACTCGGAGGTCGCGAAGATGCCGCGGTAGTTCTCCAGCGTCCACACGCGGGGGACGAAGCTGCCGTCGGAGAGGGTGGCGGGGTCCTTGAAGGACAGGGCGACGATCCACCACACCGGGAACAGCGCGTACAGCACCACGGCGGTGTTGACGACGCTCCAGCGGGCGATCCGCCGCCGCTGCGCCGGGCTCGTGCTCATCGTCCGGTGTCCTCCGATCCGGGGGCGGCCGTGCCGAACAGCCTGATGAAGGCGAAGGCGATGACCGCCACGCTGAGGAAGATCAGCACGGAGATCGCCGAGCCGATGCCGAGGTTCAGCGCCGTGAAGAGGTTGTCGTAGCCGAGGATCGACACGGAGCCGGTGCCGTTGGAGCCCTGGGTGAGCACGTAGATGTTGTCGAAGATCCGGAACGCGTCGAGGGTGCGGAACAGCAGCGCCACCAGGATGGCGGGTTTCATCAGCGGCAGCGTGACGAGCCGGAAGCGCTGCCACCGGGTGGCGCCGTCGACCATGGCCGCGCGCAGGGTCTCCTCGGGCACCAGAGCCAACCCGGCGAGCAGCAGCAGCGCCATGAAGGGCGTGGTCTTCCAGACCTCGGCCAGGATGATCAGCCCGATGGCCTTCCAGTGGTCGGTCAGCGGGGCCTCCCCCGCCGAGTCGACGAGGTAGCCGATGCCGGGGGTCCAGGCGTACTGCCAGGAGAAGGCGGCGACGACGGTCACGATGCCGTACGGCAGCAGGACCGCGGTGCGCACCGCCGGGCGGCCGAGGATCGCCCGGTGCATGACGACGGCCAGGCCCATGCCGAGGGCCAGTTCCACCGCCACGGAGACCACGGTGATCAGGCAGGTCACCTGGAACGCCTCCCACCAGAACCCCGAGCTCAGGACCGCGGCGTAGTTGTCCAGGCCCACGAAGCGGGCCAGCTGCGGGAAGCGCAGGTCGTAGCGGTGCAGGGAGAGGTAGAGGGCGTAGAGCACGGGGTAGGCGGTCACGGCGAGCATGACGAGCACGGCGGGGGCACAGAGCAGCCAGCCGAGCCGGCGCTCCTGCCGGGCGCCCTCCGACAGCCGTGTCACGGGATCAGCCCCTTGGACTGCAGGGCGTCCTCGATCTGCCCCCGCAGGTCCCGGACGGAATCGGCCGGCCGGATCTCGGCGGGTGGTGACAGGGTGTGGGACACCGCGATGGACACGTTCTGGTAGGCGGGGGTCTGCGGACGCAGGGCGGCGTTCTCCAGCTCGGCGAGGATGTCCTGGGCGAAGGGGTAGCTCCGCTCGATCCGGGGGTCGTCGTAGAGGGAGCGCAGGGTCGGCGGCAGGCCGCCGCGGAGCGCGGCGGCCCGCTGGTTGTCCCGGTCGCGCAGGCACAGCGCCGCCTCGAAGGCGAGCTCGGGCCGGCGGCTGTGCGCGCCGACGGCGAGGTCGATGCCGCCGATGGTGACCCGTGCGGGGCGGTCGGCGTCCACCCGGGGGTAGCGGGCCCACCGGAGGTGCCGGAAGAGCTCCGGGTTGTCGGCCTTCATCGCCGGATACACGAAGGGGTAGTTCACCTGGAAGGCGGCGCTGCCGGACTCCATGGCGAGCCGGTTCTGGTCCTCCGTCTGGTTGGACAGCGACGGGTCGGCGGCGGGCGAGACCGCCAGGTCGCGCATGATGCCCGCGGCCCGGACGGCGGGCGCGCCGAGCGAGGGCGCGGTCGCGTCGGCGTTGAGGATCGAACCGCCCGCGCTGGCCACGAGCGTGTTGAACCACACGGTGAGCCCCTCGTACTGGGCGCCCTGGACCTCGATCCGGTGGGGTTTGCCGGCCTTCGCCAGGGCGCGGGCGGCGTCGAGCATCCCGGCCCACGTCGTCGGCGGCTCCGGCACGAGGTCCGCGCGGTACCACAGCAGCTGGACGTTGGTGTTGTACGGGACGGCGTAGAGGCGGCCCTTCCACGTGGCCGTGCGCACCGGCGCGGCGAGGGTGTCCCGGACGGCCTCGGCGCGCCGGGTGCCGGTCCACGGGCGGATCCAGCCGGCCTCTGCGAACTCCGGGGCCCAGGTGACGTCCAGGCCGAGGATGTCGAGCGCGGGGTCGTGTGCGGCCAGCCGGCGTACGAGCTGCTGCCGCTGGCCGTCGGCCGTCCGGGGGAGTTTGTTGTAGCGGATGACGTAGCGTCCGCCGGAGGCCCGGCTGCAGCGGTCGGCGGCCTGCTGCAGCGCCCCGGAGTCGTCGGGGAAGTTGTACCAGTCGAGTGTCGCCCGTCCCGACGTCCGCGACGCGCCGCCGCCGCACGCGACCGCGGCGGCCGCGAGGACGAGCACCGCGGCAAGGGCCCGGAAGCGCCGCACCGCGCACGCCATAGGCACCTCGCTCCCCTGCTCGGACACACTCCGGCCCCGGACCATGAAGCCCCCGCCGGGGCCGCCGACGGCGCCTCAGGGGCGTGTCGGGGGCGGGTATTCACGCGGTCGGCGCAACCGGACCCGCTGCCCCGGTGCCGGCGTCCCGCGCCCGGGGAGACTGGCAGGGTGCCCGGCGCCCTCCCCGCCCCGCTCGCCGACCTCCTGCGGCGCACCAACGACCCGATCGTCGTGCAGACGGCGCGCTCCACCGTGGCCGCGGTGCTGTCGTACGCCGTGGCCGTCCGCCTGCTGCCCAACCCCGCGCCGCTGACGGCGCCCCTGACGGCCCTGCTCGTGGTGCAGGTGACGCTCTACACGACGGTGACCACGGGCATCCGACGGGTGGTCAGCGTGGTGGCCGGCGTCCTCATCGCGGTGGGCTTCGCGGAGCTGATCGGGCTGACCTGGTGGAGCCTCGGGCTGATCATCCTGGCGTCGCTGGTGATCGGTCACTTCATCCGGGTGGACGAGTTCGTGGCCGAGGTCGCGATCAGCGCGATGCTCATCCTGGCCGTCCCCGCCCCCTCCGGCGAGGCGCTGGACCGCGTCCTGGAGACCCTGGTCGGGGCCGGCGTCGGGGTGCTGCTCAACGTCGTCGTGCCGCCCCCCGCCTTCGTGGAGCCGGCCGGTGACGCGGTGCGCGAGCTGGCCGAGCACATGCGGGCGCTGATGCTCCGCATGGGCCGTCAGGTGCGCGCCGGCGCCACCGCGGGGCAGGCCCGCTCCTGGCTGATGGACGCACGCCGGCTGGACAACGAGGTCGCCCGGTTCGACGCCTCGCTGCGCAGGGCGGAGGAGGGGACCCGGCTCAACCCGCGGGTGAAACCGGCGGAGGGCGCGATGACCCGGCTCCTGCTGCGCAGCGGGCTGGACACCCTGGAGGTCTCGACCGTCCTGCTGCGGACGCTGTGCCGCTCGCTGACGGAGCTGGACCGCGAGCGCGGCGCGCGGGAGCCGCTGTTCACCGGTGAGCTCGCCGCCGGCATCGACGAGTTGTTCGCCGACATGGCCGACGCCGTCGACAGTTTCGGCCGGCTGATCGCAGCCCAGGTCACGGAGGGCGCCGACCAGGCGGAGGCCCGGCTGGAGGACGCCCTGCGGCGCGGCCGGGAGGAACGGGACCGGATCGCCGTGCTGCTGCGCGCGGAGACGGAGCGGCGCTGGGAGAGCTGGGACCTGTACGGCGCTCTGCTGGCCGACATCGACCGGCTGCTGGACGAGCTGGACCTCGAGAAGCGCTCCCTGTGGCTGTCGGAGCAGCTGATCGCCGCCGCGCCGCGCCCGCCGACGCTGTCCGGCCGGATGCGCCGTCAGGCCCGGTCCGCCGCGGCCCGGCTGCGCCCCAGGTCCCCCGGGAGGACCGGTTCCGGGCTGGACGGTCGGTGATCATGCCTCATGCTGGAGGGATGGACCTGCTGAACGTGTGCGTCGCCGGGGCGACCGGCTGGACCGGGGAGGCGGTGGCGCGCGCCGTCCTGGACTCCGCGGACCTGCGGCTGCGGACGGCGGTGGCACGGTCCGCGGCCGGCGCCGACCTCGGGGCGGTGTGGGGCGGACCCGAGCTCGGGGTGCCGGTCTTCAGCACGGTCGACGACGCGCTGGACGATGTGGACGTGCTGATCGACTACACCTCGCACACCGCGGTCGGGCGCCATGTGCGCACCGCCGTGGTCCGGGGGGTCGGTGTCGTGGTCGGCTCGTCGGGCCTGTCCGGCGCCGACTACGAGGAGATCGCCGCGCTGGCGGAGGAGCACGGGGTCGGCGTGGTGGCCTCGGGGAACTTCTCGCTGACCGCCGCGCTGGCGCAGGCGGCCGCCCGGCTGGCGGCCAGGCATCTGCCCCACTGGGAGATCATCGACTACGCCTCCGCGACCAAGCCCGACGCACCCAGCGGCACCGCACGCGAACTCGCCGAACAACTGGCCGCCGTACGGCGGCCCGAGTACGCCGTGGACCCGGAACACACGGCCGGGCACCCGGAGGCCCGCGGCGCGTCGATCGCGGGCACGCAGGTCCACTCGGTGCGGCTGCCGGGCTACACCCTCGCCGTGGAGGCGCAGTTCGGGCTGCCGGACGAGCGCCTGGTGATCCGGCACGAGGCGGGCGCCTCCCCCGCCCCCTACGTCGCGGGCACCCTGCTCGCCACGCGCGCGGCCGCGGCACGCCGGGGTCTGGTGCGCGGTCTCGACGCCCTCTTGCTCAGCGGGGACTGACGTTCCGTACCTCGTGGCACTGCGTCACTTCCTTGGCCACGCTGTCGCCCGGACGCTCCGCTCGACGGGCGGCCGTTTACCGCGGGACGTACGACTGGATCGCAGGGGCGGGCGGCGACCGCCGCCCACCACGCGTCCGAAGGAAGGACCCTCATGCGAACCAGGCTGATGCGCCGCAGCGCTCTCGGCGTCGCGACCGGACTTCTCGCCACCGGTCTACTGGCCGCCTCGACCGGCAGCGCCGTCGCCACGCCGGGAAGCGACGACGGCAGGAACAGCTCCCACAGCAAGGGCAGCGACGACTACGGCGACGACGACAACGGATACGGCGACGACGGCGGGGACAACGGCTACGGCGGGGGCAACGACGACAACGGCGACAACGGCGGGGACGACAACGGCCGCGGCGGTGGGGGCGGCGGCGGCAACGGCGGGGGCGGCGGTGGCGGCCGCGACAACGGCAGCGGCGGCGGGGGCGGCGGCGGCGGCAACTGGAACGACGACAGCGGCGACAACGGCCGCGGCGGTGGGGTCGGGGGCGGCGGCAACGGCGGGGGCGGCGGTGGCGGCCGCGACAACGGCGGCAACGACGGCGGTGGCGGCCGCGACAACGGCGGCAACGGCGGCGGTGGCGGCCGCGACAACGGCGGCAACGGCGGCGGTGGGGGCAACTGGAACGGCGGCGGCAACGGCGGCGGTACCGGCTGGAACGACAACGGCAGTGGCGGCGGTGGCGGCCGCGACAACGGCAGTGGCGGCGGTGGCGGCCGCGACAACGGCGGCAAGAACAACGGCAACGGCGGCAACGGCGGCAACAACGACAACGGTGGGGACGACAACGGCGACAACGCGACCTACAAGGACAAGGACGACAACGGGCAGGGCAACAGCAAGGGCAACAACAAGGGCAACAACAAGGGGAGCAAGGGCAAGAGCGACAAGGGCGGCAAGGGAGGCAAGGGCCACGACAAGGGCCACGGCAAGAAGCACAAGAAGCACCACAAGAAGCAGTGCAACAAGCACGGCTACCGGTTCAGCTTCAGCTACAAGTACAGCGTGAGCTACGGCTATGGCATTGGGTTCGGCAAGGGCGTCCACGCCCTCGGTCTCGGCAAGGGCCACGGCGGCTACGGAAAGGGCTCCGGCTTCACCTACAGCGACAAGTTCGACCGCGGTTACGGAGGTCTGTACGACTACGGTCTGATGAACGTGCTCATCTGACGCGGGGCTGCCGCCGGGTACGACGAGGGCCGGGAGGAACGCTGTGTTCCTCCCGGCCCCGCGTACGTGTGAGTTCCTGCCTCAGTTGAGGTCGGAGGCCTTGATGTAGCCGCTGTCGACAAGCAGCTTCTTGTAGTTGGACTTGTCGACGCTGACCGGGGCGAGCAGGTACGCCGGCACGACCTTGTTGCCGTTGTCGTTGCTGTCGCTGTTGTTGCTGTTGGTCTCGGGCCGCTTGCCGCTGAGGATGTCCTGAGCCATCTTGACGGCGACCTCGGCGAGCTTGCGGGTGTCCTTGTAGACCGTCATCGACTGGTCGCCGGCGATGATCTCGTTCACCGATTCGGTCTCGGCGTCCTGACCCGTGACGATCGGCATCGGCTTGGCGGCGGTGCCGTAGTCGTCCTTCTTCAGCGCCTTGATGAGACCGCGCGCGATACCGTCGTTGGGGGCCAGGACGGCGTCCACGGTGGAGCTGCCCTTGTAGAAGTCGTTGAGCCGGGTCGTCATCGTCTCCTGGGCGATGTCCGCCTGCCACTTGTAGGTGGTGACCTGGCTCAGGCGGGTCTGCTTGCTCGGGACTTCCAGCTGGCCGTCCTGGATGAACTCGTTCAGCGTGTCCATGGCACCCGAGAAGAAGCCCCGGACGTTGTTGTCGTTGGCATCGCCGGCGAACAGCTCGATGTTGTAGGGGCCGGCGTTGCCGCCCTTCTTCAGCCCGAGCTTGTCGATGATGTACTGGGCCTGGAGCTCGCCGACCTTGTAGTTGTTGAAGCTGGCGTAGTAGTCGACGTTGCTGGAGCCCAGCAGCAGGCGGTCGTAGGCGATGACCTTGACGCCGGCGCGGGAGGCCTTCTGGAGCGCGTCACCGAGCTCGAAGCCGTCGACCGCGCCGATGATGAGGAGCTTGTCGCCCCGGTCGATCATCGCCTCGACCTGCTCGACCTGCTTCTCGACGCTGTCCTCGGCGTACTGCTTGTCGGTCTTGTACCCCTGCTCCTTGAACAGCTTTTCCATGTTGTTGCCGTCGGCGATCCACCGGGTCTGCTTCGTGGTGGGGAGGGCGATGCCCACTGTGACCTCGCCGCCCTGCCCGCCCGAATCGTTGCCGCAGCCGGTGGCCGCGGCCGTCAGGGAGAGCGTGAGGACCGCCAGGGTCACGGTGCGCAGTCTGGCAGCTCCGCCAGCGTGCATGGGACTCAGTTCCTTTCGGGCCGAACAAAGGTGTGCTCTCATCGCCCACCCCCGAGAGCGACAGTGTCCGGGCCCGTCACGGAGGTCCGTGGCAGCTCAGCGATCCGCCGGAGCCCGGTGAACTGCTGATGCGTCAGGCCCGAGGAGTACTGTGGGGGACCGACGGCAGCACGCCGCACCCCCGGTCCCGACGAGGCCCGTGATCACCGGACCCCACCTGGACGGATACCTCGAATGGATCCGGACAATAGCACAGCCGCTCGTACGGACGTTCAGCCGACCGGCACTGCGTTCGGGCTCGCCTGGGTGCCGCTTCCCGGGACCGGCTCGGAGGCGTCGTCACCCAGCGCGACGATCCGGTTGCCGGCGTCGACGTGCACCACGCGCGGCCGCAGCGCGCGGGCCTCCGCGTCGTCGACCTGCGCATAGCTGATGAGGATGACCAGGTCGCCGGGGTGCACCAGATGGGCCGCGGCGCCGTTGATGCCGATCACCCCGGAACCGCGGCGGCCCTCGATGACATAGGTCTCCAGGCGGGCGCCGTTGGTGATGTCGACGATGTGGACCAACTCGCCGGGCAACAGGTCGGCGGCGTCCATCAGATCCGCGTCCACGGTGACGGACCCGACGTAGTGCAGGTCGGCCTCGGTCACGGTGGCACGGTGGATCTTGGACTTGAACATGGTGCGCAGCACGGCTCACACTCCTGACGCGAAGGGTCGCGTCCCGGGCGGGGTACGCGCCTGATACGGCCATGGTAGTCGGCGCGAACCACAGGCCCCGAGGCACCCGTTCACGTCAGTCACTGCCGTTTCCGCCCCACCTCTAGGCAACTGGACCAAACGCCGGATATCTTCCCTGCCTGCCGTCTCGCTGCGGCGGGGCACCGGCTCGCGGAAGGGGGCGCCGTGCGCGAGTTCAGCCTTCCGCCCCGGGCGGCGGAGTTGCGGTCGGGGGGACTCGCCGACTCGGTGTACGAGACGGCCGACAAGCGCCCTGACGCGGCCGTCCTGGCCCGGCGCGACGGGCACGGGGGCGACCGTTGGCGGGAGGTCGGTGCCGCTGCCTTCCGTGACGAGGTGGCCGAACTGGCCCGGGGCCTGGTGGCGGAGGGGATCCGCTTCGGCGAGCCGGTGGCCGTGATGGCCCGCACCCGGTACGAGTGGACGCTGTTCTCCTACGCGCTGTGGTCGGTGGGCGCCCGGATCGTCCCGGTGTACCCGACGTCCTCGGCCGAGCAGGTGCGGTGGATCCTGGCCGACTCGGGGGCGGTCGCGATCGTCGTCGAGCACGAGGACCACGCCATGACGGTGGGCGCCGTGTGCGACACGCTGCCCGCGCTGCGCCGGATCTGGCAGCTCGACGCGGGGTGCGTCCCGTGGCTGGCGGCGCTCGGCCGGCAGGTCCACCCGGTGCTGCTGGACCAGTTGCGCTGGGCGGTCGAGCCGCAGTCGGTGGCGGTGATCGCCTACACCTCGGGCACCACGGGACCGCCCAGGGGGTGTCTGATCACCCACGCCAACCTCGCCGCGGAGTGCGACACCCTGCTGGCCGGGTACGGCTCGATCTTCGCCCCGCCGGGGGTGCGGCCGTCGGTGCTGGCGTTCCTGCCCATGTCGCACATCTACGGACTGATGGTGACCACCTGCGCGGTGCGCGGGGGCGTGCTGCTCGGCCACCAGCCCGACCTGGCGCCCGGCGAACTCCTCCCGGCGTTCCGCTCCTTCCGGCCGACGATCCTGCTCGCCGTCCCGTACGTCTACGAGAAGATCATCCAGGGCGCGCGGAACGCCGCCGCCCGCGGCGGCAAGGGCCATGTCTTCGACCGGGCCGCCGATGTGGCGGTGCGCTACGCGGAGGCCGTGGAGCGGCACGCGCTGGGCTCCGGGCCGGGGCCGGGACCACTGCTGCGGGCGGCGCACTCGGCGTTCGAGCGGCTGGTCTACGCGCGGATCCGGGAGGTGCTGGGCGGGCGTGTGAACTACACGGTCTCGGGCGGGTCCCCGCTCGGCCGGGAGCTGTCGCTGCTGTTCGCGGGCGCCGGGCTCACCATCCACGACGGGTACGGGCTCACCGAGACCACGGCCGCGGTGACCGCTCAGCCGCTGGGGAAGGTGCGCTTCGGCACCGTGGGCCGTCCGCTGCCGGGCAGCGCGGTGCGGATCGCGCCGGACGGCGAGGTGCTGGTGCGGGGGGCGACGGTCTTCGCCGGCTACCACGCCGACCCGGTCGCGAACCAGCAGGTGTGGCGCCGCGGCGGCTGGATGGCGACCGGCGACATGGGCTCGCTCGACCCGGACGGGTACCTGACGATCACCGGACGGAAGAAGGACATCATCATCACCAGCGGTGGCAAGAGTGTGGCGCCGCTGGTGCTGGAGGAGCGGCTGCGGGCGCATCCGCTGGTCTCGCAGTGCATCGTGGTCGGCGACAACAGGCCTTTCGTCGCGGCGCTGATCACCCTGGACCGGGAGACGGTCCAACTGCGGATCGCGATGGCCGAACCCGACGTGCACGCACAGGTCCAGCGGGCGGTGTCGATGGCCAACGCGGCGGTGTCGCGCGCCGAGTCGATCCGGGCGTTCCGCATCCTGCCGCACGAGTTCTCGGTGGAGAACGGGATGCTGACGCCCTCCCTGAAGCTCCGCAGGAACAGCATCGTCAGCGAGTACGCGGCGCAGATCGAGTCGATCTACGCCTCTCCGGCCTCCTGACCGGCTCCGGCCGCGCCGCCCCCGTCGAGCAGCAGGCGCAGCCGGTCGAGGAACGTCCGCTGCGCTGAGAGGATCTTCCCGTGGGCGGCCGGGCCGAGCGGGAACCACGCGGCGCGGTCCACCTCGGGGAACTCCCGTACCCGGCCGGAGCCCCGGGGCCACTCCATGGAGAAGGTGCCGGGCACCATGAGGCCGGTGTCGAGGTCGCCCTCCAGCGCCCAGACGGTCACGACCTTCCCGTTGGGCTGCCGGTTGTCGCCGAGCGGCAGCAGCTCGCCCTCGGGCACCGGCAGGCCCAGTTCTTCCGAGAACTCGCGCCGGGCGGCCGCCTCGGGGGTCTCGTCGGGCTCGTACTCGCCCTTGGGGATGGTCCACGCCCCGGCGTCCTTGGACGACCAGAACGGGCCGCCCATGTGGGCCAGCAGCACCTCGGGCGCGTCGCCCGAGGTGCCGCGGAAGAGCAGGATCCCCGCGCTGCGCCTGACCGCCTTGTCCGCCACCCGACCAGTGTGGCCGGTCAGTCGCGGGCGAGCCACAGGTCGGGGCCGAAGACCTCGTAGTGCACGGCCGAGGCGGGCACACCGCGCTCCAGCAGCTGGGTGCGCACGGCGCGCATGAAGGGCAGCGGGCCGCACAGGTAGGCCCGCAGGCCGTCGGGCAGCTCGACGCCGGACAGGTCGACCCGGCCGGCGCGGTCGTCGGGGGCGGCGCCGGTGCCCAGGTCCTCGTACCAGAAGTGGGTGCTGCCGCCGGGGAGCTTCTCGGCCAGGGCGCGGTGGTCGGCGGCGTGGGCGTGGTGTTCCGGCGTGCGGTCGCCGTGGACGACGGTCACGGGCGCGGCGTAGCCGTCGCCGGCGAGCCGGTGCAGCATGGCGAGCATCGGGGTGCAGCCGATGCCGGCCGAGGCGAGCAGCAGGGGTCCGCCGTCGTCGGCGAGGACGATGTCGCCGTAGGGGGCCGACAGCTCGACGCGGGCACCCTCGCCCACGTGGTCGTGGAGGTGGGCCGAGACCTCGCCGTCCGGGTCGCCGGCGAGGCCGCGCTCGCGCTTGACGGTGATCTGCCGGGTGGTGTCGCCGCCGGGGGCGCCGGAGAGGCTGTACTGCCGGATCTGCCGGGCGCCGTCGGGGAGTTCGACGCGCACCGAGACGTACTGGCCGGGGCCGAAGTCGGGCAGCGGCAGGCCGTCCGCGGGGCGGAGCCGGAAGGAGACGACGTCCTCGGTCTCCCGCACCTTCCCGGCGACCTCCCAGGGGCGCCAGGCGTCCCCGGTCAGGACGCCGCGCTCGGCGTACAGCCGCTGCTCGATGGCGATGAGGGCGTTCGCCATCAGCCAGTAGACCTCGTCCCAGGCGGCGGCGACCTCCTCGGTGACGGCGTCCCCCAGCACTTCGGCGATGGCGGCGAAGAGGTGCTTCTGCACGATGTGGTACTGGCCGGGACTGATGCCGAGCGAGGCGTGCTTGTGGGCGATGCGCGAGAGCATCGCGTCGGGCCGCTGCCCGGGGTGCTCGACCAGGACGGTGGCGAAGTGGGCGATGGCTCCGGCGAGGGCCTCGCGCTGGGTGCCGGCCGCCTGGTTGCCGCGGTTGAACAGGTCCCGCAGCAGCTCGGGGTGGGCGGCGAAGAGCCGGTCGTAGAAGAGCCCGCTGATCTCGGAGATCGCGCCGCCGACGGCGGGCAGGGTGGCGCGGACGGTCGCTGCGGACTTCTCGCTGAGCATGGACGTGCTCCCTAATTTGGTATCTGATATTCGCATTAAAGGGCGTACGGAGGCCCGCCCTCGTCGGGTGGTCGGTTCGGGTGGCCCGGATCAGTCCCGCCGGCCGGGCGGGCCGGAGCCGACCAGCCCCACCAGGACGGGCCCGGTGGGCGCGGCGGTCAGGTCGGCGACCGTCAGCGGGTCCAGGGAGGCGTAGAAGGCCTCCTGCGCCCGGCGCAGCGCGCCGCGCAGCCGGCAGGCGCCGGCGAGCGGGCAGGGCGTCTCGCCCTCGCAGTCCACGACGTCGCCGACCCCCTCCAGCTCCCGCACCAGTCGGCCGACCGAGGCCGTCCGTCCGGCGGGGGTGACCTCCAGGCCGCCGCCGCGGCCGCGGCGGGTCTCGACGACCCCCAGGTGCTGCAGCCGGGCCACGACCTTGGCCAGGTGCGAGTACGGGACCCGCATCGCCTCGGCCACGTCCCGGGCGGTGGACGGCTCGTCCTTGACGGCCAGGGCCATCACCGCGCGGAGCGCGAGGTCGGTGGACTTCGTCAGGCGCATACCTTGAGGCTAGATAATACGAATCCCGGATTCAAGTTAAGAGGGGTTCGTGCGGCCCACGTCACACGTACTCCGTGGCGGCGTCCAGCAGCCAGTCCGCGAGGTAGCCGGCGAAGGAGGAGCGGACCAGCACCCAGAAGCCCGCCCTCGCCTCCGCCCTGGCCACCAGCACCACCTGGGCGCGGGCCAGGGCGGTCTGCGCGCAGCCGCCCGGGGTGAACACCCGCGGGTGCAGGTCGAGCGAGCAGCCGTGCGCCAGCAGGTCGCGAGCGCGGGGTCCGGAGACCAGCAGGGTGGTGCGCTGGGCGGAGACGTCGGTGACCGAGACGTGCGCCTCGCCCGCGGCCTTGCGCAGACGGGCCTCCAGGTCCTCCTGGGCGCCGGGCGGCCCCACCACGAGCCATTGGCCGGGACCGAGCCACAGAACGGCCAGGTCACCGGTGCGGACGGCGGTGCACGGCTCCAGGGGAAGCGGCGCGCCCAGGGCGAGCCCGGCGGCCTCGGCGGCCGGGCCCCCGGGGTCCAGGCGCAGGTCTATCTGCGCGAGGAAGGGCAGTTCGGCCAGGCGCAGTGCGCCTCCCGAGGCCCGGGTCGCGGCGGCGAGGCGGCCGGCCGCGGCCGAC
This sequence comes from Actinacidiphila glaucinigra, assembly GCF_035918135.1. Classification (NCBI taxonomy): domain Bacteria; kingdom Bacillati; phylum Actinomycetota; class Actinomycetes; order Kitasatosporales; family Streptomycetaceae; genus Actinacidiphila; species Actinacidiphila glaucinigra. The sequence continues at coordinate 1,844,210 of NZ_CP109144.1, forward strand.
AGCGGACTGAGGCGGGTGTCGGTGTCAGCCATCGCGGCGGGCCCCCTCGGGGTCGTAGAGGACGGGGGAGGCGACGGTGACGGGCACCAGACGTCCGTCGACGGGCGCGTAGAGCCGCTCCCCCACCCGCTCCCGGCCCCCCTTGACCAGGGCGAGCGCGAAGGTGCGGCCGAGGGCGGCGCTGCGGTAGCTGGAGCTGACGTGACCGAGCGCCGGGGCGGGGGGCCGGGGCGGCACCGGGTCCGCGACGAGGTGGGTGCCCTCCGGAAGGAGCAGCCCAGGGTCCTCGGGCAGCAGCCCGACCAGGTGCTTGCGATCGGGACGAGCGGTGTCGGCGCGGGCGTGCGACCGCTTGCCGATGAAGTCGCGCTTCTTCTTCGACACGACCCAGCCCATGCCGAGGTCCTGCGGCGTGACCGTCCCGTCGGTGTCCTGGCCGACGATCGGATACCCCTTCTCGGCGCGCAGCACATGCATGGTCTCGGTGCCGTACGGGGTGGCGCCGGCGGCCCGCACCGCCTCCCAGAGGGTCGTCGCCCGCCAGGGCAGGACGTTGATCTCGTAGGCGAGCTCCCCGGAGAAGCTGATCCGGCACACCCGGGCCGGCAGCCCCGCCACCGTCGCGTCGCGCCAGGCCATGAAGGGGAACTCGGCCCTGCTCACGGCGAGTCCGGGGGCGAGGGCGCCCAGCACCTCGCGGGAGCGCGGGCCCACAAGCGCGACGGTGGCCCACTGCTCGGTCACCGAGGTGCAGTGGACGCGCAGTTCCGGCCACTCGGTCTGCAGCCACTCCTCCATCCAGTCCAGGACGGCCGCGGCATTGCCGGTGGTCGTCGTGGCCAGGAAGCGGTCCTCCGCGAGCCGGATGACGGTGCCGTCGTCGAAGACCATCCCGTCCTGGCGGCACATGACGCCGTAGCGGATCATGCCCGGGCGGAGGGTGGACATCAGGTTGGTGTAGAGCCGGTCGAGGAACTCCGCGGCGTCCGGGCCCTGCACGTCGATCTTCCCGAGGGTCGAGGCGTCCATGAAGGCGACGTCCTCGCGGGCGGCCCGGCACTCGCGCAGAACGGCGGCCGTCATGCCCTCGCCGGGGCGCGGGTAGTACCGGGGGCGTTTCCACTGCCCCACGTCCTCGAAGACCGCGCCGCCGGCGACATGGAGGTCGTGCAGCGCGGTCACCCGGACCGGATCGTGGAGCGCGCCCCGGTCACGGCCCGCGAGCGCGGCGAAGGACACCGGCGCGTACGGGGGGCGGTACGTCGTCGTGCCGAGCGCGGACACCTCCACGCCGAGCAGGCCCGCGACGACGCCCGAGGCCAGGACGCCCGAGGTCTTCCCCTGGTCGTTCGCCGTGCCGGCGGTGGTGTACCGCTTGGTGTGCTCGACCGAGCGCATCCCGGCCGCCGTGGCGCGCCGCAGGTCGGCCACGGTGACGTCGCGCTGCAGGTCGACGAAGCGCGGGCCGGGGGCCGTCACGGGGATGTCGAAGAGGGTGAGCGGCGGGCGCCCGTCTCCCGGTTCCGCCGGCGGGAGGAGGGGCCGGACCGGCGTGAAGCCCTCGGCCGCGAGCGCCCGTGCGGCGGCCGCCACGCCCTCCGCGGGGGTGGCGGCGAACTCCACGGCCTGGTGCGTCGATCCGGGCACCGGGACGAAGGTGCCGCGGGCCTCGTCGTAGCGCACGGCGCCGCCCGCCTGGCCGAAGAGGTGGCCGACGGGGTTCCAGCCGCCCGAGACCAGCAGCAGGTCGGCCTCGATCCGCCGGTCGCCGAGCAGCACGGCCGTCAGCCGGTCCGTCCCCTCGGTGCCGGTGACGTACACACCGTCGCGGGCGTCGGCGACCGCCGCGATCTCCACGCCGGCGGCGGCCAGGTCGCGGACGACGGCACCGGTGCTGTCGTTGGTGGTGAACACGACGGCCCTGCGGCCAGGGAGGACGCCGTACCGGCGGACGTAGGCGCGGGCCGCGCCGGCCAGCATGACGCCGGGGCGGTCGTTGTCGGGGAAGGCCAGGGAACGCTCGTGCGCGCCGGTCGCCAGGACGACCCGGCGGGCGCGGACGCGGTGGACGCGTTCGCGGGCGACATGGGCGGGGGCGGCGGCGCCGAGGTGGTTGGTGCGGCGCTCCAGGGCGAGGACGTGGTTGTCGTCGTAGTGGCCGAAAACCGTCGTACGGCGCAGGACGCGGATCCCGGGTTCCGCGGCGAGGAGGGCCTCGGTCCGCGCGGCCCAGTCCAGGTGCCGTCCGCTGCCGAGGAGGCTGCCGCCCGGTTCGGGCTGGTCGTCGGCGAGGATCACCCGTGCCCCGCTGCCTGCCGCCGTGGCGGCGGCCGCCAGTCCCGTGGGGCCCGCGCCGACGATGAGCAGGTCGCAGTGGGCGTGGACGGCGTCGTAGCGGGCCGGGTCGGGACCGGTGGCGAGCCTGCCCTGACCGGGAAGGCCGGTGGCGACGAGGCCGTCGTAGAGCTCCACGGTCGTCGCGGGCATCATCGGTTCGGGGAAGGGGGCCTCGATCTGCACCACGGCGTTGGGCTCCTCGACTCCGGCGGAGAAGACGCCGCGCGGGCGCCCCAGCCTGATGCCGGTACCGGTGGCGATGACCCCGTTGGCGAGCAGCGCGGAGGCGAGGGTGTCACCGCGGTAGCCGGTGTACTCGGTGCCGTCGAAGGTGAACGTCAGGGGTGTGGCGCGGTCGATGCGCCCGCCCTCGGCGAGCCGGAAGGGCTGTGCGGGGTCGCGCGCGGGGCGAAGGGCGGGGGCCGGCGCGGCGGGCGCGGACGGACCGGGGCGGGGCGCCTCTTCGGCGGCCGCAGCGGGATCAGGGGCGGACGCAGGGGCCATCGCGGGCGCGGGGGCCGAGGCGCCGGTGACGAAGCGGTTCGTCGCGGTGTCGCGCACCGCGTCGAACCAGCGGCGGCAGCCCGTGGCGTGCATCCAGCGCTCGGCGAAGGGGCCCTTGGGGTTGTCGCGGAAGAAGAGGTGGCGGGCCCACTCCTCGTCCGTCAGGGCCGCCGGGTCCCGCGGGTAGGCGAGGTGCGCCTGACCGCCGTAGTGGAACTCGGCCTCGTCGCGGGGCCCGCACCAGGGGCAGGGGATGAGCAGCATCGATCGGGCTCCTCAGTGGGCGACCGCGGCCGCGCCGTGCTCGTCGACGAGCGCGCCGGTGGTGAATCGTTCGAGCGAGAAGGGCGCGGCCAGGGCGTGCGGGGTGTCGTGGGCGATGGTGTGCGCGTAGACCTGGCCCACGCCGGGCGTGGCCTTGAAACCGCCCGTGCCCCAGCCGCAGTTGAGGTAGAGGCCGCCCACCGGGGTGAGTCCGACGATCGGTGACGCGTCCGGGCTGACGTCGACGATGCCGCCCCAGGTGCGCAGCAGGTGGGCGCGGGCGAAGACCGGGAAGAGTTCCAGCGCGGCGGCCATCTGCCGCTCGATGACGTGGAACGCGCCGCGCTGGGTGTAGGAGTTGTAGGCGTCGATCCCCGCGCCCATGACCAGTTCGCCCTTGTGGGCCTGGCTCACGTACACGTGCACCGCGTTGGACATGACGACCGTGGGGTGCACGGGCTCCAGCAGCTCGCTCACCAGCGCCTGCAGCGGGTGGCTCTGCAGGGGCAGGTCGAATCCGGCCATGCGCGCCAGCACCGAGGTGTGGCCGGCGGCGCAGAGCGCCACCTTGCCCGCGGCGATGGGCCCGAGGTTCGTGCGTACGCCGGTGACCCGGCCGTCGCTGATGTCGATGCCGGTCACCTCGCAGTTCTGGACGAGGTCGATCCCGGCGGCGTCGGCCGAGCGGGCCAGGCCCCAGGCGACGTGGTCGTGCTTGGCGATGCCGGCGCGCGGCTGATAGGTCGCGCCCAGCACCGGGTAGCGCACGTCCGGGGAGGTGTTGACGATCGGGCAGACCTCCTTGACCTGCCCGGGGTCCAGCCACTGGGCGTCGACTCCGTTGAGCCGGTTGGCCTCCACCCGGCGGACGCCCTCCCGTACGTCCTGGAGGCTGTGGGCGAGGTTGAGGACTCCGCGCTGGGAGAAGAGGATCGGGTAGTCCAGCTCCTCCTCCAGGCCCTCCCACAGCTTCAGGGCGTGCTCGTAGATGCCGGCGCTCTCGTCCCAGAGGTAGTTGGAGCGGATGATCGTGGTGTTGCGGGCCATGTTGCCGCCCGCCAGCCAGCCCTTCTCCAGCACGGCCACATCGGTGATGCCGTGCTCACGCGCCAGGTAGTGCGCGGTGGCGAGGCCGTGCCCGCCCGCCCCGACGACGACCACGTCGTAGCTGCGCTTGGGTTCGGGCGTGCGCCAGAGGAAGTCCGGGTGCTCCGGGAGGCCGGCGCCCGGGGTACGGGGGGTCATCGGGCGTCGTCTCCGTCCTGCGGCAGGTGCGGGTAGAGCGGGTGCGCGGCGGCGAGGGCTTCGGTGCGGGCGCGCAGCGCGGACAGCTCGGGCCCGGGGCGCAGGGCGAGCGCGACGACGTCGGCGACCTCGGCGAAGTCCTCCTCGGTGAAACCGCGGGTGGCCAGCGCGGGCGTGCCGATCCGCAGCCCCGAGGTGACCATGGGCGGGCGGGGGTCGAAGGGGACGGCGTTGCGGTTGACGGTGATGCCGACGGAGTGCAGCAGGTCCTCGGCCTGCCGGCCGTCGAGCGCGGAGGCGCGCAGGTCGACGAGGACGAGGTGCACGTCGGTGCCCCCGGTGAGCACGGAGACGCCCGCCCGCGCGGCGTCGTCCCGGGTCAGGCGCTCGGCGAGGATGCGGGCGCCGGCCAGGGTGCGGGCCTGACGCTCCCGGAACTCCTCCCCCGCGGCGACCTTGAAGGAGACCGCCTTGGCGGCGATGACGTGTTCCAGGGGGCCGCCCTGCATGCCGGGGAAGACCGCCGAGTTCAGCTTCTTCGCCAGGTCCGCGTCGTCGGTGAGGATCACTCCCCCGCGCGGGCCGCCGAGCGTCTTGTGGGTGGTCGTGGTGGTGACGTGGGCGTACGGGACGGGGTTCGGGTGGAGCCCGGCGGCGACCAGGCCCGCGAAGTGCGCCATGTCGACCATGAGCAGCGCCCCGACCTCGTCGGCGATGCGCCGGAAGGCGGCGAAGTCCAGCTGCCGGGGGTACGCGGACCAGCCCGCGATGATCATCTTCGGCCGGTGCTCCTTGGCGAGCCGCTCGACCTCGTCCATGTCGACCCGGTGGCCGGTGGCGGAGACGTGGTACGGGACGACGTCGAGCATCTTCCCGGAGTAGTTGAGCCGCATCCCGTGGGTGAGGTGGCCGCCGTGCGCGAGGTCGAGCCCGAGCACGGTGTCGCCGGGCCGCAGCAGGGCGAAGAGGGCGGCGGTGTTGGCCTGGGCGCCGGAATGCGGCTGGACGTTGGCGTACGCGGCGCCGAAGAGGGCCTTGACCCGGTCGACGGCGAGCCGTTCGGTGACGTCGACGTGCTCGCAGCCGCCGTAGTAGCGGCGGCCGGGGTAGCCCTCGGCGTACTTGTTGGTCAGGACGGAGCCCTGGGCCTCCATGACGGCGGCGGGCGCGAAGTTCTCCGAGGCGATCATCTCCAGGGTGGACCGCTGGCGGGCCAGTTCGGCGCGCAGTGCGGCGTGCACCTCGGGGTCGAGCGCGGACAGGGGGGCGGTGAGCGGGTTCATGCGCGGGGCTTCCTCTCAGCGGCGGCGTCGGAGGTCTCGCAAGGTGCCGTCGGCGCGGTGTCAGCCGCGGAGGCGGGACATGGCCGGGTCGAACAGCGGCTCCGCGGCGACGCGCGCCGCCACGCGCCGGTCGAAGTACCCGATGTCGAGGGCCCGCCCCGGCACGGAGAGCTCCGCCGGCAGCCACGCATAGGCGATGCCCTTGCCGATCGTGTAGCCGTGGGCGGCGCTGGTGACGTAGCCGACGGGCCGGCCGCCGTCGTACACCGGCTCCTTGCCCATCACCACGGCGCCCGGGTCGTCGACGGTCAGGCAGGTGAGTTTGCGCCGCACCTGCTCCCGGCGCCGGGCGAGCGCGGCCTTGCCGGTGAAGTCGTCCTTGTCCTCCTTGACGGCGAAGGCGAGGCCGGCCTCGTACGGGTCGTGCTCGAAGGTCATGTCGGTGCCGAAGGAGCGGTATCCCTTCTCCAGGCGCAGGCTGTTGAAGGCCCCGCGCCCGGCGGGGACGCCGCCCAGCGGCCGGGCGGCGGCCAGCAGGGTGTCCCAGAGTTTCAGGCCGAGGTCCGCCGTGGTGTAGAGCTCCCAGCCGAGCTCGCCCACATAGGACAGCCGCATCGCCGTGACGGGCACGGCCCCGACGTGCGCCCGCTTGGCGCGGAAGTACTTCAGTCCGGCGTCGGAGAAGTCGGCGTCGGCGAGCGGCTGCAGGACCTCGCGGGCGAGCGGCCCCCACAGGCCGACGCAGCAGGTGCCGGCGGTGATGTCGCGGACCGCGACCGTGCCGTCGTCCGGGAGGTGGCGGGTGAGCCAGTCGAGGTCGAGGTTGCCGTTGACGCCGATCTGGAAGAGGTCGCGGCCGAGGCGGGCCACCGTGATGTCGCTGCGGATGCCGCCGTCGTGGTCCAGGAGCAGCGTGTACGTCACCGACCCCACCGACTTGTCGACATTGCCGGTGGTGATCCGCTGCAGGAGGGCGGCCGCGCCGCGTCCGGTGACCTCCAGGCGCTTGAGCGCGGTCATGTCGTACAGGGCGACGGTCTCCCGGGTCGCCTGGGCCTCGGCGCCGACGACCGGCGACCAGTAGCGGGCCGCCCAGTCGTTCGGGGTGGGGATGGAACGGCCCTCCACCAGCGCGGCGTTGGCCTCGTACCACTGCGGCCGCTCCCAGCCGTTCGCCTCCAGGAAGAACGCCCCGAGTTCCTCCTGGCGGGGGTGGAAGGGACTGGTGCGGATGGGGCGCGGGTCCCCGGTGGGCTGGAGCGGGTGGATGATGTCGTAGACCTCGACGAAGTTGCGGCAGCCCCGGGCGAGTACGTAGTCGGGTGCGAGCTGGTGCGGCTCAAAGCGGTTGACGTCGCACTCGTGGAGGTCGAAGGACGAGCAGTGGCCGTCCACCAGCCATTCGGCCATCGCCCGGCCGACGCCGGCCGAGTGGGTGACCCAGACGGCCTCGGCGACCCAGAACCCCTTCACCTGCGAGGACTCGCCGAGCAGTGGCATGCCGTCGGTGGTGAAGGAGAACAGGCCGTTGATGCCCTCCTCGACCTTGGCGTCGCGGGTGGCGGGCAGCAGGGACCGCGTCTCGGTCCAGGCGTCGGCGAAGTCGCCCTCGGTGAACGCCAGGACGGACGGCATCCCGTCCGTCTCGCCGAACGCGGCGATGTCGTCGGCGGCGACGGGCATGGGGCGGTGGCCGTAGGAACCGATGCCGATCCGGTCGTGGTGGTCGCGGTAGTAGAGGTCGGCGTCCTGGTGGCGCAGGATCGGGCGGACGGCCTCGGCGGCCTGGCCCGCGAGCGCGGGGACGGGGCCGGTCCATGCGAGCTGGTGGGCGAGCGGGGTGAGCGGCAGTTCCATGCCCGCCATCCGGGCGATCCGGGGGCCCCAGATCCCGGCGCAGCAGACGACGACGTCGGCCGCGAGCTCGCCGCCGCGGTCGGTGACGACCCCGGTGACACGGCCGTCGTCCTGGGTGACGGCGAGGACTTCGTGGCGTTCGAGGAAGCGGACGCCGCGCTCGGCGGCGCGCCGTGTCTGCGCCTCTACGGCGAGGACGGCCTTGGCGAGGCCGTCGGTGGGGACGAGCAGTCCGCCGAGGACGCGCGAGCGGTCCAGCAGGGGGTGGAGCTCGACGCACTCCTCGGGTCCGACGACCCGGGCCTCGACACCCCACGACGTCACCCAGCCGTGCCGGCGGTGCAGTTCGGCCAGGCGCTCGGGGGTGGTGGCCACCTCCAGGCCGCCGACCTGGAGGAAGCAGGGCTGTCCGTCGACGTCGAGGGAGCAGAGCTTCTCGACGGTGTAGCGGGCGAGTTCGGTCATGGTCTTGGAGGGGTTGGTCTGGAAGACCAGGCCCGGCGCGTGGGACGAGGAGCCTCCGGTGGCGGGGAGCGGCCCCTGGTCGACGACCGTGACGTCGGTCCAGCCGGCGGAGGACAGTTCGTCGGCCAGTGCCGCCCCCACGACGCCCGCTCCGATGATGACCACGCGGGGTCCCGTCATCGCCAAACCTCCCAGTTGCTTTCAGCGCAACATGATTCAGGTTGCGCAACTCAATGTGCCGGGCGCCGGAGAGGGTGTCAAGAGGCCCGCCTGAGGCGGGATAAGGCCCTCCGGAGACCGCCGCGGGGCCCCCGGAGGGCCGGGCTGCGGCCGGGGAACGACGGTGCCCGGCGGGCTGTCGGAACAGCCCGCCGGGCACGGGGACGGGGTGGCGCGGGGCGGGGCGGCAGGGGCGGGGGCGGGGGCGGGGGCGGACTACTTGACCCAGGCGTCCACCTTGCCGGGGTTCGCCTTCACCCACTTCTCGGCGGCGGCCTCCGGCGTCATCTTGTCCACGGCGATGTACTTGGCGACGAGGTTCTGGTCGTCGTTCGTCCAGTTGAAGTTCTTCACCAGGTCGTAGGCCGGGCTGCCGGAGTCGGCGAACTTCTTGCTGACGATCTTGTCCAGGTCGTAGACGGGGTAGTCGCAGGCGACCTTCTCCGCGTCGGCGTCGCAGCCGGCCTCGTACGGCGGCAGTTCGACCTTGGCGAGCGGGACCTCCGACAGGAACCACTGCGGCTCGTAGAAGTAGCCGAGCAGCCACTCCTTCTTGGCCTCGGCCTGGCGGAAGGCCTGGATCAGCGCGGTCTCGCTGCCCGCGTACACGACCTTGAAGTCCAGTTCGAGGTTCTTCACCAGGGCGGCGTCGTTGGTGACGTACGACGGGTCGCCGTCCAGGAGCTGTCCCTTGCCGCCGGACTCGGAGGTGCGGAACTTGTCGGCGTACTTGTCGAGGTTCTCCCACTTCGTGATGTCCGGGTACTTCTTCGCCAGCCACGGCGGCACGTACCAGCCGATCACGCCCTTGTTGCCGGTCGAGCCCGCCTCGACGGCGGTCTTCTGCTGCTCGATGTACTTCTTCTTCAGATCGTCGTGACCCCAGTTCTCCACGATGGCGTCGACCTCGCCGGTGCCGAAGCCCTGCCAGGCGATCTCCTCCTTGAGGTCCTTCTTCTTGACCGTGCAGCCCAGCTTCTCCTCGGCGACGTACGCCACGACCGCCGCGTCCGCCTCGTAGCCGACCCACGGATTGACCGCCAGGTTGAACGTGCCGCACTTGCCGGAGGAACCGCCGGAACCGGCGTCGGAGCCACCGACCTTGGCGCCGCCGCAGCCGGTCAGGACGAGCCCGAGCACCACCGCTCCGGCCGCCCCGGCGCGCCATCGCACGGTCCGGCCGGCCGCCGTCGGGTGTGTTGCCATGTGTCTTCCGCCTCCTGCTCTAGCGCCCGCCGGGCACCCTGGTGGTGCGCCCGGCCGCGGCCTGGGTGATCCGGTCGAACATCACGCCGAGCAAGACGATGGCGAGTCCCGCCGCCAGCCCCTTGCCGTACAGCTCGCCCTGCGAGAAACCGGCCACGACGTCGTAGCCGAGGGCGCCCGCGCCGACCAGGCCGCCCACCACGACCATCGACAGCACGTAGATCAGGCCCTGGTTGGTCGCGAGCACCAGGGCGCCGCGCGACATCGGCAGCTGGACCTTGGTGACGAGCTGCCAGGTGCCGGACCCGGCCGCCGTCGCAGCCTCCACGGTCGTGGCCGGCACGCCCCGTACGCCGTCGGCGACGATCTTCATCGTCACGGGCGCGGCGTAGACGACGGCCGCGACGATCGCGGTGAAGCGGCTCGCGCCGAACAGCGCGAGGAACGGTACGAGGTAGACGAAGGGCGGCATGACCTGCGCCGCGTCCAGGCCGGGCCGGACGATCCGGTCGGCGAGCGCGCTGCGGCCCATCCACACGCCCACCGTGACCCCGAGCAGCATCACCAGCAGGGTCGCCACGACGGTCGAGGCGAGCGTGGTCATCGCGTCCTGCCACAGTCCGGTGCCCACCAGCAGCCCCACGCACACCGCGGCGGTGGCGCCGGCGCCGATACCGCCGAGGACCGCGCCCAGGGCCACCAGCACGAGGCCGGTCAGCCACCACGGGGAGTCGGTGAGCAGGGTCTGGAAGGGGTTGAGCAGGGTGGTGGTGAGCACGTCGCGGATGCCGTTGGTGACGCCGGACAGGTGGTCCTGCGCCCAGGTGGTGACGGTGTCGGCGGCGCTCGCCAGGGAGCGTCCCGCTCCGCCCTCGCCAGGGAACTCCGCGGCCCAGACGTAGGTGTGGGACAGCCAGACCGCGACCGCCGCGGCGACCGCGCCCGCGCCGAGCAGCGGTCCGCGCCACCGCCGCGGGCCTCCGCCGGGGCGCTTCGCCCGCTCGGTCCTGACGGCGGCCGCGGTGGTGACCCGGTCCAGGACGATGGCCATGACGACGATGGCGAGGCCGGCGTTGAACGCGATGCCCACGTCGAGCGACTGCAGTGCCTGGACGACGGTCTTGCCGAGCCCGGGGGCGTCGATGAGGGCCGCGATGGTCACCATGGACAGGGCCGCCATGATGGTCTGGTTGACGCCCATCACCACGGTGCGCCGGGACATCGGCAGCAGCACCTTGGTGAGGGTCTGCGCCCGGGTCGAACCGAGCGACTCCGCCGCCTCCACGGTGGTCGCCGGGACCGAGCGGACGGCGTGCGCGGTGATGCGGACGGCGGGCGGCGCCGCGTAGACCAGCGTGGCGATGGTGGCGGAGGCGGGCCCGATGAGGAAGAAGAGGGTGAGCGGGGCCAGGTAGACGAAGGTCGGCATCGTCTGCATGAAGTCGAGCACGGGTGTCACGACGCGGTTGACCCGCGGCGACATCCCGGCCCACACCCCCAGCGGGATGCCGAACAGCAGCGCCACCAGCACCGCCGACAGGGTGAGCGCCAGGGTGTCCATGCTCTCCTGCCACAGGCCCTGCAGCCCGAAGAAGGTGAAGCCCGCCACGGCCAGCAGCGCCACCCGCCAGTTGCCCAGCGCCCAGGAGGCGTAGCCGGCGATCGCGACGACGCCGAGCCAGCCGATCTGCGGCACCGGGCGGCCGTCGGGCGGCTGCGAGATCAGCGTCTGGACGAAGGTCACCAGGGTGTCGATGACCAGCCGGATCTCGTTGAAGAAGTAGAGGAACAGCGGGTTGCTGTTGCGGTCCGCTCCGATGGTGTCGTTGACGTCGTTGAACCAGCGGTGCAGCGAGGTCAGGTCTGCGGCCGCCAGGGCGAGCGTCTGCCGGCCGCGCAGCAGCGCGAAGAGCACCAGCCACAGCACGACGATGCCCGCCACCACGGCCCGGCGGCGCAGCCGCAGGGGTACGGGCCGTTCCCGCGTCCCGGAGGCGACGACCGCCATCACGCGCCGCCTTCCCCGCCCGCGACGACGGCGAGGATCTCCTCGTCGCCGACGACGCCGAGCAGCCGGCCCTCCTCGACGACCCTGACCGGCTTCTCGGCGGCGAGCACGGCCCGCGTCGCCTCGCGCACGACGACGCCGGGGCCGAGTTCGGGGCCGTCGAGGGCGTCGTCGGGCCGGGGGTCGCGCATGATCCAGCGGAGCGTCAGCACGTCGGCCCGCGGCACGTCCTTGACGAACTCGCGCACGTAGTCGTCGGCGGGGGCGCCGACCAGTTCGTCGCCCGTGCCGCACTGCACCGTCCTGCCGTCGCGCATGATGAGGATGCGGTCGCCGAGCTTGAGGGCCTCGGACAGGTCGTGGGTGATGAAGACCATCGTCTTGCCGACCTCGCGGTGGAGGCGGATGACCTCGTTCTGCATGTCGCGGCGGATCAGCGGGTCGAGCGCGGAGAACGGCTCGTCGAAGAAGAGGATGCCGGGGTCCCCGGCCAGTGCCCGGGCGAGGCCGACGCGCTGCTGCATGCCGCCGGAGAGCTGGTCGGGGTAGGAGTTCTCGTAGCCCGCCAGGCCCACCAGTTCTACGACCTCCAGGGCCCGCTTCGTGCGCTCGGCCCTGCCCATGCCGCGGATCTCCAGGCCGTACGCGACGTTGTCGACGACCCGGCGGTGCGGCAGCAGGCCGAAGTGCTGGAACACCATGGAGAACCGGTTGCGGCGCAGCTCGCGCAGCCGCCTGGCGTCGGCGGCGCGGATGTCCTCGCCCTCCAGGACGACCTCGCCCGCGGTGGGTTCGACGAGCCGGGTCAGACAGCGCACCAGGGTCGACTTGCCGGAGCCGGACAGTCCCATCACCACGAAGACCTCGCCGGGCGCGACGTCGAAGCGGACGTCGCGCACGGCCGCGGTGCAGCCGGTGCGCTCCATCAGCTCGCGGCGGCCGAGCCCGCACAGCTCCGGCGACTCAGGCACCCTGTCGGCCTTCGGCCCGAACACCTTCCACAGCCCGCGCACGGAGATGACCGCGTCCCGGTCCTGCCCCTGGTCCTCGTCGTGCGACGCGCCGCGCCGCTGCGGCACATCGGTCGGTGCTGGGGTCACGGTGGGCCTCTCTTCGGCGTTCAGCCGCGGAACCAGTGCTGCGGCGTGGGTCGGATGTTCTGCCAGATGTGCTTGGGCTCGCGGTACTCGTCCAGGCCGGTCGGTCCCAGTTCCCGGCCCACGCCCGAGTGCCCGAAGCCACCCCATTCCGCCTGCGGTACGTAGGGGTGGTAGTCGTTGATCCACACGGTGCCGTGGCGCAGCCGGCGGGCGACCCGCTGCGCGCGGCCGGCGTCCCGCGTCCACACGGCGCCGGCGAGACCGTACTCGGTGTCGTTGGCGATGCGGACGGCGTCGTCCTCGTCGGTGAACCGCTCGACCGTCAGCACGGGCCCGAAGGACTCCTCGTGGACGACCCGCATGCCCTGGTCGCAGTCGTCGAGCACGGTCGGCGGGTAGTAGAAGCCCCCCTGCAGGGCCGGGTCCGCGGGGCGGGCGCCGCCGCAGCGCAGCACCGCGCCCTCGGCGATCCCGGCGGCGACGTACGCCTCGACCTTGTCGCGGTGCGCGGCGGAGATCAGCGGGCCGGTCTCGGCCGCGGGGTCGAAGGGGCCGCCGAGGCGGATGCCCGAGGCGCGCCGTACGACCTCGTCGACGAAGGCGTCGTGCACCGTGTCCTGCACGATCAGCCGGGCCCCGGCGGAGCAGACCTGCCCGGAGTGCAGGAAGACGGCCGTGAGCGCGAAGTCCACGGCCGTCTCGAAGTCGGCGTCGGCGAAGACCACGTTGGGGTTCTTCCCGCCGAGTTCGAGGGCGACCCTCTTCACCGTGGCGGCGGCCGCGGCCATCACGCGTCTGCCGGTCCCCAGGCCGCCGGTGAAGGAGACCATGTCGACGCCGGGGTCCTCGGCGAGCGGGGCGCCGGCCTCGGGCCCCGCGCCGAGGACGAGGTTCCCGGCCCCCGGCGGGAGTCCGGCCTCCTCCAGGGCCCGCATCAGCAGCACGGAGGTGGAGGGGGTCAGCTCGCTGGGCTTGAGGACGAACGTGTTGCCCGCGACGAGCGCGGGCGCGACCTTCCAGGAGGCCTGCAGCAGCGGGTAGTTCCAGGGGGTGATCAGGGCGCAGACGCCGACCGGCTCGTACTCGACGCGGCTGACGGCGTCGTCGCGGCCGGTGTCGACGACCCGTCCGGCGGAAGTGCCCGCGATGCCGCCGTAGTGGCGCAGGCAGGCGACGACGTCGGCGACGTCGTACTCGCTCTCCACGAGCCGTTTGCCGGTGTCGAGGGATTCGGCGCGGGCGAAGTCCTTGGCGTCCCGTTCGACGATGCCGGCGGCGCGGAGCAGGAGGGCGCCGCGTTCGCGCTCCGGAGTCCGTGGCCAGGGCCCGTGGTCGAAGGCGGCGCGGGCGGCGGCGACCGCGGCCCGCGCGTCGGCGCGGGTCGCCTCGGAGACCGTCGCGACGTGGGCTCCGTCGGCGGGGCAGCGGATCTCCCGGCGGCCTCCGGCCACCGCTTCGCGCCACTCTCCGTCCAGGTACAGGTCTGCCACGCGCGGAGTCCTCGCTTCGTTGCACATAGCGCATCGAATTGCTTGTGGTGGAACACCCTGTCCGACCGGCCACCGGTCGTCAAGGGGTCGCACGGTCTGCACGGCACATCTTGACCCCGCGAACGGAACGCCGTCCGAGCTCAGTTGGCGGCGGCGTCGCGATGCCGGTAGTACTGCGCCTTCGAGGGCGGCAGGGGCTCACGGTCGAGGATCAGGTCGGCCGCCTTCTCGGCGATCATCATCACGGGCGCGTAGATGTTGCCGTTGGTCACATAGGGCATGACGGACGCGTCGACGACCCGGAGCCCCTCCACGCCGTGCACCCGCAGGCTCGCCGGGTCGACCACGGCCATCTCGTCGGTGCCCATCCGGCAGGTGCAGGACGGGTGGAGGGCGGTCTCGCCCTCCTTGGCGACCCACGCCAGAATCTCCTCGTCGGTCTCGACACCGGGGCCGGGCGAGACCTCGCCGCCGTTGAAGGGGGCCAGCGCGGGCCGGCCGAGGATGTCGCGGGCGACGCGCACCGCCTCGACCCACTCGCGGCGGTCCTGCTCGGTGGAGAGGTAGTTGAAGCGCAGCGCGGGCTTCTCGCGGGGATCCCTGCTCCTGATCTTCACCGTGCCACGGGCGTCGGAGTACATCGGCCCCACGTGCACCTGGTAGCCGTGGCCGCCGGCCGGGGCGGAGCCGTCGTAGCGCACCGCGATGGGCAGAAAGTGGAACATCAGGTTGGGGTACTCCACCTCCTCGTTGCTCCGCGCGAAGCCCCCGGCCTCGAAGTGGTTGGTGGCGGCCGGGCCCTTGCGGAACAGCCACTGCAGGCCGATGAACGGATAACGCCACTTGGCCAGGTACGGCTGCATGGAGACCGGCTGCGTGCAGGCGTACTGGACGTACACCTCCAGGTGGTCCTGGAGGTTCTCGCCGACGCCGGGCAGGTCGTGGACGACGTCGACGCCGAGCGCGGACAGCTCCCGGGCGTCGCCGACACCCGACAGCTGCAGCAGCTGGGGCGAGTTGATCGCGCCGCCGCAGAGCACGACCTCGCGGGCGCGCACCTGCTCGCGGGCGCCCTTGCGGCGTTCGTACTCCACGCCGACGGCGCGCTTGCCCTCGAACAGGACCCGGGTGACCAGGGCCCGGGTCCGCACCGTCAGGTTGGGGCGGCTGCGCACGGGGTCCAGGTAGGCCCGGGCGGCGGAGAGCCGGCGGCCGCGGTGGACGTTGCGGTCGAAGGGCGCGAAGCCCTCCTGGCGGTAGCCGTTGACGTCGTCGGTGAGCGGGTGGCCCGCCTCCTGGACGGCCTTGAGGAAGGCGGGGAAGAGCGGGCTGGAAGCGGGCCCGCGCTCCAGGACGAGCGGGCCGTCGTGGCCGCGGAACTCGTCGTCGGCGTCGGCGGCGAGGCAGTTCTCCATGCGCTGGAAGTACGGCAGGCAGTGGGCGTAGTCCCAGCGCTCCATGCCGGGGACCTTCGCCCAGCGCTCGTAGTCCATGGGG
The DNA here is from genome assembly GCF_035918135.1 of Actinacidiphila glaucinigra. NCBI lineage: Bacteria > Bacillati > Actinomycetota > Actinomycetes > Kitasatosporales > Streptomycetaceae > Actinacidiphila > Actinacidiphila glaucinigra. The sequence continues at coordinate 1,859,685 of NZ_CP109144.1, forward strand.
TTGCCGCGCTGGAAGATCATGCCGTTGATGCTGCTGGAGCCGCCGAGCACCTTGCCCCGGGCGTGGTAGATCCGCCGTCCGCCCATGTGGGGTTCGGGCTCGGACTCGTAGCCCCAGTCGTAGAAGCGGCTGCCGATGGGGAAGGTGAGCGCCGCGGGCATGTGGATGAAGACGTCCCAGGGGTAGTCGGGGCGGCCTGCCTCCAGCACCAGGACACGGTTGCCCGGATCGGCGGAGAGCCGGTTCGCGAGGGCGCAGCCGGCGGAGCCCCCACCGACGATGACGAAGTCGTACTGCTCGGGAGCCATGTCAGTCTCGCCTCACTCGTCTCGCTCGTCTTGCTCGTCTCGTTCGCGCGGTCTACAGGTCGACTGGCGCAGCATGCTAGTACGGTGCCGCTATGCGCACCAGGTTGCGAACGGCGCAACTTGAGGGTCAAGGCCGCGCATTGACCTCTCCCCCGGACCCCGCCCGGTGGGACCGCCACGCTGTTGTTTACCGCGCGTATAGTTTCGCTGTGAGCAACTTCAGTGCAGATACCGAGACAGGCGGTTCACAGCCGGGCGGTGTCCAGTCCGTGGACCGGGCCATCAGCGTGCTGGAGATCCTGGCGCAGCGCGGCGAGGCCGGCGTGAGCGAGGTCGCCGCCGAGATCCAGGTCCACAAGTCGACGGCGTTCCGGCTGCTCGGCGCGCTGGAGGCACGCGGGCTGGTGGAGCAGGCGGGCGAGCGCGGCAAGTACCGGCTCGGCTTCGGCATCGTACGGCTGGCCGGCGCGGTGACCGGCCGCATCGACATCACGCAGCAGGGCCGGCCGGTGTGCGAGCGGCTCGCCGAGGAGATCGGCGAGACCGTCAACATCGCGGTGATGGAGAAGCACTTCGCGATCAACCTGTACCAGGTGCGCGGACCGGCGGCGGTCACCGCGCACAACTGGGTCGGCCAGCTCACCCCGCTGCACGCGACCTCCAGCGGCAAGATCCTGCTCGCCCACCTTCCCGCGGGGCAGCGCGCGGAACTCCTCATGGACGCGGGCCTGGAGAAGCTGACCCCGCACACCCTCACCTCGCGGACGAAGCTGGAGAAGAACCTCGCCGGGGCCCGGGAGCGCGGGTACGCCTGGACGCTGGAGGAGCTGGAGATCGGCCTGCACGCGATGGCCGCCCCCGTCCGCTCGCGCGACGGCGAGGTCATCGCCGCCGTCAGCGCCTCCGGCCCCTCGTACCGCTTCACCCAGGAGCGCATGCACGAGCTCGCGCCGCTGCTGGTCGCCGGGGCCGCCGAGATCAGCCACCGCATGGGCTATCTGGGCTGAGCGGTGCCGAGGCGCTCGTGCACCCAGTCGTGGAAGCCGGCGATGTGGTGCTCGCTGGGGACCAGGACCCCGCCCTTGGCGTAGATCCGGGAGGCCATGGCGGGCTGGCAGCGCTCGCAGGCCTCGAAGTCCTGGCGGTTGACCCGGTCGAAGAGCTCGACGGAGCGGCTGACGTCGCGGCCCCCGGCGACGACCTCCTCCAGGTAGAGCCAGTCGCACTCGACGACCGTGCGGTCGGCGGCGACCGGGTACATGCGGTGGAAGATCACGTGGTCCGGCACCAGGTTGACGAAGACCTGGGGCCTGATGGTGATCGCGTAGTAGCGCCGGTCCTGGGCCGCGGAGACCCCCGGTATGCGTTTCAGTCCCGGCGAGCCGTCCACCGTGAAGCCCTCGACGTCCGCGCCGAACTCGGCGCCGTGGCCGACGTAGTACTGCGCGGCGTAGCCGTCGGCGAACTCCGGCAGCACCTCGGTCAGTTCGGGGTGGATCGTGGCGCAGTGGTAGCACTCCATGAAGTTCTCGACGATGAGCTTCCAGTTGGCCCGGACGTCGTAGACGATCCGCCGGCCGACCCTCAGGTCCTCGATGCCGTAGCGCTCCAGGGACGCCACGTCCCCGAGCCGGGTGACGACCGCGCCGACCACCTGCTCCTCGAAGGAGGGCGGGTCCTCGGCCAGGCAGACCCAGACGTAGCCGAGCCATTCGCGGACGTGGACGGGGACGAGCCCGTACTCGGTGCGGCCCACGTCGGGCATCTTGGTGAGGTTGGGCGCCGCCACGAGCCTGCCGTCCAGGTCGTACGTCCAGGCGTGGTAGGGGCATTGGAACGCCCGCCTGACCTCGCCGCCCTCCTCGGTGAGCAGCCGGGCCCCGCGGTGCCGGCACACGTTGTGGAAGGCGCGCACCGCGTGGTCCCGGGACCGGGTGACCAGGATGCTCTCGCGCCCGACGTCCACGGTCCTGAAGGCACCCGGCCGGCCGAGTTCGGAGGAGCGCGCCGCACAGAACCACATCGCCTCGAAGATGCGCTCCTGCTCCTGGGCGAAGATCCCGGGGTCCGTGTAGTAGGAGCCGGGGAGGGTGGCGATCAGGCTGTCCGGCAGACCGGTCGGGGTCACGGGCACTCCTTGCAGGACGTTGTGTAATGAGCAACGGAGTGTGCACTGCGCAACTGCAGCATGTGGCGCCGCCCCGGCGCTGTCAAGACGTGACGGCGGCCAGCCGCTTGCGCCAACGGGTGAACGACCGGGGCCGGTTCATCCCCAGCACGGCCACCGGCACCCCGCCCCTGCGGTAGACCGCGAGCACGTCGCGCCCCTCCGGGGCGCCCTCCTCGACCGTGACGGTGTCGGCCCCCGCGGCGCGGCCCGCGAACTGGATGCGCACGCCGTACTGGTCGGACCAGAAGTACGGCGGGCGCGGCGCCCGTTGCCCGCCCGGGCCGTCGGACAGCAGCGCGGCGACGGCGGCGGCCGGACGCTCCAGGGCGCCCGTCCAGTGCTCCACGCGAAGGTGCGCGCCGGAGGCCGGGTCGTACCAGGCGGCGCAGTCCCCGACGGCGACGACGCCCGGCAGGCTCGTCCGGCCGTCGGCGCCGCACAGGACGCCGTCGCCGATCTCGATCCCGGACCCGGCGAGCCAGTCCACGCACGGGCGGGCGCCGATGCCGACGACCACGGTGTCCGCGGGCAGCCTGCGGCCGTCGGCCAGGACCACGGCCGCCACCCGCCCCTCGCCGTCCGCCTCGGTCCCCCGCACCCCCGTGCCGCACAACAGCCGTACGCCGTGGTCGGCGTGGAGGCCCGACACGACGCCGCCCATGGTCTCGCCCAGCGGCCCCGACAGCGGGGTGGGCGCCGCCTCGACGACGGTGACGTCCAGCCCGAGGGCGTACGCGGTCGAGGCGACCTCGGCCCCGATGAAGCCGCCGCCGATGACGACGAGCCGCCCGCCGCGCGCCAGGTCGGCCCGCAGCGCGCGGGCGTCGTCCAGGGTGCGCAGGGTGTGCACCCCGCGCCGGGCCGCCGCGCCGGGCAGCGTACGGGCCACGGCCCCGGTGGCGATGACGACTCCGTCGGCGGTGACGGTGCGGCCGTCCGCGAGCCCGACGCTCCGGGTCCCCGGGTCGAGCGCCACGGCCCGTGCGCCCAGCTGCCATTCGGCGCCGAGGTCCTCGCCGTCCGCCTCCAGGACCAGTGCCGCCTCGTCGGCCCGGCCGGCCAGGAACTCCTTGGACAGCGGCGGCCGGTCGTACGGCCGGTGCGGTTCGTCGCCGACGAGCACCAGCCGCCCGTCGTACCCGCGGGCGCGCAGCGCCCGCGCCGCCGAAAGCCCCGCCAGCGAGGCACCGACCACGAGGACCGCTCTCACCCGGCTCCCCCGGCGAGCCGGCCGGCGGCGCACGGGGGGAGGCCGGGGGCGGCCGGCGCCGGCCGTACGTGGATCACGCCGTCCTCGACCACGACCTCGTGCGTCCGTACGGGCCGCCTGGCCGGGGGCGCGTCCACCGCGCCCGTCCGCAGGTCGAACTTCGAGGCGTGCAGCGGGCACTCGACCTCGCACCCCTCCAGCCAGCCGTCCGCGAGCGACGCGTCCTGGTGGGTGCAGGTGTCGTCGATGGCGTAGAGCTCGCCCTCCTCGGTGTGGAACACCGCGACGGGCGGGTCGGTTTCGAGCCGGAAGGCCTCGCCACGCGGGAGATCCGCGAGCCGGCACACGGGAATCATCATGACACCTCGGTGCGTATGGCGGAACTGATTGCGGTTGACGCAACATCAGTGTGGGGGTGCCCCCCACCCCTGTCAAGGCGTCGCCCGGACACCCGGACCCCTCATCTGACGGGGGATCATCCACCGCCCGCCGGGGGTGCCGGGGGCGGGACCGTCGCGATTCGGTCACGGGGGTTGTCCGGGTTCAGCCGAATGACATAATCCGTTCCTCTTCTGCACGACAACGGTGCACGACAACGGCCGGAATCCGGCCCGGAGGAAGTGACCCCCGGCATGAACGTGACCATTTCGGCCCAGCAGCCCCGTGTGCTGGTCGTGGAGGACGAGTCGAGCATCGCCTCGATGCTCGCGATGGCGCTGCAGTTCCTGGGCTTCGACGTGGTCACGGCCGGCACCGGCGAGGAGGCGGTGAGCACGGCCGCCGAGCGCGCGGCCGACGTGATCCTGCTCGACGTGGGACTGCCCGACCTCGACGGCTTCGAGGTCTGCCGCAGGCTCCGCGCCGCCCGGGTCGACGCGCCCGTCCTCTTCCTCACGGCCCGGGACGCGGTGGAGGACAAGATCAGGGGGCTGGCGCTCGGCGGCGACGACTACGTCACCAAGCCCTTCGACATCAACGAGGTCGCGGCCCGGGTGAACGCCCTGCTGCGCCGGGGCCGGGTCCCCGAGCCCGCCGGACGCCGGCTGCGCGCGGGCTGGGTCGAGCTCGACGCGGACACCCACGAGGTGTGGCGGCACGGCAGGCCCGTCCAGGTCTCGGCGACCGAGTTCGCGCTGCTGCGCTTCCTGCTGGAGAACCCGGACCGGGTGGTCTCCAGGGGGCAGATCCTCGACGCCGTGTGGAGCTGCGGCTTCCAGGGCGAGTCCGGGATCGTGGAGACCTACATCTACTACCTGCGCCGGAAGCTCGGCGACACCGACCAGTCGCTCATCCGCACCGTTCGGGGGGCGGGCTACCTGGTGCGGGCAGCGCAGGCGGGCGATACGGCTTCGCGCTGACGGTCCCCGCGCGCGGCGCTATGTTGGCCTTCGGAGGAAGAGCCGACGAGAAGAGGGCATGATCCCGAACGAAGCCGCCGCCCAGGAGCCTGAAGCGCCGCTCGAGCAGCGAGGAGCGGAGCGGCTCGGGCTGCTCCGCTCCTCGGGCGACGACCAGGGCGAGCGCGAGGCGCTGCGACTGGGGCTGCAGCAGGCCGTGGCGGCGCTGAACGGCTTGGGCGGACTGGTCCACCTGCGCGGGCAGGAGGCCCGGGGCGGAGTGCCGCTGCGCCTGGCCGCGAGCAGCGGTCTGCCCCGGAACCTCACCCGGGGCTGGCTCTTCCTCCCCCCGCAGGACGACACGGCGCCCGGCCGTGCGACGACCGGCGGCGAACCCGTGTGGCTGCCCACCACGGAGACGACCCCCGGCCCGCTGCCCGGCGGGTCCGGGCTCGCCGCCGTACCGCTCCCCGGCCCCGACGGCCCGCTCGGCGCGCTCTCGGTGGTGAGCGCGGCCGCCGTGCCGCCGGCCCCCGGCGAGTGGGAGCTGCTGCGGGCGATCGCCGCGTGGGTGTCGGAGCGGCTGGGCCGGACGGCGGCCGTCGAGTCGCGCGATCGCTGGCGCCTGGCGGAGGGCGCTTCCGGCGCCCGGCCCCGGGAGACCCCTTCCGACGTGGGCATCGGCACCTGGGAGTGGAACGTCCGCACCGGCGAGGCCTACCTGGACGAGACCGCGCGCTCCGTCTTCGGGATGTCCCCGCAGATGTACGACGGGCGCCTGGAGACATGGGTGGAGCTGGTCCACCCCGAGGACCTGCCCTGGGTGATCGCCGACGCCGAGGAGGCCGCCCGGGCCGCCGGCGGCTTCGCCTGGGAGTACCGGGTCCGGCGGCCCGACGGGGGTTTCCGCTGGGTGCAGGCCCGCGGCCGCAGTGTGCTCGGTGCGGACGGCAAGGCCGTGCGGCTGGCCGGAGTGCTGTGGGACAGCACCGAGACCCGGGTCGCGATGGACGCCGCCGGCCGGGCCCTGCGCCACATGAGCGACGGTTTCCTCGCGGTCGACGACGACGGCCGCATAGCCTTCGCCAATCCGCAGGCCGAACGGCTGCTCGGGGCGCGGCGTCCACCGGTCGGCAAGGTGCTGTGGGACCTGCCCGGCGTGCACGAATCGGAGCTCGAGGCCCACTGCCGCAGGGCGGCCGAGAGTGACGCGACCGTCAGCGCGGACATCGAGTGGGACGGCGGCAAGCGCCGCTACCACCTGCGCGTCATGCCGGTGCCCGACGGCCTGACCCTCTACCTCACCGACGTCACCGAGCGCCGGCTGGCGGAGGAGGCCCGCGCCGACGCCGCCCGCACCGCCGCCGACCGCGCCGCGCACATCGGCCGGCTCACCACCGCGCTCGCCGAGGCCGTCACCGTCAGGGACGTCGTCGCCGCGGTCGCCGACCGCGTACTGCCCCTGTTCGACGCCACCGGGCTGATCATCAACACGCTGGAGGGCGACCTGCTGCGCGTGGTCGGCTTCGTCGGCTACCCCCCGGGCCTGATGGAGCGGCTCAGCCGGACCCGGCTCACCGAGGGCAGCCCCAGCACCGACGCCATCCGCGAGCGCGTGCCCCGCTACATCACCTCCGCGAAGGAGTTCCGCGAGGCGTACCCAAACCGCGTCCGCCTCCAGGAGTGGTCCCAGAAGCACGCCTGGGCCTTCCTCCCGCTGATCGTCTCCGGGAAGGCGGTCGGCTCCTGCGTCGTCTCCTTCTCCGAGCCGCGCCCGTTCAGCGAGGAGGAGCGCACCCTGCTGACCGCGCTCAGCGGGCTGGTCGCCCAGGCCCTGGAGCGGGCCCGGCTGTACGACGCCGAGCACGGCCGGGCGCAGGAACTGCAGCGCGGCCTGCTGCCGCGCGTCCTGCCGGAACTGCCCGCGGTCAGCGCCGCGGCGCGCTACCTGCCCGCCGTCGAGGGGACGACGGTCGGCGGGGACTGGTACGACGTCATCCCGCTCTCCGCCGACCGGGTCGCGCTGGTCATCGGCGACGTGATGGGGCACGGCATCTCCGAGGCCGTGACGATGGGACGGCTGCGCACCGCGGTGCACACGTTCGCCGGTCTCGAACTGCCTCCCGACGAGCTGCTCGCGCACCTCAACGACCTGGTCAGCGACCTCGGGGACGACTTCTACGCGACCTGTCTGTACGCGGTGTACGACCCCGCCAACCGCACGTTCTCCTTCTCCCGGGCCGGGCACCCGCCCCCCGCGCTGGTGCTGCCCGACGGCACCGTCCAATTCGCCGGTCACTCGCCGGACGCCCCGCTGGGCGCGGCCACGCCGCCGTTCGCGACCGTGGAGCTGGAGATCCCCGAGGGCAGTCTGCTGGTGCTCTACACGGACGGCCTCGTCGAGTCCTCCCGCCGGGACATCGACACCGGCATGGCCGGGCTGGCGAAGGCTCTCACCGGCGCGCAGGCCGCGGCGCCCGCGCGGCCCGCGGAAGGCCGCCGGGGCGAGGTCGAGCGGCTCGGCAGGCTGTGCGAGGAGGTCGCCGCGGCCCTCGACCCCCACCAGCAGCACGCCGGGGACGACGCCGCCCTGCTCATCGCCCGTACCCACGCCCTGGCACCCGACGACGTCGCCACCTGGTCCCTGCCCGAGGACCCGCTCTCCGCGGGTCAGGCGCGCGAGCACGTGCGACGCCGGCTGGACGCCTGGGGCCTGGAGGAACTCGTCACGACGACCGAGCTGATCGCCAGCGAGCTGGTCGGCAACGTGGTCCGGCACGCCCGGGGGCCCATCGGCCTGCGGCTGATCCGCAGCCGCACCCTCGTCTGCGAGGTGTCGGACAGCAGCCTCAGCACCCCCCGGATCCGGCACGCCGGCGACACCGACGAGGGCGGCCGCGGGCTGCAGCTGGTGGCCGCGCTCTGCCAGCGCTGGGGCACCCGCTACGTCCCCGGCGGCAAGTGCATCTGGACCGAGCAGTCGATCCCGGAACCGTCGTGACGTCCGGCGATACCCAGCGCCAACTCTGATCGGGCTTTGATGTGACTCTGATACTCCGGTGCTTGGCTTGCGCGCATGACCACCCACGCACCGGTGTCCACGGGCCTGGATTCCTGTCTTGACCTGGGATTCACCGACTCCGGCGGAGGCGAGCCCTCGCTGCGCCGGGAGCTGTTCGCCGCCCTCATAGAAGTCGTCTCCGGCTCGGGGCAGTGGAGCGAGCAGACCGCCGCGCGGATCCGTGGCGAGGGGGTCGCCTGGGCGGCGCGGGGCGGGCCGGTGAGCGCGCTGCGGGTCGCCGTGCAGGAGACGACGGAGCACATCCTGGTCTCCGGCGGGCACGCGGCGGCCGGCGCCGCCGACGGCTCCCGCGACGAGTTCGCGCGGCGCCTGGCGGACGCCGGGCGCCGGGTGGCCCGCGAGCTGAACCGGGGCTTCTTCGCCCAGCCCGGGCGGGAGGCCCCCGCCTCGGTCCCGGAACCGCCTCGGCCCGGGCCGTCCTGCGCCCCGCCCGCCTACGCCGTGATGGCGCTGCGCGCGCCCGGCCGTCCCCTGGGCGACGTCGAGGCGGTGGCCCGCGGGCACGGCGGCCCCGAGACGGCCGTGCTCGCCTCGACACGCGGGCTGTACGTGCTCGCCCTCGCCCCGCGCCCCGAGGAGTCCCTCGACCTGGCGAACCGCATCCACCGGGACCTCGGCGGGACGGCCCGGCTCGCGGTGCACTGGAAGCCGTACAACGAGGTGACGGCCGGTCAGCTGCTGGTGGACGACATCTGCGCGGTGGTGGACGCGCTCGGCTTCGGTCCGGGCGTCTACCAGCTGGACGACGTCCTGGTCGAGTACGCGGCCGCGCAGACGCCCGACATCGCGCAGCGGCTGGTCGGCATGGTGCAGCCGGTCCTGGACGACCGGGTGCTGCGGGAGACGCTGAGCGCGGTGATCTCCGCCGACGGCGACCCCGACCTGGCGTGCGAGCTGCTCACGCTCCGCCGCAAGTTCTTCGACCGCCGGCTGCGGCGCGTCGAGGAGCTGACCGGCCGGCGCGTCGACGGCCCTCGCGACCTGCAGGTCCTGCGGACGGCCGTGGCCGTCGCCGCGATCATGCGGCAGTGAGCGCCGGCAACCGCACCCGGAACCACGCACCCGACTCCGACGCCTCCACCCGCACCGACCCCGAGTGCGCCGCGGCGATCGCGGCGACGATGCTCAGGCCGAGGCCGCTGCCGGGGGCGGGGGTGTCGTCGCGGAGGGCGGGGCGGGCCGGGCCGCCGCTCGCGCGGAAGAACCGCTCGAAGACCCGCTCGCGCAGTTCCTCGGGTATCCCGGTGCCGCCGTCGATGACGTCGACGATCTGCTCGTCGCCCTCGCGGCCGACCCGTACCTCGGCGGGGACGTCGTGCGCGGTGTGCGCGACGACGTTCGCCAGCAGGTTGGTGACCACTTGGCGGAGCCGGTCGGGGTCACCGGTCACCACGTGGGGCCCGGGTTCCACGACGAGGGTCACCGGCCGGTCGGGGGCGGTGACGCGGGTGTCGGCCACGGCGTCGGCGCAGAGTTCGGCCAGGTCCACGGGCCGGCATTCGAGGGGGCGGCCCTGGTCGAGGCGGGCGAGCAGCAGCAGCTCGTCCACGAGGACGGACATCCTGCGGGTCTCGTTCTGCACCCGGCGCATGGCGTCGTCGAGGCGGGCCGGGTCGTCGAGGGCGCCGAAGCGCACCAGTTGCGCGTAGCCGCCGATCGCGGTGAGCGGGGTGCGCAGTTCGTGGCTGGCGGCACCGACGAAGTCGCGCAGCTGCTCCTCGGCCTTGCGGCGGCGGTTGAACTCCTCGTCGACGCGGCCGAGCATCGCGTTGAAGGCGTCGGCCAGCGCCTCCACCTCGGCCGTCGACACCGGGGCGGAGACCCGCTGCGAGGGTGCGCCTTCGGCGGCGAAGCGGCGGGCGGTGGCGGTGATCTCCTTGAGCGGCGAGATGGTGCGGCGGCTGAAGTAGAGCGCGCCGAGCACGACGCCGGCGATCAGGGGCACGCCCGAGACGGCTTCGATGACCACGAGGTTGTGCACGGTGGCGGCGTCGTCCGCGGTGGACTCGGCGATCACCAGGTAGCCGCCGTCGGGCAGTTTCTCCACGACCGCCCGCATCGGGGTCGGGCCGACCGCCCCCGACCGGCCGGTGGTCGCCATGCGGTCCAGGTCGGCGCCGGACAGCCGGATGACGGCCCGCTCCACCATCGCGCCGGACTCGCGCTGCACGACCCTGCCGATGGCGTCGGTGAGCAGCACCACGGCGGTCGCCCCGGCGGGCTCGAGGTCCGAGCTGGTCTCCAGCTCTTCCAGGCGGTCCTGGCGTATGGAGGCGAGCTGCTGGTCGAGCCGGTTCCGCAGGCCTTCGGCGAGGGCACGGGCGGCGTAGACGTCCGCGGCCGCGACGCCGATCGTGGTGATCGCCAGGAAGCCGAGCGCGAGGCGCCAGTACAGCGAGCGGGGCCACCAGCGCAGCCGGCGCCGTCTGCCGGGTGTCTCCACGTGCCCACCCCTCGTTCGGTTCCGGCCGCTTTCCGAGCAGATACTAGGACAGGCCCCGGACCCATCCGTGCGACCGATCGAGCCGAGGAGACCGCACCATGCGCATCGCCGTCCTGGACGACTATCAGAAGGCGGCGCACCGGTTCGCCGACTGGGACGCGCTGGGGGCGGAGGTGGTGTTCCTCCACGACCACGTCGCCGGTACGGCCGAGCTGGCGCGGGCGCTGGACGGCTTCGACGTGGTGGTCGCGATGCGTGAGCGCACCCCCTTCACCGAGGAGCGCTTCGCGGCGCTGCCGGCGCTGCGGCTGCTGGTGACCACGGGCATGGCGAACGCGTCCGTCGACCTGGACGCCGCCCGCCGGCACGGTGTGACGGTGTGCGGCACGGAGAGCGTCCCGCACGCCACGGCCGAGCTGACCTGGGGCCTCATCCTGTCCCTGGTCCGCCACATCCCCGGGGAGACGGCCGGGATGCGGCGCGGGGAGTGGCAGCACACGATCGGCGGCGACCTGCACGGCCGGACGCTCGGCGTGGTGGGCCTGGGCCGGCTGGGCGCGCGGGTCGCCGAGATCGGCACCGCATTCGGGATGCACGTCCTCGCGTGGAGCACCAACCTCGACCCGGCGCACGCCGCCGCGTGCGGCGCGCGGGCGGTCGGCAGGCGGGAGCTGTTCTCCCGCTCGGACGTCGTCACCGTGCACTACAAGCTCAGCGCGCGCAGTACCGGCCTGGTCGGTGCCGAGGAGCTGGGCTGGATGAAGCCCACGGCGCTGCTGGTCAACACCTCGCGCGGGCCGCTCGTCGACACCCCGGCGCTGGTCGCCGCGCTGAGCGAGCGCCGGATCGCCGGTGCGGCGCTGGACGTGTACGACACCGAGCCGCTGCCCGCCGGGGACGTCCTGCGGACCCTGCCCGGCACCCTGCTCACCCCGCACCTGGGCTACGTCACGGAGGCGACGTACGAGGTCTTCTACCGGCAGGCGGTGGAGGACGTCGCCGCCTTCCGCGACGGCGCGCCGCTGCGGGTGCTGTCGGCCTGATGGTCGGCGCCGTTGCGGCGGGACCGGCGTCCCGCCACCCGCGAGGCACCGGTCCGCGTGCCGCCACGGGGTGGCTCGCGCTGTACGCGGCACGGCGGCGGCGGCGTCGTTCGTCCCGCGAGCAACCACGCCTGCGTGTGGTGGCTCGCGCCGCGATGACCGCCGCACCCGCAAGTGCGGCGGTCACGGGGGCTCAGTGGCCGCGGGCGATCCACTCGTCCAGATGCGGGGCCTCGGCCCCGATGGTGGTGCTGTCGCCGTGGCCGGTGCGGACGACCGTCTCCGGCGGCAGGGTCAGCAGCCGGTCGCGGATGGAGTCGACGATGGTCGGGAAGTCCGAGAAGGACCGCCCCGTGGCGCCCGGGCCGCCCTGGAAGAGCGTGTCGCCGGTGAAGACGGTGCCGAGGCCGGGCGCGTACAGGCAGACGGCGCCCGGCGCGTGACCCGGGGTGTGCAGCACCGTGAGCTCGGTGCCCGCCACCGTGATGACCTGACCGTCCGTCAGTTCGCGGTCGGGGGAGCGCTCGGGGTGGGTCTGCTTCCACAGCGGCAGGTCGTCGCCGTGCAGCAGGATCGGCGCGCCGGTGCGCGCCGCGAGCGCGGGCGCGGCGTCGATGTGGTCGTTGTGGGCGTGGGTGCTGACGATCGCGACCAGGCGGCGGCCGCCCAGCGCCGCGGCGATGGCATCGGCGTCGTGGGCGGCGTCGACGACGATCGCCTCGGTGTCGTCGCCGACGATCCAGACGTTGTTGTCGACGTCCCAGGTGCCCCCGTCCAGCGCGAAGGTGCCCGAGGTGACGAGGTGGTCGATGCGGGCGGCCATCAGAGGACCACCACCGAGCGCAGCACGTCGCCGTGGTGCATCCGCTCGAAGGCCTTCTCCACCTCGTCCAGGGCGATGGTCTCGGTGACGAAGGTGTCCAGGTCCAGCCGGCCCTGCAGGTGGAGGTCGATGAGCATGGGGAAGTCGCGGGAGGGCAGGCAGTCGCCGTACCAGGAGGACTTCAGCGCGCCGCCGCGGCCGAACACGTCCAGCAGCGGCAGTTCCAGCTTCATCTCGGGGGTGGGCACGCCGACCAGGACGACGGTGCCGGCCAGGTCGCGGGCGTAGAAGGCCTGCTTGTATGTCTCGGGGCGGCCGACCGCCTCGATGACGACGTCGGCGCCGAAGCCGCCGGTCAGCTCGCGGACCGCCTCGACGGGGTCGGTCTCCTTGGAGTTGACGGTGTGCGTGGCGCCGAGCTTCTTCGCCGTCTCCAGCTTCCGCGGGTCGATGTCCACCGCGATGATCTTCGCGGCGCCGGCCAGCCGGGAGCCGGCGATCGCCGCGTCGCCGACGCCGCCGCAGCCGATCACGGCGACGGAGTCGCCGCGGCCGACGTTGCCGGTGTTGATGGCCGCGCCGATGCCCGCCATGACACCGCAGCCCAGCAGCCCGGCGACGGCCGGGGAGACGGACGGGTCCACCTTGGTGCACTGTCCGGCGTGGACGAGGGTCTTCTCGGCGAAGGCCCCGATGCCGAGGGCCGGGGAGAGCTCGGTGCCGTCCAGCAGGGTCATCTTCTGCTTGGCGTTGTGGGTGTTGAAGCAGTACCAGGGGCGTCCGCGCAGACAGGCGCGGCACTGGCCGCACACGGCGCGCCAGTTGAGGACGACGAAGTCACCGGGGGCGACGTCGGTGACGCCCTCGCCGACCGACTCCACGACGCCGGCGGCCTCGTGGCCGAGGAGGAACGGGAAGTCGTCGTTGATGCCGCCCTCGCGGTAGTGCAGGTCGGTGTGGCAGACCCCGCAGGCCTGGATCCGCACCAGCGCCTCCCCCGGCCCCGGGTCGGGCACGACGATCGTTTCCAGGCTGACGGGGGAACCCTTCTCCCGGGCGACGACGGCACGGACCTGGTGGGCCATGGGGTACTCCTCGGCTGGTACGGATCCCTGAGGCGGGCGTTTCTCATTACGGCACATTCTGCACGTGCCGCAACGCAAGCATCGACGACGGCCGACAGAGCGGTCAAGGACCGCGCAGCCGGGCCGGCCGGCGTGCTTCATTCTTACCGAGGATCATGCCCGGCGGCCCCGTTCGGCGGCGCACCGCGTCCGGTGTCTTCCCCCTCACTGCGCGTTGAGCAGCATCCGCGGGTTGCGGTCCCCCGCCGCGCGGGCGGCGGGCAGGACGGAGACGGACACCGCCACCGCGACGCACACGCCGACGATCAGGAACAGCGCCGCCACGGGCGGCGACTGGGCGATGCCCGCGCCGACACCGCTGGAGCCGCCCTGCAGGTCGATCAGCCAGTCGGAGGCGAACACCCCCGCGGTGACGCCCACGACGGCGGCGGCCAGGACGACCAGGCCGACGCCGGTGACGACGGTCGCCACGCTCTGCTGGGGCGTCAGGCCCACGGCGCGGTAGGCGCGCATGTCGCGGGCGTGGTCGCGGATGCCGCTGCCGACGGCCGTGGACAGTTCGGCCAGGGCGATCAGCGCGAGCACACTGACCAGTCCGATGATCACGCCGCGCACCGGGGAGAGCTCGGCGCCGGGGTCGGTGACCTCGCGCACCTCCAGGGCGCCGTGCGACGCGTCGGTGAGAGCGCCGCGGACCGCCGCGCGGTCGGCGCCCGGACGCAGCGTCAGGCTGTAGTACGAGGGCCGGACGGAGGCGTCCTGGGCCCGCAGGACGTCGAGCGGGGCGGAGATGACGCGTCCCCCGTGCCCGGTCTCGATGCTGCGGCCGACGATGTGCAGGATGTGCGGGGTCCCGCCGACGGTGACCCGGACCCAGTGGCCGACCTCGATGTGGAGCAGGTCGAGCAGGCCCTGTCCGGCGAGGGCCTCGTCGGGGCCGGCGGGAGCCCGGCCCTCGGCGACGGCGAAGGGGTAGGGGTCGGCGGTGGTGCCGATCCCCCGCAGGGTGAAGGACTGCGACTGGACCGGGACCAGCGCGGGGAGTTCGACGCCCGGGTGGACCGCGGCGATATCGGTCCGGTCCGCGAGCAGTCGCCGGACCGCGTCGTCGGTGAGGCCGTTGGGGCGGGCGGTGAGCGTGCCTGCCTGGCCGAGCTGTTCCGGATGGTGCTCGAAGCGGTCGAGGGTGGCCCAGGTCCCCAGCGCCACGGTGATCATCAGGATCGGCAGCGCGAGCCGGGCCACGGCGGCCGCGGAGCGGGCCGGGCGGTGCAGCACGCCGCGGCAGCCGAGGACCAGCGCGGGCGGAGTGCCCAGGCGCAGTGCGGCCCGGACGGCGCCGGACATCCTGCGGCGGCCCGGAACGGCCCCCCGCGCGGCGGGGATCGGCGGCACCCGGCCGGCCCGCCAGGCGGCGAGCACCGTGGCCAGGGCGATGACCAGCACGGTCGCCGCGGCCGTGCCGGGGAGCGCCCAGGTGTGCTGCGGCAGTCCCTGCCACAGCCCCATGGCGTCCCCCATCGGCCCGGGGATGCCCGGCGCGAGGGTCTCCGCGGCCACCGATCCGATCAGCACGCCCGCGGTGGCCAGCACCGCGTGCTGCACGAGGAACATCCGGACCACCTGGGCCGGGGTGAAGCCCACCGCCTTCAGGACGGAGATGTCGCGGACGTAGGCCAGCACGCGGGTGGCGATGCCCCCGGTCACCGCGATCGCGGCGGCCAGCAGCGCGGCGAGCCCGAACAGGCCGAGCAGCAGCCCGAGAAGGTGGTTGTCGCCCTCGGCGTCGGCGCGGGCCTCCCGCCAGGTGGCGACGCCGATGACGCGGTCCGGGCCGACGGCGTCGACGGCGCGCTGGACGACGAAGTCGGTGTCCGCCGGGTCCTCCAGCCTCAGCCCCACGGTCTGCCCCGCCCGTGCCGGGCCGGTGGCGAGGCTGCTCACCAGGGCGGGCGACGCCCAGGCGACACCCGGGGTGGCTCCCGGGGCGTAGAGCGGTTCGGCGGTCCCGGCGACGCCGACCACGCGGACGGTGCTCGGCCGTCCGTCGCGGATCACGCTGATCTCGTCCCCCGGCTCGGCCCACAGCGCGGTCGCCACCGACCGCTCCAGCACGATGCCGTCGTTCACGTCGCCCCGCAGCCAGCGCCCGCGGTCCATGAGCGGCCGGCCCACCTGCGGCGGGCTCGCGCCCGCGGCCCGCAGGTCGAGGGCGGCCTTCTCCCGGCCGTGCTGCGCGGTGACGGTGAGGGTGCGGAAGGGCCCGGAGACCGTCACCCCGCCGATCCGGGACAGGGCGGTGGTGTCGGCGGCGCCGTCCGTGCGCAGCCAGACGTGGGCGCCCTCGGTGGCGGTGAACATCCGCTGCCAGGGGTTGGCGGCGTACAGCAGCAGGGCGACGGAGAGCAGCAGCGCCGCGGTGATGCCGGCGGTGGCCAGGACGATGGACAGGGCCTGGCCGCGGTGCGTGCGCAGATCGGCGAGGGCCCAGCGGACGGTGGCGCGCACGGCGGTCAGCCCTGCAGCTTCACGACGTCGGCGGCGGCACGGGAGGGACGCGAGGTGTAGGGCGCGGCGTCGAGGGTGATGTCGTCGACGACCTCGCCGTCGAAGAGGCTGATCACCCGGTCCGCGGCGCTGGCCACCTTGGCGTCGTGCGTGACGAGCAGGATGGTCTGCCCGCGTTCGTGGCAGCGGGTCAGCAGCCGCAGCACCTCACGGGTGCCCTTGCTGTCGAGGCTGCCGGTGGGCTCGTCGGCCAGCAACAGGGCCGGGCGGTTGACCAGGGCCCGGGCGAGGGCGACCCGCTGCTGCTCGCCGCCGGACAGGTCGGCGGGGGTGCTGTCCTCCTTGCCCGCCAGGCCGAGTTCGGCCAGCAACTCGTGGCGGGCGGCGCGCACCTGGCGGGGGGAGCGGCCGGCGAGCAGGGCGGGCAGCTCGATGTTGTCCGCGACGGTCAGGGTGGAGACGAGGTTGAAGAACTGGAAGACGATGCCGACGCCGCGCCGGCGCAGCACCGCCCAGCGCGCCTCGCTGAGCTGGTCGACCCGCTGCCCGTCCAGCCATATCCGCCCCTGGTCGGGGCGTTCGAGGCCGCCGAGCAGGTGCAGCAGGGTGGACTTGCCGGCGCCGGAGGGGCCGGTGACGGCGACGAACTCGCCCGGCCGCACCTCCAGGTCGACCCCGCGCACGGCCCGGACCTCGCCGCCGTCCACGCGGTGCGTCTTGACCAGACCCTCGACCCGGAGCATGTGCGGCGCCGCGGGGGGCGGTTCGGCCCTTCTCATTCCAGCTCCTCCTGGCAGCGTTCCAGCCAGTCGAGGTCCGCCTGCAGGTGCAGCGTCGCGCCCTCGATCAGCAGCTGCGCGATGGTGTCGTCCCGGTCCTCCCCCGCGGCGAGCCGGGACATGGCCCGCATGAGGTTGAGGTAGTGGCGGCGCTGCTTGTTGATCAGGGAGACCTGGTCGGCCATGCCGGTGGCCGGGGCGAGGGCGAGTTTCATGAAGAACTCGTCGCGCACCCGCGGCTCGCTGGACGGCTCGTCGAACCAGGCGGCGACCGCCTCCCGCCCGGCGTCGGTGAGTTCGTAGATCCGCTTGTTGGGCCGGCCGGACTGGGTGACGTCCTCGCCCCGGATCAGTCCCGACTTCTCCAGGCGCGCCAGCGTCACATAGATCTGGCCGATGTTCGGCTGAGGATAGGCAGCACCGAAAAGCTTCTCAAGTGCCGTTTTGAGTTCGTAACCGTGGGCGGGCCCCTTGGCGAGGAGTGCCATGAGAGGAAGGCGCACGCTCGTCCTGCCTCCTCCCCGGCTACCTGCTTGTTAGGGGCCGCTCACCAGCCCGATCATCGGTGAGCAGGCCATCTTGCCGCAATGGCTAGTATCGCGCATGTCCAACAGGTATACATGTCCCTTCGGACGACGACGCCGTCGCCGGAAGCGGGACCTGGAGGATCGTATGCGCTGGGCGCGGGTCGCGGGCAGGACCCTGCTCGTCTCTGCCCTGCTGCTGACCGGCTACGCCTCCGCGGGAGCCCGGGCCGCCGACGGCCCGCCCGGCACGACGGGCCGGGGCCCGGTGACCCTCGCGACCGGCCGCGACCTGACCGGCTACCTCCAGCACGTGCTGGACGGCTGGAACCGTGCCCACCCTCTGGAGAAGGCCACGCTCGTCGAACTGCCCGAGGCGGCCGACGAGGTGCGTGCGCAGATGGCCGACAGCCTGCGCTCCGGCAGCGACCGCTTCGACGTGCTCAACATCGACGTGGCCTGGACCTCGGAGTTCGCCGGCGCGGGCTGGATCGCGCCGGTCGACCCGCGCGGCCTGCCGATGGACCGGCTGCTGGACTCGGTGAAGGGGACCGCCACGTTCCGCGGGCGGCTGTACGCGGTCCCGTACGTCACCAACGCCGGGCTGCTCTACTACCGCAAGGACATCCTCGACCGCGAGCACCTGGACCCGCCGCGCACCTGGGCGGAACTGGAGCACCAGGCGAAGACCCTCGCCCCGAAGTACCGGATCGGCGGCTACGCCGGGCAGTTCCTGCCGTACGAGGGCCTGACGGTCAACGTGACCGAGGCCGTGCAGTCGGCCGGGGGCGGCATCCTCGGCGGCGAGGGCAGCCGGGTCACCGTGGACTCCGCCGCCGCCCGCGAGGGACTGGGCTTCCTGGTGCGCGGGGTGCGCGAGGGCTGGATCCCGCGCGAGGCGCTGCGCTTCAAGGAGGAGGAGTCCCGGCGGGCCTTCCAGGACGGCCGGCTGCTCTTCCTGCGCAACTGGCCGTACGTGTACGACCTCGCGTCGGCGCCGGATTCGCGGGTCGCGGGACGCTTCGGAGCGGTGCCGCTGCCCGGTCCGGGCGGGCCGGGGGCGGGGGTGCTGGGCGGGTCCAACCTCGCGGTCAACGCGCACTCGCGACATCCCCGGACGGCCGCGGACCTCATGGCCTACATGACGGGTGAGTCCGTGCAGCGGCAGGTGCTCACCGAGGGCTCGCTGCCGCCGGTGTGGGCCGACCTGTACCGGGACCCGGGGCTGGTGCGCCGCTACCCGTACCTGCCGGTGCTGGAACAGAGCCTCAAGGCGGCCAGGCCGCGCCCCAAGAGCGCCCGTTACGAGCAGGTGAGCCTGGCGGTGGCGGCGGTGAGCCGGGACGCGCTGGCGCTGCACACCACGCCGGACGAGGCCGTGGCGCGGCTGGACCGCGAGTTGCGGGAGATCGTGCGGGACCGCTGACCCGCGGTGCCTTCCGGTGGGCGTCACGCCCCCACACCTCTACTTACATGTTAGGCATCCGCGGGCACCCATTCACGGAACCCCGGAACGCTCCTGCCGCTGCCTTTACCCACATAAACCACCCCAGCAAGCGCCTACTGTTGGCAGCTCCATTGACACCTTCCTCACATGGCTACTTAACATGCATGCATAACGAGCCACCCCGCGCGGCGTGCTGTCGTGTACGTCCGCGCGCCCGCAGTCAGGATGGTGACGGGTGTTCACTGCCCCTCTGGAGGACGGTTCCTCCACCGCCGCCGCCCCCTCCCCCGCCCTCACCGCCGTCCGCCCCTGGTGGCGCGACGCGGTGGTCTACCAGGTCTACGTGCGCAGCTTCCTGGACAGCACCGGCGACGGTGTCGGGGATCTGGCCGGCGTCCGGGCGGGCCTGCCCTACCTGCGCAAACTGGGCGTCGACGGGCTCTGGCTGAGCCCCTTCTACCCCTCGCCGCAGCACGACCACGGCTACGACGTCTCCGACTACACGGCCGTCGACCCGCTCTACGGCGACCTCGCCGAGTTCGACCGCCTCGTGGCCGACGCGCACCGGCTGGGCCTGCGCACCGTCGTCGACATCGTGCCCAACCACTGCTCCGCCGCCCACCCTTGGTTCCGCGAGGCGCTCGCGGAGGGCCCGGACGGCCCCGCCCGGTCGCTGTTCCACTTCGCCGACGGACGCGGCGAGCACGGCGAACTGCCGCCCAACAACTGGCGGGCGATGTTCGGCGGCCCCGCGTGGTCCCGGGTCACCGAACCGGACGGCAGGCCCGGCCAGTGGTACCTGCACCTGTTCACCCCGGAGCAGCCCGACCTCAACTGGCGCGACCCGCGGGTGGGCGAGCACTTCGAGCACGTGCTGCGCTTCTGGCTGGACCGGGGCGTCGACGGCTTCCGCATCGACGTGGCGGCCGGCCTGTTCAAGCACCCCGCCCTCCCCGACTCCCCCGACCCCGCGGCGGACGAGCGCACCCGCGACTCCGTGAACCCGCTGGCATGGAACCGTCCCGAGGTGCACGGGGTGTGGCGGCGGTGGCGCGCGATCTGCGAGGAGTACACCGCCCGCGACGGACGCGAACGCCTCCTGGTCGGCGAGGTGTCCGTCCCCACCCCGGCCGAACAGGCCCGCTACGTCCGCCCCGACGAGCTCCACCAGGCCTTCTTCTTCCACCTGCTGAGCGCGCCCTGGAACGCGGCGGCGTTCCGTACGGCCGTCGCCGAGGCGCTGCGCGACATCGCCGGGACCGGGTCCACCGTCACGTGGGTGCTCAACAACCACGACCAGGTCAGGACCGTCACAAGGTACGCGGGCGGCCCCACCGGGCACTTCGGTGCCGCCCGGGCACGCGCCGCCGCGCTGCTGATGCTGGCGCTGCCCGGGGCCGCGTACGTCTACCAGGGCGAGGAACTGGGGCTGCCCGAGGTCGTCGACCTGCCGGACGAGGTGCTGACCGACCCGATCTTCCGCCGCACCGGCAGCCGCCGGTTCGTCCGGGACGGCTGCCGGGTGCCGCTGCCCTGGTCGGGCCACGCCTCGCCGTTCGGCTTCACCGCCGAGGGCAGCACGGCCCGGCCCTGGCTGCCGCAGCCGGACTGGTTCGCCGAGCACAGCGCCGACCGCGCGCTGCTGGACACCGGCTCCTTCTGGCACCTGTACCGGGAGGCGCTCGGTCTGCGCGCCCGGCTGCCGCAGCTCGGCGAGGGGACCCTGCGCTGGCTGGAGACACGGCCCGGGGTGCTCGCCTTCGTCCGCGGCGAGGGCCTGGTCTGCGCCGTGAACTTCGGCGACGAGCCGGTCCCCTCCCCCGTACCGGGACAGCCGCTGCTGTCCAGCACCCCCTGCCCGCCCGGGGTCCTCCCCGGCAACGCCGCCGCCTGGTGGGTCCACGACCCGGCACTCAGCTGACCGTTCCGCACCACTGCATCGCACCACCCCATCGAAGAAGGGACCCCACCCGATGAAGCGCACCCTCGTCGCGGCCACCGCCCTGTGCGGTCTGGCCCTCGCGACCACCGCCTGCGGCGGTGACACCAAGGCCGCCTCCGACTCCGGCCCGGCGGCCGGCGGCCAGAAGCTCAAGGGCCAGACCGTGACCGTCGCGGCCGTCTGGACCGGCGTCGAGCAGCAGAACTTCCAGAAGGTCCTGGACGGCTTCACCGCGAAGACCGGGGCGAAGGTGGCGTACGTCTCCACCGGCGACAACTTCGCCACCGTCCTGGGCAGCAAGATCGAGGGCGGCGACTCGCCCGACGTCGCGATGGTGCCGCAGCCCGGCGTGCTCAAGGAGTTCGCGGGCAAGGGCTGGCTCCAGCCGCTCTCGCCGGACGTCAAGGGCGCCGCGGAGAAGAACTACGCCAAGATCTGGCAGACCTTCGGCACCGTCGACGGCACCTACTACGGCCTGTACTTCAAGACCTCCGACAAGTCGACGGTCTGGTACAGCCCGCAGGCGCTGGAGACGGCCGGCGTGCAGCCGCCCAAGACGTTCGCGGAGATGCTGGACGCCGCCCGCGCCGTCTCCGACTCGGGCCTGCCCGCCTTCGCCGTCGGCGGCGCCGACGGCTGGACGCTCACCGACTGGTTCGAGAACGTCTACCTCTCCCAGGCCGGCCCGGAGAACTACGACAAGCTGACCCGGCACGAGATCCCCTGGAGCGACCCCACCGTCGTCAAGGCCCTCACCACCTTGTCCCAGCTCTTCGGCGAGGACGACCTGCTCGCGGGCGGCCGCAAGGGCGCCCTGGCCACCAGCTTCCCGGACTCCGTCGCGCACGTCTTCGGCAAGAGCCCCAAGGCCGGCCTGGTCTACGAGGGCGACTTCGTCGGCGGTGTCATCTCGGGCGACCTCGGCGGCAAGGTCGGCGAGGACGCCAAGTTCTTCCCCTTCCCCTCGGTCGACGGCGGCCCGGCACCGGTGGTCGGCGGCGGCGAGGCCGCCGTGGCGCTGAAGTCCGGCAAGAACGCCAAGGCGGCCATGGAGCTGATCGCCTACCTGGCCACCCCGGAGGCGGCGGGGATCTGGGCGAAGGCGGGCGGCTTCCTCTCCCCCAACACGAAGCTGGACCCGGCCTCCTACGCGGACGACACGCTGCGCACGGCCGCCAAGTCCCTGGTCGACGCCGGTGACACGGTGCGCTTCGACATGTCCGACCAGACCCCGCCCGCCTTCGGCGGCACGCCCGGCAAGGGCGAGTGGAAGATCCTGCAGGACTTCCTGCGCGACCCGTCGGACCCGAAGGCCACCGCGGCGAAGCTCGAGGCCGCGGCCGCCAAGGCGTACAAGGGCTGAGGCCGGGTCATGTCCGCCCTCACCCGCAAGGTGCCGTCCGCTCCGGCGGGCGGCACCGCCCCGGCCGCCGTCCGGCGGCGTTCGCGCCGGGCCCGCATCACCGCGATCGCCTTCGCGCTCCCGGCGCTCGCCCTGCTCGGCGCCCTCGTCGGCTACCCCATCCTCTTCTCGGTCGGCCGCAGCCTGTTCGACGCGAGCGGCGACCGCTTCGTGGGCCTGGACAACTACCAGGAGATGTTCACCGACCCCGCGAGTCTCAAGGCCGTCCGCAACACGGCGATCTGGGTCGTGGCCGCGCCGGCGGTGCTCACCGGCGTCGGCCTGGTCCTCGCCGTCCTCACCGAGAAGATCCGCTGGGCCACCGCCTTCAAGCTGCTGATCTTCATGCCGATGGCCGTCTCCTTCCTCGCCGCCGGCATCACCTTCCGCCTGGTGTACGACCAGGACCCGCAACGCGGCGTCCTGAACGCGGTCGCCGTCGCCGTCCACGACACCTTCAACGACTCCTCCGCCTACCCCGGCGCCCGCCCGCGCGGCACGGAGGTGATGAAGGAGTCGGGCAACGGCGGCTTCCAGGCGGTCGCGCAGGTGGAGCCGGGCAAGGACGTCACGCTGGGCCTGGTCGGCCTGCCGCCCGCGTCCCTTCCGGAGCAGGCCCGTCCGGCGACGCCCGCGCAGGTCTCCGACGACGCGGTGACGGGTGTGGTCTACCTGGACTTCGTCCCGGGCGGCGGGGGCACGCCCGGCGCCGTGGACCCCCAGGAGCGCGGCCTGCCGCAGATGGCGGTCGAGCTGACCAAGGGCGGCGAGGTCGTCGCCACCGCGACCACGGGGGACGACGGTTCCTTCCGCTTCCCGGACGCCGGGGACGGCCCGTACGGCGTCCGGCTGCCCCCGAAGAACTTCGCGGAGCCGTACGCGGGCATCGACTGGCTCGGCCCGACGCTGGCCACCCCGGCGATCATCGGCGCCTACCTGTGGATCTGGACCGGCTTCTCGATGGTCCTGATCGGCGCCGGATTGTCCTCGCTGCCGCGCGAGACGCTGGAGGCCGCCCGGATGGACGGCGCGAGCGAGTGGCAGATCTTCCGCAGGATCACCGTGCCGCTGCTCGCGCCCGTGCTGGGAGTCGTCTTCGTGACGCTGGTGATCAACGTGATGAAGGTCTTCGACCTCGTCTACATCATCGCGCCGGGCTCGGTGCAGGAGGAGGCCAACGTCCTGGCGCTGCAGATGTGGCTGGTCTCCTTCGGCGGCGGCAACAACCAGGGCCTGGGCAGCGCGATCGGCGTCGTCCTGCTGCTGCTGGTGCTCCCCGTCATGGCCCTCAACATCCGACGCTTCCGCAGGAGCAACCGATGACCGTGCAGACCGCCGCTCCGCGTCCCGCTCCGCCCGCCCCGCCGGGCGGGCCGGCCGGCCGGGCACCCGGGCGACCCTCCCTGGCGGCACGGCTGGTCGCGGTACTGCGCGGCGGGCTCGTCCAGGTCCTGCTGACGGTCGTCGCGCTGGTCTGGCTCACCCCGACGGCCGGGCTGTTCGTCTCCTCGCTGCGCAACGCCGACGACAACGCCGGATCCGGCTGGTGGTCCGCGCTGCTCCACCCCGGCTCGCTGACCTTCGGCAACTACTCGGCGATCCTCGGCGACAGCGGGATCACCCAGGCGTTCTGGAACACCGTGCTGATCTCGGTGCCCGCCACGGCCGCCGTCGTGGTCCTCGCCGCGCTGGCCGGATACGCCTTCGCCTGGCTGGAGTTCCCCGGGCGGGACTGGGTCTTCCTGGTGGTCGTCGGCATGCTCGTGGTGCCCGTGCAGATCGGACTGCTGCCGGTGGCCCGGCTGTTCGGCGCGGTCGGACTGTTCGGCACGACCGCGGGCGTCGTCCTCTTCCACGTGGCGTACGGGCTGCCGTTCGCGATCTTCCTGCTGCGCAACTACTTCGCCGAGATCCCGCGCGAGATGCTGGAAGCCGCCCGCATGGACGGCGGGTCGGAGTGGACGATCTTCCGGAAGCTGGTGCTGCCGGTGGGCCGTCCGGCGATCGCGAGCCTGGCCATCTTCCAGTTCCTGTGGGTCTGGAACGACATGCTGGTCTCGCTGATCTTCGCGGGCAGCGACGCGCAGCCGCTCACGGTCGCCCTGCAGTCCCAGATGCGGCAGTTCGGTGCCAACATCGACGTGCTGGCGCCGGGCGCCTTCCTGTCGCTGATCGTGCCGCTGGTGGTCTTCTTCGCCTTCCAGCGCCACTTCGTGGAGGGGGTCATGGCCGGGTCGGTGAAGTAGCCGGTGATGTAGCGGCCGAGGCACCTCGAGGGCGGGTGCGGCGATACATCGGAGGTCTTCCTTGTCAGTCACCCCGATCCCGCTTAGGGTCGGGGCGGAGGACAGGACTCCTCCGACGTATCACCGCACCCGTGGTCGTCCCTCCCGATCCCCGAGGACCCGTCAGCCATGCCCCTGCAGCCGTGGTTCGCCGACGCCAAGCTCGGCATCTTCGTCCACTACGGGATCTACGCGGTCGACGGCGTGCCCGAGTCCTGGGCCTTCTACAACGGCGACGTACCCCACGAGCGGTACATGCGCCAGCTCGACGGGTTCACCGCCGCCCGCTACGACCCGCAGGCGTGGGCGCGGCTCTTCGCGCGTGCGGGCGCCCGTTACGCGGTGCTGACCGCCCGGCACCACGACGGCGTCGCCCTGTGGGACACCGCGCAGGGCGACCTGTCGGTCGTCCGGCGCACCCCGGCCGGGCGCGACCTGATCGCCCCGTACGCGCGGGCACTGCGCGAACAGGGCCTCAAGGTCGGGCTGTACTACTCCCACTCGGACTGGAACCACCCGGACTACCCCAGCGTCGTCCACCCCGCCCCGCCGCTGGAGGACGTGCTGACGAGCCGCTTCGTCACCCCGGCGGACGGCAAGGAGGACCCGGCCGCCTGGAAGCGGTACCTCGCCTACCGCGACGCGCAGGTCGGGGAGCTGGTCGACCGCTTCCGCCCCGACCTGCTGTGGTTCGACGGCGAGTGGGAGCGCAGCGAGGAGCAGTGGGGCCTGGACGCCCTGGCCGCGCGGATCCTCGCCGGGAACCCGGAGACGGTCCTCAACGCGCGCATGCTCAGCCACGGCGACTACGCCACACCCGAGCAGGGCATCCCCGTCGAACCGCCGGCCGGGCCGTGGGAGTTGTGCCTGACCGTCAACGACTCCTGGGGCTTCCAGCACGACGACCGCCGCCACAAGTCGGTGCGCCGGCTCGTCCGCTACTTCACCGAGACGATCGGCGCGGGCGGCAACCTGCTGCTGGACGTCGGCCCCCGCGAGGACGGCACCATCACCCCGGAGCAGACCGCGCGCCTGGAGGGTCTCGGCGACTGGATCCGCGCCCACTCCGACGCCGTGTACGGCACTGTGGCGGGCCTGCCGGCCGGGCACCACTACGGCCCCAGCACGCTGTCCGCCGACCGCCGCACCCTCTACCTGGTGTGCTTCGACGCCCCGCGCGAGACGATCGCGGTACGCGGACTGCGCAACCGCGTCCGCCGCGTCTCGGTGGTCGGCAGCGGCGCCGAACTGGCCCACCAGGTGACCGGCGGGCTCCACGAGGTCCCCGGGGTCACCTGGATCGACGCCCCCTCCCCCGACGACCTGGACCCCTGCGCCACCGTGCTCGCCCTCGAACTCGACGGCGAACTCGACCTCTACCGCGGCACGGGCCGCGCCTGAGGGAGCTCCGGCACCGTCGCGCAGCCCGTGCGGTGCCCCGTGACGCGGCGCAGGGCCGTACCGTCGCCGGTGAGGCGAATGCGCAGACCGGTCACCTACCGCTCGGGGAAGGCACGGACGCGGCGGACGCGGCCGGCGTTGAGCAGGAGGCCCGGCGCCCAGGCCGACCGAGCGGTACCAGATGGCGAGCAGATGCTCGCGGCTCTTGAGGGTGCGCAGGTCGTCGGGCTGCCGGAACCAGCCGGCGCGCAGCGGGACGTCGCACTCGGGCGGCAGGTGGCGCACCCGGTCCAGGGCGGCCCGCCCCGCGTCGTAGACGCTGATGCCGGTGGAGTCGACGGCCACGGCGCAGGCGGATCGCGTGCGGATCGCCCGCGCCATCTCAGACGCCGCCCGCCGCCCCGTCACGGTGGACGCGCTCGTGCACACGCGCCGGGTACCACTCGGTGAAGCGGACCGCGAGCACGAGAAGGGCCACCGGGATCACCCAGTTCAGCCAGTCGGTCCCGGCGGCGACCCGCAGGGCGACCAGTCCCAGGACCGCGGTGAGCGCGAAGACCAGACCCCACACGAGCGTCAGCACCCGGTTGGTGCGCCGGAACGCGGGGGTTCCCCAGATCTCGCGGGGCGTGGACTCGCGGGCGTACTGCTCGGTGAAGGGCACGAAGGCGAGCGATCCCAGGGCGACGCCGGCGATCACGGCGTTGGCCAGGACCTGTGCGTAGGTCTCCAGCCAGATCAGGTCGCGCCGGTCGAGGACCAGGCCCAGCAGGGCGATGACGGTGAAGAAGACGATGCCGGTGACGTCCAGCAGTTTCACCGAGCCGTGGGCGACGTCGGGGACGGTGAGCACGACCGCGGCGACGAGCGCCACGAGGGCGGCGAGTTCCCAGGTGCTGGGCCCGGCGACGACGTCGAAGGCGATCCACGGGACGAATGCGAAGAACACGTTGCCGCGTCCGCGCGGCCGTCCTCCGGACGGGGTCGTCTCCATCGGCGCCTCCGGCATGGAGCGGTGGGTCCGGTCCGGGTTCCCCCATGCTGCGCCTCGGGTCCCGGGCCCGCATCGGCACCCGGCGCCCGCTCCGGACGGCGCGGGCGCCGTCGGCGCATGTGGGTACCGGGCCGGGAGCCGAGCCGGCCCGGTACCTCCATCGTCGGTCAGCGGCCCGCGCTGAGCACCGTCTCGTAGCCCGGCAGGGCGACGTCGCGGATGATCGCGTTCCGCTCGTCGAAGGGGAGGAAGGCGCTCTTGAGCGCGTTGACGGTGACCTCGCGCAGGTCCTCCGCCGTCCAGCCCGCCTCGGTGACGAGCAGTTCCATCTCCCGGGTCATGGTCGTCGCCGAGACCAGGCGGTTGTCGGTGTTGAGGGTGACGCGGAAGCCGAGGTCGCGCAGGAGCGTGATGGGGTGCCCGGCGATGGAGGCCGCGGCGCCCGTCTGGAGGTTGGAGGTCGGGCAGACCTCCAGCGCGATGCGGCGGTCGCGTATCCAGCCCGCGAGGCGGCCGAGCTTGCCGTCCACGATGTCCTCGGTGAGGCGGACGCCGTGGCCGATCCGCAGCGCGCCGCAGACCTGCACCGCCTGGTGGATGCTGGGCAGGCCGTGGGCCTCGCCCGCGTGGATGGTGAAGGGCATGTTCTCGCGGCGCAGGTACTCGAAGGCGGCGAGGTGGTCGGCGGGCGGGAAGCCGTCCTCGGCCCCCGCGATGTCGAAGCCGACGACGCCCGCGTCGCGGTGGGCGACGGCGAGGCCGGCCACCGCGCGGCTGCGGTCGGTCATGCGCATCGCGCACAGCAGGGTCCCCACGCGGACCGGGGTGCCCGCGGCGGCGGCCTTCGCCATGCCGGCGGCCAGGCCCTCCTGCACGGTCCCGACGACCTCGGCGAGGGTGAGGCCGCGGTGCACCAGAAGCTCGGGGGCGTAGCGCACCTCGCCGTAGACGACGCCGTCGGCGGCGAGGTCCAGCACGTACTCCTCCGCGACGCGCAGCAGGCCCTCGCGGGTGCCCATCACGGCGATCGTGTGCTCGAAGGTGGCGATGTAGCGGACCAGGTCGCCGGAGTTGGCCGCGTCGTAGTACCAGGCGGCCAGCTCTCCGGGGTCGGTGGCGGGCAGCGCGTGGCCGATCCCGGCGGCCAGTTCGACCAGCGTGGCCGGGCGCAGGCCGCCGTCCAGGTGGTCGTGGAGGACGGCCTTGGGGAGCCGGCGTATCAGGTCGGTGTCGAGGGCGGTCACGCGGTGTGCTCCTGGTCGGTGGGGGCGGTGGCGGCGGGCTGGAGGAGGTCCCAGCGGTTCCCGTAGGGATCCTGGAAGACGACGACCGAGCCGTACGCCTCGTGGCGGGGCTCCTCCAGGAAGGTCACCCCAGCGGCGCGCATCCGCGCGTGGTCGCCCGCGAAGTCCTCGGTGTGCAGGAAGAAGCCGACCCGTCCCCCGGTCTGGTCGCCGACCCGCGAGAGCTCCGCGTCGTTCTTGGCGCGGGCGAGCAGCAGCCCGCTGCCGGCGGCGTCGCCGGCCGGGCGCACGACGACCCACCGGCTCCCACCGGGGCGCGGCTCGTCCTCGACGAGCTCAAAACCGAGGGCGCCGG
Organism: Actinacidiphila glaucinigra; assembly: GCF_035918135.1. Classification (NCBI taxonomy): domain Bacteria; kingdom Bacillati; phylum Actinomycetota; class Actinomycetes; order Kitasatosporales; family Streptomycetaceae; genus Actinacidiphila; species Actinacidiphila glaucinigra. Next base: position 1,888,067 of record NZ_CP109144.1, read on the forward strand.
TGTAGAAGGCGATGGCCTCGTCGTAGTCGCGGACGACGAGGGTGACCAGGGCGATACGGGACATGCGCGAACGTTATACGTAACACCACGATCCGGGCAAGACGCCTCCTCCGGCCCGGAGAGGGCGCGGGCCACGGGCGAGCGACCGCGGTCACCGCGGCCTCCCGGTCCGCCGCCTCGTGGCGCAGGGCCGGGCGACCCGGCGGACGGCGTCGGCGGCGGGACCGGTTCCGGGGCCGGTTCCGGGGCCGGTTTCACCCTGCCGTCCAGGTGCCCGCGGCCCGGGCCGCGGCGAGGACCGCGTCGAGGGCGGTGTCCCGAACTCCCTCTCCCCTACGGCCTTGTGGTTCCCGTAAATTGCTGTCATGGGGGCAGCGGGCGCAGGGGACGGACCGGTGCGAGGCGGCCGGCGGAGGCAGGGGCACGGCTCCGGCGAGGGCCCCGTCCCGGGTTCCGCCCACCCCCTGGTACTCCTCCTGGCCGGTGCGCTGTTCCTCGTCGCGGGTGTGTGGCTGCTGACCGCGGCGGCCAGGGACACCCTGGCCGTGCGCTACGGCGTGCACACGGTGGGAACCGTCCGCGAGGCCCACGGCGACTCCGGCGACGGCCGGCTGTGGGTGACGTTCACCGTGGCGGGCGCCGAGGTCACCCACCCGCTGCCGCCGGGCACCAACCGCCGCCAGGCGAACCACGGAGACCGGCTCCCCATCGTCTACCGGGCCGACCGTCCCGAGCGGGTCGTGGCCCGCCGTGACGTCGGGCACGGGCCGCTGCTGTTCTGGTCGGGGTTCACCGCGGTGGGACTCGTCCTGGTCGGCTGGTCCGGCCTGGCGCTGCACCGCGCCGGCCGGCGGCGGGCACACCCCGGCCCAGCGGCCGGCTGAACCGCCCCGCCGCTCGGCGGGGAGGTGTCAGTCGGTGGTGAGGATGTGGCCGTCGCGGAGTTCGAGGACGCGGTCGGCGAGGGCGAGGAGCTGGGGGTCGTGGGTGGCGACGAGGGCGGTGACGCCTTCGCTGTGGACGACGGCGCGCAGGAGTTCCATGACGGCGCGGCCGGTGTCGGCGTCGAGTTGGCCGGTGGGTTCGTCGGCGATGATCAGGGCGGGGCGGTTGGCCAGGGCGCGGGCGATGGCCACGCGTTGCTGCTGGCCGCCGGACATCTCGCCGGGGCGCTGGCCGGCGTGGTCTTGGAGGCCGACCAGGGAAAGCAGGAGGCTGACGCGTTCCTCGCGTTCGCGGCGGGGGGTGTTGCGCAGGCGCAGGGGGACGCCGACGTTCTCGGCGGCGGTGAGGATGGGCAGCAGGCCGAAGGACTGGAAGACGAAGCCCATGCGGTCGCGGCGCAGGGCGAGCAGTTCGCGTTCGGCCAGGCCGTCCAGCGCGGTGCCGTCGACGGTGACACGGCCGGAGTCGGCGCGGTCCAGGCCGCCGATGATGTTCAGCAGGGACGTCTTGCCCGAGCCCGAGCGGCCCTTGAGGGCCACGAGCTCCCCGCGGGCCACGCTGAAGGACACCCCGCCCAGGGCGTGCACCGCGGTGTCCCCGGTGCCGAAGGTCCGCACCAGGTCCTCGACCACGACCATCGCCTCGGAGGCCGCCCCGCCGCCCGCCGGGCCTTCACGCCGTTCCAGCAGTCCCTCACTCATGCCGGCCAGCGTAGGGGCCCCGGTCCTGCACCTGTCCACGCGGAGGAAACTGTTGTGCTCCTGTTCACGTAGGGGAAACGAACGCAGGTTTAAAGTTCGACGATCACAAGGCGTGCACCCGCCCCACTCCGGGCGACCGTGGAACACCTGTGCGATCATGCCGTGACCTGGGCGTAGTGTGTCACTCCGCACCGCTCCGCGGTGACCAGGTTGACCACTCGCAACACACTGTTACGGACGTCGAGAACGGGGGGCATGGTGCCTGGCTTCGTCCTGCTGCGCCTGCGCGGGCACCGGTTGCTGCTCGCTGCCGCACTGCTGTCCGTCATGCTGACCACGTGCGCCGTGGCCGCCCTGGCCGCGTTCGGCGACGCCGTCGGGGACGCCGGACTCCGGCGCGCGCTGCAGGGGCCGTCGGCCGCCAAGGCCCTGATCGACGTGAAGGCCGACGTGTCGGGCGACGACACCCGGCAGGTGGACGCCCACGTGCGCGAGGCCGTCACGAAGGCCTACGACGGACTGCCCGTGCACGTCCTGTCGAGCACCCGCTCGGCCGCCTACGGACTGCCGGCGAGCCTGCGCCCGTCCGGAGCCCCGCGATCGGGCGAGCCTGACCTCACGCTCCTCGCCACCTTCGACCGTTCGCGAGTGACGCTGGTCGAAGGCACCTTCCCCGGGGTGCCACGGACCGGGACCCCCGTGCCGGTGGCCCTGCCCGAGACGGCCGCCCGCACCCTGGGCCTGCGGCCGGGAGCCGAGGTCACACTCGCCGACCGACTCGGCGGACCGCCGCTGCGCGTCCGGCTGACCGGCCTGTACCGGCCCATCGACCCGAACGCCCTGTACTGGAGGCTCGACCCCCTGGCCGGGCGTGGCGTGCGGACGCTGTCCTTCACCACCTACGGTCCTCTGCTGGTGGACCCGCGGGCCTTCGCCGCAGGTGTGGTTGCGCCCGCCGAAATAGAGTGGACCGCCGGCGCGGACTTCTCCGCCATGACGACCGCCCGCATCGACCGCCTCGGTCAGGACGTCCGCCGGACGGTGACGCGGCTGGGCGCCTCGGAGTCCGGCACCTCCGTCTCCGCGAGCAGCGAATTGCCCGACCTGCTCGCCGACGTGAAGGGAGCGCTCCTCGTCAGCCGGTCGACCCTGCTGATCAGCGCACTCCAACTGGTGCTGCTCGCGGCGCTGTCCCTGCTCCTCGTCTCGGGGCTGCTGGCCGGGGAACGATCCGGCGAGACCGCGCAGTTGCGGGCCCGCGGCGGCTCGCGCACCGGCGTCGCCGCCCTCTCCGCCGTCGAGGCGCTGCTCCTGGTCGCACCCGCCGCGGTGGTGGCCCCGCTCCTGGCGGGGTGGCTGGTGCGGCTGCTGGCCGGGAACGGAGCGCTCGCCCGGGCCGGGGTACGTCTCGAACCGTCGTCCGCGACGGCGTGGTGGACGGCCGCCCTGACCGCGTTGGCCTGCGCACTCATCGTGGTGGCACCGGCGCTGCGGCGCTCGGGGACGTATACCCGGGAGCACGCGGCGTCGGCGCGGCAGCGCGCGCTGCCGGCCGCCCTGCAGGCCGGTGGGGACCTCTCGCTGGTGGTCCTGGCGTCGCTGGCGTACTGGCAGCTCTCCCGCCGTGAAGCCGGGACCGGGGTGCTGAGCTCCGACACGACCGGGAAGCTGGGACTCGATCCCGTGCTGGTGGCGGCGCCCGCGCTCTGCCTGCTGGCGGGCGCCGTCGTGGCGCTGCGCCTGCTGCCCCTGGCCGCGCGCCTGGGCGAACGGCGTGCGAGCCGGAGCCGCGGGCTCTACGCGTCCCTGGTGGGCTGGCAGCTGTCCCGGCGGCCCGGACGCGGCGCCGGACCGGCACTGCTGCTGGTGTTCGCCGTGTCGATCAGCATGTTCGCGATCGCCGAGGACACCAGCTGGTCGCGATCCCAGCGGGACCAGGCCGACTTCGCGGTGGGCTCGGACGTCCGCGTGGACGGCTCGGCCACCCCGCCCTTCGGACAGGGCGGAGTCTACGACCGCATACCGGGAGTCGCGGCCGTCACCCCGGCCGGCCGCTCCACCGTCTCCCTGCCGCAGGACCGCAACGCGACCCTACTGGCCATGGACGCACCGGCGGCGGCCCACGTGATGCGACTGCGGGACGACTTGTCCACCACGTCCGTGAAGGGCCTGACGCGGCCGCTGCGGACGGACGACGAGGCCGAGGCCGCGAAGGAGGGCTTCGCCCTGTCCGCCGACGCCGCCCGGTTGCGCGTCACGGTCCGCGTCCAGGCTTCCGGACCCGGCAGCCACGAGGGCCGGGGCAAGGTGGCCGACGACCTCTACGCGACCGTCGTCGACCGCCACGGCGTCCCCTACACCTTCGCCCTGGGCCGGGTCCCCTCCGACGGGCGCGTCCACACGCTGGAAGCCGACTTCGCCGCCGAGGCTGGAAAAGCCGCCGGCGCCGCACCGGCCGGGCCGCTGCGCGTGACCTCGTTCAAAGCCCGGTACCTGCTGCCCCTGCGGAACGAGCGGCACCGACTCACCATCACCTCCGTCGCCGCGGTGACCGCCGACGGGACGGCGCGGTCCGCGCCCACTCCCACCAGCGCGATCTGGACGGCACAGGCGGCGATCGCGAACCCCGACTTCCCGTACGACCCGGACAACGGCTACCTCCCCTCCTCCACGCAGTCTCCGCGCTCCGACAAGCGCGCCCCGCTGACGGTCGGTTACGAGACCGGCGCCGAGCCCTACCAGCGCTTCGTCCCCAACGGCGCGGACGAGGCCTCCCTCACACTGCGCGCCGGCCCGCCGCCGTCACAGGTACTGCCCGCGGTCGCCACGGACGCGTTCCTGCGGGCCGTCGACGCCGGCGTCGGTGCCTCGGTACCGGTGGAAGTGGCGGGCGCCGAACTGACGGTGCGCATCACCGGCGCGGTCCGGGTGCTCCCGACCACCGGCGACGGATCCGCGGGCAACGGCGGAGGCGCCCTCGTGATGGACCTGGCGACCCTCGACAGGGCGCTGTCCTTCCAGGACGCACCGCCACTGGAGCCGGACGAGTGGTGGCTGGCGACGAAGCCGGGCGCCGCCGGGCAGGTGGTGGAGACCCTCCGCGGCCGTGGGGACATCACCTCCGTGCTGGTACGCGAGGAAGCCCGGGCGGAGTTGGGCCGTGACCCGCTGGGAGCCGGCCCGCTCTCGGCGCTGCCCGCGGCGGTGGTGGCCGCCATGGTCCTGGCGACGGTCGGATTCGCGGTGGCCTCGGTCGGCGCGGTCAGGGAGCGGTCGGCGGAATTCGCGGTGCTCCGGGCGCTCGGCACCAAGCGGCGGTCGCTGGCCCGGATGATCGCGGCCGAGCAGGGAGTACTGGTGGTCGTGGCGGTGGCGGTGGGTGCGGCGCTCGGCGAGGTCCTGACCCGTCTGATCGTTCCGCTGATCGTGCTGACGTCCGGGGCGCGCAGCCCGGTGCCGGCCGTACGGGTGGAGATGCCGGCCGGACCGCTCCTGCCGCTGCTCGCCGCGGTAGTGGTGCTGCCGCTGCTCGCGGTGGTGCTGACTGCGCTACGGGCGGTCGATCCGGCGCGCGCCCTGCGTCGGCAGGGAGGTGAGTGACATGGCGTCATCCCGCGTACACGGACAAGGATCGTGGACCTGGGCCCGCTTGCGGGCCGCGCCCGGTGGGGCGCTGGCGCTGGCCGCACTGGTGCTGGTGACCGCGTTCCTGGCGGCGGCGCTGCCCCGCACCGTCGAGGGCTATGAGGACGCCGCGCTGCGGGACACCCTCCGGCGGGCCTCCCTGCCCGACCGCAGCGTCAGCGCCACCGCCGAGGTGCCGTACACCGCGGTGGCGGCGGGGGACGTGACCGACCCGTTCCCGGCACGTGACCTGGCCGCGGCGGAAACGGCGTTCCTCAAGGTCGTGCGGCCGCCGTTGACGCTGGACCCCGCCCAGGCGGTACTCGGGGTCCGAAACGCCGAGCCCGTGCCCGCCTCCGACCCGGGCCTGCCGCGCCCCACCTCCAGCCTCGATCCCCGGGCCACGCTCGTGGCGCAGCCCGGCCTCGGCACTTACGCCCGGGTCGTCTCCGGACGCCTGCCCGGCGGCACCACGCGGGCCGGAGAAGTGGAGGCGGTCCTCTCGGCACGCACCGCACAGGTGCTCGGCCTGCGGACGGGGTCCGCCGTCCATCTGCCGACCACCAGCGGCAGCCCGCTCACCGTGCGGGTGACCGGGATCGTCACCCCGCGCTCTCCCGGCTCCGCCTTCTGGAGTGCCGAGCCGGACCTGCGCTCGCCGACCCTCCTCACCGTCCCCGGACCGTCCGGAGCCGACCCCGCGTACTACTGGCACTTCAGCGCGCTCATCTCACAGGAGGCCTCCGGGGTGGTGCTCGGTCTGGCCGGCGGTGCCAGGCTGTACTGGCACCACCCGGTCGACGTCGGCACGGTCACCGCCCACGACGTGCCGGCCCTGCGCGACCGCCTGGCCTCGCTGTCCAGCGGGCCCGACTCGACGCGCCTGCGCAGCCTCACCGGGATCCCGGGGATCAGCGTGACGCAGAACGGCCTGGCCTCGTTGCTGGGGCCCTTCGAGCGGGAACGGGAGGCGGCCTCCCCGATGGTGCTGGTGGCCACGCTGGGAGTCGGCGCGGTGGCGGGCGTGGTCCTGCTCATGGCCGGTGGCCTGGCGGCGGCACGGCGCCGGTCCGAGGTGCAATGGCTACGGGTTCGGGGCAGCAGCCGGGCAGCGCTGGTCATGCGGCTGCTCGGGGAGACGACGCCGATCGTGCTGCCGTCCGCGGCCGCCGGGACCGCGCTCGCCCTGCTGGTGGTGCCCGCCGGCCGTTACGGCACGTCCATCGCGGCGGGCGCGGTGGTGGCGGTGGTCGCCGCCCTCGCCCTGCCCGTCCGGGCGGTGGTGCTCTCCGGCCGGTTCGGCCTGCAGGAGCGCGAGGACCTCGCCGAGGCGCGCCCCTCGCGCCGCCGCACGGTCGCCGAACTGACCGTCGCGGTGGTCGTGACCGCCGCTGTGGCGGCGCTGCGGCGCCGTGGCACGGCCGACGGAGGGGTGGACGCGCTCACCGCCTCGGCACCGGTCCTGGTGGCCGTGGTCGCCGCGCTGGTGCTGCTGCGGTTGTACCCGCTGCCGCTGCGACTGCTGGCCCGGCCGACGGCCCGGCTGCGGGGCTCGGTGCTGCACCTCGGGCTGGCACGGGCGGGACGCACGTCCTCGGCGGCGATGCTGCCCCTGGTGGCGCTGCTGGTGGCGCTCGCGGTCACGTCCTTCGGCGGGTCGGTCCTGGCCGGTGTGGAGACCGGACGCGACCGTGCCGCCGTGCGGCAGGTCGGCGCCGACGCGCGGATCGACTCGCTCACCACGCTGCCGGCGGGCCTCGCCGAGCACGTGCGAAAGGTGGCCGGCGTGCGTGCCACCACCTCCGTGCGGATCGAGACGGGCCTGTCGACGATCCCGGCCGGCACGTCGTACGACCTGGTCGTGGTCGATCCCGAGAAGTACGCCGCGCTCGTCTCCGCCACCGGAATCGGCGAGCCGTTCCCCGCGCGGGCGCTCGTCGGCGGCGGTGACGGCGTCCTGCCCGCGATCGTCTCGCCCCGCCTGGCACAGCAGTTCCGCAAGTCCGACGCGATCGTCCAGGCATACTCCGGCCCGACCCCGGTCCGCGCGGTCGCGGTCCAGGACGTGACGCCCGCGGTCACCGGCCGCGACTTCGTCATCGTCTCAGCGGCCGCGATGACCCGGGCCCACGCGGACAAGCCCGCCTATCTGCTGGCCCCGACGACGCTGTTCGCAACCGGGCCCACGGTGGACGGGCGGGGCCTGAACGCCCTTGCGCGGCAGAGCGGGAAGGGCCTGACCCTGACCCTGCGGGCACAGGAGCGCACCGGATTCACCGGCTCGGCCCTGCAGACCGGCGCCCGTCGGGTGTATCTGGCGGCCGTGGCGGGCGCCATCGGCTACAGCGTGCTCGCCCTGCTCCTGTCCCTGCTGCACAACGCGCCGCAGCGGAAGGCACTGCTGGCCCGGTTGCGGACCATGGGCATGACGAGCCGTCAGCGGCAGTGGCTCGCCGTCCTGGAGACACTGCCGCAGGTCCTGCTGGGCGCCCTCGGCGGCATCCTGGTGAGCCTGGCGACGGTGTCCCTCCTGCGGCCCGCCGTCGACCTGACCGCTCTCGCCTTCAGCTCGCGCGCCTCCGGCGCGGACATCTCCGGGACGGTGCTGCGCACCGATCCCGCCTCGCTGCTGCTGCCCGCGGCCGGGCTGGTCGTACTCGCGGGCGTGGTGCTGGCCGTGCAGGCCTGGCTGACAGGACGGCGGGGAGAAGGAACCGAACTCCGGATGGGGGAACGATCATGAGTCAGGACACACCGGGGACGGTGGAACGCGGCGGCACGACGCTCGCGGACCTGGAACGACGCGTCACCGAGAACCGCGAGCAGCCCGCCTACGGGCACGACGCCCTGATCGTCTGCGACCGCCTGGTGCGGATCTTCACCGCCCAGGGCGTGGAGGTCCAGGCCCTGCAGGGACTGGACCTCCTGGTGCAGCAGGGCGAACTGATGGCCCTGGTCGGCGCGTCCGGCAGCGGCAAATCCACCCTGCTCAACATCCTCGCCGGCCTCGACACCCCCACCGCCGGCGCCGCCTCCGTCGCCGGCTTCGACCTCCTCACCCTGAACGCCGCCGACCGCCTGCGCTACCAGCGCGAAGTCGTCGGCTTCGTCTGGCAACAGACCTCACGCAACCTGCTGCCCTACCTCACCGCCCTGCAGAACGTCGTCCTGCCCATGCGCCTCTCCGGCCGCGTCAAAGGCCGCACAGCACGCGCCGACCGCGCCACCGAACTACTCGACATGCTCAGCGTCGGCCACTGCGCCCACCGACGCCCACAGCAGATGTCCGGCGGCGAACAACAACGCACCGCCATCGCCGTCGCCCTGGCCAACCACCCCTCCCTCGTACTCGCCGACGAACCCACCGGCCAACTCGACTCCGCCACCGGCGAACAGGTCTTCGCCGCATTCCGCACCGCCAACGAACAACTCGGCACCACCATCGTCGTCGTCACCCACGACCAGGCCGTCGCCACCGCCGTCGACCGCACCGTCGCCATCCGCGACGGCCGCACCGCCTCCGAAGTCCTGCGCCGCACCAGCGTCGACGACGAAGGCCGCACCACCGTCCACGCCAGCGAATACGCCACCGTCGACCGCTCCGGCCGCCTCCAACTCCCCCGCGACTACACCCACGCCCTCGACATCCGCAACCGCGTCATGCTCCAACTCGAACCCGACCACATCGCCGTCCGCCCCGACCGCCCCGAACAGGACTGACGGTCCACGGACGCTACGCGTCCGGGGCCGCGTGGACCCGCTCACCCCCCACGAAGGTCTGCAGCACCCGGGTGGCCGCGATCCGCGCGGGCGGCCCGGCGAAGGGATCGCGGTCGACGACGAGGTCGGCGAGCTTGCCCGGGGTCACCGTGCCCGTGTCGTCGACGGTCGTACGGTCGAAAGCCGCGGTCAAGGCGCCCCGAGTCCGCGCCGCGGGCGGAGGTGCATCAGGGAGAGCGTCGCAGGGCAGCACAACGTGGCGCACCAGCGGCCGGGATGACGGCCGGCACCCGGCGGCGCCTCGCGGACCTGCGGGCGGGCCGCGAACCGAACGGCGCCGTCCGCCTCCACCCGCCCGTTCCCCGACACCGCGCACCTGACCGTCCCCAGCGATTGCGCCCACAGCGTGACCACTGCCGTCCGGCCGCGCCGCGAGGCACAGTGGCCGGTATGAAGCTGCTGACACTGGGTGGTACGGAGTTCGTGGGACGCGCCGTCGTCGAGGACGCGCTCGAGCGGGGCTGGGAGGTCACGGTGTTCCACCGCGGCCGGCACCAGGCGCCTCCCGGCGCCAAGGAACTGCTCGGGGAACGCGGCACCGAGGGCGGCCTCGCCGCCCTGGAGCACGGCGAGTGGGACGCCGTCGTCGACACCTGGTCCGGCGCACCCGCCGCCGTCAGGGAGACGGCCCGTCTCCTGTCCGGCCGCGCCCGGACCTACGCCTACGTGTCCAGCCGCTCCGTGTACACCCACCCCGCCACCGCCGGCCTCGACGAGGACGGACCCGTGGTGGACGCCGCCCCGGGCGACGGACCCGACGTCGACTACGCCCGCGCCAAGCGCGGCGGCGAACTGGCCGCGGCCGAGTCCTTCGGCGACCACGCCCTGCTGGTGCGCGCGGGCCTGATCCTCGGCCCCTACGAGAACATCGGCCGCCTGCCCTGGTGGCTCGACCGCATCGCCCGCGGCGGCCCCGTCCTCGCCCCCGGCCCCCGCGACCTGCCCCTGCAGTACATCGACGTCCGCGACCTCGCCGCATGGATGCTGGACGCCGCGCACTCCGGCCTCGGCGGCGCCTACAACCTCGTCAGCCCGCCGGGACACACCACCACCGGCGAACTCCTCGGCGCCTGCGCCGCGGTGACCGGCTCCGACGCCGAACTGCGCTGGACGGACCCCGAGACGGTGCTGGCCGCGGGCATCGAACCCTGGAGCGAACTGCCGGTCTGGCTCCCCCCGGGCGAGCTCTACGACACGCTCCACACCGGCGACGTCTCCCGCGCCCTGGCCACCGGCCTGCACTGCCGCCCCGTCACCGAGACCGTCGCCGACACCTGGGAGTGGCTGCGCTCCCTGGGCGGCACGGCACCGCAGCGCCCCGACCGCCCCGCGGTCGGCCTCGACCCGGCGAAGGAGGCCGCGGCGCTCGGCGCCTGAGACCGTCCGCGCCCCGGCCGCCCCGTACCGGGGCCGGCCACGGGCCGGCACATCTCGACCCTCGCATTACTTGTCGCCGGCCTCGACGCAGCCCGGCCTCGACGCGCATGTGCGTGCCGACGGTCAGTGCGGGGCGGGATCGACCAGGACTTCTCTCAGGCGGGTGAGTTCCGCCGCCGTCAGGCCGCGGTCGCGCAGCCAGGGAGCCGCACCGCCGTGCGCGGTGTGGAGGGTGGCCAGGAAACGGCGCATGACCCGCGGTTCGGAGGCCATGAAGGCGTGCTCCACGGCGGGAAGGTCGCGGTAGGAGGGGAAGCGGGTCAGCCGGGCGCGGATGCGGACGACGCGCTGGGCGGTGAGCGCGTAGTCGGCGGCGATGGCGGGCGCGGGCACGCCCACCGCGTCGAGCAGGAGCGCCGCGAGGACGCCGGTGCGGTCCTTGCCGACGGCGCAGTGGAAGACCACGGCGTGCTGGTCGGTGTCGGCGACGACGCGGGCGGCGGCGACCAGCGACTCGCCGCTGCCGTCGAGCAGTCCGAGGTAGAAGCCGATCGCGTTCCCGTCGTTCGCGGTCGTCACCGGTACGGCGTCGGCGACCAGCGCCCGCACCCGGCTGACCGGCAGGTTCACCCTGCGTACGGCCGCGTCCGCCAGCAGGCCGTGCCCCTCGCGGGCGGCCTCGTCGGGGCCGCGCAGGTCGAGGACGGTACGCAGCCCGTAGCGGCCGAGCAGGAGTCCGACGTCGTCCGCCGTGGCCTCCTGGAGGGTACTGGCCCGGAACACGACACCGCGCCGGGTCGTGCCGCCGCCGCGCACGGGCAGTCCGCCCAGGTCGCGGATGTTGTCGACCTCCGCCAGTTCGACCCAGCGCGGCGTCTCACCGGTGGATCCGTCCTGCGTCGTCTCCAAGGCGCCCTCCTCGTACAGCCCCTGGCCATCGTGCCGTGCGCGGCCGCCCCGGTCCACCGGCGACCGCGGCCGTGGGGATATCGTCGGCTGACCCCGGGACACGTCCCGGACGACCACCGACCGGAGGTGCCCGCCATGGCCCAGCCCGAGCCGCCCGGGGAGCCGCTGGTGCGCACGGAGCGGCACGGCCGCGTGCTGGTGGTCCGGATGTGCCGTGCGTACAAGCGCAACGCCGTGGACCGGCGGCTGGCCGAGGCGCTCGACGCGGCGTTCAACACCCTGGAGGACGACCCGGAGCTGTGGTCCGGCGTGCTCACCGGCTCCGGCGGGGTGTTCAGCGCGGGCAGCGACCTGAACGCCATCGGCGACTACGTCACCGAGCGCGGCGGCGAGTACGGCCTGATCCGCCGTCACCGGCGCAAGCCGCTGGTGGCCGCCGTCGAGGGCGCCGCGCTGGGGGGCGGGATGGAGCTGGTGCTCGCCTGCGACCTGGTGGTGGCCGCCTCGAACGCCCTCTTCGGGCTGCCGGAGGTCCGGCTGGGCCTGGTGCCCACCTGTGCGGGGTTGTTCCGCGGCCCGCGCGCCCTGCCCGTCAACCTGGCCAGGGAGATGGTGCTGACCGGTGATCCCGTCGACGCCGCGCGGGCGCACGCCGCGGGGCTGGTCAACCGGGTCACCGAGGAGGGTGAGGCGCTGGCGGGCGCGCTCGAACTCGCCGCGCGCATCTGCGAGAACGCCCCGGTCGCGGTCCAGGCGAGCCTGGTGGCCATGGACGCGTGGCTCTCCGGCGCCGACGCGCTCGGCTGGCGGGCCACCGACGAGGCGACCCGTACGGTGATGGCCTCCGCGGACCGGCACGAGGGTGTCGCCGCGTTCCTGGACAGGCGCCCGCCCCGCTGGACCGGCCGCTGACGAGGCCGGTGACATGGCCGGTGACATGGCCGGTGACCGGCGGGTACACGCACCCGGGTGACTCCGGCGTGCGCCACGCCGGAGTCCGGGCTTATCTGGAACCCGTGACCGGTGTCGTCCGGACCGCGGTCCGCCGCGCAGGAGGCGCCCCGAGCGAGGAGCTTCCTTTTGGCACGCAGGATTCCGCCGACCACCGCGGTCGCCGTGGTGTTCGTCGCCGCGCTGTTCATGGCGATCATGGACACCACCATCGTCAACGTCGCCGTACCGGCCATCGGCGAGGACTTCGGCGTGCCGGCCTCCGGGCTGGGGGGCGTCAACATCGGATACCTCGTCAGCCTGGCGGTCTTCATCCCCGTCGCCGGCTGGCTCGCCGACCGGTTCGGCACCCGCCGGGTGTTCCTCGCCGCGCTGGTCGCCTTCACCCTGGCGTCGGCGCTGTGCGCGATGTCCACCAGTCTCGAACAGCTCACCCTCTACCGGATCCTGCAGGGCGCGGGCGGCGGTCTGCTCGTCCCGGTCGGCCAGACGATGCTCTTCCGGGCGTACCCGCCGGCGGAACGGATCAAGGCGCAGCGTGCGCTGATGGTGCCGACCGCCATCGCGCCGGCCGTGGGCCCGGTGCTGGGCGGCTGGCTGTGCGACGCCGTGTCCTGGCACTGGGTCTTCCTGGTCAACCTGCCGGTCGGTGCCGCCGCCGTCGTCTTCGGCCTGCTGTTCCTCCCGGACTTCCGCCTGGAGCGCCCCGGGCGCTTCGACCTCGTCGGCTTCCTCCTGGCCGGCGGCGGGCTGTCCCTGGCGCTGTACGCGCTGACCAACGGCGCCAAGGACGGCTGGGGCACCGCGGGCATCCTCGTGCCGCTGCTCGTGGGGATCGCGGCGCTCGGCGCGATGGTGCTGGTGGAGCGGCGGATCTCGATGCCGATGCTGGACCTGGAGCTCTTCCGGGACCGGCTGTTCCGCGCCAACACCGTCGTGATGTTCCCGCTCAGCGCGGTCTTCCTCGGCACGGTGTGGCTCTACCCGATGTTCCTGCAGGAGGCGCTGGGCTTCAACGCCTTCGAGAGCGGCCTGGCCACCTGGCCGGAGGCCGTGGGCGTGATGGCCGCAGCGCAGATCGCCCCGCGCCTGTACCGGCGGATCGGGCCGCGGTGGCTCATGGTGGGCGGTTCGGCCGGCATGGGCGTCTGCGTGGCGGTGATGACCGGGTTCACGACGGCCACCTCGCCGTGGGTGCTGCGCGGGGTGCTCTTCGTCCTCGGCTACTGCATCGGGCACGTGATGATGTCGGCGCAGAACGCGGCCTTCGCCACGATCCCCGCGCCTTCGACGGGGCGGGCCGCGACCGTGTTCAACATGCAGCGGCAACTCGGCGGTGCCTTCGGTACCGCGCTCATCGCCACGCTCCTCACCGCGGTCGGTACGACGACCGTGACGGCGGGCGGCACCACCACGGCCAACCTGGGCGCGTACCACGCCGGCTTCGTGCTCTGCACGGGCCTGGCCCTGATCTCCGCGGTCGCCGCGCTCTTCGTCTCCGACAAGGACGCCCTGGGCGTCGAGACGTCCCGCCCCGGCCGTCACGCCCGCTCCGGCGCGGCCGCCTCGCCGGCCTCCTGACCCGCGGGAGGCGGGGGCCGGTCGCGGAGCACCGCGTGTCGGCCTCCGGCCTTCCGCCAGGCGGGGTCCGGGGCGATGTCCCGCGGCTGCCGTCCGGGGCACCGGTCACGTTCCGGCTGACGAACGGCTCCTCCGGCCCGACGCCTCAGCCGAGCCGGGCGGGCAGGCAGGCAGGCAGGCGCCACTACCATCGGGGCATGCCCCGCCTGGAACGCCTCCGTACCGACCACGCCGCCGCGCTCCTGAAGTTCGAGCGGGCGAACCGGTCGTACTTCGCCGCGTCGATACCGGACCGGGGCGACGACTACTTCGCCCACTTCGATGCTCGGCACCAGGCGCTGCTCGCCGAGCAGGACACCGGGTTCTGCCACTTCCATGTGCTGGTCGGCGCGAACGACGAGGTGCTGGGCCGGGTCAACCTGGTGGACGTGACCGGCGGGTCGGCGGAGCTGGGGTACCGGATCGCCGAGAGCGCGGCCGGGCGAGGGCTCGCCACGGCCGCGGTTCACGAAGTGTGCGCCCGGGCGGCCGGTGAGTACGGGCTGGCGACGCTGCGGGCGGTCACCACGCTGGACAACGCGGGCTCGCGCACCGTGCTGTCCCGTACGGGGTTCGTGCCGGCCGGCACGGTCGAGCTGAGCGGCCGTCCGGGGCTCCGGTTCGTCCGCGACCTGGGGGACGGGACGGCGCCGTCCTCCGCGGGCTGAAAGCGGGCGGCGAGCGCGCGCAGGCCGGGGAGGGCGAGCACGGCGATCCCCGGGAGGCTCGAGACGAGGGTGAGCACCCCGTACACGACGGCGGTCGCGAGGCCCTGGGCGGCGCCCAGCCCGGCGGCGCCGAAGGCGAGCGTCGCGGCGGCCTCACGCGGGCCCCAGCCGCCGATGTTGACGGGCAGTCCCATCACGAGCAGGGCCAGGACGAGCGGCGGCACGAGCGTGGCGACCGGCGCCGGCGAACCCGCGGCGCGGGCCGCGACCACGAACAGGGCGATGTGGCCGGCGAGTCCCGCCGCGGACAGCGCGACCACGCCCGGCCAGGTGCCCCGGGCGAGCAGTCCGCCGCGGAGGTCGGCCAGCCCGGTGGCCAGGGCCTTCCGCCCCTTGGCGCCGCGCCGCCACAGCAGCCATCCGCCCAGCGCCACGACGGCCAGGAGCACGCCGGCCGTGACCTCCGCGGCGGCCCGGCCCGGCACCAGGTCGCCGGCGATGGCCGTGACCAGGGAGGGCCGGGTCAGCAGGACGGCCGCGCCGAGCACGAGGACGACGACCTGGCCGCCGACCCGTTCCAGGACGACGGCGCGCACACCGCGGCCGACGTCGCCGGAGTGCCTGCCGTGGCGGACGGCCCGGTCGACGTCGCCGAGGACCCCGGCCGGGAGCACCGCGTTGAGCAGCAGCGCCCGGTAGTAGTCGGACACGGCCCGGGACAGCGGGAGCCGCAGGCCGAGCCGGCGGGCGACCAGGCACCAGCGCCAGGCGCTCGTCACGGTGGTGAACAGGCCGATCGCGAGGGCGGCGAGGACGGCGGGGCCGTCCACGACCCGCAGGCCGTCGACGAACGCGCCGGTGCCGAGCCGCCACACGAGGGCGGCCAGGATGGCCGCGCCGACCAGCAGCCGCAGCCAGGCCCACAGTCGTTGCCTCACCGGGCCCCACCTCCGGGCAGGGCGAGCAGGTCGCCGTGGCCGACGACGGCGGTGAGCCGCCCGGCGGCGCAGTCCTCGAGCCGGCGGCGCAGATAGGCCTGCGCGGGGGCGGCCAGGCCGGGGTCCTGTTCGACGGCGGCACCGACCCAGCCGCGCAGCCACTCGGCGGTGAGCGCGGAGCTGTCCGCGCCGAGCCGCCAGGGGCTGGGCCGGGTCGTGACGGTGGCACCGTGCCGGGTGAACGCCCGGGCGGCGACGTCGAGGGCGTCCGGGCCGAGCAGTGCGCGGCCGCCGGCCGTCCGGCGCTGGTGCGCGTTGAAGGCCGCGGTGATGTCCGCGTCGAGCGGGTCGGCGGGCCCGAGTTCGACCTCGCCGACCACGGAGAGGCCGAAGAGCACGGGGACCCCGGCGGCGGTGCAGGTGGCGGCGAGGGCGTCGGTCTCGTCGGCGGTGAGCAGGTCCAGCAGTGCGGAGGCGGTGACGAGCGAGGTCCCGGCGAGGTCGGCGGCGGTGAGCCGGGTGAGGTCGCCCTCGCGGGTCTCGGCGGTGACGGGGTCGCCGCCCGCGGTGAGGCCGGTCAGGCTCGCCGCAGCGAGGGCGAGGAGGGCGGGGTCGTGGTCGTGGAGGATCCAGTGCTGCGGCCCGGGGAGGCTTCCGCTGAGCCAGCGGCCCATGGAGCCGGTGCCGCAGCCGAGGTCGCGGACGACCAGCGGGCCGCTGCCGCGCGAAGCGCCCGCGAGGTGCTCGCGGAGCGGGTCGAGCAGGTCCGCGGCTCGGGCCGCGGCGTCGGCGTCCTCGCGCAGCGCGAGCCAGTGAGGTGTGAAGGGGGCGGTGTCGGACGTGGTCATCGGGTTCCCTCCCGCAGCAGTTCGAGCACCGCGTCCATGTCCCGCGCGGCGTGCTCCCAGCCGTGCAGCGTCTCGCGCCGCAGGCGGGCCGCCGCCCGCAGCCGGTCGCGCAAGTCGGCGTCGTCGAGCCAGCGGCGGAGCGCCGCGGCGAGTTCGTCCGGGTCGTCCGGGGGGACGAGCAGGCCGGGCTGTGTGCCGTCCGGTGCCAGGCCGAGGGCGTCGGGCACTCCCCCGGCGGCGGTGGCCAGTACGGGGGTGCCGCGCATCAGGGCCTCGGTGACGACCATACCGAAGGTCTCGGCGCGGGACGGCAGGACGAGCAGGTCGGCGGCGGCGTACTCCGCCGCGAGTGGTTCGCCGGTGAGCGGTCCGGTGAGGTCCACGCGGTCGCCGAGGCCGTGTCGGCCGATCAGTTCGCGTACGCGTGCGAGGTGTTCGGGGTCGCGGCCGAGCGGGCCCACACAGCGGCAGGTCCAGGGCAGGTCGGCGACGGCGGCCAGCGCCCCGGCGAGCAGGTCGTGGCCCTTGCGCGGGGTCAGCGAGGCCACGCACAGCAGCCGTGTGCCGTCCTGCCCGCCGGGTGCGAGCGGCGCGGGGTCGGTGCCGGGGACGACGACGTGGACCCGGCCCTCGGGCAACGCGTGCCGCTCGGCGATGCGCCGGGCCGCCCAGGGGCTGGTGGCGACGACCGCGGCGGCGGCCCGCAGGGTCTCGCGCTCCAGGGCGTCGAGTTCGCGGGCGGCCGCGGGGTCCAGGCCGGTCTCGTCCGCCAGCGGCAGGTGCACCAGGACCGCGGTGCGCAGCCGGCGCGTGTGCGGAACGACGATCTCGGGGACTCCGCAGGCCACGAGTCCGTCGAGCAGGACGACGGCGCCGTCCGGCACCGCCGCGAGCGCCCTGGCCAGATTCTGCCGGGCGGCGCCGTCCGGGCGCGGCCACGCACCCCGCACGGGGAGTTCCCGCAGCGGCCGGCCCGCGGCCGCCAGGGTCTGGCTCAGCCGCCGGTCGTAGACGTTGCCGCCGCTGGGCGCGGTGGCGTCGTCGACGTCGCCCGGGAGGACGACGTACGCGGGGGCCGCCCCCGCCGGAGCGGGGGCGGTCGGGCGCGCGGGCGTCGTCACAGAGAACGCTCGTAGCTCGCCCAGGCGACGTGCGACTCGTGCAGGGTGACCGAGATGCCGGTCAGGCCGTGCGCACCCTCGCCGAGCTTGCCCGCGGCCACGCGGTCGGCGAGCCGGTCGGCGATGGTCTTCGCCAGGAACTCGGTGGAGGTGTTGATCCCGGAGAAGTCCGGATCGTCGTCGAGGTTGCGGTAGTTGAGCGCGGCGAGGACCGCGCCCAGCTCCTGGGTGGCCAGGCCGATGTCGACGACGATGTTGTCGGCGTCGAGCTCCGGGCGGCGGAACGTGGCATCCACCAGGAACGTCGCGCCGTGCAACCGCTGCGCGGGTCCGAAGACCTCGCCGCGGAAGCTGTGGGCGACCATGACGTGGTCGCGGACGGTGATACTGAACACGCGAGGACAACCTTCCCCAAAGGCCTAACCGGGACGGTAGGCAATACGGTGACAGAGCACGGAACGTTCACCGCCTGCGATCTCCTTCATCAGCAGGGGCAGTTCCTCGAAGTCGCTCTCGCCGGTGACGAGGGCGTCGTAGACCGGGTCGGCGAGCAGGCGCAGGGCCAGTGCCATCCGGTCCGCATAGGTGCGCCGGGTGCGGCGCGAGGGTGAGACCGTGCCGACCTGGCTGCTTCGCACGACCAGGCGGCGGGAGTGGAAGGCCTCGCCCAATGGCAGGCTGACCCGGCGGTCGCCGTACCAGCTCAGCTCGACGACGGTGCCCTCCGGCTCCAGCAGTTCCAGGGAGCGGGCGAGCCCCGCCTCGGTGGCGCTGGCGTGGACGACCAGGTCGCAGCCGCCCTCGGCCGCGTCGGGGTGGGCGAAGCCGACGCCGAGCGCCTCGGCGACGGCGGCGCGGGAGGGGTCGACGTCGACGAGCTGCACCCGTGCCCCCGGGACGCCCGCGAGGACGGCGGCCACACTGCAGCCGACCATGCCGGCGCCGACCACGGCGATCCGGTCGCCGATCTGCGGGCCCGCGTCCCAGACCGCGTTGACCGCGGTCTCGACGGTGCCCGCCAGCACCGCGCGGCCCGCGGGGACGTCGTCGGGCACGGGCGTCACCGCGGTGGCCGGGACGACGTACCGGGTCTGGTGCGGGTAGAGGCAGAAGACGGTGCGGCCGAGCAGCTCGGGCGGCCCCTGCTCGACGAGGCCCACGTTGAGGTAGCCGTACTTCACCGGCCCCGGGAACTCGCCGTCCTGGAACGGCGCCCGCATCGCCTGGTGCTGGCTCACCGGCACCCCGCCCCGGAAGACCAGGGTCTCGGTGCCGCGGCTCACCCCGGAGTACAGGGAGCGCACCAGCACCTCCCCCGGGCCGGGCTCCGCGAGGGGCGTCTGTCTGACCTCGCCCTCGCCCGGTTCGCGAAGCCAGAACGCGCGCGCCGAACGCTCCACCGTTTTCCTCCGTACTCCATGGCGGGCAACAGGCACCGTCCATCCAGGTGGTGCCGGGCCCGACCGTACGCGGCTGTGCCGCACAGGCGACAAGCGGGGACGTCTCATGACCGTGATGACCGTTGGATCCGAGTTCCGTGGGGGCACCGCGGGCCGTGAGCAGGCCGGGGCGGCAGCCGCCCAGTTGGCGCTGTTCGCCGCGCTGTGGGCCACCGTGGGCCTGGACACCGTGGGCTGGCTGGCCGGGACCGTCTACGCGGCGGGCACCTGGGCGCTGCTGGCGGCGGGCCTGCGGCGGGCGGGACGCCGCTCGCTGGGCCCGGCCGACCACGTCACCCTGGCCCGCGCGGTGCTCGTCGGCGGCGTGACGGCCATGGTGGCGGGAGGCGTCGCGCACGGCACGCCGCTGCTCACCGGGCTCACCGCGGTGGCGCTGGCCCTCGACGCGGTCGACGGCAAGGTCGCACGGCGCACGGGCACGTCGTCCGCCCTGGGCGCGCGTTTCGACATGGAGGTCGACGCCTTCCTGATCCTGGTGCTCAGCGCGCGGCTCGCCCTGACGCTGGGCCCGTGGGTGCTGGTGATCGGCGCCATGCGGTACGCGTTCGTGGCGGCGGCGTGGGTGCTGCCGTGGCTCAACGCGCCGCTCCCGCCGAGCTTCGCCCGCAAGACCGTGGCGGCACTGCAGGGCGTCGTCCTGCTCGCCGCCTGCTCGGGGCTCCTGCCCGCGGGGGTCTCGGCCGCCCTGACGGTGCTCGCGCTGGCCTCGCTGGTGTGGTCGTTCGGCCGCGACGTGCTCTGGCTGTGGCGCCACCGCCCCGCCCCGCGCTCCGGTTCCGCCGCGGGCCTCGCGGGGGCGGGCGGGGCGGCGGAGGAGAGGCGCGTGCTGGTCTCCTCCGCCGTGGGCGGCCGCACCTCCTGACCCGGCACATCCATGGCCCCGGCGGCGTCCTCCCCGCCGGGGCTGCCGTCCGGCCCAGGACACCACGAACCGCCCGGGGCACGCCGAAGACCACCGTGCGACCGCCCCTCCGGGCCCTGGAGTGAGACCTCGGCCGACGCGGGTCACCGGCCGGCCGCCGGCCCCGCTCATGGCCCGGCCGGAACACGTGGCTGCCGACCGTCAGGCGTCCCCGCACAACCGGTCCGGGGCCGCCGCCGACGTCACCCTCGGGGACGAGACCCGGGCACGCCGAAGGCCACCGCCCACGAGGCAGCCCCGGCTCTCATCCGGGATGTCCGAGGCTCCGGCCCGATCGGCGCAGAGCGCCGCCGCCGATTGACCGCCTTGTCGCCGGGCCCCAAGCGCCGCCCGGCTCAACGTGCCACCGTCCGGCGGGCGGCCGCACGTTCCGGCCCGGCTGTCGCGGCTCGACACGGCGCCAGGGGCAGGCCGGTCCCGCTCGCGGCCCGGTCGGCGGCTGAGCCGCCGCCACCCGCTGCCCGGACCCTGCTCGAGGACCGCGTTGAGCGACGCGGCGCGCGCCCGCCCAGCCCGTCCCGACCGTCCCGGGCGGTCAGGCGTCCTGGCGCGGCAGGTAGCGCAGCAGCACCACGTCGCCGATCTGCCGGGTCTCCGCGAGCGTCATCCGCTGCTGGGGGCCCTGCGGGAAGACCGCGGGGTGCACCATGCGCGGGGCGTCGGCCTGGCCGACGAAGAACGGCGCGTACACGAGCTGGAGTTCGTCGACGAGCCCGGCGCTGAGGAACATGGTGTGGACGATTCCGCCGCCCTCGACCATGAGCCGTCCGACACCGCGCTCGGCGAGGTCGGCGAGCAGGATCCGCACGTCCAGCGGGTCGCCGGCGTCGACGACGGAGCAGACGTCGCCGATGCGTTCGCGGAGGCAGTCGCTCGCGCCGGACGTCGTGTAGACGACCTTCTCGCACTCCCCGGTGGTGAAGAACCGGGCGCCGGGGTCCAGTTTCCCGCTCTCGGTGACCGTGACCTTGATCGGCGTCGGCGACAGCCCCGCGCGGAGCCGCCGTTCGCGCCGCTCGGCGGAGCACACCAGCAGCCGCGGGTCGTCGGACCGTATGGTGTTGGCCCCCACGAGGATGGCGTCCACCCCGGAGCGGACGTCGTCGATCCGGTCGAAGTCCTCCTCGTTGGAGAGCAGCAGCCGGGTCGTGCTCGTGTCGTCCAGGCATCCGTCCAGCGAGGAGGCCACGGACATCAGTACGTACGGGCGCGATCTCATGGGGACACATTGCCGTACAAGGGCGTTCGCGGATGTGAAGGTTCCGTAAGTCGCGCGCAGGCCTCCGGATCGATGTAGGGTCCGCCGATCATCGTGCGGGGCCTGGTCAGCCGCCGCGGCCGTCAGTCCCGTATCCCGGCGAGGACGTCGAGGGCGAGCGAGTCGTCGGCGTCGTGGGAGAGGGAGACGGTGACGCGGGTGCACAGGCCCGCGAAGCGGTCGCGCACGGCGCGGCCGGCCGCCCGCGGTTCACCGTGGACGGCGAAGGCGTCCAGGACGTCGTCGTCCACCAGCCGGCCCATCTCGGCCCACCGGCCGCGCACGGACAGCCGGTGCAACTCGTCGTGGAGCTCGCCCCAGCCGTGGAGGTCGAGCACGGCGCGGTAGGCGGGCGTGGAGGCGTAGAACGCGATCCGCTCGCGGGTGGCGGTCAGGGCCGCCGTGTACTCCTCCTCGGTACGGCCGGTGGCGACCAGGGCGTTGCCCGCCACCTCGAAGGGCAAGCCGGCGTGCTCGGAGGCCTCCCTGGCCTTGTGCACGGTGGGGAGGGTGACCTGCCGGAGGTAGTCCGCGGAGGTGAGGGCGTGGCAGATCAGCCCGTCGGCGACCTCGCCCGCGACGGCGGTCATCATCGGGCCGACGCCGGCGAGCCAGATACGGGGCGGCCCGGACGGCAGGGGGCCCGGGTCGAACATCGGCGTCATCAGGGTGTGGGTGTAGAACTCGCCGCGGAAGCGCAGCCGTTCGCCGGTCTGCCAGCTGTGCCAGATGGCTCGCAGGGCTCCCGCGAACTCCTTCATGCGGGCGGCGGGCCGCGACCACGGCATGCCGTAACGGTGGGTGATGTGCGGCTTGACCTGCGAGCCGAGGCCGACGGTCAGCCGCCCGCCGGACAGCCGCTGGACGTCGTACGCGGCCGTGGCCACCGTCATCGGGTTGCGCGCGAAGGCGATCGCCACACCGCTGACCAGGTCGGCCCGGCGGGTGGCGCCCGCGGCGAGGGCCAACTGGAGGAAGGCGTCGTGCCGCATCTCGTTGACCAGCACGCCGTCCGCGCCGTGCGCCTCGGCCTGGGCGGCGGACGCGGCGGTCCGCTCGATCCGGCCGGTGAAGGTGAAGTCGGCCTTGAGGGGCGCGGGCGGGGTGGTCACGCGCCGGCTCCCGCGGCCGGGCCGGCCGCCTCGGTGAGCCGCGGCGGCGCGGCCTGCCGCCAGGAGTCGGCGACGATGTCCCGGAGCTCGTCCATGTCGTCCAGGGCGGCGAGCCGGACCCGCACCCAGTTCGACCCGGCCTCGTGCGGCGGCACCCAGAACTTCCCCGGCTCGGCCGCGATCAGCTCGGCCCGCTCGTGCATGGGGCAGCGCACCGCGAAGGACGTCTCGTCGTCGGGCAGCGTGAGGTACATCTTCCCGGCGACCCGGAACGTGGGCATGCTCCAGGCCTCCTTCTCCACCGACTCGGGCAGCGAGAGGGCGATGCGGCGGACGTCTTCGGAATCGGGCATGCGACCACGGTAGCCATCGCCTCCGACAACGGCCGTGACGCGTTCCCCGCGCGTGACGCCCCCCTCCGGGTCCCGCGGCCTCTTCGGCGCGGGCCTGAGTAGCAAGAGGAAACCTAGGTGTACACTGACCTTCCCCCCGGCGCGGTCGCGACGACGCGGCGGGCGGGAATCGCATCGTCCAGGAGGTGAGCGGCAGTGGCGACCGGACGGCATGTGTCGGGCCCGGAGGAGGACCAGCCGGCCTGCTCCATCGAGCGGAGCCTGCAGATCCTCGGTGAACGGTGGTCCCTGCTGGTGCTGCGCGAGATCTTCGCCGGGCGGCACCGCTTCGCGGAGATCCAGACCTCGCTCGGGATCGCCCCCAACCTCCTCAGCACCCGCCTCAAGCTGCTCGTCGACGCCGGGGTGCTGTGCACGCGCACGTACCAGGAGCCGGGCAGCCGGCAGCGGCAGAGCTACCACCTGACCGACGCCGGGCGGGAGCTCGACCTCGTCATGGCCTCGCTCCAGCAGTGGGGCGACCGCCACCGGCCGCGTCCCTCCGGCCCCTCCGCGCGCCGCCGGACGCGCTCGACCGGCCGGGACGTCCACGTCGGCTTCCTCACCGACGACGGCGGCGAGGTGCCGGGCACCGACGTGTCCATCGCCGTGACCCGGCCCACCGGGGCGGCCTGACCGGCAGGGCGCCCCGGCGGCCGTAGGCGGCCGGGTTCAGTGCTGGTCGGCCCGTTCGGCGGTGTCGTCCAGGAAGCCGCCCGACTGGTGCTGCCACAGCTTGGCGTAGGCGCCGTCCTCCGCGAGCAGTTCCTGGTGGGTGCCCTGCTCGATGATGCGTCCGCGGTCCAGGACGACCAGCCGGTCCATGCCGGCGACCGTACTGAGCCTGTGCGCCACCACGAGCGCCGTCCGCCCTTCCATCAGCCGCCACAGGGCCTCCTGGACGAGGATCTCGCTCTCCGAGTCCAGCGCGCTCGTCGCCTCGTCGAGCAGCAGGATCGGTGCGTCGCGCAGGATCGCCCTGGCGAGCGCGACCCGCTGCCGCTGTCCGCCGGAGAGCTTGAGCCCGCGTTCGCCGACCATGGTGTCGAAGCCGGCGGGCAGCGCGTCCGCGAACTCCGTGACGTGGGCCGCCTTGGCCGCGCGGCGGATCTCGCCCTCGGTGGCGTCGGGCCGGGCGAAGGCGATGTTGTCCCGCAGTGAGCGGTGGAACATCGCCGGGTCCTGCGGCACATAGGAGATCAGGCCGCGCAGGTCGGCCTGGCGCAGCCGGCTGATGTCCTGACCGCCGATGAGGATCCGGCCGCCGTCGATGTCGTTCATCCGCAGCAGCAGCCGGGTGAGGGTGGTCTTGCCGCCCCCGGAGCGGCCGACCAGCCCGACCCTGGCACCGCTGGACACGGACAGGTCGAGCCCCTCGAAGAGCGGCTGCGCGCCCCCGTGGGCGAAGGTCACGTGCTCGAAGCGGACACCGGCGCCCGTGGACCGCAGCGGCTCCGGCGCGGGCGGGTCGAGCACGGTGGGCGGCTTCAGCAGCAGTTCGGTGAACTGAGCGGCCTCCGTCATCGAGCTCTCCAGACGGCGGTAGATCTGGTTGAACTCGAACATGATCCGCGTCGCGTTGGAGTAGTAGGTGAAGGCCACCACGACCGCCTCCACGCCGTGCGTGCCCGCGCCGAGCGTGACCGCGAGCAGCAGGCCGAGCGCGTTGGTGAGCACGGACAGCGGTGCGACCAGGGTGTCGATGCGCAGGTTTCCGTAGTCCCACGACTTGAGCGTGAGCCTGCGCGACTCGGCGACGCGGGAGCGGTGCTCGGCGGCCTCGCGCTCCTCGGCGGCGAACGCCCTGACGGTGTCCATGTTCATCAGGCTGTCGGCGACGTGCCCGGACACCCGGGCGATCGCCTCCTCGCGCCGGCGGACGAGTGCCTGGCGCCGGCGGATGAGGGGCGCCACGCACAGCGCGGTCACCGCGATCATCGCCAAGAGGCCGACCACCAGCAGCGGTTCGTAGGCCCACAGCACCACCGACCCGAACAGCAGCGGTACGAAGCTGCCCAGGACGTTGAAGGTCAGCGTGTCGACGAACTCCTCGAAGCGCGAGGCGAAACTCAGCACCCGCTTGGTGAGCGACCCGGCGAAGTTGTCGTGGAAGAACGACGCGTCCTTGGCGAACAGCTCGTCCATGCCGACCACGTAGAGGTGCTCGATGCCGAGGGCGTCGAGGCGGTTGAGGCAGTGCAGGCCGATCCGCCACAGCGTCTCCGCGAGCAGCAGCACCCCGGCGAAGACCAGGACGTAGGGCAGGGTCGCCCCGAGGCCGGGGGCGGTGCCGTCGACGAAGCCGCCGACGAGCTTCGCGACGACCAGTGGAGCCACGTAGTTGATGCCGATGTTGCCGAGGGCCGGCGCCAGCATCGCCGGAAGCGTCAGCCACCGATGCCGGGCCAGCTCCCTTCCGTAGTGACGCAGCGCCAGGAACACCGGGCCCCTGGCCGGCCGGAACCTGTCTGTCTCAGGCGATCCCATCTTCACCCTGCGGTGTCGTGCGGCGACTGCCGCGTGCTTCTACGGGAGGTGCCGCTGCCGCCGTGGCGGTGCGGCGCTGCGTTCGGGCCGGCGACCCTCGCGGCTCGCGCCGCTGCCGGCGTGCGATGAGTGGGCGGTCCGGACGTGGCAGTGTCCCGCGACGACGCGTGCAGAGTCCAAGTGTTTTCCGGCCCGGCGGCACGGCGCACGGAGGCTTCCCGGCGCACGTGCGGAGCCCTCGGCGGCCGCGGGGCGGCGCGGCTCCGCACGGGGGCGGCCGGCCGGCGCCGCTTCGCGCCCTCCGCGCCCCATGTGCCGCAAACGCAACCAGCGGGTTTGTCATGAATGACAAACCCGCTGGTCAGCACCGTCGGGACGACAGGATTTGAACCTGCGACCCCTTGACCCCCAGTCAAGTGCGCTACCAAGCTGCGCCACGTCCCGGTGCCGGCTCGTACCGAGTTTCCCACCCGGCCGACCGCGCACGAGAACAATACCGCACGTCGTCGGGTGCTCGCTCGCACCATTCCCGCACCACGCGCGGCGCCGCCGGTGCGGGGTACCGGGACCCGGATGAGTAGCCGTACTCATGTGGCGCGGGCGGCGGCGGCCGATGCTTCAGGCATGGCGAATCCGATCCAGCAGCAGAACACGGCGGCCTACTCGGCGCAGGCCGCGATCTCTTTCGCCGTCGCCCTCGGGGCGATGGTCGTGGGCATCGCCTACCTGCCGGTCGGCCCGTGGGTGCGGGCCTTCCTGGCGGTGGGGCTGCTCTACGTCGTGACCTCGGCGTTCACGCTCGCCAAGGTCGTCCGCGACCGGCAGGAGGCCGGCCAGGTGACGAGCCGGGTGGACCAGGCGCGGCTGGACAAGCTGCTGTCCGAGCACGACCCGTTCAAGGTCGACGGGGTGTAGCCGACTCGTCGCCCAGCAGGTACCGCGCGCCGGGCCCCCTGGTGGCGGCGGTGTCGTCCGGGTTGTACAGGGCGCACTTGCGCAGGGAGAGGCAGCCGCAGCCGATGCAGCCGGTGAAGTTGCCCTTGAGCCGTTCCAGCTCCGCGATCTGCTCGTCGATGCGGGGGTCCAGGTGCGGGCGACGGCGTTCCACTCGGCGGCGCTGGGGGCGCGGCCCTCGGGGAGCCGGGCGAGGGCGGCGGCGGCCTCCTCCAGCGACAGGCCGACCCGCTGGGCGGCCCGGATGAAGGCGACGCGGCGCAGCGTCACGCGGGGGTAGCGGCGCTGCCCGCCGGCGGTGCGCTCGGAGCGGATGAGCCCGAGCTCCTCGTAGTAGCGCAGGGCCGAGGTGGCGAGACCGCTGCGCGCGGCGAGCTCGCCGATGGCCAGGCGGTCGCGGCGCGGTGCTGGGTCGCTCACGGGCCGAGCGTAGCGCTTGACCTCAAGCCGACTTGAAGTTGCACCCTCGACTCATGACTCCGACCAGTGCGGACACCGCGTACGGATACGACGACCTCCGGCGGCTGATGTCGCTCATGACCGGCGACGAGAAGCACGGGCCCGCCGCCACCTCCACCCTCGACGTGCTGTGGGTGCTCTACCACCGCGTGCTGCGGGTGACCCCGGGGACGGTGGAGGACCCCGGCCGGGACCGCTTCCTGCTCTCCAAGGGCCACGGCCCGATGGCGTACTACGCGGTGCTCGCCGCCAAGGGCTTCGTCCCGGAGGAGTGGCTGCCGGGCTTCGGCTCCTTCGGCTCGCCGCTCGGCCACCACCCGGACCGGGTGCTCGTGCCGGGCGCCGAGATCGGCTCCGGCTCGCTCGGCCACGGACTGCCGATCGCCGTGGGCAGCGCCCTGGGGCTGCGGGCGCAGGGCCTGACCGGCGCCGCGGTGTGGGTGCTGGTCGGCGACGCCGAACTGGACGAGGGCAGCAACCACGAGGCCGTCGCCTTCGCCGGCGCCATGGGGCTGGAGGGCCTGCACGTCGTCGCCGTCGACAACACCTCCGCCACCTACCGGCGCCCGGGAGGTCCCGCCTCGCTCTTCGCGGGCGAGGGCTGGTCCGTGACGAGCGTCGACGGCCGTGACCACGAGGCCCTGTACGACGCGTTCACCGCACCGCACCCCGGACGGCCGCACGCCGTCGTCGCCCGAGTCGAGCCCAAGCGGTGACCACCGCCCCGAGCCGAGGAGACCTTCCGATGGACACCATGCGTGACCGCTTCACCGCCGTCGCCTCCCGCCTGCTGGACGAGGACCCCCGGCTGGCCGTCGTGCTGGCGGTCATCTCCGGGGACCGCTTCACGGACGCCGCCCGGCGCCACCCCGACCGGGTGATCGACGTGGGCATCCGCGAGCAGCTGCTGGTCAGCGTCGCGGGCGGGCTGGCGCTGACCGGGCTGCGGCCGATCGTCCACACCTTCTGCAGCTTCCTGGTGGAACGCCCCTTCGAGCAGGTCAAGCTGGACCTGGGGCACCAGGCCGCGGGCGCGGTGCTGGTCAGCTCGGGCGCCTCGTACGACATCGCCGCGGGGGGCCGCACCCACCAGGCCCCCGGTGACGTCGCCCTGCTGGACACCCTGGACGGCTGGACCGTGCACGTGCCCGGCCACCCGGACGAGGCCGAGGCCCTGGTCCGGCACGCGGCGGCCGCCGACGACAACCGGGTCTACGTGCGGCTCAGCGAGCAGTCCAACCGCAGCGCGCGGCCCGTCTCGCCGGGCCGGTTCCGGGTGCTGCGCGAGGGCCGGGCGGGCGTGGTGGTCGCCGTGGGCCCGCTCCTGGACGCCACGCTGGAGGCCGTCGCGGACCTGGACGTCACGGTGCTGTACGCCTCCACGGTGCGCCCCTTCGACGCGGCCGGGCTGCGGGCGGCCGTGGCGGGCACGGAGGCGGCGGACGTGGTGCTGGTCGAGCCGTACCTGGCGGGCACGTCGGCGTCGTTCGCCGCCGAGGCGCTGCTCGACCTGCCGCACCGCGTCCTCGCGCTGGGCACCGCCCGGGAGGAGCTGCGCCGGTACGGCACCTGGCAGGAGCACGTGGCGGCGCACGGCCTGGACGCCGCCGGGCTGCGGGCGCGGATCGGGGGCTTCCTGGCGGGCTCCCGCCGCCCGGCGGGCCTCGCGGGCTCGGGCGTCGGCTAGCTCCAGGGAAGCTCCGCGCGGTGCCGCCAGTACGCCGGGGCCGGTTCGGCCAGGGCGGTCAGCCGGGCCAGTTGCTCCGCGTCGAGCCCGACGGAGGCGGCCCGGGCGTTGGCGGTGACCTGGCCGGTGGTGGCGGCGCCGGAGAGCACGACGCCGGCCCAGGGGCGGCGCAGGACCGCGGCGAGGGCCACCGCGTCCGGCGTCGCCCCGGTCCGGGCGGCCACCTCGGCGAGGGGGGAGTCGGGATCGGCCGTCGCCAGGCGGCCGTTGGCCATGGCCTCCTTGACGATCACCATCAGTCCGGCGTCGTGGGCCTCGGCCAGGGCGGGCCCCGCGGAGGGCTCCATCAGGTTGTAGGTGGCCTGCACGACGGTGAACAGGCGCCGCCCGTCCACCGTCACCTTCAGCGCCGCGCGGATCGCCTCGGCCTGCAGCGGGCCGCTGGTGGACAGTCCGACGGCCACCCCGTCGGCCGCCAGCCGGGCGAGGCGTGCGTGGAGGTCGCGGTCGGTGAGGGCCGGGCTGTCCGGGGTGACGGAGTGGATCTGGTAGAGGTCGAGGCGGTCGCCGAGCAGGGCTCGGGTCTCGGCGATCTGCCGGTCGTAGGTGGCGGTGCCGTGGTCCTTGACCTCGTGCACCTCGGCGTCGGCCCGCCAGCCGGCCGTGTAGGTGTAACCCCACTTGCTGCCGATCAGCACGTCGGTGGCCTCGGGGTGGGCGTCCAGCCAGCTCGCGAGGAACTCCTCGGCCAGGCCGTAGGAGCGGGCCGCGTCGAAGTAGCGGATGCCGAGCGCGTAGGCGGTGTCGAGGACGGCGTGGGCGCGGTCCCGCATCGCCTCGACGGTGCGGTCGGCGGGCAGGTCGGCGACGCGGCCGAGGTCGATGTAGGCGGGACGGCCGACGGCGGCGAGGCCGAGACCCAGCCGGGGCAGCGGGGCGGTGACGAGTCGTTCGAAGGGCACGATCGCCACCGTACTCCCGGTGGAGTACGCCGATCCGGTGCCTGAGGCGGACGTCGCGGGTGATCACCGGAATGCATAGTGGGAGCGTCACACTCGTCGTCCCCGTCCGAGGATCACGCATGCGATTCGCCCTGCCCAGGACCTGGCGCACACGGCGCCGGCTGGCGGCCGGCGCCGCCGCCCTCGCCCTGCTCGCCGGTGGCGGCGCCGTCACCCTCGCGACGGCCGACTCCCCCGCACCCGTGCGCCGCCAGGACCGGGTCTTCTCCATGCCCGAGGCACCGGGCAGCGCCACGAAGGTGCGGATCGACACCTCCTACTTCACCTCCGGCGGGTCGGCGCCGCGCCCGGCGGTGCTGCTCGCGCACGGATTCGGCGGCAGCAAGGACGACATGAGGGCCCAGGCCGAGTCCCTCGCCCGCAGCGGCTACGCCGTGCTGACCTGGTCCGCGCGGGGCTTCGGCGCCTCCGGTGGGCGGATCGGGCTCAACTCCCCCGACGCGGAGGTCGCCGACGTCTCGCGGCTCGTCGACTGGCTCGGCCGGCGGCCCGAGGTGCTGCGCGACGGCCGGGACGACCCACGGGTCGGCGTCACGGGGGCCTCGTACGGCGGGGCCATCTCGCTGCTGGCCGCCGGGTACGACCGGCGGGTGGACGCCATCGTGCCCGCGATCACC
Source organism: Actinacidiphila glaucinigra (assembly GCF_035918135.1). Lineage (NCBI taxonomy): Bacteria > Bacillati > Actinomycetota > Actinomycetes > Kitasatosporales > Streptomycetaceae > Actinacidiphila > Actinacidiphila glaucinigra. Next base: position 1,917,919 of record NZ_CP109144.1, read on the forward strand.
TGGTGGGACCTGGGCGAATCGCTGTTCCCGCAGGGCGTGTTCAAGAAGCTGTGGGCGGGGATCTTCTTCTCCACGGGCTCGCGCGGCGCCACGTGCGGCTTCACCGCCGAACTGTGCGCGATGTACGACCGGTCGGCCGTCGCCGGCCGCCCGGACGCCGCGACGCTGCGGCTGCTGACGCGCTCCAGCCCTTCCTCGGTGGCCGGGCGCGTCAAGGTGCCGACCCTGGTGGTGCAGGGCCAGAACGACTCCCTCTTCCCGCTGGACCAGGGCGACGCCATCGCCCGCGCCGTCGCCGCGAACGGCGCGCCCGTGGCCGTCGACTGGTTCTCCGGCGGGCACGACGGCGGCGACCAGGAGACGTCCCGGATCGAGGCGCGCACCACGGCCTGGTTCGACCGCTGGCTGAAGCGGGACAAGGCAGCCGACACCGGGCCCGCGTTCCGCGTCACCCGGACCGGAGGCGTCGACACCACCGACGGCAGGGCGGTGCGCCGCGGCGCGGACGCGGACGCGTACCCGGGGCTCGAGGGCACGCGGACCCGGACGGTCCCGCTCGGCGGGCGCGCGCAGACGGTCGCCAACCCGGCCGGCGGCAGCCCGCCCGCGATCTCGGCGGTGCCCGGTGTGGGCGCCCTCTCGCAGCTCTCCGACCTCGGCCAGGGGCTGTCGCTGTCCCTGGACTTCCCCGGTCAGCGCGCCGCCTTCGACTCGGCGCCGCTGACCTCGGCGCTGCGGCTGACGGGCGCCGCGACGACGCGGGTCACCGTCGAAACGGACGCGCCCGCGGGCGCGGTGCTCTTCGCGAAGCTCTACGACGTGGCCCCCGGCGGCAACGAGACGCTGCCGCACCAACTGGTCGCGCCGCTGCGGGTCGCGGGGGACGGCACGGTGTCGGTGCGGCTGCCCGTCGTGGACCACGAGTTCGCCGCCGGCCACCGGCTGCGGCTGGTCCTGTCCACCACCGACCTGGGCTACGCCTCCCCCGTCGAGGCCGCCACGTACCGGGTGTCCCTGCCCGAGGGCGGCGCGCTGACCGTGCCGACCGACCCGGGGCTGACCACCGGTCAGGGCGCACTGCCCGCCTGGGTGTGGCTGCTTCCGGTCGGCGCGCTCGCGCTGGCGGCGGCCCTGCTGCTGACCGGCCGCCGCCGGGCGGGCGCGGTGCGGCAGGCGCCGGACCCGGCCCTCGCGGACGTGCCCCTGGAGATCACCGGACTGTCCAAGCGGTACCGCGGCGCGGCGGACCGCTACGCCGTGCGGGAGCTGTCGTTCCGGGTCGAGCGGGGCCAGGTGCTGGGGCTCCTCGGCCCCAACGGCGCGGGCAAGACGACCACGATGCGCATGATGATGGGCCTCATCCGGCCCGACGCGGGCACCATCCGTGTGTTCGGCCACGCGATCCGGCCGGGTGCGCCCGTGCTGTCCCGGGTGGGCGCCTTCGTGGAGGGCGCGGGCTTCCTGCCGCACCTGACGGGGCGGGCCAACCTGGAGCTGTACTGGCGGGCGACGGGCCGGCCGGCTGCCGACGCCCACGTCGAGGAGGCCCTGGAGATCGCGGGCCTCGGCGAGGCCCTGGAGCGCGCGGTGCGCACGTACTCGCAGGGCATGCGGCAGCGGCTCGCCATCGCGCAGGCCATGCTCGGCCTGCCCGACCTGCTCATCCTCGACGAGCCGACCAACGGGCTCGACCCGCCGCAGATCCGCGAGATGCGCGACGTGGTGCGGCGCTACGCGGCCGCCGGCCGTACCGTCCTCGTCTCCAGCCACCTGCTGTCGGAGGTCGAGCAGAGCTGCACGCACCTGGTCGTGATGGACAAGGGGCGGCTCGTCGCGGCCGGTCCGGTCGGCGAGATCGCCGGGAGCGGGCAGGCGCTCTTCGTCGGCGCCCCGGGCATGGCCGGCGAGCAGCGGGAGGCGGTCGCCGCGAAGCTGTCGGCGCTGCCCGGCGTCGAGGCGGCCGAGCCCGCGGACGGCGGGCTGCTCGTCCGGCCGGGCGGGATGACCGTGCCGGAGCTGCTGTCCGAACTCCTGCGGCTCGACGTGCCGGTGGAGCGGGTCGGCCCGCACCGCCGCCTGGAGGACGCGTTCCTGACCCTGATCGGAGGTCCCGCGTGACCGAGACCCTGGAACTGGCCGAGGGATACCGTCCGGGCCGCACGCTCCCGCTGCGGGTCGAGGCGGTACGGCAGTTGCTGCGGCGGCGCACGCTCGTCGCGTTCGGCGTCGTGCTCGGCCTGCCCGTGATCGTGTGGGCGGCCTTCGCCATCGGCGGCACCCCGCGGGGTCGGAACTCCGGCCCGACGATGATGGACGTGGCCACCGCCTCCGGCGTCAACTTCTCGCTGGCGGTGCTCTTCGTCTCCTCCGGCTTCCTGCTGACGATCCCGGTCGCCCTGTTCTTCGGCGACACGATCGCCTCGGAGGCCAACTGGTCCTCCCTGCGCTACCTGCTGGCCGCCCCGGTGCCCCGCGCCCGGCTGCTCGCCTCCAAGGCACTGGTGTCCCTGGTCTTCAGCGCCGCCGCCGTGCTGGCGCTGCCCACGGTGGCGCTCGGCGTCGGCACGCTCGCCTACGGCTGGGGCGACCTCGAGCTCACCACGGCCGGCGCGCTGCCCCCGGGCACCGCGACGGGCCGGCTCGCGATCGCCGCCCTGTACGTCTTCGTGGGCCAACTGGCCGTCGCGGGCTTCGCCCTCTGGCTCTCCACGCTCACCGACGCGCCGCTGGGGGCGGTCGGCGGGGCCGTGGGCGTCGCGATCCTCTCCAACATCCTGGACGCCATCACGGCGCTGGGCTCGCTGCGGGACGTCCTGCCGACGCACTGGCAGTACGCCTGGATCGACGCGCTCCAGCCGAGGCTCGAGTGGTCGGGCATGCTCAAGGGCACCTCGGTGTCGCTGTCCTTCGCAGTGGTGTTCGTCGCGCTGGCCTTCCGCGGCTTCCGGGGGAAGGACATCGTGTCCTGAGGGGCGGGGCTGAGATCTGAGGGGGGCAGAGGGTGGAGGAACCGGCGTACAGCGTGCTGCTGACCGGGGCCGGGGACGCGGACCGGAAGCTGGACGTCGTACGGGCGCTTCGGTCCGTGACGGGGCTGAGTGCCTGGCGGAGCAGGCAACTCCTCGAGTCCGTACCACTCGTGGTTCTGGAGGATGTCTCGCTGGGGGTGGCCGAGAACGCCGCGCGGCTGCTCGAGGCGGCCGGGGCCGGGGCCCGGGTGCGCTGCACATGGAGCGGGTGCGTCTTCGCCCCCGGATCCGGCCCTGGTGGCGAGCAGCCGTGCATTCCTCCCGACTGGTCGGCGGAGGGCTGCCCGCCGGCACGCCGCTCCCTCCGCCGCTGAGCCGTTACGCCGGGCTGCCCACCGCCCCGACGGGCGGCACCCGGGCGTCGGCTGACGGGTCGGCTGACGGGTCGGCGCCCCAGGCCGCGGCGCACAGTGCGCGGGAGAGTTCGTCGGCGTAGACGGCGGCGGCGAGCCAGGCGAGGGCGAAGCGGTCGGTGTCGGCGGGCAGGAGGCGGCCGAAGGCGTCGCGGCCGCGGTCGGCCGCGGCGCGGTGGATGTCGTCGACCAGGTCCGCGGCGGTCGGCAGGGCGGCGCGGCGCAGGCGCCGGGCGTCGGGGGCCGAACTCGTGGGCAGGGCGAGGACCCGGCGGCCACCGGAGGCGGCCTGGTGGACGCGGCGGAGCAGAAGGTGGACGGGGGCCTCGTCCGGCGCGTCGGGCGCCGGCAGGGGGACCGCCGGTGCGGCGGCGGGGAGGTCGGCGCGCTGCAGGCGGTCGAGCCCGGTGTCGACGCGGGCCTCGGGATCGGCCGGGTGGCTGGTGGCCAGCAGCAGCGCGCGGGGGTGGGGGGCGGGGTCGAGCCGGGCGATGACACGCAGCCGGGTGCCCGGCGCGTCCGCGAGCAGCCGCAGGTTGTCGCGGTGGGGCAACGCGGGGTGGTCGTGCGCGGCGGCGAGCCGGATCGTCAGGTCGTCGCACCGGGCGAGCAGGCAGTCGCCGCCGGCCTCGCGGACGGTTCCGGCGAGGGTGACGTCGAGGAAGAGCAGTCCGTCGTCGGCGCCGAGGGCGCGCACGGCCTGCTCGGCGACGGGCACCCGCCACAGGCGGTCCAGGGGCTCGGCCGTCCAGGCGGCGCCGGATGCCCGTACGGCGCGGACGGCGGCGCCCGCGCCGAGGCGGCCGGTGGGCGAGACCGTCGCGCCGGACACGGCCAGGCCCGCGCGGGAGAGTTCGCGGTGGGTGAGGGCGGTGTCCCCGATGCGCACAGCCCGGTCGGCGGCGCCCGTCGCGCGGCCGGGGCCGCCGGGGGCGACGTCGGAGACGGTGCAGAGGCGGCCGTCGGCGTCCGTCGTCCAGGTGACGGCGCCCGCGTAGCCGCTCGCGGTGAGGACGGGCTCGGAGAACAGCCCGTACAGCCGCAGCGAGCCGTCGGGGGTGTACGGCTGCCGGGCGGTGCCGCGCACGGCGGCCAGCTCGGTGCCGGTGGCGTGGGGCACGCGGTGCGCGGTGCCGAGGAGTTCGCGGAGCGCGGCGACCAGGTCGGCGAGGCGGTGCCCGGGATCGGCGGCGCGGGCGGCGCGCAGCCGGGTGACGACGGAGACCGCCGCGGCCGCGGCGCGGGGCAGTCCGGCCAGCCGGGCGGAGTGCGCCGCCCTCAGCAGTTCGGCCTGGACGACGGCGCCGGAGCCGTCGATGCCCGCGTCGAGGGCGGCCGCGCCCGCGGCGCGCAGGGCGCCGGCGGCGGCCCGCTGCTCCGGGGTGGCGGTCTCGGGCTCGGCTGCGGACGCCGCCTTCCCCTCGGGCTCCGGCAGGGCTGACTCGGCTGCCGGCCCGGAGGCCTCGGCGACGGGTGCGGCCGAGGCGGCTGCGGCGCGGTGCAGGCAGTCCGGGGCGAGCAGGCAGCCGCAGCGGACGTCCTCGGCGCGGGTCACCGTGCCGCCGGGGGCGAGGAGTTCGAGGTCGGTGTCGTCGTCGACGGCGATCCGCACGGTGTCGCCGTCGACGACGGCCGGGCGGGCCGCGAGCTTGGCCACTGCGGCATCGAGGCGCTTGCGCAGCCGCGGCGAGAGGGCCTCGACGAGTTCCGCGGTCACGGCGGGTGCGACCGGGGGGAGTTGCTGGTTCATGTGATCTTCTCCCCTACCCAGCGGGCGAGTTCGAGGGGGCTGAGGGCGGCGACCGGCATGCCCGCGGCGACGAGCTGCCCGGCGACGCCGGTGGAGTAGCGGGGGCGCCCGGCGTCGTCGAGGCTGGCGCAGCCCAGGACGTGGCAGCCGGCTCCGACCAGGGAGCGGACCTCGGCGAGGAGGCCGCCGAGCGGATACCCCTCCTCGAAGTCGCTGACGACCACGACGAGGGTGCGGGAGGGCACGGTCACCAGTTCGCGGGCGTGCCGCAGCCCGGCGGCGATGTGGGTGCCGCCGCCGACGCTCACCTCCAGGAGGAGGGAGAGCGGGTCCGCCACGTGGTCGGTGAGGTCGATGACCTCGGTGGAGAACGCCAGGAAGTGCGTGGACAGGGTGGGCACCCCGGCCAGGACGGAGGCGGTGAGCGCGGCCCAGATGGTGGAGGCCTCCATGGACCCCGACACGTCGGTCACCAGGATCAGCCGCCAGTCCGCGGCCCGCTGCGCCCGGGCGCGGAACACCGGCCGCTCCGGGATCACCTGGACGGTGCCGTCGGGAGCGCGGCGCGCGGTGGCCAGGTTGGCGCGCAGCGTACGGGCCAGGTCGAGGCCGCCACCGGGGCGCCGGCTCGGCCGCGGCAGGACGGTGCCGTGCAGCGCCGGGCGCAGCCGGGTGGCGAGTTGGCGGGTGAGTGCCTCGACCAGGCGCCGTACGAGCGGGCGAAGCGCGGCCAGCCGGGACTCCGGCAGCCCGCCCGCGTGGCGCAGGACGGTGCGCAGCAGGTCGACGGAGGGGCGCACGCTGTCGGGGTCGAGTTCGGCGACCACGTCCTTGCGGCCTGACGCGGCGGCGGTCGCCAGCACCTCCTCGCGGATGCCGGGCCCGAACAGCGCCGCCAGCTCCTCGGACCACTCGCGCACCCCGGGGTAGGGCGCCTCGCGGCCACCGCGGTCGCCGGCCGCGCCGTGGCCGCCGAGGTCGCCGCGGCTGCCCTCGCCCCGGCCGTTGCCGTACAGCTCGTCCAGCGCGGTGGCCAGGGCGGCGGCGGAGGGCGGCAGGCGGTCGCCCCGGCGGCCCAGCACGAGGCGCCACCGGTCGGCGGGCGCGAGGGTGCGGGCCGCGGCGGGGGCCTCGCCCGGTGCGCCGGGGGTGGTGGCGGACCGCTGCGTGCCCGGCGACGCCGCGGCGTCGGGCCCGGCCGGGAACGCCGTCACCGCCGGGCCGGTGGGGCTGGTGGGACTGGTGGGGCCGTCCTCGGCGGCCCGCCCGTGCGAGGGCGGCGTCGCGTGGGGCGGGAGCAGTGCGAGCCGGTCCAGGGCCGCGCGGGCGGCGAGGTCGGCACGGGTCCAGGTGGCGAGGGCGACGGGGTCGACGCCCGCGGTGTCGGCGATGCCCTCGGCGTCCAGGCGTTCCTCGACGGCGGCCAGGAGGCGGTCGCGGGCGGCCGGGCTGAGGGTGTCGAAGCCGCCGCGCAGGGCCGGGAGCCGGGAGAGGAACGCCCGGTCGGGCAGGTCGCGGACGCGGTCGAGCAGTGGTTCCAGTGCGGGGGCGGCCGCCTCGAGCAGCGGGCCGGCCGCCGTCAGCAGCCCGGTCAGCCGGGCGGTGAGGGCGGCCCGGGAGTCGGGGTCGCCCGCCGCGTCGACCCAGGAGGCGGCACGGGCGCCGAGGGTCTCGGCCGCCTCGTGCCCGAGGAGCACCCGGACGGCGCCCGCCGCGCCGCGCATGAGCGGGGAGCCGTCCGCGGCGAGCCGTGCGAGCGCGTCGGTGAGCCGGACGCCGCCCAGGAGGTCGGCGCGGTGGGCGAGTTCGAGCAGCGCGTGCGCGTCGGCGGGGTCCTCGGAGCCGGTGAGGCCGTCCACCTGGCGGACCGCCGCCGCGGTCAGCAGCTCGGCGACGGCGGCGACGCGGGCGGCGCGGGCCTCGTCGGCGCCGAGCCCGGCGATGTGCCCGGCCCGGACGCGGTCCAGCAGGGCGAGTCCCGCGAGGAGTTCGGGGAGGGTGCCGGTCGCGGGGAGCGCCTCGCCGGTCTCGGCGAGGCGTTCCCCGGCGAGCGCGGGCAGCCCGCACTCCGCGGCCTGGGCCAGTCCGGCGAGGGTCTGCGCCGCGGTCGGGCCGCCCTCGTCCGTCTCCTGGCGGCGGCGTTCGCGCAGCACGCCTTCTGCGGCCTGGAGGGCGGTGACGCCGCGGACCCCGGCGGCGGTGAGCATGGCCGCGGTGGCGGGTGTCCAGCGGACCTCCCATCGGGTGGTGAGGCCCTCGGTACCGGCCGCTCCCCTGACGTCCTTCGGTTCCGCGTAGGGCACGCCGCACACGGTGAGCCTGCGCAGCAGGAGTTCGCGGCGGCGGTCGAGATCGGAGCGGAGCGGGTCCAGGCGCAGGTCCCGGGCGTCGGCCGGGGCCGCGGCGTCCGGGCCGGGGGCGGGCAGGCCCAGCACGGCCAGTTCCGCCTCGACGGCGGGGGCGAGGCCGCTGCGCGGCGCGCCGGGCGCCGGGCGGCCGCCGCGGGTGCCGACCAGCACCCGTTCCATGGCGCGCGCCACGGCCCGTCCGCGGCCGTACGGCTCCCCCTGGGCCAGCACGGTCTGCACCGCCTCGACGAGCTCTCCCCGGCCGGCCGCGGGCAGCCCGCGGAGCCGGGCGAGGTCACCGGCGAGCCGGCTGATCTCGCGCGCGTCGGCGGGGCCCGACGGGTGTCCCTGGGAGCGCAGTTCGGCGCAGATGCGGACGGCGGCCCGGGTGAGCACCTCGTCGAGGGCTCCGGGGTCGCCGGCCGCCTCCAGCACCATGTGCTGCCACTCGGGGTCGCGGATGCCCGCCGGATAGCCGGAGCGTTCGTCCAGCAGGGGGTACGCGTAGGGGATCAGGGAGGTCGTCCACGCCGCGCCGCCCCCGGGTGCGTGCGGGGCGTCCGGGGCTTCCGGGTCGTCCTCGGGGGCGGTGCCCTGCGGCCACAGGCCGGCCGGGACCAGGGCCGGCGCGTGGAAGGCGCCGACGACGACGGCGGCGCGGCGGCCGTCCGCGGCGGCCTCGGCGACGCGGGCCCGCATCCACTGCTCGCGGCGCAGGTCGAGGGCGGGCACGCCGGCGCCCTCGGCGGCGTCCCGGCGCAGCGCCCATCCCGTCAGGAGCGCGGCGCGGCGCAGCGCCTCGGGCGGCGAGCCCGGGGCGGTGGCCTCGACGAGGCGGTCCCACAGGTCGTCGCCGGGACGGCCGGTGAGCCGGGCGCGCAGGGCGGCGTGGAGTCCGGGCCGGGGGTCGCCCGTCGGAGCCGTCGTACGTCCGGCGTCCCAGGCGCGGTCGGCGAGCGGCAGGTCGCAGGCGACGACGGGGACGCCGCACCGCGCCGCCCAGCGGACGGCGGCGAGTTCGGGCGAGAAGTCGGCGAAGGGGTAGAAGGCCGGGCCGTCGCCCCCGTCGCCGGGGGCGGCGGCGAGGGCGACGGGGGCCCGGGTGTCCTCGTGGGCGAGCCAGGGCAGCCACTCCTGCATCTCGCCGGGGAGTTCGACGAGCAGCACGTCGGGCTCGGCCCCGTCGAGCAGGGCGGGCAGCGCGGCCGCCAGAGACGGGGCGTGGTGCCGTACGCCGACGAGGTAGGGCGCCGACGGGTCGGTGAGGACCGCGGCGGCCTCGTCCGGGGTGAGGGGCAGGGACACGGGCTCAGCCTTCCAGGACGGCGCGCAGCTCCCACAGGGTGCGCCAGGTCGGGGAGCCCTGCTCGGCGCGGCGCCGTACCGGGCCGTCCCAGTAGCCGAGCAGCCGGGCTGCGTCGGCCGGGTCGTCCTTGCGGACGACGCCGAGGAGGTGGCCGGGCAGCAGCCCGAGCACGTCCCGGTCGCCGGGGAAGTACGCGGCGGCCAGGGCGAGCGCTCCGGCGACCGCGACGCCCTCCGCGGTGCTCATCACCGTGGAGGGCCGCTCGACTTCCCAGCCCTCGGCGGAGCGGCCCTCGCGCAGGTCGCGGAAGGCGGTGACGAGGGCCTCCAGGACGGCGTCGTCGACCTGGTACGGGGCGCCGGCCCGTTCGACCGCGGCGCGGGACTGGCTGCGCACGAGCGCCGTCTCGGCGTCGAGGTCGCCGATGGGGCCGACGGTCTCGAAGTTGAAGCGCCGCTTGAGGGCCGCGGACATCTCGGAGACGCCCTTGTCGCGGAGGTTGGCGGTGGCGATCAGGTTGAAGCCGGGTGCCGCGTGCGCCAGGGCGTCGTCGCCGCCGGCGAGTTCGGGGACGGCGATGCGCCGTTCGGAGAGCAGGGAGACCAGGGAGTCCTGCACCTCGGGCAGGCAGCGGGTCACCTCCTCGACGCGGGCGATGGCGCCGCGGGTCATGGCGGTGAGCACGGGTGAGGGGACGAGCGCCTGCCGGCTGGGGCCCTGGGCGAGCAGCAGGGCGTAGTTCCAGCCGTACTTGAGCTGGTCCTCGGTGGTGCCCGCGGTGCCCTGGACGACGAGCCCGCTGGTGCCGCAGATCGCGGCCGACAGCAGTTCGGAGAGCATCGACTTGGCGGTGCCGGGCTCGCCGACGAGGAGCAGGCCGCGCTCCCCCGCGAGGGTGACGACGCATCGCTCCACCAGGGCGCGGTCGCCGACGAACTTGCCCTCGACGACGAGGCGGCGCGGCACGCCCTCGGGGACCTCGGCGTCGTCGGGCAGGCGCAGGGCCCGGCCGTCGCTGCCCATCACGAAGGTGACGGCGGCGCGCGGGGTGAGCAGCCAGGCGGGCGGGCGCGGTCCGCCGTCGTGGGCGGCGAGGAAGGCGAGTTCGGTGGCGTACCGGTCCTCGGGCGGGGTGATCTGCCGCGCGGCGGGGGCGGGTGCTGTGGTGGTCATCGGCGGCGGCCCTTCCGGGTGGCACGGGTGGTGAGTTCTTCGAAGGCGGGCGCGTCGCCGGCGCGGACGCGTTCCCAGGCGCGGGCGAACAGCTCGGGCACGGGCAGCAGCGGCACGACGCGGGCGTGGTCGCGGACCGGGTAGAGGCCTTCCTTCCAGGTCTCCACGGGAAGGGCGGGCGCCTTGAGGTCGCGCCAGCCGCAGGGCAGGAAGAGGGTGCGGCCGGCCCGTGGGCGCTTGGCCTCCACGACGAGGCCGGTCGCGGTCAGTTCGGCGCGGGCCTTCTTCATGCGGGTGGGCTTCCAGCCCGTCCAGCGGGCGCAGTCGCGGTCCGTGGGGTCGGGCAGGGCGAGCAGCTGGAGGTAGAGCGCGGCGGCGTCCTCGCTCAGGCCGTGGGCCGCGGCGACCTCGGTGACGAGGTCGGGCACGGAGACCGTGGGGTCCTGGGCGTGGCCGGCGGTTGCGCCGGCCTCACCGCCCGCCGCGAGGGCACGGGCGAGTCCGTCGCCGAGCACGGCGCGCAGCGCCTGGACGCCCCCTCCGCCCTGGACGCCGACGAGCCCCTCGACGAGGCCGAGTACGGGGTCGTCGGCCCCGGTCAGCCCGGCCGGCCGGACGAGCACCGTCTCGGTGTCGCTGTACCAGGGGCGGAGCGCCAACGCCTCGCCCACGTCCGTCAGTCCGTGGGAGCCGGCGCCGCCGGCGGCGGGCAGCCCGTACGCCTTGCGGATCTGGACGGCGGTGGGGCCGCCCTTCTCCGTCCAGGCGATGTCGAGGTCGAGCAGGAGACCGGGGTCGGCCATCCGCCGGCGCAGCGCCGCCAGACCCTCGGGGAGGGCGGTGCGCAGCGGATGGCCGTACGGCAGACCGTAGGCGAGCCCGGCGAGCGCGGCGACGGAGCGGGTGATGTCCTGCCGGCCGGGCAGCGCGGAGGGGTCGGCCGGGACGAGGTCCCCGTCCTTGTCGGGGCGCTGCACCGTGGTGCGGCTCAGCCACGGCGTCAGCGCGGGGTTGAGCACGGCCTCGGCGGACGCCGCGGTGACCCCGGCGAGGCCGGCGGCGACGTCTTCGGGCAGGCGGACGACGGAGCCGAGGCGTTCCTCCCAGAGGCGGCCCGCGGCGGCCGTGTCGGGGCCGTGGGTCCACAGGTCGGCGGGGTCGTCGGGGAGCAGGGATCCGATGAGGGCGGCGCAGTCGCGCCGGGTGACCGAGTTCAGCAGATCGTCACCGAAGCCCTTCTGGCGTGGCTTCAGCTCCATGAGGGCCAGCGCGTCGGCGCCCGGCTCCTCCGGTCGCCCGGCGACGAGCAGGGCCGCCTGGACGGGGCCCAGTCCTGTACGGGTCGCCGCCGCGAGCGCGGCGGGGGCGTCGGCACGCCAGGGCGCGGGGCCCTTGTCGCGGACGAGGCGGGCGACGGCGGCGAGCCGCTCGGCGGGGAAGACGGGCGCGCGGTCCGTCTCGTCCTCCAGGGTGAAGTGGGCGACGGCGCCGAACGCCCCGGTGGGGTCGTGGTCGAGGGCGAGCCAGTGGACGCGGTCGCGGTCGCCGTCGATGTTCTTGCAACCGAGGATCACCACGGTGCGGCCGCCCTTGCGCAGGACCTGGCCCGCGCGTCGCTGCTTCTCGTGCTTCTCGCCGAGGACGATCTCGCGCAGGCCGCTCCCGGGGACCGCCAGCGGGCCCTCGGTGATCGCGTCGAAGAGGAGGAGCAGCCCCTCGCGCATCGCCTGACTCGTGACGGGCGACGCGGCACGGTAGGCCAGGGGGCGCAGCACGGCCAGCGTGGACGGCCACACCATGCCGATGCCGGGGACGGTGTGCTCCTCGCTGTGCCAACCGTCGCCGACGGCGCCCAGCGCGGCCCGGTCCGGCAGCGGCTTGCCGTCGGCCTCCTTGCCGGACAGGACGTGGTTGACCGCCCGGATCTGCTGGAGCACGCTCCACTGCATGCCGCCGCTCCACCAGGAGTAGCCCTGCTGGTCGGCGATGCCGGAGGCGGCGGAGCGAAGGGTCGTGTCGTCGCCGTGCAGCGGCTTGTAGTCGCAGAACATGCCCTCGGTGCGCCGGAGCGGCTGCCGGGGCTTTTCGGCGGGCGGGGCGACGAAGGACGCGACGGACTCGGCGTGGCGCAACGTGCCCCGGACGAGGGCGGTGACGCCGATGAGCAACCGTTCGTCCGTGAGCGCGGGAAGGGCGGCGGCGACGGCGGTCCGAGCGACGTCCTCCGCCGTGGGGCCGGTGTACTTCTTGGTCCTGTTCGCCTCGGCCTGACGCTCCGCCAGGGCGTGCGCTGTGACCCGCAGCACCTCGGCCGCCTGCTCGTCGTCGAAGGCGCGCAGCACCGCCGAGGCCCCCTCGTCACGCGGGCGCAGGGCGTGCCAGTAGGCGAGCGGCGGTACGTAGCGGGTGCCGGCCGCGAAGTCGCCGCCCGGCTCGGTGAGCGCCACACTGCCCAGCTCGTCGTCGCAGGTGACGTCGCCCGCCGCGTACAGCGACACCGTCTGGTTCACGAGCGTGACGACGGGCTCGGCCCCGGGCAGTCGCAGCGCGCCCAGGGGAACGCAGTGACTCCACCTCCGCTCCCGGGTGGGGAAGGTGACGGTGCGGCCGTCGGGCGTACCGGTGACGGTCCGGGTCTCCCCGCCCTCCTCCTCGTCACGGACCCAGCGGCCCAGGACGGTGCCGTCGGTGCCGAAAGGGCTCTGTTCGAGGCCGGGTTGCAGCGGCAGGACCTCGCAGTTCTCCTGGCTCAGCCTCGCTCCGTCACGGATGCCGGAGCGGAGGAAGGCGGGCAGGGAGGCACGGCCGTGGGTGCCGGTGGCCGGGTCGTACTCCATCCACACCTCGTGGCCGCCCTGCTTGCCCTGGCGCCAGAGCGTGGTGCCGTCGCCGAGGACGGGCCGGCTGGGCGGCAGCACGGTGTCGCCGGCGTGCAGGGTGCGGCCGCCGGTGGCGCGGCCGCCGCCGGGCAGCGGGATCGACGTGGCGGCGACGTGGCCGTGCCACCAGTGCGGGAGCTCCTCGCCTCCGACGGTGAACACCTCGGCGGCCCGGGCGGACCAGTAGCCGAGCTGCTTGCCGTCCTGCCACCACATGACGAGGAGTTCGCCGTCGGCCCAGCGGAAGTGGGGGCGGCTCCAGCGGTCGAGTTCGACGGGGATGCGCAGGTCGTGCTCGAGCAGCACCTTGTCGGGCCCGACGACGACGGCCTTGTCCCCGCGGTTGAGGATCAGTGCGGGCCAGGCCTCGGCGACGGTCAGGGTGTGGTCCTTGTTCCTGGCGACCGCCGTGTCGAGCAGGCGCAGGCCCTCTTCGAGGGCGGGCCAGCCCAGTTCGTCGAGGATGCCCTCGCGAAGGGTGCGGCCGAGCAGCGGCGCGATCTCGTGCGCGGCGACCCGGGCCACGGCCTGCGGGTTGACCCGGGCCGCGACGGAGCGGAAGGGGCGCAGCCGGCGGACGGCGGTGCGCGCGGCGGGCAGGCCGGCGGCGCGGGTGAACTGCCCGGCGGCCTCGTCCAGCCACGCGTGCAGGACGTCACCGAGCACCGGGTGGCCGGCGAGGGCCTCCACCACACCGGGCAGCCCGTGGTCCTCGCCGAGGCTGCCGACGGCCTTGTACAGCAGGCGGCGCAGGCGCGGGTCGGCGCCGGTGGCGACGAGGTCGCGGCGGCCGGGGTCGGCGGTCTCCAGCCACTGGCGCAGCGGCAGGTGTACGGAGACGTCCTCGGCGGGGACGGTCAGCGGCACGCTCTCGGCGGCGCACAGGTCGAGCAGGTCGAGTTCGGCGCCGTGGTGCCAGCGGCCCGTGAAGAGGTCGACGGGCCTGCCGTCGGCCCGCAGCCGGGGCGCCATGCGGGTGACGAGGCCGAGGGTGGCCGCGGAGCGTTCGGAGGCGCCGGAGCCGTGCTTGCGGTGGCTCGCCCAGCGGCTCAGCCAGTCCGCCGCGTCGACGGCCCGCGAGGCCTCGCCCGCCTCGCCGGTGAGCAGGGTGTCGGCGCCCGTCTCGACGAGCAGGGCGAGCCAGAACTCGTCGCCCTCGGCGTCGTGCCCGAGCCCGGTCGGCATGATCTCCAGCAGCCGCGCGCGAACGGCCGGTTCGCGCTCGGCGAGGACGGTGAGGGTGGCGCGGTAGGCGGTCCAGAAGGACCCGGGGGCGCGGACGACGGCGGGCGAGGCGACGAGATCGGCGACGAGGGCGCACTCCTCGGTGACCCGGTCGAGGCCGGCGGCCTTGATCAGGCTCCTGGCGTCCTGCGGCAGGGACGCGTACGGGGGCATTCCCGCGGCGCAGCGCTCCACGGTCAGCTGCCGGAACTGCCGCCATGCCTCGGCCGGGTCCAGCCGCCGCGCCAGGTCCTTGACGTGTTCCTTGAGGGCCTTGACGGTGAGGGCGCCGGCGAAGGCGAACTCCAGGAAGACGGCGCGCTGCCGGTCCTCGTCGACGGCGAGGCCGTGGACGCGCTCGGCGGCGCGGGCCTTGCCGAAGAAGGCGGCGGCGTACGTGGTGTTCTCGTGCTGGAGGAAGACGCGGGCCGCCTGCTCGTGGAAGGTGGGCAGGAAGTGCGGTACGGCGCGGCCCAGGCGCTCGGCGAGCGCGTCGAAGCCGTCCTTGGCGGCGCCGGCACGGGACTTGGCCATCCGGGCGAGCCGCTCGACGTCCTTGACGAGGGCGAGCGCGTGGTGCCCGTTGGCCGGGTCGTTGACCAGGGCCCAGGCGGGGAACCCGAGGGTCTCCCGGCGGACCTGGCCGACCTCGGGAGCCTCGTCCTCGCGGGTCAGGCCGAGGAAGTCCAGGGCGAGGTCCTCGGCCTCCCCGAGGGTGCCGGGCACGAGCCGGACGACGCGCCGGTCGTCCAGTACGGGGTGGGTGTAGGTGCGGACGGTGAGCGTGTCGGCGTCCTCACGGGTGGTGGTGCCGGGCGGCACCACCGCGCCGGCGTCGAGCAGCGCGGCCGTGGTGGTGGGGTCGTACGTGGTCATGCCGCCTGCTCCTCGTCCTCGATGTCGCGTCCCGCGTAGAGCGCGGCCGCCATGCGCATGCCCTCGGACCAGGCGACAGGCCCGATCTGATCGAACGTCAGGGTCTTCCCGGCGGTGTCGGTCCAGGACAGGGAGCCGGTCTCGGTCTCGCTCCAGCCGTCGTAGTCGCCGATCCAGATGCGGGCCTCGACGGCGCGGCCGTCCTCCAGCACGGGGCAGACGGAGTGCCCGCCGCGCACGCGGTAGCCGAGGGAGGTGGCGCGGCCGTGCAGGAAGCGCAGCTCCTTGAAGGTGCCGCCCGCGTACTCCTCGACGAGCGTGCCCTCCGGGTCGAGTCCGGCGGGCCGCTGCCACACCTCGCGGAAGAGCTGCTGCGCCTTCTGCTCCACGCCCAGCTCGACGGCGAACTCCCGGAGCTCCGCCAGGTCGTCGAGGAGGACGGGGTGCGGGATGCGCACCATGTCCGGGGCGATGCGCACGGTGTCGCCGTCGAGGTCGACCAGGCCGAGGCCGCGGTCGGTGCCGGCGTCCCGCAGGAAGCCGGCGACCTGTCCGTCCTCCCCGGTGACGACGAGGTCGCGCAGGGCCGCCCGCCACGCGGGGTCGGGCCACACGCGGCCGATCACGGCGAGCGGCACGGGCAGCGAACGCACCATCCAGCGCTCGACGTCGGCCAGGCACCGGCGTTCGTGACGTTCCAGCCACTCCGTGAGCTGCCGCAGCCCCGTGATCACCGGGTCGTCCGCGAGCTTCGCCGGCACCGACTTCAGCCGGCGGCCCGCCGCGTTGCGGCACACGACCTTCCCCTCGTCGAGGGCCACTTCGTAGTCGCCCACCGATACCCACCCCATGCGTGCCTCCCTGCAACGCCGTGATCAAGTGACCGGAACACTAGGCGAGGCCACTGACAACGCCCCCGCCACCTTGTTGACAAGGCGCTCGGCCGCAACCGGAAGGGCTCGCGACGGGCGCCGGCAGCCGCGGGCAGGGGGCCCTGACGGGCCGCCGGCGAGGGCGGGCCTGCACCCCGCACCGTGAGGACCGTGACTGCTGCCGCCGCGAGGGACCTGGCGCCGACAGGCGTTCTGCGGGCATCGGTCGACCTGGGCAACCCGGTGCCGGCGTACGGCACCGCGCGCTCCCCCGGCGGTCCGTCCCGTACGTCGTGGAACGCCCCCGAAGAACACGGTGGTGGCGGCGACCCTCATGGAGGGCCGCGAGGTCGAGACCGGCGCCAGCGACCGGGACAGGCGCGACGCCGACCGGGAGCTGTACGAACGCGTCGCCTGCTACTGCACCGTCAAGATCCTCGCCGACCCGCGCTCGCAGGACCGCATCCCCCGCTGGGAGAGCTGGGGCGACGACCCCGACGCGTATCTCCTCTACCGCCTGGGCACCAAGGCGCAGGAGGACGCACTGGCAGCGAACAAGCGCCGGGACGTCGACGGCGAACGGGCCGGGCACGAGCGGGCCCTGAAGCACTTCGAGGAGGCGGCGGCGCTGGTGCCGGGGAACCTCACGGTCCGGCTGCACCAGGCGGGTGTACGGGAACTGATGGGCCAGTTCCCCGGCGTCACCGACCCCGGTGACCACATCCGGCGGGCCGTCGAGATCTACACGTACTGCGTCCAGCTGTGGCCCGAGCACATCGAGACCGCCTACCGGCTCTCCATCGCCCGCGCCGAGGAGAGCCGCCACCCGGCGCACCGGGAGGAGCGGGCGAGGCGCCGCGAACCCGCATCGCGGGAGCACCTGCGGCTGCTGCTCGGCCGCCTGTCGCGGCGCGCCATCCTGCGGCGGTACGCCCGCACCCTGCTCCCCGGCCGCCGCAACCTCGGGGAACGCCGCTACTGGCGGCAGTGGTGGGCCATGGAGCGGCCCCGTCCCTCCCTGCGCACCCGCCGCCGCTCCTTCCGCGGGGCGGTGCGGATCGCCAGCGCCGCCGAGGTGCTGCGCGAGAACGGCTCGCCCGGTCCGGATGAACTGCGGGCGGCGTTCCGGAACGTGGCGCGGGAGGTCACCGGGGGCTGGGCACGCTGGGGCCGGCTGTGGGGCGGCCCCGACTGGGGGCTGCGCAGGCTGCTCTACGCCGACCACCGCACCGGCGCCGACCACGTGGGCGGGGACACCCACAGCCGGGCGGGCATCGCCGGTTCGGCGCCCCGGCACCGCGGTTCGAACCGGGCCGCCGCCGGATACCTCGTCAACTACAACGCGGCGTGCTTCCTCAGCCTGGCGCTCGCCACGCGGCCTCCGGCGGGGTCCGCCGCCTGGACGGACGACGAGTGGCGCGAGGACTGCGCGCGGGCGGCCGTCGTCCAGCTCAACACCAGCCTGCGGGTGACCCGCAGCCAGTTCTCCGCGGCCTGGGCGGAACGCGACACCGACCTGCGCCCGCTGTTCACCGGCCGTCTGGACGGCGGGCCGGTGACGGCGTGGGGCGAGATCGGGCGCAACTGGGCCCGGTTCACGGGCATCGACGTCACGGAGGAGGCGGCCGCCGCCCCGCCGTGAGGCACCGGGTGCCGCGCGGACGGCGGGGCGGCTCCTCCACGGCCGCCCGCGGCGTGGTTAGGGTCGCGGCATGTTAGCCGTATTGGTCAACGGACTGCCCGGCGCCGGGAAGACGACCCTCGCCCGGATGCTCGCCCGTGAACTGGAACTCCCCCTGTTCGGCAAGGACTCCGTGAAGGAGACCCTGGCCGACGCGCTGGCCGCGCTGCGCCCGGCCGGGAGCGGCACCCGGGAGTGGAGCCGCAGTCTGGGAGCCGCGGCGGGCGAGACGTTGTGGACGCTGCTGGCGGACGCACCCGTCGGGGCCGTGCTGGAGAGCCCGTGGCCGGCCCACATGCGCCCCGTGGTGGCCGCGGGCCTGGCCCGGGCGGGCGCGTCCGAGGTGCACGAGGTGTGGTGCGCCGTGCCGCCGGACACCGCGCGCCGCAGGTTCCGGGAGCGGGCGGCGGCGCGGCACCCGGTGCACACGGAGGGCGCGCGGTTTCCCGAGGAGGAGTGGCGGTTCTGGACGGAGAGGGCCGAACCGCTGGGCCTGGGCAGTGTGCACCGGGTGGACACCACCCGCCCGGTGGACGTCGTGCAGCTCGCGCTGCGGATCGCGGGCGGCCCGTTCCCGGCCCTGTGAGGCACGGCGGGGTGTGCGCGAAGCGCTTGTTCGACTCCCGCCCGGCGCCCTAGCGTGAGGACCCGTCGGCGCCGGCGGCGGCACGGGAGGGAGACCCCGGGGATGGAGCGGACGTCTGCCGGCATCCGCGCGACCGCCCGCGCCGGGCCGCTGCTCGACGGCTTCGCCCTCGCCGGCCCCCGGCTGGACGTGTGGCGTGCCCCGACGGACAACGACCTCGGCGCCCCCTGGCAGTCCGACCCGCGCCACGGCCTGCTGTGGCGGGAGGCCGGCCTGCACCGGATGCGGCACCGGGTGGACGGCGTCGCCGCCGAGGACGACGCGCTCACCGTCACCACGCGGGTCGCCCCCGCAGCCGGTTCCCTCGGGCTGCGCACCGTCTACCGCTGGACCGCGGACGGCGAGCGGCTGCACCTGGCGGTGGCGGTCACCCCCGAGGGCCGGTGGACGCTGCCGCTCCCCCGGCTCGGCGTCCGCCTCGGCCTGTGCGGCACGCTCACCCGTGCCGAGTGGTTCGGCGGCGGCCCCGGCGAGGCCTACCCCGACACGCGGGCCGCCTCCCGCATCGGCCTCCACACCGCCTCCGTCGACGCCCTGCAGACCCCGTACGTCCGCCCGCAGGAGAACGGCGCCCGCGCCGACGTCCGCCGGGTGCGGCTGCGCCGGGAGGACGGGACGGGGGTGGCGATCGAGGGCGGCCCGCCCTTCTGGTTCGCCGCCCGGCGCTGGACGGCCGAAGAGCTGGACGCCGCCGCGCACACCTGCGACCTGGTGCCCGGGGAGACCCTGTGGGTCAACCTCGACCACGCCCTGCACGGCATCGGCAGCCAGTCCTGCGGGCCCGGTGTGCTGCCCCGCCACCGGCTGGAGGCCGCCCCGGCCTCGTTCGGCTTCACCTTCACCACCCTCGGGGAGTCCCGGTGACCACCGCCCTGCGCGACACCAAGCCCGCGCCCCGCCTCTTCAGCCGGCCCGCAGTGGTGGCGTCCTGCGCCGGGTTCGTCCTCATCGGCGCCCTCCAGGCGCTGTACGGCCCCGCGCTGCCGGCCCTGCGGCAGGAGCACGGACTGTCGCCGTCGATGGCCGGGCTGGGGCTGAGCGCGCACTTCGTCGGCGGTGTCGCGGGGGTGCTGCTCTTCGACGCGGTCCACGGCCGGATCGGCAGCCGGCGGCTGCTGACGGTGTCGTACGCGTTGATGGCGGTGGGCGGTGGCGCCTTCGCACTCGCGCCGGACTGGCCCTTCGCGCTGGGCGCGGCGCTGCTGACGGGGCTCGGCTTCGGCGGTATCGACTACGGGCTCAACCAGTTGTTCGCGGTGGGCTTCGGGGACCGCGGCGCGGCGATGCTCAACGTGCTCAACGCCCACTTCGGGATCGGCGCGGTCGCCGGTCCCGCCCTGCTCGCCGCGCTCGGCCCCGACCGTTACGCGGTCGTGTTCGCCGGATGCGCCGTCCTCGCGGGTGTCCTCGCGCTGAGCACGCGCGGGGTCCGGGCGCAGGCGCCGCCCGCCGCGCCCGCCACCCCCCGGCCGGGCGCGAGGGGGCGGCTGGTCACGCCGGTGCTGCTGGGCTTCGTGGCGATGTACGTCCTGCATGTGGGGGTGGAGGCGGGGGTCGGCGGCTGGGAGCCGACCCATCTGGAGTCCCTGGGGCACCCGGCGGCGTACGCGGCGTCCGCGACGGCGGTGTACTGGCTGATGATGACCGCGGGACGGTTCCTCGTCGTCCCGATCGCCCTGAGGTACCCGGCGCCGCGGATCCTGCTGGTGTGCTGCGCCGGGATGACGGGCTGTCTGGCCCTGGCGGCGGTGCCCGCGCTCGCGCCGTACGCCTACGCGGGTGTCGGGCTGTTCATCGCCCCGCTCTTCCCGACCGGGCTGCCGTGGCTGGCCCGCGCGGTACCGGGGGCGCGCCGCGCGGGGGCATGGGTCATCGCCGCGTCCATGGTCGGTGGTGTGGCGGCCCCGCCGGCACTCGGCAAGGGCATCGAGGCCTCCGGCGTCGGCGCCGTCCCGCTGCTGCTGCTCCTGCTGTCGGCGGCGAGCCTCGCGGCGACGGCCTGGCTCACACGCGCGGCGGGCGACGGCTGACGGTGACGGCCCGCGGTGGAGGGGCGGGCGCGGTGGACGCCCGCCCCTCGTCGCTCACGCCGGGGCGCTGTCCGGCTGCGGGGCGGCCGGCCGCGCGTCGTCGGTGAGGGCGGGCCAGGTCCGGGCGGCGGCGCCCTGCGCGATCGCCCGCCACCAGGGGTCGAGCGGGAGTCCGGCCGCGGGCTCGAAGGGCTCGCCGGGGCGCGGTACGGCGACCCGGGCCCCCACGGCCAGCGCCGCGGTGACGGTGCCCTCCGCGGGCTCCTCCCACGGGTGCGGGGCCAGGTTGAACGTGCCCCAGTGGATGGGGAGCATGATCGCGCCGCGCAGGTCCTGGTGGGCGCGGACGCCCTCCTCGGGGGTCATGTGGATGTCCGGCCAGAAGTCGCTGTAGGCGCCGATCTGCACCATGGTGGCGTCGAACGGCCCGTACGCCTCGCCGATCTCCGCGAAACCGGGGAAGTAGCCGGTGTCGCCGCTGTGGTAGACGCGGTGTTCGGGCCCCGCGACGACCCAGGACGCCCACAGGGTGTGCTGGGTGTTGCGGATGGCGCGGCCGCAGAAGTGCCGCGCCGGGGTCGCGGTGAGGGTGAGGCCGGCCACCTGCGTCGACTCGTGCCAGTCCAGCTCGGTCGTCCGGTCCGCGGGGACGCCCCAGCGTTCCAGGTGCGCACCGACGCCCAGCGGCACCACGAAGCGGGTACCGGTACCGGCCAGCGCCTTGATCGTGGGCATGTCGAGGTGGTCGTAGTGGTCGTGCGAGATGACGATCACGTCGGCCTCGCCCAGTTCCTTCAGCGCCGCCGGCGGCCGGTGGAGGCGCTTGGGGCCGACGAAGGAGAACGGGGAGCACCGCTCGCCCCAGACCGGGTCGAACAGGACGCGGCGCCCGTCGATCTCGGCCAGGACGGTGGAGTGGCCCATCCAGGTGAGCCGCAGGCCCGAAGCGGGCGGGGCGGCCAGATCGGCAAGGGTCGTGGCGTGCAGCGGGATGGCGCCGGCCGGGGCCCTGCGGATCCGCTCCCCCTTGCGGAAGTACGTCCGGGCGAACCGCAGCATCGATCCGGAGGGCGCCGTACGTGCGCCGACGGGGTTGGTGAACACCCCGTCGGCGAAGTTCGGCGACCGCCGGATGCGCTCCATCCTCTCCCCGTAAGGGTTGTCTCCGAAGGCGGGGATGAGGCTGGAGAGCAGGGAACGCTTCGGACTGGGGCCGGACACGGCACCTCCCGTTGGTCGGCGGTCACGAACGTGCCGTGAGCCGTCCGGCCCCGGCAGAACCAGTATGTACAGCGACAACTCCTACACCGGTCATTCCGGTTCCGCGCCCCTTTGCGGGATCGGCCGGCGGCAGCCCGCCCCCACCTGTCCACGACCGGCGGCACGGCTGTGACCAGTCTGTTCGCCGGAGCGGGAGATCGTCGCCCGCACTCTCGATGGTGCCACCGTCACGGACCGGGTGCCGCCCGCCCCACCGGGCGCGGGCGGCGGACCGCGCCGCAGGGGCCCTTACGCGGGGCGGGGCTGGCCGTAGGCGCGCTCGACGTGGAGCTTCAGCACCAGGCGCCTGTCCTCGACCATGGCCCGGCGGTAGTCGTCCCAGTCAGGGTGCTCGCCCTGCACGGCGCGGAAGAGGTCGATGAGCTCCTCGACCGTCGCATCGTCCCGCTCCGCCGCGACGGGGGTGAGTTCCGCCGTGCCCTCCGCGACGGTCCAGGCCCAGCGGTCGGCCGTGGTGACGTGGTAGCTGGCCCGGGGGTCGCGCCGCAGGTTACGGGTCTTGGCCCGGTCGTCGGTGAGGGAGACCCGCAGGACTCGGGTGTCCGGGTCGTAGTGGTGGTTGACGTTGGACATCTGGGGGCGGCCGTCGCGCTTGAGGGTGACGAGCACGCCCCCGTTGGTGTCGGCGAGCAGGCGGAGAAGGTCGTTGTCGCTCATGGCAGCCTCAACGACCGTCCGGGGGCGAGGATTCCACGACCGCGTCCGCCGGGGCCGGCCGCCTCACCGGACCGCACGGGTGCCGGCGGCCAGGCCTTCAGAAGCCCGACCTGAAGGGCGCGTTGCGCGCCCCTCTCAGCCCCCGGCCGACGCCGACGTCCCGCGTCCCAGGTACGTCAAGGGGCCCGGTTCCGGGACGGGGAGCTCACGGAAGCCCATCCGGTCGTAGAAGGCACGGGCCGCGGTGTTGGCGGTGACCATGCCGAGGTGGACGGCAGCGACACCCCGGCCGGCCAGGACGGCGAGGAAACGCCCCATCAGTTCCCGTCCGTAGCCGCGCCGCTGGAACTCCGGCAGCAGGTCGATGTGAAGGTGCGCGGGGTACCCGGCGAGTTCGGGCACGATCATGCGCTCCGGGCGGTGCAGGAGTTCGGCCATCTCCTCGTCGGGGGTGACGGGGGGTCCGGACGGCTTCGGATGCCGGTGCTCGAGCCGGGGCAGCCACTCGGCGCGGAAGCGCCGCACGAAGGCGGCGGTGTCCGCGGTGCCGACGATGTAGCCGACGGCGCGCATGCCGTCGTCGACGACGAAGGCGAGGCCGGGCTCCAGGTGGGCGTAGGGACCCGCGAAGTTGTCCGGCAGCAGCTCCTGGTCGGTGTAGAGGTGCCGCGCGTCCCCGCCCTCGTGGCCGGTGCGCACGCAGATGTCGTAGACGGCGGCCCGGTCCTCCGGGCGGTACGGGCGGATCACGGCGCGTGGGGTCATGCGGGCATGATGCGCGCATGGGAGCGCTCCCACAACCCCTGCGGCACACCGCGTTAGGCTGAATCACACGGGGGCCCACAGGCCGAGGGAGGTCGCCATGGCCCCGGCCACCGAGGCACTGGCCGTGTCGCACGGCCCGTACCGGCTGCACGCCGAGATCACGCCGGGCCCCGGGGCGCCCGCCGTCCTGATGCACGGCTTCCCCGACAGCAGCCGTCTGTACGACCGGCTCCTCCCCCACCTCGCGGGCAGACTCCCGGTCGTGCGCTTCGACTTCCTCGGGTGGGGTCGCTCCGACAAGCCGTCCGGCCACGCCTACACCGTCGCCCAGCAGGTGGACGACCTCGCCGCCGTCGCCGACGCCCTCACGGTGGGCCGCACGGACCGGCGCCTGGTCCTGGTGGCACACGACGCCTCGGGACCGCCCGCGATCGACTGGGCCCTGGACCACCCCGAGCGCGTGGCCCGGCTGGTACTGCTCAACACCTACTACCACTGGACCCCCGCGCTGCGCCGCCCTCCGGCGATCGCCCTCTACTCCACCCCGCTTCTGCGCTCGGCGGCCCGCGCGGTCGCCAGGCGCCTGCCCGACCTGGACCGCAGGCTCTACGCCTGGCAGGTGGGCGGATTCATCCGCGACCCTCAGGTGCGCGAGGCGTACGTGGAGCGGCTCTACGCACAATTCCCCGCGGCGCGCCCGGCGTTCTGGGCGCTCAACGACGAGCTGCTGCACGCGGTGCTGAGCCGCCGCCGGCGGATCCCGGAGATGCGCGAGTTCCAGCCGCCGGTCCGGGTGGTGTTCGGCACCCTGGACCGCTGGCTCAACACCCGTGTCGCCCGGCAGTTCTCCGTGATCTTCCCGCACAGCGAACTGCGCCTGCTGATACGCGCCGGGCACTACGTCCAGGTCGACGAGCCCGAGCGGGTCGCCGACGCCATCACCGCCCCGTAGTGCGACGGGGCCGGGTCCCGGACCGGGCGGCGCGCGACGCCCGGTCCGGGACCCGCCTGGGCGCTCACGCGCCGGGGCACTCCTTCCACGCGATGTGGTAGGTGGTCCTGATGCTTCCGTCCGTGGAGTCCATCGTCATGAAGCTCGTGGTCCGCGACGGGTCCGAACTGCCGGCGCTCACCCGCAGTTCGGTGTTGATGTTGAAGTTGCGCAGTTCGCCGCAGGGCGCCCAGACCAGCGCGGCAACGTCGACGCTGTCGGTGGACTGCCAGTTGTCGTCGAGCGCGCCCCGGAAGGTGTGGCTGATGGCGTTGGTCTCGGGCGAACCCTGGAAGTAGTAACTGGCCTTCTGCACGCCGGAGGCGCCGCGCTCCAGGTGCGCGAAGCCGCGGTAGTCGGCGGCGGCGATCGCGTAGGTGAAGCCCTGCGGCACGTGCACGTTCAGGTTGAGCTGGCAGTTCTTGCGGAAGTCGGTCGGCTTGGAGCCCACGCCCACCTGGGCGACGTAGGCACTATAGGTGACGGTGAAGGCCTCGTTGTCCGGGGAGACGGCGACCGCGGCGGTACCGGCCGGGCAGCCCGAACCGTTGACCGTCGCGACGTCGATGACGATCCGGTCCGGCGGGGGCGGGGTGGCACCGCCCGGCTCCCAGGCCTGCGGGCCGAGCAGCGAGGCGGCCGCCTCACCGCTCATCGCTATCGCACGTAACGTCATGGGGGGATTCCCTTCAGGTCGTCGAGGGATCTGCGACGCCGGGTCGTGCACCCCGTTCGGCGTCGCGTACACGACACCATGCGTCACCGTTCGCGTACAGAATCCCCACGGGTCTCCCACATGAATGGCCGACCCCCGTCGCCCCTGGCGCGGAAGTGACGTATGAGATCCGGACAGTGACTCAACGTCAGGTGGGTGCGGCCGTTCGTTACGTGCCGGCCGAGACTCATCCTGCACGAAGGGCTCTCCGCCATACGCGGACGTCTACGCTGGGGGGCATGGACGCACTCTCGGGCCTGCTCGACGGACCCCGTGCGAGGGGTGCCTTCCTGCTGCGCATGGCCATGGAACCGCCGTGGTCGGTGCGGATCGAGGACCGGGCGCCGCTGTGCGTGATGACCGTCGCCCGCGGCGGGGCGTGGGTCGTGCCCGAGGACGGCGATCCGGTGCGGCTGCGCCCCGGGGACGTGGCGGTGGCGCGCGGCCCCGCGCCGTACGCGGTCGCCGACCTCCCCTCGACCCCGCCGCACGCGTGGATCCTCCCCGGCGAGGTGTGCCGCACCGCGGACGGCCACGACCCGGCCGACGCGATGGCGCTGGGGGTACGGACCTGGGGCAACCGGCCGGACGGCCGCGACGTCGTGCTGGTCGGCACCTACCTCCTGGACGGCGCGGTCGGCCGGCGGCTGCTGGACGCGCTGCCCCCGCTGCTGGTACTCCCGGCGCGCGAGTGGGAGAGCCCGCTGCTGCCGCTGCTGGCCGAGGAGATCGTCAGGGACGAGCCGGGGCAGGAGGCTGTGCTGGACCGGCTGCTGGACCTGCTGCTGATCTCCGTGCTGCGGACGTGGTTCGCCCGGCGCGGCGAGGCGGCCCCCGCCTGGTACCGGGCCTTCGCCGACCCGGTGGTGGGCCGGGCGATGCGGCTGCTGCAGAACAACCCGGCCCACCCGTGGACGGTGGCGGGGCTCGCCGCCGAGGCGGGCGTGTCGCGGGCGGCGCTGGCCCGGCGCTTCGGCGAGCTGGTGGGCGAGCCGCCGATGGCGTACCTGACCGGCTGGCGGCTGGCGCTCGCCGCCGATCTGCTGCTGGAGCCGGAAGCGACGCTCGGCGCGGTCGCCCGCCGGGTCGGCTACGGCAGTCCGTTCGCGCTGAGCGCCGCGTTCAAGCGGGTGCGGGGGGTGAGCCCCCAGGAGCACCGTGTCGGCGCGGGCCGGGCGGAGTGACACTGGAGTGAGGAGTCATGAACGGTTCGGTCCAGGTCGGGCACGTGTTCGGGGTCCCGCTCCGGATGCACTGGAGCGTCCCCGTCCTCGTCGTGCTGCTCGCCTACGGGCTCGGCCGCGAGACCCTGCCCGCCCGGGTCCCGGGCCTGTCGGCGACCGTCTACACGGTCGCGGCGGCCGCGGGCGCCGTCCTGCTGATGGCGAGCCTGCTCGCCCACGAGGTCGCGCACGCGGCGACGGCACGGCGCGAGCACCTGGCGGTCGAGGACGTCACCTTGTGGGCCATGGGCGGTATGACCCGCATGGGACGGCCGGGCTCCGCGGGCGCGGCCTTCCTGGTGGCGGTCAGCGGCCCGCTGGCCAGCCTGGTCATCGGCGGCGCCGCGCTGGGCGCCGGTGCCGGCGTGGACGCGGCGGCCCACCACTCGGTACCGGGGGCGCTGCTGACGTGGCTGGGCTGGGCGAATCTGCTGCTCGGCGTCTTCAACCTGCTGCCCGCCGCGCCCCTGGACGGCGGGCGCGTGCTGCAGGCGCTGCTGTGGTGGCGGACCGGGGACCGCGACCGCGCCGACCGGGTCGCCGGGCGCGGTGGGCAGGTCCTCGGCTTCCTGTTCGTCGTGGTGGGCTGGCTCGTCTTCGCGCGCGGCGTGCCCAGTGGGCTGTGGCTCGCCCTGGTCGGGCTCTTCATGGCCCTCACGGCGGGCGCCGAGCGCCGCAGCGCGGTCATCGGCGCGGCCCTGCGCGGCGTGCGGCTCGGGGAGGCCATGTCCGCCCCCGTCGTGACGGGCCCCGACTGGCTGCCGGTGGACCGCTTCATCGACGAGGTCGCGGTCGCCGCCCGCCATTCCACCCTGCCCCTGGTCGACTTCGACGGCCGCCTCAGCGGGGTGGTGCAGTTGCGCCGGCTCACGTCCGTCCCGGCCGAGCGCCGGGCCGAGGTGCGGGTCCGCGACGTCGCCGTGCCGCTGTCGCAGACCACCACCGGCACCCCGGAGGAGTTCGTCAACGACGCCCTCGACCGCCTCCGTCCCGGCGCCGGCGGTGTCCGCGTGATCGTCGTCGACGGCGGCCGGCCGGTCGGCATCGTGACCGGCGGCGACATCTCCCGGCTCGTCCAGCACCGCCGCCTGACGGGCGGACGGCCCCCGGTCTGACCCGCCCGACGGCTGCGCGCGCGGCCCGGGCGGTCCACGATGGAGCCATGTTGCTCGCGGAGCTCGCACGGACGTCCCGGGAGGTGGCGGCCACGTCCGCCCGGTCGGAGAAGGTGGCGGCGCTGGCCCGGTTGCTGCGCACCGCGGAGCCCGACGAGGCGTCCGTGGTGATCACGTACCTGGCGGGCCGGCTGCCCCAGCGGCGCACCGGGGTCGGCTGGAGCACCCTGAGGGAGCGGGTGGAGCCCGCGCCGGCGCCCCGGCTGACCGTGCGCGAGGTCCACGGGGCGCTGGACCGGATCGCGGCGGTCACCGGCAAGGGGGCGGCGGCCGAACGCAAGCGGCTGGTGGCGGAGCTGATGGGGGCTGCCACGCGGGACGAGCAGGCGTTCCTGCTGGGGCTGATCGGCGGGGAGTTGCGGCAGGGGGCTCTCGACGCGCTCGCCGTCGAGGGGCTGGCCGTGGCGGCGGGGGCGCCCCCGGAGGAGGTGCGCCGCGCCGTGATGCTGGGCGGTTCGCTCGGGTCCGTCGCCCGGGCGCTGCTGGCCGGGGGCCCGCAGGCGCTCGCGGCGTTCCGTCTGGAGGTGGGCCGGCCGGTGCAGCCGATGCTCGCGCAGACCGCGAAGGACGTGGACGAGGCCCTGGACCGGCTGGGCCCGTGCGCGCTGGAGGAGAAACTGGACGGCATCCGCGTCCAGGTGCACCGCAAGGGCGAGGACGTACGCGTCTACACCCGCACGCTGGACGAGATCACCGGCAGGCTGCCGGAAGTCGTCGCCGCGGCACGGGAGTTGGCCGTTGACGAGGCCGTGCTAGACGGGGAGGTCATCTCCTTCGGCGAGGACGGCCGTCCCCGCGCTTTCCAGGAGACCTCCTCCCGGGTGGGGTCGCGTCTGGACGTCGCGGCCGCCCGGGAGTCGCTGCCCGTGGCCCCGGTCTTCTTCGACCTGCTGTCGGTCGACGGCCGCGACCTGCTGGACCTGTCCACCGCCGAGCGCCACGAGGAACTGGCCCGGGTCGCCCCCGCGCCGCGCCGGGTGCGCCGGCTGGTGGCCTCCGATCCGGGCGACCC
Organism: Actinacidiphila glaucinigra; assembly: GCF_035918135.1. NCBI lineage: Bacteria > Bacillati > Actinomycetota > Actinomycetes > Kitasatosporales > Streptomycetaceae > Actinacidiphila > Actinacidiphila glaucinigra. The sequence goes on from NZ_CP109144.1 coordinate 1,945,905, forward strand.
GGTGGTCCGCCGGGCGGCCCGCGACTTCGCCGAGGAGGTGCTGGAACGGGGGCACGAGGGGATCGTGGCCAAGGCGCTCGACGCCCCGTACAGCGCGGGGCGGCGCGGGGCGGCCTGGCTCAAGGTGAAGCCGGTGCACACCCTGGACCTGGTCGTCCTCGCCGCGGAGTGGGGCCACGGCCGCCGCACCGGCAAGCTGTCCAACCTCCACCTCGGCGCCCGCCGCCCCGACGGCACCTTCGCGATGCTGGGCAAGACCTTCAAGGGCCTGACCGACGCCATGCTCGCCTGGCAGACCGAGCGGCTGCGGGAACTGGCGGTCAGTGACGACGGATGGGTGGTCCGGGTCCGCCCGGAACTCGTCGTGGAGATCGCCTTCGACGGCCTTCAGCGCTCCACCCGCTACCCGGCGGGTGTCACGCTCCGCTTCGCCCGCGTCCTGCGGTACCGCGAGGACAAGACGGCCGCCGAGGCGGACACCGTCGACGCGGTGCTGGCGCTGCGGCGCTGAGGGGCGGGGCTCACACCGTCCTCCTCGGTTCGCACAGGGTGGTCACCGGGGCGAGCCGCTCGACCAGTTCGTCGAGGGCCGCGTCCACCTTCTGCCGCTGGACGCGGCTCAGCCGGGGCGGCGGGATCCGCTCGCCGTCCGAGCCGAACGCGCCGAACGTGTCGAGGGTGCGCTCCGCGTGGTCCGGCTCCCGGTCGCCCTCCGGCGTGCCGTCGGGATGCGCGCGGGCGGCGCCGAGGTGGCCGCCGCCGAAGCCGGTCCGTCCGGTCAGCTCGAACTGCACGGTGTTCTCCAGGATCTCGTGTGCCCGCGGCCCCGGCCGGGCGGGGTCCGTGCGGGCCTGCGACCAGTCGTCGCGCAGTCGCGTCACCGCGGCGACCGGGATCTCCCCCGCGCGTCGTACGGTGCGTGACCACCCCATGCTAGGCAGGGCTTCCGGGCCCGGACCTTTCCCAGAGGAATCGATGACCAAGAGTTCCGCCCCGGTTAACCCGCGCCGCGGGCCGGAGGGCCGGGAAGCGGCCGCGGCGCCGCTCCCGGGCGCGGGAGCATCGGGGAGTCCTGCTTCCAGACGCCGCCATCACTGCTCACCCGGCCCCTGCTCGGGCAGTTGCGCCGCGAACGCGGCGTAGGCCGCCTCGTCGAAGAGGACGAAGCGGACCTCCTCGACCCCCGTCTCCGCGTCCTGGACGGTGCCGACGGCGATGCGCGCGGCGTCCTCGACGGGCCAGCGGTAGACGCCGGTGGAGATCGCGGGGAAGGCGACCGTCCTGGCCCCGACCTCGTCGGCGACGCGCAGTGCCTCCCGGTGGCAGGAGGCGAGCAGTTCCGAGCGGTCCTCGCCGGCACTGTGCACCGGGCCAACGGTGTGGATCACCCAGTGCGCGGGGAGGCGGCCGGCCGTGGTGGCGACGGCCTGCCCGGTCGGCAGGCCGCGCCCGTACCGCGAGGCGCGCAGCGCACGGCACTCCTCGAGGATCTCCGGGCCGCCGCGGCGGTGGATGGCGCCGTCGACGCCGCCGCCCCCGAGCAGCGAGGAGTTGGCCGCGTTGACGACGGCGTCGACGGACTGCTGCGTGATGTCGCCCCGGACGAGGGTGATGCGTGGCATACCGGTGATCCTGCCACCGCCGGTGCCCGGTCGCCCGGCCGTTCCCGCCGGGTCACCAGTCGCAGGGCACCCGCAGGTCGAGCAGCGAGTCGCAGAACTCGGCGGGGGGCTGCGGCCAGCCCTCGCGGTGCCAGTGCGCGATGCGCCAGCCCAGCCGTTTGGGCCACAGCGGCAGGTGCCGAAGGTCCTCGACGGGGACCCAGACGGGGGCGGCGTCCTTCTCCAGGTCGAGGGAGGAGCGGGGGCCGATCTCGCCGTGCGCCTCGACGAGGAAGTAGTGCCCGGGGTGCGAGCCGCGGTGCACCCGGTTCACACGGGCGATCTCCTGCCCGACGGTGCCGCCGAGCCCGGTCTCCTCCGCGAGTTCGCGCAGGACGGCCGTCTCGGGGGTCTCCCCCGGCTCGACGCCGCCGCCGGGGATCTCGTAGAAGTCCCCGCGCCGATGGCGGTAGCGGATCAGCAGCATGTGCCCGTCGCGGATGATCACCGCGCCGGCCCGGGTCCGCTTGGGCGGCCGGCCGAACGGGTCCTCCAGTATGAGGCGGCCCCGCCACCAGGGCGGTCCGTCCCAGGAGCGCAGGATGGCCTCCCACGCCGTCCAGGGCGCGAGCGGCAGGTGCAGGGCCTCGGAGCGGCTGAGCAGCCGGACGGGCGCGGGGCCGGGCGGCGGTACGGCGGCCCGGTAGTACAGATGGGTGCCGCCGGTCGCGCGCACCTCCAGGCAGGGCCGGGGGTCGGTGCGGACGTCGGCCCCGAGGATGTCGCGGGCGGCCGCACGGGCGGTCCCGGCGGGGTCGCCGCGCGGCGGGACGGGGGCCTGCGGCAGGCTCGAGTCGCTGTTCACGGCGAGGCGTCGGTCGTGGAAGAGGATCACTCCCGCATGCAGTGAGGACATCCCGCCGACGCTAGCAGCGCCCGCCGTGCGGGCCCCGCGATTATTCCGGGACGTCGCACGCCGGTCCGCAGGGAAGCGCCGCCGCGGCCGTCTGGTGGTCGGCCCCCTCGCGTCGCACCCTGGAGGGGAGGAGGCGAGCTGACATGACACGTCCGGTCGGTATTGACCTCGGTACCACCAATTCGGTGGTCTGCGCGCTGGAGGGCGGTGAGCCCACCGTCATCGCCAACACGGAGGGTGCGCGGACCACGCCATCGGTGGTGGCCTTCAGCAAGGGCGGAGAGGTCCTCGTCGGCGAGATCGCCAAGCGCCAGGCCGTGACCAACGTGGAGCGGACCGCCCGCTCGGTCAAGCGGCACATGGGCGACCCCGACTGGCGGTTCCCCGAGTCGGGCACCATCGACGGCAAGCGCTACACGGCCCAGGAGATCTCGGCCCGGGTGCTGCAGAAACTGAAGCGGGACGCGGAGGCGTACCTGGGCGAGGACGTCACGGACGCGGTGATCACGGTGCCCGCGTACTTCGACGACGTGCAGCGCACCGCGACCAAGGAGGCCGGGGAGATCGCCGGCCTGCGGGTGCTGCGGATCATCAACGAGCCCACGGCCGCCGCACTGGCGTACGGCCTCGACAAGGAGAACGACCAGACGATCCTCGTATTCGACCTGGGCGGCGGCACCTTCGACGTGTCCCTGCTGGACATCGGCGAGGGCGTGGTGGAGGTCAAGGCCACCAACGGCGACACGGAGCTGGGCGGCGACGACTGGGACCAGCGGGTCGTCGACCACCTGGTGGAGCGCTTCAAGAACGCGTACGGGCTGGACCTGGCCAAGGACAAGATGGCGCTGCAGCGGCTGCGCGAGGCCGCGGAGCGGGCGAAGATCGAGCTGTCCTCGTCCACCGAGACGACGATCAACCTGCCCTACATCACGGCGTCCGCCGAAGGCCCGCTGCACCTGGACGAGAAGCTCACCCGGGCGCAGTTCGAGCAGCTGACCGCGGACCTGCTGGAGCGCTGCAAGGGCCCCTTCCACCAGGCGGTGAAGGACGCGCGGATCAATGTCGCCGACGTCGACCACGTCATCCTGGTGGGCGGTTCGACCCGGATGCCGGCGGTGACGGAGCTGGTGAAGTCGCTGACCGGCAAGGAGCCGCACAAGGGCGTCAACCCGGACGAGGTCGTGGCGATCGGCGCCAGCCTCCAGGCGGGTGTGCTCAAGGGCGAGGTCAAGGACGTCCTGCTGCTGGACGTCACCCCGCTGTCCCTGGGGATCGAGACCAAGGGCGGCATCATGACCAAGCTGATCGAGCGCAACACGACCATCCCCACGAGGCGTTCGGAGATCTTCACGACGGCGGAGGACAACCAGCCGTCGGTGCAGATCCAGGTCTTCCAGGGCGAGCGCGAGATCGCGGCGTACAACAAGAGGCTCGGGGTGTTCGAGCTGACCGGGCTGCCCCCGGCGCCGCGCGGCATCCCGCAGATCGAGGTCTCCTTCGACATCGACGCCAACGGCATCATGCACGTCGCGGCGAAGGACCTCGGCACCGGCAAGGAGCAGAAGATGACCGTGACCGGCGGCTCCGGGCTGGCGAAGGGCGACATCGACCGCATGATGCGCGAGGCCGAGCAGTACGCGGAGGAGGACCACCGGCGCCGCGAGGAGGCCGAGACCCGCAACAACGCGGAGAGCCTGGTCTACTCCACCGAGAAGCTGCTGAGGGACAACCCCGACAAGGTCCCCGGCGACCTGAAGTCGGAGGTCGAGTCCGCGGTGGCGGAGCTGAAGGAGCAGCTGAAGGGCGAGGACGCCGCCGGCATCCGCCAGGCGACGGAGCGGCTGACCGCCTCGGCCCAGAGGATCGGTACGGCGATGTACGCCCAGGCGCAGGCGGAACGGTCCGCGGCGGGCGAGGGCGGGGCGCCGCACACGGCACCGCCGGAGGCCGACGAGGACGTGGTGGACGCCGAGATCGTCGACGACGACAAGCGGGAGGGGGGCACGGCGTGAACCGCGCCGGTCCGCCTCCGGGCGGCCAGCTGCGGGCGCGGCTCGTCGAACGCACGGCGGACCTGCAGCGGCTGAAGGCCGAGTACGACAACTACCGCAAGCGCGTGCACCGGGACCGGCTGGCGGTGCGGGAGGCGGCCGTCGCGAACGTGCTGCACGGACTGCTGCCGGTGCTGGACGCCGTCGACAGTGCGCGGGCGCAGGGCGAGGTGACCGGTGGCTTCCGGGCCGTGGTCGAGGTGCTGGAGACGCGGCTGGCGGAGCTGGGCCTGCGGTCCTTCGGCGAGCCGGGCGAGCCCTTCGACCCGGCCCGTCACGAGGCGGTCGGCACGTCGTGCGCCTCCGGCGCGGACCGCCTCGTCTGCGGCGTGGTCGTGCGGTCCGGCTACCGGGTCGGCGCGCACCTGCTGCGCCCCGCGGAGGTGGTGGTCGGCGGACCTGCGGGGGCACCGGCCGAGGTGCACCCTGGAGGCATGGAGACAACCCACAAGGTCGATGTGGCGCCGCTCGGGTCCGACCACCGCTACCGCCGGGTGCACATCCAGGGCATGGGGTGGGAGGAGCTGGAGCGCGAGGAGTTCGAGCCGCGGGTGCGGCGCGCCTTCCCGGACATCGACGTGTCGGACCCGGATCAGGTGCACTGGGCCGACCACCCCGGCGAGTGGCCGAGGTGGCAACCGGGCGAGGCCTGAGCGCAGCGGTCCGGCAGGCGTCCGCGGGTCCGGGTACGGCAGGGTCCGGGCAGCGTCCCGGGTACGGCGCGGTCCGGGTACGGCGCAGCGCCGTGGATGCTGCGCGCGGCTCCCGTTCGGGCGTCAGCGGGCGCCGGCGTCCAGCAGCGCGGCGATCCGCTCGACGGCGAAGGCGTAGCCCTGGACGCCGCAGCCCGCGATCACGGCGTCGGCCCGCGCCGAGACGTGGCTGTGGTGCCGGAAGGCCTCGCGCCGGTGGATGTTGGAGATGTGGACCTCGACGACGGGCAGGCCGTCGCAGGCGTTGAGCGCGTCCAGGATCGCCACCGAGGTGTGGGAGTAGGCGCCGGGATTGATCACGATGCCCGCGTGGTGCTCGCGGGCCTCGTGGATCCAGTCGATCAGCTGTCCCTCGTGGTTGCTCTGCCGGCAGTCGGCGGTCCCGCCGTGCCGCGCCGCCGTCGCGGCGCACAGTGCCGCGACGTCGGCGAGGGTCTCGGAGCCGTAGATCTCGGGCTGCCGCTGACCGAGAAGGTTCAGGTTGGGACCGTTGAGGACCATGATCGGCGCGCTCGCGAGGGTACGGGTCATGGCCCCAAGGTCTACCACGCGATCACCCGAAGGTGACGGCGGCGTCCATCTCCCAGACCAGCACCTCGGCGCCCTCGGCGCCGGCGGTGACCCGCTGGCCCTCGGCCCCGGTGACGCGTACGGCGTCGCCCTTGGCGAGCAGCCCGGCGCCTTCGAGGGCGACCTCGCCCTTGGCGACGTACAGGTGCGCGAAGGGGGCGGTGGGCAGGGCGAGGGTCTGCTGCGGACCCATGCGGGCGGCCTGCAGCGCGGCGTGCTTCTGCGCGATGGAGATGGCGCGCTCGTCGCGGTCGCGGTCCATCCCGGATGCGACGGTGACCCAGCCGCCGCGGGCGAGTTCGTCGTTGATGTCGAGCTGCTCGTAGCCCGGCCTGATGCCCTGCTCGTCGGGGAAGACCCACATCTGGACGAAGTGCACGGGCTCCTTGTGCTCGGGCGCGCCGGTCAGCTTCCAGCTGTCGTTCTTCTCGCTGTGCAGGATGCCGGTGCCGGCGCTCATCCGCTGGGCGAGGCCCGGGTAGATGACGCCGTTGTGGCCCTCGGAGTCCTGGTGGACCAGGCCGCCGTCGAGCACCCAGGTGACGATCTCCATGTCCCGGTGCGGGTGGGTGTCGAAGCCGGTGCCGGGGGCGACGACGTCGTCGTTGGAGACCAGCAGCAGCCCGAAGTGGGTGTTGCTCGGGTCGTAGTGGTGGCTGAAGGAGAAGCAGTGGTGCGAGTCGAGCCAGCCGGCGCGGGTGTGGAACCGCTGGCCGGCGCGGCGGACATCCAGCTGGGTGGCCATCGGGGATCTCCTTCTGCGGGGTGTGCTGCCTGTCAGCCAAGCTAACATGTTGAATCTCGAACTATATTCCTTGGATGCCGTAGCTCCGCAGCTTCCGGTAGACCGTGGCCCGCGCGATGCCCAGCGCCTTCGCCGCCCGCGCCTTGTTGCCCCCGTGGGTGCGCAGCGCCTCCAGGATCGCGTCCCGCTCGGCCCGCTCCAGGCTGCCCAGCCGGCGACCGCCTGCCCCGCCGCGCACGGCGTCCGGCAGTTCCTCCGGGCGCACCGGGCCGCTCAGCCGGCGCTCCTCCGCGAGCGTCCTGACGACCGTCGCCAGCTCGGCGACATTGCCCGGCCAGGTGTGCCGCTCCAGTGTGCGCCGGGCCTCGACGGTCCAAGTCACCGGCGGATGACCTGGGGCAGGCCGCGGACTGAGGGCGGCGAGCAGCACCGGGAGGTCCTCGGGGCGCTCGCGCAGCGGCGGCAGGGACAGCGAGCGCACCGCCAGCCGGCCCATCAGGCGGTCCAGGCAGGGGTCCGTACGGTCGCCGGGAGTGTGGGTGGCGGTCAGCCGCAGGGCGGGACGCTGCTCGAGGAGCGCCACCAGCGCGGCCGCGGCACCGGCGTCCAGCGCCTCGACGTGGCGGACGAGCACCCGCCCCGGCGCCGGGCGCACCGCCATCCGCCGCACCCAGTCACGAGCCGCCGCACCGGTCACCTGCGCCGCGTCCAGCTCCAGGTCGCCGGCCCGGACGGCGCGGGCCAGCGTCGCCTTGCCGGTGCCGGGCTCCCCGGACACCAGCAGGGGGCCCTGCTCACCCCCCAGCCGTACCGCCCGGGCCACCGCGGCGCGCCAGGACAGCGACACGCCCACGAGCCCCGGCAGCGCCGGCTCGGGCACCGCCGGCGGCGCGCCGGCCGCAACCGCCGAGGCGGACAGCACGGCGACGGCGCCGATGACCTCGCCGGAGTCCAGCACCGGGGTGAGCCGGGCGCGCCAGCCGCCGTCCGGCAGGGGCAGCTCGTACGCCTCGGTCCGCCCGTCGCGCACCATGCCGCCGGCCCGGCGCTCCAGCAGCGCCAGCGCCTCGTCGGACAGCCGCCGCGCGGCCTCGGCGCTCACGATCCGGGTCCTGCCGTCGGCAGCGACGACCGCCCGGCCGTTCGGCCGCTCGCGCAGGTAGGCGCCGAGCAGCAGCTCTTCGGGGGTTGTATCGGATTGAGACACGCCGGCGGTCTCCCTCTGATCCACGATCGGTTCGTTGCCATTTCAATTATCCGTCAAGGAGCCGCGTTGATGGAGACCGTCGAGACCGATGGTTCAACTCGACTATGGGTATACGGAGCGTAACCGAGACGCACGTCTCTGACCTGGGCTTTTGCCGCCTTCGATTCCATGGCGAGGGCGTGCCGGGAGAAGGTGGCCGATCACGCCCGACGACTACCGCGCGTAGCCACGGATCGTTACGGAGCCGTAACCGAGGGCGACACCCGGCCGCGAGGGCTCGGGGGTCGCTTCAACTCCGTGGGCGTGCGTGAGTTCCAGGCTCAGCCGGGTCAGCCGACGACGGCGGCCAGCTCGTGCAGCACGTTGACGGCGCAGTCCCCGGCGGTGGCTGCCTGGAACTGCCGCCGGTGGGACGCCCGGCCGACCTTGTCCTGACGGGCCTGGTGCCCACGCTCGCGCTTGGCCGGGTAGGGCGACCGGCAGCGCTCGCCGACGGCTGCGCCACACCGGGAGCAGGTGAAGTCCTCCAGCACCGGCGGCCGGACGGCTGCCAGGTGTCGCGCCTTCGCTGCGCGGTATTCGCGCAGGACGGCGTGGCCGATCGGCCTCTTGTGATCGGGGCGAGTGGTCATGATTCGTCTCCAGTGATCCGGGCGGCGACGGCGAGGCGGGCGGACTCCTCGGTGAGCCCGTAGGCGCACGCGCCATCGGCGTAGGTGGTGTCGAACTCGCTGGCGGTGCCGTCCTCGTGGGCGAGGATCGGCAGGCTCGTCTTCGCCACGTGACGCCAGGCGATCACGAGGCAGGCCGTCGAACCGCCGCAGCCGTCGGCGAGGGCGATCCAGAGCGGGTACGCCTGGGGGGTGGTCTGTTCGGGCACGTTCAACCTCCTGCGGCCAAGATGATCTTGGGAAAAAGCGGTACCGCGATCTTGGTCTGAGGGGCGGTACCCGACCGGTACCGGGTACCGGTTTTGCCGGGAACCGGTACCACCACTCGCCAGCTCTCACCTGGGGTGATACCGGTTCCCATCCACGGGTACCGCTCGGGTACCGGGGCCGGTACCCCGGTACCCCCCCTCTTAGGGGGTACCGGCGGTACCGGCGGCCTCGGCGCGGGAACTCCTGAGCTTGAGGGCTTGGAGCTTGCTGTCCTTGCGCCCTGGGATCTGGATCCCCTTGTCCTTGAGCCACGCCTCGGACTTCACGTAGCTCAGCCCCACCGGCAGACCCGCCTCGTCCATCTCCCGCACCAGCCGGTCCACGGGGGTTTCCGGCTCCCCTACGAACGACTCGGCCGGGTCCATCAGCGCCACGTACGCCTCGCCCGACGCCGGGTCGAACGGGTCGTGAGGGACCTTGACGAGCTTCAGCCGGAACTCGTCCCCGGCCTCGCCCTCCTTGGACTTGCGCCGCTTGAGGATGCGCGGGGTGCCGGGTGCGCGGTCCTCGGCCTTGCCGTCCACCCCGAGCCGGATCGAGTACGCGTCGTCGGCGTCGTCCTCCTGCGAGGAGGCGCCACGTGCGCGGTCGCCCGCGTAGCCCGTGTGGTGCAGCACGAGCGCGGTCACCCCGGTGTCGTCCTTGAGCTTCTGGATGCCGGAGAAGGCGAGGCCCATGTCCTTGTTGCTGTTCTCGTCCATCCCCGGCGCGCAGCGGTGCAGGGTGTCGAACACGACCATCACCGCGCCGACCTTCTTGACCTGCCGGGTCAGCTTGGCCATGTCCCCCGGCTCGCGGGGGTCCAGCCCCCTCGGGGTGACGATCAGGTTCCTGACCGGCTGCCCGCCGTTGAACCCTGAAGCCCACGCCAGGGCCCGGCCCTTGAAGCCCCGGTGGCCCTCGGCGGCGACGTAGACGACCGGCCCCGGCTTCTCGACCCCGTGGCCCTCCCACGCCCTGCCAGTCGCCACGCAGCACGCCCACGCCAGCGCGAGGAAGGTCTTGTAGGTGCCGAACTTGCCGGACAGCCACACGATCGACGCCTGGTTGAGCATGCCGTGGATCAGCGGCTCGACCGGCGGCAGGTCCATCAGGTCGTCCCACCCGAGAAAGAAGTCGTCCGAGTCGTCCTCGGCCTCCTGGAGCAGGCTCAGGACGGCCTTCTGACGGCCCGTCTCCGGCAGGCTGGCGAGGTAGTCGTCCATGCCGGTCTTCGGGTCCTCGTCGACCAGCGGGACGGTCACGCGGTGGGCCTCGGCGCCCTGCGACGCCAGCCACTCGATCAAGGCATCCGCACCGGCGCGCACGTCGGCGTTGTCGGCGTAGTCGCCGTCAGGGATCACGTACGCCCGGCGGCCCCGCAGCGGTACCCACCCCCAGTCCGGCAGGGGCACCGAAGGCGCCTTCTCCCCCAGGCGCTCCTTGTCGGGCTTCCACTGCCAGTTGCGGATGCCGCTCATCCCGACCGGGAACAGGCGCTGCCCTAGCACGGCGGACACCACCGCGAGGTACTGCTTGGTGCCCACGACGATCAGCGGTGCCTTGACGTCCGACGCCCGCTCGGCCACCAGCTCGTGCACGGCGAGGCCGCGCCCGCCCTTGGGGTGGAGGTACTTGCGGGGCTTGCCGGTCTCGGGGTCGAGCGGCGGGGCATCCGGACGGCTGACGTTGAAGCTGCTGCCATCGGGCCGCCGGTACTTGAAGATCAGGCTGCCGTTCTGGGTGGCGACGTAGTTGGACGCGACGTCGGCTGAGATGGCCGAGAGCTGCGGCAGGCCCCGGGAGGCTGGACCTCCCGGGGCTCTCGTGTGCTCAGCGGCCGGTGGTCTTCTGCTCCAGCTCGTTCAGCCGGGCGAGCGCGGCCTTCACGTGCAGCAGGCCCAGGTGGGCGAACTCGACCTGCTTGGCCGTACGTTCCAGGCGGTCCAACCGTTCCTGACGCTCCCCGGCGGTCTCGACACCGACGGTAAAAAGCACCCGTGGAGGCGGCGCGTAGGAGAACGCCTCATTCCAGGAGTCGGCAACCTTGTTCATGGCGGCCTTCAGGGGCTTGTCCGTCCGGCGCTCGGCGAGGTCCCGCAGGGCCCGGTCGGTCTCCCGGCGTTCGTCATCGGTGAACCAGTCGACGGACTTGCCTCCCCCGGTGATGTCCTCGAACAGGCTGCGCACGGACTTGAGGGCGTCGCGCACCTCGTTGTCGGCGGGGCCAAGGGCCAGCTTGTGGCGGCGGTGCCACCCCTTGCGGATAAGCGTTCCCGAGGTGACGAGGAACGCGAGCCAGCCGGGGGCGAACTTCGGCCAGTCCGCCCACCAGGCATCAGCAGCTATGTACATGGTCGGGAGGGTATGCGCGGACGGCCTCGCCAGGCATGCATTTCATCTGACGTTGTCGGACGTTGTGACATCGAGCCGGCAAGCGGCTCGGTCAGGTGAGGTTGCTGCTCAGGTGGGTGCCGCTGACGCGGGCGCCGACGTAGCCGGGCACCGCGCTCCACTGCGCCTGCTCCTGGCGGCGGACGTCGTCCAGCGAGGGCGAGGCGTCGACCGGAGCGGCCGGAGGCTCCTCGCTCACGGGCTCGGAGGTGGCTTCGCTGGCGTTGGGCCAGGGGTCGTCTGCGGGCTCCTCAGACGGGAACTGAGGGGCTTCCAGCTCGGGGCGGACGACCTCGCCCTGAATCACCTGTGGGCTGTCGTCCAGCACGAAGCGGCGCCCGCCGACGTCGACACAGAGCTTGCGCCCCATGCGGTACGGGCGCGGCTCCACGAACTGAGGCTGGGCGTCCGGTACCCGGCCGGGGTCGGGGTGGTTGTCGGGGGACAGCGCGAACTGAGCGACAGCGAACGCGAAGTCCTTCTGCGCGGGGAGCAGTTGAAGCCGCTCGATCACGTCGATAATCGCCCCGGCCACAACCGTCGACTCAAGCTCGGTTCGGGCCTCGATCGCGACCCGCATCGCCTCGTCAAGGGCGTCGGCGCCGCGCAGCTTGCGGCGGGACTCGTTGAGACGGCGGTAGGTCTCCAGGGCACGCAGCCGGACGTCCTCGTCCCGGGTGCTGATGGCCGTGTTCCAGGCCACGCGGGACGACTCGACCAGCTCGGCTTCGCGCTCGGCTACGTACTCCTCGGCGACCGGGCCGACGTACTCCTGACGGGCAGCCTTGAGCCGGTTGGCCACGGTGCCCTTGCTGACCCCGAGGGCTTCGGCGATGTAGTCGTTGGACTTGCCCCCCATCTTGAGCTGGAACGCGAGGCGCTGCTGCTGCGCGACGAGGGCGGAGTTGGGCCGGGACTGACCGTTCTTCGCAGTGCTCACGAGGCAACCCTCCAGCGGGTGGGCTGGCCGTCGTGGTTCGCGGCGTAGGGCGCGGTGCTGGAGCCGGGAGTCACCTCGGCCCGGCCGGACTCCACCAGCCGCCGGAGCACGGCCCGCAGCTCGTCGCGGTCGCGGGCCTGGATGGCGTAGGCGATGGTCTCGCAGCCACGGCCGTTGTCGAGCCCGGCGGCCTTGGTCTTGCGCAGGTAGGTCATCACGCGCTCGGTCAGGCTGGCCGGGGCGGAGCGGATGGCGTGGGGTCGGGGATAGGTGCTCATGGTGGGCCTCCTCGCGGACTGCACCGGCCCGGCGCAAGGAGGAAACCAGGCCGGTGGAGCCCTCGAAGATCAGTCTGACCCCTGAAATCCCATGATCTTTCCGGAGTCGCCCGCCTCTCGGCCCGGCCAGTCGATCAAGCGTGAGTGACGGACGCCACAGAGCGAATTTTTGAGTTCCTATGTGGTGCCTATCGGGTACCGATCGAGAGCTACCTAGAGCCGATCGGTTCCTAACTGGAGATTCCTGGAGCTAGTTGAGTAGCCAGGCTCCGAATTCGCCGATAGACGCAATGGGGAATTCTCGTAGAGTGCTAATGCACCCACCGAGACCCGGAGGGGTGGACACCTCGCCGCGCCCCACAGCGTCGGCAACCCCGGCCCCAACACAGGCCACATGAGACACACCCCGAGCCCGAATGTGGCGCACGTCACACAAGATCTTTTCGGGAGGGTGCATGCGTGTCGACGCGTTTCGCTGCGTTGCACTGTGTTCCAAGCGTGCCCCTAGCGTGCGGACAACGTGCTCAAAATGGGCAACAACCCAGCGCGCGACTCGATTTCAACTGGAACGGCGCACCTCGTACAGTGCTCGTACGTGCAAAAGAGCCCAGACCCCCGGTTTCTCAGGCGCAGGGGCGAGGACTCTTCGCACGGCATTCCCCACGTCCGCTAAAGACCACGAAAGGAACACCTGACATGCAGGATAAGACCCCGGGCATACCCGAGCGCAAGCGGCCTCTCGGAGGCCCGAGCCGGGCCCGCCGGTGGATCACCCGACACCGGCGCCTCGCCGTCGCGCAGTTGATCCGTGGCGCGTCGTTCGCCACCGGCACCACGGCGATCAGCCTCATCGCCGTGTGGGTCCAACATCGCGGCTGACATGGAACGGCCCCCGCCGGGCGTGCCGACGGGGGCCGAACTCGCAAATGGCGATGCCCAGTTACGGGCGCAGCTCGCGGTAGACCCGGCGAAGGCGCTGAGCTTCCAGGCAGCCGGTGACGTCCTCGCAGTCGGCGCAGGTGCCCAGGTGGTCCAGCAGCTCACGGTGGGCCGCCAGCGACGACCCGAGGGCCATCAGCACGTGGCGGCCGACGGGGTCGGTCTCCGGGTTCACCCGGACCCGCTGCAAGGCGCCGGGTCCGCTGCCTGTGTCACGCCACTGCCACTCAGTACGATCGGCCATGTCGACTCCCCAAAAGTCGGCCACGCCCCGGGGCCCTCACCGGCCGCCGGGGTCTGTCGTTACTCACCGTACCCGAGGCGTGCTATGGCATACCTAGTGCGGCATATCTCGCCTGGAGCGGTGTGGTCCGCCAAGGTGGGAGGCATGATCGAATGGGCCCCCGACCGGCCACGCTGGAAGCAGGTCGCCGACATCGTGAGAAAGCGCATTGCCGACGGCACCTACGCCCCCGGTACGCGCGTGCCGTCGGTGATCCAGTTGCAGGCCGAATTCGGCATCGCCGCCGCCACCGGCCAGAAGGTTCACCGGGCCCTGCGCGACGAGGGCGCGATCTACACCGAGCCGGGGATGGGCAGCTTCGTGTCGAAGCCGGAGAAGCCCGCCTGACGGCCGGAGAGCACCCGGACGTACGAAGCCCCCGACGCCTCGCGGTGCCGGGGGCTCAGACGGCAGCGGGGCGGGCTACTCCGTCGTGTACCAGACCAGGCGCTCAGCCGCCGGGAGCCCTCGCTTCGCGGCCGGAACGACCCGCACCTGACCCAGCATCGCCGGGGACAGAAGCAGCGCGGCGATAGCCCGCTGGGCCGGGACCTGGGTGGCCTCCCAGCGACGCTCCACGTCCTGTCCGGGCTCGAACAGCTCCGCCAGCGGGTTGGGCCGGGTCAGCTCGGCCTCATGGGCGACCAGCTCCCGGATCTCCGCCTCCAGACGCTCGATCGTCCGGCCGATCAGCCGGGCCTCGGCCGGGGTCTCGGGGTCCTCGGCCTCGAAGGCGGCCAGCCGGGCGCGCCGGGTGGAGAGATCGGAGCGGACGACTGCCAGCTCTCGGCCGTCGCCGGGCGTGGAGGAGATCGCCGCGTAGACGTCGGGCCGGGCCAGCTTGGCGCAGATCTCGGCGGTGAGGATGCCGTCCACGTCGGCCTTGTTGATGCGGGTGCAGCCTCGGTCACGGCAGGCGTAGTACGGGTCGTCGGGCGTGGCCATGGGCGGCGAGAAGCTGACAGTCATCGGGCCGCCGCAGGCATCGCAGCGGAGGGTCATGGAGTAGGCGTGGCGCGCCGGGCCGCCCGTGGTGGTGACGCGCTTCGGGTCTTTGAGGACCGACCGCACCCGGTGGAACAGGTCCACGAACTCCTCCGCCGACATCGGCGACCCCTCGAAGTCGGCGACGACCGGCCACGCCGCATTCACGACCTGGCCGTGGTGTTCGCGCTTGCCGATGTGGCAGAGCTTGAGGGCGGTCTGGCGCAGCGTCTGCGCGGAGAAGGGCACGCCGTTGCGGGAGACGATCCCCCGGGCTGCCCAGTCCCGTTCGATCGCGGCCATGGTGCGACCGGCGTCGATCTGCTGGAGCAGGTCGATCACATTCAGGGCCTCTGCGGGCTCGGGGAGCTGCTGGTCGGGCTTGCGGACGGAGCGGCCGTTGGGGTTGCGGACGTTGCGGTACGTGCGCCGGTAGCCGTACGGGACCGGCCCGTGGGGGCGGCCGTTGCGGACGTTGGCGTTGAGCCCGCGCATGACGCGCTCCCGGGTCTGCTCGGACTCGGACTCGGCCTTGATGGCGTCCTCCTTGAGGCGCTGCCGGTCCCTCCAGTTGGCGAGGTCGTACAGCCGGTTTTCCGTGGTGATGAGGATCTTGATCCCACGCTGCTGGCAGACGTCGATCAGGTCAAGCCACTCGCGGGGCTTGCGGCTGCCCCGGCTGCCCTCCCACATCTGGAGCACGTCGGCGCCGAAGGTGTCGGCCTCCAGGTCGGCCATGAGCTGCACGAAGCCGTCGCGGACCTTCTTAGCGAAGCGGCTGGCGCTGCCGACGTCCTTGTACGGCACACCGAGGGCAATGCCGAAGCCGTCGGCCACGACCTCGTTCTCCTCGTGCTGCTCCCGCGGCGAACGCTCCTCGCCCGAGGTGTCGAAGCTCACCCGCAGGTACTCGCGGCCCGTGAGCTGCGCCGTCGCCGTCGGCGCCGTCTCAACGTGAGACACGCCGGAGCCTGCTGTGCGCCTTACCGTCCTGGTCATAAGAGCCGCCCTCCCTGAGTGAATGGAGCCTGCGTTAAGTGTCTACCCAAAGGCGAGTAGAGACCGATGTGCTCATCGTGGGCAGTGGGCCGGCCGGGGCGAGCGCCGCACTCGCGCTGAGCACCTACGGGGTGCCGAACATCGTGGTCACGCGCCACGCCAGGCTGGCCGACACCCCACGGGCCCACATCACCAACCAGCGCACCATGGAGGTGCTGCGCGACCTCGGTGTCGAACAGGAGGTCGTCGCCCGGGCCACTCCCCAGCACCTGATGGGGAACACCGTCTTCTGCACCAGCCTCGCGGGCGAGGAGCTGGGGCGCCTTCGCTCCTGGGGCAACGACCCGCTGGTGCAGGCCGCGCACGACCTCGCGAGCCCGAGCCGCATGTGCGACATGCCGCAGAACTGGATGGAGCCGGTCCTGGTCGAGGCGGCCGTGGCGCGCGGCACCCGGCTTCGCTACAGCACCGTCTACAAGTCCTTCGAGCAGGACGCCGACGGCGTGACCGTCGTGGTGGAGGACCGGCTGCGCGGCGACGCTTACGCGATCCGCGCCAAGTACCTGATCGGCGCCGACGGCGGACGCAGCAAGGTCGCCGAGGACGCCGGGCTGCCCATGGGCGGCAAGATGGGCGTGGCGGGCAGCGTCAACATCGTCTTCGAGGCCGACCTGTCCCGGTACGTCGCCCACCGCCCCAGCACCCTGTACTGGGTGCTCACCCCCGGCGCGACCGTGGGCGGCATCGGCGCGGGCCTGGTGCGCTGCGTGCGGCCGTGGAACGAGTGGCTCATCGTGTGGGGCTACGACGTCGAGGGCGCGCCCCCGGACCTCACCGAGGAGTACGCCCTGTCGGTGGTCCGGCAGCTCATCGGCGACGACGACATCCCGGTGACCATCCGCTCCTCCTCGGCGTGGACGGTCAACGAGATGTATGCCGAGAGCTACTCGAACGGCCGGGTCTTCTGCGCCGGCGACGCCACCCACCGGCACCCGCCGTCCAACGGGCTCGGCTCCAACACCTCCATCCAGGACGCCTACAACCTGGCCTGGAAGCTGAAGCTGGTCCTGGACGGCGCGGCCGCGCCCTCGCTGCTGGACACCTACACCGACGAGCGGGCGCCGGTCGGCAGGCAGATCGTCACCCGCGCCAACAAGTCGATCGGCGAGACCGCCCCGGTCTTCGACGCCCTGGACCTGCTCACCCCCCAGAGCCCCGAGCAGCTCCTGGCCAACATGGAGTCCCGCAAGGAGGCGACCCCGGCCGGCGAGAAGCGGCGCGCCCGGCTGCGCGAGGCGATCGACTTCAAGCGGTACGAGTTCAACGCGCACGGCGTGGAGCTCAACCAGCGCTACGCCTCGGCGGCGGTCGTCCCGGACGGCACCGCCGACCCGGGCTTCGACCGCGACCCCGAGCTGTACCACCAGCCGAGCAGCCGCCCCGGCGCCAAGCTGCCGCACGCCTGGCTGACGGCGGGCACCCGCACGCTGTCGACCCTCGACCTCGGTGGTGGGGGCCGGTTCACGCTGCTGACCGGCATCGGCGGCGAGGCGTGGGTGGCGGCGGCCCGTGCGGCGGGCGCCGAGCTGGGACTGGACATCGCGACCGCGGTGGTCGGCCCCGGGCGCGCGTACGAGGACCCGTACGGCGACTGGGCGCGACTGCGCGGCATCGGCGACACGGGCGCGCTGCTCGTGCGGCCGGACCTCTACATCGCTTTCCGGCGCGCCGACGGGGCCGCCGACGACGCCGAGGCGCGGGCCGTGCTCGGCGCTGCGCTGCGGCGCATCCTGGGACGGGACTGACGAGGAGAGACCATGGACTTCAACGAACTGAGCGCCACCCCCGCCGTGGTGGAGAGCTTCGCCCGGACGCCCGACCCGCGGCTGCGGGAGATCCTCGGCAGTCTGACCCGGCACCTCCACGACTTCGTCCGGGACATCGAACCCACGATGGAGGAGTGGGAGGCGGCGATCGGCTTCCTCACGCGCACCGGGCATGCCTCCACCGACACGCGGCAGGAGTTCATCCTGCTGTCCGACGTGCTCGGCGTCTCGATGCTGGTCGAGACGATCAACCAGCGGAAGTCGGCCGGGGAGGGCGCCACCGACTCGACCGTGCTGGGCCCGTTCCACATGGTCGACTCCCCGGAGCGGGAGTTCGGCGACGCGATCGACCTGATCGGCTCCGGCGAGCCCTGCGTGGTCACCGGGCGCGTGGTCTCCGTGGACGGCACTCCGCTGCCCGGCGCGAAGGTCGACGTGTGGCAGGCCGACGACCAGGGCTTCTACGACGTCCAGCAGCCGGGCGAGCAGCCCCAGGGCAACGGGCGCGGGCTGTTCGAGGCCGACGGGGAGGGCCGCTTCCGGTTCCGCACCGTCGTCCCCGCGCACTACCCGATTCCGACCGACGGCCCCGTCGGCGGACTGCTGAACGCCACGGAGCGCCACCCGTACCGGCCCGCG
The DNA here is from genome assembly GCF_035918135.1 of Actinacidiphila glaucinigra. Classification (NCBI taxonomy): domain Bacteria; kingdom Bacillati; phylum Actinomycetota; class Actinomycetes; order Kitasatosporales; family Streptomycetaceae; genus Actinacidiphila; species Actinacidiphila glaucinigra. The sequence goes on from NZ_CP109144.1 coordinate 1,963,910, forward strand.
CACATCCACTTCATCGCGGCCGCCGAGGGCCACCAGCCGGTCACCACGCACGTCTTCGTGCAGGACAGCCCCTACCTGGAGTCGGACGCGGTCTTCGCGGTGAAGAAGAGCCTGGTCCAGGAGTTCACCGAGGTGGACGACCCGGAGCGGGCGGCCGGGTACGGCGTGGCCAACCCCTTCCGGCTGGCGAACTTCGACATCGTGCTGCAGCGGTCATGAGCCCGGAGTTCGTCCACGAGGCGCTGCCGATGCGGGTCGTCTTCCGCGCCGGGGCCGCCACCACGGCCGTGGCCGAGGAGACCGGACGCCTCGGTCTGCGCCGCGTGCTGGTCCTCTCGGGCCGGCACGGCGAGGACACCGCGCGCTCCGTCGCCGCGTCCCTCGGTACCGTCTGCGCGGGCGTCCACCCGGGCGCGGTGATGCACGTGCCGGTGAAGGTGGCCGACGAGGCCGTCGCGGTGGCGCGGGACCTGGACGCCGACGGGCTGGTCGCGGTCGGCGGCGGTTCCGCGGTCGGCCTGGGCAAGGCGGTCGCGCTGCGCACCGGGCTGCCGCTGCTGGCCGTGCCGACGACCTACTCGGGCTCCGAGATGACGCCGATGTGGGGCCTGACGGAGGACGGCGTCAAGCGCACCGGCCGCGACCGCCGCGTCCTGCCGCGCAGCGTCGTCTACGACCCGGAGCTCACCCTGTCGATGCCGCCGGCGCTGTCCGGTACCAGCGGCGTCAACGCCCTGGCCCACGCGGTCGAGGCGCTGTACGCCCCCGACGCGACCCCCGTCGTGTCGCTGATGGCCGAGGAGGGGGTCCGCGCCCTGGCGGAGGCGCTGCCCCGTGTCGTCGCCGATCCCGGCGGCCTCGACGCGCGCGGCCGGGCCCTGTACGGGGCCTGGCTGTGCGGGGCGTGCCTCGGGGCCACCACGATGGGCCTGCACCACAAGCTGGCCCATGTGCTCGGCGGCGCCTTCGACCTGCCGCACTCCGCGATCCACACGGTGCTGCTGCCGTACGTGCTCGCCTTCAACGCCCCGGCCGCGCCGGACGCGACGGCCGCGCTGCGCCGGGCGCTGGCCACCGAGGACCCGGCGCGCGGACTGTGGGAGCTGGGCGGGCGGCTCGGCGCGCCGCGCTCCCTGGCCGAGGTCGGTCTGCCGGCCGACGGCGTCGGCCGCGTCGTGGAGCTGGTCGGCGCGGCCTCGTACGCCAACCCGCGCCCGGCGGACGCGGACGAGCTGCGCGCGCTGCTGACGAAGGCGTACGAGGGCGCCCCGCCGGCGGGCTGAGCGCCCGGCCCGCGGGTGCGGCCGCGGCCGCCCGGGCGCTTTCGGGACGCGGTTCCGGGACGGGCTGCCGACCCCGGTCCGCGTCCGCGCCCCGTCGGTGCGCGTCGGGAACGCCCGGGAACGGGCCGTCGGTCATCCGGCCCGCATTTTCCGTACGCACTCAAACGCCTTTGCGCTTTTCGCTCATCCGGCCGAGCGCATTCCCTGGCGATCCCCCGCAATTCCCGACGGGCGGGAATCCCTCAGCCCTGGCTCCGCGTCTCCCCGTCCGCCGCCGCGGGCGGGCCGCCGCCGTAGTCCAGCCGCTCCGCCGTCCTCACCAGCCGGTCCAGTGCGGCACCGTCCCGCGGCCCGCCGTACAGGGCACGGCGGGCCCGCGCCGCAACGCCGTACAGGCGTACGGAAAACAGGCGTTTCGCGTTCCAAAACGCCATCCCCCGCCACCCCTTCCGCCGGTTAGAAATATCTACCAAGGTTGAGCGTATGAGAAATGCGGCACCGAAACAGGCAATGGAGTGGCTGGCCGCCGCCGCGGCGGATCCGCGGGCGTGCAAGCGGGAATGGGAACACGGCGAGAGCGGGACCGTCCTGCTGCCCGCCGGGCGTTTCTGGGACGTGCTCGTCGTGCCCGAGGACCTCGGCCTGCTGGCCCTCGACGCCCTGCTGCGCCTCCCCCGCACGGAGCCCGGGCCCACCCTCGCCGACACGGCCTCCCGCCGGGTCGGCTTCTTCCTCCCACCGGACCCCGTCAGCAGATGGGTGGGCACCGGGATCCGCTATGCCGGCCGGGGCGCCTGGATCGCCGTACCGCCCCCGTACCGGGCCGCGGGGGCCCTGCGGTGGCTGGTGCCCCCCGACGGGACGGGCACCCTCCACACGCCTACCTCGGTGGAACTGGCCCTGTTCCAGGCGGCAGTTGCGGCGGAGTGCCGCCGCTGAACCCCGCGGCGCGCGGTACGTCCGGCGCCGCGGACCCGGGGACGGCGCGCCCGCGGGCCCGCCAGTCGGCCAGGAGTTCCGTGTAGATCGGTGGGTCCATCCAGTAGGCGCCGGTGAGTTCGGCGAAGGTCCGGTGGTGCTCCGGGTGGTCCTGGAGAAGGCATCCACGGGTCGTGGGTGTGCTGCTGTCCATGTCCCCTTGCAACGCGGCTCGCGCGCCGGTGGTACGTCCGGGGCAGGCAGTGCCACTGGAACGAGTGAGCCCGCCCCCCTCGTTAGGGGCCTTCCGCTCAACATCTCACCCTCTCGTCGTCTCGTCGTCTCGTCGTCTCATCGGCGCGCGGTGGCATAGGGCCCCGGCAGCCCGAGCGCACGGGCGAGCAGCGGCCACGCCGCGGCGAACTCCCGTCGCCAGTACGTCCATTCGTGCCGGCCACCCTCGTAGTAGTGCGTCGTCACCGGGATGCCCCGGAGCTCCAGCGCGGTGGCGAAGACATGCGTGGGCCACAGGGTGCTCTCCAGCACCTCCGGCAGCAGTTCGGTGCCGCCCGCGAGCGGGGCGGCACCGCTTCCGCAGGACACGTACAGTGCCGTGCCGCGCAACCCTCCGGCGCGCGCCGTGGGGTTGAAGGCCCGCCAGGTGTCCCAGTGGTCGACGGGGTCGCCCCACAGCGACCCGGGCCACAGGCTCTCGCGGAGCAGGAGGGCGTCGAGGGCGGCGGGCACCCCGGCGAAGGCGGTGTCCAGGATGCCGCTGAAGGAGGCGGCGGCACGGAAGGCGCCCGGGTGGCGGGCGGCGTGGGCCATCGCGCCGTGGCCGCCGGTCGAGACGCCCGCCACCGCCCGTACGCCGGATGCCCGGTGGTCGCGGCGCAGCAGCCCGTCGAGTTCGCGCAGTCGGAAGGTCTCGTAGTCGGAACCGTCGAGCCAGCGGCTGGACAGGCCCGCGGGACCGCAGTCCGGCATGGCGAGGATGAGTCCGGCGCCCTCGGTGAGCTCCTCGACGGCCGCCTGCCGGCTCCAGGCGGTGTGGTCCTCGTGCGGCCCGTGCAGCAGGTACAGCACCGGCCAGGTGCGCCCGGCCGCGCGCGCGAAGTCCGCGGGCAGCACGATCCGGACCGCCGCCGGGCGGCCGAGCGCGGCCGAGGCCACCGTCAGGTCCCAGGTGCGTGCGTCGACGCGGGTCGCGGCGGCCACCTCGGCTGCGGTCCGGTCGCCCGGACGCGCGGTACTGGGGGTCATGGGGTGGCTCCTCACGGGACAGGATCGGGACAGGGGGCGCGCACGGACCGGCCGCACCCCCTTTACCCGGGGTAACGGACGCGGACCGCAAGCGGTTCAACGGCGGCCGCGGTTCCTCGCGACGCACCAGGGCCCCGCGCCGCGAGGGGGAGAGGTCCGCCGGCCGACCGGTAGCTTCGGTGCCGGGTCCCGGCACGGGCCCCCGACGGACGAGGGAGCACACCCGCATGACCTGGTTGCTGTACGGAGCGACGGGCTACACCGGCCGCCTGGTCGCACAGGAGGCCGTGGCCCGCGGGGAACGCCCGGTGCTCGCGGGCCGGTCGGCCGCCGCGCTGGCCCCGCTCGCGGCCGGACTCGGCCTGGAGCACCGGGTGGTCGGCCTCGGCGACCCGGCGGCGCTGCGCGCGGCGCTCGCGGACGTGGACGCCGTGGCGCACTGCGCCGGGCCCTTCTCGGCGACGGCGCTGCCGATGGCCGAGGCGTGCCTGGACACCGGCACGCACTACCTCGACATCACCGGCGAGATCGACGTGCTCGAGGCGCTGCACGCGATGAGCGGCCGGGCCCGCGCGGCGGGCGTGGTCCTGCTGCCCGGGGCGGGGTTCGACGTCGTCCCGACCGACTGCCTGGCCGCCACCGTCGCCGCCGCTCTGCCCACCGCCACCCACCTCGACATCGCCTTCGTGGCCGGCGGGGGCGCGAGTCCCGGCACGGCGCGCTCCGCGCTCGAGGCACTCGACAAGGGCGCCGGGGGCCGCGCCCGCGTCGACGGGGTGATCCGCGACGTCCCGCTCGGGCACCCCCGGGTGACGGCGTCCTTCCGCTCCGGCCCGCGCCGCGTCGCCGGCATCGCCTGGGGCGACGTCAGCACGGCCTACCACTCGACCGGCATCCCGAACGTCTCGACGTACACCTGGCTGCCGGGCGCCCCGCTGGTGGCACGCGTGCTGGGTGCCGGCCCGGTACGGCGGCTGGCCCGCGCGGGCGTCGACCGCTTCCTGACCGGCCCCGGCGAACGGGCGCTGCAGCGCGGCCGTTCACAGGTCTGGGCCCGCGCCCGCGACCCTCACGGCGGCGAGGCCCAGGCGGCGCTGTCGGCCCCCAACGGCTATGCGCTGACCGTCGATTCGGTGCTGCGCATCGTGACCCGGCTGCCGCGACTGCCGCACGGCACCCAGACGCCCTCCTCGGCCCTCGGCGCGGACTTCGTCCTCGAACTGGACGGAGTGCGCCGCAACGGACCCCACGTCAGCTGACCCCGGCCGCGACGGGCACGCCGCCGAGGCGCGCGGTCACAGCTGGTCCGAGCGGCGGGGCCGGCACCCAACGACCATGTGGTGGACCCCGGTTCGGAGCCGCACCCGGTGATCCCGCCAGCCGAGGCGCTCGGACGCCGTGGCCAAGGCGGCACTCCCGGCCGCGACGGCGTGTGTGCGACCGCGGATTCGGGGCAGCGCGCCGCGGCCCGGCTGCCGATGACCGGCTACGACGGGGGCACCACCGGGGGGCGCTCGTCCGCGGCGGTGGCGGCCGCCACCGCCCAGCCTTCCAGGCTCGTGACGAAGAGCGCCGCGCAGTCCGGCCAGTGCAGCGCGCCCCGGGCGGCGGCATGGCCGCGGGCGCCCATCGCGCGGCGCAGTTCCGGGTCGTCGCGCAGGCGGCGAACGGCGTCGGCGGCCGCCGCGGGGGCCTGGAACGGGACGAGGAGGCCGCACTCGTGCCCGCGGACCAGTTCCGCGGCCAGGGGGTTGGGGGTGCTCACGACGGGGATGCCGTAGGCCATGTACTCGACGACCTTGGTGGGCCGCGAGTGACGGTAGTTCGCCTCGTCGCGCAGCAGCGACACCCCGGCGAGGGCGCCACGCAGCCGGTCCAGGGCCGCGTCGTTGGGCAGGAAGCCGTGCCAGCGCAGCACGCCGTCACGGTCGGCCGCCGCCAGCATTCCGCGGACGTCGCCGTCGGCGGCGCCGATGAGCTCCACGCGGACGTCCGGAGCCAGCAGCCGTGCCATGGCGACCAGTTCCTCCGCGCCGCGGGCCCGGGACATCTGCCCGAGGTAGACCACCCGCTCGTCGCCCGGCGCCGGCGGGGGCTCCTCGGGGACGGTGACCAGGTTGGGCACCACGGGGTGCGGACGGCGGAACCGGCGCTGGTAGGCGTACTCGGCGAGCAGCAGGTGCAGATGCCGCTCGGCGGCGAGTTCCGCCGCGCGCACGACGAGGCGCAGGGGCGGGCGCAGCGGCCGCGGCACCCAGCCCTTCATGGCGAGGGCGGCGGCGGTGTCCTCGTGGACGTCCCACACCACGGCGGGCCGCCGGGCACCCGTGCGGTGCCAGTGCCGCAGGGTGCGCGGCAGGGTGAGCAGGAGTTCGGGGTCGTGGAGCACGACGGCGTCGACGGTGGGCCCGCGCCGCACCAGCAGGCGCCGGGCCTCGCGGACGGCCGCGCGACGGTCGCGTCCGGTGGCCCGGGGCAGGTCGACGCCCTCGACCCCGGGGCGGGGCGGACTCGCCCGGGCGGTGAAGGGCGCGGCGTAGGTGACGGTGTGCCCGTGGGCGATGAGGGCGGCTATCTGCCGGTGCAGGATGCGCGCGTCCTCGGGGTGGTGCACGACGGTGACGACCAGTACGTGCATCACAGCACCTCGACGTCCGGCCGGAAGATCCGCCCGCGCGTGTCGAACAGCAGGCGGGCCCGGTCCGCCACCACCTGCAGGTCGTAGGCGCTGTGGTCCTGCAGGAGGATCGTCAGGTCGTACTCGCGCAGGGCCGCGGCCAGGTCGCCCGCCCTGGTGACGGGCTCGCCGTCGACCTCCCAGACGTCCACGAAGGGGTCGTGGAAGGAGATCCCGGTGCCGAGCCTGCGCAGCAGCCGCGCCACGGGCACGGCGGGGCTCTCGCGCCGGTCGGCGACGTCGGGCTTGTAGGTGACGCCGAGCAGCAGCACCCGCGAGCCGTGCAGCGCCTTCCCCGCCGTGTTGAGCAGGTCCTGCGCCCGGCGCACCACGTACTCCGGCATTCGGTGGTTGATCTCCCGGGCGAGTTCGACGAAGCGGAACTCGTAGCCGAGGGTGCGGACCTTGTAGGACAGGTAGTTGGGGTCGATCGGGATGCAGTGGCCGCCCACGCCCGCGCCGGGCCGGAAGGCCTGGAAGCCGAAGGGCTTGGTGGCGGCGCAGTCGATGGCGTTCCAGATGTCCACGCCCAGTTCGCGGCAGAGCACGGCCAGCTCGTTGACGAGCGCGATGTTGACGTGGCGGTAGGTGTTCTCCAGCAGCTTGGCCATCTCGGCCTCGCGGGTGCCCTTGGCCCGGACGACGGTGTCGACGAGTTTGCCGTAGAACGCGACGGCGCGCGCCGCGCACCCGGGGGTGTGCCCGCCGACGATCTTCGGGGTGTCGCGGAGGCTGTGGGTGAGGTTGCCCGGGTCGATGCGCTCGGGTGAGAAGGCGAGGGCGAAGTCCGGTCCGGCGCGCAGTCCCGAGCCCTCCTCGAGGATGGGCCGGACGACCTCGTCGGTGGTGCCGGGGTAGGTCGTCGACTCCAGGACGACCAGGACGCCGGGACGCAGCCGCGCGGCGACCGCCTCGACGGCCCCGGTGACCGCGGTGAGGTCGGGTCCGCCGTCCACGGACAGCGGGGTGGGGACGCAGATGACGATGGTCTGCGCCTCCCCCAGGCACTCCTGGCCGGTGGTGGCGGTGAACCCGGCGGCCAGCATGTGCCGCAGATCGGCGTCGGAGACGTCGTCCACGTGCGAGCGGCCGGAGTTGAGGGCGTCCACCACCTCATGGTCCAGATCGTGTCCGACGACGCTCAGCCCCACCGCCGCGGCTTCCCTGGCGAGGGGCAGACCGACGTACCCGAGACCTACGACTGCGAGTTGCACCGTCATGCCGCACCATCCAGAGCGCTATACGGCCCCCAGACCGCGGTAGGCGTCGCGCGTCCGCCCCGCGATGTGCGCCCACGTACGGTCGCGGGCCACTCGTGCGCGGGCGGCGTCACCCATCATCCGCCGTCGATTCGGACTATAGAGCAATATTTCGAGCGCATCCGCCCAGGCTTGTACGTCTCCTGGCGGAATCAACCTCCCGTTCACCTGGTCTTCGACCAGCTCACCCATCGCCCTGACATCGCTTGCCGCGACGGGAAGACCACTGGCCATGGCCTCCACCGGCTTGAGCGGGGTCACGAGCCGGCACACCCGATCCCCCGTCCGGGGCACCGCGAAGACGTCCAGCACGGCGTGGTGCGCCCGCACCTCGGCGTACGGCACACGCCCCGTGAACAGGGCGGCGTCCCCCAGGCCGAGCCCGGCCGCCTGCCGCTCCAGCGCGGGCCGCAGCGGGCCGTCCCCCACGATCAGCAGGCGCAGCGGCACCCCCCGGCGGCGCAGTTCGGCCCCGGCGCGCAGCAGGGTGCCGACGCCCTCGTGGGGCGTGAGCGTCGAGACCGTGCCCACGACCACCTCGCCGGGGCCGATGCCGAGACGGGTGCGCAGGTCACGGGGGTCGGGCAGGGGCTGGAGGAACACGTCGTCCACGGCGTTGGGCACGACCCGCACCCGGTCCTCGGGGACCCCCCGGGAGACGATCTCCTCCTTCATGGCCTCGCCGAGGGTGAGCACCAGGTCGGCGGCCTTCATGCAGTGCGTCTCCAGGGCGCGCCGCTCCCGGTAGGACGCGCTGTCACGGCCGCGGCCCGGCGCCTGGGTCAGCCAGGTCTCCTCCAGGAAGCCGCGCACCTCGTAGACGACCGGCAGGCCGAACGATTCGCGCAGCGCGAGGGCCACTCGGCCATTCGGGTGATCGGTGGCCGCGTGCAGGACCGCGGGGCGGAGCCGTTCGACGAGCCGGGCGGCGAGTTCGGCGTTGCGGGCGAGGGCGGCATCCGCAGTCCCCGGCATCCGCAGGGGCAGCAGGCGGTGGTAGGGCACCCCGTCAACGACCTGCGCGGGGCGTCCGTCCCAGACCCCCTGGGCCACGGGGAAGCCCAGCCGGGTGACGACCTGCGGGTCCAGGCCCGCCTGCCGCTGGGCGCGTGCGATGGCGTGCGTCCTGACGGTGTAACCGGCGTTGCGGTACGGCAGGGAGTTGGTGACCAGGTGCAGCACCCGCCCCGCCACCGCCGTACCCGGGACGCCGGCCGGGGCGGGCACGCCGCGCGGCCCGTACCCGCAGGCGCCGCCGCGCCCGCGGTGCGGATCGCGCTCGGGCAGCCGGGCCAGCGCCCGCCGGGCGGGCCGCCGCGCCGGCCCCGGGGCGACCCGCAGGGCCAGGGACGCCGCGCGCACCGGGTCGTCCCGCAGATGACGTACCGCCACCGAGGCGGCGAGAATCAAGGCACGAAGAGTACGACGACGCACATTCCCACCCTAAGCACGTCCAGCCAACGGGAGGCACCGTGCTCGGCTCGGTAGTCCACGTGGTCGGTGCCCGGCCCAACTTCGTCAAGGCCGCCCCGGTCGTCGCCGCGCTGCGCGCGGCCGGGCAGCCGCAGTCGGTGGTGCACACCGGACAGCACTACGACGAGCGCATGTCGCACGTCTTCTTCAGGGAGCTCGGCCTGCCCGAGCCGGACGTGGACCTCGGCGTCGGCTCCGGCAGCCACGCCCGGCAGACCGCCGCCCTGCTGACCGCGCTGGAGGACGAGCTGTCGGCCCGCGCGCCCGCCCTGGTCACGGTCTACGGGGACGTCAACTCCACGCTCGCCGCCGCCTTGGTCGCCGCCAAGCTGGGACTGCCCGTGGCGCACGTGGAGGCGGGCCTGCGCAGCTTCGACACGACGATGCCGGAGGAGGTCAACCGCCGGCTGACCGACCAGCTGTCCGACCTGCTCTTCGCCACCAGCCCGGAGGCGGTGGGCCATCTGGCGGACGAGGGCGTGGACACCGCCCGGGTGCACTTCGTCGGCAACCCGATGATCGACACTCTCCTGGCCCATCTGCCGCGCTTCGACCCGGAGGCCGCGCGCGCCGCCCACGGTCTGCCCGGGCGCTACGGCGTCGTGACGCTGCACCGGCCCGCCAACGTCGACGACCCGGCCGCCGCGGCCGCCGCCGTGGCGGCGCTGCGCGAGGCGGCGCGGCACCTGGAGCTGGCGGTCCCGCTGCACCCGCGCGGCCGGGCCGCGCTGGAGGCGGCGGGGCTCGGCGACGCGCCCGGCATCCGGATCCTGGAGCCGCTCGGCTACCTGGAGTTCATGGGGTTGCTGCGGGGCGCCGCCGCGGTGGTCACCGACTCGGGCGGGGTGCAGGAGGAGACCACCGTCCTGGGTGTGCCCTGCCTGACGCTGCGTCCGAACACCGAGCGGCCGGTGACGGTCACCCACGGCACGAACCGCCTCGTGACCCCCGACGGGCTGGCCCCGGCCCTGCGCAAGGCCCTGGACGGCGACGCCCCCGCGCCCGAGGGCCCCCCGCTGTGGGACGGCCGCTCGGGCCCCCGCATCGCCCGCGTCATCACCGAGTGGCTGGACCACCATGTCTGAGCCGCGCCCGCTCGCCCCGCTCGCGTACGGCGACGGCCGCCCCCGCGGGCACGGGGACCTCGCCCGCGGCGGCCCCATCGGCCTCGACCGGCCGGGGAACGAGATTCTCGACGCCCTGCGGGTCGCGCAGGTGCTGCGCATCGCCGGCGACGGCGAGAGCGCCAACGACCGGCCGCTCGTGCTCGACGCGAGCTGCGGCGAGGGCCGCTTCGCGCGGGCCCTGGCCCGCTGCGGCCACCTCGTCGACGCGATCGACGCCGCCCCCTCGGCGGTGGACCACTGCCGCGCACTCGGCGGCGGCCCACGCTACGCGGTGGCGGAGATGTCGCGGTGGCGCAGCTCGTGGCTGTACGACGTGGTGCTCGCCGTGGACGTGCTGTTCCGCGTACCCGACGACGCCGCCTGGCGGGCCGCGCTGGTCAACCTCGCCTCCCTCGTCCGGCTGACCGGCCGGCTGGTCGTCACCGACGAGGACGCGCCCGGGCGCGTGGCGCGCGGCGACCGCGTCCTGCACCGCCCGGCGGCCGAGTACCGCGCCGCCGTAGAACCGCTCGGTCTGCGCTACGGCGGCTTCACGCCGTACGGTTTCCGGGAGAGCAGGGTCGGTTTCCACGTCTTCACGAGGACCTCCTGATGCGCCTTCTCGATCTGCTCCACCCGCACCTGGACGGGGTGACCGAGGTCGTCGACGCGACCGGCGGCGGCATCCCGCTCGGCCCGTACCTGCACCTTCCCGAGGGCGTGCGGCTGCGCCCCTCCCCGCCCGGTGACGGTGAACCGGTCGGCGGGGGACGGCTGGCCCTGCTCAGCTACGGCCCCGACCCCGCCCGGCACGGCGACGAGGACGCGTGCCTGGCGGCGCTGCGGCGCATGCGGCCCGGCGGCAAGGGCCTGATCGTGTTCGGCCACCCCGGCGCCGAACTGCCGTACCACCGGCTGCTCGACTCCCTGGTGACGCAGCGCTGCCAGGTGCTGCGGGCGGCCGGTCTCGACTACCTGCACCTGTACGGCGGCGCGGTGTTCACCTGCACCGAGGCGCTGCTGCCGCTCCTGGACCCGGCCGGGCGGCCCGTGCCCGGCGGGGACGCCACGGCGCTTCGGCTGGCCGGCGAGTACGTGCTGGCGGAGTTCGTCTCGCGCGCCGAACGGGCCCGGCTGCTGGAGCTGGAGCGGCGGCACGAGGAGGACGGCCGCGCGCTGGAGGCGCTGCGGGACGGCACGGACGGTGAGCGGACGGGGGCCGTCACACGCGAGCGCGACCGGCTCGCGGCGGAGCTGCGGCGCGCCCGGGAGCGCATCGGGGTGCTGGAGGCCCGGATCACCATGCTGCAGGGCTCGACCTCGCTGAGGGTGGGCCAGGCGCTGGTCTCGGCCGCCCGGTCCCCGTTGCGCGGCTCGAAGCGGCTGCCCGGCGAGCTGTACGGGATGTGGCGCGGCCGCGGCAAGGGCGGCCGTCCGTCGGCGGCCCGGCCGGGCGGGCCGGCCACCGGCGCGGCGGCACCGGCCGGTGGGGCCGACCCGGCGGCCGACGGGCACCTGCACCTGGCCCACCGGGCGTTCACGGCCGGCCCCCGCGACCGGCTGGTCGTCGCCGGCGTGCTGGACGCCGCGACCGCCGCCGACTTCGGCCACGACGCCGTCGTCAACCGCGCGCTGCCGCACGACGCCCGGCAGGTCGCCGAACGCACCGACCCGGACGTGCTCGTCGTGCAGCTCAGCGCCTGTCTCTCCGGCCCATGGGCGCACACCGGCACCGGCGCCGCCCCCGACCTGGACCGGCGACTGGCCGAACTCCTCGCCGCCGCGCACGCGCTCGGCCGCACCGCCGTGCTGTGGCGGGACGCCCCGGCCTCCGCCGCCCCGGGTCTGGCCCCCTTCCCCTGGGACGCCGTGCTCGACGGGGACACCGGGGTGCAGCCTGCCCGGCTGGACCCGGCGGCGGTGGACCGCGCCGGCCTGCGGGAGATCTTCACCTCCCGGGCCACCCGGGTCCGGCTGTCGGAGCTCGCCAGGATCGCCGGGGCGCCGGACCCGCTGGACGCCCGGCGGGTGGCCGTGCTGTCCGCCCCGCGGGACGACGCCGAGATGTCGCGCCTGGTCGCGCAGGTCATGGCGCAGCGGCACCGTCCCGCCGAGGTGCTGGTGCCCGCACCGGGGCCGGCCTACGCGGAGCTCACCGCGGGCGGGGTCACCGTACGGGCCGCGGCGGACGGGCCGGGCGCGCCCTGGATCGCGGACTGGTCGGACCTCGCGGAGGAACGGTCGGCGGTCCACCTGCTGGACCTGATGTGCGCCCAGGAGTGCTCCGGGGCCGACGCGGTGGCTTTCAGCGCGCACACCGCGGGCTTCGTGCCGCACGTCAACGGCTTCCGCCCGGCGCTGGTACGCAGGACGCTCTGGCCGTCCCCCGGGGCGGGGCGGCTGTTCACGATCCGCCCGGAGGAGGTCCGATGACGGGCAGGCGCACGGTCAGGGCGATGGTCTACGGGGACGTCGACCTCAACCTCATCGACGGTTCCGCGGTGTGGGCCCAGTCGACGGTGCAGGCGCTGGCCCGCGCCGGCTGCGCGACGCGGCTGGTCCTCAAGGCACCGGTGCGCACCGGGCGGCTGGTCGATCCGCTGGCGGAGCTGCCGGGGGTGTCCGTCGTACCGTCCGGGCACGTCCTCTCCCCCGTCCAGGCCTCACGGGTGCTGCGCGAACGGGACGAGCAGGAGCCGTGCGACCTGCTGGTGCTGCGCGGACGACGGCTGGTGGCGCAGGTCGTCGCCGACGGCGCCTTCGACGGGCGGATCTGGGCGTACCTCACCGACATCCCGCAGTCCGCGGCGCTCATGACGGAGGAGGCCGTGGACGAGCTGACCCGGATCGCCGAGGCGTCCCGCTATCTGCTGTGCCAGACCGAGGAGTTGCGCTGCTTCATCGAGGCCTGGGTGCCGGCCGCGTGCGGCAGGTGCGTGCTGTGTCCGCCGAGCGTGCCCGTTCCGGACTTCGCGGTGCCGGGGCACGACGCGACGGGCGACCCGGTGCGCATGGTGTACACGGGGAAGTTCGCGCCGCGCTGGAACACCCTGGAGATGACGGAGCTGCCGGGCGCGCTGGCCGCCCGGGGGATCAGGGCCGAGCTGCACACCGTCGGCGACAAGATCCACGACGACCCCCGGCACCCCGGCTTCCACGCGGCCATGGAAAGCGCGCTGCGCACCGCGACCGGTGTGGTGCACCACGGCGGCACGCCGCGCCAGGAGGCCATGCGGATCGCCGCGGGCTGCGACCTGGGGCTGGGCTGGCGCCGTCCGGAACTGGACGCGAGCCTGGAACTGTCCACGAAGGTACTGGAGTTCGGGACGCTCGGACTTCCCGTCGTACTCAACCGCACCCCCGCGCACGAGGCGCTGCTCGGCGCCGACTACCCGCTGTTCGTCCCCGGCGGGGGCACCCTCGACGACGCGGCGGAGGCGGTCGCCACCGCCGCCGGCTCCCCCGAGGCCTACCGCGAGGCCGCCGGGCGCTGCCGCGAGGCCGCCGGGCGCTTCTCACTGGACCGGGCCGCCGAGCGGCTGCGGGGACTGATCGAACGGGCGCTGCCCCCCGCACCGGCCGGGCTCGCCGGACGCGGCCGGCCGCTGCGGGTCGTCGTCGCGGGGCACGACCTGAAGTTCTTCAGCCGGCTGCTGGACCACCTCCAGGCCCTGCCCGGGGTCGAAGTACGGGTCGACGCCTGGGAGGCACTGGCCCGGCACGACGCGGCCACCAGCCGCGACCTCGCCGCCTGGGCCGACGTCGTGGTCGTGGAGTGGTGCGGGCCCGCGGCCGTCTGGTACAGCCGACACAAGCGGCGCGGCTCGCGCCTGCTGGTGCGCCTGCACCGCTTCGAGCTGTACGCCGGCTACCCCTCGCAGGTCGACATCGACGCCGTCGACCGCGTCGTGTGCGTCAGCCCGCACTACAACCGGCTCACCCGGGAACGCACCGGCTGGCCGCAGGAGAAGCTCGTCACCATCCCCAACTGGGTCGACGACCGGCAGTTGGACCGCCCCAAGGTCCCCGACGCCCGCTACCGCCTCGGCATGATCGGCATCGCGCCCTCGCGCAAGCGGCTCGACCTGGGACTGGACGTGCTCGAGGCCCTGCGGTCCAGGGACCCGCGGTGGCGGCTGTCGGTGAAGTCCAAGATGCCCTGGGACTACTGGTGGATCTGGAACAAGCCGGAGGAGCGGGCGCACTACGACGCCGTGCTGCGCCGGGTGCAGTCCGGCCCGCTGGAGGGCGCCGTGGTCTTCGACGGCTTCGGACCCGACGTGGCCGGCTGGCTGCGGCGCATCGGCTTCGTGCTCTCCACCAGCGACGACGAGAGCTTCCACCTCGCCCCCGCCGAGGGCATGGCCTCCGGCGCGGTGCCCGCCCTGCTGCCCTGGCCGGGCGCCGACGCGATCTACGAGCGCCGCTGGATCCACGACTCGCCCGCGGCCATGGCGGACGCCATCGCGGCGCTCGCGGCGGACGGCTGGGAGGAGGCGGGCGAGCAGGCCCGCGACCGGCTGCGCGCGACCTTCGGGCTGGACGCGGTCCGCGCGGCGTGGACGGAGCTGGTCACCGGCTCGGCGCCGTGACGCCCGCGACGGCGGCGGGCAGCGGGGCGGGGACCGCGGCGGAGGCGGCGGCCTTCGCGCGGGCGGTCACGGCGCGGCTGTAGCGCGTCGTGAAGACCACGGGGAGGGCGAAGCCGCAGATCTTGACGGCAATGATCGCGGCGAGCGCGTGCGGGGCGGCGGCGAGCAGGACGGCCAGCAGCCCAGGCGGGCCGCGCGGAGCTGCTCCACTGGCTCGTCGAGGTCGAGCCGCAGCGCAACCGCCGCAGCGACGCGCTGCTGCGGGTCTTCTTCCTCAACCACGTCGACCCCGGGCAGGCCCGCGATTACGTGGAGCGGGAGGGGGTGCAGGCCGCGGAGCACCACGAGGCCCTGCTGGAGGTCGAGCGCTCCGTCGACTGGGACGAAGGCGGCGACCTCGCGTTCTACGGCCGGCTGACCCTGGAGTGGGGTCTGCGCTTCACCAGGATGCAGCAGGAGTGGGCCGCCTGGGCGGCGGAGCACATCGGTGATCGCGCACCGCGGGACACCGCCCGCCCGTAACATGGCGCCAGGGTGGTGACTGGAGGTGCACATGACCACGGACGAGTCACCGTACGACGTGCTCGTCGTCGGCGGTTCCGGGGTGGACACCGTGGTGCGGGTGGACAGCCTGCCCGTACCGCTCGTGGACTCCCTGGGGGTGGAGCCGGTCCGGGAGTGGCCCGGCCAGACGGGCGGCAACGTGGCGCTGGGCTGCCGCGCGCTCGGCATGAGCGTGAAGTTCCTCGACTTCGTCGGCGAGGACTGGGTCGGCACCATGCTCCGGGAGCGCCTGGCCAAGGGCGATGTCGACTTCGAGCCGCTGATCTCCCCCGCCGGGACCCGGCGGGCCGTGAACCTCGTGGACGCGACGGGTCACCGGATGTCCTTCTACGACGGACGTGACCCCTCGGACCTGCGGATGCCGCGCGAGTTCTACCTGCCGCACCTGCGCCGGGCCCGGCACGTGCACCTGTCGATCTCGCACTTCACCCGCTTCCTCTACGACGACATCGAGGAACTCGGCCTGCCCGTCTCGACCGACCTGCACGACTGGGACGGACTGGCCGAGCACCAGCGGGAGTTCGCCCGTCGCTCCGACTTGGTCTTCCTCAGCGCCGCGGGAGCCGGCGAGCGCATCGCGGACGTGATGCGCGGAATCCTGCGCGACGGCCGCGCCCAGGCCGTGATCGCCACCGCCGGCGCGGGCGGCGCCTATCTGCTCGCGCGCGACGGGGGAAGCACGCCCCGGCACATCCCGGCCGCCACCCCGCCCGGCCCGGTGGTGGACTCCAACGGCGCGGGCGACGCCTTCCTCTGCGGCTTCCTCTACGGGCGCATGCGCGGACTGGACTTCGGGTCCTGCGCCCGCCTCGGCGCGAGCGCGGGTGCGTACACCTGCACGGCGGGCGGCAACCTGGCCCTCATCGACGCCGCGACGCTGGATTCCGCTCAGGTCTCCCGCTCCGGCTCGTAGTCGGCCTCCTCCAGTCCGAAGGTCCAGGCGACGCCCTCGCGGGCCGTCCGGGTCCGCGGCGGCACCCGCAGCCAGTAGGTCCGGCGGGTGCCGTCCGGCTCCGGCGTGGAGTTGACGACCTCGACCATCACCAGCGGCTCGTCCCCCTCCAGTTCGATCCGCCACAGCACCCCGGCCGCGTCCCGCTGCACGGGCTCGGCGCCGGACTCCTCCAGGTAGCGCTCGTAGCCGTAGTGCTCCAGCATCACCCGGCGCAGCTCGGCGTTCTCCTCCTCGCGTATCCGGCCGGGGGTCAGCCCGGCGAGCCCGTCGAGGAACTCGGCGGGGACCGGCATGCCGCGCCAGGCGTGCAGCGCGAACCCGTCCGCGAAGGCCAGCGCGGGGCCGTCGCCGCGGTCCAGCCGGCCGGCCTCGTCCCGGTGCAGTTCCAGGGGGCGTTCGGCGACGACCGCCGTCCGCTCGTACGGCCACCACCAGCCGGCGTTCCGGGCGACCGCGGTGATCCCGGCCAGCTCCCCCGTGCCCTCCTCGCCGTCGAAGGCGGCCAGCCACGCCGCGTCGTGCTGCCCGAGCACGGCGTCGAGCAGCGCGAGCCGCACTGCCTGCCCGCCCCCGGGCACCCCGGACGCCGCGTCGGCCACGGCGGTCCGTATCCGCTCGGTCAGCGATACCGTCGTGTCCCACAACTGCGCGCCCGTGACGGCCCAGTGATCCGCCCAGCCGGCCGGCCCGAGCCGGTCGGCGACCCGCTCCCGCACATCGGCCCACGGACGCGTGCGCACCGCGTCGCGCACGCTGACGCCCGCGGTGCCGTCCGCCGTGAGGCGCATGGCCAGGGCCACCGCCTCCAGCGGCGAGGCCGCCCACACGATCCGTTCCGGCTCAGGAAGTCCGGCCAGCCGGTAGGCCAGGCGTACCCCGTCCTCCGCCGCCGCCCGGTCCGCCGGTCCCGTCGCCGCCACGACCTCGCGCCACAGCGCCGCCCGGTCCGCAGCCGGCTCCGTTGCCGGCTCCGTGCTCGCCACCGTCGTCATCGCTCCGCTCCCCCGTCCTCGTCAGTCCGCCACGACGCGCACCGCGCCGGGCGCGTACTCGCGCTGCCGCACCACCCGGTACCAGCCCTTGGGCAGCGGTATCGCGGCGTGCTCCTCGTGCACCACCCGCCCGCCGTCGGGGAGATGGAGGTACGCCGAGCCGAACGGCCCGGCCTCGCGCACCAGCGTCCCCGGACCGACCACCGCGTGGGCGTGTCCCGTCACCTCGCCGAGGGCCAGCACGAGCCTGCCCCGCGCGTCCCTCGGCTGCCGCGGCAGCCGGTCCGTGCCCGGCGGCACGGCCGCCTCCGCGACGGGCACGATCAGGACGTCCCCCTGCCGGTACATGCGTGTCTCCCTTCGCCGTCGGCACCCGCCGACCCGATGTCCACGACGCTACGCGGGGGGTGTGACAACGCCCCCCGGACTGCCTGTGCACAGCCCGCGGCAGCCGCTGTCGGAGCGGCTTGGTAGAACTCTTCGCGGGCAAGGCACCACCCGCTCGACGCACCACCGGCTCCACAGCGGCACCGCAACCAAGGCACCACCCACAGCACCGCGTCCGTCCATCTCGGGAGACCACCGATGTCCTACGTCGAACATCTGCAGGAACTGAACGGCCTGCCGGCCTTCGACTTCCCCGCGCCCGAAGCGCGGCAGGAGCTCCCGGCGGCCGGCGCGGTCGCGTGGCGGCTGGCCGTCAACCCCTGGGAGGACAAGGCGAAGGAGACCTTCGCGCAGCTGTGGGACCGCTTCCTGGAGACGGTGGAGCCCGCCGGGGTGCGGGCCCTGGTCGTGGGGCAGTGGGGCGAGCCGTACGACAACGACTCCGGTGCCGTCGTGGGGCGGCTCGTGGACGCCCGGGAGCGGCTGACCGCCCTGGAGGCCGTGTTCATCGGCGACCTGGAGATGGAGGAGGCCGAGATCTCCTGGATCGAGCAGTCCGACGTGACGCCGGTGCTCGAGGCCTACCCGCGGCTGGAGGTGCTGGGAGTGCGCGGCGGCTCGGGACTGCGCTTCCCCGCGACCCGCCACCAGCGGCTGCGCACGCTCCGCTTCGAGGCGGGCGGTCTTCCCGGCGAGGCCGTCCGCGGTGTCGCCGCGAGCGAACTCCCCGCGCTGGAGCACCTGGAGCTGTGGCTCGGCGTGGAGGAGTACGGCGGGGACGCGACGGTCGCCGACCTCGCGCCGGTCCTGGCCGGCGGCCGCTTCCCCGCCCTGCGCCACCTCGGCCTGCGCAACAGCGAGATCCAGGACGAGATCGCCGCAGCCGTCGCCGCGGCCCCCGTCGTCGCCCAGCTCTCCTCGCTCGACCTGTCCCTGGGCGTGCTCACCGACGAGGGCGTGACCGCCCTGCTCGCCGGCCAGCCGCTGACCCACCTGAACTGGCTCGACCTCCACCACAACTTCGTCACCGAGCCGGTCGCCGAACGCGTGCGGGCCGCCCTCGAGCCCTCGGGCGTCGAGGTCGACCTCTCGGACCCGGGCGACGAGGACGAGTGGGACGGCGAGATCCACCGCTACACCGCCGTCGCGGAGTGATGCCGTCATGACCGTCACACACCACCTGCAGACCTTCCACGGGCTGCGCGTGCACACGCTGCCCGAGGCCGGGACGGCCGAGCTGCCCGAGCCCGACGCCGTGGCCTGGCGGCTGGACTGCTTCGAGGCCGGCGACATCCCCTTCCCCGAGGTGTGGGGCCGCTTCACCGCCGCGGTCGACACCACGCGGGTGTGCGCCCTGGTCCTCGGGCCCTGGTGGGACGACGAGTACTGCGAGCTGCGTCCCGTGCTGGACCTGGTGCTCGCGGACGCCGAGCGCTTCCCCGCGCTGCGCGCCCTGTTCCTCGCCGACGTGACCGGCGAGGAGTGCGAGGTCTCCTGGCTGCAGCTGACCGACGTCACGCCGGTCCTCGAACGCTTCCCGCTGCTGGAGGAGTTCGGTGTCCGCGGCGGCGACTCGCAGGGGCTGGGCGAGGAGCCGCTGTCGCTGCGCCCCGTCCGCCACGAGGCGCTGCGCGAGCTGCGTTTCGAGTCCGGCGGGCTGCCCGGGGCGGTCGTGCGGGCGGTCGGCGCCTGTGAACTGCCCGCGCTGGAGCGGCTGGAGCTGTGGCTCGGCGTGCAGCAGTACGGCGGGGACGCCACGGTCGCCGACCTCGCGCCGATCCTCGCCGGCGGCCGCCTCCCCGCCCTGCGCCACCTCGGCCTGCAGGACAGCGAGCTGCAGGACGAGATCGCGGCCGCCGTGGCCTCGGCGCCCGTCGTCGCGCAACTGGAGACGCTGAGCCTGTCCATGGGCACGCTCACCGACACCGGTGCCGAGGCCCTGCTGGGGGGCCAGCCGCTCACCCACCTCAAGCGGCTCGATCTGCACCACCACTTCATGAGCGGCGCCGTGACCGAGCGGCTGCGCGCGGCCGTGGGCTCGGCGGGCACCGAGGTGGACCTGTCGGAGCACTGCGAGCCGCACCGCTGGCGGGACGAGGAGTGGCGCTATGTCGCCGTCTCCGAATAGCGGCACCGGCGGTGCGCTCCGCATCGCCGTCGTCGGCAACCCCGGCAACCGCAGGACGACGCTCTTCGCCGACGCGGTACGTGCCGCGGGGCATCCCGCGCCCCGCGTGCTGGCGTGGCGCGACGTGCTGCGCGGCCGGTACGCCTTCGCGCCCGGCGAGTTCGTGCGCGTCGACTCGCCCGGCGAGGACGCCGAGGTCGACCGTCTGCTGCGAGGCGCCGACGACCCGGCCCGGGTCGAGGGCACCGCGCTGTGGTACCGCCGTTTCACCACCGCGGTGCGCGAGGTGACCGATGCGGCCCGCCGGGCCGGTGCGGTGCCGTCGGCGGACGCCGGGGAGATCGCCATCCTGTTCGACAAGCGGCGCTGCCACGCCCGGCTCGCCGCCGCGGGCGTCCCGGTGCCGCCCGCACCCGACGGGCCGCCGGTGCGCGGCTGGGACGAGCTCAAGGAGCGCCTGCGCGCCGCCCGGATCCCCCGGGCCTTCCTCAAGCCCGCACACGGCTCCTCGGCCTCCGGGGTGGTGGCGCTGGCGACGGCGGGCCCGGGACGGGTCAAGGCCACGACCTCGGTGGAGACCGCCGCCGACGGGCGCCTGTTCAACTCGCTGCGGGTCCGCGAGTACCGCACGGAGCCGGAGGTCGCCGCCCTCGTCGACGCGCTGGCCCCGGACGGGCTCCACGTCGAGCGCTGGCTGCCCAAGGCGTCGCTGCACGGCCGGGCGGCCGACCTGCGGGTGGTGGTGGTCGCCGGCCGCGCCACGCACGCCGTCGTCCGCACCAGCCCGCACCCGATGACGAACCTGCACCTCGGCGGCACGCGCGGTGACCTGGACACGGCCCGCGCGGCGATCCGCGCCGCGGGCGGCGACTTCGGCGATGTGCCGGCGCTCGCGGAACGGGCGGCCGCGTGCTTCCCCGGCACGCTCTGCGTCGGCGTTGACGTCCTGCCCGCGACCGGCTGGCGCCGCTTCGCCGTCGGCGAGGTCAACGCCTTCGGCGATCTGCTGCCCCGGCTCACCGGCCTCCCGGGAAGCGGCGCCGAGGGCCTGGACACCTATGCCGCCCAGGTCGCCGCCGTACCGGCCGCGATGGACCGCGCGCGACGCGAGGAGCACCACCATGACGCCACCGCTTGACATGAACCAGATCGTGGGCAGCCACGACATCCTGCTGGTCACGCTGGACACCCTCCGCCACGACGTGGCCGAGGAGCTGGCCGCGGCCGGCCGCATCCCCCATCTGGCCCGCCATCTGCCCGGCGGCCGCTGGGAGCGCCGGCACGCGCCCGGCAGCTTCACCTACGCCTCCCACCAGGCGATCTTCGCGGGCTTCCTGCCCACGCCCACCGCGCCCGGCCCCCACCCACGGCTGTTCGCGGCGCGCTTCGCCGGCAGCGAGAGCACCGCGGAGGGCACCTTCGTGTACGACACCCCCGATCTGGTGTCGGGCCTGGCCGCGGCCGGCTACCGCACGGTGTGCATCGGCGGCGTCGGCTTCTTCAACAAGCAGGCGCCGCTGGGCTCGGTGCTGCCCGGGCTCTTCCAGGAGAGCCACTGGGAGCCCGAGTTCGGCGTGCCCTCCCCCACCTCCTTCGAGGCCCAGGTGGCCCGCGCCGAGGAGGTCGTCGCCGCCCTGCCGCCGGGGCAACGCCTGTTCCTCTTCGTGAACGTCTCCGCACTGCACCAGCCCAACTGGTTCCACCTGCCGGGCGCCACCCGGGAGGCGGGCGACTCGCGCGCCACCCACGCCGCCGCCCTGGAGTACGTCGACCGCCACATCGGCAGGCTCTTCGCCGCCGCCTCGAGCCGCCGCCCGTGCCTGGCCGTCGTCTGCTCCGACCACGGCACGGCGTACGGCGAGGACGGCCACACCGGCCACCGCATCGGCCACGAGGTCGTGTGGACCGTTCCCTACGCCCACTTCCTCCTCGACGGGGCCGCCCGATGACCCTCACCGACGTGACGCTCTCCCCGACGCCCCCGGCCACGGCCGCCGTGCGCCCGTACCGGCACTACGTGTACGCGTACCCGCACAAGACGGCCTACCGCGCACTGCCCCGCGAGCGGGCCCGGCTGCGCGATCTGTGGGCGGACGAGCCGAAGGACGCGCTGTCCCTCTACTTCCACATCCCGTTCTGCGAGGTCCGCTGCGGCTTCTGCAACCTCTTCACCAGGATCGGGGCGCCCGGCGGCCTGGCCACCGCCTATCTGGACGCTCTGGAGCGCCAGGCCGCGGCGGTGCGGGAGGCGCTGGGCGAGGGCGCGCGGTTCGCCAACGCGGCCTTCGGCGGCGGCACTCCGACGTACCTGGAGGCCGCCGAGCTGGAGCGGCTCTGCGACCTCGCCGAACACGGCCTGGGGGCCGACCTGCGGGCGATACCGCTGTCCGTGGAGGCCTCCCCGGCCACCGCGACCGCCGACCGGCTGTCGGTGCTGGCGGAGCGCGGCACCACCCGGCTGAGCCTGGGGGTGCAGAGCTTCGTCGAGGCCGAGGCGCGCGCCGCCGTCCGCCCCCAGCGGCGGGGCGACGTCGAGGCGGCGCTGGGCAGGATCCGGGAGGCGGGCATCCCCGTCCTCAACATCGACCTGATCTACGGCATCGACGGCCAGACCGAGCGGTCCTGGACGGAGTCGCTCGACGCCGCGCTCGCCTGGCGCCCCGAGGAGCTGTACCTGTACCCCCTGTACGTCCGCCCGCTCACCGGCCTCGGCCGGCACACCGCAGGCACCGAACGGGGCGAGGAGGCGTGGGACGAGCAGCGGCTGCGGCTGTACCGCCACGGCCGCGACCATCTGCTGGCACACGGCTACGAGCAGGTGTCGATGCGCATGTTCCGCCGTGCGGACGCGCCGACCACCGGCGGCGGGGACTACGCCTGCCAGACCGACGGCATGGTGGGCCTCGGCTGCGGAGCCCGCTCGTACACCTCCAGGCTGCACTACTCCTTCGACTACGCCGTCGACATGCACCGCATCCGCGGCATCATCGACGCCTACACGGCGCGCACCACACGGGAGTTCGGCCACGCCGACTACGGCTGGGCGATGGACGAGGAAGAAGCCCGCCGCCGTCATCTGCTCCAGTCCCTGCTGCAGGCCGAGGGCCTGTCCGTCGCGGAGTACCGGGCCCGGTTCGGCTCGGCGCCCGGGGAGGACTTCGCCGAGGAGCTGGAGCGCTTTTCGGACCGGGGCTGGCTGGACGCGTCGGCGGGCCCGGACGTGCTGCGGCTGTCGCCCGAGGGCCTGGCCCACTCCGACGCGGCCGGTCCCGAGCTGTTCTCCGCCGCCGTGGGCCGCCGTATGGCCGCCTACGAGCCCAAGTGAACGCCCACGCCATGGACCTGACGATCCTCTATCGCGGACCGCTCGCCTCGTGCGACTACGACTGCCCGTACTGCCCCTTCGCCAAGCGCCGTGACAGCCGCGCCCAGCTGACCGCCGACCGCTCCGCCCTGGAGCGCTTCGCCGGCTGGGCGGGCGAACAGACCGGGGACCGGCTCTCCCTGCTGTTCACCCCGTGGGGCGAGGGCCTGGTCCGCTCCTGGTACCGGCGCGCCCTGGCGGAGCTGAGCCGGCTGCCGCACGTCCGCCGGGTGGCCATCCAGACCAACTTGAGCGGCCGCACGCAGTGGCTGAACGAGGCCGACCCGGACACGATCGCCCTGTGGTGCACCTTCCACCCCGGCCAGACGCCCTACGACCGCTTCCTGGCCAAGAGCCGCGACCTGGCGGAGCGCGGCCTCCGCCACAGCGTGGGCGTCGTCGGCCTGCCGGAGCACCTGGAGCAGGCCCGCCGGCTGCGGCAGGACCTCCCGGACCACGTCTACCTGTGGGTCAACGCCGCCGAGGGCCACACGTACACCGACGACGAGGCGGCGCGGTGGACCGCGCTGGACCCGCTCTTCCCGTACAGCCGGCATCCGCACCGCAGCGCGGGCCTGCCGTGCCGCACGGGCGAGTCGGTCGTCTCGGTGGACGGCGAGGGCACGGTGCGCCGCTGCCACTTCGTGCGCGAGGAGCTGGGCAACCTCTACGACGGCTCCTACCGCGCGGCGCTGCGTCCGCGCGCGTGCCCGCTGGCCGTCTGCGACTGCCACATCGGCTACGTCCACCTGGAGACGCTGCCGTTGTACGACGTGTTCGCGGGCGGGGTCCTGGAACGGATCCCCGCCGCGCCGCCGCCCGGGCGGACACCGCTGCGGCTGCTGGCGCCGGGCTCCTCGTAGCGGGCGGCCCGGCGCGCCCGGCCCGGCGGCGTCAGCCCTTGCGGCCGACTCCACCCCAGAAGGCGATGCGGACGTTCTCGCCCTCCTGCACGAGCGGGCCGTCCGGGCGCCACAGCGGTACCTGCACCAGGCCCGGCTCGACGAGGGAGAACCCTTCGAAGAAGGGCTCGATCTCCGGCTTGCCGCGCAGGGTGAGGGTGGAGGTGGCGTTCTTGTACGCCTCACCGGCGTCGGCGTCGACGTCCCGGTGGAAGTCGGTGGTGCCGTGGCTGAGGATCAGCAGGCTGCCGGCCGGCAGGTTCTTGGTGAGGGTCCGCACGATCCCGGCCGGGTCCTCGTCGTCGCGGACGAAGTGCAGGAGCGCGACGAGCATCAGGGCGACGGGCTCGTCGAAGTCGATCAGCTCCCGGATCGTGGCGTGTTCCAGGATGGTCTCGGGCTCGCGGACGTCGCCGAGGAAGAAGCCGGCGTTGCCGGTGTTGGTGAGCCGCGCGCCGGCGTGGGCGGCGACGATGGGGTCGTTGTCGACGTAGGCGACCCGGGCCTCGGGGACGACGGAGCGGGCGACCTCGTGGGTGTTGGGCGAGGTGGGGATGCCGGTGCCGATGTCGACGAACTGCCGGATGCCCTGTCCCGCCGCGTAACGCACCGCGCGCTGCATGAAGTCCCGGTTGGCGCGTGCGCTGGGGCGCGCGTCGGGAGTCATGTGGATCACCATCTCGGCCGCCTCGCGGTCGGCCTCGTAGTTGTCCTTGCCGCCGAGGTAGTAGTCGTACATCCGGGCCGGGTGCGGCCGGCTGGTGTCGATCTCCTCCGCGGGGAAGCCCTTGTCGGTCAACGCCCTGCTCCGTTCGGATTCCGGTGGCCCTTGCGGGTCCAGGTCGGTGCGGTCGGTGGTCTTCCGTTCCGTCCCGCCGCTCACGGCAGCAGGAAGTCGGCCTGGCCGGCCTTGGCGCCCTGGATGAACGACATCATCTCGCTGCCGGTGTAGATCAGGCAGGGCCCGTCCGGGTCCGCGGACTGCCGTAACGCCACCCGGCCGTCGTCCATCCTGAGGGCTTCGACGCACGAGCCGCCGTTGCCCCCGCTCCACGGCTTGCGCCAGCCCTCGTCGGCGAGTTCCCCGGCGGGCATGCCGTTGTAGATCCGCTCCATGGTCATGTCTCCTTGTGGATGCCACCGAGGATCCGCTCGGTGCTCTGGGTCGGCGCGGCTTGTGCGCACATCCGGTCCAGGGCCTCCAGGAAGGTCGAGACGTCGTCGCGGTCGTCGAAGTAGACGGCCCCGACCAGGCTTTCGGAGTAGACGACGTCCGGGAGGTCGTGCGTCTGGAACCGGAAGATGTGGAACGGGCCGTACATGGCGGGGTGCGGTCCGGCCGTGAACGGCATGATCTGCAGTCGTACGTTGGGCAGGGCGCAGCCGTCGATCAGCCTGGCGATCTGGGCCCGCATGACCGCCGGACGGCCGATGGGTCTTCGCAGGACCGTCTCGTCCATGACGATCCAGACCAGCGGCGCGTCCTCCCGGGTGAGCAGCGCCTGGCGCTCCATGCGCAGCGCGACCCCGCGTTCCACCTCCGCGTCGCCGGCGCCCGGGTTCCCCGCCCGCAGCACCTCGCGCGCGTAGTCCTCGGTCTGCAGCAGTCCGGGGACGTAGTGCGGCTCGTAGGCGCGGATGACGCCGGCCTCGCCCTCCAGGCTCACGAAGGCGCTGAACCAGTCGGGCAGGACGTCGCGGTAGCGGTGCCACCAGCCGGGCTGGTTGGCCTCCCGGGCCAGCGCGAGGAACTCCTCCAGCTCCGCCGGGCCGGTGACCCCGTAGGTGCGCAGGAGCTTCTCGACGTAGGGGATCTTCAGGCCGACCTCGGCCTTCTCCATGCGGCGGATCGTGGCGTGGGTGACGTCGAGGGCCCGGCCGGCCTCCTCGAAGGAGAGCCCTGCCTTCTCGCGCAGGTCCTGGAGCCGTTTGCCGAGCACCACCCGGAGGACGGTGGGAGCACCGGCCGACCGTGCGTCCGTCACGACCAACTTCCCCAACTCCCCTCTGCTGCAAGCAGTGTGTCATGCCGTCATCGAAAACCGACAGTGCGCACCGGCCGTTCTGTAAATTACAGATCGCATCTTGCCAACGGTTCGAACGGGACCGCATAGTTAGCGACGTGGCCTCCTCACCAGACGCTCTGCGGTTGGAGCGCCGTGGCACCCTCGACGCCCGTCGCTGCCAGGACCTGTTCCGTTTACCCGCCCACGGGTCCTCGGTCGCCGACGCACGCCATCGCGTGCGGGCACGACTGCGGGAGTGGGAGACGGACGAGGGACTGCGCGACGACGCCGAGATGATCGTTTCCGAGCTCTTCACCAACGCCGTCATGCACACCGGCAGTGAGTTCATCACCTGCGGTATGCGGTACGACGGCACCCGGCTGCGGCTCGAAGTCAGCGACCAGGGGCGCGCGCCGACTGCGCCCCGGCCGCGGGCGGCGGGCGTGGACGAGGAGGGCGGGCGCGGCCTGCTGCTGGTGGGCGCGCTCTCGCAGGCCTGGGGCGTCCGGCCCACCGACGACGGCGGCGGCCGGGTCGTGTGGGCGGAACTCGGCTCAGGGGCGCCGCCCTTCTGACGTCAGCCCTGCGGGGCACGCCCCGGGACCCGACCGCCGCCGCCTACAGCGGCAGCAGGTCCGGGCGCTTGGGTTCCACGTTGTCGCCGGAGGACTCCCCGCGCAGCCGCCGGCCGATCCAGGGCACGAGGTACTCGCGGGCCCACTGGATGTTGTCCCGCCGAATCTCGGCGGGCGCGCGGAACCTCTCCGGCGGCCACGCCTGGTCGGGGTCGGCCGGCACCTCCAGGCCCAGCACCTGCGCGGCGCGCAGGGCGACCCTGGTGTGCCCCTCGGGCGACAGGTGGAGGCGGTCGGCGTCCCAGGCCCTGCGGTCCTGGACCGAGCGGAGCGACCACAGGTCCAGCACCGGCGATTCGTACCGGTCGGCGATAGCGCGCACATGGGCCGTGTAGGTGGCGATCTTGCCGCGCAGATGCCGCAGCACGGGAATGCCCCGGGTGTCGAAGCCCGTGCACAGCACGACGGTGCCGACGGTCCCGGTGAGGCGGGCGACCGCCGCCTCGTAGCGCTCGGCGACGTCGTCCGGGTCGCTGCCGGGACGGAGGATGTCGTTGCCGCCCGCGCAGAAGGTCACGAGGTCGGGCGCGAGTTCCACGGCCCGCGGCACCTGCTCCTCGACGATCTGGTCGAGGAGGCGGCC
Organism: Actinacidiphila glaucinigra; assembly: GCF_035918135.1. Taxonomy (NCBI): domain Bacteria; kingdom Bacillati; phylum Actinomycetota; class Actinomycetes; order Kitasatosporales; family Streptomycetaceae; genus Actinacidiphila; species Actinacidiphila glaucinigra. The sequence continues at coordinate 1,990,997 of NZ_CP109144.1, forward strand.
GCGCACCGCGAGGTTCGCGTACCGGAAGTCGTGCTCGGGGCGGCGGTCGGAGAGGAGGACCGCCAGCCGGTCGGCCCAGCCGATGAACGTCCCGTCGGGACCCGGATCGCCCACACCTTCCGTGAAGCTGTCCCCCACGGCTGCGTACGACCCGATGGCGTCGCTCTTGTCTGTTGTCGAATCGTCTGGCACGTCAGCACATACTTCACCTCCTCAAGCGACTTACGCCAGCGTAACCAGGGGTTGACGGGGGGTGATCTATCCCACCCGGCCGGATCCACCGGAAACGGAATAAGACGGCGTTCCGCCGACGTCGCGACGGCCCCCTTCCGCGATCACATACCGGGCGGTACGGGCCCGGCCGGGGTACCGTAAGGTCGGGAGTGGTCCGGCCGCCGGTGACCCGCACCGCCCGGCCCCTGAGCGAAGGAGCGCCGGTGACCGAGCAGACGCCGCAGACCGCCCCGTCGGAACCCGAGCTGTCCGGGGTGCGCAACTTCCGCGACGTGGGCGGCCTCCCGACGACCGACGGCCGCCGCGTGCGGTACGGACGGCTCTTCCGCAGCGGCCACCTGGCGCACGCCACCGCCGAGGACGCCGGATTCCTCTCCTCCCTCGGACTGCACACGGTCTTCGACTTCCGCAACGCCTCCGACATCAGACTGGAGGGCCCGGACGTCGAGCTGCCCGGCGTGCGCAACGTGAACATGCCCCTGAGCGACCCCGCCCAGGGCGCCGAGTTCTGGACCACGGTCCGCGACGGCGACATCGCCGCGCTGCGCGAGATCCTCGGCGGGGGCCGCGCCGCCGCGCGCATGGTGGAGGCGTACCGCCGCATCGTGCTGGACCGCACCGCCGAGCAAGCCCGCATGCTGGAACTGCTCGCCGAGGACGAGTCGGTGCCGGCGCTGCTGCACTGCGCCGCGGGCAAGGACCGGGCCGGCACCTCGATCGCCGTCATCCTTCTCGCCCTCGGGGTCGAGCGCGACGCGATCGTGGAGGACTACCTCAAGAGCAACGAGGCCCACCGCCGTTACCGCATCAGGCGCGGCGACGACGCGGAGCCGGCGAGCACACCCGAGGTCATGGAGCTGCTCGGCCCGCTCTTCGACGCGCGCAAGGAGTACCTGGAGACCGCCTTCGACACCATCGAGGAGCACTGGGGCTCGGCGGACCGCTACCTCGAGGAGGGGCTCGGCCTCACGCCCGCACGGCGCGAGCGGCTGCGCGCGCTCTTCCTGGACGGCGCGCAGCCGGCCTGACCGGGTCTGCCGGGGCCGCCCTACTTGGCCCCGGCCAGATGGAAGATCAGGAAGAAGAACGCGGCGATGATGTGGACCCCCACCAGGTAGATGAAGGCGCGCACCTTGAAGCCCATGGGGGCCTTGTCGCGGGAGTCGGCGGACACGGTCAGTCCTCTCGTCATGCGCCGTGGGGGCGCGGGGAACGGCCGTCGCCCAGGCACAGCTCGGCGACGGAACTCCGCAGCAGCGTGTGGACGAACAGCAGATCGACACCGTTCGGCGAGGCCGCCGCGATGCGGTGCGGGGTGAGCGAGTCGAAGTGGGCGCTGTCGCCGGGCGCCAGCCGGTGCACGGCCTCCCCGAGGGTGAGCCGCAGCTCGCCCTCGAGGACGTACAGCCACTCCTCGCCGGCGTGGACGCGGACCAGCCCCTCCTGGGGACCGGGGGGCACGTGCAGCCGCAGCGCCTGCATGGCCCGCCCGGGGTTCCCGGCCGGCCAGTACGTCCAGCCGCCGGCCTCCGCGGGCGGCACGGAACCGCCGCGGACGACCGGCTCGCGCTCCGGTGAGGTCTCGCCGAGCAGGTCGGACACCGTGGTGCCATAGGTGCGGGCGAGCGCCAGCAGCATGGGAAGCGAGGGCTGCCGCTGGCCGGTCTCCAGCCGGGACAGGTGCGCGGGCGAGAGCCCCGCGCGGGCGGCAGCCGCCTCCAGCGTCAGCCCGCCCCGGCGGCGCAGCGCGCGCAGCTGGGGGGCGACGTCCGGCAGGGGCGCCTCGTCCGCGGATGGTGAGGTCATACCTCAGGTATAGACACGATTCGCCTCTGAGGCAAAAATTTTGCCTCAGAGGCAAGGACCGTGGGCCGGGCGACGGCCCGGGTCAGCGGCCCGCGACCGCCTGCTTCACCAGTGTCCGGCCGAACTCCCACATCAGGCCACCGCCGCCGTGTGCGTCGTCCATCACGGCGGTGAAGGCGTCCACGAAGCGGTCCACCTCCCGCTCGCCGATGACCAGCGGAGGGATCAGCTTGATCACCTCCAGGTGGTCCCCGGAGACCTGGGTGAGGATACGGTGCCGCTGCAGCAGCGGCACGACCACCATCTGCGCGAAGAGCCCCTTGCGGGCCGCCTGCAGCATCGTCCAGCGGCTGCGCAGCCCCAGCGACTTCGGCCGGCCGAACTCGATGCCGATCATCAGGCCCCTGCCGCGGACCTCGTACAGCAGCTCGTAGCGGTCGACGAGGGCCGCGAGGCGGTCGCGGAGCAGGTCCCCGGTGACCCGCGCGTTGGCGACGACCTTCTCGTCCTCCATCACCGCGAGGGTGGCCAGCCCCGCCGCCATGGCCTGGGCGTTGGAGCCGAAGCTCGCCGAGTGCACCAGCACCCGGTCCATGGACGAGTAGACCTTCTTGAAGATCCAGTCCTTGCCGAGGGTGGCGCCCACGGGGACATAGCCGCCCGACAGTGCCTTGGCCACGCACACCAGGTCCGGCTCGACGCCCTCTTCGTGCTGGTAGGCGAAGAAGTCGCCAGTGCGGCCGAGGCCCGTCTGCACCTCGTCGGCGACGAGCAGCGCCTTGTGCCGGTGCAGCAGTTCCTGCGCCGCCCGCAGGTAGCCGGGCGGCGCGGCGTGCACGCCCTTGCCCTGGATCGGCTCGACGATCAGCGCGGCCACGTCGCCCTTGGCCAGCTCACGCTCCAGGGCCGCAAGGTCGCCCAGGGGCACGGCGGTGTCGGGGAGCAACGGGTCGAAGCCCTCCCGGAAGCCGCCCTCGCCGTTGACGGACAGCGAGCCGGTGGTCAGCCCGTGGAAGGCGTGGTCGCAGTAGAGCACGCGGGGCCGGCCGGTGGCGTAGCGGGCGAACTTCAGGGCCGTCTCGACGGCCTCGGTGCCGCTGTTCCCGAAGAACACCCGGTCCAGGCCCGGCGCATACGACAGCAGCTTCTCCGCGAGCAGGCCCGGCAGCGGCTGGCAGTCGAAGCGGGTGAGGTCCGCCAGCCCGGCGTCCAGGACGTCGTGCAGCGCCTTGCGGACGACGGGGTGGTGGCGGCCCAGGCCCATCACCCCGAAGCCGGCGAGCATGTCGAGGTGGTCCCGGCCCTCCTCGTCCCAGAAGTACGCGCCCTCGGCCCGCTCGTAGACCTTGTCGAAGCCGATGGTGTGCAGCATGCGCGGCAACTGGTGGTTGAGGTACCTGGCGTGCAGGTCGTAGCGCTCGGCTCCGCGCTCGGCCAGCAGGGTCGCCAGGTCGAACCCCTTGGGCTCAGGATCGGGCGGTGTCATCGCTCAGGTGCCTCTCGTCCGGGTGCTGCTCGTCCGCCGTGAGACGGGCCAGGGTGGCCCCGATCCGGCCGGCGATCTCGGCGGGGGTGAGCCCGATGTCGGCGAGCACCTCGCCCCGCTTGGCGTGCGCCAGGAACTGCTGCGGGATGCCGAAGTCGCGGACCGGCACATCGGTCTCCGCGTCGCGCAGGGCCTGTGCCACCGCGGAACCCACGCCCCCGGCACGGCCGTTGTCCTCGACGACGGCGACCATGCGGTGCCGGGCGGCGAGCGCGGGCAGCTCCGCGTCGAGCGGCTTGACCCAGCGGGGGTCGACGACCGTGACGCCGACGCCGCGTTCGCGCAGCAGGGCGGCCGCGGCCAGGGAGACCGAGCCGAGGGCGCCGACGGAGATCATCAGCACGTCCGGCCGGTCGCCGCGGTGCAGCACGTCCATGCCGCCGACCCGGTCGATGGCCGGCAGCGCCTCGCCGACGGTCTCCTTGGGGAAGCGGACGACGGTGGGCGCGTCGTCGACGTCGATCGCCTCGCGGAGCTGCGCGCGCAGTTGGTCGGCGTCGCGCGGCGCGGCGATCCGCAGGCCCGGGACGACCTGGAGGATCGACATGTCCCACATGCCGTTGTGCGAGGCGCCGTCGTCGCCGGTGACGCCGGCCCGGTCCAGCACGAAGGTGACGCCGCACTTGTGCAGCGCGACGTCCATCAGCACCTGGTCGAAGGCGCGGTTGAGGAAGGTCGCGTACACGGCGACCACCGGGTGCAGGCCGCCGGTCGCCAGGCCCGCGGCCGAGACCGCCGCGTGCTGCTCGGCGATCCCGACGTCGTACACGCGGCGCGGGAAGGCCTTGGCGAACTTCTCCAGGCCGACCGGCTGCAGCATGGCCGCCGTGATCGCCACGACCTCGGGGCGCTCGGCGCCGATCCGGACCATCTCGTTGCCGAAGACCGACGTCCACTTCGGGCCGCTCGACGGGGTGAGCGGTTCACAGGTGAGCGGGTCCATCGCGCCCACGGCGTGGAAGCGGTCCGCCTCGTCGCGCTCGGCGAAGGCGTAGCCGCGGCCCTTCTCGGTGAGGCAGTGGACGAGGACGGGACCGTGGAAGCGCCGGGCCCGGCGCAGCGCGGACTCGACCGCGGCGACGTCGTGTCCGTCGATCGGGCCGAGGTACTTCAGGCCCAGGTCCTCGAACATTCCCTGCGGGGCGAAGGCGTCCTTGAAGCCCTTCTTGGCGCCGTGCAGGGACTCGTACAGCGGCTTGCCGACGACGGGTGTCTGCTGGAGCACCTGCTTGCCCCAGGCCAGGAAGCGCTCGTAGCCGTCCGTGGTGCGCAGGGTCGCCAGGTGGTTGGCGAGGCCGCCGATGGTGGGCGCGTAGGAGCGCTCGTTGTCGTTGACGACGATGATCAGCGGGCGGTCCTTGGCGGCGGCGATGTTGTTCAGCGCCTCCCAGGCCATGCCACCGGTGAGCGCGCCGTCGCCGATGACGGCCACGACGTGGTCCTGCCGGCCGAGCACCTGGTTGGCCTTGGTGAGGCCGTCGGCCCAGCCGAGCACCGTGGAGGCGTGGCTGTTCTCGATGACGTCGTGCTCGGACTCGGCGCGCGAGGGGTAGCCGGACAGACCCCCCTTGCGGCGCAGTTTGGAGAAGTCCTGACGGCCGGTCAGGATCTTGTGGACGTAGGACTGGTGACCCGTGTCCCACAGGATGCGGTCGGCCGGCGAGTCGAAGACCCGGTGCAGGGCGACCGTCAGTTCGACCACGCCCAGATTGGGTCCCAGGTGCCCCCCGGTCCTGGCCACCGCCTGGACCAGGAATTCACGGATCTCCACTGCGAGTTCGCCCAGCCGCTCCGGCGGAAGGGCCTTCAGGTCGCGCGGACCACGGATGTTCTCGAGCAGCGACACTTTCCCACCTCGCTCCCCTACTGGGGATTGTTTCGCTTTAGCTCACACTGATCTGGGGGTCTCCTGACGGCACTCCGTCGGCCTGCATGCGCTCGGCGAGCTTCATGGCCTCCTCGATGAGGGTCTCCACGATCTTCGACTCCGGCACGGTCTTGATGACTTCGCCCTTGACGAAGATCTGCCCCTTGCCGTTGCCCGAGGCCACCCCCAGGTCCGCCTCACGCGCCTCACCGGGACCGTTGACGACACAGCCCATCACCGCGACCCGCAGCGGAACCTCCATGCCCTCAAGGCCCGCCGTCACCTGGTCCGCCAGCTTGTACACATCCACCTGCGCACGCCCGCACGACGGACACGAGACGATCTCCAGCCGCCGCTGCCGCAGATTCAGCGACTCCAGGATCTGGATACCGACCTTGACCTCCTCCGCCGGAGGCGCCGACAACGACACCCGGATCGTGTCACCGATCCCCTCGCTCAGCAGCGCACCGAACGCCACCGCCGACTTGATCGTCCCCTGGAACGCCGGACCCGCCTCCGTCACACCCAGGTGCAGCGGATAGTCGCACTGCGCCGCCAGCAACCGGTACGCGTTGACCATCACCACCGGGTCGTTGTGCTTCACCGAGATCTTGATGTCCCGGAACCCGTGCTCCTCGAACAGCGAGCACTCCCACAACGCCGACTCCACCAGCGCCTCCGGGGTGGCCTTGCCGTACTTCTCCAGCAGCCGCCTGTCCAGCGACCCGGCGTTCACCCCGATCCGGATCGGGGTGCCGGCGTCGGAGGCCGCCCTGGCGATCTCCTTCACCTTGTCGTCGAACTGCCGGATGTTCCCCGGGTTCACCCGCACCGCCGCACACCCCGCGTCGATCGCCGCGAACACATACTTCGGCTGGAAGTGGATGTCCGCGATCACCGGGATCTGCGACTTCCTGGCGATCTGCGGCAGCGCGTCCGCGTCGTCCTGCGACGGGCAGGCCACGCGGACGATCTGGCAGCCGGACGCGGTCAGTTCGGCGATCTGCTGCAGGGTCGCGTTGACGTCGGCGGTGAGCGTGGTCGTCATCGACTGGACCGAGACGGGGGCGTCGCCGCCCACCGCCACCGGCCCGACCTGGATGCGCCGCGAACGGCGGCGCTCCGCGAGTGGCCGGGCCGGTACGGAGGGCAGGCCGAGCGCGACGGGCTCGACAGCTGTCATCGCGACGTCACTTCCCGCGGTTGCCGGTGACGGTCTCCCGGGTCGCCCTGATGGACTCCTTGAGGGAGGTCATCGTGGCCAGGACGGCGGTCGGCTCGTAGCCGCAGTGCGCCATGCAGTTGGCGCAGCGCGGGTCCTTGCCGCGGCCGTACTTGCTCCAGTCGGTGTCCTCGACGAGCTCCTTGTACGTGGTCACGTAACCGTCGCTCATCAGGTAGCAGGGGCGCTGCCAGCCGAACAGGGAGTAGTTGGGAATCGCCCAGGCGGTGCACGGGAAGTCGACCTTGCCCTCGAGGAAGTCCAGGAAGAGAGGGCTGTGGTTGAGCCGCCACTTCTTCCGGTTCCCGCCCGCGAAGGCCTTCTTGAACAGTTCGCGGGTCTGTTCCACGCCCAGGAAGTGCTCCTGGTCGGGAGCCTTCTCGTAGGCATAGGCCGGCGAGATCATCATCTCGTCGACCTGCAGATCGTCATTGAGGAAGTTGAGGACCTCGATGATGGTCTGCGGGGTGTCGGTGTTGAAGAAGGTCGAATTGGTGGTGACCCGGAAACCGCGCCGCTTGGCCTCCTTGATCGCCTCCACCGCCTCGTCGAAGACGCCTTCTTTCGCGACCGACTCGTCGTGCCGTTCGCGCAGTCCGTCGATGTGCACGGCGAACGCGAAGTAGGGCGAGGGCGTGAAGTTCTCCAACTTCTTGCGCAGCAGCATGGCGTTGGTGCAGAGGAAGACGTACTTCCTCTTCGCCACCAGCTGCCGCACGATCTCGTCGATCTGCGGGTGCATCAGCGGTTCGCCGCCGGCGATCGACACCATCGGCGCGCCCGATTCCAGGACGGCGCCCACGGCCTGTGCCACCGGCATACGCTGCTTCAGCACGCCCGCCGGGTGCTGGATCTTCCCGCACCCCTCGCATTTCAGGTTGCAGGCGAAAAGCGGCTCGAGTTCGACGATGAGCGGGAACTTCTCACGCCTGCGGAGCATTTTCTGTTCGAAGAGATAGGTGCCGACCCTGATGGACTGTCGAAGCGGCATGGCCATCTAGCTCACCTCCAGGGGAGCGCAGTAGAGCGGTGCCAGTCGAGAAAGGCAGGAAGAAGGTCCCTCAGCACGCGGAAAGCGGTGATCCCCGTGCGGAGCGTGCCGACCCGCACGAGCTCGAACTCGGGCGTGTCGACGACCACGCGGGCCGCGGCGACCGGGCGTGGACCCCGGGCGAGCGCGGCCCGCATCATCGCCGCCGACTCCATGTCGACGGCGACGGCACCAGTGGCCCGGAGCGCGGCACGCTCCGGGCCCCGTACGACGTGGTCCGACTCGGCGAGCCGGCCGACGTGCACGGTGTGTCCCGCCGCCTTGAGGGCGGCGGCGAGTGATTCCCCGTCGGGCGGCTCGTCGGCGACGACCACGTCGCCCGGCCGCATCCCGGGGGCCAGACCGGCGCAGAAGCCGGTGGTGAGGACGGCCGCACCGTCCAGGGCGGGGTCGCGCAGCGCGGCGGTGACGGCGCGTTCCGCGGCCTGCGGCCCCATGCCCGTGCGCACGAAGGCGACCGGGCCGGCCGCGTGGCTGCGGTCGCCGCCGCGAAGGGCGAACCGTTCCACCCGCAGCGCGCAGACGATGACCAGAGGTGGGCCGGACGGCCCCATCAGGCCCCCTTCCGTAGCCCGCCGAACGGCTCGCCGCGCACGTAGCGCCCGAGCGCGGTGAGCGGGAAGACCATCCGGTAGAGGTGGTAGTTGATGGAGAAGTCCCTGGGGAAGCCGGTGCCGGTGAAGTACGGCTCGTCCCAGGACCCGTCCTCGTTCTGGGTCCTGGCCAGCCAGCGCACCCCGCGCCGTACCGACTCCCCCTCGCGTTCACCGGCCGCCAGCAGGGCAAGCAGCGCCCAGGCCGTCTGGGAGGCGGTGGACTCGCCGCGGCCGACCCACTCGGCGGAGGAGTACGAGCGCAGGTCCTCGCCCCAGCCCCCGTCCTCGTTCTGCACGGACTCCAGCCAGTCCACCGCCCGCCGGATCGCGGGGTGGGACGCCGGGAGGCCGGCCGCCACGAGGGCCGGGACCACCGACCCGGTGCCGTAGATGTAGTTGACGCCCCAGCGGCCGAACCAGGCGCCGCTGCGCTCCTGTTCGGCGAGCAGCCAGTCGATCCCGCGCCGGGTGTGCGGGGCGTGCTCCAGGCCGAGGGCGGCCAGCATCTCGACCACGTGGGCCGTGACGTCGGCCGACGGCGGGTCGATGACCTCGCCGAAGTCGCAGAAGGGCAGCCGGTTGGGGAAGGCACTGGTGTTGTCGGCGTCGAAGGCGCCCCAGGCGCCGTTCTTCGACTGCATCCCGACGTTCCAGCGCACCCCCCGGTCGACCGAGGCCTTCACCCGCTCCGGCTCCGGGTGGTCGACCCTGATCAGGGCGAGGACGACCTCCGCGGTGTCGTCGATGTCGGGGTAGGTGTCGTTCTGGAACTCGAACGCCCAGCCGCCCGAGGGCAGCCCGGGCCGTTGCACGGCCCAGTCCCCGGACTTGGTGATCTGCTCCCCCAGCATCCAGTCCACCGCCTTGACCAGCGCCGGGTCGTCGGCGGGCACACCGGCGTCGGCCAGCGCGATGACGGCGAGGCAGGTGTCCCAGACCGGGGACTGGCACGCCTCGATCATCCGCGTGTCCTTGTCCGGCCAGACCGCGAACTCGTCGAGCGCCTTGAGTCCGGCGCGCAGCACGGGGTGGTCGAGGTCGTAGCCGAGCAGGTGGAGCGCGATGACGGAGTACACGGCGGGCGGCTGGATGCCGCCGAAGCAGCCGTCGTTCTCCTGGCGTTCGATGATCCAGCGCGCCGCCGAGCGCATCGCGGCCCTGCGCAGCGGACGGACGCTGACCTTGCGGTAGGCGTGCAGGGCCCGGTCGACCCGCTGGAAGAACCCGTCCCAGCTGGACAGCGGCGCCCGTGGGACCGGCGGGTTGGGCCGCGCGGGGTCGGTGTGCAGCTCGTCGAGGACGAACGGGGCGGGCCGTACCGGCCGGTGGGCCGCGACGATGGTCAGCGGCACGATGGTCTGCCGGGCCCAGCTGGCGAAGGAGTAGATGTTGAGCGGGACCCACTTGGGCAGGTAGATGAGCTCGGGCGGCAGCTCCGGGAGGTCGTCCCAGCGCCACCAGCCGAACAGCGCGAGCCAGATCCGGGTGAAGACCCGCGCCCGCGCGATGCCGCCCCGCTCGCGGACGAAGGCCGACGCGGCGGCCATCCACGGCTCCTCCGGGGCGTCTCCCGCGAGCCGCAGCGCGACGTAGGCCTCGACGGTGGCCGACAGGTCGCCGGGGCCGCCGTGGAACGTGGGCCAGGCACCGTCCTCGCGCTGCTGGGACCTGATCCAGCGGCCGGCGGCCCCGGTGACCGTCTCGTCCTGGATGCCGAGGAACTGACGGAGCAGCAGGTCCTCGGCGTCCATCGTGACGTTGGTCTCGAGGTCGCCCTTCCACCAGCCGTCGGGATGCTGACGGGCCAGCAGATGGCCGGTGGCCCGGCGCGCGGCCTCGGCCGCGAGCTCCTCGGTCCGGCCGGTGAGGCCGCCGGTCCCGGGACCTGACGCCGGTTCCGGGATCGCGCCCGAGGTCTTCGTTCTGGCCGAGGGTGTCCCGCGGGCCGCCTCGCCCCCGGGACCGCCGTCGGTCGTCGCTGTCATGGCTTCCCCTTTGCACAGTCGTTCCGTCTGCGGTGTTGGGGCTGCCGTCGGCCGTCACGCGCGCCCGGCCGGCGACGTACTGCGCTCCAGTTGTGTCTTTACTTCTCGCGAACCACCACGAAATCCGCCAGACCCACGAGCTTACGGCGAACTTCTCCCGGCATGTCCATTTTGTCGAGTGCGGCGATCGCGGTGGCGTACTGCCGGCGGGCTTCCCGGGAAGTCCACTCCCGGCCGCCGGCTTCTTCGATCAACGCCGCGCGCGTGGCGAACTCTTCCTCGTCGAAGGACTCGATGTCGCTGCGCTCCGAAGAATCCGCGGCCTTCGCGTCCGCGGCCAGGAGTTCGGCGAGGCGCCGCGAGGCGGAGCCGCCCGCGGCCAGTGCGGCGACCACCGGCAGGGACTTCTTGCGCTGCCGCAGGTCGCTCCAGGTCTGCTTGCCGGTGGCGGCCGGGTCGCCCCAGATGCCCAGCAGGTCGTCGATGGCCTGGAACGACAGACCGAGGTGGTAGCCGTACTCCTCCAGGGCGTCGGCGTCGGCCTCGGTGGCGCCGCCGAGCACCGCGCCGATGGAGCAGGCGCAGGCCAGGAGGGCGCCGGTCTTGTTGCCCTCCATCTCCAGGCACTCCTCGACGGTGACCCGCTCGCGGTGCTCGAAGGAGATGTCCTGGGCCTGACCGTCGATCAGCTTGCGGGTGGCGGTGGTGATCCGGCGAGTGGCCCGGCCGGCCTCGACGGTGCCCTGCTCCAGCAGGATCTCGTTGGCGAGGGCGAAGAGCGCGTCGCCGACCAGGATGGCCTGGGCGGGGCCGTGCACCTTCCACACGGTGTCGCGGTGGCGGCGCTGCTCGTCACCGTCCATCAGGTCGTCGTGCAGCAGGGAGAAGTTGTGCACCAGCTCCACGGCGACCGCCCCGGGGACGCCCACCTCGGGGGCGGCGCCCGCCGCCTCGGCGGACAGCAGGGCGAGTGCGGGACGTACGGCCTTGCCGCTGTCGCCGTGGGACGGGTTGCCCGCGGCGTCGATCCATCCGAAGTGGTAGGCGGCGACGGTGTCCATCGGGGGTGCGAGGCGGTCCACGGCGGCGCGCAGCACCGGCGTGGACAGCTCGCGGCCGCGCTCCAGGAGCGCGGTCACGGTCGCTCTGTCGACGCCCGCGGTCATCTGCTCGTTGCCAGCGGTCACATTCTCTCCTCGGATTGCACTGGTCATGCTCATACCGGCTCCAGGCCTTCGATTGCGAAGGTACGTGGGTCGAAGGGATGGCGGAGTGCGGTCAAAGCTGCTCGGGAGGCTTGCAAACCGCTGCGGACCGCGCTTTCCATCGTCGCGGGCCAGCCGGTGGCGGTCCAAGCGCCGGCGAGCCAGACGCCGTCCGCCCGGGTGCGGGAACCCGGGCGGAGGGCGCCGACACCGGGGAGGGGCGCGAAGGTCGCGGTCCGTTCCCTGGTGACGAAGAAGTCCAGTACGGCGGCTTCGCGCGCGGCCGGGAGCAGCCGCTCCAGCTCCGGCAGGTAGCGCTTTCGCAGCTCGGCCACGGGGAGGTCGATCTCTTCCTGGGCCGCCGACTGGGACAGGGCGACGTACTGGCCGCCGCCGGTCAGCCCGGAGTGCTCCGTGCGGTCGAAGACCCACTGCACGGGGCTGCCGAGCGCGGCGAAGAACGGCTGCCGCATGACCTGACGGTCGTACACGACGTGCACGTTGAGGATCGGCGCGGTGCCGATGCGCAGCAGCGCGTCCTGGTCGGCCAGGGCACCCGCGGGAAGCAGCCCGTGGGCCTCCTGCTGCGGCACGGCCAGGACGACGGCGTCCGCCGTGAAGCGCTCGGCGCGTCCGGGTCCGGTCTCGGCCTCGACCTCCCAGACCGGTCCGCTCTGGCCGGGGCCGCCGTCGCGGGACCGTACCGGCTCGGACGCGTCCGTGCGGGTGAGGGAGGTGGCGCGGGTGCGCAGCAGGGTGCGCACGCCCGCCTTGTCCAGGGCGGTGCGGGCGCGGTCGTCGTGCAGCTCGCCGAGCGGCCGGGCCGCCCAGCCGATGTCCGCGGCGCCCGGGGCGGAGAGCAGACCGGTCTTGAAGACCTTGGCGGCCAGGCCCAGTGACGCCTCGTCGGCCGTGGCGTTGAGCGTCGCCACGCCGACCAGGTCCCACAGCGCCTCGATGGTGCGGGCCGACTGGCCGTGCTCGCGCAGCCAGGTGCCGAAGTCCACGGCGTCCAGCGCCGGGTCGGCGGGGTCGAGCGAGCGCAGCGCGAGCGCGGCGCGCCCGACGGACGCCCGCTCGGCCAGGGAGAGATGCGGGTACGTGGCCAGGCTCGCGGCCAGGTGCAGCGGTACGGGCAGCCCCGCGCGGCGCAGCCGGCCGAGCCGGGGCCGCGGGGTCGCCACGTCGAGCACCGGTACGTCGAGCCGGTCCTGGAGGGTGACGAGGTCGGCCGCGTCGATGCGCTCCAGGAACCGCAGGTAGGCCACGCAGCAGCGCAGGAAGACGTGCTGTCCGTTGTCGACGGTCAGGTCGCCGCGCTGGAAGGAGAAGGCGAGCCCACCCAGCCGCGGCCGGGCCTCGAGCAGGGTGACGCGCAGTCCGGCGTCGGCCAGTGCCAGTGCCGCCGTCATCCCCGCGAGCCCGCCGCCGATCACGACGGCCGTGCGCTCAGCCATGCGCCCTCCCCCGGGTGCCGCCGCGCGTGGCGCGGCGCACCATTGCCGACAGTGACGCCGCCGGCACGGCGGCGGTTGCCTCACGGCGGCGGAAAACAGTGGTTTTCCGCGATGCTGCCGCTCCCGTGCCGGTTGCGGTGCTTTTGCCGGTGCGGGTGCAGAGGCCCGCGGCCGGTGGGGCGGGTGTCACACGCGCCCCCTGGCGGCACGTCGGGCGTCGAGACCGGCGAGGCCGCGCGCCGCGACGTACGCCTTCTGGTGGCCGGGCAGCGAGACCCGGCCGCGCAGGACGGCCTCGGGATCGGCGGCGATGCGCTCCAGGAGGCGGCGGTAGATGCCGGCCATGGCCGAGACGCAGGCGCCGCTGCGGCGGTCCAGCACGGGCAGCAGCCGGTACCCCTCGGCGAACAGGGCGCGGGCCCGCTTCACCTCGTACTCGATCAGGCCTGCGAAGTCGGACCCGGGCGGCGGGGTGTCGGTGAGGAACCCGGCGGAACAGCCGAACTTCGCGAGGTCGTCCGCGGGCAGGTAGGTGCGCCCGTTGGCGGCGTCCTCGCGCAGGTCCCGCAGGATGTTGGTGAGTTGCAGGGCGAGGCCCAGGGTGTCCGCGTACTCCGCCGCGTGCTCCCGGCCGGGTGCGCCGGGCACGGTGCCGAAGACGCCGAGCGAGAGCCTGCCGATGGCGCCGGCGACGCAGCGGCAGTAGGACGCGAGGTCCTCCCACGTCTCGTAGGTGTCACCGCGAAGGTCCATCTGGACGCCGTCGATCAGCTCCTCCAGCCCGGCGAGCGGGATCGGGAAGCGGCGGGCGGCGTCAGTGAGCGCGACGGCCACCGGGTCGGTGTCGTCCTCGGTGACGGCGCCCTGCAGGACCCGGGCGAGCAGGTCCCGGGTGCCGTCGAGCCGCCGCTGCTTCTCCGGGAGGTCGAGGTCGCCGTCGCCGATGTCGTCCACCCGCCGGGAGAAGGCGTAGAGGGCGGACATCGCCTGGCGCTTGGGGGTGGGCAGCAGCCGGATGCCGTAGGCGAAGTTCCGGGCCTCGTGGCCCGTGACGACCTCGCAGTAGCGGTAGGCCGCGAGCACAGGTCCGGACATGCGATCGGAGCCGTTCACAGTCCGGCTCACCCCTCTCTTCGCAATGTCGACCCCACCTCGCGCAGCAGGCTCAACCTGCCCGCCTTCGGCGGCCCGGGCAGCACGTCGTACCCCGCGTCCGCGATCGCCCTCAGGGCGGCGCGGCCTCCTCCGGTGAACCCGGCGAGCAACAGCCTGAGCCTGCCGTGGACGCTACCCACCAACGGGGTGCCTTCATTCAGGAGGTCTCGGGCGCGTTCCGCTTCGTACGCAACCAGTGCGCGCACCTGTGCGCCCGCGGTCGCGGCGGTGAGATCGGTTTCGGTGACGCCGAAGCGCTTCATGTCCTCGGCGGGCAGGTAGATGCGGTCGCGGCCGAGGTCCTCGGCCACGTCCTGGAGGTGTTCGATGATCTGCAGCGCGGTGCAGATCGCGTCCGAGCGGCGGATGCGCTCGGGCGTGGCCGTGCCGGTGATGCCGAGCACGAGCCGGCCGACCGGGTTCGCCGACAGCTCGCAGTAGGCGAGGAGGTCCTCGTAGGTGGCATAGCGGCGGACGACCTGGTCCTGGCGGTTGGCCTCGACCAGGCCGAGGAAGGGGGCCGGCGTCAGGCCGTGCCGCCGGACGGTGGGCCGCAGCGCGCGGAGCAGCGGGTGGCGGACGTCGTCGGGGCCGTCGCCGAAGACCCGGCGCAGGTCCGCCTCGAAGGCGTCGAGCATGGCGAGCCGGTCCTCGGCCGCCTCGGCGGGCAGCCCCAGCCGCACGGCGTCCGTACGACCGCCGTCGGCCAGGTCCCCGTCGCCGATGTCGTCGACGAGCCGGGCGAAGCCGTAGACCGCCATCAGGTCGGCGCGCCAGGAACGGGGTACGAAGAAGGGCGCGACGGGGAAGTTCTCGCGGGCCGCCTTGTCGAGGACGGCACGTGAATGGGGGTCCGGCACCGTGATCGCCCGAGTCTCGGGCTTGAATCCGGTCACCGTGGACATCCCGGCGTGCGGGCGGTGGGCGTTTTCTCCCCAGGGGTCCACAGAGCCATTTCCGTCACATCCCCCGTTCTACACCGATAGCCCATTACACCCAATTTCGGACACGCCGCTCCTATAATTCCTGCTCCCGGCTGTCCCCGCACTCGACCGACTCTCCGGACGTATCGCCCGAGATCCGGCGATTGAGTACCGCTACAGCTTACGGCGCGGACCCGCTCCGGCGTGCGCCGGGGGGCGGACCTATGTCGATCCGAAAGCAGGAACGCACAAACCTCGGGTTCGCGTCCCCGATGTCGCGCAAAATCCCGGGAAAATCATCGGCCCCATTCGCCCCGCCCACCGCGCGCCGCGGATGCGCCGGGCGCGCGCCCACTCACTTGGCGTATCCGTACCGGGCCCGGACGGCGTTCCACGGGACGGGGTTCGCGGCCGGGGCGGGAGCTCGGCCGAACGGCGCGCGGAGGCGGGTGAGTTCGACGGGCCGCCGGGTCGGGGCGCACGCCGGTGCGCCCTGCGGGCTCGCTCCCGGGCGCAGGCGTGCGTCGGCCCGCGCACCCGGTCGGGAGCGCGGGCCGGTCTGCCGGGTCACTTGGCGGTGAACTCCTCGTACGCCTTCAGGACGACACCTGTCGGGCCGTCCATGCGCAGCTCGCCCTTCTCCAGCCAGAGCACGCGGTCGCAGGTGTCGCGGATCGACTTGTTGTTGTGGCTGACCAGGAAGACGGTGCCGGCCTCCTTGCGCAGCTCGCGGATCCGCGCCTCCGAGCGCTTCTGGAAGGAGCGGTCACCGGTCGCGAGCGCCTCGTCGATCATGAGGACGTCATGGCTCTTGGCCGCGGCGATCGAGAAGCGCAGACGGGCCGCCATGCCGGAGGAGTAGGTCCGCATCGGGAGCGAGATGAAGTCGCCCTTCTCGTTGATCCCGGAGAACTCGACGATCTGCTCGTAGCGCTCCCGTACCTCGTCCTGCGACATGCCCATGGCGAGGCCGCCGAGGATGACGTTGCGCTCGCCGGTCAGGTCGTTCATCAGGGCGGCGTTCACGCCGAGCAGCGAGGGCTGGCCCTCGGTGAAGACCCTTCCGCTCTCCGCGGGCAGCAGGCCGGCGATGGCCCGCAGCATGGTGGACTTGCCCGAGCCGTTGGAGCCGATCAGGCCGATCGCCTCGCCGCGGTAGGCGGTGAAGCTGACGCCGCGCACGGCGTGCACCTTGCGGACGTTCGGGTTGCCGCCCTTGCGGGTGACCAGCCGGGACAGGGCGCCGACGGCGCTGCCCCTGCCCGAGCCGGCGCCGTGCACCCGGTACACGATGTGCAGGTCGTCCACGATCACGGTGGGGACGCGCTCGCCGCCCGGGGCGGTGTCGTTGTGCTCAGCCACGGCCGTACCTCTCCTCGGCCTTCCAGAAGTAGACGAAGCCACCGATGCCCATGACCACGGCCCAGCCCAGCGCCAGCGCCCACACGTGCGGGGGCAGCTGCTCCGAGGTGAAGCTCTCGATCAGCGCGAAGCGCATCAGGTCGATGTAGACGGCCGCCGGGTTGACGTCCAGGGCGATCTTGACCACGGCCGGCGCGCTCGCCGCGAAGTGGCTGATGCTGTACATGACACCGGAGGCGTACATCCAGGTGCGCAGGATGAACGGCATCAGCTGTGCGAGGTCGGTCATCTTGCTGCCGAGCCTGGCCATGACCAGTGCAAGGCCGGCGTTGAAGACGCACTGCAGGACGAGCGCGGGCGCCACGAGCAGCCAGGACGGGCCCGGCACCTCGCCGGTCATCAGCACGATCGCCAGCAGCACGAACATCGACATCAGCAGCTGCTGGAGCTGCACCAGGGTGAAGGCGATCGGCAGGCTCGCCCGCGGGAAGTGCAGCGCGCGGATCAGCCCGAGGTTGCCCGAGACCGCGCGCACCCCCGCGAGCACCGAGGACTGGGTGAAGGTGAAGATGAAGACGCCGGTGACCAGGAAGGCGATGAAGTTGTCCACGCCACGGTCGGTGCCCAGCAGCAGGCCGAAGATGAAGTAATAGACGGCCGCGTTGAGCAGCGGCGTCAGCACCTGCCACAGCTGGCCCAGCCGGGCCTGGGTGTACTGCGCCGACACGCGGGCCCGGGCGAACGCCGCGATGAAGTGGCGGCGGCTCCACAGCTGCCGTACGTACTCGGCGAGGCCCGGCCGGGCGCCGCTGACGGACAGGCCGTACTTGGCCGCCAGCTGGGACGGCGTGAGGCCGCCGCCCGCCGGGGGCACCGGGCCCACGGCGACCGCACCGTCGTGCGTTGTCTCGCTCACAGTTGACACTTTCGTCCTCTTGGCGCGCCACGGGCCCTGCCCATCACGCGGGGTCACTCTCGTCCGAGCTTGTCAGATGATCGGGGGTCGCCCCAGTCGGGTCAGGCGCCACACGGTCCGCCACCGCATGGGCCGGCGCGGGCCGCTCGGGGCCGTCCAGCCCTCCTTGAAACCGCCGAACCACGCCCTCAGCGCGGGGCCCGAGGGTCTGCGCAGCAGGGTCAGCAGCATCCACACGCCGAGGTAGACGGGGACCAGGGTCCACGGCAGGTTGCGGCGGGCCAGCCACACGCGGTTGCGGGCCACCATGCGGTGGTAGACCGCGTGCCGGCTCGGGGCGGTCAGCGGGTGGAACAGCACCATGTCGGCGCGGTAGTCGATCATCCAGCCCGCGTCGAGGGCCCGCCAGGCGAGGTCGGTCTCCTCGTGGGCGTAGAAGAACTCGCCCGGCAGGCCGCCGACCTCCCGGAAGACCTCCGTGCGCACCGCGTTGGCGCCGCCGAGGAAGGTGGTGACGCGCGAGGAGCGCAGGGGGTCGGAGGCCCGCAGCCGGGGGACGTGGCGGCGCTGGGTGCTCCCGGACTCCGGGTCGGCGATCCGGAAGCTGACGATGCCGAGCGCGGGGTCCGCGGCGAAGGCCTCACGGACCAGCTCCGCGGTGTCCTCGTTCGGCAGCAGCCCGTCGTCGTCCAGGAACAGCAGCACGTCGACCTCGCCGCCACCGGGCCCGAAGGCCTCGATGCCGACGTTGCGGCCGCCGGGGATGCCCAGGTTCTCGGGCAGCTCGACGATCCGCACGCCGGCGGGCAGCTCGGGCAGCGGCGACCCGTTGCCGACCACGGCGATCTCGATCGCCGGGCCGCGCTGCTTGGCGACCGAGTCCAGCAGGTCGCGCAGCTCCTCGGGGCGGTTGCCCATGGTGATGACCACCGCGCCGAGGCGGATCGTTCCGGCCGACGTCCCCACGGCGCTCACCTCAGCCTGCTCGACGCGAGGATCGACACCAGGTGCAGCAGCGTCTGCAGCACGGCGATGGCGGCCAGGAGGCAGACGACGATGCGGGTGAAGAGCAGGTCGCCGTGGACGACGTCCGCGACGCCCGCGGCGAGGATCAGCAGCGAGGCCTCGACACCGCCCACCAGCCGGTGGAACTTCAGCGCGGCGGCGGCCTTGCGGGCCAGCGCCAGACCGGAGGACCGGGGCACGGAGGCCTCGTCCTGGACGGCGGGCAGGCCGCTGCGGGAGCGGGCCACATCCACCAGGTCCGTCTCGGCCTTGATCAGGATCGCGCCGAGCGCGGCCAGCGTCCCGAGGAACGCCCAGCCCCACTGGGTGGTGGCGCCGTCGCGGTGGAAGAGGTCCGTCGCGCGCAGCCCGAAGCCGACCAGCAGCGCGGCCTCGGACAGGTAGTGCCCCACCCGGTCGAGGTAGACGCCGGTGATCGAGGTCTGCTTGCGCCAGCGGGCGACTTCGCCGTCGACGCAGTCCAGCAGCAGGTACAGCTGGATCAGCAGCGCGCCCGCCACGGCTCCGGCCAGGCCGGGCACCAGCAGCGCCGCGCCGGCCGCGATGCCCGCGACGATCATGAGGTACGTGAGCTGGTTGGGGGTCACCCGGCTGTTGACGAGGTGCCGGGTCCAGCGCAGCGAGATCTCCCGCATGTAGATGCGCCCGGCCCAGTGCTCACCGCTGCGACGGTCCTTCAGCCCGGAGGGGTGAACGACCGGCCGCAGCTCAGCTACCGATGGTTTTGGCATAGTCGGCGTATGCGTCCCTGATCTGGTCGGTGGAGAGCTGCAGGTGCTCCAGGATCGTGTAACGCCCGGGGCGGGTCTGCGGAGCGTATTCGACGGCCGTGACGAACTCGGCCTCGGTGAAGCCGATTTCACCCGGTGTGGTGGGCAGCCCGTGGCGGTGCAGGACCTCCGCGAAGAGGCCGGCCTCGTCCTCGGCGCCGCGCAGGAACATCGCGAAGGCGGCGGCGATGCCGACCTGCTCGCCGTGGGCGGCGGCCCGCTTGGGGTACAGCAGGTCGATCGCGTGGCTGATCTCGTGGCACGCCCCGGACGCGGGGCGGCTGTCGCCGCTGATCGACATCGCGATGCCGGTGAGCACCAGCGCCTCGGACAGCACGGTCAGGAACTCGTCCTCCCCCGTGCCGCCGGGGTGGCGGAGCACCGACTCGCCGGCGGTGCGCGCCATGGCGGCCGCCAGTCCGTCGATCGGCTCCCCGGTCTCGCGGTGGGACAGCTCCCAGTCGGCGATCGCCGAGATGTTGGACAGGGCGTCGCCGATGCCGGAGCGCACGTAGCGGACCGGGGCCTCGCGGATCACGTCGAGGTCGATGACGAGCCCGATCGGGGTCGGCACGCCGTAGGAGCCGCGGCCGTTGTCGTTGTCCAGGGTGGACACCGGCGAGCAGATGCCGTCGTGCGACAGGTTCGTCGCCACCGCCACCAGCGGCAGGCCGACGCGCGCGGCGGCGTACTTGGCGGCGTCGATGATCTTGCCGCCGCCGAGCCCGACCACCGCGTCGTAGCGGCTGCCGCGCATGGCGTCGGCGAGCTTCACGGCACCGTCGATGGTGCCGCCGGCCACCTCGTACCAGTCCGCGCCCGGCAGCGCCGGGGCGAGCCGCTCGCGCAGCACCGTCCCGGAGCCCCCGCTTATCGCGATGGCGAGCCTGCCGGAGCTGGAGATGCGCTGGTCGGCGAGCACGCTCGCCAGGTCGTCCAGGGCTCCGGCACGGATGTCGACGACGACCGGCGAGGGGATGAGCCTCGTCAGTACCGGCACGCGATCTCCCGGGCACGGTTCAGGTCGTCGTGGTTGTCGATCTCGACCCAGGAGACCTCGCCGATGGGGGCGACGTCGACCTGGAAGCCGCGGTTGACCAGCTCCTGGTAGCCGTCCTCGTAGTACAGCTGCGGGTCGCGCTCGAAAGTGGCCTTCAGCGCGTCGGCCAGGTCGGCGCCGGCTTCGGCCTCGATGAGGGTGACGCCGATGTACTCACCGGTCGCGGACGCCGGGTCCATCAGCTTGGTGATCCGCTGGACGCCCTTGCCGTCCGCGGTGATGACCTTCATCTCCTCGTCGGCGAGCTGCTTGACCGTGTCGAGGGCGAGGATGATGCGCTGCCCGTCGCCGCGGGCGGCGAGCAGGGTCTTCTCCACGGAGACCGGGTGCACGGTGTCGCCGTTGGCGAGGATGACGCCTTCCTTGATGACGTCACGGGCGCACCACAGGGAGTAGGCGTTGTTCCACTCCTCGGCCTTGTCGTTCTCGACGAGGTGGAGCTTCAGGCCGTACTTGGCCTCCAGCTCGGCCTGCCGCTCGTAGACGGCCTCCTTGCGGTAGCCCACGACGATGGCGGCCTCGGTCAGGCCGACCTCGGCGAAGTTGCCCAGAGTGAGGTCCAGGACGGTGGTGGTCCCCTCCCCCTCCGGGTCCACCGGCACCAGGGCCTTCGGCAGGGTGTCGGTGTAGGGGCGCAGTCGCCGTCCGGCGCCGGCCGCCAGCACGAGGCCGATCATTCAGGTCCTCCAGTTTCGTCGTGTACAGCGGGTGCTTTCGAGGACACCCAGAAGCCGATGCTCTCGGTGAGCACCACCACCGCCAGCGCGACGGCGAGAACCGTCAGCGCGACCGTGAAACCCGTGTTGTGCGCCAGGGCCGCGGCCGCCGCGGTGACCAGCAGTGCCCGGCCTTCGTGACCGCCGGTCGCGCGGACCAGGCGCCTCGGGGGCGCCCCGGTCCCGCCGCGGATGCGGTACACCGTGTCGTAGTGATGGTAGGCGACCGCGGCCACCAGCCCGAAAGCCGCGGGCAATGCTCCGTTCACGTCGGAGACCGCCGCGAGCACCAGGATGGTGGTGTATTCGGCCGCGCGGAAGACCGGCGGCACGATCCAGTCGAGGGCTCCCTTGAGCGGCCGGGAGACGGCGAGCGCCGACGTCACGGCGTAGCAGCCGGCTGCGGCCACCGGCCACCAGCTGCCGGCCGGGGCCAGCAGGGACGTGGCGATCATCACTGCCGCGCCCAGCAACGCGGCCGCGGGGACTCCGCGGCCGCGGAAGAGACGGGCCAGGCCCTCGGCGATCGGCCCGGTGTCGGCGAGGTCGGCCAGCGCCCGGGCGGCGGCACCGCCCGAGGGCGTCCTGCGGCGCACGGAGCGCAGCACGCGGCCCGCCGTGGTGTAGCAGGCGGCGAGCCCGGAGGCGACGATGAGCACGGTGAGGGTGATGCGCGGCGTGGTCGCCGCCGTGAGCACCGCGATCAGCGCCCAGCGTTCGCCGATGGGCAGCACGATCATGCGGCGCAGCCACACCGTCCAGCCGACGCGGTCGAGCTTGCGGGAGAGCACCGCGGCACCGGCCCGGGCGTCGTGGTCGGTCTCGGCGAAGGCGAAGTCCACGACATGGCGGCAGGTCTGCAGCACCATGGCGCCGAGCGCCAGCGCCCAGACGTCGTCGCCGCCGCGGGCCGCGCCGAGGGCGAGGCCCGCGTAGTAGGCGTACTCCTTGGCGCGGTCGAAGGTGGCGTCCAGCCATGCGCCGAGTGTGGAGTACTGCAGCGAGTAGCGGGCCAGCTGGCCGTCGGTGCAGTCCAGGACGAAGGACGCCAGCAGCAGCGCGCCCGCGGCGACGAAGCCCGGCCGGGTCCCGGTGGCCGCACAGCCGGCCGCGATCAGGGCCACCAGCAGCGAGGCGGTGGTCACCTGGTTCGGGGTGAGCCCGCGGCGGGCGCACCAGCGCGCGATGTGGCGGGAGTACGGGCTGATGAAGAACGTGGTGAAGAAGCCGTCGCGGGACTTCACGGCGCCGCGCAGCCGCACCGCCTCGTCGTCGACGGCGGCGACGGCCGCCGCCGCGCCGGCGCGGCCCGTGGCGTCGGCCGGGACGGTCGCGACCAGGACACCGAGCTCGGGACGATGGACGGGCACGCCGTCCTTCTCCATCCGCCCCGCGAGCCGGTCGGCGAAGGTCTCGCCCTCGCCCTCCTCCCCGGTCTCCGCGACGGCCCGCACCAGGGCGGCGCGGGCGGCGGGGCGCACCGAGACGGCGCCGGGCAGGGCGGAGGCGTCGAAGCGGGGGTCGGTCAGCCCGAGGCGCAATGCGTGCACGTGCCCGACGAAGCCGGGGTCGACCACGGCGACGCGCTCGGTCGCAGGGACGGCCTGCAGGTATGTGGCGAGCGAGGCGGCGTCCTCCGCGGTGACGACCTCGAAGCCGAGGTTCCGCAGGTCGCCCTCGATCGGCGACATCGCGACCGGCGGACCGGCGAGGATGGCGGTCGACAGAAGGACTCATCTCCCTGGACTTACGAGTGTGCTCGGCGCCATCGGGGACGCCGCCGCACGGGGTGCGACGCGCCGCGCGGGGTTGTGTCGGCAGAGGCTATCGGATTCCCGGAAGGCTCCGTTCACCGGCCGTTTCCCATGCGATGGGCCACTGGGCGTGATCATCATGGTCGATCACGCGCACATCGACAACGCCCGGTACACCGCGTAGACCGGGGGTCACGGTGAGTGCCGGGACGGCCAACGGCCGCCGGAGGACGACCGGGGCGCGTGGAGCGCGCCGAAGTGCCGCGTCCGGCCGCCTGCCGCGACCCCACGTACTGCCGCGGCGCGGTAGAGGCCCGGCACTCCGCGAGCCGGCGCAGACGAACAACCGGACGCCGCCGGCGTGCGGGGCCCGTCCCCGGAGATCGTCCGCGCCCTGTCGGCCGAGCCCCCGCCGCGGCGGCCTCCGAGGGGGCGGATCTGCGCTCACCCGCCCGCGCACCGAGCCACTAGGGTGGCGCCATGACTTGGTTGATCACCGGCGGGGCCGGCTTCATCGGATCTCACGTGGTGCGGGCGATGAGTCGCGCGGGAGAGCGCGTGGTCGTGCTCGACGACGGTTCGTCCGGTGTCCCTGCCAGGGTGCCCGCGGACGTCCCGGTGGTGACCGGCTCCGTCCTGGACCGCGCCGTGCTGGACCGCGCGATCACCGAGCACGGCGTGACGGGGGTGGTGCACCTGGCCGCCAGGAAGCAGGTCGGCGAGTCGGTGGAGCAGCCGCTGCGGTACTACCGGGAGAACCTGGGCGGCCTCGGGACGCTGCTGGAGGCGGTGGCGGACGCCGGCATCGGCCGCTTCGTCTTCTCCTCCTCCGCCGCCGTGTACGGCCTGCCCGACGTGCCGCTGGTGACCGAGTCCACGCCGTGCCTGCCGCTCAGCCCGTACGGCGAGACCAAGCTGGCCGGCGAGTGGCTGGTCCGCGCGACCGGGCGGGCGCACGGGATCTCCACCGCCTGCCTGCGCTACTTCAACGTCGCGGGGGCGGCCGAACCCCGGCTCGCCGACACCGGGGTGTTCAACATCGTCCCGATGGTCTTCGACAAGCTGACCCGGGGCGAGGCCCCGCAGATCTTCGGGGACGACTACCCGACCCCCGACGGCACGTGCGTGCGCGACTACATCCACGTCGAGGACCTGGCCGACGCCCATCTCGCGGCGGCCCGCTGGGTCGGCGAGCGGGACGGCGGCGCCGACCTGACGGTGAACATCGGACGCGGCGAGGGCGTCTCCGTCCGGGAGCTGATCGACATCGTCCTCGAGGTCACCGGCCGCAAGGACGTCGAGCCGGTGATCATGCCGCGTCGGGCGGGCGACCCGGCGAGCGTGGTCGCCTCGTCCGAGCTGATCCGCCGGGAACTGGGCTGGGCGGCCACCCGCGGCGTCCGCGAGATGGTCGAGTCCGCGTGGGAGGGCTGGTGCCTGAACCACCCGGAGGCGCGGGGCGCCTGACCACGGGCGTTCCGCCCGCGGTGGAGCCGCGGCCCATCACCGCAGGTCACCACCGCTGACAGCGGTCACCGTCGGCGAGTTGCCCACGGACGGTGACCGTTGTTCACTGGGCTCGCCGGTCTCCGCGCGCGGGCACGCCGTCGCGCGGGGGGCGACGGACGGGAGTCGGGCGATGGGCGCAGGACACGCGCACGACCACGGCCACCCGCACGGGCCGGGGTCCGCACCGACGGGCACGGCGGCCGCCGCGTACCGCGGGCGGCTGCGCATGGCGCTCGGCATCACGCTGCTGATCCTCGTGGCGGAGGTCGCGGGCAGCGCGCTCACCGGATCGCTCGCCCTGCTCGCCGACGCCGGGCACATGGCCACCGACGCGGCGGGCCTGGCGATGGCGCTGGTGGCCATCCACTTCGCCAACCGCCCGCCGAGCGAGCGCCGCACCTTCGGGCTGGCGCGGGCCGAGATCCTGTCGGCGGTGGCCAACGCGGTGCTGCTGTTCGGCGTGGGCGCCTTCATCTTCTACGAGGCGGTCCGCCGGCTGATCACACCCACCGAGGTCGAGGGCGGTCTTACCGTCGTCTTCGGCGCGATCGGCCTGGTGGCGAACTCGGTGTCCCTTCTGCTGCTGATGCGCGGGCAGCGCGAGAGCCTCAACGTCCGGGGTGCCTTCCTCGAGGTCATGGCGGACGCGCTGGGCTCGCTGGCCGTGGTCGTGGCGGCGCTGGTGATCCTGGCCACGGGCTGGCAGCGGGCGGACCCGGTCGCCTCGATCCTGATCGGCCTGATGATCGTCCCGCGGACGTGGAAACTGCTGCGCGAGGCGATCGACGTCCTGCTGGAGGCCGCGCCCAAGGACGTGGACATGGCCGACGTGCGTGCGCACATCCTGGCGCTGCCCGGAGTGGCGGGGCTGCACGACCTGCATGTGTGGACGATCACCTCGGGGATGCCGGTGCTCTCGGCGCACGTCGTGGTGAGCCGGGACGTCCTGGACGCGGTCGGCCACGAGAAGATGCTGCACGACCTGCAGGGCTGTCTCGGCACCCACTTCGACGTGGAGCACTGCACCTTCCAGCTGGAGCCGGTGGGGCACGCGGAGCACGAGGCTCGGTTGTGCCACTGAGGGAGCACCCCGAAGGAGTGCCGCACCGCGCACGCAGTGTGACGATATGCAAACACGCTGCAACCGCACCGGGCGTCCCCGCGTGAGGCAGACTGAGGTCTTGTCGTCGAAGCAAAGGATGGCCATGCCCACAAGCCCCGCCGCCGACCGGCCCCGCACACCCGCCGCGGACCCCACCTCCAACGGTGCCCCGGCGCCGATCCTCCTCGAGCTGGTCGACGAGACCGGCGCGACGATCGGCACCGCGGAGAAGCTGTCGGCCCACTTGCCGCCGGGGCGGCTCCATCGGGCGTTCTCGGTCTTCCTCTTCGACGGGGAAGGCCGGCTGCTGCTGCAGCGCCGGGCCGCGGGGAAGTACCACTCGCCCGGCGTGTGGTCGAACACCTGCTGCGGCCACCCCTATCCCGGCGAACCGCCCTTCGTCGCCGCCGCGCGCCGCACCGCCGAGGAACTCGGCGTGGCGCCCGCGCTGATGCGGGAGGCCGGCACGGTCCGCTACAACCACCCGGACCCGGCATCTGGGCTGGTCGAGCAGGAGTACAACCACCTCTTCGTCGGCGTGGTGACCGCACCCCTGGACCCGGATCCGGAGGAGATCGGCGAGACCGCCTTCGTGTCGCCCGCCGAGCTCGCCGCGCTCCGCGCCGCCGGGCCGTTCTCGGCCTGGTTCCCGACCGTGCTCGATGCCGCGCTGCCCGCGGTGCGCGAGCTGACGGGCGACGCGGGCTGGTAGCCCGGGCCGCGCGGTCCCCGCGTCAGTGCACCGGGCCGGGCGGCAGCGGGAGCGCGGCCCAGATGACCTTGCCGCCGGTCGTCGTCTGCTGGACGTCGCACATCCCGCCCGCCTCGGCGGTCACCGTCTTGACCAGCAGCAGGCCTCGCCCCCCGGTGTCGGCGTCGTCGACCTGGAGGGCCTTCGGCCGGTACGGGTGGTTGTCCTCGACGGCCACCCGTACCCAGTCGACGCCCACGGCGAACTCCACCGCGATCTCCGGGGAGAGCAGCGCGGCGTGCCGCACCGCGTTGGTGACGAGTTCGGAGACGATCAGCAGCAGGCCGTGCAGCAGCTCCTCGCCGACCGGCACGCCCTGGCGGACGACGAGCTCCCGTACCGCGTGCCGGGCCTGCGGCACCGAGGAGTCCAGCGCGGGAGCCGTGAAGCGCCACACGCCCTCGTAGGGGCGCGGGACATCCGGCGCCACCGGGGGCACCGGATCGGGGGGCGGGACGCTCCCGCGTACGTCCATGGCGGTCTTCACCCTCGATTCACGCGATACACCCCGCGGCTCCCGAGGGCCGCCCATGGCGGCGACGGGGTTCGCCTCACGGATCGAGTGTCGGCAGGCAATGGGCCCACCCCGAGCCGCTGACCGTAAATCCACATCTTTCGATCACGTCCGACCCATGGCGATCGGACGTGCCAGGCCAGTGAGCTCTACTGACCCGGCCGTTCCGCTTCACTGACGGGTCAGCGGGGCGTCCCGGGCATCGGCGACCATTCCGACGATCCGCCGGCCGCCCAGACCCGCGCCGAGCAGGCCCAGGCCGTCGAACAGCAGCGCCAGCGAGAAGAAGGCGCCGATGACGTAGACACTGCTCTCCGGCCAGTCGGCCAGGACCAGGATCGCCAGCAGGATGCCGATGGCGCCCTGGATGAGCGTCCACACCATGTGCGGCCCGCGCACCACCATGCCGCCGAAGAGGCGGAAGATCCCACCGGTCAGGAAGAGCAGCGCCGCGAACATCGTCAGGGCGGCCGCCGTCTGCTCGGGGTTGCGGATCACGACGACCCCGGCGGCGATGTAGAGGGCCGCGACGACCAGGGCGAGCCAGAAGAAGTTGGTGTTGCGGTTCTGCACCGCCTGGACCAGGCCGACGACGCCGCCGACCAGCAGCAGCCAGCCGAAGAGCAGCATCGAGGTGATGGTCGCGAAGCCCACGTAGAACAGCCCGACCAGGCCGCCCACGACCAGGATCGCGCCCAGCGCGGCGACCCAGCCGAAGCTGCGCTTGATCCCGGCCTCCGGGGGCTCCGGATGCTTCTTGCGTCCCTTGAACGGGGCCATGGCCGCCGCCTCCTCGCGCTCGTCGGAAGCCAGTCGGGAACTACAGCTCATATACCCGATTTGCCGTGGCACGGACCGGGATAGGATCCCCGTCCGGCGGCTTCGGCGATCTTCGCCGGCCGGGACGACGACGAGACGAGGGATGCGGGCATGTCCGAGCCGTCCGGGCCTGGCCTGGTGGTGGACACGGCGGGCGCGACCGCCACCGTGACGATCAGCAATCCGGCCAAGCGCAACGCGATGACCGTGGCGATGTGGCGGGAGCTGCCCGGCCTGCTCGACGGCCTCGCGGCGGACCCGGCCGTGCGCGTCCTGGTGCTCACCGGGGCCGGCGGCACCTTCTGTGCCGGCGCGGACATCTCCGGCCTGCGCGATCCGGCCGGCGGCCCCGGCGCGACGCAGAGCGCCGCCGTGGAGGCGGAGGAGGCGCTCGCGGCGTTCCCGAAGCCGACGCTGGCCGTGATCCGGGGTTCCTGCGTGGGCGGCGGCTGCCAGCTCGCGGCCGCCTGCGACCTGCGGTTCGCCGCGGAGGGCGCGCGCTTCGGGGTCACCCCGGCCCGGCTGGGCATCGTCTACCCGGCGTCCTCCACGCGACGGCTCATGGGCCTGGTCGGACCGGCGACGGCGAAGCACCTGCTGTTCTCCGCGGAGCTGATCGGCCACGAGCGTGCGCTGCGGACGGGGCTGGTGGACGAGGTGCTGGCGGAGGACGAGCTCGACAAGCGGGTGGAGGAGTTCGCCGGGGTGCTGGCCTCGCGGTCGCTGCTGACGCAGGCGGCGGCCAAGGAGTTCACCGCGCCCGGAGCCGACCCGGCACGAGTCGGGCACTGGGCCCGCCAGGCGGAGGGCAGCGACGACACGGCGGAGGGCGTGGCCGCGTTCCTGGAGGGCCGTGAGCCCCGCTTCACGTGGACGGTGGGACGGTAGTCAGGGCCGCCAGGTGCGGCGGCAGCGGCACGCCGTCGCGCAGTGCCGGGTCGGGGACGGGGGTGCCCCACCCGGTGGTGAGCGGCAGGACACCCGCCCACACGGGCAGCGCGGCGTCGGGCCCTTCGCCGTCGTCGGGCGGGCCGGAGCGGAGCTTGACCGAGGCCTCGGCGGTGGCCAGCGCGAGCAGCGTCGTCGCGGCGAGTTCGCGGCGGTTCGGCCGGCGGGCGTGGTCCCACTGCCCCGGGGCGCACTGCTCGGTGAGCACGCGCAGTCCGTGCAGCTTCTCCCCGGGGTCGGTGACGGGACGGGGAGTGCCGAGGACCATCGCGCTGCGGTAGTTGACGCCGTGCTCGAAGACGGAACGGGCCAGGACCAGGCCGTCCACATGGGTCACCGTGACGCACACCGGGGTACCCGGGGCCGGGCGCAGGCTGCGGCTCGCCACGGAGCCGTGCAGGTACAGGGTGGCCGCGGGGGCGTCGTACCCGTACGCGGTGGGCACGGCCAGGGGGGTGCCGTCGACGACGACGGCGAGGTGGCAGACGAATCCCGCGCCCAGTACGGCGTCCAGGTCGTCGCGGGAGACGCTGCCCTGCTCGCGGAGGCGGCGGTGGCGGGTGCGGTCGTTCACGGGGAGGGTGCGGTCGGCTGCCGGCATGGGCGGGACCTCCGAGGGGTTGGCGGCTACTGGGCGCCGAGACTAGCCATATCGATTGTTCGGCGTCTCACCCTCGACGGAATCAGTGGCGGCTTCGGTCCGGGCGACGGAATCGGTGTTTCGGCGGTCTGGCTCTCGGCGACATGCCGACTGGTCGGTAACCTGCTGCCATGACCGCCCCCACCCCCACCACGCCCGCGCCGGAGCCGCGCGCGGGCCGGCGCTGCCACAACGCCCTCAACCCCCTGCACTCGGTCGTGTACTTCTCGTCCGAGTACGACCGCGAACTCACGGCCCTCGGCCTGGAGCGCGGCGCCATGGCCTACTTCGCCGGGCGGGCCGCCCCGCTGGGCGCCGTCGCGGCGGGGACGGTCACCGCCACCTTCTACAACTTCAACCACGCGATCATCGCCCCGGTCATCCCGCGCGCCTGGGGCATCGCGCCCCCGGAAGCGGTCGTCGAGACCCGGCTGCGCGTCGCCGACGCCGTGCTGACGCGGCTGCTGGGGCCGGAGGTCATCGCCTCCGCCGACCTCGCCGACGCCGCGCGCCTCGCACTCCGCGCCGCCGAGGCCTGCACCCGCGAGGCCAGGCCCCTCTACGCCGCCAACGCGGACCTGCCGGTGCCGGAGCAGCCCCACCTCGCGCTCTGGCACGCCGCCACCCTGCTGCGCGAGCACCGGGGCGACGGGCACCTCGCGGCCCTCGCCGCGGCGGGCCTGAACGGGCTGGAGGCCCTGGTGACCCACACCGCCACCGGCAAGGGCTTCACCCCGGGCTTCGTGCAGCGCAGCCGCGGCTGGTCCGCCCAGGACTGGGCCGCCGCCCAGGACGGGCTCCGGGAACGCGGCCTCCTCGACGCGGCCGGCGACCTCACCGACCCCGGTGTCGAACTGCGCCGCGAGATCGAGGGCGTGACCGACCGACTCGACCGCGCGCCCTACGAGCACCTCGGGGCCACCGCCGTCGACCGCCTCACCACGCTCGCCGGGACCCTCACCCGCCGCGTCCTGGGCAACGGCGGCTTCCCGCTGCAGCACTTCGGCAAGAGCTGAGGCGGCGGCGCCGGGCCGGGCCGGGCCGGGCGCGGTGGTGTGCCCCGCGCCTGACAGCGTCAGTCGACACATCGACATGTGCACCCGGGCAAGACCTCCGAGGCGAGCGTCGTGGAGTTCGTGAAGGGATCCGCAGGGCCGATACTCGGCCGACCAGGCTCGGCACGTCTTCTGCCTGTGGATCGCCGCCTTGCAGATCACCCGGTGCGACATCTGCGGCAGGATTCGGTCATGGATTTTCGGATCGAGTGGCCCGCGCCCATGGACGAGTACGACTGGGCGATCCAGGAGGACAAGGGCTGGCTGGATGTGCTCGTCGCGAGGAACGGTGGCAGGCGAGTCGTCGAGGTGTACGACCCGGTTCGACTCGCGCAGTCAGTGACCAGTGAAGTGGGCCGGCTCGGGCGCTTCACGGCTGGAAGCCTGCTGGTGGTCCCGAGTGTGACGCGCGAGAACATCGAATCTGCCATATCGGCGATCGCGGACGAGGGCTTCTTCGACCAGATGCGGTGCGGTGGGACGCCGGAGGCGTCGTCCCACTGACCTTGTCCCGGGACCCGGGCCAAGCCTCGGAGCGCGGTGAACTCGCGGCATTTCACCATCCAGATGGCGCGCGGGCCTCGTCCTCGAACAGAAAGTCGTCGATCGGAAGCGGCCACGGCGCGGGGATCCATGGCTGACCGTCGAGCCCCCTCGACTGCCGCACCCGGGACGCCAGGCCCGCGACACGGGCCCCGTCAAGCGTCGACCCCATGCCCCGGCAAGGGGAGTTGAGGCATGTGAGACGCGGTGAGGAAGCGGCGACAGAATCCCTGCGGATCGTCCTGCCGGACGTCGGACACCGGGAGGCTGGGAGCCGGGCGAGCCTGGACTCCGACCGCGCGGGCCAACCTGCCCTGCGCCGCCGTACGGACGAGCGCCGGCCGCCTCGGGGACCGCGTCCCTGGTAGGCCGCGCTGCGCGGGGCCCCACCCGCCACCGTGCCGGGCTCACAGGCGGCCGGGCCGTCGCCGGGTCAGGGCGCGGGGGCGGCCGGCGCGGGGGCGGGGAGTTCGCCGCGGACGACCTCGCGCCCGGGGCGGCCCGCCGCGCGTTTCTCGCCGCGGGCGGCGCCGATGCCGGCGACCACGACCAGGGCCGTCCCCGCCGCCTGGAGGGCGGTCGGGACCTGGGAGACCAGCACCAGCGCGGCGAGCAGGCTGACCGCGGGCTCCATGCCCGCGAGGGTGCCGTAGGCGGTCCTGCCGATCCGCTGGAGGGCCTTCATCTCCAGCAGGAAAGGCACCAGCGGCATCAGGACGGCGATGCCCGCGACCGCCGCGACGACCTGCCACGTGGCGCCCGACACCACGCCCGGGGCGCCGAAGGGCGCGGTGAACACCGTGGCGACGCCGAGGGAGACGGCGAGGCCGTGCTGCGCCGAGAAGCGGCTGCCGACGTGCTGGGTGCCGATCACGTAGAGCGCCCAGCACGCGCCGGACGCGACCCCGAACAGGACACCCGCGAGGTCGGCGCCGCCCTGCCACGGCGAGGTGAGGCACAGGACGCCGGCCGCCGCGAGCAGCAGCCAGGCGAGTTCGCGTCGTTGCCGCAGGGAGGCGACGGCGACGGCGAGCGGCCCGAGGAACTCCAGCGCGGTCGCGGTGCCCAGCGGGATGCGGGCGGCGGCCTCCGAGAAGAGCAGCATCATGGCGCCGCTGACCGCGCCGAGCAGGACGACGGCGGCCAGGTCACGGCGCGGGGCGGCGCGCAGCGCGGGCCACAGCGAACGGCCCGTGAAGGCGAGCAGCAGCAGCGCGGCGAAGCCGACGCGCAGCCACGTGGTGCCGGCCGGGCCGATGTCGTCGAAGAGTTCCGTCGTCAGGGCGCTGCCGGTGTGCAGCACGGTCATCGCGGCCAGGATCAGTACGGCACCAGGTATGCGGCGGGACGTAAGAGTATGCGGCTCGGACACGGGACCCATTGGACACGCCGCCCGTTGTTTCTGTCCACGAGTCATTGGCGGACGCATTGTTTACGATCGGTGGATGATGGACGCGTCCGACCAGCTCCCCGATCTCGGCCGGCTGCGCCTGCTGGTCGAGCTCAGCCGCGTGGGCACCATGGCCGCCGTCGCCGAGCGCACCGGGTACGGCACCTCGGCGGTCTCCAAGCACCTCGCGGTTCTGGAGCAGGAGGTCGGCACGCGGCTGCTCACCCCGGTCGGCCGCCGGGTGCGGCTCACCCCGGCGGGTGAGCGCCTGGTCGCGCACGCCGTGGGGATCCTGTCGGCCGTCGAGGAGGCCCGGGCGGAGCTGCGCGGGGAGTCCGGCCCGGCCGGCCGGGTGCGGCTGGCGAGCTTCGTCAGCGCCGTCGAGCCCACGGTCGTGCCCGCGCTCGGGCGGCTCCGCGCGGAGCACCCGCGCGTCGAGGTGCAGCTGTACGAGCACGAGCCGGAGCAGACCCTCGCGCTGCTGCTGTCCGGGGACGTCGACCTCGGCATCGTCTACGACTACAGCCTGGTGCCGCGCCCGGTGCCGGACGGTCTCAGCGCCCGGCAGTTCGCCACGCAGCCGATGGTGCTCCTGCTGCCGGACGGGCATGCCGGCGACCCGGGGCCGGGCGGGCCGGTGCCGCTGTCCGGGCTGAGCAGGCTGTCCGGGGCGGGGTGGATCACCAACTCGCGCGGCAGCGACGACGACGAGCTGGTGCAGCGGGTGTGCGCGATGGCGGGCTTCGCCCCGCGGATCGTCCACCGGGTCGACAGCCTGCACCTGGTCAACCTGCTCACCGGGGCGGGGCTCGGTGTGGCGCTGCTCGCCGAGTCGGGGGTGGAGCGGCAGCGCGACGACGTGGTGACCCGTCCGCTGGACCCGCTGGTGGGCACGCGGCGGCACTTCCTGGTGGCACGCGCCGGTCAGTGGTCGTGGCCGCCGATCGCGACGGTCGCCCGGCTGCTCACGGGGTGAGCGGACCGGGCGACGGCGGAGGGCAGCGGCTCAGGTGGGTCAGGTGGGTCAGCCGCCCAGACGGGTCAGCCGGTCAGACGGGTCAGCGGACGATCCTGACGGGCTCCTCGCCCGAGCCGCCGACGCCGGCCGCGTCCTTCCGGGACGTGCCGTGCGCGCACGGCATCGCCGGATGCCGACCCAGCAGCACGACACCCACGGCGATCGCGGCGAGTCCCGCCGCCTCCCAGGCCAGCGCGCCGGGCGTGACCCGCACGCGGTCGCCGAGGAAGCCGACGCCGCAGGCGATCCCGGCCAGCGGCTGGGCGGCGGTCAGCGCGGGCAGCGACATGCGCAGCGGGGCCGTCTCGAACGCGCTCTGCACGAGCATCAGCCCGGTCAGGCCCATCACGACGACGGCGTACGGCTGCCACTGCGTGAAGAGCGCGCCGACGCCCTCGACCTCGGCCACCTGACCGGAGATCCGGGTCAGGGCGTCCTGGAGGCCGTAGAGCAGGCCCGCGGCGAGCGCCAGCACCGTCGCCTCGGGTGAGGGGCGCAGCCGCCGTGCACAGGCGACCAGGAGCAGTGCCAGGCCGACGACGACGCCGACCACCAGCCAGTGGCGCAGCGCCCCCGCGGGCGGTCCGCCGCCCGAGGGGCGCCCTGCCACGATGAACGCCGTCACGCCGAGCGCCAGCAACGCCACGCCCGACCACCCGTGCCACCCGAGTCTCTGGCCGGTGAGGCGGCGCGAGAGCGCCATCGCGAAGAGCAGGTTGGTCGCGGTCAGCGGCTCGACGAGGGAGACCTCGCCCTTGGTGAGCGCGAGGGCGCTGAGCAGCATGCCGCAGATCATCAGGAAGACGCCGAGCAGCCACTGCGGCATCCGCATGAGGTCCAGCAGCAGTCTGAAGGAGAGGAAGTCGGACAGCGGAGCGCGCTGGGCGGCCAGCTGCTGGAGGACGAAGCCGAGCCCCAGACAGCAAGCGGCCCCCACCCCGAGCAGGAATACGGCCACCTCGTCAACCTCCCGGTGTCGCCGACTGGCCCGACCTTAGCCCCTCACCCGTCTTGATCGCGACGATTGTCCGCACTCGGCTCCCGGCCCGCGGCCGGGGCGGACGCGACGGGGTGCGGTGCGGCGCTCCCGCCCCGCGCGGGCAGGCGCAGGCTCGTCACGATGTCGCGGATGAGGTGCAGCTCGGCGACGACGTCGGCGATGGTCTCGCACTCGGGCGTCGCGGGGAGTTCCGGGAGGCCCGCGGCGTGGGGCCGGCCGTCCAGGGTGTCGGCGACCGCCGTGAGCGCGGCGACCACCTGGGCTCCCTCGTGGGCCGATGGGCGTGGGGCGCCTTGCTCCATCCGGAGGACGCAGGCGGTGGTCGCGTCCACGATCCGCTCCGAGGCGGCGACCACGCGGAACCAGTCGCCGTTGCCGCCGTGCCGGGAGGGCAGCTCGGCGGCGAGGGTCTCGGCGGCGACGCGGGCCTCGCCCAGGGCGCTGTAGGCCGCCCTGCGCAGCACTCTGCGCTCCTCGGGCCGCTCACCGGCGGGCATGGTCAGGACGTGGTCGAGGTAGTCGCGGGTGCGCCGCTGGGCGACGGCCAGCAGGTGGCCGACGCGTGCGCTGGGGTCGGTGAGCCGTGGGAGGTGGCCCACGACGACGACGATCGCGCACGCGATCGCGGTGTCCAGCAGCCTGGACAGGGCCGCCTGGGTGTCGCCTCCGGCCCAGACGAAAGCCAGCACCATGATCGTGACGGCGGCGGTCTGCAGCGCGAAGTGGCGGGCCGCGAACGGGAGGAGCGCGCCCGCCACGGAGGCGCAGACGGCGGTCCACCAGATCCCGCCGCCCAGGGGCACCGCGAACGCCGCGAAGACCAGTACGCCGAGCGCCGTACCGAAGAAGCGGTTGACGACCCGGGAGAACAGCGGGCCGATGTCGGGCTTCACCAGGAACGCGGCCGTGAGCGGCAGCCAGTACCAGTGGTCCGCCCGCAGGGCCACGGCCACGGCCGCACTGGCGGTGACGCACACGGCGACCTTCAGGCCGTACTCGCGGCCCACGGGGCCGAGGACGCGACGGCGCAGCATCGGCGCCGACCCGCGGGCGGGGAGCGGGGCGGCGTCCTCGGCGCGGTCCGTGTCCGGCGCCGTGCGGGCGAAGACGACGGAGGCGTGCAGCATCATGGCGTCGAAGGCGGCGCGGGCCGGGGTGGTCGACTCCGGCGCCGGCAGCGGGCCGGGCGGTGCTCCCGTCCGTACGGCCCTGGCGAGCCGCCGCGGACCGTCCCCGCTCCGGGGCGGCAGGGGCCGGGCCTCCCAGAGCAGGGCGGCGGCGGCGTCGGTCAGCTCGGTGGCCACGCCGAAGCGCTCCGCGAGCAGCAGTTCGTCGGGGCGCGCGGGCCTGCGCAGCACCCGCCGGCTGAGCCGGCGCAGCCGGACGGCCTCGTCGCCGCGGTCCAGGGCGGCGCTCAGCCGCCGCCGCGCGGCCTCCGCGCCGGGCCCGCCGACGGCGTCGAGGGCGTCGGCGAGGGCGTCGAAGATCCGGGCCAGCGAGGCGCGCTCGCCGTCCAGCGCGCCGCCGGCCGGACGCGGCGGGCGCAGGACGAGCCGCAGCAGGAGCAGCCAGCCCGCCCCGGCGAGGAAGTACAGCGCCTTGTAGCCGGCCCCGCCGGGCAGCGGCAGTCCCATCCCGACCACGGTGGCGGCCAGCCCCTGCATGGCGGCCCGCGAGCAGACCGGGCCGACCACGCTGACCGCGCCCGACGCCGCTCCCGACGCGAACAGCACCGGCAGCACCCACCAGCCGGTCAGGGCGTTCTGGGTCACGGCACCCACCAGTACGCCCAGCGCGGCGACGAGCGCGGGCAGCCCGATGTGGACGACGCCCGTCCTGCGGGTGCCGGGGAGGTCGTTGAAGCCCGCGAACAGCGCCCCGAGCCCGGCCAGCACCCCGATCTCGGCGCGTCCCAGCCCGATCCCCAGCGCGAGCAGCGGCCCGGCCGCCAGGGCCCCGCGCAGCACGGCCGGCCACGGCACCGGCCCCCGCTGCCAGCGCAGCGGATGGGCCAGCCAGGACGGCAGGGCGACGGGTCGGCGGCCGGGGCCACGGAGCAGCACGGGCATCCTCACGGGACGAGAGCGATCTCGGCGTCGGGAAAAGACGCAGGCCAGCGGGGTGTCGGGCCGTCGCCTCCCCCTACTCAGCCTATCGGCCACGGGTGTCCCGGTACCGCCGTGGGCCCTGTCGTCGCATTCCCTCCGGTCGTCGGCCGGAGGAGCTAGGTCGAGGACGGGTCCCGGTGCCGCGTGATCGCGGTCGCGCCCGACTCCGTGCCGATCGCGATGTGGGGGTGGCGGCCGGGGTCGGCCCAGGCCAGGACGCGGCGCATGACGCCGGCCGGGACCGAGACGCAACCCGCCGTGGCGGCACGGCCGTTCACATGGAGGAAGATCCCGGCGCCGCGTTCACGGACCGGGTGGCGGTAGTTGAAGCCGATGACGAGGGCGTGCGCGTACTGCTTGCCGAAGCCGGCGAGGTGCTCGGACTCCTCGGGGGCGCAGTCCTCGGGCAGGGGTTCGACCCAGCGGTTGTATGCGTCCGAGGCGTTGTCCTGGCACCACCAGGAGTCCTCCGTGACCGGCAGGTACCGCGTCCTCGTACCGGGGGGCGGCGGCTCGGTGCCGAACGCGAACGGGAGGTCGTACAGGCCGGCCGGGGTGGTCGAGGTGTTCTGCACCCGGTCGCGCCCCTCGACGAGGCCGCCCCCGCCGAAGCGGGCGGCCGCGGAGCCCGCGGCGACCCAGCGGCCGTCGCGCCGGTCCCACCAGGTCAGCGTCCCGGTGGTGGCGTGCGGGGAGGCGGCGACCGCGGTGATCAGCTGGGTGCCGCCGCCGGTGTCGGCCATGCGGTCCGGCAGCGCGGGCGGCGGCCAGGGAACCGCGGCCGCCGTGCCGGCCACGACGGCCGGCACGGCGAGGCGGGTCAGTACCGCGCGCAGGCTCAAGCGGGGAGCTGCGCCTCGATGGCGGCGACGATCTCGTCGGCCTCGGGCTCGGTGCGGGGGCGGAAGCGGCCGACGACCTGGCCGTCGGCACCGACGAGGAACTTCTCGAAGTTCCACTGGACGTCGCCTGCCTGGCCCTCGGCGTCGGCGGTCTCGGTCAGCGCCGCGTACAGCGGGTGCCGCTGGTCACCGTTGACGTCGGACTTCTCGTACAGCGGGAAGCTCACGCCGTAGGTCGCGGAGCAGAAGGTCGCGATCTCCTCGGCCGTGCCCGGCTCCTGTCCCGCGAACTGGTTGCTGGGGAAGCCCAGGACGGTGAAACCCCGGTCGGCATACCGCTTCTGCAGCCGCTCCAGGCCCTCGTACTGCGGGGTCAGTCCGCACTTGGAGGCCACGTTGACGATCAGCAGGGCCTTGCCCCGGTGGTCGTCGAGGGAGGCGGGCTCACCGGTGAGGGTGCGCAGCGGGATGTCGTAGATGCTCACGTCGGAATCTCCTCGTTTCGGGGCGCGGACTGACCACAGGTCGTCCGTTCAACCCCGGTCACGGTGCCGATCTTCCCATGGGAGGGGGTTCCGGGCACGACCGAGGTGTGGTGTCAGTGCTCGGTGACGCGGCCGGAGTCGACGCGGATGCGGCGGGTGGTGTGGACGGACTCCAGCATGCGGCGGTCGTGGGTGACCAGCAGCAGGGTGCCGTCGTAGGAGGCGAGGGCGGACTCGAGCTGCTCGATGGCGGGCAGGTCGAGGTGGTTGGTGGGCTCGTCCAGGACGAGGAGGTTGACCCCGCGGCCCTGCAGGAGGGCGAGGGCGGCCCGGGTGCGCTCGCCCGGGGAGAGGCTCGCGGCGGGGCGCAGCACGTGGGCCGCCTTGAGGCCGAACTTGGCCAGCAGGGTGCGGACGTCGGCGGGCGCGGTGTCGGGGACCTCGGCGCCGAAGGCGTCCAGCAGCGACTCGCCGCCGAGGAACAGCTTGCGGGCCTGGTCGACCTCGCCGACGACGACTCCGGGGCCGAGGTGGGACGCGCCCGCGTCGAGGGGCACCCGGCCCAGGAGGGCGGCCAGGAGGGTCGACTTGCCGGAGCCGTTGGCGCCGGTGATGGCCACCCGGTCGGCCCAGTCGATCTGCAGGTCGACCGGTCCGAGGGTGAACTCCGGGCCGCGGCGGACCTCCGCGCCGCGCAATGTGGCGACGACCGCGCCCGCACGGGGCGCGGCGGCGATCTCCATGCGCAGCTCCCACTCCTTGCGGGGCTCCTCGACGACGTCGAGGCGTTCGATCATGCGCTGGGTCTGCCGGGCCTTGGCGGCCTGCTTCTCGGTGGACTCGGTGCGCAGCTTGCGGCCGATCTTGTCGTTGTCGGTCGCCTTGCGGCGGGCGTTGCGGACGCCGTGCTCCATCCAGTTGCGCTGCATGCGGGCGCGGGACTCGAGGGCGGTCTTGGTGTCGGCGTAGTCGTCGTACGCCTCGCGGGCGTGCCGGCGGGCGGTCTCGCGTTCCTCCAGGTAGGCGGCGTAGCCGCCGCCGTAGGTGTTGACCTCCTGCTGGGCGAGGTCGAGTTCGACGACGCGGTTGACGGTGCGGGCCAGGAACTCGCGGTCGTGGCTGACCAGGACGGTGCCCGCCTTGAGGCCCTTGACGAAGGTCTCCAGGCGCTCCAGGCCGTCCAGGTCGAGGTCGTTGGTGGGCTCGTCCAGGAGGAAGACGTCGTAACGGCTCAGCAGCAGGGACGCCAGGCCCGCGCGGGCGGCCTGCCCACCGGAGAGGGACGTCATCGGCATGTCGAGACCGACGCCGAGGCCGAGCGCCTCGCCGACTTCCTCGGCCCGCTCGTCGAGGTCCGCGCCGCCGAGGGCGAGCCAGCGCTCCAGGCCGTCGTTGTAGGCGTCGTCCGCGCCGGGCGCCCCGTCGACCAGCGCCTGGGTGGCGGTGTCGAGCGCGGACTGGGCGGCGGCCACCCCGGTGCGCCGGGCGAGGAAGGCCCGTACGGTCTCGCCCGGCCGGCGTTCGGGCTCCTGCGGGAGGTGGCCGACGGTCGCGGTGGGCGGGCTGAGCCGCAGCTGCCCCTGCTCGGGCGCGCTCAGGCCCGCGAGCATGCGCAGCAGCGTCGACTTCCCGGCACCGTTGGCCCCGACCAGACCGATGACGTCGCCGGGGGCGACGACGAGGTCGAGGCCGGAGAACAGCACGCGGTCCCCGTGGCCGGCGGCAAGATCCTTGACGACAAGAGTGGCACTCATCAGGCTGCGATGGTATCGCCCCGCCGGCTCGCGCCCCACGGCCCGGGCACGGCCCCCGGGACGGCCGTACGCGGCCCCCGGCCAAGGGAGGGAACGTCGCATGCCGAGCAAGAGGGCCCTCGTCCGCCGTCCGGGTCCGCGCCTCGCGGAGGGGCTGGTGACCCATGTCGGGCGTACCCCCGTCGACATCGGGCTCGCCGCGCGTCAGTGGGAGGGGTACGTGGCTGCGCTGCACGCCCACGGCTGGGAGACGGTGGAGGTCCCGGCGGCCGACGACTGCCCGGACGCGGTCTTCGTCGAGGACGCGGTGGTCGTCTTCCGCGGTGTGGCGCTGCTCGCCCGGTCGGGTGCCGTGTCCCGGCGCCCGGAGACGGCCGGGGCCGAGGAGGCGGTCACGGCGCTGGGTCTCCCGTTCGAACGGGTCCGAGAACCGGGCACGCTGGACGGCGGGGACGTGCTGAAGGTCGGGGACACCGTGTACGTGGGCCGTGGCGGGCGGACCGACGCCGAGGGCGTCCGGCAGTTGCGGTCCGCGTTCGAGCCGCTGGGGGCGCGGGTGGTCGCCGTACCCGTCACCAAGGTGCTGCACCTGAAGTCGGCGGTGACGGCGCTGCCCGACGGCACGGTCATCGGATATCCGCCGCTGGTTGACGATCCGTCGGCCTTCCCCCGCTTCCTGCCGGTGCCGGAGGAGCCGGGCGCGCACGTGGTGCTGCTCGGCGGTGGCCGGCTGCTGATGGCGGCGAGCGCGCCGCGCACCGCGGATCTCCTGGCCGACATGGGATATGAGCCCGTTTCGGTGGACATCAGCGAGTTCGAGAAGCTTGAGGGCTGTGTGACCTGCCTGTCCGTTCGCCTGCGGAACCCGTACGCCTGACGGCGGGTTGCCTTTTCAGTGGCACCTAACCTACGGTTTCGTAACTTACGATTCCGTAAGCACTCTCCGCGAACAGCCAGGAGCCCAGCGTGACCATTGCCCCGTCCCAGAGTGCCGGTTCGGAAGCATGGAGTGACACCAGGCTGCTGTACGCCTTGGAAGAGGTCGTCGAGACCGAGATCAACCGCCACATAAAGGCGGCCAAGGAGTGGATGCCCCACGAGTACGTCCCGTGGAGTCAGGGCCGTGACTTCGACGGCCTGATGGGCGGCGAGGCCTGGGCGCCGGAGCAGTCCAAGGTGACGGAGATCGGCCGGATATCGCTGGTGGTCAATCTGCTCACCGAGGACAACCTGCCCAGCTACCACCACGAGATCGCCACCCTCTTCGGCCGGGACGGCGCCTGGGGCACCTGGGTGCACCGCTGGACCGCGGAGGAGGGCCGGCACGCCATAGTGATGCGCGACTACCTGCTCACCACGCGGGCCGTCGACCCGGTGGAGCTGGAGCGGCTGCGCATGCACCACATGTCGGAGGGCTTCGAGTCCGACAACGCGCACAGCATGCTGCACTCGGTGGCCTACGTGGCCTTCCAGGAGCTGGCCACCCGCATCTCGCACCGCAACACCGGCCGCGAGTCGGGCGACGCGATGTGCGAGCGCATGCTGGCGCGCATCGCGACCGACGAGAACCTGCACATGGTCTTCTACCGCAACCTGCTGGCGGCGGCGCTGCAACTGGCGCCGGACCAGACGATGCAGGCGATCCGCGACGTGGTCGTGGGTTTCCGCATGCCGGGGCACGGGATGCCCGGTTTCGAGCGCTCCGCGGCGCGGATCGCCATCGGCGGCATCTACAACCTCCGCATCCACCACGACGACGTACTCCAGCCCGTGCTGCGGCACCTGAAGGTGCTGGAGACCTCGGGGCTCAGCCCCGAGGGGCTGAAGGCGCAGGAGGAACTGGGCTTCTTCATGGGTGAGCTGGACAGCCAGGCCCGTAAGTTCGAGGAGCGCAGGGACGCCCTGCTGGCCCGTCGGGCCGCGCGCGCCTGACGGACCCGTCCTCTGCGGTGGGGTGCCTCCCCGGAGGCGCCCCACCGCCGCGGGCCGGCCGGCCCGCCACCGCGGCGACCTCGCCGCCCCTCCGGACCAGGCGCTCGCCGTCGTGCTCGAACTCGTGCCGCCTGACCTTGTCCATCCGCGGGTGGAAGCCCTCGGCGCGCGGGGCGGCGCCGACCCCGAGCAGACGCGCGTCCGGCGCGACCGCCGCCCCACCGACTGCCTCCAGTGCCGATGAACGGGCGGTCGACGAACAGCAGCCCGATCCCGAGATGGTCCGCGCGCTCGTTGAGCGCATGGAAGCCGACGGGCACCCCGCCCCGCTCCGCGACGGTGACGTGCCGGCAGACGATGTCCGCCGCCGTCGGCTTCGGCGTGACATCGGGGCGTCCGCCACGCGACCGCCCACCCAGTGCGACGTCGCACGGGCCGCGGCGTCACCGGTTTTCCGTGCTGGGCGCACGGGCGACGGGACGGGACGACCGCGGGCCGGCGACGGAGCCTACGCCGGCGCGGGGCCGAGGACCCAGGCCGCGACGGAGAGGGTCGCCATCGACAGCAACGTGGAGAGCATGACCGCGTCGCGGGCGAGGGCCGTGCTCAGGTCGTACTGGCGGGCGTAGATGAAGACGTTCTGGGCGCTCGGCAGCGCGGAGAGGACGACCACCGCGAAGAGCTGATGCGCCGGCAGGTGCAGGACGAGGCTGCCGACCGCGAACGCGGCCAGGGGCTGGACCAGGGTCTTGATGAGGACGGTGGCACCGACCTCCGCACGGAACGCCGCGCCGGTGGCGGGCGGGCGGCCGTGCAGCGACATGCCCAGGGTGAGCAACGCGGTCGGCACGCCGGCGCCGCCGAGCAGCCCGACCGAGTGACCGAGCGCGGCGGGGAGCCGCCAGCCGGCCGCGGAGACCGCGCAGCCGAGAACCGCGCCCAGGATGACCGGGGTCCGCAGCGGCACCAGGAGCAGGCGGGCGGCACCGCCGCCTTCGCGCCTCCGCCCGGCGCCGCCGCCGGTGCCCGCGTCGAGGACGGTGAGGATGACCGGGGTGACCAGCAGCACCTGGAAGAGCAGCACCGGGGCGACGAACGACGCGTCGCCGAGGATCTGCACCGCGACCGGGATGCCGAGGTTGGCGGAGTTGACGTACCCGGCCGCCATACCGCCGATCGCCTGGTCGGGCAGACGCCGCCCGAAGAACCACCGGCTGACGGCGAACCCGAGCAGGCACGCCAGAGCCGTGCCGGCCGCGAAGGCGATCATGGACGTGTTCACGAAGGCGTCCAGGGGCGTTCCGGCGATCATGGTGAACAGGGCGGCCGGCATGGCGACGTTGAAAACGAATCGCCCCAGCACGGACTCCGCATGAGGTCCCAGCAGTCCGGTTCGGCCGACCGCGTAACCCGCCGCACTGATGGCCCATATGGGGACGAATCCGGAGAGCAGCGGTGACAGGTCGTGCATGGGGCCTCGGGTTGTCCGGTGTGCCGTCGGGCGGAGCCGGTCCCGGGATCTCCGGGGCGGCCGGAGCAGTCAACCAGGCGGCGACCGGGCCGCCGCGCGAGGGGCCGTGCGGAAAATCATGCAAGCACGCTTGATTGTTTCCGGCCGTGGTGCCAGCCTGTGACGCGCACGGCTTCGCTGACGCTGCGTCATTCAGGGGGACCTTTGTCCGACCCCACACCCGTACTGGACGACCTCCGGGACGAGAGCGAGGGCCTGGACGCCCTGGTCGCCCCGCTCTCCGGGGACGCCTGGACGGCGCCGACGCCCGCCCCGGGCTGGACGATCGCCCACCAGATCGCCCATCTGGCCTGGACCGACCGGCAGTCCGTGCTGGCGGTCACCGACCCGGAGCGCTTCGGCTCCGTGGTGGAGAAGGCCGCCGCCGCGATCGACACCTTCGTCGACGAGGGCGCCGAGGAGGGCGCGGCTCTCCCGCCCGCCGAACTGCTCGCGCGCTGGCGCTCGGGGCGGGCGGAACTTCAGGCCGCGCTGCGGGCGCAGCCGCCCGGGACGCGCTTCCCCTGGTTCGGCCCGCCGATGAGCGTCGCGTCCATGGCCTCGGCCCGGCTCATGGAGAGCTGGGCGCACGGCGAGGACGTGGCGGACGCCCTGGGCGTACGGCGCGCGCCGACCGCGCGGCTGCGGCACGTGGCGCGGATCGCCGTACGGGCCCGCGACTACGCGTACTTCGTCAACGGCCGGACCCCGCCCGCCGAGGAGTTCCGGGTCGAGCTGACCGCCCCCGACGGCACGCTGTGGGCGTACGGCCCGCAGGACGCCGCGCAGCGCGTCACGGGCCCGGCGCTCGACCTGTGCCTGCTGGCGACCCGCCGCCGGCACCGTGCCGACCTGGCCGTGCGCGCCGAGGGCGCGGACGCCGACCGCTGGCTGGACATCGCCCAGGCGTTCGCGGGACCGCCGGGCGCGGGCCGCGAGCCGGGTGAGGGAGGAACGGCGTGAACACCGAGAACCGTACGACCATGCTGGAACGCCTGGCCGAGCTGGAGGCCGAGCACGGCAAGGCGCTCGCGGGCGGCGGCCCCAAGTACGTGGACCGGCACCGGGCACGCGGGAAGCTGACCGCGCGGGAGCGGGTGGAGCTGCTGCTGGACCCGGACAGCCCGTTCCTGGAGCTGTCGCCGCTCGCGGCCTGGGGCAGCGACTACCCGGTCGGCGCGTCGCTGGTGACCGGCATCGGCGTGATCGAGGGCACCGAGTGCGTGATCACCGCCAACGACCCCACGGTGCGCGGCGGGG
Organism: Actinacidiphila glaucinigra; assembly: GCF_035918135.1. Classification (NCBI taxonomy): domain Bacteria; kingdom Bacillati; phylum Actinomycetota; class Actinomycetes; order Kitasatosporales; family Streptomycetaceae; genus Actinacidiphila; species Actinacidiphila glaucinigra. The sequence goes on from NZ_CP109144.1 coordinate 2,034,828, forward strand.
CGAGCAACCCGTGGACGCTGAAGAAGGCCCTGCGGGCCAACGAGATCGCGCTCACCAACCGCCTCCCGCTGGTCAACCTCGTGGAGTCGGGCGGCGCGGACCTGCCCAGCCAGAAGGAGATCTTCATCCCGGGCGGCGCGCTCTTCCGCGACCTGACCCGGCTGTCGGCGGCCGGCATCCCCACCGTCGCCGTCGTGTTCGGCAACTCGACGGCCGGCGGCGCGTACGTCCCCGGGATGTCCGACCACGTGATCATGGTCAAGGAGCGCTCCAAGGTGTTCCTGGGCGGCCCGCCGCTGGTGAAGATGGCCACCGGCGAGGAGAGCGACGACGAGTCGCTGGGCGGGGCCGACATGCACGCCCGCGTCTCCGGGCTCGCGGACTACTTCGCGCTGGACGAGCCCGACGCGCTGCGCACCGCCCGGCGCGTGGTGGCCCGGCTCAACTGGCGCAAGCAGGGACCCGCCCCGGCCGCCCGCTACGACCCGCCGCGGTACGACGAGGACGAGCTGCTGGACATCGTCCCCGCCGATCTGAAGACCCCCTTCGACCCGCGGGACGTCATCGCGCGGGTCGTGGACGGCTCCGAGTTCGACGAGTTCAAGCCGCTGTACGGGCCGAGCCTGGCGACCGGCTGGGCGCGGGTGCACGGCTATCCCGTCGGGATCCTGGCCAACGCGCAGGGCGTGCTGTTCAGCGCCGAGTCGCAGAAGGCCGCGCAGTTCATCCAGCTCGCCAACCAGCGCGACATCCCGCTGCTGTTCCTGCACAACACCACCGGCTACATGGTGGGCCGGGAGTACGAGCAGGGCGGCATCATCAAGCACGGCGCCATGATGATCAACGCGGTGTCCAACTCGCGGGTTCCGCACATCTCGGTCCTCATGGGCGCGAGTTACGGCGCGGGGCACTACGGCATGTGCGGCCGGGCGTACGACCCGCGCTTCCTGTTCGCCTGGCCCGGCGCCAAGTCGGCCGTCATGGGCCCGGCGCAGCTCGCGGGCGTGCTGACGATCGTGGCGCGGCAGTCGGCGGCCGCCCGGGGCCTGCCCTTCGACGAGGAGGCCGCCGCCGGGCTGCGGGCGATGGTGGAGCAGCAGATCGAGTCCGAGTCCCTGCCGATGTTCCTGTCGGGGCGGCTGTACGACGACGGGGTGATCGACCCGCGCGACACCCGCACGGTGCTCGGCATGTGCCTGTCGGCGGTCCACAGCGCACCGGTCGAGGGCGCCCGCGGCGGCTTCGGCGTCTTCCGGATGTGAGGAGCACCTGACCGTGATCGCATCAGTGCTGGTGGCCAACCGCGGCGAGATCGCCCGCCGTGTCTTCCGCACCTGCCGCGACCTGGGCATCGCCACGGTCGCCGTCCACTCGGACGCGGACGCCGCCGCCCCGCACGTACGGGAGGCGGACGCCGCGGTGCGGCTGCCGGGGGACGCGCCCGCCGACACCTATCTGCGCGGCGACCTGATCGTGAAGGCCGCCCTCGCGGCCGGAGCGGACGCCGTGCACCCCGGCTACGGATTCCTTTCGGAGAACGCCGACTTCGCGCGGGCCGTGATCGCCGCGGGCCTGACCTGGATCGGGCCCGCGCCGGAGGCCATCGAGGCGATGGGCTCCAAGACCCGGGCCAAGCGGCTGATGGCCGAGGCCGGCGTCCCGGTGCTGGAGGCCGGCCCGGACGATCTGCCCGTGCTGGTCAAGGCGGCGGCGGGCGGCGGCGGGCGCGGCATGCGCGTCGTCCGGGAGGCGGCCGCGCTGGAGCAGGAGCTGGCCGCCGCCCGCGCGGAGGCGCTGTCCGCCTTCGGGGACGGCGAGGTGTTCCTGGAACCGTACGTCGAGGACGGCCGGCACATCGAGGTGCAGATCCTGGCGGACACCCACGGCACCGTGTGGACCCTGGGCGAGCGCGACTGCTCGGTGCAGCGCCGCCACCAGAAGGTGATCGAGGAGACCCCGGCGCCCGGCGTCGCCGACGAGCTGCGCCGGACGCTGCGCACGGCGGCCGAGGCGGCGGCGCGGGCCATCGGCTACGTCGGCGCGGGGACGGTGGAGTTCCTGGTCTCGCCCGACGGCCGGCCGTACTTCCTGGAGATGAACACCCGCCTCCAGGTGGAGCACCCGGTCACCGAGTGCGTCTTCGGCGTGGACCTCGTCGCGCTGCAACTGGAGGTCGCCGAGGGCGGGAGGCTCCCGGCCGCTCCCCCGGCCCCCTCCGGGCACGCGGTCGAGGCCCGGCTGTACGCGGAGGACCCGGCCCGCGACTGGCAGCCGCAGACCGGCGTCCTGCACCGCTTCCGGCTGCCGCAGGTGCCGGGACTGCGGGTGGACGCGGGCTTCGGCGACGGCGACCGGATCGGCGTGCACTACGACGCGATGCTCGCCAAGGTCGTCGCCCACGCCGCCACCCGCGCTCAGGCTCTCCGGCTGCTCGCGGGCGCCCTGGAGCGGGCCCGGGTGCACGGCCTGGTGACCAACCGCGAGCTGCTCGTACGGGTGCTGCGCGACCCGGACTTCGCCGCGGGGCGGCTGTCCACGGCCTTCCTGGACCGCCTCGGCCCGGCGCCCGCCGAGGACGGCGGCGCGGCGCGGCTGGCGGCCCTGGCCGCCGCGCTCGCCGACGCCTCGGGACGCCACCCGCTCGGCGGGTGGCGCAACGTGCCGTCGGCGCCGCAGTCCAAGACCTACCGCGCCGAGCCCGGCGGCGCGGAGTACGAGGTGCGCTACCGGCTCGGCCGCGACGGCCTGACCGCCGAGGGGCATCCGGACGTCCGTCTGCTGGAGCGGGCGCCGGAGCGGGTCGTGCTGGAGGTCGCCGGGGTGCGCCGCGCCTTCGAGATCGCGGTCTACGCGGACCAGGTGTGCGTCGACGGTCCCCTCGGCTCCCACCGCTTCACCGCGCTGCCGCGCTTCCCCGACCGCGTCGCACAGCTCGCGCCGGGCTCGCTGCTGGCGCCGATGCCGGGGACGGTGGTGCGCGTCGCGGACGTCGCCGTCGGCGACAAGGTGGCGGCAGGGCAGCCGCTGCTGTGGCTGGAGGCCATGAAGATGGAGCACCGCGTCGCCGCCCCGGCGGACGGTGTGCTCACCGCGCTGCACGCCGAGGCCGGCCGCCAGGTCGACGTCGGCGCCGTACTCGCCGTCGTTCAGGAGGAGGATTCCCCATGAGCGGTACGCCCGCTGTGAACGGACCGACAGGCACCTTCGACAACATCCTGCTGGAGAGCGAGGAGCGGCGTGCGCTGCGCAAGGCCGTCTCCGACCTGGGGCGCCGCTACGGGCGTTCCTACTTCCTCGACGCCGTGCGCGAGGGGCGGCACACCGACAAGCTGTGGCAGGAGGCCGGCGCGCTCGGCTACCTCGGCGTCAACCTGCCGGAGGAGCACGGCGGCGGGGGCGGCGGCCTCGCCGAGCTCTCCATCGTGCTGGAGGAACTGGGCGCCGCAGGCTGCCCGTTGCTGCTGCTCATCGTCTCCCCGGCGATCTGCGGCACGGTCATCGCGCGCTTCGGGACCGAGGAGCAGAAGCGCCGGTGGCTGCCCGGGCTCGCGGACGGCTCCCTCCGCATGGCGTTCGGCATCACCGAGCCCGACGCGGGCTCCAACTCGCACCGGCTGACCACCACGGCCCGCCGGGACGGCTCGGACTGGCTGCTCACGGGCCGCAAGGTCTTCGTCTCCGGCGTCGACATCGCCGACGCGACGCTCATCGTGGGCCGCACCGAGGACGCGCGCACGGGCAGGCTGAAGCCGTGCCTGTTCGTCGTGGAGCGCGAGACGCCCGGCTTCGAGTTCCGGCCGATCGACATGGAACTGTCCGCGCCGGAGAAGCAGTTCCACATCTACATGGACGACGTACGGCTGCCCGCCGACGCCCTCGTGGGCGACGAGGACGCGGGGCTGCTGCAGTTGTTCGCGGGACTCAACCCCGAACGCGTCATGACGGCCGCCTTCTCGATCGGCATGGGCCGCTTCGCGCTCGACGCCGCCGTGGGCTACGCCCGCACCCGGCAGGTGTGGAAGGCCCCCATCGGCTCGCACCAGGCCATCGCCCACCCGCTGGCACAGGCCCACATCGAGCTGGAACTGGCCCGGCTGATGATGCAGAAGGCCGCGTTCCTGTACGACGCCGGGGACGACACGGCGGCCGGCGAGGCCGCCAACATGGCGAAGTACGCGGCGGCCGAGGCGGGCGCGAAGGCCGTCGACCAGGCTGTGCACACCCTCGGCGGCAACGGCCTGACGGCCGAGTACGGGCTGGCCTCCCTCCTGACGGCCTCGCGCGTGGGTCGCATCGCGCCGGTCAGCCGGGAGATGATTCTCAACTACGTCTCGCACCACACGCTGGGTCTGCCCAAGTCCTACTGAGCACTGAGCACGTCCTACCGAGGAGGGGGGAACGGCCATGGCACAGCCGGCCGTGTTCCACAGCGAGTACCCCGCGGTTCCCGCCATCGACCTGCCGATCCACGAGGCCGTACTGGGCCACGCCGCCGAGTTCGGCGACCGGCCCGCGCTCGTCGACGGGGTGGAGGGCACGACGCTCACCTACGCGCAGCTCGACTCCTTCACCCGCCGCATCGCGGCGGCGCTGGCGGAGTCCGGCCTGCGCAAGGGCGACGTCCTCGCCCTGCACAGCCCCAACACCATCGCCTACCCGCCGGTCTTCTACGGCGCCACCCGCGCCGGCGCGGCCGTCACCACGGTGCATCCCCTCGCCACCGCCGAGGAGTTCGCGCGGCAGCTGCGGGACAGCGGCGCCTCGTGGATCGTCACCGTCTCACCGCTGCTGGAGACCGCCCGCAAGGCCGCCGAACAGGCGGGCGGCGTACGGGAGATCCTGGTCTGCGACAGCGCCGAGGGCCACCGTTCTGTCCTGGACCTGCTGGGCTCCACGGCCCCCGAGCCGGAGATCGCCTTCGACCCGGGCGAGGACGTGGCCGCGCTGCCGTACTCCTCGGGCACCACCGGTGTGCCCAAGGGCGTGATGCTGACCCACCGCAACATCGCCACCAACCTCGCCCAGCTGGACCCGACGCTGTCGATGGGACCCGGGCACCGCATCCTGGCTGTGCTCCCGTTCTTCCACATCTACGGGCTCACCGCGCTCATGAACGCCCCGCTGCGCAAGGGCGCCACGGTCGTGGTGCTGCCGCGCTTCGACCTGGAGCAGTTCCTGAAGGCGGTGGCGACCCACCGGGTGCAGGGGCTGTTCGTGGCCCCGCCGATCGTGCTGGCGCTCGCCAAGCACCCGGCGGTCGCCGCGCACGACCTGAGCTCGCTGGAGTACGTGCTGTGCTCGGCGGCGCCGCTCGACGCGGAGCTGGCCCAGGCCTGCTCCAAGCGGCTGGGGCTGCCGCCGATCCTGCAGGCGTACGGGATGACGGAACTCTCCCCCGGCACGCACGTGGTGCCGCTGGACGCGCGCGACGCGCCGCCCGGTGCGGTCGGCAAGCTGCTGCCCGGCACCGAGATGCGCATCGTCCCGCTCGGCGAGGACGCGGCCGCCGAGGGCGCCGAGGGCGCCGGGGAGATCCTCATCCGCGGCCCGCAGGTCATGAAGGGCTACCTGGGACGGCCCGAGGAGACCGCCGCCATGATCGACGAGGAGGGCTGGCTGCACACCGGCGACGTCGGCCGGGTGGACGCCGACGGGTGGCTCCACGTCGTCGACCGGGTCAAGGAGCTGATCAAGTACAAGGGCTACCAGGTGCCGCCCGCCGAGCTGGAGGCCGTGCTGCTCACCGACCCGCGGGTGGCCGACGCCGCGGTCATCGGCGTGCTGGACGGGGACGGCAACGAGATCCCCAAGGCGTACGTGGTGCCGCAGCAGGGGGCCTCCCTCACCGCCGACGACGTCATGGCGCACGTGGCCGCGCAGGTGGCCCCGTACAAGAAGGTGCGCCGGGTGGAGTTCACCGACGCGATACCGAGGGCCGCCAGCGGCAAGATCCTCCGGCGTGAGCTGCGCGCCCGGGAAAGGGGAACCGCCTGATGACCGACGACGCCGCGGCACCTTGCGTGCGGAGCGCGTACGACCGGGGGATCACCACGCTCACGCTGGACTCCCCGCACAACCGCAACGCGCTGTCCGCACGCATGGTCGACGAGCTGTCCGACGCGCTGGCCCACGCCGGCAAGGACCCGGCCACGCGGGCGGTGCTGCTCACGCACACCGGCGGCACCTTCTGCGCGGGCGCGGACCTGAAGGAGGCGGCGTCGCCGCAGGGGCCGCGGCGGCTCGTGGCGCTGCTGCGGGCGATCGTGGAACTGCCCAAGCCGGTCGTGGCGCATGTGACGGGCCATGTACGCGCGGGCGGACTCGGGCTGCTGGCGGCCTGTGACGTCCCGGTGGCGGGGCCGGAGGCGAGCTTCGCCTTCACCGAGGCGCGGCTCGGCCTCGCCCCCGCCGTCATCTCGCTGACGGTGCTGCCGCGCATGGACGCCCGGGCCGCCGCCCGCCACTACCTGACGGGGCAGGTCTTCGACACCGCGGAGGCCGTCCGTACCGGCCTGGTGGCGGCCCCGGAGGAGGCGCTGGACGGCATCCTCGCGGGGCTGCGGGCGGGGTCTCCGCAGGGGCTCGCCGAATCCAAGGCGCTGACGACGGCCGCCGTGCTGCGCGTCTTCGACCGCGACGCGCAGGCGCTGGTCGAGCGGTCGGCCCGGCTGTTCGGCTCGCCCGAGGCGGCGGAAGGCATGCGGGCCTTCCTCGAACGGCGGGCCGCGCCATGGGCGCTGTGAGCGCCACCGTCCGTACGCCCAAGCAGGACCGCAGCCGCGCCACCCGGCAGCGGCTGCTGGAGGCGGCCGTCGCCTGCCTGGCCGAACGCGGCTGGGCGGGCAGCACGGTGTCGGTGGTCGCGGAGCGGGCGGGGGTGTCGCGGGGCGCGGCGCAGCACCACTTCCCCACCCGCGAGGACCTGTTCACCGGGGCGATCGAGTTCGTCGCCGAGCAGTGGCTGGTCGCCCTGCGGGAGCACGCGCACGCCCTCCCCCGCGAGGGCGTGCCGCGCACGCACGCCGTGGTCGGCATGGTCGTCGACCTCTACACGGGGCCGATCTTCCGCGCGGCCCTGCACCTGTGGGTGGCGGCGGCGAACGAGGAGCAACTGCGGCCCCGGGTCACGGCGCTGGAGTCGCGCATCGGCCGGGAGGCGCACCGGCTCGCCGTGGAGATGCTCGGCGCGGACGAGTCGGTGACCGGGGTCCGGGAGACGGTGCAGGCCACCCTCGACATGGCGCGGGGGCTGGGTCTGGCGAACCTGCTGAGCGACGACGGCGCGCGCCGCGCGGGCATCGTGCGCGAGTGGTCGGCGGTCCTGGACGGGGTCCTGCGCCGCGGAATCTGAGTCGCCCCCTGTCCGTGGCGGGTGAGAAGATCCCGGCATGCTGAACGAGGCGGTGTCCGCCGGCGAACTGGGCTTCCTGCTGGGTCTCGTCGACCCGGAGTCCGCCGCGCGTGCGCGGAGCCGTACGGGGGTCCCGGAGGTGGATCCGGCGGCGGCCGCGAAGCCGCCGGAGCACGTACCGTGGGGCCCGTGGTGGCACGGCCTGCCGGTGTCGGTGCTCTGGTGGATGCTGCAGGAGGACGATCCCCGGGTCAACACGCTGGTGTACCACCACTGGCGTGCCGACGACCGTATGCGCTACGACATCATCAACGGTGTCCCGTACGGACCGGATCGCTCCCGCCGCCTGAAGGTTCCCGCGGACCTCTCGCACTATCCGGCGCCGGAGCTCGCGCAGCCGTCCGGCCCGGAGGCGCTGACCGCCGTGCTGCGTGCCGTCACCGGCATGTCCCAGGGCCGCGCCGCCGCGCTGTTGGTGGGCCGGGAGGACTGGGCGGCGGTGGCCGGGGCCGACCGCGAGCAACCGCTGCCCGGATACGCCCGCTGGGCGCTGGCGATCCGCCCCGACTGCCCGCCGGCGCTGCGCACGCAGTTCGGCACGCACCGCAAGTTCACCAACCGGCTCCGTGACGCGGGCGTCGTGGACGGCCCGGCGGTGTACGCGACCGGCACACGTCCGGCGCGCGACGTGCTGCGCGTCCTGGCCATGGGCCGCTGGGCGTTCCCGCTGCGGCTGGCGGAGGCGGCCGAGGCGCTGCGGCCGCTGGTGCGCGCGGAACTGGGCGGGAACACCGAGGCGTGGGCGGTGCTGACGCAGCTCCTGCCGACGTTCACGGGCACGCTGCCGGAACTCGCCACGACGGCGGGGGCGATCGCGGGAAGCGCCGGGGAGACGGCCGAAGGCCCGTTGTCAGTGGCCTCTGGTAACACTGAGTCACCGGGGAGGCCGGAGGAGTCGGGGCACGAAATCGGGGGGCGGACATGGGATTCGACGAGCGGACACGACGACCCGTGGTCGACCTCGCCGACCGACGGGCGCTGGAGCGCTGGCGTCCGGCGGATCCGGACGTCGTGGCGGAGGCGGAGCGGCTGAAGGAGGCCGCGCTGCTCGACTTCGGGCTGACCGAGTCGGCGGTCGCGTCGTGGCTGTACGCGAAGTGCCCGCACCAGATCCCGACCACGGCCGTGGACACCGCGGCGGTGGTGGCCTCGGGGGACGGCTCGGTGCTCCTGCTGTACAACCCCGGGTTCTTCGTCGACCTGGGGCTTGACGGGGTCAAGTTCGTCCTCTTCCACGAGGCCCGGCACGTGGTGCACCGGCATCTGCTGGCGGAGCCCGTGCTGCGCGAGGACCCGGTCTTCTCCACCGCGGCGGAGGTGGCGATCAACCATGTGGCGCTGGTCCGGCTGCGGCGGGACGCGCTGCCCCAGCGGGACGGACGGCCGACGGGAGTCGATCCGCGCGAGGTCCACGCCGCCTACGAGCGGGATCTGACGGAGCAGGGGCTCTCACCGCTGCCCTACGAGGAGTTCGTCGAGACCGACATGGGCGTCTACACCGAGCTCAAGCGGATGAAGCACCCGCCGGTGCCCCCGACGTCCCTGTGCGTCCACCTCGAGGGGGGCGGCGTGCCGGGCGACCAGGGGACGGTCGACGCCCTGGTCTCCTCGTCCCTGCTGAACTCGCTGCTGGCCGCGCGCCGCGGGCACACCGGTGCCGAGCGGGAACTGCTGGACCTCATGGGCCGCACCGAGGGCGCCTCGGAGCGCACGGCCCGGCTGTGGGGACAGCTGGGCGCCGGGGCGCTGCGCGGCGAGACCGTCAGGACCCGGCGGGTGGACTGGTGGCAGCGGTGGCTGGTCGACGTGGTCGCCTCGAAGCTGCGGGAAGGCGAGCGGCTGGTCTACCCGAAGAAGCGGGGTGCGCTGCTGGCGGCGCTCGGCCACGACCCGATGCTGTCGCGGCGCGGTCCGGTCCGCGACAAGGTGCTGGTCATCGCCTACGACACCTCGGGGTCCATGCCGGGTTCCGTCATCACCTGGCTGACCGAGCTCGTCGGGCGGATCGACGGCGTGGAGGCCCACTGGCTCTCCTTCGACGGCGTCGTGATGCCCTTCGTCCCCGGCGAGCGGGTGTACGGCGGCGGGGGCACGAGCTTCCAGGCCGTGGCCGACTACGTCGAGGGGCGTACGGAGGTCAAGGGACGGCGCTTCGAGGAGCGCCCCGACGCGGTGATCGTGCTCACCGACGGCTACGCCCCGCACATCACGCCGCAGGAGCCCGACACGTGGATATGGCTGATCACCGAGGGCGGCGACGACTGGCCCGACGCCCACACCCCGCCCATGGCCTGCCACCGCGTGACGACGGGAGCAAGATGACCAGCACCGCGACGACGACCGCGGCGACCACCGCGGCGACCACCACGGCCGGCCCCCGGCCCTGGCGGGCCAACGCCACCTATCCACGGCCGCCCGAGGGCCGCCCGGAGGCCTCCCGGCTGGAGTCGTTCATCGACGCGATGATCGACATGGGGCAGACGGGACAGGTCTTCGGTGAGCACGGCATCGGCAAGACCTCGACGTTCTTCTCGCACGTCGCCGAGGCCCACCCGGATGCCGAACTGGTCTACGTGCCGGCCGCCAACCTCACCCCGGACGACCTCCTGGTGAACGCGCCGGTCCGCGATCCGCACACGGACGAACTGGTGCTGCGTCAGCTGGTGATGAGCGGGCTGCGGCCGGGGCGCCCGTTCGTGCTGCTCATCGACGACTCGCTGCAGGCCGGCGAGACGATCCAGTCGCAGCTGATGCAGGTCGCCTGCAACTGGACGCTCGGCGAGTACGACCTGCGGGAGCTGGGCTGCATCGGGGTGTTCCTCAGCGACAACGAGTCGCTGTCGGAGACGGCCGCCCGGCGCGGCGACCTGGCCGTCCTCGACCGCATGGTCACGGTGCGGGTCACCGCCAACGACACGGCCTGGCGGCGGAAGCTCGCCGAGAAGTACCGGGACTGGGACCTGAACGGGGTCTTCGCCCTGTGGGCCTCGCTCGGCCCGGCGGTACGCGAGCTGCTCTCCCCGCGCACCCTCGACCATGTCCTCGCCAACGCTCGGGAGGGGTTCCCGCTGCGCTGGGGGCTGCCGCTGGTCAACGGCGAGCGGCTGCGGCTGGCGGAGCCCCGGCCGGACGGCGGCCCCGGGCAGGACCGGACGCCGGAGATCCTGGACCGGATCGCGGCGGAGCTCGGTGTGCCCAACCCGGCGACGGTGCCGGACCCGGTGCGCTCGGTGGTGCGGGCGGCGCTGCGCAACCGGTGGACGGTGCTGCTCCAGGGACCTCCCGGCTGCGGCAAGACCGAGGTGGTGCGCGAGACGCTGCGCGAGGACCTCGGCCGTGACCCGCTGTACTTCTCCCTGCCGGTCACCAACGTCGAGGACCTGTGCGCGCCCGTCCCGGACCGGGACGGCTCTCTGGACACCCTGCTGGCACAGAAGTTCACCGGGAGCGAGCCGAAGGCGATCGTCTGGGACGAGTACAACCGGCCCAAGGACAAGGCCGCGTTCGCCAAGCTGATGGAGATCACTCAGGAGTGGTCGCTGGCGGGGCGCCGGATCGAGAACCTGCGCGCCCAGATAGCGGTGCAGAACCCGCCGTACCATCTGGGCCGCCGGCTGATGGTGTCACGCAACAACATCGCGCAGGCGACCCGCTTCACGGCCTCGCTCACGGTCGAGCCGGGCGACATCCCGGCCAACGAGTGGCTGATCGCGCGGTACGGCGCTCTCGCCGAGACGGTGCTGGAGTGGTGGAAGCACGACATCGACGAGGACGGCCGCGCCTGGATCACCAAGCGCACCATCGAGCGGCTGATCAAGCTCCACCAGCGCGGTCTGCCGCTGCAGATGGCCACGGTCTACCTCGGCGACGGCGAGTACGCCCCGGTGCCGCTGACCGCGCTCGTCGACCGGCTCACGAACCGCTCGGTGACCGGGCTGCGCGAGCTGGCCCGGGACGTGGACGCGTGGGAGGCACGGCTGCGACGTGCCCGGGAGGAGTCCGGGGAGGGCAACGACGAGAGCGACATCGTCCACCAGGTGCTCGCCAACGCGGAGCTGTCCCAGCTCAAGCGGCACCGCAAGGCGGTCGCCCGGCTGGTGGCGCTGCTGCCGCCCAAGTTGCGCTCCACCTACCTGGTGGGCGCCTCGGAGCAGGCACAGCGCTTCTGGATCGAGACCTTCGCCCGTATGCCCCGCTGATCAGCGTGGGGTGCGGTGGACGCTGCGCACGGCGGCCACGTCCGGCGGCAGGGCCGGCGGCGGCAGGTGCGCGCTGAGCGCGTCGAGCCGCCGACGGACGCTGGTCGCGACGCCCTTGCCGAGGACGTAGCGGGTCGCGGTCGCCGCCGCCGGTGCGGCGTCGAGCAGACGGTGCGCCTCCCGGCTGCGCATTCCGGTGTGGGCCAGTACGAGATGGGTCAGCCGGTGCGGCGCCGAGCCCAGGGCCGCGGCCATCTCGGTGGCCGCCTCGGTGTCGACCCGGTTGTCCGCGGCGTCCAGGACCCGGGCGGCCTTGACCCGCCCGAGGTCGAGGAGTTCCACTCCGGCGGCCGTCGCGGCGGCGACCAGGCGGGCGCAGGCCGCCGGCCCGATGCCGTTGCTGGCCACCGAGAGCCGGGTGAGCCGGCCGTACGGCGCCCGGGCGAGGGCCTCGGCGAGCAGGAGGGCGCCCGCGTCGCCGAGTCGGGCTGCCGATACGTACAGTTCGGCGACCGCTCCCGTTGTGAGGAGGGTCGTCAGGCAGGCCGCGCCGGCCGTGCCGAGGGCGTTGCCGCCGACGAACAGCCGCTCCACGGCCCGTCCCGAGCGGGCGGCGACGACGAGCGCGTCGGCCAGCACGGCGAGGCCCGCAGGGTCGAGTCCGGTCTGCACCAGGTCCAGGGTGCGCAGCGACCGTGCCGCCTCAACGAGTCCGGCGCCGGCCTCACCCGCGCCGCCGCCGAGCGGGTTGCGCTTCAGCCAGACCCCGGTGACGGCCTGGGGCGAGGCCCGCAGATTGTCGGCGATGCGGCAGGCGCCGCCCGCCGTGATGCCGTTGCAGCCCAGGTAGAGCGTCTCGACACCGGTGCCCTGGGTGCGTTCGGCGACGGCGGCGGCACCCGAGTCGCCCAGCCCGTCGGTGCCGAGCAGCAGGTGGCGTACGGCACCGGTGGCGGGTGCCTGGCGCAGGGCCTCGGCGACGGCTGCCGCCCCCTCCGGGCCCAGTGCCTGTTTGCACAGGTCGAGGCGCCCGTCGGGCAGCGCGGTCCCGGCCGGGAAGTCCCGGCGTTCGGCCGCGCCCTCTCCGCCTCGCAGCCAGTCCAGCAGCGGTTCGAGGTCGGCGCGCGGGCGCGGCACGACCGCGGGGACACCCGCGTGGGGCGGCCGGTCGTCCGTCATGTCACCACTCGGCTTCCCGGTAGTCCTTGAGGAAGACGCCGGAGACCGGGTGCCCGGCCTCTCCGCGCACGATCGGGTCGTAGACCCGGGCCGCGCCGTCCACGATGTCCAGAGGGGTGCGGAAGCCCTGGCCGGCCAGCCGGTTCTTCTTCGGCAGCGGGTTCTCGTCGGTGATCCAGCCGGTGTCGACGCTGCACATGTGGACGCCCTGCGCCGCGAGCGCGGGCCCGCTGGTGCGGGTCAGCATGTTGAGGGCGGCCTTGGCCATGTTGGTGTGCGGATGGCCGGCGGTCTTGTTGCGCACCGCGAAGCGGCCCTCGACGGCGGTGACGTTGACGATGTAGCGGCGCGGCCGCGGCGAGGCGAGCAGCAGGGGCAGCAGGCGGTCGCAGAGCAGCGCGGGGGCGAGGGAGTTGACGAGCTGGGTCTCCAGCACCTCGGCCGGGTCGAGGCCGCCGAGCTCCGCCGACCAGGAGTTCTCGGGGGCGGTGTCGGGCAGCAGCCCGGCCTCGTCGGTCTCGGCCAGCGAGAGTTCGGCGGTGGGCCCGGCCGCGGCCGGCAGCGCGTGGACGGTTCCGAAGCCGGGGGCGGTGAGTATCGCCCCGGCCCGCGGCCCGGCGGGCAGCGGCGCGCGTTCGCCCGCGGTGAGGGCCGCGTACGACTCGGGGGGCCGCCGGACGGTCTGGGCCGCGTTGTTGACCAGGATGTCGAGCGGCTCACCGGTCTCGCGGAGCCGTTCGCACAGGCCGACGACCTGGCGGGGGTCGCGCAGGTCGACGGCGACGACGGTGAGCCGGTCGAGCCACCGCTCGCTGCCGGGCGCCTCGGTGAAGCGGCGCAGCGTGTCCTGTGGGAAGCGGCTGGTGACCAGGAGTTCGGCGCCGTCCCGCAGCATCATCAGGGCCAACTGGAAGCCGATCTTGACGCGACCGCCGGTCAGCAGCGCACGCCGGCCGGTGAGGTCGGTACGGGCCCGCCTGCGCGTGGTGTTGTCCACGGCGCAGTCGGGGCAGAGCAGGTGGTAGAAGGCGTCCGCCCGCCGGTAGGGGGACTTGCAGACGTAGCAGCGGCGGGGCCTGGCGAACTCCCCCGCGGCGCCGCCCGCCGGGGTCTCGTCGAGGGGTGCATCCTCGCGGCGTTCCCGCGCACCGGTCGCGGTGGCCGCCACGACCTCCGCGTCCGCGGTGGCGCGGTCCTCACGCCGGGTCTTCCTGCGCCGCAGCCGTCCGTCACGCGCGAAGGAGGCGGCCACCTGCTCGGCGCGCAGCCGTACCGGGTCGTCCACGGGCAGTTCGCGCAGCCTGCCGACCACCGCGTCGAAGGCCGCGAGTTCCGCCTCCGTGATGCCGCCCGTGTCCCCCACTGCCCCTGCCCGTCCTCCGGCCCCGTCCGGTGGGTCCGGCCGGATTCGAACCGGCGTATCCGCCTTGCCGAGGCGGCGGCGCCTGCCTCTGCGCTACGGACCCATGTGCCCCCGGCTGCCCGGACGGCCGGATTCGAACCGGCGTGATCCCTCCTTGAGGGGAGGGGCGCCTGCCTCTGCGCTACATCCGGGCATTGCGATGATCCTATCGGGGGCCCGGCCGGATTCGAACCGGCGTATCCGCCTTGAGAGGGCGGCGGGTCTGCCTCTGCCCTACGGGCCCGTGTGCCTGCGCTGCCCGGACGGCCGGATTCGAACCGGCGTGATTCGCCTGAGCAAGGCGGTGCGCCTGCCTCTGCGCTACGCCCGGGCATCGGCCCGATCGTACCGGCACCGCAGAACCCGCCGCAGGCAGGGCCCATCGGCCAATGCAGCGGTGGATTCCGGGCGTTCACCATCGAAGCAGGCATTCCATATTGACGCGATCATGCCATGCTCGCACGATCGGTTCGAACTCCTGCGCCACCCCCACACCCAGGAGGACGACCATGCGCATCCCCCGGACCGGCAGACGGGCGACGGTCACCGCCGCGCTGCTCGCCTGCGCCCTCGCCACCTCGCTCGCCGTACAGGCCGACGCCTCGCCGTCCACCGCGGGCGGCCGTCCCGTCGCTGCCGCCGCCGACGAAGTCGTCCGGCAGTACGAGGTGGCCGGCACCGGCACCGTCGCCGCCCGTACGGCGCTCGCCGCCCACGGTGTGTCGATCGACGCGGCGCGCAGCCATTCCACCGTCGTCACCGCGAACGCCGTCCAGGCCGCCGCGCTGCGCTCCGCGGGCTACCGCCTCACCGCACTCCCCGCCCCGCCCGCGGCGAGCGCCGTCGGCCGCGGCGCCGAAGGCGACGCCTCGCTGCTGGACTTCCCCGGCTCCGACTCCGGCTACCACAACTACGCGGAGATGACCGCGGACATCAACGCCCTGGTCGCCGCGCACCCCGCCATCATGCGGCAGCAGGTCATCGGGACCTCCTACAGCGGACGGAACATCGTCGCCGTCAAGATCAGCGACAACGTGGGCACCGACGAGGCCGAGCCCGAGGTCCTCTTCACCCACCACCAGCACGCCCGTGAGCACCTCACCGTCGAGATGGCGCTCTACCTGCTGCACCAGTTCGGCGACGGCTACGCGACCGACAGCCGCATCGCCGGGATCGTCGACTCCCGCGAGATCTGGATCATCCCGGACCTCAACCCGGACGGCGGCGAGTACGACATAGCGAGCGGCTCCTACCGCAGCTGGCGCAAGAACCGCCAGCCCAACTCCGGCTCCTCGGCCGTGGGCACCGACCTCAACCGCAACTGGAACTACCGCTGGGGCTGCTGCGGCGGCTCCTCGGGCACCAAGTCGAGCGAGACCTACCGGGGCGCGTCCGCCGAGTCCGCACCCGAGGTCAGGCTCGTCGCGGACTTCGTACGCGGCCGGGTCGTCGGCGGCAGGCAGCAGATCACCGCGGGCATCGACTTCCACACCTACAGTCAGCTCGTGCTGTGGCCCTTCGGCTACACCACCGCGAACACCACCACCGGCATGACGGCCGACCAGTACAACACCTTCGCCACCTTCGGCCGCACCATGGCGGCCACCAACGGCTACACCCCCGAGCAGTCCAGCGACCTCTACATCACCGACGGGTCGATCATCGACTGGCTCTGGGCGAACCAAGGGGTCTGGGCGTACACCTTCGAGATGTACCCCGGCCCGAACGGCTCCTCGGGCTTCTACCCGCCCGACGAGGTGATCCCCGCCCAGACCGGCCGCAACCGCGAGGCGGTGCTGCTGCTCCTGGAGAACGCGGACTGCATGTACCGCGCCATCGGCAAGCAGGCGCAGTACTGCTCGTCAACTTGACCCGGCCCTGAAGGACCTGGCTTGCAGGTAGGTACACGACTGGCGGCCGTGGGACCTCCCGCATCTATGCCCCTGCTAGGCGGGGGCTGGGACGCGTGACTGACGCCCCGCAGTCCACGCAGTCTCACCCTTGCGGGCGATGTTGCGGGAAGCGTTCAGGTCTGCGTGCGCAACGACGCCGCACGACCTGCACTGGAACCGGGCCTGTGAGGCCCGGTTCTTTTTGTCTGTGTACTGGCATTCGGAGCACGTCTGGCTGGTGTATGCCGGGTCGACGAAGACCACAGGCACGCCGGCGCGGCGTGCTTTGTATGCCAGGAACTGTCCGAGCTGGGCGAACGCCCAGCTGTGCACCGCGACTCGTTGGGGCTTTCTCAACCGAGCCCTCATGCGGATCCCGCCCAGGTCTTCCAGGGCAATTCCACGGGAGGTGCGTTCAGCCTCTGCCACGATGCGTTTAGAGATGACGTGATTGGTGTCAGCGGCGAACCGCCGTTCACGGCGGGCGCGCCTCTTCAGCAGGCGCTTCGCCGACTTGGTGCCCTTCTTCTGCAGCTTGGCTCGTAGATCTGCCTGCCGCGCCCGATACCGGTTCAGCCGTCGGCCAGCGAGAACGTTGCCGTCTGAGGTGGTTGCGATGTTCACGATGCCGAGATCCACGCCGAGGAACCCAGCCGGGTCGTCGTTGAGGTCGGCCTCGGGAATCTCGCAGGTTGCGAGGAGGTAGAACTCGCCGTCGCGTTCCACGAGGTCAGACTCGCCCTTGCGGTACTCCCGCAGGGTCTTCAGATGGTCTGCGCTGCCCACGAACCTGACGCCTTTGAGCCGGCCAGCCGTGGTCCAGATGGACACAGTCTCGGCATCGTATTGCCAGGTCAGGCACCGCTCGTCGTACGGCTGAGCGGCCTCCGACCGGAATGTGATCGGCTTCGCCTCTGCCTTCACCCTGCGCTTCGAACCAGACTTCCCCAGATTTCCGGCCTTGATGTTCGCGTGGAGCGTTGTGTAAGCGTCGCGGACCTTTTTGATGACGTGCTGCGCCGACTGGGCACCCAGACCGCGGGCCTTGAGCTCGGTGTACGTGTGCTTCCGAAGCTCGTACTCGCGCGGCAAACCCCGATCGAACGCGACCTGCGACACCCAGTTCGCCGCGTCATTGCACGCGCGCAGGGTTGAGCGCATCGCAACCGCCTGTTCAGCGGTCGGCAGCGCCTTCACCTGCACGACGATCTTCACGCGTTGAACCGTACCCCTCGACACTGACAACCAGCCCGACCCAGGCTGCAGTTGCCACGGTGCCCCGGCACCAGCCGGTCGCAATCAGCGCCAGCCGGTGATAGCGGGCGCAGCGAGGCCAAGACGTGGGTGGAGTCGGTGCGCTGCCGACCGCCAGCACGCAGCAACCCGAGCTCGGAGCACCTGGCCAGGACCAGGTCTAGAACGTGCTCCTCGAGTCCATGTCCGATCAGCCGGGCGCGGAAGTCGCTCAGGACGGAGAAATCAAGCCCCGGGTCGTCCAGCTCCAGGCCGAGCAGAAACTTCCAGTCGATACGGGCCCGCACCTGGTCAGCGGCCTGCCGAACGGTGAGCCCTTCGGCGTATTGCAGCACCGACACCCACGCCAGCGCCCCAGGTGAAACAGCCGGCCGCCCCCGTGACGAAAACGCCTCAGCAAAAGATTGGTCCGCAAACAGCGGACCGAGCGCCTCACGTACACGGACGGCCAGTGTCCCCTTGGGGAACGACGCCCGCACGACCCGAGCAGTCAGCTCCGGCACCCCACGGTCGTCTCGAGACTCCAGAGACACCCAGCCCCACCCTTCGCTCCGACGAACAGAACGACCATGCCAACCCCAGCAAGCCGGCGGCACCGTTTTGCAGATTCCCCAACGCGATCCTGACAGCCTGGGTTCCTCGCCAGAATCCGCTGAACCGCACGGTACGACCGGCCCCGCGCGTCGCGGGGCCCACCTGCCCCGGTAGGGGGCCGGCACCGGCCTACCATCGGGCGTACGCGTGCCCGTCGACCGCCGTCCGCTTCCGCCCGGGGAGGCCCCGTGACCACCGACCACGACCCGCTCGCCGTGCGCGCGAAGGTGCGCGCCTTCGCGCTCACGCTGCCCGGCTCGGCCGAGGAGTTCCCCTGGGGAGAGAGCGTCGTCAAGGTCAACAAGAAGGTCTTCGTCTTCCTCGGCGTCGGCGACGGGAGCCACCCGCCCGGCATCAACGTCAAGCTCAAGGACCCCCAGCTCCACGAGCACGCCCTGTCGGTCCCCGGCGCCCAGCCCTCCGGCTACGGCCTCGGCAGGGCAGGCTGGGTCTGCGTCCCCCTCACCGGGGAGGCACCCGCCGTGGAGGTGCTGTGCGACTGGGTGGAGGAGAGCTACCGCGTGGTCGCCCCGAAGCGGCTCATCACGGAGCTGGACGGCCGCTAGGCTCCGTCGTCGCGCCGATCACGGCGGCGGTCTCCTCGTCGAGCGGATAGGGCCGCTCCCGCGGCAGCAGCGCGGCGGCGGCCTCGCGGTCGCCGGAGCGCACGAGCTCGTGGACGCGGTGGGCGAGCCCGGTGACGTCCCGGATCCCGACGATCCACTGGTCGGCGTAGTCGCGCGTCGCCCGGCCGGTGAGCCCGAGCTGCAGCGAGCGGTACGGCAGCGGACGCAGGGAGAGGTCGCGCTCCGGGTCCCACTGGACGCGGACCTGCGTGCCGCGCACACGCTCGGCCCAGGTCTCGCGGTCGGGGTACACCGAGCGGTCGAAGTGGGACAGGCAGGCCTGACGGAGCGCCGAGCCGAAGCCGTCGCGGCTGATGTCGAGGGCGAGCACCCGCTCCTGCCCCTCCTTGCGGCCCCAGCCGCTGCGGTACATCATCCACAGGAAGGACGGCTTGATCCACGTCATCCGGGAGCGGCTCCAGCTCTCCGGGAAGCGGCCGTGGAGCGCGGCGTGATCACCGATCCCGGGGCGGTACGCCTGATAGACCGTCACGGTGTCGTCGGTGTACGCGGCCCTGATCATCCGGCGCGGCATCTCGGTGTTCTCCATGATGCGGGCATCCTGCCCACCGCGTCCGCCGTCGCGCCAAGGGTTTTACCCGGGCCCGCCCCCGAAGGCGGGCCGCGCGATGCGGACCACCGGCACCTCGCCTAGCCTGGAATCCCGAGCCGCCGTCGGTACGGGGGGCCCGTGAACCGCACCGCACCCCGGTGGGAGGTACGCGGTGGGCACTGTCTCCTTTCTCATCGTCATCGTCATCGTCACGGCGCTCGCCTTCGACTTCACCAACGGCTTCCACGACACGGCGAACTCCATGGCGACGTCGATCGCCACGGGCGCGCTCTCGCCCCGGGTCGCCGTGGCCGTGGCCGGTGTGCTGAATCTGCTGGGTGCCTTCCTGTCCACCGAGGTCGCCAAGACCATCTCCAACGGCATCGTCGACGACGCCAGGGTGTCCGCCGCGATGATCTTCGCCGGGCTGGTGGGGGCCATCCTGTGGAACCTCGCCACCTGGCTGCTCGGCCTGCCCTCCAGTTCCTCGCACGCGCTGTTCGGCGGGCTCATCGGCGCGGTCTGGGTGGGCGCGGGCGCGTCCGCCGTCAACGCGGGCGAGGTCCTGGAGAAGATCGTCATCCCGGCGGTCGCCTCACCGGTCGTGGCCTGTGTGGTCGCGATGCTGGCCACCTACCTGGCCTATGTGATCACCAGACGGACCCGGGGCGACAAGGTGAAGCGGGGCTTCCGGGCCGGCCAGGTCGGCTCCGCCTCGCTCGTGGCGCTCGCCCACGGCACCAACGACGCGCAGAAGACGATGGGGGTCATCACGCTGACGCTCATCTCGGGGGGCCTGCTCGCACCCGGTGCCGGCCCGCCGTGGTGGGTGGTGCTGAGCGCCGGGCTGGCGATCGCGCTGGGCACGTACATGGGCGGCTGGCGGATCATCCGCACCATGGGCAAGGGGCTGACCGACATCCAGACCCCGCAGGGCTTCGCCGCGGAGACCAGCGCGACCTCCGTGATCCTCGCCTCCTCGCACATGGGCTTCGCGCTCTCCACCACCCAGGTCTGCACCGGGAGCATCCTGGGCGCCGGCCTGGGTCGCAAGCTCGCCCAGGTGCGCTGGGGAGTCGCCGGGCGGATCGCGGTGTCCTGGGTGCTGACGCTCCCCGCGGCGGCGGCCGTGGGCGGGGTGGCGGCCTGGGTCGCGGACCACGGCGACCTGGGCGTCGCGCTGGTGGCGGGTGTGGCGGTCGTCGCCGCGGCGGGCTTGTACCTGCTGTCGCGGCGCCGCCCGGTGAACGCGGACAACGTCAACGACACGCGGCCCGGTGCGCCGGAGCCGAGCCCCGCCGGCCAGTCGGCCCGGTAGCGGTGAGGAGGGGATCCGCATGGACGTCAAGTGGGGCAACCTCGGCAGCGTGTTCGGGGCCAGCCTCGGTATCACCATCGCCGTCGTGGTGATGTTCTCGCTGGGCATCGCCGCCTGGGGCCGCGCCGGCAGCGGCCCGCGCGACGGGCAGCCGCGCGACGGGCAGGAGAAGGCGGCCCTGGCCGTGGCGGCCCTGTGCTTCGCGGCGTGCCTGGCGGTTGCGGCCTACGGGATCGACCTGCTCGTCCCGGGCTGAGGCGGGCGGCCCCGGCCGCCCCGCCCGGCCGCTACCGGGGGTAGAGCTGGAACGCCACCGCCGGACGGCCCCCGAAGCGCCGCGCCGCGATCTCCATGGTGCTGCCGAGGAATTCGCGCGCGTACTCGGCCGGTTCCCGGTCGCTGAGCGCCCGGATGTACGCCTGGTGCTCGGCGAGGGACGCGACGGCCCGCTCGACGTCGGTGTCGCCGACCTCGACCGCGTGCGTGGGGTACGGCGATCCCGCGACGGCCATCCAGCGAATGCCGCCCCAGGGTTCCAGGCCCTCGTCCCGGGCGAGTTCGGGGAAGATCCAACGGTTGCCGGCATCACCCGCGGCGTCGAGGGCGGCCCGGCCGACGGCCCGGTGGTCCGGGGTGTTCCAGACCGTGCCGCCCCAGGTGTCGTGGTGGTTGAACGTGATCAGCAGCTCGGGGCGGTGCCGGCGGATCGCGGCGGCGATGTCGCGGCGCAGGGCCGGACCCTCCTCGATCACGCCGTCGCGGTGCTCGAGGAACTCGACGGTGCCCACGCCGACCGCCTTCGCGCTCGCGCGCTGCTCGGCCTCCCGTATTCGCGCCGCGCCCTCGGGGGGTATGCCGTCGATGCCGGCCTCGCCGCGGGTCGCCAGGAGGTAGCCGATCTCGCGGCCGGCGTCCGTCCAGCGGGCGACGGCCGCGGCGGCGCCGTACTCCAGGTCGTCGGGGTGGGCGACGACGGCGAGCGCCCGCTGCCAGTCCTCGGGCATGGGATCGAAGTGCTGCTCGGGCACGGGGGCCGCCTCCCTGAGGCCGGAACGGGCGTCGACGCCCCGATCATGGCACTCCCCTCCCCCGCCCTCTCCGGCGGGCCCCTTCACCACGCGGGTTCCGCCGGCGGGCCCGTGCGGACCTCAGGGCGCGCGCCGGGCACGGCTCCCGCCGGCGGCCGTGTCCCACGGCGTATCGCCCGGTTGAGACGGTGTCGCCTTCCGCGAGCCGGAGAACTCGTCCGGCGGTCTCTCCCCGCTCGCGGCGGTCAGCCTGCACCGGGGTCCCGCGCTGCGGGTTCCTCCGCAAGGCGCTTGATGGCCGACAGCCGTGCGTCCCAGCGGGCGGCGACGCGGTCCATCCACCGCGCCGCCGCGACCAGCCGTTCGGGCCGTACGGCGTACCGCATCTCGCGGCCCGCGCGCCGCCCCGCGACGAGCCCGGCGTGGTCGAGCACGGTGAGGTGCTTGACGATCGCCTGGCGGGACACGGGGAGTTCGGCCGCGAGCACCGTGGCGGTGGCGTCGCCGTGCTCGGCGACGGCGTCCAGGATGCGCCGCCGCATCGGGTCGGCCAGCGCGGCGAAGACGTCCTCCTCGCCGCCGGTGCGGGTCTGCGTCATGCGGGCAGTTTCTCCACGTACGTCGCGAGTCCGGCCGTGACGTCCGCCCAGCCCTGCGTGTGACTCTCGTACCCGGCGTACGGGATGCGCTCCTCGGGGATGTCGAGGGCCGCGAAGCCGCTCTCGACGACCCGCAGGCGGGTGCCGTCCCCGTCGGCGGTGAGGGTGAACTCGACGAGGGTGGAGTTGCCCTCCGCGGCCTCCTCGCCGGGGAAGGCGGTGGCCCAGCGGTAGGAGAAGTAGCGCGGCGGCTCCACGCTCACGATGCGGCTGGGGTAGGCGCCGAAGCCGTGGTCGATCACGAAGGCGCCGCCCGGCCGCAGGTCCACCTCCGCGGGCGCGCCGCCGCCCCCCAGGTCCTCGCCGAACCAGCGGCCGATGTGCTCGGGCCGGGTCAGGACGTCCCACACGCGCTCGACCGGAGCGGCGATGCCGATCTCCCGCTCGATCCGGTCCGGGGTCTGGGTGCTCATGATGGTTCCTCCGTCGCTGGACAGCCGGACAGCCTTGCGTGCAACCCCAGGGTTGCACGTAAGACCGCATCGCGCAACCAAAAGGTTGCACGTCCCGGGATCCGCCGTCGGTCAGTCGGTGAGCAGTGCCTCCCGCAGGGCGGCGATCAGGGCGTCGTCCGTGCCGAGTCGCGTGCGGGCGTACCCCTCGACGGAACCGTGCTCGGCCGCCAGGCCGGCGAGGAAGATCCTCATCGCGTCGGCGGGCGCCCTTCCCCAGCCGGGCCAGCGCAGGCTCCGCTCCGGGTTGGCCGCCGTCCAGTCTGCGAGCAGACGGGCGGTCGCCAGCTCGCTCAGCGCGTAGTCGGCGACGATGTCCTCCTCCGGCACCCCCAGCAGCCCGAGCACCAGCGCCGCCAGCAGCCCCGTACGGTCCTTGCCCGCCGCGCAGTGGAAGACCAGGGGTCCGCTGCCCTCCGCGGCGATCAGCTCCAGCGCCCGCGCCAGTTCCTTGACGCCGTCCGCGGCGACCTCCGCGTGCAGCCGCGCGTAGAAGGCGGTCGTCTCGACCTCCGGCCCGAACGTCGTCTGGTCATAGGGCCGGTGCTCGATGCTGAGGTTGTGGTAGCCGACCCCGGTGGCCTCCGGGACACGGCCCTTGGCCTCGATCTCGAAGGGGTAGCGCAGGTCGATGACCGTGCGCACCCCGAGGCCGGTGAACCGCTCCAGATCCGCGCCCCCGAGCTTCGAGAGCGCGTCGGAACGGTAGAGCCGCCCCCAGCGCACCGCGCGGCCCTCGGCCGTGCGGTAGCCGCCCATGTCACGGAAGTTGTGCAGTCGCTCGAACGCGATGTGTCTCCCCATGGGGGGACCTTACGGGCCGGCGGTCCGCTTCAGAAGATGCCCTGACCGGGAACGAGGATCCCCCGGGGGTCGTAGCGCCGCCTGGCCGCCGCCAGGGCGGGCCACGCGGAGCCGAAGTGGACGCGCCAGTCGGCACGGCCGAACGGGACGGAGCCGACCGGGTACTGCGTGCCGCCGGCCGCCCGGGTGGCCTCGAACGCGGTCCGGTTGGCGGCCAGGAGGCGGTCGACCGTCGCGGTGTCCTGCGGCGGGGTGGTGCGCAGCACGGCGAGCAGGTACGGGACCGGGTCCCGGCCGGCCCGCAGCAGGGGCCGGTGCAGGCGCTCGCGCAGCAGCGGGTAGAGGAGCACGACGCCGGGGCCGAGGTCGGCGGGCGTGAGCGCGTCGAGGATGCCGCCGGCCACGGTGGCCGCCTTCTCGCCCGGGATGAGCAGGTTGAGCCAGGGGTGGGCGAAGTCCCACAGGCCGGCGGCCTTGAGCGCCGCCACCGAAGGGGCGAGCCGGTCGAGGAAGTCGAAGTAGCCGAGGTCCTCGGTCTGCACACCCGCGGCGTCGTGGTGCAGCCCCGCCAGCAGCGCGGCGTCGTCGGGCGCGGCGTCGTAGGAGACGGCCTCCAGGACGTAGCCGCGGAAGGCGCCGTTCGCGTCCGGGACGACCTGGCCCTCGACGTAGCCGAACCGGCCGTCGGTGACCAGCAGTCGCTGGTCGGCCAGGAAGGTGCCGAGGTCGTGGTACGGCAGCAGATAGTGCCGGACCGTCGTCGGGGCCTTCACCAGGCGCAGCGTGGCGGAGACGATGACGGCGCACTGGCCCAGGCCCGCCAGCACCGCCTCGAACAGGTCCCGGTGGCGCGACGGGGAGCAGCGCACCAGCTCGCCCGCGCCGGTGACGACCTGCAGTTCGGTGACGTTGTCGACCTGCGCGCCGTGGTGGTGGCTCTGGCCGCCGAGTCCGCCCACCGACAGCGTGCCGCCGACGGAGAGTTCGAGGTAGTCGGTGAACACGGGCGGCGTGAGGCCGTGCGCGAGGGTGGCCCTGGTGACGTCGCTCCACTTGGCCCCGGCGCCGACCGTGACGGTACGGCTGCGCGGCCCGACCGGGCCGATCCGCGCCAGCGGCGTGGTCTCGACGACCAGCCCGCCGTCCACCTGCGCCTGGCCGGACGTCCCGTGGCCCTGGCCGCGCGGCGCCGCCTTCAGCCCGTGCCGGTTGCAGAAGCGCACCATGGCGACGACGTCGTCCACCGACCCCGGCCGCAGCACCGCGACCGGCCTGCGGTGCACGATGTGCCCGAAGTCGTCCGCGGCGGCGCCGAGCGAGGCGTCGTCGGTGAGCAGCGTCCCGTCCAGGTGGGGCAGCCCCACCAACGCGTCGTCCGCACGGTCCGCGGCGGTCGCCGCCGCGGCCCAGCTCCTGCCGATCGGGTCGAAGCCGACGACCACGGCGCCGGCGGCCGTCGCCGCCGTCCGCAACATGGCACGCCTGGACGGGAGTTGGGACATACGCGCTCCCCCTGAACGGGTCGGTTCACGGTGCAACAGTTGGGGATTCTAGGCCTGGTGCCGCCCCGTCAGCAGGAAGTCGGTCAATCCCGTGGGGCCACCGCGACGCTAACCGACCCCGGGGCGGGCGGCCCCCCGGCGTGGGCCGCCCAGGTGATCACTTGAGCTCCGCCCACCGGGGATCGGTGGCGGCCTTCACGAGTTCGTCCATGCTGACGCCGGGCACCTCCCGGGTCACGGGGCGGTGGTAGCCGTCCGAGTTGAACGCCGTGACGGCGACCCGCAGCCCGTCGGGACGGATGGTGTCGGCGGTCCACCGCACGATGCCGGCGCCGCCCTTGTCCCCCGCGCCGCTGCGCTTGACCAGCTTCGTCCCGTCGGGGAGTACGGTCGCCTGCGCGAAGATCGGGTCGTCCACCTCGTCGGGTGCCCACTGCTGGAAGTCGACCTCGACGAAGGTGGCCCCGTTGCCGTCGTCCACGGTCAGGTGGACGTACCGGCCGCGCTGGCCGGGCGGCACGGTGACCTCCAGCCCCTTGGGCAGCACGTCCTTGAGCAGGGCCATGATCTTCGCGGAGCTCGGCAGCCCGGGGCCGGCACCGGGCTGCGTGGGCTGGTCCGGGGCCTCGGGGATGTCGGAGAAGAACCTGTCCCACCGCGCGGAGAGCACGAGGTCACCGAGCTGGGCGGCGCTCAGCGGAGGGTTCTCCCGGGTGGTGGGCCGGCCCTTCTGTGCCGGTGCGTTCCATTCGTCGGCCTGGATCTGACGGCCGTCGGGAGTGGTCAGGATCGCCCGCCAGTCCTTGGGGCCCTTGCGGTTGTCCTGGTATTCCCAGCCCTTGATCACGACGAGCACGGCCTCGCCGGGGAGTTCGGTGCGCTTGCACGTCGTGCCGGGCTTCATGAGCGCGAGGTCGGGGCACTCGTCCTGCCTCTGCCCGGCTTGGACTCGGCTGAGGTTGACGGAGATCGTCGAGGCGCCGTGGCCGTCGTCCCAGACGGCCTGGACGACGGACGCCCCCGTGTTCGGGACGCTCTCCGTGTCCGAGGCCAGCCCGCTGAAAATCGTGCCCTCGGGAAGCAGTTGCCGCAGGACGGTGAACAACTCCGAATGCGGGGAATCGTCCAGGGTGGCGCCGCTGTCGTTGCCGTCGCTGTCGCCCTTGCTGCTGTCCTTGCTGCCGTCGTTCCCGTTGCGCTTGTCGTCGTCGATGCGGCTCGTCGCGTCGGGCGTGCTCGGGTTCGCCGGCCTCACCTCCCGTGCCGTGCCGCCCGGTACGACCAGACCGGCGGTCACCACCGCCGCCGCCACGGCGGCCACCGTGCCCACGACGGCGACGGTACGGCGTCGGTGGACGCTGCGGCCCTGGGCCAGGCCGGCCGCGGCAAGGGCGCGGTTGTCGGTGCTGAAGGTGTCGCCTGTCTGCCTCAGCGCGGCGCCGAGGTCGTCTTCGAAGGGCATGGTGAGCCACCGTCCGGAGGAGAAGCGGGAAGCGGGAGGGAAAAGTGATGGTCGGGGGATGGGGTCAGTGGGAGGAGACCAGTTCCGCGAGGCTGTCGCCGAGCAGTTCGCGGAGCTTGGCGAGGGCACGGACCGACCGGGTGCGTACGGCGCTGGAACTGACCCGCATGGCGTCGGCGGTCTCCTCGATGCTCCGGTCCTCCCAGTAGCGCAGCACCACGACCGCACGGTCCTTGGGCGCCAGCCGGGCGAGCGCGTCGAGGAGCGTCAGCCGCAGCAGTGCCGTGTCGCTGTCGGAGTCGCCGGAGCCCATGGGGACGTCGGGGAGCTCGCCCACCGGGGCCTCGCCGCTGCTGCGCCGCCGCCGGTGGGTCAGGAAGGTGCGGACGAGCACGGTCTGGGCGTAGCCGGCGGGGTTGCCGACCCGCGACATCCGCCGCCAGGTGACGTACATCTTGCCGAGGGTCTCCTGCACCAGGTCCTCGGCGAGGTGGGTGTCACCACCGGTGAGCAGGCATGCCGACCGGAAGAGGTGTGCCGCGCGGGTCGCCGCGAAGTCCAGGTACTCCCTTGTACGGTCCTCGTGCATGCCCCACCCCGTTGTCGTCCGGCACCGCCCTCACCTCACTGACGTCATGGGGGTGGGAAAATGTTGCACCGCCACAGCAGGAGCACAGGGAGCAGGAGCGGAAGCGCCGCCAGGGCGAACAGCGGTCCCGGCCCCGACCAGTGCGAGCCCACGGCCCAGAGGCCGAAGAGCAGCAGCGACCCGGCCTCGGAGCCCAGGCCCGCCAGGGAGGTGACCGTCGCGCGGGTGCGGTCGGTGATGCGCTCCTGGAGGGCGGCGTCGGCGGCGGTCGTCGCCCAGTCGAGGAGGCCGAAGGCCAGGGCCACCAGGGCCAGGCCCGCCGGATGCGCGCCTGCAGCGCCCGCGGCCAGGCAGACCGCGGCCACCACCGGTGCGAGCGGTGCCCAGCGCGTGCCGCGGCCGGCGAGCCAGCCGCCGGCCGTGGCTCCCGCGGTCACCAGGAGGACGAGCAGGGGGACGAAGGACGGCCGCACGCCGGTGGCCTGCGCGAGCAGGGGGACGTACTCGTCCAGCGCGGTCGCGCCGACCAGCAGGGAGACGACCGCCACCAGGCGCCCGGCGCCGGGGGTGTGCCGGGCCTGGCCCAGGGCCTCGCGCAGCAGCCCGGCGTACGAGGCGGCCGCCCCGGCCTCGGCCGCGACGGCCCCGCGGCCGCGGCGCTCCGGCAGCGCGAGGGCGGACAGGGCGGTCAGCACGGTCACCGCGACGCTGGCCAGTCCGACCGCGCGGTCGCCGCCGGCCGCGAGGAGCGGCCCGGCCAGCGCGGTCGCGACCAGGGCCGCCGTGGTGCCGAGTGCCTGCGCGCGGCCGGTCAGGCGGGCGTAGGCGTGGCGGGCGCCGACACGGGTCAGCTCCTCGTGCACCAGCGCCTGCAGGGCCCCCGAGCGCAGGGCGGACCCGGCGCCCCACAGGACGAACCCGGCCGCGAAGGAGGCGTAGCACGGCCACAGCGTCCACAGCGTGAAGCCCGCCCCGGCCAGCAGGGGCGCGACGGTGAGCAGGGCGCGCCGGGAGAAGCGGTCGGCCCACACGCCCGAGGGCACCTCGAGCAGGAACGCCGTGAGCGACCACACGGCGAACAGAGAGGAGATCCCGGCCTCGGACAGCCCGGCGCCGGCGAAGAGCACCGCGTACACCGGGTAGAGCGGGATCAGGTCCTCGAGGAAGGCGTAGGCGTAGAGCCTGCGCGCCAGCGGGGACTCGGGTGAGGATCAATGTCGCCATGTCATGGGACGAGCGTAGCCGGGTACGAACCGAATGAGGAGGCGTTTTCCATGCGCATGGGACGAACCGGGAATGAGCCCCTGCGGGCTCGCAGCGCATTGCGGACGCGGCTCGCCCTGGCGGCCTTCGGGCTGGCCTGGGCGATCGCGGGGACGGTGCTCTTCGCGGACCTCGGGCGCACCGGGTGGGCCGTGTTCTTCGGCCTGCTGGCGCTCGCCGCGGCCACCGACCTCGTCGTGATCGTCCGGCACATCCGCCAGGGCCCGCACTGGCAGCCGGGTCGCGACGTCCCGCCCTACGAACCGCTCCGCAAACGCTGAGCCACGACCCGCAGCGCCGAAAACACCGAGTGCACGGCCGGCCACACACGGGTGGGTACGGGCATGCAAAGGCCGAGGGCCCGGTGCTGTTGCACCGGGCCCTCGGCTTCAGTAGCGGGGACAGGATTTGAACCTGCGACCTCTGGGTTATGAGCCCAGCGAGCTACCGAGCTGCTCCACCCCGCGTCGTTGAACACAACCCTACGGGGTGTCGGCGCCAGGACCAAATCCATTGCCGGTCGGGCCTGCGGGATCGCGGCCCCGCCCCCTCCGCAGCGCTCACCTCCCGGGGTCCGGGCAGCGGGTCGACACGCCTCGCGAGCACCTCCGGGATGTGCACTTCGCCGCGTATCGGGAGTACGACGGCGGTTCCCCCCCCGGTCGGGCCCTCGCCCCCGGCGCGAGAAGCACGGTCGGTCGGCATGAGGCTCTCCCCTGGTGGGCCGCGACTCCGCTCCCGGCGAGTGCGCGCACCGCCTGCCCTCAGCCGGGTTGCACGCCTCCGTCGATCCGGTCCAGAACCGCCATGAGCTCGTCGCAGTAGGTGCGGAACATGGACTGCTCCAGCGGTGTCACGACGCCCATGCGGTTGTGCACCATGGGGTTGCGGACCTTGGCGAGCAGTGCGAACCGCACCTCCCAGTAGGCCTTGTCGCGGCCGAGGAGCTTGCCGAAGACATCCCAGTGGGAGGCCATCAGGTCGTACAGGTCGCGCGGATAGGTGAAGTCGAGAAGGCGGACAGATGCGCGGTCACCGTAAGTACGCAGCTCGCGGTCGCGAAGCTCGGCGCAGCGGTCCAGGAGTGGTGCGACCTTGGGGCCGCGGGCCTTGCGCAGACCGCCCTCCCAATCCTCGCCGTAGCGTGCGATGAATCCGCTCTCGACGAGGTCCCGAACGCGCTGCTCGACGGCCATCCAGTTGTCCCAGTGCCCGAGGCTGCGTCCGATGACGGTCAGATAGTGCTGAAAATCCTCGGAGAACGCGCGGTAGGTGTCTCCCCGCACGACCAGCAGCCCTTGCTGCAGGAGGATCTGGGCGTCCTCCGGCGTCACCTCCAGTTGCGGGCCGAGCACGACCTCGAGGATCGCCCGCAGACGTCCGTCCGTACGCAGCAGGTCCTCGAGGTCCCGGTAGTAGTACTGGAACTCCGCAGGGAGCGGCGTGGCGTGGCGGTCTATCGCCACCTTGAGGGAACCGCCCGGGACGCCGGCGGAGCACACGCGGTCGAGCAGGACACTCGCCAGGTACGGGTGCCCGCCCGTCAGCTCGGCCAGCCGGTCCACCGGTCCGGGGGCCTCAGCGGCACGTGCGGCCAGCTGGACGAGCTCGTCGTCCTCGAAACAGGTCAGGAAGACCGAGCGGAAGATACCGGCGAAGGTGGACTCGTCGGGATCGGCCATGTCCACGATGTCCCGCAGTTCACGGCGCGATGTGGTGACGAGGCCGATGTTCCAGTCCAGGTTGTAGGCCATCTCGCGCAGCGCCTGGAAGGTTCCGGGCTCGGCCCGGAAGACCTCGCGGGCCGCGTCGAATTCATCGAGCACCAGCACCACACGCCAGTCGCGGCGACGCACCAGGCGCAGGAACTCCTGGGTCTCCAACTGCACTTCCAGCCACGGAGCGCCCTCGGCGAGAACGCGGTCACGGGCACGGACGAGACGCCGGTCCCCGGCGCACTCGGGAGCCGCCTCGTCCAGCAGCTCCCAGACTTCGTCGACGAGGCGGCGCAACACCTTCGTGATGCCGCCCTGGGTGCGGACGTTCATCCACACCGGCAGCAGCCTCGGGTACGCCTGCCGGGCTTCGGGGCGCATGAACAGGTGATAGGCGAGGGAGGACTTTCCGATGCGAGGCGGTCCGATGATGGCGGTCGCCCCGGCGACCGGCTGTTCGAGGACCCGCTCCCGCACGATGCGGAGTTCCTCGGCGCGACCCACGTGCGCGTCGCCGTACACGGGGTGGCCGACCGTCGCGAACGGGTTCACGGACCACCTCCCCCGGAGGGCGGACTGCGATGTGTCCGACATGCGCTCACGCCCTCCTGTGGGACAGCCACTCGGCGAACAGCCCGACCTTGATCCGGAACCTTCCCTCCGACGCCTGCTCGATCACGTCACGACGCAGGAGGTCCTCTATCACGCGTTGCCCGTCGGTGAGCTCGCGGGCCCTGCGGCCGTCGAGGTACACGTCCTTGCCCACGCCCTCGAGGGCGCCCTTGAGCACGGCGAGCACCACGTCGTCCCGCAACTCGCTCACGTCCGCGTCGCCGGGAGTCAGAAGGTTGTCGAATTGCTCCTGCGGCAGCGCCCGTTCCCCCCGCACCAGCGAGGCCGCGACGGCGTCCACATGTGCCGGACCGATGAGGGGCTGGCGCAGCCCGTTCATGTGCTGGACGAGACGGTTGCAGAAGAGCTGGATGTAGTACGGGCTACGTGCGGTCAGTTCGACCACACGCTGCACGGAGTCGCCTCGGTAGCGGCTCTCGCCTCCGGGCAGCGCGATGGGCTCGGTGATGAGTGCCTCCGCGGAGTCCTGGTCGAGGTAGGAGACGGGTTCCTGGCGCGCCACCTGGAACTCGTTCGGGAACGCCTTGAGGAAGCGAGGCATCAGGTCGTTGCCCACCACCACGCTCGAGAACATCTTGCCTTCGAGCATGGCCTTCCAGGACTTCATGAACTCCCGTGGCAGCACACCGCGTTCGATCGCCGAGTACAGCACCGTGAACTCGTCCAGAAGCAGTACGAGGCGCCAGTTCCGGTAGGCCTCGCTGCGGCGCATCCGCTGCCGCATGTCGTACATGTACTCGTCGAAGTGCAGGTTGGGGGTGCCGCTGTCGATGAACGCGGTGAGGCTGGGGCGGTCCAGACCCAGCGCCGGGTATCCGGCGTCCTCCAGCTCCTCCAGCCGGCGGTGGAACGCGGTGGCGATGAGAAAGTACAGGGTCCCGTGGTCGATCTTGCTGGCGATCTCGAGAAGGCTCAGCTTCGCGGCGAGTACCGGCGGCTCGAGTTCTTCCTGCAGATGGTGCAGGACGGACGACTTGCCGACCCGCTTCTGTCCGTAGATCACCACACACGTCGCGTCGGCACGGTGGAAGGTGTCCACGAGGATCGCGAGCAGCGCGTCGCGCCCGAAGAACATCCGGCGGTCCTGGACGGGAGCGCCCTCGGCGTACGGATTGTGGATGGCCTCCCACCGCTGAGCGTCGCTGAGCTGCAGCGACAGGGTGCTGACCTCGCTGGCCAGGACACGCTCCGAGCGCGAGGAGTACTCCAGTCGGAACCGCAGCGTCGCGAACTGCTCGCGAATGGCCTTCGGCGTCACCGTCAGCGATACCGTGCACGTCTCGGTCTGCTCGTCCCTCAGCGTGTGCGCGACCGGGACGGCGGTCTCGACCGGCTCGTAGTCCTCGTCGTTGCGCAGAACCCGCAGCTGCACCCCGCCGGCCGGGGAGCGGTGCGCGGGATTGGTCACCGACAGTTGCACCTGGATGACGTTCGCCGCGTCCGGGGTGTAGGCGGACAACACCTCCTTGACCGCGAGGTCGGTCGGCTCGGCGGCCCTCTGCACCTGCGCGAAGTGCTCGGTCAGCGCCCGGTCCACGTTGTTCAGCAGCGGCACGAGGTATTCGACGCTGAGCCGGGTCGGCAGCCGCTCGATCGTCGCCACCAGCTCGCGGATCGAGGTGCCGATGCGTGAGGAGAGCCGCTCCTGTTCGAGATACGACGGCTGTTCCAGATATCCCCGCAGCTCCGCCAGGACCCCGGCCGCCTTGTTCAGCCGGTCCCGGTCCAACGGCGGGGTGTACGCGGTGTCCGCGGCACTCTCCAGGACGCCCCGGTCCTCGGTCAGCGTGCCCAGCGGTTCCGGGCGCTGCAGGAGCGCCTGCAGCATGGTGCGCTGCAGGTCCAGGAGACGGACGTGGGTGCGCAGCGCCTGGTCCCACAAGGTCAGGTAGGCGTCCTGGCTCGTGGACGCGGATGCTTCGCCCAGGAAGTCACGCAGCTCCCGGAAGAGGACGTCACGGATCTGGTTGTCGCGGTAGGTGATCGACATGATCTCCCGCCGCACCCGCAGGGGGGACACCGAGAGCAGACCGACGAGGCCCATCGCCAGGGGCTTGTGGCGGCTCTTGTCCTCCATGACCCAGTGCGCACACTCCACGAACGTGTAGCGGCTCTTGGGCTCCTCCCAGCCGGGGTCCAGATAGGAGGCGACGAACTGCTTGACCTTCAGCTCGCCCATGTTGTCCCAGCCGCCGCCGAGCGCCACGGCCTCCGTGTAGTAGGCCCGGGTCACCTCGGGCGGGCGGCGTTCCGCGGCGCACAGATCGCCCATCGCCGCGCCGAAGGCCCGCAGGGAGCGCAGGAAGCGCGGATCGGTGGTCTGGCTGATGTCACGCAGGATGCGAGCGGCGGACAGATTGAACTCGGCGCGGTCTGCGGGACGTGAGGTTCCGAGGCGCTCGATGAGTTTGGTCAGCTCCTGGACGTCCTGCTCACCGAGGGAGCCCTCCTGAATACGGACTGCGGCAACTCCCGCGTACTCACAGCGGTTGAGGTGCATACGGATGACCGCGCTCAGCGACTCGGACTGCTCCGGTTGCCACTCGCTCTTGGCGAGGAGTTCGTCCAGCTTGTCCCACAGCCCCGTGCGGACGGCTTTCGTGACCGCGTCGTGGATGGAACGGAACTCGGGATTGCGCGGACCGTGCGCGAGAAGCCGCTCCGCGGCATCGGTGGCCCGCTGCTTGTCGCGCTGCCGCTGGTAGACGGCGACCAGGCGTTTGAGCAACCCGGTGCGGGTCTGGTTCGGGTGCTCGCCGCGCAGCAGTCCCTCCAGGAGGAGGGCCGCCTCCGGAAGGCGTTTGCGG
Organism: Actinacidiphila glaucinigra; assembly: GCF_035918135.1. Classification (NCBI taxonomy): domain Bacteria; kingdom Bacillati; phylum Actinomycetota; class Actinomycetes; order Kitasatosporales; family Streptomycetaceae; genus Actinacidiphila; species Actinacidiphila glaucinigra. The sequence continues at coordinate 2,068,170 of NZ_CP109144.1, forward strand.
TCGGTGAGGATCGTGATGATCATGTTCTGGTGTTGCAGGGTCTCCTGCACCACCGCCCCGGGCTCACGCAGCACCTCCAGGGCCTCGTCGCTGCGGTGGTAGCGGTGCAGGCCCCACGCGAGGGCGCGCCGCGCGCGCTCGTGCCCCGGGTCCTCGGCGATCGCCTGGCGGTAGAGAGCCTCCGCCTTCTTCCAGTCCTTCTCCTGGGTGTCCGCGTGCTGCGCCCTGGCGTACAAGGTGGTGTTGCGGGGGCGCGGTGCCTGCGCTTTCAACGGCTTCGCCGGCTGGGCGGGCCGCAGCGACCCCACGGCGCGGTTTCGCTCGGCGGTCAGGGCCGTCAGCTCCGCCTCGGCATGCACGGCGATCCCGGAGAGGTCCGGATCGCCGGGGAAGTCCACGAGGGCGCTGCGGGCGATGGCGATCGCCGCGTCGAAGTTGCCCTGCTGGAATTGCCGTCGGGCCGTCTCCGTCTGCCGCTGGAGGTCCTTCGCCGTCGCGTGGGCCGGGGCGAGTCCGGGCTTGGGGCGGCCGTTGGCCGCTGCCGGGAAAGGCGCGGTGGGCTGGGCATGGTGTGCGGCAGGAGGGTGCGTCACGGGCTGGGGCACCGGAGCGGCGGACATGCCGCTGTCCGAGAGACCGAACTGCTGCGACGTCCCGGGGCTCAGCACGTCCAGGACGCGGCACAGGTCGCCCGGGGCCGGGGCCTGACGCACCAGGAGGGACTCCAACGGGGCGGCCCGCTCGGGGAACAGCCGGCTCACCAGGTAAAGCGCCGCTCTCGTCGCCACACGCCTGGGCTCGGGCCCTGCGTCCACGGCGCCGGCGAGGGCGTAGGCGGCCTGGACCGTGTCCCCCGCGTACGAGGCCTGGTCCAGGAGGGCTCGCAGGAGCCTGTCGTCGGTGACCTCCGCCGGAGTCGCGCGCAGGGCCGCGCCCAGAGCGGCCATCGCGTCGCCGACACGCCCGGCACGGGCCCGGAGCACCGCGAGATCCCACGCGTAGCGCCCACCGAGATGCGCGGCCTGCTCCATCCACGCCTCGGCCTGGCTCCGGGTCGCATCGACCTCGCGCCAGTCCAGCAGACTCAGCGCGGCGAGGTGCAGCCCGGGCGGGTAGCCGCTGGCCTCCGAGGCGGCTGCCAGGTCGCGTATCGCGGCACTGGCCTTGCCCACGTCCTGTGCCGCACGAGCTGATTCCAGCCGGTTCTTCGCACGGGCGAGATGTTGCTCGACCGACTTGTGCATGGTGTAGCCGAGGTCGACCACCGGATCGCGCTTGAAAGACGGTTTGCTGAGCGTGAGCTTGAACTCGCCGGGGCCGAACTCCGCTTCCAGCGCCTCCCAGAGAGAGCTGTCCAGCACCGCGGAGACGCTGCCCGGCGGGGCCGATGCGGATTCCGGTCGCCCACCGTGCGGGGTGTCGGCCGTACTCGGGCCGGCCTCCGGCGGATCCGGAGCCCTCCCGACGGCTACCGCGCCCGCCGGATCGGCCGTGGCCGGTGGCATGTCGAGAACCTCGATCAGTTCGATGGCCTCCGCGCTCACCAGCGCCGGCCCCCGCTCGGTGGCCAGCACCACGCTGCCGTTGCCGATCTCGGCGAGCCGTCCCCGCGTGGAACGGCCACCGCCGAGGTGGACGATCACGTCCATGCCCACCGTGTAGTACTGCTGGATCATCCCCGCGTCCACATTAGAACGGTAAACCATACGACGTCGTATGAGGGGCCTTATGTACATCAACCGCCCTGCGGGCGGGCAGATTTGTGCGGTCCACCCGCTCTCCGTGACCCGCGCCGCACGGGAGTTCGAAGCCGGCTCTCCGTGCGCGCTCCCCGGAGGAGGACCGCGAGCCCGGATCTCGGCCCGGCGGCGGCGCATGCCGTCTCCTGCGGTGCTGCCGGGTGGCGGACGGCCCGGCCGACCGGAGGTTCACATGGTCCGGCAGGCGCGGCCCGGACCTCCAAGGGCTCCGCCGGCGAGGGACCTCGGCCACGATCGTGGCCGTCGCGAGGTCGACGGTAAATCCGTTGCCGGGGGCCCCGTCCCGGCGTAGCTTCGTCCCCGGCCTGCCACCGTCCGATTGGAGAAGGCCGTTGCTCTTCTGAGGTCTGGGACACCGTGCCCGCGGCGCCGAACCGGCGACCGCGCGGGCCGTGTGCGACCTCGGCCGTGAGCAGCCGCCCCTGTGCAGCGCCCGCCTTCCGGTGTCCCCGTAGTGCCGACCCGTCGTCATTCACGAGCACCCCGGAGGACCACATGGGACATCCCACCCTGTCCGTCACCTGCGTCGACCTGGCCTTCGCCTGGCCGGACGGCACTCCCGTCCTGGACGGCTTCCAGCTCGCCGTCGGCCCCGGCCGCACCGGCCTGATCGGGCTCAACGGCTCGGGGAAGTCGACCCTGCTCAAGCTCATCGCGGGCGAACTGACGCCCACCGACGGCACGGTGCGTGTCGCCGGCGAGGTCGGGTACCTGCCGCAGGACGTCGTCCTCGACACCGCGCTGCGGGTGGACGAGGCCCTGGGCATCGCGCAGGCGCGGGCCGCCCTGCACGCCATCGAGGCCGGTGACGTACGCGAGGAGAACTTCGCGGCGGTCGGCGACGACTGGGACGTGGAGGAGCGGGCCCGGGCCGGGCTGGACGGCCTCGGTCTGGGCCACGTCGGCCTCGACCGGGTCGTCGGCGAACTGTCCGGCGGCGAGTGCGTCCTGCTGCGGCTGGCGGCCCTGCTGCTGCGCCGACCCGACGTCCTGCTGCTCGACGAGCCGACCAACAACCTGGACCTGGCGGCCAGGCGGCGGCTCCACGAGGCGGTCGCGGGCTGGAACGGCGTGCTGGTGGTCGTCTCCCACGACCGCGAACTGCTCCGGCACGTCGACCGGATCGCCGAACTGCGCGACGGCGGGGTCCGCTGGTACGGGGGCGGCATCGAGACCTACGAGGAGGCCCTGGCCGTCGAGCAGGACGCCGCCGAGCGCATGCTGCGCGTCGCCGAGTCCGATGTGCGGCGGCAGAAACGGGAACTGGCGGACGCCCACGTCAAACTCGCCCGCCGGGTGCGGTACGGGCAGAAGATGTACGACACCAAGCGGGAGCCGCGCGCCGTGATGAAACTGCGCAAGCGCAGCGCCCAGGTCTCGGCGGGCAAGCACCGCGTCCTGCACACCGAGCGGCTGGCCGAGGCGAAGGACCGGCTGGACGAGGCCGTCGAGGCGGTGCGGGACGACGACGAGATCCGCGTCGACCTGCCGCACACCGCGGTCCCCGCCGGCCGGACCGTGCTGACGCTGCGTTCGCTGCGTACGGCGTACGGGGCACCGGCCGGGGACCTGGAGCTGCGCGGCCCGGAACGGATCGCGCTGGTCGGCCGGAACGGCGCCGGGAAGACGACGCTGCTGCGGACGATCACCGGCGAACTGCCCCCGGCCGCGGGTGAGGCGCTGGCACACGTGCCGCTGCGCTTCCTGCCGCAGCGGCTGGACGTCCTGGACGACGAGTTGTCGGTCGTGGCCAACGTGGCGCGGTTCGCCCCGGAGGCCACGGGCAACCGCATCCGCGCGTCGCTGGCCCGCTTCCTGTTCCGCGGCGGGCGGGCCGACCAGGCGGCCGGTTCGCTGTCGGGCGGGGAGCGGTTCCGGGCCTCGCTCGCGGCGCTGATGCTCGCCCAGCCGGCGCCGCAGCTGCTCCTGCTGGACGAGCCGACGAACAGCCTGGACATGGCGAGCGTCCGGCAGTTGACGACGGCGCTGGCCTCCTACGAGGGGGCGCTGATCGTGGCGAGCCACGACCTGGCGTTCCTGCGGGGCATCGGCATCACGCGCTGGCTGCGGCTCGACACCGAAGGGCTGACCCGCGTCGATCCGCTTTGACATCCTCCCCGTCGTAAAAGACGGCGATTCCTGGCTCACGCTGGCTGGGGACCGGCGGTCCGTCAGCGCTTACACGATCGGCACCAGCCGGGTTGAGACCAGCCCGGACCAGCATCAGGCGTGCGGAGTTCTTGTCCCTGGGGGACACGGCTCCGCACGCGGTGCAGGTATAGGTACGTTCCGAGAGTGGGAGTGCGTGCTTGGTTCTCGCTCCGCACGACGCGCAGTCCATGGTGGTGTGCGCGGGATGCACCAGGCGGACGTCCCGCCCGTGCTTGCGGCCCATCTCGATCAGGGCCGTCTTCGTGGCGCCGATCGCGGCATCCGACGCCTTGCGCGCCATGGTGGTCTTCGCGAGGAACTTCGGCCGGAAGTCCTCCACCGCGATCGCGTCGTGGTCGCGCACAACGCGTTTGGCCCACTTGCGTGCGGTGTCCTGCCGTTGCCGCGCCACCTTCTTGTGCAGCTTCGCCGCCTGGCACCTGGCCTTGCGGTAGCCCCTGGACGCGGCCTGCCCACGAGCAGGCTTACGGCGGGCCATCATCTTTTGGTATCGCGCGAGGCGCTGCGCGGCGGTCTTCCCGTGCTGGGCGTGCGGCAGGTCGTAGGCGTCGCTGGTCGTGGTCGCGGTCTCACGCACGCCCCAGTCCACCCCGATCACGGCGCCGGTGGCGGGCAGCGGCTCCGGGGCAGTGGCGACGACGAACGAGGCGTACCAGTGGCCGAGGCTGTCCCGGTAGACGCGTACCGAGGATGGTGCGGACGGCAGGTCGCGCGACCACACCACCGTCACAACGATGCCGCCCGCCAGGTGCAGGCGTCCGTTCTTGAGCCTGAAACCGCGGGTGGTGTAGTTCAGCGACGGAGCGGCCTCGCGCTTGCGCTTGATCCGGGGCATCCCGGCCCGCTGCCGCATCGGCAGCCGCGCAGCGATGTCCTTGAGAGCTTTAGTCCGAGATTTCGCAAAGTCCCGGATGACCTGCTGCTGCGGCACCGAACTGCCCTCCCGCAGCCACGCCATCGACCGCCGCGCCTCGGTCAGCATCCTGTCGAGCTGCGCGGGACCGCACGTGACCTTCTGCCCGGCGGTGCTGTTCAGGCCGTAGACCTTGCGCGACACCGCCACACACTCGTTCCACACCCACCGGCACCGCGCCCACTCCGCCTCCAGACCGGCACCCGCCGACGACGACACCCGCAGCCGGTAGGTGTACCGGGCGGGCCCGGACCCCTGCTGGGCCGTCGCTGTCGTCATGCTGCGGAACCTAACAGCCCCCACCGACAACGAAGGAGAGTGCAGGAACAGCTCTGCAGAGAACTCCACCGCTTCGCGGCTCCGACTCAAGGACCCATTCCTCCCCCGGCCTGATAGCCGGGGCATCCTGGGAGAAATCAGGTGACGGGAGCGGTGCCGTTCCCGGCGGCGGGGCGCCCCCCGGTGCCCCGCCGCCGGTGTCCGTGGGCCGCCCGGCGGCGCCGTCAGCGGTACAGCTTGTTCACGGCGGTCCGGGTGGTCTTCTTGAAGGCCTTCAGCGGGATCTGGTCGAGGGTTCCCATCTGACCCCACTCGACGACGGTGACGGTGCGGCCGTCGCGGCCGATGCCGTACAGCCGGACGTTGTGCTCGGACTCGGGGGGCGCGACGTGCACGCCGTAGACGTGCGCGCCCTCCTCCACGGCGAGGCCGCCGAAGTCCTTCCAGTCGGCCTGTGAGCCGGGGTTCTGCTCCAGGAAGCGCGCGACGCAGCCCCGCACGGACTTGCGGAGCTTGGCGGCGAGGTCGCGCGCCGCCTTGTTGTTCTTGGTCGTGAAGGTGACCTGCTGGGCGTTGGTGTCCAGTTCGGTCCAGAAGGAGCGGTGCGAGACGCCCTTGCGGGGCAGGCCGCGCAGGGTGCAGGCGGTGCCGCCCTCGGGCAGGCCGCTCTTGACCCGGTCGGCGTACCAGGGCGAGTCGGGGTACGGCGGCAGTTCCTTCGGCGCGAGGAACCTCGGTGCCGAGGTGGGCGCGGCGGCGGCGCCGGCCTCCGCGGAACCGGCGGCCAGGAGTGAGGTGGCCGCGACCGTGGACATCACGGTCACGGCGGCGCGGCGGACGAGTGTGCGGTTCAAGGTGGTTCCCCCGTGGTCAGGTCGTGGACGAGGACCGCCTCCGACCGGCGGCGGTGCTGAGTCCCAGCCTGCGCGGCGCCGTCACGGCCCGGCAACATCCGCGGCGGCTTCCGGGACGCTGGAACGGTTGCGCGTACCCTGGCCTGGGGAGACGTGAGCGCCCTGGAACGGGCGGCCGGGACACGGGAAGGCGTCGGGGGCGCGGGACATGGGTGGTACGGCAGCGGGCAGCGAGCACTTCGCCCGGAATTTACGTGAGCTGAAGGACCGTTCGGGGCTGAGCTACGGGCAGCTGGCGAGCCGGCTGCACGTCAGCACCTCGACCCTGCACCGCTATTGCAACGGCGACGCCGTGCCGGCGGACTACGCGGTCGTGGAGCGTCTGGCGCGGTTGTGCGGCGCGGGGCCGGAGGAACTGGTCGAGCTGCACCGCCGGTGGGTGCTCGCGGACGCGGTCCGGCGCGTGGGCAACCGCGGGGGCGGCGGGGCGGGGGCGGAGCGCGGCGAACTGGGCGACGGTGGCGACGACGACGGGGAGCTCGGGGGCGAAGGCGAAGATGGCGCGGACGACGGCGGCGACGACGCCGCGCCCGTAGGTAACGTCCCCGCCGGGCCGGCGCCTTTGCCGGTGCCCGAGGCGGCCGCCGAGGCGGCGGCCCCGGTCACGCCCGTCGAACTGGAGCCGATCGGTACCGTCCCGCCGCCGCGGCGGCCGCGTTCCTGGCGCCGCCGGCTGTCCCGGCCGGCCGTCGCCGGTTCGGTGGCCGCGCTGGTGCTCACCGGCGCCGCGCTGGCGATGACCGACGGCACCGGCGGCGAGGGCGCGCCGGCCCGTGCCTCGTCCTCCTCCCCCTCCCCGCGCCCCGGCGGTGCGGACGGCACACCCCCCTCGCCCGGCGGTACGGGCACCGCCACGGTGTCATCCGGCGCGTCCCCCTCCGGACGGGCCCCGTCCACCGGGCCGTCGGTGAAGGACACGAAGGCCGTCCCCCGCTCGCCCGGCGGTGGTACGGCCTCCCGCGCCCCGGTGCCGGCGCAGCCGCTGGTCTGGAGCGTGCGCTCGCACGTCTGGGAGAACGGTTGCGGGCACCGCTACCTCATCGACCGGCCGCCCGCGGACGTCCCTCCCCCGCCGCTCTCCCAGGACGCGCGCGCCTGGGCCACCGCCCTGGGCGCCGTGCACGGCGCCACGACCATCGTCGAGACCACGTTCCGCGGGCGCGGGTCGGCCCCGGTGGTGGTGCAGGCCCTGCACATCCGTGTCGTCGAGCGCCGCGACCCGCCGCGCTGGTCCTCGTACTCGATGGACAACGGCTGCGGAGGAGCGCTGACGCCCGCCGAGTACGCGGTGGACCTCGACGCGGCCCGTCCGCAGCCGCAACCGCGTGACGGCAGCGACAGCGAGCACACCCTCCCCGTGGTGCGTCTGCCCTACCAGGTCTCCGCGCAGGACCCGCTGGTGCTCAGGGTGCACGCCCGCACGGTGCGCTGCGACTGCGACTGGTTCCTGGAACTGGAGTGGAGTGCCGGCGGCCGGTCGGGCACGGTCCGCGTCGACGACGGCGGGCGTCCCTTCCGCACCAGCGGCGTCAAGGGCCGCCCCGAGTACGAGTACTGGTCCCCCGCGGGCTGGACCCGGAACTAGTCCCGGTCGGCAAGGTCTCGCCTGCCCCCGTCCCGGTGGTACGGAAGGGTCCCCACTCCCCCCGTGCGGAGTGGGGACGCCCTCCCCCGTTCCCGTCGGCCGCCTCGCCGGCGGTCAGAGGCCGAACGGCCAGATGAAGCCCTTGTTCATGGTGATGAGCACGACCAGCACCATCAGATCGGCCGCGCCGAGGACCAGGCCTGCGATCGCCCGGACGGGACGCTCGGTGCCCCGGACGAGCGCCATGCCGCCGAGGATCAGGGCGAAGGGGCCGAGCACGATGTTGAAGGCCAGCAGGCCGACCAGGCCCAGCGCGAACGAGGCCACGGCCATGCCGTCGGAGCCGTCCGAGCCCGACCGGGCTTCCCTGGCGCGCAGTTGGCGGTCACGAGCGGGTACGTAGGAGTCCATGGGTGGGTTCCCCCCCTGGGAGACGTGGGTCAGCGGTGGCGGTGGCGCCCGACGCGCTCGCGGACGTAGAACGTGAGCAGCCAGGCACCGACCACGCCCGCGGCGACGAGGAAGACGGGAAGCGGGGTGTAGGAGACGGTGCCCAGGAGGATTCCCATGGCGACCAGGACGACGAGGAGGGTCACGGACGGGTGCCTTTCTCGGTTGCCGGACGGCACTGCGGGATGCGGACGTCAGAACTCAGTGAACAACTGGAATAACAGTTGTTCACTGAGTTGGTAGCCTACCCTCGCACAACTCGGCGAACAGCTGTTTACTGGATGACATGAGTCACACCCTCGGGGCCCGCGAGGCCCAGAAGCAGCAGACCCGGCGGGCCCTCCTCGACGCGGGCCTGCGCCTGCTGGAGAACCAGAGCCTGAGCAGCCTGGGACTGCGCGAGGTCACCCGCGAAGTGGGCGTCGCGCCCGCCGGGTTCTACCGGCACTTCCGCGACATGGGCGACCTCGGGGTGGCCCTGGTCGCCGAGTCGCTGGGCAGTCTGCACGCCATGATCCGGGCGATCCTCGCCGAGCAGGACGACGCGGAGGAGGTCATCGCGCACTCCGTCCGCCTCATCGCCCGGCATGTGCGCGACCACCGGCCGCACATCCGCTTCATCGCCCGCGAGCGGCACGGCGGGGTGCAGGCCGTCCGGGAGGCCATCGCCGCCGAACTCTCGCTCTTCGCCGACGAGGTGGCCGAGGCGCTCGGCACGCAGCCCGTCTCGCACGGCTGGTCGCCCGAGGACGTGCATATGCTCGCCGAACTGTACGTCGACCGCATGCTGATGACGGCGATCGCCTTCATGGAGGCGCCGGCCGACGACACCGCGGCCGAGGAGGGCATCACGCAACGGGCCCGCAAGGAGCTCTACCTGATCCACCTGGGACGACGGCACTGGCTGGACACCTGAGGACGAATTGGCACTTGCGTGGATTCGCCATCTAAGGTGATCGCATGGCTTTCGCACTCTTTAGGCGCAATCGGACGGTCAACGGCTCCGCGGACCCCGGGCTGTTGCCGCCGATCGCCGAGGGCGCGGGACTGATCAGCTGTCAGGTGCTCGACCCCTCGGGCCGGCCGCTGGGCGGCGCCGAGGTCACCGTGTCCGACTCCCGCACCCACCGCCCGCGGGTGACGGCGACCAGCGACCCGTACGGGACGTTCCTCGCCACGCTGCCGCCCGGGCGCTACTCCGTGATGATCAGCGCGGACGGCATGCAGCCCTACCGGGGCACCGTGGAGATCGCGGACGGGCTCCAGTCCCCCATCGGCGCGGTGCGGTTGGCGCCGTCGCCGGGACTCGAACTGCCGCCGCCGGGAACCTGGTTCTTCGACCCTCCGCACACGGCCGTCCGGTTCATCGCCAAGCACGTGGGCATGGCCCATGTGCACGGCCGCTTCGACCGCTTCACGGGCGGTATACGCGTCGCGGAGCGTATGGAGGACTCCCACGTCGAGATCACCATCGACGCCGCGAGCATCAACACCGGCAACCGGACCCGGGACAACCACCTCCGCTCGGGCGACTTCCTGGACGTCGCCGCCTACCCCTGGATCCGCTTCGCGAGCGACCGCTTCGTGCACGAGGGCGGCTCGCGCTGGGCCGTCCACGGCCACCTCGGCATGCACGGCATCAGCCGCTCGGTGACGCTGGACACCGACTACCTGGGGTTGGCGACCGGCGGCTACGGCGAGGAGTTGCGCTGTGCGGCCCTCGCCACCGCCGAACTGCACCGCGACGACTACACCCTCAACTGGCAGAGCATGCTGGCGCGGGGCATCGCGGTGGTGGGCCCGACCATCAAGCTGGAACTCGACGTCCAGGCCATGTTCTCCCGCCACGACACCCCGACGCCGCCGGAGTAGCCGCCGCGCGCCTTCTCAGCCCGCGGAGGGCGGGGGCGTGATGACACCGAAGGCCGCGCCCTGCGTGTCGACGATCTGGGCGAAGCGCCCGACCTCCGGCACGTCCATCGCCGGGACGCGGATCGTGCCGCCGGCCGACACGGCCCTGGCCAGCGTGGCGTCGCAGTCGGCGACCGCGAAGTACGGCAGCCAGTGTGTGCCTGCGCCCGCCGCGAGCATCTGCTCGTCGAGCTGCATGACGCCGCCATGGGCGTCGCTCTCGCCGCCGCCGGCCGGGGAGACCAGGGTGTAGACGTCGCCGGGCATCCGGGAGTCCTCGGTCCTCCAGTCGAAGACCTCGCGGTAGAAGGCCAGCGCAGCGGGCGCGTCCGCGGTGAAGAGCTCCGTCCAGTACAGCGTCCCGGGCTCGTTGACGACGTCCAGGCCCTTGTTGGCGCCCGGCTGCCACACACAGAAGCGGGCCCCGGTCGGGTCGGCGTAGGCCGCCATCCGCCCGAGGTCGAAGACGTCCATGGGGGAGAACCGCACGCTGCCGCCGGCCTGCTCGACGGACTTGGTGGTGGCGTCGGCGTCGGCCGTCTGGAAGAACGGCTCCCAGGCCGCGGTCGTCACACCGGGTTCGTTGTTCGGCCCGATGCCGGCGACGGTCCGGTCGGCGATCCGGAACATGCCGTAGCCGCCCGCCTCCGGTCCGGCCGAGAGGAAGTCCCAGCCGAAGACCTCGCGGTAGTAGGCCACGGAGGCGTCGACGTCGGGAGTGCCCAGGTCGAGCCAGTTGGGCGCGCCGGGTACGTAGTCGGTGCTGAGCATGGGGTGCTCCTTCGACGGGGGTGCTGTGCCCTGGTGACTCCCAGTCTTGCAGCGGGCACTGACAGTGCCCCCGTGCCGCCCCGTCAGCTCTGCTGCGGCTGGCTGGCGATGACCGCGAACAGCGCGCCGAAGGGGTCCGCGAGGTGCGCGAAGCGGCCGACGCCCTCGGCGTGCCGGGGCGCCATGACGACCCGGCCGCCGAGCTGCCCGGCCTTGGCCACCACCGCGTCGGCGTCCTCGACCTCGAAGTACGGCAGCCAGTGCGGGGTGACGCCGGCGTCCCTCATCTCGCCCGTGATCTCCACGATCCCGCCGAGGGACGCCTCCCGGCCGCCTCCCGAGGTCGACAGCACGGTGTACCTGGTCGTACCGAGCGGCACGTCCTGCGCCTGCCATTCCAGGACCGCGCCGTAGAAGGCGCCGGCCGCTGCGGCGTCCGGCGCGTACAGCTCGGCCCAGCCGAGGCTGCCCGGCTCGGTGACCACGTCGAGGCCCTCGGTGTCGCGGGGCTGCCACACGGCGAACTCCGCTCCCCCGGGGTCGGTGAAGCCGGCCATCCGGCCGTTGGTGAAGACGTCGAAGGGCGCGAGGCGCACGGTGCCGCCCGCCTGCTCGACCGCCTTGGCGGTGGCGTCGGCGTCGGCCGTCTGGAAGTACAGCGTCCAGGAGGACCGCACACCCTCCTCGCTGAGCGGCCCGAAGGCGGCCACGGTCTTCCCGCCGAGGCGGAAGAAGCCGTAGCCGCCGGCCTCGGGACCGAGCGACTGCGCGTCCCAGGCGAAGAGCCCGGTGTAGAAGGAGACCGCCGCCCCGGTGTCCGCGCTGCCGAGGTCGATCCAGTTCGGCGCGCCGTTGACGTACTGGGTGGTGAGCATGGCGGTCTCCTTGGCCTGCGTGCGTGCCCGGTGCTGCCGTGGTCCCGATGTCCGTCCTCAGTCTGGCACCGGTGCCCGGCTCGCGCCGGGCGGCGTCACTTCCCCTGGGTGAACGCGTCGTAGGCCTTGAGCACCTCGTCCGTCGGGCCGTCCATCCGCAGCGTGCCGTGCTCCAGCCAGATGGCGCGGTCGCAGGTGTCGCGGATCGACTTGTTGTTGTGGCTGACGAGGAAGACGGTGCCGGCCTCCTTGCGCAGCTCGCGGATCCGCGCCTCCGAGCGCTTGCGGAACCGGTTGTCACCGGTCGCGAGCGCCTCGTCGATCATCAGGACGTCGTGGCTCCTGGCCGCGGCGATCGAGAAGCGCAGGCGCGCCGCCATGCCGGAGGAGTAGGTCCGCATCGGGAGCGAGATGAAGTCGCCCTTCTCGTTGATCCCCGAGAACTCGACGATCTGGTCGTAGCGCTCCCGCACCTCGTCCTGCGACATGCCCATCGCCAGGCCGCCGAGCATGACGTTCCGCTCGCCGGTCAGGTCGTTCATCAGGGCCGCGTTCACACCGAGCAGCGAGGGCTGCCCCTGGGTGTACACCTTGCCGCTCTCCGCGGGCAGCAGCCCCGCGACCGCCTTGAGCAGGGTGGACTTGCCCGAGCCGTTGGAGCCGATCAGGCCGATGGACTCGCCCCGGTAGGCGGTGAAGCTCACACCGCGCACGGCGTGCACGGTGCGGACGTTCGGGTTGGCGCCCTTGCGGCGGACCAGCCGCGTCAGGGCGTTGACCGCGGTACCGCGGCCGCTGCCCGCGCCGTGCACCCGGTACACGATGTGCAGGTCGTCCACGATCACGGTGGGGATGTGCTCAGCCACGGCCGTACCTCTCCTCAGCCTTCCAGAACCACACGAAGCCCCCGACGCCCATGACCAGTGCCCAGCCCAGGGCGACCGCCCACACGTGGGGCGGCAGCTGCTCGGAGGTGAAGCTGTCGATCAGCGCGAAGCGCATCAGGTCGATGTAGACCGCCGCCGGGTTCAGGCCGAGCAGGATCTTCACGGCCTGCGGCGCGTGCGCCGCGACGTGGCTGATGCTGTACATCACACCGGAGGTGTACATCCACGTCCGCAGGATGAACGGCATCAGCTGCGCGAGGTCGGTCATCTTGCTGCCGAGCCGCGCCATCACCAGCGCCAGGCCCGCGTTGAAGACCGACTGCAGCAGCAGCGCCGGGATCACGAGCAGCCAGGACGGGCCGGGCACCTCGCCGGTCATCAGCACGATGGCGAAGAGCACGAGCATCGACATCAGCAGCTGCTGCAGCTGCATGATCGTCTGCGCGATCGGCAGGCTGGCGCGGGGGAAGTGCAGGGCCCGCACCAGGCCGAGGTTGCCGGAGATGGCACGGACGCCCGCCATCACCGAGGACTGGGTGAAGGTGTAGACGAAGATGCCGGTGACCAGGAACGCGATGTAGTTGTCGACGCCGCGGTCGGTGCCCAGCAGCAGGCCGAAGATCAGGTAGTACACGGCCGCGTTGAGCAGCGGGGTCAGCACCTGCCACAGTTGGCCCAGGCGGGCCCGCGTGTACTGCGCCGACACGCGGGCGGTGGCGTACGAGGTGATGAAGTGCCGACGTCCCCACAGCTGCCGCACGTAGGCGCCCAGGCCGGGACGGGCCCCGCTGACCGTCAGGCCGTGCCTGGCCGCCAGCTCTGCGGGGGACGGCGCCGGAGCGCCGGGCGGCGCGGTCGCCGCTGAGGAGGACTCGATGTCAAGGCTCACGAGGGTGGCGCTTCCGTTCGGGGGGTGAGGCGCGAGGGGGCTGTTGTGCGCCGACGGAACGAGACCGTATCGTCGTTACCAGGACGTTAGACCACATGCGCGTTGGAACGCAACCGTTCCGTCCCGTCGTCGCGTAGGCTGCCGGACATGGCACCGGACACCGCACCCCCACGACGCGCCCCCGCCGGGGCGGCAGTGCTCCGAGACGATGTCACGGAGGCGATCCGCGCGGCCGTCTTCGCGGAACTCGCCGCGGTCGGGTACGGACGGATGTCCATCGAGGGGATCGCACGGCGCGCGGGCGTCGGCAAGGCCGCGGTGTACCGGCGCTGGCGCTCCAAGCTTCCCCTCGTCCTCGACGTGGTCTCCGCCGTCGCGGCGGTCGGCATGCCGGCGCCCGCCACGGGGAGCCTGCTGGGCGACATCCGGATGCTGCTGGAGGTGACGGCGCGGGCGCTGCGGCACCCCGTCGCCTCGCAGATCATCCCCGACCTGCTGGCGGAGGCCTCCCGCCACCCGGAGATCGCCGAGACCCTGCAGACCGCGCTGCGAGACACCCAGCGCGGCATCGCCACGGCCATCGTCGAGGCCGCCGTCGAACGCGGCGAGCTCCCCGCCGGCACGGACTGCGACCTCGCCCTCGACCTCATCGCCGGCCCCCTCTACTGGCGCCTCGCGGTCCTCCGCTCCCCCCTCACCCCCCGCTACCTCGACCGCCTCGCCGTCGCCACGGTCGCCGCCCTGGGCGCGTCGGCCTGACGCCCGCGCGGGCCGGGCTCGAGGTGGATCTGGCCCAAGGGGCTGGGGCACGGTCGCCGCACTTCGAGGTCCGTGATCGGCGCGGCCTGCTCCTCGGTGGCCTGGTCGCGGGCCCCGGCTCGCCCCATCGCGGCGGCCACGGCGGCGTCGGCTCCTTCCTTGGTGTCGTCGACGACGTAGAGTGCCGGCACTCCCCGCTGCGGGCCGCGTGGCGGCGCAGTCCCACGAGCCACTGGTCCGCGCGGCTCGCGGGGGCGGCCGAGTGCTGCCGGTCGGTGGTGGTGCGCACGCCTTCTGCTCCCCTTGATCACCCGGCCACCCGGCCACCCGGGCCGGTGGCCGGGTGGGGCCGCCCGCCGGCTCGGTGCGGTCGGCGGGCGGCCCCACGGCGGTCGCGTCCCGTGCGGGCCGCGGCCCGGTCAGATCGTGGACGCGTCGATCACGAAGCGGTAGCGCACGTCGCTGGCGAGGATGCGCCGGAAGGCCTCGTTGATCCGGTCGGCGGGGATCAGCTCGATCTCCGCGCCGAAGCCGTGTGCCGCGCAGAAGTCCAGCATTTCCTGCGTCTCCGCGATGCCGCCGATCAGGGAACCGGCGATGGTCCTGCGGCCGGTGATCACGGAGAAGAGGTCCAGGGAGATGGGCTCCTCGGGCAGGCCGACGTTCACCAGGGCGCCGTCGGTCTTCAGCAGCTTGAGGTAGGCGCCGAAGTCGAGGGGGGCCGAGACGGTGGACAGGATGATGTCGAAGGTGCCCTCGAGCTCCTCGAACGTGCTCGGGTCGCTGGTGGCGCGGTAGTGGTCGGCGCCCAGCCGCAGCCCGTCGTCCTGCTTGCGCAGGGACTGCGAGAGCACCGTCACCTCGGCGCCGAGCGCGTGGGCGATCTTGACGGCCAGGTGACCGAGGCCGCCCAGGCCCAGGACCGCCACCTTCCTGCCGGGTCCGGCGCCGAAGTGCCGGAGCGGGGAGTAGGTGGTGATGCCGGCGCAGAGCAGGGGCGCGGCCACGTCCAGGGAGAGGCCGTCGGGGATGCGCAGCACGTAGTTCTCGTCGACGACGATGGCCCGGGAGTAGCCGCCGTAGGTGGGCTCGCCGTCCGTGCCGACCGCGTTGTACGTGAAGATCATGCCGCCGCCCGTGCAGTACTGCTCCAGGCCCGCCTTGCAGTTGTCGCAGGTGCGGCAGGAGTCGACCATGCAGCCGACGCCCACCCGGTCACCGACCTGGAACTTCGTGACACCGGGGCCGACTTCGGAGACGACACCGGCGATCTCGTGGCCGGGGACCATCGGGAAGATCGCCTCACCCCAGCCCTCGTCGACCTGGTGGATGTCGGAATGACAGATGCCGGCGTACTTGACGTCGATCAGGACGTCGAACTCGCCGACCTCGCGACGCTCGATGGTCGTGCGCTCCAGCGGGGCCTTGGGAGCGTGTGCGGCGTACGCGTGGGTGGTGCTGGTCATGTCCGTGCTCTCCTCAAGGATGGGTTCCATGACGTTCGGTGATCGCGCGGCGGCAGCCCGGATGGGGTCGGGGATGCCGTCCGCGGGAAGGAGGGGGACCGGGATCGGGGGCTCGGCTGGATCCGTGCCTGCCCGGTGGGCCTCCGCAATCCAGGACACCACGCGGAAACCGGGCCGCAGGGGCCGCTTTCCGGCCCTGACCTGCCGGGGAATCGGCTGCGTAGGACTCGGCGACCCCCTTTCCCGGGTCGCCCGCACCACCCCGCGAGCGAGAATGGGGGCATGGCCCGCAACGTCGAACTCAGCGAGTTCCTGCGTCGATCACGCGCCCGCATCTGCCCCGCATCGGTCGGGCTGCCCGAACGGGGCGCCTACCGGCGGGTACCGGGGCTGCGCCGGGAGGAGGTCGCCCAACTGGCCGGAGTGAGCACCGACTACTACACGCGGCTGGAGCAGGGGCGGCAGATCAGCCCCTCGGCCGGTGTGCTGGAGGCGGTGGCCGCCGCTCTGCGGCTCGACGCCGCGGAACGTGCCCACCTGTTCGACCTCGCCGGGCCCAAGCCGGGCACCGCACGCCGCCGCTCGGCGCCGAGCGTCCAGCGCGTCAGGCCCGAGGTGCGGCGGTTCATGGACTCCTTCGTCGACCAGGCCGCCTTCGTTCTGGGGCGCCGCACCGACGTGCTGGCCACCAACCACCTGGCCCGCGCGCTGATCGCCGATTTCGACGCCATGCCGGTACGCGAGCGCAACCTCACCCGCTGGATCCTGCTGGACGAGGCCGCCCACGCCCTGTACCCGGACTGGGAGCAGGTCGCCGCCGAGATGACCGCCACCTTGCGGCTCGACGCCGGCCGTCACCCCGAGGACACCCGCACCGCCGAACTGGTGGGCGAACTGGCCATGAAGAGCGAGCACTTCCGCCGCTGGTGGGCCGACCACAAGGTCTTCGACCGCACCCACGGGACCAAGCGTCACCACCACCCCGTCGTCGGTGACCTGACCGTCGACTACCAGGCGTTCACGATGTCGGGCGAGCCCGACCAGACCCTGTTCATGTACCTGCCGGCGCAGGAGCAGGCCTCGCAGGACGCCTGGAAGCTGCTCGCCAGCTGGAGCGCCCGGGAGCCGGAGGCACGACGGGACGTCGGCGGCCACGGCGGCGCCCCCGCGCGCGCCGACAACGCCCGGGGGTTCGACCGGCGTTCCGCCTGACGGCGCCTACGACGACGCGGGCGGGACGCGCTTCAGCCGCGGGGGACGGCGAAGTCGTCGAGGCGGGCGTGTTCCGGGGTGAGGGAGGACCAGGGGGCGGACCAGGTCAGGACGGCGAGGGCGGAGGTCGGGAACTTGTCGGCGGCGCGGAGCAGGGCGTCCGCGCGGGCCTCGCCCGTCAGGCGCAGGACGAGGTCCTGGACGCCCGGGTTGTGGCCGACCAGCAGAAGGGTCCCTGCCTCTTCGGGGGCCTCGCGCAGGACGTCGAGGAGGGCGCGGGCGGTGGCCGCGTAGACCCGCTCATCCAGGCGCACCGGCGCGGGCGGCCTGGCGCCCAGGGCCGCCGCGGCGAGCTCCCAGGTCTCCTGAGTGCGCCGGGAGGTCGAGCAGATCACCAGGTCGGGGGTCTGCCCGGCCTCACGCAGCCAGCGGCCGACGGCCGGGGCGTCGCGGCGGCCGCGGGGGCCGAGCGGACGGTCGTGGTCGGGAACGTCCGGGGGCCAGGCGGACTTGGCGTGCCGCAGCACGACGAGCCGTCGCGCTCCTTCCGCGCGGCGCCTCACGACCTCACCCCGCCGACCTCGCCGGTCAGCTCCAGGGCGAGCACGCGGTCCGCCCGGGCGAACGTCTCGAAGCGGGAGCCGTCCGGCAGGGCGGTCTCCTCCTCCAGGCGGTCGAGGGCGGCCAGGCAGGCGACGGTGTCGAGGTCCGCGCGCAGGGCCGCCTGGATGCGTTCGACGTACTCGGCGCACATGGGCTTGGACGGCGACTCCGCCCAGCGGGCCACCGCGCCGCGCCAGTGCCGCAGGCCGTCCTCCGCCGCCTCGAGGGCTCGCGGGGTCAGTTCCGCGGGGGCCCGGCGGTCCAGCCGGAGCAGCGCGAGCCGTACCGCGGGGCCGGGGGCGGCTACGTCGAAAGGGTGAACGGGTCCGACGTCCAGGCGGGGGCCGCCGGTGTCCGTGTCCGCCGGTGCGACGTGCACCCTCGCCGGTCCGGCGAGCGCCTCCTCGGCCTCGCGCCCGGTGTCGCCGCGGGCCTCGCGGGGCTTGATGCCCAGCGCCGCGGCGGCGGCGTCGAGTGCGGGGTCGGCCGGGCCCACCGAGGCGACCAGCACCTGCCCGCCGTAGGTCTCCGCGGTGCGCGCCAGCACGTCCGCGAGCAGCAGCACCCGCAGTGCGGCCGTCCCGCCCGCGGCACCGGTGTGGGCCAGCACCCGCAGCGGCGTGCGCCGTCCCGGGTCGAGTTCCACGGGTTCGCCGTTCCTGCCGTCCACGATGCGCAGCACGCCTTCGAATCTAACCCGTGCGGCCCACCGGCGCAGGTGCCCTTCGCGGGTGACGGGGTCTCGCACGGGGGCTCGGCAGGACCGCCGGACGGCCGACGGGTGGCACCCCCGCGCGCCCAAGTACCCCCGTCGCGGCGGAGGATGGGCCGCCGGGCAGGCCCGACCGGCGTCGGAGGCCGTGCCGTCCCGGAACCAGCCTGTGCGGGTTCGTTGCGCCTGCGGCGGGCTGTCCCCCACTCTCCCGCCCGATTGCCCCGGATGGTTGGTGCGGGCCTGCGCGCGTGCGTGGTGGGCCGGGGGCGGGGCCTCCGGGGCTGGGCATTCTGTACCGCATATCTATGTGCATGGCGGGCGGTCCAGGTAGGTACCGTCTGTGCCGCACAACAAATACACGTCAGCGTCCAGAACGCCCACCCTCCCCCAACCTTCGGCCGGGGGTGCCCCCACCTCCCCCGCCCCCTCCGTATCGTCGGGCGACAACGGCCGGTGGGGGGTAGAGGGCAGTCCGGGGTTGCCGCACACGCCTTACCGAACGCCCACCGCCGTCAGGCGCTCGGTGGGCCAGAGGGGATCGGGGCGCTCGGGCGGATGGCACCCCCACCGCGGCGCGCACCTGTCTCGGCCTCCGGCCGGGGGACCCCCTGCTGGGGGCAGTTCCCAGCGGTGCGGGGAGGGGCGCCCCCCATCACACCCCCACCGGCCGTCATGCGCCCGAACCCACGGGAGGGGGTGTGGCGGGGTGCGCCCATGGGGGTCCCCCCGGCCGAAGGCTGGGGGAGACGAGCGGCGGACCCGGCGCCGAATGATGTGGGCGTAAACCGCGAGCGTTGAGGACGTGCGCCGGCGCGCCACCGCCCCAGGCACACGGTGCGGGACCCGCACTGACCGCGCCGGGCAATCGGGCGGGAGGGCGGGTGGACGCCCGCCGCAGGCGCAAACACCCCGCACACGACAACGAACCGCACGCGGCGACACGGGCAGCCCGGCGCAGCCGCCGGTCAGTCGTCGTCGGTGGGCGCAGAGGTGTCGCGGTCGGGCCCCTGCGCGCGGACGCGCTGGACGTGCTCAAGGGAATCGCGCAGGTCGCCGAGCCAGGTGTCGGTGTTGCCCCGGACGAGGCGGACGCACCAGGCGAGGGCCTCGCTGCGGCTGCGGGCAACACCGCCCGCGACAAGGGTGTCGAGGACCTGCCGCTCGGGCTGGCGCAGCCGGGTCATGACGGGGACGGAGACGGTGGTGTACATGGCCCGGCGCCCGCCGCACTCCACACCCCAGGAGACCTTGCGCCCGAAGCGGTGTTCCGCCTCGCGGGCGACGGCGACGCGGTCCTCGCGGGTGCGCTCCCGGAACTCGGCGACGCGCCCGTCGAGCGCGGCCTCGCGTTCCACCGCCGACGCCTCGGCGCCGATCGCGGGTGCGGGGATGCGGCCGACGACGGTGATCTCCTCGCGGTCGACGGTCACGTCCACGAGAGCTTCGAACAGCCCTTCGGGGAGCCGCCCGGCGAGCCAGCCGCGCAGCGCTTCCTTCTGCTCGCTGGTAATCATGTAATCAACATTACGCCTCGGATTTCGGAGCGCAAGAGGCCTGCGAAACTCGCGTCCGAGGCGTCGCGTTGTCCCCGGGCGCGACTTACAGTTGCGCGTATCAGAGCAGAACGGGGGATTCGCCACGCGGCGCCTCTGGGAGGGCATATGACCCGCATCTCGGTGAAGGTGGACGGCACGGCCTACGAGGACGAGGTGGAGCCCCGCCTCCTGCTCGTCCATTACCTGCGGGACCGGCTCGGCCTGACCGGTACCCCCGTCGGGTGCGACACCACGAACTGCGGTGCCTGCACGGTCGACCTCGACGGGAAGAGCGTGAAGAGCTGCTCGGTGCTCGCCGTCCAGGCCGACGGCGGCGAGGTGACGACGATCCAGGGGCTGGCCTCCGCCGACGGCGAGTGGCACCCGCTGCAGAGGGCCTTCCACGAACAGCACGCGCTGCAGTGCGGCTTCTGCACCCCCGGCATGATCATGGCGGCCCGCGACCTGCTGCGGGAGAACCCCGACCCCACGCCCGAGGAGGTCCGCGAGGGACTGGAGGGCAACCTCTGCCGCTGTACGGGCTACATGAACATCGTGCGCGCGGTGCTGGCGGCCGCCGCCGAGGAACGCCGGCACCAGGCGCCCGAGCCCGGCGCCGTGGCCGAGCACGCCGAGCCGAGCACGGCGGGGAGCGGGGCGCCGGTATGACCGACCAGCTCACCGGACGCGAACCCGAGGTCGGCCGGGCCCGGGTCCGCAAGGAGGACGCCCGGCTGGTGACCGGCCGGACCAATTGGACCGACAACATCACCGTCCCGGGCCTGCTGCACATCGCGATCCTGCGCAGCCCCATGGCGCACGCCCGCATCGAGCGGATCGACGTCACGCCGGCCCTGGAGCGGCCGGGGGTCGTCGCCGCCTACAGCGGCCGCGACCTGGCCGAGGGGCTGGGGTCGCTGCCGTGCGCCTGGCCCGTCACCGAGGACATCGTGCTGCCCGAGCACCCGCCGGTCGCCGTCGACGAGGTCCGCCACACCGGCGACCCGGTCGCGGTCGTCGTCGCCCGGGACCGCTACGCGGCCGCCGACGCGCTGGAGGCGATCGACGTCGACTACGAGCCGCTGCCCCCGGTCCTCGACATGGAGGCGGCGCTCGCCGAGGGCTCCCCGCTGGTCCACGCCGACAAGGGCACCAACCGCTGCTACACCTGGCCGTTGGCCACCGGCGAGGACTACGCGACGGTGCGCGAGCGGGCCGATGTGGTGCTGCGCCGACGCTTCGTGCAGCAGCGGCTCATCCCCAACGCCATGGAACCGCGGGCCGTCGTGGCGATCCCGCCGGACACCTCGGACCAGTACACCCTGTACTCCGCGACGCAGATCCCGCACATCGTGCGGGTGATGATGGCCGTCGTCACCGGCATCCCCGAGCACCGGCTCCGGGTCGTCGCGCCGGACGTCGGCGGCGGCTTCGGCTCCAAGCTCCAGGTCTACGGCGAGGAGGCGATCGGCCTGGCCGTCGCCCGCAAGCTCGGCCGCCCCGTGAAGTGGACGGAGTCCCGGTCGGAGGGCTACCTGGCCACCCACCACGGCCGGGACCAGATCCAGGACCTCGAACTCGCCGCGACGCGCGACGGCAGGCTGCTCGGCCTGAAGGTGGACCTGCTCGCCGACATGGGCGCGTACCTGATGATCGTGACGCCGGGCGTCCCGCTGCTCGGGGCGTTCATGTTCCCCGGCATCTACAAGATGGACGCCTACGACTTCACCTGCACGGGCGTCTTCACCACCAAGACCCCCACCGACGCGTACCGTGGCGCGGGCCGCCCCGAGGCGACGTTCGCGATCGAGCGCATGATGGACGAACTCGCCGCCGAACTCGGCATGGACCCGGTGGAGGTGCGCCGCCGCAACTGGATCGGCCACGACGAGTTCCCGTACACCACCATCGGCGGCCTCACCTACGACAGCGGGAACTACGAGTCGGCGACGGACAAGGCGCTCGCCCTCTTCGGCTACGACGACCTGCGGTCCGAGCAGCGCAAGCGCGAGGAGCGCGGCGACCCGGTGCGGCTCGGCATCGGCGTGTCGACGTACACGGAGATGTGCGGGCTCGCGCCCAGCCGGATCCTGCGCGACCTGCGCTACGGCGCGGGCGGCTGGGAGGCGGCGTCCATCCGCATGCTGCCCACCGGCAAGGTGGAGGTGCTGACCGGCACCAGCCCGCACGGCCAGGGCCATGTGACGAGCTGGAGCCAGATCGCGGCGGACGTGCTGGGCGTGCCCTTCGAGGACGTCGAGGTGCTGCACGGCGACACGCGCACGGTGCCGCAGGGCATGGACACCTACGGCTCGCGCTCGCTGGTGGTCGGCGGCGTGGCCGTGCACCGCGCGGCGCGGAAGGTGGTGGACAAGGCCCGCAAGGTCGCCGCGCACCTGCTGGAGGCGAGCGAGGACGACCTGGACTTCGCCGACGGCGTCTTCTCGGTGAAGGGCTCGCCGGACGCGCGCAGGACCATCCAGGAGGTGGCGTTCGCGACGTTCACCTCGCACGACCTGCCCGACGGGCTGGAGCCGACGATCAACGCCGAGCACGTGGAGGACCCCGAGGCCTTCTCCTACCCGCACGGCACGCATCTGTGCGCGGTGGAGGTGGACACCGAGACCGGCCGGGTGCGGATCCGCTCCTATGTGTGCGTGGACGACGTGGGCAAGGTCGTCAACCCGATGATCGTGGAGGGCCAGGTGCACGGCGGGCTCGCCCAGGGCATCGCCCAGGCGCTGTTCGAGGAGGCGGTGTACGACGAGGAGGGCAACCTGGTCTCCGGCACCATGGCCGACTACCTGGTGCCCTGCGCCGCCGACCTGCCCGACTTCCTCACCGACCGCACCGAGACCCCGGCGACCACCAACCCGCTGGGCGTGAAGGGCGTCGGCGAGGCCGGGACGATCGCCTCGACCCCAGCGGTGGTCAACGCGGTGGTCGACGCCCTGCGGCCGCTGGGCGTCACGGACGTGCCGATGCCGTGCACGCCGGAGCGGATCTGGCGGGCCCTGCGGGACGCGCCGCGGTCCGCCCGTCCGGAGGAGGGCAGCTCATGATTCCCGCGTCGTTCGAGTACGTCAGGCCCCGCACCGTGGAGGAGGCGGTGGGGCAGCTCGCCCTCGCCGGGGACGACGCCAAGGTGCTGGCCGGCGGCCAGAGCCTGCTGCCGATCCTGCGGATGCGGCTCGCCTTCCCCGAACTCCTCGTGGACGTCGGCCGGATCCCCGGCCTGCGTGGGGTGCGGACCGACGGGGACACCCTCGTCATCGGCGCCCTGACCTCGCACCACGACGTCGTGCACGACCCGCTGGTGCGGCGGCACGCCGGGCTGCTGGCCGCCGCCACGGCCACGGTGGCCGATCCGGCGGTGCGTCACCGCGGCACGATCGGCGGCGCCCTCGCCCATGCCGACCCGGCCGGGGACGTGCCCGCGGCCGTCCTCGCGCTGGACGCCGAACTGGTCGTCCAGGGCCCGGACGGGCGGCGGAGCGTCCCGGCGCGGGAGTTCTTCACCGACTACCTGCAGACGGCGCTGCGGCCCGACGAACTGCTGGTGGAGGTGCGGGTGCCCAAGACGGACGCCTGGGGCTTCCACTACGAGAAGTTCCAGCTCAGCGCCCAGGCATGGGCCGTGGTGGGGGTGGCCGCGCTGGTGCGGCGGGACGACGGCCGCATCGTCGAGTCCCGTGTCGGTCTGTCCAACATGGGGCCCACCCCGGTGCGCGCCACCGCCTGCGAGGCGGCCCTCGCGGGCGCCGACGCCGCACCGCAGGCGGTGGCCTCGGCCGCCGACAGCGCGGCGGAGGGCACCCGGCCGGCATCCGACCTGTCGGCGTCCGCCGAGTACCGGGGGCACCTGGCGAGGGTGCTGACCCGCAGGGCCGTCCTCGCCGCGGCGGACCTGACATGAGGAGCGGACGCAGCGCATGACCTGGCCGGCGCACGGGAATCCGCCGGGGTGGACCACCCCGGCGGGCCCCTCCTGCGGGCCGCTTCCCGTGACGACGGCACGCGCCGGGGCGGTGGGACCCCACGGCCCCGGCGCCCCGCGTTCCGCCCCCCTCCCCACCCCCTCCGGGCTTCCCGCTGCCGCGCCCGCGGCCGGGGCGGCGCCGGGGATCGCCGGTCCCGAACAGATGCGGGCCCGGCTGGAGGAGACCGGCTACCTGGTCGACGACGGCCTCGCCGTCGCCTGCTACCTGGCGCTCACGCTGCACCGCCCGATCTTCTGCGAGGGCGACGCGGGCGTCGGCAAGACCGCGCTGGCGCACGCGCTCGCCGAGGCGCTCGGCGCGCCGCTGATCCGGCTGCAGTGCTACGAGGGCATCGACGCGTCGCAGGCGCTGTACGACTGGGACTTCCCGCGGCAGTTGCTGCACCTGCGGGCCGCCGAGGCGGCCGGCGTGAGCGATCCCGGGACGCTGGAGGGCGAGCTCTACAGCCGGCGGTTCCTGCTGGCCCGGCCGCTGCTGCGGGCCCTGGAGACCAGCCCCTCGGTGCTGCTGGTCGACGAGATCGACCGGGCGGACGACGAGTTCGAGGCCTTCCTGCTGGAACTGCTGTCGGAGTACTCCGTCACCGTCCCCGAACTGGGCACCCTGCGGGCGCAGTCGCCGCCCGTGGTGGTGCTGACGTCCAACCGGACCCGCGAGGTGCACGACGCCCTCAAGCGGCGCTGCCTCTACCACTGGTTCGAGCACCCCGGCTTCGAGCGGGAGCTGGCGATCGTACGGCGCCGGCAGCCGCACGTGGCGGCGCGGCTCGCGGCCCAGGTCACGGCCGTGGTGCAGCGCCTGCGGGAGCAGGACCTGGTGCGGCCGCCCGGGGTGGCGGAGACCATCGACTGGGCCGAGGCGCTGGCCGCGCTGGGCGCGACGGAACTCGACGCGGACCTGGCGATGACCACCCTCGGCTCGGTGCTGAAGTACCGCGAGGACGCGGAGCGGGCGCGCTCGCTCGACCTGTCGGAGATCCTCGCCGCGCGGACGGGCGGGTCGCGGTGAGCACGGTGCGCACGGTCACGGCGGACGGCACGGCGGGAGTGGTGGGCTTCGCCCGCGCCCTGCGGGCCGCCGGGGTGCCGGCGGGCCCCGACCGGGTGGCCGCGTTCCTGGCCGCGCTCGGCCGGCTCGACCCGGGGCGGCGCCGCGACGTCTACTGGGCGGGGCGGCTCACCCTCTGCGGCGGACCGGACGACCTGGAGCGCTACGACCGGGTCTTCGCGGCCTTCTTCGACGGCGAACGGCCGCCGCGCCGGGTGCGGCCGGCGGTCCGCCCGGTGCGCCCGCCCGCGGTGCCGCGGGCCGAGCCCGGGGAGCGGACCACCGAGGAAGGCGGTGAAGGACCCACCGCGACCGCGCTCGCCAGTGCGACGGAGGTGCTGCGGCACCGTGACGTCGCCGTACTGACCGCGGCCGAACGGGCCCAACTGAACCGGCTTCTCGCGGTCTTCGCTCTCGACGGTGAGCCGCGCCGCAGCTCCCGGCGCCGACCGGCACGCCGCGGTGGCGTGGATCCGCGCCGTACCGTACGGGAGTTGCTGCGCCGGGGCGGGGAGCCGGCCGTCCTGCTGCGGCGGGCCCCGGCCCGCAAGCCGCGCCGGGTGGTGCTGCTGCTGGACGTCAGCGGGTCGATGGCCCCGTACGCGGACGCGCTGCTGCGGTTCGCGCACGCCGCCGCGCACGGTTCACGCGGCCGCACGCCCATCGAGGTCTTCACCCTCGGCACCCGGCTGACCCGCGTCACCCGCGAGATGGCGCGCCGCGACCCCGACGCGGCGCTGGCCGCGGTCGGGGCGGCGGTGCCCGACTGGAGCGGCGGCACCCGGCTCGGGGAGACGCTGCGGGCGTTCCTCGACCGCTGGGGCGCGCGGGGGACGGCGCGCGGCGCGGTGGTCGTGCTGCTGTCGGACGGCTGGGAGCGCGGCGACCCCGCCCTGCTGGCCGCGCAGATGCGGCGGCTGGCACGGCTGGCGCACCGCGTGGTGTGGGCCAACCCGCGCAAGGCCAGACCGGGGTACGCCCCGCTGGCGGCGGGGATGGCGGCGGCGCTGCCGAGCGTCGACGCCTTCGTGGAGGGGCACAGTCTGGGCGCGCTGGAACGTCTGGCCGCCGTGGTGAGAGGAGCCGACGGTGCGTGAGATCCTCCCTGCGCTGGACGACTGGTACGCCTCGGGAACCCCCTTCGGGCTGGCCACGGTGGTGGCGGTGAGCCGCAGCGCGCCGCGCGGGCCGGGCGCGGCCATGGCGGTGGGGCCCGGTGACGAGGTCGTCGGCAGCGTCTCCGGGGGCTGCGTGGAGGGCGCGGTCTTCGAACTGGCCAAGGAGGTCGTCGCGTCGGGCGAGGCCCGGCTGCACACGTTCGGCTACAGCGACGCCGACGCCTTCGAGGTGGGGCTGACCTGCGGCGGTGAGATCACCCTGCTGGTCCGTCCGGTCTCCCCGGCCACGGACGCGGGCTTCGGCGAGGTGGCGGCCTCCGTCGCCGCGCACCGCCCGGTGGTCACCGCGACGGTGCTCGACGGTCCCGCGCCGCGCGGCGCCACGCTCACGGTGTGGCCGGACCGGGTCGCCGGCACCCTCGGCTCGACGGGCCTGGACGCGGCGGTCACCGACGACGCCCGCGGCGAACTGGCCCAGGGCGCGACCGGGCAGCGCCACTACGGCCCGCACGGCGAGCGGCGCGAGGACGACGTGACGGTCTTCCTGCAGTCCTTCGCCCCGCCGCCGCGGATGCTGGTGTTCGGCGCGATCGACTTCGCGGCGGCGGTGGCGCGCATCGGGCTGTTCCTGGGCTACCGGGTGACCGTCTGCGACGCGCGTCCGGTCTTCGCGACCCCGAAGCGCTTCCCCGAGGGTGTGGAGGTCGTCGTCGACTGGCCGCACCGCTACCTGGGCGGCACGGAGACCGACGACCGCACGGTGGTGTGCGTCCTCACCCACGACCCCAAGTTCGACGTGCCGCTGCTGGAGGTCGCGCTGCGCCGCCCCGCCGCGTACATCGGCGTCATGGGCAGCCGGCGGACGCACGACGACCGGCTCAAGAGGCTGCGCGACACGGAGATGGATCCGGCCGAACTGGCCCGGCTGCGCTCGCCGATCGGGCTGGACCTGGGCGCGCGCACCCCCGAGGAGGTCGCGGTGTCGATCGCCGCCGAGATCATCGCGCTGCGCTGGGGCGGCAGCGGCACCCCGCTCTCGGGCACGGCCGGCGCGATCCACCCTCCGGTGCTCAGGCCGGTGTCCGGCGGCGGCGCGGTGACGAGGAGGAGAGCGTGACTCCGCCCACGCGTGAACGCGCGGGCTTCCTGTGTCGGTGGCTAAGCCACGTCGCAGAGGGCCAGCCCGGCCCTGTCGAGGATGTTCGAGGCGCCGACGTGGTCCGCATGGGCGGTGAGGCCGCACGCCGTACACTGGAATTTCGCTTGAGTGACGCGGTTCTCCTTCGCGATGTGTCCGCAGCCGCCGAGGCTGGGCGGGCACCTGCGGGAGGTGTTGCGGGGATCCACCGGAATCACGAGGCGACCGGCACTCTCAGCCTTGTTCGCCAGGATTACGAGGAACTGCCCCCAACCCGCGTCGAGAATGCTCTTGTTCAGCCCGGACTTGGCGGCCGCTCCGTTCGCCAGGAACGCGCCATCGTTCTCGGGGTCCGGCTTGGGCGCCGGGCTCTTGGTCATGCCCGTCGTCTTCAGCAGCTCGTGCGCGATCACGTCGTTGTCGCTGATCAGCGCGCGGGCGGTCTTGTGGTGGAAATCGAGCCGCTTTCGCCGCACCTTTGCGTACACCTTGGCGACCCTGCGGGCGGCGGCCCGGTGTCTCTTGGTGCGCTGCCGGGAGTGCTTCGGGAACGTCGCCAGGTGCCGCTGCGCCTCCGCCAGTTCCTCGGCCACCACACCGAGGAAACGCGGGTTCGGCTCGTGCCCGCCGTCGGATGTGGTGAGGAAGTGCATGATGCCCATGTCAATTCCGACGACCGTGCCCGTGGGTGCGAGTTCCTCAGCGGGCACGTTGTCGCACACGAGGATGACGTACCAGCGGTTCCCCTCGCGCTTGACCGAGATCGTTTTGATACGGCCCCGCACAAACCGGTGCTGGTGCACCCGTACATGACCGACGCCCTGGAGACGGACGCGGACGTGCTGGTCGTGCGGGGTGGAATTCCAGCGGCAGCCGTCGCCGTCCTTCGGGAAGGTGACAATGTCGAAATGCCCGACACCCTTGAAGCGCGGGTACCCGGGCGTCTGTCCGGCCTTGACCCGACGGAAGAACGCTTGGAACGCCTTGTCCAGCCGGCGCAGGGTGGCCTGCTGGGAGGAGAACGACCAGCGACCCTGACGCTCCGGGTCGTACGCCCGGATCTCCTTGAGCTGAGCGGACTGGCCGCCGTAACGGATACTCGTCTTGGAGCCGTGCCGGTACGCGTCCCGACGTTCTTGGAGAGCGCCGTTGTACAGCGAGCAGTGGTCGGCCAGCATCTCCCGCAGCGCGACCTCCTGGCGTGCCGTGGGCCGCAGGAGGAATTTGTACGAGCAGATCATGAACTATCCCCCTCGCATAATGTCCGCCGAGACAGCACCGCCCGACGCCGCGAAGTGCGACAACAACCACAGCGTCGGCAGCTGCGACTTCAGGTGCGGGAACTCCGCACTTAGGACGCGGGAGGTGAAGCCCTTGAACTGGCTTGCGACGTATGACGCCGAAGACTTTGGGTCGTGCCTGACGAACAGGTGGACGTGGTCAGGCATGACTTCGAGTGACACGCTTTTCCCACCCCCGTTCCTTCTGCTGCGTCAGTTCGTCCAAGCGTGCCGCGACCAGCCCGTCGAGAACCCCACCGGAGGACCGTCCTGCTCACGGCCATGCACGGATTATCCACGTGGCACAAGTCTAATAGACCCAAGATGCCGTGCCCAAGGCGAACGGTGGAGATCCATGCACATGGCTGAGGTCAATGGGGCTTGAGACGCAATTCCCCTACCGGCTAGAGCCGGAGGTCGCTTTCTAGGAGGATTGATGGAACTGCACCACGAGTTCGGGGTCCCCGTCCCGGTGGCGGACGCCTGGCGGGCGCTGCTGGACATCGAGCGCGTCGCGCCGTGCATGCCGGGCGCGACGGTGGAGGAGTACGACGGCGAGACCGTCAGGGGCACGGTGAAGGTCAAGGTCGGCCCGGTGACGGTGACGTATCGCGGCACGGCGGTCTTCGAGGAGCGGGACGGTACCGCGCACCGCGTCGTGCTGGCCGCCCGCGGCAAGGAGGTCCGCGGCCAGGGCACGGCGCGCGCGACGGTGACCGGCACGCTGACGGAGAAGGACGGCGCGACGGTCGTCTCGGTGACGACCGACCTCGCCGTGACCGGCCGGCCCGCGCAGTTCGGCCGCGGCGTGATGGCGGAGGTCGGCGACCGCATCATCGGCCGGTTCGCCGACTGCCTCGCCGGACGGCTCGCCGCGCCGCAGGCTCCCGCCGGGGAGGAGGACGCCGTGAAGGACGCCGCCGAGGACGCGCCCCTCGTACCGGCGGGCCACGAGGACGAGCCGCTCGACCTGCTCAGGGTCGCCGGCGCCCCGCTCGCCAAACGCGCCGCGGCCGCGGGGCTGGTGGCCGCGGCGGCCGGTGCGGCGGTCGTCGTCCTCCTGCGGCGGCGGCGCCGCTGACGGGTGCGGGTGGGTGGTTCGGCTGTCCCGCCGAACCACCGGGCGGGCTCAGAAGTTGATCATGTGGCCGGCGAGGCCGTGCACCGCCTCCTGGACGGCCTCGCTGAGCGTCGGGTGGCCGTGGACGTTGCGGGCCAGTTCGGCCGCCGTGAGGTCCCACTTCTGGGCGAGTGTCAGCTCCGGCAGCAGTTCGGTGACCTCGGGGCCGATCAGGTGGCCGCCCAGGATCTCGCCGTACTTCGCGTCGCTGATGAGCTTGACGAAGCCGCTCGCGTCGCCGAGGCCGTGCGCCTTGCCGTTGGCGGTGAAGGGGAACTTGGCCACGCGCACGTCGAAGCCGCGCTCGCGGGCCTGCGCCTCCGTCCACCCGAAGCTGGCGATCTGCGGCTGGCAGAAGGTGACGCGCGGGATCATCACGTAGTCGAGCGACATGGTCTCGGCCTCGGCGATGGTCTCGGCGGCGACCACGCCCATGGCCTCGGCGGCGTGCGCGAGCATCAGTTTCGCGGTGACGTCGCCGATGGCGTAGATGTGCGGGACGCTGGTCCGGCAGAACTCGTCGATGTCGACGGCGCCGCGCTCGGTGAGCCGGACCCCGGTCTGCTCCAGGCCGTAGCCGGAGATCCGCGGCTGGAAGCCGATCGCCTGGAGCACCTTGTCCGCCTGGAGCGTCTGCCGCTGGCCGCCGGTGGTCACCATGACCTTCACCGAGTCGCCGGAGTCGTTGATCGCCTCCACCCGGGTCGAGGTGAGCACGTCGATGCCCAGCTTGCGGTACTGGCGGGAGAGTTCGGCCGAGACCTCCTCGTCCTCCAGCGGCACGATCCGGTCGAGGAACTCCACGAGGGTCACCTTCACCCCGTAGTTGTGCAGGACGTACGCGAACTCCACGCCGATCGCGCCGGCGCCCGCGATGAGCATGCTCCCCGGGAGCGTGTCCGTCATGATCTGCTCCTCGTACGTCACGACCCGCTCGCTGAGCGAGGTGCCGGGGAGCAGCCTGGTGGTGGCGCCGGTGGCGATGATGCAGTGGTCGAAGGTGACGGTCTCGCTGCCGCCGGTGCCCAGCGCGACGTGGAGGGTGTGGTCGCCGGTGAAGGTGCCGTGGCCCTCGAACTTCGTGATGTCGTTCTTCTTCATCAGGAAGTGGACACCCCTGACGCGGCCGTCGGCGACCTTGCGGCTGCGCGCGAAGGCCTCGCGGTAGTCGAAGCTGACCTCGCCGTTCACCCGGATGCCGAAGGTCTTGGCCTCCTTGGTGAAGATGTGGGCCAGTTCCGCGTTGCGCAGCAGGGCCTTGGAGGGGATGCACCCGACGTTGAGGCAGACCCCGCCCCAGTAGCGCTCCTCGACGATCGCCGTGCGCAGGCCCAGCTGGGCGGCCCTGATCGCGGCGACGTACCCGCCGGGACCCGCGCCCAGGACGACGACGTCAAAGTGTGTGCTCATGCGGCGACCCCCTGGGTGGACCACGGTGCGGAAGCTCGAGCGGGCCGGAGTGTCCCGTGGCCCACGATCACGTGCCGGGGGCGGCCGCGCAACACGGAGGGGGCGTGCGCCGCGTCGCATCGGCCGCCCGGCGTACGTCCGGGTCGACGGCGGGTCAGTTGTTCGCCAGGAACTGGCGGGCGAGGGCGTCACCGACGGAGACCGCGTTTGCGTGGCTCTCGATCGGCGAGACGGAGGAGTTCTTGAAGAGGATGTACGTCACGCCGGACTCCGCCCCGCCGGTCTCGGGGTCGGGGTCGATGCCGAGGGCCTGCGCGGTGGCGTAGGAGGCCTCGCCGATGATCGCGGTGGGTCCGGTGTCGCCGACGACGGCGTACTCGACCCGGCCGCCGTACACGACGGCGACGACGCCGCCGCCCTTGATGCCGGCGCCGCGGTAGTCCCAGGTGCCGCTGGGGCTGGGGACGACGACGTAGGGGAGCGTCTCGGAGTTGAGCGGGCGGCCGTCCGACTGGTGGAAGGCCGTGTCGTCCTGGAACCAGGGGTCGGTGTCCCAGTTGCAGTGGGCGGTGACCTGGCCGTCGCAGTCGATGTCCATGTCGGCCTTCCAGAACACGGCGCCGTTGGCACCGCAGACCGGGACGGTGGCGGTGGTCTCCTCGTCGGTGCGGTACCTGCCGTTGGAGATCTGGCTGCAGCCGCCCACCTTGGCGAGTAACTGGGCGGCGGTGACGGAGCCCTCCTGCGGGCTGCGGGGGGACGTTCCGGTGGTGCCGGCGGCGCCGGCGGCCGGGGTGAGGAGGGCGGTCAGCAGGGTGGCTGCGGCACCGGCGGTGGCGAGTGCGAGGCGCTTGCGCACGATGGCGTCCTTCCGTTAGGAAACTTTCCTAATCCCTAGCGTGACAGGCTGTCGGGAACATGCCAAGAGGACGAAAGTCCCGTCGGCGAAGGACCCGAAGATGACCGAAAGACCGAGGGCACGGCGCCGCGCGCCCCCTACGGTGGGGGGCTGATCCGCACGCCCGGCGTGCGGCAGCCGGCCCCAGGAGGTACCACCGTGGCACTGACGACCCGAGCGACCCGAGCCCTCGGAGCGGTCGCGGCGGTGACGCTCGCCGGGGCCACGCTCGCCGCCTGTGGCACCGAGCACATGATGCGCAGCGCCGGTGCCGCCGCCTCGGCGCCCTCCGCCCGTGCGACCGCGCCCGCCACGCCGTCCACGCCGTCCGCGCCGTCCGCGCCGTCCGCGCCGTCCGCGCCGTCCGCGCCGTCCGCGCCCTCGTCGGCTCCCGCCGCGACGCCCTCCACGGGACACGGCACCCCGTCCCGCACCCCGGCGGCGGGCACCGGGCACCACGGCAGCGCGCACCACGGCCCCACCGCCCCGGGAACCGGCCGGCCGCAGGCTCCCGGGCACAGCACGGACGCGCCCCGCGGCACCGCGGCCCACGGCACCGCCGTCCAGGCGCCCGACCGCGGCACGGCCGTGACCGCGCGCTCGATCCAGCACGGCGTGGAGGCGCCGGGCAGGTCGGTGGCGCTCACCTTCGACGACGGCCCGGACCCGGAGTGGACCCCCAAGGTCCTCGCGGTGCTCGCCCGGCACCACGCCAAAGCCACCTTCTGCGAGATAGGCCCCAACGCCCGGGCCCACCCCGACCTGGTCCGGCGGATCGCCGCCGCGGGCCACCGGCTGTGCGACCACTCCGTCCACCACGACGAGGCGCAGAGCGGCAAGTCGGAGGAGTACAACCGCCACGAGATACTCGACGCCCGGAACGAGATATCCCGCGCCGCCGGCTCCGGCGACGCGCCGCTGTGGTACTACCGCGCCCCGGGCGGCGACTTCTCCCCCGCGATCCGCGCCATCGCCGCCGACCACGGGCTGCGCCCGCTCGGCTGGACGGTCGACTCCGACGACTGGCGCCGCCCCGGCGCGGACGCCATCCTCGCGACCGTGAACCGCGAGCTGAAGCCCGGCGCCATCGTGCTGATGCACGACGGCGGCGGCGACCGGAGCCAGACCGTGCAGGCGCTGGAGACCCTGCTCGACCGGCTCGACGCGGCCGGTTACACGTACACCTTCCCCCAGCGCTAGGCCGTGTCGCGGCGCCCGCGCGCCCGTCGCACCGTGAGCACCTGGCGACCGGCACCGCCGTCGACGCCGGGACCGTGGTCGACCTGCCGAAGGGCTGGTCGGGGCCGTGGGGACGAAGGCCCCCGGCCGGCGTTCTTGTCACGATCCGTGACGTTTCCCTGCACACGGGCTGCGCCGGGGCTCCGGAGGCGGTGTAATGACGACGTGGTCAGCGACGGCGCGAAAGGACGCAGAGTTCGGGCGCTGTCCGCCGAGCTCGCGCTGAAAACGCTCCGATCCGACCTTGGCCAGTCCACCCGCCTGCGGTCCGTCATCGAACAGGCTCTGGTCTTCACCGGTGCGACCCACGTCGCGGTGTACGCGCCCTCGGAGACCGGCGGGCAGTTGTGCCTGGTCGCCTCGGCCGGGGTGCCGCGCGTCCTGCACGGGCTGCGCCAGAGCTACGCGACGGACGGCGGTTCCCCCATGGCCGTCGCCGTGCGCCAGGACCGCGTGGTGACCGCGGGGCCCGCGGAGGTCGCCCGGCTGGTGGGGAACGGGGCGGCGGAGACGCCGGAGGCCTCGCTCACCGCCCTGCCGCTGCGGGCGGACCACGTGTGCGTCGGCTGTCTCGTGGCGGTCACCGACCAGCCCGGCGGCTTCGACGCCGACGACCGGCAGAGCCTCGAACTGTTCGCCACCGCGATCGGCCATCCCGGCCCCACGCCCGGCGACGCGTGCGCCGACACCGATCCGGTGGCCGGGGCGGAGTCCCGGGCCACCGGGTTCACCCTCGACATGGACACCGGCTGGATCAACGTCGGCGACGACGTGCTCACCCTGTTCGGCCTGGAACCCGCCGCCTTCGACGGCCGGGTGGAGACCCTGCTCGCGCTGACCGTCCCCGAGGACCTGCCCGCGCTGATGTCGGTGGTGGAGGCCGGGCACATGGCCACCGGCGACCGCGAGCTGGAGTTCCGCATCCGCCGGCCCTCCGGGGAACTGCGCTGGCTGCGGCTGCGCGGGCGGGTGCTGTTCGCCCCGGACGGCCGTCCCGTACGGCTGCTGGGCACGGTGGGCGACGCCTCGCGGATGCGGGCCGGGGTCAACGACGTGGGCCGGGTGCAGCAGCTCGCCGCCGACCTGGCCAACGCCTCGACCGTGCGCGACGTCAGCACGGTGGTGGTGGCCTCGCTGCGCCGCCCGCTGAACGCCGATCGGATCGCGCTCGCCGAACTGGAGAACGACCGGCTGGTGGTCACCGTCCTCGACCCGGCGGACCCCTCGGCGTGGCCGGAGGTGTGGCGCACCGAATGGCGTTCGGAATGGCCTGACGCGCCGACCCGGTCCATGCCCACGCTGGCGACCGCGCTCCGCGAGGGCCGGGTCGGCTTCTGGCCGGCCGGGGCACCGCTGGAGTCCACGCTGGCCGGGGTCGGCCCCGGCGGCCTCGCGGTGCTGCCGCTGCCCGCGGCCGGCCGGGTCGTCGGATGCTGCATCATCGGCTGGGACGAGCCCCACGAGTTCGGCGCGGACGAACGGGCCGTGCTGACCGCCGCGGCCGGCCTGGTCGGCCAGGCGCTGGTGCGCGTACGGGCCTTCGACGCCGAGCACGAACTGGTGGGCACCCTCCAGCGCACCCTGCTGCCGCGCCGGCTCCCGGTGCTGCCGGGCGGCGTCGCGGTCGCCCGGTACCTGCCGACGACCGGCGGGCTCGAGGTGGGCGGCGACTGGTACGACGTCATACCCCTGCACGACCACCACGTCGCCCTGGTCATCGGCGACGTCCAGGGCCACAACGCCGGGGCGGCCACGCTCATGGGCCAGATGCGCACCGCGATCCGCGCGTACGCCGTGGAGGGCCACTCCCCCGACGTCGTCGTCTCGCACGCCAACCGCCTGCTCGTGGGCATGGAGACCGACCTCTTCGCGACCTGCTGCTACGTCAGCATCGACATGGAGGAGGGCAGCGCCTGGTGCGTGCGCGCCGGTCACCTGCCCCCGGTGCTGCGGCTGCCCGACGGCGGCACGCGGACCGTGGAGGGAGACGGCGGGCCCCCGCTGGGCGTCGTCGACGACGCGGACTTCCCGCTGATCCCGCTGCGGCTGCAGATCGGCACCGTCCTCGCGCTCACCACGGACGGCCTCGTGGAGTCCGCCGAACTCCCCCTGGACGAGGGCATGCAGCGGATGTCGCGCGAGCTGTCCGAGGCCGACCCCTCCCACCTGGGCCGCATGGCCGACGCCCTGCTCAGCGCCGCCACCCGCAGCGACGACGTGGCGCTGCTGCTCATGCGCTACGACGGCATGGCCGTCAAGCCTGTGCGCGAGAGCTGGACTGTGTGGCGGCTCCCCGACGCCGCCTCGCACGCCCGCCGCTTCACCGCCCGCACCCTGCGCGCGTGGGGGCTCGGCGAGGCGGCCGACACGGTGCTGCTGGTCGTCTCGGAGCTGGTCACCAACGCCCTGGTGCACACCGAGGGCCAGGTACGGCTGGACCTCACCCTCACCGGCGACCGGCTGCGGATCGCCGTCGGCGACGCCTCGCCGCGGACGCCGGTCAAACCGGCGATCATCAACTGGCACGACACCGGCGGCCGCGGCATCCTCCTCGTCGAGGCCATGTCCGCCGCCTGGGGCACGATGCCGCTCAGCGGCGGCAAGCAGGTGTGGTGCGAGGTCCCCGTGCACCCCCCGCACACCGACCCCGCCGGCTGAGGCCGTCGCCGGCCCGGACGCCACCGGGGCTTCGGCGCGCGAGCGGCGGTTCGGCCCGGCCCCGGGTGGGACGGCGTTCAGCACCTGTGCGAGCGGCCGCCGTTGCATGCCGTAGGGCCCGGCACCGGGCCCGGCGTGCGCTTGGCCGGACCGCCCCGGGTCCCGGCAAGCCGGTTGCCCGGGCGCGCGGAGGCGGCCCCGAGCAGAGGTGACCGTGCGACCCCGATCCGGCTGCGGCATCCGGCAGTCGGCCATCGCCCACCCGCGTACAAGGCCGGCCACGCCGCGAGGTGTTCCCGGGCCGTTCCGCCCGGCCCCGGGCCCGTCACGCGCCCCCACGAAACCACCTCGGACAAGGGGCAATCGCCGGCCGGCCGGGTGCCGGACCGGGGCCGGGGAGGGCCCCCGCGGGGCGGTGCCTCAACCGTGACCTGCAGCACCTCTTCCCGACATGCCGACCAGTCGGTATCGTGCGGCCACCCCGGGGCACCGACGCCCGGGGCGTACCGGCCGAACCTTGCCCGTCCCTCCACCGCGCCCGAACACCCTGGCCCCGCAAGCCGCTTGGAGACCGCGCGATGACGTACTACGGCGACACCTGGCACCACTGGCAACCACCGCCACCGGCGGCGGCGCCGTCGACCGGCGAGACGCTGCTGTCGTCGGTGTCGGGGCTGACCCTCGCCGCCGCGTCGTCACTGGCGCACGACCTGTTCGGGCACGCGATGCGCGACGGGCTGGCCGCGGCGCGCACCGAGCCGGCGGTGGCCCGGTGGGCGGCCGTGGGCGTCGGTGCGACGGCGGTGGCCCTGGCCGCGCTGGTCCAGGACCAGAACGTCGCCGTCATCACGACGACCGCGCCGGCGATCGGGGCATCGGCGGTGGCGCCGGCCCTCACCTACTCGTTGTTCTGGCGGGGCCTCGGCCGCACCGGCCTGCTCGCCGCGCTGTACGGCGGCACGGGGTGCGTCCTGCTGCTGACGGTGTTCTCGACGCCGGTGCCCGGCGGCCCCACGGCGCTCTTCCCGGACCGCGACTTCCACTGGTTCCCGCCGCAGACCGCCGGGTTGCTGTCCGTCCCCTTCGGTTTCCTCGCCGGCCGGCTCGGCAGCCGCTACGACCGGCGGCGCCGGGACGGGACGGCCGCCGAGAGCGGGCGGCGCTACGAGGCGGGCGAGGCACGCCTGCTCGCGGGCGCCGGCTAGCCGAACTCCTCGCCACCGGGGGCTTGTCAGCGCTTCGGGCAGGGGTCACCCTCAGTCGGAACCGAATCCGATTCTGATTCGGTCGGGCTGGGAGGAGTCCTCCCGAACGGCAGGCCACCGCGCGCGAGAGGCCCGGCGCACCGTCCCGCACGACCCCGCGCCGAGCCGGCGGGCGACCGGGCGACCGGACCGTCCGCGCAATCCGACCCCCGATCCCCGACCCCTCGCCCCTCTCGTCCCGTACCGCCCCCGCCGAACTCCCAAGGAAGGGTGACTGGTGGAAAGCCTCCTGCGCATCGACGGACTCGAGGTCTCCTTCGGAGGCCTGTCCGCACTCGATGCGGTGTCCCTGTCGGTCCGGCCGGGCGAAGTGCTCGGTGTCATCGGCCCCAACGGGGCCGGAAAGACGACCCTGTTCAACGCCGTGTGCGGCTTCGTGCGCCCGGCCGCCGGGACGCTGCACTGGCAGGACCGGGCACTGTCCTGGCCCCGCCCGCACCAGCTGGCCCGGCTCGGCATCGCCAGGACCCTGCAGGGCCTGGGGCTGTTCCCCCGGCTCACCGTGCTGGAGAACGTCATGGTCGGGGCGACCCGGCACGCGCGGGCGGGCTTCGCCTCCGCGCTGCTGGGCCTGCCCCGTTCGGACCGCGACGAGCGGCTGCTGCGCCACCGTTCGCTGGCCGTCCTGCGCGAGCTCGGCGCGGAGGACGCCGCCGGCCGGCTCCCCGGCGAGCTCCCCTACGGGGTGCAGAAGCAGGTCGCGCTGGCCCGGGCGCTGGTCGGCGAGCCGCGGCTGCTGCTGCTCGACGAGCCGGCCTCGGGGCTGTCCGAGGACGGCATGCGCGAACTGGGCGAGGTCATCTCCGGGCTGCGCGAACGGATGGCGGTGATCCTCGTCGAGCACCACATGGACCTGGTCATGCGGGTCTGCGACCGGGTCCTCGTCCTCGACTTCGGCAAGGTCATCGCCTACGGCACCCCGGACGAGGTGCGCGACGACCCGCTGGTGACCGAGGCGTACCTCGGCGACGAGGTCACCGAGGGGACACCGGCGCCGGCCGACACCGCGGCACCGGCGGCGCCCGGGGCGCGAGAGGAGTCCTCCCGTGCTTGAGGTCCGTGAACTCGCCGTCTCCTACGGCATGGTCCGGGCCCTGGACGGGGTGTCCCTCACCGTGGACCAGGGGAGCATCACCGCCGTGCTGGGCGCCAACGGCGCCGGCAAGACCACGCTCCTGCGCACCGTCAACGGGCTCGTCCGGCCCCGCTCCGGCAGCGTCCTGCTCGACGGCGCCGACATCACCCGGCTGCCCGTGGAGGAGGTCGTACGGCTGGGCCTGGCCCATGTGCCGGAGGGCCGCGGGGTCATCACCGAGCTGACCGTCCAGGACAACCTCCGGCTGGGCGTCCTGTGGCGGAACCGGCGCGAGCGCAGGGCGCTGCAGTCCACCGGTCTGGAGGAGGTCTACGCCCTCTTCCCCGCGCTGGCCGAGCGGCGCGCACGGCTCGCGGAGACGCTCTCCGGCGGCGAACGGCAGATGCTGGCCATCGGCAGGGCGCTGATGACCCGGCCGCGGCTGCTGCTGCTCGACGAGCCGTCGCTGGGGCTCGCTCCCCGGGTCACCGCGCAGATCCTCGCGGTCCTGCGGGAGTTGCGGGAGCGGCAGGGGCTCACCGTGCTCCTGGTGGAGCAGAACGCGCGCAGCGCCCTGTCCGTCGCGGACCACGGCGTCGTGCTGAACCTGGGGCGGGTGGTCGCGTCCGACGCGGCCGCGAGCCTCGCCACCGCGGACGACCTCCGCCACGCCTATCTGGGGTTCTGAATGTACTTCATCAATCTGACACTGGGCGGGGTGAGCAGCGGCATCGTCTACGCCGCGGTCGCGCTGGCCCTGGTGCTCATCTGGCGGGCGACCCGGATCGTCAACTTCGCCCAGGGCGGCATGCTGATGATCACGACCTTCGTCGCCCTCGGCGTGATCAACGCGACGGGTTCGTACTGGCTCGGGCTGCTGGCCGCCCTCGTCTCGGGGTTCGTCCTGGGGGCGGTCGTGGAGCGGGTGCTGGTCCGCCCGATCGAGAACGGGCCGCCGATGAACGCGGTGATCGTCACCCTCGGTCTGCTGCTGTTCCTGCAGGCGGTCGCCGGGATGGTGTGGGGCGGTTCGCCGCGTTCCTTCCCGCCGCTGCTCGGCATCAAGGGCTTCACGGTGGGCGACGCCCGGTTGCTGCTGTCGCCCTCGGACCTGTTCGTCATCGGGGCCGTGCTGGTGGTGATGGCGCTGCTCGTGCTGCTCTTCCGGGTCACCCCGGTGGGGCTGCGGATGCGGGCGGCGGCGTTCTCCCCCGAGGTGGCCCGGATGTTCGGGGTGCGGGTCGGGCGGGTGCTCACGCTGGGCTGGGCGCTGGCGGGGGCGGTCGGGGCGCTCGCCGGGGTCCTCGTGGCGCCGGCGACCTTCGTCGGGCCCAACCAGTTCGACGCGGTGCTGGTGTTCGGCTTCGCCGCCGCCGTCGTCGGGGGGCTGGACAGCCCGCCCGGTGCGGTGGTCGGCGGGCTCGTGGTCGGGCTCACCCTCTCCTACGTCTCGGGGTACCTGGGGTCCGAGGTCGCGCTGCTGGGCGCGCTGGCGGTGCTGATGACGGTGCTGATGATCAGGCCCAACGGCCTGTTCTCGCGCACCTCCGTGCGACGGGTGTGAGGGGCACATGACCGACACGACCGACACCACGAAGGACCTGGGGTCCCCGCTCGGGGGCCCGGCGGCCGCCGGCCCGGCGGCCCGGCTGCGGGGTCCGATGGACCGCACCGCGGTACGGCACCTGGTGCCCGCGCTGCTCGGGCTGCTGGTGGTCTGCGGCGTCAGCGCGCTGCTGTCGCCGTTCCAGAACCTGGAGGTCGCCACCGTCGCCACGTACGTGTGCGCGGTCGCCGGGCTGACCGTCCTGACCGGGACCAACGGCCAGATCTCGCTGGGTCACGGCGCGCTGATGGCGGCGGGCGCCTACGGGACCGGCCTGTTCCTCACCGAACTGGGCTGGTCGCTGGTCGTCTCGCTGCTGGCGGGCACGGTGGTCACGGCCGCCCTCGGCGCGCTCGTGGGCGCCGCCGCGGCGCGGCTGCAGGGCCCGTACCTCGCGGGCGCGACCCTCACCCTGGCCGTCGGGCTGCCGGCGCTCGCCAACTACCGGCACCTGACCGATCTGCTCGGCGGCGAGAACGGGCTCGTGGTGGCCTCGCCCCCGCCGCCCGAGGCGCTGGGCCCGTACTTCCCGCTGGAGCGCTGGCAGGCCTGGGTCTGCGTGCTGTGCGCGGTGGTCGTGCTCGTGTTCCTCGCCGACCTCGGGCGCAGCCGCGTCGGCCGGTCGTGGCGGGCGATCCGGGACGACGAGGTCTCCGCGGCGCTGGCCGGCATCCACGTGGCCCGGCTGCGGGTGCTCGCCTTCGTGGTCAGCGCGGCCTGCGCGGGCCTGGGCGGCGGACTCCTCGCGGTGGTCAGCTCGCTGGCCGCGCCCGGCGCGTTCCCGCTGGCGCTCTCGCTGTCCCTGCTGACGGCGGCCGTGCTCGGCGGCCTCGGCAGCCTGGCGGGCGCCGTGTACGGCTCGGTGCTCCTCGTCCTGCTGCCCAACTGGACGGGGGACGTGGCGGACGCCCTGCACCTGTCCCGGGGCTTCTACGCGAACCTGCCGCTGGCCCTGTACGGCCTCGCCCTCGTCCTGTCGATGCTCCTGTTCCCGCAAGGGATCCAAGGGGCCCTCATCCGTCTGGTCCGGCGGCTCCGCACCCGGGGCTCCGGTACCTGACCGTCCACATCCCGTTCCCTCAACCCGTTCCCTCGACCAGCGTCACCCCACGTGAAATCCGTTCAGAACCCACCGAATCAGATTCGGTTCCAGGAGGGGTCATGAGAAGAAGTCACCGACACGGTCTGCGTCTGCGCGGCGGCGCCGCGCTGGCCGTGCTGGCCCTGGTGCTCACCGCCTGTTCGGGCGGCTCCGGCAGCGGTTCCGCCGCACCGGGCGTCACCGAGGACAAGATCGTCATCGGCAGCCACCAGCCGCTCACCGGGCCCGCGGCACCCGGGTACAGCAACGTCTCGGCGGGCGCCAAGGCGTACTTCGACCACGTCAACGCCAACGGCGGGGTCAACGGCCGGAAGATCGAATTCCGGTACAAGGACGACGCGTACAACCCGACGCAGACGGTGAAGGTCACCAAGGAACTCGTCCTGGAGGACAAGATCTTCGCGATGGTGGGCGGCCTCGGCACGCCGACCCACACCAAGGTGGTCGACTTCCTCAACAGCCGCCGCGTGCCGGACCTGTTCGTGTCCTCCGGCTGCCGCTGCTGGGACCAGCCCGACAAGCACCCGCAGACCTTCGGCTGGCAGCCGGACTACCTCGTCGAGGGCAAGATCCTCGGCCAGTACATCAAGGAGAACTTCGCGGGCAAGAAGGTCGCCTACTTCTACCAGGGCGACGACTTCGGCAAGGACGGCGTCGAGGGCCTGGACCAGTACATCCCCAAGGAGTCGGTGGTCAGCCGGCAGAGCTACCAGCCCGGCGGCACCGACATCGCGCCGCAGGTCACGGCCATCGCCCAGTCCAAGGCGGACGTGGTGGTGCTCTTCACCATCCCGACGTACACCGCGCTGTTCAAGCTCACCTCGCTCAAGCTCCAGTACAACCCGCAGATGGTGGTGACCAACGTCGGCTCCGACCCGACCACCCTGGCGGGCCTGCTGCAGTCCTTCGCCAAGCAGGCGGGCGGCACGGCCGACCCGGCGGCGCTCATGGACGGCATCATCACCGACACCTACATGCCGCCCACCAACGACGCGTCCAACAGCTGGATCAAGCTCTTCCGCGGGATCCACGACAAGTACATCCCGAAGCTGCCCTTCGACGGCAACGTCGAGTTCGGGATGTCCATGGCCTACACCTTCGTCCAGGCGCTCCAGGGCGCGGGGAAGAACCCCACGCGCGAGTCGCTGGTGAAGGCCGTGGAGAAGGGCGGCTTCACCGGGCCCGGACTGGTGCCGTTCCGGTTCAGCGGGGACTCCCACGCGGGCTACACCGGCGTCCAGATCGGCATCCTGAAGGGCAGCACCGAGGTCGCCCTGCAGGGCACGCCGCTGGTGACGGACGACGAGCAGGGCGCCATCACGCCGTACACCACGGCGCCGCCGGAGGCCCCGGCCAACGGCATCCCGGCGTCCTGAAGGCCGACGGGTAGTGTGCTGCCCCTCCAGGCAGTGGGTTCACGGCGCGACGCGACCGTGACGGACGGAAGGTCCCGGGATGGGCGACACACGCGGTGACGAGCTGCTCATCGGCGATCCCGCGGACCTTCCCACGACCGGTGGGGCGTCCGGGCCGGCCCCGGCCCGGACGCCCGGCCGGGCGGCGACCACCCGGCAGTCGCTCCTCAAGGCGGCCCGCGAGGTCTTCGGGGAGTCGGGGTACGCGGCGGCCGGCATCGCCGAGGTGGTCCGCCGTGCGGACGCCAGCGTCGGCGGGCTCTACCACCACTTCGACGGCAAGGTGGACCTCTTCCTGGCCCTGTGGGAGGAGTTCCGCACCGCGCAGGCGCAGACCACGGCCCGGGCGGTGGCCCGGCTCCGGGAGACCGGCGAGAGCCGCCCGCGCGCCCTCTTCCTCACCGGCACCCGCGCGTACCTGGAGCACACCCGGGCCCGGCGGGAGATGGCCAGGCTCTTCTACACCGGGGACACCCCGCCGGGCTTCGACCTGCTGGGCCGGCAGAACCTCAGGACCTGGATCAGCCACAACGCGACCCTGCTCGGCATCACCCACGAACGGCCGGGCGACCGCGCCCTGCTGATCGCGCTCACGACGACGATCGCCGAGATCGGGCGGGAGCTCGTCGTCTGCGACGACGCCTGCGAGGCCGCGGACCTGACCGACACCGCCCTGGAACTCATCGGCAGGCTCTGCGACTTCGGTCTGTCGGGCGCCGAGGGCGACACCGCCGGCCAGGCCCGTCCGGCCACCGCCTGAGCCCGTCCGGCCACCGGCCCCCGGTTCCCGCGCGCCGCGGATCACCCCTGCTCACAGGGCGGTAGGCCCGACCCAAGCGCAGGGCTGAACATTACCTCCGGTAAATCTGCACACCGCACACGTGGGCGACATACGACCGCACGTCCGCACGGGACATCCCGCGCCGGCGCGC
Source organism: Actinacidiphila glaucinigra (assembly GCF_035918135.1). NCBI lineage: Bacteria > Bacillati > Actinomycetota > Actinomycetes > Kitasatosporales > Streptomycetaceae > Actinacidiphila > Actinacidiphila glaucinigra. The sequence goes on from NZ_CP109144.1 coordinate 2,111,170, forward strand.
ACGGTTTGATCCGGAGTGCCCGGTTCCGCGACCCTGGCGCCATCCCCGGGTGTGAAGGAATTGCCACCGCGAGGTGGGAAACACGGCACACCGGTGAAGCCGCGGATCCGAACCCAATTCGAACGCCCTGACCGTCAATTGGCCGTGCCACCTGCTCCCATGCTTGTATCCCGTGCCGTGGCGAAGAGGTTGCCCCCCTGATGATTCGCCACATGAAATGTGTTCACACGAAGGGAAACCCCCCATGGACTTCACCTCCCAGGTTGAGACCCGCGAGATCTCCGACGCGGACCTGGACAACGTCTCCGGCGGCCTCGTGGGCGGCCTCGTGGCCGGCGCCACCGGCACCGTCGAGTCGATCGCCCCGGTCGCCGGCACCGTGTCCGGTGTCGTCGGCACGGTCGAGGGCATCTCCGGTGTCAACACCGGCGCCGTGACCGGCCTGGCCACCGGCCTGATCGCGGGTCTCTGACACTGATGGATCCGCGGGTCCCGGATGCCTCCCTTCCGGGACCCGCGGACGCCATTGCGGCCTTGTGTCCCAATGGCGAGGGATGCGGCTGAGGGAAGAGTTCCGTGCAGTTTCGCCAAAAGGCCCTTGCCAAGCTCCAATCACCGGAGGCGCTCGATCTCCCGGTGCGTTTCGCGCGTCCGCAGGGCCGTATCGTGCTGGCCGTCGCCATTCTCGTGATCGCCGCCGCGAGTTCCTGGGCGGTAAACGGTTCCGTGTCCTCGAAATTGAGCGTGCCGGGAATTATCGGCCACGGGCAGGGCAGTTACGTCCTGCAGAGTCCGGTCGCCGGACAGGTCACCCGGGTCCTCGCCGAGGAAGGGCAGCGCCTGCCCGCCGACGCCCCTCTGCTCAACGTCCGTACGGCGCGCGGCGACACCGTCGTCCGCACCGTGGCGGCGGGCCGGGTCAGCGCCCTGGTGGCCTCGATCGGCACCGTCGTCACCGTCGGCGCGGACGTGGCGGCCGTCGAACGCGTCGCCCGCACCGGCGACCCGCTCGTCGCGACCCTCTACGTCCCGGCGACCGGCGCCTCCTCCGTGCCGGTGGGCGCCGCGGTGGACCTCGCCGTCGAGTCCGCGCCCCAGGCCCGGTACGGGGTGCTGCGCGGCCATGTGCAGACCGTCGGCCGCACCTCGCGCACCGCCCGGCAGATCGCCGCCGACCTCGGCGACCCGCAGCTCGCGGCGCAACTCACCCGCGCGGGGCGCCCGGTGGCCGTCGTCGTGAGGCTCGACGCCTCCTCCCGCACCCCGAGCGGATACCGCTGGTCCAAGGGCGACGGTCCCTCGTACGAGCTGGACTCCATGACCCTGGCCACCGGCGCCGTCCACCTGGCCGCACAACGCCCGATCGATTGGCTGCTCCCTTGACCGCGCCGACCGCCCGGCCCCAGCAGCGGCCGCTGCCGCCCGCCGGCCGCCGCAGGCACCGCCCCGAGCCCGCACGCACCCGCCGGCAGCGTCCGCGCCGCAGGCCGCGCACCGTCCGCACGCCGACCGTGCTGCAGATGGAGGCCGTGGAGTGCGGGGCGGCCTCCCTCGCGATGGTGCTCGGCCACTACGGCCGGCACGTGCCGCTGGAGGAACTGCGCATCGCCTGCGGCGTCTCCCGCGACGGCTCACGCGCCAGCAACCTGCTCAAGGCCGCCCGCGGCTACGGCCTGCAGGCCAAGGGCATGCAGATGGAGACCGCGGCCCTCGCCGAGGTACCGGCACCGGCCATCCTCTTCTGGGAGTTCAACCACTACGTCGTCTACGACGGCACGGGCCGCCGCCTCGGCCGGCGCGGCGTCCACGTCAACGACCCCGACAAGGGGCGGCGTTTCGTACCGGTGGAGGACTTCGACACCAGCTTCACCGGTGTCGTGCTCACCTTCGAGCCGGGCCCGGACTTCCACCGCGGCGGCCGCAGGCCCGGCGTCCTCGGCGCCCTTCCGGCCCGGCTGCGCGGCACCAGCGGCACCATGCTCGCCGCGCTGGTGGCCAGCCTCCTGCTGGTCGCGGTCGGGGCCGCGCTGCCCGCGCTCAGCCGCACCTACATCGACCTGTTCCTGATCGGCGACCAGACCTCCCTGCTGGGCGTGCTGTTCACGTCGATGGCCGTCCTGGTGGCGCTCACCGCCGCGCTCACCGCGGTCCAGCAGTCCAACCTGCTGCGCGGCCGCATCATCTCCTCCACCCTCGGCAGCGCCCGCTTCCTGCGCCACCTGCTGCGGCTCCCGGTCACCTTCTTCACCCAGCGCAGCCCGGCCGACCTCGTACAGCGCCTGCAGTCCAACGACGCGGTCGCCGAGACCCTCGCCCGCGACCTGGCCGCGGCGGCCGTCGACGGCGTCGTCGTCGTGCTCTACGCACTGCTGATGTGGACGTACGACCCCCAGCTCACCGTCCTCGGGGTGGGGATCGCCCTGCTCAACGCCGTCGCCATGCGCGTGGTGACCCGGCTGCGCGCCACCCGGACCCAGAAACTGCGCGCCGACAGCGCCCGGCTCACCAACACCTCGTACACCGGCCTGCAGTTGATCGAGACGATGAAGGCCACCGGAGGCGAGAACGGCTACTTCCGCCGCTGGGCCGGGCAGCACGCCTCCACCCTGGAGGAGCAGCAGCGGCTCGGCGTGCCCAGCGCGTGGCTGTCCGTCGTCGCCCCGACGCTCGCCACGCTCAACAGCGCGCTCATCCTGTGGATCGGCGGGCTGCGGGCGGTGGAGGGGCACATCTCGATCGGTCTGCTCGTCGCCTTCCAGGCCCTGGTCACCCGGTTCACCGCGCCCATCACCCGGCTCAACGGCGTCGCCGGCCGCATCCAGGACTTCGCCGCCGACGTGGTGCGGCTCAAGGACGTCGAGAACTTCCCCGTCGACTCGCTGTACGCGCGACCCGAGTCCGGGGCGAGCAACCGCCGTCTGAAGGGCCACGTCACGCTGGAGGACGTCACCTTCGGCTACAGCCCCCTCGACAAGCCGCTGCTGTCCGGCTTCTCGCTCTCCGTCGCCCCCGGCCGCCAGGTCGCGCTCGTCGGCGGCTCGGGCAGCGGCAAGTCCACCGTCTCCCGGCTCATCGCGGGGCTCTACAGCCCCTGGGAGGGCGCGATCCGCATCGACGGGACACGCCTGGAGGACATCCCGCGCGGCGCCCTGGCCGCGTCCGTCTCCTTCGTCGACCAGGACGTCTTCCTCTTCGAGGGCACGGTGCGCGACAACGTGGCGCTGTGGGACCCCTCCATTCCCGACGCCGACGTGGAGGCCGCGCTGCGCGACGCCTGCCTGTACGAGGTGGTCGCGCGGCGCCCCGGCGGCCTCCACAGCCGCGTCGAACAGGACGGCCGCAACTTCTCCGGCGGGCAGCGGCAGCGGCTGGAGATCGCCCGGGCCCTGGTCCGGCGGCCCAGCGTGCTGGTGCTCGACGAGGTGACCAGCGCCCTCGACGCGGAGACCGAGCAGGCCATCATCGACAACCTGCGGCGCCGCGGCTGCGCCTGCGTGGTGATCGCGCACCGGCTCAGCACGGTCCGCGACAGCGACGAGATCCTGGTCCTCGACCACGGCACGGTCGTCGAGCGCGGGCGCCACGAGGAACTCATCGCGGCGGGCGGCGCGTACGCCGCACTGGTCAAGGAGCACTGAGGTGACCCCCGTGGAGCCCGGCACCGCCGCCGACGACCTGGTCCTGGCCGCCCTCGGCGGGCTGGGCACCGCCGTCGACTGCGCCGGCCTGCGCAGCCTCCCGCTGGAGGGGCCGCACGTGCTGTGGCTCGTGGTGGCGGGCGCCCTCGACCTGTTCGCGGTCGACGCGGCCCAGCAGGGCCACTGGCACTACCTGGGCCGCCTGGAACCCGGAACCCTCCTGCTCGGCCCGGTCGAGGGACCCCGGCACACCCTCGTCGGCCGCCCGCTGCAGGGCTGCCACCTGCGCCGCGTCCCGCTGCGCGAGCTGTACCGGCCGCCCCACCCGCAGCAGGCGGCGTACGGCGACGGCTGGGACCGGCAGGGCCCGTACGGCGCCGGCCACGACACCCGGGAGCTCGCCCTCAGCCTCCTCGAGCACGCCTTCGCGCTCGGCGTCGGTCGCAGCCAGCGCGTGCTGTACGAGGCCCCGCTGACCGGCCGCGCCACGGACGCCGAGCACGTCGCCGACGACGACATCCTGTGGCTGCCGGTCCTGCCGGGCAGCGTGCAGTACGGGGCCGCGTACTCCGCGGAGGCGGCGGGCGACCTGCTGATCGACGGCGCCATGTGGCAGAGCATGGTCAACCAGCAGTACCGGCTGCTGTCCACGCTCGACGGCTGGATCGAGGGCATGGAACGCGCCCACGAGGACCGTACGGCCGCGGGCATCAAGGCCGGGGAGGCCGTCCGGGAACAGGCCGACCGCGATCTGCTGGCCTCCATCGCCTCCTCCCGCAAGTCCCCCTCGCGCACCGCCGCGGCCTCCTCCGACGACGCGACGTACGCCGTCTGCCGCCAGGTCGCCGAGGCCGCCGGGATCACCCTCGTCCCGCCGTCGCGCAGCGGCGCCGTCAGCGACCGCATGGACCCCGTCGAGCGGGTCGCCGTCACCTCCGGCATCCGCACCCGCCCGGTACGCCTCGACGGCGAGTGGTGGCGGGAGAACACCGGCCCCCTCGTCGGCCGGCGCGCCGCGTCCGGGGCGCCGGTGGCCCTGCTGTGGCGGCGCGGCGGCTACGAGGCGGTCGGGCCCGGCGGCGGCAGCCGCGTACGGGTCGCCGAGTACAACGCGGAGGACTTCGAGCAGCGCGCTGACATGCTCTACCGGCCGCTCCCCGAACGGGGCACCGGTCTGGCGCGGCTGCTGCGCTTCAGCCTCAGGGGCTCCGTCGGCGACCTGCGCAACCTCGTCCTCAGCAGCCTGGTCACCGTCGGCCTCGGCGCCCTCGTGCCCATCGCGACCGGGCAGGTGCTGGGCACGTACGTACCCGACGCCGAGACCGGGCTCATCGTCCAGGCCGCGCTGGCCGTCGCCGTCACCGGCCTGGTGTGCGCCGCGTTCATGCTGACGCAGAACCTCACCGTGCTCCGCATCGAGGGCCGCATCGAGGCCACCCTGCAGCCCGCGGTGTGGGACCGCCTGCTGCGCCTGCCGACCGGGTTCTTCGCCGGGCGCTCCACGGGCGAGCTCGCCAGTGCCGCGATGGGCATCAGCGCCATCCGCCGCGTGCTCGCCGGGGTCGGCCCGGTCGCCGTCCAGGCGACGACGGTCGGCGCGATGAACCTCGTCCTGCTGCTCCTGTACAGCGTCCCGCTGGCGCTCGCCGCCCTCGGCATGCTCGTCGTCATCGGCGCCCTGCTCCTCGGTCTCGGCCTGTGGGAACTGCGCTGGCAGCGACGGCTGGTGGAACTCGGCAACAAGCTCAACAACGAGGCCTTCCAGACCCTGCGCGGCCTGCCCAAGCTCCGCGTCGCCGCCGCCGAGAGCTTCGCGTACGCCGCGTGGGCCCGCCGCTTCGCCCGCAGCCGCGAACTCCAGCGGCGGGCGGGCCGCGTCAAGAACATCACCACCGTCCTCAACGCCGTCTACCTGCCGCTCTGCTCACTCATCATGTTCATGCTGCTGGCCGGTCCGGCCCGGGGCTCGCTGTCCGCGTCCGGCTTCCTCACCTTCAGCACCGCCATGACCATGCTGCTGACCTCGGTCACCCAGCTCACCGGGGCACTGCTGTCGGCCGCGGCGGTGCTGCCGATGTACGAGCAGGTCAAGCCGATCCTCGACGAGGCCCCCGAGGTGCGGGGCGGCAGCACCCAGCCCGGCGTCCTCTCGGGCGCGATCGAGGCCCGCAACCTCTCCTTCCGCTACTCCGACGACGGCCCGCTCGTCCTGGACGACGTCTCCCTGCGGGTCGGGCCCGAGGAGTTCGTGGCGATCGTCGGCCCCAGCGGCTGCGGCAAGTCCACGCTGCTGCGCCTGCTCATCGGCTTCGACCGGCCCGCTTCCGGCAGCGTCCTGTACGACGGCCAGGACCTGGCCGCCCTCGACCAGGGCGCGGTCCGCCGCCAGTGCGGCGTCGTGCTGCAGAACGCCCAGCCGTTCACCGGCTCGATCCTCGACTGCATCTGCGGCGCCGAGGCGTACTCGCAGGAGGAGGCGATGGAGGCCGCCGCCATGGCCGGTCTCGCCGAGGACATCAAGCGCATGCCGATGGGCCTGCACACCATGATCGCGGGCGGCAGCACCATCTCCGGTGGCCAGCGCCAGCGCCTGATGATCGCCCAGGCGCTGATCCGCCGGCCCCGCGTCCTCTTCCTGGACGAGGCCACCAGCGCCCTCGACAACGAGACCCAGCGCGTCGTCATCGACAGCACCCGGCGGCTGCGGGCCAGCCGTGTGGTGATCGCGCACCGGCTCTCGACCGTCATGGACGCCGACCGCGTCGTGGTGATGGAGGACGGCCGCGTCGTCGAGGAGGGCCGCCCCGCGGACCTCCTGGCGAACCCCGGCGGCCGGCTGCGCGAGCTGGTCCGGCGTCAGATGAGCTAGAGCAGGGGGACGGCGCCCCGCACCGTGGGGACGCCGGCGTGCGACTGACGCGGCGTTTCGGAGGGCTTCCGCTCTCGTCGGTTCCGAATCGGGATCGCGAGGGCTCCCGCGGTGGCGGAGCCGGGGTGGGCGTATCCGCGCTCGCCGTATGGGGTGGCGACCGTACGGCCTACGAGTGCGGTGCCGGATCCCCGGCGAGCGAGAGCAGTCGCCCCATGGGCAGGGGAGGTTCGTTCCGGTGCACTCGGTCGACCGTGAACGTCCTCACGGTGTCGGCATCCCGACACCTGTCTGTAAAACGACAGATGGCCGGGTGCGCAAGCCGCTGAGGGCCTCGGCAACGCGCCGCCTCCCGAGAACCCCTCGATCAGCGGCCAGGAGCACGGGCCGAACCACCGCCGCCCGTATCCGAGTTCGCGCTGCTCACAGCCTCGAGAGGCTCGAGTAACCGCACCTCGGCGATCGACCGGACGCCGTTCCCGTCGCGCGGAACCCACCGCGCCCGCGACGGCGAAACTCCCCCAACAGGCGGCCACGGCAACGCCGGGCGGGACGGATCGTCATTCGAACGTGATCTTCCTGTAATCGGTCGGAGGTTGGGTGTGACGGACATTCACACCGTTCACTTCATGGGAGGAGACTCGTGGTCTCGAGCGCGAGCCTTCGACGACGACGCCGAATCGCCGTGGCGTCGGCAGTCACCGTTTTCGCCACCATATTCGGCGGCTTGGGGAACATCGGGCCGGCCGCGGCACAGACCGGCACTCCGCTGCCGGATCTGAAGCTGGGCCAGTACGACCACTCCCGAGCCGCCCTCACGGGCGGCGGCGCCCTGCACACCGCCGCGCAGCCCGACACCATCACGGGGCAGTACGTCGTGCGGCTGCGGGAAGCGCCCGTCACCTCGTACACGGGCGGCGTCGAGGGACTCGCGGCGACGAGGCCGGCGGCCGGGCAGGAGCTCCGGCCTCATTCGGCCGCGGCCGAGAAGTACCGGCAGCACCTGGGCGAAGCGCAGCGTGACGTACTCGGCGACTTCGGTGTGCGGGCTCAGCGGACCTACACGACCGCCTTCAACGGCTTCGCCGCCAAGCTGACCGGCGCTCAGGCCGGCAAGCTGTCCAAGGACCCGCGCGTCGCGGCGGTCACCCCGGCCCGTCTCGTGAAGGCCGACGCGGCGACGACCGGGACCACGCAAGCGGCGCAGCACACCGCACAGGCGCCGGCGCGAACGGCGGCGCGAACGGCGGCGCAGACCAAACCGGTCCACGGCTCCAATGCGGTCATCGGCGTGATCGACACCGGAATCTGGCCGGAGAGCGCCTCCTTCGCCGCCACCATGGCGGCGCCCGCGGGCTGGCACGGCACCTGCCAGACCAGTGGGGACTTCCCCGCCACCGCCTGCAACGGCAAGATCGTCGGCGCACGCTACTTCGCCGACGGGTGGCTCGGCGCCTACGGCTCGCTGCCCGAGGGCGAGAGCCTCTCGCCCCGGGACATGAACGGACACGGCACCCACACCGCCTCCACCGCGGCGGGTCTTCCCGTCAAGCACGCGATGGTCCTCGGGCATGACTACGGCGCGATCTCCGGAGTGGCGCCCGACGCGCGGATCGCCGTGTACAAGGCACTGTGGGGCGGCTCGGGCACGGACGCCGACATCATCGCGGCGATCGACGCGGCCGTGGCCGACGGCGTCCAGGTGATCAACTACTCGGTCGGCACGTCGATGGGGGACTACCAGCCGAACAGCCCGATCGGGAACGCCTTCCTCAACGCGTACCTCGCCGGGGTCTTCGTCGCGGCATCCGCCGGCAACGACGGCATGTCCGGAATGGTCAGCAACGCCGAACCCTGGGTCACCACGGTCGGTGCGACGGTGGAACGGTCCCACGAGGCGACCGTACGACTCGGCGACGGCACGCGCATCGTCGGCACGTCCATGGACCAGCTGCCGTCCCGCCGCAGCACACCGATCGTCTTCGCCGACCAGGCCGGATCACTCGACGACGGCGCGCAGTACTGCTGGTCCGGAAGTCTCGACCCCGCCAAGGTCAAGGGCAAGATCGTGGCCTGCGACTTCATCGACTCGGTCGACGCGGTGGCGACGGTCAAGGCCGCCGGCGGTGCCGGCGTGGTGCTGTTCCAGTCGACCGGCAACACACGCCTCAACGTGATCTACGACTTCCCGACCGTCTACCTGTGGAGCGCCGAACAGGCGGGGAAGCTCTTCAACTACCTGTGGGCGCACCGTACCGACGGGACCGCCTCGCTGGCCGAGGGCGGGGACGGCAGCAGCGTCGTGGGACTGCCGAGCGTGGCCGGCCTCTCGTCCTACGGCCCCGACCAGACGCACACCGGACTCCAGAAGCCCGACCTCGTCGCGGACGGCATCGACGTGGTCGCGGCGGTGTCGCCGATGGCCGGCGGGCGTCTCTTCGACGCCTACTCCGGCACCTCGATGGCAGCCCCGCACGTGGCCGGCATGGCCGCACTGCTGCGCACCCGGCACCCGAAGTGGTCGCCCGGCGCGACCGCCTCGGCACTGCGTACCACCGCCACTGACACCCAGGGCACGAGCAGCCCCCTCCGCCAGGGCTCGGGCCTGCCGCGGACCTCGTCCGCCGACGACCCCGGGCTGGTGATCGAACCTTCGGCGGCCGAACTGACCGCCTTCGCAGCCGCGGCGACTCCAGACGGCAAGGAGATCAACCTGCCGTCGATCGCGCTGCGCGAGTACGACGGGACGAAGCCGGTACAGCTCACGCGACGTCTGACCAACGTCGGCACGCGGACCGAGACGTACACGGCGCACGTCGACGGGCTCGCCGGGATGAAGGTGACGGTCAGCCCTCGGACGATCTCGGTGAAGCCCGGAGCCACCGCCACGGTGACCATCACCCTGGAGCGCGGCACCGCGACCTGGGACCGCTACACCACCGGCTCACTCGTCTTCAGCAGCGCCAAGCACCGCGTGCGCCTGACCGTCGCCGGCCGACCGTGGGGCTTCACGCCGCGGCCGTACGACGACACGGGAATCGAGTTCGGCCGTACCGGCGGCCAGGGCCAAGGATTCCTGGAACCGGGCTTCACCGGACCGCTGGCCGGCCGCACCACCGGGTACACCCCCGTGACCTGGACTGACAAGAAGCTCACGACCACCGTCAGCGGCGGCGTCTTCTCCCCCGGCGGGGTGGGCACTCAAGGTACGAGGATCGTCGTGCCGCGCGGCTCGGCCGGACTGGTCGTGCAGACGGCCTCGGACGACCCCGGCACGAATCTCGACCTCTACCTCTACAAGGACGGCAAGCTGGTCGATCGAAGCTGGGCATCGTGGCACAGCAGCGAGCGCAGCGCCCGGTTCTTCCCCGAACCCGGCGTCTACACCGCTTATGTGCACGCCCAGACGGCAACCTCGGCCGACGTTCCCTACCGGCTCGGGGTGACCGTCATCCCTGAGAACGGCGACCGGCGCAACGCCACCTTGACCACACCGGCCAAGGTGGAGCGGGGCGGGTCCTCACAGGTGACACTGAACCCCGTGGGTCCGCAGCCCGACGTCGAGCAGTGGGCGTACACCGAGTTCCGCACCGGCCGAACGGTCGTACCCGGCCTGCTGATCAGTTCACGCTGACCGCAGCCCGACGTGCTGACCGTTTCATGCCGAGCCGGGGGCCGGCCTTCCCGAAGGAAGGCCGGCCCCCGGCGGACGTCACGGGGACGTGGGAAGTGGTCGTCAGGACCCGTGGGCCGGTCGATCACCCTCACGTGCGGGCGAGTCGCTCGCGACGGGTTCGACGACAAAGCCGCCGTCGTTCTCCAGGTGGGTGCGGCGTGGTGCTGTCCGCAGCCGGCGTAGGGATGCCGCTCGGGGAACTCCGGGTGCCGGCTGTGCCGGCGGTATCGGCGGCCGGTTCCCCGACCCGGGTGGCGTCCTCGACGTGGAAGGCCGGGTGGTTCAGCCCTGGGCGGCAGCGATCGTGCTTTCGGCGGTGAGGGCCGACGACTGCTCGATGACCGGGTAGATCGGCCCGAGCCCGTCATGCGGCTCGGTCGTTCGTCACACTGAGGCGTTCGGTTCGTCAGGGGACGACGATCACCGGGCGCTGGGCGCTGCGCGCCAGGCGGTCGGAGATCGAGCGGAAGAGCCTGATGCCGGCCGCGCGCCCGCTCCCCACGATGATGGCGTTCGCCCGGTACTTGCGCCCGGCCTTCTCCAGCTCGTCCGCGACGGCACCCTTGCGGTGGATGAGCGTCCAGGGCAGCCCCGACAGATGGTCCTCGCGGGCGAGGTGCCGCAGGAGCGTGTGCGTGCCGCCGTGCGGCCCCCTCCCGCCGCCCGCGTCCTCGTAGCCGAGCAGCGACGCGACGGGGTTCTCCTTCGCGACGTGGACGATGAGGAGTGCCGCGCCGGTGCGCCGCGCCATCCCGGCCGCGTACGACAGCGCCCGCCTGCTGGTGGCGGAGCCGCTGTATCCGACGAGCACGCCGTACCTGTCGACGGCCGCGTGGGGGCCGCCGGTCACGGGGGCCGGCTGCCCCGCGGTGGACGACCGCGGCAGGGGATCGTCGCCGAGGGGTCCGGGAACGCCATGGCCTGCCATGAGAAACCTTTCGGGGCTGAGCTGAACGGCTGTGCTGAACGGGAGACGGCCTCGGGAACCGGAGGCGGTCACACGAGGACGACCGGGCATCCACCGCTACCGACCGGCGCCGCCCGCGAAGTGTGACAACCCCGGCACCGCGGGACGGGACGGCGCGCCCGGCGGCGCCGTGTTCGCCGGGGTGTGTCACACACGCGCGGGACGCCCGGTCTCAGTGGAGGAAGCAGAGCCCTGTCCCCGGGAATGTGAGGAAACGCACCGTGAGCGAGGAAGCGGTTCGCGGGAGGCGCGGCGCGCCGTTCGCCGCGGGGACGGGAGCGGCGTGAGCGCGCCGCAGGCCGCCGGCACGGCATGGCGGCGGCGGATGGTCGCCCGCGTCGCCGACGAGAAGCACCGCACCGCCACCGCGCTGGAGCTGTTCTTCGACCTCTGCTTCGTCGTGGCCGTCGCCCAGACGTCCGCCGCGTTCGAGGAGGAACTGGCCGCGGGACACGTCGGCAGCGGCGTCCTCGGCTACGGGCTGGTGTTCTTCGCGATCTGGTGGGCGTGGATGAACTTCACGTGGTTCGCCTCCGCCTACGACACCGACGACATCCCGTACCGCCTGCTCACCGTCGTGCAGATCGGCGGCGCGCTCGTCATGTCCGCGGGCACGGCGGCCGCCCTGCAGCACGGCGACTACACGGTCATCACCTGGGGCTACGTCGTCATGCGGCTCGCCATGGTGAGCCAGTGGCTGCGGGCCGCCCGCTCCGACCCCGAGCGGCGCCGGAGCTGCCTGCGGTACGCCGCCGGGATCCTGGTGGTGCAGACCGGCTGGCTGGCGCACCTCGTCGTGCCCGGCGACCTCCGCCTCCCGGCGCACGCCGTCCTCGCCCTGGCGGAGCTCGCCGTCCCCGTCTGGGCCGAGCGGGCGGCCAACACCACCTGGCATCCGCGCCACATCGCCGAGCGCTTCGGCCTGTTCACCCTGATCGTGCTGGGCGAGTCCATCACGGCCGCCGCCGGCGCCGTACGCGCGGCCCTCGACACCGACGCCACGTTCGGCGACATCGCCACGCTGGTGCTGGGCGGCACCCTCACGGTCTGCGCCCTGTGGTGGCTTTACTTCGCCCAGAACGCGTCGCGCCGCCTGGGCAACTTCACCACGGCCACGCTGTGGGGCTACGGCCACTACGCGGTCTTCGCCTGCGCCGCGGCGGTGGGTGCCGGACTGGCCGTCAACGTCGCCCAGGCGACCGGGCACGGCCATCTGACCGCGTACGGCGCGGCAGCCGCCTACACGGTGCCCGTCGCGGGATTCGTGCTGTCCGTATGGCTGCTGCACCGCACGGCCGCCGGGCACTCCACCGCGCCGGACGTGGTGCACGCGCTCGCCGTGGCGGCGATCCTCGCCGCCACGTTCGCCCCCGCGCCGGTGCTCGTGACCGGCGTCGTCGCCGCGCTCCTGGTCGCCGCGACCTGTGTCCCGCGCGAACGCGACGGCATACGGGCGGCGGCGGCCTGAACGGGCGCCGCCGACGGAACCCGTCCCGCGGCGGCGGCGTCCAACCGCCATGACCACCAGGCACTTCACGCGCGCCACCGCCCTCGCGGCCCTCGCGGCAACCGTTGCCGCCGCTGCCGCTCTGACGGGCTGCACCGGCCGGGACCCCGTCCCCGCCGGGCGCCCCACCACCGCCGGGCACCCCGCCACCGCGGCCGCGACCGTCATCCCCTACGAGCTGTACACCCACTGCGGCATCGACGAGGCCCGGATCGGCTCCACCTACTTCGAGGCCGAGACCCCGCTCTCCGACGGCTCCTTCAACCCCCCGCCGGGCTGGGACAACCCCACGCAGCACGGCACGATGACGCTGCTGTCACCGACGGAGGCGGTCTTCACCGACCCCAAGGGCCACGAGGTGCGTTTCCGGGCGCGGAAGGGGGCGGACGACTTCAAGCACATCTGCGAGTGACGGCCGTGAGCCGTCATGGCACGGCCCAGGTCGAGAAGATGTGGAGCGCCGCCTCGATCCGGGCCTTCTCCGCCTCGCCGGCTTCTCCGGCGAACCGGACGAAGACCACGGCCGAACCGGGGTCGCCCGCGACGAACAGCGTCAGCGGAACGCGCCCCGCCAACGGGTACGCGTACCAGCCGTCGCGGCGTTCGGCGTCGGTCGCCGCGACGGCGCCGTCGATCGCCTGCCGGTCCCAGTCGTCGAACGCGTATCCCGTGAAGTGCGCCACCGCCTCGCACAGGGGCCGCAGGTTCGTCTCGAAGACCCAGTGACCGGCGAAGACCCGGGCGTCGTCCCCAGTGGTCAACTCTCGCCCCTCTGCGCCCGCGTCCTGAGGGAACCATTGTGGAACGGGCTCAGCAGTAGGAGTTCCAGCCGGAGCGGTAGCCGTCGCGGTAGCCGCGGCGGTATTCGGAGTTCCAGCTCTGCGGGCGGTAGGAGTCCCACTGGTTCCGGCAGCGGGGCCGGGAGCGGGCGTCGTGGCGTCCGTCCTCGCGGCCGTCGCGGTAACCGCGCCAGTACCGGGTGCCCGCCTGCGGGGCGAGGGTGCCGGCGGCCTGCGCCTGTACGGTGCCCGCCGTGACGTGGCCGGCGGTAGCGGCCTGCGCGGGCGCCGCCGGCAGGACCGCCAGGGCTCCTACGGCTACCGGGCCTGCGAGCAGTGCGAGGAATCGCTGTGCGCGCATGGCTGTTCGTCCTCTCGGATGCGTACGGGGTAAGTGCCTCGTCCCTGGTCAGGCCCAAATCCGGGTGTCAGGTGCGCCTTTGGGGAGCGGCGGGGCACCGGCTCGAAAGGGCGGATCGCGCCCACCCCCGACCGTATCGAGCCGGATTCAACATGTCCACTTATGGAGTAATCTGCCCCGTATTTTCTTGCGGGCGCGCACCGTCCGTGCCCCCTCCGTCACCATCGGCGGTCCCGACAGGGCCGGACCGCTGTCCGGGCTGGTGACAGGGCCGGAGGTCCTCGTCCCAGGGCAGCGGATCGGGGCGGCGGTACCACCACCAGCCAGCTACGTCGACCTCGCTCGGCGGCACGCCGAAGGCCTGTGCCAGGGCGGCGGCCACGGCTTCGGCGGACGGCCGGTCGACGAGGTGGAGGATGCACATCGGCGCGTCCCGTCGCAGAGAGAAGAAGCCCGCCGGGCACGCACCGGAGTGCGTGCCCGGCGGGGCCGTCAGGCGCCGGGGGTGCGGTCCGGCGCCGGGAGCGTGCGCTGGTGCGGCAGCGTTATCCCGTCGGGCTGCTCCTGACGCAGCACCACGTTCCGCGTCGGGAAGGAGATCTCGATGCCCTCCTCCTGGTAGCGGCGGTGCAGGCGCTTGATGAACTCGTGCTTGATCCGGTACTGCTCCCCGTACTCCGAGGTCCGCAGGATCACCGAGAAGTCGATCCGTGACTCGCCGAAGGTGTGGAAGCGGACGACCGAATCGTGCTCGGGGATGCCGCCCTCGACGTCCGCCATGACCTCGCCGGCGACCTCGAGGGTCACCCGCTCCACGTGCTCGAGGTCGTTGCCGTAGCCCACGCCCGCCTGGACGATGAGCGACATCTGCTGCTCGGGCTGGTGGAAGTTGGTGGCGATCGCGCTCGCCAGCTTGGCGTTGGGGATGATCACCAGGTTGTCCGACAGCTGGCGCACCACGGTGTTGCGCCAGTTGATGTCGACGACGTAGCCCTCCTCGCCGCTGCTGAGGCGTATGTAGTCGCCGGGCTGCACGGTCTTGGACGCGAGGATGTGGACGCCCGCGAAGAGGTTGGCGAGTGTGTCCTGCAGGGCCAGGGCGACGGCGAGACCGCCGACGCCGAGGGCGGTGATCAGGGGCGTGACGGAGATGCCCAGGGTCTGCAGCAGGACCAGGAAGCCCATCGCCATCACGGCGACACGGGTGATGTTGACGAAGATCGTCGCGGAGGCGGCCACCCCGGACCGCGCCAGCGCCAGCGACCGCACCATCTCGGCGACCATACGGCCCGCGGCTATCGTGGCCGCCAGGATCAGCACCGCGACGAGCACCTGGTTGACCGTCCGGTCCACGACGCGGGTCAGCGGCAGCGCCGCGGCCCCCACCCAGGCACCCGCCGCCAGCGCGGCCCACGGCACCACGGTGCGCAGGGCGGCGACGACGATGTCGTCGCCGCCCCACCTGGTGCTCCTGGCCCGCTCGCTCAGCCACTTGAGGGCCAGCCGCAGCAGCAGCCCCGCCAGGGCGCCGGCGGTGATCGCCGCACCGGCGACGATCAGGTCGTGCAGCGTGAGGGCGCGGTTCACCGGTCGCCTCCCCACGTGCGTACGGATTCACCCACGGGGCGCGGGGGATGCTGTGTCGTCACTGGTCGCCTCATCGTTCGGGGGACGTTCGGGGGACGTTCGAGGGAACCGCGCCGAACAGGCGTTGTCCTGGCGCGATCTGACACATCCTGCCGCAGTGGTGAGGCGGCCCGCATACGGCCCCCACCCCTGCGACCCGATCCCGCGAAGATCGCGGCGGCCGGAGGCGAAGCCTGCGCATGTGCCGGTATCCTCCCTGGTCACCGCGCCCGACCCTGCCCGGCGGGCGCGGCGTTCCCCCGCGGGTACTCACCCTCGGCATCGCCTCTCGTCGCCGCCCGCCGCAATGCGGTCACCGGCCCCGCCCCCACGGCCGGGGGGGCGGGGCCGGGCGCGCCGTCTAGCGGGTCACCGTGCCCGCCGGTGCCGGGGCGTACCCGGCGGGGCGGGTGGTGAAGGTGCCGCGGCCCTGGGTGCGGCTGCGCAGCCGGGTCGCGTAGCCGAACAGCCCGGCCAGCGGCACCGTCGCCGTGACGACCGCCGTGCCGGAGCGCGTCGTGGAGCCGGTGACGCGGCCGCGGCGGGCGGCGAGGTCGCCGAGGACGGTGCCCACGGCGTCGTCGGGGACGGTGACCGTGAGCTCGACGACCGGTTCGAGCAGGGCCATGACGCCGCCGCGCAGGGCCTCCCGGAGCCCGAGGCGGCCCGCGGTGCGGAAGGCCGTCTCGGAGGAGTCGCGGGAGTGCGTGGCGCCGTCGGTCAGGGTGACCCGTACGCCCGTGACGGGGTGGCCGCCGAGGGGGCCCTCGGCGAGGGCGTCCCGGCAGCCGGCCTCGACCGCACGGACGAACTCCTTCGGCACCCGCCCGCCGACGACCGTCGAGGCGAACGCGAACGCGGACTCCCCGTACGGCTCGACGTCCAGGACGACGTGCGCGAACTGGCCCGCGCCGCCGTCCTGTTTGACGTGCCGGTAGACCAGCCCCGGCACGCCGCGGACGAGCGTCTCCCGGTAGGCGACCTGCGGCCGCCCGACGCGGACGTCCAGCCCCCGCTCGCGGCGCATCTTCTCCACCGCGACCTCCAGGTGCAGTTCGCCCATGCCGGACAGGACCGTCTGGCCGGTCTCGGGGTCCGTCCGCACGGCCAGCGACGGATCCTCCTCGGCCAGCCGGGCCAGCGCCACCGCCAGGCGTTCGCTGTCGGTGTTGCGGGCGGCCTCGACCGCGACGAAGACGACCGGCGCGGCCGCGGAGGGCGGTTCGAGGACCAGGGGTGCCCCCGGGGCGCACAGGGTCGCGCCCGCGGCAGCCGACTTCACCCCGGCCACCGCGACGATGTCCCCGGCGACCGCGGCGTCGACGTCGACGTGCCGGTCCGCCTGGACCCGCAGGATCCGGCCGATCCGCTCGGTGCGTCCGGCGCGCGTGTCCAGCACCGCGTCCCCCTTCCTGATCGTGCCCTCGTACACCCGCAGATGGGTCAGCCGCCCGGAAGCGGTCACATTCACCTTGAACACCAGCGCGGCGAACGGCGCGGCCGGGTCGGCCGCCTCCCGCACCGCCGGGACGTCCAGCGGTGACGGCAGGTAGTCCACCACCGCCTCCAGCAGCGGCTCGATCCCGCGGTTGCGGTACGCCGAGCCGCACAGCACCACGACGCCCTCGCCCGACAGCGTCAGTTCGCGCAGCGCGGAGCGCAGCGTCGCCTCGGCCAGCGCGGACCGTTCGCAGAACTCCTCGAGCGCGGCCGGGTGCAGCTCCGCCACCGCCTCCTCCAGCGCGCGGCGGCGCCGCAGCGCCTCCTCGCGCAGACCGTCGGGTACGGGGCCCTCGGCGTACGTGCCCTGGCCGTCCGGCCACACCAGGGCGCGCATGCGCAGCAGGTCCACGACGCCCGTGAAGCCGTCCTCCCGGCCGATCGGCGCCTGCACGACGAGCGGCACGGTGTGCAGGCGCTCGCGGAGGGAGCGGACTGCGGCGTCGAGGTCGGCACCGGCGCGGTCCAGCTTGTTGACGAACGCGATCCGCGGCACGCCGTGCCGGTCGGCCCGCCGCCACACCGACTCGCTCTGCGGCTCGACGCCGGCGACCGCGTCGAAGACGGCGACGGCGCCGTCGAGGACGCGCAGGGAGCGTTCGACCTCGTCGGAGAAGTCGACGTGGCCCGGCGTGTCGATCAGGTTGAGCCGGTGGCCGTCCCAGTCGCAGCTCACGGCAGCGGCGAAGATGGTGATGCCGCGGTCGCGTTCCTGCGGGTCGAAGTCGGTGACGGTGGTGCCGTCGTGGACCTCGCCGCGCTTGTGGGTGGCGCCGGTCAGGTAGAGGATCCGTTCGGTGACGGTGGTCTTGCCCGCGTCGACGTGGGCGAGGATGCCCAGGTTGCGGACGGCGGTCAGCGGATTGACGGTGCGCATGGCCCGGTGGCCTTTCGGGTGATCCGAAGAGTGGGCGGCGCGATTCCCGGACGAGTCGGCCCGAGGGCGGGCCGTGGCGATGCCCCCGCGCACGGCGGTACGGGCCCGGGACGTGGCAGGGCGTACCCGGCCGTCGTCCCCGGCTCCGCCGGTGCGGGAGGGGTCAGTCGGTCGTCGCGGACTTCCGGTGCCGGCCGCGCAGCGGGCACCGGGCCGGCGAAGACACCAGGATCACCTCATGCCGTGACGGGGGCACAACGGCTGCGGTACGCCAACACACGGCCGGGCTCCCTTCGTTCGTCACGGACGCGCCGCGCTGTCGGGCGGCGCGCGATGGACGTGAGTGTAGGGGGCGGGGCGGGCACGGGGCACCGGGTTTTTCCCGGGGGCCGTCGCGTGACGTGCCGACCGGGCGTCCTACCGGCCGGAACCGCACGCGCCCGGCCAGTCGTAGCCGGGCAGGAGGCGCCGCCAGCGGAGGGGGTCCGAGGGGCCGGCCAGGCGGCACAGGACGGCGGTGCGGTGGCGGACGTCGGGGTCCCAGAGGCGGATCGTGCCGTCGTTGCCGGCGCTGGCCACGGTGCCGCCGTCGGGGCTGAAGGTGACGCTCCACGCGGCGCGGGCGTGCCCGGTGAGGGTGGCGGTCAGGCTCCGCGCCGCCGGGTCCCACAGCCGTACGGTGCGGTCGTTGCCGCTGCTGGCGAGGGTCCGGCCGTCGGGTGACCAGGCGACGCCCCGGACGGAACCGGTGTGGCTGGTGAGGACCCCGGCGGGGCGGCCCCCTGGGGCGTCCCACAGGCGGACGGTGCCGTCGTTGCCGCTGCTCGCGAGGGTCCGGCCGTCCGGGGCGAAGGCGACGCCCCGGACGGAACCGGTGTGGCCGGTCAGGACGGCCGCGCGGCTCCCCGTCGCCGGCTGCCACAGCCGGAGCGTCAGGTCGTCGCTGCCACTGGCCAGCAGGCGGCCGTCCCGGCTGAAGGCCAGGCAGTTCACGAAGTCGGTGTGGCCGGTGAGGGTGGCCGTGCGGCGCCCGGTCGCGGTGTCCCACAGGCGCACCGTGCGGTCCGCGCCGCCGGTGGCGAGGGTCCGCCCGTCGGGGCTGAAGGCGAGCGCGAAGACGGCGCCGTCGTGGCCGCGCAGCACGTCGCGGCTCCGCCGGGTCCGAGGGTCCCACAGCCGGACGGTGCGGTCGGCGCCCGCGGAGGCGAGCAGCCGGCCGTCGGGGCTGAAGGCG
The DNA here is from genome assembly GCF_035918135.1 of Actinacidiphila glaucinigra. Taxonomy (NCBI): domain Bacteria; kingdom Bacillati; phylum Actinomycetota; class Actinomycetes; order Kitasatosporales; family Streptomycetaceae; genus Actinacidiphila; species Actinacidiphila glaucinigra. Next base: position 2,130,204 of record NZ_CP109144.1, read on the forward strand.
ACGTCGTAGACGGGGCCGCTGTGTCCGGTGAGGGTGTACGCGGGGGTGTGGCGGGCCATGTCCCAGACCCGTACGGTGCCGTCGCCGCCGGCCGAGGCCAGGGTGCGGCCGGCGGGGTCGTAGGCGGCCTTCCAGACCTCGGTGACGGGTGCGGTGTCCAGTGTGCTGCGGCTGAGGTCCCACAGGACGACGGTGCGGTCGAAGCCCGCGGTCGCGAGGAGGTCTCCGTGGGCGGCCACGGCGACGGAGAGCACGTAGTCGGTGTGGCCGGTGAGGGTCTCGACGGGCAGGTGGGTGTGGACGTCCCAGCGGATGACGGTGCCGTCGCCGCCCGCGGAGTCGACCGTGTGGCCGCCGGGGCCGAAGGCGAGCCCGTTCACGTCGTCGTCGTGCCCGGCGAGGGTGGCGGTGCGGCGCAGCGTGGCGACGTCGCGCAGGCGCACGGTGCGGTCGGCGCCGCCGCTCGCGAGGGTGCGGCCGTCCGGGCTGAAGGCGAGGGCCAGCACGTCGCCGCTGTGGTCGCGCAGGACGGCGCGGCTCCGCCGGGTCCGGGGGTCCCACAGGCGCACCGTGCGGTCGGCGCCCGCGGAGGCGAGCAGCCGGCCGCCGGGGCGGTAGGCCAGAGCGAGGACCTCGTCGGTGTGACCGGTGAGGACGGCCTTGCGGCGTCCGGTCGCCGCGTCCCACAGCCGTACGGTGCCGTCGGCCCCGGCGGAGGCCAGGGTGCGGCCGTCGGGGGCGAACGCCACCGCGCGCACCGGGCCTTGATGATCCGTCAGCACTGCGATTGTGCGGCGCCCCGGCACGGACCACAGCCGCACGCTGCCGTCGGTGCTCGCGGAGGCCAGCAGCCGGCCGTCCGGGGAGAACGCCACCGACCGCACCGGGCCGCGGTGCCCGGCGAGGACGCCCGCGGCGGCGCGTGCGGCGACGTCCCACAGCCGCACCGTGCGGTCGGAGCCCGCCGAGGCCAGCAGCCGGCCGTCGGGCGAGAACACGACCGCGTTGACGGCCGCGGTGTGGCCGGTCAGCCGCCCGGCGAAGGCGTTGGCCTGGGTGCTGAGCAGGGCGCTGCGCGCCTCGGTGGTGGGCGCGGTGCGGTACGCGGCCTCGGCCAGCAGCATCGCGGCCTCGGGGCGTCCGGTGGCCAGTTCGGCGGAGCGGGCGGCCATGGCCTGGGAGAGTGCCGTGGCGCGCTGCCGGTCGGCGCCGAGCCGCTGCTCGACGGCGACGCCGCCCGCCAGCACCGCCAGCACCAGCAGGACGGCGAGCACGACCAGCCCGGTCCGCTGCTGCCGCGCGCGGCGCCGTACGAGGGTGCGCCGCAGGTCCTCCTCGTGGGCGGAGGCGGCGAGGAAGTCCGCCTCCGCCAGGCCGAGTTCACCGTCGCGGCGGCCGGGTCCCGCGGCCCACTCGCGGGCGGCGGCCAGCCGTGTGCCGCGGTGGAGCAGGGCCGGGTCGCGGTCCTCGCGTTCCCATTCACGGGCGGAAGCGGCGAGTTGCTGGTGCAGCAGCAGGTCGGCGCGGGCCGCGTGGATCCAGGTGCGCAGTCGGGGCCAGGCCCGCAGCAGCGCCTCGTGGACGATCTCGACGTGGTCGGTGCCGACGGTCAGCAGCCGCGCGGCGACGAAGGCGTCGAGCGCGGTGCGGGCGGCGGCGGTGTCCGGCAGCCCGTCCAGCAGGTCGGCGGTGCCGCGCGGACGGCGCGACTGCTCGTTGTCCTCGCCGACCCGGACCAGCCGCAGCAGCAGCCTGCGGGCCGCGAGTTGCTCGGCCGGGGAGAGGGCGGTGAACAGCGCCTCGGCTGCGGTCGCGACGGAGCCGTGGATGCCGCCGGCCGCGAGGTAGCCGGCGACCGTCATGGTGTGCCCGGTGCGCTGCCGCCAGGTGGCCATCAGGGCGTGCGCGAGCAGCGGCAGCGCCCCGGGGTCGCCGCCGGGCGGTGCGGCACCGGCCGGGTGGCCCGCCGCGTCCGCCGTGCCGAGGTCCCGCAGCAGGACCTCGACCAGGCCCGGTTCGAGTTCGGTGCCCTCCTCCAGGGCCGGCCGCACGATGCACTCACGCAATTCGTCCCGGCTCATCGCGCCCAGTGCGAACAGCCCGTCGCTGATGACGGGGACCAGCGCGGGGTACTCCAGGCAGCGTCCGGTCACGTCGGCCCGGATCCCGATGACGACGAGGGCGCCACCGGTCGCGGCGAGCCCGGTGAGGGCGGCGATGAAGGAGCGCCGCTCGGCCTCGTCGTCGCAGAGGGTGAACGTCTCCTCGAACTGGTCGACCACGAGGACGCATCCGGTGTGCGGCGTGCCGTCCTCGTCGTCTCCCTCGGAAACCCGGAGGGCGGCGACGAGGGCGGCGGCACGCGCGGAGGGCGGCACCTGTTCACCCGGGGCCCCCGGGGCTCCGCCCGTGGCGTGCTCCAGCGCGTGCGCGAGGGAGTCCAGGGGCCGCGCGGTGGGGGTGCAGACGGCGACCGGCCAGTGGCCGTACGGGCCCCCGGCCAGGGCGGGGAGCAGCCCGGCCCGCAGCAGCGAGGACTTCCCCGCCCCGGAGGGGGCGACCACGGCCAGCGGCCCCTTGCCGGCCCGCCGCCCGAGGCGTTCCACCAGGTCCGCGACGGCGCGTCCGCGGCCGAAGAAGCGCCCCGCGTCCTCGGTGCCGTACGCGGACAGCCCCGGATAGGGGCAGTGCGCCGCCTCGTCACCGTCCCCCGGCGGGCGGGCACTTCGCACCCCGGGCTGCGGCGGCAGCAGGGCGAGCAGCGCGCCGCCCGCGTCCAGCGCCTCGTCGCAGCGCCGGGCGACGTCGGCGTTGACCGGTTTGCCGCCCGTCTCGATCTTGCTCAGGTATCCCTTGCTGTAGTGGGTGCGCCTGGCCAGCGCCGACAGCGACAGGCCCCGCTCCAGGCGCAGTTCGCGCAGTGCCGGGCCGAAGGGCCCGGTCGGCCTGTCTGGTGTCCGGTCCATCCCGTCCCCGCCGCGTACGGCGCGGAGGGCGCCGTTCCCTGTCTCCGCCCGCCTCGCCGGCGTGCCCGTCGGAAGGTGAGGAGTGCGCCGGGCGGAGCGTGGTTCCCAGGGTCGCGGGAGAGGGGGTGCGCACGGTCGAGAAATGGCCACGGGCCGGCGGGCCCCACCGCCCCCGTGAGCGGTGGGACCACGCCGGCCGTGGCGGACCGGGGTCGCTCAGATCGCGCCGCCCGGGGCGCCGCAGCTCGGCACGCCCGACAACCAGGCGTCGCCGCGCATGTAGATGTTGCTGATCCAGCCCTGGTACTCCGGCAGGTACGACCAGGCGTCGTTGGTGTAGCCCTCGGCCGTCACCGACTCCGCGTGCTTCTGGCAGGACACCGCGACGTTGGTCGGACCGGCGAGCCGGACCACCACGGCGGACCCGGTGGCCGGATAGGCGTGGACCGCCACGCCGGTGCCCCAGGTGCTGTACGGGCTCGCGCCGGCCGGCGTGGAGGTGCCCTTGCCGTCGCAGGCGGGGATCCCGGCCAGCCAGGCGTCGCCACGCATGTAGATGTTGGTGATCCAGCCGCCGTACTGCGGCAGGTAGGACCAGGCGTCGTTGGTGTACCCCTCGGACGTCACGGTCTGCGCGTGCGTCTGGCAGCTGACGGCGACGTTCGTCGGGCCGGCCAGCCGGGCCACCGTGGTGCCGGTGGTCGTGGACGGCTCGGAGCGGACCGCCACGCCGGTGCCCCAGGTGCTGTAGGCGCCGCCCTGTGTGACACCGCCGCCGCCCCCGGAACCGGTCTGCGGGTCGTAGGCGGAGCCGGTGCAGGTGGGCACCTCGGGCAGCCAGGCGGGCCCTCTCAGGTAGATGTTGCTGATCCAGCCGCCGCGGTTGGACAGGTACGTCCAGGCGTCGTTGGTGTAGCCCTCGGCGGTGACGGACTCCCCGTGCTGCTGGCAGGTGGCGTACACCAGGTCCGGCCCGGAGAGCCGGGTCACCAGCGCCGCCGTCGCGTTGGGGTGCTGCCGCACCGCCACGTCGGTGCCCCAGGTCACCTGGAGGGTGCCGTCGTAGCCGGGCGGCTCGGTGAAGGGGCCGCCCTGCGGCATGCGCGCCACCCCGACCAGGCGGTTGTTGTCGATGCGCGCGTTGATGTCGATCACCCGCATGGGGCGCTGCGACTGGTACGCCTCCACGACGTACCCGTCGCCGAGGTAGAGCATCACGTGGCTGATGCTGTCGACCGTGCCGCCGATCCCGGTGAAGACGATGTCCCCGGGCTGCAGGTCGGAGACGGCCGGCTTGCCGCCGCCGCTGCCGTGGACCGCCTGGTAGGTGCGCCCGGCGCTCCGGTACATCGCCTCGGCGGTGCCGCCGCCGAGGATGTCCCACCCGACGGCCTTGTACCAGGCCCAGCGGACGAACCCCGAGCAGTCGAAGCCGCGGGTGTACGGGTCGTTCCAGGTCTCTTCCAGGTCGTGGATGTCGATGGTGCCGTAACTGATGCCGGGCGCGGGGCCGTGCCCGCCGCCCCACGTGTACAGCGTGCGGTTGCGCCACTCCTGGCAGGCCGCGTCCACGGCCCGGTGCGCCTCGTCGGAGGCGATGCCCTGCAGGCTGCACCAGTTCTGCTCCCCGGTCCCGGCCGCGCGGGCGGCGGCGGCCGGGACGAGCGCGAGGAGCAGGGCGGTCACCACGGCGGCGACCAGCCCGCCTCCCCAGCGTCGTGCTCTCATGCGGTCTTCCCCCCAGGACGGGGCGGCGCCCGGCGCCGCCCTCGGTCGCGTGTCGGCCCTCACGGTGACCCCTGACGGACCGCCGGCACCAGGGGTTTCCCGTTTCCTCTTCGCCTACCGGCCGGAAAACCCCTGGTGGGCGGGGTCGGCCGCGCCGGACCGACCGGATCTCGGGGAGGCGCTGTCCGAACGCCCGGAGGGCGGCCGGGCCGTACAACCGCGCATGCGGTCGCGTTCAGCCGCGTTGGAAGAACGCGAGCATCTTCTTGCCGGCGTCCGGCGACATCAGCAGTTCCTGGATGTCCGCGGACATCCGGGCGGCAGCACCGGTGCGTTCGAACATCTCGCGCTCGTACTCCCTGACGGCGGCGGGGAAGTCGTCCGGGTGCGCGGCCAGCGCGAGACCGAGCAAGGCGCCGTCGAGCAGCGCCATGTTGGCGCCCTCCCCCACCGGCGGCATCAGGTGCGCGGCATCGCCGACCAGCGTGACGTCCGGCGTCGACGGCCAGGTCAGGCCGACCGGGAGGGTGCTGATCGACCTCGGGACGACCGTGTCGTCGCAGGCCGCGATCAGCGCGGTGAACCGCGGGTCCCAGCCGGGGAGCAGGTCGATCAGCCGCGCCCGCGCGGCGGCCGGGTCGTCGAACGGGATCCCGATGGTGGCGAACCAGTCCTCGGGGGTGTTGTAGAAACTGAGGCCGATGCGGACGCGACCGTTGCCGTTGCGCTGCGCCGCCAGGGACAGTCCGTTGCCGAGCACCCAGTAGTTGCCGCGCCCGACCATCGCCGCGAGGTCGGGGTGCGTGCGGTCGATGTCGGGGATGCCGACCTCGACGACGTTCTGGCCTATGTGCGCCGGGCGGGCGTCGGTGAGCAGCGGGCGGACGCGGGACTGCGCGCCGTCCGCGCCGACCAGCAGGTCATACGTCGCGCTGCTGCCGTCGGCGAAGTGCAGCAGGCCGTTGTCGGCGGACGTGAACGCGTGCCCCCAGCGCACCACGTCGTCGGGGAGGGAATCCAGCAGCAGGTCGCGCAGGTCGGCGCGGTCGACCTCGGGTCGCGCGAGCGGGGCGTCGTCGGGCGTGTCCTCCTGGAGCAGCAGGGTGCCGTCCGGCTCGAGAAGACGCATGTCCTGGCCTTCACCACGGGCGATCGCGTGGAACCGGTCGATCAGACCGGCCTCGCGCAGCGCCCGCTGGCCGGAGTGGATGTCGAGCATGCCGCCCTGACCGCGCGCACCGCGTGACGACTCTCGTTCGTACACGACGCAATCCATGCCGTTCACGTGCAGCACACGGGCGAGAGCCAGGCCGCCGAGGCCGGCTCCGACGATGGCGATGGTCATGGCCGCTTCTCCTTCGATACACCGTACTGACCGATACACTGTATCGGTCCGAGGCGATGTATGGTGAGCGGCATGTTGGTGTGGGAGAGGCCGGAGCCACCAAATCGACCTGTGCCGGCCCCGTTGAGCCGGGAGCGGATCGTGCGGGCGGCGGTCCAACTGGCTGACGCGGAGGGCCTGGACGCGGTGTCGCTGCGCAAGGTCGCCACCGCGCTGGACGTCCGTCCGATGCGGCTGTACGGCTACATCGCGAGCAAGGAGGAGTTGCTCGACCTCATGGTCGACGCCGTCCACGCCGAGATCCGGCCGGCCGGGGACGGCTGGCGGGAGGTGCTCCGGTCCCTTGCCGAAGCCACCCGGCACGCCGCCCACGAGCACGAATGGCTCGCCGACCTCCTGGGTGGCCGACCCCAGCTCGGGCCGCACGCGCTGGCCAGTGGGGAGACCGTGGTGGCCGCACTGGGCGGGGTCGACGTGGACGCCGTCATGCCGGTGGTCGCCGCGGTCAACGCGTACGCGATCGGCGCGGTGCGCCGTGAGGTCGCCGAGCGGCGCGCGGAGCGGGCCACCGGGATGGACGAGGCGCGTTGGCAGGCCTCACTGGGGCCCTATCTGGAGCGGACGTTCGCCACCGGCCGATTCCCCGCGCTGGCCACGGTGGTGCGCGATGCCGCCCACCTGGACGCCGACCACACCTTCCGGATCGGCCTCGACTTCCTGCTCGACGGCATCGAGGCCCGCATCTCGAGGTGACGCGCGGCCGGAGCGGGTCCGTGCAGGGCGTGGGTTCACGTGTGGGTCGTGTGCACGAAGTCCTCCGGGAATGCGGTGGATTGCCCGCACGGGGGAGCCGCTGCCCGCGTCGCGGCGGGTACTTGTCCTGATCTCGCCGTACGGGTGCCGCTCCCGGGCGACCGGGCCGCCGCCGCGCGACGGGCGGCCTGTGGTTGCATTCCCGGGTGGACGAGGCGACGGCAGGTACGGCGATACGGGTCCGGCGGCGGGAGGAGGGCGACCTCGACGCGTGCGCGCGGGTGCTCGCCGCGGTCCACGACCGGGACGGCTACCCGGTCGACTGGCCCGCCGCACCAGCCGCGTGGATCTCCGGGGCGGCATCCCTCGCCGCGTGGGTCGCCGAGTCGGACGGTGTCGTCGTGGGTCACGTCGCCCTCGGGGCGGGCAGCGGGAGCGACGCCGCGCCGGGGCTGTGGAGCGCGCGCGAGGGCGCGGCCGCCGGACCGACCGCGGTCGTGGGCCGGCTGTTCGTCGCGCCGGGGGCCCGCGGCCACGGCATCGGCGCCCTGCTGATGGCCGCGGCCGTCGAGGAGGCGCGGCTGCGCGGCCTGCACCCGGTGCTCGACGTCGTCGCGTCGGACACGGCCGCGGCCGCCCTGTACGAGCGGCTGGGATGGACGCTGCTGGCCACCGTCGAGCAGCGGTGGGGCCCGGACCGGCGGGTGGCCGTCCGCGCCTACGCCGCGCCGCGGCCGGGCGGCTGACCGGCGCGTGCGGCGCGTGCGGCGCGGTTCAGCGGTTCGCGCGGACCCCGTCGAGGGCGACGCCGAGGATGCGGTCGCGCTGGGCGTCGTCCGGGAAGTAGGTTCCGGAGATACCGGAGACCATGCGGAGCAGGTCGTCGAAGGAGATGTCGCCGCGGACCTCGCCGGCCTGCTGGGCGCGGTCGAAGAGCGGGTCGCCGGCCTGGAACATGGAGTCGCGGCAGGCCAGGAAGACGTCGGACTCGTTGTTGAGGGCCTCGCGGATGGCCCGCTTGGTCACGGTGTAGGCGACGAAGCGGCCCAGCCAGGAGGTGAGCGCGTCCCACGGCTCGCGGTCGGCGACCTCCTGGGCGACCCGGCACAGGTCGTTGACCTCGTCCGCATAGACGGACTCGAAGAGGTGCCGGCGGGTGGGGAAGTTCCGGTAGAGCGTGGCGATGCCCACGCCCGCGCGGCGGGCGACGTCCTCCAGTGAGGCCTCGGCGCCGTTCTCCGCGAAGGCCTCGCGGGCGGCCGCCAGCAGGGCGTCGTAGTTGCGCGCCGCGTCCTTTCGGTGCGGGCGCTGGGACGCGACGATCGCGCTGACGGGGAACGTGTCGGCCGTCACTGCTGCCTCCTGACCGGAACATTTGAAGTGGAGGGTGGCCTCCGCTACAGTGGAGGCATACCTCCACTTTACCAGTCGGGGTGTGGTTCCCTTCGCCGCGTGCCGAGCACGCGACGGTACGGCGTACGCATCCCGGTGTGACCCAGTGTGACCCCTTCCACGGGCCCTGCGCCGACGCATCGCCCGTCCCCCCGGCTTTCCCCGGCGGCCGCCGCGCGCGGTCACCGTTCCCCAGGCTGCCCACGCGGCCCGTACGACCACGGCCGGACGACCCGGCCACGTCCCGTTCGGAATCGGAGAGGCTTTTCATGCCAAGGAAGTCCACCCGCCTCACCTTCGCGGTCCTCGCGACCGGTGCGGGCGTGTTCTCCATGCTCCAGTCGCTGATCGCGCCGGCCCTGCCGACCGTCCAGCACGCCATGCACACCTCGCAGTCCACCGTGACCTGGGTGATGACGGCCTACCTGCTGTCCGCCTCGGTCTTCACCCCCATCCTCGGCCGGGTCGGCGACCTGATCGGCAAGAAGCGCACCCTCGTCGCCGTCCTGGTGACCCTGACGCTGGGCTGCCTGCTCGCCGCGCTCGCGCCGTCCATCGGCGTCCTGATCATCGCCCGCGTCATCCAGGGCATCGGCGGCGCGCTCTTCCCGCTGTCCTTCGGGATCATCCGGGACGAGTTCACCGCGAGCCGGGTGAGCCCGAGCATCAGCAACCTCTCCGCCGTGATCGCCGCGGGCGGCGGCGTCGGCATCGTGGCCGCCGGCCCGATCGTCTCGGCGCTCGACTACCGCTGGTTGTTCTGGCTGCCCGTCGCCGTCGTCGCGATCACCGCGCTGATCGCCTTCCGCTACGTGCCCGAGTCCCCGAGCCGGGCCGAGGGACGCGTCAACTGGCTCGGCGCGATCCTCCTGTCGGGCTGGCTCGTGGCGCTGCTGCTGCCGCTCAGCCAGGCCACCCGGTGGGGCTGGACCTCCGGCCGCGCCCTCGGCCTGTTCGCCGCCGCGGTCGTCCTCTTCGCCCTCTGGCTGACGGCCGAGGCCCGTTCCCGCCACCCCCTGATCGACCTGCGCATCATGCGGCTGCGCGCCGTGTGGACGACCAACACCGCCGGCCTGCTCTTCGGCGCGGGCATGTACGCGATCTGGTCCTTCCTCCCCGGCTTCGCCCAGACCCCGAAGGCCGCGGGCTACGGCTTCGGCGCCAGTGTGACGGGGGCCGGCCTGCTGATGCTGCCGATGCTGATCGCGATGTTCCTCTCCGGTGTCCTCAGCGGCCGCCTCGAGCCCGTGGTGGGCGCGAAGCGCCTGCTCACGACCGGTGCCGCGCTGGGGGCGGTGGCCTGCGGCTTCCTCGCGGCCTGGCACGCTCAGCAGTGGCAGGTGGCGTTCGCCGCGGGCATCTTCGGCCTCGGCATCGGCCTCGCCTTCGCCTCCATGGCCAACCTGATCGTGCGCAGCGTCCCGCCGGAGCAGACCGGCGCCGCGAGCGGTATGAACGCCAACATCCGCACCATCGGCGGATCCATCGGCGCGGCGGTCACCAGCGTCCTGGTCACCAGCCGGCTCCAGCCCTCCGGCCTCCCCTACGCCTCCGGCTACACCCACGCGTTCGGGCTGCTGGCCGTGCTGTGCCTGGCGGCGGCCCTGGCCGCCCTCCTCGTCCCGGTCCACCGGGCGGCCACCGCCCGCCACTCCGCGGGCGGCCCCGCAGCGGCCCCGGCGGAAGCCGAAGCGGTCGCGTCGGCCGCCCGCGGCTGACCTCCGGCACTCCGGCACGGGTGCGGCGCCCCCTCAAGGGCCGCCGCACCCGCCCGCCTTTCCCACGCTGCCGTGGCCGCCCGCCGACCACGGCAGCGCCGTGCCCGGCGGCGGCAGGAGCGGTGAGGTCGGGCGCACGCGGCTGACCCCCGCCAGGACGCACCCTGCGCAACTTGCCGCGCCCGCCACACCGCGGCCGACCTCGCGAGGGCCGCCGCACCCGCCGCGTCCGCCATCACCGCGGACGGCGCCCCCAACCCTCCGGCCGCACCCGTGCTTTCGATCGCCGTCGGCGTCGAGCCGACCGCGGCGGACGCCCCGACGGCGCCTGGACGCACCGCGTGCGGGCGCGGCCGACCTCGCGAAGGTCACCGCACCTGCCCACACGGCGCCGTCATTCCGCGGCCGACAAAGGTGCTCCTGCGCCCGCAAGTGCCCTGCCCCGGCGTCGGACACCAGCCGCCGGAACCCTCCGGCCGCGGCGCCGGCCCCGGCCGGAGGCCGCCGTCACTCCCCCGGCTCCTCCAAGTGCTCCCGGCGCCACTGCGGATGCCGCTCGTAGATCTTCACCCACGGGGACCAGGCCGGGTCGGCCAGCATGATCTCGAGGGCGTCCTCGGGGCCGCACCGGCCGGGCCCGAGCACGTGCCGGGTCATGACGACGGCGACCGGCGGGCCCGCCTCCGCTGCCAGCCGCTTCTGCAGACCCGTCATGCCCTCGCGCTCGTGGACCTCGCGGTACTCGGCGAGCCAGGGCGCCATCCACCAGGCCCGCAACGCGGCGCCCTGCGGGGCGCCCTCGAACGTCGGGGCCAGTGCGTCGGTCAGGCGGCGGCCGTACGGCGCCGCGTCGCCGCCGAGTCGGGGGTACTCGGCCGCGAAGTGCCGCCACTCCCTCGCCGGCACCGGTTCGCCGAGCCTGTCCGCGGTGACGGGCCGCAGCGCGTACGAGCCCTCCGCGTCGAGGAAGACGTCGCGCAGCACCTCGTATCGCAGCCGGCAGGACTCGGCGAGCAGCACCGCGTCGTACAGGTCCTTGCCCTGCGGGTACCGGTCGCTGACCAGCCACATCAGCTTCCACGCCAGCGACAGCTCCGGGGAGACCCCGAGCACCACCGCCTCGGGGCCGCCGGCCGCCAGGGCGGGGAGCCGGACCGGCTCCGGCGGCGTGGGCAGCCGTTCGTTGAAGACGACGTCGATCTGGACGATCCCGCCGGGCAGCCCGTCCGCCGTCCACGGCAGGACGAGGCGGCGTCCGGGCACCCGCTCGTACGTCCAGATGTCCTCGGCGATCGCGTCCTCCGCCGAGATCCGCACCGGCCCGGACGCGGAGACGTGCCCGGCCGCGCGGGCGATGCCGTCGAACATCGCCTTCGTTCGCGGCTCCTCGATCCGCCATTCCCGGGGCACGACGACGAAGTCCAGGTCGCCGGGCTCCCGGGCGGCGTCCCCGAACCACGCGCGCAGCAGCCTGCTGCCGCGCAGCACCAGGTGCTCCGCCCACGGCGAGTCCGCGACGGCCGCCAGCACGAGGTCCGTCGCCAGGCGACGCGCCTCCACCCACGCGGCCTCCACCTCGGGGTCCGGGAACCGCGGGTCGGCCGCCCGGTAGGCGTTGAAATGCTGCTTGAGCGCCGGGTCGAACACCGGCCGCTGCACGGCCCGCCGGTCCTGTACGGCCCGCAGCGTCAACGGCACCCCTCGTTGCAGGCGTTGCCCGTCGTCCAGCGGCACCTGCGGCACCTCGGTGGCCCTCCAGTCGAAGTCCTTCCACGACCGCTGCATGACGCTCCCCCTCTCCCTGGGCATCCCTTGCCGGGCCCAGCCTCACGACCGCCGCACCGGCGCGCAACTCCGTTCGGCGGCACCCCGCCCGTCCGTGCGCGGCGCAATGATCGGTGACGGCACGGCGCGAGCCGAGTACCGTACGCGCAATGCGGATCCTGCATCTCTCCGACACCCATCTCGACCGCTTCGGATCACCGAAGGCGGGTGGTGTCAACGCGAGGGAGTCGCTGCGCGGGCTCCTCAACGACCTGGAACCTGTGGCGGACATCGACGTCATCGTCATCAGCGGCGACATCGCCGACGACGGATCGCTGGACGCGTACCTCTCCGTGCGCGACATCGTCCGGGACTTCGCCCTGCGCCGACGGGCGCCGGTGTTCTACAGCACCGGCAACCACGACGAGCGGCGGGCCTTCGCGCGGGCGCTGGGCAGCGGGCACCTGCGCCCGGACGGCCGCAACCACGCACGGGCGATGCTCACCTCGCCCGCCGGGGAGCGGGCGGCCGTGAGCATGGTCGACGGGTACCGCTTCATCACCCTCGACTCGCTGGTGCCCGGCATGGGGTACGGCCTGCTCGGCGGAGCGCAGCTCGCCTGGCTGCGGGAGGTCCTGGCCACTCCGGCCCCCATGGGCAGTGTGCTGGTGCTGCACCATCCGCCGATCGCGCTCGACGTCGAAGTGCAGCACGCGCTGGGACTGCGCAACCCCGGCGACCTGGCCGACGCGATCCGCGGCACGGACGTGCGGCTGATCCTCTGCGGCCATTTCCACCTCCAGCTGTCCGGGCACCTGGAGTCGGTGCCGGTGTGCGTGACCTCGGGGGTCGTCGGCCGGGTCGACCTGACCGCGCCGCCCGGCACCGAGCGCGCCGTCCGGGGAGCCTCGGCCACCCTGGTGCAGATCGGGCCCCACGGCGGGCCGTTGTTGCACACCCTGCACGCGCGCGACCCGAGGGCGGGCGAGACGATCTACGAGCTCGACCGGGAGCAGCTCCGTACGATCATCGACCAGCTCGGCCCCAGCGCCTGGGCCACGCCCGGCAGTTGACTCCCGGGGACACCGGGCCGACCTCAGCGCACGTCGCCGCGTGACCACCCGCCGCGATGCCGATGACGTGCGTGCCGCGCTCGTACCGGCAGCCGGGTGACGCCGGAGGCGACAGCCGGGTGAAACCCTCCCTCTTCCGTAAAGACATGCCCATGCGATGGTCCGCTTTTCCCGACGAACGGGAGGAGGGTGAACCGAGGCGGTCGGCGAGCCGTACAGGCTTGTCAGTGACCCGACCCTCTCCATCCGGGGTCACCGTCCATCACTGTGGCTCGTTCGGAAGGAACTTCGGGGTGTCGCTCTCCAGCGCTCATCAGCGGTCGGCAAAGGACCAGGCGGACTCGACGGAGCAAACGCCCCCAGGTGACGCCCCGGAGGAGGCGGTCGCGGAGCCGGCCCCGGAAGGCGCCACGGAGGCCGCCGGACCCGAGCCGGCCCCCGCGCCCGACGACGAGCCGGACGCGGAACAGGCCCAAGCGGACGACCCCGTCGACCCGGCCCCCGCCGACCCCGGCCCCACCGAACCCGGCCCCACCGAACCGGCCCCCGCCGCGAAGAACGCGCTCACCCGATGGCGGGAGCGACACCCCGACATCACCCGCGCCCTGTCGTGGAGCCTCACGGTCCTCGCCGGCGTCCTGGTGCTCTTCGCCTTCCTGATGCCCGATCGGCTCCCCCAGCTGACCGCGTCCCGCTTCGTCCGCGTCCCGGCGGAGCCGATCCTGCTGGCCGCCCTGCTGCTCGTGCTGCCACCGAGGCCGCGGCGCGTGGTGGCGGTGCTCAGCGGGGTCGTCCTCGCCCTGCTGGTCGTCCTCAACTGCGTGGACATGGGCTTCTACCAGACGTTGCAACGGCCGTTCTACCTGCTGTTCGACTGGTCCCTGTTCGCCGACGGGCTGTCGTTCCTGAAGGACTCCGCCGGGGGGACGACCGCGTACGGTGCCCTGGCCGGAGCCCTGCTCGCCGTCCTCGCGCTGGTCGTTCTGATGCCGCTGGCGATCGTGCGGCTCTCCAAGCTGATGGCGCGGCACCCCTCGGTGGCGCGCCGCAGCACCCTGGTGGCCGGCGTGGTCTGGATGACGTGCGCGACGCTCGGCATCCAGGTCTCCGGGCTGAGCGTGGCCGCCAAGGTCGCCGGCCAGCGGGTCCGGGGCCAGGTGGCCATGGTGCAGCAGGGACTGGCCGACCGGAAGGTGTTCGCCGAGGAGGTGGCCAACGACCGCTTCGCGAAGGTGCCGTCGGAGCAGTTGCTGTCCGGGCTGCGGGGCAAGGACGTCATCTTCACGTTCATCGAGAGTTACGGCCGCGGCGCGGTCGAGGACCCGGCGATGGCGCCGGGCGTCGACGCGGTGCTCCGCGACGGCACCCGGCAGCTCGCCGACGCCGGGTTCTCCGCCCGGAGCGGCTGGCTGACCTCGCCCGTCACCGGCGGGGGCAGCTGGCTCGCCCACACCACCTTCCTGTCCGGGCTGTGGGTCCCGGACCAGCAGCGCTACCGCTACGTCAGCTCCAGCGACCGGATGACCCTGACCAGTGCCTTCAAGCGCACCGGCGACTTCCGGACGGTCGGCATGATGCCCGGCGTCACGCGGGCCTGGCCGGAGAGCAAGTTCTTCGGCCTGGACCACGTCCACGACTCACGCACCATGGGCTACCAGGGGCCCAAGTTCGGCTGGTCGCCGGTGCCCGACCAGTACACCCTGTCGGCTTTCGAGCGCCTGGAGCACGGGAAGGCGTCGAACCAGCCGATGATGTCGGAGATCATCCTGACCTCCAGCCACAACCCCTGGGCACCGATCCCCCGCACGATCGGCTGGGACGAGGTCGGCGACGGCTCGGTCTACGACGCCATCCAGAAGGAGGGCAAGGACCGCGAGGACGTCTGGAAGGACGCCGCGCTGGTGCGCCAGGAGTACGGCAAGGCCATCCAGTACTCGCTGACCAACCTCATCGACTTCGTGACGAAATACGGCGACGAGGACACCGTGCTGGTCTTCCTCGGCGACCACCAGCCGGTGTCGACGGTCGTCGGCGTCAACGCCAGCCGGGACGTGCCGGTCGCGATCGTCGCCCACGACCCCAAGGTGCTGGACCAGGTCTCCGACTGGGGCTGGAGCGACGGCCTGCAGCCCGGACACGACGCTCCCGTCTGGCGGATGGACTCCTTCCGCGACCGCTTCCTGAGCGCCTTCACCTCCCCCCAGCCGTGAGGCCCTTCCCGTCGCCCTCCACGCGAGCCGGGGGGGGCGACGGGAGCCGCGGGAAGGCGCCGGGAAAACAGGCTGCCCCACGATCACCGGTCTGATAACGTCACCGCGCAGTAACGACCGAGGAGGTGAGACCCATCAACGCTGTATCAGCACGGGTGCTCCCCTCCCGCACGGCTGCGCGGATCTTCTGACGCAGGTGTCCCCGGGAGTGCCCGAAGGCATCCCGAAAGGCACCGAACCATGCGCTTCCTCTCGGAGACGACCGCCGACGGCGTCTCGGAACACCACTTCGTCCTGGGCGACATCACCGGCGTGCTCTGGTCCCCCGCCGGCGCGGACGGCGACCGCCCGCTGATCCTGCTGGCCCACGGCGGCGGACGGCACAAGAAGGCCCCGGGTCTCCTGGCCCGCGCCCACCACCATGTGACGACCGGGGGCTTCGCGGTCGCCGCCATCGACGCGCCCGGGCACGGCGACCGCCCGCGGACCGCCGACGACGAGGCCGCTGCGGTACGCATCAGGGAGGCGGTGGCCTCGGGCGGGCCCGTCGCCCCGCTCGTCGCGGCCCACAACGCGGCGCTGGCCGCCCGCGCCGTCCCGGAGTGGCGCGCCACACTGGACGCCCTGCTGGAGGACGGCCGCGTCGGCCCGGACGTCCCCATCGGGTTCTGGGGCCTGTCGCTGGGCACCGCCGTCGGCGTGCCGCTCGTCGCCGCCGAACCCCGCATCACCGCCGCGGTGTTCGGGCTGCTCGGCCACGAGTCCCTGGCGGACGCGGCGGCCCGGATCACCGTCCCGGTCCGCTTCCTCCTGCAGTGGGACGACGAGCTGGTGCCGCGGTCGTCGTCGCTGGCCCTCTTCGACGCCTTCGCCTCCCGCGACAGGACGCTCCACGCCAACCCGGGCCGGCACATGGAGCTGCCCAGGTCCGAGGTGGAGAGCGAGCACCGCTTCTTCGCCGGCCGTCTCGCCCGGGCCTCCGGTGCGCGGCAGGCACACCACTGACACCGCGCCCCGGTACCGCGCTTCCCCCAGCACCGCCGAAAGGACCTTCGCCATGCCCTTCTTCCCCTCGTACGACGGCACCGAACTCGCCTACCACGACCTCGGCTCGGGCCGCCCGCTGCTCTGCCTGCCCGGCGGGCCGCAGGACTCC
This sequence comes from Actinacidiphila glaucinigra, assembly GCF_035918135.1. Lineage (NCBI taxonomy): Bacteria > Bacillati > Actinomycetota > Actinomycetes > Kitasatosporales > Streptomycetaceae > Actinacidiphila > Actinacidiphila glaucinigra. Next base: position 2,146,309 of record NZ_CP109144.1, read on the forward strand.
GTGTACCTCGGTGACCTCGGCGGCCTGTCCGCGCACCGGCGGCTGATCAGGCCGGACCTCCGCGGCACCGGCCTGTCCGGGCTGCCGGAGGACCTCGCCTCCTGCCGCTGCGACCGGCTCGTCGACGACGTCGAGGCGCTGCGCCAGCACCTCGGCCTCGACCGGATGGACGTGCTCGCGCACAGCGCCGGGGCGAACATCGCCGCGCAGTACGCGGGCCGCCATCCGGACCGTGTCGGCGGCCTCGTCCTCGTCACGCCGAGCGTCCGGGCCGTCGGGCTTCCCGTCTCGGGCGGCCTCCGGCGCGAGACGGCCCTGCTGCGCCGCGACGAACCGTGGTTCCCGGAGGCCTTCGCGGCCCTGGAGGCGATCGTGGCGGGCGAGGCCACCGCCGAGCGGTGGCAGGCCATCGCGCCGTTCTCCTACGGCCGCTGGGACGATGCGGCGCGGGCCCACCAGGCCGCCGAACGGGAGCAGATGAAGGACGAGGTGGTGGCCGCGTTCGGCGCCGAGGGCGCCTTCGACCCGGACGGCACGCGCGCCGCGCTCGCCCGGCTGACGGCACCGGTCCTGCTGCTGGCCGGGCAGGTCGACCTCGGGGCTCCCCCGGCCACGGTCGCGGAGTTCGCCGGGCTGTTCCCGGACGCCGAGCTCGTCGTCCAGCCCGGCGCCGGGCACTTCCCCTGGCTCGACGACCCGGCCCGCTTCGTGACGGCCGTGGCGGGGTTCCTGGGAGGTGGGGCCGGGGTCAGGGCCTCATGACGTACGGCGGTGGCGGGACGCCCGCACGGCACGGGCCAGGGCCGGCGGGACGAGGTCCTTCGCCAGGCGGCGGACGGCGCGGGCCCGTTCCCTGACCAGGGACGTGCGGCCGTGGAGTGACGCGTGGCGGGAGACCGGCGGAGCCGGGGACTTCGCCTTCGTGCCCCTGATGCGGATCAGGGGCACGCCCGCCACCTGGTCCACGGCGTGCCACAGGTCCTGGCGCGTCCTCAGCCACCGCTGCAGCTCCTCGCCCGCCGGGGCCGGGTCGCCCCAGGTGCCGTAGAGCTTGGTGCCGGTGACCGCGATGGGCTTGAGTCCCACCGTTGCCACCGCCGCCCACACGGCGGCGGCGACGCCCGGGCAGTGCTCGCTGCGGAAGTCGTCGAAGGCCGCGATGCCCTCCGGGACCAGCAGTTCGCGCGCCGCCGTGATGTCGCCGGCGACGTGCTCGTACAGATGCGACGCGTCGACGTGCACGAAGCGGCAGCTGCCGGCGCCGACGTGCGAGGTGATCGCCGAGGTCGGGGCCTGCACCATCGTGGGGAGCCGGTCGTGGAACGACAGGTAATTGGCCTCGAACGCGCGCCGGGTGAGCGTCGCGTACGCCTTGTTCATCTCGGCGCTGTTGGGGTCGTCCACGGCCGGGGAATCCCACAGGTCGCACACCGTGAACCGCTCCCCCTGACGGAGGTAGCCGCCCATGAAGATGGCGCTCTTCCCCATGTAGGCACCGAGTTCCAGCAGGTCACCCCGGTGTTCCCGGTCGCTCTGCCGTCGCAGGAACCAGTCGAAGAGCAATTGGTCGACCGGCCAGAACCAGCCTTCGACATCCGTGAAGCGCTGCGGCCGGGGAATTCCGTCCGCGGTTTCTCCCGAATGTGGCATGAAGTGCTCCCGCTCCCTGGAGGGGTGGTCCGCCGGACTGAACGTGAGGATATCGATTACCGGCCGGAATTCCGGGGAGGCCGTGAGGCGAGGGCGGGCGCGCTCGGACTGGAGGGCGGTCCGTCACCACCAGATGACGACGTATCCGTCGCCGCCCGCCGAACCCGGAAGGTCGGTGTCGCCGCCGCCGTCGCCGCCCTCGCCCGCACCGGGTGGCGCCGGCTGGACCACGCCGTCCACCGCGGGACGACCGCCCTGGCCCGGGGCGCCCGGTGGCGGGTTGCCCTCCTGGCCGTCCGCGCCCGTGCGGACGGTGCCCTGCCCGGGACAGACGCCCGTACCGCCACTGCCCCCGATGAGCAGCGACGCGCCCCCGCCGCCACCGGCCGACACGACGCCGCCCAGGTTGTTGTCCACTCCGGTCGGCGTCCCCGGAGAACCGTTGGCCGCGCCGGCGCCACCGGCGCCGCCGGCGCCGACGTCCACCGCGACCGGTGTGCCCGGCTGGACGGGGAGGACGCACCAGGCGAAGCCGCCGGCGCCGCCTCCGGCGCCGGTGATCGCGCCGCCGCCTACGGCTCCGCCCCCGCCGGCGCCCCATGCCTGGACGAAGACCGTGGTCACCCCGGCGGGCGGCACGAACACACCGTCGTCGTCGAAGTCCACCAGGCCGTGGGCGGCTGCGGTTCCGGGCGGCCCCTGAGGCCCCGCGGGCCCCTGGGGACCTTCCGGTCCGGCGGGCCCGGCGGGTCCTTGCGGACCGGTTCCGCCCTGCGGCCCCTGAGGCCCGGCGGGGCCGGCAGGTCCCTGCGAACCGGGAGGACCGGCGGGCCCGGGAGGTCCCTGCGGACCGGGGGGCCCCGGTGGACCGGGGCGGCCCGGCCGGCCCGGGCAGTGCCAGGGCAGGTACGGGAAGGAAGAGCACGGCTGGACCGAACGCTTCCCGGCACGGGGAACGCCGTCCTCGGGCGCGGGGGCACCGTCCGCGCCGACCGCGTACGCCGCACCCGCCATGGAACCGGCCGCCAGGGCCAGGCTCGTGACCACCGTCCACAACGCATGAGACACGACTGTTCGAGACACCACGTCACCTCCGGGTAAGGCCCACGACGGGCGCCCGGCGTCACGTCCGGGAGAGTGAGCGGTCGTGGACAGCAGCGCGCCCACAGCAAGAATCGCCTCGTGCACCTCGTCGTGCACATTCAGTAGCCGGACCGGGTGATCGCCCAGGTCCGGAACGTCTTCGGCCACACGACGGCGGCCCGGAGACCCCTTCGGTGGCGGCGGGCGATCGTCCTGGGGCTCGGCCGGTTCGTCCGGCCCAGGAGCCCGGACCCAGTGCCCAGCGCCCGTGTGCGTGCATGCCTGACCCGCTCCCTGCCGGGGGTTCCTTGACCTCAAGGCCGGTCGAGGTTCTACGGTCGGTGCATGAGCATGGAGACCACGGCCTGGACGCAGCTGCACAGCGTCATGAACGCCACGCACGACCGTCGACCCCTGGCCCGCGACACCCTGCGCCGCGTCGGCGCCTTCGCCCGGCCGCACCGGCGCCGCATCACCCAGTTCGTCCTGCTGAGCACCGTGACTGCGCTGCTCGCCGTGGCGACCCCCGTCCTCGCCGGATGGGTCGTCGACGCCATCGTCTCCGGCGGGGACCCCGGTAGGGTCACCACGCTGGCCGTGCTGATCGCCGTGATCGCCCTGGCCGAGGCGGGCCTCGGGCTGCTGGGCCGCTGGCTGTCCGCGAACCTCGGCGAGGGCCTCATCCTCGACCTGCGCACCGCCGTGTTCGACCACGTCCAGCGCATGCCGGTCGCCTTCTTCACCCGGACCCGCACCGGGGCCCTGGTCAGCCGCCTCAACAACGACGTGATCGGCGCGCAGCGCGCGTTCAGCAACACGCTCTCCGGGGTCGTCGGCAACCTCGTCACCCTCCTGCTGACCCTCGGCGTCATGCTCACCCTGTCCTGGCAGATCACCCTGCTCGCCCTCGCCCTCCTCCCGGTCTTCGTCGTCCCGGCACGCCGCATGGGCACCCGCATGGCCCGCCTCCAGCGGGAGGCCGCGGAGCACAACGCCGCCATGGGCACCCAGATGACCGAGCGTTTCTCGGCGCCCGGCGCCACCTTGGTGAAGCTCTTCGGCCGGCCCGCGGACGAGTCGGCCCGGTTCGAGGAACGCGCCCGCCGGGTCCGGGACATCGGCGTGCGGACCGCCATGGCGCAGTCGGCCTTCATCACCGCGCTCACCCTCGTCTCGGCCCTCGCGCTGGCGCTCGTCTACGGCCTGGGCGGCCACTTCGCGCTCACCGGCGCCCTCGACGCGGGCTCCGTCGTCACCCTCGCCCTCCTCCTGACCCGGCTCTACGCGCCGCTGACCGCGCTCGCGGGCGCCCGCGTCGACATCATGAGCGCCCTGGTCAGCTTCGAGCGGGTCTTCGAGGTCCTCGACCTGCGGCCCCTCATCGCGGACCGGCCCGGCGCCCGCCCGGTGCCGGACGGGCCCGTCGCCGTCGAGTTCGAGGACGTCCGCTTCGGCTACCCGTCCGCCGACAAGGTGTCGCTGGCCTCACTGGAGGAGGTCGCGACGCTGGACACCCGCGCCGGCGGCGAGGTCCTCCACGGGATCTCCTTCCGCGCGGAACCCGGCCACACCGTCGCGCTCGTGGGCTCCTCCGGCGCCGGGAAGTCGACCATCGCGCAGCTGCTGCCGCGCCTGTACGACGCCGACGAGGGCGCCGTCCGCGTCGGCGGCACGGACGTCCGCGACCTGACGTCCGCCTCGCTGCGGGCCACGGTCGGCATGGTCACCCAGGACGGCCACCTCTTCCACGACACGATCCGCGCCAACCTGCTGCTCGCCCGGCCGGAGGCCACCGACGAGGAACTGCGCGACGTGCTGCGCCGCGCGCGTCTGGACCGTCTGGTCGCCGAACTCCCCGACGGCCTCGACACCGTCGTCGGCGAACGCGGCTACCGCCTCTCCGGCGGGGAGCGCCAGCGCATGACCATCGCCCGGCTGCTCCTGGCCGGGCAGCGCGTCGTCATCCTGGACGAGGCCACGGCCCACCTCGACAGCACCTCCGAGGCCGCCGTCCAGGAAGCCCTCGCCGAGGCCCTCACCGACCGCACCGCCGTCGTGATCGCCCACCGCCTCTCCACGGTGCGCGCCGCCGACCTCATCCTCGTCGTCGAGGACGGCCGCGTCGTCGAGCGCGGCACCCACGCGGAACTCCTGGCGGCGGAGGGCCGGTACGCGGAGCTGTACCGCACGCAGTTCCACGAGGAGGGCGTCCTGCCCGGCGCCGTGGGCTGAGCCGGGGCGGACGAACCCGCTTCGTCCGAGCCGCCGCCGCAGCCGACCTCCCCGTCCGGGTTCCGCCTCCGGCGGGGAGACACCGGGGACCGGTTCAGCCGCCGAGCTCCATCGAGAGCTCGCCATGTGCACGGCGTGGGTCGTCAGAACGCCCGCGTGGACGGCCCGTTGTCACACCTCGTCGGGCTGCCCGGTCTACGTATCCGCAGGCTGCCTGACAGGGCGGTCTGCGCCGGCACGGTGATCAGCCGTGCCGCGCGGTGGCCATGGGCCCGGTTCGGCAGGGGCCCGGCTCACCCGAAGCGCACGTCCCAGCGGTGGAGGCGGGCGCTTCGCGCTACCGGACGATTCGGCCGACGCTCGGCACCGTGCGCCTGAAGACGACCGTGGCAGTCAGCACCCCATAGGGCAGCACGACGGCCGGCCGGGGCCTCAACAGCCGCATGGGCCCGGACACTCGGCACCGGCCGGGCCCTCCATCGCTTCCGGACCACGCGGCGCACGATGCCGCCCGCATGAGGGTCGTCGCGGCCGGCTCCTCCCGGCGGAGACACAAAGGGGCCGGACCCCGAATGCGGGCCTTGGCCGTACGCCGGTCACCCGGTCGGCTGGCGAATGTGCAGGTCACGGCACACAGGGTGATTCTTGCTGTGGGCTCGCCGCCTTCGATGAGAGCTTCTCTCTGCCGGTGCGGCGGCTGCCGCCCGTCGCGGGCCCCTTCCTGGAGGTGACGTGTTGTCTCGAACAGCCCTACCCCGGGCGTTGTGGACGGTGGCCGCGGGCGTGGCCCTGGCGTCCAGTTCTCTCACAGGTGCTGCACATGCGGGGAGCGCCGACGGTCGCGCGGCCGAGGCCGTGAAACCCGGCGCGGGAACCGGTCTCGCCGGCCCGTGCTTCCTCTTTCCCTATTTCCCCGGGTACTGCCCCAGCCGTCCGGGCTATCACGGGCACCCGGGGCGCCCCGGGATTCCCGGCCCGCCCGGGCCTCCTGGGCCTCCCGGACCGCAGGGAGCCCCTGGAGCGCAGGGCCCTGCCGGTCCTCCGGGCCCGCAGGGTGAGACCGGCCTGCAGGGGCCCGCCGGTCCTGCCGGTCCTCAGGGGCCCGCCGGGCCCGAGGGACCGCAGGGGCCGCCTGGTGTGGGCCCGGCTCACGGCCTGGTGGACTTCCAGAATGACGGCCAGTTCGCGCCGCCCGCCGGGGTGACCTCGGTCTTCGTCCAGGCATGGGGTGCCGGCGGAGGAGGTTCGGGAAGTGACATCAACGCTGGACCGGGCGGCGGCGGCGGGGGCTTCGTCTGGTGCGTCCTCCCCGTCCAGGTGGGCACGCCGGTCACGGTGGACATCGGCGCAGGAGGAGCAGGCGGACCCGAGAACACGAACGGCCAGCCAGGCACGCCCAGCACGGTGGACAACGGTCTCGGCGGCGTCGTGACGGCACAGGGCGGCCTGGCTGCCATGGGCAATAGCGGCGGCACGGGCGGCACCGGCTCCTGCCCTGGCCAGGGCACGGTCCGGCAAGGCGCCGTCGGTGGGGCGGGCGGAGGCAGCATTCCGGGCCTGGGGGGTCGTCCGGCAGTGGACGGCGTCATCCAGCCGGCACCACCGGCTGCGGGCATCGGCGGCAACGGCGCCCCTCACGCTCCCCCCAACGAGCGCGACGGCCTGCCCGGCGGCCCCGGATACGTCGTCATCTGGTGGTAGACCGCGAAAGGCCCGGCGCGCCAACTGGTGCGCCGGGCCCGGCTGCGGACGGAGCGCCCCTCCCGCCCCTGGTGAGACGGCGTCGAGCAGACCAACCACGCGGCCATCACGCCCGTCGGTCACCCGTACGGCACGAATACCGAGCCCCGGCGTCGCGGTCGTCCCACGATCGATTACGGAGCCCGGCCGGCGCGCACAGCTGTTGTGTCGTCATGGCATGCACGCGCACGTGAACTCTCCGCCTTCGAGGAGGCCGCCTTGGGACACGCCGTCGGCGATGTGCTCGGCCTGGCCGCCGCTGTCGCGATCAGTCCGCTCCCCATCGTGGCGATCATCCTCATCCTGGCCACCCCGCAGGGGCGGACGAACGGCACGCTGTTCGCCGTCGGCTGGTTCCTGGGCCTGGCCGTCCTCGGCGCGATCACGCTGGCGGTGGGCGGCCCCGGCGGGGCGTCCGCGCACGATCGACCGGCCACGTGGGTGGGAGCCCTCAAGCTGGCGCTGGGCGTCCTGCTCCTCCTTTTCGCCGCCCGGCAGTGGCGGGGGCGTCCACGCGACCCCTCACAGGCGCGGCTGCCGAAGTGGATGGCGGCGATCGATCACTTCACCCCGCCGAAGGTGCTCGGCCTCGGACTGCTGCTCTCGGCCGCGAACGCCAAGAACGCCCCTCTGACCATCGCCGCCGGCGCCTCCATCAGCTCGGCGGGGATCCCCGTGCCGCAGCAGATCGGGGCGCTCGCCGTGTTCGTGGTCATCGCGTCGCTCGGAGTCCTCGCCCCGCTCGCCGTGTACCTGTGCATGGGAGAGCGAGCCGAGGGCATCCTCGCCGACTGGCGGGACCGGGCCGCCCGGCACAACGCCGTCATCATGGCCGTCCTGTTCTTCGTCCTCGGCCTGAAGCTCCTGGGAGACGGCGTCAGCGCGCTGGCCTGAGGCCCCTGCGGGCGCCAATCGGGCGGCGGTCCGGCGAGACAGCAGGACCTGCCACCGAACCGGCGCGGATCGTTCCGCCTCCGTGCGGCCGCTGCCGCACCGCATTGCCGCCGATGGTGCGGACGACGACCCTCGCGCACCGTACGAGTTCGCCCGGCAGGGCCCCGCGTGTCCGCTGGGAACCTTGCGCCCGCGGCAGCCGGCACGCCGTCCCCGCCGCGTCCGGCCCGCGACGACCGGAGTGGCCGGTTGTCCGAACCGAGCGACCCGGCCCATGTGCAGCCCCGGCGAGACGCCACGCGCTGGGCGGGAAACCCTTCGCCGCGGCCCGTCGGAGCCGAGCGGCGCATCCCGGGCCGGGGGGTCGCGTACCTCACTCCGGGCCGTCGGGACTCGACAAGAGGCCAGTGGACCTTTAGCGTGGAGACATAAAGTTCCAGTGGCCTCTTAAAGGGGCCGCGGGACAGACTCCACAAAAGGCGGCAGGGCGTGAACGAAGACACCACAGCAGCAGCGCGTACGCCGCTCGGCAGCTCCGGCATATCTGTGCGGCCCGTCGGCCTCGGGCTCATGGGGATGTCGCAGTTCTACGGAGCGGCGGACCCGGACGCCTCGGTCGCCACCATCCAGGACGCGATCGAGCTGGGCGTGGAGCTGTTCGACACCTCGGACTACTACGGGGCGAGCAGCGCCACCCCGGGCCGGCCGGTGCCGGGCTTCGGGCACAACGAGGAACTACTGGGACGGGCCCTCAAAGGCCGCCGGGACCGGGCGGTCGTGGCGACCAAGTTCTCCGCGCGACCCACCCCCGAGGGCCGCAGCTTCTTCGACGGCCGCCCCGAGTACGTGAGGGCCGCCTGCGAGGCCAGCCTGAAGCGGCTCGGAACGGACCGGATCGACCTGTACTACTACCACCGGCTGGACCCGGCCGTCCCCGTCGAGGACACCGTGGGCGCCATGGCAGACCTCGTCATCGAGGGCAAGGTCCGGGGAATCGGTCTGAGCGAGGTGAGCACGGAGATTCTGCGGCGGGCCCACGCCGTCCACCCGGTCTCCGCCCTGCAGAGCGAGTACTCCCTCTGGGAACGCGGCGTCGAGGCCGAGGTGCTGCCGGAGTGCCGCCGTCTGGGCATCACCCTGGTGTCCTACAGCCCGCTGGGCCGCGGCATGCTCACCGGAGCCTTCCGCCGGGGAGCCGACTTCGGCCGCGACGACTTCCGCTCGACGCTGCCCAAGTTCCAGGGCGAGAACTTCGAGAACAACCTGCGGCTCGTCCGTGAGCTGGAGCGGTTCGCCTCGGACGCCGGTGCCGCCCCCGGGCAGATCGCCCTCGCCTGGCTGCTGGGCCGGCACCACGACATCGTCCCGATCCCCGGCTCCAGGCGTCCGAACCACGTCCGGGCGAACCTCGCGGCGACCTCGGTCCGGCTCAGCCCCGACGACGTGGCCCGCCTCGGCGCCCTGTTCGACCCCGCACGGGTCAAGGGCGGCCGCTACGGAGCCCTCAACACCTCCCAGGACGGCAACGAAAGGTGACGTCCCCACCGGACACCGCACGCAAGGGCGCGGCCGCGACCGGCCGCCCCCTGGGCAAGGAGCACAACCCATGAACTTCGACGACCAATTCGCCGGCCGGACCGCCTTCGTGACGGGCGCGGGCAGCGGCATCGGATACGACATCGCCCGGCTGCTCGCCGCCCGCGGGGCCGCCGTCGCTCTGGTGAGCCGCCAGGAGGAACCCCTGAAAGAACTCGCCGGCGAGATCGCCGCGGCGGGCGGCAGGGCCCTCGTCCTGCCGGCCGACGTCAGCGACCCGCTCGCCGTCGAGCACGCTGTCGCCGAGACCGTCGCCCACTTCGGCGCCCTGCACCTGGCCGTGAACAACGCGGGCACCTCCGGCGCCCTCCACGAGGTTCCCGACCTCCCCGAGGAGGAATGGAGCAGGACCATCGGAATCAACCTCTCCGGCGTCTTCCACGGGATGAAGTACCAGATCCCGGCGATCCGGGAGGCCGGTGGCGGCGCCGTCGTCAACATTTCCAGCGTCTTCGCCGACCGCGGCCTGTCCGCCCGCGCCGCCTACAGCGCGAGCAAGCACGGCATGCGCGGACTGACCCGCACGGCGGCCTCCGAGTGGGCACGGCACGGCGTCCGCATCAACGAGCTCCAGCCCGGCGTCATCCCAGTGCCTCGCCAGCAGGGCAACCCCGACGAGGTCGCGAGGATCGCCGAGCGCATCCCGGCCCGTCGGCTCGGCACCGGCGCGGAAGTGGCCAAGGCCGTCGCCTTCCTGCTCTCCGACGAGGCCTCGTACATCACCGGCGCCCACCTCGCCGTCGACGGCGGGTTCCTCGTCTGAACCACGAAGATCCCCGCCCGCCCTTTCCCCCCAACCGAGCAACAGAGACAGAGGTACCACGATGAACAAGACCTGGCTTGTCACCGGAAGCTCCCGCGGCCTGGGCCGCGCAATCGCCGAGGCGGTCCTGGCCGCGGGCCACAATCTGGTCGCGACCGCCCGGCGCGTCGAGTCCCTGAACGACCTCGTCGACACCTACGGCGACAAGGTCCGCCTGGTCACCCTCGACGTGACCGACGCCGCCGCCGCGCGGCGGGCCGTGGAGACTGCCGTTTCGGCCTTCGGACGCCTGGACGTCGTCGTGAACAACGCCGGCTACGCCGACATGGCCGCCGTCGAGGACATGTCCGAGCAGGCCTTCCGGGACCAGATCGACGCCAACCTCCACGGCGTCGTCAACGTCACCCGGGCAGCCCTGCCCGTCATGCGCGAGCAGGGCTCGGGGCACATCGTCCAGATCTCCTCCGTCGGCGGCCGCGTGGGCGGCCCCGGTCTGGGCGCCTACCAGGCGGCCAAGTGGGCGGTCGGCGGCTTCTCCGAGGTCCTGGCCAAGGAGGTGGCCCACCTCGGCATCAAGGTGACCGTCGCCGAGCCGGGCGCCATGCGCACCGACTGGGCGGGCTCCTCGATGGCCACCCCACCGGTCAGTGAGCCCTACAAGCCGGTTGTCGAACCCGCGATCGCCCGCCAGCGGGCGTCGGACGGCAACCAGACCGGCGACCCCGCACGCGTCGCACGCATCCTGCTGGACATCACGGAGTCCGAGGAACCGCCGCTGCGTCTGCTGCTCGGCAAGGACGCGGTCCGGGTAGGCCGGACCGTGGCCGAGACCCTCGCTGCCTCCGACGCCAAGTGGCGTGAGGTGAGCGAGTCCGTATGACCCGGGGCATCGGGGCCTGCCTGCCAGGTCGGGGCTTAGGCTTACGGCAGGCGGCGCCGAGTGCGGGCCGAGAAGTTTTCCCGGGGAAGTGACAGTGGCAGACGACCGGTCGACGGAATTTCAGCGGGCGCGAAGCGCCGAGCAGCGTGAGATCCGCAAGCAGGCCATCATCGACGCCGCGACACAGCTCCTGGCGGAGATGCCGGTCGGCGAGATCAGTCTGCGCGAGCTGAGCCGGCGGGTCGGGCTTTCGAAGACCAACGTCGTGCGGTACTTCGAGACCCGGGAAGCCGTCTTCTTCGAACTGCTCAACCGGTCCCTCGCTCAGTGGATCGAGGAGCTGCCCGCCGAACTCCCGTCCGCGGGCGCTCACGGTGCCGCCTCACCGGAGGCCGTGACGGACGCCCTGGCCCGGTCCCTGGCCCGCAGGTCCCTGCTGTGCGACCTGCTGAGCGCGCTGGGGTCCGAACTGGAACGGAACCTCTCCACCGAGTCCGCTCGCGAGTTCAAGCTGGCCCACGGCAGGTTGCTGGGCACGCTGGCGGATCTGGTGCAGCGCAACATCACCGCACTGACGCCGACGGCCGCCCGGGAGCTGGTCTCCCTGACCGTCGTGTGCACGGCCGGACTCTGGCCGTTCGCCCACCCCTCGGAGGCGGTCGCCGAGGCACAGCGGGACCCCGAACTCACCCACACCCGGGTCGACTTCGCCGCACGGCTCGGTCGTACCCTGCACATCGCCGTCACCGGGCTGCTGACCCTGGGCTGACACCCGCGGCCGGTCCGCGCGGATCGGACGGCAAGCCGGGGCAACCGCGCCGGCCGCTCCGGACCGACGTTCGCCGAACCATCGGGGCGGGCGCATCCGGGGCACGGGATGCGCCTCGACGGCGACCTGCCCGGGCCCGGCCGGAGTGGCGGCCGCACCGGCGTCCGCGATGCCCCACCCGCGGGCCGCGCCCGGCGAGTTGACCTGCGGCTCACAGGCAGGTCCACCACCTGACCCGGTCTCGGATGTGCGGCGCACCGCCGGGCGGATCGCATCGAGGCCGTGGGTCACACCTTTGGATGCATCCCACTCACTTTCGTCATCCACTTTCATCATTCACTTTCGTCACCGCCTTAACCGGTGATACGTTCGGATCAGTCTTGACGCCCCGAGGCCGTCTCGGGGCGTCTGCCGAGGTCACGGGACTGCCCGCCCGTAGACCGGCCCTCGCCCTTCCCGTCGTGCGATGTGCACATGCGTCGCCGCGGTCGGGCGGACACCTACTCAGGATGTGAAAGCAATGAAGACGAAGAAGAAACTTCTGGCCGTGATCGCGGCCGGAGTGCCGCTGGTCGCGGCGGTGTACCTGCCGACCGCTTCGGCACAGACCCCGACTCCCGCTTCGGCCGCGCCGTTCGGCTGCGCCTCCATGCCGGTGCGGGCCCCTGCCGGCACCGAGGTGGAGGCCGTGACGGCGGTCCGCGACGCGGGCGGCACCATCAAGGGGACCGGCGTCCTGCAGGGCGAGGTCACCGGCGTCCCGGCCTTCTGCAAGGTGACCGTCACCCTCACCCACCCGGGCGAGGACGACCACGCCACGGTGAGCACCTGGCTGCCCGAGAAGGGCTGGAACGGCCGCTTCCAGGGGCTCGGCGGCAGCGCCTACCTCGCCGGGGACAACGGGGTCGGGATGGGCACCGCCGTCAAGAACGGCTACGCGGCGACCACCACGGACGCCGGCGTCGGTGACGCGCTCGACGTCAGCTGGGCGCTGAACAGCGGGGGCGAGATCAACACCGCTCCGCTGAAGAACTTCGCCTCCCGTTCCCAGCACGAGGCGGCGGTCGTCGGCAAGAAGGTCGTCGACGCGGTCTACGGCAAGCGCGCCGCCTACTCCTACTTCACCGGCTGCTCCACCGGCGGACGCCAGGGCTACATGGAGGCCCAGCGCCACCCCGACGACTACGACGGCATCCTCGCCGACGCGCCCGCCGTCAACTGGGACGAGTTCGAGGTCGCCACCCTGTGGCCGCAGGTCGTCATGAACAACGAGAGGACGTACCCGGCCGGCTGTGAACTGGACGCGTTCACCGACGCCGCCGTCAAGGCCTGCGACTCGCTCGACCGTGTCCGGGACGGCCTGGTCAACGACCCGGAGCGGTGCGACTTCGACCCTCGCAAGCTGATCGGCACCAAGGTCGTGTGCAACGGCGAGGAGTTGACCATCACGGCGGCCGACGCGGCCGTGGTGCGCAAGATATGGGACGGCCCGCGCACCGCCTCCGGCAAGAAGCTGTGGTCCGGCGTCCCGATCGGGGCCGACCTCAAGGGCCTCGCCGCCACCACGACCGACCCCGACGGCACCGTCAAGGGCAACCCCTTCCCGGTGCCCGCCGCGTGGGTCCGGCTCTGGCTGAAGAAGGACCCCTCCTTCGACCTCTCGAAGATCACCTACCGTCGGTTCACCCGGCTGTTCGAGCAGTCCCGGGCCGAGTACGACAAGGTGATCGGCACGGACGACCCCGACCTGTCCGGCTTCCGCACGTCCGGCGGCAAACTGCTGACCTGGCACGGTCAGGCGGACCAGTTCATCCCCGCCCAGGGCACCGTCGCGTACCGCGAGCAGGTCGAGCGGACGATGGGCGGCTCCCAGCGGGTCGACGACTTCTACCGCCTCTTCCTCGCCCCGGGCACCGACCACTGCGGTCTGAACGGCACCGACGGCTCGACCGACGGCCTCGCCGCGCTGACCGCCTGGGTCGAGCACGGCAAGGCCCCCAAGACCCTGCCCGCCACCCTGGTCGGCGCCTCAGGCCAGAGCGTCACCCGTGACCTGTGCGGCTACCCCGAGGTGTCCCGCTACAAGGGTCACGGAGACCCGGACCTCGCCTCCAGTTTCCGGTGCGTCCTCCCGCCCCGGCACTGACACCGCCGCCGCCCGTCCGACCCATCCGAGAAAGGCCGAACACCATGAGTACGCAGACGGTGACTCCCCCGCCCCGGGGCGCGACGGGAGAACGTTCCTCCCTGCTGAGGCTGTATCTGGGCCGCGGCGTCCTGGCGGTGGTGTGGGCCCTGGTGTTCGCCGGTGCCCATGACTCCGTCGACGCCCCGGCGATCACACTGCTGGTCCTCTACCCGCTGATCGACGCCGTGTCCTCGCTGCTCGACCACCGCGCCACCCCCGACGGCTCCGAGCGCCGAGTCACGGCGTTCAACGGCGTGTTGAGCACGTTCGCCGCCCTCGCCGTCGGCATCGCCGGAGCGGGCGGCGTGGAGCCGGTGCTCCAGGTGTTCGGCGCCTGGGCGGTCGTCTCCGGAGCGGCCCAAGTGGTCGTCGGCCTGCGGCGGCGCGGCTCCGAGCTGGGCAACCAGTGGCCGACCCTGATCTCGGGCGGACTGTCCTTCCTGGTCGGCGTCTTCTACAACATCCAGGCCGTGGGCGAGAACCCCTCGCTCGACGTGCTGTCGACATACGCCACGGGCGGCGGGGTGTGGTTCATCCTCCAGGCCCTGCTGCTGGGCTGGAAGAGCCGCCGGCTGCGCACCCGGACCGCCTGACGGTCGCACGGCGTCCGTCACCGGCCCGCGTCGGTCCCGCAAGGGACAACAAGCCCGTGGAATCCCCCGAGCCGAGGGCGGGTTCCGGCCCGGCGGTTCCCACCGCCGGGCCGGAACCCGTGTGTCTCCGGGCGGCCCCGGCTCAGTAGTACACCCAGTACCCGTCGTAGTAGTCGTAGGAATCCGTGTAGTAGTAGTCCGTGTACTCCCAGTATCCGTAGTCGTACTCCCAGCAGTCGCCGTCGCCGCCGTGACCGGCGGTCCTGGTCTCCTGGTGGGGCGCCTGGGTGGACACGGCGCTCGTCTGTGCGGCCGCGGGGGCGGCGAACGCGGTGGTGGGGATCAGCGCGCCCCCTGCCGCCAGGGCGGCGGCGGCCGTGAGGATCGCGAGACGCCGGGTGCGAGGTGTGCGGGGCATGGGAATTCTCCTTGGGAAGCGGTGAAGGGAAAGGAATGTCCGGCAGGCGGCGGGACACGTGTCCCGCACCGCCCGGATGATCCCGGTGGGGGCCGTCTGCGGTGCTCGACCCCGTGTCTCCATTGACCCCGGCCCGGCGCGTCACGTCACGCCCCTGGTATTCGGGGCTTGACAACCACGGCGGCACTCCCGGCACCTGCCGGCGCTGCCGACTGTCACGCCAAGGCCACAGATTTCCTTCTCCTGGCCACATGACCCGCTCCCGGTGATAACTTCCACCGGCCACTTGACCTTGCCTTTACGCACCCCAGGGGGACCCGCGATGACCACTCCGCCGCCGCCCGGCAGCAACCCGTACTCCCAGCAGCCGCCCGCCCCGTACGGCCCTCAGGGCGGAAACCCGTACAGCCAGCCCGGCCCTCCGGCGCCCGCGCCCCAGCGCCCCCGGAGCGTCAAGGGCATCCTCAAGGGAGTCCTCAGCGTGGTCGTGATCGGGGTCGTGGCCTACGGCGGCTACACCACCTGGTTCGGAGGCGCCGCGACCGCCGACGCCGGCGACTGCCTGCACGCGGGGAACGCGGCGGCAACGGGTGTGATCTCCGTCGGGGACCCGAAGTTCGAGATCGTGGACTGCGGTGACCCCGGGGCCCAGTTCAAGGTCGCCAGCAGGCAGTCCGGTACGGACGGCAACTGCGACGAGCCGTACAGCCGGTACACCCAGGGCGGCTCCGGCCGGGACTTCACGCTCTGTCTCGAACGGCTGAAGTGACCGCGCGCCGACACCGGTGAGGCCGGCTCCCGGCCCCGGTGACGTCGCCTCAGGCGATGCGTAACGTGGTCGGGATGCGGATCCTTCACCTGTCCGACATCCACATCGGCCCCGTCGAGGGGCCCAACTCCCGCGGGATCGACGCGAGGGAGTCCCTGCGCCGGATGCTCGCCGGCCTCGACTCGGTACCGGACGTCGGCGCCGTCGTCGTCAGCGGCGACGTCGCCGACGACGGCTCCACGGAGGCGTACACCGCCGCCCGCGACATGGTGCGGGAGTTCGCCGCGCCCAGGCGGGCGCCCGTGGTGTTCTGCACCGGCAACCACGACGAGCGCGGCGCCTTCGCCAAGGTGCTGGGCAGCGGCCACCTGGGAGCCGACGGCGGCGACCTGGCGACCGCGGTCGTCGACTCCCCGGAGGGCGAACGGGCGGCCGTGAGCGTGATCGGCGGCCACCGCTTCGTCACGCTCGACTCGCTCGTCCCCGGCAAGGTCTACGGCCGGATCGGACCGCGCCAGCTCGACTGGCTCCGCGAGGTGCTGGCCGAACCCGCGCCGCACGGAACCGTGGTGGTCCTGCACCACCCGCCCGTCACCCTCGAGGTCGAGGTCCAGCAGGCGCTCGGGCTGCAGGACGGGGCCGCACTGGCCGACGCCCTGCGCGGCTCGGACGTACGGCTCGTCCTGTGCGGCCACTTCCACCTGCAGCTCTTCGGCCACCTCGCCTCGGTCCCGGTGTGGGTGACCCCGGGGGTCCTCAGCCGCGTCGACCTCACCGGCCCGCAGGGCACCGAGCGGGCGGTACGCGGGGCCTCGGCGACCCTCGTCGACCTCGGCGGTCCGTACACCCCGCTGTTCCACGTGCTCCACGCACGCGACCCGCGGGCGGGCGAGACCGTCTACGAACTCGACCGCGACCAGCTCCGCTCGATCGTCGAGCGGCTGGGCCCCGGCGCGTGATCAGGGGGTGACCAGGACCTTGCTGATCAGCGGCAGGTGGTCGGAGGCCGTCGGGTCGGCCTGCACCACGCGGGTGACGAGCGGCTTGACGTCGCCGGTGGTGTAGATGGCGTCGATGCGCTCGGTCGGGGCCTCGGCGGGATAGGTCGCGCCGTCGCCGCGGCCGTGCAGCGAACGGGCCCACGCGTCGGTGTAGCGGGACTGCAGCGGCTGCGACTCGGGGGCGGTCGGCAGGGCGTTGAAGTCGCCGACGAGGACGGCCGGCTCCCTGTCGCCGATCAGGTCGACGATCTGCGGGGTCTGCTGCAGGCGGTCGGTCTGCGAGCTGGCGGCCAGGTGCGTGCAGTAGAACTGGACGGCCTTGCCGCGCACGTTCAGGGTGGCGTGCAGCAGCCCGCGCTGCTCCTGGCCGGGCGACTTGTAGAGCCAGGTGTTGTCCGACGCGGTGATCGGGTAGCGGGACAGGATCGCGGTGCCGTACTGGATGCGGTGGTCGCTGCCGGCCGGGGGCGCGTTGTCGATGTTGGCGCCGAAGACGACGTGGTAGCCGAGCAGCTTCGCGAGGTCGGCGGCCTGGTCGGCCCAGTCGCTGCGCGCGGAGTAGTGGTTGTCGACCTCCTGCAGCCCGACCACGTCGGCGCCGCTGCGGCGGACGACGTCCGCGATCCGCGGGACGTCGAGCACGTCGTCGGTGCCCTGGGCGTGGTGGATGTTGAACGTCATCACGTCCAGCACGCGGGCGCCGCGGCCGTCGGCGGCGGGTGCCTTGCCCGTCGTGGCGGCGGCGGTGCCGGTGGTGGTGGCGGCGAGCGCGAAGACGACGGCGAGTGCGGACACGGTCCGGCGCAGCATGACGAAGGTCCTCCAGGGACGGCGACAGGAACGATCACGATCGTGGTCGGGCCTCCTGGCGGACGCGTGACGGGCAGATGAAGACCGGGACCCCTCCCCCGGTGCCGGACGTCACGCCCCGTTCAACCCGCGGACCTGCGGGTCTGGTTGGGGCCCGCGGCGGCCCGCCCGGGCAGGCGGGTTGACCCTCGACCTGGTGGAGGGGGCAGAGTCCCGGGTGTGGAGAACGACATGCGCAGTATCGGTGAGCTGGCCCGCGACAGTGGACTGGGCGTGAGCGCACTGCGGTTCTACGACACCGCCGGGGTGCTCGTCCCGGCCCGGGTGGACCCGTCGAGCGGCTACCGCTGGTACGGCCCCGAGCAGCTCGAGGAGGCCCGGTTGCTGGCGCGGCTGCGCCGCACCGGTATGCCCCTGGCGGACGTCCGCCTGGTGCTGGCCGCCTGGTCCGGTGAGGACAGGGGCCTTGTCCGCAAGCTGCTCGACGCGCAACTGCGCCGCCTGGAGCGGGGGCTGTCCGAGGCCCGCGTCGAGTTCTCCGCGATCCGGGCACTACTCGACCGCAAGGAGAATTCCATGTCCTCACCCGTCACCGACGGTACCGTCCGCCTGTCCGTCCCCGCCTCGGCCATGGCCGCCGCGCTGGACGCGGTCCGGTTCGCCGCCGGGACCGATCCCGAGCTTCCGGTGCTCGGCGGCGTCCTGTTCGACATCGAGGGCGGGACGCTCCATGCCGTCGCCACCGACCGGTACCGGATGGCGGTCGCGCGGACCGGTGTCACCGGGCACGACGGGCCGCGCAGGCAGGTCGTCGTGCCGTCCCCGCTCGCCGACGCGATGCGGGCGCTGCTGGCCGACGACCCGGCGTCCGTCGAGCTCACGGTGGACGGTGACCGTGTCGCCCTGGCGGCGGGGGACCGTCAGGCGGCCGGTCGGTGTCCCGACCACGACTACCCCGACTACCGGCGCCTCGTGCGCCTGCCGGAGGGACGCCGCGTCCTCGTCGAGGTCCCGGCCTTGCGTACGGCGCTGGAGACGGGCCCCGTCCGCGCCGGCGAAGCGCGGGAGCAGGACGGGAAGTCCCCCGACATCAGCGTGCTCACGGTGGCGGCCGACGGCACGGTGGGCGTGCGCGAGGACGGCGACGAGGGCCCGGCCGACGTCGCCGTCAACCGCGAGTACCTGCTCCAGGCCCTCGCCGCCGGCGCCCGGGACCGGCTGGTGCTGGAGTTCGGCGCCCCCACGGCCCCCCTGGCGGTCCGCCGCCCGGACGCCGACGACACGTTCTCCATCCTGATGCCCGTCCGCCTGGACGCCTGACCGCCTGGCCTCTTCCGGGGAACCGGCTCGGCCGCGCGCCGTGATGCCGGCACGGCGACCCGCTCACGAATGTCACGACGGCGACCGCGGTCAGCGCTCCAGCGAATCCAGCAGTTGCGTGAGACGGGGCAGCACCAGGCAGCGTCTTCGACGGGCGTGTAGACGGCGACAAGCGGGACCCGCCCAGCCAAGGCGGGCCCCGCACCCCTTCGATCGCCGCAACCTAGGTTGCCAGACTATTCCTCGAAAAGCTCGCCGTTGAAGTTTCCCTTAACCCATTGAACTACGGTGGGCCGGAATCCCGAACCTTCCCGATAGTACTCCTCCACGGCAGAGCGAACTTCCCTCAGGGGGATGGCGCTGACGTGGTCAAAAAAGCTCGGACATCCCGGGTCGCTCACAATTTGCGGGTCGACCTGCGGAGGGTTCGCACTCCATGAGACCCAGGCATATTCCGCCATGTCGGTACGCGTGGCGGCGGTCACCTGTTCAGCAATCCTGTCGGTGCAGTACCAGAGGAGCGCACCGTATCCCGAGTCATAGTCAACGCCCACCGAAAGCACGTTGTCGGTTTCTTCGCTTCCGTCTACGACAACCTGGAAATCGCGATTCGCGCAACCCGCCTTTTTGTCTTCGTCGAAGATTTCCGCAAGATAGGCCCGCAACTCCTGGGAAGTCCCCAGGTACACGGGATCACTTCCGAGAACTTTGAGGGTCACCACTTGGGTCACTGCTTCACCTTCCACCCCAGAGCACCTTCTTGCCGCCAGGATAGTAGACCGTGAGCTTCGACCCGACGGGCAGGATGTACTTGACCGCCTGCTCGCAGTTCTGGGCTGCGCTGCAGACGCCCTCATTGTTGTTGATGACGACGGTAGCATCCTTCACACCATTGTCGTCCATCCACACTGCATACTTGGTCTCCACGTGGGAACTTGCCCGGTACTTGGCTTTGGTGTGTGCGGGAAATCCGGGCTTTCCGAAGAGTCGCTGCTGCGCCTTTATCCACAAGGGATCGTCATACCTTACCCCGTTTTCGTCGTAGAGGGTTTCGCCGCTGCGCATCCGCTTGAGATCTGCCGGCAAATTCGGTAGCGGATTTCCGCTGGGATCCAGCAGTTCGCCCACCGTTTTTTGCCCCTTCAGTCCGTCAACCCACTTTGGCAGGCTGTTGAAAATAGGACCTAGCCACACGGGGCAGGAATCCGTGTTGTGGACGAGGACGTCGGTGGTGCCGGTGGAAACGAAGTAGGTGTGGAGGTCGTCGACCGTGAGGTTGTAGGCGTCCTGGAGGCCCTGCCAGTCGCGGGTGTGCGCGATGACGGCCGTGGTGTTCTGCGGGGTACGCAGGGTGTCGCCGGCCTCGAGGTCACCGGCGTACTTCCAGGTCCGGTCACCCTCGGACCAGTAGGGGTGGTGGCTGGTCGAGGTGAGGGTGGAACCGTCAGCGAGGGTGACGTCGGTGAAGTTGCGGTCGTCGGGGGTATGGATGGTGTTGGTGACGCGCCGGGGACCGGTTACGCCGGTGATCGGGTCGGCGGCCATGACGAGGTCGCCCGTTTTGACTTGCTCGATCGGACTGCCGGCGCCATCGGCCATAAGGACCTTGGTGCCCGCCGGGAAGCTGTCCGCCGCTTTGGTCAGGCACGAGGCAGTCACACGGACGGCCCGCCCGGCTTTCAGGAATTCGAAGCCCTTGCCGAGTTTTGCGGCGTATTTCAGCTTGCCCCAGGGAAGGACGCCGGCGACGGCCATCGTGCAATCCAGCGCGGTGGGGTTGTCGATGCACCGCTCGATGTCGGCGAGACCCGACAGCTCCCAGACGATCTTTTCGTAGGTGCGGGGGTCCTTCGCCAGCTCCACGCCTCTGTCGATGGCCCCGTCGTCGCAAATAACGGTGTTGATCGGGAAGGCTGAGTGGTCGAACGGCAGGAGGTCGAAGCAGAAGACATCGGGCTGCGCCTCTTCCTGCGCCTCGCGTTCTTCCTGTATCTGCCGGAGCAACTCCTCCTTCTCCTGCTCGACGAGGTCGCGCGTCGCCTTCCAGGCCTGCTTGGCGTCCGCTTCAGCCTCGGTGGCGCTCTTGCCGGCGGCGATGGCCGACGCGCGGGCCTGGGCGGCGGCTTTGTCGGCCCTCTGCGCTGAGGAGCGGGCGTAGGAAGCCGAGAATTCGGCATCGGCGGCGGAGTTCTCGGCTGCGGTGGCATCTTGTGCGGCCGCGTTGGCTGCGCTGCGTGCCGTGGCCGCCGATGCTGCCGCATCAGCGGCACTCTGGGTGGCGGCGTCCGCTGATGCCTTGGCATCATCTGCGTACTGCTTGGCCTGATCTGCCGACTTCTTCGCCTCGACGGCAGCGGCCGCTGCTTCCTCGGCGGCGTTCTGGGCCCTTAGGGAGGCTTCGGCGGCGTACCAGGCGTTCTCCTGCGCTCGGGCGGCGATCAGGGAGCCTTCGGCGAGAAGCCGTTGGACCTGGTGGATGTGAGTGGTGGTGAGGTCGTCCTTGCGCTGGGCCGTGTACTGGCCGGTGCTGACGAACTCGTGGATCAGCTCTGGCGGCCCGGCGAGGGCGATTTTCGCGGCGGCCTGAAGTTCGGCGCCGCCGGTCTCCGAGAGGTGGGCGGTGATGACTCGTTCGTCGGACAGCCGCTCGCCGTACTGACCGATGCGCAGGAACTTCGCGAGGGCCGTACCGTTCCCGTCGGCCAGTGCCGCCTTGGCGGCGTCACTGACGCCGGGGCCGCCGGTTTCCGAGAGGCGGGCGACCTCGACCCTCATGTCGTCGCGTCCGGCCTGGTACTGACCGGAGGAGTAGAAGGCGCCGATCTGTTCCGGGGTGCCTGCGCTCAAGGCTTCGGCAGCCGCGGTACGAACGGAGGCGTAGGGACTCTGGTCGCTCAGGTCGACGACACGCTCGCGTACGTCGTTGTCGTTGGCTTCTTTCCAGCGGGTGCGCAGGTAGTCCAGGACGTCCTGGTCGGTGCCCGACAGCGCGCGGGCGGCGGCCTCCTGGTGCCAGGGGCCGAGCAGCTTCATCGCTTGCATGGCGAGTTGACGGCCCTTGGCGGCGGTGGCCTGGATGTCGACGTCGGGGCGTCCGGCTTCTTCTGCCAGCGCGGTCGCGGTGTCGTTGAGGGACAGGGCCTCGACCTGCGTGGTCGCGGAGGCCGAGATCGCTGCTTCGGAGGTGGTCTTCATCGAGCGGGCACGCTCGATGGCCGCGTCCGTGCGGGTCTTCAGGTCGGCCGCTTCGGTCTCGCGGGCCAGGTCGAAGATGTCCTTGGCCTTGTTCACGGCAGCGGTCGCGCTACTGGCTGCTGCCTTGGCGGCATCGGCGTTCTTCTTGGCCACGGCGGCATAGGTCGCCGCATTGCCGGCCTGTTCGGCGGCCTCATCGGCGTAGTCGGCGGCCTTGTTGGCGTGTCCTGCGGCTGATCTGGCCGCGTCGCGAGCCCCGTAGGCGGCGGTGGCCGCACGGCGGGCCAGGTCGGCGGAGCGATCGGCGGCGGCGTCCGCGGCATTGGCATGCCGTCGTGCTTCGGCGGCTGCCACGCGGGCTTCGTTGGAGTGCACGCCGGCGGCGTCCGCAGAAGCGTTGGCCTCGTCGGCTGCATCGGCTGCCGCTCGCGCGTTGCTGGAGGCGCCCTTGGCCGCATCGGAAGCGACCGCCGCGGCGGCGGAGGCAAGGCCCGCGTTCTCGGCTGCGACCGCCGAGGTCTCAGCGGCGTCCGCCGCCGCGCGTGCCTGGTCGGCGGCCTGGTTCGCGGCGTCGGCATCGGCCTCGTCGTGGGCGGCGGCGATGGCTGCCTTGTAGGCCTTGTTGGCTGCTTCAGAGGCTGCGGCGGCCGCCGATGCGGTCTGTGCGGCGGCCAGTGCGGCCCGTCGTGCGGCACGGTTGGCGGCGTTGGCCGCCCCGATGGCTTCCTGTGCAGCGTCGGCCGCTCCGCGGGCGGCGTCCGCGGCCTGCTTGGCCTTGATGGCCGCCTTATGGGAATCGTCCTTGGCGGCCGCGGTCTCCGCGGCTGCCTTCTGTGCGGCCTCCTTGGCCAGCTTGGACGCCTCGACCGCCTTCTTCGACGACTCTTCCGCCGCCTTGCGGGAGTCCTCGGCCTGCTTGCCGGCCAACTTGGCCTGCTCGATCAGCTGAGCGATCGTGGCGTGTTCCTGGTCGCGGTCACGAGCGATGAACTGCCCGAGTTCCAGGAACTCGACCATCTCCTCCGGCGAGCCACGCAGTGCGACCCGGGCCGCGGTCTTCACGTTGGGGCCGCCGAGCGTGGCCAGGCGGGCGACCTCAACGCGGTTGTCGTCCTGACGCGCGACATACTGGCCAGTCGTCAGGAACAGTTCACGGTCCTCGAAGGTGCCCTGCAGGGCATCCTTGCCCGCCGCCTGCAAACCTGCCCCGCCCAGAGTGATCAGGCGCGCGATCTCGACCTTGCGGTCCTCGTCCAGCGGTTCCTCATAGCCGTAGAGGAGGAAGGTCTCCAGAGCGGCGGGCGACTCCAGCATCGCCTCCTTGGCGGCAAGTCGCATGCCCGGACCGCCGGTCATGACCAGTCGCGCGGTCTCGACACGGTTGTCGTCGTACTGGATGGACTCCGCTTCGTCGAGGAACGTGCGGATCCCCTCGTCACCACCGAGCAGCGCCTGCTCGGCGGCCTCCTTCAGGCCGGCTCCTCCGGTCTCCCAGTAGCCGACGATCTCGGCCCGCACATTCGCGGGCAGCGTTCCCGGCTCCGCCGCCGCGGCAGCGGGGGTTCCGAGAAGGCCCGACAGAAGACCCGCGGAGAGCAGTATTCGTAAAGCCTGCCTAGGGCCCGAGAATCTCAGCGCCCCTGAACCGACGGTTCGGAATGACATACGCCGCCCCACTCGACAACTCCCCTTTTCACTTGAAGAAATGTCCAGCAGGATTGTGCGCGATACGTATACGGATCCACAGATCGACTCATCCACCCATTTCCAGAGTTACCAGAAATGACGACTTGTACATTCACGCACCGCTGGAGCCGCTTGATCGTACACCGAACTCGGTTGCACAGGAGGAGAGTTGGCGAGTGTCCTGTTGCGTACACGTCAGGTAGATTAATGGCTTCGCGAGTGGATCATCACCTCCGTTCCCGCTGATCCATCCATAGGGCGCTATGCCCCGTTCGAAGGAGAACACGGAATTTTGCGCAGATACGAACCAGCACTAGGGTGAGCAGCACCCGCACCCCAAGTGAACAAAGCGTGAGTAAGATCTGGATAAGCTGCGCCCGATGAATTACGCTGCAACTACTCTCGCCACGCCCTTAACTGCGATTCATTTTGGGAAAAGTTCCGCACATTCCTGTCCAGTTTGTTTACCGAAGGGCCCTCCATGCTGATAACCCGTGCGCGCAAGATACTGCTGGGCGCCGTGGGCTCGGTACTCCTGACATCAGTGACGACCCTCGGTGTGGCTTACGCCGACAACGGCGACACGGCAGCGCCCGCCACTGCGGTCGACGGTGGACTGTCCTATGCCGTCGAGGACTTCAACTATCCGGGCGCGGCCAAGATCCAGGAGGAGACGGGCGCCCTCCTCAAGCGTGGCGACGGCCATATGGTGATGACGTCCTGCGACGGCGGCGAGGACATCGCGATCCTGAGCCGGGCCGGGCAGAAGGACTTCTGCTTCGACGTCACGACCAAGCCCGCCTTCCTCGCTCTCGAGATCCCGCAGGCCTACGGCATCTGGACTTCGGCCGATCCCGTGAAGACCACCATCCGCGAGGACGACGGCACCACCACCGTCATCAACGCACCCGCCAACGACTTCACCGGATACGGCGAATCCGGCGCCTCCGGCGAGCCGACGACGCTCATCGAACTGCGTGTGACCGCCTGACGGGTCCGGCCTCCCACCGCACCGTTCGCCCTCAGCCGCCCGGCGTCCCTCACTTGACAGCGCCAGACACGGCGTTCACCTCTTCGGAGTTCCCCCATGCCCATAACCCGTCCTCATGTGGCCTTGACGAGCGCTCTGCTCTCGGCCACCGCGGTCGCAGGCGCCGTCGCCGCCGCGCCGGCCCACGCTGTCACCGGAAGCCCCGCGGCCAGCGGCAGCTACGCCTTCACCGCTCGCATCGACATCGACAACGGCGCACGGGCCTGCTCCGGCGCGCTGGTCGACACCGACTGGATCGTCACCGCCGGCTCGTGCTTCGTGAACGACCCCGCGAGCGGGACCACGCCGCCGGCCGGCAAGCCGGCCAAGCCCGTCACCGCCACCATCGGCCGCACGGACCTGACCACCACCTCCGGTGAGGTCCGGGACATCGTCGAACTGGTACCCAGAAGCGACCGCGACCTCGTGCTGGCCCGGCTCAGCCGTCCCGTCACCACCGTCGCACCGGTCAAGGTCTCCTCGACCGTGCCGGCCGCCGGCGAGCAGCTCACGGTCACCGGCTACGGCCGCACAAAGACGGAGTGGGCGCCCCTCAAGCTGCACAGTGAAGCCTTCAGCGCGGGAACCACCCAGACCACCACCACGCAGATGACCGGCCAGAACGGCGCCGCGGTCTGCGCCGGAGACACCGGCGGTCCCGCGCTGCGCCCCTCCGGCAGCGCGTACGAGCTGGTCTCCGTCAACAGCCGCTCCTGGCAGGGGGGCTGCTTCGGCCAGGACACCGCCGAGACCCGCACAGACGCGGAGAACGCCCGCGTGGACGATCTCGGCGACTGGGTGCAGAGCGTCGTCAGCAAGGCGAGGGTCTCGGACTTCAACTGCGACGGCATCGAGGACATCGCCATCGCCGACCCCAAGGCGACCGTGGGCGGTGACTCCGGCGCCGGCCTGATACGCGTCGTCTACGGAGGCGGAAAGGGCACGGCCGAGATCAACCAGGATCTCGACTGGGTGCCGGGCGGAGCCGAACCGGACGACTCGTTCGGCGAGTCCATGGACGCTGTCGACTACAACCAGGACGGCTGCACCGACATCGCCGTCGGCACCCCTGCCGAGGACCTCGCCACCGCCACCGACGCGGGCATGGCCGACATCCTCTACGGCGCCGCCAACGGAGTGGGAACGGGCACCCTCAAGGGCACCCACTTCGAGCAGGGCCAGGGCACCGGCGTACTCGGTTCCTCGACCCCTGAGACCGGCGACCGACTCGGCCATGCCCTCGCTGCCGGCACCACCACCGCGGGCGAACCCTTCCTCGTCGTCGGCATACCCGGCGAGTCCCTCGGTTCCATCGCCAAGGCGGGCAACGCGCTCTACATACACGGCAGCAGCGCGGCCGTCGTCGGCATCAGCCAGGACAGCACGGGCGTGCCCGGTACCGCGGAGGCGAACGACGGGTTCGGCAGTGTTGTCGAAGCCGACGCCACCCACATCGCCATCGCCGCACCCAACGACGCCATCGGCACCAAGACCGGCGCCGGCACCGCCATCGTCTTCGACCACAAGCTGAACGCCGAGGGCAAGCCCACGCCGCTGTTCGGCCTCGACCAGGACCTCGACACCGTCGCAGGCGCCGCCGAGGCCGGCGACCAGTTCGGCGCTTCCCTGGCCATGATCTCCTACCGGCCTTCCAGTACCTCGACGACCACCGACTCCATCCTGGCCGTGGGCTCGCCGGGAGAGGACCTGGACATCGACGGTGCCGCCAAGGCCGACGCGGGCAACGTCATCACCTTCCGTGTGACCGCGGCCGGTACCTTCAGCCAGATCACCGAGATCGACTCCGGTACCGCCACCGACGACGTGACCGGCACCTCCGAAGCAGGCGACCGCTTCGGTCAGACAGTGGCGGCGGTGAACACCGCGCCCCGCGCGGTCGGCTCGGCCGCCACGCTGAAGCTTGCCGTCGGTATCACCGGCGAAGCCATCGGCACCACCACGAAGGCCGGCGCGATCACCACCTTCTCCCTGCTCGGCTCCCCCGGGGCCAACGACCACTGGATCGAGTCCGGTGACGCGTCCGGCATCCCGGGAGCCCCGACCGCCAACGCGCAACTGGGCGCGAGCCTCCACTTCACCGCAACCAACCTCTACGTCGGCATGCCCTACGGCCCCAGCACCTACGGCGCCGTCCACTCACTGCCCATGAGCAACGTGACAGCGGGCGGCACCAACGGCAGCATCACCACCTTCCAGCCGGGCAGCGGCGGCCTCCCCGCGGCGGGCGCCCGCTTCGGGTACAACGTCCGCTGATCCCAGCAGGCACAACCCTCGCCTGTCCCTCGACGCCGATCGCGTCGAGGGACGGGCGGGAAACCTGCCCGAATGCGGCCACGACCCCGTGAATCCGGGCGCCGCCCGACGACGTCGGCGTCCTCTGCGACCGCGGCCTGATCGACGGCATGAACCCGCGAAGCCCTCTGCCCAGCCGCCCCCGGCGTCGGACAGGGGGCTTCGCGGTTTTGCTCGGCACCAACGAAACGGGTTCCCTCGGCCCCGCAGGGTCCGTCACCCGATCCCGACACGTGGCCGCGTGGTCTGCGCGTATGCGGAATCGCAATCGTCGATTCGGCTTCCTGTGCAACCCGTCCGGGCTGCGGCGTAGTAATGAGTGGCGAGCGGATCACCGCCTCCGGCGGCCGAGGCCGTACGCACGAGGTTCATCAACCAGCGAGGAGCGTCACGTTGTCCGGATTCAGAGGTGTCCCCATAGCCGCCGCGCTGCTGGGCGGGGTCCTGTTGCTAACGGGGTGCACCGGTTCCTCCGGGTCCGACTCCGCCGCCGCTGCGGCCACTTCGCCTTCGCCGGAGGCGTCGTCCTCGGCGGAGGTGTCGGCAGACGTGTCGGCCTCGGCGGACGCGTCGGCGAGCGCCTCTCCCTCGGCCCCATCCAGCTCCGCCGCGCCGCGGCCCTCGTCCCGCTCCACCACTCCCATGGCCACCACCGCCACCCGGCAGGCGCCCGCTTCCGTCCCCGGCTGCCGCAACCTGGCCGCCGGCGGCGAGCTCAAGGCCGCGGTGACGCGGGCGTACCAGCGCGGTTTCCCGCGCTTCGCGCACATCGCACCGGCGCCGGGGCGGTTCTTCTACGGTCAGTGCGGCACCGTCCGCTACGCAGCCGCCCAGTTCCAGCCCACCCAGGGCGCCACCGAGGGCGAGCTGGTGGGCCTGCAGGACGAGGGCAGCGCCATGAAGTACTTCCGCGCCTCCTCCGGGAGCGACTGGAGCTACGTCGCCACCGACGGCTTCCCCGCGAGCGAGGGCGGTTGCCGCGCCATCCCGCAGATCCCGCGGGCCCTGGCCACGGCCTGGCGGAACTGCCGCGTCGCGCGCTGAGGTGGGCCGCCGGGCGAGGCGGCACAACAGGCGCGTCACCGGGACGGCGCAGTGCGGCAGGGGGGCTCCGGCCGCGGCGCCGCCCCCGCCGGCGAAGGGGGATCGCAGGTCGGGGCCGCCGACGTACGACGTTCCTCTCGTCGCACCAAATGTCGCGGATGGGTAGGTTTTCAAGGAGCCGCCCTGAGGCGTGGGACAACAGGACCTCCGGCCCGCCGGAGGCCGCCGAGGAACGGGGAAACCGACGATGGCCACTGACTCACCCGTGCAGCTCGGCATGATCGGCCTCGGCCGCATGGGCGCCAATCTGGTGCGCCGGCTGATGCGCGACGGCCATCCGTGCGTCGTCCACGACCTCAACCGCGACGCCGTGCTGGAGCTGGAGAAGGAGGGGGCGACGGCCGCCGCCTCCCTCCAGGACTTCGTGGCGAAGCTGGCACCGCCCCGGAACGTGTGGCTGATGGTCCCGGCGGGGGTGGTGCAGTCGCAGCTCGACGAGCTCACCGCCCTGCTGGAACCCGACGACACCGTCATCGACGGCGGCAACTCCTACTACCGCGACGACATGGCCCGCGCCCGGCAGCTCGCCCCGCGGGGCATCCACTACGTCGACTGCGGCACGTCCGGCGGCGTCTGGGGGCTCGACCGCGGCTACTGCCTGATGATCGGCGGCGAGGCCGAGCCCGTGGCGCGGCTGGACCCGATCTTCCGCACCATCGCGCCCGGACGCGGGGACGCCGAGCCCACGCCCGGCAGGACCCGGACGGACGGGACGGCGCCGGAGGGCTATCTCCACTGCGGGCCGAGCGGCGCCGGGCACTTCGTGAAGATGGTCCACAACGGGGTGGAGTACGGGATGATGGCGGCCATCGCCGAGGGCCTCAGCATCATCCGGCACGCGGACGCGGGTCTGGGCCGCAGGGCCGTCGACGCCGAGACCGCGCCGCTGCGCGAGCCGGAGGCGTACCAGTACGAGATCGACGTGGCCGAGGTCGCCGAGGTGTGGCGGCGCGGCTCCGTGATCGGCTCCTGGCTGGTCGACCTCGTCGCCGACGCGCTGGCCCGTTCACCGCAGCTCGACCAGTTCACCGGCCGGGTCTCGGACTCCGGCGAGGGCCGCTGGACCGTTCAGGCGGCGATCGACGAGAGCGTGCCCGCCCCCGTCATCAGCGCCTCGCTGGCCGAACGGTACGCGTCGCGCGGACTGGGCGAGTTCGGCGACAAGGTGCTGTCCGCGATGCGCGGCGAGTTCGGCGGCCACGCCGAGAAGACCGGGTGAGGCCGCCATGTCCCACGCTTCCCCCTCCCAAAGTCACGGCCAGATCCCCGAGGACCACGTGGTGGTCCTGTTCGGCGCGACCGGAGACCTCGCCCGCCGCAAGCTGCTGCCCGGTCTTTTCCACCTCGCCAAGGCGGGGCTGCTGCCCGCCCGCTACCGGATCGTCGGCTCGGCGCCGGCCCAGAGCGCGCTGAGCGACGAGGAGTTCCGCAAGCACGCGCGGGACGCGGTCGCCGAGTTCGGCCGGTCGAAGCCCCAGGGCCGGGCGTGGGAGGAGTTCGAGGCCGCCCTGTCGTTCGGCGCGTGCGACGTCGGCGCCGCCGGGCCGCTGGTCGCGGCCGTACAGGAGGCCGAGCGGGCCATCGGGGGCAGCCCGCGGCGCCTGTTCCACCTCGCGGTGCCGCCGAGCGCTTTCACCTCCGTGATCGAGACGCTCGGGGCGAGCGGACTCTCCGAGAACGCCCGGGTGATCGTGGAGAAGCCCTTCGGCACGGACCTCGCCTCGGCCCAGGCACTCAACGCGTCGATCCACGCCGTCTTCGACGAGTCCCGGGTCTTCCGCATCGACCACTTCTTGGGCAAGGAGTCCGTCGACAACATCCTCGCCCTGCGTTTCGCCAACGGCCTCTTCGAGCCGGTCTGGAACCGCGACCACATCAGCCATGTGCAGATCGACGTGCCGGAGAGCATCGGCATCGAGGGCCGCGCGCAGTTCTTCGAGGGCACCGGCACGTTCCGGGACATGATCGTCACCCATCTCTTCCAGCTGCTGGGATTCATCGCCATGGAGCCGCCCACGGCGCTCCAGGCGCAGTCCCTGCGGGACGAGAAGGAGAAGGTCTTCGAGTCACTGCAGCCCGTGGACCCTGCGCATGTCGTGCGCGGGCAGTACGAGGGGTACCGGTCCGAGCCGGGCGTGGACCCGAAGTCGGACACCGAGACGTTCATCGCGCTGCGGGTGGGGATCGACAACTGGCGGTGGGCGGGGGTGCCGTTCTACCTGCGCTCGGGCAAGTCCCTGGCCGAGGCGCGGCATGTCGTGACCCTGGGCTTCCGGGAACCGGCGCTGCGCATGTTCCCACTGGCCGCGCGCGGCCACGCCGGGGACCGGAGCAACGCGCTGGTGATCGACTTCGACGACCCGGGCCGGATCACGGCCTCGTTCCTGGTGAAGGACCCGGGCCCCGCCATGCGCCTGAGCAGGGCGGAGATGGTCTTCAGCTACGCGGAGTCCTTCAACTCCATGCACGCGCTGGAGGGCTACGAACGCCTGCTCCTGGACGCGATGCTGGGCGACCAGTCGCTGTTCACCCGCTCCGACGGCATCGAGCGCCTGTGGGAGGCGTCGACCCCGCTGCTGGAGAACCCGCCCCCGGTCGAGCCGTACGCCAAGGGCTCGTGGGGCCCGGACAGCGTCCGCCGGCTGATCGCGCCGCACCACTGGAGCCTGCCGCACCGGAAGTGAGCGGCAGGCGGCCGAGCCCGGGAGCCGGCTGCGGCGAGCATCACCGGCTCACCCCCTGACGTGAGGGATGCCGGCGGCATAGGCCACCGGCGCCCCTGTCAGTCCGCCAAGGGAGCCGTCAGGTTCCCGATCCGCGTGACCGCCCAGCGCACCATGATCACCGTCACCATGGCGCTTGCCACGGCGGCGGTGACGATCGAGGCGGCCGAACCGGAATGCAGCGCCGTCAGGAACGGGACGACCAGCGTGACCACCGCCGCCAGCGCCCCGGCGCCGTACCAGCCCAGGAACAGCACCGGGCCCATGCTGCCGGTGGGAGACTGGGCCGACGACATCAGCAGATGGTGCTTGGTCGCCCCCCGGCAGGCGTTGACCAGCGAAGCGCCCACCAGCGGCGGCACCAGGGCCGGTGCCAGCAACGCGCGGGCCCCCGCGCCTTCCCCGGCCAGCACCCCCGCCGTCGCCAGCGCGCCCACCAGACCCAGCACGACGGGCACCGCCGTGTGCCGCAGCATCAGGTCCCGGTAGGGATAAGGCGCCCACGACGCGCGCCGGGTGTCGTCGGTCTCCACCCGGGCGGGCTCCATCAGCTGGGTCAGCGACCAGTAGCCGAAGGCCAGTGCGGCCAGCGCCGCCGCCACGCCCGTCCCGCCGTGCGCCGAGGCCGCCAGCACCGCGCCCAGGACCGCCAGCGCCCCCAGCACCACTGCCCGGCCCAGCCGGCCCGGGGTCCGCAGCAGCGCGAGGGTGTCCCGCCACGGCACCGCCAGTTCCGCCCGGCGGGGCGCCGGCAACCTCCATTGCGCCGACCGGCCCCCGCCGATGACGCCCGCCACCGCCTGCCGCGCGGTACGGAACTCCACCGTGCGCAGCGCGGCCATCACCCCGGTCGCGGTCCGCGAACGCCGCCGTACCGCGGACAACGCCAGCGATCCGGTGAAGCGGTGTGCCGCGGCCAACGCGCCGGCCACCACCACCGCCAGCAGGACGCCCGCGGCCCAGCCGCCCGGCAGCGCGGCCGGCGTGGGGGCCAGCGCGGCCAGCCCGGCCCAGCCCCAGGGCCCGGACCACAGCTCCACCCGTTCCAGTCCCGGCAGCCGGTCGCCGCTGACCGCCAGCACGGTCTGCGCCATCAGCGCCAGCACCGCCATAGCGACGTACGGAGTGGCCAGCCGGGCCCAGCGGGCCACCCGCTCGCTGCCTTCCACGGCGGTGGCCAGCGCGGTGGCCAGCAGCGGCAGACCGCTGCCGCCCAGCAGGCACCAGCCGAACGCGGCCGGCAGCCCCACACCGACCGTCAGGCCCAGCGCGATCATGCCGATCGCCGAGACCAGCAGCCCGGCGCCGCCGGCAACCGCGGCCGACCCCAAGAACCACGGCCGCAGCACCTTGGCGACGTCCACCGGCTGGGCCAGCATCCAGTCCACGGTCTCGCGCGGCGGCACCACCGGTCCTCGCCACTGGGCGTCCCAGGCGGCGATCAGCAGCCATCCCAGCCCCAGCGCGCAGGACCCGGCCGGCAGCGCGGCCAGGATCGCCGGTCCGTGACCGGAGTAGTCGGCGCCCATCGACTTCTCGAGGAACAGCCCGAGACTCGGCAGCCCTCCCCACACCGCGAGGAGCAGCGCCACGCAGTACACGGTGTACGCGATCTGGTTGGTCCTCTTGCGGCGGTGCGGGGTGCGCAGGTCGCGGACCAGCCGCAGCGTCTCCCGCGTCCAGTCGTCCTCGTCGGACCAGGCCGCGGCGTGCTCGCCCGTCTCCTCGGCCCCTTCGGCAAGGGTGGTCACCGGGCACCGTCCGGGTTCTCGGCCAGCCAGGTCAGTCCGTCGGTCCCGGTGGCGAGCACCTTGTCCGGGTGGCCGT
The DNA here is from genome assembly GCF_035918135.1 of Actinacidiphila glaucinigra. Classification (NCBI taxonomy): domain Bacteria; kingdom Bacillati; phylum Actinomycetota; class Actinomycetes; order Kitasatosporales; family Streptomycetaceae; genus Actinacidiphila; species Actinacidiphila glaucinigra. The sequence goes on from NZ_CP109144.1 coordinate 2,178,893, forward strand.
CGGCCACCACCTTGCCGTCGCTGAGGACCAGCACCTGGTCGGCGACCGCACGGGCCAGTTCTGCGTGGTGGGTCACCAGCAGCACTCCGACGCCCTCCGCGGTCTCCTTTTTGATCAGGTCCGCCAGCTGCCGCCGCGCGCCGGGGTCCAGTCGCTGTTCCGGCTCGTCCAGGAGCAGCAGGTCGCGCGGCCGGACCATCGCGGAGGCCAGCAGCAGGGACTGGAGCTGCCCGGAGGACAGTGCCCCGGGGAGCGCGTCGGCGTGGTCGGTCAGCTTCCGCTCGGCCAGTACGTGGCCGATCCAGTCGCCGGCGTCCTCCACCCCGTGGGCGACCGCCACCAGCTGCAGGTGCTCGCGCACGGTGAGGTCGGGGTAACAGGCCGCAGTGTCGCCGACCACCGCCACCCGGGCCCGGACCGCCGGGTCGTTCTCGTTCATCGGCTTGCCGTCGAACGTCACCGTGCCGGTGCTGGGCCTGTCGCGACCGGCCGCTATGCGCAGCAGTGTCGATTTGCCCGAGCCGTTGTGGCCGAGCAGCGCCACGCACTTCCCGGACCGCAGTCGCAGGTTCATGGTGGCCAGCGCTGTGCGCTTGCCGTAGACCCGGCTGACGCCGCTGAGCTCGAGCAATGGTGGTGCACCCATGTCGCCGGGCCTCTCGTACCAGGAACGCTGTCCCCGCTTCGACCTCGGGGTGACGGCCCGGAGCGGCCCGGCCATTCTCCATGCTTTGTCCGACCGAGGGCCATCGGCCCTGGGTGTCCTCGGTCTCCTCCGCGTGCGGGGCGCAGGCGGGTCCGGCCCTGCGCATGTTGCCGCCGGCAGCGGGTGGTGGCGCCGCAGGTGATTGGCGATGCACGTCCATGCGGTCCACGTGCCGTGTATCGGGCCGGTGGTGCCGGGCGTTCTCACGTCCGCCCCGGGGCACGTCATCCGACCACGGCGTCCTCGGTCTCCCAGCGCAGCAGGTCGCCCGGCTGGCACTCGAGCACCTCGCAGAGCGCGGCGAGCGTCGCGAAGCGCACCGCCTTGGCGCGGCCGTTCTTGAGTACGGCAAGGTTGGCGGGCGTGATCCCGACGCGGTCCGCGAGTTCGCCCACGGACATCTTCCGCCTGGCCAGCATCACGTCGATGTCGACGGCGATCGGCATCAGATCACCTCGTCCAGCTCGGCCTGCATCTGCGCCGCTTCGACGTCGCGCGCGACGGCCTGGGCGAGCAGCATCCGCAGCACGTGCACGATGAGCGCGACCCCCAGGATGGCCACGCCGATCCCGCCCATGATGAGGGTGACGCCCGGGTCCTCCCGCTGGCCTGGCGCATTGACGATCGTGACGGCGAACCAGACCAGGGCAGCGGCCACGATCGCGCCGATCACGGCGTCCACGTACCGGAAGGCGGCATGGGAGAACACGGTGCCGCGTCGCACCATCGTCACGAGCCGCCATACGCAGACCAGGGCGACCTGGACCGTCACCATTCCCAGGATCGTGATCACGCGAAGCGAGGTCAGCGGCATCGACCCGTCCTCCGGGTCGTTGCCCGACACCAGCACCCACACCATCCCTGCCTGTACGAACACGGTGCCGGCGAGCACCACCACGAGCACGGCGTGCAGGGCACGAACTGTCAGCTTTCCCACGACTCACCTTCCATCGAGCTACGATGGAAATCTATCGAGTTTCGATAGATTAATCAAGAGTTGCGGCGATGGACAGGTAAGCGGCCTCGCACCCTGGCGGGACGCCCTCGCCCCCCCTCTGGCGAACTGACGATTGCGCGAACCGTCTCCACATTGTCGAAGTCAGCCTCAACTGGGCACAAATCGGACGCCACCCGACTACACCGAAGCACTGCGCAGCCGTCACGTCCGTACCCCGGCCCGGCCGTATACCGCACACGCCAAGAAGTAGGTCGCCGTCGCCCACCCCTGGCGAACCGCAGTCAGTGATGATGTGCGATTCCTCAACGCAGGCGATCCAGAATGTATTGCCGCAGGGAAGCGGTTGCCCTGCTCTCCGTGCGCGTGATCGACCACGCCAGAAGAATGGGACGGGACGCCGGCGGACTACTGATCGGAATTTCGATCGAGCCGCTCGCGTCCGGAGCGGTGGCCAGGATGCAGACGCCGAATCCGGCCGCGGTCAGGCCGCGTAGGGTGGCGGTGTCGGTGCTCTCGAACACGATGTGCGGAGTGAACCCGGCAAGAGCGCAGAGCTGTTCCGTAGTGGCCCGCAAACCGTATCCGCGGGGCAGGGCAAGGAAGTTTTCCGAAGCGACGTCGGCAAGCGCCACCCGGCTGCGCGTGGCCAGCGGGTGCGCCGGGGGAACGACGAGCACGAGCTGCTCAGTGAGCAGCTTCGCGGCGGCGAACTCCGAGGAATCCGGTGCCGGCGAGGTCAGGCACAGATCGATATCGCCTTCGCGCAGTGCGTCGTGCAGAAACTCGGATCCTCCTTGATGCAGGGTGATCTTCACTTCAGGGTGGCTGCCGCGGTAAGCGCGCAGGATCTCAGGTACCAGACGAGATCCCAGACTGTTGAGGAATCCGAGAGCTACCACACCTCCGTTGCCGTCCAGGTTCTCGGAAAGATCCGCACTGGCCCGATCGAGACCCTCCGAGCATCGCAGCAGCGCTTGCTGGAGGGCTCGGCCGTGGCGGGTCAATCGGACCTGTCGCCCGACGCGGGTGATCAGGGGCAGCCCGAGCCCGCGTTCCCATCGGACCAGCGCACGGCTGAGGCTGGACTGGGCAACCCCCAGCTCCGCTGCGGCATGTGTGAGGTTTTCGTGACGGGCGATCGCGAGGAATTGAACCAGCGGTGAGGCGAAGACGTCCGCCACGTCGGGCTTCGCGGGACGGGGGTCGGTCACGAAGCCATTATGCGCGGGCGCATCGTTGGCCCGCAAAACCGCATTGGACGCATCAATGCGACGCTGTCAAGCTCGCAGTCGTGGTCACCCATGCGCAATGCGATCCCGAGTATCCGGTGCGGACGGACGAACGCGACTCGCGAACCTTGCCCGGCGGACGGCATCCCGCTGCCGCACATGTGCGGTTCACCTCTGGTCCGGTCGGCGCCGATGCGGTGGCCCCCATGCCGGCTTCGCGGCCATGACATGGTGGCATGCGGTGATCATCTTGATCGCCGGAATCTGGGCCGGCGCCATCAATTCGGTGGTCGGTTCGGGCACCCTCGTGACATTCCCGGTACTGGTGGCGCTCGGCTACCCGCCGCTGACCGCGACCACCTCGAACGCGATCGGGGTGGCGCCGGGTTCCGTCAGCGGCGCGATTGGATATCGCCACGAACTGAAGGGGTTCGGGCCGCGGCTGGCCCGGCTCTCGGTCGCCTCGTTCTTCGGCGCGATATGCGGCACGGTCCTGCTGCTGTCACTGCCGCCGAACGCGTTCGAGTCGTTCCTGCCGCTGCTGGTCGGCCTCGCCGTAGTACTGGTGGCCGTCCAGCCCAAGGTCTCCGGGTGGATCGCGAAACGCCGCGCAGCCGATGGTGTCATGGAAGCGGACCATCCCGGCATCACCCCGCTGCTGCTGTTCTTCACCTTTCTGATCGGTGTCTACGGCGGGTATTTCACCGCCGCACAGGGCGTGTTGATGATGGGGGTGATGGGCATGATGCTGTCCGAACCTCTGCAGCGGCTCAACGGCGTGAGAAACGTCCTCTCCGCCTTGGTGAACGTCGTCGCCGGCACGATTTACGCCTTCGGGGCGCCGATCAACTGGTCCGTTGTCGCCCTCCTCGCGGTCGGCTCGACCCTCGGTGGGCAGCTCGGCGCCAAGATCGGACTCAAACTGAAGCCCGCCGTGCTCCGCGGCGTGATTGTCGCGGTCGGTGTCGGCGCGATGGTCCATCTGGTGACGAAGTAGGTAAGCCCTCCGCCGCGTTCAGGACATGCCGTTTCGATACGCCGCACACGCCGGCCCGGGGACATGGCGGATGCGGGGCGAACGTTCCCTTCGTTCCGGGCGCCTTTGCCCAGCGGCCGCCGCGCTCCTCCACCGGAATCAGCGCGCGCGGGGCTGCCCGGACGGCTCGGGCGCGAGGTCGGCGAGCAGGGTGTCCAGCACTGCCTCCTCCTCCACGCGGACGCCGTGCTCGACCAGGGCTTCGGCGAGTGACGGATCCCACGGGGAGGCCGCGGGAACGCCGGCCAGGGGCACCGCGCTGTCGCGGGCCGCGGCACGGTAGTCGGCGGCCGTGTAGCGCCAGGGAGTCCAGGGCACGCGGCCGAGCAGGGCGGCGGCGATGCGCAGTCCGCCCCAGTCGAAGTCACCGTGGTAGCGCAGGCTCGCACCCTGCTCCGCCGTCCGCCGCAGAAGCGTGAGGGCGGCGGCGGACGGCTGGCCCTGGAGGCACACCAGGGGCGGGCAGTGCGCCCCGTACGCGTCGGCGGCGGCTGCCACGACCGCGGGGTTCTCGCAGACGTACATCACCGCCCCCGCCGTCATCGGCGCTGTACCCGCGGTGAGTTGACGGAGGGTGAGTACGGCCGGTTCGCCGTTCGCGGTGAGCCAGTCCAGGGCGGGGGTGCCGCGCAGGCCGAGGGTGAGGACCGTGGAGGACAACTCGTCGCGCAGCAGTCCGGCCGAGGCCCATGCCTCACGTCGCCACTCGGTCCCGGAGCCGTCGGGGAAGCCGGTCAGCGCGCGGATTCCGGACAGGGTGAGGGTGGTCAGCGGTGTTCCGTCGTCGAGGGCGTGCGCGGAGCCGAGGACGCGGGCGGCGAAGGCGGGCAGCGAGACCGCGGGGTCCGCGGGGAGTTCGCGCAGGACCCGGACGGTGGCTGCCAGCAGGTCGTCGGCCGACTCGGGTGTGCGGGCGAGGCGCCGTACGAGACCGTCGGCGCGCAGCCGCGCAGCCCAGGCGGCGAGCCCGGGCAGCTGATCCAGCCGCGCGTACGCCGCCTGCCACGCGCGGTCCTCGTCGGCGCGCGTCTCGCGCAGGGGGACCACGGGTCCGGTGAGGGCCGTGACCGCGGCGGCGAGGCCGTCCGGGCTGATGCCGGAGCGGCGCAGTACGGCGTCCACCGTGTCCAGCCGGATCGTCAGTGAGCGGCCGCCGCCGGGCGCCCGGCCCAGCAGGCTCTCGGCCGCCCGGCGCTGGCCCTCGGTGGGTGCGCCGAGGGACACGCTGCCGGTGAGCGGTTCCCCGCGTTCCATCCTGCGGCGGGCCCGCTCGACGAGCCAGGTGAGGTCGGGGCCGCCGAGCAGGCGCGTGAGGCGGACGGTGTCCACGCGCGCCGGTTCCGCCCGCAGGGCGTCGCTGGGGCGCCGCTGGGGAGGCGGTGTCGTGCGGCCCGCCTCCGGCTGCACGTTCACAGGCCCTTCAGCGCTTCGAACTCCTGCTCCCCAGGGGCGTGCCCCGTGCCCGGCCGCGCCGGATCCACCGCCCGTGCCCTCGTCATGCCGTCCCACTCCCAGCGGGTGACGAGCACCGCGGCGACCTCGTCGATGCGCGAGAGCTGGGCGATGGCGATGCCGGGCACCTGCGGGTAGCACGCCCATTCGCGTTCGCTGGTCATCACGACGTCCAGGTCGAAGGCGTGGAGCAGGCCGAGGCACTTGGCGCGGGAGTCGTCGTCGACGCCGGCGAACGCCTCGTCGAGGGTGACCAGGCGCGGCGCGTGCGGGTTGCCGGCGGTGGCGTAGTGGGAGGAGGCCGCGGCGAACAGGGGGACGCAGACGGCGAGGACGCGCTCGCCGCCGGAGGCGGGGCCGGTGGCGGGGACCCATCGGCCCTGCTGGTGGCGTTCGATGCCGAACTCGTGCCAGGTGCGGTAGTCGAGGGCGGCGGTCAGGTGTTCCAGCCAGCTGCCGGAGGCGTCCTCGCTCTGCCGTGCGGTGATCTGCGCTTCGAGGAACTCGCCGACGGCGGCCCGGTCCTCGGGTGTCCAGGCGTCGGCCGACTGGCGCAGCCGGGCGCGGGCCTGGGCGAGTCCGGCGGGGGCTTTGCGCGAGGGGCGCCAGACCAGGCGCAGTTTCATGCCGGTGGAGGTGGGCCGCTGCTCCAGTTCGTCGTTCATGGCGGCGACCTGGCGCTCGGCCGCGCCGATCAGTTCCTGGAGGGTGCCGGCGACCTCGGTGATGAGGTGGGTCTCCAGGATCTCGCGTTCGTGGGAGGACAGGATGCGGGTCAGTTCGCCGACCTCGACGGCGAGGGCGTCGGCAAGTTCGGGGACGGCGCGGGCACGGCCCTGGTAGACGATGTCCACGACCATGCCGTCCTCGACCATGCGGGCGGCGGCGGAGTGCCCGTGCCGGGACAGGGCGTCCTGGAGGGTCTTCAGCTCTTCTCCGAGTCGCTTCTGTACCCGCTCCCAGGCGGCCTCGGAGTCGTCGGTGGCCGCGAGGTCCGCCTCGACGGCGCGGGCGAGTGCGATGGCGGCGGTGGCGCTCCAGGGCCCGGCGTCGTTCGGGGGCGCGTCGGTGCCGGGCAGCGCGACGGTGAGCAGTCCGGTGCCGGTGAACCGCTGGAGGGCGGCGATCGCGGTGGCGCGGGCGGCGACGGACTCGGCGATGTCCCGGTCCAGTTGCTCGATGCGTCCTCCTGCCTTGCCCCCGCGTTCGACCGCCTCGGTGTGGGCCTGCTGCGTGCTCTTGCGGCCCGCGGCGTTCGCGGCGAGGGCGGCGGCGGTCTCGGCGAGGCGGCGTTCCAGCTCGGCGACGGCCGCCCCGACGGTGGAGCGCAGGGTGGTGTGGCGTTCGTCGGCCGCTGCGGCGTCGTGTCCGGCCTCCTCGGCGCGCAGGGCGATCTCCGCGGCGCGCTCGCCCGCCTGGGCGGCGTCGCCTCGTTCCTGCTCGACGGTGCGGGCGGCCTCGGTGCGTTCGCGCAGCGCGGGCCAGAGGGCTGCCAGGGCGACATCGAGTGCGGACAGGGCCTGGCGTACGGCGGCGAGTCCCGGGCGGTCGGTGGGCAGGCCGAGATCGGCCGTGGTCCGGGCGAGTTCGGCGGTGGCCTGCTCGGCCCGCTCCGTCGCCTCGGTGAGGTCGGCGGCCCGCTCGTTCCTGCGCCGTGTGGCCCTGCCGGTCTGCTGGGCGGCGGATTCCAGCCGGGCGTGGGCCTGTCGCAGCGGCGCGTCGTCGGGTACGGCGGCGAGCTCGGAGTCGAGCGTGCGGCGGCGGGCAGCCACGGTCTGCGCCTCGGCGGTGACCGCCGCCTCCTCGGTGGCGAGACCGGCGAGTTCCGCTCGTAGTACGGCGATCCGGGCGCGCCGGGCTTCCTCGCGGGCTCCCTCGCCGATGTATTCGGCGGCAGGCTTGGCCCAGCGGCCGGTGAGGGCGCCGGTCCGGAAGCGGCCGTCGGCGTGGACCCAGGTGTCGGTGTGCGGGGCGGTGTCGTGGGGCCCGTAGCCGATTGCGGCGAGCAGCCGGGCCACCGTCTCCTCCCCCACGGCGGCGGCTGCCGCGTCGCCTCCGTCCACGGCCGGCCGGAGCACTTCGGCAAGGGCGCCGGTGGGGACGGGGCCGCGCGGCGGGTCGAGCAGGATGTCGTGACCTTCCGCTCCCAGGGCGGTGCCATCCGGGCGCACCCAGGCGTCCAGCAGCCCGGACGCTTCCAGTGCCGCCTCGATGCCGGCGCGGTCCTGCTCGGGGACCGTTTCGCGGAAGTCCACCAGCCGCCACAGGGGTGCTCCGGGCGCCCCGTCGCGTACGCCAGGGGTGCGGGTGTACGGGGGCCGGGGACCGCGGCGGCCGCCGGATTCCAGGACGCCGAGTTCCGCTTCGGCGGTTCGGCGTCTGCCGTCCAACTCGGCCTGTCGTTGCGTCACTTCGGCGGACCGGGCGGCCAGTTCTCCGGAGCGCGTGCGGTGGGCTAGGACCGCTGCTTCGCGGGCCGGGTACGGCCCGTTGAGATGCTCCGTCCACTCCTGGAGCTCGTCCAGCAGGCCGACCGGATCGGGGTACGCCAGTTCCGTCCATCCGGCGGCTCGCTCGCGCACGGCGTCGAGCAGGTCCCGGCTCGCGGTCTGGACGGCGCCGTGGGCGAGGGCGTGGTCCTCCTGGGTGTGGACGAGGTCGGACTCGGCCTCGTCGAGACGGCGGGAGGCGGCCAGGCGGTCGGCCGTGGCGCGGTCCGCCGCCTCGGCGAGTTCGTGCACGTGGTCGAGGGTTCGGCGCCTGCGGTCCGCCGCCGCCGCGACGGCGTCGCGGTCCGGTTCCCGGTCCTCGGGCAGTTCCACCCGGGCGTCCGTCGCGGCGTCGCGTACTGCGGCGAGCGCCTGCGCGGCCTGGTGGCCGGCCGCGTCGAGCCGGTTCTCGGCGGCGGTCAGGCGGGCCCGCGCCCGCGCGAGCACCTGCTCGGCCTGCCGCCGGTCGTCCTCTGCGCGGTCGCGGGCGTCGGCGGTGTTCCGGGCGTGCCGGGCGGCCTGCTCCAGTTCGCGGGCGCTGCGCATCTCCGGGCCCTCGCGCAGGGCCGCGTCCTGGGCCTTGAGCCGGGCCTCGGCCTCCTCCAGGGCGGCAAGGCGCTCCTCGGCCTCGGCGCGCTCCTCTTCCGCCCTGGTCCTGTCGGTCCGCGCTTCGGAGAGTTCGCGTTGCAGGGATTCGTACCGTGCGTGTTCGGTGCGCGGCAGCCGGGCCCGGCGGCGGGAGGCGATGCGGGCGTAGCGGCGGTAGTGGTCGAGGAAGGCGGAGGCGGCCTTCTCGGCCTCGGCGGCGGAGCGCAGTTCCTCCTTCTCCTCGTCCAGGGAGCGGAAGGCCTCCGCGACGTCGGCGATGACGGCCTGGTCCATGGGTGGCAGGGCCTCGGTCAGCGCCTTGGACAGGGCGGCTTCGTTGGGGCGCTTGGACAGCTGGGGCTGGCGGAGTTGGATGAGGAGGTCGACCAGGGCGGCGTAGCGCTGTTCGCCGAGGCCGAACAGGGCCTCGTCCACGGCTCGGCGGTAGGCGCCCGCCTGGTCGTAGACCATGCCGTGGCCGGTGACGGCCTCGGCGATCCGGTCGCGGGACAGGGGGGTTCCGGTGGCGTCGAGGAAGGCGAGCCCCTGTCCGGCGCGCTGGTCGGTGACGACGAACCAGTGGCGGACGATGCCGCGCCCGGAGACGGCCTTGAGGCCGCAGGCGAGGGTGCGGAAGTGCTCCTCGCCGGTGGTCTCGTCGCGCCGTCCGAACTCGATCCAGGTGTAGCCGAGGCGCTCGGGATGCGGGTGCTCGCCGCCGAGCAGGAGGTTCCACTCCATGCGCTTGCCGGGGTCGGCGTCGGGTTCGACGCGGCGCGCGGACAGGTCGCCGTCGAGGAGGAAGGGCAGGGTGAGGGCGAGGACCTTGGACTTGCCGGTGCCGTTGTTGCCGCGCAGCAGCAGGCGGCCGTCCTTGAAGTGGAACTCCTCGGTGTCGTAGAGGAAGAGGTCCACCAGTCCGGTGCGCAGCGGCTGCCAGCGGGACCGGCCGGGGCGGGGCAGATCGGGCACGGCTCCGACGGTGGCCGGCGACGGATGGCGGGGGGCGGGGAGAGCGGCGGTCATCGCTGCGTGGTCCTTGGCTGGGTGGTTCTGGGCTGGGCGGTCCTTGGCCGGGGGGTCTTTCCGGGTTCGAGCACGACGGTCTCGCCGACGGCGTAGCGCGCGAGGGCGGGGCGGGGCGCGACCCCGTCCGGGGTGCGGACGGCGAGGGAGAGGGCGGTGAGTTTGGTGAGGGCCTGCTCGACGAGTTCGCCTTCTGCGCCCGGCTCGCGGGCGGTTTTGGCCCAGAACCCGCCGTGCTCGTGGGCGAGTTCGCGGACTTTTCGCTTCAGCTCCTCGGTGGTGACCGGCCCCTGTCGGGCGGCGAGGTGTTCGGCGAGGAGGAGGGTGACGTGGCCGTGTGTGCCCTGTTCGGGCATGCGGACGTCGGTGAGGTCGTCGTCGGGGTCGATCATGGCGATGCCTTCGGCCCGGACTTCGGGGACGAGACCGGTGAGTTCGGTGATGCGGGCGGTGAGGAAGCCGCGCTGGCGGGTGAGGTAGGCGAGTTCGGTGTCGGTGAGGGTGTCGTAGTAGAGGACGGGGTCGTCCAGCAGGCGGCGGGTGAGGGAGCGGCGCAGGGCGCGGAAGCGCAGTTCGTCGCTGTCGAGCGCGGTCTCGGCGGTCAGCGCGGCGAGCCGCTGCTCGAAGCCGTGCTCCTGGATCAGGGACGGGCCGTGCCGGGCGGCGAGGAGCCCGGCCAGCACGCGCCGCTCGACGTCGTAGAGCGCGTCACCCGCTCCGCTGACGTACGCGTCCTCGTCGCCCGCGACCCGGCGCAGCACGCCGAGGGCGAGCAGCAGCCGGACGACGGCGGCGAGGTCGAGGCGTTCGTCGCGCCGGTCGAGGGTGAACTCAATGCCTGCGGCGCTTAGTTGGGGGTCGGCGGCGTCCAGGACGACCTGTTCGGCGAGGCGGCCGAGCGCGATCTGCTTCTCGCCGCGCTCCAGCGCCGCGAGCGCCAGGCACAGCAGGACGTAGCGGCGGCGGGTGAAGGGGGCGCCGGCACGGCTGGCCTCGCGTGCGGGGTGGGTGGGGTCGGTGAGGGCACCGGGGGCTTTACGCAGCCGGGCGGCCTCCGCGTCGACGACGAGGGCCCAGCCCGTGTTGCGCTCGAACCAGTCCCGCAGTTCGGACGCGTGCTGCCGGACCAGCCGGAAGGCGTCGGCGTGCGGTCCGTGGGCGAGGAGCAGCGGGTGGGCGAGCAGGGCGCGGGCGGCCTTGCGGAGTTCGGCGGCGCGCTGCCCGTCCAGGACCTCGGCGAGAGGGGTGCTCACGGCGCCTCCTGGGTGAGGTCGACGATGTGGATCAGGTGGTCGGGGCCGCGGAAGACCCCGCCGGGGGTGCGGATCTCGGCGGTCGTGCCGTCGCCGAGGGCGCTGAGGCGGATCTCCATCGAGCCGTCGTTGCTGGTCGCGGTGGTGCGGGTCATGCCGGGCCGCCAGGTGGCGAGGGCGTCGCCGAGCAGGTGGAGGAAGAGGCCGAAGGCGAGCGGGTCGAGTTCGCCGAGCGCGGAGAGCCGGGTGGTGCCGTCGGTGGTGAGCCGGGCGCGGGCCGCGGCGGTCTCGGCGGTCTGCTTGGCCGCGATCTCCGCCAGGCGGCGCCGGGCCTGGGAACGGTCCTCGACCTTGCGGGGCTTGCCGCGCCGCTCGTAGCTGCCGGTGCGGCGCAGTTGGGGGCTGATCCGCAGGGGCTCGGCCTCGGCCCAGGGCGTGGCGGCGGGCAGCGGCCGGGCGGTGCGGGCGGCGAGGGTGTCCGCGTCGACGGTGAGATGGCGGGCGGGATAGAGGCCGAAGGCGGAGCGCCACAGCCGGTGCCGGGCGCCGTCGTCGGGGGCCTGCGCGAACCAGCGGGCGAGGGTGCGGAAGTCCGCGGAGCGGTCGGAGCGTCCGGCGCGCCGTTCGTTCAGTGCGCGGACGACGGCCAGCAGCTGGGGAATCGCTCCGAGGGCCCGCCCGCGCAGCAGCCGGGCCTGCGAGTCGCGTCCGTCGCGGCTGATGAACCACGCGCCGAGTCCGCTCCACCGTGCCTGCCAGCGCTCGTACGCCTCGTGCTGGGCGCTCTCGGCGGCGTCCGGGGAGGCGTCGGCGGCCTCGCGGGCGGCGGCGGTGGCCAGGAGGGCGTCGATGCGGTCCTCTAGTTCGAGGATGAGCTGGGCGATGCGGCCGCCGAGCGTGATCAGGTCCTGGATGAACCGCTCCAGGTACTGGATGAGCTGGTCCTTGTAGGCGAGGAACGCCTCTTGCGAGACGTCGTGGAGGTCGATGGTGCGCTGCAGCGAGCCCATGAAGGCGCGGGCGTTGTCGGCGAGGGCGGCGAAGCGGCTGGCGAGCCCGTCAAGGGCGAGGTGTGTCTTGGCGGGGTCGGGCGTGTCCTCGGCGGTGAGCACGAGCAGAGCCCGCAGCTGGGTGACGATGTCGTGCAGGGCCACGGCCTGCAATGAGCCGCGCCGCCCGAGCGCCTGGTCGTACGCGGCCAGGGCCTCCTCCGCGGCTTCGCCGGCCTGGGTGAGCTGGTACACGTACCGCTTGCGGTAGAAGTCCTCGACCGCGGTGACGCGGGCGGTGTCCGGGTCGGCGCGCAGATTGCCCCACGCCTGCTGGCTCAGGCTGTCCAGCGCCTTCGCCACAGCGTCCGCCTCGGCGGGCCGCGCGGCGACGGGCAGCGCCGCGTGCACGTCCTCAGGGCGGAGGTGGACCGCGTACCGCTCCTTGGCCTGCAGGAACACCCGCATGATCTCCCGGTAGAGGGCGGCGGTGGGGGTGCTGAGGTGCGCGAAGGGGCCGTAGGCGGGGGTTGGGTGTGGCTGGGGCGGCGGCGAATGGGTCATCGCAGGTCATTGTGGCCGACTTACGTCGGGGAGTGCACACGTTGACCGGGATTGATCAGCTCGGGACCAGCCCGCCCCTGCGGAGCGTCGGTAAGCGCGGGCCCTGCCGCCGTTGCCGCTCGAAGGGCGGCGGCAGTCCGGTCCTCGGGATGGGGTCCGAACCCTGGCCGAAGGGCCAGTCGCTTGCCATGATCCGGTCATGAGCGACAGTGAGGACGCCGTCTACGAAGCACGCCACGGATTCGACCGCCGTACCTCGGGGGTCCTGGCCGTGGCGGTGCTGTTCAGCGCGGTGCTGCTGATGCCCGGGACCGGCACTCCCCTGGTCCTGCGCATCGCCGGCACGGTCCTGTTCGCGGGAGGAGGTCTGGTGATGGCCGCGGGCGCTCTGACGCGCAAGGTGGCGTTCCGCGTCGACGGAACGGGCGTACTTCTCGGTGGATCCCCCCTCCGCTACCGGGCCACCACCGTCCACATCCCGTGGGAGGACATCACGGAGGTGGTGCTGTGGCGGCAGCGCGTGCCGAACGCCTCGATCCCCTGGGTCGGCGTCCGCCGCCGTGACGGCGCGCCGTCGCTGCCCGGACCCGGTCAGGGCGCCATCACCCGGGCCGTGGGCGGAGCTCTGGTGCCTGTGCCGTTCGAGGTCCTGCAGTCGTCCCGTGCGGTCAGCGGCTGGCGGCTTGACAGGCAGCGCCTCGCCGACGCTGTCGCGCGCTTCGCGCCGGGCCTGCGGATCGTCGACGGCCATTGAGGCAGGGATCGTTATTCCAGCGGGTTCGATGGCGATGGGGTCGTCGCCGGTGGATCCTTCCTGCGCACGCGGATGGGTCTTGGCCAGGGGCCGGTCCCGGACGCCGGCCCCTGCCGAGCACGGCGGCGTGCGAGGGGGCCCGGCCGCAGGCCCCCCGTCCACCTCGCTCGTTCCGGCTCAGTCGCAGACGTCATCGGTTCTGCTGCCGGGCGGGGCCAGAGCCTTCTCCGCCGGCGAGAGGCCGCGCCCGGCCACGGTGCAGAGCTTCTCCAGCCAGCGCTCCGCGTCGAGTTCGAGGACGTACCCGTCCGAGCCGTCGACCACGCCCATGGACGCGCCGTTCTCGGTCAGATCGGCGGTCGCGCCGTACCCCGGCGTGAAGGCGTAGCGCTGCGTGCCGCTGCGGACGTCCCAGGTGGTGTACTCGTTCAGCGTGCTCTGGGTGTTCAGCGTGGATTCCGATGCGAAGGCGCTGAGCCATTGGACGCCGCGGTACGTCAGCGGCTCCAGCCACTTGTCCTCGCCCGGCTTGTCCGTGTCCCACACCCGTACGCCTCCGTCGTAGGTCAGCACCGCGAGGAACCGCCCCGTCGGGTCGAAGGCCAGCTGCTTGACGACACCGACCTTCTGGGCATCGATGGACGCCGCCTCGCGGCCGTCCTCGAAGTCCCAGATCACGATGTCGTACTTCCCCGAGGGTGTGCGGACGGCCGCCTGCGCGTGCCCCGGGCGTGCCACCGCCCAGGTGCCGGCGGCCGCGAGGGACACCTCGACCGGCTCTTGGGCCCTGGGCTGGTAGGGCGTGCCCACCGCCCGGCCGCGCGCCAGGTCCCAGCGCACGACGTACGACAACGCGGAGATCACCACATGGTCCCGGTCGTCGAAGGTCGTGGTGACCCACGCCGGTGTACGGCCGGAGCGCGGGTCGGGGCGCGTGGGGTCGATGCCGGGCGGGCGTGGCAGATCGATCGGGTCCCGTTCCTGAAGGGTGTTCCCGCGCACCTCCCAGACCAGGACCGAGCCGCTGTCGGCGGCCGGTGTGAGGACCCGTGCGCCGTCGGGGCTGAACGTGGCGTACCGGGCGGCCAGCGGACGGGACGGCCGCACCGCGGCCAGCTGGCGGTGCGTCCGCAGGTCCCACAGGCGCAGCGCGTTGCCGTCGGCGTCGACGCTGACGACGCGGTCGTGGTCGGCGTCCACGGTCCTGATCCGGGCGGTGAGCATGGCGCTGTCGAACGCGGACGGTGCCGGAACATCCGCCACCATCACCGTCGCCCCGACACCGACCGCGGCGCGGAGCTTGCCCGGTGGTCCGGTGAGCGCCACGGCGGGCAGCTGCGAGTCACCGGTGAACGACTCGTCCTGCTGGGCGGGCGCGGGCAGGTCGAGGGTGGCGGGGCGCCCCTCGGCCAGGTCGAGCACCAGGAACCGGAACCTGCCGAGCGCGGTACCGAAGCGCTGCACAGGGTTGAGGAGGAAGCGACCGGTCCGGTCCAGGCGCGGCACGTACAGCGGGCAGACCAGGCCAAGTTGCCGGGTGCTGTACTGCCGGCGCACCTTCGGCGTGCCGGTCAGGTCCCAGGACTGCAGGATCCCGTCCGGGGCGCACCGCACGAGCGTCCGGCCGTCGCCGCTGACCGTGACGGTGCCGGTCAGGTCCGTTCCCCACGGCGACGGATCCCGCCGGCCGTCGGCGAGGTTCCAGCGCACCAGGCGGCCCGGGGCTCCTTCGGCCGCGCCTTCCGGGGTGATCCGGCCGATCACCGTCCCCTCGGGGCCGAACCACGCCTGGGCCGTCTGCCAGCCCTGCGGCGGGCGCAGCTCCCTGCCCACGCGCCTGCCGGTCTCCGACTCCCAGACCAGGACTCCTTCGCCGGGCTGCGCGGCGAGCACCCTGCGTCCGGTGCCGTCGAAGCGGAGGTCGGTGGCGGCGCGGGCGTTGGCCCGGACGGCGTCGCCGTCCCGCAGGACGACCGTGCGCCAGCGGCCGTCCGCGTCCGGCCCGATCCCCAGGGACACCTTCCCGCTGACGGAGGCCCAGGCGGAGATCCGCCCGTCGGGCGAGAGCGCGACGATCCTCGAGCCCGCCGGCAGGCCCCTGCGGTCCACCTTGTCCGTGCCGAGCGTGAGGCCGACGGCGTCGCCGGAGGTCATGCCCACATTGACGCGCCGACCGTCCTCGCTCATGGCGACATCACGGACCGGGGCGTGGTCGTCCCACACCACGCGCTCCACGTGCCGGAGCCGCAGGTACTGCCTGATCAGGGCGGTGCGCGCCTCGGGCTCCTGGGCGGTGCGGTACGCCGCGCCCGAGAACAGGGCCGACGTCACCACCGAGACGTCGTCGAGCTGCTCGGCCTGCCTCGCCAGCTGCTGCGACGCGGCCCGCCGCAGCTGGCCGCCGAGTTCCGCGTTGCGCCACAGAAAGAGCCCGGAGGCGACCAGCGCGAGCACCGTCAGGACGGCGAGCCCTCCGATGAACCACCGCTTCTGCCGTACCCGGCGCTTCGCGAGCTCCTCCTGGGCCGCGCGTCTGCCGACGGAGCGGTCGATGAATTGCCGCTCGGTGTCGGTCAGTGCGGGACCCCGTTGCGCCAGCCACTGCTCTGCCGTCGCCAGCGGCTCGCCCTCCAGCAACTGCCCGCGATCCACGTCGTGCCGCAACTCCGCACGCCAAGAGAGGAACTTGCGGTCCTGCCGTACGCGCTCCTCGAGCCGCTTCCAGGCGCCGATCAGTGCTTCATGGGCGAGTTCGGCGCTGACCGGTTCCCCGTTGCCGCCGCGCAGGACGAGCAGCCGTCGCTGGGCGAGCGCGGTCGCGATCCTCCAGCGTTCCTCGCCCGCCTCCTCCTGTCGCAGGGCGTTGCGCATCGGGACGTCGCCGCCCGGCAGGAAGCGGACGAGATCGGTGAGCAGCCGCATGGCCTCGGCCTCGTCCGCCTCGCGGACGCAGCTGCGCCAGGCGGTCTCGGCGTACTTCCCCAGGGCGCCTCGCACACCTCCCACTTCGCGGTAGGTGTCGAACCTGAGCCGGCCGCCGGCCTGCCCGTCCCACAGCTGTGCCATGACGAACCCCAGCAGCGGCAGCGCGCCGGGGCCGTCCCCCGCGTCGTCCAGCATGCGCTCCACGAGCCCGTCGTCGTAGGTGACGGCGGGAGTCAGTTCGAGGGGGCTGCGGATCACCTGCGCCAGCTGGGCGCGGGACATGGGGGCGAGCAGCCGCACGCTGCCGCGGCCGAGTGCGGGGCCGAGCAGGGGGTGGTTGAGGGCTGCGTCCGTGAAGTCGGACCTGAGCGTGACCAGCACCCGCAGCCCTTCGGACCGGCGCTCGGGGAACAGCAGCCGGACGGCCTCCTCGACCGTGCCGTCCGGTTCCGCGAGGAGTTCCTCGCCCTGGTCGAGCACGACGAGCAGCCGCTGCTCCGCTTCCCCGCTGGTGGTGCGCAGGACGTCCATGAGGCCGCGCTCCGCGAGGAGGTCCTCGACCTGCCGCGCCTCCTGCGCCCTCGCGGCTCCGCGCAATGCGGGGCGGACGGCCGTCACGAGCTCCGAGGCGAGCGCCGCCCGCAGGGAGGAGTCCTCGCCGGCGCGCACCACGAGGACGGCATGGCCCCGCTCGCGCATCCGCGGCACCACACCGGCGCGGGCGAGCGAGGACTTGCCGCAGCCGGAGGGGCCGACGAGGGTGACGCACGGCTCCGGCCCGGCGAGGAGCGCGGTGACGTCGGCGATGTCGTCGCGGCGGCCGAAGAGGACCTCGGAGTCGGCCTCCTGGAAGGTCGACAGGCCGCGGTACGGAGAGGCGGGGCGCACCACGGGCGCGAGGTCGGGCAGTTCGGATACGAGTGTGCGGGTGGGCACCAGGAAGCTCTGCTGGACTCCACCGGGCTGGATCACGACGACCATCCCGGCGACGGCCCGCAGTTGCTCGTCCCAGACCGGGCTGCCGCTGAAGCCCTCCTCGACGGGCACGCCGTGCGGATCCGCCTGCGAGAGCTGCACCCAGCCCTCGGCGGTGACGCCGCGCAGCCGTCCGTAGTGCCACACCCCGCCCGGGGATCGCCGCGGGAAACCCGGTACGCGTACGTCGTGTCCCCACACCCGTTCGGTGTCGGCCATGTGCACGGGGTGGGCGCCGGGGATGGCCGCGCGCAGGCGGAGGACCGCGATGTCGCCGGTCTGGTCCTCCCGTACGGGAACCCAGCGCTCGACGTCGGCCGCGCCACCGCCCGAGGCGAAGGGAAGGTCGACGTAGACCTCGGTGCCGGCCTCGACCTCGTCCTCGCGGGGCCGTCCGAGGGCGTCGCTGACGACATGCGCGCAGGTCAGCACGAGGTCGGGGGCGACGAGGAAGCCGGCGCCGGCGAGTTCGCCGCCGGGGCCCTTGACCCGGACGACGGCAGCGGCCAGTGCCTCTTCGGGGCTGCGGGACGCGGCACCGGCGCCCGCCTGTGTCCCCGCCATCGCAGCCGTCACCGCAACCTCCGGGCCCCCGTGACCCCCGTTGGGCCAACTCCGTTACGGAGTATCCCCGTTGAGGGGGGCCCGGTCACCCGGGTTCTCGTCACGGTTCTCACTCCGGTTCTCACCCCGGTGCCAGGTCAGGGTGACCGCGAAGTTGGCGGCCGTGGCGGTGCTGGCGATCACGACGTCCGCCTCGGCGGACAGGGAGACGCCGAATTCGAGGGTCACCTCGTCCGGGGCGTTGACCATGCCGCGGAAGCGGTCCACGAAGCTGTCCGCGACGGGCCGGACGGTGTCCAGCATCTGCCCGAGGGAGCGTTCGGCCCTCGCCACCGCCCGGCCGCCGCGTCCGACCCGGACGAGACTCTCGTCCACCTCGCGGATCTGGACCCGCACGACGTCATCGCTGCCGTCGCCCAACGGCACTTCCACGGTGTGCACAGACCGGTCGGCCATGGCGGTCCTCCTTCACTCCGGGGCAGAGTGCCGCGATCTTAACGGTCCTCAACGCGCTGCAGGACGGCTGGGGTTGAGCACTGGATGGAGCGCTGCGGAGATTCCGGCTGCCCCAGCGCGAGTCGAAGCCACGGCACCCGCGGGTCGGCGGGCGCGCCGCTGGATCCCGCCGAGGAGGCGCGGAGGAACTTTCTTCACGCCTTTTTTCATGTCTTGACAGAACACCGACAACGCTGTTTCGATCTGCTCGCGTCCTGAGGAGGGAGAGGGGGCGGATCCGTCCGAGGGATCGGGACCACGTACGACCCGCGCATCCCATCAGAAAGGAAGGACATCGTGAGACGTTCCCTCATCGGGGCAGCCGCAGCTCTCACCATGGTCGTTCTCGTCGGCACGGAGTCGGCGGCCCCGGCCGCCGTACCGCACCACGGCCCCTCCGTGACGGGCACCTACTCCACGGGGGCCGGCCACGCGTGGCAGCCGTTGCCGGCCGTGAGCCAGGGCGCCCCCACCGACGCGACCGTCGTCGTCGACCCGAGCAGCCCACGTCAGAAGTACTCGGGCATCGGGTTCTCTCTGGACGAGACGAGCGTGTCCAATCTGTGGAAGCTCACCCCCGCCAAGCGCGAGGAGGCCGTCCGGCTGCTCGTCGACCCGAAGACCGGGGCGGGCATGAACCGGTTCCGCCTCACGATCGGCAGCCCCGACCTCATCGAGCACCTGCCCTTCTGGTCGGAGGACGACCTTCCCGCCGGGGTCACCGACGACTTCCGGCTGAAGTACTTCTCCATCCAGCGCGACATCGACCTGCACATCGTCGACACCATCAAGCTGATCCAGCGATACAACCCGAAGGCCACGTTCTTCGCGTCCGCGTGGAGCGCCCCGGCGTGGATGAAGACCAACAACCGGTTCACGGGTGAGGTCGCGCTCAGGCCGGGCAGCACGACGGACTACTACCAGGTCGGCAAGCTCAGGGACGACTGCATCGACGTCTTCGCCCGCTACTACGTCAAGTTCGTCCAGGCGTACGCCCGGCACGGCATCCGGGTCGACGCCCTGACCCTGCTGAACGAACCCGGCATGGACGTGGTCTACCCGGCCATGGACATCGATGTCGCCCAGCAGCAGAAGCTCGCCCTCGCGATCAAGAAGGCCCTGCACAAGGCCGGACTGAACACGGGCCTGTACGTCCACGACTTCAACTTCTGGGACTGGCGCGACCCGAACAGCACCGCGACGAAGAACTACTACCGCATCTTCAACGACGCCCCGGACGGGTCCGTAACCGGTCGGCAGGTCCTGAACGCCACCGACGCCATCGCCTTCCACCCCTACTGGGGCGACCCGAAGGTCATGCGCGACGCGTTCGAGCAGACCGGCAAGCCGGTCCACATGACCGAGACCAGCGACCTGTCCGCGGCAACGATCCTGAACTACTTCCGCCTCGACGCGAGCTCCTACGTCCTGTGGGCGCAGGCCACCGACCAGGACGGCGGCACGCTGCACTGGACGCCCGCACGGGACAACAACGTCGACTGGGACGAGGTCGCCGCGACCACCAAGTGGCCCGACCGCCTGGTCAAGGTGAACACCACTACCAGGGACTTCACCGTCCGCGACGAGCTCTACGCCATGGGGCAATTCGCGAAGTACCTCACGCCGGGCGACGTACGCCTGGAGTCGAGCGCCGCGGCGGGCGGCGTGAGCAACGTCGTCTACCGGCACGGCGCCGACAGGTTCGTCGCGGTCCTCGGCAACGCCAACAACACCGACACCACGGTGCGGGTCGTGCTCGCCGGCAGGTCGTTCGTGGTGAAGGTCCCGGCGAACTCGTATGCCACGTACCGCTGGCAGCAGCGCATCCCCCGGCCCCCGCACAACAGGGCGCCCGTGGTGGCTGCGGTGCCCGACGTGGTGGCGGACCAGTACGCCACGGTGCAGGTCCCGCTCAGGGCGACCGACCGCGACGGCGACCCCCTCGCGTTCTACGCGACCGACCTCCCGGACGGCGTGACCCTCGACCCCGTCACGGGGGTGGTGACGCTCAAGCCGACGGTGGCCGGCGAGCAGGACGTGACGGTGACCGTCACCGACGGCACCGCGCACGCGGAGGTGACCCTGCACGTGACGGTGCACCCGCACAGCGCGCCGGTCGGGGTGAGGGTCGAGGCGGAGTCCTACGCCGCGCAGCACGGCTGGACGGCGGGCGGAGCCAACTTCATCGAGGCCAACCCCGCGGCGAGCGGCGGCGCGAACGTCGGCTGGACGGCGCCGGGCAACTGGCTGGACTACGCCGTCGACGTCCCGAAGGCCGGAACGTACGACTTGGAACTGCGCGTCGCCACCGGTGGCGGTGCGGCCATCCCGGACGCACTCACCTTCCGCGACGCGAGCGGCACGACACTGGCCACGGCGTCCGTCCCGAACACGGGCGGCTGGGCCACCTACCAGTCCGTCCACGTCCCGGTCACCCTCGCGGCGGGCGACCAGGTGGTCAGGCTGCTCTGCGAGACCGGCGGATTCAACATCGACTACCTGCGGTTGTCGTAGCGCCCCGGGCGGCCCGCTGTCACTCCCCGGCAACGGGCGGGTAGTGACGACAGGCCACCGCCGGACCACGCAGCGCCGGTGGGAGCGTGGCTACACCTGACATTCGAGGAAAGGCCCAGGTCGGGGATGGATTCCCGACCTGGGCCTTGTGCCGTCCAGAGCAGTACAGCCGTCCGTACCCGTCCGCAGCGTCCTCGTCGTCCTTCGCGGTCAGCCGGTTACGGCGCTGGGGGCTGCTCGGCCTTCCCGTTCACCGCGTCTGGCGGTGCGGTGAACGGGCCCACCTGCCCTGGCTGGTACTCGCCATCAGGCCATGCAGCGGGCGAACGCCTGCACAGTGCCTGAGGTCTTCGCCTCGTTCTGGAATGAGATCTGCCACTGCGTGGCGCTCATCGGACGGTTGTCCGTCACGTCGATGCTGGCGGAGGACACCTTCCAGCCACCGCTGATGGCATTGGTGCCCGCAGGGCAGGTGACAGTGACGATCTTGCTTTGGTTGGCCTCGATCGACCCGACCGGACTGTTCACGGTGTCGGGGGACGATGCGGTCACTTCCACAGCCAGCGCAGGGGACGCCAGGCTAAGAGCCAGCGCGGGGGCGGCGGCCAGGGCGAGGAGCTTGCTGCGGGTCATGGTTCGACCTCCCTTGAGTGGCTCGCGCATTCGGACGAATCGAATGCACCAGCCCAGACTGGGCGGGGCGTAAGGGAACCGCCATTCGATACCCCCATTGGAGTGACGGAATGCGTACCGTTGTTTATTGATCGTGGTGGAGTGGGCGACCGCCGAAGGCCCTGCACATCGGCGCAGGCCGCGAAGCCCGCGGCTTCGGCAACGACCCCGGGATGGGGATCGAAGTGGCCGTCCATGAGAACCCGCGGCTCGGCCTCCTGGCACCCCTCGTGCCGTACAGCATCCACTCAGAGGGATGGAGCCGAGGCGCCGCGGCGTACAGCACCGGCCTCTGGGGCGAAGTACCCAAGGTCGCCAGGGTGGCCGTCGGCTGTGTTCGCTGCGGTTCGCCCAGTTCGAAGGAGGAGCACTGGCGGGCGCTGGACCACGCGTGAGACGACGTGTACGCAGGGGTGCGCTGCCCGGAATGCGGCTGGGAAGTGGGGGGCGAGATCCCGTGGCGGGCGAGTCCTACTGTCAGTCGCCCGAGGGTCACGTCCAGCGCCGAGCCGCTCCCCGATGACGAGGCATTCGCCGTCGACCAGCTCCAGGACGTCGGGGCAGTTGTTGGATGCGGTCGACCCGTGCTCGGCGGGCGTCGATCCGATAGGGCACAGGGGACTCGTTGCAGTGACAGGATCGGCGCTATGGGCACCGAGACCGATTGGGTGTACCGGGTCTTCGAGCCGCACGGCTCGGAGGGATGGCGCCCTTATGACAGGGATTCCGAGCGGTGGCGGGGCACGATCACCGCCGATGACTCGAGCGAGGGCCCCCGATACGCCGTCGCCCTCGTCGTCGCCGACCTGATGACCGAGTGGAAGGTGCGCGGCCTTTCCAGGGCGAGGCACGTGCGCGTCCTCCTCTGGCGTGAGGAGGAGGGCGACCAGGCGGACGCGGACATCATCATGGAGGTCCGGCCGGACATCCACGCCGAGTAACCGGCGGGTGCCCGATTCACCGCGTCTGGACCGATCAAGGTCCAGGGCTAACCTGCCGCCGAGGCCGCGTCAGCGCGGCCAGGTCGACCGACTGGTTGTTGAGGGACATCGCGAGGTCGGAGGGGGAAGGCATCGCCGGCGCATAGGTAGGCCAGATCTGTCGAGGCGGGGATGCCGGGGCGGACGCAGGTGGTCACGATGCGATGGGTGCGGGCCGCGATCAGATCGTGGGTGCGTCCGGGCAGAGCGCGAGAGATCAACACGATCTCCCCTTACGGGTCGGTGATGACCTCGAGATTCACGGCGTGGCGGCGGGTGCCGGAGTAGTCAGCGCGGCCGTCACCGGCCCGGTCGCACTCGGCGAGGGTGCCGTCCACCAGCACATACTCCGCATCGGCTGCGCGCAGGGCATGGGCCAGGCCGGGAGCGCGGCGGGCAAGGAGACTGGTGACGGATCGGACGTAGGCGTGGGCGGTGCCGACGCTGATCCGGAAGCCGGCAGCGATCTGCGCGAGGGTTTCGTGCTTGCGCAGGTACACCAGCACGACCAGGGCCCGCCGTGAGGGCCGGAGCTTGCAGCGGCGCCGCAGGGCGAGCCGGGTGTCGCAGTCGAAGGTGATCGCGTGGAGCTTCCTGCAGAATTTGCCGAAAACCTATTGACACCCCACATATGTTGTGCATCGTGGTTTATAGGCCATAACACCGAAAGAGTTGCAAAGTCGATGAGGACGTCTGGTCGGCGGAGTGACTTGGACAGGATGTGGTTCAGGCCCCCGGCAAGCCGGCGCGATACCGAGGCGACAGTGACGACTGAAGCTTCAGGACACGCGCAGATCTACCGGGGACTGTTTTGCCCTCCGAGCCTTCGCACGAGCCGAGCGCCGGTGCGAAGGCTCTGGCACGTCG
Organism: Actinacidiphila glaucinigra; assembly: GCF_035918135.1. Classification (NCBI taxonomy): domain Bacteria; kingdom Bacillati; phylum Actinomycetota; class Actinomycetes; order Kitasatosporales; family Streptomycetaceae; genus Actinacidiphila; species Actinacidiphila glaucinigra. The sequence goes on from NZ_CP109144.1 coordinate 2,201,929, forward strand.
GCTCTCCCAGCGGAATCGAAGAGCAGCAGACGTAGCCGGTTCCTGCAGGCGAGACCTGTTCGTTGGAAGTCTGCCTACTCGATCAAGGCGCTCCCGCCACGCACAGCGTGGCGGCGCGCGGCGCGACGCCTCGGGCCGACGCTCCTGATGGGGACGTAAGCGTTGGGGATGGCCGACGCACGGTGCCGTATCCGCTCCTGAGGCACTGACCTCTTAAGACAGAGCCGAGCCCGTGCGCCGGTCGTCCCCTGCATTCGCCGGGGACGCGTGGCCCGGCGGGGCCCGGGCCACGCTCTAGCCTTCGTCCCGCTCGCCCGGCCCCTCCGGGCTACGCCACCAGGAGCGTCGAAGTCGTTGGCGTCGTGGACCAGGCCGCTGGCAGGGATCACCTCTCACCGCATCGGGAACCACAGAGTTCCCCCGCAGACCGAGGGCCCCGCCGGTCGCCGGGGATCGCGAACGGCTGATCGGATGACGGGCCGCACGAGCCCTTCCATGAGGGAGTTGTGCATCCTGCAAGGCGGAACCCCGCTAGCCAAACTCCGCATCAACGACAACGCCGCCGGCCTGACCCAGCTACTAGATCTGCTGGCAGAGCACGGCGACACCCCCGAGTTCCCGATCCCGGTGGCCATCGAGACCTCCCACGGACTGCTGGTCTCCTGCCTGCGCACAACCGGCCAACCCGTCTACGCCATCAACCCGCTCACCGCCGCCCGCTACCGCGGCCGATACGCCCTGACCCGCAAGAAGTCCGACCACCTTACGAAGGCAATCGACATGCCGTCCCGGTCGGCACGGGCTGCCGCGTCAGCGGTCGCTGGTTCCCTTGCGCGGCGTCACCTGTGACGCCGGAGGAGCGGATCCGAGTAGCCCGGGCCCTGCAACTGCCCTCGTATGGCGGCCGGGTGCGGCCTCGCCATCAAACCGGACAGTTTGCGTACTTGTGGTCGCGTCGCGAAGGCGCCCTCCGCGACGGCCGGAGGCAGGCGCGGCCCCTGAAGCGGGAATCGGCGGGCCGCTCGCCGGTGCTCGACGTGAAGGCCGGTACCGGGGCTCTCCTGAAAGTCATCAGTTCGACCCATGCACTCGCATGCAAGATGGTGGGGTTGGGCGTCGACCATGGTCTGCCGGCGCCGGCCCTGATGACGGGCATGAACACGCCTCTGGGCCTGCCCGAGGGCAACGCCGCTCGACGTCCTGCATGCGTCAAGGTGTTGGCGCGGCGGTGGCCTGGCCGACAGCGTCGAGCTGACCCTCGCCCTCGCCTCGAGAGGCTCGACGCGGCGCGCCTGAAGGACGTCGCCCCGGCGTGCTCAATCAGAAACGCACCCTCTGACGGATGAACCCTCCCCCACGGCCCGGCGCCGGACACCCGCGTCCACGGCCCGACACCGAGCGACCTGCAACTCGGCACGTTAAGGCGGGCGTCGTGCCGGGCGATCACCCTTGCACCAGATGGGCCGGTCAGGAACTGGGGATGCCCATGCCGTCGAAGCGCTGCATGAGGGAGGGCTTGCCCCGGTGTGCGAGCCGCAGTTCACCGGCCCGGCGGTCGAAGTCCGCGGTGCCCCCGGTGCGGGCCTCCAGGGCGCGCAGATCTCCCAGGAGGGCGACGGCGGCGGCGTAGGCGCTGGCGGTCTTCCGGCCGATCAGGTCGTCGACCTTACGCCACGCCTGTTCGGTGTTCTCGGCGAGCTGGTCCAAGCGCGCCTCCTGCGCCTCAGCGGCGGCTCGTGCCCGGGTCTGCTCGGCCGCGGCCTGGGCGACTTTCTCTCGCTGCCTGCGGTCGGTACGACGGCGGTAGGACATGTCGAGGAGTTCGGCCGCGGTGCGCCGGCCGGTTACGTCACGAGGGCCCGGGATTGTGGTCGCCGCCCGATAGCGGGCGAGGAGTCGGGGCCCCGGGGACGCGGTGGTCAGCGCGGCCTCGACGAGCAGGGCGTCCTTGTCGGCGGCGGGAAGACCGGCGACGAAGGCCGTCAGGGCCGTTGGGTCCAGGCCCTCCGCGGTGGCGGGCCGGCTGCCCTCGGCGGCGACCGCCATCAGGTCCGCGTCGACGCCCAGGAACTCCGCCAGGACCCGCTGCGGGCCGGTGAGCGAGGCCAGTCCCGCGGGGACGGGCGGCTCGACCTCGCGGGCGTAGTTCTCCTCGTCGTCCTCCGCGAGCTCCCAGGCGGTGAGCCCGGCAAGCCATGCCACGTACAGCGGCCGCAGGTCTCCCGCCGCGAGTTCGGCGCGCAGCCCCACGAATGCGGAGAGCGTGTAGGACGTCTCGAATTCCCACTCGCCGCCGTGCTCCGAGGACACGGAGAAGTCCAGCAGCGTGTGTCCGGACCGGGTCCAGACGGCGAACGCATCGTCCATCGCGTACGCGGTGGCTTCCTTGGCCGTCAGCGACCCTGCGGGCAGACGCAGGAGGAGGCGGCGGCTTCCCCAGTTCGCGTAGTACAGATGAGCGTCGTAGAGCTCCTAGACCAGCTTCGTCGGATCGCCCTTGAAGTCGCCCCAGTGGTACTCGTTGACGAAGCGCGTCGCAGTGATGTCGGCGCGAGTGGACAGCGCCCGCACCTGTCTGACCTGTTCCTCGTCCAACGGCCGGTCAAGCGCGAGAAACTCGTAGTACTGGTACTCGCTCACGCTTCCGGAGCCTACCGGCCGTACGCACAGAGGTGGGTCAGCCAGGGAGCCGGCCGAACAACCGGCTGCGGCAATCGCGTTCCCGCCTCGGCCTCTGCTTCGGCCCACTGCTCGGCATTCGCCACAGCATCCAGAGGGCACCGTGTCTCCGAGCGCATCACGTCAGAGGTCAAACAGACCGTCCGAGACATCCGAGTCACCCCTGAGTGGCTTGGTAGCGCCGGAGGGCACAGGAAGAATTCCTGCGGCCGTCAATTCGGCCACCGTGATCAGCGGCTCCGTGCAAATCTCGTTGAGTAGCTCGGCCTGCCCGGGCTCCTCGCGAACCAGCAGTCCCAGGACGTTGAGAAGTTCCAATAGTTCTGTCGTCCATTCGGGGGACCATCGATCGGCCACGATGTGATCCAATTCCAGGCGTCGCTTGCCTGCGGGGTTACGTCGGCGATAGCCGAACCACTTGTCGAGCACGTTCATCCCCGAGACCTGGTACGCCCGGACCTCTGGCGGGACGGGATTGATGCGTCCCGTCCCGACCCACAGGTCTTGGGTCACCGGGTCGTAGGCCAGTCGGTCGGGCATGTCCTCGGGCGCGTCCGGAATTTCTTGCAGGCACCGGGGACGGTTGGCTGGCAACAGTGGCTGCCCCTGCGGTCTCCCAGCGGCAGGGTCTGCGTACCGCTCGCCGTAAGTGTGCAACCACAGGATCCGTCCGCCCAAGGCGACTGCTCTCGCCCACAGGTGCCGGTCGGTCGTCAGAGGGATGCGGGTTCCTGGCACCTGCAGGTCGTCCAGAAAGCGCTCGGTGTAACCGGGGTGGGAGGTGAGCGCTGCGATGTATGCCAGGACGTCCTCGGATGTGAGCGATAGGCCCAATCGGCGGTTCAGCAAACGGAGGAGTCCCGGCGTCAGGTTGGGGAGAGTGCCCGCAGCGTCGCGGTAGAGGGGGCGCGTGCAGCCGCTGCGGTTGTTGTAGTAATGCATGTCCGGTATGAGAGCGCTGAAGAGGAGCGCGGGTCCGTTGACCACCGGGTGGGAGTTCTGCTCGACGGTGTAGATCTGACGCTCGCCCCGTACCCGCCACAGGTCGGGGCGGGCCACGACCATAAGCCGGTGATCCGGCATGACCCACTGACGGTCGAAGGCCCGGTAGCCGATTCGGACGGACTTCGCCTGACTGCCGTGCTCGGTACGCAAGGGCGTTGTGTCGTAGCCTGCGATGCCTGGGAGAGGGGCGACTTTGCTGTCGAGGTGGCGGTCACGTGCCTCGCCGAACATCACCCGGCGTCGTTCGGGATCGGCGGCCACGAACCGTCGCCACCGTTCGCGGAGTGTTTCCTCGTCGGGCGCGTACACCCACATCCGTCCTGGGGTGACGCCACGCGATGACCAAGGCATGAGGTCTTCGAGACGCGGAGATGACTCCCATAGGTCACTTCCCGGTGGCAGGAACGGGTCTGTCTCACCCGGAGCGCACTCGCGCCACTCCGGGTCGTCGAGGGACAGGGCGGTGAGGCGCTCGATCTTCTGGTGACGGCGCCCGTAGACCTGAAGGTGCCGGAAGGCAGCCGGAGGATGTTCTTTGTTCTTCCATCGCACGAAGACTGCGATACAGAGCTCCTGGGCGACTTCTGGGAAGAGCCGAGTGGCCACGTCAGCTCGCTGGCCCTCTGGCGAGACATCGATGATCCATCCCGCGTCGGCTGTTTTCCGCAGGTACTGGCGCATGCCCGCGAAGGCGCGGCCCTTGAGCCATGCCTTTGGTGTGAGGAGTGCGACGACACCGAAGGGGGTGTCTTCGTGTGCGTCAAAGACCTTCCACGTCGCCCAGCGCCAGAAGTAGACGTGGAGGTTCGCGAACTTCGATTCGTACCGGCCGTTGCCCTTGAGTCGGAAAGCATCCAGCGGGGGCCTCTCCCCGAGTTCGGGTTCGCCGCGTTCGACCCATTTGCCGGCGCCCTTGCCCACGGTGTCGTGGGGTGGGTTACCTATGACGACCATGACACGTTCGTCGCGTTTGATTCGATTGGCCTGGCGACGCGACTCGGCCAGTGCCCGATAGGTGTGGGGAATCCAGTTCAAGTCAGCCGTGGGGCTGTCGAGTGCATCGGCGACGAGCAGCCTGAGCCCTTTGGCCGGGGCAGCCGAGCCGTAGCGCTTGAGCATGGCGTGCATGCGCAGTTCCGCCACGGCGAAGGGACCGGTCTGCATTTCGAAGCCGATCAGTCGACGTCCGACCATCTCTCTGAGGCGCGGTCCCACAGCGCCGGGCCCCTCTTCAGCGGCGATGGTGCCGGCCGCGCGTTCCACTGCGGTCAGGAGGAATGTACCGGTGCCCATCGCGGGGTCAACCAGTACCACGTCAGGTGAGGCGAAGCCCGAGGTGATGCCGAATCCCTTGTGCTTGAGGATGTCCTCAGTGATCCGGGTCATCGCGGCGACCACGCCGTGGGGGGTGTAGTAGGAGCCGGTACGGATACGGAGCTCGGGATCGTAGATGTGCAGGAAGTGCTCGTACAGGAGGAAGTAGGCGTCTCCGGTTCCGTCGTCGAGCGCCTCCCAGTCCACTGCGCCCACCACGCGGAGAAGCGTGTTCAAAGTAGTTGCCAGTTCGCTCACAGACTCCCCGGCTAGAACCTCAAGTGCCTTCCCCATCAGGGAGTGTTTCTTACCGAGCTTCGTGGCTATGCCGTGTACGGTGTCGCCTTCGAAGACGATGCCCTCCACCCGGGCCAGTAGGAGTGCGAACACCACCGCTTGCCCGAACTGCTCGATGAACTCGGAGTCCGTGGTCTCCGGAAAGAGCAGATGCCGCCAGTCCCCTGCGAGTGTGGTGAAGGCAGGTGGGCGACTGCGTGCCTTCTCCAGGGCGATCGCCTCTCCGACCTCCGAGGACAGCAGTTGGCACAACCCAGCAACGGCCCGCACAAGTTGGCTCGTCGTGCGCGGGGTCAGAGGCTCCCAAAGGAGGAAGTCCCGCAGAACCCGGGCGAGCTTCCCATCGGCCGGGCCGAGGCGGGCGCCAGCTGCGCGAACAGAGCCTTTCGTCCCTGCCACTTCGCCGACCCTCTGTCCGTTCTGGTGGACGGAGAATTCGTCACCGTCGCACAGGAGGACGTTGGGGAGCAGCCGGAGCTTTCCCCACTGGTCTGCATTGTGCCCGGCAAATGTGGAAGGGTCAGCCCCGGTTCCCGGTTTCTTGAGCTCGATGTAGCCCACCAGAGCGCCTCCCGCGGCGACGGCGTAGTCGGGGCGCGCATTGAGGTCGACGAGCGGCACCTCGCCAATCAACGTGACCTCGAGCCCGAGGCCACGGCCAGCCGCACGGATCAGGTTCTCCAGCGGACCGCGCAGCTGATCCTCCTGCCAGCCACCGCCCTTGAGTTTCGGCGTGACCTCGGAGCCGAACGCGGATACCGCCGCCCGGATGGCTTCTTCATAACTGGTGTGACCCCCGCCTCGGGATACCACGCCGCCCCTCCCGCATGTCCGGCGGCCGAAACGGAATTGGCAGCGCGCGCCCTCCCCCCGACCGCGCTGTGCTCCCAGCGAGGCCCGGAACTTGTTCCGGCGCCTCGTCCCCCGGTCACCATAAGTTCGTGACAGGGGCGCCAAAAGGGTGCATGGGCGTGGCAGAGGCGCATGTGGGGCGCTCTCAGCAGTGCACAACGGAATGCACAGCTGCGAAGTTAGCTGGACGACCAGACGTCTTCAGTCCGGTCTCCACGCGCTGGCGTTCCTTCGGCTCGTCCCGTGAGGCCAGCCTCCGCCAGGGCCGTGCCGTCCCGGACGTCCACGGCGCGGCGTCGACTGTTCGGCGGAGTCCGCCAGCCGGTCCGCGCCGACACTCAGGATCTCCGCCGGGGCCCGCTGCGGGTCGGTTTCAGCCGCGGAGCCAGCCGAACAGCCCGCTGCGGCGCCCGCGTTCCCCCTGGGCCTCCGATTCGGCTTGTTCTCCTTCGCTGCGCTCGCGCTGTACGCCACATCTGGGGCACTCGTCACCTCGCGCCAGACCGGGGCCATCATCAGGGTCGACGTCGTCGCCACAGGTCGGGCAGGGCCAAAGTGAGGCCTGCCATCTCTGGTACCGCTCCTCCTCCCGACGCTCGTCCTCCACCCAGACGGCTCGCTGAGCGGCGAGACGCTGCTCCTCTCGGCGGTTGTAAGCACGGCGGTCGTCGGCATTGTCGAGCGCATCGGTGAGCACTTGCGATGAGCTGTGTCCGAAGCGCCACCAGATCGCCCCGTACGGGCCGTGCTCTCGGAGCCGGTCCAGCGTAGTCGCCACCACGGGTACCACACCTTCGTAGTCCCGGTAGCCGTCGCTCTCTCCAGTGTTCTCGATGTAGCGCCCGTGACACCACATGCCCTGCCAGTGCTCGCCTGAGAGGCGGGCGACCTCCTGTATGCGCGCTTGAAGGGCCTTGAGCCCGACTTGCTTGGTGAATACGAACGCCACGGGTGGAAATCCACCGCGGCCAGGAGCCTGCCAGAGAGTCGACCACAGGGGGACTTGCTGCCCACCCTGGTCCTTCACGGTGCGCTGGAAGAACCGGCGGTAGCGGGCGATCTTGTCTGCCACCCTGGCCGGTGGCTCGGTGCCGTTGTCGACCTCCACGAACAGCACCGGCAAATCCTCTTCCGACGCCGTCAGGACTGCGTCGGCGCGCAGGCTGCCCCTGCCCGGTGTGGTGAACGTGCCGGTGACGGGGAGAGCGACCTCGGTGTGCCAGGAGTGCAGTGTGCCCAGACCCGGGGGCCTGGCAGGCAGCGGGTTCATCAGCCTACGCGTGGGCGGTGCGCCCCGGCGGGCGACCGGCCTGGTCGGCACCAGCGGTGCTTGGAAGAACGCGTCGATGGTGTCGGTCACCTTCACCGCGTGCGTCGCGCCGGCCTTGGCCGCCTCCCGCGCGGTGCCGCCCATCTCGCTGGGCGGCCGGTCCAGCTCGGTCGCGGCTGCCGCCAACCCGGCCGTGGTCAGATTCCATAACTGCTCACCGACTGGCCGTCCGGACGCGCTCATACCGGTCACCTTGCCGACCGATTCCACCAGTCCGGCGTCGCGCAGGTCCTTACACGCATTGCGCACGGTCTGCAAGTCGACGGTGCCCGGCAGGACCAACTGCCGCAGTTGCGCGGCCGTGGCGACCTTCACGACTCCCAGCGCGAGCAGCACCAGACTCCGCGTCCGCGCCGTCGACCCGAACCGCCGCTTCGTGCCCGTCATCACGCTCGCCCTCCCCCGCCGTGCCCGGCACCACACCAGCGGCGGACCCACCGTCCGCACCACCACGGCGGCCGCCGGAAACACAGGGCCGGGCGGGCACCCGGGGCCCCACCCACGAGCCCTGCGCGACCACTCCACCACGCCCCACTGACATACAAAACAAGGAACAGCAGGAGTAAAGGGGTTGTCGAGGCGCCCACCGCCGGCCAATTCGACGGCTGACCTGCAAAGACCCTGCGCATGTGGCGGGAGGTCACCGTAGGGCAGGGTGTAGGGGGGACTGTAGGGAACCCAGTAGGGATGTGTGTGCACACGGGCGGCAACCGCGATTCGGTGGCTGCGGCACACGGGCTCATGGGCTGCGCTTCTGTCTGTCGCCGCCCGGCTCCTCGGCAGGCCATGCGTCGGTGCGCACCCCGTCGCATACATTCACTTTGGGCTAGCATGCAGCGGCTGCGAGAGGAACTGACCGACTGCTGCGACGGCACTCAGCACCCGGGCGAGACGTAGTGAGCGGTGAGTGGTGCGAGGTAATCTAGAAAAACCTGGCGGTTCTCTCGGCGACGCGCAGGCGGACGAACTTTGCTGAGCCAATCGTCGGACGTCGTAGGGCCTGAGCGGCGCACCTGTGGGCCTTCCCACCAAGAGCACCATGGTCCTTGGCAAGGTTCAGAAGGTGGGGAACGTCTGGCAACGGTGCCCCACGGCGCAAGCCCTCTGGGTCTGGCCTGTTTGAGCGGGCGATAGATCCCGCCTACGCACCGTCCCGCTCCTCCGGCCTCAGCACGTATGTCCCCATACCTTTCTCGGAGCGCGTCAGCCCCTCAGCGCGTACCCGCTCCATGGCACGCTGCGCCGTCGAGTTGACCACACCGAACTCGGTCGCAATCTGCACCACACTGGGGACCTTACTGCCGGGCGGATAGACGCCATCCGCGATCCGCTTGATGATCACGTCAGCGATCTGCGGCCACATGGCCCGGGTGCGATCGATCATGCGTCTACTGAAGCGCGCCGAAGTGTTCTCAGCATCTGAAGCGTACTGAGGTATACCGAGGTACACTGATACCCAAACCGAAAAACGCCCCTGAGAGATCCGGGCTAGGGATCACTCAGAGGCTGACCGAAGAATGGAGCTTCGGCTATGCGAAACCTTATCGCCGTGCTGGTCGCCTGGTTCCGACCCGTTCGTGGACGGCTGTGTACGAAACTCGAGCCGACGCCAGCAGTCCGTATCGTCCAGCTACCTCCATCCCGGCCCTTCCGTCCGGCTGAATGCATCGACGCCGACAGCCTTCCACTCGTACCCCGGTATCTCGTCCACCACGAGCGCGTCCGGGAAGCACATCAACAGCGCGAGCGGCGCCGGGCATTGGCACTGGCCTCGATGGGGCAGGACTACGTGCCGGAGCGTGCGGCATGACCGACGCCGGGGCTCGGCTGCGCCTGCTGCCGTGGGACGGTCCCGATGGGAAGCCCGCGTACACCCCCAACGACAATCCTGAGGGAATGATCGCCGGACTGGCCGATCGCATGGAACGCGAACAGCTCGCCGCAGCGTCGGACCTGCTTGAGCTCGCGCGTCAAATGTTCGCCGTTGGTGAGCCGCTGGCTCCAGAGCAATCGCGCTTCGTCGTCGCACGGCTCTGCGACGTGTTGTCGAACACGCTGAGAGTCGCCGAGTCGCGCGGCATGCGCCTGGCAACCGGAGGCGCCGGTGAGTAGGCGCGACGCTCCACTCATGACGATCCGTGTATCGCGCGACGGCGGGCGGACGTGGGAGCGCCCCCTACGTATTCACCGCAGCGACAACCTGCAGCCCCTCCGGTCTTCCGTGTGGCCACCGTGCCAGTGCCATCGATGTATGCCGGGACTGCACCGCGCCTAGCCTGGCACGAACGCGGGGCCCGTAGTGACCTGCGAATTCCCAGGTCACTACGGGCCATGCCGCGAGTCCTCGGCGCCGCTGCCCCGCTCCAGCCCACGCAAGGCGCAGCCAACGAGGAACTCGCGGGCATGCGGGACGAGCGCAGCGCAGTGAATACTTCCCAGACGGACACGGCCCGCGCCCTTGGGCGCCGGCTGGTGAGGCCGAACGGGCTCTTCGCGAGGTGGCGCGCTCCGGTACTCGTATCGATGGGCAGCACTCCGACTGCCGGTGGCACTGACCCGTGGCAGAGGTTTGCAACGGTGCAGAGCCGCCCGGCCTACAGAGGGAGAAATGGGCTGGGTTTGCCGTGCCATGAGATGCGCAAGGCATCTCGAGCCCGCGTAGTAGCGACGAAAAGCTGATTGCGGCTCTTCTTGAGTTCGCGTTCGTAGCGGTTGGGGTCGGTCGTCGCGTACTTCTCGATGAGAGTGGTGCGCGGGAGGATGCCGTCGCTCGCGCCGATGACCGCGAGCTTCTGGTACTCAAGCCCCTTGAATCGGTGCATCGTGCCGATGTGGACCTCGCCGCCGCCCTGCGGGCCGTCCTTGGTGAGGGTCGCTGTGGTGATGCCGTGCTTCATTTCCAGGTCGGCAGCGACGCGGCCGGCCATCTCGCCGTCGGCGACGCAGACGGCCATGGTGCCGCTCGGGTCACGCACGGTGCCGTCCCCAGTGGGCTGGGTGATCTCCGCGCGCCACTGCTTGAGTGCTTCGGCGAGCTGGGTGATCTCGTCGGTCCAGTCGGCACAGGCGACGTAGTCGGGGACCGGACCGTGCAGCAGGGAGTGGTAACCCTCGAGGGTGTCGGGACCGTCGTCGAGGTCGTCATAGGTGGACCCGTGGACGACCTTGGCGGCCTGGTCGAGGATCTCCTGGGTGGTGCGGTAGCTGAGCGTCAGCTTCGAGGAACGGCCGCGGATGTTCACGCCGACGGTGGAGAGGGTGACCTGTCGGTCGTAGATCCGCTGATGGGTGTCGCTGGCGATGAACAGGTCGTTCGGGCTGGAGGCGGCCATGGCGCGCAGCATCTTCCAGTGCGCGGGGCTGAGGTCCTGGGCCTCGTCGACGACGATGTGCTGGTAGCGATGACGCAGGTAGCGCATCGCAGAGCTGTTGTCGTCGAGGTGGGTCAGGTCGCCGCCCCCGATGTCCGCCTTGCGCTCGGCACGGATCTGGATCTTGCGGGCCCGTTCCATCTCGTAACGGGCGGCGCGTTCGGCGGCCTGCGCCCAGGTCTCCCGACCGAGGCCGTTGAGGCGCAAGGCGAATTGGTCGAGCAACTTCCAAACCACTGCACGCTCTGGGCGGCTGAGGGCGCGGCCCATACCGGCACGGCGGGCCTTGAAGTAGTCCTGGCGAGTGGCGAGGGACTGTCCGAGGACGATCTGTTCCCATTCGTCGAAGAGGAACTCGGCGTCCCAGCGATGCTCGTCGTGCTCGAAGAGGACCTCACGCAGCACGTCCAGTGCCCGGTCGTCGGTGATCAGGCTGCGCTGCGATCCGGGTGCGGTGTTCTCGTTCAGGACGCTCTGGGCGATCTGGTCGATGTGCTTGATGTCGATACGGCCGAGCAGCGCCGGATCGATGAGCGAGGTCAGCCGGGAGCGCAGGTCGGCGGTGAGGTTCTTGGTGTACGTGGTCAGCAGGATCGGCTTGCCGTGGCCGGGCGGCAAAGCCGCGGCGAGGCGGGCGACGCGGTGCAGAGCGACGATGGTCTTGCCGGTGCCGGGGCCGCCGCTGACCCGGGCGGGGCCGCTGTAGTTCCGCTCGACAGTCTTGCGCTGGGTGGGGTGGAGGTAGACCTTCCAGGCGCGGAAGTCGCCCTCGGCCAGCACGTTGCGGATGTCGTCGTCGACGGTGGTGACCGCGGTACGGGTGAGGGCCGCCGCCATGTCATTCTCGAAGCCCGGTTCGAGTTCGGCGGAGGCGGGCTCGGTGATCTCACGCTCGACCTCGTCGACGGACATGCCGGAGCCGAGGCCGGTAAGGACCTCGGCGGTCAGGCGAGGGGCGCCAGCGATGAGCTGATCGAGTTCCTCTTCGGACGTGACCGTGAGGGCGATATCAATAAGGGCATCGGCAACACCGAGACGGCGTAGGCGCTCAGGGGTGCAGCCGGTGAGGAGCGGTTCGGCGGGGGCGGCTGGCTGTTCCGTCACGAAGGATGCGGTCGTAGGCTCGACCGGTACGGCCCGCTCTTCCGGAGCCGGTGCGTCGGCATCGTCCGTGGCCGGGGTGAGCTGGAGTCCCGCGCGCTGGAGAATACTCTGGCCGACGACGCCGAGGTCGACGAACTCGATCTCGCCTGTCACCCGGTTGATGGCGACGCTGAGCTGGTCGTAGACGTCCTTGCGGTGGCGAACCGCGACGATCAGCCACTGCTGGACGCCATCGGCACCGACACCCGCCCGGGCGAGGAGCGCCCGGTACGAACGGTCGACCTTGGCGCGGAAGATCCGGCCGTCGCCCTTGAGAGGCTTGAGATCGAGACTTGGGTGATCCGGGTCGATGCGGAACTGATGGCAGAAGTCGTAGAACTTCGTCTTGACCGACGAGTCCATCTTGTAGAGCTCGTTCTCGGCCTTCTGGTAGAGGCTCAGGCGTGCGGTCATCGTGCGGCACTCCGCTCTTCGGAGTCGGGACGGGCGGTGGCGTCGGGAAGCGCGGTCAGCAGCGCGTCGAGATCGGCGAGCCAGTCGCCGGCCGAGCGGATGCTGAACCCGGCGTCACGGTAGGCGCTCCAGGTCTTCTCGCTCTCCTCGTCCTGCTGGTCGTACGGCTCGGCCATGACGGCGATGCGCTGATCGCCGTGGTTCCAGGCGAAGTCGGCGAGCCAGCCGCGTTCGCCGAGTTCGTAGCCGTAGGCAGGGGCCTTCTTACCGCCGTCGGCCAGTAGGTGTGCGAGGCGGGTAAGGGGAGCGTCGGGTTCGTCCTCATCGAGGTATTCGAGGATCTCCCGGTCCCACAGCAGATCCCGGACCGCTGCTTCGAGAGGAGTCTCCTTGGACGCCTCTGCAGGCACGAATTGCGTGGCTGGCACGCCGGTGCCGTACCGCACGACGAGGGACTCAAGTTCGCCGAGGCCGCCGAAGGCCTTGAGGATCGTGGTGTCAAAGCGGCCTGCGGTGGTGGTTGTCAGTTGGACGCCGTCGCCACCGTCGTGGACGAGGAACTGAAGCATGTTGGACCACTGGAGCCAGGAACGCCAGCGCGCCTTGTGTTCGGGTGTGCCGAGCTGGTCGGGTGCCGTGTCGTCGAGGCAGGCGAGGGCGGACCAGCGGCTGGTGGCACCGTCGACGAGGAAGGCGACGGGCAGATGGGACTCGTCGCACGTCTGGAACAGGTTGAGCGTGCCGCCGCCCTGGACAGGGGCCGTGTCCATGCCGTCGGTGCGGCCCCACGCGTCAAGGAGACGGTCGAGCGCCTGGCGGGTCTGCTCGGGGGCGCCGTTGCCGACGAGGAGCTCCTTGCCGGTCCCGAGGAGTCCGCCGACCACGGCCGATGCCCGCCTTCCCCAGGCCGCGTCATCCGGACTGCGCAGGTAGGCAAGGAGCATGGTCATAGGGTCGGTGAAGGCGGTGTCGGCAAGGTCATCGCTGCCGTGTTCGCCGTAGAGCCGCTTGGCGAGGTCCTGGGCACTACGTGGGTACGGCGGCCACACCGGCTCGGCCGGCTCCCGCCCGGCTGAGGACTCCGCCGTGTTCGTCTGCCGCTCGAAAGCGTCGAGGTCGTCCCAGGTGAGCTGGAAGACGACGCGGCCCTCGGCCCGGAGCCGGTTGCGCTTGTCGGCGTCGCCGGCGAGCCGGTTGTGACGGCGGGTGGCGTGGAAGCGGTGCCCGTCGAGGTAGACGGTGATCTTCCGCTTGGGGCCGTCGACGCGCTCGAAGGTGAAGTCGGTACGGGTGAAACCCTCGTTGCGCTGGGCGGTCAGACGCCAGCCATGTACGGAGCCGACCTCGTCGAGCCGCAGATAGGCACTGTTGTCGCCGCTCTCTTCCAGCACGGCGTCGCCGCGCTGTCCGGCCCACCCGCGCAGAGCCTTGAGGAAGCGCGCCTCCAAGTCGGACTCGACCTGTCCGTCCAGACCGATCTGGTCGGTGTTGCCGACCCCCTTGGTGTCCCAGGCGTCGGTGTCGGTGCCCAGGAGCTCGTCGAGGATCTCCAGGGCGGCCTGACGGGAGACGCGCTCGATGTGCTGTTCGTCGGTGTAGAGGTACAGACAGCGATGGCAGGCCTGCACGCCTTCCCCGTTGCAGGGGCACTCCAGGAGCAACCGGCGCGCACCCTCCAGCACCTGCCGGAAATTCGCGGGGTCGGTGAGCCGGTCGAGGTAGCCGGTGCCGTGCGGGAGGCGGTCGTACAGGACCATGAAGTGCCGTTTCTCCGCCGTGTCGCGGTCCGGCATAGTGGCGAGGGTAGTGGCGAGGTGCTGTGGGTCGCCGCCGAAGGCGCCGTCCACCCCGAGACGCAAGGCTGCCTGGAAGGAGTGGACCTTCTCCTCGACGAGGACAGTCGCGGCGGGCAGCAGGACGCGCAGTGCTTCGGTCTCCAACTCGTGGGCGAGCAGAACGGGTTCCTGCCCCACACCCTTCTTGCCACGCCGCAGCGGGCACCAGGGGGTGTGGTGCTTGAGTTCGCGCTGGCGGTTGGCGGAGTTGTCGACGGCGTCCTGGTCGTCGTCGAAGACGGGCCGACCGTCGGCGCTCGCGGCTCCGCACGCCGTGCACACGTGGAAGGGGGCGATGCGCACAGGCTTCCCGGCGAGCTGGTCGTTCTCCTGGGCGCCGACGCTGAGCGGTCCGGCGTTGACCCGGCGGATCACGGCGCGGCGGGTGTAGTCGACGCCGAAGATCTCCTTGGTGTGCCGCCAGGACTTGCCCACCGCGAAGTCCTTGGGGTCGATGTCGACCATGTCGACGACCGTGTAGAAGCGGCGGTCGCGGTCGTCGCTCTCGTCGCCGATCCTGGCGTCCTCGCGCTTGTCGCGGGCCGTGACAACACTGGGCTGGACGATCTGCCACAGGCTGCCGGAGTCGGCGATCCCCGCATCCCCGCACCGCGGACAGGGCGTGATGTCCTGCTCGGCGTTCTCGGTGCGGACGTAGCCGCACGAGGGGCAGAAGCGCCAGTGGCGCCAGTCCTGGTCCCGGCCGGTGACGATGTCGATACCGGTGATCCGGTGCTTGTAGCCCTCGGCGTAGAAGGTGTTGCCGGGGGCGAGTTCGGACAGGGCGAAGCCGCGCGGCCGCCCGTAGGAGAACGACTTCGACTTGTAGCGGGGTCGGCCCTCGGGCGTGGCGCCCTCGGGCCAGAACACAGTGGCGTCGAGGGTGGTGGTGGCGTCGATAAGGGCGTAGTTGGGCAGCAGACCGAGGTCGCACAGCACGGTCTGGGCAGGCTGGCGCTGGCGCGTGGCGCCCTGCCTGGAGATGGCGCCCAGCTCGGCCTCCAACTCAGCCCTTGTACGGGCCTGTTCGTCGTCACCTTCCTTGAGCTCGTCGATCGCCGAGCGGATCGTACGGATACGGGTGCGCAGCTTCTGGTTCTCCCGCTCCCACTCCCGCTCGGCCCTCTCGACGGCGCTGCGGATACCGCGGACCGCGTACTGCGTCAGCTCCTCCCGGGCGGTGTCGCTCACGCCGGTCGGGAAGAGCGCGAGGAAGCCCGCGACGAGTTCCTCCCCGTGGGCGAGGGCGGCATCGGTGAAGTCGGCGAGGTAGCCGGAGGGGCCGAAGAGCTCGTCGACCCGGCGCGACAGGGCGGCCATCGGCTTGCCGTCCTCGCGTAGCAACCGTCCGCGCGCCGCAAGGTCAAGGAGGTGCGCGGTGTACTGGCGGCGCAGGATCTCGATGGCCGACAGATACGAGCCCGGCGGCACGATCCGCCCGTCGATCATGTCCCGCGGCCGGTCGAGGAAGTACAGGTCGCGACGGGAGCGGTCGGGGATGGTCAGCAAGAAGGCATTGCCGGTGCGGCGTCCCGCCCGCCCCGCCTGCTGGGCGTAGTTGGCCGGCCGACGCGGCAGGGCACCGAGCACTACGGCGGACAGGTCACCGATGTCGATGCCCATCTCCAGCGTCGGCGTGCAGGACAGCACATTGGGATCGTTAAACCCCGTGCCATTACGGAAGGCGTCCTCCACACGTTCGCGCTTGCCGCGCGAGAGCAGACCAGTGTGCTCGGCGGTGATGACCTGGTAGGTGCCGGCTCGCCGGTACAAGCTGCGGTAGTAGTCGTCACGGTAATCGCGGTCCCGGTCGTGCCGGTCCACGGTCTCCAGCCACCGGTCACCGGCGACCAGCCGTCCGGTCGTGCAGCGGTACGCCTGGCAGGGCTGCCCGTGGTACTGAGCCAGCAGCGAGGGGTGGACGGTCTGCTCCCAGAAGCACTTCGGGCAGCGCACATACGACTCGTTGACCTGGGCGCCGGTCAGCAACTGCAGTCTAACGGCGCCCGGTTGGAGACCGTAGAGCCGGGCAGCCGTGTCGCCCGGGGTGCGGGCCGAGAGCAGCCCGGCGTCCGTGAGCCGGGGCAGCAGCCGCACCCAAAACTCGTCGGCCTGCTCGCGGGTCATGTCGAGGCACCGCTGGGCCCACGTCTGGTACCAGGACAGCCGACCGGCGGCGAAGTCGAACTCGCTGCCCTGCTTGGGCCGCGCGAGCAGGAACGACGGCGCGGAGACGCCCTTGGGAAAGGCCTTCATGCCGCGCGGGCGGCCGCCCCAGATGAAGTAGCGGCTGGTGCCCGCCTCGTCGAGAAACTTCTCCAGCCACCGGTGCCCGACCGCGCCCCGCGTACGCAGCCGCTCCAACAGGCCACGCAGGAAGGCCAGATAGCGGGCATCGTCGTGTTCGGTAAGAGCCAACCCGTGGTGAGTGGACTCCTCGTGTGCGGCGCGCGCGATCGCCACGGCCCCCGGTACATCGGGGATGTCCACCCAGGCGGCCGCGGTACGGGTCAGTTCGAGGGTACGGCCGTTGCGGGAGCGGTGACCGAACTCCATCACCGCCTCGAACGCGAACCGTTCACCGATCAGGTCCCACGTCTTCCTGTCCCCACCCCGCCCCGCCCCCGACAGCAGACGCGCTACTCCCGTATCGTCGTGCAGATCCGGCGGGACGACGGCGGCCAGGGTCTCACGGTCGGTGGTGGCCGCGACGACATCGGCGACGAGGTCGTTCAGCGCACTCGGCCGCTGCTCACTCAGATGCTTGGTGAACAACGCCCGAAGGGAGAAGGTGTACGAGCGCGAGGCGACGAACCCGGCCCGGTGCGCGGCGTCCTGCACCGAGTCGTTGAACATCAGCGTCTTCGTCTCGCGCTGCTCCTTGTCCATCTCCCCGCCGGTGAACAGCTGGGTGACGGACGCGGCTGCAAGCGCGGCAGCGCCGGTACCGACGAAGCGGATCGCGTTGTGCGTACCGCAGGCCGGGCACCAGTCGTCCTTGGCGGCTCGCTCCGCGGTGTCGCCGAGCTGGACGAGGACGAACGCGGAGTCGGGACCGGCGGGCGCCGGGTTGCCCTCGTCGTCGTAGTCGCCCTGGGGGTCGGGCAGTCGCAGGCGCTGGGACGGGCAGTCGAGCACCATGAGCACGCCCGCACCGCCGGTGGTCAGCGACTTCTGCGCGGCCCGGTCCATGGCGGTACGGCCGCTGCCCTCACGGGCCTCGTTGTCGGTGGCCGCCACCAGAGTGCGCACCTTCGCCCTGTCGGCGGTCACGGTGGCCCGACGGATCCTGTGGGGCTCGAAGTTCAGCTCCTCCAGGTCCGACTCAGGGGCGAGGACCGACCAGCCGGAGCGCCCACACTCACGGCAGTACACCGCGGGCAGAAAGATCTTGGTGTCGCGGGCGGTGGTGGTGTTCGGTGTCGTACGCGACTGGCTCTGCGCACCGGTCGTATCCCACGCGAACTCGGCGCCAGGCCAGGGCAGTACGCCACGCAGCATGCGGGTCACGGACCGCGCCCACTGGTGCACCTCGATCTGGACGAACGGACGGCTCATGCCGGCCGGCGCCTCCGGGGCACGCGCCACGGCCAGCAGGACGACGAAGCGGGCGAGTGCCGCCGCGGCGATATGCGGCCGCTTCGTGATCGCCTCGTCCCAGCTCTTCGCCCCACTACGGCGCATCACGTCGAGCACTTCGTCGTACGTGCGCACCGTGCCGTCGAAGGCGTTCAGGACCGCGTACGTGAGCCGGTTGCGCTTGAGCGCGGCACCGAGGCCGACCGGGTCGGTGCTGCGGCTCCCGGTGACGGCCTCCGCGAGGTCCGCCAATGCCTCGGGGCTCGATGCCGGGTCCGGCAGGGCGGTCAGCGTCTCGGGAGGAGAAGCCTGGCCAGGGAGGAATCTCGCATCCGGGATCGCCTCGTCATTGCCGAGGATGAACTCATCGACCGTCAGCCGGTCTTCGCCGACGATCGCGTCCTCGGTGAACTCGGCGCCGAAGACGTTGGTGGCCACGGAGAGGAGTTGGCGAACCCCGTCCTCGTCGGTGCCGGAAGCGAGGGTCGCGGAGGTGGCGACGGGGGTGATCGAGCCGAGCGGCATGCCGGGCTGGCTGGCGTCGACGGCGATGGCGAGGCGGCGCAGCAACATGGCCACGTCGGTGCCCTGCGCGCCGTCGTACGTGTGAAACTCATCGACGACGACGTACCGGATGTCGCTGCCGTCCCACAGCGGTGCGTCGGCCGCCCTCTGAAGGAGCAGGTCGAGCATCTTGTAGTTGGTAATCAGGATGTCCGGCGGGGACAGCTGCATGTCCTGACGGCGGGTGTAGACCCGGTCGTAGTGCGTGGCCGCCTTCTCCCCGATGTACAGGCCAGCGCGTACGCCGCTCAGCTCGTCGTAGTCGGTGAGCAGTTGGTTGATGCGGGCCGCCTGGTCGGTGGCCAGGGCGTTCATCGGGTAGAGGAAGACCGCCTTGACCCCATTGTTGCCGGCCGTGCGCTCGCGGGCGCAGTGGTCGAGTACGGGGTAGAGGAACGACTCGGTCTTGCCGGAGCCGGTGCCTGTGGTGACGAGGGTGGGCTGGGGTGTGTGGCCGTCCTTGGAGGTGAGGCGAGCGAAGGCGCGTGCCTGGTGGGCGTACGGTGTCCAGCCGTCGGTGCGGACCCAATCTAGGTGTTGCTGCCAGCCGTCGTCTGCCGGGGTGAAGGGGGTGCGCAGCCGCAGGTACGGTCCGCGGAACATGCCCGTCGTCTCGTCTCCCAGGAAGGAGTGCAGCGCCTTTCGGGCGCCCTCGTCCGCGAGACCGTACGTCGTGGACAGGTACTGGAGCAGGCTCTCCTTGAGTCCCTGTGCTTCGAGGGTCGGCCTCACGGAGTCGGGACCTCCATCTTCTCGGGGTCCCAGAGACCCTTGGCTACGGCTTCGTCGAGGCGCTTCTTGAAGTAGGCGTGGGCTTCACGCATTTCGCGTTCTCGGTCGGCCTTGTAGAAGGGGGCGGTGTAGCCGTCGGGAGGCGTGGCGTTGGGGTCGGCGGGGAGCACACCTTCGGGAGACGGCTCACCGACCACTTCGCGATAGTCCTCGAACTGAGTCCAGGTCTCCTTGGTCTGGCGCTGACCGATGGTTCGGGCATTGCTCGCCAGCTTCCACCCCTCGGCGTCGAACCAACTTGCCGCCTCATACTTCTGGAGCACGGGGAATCGCCCCTTGTATGCCGCGATCAGGGCATCCGCGTCCATGTCGAGCCAGACGGCGACCAAAGCGTCGATCTCGACAAGCGCGGCGCGACGGGCGTACTCGGTGCGGAGGGGGGTGTCGCGTTGCCAGGCCGAGGTCACGGAGTGGAGTTCCGTGTTCATGCCTGGCCAGTCGAGGGCCCAGGGTTCGTACGCCGACCAGGTGGGGTCGTAGAGGTCCTGCCAGAGATCGGCGTAGGCGGCGGTGAGGCAGTTCAGACGGAGTGTGCGGAGGAGGAGAGCGGGGGCGAGGGGATGGCCACCGTTGGTGTCCGGAGATGGCATTGCTCGAGCACTCCGAACGAGCAAGTCGCTACGTCCTGTGATGCGAAGGAAGTAGTCAGACGGGAGCGACGACCAGAAGCCAGCCACAAGTGCCGTATGCCGATCAGTGCTCATTGCCATCGAGTTCACAACATGCACATGCGCAGCGCCTGGCGGAAGCAGAACAGCGAAGAGGGCTCGCTCAGTGTTTGGAGCGATCATTCTCCGCCAGGCAATGCGCCGGAACGCCGTGTACGGCCTCCTCGCCCGCGCCAAGAGCAGCGCATCAACCTTCTCCGGATCTGCATCCGCCGGCGCCACCCCCGTCATCTCCGCGACCTGAGCCCGCGCACGGGCCACCGCCTTGTCGTTCACGCGAAGGCGTTCGAGTGCCTGGTGGTCGATCCACCGATCCTGTGCCTTGAGATAGTCCTGCACACGACCTGGCACCCTCACATACTCCGTGTCCGGTACGAAATCCGAAGGCAACGACACCAGGTCGGCACCGTAGGGCGCGTTGGAGTTGGCGTCATGCCGTTTGAACACAGGCGTGGCGACACTGATCTGCGTGCCCTTGAGGATCACCTGGCGCCATCGGTCGGGTTCGTACGGCTCGCCCGTCTTCGGGTCCGGCCGGTTGTAGTCGATCAGGCGATCCTTCTTGGCCCCGCTCTCGTGGTAGCCGGGCGTGATCTGTGGCTGGAAATCCGCGAGACGCAGGGGATAATTCGCCAGGGCCTCAATAGCGGACGCCTCGGCCGTGCTCACGGGAAACAGCAAGCGTGCCTCCTCCGCCGGACCCGGATCGCCGATCAGCCCCTTCCAGACGGTGAGTAGCTCCCTGTTGACGTGCACGACGCGCGTCCGGTGCGGACGCTCGTCGAACTCCCCGTTCTGGTAACGGATTCCCGGGGCCTCTCCCGAACCGTCATGGTGCGCCGAAAAACGCAGGGCATCGGCCGAGACCAGCCAGGAGAGGTGGTCGAAGTCGATCTCCTGAGGGGGACCGTAGACATGCACGCCGAAGTGCGTGGAGTGGCCCACTGGGAGAGGAAAGAACCGCTGACCGGCGTTCACGAAGTCTCCGTGAATCCGCAGCCGCCGATACGCAGCCCCCCGCAGGGCACCTTCCTTGTCTCCGGTGAAGTGTGTGTCCGAATGCAGGAATCCGGTCGTGCCTCGCACAGACGCGTGGTCCCACACCTGGCACATGAAGGCCCGGTAAAGATCGGGCTGGGTTCCTCCCAACAACGGATAAACCTGCGGCGACCCGTAGAACGCGACCTGTCCGGCGTTGTCCGTGATCTCGCCCAGCACGTAGCTGGCCGCAGCCGGCGTCTTCAGCAGGTCATCCCGGCGTTCCTCCTTCACCGACGTGGAGATCTGCTCTTCCAGCTCGAACCACGGCTCGCGCTCCGCCAGCACCAAGGACTCGTTCCAGCGTGGCCGCACCCATGGTGGATTCCCCACCTGAAGGTCGAAGCCCCCCGACTCCCCGGCGAACACGCCCGCGAAGTCCAACTCCCAGTGCAGGAACCCCTGATCCTTCGCGATGTCGCGCACGACGCGCATCCACGGATAGCGGCTCTCGACCGCCTTGCGGGCGTCGTCCATGTCCATCTCGGGCTGAGTCTGGATCAGGTCTTCGAGGTCCTTCAGCTCCTCAAGGGACTCGACAGAGGACACGATGGTGCCCTGCTTCACGTCCTTGGTGCCGAGCATGGACTCGAGAAAGTCGAGCCAGTCATCGAGGTCGGCCAGCGGCACGATGTCACGGCGTGGGGTCGGCCCCCCGCGCTTCTTCGCACCGGCCTCTGTAACTCGCTTCTTCGTGATCTCTTGCTTCTCGACGAGGTCGCCGTCGCCTGAATCGTCACCGAAGGACATCTGGTCACCTTCGAGGGCGAACAGCAGCCCGTTCTCGACGAAACGCGGTTCGGCTCGGGGTTCATCCTGAGACGTCGTCCAGACCTCGCCGACGACTCCTGCCGACAGCAGAGCGTCCATCGACACGACTGGCGCGGTCGCGTACTCCGCGTCGGTGCCATCCAGCAGCCCGACCTCGTCCAGCGGCCAGAACCACAGCGCGCACCACGCGTCCATGACCTGCTTGAGACGCCAGTATGGCGAACCTTCCGCTTCGAACAGGTCCTTGAAGACCTGTTCCTTGGTCAGCGGCAGGTCGCTGTCACCAAAGCTCACCTTGTCACGGCGCAGGAACGCGTACTCCTCCGCGTCCTGCTCCCGGCCCGTTCCCCACACGTCGATGGTTCGGGCGATCTCGCGCTCGCTCAATTCCATGCGCTTGGCGACAAGCTGCCACAGGAACTCAACTCTCCTGGCCACGGCTTGAAGCCGGGCCAGCTGGCTGCTCTTACCGCCCGCCGTCTTGGGTTTGGTCTTGATGCCGTTCTTCCATGCCTTCAGCCGTTCGACCTGCGGCCCGGCAAGCTGCTCGGCAAGCTTCTTGGCGTCACCGCTCGCCCCCGCGACCGCACCCCAGCCGGGCGTCGGCAGGAGGAACTGGTGCACGGCCCCCTCCGGCAGCGGCTGCTCCGCGCCATTCACCTTCTCCCGGAACGGCAGCTTCGTCGGCGTCTGTGCGCCGATGGTCCGCTCCTTCTTGATGCGCTCGGCCTCGTACACCCAACGGCGCGCCCCGCTCAGGGAGTTGCCGCGACGCAGATGCAGCCCGAACCACGGTGCCCGCATGCCGGGGTGCATGGTGTTGAGCCACAGTGACACCTCCGCCAGCTCCACGCCCGTCGCGTTGAGGTCGATCCCGTACGCGTTGTGGAGCGCTACGTACGCCTTCACCTTCTGCTTGACATCGAGCGCCTTTGACGTATCCAGTGTGACGCCGAGTTCTGCCTGGCGGCGTTTGAGGTACTCCTCCGCGACCTGGTTGATCGCTTCGTTGAGGAATGCACCCGACCCCAGGGCCGGTTCGCAGATCGTGTAGCGCAGCAGCTCGCTCGCGCGCGTCTTGCCGGTGATGCGGTGCTTGAGCGCCAGCTCGACCGTCACCTTGGTGAGCGACTCCGGCGTGTAGTACGACGCCGACGTCTCCCGGTCCCGCCCCGCCAAGCGGTACACGAACGTACCCTCGGGGTACTTCTTCGGACCGCGCAGGCCGTACTGTTCGGCGTCCTGAGCCGAGTACACGACGTGCGTGTTCTCCCTGTACTGACTCAGCCGGTCGGCGGGGATGAGCCAGGAGCCCTTCTCGGGGTCGCCG
Source organism: Actinacidiphila glaucinigra (assembly GCF_035918135.1). Lineage (NCBI taxonomy): Bacteria > Bacillati > Actinomycetota > Actinomycetes > Kitasatosporales > Streptomycetaceae > Actinacidiphila > Actinacidiphila glaucinigra. The sequence continues at coordinate 2,224,911 of NZ_CP109144.1, forward strand.
TACTGCTTGTCGCCCTGCTTCACGCCGGGTTTGGCGACCTCGGCGAGTTCTTCATCGGCGATGATGCCGGTGTAAGAAATAAGCCCCTCGTACACGGCACCTAGCTGGATGATGCCCAGGTTGCGGTAGGAGATGAAGCCACCCTGTCTGCCCTTCTGACCGGCCTCCTTCATGGTCAGCAGGCGCAGCACCTGGTGCAACGCCTCGTTGCGCAGCCGAAGGTCCAGCCACCGCGGTGGCTCGTCCCCGTCTTCGTCCCACCGAGGGTCGAGGACGCGGCAGCCGATGAGGGTGATCGCCTTCGGATCGAACAGCTCGCTGCGCAGGGGCTCGAAGCGCAGGCCCCGCAGTTCGCTGCGTTCCTTGGCGGGTTTGTCGTCGTCCACCTCGGTGCCATGCGGGCGGTGGCCGTAGTTGACCTTGTTGAAGAGAACGTCGAGGGAGGCGTACAGGTGGAAGCCGCCTCGGCTGTCCTCGTCGACCAGCTTCCGCTCGCGCGCCACGAGTTCGCGGAGACGGGCGATCGAGTACCCGGCCTCGTACGTGGAGTCGTCGGCGGGCAGGATGCCCAGCTCGGGTCGAGCCTCGGCGTACAGAAGGAAGAGGATGCGGTAGAGGTAGCGCAGGGATTCGCGGGTGAGCTGCTTGGCGAACGGGCCCTTCTTGAGGTCCTCGATCTCCCGGGGCTCTACTTCCACATCGCGCAGCCGAGCGAGCACCTCGTTCGCGATGATCTCGACGGAGTGCTGGAGCCCCTTGCGCAGCTCTGAGTTGACACCGACGGCGTTGTCACGGGACGCCTTCAGGAGGTCGTCGATGCGGCGGCCCTTGCCGTCGGGGCGAGGCGCGAGCATGTCGTGGGAGAAGAGAGCGGAGAGGACGGCGAGCTCGCCGGCCTTCGCCGTGTCGTTGCGGGTGAGGGCCGCGTCCAGGCTGGCGGCGAGATAGCGGCCCTCGTGCCAGGCGTCCCGGTCGGCGAGGACGAGCACGCCGCCGCAGAGCAGCAGGACGAAGCGGGGTGCGTCGCCGCCGGGCTCGTGCAGTTCGCTCTGGAAGAGCCAGCCTGCCAGCTTCTCGCCGACTTCGAGGAGGCCGTCGGCGGTCTTGGGGGGGTGGAGGAGCCGCCCGGCCTTCTCGGGGTCGAGGGCGTCGTCCAGCTCGGCGGTCCAGCCGCAATCGACAGCGACGATGCCGTCTCCGTGCCAGGCGACCTGGAGCTCGTACTCCCTGCCCGCGCTGTGCACAGCGATCGGATCGGGCCGGGCACCGCCGTAACCGAGGGCCTTGAGGACGCTGGTGTGCCAGGTGGTGATGTGCTCGGCCCACTCGCCCGTCAGGTCGTCGTAGGTGCTGCCTAGCTCTTCCTGCTGAGCGCGGGAGGCCAGGAAGGGGCGGACGGTGGCCAGGTACTCACCGCGGAGTCGGGGCAGGAGCTCGCGCGGGGTGGGCTGCGGGTCGTGGGGGTCGGTCTCGCGGCTGGTCCACAGGGTGAAGAGGCCCTCGTCGCCCGCCTTGCTCCTCTTGAGGGTGTTCTCCAGCTCCTCGCTGAAGTAGTGGGCGGAGAGGTACTCGCCGCGGTTGGCGAAGGAGTCATAGGTGTAGCTCATCGTGCGGACTCCTCGGCGGACGCGGTGGTGGCGTGGAGGGGTTCGAGGACGCAGAGGACCCGCAGCATCGGGTCGCCGTCGGTCCGCAGGCGGCGTACGAGGTCGCGGCGGCGGGCCGCGGTGTCATACACCTGCTCGCGGCGGCGCTGCTGGTTGCCCACGGCGATCAGGGCGCCCTGCTCCCAGACCTGCACGCGGTCCTCGTACGGGGCCAGATAGGAGTCGACCTGCTTGTCGTAGTCGGCGCGGCGCTCGCGTAGGTGGGTCTCGGCCGCGTCGACGGTCGCCGGGACGAGTGCCTGGAGGAGGTCGAGGTCGACGGGCCGGCCGCGGCCGGGCATGCCGGGGCCCACACCGCAGGCGACGAGGAACGCCGAGTCCATGCGCCATACGCGAGGCTCGGCCTCGGCGAGACCGGTGACGGCCATCCACTCCACGACCGTCGGCTTCCCCGCCGCGTTGGAGTGGACGCCCTGGAGGAGGTAGACCGGGCCGGTGAGGGCCTCGGGCAGGGCGGCGTCGATCCGTTTGGCCTTGTCGGCGTCGGGGCGGTAGGCCAGGACGAATGCCTCGTCGTACCGGAGCTTGGCGAGGACCTTGTCCGTCAGCCAGTCGAGCACGGGGTGGATGTCGGAGACGTAAGAGACGTTGGGCCACTGGGAGGTGGGCTGGTCGGTCTTGCCCTGCTTGGCGTTGCGGGCGGCTTCCAGGCGGTCGGCGGCGTACTTCTTGTCGAAGGTGATGCGCAGTGTGCCGTCGTACTTGGGGGTGGTGAGGATCTTCTCCTGCTCCAGGTACGACTTCGGCAGCTCCCGGAAGCGGTACTGCAGGTCGTCGGGCGGAGTGAACTCGATGCGGCCGCCCGCCGTCTCGGGTTTCCAGTCGAGAGCCTCGCGCTCGGCCTGCGGGTAGATGAGGTCCATCGCGGCGTGGAAGTACGCCTTGGTGTCGGCGAACACGTGGGGCACGTCGGCCTCGGGCACCGGGGCCGTGCCGAGGGTGGCCGGAGAGGCCGTCGGATCGGTGAGCCGGGCGTTCACGCCTGCGAGGAGGTCGGCGAGGATCCCGCCAGACTCCTGCTGAGAGTGCTTGATGGAGCGTTCGACGGTGCTGCCCTTGATGAGGTCGCGGGTGAGGCGGTCTTCTTCCTTCTTGTCGTCGTAGAGGCCGGTGACGGCCTCGGCGCTGCCCTCGCCGGTCTCGATCTCGTGCGCTTGGGCCTCGCGGCACAGCAGGCGGGCGCCGACGAGCCGGTCGTCGAGCGTGAGTGTTTCGCCGCTCTCCTCGTCGCGCCGCCAGGGAACGTCCGCGGTGAGGGTGAGCGCGCGGAACTCGGGGCTCACCGCTTGCCCGTAGCGGTCGATGCGTCCGTTGCGCTGCTCAATGCGGATGAGGGACCAGGGCAGGTCGTAGTGGACCATGTCGTGGCACTGGTGGTGCAGGTTGACGCCCTCTGAGGCGATGTCGCCGGTGAAAAGCAGTCGCACCGGCTCCTCGGCCCGGCCGAAGCGGTCGATGATCTCCCGCTGCTGTTGGTCGTTGGTGGTGTCGCCGTGCATGACCTCGACGACGCCGCCGTACGCCTGCCAGGGGCGCGTCTTGTCGGCCTTGGCCGCCGGGTTCTTCTTGAAGCCGAGCCGGGCCGGGACCTCCTCGGCCAGCCAGTCCAAGGTGTGGACCCGCTCGGAGAAGATCACGACGCGGCGCTCGCAGCCCGGGCCGACCTTGAGGTCGTCCTTCAGCGTACGGACAAGGGCGTCGAGCTTGGCGGAGTCCTGATCGGTGAAGTCGGAGACGAGTGCCTCCAGCTCGGCGAGGGCTGTGCCCTCGGCCGCCAGGGCGGCACGGCGCTCGGGAGAGTCTGCCTTCTTGCCGTCCTTGCCTTTCACCATGGCGCTCCTGGGGTTGTCCAGGTAGGCGCGGCGGGCGGAGAGGGACTTACGCAGGGCGACGTGGGAGGAGAGGAACGCCTTCAGGAAGTTGTAGCCGACCAGCGGATCGGCGCAGATCGACGAACGGTTCGGGTCCCCGGGGGTCCAATCGCTCGCGAGCTTCTCCAGGACGGCGACCTCCTTCCGCGTCGCGAGAGCCGGCACCGGCAGGGACTCGCCGCGCTCGGCCCAGGGCTTGTCCTTGAGGCCGTTGCGCACCTCGCGGTCGGACTTGGTTCGCCGGATGTAGAGGTGATCGAGGGCGGCCACCTTGTAGTCCTTGGGGTCGGCGATCGCCGCCGGATCGAGCATCCCGATCAACTCGGCGAAGGACTCCGCGTCGCCGTTGTGCGGAGTGGCGGAGGCCAGGATCAGCGCGTCGGTCTGCTCGGCAAGGCGGCGGGCGAGGCGGTTGTTGCGGGTGCCCTTGTTGACGAGGTTGTGCGACTCGTCGATGACCACAGCGTCCCAGGTGATCTTCTCCAGGTGGTGGGCGTACGTCGCCGACTTGAGCGTGTCGACGGAGACAATGACGCGCTTGAAGTGGGCGAACGGGTTCCGGCCCGCCGGGATCTCCTGCTGGATGCGCTGGATGCCGGTCGAGTCCAGGCGCACCAGCGGCAGGGCAAAGCGAGTCCACAGCTCGCGCTGGAACTGCTCCAGCACATGGGCGGGCGTGACTACGAGAATGCGCTCGCCGCGCCCGCGCCGGATGAGCTCCGAGAGCGTGACACCGATCTCCAGTGTCTTGCCCAGCCCGACCACGTCGGCGATCAGCAGCCGGGGCTGCGGGTTGCGCATGGACAGCGCCAGCTCGGCAGGGCGCAGCTGATGCTCCTGCCGGTCCATAAGAAAGGAGTCGGCGAGCGCGATGCCGTGCTCGGTCTGCGGCAGCGCGGTCTTGCGGATGACCGCTTCCAGGTACAGGCGGGCCTTGGCGTGCTTGGAGGTGTCGTCGGGCACGAGCCGGGTCTTGCGCGGATCGAGCACGTCGATCTGGTCAAGGCCGGAGTAGAACACCGCGTCCGTGCCACGGACGAACGACGAAACCCCGCTGACCTCGACCATGAGCCCGTCACGGGACTCCGCGACGGACTTCACGAGCCACTGCTCCTCGCGGATGCGTACCTGGGCACCGGGCGCGAAGGTCGGCTTCGCACCGGCCAGGTACGCCGACCGCGCCGCATCAGCGTCGCGCGCCTCAGGAACCTCGGGCTGCATCGCCGTGGTCACGTGGTGCTCCTCTGTGGAGTGTGTGCTCATGATGGGTGTTGCGTGCTGGTACTTACCCTTTGTACCGCTCCGGACCAGCCTCGCCTACGGCAGGAGTGGAGACGGCATCAGCGCTTCGACCAGGCGAGCGCCGGTCCCATCGTGTAGCGCTTGCGTAGCTCGTCGGCAACCCTCTGAGAAGCGGGAGGACGGCCCTTCTGGGGTACGGGCTCAGCTGGGCTTCCGCTCCCTGGGGCGGGCTCTCGCACAGACACGAATACGGACGGGAGCAAGCCTTCCGCGTCGCTCTCGACGTCGCTTTCCACATCGCTCTCAACTGGGGGGATGTTCCCAGACGAGGACGCCGACTCTTCGCGCAGGAGCCTTTCGAGCGAGTCGAGCCGGTCCAGCATCGGTGTGTCAGGCTGGGGCAGCACCCACGTGGGGTGGTCCTTCGGCGTCGTCTCCTGGATCAGAGCACGCCGGGCCCGAGCAGGACTCGTACCCAGCGAGCGCATCAGATCGGCACACCGCCGGGTCACCTCCTCCAGCGAGGGACGGCCCTCCGCCTTGTGCGCCAGCATGGCCTTCACGACGGGAGACAGCTCATCGGGCAACCCGGACAGATCGGGGCCGGTCTCGGCGTTGACGACCTGCGCGGCGACCGCCTCCCACCGGGCTCCGTCATAGGGGTAGTGCCCGGTCGCTGCGTACAGGAGTACGGTGCCCAGGCCGTACACGTCAGCAGCCTGTGTCACGTCTATTTCGCCCAGAGCCTGCTCGGGCGGCATGCAGCGGACCGTCCCGATGAGCATGCCGGCCTGCGTGAGCGACCCTTTGGAAGCTCCGACGAAGGCTCCGAGACCGAAGTCGATGATCACGGGGCCAAAGTCGCCGAGGATGATGTTCTGTGCCTTCAAGTCGCGGTGTACCAGGCCCGCGGCGTGCACGGCGGCAAGCCCCTCGGCCAGCAGCGCGCCAAGGCTCGCCACGAGTGGCGTGGGCAGCGGACCTTGGTCCTGTACGACGTCAGAGAGCGGTCGACCAGGGACGTAGTCCATGGCCAGCCAGGGCTGCTCGGCGAACGGGTCCGCGTCGATGAAACGTGCCACACGGCCCGTGCCCGAGATCGTACGCGCGATCGTCGCCTCGCGCTCGAACCGGGCGCGCGTGTGCGGATCAGTTCGATCGGGTCGGATCACCTTCACTGCGACCGGTTCACCCGCCACCGAGTAGGCGAGGTACACCTCCCCCATCCCGCCCGCACCGAGCCGCCGCTCGACGAGGTACGGACCGATACGCAACGGCAGAGCCACATCGCTCACCGCACACCCCCCACTGCACAAACAACCGCACGAACACGCACGGCGCATGCATCCACTCCGCCATGGCACAAACCAGCTACGAGGCGCAGGGACACTGACCAATCACCGCTACAGCGTACTGATCGGATTCCTGCAGGAGGAAGTGATCACACCGAACCAGACCGCACCTCTGGGCGCTATGTTCCCAATCGTGGCCCTATGGATGCAGATCAGTAACCTTCGTAGCCGCTCGCCCTGGAGTCTCGTCGATCAGAAGTTCGTCCGCCGAGGTGGGGTCATCACTTGATGGCCCCCGTGGCGGCAGCCGACTCCTGGCGGTGGCCCAGCTCACGGGCTCACCGCCTCCCTGCCTCGCACCTGGGTGAACAGAGCCTCCAGCGAAACCATCGTGGCCGGGTAGCGGTCGAGCAGTGCCGCGTCTGCCGGGGTCCGGGGAGGGTCCCGCGTGCTCCAGGAGGCGTCGCAGCCCAGGAGGCGGGCCAGTGCGTCGGTGGTTGCCGGGTAGGCCCTGAGGAGTTAGCGCCGCAGGGGGACCCAATCGTCCAGGGCGGCAAGGCGGACGGGGAAGATTCGGCCCGCGCGCGGATGAGCCGAGTAGCCAGTTCGACGCCGTCCGAGCGCAGGCTCACGATCAGGGTCGGGAGCCAGGGTAGGAGCACCGGGGCCCGCAGCTGGCCGAACGCGTTCGACACCGCCTCCACCACGACGTCCGCCAGACGCGGGACGGGCCTCAGTGCGCGGGCTGTCAACCGCAACCCCCGGCAAAGGAATTACGCCCGCGGTCGAAGGCTCAGAGCCACCCCCGCCGGGCCGCCGCCAGCCCCGTCTGGAAACGGGTGGACGCCCCGAGTTCCGTCATCAGGCGATGGATGCGCCGCTGCGTGGTTCGGGCGCTCCAGCCCTGCGTGCGGGCGATCGCCGCGTCCGTGAGCCCCGAGGCCAACAGGCTCACCAGGGCCAGGGTCTCGGCATCCGGCTGCCCCGGCTGACCCGGGTCCCCGGCAATCGGCCCAGCCGCCTCCCCCAGCGGGATCGCCCGCTCCCACTGCGCCTCGAAAAGCGACTGCAGAGCGACCAGCATCGGCGACGGATGGATCAGGTACGCCGCGGACTGACCGCCCGGCGCCAGGCTGAACGGGATGATCGCCGCCCGGCTGTCGCTGATCACCAGCTTCAGCGGCAACTCCGGCCGCATCCGGGCCTGTTCCCCGGCCCGCATGCTCGGCATGATGTCGTCCTGCAGCCTGCCGGGCCACGCCACCGCCTCACGGTCGTAGATCACCCGGTGGGTCACCCCGGTCCGCTGCCGCTCCAGCTGGCCATCAAGGTTGCTGCCGGGCCGGTCGACGTACGGAGGGCGGTCGAAGGCGCACACCTCGCGCCGCGCCCCGGTCGTCAGCCGGTGCACCGCCTTGCTGATGTCCTCGCGGTCCGTCAGCAGCTCAGCGGCCATGTCCGGGTGGCTGATCCTGCCCGCCTCCCGGTGGGTCTCGACGAGCCGCTGCACCAGCGCCCGCGCCTCGCCGAGCTGCTGCTCCCGTTCGTGGATCAGCGCGCCGACCGCGACATCGGGAGCCGTGGCGGAGAACCTCGGCGGCCGCCCCGCGCTGCGCACCGCCAGGCCGTCCCTGACCAGGCCGGACAGCAGCTTCCCCGCCGCGGGCGCGGCCAGGCCGCACGCGTCCGCGACCTCCGCCGCCGTGCACCGCGGCATCCCCACCAGCGCCGTATATACGCGCTCCGCGTCCGCCGTGAACCCCAGAACGTTAAAATCCATGCCCGCTCCCACACCTCCGTGGCACCAACCGGCCACCTGGCGGAGGTAGGCCACCTTTCCCACCTTGCGGCTCGTCCGCCGCACTTGACATCTTCCAGCAACGAGCGCGCTGCCCTGCGTTGAGGTGGGCGTCAGCGCGCCACGGTGTGTCCCCCCGCACACCCTCGCCCCGCTGAAAAGGTGTCCCATGTCGCGTGCCCATCCGCACGGAAGACGACGGCTCGGAGCCGTATCCGTCACGTCCGTCGTGTTCCTGGCCCTCACCGCCGCGCTCCCGGCCTCCGCCGCTCCCGTTCCCGCCGGCCGTACGTCCCTCGGTGACGCGTCACCGCAGAAGGCGCTGCCCGCCCAGCGCTCCGGTGTCGTCCCGGGCCAGGTGCTGGTGACCCTCTCCCCGCAGACCGCCGTGACCGGCCGCAAGCTGCCGAGTAACAGGTCTCAGGCCCACGCCCCCGGGACCAGCAGCGCCGCCGTCAACAAGAAGCTGAACGCGGTCGGCGCCACCTCGCTCCAGCCGCTCTTCCCCTCCCTGTCGGCCGCGGCCACCGAGTCGATGACCACAACCGCCCGCACGCGCCTGGGCGATGACGCCGCCGACCTGTGGCGCACCTACGTCGTACGGACCGGGAACCGCGACTCCGCCGCCGTCGCCCGCGCCCTCCAGGGCACGCCAGGAATCGCGAACGCCGAGCCCAACCGTTACGTCAACACCATGAACACCGGGGGGCAGCAACTGCCCGCCACCGCGAAGGCGTCCGCGAAGCACACACCAGCGACCGCGCCGGGCGCCTCCCCCCTCCCCACCAACTTCGCCCTCACCAACTCCGCCCAGGCGTTCCTCAACGCCGGCGGCGTCAACGCGGTGGGCGCCTTCGACATCCTCCAGGGCCGCTACGGGCAGCAGCCCGGCACCGGCCGGACCATCACCAACGTCTCCATCGGCGACCTCACCGACCAGGCCATGGCCGACTCCGGTGACCCCTACGTGCAGGGCCACGGCCCCACCACCGTGCTCCAGGACGGCCAGCGCTACCTCGACCTCCCCTCCATGCCGCTGATCCCCGCCTACGTCGCGGCCCCCGACGGGAGCCTCAGCGGTACGGCGGCCACCAAGGACCAGGACCCCGGCCTCGGCGAGGTCCTGCTGGACTTCAGCGTCATGGCACCCCTGGCGCACGACCGGCAGCGTCCCGGCCGGACCGGCAGCGACTACACCGATCTGCTCGGCGTCGCCCCCGGCGCCGGCTACCGCCTCGTCGTCCCGCAGCAGCCGACGATGGACCAGATCGCGACCGCGCTGCTGGCCGCCACCCACCAGTCCCCCAAGCCGGACGTCATCACCGCCAGCCTCGGCTTCGGCACCGACGCCCAGGGCTTCCCGGGCCGCTACCTGGAGGGCGACCCGTACATACGGTCCGTCGTCGCCTCGATCGTCCAGAAGGACCACGTCGTGGTGGTCATCTCCTCCAACGACGGAACACGCCTCTACACCCCGGCCGCCGTCGGCCCCGACGGCGGCAGCACGCCCACCGACACCGCGAAGAACGACAAGTCGGCCACCGATATCAACGACGTGGCCTACTCCACCACCCCGTCGCACGTCCCCGACAGCGGCGCGATAGCCGCCGGCGGCACCACCCTGGACGACACCCTCGCCTCCCGGACCGGACCCGCCACCACCGCCGAGACCCGCATCAGCGGCTTCGGCACCTTCTCCTCCGGCTTCGGCACCCGCATCGACCTCGCGGCGCCCAGCGACAACATCGTCGCCTTCACCCACACCGACCGGGGCGACGCGCAGTCCGTCACCCCCGTCCTCAACGGCGGCACGTCCGCGTCCGCGCCCGAGATCGCGGCGGCCGCCGCCGTCGTGCTCCAGGCCGCCGGTCTTGCCGGACACCACCTGACGCCCGCGCAGGTACGGGACGTGCTGAAGCGGACCGGCCGTGAGGTCGCCACCCCGGCGCAGATCGACCGCGACCTCAACGTCGGCCGGCAGATCGACGTCACCGCCGCCGTCGAGGACGTCCTCGGGCACCGCGGCGGCGCCACCGCGGCCGTACGGCTGTCGGTCGCCCACCGGATCACCAACGCCGGCCTGGGCGGGCAGTTCCTCGAGACGACCGACCCCAACCGCATCGACCTCGGGGACATGGCCTCCGGCGGCAACGGCATGGGCCTGGTGGGCCCGGTCACCTTCGCCGGCGACGTCACCGGCCTCCCCAAGGGCGCCAGCCCCACGTACACGCTCACCGTGGGCACGCGGACCTGGAACTCCGCCACCCCGGCGATCCGCGTGACGCCGACGGAGCTGCTGGACGCCGCGGGACTCGCCGTGGTCTCCGACTCCGACCGCACGATCACCGCCACCTACCGCGTACAGATCGGCGGCCGGACCCAGGCCACCGTGCGCCGCACCCTCACCGTCGGCCCGAGCGACGGCCGTTACGTGGAGAGCACCGCGCCCAAGGCCCCCGCGGTGGTGAAGGCCGGCCACGCGGTCACCGTCAGCTACGACCTGACCGGCGTCGCCGGGCTCAACGACCCGCAGCTCGTCGTGTCCACCGTCGGTCACTGGAACCCCGCCCTCGCGCCGCTCTTCAGCGCCGCGTGGCACCAGGCCCTGACCGCCGGCTCCGGCACGGTCACCATCCCCGCTGACGCGTTCGGCGCCGGCGGCGGCCTGTACGGCATCGGCATCGCCCAGGCCGGATTCGGCGGCAATCCCGTCCTCACCACCTACGGGGAGTTCGCCCCCGTCCGCGTCGACGGCGGCACCGCCGAGCAGCGCCCGCAGGCGCCGCTGGTCACCGGACTGGAGGGCGTCCCCGCGCACAGTGCCGTGGTCACCCGCGCCAAGGCCGGCTTCACCCTGAGGTACGACGTACGCGACATCCCGGGCGCGAAGTACGCGCAGGTGGAGTTCGCCGCGCCCGCCCCGACGCTCCACAACTCGCTGAACACCTTCACCAACGCCAACGGCACGGCCCTCGACGACAACGGCGTCGACGCGCCCTCCACAGCCCACCGTGTCCTGCCCGCCACCAAGGGCAGCGTCGACCTCGACGCCCTGCGGCTGGGCCTGTCCTCCTCCACTGTCTACGGCGTGCGCGTCATGGCCCTCGACAGCAAGCACCGGGTCATCGGCCAGGCGTCTCCCGTCTCGACCCTCGAGGTCGACGACGGCGTCGCCCCGGCCGGAAGCACGGTGCTGTCCTTCGCCGCCGCGGGCGACGACTCGGTCGCCGCACTGCGGACCGTCTCCGGTGCTACCGAGATCCGCCACTACTCCACTAGGACCGGCGTCTACGGCCCGGTCATCGCCTCGGACAGCGGCGACGGATCGGAGTACGAGGTCCTCGGCGTGGCCCCCGCCACGCACCGCGCCCTTGCGGTGCACCAGGCGGAGCCCGGCGGCGATGTGCAGGTGGAGACCTGGAACACCGCCACCGGCACCCTCGTCGGGCGGACCACGCTCGCGGCGGCCGACTACCGCTTCGTCGTCGGACGCGTCGACGCCGTCCGTTCCCGCGGCGCGCTGCTGCTGCGAGGCGGCGCCGACAACACCGACCTGGTGCTGCCCGTCGACCTGAGGGACGGCACCACGCAGGACCCCGTCCCCGCCGATCTGCCGGGCGTCGCCAAGGGCTCGCACAGCCTCCTGGACATCGACTCCTCCACCGGCGACGTCTACCTGGCGAAGGGCGCCCCCATCGCCCTCTGCCTGGGCGGCGTCCAGATCCCGCGCGTCGACACGCAGACCCGCAGCGTGAGCCTCGTGGGGACCATGTCCGGTTGCAGCAACGGCTTCGGCTCCGACGGCGCAGGCACGCTCTACAACCTGTCGGCCACCGCGATCAGCACCAAGATCGTCCCGACCAGCGTCCTCGGCTCGCTCGACGTGGCGACCGGCGAGACGGACGACCCGGTGGCCGTACGGCGCGGCCCCGCCACGGGGATGGCGGTGGACGGCTCCAACGGGCTCGCGGTGGCGGCGTTCACGGCGCCGGAGGGCACGAGCTACGCCGGCTCCGGCACCGCCGTCGTCGCGGACAACAACGCCACCGGCCGGCTGCTCGTCATCGACGTCACGACGGGCGAGGTGGTGCGGACGCTGACCGGGTTCCAGATCACGGGCCACGGCGGTCCCCTGGTCCACGGCGGTGTGATGAACTCCGTCCAGCTGGACCCGGCGACCCGCACGGGCTGGACGTACGGGGCGTACGACGGTCAGATCCGCCAGTTCTCCTACTGAGCTCGGGGCGATCTGTGCCACGGGGGGGGCGAGAAGCGGTCACCGCTTCTCGCCCCCCGTGGCGCGTGCCCATACCGGGTCGCGACCAAGGACACAGCAGCCGGGACCGCCACGCCCGGAGTACCTGGAGCAGCGGGCAGACCGAACCGGTTCCGGCGAGTACGGAAACCATCCCCGCGCGCCGGGCCTGTCCGTGTCCCGATCTCATGCCCTGGCCAACAACGCCTCCAGTGCCTCAGCCGTCGCCGGGTAGCGGTCGAGCAGTGCCGCGCCCGCCAGCTCCGGTTCTGCCGTCACCCAAGGGGCGTCGCAACCCGGGAGGTGGGCTAGTGCGTCGGTCGTTGCCGGGTGGGCGGCGAGGAGACTCACGCCGCGGGAAGTCTGTCGGGCCGAGATCAAGGCCTGCGGCGCCGGCTGGGTCGTGCGCCACGGGGGGATCCATTCGTCCAGGGCCTTCAGGCGGCCTGGGAACATGCGGCCCGCCTCGCGGATCAGGAGGGGGGCCAGCTCCGCCCCGCCTGCGCGCAGGCTCGTGATCAGGGTGGGGAGCCACGGCAGCAGGACCTGGTCCGGCAGGCGGCCGAACGCCTTCGATACGGCTTCCACCACCACGTCCGCCAGGCCCGGGACCGGTTCCAGGGCGTGGAGGAGGCCGCTGAGGTAGCGCGGGTACGCCGGGACCACCATCGGGTTGGCCAGCAACTCGTCGCACCTGGCGCGCAAATCCGTGCGGGTCATGGTGCCCAGGTGGACCTGGGCCGCCCACAGCAGCGCCGTCTTCGACGGGTCCTGCGGGTGGGACTGCGCCACCGCCAGTTCCAGCTGGGTCCGGTCGCAGCCCAGCGACAGCGCCAACGTCTCCATGCTGAACAGGAAGCCCAGCATCGCCGCCACCTGGCGGACCGTTGCGTCCTCGTCGGTGAACGCCGTCGGCAGCAGGGTGCAGTAGTGCGCGTACCCGGTCTTGACGAAGGACTCGATCCACGACGGCAGCGTCGGTTCGCTCGTGCGGTAGTAGGCGAGGAGCCGTCGTACCCGGCGCAGTACCTCCGGTGCGCCGTCCACCGTACGCTCGGCTGACAGCACCTCCAGGGCGCGGGTGCCCAGCTCGTCGGCGAGGCGGCGGCTGTTCAGGTACAGGGTGGCGTCCTCAACGGCTTCCAGGACGGTCGCCGCGGTGGCCTTCGGGTCGTACGCCCGGCGGCGCAGGCGCTGCTCCAGGACCTGCTCGATGCTGACGCCCTCGTAGCCGAGCTCGATCAGCGCGCGCTGGTGCGTGCCGAGCGCCAGGTCCCAGGACTCCTGGATCGGGCGCTCGCCGAGCTTCCGCTCGCCCATGATCGGCCGGGCGGTGCCCTCGGGCATCAGCCGGCGCAGCATCCACAGGACGTCGGAGCACGGGCCGAGTTCCGGCCGGCCGGCGATGTCGAGCAGGGCGCGCTGCACCCCTCGCTGCTGGAGCTTGAGGTTCAGGGGTGCGAGGCGGTCGTGGACGTCGCGGGCGAGCGGCGGCAGGGCGTCGTAGCCGACCTGGCCGATCCGGTCGCCGCCCATCATGATCTCGACGATCCGGCGTACGTCGCGCCGGCCGGGCACCGCGTCCTTCTCGATGCACGTGACGGCCGCGTCCTGGAAGTCGTACGGCGTGGGCTTGGCCCGGTCCCGCATCCCCGCCAGCAGGATCGACGTCTCGAACACGGCGATCGCGTCGGCGGTCGAGGCGAGGTAGCCGTTGCGCCGGGCGGCGCGCACGATGTCCACCGACCAGCCGAGCAGTTCGGCCTCGTCCAACTGGTCCAGGACCGGCGGGCGCTGCAGGAAGCCGGTCAGCTGGTCGGCCGCCGCAGCCTGAGGGGCGGGTGGCAAGGTCTTGGCGGGCGTCGTCTTCTTCGTGCCCGCCTGGCCCGTCAGGCGGTACGGCTTGACCCGTGTCCGCTTGAGGTTCTTCGTCCACTGCGTCGCCGCGATCGACACCGAACCCGCGGCCAGGCCGAACTGCGCCTCGATCGCCGCGTGGCTGGACGGGATCAGGCCGTGCAGCCACTTGGTGCCGCTGCGCGGGCTGATCTCGAACGTGTCGGTGCCCTCCACGCCGAACTCCGCCACGCGGCTTGCGGCGTGGAAGGCGCCGCAGACGTAGACGCAGTCCGCCGGGTCGGTGCCGGTGGCCGCCAGGTGCTCGCGCATCCGGGTCCACATGTGGCGCTCGCGGTCCTCGTCCACGCGCACCCGGCCCGGGTCGCCGGGGGCAAGGCGCCGGAAGAGGCTGCCGATGAGGAACATGACCTGGCGGTACGTGTCGTGGTCGGCGTCGCCGAGAGGTAGCTCGACGTACTGGTGCCACCACTCCGACCAGTGCCGCACCCGGCCGTGGCGCAGCAAGTGCTCCTCCAGTTCGGCGAAGCGCGGCCGCAGGTCGCCGATCTCCACGCCGACCGCGTCGCCGTGGAGTGCGGCCTCCTCCTCGGCGGGCGGCGCGTCCGGGTCGTCCGGCGACTCGGGCCGCTCGGCGCGGGCGTCCCACTGGAAGACGTGGTCGGAGGAGCGGTCGACGAGGACGAGTTCCACGCCCGGGGTGTCCAGCGCGTAGGCGATGGCCTGGTACTCCGCCGAGGCCTCGGTGATCGGGGCGACCACCGACAGCGGGGCCCAGTCGGCGGGGAAGCCGTCGGCCTCGCTCGCGTACGCCTGGACCGCCACCGGCAGCCGGCAGTTGCGCAGCTCGGTGAGCAGCGGCGTCATGTCCTCGCACAGCTCCAGGTACACGACCTTGGGCTGCTTCTCGCGCAGGCGGCGTGCCATGGCCACCGCCGAGGCGGGCGAGTGGTGGCAGACCGGGAAGACCTCCAGCGGCTCGCGCACGGCGCGGTCGACGTCGTCGACCATGCCGAGCAGGATGCCCTCCAGGGCGTCGGGTCCGTCGGTGAACGTCGTGGCCGCTTCGCGGAGCTGGCCGCGCAGCGCCTCGAAGGTGCCCTCGTGGGTGCCGCTCATGACAGTGTGGCGATCGCGTCGCGGCCGCCCTCCAGGAACTCCGGCCAGGCGCCGCCCTCGTCCTTGCTGCGCGGCTCGACGACGCCGTGCAGGTACTTGTTGAGAATCGCCAGGTCCTCGGGCTCGCGCCGGGCCAGCGAGCCGACGAGCGAGGAGGCCAGGGTGCGGGCGGTCAGGGCGCGCTCGCCGAAGAAGTTGCTGTGCAGGATGGAGTCCTCCAGCACGCCGATCTGCTCGGCGGTGGACAGGGCCGACTCCAGCTTCTCGTCGTCGCTGCCCGCCGCGGCGGCCGAGGCGCGCAGGTCGGCGAAGCTCTGCAGCAGCACGTCGAGCAGGCTCGGCGGCACGTCCAGCTCGATCTGGTGGCGGCGCAGCAGCTCCTCGGTGCGGAAGCGGACGATCTCCGCCTCGCTCTTCTTGTTCGTCACGACCGGGATGCGGACGAAGTTGAACCGGCGCTTGAGCGCGGAGGACAGGTCGTTGACCCCGCGGTCGCGGCTGTTGGCGGTGGCGATGATGGAGAAGCCGGGCTTGGCGAAGACGATGTTGTCGCTGTCGCCGTCCAGCTCGGGGACGGAGATGTACTTCTCGGAGAGGATGGAGATCAGCGCGTCCTGGACGTCGCTGGTGGAGCGGGTGAGCTCCTCGAAGCGGCCGATCGCGCCGGTCTCCATGGCCGTCATGATCGGCGAGGGGATCATCGACTCCCGCGACTGGCCCTTGGCGATGACCATGGACACGTTCCACGAGTACTTGATGTGGTCCTCGGTGGTGCCGGCGGTGCCCTGCACCACGAGCGTGGAGTTGCGCGATATGGCGGCGGAGAGGAGTTCGGCGAGCCAGCTCTTGCCGGTGCCGGGGTCGCCGATGAGCAGCAGGCCGCGGTCGGAGGCGAGGGTGACGATGGAGCGTTCGACGAAGCTGCGGTCGCCGAACCACTTCTGCGAGATCTCGCGGTCCAGGCCGTCGGAGGGCTCGGAGCCCAGGATGAACAGCCGGACCATCTTGGGCGACAGGCGCCAGGAGAAGGGCTTGGGGTTGTCGTCGACCGACTCCAGCCAGTCCAGTTCCTCGGCGTACTTGGTCTCGGCGGGGGCGCGCAACAGGTCGGACATGAGGGGCCTTTCGGGCGTGATGGGGTTGTTCGGGTTACCTGGGTTGCCTTGTGTTGCCTTGGACTGCCCGGGGGCGCTCAGGCGAGGAACGTCTTCAGCTCGTTGACGAGCTTGCGTATGTGGCCGGAGATCACCGGCGTGCCGAGGTCCTTGAAGCGCTCCCGGAACCACGGGTTGACGCTGCCGCGGCCGGAGCTGGTCACCGAGCCGACGGGGATGAACTTGACCCCCGAGCGGTGGAGCGCGGCCATGCTCTCGAACAGCGGCTCGGTCCGCCACTCGTAGAAGTCGGAGATCCACACGACGACGGTGTTGCGGGGCTCGGCGACCTTCGGCTGCGCGAGCGCCATGGCCACCGTGCCGTCGGTGCCGCCGCCGAGCTTCGTGCGCAGCAGGGTCTCGAAGGGGTCGTGGACCCAGGGCGTGAGGTCGAGCGCCTGCGTGTCGTACGCGATGAGGTGGACGTCCACCTTCGGCAGCCCCGCGAAAATTGAGGCGAGGATGGTGCAGTTCACCATCGAGTCGACCATCGAGCCGGACTGGTCCACGACGACGATCAGACGCTGGGGCGTCGTCTTGCGCGCGGTGTGCCGGTAGTAGAGGCGGTCGACGTACAGCCGCTGCTCCTCCGGGCTCCAGTTGGTGAGGTTCTTCCAGATGGTGCGGTCGAGGTCGAGGTTGCGGAACACCCGCTTGGGCGGGATCGAGCGGTCGATCGCGCCGACCGAGGCCTTCTCGACCTGCGTGCGGAGCACTTGGGCGACCTCGTCGACGAAGCGGCGGATCAGGGACTTGGCGTTGGCCAGGGCGACGCCGGAGAGGTTGTTCTTGTCGCGCAGGAGCTGCTCGATCAGGGACATGCTCGGGGTCAGCTGCGCGGCGAGCTTGGGGTCGGCCAGCACCTCGCGCAGGTGCATGCGCTTGACGAGGTCGGCCTCGATCGCGCCGAGTTCCGGGCCGATCGCCGGGATCAGCTGGCTGAGGTCGGGGGTGGTGCCCCCGCCGCCGGTGCCGGTGGGGCTGACGCCGGGGCCTGCCATACGTCCGCTGGCGCGGCCTCCGCGCAGCTCGCCGGGGCGGCAGCCCAGCGCGCGTTCCAGCCAGCCCGCGTCGGACTGCCAGCGTGCCAGCTGCCCGGCGGTGACGGTGCCGGAGCCGGAGGCGAAGACGTTGAGCAGGACCTTCGACACCACCGCGGCGCGGCGGACTTCGGCGGCGCGGTCGCGTGCGCCGTCCTCGGGTTCGGGTTCGGGCGCCATCAGGCCGTCGAACTCTGCGGCCAGATCCGGGTGGCGCTGCACGATGGAGTCGACAGAGGCCTGCGGGTCCAGCAGCGCGGGCGGCAACCCGATGTCCTCGACGACGGCGAGGCTCGCCGACTCAAGGGTGGCCTGCTCCTCCGGGTCGAAGAGCCGGGCGAGCAGGCGCCAGTACAGGACCTGGCGGCGGTTATCGTGGGGGTCGGCGGCGGGGAGCCCGTCCCTGCCGTCGGTGGGCCCGGTGATCTGCCCGGTGGTCTCGTCGGTGGTCTGGTCGGTCATTTGCGCAGCAGCCTTCCCGCGCGCTCCCGCAGCACGGCCACCGCGTCGGTGGCGGCCTTCTCGGCCTTGACCCCGTTCTTGTCGGTCGTCCCGCCCGCCCATTCCCCGGCGTGGACGGTGACGGCCTTCTTCCGCACCGTCGTCTCGACGGCCAGCGGCTGGACCTGGTACGTGCCGTCGTCCCAGCGCAGCAGCGCGATGCAGGCGCCCGACGCCGCGACCGCCTCGGGGGTGAGCGGCCCGGCGGCCGGGACGCGGTCGGTGTCGACGGCGAGGGTCTGCCCGGCGGCGGTGAACGTCACCTCGCCGTCGTCGGTCGCGGCGGCGTAGCCCTCCAGGAAGACCGGTACGGCGACGCGCGCCGGGTGGCGGTCCAGGGGTGCGACGACCGGGTCCGCGGCGGTGGGCAGTGCCACGCGGGCGGTGGCGAAGGCGTCGGCGGGCTCGCCGGCGTGCGCCTGCGCGTCGTTCCACAGCAGGTCGCCCTCCGCGGTGACCGGCATGCCGGTGAGGTCCATGGAGCGGCCCTCGCTGACGGCCGCCAGCAGCGACATGTGCGGGCGGAGCAGCTGCCACAGTCCGGCGCCGACGACGGTGTCCGGCTTGGGCACCGACACACTGGCACGCACCAGGCGGGCCGTCGTGCCGTCCGCGGGTTCGAACACGGCGTGGACCTGGGCCTGTACGGCGGTGGCGTGCTCCTGCAGGTCGACCCCCAGGGGCAGGAGGCGGCCGGTCGCCGTCCCGGCGGCGGGCGGGCCGCCCGCGCCGGGCAGCGTCAGCAGCATCCCGCGCGACCACAGGTCGGCCCAGCGGCGTACGGGGAACCGCTCCATCGTGGCGCCGGGGCACGAGGCGGCTAGCTCCGCGGCGAAGCCGTCGAGGAGCGTGGCCAGGCGGCGCAGCGCCGGGTCGGGCAGCATCGCGGAGACGATCTGCGCCGCGCCCGACACCAGGTCGTGGTCGATGCCCTGCCAGCCGGAACGGGCCAGGTCGGACAGCCAGGAGCGGGCGGCGGCCTGCAGGTTCGGAGCCTGAGCGCCCTCGGGCTCCGGGACGCTCTCGTCCCCGCGGGGGCGGCCGGTTGCCTCCTGGACCCGGGCCGTCAACGCGTCGTGGGCGGCGCCGAGCAGGGCGGTGCGGGCGGCGGCGAGGACGACCAGGTGGTCCTCGCTCGCGGCGCCGGCCGCCGCCTTCTCGGCCGCCTCGGCGACCCGCGCGGCCAGCGGGGTCCCCGCGACGGCGTGGACGAGTTCCGTCAGCCCGGCGGTCTGGGCAGGCTGCGGGCGCAGCAGTCCGCCGACGAGCGTGGCGTCGAAGGCGTCGACGGCCGCCAGGGCCTCGTCGAGCCCAGGGAGGGCTTCCGTGAGCAGGTCGATGCGCATCACGCCACCGCCCTGGTCGGCGGGAACCACTGCATCTCCGGCAGCGGGGCCGTGGTGGGGGCGAGTTCCAGGTAGGCGAGGTGGCGCAGGAACCGGCTGAAGACCGGCGCCGCGGCCTGCTTGTCCCCCGGCGACGGGCGCGCGCTCGTCATGGCGGCCGTGATGCTCTGCGCGTCCGGCTCGCCGCTCGCGCTCTCCGCCTTGACGTAGCGGGAGACGCGCTCGGCGCCGTACTGGAGCACGGCCTCGACGATCAGGGCCCGTATGTGGTTGCAGAAGCCGCCCCGGGCGCCGCCGCAGGGCCGGTTGTTGTTGGTGCTGCAGGTGTAGGCGTAGGTGCCGGCGGCGACCGACGAGACGTAGACCCGCTCGATGTCCGAGCCGCTGGACACCACGCCCTGCAGGCGTCCGTCGGCCAGCTCGACGAACGGAACCTTGGCGAGCTTGCGCGGCCGCGCGGGTGCCGTGACCCGGGCCGTGCTCGATTTCTCCCAATCTGACAACACGCCATCTCCTGTGCAGCAGGGGGTATTCCGCGCCACATCGGCGGGACGTCAGTGAACATATCCGCGATCACTGACAATGCCGTCCGGGGATCCACAACCGCAGGTCAGGGGCACGCGGCGAGCGTGCCGGGGCCGGCACGACGGACCCTGCCGCCCGGCCCGGGCGCCGGTCTCGGCGCCGATGCCGTGGGCATCAATGTGCTCTCAGCGCCGGCGCCAGCGTCGGCGCTCCGCGACGAGGGCGAGCGCGGCGGTCTCGGCGCGGCTGCGGGCCAACCGATGGGCGCGGGACTCCTGGCCGCGCGGGTTGGTGGCGTGGGCCGCCCACGGCGGCGACAGCGCGGCGTTGGCCCGGCACGCGCCGCGTTCGGCGCCAAGCGTGCGCGGACCGCCGCCCGCGTCACCGCGGCAAGGTCAACCCGCCGCGTTCCGGCAGCGGGGCGGTGAACCCCCAGCCGCGGGCCAGCAGCGCCTCCACGGCCGCCACGGCCGTCCGCAGCCTCTGCTCGTGCGGGCCGGTGAGCACCACGTACGGCAGGCCGCGGCGGGTGAGTTCGGTGCGGAAGCGGGCGGTCATCCAGGAGCGCAGGTGCTCGCCGTCGCGCAGCCCGTCGTCCTCGAACGGCACCCCGGCGTCGTCGGTGAGCAGCCACAGATGCTGCCTGCCCCGGGCCGCGACGGCCTCCACGCGGGGGTTGCGGCCGCCCATGTATCGCTCGTGCCAGATGGTCGTGGCCATGGCGTCGGTGTCGCAGAACAGGACCGGGGACCCGGCCCGCGCGGCGGCGTCCTCCTCGGCGAGCTGGCGCTCCGCGATGACCTCGAACTCGTCCGAGTCCCAGGTGACTTCGTCGAACGTGGCCTCCGGCCGGGTCGCCAGCAGCCGGGCGTACTTCTCCTCGCTGAAGGTGCGCCCGTACTCGGGCACCCAGCGCGTCGCCTCCCACACCCCGCCGCGTGCCCGGTAGTGCTCCGCGAGGGCGCGGGCCATGGTGGTGGTGCCGCTCGACTCCGCGCCGACGACCACGACGCGGCGGGCCAGGGCCGCCCGTACCGGTGCGGCCAGATGGTGCCAGCAGGCGACGGGGTCCTCGCGGACGGCGGTGCCGGACACGGGGTGTGCCGTACGGCGCAGGTCCACCGTCACCGCCGCCGCGCCGAAACGGCGGGCGAGTTCCTGCCCGTACGGCTCCGAGGTGAAGACGGCGTCGACGGGATCCGGGACGGCGGCCTGGAAGATCGCCATGTGGGCGTCCCAGACGGCGGGGTCGGTGTAGTCGACGGGTATGTCGTCCACGGCGCCGACGACGTCGACGCCCGCCTCCGGATGCACCTCGCGCATCCAGGCGACGCGTTCGGCGAGCGGGACGGACTCCACGGCGGAGGCACAGACCAGCACGGTGAGTCTGCGGCACCGCGCGGCGGCGCTGCGGACGAGGTGGTGGTGGCCGGCGTGCGGCGGGTAGAACTTGCCGAGAACCAGCCCGTGGTCGAACTCGCTCACGCCACGACCTCCATCCGGGCGGCCGGGCCGTCCGTACGGGATGCCGCCTCGGCCCGCCAGCCGCGCAGGCCTGCCAGGCACAGCAGCAGGAAGCCGGCGTAGAGGAGCGAGGTGAGGTAGAGGCCCTTGTAGGCGTAGAGCGGGATGTAGACGAGGTCGGCGGCGATCCAGAGGTACCAGGACTCGATCTTCTTCCGGCACTGGCCGTAGGTGGCGGCCAGCGACAGCGCGGTGGTGAGCGCGTCCCAGAAGGGCACGGTGGAGTCGGTGACCCGGTCCAGCAGGACGGCCAGGAGCACCGTGGCGACTGCGGTCGCCGGGGCCAGCACCGCCCAGGTGCGCCGGTCCGTGCGGCTGACGGCGAGCCGTCCGGCGGCTGGTCCCCCGGCGGCCCATGACCACCAGCCGTACACCGCGAGCACCACGTAGACGACCTGCAGGGCGGCGTCGGCGTAGAGCCCGGCGCCGCCGAACAGCAGGATGAAGAAGAGGTTGTTGGCGATGCCGACGGGCCAGTTGGCGATGTGCCGGCGGGCCACGAGCCATACGCAGAGCGCTCCGCTGCCGAATCCGAGGACCTCCACCCAGCTGACGGGGGTGTCCAACAGGGTGAACAGCGGTTGCTGGAGAGGGGCGAGCAAGTCCGCGAGAGCCACGCGGTGACCTCCTGTAAATGTCACCTTGACGATAACGGGGAGGATGCGGCGAGGCAAGGGAATTACCGCGGTGCGGGGGCACGGGACGGCCCCCGGGCCTCAGGCCTCAGGCCTCGGGCCTCAAGCCCCGGGCCCCGAACCCCGGGCCGCCCGCACGATCACGTACGACCCGTCACACCCCGCGCGGCGAGCTGTCGCGCCGGAAGCGGGCCGGCGTCGTGCCGAGGTGGGCCCGGAAGGCCCGTGAGAACGCGGACTCGGAGTAGTAGCCGACCTGGCCGGCGACGGACGCGACGGTGGCATCGGTGGTCGTGAGCAGTTCCGCTGCCGCCATCAGCCGCGCCCGGGTGAGGAAGACGCCCACGGTCGTCCCCGTCTCCCGGGTGAAGTGGCGCAGGAAGGTGGCGCGGGACATGGCGGCCGTGCGGCTGAGGCGTTCGATCGTCCACTCGGCTCCGGGGTCGTCGAGCATGCCTTCGACGGCCGCCGCGATGCGGCCGTCGGCCGCCGCGGTCCACAGCGTGGTCCGTGTGGCGTCGCCCCGCGCGGTGCGCAGCACCATCGCCAGCAGCACGGTGCACAGGGCGGAGAGGATCGCCGCGGTGCCCTCGCCCTCACGTCGCGCCTCACCGCGCATCAGGGCGCTGAGCATGCGCAGCACCTCGTCGCTCTCCGCCGACTGCCCGAAGGAGACGTGCACAGGGTCGGGCAGGCTCGCGAACAGCAGTGCGCCCGTACCGGCGTCGAAGGTGTAGTGCCCGCAGAACAGGTCGATGACGGGCTCCGCGCCGTGCTCGCTGCGCGTGGTCGCGAACACCTCGCCGGCCGTCTCCGCCGTCCCCACCTGGCGTCCCTCGCCGTCGGTGATCACCCGGTGCGGGGTGCCGCTCGGGATCATCACCACGTCTCCGGGACGCAGGTCGAGCAGGCCCGTGCCCACCTGCAGCCGGCAGGTGCCTTCCAGCAGCACGTGGAAGGGCGCCTCCAGCTCGCCGTGAGCCGGCACGTCCATCCTGGTGCCGGCTCCGAGCAGGCAGCGCTTGTCGAGGTCGGCCCTGAGCCGGGCCAGACGCAGCAGTCGGCTGACTGAGTCCACGGTGAGACTTTCGGGCAGGACGGTGAGACGCTCGAGTCTATGTGCACCGGTGGCCGGGTCGCAGACTCGACGCATGGAGATCACCACAGCACTCACCGCGGACGTCCTGGTCATCGGCTTCGGCAAGGGAGGCAAGACCGCCGCTCACGCGCTCGCCGAGGCCGGCCGACGCGTGGTCCTGGTCGAGCGGTCCGAGAACATGTACGGCGGCACCTGCCCGAACGTCGGCTGCGTTCCGACGAAGATGCTCGTCCACTACGCTGGCACCAAACGCCTGGCGGACGACGCCCAGGAGTTCTTCGCCCACTCGATCGCCGGCGTCCGGGCACTGACCAGCGCCTTCCGCGCCGGCAACTTCGAGGCCCTCAACGGCAGGGACACCGCGACGGTCATCACCGGCACGGCCCGCTTCGTCGATCCGCACACCGTCGCCGTCGGCCAGGGACCGGACGTCATCACCGTCACCGCCCCCACGATCCTGGTCAACACCGGGTCGGAGCCGGTGATCCCGCCGGTCCCCGGCCTCGCGGGCAGTTCCCACCTGGTGTCCAGCACGGAGCTCACCCGCACGCAGAACCTGCCCGAACGTCTCGTGGTCCTGGGAGGCGGATACCTCGGCCTGGAGTTCGCGGGGATCTACCGGCGCTTCGGCAGCGAGGTGACGGTCCTCGAAGCAGCCGACCGGCTCCTGCCGCGGGAGGACGAGGACATCGCCGGGGCCGTCGAGGAGATCCTCACCGGCGACGGCATCCGCGTCGTCACCGGCGCGAACGTCACCGAGGTGCGTGACGGCGGCGCCGTCTCGACCGTCGTCTACGAGAAGGACGGGCGGACCCACACCGTCGAGGCCTCCGCGCTGCTGCCCGCCACCGGACGCCGGCCCGTCACGGACGGCCTCCGGCTCGACGCCGCCGGCGTCCGCACCGCGCCGAGCGGCGCGATCGTGGTCGACGAGTACCTGCGCAGCAGCCAACCGCACATCTACGCACTCGGCGACGTCAACGGCGGCGAGCAGTTCACCTACATCTCCCTGGACGACGCACGCATCGTCCTGGACCAGCTCCTGGGTGAGGGCAAGCGCACCACGGGCGACCGCAGGGCAGTGCCCCACACCTTGTTCATCACTCCCCCGCTCGCCACGGTGGGACTCACCGAGAGCCAGGCACGCGCGCAGGGGCTGGACGTCAAGGTCTCGCGGGAGAAGGTCGCGGACATCGTGGCCATGCCCCGCGCCTACACGGTCGAGGAGACCCGCGGCGTCATGAAGTTCATCGTGGACCATGACACCGATCTGATCCTCGGGGCCGCCCTGCTCAGCATCGACGCGCAGGAGATCATCAACACCGTCGCGCTGGCGATGCGGCACCACATCACGGCCACGCAGCTCCGCGACGCGATCTACACCCATCCGAGCTCGACCGAAGCCCTCAACGAGGTCTTCGACAAGGTCCTCCCCTGACCGTCCCGGCCCACCCCGGCTCACCTCGGCCCGCCCGCGGCAGGCCCCCGCCCGGGCACGGTGTGCCGTCAGGCACGCCTGGCACGCCGCGACGCGCTTCACGTGCCATCAGCGAGGGGACGCGCGCCGGGGCAGGATGCAACTGCCGTCGGGCCGTGAGACACATAGCACAGGCCCGCAGCACGACGGGACCCCGCGCACACGTCGGGAAGAGGTCCGGGTGCCTCGCTCCGCGGACGCCGAGCGAGAACGACCGGCCGGCCCGCCTTCCGGAAGAGAAAAGAACCATGCAGCAGAAGAACAGGCCCTTTCGAACTCGGCGACGTCCGGATGCACACGCGCGAACTCGCCGGCGGCGTGTACGCGGTCATGGCAGCGGACGTCGACGACACCGACCACACCGCGACCAACGCCGGTTTCGTCGTCGGTGATTCGGGAGTGCTCGTGGTCGAATCGCTGAGCAACGGCCGTCTGGCGTCCCAGGTCATCGGCGCGGTGCGCACGGTGACCCCGCTGCCCATTCGGTTCCTGGTCAACACCAGCTTCCATGGTGACCACTGCTTCGGAAACTTCGCCTTCCCGTCACAGACGGTGATCATCCACCAAGAGGCGACCAAGCGCGTGATCGACGAGCGCTTCGAGCAGGACCGCGCCTTCATGATCGAATTGCTCGGCCCGAACGCCGGCATCGAGGAGGTGGTGGCCCGGTCCGCGGACCTGGCGGTGTCCGGGCCGTGCTCCGTGGACCTGGGGGGCAAGCACGCGGACATCGACCACATCGGCTTCGCCCAGACCGACGGCGACCTGGTCGTCCGCATGCGCGAGGACAACGTCGTCTTCGTCGGGAACATGCTGCAGGCGCCGCCACCGGCATTCCCGTGGCTGCTGGAGGGACGGGCGGACGAGGCGCTCGCCACCTACTGGCGCCTCTACGAGATCCTCGACGATGACACCCTGATCGTGCCGGGCCACGGCCGCACCATGCGCCGTGCGGACATCCTGCACTCGATCGCCTACCTCGAGGAGCTGACCGGACTGGCACGCGACGCCCAGGACAAGGGACTGCCGGACGACCAGGCCCGCGAAGCCCTCGAGATGAAGGAATACAGCGGCTACAGCATGTACGAAGCCATCCACCGGCAGGTCAACGTCCCTGCCGTGCTGAACGCCGGATGAGCGGCGTGCGCGGGATACCTCTCAGCTGACGGGCCCCGTCCGGACGCGACCCACCGCGGCAACACCACGACCCGCTCGACCACCGACTGACCGCCAGGCACCGGGATTCGAGCAGCGGACCCGAGGGCGCGTCCCGTCCCGTCCGGCAGGGTGAACTGCGGCGGCCGGGCGGGGTACGTGAGGCCACCGGCGCGCGCACGCGACGCGACGCGTGCGCGGCGTCGGCACGATCGGGCCGACTCCGCTGCAACAGAACCCGGCCCTGTCCCCTGGTGCGAGTGGCAACGGCCGGGGTCAGCCAAAGAGACCACCCATACCCCAGGGGCACCCGACCCGGGCGCTGCACGGGATAAGATCCGGCGAACCGGATTTCGTCGTGGTCTCGAGGACTATGGCAGCAGTTCGGCACCGTAAAGGCAATACCTTTGCGATGCGATGCCGCCCCAAGAATGGCCGCAACACATTCATCCTTCAGCTGTCCGGGTCTGTGACCAGGCGGTACGGGGCGGCCTCACGGAAATCCGCGTGCCACGGTTGCCCGGATTTCGCGCACGCTCCCCTCGCACTCCGGACCGATTCCGTATTCCGGGTGGACCGCGCCCGACGGGGCCTCCACTCTGCACATGGAGGCCCCTCGCCGTCGGGCTGCAACCCACGGTGAGTCTCCCGGGGCCGAGCGAGTGGCAACGAGCAATGGGAGGTCCCCCGGCGTGCCGCATGACACGCACACACGACACTCACCCACCGAAGAATCCCGTCCGAGAAGTCACGGTGTCCGTCTGCCCACAGTGATCGTCGCCGTCCTGGTCGCGCTGGTCCTGGGATGCGTGCTCGCCCCGCGTATCCGGATCGACGTCCACATCGCGGTACCGACGCTGCCGGCCCTGATCGCGGCGGAACTGATCCGCCGGCTCGTCCGTTCCTTCCTCTCGCCGAAGGACCGGTGAGCACCCGGAGCACGAGCCTGCGCAGCGGCACGTCCGCTGCGCACGGCGCACAGCGCACATCCGGCACAATGCCCACGTGCCCCTCCCCTTCCGAACCCGTGAACGCACCGCCGACCCGGTACCGGCCACCCGTCCGGTCGCGGCCATGGCCTCGGTTCTGACCGTCGGCGCGGGGCTGGCGCTCAGGGCGGTGGCGGAGGGGGACGTCGCCAAGTACGGCGGCGACGCGCTGTACACCGTGCTGGTCCTCGCGCTCGTCGTCCTGCTGGCCCCGCGGGTCACGCCCCTGACGGCCGCCGTGAGCGCCCTGGTGTTCAGTTGCGCCGTCGAGTTCCTGCAGCTCAGCGACATCCCGGCGGAGCTCTCCCGGCGCAGCGGCATCGCCCGCCTCGTGCTCGGTTCCACCTTCAACGCGCCGGACCTGCTCTGGTACGCCGTCGGCGCCGCCGTGGGCGGGCTCCTTCACGCCGCGATGCGCTCCTTCCCCGCACGACGGCCTTCCGTGCGCGGCTGACACCCTCCGGCCGACCGCTCAGCGCCCCTCCACAAGCCGAGCCGCCATCTCCCGCGCCGAGGAGGGGACTCCGCGCACCGGCTCGCCGTACTGCGGATGTGCCTGGTCGAGCGTGACCACCATCGGCCGCGAGCGTTCCTCCGGTACACGTTCCAGCACGGTGGTGCCGGTCTCCGCCTCCAGGGCGGGGGCGTAGCCGGCCGCGCGCAGAGCCGCCAGCGTCTCGTCCGGCGCCGCCGTGGAGATCAGCACCGTCGGCGCGATCTTCCGCAGGCCCAGTTTGGCCAGACCGCGCGCCCGGGCGACCTCCTCGATCAGGGCCGTGTCCTCGGAGCGGACGCAGCACGCCGAACGCACCACCCGCAGCCGCCCGTGGCTGCGGGCGACGTCCTTGACCGTGTACGTCAGCGGCTGCGGCAGTTCCGTGCCCTGGTGCGCCACGGCGGTCAGGCGATCGAGGATCTCGTCGGCGTCCCACCCCGCGTCGAAGGCCCGGCGCAGCGAGGCGGGCGTGATGCGCCAGACCACGGCGTGCCCCTCGGACTCGATGTCGCCCACCGCGGACAGCAGCGCCGCCAACTCCGGGGCGGGGGTCCCGGTGACCGTCGCCGTCGAGTCGGCCTGGAACCGGGCCTCGGTACTGGGCGCGGGCAGCGTCGAGCGCAGGGCTTCACGCAGCGCGGCCACCGCCTTCGCCAGGGCCGGGCGTTCGGCCAGGCCCTCCCCCAGCCGGTCAGCGCCGCCTGCCGCCGGGTCGGCGTCCGCGCCGGGCACGGCCGGATAGTGGCGTGCGGCCCCGGCGTCCAGCAGGCCGGCGACCGCCCGGCCGGCTTCGGTGAGCGCGCCGTGGGCCACCAGGCCGAGCACCTCCGCCTCGGCCAACGTGGACTCGAGCCGCCCTTCCAGGTCCTCGTCGTCGTAGGGCGCCATCAGCACCGGCCGGAACCAGACGGCCCCTTCGAGGAGTTCGCCGTGTCCGTCGTCCCCGGCGGTCAGCCCGTACCCGTCCGGCACCGTGGCCAGCGCCTGCAGCACGCCGTGCCGCAGCGGCACCGCGTACGGGTCCTGGGGGCTGATCAGCGCGACCGGGGTCTCGCCCTCCTCCGGCCAGTACGTGAACACCTCGGGGACGACGGCCCAGGCGGCCACCAGCGGCAGCAGCTTCCCGGCGGGGGTGGCCGCGGCCCACGCGTCGTAGCGCTCGCTGGGCAGCAGCCGCGCCGGCCGCGCCGGCGCGGCGGGTCGCCGGCGCCCCCTGCCGCGAGCGGCGGGTTCCGCCTCGTCGGCCAGGGGGGCGGCGAGGCCCGCGTTCACCGCCAGGTCGAGCCACAACCGGGTGTGTTCCTCGCTCGTCCCCGCCGCCTTGGCGAGCCTCCTGGTGTCGCGCACCGCAATGCCGCCCGCCTTCCGCACGGCCACGGGGTGAGCGGCCAGTTCGCGCAGCACCAGTTCCGCGCGCCATGCGGCGGCCCCTGCCGCCACCGCGCCCCGGCCCGCCCAGTCGCGGGGCAGCGGCGCGACGCACGTCAGCGGTTCCGGGTCCAGGCTCGGCGCGGGCGCGGGCTGCTCCCCGCGCAGCGCGTGACCCACCTCGTAGGGCAGCTCCACCAGATCGGTGCCCACCGGCACCACCATGCCGTGTTCCGCGAGCCAGTCGGTGCCCTCGTCCCCGCTGCCCCCCTCCCGGAACGTGTACTTGCGGTCCGGCCCGCCGTAGCCGCCGGACCGGGAGACGAAGCAGTGGGTGCGCAGCAGCGGCGGTCCCTGCAGCATGTGCTCGAGCAGCTCGTGGGACGCCGCCGGGGCGGTCGCCACCAGTTCCCGGACCCGGCCGGGGTCCTGGAGCACGGCGCCGATCGCCGTCTGCGCGTCCGCGCGGGTGCGCTGCTCGATGCCGAGGGCGGCGGCGATCCGTTTGATCTCCGGCGCGTTGTAGGCCTGCGTGAGCAGCAGGTCGGCCGGCCTGCCGTAGCCGTCCATGCGGGCCGCCGACGCGTGCAGGATCGACGGCAGCGCCAACTGGCCGCGCGGAGCGGGGAGCAGCAGCGCCCGGTCCCGCAGCCGTTCCAGTGCCCGAACGATCGACTCGCGCGGCGTGCCGCCCTGTTCAAGCCAGTCCAGCACCTCCGCCTCGGGCACCAGCCGGGTGTACGGGTCCACCGGCGGCGGCGCGGGGCGCCAGGCGTACGCCTGCTGCTCGGCCGCGGGCACCGGCCCGTACGTCTCCAGCGCCCGGGCCGCCACGCACGCCAGCAGCTGCGCGTCGCCTCCCGTCCCCGCGGCGACGGCCCGGTCCACGGAGTCGTCGGTGAGGAGGTGCTCCGAGAGTTGCCGGAACGTGGTGAGCGGCGTGTAGCCGGCGGCACGCGGCAGTTCGCGCTCTTCCAGCAGGACGGTCAGGCGCTCGGCGGTGAGTCCGGCGAGCCATTTCTCCAGGGCGGTGCGCGCATTCACCCTGCGAGCGTAGAACAAGGCGAGTCAACCCCGATGAGGCCCGGGACAATCTCAGGCCCGGGCGGGTGAACGAACGGGCGCCGCCCCACGGCACAGCCTGCCGCCGTGCCGTGGGGCCGCGCCCCGCGGGGACGGGCTCAGAAGCCCAGGCGCCAGGTGTCGAGGTACCCGGGGAGCACGATGAAGTTGCCGGGGGTGTTGTCCCTGACCCGCAGCTTCCAGGTGCCGTTCGCCGGGATCGCGGAGGCGTCGACGGTGAACGTCTGGTGCAGTTCCGGGATCGCGACGGGGCCCTGCGACCAGCCCTTCACCGGGATCACCCGGCCGTCCTCGCTGACCAGGTCGATGACATAGAAGCCGACGTGGACGGCGTAGAGGTCGACCGTCACCTTGAGGTCGGCGGGGGCGTCGCCCTTGCGGCCGCTGACCGTGAGCGGGCTCTCGATCACCGCCCAGTTGGGGATGTCGTACCGGTTCGGGTTGACGAAGACGTCGCCGCCGGAGGCCAGCACGGTCCACTGGTAGTGGACCGTACGGCAGTTGCCCGCCGCGTCCTTGACCGTGATCGCGGGCCGGTACTCGCCGCCCTTGACTGGGGTCCCGGAGATCAGGCCGGTCCTTGCGTTGATCGACATGCCGCGCGGGAGGCCCTTGGCGGAGTAGGTGAGGGCGCCCGGGCGGGAGCTCTGCGCCTTGATCTGCCAGTTGACATCCTCCCCGTCCTAAGGGACGGGATTCCTGGCTCACGTTGGCTGGGGACCAGCGGTCCGCCAGCGCTTACACGATCGGCACCAGCCGGGTCGAGACCAGCCCGGACCAGCATCACACGTGCGGAGTTCTTGTCGCTGGGGGACACGGCTCCGCACGCGGTGCAGGTAAAGGTACGTTCCGAAAGAGGAAGTGCGTGCTTGGTTCTCGCTCCGCACGACGCGCAGTCCATGGAGGTGTACGCGGGATGCACCAGGCGCACGTCCCGCCCGTGCTTGCGGCCCATCTCGATCAGCGCCGCCTTCGTGGCACCGATCGCCGCGTCCGCCGCCTTCCGCGCCATGGTCGTCTTCGCAAGGAACTTCGGCCGGAAGTCCTCCACCGCGATCACGTCATGGTCGCGCACAACGCACTTGGCCCACTTGCGGGCCGTGTCCTGCCGCCGGCGCGCCACCTTCTTGTGTAGCTTCGCCGTCTGGTGCCTGGCCTCGCGGTACCCCCTGGATTCGGCCTGCCCACGAGCAGGCTTACGGCGAGCCATCATCTTCTGGTAACGCGCGAGGCGCTGCGCGGCGGTCTTGCCGTGCTGGGCGTGCGGCAGGTCGTGGGCGTCGCTGGTCGTGGTCGCGGTCTCACGCACGCCCCAGTCCACGCCGATCACTGCGCCGGTGGCGGGCAGCGGCTGTACCTCGACGGCCACGACGAACGAGGCGTACCAGTGGCCGAGGCTGTCCCGGTACACGCGCACCGAGGTGGGTGCGGACGGCAGGTCGCGGGACCACACCACCGTCACAACGATGCCGCCCGCCAGGTGCAGGCGTCCGTCCTTGAGCCGGAAACCCCGGGCGGTGTAGTTCAGCGACGGAGTGGCCTCGTGCTTGCGTTTGATACGGGGCATCCCCGCCCGCTGCCGCATCGGCAGCCGCGCCGTGATGTCCTTCAAGGCTTTGACGCGGGCCTTGGCGAAGTCACGGATGACCTGCTGCTGCGGTACCGAACTGCCCTCCCGCAGCCACGCCATCGACCGCCGCGCCTCGGTCAGCATTTTATCGAGCTGCGCGGGGCCGCACGTGATCTTCTCCTCAGCGGACCTGTTCAGACCGTGGACCCTGCGGGACACCGCCACACACTCGTTCCACACCCACCGGCACCGCGCCCACTCCGCCTCCAAACCGGCACCCGCCGACGACGACACCCGCAGCCGATAGGTGTACCGGGCACGCCCGGACCCCCGCTCCGTCGCCACTGTCGCCGTCATGCTGCGGAACCTAACAGCCCCCACTGACAACGAAAGAGAGCACAGGTCAGAACACATACACAGGGGACTCCGCCGCTTCGCGGCTCCGGCTAAAGGAGGCATTCCGCCCTGGCCTGAAGGCCGAGACATCCTGGGAGAAGGATGCGGTCGATGAAGCGGTGGCCGCCCTTGACCGCAGTCCAGGCGTTGCCGTGTGCGGGTCGCGCACCCTCGCTGGTCAGCCGCGTGGCTGCCGGAGCGGTGACAACCCCGCCCCGGCGGCCGTCCCCGCCGCCCCGGACCGGGTGGCAAGCAGGGCCGCACCGAACAGCCGAGGGAGAAGGCACCACTCAAGGGCCCTCCCCACCGGCTTGACCAGTCGCACCACGAGCCGACCCGACGAGTTCCGGCCGATCTCCCCGCCGGAACCGGAACTTCCGGGCGGCTTCAGCAGGGACGGCACGTCATCTGGGGCCCTGCCGTCTCCGGTATGACGACTGTATGCTGTCCATCTGTATACAACCGCCGGCGGCCGGAGGAGACATGGAAGACCTGGACCCCGAGGTAGTGCTGGCCGTGACGGCGCAGGCACCCGACGGCGTGGTCGTCATCGACCGCGAGGGACTCATCCGCTACTGGAACCACGGTTCGGAGCGGATCTTCGGGTTCCCGGCCGCCGAGGTCATGGGCCGCAGCCTGGATGTGATCATCCCCGAGCGGCACCAGCAGCGTCACTGGGACGGCTTCGAGAAGTCCATGGCCAGCGGCACCACCAAGTACGGGGACGACGACCTGCTCAACGTCCCCGCCGTGGGCGCCGGCGGCCGGAAGCTGTCGATCGAGTTCAGCGTGGTGCTGCTGAACGACGCCGAAGGGCAGCCGGGTTACGTCGGGGCGGTGATCCGGGACGTCACCGCGCGGCGGGCCCGCGAGAAGGAGCTGTACCAGAAGGTGGCGGCCGCCAAGGCGGAGCAGTCGACGACGGCCTGACCCCCCACCGCAAGGAACGCCGAAGAGCGACGACGCAGAAGCCCCCCGTGCCGGGACGACACGGGGGGCTTCGCCGTACTGGGCGCGGGGCCCGCTCGTACGGCGGCACGGGTGCCCCGCGCGCACGGACCGCGCGGAGCACCCGTCAGACTGTCCGGGCCGACGGCCTGGTCAGACGATGATCTGCTTGTCGCGCAGGGCCGCGATCTCGTTCGCGTCGTACCCCAGGTCCGCGAGGACCTCGCTGCCGTGCTCGCCGAGCAGCGGGGCGCCCTTGATCTCCGGCTTGAAGTTGGAGAACTTGATCGGGCTGCCGACCGTCAGGTAGGTGCCGCGGCCCTTCTGCTCGACCTCGACGATGGTGCCGCTCTTGCGCATGTCGGGGTCCTCCGCGAGCTCCTTCATGCTGAGCACGGGCGCGCAGGGCACCTCCCACTTGCGCAGGATGTCGACGGCCTCGTACTTGGTCTTGTCGGCCAGCCACTTCTCGATCTCCGCGAAGATCTCGAAGATGTGCGGCTGCCGCGCCCTGGCGGTCGTGTACTCCGGGTCCTCGACCCACTCGGGCCGGCCGATGGCCTCGGCGGTGCGCTTCCAGTTCTGCTCCTGGACCGTGAAGTAGATGTAGGCGTTGGGGTCGGTCTCCCAGCCCTTGCACTTCAGGATCCAGCCCGGCTGGCCGCCGCCGCCGGCGTTGCCGCCACGGGGCACCGCGTCGCCGAACTCGCCGTTCGGGTACTGCGGGTACTCCTCCAGGTAGCCGATCTTCTCCAGGCGCTGCTGGTCGCGGAGCTTGACGCGGGTCAGGTTGAGGACGGCGTCCTGCATGGAGACCGATACCTTCTGGCCCACACCGGTCGCGTTGCGGTGGATGATCGCCGTGAGCAGTCCGATCATCAGGTGCATGCCGGTGTTGCTGTCGCCGAGGGCGGAGCCGCTGATGGTCGGCGGGCCGTCCCAGAAGCCGGTGGTGGACGCGGCGCCGCCGGCGGCCTGGGCCACGTTCTCGTAGACCTTGAGGTCGTTCCAGGACGAGTCGTCGTTGAAGCCCTTGACCGAGCCGAAGATCAGCCGCGGGTTGAGCTCGTGGATGTGGTCCCAGCCCAGGCCCATGCGGTCCATGGCGCCCGGGGCGAAGTTCTCGACCAGGATGTCCGCCTCGCGGATCAGCTTCTCCATGACCTCCTTGCCCTCGGGGGTCTTGGTGTTGATCGCCAGCGAGCGCTTGTTGCTGTTGAGCATCGTGAAGTACAGCGCGTCGAGGTCGGGGTCGTCGCGGAGCTGGTTGCGGGTCACGTCGCCGCCCTGCGGACGCTCGACCTTGATGACGTCGGCGCCGAACCAGGCGAGCATCTGCGTACACGCGGGGCCGGCCTGGACCCCGGTGAAGTCGATCACCTTGATCCCGGCGAGCGGCTTTTCACTCATGGTGGCTTCCTTCTTGTCTGTTCGCGGTGCGCGGGTGGGCAGTGCTGGGGAACGGTGCTTCGGGGTGCGGTGCGTCGCCTACGGGGCGGTCACTTCTTGGCCGGAGTGATGTTGCCGACGGTGATGCCCTTGGGGTTGAGGTGGGCGATGTGGCCGCTCTCGGTGCCCGCCGAGGGGTCGATCACGCAGTCGATGAGGGCGGGGCCGCCCGAGGCGAGCGCCTCGGTGAGGGCGGCGGTGACCTCCGCGGGGGTGGTCGCGCGGTAGCCCTTGCCGCCGAACGCCTCGAACATCACGTCGTGGCGGGCCGCGGACATCAGCGTCGTCGGCGACGGGGCGTCGTCGTAGGGGTTGACGTCGTCGCCGCGGTAGACGCCGCCGTTGTTCATGATGACCGTGACGACGGGCAGGTTGTAGCGGCAGATCGTCTCGATCTCCATCCCGCTGAAGCCGAAGGCGCTGTCGCCCTCGACGGCCACGACCGGCTGACCGCTCTCGACGGCGGCGGCGATCGCGTAGCCCATGCCGATGCCCATGACGCCCCAGGTGCCGCTGTCGAGGCGGTGCCGCGGCACGTGCATGTCGATGACGTTGCGCGCGATGTCCAGGGCGTTGGCGCCCTCGTTGACGAGGTAGACCTCGGGGCGCTCGCGGATGACGTCGCGCACGGCCTTCAGCGCGCCCATGAACTGCATCGGGTGCGGGTCGGCCTTCAGGCGCTCGGCCATCTTGGCGACGTTCTGCGCCGAGCGCGCCCCGAGCTCCTCGCGCCAGGCGGCGGGGGCCGCGATCTGGCCCGGCTTGGTCCGCTCGATGAGGGCCTCGACGACCGACTCGATGTCACCGACGAGCGGGGCGGCGATGGGCTGGTTGCTGTCCATCTCCTTCGCCTCGATGTCGACCTGGACGAACTTCGCGTCGGGGTTCCACTGCGGTGCCTCGCCGTGGTTCAGCAGCCAGTTCAGGCGGGCGCCGACCAGCATCACGACGTCTGCCTTCTTCAGCGCCAGCGAGCGGGCGGTGGCCGCCGACTGCGGGTGGTCGTCGGGCAGCAGGCCCTTCGCCATCGACATCGGCACGTACGGGATGCCGGTGGACTCGACGAACTCGCGGATCTGCGAGTCCGCCTGCGCGTACGCCGCGCCCTTGCCGAGGACGATCAGCGGCCGCTGCGCTCCGGCCAGCAGCTCGATCGCCCGGTCCACGGACTCGGGGGCGGGCAGCTGGCGCGGAGCGGGGTCGACGAGACGGCTGAGCGTCTTCGCGCCGTCCTGCGCGTCCATGATGGAACCGAGCACCGCGGCGGGGATGTCGAGATAGACACCGCCGGGGCGCCCGGAGACTGCGGTGCGCAGGGCGCGGGCGATGCCGCGGCCGATGTCCTCGACCCGGCTGATGCGGTACGCGGCCTTGCAGAACGGCTGCGCGGCGGCGAGCTGGTCCATCTCCTCGTAGTCGCCCTGCTTGAGGTCGACGAGGTGGCGCTCGCTGGAGCCGGAGATCTGCACCATCGGGAAGCAGTTGGTGGTGGCGTTCGCGAGCGCCACCAGTCCGTTGAGGAAGCCGGGGGCCGATACGGTCAGGCAGATGCCCGGCTTCTTGGTGAGGTAGCCGGCCGCGGCCGCCGCGTGTCCGGCGTTGCTCTCGTGGCGGAAGCCGACGTAGCGGATGCCCTGCGCCTGGGCGAGCCGTGCCAGATCCGTGATCGGGATGCCGACCACCCCGTAGATGGTGTCGACGTCGTTCATCTTGAGCGCGTCGACGACCAGGTGGTACCCGTCGGTGAGCTCGGCCGGTGCGTCGGCGTTCGCCGCGGTCTCCAGTGGTGAGGGGGCGGTCATGGTCCGAGGTCCTCCTTGGGCAAGTCATGCGTGCGGCTGCTGCTCTCACCATCCGCAGCGCGCTCGCCCGCGTCCAAGACCTATCGGCGAACAGCCGATAGACGGCGTTTATCGACGCACGCCACAGGGGCGTTGAGGTGGGTTGATAGACCTCCGCTATCGACCGTTCGCCAGTGCGTATTGGACGGGCGCTCGGCGCCCCGCGCAGTCTCGCTGGGGACGGTTCATCAGACATTCCCGGCGTGAGGAGGTGCGGCCATGGCCGTTCCGGCCGCAGCATCCGTGCGCGACCCCGGCCGCTACCGGCCGCCCGCGCTGACCGGCCTCACCGATCTCCTGGACCGGCCTGCCCGGGCACGCCCCCAGGCACCGGCGCTGATCACGGGCGCCGACCGCGCGCGGGTCTCCTACCGCGCCCTGGACGAGCTGGCCGACGCGGTGGCCGCGCGCCTGACCGCCGCGGGGCTGCGCCCCGGGGACGCGGTGGGCCTCGTCAGCGCCAACACCGTGGAGTTCGTGGCGGCGTTGCTGGGCGGGGCGCGCGCCGGGCTGGTGGTGGCACCCGTCGACCCCGCGCTGCCCGAGCCGCGGATGACGTCCGGGCTGGAGGCGCTGGGGGTACGGGCCGTCCTGCTGGGCCCGACCGCGGGAGGCGCCCCGCCGGCGGCCGTGGGGCCCGGTGTCCCGGCCTGGACGCTGCGGGTGGACCTCTCCCCCGCCGGGACGGCGACAGCCGCGCTGGGGACGGGCACGGGCGCTCCGGCCGCCGCGAGGGGCGCGGCCGGCGAACTCACCGCGCGGGACGCCCTGGTGCTGTTCACGGCGGGGACCACCGACCGGGCGAAGATGGTCCCGCTGACGCACGGCGCCGTGGCCGCCTCCGTCCGCGGCGTGTGCGCCGTGTACGAGCTGGGTCCGGACGACGCGACGGTCGCGGCGATGCCGTTCTTCCACGGGCACGGGCTGTTCGCCGCGCTGCTGTCCACGCTGGCGAGCGGGGGCTGCGTACTGCTGCCCGCGCGCGGGCGGTTCTCGGCGCACACCTTCTGGGACGACATGCGCGCGGCGGGCGCCACGTGGTTCACCGCGGTGCCGACCATCCACGAGATCCTCCTGGAGCGGGCGGCGACGGACCTCACGGGCCCGCAGGTGCCGGCGCTGAGGTTCCTTCGCAGCTCCAGCGCGCCCCTCAACACGGCCACCCAGCGGGCGCTGGAGCGCACCCTCGGCGCGCCGCTGCTGTCGGCGTACGGCATGACGGAGTCAGCGCACCAGGCGACGAGCGAGCCGCTGCCGCAGCACGGGCCGCTCAAGCAGGGTTCGGTCGGCCGGCCGGCCGGTGTCGAGCTGCGGGTCCTGGACCCGGACGGGAAGCCGTGCCCGCCCGGTGGCGAGGGCGAGGTGTGGGTGCACGGGCCGACGGTGGCCCGCGGCTACCTCGGCAACCCGGGCGAGACCGCGTACGGCTTCGTCGACGGCTGGTTCCGCACCGGCGACCTGGGCGCGCTCGACGAGGACGGACATCTGTTCCTCACCGGGCGCCTGAAGAACATCATCATCCGCGGCGGCGAGAAGGTCTCACCCGAGCACGTCGAGGACGTCCTCGCCGGGTGTCCCGGGGTGGCCGAGGCGGCGGTGTTCGCCGTGCCCGACGCGACGTACGGGCAGCGGGTCGGCGCCGCCGTGGTCCTCTCCGCGGCCGAGGGGCCCGGATCGGAGGCGCCCGGGGCCGAGGAGGTGCGGCGGTACTGCCGCGGCCGCCTGGCCCCCTTCGAGGTCCCCGACCGGATCCGGATCGTCACCTCGCTCCCGCACACGGCGAAGGGCGGGCTGGACCGGGCCGCGGTGGACCTGCAGTACGCACAGGACACCGTATGGCCGGGACTCACCTGACGCGGTGCTCCGCCGGCAGCGGCTGGTCGAAGAACTCGTCCAGCGACAGCCCGGCGGCGGCGTTCATGAAGGCCCGCGCGGCGACCGAACCCGGGGTCGCGGCGTGGATCGCGACCGACACCCGCGCCCTGGCGTCCGGCTCGACCAGGCGGACGGCCCGCATCCTGCCGAGCGGCGGCATCGCCCGCAGCCAGGTGTGCGGGACGATGCTCGCGCACGCCCCGGCGCCCACGCTGGCGTACAGGGCGGCCACCGAGTCCGTCTCGACCTGCGGGGTCACCACGACCCCGCTCTCGGCGAACGCGTCGTCGATGACCTGCCGGATCCTCATGTCGGGGGTCAGCAGCGCGAGCGGCATCGTGGCCGCGTCCGCCCACTTCATGGTGTCGGTCTGCGGCAGCAGCTGGTCGCTGGAGGCGAGGAGCATGTACCGCTCCTCGTACAGCGGCATCATCTGCAGGCTCTCGCGGTCGTGCGGGGCGAAGTGCGCGATCGCGGCGTCCAGTTCGAACGCGAGCAGCTGGCGGTGGAGTTCGGTGGTCGACAGCCGGGAGCGGACCTGGACCTTGGCCAGCGGGTGCGCCGCGCAGAACGCGGCGACGGGCAGGACCAGGGTGGTGGACGCGGTGGGTTCGGTGCCCAGCCGCAGGGTGCCGGTGATGCCCGACTGGACGGCGGCCACCTCGGCCTTGAAGGCCTCCTGCTCGGCGAGGATCCGCTTGGCCCAGACCACCAGCCGTTCGCCCTCGGGGGTGAGGCCCTGGTAGTTGTGGCCGCGGTTGATCAGCGTGACGTTCAGCTCCCGCTCGAGCTTGGCTATCGCCGCCGAGAGCGCGGGCTGCGAGACGTAGCAGGACTCCGCCGCCCGGGCGAAGTGCCGCTCCCTGGCCACCGCCACGAAGTACTCCAGCTGACGGAACAGCATGAACGACTCCTCTCTGCCTGGGCCGCGGCCGCGCCGGCACTTCCTGCTGGAGTCGCAACGCCGTCGGTACCGGCGGTTCGACGCTCCCGGGGTGGCGAACGTCCCCGGAGGGCCGACGGCGGACGAGCTGGTTGCGGTGTGACCGGGCAAAGCCTACCGAGCCGGATCGCGGCCCTCGTTCGTGCCCGCGAAGCCGGCTCGCGGGCCCCTGCCCGGAGCCCGATCCCGTCGCCGCCGCGACGGGACCGGAGTCCGGAGGTGGTGCTGCGGTCGTCCGGCGGTGGGCCGGCGGTCCGCGGGTCCGTAGGGATCGGGTGGGCGCGGGACGGGGTCGGGCGGTGACCGGTCGTCGCGCGGTGGCGCTGGTCCGGGCGTCGGCGCTGGTCTAGGCGGCGGTGACGCCGCGTGCCAGCAGGTCGGTGGCGGCGTGGACGGCCCGCAGGTTGGGGGCTTCGGCGCCGGAGATGTCGGCCATCTCCACGACGGCCGTCACGATGGCGTCGAGTTCCAGCTGTTTGCCGGCCTCGAGGTCCTGGAGCATCGAGGTCTTGTGGTGTCCCACCCCCTCGGCGCCCCGAAGCCGCTTCTCGATCGAGATGTCGGGGGTGCTGCCGACCCTGGCCGCGATGTCGAGGGTCTCCTCCATGAGCAGGGTGACCAGCCGCCTGGTGTGCGGGTGCTTGCAGATGTCGACCATGGTCGCCCTGGTGAGGGCGCTGATCGGGTTGAACGCGACGTTGCCCATCAGCTTGATCCAGATGTCGTCGCGCAGGTTCGGCTCCACCGGGCACTTGAGACCGCCGGCGATCATGGCCTCGCTCAGCTCCGTGCACCGGTCGGACACGCCGCCGCCCGGCTCTCCGATGGAGAACCGGGTGCCCTCCAGGTGCCGGATGACACCGGGGGCCTCGATGACCGTCGCGGGGTAGACGACGCAGCCGATGGCGCGTTCGGGCGCCAGCACCTCGCTGGTGGCACCGCCGGGGTCGACGGCCTCGATCCGCCGCCCCTCGTAGGGGCCGGTCAGCTTGTGGAAGTACCACCAGGGGATGCCGTTCTGGCCGGCCACCACCGCGGTCCTCTCCCCGAGCAGCGGGGAGATCAGCGGACCGGAGCTCGCGTAGGAGTGTGCCTTCAGGCCCAGGAAGACGTAGTCGACGGGGCCGATCTCCTCCGGGTCGTCCGTGGCATGGGGCTTGGCCACGAAGTCACCGCGCGGGCTGTTCACCCGGACTCCGTCGGCCCGTATCGCCTGAAGATGCTCACCCCGGGCGATCAGGTGCACGTCGGCGCCACCACGGTGCAGTGCCGCGCCCACGTAAGCGCCGATCGCGCCGGCTCCGAGGACTGCGATTTTCACGGCGACTCCTCTCCATTCGAAGGGGGAATGAATACTGTATGCAGTACCCTCTGGGGATGTACAGTCCCCATCACGGAAAGTCGCGCGCCCGGAACGGGACATGATCCCGGCCGGCGCCGCGTCAGAGGTCTCCGGCGCCCCGCTGGGTCATGAACCGGGTCACACCCGCTCCCGACAGGTTGACCGAGCACGAAGCAGGGGAACGCTTCGCCGCACACGCGGTCCCGGGCCCGCACGGCCGCACCACGAGGCCGGGGAACACGCAGTGCCGACAACGGCTCGGCCGACGAGCCGTGACATCGGTCGGAAGCGACGGAAAAGGAGAGCGATGTCGGATTCACCCCCTCAGCAGATCGGTGTCGTCACCGAGTCCACCGCCGGGGAGACGCGGGTGGCGGCCACACCGGACAGCGTCCGCCGGCTCCTCGGCCTCGGTTACGAGGTCGTCGTGGAGTCGGAGGCCGGAGCCGCCTCCGGCTTCCCCGACGAGGCCTACGCCGAAGCGGGCGCGCGGATCGGCGACGCCTGGCAGGCGGACGTGGTCCTCAAGGTCAACTCCCCTTCGCACGAGGAGATCGGGAAGCTGCGCGAAGGAGCGACCCTCATCGGGCTGATCGCTCCGGCCCACAGCCCCGAACTCGTCGAGGAACTGACGGCACGGCCCATCACCGTGCTGGCGCTGGACGCCGTCCCGCGCATCTCCCGGGCCCAGTCGATGGACGTGCTCAGCTCGATGGCGAACATCGCCGGGTACCGGGCGGTGATCGAGGCGGCCCATGTCTTCGGGCGCTTCTTCACCGGACAGGTCACCGCGGCGGGCAAGGTGCCGCCGGCGAAGGTCCTGGTGGCCGGCGCGGGCGTGGCGGGTCTCGCCGCGATCGGCGCGGCCGGCAGCCTCGGCGCGGTGGTACGCGCCACCGATCCGCGGGCCGAGGTCGCCGACCAGGTCCGCTCCCTGGGCGGGGAGTTCCTCGCCGTCGAGGTGGTCCAGGAGGCGAGCGGCGACGGCTACGCCAAGGCGACCTCCGAGGAGTACGACCGGCGTGCCGCCGAGATCTACAGCGAGCAGGCCGCGGACGTCGACATCATCATCACCACCGCGCTGATCCCCGGCCGCCCGGCCCCCCGGCTGATCACGGCGGCCGACGTGGCGTCGATGAAGCCCGGCAGCGTCATCGTCGACATGGCCGCAGCGCAGGGCGGCAACGTCGAGGGCACGGTCAGCGGGAAGGCCATCGTCACCGACAACGACGTGACGATCATCGGCTACACCGACCTGGCGGGGCGGCTGCCCGCGCAGGCCTCCCAGTTGTACGGGACGAACCTCGTCAACCTGCTCAAGCTGCTGACGCCCGGCAAGGACGGGCGGCTGACGCTCGACTTCGACGACGTCGTGCAGCGGGCCGTCACGGTGGTGCGGGAGGGCGAGAAGACCTGGCCGCCACCGCCCGTCCAGGTGACGGCGGCACCCGCCGGGCAGACCTCCGCGCCGGCGGCGACCGCGCGCGCGCCGAAGGAGCCCCGCCTGACGCCGGCCGTCCGCTACGTACTCGTCGGCCTCTGCATGATCACGATGTTCCTCGTCGTCGCCTTCTCCCCCGCCCAGCTCATCGGCAACTTCACGGTGTTCGCGCTGGC
The DNA here is from genome assembly GCF_035918135.1 of Actinacidiphila glaucinigra. Lineage (NCBI taxonomy): Bacteria > Bacillati > Actinomycetota > Actinomycetes > Kitasatosporales > Streptomycetaceae > Actinacidiphila > Actinacidiphila glaucinigra. The sequence goes on from NZ_CP109144.1 coordinate 2,266,385, forward strand.
CGTCGTCATCGGTTACTACGTGATCGGAAAGGTCCACCACGCCTTGCACACCCCGCTGATGTCGGTCACCAACGCCATCTCGGGAATCGTGGTGGTCGGAGCACTGCTGCAGATAGGACACGCCGGACCGGCCGTCACCGTGATGTCGGTCGTGGCGATCATGTTGACCACCGTGAACATCTTCGGAGGATTCGCCGTCACCCGCCGCATGCTCGGCATGTTCTCGAAGGGCTGAGGATCCATGAACGCAACCACGGCCGCACAGGCCGCCGACATCGTCGCCGCGCTGCTGTTCATCTTCAGCCTGGCCGGACTCTCGCAACACCGCACCTCCCGCGCCGGAGTGGCGTACGGCATAGGCGGCATGGCGCTCGCGCTGGTCGCCACCGTCGTCGCCGCGGCGCAGGACATCCCGGGCAGCACCGTCGTCCTGATCGCCGGCGCCACGGCCGTCGGCGGCGCCGTCGGCCTGTGGCGGGCGCGCCGGGTGGAGATGACCCAGATGCCCGAACTCATCGCCGTCCTGCACAGCCTCGTGGGCCTGGCGGCGGTGCTGGTCGGCTGGAACAGCTACTACGAGGTGGAGGCGCACGGCGCCGCGCAGACCCGGGTCGCCGCCGACCTTCTCGGCATCCACCACGCGGAGGTGTTCATCGGCATCTTCATCGGCGCGGTCACCTTCACCGGCTCCATCGTCGCCTTCCTGAAGCTGTCGGCGCGGATCAAGTCCCGTCCGCTGACGCTGCCGGGGAAGAACGCCCTCAACCTGGGGGCGCTGGTCGCCTTCGTCGCCCTGACGGTGTGGTTCACGGTGAGCCCGGACCTCGGTCTGATGATCGCCGTCACCGTCCTGGCGCTCGCGCTCGGCTGGCACCTGGTCGTGTCGATCGGCGGCGGCGACATGCCGGTCGTCGTCTCGATGCTCAACAGCTACTCGGGCTGGGCCGCGGCGGCGGCGGGCTTCCTGCTCAACAACAACCTGCTCATCGTCACCGGCGCGCTGGTCGGCTCCTCCGGCGCCTACCTGTCGTACGTCATGTGCCGGGCGATGAACCGTTCCTTCCTGTCGGTGATCGCGGGCGGCTTCGGCGTCGAGGCCCCGTCGAGCGGCGACGTCGAGCAGGGCGAGCACCGCGAGACCTCCGCGGACGAGACGGCCGAACTGCTGGAGAACGCCACGTCGGTGATCATCACCCCCGGCTACGGCATGGCGGTGGCGCAGGCGCAGCACCCGGTGGCGGAGCTGACCCAGGCACTGCGACGGCGCGGGGTGCAGGTGCGCTTCGGCGTCCACCCGGTGGCCGGCCGGCTGCCCGGGCACATGAACGTGCTGCTGGCCGAGGCCAGGGTGCCGTACGACGTCGTGCTCGAGATGGACGAGATCAACGACGACTTCGGCGACACCACGGTGGTGCTGGTCATCGGCGCCAACGACACCGTCAACCCCGCGGCGGAGGAGGACCCGACCAGCCCGATCGCCGGCATGCCGGTGCTGCGGGTGTGGGAGGCGGAGAACGTCGTCGTCTTCAAGCGGTCCATGTCCTCGGGGTACGCGGGGGTGCAGAACCCGCTGTTCTTCCGCGAGAACAGCCGCATGCTCTTCGGCGACGCCAAGGAGAGCGTGGACGCCATCCTGCGCTCGCTGAGCACGCCGGAACCCGGTTCCGCGGCCTCGCGGGGCCTGCGCACCGACCAGCAGCCCGCCCCTGCCTGACGGGAGTTCCACCCACGGCGGTGGGGCGGGGGAAGCGCCGCTTCCCCCGCCCCGTCCGCTGTGTCATCGCCGCCCGCGCCCCGCGCGCATCCGCACGCGGACGGCCAATTTCCTGCAAAGCCTTGTCCAACCCTGCGACTGCATTGCATACCGAAATCTGTATTCTTGGCACTGTGCAAAGAACTCAGCCGACAGGGGGGCTCATGCGCGAGACACGTACCGCGGCCGCCGCCGTCCGGGTCACCCGGCCGGCACCATTGCGCCAGGCCGTCTACGAGGCCCTGATCGAACTGATCATCAACGGCACCCTCAGACCGGGACAGCACCTGGTCGAGGCCGAACTCGCCGACCACCTGGGCGTCAGCCGCCAGCCGGTGCGCGAGGCCCTGCAGCGTCTGCAGACCGACGGCTGGGTCGACCTGCGCCCCGCGCAAGGTGCCTTCGTCCACTCCCCCACACAGGAGGAGGCCACCCAACTGCTCAGCGTACGGGCCGTGCTGGAGACCCACTCCGCACACGGCGCCGCGCTGCACGCCACGGACGTGGACGTGGCCCGGCTCTGGGAACTGCAGGACGCGGGCATCACCGCCCTCGCGGCGGACGACGCCCGCGGCATCGTCGAGGCCAACGCCGCGCTGCACGGCTTCATCACCGAACTGTCCGGCAACCAGGTCCTCGCCGAGCTGATCCTCCAGGTCGACCGGCGGGTGCGCTGGTACTACATGCCCATCGCCCGGCCCCGCGGCCGGGACGCGTGGAACGAGCACGCCACGATCATCGAGGCCATCGCACGGGGCGACGCGGAGCGTTCCGAGGAACTGATGCGCCGCCACACCCGCAACACCACCGACTTCTACTGCCGGCAGATCGCCGCCGCCGTCGACGCCGGGCGGGCCTGAGGCCCGCCGCCGGGAACGGGCGACGGTCCGGGTGCCTGGGGCGGGCACCCGGACCGTCTTCGGGGGAGGGGAGGAACGGGATCAACAGGAGGAAACAGCAGAGGGGGGACGGGCGGGGCCGGACGGACCAGGGGGCGCGCCCCACCGGCCGGCCCCGCCTCCGTGACGCGGGCACCCGGTCCGGGACTGCCGCCGCCCCGGGCCGGGCGACATCGCCCGCGCACGATCTGTGGGGGGCTCCTCACGGAGCCCCGGTACCGCGACCGTCAGGTGGTCGCCTCGGCAGGAGAGGGGGTACGGCTGCCTACCTCGACCACCGGGCTCCCGTCGCCGCTCCGGCGCGGGGCGCCGGGCTGCCGCAGGAACACCGTGATCAGCGCGGAGAGGAAGGCGATGCCGCCGGCCAGGTAGTACGCCCCTGCGTAGCCCCAGGCGGCGACCACCCCGGCCGCCACACCGCCGCCGCCGACACCGCCGACCAGCTTGGCGCTGTAGACCAGCCCGTAGTTCTGCGCGTTGTTGTTCTCACCGAAGTAGTCCGGCGTGAGCGAAGCGAACAGCGGGTAGAACGCCCCGCCGCCGAAACCGTTGAGGAACGCGAAGAACAGGAACAGGGGTTCGTTGTGCGCCTGGCCCGACCACAGCACTCCGAACTGCGCCAGCCCCGCCACCACCAGGACCAGCCCCAGCGTCTGACGCCGGCCCAGGTAGTCCGACAGCCAGCCCACGATGGCCCGGCCGACGCCGTTGACCACGGCGAGCACACCCGCCGAGGAGGCCGCGACCAGCGGGCCGAAGCCCAGGCTCTTGGCGAACGGGACCTGGAAGTTGATGCCGAAGAGCGACACGCCGCCGATGCAGACCAGGGCGAACCACATCAGCGGGAGCTGCCCGGTCCTGATCGCCTCCATCGGGGTGAACTGGCCCTTGGCCGGAGGGTTCTTGGCCAGTCGCTTGGCCACCCGCCGCGCGTCCTCGCTCACGCCCCGGTTCAGCGGGTCGACGTCGTGCGGCCACCAGCTCTTCGGCGGGTCGCGGAAGAACATGCCGCAGAAGGCGACGACCAGCACCATGCCCAGCGCGATCAGGTCGAGGACCATCTTGTAGTTGGACGGGTGGAACCAGTAGTTGAAGACGAAGATGAGCGGCAGGGTTCCGTACGCGAAGCCGCCGTTCACGAACCCGGTGCGGGCGCCCTTGTTGTCGGGGTACCACTTGCCGACCATGTTGATGCAGGTCGCGTACACCAGGCCGGCGCCCGTGCCGCCCAGCACCGAGTAACCGGCGATCACCACGTAGGGGTTGCTCAGGTGCGAGAGCGCCAGGAAGCCCAGTCCGGAGAAGACCGCTCCCGCGAGCATCGCCGTCCTGGCCGGCAGGACCCCGGTCTCCCGCAGCCGTCCCGCGGGGAACGCTACGCCCGCCTGGAAGACCGCCCAGATGCTGGCGATCCAGAACGTCTCGGTCAGGGTCCATCCGTGGGCGTGCTCGAGCACCGCCTCCGCGGAGCTGTAGCCGTACTCGTAGACGCTGACGCCCATCATCGCGATCCAGGGGAGCCAGACCATCCAGGCCCGGGGCCTCCCCAGGAGGGAGCGGTCGGTCTCCCCGACCCGGTAGACGCGGCCGTTCGCGTCGCTGACCTCCCGGTACTGCCCGGGAACCACGTGCGGTGTTACTGACATCGGTGCCTTCCCTTGCGTGAAAAGAACCTGGCGTGCGCCCCCTGGGCCCTTCTCTTCATGCGGAGGGGTGGAGCGGACCATCCCTGCGGCTCGGCCCGGCATGGCCGGGCCCGGTGGTACGCCGTCCGGGCAGCTGAGGTCGGTCCGGGGCGGCAGACCCGGATCGTGACAGCGCGCAGTCGGGTGACACGGTGGTACGACGTGGTACGACCCCGGGCACGCCAAAACGGCCGTGCTCAGGGGGTGTCGGAACGAACATTCAGCTGGTCAGCGCGATTCTCCATACTGGAGATTGCATACGGTATGGACCGTCGAATCGGGGTGTCCAGGGGATGACGGGAAGATTGACCAGTGCATTACCAACCGGTGGAGCCCGCTCCGCACCCGCCCGGACGGCCGACTCCGGCCGCTCCGGGGCGCGTTGCCCCTGGTCGCAGAGGTAAGTCCGGCTGCCCGCCGAATGGTTGCCTGCGGCACCTGATGCCTCCGCACCGCCGGACGCGCGAGGCGCGGGTAAAGGGCCGGCAAGGAAGGCCACGAGCGCGTAAAAACCGGTGCTGGGCGGTCCCGGGGCGGGCCTGCCGCCCCGGGACCGCCACCGCTACGCGCTCAGACGCCCGAACCTCCGTACCGCCAGCGGCAGGAAGACCGCCAGCAGGGCCAACGGCCAGGCCACGGCCGCCCAGACGTGGCCGGGTTCGCCACCGGGGCCGCCGAACAGGTCGCGTACCGCCGTCGCCGTCTGGGACATCGGGTTCCACTGGACCGCCGTGCCCAGCCAGCCGGGCATGGCCTCGGGGGCGGCGAAGGCGTTGGAGAGGAAGCCGACCGGCCAGACCAGGATCTGCACGGCCTGCACCAGTTCCGGCTTCCCCGCCACCAGCGCCAGGTGGATGCCGATCCACAGCATCGCGAAGCGGAACAGCAGCAGGAGGCCGACGGCGCCGAGGAAGGCGGCGGGCCCGCCGTGGGTGCGCCAGCCGAGCGCGTGGCCCACGCCGATCAGGACGGCCAGGCCGGCGGCCGACTGGAGCATGTCGGCGGCCGAACGGCCCACGAGAACGGCCCCGTTGGTCATCGGCATCGAGCGGAAGCGGTCGATCACGCCCTTGTTGAGGTCCTGGGTGACGGCGAGCATCGTGCCCTCCAGGCCGAAGGCCATGGTGAGGGCGAGCATGCCGGGCACGAGGTAGCCGAGGTAGTCGCCCGTCACCTCACGACCGCCGCCGACGAGGTAGCCGAACATCAGCAGCAGCATCACCGGGAAGACGAGGCCGACCAGCACCTGGACCGGCTGCCGGGCCCAGTGGGCGAGTTCGCGCCGGGTCATGGTCCAGCAGTCGGCGAGGACGTACGATCCCCGCGCGGGCCGGGCCGGGCCCCGGGCGGTGTACGTGGCGCTCACGCGGTCTCCTTCATACGGTGGTCGTCCGCGGTGAGGTGCAGGAACACCTCGTCGAGGGTCGGGCGGCGCAGGGCGATGTCCTCCGCCTCGATGCCGGCCGACTCCAGGGCGCGGACGACCCCGGTGAGCGCCGCCATGCGGTCGGTGACCGGGACGCTGACCAGCCGCCGGTCGGCGTCCACCGACACCTCGCCCCCGGACACGGGCAGCAGGGCCCTGGCCGCGGCCAGTCGGCCGGCGTCGCGCAGCACCACGTCGATGCGGTCGCCGCCCGTGCGGGCCTTGAGTTCGTCCGCCGTGCCGTCGGCGATCAGCCGGCCCTGGTCGACGACCGAGATGCGGTCGGCGAGCTGGTCGGCCTCCTCCAGGTACTGGGTGGTGAGCAGGACCGTCGTACCCCCGTCGGCCAGGGAGCGGACGGAGGCCCACACCTCGGCGCGGCCGCGGGGGTCGAGGCCGGTCGTCGGCTCGTCGAGGAACAGCACCTCGGGATCCGTGACGAGGGACGCGGCGAGGTCGAGGCGGCGCCGCATGCCGCCGCTGTACTGCCCGACCGCCTTGCGCCCGGTGTCCGCGAGGCCGAAGCGCAGCAGGAGCTCGTCGGCGCGCTCGCGCGCCCGGCGGGCGCCGAGGTGGTGGAGGCGGGCGAACATCTCCAGGTTCTGGCGGCCGCCGAGCTGCTCGTCGAGGGCCGCGTGCTGCCCGAGCAGGCCGATGCGGAACCGTACCGCCGCGGCCTCGGTCACCACGTCGTGCCCGGCCACCTCGACACGGCCGCGGTCCGGCCGGAGCAGGGTGGACAGAATCCGGACCAGGGTCGTCTTGCCCGCGCCGTTCGGGCCGAGCACCCCGTGCACGGTGCCGCGCGCGACCTCCAGGTCGAGCCCGTCCAGCGCCGGTTTGCCGCGGTACTTCTTGTGTGCCCCTTCGACGGTGATCGCTGTGCCGGTCACTGGCCACTCCTCCGCTGATCAAGTAGTCAAACTTGATTACTGGCGCAAAGTAGTGGTCGCGCAATCCATTCGTCAAATTTGATTAATGCTCGTCCCCGGGATGCGGCTCCCCCGTCGCGTACGGGTTCTCCTCGCCCTGCGCGAGCACGCCCACGAAGGGCTCGCCCTCCCCGGCGAAGGTGTACGCGCCGCCCTCGATCCGCTCGATGAGCCCACGGGTCCACGCCGCGTCGGAGTCGGCCGTGTGCACCCAGAGGTTCATGATCTCGCCGATGTGGCCCAGCTGACCTGGGCCGTCCTCGGGGATGTAGTGCTCGGTGACGGCGGCCCGCCACTTCTCGATCCCGCGGATCCGCTCCCGCAGCAGATCCAGCGCCTCGTCCCGGCGCAGGTCGACGATGAAGCCGATGGCCGCGGACTGGAGGTCCACCTTCTGGTCGTACGCGACCAGCGACTCGTGCAGCAGGCGCAGGAACTCCTCGGTCCCCGTGTCCGTGATCTCGTACTCGGTGCGGGGCGGGCCGCCGGCCGTCGAGGGGGCGATCTCGTGGGCGTGCAGCAGTCCCTGCTTCGCCATCTGCTTCAGGGCGTGGTAGATGGATCCGGGCTTGGCGTTGGACCACTCGTGCGCGCCCCAGTACTCCAGGTCGTTGCGCACCTGGTAGCCGTGGGCCCGCCCGTGCTGGCGGACCGCGCCCAGGACGAGGAGACGGATCGCTGACATGCCGTCCAGGTTAGGCGGACGGGTGCCGGGCGCCGTAAGCGCCCCGCACCCGTCCCTCGTCGTCCCTCGTCCGGTCAGCCCGCGGGGTTGCGCCGGGCGCCCCGGCGACCCTCGCCGCCGGCCGGTGCCCGCCGTCCGGCGCCGCGGGTACCCGCACCGGAACCGGTGCCGGCGGCCGCGCCCGGCGCGGCGCGGCGGTCGGATCCCCGGCCGCCCGAAGCCCCTGCGGCACTCGCCGTCCCGCGCGAACCCGCGCGGCGGCCGCCACCGGCCGCCGCCGTTCCGGCCGCGGCCCGGCGGTCCGAGCCCCGGCCGCCGGTCCCGGCGGCCGCACCCGACGCCGCACCTGCCGCGCCGCCGCCGCGGCGCCGGCGAGCGGGCCGCCCGCCGTTCTCGGCGCCGTTCCTCTCGCGGGACGCCCTCGGCGCGGGCGCCGGCTGGGGCACCTCGATGGTGATGGCGACGCCGGACGGCTCACGGGCGCCCGTGACGGTGGTCAGCTCCACGGCGCTCGACGTGATGCGGGCCGTCCGGGGACGGATCCCCGCGTCCGACATCAGCCGGGTCATGTCCCGCTTCTGGTCGGGCAGGACCAGCGTGACCACCCTGCCGGAGCCGCCGGCGCGGGCCGTGCGGCCGCCGCGGTGGAGGTAGTCCTTGTGGTCGGTGGGCGGGTCGACGTTCACGACGAGGTCGAGGTCGTCGATGTGTATGCCGCGGGCCGCGACGTTCGTGGCGACCAGCGCCGTCACCTGCCCGTTCTTGAACTGCTCCAGCGTGCGGTTGCGCTGCGGCTGGGAACGGCCGCCGTGCAGTGCCGCCGCGGGGACGCCGACGGCCAGCAGCCGCTTGGCGAGCCGGTCGGCGGACCGCTTGGTGTCGAGGAAGAGGATGACCCGGCCGTCACGTGCCGCGATGCGCGTGGTGACGGCCTTCTTGTCGGTCTCGTCCAAGACGTGGAACACGTGGTGCTCCATGGTGGTCACCGCTCCCGCGGAGGGGTCCACGGAGTGCACCACGGGGTCGGTCAGGAACCGCTGCACCAAGCGGTCGATGTTGCCGTCCAGGGTGGCCGAGAAGAGCATCCGCTGCCCGTCGGGCCGCACGCGCTCGATCAGCCTGGTGATCTGCGGCAGGAAGCCCATGTCGGTCATCTGGTCGGCCTCGTCCAGCACCGTGATGCCGACGCTGCCGAGCACGCAGTCGCCGTGTTCGACCAGGTCGTTGAGCCTGCCGGGGGTGGCCACCAGCACCTCGACGCCACGCCGCAGCGTGGCGGCCTGCTTGGTCATGGACAGCCCGCCGACCACGGTGGCCATCCGCAGGTTCACCGCCGTCGCGTACGGGGTCAGCGCGTCCGTCACCTGCTGGGCAAGTTCACGGGTGGGCACGAGCACGAGGGCGAGGGGGGCCTTGGGCTCCGCGCGCAGTCCGGCCGTGCGGGCCAGCAGTGCCAGGCCGAAGGCGAGGGTCTTGCCGGAGCCGGTGCGGCCCCGCCCCAGCAGGTCACGGCCGGCGATCGAGTTGGGCAGTGTGGCGCCCTGGATGGGGAAGGGGGTGGTCACGCCCTGCGCGGTGAGGGTCTTCAGCAGTCCCGCGGGCATGTCGAGAGCCGCGAAGTCCTCGACGGCGGGGAGTGCGGGCGTCGTGCTCTCCGGCAGCCGGAATTCTCTCGGCGACGGTGCGGACGGTGCGGACGACGACGCGCGCCGATTCGATTTCTGGGGCCTGCGGGACATGCGGTGATTTGCCTTCCTGAGAACAGCGCAAACCGGGGTCCGCACCATGACGGTGCGGACCCCGGTGAGCGGGTACGCGTCCGGCTATCAGGCGGGAACGATGTTCTCCGCCTGCGGGCCCTTCTGGCCCTGCGTGACGTCGAAGCTCACCCGCTGGCCCTCCTGGAGCTCACGAAAGCCCTGGGTGGCGATGTTCGAGTAGTGGGCGAAGACGTCGGGGCCGCCGCCGTCCTGCTCGATGAAGCCGAAACCCTTTTCGGCGTTGAACCACTTGACGGTTCCCTGTGCCATGACGTTCTCCTTCTTTAGGCAGAGGGCCCACCCGGAGATGCCGGAGAACAAATAATGCGCCTGCGGGAGAAGAATCCGTCAGGCGCACATAATTCCTATGGGTACCACAACTGCAACTACTTCACCCTAACACATATCGACCCGGCACGACGGACGGGGCCGACGGGACGGTGACGAGGCGGGGAGGGACCGACCGGGGACGCGAGCGGGGCAGGGGCGGGCCCCCCGGTCACCCCGCGTCCACGGGGCAGCGCTCACCCGTCCGTGTAGCTGCCGAGGGCCCGGCACGCCCCCGTCCCCGCCGCGGACGCCTTCCCGTGCCCCCGCGGCGTTCCGGACCCCGGCCGGCCGGGGCCGGCCGGGATCTCCGCGTCGTCAGCGCAGCAACTTCACCGCCTCGACCACCAGGGGGTCCAGGCCGTCCGCTCCGGCGTCGACGAAATCGAACAGCCGGGTGCGCATCCGCGGGTCCCAGAACCTGCCGATGTGCCCCGCGACGGCCTCGGCCGCGCTGTCGCCCGGCAGGTGGACGAGGTTGGCCGCGATGTCGTTGGCCATCCGGCGCTCCGCCGGCACGGCGCCGGCCATCTCAGTCCACCACCGTCAGCAGCTCGTCCCGCTCCCGGCCCCGGTCCTGTTCCGCGCCGTCGTCCCGGCGCGGGCGGGCGAGCCCCACCTGGACGGCGGTCACCTTGTACTCCGGGCAGTTGGTCGCCCAGTCGGAGTTCTCGGTGGTCACCACGTTGGCCCCGGTCACCGGGTGGTGGAAGGTGGTGTAGACGACCCCGGGCGGCATGCGGTCGGAGATCTCGGCCTTCAGCCTCGTCTCCCCCACCCGGCTCGCCAGGGTCACCATGTCGCCGTCCACGATGCCGCGGACCTCGGCGTCGTGGGGATGCAGCTCCAGCACGTCCTCCGGGTGCCAGGCGACGTTGCCGGTGCGGCGGGTCTGCGCCCCGACGTTGTACTGGCTGAGGATCCGGCCGGTGGTCAGGATCAGCGGGAAGCGCCTGGTGCTGCGCTCGGCGGTCGGCACGAAGGTGGTGACCACGAACCTGCCCTTGCCCCGCACGAACTCGTCCACGTGCATGATCGGCGTGCCCTCGGGGGCCTCCTCGTTGCACGGCCACTGGACGCTGCCCAGCTTGTCCAGCAGCTGGAAGGAGACACCGGTGAAGGTCGGCGTGACCTGGGCGATCTCGTCCATGATCTCGCTCGGGTGCCCGTACGCCATGGGGTGGCCCATGGCGGTGGCGATCTCGGAGACGATCTGCCACTCGTGCTTGCCCGTCTTCGGCTTCATCACCGCGCGCACCCGGTTGATGCGGCGCTCGGCGTTGGTGAAGGTGCCGTCCTTCTCCAGGAAGGACGCGCCCGGCAGGAAGACGTGCGCGAACTTCGCCGTCTCGTTCAGGAACAGGTCCTGCACGACGACCAGTTCCATGGCCTCCAGCGCGGCGGTGACGTGCTTGAGGTTCGGGTCGGACTGGGCGATGTCCTCACCGTGCACGAACAGGCCGCGGAAGGTCCCGTCGATGGCCGCGTCGAACATGTTCGGGATGCGCAGCCCGGGCTCGGCGAGGATCGTGCCGCCCCAGAGGTTCTCGAAGACGGTGCGCACCGCGTCGTCCGAGACGTGCCGGTAGCCGGGCAGCTCGTGCGGGAACGAGCCCATGTCGCACGAGCCCTGCACGTTGTTCTGGCCGCGCAGAGGGTTGACGCCGACGCCGTCGCGGCCGATGTTGCCGCAGGCCATCGCGAGGTTGGCCATGCCCATCACCATGGTGGAGCCCTGGCTGTGCTCGGTGACGCCCAGCCCGTAGTAGATCGCGCCGTTGGGGGCCTGCGCGTACAGCCGTGCCGCCGCGCGCAGCTCCTCGGCCGGCACGCCGGTGAGCTCCTCCGTGGCCTCCGGGCTGTTCTCCGGACGGGCGATGAACTCCTCCCACCCGTCGAAGTCCTCGCACCGCTCGTCCACGAAGGCCCGGTCGACCAGCCCCTCGGTGACCACCACGTGCGCCATGGCGTTCACGACGGCCACGTTGGTGCTGGGCCGGAGCTGGAGGTGGTGCTCGGCCTGGACGTGCGGGGAGCGCACCAGGTCGATGCGGCGCGGGTCGACGACGATGAGCTTGGCGCCCTCGCGCAGCCGGCGCTTCATCCGCGAGGCGAACACCGGGTGCCCGTCCGTGGGGTTGGCGCCGATCACCATGATGACGTCGGCCTCGGCCACGGACCGGAAGTCCTGGGTGCCGGCCGACTCGCCGAACGTCTGCTTGAGCCCGTACCCCGTCGGGGAGTGGCAGACCCGGGCGCAGGTGTCGACGTTGTTGTTGCCGAAGGCGGCGCGCACCATCTTCTGGACGACGTACACCTCTTCGTTCGTGCACCGCGAGGAGGTGATGGCGCCGATCGCGCCCGATCCGTACTGCGCCTGGAGTTCGAGCATCCGGCGGGCGACCGTGCCGATCGCCTCGTCCCACTCGACCTCGCGCCACGGGTCGGTGATCTTCTCCCGGACCATGGGCTTGAGCATCCGGTCGGGGTGGCTGGCGTAGCCGAAGGCGAAGCGTCCCTTGACGCAGGAGTGCCCCTCGTTGGCGCCGCCGTCCTTGTGGGGAACCATCCGCACCAGCTCGTCGCCGCGCAGCTCCGCCTTGAACGAGCAGCCGACCCCGCAGTACGCGCAGGTCGTGATCACCGAGCGGGTCGGCATGCCGAGCTCGACCACCGACTTCTCCTGGAGCGTGGACGTCGGGCAGGCCTGCACGCAGGCGCCGCAGGAGACGCACTCGGACTCCATGAAGGTCTCGCCGGCGCCGGCCGACACCTTGGAGTCAAAGCCGCGGCCCTCGATGGTCAGGGCGAAGGTGCCCTGCACCTCGCCGCAGGCCCGTACGCAGCGGGAGCAGGCGATGCACTTGGAGGCGTCGAAGTCGAAGTACGGGTTGGAGGTGTCCTTCTCGGCGTCGAGGTGGTTCTCACCCTCGTAGCCGTAGCGGACCTGCCGCAGCCCGACCACGCCGGCCATGTCCTGCAGCTCGCAGTCGCCGTTGGCGGGGCAGGTGAGGCAGTCCAGCGGGTGGTCGGATATGTACAGCTCCATGACGCCCTGGCGGAGCTTCTCCACCTTCGGGGTCTGGGTCCGCACGCTCATCCCGGCCGCCACCGGCGTGGTGCAGGACGCCGGGGTGCCCCGGCGGCCGTCGATCTCCACCACGCACAGCCGGCAGGAGCCGAACGGCTCCAGGCTGTCGGTGGCGCAGAGCTTGGGGATGTCGATGCCGGCGAGCGCGGCGGCGCGCATCACCGATGTGCCCTCGGGCACCGTCACCGGCATCCCGTCCACTTCCACCGAGACCGTCGCCGCTCCGGGCCGCTCCGGTGTACCGAAGTCGGGTTCCTTGAGGAGTGTCATGCCGTGCCCTCCGTCCTGCCTCCATGGGCGTGCGTGCGTGGGATCGCCCGGCCGGGGTCGCGGGCGAGGAAGTCGTCGGGGAAGTGCGCGATGGCGCTGCGCACGGGCATCGGCGTGAGCCCGCCCATCGCGCACAAGGAGCCGTCGGTCATCAACTCGCACAGGTCCTCGAGCAGGGCCAGGTTCTCGTCCCGCTGCTGACCCGCCACGATCTTGTCGATCACCTCGACGCCGCGGACCGAGCCCACCCGGCAGGGCGTGCACTTGCCGCAGGACTCCTCGGCGCAGAACTCCATCGCGAACCGGGCCTGGGCGGCCATGTCGACGGACTCGTCGAACACGACGACCCCGCCGTGGCCGAGCATGGCGCCCGCCTCGGCGAACGCCTCGTAGTCCATCGGCAGGTCGAACATCGACGTCGGCAGGTAGGCGCCCAGCGGTCCGCCGACCTGCACCGTGCGGACCGGCCGCCCGGAGAAGGTGCCGCCGCCGTACTCCTCGACCAGTTCGCGCAGCGTGACGCCGAAGGCGGTCTCCACGATCCCGCCGCGCGCGATGTTGCCGCCGAGCTGGAACACCTGGGTGCCGCGCGAGCGCTCCACGCCGAGTTCCTGGTACGCCTTCGCCCCCTCGGCGAGGATCACCGGCACCGTGGCGAGCGTGAGGACGTTGTTGACGACCGTCGGCTTGCCGAACAGGCCCTCGATCGCGGGGATCGGCGGCTTGGCGCGGACGGTGCCGCGCTTGCCCTCCAGGCTCTCCAGCATGGAGGTCTCCTCGCCGCAGATGTACGCTCCGGCGCCGACGCGTACGTGCAGTTCGAAGTCGAGCGGGGAGCCGAGGATGCCCTTGCCGAGCCACCCCTGCTCGCGCGCGATGCCGATCGCGGCGCGCATCGTGGCCACCGCGTCGGGGTACTCGGAGCGGATGTAGATGTAGCCCTCGCGCGCGCCGACGGAGTGCGCGGCGATCGTCATGCCCTCGATGAGCATGAAGGGGTCACCCTCCATGACCATGCGGTCGGCGAAGGTACCGCTGTCGCCCTCGTCGGCGTTGCAGCACACGAACTTGAGTTCGTCGGCGCAGTCCAGGACGGTCTTCCACTTGATGCCCGCCGGGAAGCCGGCGCCGCCGCGGCCCCGCAGACCGGAGTCGGTGACCTCGGTGACGACGTCGGCGGGGGCCATGCCGAGGGCCGTGCGCAGTCCGGCCAGACCGCCGTGGCGCACGTAGTCCTCCGGCGAGAGGGGATCGGTGACCCCGATCCGGGAGAAGGTGACCCGGGTCTGGCGGGCCAGCCACGGCAGTTCGTCGACGACGCCGAGGCGCAGCGGGTGGTCGGCGCCCTCGAGCATGCCCGCGGCCAGCAGCCCCTCGACGTCCGAGGGGGCCACCGGCCCGTACCCGACGCGGCCGGCCGGGGTGACCACCTCGACCAGCGGCTCCAGCCACAGCATGCCGCGGGAGCCGTTGCGCACCACCTCGACGGGCGCCTCCCGCTCCGCCGCGGCGTGCCGCAGCGCGTCCGCCACCTCGTCCGCGCCGACCGATCTGGCCGCCGAGTCACGCGGGACGTAGACCGTCACCGCGGAGTCGGAAGAGTCCTTCGTCATGCCACCGTCCCCTTGAGGATGGAGCCCAACCGGGCCGTGTCCACTCGTCCGTACAACCGGCCGTCGACCTCGACCGCGGGCCCCAGGGCGCAGTTGCCGAGGCAGAAGACCTGCTCGACGGTGACCGAGCCGTCGGGGGTCGTCTCCCCCACCGCCAGTCCCGCCTCCCGCGCGTAGCCCACCAGCGCGTCGGACCCGAGGGCCTGGCACGCCTCGGCGCGGCAGATGCGCACCGTGGTCCGTCCCGCCGGCTCGCGGCGGAAGTCGTGGTAGAAGGTCACCACTCCGTGGACGTCGGCCCTGGAGAGGTTGAACTCGTCGGCGAGCACCGGTATCGCCTCTTTCGGTACGCACCCCAGCTCGGCCTGCAGGGCGTGCAGTACCGGCAGCAGCGCACCGCGCTGATCCCGATGGCCGGCCACAACCGTCCGGACCGCGTCTTCGACCGTCATGTCACTCCCGCCGATCGTCATTGACCACTCCGCCTTCGCCAGGTCAGGGAGTTCCGGCGCGGGATCGTCACAGAGCCGCTTCGCCTTCCCGACGGGGCCGGCAGTACACCGCGACGATACCGCATACAAACTTCTGCATACAGAATCCTGCCGCCAGGACTTTTCCCAAGTCCCGGCACCGGGGCGCGCCTTGCCGCGACAGAAGGCATGTTGCATACCAAAACCTGTATACTGACTCTTCCCGCCGCCGGCGACCCTCACGGCGGAAACCAGTCCAGAGCCGTCGGCCCACAGGCTCGGTGGCAGAACGGGGGAACCATGCGCGAGGCCCTGACGGCCGCGGCGACCCACCGGGTCGCCCGCCCCGCACCACTGCGCCAGGCCGTGTACGACGCCCTCATCGAACTGATCATCAGCGGGTCCCTGACACCCGGCCAGCACCTGGTCGAGGCCGAACTCGCCGAGCATCTCGGGGTCTCCCGCCAGCCGGTGCGCGAGGCCCTGCAGCGCCTGCAGACCGACGGCTGGGTCGACCTGCGCCCCGCCCAGGGCGCCTTCGTGCACTCCCCCACCGAGGAGGAGGCCGCCCAACTGCTCGGCGTCCGCTCGGTGCTGGAGACCTACTCGGCCCGGCTCGCCGCCGGGAACGCCAAGCCCGAGGACGTCGAACACCTCTGGAAGCTGCAGCAGGAAGGGGTCGGGGCGCTCGCCGCGGGCGACGTGGAGCGCCTGGTCACGGCCAACACGGCGCTGCACTCCTTCATCACGTCCATCGCCGCCAACGCCGTGCTGGCCGAACTGATCTCGCAGGTGAGCCGGAAGGTGCGGTGGTACTACACCCCCATCGCCAAGCCCCGCGGCAAGGACGCCTGGAACGAGCACGCCCAGCTCATCAAGGCCATCGCCAAGGGCGACGCCGAACGCGCCGGCGAGATCATGCGCAAGCACACCGAACGCACCGGCGACTACCGCAAGGCGGTCGCGGCCGGGGCGACGGCACTGAGCTGAGCCGCCCCGCCGAGCGCCGAGGGGGCCGATTCCGCGGCCGCCACCGACGGGTGGACGGCCGCGTCGCCCAGGGCGTCCCGCAGTTCGAGCAGCCACGGCAGCACCGTGCACAGCACGACGTCGTGCCCCGCGCCGTCCTCGCCGAGCATCGCGTCGGCGGGGACGAGGACCGGGTCGGCGAGCACCGTCGAGGTGGCGCTGCCGTGCGGCCCCGCACCGTCCGGCCGGGCCGGGACGAACAGGTCGGGCGCGTGCGCGGGCACCAGCCACAGGGTCAGCCCGTCCGCGGCGGCGAGCGGCGAGGACGACCAGACGTAGCTGTCGGCCTCCCCCGCCGAGACCACCTCGCGCTTGCGGGCGCTCAGGGCGACCACCTCACCCGAGCGGGTGGCGGTCGCACCCCCGGCGCCGTACGCACCGTCCGCCAGGGCGAGACTGCTCAGGTGGCGTCCGGCGGCTGTCTCGCCGCGCACCCAGGCACTTCCGCACGCCTCGATCACGGCGACCGCCGCGTAGTGGGACTGGAGCACGGCCGCGGTCACCGGGCAGCTCGCCGCGATCCGCGCGACGACCTCGGCGGCCTCGGCCGGACCCCGGCCACCGCCGCCCAGGTCGGCGGAGACGGTCAGCCCGAGCAGACCCGCCTCGCCCAGGGCGGTCACCGCGCCGCGCGGGAAGCTCCCCTCCCTGCCGGTCCGCTCGGCACGGGGCGCGATGACGTCGCTCAGGACACGGGAGAAGGCGTTGCGGTACGACACGAGGTGACCCCCTCGGGAACGGTTGCTGATCTGCCGTCAGGCAGCGGATGTGGGCACGCCGACGGACAGGGCGGCCGGGCACGCGGGTGCGTGCGGGCCGGCCGCCCCGCCGGCGTGCGCGCGGACCAGCCGCCGGGAGCAGCCGTCCCGCGTCTCCCGGCAGGTTGCCGTCCGCCGGTCCGCGCGCAGGTACTGGACGGGGCGTCGCGCCCCGGGGGGCTCAGGGCTGCGGGTCGATCTCCCGCAGCAGCCCCGTGGTGACGTCGAAGACAAATCCCCGGACGTCGTCGGTGTGGGGCAGGAACGGGGAGGTGCGCACCCGCTGCATCGACTGTCGGACGTCCTGGTCGACGTCCTGGAACGCCTCCACCGCCCACGCGGGGCGCTGGCCGACCTCCATCTCCAGCTCGTGCCGGAAGTCCTCGGTGAGGGTCTGCAGGCCGCAGCCGGTGTGGTGGATCAGTATCACGCTGCGGGTCTTCAGTGCCCGCTGGCTGATGGTCAGCGACCGGATGGTGTCGTCGGTGACCACGCCGCCGGCGTTGCGGATGGTGTGGCAGTCGCCCAGCTCCAGGCCGAGGGCGGCGTGCAGGTCGATCCGGGCGTCCATGCAGGCCACCACGGCCACCTGGAGCACGGGCCGGGCGCCCATGCCGGGGTCGTCGAACCCCGCGGCGTACTTGCGGTTGGACTCCACGAGGCGGTCGATAACCGTCTCCCGGCCCGGGACGCTGCCGGCGGGCTGTGCGGAACCGTACGTTGACGTCGACATGACTCCCGTGCGCTCCTTTTCTGGTGCGGCCCCCCACGTGTTCCGATCATGCACGTGAGGGGCCGGTTCTGGGGTGGACCACGGCGGCTGCCGCCGCTCCGGCTTCCTCCCGGCGGTCGATAGACGCCGTGAATCAGCGCAGGCCGGACCGCAGGGCGCAGCGCCCCCGGTACGGCGGCGGGGTCCGCCGCGCCGACATGCCGTGCTCCGGGCGCCGTCGGTACGGCGGAGGCTCGCACCGCCGGGTGGTGTCGCCGGCGGTGGGACGGCGTGTGTGGTCCGCGGTCATGGTCAGATCACTCCTTGTGCCTCGAGCCCCGGCAACTCGTCCTCGTGGATGCCGAGTTCGGTGGTGTAGATGTCGTGGTTGTGTTCGCCGAGGAGGGGTGAGCGGTGGATGGTGGTGGGTGAGTCGGAGAGTTTGAGGGGGTTTCCGACGGTGGTGTAGGTGCCGCGTTCGGGGTGGTCGACGTCGACGACGATCTCGTTGGCCTTGAGGCTTTCGTCGTCGATGATTTCCTTGGTGGACAGGATCGGCCCGCATGGGATGTTGTGCCGGTTGAGTTCTTCGAGGACCTGCCATTTGGGCAGGGTGGTGGTCCATTCCTCGATGAGCTGGAACATCTTGGCGAGTTTGGGCAGCCTGGCTTCGGGGGTGGCCCATTCGGGGTCGTCGGCGAGTTCGGGGTGGCCGATGAGTTGGGCCAGTGGTTGCCAGCCGATGGGCTGCACGATGACGTAGACGTAGTCGTTGGGGCCGCCGGGGGCGCATTTGACCGCCCAGCCGGGTTGTCCGCCGCCGGAGGCGTTGCCGGAGCGGGGGACTTCGTCGGTGAAGTCCTCGTTGGGGTACTCGGCGAGCGGTCCGTGGGCCAGGCGTTGCTGGTCGCGGAGTTTGACGCGGCACAGGTTGAGGACGGCGTGCTGCATGGCGACCTGGACGCGTTGTCCGCGTCCGGTGTGGGTGCGCTGGTAGAGAGCGGCCAGGATCCCGGCCACCGCGTGGACTCCGGTGCCGGAGTCGCCGATCTGCGCGCCGGTGGCCATCGGCGGGCCGCCCTCGAAGCCGGTGGTGGCCATCGAGCCGCCCATCGCCTGCGCGACGACCTCGTACGCCTTGAACGCGGTGTAGGGGCCGTCCCCGAAGCCCTTGATGGAGGCGTACACGATCCGCGGGTTGATCTCCTGGATCCGCTCCCAGGTGAAGCCCATCCGGTCGATCGCGCCGGGACCGAAGTTCTCCACCATCACGTCGCTGCGGGCGATCAGGTCGGTCAGGATCTCCCGTCCGCGCGGGGTCTTGGTGTTCAGCGTGATGCTCCGCTTGTTCGCGTTGAGCATCGTGAAGTACAGGCTGTCCACCCCGGGCACGTCCCGCAGCTGACGCCGGGTGATGTCACCCCCGGGCGCCTCCAGCTTCACCACGTCCGCACCCAGCCACGCCAGCAACTGCGTCGCCGACGGACCCGACTGGACATGCGTCATGTCCAGAACACGAACACCCTCCAAAGCCTTCGTCACAACGGCCACCTCACATCCAACGCCGGGTCAGGAGTGGTACGTCGAGATTCCATACTGCAGATTGCATACCGTATGGAGTAACCATGGTTGCGGCAGACGCGGTGGATGTCCAGAGCGGCCGGGAAAAGAATTCGCCAGGGAGGCCGCGCGCAAGGGGCGGGCTGCGGCGCCGGCTACCGGCCGACCGGGTGCACGCGGAGTCCCGCGGGAGGGCCGAAGCGCCGGCACACGGGCCTCGGCACGGCACTTCCCGTGCGCCCGGCGGCGCCCATCGGCGTCATGTTAAGTTAACACGAAGATTCGTTTTTTAAGCAGAGGATGGATCCATGCCAAAGGTCACGCCGGAGTACATGGAGGCCCGCCGCAGGCAGATCCTGGACGCGGCCCGCCGCTGCTTCCTGCGGGACGGATTCCATTCGACGTCCATGCAGGACCTCTTCGCTGAGGCGGGCCTCTCGGCGGGCGCGGTCTACCGGCACTTCGCCAGCAAGAACGAGATGATCACGGCGATCGTCGAGGAGAGCATGCGCGACGTCCTCGCGATGGTCGACAGTGTGGCGAAGGACCGGCCCAGCAGCTCCGTCGGGGACCTGATGGCCGATGTCTTCGACATCGTGAAGGCCAAGACCGCCGAGCAGAACATCGCCGGCCTCTCCGTGCTGGCCTGGTCCGAGTCCCTGAGGAATCCTTCGCTGGCCGCGCAGTTCAACGACCTGCTGGCCCAGATGCGCTCGGCTCTCACCGAGGTCATCCGCGAGCACCAGCAGAGCGGCACCCTCACACGCGAGGCGTCCCCCGAGGCCATCGGTGCCGCGCTCATCTGCACCCTGCCCGGCTACATCCTCCAGTTGGCCATGGGCGAATCCAAGGCCCTGGAGGGGGTTCCCGGAGCCCTGCGAGCCCTCTGGCCCGAAACGGCCGCATCCTGACACCGGCGGGCGTCCGACGCGACCGATCTCAGCGGTCGGCCGCGTGCCGGGCGTGCGGGTACGGGCGGCCACCCGCCGGCGCCGGTGAAGGCGACGCGGGGTGTCCGTCGGGGTCCGGCCCCCGGACGGCGGTCGCGGTCCCGCCCGTCCCGGACGAGCCGTACGCGACGGCGGGAGTCCGGCGGCCGAGGACGACGGCTGCCAGCCCGAGCACGCTCCACAGGACGAGAACGGCGATCTGGCCTCCTGTGCCATTGCCGCCGAAGTAGGCCGTTCCGCGCAGCAGATTGGCGCCGGCGCCCGGCGGCAGCCACTGTCCGATGTCGTCCACCGCCTTGGGCAGGAGTTCCGGCGCGGAGGTACTGCCGGAGAACGGGTTTCCCACGAAGACCATGAGCACGGCGCTGAGCCCGAGCCCGGCGGGGCCTATGAGCGTGATCAGGCCCGCGCAGGTCGCGCTGATGGCGAGCATGGTGAGGGACAGGGCCGACCAGGTGGCCACATGCTCGTGCGGCAGCGCGCCGAGAACGCCCTGGGCGACCAGGTAGGCGCCGAAGCCGGTCGCGGCGCACGCGGCGACCAGTTCCATGACCCGGCGCCACCCCGGCATGTGGAAGTTCGACATCGCCAGGAGCGACGCGATCAGGATGCCGCACATGGTGAGCGGCAGGAGCGCCGAGCTGAACACCACTCCACGGGGGTCGTCCGCCGAGATCGGGACGACGTCGACCGTCCTCACCCGGATCTCGGCCGGCGCCTTGGTGACCTGCTCGCCGCTCTCGGAGCTGACGAACGTGCCGCGGGCCGACGTCGTGGCGCCGCGTGCGGCCGACGTGCCGGCATCGGCGGCGAGTTGCCGGCCGGACGTATGGAGCAGCTGCGCGACCGACGTGCTCGCGGCGGTGGCTTGCAGCACGGTGAAGCTGCCGGGGGTGACGACGAAGGCACCGTAGATCTCCCGGCCCTTGATCGCGGACCGCGCCGACACCTCGTCGGGGTAGAGGTGGAAGTCGAACCCGCCCGGCCTGCTGCGCTCCAGCCCCTCGACCGCGTGCTGGCCGGCCACGCCCGTGCCCACGATCCCCACCGGCAGATCACGCGGCGCGACCCGTGATGCGGGCCACGCGTACGCCATGACGGCCAGCGAGATCACCAGTGGCAACGCCACCGTCATGGCGACGGCCCGACGCCATGACAGGAGTCCCACCATCGGGTTCTTCACGGGCACACCCCTCCACAACGAATGATCATTCTGCTGAGGCCTCAGTCTGTTCCTGCCCGCAGGACCAAGTCAACACGAACATTCGTTTTCTTTACCGACCCTATGCCGAAGGCCACCGACTCCACTACGGCGGCCCGCGGTGCTCCGCTCAGAGCGGCACCGGCCAGCCGGGCAGCACGCGGACCCGGCCCTCCAGGCGCACCTGGCAGCGCGTGCTCTCCGGCACGGCCAGATTCCACAGACTCGCCCAGAACCGCACGTCGACGCCGACGGTCGCCGTACGGCCCGGGGCCTGCGCCGCGCCCGGCGGGGACATTCCGACGACATCCAGCCGGACCAGGGCGGCGACGTCGGTGACGCCGTTGAGCGTGAGCATCGCGATGAGGGCCCGCCGGACGCCGGTGTCGTCGCGGGGCCGGACCAGCCGGAGCTCCCCTCCGGATCCTCCGAGTTGGCGTGCCGGCTCGGTCCGGCGCCACGCGGAGCGCCGCGAGCGGCCGGTCTCCTCGCCGTCGGACATCCGAAAGCGCACCACTCCCCCTGCGGGCCCTCCGGCGCCACCGCCGACGAGGAACCCTTCCACCAGGTGCAGCGGCAGACGTGAGGAGAGCCGGCTGCCGCGCCCGCTGCGCAGCCAGTTCCCGGCCCCGCGGGCGGCGTTCGCGCCGTCCGGAGGCGGCGGTGAGGCGTGAGGGATCATGGTGGACCACCTGGGGGAAGGCGTCGTCCCGGGACTCGGGTGGTCTGCCCGGGAAGGGCGTGGTGTTCCGGGCGCCGCTCGCCGCCGGGCCGGGCCGGGCGCCCCGCCCGACGGCGCGTCCGCCCGGTCGCGGACGGCCCCGGGCTTCAGCGGTGCGTGTGCAACGGCTTGCCGGCGAGGGCGAGGAACGCCTCCCCCAGAGCCTCGTTCTGGGTCGGGTGCGCGTGCACGAGTGGGGCGACATCGTCCGGATGGGCTTCCCAGGCGACCGCGAGCTGTGCCTCCGCGATGAGTTCGCCCACCCTCGCGCCGACCATGTGGACGCCCACCACCGGGCCGTCCTTCTCACGAACCAGCTTCACGAAGCCGGACGTACCGATGATCCGGCTCCTGCCGTTGCCGGCCAGGTTGTACTCGACGCACTCCACCCGGCCGGCACCGAGCCGCTCCTCGGCCTGCGCCTGCGTCAGGCCGACCGACGCGACTTCCGGGTCGGAGTAGGTGACGCGGGGGATGTGCGCTTCGGGAACCGGTGCCGGGGCCAGGCCGGCGATCTCCTCCGCGACGAAGATTCCCTGCTGGAAGCCGCGATGGGCGAGTTGGAGACCCTCGACGACGTCCCCGACGGCGTAGACGCCGGGCACTCGTGTGCGCAGGCCGGCGTCGACCTCGACGAATCCGCGGTCGAGCGTCACACCGGCCTCCTCGAAACCCATGCCGGCCGTGCGGGGCCCCCGCCCGACGGCGACCAGCAGGACGTCGGCCTCCAGAGGGTCGCCCTCCGCCAGAGCGACCGAGACCCCCGTCGGGCCCTGCTCGACGGCGGCGACCCGGACGCCGGTGCGCACCGTGATCCCGCGTCGGCGGAAGGCGCGTTCCAGGGCCCTGCCGCAGGACCGGTCCTCGTTCGGGACCAGGCTCGGGAGCGCCTCGACGATGGTGACGTCGACGCCGAACGAGCGCCACAGGCTCGCGAACTCGACACCGATGACGCCGCCGCCCAGGATGATCGCGCTGCGCGGAAGCTCCGGCAGGGAGAGCGCCTCCGCCGACGAGAGGACCTGTCCGCCGAAGTCGAGTCCGGGCAGGCTGCGGGCGACGGACCCGGTGGCCAGGACCACGGCCCGCGCCGCGGAGTGGACGACCTCACCGACCCGCACGGCCGTCGGCGACACCAGGTGCCCGCGCCCCCGGACCAAGGTCACGTCATGGGCGGCGACCAGTCCCTGCAGCCCCTTGTACAAGTGGTTCACGACGCCGTCGCGATAGGCGTGCACTCCGGGCAGGTCGATGCCCTCGAAGGAGGCACGGACGCCGATCGACGCGGCGTGCCGCGACAGTTCGGCGACTTCGGCGGCGTGCAGCAGGGCCTTGGTCGGGATGCAGCCGCTGTGCAGGCACGTTCCGCCGAGCTTGTCCTCCTCGACGAGGGCGACGCTGAACCCCAGCTCCGCGCCGCGGAGCGCGGCGGCGTAACCGCCCGACCCACCGCCGAGGACCACGAGGTCGAAAGTGCTCTCGGTCATGGTGCGTTCTCCTTCGCCTCGCGTTCGCCGGTGTTCAGAGCAGGATCCGGAGCGGGTGTTCGAGCACGTCCACGAACTCCCTCAGCCACTCGGCCGCGGCGGCGCCGTCCACCGCCCTGTGGTCGACGGCCAGGGTCAGCCGCAGTACGGACGCGACGTCGACCGCGCCGTCCTCGACGACCGCATCCTGCCGCACCGCGCCGATGGCCAGGATCGCCGCCTGGGGAGGGTTGATGATCGCCGCGAAGTCCTCGGTGCCGTACATGCCGAGGTTCGTGATCGTGATCGAGCCGCCCTCCAGTTCGTCCTGCCGGAGGCTGCGCTCCTTCGCACGGGCGATGAGGTCCTTCGTCGCCGTGGCGACGCCGCTCATCGACAGGGACTGCACGCCGCGGATCACCGGGGTGACCAGACCGCCGTCGGTGGCGACGGCCACGGCGATGTCGACGTCCGAGAAGTGCCGGACCGAAGTGTCGTTCCACTGCACGTTCATCGCGGGAACGCCCGAGTGCGCGGCGGCTATCGCCTTGACGAGCAGGTCGTTGATCGACACCCGGACTCCCTGACCGGCGTTGATCTGCTGCCGCAGGGTGAGCAGCGCGTCGACGCGTGCGCTGCCGCGCACATAGAAGTGCGGCGTGTCCCGCTTGCTCTCCGTCAGCCGGCGGGCGATGGCCGTCCGCATCCGGGTGTTGGGCACGTCGACATAGCGTGCGCCCGCTGCCGGAGCCGGACGCGTCCCGTCCAGCGCCCCGTTGCCCACCGGGGCCGCCACCTCCTCCTGCCGGGCCGGCCGGGCGGCGGCCGCCTCGACGTCGGAGCGCCGGATCCGTCCCCGCGGACCGCTCCCCGTCACGGAGTCCAGATCGACGTCGAGTTCGCGTGCGCGACGTCGCGCCAGCGGACTGGCGAAGAGGCGCCCACCCCCGGCGCGTGCGGACTCGCCGGGGACCGGAGCGACCGCGCCCGCCACGGGCTCTTCCGTCGCCGGCCCCGAGGAAACCGTCACCGGCGGCGCACCGGTACCCAGCGAGGCCACCAGGTCGTCCACCGCGGCCGCCGGCTCGTCCGGCACCCCCCATACCGCGATCGGCGCGCCCACCTCGACTGTCGTGCCGGCCTCCACCAGGAGGCGCAGGAGCACTCCGTCGCGCTCGGCCGCCACCTCGACCACGGCCTTCTCGGTCTCCACCGTGACGATCGGATCGCCCGCCTTGTAGGGGACGTTCACACCGACGTTCCAGGACTCCAGGATCGCCTCCTCGGTGTTGGCGGCGACCTCCGGCATGCGCAGCAGCTCAGCCATGGTTCTGCTCCCGCGCGATCTCGCGGAGCTTGGCGACGACTTCCTCCGTGGAGGCGAAGGCGGCACGCTCCAGCACCTTGCTGATGCTGGGCGACGCCTCGCCGCCCGTCACGCGCTCGATCGGGGCGTCGAGCCAGTCGAACAGCCTTCGCTGGATCTCGTCCGCGAGCCAGCCGCCGTAGGAGGTGCCGAGGGCGCCCTGCTCGGCGATGAGCACGTTGTTCGTCTTCTGCACGGATCGCGTGATCGTGTCCCAGTCCAGGCTGGCCCGGTCCAGCCAGCGCAGGTCGACGACCTCGGCGTCCACTCCCGTCTGTTCGACGGCGTCCAGGACGGCCGGCGTCATCGCGAGATAGGTGAGGATGGTCAGGGCCGCGCCCTCACGGCGTACGGCGGCCTTGCCGACCGGCAGATGGTGGTCGAAGTTGTCCGGCAGTCCCGGACCGGTCGAGTTGTACAGATCGACGTGCTCGAGGACCACGACCGGGTCGTCGCAGGCCAGGGCCGTGTTCATCAGGCCGACGTAGTCGAACGGGGTCGACGGCGCGACGATGCGCCAGCCCGGTGCCGTCGCGAAGACGCCGGCCGGGTCCATCGAGTGCTGCGATCCGTAGCCGGTGCCGGTGGCGACCTTGCTGCGCAGGACGAACGGCACCTTGCCCTCACCGCCGAACATGTGGCGCGCCTTCCCGATCTGGTTGAACAACTGGTCCGCCGCGACCCACATGAAGTCGGCGTACATGAACTCGACGATCGGGCGGTACCGGCCGTCCAGAGCCAGTCCGCCGCCGAGACCGGCGAACGCGTTCTCCGATATCGGCGTCCCGATCACACGGTCGGGGAACTCCTCGCTCAGCCCGCGGGTGGCGCCGTTGGTACCGCCGTTGAGCCGGTGCACGTCCTCCCCCATCACCACGACGCGAGGGTCGATCTCCAGCCGGCGCCCCATCACCGCGGCCACGGCGCCGATGAACTTGACGTCGGTCAGGTCGTCGGCGAAGTCCCCGGTGTCGGTGAACTCGACCTCGGCCAGCTCCGACAGGTCCCCCCTGACGCCTTGGTCGACGAATGCCGGGTCCGGCCACTCCGAGGGCACGATGCGGCGCTCACCGGGCTTGCCGCCCGGCCGCGGTTCCAGGATGACGTCGCCGAGTTCGGACATCAGCCCCTTGGCGCGCTGGATCGTCTCCGTGACCGCCTTCTTGCTGAGGATTCTGCGTCGCACCAGGTGCCGCACCACGGTGTCGATGGGGTCGCGGGAACGCCACTGCGCCTCCTCCTCCCTGGTCCGGTACCGGAACGCCGAACCGGCGAAGGGACCGTTCTGGTGGAAGTAGCGGTAGACGTCCGCCTCGATCATCGTCGGGCCGTCGCCGCCCCGCATGTGCGTGAGGGCCTGCTGCGTCACGAGGTACACGGCCAGCGGATCCATGCCGTCGACCTTCCAGCTCCGGATGCCGAAGCCCGGGCCGCGGCCGGACAGCCGTGGCTCGGCGGTGACTTCGGAGACGTGGGTGGAGACGGCGTACAGGTTGTTCTCGACGAAGAAGCACAGGGGCAGCGACCACGCCGCCGCGAGATTGAGGGTCTCCAGTGTGGATCCGATGTTGATCGCGCCGTCGCCGAAGAACGTGAAGGTCACCGCCTCGGTTCCGGACTCCTTGTGGGCGTAGGCGGATCCGGCGGCGAGCGGTACCCCGCCGCCGACGATCGCGTTCGTCCCGATCGCGCCGGCCTCGTGCCACTGGAGGTGCATGCTCCCGCCCCGGCCGTGGCTGAACCCCCGGTCGAGTCCGCATATCTCGCGCAGACAACGCAGGAGCACGTCCTGCACGTCCTCGGGGAACGGCTTCGTCGGCTCGATGCCCTCGGGATGCAGATGGGCGAGCACCTTGGCGAGGAACTGGTGATGGCCACGATGCGAGCCGTTCACGGTGTCCTGCGACGTCAGGGCGAAGCACGCACCGACGGCGCCCCCCTCCTGACCGATGCTGGAGTGCGCCGGGCCGTGGATGAGTCCGTCCGCGGCGAGCTCCAGGACGTACTCCTCGAAGGCCCTGATCAGCACCAGTTGGCTGAACATGCCCGTCAGGAGGTCCGGGGCCGCGGCGTCCCAGTCGTCCTGCGTGACGACGAACTCCGACCATGCGGCCTTCGCTTCGAGTGTGTGTTCCGCAGGCATCGGGTGCCCCCTTCGATCGACCGGAGTGCATCGACCCTGCCACACAGTTGGATCCAATTACAAGGTTTCACTCGACAGATTGCGGCATCGGCGTGACCATGGAGCAGCATTCGGATCCAAAGGAGGAAGATCATGGCTCTGCCCGGCCTCATGCGCCTGGATCACATCGGATTCACGGTGCCGGACCTGGACCAGGCGCACGCATGGCTCGTGGACGTCCTGGGGTGCGAGTACCTGTACTCGATCGGCCCGTTCGGGGCGACGGACGACTGGATGTCGGAACACCTGAACGTGGACGCGCGCACGGTCATGCGCCGGCTGAACTTCTACCGGTGCGGCCAGCAGGCGGTGTTCGAGGTCTTCGCGTACCAGGCGGACGCGCAGCGGCAGGCCGTCCCGCGCAACAGCGACGTCGGCGGACACCACGTCGCGCTGTACGTCGAGGACCTCGACGAGGCGGTGGGGTTCCTCAGGGCGCGGGGCGTTCCCGTGCTCGGCGACCCCACCGCAAGCGCCGGCCCGTCGGAAGGGCAGCGGTGGGTCTACTTCCTCTCACCATGGGGAATGCAGTTCGAGCTGGTGTCGTATCCTGAGGGCAAGGCCTTCGACCGCGACCCGTCACAGTTCAGAGGTGACCGCTCTTGACCCCCGCGCACGCTCGCGATCCGCGCGGGTCGGACAGCGTCAGGAGCCGGCACATCGCGGGCATCCTCCGTGAGGAGATCCTGGCCGGCGAACTGACGCCCGGCACCTGGCTGCGGCAGGACGACATCGCGGCGCGCCTGGGCACGAGCCGGATCCCGGTCCGTGAAGCGCTGCGGATCCTGGAGTCCGACGGCCTCGCGGAATCGTTCCCCAACCGGGGCTCGCGGGTCCCGATGCTCAGCCTCCAGGAAGTGAACACCTACTACCGGATGCGCGAGCGCCTCGAGCCGCTGACCCTGATCGAGAGCCTCCCCCATCTCGCCGATCAGCACATCGATCGCCTGGAGCAGCTCCAGGACGAGATCGAGAACCAGAGCGACGTCAATCGGTTCCTGCTCCTGGACCGCGAGTTCCACATGACCACCTACGCGGGGTGCCCCAGCGACCACCTGCTGGCCATCACCGAGCGGCTCTGGAACTCCACCCAGCACTACCGCCGTGCGTTCATGGTGCTCACCGACACCGACCGGGGCGCCATCGTCAACGCCGAGCACCGGCTGATCCTCGACGCCGTGCGGCGCCGCGATCCCGAAGACGGTGAGCGGTACCTGACCGGGCACATCCGCCGCACGAGGGTCGAACTCACGGCGCACCCCGAACTGTTCACCGAGAAGCACTGACGCCGGCGGGACGCCGGAGCTCCCGGGGAGCGCAACGGCGTCCCGCCCTGCGCGGGGCAGGCTCGGCCGCGCGTTCCCGACGCCGCGTCCCGGACGCGGATGCGCTCCGCCTTCCGCAGGTCGCCGCCCGCTCCCCCCGCATGACGAGCCGTTGTCGCGACGGGCGGCACTACTTGCAAATGTATCCAACTTGACGTGATGAAGCGCTCGCACGCCTCAACACCCCTGGCATGCCGCCCCGGCGAGGCTTACAGTGGATCCAATCCAGCTCTTGGATGCCCACACCACGAGGAGAGCACCGTGCCCATAGCCACCGTCAATCCCGCTACCGGTGAGCTCGTCGAGGAGTTCACCCCCCTCACCGGGCAACAGGTCGACCAGCGGCTGGCGCGAGCACACGCCGCGGCCGCGACGCTCCGGGCGACCGACTTCGACACGCGCGCCCGGTGGATGCGGGCGGCCACGGACCTGGTCGAGGCCGAGGTGGACCTGGCGGCGCCCATGCTCACCATCGAGATGGGCAAGCCGATCACGCAGGCCCGGGCGGAAGTCCTCAAGTGCGCCCGGGCGATGCGGTTCTACGCCGACAACGCCGAGGCCCTGCTGGCCGACCAACCGCTCGCCGACCCGGGAACCGTCAAGGCCTCGGCCGCCTACACCTCCTACGAGCCCCTCGGCGTCGTTCTCGCCGTGATGCCGTGGAACTACCCGATGTGGCAGGTGATCCGCTTCGCCGCGCCGGCGCTGATGGCCGGCAACGTGGGCCTGCTCAAGCACGCCTCGAACGTCCCGCAGTCCGCGCTGTACCTCGACACGCTCTTCGAACGCGCGGGCTTCCCCGCGGGGTCGTTCCAGGCGCTCCTCATCGGAGCGGCGGACGTCGAAGCCGTCGTCCGCGACCGGCGCGTCGCCGCCGTGACGCTGACCGGATCCGAACCGGCCGGGCGGTCGATCGCGGCGGTCGCGGGCTCGGAGGTGAAGAAGGCCGTGCTGGAACTGGGCGGGTCCGACCCCTTCATCGTGCTGCCCTCCGCCGATGTTCGCGCCGCGGCCCGGACCGCCGTGACCGCGCGCACGATGAACAACGGCCAGTCGTGCATCGCGGCCAAGCGGTTCATCGTCCACACCGAGGTGTACGAGGAGTTCGTCGAGGCCTTCGTCGCGGGCACGAAGGCCCTGATCGTCGGCGACCCGCTCGACGAGGACACCGAGATCGGACCGATCGCCACGGAGTCGGGCCGGCGCGAGCTCGCCGAACTGGTCGACGACGCCGTCTCGAAGGGCGCCGTCCTGCGGTGCGGCGGATCCCCGGTCGGCACCGAGGGATGGTTCTTCGAGCCGACGGTACTGGAGGAGGTCACCGCCGGGATGCGGGTGTACGGGGAGGAGGCCTTCGGTCCGCTGGCCGTGGTCCACCGGGTCGACGACATCGAACAGGCCGCGGCACTCGCCAACGACACGGCCTTCGGCCTCAGCTCGTCGGTGTGGACCACCGACCCCGAGGAGGAGCGGTTCCTGATCCCGCGGCTCGAGGCGGGCGCCGTCTTCGTCAACGGCATGAGCGTCTCCTACCCCGAGCTGCCGTTCGGCGGCGTGAAGGACTCGGGCATCGGGCGCGAGCTCGCCGCGGAGGGCATCCGGGAGTTCTGCAACCTCAAGACGGTCTGGAAGGGCTGACGGAAGCCGCTCCCGCACACCACGGCCAGGGCGCACGCCGGACGGCGTGCGCCCTGGCCGTGCGCGCTCAAAGTGCCGCTGCCGCCCAGCGGTTCAGCGTCTCGCTCTTGTCGTCCCAGGTGAGCCAGGTCCCGTCGCCGAGCGGACGCACATAGCTGTCGACAGGGCCCGTGGGATACGCGACCGCCCCGCGTATCTCCAGGGTGCGGGCGTCGAGCAGCCAGTGGCGGGCCTCCTCGGGTTCCTCGGCGGAGTCGATCGTCGAGGCGATGACCGTGTCGGCGTCCACGAAGCCGCAGCCGTAGTCCCAGCAGGGTGGGTCCTCGTCGTCGGCCGACTCGGGCGACACCTCTGCGAGCACGGTGCCGTCCAGAGCGTGTACGTGAAGGTCCCATCCGCTGTGCTCGACGGTCAGGAATCCCGGGTGCCCCTCATGGACGTCCATCAGGATGCGGTCCATGCCCTCGTTCAGGTCCCAGCCGGTCAGCTCGCCGCCGTCCAGGCGCGCCCAGTGCAGCAGAACGCCGTCCTGGCCCATGCCGATGCAGAGACCCATGTGGACACCGTCCGGGTGGGACAGCTGGTGCGAACCGGATGCCGCGCTGTCCAGCGGCAGCCGGGCCAGCTCCCGTCCGTCCCCGGCGTCCAGGACGACCCAGCGCTCCTCCCAGTCGTCTTCCTCCGGCCCGGACAGGACATGCGCCCAGACGAGCCGGCCGTCGTCCGAGACCCGGCAGGATCCGTGCTCGTTGCCGCGGCACACCTCCTGCTCGTCCCCCGTGTGCGGGTGACCCATCGCGGGCCCCCAGCAGGCGTGCCGGTACTCCCACAGAGTCTCGCCGCCCCTGCCCACCGCCCGTACCGCACGCTGGCCCGAGAACACCGCGAACGTGCCGTCGGGACTCACCGAGTGGACACCGCGGTTCCACCCCGGCCAGGGAAGGGGGAAGACGGCGGTCGGCACGCGGTCACCCGCGAACACCTCGTCCAGGTCGTGGACCTCCAGCGCGCGCCCGTTGCCGAGGAGGGCGCGGCACGAACCGCCCCCGCGGCTCTCCAACGCGAAGCCGTGGACGAGCGCGCCCCCACCCGGCAGCCGTACCGAGTCGCGCAGTTGTGCGGTGATCGACATGACCCGAAGGTAGCGGACCCCACTGACAGTGCGGCGTGGGCGGTGCAGCCGTCAGAGGACCCGGAGTATGTCGTCGACGCGCTCCTTGGCGTCGCCGAAGAGCATGGCGGAGTTGTCGCGGTAGAACAGGGGGTTCTGGACGCCGGCGTAGCCGGAGGCCATCGAGCGCTTGAAGACGATGACGTTCTCGGCGTTCCAGACCTGGAGGACGGGCATACCGGCGATGGGCGAGCCCGGGTCCTCGGCCGCCGCGGGGTTGACGGTGTCGTTGGCGCCGATGACGAGGACGACGGAGGTCCGGTCGAAGTCGTCGTTGACCTCGTCCATCTCCAGCACGATGTCGTAGGGGACCTTGGCCTCGGCGAGCAGGACGTTCATGTGGCCCGGCAGCCGACCCGCGACCGGGTGGATGCCGAAGCAGACCTTGACGCCTCGGTCCCTGAGCTTGCGGGTCAACTCGGCGACGCCGTACTGGGCCTGGGCCACGGCCATGCCGTAGCCGGGGGTGATGATCACCGAGTCGGCCGTTCCGAGGAGCTCGGCGACGCCCTCGGCCGTGATCTCGCGGTGCTCTCCGTAGTCCTTGTCGTCGGCCGGGCCGGCCTCGATGCCGAACCCGCCGGCGATCACCGAGACGAAGGACCGGTTCATCGCCTTGCACATGACGGAGGACAGGTAGGCGCCCGAGGAGCCGACCAGGGCGCCGGTGATGATCAGCAGGTCGTTCTCCAGCAGGAATCCCGACGCCGCAGCCGCCCAGCCGGAGTAGGAGTTCAGCATCGACACGACGACCGGCATGTCCCCGCCGCCGATCGAGGCGACCAGGTGCCACCCCAGGGCCAGCGCGACGACCGTGACCGACACCAGCAGCCACAGCGCCGGGTCGATCACGAACCATGCGGTGAGGACGGTGAACGCGCCGAGCGCCGCGAGGTTGAGCTGGTTCTTGCCGGGCAGCATCAGCGGCGCCGACCTGATCCGCGCCGAGAGCTTGAGGAACGCCACGACCGAGCCGGTGAAGGTGACCGCGCCGATGAAGACGCCGATGAACACCTCGGCGGAATGGATCCCGAGCAGGTCCTGGCCCGCAGCGCCCCGGCCTCGGCGCTGCCCGGGCCGTCCAGGGTGGCCTCCACGTGCAGGTAGCCGTTCCAGCCCACCAGCACCGCCGCCAGACCCACGAAGGAGTGCAGCAGGGCGATCAGTTCGGGCATCCCGGTCATCTCCACGACCCGCGCCCGCCACAGCCCGATCGCGGCACCGACCGCCACGGCGCCGATCATCAGCGCCAGACCGGCTCCGGAGATGCCGTGGTCGATCGCCAGCACGATCGTCGCGGTCAGGGCCACCGCCATGCCGGCGATGCCGAAGGCCTTGCCGGCCTTGGCGGACTCGTGGTGCGACAACCCGGCCAGCGCCAGGATGAAGAGCAGGGCCGCGACGATGTAGGCGGCCGCCGCTCCGGTCTCGACAGTCATCAGATCAGACATGGCAGAGCCCCTCAGCTTCTCGAGAACATGGAGAGCATCCGGCGGGTCACCGCGAAGCCACCGAAGATGTTGACGGAGGCCAGCAGGATCGCGATCGTCGCGAGCGTGGTGACCGCCCCGCCGTTCGGGGCCTCACCGTGACCGATCTGCATCAGGGCGCCGACCACGATGATTCCCGAGATCGCGTTGGTGACGCTCATCAGCGGCGTGTGCAGGGCGTGGTGCACCTGCCCGATCACGTAGTAGCCGATCACGATCGCCAGCGCGAACACCGTCAGGTGCCCCAGCAGCGCCGGCGGGGACAGGGCCGCGAGCAGGAACAGCACGATCGCGCCGGCCCCGACCACGGCGAACCGGCGCCGGGTCGACACCGGCGGGCCGGCCTGGGAGCCGGCCGGCTTCGCTTCCGGGGGTGCGGAGGCGGGGACGGCCGCCGGAGCGGCGGACACCTGGACCGGCGGCGGCGGCCAGGTCGGCTCGCCGTCGCGCACCACGGTCATCGACCGCTGCACCACGTCGTCGAAGTCCAGCACCAGCCGGCCGTCCTTGGCCGGGGTCATCAGCTTCATCAGGTTGACCAGGTTGGTGCCGTACAGCTGGGACGCCTGCGCGGGCAGCCGGCCGGGCAGGTCGGTGTAGCCGATGATCGTCACACCGTTGTCCGTGACCACCGCCCGGTCCCTGACCGTGCCCTCGACGTTGCCGCCGTTCGCGGCGGCCAGGTCCACGATGACGCTGCCGGACCTCATCGACGCCACCATCTCCGCGGTGATCAGCGTCGGCGCCGGACGGCCCGGGATCAGCGCGGTCGTGATCACGATGTCCATCTCGGTGATCCGGTCCGTGTACAGCCGCGCCGCGCGGGTGTTGTAGTCCCGCGACATCTCCTTGGCGTAACCCGTCGCCGACACCTCCACCTCGCCGGCTTCCTCGACCTCGACCGAGAGGTACTCGCCGCCCAGCGACCTGACCTGGTCGGCGACCTCGGGCCGCGGGTCGGTGGCGTACACGACGGCCCCCAGGCTTCCCGCGGCGCCGATCGCGGCCAGGCCCGCCACCCCCGCACCGCAGACCAGCACCTTCGCCGGCGGCACCTTGCCGGCCGCCGTCACCTGCCCGGTGAAGAAGCGGCCGAAGACATGCGCGGCCTCCACCACCGCCCGGTAGCCGGCGATGTTCGCCATCGACGACAGCACGTCCAGCGACTGCGCTCGCGAGATACGGGGCACCGCGTCCATCGCCAGCGCCGTGATCGGCCGCCGCGTCAGGTCCTCGACCAGCGCGGGATCGAACGCCGGGCTCATGATGCCCACGACCGTCGCTCCCGGCTTCAGCCCGTCGAGCTGCTCCGTCGAGAGGGCGTTCACACCGAACACGACGTCCGCCGCCAACGGGTCACCGAGCCTCGCACCGGCTCCGGTGTACGCCTCGTCCGGGAAGCTCGACCGCGCCCCCGCACCCGGCTCCACCACGACGTCGTACCCCAGCTCGACCAGCTGGACCACCGTGGCGGGAGTCGCGGCAACGCGCGTCTCGCCACGGCGGGCTTCGCTCACGATTCCGATCAGCATTCCCCAACTCCAGGGTGTCGATGGTGCAGAGCACGCGGCGGGCGGCCGGGTGCGCCCGACAGGAACGCCATCCAAGGCGACGGGGGGCCTTGGATGGCGTCTGCCCGGGGACCTGCGATCAGGCGACGGGCTTGGACAACCCGCCGTCGACGCGCAGCACCTGGCCGGTCACGTAGGAGGCGTCGTCGGACGCCAGGAACGCCGCCGCGGCGCCGATCTCGGTGGGCTCGGCCCAACGGTTGAGCCGGATGCCGAGCCCCTGGACCATGCCGGCCCGGACCTCTTCGGCGCTCTTGCCCTGCTGAGCACCCATGGCCTCGGTCTTGGTGAGCCAGCCCTCGGTCTTCGTCATCCCCGGGGAGATGGCGTTGACCCGGATGTTGCTCGAAGCCGCCTCGGTCGCCAGGTAGCTCGTGAGGGCGACCACGCCCGCGTTCACGATGGCCGTGGGGCCGGTGTTCGGGATCACCGCGTGCGCGGTCGCGCCGACGACGTTGACGATGCTGCCGCTGCCGGTCCGGCTCAGGAACGGGAGGGCGGCCTGCGCGACACGGAGGAACCCGATCAGCTTCGTGTCGAAGGCGGCCGCGACGATCTGCTCGTCGGCCTTGTCCAGGGGGGAGGGAGCGAGCTGCGGACCCGCGTTGTTGACGACGATGTCGAGGCTGCCCCGCCACGCGTGAACCGTTGCCAGCGCGCTGTCGACGGACTCCGCGTCGGTGACGTCCGCGACGACGGGGAGCACGTCCTCCGCGCGGCCTCCGGCGGTGAGACGGCCTGCCGCCGCCTTGACGGCCGCTTCGTCCCTGGCTGCGATCGCCACCTTGGCACCGCGCTCGAGGAGCGCCTGTGCGATGGCGTAGCCCAGGCCTCGGCTACCACCGGTCACGAAAGCCGTGCGGCCCTCCAAGTTCCAACCTGCAGCCATGTTCGGTCCCTCCAGTCAGCGCTTCGTTGCTTCCGCGGAGAGTCGATCCGAAGCGCCGAGCCCGCGGCAAGCGCGGGTAACGCGGGGTTCACAGGCGGACCGCCGGACCGGCCTGCGGCTTTCCGGCCGGATAACGGCGCGGGGTGCACCCTGAGCTGTGCGCAGCCTGCTCCGAGGCGAGGGACCGCCGGGTCCCCCACGGGTGCGCGCACCTCACCGTCTCCGGTGGTGCGCATGTGTCTCCCCTACCCGCGACTTCCGCATGGCAAAGGACTTGTGATGGCGATTCCGACATTTGGACCGAACGCGGTCGACTGGGAAACCCGCATCGACATGAACAGGCTCCGCGACGAGCGGCTGGCACGTCTGCGCGCGTCGTTGGAGCAGTCCGACCTCGGCGCCGTCCTGGCCTTCGACTTCGCCAACATCCGCTACATGACCTCGACCCACATCGGCACCTGGGGCATCGACAAGATGATCCGGTTCTCCCTGCTGGTCAGGGGAGGCGAGCCGATCGTCTGGGACTTCGGCTCGGCCGCCAGGCACCACCAGCTGTACAACCCGTGGCTGGACTACTCGAAAGCCCACTCGGACGGCGATCCGCACGGAGCCCACCACGGAGCCGACGCCCGCAACCCGAGCGGCGCCCGCGCCGGCATCTCCACGTTGCGCGGCGCCATCAACCCCCTGGTCGGGATGGCCGACTCCGTCGCCCGGAAGATCAAGCACGAGCTCGAGCTCTACGGGCTCCTCGGCGAGCCGCTGGGCGTCGACGTGATCGAACTCCCGGTCCTGAAGGCCCTGCAGGACGCGGGCGTCACGGTGGTGGACGGCCAGCAGGTGTTCCTGGAGGCCCGGCGCATCAAGACCCGCGACGAGATCCATCTGCTCACCCACGCCTGCTCGATGGTCGACGCCGCCTACGAGAACCTCTACGAGTTCCTCCGGCCGGGTGTGCGGGAGAACGAGTGCGTGGGCGTGGTGGCCAAGACCCTCTACGACCTCGGCTCGGAGTTCGTCGAAGGCGTCAACGCCATCTCCGGGGAGCGGTGCGCGCCGCACCCCCATGTCTTCTCGGACCGCATCGTGCGGCCCGGGGACCCCGCGTTCTTCGACATCCTGCACAGTTACAACGGCTACCGCACCTGCTACTACCGCACGTTCGCGGTGGGCAGCGCCTCCTCCGCCCAGCGCGACGCCTACACGCGGTGCCGCGCGTACATGGACGAGGCGATCAGCCTCGTCCGGCCGGGAGCCACCACGGCGGACATCGTGTCGGTGTGGCCGACGGCGCAGGAGTTCGGGTTCGCCGACGAGGAGGCGGCCTTCGCGCTCCAGTACGGCCACGGTGTCGGGCTGTCGATCTGGGAGAAGCCGGTGTTCTCCCGGCTGGTGTCCCTCGAGCACCCCGAGGTGCTCGAGGAGGGCATGGTGTTCGCGCTCGAGACCTACTGGCCGTCGAAGGACGGCTGGGGAGCGGCCCGGATCGAGGAGGAACTCGTGGTGACCGCGGACGGCTGCGAGGTCATCACCAAGTTCCCCGCGGAGGAGCTTCTCGTCGCCGGGCAGCGCTACTTCACCGTCTCGGGGCCGCTGCCGACCGAGCGCGACTCGCAGTCGCACCTGAACACGTTCGCGGGGACCCGCGCCGTGCGCCGGGACGACGCAGCCGGCCTCTGACCGGGAGGGACGGGGAGGACGGTCAGGACCTCGCACGACCGGCCGGCGCCTTCCGCCCGCCCCGTGGGCGGAAGGCGCCGGCCGGTCGTGTGGTCAGCCGGTCGTCCCAGGGGCGATGTTCTTGTTGAACCGCAGCAGGTTCCGCGGGTCCCAGGCGGCCTTGACCGAACGCAGCCGCCGTGCCGTCACCGGGTGCGGACCGGCGCGACCTGGACCGGTTCTTCCGTACGCGCTTCGGCCTCTGACTCAACTCCCAATCCTTTCGGATCCATTCTGGCCCTCCGGGGCCAAGATTTGCCATCAGGCGGTTGAATATGGATCCATCTCCTGTCAGGGTGGAGAGTGAGCGATCCAGGAGAGCGCCGCCGCGACCGGACGCCGCAGAGGTGACGTGCGGGGTGCCTCGGGCCGTGCCGCGCCGCTTCTCCAACCGGGGCGTCGAGGCGCCTCCTCCCGCCGGCGGCCGGTGAGAACCGCGGCCTTCCGGGAACCCGCCGCGGACCGCGACGTGACGTCCACAGCACCTGAGGACACCATGAGCCAGCCCGAGCAGGACCCTCAAGCCGAGACTCCCCCTGTCGCGTGGAGCGCGGCGCTGCGGGGTGCCGTACGGGGCAGGGCCATGGCGCAGACGACCACCGCCGCCCTGATCGTCGGCTCGACCCTGTTCATGGTGAACCTGTACTCGCAGGTCAGGGACGGCCCGTTCACCTGGGCGCTCGCCGCTCGCACGGCACTGACCTTCCTCGTGCCGTGGCTCAACGCGACGATGGGGATCGCGATCGGCCTGCGACGCCCTGGCACTCCGCCCCGCCGCGCGGCCCCGCCCCAGGTCGCGGCCGCTCCCCCGGAGCCCACCTCGTCCTCACCCCAAGCCGGCTGCCTCCAGCCGGGATTCCTCGAAAGGTGATCGCATGTCACTGGTGCCGCTGCTCACTTCCGCCGACTTCTCCCCGGCCGACCAACCCGCTCTCGCCCAGGGGATGAGTGCGTACGGCGAAGTGCTGAACACCTGGGCGGGCATCGGGAACAGCCCCGGCCTGCTCGCCGCCTACCTTCCCTTCCTCAGGCAGGTCAACGGTCCGGGCGCGCTGGACGGGCGCGTGAAGGAACTGGTCGCCGTGCGCGTCTCCGTGCTCAACCACTGCCGCTACACGACGAGTCACCGCTGCGCGTCGGCGCTCGCCAAGGGCGTGTCGGCCGACGAGCTGGCGGCCGTCGCGGACGGCGGGCTCGAGGGC
The DNA here is from genome assembly GCF_035918135.1 of Actinacidiphila glaucinigra. NCBI lineage: Bacteria > Bacillati > Actinomycetota > Actinomycetes > Kitasatosporales > Streptomycetaceae > Actinacidiphila > Actinacidiphila glaucinigra. The sequence continues at coordinate 2,304,246 of NZ_CP109144.1, forward strand.
TTCACCGAACAGGAGCGGCTGGCGCTCCGGCTGGCCGAGGAGATGACGATCGCCCTTCCGGGCGTCCCGGTGGACAGCGGCCTCACCGGCGTCTCGGCGGATGTCCGCGAAGAGGCGCGGCGGGTGTTCGACGCGGCGCAACTCGTGGAGCTCGTGATGTGCATCAGCCTGTGGAACGCCCTGTCGCGCTTCCACCGTGTCATGGCCTTCGAACTCGACATGCCCGAGCCGCCCGCGGCCGTGGCGGCCCGGCTCTGAGACCGCGCGCGATCGGAGGCCGGCCGGACGGGAGTCCGGCCGGCCTCACGCGTATCCGGAGGGTCAGGCGGGAACCTGGCCCGCCTCCCGCCGCAGCCGCACGAGGAGGGACATGAAGTCCTGCTCGCCCAGGCCGGTCGAGATGCACGCCTGGAGCAGTTGCTGCACGACGCCGGTGACCGGCAGCGGAACCCCGCCGGCCGCCGCGGCTTCGAGGGCCAGGTCCAGGTCCTTGCGCATGAGCCGCGAGCTGAACGTCGACGTGTAGTCGTCCGCCAGCAGCGGTCCGATCTTGTACTTCACCAGCGGCGACGCGACCGCCGAGGCCCCGACGACCTCCAGCAGCCTGTCCCGTTGCACCCCGTGGGCCTCGGCCAGCGCGACGCACTCGGCGAGGAGTTCGGCCGTCCCGGCGACCATGAGGTTGAGGGCCAGCTTGATGATGCGGGCGGCGTCCCCCTCGCCGCTGTGGAACACATGGGGGCCGATGTCGCGCAGCAGTCCCTCCACGGACGAGAAGACGGCGTCCTCACCCGACGCGATGACCGTGAGGTTCCCGGCGCGCACGACACCGGGGTTCCCGCTCACCGGAGCGCGCAGGTAGCCGATACCGGCGGCCTCCGCTGCGGCCGCCACGTCGCGGGACACCTCCACGGAGACGGTGCTCATGTCGACGAGGACCCGGCCCTTGCCGGACGCGGCGTGGACGAGCCCACCGTCGGGCGCGAGCGCCACGTCGGCCAGGGCGCGGGAGTCGGCGACCATCGTGATGCACACCTCCGACCGGTCCCACGCCTCGGCGGGGGCGTCGAGCTCGATCGCGCCCAGCGCCACGAGGCCGTCCGCCCTGCCCTTCGACCGGTTCCACACACTCACCTCGTGGCCTGCGCCGATGAGTCGTTCGGCTATGGCGGATCCCATCTGACCGAGGCCCAGCACGGATACGTTCACGTTCATCTCCTGAGACGGTGCGCGACTTGCGCAGGGGGTTGTCGAACTCACCCGGGCCGGGCCGCTCGCGGTGGTACGCGGCTCGGGCCCGGCGCCGGGTGAGGGCTCGCTATATCGATGCGGAGAGCTGCCAGTCGAAGGCGAGCTGCGCGTGGGAACGGGGATCGCAGAGGCTGCCGAATCTCCCGGCGAAGTACACCAGGGGGTCGGACTCGGCCTCGTAGCCGCAGCTGACCACCTTTCCGATGAAGATCGTGTGGTCTCCCCCAGCGACCTCCTCCCGCACCTCGCAGGCGAAGTAGGCGACCGCGCCCTCCACGACGGGGAGCTCGTGGTCCGCTCGCAGGCCCATGCCGGCGAACTTGTCGTCGCACCGGCTGGCGAACCGCAACGCGTGGTGCTCCTGTCCCCGTGCCAGGACACTGACCGCGAAGACCCCGGAACCGGAGATCGCGTCCCGCGTCGCAAGGGTGTTCCCGACGCACACCAGGAGCATGAGCGGATCCAGAGAGACGGACGCGACGGCGCTGGCCGTCATCCCCGCCGGGCCGTTCGGCGTCCTGGTCGTCACGATCGTGACGCCGGTCGAGAACCGCGACATTGCCCCGCGGTAGACGACGGACATGTCCTGCGCGGTCGACGTACCCATGGTGCCCTCCGTTGCGTGTGACGAGATGGCTTGAACACCGCCTGTGCCCAGGCGGCCCGGGTGTGGCTGACGAGGTGTTCACCGGCGCGACTGTCGGCGCGGCCGCGCGGGCCTATCGGCGCAGCTGCGCGACCAGGCGGCGGACCTCGTCGGACGGCGGTACGCCGAGCTCCCGCATGCGCACCGCGTACCGCTGGTAGAGGGCCAGCACGGCGTCGTCGCTGCCGCTGGCGTGCGCCAGCTGGATGGCCAGCCGCCAGGCCTGCTCGCGGTACGGGTCCTCGCGGAGCACGTAGTCGACCAGTCCCTTCGCCTGGCGGTACCGGTTCATCCGGTAGGCCAGCTTGGCCGCGTCGACCCGCGCCGACAGGAAGGTCTCGGCGAGGAGCACGCGGCGCTCGGCGACCCACGCACCGGAGACCGTCGCGAGGTACGGCCCCCTCTCGACACTGCTGAGGGCGTGGGCCAGCGTCTGGAGGCGGATCTCCCCGTCCTGCCTCCCGGCCTGGGCGATGAGGTCGGCCGCGCGCTGCGCCGAGCCCATGGCCACCGCGGGGCCGGGCATCCGGAAGACGTCGCCGTCCTGCCTCGGACCCAGGTCGTCGGGCAGGACCTCGCGAAGACGGTAGAGGGCCTGCCTCAGGTAGTTGCGGCCGGCGGCGTCGTTGCGGCCGCCGAAGAGCGCCCCGAGAAGCTCCTCGCGCGTGGCCCTGCGGTCGGGTCTCCCGAGGAGGTAGCTGAGGAGCTCGACGCTCTTGGTCAGCCGGGGCTGAGCCGTGTTCCCGTCGACGGTCAGGACCGGCTCGCCGAACTCCTCGAGCACGAGACGCGGCGTGCTCACGTTCACGCGTACGGGATGCGGGCCCGAAAGCGCCGCGAGGACCTCGTACCAGGGGGACATCCGGCTGGACTTGGTGTCCGCCGCCCTGGCCGCGACCGACGGCATGTCGGTGAGGGCCGTCAGCAGCAGGTGCTGTGATCCGTGCGTCGAGGCCGAGGCCATCGCGAGGTCGGCGGTGGCGTCGGACTGGTCCTCGAGGCCGAGACGCCACTGCGCCTCGGCCAGGTAGACGGCGGCCGTCGGGAGATCCAGGTGGCGGTCACCCTTCTGCATGCTCAGGACGCATTCCGCCAGGAGTTCGTAGGCCTCGGCGTCCTTGTCCTGCAGGAGCATCGACAGGCCCGACCAGATCTGCCACGTCTCCCGCGTGAGGACGTACTCCGAGGCGCCGTTGGCCGCCGCTTGCGCCAGCACGCGGTCGGCGCGCCGCGTGTCGCCCTCGAGGCGCAGCCGCAGCTTGGCCTCGACCAGCAGGCTCATGTTCTTGTACACCTTCGATCCGGTCGAGGCGATGAGACCCCTCCCGCGCTCGATGGACGCGCAGGCCTCCTCTCCTCGGCCTAGGTCCAGCATGAGGTCCACGGCGTCGACGGCGTGCAGCCAGACCGGCTGCGACGATCCGCTGCGCGGCTCGAACATCGACATCGCGGCGTCGAGTCGTCCGGTGGCCCGCAGAGCGGCGACGACCCAGGGGCCGCCCAGGATCGTCCGCCACGGGTCGAACGAACCCACGTCGTCGAGCCCTTCGAGGCGGCCTCTCATGAAGGCCAGCCGCATCAGCAGGCCGTCGACCGGGCCGGACGGCGTGGGCGAGTACTCGGGGAACGGCGGTGGCTCCTCGCCGGTGGCCAGCGCGATCAGCGTGTGCGCGATGAGCCAGTTGCGGCCCGGTGACAGCTGGTCGGCGACGGACCGCGCCTCCTCGATCCGGCCGGAGTGCCAAAGACACCAGCAGGCCAGGACGTGGGTCTCCTCGAAGTCGGGAGCCCCCGGCTCCGGGAGCCACGTGTATCCGTGACGGTCGACGAGGTCCACTCCGCGGTCGCACTGCTCGAGTGCGAAGGCGACACGCAGGATGACCGAGCCGATCTCCGGGGTCGGAGTACGGGCCGACCCTCCGAGCGCGTCGAGCCAGCGTGCCGCCGGCTCGAAGTCCATCCGCGCCACGAGGCTGGGAAGGGCCACGGCGGCCAGCCGCCCGGCCGCGTCGAGATCCCCGAGCCGCAGCAACTCGTCGACGGCCTCTTCGCGTTCACCGCGGGCGATGAGGAGCTCGGCGTGCCGGCGACGGACCGTGGCGAGCGTCCCGGCGTCCTGCCGCCCCAGGACGACCCGCAGGAAGTCGCGGAACACCGGGTGCGGCGTCATACGGGAACCGTCCGGCGACCACGTCACCGGGAGATGCCGGACGCGCAGGTCCGCCATGACCTGGGCCGCGTTCTCCTGGCCCATGGCGCGAGCGCTCTCGACCGACGTCTCCGCCAGGAGGCTGGTGTGCAGGAGGAAGGTTCTCTCCACCGGGGACAGCGAGTTGAAGACGTTCGCCGCGACGTAGGAGCGCAGCGAGTCGGGATCCAGCTCGCTGGAGCGCGCGTGACGCCATCCCTCGAACAGGACCCCGGTCACCCAGCCCCCCGTCGCCGCGACGGCCCGCGCCGGATGCACGTCGACGTGGCCGACGGTTCGCAGGGCGACGTCGGCTTCCTGGGCGTCGAAGGCGAGGTCGCTCTCGATCAGTTCGCCCACCCGATCCCGTTCGCTCGTCGGGCCCGGGTCGAGGTGGACGTCGACGCGCGAGATCAGTACGAGGTTCACACCGGACGGCAGGTAGCGCGCGAAGGACGAGAGAACGGCGACGCAGCTCTCGTCGGCGGCGATCCGTTCCACGTTGTCGCACACGAGGATGAGGCCGCTTCCCTGGAGGCTCTCGGCCAGCAGCCCGGCCGCCTCACCGATGTGGAGGCTGCTGCTCAGGGCGTCGGAAGCCACGTCGGCGGCGCCGGCCACAACGCCCTCGAGAGCCGCTTCGAGGTAGACGAGCAGGCGCCCCGCCGCCCGCTCGGTACCGTCGAGCGACAGCCAGGCGACGGGTCTGTCGAGGCCGCTCACGGCCAGGGCCACCGCCGTGGTCTTGCCGGCCCCGGCCGTCGCGAAGACGTTCACCACGGTGTGGCGGTCCAGCATGTCCCGCAGGCGTCGATTGAGCCTCTCGCGGACGACGACGCCCTTCGCCGGCTCCGGCGCCGCCAGTTTCCGCCGGATGATGGCGCGATGGTGCCGGCCGGACGTGTTCGGGCCGCTCGGCCGGTCGGAATCAGAGTCACCCATCGGATGTCGCGCCTCCGTGATCCTTGGTGCCGGTGGAGCCGGCGCCCGCCCGTCGGTCCACCGGGCCGGCTCGTCCCGTTCGCTGCCCAAACCATGTGTGTCGTCGGTGCCCACCCGTATGCGGGTCGGCTGTCCGGTGGTGGTGCCGGGTGCGGCGGTTCGCGACCGGCGGCGGCCGCGAACCTCCCCGCACCGTCGCCGGTTCAGCGGACCCGTGAGCCCTCGAGCCGTGCGCCGTCGAGGCGCCGGGCGTATGCGGCCTGCTCGGTGTAGGCCGTCACCTCGGGGGCCTCGGGCTCCGGAAGGCCGCAGACCTTCCGGGCGAGGTGGGTGAGCGGCCCGGAGGGCGACAGCTCCGAGCGCTTCATCGTGAGCATCCGGGTGCCGAGCATGGGCGTCCCGTTGAACTGCTCGAAGGTGCTGATCCGGTCGCCGAAGTCGGTGAGGAAGAGGTCACGGATGACACGCGAGATGCGGATGCGGTCGTAGGGCTCGCCGACCGCGCCTGCCTGCAGGGGCGCGAGCCAGTCGTGCAGTTCGGGGTTCTGCCACTGCTCCTCGGTCGGGAACAGGAGCGAGGCACGACCGGCGAGGTCGATCACCTCGTTCCGCATCTCCGCGTACTTCTCCAGGTAGTACGACCGGCCGAAGTCGAAGAGAAGGACGTTCGGCTTGTAGAGCCCCGCCGGGGAGATGAACCCCTCCGTCTCGGAGGCGATCACGTGGGCCCGGATCGTCTGGTAGAACTCGACGAGTCGCGCCAGGCGCGCCTGGACCGGCGGCAGCTGATACGTACCGAGGTGCTCGGTCATCAGCATCGCGAGCCCCGCCATGAGCTCGGCGCGGACCATCGTCCGAATGAGCGCCTCGTAGTGCACCCAGTCGAAGATGCGCTGCGGGTAGAGCGAGGCGTGCTCGGGGCTGCCGATGTGGAAAACGCGCTCCCACGGGATGAACACGTTGTCGAAGATGACGGTGCATTCCAGCTCGTCGCCGGCCGAGGACAGCGGGTGGTTCTCGGGATCGTCCCGTACCGTCGCCTCGCGGGAGACCATCGCGACGCCCGGCGCGTTGGCCGGACAGGCGGCGTAGATGACCTGTTCGCTCTCGATTCCCGGACGGAAGAAGACACCGATGTGGATGTAGTCGGCGAACGGCGTACCGGTGCTCACGGCCTTGACGCCGTTGACCACGATGCCGTCGTCCCGGGTCTCCACGACGCGCAGCGCGGTCTGGGCCGCGGCCTGCTTGGACCGGTCGACCTGGGGGTCGATGAAGGCGAAGGCGCAGTTGAGGTCGCCCTCCTTCACGAGCTCCAGGAAGTCCCTGATCCCCACGGTCAGATCACGCCCGCCGGTGCCCACCGACTGGTCGCTCCACGGCTGCGGGTCCTCCTCGTAGGTGACCAGGCCGTAGTTGTTCGCGCACGGGGTCCGCCCCGTCGATCCGCCGTCGAGTTCCCTGACCACGGTCTCCAGGTACACGCGCTTGCGCCGCAGCCCCTCGGCGTCCGTGTGCGTGAACCACATCATCGAGCGACGCACGCCGCCGTCGTCGACGAAGGTCATGACGTCCTGCATCTCGGGCTCGTGGTGCAGGTCGTAGAACTGCGCTATCCGCCCGGCCTGCGCCCTGGTCTTCGGGTGCGTCGTGACGTCGTCGACCAGATCACCTCCGACCCAGACGACGCGCCCGTCCCTGAGGGACTCCAAGTACTGGTCGCCAGTTCGCATCAAATGCCACCTTCTGCCCTCGCCCAAGCACCGGCGTGCATGGACTGCTGTCTCTCGGGCCGTCATTCGAGTTCCACTCGACAGGACATCGCCGGGAAATCGCCGCGAATCCGTTGGTGAATCCATCCTCAGCCCGCGGGAAAACGGAGAATCAGCATCGTGATCGACCGGCCATGCGAACCGCCCGATTCGGATGGAGGAAATCCCGCCCTGCCGTGAAGTCGTAAATGCCTCGGCCGTTGATTACCCGAGCCTAGCCAGGAGTCGTTAGCCGGGCGTTAATCGCGACGGGGTTCCGCCGGCAATGTCATCGGGGGGCCCTGTAACGCGACATCGCAAGTTCTTCCGGCCTGCCGGCGGACGGGCCGACGCCGTGTGAGCGGAGGGCGCCCAGGCGTCTCCCGGAACCCGGCACCGCGGCATCGCAAGCCCCCGGGTGCGCACACCACCCATGCCCCCACCCCACGCCCCCACCTTCGCGAACGAACATTCCGTTTTTCCGGCCCCATCCTGCGGTGCCGCCCGACGACGCGTCAAGATGAATATTCGTTTTCTTTCCATTTCCTGCCGCATGCCGCACAACGGATCCCGTCACCCCTCGCCCGTGCGACGAACAATCAGACCAAGCGAAAAAATCGTGAACAATACACCGAAGATCGCAAAGTGGACCATTGGCCGCTGTACCGTGGAGGCCCGTCACGGCAACGACTGTCTCGCGATCGGTCAGGGAGAAAGCGCACATGGCAATTCGGTTCGACCTGAGGTCGCTGACTCCCGGCGATCGCGCGGATGCCATCCGTGAACTCTCGCGGTCGGTGAACGGCCGAATAGAGGTGGATCTCCCTCCGAACCCCACTCACCTGAGGGCCGTCGCGAACATCAACGCGGTGGGTTCGGTGGAAGTCACGGGAATCGACTGGAACGTGGCCGGCCTCCGGCGGGCGACCGCACCGGTGAAAGAGGACATGGTGCCGCACGTTCTCGTCGCCCTGCAGGAAGCGGGGGTCACCCGCTTCAGCCAGGGGGGCAACCGGGGTGAGATCCGGGCGGGCGACATCACGGTGATCGAGAACGCCAAGCCCTATGAGATCTTCTTTCAGGGCCCCGTCCACACGGTCGTCGTTCGCGTTCCCACGCACGTCCTGGGGCTGCAGTCCTCCCTGCTCGGTCAGGTGGCGGCCGTGCGGCTCGGCTCGGAGCGCCCGCTCGTGGGTGCCGCGGTGGCGTACTTCGCCCGGCTGGCCCGCAGCCGGGCCGCTCTCGGCGAGGCCGAGGCCACCCTGTTCACGCAACCCAGCGTCGACCTGATCAGAGCCGTGGTCACCACGGGCCTCGGCCGTGACGACCTGGCCCGGGGGCCTTTGCACAACACGCTTCTTCAGCGCGTCAAGGAATACGTCGGCCTCCATCTGGCAGAACCCGACCTGACTGCCGCGCGTATCGCCGCCGCGCATCACGTTTCCGTACGCCAGCTCTACCTGACCCTGTCCCGAGCGGGCATTGCACTCGGCGACTGGATAAGGACTCAGCGCCTCGAAGAGTGCAAGAGGGAACTGGCTTCGCCCGTGCACCAATTCATGACCATCGAGGCGATCGCCCATCGGTGGGGGTTCACCAGCGCACCTCATTTCAGCCGCGTCTTCAAAGCCGCGTACGGCGTGAGCCCCCGCGAGTGGCGTCACCGAAGCCGTGCGTTCCCCGGCGAAGCGGCACCCGCCTGACGCCGAGCGCGACCTCGCCGGCACTCCCAAGGTAAGCGGCACGCCGGCCAGCGCCTTGCCTTCCCGTGCAGGGATCCGTCCGCCGACTTGCCTTCCCGTGCAGGGATTCGGGTCCGATGCGCGGCGCCGAGGAGTCGGCCACCGGAGTGCCGGACCCCTCGGCGGCGGGACGTACCGCCGGCGCCGCGCGGCCCCGTCGAACGGCGAAACGGCAGCCGGCGACAGGCTCCTCGGCCGGTGTTCCCGCCCCCGCCTCGTTCCCGCGGCTCTCCCGCCCGGGCGACCGACCGGTCGCCCGCAGGTGTCCGACGGGCGCGGCGGGCCGCTCCCAAACGCGCCCCCACAGATGGACATATCGGGCGTCGTGCCCTGGTTGCCTTCCCGATTCCCTCGCTCTACGGTCGCCACCGACGACGACGTCGGCACCGAGCCTGCGGCACTCGACCAGGGCGAACGCCCCAGAGAAGCCACCTCGTGTGCACCCTCCCCGGTGGCCGAGCACGTTCGACCCCCGCGCCAGGCACCGCCTCCGCGCTCGACGTGCGCCGCACCCACGAAAGGCACGACATGACCAAGATCGCGATCATCCTCGGCAGCACCCGCCCGGGGCGCAACGGCGCCGCCGTGGCGGACTGGATACTCGACATCGCCAAGCAGCGTTCCGACGCGGAGTTCGAGCTCGTGGACCTGGCGGACCACCCGCTGCCGTTCCTCGACGAGGCGCTCCCCCCGTCGCTCGGGCAGTACCAGAACGACCACACCAAGGCGTGGGCGTCGAGGATCGCCGAGTTCGACGGCTATGTGTTCGTCACCCCGGAGTACAACCACTCGACCACGGGCGCCCTGAAGAACGCCATCGACTACCTGTACGCGGAGTGGAACAACAAGGCCGCGGGCTTCGTGGGATACGGCGCCGACGGTGGCGTGCGCGCCGTGGAGCATCTCCGTCTCATCGCCAGTGAGCTGCAGATCGTCACGGTGCGCGCGCAGGTCGCACTGTCCCTCCTGGCCGACTTCGAGAACTACAGCGTCTTCAAGCCGGGCCCGCACCACCGGCCCGCCGCGGAGACCATGCTCGACCAGGTCGTCAGCTGGTCGAAGGCCATGCAGCCGCTGCGCGCCAACGCCTGATCAACCGCTGCCCCGCGAGGCGGCACCCGGCCGTGCTCCGGCGGCCGGGTGCCACGAAACGAGCCTGCCCGTCGGGCACATGGCCTTGCCGGCACCCATGCGGCACCGGCTCGCACGCGCGGGATGACCCGGCGGGCGACCGCCCGCCGGCCCCGCGGCACACATCACGAGGAACTCATGACTTCTGACGCTCCGTTCCCACGCGTGTCGCCCGCCGAGGCGGCCGAACTCGCATCGCTGGTGAGCGGCCCGGTTCTGCTGCCCGGCGACGAGGGCTACGACGCCGAATGCCGGATCTACAACCTGAACGTCCCCCTTGAGCCGGCGCTCGCGGTCGGTGCCGCCGACGCGGCCGACGTGCGGGCGGCGATCCGTTTCGCGGCCCGCCAGGGCCGGCCCGTGACGGTGAAGACCACGGGGCACCAGCAGGTCCACCCCGCCCGGGGCGGGGTTCTGATCAGCACCCGGCGCATGAAGGGCATCGCCGTCGACGCCGGCCGCAGACGCGCACGGGTCGAGGCCGGAGTGATCTGGCAGGAGGTCATCGACCGGGCCGCCGAGGTCGGTCTCGCCCCGGTGAGCGGCTCGGCTCCACTGGTGGGCGTGGCCGGCTACACCCTCGGGGGCGGACTCAGTCCGGTCCTCGGCCGGAGCCGGGGCTACGCGGCGGATCATGTCCGCTCGCTGGACGTGGTGACCGCCGACGGCGAGTTGCGGCACGTCACGGCCGGCAGTGATCCCGAACTCTTCTGGTCCCTGCTCGGAGGCAAGGGCAATTTCGGCGTCGTCACCGCGCTGGAGTTCGACCTGTTCCCGTTGACCCGTTTCTACGGCGGCGGCATCCACTTCCCCGGCGAACACCTCGCCGATGTCCTGCACACCTGGCGCACCTGGCAGGCGGACATGCCGGAGGAGATGTCCTCCTCGCTCGCCGTGCAACGGCTGCCCCCGCTGCCGGAGTTGCCGGAGCCGCTGCGGGGGGCGTTCGTGGTGCACGTGCGGTTCGCCTTCCTCGGTCCGGTGGCCGAGGGCGAGCGGTTGATCGCGCCCCTGCGCGCGGCCGCCCCGGTGCTCGTCGACACCGTGGGTGAGATGCCCTACACCGCCATGGGCGCCATCCACATGGACCCGCCGACGCCGATGCCCTACTACGACCGCACGACGATGCTGAGGGCGTTCCCCGCCGAGGCGGCCGACAAGCTGATCGAACTACTGGGCCCCGGGTCGGACTCCCCGCTGGTAAGCGTCGAGATCCGCATGCTCGGCGGCGCGCTCGACCGTGAGCCCGCGGTGCCCAACGCCGTCTCCACCCGAGGGCTTCCCTTCGTCCTCTTCGGTTTCGGCGTGGGCGCCCCGGACCAGGCCGGGTTCCTGACCGGCGAACTCGACGCGCTGATGCACGCGATGGAGCCCTGGGCGGACAGGCGCAGGATGGTCAACTTCCTCTCCACCCAAGAGGCCACCGACCCCGAGCGGTTGAGCGAGGTCTACGGCGCCGAGCGCCACCGGCGTCTGACCGCCGCCAAGAAGACGTACGACCCGACCAACATGTTCCGCGTGAACCACAACATCCTGCCCGGCTGACGGGGGTACCGCCGGGACCGGGGGGTGGGGGCCGGACGCATCCGTCCGGCCCCCACCCCGATCCCGGCGCCCGTAATCCTCCCGTCCCCTTCACGTCGTCAGCGGCTCGAACTCCCAGCCCGGCTGCTCGCCGCGGGCCAGAGCCCGGTACGTCCGGCGGCTTCCGGCGGTCCATGGATGGGAGTCGGTGAGCAGTCCGGCGAGCACGGTGAGCCCGTCGGCTGCCAGGGCCTGCGCAGCGGTGGGGTCGTACGGTGCCGTGACGATGGCCAGGTTCACCTTGCTCCCGGCAGTGAAGGGGTGTTCCTCCCCGAGACTGCCGAGGTATCCACGATGCACCGCGGACATGGCATCCAGTGCCTGCCGGCGGTCACCCTGGTCGTGCAGGTACATGGCGTGGGCGGTGGTCACCTGGAGACGGCGCAGGTCGTGGTCAGCCAGAAGGCGCGCGGCGTCGCGCATCGCGTGCCGGATCTCCTGTCCGGCCTCCTCGGTGCGTCCGGCGGCACGCAGGCACTGCACCCAGTTGTGCCGCGCGAGCAGGGTCTGGACGCGGTGCGTGCCGAGGCGTTCCTCGCTGGCCCGCAGGTTGCCTTGCTGAATGCTGAGCGCCTCGTTGATCCTGCCCAGCAACCGCAGGTCCAGGGCGACCATGAACTCGCTCCACAGGGTCCAGTGGTGGCCCGCGCCGAGACTCTCGGCGCGCTGGTTGGCCGCCTGGTCGTCGAGGGCGAGCGCTTCGTGGTAATTGCCGAGCAGGCGCAGGGAGACGGCGAGGTTGTTGAGGGAGGTTGCGACCAGCGGGTCGCGGTGGCTGGTGAGTTGGGTCCGGCTGAAGGCGCTGGCCTGCCGGGAGAACTCGAGGGCTTCCTGGTATCTCCCGGTGGCGCGCAGGTCGGCGGCGTGGCCGCTCAGGGCGCGTATCAGGCCGGCGCCGCTGGTCTCATGCTCGACCAGGGCGGCGCTGACCGTGGCGCTGCGCGCGTGGTCGCCGACGGCTCGCAGCAGGTTCCCGTACTCGTGGTCGAGTGCGCGGAGCACGTCGGCCGGGGCCTGCCCCGGCCAGGCGTCGCGGACGGTCTCCGCTGCCTGGAGGGCGGCGTCGTAATCGCCGACGAGATACATCTGGCGCAGGCAGTGCAGGACGAGGGTGGTGCTGTCGGCCGTGGTGAGGGCGTCGCAGTGCGGCAGATGGCGGACGAGCTCCCCGTAGTCGGGCCAGGTCCCGCTGTTGTCCGGTGTGCCGGGATCGTTCGCCCTCAGGACGGCGCGGGCTGCCCGGGCGTACTCGTCCCGGGCGCTCGGCGGGGTGTGGGCGCGCACCTGTGCGTGCACGACGCTGTGTATGCCGAGGAACGGCCCGAAGGTGCCGGTCGCGTCGGGTGCCCTGGTGACCAGGGCGTAGCGCAGGAGGACGTCGACGGCTCGCTGGACAGTGTCGGGGTGGCCGAGCAGCCGCTGCAGCGGTGGTGGTGCCCGGTCGGGTGCGGGGGTGCCGAGGAACATGCCCAGCGGCACGGGCCCGGGGGCGAAGTGGGCGCACAACCTCAGCAGCGCGAGGGCGTCGGTGTCGGTCGACTCGAGTTCCTGGAACGTGACGGCCCAAGCGGCGGGCGCGTCGAGGGCGATGGCCAGCCGTTCCACGTACTGACTGACGGTGCCGCCGGAGTTGGCGAGCCAGGCGGCTGCCATGGAGAGGGCTAGGGGCATGTCGCCAAGGGCTTCGGCGAGGGTCTGTGCCTCGCTGTCGGTGAGCTGCGGTACTCGTCTGCGGACGGTCTCGATCGCCTCGTCCCGCTGGTAGACGGGCACGTCGAGGACGGGGAGTTGGCGGGACTCCCACTGGGCGGTGCGTGAGGTGATCAGTACGTGGCCGTGACTGGTGGTGTCGTCGCCGGGGACGAGGTCGTGGATCTCGCCGGGGTCGTCGGCGTTGTCGACAATCAGGAGCCATGGGCGGTGTTCGGGCGCGCGCAGGGCGTCCAGGGCGGCGCGGACGCCTTGGCGGTAGTCGTGGTCGGCGGCCGCGGGAGGGTTCAGGGCCCGGCCCAGGGCGGCGAGGTCACGCCGGTAGACGGCGCGGTTCTCGCCGCTGACCCAGCACACGAGGTCGTACTGGGAGGCGAACCGGTGGGCGTACTCGGTGGCCAGCTGGGTCTTTCCGACGCCGGGGACGCCGGCCAGGGCCAGGCGGGCGGGGGTCCCCGCGTCATGCAGCCGCCGGTAGATGCGGGCGAGGAGGTCCTCGCGTCCGGTGAAGCGCCGGTTGCGTGAGGGGACACCGTGGGTGACTCTCGGCCGCAGGCCGGGATGGCGCACGGCTGGTGCCGTGCCGGGAAGCTCGGGCCCGAGGCCCAGGCGGCGCGTCAGATGTTCCTCGGCATGCGGGGCGTCCATGCCCTCCAACGCCGCGGGCATGACGTCCCGGGGCGGCAGTGCGGGCAGGGCCGTGTCGTCGACGGCCATGACCGTCAGGCGGACGGCGGAGGTCTCGGTCGCCTCGGCCAGGGGGGCTGTCCATTCGTCGGCCGGACGGACTGGCCGGCGCAGAAGGCTGTGGCCGAGCAGGAACAGAACGGGGCCGAGGGCCGCTTCGAGTGCGGGGGCCACTATCTGGCGCGGCGTTTCGATCCGGGTCGCGGCGACGCGCTGGTAGCGGACCGGGCGCCCGTGGCGGCGGCAGACGTCGCCGGCCCACAGTGCCCAGGCGCTGTCGGGGCCGGCGTAGAGGATGGTCAGGGGCGGCGGGGCCGCGGGCTCCTCGGCGGTCCCGGTGAAAGGTGATGTGCTGGTGTGAGCCGGCAGGTGGCGGGTCGGCGGAGCGGGCGGGGTGTCCGGACCGGCGGGGGCGATGTCGACGGGTAGTTCGACGACGTGGACGGGGACGCCATGGGCGTTGGTGAGGCTGAGCCACAGGGCCGCGGGGCCAGAGGTGCCGTCGGCGGTCTCGACAATGAATTCGACGAGGCCGTAGGTGCCGCCGAAGCGGTGCAGTACCAGCAGGGGTTCTTCCAGGGCCTGGCAGGTGAAGTGGTCGCCGCCGTCGAGGCCGACGACGAACTCGAGTTCTTCCTCGGGCCAGGCCCAGTCGCCGTTGCCGCCGTCCTCGGTGAGCGGTCCGGCGAGGTCGACGGTGACGAGGTGGCGGCTGCCGGGCAGAACGTGCCGGGGCCAGGCCACCAGGGGCGCGGTCAGTAGCGGGATGTCGCCGGTACCGGTCATGCCGTCGCCTTTCCCGGCGGTTCGGCCAGGGCGAGAACGCGGGCGGGATGTCCGTAGTAGTGGAACATGAAGGCGTACAGCACGTCGCGGACGCGGCGTTGGCCCTCGAGGTCGTACGTGGTGCCCCGGGGGTAGCGCAGGGGCAGGCGTGAGAGGTCGCCGAGGGCCTGGGCCCGGCGCTGGCGAAAGGCACGGATCAGTTCGCCGAGTGCATGGCCGGGGAGTCCGGCGGTGCCGGCCATGAGGATGTGGACGAGAGTTCGCGCCTCGGGGTCGCCCACTTCGCCGGCGGCTACGATGCATCCGTCCGCGCCTTTGGCGAGGAAGAGTTCGGCGAATCCTCGCCTGCGGCGTTCGCCCTGGCGGCGTGCGTCGAGGAACTGGCCGGAGTGGCAGACGTTGAGGAAGACGACGGGACGGTGGCTCTCCAGGAGATTCAGGGAGCGCTCCTCGATCTCCTGCCACGTCAGATTGTCCAGGCGCAACTCGCTGAGCCGGCTGCCGTGGTGTCCGTGGCAGCCCAGATACACCAGGTCGGTGTGGTGCTCGTCCTCCTCCAGGGTGTCAAGGAAGTCGGGAAGGGTATCGCTGACGTCGTGTTCGAAGGGCACGAAGGCCGCCAGGTCTCCTTCCATCTCGCGGTCGACGTAGGCCACCACACGGCCGGGGCGGGCGAGACGGTTCTGGGGAAGGTCGTCGGAGCCACGGACAATCCATCGGCTCACGGACAGGACGGCGCCCAGCAGTTCGGGTTCCGTCCCCTGCCGCACCCACAGCATTTCCCAGGGAAAGTCGCCCCCGGTCTCGTCACGCACGAGAACGGCAGGCGGTTCGTGGCTGTCGTCGCGCAGGTGTGCGAGCCAGTCCAGCAGTTCGGGGTGACGCGCCGACCAACGTCTGATGCCGCGCAGTATCTCGGAGGGGTCCTCGCCCCCGGGCCTGAGGCCGGCGAGGGTGATGTCGGGGGCGAGGAGACGGTCGTGGGAGGGCGGCAGGTTCAGCGGCCGGTGTCTGCCGCACCAGCACCAACCGCGGACCCGGTACGAGTCCTCGCCCTGTGTCCGTTCGGCACTG
This sequence comes from Actinacidiphila glaucinigra, assembly GCF_035918135.1. Taxonomy (NCBI): domain Bacteria; kingdom Bacillati; phylum Actinomycetota; class Actinomycetes; order Kitasatosporales; family Streptomycetaceae; genus Actinacidiphila; species Actinacidiphila glaucinigra. The sequence continues at coordinate 2,319,738 of NZ_CP109144.1, forward strand.
ATGTGCAGCACGGCGATGCCTTCTGGAAGACGGCTCGTCGCGGACATGCGTGCCGTCGCCATCATCATTGTGGGGTGCCGGACCGCACGGGCCACGGTCTGGTGGGCGGTGGTCTGCAGGCGACGGGCCAGGGCACGCGGATCACGGGAGCCGGGGAGGCGGGGCGGCAGGGCGTTCATCGGCGGGCGGTCCTCCCCCCGCGGGTGCTCAGCACGGCCGCGCCCAGCCGGTCGGCGAGTTCCCGGACGAGACCGCGGTCCGTGTGGCCCTCCGGTGTCAGGAGGAAGACGCGGAGCCGGGTCCTGTCCTCCTCGCCGAGGCGGGCGGCGGCGTCCCGTGCGTCATCGGCGCCGTCGACACCGACCGGCGGGTCGGGCAGACGCCCGGACAGGCTCGCCTCCAGGGGGATGTTGCCCCGCGCGTCGGTGGCGATCACCGCCTGCACCTCGGCGGCCGCGCCGCTGTGCCGGGCCAGCACCCTGTGCACGTGCCGCGCCAGCAAGGTCAGGCCGTGGGCGAGCGGCGTGGCACGGCCGGCCGGGCGGCGCAGGGCGGCCGTGAGCGCGGGATGCAGGACGTTGCGGACCGCGAGGACTTCGGCGCGTACCTCGTTCGTGGCGTCGCGGGACCCGATTTCCACCACGACGACTCCGGCACGACGGGTGTAGGCCCAGCTCAGGAACGGCTCGAGGGCTGTGCTCCAGTCGCCGCCGTCGCGGGAGGTGTGGTCGAGGAGGACGACGAGGAACCGGTCGGGGACGGGGGCACGTCGGTGCTCCCGCAGGTCGGTGGGGTCGATGACGAGCGGTCCGCCGTGAGGGGAGCGCAGCGGGCGGAACCACGCTGCCTGCAGCACGGTGCCGACAACCGACAGGTCGTGCCGGGAGCGGGCCTGGGTCAGGCCGGTCACCGGGCCGCGGCGCGACCGGTGGCGGTGGTGTGCCGCGAATGTGCGGGGCAGCCGGAGAGAGACGCCACCCGGGGTATCGACGGTGCTGCCCTCCATGACGGGGTGGCGGGCGGGCACCGATGCCGCCGGAAGGCTGCGGCTGTCCACGGGGACATGGGCGGAAACGGTACCGGATCCGGGCGCGAGGGAGGACGGCTCCGCTGCCGTGGGCGGGGTTCGGGGCGGCAACACGGGGGGCGTGTAGGCATCGGCTCCTGGCTGCGGGCCGGGGTCGGGCAGTTCGGCCAGGCCCATGGCCTGTGCGGCGTGGCGGGCGTGGCCGAGACCTGCCTCGCGCAGCCCGTCGAGCTGTGCCAGGGTACGGGTGAGGCGTGCCGCAGTCAGCAGGCGACGTGGGCCGGCCGCCGTGCCGAGCCGTTGCGCAAGGTGGCGGACCGCGCGGTCGGTGACGGCCGGCAGGGGGGAAGGCCCGGGCGGGCGGGGCAGCGGGAGATCTCGGATGTCGGCCGGGGTGAGGTCCTCGGCGGTGGCACACAGTGTGAAGCGGTCGAGCACATGCCGTGGCACGGCATGCAGGAAGGCGGTGCCGCAGAAGGCGAGCCAGCGGGACCTGGGGCGGAAGCGGCGGCTGATGCCGTGCTCGACCACGATCTCGTCCGCGCCGACGAACTGGATCACGGCGCGCAGGCCGGTGGTTCCGAGGCGTGCCAGGTCCGGGATGGTGACCACGGGCGGGGGGTCTGGGGCGAGTTCGGCCCGGACCAGGTCACCCGGGCCGATCCGCCACCATGTAGCCGGGGACGGCGCGGGGCGGGGCGCTGCCCAGATGTCCTCGTCGCGGGTGGCCGAGTCGAGAGTCAGCCGGAGCGTGCTTCCCTCCGTGCCGGCGGCCGCCCCCACCATGGCGGCGAGCTCGCGGGCCACCGGCGTGACCAGGGCCGGGTCGGCGTCAAGCACCAGCAGGCCGCCCAGCCGCGGGTCGACGGCGACGGCCTGGAGCAGGGCGGTGAGCCGTTCGACGGTGGTGGTCACTGCAGGCACCGGCTACTCCTCGAAGAGGTCGGCCAGGACCACTTCGTCCTCCTCGGACCAAAGGCGGACGCCGGTCTGGTCGTCGTCGGCGCGCCGATGGGACAGCGCCATGGGCAGGACCTTGCGGATGTGCCGGCCGGTCACCTCGTGCGCCCCGTCGAGGGCGGCATGAGCTTTGGCGGCCTTGAGCGCGGCGACCTCACCCCGATGCCCCAGTGCCCCGAGAGCGGTCACCGCCTCGACGGTACGCCGCGTCAGGTCCTCCGGAAGGTGGACGGAGCTGAACGCGGAGCGGGCCTTGCGCAGGGCTTCGGCGCGCTCCCGATCCAGGGCGCGCGCTTCCTCCAGCCAGGCGGAGCGTTCGCCCGCCCGTTCACTGGCGCGTTCCTCATCGAACCGCAGCACCGTCATGACCATGCGGTGCCGTTGGTCCGGTTCCAAGGAGTCGACTGCTGCCATCAGACCGAACCGGTCGAGGAGTTGGGGCCGTAGCCAGCCTTCCTCGGGATTCATGGTGCCCAGGAGGACGAAGGAGACGGGGGTCCGGGTTTCCTGGCCCTCGCGTTCGACGAGCAGGATGCCGGCGGCGGCGACGTCGAGGAGTATGTTGACGATGTGGTCGTCGAGCAGGTTGACCTCGTCGATGTAGAGCATGCCGGCGCGTCCGGCCTCCTCGATCAGGCCGGCGCGTTTCACCGCGCGGCTGTCCATCAGCGCGTCGATGTCCCAGCCGCCCAGGACCCGGTCGTCGGTGGCGTTGATCGGCAAGGTGACGGGCAGTTGCCCGTGAGCCATGAGAGAGAAGGCCCGTACCAGGGTGGACTTGGCGGTACCGCGTTCCCCGCTGACCAGGACGCCATTGATCGCGGGTGCCACGAAAGCCAGTTCCAGCGCGAGTTTGAGGGAGTCCTGGCCGACTATTCTGCTGAACGGCAGTATTCCCGCAGCCAGGTCGTCGGGAGCGTTCACCGGTGGGTGACCTCACGTCCCGGCTCGTCCTCCGCGCCGCGGACCGCTTCCTCGCTGCCGGGAGATTCCGGCCGCTCGGCCTCGTCCCTCTGTGGCGCGGCCTCGTCCTCGGCACGCTGCTGGGGCAGGTCATGGGCTCCGGTGGGTGCGGTGTCCCAGCGGAAGGTGAAGCGTATTTGGGCCTCGGCCCCGGCCTTGGCGATGCCGACGGTGCCCTCCCCCTTCACCGTGACGCCGAACTGCATCTCGATCTCGTCGGGGCGCACCGCACGCCCGAGCGCGGCGAAGCGCCGGGCGGCCTGGCGGACGGCCTCCTCGGCGAGTTCGAGTGCCGGGCCGTAGGCACCGCGAACCAAGTGATGAGGATCTCGGGCCTGTCCGGCACGGCCCCGGGTCCTGATGTCGTCGTAGAGGGCGTCGCCCTGGGGCGGGGTGTCCAGTGCGCCGGGGCCATCGGCGAAGACGGGTATGTCGATGGGCATGTGGTCGTTTCCCCCGTGTACGGCTCGGGTCAGGAAATCAGAGATTCGAAGTCCCAGTGCGGGCGGACTCGGTTTCGGGCGGCGAGAGTATGCAAGTGGCCGCGGCCGAGGGTGTCGGCCAGATCAGTGATGGCCGAGTCCTCCTCCTTGGCCGCCTGGGCGAGCCTGCGTACGCCTCTGAGGTCGTCCGCGTAGGCGATGCGGGCGGAGAGGGTCAGTGGGTGGGTGCGTCCGAGGGTTTCGGTGGCCCGGGTCACCGTGGTCTCGGACAGTTCGACTGCGGCCTCGTACTCGCCGGTCATATGACGCAAAGCGCAGGCATTGACGGCGCAGCCCAGGGTCCACGGATGCGACTCGCCGACGGCGGCGGTCATGGTGGCCAGTGCCTCCTCGGCGAGGTCGGAGGCCTGGCGGCGCTCGCCCACGTTGCGCAGGACAAGGGCAAGGTTGCTGCGGGCGCCGGCACTGAAGGGGTGATCCGGGCCGAGCATGCTCTCGTTTGTGGCGGACACCCGCTCGGACAGGGGCCGGGAGTCGTCGATGTCGCCGTGTTCCCGGATGTAGAAGGCCAGGGTGTTGAGGTACATGCTGGTGTCGGGATGGCGGTCGCCCAGGGTCCGCTGGGCCCGCTCGACCACCGAGGTGATCTCCTGTCCGGCCTGGTCCACGGGCCCGTTGCGCAGATGGACCAGCCCCAGGTTCAGCTCGGCCCTGAGAACATCGGGGTGGTCCTTCTCCATCCTCCGCGCCGCGTACTTCGCGAGGTTGTCGTCCTGCTCGTGCTTCGCCTCGCGGTAGCGGCCCAGCAGACGCAGCGTCTCCGCCCGGCCCCGCTGAGCGTTGAGGGTGTCCGTGTGGAGCGGGCCACGGTAGCGGGCGGCGGCCTCGGTCGCGGCCTGGAACTGCAGCACCGCGTCCTCGTAGCGGCCGAGAAGACGCAGACTGATGCCCAGGTTGTTCTGTGCCTGTGTGACGGACCGGGCCTCCTCGCCCAGCAGACGCTGGTAGGTGTCGAGCACCCACTGCTGCAGTTCCAGGGCATCCTGGTAGCGGCCAAGACCCCGCAGGTCTGCGGCAAGCCCGCTGGCCGCCCGCACATGGTCAAGGTCGTCCTGGCCCCGCTCGGCCCGCAGATGGTCGACGACTCTGCGGTTCGCCTCCTCGGTGCGCGTGTAGTCGCCCGTGCTGCGCAGCAGGTTGGCGTAGTGGTGGGTGATGTCCCAGATGCGCTCGTGCTCGGGGCCGAGCAGGCCGTTCCAGATGCCGAGGGTCTCCTCCGCCAGTGAGATGCCCGCGGAGTACTCACCGGCGCTGTACAGGTACCGCAGGCAGTTGAGGACCAGGTCCTGGACTGCGGGGTCGGTACTGCGCAGTGCTCCCGAGGGCCGCAGGTGAGGGGTGATCTCGGCGTAGCGGGACCAGAGTGCCGGGTCGCCGGGTGATTGGGGATCGGCGGCGGCCAGGGCAGCGCGGGCCACGGCACCCAGAGTCTCGTGGTCCGCCCGGGGCATGTTGTGGTGCACGATCTGATGGACCATTCGATGCAGATAGACGGAGTCCGGGGCGTCCTCGTCCCCGTGCGCGGTGCCGCGGCCGGTCTCCTCGAGGCTGACGACCGAGTACTGGCGGAGCGTGGCCAGGGCACGGTTCCACGCCACGGGACTGGACAGGAGGCTGTGGACACGCTCGGGCAGCTGACGCCGGCGGATTCCCTGGAGCAGGCCGATCGGGATGCGCCCGGGAGCGAAGCAGGTGCTCAGGCGCAGCAGGTCGACGGATTCGGGGTGCGTCTCCTTCAGGCCGTTGACCAGCAGGGCCAGTGCGGTGGGGAAGGAGGTGGGGAAGTCCTGGGAAGTGCTCAGCAGCTCCTCGTCGGGGCCTTGTTCACGCAGCAGCTGCAGGTAGTCCTCCATGGTCATGTCGGACTCGCTGAGCCATGCCGCGGCCTGGTCGAGGGCGATGGGCAGGTCCTCCAGGGCTCCGGCGAGCCGATCGGCCTCGTCCTCCGTGAGGCGGGGCGCGCGGCGCTGGACGAAGGAGACGGATTCCACGCGCTGGTAGACCGGCACCGGCATCAGATGGCTGTTGTACCGGCCCCAGGCGGTGTTGCGGGAGGTGATCAAGAGGTGGCCGGAACCCGACGGGAGGATGCCGTCGAAGCCGGCGGGGTCGTCAGCGTTGTCGAGGACGACGAGCCACCGGTCGGAGGGCTCGCCTCTGCGGAGGGCCTCGAGGACGGCGCGCAGGCGCTCGCCGTAGCCGGGTCCGGTCGCCAGACGCAGGGGGCGGGCGAGTCCGGCGAGCTGTTCGCGGTAGGTGTAGGCATTGTCGGCCCCGGTCCACCAGACGACGTCGTACTCGGAGCCGAAGCGGTGGATGTACTCGGCCGCGAGCTGGGTCTTGCCGACGCCGGGCATGCCGTGCAGCGTGAGGACGCCGGAGCCCTCGTCGGAGGTGGTGAAGAACTGGTAGATGTCGCCGAGCAGGTCCTCGCGGCCGGTGAAACGTCCGTTGCGGCGGGGCACGTTGCCGCGGACGTCCGGCGTGTCGCGGGGGAAGCGGGGCACCCGGGACGGGACGGGGCCGGCGGGCAGGCCGGCGAGGCCGAGGCGCTCCAGGAGGCGGTGCTCGGCGTCGGGCTCGCGCAGGCCCAGGAGTTCGGCCGGGGCGAGGCCCGCGGTGGCGGAGGGCAGGGCCTTGGAGGCGATCGTCACCGCGTGGAACAGGCCGGGGCGCTCGCTCAGCACGGTGCGCAGGGCCTGGTTCCACTCCGCCTGGGTGCGGGGGCCCATCTGGAAGTACCAGTCACTGCACAGGATCAGGACCCGGCCCGGTGACAGGGCGAGGTCGGTGAGGAGTTCGACGAGCGACTCCTCATTGGCAGGGTCCCAGCGCTGGAGGACGGCGTGGACACCGCGCCGCTCGATGCGGTCGGCGATCCATGTGGCCCAGGGCCGGTTGAATCCCGCGTAACTGATCGTGACGACGTCGTTCTGCGGTCGCACGGTCACCTGAGCCCCCGTCATATTATTACTCGTTCATCCGACTTTAGGGTGTGCAGCCCCTGGGCGGGCAAGGTTTGCGCCACTGAGATCAGCGGTCAAGTGCCGGCAGTATCTTTCCCATCGCGTATTTCCGTCCCGCCTGCGGCGGGTTTATGAGATCTTATAGTGGTTCGTTCGCTTTTTGTCGCATGCGGTGCTCCCACACCTCACGTGCCGTGGCGACGTAGGCCTGTGCGCGGTGCCGATGAGGGCGCGGCGGCTCCTCCAAGCGCCGGTGGGCGGCGAGCATTCCGTCGGCGAAGCGCCGTCCCTCGGGTGTCAGGTCGGTCGAGCCCACCAGCTGCCCAAGGGCAGCCGTGACCTGTTCGCGGGACCGGGCGTACTCGGCCCAACCGCGCTCCCGCCCGTACCCGTCCGGCGTGTTCAGGACGTAGCCCTGCCACCACAGCGCCAGGGCGAGATGGCTGTAGACCCCCTGCCACAGCCCGTCGAGGGGGCGGGGATCAGGCCGCCAGGGGGCGAAGTACCGGGCGTCGGGCGGCGCGTGGTGCAGGGTGACGAGGTCGCTCAGCGCGGAGAGTTTCGCGTGCTGTGTCTCGTGGACCAGCATCTCGGCCACGCCCAGCGGGCCAGGCGGCAGGCTGGAGTAGACACAGCCGAAGGCGTCACGCCGGGTTCCGCTGCAGTAGCCGAGCGGACCGGCCTCCTCAGGCACGGCCACCGGGACCAATGAGGCCAGCAGCCGGCCGGTCTCGGCGGCCTGGTGAGGGTGGCCGTGCCGCAGGAGAGCCGTGAGCGGACCGCTCCACGCCTCGTGCCAACGTTTGCGTCCGGCGTCATCAAGGGTGACGGCGTGGATACCGAGAGCCGCGTCATGCCGGTAGGGGCCCAGGTCGTCGAGCGGCACGGGTCGCCCGCCGGGGATGAGCGCGGGCAGGGCGTGAGCCGCCCGCCATCCGGGGTCCGTGGACCAGGCCCCGTGCTCCGGCTGCGGGCAGACGGTAACGTCGCGGCCCGCCGCGGGGATCAAGCGCAGCACGGCCCCGTCGAAGTGGGCACCCACGTCTGTGTCCGGCCCGCAGACGAGCACCCCGAGCCCGGGCAGGTGGAGTTCGCCCCGCTCGGTGCTCAGCCGTGTCCGGAACGGCAGGCCGCTGCGGACCGCGGCGGCGACGACGACCGCCCCGAAGAACCCGAGGTCCGCTGAGCGCCCGGCGGTCAGGCCGGCGAGGGCCTGCCGGGCCCAGGGGCCGACGAGTGGATGCTGGAGACCACGGTGGACGGCCTCCCGGGCATCGGGGCCGGACCGCTCGGCCGCCTCCAGCAGGTCCCAGTGGCCGCGGAAGCGCGACCTCTCGGCGGGGGCCGCGGCACTGGTGGCGTCGAGGAGCAGCCGCAGCAACAGCAGTCGGCGGGCTTGCTGGCCGCGGAGGAGAAGGTCCAGCGACTCGTCGTCGCTGCCGGTGCGGGCGAGCAGGTCGAGCACGTGTCGCGGCACCGGGGAAAACCCGGGAAGCACCACGGTCAACGCGTTCCTCCCTTAGGCGCCACGGCGGCCAGGGCTGCAGCGATGTGCCGTATGAGCCGCTGCAGGTCGGCGCAGTACACGGACGGATGGGCGAAGCCGGCGCCGGCGCGGTAGCGGTGGGCGTAGTGACCGCCTCCGCAGACGGCGACGACGGGGCAGGCACGGCAAGCGGGGGCGAGCGCACGCGCACCGGCCTGGCGGGCGCGCACACCCGGGTGACGAAGCGCGTCGTCGAGCGTGTGACGGAAGACGTCGAGGCCGGTGGCGGCCGCGCCATGATAGGCGGATTTCAGGGAGTCGACCTGCTCCAGGCCACCGTCTGTCTCCACCACCAACGCGGTGAACGGCGCTGTCCCCAGGGATTCGCCGGCCGCGGGAAGGCCAAGGAGGAGTGCGATGCAATCCTCGAAGAGCCGGATCCTCGTTCGAGGGCTCGGGGCGTGCCACCACTGGTCGAAAACGGCGCACAGCCAGTCGCCGTAAGGGGCGCAGTCACTGGGCAGCAGAGGCGGCGGCGCGCTCCAGTTGCCGTGCGGCAGGAGGAGATCGAGAACGGGGGGCTCGAGTTCCAGGAGGGACGTGTAGACCTCGACAGGGTCAGATGCGGGGTCGACGACCGTGAGGATGCCGGCGTAGATGCCGGGGTGACGCCGGGCCAGGAGACGGGCCGCGACAACGGTCCGGGCGTGGGCGGGCCGTCCGGCATGGTCGACGCGGCGGTGATTGTGGTGGGGGAGACCGCCGTCGATGCTCAGACCCACGCTGATGCGATGCTCGGCGAGCCGGGCGGCGGTGGCGTCGGTGAGCAGGGTGCCGTTGGTCTGCACGGTGACATCGACGGCGCAGTCGGAGGGAACCGCACGGCGTACCGCGTCCGCGTAGGCGGTCAACGGCCCGGGACCGTGCAGCAGTGGCTCACCGCCATGCAGAACCAAGGAGATGCGGGACAGCGCGTGGGCAGCTGCGTGTTCGCCGATGCGGCGGGCGGTCTGCTCCCGGACGGCCGGCAGGACGGTCGGGGGCCGGTCGCGCCATGTGGTGTCAGGCCCTTCGTACAGATAGCAGTACCGGCAGGCGAGGTTGCAGCGGGCATGCGTCTTGACGATGAACTGGTTGAAAGGCACCGAGGTCCGCGTGGTGCCGGGTGCGGGGTCGGGCGTGTAAGCGGTGCCGGACGAGTGCGTCACTGTGGCAGGGCGTTGTTGAAGCCCCAGAGGGTTTCGGCAGCGCTGTCCTGTCTGTCCGTGAGCCGTTCGACGAGGTCACTCAGGACGGGGTGGTCCAGAGTTCGCAGGGTTTCCAGGTCGAGACGGGAGAAGTCGGGCAGTTCCTGCGGCGTGCTCTCGGTCATGGGTCCCCCGTGGTGGTCGCCAGTCCTGGTGTCCCGTCGAGCGCTGCGAGACGTTGCGCGCTGTCCCTTGGCGCCGGTGCTGCTGTCACTTCCATGCCCGCCGGAAGTCCTGTCCACTCCTGCACCGCCCGATGGTAGGCGGCGTGAGCTGCAACGGGCCGCTGCGCCGCTTCGTGCGCCGTGCCCGTGAGGTGCAGGGCACGTGCGGTGAGGACAACGGCCTGTGCGGTGCGCCGTGGCGTGCGGCGGGCCGCTGCGCCGGGCACGTCGATCGCCTCCTGAGCAGCGCGGACGGCGGCACGGAAGGCTGCCACGGCGTCGTCGAGGCGCGCCGGGCGGTCCAGGCCCGCGGCGGCGGTGATGCGCACCTGTCCGCACTCGAGGAGCCGGGATGCCCTGGTGAACGGCTCGTCGACGGTGTCCGCGGCGAGACGCAGACAATGCTCCGCCTCGCGGAGGTCGATCCGGTCACCGGTGAGGTGGTAGCGGGCAAGCAGGGCGCGGCCGAGGAGGGCACGACGCTCGGCCAGGGCCGGGTCGTGGTGACGGGTGGCACGGATGCAGGCTCGCAGGGCAGAAACGGCCCGGCCGGTGTCCTGGGCGGCGGGAGGCTCTGCGCGCAGGAGAACCGAGGCGAGGAGCTCGAGGGCGGCGGTGTGCTGGGGGCCGTCCGGAGGCAGGTCTGCCAGGGACCGAGTGAGGTGCTCCTCGGCGGTGGCCAGATGGTGCCTGTCCCGGGTCTCCCGATGGAGGGCGAGGGAAAGGTGTGCGGAGCGCACAAGGAGGTGGGCCTGCCGGCTGCCCGAGGCGTCGGCCAGGCGGCGGGTGAGGAAGGCGTGGAGCTCCTCGTGGTGGTCGGGGCCCGCGTCGAGTAGCGCGTCGGCGAGCTCCAGGTCGAGCTCGGGGACCTGGCCGGGCCTCAGCCCGGCGACGGCGGCGGTGAGGCAGTGCACGGATCGTGCCACGTGGTCGCGGGCCTCGACCGGGTCGTCGCTGGTGGCGGCGAGTCGGCGCAGTAGGCGACCGTGGACCAGCGCGACGTCGTGCGGTGCCCCGGCGAAGTCGGTGACGGCCTCGAGCATGCCGATGCCCTTGTGCAGGGCCGTGTCGTCACCGTCCAGGCTCCAGCGCATCTCGAGGGCCTTGACGCGATCCAGGATGAGCCGGCACAGCGTCGGCGTATCGGCGGCGGCGCGGCAGGCCGCGGCGTAGGCGGTGTCGGCGCGGGCCAGCAGCCGCAGGGCCGTGGCGGGGTCGGCATCGCGGACGGCTTCGCCGGCCTGGGCGCCCAGCACGGCGGCCGTGGCCGCGTGGCCCGGTCCGGTCGGGGCCCGGCGGGCGGACCTGCGGGCATGGCCCAGTGCCTCGGCAAGGAGAGCAGGGGCACCGTGGACATGCCACAGGTGCAGCAGCGCGCCGGCGCACTCGGCGTCCAGGACGGGATCGGCGTCCTGCCGGGCGGTGGCCACGCGCAGCAGGCGGACGGCTTGCAGAGGGGAGGGGAACACACCGTTGTCCTCATCGTCGGCGGCCGGCGTGCGGGCAGTACTCGGGGTGCGGGCGACCGCAGCCGTTCGGCAGTGACCCGGGTGAACGGCGGGCCCGCGGCTCGCTGACCGTGGCGAACGAGCCCTCGGAATGATGTGCCGTGCCTTCGCGGCGGTGGCCGAAAGTCTCCGTCCGGGCCACGGCGTGGGCGGGGAGGCCGAGCCCGCCCACGCCGTTGTGGCACTCCACATAGCGGCAACAACGTCTGAGCAGGAGGAGTGCCTCGTCGAGGCCGAGGCGGGCGAGTAGCGTTTTCCTCGAACGGGACAGAATCCCGCCTCCGGGAACCGCCCGGAGAGCCAACGCTGCCGACGTCCGCTGGCCGGCCGACAGGGCGGTGGACATGCCGACGGCCCCCCGAGAGCCGCTGAGGTTTCCGGCCACCCACCGAGCGTCGGCAAGCCTGACGGCGTCGGGGTCGAGTCCCCCGGACCGCAGGTCGGCAATCAGCACGGCGAACGGATCCGGCTCGGGCTGCATCGGCCGGTCAAGTCGTTGGACGAGCGCTTCGGCCAGATTCTCACGCTCCGCACCCGGCGCAGTGGAGGACAGGTGGATCGCACCCGCCAACTGGTCACCAGCGAGCATCTCACCGCTGGAACGCTCCACGAACCGCTCGATCAACATGGCGGCTGCCACCTCCTGTTCTCGCCCAGGTGGGCCCTGAGGACACAAGCAGCGGCGCAACAGGGGGACCTCACGCTCATGGTTGCCGGTGAGCGCCACGAAGCACCTTCCCCCTCGATCCGGCGGCCCCACCCTCACCGCTGCGCGCGCCGGGTACTCCGGGCCGCTCGTGCAGCCCAAGCGGAGAACAGGCCGTCGCTCGCGGTTGCCACGGTCCGCGCGGAGGACCGCTGCCGCGAAGCGGGCCCGACCAAGACTGCGTGTGAGCGGCTCGGCTTGGGAACAGCCGGCAGGCAGACAACAGGCAGAGCGAGTCCCTGTCGCATGCTCCGTATGGCCAGGGTCCGGCAAACGGGAGCGTCCCCCATTACTTGCCCCGGCCGATCACGGCCACGACGACGGTCGGCTCGAGAACGACCGGCCCAGGGCGCCGGATCACCAGCCACCGCATCACCTCCTCCTCCGTCGCGGCGACCAGTGACTTGAGCACACGTCAGGACCGCCCCGCAACTGGGAACACACCGCTCCTGTGGAACGGCATGTTCGCACCGACGGCGACCCGTTCCGCTCATACCCGTGGGCACTCCCGCGGATGCGTAGGACGGCGACGTACTCGGTGATCGCTCGTTCAGCGGCGCTCTACTTCGCCCCCGTCACTGAACACATGGTCCTGTCCGGTGGCGCCGCCGACTGGGGACGGGCAATCGACCCGGTGCTGATGCCGACACTCCGTGCTTTCGCAGCGGCGTGGCCTTCAACCCGGCCGAGCAGGCCCTGGTTACTTGCGGCGTGGACGAAACCGGTGTGCCACTGGCCAGCGATCGGCTCCCAATGACGGGTGTCCAGGTCCGGCGCCGCTGGGTGCGTCCGCGGCGGACCTCATCGACGCCGAGGACCTCGACCGGCTGCAGCGCGGCACTGCTCACCTCTTCTGCCACGGTGCGGAAGCAATCCGCCCCGGTCGACCGACGTAGCGCACCCGGCGTTCGACCGCGTTGCGCAGTCGGGACGTGATGCGGCCACATGCCGGAACTGCGGAAGCTGTTTCAGTGAACGAGCGGCGCGACCCCCAGTGGCTGAACACCTGCAGTCACCACCGCGGAAACACCGCGATCAAGGACCAACGACCCGCCAGCCGCGTCCCAACCTCACAGGTCTGTACACCTAGGCATCGCGATCAGGTACGAACATTGCGGATGAGGGCCTCGACCGTCAGGTCGAGGCCCTCATCCGCATATCGCTGTAACGAGTGTCCGAGGGGGGACTTGAACCCCCACGCCCGATAAAGGGCACTAGCACCTCAAGCTAGCGCGTCTGCCATTCCGCCACCCGGACAGGTGATCCGCAGGGGCTGGCCCCGCGGCGACAGGCACAACGATACCAAGGATTCGGGGTGGGTTTCACCTGCGTATCCGCAGGGTGCACAGGGTGCCGGGGCCGTGTGGGCCCCGGCACCGGAGTGCTCAGGCGACCTCGGCCGGCATCAGGTGGTAGCCGGGGAAGTTCCCCGGCGGGCGCTCGTCCGCGGGGCCCTGGGTGACGGCGCGGACCAGCAGGTCGCCGCCGACGAAGGCACCGCGCCAGGAGGCGCCGAGGCCGCCGAAGTGCTCGGCGCGGTCGCCTCGGGACCGGGGTCTGTTGTGGCCGACCTTGAAGGCGCGGATCTCCGGGGCGAGGCGGGCGTAGGTGTCCTCGTCGTCGGTGGACAGGGTGGCGACGAGAGCGCCGTTGCCGGCGTTCATGGCGGCCAGCAGTTCCGCCTCGGTGTCGGCCAGGACGATCGTGTCGACCGGGCCGAAGGGCTCCGCTCGGTGCAGCGGGGAGGCGGGGGGCGGATTCAGGAGGGCGACCGGCGCCAGGTAGGCGGAGGTGTCCTGGCCGGGCAGGAGGCGGGCGTCGGCGAGGCTGCCGCGGTGCAGCGGTATCGCGCCGCGGTCGACGGCCTCGGAGACGAGGTCGCCGAGTTCCTTGGCCTTGGCCGCGTTGATGAGCGGCCCGAAGTCGAGTTCGGGGAGGTCGTCCCCGGGGTCGTCCACGGCGAGCGGGTGGCCGAAGCGTACGGACCGCACGGCGGGCAGGTAGGCGGACAGGAAGTCGGCGAAGAGCTCGCGCCGCACGACGAAGCGGGGGTAGGCGGTGCAGCGCTGCTTGGCGTATGCGAAGGACCCGCGGATGTGGCCGCCGAGGGACTCCCAGTCGCTGTAGTCCCACACGCCCCAGGCGTTCAGGCCCTCCTGCCCCATGACATGGCGTCTGCCCGGGTCGGCCACGGCGGTGGCGGCCCGGACGCCCGTGTCCCGGCCGCCGAGGGAGGAGACGCAGCCGAGCTCGGGGGCCCGCACCAGCTCCGCGGAGAACTCGTCGCCGCCGCTGACCAGGGTCACCGGTACGTCCTCGCGTGCGATGAGCGCGCAGGCGAGGGTGAGGCAGGCCAGACCCCCGTCGGCGGGGGTCCTGGCGACGACGGCGTTGCCGGCCAGTGCCTGTACGAGCATGGCGTGGACCAGGACGCTCATGGGGTAGTTCCAGCCGGCGACGTTGCCGACCGGGCCGGGCAGCGGGCGGCGCCACTCGACCATGTCGTCGATCTCTCCGACGTACCAGCGGACGCCGTCGATGGCCCGGTCGACGTCGGCCTGGGCGAGCCGCCAGGGCTTGCCGATCTCCCAGACCAGGAGGAGGGCGAGCAGCGTGCGGTGCTCGCTGAGGGCGTCCAGGGCGGCCGAGACCCGCGCCCTGCGCTCGGCGACGGGGATGACCCGCCAGGCGCGGTGCTGGTCGAGGGCGGCGCGGACGGCCCGCCGGGCGGTGTCCGCGTCGAGCCGGGGCGCCCCGGCGACGGGGGTGCCGTCGACGGGGCTGGTGGCCGGCAGGATCCGGCCGTCGGCCTGCCACGCGCCGGCCCAGAGGTTGAGGACGCGGTCGTCGTGGAACGCCTCCGGGGCGGCCCGGAGACACCGCTGCCAGGCGTCGGTCCAGGCCGTCCCGGGTTTGAGGGCGAGGGTCACGGGTTCTCCGCTCGCTCGGGGCGGATCTCACGCAGCGCACCGCCACGGGTGTAGAGGAATCCCCGTACCAGTTCGGTGTGGGGCAGTTCCGTGGTGTCGCGGAGGCGGGCGATGCACACGCGCAGGTCCTCTGCGGGGTCGCCCAGTGCCGCGCAGTCCTCGTGGTGCACCAGCACGATCTGGCGGGTACCGCCTCGTAGCTGGCTCAGTCGCAGCGAGCGGAGGGTGTCGGGGGTGACGCAGCCGCCCGCGTTGCGGATGACGTCGGCGTCGCCCGCCCGCAGCCCGAACATGGCCTCGACGCCGAGCCGGGAGTCCATGCACGCGACGATGGCGACTCCGGTGCGGGCCTCCTTCCTCTCCAGGTCGAGGGGGGTGAGTGCCGCGCCCACGTCGTATCTGCGGATGAGCAGCTGCTCGACGGCCGCGGCCCCTGCGGGGGCGGTCACCGCAGCAGTCCGCGAACGAGACGTGCGGTCTCCGACGGGGTACTGCCGACCTTGACGCCGGCGGCCTCCAGCGCCTCCTTCTTGGCCTGCGCGGTGCCGGAGGAGCCGGAGACGATGGCGCCGGCGTGGCCCATGGTCTTGCCCTCGGGCGCCGTGAAGCCGGCGACGTAGCCGACGACCGGCTTGGTGACCAGGCGGGAGACGTAGGAGGCGGCGCGTTCCTCGGCGTCGCCGCCGATCTCGCCGATCATGACGATGAGGTCGGTCTCGGGGTCGTCCTGGAAGGCGCGCAGGCAGTCGATGTGGGTGGTGCCGATGACGGGGTCGCCGCCGATCCCGACCGCGGTGGAGAAGCCGAGGTCGCGCAGCTCGTACATCAACTGGTAGGTCAACGTACCGGACTTGGACACCAGGCCGATCCGGCCGGAGGTGGTGATGTCGGCGGGGATGATGCCCGCGTTGGACTGTCCGGGACTGATGAGGCCCGGGCAGTTGGGCCCGATGACGCGGGTGCCGGAGGCGACCGCGCGGGCCCGGAAGGCGACCGTGTCGTGGACGGGGACGCCCTCGGTGATGACGACGACGAGCCCGAGCCCGCCGTCGACGGCCTCGTCGACGGCGGCGCGCACGAAGGGCGGCGGCACGAAGACGACGCTGACGTCGGCGCCGGTCATGCCCACGGCCTCCTTGACCGAGCCGAAGACCGGGACGGTGCGCCCGTCGAACTCGACCCTCGTGCCGGCCTTGCGCGGGTTGACGCCGCCGACGACGTCCGTCCCCGAGGCGAGCATGCGGCGGGTGTGCTTCATGCCCTCCGAGCCGGTCATGCCCTGGACGATCACCTTGCTGTTGCGGTCGAGGAAGATGGCCATCGCGATCAGCTCCTTGCGGGCTCGGCGGCCCGCGCGGCCGCGCCGTCCATGGTGTCCAGCCGCTGTACGAGGGGGCCCAGCGACGCCGCGGCCTCGTCGAGCACGGCCCGGCCGCGCTCGGCGTTGTTGCCGTCGAGGCGGACGACGAGGGGCTTGGTGAGCTCGACCAGGCCGAGTGCCTGGACGATGCCGTCGGCGACCGCGTCGCAGGCGGTGATGCCGCCGAAGACGTTGACGAGGACGGAGGTGACGTCGGGGTCGGAGAGGATGACACCGAGCCCGTCGGCCATGACCTGGGCGGAGGCGCCGCCGCCGATGTCGAGGAAGTTGGCGGGGGCCCCGCCGTGGTGGGCGACCACGTCGAGGGTGCTCATCACCAGTCCCGCGCCGTTGCCGATGACGCCGACGGTGCCGTCGAGCTTGACGTAGTTGAGGCCCTTGGCGCGGGCGGCGGCCTCCAGGGGGTCGCCCTCGCCGGGGGTCTCGTAGGCCTCGTGGTCGGGGTGCCGGAAGCGGGCGTTGGCGTCGAGGGACACCTTGCCGTCGAGCGCGAGGACGCGGCCGTCCGTGGTGCGGATCAGCGGGTTGACCTCGACCAGGAGGGCGTCCTCGGCGGTGAAGACCTCCCACAGCGCGGTCAGCACGGGCACGGTCTCCTCGGGGAGCCCGGCGGCCTCGGCGATCTGCCGGGCCTTCTCCTCGGTCACGCCCTCGGCGGCGTCGACGGGGACGCGGGCCAGGGCCTGCGGCCGGGTGGCGGCGACCTCCTCGATGTCCATGCCGCCCTGGGCGGACGCCATGGCGAGGAAGGTGCGCTCGGCACGGTCGAGGAGGAACGAGACGTAGTACTCGTCCTGGATGTCGGCGGTCGGCGTCAGCATGACCTTGCCGACCGTGTGGCCCTTGATGTCCATGCCGAGGATGGCGCGGGCCCTGTCCTCCGCGTCCGCGGGGTCGGAGGCGAGCTTCACGCCGCCGGCCTTGCCACGGCCGCCGGTCTTCACCTGGGCCTTCACCACGACCTGTCCGCCGAGGCGTTCGGCCGCGGCGCGGACCTCGGCGGGGTCGTCCACCACATGGGCGTCGAGCACGGGGACGCCGTGCCGCGCGAAGAGCTCCCGTGCTTGGTACTCGAACAGATCCATCGTCAAACGCACCTGCCCTGACTCGGGGTCGAACGATAATCCGGTGCAGACCTCTGGACACCGGGTCGTCGATGCGGGATAAACGTCTGCATACAGTATTCGTCGGCTGTATGCAATGTACAGACTGCAGAACGGAATCTTGCGATCTGCCTGCTCACGGGCCCCCTGACCGGAAGGAACCTTGGTTGTGACGAAGGCTTTGGAGGGTGTTCGTGTTCTGGACATGACGCATGTCCAGTCGGGTCCGTCGGCGACGCAGTTGCTGGCGTGGCTGGGTGCGGACGTGGTCAAGCTGGAGGCGCCCGGGGGTGACATCACCCGGCGTCAGCTGCGGGACGTGCCGGGGGTGGACAGCCTGTACTTCACGATGCTCAACGCGAACAAGCGGAGCATCACGCTGAACACCAAGACCCCGCGCGGACGGGAGATCCTGACCGACCTGATCGCCCGCAGCGACGTGATGGTGGAGAACTTCGGTCCCGGCGCGATCGACCGGATGGGCTTCACCTGGGAGCGGATCCAGGAGATCAACCCGCGGATCGTGTACGCCTCCATCAAGGGCTTCGGGGACGGCCCCTACACCGCGTTCAAGGCGTACGAGGTCGTCGCGCAGGCGATGGGCGGCTCGATGGCCACCACCGGCTTCGAGGGCGGCCCGCCGATGGCCACCGGCGCGCAGATCGGCGACTCCGGCACCGGAGTCCACGCCGTCGCCGGGATCCTGGCCGCCCTCTACCAGCGCACCCACACCGGACGCGGACAACGCGTCCAGGTCGCCATGCAGCACGCCGTCCTCAACCTGTGCCGCGTCAAACTCCGCGACCAGCAACGCCTGGCCCACGGACCACTGGCCGAGTACCCCAACGAGGACTTCACCGACGAAGTCCCCCGCTCCGGCAACGCCTCCGGCGGCGGACAACCCGGCTGGGCGGTCAAATGCGCCCCCGGCGGCCCCAACGACTACGTCTACGTCATCGTGCAGCCCATCGGCTGGCAACCACTCGCCCAACTCATCGGCCACCCCGAACTCGCCGACGACCCCGAATGGGCCACCCCCGAAGCCAGGCTGCCCAAACTCGCCAAGATGTTCCAGCTCATCGAGGAATGGACCACCACCCTGCCCAAATGGCAGGTCCTCGAAGAACTCAACCGACACAACATCCCATGCGGGCCGATCCTGTCCACCAAGGAAATCATCGACGACGAAAGCCTCAAGGCCAACGAGATCGTCGTCGACGTCGACCACCCCGAACGCGGCACCTACACCACCGTCGGAAACCCCCTCAAACTCTCCGACTCACCCACCACCATCCACCGCTCACCCCTCCTCGGCGAACACAACCACGACATCTACACCACCGAACTGGGTCTCTCCGCCGAGGAGCTGACCGGGTTGCGGACCGACGGGGTGATCTGAGCGATGGCGGACACCATGCGGCGCGAGAACGTGCGGTCGCACACCACAGAGCGACCGGTGGCGGTGCCTGGCACCGTCCACCGGTGGGCCGGGGCAGCGGGGCTGCCCTGACCGAGGCACCACCCGTGACGGGACCGGGCCGCGTGAACCACGCGGACCGGACCCGCCGCGGAGCACGAAAAGAGCACGGGGGCCGGCACGGGTCGGTCTCCACGGAGACCGACCCGTGCCGGCCCCAGCCAGGGGGCGCTGGCCAGACTCTTTCGAGGCAGGGGAATCATGACAATGGCGTCAACGACATCGACGTCCCAACGACCCGTCACCTATCGAGAGGTGACCGACCACAACGGCCGGATGTACCGCGTCGGCGAGACCGACGTGGACATCATGGGCCGGAAGCGCAAGTGGATGGTCATCCTGCCGTGGGTAGGCATGATGGGCATCAGCTCGGCGGAGTACGCGTTCGCGTCCGCCGAGGAGACGCTCCACACCGCACATGCGTGGAGCAGCCTGCACATCTTCTGGATGCTCGGGGTCTGGGTGTTCTTCCAGGCCGCGGTGGCCTTCCCGGCGGGCAAGCTGCGTGAGTCCGGGAAGCTGCCGGCGCGCTACGCGATGATGTGCGGCGCCCTGGGCACCTTCCTGGGCTATCTGTCGCTGGCGTACGCACCGCACGTCGTCGTCGCGTACATCGGCTTCGGCATGTTCAGCGGCATGGGCGCCGGCATGGTGTACGCGACCTGCGTGAACATGGTCGGCAAGTGGTACCCGGAGCGGAAGGGAGGCAAGACCGGCTTCGTCAACGGCGGTTTCGCCTACGGCTCGGTGCCGTTCGTCTTCCTCTTCACCGGCTACATGGACCTGACCAACTTCCGCTGGGTGCTGGTCTCGGTCGGTGTCTTCCTCGCGCTGACCGTCGCGGTGGCCGGTCACTTCTTCAAGGACCCGCCGAAGAACTGGTGGCCCGCGGAGATCGACCCGCTGAAGGTGCCGGACGACCCGCGCACCCGGCGTGCCCTGGAGAAGAACCCGCCCGCCGTCCGCCAGTACACCCCCGCCGAGGCGTGGCGTACGGGCCGGGTCGCGCTGATGTGGTTCTGCCTGCTGTGCACCTCGGGCGTGAACATCTTCGGCATCGCCTTCCAGGTCGACATCGGCAAGGAGGCCGGATTCGCCGGCGGGATCGTGGCCACGGCCATGTCCCTGAAGGCGATCGTCAACGGCACGGGCCGCGGAGTCATCGGCTGGCTGTCCGACCGGTACGGGCGCAAGCAGTGCCTGATCTTCGTCTGCCTCGTCCTCGGCCTGTCGCAGTACGGCATCCTGTGGTCGGCGGACATCCAGAACCTGCCGCTGTTCCTGATCTTCTCGTCCATCTCCGGCTTCGGCGGCGGCGCGATCTTCCCGATGTTCGCGGCGATGACGGCGGACTACTTCGGTGAGAACAACAACGCGTCCAACTACGGCCTGGTCTACAGCTCCAAGCTGGTCTCGGGTCTGCTCGGCTCCGGCATGGGCGCCTACGTGGTCACGCACTGGGGCCACAGCGGGGCGTTCACCCTCGCGGGTTCGATCTCGCTGTTCGCCGGCTTCGTCGCGCTCTTCCTCACCCCGCCGGGACGGCCGAACAAGAAGGACATCACGCCCAACCCCCAGCCCACCAGCAGGGAGGCGATCTGACGTGACCGCCGGAGAGCACCCGGGGCTCCGGCACGGCACCTCGTGCCCGACGACCGGGTGTTCCTCCCGTCCGCGCGGCGTCCCCGGACCACCCCCGTGTCCCAGGCCCCGTCGTCAAAGTAGCGTCGGCCGCCCGGAGGGCGGGGCCCGCGGTGTCTGGTGCGGTGCATCGCAAGGCGGAGAGTCGTCCTCGTAGTGGGCTACTCGGACGATTCGACAACGCAGCGTGGGGGCACCTCCCAGCGGAGCTGGGGGAGCGCCGTGCCAGGCACCGCGGGGCAGCCGGGACTTTGACGACGGGGCCTGAGAGCGTGCCGGTGTGACGTGGGCCCCGGTCGTGGAACTCCACGACCGGGGCCCACGCGGCTGTCAGCCCGAGCGGTCGGCGGCGATCGCCTTGTGGTGCCGGATGACCTCTTCGACAATGAACTTCAGGAACTTCTCCGCGAAGGCCGGGTCGAGGTGCGCCTCCTCGGCCATCCGCCGCAGCCGCTCGATCTGCTCCGCCTCGCGCCCCGGATCGGCGGGCGGCATGTTGTGCGCCGCCTTCAGCTCGCCCACCTGCTGTGTGGCCTTGAAGCGTTCCGCGAGGAGGTGCACCAGGGCCGCGTCCAGGTTGTCGATGCTGCCGCGCAGGTGGCGCAGCCGCTTCAGGGCGGCCGTGTCGTCCGCGTGTCCGTCGTCCATCCGCCCAGCCTAACCAGCGGGACGCCGATCAGTCGGTACGTCCCGTCGCGGCGACGGTCACGCCGAGGCCGATCATCGCGAGGCCGCCCGCACCGCCGACCAGCGAGAGGCGGCGCGGGGAACGGGCGAACCACGAACGGGCCGCGGCCGCCGCGAGGCCCATGGTGCTGTCCGAGACGAGGGCGATCGCGTTGAAGACCAGGCCGAGCAGCAGCATCTGCAGGGTGACGTGCCCGGCCGCGCGGTCGACGAACTGCGGCAGCACCGCCGCGTAGAACACCATCGTCTTGGGGTTCGAGACCCCGACGACGAAGCCCTCGCCGAGCGTGCGCAGCGCGCCGCGCGCCGCCCCCGCGTCCCCCGACGCCATGGCGAGGTTCCCGCGGTGCCGCAGCGCCTTGACGCCCAGGTACACCAGGTAGGCCGCACCGGCCAGTTTGAGGGCCGCGAACAGCAGCGCCGAGCGCTCCACGACCGGGCCGACGCCGAGGGCGACCGCGACCACCAGGACGTACGAGCCGAGCGTGTTGCCGGCGACGGAGGTCAGCGCGACGCGACGCCCGTGGGCGAGCGCGCGGCCGATGACGAAGAGGACGCTGGGGCCGGGGATCACCACGAGCACCAGCGATACCAGGGCGAATGCCACGAGTCGGTCGAAGGACACCATGCCCGGAGGCTAATCGGGTATAACTTCCCGCGCACCGCATTAAGCGCGGGTACGAGGAGGCGGGATCGATCATGGGTGAGCCGCAGGGCGAGCAGTTGGAGGCCGTACGGGCGCGGCGGGAGGAACTTCGGGGGAGGTACCTGCTCGAGCCCGCGGCGCGACCGGCGACGAGGGCGGCGGGGGTGCACCACGTCGCGTTCATCTGCCGGGACGTCGAGGAGACCATCCGCTTCTACCAGGAGTTCCTGGGCTTCCCGCTGGTGGAGCTGGTGGAGAACCGGGACTACGCGGGCTCCAGCCACTTCTTCTTCGACATCGGGCACGGCAATCTGCTGGGGTTCTTCGACTTCCCCGGCCACGACCACCCCGATCAGCACGAGACGATCGGCGGGCTGCAGCACCTGGCGCTGTCGGTGACCGCCGAGCAGTTCACGGAGGCGAAGCGCCGGCTGGACGAGACCGGGACGGAGTACCTCGGGCCCGACCGGGGCGTGGAGGACAGCCTCTACATCCGCGATCCCAACGGGGTCAACGTGGAGCTGTACCGGGAGGATCTCGGCCTCTTCGACGGCAAGCCGCTGTTCTGAGCCGCCGGGCGCCCGGCAGGGCGGGCCGGGGACATGGTCAGTCCTCGTGGGACCGCTGGTGGTACGAGGTCCTGGTGTGCTCGGTGTGCACGCGCATGACCTGCTGGGCCCGCTCGCCGTCGCGTTCGGCGATGGCGGCGATCAGTTCGCGGTGCTCGACCCAGGACTGCATGCCGCGCTGCCGGGCGACCGGGGTGTAGTACCAGCGCACGCGCCGCTCGACCTGCCGGGCGAGTTCGGCGAGCACCGCGTTCCCGGCGAGTTCCATGACGCAGGCGTGGAGGGCGGCGTTGGCCGCGACGACCGCGTCGACGTCGTCGGCGGTCACGGCCGCCTCGCCCGCCTCGCACAGCTCCTCGAGCCGCTCCAGGCCCTTGGAGGTGGCGTTGGCCGCGGCGAGGCGGGCTGCCTCCGTCTCCAGCAGGGCGCGGACGACCAGGAGTTGGTCGGCCTCCTCGTCGGTGGGCTCGTGGACGAAGGCCCCCTGGGCGGGGCGCAGGTCCACCCACCCCTCGGTGTTGAGCCGCTGCAGGGCTTCGCGCACGGGCTGGCGGGACACCCCGAGGTGGCCGGCGAGTTCGGTCTCCACCAGGTGCTGCCCGGGGGTGAGCGAGCGGGTGATGATGAGCTCGAGCAGCGCTTCGTACACCTGCTCGCGCAGGGGCCCCGGACGCTGGAGCTTGGGCACGGATCCCTGCGACAGCCCGCTGGACAGCATCTACGCCCCAACCTTTCCCGGGGATGATTGGCTTTCGTCTACAGTCTACGCGCGCAAGGCCCCGGCGCGGACACCGGGCCCGATCGTGACCCGCTTCACACTTCCGGCGGGCGCCCCCCGCTATGCGGCACCGGTGAGCTGTGAGGTCTTGAGGACGACCAGGGTCACCAGCACCAGCAGCGTCACGGCCATCCCGGCCGCCTGCCACAGGCCGCGGCGCCTGCGGGGCGCGTGGGCCAGGACGAGCCCGAGCGCGCCGCCGGTGAGCAGGCCGCCGAGGTGGCCCTGCCACGAGGTGACGGCGGCGGAGACGGCCATCCAGACCAGCAGGCCGATCATGAGCTGCCGCCCGCCGATCGGGTCGTTGCGCAGGCGCTTGCTGAGGAAGAAGTAGGCGGCGCCCAGGCCGAAGATCGCGCCCGAGGCGCCGACAGCGCCCTGGTGCGGCGCGATCAGGTACACCAGCACGGAGCCGCCGAGGGCGGACAGCAGGTACAGCGAGACGAAGCGGATCCGCCCCAACTGGGCCTCGACGGCCGGGCCGAGGGTCCACAGCGAGTACATGTTGAACAGGATGTGCAGGATCCCGAAGGTGCCCTGGCCCGGCGGCTGGTGGAGGAAGGCCGAGGTGATGAGCCGGTACCACTCGCCGTGGGCGATGCCCACGGCCTCGAAGCCCGGGTACGCCGCGCCGTCGTACACGTACGCCACGCCGTCGGGGCCCAACAGCCCCTGCCCCAGGCCGCCGAAGCGCGCGACGAGGTCGGAGCGGACCAGTTCGCCGAGGTAGGCGGCGATGTTGAGGGCGATCAGGATCTGCGTCACCACGGGCACGCCCGAGGTCGCCACCCGGCCGCCGAAGACGGTGCGCGCCTCACGGACGCTCCTGCCGCCCTCCTTCACGCACTCCGGGCAGTGGTGGCCGACCGCGGCCTCGCGCATGCAGTCCGGGCATATGAAACGGTCGCACCGGGTGCAGCGCACATACGTCTCGCGCTTGGGATGCCGGTAGCAGGTGGTGACCGGCGGCTCGGTGCCCTGGTCGGTGTCCGTGGTGCTCACGAGCGCGAGGCCCCCCATGCGGCGTACGGGACGGTGGAGTCGCACGTTTGTACCCAGCCCGGACGCAGTGCGTCAAACCACTCCGGTCTGCGCCTCCATGCGCACACCGGAAGCCCGGTCGACGAGGACGACGGTGACCACGGTCAGGTCGGCGGCGTCGTTCCCGCCGGGGTCCCGGGAGACGAGGTCGCCCATGGCCACCCCCGGACAGACGGCGGCGTCCGGGAGTTCGACGACGAGGTGGAGGAAGTCGCCCTCCGCCACGCGGACGGTGCCGGCCGCGGGAGGGGCCGTGCCGGCTTCGTACATCGGCTCGTCGACCCGGGCGGTGAGGCCGCGGGCGCCGGCGAGGAGGCCGCCGCCGCGTCCGGCGTGCACCAGCACGGTGACCGCGCCCGTCAGCGGGGTCCGCAGCGTCAGCGCGTGCCGGTCCGGTCCGGGGGAGACGGTGAGGCGCACCTTGAAGGTGGGCTTTCCCTGCATCCGGGGGAGGTTGTCCGTGCCGTAGCTCCCGACGGTCATCTCCCGCGACACGCCCGGCTCGCCGGCCTGCCGAGCCGCGCCCTTGCCGCACTCCCCCGGGCGGGACACCGCCGCCGCCTCCCGTCGCGGACCGTTCTCCCAGGCCAGGTGGACGACGAGCAGGCCCGCGGCGACGAGCGGGAGTCCGATGCGCCACCACGTCCCCCGGCCCACCGCGAACGGTTTCCCGGCCACCGCACACCTCCCCACCCGTCCGGCGTTCGCCTTCTTGCGTGGGCTGATGCTATTCCGCGCGGCTCCCACCGGTCCCTGCCGTGACGCGCCGGGGCGGTCGGTGGGCGGACCGGGGCCGGGACCGCTTTTACGACCCCTTGACCCCATGGAGACGAATACTGTACACAGTATTCGTCCGGGGGTTGGCGGCCCGGACCCACGGACTCGTCGAGGTGGCCTCGCCGGACTACGGCGCGGTCACCCGTGGCAACCTCTGTATCAAGGGCCTATGCGGCTTCCAGCACGTACAGAACCGGGACTGATCGACATGGGACGGGTCACCGAACGGCGTCGGGTACTGAGAATCAGGGACGGAGCGGTCGACCACCGGGCGGACACCCTGGTCGCCGAGGAACCGCTGGAGATCCGGCTCAACGGGAAACCACTCGCGATCACCATGCGCACCCCCGGCGACGACTTCGCGCTCGCCGCGGGCTTCCTGGTCAGCGAGGGCGTGCTCGGCGCCGCGGACGAGCTGGCGAACATCGTGTACTGCGCGGGTGCGACCGTCGACGGGTCGAACACCTACAACGTCGTCGACGTGCGCCTCGCCCCCGGGGTCCCCGTCCCCGACATCACGCTGGAGCGCAACGTCTACACGACGTCCTCCTGCGGCCTGTGCGGCAAGGCCAGCCTCGACGCCGTACGCACCACGGCGCGCTGGCCCATCGCCGACCCCTCGCCGCTGCGGCTCGAACCCGAGCTGCTGTCCGCGCTCCCCGACCGGCTGCGCGCCGCGCAGCGGGTCTTCGACCGGACCGGCGGTCTGCACGCGGCCGCGCTCTTCACGGGCGAGGGCGAACTGCTCGACGTCCGCGAGGACGTCGGCCGCCACAACGCCGTGGACAAGCTCGTGGGCCGCGCCCTCCAGCAGGACCTGCTGCCGCTCGCCGGGAAGATCCTGATGGTCTCCGGGCGCGCCTCCTTCGAACTCGCCCAGAAGGCCGTGATGGCCGGCATCCCGGTCCTCGCCGCCGTATCCGCCCCGTCCTCCCTCGCCGTCGACCTCGCGGACGAGTCCGGACTCACCCTCGTCGGTTTCCTGCGGGGCACCTCCATGAACGTGTACGCGGGCGAAGAGCGGATCGCCCTGCCCGCGCCTGCGGCCGGGCGGGTCTGACCCGCCCCAGCACGCGTACACGCGTGCAGGACCGGCCGGCGAGGTAGCGCCCCCTGCGTCGGCCGGTCCCGCCGTAACCGAGGACGGGAAGACCCGAGGTAGACACTGTCCACCTCGAAGTGGACACTGTCCACCATGACCACCGCTCCCCGCGCGCGCCTGCTCGACGCCGCCCTCGCCGTCCTGGACGACGAGGGCGTCGAGGGGCTGACGCTCCGGGCCATCGCACGCCGCGCCGACGTGTCGCACGGAGCGCCGCTGAAGCACTTCCCGCACCGGGCGGCGCTGCTGTCCGCCGTGGCCACCGTGGGGTTCCGGGAGCTCAACGCCCGCGCCGGGGAGGCCGTACGGGAGTGCCCCGAGGGGGCCTCGGCGGCCGCACGGCTGCGGGCCGGCTCCCGCGGCTACGTGGCGTACGCGCTGGGACGGCCGGCGATGTTCACCCTGATGTTCCGGCACGACCTGCTGGACCCCCGGGACAGGGAACTCGGCCGGGCCGGCATGTCGGCCTTCGACGACCACCTCCTCGTGCTCGTGCGCGCCGCGCAGGCGGAGGGCTGGCGGCCCGGGGCGGACACCCGGGCGCTCACCGGCGCCGTGTGGTCCGGGCTGCACGGTGTGGCGCAGCTGTGGCTGTGGGGCTCGCTGGCCCTGGGCACCGGCGCCGCGTCCATCGACGAAGCGCTCGACGCGCTCTTCACCTCGTTCGACCTCAAGGAACACTGACGATGCACGAGAAGTACGGATTCGACCGCGAGACCGCCGTCACGGCCCGTCCGGGCGAGCCCTCGGTCTACGACGCCGAGCTCCACGAGGGCTGGCGGATCGGCATGGGCGTCAACGGCGGGCTGCTGCTCGCCCTCGCCGGCCGGGCCCTCGCCGAGGAACTGGGCGGCGACGGACAGGGGCACCGCGATCCGTTCTCGATCAGTGCCTACTACCTGTCGACGTCCCTCCCGGGCCCGGTGACCGCCCGCACCGAGACACTGCGCCGCGGCCGCACCGTCTCCACCGGCATGGTGTCCCTCGTGCAGAACGGCGAGGAGCGGCTGCGGGCGATAGCGACCTACGGCGACCTGAACGGCCACGACCACGCGGGCGACGTACGCACCTCCGCCACTCCCCCGCAGATGCCGCCGCCTGAGAAGTGCGTCGGGACCGACGCGGCACCCCCGGAGTTCCTGAAGAACTCCCCCATGCTGGAGCGCATCGAGCTGCGCCTGGACCCGGACACCGTCGGCTGGGCGGTCGGCGCCCCCTCGGGCCGCGGCATGGTGCAGGGCTGGCTGCGGATGCCCGACGGCCGTGAGCCCGACCCGCTGATGCTGCTGCTCGCCGTGGACAGCCTGCCGCCGGTCAGCTTCGACCTGGGGATACCGGGCTGGGCGCCGACGCTGGAGCTGACCACGCACGTGCGGGCCAGGCCCGAGCCGGGGTGGCTGCGGCTGAAGCACTCCACCCGCAACTTCGCGGACGGCTACATGGAGGAGGACGCCGAGGTCTGGGACTCGGCCGGCCGTCTCGTGGCGCAGTCCCGTCAGCTGGCCCGGGTGCGGCTGCCGGAAGGCGCCGCGTAGCGGCCACCGGGCCACGTCGTCAGTGCAGCTGTGCCTGCCAGTCCTCGGGGACCTTGCCCGCGGGGCCCGGGGAGGGCTGGCCCTCCGGGCGGGAGTTCGGCGGGGTCAGTGCGGGGCCGTCGTAGTACTCCTCGGTCTCGACGTTCCAGTACCAGTTCTCACCGGGCTCGTAGCTGGTGATGAACGGGTGGCCCTCCTCCTGCGCGTGCCGCGTGGCGTGCTGGGAGGGCGAGGAGTCGCAGCAGCCGATGTGCCCGCACTGCGCGCAGCGGCGCAGGTGCAGCCACCAGCCCGGTCCCTGGCCGGCCCCGCAGTCGGCGCACCCGTCGCCGCTCGGCCGGGCCGCGGGGTCGATGCCGGGGATCGTGACGTCGTCCGCCATGGTGGACCCGCCTCCTTAACCGCGATCACGTTCTCCTGGCATGCTAACCGCCCTCACGTGCCGCCACCGGGCGAAGCGGGACGGCCCCCTCGGCGGCCTCCGGCGCCCCGATCGGCGCTGCGTTTACCGTTTCGCACGGCGGTGCAGCACGGTGCGGGGAGCCGCGCAGCGGTTCCGGGCTCCAGGGGTCGACGGCGCCGTCCAGCCGGGCAGCGTGGGCCAGGGCCACGAGGCCCTGCCTGCGCAGTCCCTCGTGCGGCACACACGGCACGTCAGCGACCATCCGCCAGAACGCCGTCCAGTGCACGCGACAGGCGGGCGAGCCACTCCGCGGCCGTGCCCGTGACGTGGGGGTGGGCTGCGCGGAAGGCGTCCCAGTCGACGGAGTGCGGGGTGACCTCGGTGAGGCGGCGCGCGGATCCCGGGTGGCCGGGCTCGCGGCTCATCACCCGGCGCAGCAGGCGGTGGGTGAGGGCGGTGCCGGGGGCCTCGGCGAGGAGGACCGCGTCGTAGAGGTCCTTGCCCCGGGCACGGCCCTCGGCGGCGGCGTCGGCCCGCAGCCACAGCAGCTTCCAGGCGAGGGAGAGTTCGCGGCTCGCGGTGAGCACCACGGCCGGGGGCCCGCCGTCGCCGCGCGGCACGGCGGTCAGGACGGGCGGCTCGGGGAGCCGTTCGTCACGGGCGAAGTCCAGGCTCACTTCGCCGGGGGGCAATCCGTCCGCGTGCCAGGGGACGACGAGGCGCACGCCGGGCGTGTCGTACTCCGCGTAGGTCCAACTGCCGTCGTCCCGGGCCCCCTCCGCGTCGAGGCGTATGCCGGGGGCCGCGTCGGGGTGGGCCCGGACCAGTTCGAGCAGTTCGCCGGGCGGGCCGTCGAAGTCGTCGTCGGAGCCGTCGGGTTCCGGGTCGACGATCCAGTGCAGTCCTTCGGGCGGGACGTGGACCCGCTGCCCGCCGGTGCCGAACTCCTCGTCCGTCCAGATCTCGGGGCGGGCGGCACCGTCGGCGGCCTCCGGCCACTGCTGCACGGTGGCCCGCTCGTCGACGTACGGGTACGGGTGGAGCGGCTCGATCGGCACCGCGAGAGAGGGCGGGACGATCCAGTCGAGGTCGCCCGGTTCGCGGGCGGCGGCGCCGACCCAGGCGGGCATCACCATGCTCCCGCGCAGCACGAGGTACTCGGCCAGCGGGGACCGCGCGACGAGGCCCAGCAGATGGTCGAGGACGGCGCGCCGGGCGGCGGCCTGCGGCCGCTGCCGCACGGCGGCGCTCACCGCGCCTCGTCGATCCAGCCGTCGTCGAGGGCGGGCGCGTCGTCGTGCACGACGAACTCCTCCTCGGCCTCCACCGCCGTGAAGCCCGCCGCGGCGAGGTCCGTGAGCAGGTCGTCGAGTCGCCGGCGCGCCTCGGGGCGGCCGACGTCGCGGCAGCGCTGGGTGACGAAGCGTTCGTGGCCGCGGTCGCCGAGGTCGCGGCGGGCGTTGCGGGAGACATGGGCGGCGTGCCGTCCGGCGATCGCCCGGACCTCGTCCAGGCGGGCCCGGTCGGTGAGGACGAGCTTCACGTGGTGCTCGAAGTAGGTGCCGGGCGGCAGGGCGCGGGCCTCCGGGCCGGTGCGGGGGACGCCGGTGTTCCAGGGCGCGGCCTCGATCTTCACGCGTGCGACGCCGATCCCCTCGGCGCGCAGCCGTCCGGTCCACCGCTCGGCGGCGGCGCGCTGCTCGGGGAGGGCGCCGCGGCCGCGCAGCGTCAGCATGGGCTGGTCGGGGGTGGTGCCCCGGTCGAGCACGATGCGGGTGTACTTGAGGCCGTTGCGCTCCGCCCAGTGGCGTATCCGCTCCTCGTCCCCGGGCCCCGGTGCGTGCAGCGTGAAGTGGGTCTCGAAGTCGCCGGTGAAGACCATCGCGGGGGTGCCGCCTACCACGTCGGCCGGACCGGGCCGCCCGGGGCGAGCCGCCCGAGGTCCGCGGTGAGGGTGCGCAGCCGGTCCTCCCCGAGCACTCCGGCCCAGGGGCGTACGGCGTCGGCCGCGGCCTGCTCGGCGGCGCGGGTGCAGGCGCGGCCGCGGTCGGTGAGGACGACCAGCCGGGCCCGGGCGTCGTCCGGGTGGGGGCGGCGTTCGGCGTAGCCCTTCGCCTCGAGTTCGTCGACGAGCTGCCCGGCGGCCTGGCGGGTCACCCCGAGGTGCGCGGCGAGTTCGGTGACGGTCGCGCCGCCCGCCGCCATCCGGGCGAAGGCGAAGCCGTGTGCGGGCCGGAGGTCGTCGAAGCCGCGTGCGAGGACGCCGTCGTGGATGGCGGCGGTGAGGGCGCCGGCGGCGGCGAGCAGGTTGACGCCCAGAGCCATGGCCAGGGCTTCTTCGTCCTTCATGCGGCCACCTTGACACAGTACGCAAGGAGCTTGAGCATATGGGCAAGCAACTTGCTCAAGTCGCTTGCCCATCAGGGAAGAGGAGCCCGCATGCCCGTCGTCCGTTCCTCCGACGCCGTCGTCCACGACCTGCACGGCGTCCGCTTCGTCTCGTACGCCCGCACCGCCACCGGCAGCACCGAGCTGTGCGCGTGGCGCGGCGAGGTGCCGGCCGGGACCGCCGGTCCCGCGCACACCATCAGCCGCGAGGAGGTCTTCCTCGTCCTGTCCGGCGGCCCGCGCCTGACCATCGACGGCGAGGCGTACGACCTGTCCCCCGGCGACGTCGCCACGGCGCCCGCCGGCTCACATCTGGCCCTGGAGAACCCCGGCGACGGCCCGGCCTCCGTCTGGGTGACCACGGGCGTCGGCCTGGAGGCGGTGCTCGCCGACGGGTCGCGCATCAGCCCGCCCTGGGCCCGCTGATCCCGCCGGACGCCTCGCGGCTCACCGCGTCACTGCAGGTGCGCGGTGTCGTTCCAGAGGGTGATCGCGGGGTCGCCGTACTCCCAGCCGAGGACCGACAGCGAGGCCGGGGCCAGGCTCAGCACCATGCCGCGCATCGGGTCCAGCCGCAGCCAGCGGGCGGCCAGGGTGCGCAGGAAGTGGCCGTGGGCGAAGACGACCGCGTCGCTCTCCTCCTCCTTGACCCAGGCCACGACCTCGTCCGCGCGGTTGGCGACCTGCCACGAGGTCTCGCCTCCGACGACTCCGTCGCGCCAGATCACCCAGCCCGGGCGCTCCTCCCGGATCTCCGGGGAGGTGCGGCCCTCGTACTCGCCGTAGTCCCACTCCCGCAGCGCGTCCCAGGTCTGCGCCCGGTCACCGAACCCGGCGAGTTCGCAGGTGTCGCGGGCGCGCACGAGGGGGCTGGTGCGGACCCGGGCGCCCGGGAAGTCGTGCCAGGGGGCCCGAGAGAGGCGCTTGCCCAGCAGGCGGGCGGCCTCCCGGCCCTCGTCGGTGAGCGGGATGTCGGTCCTGCCGGTGTGCTGGCCGCTCTTGGACCACTCGGTCTGGCCGTGCCGGACGAGCACGAGGCGCGGAGCCATCAGGGAGCCACCTCCTTGTGGACGGCCGCGATGTCGTTGCCGTCGGGATCACTGACCACAGCGCGGTGCGCGCGGAGGACGCCGATATGGTGGATGGACGTCGCCACCGCTGCCTCCGAGGTCACGTGGACAGTGTCCCTCCCGACCGGTGGGACGCACAAAACGGCGCCCGCGCCCCCGGCGGAACGGACCCGGGCCGGGCCGGCCGGCGCCACGACTGCCCGCAGGAGAACACGCCATGAACGCATCCGCCCCTCCGGCGCCGGAGCCGCTCGACGTGCGCTGGATCCACGGGTCGGCGTCGGCGAAGCACAACACCGATCCCGACATCCAGGTGTTCGAGTACGACGAACGCACCTTCATCCTGCGGCAGAACAAGGCGGTCCACTACGAGGCGCCGTTCCTCTTCCTGCTCTTCGGGGACGACCGCGCGGTGCTCCTGGACACCGGGGCCACGCCGCAGGAGGAGTTCTGCCCGCTGCGGGAGGTCGTGGACGAGCTCTTCGAACTGCGGCCGCCCGCCCTGCAGCGGCCGGGCTACGAGCTGCTGGTGCTGCACACCCACGCGCACGGCGACCACGTCGCCGGCGACGCGCAGTTCGCCGGCCGCCCGGACACCGTCGTGGTGCCGGCGGACCGCGACAGCGCCTGGGACTTCCTCGGCCTCGCCGAGGACCCCGACCGCGTGGCGCGCCTGGACCTCGGGGGGCGGGTCCTGGAATGCCTGGCCACACCCGGCCACCACGCCTCGGCCGTCACCTACTACGACCCGGCGACGGGCTTCCTGCTGACCGGCGACACCGTCTACCCGGGCCGGCTGTACGTGGCGGACTGGGCCGCCTTCCGGCGCACCCTCGACCGGCTGGTCGCCTTCGCGGCGGAGCGCCCGGTCACCCATGTGCTGGGCTGCCACGTCGAGATGACCCGCGAGCCGGGCGTCGACTACCCGGTCCGCACCACCCACCAGCCCGACGAGCCGCCGCTGGAGATGACCGTGGAGCAGCTCCACGAGATCCGGCGGGCGATCGAGGAGATCGGCGACCGGCCGGGACGCCACCCCTACCCGGGGTTCGTCATCTGCCGCGAAGACTGAGCGCATTCGAACGTACGGCACACTGTGCGGGTGTTCGCACTCGCCGTCACCCTGACCGTCCTCCTGCTGCTGGAAGTCGTCCCCTCCGCGGTCGCCCAGCTGACCCGTGCGCGGCCCGGCCTGGAGCGGCTCGACGAGCTGACCCGGCTGGGTGTCCTCGAGGGACGGCGCCTGTGGGTGCCCACGTTGCTCGGCACGCTGCACGCGCTCGGCGCCGCCGCCGTACTCGCCGGAGTGTGGCACCCTCCCGTCGGCGTCGCCGGGGCGGCGCTGGAGGCGGGGATCTTCGCCTGGGTGCTGGTGCGGCAGCTGCGTTCCGGTGACCGGGGGCGTGCCCTGTTCGCGTACGCGCTGTTCCTGGCGATGGCGCTGGCGGTCCTCGTGGCCGACGCCGTGCGCTGAGCGGGCCGGCCGCCGCTGCCGTACGGCCGGCCACGGGCTCACCTGCGGCCGGCCACGACCTCCCGGGGCCGCGCGGCGGCCGGGGCGGCGGGCGCGGCCGCCTCCGCCTGGCGGGCCCACCGCTTGGCGAGGACCGCGCACACCATCAGTTGCATCTGGTGGAAGAGCATCAGCGGCAGCACCATCAGCCCGGCCTGGGCCCCGAACAGCACGGTGGCCATGGGCAGTCCGGCCGCCAGGCTCTTCTTCGACCCGGCGAAGACGATGGTCACCCGGTCCTCGCGGGGGAAGCCGAGCCTGCGCGAGCCGTACGAGGTGAGGCCGAGCATCGCGGCCAGCAGCAGGGCCTCGGCCAGCACCAGTCCGAGCAGGCGCAGCGGCGTGACCTGGTGCCAGATGCCGCGCACCACGCCCTCGCTGAACGCGGTGTAGACGACCAGCAGGATCGAGCCCCGGTCGACCAGGCCCAGCACCTTCTTGTGGCCGGTGACGAAGCCGCCGACCCAGCGTCGCAGCAGCTGACCGGCCATGAAGGGCACCAGCAGCTGCAGCACGATGCCGAGCACCGCGTGCGCCGACAGGCCCGCACCGCTGCCGCCGAGCAGCAGCGCGGCCAGCAGCGGGGTGATCACGAGCCCGGCGAGGCTGGAGAAGGAGCCGGCGCAGATGGCGGCGGCCACGTTGCCGCGGGCGACGGAGGTGAAGGCGATCGAGGACTGGATCGTCGAGGGCACCAGGCACAGGAAGAGCAGTCCGGTGTGCAGCTCGGGCGTCAGAAGGAACGGTACGAGTCCGCCCGAGGCCAGCCCGAGCAGGGGGAAGGCGACGAAGGTGGCGGCCAGGACGGTGCCGTGCAGGCGCCAGTGGCGCAGTCCGTCCATCGCCTCACGGGTGGACAGGCGCACGCCGTAGAGGAAGAAGAGCAGCCCCACCGCTCCGGTGGACGCCCCGCCCGCGAGGTGGGCGCCGGTGCCCCGGGCGGGCAGCAGGGCCGCGAGGAGCACGGTGCCGAGCAGCGCCGCGATGTACGGGTCCACAGGGATCCAGGACGGGTAACGCAGGCGGCGCATGGTCTTCCTCAGGTGCTGGACGGGGCCCTCTCCAGAGTGCCCGGTGACCGGGCGATCGTAAATGACTTTGACCGCACTGACTGTCATCACGTATCGCGATGGGCGGCGGTAGGCTGGCGGCGTGTTCGATCCCGTGCAGCTGCGGACCTTCGTCGCCGTGGCCCAGACGCTGAGCTTCACGCAGGCCGGCCGCCGGCTGGGCCTGCGCCAGTCGACGGTGAGCCAGCACGTGCGCAAGCTGGAGGAGGCCGCCGGCCGGCGGTTCTTCACGCGTGACACGCACAGCGTGGAGCTGACCGAGGACGGCGAGGCCATGCTCGGCTTCGCCCGGACGATCCTGGAGGCGAACGAGCGTGCCGCGGGCTGGTTCGCGGGCACCCGCCTGCGCGGCCGGCTGCGCCTGGGCGCCTCGGAGGACTTCGTCCTGACCCGGCTGCCGGAGATCCTGGAGCGCTTCCGGCGCGACCACCCCGAGGTGGACCTGGAGCTGACGGTGGAGCTGTCGGCGACCCTGCACCGGCAGCTGGCCGCCGGCCGGCTGGACGTGATACTCGGCAAGCGCGCGGCCGGGGACACCCACGGCCAACTGGTGTGGAGCGACCGGCTGGTGTGGATCGCCGGCGAGCGCTACCGCCCCGAGGCCGAGCGGCCCGTCCCGCTGATCCTCTACCCGGCCCCGGCGATCACCCGGGCGCGGGCCCTCGATGTCATGGAGCGCAACGGCCGTGCGTGGCGCATCGCGTGCACCAGCGGCTCGCTGAGCGGGCTGATCGCCGCGGCCCGTGCGGGGCTCGGGGTGATGGCGCACGCCGAGGGGCTGATCCCGCCCGGTCTGGTGCGGGTCGCGTCCCGCGCGGGACTGCCGGAGCTCGGCGGGGTCGACTTCGTGCTGCTGCACGGGCGGCGGCGTCCCGCGGCGCAGGAGGCGGCGGACGCCCTCGCGGCGGCGATCCTCAGCGAATCCCTTCGGTCGTGATCTGCTTGACCAGGCGCAGCGACGGCACCGTCTCCACGTGCCGCACCCCGTCCAGGGCGCCGACGCACTCGCTGAGGTAGCGGTAGAGCTGCGGCGTGCTGCTGCAGATGACCACGGCGACGAGGTTGGACGATCCGGTGGTCGCCGCGACGTAGGCGGTCTCGGGGTGTGCGGCCAGCGCCTGCCCGACGGAGGAGAGGGCGGAGGGAGCGGCCGTGATCCAGAGGATGGCGCGGGTGTCATGGCCGATCCACGCCGTGTCGAGCTGCACGTCGGTGTAGAGCACCCCCGAGCCGCGCAGCTGCTCCAGCCGCCGCTTGGCCGCCGACTCCGACAGCCCGGTGGCGCGGTGGAGTTCGGGGTAGGAGGCGCGGCCGTCCCTGGCCAGCACGGCCAGCAGCGCCTCGTCGGTGGCGTCGAGGACGACCGTGCCGGACGGCGGCTCGGGCGGGGGCGGCCGCAGCGCGGCGACCTCCGCGTCGGTGAGCGCGCCGCGCTTGGCGAACCAGCCCAGGGCGCCGCCGTAGAAGGTGTGCAGGATGCTGTGGGCGCCGATCTCCACGATGCTCGGGGTGCGCGGCAGCCGCCCGAGCAGCAGCGCGTCGTGCTCGTGGTGGCTGCGCGGACGCGTCACGCACATCACCTCCGTGCCGCCCGACATCAGCGAGATCCAGGCGGTGTCGTCCCGCCTGGCCAGGGCCTTGGCGAGGGACTCGGCCGCCTCGGGGGTGCTGCGCAGCCGCAGCGCCCAGCGGGTGCGTCCGAGCAGCTCCTGCTCGGGCAGCCCGAGCACGCGCATCCCGAGGTCGCCGCGGAGCCGGCGGTAGCGGCGGGCCACGGTCTGGTCGGAGACGCCGAGGACCTCGGCGATCCGGCTGAAGGGGGCGCGCCCGTCGAGCTGCAGGGCGTGCAGCAGCCGCATGTCCAGCTCGTCGAGCGTGTGGGAATCCATCGTCCGATCCTCCTCCACGTCGGATTCCGTCGCGATATGGCCTGCGGCTGGAGGAAGCCCGGGTGTTCTCGCGAAGGTACGGAGGAACACCACGATACGGAAGAACGGAACGGAGAAGGACCATGCGCAAGTGGGGACCGCTGGTGGCGGTCTGCCTGGGCACCTTCATGCTGCTCATCGACGTGACGATCGTCGTCGTCGCGCTGCCCGACATCGCGGACGCCCTGGACGCGTCGCTGTCCGACCTCCAGTGGATGATCGACATCTACGCGCTGGCGCTGGCCGCGCTGCTGCTGGGTGCCGGCTCCGCGGCCGATGTGATCGGGCGGCGCAGGATGTACGTCGCGGGCACGGCCCTGTTCGCGGCGGCCTCCCTCGCCTGCGGGCTCGCGCCCGGAGCGGGGGCCCTGGTGGCGATGCGCGCGGTGCAAGGGGTCGGCGCGACGGCGATGTTCGCCACGACGCTCTCGCTGCTCGGCGCGGCCTACCAGGGCCGCGACCGGTCGGTGGCGCTGGGCGTGTGGGGCGCGGTCAGCGGCGCGGCGGCGGCGCTCGGTCCGGTGCTGGGCGGGCTGCTGACCCAGGCGCTGGACTGGCGCTGGATCTTCTACGTCAACCTGCCGGTGAGCGTCGCGGCGATCGCCCTGACGCTGCGGGTGGTGAAGGAGTCGCGGGGCCACGGCGGGGCCCGGATCGACTGGCCGGGCACGGCGTCCTTCACCGCGTTCGCCGGGCTGCTCACCTTCGCCGTGATCCGCGCGGACGAGGCCGGCTGGGCCTCGGCCCGTACGGCGTGGACGTTCGGCGGCGCGGTGGCGGCGCTGGTGGTGTTCGTGGCGGTGGAGCGGCGCGCCGCGCAGCCGATGCTGGACCTGGCACTGTTCCGCAACCCCTCCTTCACCGCGATCATGGTCGGCGCGCTGGCGCTCAGCGGGACGGCCTTCGGCTTCCTGCCGTACACCTCGCTGTGGCTGCAGACGCTGCTCGGCCTGAGCCCGGTCCGCGGCGGCCTGGTGCTGATACCCCTGGCGCTGGCGGCGTTCGTGGCCTCGGCGGTGGGCGGCCGGTTCCTGCACGGTGCGCCGTACCGCCTGGTGATCGGCGGCGGGATGGTGCTCATCGGGGCCGGCGCGCTGGCACAGGCGGTGCTGGACGCCGGTTCCGGCTGGGGTGCGCTGACCGCGGGCCTGGTGGTGGCGGGCCTCGGCGTCGGGCTGGTCAATCCGGCGATCGCGGGTGCCGCGCTCGCCTCCGTCCCGCCGCGGCGGGCGGGCATGGCGGGCGGCGCGGTCAACACCTTCCGGCAGTTGGGGTACGCGCTCGGCGTCGCCGTGTTCGGCACCCTGCTCTCCACGCGGATGGAGCACGCGCTGCGCGACGCCGGGGCCCCCGACCCGCACGCGACGGCCCGCGCACTCGCGGGCGGCGGCGCGCGGGAACTGCTGGCCCGGGTCCCTTCCGGCCGGCGCGCGGCGGCGGACCAGGCGCTGCACGCCGCCTTCGCCTCGGGCCTGAACGCGGCGGCCCTGGCGGCGGGTGCCGCCGGCCTGCTGGCGGGCGCGGTCGTGCTCGTCCTGGTCCGCCAACGGCCTGGCGGAACGCCGGCGGCGGCACCCGAGCCGGTGGGGGCTGTAGAGCGGCCGTGATCCCCCCGAGGGGATTTGGTGCAGAGTCCGGGCGGACCCCGGTCCGCCCGGGAACCGTCCTCCCGCACCATGTTCCTTGCGGTAACCGGGAATCGGCTCGTCACTCGAGTGTGAGCGAGCCCACCCGGGCCTTCACAGCCGAATGTCACACCCCTCCCCACCGCACGTGGTATCGGGTACGTTCTGTGACCGCCGAGGCGGTCGAGGAGCGACGTTGCGCGAGTTCACCATTCCCCCACTGGTGACGGCACCCCAGGTCGGTGGTCTGGCGGACGCCGTGTTCGCCAATGCCGACGAAGAGCCGGACCGGATCGTGCTGAGCCGCCGCACCGGAGCGGACGGCACGGACTGGGAGCACGTCACGGCCGCCCGGTTCCGGGACGAGGTCCTCGCGGTGGCCAAGGGCCTGATCGCCCACGGGATCCGCTTCGGCGACCGGGTCGGCCTGATGTCCCGGACCCGCTACGAGTGGACGGTGCTGGACTTCGCGCTGTGGGCGATCGGCGCCCAGCCCGTCCCCATCTACCCGACCTCGTCCTCCGACCAGGTCCGCTGGATGCTGCACGACTCCGAGGCGGTCGCCTGCGTGGTCGAGCACGAGGACCACGCGATGACGATCGGCGCGGTCGTCGACCAGCTCCCTCATCTGACACGGCTGTGGCAGCTGGACTCCGACGTGCTGTCCGAACTGTCCCGGCACGGCCTCGCCGTCGACGACGACCTGGTGCACCGGTACCGCGAGGCGGTCACCCCCGACGCCATCGCGACGATCATCTACACCTCGGGCACCACCGGCCGCCCCAAGGGCTGCGTGATCACCCACGGCAACTTCATGTCCGAGAGCGACAACGTCGTCGCCCGGTACGAGCCGGTCTTCCACAGCAAGCGCGGCGACGAGGCCTCCACCCTGCTCTTCCTGCCGCTCGCCCACGTCTTCGGGCGCATGGTGGAGGTCGCGGCCGTGCGCGCCAAGGTCCGGCTGGGCCACCAGCCCAACCTGGCCGCGGCCGAGCTGCTGCCCGCGATGGCCTCCTTCAAGCCGACCTTCGTGCTCGCCGTGCCGTACGTCTTCGAGAAGGTCTTCCAGGGCGCCCGCCGCAAGGCCGAGGCGGGGGGCAGACTCGGGCCCTTCGAGAAGGCCGTGGAGGTGGCGGTGCGGCACGCCGAGGCGACGGAGGCCCGGGCCTTCGGCACCGGTCCCGGCCCCAGCACCTCGCTGCGGATGCAGCACCAGCTCTACGAGAAGCTGGTCTACGGCAAGGTGCGCGCCGCCCTCGGCGGCAAGGTCCGGCACGCCTTCTCCGGCGGCTCGGCGATGGACCGGCAGCTGGGGCTCTTCTTCGACGGCGCGGGCGTGCGCATCTTCGAGGGGTACGGGCTCACCGAGAGCACGGCCGCCGCGGTCGCCAACCCGCCCGAACAGACACGTTTCGGCACCGTCGGCGTGCCCATCCCGGGGACCACGGTGCACATCGCCGACGACGGCGAGATCTGGGTGTACGGCGGTCAGGTCTTCGGCGAGTACCTCAACAACCCCAAGGCCACCGCGGAGGTCCTGCACGACGGCTGGCTCGCCACCGGCGACCTCGGCGCGCTCGACGAGGACGGCTACCTCACGATCACCGGGCGGAAGAAGGAGATCCTGGTGACCAGCGGCGGCAAGTCCGTCTCGCCGGTGGTGCTGGAGGACCGGGTGCGCTCCCACCCGCTGGTCTCGCAGTGCGTCGTCGTCGGCAACGACCGGCCCTTCATCGGCGCGCTGATCACCCTCGACCCCGAGGGCGTCGGGCACTGGCTGAGCATGCGGTCCAAGCCGCAGCTGCCGATCGCCAAGCTGATCCGCGACCCCGACCTGGAGACGGAGGTCCGGCGGGCGGTCGTCGCCGCCAACACGCTCGTCTCCCAGGCCGAGTCGATCCGCACCTTCCGCATCCTGGCCGGGCAGTTCTCGGAGGAGGGAGGGCTGCTCACACCGTCGCTCAAGCTGAAGAGAAGGGCGATAGAGAAGGCCTACACCCGCGAGATCGAGGCCCTTTACCATTCGTAGAGCGGCTCTTGGGAAAGCTCTTGGGAAGGCTCGTGGGGCGGCTCGCAGGGTGGGCGCCGGGGAATGCCGCCGCCGCGGAGATCGTTGAACGAGGGACAGACCTCGAGTCCGACTCCGACGAAGTGAGGACGACCTGCTCGTGAGCAAGGTTCCCGACATCACCCTGAACAACGGCGTGACCATGCCGCAGCTCGGCTTCGGCGTCTGGCAGGTCCCGGACGACGAGGCCGCCACCGCGGTCGCCACGGCCCTGGAGGCCGGCTACCGCAGCATCGACACCGCCGCGCTCTACCGGAACGAACAGGGCACCGGCCGCGCCATCGCCGCCTCCGGCATCCCGCGCGAGGAACTGTTCGTCACCACCAAGCTGTGGAACACCGACCAGGGCTACGACAACGCCCTGCGCGCCTTCGACGCCTCCCTCGGCAAGCTCGGCCTGGAGTACGTGGACCTCTACCTGATCCACTGGCCCGCTCCCGCCCGCGGCCTGTACCCGGAGACCTGGCGCGCCCTGGAGAAGATCCACGCCGACGGCCGCGCCAGGGCCATCGGTGTGTCGAACTTCCCGGTCGCCCAGCTGCGGCACCTGCTCGACGAGGGCGGCGTGGCGCCCGTCCTCAACCAGGTCGAACTGCACCCCCACCTCCCGCAGACCGAGCTGCGGGCCTTCCACGCGGGCCACGGCATCGCCACCGAGGCCTGGTCGCCGCTCGGCCAGGGCCGCGGACTGCTCGACGAGCCGGTGCTCGCCGCGGTCGCCGCCAAGCACGGCAGGACCCCGGCCCAGGTCGTCCTGCGATGGCACCTGCAGATCGGCAACGTCGTGATCCCCAAGTCCGTGACCCCGTCGCGGATCCGGGAGAACATCGACGTCTTCGGCTTCGAGCTCGACGGCGAGGACCTGGCCGCGATCGACGCCCTCGACAACGGCGGGCGCCTCGGCCCGGACCCGTCCTCCTTCAACTGACGCGCACACTCCGTGGGGCGGCGGCCCGGCCGGGCGGGCCGCCGTCCCACGCGCGCTCACACGTCGCCGGCGACCAGCGGGTAGTGGTCCGAGTAGTCGTCGAAGGTGTAGGTGGTGCCCCAGCTGGTGACCGACCACCGCGGCGAGTGCTCGTCGACCACGCGGTTGTTCCAGCGGGCGGGGCGGGCGTGGCTGTTGCGCAGAAGCGCGTGGTCGAGGCGCTGTGCGGGGTCGTCGGGGTAGCGGTCGTACGCCACGGAGTTGGTGGCGGGATCGAAGCTGGCGACCGGGCCGGGGTCGGCGTCGGGCGCGGCGACGTCCAGGTCGGCGAGCATGCGGGCGTACTCGGCACCGCCGGTATCGGTGTTGAGGTCGCCCGCGACGACCACCGGCTCGGCGGCGGGAATCGCGCGGGCGTCGAGGAAGGCGTCGATCTCCCGGTTCTGGGCAGCGCGGACGCTCGCGGCCTCACCGCTGCCGCAGGCGGAATCGTCGGCCTGGGTGTGGGTGCCGACGACGTGGACCCGGGTGCCGTTCACGTCGAGGACGGCGTACACGAAGCCCTTGTTGGAGAACCAGTCCGCGCCGCACGCGTCGCCGTACACATGCTGGACCTTCTCCAGGATCGGCCACTTGCTGAGGATCGTGACCCCGCCGTCCTCGGGCGTGAGCGAGCTGTACGCGCCCTCGGTGCGGTCCCATCCGCTCTTGGACCGGCCGAGCACCGGGGTCTGGTACGGGTAGCGGCCTCTGAGGTTCGCCTGCAGCCGGTCGGACGCGCCGTTGTCGAACGCCTCCTGGAAGACCAGGACGTCGGCGCCCTGGACATAGCCGGAGGCGGCTATCAGGTCGGCGCGCTGCAACTGGCCCCAGTTGGGGTAGAGCGTGCGCGGCAGCATCATCACGTTGCTGGAGACCAGCCGCAGTTGGGGCGCCGTGGCGGTGGCCGCGGGGCCGGCCACCGGCGTCGCGGTCGCGGTTCCGGTGCCGGCCGCGCCGGCGGACGAGGCGAGGAGCAGGACGAATGCGCAGGCGGCGGCTCTGCCGTGTCTCACGGGCCCTCCTGGAGTCGGGTGGAGCTCGGTCGCGGAACAGGCGTGAGACTAGGGCCAGTTGGTTACCGCCGGGTAGATGGCAGGCGGCTAACCTACGGGCGTGCTGGACTACGAGGAGCAGGCAGCGATCTACGACGCCACACGCGGCGGCGTCCCCCGGGCCGCGGCCGCGGCCACCGCAGTGCTCGGGCTGATACCGCGACCGGCCCGGACCGTGCTCGACATCGGCTGCGGCACCGGCCTGGTGACGGCCCGCTACACCGGCCGCCCCGGGCTGCGCGTGCTCGGGGTCGACGCCGCCCTGGCCATGGCCCGGCTCGCGGCCGGCCGGGTGGGG
The DNA here is from genome assembly GCF_035918135.1 of Actinacidiphila glaucinigra. NCBI lineage: Bacteria > Bacillati > Actinomycetota > Actinomycetes > Kitasatosporales > Streptomycetaceae > Actinacidiphila > Actinacidiphila glaucinigra. The sequence goes on from NZ_CP109144.1 coordinate 2,361,320, forward strand.
CCGGGGATCGTCCAGGGCGATGTGCGCCGGCTGCCGTTCGCGACCGCCTCGCTCGACGCGGTGACGGCCGTGTGGGTGCTCCATCTGCTGCCGGACGCGCCCGCGGTGATCGCCGAGTGCGCCCGGGTGCTGCGGCCCGGCGGGGTGCTCGTCACCACCGTCGACAAGGACGCCGGGCACGACATGGGCAGCGACGTCGACGCGCTCCTCGCGCCGTTCCGCACCCGGGAGGCGCAGGACGCGGAGGAACGGGTGGTACGGCAGGCCGCCGCGCACGGCCTGCGTCCGGCGGGCCGGGCCCGCTTCGCCGGCCACGGCCAGGGCCGCACCCCGCGCGATCTCGCCGCCCGGATCGCGGCGGGCGAGTTCGCCTCCGCACTCGCCCTGCGCGCCGGCGACACCGAGGCCCTCGCCGGACGCCTGGCCGCACTGCCCGAGCAGGACGCGGCGCGCCCCGACCCGGTCTACCGGCTCCTCGCGCTCGTCAAGGACTCCCCTACAGCGGCGGCTCATTGAGCAGTTCGGCCGACCGACTGCGGTTCGGGGCGCCGCACCTGGGTTACGGTCGGGGCATGACGACGACCACGGCCGGTGTGGGGACGCTGCTGCGCGGCTGGCGCGAGCGGCGCCGGATCAGCCAGCTGGAACTCGCCCTGCGCGCCGACAGCTCGGCCCGGCACATCAGCTTCGTCGAGACCGGCCGCTCCCGCCCCAGCCAGGCCATGGTCCTGCGGCTCGCCGAGCACCTCGACGTACCCGTCAGGGAACGCAACGCCCTGCTCGTCGCGGCCGGTTACGCGCCCGCGTATCCGGAGACGCCGTTGGGCGACCCCGCGATGCACCCGCTGCGCGAGAGCCTCGACCGGCTCCTGGCGGCCTACGAGCCGTACCCGGCACTGGTCCTGGACGGCATGTACGACGTCGTCGCCGCCAACCAGGGCGTGGGCGCCCTGCTCGAGGGCGTCGCCCCGCACCTGCTGCGGCCGCCGCTCAACGCCATGCGCGTCACGCTGCACCCCGAGGGCATGGCCCCGCGGATCCGCAACTTCCGCCAGTGGCGCGGGCACCTGCTGGAACGCATCGAGCGTCAGATCGCGATGACCGGACACGGGCCGCTGCGCGCCCTGTTCGAGGAGCTGACGGCCTACCCCGCCCCACCCGCCCACTCCGAGGAGCCCTCCGCCTCCGACGACACCGAGGCGATCTTCCCCTTCGCTCTGCCGATGCGGATCGGGCACGGCGGCCGGGTGCTGTCGTTCATCTCCACGGCCACCACGTTCAACACCCCGATGGACGTGACGGTCTCCGAGCTGGCGATCGAGACCTTCCTCCCCGCCGACCCGGAGACCGCCGCCGCCCTTCGGTCCCTCACGCCGCGGGCAGCCGGTCCAGGAAGCCGCTGACCGAGCGGATCCGGCCGTCCTCCGCGAGCGTGATCACGTCGGAGCCCGCGATCGGCGCCGCCCCGGGCTCCGCGCCGGCCGGCCCCAGCTCCCAGGCGAAGCGCGCCACGTCGTGGTGCCCGTCCACCTCCCCCACCGGTGTGAACACGAACCCGGGGAACCGCTCCCCCACCCCGGCGATCAGCGCCTCGATCCCCTCGTGCCCGCCCACCTGCGCCAGCGGGTCGGTGTACGTACCGTCCTCCACCCACGCGGCGGCCACCGCCTTGGCCCTCGCCTCCGTGTCCGCGCTGCTGTTCCACGCCTCGAAGTAGCGGGCGACGGCGGCCTCGTACCGGTTCTGCGACATCACGGTCCTCCTCGTCCGGGCGGTCTGGCCCGACCGGACGGGGTGGAGTGCGCCAGCCCGTCCGCCCGGTACGACCGCCCTGCCGGGGCCGCCGGGCGGGGTCGATTACGCGGGGGGTAATCGCGCACCGGCGTGCACGTGCCTCCTCGGTTCGGAGAACGCCTGCGCGGGCTCGGCCGTTCTGCGCGTGACGGGGGACGGCTATGCGGCGAGCATCGCCAGCGTCCGCTCGGGTGAGGCCAGAATCGAGAAGTGGCCCTGGCCGGGGTGGACGTGAAGGCGGGCCCCGGGTATCGCGGCGGCGAAGCGGCGGGCGTGCTGGAGCGGGACGGTGGTGTCGGCGTCCCCGTGGTGGATCGACGTGGGCACCCTGATCGATTCGAGGTCGAAACCCCAGGGGAGGGTCAGCACGCGCAGATCCTGCGCGACTCCCCGGCTGCCGCGGTGGAACGCCTCCACGTAGTTGGTCAGGAAGGCCGCGCGTTCGTCCGGCTGGGCGAGGGCGCGCCGGTCGCTGTCGGGCATCTCGCCGGTCGCCAGACGAAGGAACTGCCCTGGTGCCCGGCGCGCCAGCGTGGCCAGGCGGCCCATGAGCCAGCCGCCGAGGGCCGGAGCATGCCGGGCGATCCGCAAGGACGCGCGCTGCCCGGCCGCCATGCCGCATGTGGGCCAGGCGGGCGGTCCGAGGGGCGCGATGAGCAGCAGGCTGCGGACACGGTCAGGCAGCGCGGACGCGCAGGCGGCCGCGAACGCTCCGCCGCCCGAGACGCCGAGCAGCGCCACCGAGTCGACGTCCAACGTGTCCAGGACGAGGGTGGCTTCCTCAGCCCAGTCCACGACCCGCGTCAGGCGACGGGCGTCGGTGCCGCCGGTGCCGGGGCGATCCGGCGCGATGAAGCGCAGTCCGAGCGCGTCGGCCGCGCCCGCGAAGCCGTACACGGCCAGCCGCGAGTCGGCCAGTCCGTGGCAGAGCAGCACGGCAGGCGCGTCCGGCTCCCCCAGCACCTCGACCGCGATCGTCCCGCCGTCGGCTCGCCGCAGCTCCATCCTCATATCGTCTCTCGCGACCTCGATCTGAGGGCTGCCTGATCGGCCTTTCAGGGGTTCTGTCGGCAGCCGGCCGGTAACGGAGGCCGATCCGGGGGCGGCGGCTGTCAACCCGGCCCGGTGGTGGTCTCTCGACAACGCCTGGGCCAAGAGCCGGTGCGCACGCCTCCTACTGGTGCCTGCGGACGGGACCGAGTGGGTTGTCAGACGTGCCTCGTAGAGTCCGGTCATGTCGATGCCTCTGCACGAAGACCTCTCCACTGTGTGGGCGGACCTGCCGCCCGGTGCCGTCGTGCGCTCGAGCCGGGCGCACCATCCGCTGGTATGGGTGAGTGACGGGGCTGTCCCGGACGCTGCCCAGTGGTGGAAGCGTCTTTACGCCGATCACGGGCGCACGGGCCTGTACCCGGTTCTGCTGGAGTACCCGGACGATTCCTTCGAGCCCCGAGCGGGTCAGTACGGGGCGGGCGCCGACGTGGTCGAGTATTTCCGTGACACGTGGAAGGAACAGCCTTGGCCCGGGTTCACGGAGTGGCCCGGTCTCGCGGAGCCCGGTGCAGCGGCGGATGCCGAAGCTGTCGGACGGGCCGCCGGCGAGCTGGCTGACCGTCTCGTGCGTGAGGGAAGCGCCGGATGTCTCGCGCTGGTGCAGGTCGGCAGGGGCGCCGATGTGCCTGCCGCCGTCGGCTGGGACCGGATGTCGAATCGCCTGACACCCGAGAGGTTGTCAGCCGTGCTCCGGTCGTGGGAGGACCGCTTCGGCCTCCGCTTGGTCGGGTTCGGGCACGGTTCGCTGTACCTCTCCGTGGCCGCGCCGCCGACATCGGTTGATCAGGCTCACATCCTCACCGCGGAGCACTATCTCGCGTGTCTCGACGCCTTCTACGTGGATCCCACCATGGACTGGGACACGTACCCCGCAGAACTGATGGAGCGTCGTGACTGGTGGCTCTGGTGGGATTGATCACCGTAGACGGCTCCTTCGATTCTCCCCGGGACTCTCTTGGATCCGCGAGCCCGTAGAACTGCGGCCACGGCACCCCAGCTCGCGCCGGGGGTGATGGCGCAGCGGCGTGGGCCGTGCCTTCCCGCCCAGGTCAGCGAACCTCTCCACGGGGAGGGGCAGACCTCGAGCGCTGGATGTCGTGGTTGGATGATGAGGGCGTGTCAAAAAGCTCACGCCGATCTGCGCTGTCGGCCTCGCTCTGATGGTTGCCGTGGCGCTCTACCTCGATGGGCGCCAGTCCGTCCTCGCCGCTACTACTCCCGGGCTGTGGCGCCGGGCCTTCGGAGGGCGCGGGGCCGGCCCGGTCCGTGTCGGCGGATGCGAGGAACGAGCCTTGTCGGTTGGGTACGCGCCCACGAATCTCGGGAGCTGACGTGGGTGTTTCGGTGAGTTGGACCTGCCGATGGTGCGACCGGCCGATCGACTGGCCGGCATGGTGGCGGCCTCGGCTGTATTGCACGTGGGCGCACCGCTGCAAGCACTTCTGGGCGCTTATCGTCGGTGGCCTGCTCGGACTGCTGTGACCGAAGGGCGCCGGCGTCGCGACGTTCGGTTCCAGGTCCCGTCGGCAGAGCCAGACGTCTCGTGATCCGAGATGGAGGAGTCCACCTCGTGGTCTTTACTCAGCGGTAATTGGGAGTCCGCGCGACTCCTCTTTACCATTTGCATGCAATCGTTCCAGTTGTGGCGAAAAGTCGCGCTGGAGGCAACGATGACCGATCTTCCATTCGAACGGGACGTCAGAAGGCTGGCGTCCGCCGTCTCAGGCCCCGCACTCGCGCCCGGGGACGAGGGGTACGCCGGGGAATGTGCCGGGGCGAACCTCGCGGTGGCGCACCGTCCGCAGGTGGTCGTGGGAGCGGCCACCGAGGGTGATGTGCAGACCGCCGTGCGGTTCGCGCGGGAACACGCGCTGCCGATGGGCGTGCTGGCCACCGGGCACGGTCCGTCGCTGCCCGTGGACGAGGGGGTGCTGATCACCACGCGGCGGCTGGACAGGGTGCGCGTCGACGCCGGTGCCCGGGCCGCGCACGTGGGGGCGGGGGCCCTGTGGGGGCCGGTGGTCCACGCGGCGGCCAGGGAGGGTCTCGCGCCGCTGGTGGGCTCGTCACCGTCGGTCGGCGTGGTCGGCTACACCCTGGGCGGCGGACTGAGCATCAGCATGGCCAGGGCGCACGGCTGGGCCGCCGATCACGTGCAGGCCATGGACGTGGTCACCGCCGACGGGGAGTTGCGGCGCGCCGCACCGCGCGATGAGCCGGACCTCTACTGGGCTCTGCTGGGCGGCAAGAGCAACTTCGGCGTCGTGACCACCATGGCGTTCACGCTGTTCCCGGTGACCCGGCTCTACGCGGGCAACCTCTACTACGCCGCGGAGCACGCGGGTCAAGTCCTGCGGGCCTACCGGGACTTCACCGCAAGCGCGCCCGACGAGGTCACGTCCTCCTTCGCCCTGATGCGGATGCCGGACGCGCCCTTTCTCCCGGCCTTCATGCGCGGCACCCTGACGGTGAACGTCCGCGTCTCCTGCGTCGCTCCGCCCGCCGAGGGCGCCCGGCTCGTCGCGCCGCTGCGGTACGCGGCGCCGCTGCTCGCCGACACGGTGACGGAGATGCCCTACGCGGACTGCCTGGGCATCGTCCCCGAGGGCGGCGAACCCTGGGCCGCCGTCGAGCACTTCGCCCTGCTCGACGATCTGACCCCCCAGGCCGTCGAGGCCGTCCTCGACACCGTCGGCCCTGACGCCGCGACACGGATCGACATCGTCGACATACGCCACCTCGGCGGCGCACTGGCCGCGCCGCCCTTGGCCCCCAACGCCGTCGGCAACCGGGACGCCGGCTTCGCGGTGCTGACGCTGACCTTCACGGCACCCGGCGAGGCGGCGCTGAGCGCCGCCTCGGGCACGGAACTCACCGAGCGGATTGCGCCCCGGCCGGGCGACCGCAGGCACCCCACCTTCCTGTCCCACGCGGACGCGGTCGAGGAGCGGACGCCGGCCGCGTACTCCCCGGAGACCTACCGGCGGCTGCGGGCGGTGAAGGCGCGGTACGACCCGGACAACGTGTTCCGGTTCAACCACAACATCCCCGCCGCCGGTTGAGCCCTCACCACCACGACGTGGGGTAGACCTCGCGCCTCAGCCGGGCGGAGACCATCTGCACCGCGACGAGAAGCAGCGCGCCGGCCGCCAGCAGGGGGACGAAGTGGATGGCGGACGGGGTGGTGAGCATGATCATGACCGCGGTGGCCATGGCGGGCGGGTGGGGTGTCTTGAGCAGCAGCACGAGTCCGCAGGCGATGCCGCAGCCCACGACGGCGGCCCAGGGGCCGTGCCAGCCGAGGGCGAGCACGCCGAAGCAGACGAGGCAGGAGAGCATGTGGCCGCCGATGACGTGGCGGGGCTGGGCGAGCGGGGATTCGGGGGTCGCGGTGACGATCGCCATCGTGGCCGCGAGCGGGGGCACCAGCACCGTCTGGTGGGTGAGCGTGCCCAGGGCCACCAGTACGGCCAGTCCGACCGAGGTCGTCACGGCAGCCGAGGCGATCGTGCGCGGAGGCAGCCGCGGCAGGTGGCGTCTGCCTCCGCGCTTCGGCGTCGGCTCCGCCTCGGGGGGTGCGACGTCGACGGTCCTGGTCGTCCCGGACGCCTCAGTCGCCATCAGGGCGACCGGTCTCGGGACATGACGGGGCACAGGCCCCCGGGGCACGCGGAATCAGCATGGGGACTCCTCGGGATCATCCCCGTATCCGGCCCACGGCGGCTCTTCCGTGACGACGGGGATCACGCCCTCGATCGTCGCGTCGGCGCACGGGCCGCGTCCAAGACCGCGTTCCTATCGCTTGATCGAAGGCCTCTATCGATCCGGCCCGAAGATCCGGACCGGCCCGCGGACGACCGGGCGAGGACGTCCGGAGCCCTGACGGACCCCGCGCACCCCAGCAGGTCCCCGAGCAGGCCGGGTGTGGGCGGCGTCCCCACCGGTGCGGCGCATGCGGTTCCCCCTGCAGCACCCAAGAACATGAGGTCATCTCATGTTCGCGCGAGTGTAGTGCCGGGCCGTCCGGGCGCCAAGGGATCCGGGTGGATCAGGGCGCGGTGCGGCGCGCCCGCGCGATGTGCTCCCGGTACCAGTGGTACGAGGCCTTCGGCGTCCGCCGCTGGGTCGCGTAGTCGACGTGGACGAGCCCGAACCGCTGGTGGTAGCCCTCGGCCCATTCGAAGTTGTCCAGCAGCGACCAGGTGAAGTAGCCGCGGACGTCGACCCCGCGGGCGTGCGCGGTCTCGACGGCCTCGATGTGGGTGCGCAGGTAGTCGATGCGGGCCTCGTCGCGGATCTCCCCGCCCTCCGACGGGCGGTCGGCCTGGGAGCAGCCGTTCTCCGTGATCCAGACGGGCGGGAGCGCGGCCCCGTAGCGTGCGTCGAGGCCGGTGAGCAGTTCGGTGAGGCCGTCCGGCACCACCGGCCAGCCGAAGGCGGTGCGCGGGTACGAACGGCCGGGGACGGCGACGTCCGGTTCCAGGATGTCGAAGGGCAGGCCCGTCTCCGCCGTGGGGGCGGCGATCCACGTGGGGTTGTAGTAGTTGACGCCCAGGCCGTCGAGGGGTGCGGCGACCACGGCGAGGTCGCCCTCGCGGACGACGCCGCCCCACGTCGGGTCGGTCAGCCCGTACGCGGACAGGTCGGGGTAGCCGCCGAGCAGCAGCGGGTCGGTGAACAGCCGGTTGTGCAGGGCGTCGTAGGCCGCGGCGGCGGCGTGGTCGGCGTCGGTGGCGCCCTCGGGGGTGCGCACCGGGGTGCAGTTGTTGGCGATCAGCACCTGCGCGGGGGCCGGCGCGTGGGCACGAAGCGCGGCGGTGGCGAGCCCGTGCCCGAGCAGCTGGTGGTGGGCGACGGGCAGCGCCTCCAGCATCAGGGCGCGGCCGGGGGCGTGGGTGCCGAAGGCGTATCCGAAGACCATGTGGACGAAGGGCTCGTTGAGGGTGATCCAGCGCGTGACCCGGTCGCCCAGGCGTGCGGCGACGACGGCGGCGTACTCGGCGAAGTGACGGGCCGTGTCCCGGTTCAGCCAGCCGCCCTCGTCCTCCAGTGCCTGCGGGAGGTCCCAGTGGAAGAGGGTGGGCGTGGGGGTGATGCCGGCCGCGAGGAGCTCGTCCACCAGGCGGTCGTAGAAGCCGAGTCCGCGGGGCTCGACGCGCCCCCGGCCCTCCGGCAGGACGCGCGGCCAGGAGACGGAGAAGCGGTAGGAGTCGAGCCGGAGGTCCTTCATCAGCGCCACGTCCTCGGTGTGGCGGTGGTAGTGGTCGCAGGCGATCTCACCGGTATGGCCGTCGCGGATCGCGCCGGGCCGGGCGCTGAAGGTGTCCCAGACCGACGCCCCCTTGCCGTCCTCGGCGACGGCGCCCTCGATCTGGTACGCGGCGGTGGAGGCACCCCAGCTGAAGGAGGCGGGAAGCGGGGACATAGGGATCCTCTCCTCTGCCGTACGCGAAAAACATGAGGAATGCTCATGTTGGGCCTCGCCAACCTACACCCGATCCGGCAGAGTGGGACCATGCAGGCACCCACCGATCCGTCCGGTCCCCTCCGCCGCCGCCCCGTGCAGCAGCGCAGCCAGGAGCGTTTCGACCGGATCCTGGACGCCTGCGCACGGCTGCTGGACGAGGTCGGCTATACGGCGCTCACCACCAAGGAGGTGGCCCGGCGCGCGGAGGTCCCGATCGGGACGCTGTACCAGTTCTTCCCCGGCGTCGACGGGCTGCTGGGCGCCCTGGCCGAACGGAACCTGGGGCACTTCGCCGACCGGCTGACCCGCCGGGTGGAGGCCGAACGCCCCGCGTGCATCGGGGCGATGGTGGACCTGGCGATCGAGGAGTACGTCGCGATGCGCCGCGCCGTACCGGGCTTCGGCGTGGTGGACTTCGGTGCGATCGGCCGCGAGGACCCGCGCAGCATCCACCTCCTCGACGCGGCGCTGGAGAACAACGCGGCCGTCGCCGACCGGCTCTGGTTCCTCGTCGGGGGGCTGCTCGGGGACGGTGACCAGGCGGCGACCCGCGTGCGGCTGCACGTCGCCCTCGAGTCCGCCGACGCGGTCCTGCGGCTCGCCTTCCGCCGGGACCCCGAGGGCGATCCGGTGCTCATCGCCGAGTGCAAGCGACTGCTGCGCGGCTACCTGGGCGATTGACGGACACAGCGGAGCCCCGCGGTGCCGGTGGGGGGCGTCGCGGGGCTCCGGTGCACGGTGTGCCGGGTCAGCCCTTGCGGGCGGTGACCTCCTCGGTCAACTGCGGCACCACGGCGAACAGGTCACCGACCACGCCGTAGTCGACCAGCTCGAAGATCGGCGCCTCCGGATCCTTGTTCACCGCCACGATCGTCTTCGACGTCTGCATCCCCGCCCGGTGCTGAATCGCACCCGAGATACCCGCCGCCACATACAACTGCGGCGACACCGACTTACCCGTCTGACCCACCTGATTGGTGTGCGGATACCACCCCGCGTCCACCGCCGCACGCGACGCACCCACCGCCGCACCCAGCGAATCCGCCAGCGCCTCGATCACCGCGAAACTCTCCGCACCACCCACACCCCGACCACCGGACACCACGATCGCCGCCTCCGTCAGATCCGGACGCCCCGTCGCCTCCCGCGCCGTACGCGACACCACCCTCGTGCCCGTGGCCAGCGCACCGAAGGCCACCTCCAGCGCCTCCACCGCACCCGCCGCCGCGACAGCCTCCACCGGCGCCGAATTCGGCTTCACCGTGATCACCGGCGTGCCCGTCGTCACCCGCGACCTCGTCGTGAACGACGCCGCGAACGCCGACTGCGTCGCCACCGGACCCTCCGGACCCGCCACCACATCCACCGCATCGGTGATGACGCCCGAACCCAGCCGCAACGCCAGCCGCGCCGCGACCTCCTTGCCCTCACCCGACGACGGCACCAGCACCGCCACCGGGCTCACCACCCCGGCAGCCGCCTGGAGCGCGTCCACCTTCGGCACCACCAGATACTGCCCGAACTCCGCCGCCTCACTGACCAGCACCCGCACCGCGCCATGCTCGGCCAGCACACCCGCCGCCGCACCGGCCCCCGCACCCAACGCCACCGCCACCGGCTCACCCAGCCGACGCGCGATCGTCAGCAACTCCAGCGTCGGCTTACGGACCGCACCATCCACATGATCGACATAAACCAGGACTTCACCCATGGGACTACCTACTCCTGTGACTTCGAGGAACGGACAAGCGGATCAGATGAACTTCTGGCTCACGAGGAACTCCGCGAGCTGCTTGCCGCCCTCGCCCTCGTCCTTCACGATCACACCAGCCGTCCGCGCCGGACGCGCCACCGCCTCATCGACCACGGTCCACGCACCCGCCAGACCGACCCGGTCCTCCTCGATGCCCAGGTCGGACAGGTCCAGGGACTCCACCGGCTTCTTCTTCGCCGCCATGATCCCCTTGAACGACGGATACCGCGCCTCACCCGACTGATCCGTCACCGACACCACCGCCGGCAACGACGCCTCCAACAGCTCACTCGCGGTGTCACCATCACGACGGCCGCTCACCACACCGCCCTCGACCTTCACCTGCGACAACAACGTCACCTGCGGCACACCCAACCGCTCCGCCAACAGAGCCGGCACCACACCCGCCGTCCCATCGGTGGACGCCATCCCCGTCACCACCAGATCGAACCCCGCATGCTCGACCGCCTTCGCCAGCACCAACGACGTCCCCATCACATCACTGCCGTGCAACCCGTCGTCCTCGACATGCACCGCCCTGTCCGCACCCATCGACAACGCCTTGCGCAACGCGTCCTTCGCGTCCTCCGGACCCACCGTCACCACCGTCACCTCGGCATCACCCGACGCCTCCGCGATCTGCAGCGCCTGCTCCACCGCATACTCGTCCAGCTCCGACAGCAGACCATCCACAGCATCCCGATCCGTGGTCAGATCCCCCGCGAAATGACGATCCCCCGTGGCATCCGGCACGTACTTCACCGCGACAACGATCCTCAAGCTCACTTGATGTCCCTCCAAACTCTCGGTTTGCCGACTACGGCAGGTTGCGGGCCATGACGATGCGCTGGACCTGGTTGGTGCCCTCGTAGATCTGGGTGATCTTCGCGTCGCGCATCATCCGCTCCACCGGGTAGTCGCGCGTGTACCCGTAACCGCCCAGCAGCTGCACCGCGTCCGTGGTGATCTCCATCGCCGCGTCCGACGCGTAGCACTTGGCGGCCGCGCCGAAGAAGGTCAGGTCCGCGTCCGAGCGCTCCGACTTCGCCGCCGCCGCGTAGGTCAGCTGCCGCGCCGCCTCCAGCTTCATCGCCATGTCCGCAAGCATGAACTGGATGCCCTGGAACTCGGCGATCGCCTTGCCGAACTGCTTGCGTTCCTTCACATACCCCTTGGCGTAGTCCAGCGCGCCCTGTGCGATGCCGATGGCCTGCGCCGCGATCGTCACGCGCGTGTGGTCCAGGGTGCGCATCGCCGTGGCGAAGCCCGTGCCCTCGGCGCCGATCATCCGGTCGGCGGGGATGCGTACGTTGTCGAAGTACACCTCGCGGGTGGGCGACCCCTTGATGCCCAGCTTCCTCTCCGGGGCGCCGAAGGACACGCCCTCGTCGCCCTTCTCCACCACGAAGGCCGATATGCCCTTGGAGCGCTTGTCCGGGTCGGTCACGGCCATGACGGTGTAGAACTCGCTCACGCCCGCGTTGGTGATCCACCGCTTGACGCCGTCGAGCACCCAGAAGTCCCCGTCACGCACCGCGCGCGTCTTCATCCCCGCCGCGTCGGAGCCGGCCTCCGGCTCGGAGAGGCAGTACGAGAACATCCCCTCGCCACGGGCCAGCGCCCCGAGGTACTTCGCCTTCAGCTCCTGCGAGCCCGACAGCTGCACCGGCAGCGACCCCAGCTTGTTGACCGCGGGGATCAGAGAGGACGAGGCGCACACCCGCGCCACCTCCTCGATCACGATCACCGTCGACAGCGCGTCGGCACCGGCGCCGCCGAAGGCCTCCGGCACGTGCACCGCGTGCAGGTCGTTCGCCTCCAGCGCGTCCCGCGCCTCCTGCGGGAACCGGCCCTGCTCGTCGACCTCCGCCGCGAACGGGGCGATCTTCGCCTCGGCGAGGGAGCGCACCGCGTCCCGGAGCATGTCGTGCTCCTCCGACGTCCGGAAGAGGTCGAAATTGTCACTCACGTCCGTTACTCCAGTCCGCGTCAGGCTGCCATGGCATCGAGTACCCTCAATTATGCACACTCAGTGCCATTGATCGACGGTCCCCCGGTGTTAGGTTCGCCTCCATGACCACGAAGCCCCCGATGCGGGACGCCCTCGTCGCAGCGGCCTTCCAGCTCTTCCTGGAACGCGGCTACGAGGCGGCGACGATCGACGACATCGTCGCGCTCGCCGGCGTCGGGCGCCGGTCGTTCTTCCGCTACTTCCCCTCCAAGGAAGACGTGGTCTTCCCCGACCACGAGCGCGCGCTCGCCGACATGACCCGCTTCCTGGAGGCCAGCGCCGACGGGGACGACCCGGTGGCGCGGGTCTGCGACGCGGCGCGCCTGGTGCTCGGCATGTACGCCGAGAACCCCACTTTCTCCGTGCAGCGCTACCGCCTCACCAAGCAGGTGCCCGGCCTGCGGGCGTACGAACTCTCCGTCGTGTGGCGCTACGAGCGCGCGCTCGCCGACTACCTCGGGGCGCGTTACGCGGACCGCCCCGACGGAAAGCTCCGGGCCGACGTGATCGCGGCCGCCGTGGTCGCCGCCCACAACAACGGCCTGCGCACCTGGCTGCGTTCGGGCGCGGAGGGCGACGCCGGCGCGGCCGTGGACCACGCGCTGGAGTTCGTGCGCGCCGCCTGGAACGGGGAGGGCGCCACGCGGCAGGGCCCCCCGGAGGCGGAGGACGACGTGGTGATCGTGATCACCAAGCGGCGGACGCCCATGTGGCGGGTCGTCCGAGAGATCGAGGCGGGCCTCGCGGAGGAGGGGTCTCCCGCGTAGGGCGCTCACGAGCGGGGACGCGAACGCGGTCACTCCCACGCAGCCACCCCCACAAGGCACTCAGTGCCTTCCCAAAGTGCACTCAGTGCCATATGGTGTCCGCCATGGATGACCGGACTCTCGACGCGCACGACGAATCGGTTGACGGCGGGCTGCTGCTCCAGCGCTGCCGTTGGTGCGGCAACACCGCCTTCCAGCGCCTCCTCTGCCCCACCTGCGCCTCCACGGAACTCGACGAGGTGCTCAGCGACGGCACCGGGGTGATCGTCCGCTCGATGCGGGACACGTCCCTCGTCGATCTCTCCGACGGGTTCTCGGTGCGGGGCCGGATCGTCGGTGTCTCGCCGACGCAGGTGCGCAACGGTGCCCGCGTCCGGCTGGCCCGCGCGGCGGGCGACACGGCGGGGGACGAGGCGGGCGGGCTCCTCTTCGAGCTCTGCGACCCGCCGGTCCCCCACTACACCTGGTAGCCGCGCCGGCCCCGGCGCGCCGCACCGGCCCTGCGCGCGACGGGGCCGTCCCGTACGTCAGTTGTGCTCGGGGTGCTGGTACTGGCGGGACTGCAGCAGGTACATCTCACGGAAGTCGCCCGTGCCCGCCCCCGGCCGCATCAGGTCGGCGAAGGCGCCGTGCTCGACGACGCGCCCCCGGTCCAGGACGTAGATGACGTCGGCGTGGCGGACGCTGTGCAGGCGGTGCGTGATCAGCACGACGGTCTGCCCGTCGGCGGCGAGCTCCCGGATCAGGTCGAAGACCCGCTGCTCGGCCTGGGCGTCCAGGGCGCTGGTCGGCTCGTCGACGATGAGGATGCGGGCGTCGCGGTACTGGGCCCGGCTGAGCTGGAGCCGCTGCCACTGGCCGCCGGATATCTCGTGGCCGCCCTTGTAACCGCGGCCCAGCAGGGTGTCCCAGCCGCGGGGCAGGCCCGCGACGACCTCGTCGGCGCCGGAGTAGCGGGCGGCGGCGTCGAGGCGTTCGTCCGTCAGGAAGGTGTCGGGGCGGCCGATCCCGACGTTGACCCGTGCGGTGAACGGCCAGCGGTAGGCGTCCTGCGAGACCAGGGCGATCCGGTCGGTGATCTGCCGCCGGTCGGCCTCGGCCGCGTCGACGTCGTCCCACCGGATCCGCCCGGAGTCCGGCGTGTACAGCCCGCACAGCAGCTTGGCCAGGGTGGTCTTGCCGCTGCCGTTGCGTCCGACGAGGGCGACGACCCGGCCGACGGGGATGGTGACGTCGACCTCGCACAGGGCCGGCGGCTTCACGAGCGGGGTGCCGGGCTCGGCGGCGGTGACCGGGTAGCTGAAGGTGACCTTCTCGAAGCGGATGGCCTCGACCCGCTCCGGGAGGTCGCGCCCGCCGGGCGGGATCACCCGGCGGTCCGCCTCGGCGCACAGCCGCTCGAGGTCGGCGACGAACAGCGCCTCCTCGTGCAGGTACCCGAGTTGGACGACGAGCCGGTCGAGGGCGGAGGACCCGCTGCGGATGGCGATGACCGCCGTGCCCGCCACGGACAGCGCCATCGCCCCGCTCCACAGCAGCGCGCCGAGCGCGCCGTACGTGGCCGCGGTCGCCACCCCCGTCCACGCCGAGGCGACGAGTCCGGTGCGCGCCGCGAGCCGCGCCAGCCGGGTCTGTTCGCGCTCGCCGTTCTCGGCCATCGCCCTGAAGTGCCCCAGCAGGAAGGGCCCGAGGTCGTGGACCCGGACCTCGGGCGCCGCCTGCGTCTCGATCAGCAGCCGTCCCAGCAGTTGTCCGGCGCGGGCGTGCTGCACCCAGTTGTGGAAGGAGATGTAGCGGCGGCGGGCGATGGTGAGCGCGCTCCAGGCGCTGGGCAGGGTCATCAGCGCCAGCAGCGGGAGCAGTCCCGGATGCAGGACGGTGAGCACGCCGGCCGCCGCGACCAGTGAGATCAGCGCGTTGACCACCGACGAGCAGAAGTTGATCATCCGTCGGGCGGACGCGGCGCCCCAGGACGCCGAGTCCAGCAGTTTGTGGAACTCGTCGTCCTCGACGGCCGCGAGCTCCACGCGGGCGACCCGCTCCAGGTACATCTCGGTGGCCGCCCGTTCCACGGTCGGCTCCAGTTTGCCGGTGCCGGCCGTGGAGGCCGAGCGCAGCAGCGCCCCGGTCAGCGCGGCGGCGGCCACGAGCGCCAGTGCCGGGGCGGCGCCGCTCAGCCGCTCGGTGGTCCCGCCGGGCACGAGCAGCCGGGAGAGCACCCAGTTGACGGCGACCAGGCCCACCGCCTGGGCGACGCCACGGCCCGCCTCGGCCAGCGCCACGACGCGCAGGGCCCGTGGATCGGCCTGATGGGCCAGGCGCACGGTGGTGGCGACGAGCTGCGGCAGCCGCCGGATCATCGCGCGCAGCCCCAGCTCCAGGAAGGAGCCGTCGTGCTTGTTCCAGCCCATGTCGTACCGCAACGGCCCGCCGAACAGCAGTCGTTCGGAATCCGACACTTCCTCGGGCGCGAGAACGTCCGGGTTCTCCGGGGCTTCCTGCCGCTTCCGCCTGGTCATGAGCGTCCCCCTCGGCGGCGGCCGCGGCGCGGTGCCGTGGCGGCCTTCCCACAGGGTGCTCCTCACGGTGGCGCCGTGGGGCCCGCTCCCCTCAGTGCGCCCCGTCCCCGCTCCCGGCGGTCCCGTTCCCGCCCCCGTCGGCGCCCTCCTCCGCCCAGGCGCGGTAGGCGTCGACCGCCGTGGGCAGGGTGGGGAAGATGCGCTCCCGGCCCACCGACTCGGAGAGCCCGTAGGCGTCCAGGTCGTCCAGCAGGTCCTTTTTGACGCGGGCGAGCGCCAGGACGATGCCCCGGTCGGCGAGTTCGCGGCGCAGCTCGTCCAGCGCGTCCAGGGCGGTGATGTCCACTTCGACGTTGGCCTCGGTGTTGAGGACGAACCACCGCACCGGGTCGTGCTGCCGGTCGACGGAGGCGAGGGCCCGGCGCCGGAAGTCCTCGGCGTTGGCGAAGAACAGCGGCGAGTCGTAGCGGTAGACGAGCAGGCCGGGGATCGTGCGGGCCCGGGGGTAGTCGTCGACGTCGTGCATGCCGGCGAGACCGGGCACCAGCCCCTCGACGGCGTCGTGCGGCCGGGCCACCCGGATCAGCATCTCGGCCACCGACAGGGCGACGGCGACCATCACGCCGTACAGGATGTCCAGCGCGAGCACGCCCACCAGGCAGGCGAGGGCCAGCAGCAGTTCACGGCGCCGGAACGACGCCAGGCGGCGGAAACCGGAGAGGTCGACCAGCCGGCAGGCGGCGAAGACCACGATGGCGCCGAGGACGGTGGAGGGCATCGCGGACAGCAGCGGGTTGAGGAACAGCAGGACGCAGACCACCGCCACCAGCGTCACCAGGGAGTACAGCTGGGTGCGGCTGCCCGCGGAGGCGCCGAGCGCGGTACGGCTGGCGCTGCTGCTGACGGGGAAGCCGTGCAGGACGCCCGACCCGAGGTTGGCGGCGCCCAGGGCGAGCAACTCCTGGTTGCTGTCGAGGCGGTCGGCGTCCCGGTCGGCGAAGGCCCGCGCGGTGAGTACGAAGTCGGTGTAGCCCACGAGCAGCACGCCCACCGCGGGCAGCAGCAGCCGGGCCAGGTCGCCGGGGGTGGGCAGGGCCGGCCGGGGCAGCCCGGAGGGGACCTCGCCGATGACGGCGATGCCGTGCCCCTCCAGACCGAAGGCGCCGACGACGACCGTGCCGGCCACCACGGCGAGCAGGGGCCCGGGGGCGCGGGGGACGTACCGCTGGACGAGGAAGAGGAAGAGCAGGGCGGACGCGGCGAAGGCCACCGTCCCCGCGTGCGCCTGGGGCAGGTGCGTCACGAAGGAGACCAGCTGGGGGAAGAACCCCTCGCCCTCGACGGGCACCCCGGTCAGCTTGGGCAGCTGGTCGATGATCATGATGCAGGCCACCCCGGCGAGGTAGCCGACGAGCACGGGCCGGGACAGCAGGTCGGCGACGAACCCCGCCCGTACCGCCCACGCCACCACGGCCAGCAGGCCGACCACGACGGCGAGCGCCGCGGCGAGCACGGCGTAGCGGCCGGGGTCGCCCGCGGCCAGGGGCGCGATCGCGGTCGCCGTCATCAGCGCGGTGGTCGACTCGGGGCCGACCGACAGCCGCAGGGACGACCCCAGCAGTGCGTACAGCGCGAGCGGGGCGAGGGTGGCCCACAGTCCGGCCACCGGCGGCAGCCCGGCCAGTTCGGCGTAGGCCATGACCTGCGGCACGAGGTACGCCGCCACCGTGACGCCGGCGAGCAGGTCGCCGCGCAGCCAGGCCCTGCGGTAGCCGAGAAGGGTGACCAGGCCCGGCAGCAGTCCGCGCCGGCCGCGCTTGGTGGCGGACCTCCCGGGCGGCGGGGCGGGCGTGGAGACGGCGGACGGCATGGGCCCATCCTCCCCGACGACCCCCGCGTTGGGGCCGGTCGGCCCCTCCTCGCACCCCATGTGGCGGAGGACCCTGGAGGTGAGGGCTTACCGGACGAGAGGGAGGACGGCGATGACCACCACCACGACGGGCCTGCTCGACGCATTGCCCCCGGAGACCCGCGGGCGGTTGCTGGAACTCGCGCGCGACGTGTCCTTCCCGGCCCGGGCCCGGATCTTCGAGGAGGGGCACCGGGCAGACCGTTTCTGGATCATCCGCACCGGCTCGGTCGCGCTCGACCTGCACGTGCCCGGCCGGCAGCCCGCCGTGGTCGAGACCCTGGGCCCGGGCGACCTGCTCGGCTGCTCGTGGCTCTTCCCGCCGTACTCCTGGCACCTGGGCGCGCGGACGCAGAGCCCGGTGCGGGCCGACGAGTTCGACGCCACGGTGGTACGGGCGCTGTGCGAGGCCGACGCGGTGTTCGGGCGCGCGGTGGCCCGGCGGGTCGCGCAGATCGTCGCCCACCGGCTGCAGGGGGCCCGCACCCGGCTCCTCGACCTGTACGGACCTCAGGGCAGCGCCAGCACGGCGCGCTGAGGGGCACACGGCCGGTTCGGCCCGGGGGGGATCGCCGAAAAACCGGGCGGCAGCGGTGGCGGCGGCGCGCGAGGGCGTGTCTGCTGGACCCCTGTGAACGAAGGAACGCCGGCGCGGCGGGTCGGCGCGGACCGGGCGGCGCGAGGCCGCGGAGATCACAAGAGACGCCCTGGGGGCCGGGATGAGCGAGGCACGGGAGTTCACCGAACGGACGCCGATCAGGGTGTTCCTGGTCGACGACCACGAGGTGGTGCGGCGCGGGTTGCACGATCTGCTCGACGCCGAACCGGACATCGAGGTCGCCGGGGAGGCAGGCACGGTCGACCACGCCCTGGCGCGCGCCCCGGCACTGCGGCCTGACGTGGCGATCCTCGACGTGCGCCTCCCGGACGGCGACGGCATCGGCGTCTGCCGGGAGCTGCGCTCGCGCATGCCGGGACTGGCGTGCCTGATGCTGACCTCCTTCGACGACGACGACGCGCTGCTGGACGCGATCATGGCCGGGGCCGCCGGGTACGTGCTCAAGCAGATCAAGGGCTCCGACCTGGTCTCCGCGGTCCGCACGGTGGCCTCCGGCCAGTCGATGCTGGACCCTGCGACCACCGCCCGCCTGATGAACAGCCTGCGTGAGCAGGAGCAGCCGCCGGAGCCGCAGGACGAGGCACTGGCCGGGCTGACCCCGCGCGAGCGGGAGATCCTGGAGCTGATCGGCGAGGGGCTGACGAACCGGCAGATCGGGCAACGGCTGTTCCTGTCGGAGAAGACGGTCAAGAACCACATCTCCCGGATGCTGGGCAAGCTCGGCGTCGAGCGCCGCATCCAGGCGGCCGTACTCGCCACGCAGCACCGGACGCCCGGTGGCGCACCGGGCCCCGGCCCCTGAACGACCGCGCCGCCGCGGGCGGGCGGGCGGCAGGTGATCGTCGCCGCAGCGGCAGGCGCCGCATCCGAACGGCCGCGCTCAACCAGCCGCCCGGCGACGCGGCGAGATCTGCCCGGAGCGGCCGCGACGTTGGCGCGCACCGGCCCGGGCGGCAGGCGCCGCATCCGCCGACAGCCGCCCGGCGGCACGCAGGGATCCCGCCCCAGATCGGCCGCGACTCCACGTGCCGATGAACGGCGGCCACCGTCCGGCAAGCACGGCCGGGCAGCGCCCGTCGCCGCAACAGCAAACGGCGCATCGAGACGGCCGCGCACCCCATCCCCGACCAGCCACCCGGCGGCCTGGCAGCCCGGCAGAGATCCCGGAGCCGCCGCGCCGTTGGCGCGCACCCGCGCGGCCAGCGGACGACCGTCGCCCCAGCGGCAGGCGCCGCATCGGCCGACAGCCGCCCGGCGGCACGCAGGGATCCCGCCCCAGAACCGCCGCGACGTTGGCGCGCACCGGCGAACGGCTGCCAGTCGCTGCCGGGCAGCGCCGATGGCCGCCGTCCCGCGACGTTGGCACGCACCCGCGCGGGCAGCGGACGACCGTCGCTCCAGCGGCAAGTGCCGCATCCGGACGGCCGCGCACCCCCGTCCACCACCAGCCGCCCAGCCGCCCGCAGGGATCCCGCCCCGGGACCGCCACGGTGCCGCGCCCCAAGGAACGGCGGCCGCCCACCGCCGCCCACGGGCGGTCCCGCGAGGGTGCCCCGGCGGCCCACGCGGTGGGGCCGGTCGGCCCTCCCCGCGGGGCGCCGCGGCGTGCAGGGTGGGAGACGCGCCGGCCGGAGGGAGCGCGCCATGAATCCCACCACACTCAACGGGGCGACCCTGGAGAAGCTGATCTCCGCCGCCGTCGCGGCGCCCTCGTTCCGCGGCAGCCGGCCCTGGCGCTACCGTCTCGATCCGGACACCGGCACCTTCCAGGTCCGCGCGGTCCCCGCACCGGGGGTGCCGGAGCCGGAGGCGGCGGCCCGCGCCCTGCACGTGTCCGTCGGCGCCGCGGTGTTCAACCTGCGGGTCGCCCTGGCCCACTTCGGCTGGGAGCCGGACGTGCAGCTGCTGCCCGTGCCCGGCGACCCCGATCTGCTCGCCGCGGTGCGCCCGATCGGTCCGCGGCACGTCGGCGACAGCCCGTACCGGGACCTGTACGACGCGATCTGGCGCCGGCACAGCTGCCGTACGCCGTACTTCGCCCACTGCCCGACCGGGGCCGTCGTGCTGGAGCTGATCGACGCCGCGCACGCGGAGGGCGCGTCGCTGACGCTGCCGCGCACCGAGGAGACGCTGAGGCTGCTGCGGCTGACGGCGGAGGCGGAGGAGCGCGGAGAGAGGGACACGGGCCGCGCCGTCGCTTCCGGGGGCAGGGTCCACGAGGACTCCGGGGCCGGCGCCGCCTCGCTCGATTCCGGGCGGCGGCCGCTGGTCGCCGTGCTGTGCACGCCCGACGACTCGTGCGCGGACTGGCTGCGGGCGGGGCAGGCGATGGAGCGCGTGGTGCTCCTGGCGACGGCGCACACCGTCCACGCGACGCTGCTGCACGAGGCGATGGAGTGGCCGGACCTGCGGGCGGCGATGCGCACCACGGACTGCGGGCCGGGCCTGGTGCAGATGCTCATCCGGTTCGGCGCCGCGGCGTCCGAGGACTGCGCGCCGCGGGTACCGGTCCGCTGGTCCGCGGAGCGCGGCTGATCAGCGCGTACGGCCACCGTCCGACGGCACCCGCCAGACCAGGCGGGTGCCGCCCCGGCCGGGCGTCTCGAGGGTCATCGTGCCGCCGAGCCTCAGCGCGCGCTGCGCGAGGTTGGCCAGCCCGCTGCGGTGCCCGCCCTCGGGGGTGCCCACCCCGTCGTCGCTGACGGTGAGGGTCAGCGTGCCCGAGCCGACGACGAGGGAGACGTCCGCGGTGCGGGCGCTCGCGTGGCGGGCCACGTTCGACAGGGCCTCGCCGAGCACCGCCACCACGTGCTCGGCGACCGCGGCGGGCACGTCGGTGTCGATCAGGCCCTCCATGCGCAGCGAGGGGGTGAAGCCCAGGGCGGGCACCGCCTCCTCCACCGCCTTCGCCGTCCGCACCCGCAGCCCCTGGCGGGCGGGGCCGGTGTCGTGGCTGCGCAGCCCGAAGATCGTCGAACGGATGATCTTGATCGTCTCGTCCAGGTCGTCCACGGCCCGCAGCAGCCGTTCGCTCGCCTGCGGGTGGTCCACGAACCGCACCGCGCTCTGCAGCGTCATCCCGGTCGCGAACAGCCGCTGGATCGCCAGGTCGTGCAGGTCACGGGCGATCCGGTCGTGGTCCTCCAGGAGGACGAGCTGCTCGGCCGCCCGCCGGCGCTCGGCCAGTTCCATCGCCAGGGCCGCCGAGCCGGCGAAGCCCAGCAGCGGCGCCGTCTCCGCCTCCGTGAACGGCACCTCCCCCTCGGCACGGGCCAGCAGCAGCGCCCCGCGCACTCCCTGCGGGGTCGCCATCGGCACCGCCACCGCGGGGCCGAGCCCTTCGAACCGCGGCGGGCCCGCCACCACCCGCGGATCGCGCTGGATGTCGACGCTGGTCAGTGGCTCGTTCGCGGCCATCGCCGCCCCGGTGAACGATCCCTCGCGCGGCAGTGTCAGCCCCCGGTGGGCGTCGGCGTCGATGCCGGTGGCGATCGCCATCGTGATCCCGTCGCCGCTCCCGGCCGGCAGGGCCAGCACCCCCAGGTCCGCGCCGAGGATCCGCCGCGCGTGCTCCACGATGAGCTCCAGCACCGCGTTCTCCTCGACGCCCGACAGCAGGCCGCGGGTGATCTCCGCGTTCGCCTCCAGCCACCGCTGCCGCGACCTGGCCTCCTCGTACAGCCGGGCGTTGTCGATCGCCACCCCGGCCGCCACCGCCAGGGTGGACAGCACCGTCTCGTCCTCGCCGTCGAACTCCTTGCCGCCCCGCTTCTCCGTCAGGTAGAGGTTGCCGAACACCTCGTCGCGGACCCGGATCGGCACCCCCAGGAACGAGTGCATCGGCGGGTGGTTCGGCGGGAAGCCGTACGAGGCCGGGTGCTGCCCGATCTCCTCCAGCCGCAACGGCGCCGGGTGGCGGATCAGCTCGCCCAGGATGCCGTGGCCCGAGGGCAGCGGCCCGATCGCCTCGATCTGATCGTCGCCGACGCCCACCGTCAGGAACTGGGCCAGCCGCGCGTCGTCGCCGATCACGCCCAGCGCCCCGTACTCGGCGTCGACGAGCAGGACCGCGGCCTCGACGATCCGCCGCAGCACCTGCGGCAGGTCCAGTTCCCGGCCGACCGTCAGCACCGCCTCCAGCAGGCTGTGCACACGGTCACGCGTCCCCCGCACCGCGTCGATGCGCGACTGCAGCTCGTCCAGCAACTCGTCGAGCTGCAACCGTGGCAGGCCCTCGGCGTCCTTGCCGCCGCCAGTCCCCACCGGCACCTCCGTCCGCTGTGGCGGCCCTCGTGGGGCCCCCTCTCAAAGTAGCGCCACCCCGCCGGGAGGACGCGCGGAACGGCACCGCTAGCCGTGGCCGCGCTCCCCGGGCGGCACGGCCGCCCAGTGCTCGATCTTCTCGTCGGGCGCGAGCCGCGACAGCGCCTCGCCGAGCCTGCGGCAGACCTGCTCGATCTCGCGGCGGGTGTGCTCCCGTTCGCTGACGGTCGCCGACAGCAGCAGGGCGGTCAGCGCGGCGGACCCGTTGAAGGCCTGGAGGGTCGCCATCTTGGCGAACAGGTCGAGCCCGGCGAACGGGCCGGACCCGGCCGCGGCGGCGCCGATCGCGATGAGCGAGGTGATCAGGGCGCAGGGCGCGGCGCCGGCCAGCTGGAAGCGGAACGCGGCCCAGATCAGCAGCGGTGAGACGAGGAAGAGCAGCCCCGGAGTGCTGCGGGTGGCCACGACCGTGACGAGCGCGGTGCCCGCCACCAGCGCCGCCGCCTCCGCCCAGCGGTACGCCGGGACCCCGCGCGGCAGCCGGGCGGTGCGCAGGACGAGCAGCAGCGGGGCGATCACCAGCACCCCCATCGCGTCGCCGGTCCACCAGACCGACCAGGTGGACCAGAAGGCACCGGCCGGTACGGCCCCGGAGGCCACCAGCAGGCCGCTGCCGATCGTCGCGCTGATCAGCATCCCGCCGAGCGCGCCGAGGAAGACCAGGGCGAGCGCGTCCTGCAGCCGGTCGAGTTCGACGCGGAACCCCACCCTGCTCAGCAGCAGGCAGGCGCACACCGGGGCGAGGGTGTTGCCCACCACGATCCCCAGCACGGGCAGGAGCGAGGGCCCGATCATGATGTTGACGGCGAACGCGCCGATCGCGATCCCGGGCCACAGCCGGATGCCGCCGAGCAGCAGCCCGACCAGCGCGATCCCGGTCGGCGGCCACAGCGGGGTGACCTGACCGCGCACCAGCTGCTGCTCGAGTCCGATGCGGGCCCCGCCGTAGTACGCGGCCGCCAGGACCAGCACCCACAGGACCGTGCCCCGGTGGCGCCGGAGCCCTTCGCCGTCTCCCGCGGCGGTCATCGCGCAGCCGTCCCGCAGGGACCGCCGTGCCCGAGGACGAGCACCGCGGCGTCGTCGCTGTGACCGGTGAGGTCGGCCACGGCGATCACCCGGGCGGCCAGTTCGTCGGGGTCGGCGGAGCAGCCGGCGGCGGCCAGTTCCGCCACGCGGGCCAGCCCCTCGTCGATCGGATGGCCGGGGCCCTCCACCACCCCGTCGGTGACCAGCACGAAGGCACCGGTACCGGCCAGGACACGGCGGCTCGACGGGTACTTCTCGCCGTCGAGGATGCCCAGCGGCAATCCGCCCTCGTCCAGCACGACCTCGCAGCGGCCGTCGTCGGTGGCCCACACCGCCGGGACGTGCCCGGCCCGGGCGTCGACCAGTTCGCGGGTCTCCGGGTCGAAGCGGAGGAAGGTGCAGGTCACGAAGAGCCCGGATCCCATGGAGATCAGCAGGTCGTTGGTGCGGGCGAGCACCTCCGCCGGTTCCGTGGTGGCGACGGCGACGGCGCGCAGGCAGGTGCGCACCTGGCCCATGTAGGCGGCGGCCTCGACGTCGTGGCCCTGCACGTCACCGATCGCGCAGCCGACGGTGCCGTCCGGCATGGGGAACACGTCGTACCAGTCGCCGCCGATGTCGAGCCCGTCGCGGGCGGGGGCGTACCGACCCGCCACGCGCAGTCCCCGAACGGCGGGGAGGGCGGCGCCGAGGGTGTGCCGCTGCAGGGCGGCCGCCAGCTCCACCCGAGCCTGCTGCATCTTGATCCGCTCCAGGATGCGGCCGGTGAGCTGTCCGAGTGTGTTCAACAGCTCCTCGGCGCTGCTGGAGGGAGCGGTGTGACGTCGGGACATGGCACCAACGCTCCGGGGCCTTGGGCACTCGCGCCACCTCTCACCCTACGCCCGCGGGCCCTCCCGCACCCTGCTCAGAGCCAGCCGCGGCGGGCCGCCTGCCATGCGAGCTGCATGCGGGTCGCGGCGCCGGCGAGCGTCATCATGTGCTGGATGTGGCGCTGGACGGTGCGCCGGCTCAGGCCCATCTGGCTGGCGATGGCCTTGTCCGCGACGCCCGCGACGAGCAGCGACAGCAGCCGGCGGTCGGTCTCGCTCAGCGGGTCGGCCCCGTCGGCCCCGTCGGCGCCGCTCACCGCGCCGGACGCGCTGACGTGCAGGGGCACCGCGTCCTCCCAGTAGCGTTCGAACAGCGCGGTCAGCGCCCCCAGGAGGCTGCTGTCGCGCAGCAGCGCCGCGGTCGGTTCGTTCGGGCTGCCGTGCGGGCCGCCGGGGACCAGGGGGCAGATGGCGAAGCTGCGGTCGGCGACCGCGAGCCGCAGCGGCAGATGGGGGACGGAGCGGGCCATCTCCCCGGCCTGGACCCCCTCGACGACGTTGTCGATGGCCCCGTCGTCGTCGAAGAACGCCCGCTCGTACAGGACCCGGTAGCGCACGCCGCGGGCCAGGGCGTCGTACTCGGCGCGGTTGCTCCCCGAGGGCATGGCGACGTACTGGGCCTTGCAGAACCAGAGCATCTCGTGGCGTGCGTTCTCCTGCATCTGCCGCAGGTTCTGGCGCAGCGCCTCGCTGCCGGTGATGACCTCGATGAGCTGGCCGGCGTCCTGGCGGCGCGCGGTGCTGCGGTAGCTCTCCAGCAGGTCGGTGACCGCGGTGCGGGCCTTGTCGAGGGAGTCGGCCTGGCGTTGCAGCCGCGGCAGCAGGGCCACGTCGGGCGGGGTGGCGGCGTACTGGCGGGGGAGGCTGTCGGTGGGGCTGGCCAGCCCCTTGGTGGCGAGGGAGGTGAGGACGCCCTCCGTCTGCCCGGGTGGCAGGCCCGTCTGGGCGGCGACCTCGTCCGCCGAGGCGGTGGCGGTGGCGACCAGAAGCCGGTAGACGGTCTCCTCGACCGCGGTGAGCCCAGCCACCTCGAGCATGCCGCGTTCCTCCGGGTCCGGGACGGGTCCGCACGACGTGCGCATGGTAGGCGCACAAGCCGCACATATCGTTAAGGGCCGGACTATACCCGGGGAATGTTTCGTGACCATGGCGCGGCGGGTGCCGGGGCCCACACTCCCCTGCACCCGCCGCTGTGTCAACGGTGACGCCCCACCGTCACCGTCCTCCGGAGTTCCGTGCGCCGCTGTGCAGATACGCACGGTCCACCGTCTGCCGGACGCTGTTGCCCGCCGCGTCGGTCGCGGTCACGCGCAGCGTCACATAGGCGTCGCCGCGCACCCGCGACGGACGCTCTACGGCGGCGGTGAAGCCGCCACCCTTGCGGGCCGTGGCGGCCCGGGTCCAGGTCCGCCCGTCGTCGTAGGACGTCTCCACCCGCACGGTCACCCCGCGCGGCGCGGCCGCGCCGTCCTGCATCCGCACGTTCAGGCCCAGGGTGTGGCGGCGGGCGGGACCCACCGCGTTGCGGGCGTCGACCGGCACCGTGTAGTCGACCTGCAGCAGGGGCAGCGCCGTCGGCTGCGCCGCGGTGCCCGAGCGGAACGTCCACGAGGTGCGGGTGCCGGTGCCGAACCGCCAGTCGTCCGAGGTGCGGGCGGTGGTCAGGTCCAGCCGGTACGCGGCGTCGCCCGCGGGCACCTCGAAGTTGCCCCAGGCGCCCTCGTCGGACTCGGCGATCCGCTTCCCGTCGCGGTAGAGCACCGCGGTGGCGGTGTCGTCCACCGGCGCTCCGTCGCCGGCGCGGGCCGCGCCGGTTCCGATGCCGCCACCGAAGCCGTTGAGCTCGTAGAACGAATAGTGGCCGGTGCCGGAGTCGTTGAACTCCGGAACGAAGAGGGACAGGGTGTTGCCGTTGCGCACCGACGGCCAGGCCGCACCACGCGGAATCGACGGACGGACCACGGCCCCGAACCAGCGCTCCGTGGCCTTCTGACCGGGCCGGTAGGTGCGCGGCGCGTTCTGCATGCCCGCTCCGAGCGGGGTGTCCATGCCGAAGACGACGTTGTGGTGCACGGTGTGGCGCCACAGGGTGTCCCCGCCGGTCACGTACTCCACACGCTCCCGGCCCGTCGGCACCTCACGGCTGTACTGGTTCCAGGCGGTGTCCTGGTACGGACGCCACCCGAAGCGCTGCTCACTCGCCCACTCCGAGGCGCCGGTACGGGTGTAGGTGCTGCGGACCACGGCGCTCTCGCGCTCGGAGACGGTGTGCACCAGGTTCTTCGGAACGAAGCCCTTGGACACCTGCATCACGTCGTACAGGTACGGGCTGCGCACCGTGCCGGAGAACTCCACCGTGGTGGTGCGCTTCTTGATGCTCTTGAGGAGCGCGGTGCCCTCCGCCGTACCGGCGCGCATGGTGGGCAGGGCCATCCGGTCACCGGTCGGGCTCCACCGGGTCCAGGGGTAGAAGCCCTCCTCCACGACCAGCATCAGTGCCTTGGCCCCGGCCTCCTTGGCCGCCTTGGCGAGCTCCCGGTCGTCGGAGAAGTCCCAGCGGACCACGGCCAGCTTGCCGCGCACGCCGGCCTTCTTCAGCTCGGCCGCGGTGCCGGTGCCCGCGTCGACGGCGGTCAGCTTGGCGCCCTTGTCGTCGAAGGCCGGGGACGCGGGCACGTAGTACGGGGTGAAGGCCGACGACGTGCCGGAGACCTTCGCCCGCAGTTGCGGGGCGACCAACTGCCAGCGCGAGGCGAACTCGAAGTCGCCGTCGGTGACGCGCGCGGTGGGGCTGACGTAGATCCGCTTGGCGATGTCGAAGAACATCACGCCCTGGATCAGGCCGTTGCCGTCGATCTTCCGGTACGTCTGGTAGCTGAGGATGCCGCGCTGCTCGGCGGGCCGGGGCGTGCGGATCTTCACCTCGGTGACCTTGGAGGCGTCGAGCGTCACCGTGGTGTCCTTGGTGACCTTCACCTCCGGGTTGACCACCTCGCGGAGCTCCTGGCCGTCGGCGGCCCTGTCCAGCGTCCCGAAGCTGAGCTGGTAGGTGCCCTCCTCGACCTCGGCGACGGCGGGCTCGATGCCGCTGTACTGCACGAACCCGTCGGCGCCCCAGATCGTCGGCGCCGCGCCCTCGATGACCTTGCCGTCGCGGTCGCGGGCGACCACGGTCAACTTGTGCTTGGGGGCGTGCACGTTGAGGCCGACGGTGGTGTGGGCGACAACGGTGCCGTCGGCCGCCGCGGCGGTGACGTAGCCGTAGTACTTCCCGCGCGCGGCGTGGGCCGCGTCGGTGCTCAGCGGGACGTCGGCGGTGGCACCGGGCGCGAGGCTCACGGTGCCGGAGCCGAGGGTGACGACTCCGTCGGGCAGCGCGCGCCCGGTTCCGGTGGACAGCTTGACGGCCAGCTTCAGAACGACCGTCTTGTCACCGGTGTTGGTGTAGCGCACGGTGGCCGCCTGCTGCCGTCCCGCCGTTCCGCCGTTCTCGACCGGGGGCAGCGCGACCGTGCCGGTCGCGGTGATCGGGCCGGTGGCGGTGGCCAGGTCGATCCGGCCGCCGCCCTGCTCCGTCACCTTGGTGCCGGGCACCGTGCGAGAAGTGCTGATCAGCGCGTCCTTGATCTGCTGTGCGCCCCAGCCCGGGTGCTGCTGCGCCAGCAGCGCCGCGGCGCCCGCGACATGCGGAGTCGCCATCGACGTGCCCGAGGCGGCGACGTAGTTCGCGTCGACCGGGTCGCCCATGGTGGTGCCCGCGGCACGGGCGGCCACGATGCCCACGCCCGGGGCGGTCACGTCGGGCTTGACGGCGCCGTCACCGAAGCGCGGTCCGCGGCTGGAGAAGGAGGCGAGGGAGTCGTCCCGGTCGACGGCGCCGACGGTCAGCGCCGCGTCGGCCGCGCCCGGCGATCCGACGGTGGACGGCCCCGGGCCGGCGTTGCCCGCGGCGATGACGAACAGCGTGTCCGTCGACGCGGTCAGGGTGTTGACGGCCTGGCTCATCGGGTCGGTGCCATCGGTCTGGATGTCCGCACCGAGGCTCATGTTGACGACCTTGGCGTGCTCGCCCGCCGCCCACTCCATACCGTCGATGACCTGCGACTCCGAGCCCGAGCCGTCGTCGCCGAGCACCTTGCCGACCAGCAGGTCGGCCTTGGGCGCCACACCGCGCCGGGTACCCGACGACGCCGCGCCGGTGCCGCCGACGGTCGAGGCGACGTGCGTGCCGTGCCCGAAGTGGTCGTCGGTGTTCGTGCTGTCGGAGAAGTTCCTGGCCTCCGCGATCCGCCCCGCGAGATCGGGGTGGTTCGCGTCGACACCGGTGTCCAGCACCGCGACCTTCACGCCCTGGCCCTCGTACCCGGCCTTCCACGCGGTGGGCGCGTTGATCTGCGCGGTGCTGCGGTCCAGCACCGCCTTGACCTTGCCGTCCAGCGAGACCCGCGGGGTCACCGCGGCCCGGGCGGCGTCCGAGGTCCCACCGGGGTTCAGCGTCTTCCAGAAGGCGCCGAGTTCGTCGCCGTCGACCCGGAAGGAGCGGGCGTCGATGCTCTCCAGGGTGCGCGAGGCCGTCTTGTCCGCGCGGAGCGCCACCAGCCGGTCGGCGGTCGCCTCGGCGGTCTTCGCCGCCTGCGCGGTGACGCGTGCCCCGTCCCGTACCGGCTCGGGCCGCGAGGAGACGATCAGCGGCAGCGTGGAGGTGTGCGCCTCGTCGAAGCCGGCGGCGATCAGCGTCGTCACGTCGAACAGCCGGCGGTCCAGGGTGCCCGCGGACACCAGCGCCTCGGCGTCGAACGGTATGACGGTCAGGGACTTGCCGTCGGCCTCCAGCGTGCGGAAGGGGATGTTCTCGCGGCCGGGTCCCGGCTGGACCGAGGCGGTGTGCCGCCCACCGGGCAGCGACGTCACCGTCACCCGGTCGCCGGTCACCAGCCGTACGGTGGCGGAGGACGTCCCGGTACGGTCGGCGGATCGCGCCGGTCCGTCCGGTGAGGTCCCCGCGGAGGCGGCCGTGGTGCCCCCGAGCGTCACCACCAGCACTGTCGATATCGCCGCTGTGAGGCGGAACCTTGCCATCACCCAAACACCTTTCGTACAGCTCCGGGTCACGCGCTGTCCGCCAGAATCCGCCGAGGCCGGGGAGGTGTCACCGGTTATCGGCTGTCACAGCTGCGACATGTCCCAACGGCGACACGGCGCTTCGGGCAACCGGCGACGACCCCCACCAGGGCACGGCGAACCCGCCGCTGCCGGTACGAACCACCCCCAACCGGCGGGCCGCGCCGTCGCCGGCGCCGCGGCGGGGACCGTCGAGCGCGTCACCCTGATGCAACCGGACGGCAGGTGCGCAGCGACCGTCCTGGCGGACGCCGGCCGACGGCCTCGTGGCGGGCGACCCGACGGACCCGGCCCCTTCCTCGGCCCTATGGGACGCGGTCCCGGAGGGCCTGGAGGGCGGGGCGCCATGCGTGTCCCACCGTCCTCGCCGCCGACTCCCCGTACGGCCCGGGCGGCGGGGTGCGGACGCCGGGCCGGGGGCACCGCCTGGAGATCGCCCGGCGGGTACGCACCGGCAGCTTCCACCGCGAGTTCGGCGCGGCGGCGGGGCCTGCTCCGACCCGCGCTCCCTTCCCGGTCGCTCAGCCGCCGCCGGGGGAGGACTCCGCGAGCGCGGCCTCCACGGCGTCGACGGCCTCCTCGGCGGAGGCCGCCCGCAGGAACGTCTCCCCGGGTCCGGGTCCCCGTACGTCCCAGCCGCCGACCACGACGACCGGCTTGCCGGTCCGCAGGGCGAGCGCCACCTCGCTCAGGGTGCCCCAGCTGCCGCCGACCGCCACCACGGCGTCGGCGGCGGCGACGACGAGGCCGTTGCGGAGTTCGCCGAGGCCGGTGGCGATCGCCACGGTGAGCGACGGGTCACCCGCCCGGCGGTCCCGGCCCGGGAGGAGTCCGACGGTGGTCCCGCCCTGCGCGCGGGCTCCCTCGGACGCGGCCCCCATCACCCCGCCGAGCCCGCCGCAGACGACGACGGCGCCGCGCCGGGCCAGGAGTTCGCCCACCCTGCGGGCGTCCTCACGCTCCCGCCCGGTGGCCTCGGCCGGCCCCACCACGGCGACATAACGGCTCGTCATGACCCCTCCCCCGGCGTCCTGCTCCGATTGACAGAGAGGACAATCAGGATATTCGCTGCATGGGTGACCTCGTATGCCCGCACCTCCCGCCGCGTGTCCCTCGCCCTGCTGGCCACGACGATGGCCCTCGCCGCCTGTCAGGGCTCGCCGTCCGCCCCGGAGTCCATGGTCGCCACGGGCCGGCCTGCGGCCACCACCGCCCCGAAGGCGTCCTGCGTGGACCGGGTCCTGGCGGCGATGAACGACACGCAGCGCGTGGGCCAGCTCTTCATGGGCGCGGCCCAGCTGCCCACGCCGCCGAAGGCGGACCTGGACGCGATGCGGTCGTACGCCGTCGGGTCGGTTTTCCTCGCGGGCCGCAGCACCTCCGGGGTGACCAAGACCCGGTCCCTGGTGGACGGGCTGCAGAAGTCGCTCGGGGTGACGGTGGCGGGACAGCGGATCGGCCTGCTGGTCTCCACGGACCAGGAGGGCGGCCAGGTGCAGGTCCTCAAGGGCACCGGCTTCTCCACGATCCCCAGCGGCAAGACCCAGGGCACCTGGTCCACCGCCACGCTGCGCTCCCGCGCGGAGACCTGGGCGAAGGAGCTGAAGAAGGCGGGCGTCAACGTCAACCTGGCCCCCGTCGCCGACATCGTCCCCACCTCGATCGGCACCGGGAACGCCCCCATCGGCCGCTACGGCCGCCAGTTCGGCTCGACGTCGGGCGTGGTGTCCCCGCACGTCACGGCGTACGTGCAGGGCTCGAAGACGGCCGGGGTGCTGACCACGCCCAAGCACTTCCCGGGCCTCGGCAGCGTCAAGGGCAACACCGACACGACCGCCTCCGTGACGGACACGACGCTGACCCGCACCGGCAGCAACATCGCCCCCTTCCGCGCGGGCATCTCCGCGGGCGCGGGGCTGGTGATGGTCTCACTGGCGACGTACAAGCGCATCGACCCCAAGCACAAGGCCGTGTTCTCCTCGCTGATCGTCGATCAGACCCTCCGCCGCGACCTGGGCTTCAAGGGCGTCATCATCTCCGACGACCTCGGGAAGGCGGCCTCCGCCCAGTCCACGGCGCTGGGCCAACGCGCCCTCTCCTTCCTGCGCGCCGGCGGCGACCTCACCCTCACCGTCTCCCCCAAGGGCATCCCCACGATGGCCGAGGGCATCCGCTACGCCATGCGCCACGAGCCGAAGGTGCGGACGCTGGTCTCGAACAGCGTGCGCCGCGTACTGACCGCCAAGCAGGCGGCGGGCGCCCTGCGCTGCACGACCTGACGCCCCGGCGCCGCACCACGCGGCCGGTCAGCCGGCCTCGATCGTCGCAGCCAGGGTGGCGAGGATCGAGGTCACCTCACGGGCGGTGAGCACGGTGTTCACGAACTGGCCGTACTTGTCACAGAGCTCGAACGCGCCGTCGGGACGTTTGCGCACGAACGCCGTCGTGGTGTTCACCGACGGTCCCGGGGTGTCCCCGGACACCACCCTCTCCACTTCCTCGAGGAACTCCCGGACGCCGTAGGCCCGTCTGCCGAACGAGATCGCCAGTGTCTCCACCGCCCACAGCAGGTTCGCGTCCGCCGGCGGTGTACGCGTCGGCTTCCAGAAGCCGTCGCGCCGGGTGAAATGCCAGACGGCGGCGTCACCATCGGTCACGGGCCCGGACTCCTTCGGGAGGGGACGGTGACGGTGTGTGAGGTCCGCCGCCGGAGGTCCGGAACCGTAGCACCGGGGAACGGGGGCCGGATCGCCACCCGGGGGAACGGCCGGGATGGCGGTCGGGGCCCGTGCGGTGGCACTGTCTGAGGCATGGAGCAGCTCTCCCGCAGGCACGTCGCGCAGCGCTGGCTGGCCCGCCTGGCCCTGACCGCGGCGGGGGCGGCCGTGGCGCTGCCGCTGGTGGTCGCCGGGCTGCGCAGCATCGCGCTGGTGGGCGCCGCGCTGGGCGGCACCGCGCTGACGGCGGCCGGGGCGTGGTGGGTGCTGACCCGCCGCGGTGTGGTGCGGGCGCTGGCCGTACTGCTGACCGCCGCGACCCCGCTGGCCGTCCTCGCATACTACGACCGGGCCAATCTGCTCTGGGTCGTGGTCACCTCGCTCGGCCTGTGGGCGCTGGCCGTCGCCGCCGGGCGCAGCGCGGTGCGCGCCACCCGGGCCCACGAGGCGCGGCTGAGGGAGCGGATCGCGGCCCGGCCACGGCGGCCGTTCCTGATCATGAACCCGCGCTCCGGCGGCGGCAAGGTCGGCGAATTCGGGCTGAAGGAGAAGGCGGAGGCGCTCGGCGCCCGGGTCGTGCTGCTCGACCCCGACCACCCGCAGGACGTCGCGGAGCTGGCCCGGCAGGCGGCCGACGAGGGCGCCGACCTGCTCGGGGTGGCCGGCGGGGACGGCACGCAGGCACTGGTGGCCGGGGTGGCGGCCGAGCGGGGACTGCCGTTCCTGGTGATCTGCGCGGGCACCCGCAACCACTTCGCGATGGACCTGGGTCTGGACCGCGCCGACCCCGCGGCCTGCCTGGACGCGCTCAGGGACGGCGTGGAGCTCCGGGTCGACCTCGGCTACGTGGGCGACCGGCCCTTCGTCAACAACGTCTCGTTCGGTGCCTACGCGGCCGTCGTGCAGAGCCCGGCGTACCGGGACGACAAGGTCGGCACCATCCTGGAGCTCCTGCCCGACCTGCTCACGCACCGCGCCGGGCCCCGGCTGACGGCGACGGCCGGGGACACCGTCATCGACGAGCCGCAGGCCGTGCTGGTGAGCAACAACCCGTACCGGACCGACGACCCGGCCGGGCTCGGCCGCCGGGACCGTCTCGACACCGGTCTGCTGGGGGTGCTGGGCGTCAAGGTCGACAACGCGGCCCAGGCCGCCGGACTGCTGATGGGCCCCCGGGTCGCCTCCGGTCTGACCGTGGCGACGGCCCGGGAGGTGGTGACCAGCGCCGACGCCGCCGAGATCGACGCGGGCGTGGACGGCGAGGCCCTCGTGCTGCCCACCCCCGTGCGCTGCCGCGTCCGCCCCGGCGCGCTGCGCGTCCGGGTGCCGCGCAGCCGCCCCGGGGTGCCGGCGACGGGTGTCCGCACGGACTGGCGGCGGCTGCGCAAACTCGCGCTGACCATGGGCCGCACGGCCGCCGGCCGCCCGCACCGGCCCGGCGCCTGATCGGGCCGGTGCCGCGGCACCCCGGTACCCCGAACGGGCTCAGCGCCTGATCAGGCTGGAGTCGCGGACCACCAGTTCCGGCTGGAGCACGACCCGCCGGTGCCGGTGCTCCCGGGCCTGCGGCCCGGTCTCCTCCAGCAGCATCCCCGCGGCCAGCGCGCCCATGTTCGCGGCGGGCTGCCGCACGGAGGTGAGCGGCACGGCCGCCGCGGCCGCGAACTCGATGTCGTCGTAGCCGACGATGGCCATCTCGCCGGGGACGTCCACCCCCGCCGCGTACAGCGCCTGCAGCACCCCGAGGGCGAGCAGGTCGTTGGCGCAGAACACGGCGGTCGGCCGCTCCGGGAGGCCGAGCAGCCGGTGGCCGGCGTCCCGTCCGGCGGCGACGTCCAGCCGCTCCGTGGGCAGTTCGCGCAGGGTCTCCGGCGGCAGGCCGGCCTCCTCCAGGGCCGCGAGGGCGCCCACGCGCCGGTCCCGGACCTGCTGCAGGTGGCCGGGGCCGGAGACGTACGCGATCCTCCGGTGCCCGGCGGCCGCCAGGTGGCCGACGGCCATCCGGCCGCCGGCCACGTCGTCCACGGACACCGAGCACTCGGAGGTGCCCGCCGCGACCCGGTCGACGAGGACGAAGGGGATGCGGTGCCGCCGGAACGCGGCGAGGTTGCCGCCGTCGGCGTCGGCCGGCGTCACCAGCACCCCGCGCACCCGCTGCTCCGCGAAGAGCGACAGGTACGCGGCCTCCTCCTGCGGGTTCTGCGCGCTGTTGCAGACCATCACGCCGAGCCCGGCCGCCCGGGCCGCCCGTTCCGCGCCTCGTGCGACGTCGACGAAGAACGGGTTGCCCATGTCGAGCACGAGCAGGGCCATGATCCTGCTGCGGCCCGCCCGCAACTGCCGGGCGGACTCGCTGCGTACGTACCCCAGCCGGGCGATGGCGCGCTGTACACGGACCCGGGTCGCCTCGGGGACCGCGTCCGGCCGGTTGATCACATTGGAGACCGTGCCCACGGACACCCCCGCCTCACGGGCGACGTCCTTGATCCCCACCGTGCGGCCCTTCTCCGCCACGCCCGGGCTCTCAGAACTTGAACTGGTCGATGTTGTCCTTGGTGAACACGGTCGGCTTGCCGAGCACCACGACGCCGTCCTTGCCGATGGTGTAGCTGCCCATGTCACCGGCCTTGAAGCTCTGGCCCTCGGCGCCGGAGATCTGGCCGGAGGCCAGGGCGACCGCGGCGTACGAGGCGAGCGAGCCGAGCTTGGCCGGGTCCCACAGCTCGAAGGCGTCGACGGTGCCGTTCTTGACGTAGGCGCGCATGTCGTTGGGCGTGCCGAGGCCGGTCAGCTTGACCTTGCCCTTGTACTTGGAGCCCGCCAGGTACTGGGCGGCCGCCTTGATGCCGACCGTGGTCGGGGAGATGATGCCCTTCAGGTTGGGGTACTGCTGGAGCAGGCCCTGGGTCTGCTGGAAGGACTGCTGGGCGTCGTCGTTGCCGTAGGCGACCTTGACCAGCTTGACGTCCTTGTACTTGGGGTCCTTGAGCTCGTCCTTCATGAAGTCGATCCAGGTGTTCTGGTTCGTGGCGGTCTGCGCCGCCGAGAGGATCGCGATCTCGCCCTTGTAGCCGATCTGCTCGGCGAGCAGCTGCACCTCGGTGCGGCCCAGGTCCTCGGCGCTGGCCTGCGAGACGAACAGGTCGCGGCACTCGGGCTTGGTGTCCGAGTCGTAGGTGACGACCTTGATGCCGTTCTTGCGGGCCTGGTTCAGCGAGGTGCACAGCGCGCCCGGGTCCTGCGCGGAGACGGCGATCGCGTCGACCTGCTGCTGGGTCAGGGTGTTGACGTAGCTCACCTGGCCGGCGGTGTCGGTGCCGCTGCTGGTGCCGACCTCCTTGTAGGAGGAGCCCAGCGCGTCCAGGGCCTGCTTGCCGCCGCCGTCGGCGATGGTGAAGTACGGGTTGTTGACCTGCTTGGGCAGGAAGGCGACGGTCAGGCCCTTCTTGGTCGCCGCGTTGGGGTCGGCCGACGCGGTCGCCTTGGCGCCGCCGCCGCCGCTGTCCTTGGAGGAGTTCTTGGTGGTGCCGCCGCAGGCCGTGGCGCCGAGCGCGACGGCCGCGGTCACGGCGACGACGACGGTGGCTCGACGGGTGAGGGTTCTGGACATGGTGATCCTTTCGCTGCCGGTGCGGGCGCCGGAGTGAGGACGGGAGGTGGTGCGGGGGGTGGTGGTGCCGTGTGACGTGTGCGGGGGGAGGTGGGGGTTCACGAGGCGGCGAGCGCGGCCGGGGCCTTGTCGGCCGACCTCCTGCGCGCCCTGGCCTGCGCGACCTGGCGGCCGACCCTCGGGGCGAGGACGGAGATCACCAGGAGCACGCCGGTGACGACGATCTGGGACTGGGCCGAGACGTTGAGCAGGCTCATCACGTTCTGGCCCGCGCCGAGCAGGAACACACCGGCGATCGCGCCGCCCAGGGTGCCCTTGCCGCCGTCGAAGTCGATGCCGCCGAGCAGGACGCCCGCGATGACGGACAACTCCAGGCCGGTGGCGTTGTCGTAGCGGGCGCTGGCGTAGTGCAGCGCCCAGAAGACCCCGGTGAGGGAGGAGACCAGGCCGGTCGTCACGAACATCGCCAGCTTCAGCCGCCGCACGCGCACTCCCGCGAACCGGGCCGCCTCCTCCGAGGCGCCGACGGCGAACAGGGAGCGCCCGACGGGGGTCGCGTGCAGCACCAGGACGGCGATCAGCAGCAGCACGGCGAAGGGGATCGCCGCGTACGGGATGAAGGTGCCGTCGATCCGGCCGGCGCCGAAGTCGAGGTACTGCTGCGGGAAGTCGGTGACGGAGTCGGCGCCCAGCACGATCTGCGCGATGCCACGGTAGGCGGCGAGCGTGCCGATGGTGACGGCGAGCGAGGGCAGGCCGAGCCGGGTCACGAGCAGGCCGTTGACCAGGCCGCACAGGGCGCCGAGGAGCAGGCAGATCGGGATGATCGTCTCGATCGCCATGCCCCCGTTCCACAGCGCGCCCATCACGGCGCCGGACAGGCCCGCGGTCGAGCCGACGGACAGGTCGATCTCGCCGGAGACCACGAGCATGGTCATCGGCAGCGCGATGAGCGCGATCGGCAGGGTGTTGCCGATCAGGAAGGACACGTTCAGGGCGTTGCCGAAGTTCTCCACGAAGGAGAAGGAGCAGATCAGCAGGACGACGAGCAGGGCGCCGACCGCGGTGTCCCAGCGCACCGCGCCGCCGAGGCGGGCGAGCGGGGCGGGGGCCTTGGTGGTCTCAGGCATGGTGGGCACTCCTCATCTGTGCGGCCCGCTTGCGGAGGACGCCGGCCACCCGCAGCGCCACGATCCGGTCGACGGCGATGGCGAGCAGGAGCAGGACTCCGTCGATGGCCAGCACCCACACCGAGCTGACGCCGATGGAGGGCAGGACGCTGTTGATCGAGGTCAGCAGCAGGGCGCCGAGCGCGGCGCCGTACACGGTGCCGGAGCCGCCGGTGAAGGCGACGCCGCCGACCACCACGGCGCTGACCACGGTCAGTTCGTAGCCGTTGCCGGTGCCGGAGTCGACGTTGCCGAACCGGGCGAGGTAGAGCGCGCCGGCGAGTCCGGCGAGCGCCCCGCACGCGACGTACGCGGTGAGGATCCGCTTGCGGACCGGCACACCGGCCAGCCTGGCGGCCTCGGGGCTGGAGCCCAGCGCGTACAGGTCGCGGCCGCCGCGGTAGCTGCGCAGGTAGTAGCCGGCCGCGACCAGCACCGCGAGCGTCAGCAGCGCGAGGTAGGGGATCACCGACAGGCCGTCGTGGCCGAAGTCGACGAAGCTCGCCGGCAGGTCGTTCGCGGTGATCTGGCGGGAGCCGACCCAGATGGAGTCGATGCCGCGGATGATGTAGAGCGTGCCCAGGGTCACCACGAGCGCGGGGACCTGACCGAGACTCACCAGCAGGCCGTTCAGCAGGCCGAAGAGCACGCCGAGTCCGACCGCGATGAGCACGGCGAGGAGCGGGTTGCCGCCGCCGTGCAGGTAGGTGCCTGCCGCGAAGGCCGAGATGCCGAGCACCGAGCCGACCGACAGGTCGACGTTGCGGGTGATGACGACCATGGCCTGGCCGACGGCGACCAGCACGAGGATGGTGGCGTTCAGCAGGAGGTCCTTGACGCCCTGCTGGGAGAGGAACTCGCTGTTGTAGATCTGCGTCGCGGCCAGCATGACCAGGAGCACGGCGAGCACGGCGAGCGCCCGCAGTTTCAGCACCCGGTCCAGGAAGCGGCGGGACGCGGTCGGTTCGTCCGCGGCGATCTGCTGCGGGGTGTCGGCGGTCACGGTCACGCCGCCCTCCTCACGCGGCCGGTCGCCGCCGCCATCACGGATTCCTCGGTCGCCTCCGACCGGGGGATCTCGGCTGTCAGTCGTCCCTCGTGCATCACCAGGACGCGGTCCGCCATGCCGAGGATCTCCGGCAGGTCGGAGGAGATCATCAGTACGGCCACGCCCTCGGACGCGAGCCGCGACAGCAGCCGGTGCACCTCGGCCTTGGTGCCGACGTCGATGCCGCGCGTGGGCTCGTCGACGATCAGCACCTCGGGCGCGGTGGCGAGCCACTTGGCGAGGACGACCTTCTGCTGGTTGCCGCCCGAGAGGGTGCCGACGACGTCGGCCAGCCGGGCGTACTTCACCTGGAGCCGCACGGCCCAGTCCAGGGCGCGGCTGCGCTCGGCGCCACGGCTCATGAGGCCGCCCTTGGTGGTGGTGGCGAAGCCGGTCAGGCCGATGTTGCGCTCGATGGACATGTCCATCACCAGGCCCTGGGCCCGGCGGTCCTCGGGGACCAGTGCGATCCCCGCGGCCATGGCCAGGCTGGGCGCGCCGCCGCGCAGCGGCTTGCCGTCGACGACGACCTCGCCGGCGTCCCGGCGGTCCACGCCGAAGATGGCCCGGGCGACTTCGCTGCGCCCGGCGCCGACGAGGCCCGCCAGGCCCACGATCTCGCCGCGGCGCACCTCGAAGGAGACGTCGGTGAAGACGCCTTCGCGGGTGAGCCGGCGCACGCTGAGTGCGACCTCGCCGATCTCGGCGTCCTGCTTGGGGTAGAGCTCGTCCAGGTCGCGGCCGACCATGCGGCGCACCAGGTCGTCCTCGGTGAGCCCGTCGAGGGGCTCACTGGCGATCCACGCGCCGTCCCGCAGGGTGGTGACCCGCTGGCAGAGGGCGAAGATCTCCTCGAGGCGGTGGGAGATGAAGAGGACCGCGGCGCCCTGCTCGCGCAGGGACTTGACGACGCCGAAGAGCCGGGCGACCTCGCTGCCGGTGAGGGCGGCGGTCGGCTCGTCCATGATCAGGACGCGGGCGTCGAAGGAGAGCGCCTTGGCGATCTCCACCAACTGCTGGTCGGCGATGGACAGTCCGCGGGCCGGCTGCTCCGGGTCGAGGTCCACGCCGAGGCGGCGGAAGAGCTCGGCCGCGGCCTCGCGCACGGCCTTGTGGTCGACCCTGCCGAGCGAACGGCGCGGCTGCCGGCCGACGAAGATGTTCTCGGCCACCGACAGGTCGGGGAAGAGCGTGGGCTCCTGGTAGATGACGGCGACCCCCGCGTCACGGGCGTCCCCCGGGCCGTGGAACTCCACGGGCCGGCCGTCGAGCAGCACCGTGCCGGTGTCCGGGCGGTGCAC
This sequence comes from Actinacidiphila glaucinigra, assembly GCF_035918135.1. Classification (NCBI taxonomy): domain Bacteria; kingdom Bacillati; phylum Actinomycetota; class Actinomycetes; order Kitasatosporales; family Streptomycetaceae; genus Actinacidiphila; species Actinacidiphila glaucinigra. The sequence continues at coordinate 2,400,402 of NZ_CP109144.1, forward strand.
ACCCGCGAGGGTCTTGATCAGTGTCGACTTGCCGGCGCCGTTCTCGCCCGCCAGGGCATGGGCCTCGCCGGCGTGGAGCCGGAGCGATACACCGCGCAGAGCGCGAACGGCACCGAAGGACTTGCTCACCCCCTCGAGCGCGAGCACCGGAGTGGTCTCCGGTTCGGGGTGCGTCATTGCGCCCTCCTGCTATGAAATGTTTCAACGGAGTTGCCGGGAAGCTAGCCCCGCCCCGCGAAGGCGTCAAGGGCTGCCGCCTCCCCCTCCTGACCTGCACCCTCGCGAAACCCGCAGGTAACAGGCCTGACAATGCCGCACGAACAGCAACAACGCGCTTTCGCAGGACGGATGACACGATTCAATAACGGGGATCCGGACCGGCAGACCCCTTGACGACAACCGGTGGACGTGGATAGCTTCACAGCCGAATGAATCGATTCACTGGAAGCCGGTTCACTGAGCCGATTCACCGAGCCATCCGAGGTGGACATGCCTGACATCGCAGCCGTCAAGGCCGCACTCACAGCCCAGCGGATCGAGACGCCGTCCTGGGGTTACGGCAATTCCGGCACCCGTTTCAAGGTCTTCGCCCAGGCCGGGGTGCCCCGTGACCCGTACGAGAAGCTCGACGACGCGGCCAAGGTGCACGAGTTCACCGGCGTCGCCCCCATGGTGGCCCTGCACATCCCCTGGGACCGGGTGGACGACTACACCGCGCTCGGCGCCCACGCCAACGAACGCGGCCTGGAGCTCGGCGCGATCAACTCCAACGTCTTCCAGGACGACGACTACAAGCTCGGCAGCGTCTGCCACCCCGACCCGCGGGTCCGCCGCAAGGCCACGGACCACCTGCTGGAGTGCGTCGACATCATGGACGCCACCGGCTCCAGCGACCTCAAGCTCTGGTTCTCCGACGGCACCAACTACCCCGGCCAGGACGACATCGTGGGCCGTCAGGAGCGTCTCGCCGAGGCCCTGGCCGAGGTCTACGAGCGTCTCGGCGACGACCAGCGGATGCTGCTGGAGTACAAGCTCTTCGAGCCGGCGTTCTACACCACCGACGTCCCGGACTGGGGCACCGCCTACGCGCACTGCCTCAAGCTCGGTCCCAAGGCGCAGGTCGTCGTCGACACCGGCCACCACGCGCCGGGCACGAACATCGAGTTCATCGTCGCCTTCCTGCTGAGCCAGGGGAAGCTCGGCGGGTTCGACTTCAACTCCCGCTTCTACGCGGACGACGATCTGATGGTCGGCGCCGCCGACCCCTTCCAGCTCTTCCGGATCCTGCACGAGGTCGCCAAGAACCGCGGCCTCGAGGCGGAGACCGGCGTGGCCTTCATGCTCGACCAGTGCCACAACATCGAGGCCAAGATCCCCGCGGTCATCCGCTCGGTGATGAACGTCCAGGAGGCCACCGCCAAGGCACTCCTGGTGGACCTCGACGCCCTCGGCGAGGCGCAGCGCTCCGGTGACGTCCTCGCCGCCAACGCCGCCTTGATGGACGCGTACAACACCGACGTGCGCCCGCTGCTGCGAGAGGTGCGCGAGGAGCGGGGCCTGGCCCCGGACCCCGTCGCCGCCTACCAGGCCTCCGGCTGGCAGGAGCACATCGTCGCCGACCGCGTGGGCGGCACCCAGGCCGGCTGGGGCGCGTAGGCACCGCCGTCCCGCCCCTCCTCGTTCCTCCCCTCCCGAAGGACACCCCCATGGCACCCGCCACCCATCCGGAAGTCGCCGCACTGCTGGAGCGCGCCCACCGCCTGGGCGCCGACCCGCGCAACACCAACTACGCCGGGGGCAACGCCTCCGCCAAGGCCACCGCCACCGATCCCGTCACCGGCGGCGCCGTGGACCTGATGTGGGTCAAGGGCTCGGGCGGCGACCTGGGCACGCTCACCGAGGCCGGCCTCGCCGTGCTGCGCCTGGACCGGCTGCGCGCCCTGACCGCCGTCTACCCGGGCCCCGAGCGCGAGGACGAGATGGTCGCGGCGTTCGACTACTGCCTGCACGGCAAGGGCGGCGCCGCCCCGTCCATCGACACGGCCATGCACGGCCTCGTCGACGCCGCCCACGTCGACCACCTGCACCCCGACTCGGGCATCGCGCTGGCCTGCGCCGCGGACGGCGAGAAGCTCACCCAGGAGTGCTTCGGCGACAAGGTCGCCTGGGTGCCGTGGCGCCGTCCCGGCTTCCAGCTGGGCCTCGACATCGCCGCCATCAAGGAGGCCAACCCGCAGGCCGTCGGGGTGATCCTCGGCGGTCACGGCATCACGGCCTGGGGCGAGAGCTCCGAGGAGTGCGAGCGCAACGCCCTGTGGATCATCCGCACCGCCGAGGAGTTCCTGGAGCGCCACGGCAGGCAGGACCCGTTCGGCGCGCCGCTGGCCGGCTGGGAGCCGCTGCCGGAGGCCGAGCGCCGGGCCCGGGCCGCCGCCCTCGCCCCGGTCCTGCGCGCGATCTCCTCCCAGGACCGTCCGCAGGTCGGCCACTTCACCGACTCCGCGCCCGTCCTGGACTTCCTCGCACACGCCGAGCACCCCCGGCTGGCCGCGCTCGGCACCTCCTGCCCGGACCACTTCCTGCGCACCAAGGTCCGCCCGCTCGTCCTCGACCTGCCCCCGACGGCCCCGCTCGAGGACGCGGTGGCCCGCCTGGAGGAGCTGCACGCCGCCTACCGCGCCGACTACCAGGCCTACTACGACCGGCACGCCACCGAGGACTCCCCCGCCATCCGCGGCGCGGACCCGGCGATCGTCCTCGTTCCCGGCGTCGGCATGTTCAGCTACGGCAAGGACAAGCAGACCGCGCGCGTCGCGGGCGAGTTCTACGTCAACGCGATCAACGTGATGCGCGGCGCCGAGGCCGTCTCCACCTACGCCCCCATCGACGAGGCGGAGAAGTTCCGCATCGAGTACTGGGCGCTGGAGGAGGCCAAGCTCCAGCGGATGCCGAAGCCCAAGCCGCTGGCCACCCGCATCGCCCTGGTCACCGGGGCCGGTTCGGGCATCGGGAAGGCCATCGCCCACCGCCTCGTGGGGGAAGGCGCCTGCGTGGTCGTCGCCGACCTCGACGAGGAGAACGCCCGGGCCGTCGCGGAGGAGCTGGGCGGCCCGGACCGCGCGGTCGCGGTCACCGTGGACGTCACCAGCGAGGAGGCCATCCGGGCCGCCTTCGACGAGGCCCTGCTGGCCTTCGGCGGGGTGGACCTGGTGGTCAACAACGCGGGCATCTCCATCTCCAAGCCGCTGTTGGAGACCACCGCCCGCGACTGGGACCTCCAGCACGACATCATGGCCCGCGGCTCCTTCCTCGTCTCCCGCGAGGCGGCCCGCGTACTCATCGCGCAGAAGCTCGGCGGCGACATCGTCTACATCGCCTCCAAGAACGCGGTCTTCGCCGGCCCCAACAACATCGCCTACTCCGCCACCAAGGCCGACCAGGCGCACCAGGTCCGGCTGCTGGCGGCCGAACTCGGCGAGCACGGCATCCGCGTCAACGGCGTCAACCCCGACGGGGTCGTCCGCGGCTCGGGCATCTTCTCCTCGGGCTGGGGCGCCCAGCGCGCCGCGACGTACGGGGTGCCGGAGGAGAAGCTCGGCGAGTTCTACGCCCAGCGCACCATCCTCAAGCGCGAGGTGCTCCCCGAGCACGTCGCCAACGCGGTCTTCGCCCTGACCGGCGGCGAACTGACGCACACCACGGGTCTGCACGTCCCGGTCGACGCCGGGGTGGCCGCGGCGTTCCTGCGCTGACGCCGTCCGCACCACGCGGGGGGAGCCGGCCGGCCGGCTCCCCCGCACCCGTACCACCCACCGCCCCCCGCGGCGCGCCGCGCCGCACCGACCGCACCGTCGCTCCGACCCGAACGACCAGAACACGAGGGGCCCACGTGCCATTCGCCGCCATCGACCTCGGCGCCACCAGCGGCCGCGTCATCCTCGGCCGGGTGGGCCCGGACCACCTCGTCCTCGACGAGGTGCACCGCTTCGCCAACACCCCTGTCCGGCTGCCCACCGGACTGCACTGGGACGTCCTCGCCCTGTTCCGGGAGAGCCTGGACGGCCTGCGCCTGGCGGCCCGGACCGGGGACGGCGTGACGTCGGTCGGCATCGACAGCTGGGCCGTCGACTACGGACTGCTCGACGCGGACGGCGCCCTGCTCGGGATCCCCCACCACTACCGCGACAGCCGGACGGAGCACGTCGCCGACCGGGTCCGGGACGACATCGGCCCTCAGGAGCTGTACGGGATCACCGGGTTGCAGCACCTGCCCTTCAACACCGTCTTCCAGCTGGCGGCGGCCCGCGACGGCGCGCAGTTCGCCGCCGCGCGGACGCTGCTGATGATCCCCGACCTGCTCACCCACTGGCTCACCGGGGACATCGGCGCCGAGGAGACCAACGCCTCCACCACCGGCCTCTTCGACGCGCGCACCGCGACCTGGGCGGAGGAACTCCTCGGCCGGCTCGGCATCGAGCCGCGCCTGCTGCCGCCGCTGCGCCGCCCGGGCACCCACGCCGGCACGCTCCTGCCCCACGTGGCCGCGTACACCGGACTGCCGGCGGACACCGCCGTCGTCACCGTCGCCTCGCACGACACCGCCTCCGCGGTGGCGGCGGTCCCGGCCACCGGGCCGCACTTCGCGTACATCTCCTGCGGCACCTGGTCGCTGGCGGGTCTGGAGCTGGACGCCCCGGTGCTCACGGAGGCCTCGCGGCTCGCCAACTTCACCAACGAGCGCGGCATCGACGGCACCATCCGCTACCTCCGCAACATCATGGGCATGTGGCTGCTGGAGGAGTGCCGCCGCGCCTGGGAGCAGCGGGGGGAGGGCCTGCCCCTGCAGGAACTGCTCGCCGCGGCCGCCGCCGCGGAGCCCTTCGCGGCCCTCATCGACCCGGACGACCCCGTGTTCCTGGCGCCCGGCGACATGCCCGCGCGGATCCGCGCCTTCTGCCTCCGGACCGGCCAGAAGCCCCCGGAGTCGCACGGGGCGGTCGTCCGCTGCATCCTGGAGAGCCTCGCCCTGGCCCACCGCCGCACCCTGCGCGAGGCAGCCGAACTCGCCGGCCGGGACATCCACCGCGTCCACCTCGTGGGCGGCGGCTCCCGCAACGAACTGCTGTGCCGGTTCACGGCCGACGCCACCGGCCTCCCGGTCGTCGCGGGCCCCACCGAGGCCACGGCCCTGGGCAACATCCTCGTCCAGGCCCGCGCCCACGGCGCGGTCGGCGACGGTCCCGACGGCCTGGCGGCGATGCGCGCCCTGGTCGCGGCCACCCAGCCGCTGCGCACGTACGAGCCGGCCGCGGACGGCCGGGCCTGGGACGCGGCGGCGGCACGGCTGGCCGGGCTCGCCGCGGCGCGGCGACCGTAGGCGCCGGCGCCTGACCCGCATCCGGGCCGACGACACCTACACGCCGGTCGTGCCGTCGACCAGTTCCCGCAGGACGTCGAGGTGGCCGTTGTGGCGGGAGGTCTCCTCGACGAGGTGCAGCAGGATCCACCGCAGGTTGGGGTGACGGCCGTCGCGGTTGGGGCGCTTGGCGGGGGTGTCCAGGTCGTGCGCGGCGGCGAGTTCGCGGTAGCGGGCCGTGTGTGCCTCGTAGTCGGCCAGCAGGTCGGCGAGGGGGATGTCCACGGCGATCCGCATCTCGCGGTCCGGGTCCTCGTCCGTCCAGGGGCCCTCGTCCTCGCCGCCGAGGAACACCACCTCGAACCAGTAGTACTCCACCCAGCGGAGGTGGTTGATCAGTCCGCTGAGCGTCATCAGCGGGGAACCCGGGAGCGGGGCGGAGCGGGCGTGCTCGGGCGTGACGCCCTCGCACTTTGCGCGGGCGGTGTCACGGGCGTAGTCGAGGAGGGTCGTCAGCGCGGAGCGCTCGTCCCAGGCGGTGGGTGTGTCGGTTCTCGTCATCGCCGGAATGCTGTCGGGAACGAGGGCGGCACGTCCACCGATTAACCGGGGGAGCCCCGCGGAGTCCCCTGACAGTAGATGTCAGCGGAGAGCGGCACCATCGGTCCCCGTGACCACCACCGGACGCACTCAACGACTCCTCCTGCCCGCCGTGTTCATCACCTCTCTGGGCAACAACATCCAGCTGATCGCCGCGGCCCTGCTGATCGTGCGCGCCCAGGGCTCGGTGCTCGACGTGGGCTGGCTCTTCATCGCCGTGGCCGTCCCCCAGGCCGTGCTGTCGCCGTTGGCAGGCCTGCTGGCCGACCGCTTCGACCGGCGGGCGCTGTGGGCGGGCTGCGACCTGCTCAGCGCCGCCGTGGCCCTGGTACCGGCGCTCGGGACGGCACTGGGCTGGCCGCTCGGGGCGGTCGTCTACGGCAGCAACCTCGCGCTGGCGGTGGCGTCCGCGCTCTTCGTGCCGGTGAGCGCGGCCCTGGTCAGGGAACGGGTGCCCGAGGGCCGGCTGCGGCGGTTCAACGCCCGGTACGAGATGGCATTGCAGAGCGGCATGCTGCTGTCTGCGGCGGTGGGCGGTCTCGCCCTGCAGTACGCCGGGCCCGCCCCGCTGTTCGTATTCAACGCGGCGACCTTCGTGGCCTCCGCCGTCCTCGTCCTGGCGACCGGGCGCGGGCCGGGGCGCTCCGTCGTCGTGGGCTCCGCCGCGGCGGTACCCACGGCGCGGCCGGTCCCCTCGCGGAGGCCGCACGGGCCGCTGGTCGTGCTGTACGCCCAGGGCAGTGTGGTGGTGACCGTCTTCAACGCCCTGATGCCGGTGCTGGTCATCGCCGAGCTGCACCGGGGGCCCGCCGTCGTCGGCGCGGTGGACGCGCTCGGAGGCGCCGGTTTCCTGCTGGCGGCGGCCGCGTACCGGCGGACGGGCGCCCGGCTGGGGGACCTGCGGCTCGCGCTCGCCGGCTTCACGGTCTGCGCCGTGCTGTTCGCGCTGCAGCCCCGGTTCGGGGTGACGGGGCTGCTGCTGCTCGTACCGGCCGGGGCGTTCGTCTTCGGGCAGGCGCGCATCGCCTCGCGGACGCTGCTGATGACGGCGGTCGACGAGGGCCGCGTGGGGCGGGCCTTCGGGACGGCGAACGCCTACGGGCTGGCCGCGACCGTGGCCGTGATGCTCGGGACCTCGGCGGTGACGACCCGCGCCGGGGTGCCGACCGGCTTCGCGGTGGTAGCCGGTCTCAGCGCGGTGGCGTCCGCGGGGGCGGCGGTGTGGCTCGCGGCGGCGCGTAGAGCGCGGCCAGCGCCCGCGCCGACTCCGTCAGCAACTCCCGCAGCGGACCCGGCGCCAGGACTTCCAGGTCCGCGCCGAGCCTGAGGAACTCGCCGTGCGCGTGCGCGACCGACTCGATGGGCACGCGGGCGCGGACCCAGCCGTCCGGCTCCCGCTCGCCGTCCTCGGCCACCGCCCGCGCCACGGCGCGCGACAGCAGGGCGGGCAGCCGCTCGACACCGCGCGGCGACAGCCGGATCAGCGCCTGCTCCCGGTGGAGCCGAGCGTGGAATCCGGCGAGGTACTCCCGCCAGTACGCGGCGAGGTCGAAGCCGGGCGGGGCCGCGAACGTCTCGTCGAGGACGCACACCTCGAGCATCTGGTCCACACGGTACGTGCGCCGCTCGCGGCCGTCGTGGGCCACCACGTACCAGCGGCCCGCCTTGAGCACCAGGCCGTACGGCTCCAGTCTGCGATCGGTCTCGGCGGGCTCCCGCCACCGGCGGTAGCGCACCCGGACCGCCTGCCGGTTCCACACGGCGTCGGCGACGACGGGCAGATGCGGCACCTGCTCGTCGGAGCCGTACCAGCCGGGCGCGTCCAGCAGGAACCGCTCGCGCACCCGCTCCGCCCGCTCCCGCAGCGCCGGCGGCAACGCGGCGCTGATCTTCAGCCGGGCCGCCGCCGCGGCCTCGCCGAGCCCCAGCTGCGCGGCCGGATCGGGGAGCGCGGCCAGGAACCAGGCCTGCGTCTCGTCGGCGGTCAGGCCCGTCAGCCGGGTGCGGTACCCGTCGAGGAGCCGGTAGCCGCCCTCGTGCCCGGCGTCGCCGTACAGCGGGATGCCCGCCTCGTGCAGCGACTGGACGTCCCGGTAGACGGTGCGTACGGACACCTCCAGCTCCTCCGCCAGCTCCGCGGCGGTCATCCGGCCGCGTGACTGGAGGAGCAGGAGGAGGGAGACCAGCCGGCTCGCGCGCATGGCGGCCAGTATCGCCGCCGCCACCGACAGTGGCCTCGGGGCGGGGCGTGGGGCGGCCGCGGCCGATTTGATGGTGTCCGGCGGAGCGCGCACCCTGGGGAGGTAGGGACTGCGACGGGTGTGTGATCGCCGACGATGAACACGAGTGACCCCGATGACCCGGCTGCCACGGCCGTGGTCACCGTCAGCGTGCGGGGGGTGGTCACGGGATGGAGCGCGGGGGCGGGATGGCTGCTCGGGCGGTCGGCGGCGGAAGCGGTGGGACGTCCGGTCGCCGAGGCGCTCGGTGCGGACGAGGGGGCGGTCCCGGTGGACCGCGAGTGGCGCGGCCGGGTGCGGGCGCGCCGGCGGGACGGGCGGGAACTCGAACTCGACGTACGCGTCTCCCCCGCGATGGACGCCGACGGCCGGCCCGCCGGCTGCGTCGTCACCGCCGCGCCCGTCGACTCGGACACGGCGCTCCTGCTGTGGGCCTTCCAGCAGTCGTCCGTCGCCATGGCCACCTACGACACCGGTCTGCGCTACCGCCGGGTCAACGACACCGCGGCAGGGATGATCGGCGTCCCCGCGGCGGACCTGAGCGGCCGGCCCTTCTCCGGGCCGCTCCTGGACGACGAGGGGCGGCGTGGTTTCAACGAGCACCTGCGGCGGGTCGCGGAGACCGGCCGGGCGGCGCACTACGAGACCCCGTCCGCCGAGGGTGCCGCGGGAGGCGAGCGGGCGTGGAGCACCGAAATGTGGCCGGTGCGGGACCCGGAGGGCCGGATCCACGGCGTGGCGAGCGCGGCGTTCGACAGCACGGAGCAGTTCCGGGGGCGCCGGCGGCTGGCCCTGCTGAACGAGGCCGGCGCGCGGCTCGGCACCACGCTGGACGTGGTGCACACCGCCGACGAGCTCGCGGAGCTGGCCGTGCCGCGCTTCGCCGACTTCGCCAGCGTGGACCTGCTGGACTCCGTGCTGCACGGCGAGGAGCCCCCGCCGGGTCCGCCCGGCCGCGGGGTGGAGCTGCGCCGGGTCGCCCACCGCACCGCGTCGGGCCGCGCCCCGGACGCGGCCGTCGACCTCGGCGAACTCGACGTCTACCCGGAGTTCTCCCCGCCGTCCCGGGCCCTGGCCACCGGCCGGCCCGTGCTCAGCCGGCTGGGGCACCCGGACTTCACGCTGTGGCTGGCGCAGAACAGCCTGCGGGACGCCAAGGTCCAGGAGTACGGCATCCATTCGGTGCTGGCGGTCCCGTTGCGGGCGCGCGGCATCACACTCGGCGTGGCGGTGTTCATCCGCTGGGCGCGTCCGGAGCAGTTCACCGAGGACGACCTGACGCTGACCGAGGAGCTCGCCGGACGGGCCGCGGTGTGCGTCGACAACGCGCGCCGCTACACACGGGAGCACTCCACGGCGCTGACCCTCCAGCGCAGTCTGCTGCCACTGCGGCTGCGCGAGCAGGCCGCGGTGGAGGTGGCCTCGCGCTACCTGCCGGCCGGGGCCCGGGCGGGGGTCGGCGGCGACTGGTTCGACGTCATCCCGCTGTCCGGCACGAGGGTGGGCCTGGTCGTGGGCGACGTCGTGGGCCACGGCATCCACGCCTCGGCGACGATGGGACGGCTGCGGACGGCGGTGCGCACCCTCGCGGACGTGGACCTGGCACCGGACGAGCTGCTCACCCATCTCGACGACCTCGTCACGCACCTCGATCCCGAGGACGGCCGGGGCCGGGAGGTGACACCCGCCGAGACCAGCGGCGAGCTGGGGGCGACCTGCCTGGTCGCCGTGTACGACCCCATCGCGCGGCGCTGCACCCTCGCCAGCGCCGGGCATCCGGCGCCCGCCGTGCGCTTCCCCGACGGCCGGGTCGAGATGGTCCCGGTGTCCGCGGGACCGCCGCTGGGCGTCGGGGGGCTGCCGTTCGAGGCGGTCGAGCTGGAGCTGCCGGAGGGCAGCCTGCTGGCGCTCTACACCGACGGCCTGATCAAGAGCCGGGACTTCGACCTGGACGCCGGCCTGGCGCGGCTGCGCTCCGCGCTGAGCGCCCCCGCCCCGACGATCGAGGCGGCCTGCGACACCGTCCTGAAGACCCTCCCGTCGGACCGCCCGGTCGACGACGTCGCGCTGCTGCTCGCCCGTACCCGGGCGCTCGACGACGGCCAGGTCGCGATGTGGGACGTGCCCGACGACCCCGCGCACGTCGCGGACGCCCGGCAGGCGGTGGCGGAACGGCTGCTCGCCTGGGGCATGGAGGAGGCGGTGTTCGTCACCGAGCTGGTGGTGAGCGAGCTGGTCACCAACGCGATCCGGTACGGCACCCCGCCGATCCAGCTGCGGCTCATCCGCGACCGCACCCTGATCTGCGAGGTCTCCGACGGCAGCAGCACCGCCCCGCACCTGCGCCGTGCCCTGTCCGACGACGAGGGCGGCCGCGGCCTGCTGCTGGTCGCGCAGTTGAGTCAGGCCTGGGGCACCCGGCAGACCTCCGCGGGCAAGACCATCTGGGCCGAACAGGCGTTTCCCCCGGCCGGGCGATGAGCGGCGGCACGTCCGGGTTCCCCGCGTCGCGCCGACCCTGACGAGCTGTCAGTCTCGGATGCATGACCGCTCGCTTCCCCGTGGCCGCCCTGCACTGGACGGTCCTCGTCCCGGTGTTCTCGGTGGTCCTGCTGGCCCTGACGTGGGGGCGCGTGCTGCCGGTGCCGGTGGTCGTGGTCGTCGCGGTCTTCCTGGCCGTCGCGGTGCTCGCCGCCGTCCACCACGCGGAGGTGGTGGCGCACCGGGTGGGCGAGCCCTACGGCGCGCTCGTGCTCGCGGTGGCGGTGACCGTGATCGAGGTGGCCCTGATCCTCACCCTGACGGCGGACGGCGGCCCGAAGAGCGCCGGCCTGGCCCGCGACACCGTCTTCGCGGCGGTCATGATCACCTGCAACGGCATCATGGGGCTCTGCCTGCTGGTGGGGGCGCTGCGCCGGCGGGTGGCGGTCTTCAACCCGGAGGGGACGGGTGCCTCCCTGGCGACGGTGGCGACGCTGGCCACCCTGAGCCTGGTGCTGCCGACGTTCACCACCAGCACCCCGGGCCCGCGGTTCTCCACCGCCCAGCTCACCTTCGCCGCCCTGGCGTCGCTGGTGCTGTACGGCCTGTTCGTGGCGACGCAGACGGTGCGGCACCGGGCGTACTTCCTGCCGGTCAAGCCGGGCGGCGAGGTGATCGACGTCTCGGAGGACGACTCCGTCCCGCCGACCTCCCGCGCCGCGCTGTTCAGTCTGGCGCTGCTGGCGGTGGCGCTGATCGCGGTCGTGGGGCTGGCCAAGGTGGAGTCGCCGACGATCGAGCAGGGCGTGCAGTCCGCCGGTCTGCCGTCCTCCTTCGTCGGCGTCGTCATCGCCCTGCTGGTGCTGCTGCCCGAGACCATCGCCGCGGTCCGCGCGGCCGCCCGCGACCGTGTGCAGACCAGCCTCAACCTGGCGCTCGGCTCGGCGATGGCGAGCATCGGGCTGACCATCCCGGCGGTCGCGGTGGCGTCGCTCTGGATGTCCGGCCCGCTGCTGCTGGGGCTGGGCTCGACGCACATGGTGCTGCTGGCGATCACCGTCGCCGTCGGCACCCTGACGGTGATACCGGGACGCGCCACCCCCCTGCAGGGCGCGGTGCACCTGTCGCTGCTGGCGGCGTACGTGGTGCTCGCGATCAGCCCGTGAGGGGACGGGGGACTACCGGCAGCCGGCGACGACGCGACCGGCCAGGACGGCCTCGACGAAGGGCTCCGGCGGGGCGTAGCGGTGGGCCAGCACGTAGTGGACGACCAGGTCGGGCGCGATCAGCCAGGTGCCGGCGCCGCCCTCCACCCGTACCTCGCCGTGGCCCACGAGGATCCGCTCGCCGCCGCGGGACACGCTCACCGGGTTGAAGCGGCCGCCGCCGATCAGCCTGCGGCGGCACAGCATGCAGCCGTACCAGCCGTGGGTGATGGCGCACAGGTGGTCGCGGCACAGGGCGAAGAGGCGGTCGGCGAACTCGGCGGAGGGCTCGGCCTGCGGGAAGGGGTGGGCGGGGTCCAGCCAGCCGACCGCATGGGCGGAGACATCCGGCGGAATCGTTTCTGTGAAGTACGCGTACGGACTCAGGTCCTCGTAGTACGGCATCGCAGCCTCTCCCGCCCGCGGACCCGCCCGCGCGCACCGTTCGATCAATCGCGGGCAAGCGTCCAGCAGCGGGGCCCGTAGGTCAATCACCCGTACGTGGCGGGAACCCGGCGGCGCGCCCCCGGCGGACGGTGAACCCACCCGAAGGGGACCGGCGCCGGACACCAGTCCCGTACGCGGCGCCGTCAGCCGGCGACCGGCTGCTCGTCCTTCCCGTCCTCGACCGGGGGCGCCTCGGCCACGGGCTTGCGGCCGAGCCAGCCGGCCAGCAGCTCGTGCACGGCCCCCGCGCCGACCAGCCGTTCCAGCGGGTCCGGCCCGTCCAGGTCGAAGGGGTGCAGCAGGAAGGCGCGGCTCTGGTCGCCGCCCAGGCCGCCGTGCGAGCCCACCTGCTCCTCGAAGGCGTGCACGGCCCGGGTGACCGGGTCGTACGCGGAGTTGACCATGATGTCGGCGGCGTGCGGGAAGCGGGCGGTGCGCAGTACGGCGGCCGCCGCGCCCGGCCCGAACGGCGCCAGCGGGTCGCGGCCGGTGACCCGGCCCGTCTCCAGCTCGTGCTCGCCGCCGTCCCCGCCCAGCACGAGCGGGCCACGCTCCCGGTCCAGGACCAGCACGAAGCCGATGCCCGGGTGCTCGGCCAGCGTCCGCAGCAGGGCCGGGTGGCGGGCCTCGACGCCCTGCCGGTCCGCGCGCCCCGGGAGGTCCGGAAAGGAGATCAGCGCCAGGTTCCCCGAGGCCAGCACCACCGGTTCCGAGGACGGCCCGGCCGTCTCCTGCTCCTCGCCCGCGCGGCCCCCGTGCTCCGGGCGGTGCAGTGCCGCACGGGCCGCCGCGCGCGCCTCGGCGCCGCTGGCCGTGCCCCGGGCGCGGCGGCGCACCGGCAGCCCGCAGCCCGCCCGCACCAGGTCCCTCAGGGTCAGCCCGTACGCGGTCTCGAAGGTCTCGCCGTGGCTCTGGCCGTGGTCGGAGAGCAGCACGATCCGGTAGGGCCGCGGCGCGTACCGGGAAGCGTCGGCGATCAGCCGGATGGCGCGGTCCAGGCGCCGCAGCACCCGCATCGCGTCCCGGCTGCGCGGCCCGGAATGGTGCGCGACCTCGTCGTACGCGACCAGGTCGGCGTAGACGGCGCCGCGTCCGGCGAGCATGTCGCCGACGACGGCCGCCACCGCGACGTCGCGCTCGACGACGGTGGCGAAGGCCCGCAGAAAGGGGTAGAGCCCGCCGCGCCGCACCCGCGGACGCTCGTGGCGCAGCCGCGCGGAGACGGACTCGGTGACCTCGCGGACGACCTCCGCGAAGAAGGATGCGGCGGTGCGCACGGCGTTCGCCGGGTCGGAGAAGTACGCGAAGTAGCCGGTCCGGGAGCGCGTGGCGCTGACCCGGGCGAGCACGGCCGCGGGATCGCCGCCCTCCGGGGCGCCGACCGCCCGGGACCGCAGCCGGGCCATCGCCAGCCGGTCCGCGGAGAAGCGCCGGCGGCGGGTCGACACGGACATCACCAGCGCCAGTTGCCCGGCGCCGCCGCTGAACAGGTTGCCCCGGCTCGCGCCGTCCGGAGCCAGCAGCCCGGCCCGCCCGGTGCGGGCGACCGCGCGGCGCTCCAGCTCGGCGGCGCAGGAAGGCCGGTTGCAGACCATGACCTGCCCGGTCTCCTTCTCGTACCAGCGGAACGCCGGCACGTCCTCGTTGCTGCCGTGGAGGATGGCCAGCTGGCTGGCGCCGGTCTGGCTGCTCCAGTCGGTCGTCCACGGCACCAGGCGGTGGCTGCCGTCGAGCCATTCGGCGACGGTCTCCATCGCGGGCCGGCGCAGACGTCCCTTGCGCGTGCCCGGACGTACGGCCTCGCGCAGCACGTCGTGCCCGACACCGTCCAGCTGGACGAAGACGAAGCCCGGCTCGCGCGTGCCGTCCGCGCGGTCCGTGTCGTTCCCCGCACCCCTGCGCCGGCCCGCCAGGCGCGCCAGGCGGCGGCCGTACGCCGCGTCGTCGCGCATGGCGAGCGTCGTGCTCGTCGCGGACGAGGCCGCCGACATCACGGCGGCGATCACCACGGCCGTGGCGGGTGCGATGTCGCCCTGCCAGTCGGGGGTGAAGCGGAGCGCGAGCAGCAGCAGCGAGCCGTTGAGGAAGAACACCAGCAGGCCCAGCACCAGCGCGGGCACCAGCAGCACGGCCCGCACCAGCACCGGCCAGACCAGCGCGCTCAGCAGACCGAAGGCACCGGCGGCGGCCGCCGCCGTCACCGCGATGCGGGTGGGGCTGTCGCCGGTGGGCGACTGGATGCGGAAGTCGGGCAGGATCCCGGCGAGCACGGCCATCGTCGCCGTCGACACCGCCCACACGACCAGCACGCGGACGATCGCGCCCCCGGCGGCCCGCCACCGACGCAGCACGCCCACCCTCTCCTCACGTCTCCTCACGCCTGCCGCCGTCCGCCAGGTCCGTCCGCGACCCATGTCCGTCCACGGCCCTGAACACGAATACCCCCAGACTGTCACAGTCTCCCCTGCGCTCCGCGGCGCACCGGGGGCACACGTCGGGCACGCCGGAGCATAGGCTCGGGGCGAGACGAGGAGGCACGAGTGGCGGTCGAGATCACCTGGTGGGGACACGCGACGGTGACCGTGCGGGACTCGGGGGTGCGGGTGCTCACCGATCCGCTGTTCGCCCCGCGCCTGGCCCACCTGCGCAGGCGGCGCGGCGCGGTACCGCCGCCGGGCGCCGCGCTGGCGGACGTCGCCGTCGTCTCCCACCTGCACGCCGACCATCTGCACACCGGCTCGCTGGCCCGGCTCTCCCGGGGTACCCGGGTACTGGTGCCGCGCGGTGCCCCCGCCGCGGTGCCCCGGCTGCGGCGGCTCGCCGCCGACCGGCGACTGGACCTGACCGAGGTCGCCCCCGGTGACGAGGTGAAGGTGGACGCGCTGACGGTACGCGTGGTGAGCGCCGCGCACGACGGACGGCGGCTGCCGTACGGGCCGCGCCGCTCCCCCGCGCTGGGCTACGTGCTGGTGGGCGAGGAACGAACGTACTTCGCCGGGGACACCGGGCTGTTCGACGGGATGGCGGACGAGGTCGGCCCCTGCGACGCCGCGCTGCTGCCGGTCGGCGGCTGGGGACCGTTCCTCGGCACCGGCCACCTCGACGCGGCGCGCGCCGCCCAGGCCCTGGAGCGGCTCGCCCCGCGCGCCGCCGTGCCCATCCACTACGGCACGTACTGGCCGATCGGCATGGACGCCGTCCGCCCGCACGAATTCCACTCCCCGGGCGAGGAGTTCGTCCGGCTCGCCGGGCAGCTGGCACCCGCGGTGGCGGTGCACCGGCTGGAGCACGGGGAGAGCATGCTGCTGGAGGCCGCCAGATGAGCGGACTCACCCTGCTCGCGGAGCAGACCTCCTCCCAGTCCACCGGCCAGGCGGTCGGCTACCCCTCGCTCTTCCTGCTGGTCGTGCTCGGTTCGCTCGTACCGGTCGTGCCCACCGGCGCGCTCGTCAGCAGCGCCGCCGTCGTCGCCTTCCACCAGACCGCCCCCTTCTCCCTGGCCCTGGTCTTCGTCATCGCCTCCTGCGCCGCCTTCCTCGGCGACATGGGCCTCTACCTGCTCGGCCACCGCGGCGTACGCTCGCGCAACGGCTCGCGCTGGATGCGGCGGTTGCAGGAGCGCGCCGACCCCGCGCACCTCGCCGACGCGCAACGCCGGCTCGACGAGCACGGCGTGACCGTCCTGGTCCTGTCCCGCCTCATACCCGCCGGCCGCATCCCGGTGATGGTCGCCTGCCTGCTCGCCGAGATGCCGGTCCGCCGCTTCGCGCGTGGCGACGTCCCGGCCTGCCTGGCCTGGGCGGCGGCCTACCAGCTCATCGGCATCCTCGGCGGCACCCTCTTCCCCGAGCCGTGGCAGGGCGTCCTGCTCGCCGTCGCCCTCACCCTGCTCATCGCCTCCGCGCCCCATCTGCGGCGCCGCCTCCGCGGCTCCGCCTCCGGCCCCACCACCCCCGACGACACCGCGGCGGAACACCCCGGCCACTGAGCGCCTCGCGGCGGGGGCGCTCCGAGCCGGGCCTGCCCCCGCCCGCGGACCCGGTGCGGCCCAGTGGCGGCGCCCATGCCTTCGCGACGACGGCCACGAGCGCCGAACCCGCGTGGATCCGACGCAGGACAACGCCCGGCGCACGGGCACCCGGTCAGCCACCGGCCGCGCCATCTGCGCGCGCACCATCGCCGACGGCCAAGTGAGCGCAGGCACCGGCACGGTGGCGACCACTCATCGCGGGTACGCGGAAGCGCCTCACCCCGCCCCCAGCCACCAGGGGACCCACTTCACTGAACCCCACCGAGGGCACACGCGGCGGGCCCTCGCCGCCGTCAGGTCGGACAGCCCGGCGGCACTGAGGCCGCCGTGGTTCTGCCGCGGGGCTGTCCGACGCCGACGGCAACACGCCCGGGTACGGCACGGACACGGGCGCGCCCGGACGAGCGGACGCCCGGCGCCGGGCAAGGCACGACGCCCGTGCGGCCCCCGCAACCTGCGCCGGCAGGCGCCTCGTCCCACCCACCGACAGCAGCACCCGCACACGGCTCGGACGCCGCTCGTCGTCAGGCCGGCGGGCCGTGTCCGCCGGCGAAGACCCCGGGTCAGGCGGCGCCCGTGGCCAGGCCGGCGATCGCGGCCTCCAGGCCGGACAACGCCGCGGCGACATGGGGCAGTTCGATCGGATCCCGGGCCTCGAGGGCGGCACGGCGCATGGCGTCGTCCGCGCCATGGAGGGGCCCGGTGTCGATGCGGACGTGGAGCGCGGAGGGGTCGTCGCCGAAGCGGTGGCCGCCGGGGGCGGGGCGGCCGAGCAGGGTGGACAGCGCGGTCTCCAGGGTCGGGGCGTCCGTGACGCCTGCGGCTGCCAGGGCGTGCCGCAGGGGGCCGAGGTCGGCGTAGAGGTGGAAGCCCGCCTCGGGCGGGCGGCTCAGGGCGCCGGCCCGGGTGACCGCTCGGTACGTGGCGGCGCCGAGGGCGGCGTGCAGACGGCTCGCCGCGTCGAGGTGGGCCCTGACCTCGTCGCCCTCGGCGAGCGCGAGGGCGGCCGCGGCGGCCACCGGCTCCGGGAGCACCGCGCGCAGCCCCGCGCAGTGGTCCGCCACGGCGGCGCGCAGTCGCGCACCCTCCGCGGTGGCCGGGAAGCGGGCGATCGCCACTGGCCAGGACGGCGGCACCAGGGCCGCGCACAGGTCGGTGAGCACGACCGTCCGGCCCGGCAGCGTCTCGGCGGGGGTGAGCAGCACGGTCTCGTGCGGACGGTGCACGGTGTCGGCGTACGTCTCGTCGGAGACCAGGAGGAGCCCGCACTGCTCGGTCGCCTCGCACACCTCGTGCAGCAGTTCCGGGGGCGTCACCGTCCCGCTGGGGTCGTCGGCGGCCGCCATGAGCAGGACCCGCGGGTCGGCGCCCTCCGCGCGGGCCCGGCGGACCGCTTCCAGCAGGGCGAAGGGGTCGGGGGCGCCGCCACCGACCGCGGGGGTCTGCACCGTCGTGATGCGGCGGCCGAGGGTCCGCACCAGCGGCGCCTGCCAGGCGGCGGCGGGCCTGGCGAGCACGACGTCACCGTCCACCGCCGCGAGCAGCGCCAGCAGCAGGGGCTCCGCGCCCGGCGCGGCAACGGCGCCGGCGGCGGACGTGGCGAGCCCGCGGCGTTCCCAGTAGCCCGCCGCGGCCCTACGCACCGCCTCGCCGCCCCCGGGCGGCTCCGGTGCGGCACCGCCCGGCATCCCGGCCGACAGGCCCTCCGCCCAGTACCGGGGTACCGGCAACCCGGGGTCCGGCCTGCCGCCGCTGCGCGCGAGTCGCCCGGCCGGGGCCGACGGTGAGGTCCGCTGCATCCGTGCCTCCGGTGGGATCGGGTGACCGGCGGGGTCGGTGACCGGGCCCGCGGACCCGGCCCACGCCACCCTGGCACGCGCTCCGCACCCCCGCCGCCGGGGCGCGCGCATTTCCTCTGCGTGCCGCCGGGATTCCGGGGCAACCGGAATCGAGGAGGTGTTCCCATGGTCCCGTTGCTACTCGTTCTGCTGCTCGCCCTCGTCCTTTTCGGCGCGGGTTTCGCCGTCAAGATCCTCTGGTGGGTCGCCCTGGTCGTCCTGGTGCTGTGGCTGCTCGGATTCGTCGCACGAAGCGGTTCCGGCGGCTCGCGCTGGTACCGGTGGTAGTGCACGGAACCGCGAGCGGAACGCGGGGCGTGCGGCGGCCGTCGGGCGGCCGCGCGGCCCGCATGCGCGGGTGTTCGCCGCCCGGTTCGCTATTGCTGGGCCTGGACCGGCATCCGCAGCGTCCGGGCCCTCGCCCCGGCCCGGGTACGGCCGGAGGAGACCATCCGCTGGGGATGACGGCGCAGGTACTCGCCCTCCAGGGCCGCCATCCGCGAGTTGTGGGCGTCGAGGGCCGCGCCGGAGCCGTAGAGCAGCGTCTCGTGGCGGGTCCGGTGGACCGACTCCAGTTCCTGCACCAGTTGTCGTTCGTCCAGGTCTGCGGGGTCGACCCCGCCGGGGTAGCGGCTCATGGGGCGCGCACCTTCCTTTCGCCTCCCGGTCACCTCGCCCGTTTGGTACCCCCGGTGCGGGGATTCATCCACTTCTGCGGGCATTCGACAGGCATCGGACCCCTGGTCCGGGTAGACGATGGAGAGACCTGACCCCTGAGGAAAGGAGCCACCGTGCAACGAGGAAGCGACCGTCTGAGCGTCCACCGTGACGACGAGATGAAGCACGAGCTGCGCGAGATGCTGCGCTCCGGGCACTCCACCCGGGTCGAGGAGTGGCACGACCCCGAACCCGCCGCCGACGACGACCCCGAGGTCGGCACGGGACCGGCCTGGGCCGGTGCCCCCGAGGGCACGGCGGTGCGGTTCGAGCTCGCCCGGCACCTGACCCGGCAGCCGTTCCCCGCGCGGCGCGGCGACCTGCTGCGCGCCCTGCGCGACCGGCACGCGCCGGACCCCCTGACCGACCTGGTGGACGGACTCCCCGGCGACAACCGGCGGTACGCCAACGTCCAGGAAGTCGTCCGGACCCTGGGCATGCGCCCGGAGGCCTGACGGGCCGCGGGGCCGGTCCTCCGGCCCCGCGCGGCCGCACCCGACCGCGGCCCCGGACCGCACCGCACCGCCCGCACCGCCCGGGAATCGATCGATCATGGAGGTAGTCGTTGTGCGCCGGATCCTGAGCGCATGGGACAAGGAACTGTTCCTGAACGTGGCGACCCGTTCGTGGCCGGCCGCCGAGCCGGTGCTGCCCCGGCTCAGCAGGGCCGCGAACCACGGGCTGCTCTGGTTCGGGGTCGCGGCCGGCATCGCGGCCGTCGGCGGCCGCACCGGCCGCCGCGCCGCCCTGCGCGGCGCCGGGTCGCTGGCGGTGGCGTCGGCAGTGGTCAACACCATCGGCAAGGGCGCGGTGCGCCGCAACCGCCCGGTCCTCGACTCCGTGCCCGTGATACGCCGTCTGTCGCGGCAGCCCGGCACGACGTCCTTCCCGTCCGGCCATGCCGCGTCGGCCGCCGCGTTCGCCGCGGGCGTCGCCCTGGAATCGCCCCGCTGGGGCGCCGCGGTGCTGCCGGTCGCCTGGTCGGTGGCGTTCTCCCGGATCTACACGGGCGTGCACTACCCCAGCGACGTCGCCGCCGGGATGGCCCTCGGCGCGGGTGCGGCCCTGGCCGTACGCGGCCTCGTGCCGACCGGACGGCAGCTGGCGGTGCCCCCGACCCCCCGGGCCGACGCACCGGCCCTGCCGGACGGCCGCGGACTGTTCGCGGTGGTCAACGAGGTCTCCGGCCCGCCGCCGCTGCTCGGCCAGCCGGCAGAACGGCTGCGCGGCGCGCTGCCGGAGGCCGTGGTCGAGGAGTGCTCCGAGGACGACGACCTCGCCGAGATGCTGGAGAAGGCCGCCCAGCAGGCAGCGGAGGCCGGCGGCGCGCTCGGCATCCACGGCGGGGACGGCAGCGTCAGCCTGGCCGCGTCGATCGCGCTGCGGCACGGCGTGCCGCTGCTCGTCTCCCCCGGCGGCACGTACAACCACTTCGCGCTCGACCTGTCGATCGAGAGCATCGACGACGCCGCGCGGGCGGTCCGGGAGGGCACCGCCATCGCCGTCGACGTCGCACGGGTCACCCCGACCGGCGACGCCGCGGGCAAGGAGGCCGGGTCCGCGGAGTCCACGGTCTTCCTCAACACCTTCAGCATCGGCGTCTACCCCGACCTCGTCCGCTACCGCGAACGCTGGTCGCGGCGCGTGGGCAGCTGGCCCGCGGGGGTGCTGGCCGCCCTGCACGTGCTGCGCACCTCCGCCCCGATCGACCTCGAGATCAACGGGCGGCGGCACTCGGTGTGGATGCTGTTCGCCGGCAACGGCGCCTACCGCAGCATCGGCCCGGCGCCGCTGCGGCGCCGGGCCCTGTCCGACGGGCAGCTCGACGTCCGCATCGTCCCCGGCAGCCCGTACGCCCGCACCCGCCTGCTCGCGGCCGCCCTCACGGGCTCGACGACGGCGCTGCTGCGGCGGCTGCGGATCGGCGGTGTGGACCCCGGCATCCGCCTGGCCTTCGACGGCGAGGTGGCGCCCGCGCCGCGGGAGCTGGTCATCGACAAGGCCAACGAGGCCCTGACCGTCTACCGGCCGCTCTGACCCGGACACACGAAGCGGGCCGCGCTCCCCAGGGGCGCGGCCCGCTTCGCACGTGCGGGCGGGCGGACCGCCGTCAGCCCGACAGTCCCGCCAGCGCCCGGACGCCCTCGCCCTTGATGGTGAGGGTGTCCGGCGACCCCGCGTCTATCGCGAGCGTGAGGTCGTCCGACGGCCAGCCGCTGCTCAGCGCCGCGAGGGGCAGGATGCGGTAGCCCCGTGCGTTGGGCAGGGCGTGCGCCAGGCGCACCTCCGACGTGAAGACCGGGACCAGCTTCGTCCCGTCCTCCTGCTCGAAGACCGGCAGGCTGATCGTCTCCTGCTCCGCCCCGTCCCCCGCGGGCTCCTCCGGCGGCGCAGGCACCGGCAGCAGGATGTCGCTGGCCGCCAGGGTGCTCAGCGCGGCCGCGTTGTCACCACCGGTGGCGATCTCGTGCAGGGCTCGCTGCGCCGGGGGCTGCGCACCGTTCGGAGTGGTGAAATCGGTCATGGCCGTTCCCTTTCCGTTGCTTGCGTACGGGGTGGCTCGGGGCCGCGCGTACCCAGCGAGGGAACGGTCATGCGCGTTCGGCGGGAGTCACTCGTACTCGGTGCCGCCCTTGCGGGGCCCACGTGGACGAGTGGCGTGTCGTGCGGGTGCCGGATCCGGGGTGGTGGGGCCGACTTCCGGAAGGGGGTGTCGGGTGTCGACGACTGGCCGGAGAACCGCACCCCTGGTCGGCAAGGACGCCGAAGATCTTGCGTTCGTCAGTCGAAGACGACGACCTGGCGCCCGACCACGTCGCCGCGGCCGAGGGCATCGAGGTTGTCGTTGATGTCCTCGAGCCCGACCTTGGTGACGTTGTGCTTGACGAGGCCGGCTTCGGCGAGGGAGAGCACCTCGACCAGGTCCAGGTGGTTGCCCCAGAAGGAACCCATGTAGGTCAGCTCCGTCCCCACGAAGGGGAACTGCTTGTGCTCCACGTGGTGGCTCATGAGGCCGACGGCCGCCAGCACACCCTCGGGTCCCAGCAGGTCGAACCCCATCGAGATGGACGCGTTGCTGCCCACGCAGTCCAGGATGGCGTCGACCGTCCTGCGGCCGGTGAGCTGTTCCAGCTCGTCCTGGATGGCCTCGGTGGACTTGTCGCGCACGTTGATCCCGTAGTCGGCACCGTTCTCCTTCGCCACGTCCAGCTTGCCGTCCTTACGGGCGAGCGCCACCACGGTCGCTCCGCCTCCGAGGAGCTTCGCGTACTGGACCGCGTAGCTGCCCAGGCCTCCGATGCCGGTGACGGCGACGGTACGGCCGGGGCCGAGCTTGCCGGTGTCCCGGAGCTTGCGCATCCCGCGGTACGGGGTCATGCCCGCGTCCGTCATCGGGGCGAGGAGCTCAGGCGCCTTCGCCGCGTTCTCCGATACGGGGATCGCATGGCGGCATTCCACGGCCATGTACTCGGCGAAGCCTCCGGGAGGACCGAAGCCCACCCACCTGCCGTTGCCGCTGCACAACTGTTCGTTGCCCTCCCGGCACTGACGGCAGGTGCCGTCGCCCCAACTGGGGTTGACCACGACCATGTCGCCCTCGGCGTAGCCCACCGTCTTCGGTACGGCGCTGCCCAGGCCGGCCACCCGGCCGGTCACCTCGTGGCCGGGAATGTAGGGCAGGTCCACGGGGAACGGAACCTCGAAGTAGCCGTTGAGGAGCTGGTAGTCGCTGCGGCACATGCCCGTCGCTGCGACCTTCAGCAGGATCTCGTCCGGCGCTGGAGCGGGAACGGGAACCTCCTCGATTCGCAGGGGCTCTTTGTATCCGTGCATCCGAGCTGCTTGCATCTGCATGGGGGTGCCTCGCTCTAGTTGGCGAACAGCACTGTGCGCCGGTGCGGCGTGACGAGTTCGGATGCCGCACCGGCGACGTGGCCGCCGCATCGGACATTTCCAGGGTCCTGCGCTTGCCGGTGCCGCGCATCCGGAGCCGCGGGCGGGACAGCGCGAGCCGTCGCCGTCCCGTCACTTTTCGTAACTCGGTTGAATGTGCGTATTACTTCGCGCCCTCCGGGCGGGAGCGGAAGCGCCGTGGCCCGGCGCCCCACCGGGACCTACGGTTGACCGGTGCGAGTGCGGCGCCGGACGGAGTGGCTGCGGTCCCCTCTTCCGTGCCGTCGCAGCGGGCGGGTTGCCGTCCGTGCCGGGGACGCCACGGCAGCGGGCGTTGACGCCTTCGACGTCGGCTGCCCTGAGGCGCGGCCTGAATTGCCGGTCGGAATCGCCGGTCATAGCGTGAAGGCATGGCCATCGCAACGATCAGCCCCGTGACCGGCGAGGTCCTCGAGCGGTTCGACGAGCTCACCCCCGAGGAACTCGAGGACAAACTGGCCCGGGCGGCCGCCGCGGCCGCGTCGTACCGCCTGACGACCCCGGAGCAGCGGGCGGGATGGGTCGAACAGGCCGCCGCCCACCTGGAGAAGGAGACCGACTCCGTCGCCCGGCTGCTCACCACGGAGATGGGAAAGACGCTCCGGGCAGCCAGGGAGGAAGTGGTCAAGTGCGTCCGCGGGCTGCGCTTCTATGCCGCCGAGGCTCCCGCGTTCCTGCGGGACCGGCCCGGTGACGGCCCCGGCGTCGGCGCGCGCCAGACGTACGTCACCTACCAGCCGCTCGGTGTCGTCCTCGCCGTGATGCCGTGGAACTTCCCGCTGTGGCAGGCCATGCGGTTCGCCGCCCCCGCGCTGATGGCGGGCAACGTGGGCCTGCTCAAGCACGCCTCCAACGTGCCGCGGACCGCCCTGTACATGGAGCAGTTGTTCCGTGACGCGGGCTTCCCGGACGACGTGTTCCAGACCCTGCTGATCTCCTCCGGACGGGTCGAGCAGGTGCTGCGGGACGAGCGCCTGGCGGCCGCGACGCTCACCGGCAGCGAACCCGCGGGACGGTCGGTGGCCGCCATCGCCGGGGACGAGATCAAGAAGGTGGTCCTCGAACTCGGCGGTTCCGACCCCTTCATCGTGATGCCGTCCACGGACCTGGAGCGGGCCACCGACGCCGCGGTCGGGGCACGATGCCTCAACAACGGGCAGTCGTGCATCAACGGCAAGCGGTTCTTCGTCCACGCCGACGTCGCGGAGGCCTTCATCGGGATGTTCGTGGCGAAGATGGGCGCGCTGGTCGTGGGGGACCCGATGGACGACGGGACGGACGTCGGGCCGCTGGCCACCGAGTCCGGCCGCCGTGACGTGGAGGCCTACGTGGAGGATGCCGTGAGCAAGGGGGCGACGGTGCTGGTGGGCGGGGAACGGCCGGACCGGCCCGGCTGGTTCTACCCTCCCACGGTGCTGACGGACATCTCTCCCGACATGAACATGTTCCACGAGGAGGTCTTCGGCCCGGTGGCACAGGTCTGGACGGTGTCCTCGCTGGAGGAGGCGCTCCGGATCGCCAACGGCCACCCGTACGGGCTGGGTTCCAACCTGTGGAGCGAGGACGAGGCGGAGCGGGCGCTGTTCGTACGGGACGTGCAGTCGGGCATGGCCTTCATCAACGGCAACACGACCAGCTACCCGGAGATCCCCTTCGGCGGCGTGAAGCGCAGCGGGTACGGACGCGAACTGTCGGACCTGGGCATGCGCGAGTTCATGAACGCCAAGACCGTCTGGATCGGCGAGAACGCGGACGGCACGTCGTAGCCCAAAGCGAGGTACCGCCGTGATCAAGCCCTATGGTCCCTACGACTTCATGCCGACGATCCCGGGTTTCTCGCTGACCTCGCAGTCCCTGGCCGGCGGCGAACAACTGGCGCGCGAGCACGTGAGCGGCATCCTGGGAGCGGGCGGATCGGACGTCTCACCGCAGCTGAGCTGGTCCGGCTTCCCCGAAGGGACCCGCAGCTTCACGGTCGCCATGTTCGACCCCGACGTGCCCACCGCCTCCGGCTTCTGGCACTGGGCCGTGGCCAACCTCCCCGCCTCCGTGACCGACCTGCCGGCCGGGGCCGGAGACGGAAGCGAGCTGCCGGGCGGAGCGGTGACGCTGCCCAACGACGCCGGCTACAGAAGGTACCTCGGTCCGGCGACGCCCCCGGGCAACGGTCCGGACCGCTACTTCCTCGTGGTGCACGCCGTCGACGTGGAGAAGCTGGACGTGTCCGGGACGACGGCCCCCGCCCTCATGGAGTTCCAGCTGTTCACGCACGCGATCGCCCGGGCGACCATGTACGGCACCTTCGAGCGGTGAGCAGGCCGGACGTCCGGCCTCGGCCGGTCACCGTGCTCGCCGGGCGAGAGGCCCGGGTCGGGGCCCCCTCACCCAAGAGCTCCTCAAGGCCCTCACCTGACCGGTGGCACGCCGGCGGGCGCCAACCACTCACCACCGGAGGTACGTCATGGCCCAGGTCATCGCCGGCCCCAGGATCACCGGGGTCCACCACCTCTCCTTCACCGTGTCCAACCTGGAGGACAGCCTGGACTGGTACCAACGGCTGTTCAGCGCCGAACGCGTCGACTACAAGTTCAACCACCTCTACCGCGAATCGACCGGGTACGGGGTCCTGCTGATCACCCCCGATTCCGGCCTCGTGATCGGGTTGCACAAGAACACGGGCAACCAGCACGAGGGCTTCCTCGAATCCCGGACCGGGCTGGACCACATCTCGTTCCAGGTCGGCTCCCGAGCCGACCTCGAGTCCTGGATGTCCTGGCTCGACGAGCTGGGCATCGCGCACACACCCGTCCGGGACGAGACGGAACCCTTCGCCTACTCGACCGTGGTGTTCCGCGACCCCGACAACCTCCAACTCGAGTTCCTCGCCCTGGACTGAGGGCCGACTGCGACGACTTGCCGTCAACCACCGACTCGGCACGGTGGATGTCGAGTCGGCGGGCGGACGCGAAGCACCTCGCATCACCGGCGCTCTACGCGCCGGCCGGCAACGCGCCGTTCACGTCGGTGAAGCCGTAGCGGTGCGCGAGGTCGCTCGTGGAGACCGCGGATCCCGAGCGGTCGCGAACTGCCGGGTCGGTGGCCAGCGCTGTCACGGCACGCCCGACGAAGCGGGGCGACTCCGCCCCGCTGACGTCGAACCTGCCCTCTCCGGGCAGCTCGATCTCGGAACGGTCGTTGCCCGCTCTGCGTACGGCGGCGTCGACCAACTCGGTCCTGACGAGTCCGGGCCACACCGACACCACGGACACGCCCCGCGGGCGCAACTCCACCGCCATATCGGCCGTCATCTTGTCGAGAGCGGCCTTGCCCACGCCGTACGCGGTGTTGTGGGAGTACTGGCGTGCGCCCGCGGACTCGCCGCCCGACGAACGGGACGCCCGTATGACGGCCGCTGCCGCAGCCGCGCTCTGTTCGTCCCTCGGCGCCGCACCCACACGCGACGACATCGTCGCCGCCATGACCTTCCTGCGCGCGGGAGTGGAGGCTTTGGCGGCAACGAGCAACTAGAAAACGTCCGCCCGAACAGGCGACGCCTCTGGACACGGCTCGCATCCGAAGGATGCCGTACCGCGCCGAAGAACGGGCGCGGACCGGCGGCGGGCCTAGAGGGCGTCCGCGTTCGGGGGGTCGTGGACGGTGCGCCGTTCGGCCGTGACGCGCAGCGTCGACATCGGGTTCCCCCTCGTGGTGGTGCGTGGATCGCACCACTGTGCCGGGATGCCCCGCGCCGCGGGCGAACGGTTTTTCAGGGCGTCGGCGCCATGCGGAAGTCGTAGCCCTTGGGCAGTGGCTCGTCGGTGAGGGCGCGCCAGGTCGTGTGCAGCGACTCCTCGCCCTCCCGCAGGTCGTCGACGGTGAAGCCCTCCTCGAAGACGGCCCGCGCGCCCGCGGTGTCCCCTGCGGCCAGCAGGACTTGGGCGTGCAGCAGCCGGAAGCGCCCGCGCTCGCGGGTGGTCCCGGGCAGGGCGTCGAGGACGGCGGCGGCGTCGCCGGGTCGGCGGGCGGCCAGGAGCGCCGGCACGGCCTCGCGGGCCAGGGCCGCTGCGGCGGTGGCCCAGGCCTCCCCTCCGGGGACGGCCCGGAAGGCGTCGAGGTAGCGCTGCGCTGCGCGTTCGGGGTTGCCGTCGCTCTGGTCGGCGACGGCGAGGCAGCGCAGCGGAAGGCACGACCCCGATTCCGCGGCGGCCCGCTCCCAGCTGCGGACGGCCTGCGCGCGGTCGCCCGCGTGCCACTGGGCAAGGCCCAGATGGTAGTCCAGGGCCCATGCGTTGCCCTCGTACGTGCCCGCGGTCTCCAGGAGTTCCCGCCACTCCGGGGAGACGAGCACCGGGCCGGGGACGGTGTCCTCACCGAGTCTCGGGAAGACCCCGGCGAGCAGGAGTTCCAGCCACGGCTTCTGGCGCTCGCCCAGGGTGTCGGGCGCGAAGGGCGTACCGGGCAGGTCGAACCGGCCGCGGGTGACCTCCAGCGCGCCCCAGCCGGAGCCGGTGGCGAGGACGTCCTTGGGCTCGGTGTCGGCGGCGGGCAGCCACGCCTCGTGGGCGGCGCGCAGGTGCTCGCGCGGCAGGACCGCCTCCAGGCGTTCCGCCACGGCGCCCGAATCCGCGCCGGGGGCGGCCTCCAGCGGGCCGTACGCCTCCAGCCAGCTCACGGCGGCGCCCGCGGCCAGGGGGAGGTGTTCGAGCTGGGTGGGGGCGAGTCCGGCCTGGATCTCCAGGTAGCCGGGGCCGTCGCCCTCGTCCCCGGCGAGCCAGCGCTGCCAGCGGCGTCCGCCGGAACCCCGGCCCCAGACGAAGAGCTTGCGGCCGCGGAGGGCGTCGGTGGATGTCTGCACGAGGCCGCGGCCGTCGGCGTCGAGGGCCGCGATCCAGGGGCGGGTGCCGTCGGGCAGGTCGTAGAACCAGTCGGCCGGGTGCTCGGAGGCGGTGGGCGCCTCGGGGACGGGCACCCGCTGGAGGGTGCGCGACGCGCCGAAGTGCCAGGCGTGGGTGGCGGGTGCGACGACGCGGGTGCCAGGTGTCTGGGGTACGGCGGTGTTGGACCACCAGTAGAGGGGAACGGTCCGGTGGTGAGGATTGCGGACGCGTACCCCCGCGTAGAGGAAGTCGGAGCCCTCGGGGAGCCACAGGTCGATCTGGAAGGGCAGGTCGCGCAGCCGCTCCCACTCCCAGAGGCGGAGCATCTCCCCGCCGTCGGGGGCCGGGACACGGGCGGCGTGGAGCGGGGCGCAGCTGAGCGCGGTGTGCCCGGTGGCGCCCGGATTCCATTCGACGCCGCCGGAGAACCAGGCACCGGCGAGGCCGAAGTCGGCGTACTGCAGGACGGGGTCGGTGTGCAGCAGTTCGCGGCCCGAGGGCTTGTGGTGCAGCGCGTACAGGCGGCCGCCGAGCCCCGGCAGGACCGTGGCGCGCAGCCGGTCGTTCTCCAGGACGACCGCGTCCAGTGCGGTGGGCACGCGCTCGCGGGTGTAGCCGTCGAGGCGCGGAACGGGAAGCAGGGTGCGCAGTCGCCCGTAGCCGATGCGCCCGGCCATGCCGGGCGGCAACGCGGCGCTCTCGGCCGGGTCGAGGAGGTGTGGCTCCCCGGGCGCCCTGAGCGCGGGCAGGGGGTTCTCCGGGCCGAGCGGGCTGGCCGGGAGGGTGAGGGTGGTGCGTCGCACGGTGGTGGCCAAGAGGTCCCTCTCTCTGTCCCCGCTGGTCGGGTGAGGACATGGAACCCCGTATCGGCCCGCGCCGTCAGGGATTTGGACCTCATGGACCGGGCCGCGTGCGGACTTCAATATATGGTGAACGTCATTTTGTCCTTCTTTTGCCGTCGGACGGGTCCGGGAGGGTTTGCCGATCATGCTGTCCACGCTCTGGAGCCCGCCGAACGGCACGCCCTCGCGCGCGCCCCGCGTCCCGCGCCCCGCGCCCGTCGAACGCGCGCACAGTCCGCGGCTCGCGGCGCTGGCCGCCCGCCCCGGGCGCGAGGCGGAGTTCTGGCGGGCCGTGGAGGCCGAGGGGACACCCCTGGTGGAGCGCCTGGACGGCGACCCCGGGCACGCCGCGGTCACCTTCCTCTGGCGCGGAACGGCCGCGACGCGCGCCGTGCTGGCCCTGCCCAACCAGGTACTCGACCCTGACGACCTGGCCGGCAACCTGATGTCGCGCGTGCCGGGCACGGACGTGTGGCACTGGACGATAAGGATGCGCGCCGACTGGCGCGCCACGTACGCGCTGTGCGTGGACGAGGGCGAGGGCGCCGCCGCGGCTCCCTCCGGGCCCAAGGGGCAGGCCTACCTGCGCGGGCTGCGCCGACACCCGCGGCGCGACCCCCTCAACCGGACCGTGTTCCCCACCCGTTGGGGCACCGAGCCGCTCTCGGTGGTCGCCCTCCCCGCGGCCCCGGCGCCGCTCGGCGCGTGGCGGGACCGGCCGGGGCCGCCGGCGGGCGAGGTCTCCGTCCACACCATGCGCAGCGCGCACCTGCGCAACTGGCGCCGGGTGTGGGCCTACACGCCGTCCGGCTACGAGGACCTGGCCGGGCTGCCGGTGGTGGTGCTGCTCGACGGGGACGTGTGGCAGCAGCACCTCGACGTCTCGTCGCTGCTCGACGGGCTCGTGGCGGCCGGTGCGCTGCCGCCGCTGGTCGCGCTGATGCCGGACGCGCTGGACAGCGACACCCGGCGCCGCGAACTCACCTGCGACGACCGCTTCGTGGCCTTCCTGACCCGCGAACTGCTGCCCTGGGCGGCCCGTCGGTGGCCGGTCAGCGGCGACCCGGCGCGCACGGTCGTCGCCGGCCAGGGCCTCGGCGGACTGGCCGCGGCGTACGCCGCGCTGCGGCGGCCGGAGCGCTTCGGGAACGTGCTCGCGCAGTCCGGCGCCTTCTGGTGGCCGGCCGGGCACCGCGCGGAGGCGCTGCCCGAGGAGTGGCTCACCGGACGCGTGGCGTCGCTCGCCCGAAGACCGGTCCGCTTCCACCTGTCGGCGGGCCTGCAGGAGTGGGGTCTGACGGCCGCGGTCCGCCGGCTGCGGGACGCCCTGCTGGCCCAGGGCTACGAAGTGGCGCACCACGAGTACAACGGCGGCCACGACTACCTGTGCTGGCGCGAGGAACTCGCCCACGGGCTCGTCTCCCTGCTGCGCGGTCCCTTCCCGGACACTCTCCGTGGCCCTCGGGTGTCGGCCCCGGCCGACACCGAACCGGTCTGACACTGCGGCACGGCGCGGTGGCGATGGCGGCCGAGGGGGTGGCCGGGACGGCCGGGGGTGAAATGCGCTTGCCGGGCGGGAGTGGGGCGTTCAGACTGCCCGGATGCTGATTCGACGTGAGACCCCCGACGACGTCCCCGCCGTGCAGGCACTCACCGGGGAGGCCTTCGCATCGGCGGACCGTCCCGTTCCCGTCGAGGTCACGCTGCTGGCCGAGCTGCGGAAGAGCGACGCGTGGCTGCCGGAGCTGTCCCTGGTCGCCGTGGACTCCGACGGGGAGAGCGTCATCGGGCACGTCGTCTGCACGCGGGCGCACGCCGGAGGCACGCCCGTGGTGGGTCTCGGCCCGCTGAGCGTCGCGCCGGAGCACCAGCGCAAGGGCGTCGGCCTGGCCCTGGTGCACACCGCGCTGGGCGCCGCGGACGCCCTCGGGGAACCGCTCGTGGCACTGCTGGGCAGCCCGGACTACTACGGCCGGTACGGCTTCCGGGCGAGCACGGACTACCGGATCACGCCGCCGGACCCGGCCTGGGGGCCGTACTTCCAGGTGCGCCCGCTGTCCGGCTACACCCCGTCGGTGAGCGGGGCGTTCCGCTACGCGGAGCCCTTCGACCGGGTCTGAGCGCGCCGCGGCAGCCACGCGGGCACCGCCCGGCGGTACGCCTCGTACTCCTCGCCGTGGGCGGCGCGCAGCGTCGGCTCCTCGTACCAGCGCACGAACGCGGCGACGGTCAGCCACACGGCGGCCGCGTAGAGGAGCAGGACGGGCCGCAGGAGCAGCAGTCCCTGCCCGGCGACCAGCGCCACGACGGCCAGGTACATGGGGTTGCGGACCCGGGCGTACGCGCCACCGGTGACGAGGCGTTCGGTGGGGGCGACGGGCGCGGGCGTGCCGCGCCCCTCGCGTACGAAGCGGGCGAAGCCGTGCAGGAGCACCGCCGCCCCGGCGAGGGCGAGCAGACCGCCGGCCACCCGTACCGGCCAGGGGCCGTCGCCGGAGGCGTACCGGGTGAGCCACCAGGGCACGAGTCCCGCCACGACGCCGGGCGCCGCGAGGAGGAAGACCGCGCTGCCGAACGCGGCCGTGGACCGTCTCATGCCTTCAGGGTGCCCGTCGGCGGTCGTCCCGGATCCGTCTTGGCGGCGCGGATGTGCCCGTAGACGTGGGCCCGCAGTTCCGCGAAGCGGGGGTCGGAGCGGGTGATGATCTGGTCGCGGTCGTGCGGCAGGTCGACGTGCAGGTCCTCCTGGACGACGGTGGGCGCGCCGGACAGGACGACGACCCGGCGGGCGAGGTAGACGGCCTCGTCGATGTCGTGGGTGACGAGCATCGTGGTGATGCCGAGACGGTGCCAGAGCCCGAGGAGGAGGTCCTCGAGGTCGGCACGGGTCTGGGCGTCCACGGCGGCGAACGGCTCGTCCATGAGCAGGACCTGGGGCTCGTAGGCGACGGCGCGGGCGATGGCGACGCGCTGCTGCATGCCCCCGGACAGCTGCCAGGGGTGGGCGGAGCCCGCGTCGGCCAGGCCGACGGCGGCGAGCGCCTGCTGCACGAGGGCGGTGCGGCGCGGGCCCGGCACCCGCTTCTCGCGGAGCGGGAGTTCGACGTTCTGGCTGACCGTCAGCCACGGGAAGAGGCTGCGGCCGTACTCCTGGAACACCACCGCCATGCCGGGCGGCGGCCCGTCGACGACGCGTCCGGCGAGCCGGACCTGTCCCGCGGTGGGTGCGAGGAGCCCGGCGACGCACTTGAGCAGAGTTGTCTTGCCGCAGCCCGACGGGCCGACGACGCAGACGAGTTCGCCGCGTTCGACGGTGAGGTCGATGCCGCGCAGCGCCTCGACGACGCGGCCGCGGCCCTCGTACACCTTGCGCAGTCCGGTGATCTCAAGCATGTGTCTCCCGTTGGTGCCAGTGCAGGACCCGGCGCTCGAGGGCGCGGAAGGCGAGCGAGAGCAGGAAGCCGACCAGGCCGAGCAGCACGATGCCGCTCCACATCTCCGGGATCTGGAACTGCCGCTGGAACAGCACGACGGTGTGGCCGATGCCCGAGGTGCTGGCGAACATCTCCGCGATGACCATGAGGATGATGGCGATGGACAGCGCCTGCCGCAGTCCCGCCATGATCTGCGGGCTCGCGGCGGGCAGGACGAGGCGCCGCAGCCGGGCGGGGCCGCGCAGTCCGTAGACGCGCGCGGTGTCGGAGAGCACCTCGTCCACGGCGCGCACGCCCTCGATGGTGTTGAGCAGCACGGGCCAGATCGCGCCCGAGACGATGACGAGGACCTTCATGGCGGTGTCGAGCCCGGCGACGAGCATGATCAGCGGCACGAGCACGGGCGGCGGGATCGCGCGGAAGAACTCCAGGGCGGGTTCGGTGGCGGCGCGCAGCCTGCCCGACAGGCCGATGGCGGTGCCGAGGGCGACACCGAGCAGCGCGGCGAGCACGTACCCGGCGAGGAGCCGGACGAGGCTGGGCAGCACGTCGTCGCCGAGGCGGGCGGTGAGCCACACGTCGCCGAAGACGGCCGCGATCCGCTGCGGCGAGGGCACGTAGAAGCTGGGCCGCCACGCACTCCACGCCCACCAGCCGAGGACGAGGAGGACGGGTAGCCCCAGCACCCGCAGCGCGCCGAGCAGGAGACGCACGGCGCGGCTCATCCGGCGGCCTCCCCGCGGACGGAGGGGTGCCAGGCCAGCAGCCGGCGCTCCAGGCGGCGTACGGCGAGGTTGACGACGACCCCGATGATCCCGGCGAGGGTGATCAGGGCGTAGACGGTGGCCACGGCGCCGCCGGACTGGGCGAGCTGGATGCGCAGCCCGAGTCCGGGGCTGCCGATGACCAGTTCGGCGGTGACGGCGAGGATGAAGGCGACGGAGGCGGCGAGCCGGAGTCCGGTCATGACGTACGGGAGCGCGGTGGGCCAGACGAGCCGGCGCAGCGTCGTCCAGTGGCCGAGGCGGTAGGAGCGGGCGGTCTCGCGGGCGACGGGGTCGACGTCGGCGACGCCGTACAGCACCTGGATGAGGACCTGCCAGAAGGCGGCGTAGACGACCAGCAGGAGGCTTGAGCCGAGGTCGGCGCCGAAGAGGAGGGTGGCGAGCGGGATGAGCGCCACGGAGGGGATCGGGCGGAGGAACTCGACGGTGGAGGCGGTGGCGGCGCGGGCGCCCGGGACGGCGTCGATGAGGGTGCCGAGCGCGACCGCGAGGACGAACGCGATGGCCAGGCCCAGGGCCCAGGCACTCATGGTCTCGCCGAGCGCCGACCAGAGTTGGCGGGTGGTCAGTTCGTGGCCGAGGGTGCGCAGGATCTCGCTCGCCGGGGGCAGGAAGTCCCGGGAGACCCAGCCGAGCCGCGGAACGGCCTCGGCGATGCCGAACAGCACCGCGAGGCCGGCCGCTCCGTACGCGGCGTCGCGTCCGGTCATGGCAGGAGGGCCGCCAGGTCGGCGTCCTTGGTGAGCGTGCCGTCCTGGCGGGCGTCGTCGGCGACGGTCTGCACGGACTCCCGGTTGACCTCCGTCGGCCACTTGGGGAGCTTGATCTTCGCGATCGCCTCGGCGGGGATCGAGGTGTAGGACTTGAGGATCTCGCGCACGGCGTCGGGGTGGGCGTCGGCGTAGGCGAGGGCCTCGTTCATGGCGGCGGTGAAGTCCTTCACCAGCTCCGGGTCCTTCTGGAGCGTGGGCTGCGTGGTGAAGTACATGGCCACGGTGAGGTCCGGCGCGGCGTCGGCGTAGGGCCAGGCGACGGCGCGGGCCCCCTGGCCGGTGGCCTGGGTGACGAAGGGCTCGACCTCCCAGACCGCGTCGACCCGCCCCTTGGCCAGGGCGGCCGGCATGTCGGGGAAGGGCATCTCGACGAACTCCACCTTGGAGGCGTCGCCGCCGTCCTTGCGCACGGCGGCGCGCACGGTCGTGTCGCCGATGTTCTTCAGCTGGTTGACCGCGACGGTCCTGCCCGCGAGGTCCTTCGCGGACTTGACCGGGCTGCCTTCCGGGACGAGTACGGCGCTGTAGTCGGTGTCCCGCTCGCCGGTGGAGGCGACGCCGTTGGCGACGACCTTGAGCGGCAGTCCCTGCTGCTGTGCCGTGAGCAGGGAGGTGGTGTTGGCGAAGCCGAAGGCGAACTGACCGCCCATCACACCGGTGATGCTGGCGGCGCCGCCCTGCACCGAGGTGATCTTCGCGTCGATGCCGTGCTTCTTGAAGAAGCCCTGGCTCTGGGCGAGGTACACGGGAGCGGTGTCGACGATGGCGATGGCGCCGATCGTGACGCTCCGCGTGCCTCCGCCGGAACCGGACGAGGCGCCCTTGCCGGCGGGCTCGCCGGAGTCGCCGCAGGCGGTGACTCCGGCGGCGAGGAGCGCTGCCGCCGTCAGGAGCAGGGGAAAGGTGCGACGCATGGGCACTCCCTGATCTGATCAGTTCCGTTCGCACAGTGAACTGTCGTTCATTGGGTGGCGCGCCAAGTGACGGTAGGGGTGCCGCGCGGCGGCGTCAACGGATCGCACAACGGCTCGTCGATGACAGTTGTGTCGCGGACGGGAGAGCAGGGGCGCAGGAGGCGCAAGAGGCGGAATTAAGTACGGAAAATCATGGTCTGACATGATTTACCCCTAGTCGTCCGATCCTGTGCTGAGTAGATTGGAAAGTGGCCTACGGGGCGAGCGAGGGAGTTCGGTAGCACTGGTTGCGGAGCGGGAAGCAGCGGCTTCCACCGGAACCGGGTCCAACGGCCGGGCTGAGAGGCTCGAAGGTCCGGGAAGAGGTTTTGAGACCGGAGAGCGACCCCTAGCACCTGATCCGGACCATGCCGGCGAAGGGAGTCCCACCTCGTAGGTCGTTTGAACCGCAGTACAACAGGGCCCGCGCGGCGAGCGCGGGTCCTGTTGCGCTGCGGTGGGTGCCGCGGCTGCGCCGCGGCCCCCTTGGCCGCTCCGCCCGGACGCTGGGATGATCCTCCGACGCGGATGGCGCGGATGGCGCGGACGACGCCGACGGGGCGGGGGGACGGTGGGGGACATGGACGACCGCACGCTGGTGAGCGCGGTCAACGGACTGACGGCGCGATGGGCCCGCGAGACCCTGGCCGGCGGCGGCGCGGGGGAGACGGTCTTCTCCGCCGCGGGAGTCTGGCCGCTGCTGGCCCTGCTCGCCGCGGGCGCCGCCGGCCCCGCCCGCGGTGAACTGGAGCAGGCCGTCGCCATGGACGCCGCGACGGCTGCCGGCGGCTCGGGACGGCTGCTCGCCCGGCTGGACGCCATGGACGGCGTCGACACCGCCGTCGGCCTGTGGACCCGCGCCTCCCTGCCGCTCGCACCCGGCTGGCTCTCGCTGCTCCCGGCCGGCGCCCACGGGCACTTCACCGGCGACATCGAGACCGACCGCAAGACCCTGGACGCCTGGGCCGCGGACCGCACCCACGGCATGGTCCCCAGGATGCCGGTCGCCGTCGACCGGAACACCCTCCTGCTGCTCGCGAACGCGCTGGCGCTGCGCACCGACTGGGCCGAGCCCTTCCAGGACCACCACACCGGGACGCTCTTCCGCAGTTCGCGCCATCTGGACATGGCCGGGGTCGCGTCCACCCCCTTCGGCCCGCTGACCATGGCGAAGGTGAACGGCACCAACGGGATCGAGGTCCACCTGCTGCGCGGCCCCGACCACATCGCCCCCGGCGAGGTGCTCGCCGCCGGGGTGGCCGCCCTCGGCGGGACGTACCAGGTGCTGCCCGGCAACCTGCTGCCGTACGGCCGGCCCGGGCCGGGGATCGTGGTCGAGGACGTCACGAGCTTCGACCCCGCGCCCGCACTCGACCTGACCACGGTGCCGTTCACCGTCGGCGCCGAGCACGACCTCCTCGACCGCGCCGAGCTGTTCGGGCTGGCCAGGGCCCGGGACACCGGCGCCGGCCACTTCCCCGGCATCAGCGCGCAGCCACTGGCCGTCGGCGCGGCGAAGCAGGCGGCCACGGCGACCTTCAGCGCGAAGGGCTTCCGGGCCGCCGCCGTCACCGCCGTCTCCCTGATCGCCGGCAGCGCTCCCGGGCAGGCCCGGCAAGCCAGGCGCGTGCGTGTGGAGTTCCTGCGCCCGTTCGGCTTCCTCGCCGTCCACCGGCTCTTCCCCGCGGTCCTCGTGGCGGGGTGGGTGACGCCCTGACCTCACCTGGCGGCGGTCACAGGGCGCTTCCCGCCCGCCAGTCCGCCCACCCGGCGTTCCAGGCGCCGTAGCCGTTGTTGACCTGCACGGTGTCGGTGGAGTGGACGACGGTCACCGGGTCGCCCGGTGAGACGTGGTCGTAGAACCACTTGGCGTCGGCCGTACTCAGCCCTATGCAGCCGTGACTGCCGTTGACGCGGCCGAACTTGCCCTCGTTCCAGGGCGCGGCGTGCGCGAAGGTGCCCGACGTGGTGAGCCGGACGTCCCACTTCACGTCCTTCAGGTTGTACGCCTCGGGGCCGAAGATGCGCACGGTGCGGGAGTTCATGGTGATGCTGGGCGTCTTCTCCAGGACGACCATGGTCCCGTTCCACGTCTCGAAACCGGGCTTGCCGGTGGAGACGGGGACGGTGCGCAGGACCTCACCGCCCCTGCGCAGGGTGAGGGTCTTGCGCGCGGTGTCGACCGTGGTCACGACCGACTCCCCTATCCGGAAGCGGACGACCCGGTTCTGTGTGCCGTAGAGGCCGCCGCCCCCGTCGACCCCGTCCAGGTCCATGCGGAGCGTCACGTCGGTGCCGGGCTTCCAGTAGGAGCGCGGACGGAAGTCGACGCGGTCGCGGCCACTCCAGTCCTTCATCCAGCTCCAGGCGCCCTCGACGGCCGGGCTCGCGGTGACGCCGAGCTTGCGCTCGACGGACGCCCGGTCGCGTATCGGCTTGTTGAAGACGATCGACACCGGCATCCCCACGCCGACCGTGGTGCCCTTGTCGGGGTGGTACTCCCCCACGAAGGTGTGCTTCGGCTCGGCGGTGGTGAAGGTGGTGTGCTCCGTCAGCCGCTTGCCGCCGGATGCGGTGGCGCGGACGAGGACGTCGTAGGTCACGCCGGGGGCCAGCCGGCCCGCCGAGGTCCAGCTCTCCTTGGAGGACGCGAGCGTGCCGCGCAACGGCCCGGGGCCCGGGGCGGTGACGCGTACGGAGTCGATCCGCGCGGCGGTGGTCCGCACGGTCACCTTGCGGTCGACGGGCACGGCCCGCCCGCCGGAGGCCGGGGCGACGGCGATCGCGGGCCGCGGCTCCGCGGCGTGGGGCCCTCCGCCGCCGGAGCCGCTGCACGCCGGCAGCGTCGCGACGACGGCCAGGGCGAGCGTCGCGGCGCCGGCGCGCAGGGTCGTCCTGCGCTTCCGGGTCCGGTCGTTGGTCATGTGACGGCTCTCCTCCCCTGTCGAGTCGTACCTCTGCTCCTGCCCGGTCCCGCGGCGGTCACCACATCCCGGCGGCCGCAACTGCGCGGTGCGGACGACTCCGTGGCGTCACCGTTCCGTACCAGGCGTGTACGCACGGAACCCGGGAGCGGAACGGCCTCGTGTTCCGCGGCAGCAAGGCAACCGAAAGACCCGGGGGGACGTCATGGAGCGCAGGAACACGAGGCGGGCCGCGATCGCGGTGGCACTGGCGGCGACGGCGGCGGTGCTGCTGACGGGGTGCCAGGGGGACGACGGTGCCGCGGACGGCGGCGCGCCCGCACCGACCGCTCCGCCGACGGCCGCGCCGTCGCGGACGCCGGGGGACACGGTCCCGGCCTCCAGCACGTCACCGGCGCCCGGGGGTTCGGGGGACTCCGCCGGTTCCGGCGCCTCGGCGGGGTCCGGGAGTTCGGGGGAGCCGGCGGGCCGCTGCGGCGCGGAGGACCTGGAGGCGACCGCGGCACACCAGGCCGCCGTACGCCTCCAGGGCACCGGCACCGGGGCGGCGGCGGTCGGGTTCACCAACACCTCGGGTGCGCCCTGCGTTGTCGAGGGCTTCCCGACGGTGGCCGGGGCGGCCAACGGCTCGCCGGAGATGAACGTGCCGTTGACGGTGCGGCACACCGGTACGGCCGCGCCGGTCGCGCTGGCACCGGGCGACCGCGCCTGGGTGAAGCTGACGTTCCACCAGGTGCAGGGCGAGGGCGACGGCACCTGCGCCTCGGGCGAAGCCCCGGTCCAGTACCCGACGATGGTGCTGGGCCTGCCCGGCGGTGCGGGCAGGCACCAGGTCGCCCTGGACGACGGGGTGTTCGCCGAGTGCGACGGTGTCGTCGCCGTCACCGCGCTCTCGGCGGCCGAACCGTCCTGAGGACTCGGCACGGGGCTCCCGCCCCGTGCCGGCCCCGCGGCGACGGGCGGTACACCGGGCTCGCCCATGACAGACGCCCATCGCACGATCGTGCCGCCCGGTCAGTCCCCCGTCGCGGCCACCTCCACCGTGAGGGTGCCTGCGTCCGCGTCCAGCACCGCGGGGACGCCGAGCGGCACGGTCAGGCTCGTCTCGCAGTGACCGAAGCCCAGTTCCTCGACGACCGGGACGCCCAGTCCGCCCAGCCGGTCCAGGAGCACCGCCCGCACCTCCTCGTAGGGCCCGCACTCCCGCCAGGAGCCGAGTGCGATGCCCGCCACGCCGTCCAGCCAGCCGGCCCGCAGCAAGTGGGTCAGCATCCGGTCGATCCGGTAGGGCTCCTCGCCGATGTCCTCCAGCAGGAGGATGCCGCCGGGCACCCCGGGCCGCCCGTCCGGTGTGCCGAGGCCGGAGGCGAGCAGTGCCAGGCAGCCGCCCACGGTGACACCGCGTGCCGTGCCGGGGACGAGGGCCCGGGCGGTCGGGGCACCGAGGACGCGCGTCCGCTCGGGCCCGAACAGGGTGTCCCGCAGCTGGGCACGGGTCGGCTCGTCCTTGAGGAAGCCGTGCGCCGCGATCATGGTGCCGTGCAGGGTGGACAGGCCCAGCCGGACCGCGAACGCCTCGTGCAGCGCGGTGATGTCGCTGAAGCCGAGGAGCGTCTTGGGCCCGGCCGCCCGCAGCGCCTCCCAGTCCAGGAGGTCGGTCATGCGCTGGACGCCGTAGCCGCCGCGGGCGCAGAGCACGGCGGCGACCGACGGGTCGCACCACGCCTCCTGGAAGTCGCGGGCGCGCGCCGCGTCCGTTCCGGCCAGATAGCCGAAGGTGGGGTGCCGGTCCAGGACGTGTGGCGCCACCACCGGGTCGAGGTCCCAGCCGCGGAGGATGTCGAGCCCCGCGTCCAGCCGTTCCCGGGGCACGGGTCCGCTGGGGGCGACGACGGCGACCCGGTCCCCGGGGACGAGGCGGCGGGGACGGGTGAGCGGGACGAGCGGTGTCACTTGGTGAGCTCCAGAGCTGGTACGGCGGGCGGGGTGAAGCCGAAGACCTGCCCGTAGAGGGAGAGTTCGGCCTCGAGACAGGTGATCATCGTGTCCTCGCGGCGGAAGCCGTGGCCCTCGCCCTCGAAGGTGAGGTAGGCGTGGGTGACGCCGCGTCCCTTGATCCGCTCCAGGAACCGCTCGCACTGCACGGGCCGGCAGATCACGTCCTCCAGGCCCTGCAGCAGCAGGAAGGGCACGGTGAGCCGGTCGGCCCGGGTCACCGGCGAGCGGTCCCGGTAGCGCTCCGGGACCTCGGTATGGGGCCCGATGAGCGAGTCGAGGTAGCGGGACTCGAAGTCATGGGTCTCACCGCCCTCGGCCCAGCCGGTGAGGTCGAGCAGCGGGTACTTGATCACGCCGCAGGCGTAGACGTCGGTGCCGGTGAGGGAGGCCGCGCTCGTCCAGCCGCCGGCGCTGCCGCCGCGGATCGCGAGGCGCCGCCCGTCGGCGGTTCCCTCCTCGGCCAGCGCCCGTGCGACGGCGGCGCAGTCCTCGACGTCGACGACGCCCCACTGCTCGCGCAGCCGTTCGCGGTAGGCGCGCCCGTAGCCGGTGGAGCCGCCGTGGTTGACCTCGACGACCCCGATCCCCCGCGAGGTGAAGTAGGCGATCTCCAGGTCGAGCACGAGCGGTGCCCGGCTGGTGGGGCCGCCGTGCACCCACACGACATAAGGCGGCACCTCTCCCTCGGGCGCGGCGAAGTAGGGGTTCTCCGGCGGGTAGAGCTGGGCGTGGATCTCCCGTCCGCCGGGCCCGGTGAAGATCCGCTCCACGGGAG
Organism: Actinacidiphila glaucinigra; assembly: GCF_035918135.1. Classification (NCBI taxonomy): domain Bacteria; kingdom Bacillati; phylum Actinomycetota; class Actinomycetes; order Kitasatosporales; family Streptomycetaceae; genus Actinacidiphila; species Actinacidiphila glaucinigra. The sequence continues at coordinate 2,440,610 of NZ_CP109144.1, forward strand.
CGGGCAGGAACTCCGGGGGCACGATGTCGTGGTGGGCGGCGCCGATGACTCGGGTACGGCCGGTGCAGGTGTCGAGTTCGAGAACCTCGAACGAACTGCGGGCCGAGGCGGCCACGGCGACCACCCGGGTGCCCTGCGTGGACAGCGCGGCCGTCCACTCGCTCCACGGCCCCGGCGCGTCGACCAGCTCGCCGGTCGCCGGGTCGAGTATCCCCAGCCGCTGGGCGCCCTTGCCGTGCAGCACCGCCAGTGTCCCGGAGGCGAGCGGGGCGAACCAGCGCGCCCCCATCTGCCAGCCCGGCCCGGCGAACTCCTCCTGTGCCGGTAGCAGGTTGACCGCCTCGCCGGCGGCGGGGTCGACACGGTGCAGGTTCCACCAGCCGTCGCGGTCGGTGGCGGCGATCAGGGTGCCGTCCGGTGTCCACTCCGCCTGGGCGACGGACTCGGCGGGGCCGCCGAGGATCGTCCGGGCGGCGCCGAAGGTGCCGTCCGGTCCGACGGCGGCGAGCTTGAGCTCCGTGCCGTCCCAAGGCATCCGGGGGTGGTCCCAGGCGATCCACACGGCCTGCCGGCCGTCCGGCGAGAGACGTGGCGAGGTCACGAAGTCGTGCGAGTCGTCGGAGAGTTCACGCACCGCGGCACGGTCCTCGGCGGCCGAGCCGTCGAGCGGGACGGCGGCGACCACCCGCCGTACGTCGCTCGGGCCCTCCCCGGTGAACTCCTCCAGCACGCACCACACCTCACCGCGGTCCGGGTGGATCTGCGGATCGGCCCAGCGCAGCCCGTCGCCGACCGGCGAGAGCGGGGTCAGCGGCCGCGGCACGGCGCCCGCCACGTCGGGTTCGTACGCGTAGAGCCGCTGGTCCGGGAAATGGGAGAAGACGATCAGCGGTCCTGCCCCGGGGCGTGCCGCGCCCGTCCAGGCCCGGCCCCCGTACTCGATGACACGGGTGCGGACGTTCCACGGCGTGGGCAGCGGGCTGCCGGCCGTGCCGTCCGCGCGGCGGCGCACGAGGGCGCGGCGGCCGCCCTCCGCCGGCCGGGGTTCGGTCCACCACACCTCGTCACCGACGAACGCGGGGAACTCGGGGCGTCCGTCGTGGGAGGCGGCGGTGCGGGCGTCGACGGGCGACTCCCAGGCACCGTAGGGGGCGATGATCGGGGCGCGCGTCATCGGGCAACTCCGTCGGTCGTGTCCTGCCGGCCCAGCATGAACCGGTCGAGTACGCGGACGCCGAAGTGCAGCCCCTCCACCGGGACCCGCTCGTCGACGCCGTGGTACATCCCCGCGTAGTCGTAGCCCTCGGGCAGCTTCAGCGGGGAGAAGCCGTACCCCTGGATGCCGAGCCGCGAGAACTGCTTGGCGTCGGTGCCGCCGCCCATCACATAGGGCACGACGTGGGCGTCCGGGTCGAAGTGGATCAGGGCCTCCCGCATCGCGGCGTAGACCGGCGCGTCGACAGGTGCTTCCAGCGGGATCTCGCGGTGGTGGAACTCCCACTCCACGTCGGGGCCGGTGAGTTCGTCCATGGTGGCCGCGAACTCCCCGTCGCCGCCGGGCAGGACCCGGCCGTCGACGTAGGCGACCGCGGTACCGGGGATGACGTTGACCTTGTAGCCGGCCTCGAGCACCGTCGGGTTGGCGCTGTTGCGGATCACCGGCTCCACCAGAGCGGCTGCCGTGCCCAGCTTGGTGAGCAGGGTGTCGACGTCGTCGAAATCGGGCTCGACCTCGTGCAGCGCGGCCAGTTCGGTCAGCGCCGCCCGGACCGTGGGGATGATCCGCACCGGCCAGCGGTGCTCGCCGATGCGGGAGACGGCCGCGGCGAGCCGGGTCACGGCGTTGGTGCGGTTGACCTTGGAGCCGTGACCCGCCCTGCCGTGCGCCGTGAGCTTCAGCCAGGCGGTCCCGCGCTCCCCGGCCGCCACCGGGTACAGCCTGAGCCCGGGGCCGGCGTGGAAGGTGAAGCCCCCGGACTCGCTGATGCCCTCGGTGCAGTCGCGGAACAGCTCCGCGTGCTGCTCGACGAGGTAGGTCGCCCCGTAGGTGGCGCTGTCCTCCTCGTCGGCGGTCAGCGCGAGCACGATGTCCCGCTCGGGGCGCAGGCCCCTGCGGGCCCAGGAGCGCACGGTGGCGAGCACCATCGCCACCGTGCCCTTCATGTCGACCGCGCCGCGCCCCCAGACCACCCCGTCCCGCACCTCGCCCGAGAAGGGGTGCACGCTCCAGTCCTCGGCCTGGGCGGGCACGACGTCCAGGTGGCCGTGGACGAGCAGAGCGCCCGGTCCGTTCCCGGCGCGCGGGGCGCCCTCGATCCGCGCCACGACGTTGGCCCGCCCCGGCGCGGACTCCAGGACGCGCGCCTCGATCCCGGCCTCGTCCAGCAGCCGCGCGGCGTACTCCGCCGCGGGACGCTCGTTTCCGTCCCCGCCGCCGCGGTTGGTGGTGTCGATCCGGATCAGCTCCGAGGTGAAGCGGACCGCCTCGTCCAGTGCCAGGGTGTCAGCCATACTGCTCCTCCACAGCTGCCGAGACGAGGGTGGTCACGGCCTTGTAGCAGCGGATCCCCTCGTACATGGTCGGTGAGGTGTAGGTGACGCGGCGCTCGCCCGTGCGCTCCACACCGGGCACGATCGCGGCCGCTCCCGCCAGGTGGGCCGCGTCGAACTCGACCTCGATCGTGAACGGCCCGCCCCGCACCGGCTCGTGCCGCACCGCGAGTGACGTCGCGTCCTTGGCGGCGGCGCGGATGTCCGCCGCCGTGCGGGCCGGCGGCCGGCACACGGCCGCGTACCGCGAGACGTAGTCCTTGACCGCGACCGTGCGCGCCGCCGGCGCGTAGTCCCGGGCGTCGATTCCGGTCCGGTCGTCGCCCGTGACCAGCACGACGGGCACCCCGTACTCGGCGGCCACCAGCGCGTTCAGCCGGCCCTCGCTCGCCGGCGGGCTGCCGTCGACCCACACACCGGTGATCGAGTTGGGGAGGTAGGTATGGGCGAGCACCCCCTCCGTCCCCGCGCCCGTGTGGAAGCCGACGAAGGCGATGCCGTCCACGTCGCCGTGCTGCACGCCCTCGACCATGGAAAGGTCCTTGTGCCGCCCGGTGACCATCTCGGCCCGCTCGTCCAGCTGCTCCAGCAGCAGGTTCCGCATCGACCAGTGGGCCTCGTTGACCAGGACCTCGTCGGCGCCGCCGTCGAAGAAGCCGGCGATCGCGGCGTTCACGTCGGAGGTGAACAGATGCCGGAACCGCTGCCAGCCCTCCGTGCCGGGCAGGACGTCACCGGGCCAGGTCACCCCGGTGGCGCCCTCCATGTCCGCGCTGATCAGGATCTTCATGGCACGGAACGTTACGCAAAGTCACCGCCCCGCACCAGGCCCCCGCCCCGCCTGTGGAAAACTTCAGTGGCCCAGACCGGTGGCGGTCAGCCGGCGCCCCCTGCCACCAGCCAGTTCGTCGGCACCTCGAACCACGAACCGTCCGCCCGCCGCTCCGTCGTCACGAGCGCGACCTCACCGCGTGCGAGCACCTCCATCCCCGCCGCGCGGAAGAGCTCCGGGACGGCCGCGTCGGGCATCTCGGCCGGCGCGATCCCGTGCGCGAAGATCGCCGCGAGCTTGGCGGGCGGCCCGTCCGGCCCCTGCGCCAGCCCCATCAGCGCGTCCTTCGCGGACGCCGCGAGTTCGTCCGCGAACACCCGGCCGCGCCCGCCGGTCAGTACGGCGATGCCCTCGACCAGCGGTGCGCGTTCCTCGGGCCGGCACTGGTGGAGCACTCCACGCATGTACACGTTCACCTCGCCCAGCTCCTCGCCCAGCCGCCGGACCGCCTCGGGATCGGCCGCGTCGAGCTGCCGGTACTCGGCGACGCCTCCCGGGTCCTGGTGCCGCGCGTGGCCGATCGCGGCCGCCGAGAGGTCCACCCCGACGGCCCGGCCGTACCGCTTGGCCAGGAAGCGGGTCTGGGTGCCGTTGCCGCAGCCGAGGTCCACGACCGGCAGCGACGGGTCGAAGTGGGCCTCGAAGAAGGGGAGGTGCGCCGCCGCGGTGACCTCCGCCCCCGCGTCCCAGAGCACCGCCCCCGGCCCTCCGGGGGCGCCGCGCCAGAAGCCCTCCCACGCCTGCAGGTTCGTGCCGGTGACGTCCATGCGATCTCCCCAGGTCCACGTGTCCGTCGCCGCGGACCGGGACCGGCCGCGCGGCCGAAGCCCCGTCAGCTCTGTGCTACAGGCGGCGACCGGCGCGGGCAAGCGTCAGGGGAAAGCCGTGACCCCGTGTTCGCTACGTTCGAGCACCCACCGGGGACCCGCCGCCGCGCCCCGCGGTCCGCCGCCACGGCAGCGCCTGCTCGAACCAGACCGTCTTGCCCTGCGCCGTACGGCTGGCGCCCCACTCGCGGGCCAGCCGGCTCACGATCCGCAGTCCCCGCCCGGACTCGTCCTCGGGCCCGGCCCCCACCAGGACGGGCACGGCGTGGTCGTCGTCCGAGACCTCGCACAGCAGCGCGTCGGTGCGGACCAGGCGCAGCTCGACGTGCCGGGAGTGCGCGTGCCGGACGGCGTTGGTGACCACCTCTCCGACCATCAGCTCGGCCGCCTCCGCTGCCTCGTCCAGCCCCCAGCGCTCCAGGGCACCCCGGGTCAGGATGCGGGCCCTGCCCACCTCGCGGGGGTCGAGGGCGAGCTGCCAGCTGACGACGTCCTCGCGGGGGATGCCGTTGAGCCGGGCCATCAGCAGGGCCACGTCGTCCTTGCGGCCGCCCGGCGGGTTGAGCGCGCGAATGATCGTGTCGCAGGCGTCGTCCATGGAGGCCGCGGGGTGCGCGGCGCTCTCGCACAGCGCGGCGAGACCGGCTCCGATGTCCTGCCCGCGCACCTCGACCAGCCCGTCCGTGCACAGCACGAGCCGGTCGCCGGGGCCGACGGCGACCCTGACCGTCTCGAAGGGCACCCCGCCGATGCCGATCGGCGCGCCCGTCGGCACGTCGAGCAGCTCGCTGCGGCCGTCCTCGGCCCGCACCACCACGGGCGGGATGTGGCCCGCGTTGGCGATGTGCAGCTCGGACCGGATCGGGTCGTACACGGCGTACAGGCAGGTGGCGAGGTAGTGCTCGCCGAGGCGCTGCGCCAGGTCGTCCAGATTGCGCAGCAGTTGCGCCGGCGGCATGTCCAGCGCCGCCATGGTCTGCACGGCGGTGCGCAGCTGGCCCATCATGGCCGCCGCGTTGAGACCGTGGCCCATGACGTCGCCCACGACCAGGGCGAGCCGGGAGCCGGGCAGCTTGATGGTGTCGAACCAGTCGCCGCCGACGCGGCCCAGCCGGGTGCCGGGCAGGTAGCGGGTCGCCACGTCGCACCCCGGCATCCGCGGGGTGATCTGCGGCAGCATGCTGTCCTGCAGCGTGTCGGCGACGTTCTCCTGGTACGTGTACATGCGGGCGTTGTCCAGGACGAGCCCGGCGCGGGCGGCCAGTTCCGCGCCCGTCACGCGGTCCATGTCGTTGAACGGCGGGCGCTCCCCGTGCCGCAGCAGGATCATGAAGCCGAGGACGACGTTGCGCGCCTTCAGCGGCACGACCAGCATCGACCGCCCGGTGATCAGCGGACGGATGTCGCGCTTCTCGAACTGCGAGGCGATCGCCTCACCCATGGGTTCGGTGATCCTGGGCACCAGCACCGGCTGACCGCTCGTCATGCACTGGAAGAACGGCGTGTGCTCGGGAAACGGCATGGACTCGCCGACCGGTACGACGTCGTCCCAGCGGCCGGGCTCGTCGGTGTGCTCCAGGGCGGCCCGGTACCACATGGTGGTGACGTCGGGCGGGCCGTCGGGGAAGCCCTCGCCCGCGAGCACCTGCTCGCGCAGGTAGGTGCCCGCGACGTCGGTGAAGCGAGGGACGACGGCGGAGCACACCTCCCGGATCGTGCGGGTCAGGTCCAGGGAGGTGCCGATGCGCCCGCTGACCTCGTTGAGGAACTCCAGACGCTCGCGGACGGCGGCGTACTCCAGGTCGGGTTCGAGTTCCTCCGGCGCGGTACCGCGCGGCTCGTCGGCGGCATCACGGGCGGCGCGCCGCCTGAGGGCCCTGCGCTCCTCCCGCCGCGGCACGCCCCAGTCGGGGGTGACGGGGACCCGGTCGTGACGGCTGATCTCCAGGACCGGGTAGCCGAGTTCCAGCACCTGGGAGACGATGCGCCCGCTCTCGGCGACGCTCATGCTGGGCAGGATCTCGGGGAGCCGCTTGGCGAGCCCGTCGGCGCCGGGGAACTCGGTGTGCAGGGCGAAGCCGGGTGCGATCCGCTCGGACTCCCCGGGCGGGGCCTCGTCCTCGCCGTGCACCAGGGCCGCGTCGGCGGCCAGTACGAGCAGGCGCTCGGGGCCCGGGCCGACCAGCGGGTAGGCCCACCACAGGACGTCGGCCGGGAGGCCTCCGGGGTCGGGGTCGGGCCCCTGGTTGAGCCGGGCGCGTCCGGCGGTCGGGTAGGAGATCGCGCCGCTGAGCGTGACGTCGAGGTCGGCTCCGGCCGGTGCCTCGGTGCCGTCCTGCCCGGGATCCTCGCCGAGCGCGCCGGAGACCGGCAGCAGGTCGACGGCAGGACGGCCCACGGCCTCCTCCCGGGCGCGCCCCAAGAGCTTGCGGGCGCCCGTGCTCCAGTGCGAGACGAGCCCGTCGCCGTCGACCACGATCACGGCGAGCGGGATGCGTCCGGAGAGTGCGGTCCGCTGCTCCGGCAGCGCGGCGCGGCTCCCCTCCCCCGGCGGAGTGCGACGTTGCATGACGCGTCCGGCTCCTTCCCCTGCGGCGCCCGGATCCCGACCGAGACCGGAGGTGGTCGGCCCCCGGCGCAAGATCTGCGGCTCCGCAACCACGGTACGACCGACACCGGGTGCCGCGTAGCGCATTGGACGAATCCGGTGTGCGACCGCGCAGGGACGTGAACGCGCCAGGGCATGCGCGGGCGCACACCCTCACTCCGAGTGGCCGTCAGGGACGGTCAGGGGCCGGTCAGTCCTCGTGACCGAGGTGGACGTCGCGCTCGGTGCGCTCGCCGCCGCTGAGCCGCAGCACGGTGGCCACCGGCGGATACCCCGAGGCCACGACGGTGTACTCGCCCGCGGCCAGGTCGACGAAGCGGAAGACGCCGTCCGGGCCGGTCGTCACCGTGTCCAGGACGTTGCCCGCGGCGTCCAGCAGGGTGACCCGGGCGTCCTCCACCGCACTGCCGCCCGGGCCGCGCACGGTGCCGCGCAGCAGCGCGCCACCGGCGAGTTCGACGTCCTGCCGGGTCTCCCTGGCCGCGTGCACCGACACGGGCAGCGCCGCGGGCCGGTAGGCGGGGGCGTTGGCGGCGAGCGTGTACTCCCCCGCGACGAGGTCGCTCAGGACGTAGTCGCCGTCCCTCCCCGTGCGGGTGGTGGCGACCACGTCGCCACGGGAGTCGGTGAGGGTGACGGTGGCCTCCCGTACGGGCGTGCCGTCGGCGGTGCGCACCGTGCCCGCGAGCCGCCCGGCGCCGCCGAGCACCACGTCGAGCTCGACCGGGCGTTCCCCGACGGTCACGCTGACGGCCTGCGGCTGGTGCCCTCCGGCGGCGGCGATCAGGACATAGCTGCCGCTGCCCGGGGTGCTCAGCGCGTAGCGTCCGTCCTCGCCCGTGGCGCCGCGCCCGATCTGACGGCCGGTCACATCGATGAGGGTGAGCGCCGCCCGGCCCACGGTGCTGCCGTCGGCGTGCTGGACGGTGCCGCACACCGGGACGCCGACGGTCTCGGCCTTGCGGGCGGTGGGGACGTGCTGGGTCACCAGGGGTTTCTCCTTGAGCAGGAAGGCGAGCAGGAAGCCGAGGGCGAGCACCGGCACCAGGTAGAGGAAGATGCGCGGCATGGCCTCGGCGTACGCCTGCACATAGGCGTCGCGCAGCGGCGCCGGCATCGCGTGCACCATGTGCGGGGTGATCGACTGCGGGTCCGGCAGGTCGACGCCGCCCGGCAGCCGGTCGGCGAGCCCGTCCGCGAGCCGGTTGGCGAACAGGGTGCCGAAGACGGCCGCCCCGACCGAGCCGCCGATCTGCCGGAAGTAGTTGTTGGCGCTGGTGGCGGTGCCGAGGTCGGCGGGCCGCACGGAGTTCTGCACGGCGAGGATCAGCACCGGCAGCACGAGGCCGATGCCCAGCCCCAGCACGCCCATGTAGACGCTGTACTCGACGCGCGGGGTGTCCCTCTCCAGCAGCGACAGCAGCCACATGCCGGCCACCGAGAGCGCCCCGCCGGCCAGCGGGAACACCCGGTAGCGTCCGGTACGGCTGATCATGTGGCCGGAGACCACGGAGGCCAGGACGACGCCGAGCATCATGGGCAGCATCAGCAGCCCGGACTCGGTCGCGCTGACGCCGTTCACCATCTGCAAGAAGGTGGGGAGGTAGCTGGCGGCGCCGAACAGGCCGACGCCGACGACGGCACCGATGAGGGCGGAGACGGTGAAGACGCCGTCGCGGAAGAGCCGCAGCGGGATGAGCGGTTCGACGGCGAACCGTTCCACCACGACGAACAGCACGGCGCAGACGAGCGTTGCCGCGCCCAGCCCGATGATCACGTCCGAGCGCCAGGCGTAGGTCGTCCCGCCCCAACTGGTCAGCAGCACCACGCAGGTGGAGCCGGCCGTCAGCAGCAGCGCGCCCAGCACGTCCAGCCGGGGGCGTACGGCCGGCCGCGGCAGTTTCAACACGACGGCGATGACGGCCAGGGTCAGCAGACCGAAGGGCACGTTGATGTAGAAGCACCAGCGCCACGAGGCGTGGTCGGTGAAGAAGCCGCCGAGCAGCGGGCCGGCCACGGAGGCCAGGCCGAACGAGGCGCCGATCAGGCCCATGTAGCGGCCGCGTTCCCGGGGCGGGACGATGTCGGCGATGATCGCCTGGACGCCGATCATCAGCCCGCCGCCGCCGACGCCCTGGATGGCGCGGAAGGCGATCAGCTCGTCCATGGAGCGCGACCAGCCGGCGAGGGCGGATCCGATGACGAACACCACGATGGCGAACTGGAAGACGCTCTTGCGCCCGAAGAGGTCGCCGAGCTTGCCGTAGATCGGCAGCCCGACGGTGGAGGCGAGCAGGTAGGCGGTCACGGCCCAGGACATCTTGTCCAGGCCGTGCAGTTCGCCGACGATCTTGGGGAGCGCGGTCGCCACGATCATCTGGTCGAGGGCGGCCAGCAGCAGGGTCAACATCAGCCCGAGGAAGACCAGTCGCACCCTGCGCGGGCTCAGTCCGGCGACGGGCGCGCCCTGTTCCGGCGGGACGGCTGCGGGTCGGCCCTCGGGGCCCGTACCGGCGCCGGTCGTGTCCGTGAGGGTGCCGGTCTCCTCGGACAGGGTCGTCCCGGTGGTGCCGCCCATCTGCCTACCGCTCCCCTCGTCGCGCCTGCCCTGCGACAACGATCTGGGGCGCCGGGGATGCGCCGGAGCGCGGCAGATCCACCCTTTCAAGTGACGTGCCCACCGGCGTGCGCCCACCGGGTGACGGCCCGGCACGCAGGACGCCTACGGCACGGCCGGCACGGTGGGCACGGCCGGCACGGTGGGCACGTCAAAGGAGGCGGCCGGGCGTCACCCGGCTCCGGCCGCCTCCCTTGTGCCGCCTGCTACTTCTCCGTCTCCGCGGCGAGCCGCGCGAGCACCGCGTCGTGGATGCGGTTCAGGCCCTTGGGCGCGAACGTGCGCTCGAAGAAGCCGCCGATGCCGCCGGCGCCGGTCCAGGTGCTGGTGACGACCGCCTTGGCGCGGCCCTCGCCGGCCGGGGTGACCGTCCAGGTGGTGACCATGGTGGAGTTGCGGTCGCTCTCGACCAGTTGCCCCGGGGTCGGCTCGGTCACCGCGAGGAGGCAGTCCCGGACGCGCTTCTCGGTCGCCTGCAGCCTCCAGTGCACGAGGGTGCCCGCGCCGCTGCCGCCCTCACGCACCTCGTACTCGCTGTACTGCTCGGGAAGCAGCCGCTGCCGGGTGCCCGTGTAGTCGGCGAGCGCCGCGAAGACGCTCTCCGGGCTCGCCGCGATCTCGCGCTGCGTGGTGGCCTCGACCTGTGCCATCGCCGTCCTCCGTCGATCCGTGTGCCGTCGCGGACAAGCCAATCACCACGGCCGCGCGCCCGCGAAATCGGGCCGCCCTCCCGATGACGGAACCCCGGGCGAAGGCACCGGGGAGTCCTGCGCGGCCCGGCCGGAAATCACGTGCCCGGCGGCTCGCGGCGCGTTATCGTCGGCCGTATGAACGTCACCGGCCACAGCAGCACCGCGACCGCGCGAGCGACCAGCTCGCCGGTTGCCGCCGCCTGACGTACCCCCTCCCTCACCACCGGCGACCGGGAACGGCCCGCCGGTGGTTTTCGTGGCTCCCGCCCCGATCCCGGTGATCGTGCGGACCGACTTCCCGGTGCCTCCCCGCCCTCCACGCGAAGGAGCCACCCTCCATGGACACCGAAGAGATCGTCCGCACGTTCGTCGAGTACTACGAGGACCGCGGCCACCACCGGATCACCGGATCGACCCTGCTGCCGCCGCCCGGCGACCCCGTGCTGTTCACGACCTCGGGCATGCATCCGCTCACCCCCCACCTGGAGGGGCGCCCGCACCCGCTGGGCAGCCGGCTGGTCAACGTGCAGCGCTGTCTGCGCACCACGGACCTGGAGGAGGTCGGCGACCCCACCCATCTGACGGTCTTCGAGATGCTCGGCACCTGGTCGCTCGGCGACTACGAGGGCCCGCAGAGCCTCGACTGGGGCTACGGGCTGCTCACCGAGGGCTTCGGCGTCGATCCCGGGCGGCTGCACGCCACGGTGTTCGGCGGCGACGACCGCACCGGTCCCGACACCGCCTCCCTGGAGCTGTGGGAGAAACACGGGGTCCCGGTGGAGCTCACGGTCGAGGACAACTGGTGGTCCAACGGGCCCACCGGTCCGTGCGGCCCCGACTCGGAGATCTTCCTGTGGACCGGGGACACCCCGCCGCGCTCCACGCCCACGGGGGACGACCGGTGGGTGGAGATCTGGAACCACGTCATGATGCGCCACCGCCGGCTCGGGGACGGCTCGCTCGTGCCGCTCCCCCGGCGCAACGTCGACACCGGCCTCGGCCTGGAGCGGCTGGCCTCGCTGCTGCAGGGCCGGACGTCGGTCTTCGAGTGCGACGTCCTCGCCCCCTGGCGGCGCCTCGTACCGCCCCTGTGGCCGCTGGACGAACCGTCGCTGCGCCTCGTCAGCGACCACCTGCGCTCGGCCGTGGTGGTGATCGGGGACGGGGTGCGCCCGGCCAACACCGGCCGCGGCTACGTACTGCGGCGCCTGGTGCGGCGGGTCCTCACCACCCTGTGGCGGGACGATCCCTCCCGCAGCCTCGGGGACCTGCCGCAGGAGCTGGTCCGGCACACCCTGGACCACTTCCGCCAGAGCGTGGACCCGGACGAGCCGCGACGGGTGCTGCTGGAGGAGGAGCGCCGGTTCCGGCGGCTCCTGGAGCGCGGCCGTCAGGTGCTGGCCCGCCCCCGGTTCCGGGGTCCGCTGGACGAGGAGGACTTCCACTACCTCCACGACACCCACGGCCTGCCGCGCGACCTCGTCCTGAGCTTGCGACCGCAGTGACGGAGGACGGTCCGACAGGTCCCGGGCGCCGCCGTCGGCGGGCGCCCGGGACCCTGTGCCTTACGCGGTCACGCACAGTGGCCCCAGGAATCCCCCGGATCCCCCTCGACGCTATTCGCTCAGATGTTCTATTCTCGGGAGGAGAGCAACGAAGGAGGCGGCATGAGGTGGGACAACCTGAGCCGCGACACGGCGGCGACCACACCCGCGCTGTTCGGCGTGGACGCCGTGACCCGTACGTTCGACACCCCCGAGTTCCGCGGGATCACCTTCCACGAGGTGCGCGCCCGCACGATCGTCAACCGCGTGCCGGGCGCGTCCCGGATGCCGTTCGAGTGGACGATCAACCCCTACCGCGGCTGCAGCCACGCCTGTGTGTACTGCTTCGCGCGCAAGACGCACGCCTACCTGGACCTCGACAGCGGCCTGGACTTCGACTCCCAGATCGTCGTGAAGGTCAACGCACCCGAACTGCTCCGCCGTGAGCTCGCCTCGCCCCGCTGGCACGGCGAGCACATCGCCATGGGCACCAACGTCGACTGCTACCAGCGCGCGGAGGGCCGCTACCGGCTCATGCCGGGCATCCTGGCCGCGCTGCGCGACCACGCCAACCCCTTCTCGATCCTCACCAAGGGGTCACTGATCCTGCGCGACCTGGACCTCCTCGTGCAGGCCTCCGAGGTCACCGACGTGTCGACCGCCGTCTCCGTCGGCTTCGTCGACCGGGACCTGTGGCGCACCGTGGAACCGGGTACGCCGTCTCCCGCGAAGCGGCTGGAGGTCTGCCGCACGCTCAATGAGCACGGCATACCCTCGGGCGTCCTGATGGCACCGGTGCTGCCGTACCTCAGCGACTCCCCGGAGCAGTTGCGCGAGACGGTCCGCGCGATCGCCGGGACGGGCGCCACGTCCGTCACCCCGCTGGTGCTGCATCTGCGCTCCGGGGCGAGGGAGTGGTTCATGGCCTGGCTCTCCGTGCACCACCCCCGGATGATCTCCCGCTACAAGGCGCTCTACGCGGGCGGCGCCTACGCGCCGACCTGGTACCAGCGGCGCATCACCCGCCAAGTGCACGAATTCGCGGCCGAGTTCGGGATCGGGCCCAGCCGCTCCGGGGCCGCGCGCCGGATCGCCGCACCCGAGGAGGAAGCCCCAGGTCCGCCCGCCGCACCCGATCCGGCCCAGCCGACCCAGCTGACGCTGATCTGAGCTCGCGAAAAGCGGGTGCCCGCCGGGCTCCACCCCCTTAACGTCGCGGCCATGACGGATGTGAGAGTGATGACCCGCGACGACATCGACGCCGTGGCGGCGATCCGCGTGCGGGGATGGCAGACGGCCTACGCGGGGATCGTGCCGCCGTCGTACCTCGACGCGATGGACGCCGGGGCGGAGGCGGAGCGCCGCAAGGAGTGGTTCGACGCCGGCGGAGACCGGGTCGACAACCTGGTGTCCACGGACGGCGGCGAGGTGACGGGCTGGGCGGCGCTCGGCCCCTACCGTGGCGAGCCGGACGACGCCGATGTCGGCGAGCTGTACGCGATATACGTACGCCCCGACCGGATCGGCCGGGGAGACGGGCGCGCCCTCATGGACGCCGTACGGGCCCGCGCCGGCGAACGCGGCTTCCGGAGCCTGCGCCTGTGGGTGCTCGCGGACAACGCGCGCGCACTGCGCTTCTACGAGCGGTCCGGGTTCGCGTCCGACGGCACCGACCAGATCGAGACGTACGACGGCGTCCCGCTCAAGGAGTTGCGGTACGTGGCGGATCCGGCCTGAAGCGCCCCGCGAGCCGGCGCGTCGCGGCGCTCGGCGCCCCGTCCCGCACCGCGGCCAGCACCGGTGCGGCCGCCGGGTCGCCCGACCGCACCAGGGCGCGCACGATCCGCCTCGGGTACGGCGGCGCGCACAGCCCGACGAGGGCGGCGGTCGCGCGGGGCTCGTCTCCGTAGCGGGCCAGGCCGCGCGCCGCGGCCGCCCGCACCTCCGCGTCCTCGCCGGAGGCGACGCCGAGCAGCGTCTCCAGTACATGCGGGCCGCCGATCCGGCCGAGGGAGTCCACCGCCGCGATACGCAGGCGCGGATCCCCGACGGCCCGGGTCAGCACGGGAACGGCCCGCTCGTCGCCGAGCCGCCCCAGTTCCTCGACGCAGCCGGCGGCGGCCTGGTATCCCGTCCGGCCCTCGTCCAGCAGCCATGTGAGGGTGGACGTCAGCGCGGGCAGCGACTCGGGCGCCCGCAACCGCCCCAGCAGGCGCACGGCGGCCAGGGCGTAGGCGATCCGGAGCCGGTTGGTGGCGAGCGCGGCGGCGGCACGGGCGGTCCGCGGGTCGCCGAGCCGCGTCAGTGCTTCGGCCGCGGCAAGGGTGTTCCACGGGTCGCGGTGGTTGAGGAACAGCACGAGGGTCTCGAAGGCCCGCCGGTCACCGGCCCGCCCCAGCAGGACGGAGGCGACGAGACGCTCCTGCGGGGAGCGCGACGGCTCGGTCAGCACGGCGGCGAGGCGATCCCGGGCCTCGGGCACGTCCAGCCGCCACAGAGCGACGAACGCCTCCGCGGCCGCCGACTCGTCCGGGTCGCCCGCGGCCGCGAGGAACAGGTCGAGATGCGCCGGGTCGCGGTCGCAGCCGAGCAGGGCCAAGGCGAGCCGCCGGGCCCGGGGTGCCGCCCGGCAGGCCTGGCGCAGCAGCAGTGGCACGCAGGTAGCGGGCGGAACGGGGCCGCTCCTGGCTGTCCGGCGCCAGAAGGGCAGGTGCCGGCCGATGACGATGCGGCTGACGGTGTCCTCGATCAACCCCGGGTACCAGGAGGACTCGTCCGGCCCGAGTACGCCGAGCAGGCCGAAGAGCGGTTCCGTCGCCTCCATGGGGCGCTTCACCGCCAATGCCTCCAGGGCGTAGCGGCGATCCTCCTCCGTGCCACGGGAAAGCATGGCCAGAAGCGGTGGGACGGCGGGGGCCCGCCCGCCCGCGACGTCGAGACGCGCACGCTCGGCGGGCCCCAGCCAGGGCCGCACCATGGCGACGGCGTCCGGGGAGGCGGTGAGCCGCCGCAGATAGGCGTCGCGTTCCTCGCGACGCCCCTGGGTGGCGAACTCCAGCAGCCCCAGTACGCGGCGCGGCTCCCGCCGCTCGCGCAGGCGCGCCACGTCCGTCTCCCCCGCCCGTACGGCCCCGTACAGCTCGGCCGCGCGCCGCGCCGCGTGACCGGCGCCCCCCTGCACCCGTTCCACGGTTCCCCCTCTCCCCCCGCGCTCACTCTAATGGCGCGCTCATCTGTAGGCGGTGCAAATCACATGGGCGGAGGGCTGGCGCCGAGGTTACTCACCGGTTACCCTCTAACCAACGCACACAGCGGCCTGGTGACGCAGCCGCCGTGTGCAGCCGTTGTCGGTTCGGCACCATCGTGGCGCAGCCCCGGGACAGGGCTCGCCGGATCTCACGCGGGTACGCACACTCACGCGTACGCACCCCCGCGGCTCCTCGACTCCTCCTCCCGCCCGCGCCTGCGCAGCAGAGACGCACGGCGCGGACCCTCAGCATTCGGAGTTCCGCGATGGACCGTCCACGTCCCTTCCCCACCGTCGCCATCATCGGTCTCGGCACCATGGGCACCGGCATCGCCGAGGTCGTCGCCCGGGCCGGCCACGAAGTCATCGGCATCGAGATCGACGACGCGGCCGCGCGCCGCGCCGTCGCCGCCCTGGAGGCCTCCACCGCCCGCGCCGTGCAGCGCGAGCGGATCACCGAGTCCGAGCGCGGCGACATCCTGGCCCGATTCCGCACCTTCCCCGACCTTCAGGCGGCGGCGGACGCCGACCTGGTGATCGAGGTCGTCACCGAGCACTTCGAGATCAAGCGCGAGGTCCTCACGGCCCTCGACGCCATCGTGAAGCCCGGCGCCGTCCTCGCGACCGGCACCAACGCGCTGTCGGTGACCGGGCTGGCCTCGCACACCTCGCGCCCGGACCGCGTCCTCGGCCTGCACTTCTTCGCCCCCGCTCCGGCCATGAAGCTGGTCGAGGTGGTCTCCACCGTGCTGACCTCCCCCGAGACCACCGACGCCGTGACCGACCTGGTCCGCTCGTTCGGCAAGGAGCCGGTGGCGGTCGGCGACCGGCCGGGCTTCATCGCCGACGGACTGCTCTTCGGCTACCTCAACCAGGCCGCGGCCATGTACGAGGCCCGGTACGCCACCCGCGAGGACATCGACGCGGCGATGCGGCTGGGCTGCGGCCTGCCCATGGGTCCGCTCGCCCTGCTGGACCTGATCGGCATCGACACGGCGCAGACCGTCCTGGAGGCGATGTACGAGGCGTCGCGCGACCGGCTGCACGCCCCCGCGCCCGTCCTGAAGCAGCTCACCGCCGCCGGCCTCAAGGGCCGCAAGGCCGGGCGCGGCTTCTACACCTACGAGGCCCCCGGCAGCGCGACGGTCGTCCCGGACGCCGAAACGCCGGCCGAGGCCGCCGGTGCCGCCGGCGGGCGTCCCGTGCGCAGCGTGGGCGTCGCCGGCTCGGGCACGATGGCCACCGGCATCGCGGAGGTCTTCGCCAAGGCCGGGTACGAGGTCGTGCTGGCCGCACGCGGCCAGGAGAAGGCCGACAAGGCGGTCGCGGCGCTGGCCAGGTCCCTGGACCGGTCCGTAGCCAAGGGCCGGCTCAGCCAGGAGCAGCGCGACGCCGCCGTGGCGCGGGTGACGGCGGCCGGCTCGCTGGACGCCTTCGCCGACGTGGACCTGGCAGTCGAGGCGGTCGCCGAGGACCTGCCCGTCAAGCAGCAGCTCTTCGCGACCCTGGACAAGGTCTGCAAGCCCGGCGCGGTGCTGGCCACGACGACGTCCTCGCTGCCCGTGGTGGCCGTCGCGACAGCCACCACGCGCCCGCGGGACGTCATCGGCATGCACTTCTTCAACCCGGCGCCCGCCATGAAGCTGGTCGAGGTCGTCCGCACCGTGCTGACCGCCGAGGAGGTGCGCGCCACGGTCCACGAGGTCTGCGGCCGGATCGGGAAGCACGCCGTGGACTGCGGCGACCGGGCCGGCTTCATCGTCAACGCGCTGCTGTTCCCGTACCTCAACAACGCCGTGAAGATGGTCCAGGAGCACTACGCGACGGTCGAGGACATCGACTCGGCGATGAAGCTCGGCGGCGGCTACCCCATGGGGCCCTTCGAACTGCTCGACGTCGTCGGGCTGGACGTCTCGCTCGCGATCGAGCAGGTGCTGCACAAGGAGTTCCGCGACCCGGGCCTGGCGCCGGCGCCGCTGCTCGAGCACCTGGTGTCCGCGGGCTGCCTCGGCCGCAAGACGGGCCGCGGCTTCCGCGAGTATGCCCGCCGCTGATCACGCGGGCGCCTGGGACGGCCGGGACAATCCCGGCGGCTGGGGCGGTCTCCTGGGACCGCCCCACCGCCTCCGCACACCGGGCTCGGTCCACGCCTCAGCGGGAATGCAGTACGTTCGCGGTATGCCCCAGCCCGTGAAGCCCGCCCGTGCGTCCTCCAGCACCGCCCAGCGCCATCGCGTCCGCCAGGAACTGGCCGCCGCGGCGATGCACCTCTTCGCGACCCAGGGGTACGAGGCGACCACGGTCGACGAGATCGCGGCGGCCGCCGGGGTCGCGCGCAGGACGTTCTTCCGGCACTTCCGCTCCAAGGAAGAGGCGATCTTCCCCGACCACGACGACACCCTGGTGCGCGTGGGGCAGGTACTGGACTCCGCCGAACCGCACGAGCACCCGCTCGACACGGTGTGCCGCGGCATCACCGAGGTGCTGCGCATGTACGCCGAGGCTCCCGAGGTCTCGGTGGAGCGTTACCGCCTGACCCGCGAGATCCCGATCCTGCGGGAGCGCGAGATCGCCTCGGTGGCCCGCTACGAGCGGCTGTTCACCCGCTACCTGCTGGGCCACTTCGACGAGGGCGCCCACCACGACGGGGACGACGACCCGCTGCTGGCGGAGGTCGCCGCGTCCGCCGTCGTCGCCGCCCACAACCATGTGCTGCGCCGCTGGCTCCGCGCGGGCGGCAAGGGGGACGTCGAGTCGCAGCTCGACCACGCCTTCGAGGTGATCAAGCAGACCTTCGGCACCGGCATCGGCCGGCGCCCTACCCCCGCCCCGGTGCTCGCCTCCCAGCAGGGCGAGATCATCGTCGCCGTCGCCCGCACCGACGCCTCGCCGGCCGAGGTCATGCGGACGATCGAAAAAGCCCTGAAGGGCGCGTAGCCGCCCGTTCGCGCCTCCGGCGCCCTCCCGTAGCTCCGCCATCCCACCGGCGCCCCCAGGCCTTCGTGCCGGGGGCGCCTGCCTGTGTTGCTCAAACGTGAAGTCGTGGTGCCATCTGAGAAAAATTGTTGGCACCCAGTGTCTTGCAGGGTGGCACGCGGTGCCATAACGTGAGAGCTGTCCGGGCGGGCGGCGTGCTGGGATCCGTCGTACGCCGCCTGTCCCCAAGGCCCGGGCGCCTGCGTCACAGGCATTCACCGCGCCACCACGCGCTCCGCTCCATCCGTGCGACCGCCACGGACAGCCGGCACCACCGCCGAACCGACGGCACCACCCCCAGCAAACCCCCGACGTTCCCTCAAGCGTCCCTACGTCGCGCTTCGCCGGAGGCATCACCGTGAAGGACATCCTCGACGCAATCATGGCGTCCGAAAGCACGGCCGCGGACTTCGCCGCACTGCCGCTGCCCGAGTCGTACCGCGCCATCACCGTCCACAGGGACGAGGCCGGCATGTTCGAGGGCGTGGACAGCCGCGCGAAGGACCCGCGCAAGTCGCTGCACCTGGACGAGGTGCCCGTGCCCGAGCTCGGCCCGGGCGAGGCCCTGGTGGCCGTCATGGCCAGTTCGGTCAACTACAACTCGGTGTGGACCTCGATCTTCGAGCCCGTGTCGACGTTCGGCTTCCTCGAGCGGTACGGCAGGCTCTCCCCGCTGACCAAGCGGCACGACCTGCCCTACCACGTGATCGGCTCCGACCTGGCGGGCGTCGTGCTGCGCACCGGACCCGGCGTGAACCTCTGGAAGCCGGGCGACGAGGTCGTCGCGCACTGCCTGTCCGTCGAACTCGAGTCCGCGGACGGCCACAACGACACGATGCTCGACCCCGAGCAGCGCATCTGGGGCTTCGAGACCAACTTCGGCGGCCTGGCCGAGATAGCGCTGGTCAAGTCCAACCAGCTGATGCCCAAGCCCAGGCACCTCAGCTGGGAGGAGGCCGCGGCCCCGGGGCTGGTGAACTCCACGGCCTACCGCCAGCTGGTCTCCCGCAACGGCGCCGGCATGAAGCAGGGCGACAACGTCCTGATCTGGGGCGCCAGCGGCGGCCTGGGCAGCTACGCCACCCAGTTCGCGCTGGCCGGCGGCGCCAACCCGATCTGCGTGGTCTCCTCGCCGCAGAAGGCGGAGATCTGCCGCCGCATGGGCGCCGAGGCCATCATCGACCGCACCGCCGAGGACTACCGTTTCTGGAAGGACGAGCACACCCAGGACCCGAAGGAGTGGAAGCGCCTCGGCAAGCGCATCCGCGAGCTGACCGACGGCGAGGACGTCGACATCGTCTTCGAGCACCCGGGCCGCGAGACCTTCGGCGCCTCGGTCTACGTCACCCGCAAGGGCGGCACGATCGTCACCTGCGCGTCGACCTCGGGCTACAACCACGAGTACGACAACCGCTACCTGTGGATGTCGCTCAAGCGCATCGTCGGCTCCCACTTCGCGAACTACCGCGAGGCGTGGGAGGCCAACCGCCTCATCGCCAAGGGCAGGATCCACCCCACGCTGTCGAAGACGTACCGCCTCGAGGAGACCGGCCAGGCCGCCCACGACGTGCACCGCAACGCGCACCAGGGCAAGGTCGGCGTGCTGGCGCTCGCCCCCGAGGAAGGGCTCGGCGTCCGCGACGAGGATTTGCGGGCCAGGCACATCGACGCCATCAACCGCTTCCGGAACGTCTGAGACCGGGAGGGACCATGAACGAGCGTCAGAAGGATCGTCCGTGGCTGATGCGGACGTACGCGGGGCACTCCACCGCCGAGGCGTCCAACGCCCTGTACCGCCGCAACCTCGCCAAGGGCCAGACCGGCCTGTCGGTCGCGTTCGACCTCCCGACGCAGACCGGGTACGACCCCGACCACATCCTGGCCCGCGGCGAGGTGGGCCGGGTCGGGGTCCCGGTCGCCCACCTCGGCGACATGCGCCGGCTCTTCCAGGACATCCCCCTGGAGGAGATGAACACCTCGATGACCATCAACGCCAGCGCCATGTGGCTGCTCGCGCTCTACCAGGTGGTCGCCGAGGAGCAGGGCGCCGACGTCACCAGGCTCCAGGGGACGACGCAGAACGACATCGTCAAGGAGTACCTGTCGCGCGGGACGTACGTCTTCCCGCCCGGCCCGTCGCTCCGGCTGACGACGGACATGATCGCGTACACGGTCGGCCACCTCCCCAAGTGGAACCCGATCAACATCTGCAGCTACCACCTGCAGGAGGCCGGGGCCACGCCGGTGCAGGAGATCGCGTACGCGATGTCCACCGCGATCGCCGTCCTCGACGCGGTCCGCGACTCCGGCCAGGTGCCGCAGGAGCGGATGGGCGACGTCGTCGCGCGCATCTCCTTCTTCGTCAACGCGGGTGTCCGCTTCGTCGAGGAGATGTGCAAGATGCGGGCCTTCACCCGCATCTGGGACAAGGTCACCCGTGAGCGCTACGGCATCGAGGACCCCAGGCAGCGCCGCTTCCGCTACGGGGTGCAGGTCAACTCGCTCGGCCTGACGGAGGCCCAGCCGGAGAACAACGTCCAGCGCATCGTGCTGGAGATGCTGGCCGTGACGCTCTCCAAGGACGCCCGGGCCCGCGCCGTGCAGCTGCCGGCCTGGAACGAGGCGCTGGGCCTGCCACGCCCCTGGGACCAGCAGTGGTCCCTGCGCATCCAGCAGGTGCTGGCCCACGAGAGCGACCTGCTGGAGTACGGCGACATCTTCGACGGCAGCCACGTCATCGAGGCGAAGGTCGCCGAGCTGGTCGAGCGGTCCCTCGCCGAGATCGGGCACATCCAGGAGATGGGCGGCGCCATGGCCGCCGTGGAGTCCGGTTACCTGAAGTCGCAGCTGGTCTCCTCGCACGCCGAGCGCCGGGCGCGGATCGAGTCCGGCGAGGAGAAGATCATCGGCGTCAACTGCTACGAGGGCACGGAGCCCAGCCCCCTCACCTCGGATCTGGACGGCGCCATCATGACCGTCGACCCGGAGAACGAGGCGCGGGTCGTCGCCGCCCTCCACGAGTGGCGCGACAACCGGGACGAGGTGCGGGCGCAGCGGTCGCTGGAGGCTCTCAAGGCCGCGGCGGCCGGCACCGGCAACCTCATGGAGGCCACCTTGGAGTGCGCCCGGGCGGGCGTCACCACGGGCGAGTGGTCCTGGGCGCTGCGCGACGTCTACGGCGAGTTCCGCGCCCCGACGGGAGTGGGCGGCGCCCCCCTCGCGGTCACCGCCGAGCCGGGCACGCCACTGGCCGAGGTACGCCGCAAGGTGGCGCAGACCGCCAAGGAGCTGGGCGCCGGCAAGCTGCGGCTGCTGGTGGGCAAGCCGGGACTGGACGGTCACTCCAACGGCGCCGAGCAGATAGCCGTGCGGGCGCGCGACGCCGGCTTCGAGGTGGTCTACCAGGGCATCCGGCTGACACCCGAGCAGATCGTCTCGGCGGCGGTCGCCGAGGACGTCCACTGCGTGGGCCTGTCGATCCTCTCCGGATCGCACGCCGAGCTGGTGCCGGACGTGCTGGACCGGCTCCGCAGGGCCGGGGTGGACGACGTGCCGGTCATCGCGGGCGGCATCATCCCGCCGGCGGACGCGGCCAAGCTGGTCGAGTCCGGTGTCGCGGCCGTGTTCACGCCGAAGGACTTCGGGATCACCGAGATCATCGGCAGGATCGTGGACGAGATCCGCAGGGCCAACAAGCTGGACCCGCTGGAGGTCGCCGCGTGACCCCCGCGACGAACACCCGTACGAACACGTTCGACACCCCGGAGGCGTAGGAGAGATGCAGTTCGGCCGTACGTATGAAGAGTTCGAGGTCGGCGCCGTCTACAAGCACTGGCCCGGGAAGACGGTCACCGAGTACGACGACCACCTCTTCTGCCTCCTGACCATGAATCACCACCCGCTCCACATGGACGCGAACTATGCCGAGAAGACCACCGACTTCGGGAAGAACGTGGTCGTGGGGAACTACGTCTACTCCCTGCTGCTCGGCATGTCGGTGCCGGACGTCTCCGGCAAGGCGATCGCCAACCTGGAGGTCGAGTCGCTCAAGCACGTGGCGCCGACCTTCCACGGCGACACCATCTACGGCGAGACGACCGTGCTGGACAAGTGGCCGTCGAAGTCGAAGGACGACCGCGGCATCGTCCACGTGGAGACCAAGGGGTACAAGCAGGACGGCACCCTGGTGTGCGTCTTCCGCCGCAAGGTGATGGTCCCCACCGCCACCTACATCAAGGAGCGCGGCGGCGAGCAGCCCGGCCGCCCCGAGCTGAACGCCTAGGAGACCGCAGACATGAGCCGCCTCGCCCAGACCGACGGGCTGACCGACATCCAGCAGGAGATCCTCTCCACCGTCCGCAGCTTCGTCGACAAGGAGATCATCCCGGTCGCCAACGAGCTGGAGCACAAGGACGAGTACCCCACCGACATCGTTGAGGGCCTCAAGGAACTCGGCATCTTCGGGCTGATGATCCCCGAGGAGTACGGCGGCCTCGGCGAGTCCCTGCTCACCTACGCCCTGACGGTCGAGGAGATCGCCCGCGGCTGGATGAGCGTGTCGGGCATCATCAACACGCACTTCATCGTCGCCTACATGCTCAAACAGCACGGCACGGAGGAGCAGAAGGAGTACTTCCTGCCCCGCATGGCCACCGGTGAGGTGCGCGGCGCCTTCTCGATGTCCGAACCGGGCCTCGGCTCCGACGTCTCGGCGATCCGCACCAAGGCGGTCCGGGACGGCGACGACTACGTCATCAACGGCCAGAAGATGTGGCTGACCAACGGCGGCACGTCCAACCTCGTCGCGGTGCTGTGCCGGACCGACGAGGGTCAGCCGGAGGGCGCGGCCCCGCACAAGTCCATGACGACCTTCCTCATCGAGAAGGAGCCGGGCTTCGGCCCGAACCCGAAGGTGAAGGGTCTCACCGTGCCCGGCAAGATCGAGAAGATGGGGTACAAGGGCGTCGACACGACCGAACTCATCCTCGAGGATGTGAAGATTCCGTCAAATCGCGTCCTGGGCGGTCAGAGCGGCCGCGGTTTTTACCAAATGATGGATGGTGTCGAGGTCGGCCGGGTCAACGTGGCGGCCCGGGGCTGCGGCGTCGCACACCGGGCCTTCGAACTGGGGATCGCGTACGCCCAGCAGCGGCAGACCTTCGGCAAGCCGATCGCCCAGCACCAGGCGATCCAGTTCAAGCTCTCGGAGATGGCCACCAAGGTCGAGGCGGCCCACGCGATGATGGTGAACGCGGCCCGCAAGAAGGATTCCGGCCAGCGCAACGACCTCGAGGCCGGCATGGCGAAGTACCTGGCCTCGGAGTACTGCAAGGAGGTCGTGGAGGACTCCTTCCGCATCCACGGCGGCTACGGCTTCTCCAAGGAGTACGAGATCGAGCGCCTGTACCGCGAGGCACCGATGCTGCTCATCGGCGAGGGCACCGCCGAGATCCAGAAAATGATCATCGGCCGCCGGCTGCTCGAGGAGTACCGGATCCAGGGGTGAATGTCTGGGTTGTGGCACTTTGTGCGAGCCAAAGGTCACACCCAGTCATCAAATACCGGCCACTGACTCGACTGCTGGCTTGCCCAGTTGCCGGGGACTCCCGATACCATTCACGGAAAGCCGCCGTCCCCTGCACCATCATTGCGGCACCCTCCGCTACGAAGGTCTTCCATGCCCCACAGCCATTCCTCTGCACAACGCGACAGCCGGGCCGGCGTACGCCTCGCGCGCGGAGCGTCGCCGTGGCTCCTCCCGACCGTCGCCACCGCGGCGGTCAGCCTCGTCCGCGCCCGCCGCTCCGGGCGCTGGGCGGCCGTGGCCGTCCCCACCACCGCCCTCGCGGCGGGCATGCTGTGGTTCTTCCGCGACCCCGAGCGCGAGATCGCCCAGGGCCGCGTCATCTCGCCGGCCGACGGCGTGGTGCAGAGCATCATGCCGTGGAAGGACGGGCGCACCCGCGTCGCGATCTTCATGAGCCCGCTGAACGTCCACGTGAACCGCGCGCCGCTCGCCGGCACGGTCACGTCCGTGGAGCACATCCCCGGCGGATTCGTTCCGGCGTTCAACAAGGAGAGCGAGAACAACGAGCGCGTCGTCTGGCACTTCGACACCGAGCTCGGCGACATCGAGATGGTGCAGATCGCCGGAGCCGTGGCGCGCCGCATCGTCCCTTACGTGCCGCAGGGCACCAAGGTGGAGCAGGGCGAGCGCATCGGCCTGATCCGTTTCGGCTCCCGTGTGGACATCTACCTGCCGGAGGGCGTCGAGCCCGCCGTCGAGGTCGGCCAGACCACCGTGGCTGGGGTGACGCGCCTTGACCGTGATTGATCCCGACACCCAGGCACCATGGGTCGCCTCGGTGGACGAGGACGACGACGATGACATGCCGCTGTCGACGCGCCTGTCGATAGCGGACGGCCTGACCCTCGGCAACGCCATCTGCGGATTCATGGCGGTGTACTTCACCACCACCGGGGTGCTCGTCCCGCACCTGATGGGCAACACCGACGGCGGCATGACGCGCCACAGCGCCGCCACCGCCGTGCTGCTGATGCTCATGGCCTCGGTCTTCGACCTCTTCGACGGGCTCGTGGCGCGCAAGCTGCGCAGCTCGGCGATGGGCGCGGAACTGGACAACCTGTCCGACCTGATCAGCTTCGGCCTGGCCCCCGCCTATTTCGTGGTCGTCTGGGGCCTGATCTCGGACGACGCCTACGGCAAGGTGTCGGCGGTGGCGGCGGTCGTGGTGCTGCTCGCGGTCGTCCTGCGCCTGGCCCGCTTCTCCTGCACGACGGTGCGGGAGGGGATCTTCCAGGGCATGCCGAGCCCCTTCGGGGCGATGACGGTCATCTCGGTCGTGCTGCTGGAGCTGCCCTTCATCCCGACGGTGCTGGCCATCGTCGGTGTGGCGTGGCTGATGGTCAGCCGGGTCGAGTACCCGAAGCCGCGTGGCCGGCTCGCGACGATCACGCTCGCCTGGATCGTGCTGAGCATGGGCTGCCTGGTCTGCTGGGCGTTCGCCGTCCCCGGCGGTGACGTGCTGCTGCAGACGGGCGCGGCCCTGCAGATCTGCGCCGCGGCGGTGATCCCGCTCTTCGCGACCACCCGCCGGGTCAACACGATCCGCAACAACCGCCGTGAGGCGCGTACGGCAGAGCTTCCGTAGCCGAACAGCCGTACGAGGTACGTGACAGGGGCCCCGAGCCGGGAAGGCTCGGGGCCCCTGGCGTCCCCGTCAGGCCGGGAGGTCGCGCGCGATGTCCCCGGCGAGGCGCTCCAGCAGCGGCCCGGCCTCGGCCATGCAGCGCGCCGGGTCGGGCTCGAGGTCGGTCAGCGCGTACGCCCGCCGGATGCCGGCCGCGCCCAGGGCCGGTCCGGACAGCGTGAGACGGCCGCAGACGGCGACGACGTCCACGTCCCGGGCACGGGCGGCGGCCGCGACACCGGCCGGGGCCTTGCCGTGCAGGGTCTGCTCGTCCAGCGAGCCCTCGCCGGTGATGACCAGGTCGGCCCGCTCCAGGGCCTCCGCGAAGCCGAGCATGTCCAGGAGCACCTCGACGCCGGGCCGGAAGGAGGCGCCCAGCCCCACCAGCGCCCCGAACCCGACCCCGCCGGCCGCGCCCGCGCCCGGGGACTCGGCGGCCGCACCGGCCCCCAGCACCTCCGCGTAGCGGGCGAGCGCGGCGTCCAGCGTGGCGACGTCCTCCTGCGTGGCGCCCTTCTGGGGGCCGTAGACGGCGGCGGCGCCCTTGGGGCCGAGCAGCGGGTTGTCGACGTCGCTGGCGAGGACGACCTCGGTGGCGGCGAGCCTCGGGTCGAGACCGGACAGGTCCGCCGAGGCCAGCCCGGCGAGCGCCGCACCACCCGGGCCGACCGGTTCGCCCCGGTCGTCCAGCAGCAGGGCGCCGAGGGCGACGAGCATGCCCGCGCCGCCGTCGTTGGTGGCGCTGCCGCCGACGCCGAGCACGATGGACCGCGCCCCCGCGTCGAGCACCGCCCGCAGCAGCTCACCGGTGCCGCGGGTGGTCGCCGTGAGCGGCGCGAAGACACCCGGCGGCAGGTGCCGCAGTCCCGAGGCCTCGGCCATCTCCACCACGGCGGTGCCCTCGCGCAGCGCGTACGCGGCGGTGACCGGCTCCCCGAGCGGCCCGGTGACCTCCACCAGCCGCCGTTCGAACCCCGCGGCGACGGCGGCGTCCACCGTGCCGTCCCCGCCGTCGGCCACCGGCACGGACTCGACGACGAGGCCGGGGGCGGCCCGCCGCAGTCCCGCCCCGAGCCGCTCCGCCACCTCGACGGCGGTGAGCGAACCCTTGAACTTGTCCGCTGCTATGAGCACCCGCACAGGCCGTGCGTCCGTCACTTTGATCTCCCTTACGGCAGGTCGCGCCGTTTGGACCCTATCCCGGGGCGCTCGGGCGGTACACCGTAGGCATGGCCCTCTCCGCCCTCTCCCTCGAAGACCGCGTCCTCGGCGGCTGGCTCGGCCGGATCGCCGGCAACATGCTCGGCAAGCCCGTCGAGCGCGGCGACCACTGGACACGCGAGCGCATCGACCGCTACCTGCGCCGGGCCGGGGCGCTGCCGCTGACCGACTACATCCCGGCGCTGGACCCGCCGGCGGACCCGGCCGAGTTCGCACTGCGCCCGGAGTGGCCGCAGTGCACCCGCGGCAACATCCACGGCAGCGCGCGGGACGACGACGTCGACTACGCGATCCTCGGGCTCGACCTGCTGGAGACGTACGGCCCGGACTTCACCACCGAGCAGGTCGGCGAACTGTGGCTGCTGCGCCTTCCCTACCTGCAGACCTTCACCGCCGAGCGGGCGGCCTACCGCAACCTCGCCAACGGGCTGAAGCCGCCGCTGACGGCCACGGCCGACAACCCGTACCAGGAGTGGATCGGGGCGCTGATCCGCGCCGACGTCCACGGCTGGACCTCCCCCGGCGACCCGCGCCGGGCCGCCTCGCTCGCCCGCCGGGACGCGGTGCTGTCGCACACGGGCAACGGGGTGTACGGCGCGATGTGGGCGGCGGCGCTGATCGCGGCGGCGTTCACGGCGCCCGACGCCCGGGCAGCGCTGGAGTCGGCGCTGCAGCACGTCCCACCGGGCTGCCGGCTGGCCCGTACGGTGCGGCGGACCATGGCGCTGCACGAGGCGGGGCTTGACTGGGCCGCCACGCTGGCGGAGCTGGACGAGGAGACCCGCGGACTGCACTGGATCCACACCGTCCCCAACGCCGCGCTCGTCACCGCCGGACTGCTCTACGGCGCGGGCGACTTCACCGCCACCATCACGCTGACCGTACGCGGCGGCCTGGACACCGACTCCGGCGGCGCGACAGCGGGTTCGGTCGCCGGGGTGCTCTGCGGCGCGGACGCGATCCCGCCGCAGTGGACCGAGCCGCTGGAGGACCGGGTGCGCAGCGCCGTGTTCGGTTTCGACGGGGCGGCGATCAGCGAACTGGCCCGCCGCACGGTTCTCCTGGTGCCGTAGGGTCTCGCGTGTGCGATACATCGTTGTGGGAGCGGGCGCGGTCGGCGCGACGATCGGCGGACGGCTGTACGAGAGCGGTCACGAGGTCGTCCTGGTCGCGCGGGGAGCGCACCTGGAGGCGCTGCGGGACCGCGGGCTCACGCTGCGGACACCGGACGGGACGCTGAAGCTGCCCGTCCCGGTCGCAGCCGGCCCGCAGGAGCTGTCACTCCGGGCGGACGACGTACTGGTGCTGGCCGTGAAGACGCAGGACACGCAGGCCGCCCTCGACGCCTGGGCCCCGGTCGCGGACCGTCTGCCGCTGGTCTGCGCCCAGAACGGCGTGGCCAACGAACGCATGGCGCTGCGCCGCTTCCGCGACGTGTACGGGATGTGCGTGTGGCTGCCCTCGACCCACCTGGAGCCCGGTGAGGTGGTCGCCCCCTGCGGGCCGCTGACCGGGATCCTCCACCTGGGCCGCTACCCGCACGGGACGGACGACCTGGCGCGGGCCGTCTCCGCGGACCTGGAGAAGTCCTCCTTCGCGGCCCCGGTCGTGCCCGACGTGATGCGCTGGAAGTACGCCAAGCTGCTGTCGAACCTCGGCAACGCCGTCGAGGCCCTGTGCGGCGGCTGGGACGACACCGCCGCCGGCCTCCTCGAACGGGCGAAGGCCGAGGGCGCCGCGGTGCTCGACGCCGCCGGCATCCCGTACGCGGGCGCCGAGGAGCAGGCGGCGGTGCGCGGGGACCTGGTGAGCCTGCGGCCGGTCGACGGCTTCGCCCGGGGCGGCGGCTCGTCCTGGCAGAGCCTGACCCGGGGCACCGGGAGCGTCGAGGCGGACTGGCTCAACGGCGAGATCGTGCTGCTCGGGCGGCTCCACGGGATACCCGTGCCGGTCAACGAGACGCTGCGGCGGCTCGCGAACCGCGCGGCACGCGACCGCCGCGCCCCCGGAAGCCTGGAGCCGGCGCAGGTGGCCGCCGCTGTCGAGGGCCGCGACCCCGTAGGTCGGGGCGCGTGACCACCACCGATTTCTCCGCGTACATCGACAGCCTGCCGAAGATCCTCGCCGGGGCCAGCACGCTCTTCCGTGACGCCGGGGGCCGCATCCTGATCGCCGAGACCACCTACCGCGAGGACGGCAAGTGGGTGCTGCCCGGCGGCACCATCGAGTCGGCCGACGGGGAGACGCCCCGCGAGGCGGCACGCCGGGAGACCCTGGAGGAGGTCGGACTGGACGTCGAGCCGGGCGTCCTGCTCACCGTCGACTGGGTGCAGGGGCCGTCGGGGCGCCCGCCGCTGACCTCGTACATGTACGACGGCGGGGTGCTCGACGAGGCCGCGCTCGGCGCCATCGTGCTGCAGGAGGAGGAGCTGTCCGCCTGGCGGATGGCGACGCCCGAGGAGGCCGAGGAGTACCTCTCCCCCGGCCTCTACCGCCGGGTCCGTGCCGCTCTGGCCGCGCTGGAGGACGGCGCCTGCCCCGTCGAACTGGTCAACGGCCGTCCTCCGGCGGTCGGTCAGCGGCCCACCGCGTAGCCCTGCATCCCGCGGGGGTTGGCGGCGGAGGACAGCACGCCGGTCTCCGGGTCGCGGGCCACGGCGCACAGACGGCCCTCGGACCAGGGGGCGGAGACGGTGACGTCGTGGCCGCGGCCGCGCAGCCCGGCGATGACGGACTCCTCGAAGCGGCTCTCCACGGTGAGGCTGCCCGGCCGCATCTCCCGCGGGTGGAAGGAGCTCGGGAAGCTGTCGTTGTGCCAGTTGGGCGCGTCGATGGCGCCCTGGAGGTCGAGGCCGCCCCGGACGGGAGCGCGCAGGGCGACGCCCAGGAAGAAGTGCAGCGACCACTGGTCCTGCTGGTCTCCGCCCGGCGTGCCGAAGGCCATCACCGGCACGCCGTCGCGCAGCGCGAGCGAGGGGGTGAGCGTGGTGCGCGGACGGCGGCCCGGAGTGAGGGAGTTCGGCAGCCCGGGCTCCAGCCAGGTCATCTGCAGGCGGGTGCCGAGCGGGAAGCCGAGCCCGGGGACCACCGGGTTGGACTGCAGCCACCCGCCGCTGGGGGTGGCGGCGACCATGTTGCCCCAGCGGTCGACGACGTCGAGGTGGCAGGTGTCGCCGCGGGTCGCCCCGTTGTGGGCGACGGTCGGCTCCCCGACGCCCATGGCGTCGAAGTCCGGTGCCGCCGCCGGGTCGTGGAGCGGGAAGCGCGGCAGCCGCGGTGTGCGGCCACCCGGGCTGCCGGGCCGCAGCTCGTGGGAGGCCTTGGCCCGGTCGACCAGGGTGCGCCGCGCGTCGTTGTAGGCGGGCGAGAGCAGTTCGGCGAGGGGGACGTCGTCCTCGGCGTCGCCGTACCAGGCCTCGCGGTCGGCCATCGCGAGCTTGGTGCCCTCGACCAGGGTGTGCACGTAGTCGGCGGTGCCGTACTCCAGGTCGGCGGGGTCCGGCGGCAGCAGGGCGAGCTGCTGCAGGAAGGCCGGGCCCTGGCTCCAGGCTCCCGCCTTGCAGACCGTCCAGCCGTTCCAGTCGAAGGTCACCGGGTCCTCGTGGCGGGCCTCGTACGCGACGAGGTCGTCCCCGGTCAGGGTGGAGGCGTGGCGCTCGCCGGTGGTGTCCATCGCGGGACAGGCGGCGAAGGCGGTCAGCGCCTCCCCGATGAAGCCCTCGCGCCACACCCTGCGGGCCGCCTCGATCTGTACCTCCCTGCGGCTGCCGGCGGCCTCCGCCTCCCGCAGCAGCCGCCGCCAGGTGGCGGCGAGGTCGGGGTTGCGCAGCAGGGCGCCCGGACGGGGCGGACGCCCACCGGCCAGGTACACCTCAGCCGAGGTGGTCCATTCCGCCTCGAACAGCGCCTGCACGGAGCCGACCGTGGCGCCGACCGCCTCCACCGCGGGGTGGCCCTGCTCGGCGTAGCCGATGGCGTAGGAGAGCACGTCCGCGAGCGGCTTGGTGCCGTGGTCGCGCAGCAGCACCATCCACGCGTCGAAGGCACCGGGCACGGCGGCCGCGAGCGGACCGGTGCCGGGGACGAACTCCAGGCCCAGCGCACGGTAGTGGTCGACGCTCGCCCCGGCCGGGGCGGGGCCCTGGCCGCAGAGCACGCGCACGGGACCGCCGGCGGGCGCGACGATGATCGGCACCTCGCCCGCGGGTCCGTTGAGGTGCGGCTCGACCACGTGCAGGACGAACCCGGCGGCCACCGCCGCGTCGTAGGCGTTGCCGCCGCTCTCCAGCACGGCCATCGCCGACTGCGAGGCGAGCCAGTGCGTGGAGGAGGCCATGCCGAAGGTGCCCTGGAGGGTGGGCCGGGTCGTGAACAATTCCGTACTCCTCGCGCCGGGGGTGCTCCTACACTCGCACGGTGCCCCACGAGCCCGAACACGTACCCCCTGTCTCCTCCACGGCGCGGGCTCTCGCCCGGGTCCCCGGTGTGGTCGGGGTGATGCTCGGCGGCAGCCGCGCGCGCGGCACGCACCGCCCCGACTCCGACTGGGACCTCGGCGTGTACTACCGCGGGGAACCGGACCTGGAGGCGCTCGCCGCGCTCGCCGCCGAGGCGACGGGCGGGCCGGTGGAGATCGCCGGCCCCGGCGGCTGGGGGCCCTGGGTGAACGGCGGGGCGTGGCTGCGCGTCGACGGCCTGCGGGTCGACTGGATCCTGCGGGACCTGGACCGTGTGCGGCGGGTGTGGGACGACTGCCGCGCCGGCCGCTACGAGGTGGGCGTCCAGGCCGGCCATCCGCTGGGCTTCTGGTCCCCGGTGTACGCCGGCGAGGTCGCCCTCGGCCGTGTCCTGGCCGATCCGGCGGGCGAGCTGACCGCGCTGCGCGAGCGCACGCTGGTCTACCCGGAGCCGCTGCGCGAGGCGCTCGTCGGGGCGTCCTGGGAGGCGGACTTCCTCGTGGTGAACGCCCGCAAGTCCGCGGGTGCCGGGGACGTCCTGCACGCCGCGCTGTGCCTGTCGCGGGCGGTCGGGGTGCTGACGCAGTCGCTCCACGCCCACCACCGCGTGTGGTGCCTCAACGAGAAGGGGGCCCTCGCCGCCGCGGGCGCCCTCCCGGACACCCCACCCGGCTTCCAGGCCCGCGCCGAGGCGGTGCTGGCCGGACTCGGCGACCCGGTGGCGGCGGTGGAGGACGCGTCGGCGCTGGTCGCGCAGGTCCGGACGGCACTGGGCTGACCCCGAGGCGGAACCCCGGGCGGCAACCCGACGCCCGCCGGCCGGCCCGGCTGCGGACGATCGCGGCATGGCCGTGCGGAAGGCTGCCCGCCGCGTCCCCGGGGGAGGGCGCGGAACCGGCGACGCCCTCCCCACGGACCCGTCTCGCGCGCGGCGGCGACGGTCACCCGATGTTGGTCTGCTGCGACCAGTCGTTGTGGAAGGTGAATCCGCCGCTCGCCGGCGGCATCGGCGACTGCACCTCGATCCAGCACAGGGGCTCCGTGCCCAGCGCGGCGAAGCCGTGCGACGCGCCGACGGGCGCAAAAACGAGATCGCCGGCCCCGGCCAGGTCCTGCTCGCCGTCGCAGAAGGATCGAGCCTGGCCGGAGATCAGGTAGTAGATCTCCTCGAACGGGTGGAAGTGCTCCTTCGCGGTCTTGAGAGGAGCGTTGTCCACGACGCCGGGCGTGAACTGGACGATGAACATCGCATGGTGACGCGCCCCGAGGAGATCGTCCACCATCATGCGGATCTGGACGTTCTGCACGTTCGCGCCGTGGTAACCCGGCATGGAGATGGACCCGGGCGGCGCCATGTCCGCCTGGTCGAAGTGACCGGCGTACGGCTTGGCCGGGTCGAGTTCGTCGACGGGCACGCCCTGTGTCGGCACGTGCGTCTCGGGCGCCTCGAACACCCCCCACGTCCCCCTGCCGTCGATGGGGCGCGGCTGGGGAGCGTGCACGCGCAGCATGCGCACCCGCTGATCGGTCGGGTTGCTCCACGCGTGGCCGACGGCATAGGGCACGAGGCCGAAGTCCTGTGGACGCAGGGCGTAGTGGTGGTCGGCGACCGCGAGCAGCGGGTTGCCCTCCAGGACGAAGTACGACTCCTCGAACGGGTGCCGGTGTCCGACGACGTGGCCACCCGGCTCGAGTTCGACGATCGCGATCGACAGATGACTGGCGCCATCGTCCGGGCCGAGGAATTGCGCCACACGGACGCCCTTGCCCGGCTCACTCGGGTGCGACTCGACGAACTCGAGAGAGTCCCCCCGGTGAACACTCAAGGATCGGGGAGCTCGCGAGACCTCTGCTGACTGCTTCATGGTCGCCTTTCCCTGCTAGGTCCAGTGCTACGAGACTGTTCTCGACGGCTGTTAATCGAGACAAAATCGCAGGTGGCCGCACGTGCGGCGAAGGCCGGTGGGAACGGGCGGCGCGTGACGCGCGGCGCGATATCCGTTCGCTCCGAGGCCTGCAGGCGTCCTACCCTCGGCCCATGGCCAGGCCTCTCGTAGCCATTCTCAGTGGCGCAGGTATCTCCACCGATTCCGGCATCCCGGACTACCGCGGTCCGAACGGGCTGTGGCGGCGCGATCCGGAGGCCGAGAAGCTCGTGACGTACGAGCACTACATGGCCGATCCCGACGTGCGCCGCAGGTCGTGGCGGATGCGCATGGACGGCCCGGCGCTGGAGGCGCGGCCCAACGCCGCGCACGAGGCGATCGTCCGGCTGGAGCGGTCGGGTGTGCCGGTCCGCGTGATCACGCAGAACGTCGACGGTCTGCACCAGATGGCGGGGCTGCCCGAGCGCAAGGTGCTGGAGCTGCACGGCACGGCCCGTGCCGTGGTGTGCACGCGGTGCCACGACCGTGCGCCCATGGACGAGGCGCTGGCGCGGGTCCGGGCCGGTGAGCCGGACCCGGCGTGCGGGAAGTGCGGCGGGATCCTGAAGTCGGCGACCGTGATGTTCGGGCAGCGGCTGGATCCGGTGGTCCTGGGCAACGCGATGGCCATCGCCAAGGGGTGCACGGTCCTCGTCGCGGTCGGCACCAGCCTGCAGGTGCAGCCGGCCGCGTCGCTCGCCGGGATGGCGGCGGAGCACGGCGCGCGGCTGGTGATCGTCAACGCCGAGCCGACGCCGTACGACGAGATCGCGGACGAGCTGGTGCGCGAGCCGATCGGGAGCTCACTGCCCGCGCTGCTGGACAGGATCGCCCGGCAGGCCGCGACCGGCTGACGCAGGTGCCCCCGGACGGCATCGCCCGGGGGCACGGCTCACGGCAGGTCCTGCGCCTCGACTACCAGCGGTGGTGGACCTGGGCGCGGATGCTCCGGTCGTACAGGTCCCGGACGGCGTCCAGCGTGCTCTGCGGCAGCGGCGGCAGGGCTGCGGCCTCTGCGTTGGCGTGGGCCTGCTCGACGGAGCGGGCGCCGGGGATCACCGTGGTGACGCCGGGCTGCTGGATGATCCAGCGCAGCGCCGTCTGGGCCGGGGTCGCACCCTCCGGCGCGAGGGCGGCGAACTCGGCGGCGGCCTCCAGGCCGGTCGTGTAGTCGACGCCGGAGAAGGTCTCGCCCTGGTCGAAGGCCTCGCCGTGCCGGTTGTAGGTGCGGTGGTCGTCGGCCGGGAAGACCGTGTCCTTGGTGTAGCGGCCGGACAGCAGGCCGGAGGCGAGGGGGACGCGGGCGATGATGCCCACGCCGGCCTCGGCGGCGGCCGGCAGGACCTGCTCCAGGGGCTTGAGCCGCAAGGCGTTGAGGATGATCTGCACGCTGGCGACGCCCGGGCGGGCGATCGCGGTCAGCGCCTCCTCGCAGGTCTCGACGCTGACGGCGTAGGCCGCGATGCGCTGCTCCTCGACGAGGGTGTCGAGGGCGTCGAAGACGGCGTCCGAGGAGTAGACGGCGGTCGGCGGGCAGTGCAGCTGCACGAGGTCGAGGGTGTCGACGCCCAGGTTGGCCCTGGAACGGTCGTTCCAGGCGCGGAAGTTGTCCAGGACGTAGTTCTCGGGGACCTGGGCGACCCGGCGGCCCATCTTCGTCGCGACGAAGATCCCGGCGTCCGGGCGCTCCCGCAGGTAGCGGCCGATCAGCTGCTCGCTGCGTCCGTCGCCGTAGACGTCCGCCGTGTCGAAGAGGGTCACGCCCTCCGCCACGGCCGCGTCGAGGACGGCGAGTGCGTCCTCCTCACGGACCTCGCCCCAGTCGGCGCCCAGCTGCCAGGTGCCGAGACCCACGACGGACACCTTGCGGCCCGTCCTGCCCAATACGCGCTGCTCCATGCCGTCGATGCTAGTCGCTGCCCCGCCGACCACGGCCGACGGGGCAGCCGCCGCCGGCGGGGCAGCGGCTACCGGCGGGCGGCCCCCTCCAGGTGGCGGCGGACGGCGCGGGCCGCGTGGTGGCCCGACATGCCGTGGACGCCGGGGCCGGGCGGGCTGGCGGAGGAGCAGAGGAAGACCCCGGGGCGCGAGGTGGCGTACGGGTTCCACCTCACCTTGGGGCGGAAGGCCATCTGCAGGCCGGCGAAGGCACCGCTGCCGATGTCCCCGCCGACGTAGTTCTCGTTGCGGGCGGCGAGTTCGGCCGGGCCGCTGACCGCCCGGGCGAGGACGAGGTCCCGGAAGCCGGGGGCGAAGCGCTCGATCTGCCGCTCGACGGCCTCGGTGGCGTCGCCGCGCCAGCCGTTGGGCACGTGTCCGTACACCCAGAAGACGTGCTTGCCCTCGGGGGCGCGCCCCGGGTCGACGACCGTGGGCTGGGCGCCGATGAGGAACGGGGTCTGCGGCGGGCGGCCGCGCACCGCCCGGTTCAGGGCGTCGCCGATCTCGCCGAAGGTCGGCCCGATGTGCACGGTGCCGGCCCGCTGGGCCTCGGCGGCGGTCCAGGGCACGGGGCCGTCCAGGGCGTAGTCGATCTTCCAGACCGCGGGGCCGTAGCGGTAGTTCCGGTACGCGTCGCCGAGCCCGGCGATGCGCGCCAGCGCGGTCGGCGAGGTGTCGAAGACGTACGCGCGGGCCGGCGGCAGCTCGTCGAGCTTGCGGACCATGACGCCGGTGTGGATGGTGCCGCCGAGCAGCCGCAGGTAGGAGGCGAGGGCGTCGGCGATCGACTGGGAGCCGCCGCGCGGGACCGGCCAGCCGACCTCGTGGCCGGAGACGGCGAACAGCAGCGCCGTCGCGCCGGTGAGCGGGCTCGTCAGCGGCGCGATGGCGTGGGCGGCGAGACCGGCCAGCAGCCCGCGCGCCTTCTCGCCGCGGAACAGCCGGGCGAGCACGGCCACCGGCGGCAGCCCGGTCAGCCCGAAGCCCGCGAAGCGCAGCGGGTCGCGCGGCAGTCCCCGCCACTGGGGGCGCAGGAAGTCGTGGGCGAGGGTCGGCCAGCGGCCGACGTACGGGGCCAGGAGCCGGCGGTAGGTGCCCGCGTCGCGCGGTCCGAGCGAGGCGGCGGTCGCGCCGACGGTGCGGTCCAGTACCGCGGCGGTGCCGTCGTCGAAGGGGTGCGCGAGCGG
Source organism: Actinacidiphila glaucinigra (assembly GCF_035918135.1). Taxonomy (NCBI): domain Bacteria; kingdom Bacillati; phylum Actinomycetota; class Actinomycetes; order Kitasatosporales; family Streptomycetaceae; genus Actinacidiphila; species Actinacidiphila glaucinigra. The sequence goes on from NZ_CP109144.1 coordinate 2,476,445, forward strand.
CAGCTCGGGGTGGAGCCACTGCAGTCCGTGCTCGGCGAGCGGCATCGCGTTGAACGCGGGCGAGCCGGCGCCGAACGGGTGCACCGCGGAGCAGGGGTCGTGGCGGAAGCCCGGCAGGGTCAGTTCCTCGGTGCGGGCGCCGCCGCCGACGTGGTCGGCGGCCTCGAAGAGCTCCACGGAGTGCCCGGCGCGGGCGAGTTCGACCGCGGCGGTCAGGCCGTTGGGGCCGCCGCCGACGACGATGACGTCCGTGACGTGTGCCCTGCTCATCGGTCACCCGCCATGAGGTCGACGACCCGTCGCGCGGTCGCCTCGTCGCGCGCCACGGAGAAGGGGAAGGCGTTGCCGCCGCCGATCCGGAAGGGCACGCCCCCGGCGGTGACGCTGGCGCCGCCGGCCTCGGCCACGAGCAGCACGCCCGCCGCGTGGTCCCAGGGCGATTCCCAGGTGAAGGCGACGGCGTCGATGGCGCCCCGGGCGACCTCCAGATAGTCCAGCCCGGCGCAGGTGCACTGGCGGGCCTCGACGCCGTCGGTGCCGAGCCCCTCGAACCGGCGCCGCTCCTGTTCGTCGAGGAAGGCGAACTGCGAGGTGGCGACCTTGAGCGCGGCCCCGCCGGAGTCGGGGGCGGTGCGGATCGGCTCGCCGTTGAGCCGGGCGCCCCCGCCGCGGCGGGCGGTGGCCATCAGGGCCAGGCGCGGCACGTACGTCCATGAGGCGTGGACCTCGCCGCCGCGGGCGAGGGCGACGAGCGTGGCGAACTCGGGCCTGCCGGCGACGAAGTTGGCCGTGCCGTCCACGGGGTCGACGATCCACACCGGGTCGTCGCCGCCGATGCGGCGCAGGATGCCCGGGTCCGCGTGCACGGCCTCCTCCCCCACCACGACGGAGCCGGGCAGCAGCGCCGGCAGCTCCTGCGCGAGCCGCAGTTCCGCCTCGCGGTCGGCGACGGTGACCAGGTCCCCCGGTCCGGTCTTGTGGCTGATGTCGGCGGCGCTCAGCTGTCGCCAGCGCGGCACGACCTCCGCCTCGGCGGCCGCGCGCACCGTGTCCTCGACCGCCTTGAAGAGTGCGTCATCGATCACTCCTCCATCAGACCAGATCGGCCGCGGCACCGCGCACCCGCCGTGGCTTTGGCGGGTTCACGCCGTCCGCGCGGCGGGTCCCGCCTTCCGCATCAGGGCGGTGTACAGCACGAACGAGGTGACCAAACCCACCGCCCAGCCGTAGTCCGCGAGCGGCTTCAGCAGCGGGATCAGTCCGTCGACGGGGAAGGGACCCTGCTTGCGGCCCTCGGCGTCGACGGTGGAGTACGAGCCGCCGACCGCCAGCAGGCCGCCCACGAAGAGGGCGAGCACCGCCCGCCAGTTCCAGCCACCGCGGTACCAGTAGCGCCCGGCACCCGCCTCGTACAGCTCCGCCAGCGCCAAGTGCGTGCGCCGCACGACCCAGTAGTCGGCGATGAGGACGCCGGCCACCGTGCCGAGGACGCCGCCGACCACGCCCAGCCAGGTGAAGATGTACAGCTCGGGGGTGGAGGTCAGTTTCCAGGGGAAGATCAGCACCCCGACGACGCCGGTGATCAGCGCGCCGGTGCGGAAGTCGACGTGCCGTGGCGCGAGGTTGGACAGGTCGTACGCCGGGGAGACCACGTTGGCCGCGATGTTGACACTGAGGGTGGCCACCAGCACCGTGACCAGGGCGTAGAGCAGCCCGAGGACGTTGTCGGTCTTGCCGGCCAGCTCCACCGGGTCCCAGATGGCCTCGCCGTAGACCGCCTGGGAGCCGGAGGTGACGAGCACCGACAGGACGGCGAAGAGGGTCATCGTGGTCGGCAGGCCGAGTGTCTGGCCCCAGACCTGGGCGCGCTGCCCGGCCCCGAAGCGGGTGAAGTCGGGGATGTTGAGGGAGAGCGTCGACCAGAAGCCGATCATGCCCATGAGGGCGGGGAAGAAGACCTTCCAGAAGTCCCCGCCCCAGCCCAGTTCCGAGGGCTGGTCCAGCAGGTGGCCGAGGCCGCCCGCCTTGTTCGTGATCCAGACCAGCAGGACGACGGCGCCGACGAGGACGAAGGGCGCGGCCCAGTTCTCGAACCTGCGGAGCGTCTCCATGCCCCGGTAGATGATCGCCAGTTCCAGCGCCCAGAAGGCGAGGAAGCAGACCCACAGCGTCCACGGGTAGCCCGCCACGTGCGCGGCGCCCGCCCAGCCGCCCCAGATCTTGCCCAGCAGGACGAAAATGCCCTGGCCGCCGATCCAGGTCTGGATGCCGAACCAGGCGCAGGCCACGGCGGCGCGCAGCAGCGCCGGGAGGTTCGCGCCGCGCACCCCGAACGAGGAACGCGCCAGCACCGGGAAGGGGATGCCGTACTTGGGGCCGGCGTGACCGGTGAGCAGCATCGGCACCAGCACGATGACGTTGGCTAGGGCGATGGTGAACACCGCCTGCTTCCAGTCCATGCCGAGGGCGACCAGCCCGGATGCGAGGGTCCAGGACGGGATGTTGTGCGCCATCCCGACCCACAGCGCGGTGAAGTTGTAGGTGGTCCAGTGCCGTTTGGCGATGGGGATCGGCAGCAGGTCCTGGTTGGCGTACGGGCCGTGCGGGACGGCCGCGTCGAGGCGGAGCTCGACGCGGCCGTCGGGGTGCGTGATCTGGGCGGGCGGCGTGGGGGCCGGCATGGGCGCGGTGCTCCCCCTCAGCCGCGGAGTACGGGGATCACGGCGGAGCCGTAGGCGTCGATGGTGGACTCCTTGGCGTCGTGCATGTCGTAGACCGCGAACTGGTCGACGCCGAGTGCCCGCAGGGCGCGCAGCTTCTCGACGTGGCGCTCGGGGGTGCCGATGAGGCAGAAGCGGTCGACGATCTCGTCGGGGACGAACGCGGTGTCGGGGTTCCCCGAACGGCCGTGGTGGGAGTAGTCGTAGCCCTGGCGGGCCTTGATGTAGTCGGTGAGTGCGTCGGGCACGGAGTCGGAGTGCTCCCCGTACCTGGACACGAGGTCGGCGACGTGGTTGCCGACCATGCCGCCGAACCACCGGCACTGCTCGCGGGCGTGGGCCAGCGCCTGCGGGGAGTCGTCCTCGGTGACGTACGCGGGGGCCGCCACGCACACCTTCACCTCGGCCGGGTCACGGCCGGCCGCGACTGCGGCGTCCCGGACCGACTTGACCATCCACTCCGTCAGATAGACGTCGGCGAGTTGCAGGATGAACCCGTCCGCCTTCGCCCCGGCGATCGCCAGCGCCTTCGGCCCGTACGCCGCCATCCACACCGGCAGCCTCGCCCCCTCCTTGATCCAGGGGATCCGGACGACCGTGCCGCCGAGGTCGGCCTCGCGGCCCTCGGCGAGCTCGCGGATGACGTGCATCGCCTCCTCGATGCGGGCGAGCGTGTTGGGCTTGCGACCCGCAACCCGCATCGCCGAGTCCCCCCGGCCGATGCCGCAGATCGTCCGGTTGCCGAACATCTCGTTCAGCGTGGCGAAGGTCGAGGCGGTCACCTCCCAGGTACGGGTGCCCGGATTGGTGACCATGGAGCCGACGACCATCCGCTCCGTCCGCGCCAGGATCTGGCTGTAGATGACGAACGGCTCCTGCCACAGCACCGTGGAGTCGAAGGTCCAGCCGTGGGTGAAACCGTTGCGCTCGGCGCGCCGCATCAGCTCCACGACCCCCGCGGCGGGCGGGTCCGTCTGCAGGACGAGACCGAAGTCCATGGGTCCACGCGCCTTTCTCAGATGAGGTACTGACAGGTTCCGCGCGGGGTGTACTGGCCGTGGCCCGCCCTTCCGACGTACTCCCGGCCGTCGATGACGGGCTCACCGCGGGACAGGACGGTCTCGACCCGGCCGGTGATCCGCTTGCCCTCGTAGGCCGAGTAGTCGACGTTCATGTGGTGGGTGGCGGCGGACACGACCTGCTCCGCGTCCGGGTCGTAGATGACGATGTCGGCGTCCGCGCCCGGCGCGATGGTGCCCTTGCGCGGGTACAGCCCGAACATCCGCGCCGGGGTCGCGCAGGCGATCTCGATCCACCGGCGGCGGCTGATGTGCCCGTCCACCACCGCCTGGTGCAGCAGGTCCATGCGGTTCTCCACCCCCGGCAGACCGTTGGGGATCTTCGAGAAGTCACCCCGGCCCAGCTCCTTCTGCCCCACGAAGCAGAACGGGCAGTGGTCCGTCGACACCACCTGCAGGTCGTTGGTCCGCAGGGCCCGCCAGAGCACCGCCTGGTGCTCCTTCGGGCGCAACGGCGTCGAGCAGACGTACTTGGCGCCCTCGAAGTCCGGCTCGGCCAGGTTGTCCGTGGACAGGAACAGATACTGCGGGCAGGTCTCCCCGAACACGTTCAGCCCCTCGTCCCTGGCGAGGGCGATCTGTTCGACGGCTTGCTGCGCGGAGACGTGGACGACGTAGAGCGGGGAGCCCGCGACCTGGGCGAGCCGGATGGCGCGGTGGGTGGCCTCGGCCTCGAGGAGGGCGTGCCGTACCTCGCCGTGGTAGCGGGGGTCGGTCCTGCCCGCGGCCAGCGCCTGCTCGACCAGGACGTCGATGGCGATGCCGTTCTCGGCGTGCATCATGACCAGGCCGCCGTTGTCGGCGCCGCGCTGCATGGCCCGCAGGATCTTGCCGTCGTCGCTGTAGAAGACGCCGGGGTAGGCCATGAACAGCTTGAAGGAGGTGACGCCCTCCTCGACGAGGATGTCCATCTCCTTGAGGGTGTCCTCGTTGACGTCGGAGAGGATCATGTGGAAGCCGTAGTCGATCGCGCACTGGGCGTCGGCCTTGGCGTGCCAGGTGTCGAGTCCGGCGCGCAGCGACTCGCCGACCGACTGCACGGCGAAGTCCACGATCGTCGTCGTGCCGCCCCAGGCGGCGGCCCGGGTGCCGGTCTCGAAGGTGTCCGAGGCGTGGGTGCCGCCGAAGGGCAGTTCCATGTGGGTGTGCGCGTCGACACCGCCCGGGATGACGTACTTCCCGGTCGCGTCGATGACGCGGTCGGCGGATTCGGTCCAGCCCCGTGCCGGGTCGGAGTCGTGCGACGCGAGGGCGGCGACCCTGCCCCCCTCGACGAGGACGTCGGCGTGGACCTCCTCCGCGGCGGTGACGACCAGTCCGCCCCGGATGACGATGCGGCTCATGCTCCCACTCCTTCCAATGGCTGAGGGCGGGGTCCCCGGAAACCTCGATGCCATGTCGGAACGGCTCTACGCACGTAGACCCCGCCATGGTGGAAACGTACGACCGGTCACCCACGGTGGCAATACCGCTGCTCTCCATCGACGGGGGCGATCGCTGCGACTCTGCACCCCCGTACGGCGAACGCTCACAATATGCCATGAACCGGGCGTTCGGGTCTGCAGGTGACGAGGTGTGGAATCGCGTTGCCCCGGCCGCGGTGGCACGACGACGATGGGCGCATGGAGGATTCCGCATGCGGCTGAGGCTGCGTCACTTCCGTCCGCGCACCGGCCCGGTGGAGCACCGGATCGTGCAGCCCTGGCATCCCCCGCGCCACACGGCCCTCACCGACCCGGCCGGGTACGGCTTCCTGGTCGGCGACCATGCGGGGCTCTCGGCGCTGGCCGGGCTGTTCTCCTTCGCGGCGTGCTCGCGGCGCACCGTCGTCCACGTGCCGTTGCGCGGCGGCGTCCCTCTGGACGAGGAGGCGTACCTGGATACGGCCGGCGGCCGCGTGGACCTCGTCCTCGTCCACCACTCACTGGGCCTGCGGGTGAGCGAGTGGCCGGGGCTGCGCCGCCGGCTGACCGGCGGAGTGCCCCTGAGCGTCCGCACGGACGAGGCGCGCACGGCGCGCGACGCCGACGCCTGGTGGCAGCGGTACGGCCACATGGGCTCCCGCGACCGGCTGCGGCCGGTCGGCCACGCGCGGACGCTGTTCCTGGTGGGCAGCCGCGGCGCTTTCTCCTTCGCCGCCATGGCACTGGCGCGGGCGGCCGGCCAGGGGCCGCGTCAGAAAGGCGTGGCGAACGGGCACATGGCCCTGGTCGAAGGGCTCACACCGCTGCTGGAGTCCGGCGACCGGGGGCGCGGGCCCGAACTCGACGTCGCCTTCAAGGCGTACCCGCCGTATGCCCACTTCCGCAGACCGGGCCGTCCACGGCGGTCGGACGGCACCCCGGCGCCCTCCCCCGCCGCCACCGGACCGCGGGCGGCGGGCCCATGAGGTTCGCGACGTTCAACGTGCTGCACGGCCTGCCGATCAGTGACGGCAGCCCGGCCCCCTTTCCCGGCGCTGAGGCCGCAGGGGAACCCCTCGCGCGGGCCGTCGCGTCCCTGGACGCCGACGTCCTCGCGCTGCAGGAGCTGGACCGCTTCCAGGAACGGTCCGGCCGGGTGGACCAGGCCGCGACCGCCGCCGCGGCGTCGGGCGCCCGGGACTGGCGCTACGCGTCGGCGGTGCACGGCCGGTCGGGTGCCGGGCACGGGATGGGTGCGTGATCCGGCCGAACCCGGGATGCGCGTCCACGGACCGCGGGACGCGGCCGACGGCGACGGCCCGCCGTCGCACGGGATCGCCCTGGCCACCCGGCTTCCCGTACGGGAGTGGCGGGCCCGGCGGCTGCCCCCCTCGCCCGTGGGGATGCCCCTGCGGGTGCCCGGACTCGCCGGGCTCCGGATGACGGCCGACCAGCCGCGCTGCGCCCTGGCCGCCGTCCTGGAAGGCGCGCGCGGGCCGTTCACGGTGGTCGCGGTGCACCTGTCGTTCGTCCCCGGCTGGAACGTGGGCCAGTTGGTGGCGGTCCGCCGCTGGATCGCCGGCCTGCCCCGGCCCCACCTGCTCCTGGGCGACCTCAACCTGGTGGGCCCGGTGCCGCCGCTGGCGCTGGGCGGGGCCTGGCGGGCGCTCGCCCGTACGCGCACCTACCCCTCGCACCGTCCCGTCGTGCAGTTCGACCACGTACTGGCGGCGGGCCTCGGGCGGGCCGCCGTGCGCTCCGCGGGGGCGCCCGCCGTGCCGGTCTCCGACCACCGGCCGCTCGTCGTCGACCTGGAGCTCTGACCGCGACGGCGCGGGCCGGGGCCCGTGGCCCCGGCCCTGTCACGTACCGTCAGGCCGGGCCGTCGCCCAGCTCGCTCTGCGCCTGCTTGAGCGCCGCCTCCAGGATCGAGGCGCCCTCCTCCGCCTCGGCGACGGTCAGGGAGAGCGGCGGGGCGATGCGCAGCGCGTCGCCGGCCCTGCCGCCCTTGCCGATCAGCAGACCGCCCTCACGCGCCGCTTCGAGGACCACGCCCGCCGCGGCTGGTGAGGCCAGTTCGAGGCCGAGCATCAGCCCGCGGCCGCGCACCTCGCGCACCACCGGGAGCCCGGCCGAGATGGCCTCCAGCCGCGACCTGAGCAGACCGCCCACGCGCCGGGCGTTGCCCTGCAGGTCGTGGTCGAGGAGGTACTGGAGGTTGGCCAGCGCGCCCGCCGTGGTGATGGGGCTGCCGCCGAAGGTGGAGATGGAGTTGGCAGTGAGGCAGTTCATCACCTCGGCGCGGGCGACGACGCCGCCCATCGACAGCCCGTTCCCGACGCCCTTGGCGAAGGTCAGGATGTCCGGCGGGCCGGAGCCCTCGTGCGCCTGCCAGCCCCAGAAGTGCTCACCGGTCCGGCCCCAGCCGGTCTGCACCTCGTCGGTGATCCACAGGATGCCGTGCCGGTCGAGGACCTGCTTGAAGGCGGCCAGCAGCCCGTCGGGACCCGAGGTGAAGCCCCCGACGCCCTGGACCGGTTCGGCGATCAGGGCGGCGACCTGGCCGTTGGCCTGGCCGAGGATGTCCTCCAGGTCCGCCACGCACGCGGCCGTGAACTCGGCGTCGGACAGGTGCGCGTACGGGCCGCGGTGGCGGACGCCGCCGTGCACGTACAGCGTCTGGAGCGGTGACAGGCTCGTCGGCGACCAGGAGGTGTTGCCCGTGATGCCGATCGCGGAGAAGGAACGCCCGTGGTAGCTGTTGCGCAGCGCCAGGATCTGGTTGGACTTCCGGTACGTGGTGGCGAGCAGCAGCGCGGTGTCGTTCGCCTCGGTGCCGGAGGTGGTGAAGAAGACCCGGGCGTCCGGGATGCCCGACAGCCGGGCGATGCGCTCGGCGAGGTCGACGGCCTGGGAGCTCAGGTAGAGCGTGGAGGAGTGCAGGATCCTCCCGGCCTGCTCGCGGATCGCGGCGGTGACCTCCGGCAGGGCGTGGGCGGTCATGGTGGTGAGGATGCCGCCGAAGAAGTCGAGGTACTGCCGGCCCTCGGCGTCCCAGACGTGGCGGCCCTCACCGTGGGTGATCTCGATGGGCTCCCGGTAGTACGTCGCCAGCCACTGCGGCATCACGGCGCGGTGGCGGGAGTGGAGCGCGGCGTGCGGGTTCTCGGTGATGGTCATGGACGTGTTCACGCCTCCGTCAGGGTGCCGTAGGCGTCAGGGCGGCGGTCCCGGTAGAAGGCCCACTGCTGGCGCACCGCGGGGATCAGGTCGAAGTCCAGGTCACGCACGATCAGCTGTTCCTCCTTGTCGGAGGCGACGTCGCCCACGAACTGGCCGCGCGGGTCGACGAAGTAGGACGTGCCGTAGAAGTCGTTGTCGCCGTAGACCGGTTCCTGGCCGACCCGGTTGATGGCGGCGACGAAGTACTCGTTGGCGACCGCCGCGGCCGGCTGCTCCAGCTGCCACAGGTAGGAGGAGAGCCCGCGGTGGGTCGCCGAGGGGTTGTAGACCAGCTGCGCGCCGGCGAGGCCGAGCGCCCGCCAGCCCTCGGGGAAGTGGCGGTCGTAGCAGATGTAGACGCCGACCTTGCCGACGGCCGTGTCGAACACCGGCCAGCCCAGGTTGCCGGGCTTGAAGTAGTACTTCTCCCAGAAGCCCTTGACCTGCGGGATGTGGTGCTTGCGGTACTTGCCGAGGTAGCTGCCGTCGGCGTCGATCACGGCGGCGGTGTTGTAGTAGAAACCGTCCTGCTCGATCTCGTAGACCGGCACCACCGTCACCATGCCCGTCTCCCGGGCGAGGGTCTGCATGCGCTGCACGGTCGGGCCGTCCGGCACCCGCTCGGCCCACCGGTAGTTCTCGGCCTCCTGCACCTGGCAGAAGTACGGGGAGTTGAACACCTCCTGGAAGCCGATCACCTGGGCGCCCCGCGCGGCCGCCTCGCGGGCGTGCTCCTCGTGCTTCGCGATCATCGACTCGGTGTCACCGGTCCACGTCGCCTGGACGAGCGCGGCGCGTACGACATTGGGCATGACAGCTCCTTTGACGCGAGGTCACGCCGGAACGGCGGGCTGGTCTACGCACGTAGATCCGGCGCTGGGACGAACGTAAGAGCCCACAGCCCACTGTGGCAATACCGGCGCCGTTACTCAACGAAGCCGATCAGATTTCGCGGTCGGGCAGACCCGCTCGGCGCAGTGCGGCGGCCACGTCGCGGCGTTTGGAGACCGACACCAGCCCCGCCGCGTCCAGGAGCGGGCCGACGAGCCCGGCGCCCTCGCGGGCGATGCCGGCGGCCGCCTCCGGGCTGCGGGCGCGGACGAGGGGGGCCAGCAGGCTCAGCGCCGCGTCCCGGTGGCCGGCGTCGAGGAGCGCCCCGGCGGTCGCGGCGACCTCGGCGGCCGGCCTGGCGGCCGCCTGGTGCAGCAGGGTCCGCCGGTCGTCGCCGCGGCCGGCGGAGTCCAGGGCCGCCGCGGCGGCCGCCAGACGGTGCGGGGGCTGTGCGGCCAGCTCCCACAGCAGGGTGGCCACGTCCGCGGCCAGTCCCGACCGCTCCAGCGCGGCCGCGAGCTCGGGGACGTCCTCGGGCGGGCCCGCCACGGCCTCGCTCATCAGCACGTACGCCTCGCCGGTGCGGCCGGTGCGGCGCAGCTCCGCCATGCGTGCCGCGGCCATCCGCGCGGCCTCCCTGCGGGCGTGCGCCTCACGGACGTCGGCGCGCGCCTGCCCGGCCTCACGGGTGCCGGGCGCGTCGCGGCCCGCCGCGCCGGCGAAGCGCGCTCCGCGGGGACCTGGGGCGGCACCGCCCTCCGGCGCCGCGACGACGGGCGGCGCGACGGGGGGTGCGGCCGCCTCGGCCTCGGGTGCGCCGGCGAAGCGGGCGCCGCCGTACCGCGCTCCGCCGCGGGGGCGTTGCCTGCGTCCGCGGGCGAAGGGCCGGTGGGCCGTCCCGGGCTGGGCGGTGTCGTCGTCACCGCCGCCGGCTGCGGCCGCCGGAGCGCCCTCGTCCGGGAGCGGGGGCGCGGCCGGGGCGCGGGGCGCCGGCACGCGGGGGGCCGGGGCCGCCTGCGGGCGGAACCACTCCTCGGGCACGACGGGGCGGGAGCGGACCGCGTCGAGGCGCGCCTGGAGCTCCGCGCAGCGCGCGACGGCCCGTTCGCGGTCGTCGCGGGCCCAGGCGAGCTCGTTGCCGAGGCGCTCCGCCTCGGCGGGGGTGGCGGCGACGCGCAGCGCGGCGGTGACGTCGCGCTCGTGCAGCACCGCGTACCGGCGTTCCCTGGATAAGGCGTCCAGTCGTGTGCTCAGCGCCGCCTCGCCGCCCGGTGCGGCGTCATGGGCGGCGACGGCGGCGGCGTGCAGTCTGCGGGCGGGCTCGGCCGCCGCCTCGTCCGGGTGGGTGCCGCGCGCGGCGGCGGCGTTCTGGAGCAGGGCGAGGACGACGTCCCACGGCGGGACGTCGGACCCGTCGAGCCAGGCCCTGACGCCTTCGGGATCGCGTTCGGCGAAGACCGCGTACCAGCCGGGCGTGTCGCCCACCGCGCCGACGAGCCCCCGGAGGTACCGGGCGAACTCGTCGACCGAGCCGATGACCTGGCTGCGCGCCCCGCGTTCCACTGTCGCTCCTCCCTGCCCGCCGCCCGGCGGCGGAAGCGTGTGGTCCGCACGGCATTCGACACCCGTTGTGTTACGGCGGCGCTACAGAGGGTTTTCGCGCAGGATGCGGAGGTTGCACTTGCGCCCGCACCCCGCGCGGAGGCACGGTTGCGCGCCCCGTCACCGGGGACCCGGCACCGCGGCGTCCCCGGGCCTCAGGACGGGCCCGCCTCCGGGTGGTGACGGCGGTAATGGCGGGCGACGCGGGCGCGGTTGCCGCAGGACGGCTTGCACCACTCCTGGCGGCCGTGGGACTTCACGAAGTACCGGACGCAGCGGGGCGCGGTGCAGGCCCGCAGCCGTTCGCGCTCGGGACCGGCGAGGAAGCCGACGGCGGCGCGGGCGAGTTCGGCGACGATCCGGGCGGCGGGGTCGTCACCCTCCGCCGCGGGCACGAGGCGGGCCACGGGCGCCTCCTCCGCCTCCCACACGAGCCGGGGCACGACGGGGACCCGCGCTGCGGCGGCGTTGAGGTGCGCGAGGGCCTCCTCGGCGGGCATCAGGCGCCGGACGTCGGCGGAGCTGGGCGGCTCCGGCGCCACGGCGCGGGCGAAGAGGGCGCGCACGGCGCGGCGGAGGGCGAGGACATCGGTGAGCGCGGCGCCGTCCGCGGTGAAGCCGCCGTGCCCGGGGACGTGTTCGCGGACCCAGGCCGTGAGCGCGGAGGGGTCGCCGAGGTCGTCGGCGACCCCTCCATCGCCGTCGTGCCGGATGGTGCTCACCAGTTCCAGGGTCGGACAGCGCTCCACGACGGCCCTCCTCTTGATCGTCCGCGGGCCGCACCTTACCGTTCTAACGTCAGAAGAGGAATTAAGCATTAAGCCTGGAGGGGAGCGGCCCATGCTGCTGGCTCACATCAGCGACCTGCATCTGGACGGCACCGAACGCTCGACGGAGCGCGCCACCCGCGTCATGTCCTACCTGCGCGGGCTCCCGCGGGCGCCGGACGCACTGCTGGTCACCGGCGACATCGCCGACCATGGCGCCCCGGCCGAGTACGAGGAGGCCGCCCGGATCCTCGACGCGCCCTTCCCGGTCCTCCCCTGCCCGGGCAACCACGACCGGCGCGCCGCCTACCGCAAGGCACTGCTGGGCGAGGCCGAGGAGACGGGACCGGTGAACCGGGCGCACCTCGTCGCCGGGACCGCGGTCCTGATGTGCGACTCGACGATCCCGGGCGAGGACGACGGCCTCCTCGACGAGGAGACCCTGGGGTGGCTGTCCGCGACCCTGGGCGGGCTGGCCCCCGGCACCCCGGCGCTGCTGGCCTTCCACCATCCGCCCGTCGCGCTGCACCATCCGCTGCCCGACGGCTACCGGCTCGGCCGGCCCTCGGCCCTGGAGGAACTGCTGGCCGCGCACCCGGAGGTGGTCGCCGTCCTGACCGGGCACGCGCACACGCCCGCCGCCACCACCTTCGGCGGGCGGCCGCTGATCGCCGCGCCCGGGGTGACGTGGACGCTGCGCATGCCCTGGGAGGCCGAGCAGGACGGCTCGGTGGCCGACCGTTCGGCGCCGCCCGGCGTCGCCTTCCATGTGCTGGACGACGAGCGGCGCCTGACGACCCACTACCGCGTGGTGCTCTGAACCACCATCGCCGAGCCGCCGCCGCGGCGCACCGTCTCGGCGGCGGCGAGCCAGCGGCCGTCCGGCAGTCGCTGCACGCCGGTCGTGGCACCGATCTCACCCGCGTCGGCGAAGCCGTGCCCGATGTTCTTCAGTTCCGCCGCCACGTCGCTCGCGAGGAAGGCGGGCTCGACCTGGGTGGCCGCGGCATTGCGCTGGCTGGCACGCGGCGCGGCGATCGCGTCCACCAGCGGCATACCGCGGTCGACGTGCTCGGTGAGCACCTGCAGCACGGTGGTGATGATCGTGGCGCCGCCGGGCGAGCCCAGCGCGAAGTCGACACGGCCGTCCTTCAGCACGATCGTCGGCGACATCGAGGAGCGGGGCCGCTTCCCGGGGCCCGGCAGGTTGGGGTCGTGGACGGCGGGACCGGCCGGGACGAACGAGAAGTCGGTCAGCTCGTTGTTCAGCAGGAAGCCGCGCCCGGGGACGGTGATCGCGCTGCCGCCGGTCTGCTCGATCGTCAACGTGTACGCGACGACGTTGCCCCACTTGTCGGCGACCGTGAGGTGCGTGGTGCTCTCGCCCTCGTACGTCGTCGGGGCGGCCTTGCCCCCGCGGTCGCAGCGCGCCGGGTGGTACGGGTCGCCCGGTGCGACCGGGCTGGTCAGTACCGCGTCGTCCTTGATCAGGCAGGCCCGGGAGTCGGCGAACGACCGGGACAGCAACCCCGCGGTCGGGACCTTCTCGAAGGCCGGGTCTCCGACCCAGCGACCCCGGTCGGCGAAGGAGATCCGGCTCGCCTCGAGGAAGCGGTGCAGGTACTGCGCCTCGGACAGCCGCGAGAGCCTGCCGGTCCGCTCCAGGATGTTCAGTGCCTCGCCGACCGTGGTGCCGCCGGAGGAGGAGGGGGCCATGCCGTAGACGTCCAGACCGCGGTACGAGACGCGGGTGGGGCTCTGCGGCTTGGCCTTGTAGGCCTTGAGGTCCGCCGTCGTGAGGTCGCCCGGGCGGACGACGCGGGTCGCCGCCGGGTCCACCGGCGGCTTGCGCACGGTGTTCACGATGTCCGCGCCTATGCCGCCGTGGTAGACGGCGGAGACGCCCTTGCGGCCCAGTTCGGCGTAGGTGCGGGCGAGGTCGGGGTTCTTGAGGGTGGAGCCGACGGCGGGCGGTTGCCCGCCGGGCAGGAAGAGCGCCGCGGTGGCCGGGAAGTCCTTGAAGCGTGCCTGGTTGGCCTCCGTCTGGCTGCGGAAGGTGGCGTCCACGGCGAAGCCGTCGTGCGCGAGGCGCTCGGCGGGCCGCAGCACGTCCCGCAGGCTGCGGCTGCCCCAGGACCGCAGGGCGGTGTCCCAGGTCGCGGGGGTGCCGGGGACGCCGACGCTCAGACCGCTGGTGACGGCGTCGTTGAAGGGAAGGGGCAGGCCGTTCTCGACGAAGAGCTTGTCGGTGGCGCTCTTGGGGGCCGTCTCACGGCCGTCGATGGTGTGGACCTTGCGGTGCCTGGCGTCGTAGTAGACGAAGTAACCGCCGCCGCCGATTCCCGCGGAGTACGGCTCGGTGACCCCCAGGGCGGCCGCGGTGGCGACCGCGGCGTCCACGGCGTTCCCCCCGCGCCGCAGCACCTCGATGCCCGCGGCGGAGGCGTCGGCGTCGACGCTGGAGACCGCGCCCCCGTAGCCGACGGCGAGCGGGACCTTGGCGGGCGTGGCGTCCCGGGCCCGGGCGTCCACCCCCGGCGGGGCCGCGGCCACCGACAACGCGGCGGTGGCGGTTACGGCGAGCAGCGACAGACTCCGTACAGCGTGACGACGCATACGTGGACCTCCACTGGGGCGACCGTCCGGGCAGCCTAACCCCACCCTGCCTTTCTCGTCAGGAACGCCTCAACTACCATCCCGGCCCATGAGCGACGACGTGCGCAACATCGTCCTGGGACTGGCCGCGAGCGGTATGAGCGCCGCGCTCGGCTGGTTCGTCCGCACGTACCTGTGGCGGCGCAAGCTGCACCGCAAACAGCGTTTCTTCGGGCTGCCCACCGGCTCGGAGTGCCTGCTGGTGATCAACCGCGACCCGGGCTCGACGCGCGGATGGAGCGTGGCGCGCCATGACGTCTTCGCACTGATCGAACTGTCGGCGCTGATCAAGGAGTGCGGGGCGCACGCCGAGATCCTGCCCCACGACACCGCCTGGCAGGGCTTCGGCGCTCGCACCGAGTTCTGCATCGGCGGTCCCATATCCAACCATCGCATGGCGGCGCACCTGCGCTCCATGCTGCCCGGTTTCCAGGTCAACGACTTCACCGGCCCCGTCGAGGACCAGGGCGCGCTGACCGTGGGCGGCGAGGCCTACCGCATGGAGAAGGGCAAGGTGGAGTACGTCTTCCTGGCCCGGCTGGCCGCCGACGAGAACACCGGGAACAACCGCCCGGTCTTCCTCGCCTCCGGCCAGCGCGGGGTGAACAACCAGGCCGCCGTGCGCTACCTCGCCCGCCACTACCTGCGGCTGGCCCGCAAGTACGGGGTGGACGGCACCTTCTGCCTGCTGCTGAAGGTCGTCAATTCCGACGCCTACGGACCCGATGTGGTGGAGGTCGTCGCCGACGTCACCCGCGAGGCCAGGACTCCCGCCAGTCGCCCGGTGGCCGTCGCCGCGGAGTGACGGCCCGGAGCCGGGCGGGCGGCCGCGGGGGCACGGGCCCCCGCGGCCCCGTCATATGCGGCCGCGTACGCAGAGCCGGTCCAGGACGGCGGCGGCCATGGCCTTCTCACCCAGCGCGTTGGGGTGGGCGGGCGCGGCCGGAGCAGCGGGTGTGAGCGGCTCGATCCAGCGGACGCCGGGGGCCGTGCACATGTCGTGGCCGACGGTGGGGGTGTAGGTGTCGACGTAGGTCGCGTGGGCGGCCTTGGCACGCCGGGCCAGCATGGCGTTGAGCCGCTTCTCGGTGTCCCGGAGGTAGGCGAAGTCCCCGTCGGCGAAGGGCACGGCCGGGCGGCAGCCGACGCCGCTGTCGGGGAGCAGCGCCGGGTAGCCGACGACCACGACACGGGCCCGCGGCGCGCGGTGACGGATGGCGTCGAGCACGGCGTCGATCTTCGGCGCCGTCGCCTGCACGGCGGCCCGCAACTGGTCCGTGCCGCCGGCCGAGTAGTACCTCTCGCAGGGATTGCCGGTCGGGTCGGAGACCGCGGCGCCGGCGCAGGTGCGGATGATGCTGCCGAAGCCGACGTCGTTGCCGCCGATCTGCAGGGTGACCAGGGAGGTACGGCGGCTCAAGGCGTCCAGCTGCGGCGGGTTGCTGCCCTGCGCCTTCCACATCTCGGCGGTGGTGGCCCCGCCGCAGCTCACGTCGGTGAGTGAGGTGTCTCTCAGGCGCTGCGCGACCAGCGAGGGGTAGTTGCGGTTCGACCGGGCGCAATTGGCGTCCACCTGGTCGGGGATGAGTGGTCCCGACGTGTACGAGTCCCCGAGCGCGACGTACGCGTCCCGGTGGCCGTTGCCGTGGCCATGTCCCGGATGGTGGCCGTCGCGCGTGTGCGCGGTGGCCGGAACCGCGCTCACCGCGGTGAGCACGAGCGCGGCCGACGCCACGGCCGCTCCCAGGATCGATGCACGTCCGACACCCATCGGGCCCTCCCCCTGTCGACGCTGACGGGTTCAGACTCGGCGCCCCACGTGTCCGAAGTCAATGGACGTGTCGCAAGTTCGCTCGACGGACTGACGTTCCCTCAGATCCGGCAACCACTGCCGGCGCACGACATGCGGACGTATCAGGACGGTGACGCCCTCGCTCTCCCTGGCCGGGAGCGCACCCCGAAAGGCCCCTTCGGAGTGGACCAGCCGTACTCCACCGCCAGCGACGTCCCTGCCGACCACCGCCCGGCAGCGGCCGCGGACACCGTCGGCCCCCTCCGCATCGAGCACGGCCCGGCCCTCTCCGGCCTGGCCTTCTCTCCCCGGCGCCGTAACCCTCGCGGCTCTCCGTACCGCTTCGCCGACCGTCACTCCCGTAGCGTGCGTACCTCGGTACGCAGCCGTGGCCTGCGTACCTAAGGTCGTGCCACGAGCGGGAGAAGGGACGGGGATGGCCGAGCCGGGGCCGGTGTACCAGTGGATCGCCGACGACCTCATGCGACAGATCGACGAGGGGCTCCTCAAGCCCGAGTCCCCCATCCCCTCCCGTTCCCGGCTCAAGGAGGCCTACCGGGCGAGCGACCAGACCGTCGACCGGGCGGTGCGCGTACTGAAGGCGGCGGGATACGTCGAAGGGCAGTTCGGGCGCGGGGTGTTCGTGGTGGACCGTTCCGCCCGCGCGACCCTCGACCGCGGCACGGGCGCCGTGGACTCGCCCTTCGCCGCACGGGTCGTCGGAGACACCACGGAGGTGGACTGGGAGGCCTCGACCGTCACCACGACGGCCCCGCCGGCCATCGCCGAGCGGCTGGTCATCACCGTCGGCGACCCGGTGGTGATGACCCGCTACGAGTACCTGGCGAACCGCCGGCCCGTGCAGCTCGCCACCAGTTGGGAGCCGCTGGCCATCACCGACGGCACGGACGTCGCGCACCCCGAGCGCGGCCCCTACGCCCGCCGGGGGGTGCGGGGGCGGCTGGCCGCGATCGGGGTCCGCGTCGTACGGGCCCGCGAGATCCTGGAGTCACGGCCGGCCACCGGCTGGGAGGCACAGGCGCTCGGCTGCGCGCAGGGACAGTGCGTGACCGCGGTCCAGCGGACGTACTTCGACGCCGACGACCGCGCCGTCGAGACCTCGGACACGGTGATCCGCGCCGATCGCTGGCGCGTGGCGTACAGCATCGACTTCTCGTCCTGACCGGGCCCGGTGAGGCCGCGCCCCGCCGTCGGCGGTGTGTGCGTACTGTGGCTATCGGCCTCCGGCGGCAGCGCCCGCGTGGCCCTCGCCGAGCACCCGGCCGACCAGCGCGTCGCGGTCGGCCTTGGGGATGGCGGTCCAGCGGGTGCCGCGGATCGCGCCCTCGAGGGCGAGCAGGGTGTGGGTGCAGGCGTCCTCGGGAAGCCCCTCGCGGATCATCGCGAAGGCCCCTCCGGATCCGAGTCGGCGCAGCTCGTCGGCGTCCGGCACGCCGGCGCTGCGGAGGCGCTCGGCCAGGACCGCGCCGATGTTGGGCATCTGCTGCAGGGAGTCCATGACCCCATCATGCACCTCCCGACGCCCCGTCAGACGGCGATCTCGGCCCAGACACGCTTGCCACCCGGGAGGAGTTCTGTCCCCCAGCGGTACGTGA
The DNA here is from genome assembly GCF_035918135.1 of Actinacidiphila glaucinigra. Taxonomy (NCBI): domain Bacteria; kingdom Bacillati; phylum Actinomycetota; class Actinomycetes; order Kitasatosporales; family Streptomycetaceae; genus Actinacidiphila; species Actinacidiphila glaucinigra. Next base: position 2,494,132 of record NZ_CP109144.1, read on the forward strand.
GGGCTGAAACCACCTGGAGACCGCGGGTGCTCCCGGTCGTGTCGGGGACCCGCCCGGTCAGCACCAGGCAGGGCGGAGTGCGGGAGCCGTCGCGGACCGACAGGTGCACCAGCGTCAGCCGCCGCGACAGCATCACGCCCACACGCCGGCCGCCGGCGTGCCGTACGGCGTTGGAGACGAGCTCGGCGAGGACGATGCCCGCGGTGTCCAGCAGGTACCCGAGACCCCACACATCCAGGGTCGCCGCCAGGATGCGGCGCGCCTGGGCGGGCGCCAGGTAGTCGGCGGGCAGGAAGACCTCGCCCAGCAGCACGGTGGCGGGCGGGGCCGTAACGGGTGCGGCCGCCGGATCGCGGGTAGGGAGGGTGTCCGGAGGCGGCTCGCCGCCCGCACCCCGGTCGGCGCCGGGGGCGACACGCCGGAACGGGGGCCGCGCGGCCAGGTTGTCCCCCATGTGACCACCTCACAGGTGTCGTAGGTGGCGCCGAGCATTCCCGTGAAGCCCACGTGCACGCCATACCCCCGCGCTATTCTCACCACGACATACCCGCTGGTAACGCCGGTGGACCGCCGACGGGGTGGACGGGAGTCGTGGATGTCGGGACCGGTTTCCGGTGATGCCGTCGAGATCCCCGCGTGGGCCTGGGAGCGCGAGGAGATACGGGAGGCCCTGCGGACCCGCGACGCCGGAGCGATCCTGCGGTTCGCACAGCAGTACGGCGGCGCGAGCCAGTCGCGCATCGCGGCCGCGACGGGGCTGCTGCAGGGCCGGGTCAACGAGATCGTGCGGGGCCGCCGTTCGGTGGTGCGGTTCGACGTGTTCGAGCGGATCGCGCAGGGCCTGCGCATGCCGGACCACGCGCGGCTGCTCATGGGGCTCGCGCCCCGCCGTCCGCGCTCGTACGGCGTCCGGGACCTGATGGACCATCCGCAGGTCGCCGCGGTCGCGCTGACCAAGCCGGAGGCGGCCGCGGAGATCCGCGAGGTGGCGGCGGGCGCCGACGCGGTGGACGTGGTCGGGGTGCGCGCCCTGGGGCTGCTGGCGCTCGGCGACTCGCTGCTGCGCGGGCCGCTGACCCGCCGGAGGCGGACCCCCGCCCGGATGCGGCTGCTGTTGCTGCACCCGGAGAGCCCGGCGGTCGCCCGGATCGCGGAGGAGGTCGGCGAGACACCGCACTTCTTCGCCTCGAGCCTGCGCTTCGCGGAGGACATGCTCGGCGCCCTCGCCGAAGAAGGAACGATTCACCTCGAGGTCTACCGCTACCGCACCACGCCGGTGTGGCGGCTGGTTCGCCTCGACGGCGCCGCCTTCGTCTCCGTCATCGGACCGCCGGCGGACCCGCGGGGCTCGCTGGTCTACCGGCTCTCCGCCACCCCGCCCGGTTCGGTGCTCTACGGCTTCGACCGCTGGTTCGAGGCCATGCTCGGCGAGTCCGAACGGGTCATCTAGGGGCCCGGCCGCGGGCCCTGGCGGCGCTCAGGCCTCGGAGGCCTCGGCGTAGACCTGGGACAGCTCCGGGGTGCCGCTCTCCGCCCACTCGTGGCCGGCCTCGACGACGTCGAGTTCACGGCCGGAGGCCAGCAGGATGACGGGCCGGCCGTTGGGCCAGATCTGCCAGCTCGCGCCCGGCACGGTGCGCACGACGACCGTGCCGAGGTAGAGCCCGGCGTCGTTGCCGAGCCAGGACAGCTCGTCCGGGTCGTCGCGCCAGCGCGGGACCAACTGGTCAAGACGCTCCAAGGAGACGGACGTGTCGTCCAGTTCCACTCCCTCGGCCTCGGCCCTGGCACGCAGCAGCTCGCACTCCGAGAGCAGTTCGGCGACTCCTTCCGGGTCCTCGGCGAGGGACTCCGGTACGGCCGCGCCGCGGACCTCGCCGTACCGTTTGCGCCACCTGTCCAGGAAGGAGATGTCCATGGGCATCAGCCTATGGCGTAGGCCTTCCGCAGTGTCTCGTGGACGGTCCATGTCGTGCTGTCTCCTTCTCGGAGGACGCAGACGTCGCCCGGGCCGAGCTCCAGGGTCGGTCCGCCCTCCACCTCGACGGTGGCGCGCCCGCTGACGACCACGAACATCTCGTCCGCCTCGGTGTCGGTCACCACGCCCGGGGTGATCTGCCAGATCCCCCTCGTGCGGGTGCCGTCGGGCGACTGCCACAGCACCTTCCCGGTGACCTCCGGCGAGCCGGAGACGATCTGCCCCGGATCCAGGGGCTCGGGTTCGAGCACGGCGGTGGCGATGTCGACGGAGAAGCTCTTCATGGCCGGAGCGTATGCGTGGGCGTATGCCAACGGTAACGACACGTTGTATACGTTCCGTTGCCGCACAATACGTAACGTAAGGCTGCCCGGCGGGAGAAGGGCCACGCGATGCGGGATGAACGGGAAGCCGGGGTGCGGGCGGCGGACCGCGCCTGGCGGCTGCTGGAGGAGCTGGCGGCACGGGCCCCGGGGACGGTGCGGCTGGCCCCCGGCGCGGACGACGCCGAGGTCGCGGCGTGGGGCGTGCCGCTGCCCCGCGAGGTGCGGCACCTGGTCGGCAGGGTGAGGTCGATCCGCATCGGCGGGCTGGAGGAGTACCGGCTGGCCCCCGAGCGCGGTCTGCACCCGGGCGGTTGGGCCGTGGGGCCGCCGGGCACCGCGCATCTGCTGCACGAGTCCGGCGGGGACACGCTCTTCGTCGACGTGGACGAGGACACCGGAGCCTGGGGCCGGGTGTTCGCCGCGACCGGCGTCTTCCTCGACACCTGGGCGTACGTGGCGCCCTCACTGGTCGACTGGGTCACCCTGCTCGCCAGGGCGGGGCTCGCCGCCCTGGCAAGCGTGCCGCCCGAGGCGGGACAGGAGCCGGGGTCAGGGCCGGCGTCGGTGCCGGAACGGGCGGACGAGACCGTCCCGGAGCACGCCGCGGTGCTGGAGCGGCTCGCCGAGACCTCGCACGTCTTCTCCTACCGGCCCGACCTGAGGGGCACCCCGGTGGGCCGGGTCCGGCCGGAGGCCGACCCGGAGCTGGCCGCCGTGCTGACCGGGCTGCCGGACGACGCCTTGGTGGTGGACCTGCGCGAGGTGGCGCACCCGGCCACCTTGCACCTGCCCTGCCCGCCGGGGCTGCGCGGCTACGTCGAGTTCCAGCGCAGGGCAGGCGGGCGCTTCGCGGTGGGCCTCCCCCGGACCGGTCAGACGTCGAGGTCGACCACGACCGGGGCGTGGTCGGAGGCGCCCTTGCCCTTGCGCTCCTCGCGGTCGACGTAGGCGTCGCCGACCGCCTTGCCGAAGGACTGGTTCGCGTAGACCAGGTCGATCCGCATGCCGCGGTTCTTGGGGAAGGCCAGCTGGCGGTAGTCCCAGTACGTGTAGGGACGGTCGTACTTCAGGGGGCGGGGCACCACGTCGCTGAGCCCGGCCGCGCGCAGGTGCGCCAGCGCCTCCCGCTCGGCGGGGGTGACATGGGTCATCCCCTCGAAGACCGACGGGTCCCACACGTCCTCGTCGGTGGGCGCCACGTTGTAGTCGCCGAGGACGGCGAAGGGGCGCTCGCCCGCCGCGTCCTCCGCGACCGCCGCGCGCAGCGCCTCGAACCAGCGCAGCTTGTACGCGTAGTGCTCGTGGCCGACCTCACGGCCGTTGGGCACGTACACCGACCAGACCCGGACCGGGCCGCAGGTCGCCGAGACCGCTCGGGGCTCGTCGACCTCCTCGTACAGCGGGCCGCCGGGCAGGCCGACGACGACGTCCTCGAGACCCACCTTGGACAGGAGGGCGACGCCGTTCCACCGGCCGGTGGCGTTGACTGCGGTCTCGTAGCCGAGGGCGCGCAGATCGTCGAACGGGAACTGCTCCTCGGCGCACTTGGTCTCCTGGATGCACAGCACGTCCGGGCTGTTCTTCTCCAGCCAGGCCAGCAGCCGCGGCAGGCGGGCGGTGATCGAGTTGACGTTCCAGGTGGCGATGCGCATGGACCCGAATGTACCGCCCGCCTCCGACAACCGGTCCCGGGGCGTTCCCGCAGACCGTCCGCGGCAGGTCGTCAGCCTGGGACGTCAGCCCAGGTCGGCGCTGTCGCCGGGGGCCATCCTGCCGTGCTCCGCGCCGCCGACACCGGGCCCGTCGGGGCCCAGCAGCCGGTCGTACAGGGTGCGGGCGAGGTCGTTGAGCAGCCCGTCGTGCACGTCGATGGCGCGGGCCGGCTTCACTTCGCGGAGGTAGTCGATGACCTCGGAGACCTTGTTCCAGGGGGCGTGCACGGGCAGCAGCAGCGTCTCGACGGACCGGCCGGGCACGGTGAGCGCGTCGCCGGGGTGGAAGAGGGAGCCGTCGACGAGGAAGCCGACGTTGGTGATGCGCGGGATGTCGGGGTGGATCACGGCGTGCATCTGTCCGTGCACCTCGACGTCGAAGCCGGCCGCGCTGAAGGTGTCGCCCTCGCCGACGGTGTGGACCCGGCCCGGGAAGGCGGCCGAGACCTGGTCGGCGACGCTCTTCAGGGTCCAGATCTCGGCGGCGGGGGCGGCCTCCAGGGCGGCGCGCAGCTGCTGCTCGCTGAAGTGGTCCGCGTGCTCGTGCGTGACGAGGACCGCCTCCGCGCCCACCGCCGCGTCCGGCTCGGTGAAGGCCCCTGGATCGATGACGAGCGCGCGCCCGTCCTTCTCCAGCCGGACGCAGGCGTGGCCCCTCTTCGTCAGCTTCATGACTCTCCTCCGGAGCGGTGATCCTTTGCATGGCCATCATGGCCGAGGCCCCGCGTGCCGCACACGCCCTGTCCAGGTGGAGATGCCGATGGGCTGAGGGGGCGACCAGGTCGCCGTGCGCGCGGGCTCACTCCCGTGGCCGAGTCTCCTCCCGGATGACGCGCCGCGCCACCGCGAAGGCGGAGGTGGCGGCGGGCACCCCGCAGTAGACGGCGGTGTGCAGCAGCACCTCCTCGATCTCGGCCGGGGTGAGGCCGCCGCGCAGCGCGGCCTTGGTGTGCGCGGCCAGTTCCGTGTGGTGGCCTCCGGCGACGAGCGCGGTCAGGGTGATGACGCTGCGGGTCCGCCGGTCGAGCCCGGGCCGGTTCCAGACCTCGCCCCAGACGTAGCGGGTGACGAAGTCCTCGAAGTCCCCGGCGGACTCCTCGGTCTCCTCGGCCGCCCGGTCGACGTAGGCGTCGCCCAGGAGTTCGCGCCGGGTGCGGTCGCCCTCGGTGTACGGGTCCGGCCCGGCCGCGGTGCCGCCCCGGTGCTGCGGGACGGGCCGCACGGGGGCCGCCGCCGTTACCGGCTCAGGGACGACGGCGGCGGGCTGCGCGGGTACGGCCACGGCCGCGGGCTGCTCGGTCCAGGTGGCCTCGAAGTGGCGTGCGAGGAGCTCGCCCACGGCGGCGGGCTGCTCGACCGGCACCAGGTGCGAGGCTCCGGGGACGACCGCGAGCCGCGCGTCGGGTATCCCGGCGACCAGGGCCCGGGCGTCGGCGGGCGGCGTCACCTGGTCCTCGGCGCCGCCCAGGACCAGCGTCGGCACGGTGATCAGGCCCAGCTCGGCGCGCACGTCGTGGGCGGCCAGCGCCTCGCAGGCGGCGATGTAGCACTCGGGGTCGACGGCGCGGGCCATCTGGACGGACCAGTCCACGATGGCGGCCTGGACGTCACGGAAGGCGGGGGCGAACCAGCGCTCGGGGGCGCTCAGGGCGATCTGCTCCAGGCCGTTGGCGCGGACGACCACCCCGAGTTGCCGCCAGGCGTCGGGCGTGCCGAAGCGGGCTGCGGAGGACACCAGGGCGAGGGAGGCGACGCGCTGCGGGGCGCGCAGCGCGAGCTGGGTGCCGATGGCGCCGCCGAAGGCGCAGCCCGCGTAGCCGAAGCGCTCGACGCCGGCCTCGTCCAGGGTGCGCAGCAGGCGGTCGGCGAGGTCCGCGGTGGAGATCGAGGGGTCGGCGGGGGCACCGCCGTGCCCCGGGAGGTCGTACCGCAGTACCCGCCACTGCCGGGTCAACTCGGGTATCTGCCGGTCCCACATGTGCCACGTCGTGCCCAGTGAGGGGCCGAGGACCAGGACCGGCGCGTCCTGCGGGCCGTCGATGCGGTGCTGGAGGGTCTTGGGGCTCTGCTCGTCGCTCACTCGCTCCACGCTATCCAGGCGTTCGCGGGCGCCGACGGCCGGGCCCCGCGGCGGCGCGGAACCCTTGCGGCGCCTGGGCGCCGGTCAGCGGAAGTTTATCGTGGACACGACATAGACCACGGGATGGTCCGTGTTGGAGAAGTCGACCGTGATGTTGTGGTCCGGCTTGTCACCGTGCTGCTTGAGCTTGAGGCCCGCCCACTGGCGGTCCGCGCCGAAGGTCCAGCGCACGGTGCGGGCCTGCTTCCGGCTCACGGTCACGTCGCCGTCCGCGAGGGCGGAGCGGCTCCTGCCGTACTGGGCGAGGAAGGTGTCCAGGCCGCCCTGGTTGGTGCGGAACTGCACGTAGAAGGAGCTGGACGCCCAGTTGTTGGTCTCCAGGTACGCCACCGGCGCCGAGCCGGACGGGATCGTCACCTCGTAGATCCGCCGCTGCACCTTGGTGGGCCACAGGTGGGTGAGCGTGGTGACGGCGGCCTGCTGCTGCTTCTCCTCGCCGCTGTCCCGGCTCTGCTCCGCGGAGATGATCACATAGCCGATCGGGACCAGGATCAGCAGCGGGACGACCGTCCACTGCACCCAGCGCGGCGGCTTCCTCGGGGGCATGGCACTCACTTGCCGACAACCTTCGCGTAGCGCTCGTACCGCTCGACCCGCCGCCGGTTGGCCCGCCGGAAGCGGCGCGCGACCAGCCGCGCCAGATCCGCGGCGCCGACCATCCCGGCCTCGGGGCCGAGTTGCGCCTTGACGATACGCGCCTCCGGCCGGTAGCCGCGCCCGGTCAGATGGCGCCGGAACGCGTCGCGGGCCGGGGCGATCAGCAGGTCGTCGGCCGCGCTGACGCCGCCGCCGATGACGAAGCAGGAAGGGTCCAGGGCCGCGGCGAGGTTGGCGATGCCGACGCCCAGCCACTGGCCGATGTCCTGGAAGAGCTCGACGCACATCGCATCACCCTCACGGGCGAGCTCCGTGATGAGCGGACCGGTGATCTCCCGCACCTGGCCGCCCACCCGGTCGATGATCCCGTACGCCACCGGGGACTCGGCCGCCGCCAGCTCGCGGGCCTCGCGCACCAGGGCGTTGCCCGAGCTGTACTGCTCCCAGCAGCCGCGGTTGCCGCAGGCGCAGCGGTGCCCGCCGGGCACCACCTGCATATGGCCGAACTCGCCCGCTACGCCGTAGCGGCCCCGCTTGACCTGGCCGTCCTCCAGGATGGCACCGCCGATGCCGGTGCCGAGCGTGATCATGACGAGGTCGTTCTCGCCGCGGCCCGCGCCGAAGCGCCATTCCGCCCAGGCGGCGGTGTTGGCGTCGTTGTCCACCATGACGGGAACCCGCAGGCGCTCGGTGAGGCGGGCCTTCAGCGGCTCGTCACGCCACGACAAGTGGGGCGCGAAGAGCACCCGCGAGCGGTCCGCGTCGACCCAGCCGGCAGCGCCGATGCCGACGGCGTGCACATCGTGCCGCTCGGACAGGTCGAGGACGAGCTCGGTGATGGTGTCCTCCACCACCTTCGGGCTCTTGCTCTTGTCCGGGGTCTCGGTGCGCAGCTTCTCCAGGATGTTGCCGTCCGCGTCGACCACGCCGGCCATCACCTTGGTGCCGCCGATGTCGATGCCGACGGTGGGGACGCGGGGCGCGGTGAGGTGCGAACGGCGCTCACGGCGGCCCACGGTGCTCAGCAGTGTGGAGCTGCTGGAGGTGCGGGCGGCACCCCGGTACATGCTCATCGGTTCACCCCCGTGGTTCCGATCCCGGACTCGGTCCCGAACTGCAGCTCGGTCGTCGCTCGCAAGGCTCGTCTCTCCGGGGTCGGGGGCGTTTCTCCGAGTGATTCTAAGTGCCGGTGGTCGCGGGGGCGTGGCCCCCGGCCCGGGGCGACGGCGGGCGGGTGCGCGGGGCGGGCGGCCGGGGCCGCCCGCCCGCCGTCACGGCGCCGGACGGCGCAGCTCGTGGGCGAGGGCCTCCAGGTCCGTGCCGCCGGCCATCTCCCGGGTGAGCTCGTCCACCGTGATCCCGTCCCTGGTGTAGGAGCCGGTCATCGTGCCGCGGCGCAGCAGGACGAAGCGGTCGCCGACGAGGTGGGCGTGGTGGGGGTTGTGGGTGATGAGGACCACGCCGAGCCCGGCGTCCCGCGCCGCGGCGACGTACTTCAGGACGACGCCGGACTGCCGGACGCCGAGCGCCGCCGTGGGCTCGTCGAGGATGAGCACCTTGGCCCCGAAGTGCACGGCCCGGGCGATGGCGACGCACTGGCGCTGCCCGCCCGACAGGGTGCCGATGGACTGGTCCACGTCGCGCAGGTCGATGCCCATGTCGCGCAGGGCCGTGCGGGTCGTCTCCCGCATCATGGCGACGTCTAGGCGCTTGAAGGGACCGCGGCCCTTCCTCGGCTCGGAGCCGAGGAAGAAGTTCCGCCACACCGGCATCAGCGGGACGACCGCCAGGTCCTGGTACACGGTGGCGATGCCGTGGTCGAGCGCCTCCCGGGGGGAGGCGTGGCGCACGGGCACGCCCTCGATCTCGTAGCTGCCCCGGTCGTGCTGGTGCAGCCCCGCGATGATCTTGATCAGGGTGGACTTCCCGGCGCCGTTGTCACCGAGGACGCAGGTGATCTCCCCCGCGTGCACCTCCAGGGAGACGTCCTCCAGGGCGCGCACGTGCCCGTACGCCTTGCTGACGCCGGTCAGCTTCACCAGGGCCGTCACTTCGCCGCCTCCGCCCGCTTGCGGACCCAGGCGTTGAGCAGCGTCGCCAGCAGCAGCATGGCGCCCAGGAAGAACTTGAACCAGTCCGGGTTCCACTCGGCGTAGACGATGCCCTTGCTGGTCATGCCGAAGATGAACGCGCCGACCGCCGAGCCGATGGCCGAGCCGTAGCCGCCGGTCATCAGACAGCCGCCGATCACGGCGGCGATGATGTACAGGAACTCGTTGCCGATGCCCTCTCCCGACTGCACCACGTCGAAGGAGAACAGCAGGTGCTGCCCGGAGATCCACGCGCAGAAGGCGACGGCCATGTAGAGGCCCGTCTTCGTGCGGGTGACGGGGACGCCGACCGCGCGGGCCGCGTCGGGGCCGCCGCCGGACGCGAAGATCCAGTTGCCTGCGCGGGTGCGCAGCAGCACCCAGGTGGCGACGGCGACCAGCGCGATCCACCACAGGATGGTGACCTGGAGGTCGACGTCGCCGATGGTCAGGTGCGAGGCGAACAGCGCACGCGCCGAGGAAAAGCCCTCCATGTCGGCGATGGACTTGGTGCTGACCGTGCCGTCGATGAGCTTGGTGAAGCCCAGGTTGAGGCCGGTGAGCATCAGGAAGGTGCCCAGCGTGATGATGAAGCTCGGCAGCTTGGTGCGGGACAGCATGATGCCGTTGAAGAACCCGATGGCGAGGGTGACGAGCAGCGAGACGCCGACGCCGACCCAGACGTTCGCCGTCATCTGGTAGCTGAACATCGACGACACCAGGGCGGAGGACGTCACCAGGACGCCCGCCGACAGGTCGAACTCGCCGCCGATCATCAGGAGCGCCACCGGCACCGCCATGATCCCGATGGTGGACGCCGCGTACAGGACCGTGCCGAGGCTCGCCGGCCGCAGGAAGGAGTCGGCGGCCACCGAGAAGACGACGAAGACGGCCACGGCGCCGACGACCGCGCCCAGCTCGGGGCGGCCGAACAGGCGGTGCCCGAGCCGCCTCGGGGGCGCGAGGCTGTCCGCGGTCATCGGGTGCCCCGCTTGGCGTAGTCCTTCAGCGCGGCCGCGTCGTCCTTGGTGACGATCTGCGGGCCGGTGAGAACGGGCCTGCCGCCGCCGAGGACGTCGGCGTTGTAGCGGTAGAGCCACAGCAGGTCGACGGCCTCGTATCCCTGCAGGTACGGCTGCTGGTCCACGGCGAAGCCGATGGTGCCGGCCTCCAGCGCGCCCGCGACCTGCCCGTTGAGGTCGAAGGTGTCGACCTCGGCCTGGCTGCCCGCCTGCTCCTTCGCCTTGGCGGCGGTGGCGGCGTAGGGCGCGCCGAGGGTCACGACGGCGTCGATGGAACGGTCGGCCGCCAGCTTGGCCTGGAGGGCGGACTGGACGTCGGGCATGTTGGTGCCGTTGACGTAGAGGTTCTCCGTCGTGCCCCCGAAGGTGTTCTTCACACCCGCGCAGCGCTGCTCGTGGCCGACGTTGCCCTGTTCGTGCAGCACGCACAGGACGTGCTTCCTGCCGCGCTCCGTGAGCTCGTCGCCGACCGCCTCGCCGGCGATGGTCTCGTCCTGGCCGATGTGGGCCAGGGCCCCGAACTCCTTGGACTGGGCGGACCCGGAGTTGATGGTGATGACCGGAATGCCGGCCTTCTCCGCCTTCAGGACCACGTCCTTCATGGCCTCGGGCTTGGCGAGCGTGACGACCAGGCCGTCGACCTTCTGGTCGATGGCCGTCTGCACCAGCTGCGCCTGGTCCTTGCCCTGGTCGCTGTTGGAGTACAGGAATTTGATGTTGTCCTTGGCGGCGGCCTGCCGGGCGCCCTTCTGGACGATGTCCCAGAAGCTGTCGCCGGCACCGGCGTGGGTGACCATGGCGACCGTCCACTTCGGTGTGTCGACGGCCGAACCGTTGGCCTGGGCCTCCTTGGCCCGCTGCTCCGCGCGCAGGCCCCCGGTGCTGCTGCAGCCCGCCAGCGCCACACCGATGACCACTGTCAGTAGCGCACCGAGCGCACGCTTTCCCCTGTTCGCGCTCTCCACGTCGTGCCTTTCCCTGCTGGTCTTGGAACCGACCAAGTATCCGTCACAGGGGGCGATGCTTGCGGAAGGGGGGGTTCCGCAGCCGTTCAGGCCCGTACGAGCAGCTGGAACTCGAACGCGTAGCGGGAGGCGCGGTAGATGTGCGTGCCGTACTCGACGGCCCGTCCGGTGTCGTCGTAGGTCGTCCGGCTCATGGTGAGCAGCGCGGCTCCCGGCTCCTCGGCGAGCAGCTCGCCCTCCGCCTCGGTGGCGCAGCGGGCACCTACCGACTGACGGGCGCTGTGCAGGGTGATCCCGGCGGCGCGCATCATGCGGTAGAGGCCGGTGGACTCCAGCTTGGCGTTGTCCAGGGGGATGAGTCCGGGCGGCAGGTAGTTGCACATGTGGGCCATCGGCTCGCCATGGGTGAAGCGCAGCCGCTGGAGGACGACGACGTCACTGCCCTCGGCGATGCCCAGGGCGGCGGCGACCTGGGCGGTGGCCGGCTCGGTCTCGTTGCGCAGCACCTGGGTGGCGGGGCTCTGCCCGGCGGCCTGGAGGTCGTCGAAGAGGCTGCTCAGCTCCAGGGGCCGCTTGACCTGGCTGTGCACGACCTGGGTGCCCACTCCGCGACGGCGCACCAGCAGCCCCTTGTCCACCAGGGACTGGATGGCCTGCCGGACGGTCGGCCGGGAGAGGCCGAGGCGTCCGGCGAGTTCGATCTCGTTGCCCAGGAGACTGCCCGGAGCGAGCCTGCCGTGCTCGATGGCACCCTCCAGCTGCTGGGCGAGCTGGTAGTACAGCGGCACCGGACTGGAGCGGTCCACCTCGAACTCGAGCGGCGCGGACTCTGCTTTGGACACAGGGGGAGCGTATCCGCCGGTCTCGATCTCAGGAAACTCTGACATCACATTGTCCGAACATTTGGATCCACGCCTTCTCGAGGGCCTGTGGACGGGCCGGTGCGGTCGGTGGTGCGGGGCTCCGGGAGCGGGCTCCGGGGTGCCTCCTCACAGGTGGCGGCGGCGGTCGCCCAGGTGCCGCTCATAGGACTTGCGGGCCTCGACGGCCGCCTCGCGGGAGGCGGTCTCGGCGACCGGCACGTCCCACCAGGCCTGGGCGGCGGGGGCCGTCGGTGTGGGGTCGGTCTCGACGTACACGCAGGTCGGGCGGTCGGAGGCACGGGCCGCGGCCAGCGCCTCGCGCAGTTCGCGCACCGTCTCGGCGCGCAGCACGTCCATCCCGAGGCTGGCGGCGTTGGCGGCGAGGTCCACGGGGAGCGGGTCGCCGGTGAAGGAGCCGTCGGCGGCGCGATAGCGGTAGGCGGTGCCGTAGCGCTCGCCGCCGACCTCGGAGGACAGTCCGCCGATGGAGGCGTAGCCGTGGTTCTGGATGAGGAGGAGGTTGATGTTCACGCCCTCCTGGACGGCGGTCACGATCTCCGTCGGCATCATCAGATAGGTGCCGTCGCCGACGAGCGCCCACACGGGCCGGTCGGGCGCCGCCATCCGCACACCGATGGAGGCCGGGATCTCGTAGCCCATGCAGGAGTAGCCGTACTCCAGGTGGTACTGGCGCGGGGAGCGGGCGCGCCACAGCTTGTGCAGGTCACCGGGGAGGGAGCCGGCGGCGTTGATCAGCACGTCGTCGTCGCCGACGACCGAGTCCAGCGCGCCCAAAACCTGGGTCTGGGTGGGCCGGTCGGTGTCGTCCGCGGCGTACGCGGCGTCGACGACACGCTCCCAGCGCTCCTTGCCGGCGCGGTACTCGGCCTCGTACTCCGGCTCGACGCGGTGTCCCGCCACGGCCTGCGCGAGGGCTTCGAGGCTCGCGCGGGCATCACCGACCAGGGTGCGGGCACCGAGCTTGTGGGCGTCGAAGCCGGTGACGTTGAGGTTGAGGAAGCGCACCCCGGGCGCGGCGAAGAGCGTGGAGGACGCGGTGGTGAAGTCGGTGTAGCGGGTGCCCACGCCGATGACCAGGTCGGCGGTGCGCGCGATGTCGTCGGCGACGGCGGTGCCGGTGTGGCCGACGCCGCCGATGTCGGCCGGGTGGTCGTGGCGCAGCGAGCCCTTGCCCGCCTGCGTGGAGGCCACGGGGATGCCGGTCGCCTCGGCCAGTGCCTCCAGGACCGGCTCGGCCTCGCTGTGGTGGACGCCGCCGCCCGCGATGATCAGCGGACGCCGGGCGGTACGCACCGCCTCGGCGGCGGCTGCGAGCTCGGCGGCCTCGGGGGCCCGACGGCGTACGTGCCAGACGCGCTCGGCGAAGAACTCCTCGGGCCAGTCGTACGCCTCGGTCTGGACGTCCTGCGGGAGGGCGAGCGTGACGGCGCCGGTCTCGGCGGGGTCGGCGAGCACCCGCATCGCCTGGAGGGCGGACGGGATCAGGGCCTCGGGCCGGGTGATCCGGTCGAACCAGCGGGAGACCGGGCGCAGCGCGTCGTTGACGGAGACGTCGCCGTACTGGGTGTGCTCCAGTTGCTGGAGCACCGGGTCGGGAACCCGGTTGGCGAAGGAGTCGCCGGGGAGCAGGAGCACCGGCAGCCGGTTGACGGTGGCGAGCGCGGCACCGGTGACGAGGTTGGTGGCGCCGGGGCCGATGGAGGTCGTGACGGCCTGCGCGGACAGCCGGTTGAGCTGGCGGGCGTAGCCGACGGCGGCGTGCACCATGGCCTGCTCGTTGCGGCCCTGGTGGTACGGCATCTCCTGCCGGTACTCCACCAGCGCCTGGCCGATGCCGGCGACGTTGCCGTGGCCGAAGATGCCCCACGTGCCGGCGACGAGCCGGCGGCGGACCCCGTCGCGCTCGGTGTACTGCGCGGACAGGAACCGCACCAGTGCCTGGGCGACCGTGAGGCGGCGTACGGACTGGCTGCTCATCAGGACCTCTCGGGGGCTTCGCCGGTGGCGGCGGGGGCGGTGTACAGGGGCAGGCGCGGGTCGACGGGCTGGTCCGGCCAGGTGCCACGGACCCAGGCGTGGTCGGGGTGGTCGCAGATCAGCCAGGCGCGCTCCTCCCCCGGGCCCGCCATGACGTTGAGGTAGTACATGTCGTGGCCGGGGACGGCCATAGAGGGGCCGTGCCAGCCGTCGGGGATGAGGACGACGTCGCCGCCCCGGACCTCGGCGAGGACGTCGGTGTTGCGGCCGTTGCCGGAGGGCGAGACGCGCTGGTAGCCGATGCCCTCCTTGCCGTGCGCCGGGGCGATCTCGAAGTAGTAGATCTCCTCCAGGCGCGATTCGCCCTCGCGGTCCTCGTCGTGCTTGTGCGGCGGGAAGGACGACCAGTTGCCCGCCGGGGTGAGCACCTCGACCGCGATCAGGCGGTCGCACTCGAAGACACCGGCGGCGCCGAAGTTGTTGACCTGGCGGCTGCAACTGCCGCTGCCCCGCAGCTCGACGGGGACGGCGGAGGCCGGTCCGTAGCGGGCGGGCAGCCGCCGTTCGCAGCGGGCACCGGTCAGGGCGAAGCGGCCGCCGGAGGCGGTGGTCAGGGTCACCGTCTCGTCGCGCGGCACGTACGCGAAGTCGCTGACCGCCGTGAACACGCTCTCGCGCCCGGTGAGCCGGAACGTCCCGCCCTGGGCGGAGACCTCGCAGCCGCCGGAGAGCGGGAGCACGATCCACTCGCTGTCGCCCGTGGCGAACTCGTGCCGTCCGCCGGGCGGGAGGTCCAGGATCCGCAGGGAGGAGTGGTCCCAGCCGGCCCGGCCGGGGTCGACGTCGACGGCGTACGGGCCGGCGGCGGCCTTCCCGGCGGCCAGGTGGTTCTCGGTACTGGTCATGGCGTGGGCCTCGCACTTCTCGCGGTTCGACCAGGACTTCACAGCAGACCGACGGCGGTGTCGACGGCGGTCTCCACGCTGCCCTCCGGCGGGTAGAGCAGGGTGCGGCCGACGACCAGGCCCTGGACGGTGGGCAGCCGCAGCGCCTTGCGCCACTTCTCGTAGACCGCGTCCTGTTCCCTGCCCACCTCTCCCCCGAGCAGGACGGCGGGGAGGGTGGAGGTCTCCATGACGGTGGCCATGTCGTCGACGTCATCGGTGACGGGCACCTTGAGCCAGGTGTAGGCGGAGGTCCCCGCGAGCCCCGAGGCGATGGCGATGGACTTGGTGACGGCCTCCGCGCTGAGGTCGTTGCGGACCCGGCCGTCGACGCGGCGGGATATGAAGGGCTCGACGAAGACCGGGAGCCGGTGTTCGGCCATCTCGTCGATGGCGCGGGCGGTGGCGACCATGGTGCTCAGCGAGCCGCTGTCCTCGTAGCTGATGCGCAGCAGCAGCTTGCCCGCGTCGAAGCCGAGCCGGGCTATGTCCTGGGCGCGGTGGCCGGTGAAGCGGTCGTCGAGCTCGAAGGAGGCGCCGGCCAGGCCGCCGCGGTTCATCGACCCCATGACGACCTTTCCCTCGAGCGCGCCGAGCAGCAGCAGGTCCTCCAGGATGTCCGCGGTGCCGAGGACCCCGTCCACGCCGGGGCGGGAGAGCGCGGTACACAGCCGCTCCAGCAGGTCGACGCGGTTGGCCATGGCGAACTCGCGGTCCCCCACGGCGAAGGCGCCCCGCGCGGGGTGGTCCGCGGCGAGGATCATCAGCCGGCCGCTGTCACCGACGAGCCGGCGCCGCCCACGGCGGGCGGCGGCCTCGGCGATCGCCTCGGGGTGGTGGGTCCGCACCTTCACCAGGTCGGAGATGCTGATGCTCAAGAGGAGCTCACTTTCGGGCAGGGGGCGGACCGTCAGCCTCGGCCGAGGAGGTCCTGGACCTCCGACGCGGTGGGCATCGCGGAGGAGCAGGCGAGACGGGAGGCCACGATCGCGCCCGCGGCGTTGGCGTGGCGCATGATCCGTTCCAGGTCCCAGCCGGCGAGCAGCCCGTGGCAGAGGGAGCCGCCGAAGGCGTCGCCCGCGCCGAGCCCGTTGACCACCTCGACGGGTACCGGCGGCACCTCGGCGGTGGTGCCGTCGCGGTGGACGGCGAGCACGCCCTTGGGGCCCTGCTTGACGACGGCGAGTTCGGCACCGGCGGCGAGCAGCGCCTCGGCGGCGGCGCGCGGTTCGCGCACCCCGGTGGCGATCTCGCACTCGTCGAGGTTGCCGACGGCGACGGTGGCCGAGGCCAGCGCCCGCGCGTAGTAGGGGCGGGCCTCTTCCGGGTCCTTCCAGAACATGGGGCGCCAGTCGAGGTCGAAGACGGTGGTGCCGCGCCGCGCCCTGGCCTCGAGGGCGGTGAGCGTGGCGGTGCGGCTCGGCTCGGCGCACAGGCCGGTTCCGGTCATCCAGAAGATGCGGGCGGCCCGGACGGCGTCCAGGTCCAGCTCGTCGGCGTGGATCTCCAGGTCGGGGGCCTTGGGGAGCCGGTAGAAGTAGAGCGGGAAGTCGTCCGGCGGGAAGATCTCGCAGAAGGTGACGGGCGTCGGGTACGCGGCGACCGGGGTGACGTAGCGGTCGTCGACCCCGAACTCCTTGAGCGCCTGGTGGCAGTAGGCGCCGAAGGGGTCGTCGCCGGTGCGGGTGATGACGGCCGTGCCGCGGCCGAGGCGGGCGGCGGCGACCGCGACGTTGGTGGCGGAGCCGCCGAGGAACTTGCCGAACGTCTCGACCTGGGGCAGCGGGACACCGGTCTGCAGGGGGTAGAGGTCCACCCCGATCCGGCCCATCGTGATCAGGTCGTACGGCTCGGTCATGGGCGTGACTCCTCGTCGTGCGTCACCGGGGGGTCGCTCTGCGGCCCTGTCAGGTCTAGCCCGCCCGGTCGCGGGATGTCAACACTATGTCCTTACATACGAACGTACCGCCCGCCGGAAGTCCGGGTCGTTACCTTGTCGTTACGTCGAGATGAATTGATGTCTTGACAAAGTCTTGACAGGGACCCCAAGGAGGGGTTTGCTCCCGTGCAGCACCCGGCCATGTGAACACGTCCGTCCTCTTCTCCCTCCCACCGCAGTGAGGTGCAGGAACATGGAACGCTCTCGCAGAAACCGTCGGATCTCCGCCGTCGCGGCCCTCTCCGCCGCCGCGCTCCTCCTCGCAGCCGGCTGTTCCAGCAGCTCAGGCGGGAAGAAGGCCGAGGAGTCGCCGGACGCCGCCGCCGCGGGCAAGGCGGACACCCCGCGGATGAAGATCGCGATGGTCACGCACGCGGCCCCCGGCGACACCTTCTGGGACCTGATCCGCAAGGGCGCCCAGGCCGCGGCCGCCAAGGACAACGTCGAACTGATCTACTCCAACGACCCCAACGCCGCGACCCAGGCCAACCTGATCCAGAACGCGATCGACCAGAAGGTCGACGGGATAGCCGTCACCCTGGCCAAGCCTGACGCCATGAAGGACGTCGTCGCCAAGGCCGAGGCCGCCGGCATCCCGGTGGTCGGCTTCAACGCGGGCCTGGACGACTGGAAGGACCAGGGGCTGCTGGAGTACTTCGGACAGGACGAGAGCGTCGCAGGCGAGGCGCTGGGCAACAAGCTCAACGACCTGGGCGCCGAGCACAACGTCTGCGTGATCCACGAGCAGGGCCACGTCGCCCTCGAGGCCCGCTGCGCCGGCGTGAAGAAGACGTTCAAGGGGAAGACCGAGAACCTCTACGTCAACGGCACGGACATGCCGTCGGTGAAGTCCACGATCACCGCGAAGCTCAAGCAGGACTCCGGCATCGACTACGTCGTCACCCTGGGCGCGCCCTTCGCGCTGACGGCCGTCCAGTCGGTCGCGGACGCCGGCAGCAAGGCCAAGGTCGGCACGTTCGACCTCAACAAGGACCTGGTCAAGGCCGTCCAGGACGGCGGGGTGCAATTCGCCGTCGACCAGCAGCCGTACCTGCAGGGCTACCTGTCCGTCGACTCCCTGTGGCTGTACAAGACCAACGGCAACGTCAGCGGCGGCGGCGTGGCACCGGTCCTGACCGGCCCGGCCTTCGTCGACAAGGACAACGTCGAGTCCGTGGCCGCGTTCGCCGCGAAGGGCACCCGGTGATCCCTGTGTCCCAGGCAGCCGCCCCCGCGGCGTCCCCCTCACCACCCGCGACACCCGCCTCCGGGGCGGACGGCCGCACCGCCGAACGCTCGCTGCTGCGCAGGACACTGGCCCGCCCCGAGATCGGCGCGCTGATCGCCGCCGTCGCGGTCTACCTCTTCTTCTTCGCGGTGGCGCCGTCCTTCCGCGAGGCGGGCTCCCTGGCGACGGTGCTCTACCAGGCGTCGGTCATGGGCATCATGGCGCTGCCCGTGGCCCTGCTGATGATCGGCGGCGAGTTCGACCTCTCGGCCGGAGTCGCGGTCACCGCCTCGGCCCTGACCGCGAGCATGTTCAGCTTCCAGCTCAGCATGAACGTGTGGACGGGCGTGGTCGTCGCCCTGGTGGTGTCCCTGGGCATCGGGGCGCTCAACGGCTACATGCTGGTGAGGACGGGGCTGCCCAGCTTCCTCATCACCCTGGCCACCTTCCTGATGCTGCAGGGCCTCAACCTGGCGGTCACCAAGATCTTCACCGGCAACGTCGCCACCGACTCCATCAGCGACATGGACGGCTTCGACCAGGCGCGCGCCGTGTTCGCCTCGGAGATCGGCGTCGGCGGTGTCCAGCTCAAGGTGACGGTGCTGTGGTGGCTCGGCTTCGCGGCCCTCGCCACCTGGGTGCTGCTGCGCACCAGGTTCGGCAACTGGACCTTCGCGGTCGGCGGGAACAAGGACAGCGCGCGGGCGGTCGGCGTACCGGTGGCCTTCACCAAGATCGCGCTGTTCATGGCCGTGGGCCTCGGCGCCTGGTTCACCGGCATGCACCTGCTCTTCTCGTTCAACGCGGTGCAGTCCGGTGAGGGCGTCGGCAACGAGTTCCTGTACATCATCGCGGCGGTCATCGGCGGCTGCCTGCTCACCGGCGGCTACGGTTCGGCGATCGGTTCGGTGATCGGCGCCTTCATCTTCGGGATGGTCTCGCAGGGCATCGTGTACGCCAACTGGAACCCCGACTGGTTCAAGTTCTTCCTCGGCGTGATGCTCCTGATCGCGACCCTCGTCAATCTGTGGGTCCGCCGCACGGCGACCCGGAGGTGAGCCCGATGACCACTGCCACCCCTGCCGGCGGCACCGCCGCCGGCACCGAGCCCCTCGTCGAACTGGACGGGGTGGGCAAGAGCTACGGCAACGTCCGCGCCCTGCACGGGGTCGACCTGGCCGTCCGCCCGGGGCAGGTCACCTGCGTCCTCGGCGACAACGGCGCGGGCAAGTCCACACTGATCAAGATCATCTCCGGGCTGCACCGGCACACCGAGGGCGAGTTCCGCATCGACGGCGCACCCGTACGGCTGAACACCCCGCGGGAGGCCCTGGACCGCGGCATCGCCGCGGTCTACCAGGACCTGGCGACCGTTCCGCTGATGCCGGTCTGGCGGAACTTCTTCCTCGGCTCCGAGCTGACCCGCGGCCCCTGGCCCGTACGGCGCCTGGACATCGCCCGGATGAAACGGACCGCGGACGAGGAACTGCGGGCGATGGGCATCGTCCTGGACGACCTCGAACAGCCCATCGGCACCCTCTCCGGCGGCCAGCGGCAGTCCGTGGCCATCGCCCGCGCGGTCCACTTCGGCGCGCGGGTGCTGATCCTGGACGAGCCGACCGCGGCGCTGGGCGTCAAGCAGTCGGGGGTCGTCCTGAAGTACATCGCCGCCGCACGCGACCGGGGCCTGGGCGTCATCTTCATCACCCACAATCCGCACCACGCGTTCATGGTGGGCGACCACTTCTCCGTGCTGCGGCTGGGCACCCTGGAACTGAGCGCGGGCCGCAAGGAGGTCTCCCTGGAGGAGCTCACCAACCACATGGCGGGCGGCGCCGAGCTGGCCGCGCTCAAGCACGAACTGGCCCAGGTCCGCGGTGTCGACGTGGAGGAACTGCCCGAACCGGAGGACCTGGCCAAGGGTCGCCCCTCCCCGTGAGGGGCCGGCCCCGGACCTCCCCCAGCCTGACATGACGTCCGTATGTCAGGACCAACTCTTGACGGCTGCCCGGCCGGACGGCGAAGCTTCCAGCGGGACCACGGAGCTCCGCGGGCATCCGTACCACCGCCCTGACGGGCCGCCCTACCGAACCACGACCGGTCCGCGGCGACCGGCGAGAGGAGCCCTCCTCATGACTGCCCCCTCCCCCGTTCTGGACCGGATCCGGATCGGCTCCGCGCCCGACTCGTGGGGCGTCTGGTTCCCCGACGACCCGCAGCAGGTGCCCTGGCAGCGCTTCCTCGACGAGGTCTCCCAGTCGGGCTACGAGTGGATCGAGCTCGGCCCGTACGGCTACCTGCCGACCGACCCGGCCCGGCTCACCGAGGAGACCGCGCGCCGGGGCCTGAAGGTCTCCGCGGGCACCGTCTTCACCTCCCTGCACCGCGGCCCGTCGGTCTGGGACGCCACGTGGGAGCACGTCGGCCAGGTCGCGGCGCTCGCCCAGGCGATGGACGCCCGGCACCTGGTGGTCATCCCGTCCTTCTGGCGCGACGACAAGACCGCCGAGATCATCGAGCCGCGCGAGCTCACCGCAGAGCAGTGGGGACACCTCGCCACCGGCATGGAGCGGCTGGGCCGCCAGGTCCGCGACACCTACGGCCTGGACATCGTGGTCCACCCGCACGCCGACACGCACATCGACACCGAGGAGCACGTCGAGCGCTTCCTCGACGCCACCGACCCCGGCCTGGTCAGCCTCTGCCTGGACACCGGCCACTACGCCTACTGCGGCGGCGACAGCGTCAAGCTCATCGAGACCTACGGGGAGCGGATCGGCTACCTGCACCTGAAGCAGGTCGACCCGGAGATCCTCGCCGACGTCGTCAAGAACGGGGTCCCCTTCGGCCCGGCCGTGCAGCGCGGCGTCATGTGCGAGCCGCCGGGCGGGGTGCCCGCCCTGGAACCGGTGCTGGCCGCCGCCCAGGGCCTGGGCGTCGACCTGTTCGCCATCGTCGAGCAGGACATGTACCCCTGCGAGCCGGAGCGGCCGCTGCCCATCGCGCAGCGCACCCGGAAGTTCCTGCGCTCCTGCGGTGCCTGACGCACCGCCCACGAAAGGGAAGACACGCATCATGACGCAGCACGGACCGCTCGGGGTCGCCGTCATCGGGACCGGCAAGATGGGCGCCGACCACGTACGCCGCATCAACGACGTCGTGAGCGGCGCCCGGGTGACCGCCGTCGTCGACGTCGACGCCGAACGCGTGAAGGCGGTCGCCGACGGCATCGAGGGCTGCACGGCCTACACCGACCCCGCGTCGGCCATGGCCGCGGCCGACGTGGACGCCGTCCTGATCGCCTCTCCCGGCCCCGCCCACGAGGCGGCGCTGCTCACCGCCTTCGAGCACGACCTGCCGGTGCTGTGCGAGAAGCCGCTCACACCGGACGCGGCCTCCGCGCTGCGTGTGATGGAGGCCGAACAGCGGCTGGGGCACCGGCGGGTGCAGGTCGGCTTCATGCGGCGCTACGACGCGGAGTACAGCAAGCTCAAGGCCCTGCTGGACGGCGGTGAACTGGGCCGGACACTGATGCTGCACAACCGGCACCGCAACGCGAGCATCCCGCCCGGCTTCACCAACGCCAACCTCGTCAACGACTCGCTCGTGCACGAGATGGACGTGACCCGCTGGCTGCTCGGCCAGGAGATCACCGCCGTCACCGTGCTGCGCCCGCGCCCCTCGGCGAACGCGCCCGAGGGCCTGGACGACCCGCAGTTCGTGGTCTTCGAGACCGACGGCGGCGCGGTCGTCGACGTCGAGGTCTACCTCAACTGCGGTTTCGGCTACCAGGTGCAGGCCGAGGCCGTCTGCGAACGCGGCAGCGCCCGCATCGGCGACGCGCACGACCTGCTCGTCAACACCGCGGGCCGCTGGGGCGGCACGATCGCCCAGGACTTCGTGGAACGCTTCGCCGACGCCTACGACCGCGAGGTCCAGGCCTGGGTCGACGCGACCCGGCGCGGCGAGGTCACCGGCCCCAGTGTCTGGGACGGCTACGCCGCCGCGGCGGTCTGCGAGGCCGGCGTCCGCTCGCAGGGCGAGGGCGGGCGCGTCGAGGTCGAACTGGTCGACCGTCCGGCGTTCTACCGCTGAGGGACGCGCGTCGCCGGCCACCCCCGATCCGGCGCGGGTGGGGCGGTTACTCCCTGGCCGCCCCGCCCGCGCCTCCACCGCACCCGTGAGAAAGGCACCCCTGTACATGCGCGTTGTCCTCTTCGGCGTCGGGCGCCTCGGTTCCTTCCACGCGGCCACCCTCCACGCCCACCCCGATGTCTCCGAACTGGTCCTCGCGGACGCCGACGCCGCGCGGGCCGCCGGGGCCGCCGCGCGGCTCGGCACCGGGGCCCGGGCGGCGGCCTCGGTCGACGCGGCGTTCGCGGGCGGCGCGGACGCGGTCGTCATCGCCTCGGCTACCGCCGCCCACGCCGGGCTGATCTCGCGCGCGGTGCGGGCCGGGCTCCCCGCGTACTGCGAGAAGCCGGTCGCCCTCGACCTGGAGTCGACGGTCACCGCGCTGCGTGAGGTCGAGGAGGCCGGCACCGTCCTCCAGATGGGCTTCCAGCGCCGCTTCGACCCCGGCTACCGCGCCGCCCGCGAGGCCGTCCGGACCGGCCGGCTCGGACGGCTGCACACCGTACGGGCGCTGACCTCCGACATGGCGCCCCCGCCGCCGGAGTTCGTGCCGCTGTCCGGCGGGCTCTACCGGGACTGCCTGATCCACGACTTCGACGCGGTGCGGTGGGTGACCGGCCGTGAGGTCGTCGAGGTGTACGCCACGGGTGCCAACGGCGGGGCGGACTTCTTCCGCGCGGCGGGCGACGTGGACACCGCGGCGGCACTCCTCACCCTCGACGACGGCACCCTCGCGACCGCCACCTCCACCCGCTACAACGGCGCGGGGTACGACATCCGCATGGAACTCGCCGGATCGCTGGACCAGATCGCGGTCGGCGTCGGTCCCCGTACGCCGGTCACGTCCGTGGAACCGGGCGCGGCGCCGGGCGTACCCGACCCGTGGACCGGGTTCGTGGACCGCTTCGGGGACGCGTACCGGGCGGAGATCGACGCCTTCCTGCAGGTGGTGACGGGCCGGTCGGAGAACCCCTGCGACGGGCGCGAGGCGCTCGACGCGCTGCTCGTGGCGGAGGCGTGCGAGGTCTCGCGCAGCGAGCGGCGGCCGGTCACGATCGCCGAGACGGCCGAGGTCGCCAAGCGCGCCGCCAAGCGCGTGGGATGACCCCGCGGGGCGCCGCGGGCACGTCACCCCCGCGGTCCGCCCCGGGTGGCGTGATCATCTGCGCCGGTGCTTCCTGGGATGAGTCGGTCCCGGCTGTCCACGAGGGAAGAACCTTTCATGGCGATGAAGGCCCAGGCGCTGCGCACGCCTCGAGCGGCGGGACTGGTGGGGATCGCGTTCGCGGTGCTGATCGGCGCCGCCATCGTCCTGGTCCGGGCCTCCATCCCCAGCGGTGAGGGCGCGCTGACCGGCTCGCCGCTCAGCCTGTCCTCGCGCAGCGGCGTGCAGACGGCGCTGGCCCTCATCCCCTTCGCCGGCATCTTCTTCCTGTGGTTCATCGGCGCGGTGCGCGCGCACGTCGGCCCGGGCGAGGACAAGTTCCTCTCGACGGTGTTCCTCGGCAGCGGCCTGGTGTTCGTCGCGACCCTCTTCGGCGCCGCCGCCGCGGCCGGCAGCCTGCTGGCCACCACGGAGATCGCCTCGCCCGGTACCCCACGGGCCGAGCTGTCGTACTTCGGGCAGCACTTCACCTACAGCCTGCTGACGACGTACTCGATGCGCATGGCGGCGGTGTTCGTGCTGTCGGCCTCGACCGTCGCGATGCGGCTGGGGTCGTTCCCGCGCTGGCTGGTGCTGCTGGGGTACCTCGTGGGCGTCACCTTGCTGTTCGTGGTGCCGAACGTGCCGCTGGCCGAGCTGGTCTTCCCCCTCTGGGCGCTGGTCGTCAGCCTCCACATCGTGGTGGCGAGCTTCCGTTCCCGGCCTACGGGGCTGCCGGACGCTTGAGCGCCGGCGGTCGGGAGGTCGTGCGGCGCAGCAGCAGCGTGACGAAGCCGAACCTGCCGCGGTAGCCGTGCAGCCATTCGGCGCGGTGGACGGCGGCGGCTTCGAGGGCGGCACCGCTGTCCGGGTCGCCGGGGTGGTCCAGGGCCCACTCGGAGAGGGAGCCGGTCCAGGACCACTCGTAGTCGTCCCACTCGCGGACGGTGCTGACGTGGGCGAAAACCGGGGTCCAGCCGTCCGCGACGATCCGGTCCACGGTGCTCGCCAGGTCCTCGTACTCTCCCAGCATCTCGACGAGGCCCGGGGTCGGTTCGCGCTCCCAGAAGCCGTCGCCGACGAGGACGGTGCCTCCGGGGGCGAGGTGGGCGCGGGCCGCGGCCAGGGTCGGCAGGAGGCCGCCGAAGGCGTGCGCGGCGCCGACGCTGAGGACGACGTCGAAGGGGCGCTTCGTGGCAAAGTCGCCCGCGTCCTGTTCGTGGAGGGTCAGCCGGTCGCCGACGCCGAGCGCGGCGGCCTCGCGGGCCGCCTTCGCCAGAGCGCCGGTGTCCAGGTCGACGCCCTCCGCGGTGACGCCCGGGTGCCCGTCGAGGGCCCGCAGGAGCCAGGCGGCCTCCCCACAGCCGAGGTCGAGGATGCGTTCGTCGCCTCGGCGCAGCGCCCTGCCGAGGAGACGGCGCACCACCGCGTCGTCGAGCGGCGCGGCGATGGGGTGGTGGGTGTGCGCGATGCGTGAGACGCGGCGTCGGTCCATCGGCGCAGCTTCGCAGGACGGGCGGTTCACCGCATCCGGTTAATTCGGCTCGGGCGTGCAACGCGATCCGCGGCGGTGGCGGTTTCCCTCTTCGCAAGGCTGTTACGGGAGCGCGGCCGTCACGGCGTCAGGGCCGTCACGGCGATACGTCCGTCAGGGCCGCCACGGGGGAAAGGACGTCCGGCATGGACAGGAAGATCATCACAACGGCGGGCCGGTGCGGTCCACCGCTACGGGCCCCGCTCTCCGTGCAGCGCGGCGAACGCCTCGTGGACGCGGACCGGGTCGCGGTCCACACGAGGGCCGAGCCGGCCCAGCCCGTCGGCGCAGCCGGCGGTGTCGTCTGCGGTGTCGTCGCAGAGCGGCGGCCGCCGCTGAAAGATCATCCCCTCGGCCGCCGCCGCCGGGAAGACGACCGCGACGGTCACGGTGGTCTCCTGTGCTGCCTGCCCCGCGAGCCCGCCCTGGGGAGGGGCACGGCCGTGCTAGGCGCCGGGCGTGCCGGAGCCGGTGGGCGTGAAGCGCACGGGGAGCCGGCGCACACCGCGCATGAGCATGCCGGGCAGCCAGTCCAGCTTCACCGGATCGGCGTCGAGGGCGAGGTCGGGGCAGCGCTCCAGGAGGGCGCGGACGGCGACGCGTCCTTCGAGCCGGGCGAGCGGGGCGCCGAGGCAGAAGTGGAGGCCGTGCCCGAAGGCGACGTGGCCGCGGGTGTCCCGGCGGATGTCGAAGCGGTCCGCCTCGGGAAAGTGGCCCGGGTCGCGATCGGCGGCGGCCAGGGCGACGAGGACGGGTTCGCGGGCCGGGATGACGGTGCCGGCGACGTCGACCGGTTCCGTCGTGAAGCGGAAGGTGGCGGTCTCCACCGGGCCGTCGTAGCGGAGCATCTCCTCCACGGCCCCGTCGATGAGGCCCATGTCGGCCCGCAGGAGCGCCAGTTGGTCCGGATGGGTGAGCAGCGCGCGGACACCGTTGGAGATCAGGTTGACCGTGGTCTCGTGTCCGGCGATCAGCAGCAGGAAGGCCATGCCGCTGAGCTCGGAGCGCGAGAGCCGGTCGCCGTCCTCGGAGGTGGTGCGGATGAGCGCGCTCATCAGGTCGTCGCCGGGCGCGCAGCGCTTGTCCTCGATCAGCTCGTGGAGGTAGGCCGCGAGTTCCTCGAAGGCCCTGCGCTCGGTCTCCGGTCCGGTCGGTGCGACAACCTCGTTCGACCAGGCCCGGAAGGCCTCCCGGTCCAGGTCGGGAACCCCGAGCAGCTCGCAGATGACCGTGATGGGAAGCGGGTAGGCGAGCGCCTCGACGAGGTCGGCGGTGCCGTCCGGGCGGGCCAGCATCGCGTCGAGCAGCCCGGCGGTGATCTCCTCCACGCGCGGCGCCAGTCCCTCGACTCGGCGGCCGGTGAACTCCCGGGCCACCAGCTTGCGCAGCCGGGTGTGCTCGGGCGGGTCGGAGACGAGCATGTGGCGGCCGAGGAGTTCCTCGTCGTAGGACAGCCAGCCGAGTGCGCGGGAGTCCTTGGCGAACCGGGTGTCGGCGAGCGCGGCCCGGGCCTGGTCGTGGCCGACGATCAGCCACAGCTCCCCGACGTCGGCGGTGCGCACGCGATGCACGGGCCCCTTCTCGCGGAGCCTGGCGTAGAAGGGATAGGGATCGGCGGTGAACTCCTCGCCGTAGACCGTGAGATCGACCGTGTCCATGTGCCGCACGGTAACCCGGGGGCCCGCCGCGACACGTCACCCTGCGGGACGAGACACCCCGGACGGTCTCATCCGAAGGACTCAGCCGACCGTGGCGGCACGCCAGGTCTCCTCGTCCGCATCCAGGAGCGAGGCGACGACGGCGGGGGCCGGCAGTGGCCCGTGGTCGGCGGCGACGCGCAGGGCGGAGGCCGCGGTCAGATGGCCGAGCCGCAGGGCGCGCTCCACGGGCAGGTCCCGCAGCAGACCGCTGAGGAAGCCGGCGGCGAAGGCGTCCCCGGCGCCCACCGGTTCCGCCACCCGGACGGTGAGGGCGGGCACGGTGTGGGCGTCGGTCCCGGTGAAGGCCGTGGCGGCGCGGGACCCGTCCTTGACGACGAGAACGCCTGGACCGGGCAGCAGTTCGCGGACCGAGCGGGCGTCGGTGATCCCCTCGCCCCACAGGGCCTGGGCCTCGTCGAGACCCACGAGGACGATGTCGGCCCGGTCGGCGAGCTGCCGCAGGACGTCGGCGGCGGAGCGGCCGGTCCACAGCGCGGGGCGGTGGTTGACGTCGAAGCTGACGGGCCACGGGCGGTCGGGGCGCAGCGCCCGTTCGACGAGGGCGTGGCAGCCGGGCGACAGCGCGGGCGTGATACCGCTGAGGTGGACGAGCGCAGCCCCGGTCAGGGCCGGGTCGTCGAGCACGTCCGGGGTGAGCGCCGAGGCGGCGGACCCCGCGCGGTGGTAGTGGACGCGGGTGCCGTGCGCGCCCGGGTCCTTGAGCAGGAGCCCGGTGGGCCGGGCGGGGTCGGTGCGTACCCCGGCGACATCGACGCCGCCCGCGGCGATCCGCGCGCGGACCCGCCGGCCGAAGGGGTCGTCGCCGACCGCGGAGACCCATCGGGCGGGGATGCCGTGGTCGGCGAGGTAGAGCGCGACGTTGGACTCGGCGCCCGCGATGTCGACGCGCAGCAGGTCCGCGTCGTCCAGCGGCCCGAGCGGGTCGGGGGCGAGGGCGGCCATCGTCTCGCCGACGCAGACCACGGGTCCGGGTCGCAGCGTCCGGGGGGTGCTCATCGTGTCTTCCTAGGGGGTGTCGGCGCGGTCCACCGGGCGGTACGCGGCGGCCGGTGTGCCGGGCACGTCCACCCGGACGGCGAACACGGCGCCGTCGAGCGGTCCCGGGGCGGCCAGGCCGATGTGCGCGCTGGTGACGAGGAGGGTCCGGCCGTCGGGGCCGCCGAGGCACAGCCCGGCGGGCTGTCCGGCGGGCAGGTCGACGATCCGGTCGAGGCTGCCGTCGGGGCGGTAGCGGTGGGCCTGCCCGGTGCCCCAGACGGCGGTCCACAGCCCGCCCTCGCTGTCGGTGGTCATGCCGTCGGGGCTGCCGTCCGCGAGGGCGGCGAAGGTCTCGGGGGTGCCGAGGTCGCCGCTCGCGGGGTCGACCGGGTAGCGCCGGATGACGCCCCGGGCGCTGTCGGCGAGGTACATGGCGGTGCCGTCTGCGGTGAAGGCCGGGCCGTTGGGGATCGTGATGTCCCGCAGCACGCGGGTGACGCGGCCGTCGCGGTCCAGGCGGTAGAGCGAGCCGGCGTCCGCGGTGGTGTCGTACGCCATGCTGCCCGCCCAGAAGCGGCCGTGCGGGTCGGCGACGCCGTCGTTCATCCGCATCGGCACCGGGGCGTCGTCCTCGGGGCGGGCGATCCACTCGGCCCGGCCCGCGGGGTCGATGATGCAGATGCCGGTGCCCGCGGCCGCGATCCAGTGGCCGGGGCGGCCCTCGACCGGCGCCACCGCGCCCAGTGGGCAGGGGAGTTGTGCGACAAGCGTGTGCGGGGCGGCGGGGCCGTCGGCGGCGGCCAGCAGCCGGCCGCTGAGGATGTCGGTGAGCACGGCGCGGCCGTCCGTCCAGCGGATGCCCTCGCCGAGTTCGAGGCGGTCGGTCCCCAGGACCGCCGGGGGCACGGTCGCGGTCACGGGCGGGTCTCCGCGCGGACGACGTCCAGGAAGGAGCGGGCCCGTTCACGCAGGGCCGTGACGTCGCCGCCCTCGGCGGCGTCACCGATCAGGGGCGATCCGACGCCGACGGCGACGGCGCCGCCCCGCAGGTACTCCGCGGCGGCCCGCGCGTCCACGCCGCCCACGGGAACGAACGGCAGGTCGGGGAAGGGGCCTCGCAGATCCCGCAGATAGCCGGGGCCGCCGGCGCTGCCGGCCGGGAACAACTTGAGGGCGTCGGCGCCCAGGCGCAGCGCCTGGAGGATGTCGGTGGGGGTCATCACCCCGGCGAGGACCGGGAGTCCGAGGTCCCGCCCGGTGGCGATCCCGTCGCTGACCGCGGGGGTGACCAGGAAGGTGGCACCGGCCTTGTGGGCGGCCCGTGCGTCGTCCGCGCTGAGCACGGTTCCGGCCCCGAGGGTCGCGTCCGGGCCGAGCGCGGTCCGCGCCCGGGCGATGACGTCGAGCGCGTCACGTCCGCTGAGGGACACCTCGATGAGGGTGATCCCCTCCTCGACGAGGGTGAGCACGGTGGTCAGCGCGGCGTCCGGGTCGCTGCCGCGGACGATGGCGAGCAGCCGGCGGGCACGCAGCGCGGCGAGCAGGTCCATCCGACATCCCTTCTGGTGATGGGGGTTCA
Source organism: Actinacidiphila glaucinigra (assembly GCF_035918135.1). Taxonomy (NCBI): domain Bacteria; kingdom Bacillati; phylum Actinomycetota; class Actinomycetes; order Kitasatosporales; family Streptomycetaceae; genus Actinacidiphila; species Actinacidiphila glaucinigra. The sequence goes on from NZ_CP109144.1 coordinate 2,523,024, forward strand.
GGGGCGGCGGGTCGCGGTGACCGTAAGCCGCCAGGCGACCTCGCCGGAGGGCGGGACGACGACCGTGTCGCCGTCGTCCGCCCCGGCACGGTCGAAGACGCGGCCGAGCATCGGCTCGACGCCGATCGATCGGTACGGCGCGTCCTCGGGGAAGCCGCCGAGGTTGCGCCACAGGGCGACCGCGACGGGCACGCCGCCGGCCTCGACGGCCAGGTGCAGCGCGTCGGGGCCGTCGTGCACGGTCACCCCCGGGGTGAGGACGACCGCCCCGACGGCGCTCCCGTCGTCGGGTCCGAGCCGGTCGAGGGGGATGCCCTCGACGCGCGGCCAGGCACCGGTGACCCAGCCCGCGCCCTCGTCCGGGTAGAGCCGGGTCTCCGTGCCCGCGTCGACGCCGAGCCACGCGTCCGGGGAGAGTTCCAGCAGGGCGTGGGCGGCCCACACGAAGCGGTAGCCCGGCTCGGCGGTGAGCGTGTAGTCGGCGACGGCGGCCCCCGCCCGCGAGCTCAGGCGCCGGGTGAGCCGGAAGTCGGGGCAGTCCGCGACCTCCGCGTCCCCCTCCCGGCGCCAGGGCCGTGGCCATGCGTCCCCGTGGTCGGGCAGCCCGCGCACGGTGGGTACGCACTCCTCCAGACCGCCGGCGTCGGCGAAGGGGTCGCCGGGCCGGACCCGGGGGCGGCGGGGCTCGTCGCGGTGCCAGAGCCATTCACGGCCGCCCGCGGTCAGCGAGGTCCAGCGGCCGCCGTGGTCCGGGTCGGTGACCACGGAGACCGGGACCCGGTCGCCGGTCACCATTCGGCGAAGGAGCCGTCGGCGTGCCGCCACACCGGGTTGCGCCAGGCGTGGCCGGAACGGTCCGCGGCGCGAACCGCGTTCTCGTCGATCACGACGCCGAGCCCGGGCAGTTCGGTGCGACGCGCCTGGCCGTCGACGAACCGGAAGGGCTCGGTGTCGACCAGGTAGGACAGCAGGTCGGCGTCCTTGTTGTAGTGGATGCCCCGGCTCTGCTCCTGGATCAGGAAGTTCGGCGTGGCGAAGGCGACCTGCAGGCTCGCGGCCAGCGCGATCGGACCGAGCGGGCAGTGCGGCGCCAGGTGCGCGCCGAAGGTCTCGGCGAGCGAGGCGATCCGGGTGACCTCCGATATCCCGCCGGCGTGCGACAGGTCCGGCTGGGCCACGGCGATGCCCGCCGTCAGGGCCGGGAGGAAGTCGGCACGGCCGTAGAGCCGTTCACCTGTGGCGAGCGGCACGGACGAGGCGGCGACCAGGCCCGGCAGCAGGTGCGCCTGCTCGGGCAGGACGGGCTCCTCGACGAACAGCGGGTGCAGCGGGGCTATCTCGTGCAGCACGCGCCGCGCGTTGGCGGCGCTGAACCGTCCGTGGAAGTCGACCGCGACGTCCCGGTGCGGGCCGAGGGCCTCGCGGGCGGCCGCGACGCGCTGCACGACGGCGGCCGTCTCCGCCGGGCTGCCGAGCGGCGGGGTGCGCCCGGCGGCGTTCATCTTGACGGCCGTGAAGCCCGCCTCCACCTGGGCGTTGATCTCCTCCTTGAGCCGGTCCGGCTCGTCGCCGCCGACCCAGGCGTACACCCGGACCGAGTCGCGGACCGGGCCGCCGAGCAGGGTGTGCACCGGAACGCCGAGGGCGCGGCCGGCGATGTCCCACAGGGCCTGGTCGATGCCGGCCACCGCGCTGGAGAGCACGGGCCCGCCCCGGTAGAAGCCGCCCTTGCTGAGCACCTGCCAGTGGTCCTGGATCCGCAGCGGGTCCTGGCCCACGAGGTGTTCGGCGAGCACCTCCACGGCCGTCCGCACCACCTCGGCCCGGCCCTCGACCACCGGCTCGCCCCAGCCGACGACGCCGTCGTCGGTCTCGATGCGGCAGAACAGCCAGCGGGGCGGGACGAGGAAGGTCTCGACGCGCGCGATCTTCACTGTGCCTGGCCGTCCTTCTGCTCGGTGGAACCGTCCGCGCCCTCGGGCGCCTGCGGGCCGCTGACCTTGTCGAGATCGCGCGTCGCCTGGTCGAGCAGGGCGCGCATGGCGTGTTCCGCGGCGTCCGGGTCCCGGTCGCGCACGGCGTCGAGGACGGCCCGGTGGCTGGGCACCGGGTCCTCGCTGTGCGGGGCGCTGTGCACGAGCTGGTCGCGCTGGGCCAGGCCCGACTCGATGACCATCTCCATGCGTTCCAGCAGTTCGTTGTGGGTGGCCGCGAGCAGCGCCCGGTGGAAGGCGAGGTCGGCCTCCACGGCGTGGTTCGCGCCGCTCTCCTCGCCCATGGCGGTCAGTGCCGCCTCCAGCGCCTCCAGATCGGCGTCGGTGCGGCGGGCCGCGGCCAGCCGCACGGCGGCGGGTTCGATGATGCCGCGGACCTCGCCGAGGTTGCGCAGCAGCGCGGTGTCGGCGCCGGTGCCGTTGCTCTCGGAGAACTGCCAGCGCAGCACGTCGGCGTCGAGCAGGTTCCAGTCCGAGCGGGGCCGGACGAACGTGCCGCGCTTCTGCCGGGCGTCGACCATTCCCTTGGCCGCGAGCACCTTCAACGATTCACGCAGGGCCGTCAGGCTGACGTCCAGCTCGCTCTGCAGGGCCGCCATGTCGAGCGTCGCTCCCTCGGGGATCTCGCCGCTGAGCACCCGGCGGGCGAGGGTCTCCACGGTCTGGCCGTGCACTCCTCGGCGCGCGTATGGCGTCATGTGTTTGCCTTTCTTACTGTTCGGTCGGTGGCCGGTGCGTTCGGTTCCGTCAGGCCGAGGCCTTGGTGACGCTCCAGCCGCCGTCCACGAGCAGGCTCGATCCGGTGATGTAGGAGGCTTCGCCGGCGGCGAGGAAGGCGACGGCGGCGGCGACCTCCTCGGGAGTGCCGAAGCGGCGGGCCGCGGTCTCGGCGACGCTCGTCACGCGGTCGGCCTCCGGGACGCGGTCCCAGGCAGCGGTCAGGATCGGTCCCGGCAGCACCGCGTTGACGCGGACGTCCGGGCCGTACTCGACGGCGAGCTGACCGCACAGCGACAGCAGGGCGCCCTTGCTCGCCGCGTACGCCGGGTGGCCGGGGATGCCGCGGTGGGCGTGGACCGAGGAGACGAGCACCACCGCCCCCTGGTGTTCGCGCAGGTCGGGCAGCGTCGCCTTCACGCCCAGGAAGGCGCCGGTGAGGTTGACCGACAGCTGCCGCTCCCAGGAGGCGAGGCTGGTCTCGTGGGCCGGCGCGACCGCCACCGTGTACGCGTTGCTGACCAGGACACCGACGGGCCCGAAGGTGTGGGCCGCAGTGATCACCCGCGCCCAGTCGTCCTCGTTCGCGACGTCGGCGGCGACGAACAGGGCACGGGCCCCCTCCTTGCGCAGCAGTTCGGCGGTCTCCTCGCCGCGTTCGGCGGCGATGTCGACGAGGACGACGGCCGCGCCCTCCGCCGCGAGGCGTGCCGCGCTTGCCGCACCGATGCCCGACGCGGCGCCGGTGACGACGGCGACGCGGTTGGTGAAACGGGCCGCTGGGTTCATGGGGTGGGTCGTCTCCTGTTCGAGCGGGGGTGGGGGGAGGATTCTTCCGCTGTTGTCACTGCCGTGCCAGGACGGTCAACTCCGCGTCGTGTTCGGCGGTCCAGGCGAACGGCAGCCCCGAGTGGAGGAGGTACGCGCCGCTGTAGCGGGTACCGGTGGCGGAGTCGGCGTAGACGGCGTCCGGTCGCAGCCCGCGCAGGCGGAGCCGGGCGGCCCGGCCGGGCACCAGGGGCGCTCCGTCGAGGAGACCGGTGTTCCAGGCCGTCACCACCAGGCGGTCACCGCCCGGTTCCTCGTACTGGACGCCGCAGGTCGGGTCGGCGGGGCTGCCCAGCAGGTGGACCTCGCCGTGGTGGACGACGTCGCGGACCTCCTTGTAGCGGGCGATCCACCGCGCGGCCTCCGACCGCTGCTCGGGCGTCCAGTGGCGGATGTCGGCCCCGATGCCGAGCACGCCCGCCATGGAGTTGACGAAGCGGAAGGCGAGCGAGCGCGGCCGCGGGTCGAAGACGCCGGGGGCGTCGGTGACCCAGGAGCTCATGGTGTGCGGGGCGTGCGCGTGGAGGTAGCCGTACTGGATGCGCAGCCGGTCCATGGGCGCGGTGTTGTCGCTGGGCCACACCACGTCGGTGCGGGCGATGGTGGCGTGCTCGACGCGCCCGCCGCCGCCCGCGCAGCCCTCGACGGTGACGTGGGGGTGGGCGGTGCGCAGGTGGTCCAGGACGCGGAGGTAGCCGGCGACGTGCGCGGCGTCGAGGTCCTGGTGCTCGGGGTCGGCGCCCACCGGGTGGCCGGGGCGGCCGCGCTCGGTGGGCGGACGGTTCATGTCCCACTTGAGATAGCTGATGGCGTGGGAGCCGAGCAACCCGTCGAGCGTGCCGATGACGAATTCCTGGACGTCCTCGCGGCCGAGGTCGAGCAGCAGCTGGTTGCGCACGAGCGTCGCGGGCCGGCCGTCGATCCGGTAGACCCACTCGGGGTGCTCGGCGTAGAGCTTCGAGCGGGGGCTGATCCCCTCGGGTTCGACCCAGAGGCCGAAGTCCAGGCCGAGGGCGCGCACGTCCTCGACGAACCGGTCGAATCCGCCGGGGAATTCGGCCGGGTCCGGGTCCCAGTCGCCGAGGCCGCCGGTGTCGTCGGGCCGGCCGGTGAACCAGCCGTCGTCGACGACGAAGAGTTCGGCGCCGAGTTCGGCGGCGACCTTGGCGAGCTCCAGCTGGCCTTCGGCGTCGACGTCGAAGCCGGTGGCCTCCCACGAGTTGTAGAGCACCTTGCGGGGCCGGTCCATGCGCTCGCCGGTCAGGTGCCGCTCGTAGCGGTGCCAGACGCGGGCCAGGCCGTCGAGGCCGTCGGGACTGAAGGCGCATGCCAGCCGGGGCGTGACGAGGGTGGCGCCGGGGGCGAGGCGGACGGCGCCCTCGTGGGGCACGCGGCCGGCCCGGACGCGCACCGCGCCGCCGGGCTCGGCGTCGGCGGTGATCCGCCAGTTGCCGGACCACTCCAGGGCGATCCCGTAGGTGGGGGTGGCGCCCTCGGCGGGGGCGGCCGCGTCCTGGACCGCGAGCCACGGGTGGTACGCGTGACCGGCGGAGCCCTGGGTGCTCTCCATCTCGAAGCGCCCGCGCTCCAGTTCCACGTCCCGCAGCTGGAACTCCTGGGACCACTGGCCGGCCAGGTAGCTCAGCCGCGCGCCGCCCTGGACGGGCACGTTGACGGCGGCGGAGTCGAAGCGCTCCAGCCGCACCTCGTCCTCGCCGGTGCAGGTCAGCTCCGTCCAGCGCAGGACGACGTCGGTGCCGGGCACCGTCTCGTAGTGCAGCGTGGTGCGCAGCCCGAGGAGGTCGTCGGCGAAGTCCAGGCGCAGGGCGCGGTCGCCGTCCTGCGTGGCTCCGTCGAACCGCCACCAGCTGCCGCGGTCGCCGCCGGGACGGGAGGCGACCAGGTCGGCGCCGGTGAACGGCCGCAGCCCGTACGGGATGTACTCGGCCGGGGCGGCGTCGGCGGGGGTGATGAAGTGGGTGCGGCGCGACCAGTCCATGGGCGACGGCCCGTCCTCGGCGCCGTGCGGCCCCCAGGCGGCGAGTTCGGCCCAGCGGCCGTCGCCACCGAGGGTGACGGCGTAGGTGGTGGTGTCGGTGCGCAGCAGCCACCGGTCGTGCGCGGTCACTTGACGGCTCCGAGGTTGAGTCCGGCCACGAAGTGGCGCTGGAAGCGGAGGAAGACGGCCACGGTCGGGGCGGCGGCGATCACCGAGCCGGCCGCGATGACGTTCCACATGGAGACGTACTGGCCCTGCAGTCCGATGAGGGACGCGGTGATGGGCATCTGGGTGTCGGTGCGCAGCACCGTGATCGCCCACAGCAGGTCGTTGAAGATCCAGGTGAACGACAGGGCGCTCAGCGCGGCCAGCGCCGGGCGGGCCAGCGGCAGGATGATCCGCCAGTAGATCTGCCAGGGGCCCGCGCCGTCGATGACGGCGGCCTGCTGGATCTCGCCGGGGATCGCACGCATGAAGCCGTGCAGCACGAAGACGTAGAAGCCGACGCCGAAGCCGACCTGCACCCCGATCAGGGCGTACAGCTGGTCGTAGATGCCGAGCACTTCGCTGAGCTTGGAGACCGGGATCAGCAGGATCTGCGGAGGCAGCAGGTTGCCGCCGAGCATGAGCAGCAGCAGGACGCGCCGGAAGGGCAGGTCGTAACGGCTGAGCCCGAAGGCGGCCATGGAGGCCAGGCCCAGGGAGAGCAGCACGCTGGGGATCGTGACCAGCAGGCTGTTGATGAGGGCGCGCTGCTGGCCGCCGTCCACCCACGCCTGGCGGAAGCCGTCGAGGGTGAAGGAGTGCGGCCAGCTGCCGACGCCGTGCGCGGCGATGTCGTCGAAGGTCCGGGTGCTGGTGACCAGGACGAGGACGATCGGCAGCAGCCACAGCGCGGACAGCAGGCCCGCGGTGAGGTGGAAGCCGGTCGTGCGCAGGGCACGGCCGCGCAGGACGGACCGGCGGGGAGCCGCGGTCGGTACCTTGGCGGCCCGGCCGTCGCGGTCGGACGGTTCCTCGACGCGCGCGGTGGCGTGGGTGGCGGTCATCAGTCGGCCTCCCGGAAGGCGCGCACGAGGTAGCTCGCGATGACGCCGAAGGCCAGCACGAAGATGACGACGGCGAGCGCGGAGCCGTATCCCAGGCGCAGGGACTGGAACGCGGTGGAGTACATGTAGGTGCTCAGCAGTTCGGAGGAGTGGTACGGGCCGCCGCGGGTGAGCGCCCACACCACGTCGAACGAGCGCAGCGAGTCGATGATGATCACCGACAGGACGACCGCGTTGACGCTGCGCAGCTGTGGCAGCGTGATGTGCCGGAACTGCTGCCAGCGGGTGGCGCCGTCGACCTTGGCCGCCTCGTACAGGGCGGGGTCGACGCCCTTGAGGCCGGCCAGGTACAGCACCATCACGTAGCCGACCTGCCGCCACAGCGCGGGCACGATCACCGCGTAGAAGGCGGTGTCCTGGTCGGCGAGCCAGGCGTGCTTCCAGCTGCCGAGGCCGATGCCGTCCAGCACGTTGTTGATCAGGCCGTCCGGCTGGTACATGGCCTGCCAGACCAGCGCGGTGGCGACCAGCGAGAAGACCACCGGCAGGAAGAGCGCCGCCCGGTAGAACCCGACGCCGCGCCGCTCCTGCTGGAGCAGCAGCGCGGCACCGAGTCCCAGGGCGGCGGAGAGCCCGCCGAAGAGCAGCAGCCACAGCACCGTGTTGATCGCGGCGGTGCGGAAGACCGGGTCGTGCACCATCTCGCTGAAGTTGCCGAGGCCCACGAACTTCGGGGCCGCCAGGCCGTCCCAGGAGGTCAGGGACAGGTAGAAGCCCTGGAGGGCCGGCCAGAAGACCCAGAAGGCCTCGGCGAGCAGCGGGATGAGGACGAAGGCCAGGACCACCGGGGGCACCCGGGTGGCCCTGGACCGACGTGTGGAGCCGATCAGCGCCATTGTCACTGGCTCCAGATCTTCTGTGCGCTGCGCTGCCACGTGGTAAGGATGGAGCCGATCTGCTTGGGCTTGGCCAGGTAGTGCACCAGCGCGGTGTCCGCAGTCGGCTGGAGGGCGTCGCTGGAGTCGCGGTTGAAGAACTGCGTGACGTCGGCGGCGCTCTCGATGAGCTTGCGGCCCTTGACCACCAGCGGGGTGCCGGCGTCCTTGGCGTCCGGGTTGGTGGGCAACGCGGTGCCGGAGGAGTTCTTGAGGTAGAGCTCCTGCGCCTCGGCGGTGGCCAGGTAGCTCAGCAGCTCCTTGACGCCGTCGGTGCGCTTGCTGCGGGCGCTGGCGAAGTAGCCGTCGGTGGGCGCCTCCTCGGCGACCGGCACCTTGGGGTCGATGATCGGGAACTGGAAGAAGTCCAGGTCGCCCAGGGCGTCCTTCGGCGCGGCATCGGCGAAGAAGGTGCCGATGAGCATCATGCCGGTCCGGCCCTGCAGGAGGGCGGTGGTGGCGTCCTGGAACGGTATCGCCGTGCCGTTGGGGTCGAAGTACGGGCGGGCCTGGTCCCACGTGTCGAAGACCTTGCGGACCTCGGGGTCGTCGAAGCGGTGCTTGCCCGCGAGCAGTTCGCGGTGGTACGTCGCGCCGTTGACACGGATGTTGAGGTAGTCGAACCAGGCGGAGGCGACCCACGGGGTGTCGCCGCCGGCGCCGAGGCCGATCGGGGCGACGCCCTTGCTCTTGAGCTTGTCGCACAGGTCGAGGAACTCGTCCCAGTTCTTCGGCTCCTGGACGCCCCACTTGGCGAAGTTGGACTTCCGGTAGAACATGCCCCACCAGTAGTAGCTGGTGGGCACGAAGACCTTCTTGCCGCTGGAGGTCGAGGTGCACAGCTTCTTCAGGGCGTCGGAGTAGCCTGACAGCTCGGGCTTGCCCCAGATGTCGTCCAGGTCGAGGAGCAGGTCCTTCTTGGCGTACGACTCGGCGACGGAGCCCGGGTACCAGGTGTAGATGTCCGGCGGGTTGGCCGAGGTGAGGTACGTCGGCAGCTGCGTGCGGAAGGTCTCCGACGCGACGGTGTTGAGCTTCGCCTCGGCCCCGCCGCTCTTGTTGAAGGCGGCCACGAGCTGCTGCATCGAGGTCTTCGCCTGCGGGGAGGAGAGGTTGGACTGCAGGGTCACCGGGCCGCCGGACTCTCCTCCGGAGGCGGACGGGCTCTGGGTGACGCAGCTGCTGAGCAGCGCGCCGGTGCCGACTGCGCCGGACACGGCGAGGAACCGGCGGCGGCTGGCGTTGAAGGCGGTCATATGTGCACTCCCTTGGTGCCCACGGAACGGAGCTGAGGCCCCCTGACGGCCCGGCTCTGGGTGCGGCAGGAAGAGCCTGTCGCAGGGGTCAGTGTCCCGTCAAGATTAATTACTAATTTATTTTCTGGAGGGTCCGCCTCCGGGCCGAACACGGCCCGGGGGCGCACCCGTTGGTGCCGGATGGCACGGGTTGACGCAGGTGAGGCGGGGTGGAGCAGGTGAAGGCGGGGTGGAACGGGGCGCTGCGAGGCGCAGCAGGATGACGGTCGCGCGCGGCTCAGAGCGCGGCCTGACGGACGCGACCACCCACCTCGCGGGAGGCGACGAACGCGTCGAGCCGTCGAAGGCCCGCGCGGTCACCCGCAGCCGCCCCGCGTCGTCCACGACGGCCGAAGGCCGCTGCGGCCTGCCGCGGTCGCGCCGTCGCTGCACGATGCGAAGCCAATGGGTTCTCCCGAGAGTTGGGGGTACGGGGCACCCCACTCCGGTCGTACCGGGCGCCGGTGCCACGGCGGAAACTGTGGCCGGGCCCCCGAAGCCTGTCAATATTAATTGCTAATTAACTTAAAAACGCGATCTTTCGGTGACCTGGAAGGGGTCGCGGCACCCGGTCCCGCAGGGTTCCGTAGGATGCGGCGATGTCCCGCCCCCTCCTGGTCGCCACCGATCTCGACGGCACGCTCCTGCGCGACGACGGCACGCTCTCCGCCCGTACGCTGGAAGCCCTGGGCGCCACGGCCGGCGCGGGCGCGGAGGTCGTCCTCGTCACCGCCCGGCCGCCCCGCCATCTCGATGCCCTGGCCGCCGCCACCGGCCTCACCGGGACCGCGGTGTGCTCCAACGGCGCGATCGTGTACGACATCGGCAGCCGCACCGTCACGGGGTCCACCCCGCTCGCCGCCACCGTCGCGCGGAGGGTCGCCGCCGCCCTGCAGGACGCGGCACCCGGCGTCGGCTTCGCCGTGGAGACGGGCCACCATCTGCGCTGGGCCCCGGGGTACGGGCACCACCTGCCGGAGGACGCGGACGCCGAACTCCCCGTGCGCTCGCTCGCCGAACTGTGGACGATCCCGGGCCCCGTCGTGAAACTGCTCGCCTGGTCGCCCGCGCTCGACGCGGACGCCCTGCTGGCCGTCGCGGAGCACGCCGTCGGCGGCGGGGCCCAGTTCACCCACTCCGGCGGCCGCGGCCTGCTGGAGGTCAGCGCCCGCGGCGTCACCAAGGCGGCCGCCCTCGCGGCCCTGTGCGCGGACCGCGGCATCCCCGCCGAGCGGGTCGTCGCCTTCGGCGACATGCCCAACGACCTGTCCGTCCTGACCTGGGCGGGCACGGCCTGCGCCGTCGCCAACGCCCACCCGGCCGTACTCGCGGCGGTCCCCCACCGCACGGCCTCCAACGAGGACGACGGCGTGGCCCGCGTCCTGGAGCGGCTCTTCGGGGCGGGGGCGCGGGAGCGCTGACACACCGAAGGGCGGCGCCCGGTGGGACCTGCCGGGCGCCGCCCCGAGGACGGTGGACGGGGCCGCGTCAGCAGCCGTGGTCGATCAGGTCGAACGTCACATAGTGGTCGCTCGTGTAGTAGTCCTCGTCGGCACCCTGGCCGGTGACGATCCGCCGGGCGCCGCGGGTCGAGGAGCCGGGCGTCTTGACCGTGTACTCGTGGTAGTAGCCGCTCGCGTGGGCGGGCAGCACACCCTCGCGGTTCTGGAAGACCGTCCCGTCCTGCGGGTACGGGAACGGGCCGCCCTGGTCGATCAACCGGAGCGTGGTGTGGGCCTGGGACGGCAGGCCGGAGTAGCAGATGTCACCTACCGACGCGGCCGCGACGACCGCCGTGGCCGTGGTGCCGGCGGGCGCCGGGGCGGCGGTGGCGACGGCGGGGCCGCCGACGAGAAGGGCCGAGGCGAGGGCGCCCAGGGCGCCGATGCGAAGGATCCGTGGGGGGATTCTCATGCACCCAGGATGACGCGCGTAGAGCCTGTCATGTCAACGACAATCACGGGATGTTCCCCGGGAGTTCACACCTTCCGGCCCGCGTCAGTCCGTGCCGCCCGCACCCTCCGCCGCCTCGCGCAGGGCCTCCAGGACCGGGCGGAGCAGGGGGTGCTCCTCGGCGCCGCGGCGGACGGCGGCGAAGACGCGGCGGGTGGCGACGACGTCGTCGACGGGGCGCACGGCGACGCCGGACAGGTCCATGTCGCGCAGGGCGCTGCGCGGGACGAGGGCCACGCCCGCGCCCGCCGCCGCGAGGGCGACGACCGCGCGGAAGTCGTCGGAGGAGTGCTCCAGGCGGGGCTGGAAACCGGCGTACTCGCAGGCGAGGACGACCACGTCGTGGCAGGGGTTGCCGGGGTAGGGGCCGATCCAGGTCTCGCCGGCGAGGTCGGCGACGCGGACGGAGCCCGTCCCGGCGTCGGCGAGCCGGTGGCCCGACGGGAGGACGGCGTCGAAGGGCTCGGCGTACAGGGGGACGCGGGAGAGCCGCTGGTCGTCGGCGCGGGGGGCGCCGCGGTACTCGACGGCGACGGCGATCTCGGCGCGGCCGTCCAGCACCATGGGCAGCGACTCGTCGCCCTCGGCGTCCCGGACCCGGACCCGGATGCCCGGGGCGGTGCCGGCCAGGGCGGTGATGGCCGGGGCGAGCACCAGCGCGATGCCGGTGGCGAAGGAGGCCACGGTCACCTCGCCGGCGGCACCGGAGGTGTAGGCGGCCAACTCGGCCTCGGCTCGTTCGAGCTGGGCGAGGACCGTGTTGGCGTGAGCGAGCAGGATCTCGCCGACGGGGGTGAGCTGGACGCCGCGTCCGCCGCGTTCCAGCAGCCGGTGGCCGGTCTCGTGCTCCAGGGCCGCGAGCTGCTGGGAGACCGCGGAGGGGGTCAGGTACAGCGCCGCGGCCGCGGCGGTCACCGTACGGTGGTCCGCCACGGCCCGCAGGGTCCGCAGCCGTCGTGCGTCAATCACCCATTCATCCTGCCAGGGCCTCGCGCGCGGCGATGAATGCGTCCACCGCCTTGTCGACGTCCGCGGTGGAGTGGGCGGCCGACAGCTGGACCCGGATGCGGGCCTTGCCGTGCGGCACGACGGGGTACGAGAAGCCGATGACGTAGACGCCGCGCTCCAGCAGCAGCTCCGCCATGCGGCCCGCCTCCGAGGCGTCTCCGATCATGACCGGGGCGATGGGGTGCTCGCCGGGCAGGATCTCGAAGCCGGCCTCGGTCATGCGGGAGCGGAAGAGGGCGGTGTTCTCCGCGAGGCGGGTGCGCAGGTCCTCGGAGTCCTCGATCAGGTCCAGGACCTTGAGGGAGGCGGCGGCGATGACCGGCGCGAGGGAGTTGGAGAACAGGTACGGGCGGGAGCGCTGGCGCAGCAGCGCGACGATCTCCGCGCGGGCCGCGACGTAGCCGCCGGAGGCGCCGCCGAGGGCCTTGCCGAGGGTGCCGGTGAGGATGTCGACGCGGTCCATCACGCCGTGCAGGGCGTGGGTGCCGCGGCCGCCGGGGCCGGTGAAGCCGACGGCGTGGGAGTCGTCGACCATGACCATGGCGTCGTAGCGGTCGGCGAGGTCGCAGATCTCGTCCAGCGGCGCGATGTAGCCGTCCATCGAGAAGACGCCGTCGGTGACGATGAGGCGGCGGCGGGCGTCGGAGGCCTCCTTGAGGCGGGCCTCCAGCTCGGCCATGTCGCGGTTGGCGTAGCGCAGGCGGCGGGCCTTGGACAGCCGGATGCCGTCGATGATGCTGGCGTGGTTGAGCGCGTCGGAGATGACGGCGTCGTTCTCGTCGAGAAGGGTCTCGAAGACGCCGCCGTTGGCGTCGAAGCAGGAGCTGTAGAGGATCGTGTCCTCGGTGCCGAGGAAGGCGGACAGCCGGGCCTCGAGCTCCTTGTGGACCTCCTGGGTGCCGCAGATGAAGCGGACGGACGCCATGCCGTAGCCCCAGCGGTCCAGGGCGTCCTTGGCGGCGGCGGTGACCTCGGGATGGTCGGCCAGGCCGAGGTAGTTGTTGGCGCAGAAGTTGAGGACGTCGCCGGGGGCGCCCCCGCCCGTGACCGAGACGGAGGCGCTCTGCGGGCTGCCGATCACGCGCTCGGGCTTGAAGAGCCCGGCCTCGCGGATCTCGTCGAGGGTGCCGCGCAGGTCGTCGCGGACGGAGTCGAACATCGGGGTTCTCCCTGGGAAGCTGCGGGTGGTGCGGGTGGGCCGTGCCTCGGGGGCCGGGAGGGTCAGGCGGTCCAGTCGAGGACGACCTTGCCGCAGCGGCCGCTCGCCGCGTCGTCGAAGGCGGCGTCGAAGTCGCGGTAGGAGTAGCGGCCGGTGACCACGGGGGCGATGTCGAGGCCGCCCTCCAGCAGCACGGACATGGCGTACCAGGTCTCGAACATCTCGCGGCCGTAGATGCCCTTGATGGTGATCATCGACGTGACGATCTTGGCGAAGTCGACGGAGAAGTCCTCCGAGGGCAGGCCGAGCATCGCGATGCGGCCGCCGTTCGTCATGTTGGCGATCATGTCGCGCATGGCCTCGGGGCGGCCGGACATCTCCAGGCCGATGTCGAAGCCCTCGCGCAGGCCGAGCTCGCGCTGGCCTTCGGCGATGGTGGTCTCGGCGACGTTGAGGGCGAGGCTGACGCCGACCTTGCGGGCGAGCTCCAGGCGGTACTCGCTGACGTCGGTGATGACGACGTTGCGCGCGCCGGCGTGCCGGGCGACGGCGGCGGCCATGATGCCGATCGGCCCGGCGCCGGTGATCAGCACGTCCTCGCCGACCAGCGGGAAGGACAGGGCGGTGTGGACGGCGTTGCCGAACGGGTCGAAGATCGCCGCTATGTCGAGGTCGACGGGGACCCGGTGCACCCACACGTTGGACGCGGGCAGCGCGACGTACTCGGCGAAGGCCCCGTCGCGGCCGACTCCGAGGCCGATCGTGTTGCGGCACAGGTGGCGGCGGCCGGCCAGGCAGTTGCGGCACTTGCCGCAGACGAGGTGGCCCTCGCCGCTGACGAGGTCGCCGGTCGTGATCTCGGCGACGCCGGAGCCGACGGCCGCGACCTCGCCGACGAACTCGTGACCGAGCACGAGCGGGGTGGTCACCGCCTGCTGGGCCCAGCCGTCCCAGGCACGGATGTGCAGGTCGGTGCCGCAGATCCCGGTACGGAGCACCTTGATGAGGACGTCCCCGGGACCGATCTCCGGCTCCGGGACGTCCCGCAGCCACAGGCCGGGCGCGGCCTTCTCCTTCACCAGTGCCTTCACTCTTGCGACTCCTGCCGGCAGACGAGGTGGCCCGGCCCGCGCGGGGGGACGCGGACCGGGCACGAGGGGACCCGGGCGGAAGCGGCGGCGCCCGTCGGCGCCGGCTCGCGCGTTTGCCGGGCAGACAGCAATCTGCCCGGCTTCGAGCGTTCAGTCCATCGATCTTTTCTTAAGCTCGGCAACAGCGCAGCTTCACGCTCGGCCGGAAGGGCGACGCGGGCCGCCGCCGCCCGGGGCCGCCCGCGGCTCAGCGCCGGCCGAGCGCGGCCAGCTGCGCGGTGATGGTGTCGGTGTCCTGGAAGGTCAGACCGATGCGGGCGACGTGCTTCCAGCGCACCAGGCCCTCCGCGTCCACGATGAAGACCGAGCGCTTCAGGCCGAGGCCCGGCATGGTGATGCCGTAGGCCTTGGCCACCGTGCGCTCGGTGTCGGCGAGCAGCGGGAAGCGCAGGTCGCGCTTGCGGGCGAACCGCTCGTGGCTGTCGAGGTCGCTGAAGTTGACGCCCCACACGGTCGCCCCGAGGTCGCGGAAGCGGTCCAGGTCGGAGGTGTAGGAGCAGAGCTGCTTGGTGCACACGGCCGAGTCGTCCCCGGGATAGAAGGCGAGCACGACGGGGGCGCCGCGCTGCGCGGACAGGGAGTAGGCGCCGCGCTCGGCACCCGATCCGTCGAGCAGGACTCCCGGGAGGGTGAAGTCGGGGGCGGGGGTGCCGATCTCGGGCACGGGCATGGGGGGTCCTCTCGCAAGGGGGTGGGCTCGGCGGATTCGAGGAGCGACGAGACAGAACGTTCGTTCTTGGCCGGACGCTACGCGGTACCGTCCGCTACCGTCAAGGACATGAGTGCCCCTCCCGCCGTTCCCCTCGTCACGTTCGCCGCCGCGGACGCGCCGCCGCGCGACCGCATCCTGGCCACCGCGGCCCGGCTGTTCTACACCGAGGGCATCCACGCGGTGGGCATGGACCGGATCGTCACGGAGGCGTCCACCACCAGGGCGACGCTCTACCGGCACTTCCTGGGCAAGGAGCAGCTGGTCCTGAGCTACATCCAGGCCACCGACGAGCAGATCCGCGCCTTCACCACGGCCGCGCTGGAGGGTCTGGGCGCCCGGGAGGCCCTGGCGGGGGTGGCCGGCGCGCTCGGCGACCAGTTGTGCTCGCCGGGCTTCCGCGGCTGCCCGTTCCTCAACGCGGCCGCGGAGTACCCGGACCCGGCCGACCCCGTCTCGCGCGCGATCGTGGCCCACCGGGACTGGCTGCGGGAGCTGGTCGCCCGGCTGCTCGCCGAGGCGGGCGCCCCCGAGGCCGCCGAGGACGCGGCGACGCTGATGATGCTGCGCGACGGCGCCGTGATGACCGCGGCGCTCGGTGACGCGGACGCGGTGCGCGTCTCCCTGGACCGGGCGGTCCGGCACGTCCTGCGCTCGGCCGGGGTGGGATGAGCGCTCCCGGCAGCGGCGCGGCCCGGGGCCGCCCGGTCGGCACCCGGTCGGCGTCCGCGGCTGTGCGGGCCCCGCGCAAGGCAGCGGCCCCGCCGTCGCAGGTACGGGCGGGCGCCGCGCGTGGGCCGCGACCCTGCACCGGGCGCGGGGCGGTGCCCCAGCGGCACAGCCGGGGTCAGCCGGCGTGGGTGGAGAACAGCCCGCCGGTCGGGCCCTGCTTGTCGCCGCCCTGGGCCTTCTTCAGGGCGTTGGCCAGGCCCTCGATGGTCATGGACTGCAGGATGACGCGGCCGTCGCCCTCCAGGGTCGCCAGCGACAGCCCCTCGCCGCCGAAGACGGCGTTCATGATCCCCTGCCGGTTGAGCCCGCCGATGCGCTGCACGCCGTAGCGGACGCCGTCCTCGAAGGCGACGATGCAGCCGGTGTCGACCTCGATGCGGCCCCCGAAGTCGGCGGGGTTGAGGTCGATGAAGTTGCCCGCGCCCGCGATGATCACCGTGCCGCGGCCGGTGAACTTCTCCAGGACAAAGCCCTCGCCGCCGCTGGTCCCGGTACGGCCGCCCTGGAAGGCGATGCCGAAGTCGACGGTCGACTCGGCGGCCACGAAGGCGTCCTTCTCCGCGTACCAGGCGCGCGACCCGTCCAGTTCCAGGGCGCGCATCTCGCCGGGCAGGACACCCGCGAAGCCGACCGTGCCCTCGCCGCCGCTCGCGCTGAAGTACTGGAAGGCGATGCTCTCGCCCGCCAGCACGCGCTGGCCGACCTGCATGGCCGTGCCCATCGCCTGGCGCAGCATGCCGCCCATGCCGCCGCCCGCCGCGCCGCCCTGGTCCTGGCGCTGGGCGCCGGGGCCGGCCAGCCGGGTGTCCATGCTCACGTTCGCGGTCTTGAACAGGAACTTCCCCGCCTCGCAGTAGACGGTCTGGCCGGGCTGGAGAGTGCACACGGCCATCTGCATGGCGTTGCCGACGATCTGCTGCTTGAGGGTCACTGCGGTGCTCCGGGTGGTCTCGTGGTGCTCTCGTTCAGACGGATGTACCCGACAACGAACGACCCGGACGATTCGATTCCGGTTGCTCCTCCGGCCGCGCGGCGGGGGCGGGCGGCCGGCCGCCGGCGTCGAGGAAGCGGGCGAGCGGCAGGGTGGCGGCGCCGACCGTGACCGCGTCCGTCCCCAGCCGGCCCAGCTCGATGGAGGTCTGGGCGCAGGGGTGGTGCAGCGCGTAGGCGGCGGTGGCCTCCCGGACGGCGTCCAGCAGCCGGGGGCCGATCATCAGGCCGGTCCAGCCGGACAGCACGATGCGCTCGGGGTTGAAGAGGTTGACGAGGTCGGCGATGCCGGCGCCGAGGTACTCGGCGGCCTCGTCGAGCAGCGCGACGGCGGCGGCCTCACCGGCCTCGGCGGCGGCGAGGAGGGCGGCGATCGCGGACTCCTCGCTCACCCCGGTGGGTGCGTCCCAGCGCTCGATGAGCGCCTCGGCGCCCACATAGGCCTCCAGGCAGCCGCGAGCGCCGCAGCGGCAGAGCCGCCCGCCGACCTGGAGGGTGGTGTGGCCCCACTCCCCCGCGCTGCTGCTGGCGCCGCGGTACGGCTTGCCGTCGGCGACCACGCAGGCGCCGACCCCGGAACCGAGCAGGGCGATCACGGCGTTGCGGGCGCCGCGGCCGGCGCCGAACCACATCTCGGCCTGGCCGAGGGTCTTGGCGCCGTTGTCGATGTGGAGCGGCAGGGAGGTGCCCTCGGCGAGCAGCGCGCCCAGGGGGACGGCGTCCCAGCCGATGGTCTGGCCGTGGACGACCGCGCCGGCGCCGCCGGTGCCCTGCTCGACGATGCCGGGGACGCCGATACCGACGCCGAGTACGAGGGCGGGGTCGACGCGGGTGTCCTCCAGGACGACGGAGAGGCCGTCGAGGATGAGCTGGACGACGAGGACGACGTCGTGGCCGCTGTCGGCCAGCGGGCGGTCGGTGGAGGAGAGTTCGGCGAGGGCGAGGTCGAAGAGGGTGACGCGGACCCGGGTCTCGCCGACGTCGACGCCGATGAGGAAGCCGTGGCGGGGGGCGACCTTGAGCATGACGCGGGGGCGGCCGCCGTCGGACTCGACGGAGCCCGCCTCCTCGACGACGCCGTCGGCGATGAGCTCGGCCACGACGTTGCTGATGGAACCTGTGCTCAGTCCCGTGTCCCTGGCCAACTCCTGACGGCTGAGGGGTCCTTCGAAGTACAGGTGACGCAAGAGCGCCGAACGGTTGCCCCGCCGCAGGTCGCGTACGGTCCGCTTGCCTCGGTCTGCCATGGTGCTCCCTCCCCGGCTGAATCTATCGCTGCGCCAAGTCTTGACGCCAGGTTTTCTCAGACGTTAAATCACGCCTTGAATTAAGGCGTGACGTTCTTCACTTCCCGAAGGCACCCACCCTGGAGAGGGATCCCCGGTCATGCACATCACCCGTACCACGGCCGCCGCGACGCTCGCGGCCGCGCTCATCGCCTCCGCCACCGCGTGCGGCGGCGGCTCCTCGACCGACGGCAGCGGCAACGGCAGCCCCAAGGAGCTCACCTACTGGGCCAGCAACCAGGGCGCCAGCCTCGAGGCCGACAAGGCGACCCTGACACCCGAGCTCAAGAAGTTCGAGAAGCAGACCGGGATCAAGGTCAAGCTCGAGGTCATCCCGTGGTCCGACCTGCTCAACCGGATCCTCGCCGCGGCCACCTCCGGCCAGGGCCCCGACGTCCTCAACATCGGCAACACCTGGTCCGCCTCGCTGCAGGCCACCGGCGCGCTGCGCCCCTTCGACGCCAAGGCCTTCGACGCCATCGGCGGCAAGGACCGCTTCGTCTCCTCGGCCCTGGGCGCGACGGGTGCCGAGGGCAAGGACCCGGCCGCGGTCCCGCTGTACTCGCTGGCGTACGGCCTGTACTACAACAAGAAGATGTTCGCCGACGCGGGCATAGCCAACCCGCCCGCCACCTGGGACGAGCTCGTCGCCGACGGCAAGAAGCTCACCAAGGGCGGCAAGTACGGCCTCGCCGTCGAGGGCGGCAACCTCTCCGAGAACGTCCACCACGCCTTCGTCTTCGGCAAGCAGTACGGCGCCGACTTCTTCGACGCCTCCGGCAAGCCGACCTTCACCACCCCCGAGGCGGTCACGGCCGTCAAGCAGTACATCGACTTCATCGCCAAGGACAAGATCACGGCCCCCGGCAACGCCGAGTACGCCGCCAACCAGTCCGTCGCCGACTTCGCCACCGGCAAGGCCGCCATGCTGCTGTGGCAGGCCGCCGGCTCCTCGCTGAAGTCCCACGGCATGAAGCCCGAGGACTACGGCGTCGCCCAGGTGCCGTTCCAGACCGCGGGCGCCTCCGGCGACACCGCCGTGAACTCGATGGTCGCGGGCATCAACCTGGCCGTCTTCAAGAAGACCGACAACGTCGACGGCGCGCTGAAGTTCGTGAAGTTCATGACCAGCGACGACGAGCAGAAGATCCTCAACGGCACCTACGGCTCGCTCCCGCCGGTCAAGGCCGCCCAGTCCGACCCGGCCTTCGCCACCCCGGACCTGAAGGTCCTCGCGGAAGCGCTCGCCAACAGCGCGGCGCCGCTGCCCCAGGTCGCCAACGAGAGCCAGTTCGAGACCGCCGTCGGCACCGCGATGAAGGACCTGTTCGCCGACGCCGCCGCCGGGAAGCCGGTCACCACCGAGAGCGTCAAGGCCGCCCTCGAAAAGGCCCAGCAGCAGATGCCGGCGTCGTGAGCGTGAAGGAACCCGTGACCGCCACCGTGCCGCCCGTCCGGCACAGCTCCAAGACGCCTTCCCCCGGCGGCCGGCGGGCCGCCGGGGGGAGGGCCCCGCTGTCGCGGCTGCGCCTGCCGGCGCGGCTGCGGCGCGCGTCGCTCCCGTACGTCCTGCTCCTGCCGGCCCTCGCGCTGGAACTGCTCATCCACCTGGTGCCGATGGTCGTCGGCGTGGTGATGAGCTTCAAGGAGCTCACCCAGTTCTTCATCAGCGACTGGTCGGCCGCCCCGTGGAAGGGCCTGGACAACTACCGCGTGGCGGTGGACTTCAACGCCCCGGTCGGCGAGGACCTGCTCAAGTCCTTCCTCGTCACCTGTGAGTTCACGGTGCTGGCGGTCGGGCTGTCCTGGCTGTTCGGCACCGCCGCCGCGATCCTGATGCAGGACGCCTTCCGCGGCCGCGGACTGCTGCGCGCGGTCTTCCTGGTGCCGTACGCGCTGCCGGTCTACGCGGCGGTGATCACCTGGTCGTTCATGTTCCAGCGGGACACCGGCATGATCAACCACGTCATCCACGACCAGCTGCACCTCACCGACGGCCGGCCCTTCTGGCTGATCGGCGACAACAGCTTCTTCGCACTGGTGACGGTGTCGGTCTGGCGGCAGTGGCCCTTCGCGTTCCTGTGCCTGATGGCCGGTCTGCAGAACATCCCGCGCGAGCTGTACGAGGCGGCGGCGATGGACGGCGCCGGGATCTGGCAGCAGATCCGCAGGATCACCCTGCCGTCGCTGCGCCCGGTCAACCAGGTGCTGGTGCTGGTGCTGTTCCTGTGGACGTTCAACGACTTCAACACGCCCTATGTGCTGTTCGGGCGGGCCGCGCCGGACGCCGCGGACCTGATCTCGATCCACATCTACCAGTCGTCCTTCGTGACCTGGAACTTCGGCTCCGGCTCGGCGATGTCCGTGCTCCTGCTGCTGTTCCTGCTCGTCGTGACGGTGCTCTACCTGCTCGCCACCTCCCTGAGGAGGAAGGATGCCTGACGCCCGCAGCCCCATGGCCGCGCCGCGCTCCTTCGTGTGGACCCGGCGGATCGTGCTGACCGTGCTGACGGCCTTCGCGCTGGCGCCGGTGTTCGTCATGGTCGTCTCGTCGCTGAAGCCGCTGCAGGATGTGCAGGGCCCGTTCCGCTGGTTCCCCAGCGGCTTCACCCTGCGCCCGTACGCGGACATCTGGCACACCGTGCCGCTCGCCCGGTACTTCGTGAACTCGCTGCTCGTGGCGGGTGGGGCGACGCTGTGCTCGGTCGTGGTGGCGATCTTCGCGGCGTACGCCGTGAGCCGCTACGACTTCAAGGGGCGCCGCTTCTTCTCGGTGACGATCCTGTCCACCCAGATGTTCCCCGGCATCCTCTTCCTGCTGCCGCTCTTCCTGATCTTCGTCAACCTCGGGAACGCCACGGGCATCGCCCTGTACGGCAGCCGCGGCGGCCTGATCCTGACCTACCTCACCTTCTCGCTCCCCTTCTCCATCTGGATGCTGGCGGGCTACTTCGACTCGATCCCCAAGGACCTGGACGAAGCCGCCATGGTCGACGGCTGCGGGCCGCTGGGCGCGCTCTTCCGGGTGGTCGTCCCGGCCGCCGTGCCCGGCATCGTCGCGGTCTGCGTGTACGCCTTCATGACGGCCTGGGGCGAGGTGCTGTTCGCCTCCGTCATGACCAACGACACCACCCGCACGCTCGCCGTCGGCCTGCAGGGCTACGCCACGCAGACCGACGTGTACTGGAACCAGGTCATGGCCGCCTCGCTCGTGGTCAGCGTGCCCGTCGTCGCCGGGTTCCTGCTCCTGCAGCGCTACCTCGTCGCCGGGCTGACCGCCGGCGCCGTCAAGTGAGCCACACCGCCCCTCAGCGTCACCCGAACGAAAGGCAGTCCGTGACCCTCGACCTCAGCGCCCTCCCCGACGGATTCGTGTGGGGCGCCGCGACGGCCGCGTACCAGATCGAAGGAGCCGTGGCCGAGGACGGCCGAGCGCCCTCCATCTGGGACACCTTCTCCCGCACTCCGGGGAAGGTCGCGAACGGCGACACCGGTGACGTCGCCTGCGACCACTACCACCGGGTGCCGGAGGACATCGGCCTGATGGGCCGGCTCGGCCTGGACGCGTACCGCTTCTCCCTCGCCTGGCCGCGCGTGATGCCGCAGGGCGGCGGGCCGGTCAACCCCGCGGGCCTGGCCTTCTACGACCGCCTGGTCGACGGCCTGCTGGAGGCGGGCATCACCCCCTTCCCCACCCTGTACCACTGGGACCTGCCGCAGGCGCAGCAGGACCGCGGCGGCTGGCCGGAGCGGGAGACCGCGCTGCGCTTCGCCGACTACGCGGCCGTGGTGGCCGAGCGGCTCGGGGACCGGGTCACCCACTGGGCGACGCTCAACGAGCCGCTGTGCTCGGCCTGGATCGGCCATCTGCAGGGCGTGATGGCCCCCGGCCTCACCGACCTGACGGCCGCCGTCCGCGCCTCCTACCACCTGCACCTGGGCCACGGCCTGGCGGTGCAGGCGCTGCGCGCCGCGGTCCCGAACGCCCAGGTCGGCATCGTCAACAACCTCAGCCCCTGCGAGCCGGCCTCCGACCGGCCCGAGGACGTCGCCGCGGCGCTGCGCTCCGACGGGCACACCAACCGCTGGTGGCTGGACCCGATCCACGGCCGCGGCTACCCCGAGGACATGCTGGAGCTGTACGGGGTCGAACTGCCCGTCCGGGCCGGCGACATGGAGACCATCGCGGCGCCGCTGGACTGGCTGGGCCTCAACTACTACTTCCGTGACATCGTTGCCGACGACCCGTCGGGGCCGGTCCCCCACACCCGTGCCGTACGCGTCCCGGACGTCCGCCGCACCGCGATGGACTGGGAGGTGCACGCCGGCGGTCTGGAGCGGCTGCTGCTGCGGCTGACCGAGGAGTACGGCGCCCGCAAGATCTACGTCACCGAGAACGGCTCGGCGTACGAGGACCGCGTCGGCCCCGACGGGCAGGTCCACGACCCCGAGCGCACCGCCTACCTGGAGGAGCACCTGGCGGCCTGCGCCCGCGCCGTGCGCGGCGGTGCCCCGCTCGCCGGCTACTTCGCCTGGTCGCTGCTGGACAACTTCGAGTGGGCGTACGGCTACGACAAGCGCTTCGGCCTCGTCCACGTCGACTACGAGACCCAGCGCCGGACCGTGAAGGGCAGCGGCCGCCGCTACGCCGACATCATCACCGCCCACCGCAGCCGCGCCCGCAGCGCGGCCTGACCTCCCTCGTCATCCCGTCTCCACCCCCCACACAGGAGATCCGCGATGCCACACCACCCCCACACCGGACGCCTGATCGCCGTGCTCGCGGCGGTCGCGGCGGTCTTCGCCGGATTAGTGCTCGCCGGACCTGGGGCGGCCGCCGCCACGGCCGTCCAGGTCACCATGACCACCACCTCCGACGGCAGGACCGTCGTCAAGGGCCTGCAGGCGCAGACCCCGGCCGCCTTCGAGGCGGGCGACGGCAGCGGCGGCACGGTCATCACGGTGGACCCCGCCGCCCGCTACCAGCCCTTCGAGGGCGGCGGGGCGTCCTTCACCGACAGCGCCGCCTGGCTGATGAACTCCTCCGGCGCGCTGTCGGAGGCCACCCGTGACGCCACCATGCGCAAGCTGTTCTCCCCCGCGGAGGGCATCGGCCTGGGCTTCCTGCGCAACCCGATGGGCGCCTCGGACATCGCGCGCAGCCACTACACGTACGACGACACCTGCTGCGACCTGTCGGACTTCTCCATCTCCCGGGACCTGGCCGACGTCCTGCCGATGACCCAGCGGGCGCGGCAGCTCAATCCGGACCTGAAGGTCATGGCGGTGCCGTGGTCGGCGCCGGCGTGGATGAAGGACAACGGCAGGCTGACCCAGATGGGCAAGTTGAGGCCCGAGTACTACGACACGTACGCGCAGTACTTCGTGAAGTACCTGCAGGCGTACGAGCAGCGCGGCGTCCACGTCGACTACGTCTCGGTGCAGAACGAGCCCCAGTGCTGCGGCGCGGGCAGCAACTACCCCACCATGGAGTGGACGGCGGCCACGCTGCTGGACTTCACCAGGAACCACCTGTTCCCGGCGTTCCGTTCGGCCGGGATCACCACCAAGGCGCTGATCCACGACTGGAACCACGGCGACTGGAACACCACCGGCGCAGGCCAGCTCGCCGACGCCGCGCTGCGCGGCGACCCGCTCTTCGGAGGCGTCGCCTGGCACGGCTACACCCCGACCCCGCCGAACTACGCACTGGGCAGCGCGATCCAGGGCCAGTACCCGGGCGTGGCGCAGTACGAGACGGAGCACTCCGGCGGCACGTGGGTCGGCGATCAGCAGTTGGAGGACCTGCGCGACATCACCGGCTTCACCCGCAACTGGGCCCGCGCGTACGTGAAGTGGTCGCTGGCCTTGGACCAGGCCAGGGGCCCGCACGCGGGCGGCTGCGACAGCTGCAGCGGACTGGTCACGGTGCACAACGGGGACGCGCGCAGCGGGCAGGTCGACTACACCGTCGAGTACTACACGATGGGGCAGCTGACGAAGTTCGTCCGCGCGGGCGCGGTGCGGATCGGCAGCAACGCCACCGACCCCGTGTGGAACACCGCCTTCGTCAACAGTGACGGGCAGCGGGTGCTGGTCACCCACAACTCCTCGTCGTCCACCCAGCAGGTCACGGTCCGCGAGGCCGGGCAGCACTTCAGCTACAGCCTGCCCGCCCGCGCCACGACCACCTTCACCTGGTCCGGCGCACCGACCGGCGGCGGGGGCGGCGACGGGGACGGCATCAGCACCTCCGCCTGGTACCAGGTGGCCGGCGCCGGCTCCGGCAAGTGCGTGGACGCCAAGGACCGGGGCACCGCCAACGGAACGGCGGTGCAGCAGTGGAGCTGCGTCGCCGGACAGGCCAACCAGCAGTGGCAGTTCCGCCCGGCCGACGGCGGCTACTACCGGGTGGTGAACCGCAACGCGACCGCCACCGAACAGGTCTGGGACGTCACCGGCGGCGCGTCGGCGACGGGCGACTCGGTGCCGCTGCAGACCTGGCAGTGGTCCTCGGGCGCCAACCAGCAGTGGAAGCCGGTGCTCCAGGCGGACGGTTCGTACGTCCTGACGGCCCGGCACAGCGGCAAGTGCCTGGACGTCGCGTCCGCTTCGGCGGCCGACGGCGCCCTGCTGCAGCAGTACACCTGCAACGGCACCGCAGCCCAGTCCTTCCGGCTGACGCCGGCGGGCTGACCGACCCCGCGCGGCGCCGGCGTACGAGGGAGACGCCGGCGCCGCGCGGCACCAGCACCCCCTCCGGGGCACCGGGGCCCCGGAGGGGGCTCACTGTCGGCGGCGGCCTGCCCGAACAGGCCCCCGTCCCGCTGCCTCCCGGCCGCTGGGCGGTCCGGGCCGTCGAGGCGAGGGCCGGCGACCGCACCTCGCTCGGCCTGGTGCGGCTCGTGCCGGCCGCCTCTTGAAGCCCGTCAGGCCAGAGCCTCCCACCGCCGCACAAGGCGGTCGGCGCCCGCATCGGTCGGCGAACCCCACAGGCGCAGGCGGGCGATGCCGCCGTCGGGATAGGTCTCCAGGCGCACGTGGGTGGCGGGCGGGACGTCGACCACGAAGCGGTGGACGGTGTCGGGCTGCAGGGCGGTCCGGGGCAGGATCTCGAACCACTCGCCGTCCTCGCCGTCGCGGCCGAGCAGGGCGGCCCAGCCGGCGGCGTTGCCCTTGTAGTAGCCGGTGTCGATCTCGACGGCGCGGACGGTGCCCTGCCCGGCGAGGCGGTAGCGAGCCCAGTCGTGGCCCTTGTCGCGGCGGCGGCGGGTCTCCCAGCCGTCGCCCATGCGGCGGGACGTGCCCGGCAGGATCGGGTTGAGCGGGGAGGAGTAGAAGCGGTCGGAGACGTCCTCGGCGGTGCCGCCGTTCTCCAGCGCGACCAGGTCGAAGGTGCCGAGCGCGGTCAGCCACGCCGGGTCGGGGACGACCTCGCCGTGGACCCGCAGCCGGGCGATGCCGCCGTCGGGGAACTGCTTGAGCCGCAGGTGGGTGAAGCGGCGCTCCACGGCCACCTCGAAGCCGTTGGCGGCGTGGCCGCCGACGGCCGTGCGGGGGACGAGTTCCGTCCACTCCACGCCGTCGGCGAGCAGGTCCTCCGGCGCGGCGGACAGGCGCGCGCAGGTGGCCTCGACGGCGATCTGCTGCGGGTGGTTGCCGCGGAAGTGGGCGGTGTCCACAACCAGGCCGCGCACGATTCCGGGGGCCGCGAGGCGGATCAGCGCCCAGTCGTGGTCGGCGTCGGCGGGGTGCGGGTCGGCGGCGTCGGCGCCACGGCGGCGACGGGTCTCCCAGCCGTCCATGACCTGCCCCTTGTGGCCGAAGTGCTCGGCGCGGAACTCGGGCCGCTCGGGGACGAGCAGGTTCTCCCGTTCGGCGAAGAACTCGTCGTTGGCGGCGATCACCCCGGCGCCCAGGCGCCGGTCGGCGAGGTCGACGAGGCCCGTGAAGGGCAGGTCGGCGCCGCGGTAGTCGGCGTAGGGGTCCCCTCCGGGGTACGGCTGGGCGGCGCCGGTGTACCGGGGTATGGCGGTCACGCGTTCTCCCTTGTGATGAGGCGGCCGGAGGGGTCGGTCGGGGTGCCGTGCTCGGCGATCCGCTCACCGCGCAGCCAGGTGCTCCGTACGACCCCCTGGAGGGTGCGGCCCGCGTAGGCGGTGACCTGGTTGCGGTGGTGGAGCGCCGCCGGGTCCACGGTGAAGCTCTCGTCGGGTGCCAGGACGGCGAAGTCGGCGTCGTGGCCGGGCGCGACGGCGCCCTTGGTGGTGAGTCCGGCCAGGCGTGCCGGGCCCCGCGCCATCCAGCGGACCACGTCGACGAGCGTGGCGCCACGCCGGCGGGCCTCGGTCCAGATGGCGGGCAGGCCGAGCTGGAGGGAGGAGATCCCGCCCCAGGCGGCGCCGAAGTCGCCGGTGTCGAAGTGCTTGAGGTCGACGGTCGAGGGCGAGTGGTCGGAGACGACGCAGTCGAGGGTGCCGTCGAGCAGGCCCTGCCACAGGGCCTCCCGGTTGCCCGCCTCGCGGATCGGCGGGCAGCACTTGAACTGGGTCGCGCCGTCCGGGACCTCCTCGGCGGTGAGCGTCAGGTAGTGCGGGCAGGTCTCCGCCGTCAGCCGTACGCCGTCGCGGCGGGCGGCGGCGATCAGGGGCAGGGCCTCGGCGGAGGACAGATGCAGGACGTGCACCCGGCAGTCCAGGCGGCGGGCGAGGGCGATCAGCGCCTCGACGGCGGCGTTCTCGGCGGCGCGGGGGCGGGAGGCGAGGAAGCCGGCGTATGCGGGGCCGGAGGGCTGCGGGGCGCCCTCGATGAGCCGGGAATCCTCGGCGTGGACGATCAGCAGCCCGTCGAAGCGGGCGATCCCGCGCATCGCCTCCTCCAGTTCGGAGGGGCCGAGCTGGGGGAACTCCTCGACGCCGGAGGGCAGCAGGAAGCACTTGAAGCCGAAGACCCCGGCCTCGTGGAGGGGGCGCAGGTCCTTGGCGTTGCCGGGTACGGCGCCGCCCCAGAAGCCGACGTCGGTGTGGATCCGGCCACGGGCGGCGGCGCGCTTGACCTCCAGGTGGGCGGTGGTGGTGGTCGGCGGGATGCTGTTGAGCGGCATGTCGATCAGCGTCGTGACGCCGCCGGCCGCGGCGGCCCGGGTGGCGGTCTCGAAGCCCTCCCATTCGCTGCGCCCGGGGTCGTTGACGTGGACGTGGGTGTCGACCAGGCCGGGGAGCAGGGCGTCCGTGCCGAGGTCGACCAGGCGGGCACCGGGCGGGGGCTCGGTCCCGTACGGCAGGACGGCGGCGATCCGGCCGCCCGCGACGGCCACGTCGGCGGGGCGCTCGCCCTGCGGGGTGACGACCCGTGGTGAACGCAGCACGAGCTCGATCGCGTCAGCGGCCTCGGACACGGGTTCCCCTTCCACCGGCATCGCACAGAAATTCAACGTTCTGTTGAAATGCATCCTCCGCTCGCCCGCGAGCCGCCGTCAACCCCTTCCCCGGCGCCGCACGAGACCCCGGCAGTACAGTTGGAGAATTCCACCCAATGGAATGCGTTTTCCGCACTCACCGGCCACCGCCGCGCCCACGACCGCCCCGAACAGCGGTCACCTGCCTGGTCAGGGCCGGTAGGCTGCACCATCACCACCGTCCGCCTGGGGAGGAAACGTGGCGTCAGACCGCGCCGGGGGCGTGCAGTCCCTCGAACGCGCCTTCGACCTGCTGGAGCGGATGGCCGACGCGGGCGGCGAGGTGGGCCTCAGCGAACTGTCCGCGAGCAGCGGGCTGCCGCTGCCCACGATCCATCGGCTGATGCGCACCCTGGTCGACTGCGGCTACGTACGCCAGCAGCCCAACCGCCGCTACGCGCTGGGGCCCCGGCTGATCCGCCTCGGCGAGAGCTCGGCCCGCCTCCTGGGCACCTGGGCCCGCCCCCACCTGGCGGAGCTGGTCGAGGCGACCGGCGAGACCGCCAACATGGCGCTCCTCGACGGCGATGAGGTCGTCTACGTCGCCCAGGTCCCCTCACGGCACTCGATGCGGATGTTCACCGAGGTCGGACGGCGTGTCCTGCCGCACTCCACGGGCGTCGGCAAGGCCCTGCTGGCACACGTCCCGCCGGAGGAGGTGCGCGCCCTGCTGGCCCGCACCGGGATGCCGGCGGCCACCGAGCGGACCATCGTCGACCCGGACGCCTTCCTCGCGGAACTGGAGCGCATCCGCGCCCAGGGCTACGCCGTGGACGACAACGAGCAGGAGGTCGGGGTCCGCTGCCTGGCGGTCACCGTCCCCGACTCCCCCACGGCCGCCGCCATTTCCATCTCCGGACCCGCCGGACGGGTGACCGAGGCGGCCACGGAGAAGATCGTGCCGGTGCTGCAGGGCGTGGCGCGGCAGCTGTCGACCGCGCTGGCCAGCAACGGGACGCCCTGAAGCGCTCGCGGTCGGCGCGGCGGCCGCGCCGGTGGGTGGGCGCGGCCGGTGGGTGGGCGCTGGTTCGTCTCGCGCCCTTCGGGCGCAAAGCGGCGGGCCGCGGACGGGGGGTGAGGGACTGCCCTCCTCGGCCGTGTGCGGGTGGGTGCGTGGTGGGGGTTCAGGCGCCGGAGCGGGGTGCCTTTCCCGTGGCGTGGGTCTCGTCGCCGTCCGGTCGCTTCCACGCCCACTCCCGGTGGTGGGCGCGCCCGCCGTGACCGGCGTCCAGCGGTGATTCGGGTGCTGTCGAGCGGTGGGGCGGGAGATCGGGCTCGCTTTCGCCGACATACACGGCGGAAGTGGGCCCGATGTCGGGGAAACACCCGCAGACGCCGGTCACGGCGGGCGCGCCACCCACGAACAGTGGGCGTCGCAACCGGCCATCTGCACGCGCGGACGGCAGCGAGACCGGAACCGTACGAACAACCGGCCCCGCTCCGGAGCCTGAACTCCGGCCGACCACCGGCCCGAACAGCGGCGACGGCCCGGCGCCCCCACCCTCCCCTCCGCAGCCGGCGTCTTTCCGCCCGAAGGGCGCGAGACGGCGGGAAATCCGCTTGCGCGGCGCCGCAGTACAGGCCGGGAAACCTGCCGCGCCGGGAAGCCGAGGGCGCCGTGGATGCCGGGGCCGCCATCGGAGTGAGGGCGGACCCTCACAGTCGGGACGCGGGTCGTCGTGCCGCCGCGGCGGCTTGACCTCGAGCGCACTCCAAGGCCTACGGTCGTCACCGTAGCGACCACGACCCCGGACGGGGAGAACCATGCAACTGGGCCTGCACCTCACGAAATTCGACCACCCCCAGGGATCCGCCGGGCTCGCGCCCGCGCTGGCCGCGGCGGGCGATGCTGCCGAGTCGGCCGGCGCGGGCTGGCTTTCGGTGATGGACCACTACTTCCAGATGGAGAACAACGGCGGCGCCGAGGCCGCCATGCTGGAGGCCTACACGACGCTGGGATTCCTCGCCGCCCGGACCTCCTCCGTACGGCTCGGCGTCCTCGTCACCGGGGTCACCTACCGCCACCCCGGCCTGCTGGCGAAGATCGCGACCACGCTCGACGTCCTGTCCGGCGGGCGGGCGACCCTGGGGCTCGGTGCGGCCTGGTACGAGCGTGAGCACCTGGGCCTGGGCGTGCCCTTCCCGCCGCTCGCGGAGCGCTTCGAACGGCTGGAGGAGACCCTGCGGATCTGCCTGCAGATGTGGGACGGGGACGACGACGGCCCCTTCGAGGGCACGCACTACTCCCTGGCGGAGACCCGTAGCGCCCCGGCCCCGGTGAGCACGCCCCGCCCGGAGATCATGATCGGGGGCGGCGGCGAGCGCAAGACGCTCCGCCTGGTCGCCCGGTACGCGGACGCCTGCAACCTCTTCGCCTCCTCGGCCGCCGAGGTCGCGCACAAGCTGGACGTGCTGCGCGCCCACTGCGACGAGGCCGGACGCGACTACGAGCGGATCCGCAAGACCATGCTCTTCGTCGGCGACTCCATCCGCGACGGCGACACCGACGCCTTCGTCGCCGACATGGCCGGCTACGCCAAGCTCGGCGTCGACACGGTCATCGTGGTGCCGCCGGACGCCGAGCCGGCCGGCTGGATCGACAGCCACTGCGCGCCGGCCGTCCCCCGGCTGGCCGAACTCGGCTGACCGGACCCGCGGGCACCCCGCGTCACTGGGGACGCGGGGTGCCGAACAGCTCGATCGCCCGGCGCACCTCGGTGAGGGCACCGGCCAGGGCGCTGACGGAGCCGAGCGCCCCGGCGATCACGAGCAGGCCGCGGCGCAGCCGCGGGACGTCCGGGACACCGGCGTCCGCGGCGGCGGCCAGCGCGGAGAGCTCGTCCTCGGCGATGTGCCGGTCCGGTAAGTTGCCGCGGTACCCGGCGAGTTCACGGCGACAGCGGGCGACCGCGGCCCGTAGGGCGGTCACCCTCGGGTCGACGGTCCCGTCGTCGTCCACCGCCGCGCGGGCGGCCATGTCCTTCACCACTGATACGTCCCCCACAGGTAGACCCCCGATGATTCCCCATGGCCGGCCGGCCCCATCCGGTCCGCCGTATCGGGGAGGACAGTAAACGCGACGGAGCGCTTCCCCCGCTATACGGAGAGCGAAATCCGCCGTAACTTCCTTCCTCGCGTGACGACTTGCCGACATCAACGTCCGGGACCCGCGATCCGGTTCCAGTCCGCGAGCCGCCAGTCCCCCGCGCCGTCGCGCCACCAGCAGGCCATCGAGGCGTTGACCACGCGGGCGCCGCCGGGCGGCGGGGTCCCGAGCAGGCGACACAGGGCCAGCACCACCACGTCGTGCGTGACGACCAGCAGGGGCGGGCCCTGGCGGGCGACGGCCTCCTCCAGGAAGTCCCGCACACGGGCCTCGACGTCCTGCGGCGACTCCCCTCCCGGCGGGCGGTAGGCGGCCTCACCCTCACGCTCGCGCCGCAGCGCCTCCTCGGGGAAGCGCTCGCGCACCCCTTGCGGGGTGATCAGCTCCAACAGGCCCATGCCGCGGTCCCGGAGGCGTTCGTCGTAGGTGACGGGCAGCGGTTCGCGGCCCGCGGCCGCGCCGGCCTCCTCGACGGCGCGCAGGGTCTGCCGGGCCCGCTCGAAGGGCGAGCAGCGGACACGGCCGGGCGCCTGCGCACCGGGCAGCGCCAGCAGGTCACGGCCCAGCCGCGCCGACTGCTCCCGCCCGAGCGCGGTCAGCGCCACGCCGGCGTCCCGGACCCCGTCCAGGGACCTGCCGCGGGCGAAGGCCGCGTTGGCCTCGCTCTCACCGTGGCGTACGGCGATGATCCAGCTCGTCATGGCCGGTCCTTTCCCCCGCCTCCCGTCCACGGTATCCAGGGGGCATGGAACGCGACGCGAGCACGGGCACGGTGGCCGGGCTGCTGCTGGCCGCCGGCGGGGGCAGACGGCTGGGCGGCCGCCCCAAGGCGCTGCTGGAGTACGGCGGCCGCCCGCTGGTCGAGCACGCGGCGCGGGTGCTGCGGGCCGGCGGCTGCGGCCCGGTCCACATCGTGCTGGGCGCGGCCGCCGCGCAGGTGCGCGAACGCGCCGCCCTGGACGACTACGCCGTCACCGTGAACCCGCACTGGGAGCAGGGCATGGGCTCCTCGCTGCGCGCGGGCCTGGAGGCACTGGCCGGCACCGGCGCGCCGGCCGTGGTCGTGGCACTGGTGGACCAGCCCGGGATCGGGGCCACGGCGGTGGCCCGGGTGGTGGCCGCGTACGCCGCGCCGCGCACCCTCGCCGCCGCCTCGTACGGCGGCAAGCGGGGCCATCCGATCCTGCTGGGCTCCGCGCACTGGGCGGCGATCGCCGCGAGTGCGGTGGGGGACCAGGGGGCACGCTCCTACCTGAGGCGGCACGAGGAGGCGATCGCACTCGTCGAGTGCGGGGACGTCGCGGTCCCCGCCGACATCGACACCCCGGACGACCTGCGGCTGCTGGCGGGACCGCCGGAGCCCCCTGCACCGGGTGCCACAGAACGTTGAACTTCCGCAATGCAAAAACTATGCTCCACCCAGCAGAAGCGCCCGTACGGTCGGCGCGCCTCGCAGCCGAAACCCGCCCGGTCCGGCACCCCGTGCCAGGGCCGGGGCGCGGTGGCCGCCCGGCTCCTCCGGCCGCACGGCACCACCCCTCATCGGCAAGAGGAGAGTCAGGTACATGTCCGCATCAGGGCCCGCACCGCACGCCGTCGTCGCCGACACCGCACCCCCCGTCGAGCGCGCGGAGGAGGTGCTGACCGACGGGGCACTCGCCTTCCTGGCCGAACTGCACCGCCGGTTCGCGCCCCGCCGCGCCGCACTCCTCGCCAAGCGCAGGGAACGCCGCGCCGAGATCGCCCGCACCGGCACCCTCGGCTTCCTCCCGGAGACCGCCCACATCCGCGAAGGCGACTGGCGCGTCGCCGACGCCCCCGCCGCGCTGGACGACCGCCGGGTGGAGATCACCGGCCCCACCGACCGCAAGATGACCATCAACGCCCTCAACTCCGGCGCCCGGATCTGGCTCGCCGACTTCGAGGACGCCTCCGCCCCCACCTGGGAGAACGTGGTCGGCGGGCAGGTCAACCTGATCGACGCCTACGAGCGCCGCATCGACTTCACCTCCCCCGAGGGCAAGTCCTACGCGCTCAAGGACGAGACGGAACTCGCCACCGTCGTCATGCGCCCCCGCGGCTGGCACCTCGACGAACGCCACCTGACCGTCGACGGCGAACCCGTCCCCGGCGCCCTCGTCGACTTCGGCCTCTACTTCTTCCACAACGCGCAGCGCCTGCTCGCCAAGGGCAAAGGCCCGTACTTCTACCTCCCCAAGACCGAGTCCCACCTCGAAGCCCGCCTGTGGAACGACGTGTTCGTCCTCGCCCAGGACCTCCTCGGCGTGGCACAGGGCACCATCCGCGCCACCGTCCTCATCGAGACGATCACCGCGGCCTTCGAGATGGAGGAGATCCTCCACGAACTCCGCGACCACGCCTCAGGCCTCAACGCCGGCCGCTGGGACTACCTGTTCTCCATCGTCAAGAACTTCCGCGACGCCGGCGAACGCTACATCCTGCCCGACCGCAACGCCGTGACGATGACCGCGCCCTTCATGCGCGCCTACACCGAACTGCTGGTCCGCACCTGCCACAAGCGCGGCGCCCACGCCATCGGCGGCATGGCCGCCTTCATCCCCTCCCGGCGCGACGCCGAGGTCAACGCGGTCGCCTTCGAGAAGGTCAAGGCCGACAAGGACCGCGAGGCCCACGACGGCTTCGACGGCTCCTGGGTCGCCCACCCCGACCTCGTGCCCATCGCCCGCGCCTCCTTCGACGCCGTCCTCGGCGACCGGCCCCACCAGAAGGACCGGCTGCGCGAGGACGTCCACGTCACCGCCGCCGACCTGCTGGCCGTCGACTCCCTCGACGCCAAACCCACCTACGAGGGACTGCGCAACGCCGTCCAGGTCGGCACCCGCTACATCGAGGCCTGGCTGAGGGGCATGGGCGCCGTCGCCATCTTCAACCTCATGGAGGACGCCGCCACCGCCGAGATCTCCCGCTCCCAGATCTGGCAGTGGGTCAACGCCGGCGTCGTCTTCGCCGACAACGGCGAGAAGGCCACCGCCGACCTCGTGCGCTCCCTTGCCGACCGGGAACTCACCGCCATCCGCGAGGAGACCGGCGAGCAGGCCTTCGCCGCCGGCCGCTGGCAGCAGGCCCACGACCTGCTCCTGAAGACGGCACTCGACGAGACCTACGTCGACTTCCTGACGCTGCCGGCGTACGAACTGCTCGACTGAACCACGCGCGCTCTCCCCGGCCACCGCCGGGGAGAGCCGCCGCCCCCGCGGGACGCACGACTTCCCGCGACCCCCGGGAAAAGCCGGGCAGCCGACACGGGGCCGCTGGCATGATCGTCGGCATGCCAGCACCCCGACCGCGCGCCGTCCGGCCCAGCCTGTACATCTCGGTGGACGTCGAGGCGGACGGGCCCATCCCCGGCCCGTACTCGATGCTCAGCCTCGGGGCCGCCGTCGCGGGCCGGCAGGACGCCGGCGGATTCACCGCCGCCGACCCCGAACGGGACACCTTCTACCGCGAACTGCGCCCCACCGGGACCGAGACCGACCCGCAGGCACTCGCCGTCAGCGGACTGGACCGGGCACGCCTGACCGCCGAGGGCAGCGAACCCGCCGCCGCGATGGCCGAGTTCACCGCATGGGTGCGCACCGTCAGCGAGGGCGCCCAGCCCGTCATGACCGGCTACCCCGCCGGCTACGACTGGATGTTCCTGTACTGGTACCTCATCCGCTTCACCGGCTCCAGCCCCTTCGGGCACTCCGGCTGCCTCGACATGAAGACGCTGTACGCGGCCAAGGCCCACGTGCCGCTGCGCGCCGTCGCCAAGGCCACCATGCCCCGCGAACTGCTCTCCCGCCGCCGCCACACCCACCACGCCCTCGACGACGCCATCGAACAGGCCGAACTCTTCGCCAACCTCATGAACTGGAAGGGCACCGCGCATGCCCTTTGACCACAACAACCACTACCACCGGCTGCTCCTGCGCAAAGTCCCGCCCGGCGCGCTCACCGCCCTGGACGTCGGCTGCGGCACCGGCCGCTTCGCCCGGCGCCTGGCCGCCCGCGGACTGCGGGTCGACGCGATCGACGCCTGCCCGGAAGCCGTGGCCGCGGCCGGAACCGCACCCGCACCCGGGGTCACCTTCCGCACCGCGGACGTCACCGGTGTGGACCTCCCCACGGCCCACTACGACCTCATCACCTGCCTGGCCAGCCTGCACCACATGCCGTTCGGCACGGTCACCGCGCTGCGCGCCGCGCTCGCCCCCGGGGGGACCCTGCTCGTCCTGGGCTGCTACCCCGAACGCACCCCCGCCGACTGGGCGGTGAGCCTGGCGGCCGTCCCCGTCAACGCCGCCGCCCGGCTCGCCGTCGCCGCCGCCGACCGGATCCGCGGCCGCGAACCGGAACCCGTCCGGGCCCCCGTACGCCCACCGGGCACACCCCTGCCGCAGATCCGCGCCGAAGCGGCGCAACTCCTGCCGGGCAGCCGTGTCAGGCGCCTGCTGTTCTGGCGCTACCTGCTGGTGTACCGCGACGGCGCTGCCGGCTGACGGGCCCGGCCGGCCCCGCTCAGGCCTGGCCGGTGTCGAAACGGCTGACCTTGCCGCCGTCCACGGTGAAACGCCACTTCGTGCGCATCTCACCCCACGCGTCGTTGCGGTAGTCCGCGATGAGGGTCAGCCCCGCCGAATCCTGGGACTGCACGTCCATGTGGCCGTGGGAATCGAAGATCTCCCGCTCCGCCCACTCCTGCAGGTTGCGGTCGGAACCGTCGTCGGACATCGTCGCGTTCTCGGTGAGCGCGGCCTCGAAGGCCTCCCGGTCCCCGGCGTTCACCGCCGAGACGAAGGCGCGGACGGCCGGTTCGTTGAGGGCGTCGGTGCGGATCATCGCTGCTGCTCCCTGTGCTCACGGGTCGTGCCACCAGCCTCGCCCGAGCGGCCCCGGCGCGCTACCCGGGGCCCGGCGGCCCGACCGCCGTTCACCCGCGGGGACCGCCACGGCTGGCCCCGCAACGGGACCACGGCGACCCTGGGATCCAGTCCGGCGGCCCGACAGCGACGGCAGGAGCACACGCGTGGCGAGTGGGGGCGAGGACCTCACCGACGAAGGACGCGACGTCCTGCGGTACGTCCGGCTGCTCCCCGTCGTGCTGCTCGTCGGCGGCTTCCTGGTCGACTACCTGACCCCCGCCCAGTTCAGCGCCACCGCCTTCTACTCCGTCGCCCCCATGCTCGCCGCCCCCCTGATGTCCCTGCCCGGCACCGTGCTGGTCGGGGTGGGCGCCCTCGCCGCAGACGCGGGCATCCTCGCCCACTTCGGATACATCGGCGGCCCCGGCGGCATCAGCGAACTGCTGTCGATCTGCGCCGTCGCCGTCGTGGCCGTGTTCATCAACCGCCTGCTCCACGTCCGCGAGGTACGGCTGCGCTCCGCGCGCAGCGTCGCCGCCGCCGTGCAACGCGCCGTGCTGCCCGTGCCGCCGCGGCACGTCGGGCCGTACCGCATCGCCGCCCGCTACGAGACCGCGGAGGCCGAGGCGGAGATCGGCGGCGACCTCTACGCCGTCCAGGACACCCCCTACGGGCTGCGCTGCATCATGGGCGACGTACGCGGCAAGGGCATGGCCGCCGTGGAGGCGGCCACCGTCGTGCTCGGCGCGTTCCGCATGGCCGCCGACGAGGAACCCACCCTCGCGGGAGTGGCGGCCCGCATGGACCGGGCACTGTGGCGCGAGGCCGAACGCCGCGAGGGCATGGACCCCCTGGAATGGTTCGTCACCGCCGTCCTCGCCGAGTTCCCGGCCGACGGCACCGGGCTGCGCCTGGTCAACCGCGGGCACCCGCCCCCACTGGTGCTGCACCAGGGCAGCGTGCGCTCCGCGGAACCGGCAGGCCATGCCCTGCCCCTCGGAATGGGCCTCCACGAGGTCACCGACCACGAGGTCACCGACCACGTCGACACCGTCGCCTTCCCACCAGGTTCCACCCTGCTCATGCACACCGACGGCGTCACCGAGGCCCGCGACGCCGACGGAACCTTCTACGACCCCGTCACCCGGCTGGACGGTGTGCCGTTCGCCGGCCCCGCCGAACTGCTCGACGCGCTCCTGGACGACGTCCACGCACACACCGGCGGTCCCCGCAGCGACGACATGGCACTCCTGGCGGTCTGCCACTTCTGACCCGCCGGCCTCCGTGCCGAACGCGGCCGTGGGCTCCGGGTGGAGAGACCTCGCCGACGGCAACGGTCGCAGTGCGGGGATCGCGCAGCCCGCCAGGTCCTCTCGACCCTCGCATTACTTGCCGCTCCACGTCTGTCACACCCTGCCCCTAACCTGCTGTCGTGACCGCGCCCGCTCTCCGCCAGCTCCGCGCCGCCCTGGAACGCGCCCTCGCCGACCCGGCCATCGCCACCTCCCGCTCCCGGGAGGAGCGGCTGCGGAAGGCCGCCGCGGTGCTGGAGCGTGCGGCCGCCGACGTCCCGCCCCAGGCGCTGCGCAGCCTCGACGAGCTGTTCGCCGACACCGTCCTGGGCCACCCGGGGCGGCCGGACACCGTTCTCGGCCGCATCGCGGCCGGCCTGTACCGCACCCGGGCGGGACAGGTGGGCAGGCAGCTCACCCCCGCGAGCCAACGCGACATCATGGACGGCATCGCCGACCTCAACCGGGCCGCCGGGCGCCCCGCGTTCGGGTGGCAGGCCCGCGGGATGCGCCCCTGGTCCAAGCACACCAAGGAGCCCCTGGACTTCACCGGGCACATCGTGCTGCGCCGGGCCCTGAGCACCCCCGTGGAGCCGCGCCGCGAGCCGTACCGGCTGCGGCTGCTGGCGGCGCTGGAGGTGCTGTGGGCGACGGCGGTGCCCCGCGAGGGCCTGGTGGCCGCGGACGTCACCGACCTGTCGGCGCAGGAGTCCCGTATCAGGCTCACCGTGAACCTGCCCGGCCGGACAGCGGCGACCCGGCAGGATTTCGCGCTCCCCCGGTCGGCGCGGGCGGCGCTGCGGCTCTGGCTGCCGGTGCGCCGGGAGGTCGTCGCCCGGCACCTGGACGCGGGGCCGGACCATCCCGCGAACCAGGCCCTGTTCGTCACCCTGCGGCACACCGTGGCCGAACCTGCCTCGGGGGCGGCCCGGATGGTGCCGCCCGGCATCCGCATCACCGGGAACGGGCTGGAGACCGACTACAGCAAGTGGGCGCGCAGGCTCAACGGCGACCACGCCGGGCAGAAGGGCTGGCCGGTGCCGACCGACCTGTACACCGTCTCCCGCGGCGGCGCGGTCCGGCGCGAGGCCCAGGGCCGCTCCCAGGGTCGCGGCCCGGCCCGCCAGGGAGGTTCAGCGGGTGCGGGCCCGCGCGCGGTGGCCGTCGAGGACGTCCTGGCGGAGCAGTGAGCCGAAGCCCGCGGACTCCAGACGCCGGCCCAGGTGCGCCTCGTCGACCCCGAGGGCGGCCGCGGTGCGGGCCAGGTGCCAGTCGTGGGCGGCGAGGCGGTCGAGCAGGTGGCCGCGGCGCGCCTGGCTCTCCGAGAGCCGGAACGTCTTGAGGTAGACGGTCCGGCCCCGCCGGTCCGTGACGGCCTCGCCGATGTGGTTCTCCCGCCCGGGGCGGAACTCCGGCAGGAACCGGGAGAGCGTGAAGGGGCCCATCCGGTACACCGTCCGCCAGGTGCGGGGCTGCTCCAGGAGTACGGCGGCCATGGTCGTGTCGTGGAACCGCGCCCAGGCCTGCTCCTGTCCGGCCGCCGCGGCACGCAGCTCGGCCAGGGAGCCGATGCCCGTGCCGGGGATGCGGGCGCGGAACTCCTGGACGGGCGGCATCAGCGTGGCGTAGTGGTGGACGAGTTCGCCGTAGAGGTCCTGCACGAGGGTCGGGTGCAGCGCGCGGTAGTCGTCGGGGTGCGGCACGACGAAGGCCGCGGCCAGGGCGTCGGCGACATAAAGCAGGACGCCGCACTGACCGGGGTGGATCTCGAAGACCCGCAGCGCGTCGGCGAGTCCGCGCACCTCGGCCCCTGTGTACGCCTCCTCCGCGCGCGGGGACAGGCCCCGGCGCAGCGCGCGCTGCGACCATTCCTCCCACGCGACCGAAGGGCCGCCGAAGTGCAGTGCCAGATAGCCCTCCAGTGCCAGGTGCAGGGGGAGGAAGCGCAGCCGGTCCTTGGCCTCGCGCCGGGCCATCCGGCGGTGCATGCGCAGGGCGCTCGTGGCGGGGCGCGCGTCGTCCGCGCCCTCGGCCAGCTGCGTCCCGTAGGCCGCGGCCGGGGCTCCGTCACCGGTCCAGGTGGCGACGAACGCGTGCGGGATGTACGAGACGTACGCGTGCCGCGGGCCGACCTGGACGGCGGACGGCCCGTCAGTGAGAATCCTCGGGTGCAGCCGCAGGTCCTCGACGGGCTGTTCGCGCACCAGCGGGACCAGGCGCACGGCGCCCCAGACCTGGGAGGGGCGGGTGTCCAGGCCGGTCAGGTCGAGTGCGGTCATCGGGTGTGCTCCCCCCGGTGGGTTCGGTCGAGCAGTCGTCGCGCGCGGGCGTCGAGGTAGGCGGCCAGTTCGGCCGGGCCGGTGCGGCCCTCGGCGAACTGGGCGAGTTCGACGAGCGCGGGCAGGTCCTCGGCGTCGCGGATGCCGGCCGTGGCCACGGCCGGGGACAGCCTGCGCACGTCGAAGTCCTCGGCGTCGTAGACCGGGTTGAGGTGCACGACCTCGGTGCGGCGGCCGGGGTCGATGCGGGTGCGCCACACGCGGAGCACCTCGCCGGCCAGGCCCGGGGGCGCGTTGTCCCAGCCGTCGGAGACGATCACCAGCCGGGACGGCCCGGTCTCCAGCGCGTCCAGGATCCGCCGGCCCAGCGGCGTCGCCCCGTACGGACGGACGAGCAGGGCGTCGGTCCGCCCGGACGTCCACAGCCCGGAGTACTCGCCGGCGAGCGCGGCGAGCAGGTGGTGGCAGGCCAGGGCGACGGCCAGCGGCCGGCGGCGCTTGGTGCCCGAACCCGAGGCGGAGAAGCTGTCGTCGAGGACGGCGGCGACCTGGCCCCAGCTTCCCCGGTGCGCCCCGGCCACCCGGACGGCGGCCGCGTCCAGGGCGCCGGTCAGTTCCCGGCGCCGCCGCAGGCGCTCCTCGACGGGCAGCGAGAGCACGAAGGAGGCGAGCCGGGTCAGCGGCATGCGGTCCAGGGCGGCCGGCACCGCGTCCGCCTCGTGCCGCCGGGCGGACTCCTGCAGCCGCAGGGTCTCCAGGCGCGTCATGCGCGGGGCGATGCGCTCCAGGAACACCTCGCGCGGCACACCGTGCTTCGCGGCGAAGCCCTCGGCGACGGTGTAGGGCAGTTCGTACAGGGCGTCCTGCGCGAAGTGCGCGCGGCGCCAGGCCTCCAGGAGCGGTGTGTCGTACCGGCCCCGGCTCAGCGGCCGGAACACGAACGTGCCCAGTTCCTCCCCCGTGGGGGCGAGATGGGCGTGCCGCAGCGCCCGCTTGAACCCGCTGCGGTACTTCACGGCGTCGAAGGCCGGGTCCGGGCGGGCGGTGATCCAGTCGCGGATGATCGCCCTCGTCCGCCGGTTGTTCACCCCGGCCCGGCGCAGGGCACCGAAGACCCCGTACACCCGCTGCGGCGGCAGCAGCGCCAGACGGCGGGCGATGAGCCGGCCCTCGGTGCGTCGCTGTTCCGCGGTGGCCTCGGCGGCGGTCTCCAGCAGGCGGCGGACGATCAGTGCCGCGTTGTGGTCGTTGATGTCGAGGGCGAGGACCCCGGCGTACAGGTCGCGGTAGTTGCCCAGCATGTACGCGTGGAGGAAGTCCAGCGACAGCCGCTGCTCCCCCGCGCCGGAACGGAACTCGCGCTGGCCGGTCGCGGTGATCGCCGCGTTGACGAACAGCAGCACGTCCTCGGCGGCGACCGCCGCCCCCCGCTCGCTCATGGCGTCGGCTCCCCCTGTCATGGACGCCGGCCGGGGAATGGGGGCACGAGCAGCGAAT
The DNA here is from genome assembly GCF_035918135.1 of Actinacidiphila glaucinigra. Lineage (NCBI taxonomy): Bacteria > Bacillati > Actinomycetota > Actinomycetes > Kitasatosporales > Streptomycetaceae > Actinacidiphila > Actinacidiphila glaucinigra. The sequence goes on from NZ_CP109144.1 coordinate 2,563,346, forward strand.
CATTGCTTCAGAGGCAGGTTCCGGAAGTCGCACCGTAGTCCCGCGGCCGGCACGGCGACCGTAACAGAGCCGGTGCGCAGTGCTCCAACGGGATTCCCGGCCGCCCGGCGCCCCGCGCGGCGCCGGGCGCGGGGTACGCCGGGTCCCGTCCCGGCGGGGGCGGGACCCGGCACCGGTCGAAGGGCCGTCCCTCCCCCGACCGGGGTCTGCGGGTGAGCGCGGCGGTCAGCCGCTGAGGCCCGCGATCCGGGCGAGCCGCCGGGCCTCGTCGCGGGTGGTGCGCGCGATGGCGTCCTCGTCGGCGGTGACGAGGCGGCCGTCCTCGACCACCGGCCGGCCGTTCACCAGGGAGAGGGTGACGGGGGCGGCCGCGCCGAGGACGAGGGCGGCGACGGGGTCGGCGATCGAGGCGTGGGCGAGGGTGTCCATCCGCCACAGGACGAGGTCGGCGAGCTTGCCCGCCTCCAGGGAGCCGATCTCCTCGGCCCGGCCGAGCACGCGCGCCCCGCCGTACGTACCCAGGCGCAGCGCCTGACGGGCGGTCAGCGCCGCCTCGCGGTGGGCGCCGAGGCGGTTGATGAGCAGCGCGTTGCGCAACTCGGTGTGGAGCTCGCCCGATTCGTTGGACGCGGTGCCGTCCACGCCGAGGCCGACCGGGACGCCGGCCGCGAGCATGTCGGGGACGCGGGCGATTCCGGCGGCGAGGCGGGCGTTGGAGGACGGGCAGTGGGCGACGCCGGTCCGCGTGCGGGCGAAGGCGGCGATGTCGGAGTCGGCCATGTGGACGCAGTGCGCCATCCACACGTCCTCGCCGAGCCAGCCGGTGGACTCGAAGTAGTCCGTGGGGCCCATGCCGAACAGTTCCCTGCAGAACTGCTCCTCCTCCACGGTCTCACTGCCGTGGGTGTGCAGACGCACGCCCTTGCGCCGGGCGAGTTCGGCTCCCTGGCGCAGCAGTTCGGTGGAGACCGAGAACGGCGAGCAGGGGGCGACGGCGATCTGCGTCATGGCGCCGAACGAGGCGTCGTGGTGCTTGTCGATCGTCTCCTCGGTGGCGGCGAGGGCGTCGTCGAGGGTCTCGACGGCGAAGTCCGGGGGCAGTCCGCCGTCGGACTCGCCGCGGTCCATGGAGCCGCGGGCGAGGGTGAGGCGCACGCCCATGCCGGCGGCGGCACGGATGATGGACCCGGACAGGTCGCCCGTGCCGCGGGGGAAGACGTAGTGGTGGTCCATGGCGGTGGTGACCCCGCCGCGGGCCATCATCGCCAGGGAGCCCTGGGCGGCCGCGTGGGTCATCCCCTCGTCGATGCGGGCCCAGGTGGGGTAGAGGGCGACGAGCCAGTCGAAGAGGTTGTGGTCGGTGGCCAGGCCCCGGGTGATCCACTGGTAGAAGTGGTGGTGGGTGTTGACCAGGCCGGGGGTGAGCAGGTGGCCGGTGCCGTCCACCCGCCGTACGACGCCGTCCAGTCCCGCCGGGGCCGGTCCCGGGCCGACGGACTCGATGCGGTCGCCGGCGACGACGACGTGGCCGGCCGGGTACTCGGTGCCGTCCGCGTCGACGGTGGCGACGGCACAGTTCTCGATGACGATGCGCTCTGCTGGGGCGGTCATGGTGTGGCCTCTCAGTCCGTCACCGGGATGCGGGGCTCGGCTCCGTCGCGCAGGACCGTGCCCTCGATGAGGCCGTAGGGGCGGTCGGCCGCGAAGTACACGGCGCTGTCGGGGGTGTCGTTCTTGAGGCCGAACGGCTCGAGGTCGACGAGGAAGTGGTGCTTGTTGGGAAGCGAGAGCCGCACCTCGTCGATCTCGGGGCGGTGCTCGAGCACCCGGTCGCCCATCGCGTACAGCGTCTGCTGCAGGGAGAGCGAGTAGGTGCCGGCGAAGGCGTCGAGGAGGTGCCGGCGGACCTCGGCCCACGACTCCTCCCACTGCGGGGCAAGGTCCTCGTCGCGGTTCCAGTGGAACCGCCAGCGGGCGCTGACCTCGGTGGCGAGGACGCGGTCGCGGGTCTCCGGCAGCGTGGTGTAGCGGTCCTTGACGAAGCCCCAGAACTCGGAGTCGGTGGTGTTCATGACCACGAGGTCCTTCAGGCCGGAGACGACCTGCCAGCGCGCGCCGTCGAAGGTGACCTCGGTGGTGCGGGTCTCCCGTCCGCCGCGGACGAAGGAGTGCTCCCGCGTGATCCGCTCCCAGTCGTACTCCTCGATGCGGATCCTGGCCCGCTCGATGGACTCCTGTCCGGTGACGAAGTGCCGGGCGAGGTGGATGCCGAACTGCTCGGCGGACTCGATGCCGTGCTGCTTGGCGAAGGCGAAGACGGTGTTCTTGGTGGTGTCGGTGGGCAGCACGGCGGCGTTGCTGCCGGAAGTGTGGACGTCGTCCATCGCGCCGGACAGGGCGACGGAGACGTTGAGGTCCTTGACGTGGTGGGTCGCGCCGTCGCGGGTGACGCGGACGACGCGGGTCTCCGCCTTGCCGTACTGGTTCTGGCCGAGTCGGGTGGGCGACATGTCGGTGCTAGCTCCCTCGGTATACGGAGTAGCCGAACGGGTTGAGCAGCAGCGGTACGTGGTAGTGCTCGCCCGGCTCGACGGCGAAGACGATCGCCACCTCCGGGAAGAAGGCTCCGCTGTCCCTGGTGCGGGGGGCGTCCTGCTGGTCCTCGGCTCGACTGCGGTGGTCGGTGCTCTGGCGTGTGAGGTAGGGCTCGGTGGCGAACTCCAGCCGTACGTGGCTCGTGCCCTGCGGCGGGTCGGGCAGGTCCTTGCAGCGGCCGTCGGCGTCGGTCGCCGAGGTGCCGTGCGGCACCCAGGGGGCCTCGCTTCCGGCACGTACCGCCAAGGTGACGGCGACGCCCCGCGCGGGGCGGCCGGCGCTGGTGTCCAGGACGTGCGTGGACACAGAGGTCATGCGGGGTCCTCCTTCGCGGCCTCGACGAGCCGGGTGAGGCGGAGGCGGTTGATCCTCCCCAGTTCGGTGCGGACGGTCTCGCGCTCGGTGCCGGGGTCGTTGCCGATGCGCTCCTTGAGCGCGGCCAGCATCTGGTCGCCGGTCCTTCCGGTGGCGCAGATGAGGAAGACGTGGCCGTGCCGCTCCTGGTAGGCGAGGTTCAGTGCGAGCAGTTCCTCGCGCTGGGAGTCCCGCACCCCGCCCTGTTCGCGGGCGGAGACCGGGTCACCGGGCCGGGGGCGGCCGATCGGCGGGTGGCCCGCCATCGCCTCGGCCAGGTCGTCCGGGGTGAGGCCGGCCGTCGCGGCGTCGGAGGCGGCGAGCAGTGCGTCAAGGGTGCCGTACGGGCGGGCCGCCGTGACGGCGGCACCCCAGGAGCGGCTCGCGCAGACCTCGTGCAGCAGCGCGATCGCCTCCGGTCCGCCGGCGGCGTTGAACCGGGCCAGGCCCGGGGGTGGGCTGGAAGTCACAAGGGCACGCTAGGAGCGCCCACCACGCGGCGTCAACAGTTTGTTGAAAAGTTGCGGCCCACAACGCCCGGACGGACGCCTTCGCGCGATGACCTGAGCCCTGCCTAGCGGCCTTCCCTCGCCGCGTTCTCCCTGTTGAGGTAGTTGTAGACGGTGAAGCGGCTCACGCCGAGCGCGGAGGCGACCGTCTCCACCCCGTGCCGCACCGAGAAGGCACCGCGCTCCTCCAGGATCCGGACGACCGTCTGCTTCTCCTTGCGCTCCAGCTCGGACAGCGCCTTGCCGTGCCGGCGCTCGAGGTCGGCCAGGATGTGGTCGAGCGAGTCCGCGAGGTGCGGCAGCCGTACGGCGACGACCTCCGCGCCCTGCCAGCTGAGCACGACGTCGTCGCCGCGCGCCTCACCGGGGGGCACCAGTTCCGCGCCCATGGCGTCGGCGAGCGGCTTGATCGCCGCACTGAACGGATGCTCGGCCGGCCCGGTCACCGGTCCGCCTCGCCGAGGACGTTGACCTGCAGCGACACCCGGGTCGCGCCGGCCTCCAGGGTGCGCCGCAGCAGATCCCCGACCACGGCGACCACCTGCTCCGTACCGCCCTCGGCCGAGTTGCCGAAGGGCCCCACGTCGACGGCCTCCAACCCGGCCGTCTCCAGGACCTCGCGGCCCACCACGGCGTGCCGCGGGGGCTCGTCCAGGTCGAACGGCTCGGTGGTGAATTCGAGTCTCAGGCGCACGCCTTCAACCTAGCTGGTCAGGGGCTTTCCGGAACATCCCTCTTGACAGCCGCCGTCGGGCTCGTGGAGTCTTCCGTTAGGCAGAAATAAGTTTCCGTATTACGGAAGGGCGCATGTGATGGGCTTCGACTCCACGCGCTTCGATGTGAACCTCTCGATCCTTTTCACCGAACTCCCGCTCCTGGAGCGCCCCGCGGCCGCCGCCGCGGCCGGCTTCTCCGCGGTCGAGCTGTGGTGGCCGTGGACCCGGATGCCGAGCCCCCCGCAGTCCGAACTCGACGCCCTGCGGGACGCGCTGCGGGAGGCCGGCACCCAGCTGGTGGGCCTGAACTTCTACGCGGGCGAACTCCCCGGCCCCGACCGCGGCGCCCTGTCCGTGCCGGGCGAGGAGTCCGCGCGCTTCCGCGCCAACATCGACGTCGCCGCCGACTTCGCCCACTCGGTGGGCTGCACGGCGCTCAACGCGCTGTACGGCAACCGCGTGGACGGCGTGAGCCCCGAGGCACAGGACGAACTCGCCCTGGAGAACCTGGTCCGGGCCGCGCACGCGGCCGACCGGGTCGGCGCGGTGCTGCTGGTCGAGACCCTCAACAAGCCGGAGTCGCCGCGCTATCCGCTGGTCAGCGCGGCCGCCGCGGTCGAGGTGGTCGACAAGGTCAACGCCGAGACGGGTCTGGGCAACGCCAGGTTCCTGCTCGACCTCTACCACCTGTCGATGAACGGCGAGGACCTGCCCGCCGTGATCGACGCCTACGCGGACCGCACCGGCCACGTCCAGATCGCCGACGATCCCGGCCGCGGCGCGCCCGGCACGGGCTCCCTGCCGCTGGCCGCCCTCCTGGGCCGGCTGCGCGACGCGGGCTACGACGGCTGGGTCGGCCTGGAGTACAAGCCGGGCCCGCAGGGCAGCGCCGCCTCGTTCGGCTGGCTCGCCGACGCCGACAAGTAATCCGGAGAGGACATCATGACCAGCACACTTCCCACGGTCGCGTGGATCGGCCTCGGCATCATGGGCTCCCCGATGTCGGAGAACCTCATCAAGGCCGGATACTCCGTCACCGGCCACACGCTGGAGCAGGACAAGCTCGACCGGCTGGCCGCGGCCGGCGGCACTCCCGCGGGCTCGATCGCGGAGGCCGTGAGGGACGCCGACGTCATCGTCACCATGGTCCCGGCCTCGCCCCAGGTGGAGGCCGTCGCCTACGGCGAGGACGGCATCCTGGCGAACGCCCGGCCGGGCGCGCTGCTGATCGACATGTCGTCGATCACCCCGCAGACCTCGGTCGACCTCGCCAAGGCCGCGGCCGCCAGGGGCATCCGGGTCCTGGACGCCCCCGTCTCGGGGGGCGAGGCCGGTGCCGTCGAGGCGGTGCTCTCGATCATGGTGGGCGGCGAGCAGGCCGACTTCGACGAGGCGCGGCCCCTGTTCGACGCCCTCGGCAGGACCGTCGTCCTGTGCGGTCCGCACGGCGCCGGGCAGACCGTCAAGGCGGCCAACCAGCTGATCGTGGCGGTGAACATCCAGGCGTGCGCCGAGGCCGTGGTCTTCCTGGAGAAGTCCGGGGTCGACCTCGCCGCGGCCCTGGAGGTGCTGAACGGGGGCCTCGCCGGATCCACGGTGCTGACCCGCAAGAAGCGCAACTTCCTCGACCGCGAGTACGCCCCGGGCTTCCGCATCGACCTGCACCACAAGGACATGGGCATCGTCACCGACGCCGCCCGCAACGTCGGCGCGGCCCTGCCGGTCGGCTCGGTGGTGGCGAACCTCGTCGCCTCGCTGCGGGCCCAGGGCGACGGCGGCCTGGACCACTCCGCCCTGCTGCGCGGCGTGGAGCGCCTGTCCGGCCGGCCGGTCACCGGCTGACCCCGACTTCCGGGCGGCGGCGCCCCGACTCGTCCTGTCGCGCCCGACGGGGCGCCGCCGCCCGGAACCACGAACGTCCGCGCCGCCGAGAGCTTCTGAGGGGTAGGTCGAGGCGGCGCGGGCCGGGCCCCGCCCGGGGACCCGAGCCGCGACCGGGCCGGACGCGGACCGGGTCCCCGGGCGGCGGTGCGTCCCGGGGCGACCGGGGACGCGAAGACGGGTGCACGACGGGCTCCCCGTGCGGGACGATGGAGCGCAGGACCGTTCCGGCGAGACCGCCGTCCCTCCGCACCGCCCGCACCGCCCAGGAGTCGCGAACCATGGCAGAGAGCGTGCCCGTGCGCTGTCCGGCCTGCCGCCGGGAGCACGGCTACACCGCACCCACCTTCCCCTGCGCCTGCGGCACGCCGCTGGCCCTGCCGATCCTGCGCGGGGGCGTCCCGCTGCAGATCCGCCACCGGTCCTGGGACGACTCCTGGGTGGCCATGCGCTGCCCGGACTGCGGACGCGACGACCAGTGGCCGCAGCCCGAACTCGGCTGCGACTGCGGGGCGGTGGTCCGGCTGCCGGTGGACACCCGCGCCCTGCGGGCGCCCGAGCGGCGCCCCGTCCCGCCGGTGCGGCAGACCGGCCCGGGGCCCTTGGCCGCGGCACCGCGGCCGCCGTTCCGGCCGGTGACCATCCGTACCGCGCGGGACGCCGTCACCGCCGCCGCGCAGTACCTGAAGTGGCTCGGCTTCGCGGGTGTGCGCACCGCGGGCGACCGCTCGGCAAACGGCATCGACCTGCGCGGCGACGGGGTCGTGGCCCAGGTCGACCCGACGACCCGGCCGACGCCGCTGCGGGACGTCGAGACCCTCTGGCTCAACTGCCTCAACGAGGACTCCACCGGCGCCTTCTTCTCCCTGGCCGGCTACGCCCACGACGCCCGGCTGCGCGCGGACCGGCTGGGGGTGCCGCTGTTCGTCATGGACCTCACCGGCACGCCGCAGCCGGTCAACGACGCCGCCGACGCGCTGATCAGGACCGGCCCGCACGCCAGGCCCTGAACCGGGCCGAGCTCAGCCCAACCCTTCACCGTCCGTGGTCACTCGGGTCGCGCGACCGCCGCTCCCGGGGGAGTATCGAGAGGTTCCCCCTCCGTACGGCAACCCAGGACTACGTCAAGGACGCAGCGATGTCTACGGCCCTTCTGAAGCGCAAGCTCGACAAATCCTTCCGCCGTCTGGACACGGACGGCAACGGATATGCCGAGCGCGCCGACTTCCAGGACGTCGGCGCGCGGCTGATCCACGGCTTCGGCATGTCGCCCACCTCACCCAAGGGCAAGGCGGTGGCGGTGCGCCTGGACGCCGTCTGGGCGGAGCTGGCGGCGTACGCCGACAGAGACCGCGACGGGCGGCTGTCCTCCGCGGAGTACCACCACGGGATGACCAAGGCCTTCATCGAGGGACCCGCCTTCGACCCCGTCTTCCATCCGGCGGCCGAGGCCGTCGCGCATCTGTGCGACACCGACGGCGACGGCCACGTCGTGCGCGGGGAGTTCGAGGTCCTGCAGCGGGCCTTCAACACCCCCGTCAGTGACATCGCCGCCGCCTTCAACCGCATCGACACCGACGGCGACGGCTGTGTGAGCACCGCCGAACTGGTGGCGGCCATCCGTGCCTACTACATCGGCACCGACCCCGAGGCCCCCGGCAACTGGCTGTTCGGGCCCCTGTAGGGCAGACCGGTCCGGGCCCGCCGGGAGGCCCCCCGGGACGGTGTGCGTGGAGTCCGGCCGCCGCGCCCGGGAGGTCAGGACGGGGCGGCCGGTGGCACGGCGGTCGAACCCGGGCTCAGGAGCCCGTGAGCGGGATGATCTCGGTGGGCGCGTGGCCGGGTTCGGTGGCCAGTTCCTCGAACTCCACGACGTTGCCGATGTCGTTGGTGACGCTCATGGAGATGTTCGTGACCCGTTCCAGGATCGCCTCGACGACGACCGGCACCCGGTACTCGGCCGCGAGCTTCTTCGCCTGCTCGAAGGCGGCCCCGAGCCCGTCCGGGTCGGTGACCCGGATCGCCTTGCAGCCCAGGCCCTCGGCGACCTTGACGTGGTCGACGCCGTAGGCGCCCAGCTCGGGCGAGTTGACGTTCTCGAACTCCAGGTTGACCTCGAAGTCGATGTCGAACGCCCGTTGCGCCTGCCGGATCAGGCCCAGGTAGGCGTTGTTCACCAGGACGTGGACGTACGGGATCCGGTGCTGCGCGCCGACCGCGAGCTCCTCGATCATGAACTGGAAGTCGTAGTCGCCCGAGAGGGCCACCACCGGCGTCCCCGGGTCGGCCTTCGCCACACCCAGTGCGGCCGGCACGGTCCAGCCGAGGGGGCCGGCCTGGCCGCAGTTGATCCAGTGGCGCGGCCGGTAGACGTGCAGCATCTGCGCGCCGGCGATCTGGGAGAGGCCGATCGTGGTGACGTACCGGGTGTCGGGGCCGAAGGCGCGGTTCATCTCCTCGTACACGCGCTGCGGTTTGATCGGGATGTCGTCGAAGTGCGTACGGCGGTGCAGGGTCGCCTTGCGCTCCCGCGCGGAGGCGGCCCAGTCGGAGCGGTCCGGCAGGTCACCGGCGGCCTTCAGCTCCCGGGCCACCTCGAGGAACAGCCCCAGCGCGACGCCGGCGTCGGAGGCGATCCCGTAGTCGGGGGCGAAGATCTTGCCGATCTGGGTGGGTTCGATGTCGACGTGCACGAAGGTGCGGCCCTTGGTGTAGACGTCGATCCGGCCGGTGTGGCGGTTGGCCCAGCGGTTGCCGATGCCGAGGACGAAGTCCGACTCCAGGAAGGTCGCGTTGCCGTAGCGGTGCGAGGTCTGCAGACCGACCATGCCCGCGTTGAGGTCGTGGTCGTCCGGGATGGCGCCCCAGCCCATCAGGGTCGGCACCACCGGGGTGCCGGTCAGTTCGGCGAACTCCACCAGCAGACCCGCCGCGTCGGCGTTGATCACCCCGCCGCCCGCGACGATCAGCGGCCGCTCGGCGGCGGCCATCATGGCGAGCGCCTTCTCGATCTGGCGGCGGCTGGCGGCGGGCTTCCAGACCGGCAGCGGCTCGTAGGTGTCGGGGTCGAACTCGATCTCGGTGAGCTGGACGTCGACCGGCAGGTCGATCAGGACCGGGCCGGGGCGGCCGGAGCGCATGAGGTGGAACGCCTTCTGGAAGACCCCGGGGACCTGGGCCGCCTCCAGGACGGTGGTGGCCGCCTTGGTCACGGGCGCGGCGATGGCCGCGATGTCCACGGCCTGGAAGTCCTCCTTGTGGATCACCGCGGTGGGCGCCTGGCCGGTGATGCACAGGATCGGGATCGAGTCGCCGGTCGCCGAGTAGAGGCCGGTGATCATGTCGGTGCCCGCGGGGCCCGACGTGCCGATGCAGACGCCGATGTTGCCGGGGGCGGTGCGTGTGTAGCCCTCGGCCATGTGGGAGGCACCCTCCACGTGCCGGGCCAGCGTGTGCTGGATGCCGCCGGCGGCCTTGAGGGCGGCGTAGAAGGGGTTGATCGCGGCGCCGGGCACGCCGAACGCGGTGTCCACGCCCTCGCGCTTGAGGATCTCCACTGCCGCTCGGGCGGCGGTCATTCGAGGCATTCGGTCACTCCTGCGTCGTCCTGCGGTCCAGGTTGTCGCGCCCGGTGCTGCATTCCACATTGCGGAAGTGTTCTTTTGTCATGCGGAACTACTGCGAACATAGGGCGCCCCCGGCTCGCGGGTCAAGGAGGAGACGCCGAAGCCGTTCGGTAATGGAGTCGATCGATGTCGGTACCAACCAGTAGGGTTCCGCTCGCCCTTCACATCGGCTTCACACGGACCCCAGGTGATCTCCTTGACCACGCCGACGCCGTCGCCCGCTCGGCCCCAGCCGTCCGCTCCCCCGCCGCAGGCGCACGAGCACGTGCAGACGCAGGCGGAGCCGCAGGCACCGGCGGCGCCCCCGGCCGCCCGGCCGAGGCCGCTGCCCCCCTTCGGGCAGGAGGTGCCGGGCTACGGACGCTCCTGCCTGTTCTGCGGCTCGGTGCCGGCGGTCCAGGCCACCGTCCGGGGTCATCAGGGCATGGTCGTGATGATGCGTTTCCTGAAGGTCCGGGCCCCGTTCTGCCGGCGCTGCGGCACGGCCACGCACCGCAAGATGGTCTCCGACAGCCTGGTGCAGGGCTGGTGGAGCCCGGCCTCGATGCTGCTCAACCCGCTCACCCTGCTGGTCAACCTCTTCCAGCGCTGGAGGATCAGCCGGCTGCCCGAGCCGGTCCCCGGCGCCCCCGGCACGCCCGCCGACCCCGGCCGGCCGATCTTCCTCCGCCCCACCGCCCTGGGCCTGCTGATACCCGTGATCCTCATCGGCTGCGGCTGGCTGGTGCTGCACGACGACCCCGAGTACGCCGAGGTCGGCGACTGCGTCCACAGCAGCGGAGAAGTCCTCTTCCCCGACGTCTCGGTCGTCGACTGCGGTTCCGCGAAGGCCGAGTTCGAGGTCGTCGGGCGCTTCGACAACACCACCGACACCGGCGGGTGCGCCGCCTACCCGCGCACGGTGGCCATGTTGCAGGCGGAGCGCGGCTCGACCAAGTACGTGCTGTGCCTGGCGCGGAACGACAACACCTGACCGCCGCCCGCGCCGACCGCCGGACCGGCAGCCGTCAGACGCGGCTCCACTTCTGGTTGTCCTGGCCGCTGCAGCTCCACAGCCGCAGCCTGGTGCCGTTGACCCCCGGCGAGTCCTCCGCCTCGACGCACTTGTCTGCCTGGACGTTGACCAGGTCGTGAGCGGCGTTGAGGCGGAACTGCTGGGCGCCGGTGCCGTTGCAGTCGACCAGTTGGACCGCCGCGCCGTCGTCCCGCGAACCGCCCGCGACGTCCATGCACTGGCCCCGGGAGCGGATGCTGCCGTCGGGCTTGATCTGCCAGGACTGCGCCGCGCCGCCCGTGCAGTCCCAGAGCTGCAGCGGACTGCCCCACGGGGGGCTGCCGTCGATGCAGCGGCCCGAGTCGTGGCTCCGGATCGCCGTGCCGGAGGCGGCGGCGGAGTGCGAGGGCCCGGTGGCCGGTTGCTGCGCCGATCCCCCGCCCGTGGCGTGGGGGGTGACCTTGCCCCCGGGCGTGCTCGGGGTGGCGGTCGGCCCGTCCGGGGACCCGGACTCCACCCGCCGCCGGGGGGTGTCGCCGGGGGACGGCGACCGCCCGCCGTCGGGGCTCGCCGTGGCCGGGCCGGTCCCGGGGGTCCCGACCGCCGGGTCCTCGTCCGCGAGGGTGACGGCGGCTCCGCCGCGCTCCTGCTCGCCCGAACCCCGCACGAGGAACGGCACGCAGACGAGCACGCCGACCGCCAGGCCCCCGCCGACCAGCAGGAGCGGGCGGGACCATCTGCGGCGCTTCGCCGCGGGAGCCGCGGGGTGCGGCGCCTGCGGGGCCGTCCCCGCGGCCGCCGGCGGAGCGTGCTCCTCATCGTCGGCGTCGGCTGCGGGGCGGGACGCGAAGGCGAGCCCCGCGGCGAAGCCGTCCGCGTAGGTGGACTCCGGCTCCGCGCCCTCCTCCTGACGCTCCGGCAGGGCGGCGGCGGTCTGCCTGGCCCGCAACGTGGAGGCGTCGCCGCCGCTCCAGTCCGTGGGGGCCCGGCTGGTGGTGGCGGAGGCGTCGGCGATCGCGGACGTCCTCCGGGTCCGCCGGGGCAGCGCCGTACCGGCGGGGGAGCCCGCCTCCGGGGCCTCGCCGGCCGCCGGCTCGTCGGGAGAAGCCGTCATGAATCCTTCCAAACCCAAGATGTGCCGAGAGCCGCCCCGCCGCGTGGGTCGGGGCGCGGGCACATCCGTCCCCCGGGGCATCCCCGCCGCGCCGTCACCCCGCAAGGGGGTCTCCGCGGCAGCGCAGCACGCACCCTAGCAACCGCTCCCGGCCGGGACGACCCGCACCATGACGGCACGGTGGCCGTCGCGTGAACGGCGGGTTGCCCGCGGGCGACGGTGTCCCTCAGGACGTGCGCCGGTGGGGCTCCCAGGTGCGGCGGACGTCGTTCCACAGGTAGCGGGTGCCGGCGCCCTCGGCGCCGCCCGTGGTGGCCCAGACGCCCTGGGGGTGGTCGCCGAGGGTGTCGGTCCAGGCGATCTCCAGTCCGGCGACCTCCGGGTGGCTCAGGTCGAGCCGCTGGAACTGGCCGACCGCCCCGACCGGCAGCAGCGGGTGCACCTGCACCTTGGTCCCGGAGCCCTCGTCCTCCAGTCGCAGCACCCCGCCGCCCTCGCGCCGGACCGAACCGAGCTTCCTCACCGCCGCGATGAAGGCGGCCGCCGTCTGTTCCTCCTCGGTGGCCGCGCGCCGCCGCCAGAAGCCCCGGCCGCCCATGCGCGCCGCGGTGATCTCGCCGAGCCTGGTCCCCACCGCCTGCATGAACGAGCTGAGCAGGACCACCCCGCCCGCACCGACCACGGCGGACACCAGCTCCGGGATCGCGGTCTGCTCATCGCCCCCCGGCCGGACGTCCTCCCAGCGAGCCATCCCCGTCGCCCCCGTCTCCCGTACGTGTCAGGTGTGTTGCCAGGGTAGCGGCGGCGGCTGCAGTGGCGCGCGTGATCATCCGCATGAGCGGCACCCTCGGCGCGGGCGGGACCACGACGTGCTCGACGGGGCCCTGCCGCGGCCTGGTTCCGCGGGCCGCGCCGGCCGGCGGAGCTCACACGGAGCGGAAGGATTCCCGGAGTTCGACCTTGCGGACCTTGCCGCTGACGGTCATCGGGAAGGCGTCCATCAGCCGCAGGTGGCGCGGGACCTTGTAGTGGGCGAGCCGGCCGCGGCAGAACTCGCCGAGCTCCTCCACGGTGAGCGCGGACGCCGGGTCCTTGAGGATGACGCAGGCCAGGATCTCCTCGCCGTACCGCTCGTCGGGGACGCCGACCACCTGGACGTCCGCGATCTTCGGGTGGGCGTAGAGGAACTCCTCGATCTCGCGCGGGTAGACGTTCTCCCCACCGCGGATGATCATGTCCTTGATACGGCCGACGATCTGCAGGTACCCGTCCTCCCGCATCACCGCCAGGTCGCCGGTGTGCATCCAGCGGCCGGCGTCGATCGCCTCCGCGGTCCTCTCCGGCTCGTCCCAGTAGCCCAGCATCACCGAGTAGCCGCGGGTGCACAGTTCGCCCGTCGTGCCGCGCGGCACCGTCACGCCGTCCGGCCCGACGACCTTGACCTCGACGTGCGGCAGCACCCGGCCGACGGTGCCGGTGCGGCGCTCGAGGTCGTCGTCCCGGCGGGTCTGGGTGGAGACCGGCGAGGTCTCGGTCATGCCGTAGCAGATGGAGACCTCGGCCATGTGCATCTCGGCGACGACCCGCTTCATCACCTCGACCGGGCAGGGCGAGCCCGCCATGATGCCGGTGCGCAGCGAGGAGAGGTCGTAGCTCGCGAAGTCCGGCAGGTTGAGCTCGGCGATGAACATCGTCGGCACCCCGTACAGCGAGGTGCAGCGCTCCTGTTCGACCGCGCGCAGCGTCGCCGCCGGGTCGAAGCCGGGCGCGGGGATGACGATGCAGGCGCCGTGCGAGGTGGCGCCCAGGTTCCCCATGACCATGCCGAAGCAGTGGTAGAAGGGCACCGGCAGGCAGACCCGGTCCTGTTCGGTGTAGCCGACCAGTTCGCCCACGAAGTAGCCGTTGTTGAGGATGTTGTGGTGGGAGAGGGTCGCGCCCTTGGGGAAGCCGGTCGTGCCCGAGGTGTACTGGATGTTGACGGGGTCGTCGCAGGACAGCTCCGCCCCGCGCTCGGCCAGTTGCTCGTACGGGACGTTCGCCCCGGCCTCGACGAGGGTGTCCCACGTGGGGTCGCCGATGTACACGACCTCGGTCAGCGAGCGGCACTCGCCGCGCACCTGCTCCACCATGGCGCGGTAGTCGCTGGACTTGAACACGGTGGAGGCGACCAGCACCTCGATGCCGGCCTGGTCGAGCACGAAGGCCAGTTCGTGGACGCGGTACGCCGGATTGATGTTGACCATGATCGCGCCGATGCGGGCGGTGGCGTACTGGACCAGCACCCACTCCGGGCAGTTGACCGCCCAGATGCCCACCCGGTCGCCCTTGCCGACGCCCTTGGCGAGCAGGCCGCGCGCCACGTCGTCGACGGCGGCGCCGAACTGCGCGTACGTCCAGCGGCGGCCGCTGGGCACGTCGACCAGCGCGTCGCGGTCCGGCCAGGCGGCGACCGCCCGGTCCAGGTTGCGGCCGATGGTGTCGCCGAGCAGGGGCGTGGTGCCGGTGCCGCTCGCGTAGGACGGCTCGACGGACGTCGCGGGGGTGCTCACCGGTGGTCCTCCTCGCGGTACTCGGTGCCGACGGCCCCCTCGGCGGTGCGCTGCCGCAGCTCGATGCGGCGGATCTTGCCGGACACGGTCTTGGGCAGCTCTGCGAACTCGATGCGCCGCACCCGCTTGTACGGGGCGAGCACGGCCCGCGAGTGCGCGAACAGCGCCGCCGCGGTCTCCGGTCCCGGCTCCCAGCCCTGGGCCAGGACGACGTACGCCTTGGGCACGGCCAGCCGCAGCGGGTCGGGCGCCGGGACGACGGCGGCCTCGGCCACGCACTCGTGCTCCAGCAGGGCGCTCTCCAGCTCGAAGGGGGAGATCTTGTAGTCGGAGGCCTTGAAGACGTCGTCGGCGCGCCCGATGTAGGTGATGTAGCCCTCGGCGTCGCGGGAGCCGATGTCGCCGGTGCGGTACCAGCCGCCGGCCATGGCCTCGGCGGTGCGCTCCGGGTCGCCCTCGTAGCCGGTCATCAGGCCCACCGGACGGGTGGACAGGTCGAGGCAGATCTCCCCCTCGTCGCCGGGCTTGCCGGTGACGGGGTCGACGAGTTCCACGACGTAGCCGGGGCTGGGGCGGCCCATGGAGCCCGGCTTGAGCGGCTGGCCGGGCGGGTTGGAGACCTGGACGGCCGTCTCGGTCTGGCCGAAGCCGTCCCGGATGGTCAGCCCCCAGGCGCGCCGCACGTGCTCGATGACCTCGGGGTTGAGCGGCTCGCCGGCGGCGACGACCTCGCGCGGCGGGGTGCGCAGCACGCCGAGGTCGGCCTGGATCAGCATCCGCCAGACGGTGGGCGGCGCGCAGAAGCTGGTGACGCCGGCCCGGTCCATCTCGGCCATCAGGCGGCCCGCGTCGAAGCGCGTGTAGTTGTGGATGAAGACCGTCGCCTCGGCGTTCCACGGGGCGAAGAGGTTGGACCAGGCGTGCTTGGCCCAGCCGGGCGAGGAGATGTTGAGGTGGACGTCGCCGGGGCGCAGGCCGATCCAGTACATCGTCGCCAGGTGGCCCACCGGGTAGGACAGGTGGGTCTGCTCGACGAGCTTGGGCTTGGCGGTGGTGCCCGAGGTGAAGTAGAGCATCAGCGGGTCGTCGCCGCGGGTGTCCCCGTCGGGCGTGAAGTCCGCGGGGGCCTCGTAGGCGTCCTCGTAGGCGTGCCAGCCCGCGGGCGCGCCGCCGACGGCGATCCTGGTGTACTCCCCCGGCACCTGCTCGAACTTCGCCGTGTCAGCAGCCCGGACGATCACGTGCCGGGCCCGGCCGCGCTCCACGCGGTCGGTGAGGTCGGCGGGACCGAGCAGCGGGGTGGCCGGGATGACCACGGCGCGCAGCTTCATGGCGGCCAGGGCGGTCTCCCAGAGCTCGGTCTGGTTGCCGAGCATGACCACGATCCGGTCGCCGGCGCCCACCCCGAGCCCGCGGAGCCGGTTCGCGACCCGGGCGGAGCGCTCGGACATCGCGGCGAAGGAGACGACGGACTCGGTGCCGTCCTCCTCGACGATGTGCAGCGCGGGGCGGTCGTTGTCCCGGGCGATGACGTCGAACCAGTCAAGCGCCCAGTTGAAGTGCTCGGGACGCGGCCAGCGGAAGCCCTCGTACGCCGCCCGGTAGTCCTCGCGGTGGCGCAGCAGGAAGTCCCGGGCCGCCCGGAACTCTTCCGTCCGGCTGGTTGCCGTCATGTGTCCTCCTCGTCGCCGGCCCCCTCGGTAGCATCCTGTGGTCAGTGACGAGGCTCTCACTACCCCCGAACGGGGGTGAGGAAGCGGCGGGGGCGTGACGGGACCGGGCGAGGCGGCGGAGCTGCGGGCGGCGCTGCTGCGGATGAGGCGCACCAGCGGTCTGCCGGTGGCCTTCGGAGGGCTGCTCCCGGAACCGCGCCGGCTGCGGATCACCGAGCTGTCCGGCACGGCCACCGCCTCCCTGCAGGGGCTCACCATCACCACGGGCAACGGCCTGGGCGGCAAGACGATCGCGCTCTCCCGGCCGCTGGCCGTCACCGACTACAGCACCTCGCGGGTGATCAGCCACGAGTACGATGCGGCGGTCGCCGCCGAGGGTCTGCGCTCCGTCCTGGCCGTGCCGGTGGTCGTGCGCCGCCGGGTGCGCGGGGTGCTCTACGGTGCGCTGCGCCATCCGCTGGCGCTCGGCGACCGACCGGTGAGCGCCGCGGTGGAGGCGGCGCGCGAGCTGGAGCAGCGGCTGGCGGTACGGGACGAGGCCGACCGCCTGCTGTCGACGTGCCGCCAGCCGACCGCCGGGGACCCGGCGGCCTGGGAGGAGGTCCGCGAGGCCCACGGTGAGCTGCGGGCGCTGGCCGGCCGGGTCGCCGATCCGCTGCTGCGGCAGGAACTGCTCGCCGTGTGCGGCCGGCTCACGGCGGCGACCGGGGCCGCCGGGGGCGGCGACGGCCTCCCCGCCGGGCGTCCGGTCGCCGTCTCCTCCCGGGAGCTGGACGTCCTGGCGTGCGTGGCCGTGGGGGCCACCAACGCCGCTGCCGCCGACCGGCTGGGACTGCGTCCGGAGACGGTCAAGAGCTATCTGCGCTCGGCCATGCGCAAGCTCGGCGCCCGTACCCGTCTCGAGGCTGTCGTCGCCGCCCGCCGGGCCGGCCTGCTCCCCTGAGACGCGGACCCGGACCGGTGGTGCCCGCGGGGTGACGCCGGCGGCGGGAACGGCCGCGCACGATCGCTCCCCGGTACCGCGTTCACCCGCAAAGCACCGTGATCGGGGGCAGCACCGGAACCACGGACAAGCCGCCACGTTCGCCCCGCCCAGGGCGATTTCGGGGTTTGACCGCCGGCGGGATCGGACCGATCATTCGGGGTGTGTCCACCGGCACACACGGGACGGGGGCCGGCCTGACGAATGGTCCGGTGTTCAACAGGTCGCTGCCTCCGCGCATTTCCCGGCCTGCCGCCCCTCGCGCGACATCCATATCGGCGGCGGCGGTGAATTTCCCTGCACCGGACGGAGCGGAAGAGCCACGCCCGTACGCGGGGATTTCCACGGCTCTTTGTTTAACATTGTTCCGGACACGACACGAGGGGAGCGGCGACCGTGGAGCAGGCCTTCGACGTGCCGGCCAGACCCCGACCCGACCAGGTGGTCGGGCGCGGTGACGTGCTCGCACGGGCCCGCGGGCACCTCGCCCACGGTGCCAGCCTGCTGCTGTACGGACCGGCCGGAATCGGGAAGTCCACCGTCTTGCGGACACTCGCCGAGGAATACGGCGGCGAGCCCACGGTGCTGCGCTGTTCCGCGACCGAATCCGAATCGCATCTGCCCTTCCTCGCCCTGGTCGATCTGCTCGGCCTGGTCGCCGACCAGGTGTCCGACCGCCTGCCCGCTCCGCAGCGGGCCGCGCTGGAGTCGGCGCTCACCGGCCGCGGGGAGTCCTCGCTGCAACGGGACGGACTGGCACTGCGGCTGGCCGTGCTGTCGGTGCTGCGGGCGCTGGCCGCCGACGGCCCCGTGCTGATCGTCGTGGACGACCTGCAGTGGGTGGACCCGGCCAGCGCCGAGCTGCTGGCCTTCGCGGCCCGCCGGGTCGCCGAGCTGCCGGTGCGGGTGCTGGGTGCCGTACGCACCGACGCCGATCCGCAGGACCAGCACGACCGCTATCTGCGCGCCTTCCCGCAGGACGTGGTCACACTGCGGGTGACGCCGCTGTCCCGGCCGGACGTCTCCGAGCTCCTCGACGGGCGCGGCCACACGGGCCTGCCGCGCGCGGTCGTCCGGGACATCCACCGCACCAGCGGCGGCAATCCCCTGTTCGCCCTGGAGCTCGGCCGTGCCCTCGCGGAGAGCCGCACCCCGCCGCGCCCCGGGGAGCCGCTGCCGGTGCCGACCTCGCTGCGCGCCCTGGTGCTCAACCGGCTGGAGATGCTCTCCGCGGAGACCCGCCGCACGCTGCTGATCGCCAGCGCGGGGGCCCGCCCGACCCTCGCGACGCTGCGTGGCGCCGGTCGCGCCAACGCCGAGAGCGAGACGGGGGTGGCCGCCTCCCTCGGTCTGGTGGAGATGGACCCCGACGACGGCAGCGGTCCGGTGCGTTTCGCACATCCGCTGATCTCAGCGGCGCTGTACGCGGAGGCGACCCCGGAGGACCGGCGCAGCGCCCACGCCGCGCTGGCCGCGGCCGCCGTCGACCCGATCGAACGGGCCCGGCACCTGGCGCTGGCGACGAGCGGCAAGGACGAACGGGTCGCGGCGAGCCTTGCCGAGGCCGCGGACGAGGCCCGGTCCCGCGGCGCCCCCTCGGTGGCCGCGCAACTCGGACTGCTGGCCGCCCGGCACAGTCCCGAAGGCGCGGTGCCCACCGCGGACGAGCGGCGGCTGCGGGCCGCCGAGGACGCGCTGACCGCCGCGGAGCCCGAACTCGCCCGCGCCACCGCCCGCGAGGTGCTGGCGCGGGCCACGATCCCGGCGGACCGGGTGCGGGCGTGGAGTGTGGTGATCGACTCGGTCGGGCAGGCGCTGTCCGAGGTGGACGACGTCTTCCCGCAGGCCCTGGCGGACGCGGGCGACGACCCTCGGCTGCAGGGCCTGGTGCGCTACCAGCTCGCCTGGCGGGCCCTGGTGGACGGCCAGATGCACGAGGCGCGGGCCGAGGCCGCCCGCTCGGCGGCACTCGCCGCGCAGGCCGGCGACCGGCGCACCGAGTTGCTGGCACTCTCCTTCAAGGCCCTCAACGAGACGACCATGGGGCACCCCGACGCCGCCGCGACCCTGGCCCTGGCCTCCGCCGAGCCGCAGGACCCGGACGTGGCCATGAACCACAACGGCCCGGTCTACATCCGCTCCCGCTATCTGCTGATGAGTGATCAGCTCGACGAGGCGAGGACCGCGTTGACCCGGCTGGCAGGAGAGGCGCGGCAGCGCGGCGCGGTGGAGACCGAGGTCTACTCGGTACGCAGCCTCGCCGAGATCGAACTGCGCTCCGGCCGCTGCGGCACGGCGCTCGACCTGGCCCGCGAGAGCCTGCGGCTGGCCGAGGACATCGGCATCGGCGAGGGCTTCGCGCTGCAGATCGCGTCCCTGGCCGAGGCGGCCGGCGGCACGGTGGAACGCGCCCTGTCGCTGGCCGGGGACGCGGTGCGGCGGGCCGAGGCCGACAGCGACATGCCGTACATGACGCGGGCGCTGTACGCGCTCGGGCACGCCCGGCTGGTCGGCGCCGACCCGCAGGGCGCGGTGGACGCGCTGCGCCGGGTGCGCGCGCTCGAACGCGAGATGGGCGTGACGGAACCCGCGCGCGGCCGCTGGCAGGGCGACCTCGCCGAGGCACTGGTGCTGACCGGCGCGCTCGGTGAGGCGCGGGAGGTCATCGACGAGACGCGCCGGCACGCCCTGCGGCTCGGCCGGCAGAGCATCCTGGCCGTCCTGGAGCGCGCCGAGGGGATGCTCCTCGCCGCGCGCGGCGACACCGACGGGGCGGTGGCGGTGCTGACCGGGGCCCGGCAGCGGACGGCCGCACTCGGCTACGGGCTGGACGAGGCCCGCGCCGTCTTCGCGCTGTCCCGGGTCGAGGCGGACCGGCGCAACCACGGGGCGGCCGGGACGGCGCTGGACGAGGCCGGCCGGCTGTTCCGGCGGTCGAAGGCCCTGCCGTGGCTGGAGCAGATGGGCCAGGCCACGGCGGCCCCCGCGGCGGCCGCGCCACCGGAGCTGGACGGGCTGGCCTCGATGGAGCGGCAGGTGGCCGCGCTCGTCCTGGAGGGCGCCACCAACCGGGAGATCGCCGCAACGCTGTTCATCAGCGTGAAGACGGTCGAGGCGACCCTGACCCGCGTGTACCGCAAGCTGGGCATCCGCTCACGGGTGGACATCGTGCGACTGGCGGCGGGCCGCCGGGCCGGCTGAAGCGACCACCGCGACCGGCCGGCCCGCGCGCCGTCGCACACCCGGCCGGGCACGCGGCGTGACCGAGGGGTTTCCCGACGCGACCGGACCAGGGGCTTCCCTCCTTGGGACGCACGGGCCGCGACCCTAGCCTGGGTCCCGCGCAGAGCAAGCAGGCCGACCGTCCCACGAGTGCGCGTGCGCCAACGCCCCTCGTCCACGGCCGCCGGCGATCACGCCGGCCCGGGCCGTGCCGTACGCGCGGGATGCGGCGCCGCCCCACCGGCGACCCGCGCGTTCCCCCACCGGCACCCCGAGGAGCTCCATGTCACGGCTCAGCCGGGCGAGGCGAGCCGCCGCCCTCGTTCCCGGCGGACGCCCGCACCCGCGCCGCCGGGGGCGGTCCGGATGAACTCCTGACGTCAGGTCAGGCCGAGCCGGGGGTCGCTGCGGGCTGCCACGAGCCGCCCGCAGCGACCCCTCTCCACGTCAGCGGCCGCGCTCGGCGGCGTCGACGGCGGCGTAGATCCGGTCGAAGACAGGCCCCAGGCTCTCCAGCTCGCCCGGGTCCAGCGGATCCAGGACCATCCGGCGCACGGCCTCGACGTGCGCGGGCGCGGAGGCCACCAGCTTCTCGTACCCCTCGGGCGTGAGGATCGCCAGCGTGTAGCGGCCGTCCCCGGGGTCCGGCTCGCGGCGGACAAAGCCCTGGTGCTCCAGACGCCGCACCACGTGCGACAGCCGCGACAGGGACGAGCTCGCGCGGTCCGCGAGCACGCTCATCCTGATGGTGTGCCGCTCCTGCTCGGAGAGCATCGCGAGGACGTGGTACTCCATCCAGTTCAGATCCGCGTCGCGCTCCAGCTCGCGCTCCAGGGCCGGCAGGAGCCGGGCCATGACCCGGGCCATCGACATCCACCCGGTCAGCTCGCCGCCCTGCAGCCAGCGTGGCTCCGCGGCGGCTGGCGCGGGCGGGTCCGCTGTGTTCTTCGTCATGGTCACCAGGCTATCGGACCGCTTGAAGCTTCAAGCTGGTCTGTTACAGTGCACTTGAAGCTTCAAGTTGAAGCTTCAATCCATACCCCGCACCACACAGATCGGGAATCACGCCTCATGACCAGGATCGGCATCATCCTCGGCAGCACCCGCCCCGGCCGTAACGGCGAGAAGGTCGCCCACTGGGTCGTCGAGCAGGCCGCCCAGCACACCGGCGACGCCACCTTCGAGCTCGTGGACCTCGCCGACTACCCGCTCCCCCACCTCGACGAGCCGATCCCGCCGGCCATGGGCCAGTACCAGAACGCCCACACCAAGGAGTGGGCCGCCAAGATCGCCGGCTTCGACGGCTTCATCTTCGTCACCCCGGAGTACAACCACTCCACCTCGGGCGTGCTGAAGAACGCCATCGACTACCTGCACGCCGAGTGGAACCACAAGGCGCTGGGCGTCGTGTCCTACGGCTCCGTGGGCGGCGCCCGCGCCGCCGAGCACCTGCGCCTGATCGCCGGCGAGCTGAAGATGGCCGACGTGCGCAGCCAGGTCGCGCTCTCCCTCTTCACCGACTTCGTCAACTTCAGCGAGTTCGCCCCCGGCGAGCACCAGGCCGCGAGCCTGTCGACCCTCATCGACGAGGTCATCGAGTGGAGCAGCGCCCTGGCGCCGCTGCGCGGCTGACCTCCGCGCCGTCCCTGCCGCCCGGCCCGCACCCCGGCCCGGCGAGCGGGGGGGACGGGCAGCACCCGGGGCCGGGCGGAGTGATCCTCCGCCCGGCCCCGAGTGCTGCCCGCGCCGGTCAGGCGAAGCGCACGTCGTGGTGGCCGGCCTCCGGGTCGGAGGCGGCCAGCAGCCGCCTGCCCTCCGCCTCCAGCGCGTCGCGGTCGGCGCTCGCCAGCGGCGCGAACGGCGCGACCGTGACCACGGCGGAGCCTCGCGCCCGGTCGGTGCGCCAGGTGCCGGCCACGAAGCCGTCGACGAGGACCGTGCCGCGGACGATGCCGTTGGCCGTCATCACCCGGCGCACGTGCTCCCGGGCCAGGATCCGCGAGCGGTCGGCGTGCGAGAGCACCAGGTTGTCGAAGTCGGCGACGAAGCGCACGGCCGCCGGCCGGTCCGGGTCGGGCAGCGGCGCGGCGTCCGGGGCGTCGTACAGCACCCGGCCGTCCTCGTCGCGGTAGGCGCGCAGCTCCATCGAGGCGAAGACCTCCCGCAGCCCGGTGAGCCCCGACCACTTCTGCGCGTCGGCGACGGAGGCGGGGCCGAAGGCCGCCAGGTAGCGGCGCACCAGCGCCCGCGGGTCGGGGGCGCCGGCAGGGGAACGCCCGAGCCATGACTCGGCCGTGGTGTACGCGGTCCGCCCGGCCACCCCCCACACGCCGCGCGGCGGCACCTGCACCAGCGGCAGCCAGTTGCGCAGCGCGTTGGCGAGGGACGCGGGATCGGCGTCCGGCCAGCGCGGGCCGAGCAGGTCGCGCAGTTCGCCCGGGGTGCGCGGCTCCGCCTCGACCAGCGCCCGGCAGGCGGCGACGGCCTCCTCGCGGTCCACGCCGCGCACCCCCGGGCCCCAGGCGCCCTGGGCGATCTGCCGGTCCAGCAGCGGCTGCAGCACCGGTCGCAGCCGCAGCGCGTCGTCCGCGGTGACCAGGTGGACGGTGCCGCGCAGCAGCGCGATCCGCACGACCCCGCGGTCCAGCAGCAGACGCGACAGGTCGCCGAAGGCGAAGCCGTCGAGCCGGGTCCACAGCGCGGCGTACGCCGCGTGCGGGGCCTGCGACTGAAGACCCACCAGATGCCCGACCGCCTCCGAAGGGCCCATCCGCGAGCGCGCCAGCAGCAGTTGCCGGTCCAGCAGGGCCCGGTTGAGCGTACGGCGGCCCAGCACGGCCCCCGGTGTCGTCCTGCGCATGCGGACACCGTACGGCCACGAAGAACTCGGGGGTAACAGTCGCCCCGGAAGTGCCCGGGAGTGTAGACATAGCCTATGGGCGGGCCGAGCGATCATCGCGCCTCGAGGAAACCACCGGAGCGGGGCCTGCGAGCGCTGCCCGCCGGGCGCAGCGTGGCCGGGCAGGTCTTCCTGCTGCAGGTCGTGGTCGTCGTCCTGCTGGTCGTCGCGGCCGTCGTCGAACTCCTCGTCCAGGCGCGGCACGACAGCGAACAGGAGGCCCGCAACCGGTCGGTGGCGGTGGCCACGACCTTCGCGAGCTCGCCGGGGATCGTGGCGGCGCTGGAGTCCCCCGATCCGACCGCGGTGCTGCAGCCGAGGGCCGAGCAGGCGCGCCGGCTCTCCGGGGTGGACTTCATCGTGGTGACGGACCGTCAGGGAATGCGCTACACCCACCCCAAGCCCGACCGCATCGGCAAGAAGTTCGTCGGGGACATCGGACCGGCCCTGCGCGGCCAGGTGGTCACGGAGAACATCGTGGGCACCATCGGCCCCCTGGTGCAGGCGAACGTGCCCGTCCGCGACGACCGGGGCCGGGTCGTCGGCATCGTCTCCTCGGGCATCACCATCGCCAAGGTCAGCGGCGCGGTCAACGAGCAACTGCCCGTCCTGCTGGGCATCGCGGCAGGAGTGCTGGCCCTGGCCACCGCCGGCACCTGGCTGATCGCCAGACGCCTCACCCGGCAGACCAGGGGCCTCGGCCCGGTCGAGATGACGCGCATGTACGAGCACCACGACGCCGTACTGCACGCCGTGCGCGAGGGCGTCCTCATCCTCGACGGCGAACGGCGGCTCCTGCTCGCCAACGACGAGGCGCGCCGGCTGCTGGACCTGCCGCCCGACGCGGAGGGCAGGCCCGTCACCGGGCTCGGACTCGAGGAGCGGGCCTGCGAACTGCTGGCCTCCGGCCGGGACGCCACCGACGAGGTGCTGCCGGCCGGGGAGCGGCTGCTGGTGCTCAACAACCGCCACACCGACCGCAACGGCGGCCCGCCGGGCAGTGTGGCCACCCTGCGCGACGCGACCGAACTGCGCGCGCTGTCCGGCCGGGCCGAGACCGCCAGGACCCGGCTGCGGCTGCTGTACGACGCGAGCATGGGCATCGGCACGACACTCGACATCACCCGGACCGCCGAGGAACTGGCGCAGGTGGCGGTGCCGCGCTTCGCCGACTACGTCACCGTGGACCTCGCGGTACGCGTGCTGCGCGGCGACGAACCACTGGCGGGCCCGTCGGTGGAGATGCGCCGGGTCGCCGTGAGCGGCGTCCGCGACGACCACCCGCTGTACCCCACGGGGCACCCGCTGCTCTTCGTGCCGTCCAGCCCGCAGGCGGCCGGCATCGTCAGCGGCCGGGCCGTCCTGGAACCCCGGCTCGCCGACTCCCCCGGCTGGCAGGCGCAGGACCCGGAACGCGGCGCGCGGGTCGTCGACTTCGGCATCCACTCGCTGGTCTGCGCCCCGCTCAGCGCCCGCGGCGTACTCCTCGGGATGGTGAACTTCTGGCGCTCGCAGGCCCCGGACCCCTTCGACGAGGAGGACCTCTCGCTCGCCGAGGAACTGGCGGCACGGGCCGCGGTCTGCGTCGACAACGCCCGCCGCTACACCCGCGAGCACGCCATGGCGGTCACCCTCCAGCACAGCCTGCTGCCGCGGGAGTTGCCGCAACTGACCGCCCTGGACGCCGCCTACCGGTACCTGCCCGCGCAGGCGGGGGTGGGCGGCGACTGGTTCGACGTCCTGCCGCTGCCCGGGGCACGGGTCGCCCTGGTGGTCGGCGACGTCGTGGGCCACGGACTGCACGCGGCCGCCACGATGGGCCGACTGCGCACCGCCGTGCACAACTTCAGCACGCTGGACCTGCCGCCGGACGAACTGCTCGGGCACCTGGACGAGTTGGTCGGCCGCATCGACCAGGACGACTCCGGGTCCACCGGCGACGGAGCCGCCCCCGCCGGCACCACCGTCGCGGGCGCGACCTGCCTGTACGCCGTCTACGACCCGGTGACCGGCACCTGCGCGGTGGCCCGCGCCGGACACCTGCTGCCCGCGGTCGTGCACCCCGACGGGACCGTCGAGTTCCCCGACGTACCGGCCGGACCCCCGCTGGGCCTGGGCGGACTGCCCTTCGAGGCGGTGGAGCTGACACTGCCCGAGGGCAGCAGCCTGGTGCTGTACACCGACGGTCTGGTGGAGGACCGCGACCGGGACATCGACGAGGGCCTCGAACTCCTGCGCCGGTCCCTGTCCGAGGCCGGCCGCGACCCCGAACAGACCTGCCGGGACGTGTTCAAGGCCATGCTGCCCGCCCGGCCGTCCGACGACATCGCCCTGCTCGTCGCGCGCACCCGCGTCCTGAACCCCCGCAACGTCGCGGACTGGGACGTGCCCAGCGACCCGGCCGCGGTCTCCGGGGTACGGGCGGCGGTCCAGCGTCAGCTGGCCGCCTGGGGGCTGGAGGAGTCGTCCTTCACGACGGAACTGCTGCTGAGCGAGCTCATCACCAACGCCATCCGCTACGGGGCCGAGCCCATCCAGGTCCGCCTGATACTCGACCGGATGCTGATCTGCGAGGTCTCCGACGCCGGCAGCACCTCCCCGCATCTGCGCTACGCGGCCGCCACGGACGAGGGCGG
This sequence comes from Actinacidiphila glaucinigra, assembly GCF_035918135.1. NCBI lineage: Bacteria > Bacillati > Actinomycetota > Actinomycetes > Kitasatosporales > Streptomycetaceae > Actinacidiphila > Actinacidiphila glaucinigra. The sequence goes on from NZ_CP109144.1 coordinate 2,589,099, forward strand.
GCGCGGGCTGTTCCTCGTCTCGCAGTTCGCCGAACGCTGGGGCACGCGCTACACGCCCGAGGGGAAGGTCATCTGGGCCGAGCAGCAAGTGCGGTGACCCTCCGGCGTGGGGTTCCGCTTGCGGCCGGTTGTCGGGTGCGGGTTGTTTGCGCCTGCGGCGGGCATCCCCCGCCCTCCCGCCCTCCCCCAGCCTTCGGCCGGGGGGACCCCCATCCTTCGGCCGGGGGGACCCCCATCCCGGATGGTTGGTGCGGGCCTGCGCGCGTGCGTGGTGGGCCGGGGGCGGGGCCTCCGGGGCTGGGCATTCTGTACCGCATATTTATGTGCATGACGGGCGGTCCAGGCAGGTGCCGTCTGTGCCGCACAACAAATACACGTCAGCGTCCAGAACGCCCACCCCTCCGACCCCACCCCCTCCGTATCGCTGGGCGACCAACGGCCGGTGGCGGGTGATGGGGGGCGGCCCCTCCCCGCACGGTTGGGAGCTGCCCTCAGCGGGGGGTCTCTTGGCCGCAGGCCGAGCAAGGGTGCACGCACCCGTGGCCGGGGGCGGCACCTCCCACGGGACGACTGACGCACCTCGCCTACGGGTGCTCGCAGGGCTTGCCTGTGTCACGGCGACGCCGCAGGTCGCCAGGCGGCAGATCACGACGATTGCCGATGGGGGGACGACCCCTGACCTCCGGCGGGCGGCCGACTCGCAACCAGGTTCAGCGTTGGAACCACACCGACCGCACCGCATCAGGCCGCCCCTGGCCGAAGCCTGAGGGAGGGCGGGAACGCGCACACGGCAACGGGTCGCTCAGCAGGGCGCCATACCGCTGGGCATCGGCCCGAGCACCCGATCGTGCCGGAGCCGGCGCGGGCCTCAGCCACCACCCCCATGGCCGTGGGCGTTCGGTAAGACGTGTGCGGCAACCCCGGACCGCGCTCTACCACCCTCCGACCGTCAGTCGCCCCACGATTCGGAGGGGGTGGGGTCGTAGGGGTGGATGTTCTGGACGCTGCGGGATATTTGTGTGCGGCATCCGGGGCTCGGACGTGGACCGCCCGTCATGCACGTAAATAACCCAGTCCAGGACGTGCAGCCCCGGAGGCCCCGCACCCGGCCCACCACGCACGCGCGAGGCGGTCACTGACCGCGCCGGATGGGGGTCCCCCCGGCCGAAGGCTGGGGGAGGGAGGGCGGGCGGGAGAACCGCCCGCCGCAGGCGCAAACCACCCGCACACAACAACCGGGCAGCCCGGCGCAGCCGCCCGCAGGCGCAACCAACCCGCACACAACCACCGGCCGCAAGGGGCACCCCCCGCACCCCCCGCACGGGCTCACCGCACCCCGTGGACGGGGGTGTGGGCGCCCCGCAAGGGGCGCCCCGTGCCGCCACAGCGGACGGCGACGAACTCCGCCGCGATGGAAAGCGCCGTCTCCTCCGGCGTGCGCGCGCCGAGGTCGAGGCCGATCGGGCTGCGCAGCCTCTCCAGTTCGGCCTCGCCGAGGCCCGTCTCGCGCAGCCGGGCCAGCCGCTGCTCGTGGGTGCGCCGGGACCCCATGGCGCCGACGTACGCGACGGGCATGCGCAGGGCCCGCTCCAGCAGCGGTACGTCGAACTTGGCGTCGTGCGTGAGGACGCAGACGACGGTGCGCCCGTCGACCGGGGTGCGTTCGAGATACCGGTGCGGCCACTCCACGACGACCTCGTCGGCCTCGGGGAAGCGCCGGGCGGTCGCGAAGACCGGGCGCGCGTCGCAGACCGTCACCCGGTAGCCGAGGAACGTGCCGACCCGCACCAGTGCGGCGGCGAAGTCGATCGCCCCGAACACCAGCAGGCGGGGCGGCGGGACGCTGGTCTCGACCAGCAGCGTGAGCGGCTCGCCGCAGCGCCCGCCGTCCGCGCCGATGCCGACGGTGGCGGTGCGGCCCGCGTCCAGCAGGGCGTGGGCCTCGGCCGCGGCGGTGCGGTCCAGTTCCGGGTCGCCGAGGGTGCCCTCGTACGTCCCGCCGGGGCGCACCAGCAGGGCCCGGCCGGGCAGGCCGGCGGGGCCCGCGACGACCCTGGCCAGGGCCGCCGCCTCCCCGCGGGAGGCGGCGGCCAGTGCCCCGGCGAACTGCGCCCCGGGCGCGATCCGCTGGACGAAGATGTCGATGACGCCGCCGCAGGTCAGCCCCACGGCGAAGGCGTCGTCGTCGGAGTACCCGAAGCGCCTGAGCAGCGGCTCGCCGGTCTCCAGCACCTCCTGGCAGAGCTCGTAGACGGCGCCTTCGACACACCCGCCGGACACGCTGCCGACGGCGGTGCCCTCGGCGTCGACGGCGAGCGCCGCGCCGGGCTGCCGGGGTGCGCTGCCGCCGACCGCGACGACGGTCGCCACGGCGAACGGCCTGCCCTCGGCCGACCAGCGGTCGAGCGCGGCGGCGATGTCGAGCATGGCGGGGACTCCTCCTAGCTGACGCCCAGCCAGCCCTCGAGGGGGTGCAGGGCGAAGTAGACGACGAAGACGGCCGTGAGCACCCACATGAAGATCCCGGGCTCACGGAACCTGCCCTGGGCCGACTTGATCGCGGTGTAGGCGATGACTCCGGCGCCGACCCCGGCGGTGATGGAGTAGGTGAAGGGCATCAGGGCCACGGTGAGGAAGACGGGTACGGCCACCGAGCGGTCGCCCCAGTCGACGTGCCGGGCGTTGCCCATCATCATGGCGCCGATCACGACCAGGGCCGCCGCGGCGACCTGGCCGGGGACGATCTGCGCCAGCGGGGTGAAGAACAGCCCCGCGGCGAAGAGGACTCCGGTGACCACGGACGACAGGCCCGTGCGGGCGCCCTCGCCGACGCCGGTCGCGGACTCGATGAAGACGGTCTGTCCCGAGGCCCCGCAGGCGCCGCCGATCGCGCCGCCCGCGCCGTCGACGAACAGCGCCCTGCCGAGCCCCGGCATGCGTCCCTTGTCGTCCGCCAGCTTCGCCTCCGTGCCGACGCCGATGATGGTGGCCATCGCGTCGAAGAAGCCCGCCAGCACGAGCGTGAAGACGATCATGCCGACGCTCAGGGCCCCGATGTGCTCCCAGCCGCCGAACTCGACGTGTCCGAACAGCCCGAAGTCGGGTGCGGAGACGAGGTGGCCGGGCAGTTCCGGGACGGTCAGCCCCCACGCCTTCGCGTCGGTGCCGCCGGCCGCGTGGACGGCCACGGCGAGGACGGTGCCGGTGACGATGCCGACGAGGATGGCGCCGGGGACCTCACGCGCCTGCAGCATGAAGATCAGCAGCAGGGTGACGCAGAAGACCAGCACCGGCCAGCCGGCCAGGTGCCCACCGGCGCCCAGGGTGAGCGGGCCGCCCTCGCCCCGGCCCACGAACCCGGCGTTGACCAGCCCGATCAGGGCGATGAACATGCCGATGCCGATGGTGATCCCGTGCTTCAGCGGCAGCGGGATCGCGTTCATGATGACCTCCCGCAGACCGGAGACCACCAGGACCACGATCACCGCGCCGTACAGCACGCACATCCCCATCGCCTGGGGCCAGGTCATGTGCGGGGCGACCTGCGTGGCGAGCACACCGGAGACGGACAGGCCCGCGGCGAGGGCGAGCGGCACCTTGCCGAGCAGGCCCATGAGGAGCGTGGAGACGGCGGCGGCCAGCGCGGTGGCCGTGATCAGCCCGGTCTGCCCGAGCCGGTGGCCGTCCACGTCGGGGCCGGACAGCAGCAGCGGGTTGAGCAGCAGGATGTACGCCATCGCCATGAAGGTCGTCAGACCTCCCCGGAGTTCGCGGGCGACGGTCGAGCCGCGTTCGGATATGTGGAAGTACCGGTCGAGCCGGGTTCGTCCGGCCGGCCGGGGAGGCAGCGCGCCGGTGGTGGGGTCGGGGGCGGTTCTTTCCGTGGCTGACGGGGTCGACTGGGTCATGCGGTGCCACTCCCAAGGTTCACAGGGACACCCGGACGGCCTGCGCCGTACGGGATTTGGGATGGTCCGCAGCACGACCGGGGGACGGCCCGAGAGTGGTGCGGTGTGACCGCCCGGCGCCGTACGGCGCAGGGCGGAGCTGCCTCACGTACCGGTCAGGTGCTCCGGCCTCACCGGCACGCGCCGGAGGGCGAGGCCCGTCGCGGCGCGGATCGCTGCGACGACGGCCGGGGTGGAGGACAGGGTCGAGGCCTCGCCGACGCCGCGCAGTCCGTACGGGGCGTGGTCGTCGGCGAGTTCGAGCACGTCGACCGGGATGGGCGGCGTGTCGAGGATGGTGGGGATCAGGTAGTCGGTGAAGGACGGGTTGCGGACCGTGGCCCGGTCGGAGACGAGGATCTCCTCCATGACCGCCAGGCCGAGGCCCTGCGTCGTGCCGCCCTGGATCTGGCCGATGACCGACAGCGGGTTGAGTGCCTTTCCGACGTCCTGGGCGCAGGCGAGTTCGACGACCTTGACCAGGCCGAGTTCGGTGTCGACGTCCACGACGGCGCGGTGCGCGGCGAAGGAGTACTGGACGTGCCCGCGGCCCTGGCCGGTGCGCAGGTCGAAGGGTTCGGTGGGGCGGTGCCGCCACTCCCGCTCGATGTCGATCGCCTCGTCGCCCAGCACCTCGGCGAGCCCGGCGAGTACCTCTCCGCCGTCGGTGACGACCTTGCCGCCCTCCAGCAGGAGCTCGGCGGTGGCCCAGGCCGGGTGGTGGGTGCCGAGCCTGGCGCGGCCCAGTTCCAGGACGCGTTCGCGCACCGCCTCGCAGGTGTGCCGCACCGCGCCGCCGGTGACGTACGTCTGCCGGGAGGCGGACGTGGAGCCGGCCGAACCGATCCGGGTGTCGGCGGGGTCGATGGTGACCTGGGTGACGCCGAGTTCGGTGCGGGCGATCTGGGCGTGGACGGTGACGCCGCCCTGGCCGACCTCGGCCATCGCGGTGTGCACGGTGGCCACCGGTTCCCCCGCGATCACCTCCAGGCGGACGCGGGCGGTGGAGTAGTCGTCGAAGCCCTCGGAGAAGCCGACGTTCTTGATGCCGACGGCGTAGCCGACGCCGCGGACGACGCCCTCGCCGTGGGTGGTGTTGGACAGCCCGCCGGGCAGCGCGCGGACGTCCACGCCGCCGCCGGCGCTCTCCCACTCCCGCGCGGGCGGCATCGGCATCGCCTTGACGCGGCGCAGCAGTTCGGCGACGGGCGCCGGGGAGTCGACGACCTGCCCGGTGGGCATGACGGCGCCCTGGGACATGGCGTTGAGCCGCCGGAACTCCACCGGGTCCATGCCGAGGGCGGCGGCGAGCTTGTCCATCTGCGCCTCGTAGGCGAAGCAGGCCTGGACCGCGCCGAAGCCGCGCATCGCTCCGCAGGGCGGGTTGTTGGTGTAGAGCGCGAGGGCCTCGATGTCGACGTCGTCGATGACGTACGGGCCGGCGCTGAGGGAGGAGGCATTGCCGACCACGGCCGGGGAGGAGGAGGCGTACGCGCCGCCGTCCAGCACGATGCGGCACCGCATGTGGGTGATCTTCCCGTCACGGGTGGCGCCGTGCTCGTAGTGGAGCGTGGCGGGGTGCCGGTGGACGTGGCCGAAGAAGGACTCGAAGCGGTTGTAGACCATCTTGACGGGCTTGCCGGTGCGCAGCGCCAGCAGGCAGGCGTGGATCTGCATCGACAGGTCCTCGCGCCCGCCGAAGGCGCCGCCGACGCCGGAGAGCGTCATGCGGACCTTCTCCTCGGGCAGGCCGAGGACGGGGGCGATCTGGCGGAGGTCGGCGTGCAGCCACTGGGTGGCGACGTAGAGGTCGACGCCGCCGTCCTCGGCGGGGACGGCGAGGCCCGACTCGGGGCCGAGGAAGGCCTGGTCCTGCATGCCGACCTCGTAGTCCCCGGTGACGATCACGTCGGCGCGCCGGGCGGCCGCGTCGGCGTCGCCGCGGACGATCGGCTGACGGTGCACGACGTTGGGATGCGGGACGTGGCCGCTGTGGTGGTCGGTGCGGCCCTCGTGGATCAGCGGCGCGTCCGGGGCGGTGGCGGTCGCCTCGTCGACCACGACGGGCAGTTGCCGGTACTCGGCCCTGATCTTCGCGGCGGCCCGGCGCGCGGTCTCGGGGTGGTCGGCGGCGACCAGCGCGACCGGTTCGCCGTGGTGGCGGACCCGGCCGTGGGCGAGGACGGGGGTGTCCTGGATCTCCAGTCCGTAGTGCCGCACGTCGGTGGGCAGGTCGTCGTAGGTGAGCACGGCGTACACACCCGGCTGCGCCAGCGCCCGCGAGACGTCGAGGGAGACGATCTCGGCGTGCGCGTGCGGGCTGCGCAGGGTGTGGCCCCACAGCATGTCCTCGTGCCACAGGTCGGAGGCGTAGGCGAACTCACCGGTGGTCTTGAGGACGCCGTCGGGGCGCAGCGTGGACTCGCCGATGCCGCCCCTGGTCTCGCTGCCCTGGGTGGTGGGGGTGGGGGTACGGGTCACGCCCATCGCGGTCAGGCCTCCGTCCCCGTGCGGGCGGCCGCGAGGCGGACCGCGTCGAGGATCTTCTCGTAGCCGGTGCAGCGGCACAGGTTGCCCGAGAGGGCCTCGCGGATGTCGGCGTCGGTGGGCTGGGCGTTGCGCTCCAGCAGTTCGTCGGCGGCGACCAGCAGCCCCGGGGTGCAGAAGCCGCACTGGACGGCTCCGGCGTCGACGAAGGCCTGCTGGACCGGCGACAGCTCCGTGGCCGGGCCGGCGGGACGCGGCTGCCACCGCTGTGCGGCGCCCGGGTCGGTGCCGGGGCCCGCCTGACCCGTGTCGCGCTCCTTGGCGAAGTCCGCCAGGCCCTCGACGGTCACGACCTCACGGCCCTGCACCTGGCCGGCGGCGACCAGGCAGGCGCACACCGGCACCCCGTCGAGCCGGACCGTGCAGGAGCCGCACTCGCCCTGCTCGCAGGCGTTCTTGGAGCCGGGCAGGCCCATGCGCTCGCGCAGGACGTACAGCAGGCTCTCGCCCTCCCACACGTCGTCGGCCTCCTGGCGCCGTCCGTTGACGGTGAAGGTCACGCGCATCGGGCGCTCCTCTCGTTGCCGAGGTACTCGTCCCAGGTCCAGCCGAGGGTGCGGCGGGCCATCACCCGCAGGGCGTGGCGGCGGTAGGCGGCGCTGCCCCGCACGTCGTCGATGGGGCTGGCGCAGGCGGCGACCAGCTCCGCGAACTGGCGTGCCACGGAGGGCGGGACGGTCCTCCCGCTGTCCCACAGGCCCTCCTCCTCCAGCGCCGCGGTGAGGAACTCCTCGGCGGTGCCGGCGCGGACCGGGGTGGGCGCGGCCGAGCCGATGCCCGTGCGCACCGTGCGGGTGGCCGGGTGCAGGGCCAGGCCGAAGGCGCAGACCGCGATGACCATGGCGTTGCGGGTGCCGACCTTGGAGAACTGCTGGGGTCCGTCGGCCTTGGCGATGTGCACGGCGCGGATGAGCTCGTCCGGGGCGAGGGCGTTGCGCTTCACCCCGGTGTAGAACTCCTCGACCGGGATGAGCCGGGTGCCACGTACGGACACCGCCTCCACCTCGGCGCCGGCGGCGAGCAGCGGCGGGTGCGAGTCGCCTGCCGGGGAGGCGGCGCCGAGGTTGCCGCCGACGCTGCCGCGGTTGCGGATCTGCGGGGAGCCCACGGTGCGGGCGGCGAGCGCGAGGCCGGGCAGTTCCCCGCCCAGCGCCTCGATCACGCGGGTGTAGGGGACCGCGGCGCCCAGCCGTACGGTCTCCTCCCCCACCTCCCACTCGTACAGGTCGCCGACGCGGTTCAGGTCCAGCAGGACATCGGGCCTCCGGTGGTCGAAGTTGATCTCGACCATCACGTCGGTGCCACCCGCGATGGGTACGGCCGTGGGGTGCTCCGCCTTGGCGGCGAGGGCCTCCTCCCAGGTCGCGGGACGCAGGAAGTCCATGAGTGCTCTCTTCTTCGTCAGGGGACGGGATGGCTGTTCATGTCCTGTTCACGCTGTGTGACCCAGTACACGTCCGGGTACGGTGCCGGGTGCAGTCACCGAACACATGAAGCACTTCGCCGGTCGCTAAGCTGGCCTTGTAGATTCCTCCGAAAGACGCGGATCCGAAACCTGTCGGCATCGACGCGGCAACACCGATGCAACCGTTCGGGCGCCACCCTGGTACCGGCCCGGACGAGGAAGCGCTCAAGACAAGGCGACGACGATGCGGCTGCGCGCACTGCTGGACACCGATGCCCTCGGCCTGCGGCTGCTCGGCGGCGGGGAGGAGCTGGACCGCACGGTCCGTGGCGTGATGACCACCGACCTGAAGGACCCCAGCCGCTACCTCTCCGGCGGCGAACTGGTGCTGACCGGGCTGGCCTGGCGCCGCGGGCCGGACGACTCGGAGCGCTTCGTGCGGATCCTCACGGCGGCCGGTGTCGCCGGGCTCGCGGCGGGCGAGGCCGAGCTGGGCTCCGTCCCCGACGACCTGGTGCTGGCCTGCGCCCGGCACCGGCTGCCGCTGTTCGCGGTCGACGAGGACGTCGCCTTCGCCTCCATCACCGAGCACGTCGTGCGCCAGGTGTCCACCGAGCGTGCCGGGGACCTGGCCGCCGTGGTGGAACGGCACCGGCGCCTGATGACCTCCGGACCCGAGGGCGGCGGTCCCGACGCCGTCCTGGACCTGCTCGGCAGCGACCTCGACCTGCGCGCCTGGGTCCTGTCCACGACGGGGCGCAGGATCGCCGGCTCCGACCACCCGCTGCCCGCCGGCGTACCGGCCGAGCTCGCCGCCGAGCACCTGGCCGCCGCCCGGACCGGCCGCCCCTCGCCGCACCGCGCCTACACCGCGGGCCGCCGCTACTCGCTCTTCCCCATCCGCAGCGGCGACCCCGACGACGACATCCGCGGCACCCTGCTCTCCGACTGGTTCCTGGCTGTCGAAGCCGACGCGGGCGACTGGCCGGCCGAGCGCCTGGACCTGCTGGACGGCGTCACCCAGCTCATCGCCGTCGAGCGCGACCGGCGGGACGCCGAGCGCACCGTGCGCCGCCGGCTCGCCGCCGAGGTGATGGACCTCGTGCAGGCCGGCGCGCCGCCGGGCGAGATCGCGGCACGGCTGCGGGTGGCCGCGCCCGTGCTGGTGCCGGGGCTCGGCACCGCGCCGCAGTGGCAGGTCGTCGTCGCCCGCGTCGACTGGGCCGGCGGCGGCCCCGCGGCCGGCCCGGTCGCCCAGGCACTGCTGGAGGAGGCCCTGGTCGACCCGGGCGCGGTGGGCCCCGACCAGGCCGACCGCATCGCCGTCGCCCACACGGGCGAGGAGGCGATGGCCCTCGTCCCCCTGTCGTCGCCGGGGTCCGAGGGCGCCGACCCCGAACTGTCCGCTCAGGGCCTGCTCTCCTTCCTGCGCGCCCCCCTCACCCGGGGTCTGGACGGCGACGGACGGCTCACCATCGGCGTCAGCGCCGCCGTCCACTCTGCCGACGGCCTGCGCGGCGCCCTGGAGGAGGCCCGTCACGCCCGGCGCGTCGCCGCCGCCCGCCCGGGCCGGGTCTGCGTCGCGGGCCACGAGGAACTGGCCTCCCACGTCCTGCTGCTGCCGTTCGTCCCCGACGACGTCCGCCGCGCCTTCACCGCCCGGCTCCTCGACCCGCTGCGGGCCTACGACCGGCGGCACCGCGCGGAGCTCATCCCCACCCTCGAGGCCTTCCTCGAGTGCGACGGCTCCTGGACGCGCTGCGCGAACCGGCTGCATCTGCACGTCAACACTCTGCGCTACCGCATCGGCAGGATCGAGCAACTGACGGGCCGCGACCTGTCGCGCCTGGAGGACAAGCTCGACTTCTTCCTGGCCCTGCGGATGAGCTGACGGCGGGACGCCGGGCCGGCGCGGGCCGTTCGGCGGGGGCTGTTCCCGGGTTGCCGCTTGATCTTGACCCGGGGTCACGTCTCGGGCAGGCTCGCCCAGAGATTCGGGGGGCCGGGTGTTCGAGTTCGATGTCCTGGGGCCGTTGCGTGTGCGCCGGGAGGGTCGGACGGTGGCGCTGCCGGCCCCGATGCTGCGCCGGCTGCTGTGCCTGCTGCTGGCGGAGGGCGGCCGCCCGGTGTCCGTCGGGCATCTGCGGGCCGCGCTGTGGGAGGGCGAGCCGCCGCCGAGTTCGCGCAAGACCCTGCAGGTCCACGTGCACCGGCTCCGCCGCGAGCTGGGGATCGGGGACCGGCTGCGGCACGGGCCGCAGGGCTACGGGCTGACCGTCCTGGACGGCGAGCTGGACGCGTGGCGCTTCGCCGACCTCACGGACCGCGGGCGGGCCGAGCTGCGGCGCGGGGAGCCGGGCCGGGCTGCCGCGCTGTTCCGCGAGGCACTGGCGTTGTGGCGGGGCGCGGCCTTCGACGGCGTTCCGGGCGCTCCACTGGTCGCCGCCGAAGCCGTCCGGCTGGAGGAGCTGCGGACCCGGGTGCACGAGGAGTGCGCGGGCGCGGAGCTGGCGCTCGGCCGCCACGCGGAACTCGTCGGCGAGCTGGCCGGACTCGTCCGGCAGCACCCCTACCGCGAGGAGTTGCGGGCGCACCTCATGCTGGCCCTGTACCGCAGCGGCCGCCGTGCGGAGGGTCTGGAGCTGTTCCGGGAGACCCGCGCGCTCTTCGCGGAGCACCTGGGCATCGAGCCCGGGGAACCGCTGCGGCGACTGCACGAGGCCATGCTGCGCGCGGACGGGGAGCTGGAGGGCCCGTCACGGCCGCGCGAGGCGCTCGACCGCTCCGACGGGCCGCCGCCCCGGCACGGCGCCCTGCCGGCCCGGACCACCAGCTTCGTGGGGCGCCGAGCCGAGGTGGACGCGGTGGGCGCGCTGCTGGCCGGCTCCCGGCTGGTGACGCTGACCGGTGTCGGCGGGGTCGGCAAGACGCGTCTGGCCCTGCGCGTCGCGGACGAGGCGGGTGCCGGCTTCCCCGACGGGGCATGGCTGGTGGAACTGTCCTCGGTGCGCGACGACGACCTGGTCACCCACGCGGTGGCGCAGGCCCTCGACCTGCACGACTGGGCCCTCCGCACGCCGCTGCAGGCGCTGCGGGACCATCTGTCGGGCAAGCGGCTCCTGCTGGTACTGGACACCTGCGAGCATCTGGCCGACGCCTGTGCCCTGTTGACCGAGAGCCTGCTGCAGAGCGCTCCCGGGATCCGCGTCCTGGCCACCAGCAGGGAGTCGCTGGGCGTCGCCGGCGAGCAGATCTACGTGGTCCTGCCGCTGCCCGTACCGTCGCCGGTCCCCGACGCCGCGCAGACCGGGATCACGGACGCCGTCGCCCTGTTCGTCGAGCGGGCCCGGGCCGTCGACCGGCACTTCGCGCTGACTCCGCTCAACCGGGCGGCGGTCGGGCGGCTGTGCGCGCTCCTCGACGGCATCCCGCTGGCGATCGAACTGGCCGCCGTGCGCCTGCGGTCCCTGTCGGTGGACCAGGTCCTGGAACGCCTCGACGACCGCTTCGCGCTCCTCGGCGTCGGGCGGCGCACGGCGCTGTCCCGGCACCAGACGCTGAAGACGGCCATCGAATGGAGCCACCATCTCTGCTCGCCCGCGGAACGCCTGCTGTGGGAAAGGCTGTCGGTCTTCTCCGGCGGCTTCGACGGGGAGGCCGCCCGGGACGTCTGCGCCGACGCGGAGCTTCCCGCGGCGGCGATCCCGGAGTTGCTCGCCGGCCTGGTCGACAAGTCGGTCCTGCTGCGCGAGGAGGACGCAACCGGAGTCCGGCTCCGCATCCTCGACACGATCCGCGAGTACGGTGCCGACCGCCTGCGGGGGCACGGCGAGCAGGAGCGCCTGCGCCGCCGCCACCGGGACCACTACCTCGCCCTCGCGCACCGGTTCGAGGACGACTGGTACGGGCCGCGCCAGCTCGTGTGGCACCGCCGGGTGCTGCAGGAGCACGCCAACATCCGCTCGGCCCTCGACTTCTGCCTGTCCCGGCCCGACGAGCAGCGTACCGGTCTCGAACTGGCGGGCACCCTGTGGGCGTTCTGGGTGGCCTGTGGGCTGTTCACGGAGGGCCGGCACTATCTCGACCGGCTACTGCAACGGGAACGGGGGCCGGACCGGGAACGGCTCAAGGCGCTGTGGGCCTGCGGCCACGTGGCCCTCGGCCAGGGCGACACCGAGACCGTCGACCGGGTGGCCGGCGAGTGCCGGTCCCTCGCCGCCGGACACGGCGACAGCGTCGCGGCGGCCTTCGCCGCCCATCTGCTCGGTGCCGCGGCTGCGCAGCGGGGCGACGCCGCCACGGCGGTCGTCCTCGCCTCCGACGCCGTCCGCCTCAGCCGCGCACTGCCCCGGACCGCCGATCGGGAGCGCGCACTGGCCATGGCCCTGATCGGCGAGGCCTTCGCCCTCCTGATGAACGGCGACCTCGACGCGGCCGCCGAGGTCATCGACGAACAGCAGGCCCTGTCGGCGTCCCGCGGCGAGATCTGGACGCGTTCCTGGAGCAGCAGCCTGCGCAGCTCGGTGGACCTCGCCCGCGGGGAGACCGGGTCCGCCGTGGCCCACGCCCGGGCCTCCCTGACGGTACGGCGCATGCTCGGCGACACCCTGGGCGTCGCGATGTGCGTCGACACGCTGGCGCATGCCGCACTGGCCGCGGGCGACGCGAGCGGCGCCGTCCGGTTGCTCGCCGTCAGCCGCCGCGTGTGGGAGATGTTCGGGCCACCGCAGTTCGGCTCGCCCGAACTGCGCGCCGCACAGGACCTCTGTGCGGAGCAGGCGCGCAAGCTGATCGGGGACGAGGCGTACGAGGAGGCGTTCCGCGCCGGCGGCTCGCTCGGCCTCGACGAGGCGATCTCCTTCGCCCTGGGCGGCCACCCGCGGTCCCCGTGCGAGCCGTGGGGATCACCATGACGGCCTTCGTGCCGGCCGGGCGCTCGGGAGTCGCCCCGGATCAGAGCGAGCAGTCCGGGTCGGGGAGGTACAGGTCGAGCCAGGTGTTGGAGCCGACGATGCCGTCCACGCCGCCGGTCGTCTCGTTGCAGTCCTGTACCCACCGGACCGCCGCATCCGTCTTCGCCCCGAACTCGCCGTCCTCCGACAGCGGCTGGGGATACCAGGCCCCTACGTTGATCAGGCACTGAACCTGCTTGACGGCGGCCGCGGTACTCGAGTTGTACGGGCCCTTCTTCAGGGTCGGGCGGTACCAGTCGTTCACGTAGTTGCATCTGCCGTAGGTGTCCGCCGCGTGGGCGGCACTCGGCGCGACGAGGCCCCCGAGGCAGAGCGCGGCGACGGCGGCACCGACGGCACCGATACGGGCACGGGAAATGCGCATGGTCTGTCCCCTCCACACCATAGGCGGTCGGTGAACACCCTCCGCCCCACCGGATGCGGCACGGATGCGCAGCGGTTGCGCGCCGGTTGCGCCGCGGTTGCGGCGATGGAGATCAATTGACGGGCAGGAAATCGATCACGGCGACGTCCGCCCTCTTGGCGTGGCACCCGGTGTCGTGCTGGACTTCGGCCCAACCGGCTCGATGACGCGCTTCGGGGAGGGCAAGTGGCGGACACCGCCATGTCGGACGCAGAGGTGGGACCGAACGCGCCGGGTGGCGACACGCCGCCCGACGTGACGCGGCTGCGGGGCCGCGGGTGCTGGACGGAGGCCGCGCAGCTGCTCGCGCCCCATGCGGAGCGGTCGCCGGCGGCGGCCACACGGCGGGCGGCGCTGCTGATCGAGCGCTGCATGTTCACCCTGGACGGCTGGGCGGAGGCCGAGGACGCCCTGCGCACGGCGGAGGCCCTGGCCCGTACGGACGACGAGCGCGGCGAGGCCGCCTGCGAACGCGGCAACCTGGCGTACCTGGCGACGCTCTTCGGGCTGCGCGACCGGGCCGACGAGGCGCGGGCGGCCCTGATGCGCAGCGCGGCGCTGCTGGCTCCCGGTGCGGCGGGGCGTCCGCTGCTGGACTTCCGGCGCGGACTGGTCGCGGAGAACCTGGGTGACGACCCGGCCGCGGCGCGGGCCGCGTACCGCCGGGCGCACGCGGGGGCGGTGGCCCACGACGACGTGCTGCTGACCTCGTACACCTGGCGGCACCTGGCCGGGCTGGCGGCCCGCGAGGGCGACGTCGCCGAGGCGCGCCACGGCTTCACGGAGTCGCTGCGGATCCGTGTGGAGCTCGGCTACGCCGTCGGGGTCGCGCCGGCCCTGACCGCGCTGGCCGGGGTGACGCCGGATCCCGAGGCGGGACGGCTGCGCGCGGAGGCGGCGCGGTTGTTCCGGACGCTGGGCGGGGTGCCCGTGTGGCTGGCAGAGGAGCTGGCCAGGGAGCCGGCGCCGGACGCCGGCTGAGCGTCACGCCCCGGAGAAGTGCCGGCGCACCAGTGACTCGACGGCGGTGAGGTCGCCGGAGACCAGCGCCTCCAGCAGGGCCGCGTGCTGCGTGGCGTCGGCGACCAGGCGGGCGCTGATGCCGCGCACGGGGGCGGCGCCGGGGCGGGCGTGGCCGTGGTCCTCGGTGACGGGCCACTGCGACCTGCGGTGCAGCTCGTCGGCGACGGCGACGAGCTGCCGGTTGCCGGAGAGCTCCAGCAGTGCGCGGTGGAAGGCGCGGTCCGCCTCGGCGTAGGCGGCGCGGTCGCCCAGGGCCGCGGCGGCCACCGTGGCCTCGGCGAGCGGGCGCAGCTGCTCCCAGCGGGACGCGGGCAGGGTGCGGGCCATGCGCAGCACGACGGGGACCTCCAGGAGCGCGCGCACCTCGGCGAGCTCGGCGAGGTCCCGGCTGCTGCGCTCGGCGACCCGGAAGCCCTTGTTCGGCATGGCCTCCACCGCGCCCTCACGGGCCAGCAGCTGCATCGCCTCGCGCACCGGGGTCGCGGAGACCCCGAAGCGCTCGGCGAGCGCGGGCGCGGAGTACACCGCCCCGGGGCGCAGCTCTCCGGTGAGCAGGGCGCCGCGCAGGGCGCGCAGGACCTGGTCCCGCACGGTGGACCGCTCGGGCAGCCGGCGCGGCCGGGGAAGACCCTCGGCCCGCTCCGGGGCGGCCTCCGTGCCGGGCTCGGCGTGCGGATGGGCACCCCGGACCCGCTCGTCGTGACCGGGGGGCAGCCCGGGGTCCGCGGCGGCGGGCGCCGCGGGGCGCCGCTGGGCGCGGGGGGCGTACTCCACAGGGGCTCCTTCGGGCAGTCGTGTGCGCTGGCGCACTTCCGCGGGGAGTGTGCGCCGCCATCTATTGCAACACGCTCGGCGACCGGCTTCGAGCCCCCTGTGGGCCCGCTCTCCCCCGGCAGGATCGTCCGAGGTGTGGCACACCTCGTACGGATCTTTCACCGATGCCCTCCGATCACCCGTCAGGTCACAGGTCTCGACTCGACCAACTGAACCAGTCCCGCTACCCAGTTCGAGCATTCTGGCAATCTCGCCCCACGCCGCCGCTCCGTTGGCGTTCTCTTGCCCTGAAACCGCATCACACGTCCGAGGTGTTCGCCAGGATGGCGCGCGGACGCCGTCTCGCGGCCCGAGCGCGACGGTACTGCGACGCAAGGAATCGCACGATGAGACTTACGGACACAACGCTGGACTGGGCGCTCCCGTGCGCCGTGGGTCTGGCGGTCCTCGCCGCCGCGGCGGTGTTCCTGCGCAACCGCAAGGCCCGCAAGGAGGACGCGGGCCAGGCCGATTCCTGGGAGCGCGCGGAGGAGCGGCGCCGCAAGAAGGAGGCCCTGTACGGCACGGCCTCCTACGTCCTGCTCTTCGGGTGCGCCTCGGTCGCCGCGGCCTTGTCCTTCCACGGCCTGGTCGGCTTCGGCCGGCAGAACCTCGGCCTCTCCGGCGGCTGGGAGTACCTGGTGCCCTTCGGGCTCGACGGCGCCGCGATGTTCTGCTCGGTGCTCGCCGTCCGCGAGGCGAGCCACGGTGACGCGGCGCTGGGCTCGCGCATGCTGGTGTGGCTGTTCGCGGGCGCGGCGGCATGGTTCAACTGGGTCCACGCGCCGCGCGGCGGCGGCCACGCGGGCGCCCCGGAGTTCTTCGCGGGCATGTCGCTCTCCGCGGCCGTGCTCTTCGACCGCGCCCTGAAGCAGACCCGCCGGGCCGCCCTGCGCGAGCAGGGGCTGATCCCGCGGCCGCTGCCGCAGATCCGCATGGTCCGGTGGCTGCGCGCGCCCCGCGAGACGTACGGCGCCTGGTCGCTGATGCTGCTCGAGGGCGTCCGCACCCTGGACGAGGCCGTCGAGGAGGTCCGCGAGGAGCGTGCCCGCCAGGAGCAGGAGGCCATGCGCCGCCGCGGGCACGAGCGCCTGGAACGGGCCCGCATCAAGGCGATCAACCGGCAGCACCGCATCTGGAACCGCGGCGGCAGCAAGTACGAGCTGTCCTCCCCGGCCGCGGCGGGTGCCCAGTCCGGCGCGGAGCCTGCCATAGAACCGGAGAAGGCCGAACTGCCCGCGCGCTCCCGGCCCGCCCTGTCGCCCGTGCGTGAGGAGACCGCCCGTACGACGATCGACCTCACCGCCGAGGACGACACCATGGCGCTCCCCAAGCTGGACTCGCTGGAGCGCAAACTCGCCGACCTGGAGCGCCAGTACGGCTGATCACGCGCGTGCGCGACGCCGCGTCGGTGCGCTGCCCCGGCCCGGAACCCCGGCTGGGGCGGTGGCGCGTCGGGGGCGGCGGTCAGGGGCGGATCAGCCGGCCGCGGCGTCGAGTTCGAACCAGACGATCTTCCCGGTGCCGTCACCGTCCGGGCGGACCCCCCAGGAGTCGGCGAGCGACTGGACGAGCAGCAGTCCGCGGCCGGAGGTACGGCGGTCGGAGGGGGCGCGCAGTCGCGGGTGACGGGTCGTGAAGTCCCGCACCTCCACGCGCAGGCAGTGGGCCGGGCCGTGCTGCAGCGTCACGGTGAGGACGGCGCCGCGGTCGGTGTGCCGCAGGGCGTTGGTGACGAGTTCGGTGGTGAGGAGTTCCGCGGTGTCGGCGAGGGCGGGCACACCCCAGCTCCGTAACGCCTCGCGCAGCAGCCTGCGGACGTCGGCGACGGCCGGCAGGTCGGCATGCTGGAGGGGCCGGTGCAGCCGGCGCGCCTCGACGGGCCCCCCGGCCTCCCTTCCGCCAGGCTGGACAGGCTGACGTTCCATCGGCTCCGCTCCGGCCGCTGACGCCCATTCGGGTTCGAACATCTACGCGCAATGCATGCCCCACCGCGACCACGTCCAGTCATGGGCCGGGGACGGAGCGCTTCTGTATCCATTGCATGCATTGAATGCAGTGGATGCAATGGATACAGTGGTGGGGTGCAGCAGACGGACGCCGCGCGCACGCGGCTGCGGGAACTGATCCTGGACGGGGTGTACGCCCCCGGCCAGCGCCTGACCGAGCTCGAGGCCGCCGCGGTGCTGGCCATGAGCCGTACACCGGTGCGCGAGGCGTTCCGGTCGCTGGTCGCCGACGGGCTCGTGCGTTCCGCGGGGCGCGGGGTGAGCGTGGTCGAGCTGGGGCCGGAGGCGCTGCGGCACGCGTACCAGGTGCGGGGCGTGCTGGAGGGTCTGACGGCGGAGCTGGCCGCCGAGCGGCAGCGGCGCGGGGAGATGGCGCCGGCCGAACTGACCGCGCTGGAGCGGCTCGCGGCGGACGCGCAGGAGGCCACGGCCGCGGGCCGGCTGGTCGAGGCCGTCCGGCACAACCGGCGCTTCCACGGCCGGATCGCCACCCTGTCGGCGAACCCGGTGGCCGCCGCGTCGCTGGAGCGGCTGTGGGACCAGATCCAGGTCTCCACGCGGCGGTCGCTTGCCGCGCCGGAGCGCCCCGACCGGGTCGCCGCGCAGCACCGGCGACTGCTCGCCGCGATCGCCGCCGGCCGCGCCGGGGAGGCCCACACGGCCGCCCGTGAGCACGTCATGGACACCTGTGCCGCCCACGAGCGGGACGGGACGGAGGAGGAGCGTTAGCCGTGCCCGACATCAGCAAGCGCCACACCTACACCACCGAGGTCGTCTGGACCGGCAACCGGGGCACGGGCACCGGCACGTACCGCGGGTACGGGCGGGAGCACGAGGTCGCCGCACCCGGTCTGCCCGTGCCGCCGATACCCGGCAGCTCGGACCCGGCCTTCCGCGGCGACCGCGCCCGCTGGAACCCGGAACAGCTGCTGCTCGCCGCGCTGTCGCAGTGCCACATGCTCTCGTATCTGCACGTGTGCACCGTCGCCGGAGTGGTGGTCACCTCCTACACCGACCGGGCCGAGGGCACGATGGAGGAGACCGGCGACGGCGTCGGCCACTTCACGCGGGCCCTGCTGCGGCCCCGGGTGGAGGTGGCCTCCGCCGCCATGGTGGACGCCGCCGTCGGGCTGCACGCCGACGCCCACCGGTTGTGCTTCATCGCCGGCTCGGTCAACTTCCCCGTGGCGCACGAGGCGGAGGTCACCGTCGCGGTGGGCGGCTGAGCACCCTTCGGGGGCCCGGATCAGCGCAGTCCGCGCAGGACGTTGCCCTCGGTCGTGAGGTAGTTGGAGCGGTAGTCGAAGCGGCGCGCCCGGGCGAACAGCAGGTAGTAGTACTTGGCGTTCTCGCTGAACCAGTAGGCCGGGGTCAGGTCGCCCAGCTTCATAGGACGGGCGGTCACGTCACGGACCACGGTGTATCCGTTGGCCACCTTGCAGTACCGCTTCTGCCGCCGGAACATCTCGGCGGCCCGCCGCCGGTAGAGCTCCTTGCCCGTGGCGAGCCACAGGAAGAGGCAGGAGTCCACGTACTCCGGGCGCAGCGGGTAGGAGGCGTCCAGGGCGCGCATGCCGTGGTAGTCGAGGCTCTCGGGCGGCAGCCGGAAGGAGCGCAGGGCGGCCGCCCAGCTGTCGTGGTAGGCCTCGCCCTCGGCGACACGGCCGCTCTGGGCGAGCAGTCCGGCGTAGAAGGCGGTCAGTTCGGACTGCGCGTGCCCGGTGGCGGCGCCCGTGCGCATGTCGGCCTGGCGGAACCAGAGCCGTCCGGAGCGGCGCTCGGTCAGGTGCTCGAGCACGGCCGCGGTGAGCGTGGAGTACCAGGTGCGCAGGTCCTCGTCGCGGTAGAGCTCCCAGCCGTCCCAGAGGTACTCGTAGAAGGAGTCGACGGGCGGGTCGAGGGTGGCGGTGGTTCCGGTCCACGCGCCGGTCTCGACGTTCATGCCGGTGCCGAGCAGGTTCAGCCGCGAGCGGCGCTCGTAGACGGCGCGCAGGGCCTTCTTCGCGGCGTCGTAGTACTTCCGGTCCCCGGTGAGCCGGGACAGCTCGCCGAACTCGGTGATGCAGGTGCCGATCTCGGCGAGGTGGTTCTCCTTGCCGGAGACGGCGCCGGTGGCCAGGTTCACATAGCGGTAGGGGGCCCCGGTGGGCGACCGGGTGAAGGCGGGCAGCAGCCGGTCCGCCAGTTCGCGGGCGCGGTCGAGCAGGACCGTGTCCTTGGTGGCCAGGTGCCCGGAGAGCAGCCCGCCGACCAGGCGGATGATCGTCTCGAAGACCTGAACGGGGGCGTCCTGGGCGAGCACGAGATCGTCGCGCACCCACTGGACGCCCGCGTCCAGTTCCTCGTCCAGCTCCATCAGGTAGAGGGTGTCCAGCGCCTCGACGATCGTCAGGCCGAGGGTGCTGCCGGGGATGAAGAAGTCCGAGCCGGCGCCGGTGAGCGGACGCAACTCGTCGCGGCCCCAGGCGAGTCTGCGGTAGGCGTCCCAGGCGCTGCGGAACTCGGTGACGGACGCGCGGGCGAGCGCCGCGTACGGGTCGGTGGCGGCCGCCGCCGACCCGGGCAGGGACACGGTGGGGACGGCGGCGAGCGGGGCGAGCCGGGCGGCGGCACCGAGCAATCTGCGCCGGGAGAGTCCGCGGGGACGCGCGATTTTTCTCATGCCCCGAAAACCCCGTCCGCCTTCCGGGCGTTACGGGACACCACCGCATTGACGGGGGATCCATCCGGTGAGCCGACCCGAGGAGCTGAGATGCACGACGACCGTCTGCTGGTCGAGGGCCGCCTGACCAGGGCCAT
Source organism: Actinacidiphila glaucinigra (assembly GCF_035918135.1). Lineage (NCBI taxonomy): Bacteria > Bacillati > Actinomycetota > Actinomycetes > Kitasatosporales > Streptomycetaceae > Actinacidiphila > Actinacidiphila glaucinigra. Next base: position 2,609,018 of record NZ_CP109144.1, read on the forward strand.
GAACCAGTTCGTCCGGCCCGCCCGCTACGCCGAACGGGTGCCGCTGGGCATGTCGGTGTGGCACGTGGAGGACCGGCGGGGAGAGCCGCTGCCGGTCGGTGAGGCCCTGAAGGCATGGTCGGACGGAACGTTCGAACCGTTCTCCGTGGGCACGCCCTGGGGGCCGCCGTGGTCGACCAGCTGGTTCCGGCTGGAGGGCACGGTGCCGGCTGCCTGGGCGGGCCGCCGGGTCGAGGCCGTCATCGACCCGGGGTTCGGCAACGACGGCCCGGGTTTCGTGGCCGAGGGGATGGTGTACGACGCCGAGGGGGTACCCGTCAAGGGCGTCCACCCGCTCAACCGCCATGTCCCGGTGGCCTCTCCCGCCGCCGGGGGCGAGCGGGTGAGCCTGCTGCTGGAGGCCGCGGCCAATCCCGCCGTGCTGCGCGACTGGCGGCCGACCCCGCTGGGCGACGTACTGACCGCCGGGTCCGATCCGCTCTACCGCTTCGACACCGCCGAACTGGCCGTCCTGGACGAGGAGGTCTGGCACCTCGTGCTGGACGTCGAGGTCCTCGAGGGCCTGATGCACGAACTGGACTTCGACGATCCGCGCCGCCACGAGATCCTGCGCGCGCTGGAGGACGCCCTGGACGCGCTCGACCTGCACGACGTGCACGGCACCGCCGCGGACGCCCGCCGCGAACTGGCCGGGGCGCTGTCCCGGCCCGCGCACGCCAGCGCGCACCGCGTCTCGGCGACCGGCCACGCCCACATCGACTCGGCGTGGCTGTGGCCGCTGCGGGAGACCGTCCGCAAGGCGTCCCGCACCTTCGCCAACGTCACCGCGCTCGCCCGCGACTACCCCGAGCTGGTCTTCTCCTGCTCGCAGGCCCAGCAGTACGCCTGGGTGAAGGAGCACCAGCCGGTGGTGTGGCAGCGCATCCGGCAGGCCGTCGGGAACGGCAACTGGGCGCCCGTCGGCTCCATGTGGGTCGAGTCCGACGCCAACATGCCCGGCGGCGAGGCGCTGGCCCGGCAGCTCGTCCACGGCAAGCGCTTCTTCCTGGACGAACTGGGCGTGGAGACCGAGGAGATCTGGCTGCCGGACACCTTCGGCTACACCGCCGCCTTCCCGCAGCTCGCGAAGCTCGCGGGGGTCCGCTGGTTCCTCACCCAGAAGCTGTCCTGGAACCAGTCCAACAAGATGCCGCACCACACCTTCTGGTGGGAGGGCATCGACGGCACGCGGGTCTTCACCCACTTCCCGCCCGTGGACACCTACAACTCGCAGCTCGCGGGCCGTGAACTGGCCCACGCGGTACGCAACTTCGCCGAGAAGGGGCGCGCCACCCGGTCCCTGGTTCCGTTCGGCTGGGGCGACGGCGGCGGCGGTCCCACCCGGGAGATGCTGGAGAAGGCCCGCCGGCTGCGCTCCCTGGAGGGGGCGCCCCGGGTCGAGATCGAGAAGCCCGCCGCCTTCTTCGCGGCGGCCGAGGCCGAGTACGGCGACCGGGCCCCGGTGTGGTCCGGGGAGCTCTACCTGGAGCTGCACCGCGCGACGTACACCACGCAGGCCAAGACCAAGCAGGGCAACCGGCGCAGCGAGCACCTGCTGCGCGAGGCCGAGCTGTGGTGCGCGGCGGCAGCGCTGGAAGCTCCGGCCTCCTACACCTACCCGTACGAGGAGCTGGACCAGATCTGGAAGACGGTGCTGCTGCACCAGTTCCACGACATCCTGCCGGGCAGTTCGATCGCCTGGGTGCACCGCGAGGCGCGCGACACCTACGCGGAGGTGCGGGAGGAGCTGGAGGCCCTGATCGCGGCGGCGGTGCGGGCGCTGGGCACCGGCGGCTCCCAGGGCTCCCCCGTCCTGCTCAACGCCTCGCCGTACGCGCGGGAGGAGGCCGTCGAGCTGGACTCCGCGACGGCGGCCGCCCTGCCCGAGGGCAGTGGCGCGCAGCCCCTGGCGGACGGCGGGGCGGTCGTGCCCGTCAGCGTCCCGGCGCTCGGCGTTGCGGCCGCCGGGCGACGGGCGGGCTCCGCCGCGGAGCCGGTGCGCGCGGTGCGCGAGGACGGGCTCGTCGTGCTCGGCAACGGCCTACTGCGGGTCGCCGTCGACGCGGACGGGCTGCTGGCCTCCGTCCGCGACCTGACCGCCGGCCGGGAGGTGCTGGCGCCGGGGGCGCGCGGCAACCTGCTGCAGCTGCACCCCGACCATCCCGCCAAGTGGGACGCCTGGGACATCGACCGGCACTACCGGCGCAAGCACGAAGACCTGACGTCGGCGGAGTCCGTCGAGCTCGTCGAGGAGGGGCCGCTGCGGGCCGCCGTCAGGGTCGTACGGGCCTTCGGCGGCAGCCGGGTCGTCCAGGAGCTCCGGCTGACCGCCGGCAGCCGTCGGCTGGACGTGCTCACGGAGATCGACTGGCACGAGTCGGAGAAGGTACTGAAGGCCTCCTTCCCGCTGGACGTGCTCGCCGAGCGCTCCACCGCCGAGATCCAGTTCGGGCACGTGCACCGCCCCACCCACGCCAACACCAGCTGGGACGCGGCCCGGTTCGAGATCTGCGCCCACCGCTGGCTGCACGTCGGCGAGCCCGGCTACGGGGTCGCGCTGCTCAACGACTCCACGTACGGCCACGACGCGGGACGTTCCGGCGCCGACACCACCGTCCGGCTCACCCTGCTGCGCGCCCCGCACAGTCCCGATCCGCACACCGACCAGGGCACGCACCGCTTCCGCTACGCGCTGCTCCCCGGCGCGACGGTGGGCGACGCGGTCGCCGAGGGGCTGGCGCTCAACCTGCCGCTGCGGCGGGCGGATTCACTGCCGTCGCTGCGGCCGCTGCTGCGGGTCGGTCACCCCGGCATCACCGTGGAGTCGGTCAAGCTCGCCGACGACCGCTCCGGCGACGTGGTGGTGCGCCTGTACGAGTCGCGGGGCGACCGGGCCTCGGGCCCGCTCGCCACGGGCTTCCCGCTCGCCGGCGCCCGGGTCACCGACCTGCTGGAACGGCCGCTGGAGGACGCCGGGTGCGAGGGTGACACCGTCGCCCTCACGCTGCGCCCGTTCCAGATCCTGACGCTGCGGCTCACCCCCGGGCCGCGTCAGGCGTCCCAGACGGCGACCGCCGTACGGTCGTCGGCGTAGCCCTTGACCCTGGTCTGGGTGTCGCCGAGGAAGGCCGGCAGGCCCGGGGGCCCGGCGGCACCCCACCGCTGCGTCAGGCGGGCGGCGAGGCCGGGTTCGCCGCGCAGCGGCCCGGCCAGGCCGCCGCTGCACAGCAGGAGGGTGTCGCCGGAACGGGCCACGGAGGCGCGGAAGCGGAAGCGTACGGCCGGGCTGTCCTCCGTCTCGGCGCGCTCGTCGGGCCGCCAGGGGTCGAGGTCCTGCCACTCGCCGCCGCGGATGCGGTAGAGCCCGCCGTCGCCGACGCCGAAGAAGAGCCGGATGCGGCAGTCGGGGTCGGCGGGCAGCAGCAGGCAGCGGAGGGTGGCGCTGTACTCGGCCGGGTCCAGGCCCAGGTCCTCGCCGCGGGCGCGCAGCCGTCCGTAGCAGCGGTCGGTCAGCCGGTGCAGCCCGGACTTGAGGGAGCCCCGGCGGGAGGCGCGGATGTCCTCGCTGAGCCGCACCTGGCTGCGGCCCACCGCCGTCGCCATCCAGGTGCAGGCGTCGCGGGCGGCGCGGTGGGCGGTGTCCGAGGTGCGCGGGCCGGTGGCGACGGCGATCAGCAGCAACGCGTCGTCGCCGCCGCCGAAGCGGGCGGTCAGGACGGCGTCGCGGCGCGGCTCGCCCCGGTAGCGGGCGGAGTCGCCGCGCACCGAGGCCGTGCGGACCGTCAGCAGGCCGTAGCGGGCGCCGTCGAGTTCGGTGTCCGGGACGAGGTCGTCGAGGCCGTCCGGGTCGGCCGCCGGCCAGGCGGTGGGCTCGGGGTCGTACGTGGGCGGGCCGTCGCCGAGGTACGCCGCCTCGGCGAGGGTGGGCTCCGGCAGGGCGGTCGGTGCGGACCCGACGGCCGGTGCGGCGGGAGCCGGGGGCACCTCGGACACCAGGGGATCCGGGGCGGGTTCGGCCGGGGCCCAGCCCGGGGGCAGTCCGGGCGGCTCCGGGACCGGTTCGGGCGCCGCCGGGGGGTGGGGCGGGCCCTGGTACTGCCAGGGGCGCGGGGCGGTCGCCGGGGGCGGGGCCGGGCGGCGCAGCCGCAGGGTGTCGGGCGGGCCGGCGTCGTCCTCGTCGGGGCCCGCCCCGGACCGGCCGCCCGGGGCCGTGCCCGGATCGGCGCCGGCGTACCGGCCGTCACCGGGCGCGGCCGACGGGGCCGTGTCCTGCGGGGCGGCCTGCCGCGGCACCGTACCGCCGCCGTCCGCCTCCTCGCCGAGGGCGGTGAGGGCCGAGCTGTAGCGGTCGTCGAGCGTGTCACCGGGCTCGCGGCCCCCGGGGTCGGGCTGCCCGTACAACTGCCGCCACCACTCGTCCTCTTGGCGGCCGTCCGTCTCCCCCTGCTGACTCATGCCCCTATTGTCCACCGGAGGGCGCGCGGCGAAACAGGGTTCGGGAACGCGAATGGCCCGACGGGCGGCCGGCCCCCTCCTCGGGCCGCACGTCGGACGATCCAGTGGGGACACCTTGCCAGGACAGGGGTTCGAGCAGGGATGATGGCGGGCGGCGGGATTACGCCATGGCTCATTTCCGCCATACCCGCGTGTCGCGTTCGCCGGATCCGGAAGGGGTGCCCGTGCTCGGTGCCATAGGGCTGGACGATGCCCAGGAGGCGGCGTACCGCGCCCTGGTGGGGCTGGGCGCCGCCGAGGTCGTCGACCTCTCGCGCCGGCTCGGCATGCCCGAGGACGAGGCGGCCCGCCTCCTGCGGCTGCTGGAGCGGCAGGGGCTCGTCGCGCAGTCCTCCGCCCGGCCCGGCCGCTGGGTGGCCGCCCCGCCCACGGTGGCGCTCGGCGCCCTGCTCACCCAGCAGCGGCACCAGCTGGAGCGGGCCGAACTGACGGCCGCCGTGCTGGCGCAGGAGTACCGAGGCGAGGCCGCGGAGCCCTCCGCGCACGACCTGGTGGAGGTGGTGACCGGGGCGAGCGCGGTGGCGCACCGCTTCAACCAGCTGCAACTGGGCGCGGAGAAGGAGGTCTGCGCCCTCGTGACGGGCACCCCGATGGTGGTGTCGGGGATGGAGAACACCGCCGAGGAGCGCGCCGTCGAACGCGGGGTGGGCTTCCGCGTGGTCGTCGAGCGCGAGGTGATCAGCGGTCCGCACGGCATCGCCGAACTCACCGCGGCGCTCGGCCGCGAGGAGCGGGTACGGGTGGTGGACCGGGTCCCGACCAAACTGGTGGTGGCCGACCGTTCGCTGGCGATGGTGCCCATGGCCCGGGACGCGAGCGGCCCGGCCGCGCTGGTCGTCCACGGCAGCGGTCTGCTGGACTCGCTGATGGCGCTCTTCGAGAGCGTCTGGCGCGAGGCCCTGCCGCTCCGGCTGGACACCGGGGGCGCCCCGTACGAGGAGTCGCCGGACGCGCCCGACGCCGTCGACCTGCAGATCCTGTCGCTGCTGCTGGCCGGGCTCACCGACGCCAGCGTCGCCAAGCAGCTGGAAGTGGGGTTGCGGACGGTGCAGCGCCGCGTGAAGCGGCTGATGGAACTGGCCGACGTGACGACCCGGCTGCAGCTCGGCTGGCACGCGTACGAGCGGGGCTGGGTGGACCGCAACCCCCGCTGAGACAGGAGAACTTGGGGCGCAGCCGACGAGGCCGGAAAACCAGGGGGCGCCGGGGCCCGGCTTCCGGCACGCTGGGCCCATGGGGACCGGACAGCTGTGCCTGATCGGTGCCGTCATGCTGTCCGGACTGCTGGGTGTGCTCGTACCGGGGGCGCCGGGCCCGCTGATGTGCTGGGCCGCCGTCCTGTGGTGGGCGACGCATCTGCACACCCCGTTGTCCTGGGGCGTCCTGGCGGCGGCCACCGGTGTGCTGCTGCTCAACCAGGCCGTCCAACTCCTGCTGCCCGCCCGGTCGGTACGGGAGGCCGGCGTGCCCCGGCAGGCGTTCCAGGTCGCCGGGCTGTGGGCCGTCGCCGGCTTCTTCCTGCTGCCGGTCGTGGGTGCGCCGGCCGGTTTCACCCTCGCTCTCTACGGCGGCGAGCGGATGCGGCTCGGCACCCACGGCGCGGCCTGGTCCTCCACCCGTACGGCGATGCGGGCCGCCGGAACGGCGCTGCTGGCCGAGCTGTTCGCGTGCCTGCTCGTCGCCGGGGCGTGGCTGGTGGCCGTCCTCACCTCATAGGTGTCCGCGGCCCGTTCCGTCGCCGTCCCCCGACGGAACGGTCAGGGCTCCGTAACAGCCGGATCCGCCGGCGCCCCGCCCCCGTCCTCCCGTGTGCACGTACGGGACACGGAACAGCAACAGGACACGGGGAGCGGTGCGGACATGGGGTGGAGCGGGATGCGGGGGACGAACGGCCGGATACTGGCGGCCGCGTTGGGCGTGGCGGGGGTGGCCGCGCTGGCGTCGGTGTGGACCGCCCATGCCGGCACCGCCGACGGGCGGCAGGCGGCACAGCGTCCGGCGAAGCCCACGGCCTCCGCCGCGCCACGGCCGATACCCGGGCAGACCTCCGTGCCGGACGCCGCATTGCCGGCCCCCGTGGTGAACATGGACATCGCCCACGCCTCCGACAAGGGCCCGCGGGGCGTCAACATCACCATCGACGACGGGCCCGACCCGCAGTGGACCCCGCGGATCCTCCAGGTGCTTCAGGACAACGGCGTGAAGGCGACCTTCTGCATGGTCGGCACGCAGGCCCGGGCCCACCCCGCCCTGGTGAAGGCGGTGGTGGCCGCCGGGCACCGGCTGTGCGACCACTCCGTCACACACGACACGGCGATGAACGGCAAGCCGCGGGAGTACCAGGCGAAGGAGATCCTGGACGCCGAACGCATGATCACCCGCGCCTCCGGTGGCGTCAGGCCGCTCTACTACCGCGCTCCGGGCGGTGCCTTCACCCCGTACAGCCGCCAGCTGGCGGCGTCCCGCGGCATGCGTCCGCTCGGTTGGAACGTCGACTCCGAGGACTTCAAGCAGCCGGGCACCGCCGCGCTGGTCTCCACCGTCAGGAACGAGATCTCCAACGGGCCGACCGTGCTCTTCCACGACGCGGGCGGGGACCGCGGCCAGACCGTCGAGGCGCTGCGGCAGGTCCTGCCCTGGCTGAAGCAGCAGGGCTACACCTTCGGCTTCCCGGTGCGCTGACCGCCCTGGGGTCGGCCGACCGGCCGACCCCTCGCGCAGAACAGAAAGAGAGCGCTCTCAGAAACTGCCTCCGAGCTGCGGCGAGAGCGCTCTCTTCCCCCTTCCGGGAGGGACTACGCTGTTCCCGTCCCGAGAGGAGCACCCCTTGTCCGACCAGATCTCCGGAGCGCGCCCGACGCTCGAGGCCGTCGCCGAACGGGCCGGTGTGTCCCGGGCCACCGCCTCCCGGGTCGTGAACGGCGGGACGGGAGTGCGCGAGGCGCTGGTGGAGAAGGTCCGCAAGGCCGTCGAGGAGCTGGGCTACGTGCCCAACCAGGCGGCCCGCTCGCTGGTCACCCGGCGCACCGGGGCGGTCGCCGTCGTCGTAGCGGAGCCGGAGAGCCGGGTCTTCGCGGACCCCTTCTTCGCGCAGCAGCTGCTCGGCATCAGCCGTGAGCTGGCGGTGCACGACTCGCAGCTGGTGCTGCTGCTGGTGGAGGGCACGGCCGACTACGACCGCGTGGGCCGTTACCTGTCCGGCGGGCACGTGGACGGCGCGCTGGTCTTCTCGCTGCACGCCGAGGACCCGCTGCCCGGCATCACCCGCCGGATAGGGCTGCCCACCGTCTTCGGCGGGCGCCCGGGCTGGCCGGCGGCCGAGGGGGACCGCAGTGTGCTGTACGTGGACTCGGACAACCGCGGCGGCGCCCGCGAGGCGGTGCGCCACCTGGTCTCGCTGGGGCGGGAGCGCATCGCGACCGTCACCGGCCCGCTGGACCAGACCGCGTCGGTGGACCGGCTCGACGGCTACCACGACATCCTGATGGACGCCGACCCGCGGCTGGTCGTCGAGGGCGACTTCTCCGAGGCGGGCGGGGCCCGCGCCATGGCCGACCTGCTGGACCGGGCGCCGGACGTCGACGCCGTCTTCGTCGCCTCCGACCTGATGGCCTGCGGTGCTCTGCGGGTGCTGCGCGAGCGGGGCCGCAGGGTGCCGGAGGACGTCGCGATCGTGGGCTTCGACGACATGGCCTCGGTGGCGGAGCTGGCCGACCCCCCGCTGACGACGGTCCGTCAGGAGATCGAGGAGATGGGCCGGTTGATGGTCCGGCTGCTCGTACGGGGCCTGGAACGGCGGTCGGAGGAGGACAGCGGCGGCCGCCCGCTGTCCTCGCTCGTCACACCGACCCGGCTGGTGCGGCGCGCCAGCGCCTGACCGGCCGGGGCTCAGAGCGTGCTGTGCTCCTTGACCACACGGCGGGCCTGGGCGAAGAGCATTCCCACGTTGACCGAACGGCGGCAGACGACGACGGCGACGACGTCCTCGTTCAGGTTGATCCGCATGAACAGGTGGGTCAGGTTGTCGCTGTTGACGAGGATCTCCTGGAAGTAGTGCGCGTCGCTGGTGACCCCGCGGCGCTCCTTGAAGACGTCCTCGATCATCACCACGGTGCGCCCCTGGAAGAGGTCGAGGGTCGCCGCGGCGAGCAGGTCCAGGACCTCCGGCGGATGGCTGTCGACGGTGTCGACGGACAGCAGCATGCCCGTCGACATGTCGACCACACCGGCGGCGAGGCAGTCGGGGACCTCCTGGCGCAGGTTCTTCACCAGGCCCATGACCTGGTCGGACAGGTTGCCGTGCGGGCGTTTTCCGGTGGTGCTCACAGCACTCCTTCGGTGGTCTTCGCTGGGGGCGGGGTCGTCATCCGAGGACTCCCTCCGGGTCGTACGCGGACTCCGGCGCGGGCACGGCGCCCGGTCCGGGTTCGGGTTCGGGGGCCAGCAGGATCGCGCCGATGCGCTCGACGGCGGACCTGGCCTCGACGTGGAGTTGGGGGACGTTCATGCCCTCGTCGCCCACGACGACGAGGATCGCGGTCTCACCGACCGCGTAGACGGCGGTGTAGCCGCCGCTGCTGCAGGTCACGGTCCTGCGGAGCGGGCCGCGCAGGGCCGCCGCGGCGATCCGCCGGGCGAGCCCGAGGCTGGCCGCGGCCAGCGCGGCAAGGCCGTTGGGGTCGATGGCGTCCTCGGTGTCGGCGGCGATCAGCAGGCCGTCGACGGCCGCCACGGCCGTGTCGGTGACGCCGACCACCTGGTCCCGCAACGTGCGCATCTCAGCGACCAGGGCGTCATGATTCATGCACCTGCACCTCCTTGAATTCCCTTCGGTCGGTGTTGCGTCGCTCCCCGGGTATTTCGGTCACGGGGAATCGGTCCGGCTCCGTCCTCGCGGCCGGAGAAATCCTTTCCAGCCCGATTGCGGGCGGCTCGCGTCGAGCGCCTCGCGAATACCGCTGGCGCCCGGTTCACGGCGGGGCAGGCCCTCGGCGGCCGGGGCCGCGCCGGGGGCCTCCCCCGGTTCCCACTCCGGCAGGGGCGGGTACGGGCCCGGGTCCGCGACGTCCTCCGGGGGAGCGAGGGGAGGGCGCGGCGCGGCAGGTCCCGCCGGCTCCGCCGGGGCCGGGGCGAACGGTTCGGGGGGCGGCGGCGCCGGGTCCGCGACGGTCGGCGGCAGCGGGTGCGCCGGCGGGGCCGGCAGGGTCTCGACGAGGCCCTCGGCGCACATCCGGGCGACCTCGACGGTGATCGTGTACACCCCGCGCCCGATGAGGAACGCGATGTCCCGGGGGCTGCGCCGTCCGTTGGCGCAGCCGAGGATCTCGCGGCGCACCGGGGCCAGCGGCTCGTCGGCCCACGCGGGCGGTCCCACGGCGGTGACCCGGTCGCGGTCGGGGGAGACCCGGCGCGGCAGCGACGCCAGTGCGGCAAGCCTGCGACCGGCCTCCACCAGCAGTTCCTCCGGCTCCACCCCCGGGGCCAGGCCCGGCGGCAGGGCGGCCGGTCGGGCACCCGGCGCGTCGGGGTCGAAGGCGCAGTTGTCCAGCCGTCCGGCCAGCACCGCGAAGACCGCGTCCTGCACGGCCATCATGTGCAGCACCTGGAACTCGGCCGTGCCGAGCCGTCCCCCGGCGGCGATCGCCGCGCCCGGCAACAGCCCCGTACCGGCGGCGTCGTGGGCGGCGTTCCACTCGTCGGCGTCGATGCGCCCGGAACGGACGAGCAGGGTGCCGACTCCGGGCGCCCCGGGACTCTCCACGGCCACGACCGCACCGTCGAGCAGATGGAAGGCCCCGCCGGGGCTGCCCTGTACGTGCAGCACCCCGGTGGCCCGTTCGTCGCGGCACCTGGACAGCGCGCGGCCGAGCAGGCCGTGAGCGGCATTCCGGGCGGGCACGGAACCGGATGGTGCCGAGGTCATCGCTCCCCTTGCTGCGTCTGTTCGGGCATACGGGCGGGCGGGCTCGCGGAGATACGGACGGGAGGCGCGGAAAAGCCGTACTCATGCACGAACATTCACGCCGGCGGGTAATTTTTAGCAGCCCTCCGACATACCTCTCCGGCCATCGCACGACATGGCCGAGGACGCGTACTTGAGTCCTACAGATGTCAATTCCGTGCCCTTCCGCGACCGTTTCCGCGCCCATGACCGCAGGTATCCGGAGAGCTTCGCGGAGGGTCACGGCACCGGCCGGCGATGCCGTCAGGACGTGGAGCCGCACGGGACCCGGAGCCGCCCACCGGCCGTTATCCATTCGACTCTTGACGAATCACCGGCTGCGGCGGCACTCTCCTGGGCATCGCTTGAGAGCGCTCTCAAGAGCCGCAACCGGGGGTGCTCTCACCCGTCCCGAAGCCATGGGAGGCTTCCATGCCCACTGCCCGAGCCGCCAGACGCGCCACCCTCCGACTCGGGGCGGTCGCACTCGCCGGGGCACTCCTCGCCGCCTGCGGATCCGGCTCGACCGGCACGTCCGCGGACAAGGACGGCAAGGTCACGATCACCGTCGACCTGTTCGGCACCTTCGGCTACAAGGAAGCCGGCCTGTACGACGAGTACGAGAAGCTCCACCCCGGCGTCACCATCAGGCAGAGCAGCACCGAGAACGAGGCCGACTACTGGAAGGCCCTGCAGACCCGGCTGGCGGGCGGCGGCGGCCTCGCCGACGTCCAGGGCATCGAGGTGGGCCGGATCGCGTCGGTCACCCAGCAGCAGGCCGACAAGTTCGAGGACCTGGGCGCCCTGGGCGCCAAGGACCTGAAAAGCGACTTCTCCGCCGCCAAGTGGGCCGCCGCCACCACCGCCGACGGCCGCACCCTGGGGCTGGGCACCGACGTCGGCCCCGAGGCCGTCTGCTACCGCACCGACCTGTTCAAGCAGGCCGGGCTGCCCACCGACCGGACCGAGCTGGCGCAGAAGTGGGCCACATGGGACGGCTACCTGGAGCTCGGCAGGCAGTACAAGGCGAAGGCCGGGGCCAAGAGCGCCTGGCTCGACAGCGTCGGCAGCCTCTACTCCGTCATCGTCGGCCAGGAGAAGGAACGTTACTACGACGCCTCGGGCAAGCTGATCTACGACGACAACGCCGCGGTCGAGGCTGCCTGGGACCTCTCCGTGAAGGCCGCCCAGGACGGGCTGAGCGCCAAGCTCGCCCAGTGGACCCCCGCCTGGAACCAGGCCTTCAGCAGCGGCTCCTTCGCCACCATCGGCTGCCCCGCCTGGATGCTGGGCTACATCAAGGGCCAGGCGGGCGACGCGGGCAAGGGCAAGTGGGACATCGCCCCGCTCCCGGGCGGCGCCGCGGGCAACTGGGGCGGGTCCTACCTGGCCGTCCCCAAGGGCTCCGCGCACGCCGAGGAGGCCTTCGCGCTGGTCAAGTGGCTGACGGCCGCGGAGCAGCAGGCCAAGCTCTTCAAGAAGCAGGGCAGCTTCCCCTCCAACATCGGGGCGATCGAGGCCGTCAAGGACGTCACCGACCCGTACTTCAGCGACGCGCCCATCGGGCGGATCTTCGGCGCCGCCGCCGAGGCCTCGCCGGTGCAGGTGCTCGGCGTGCACGACGGCGACGTCAACCAGCAGATCACCAACGCGCTCGGTGAGGTCGAGCGCAAGGGCACGGACTCCGCGACGGCGTGGAGCCACGCCAGGAAGGGCGTCGAGAACGCCGTCGGCTGACGGCCCCCGACCCGCCGGCACCGGGCGCGCGGGACCGCTCCCCCCGGTCCTCCGCGCCCGGCCGCACCGCCCCGGTACTCCCCCGAGCCGAAGGCCCCGCCCCATGACCCTGACCGCCACCGCGCCGGTGCCCCCCGCAGCCCAGGCGCCCCCGCGGCGACTGCTCGCCCGGTTGTCGCCCTACGCCTACATCGCTCCGTTCTTCGCGCTGTTCGCCGCGTTCGGGCTGTTCCCGCTGCTCTACACCGCGTACGTCTCCCTCTACCGCGTCGAGCTCCAGACCCCCGGCGAGATGGAATGGCGGGGCCTGGACAACTACACCGCGCTCCTGCGCGACGACTTCTTCTGGACCGCGCTGCGCAACACCTTCACCATCGGGGTCGTCTCCACCGTGCCGCAGCTGCTCATGGCACTCGGCCTCGCCCACCTGCTCAACTACAGGCTGCGCGGACGCACCTTCTTCCGCGTCACGATGCTCCTGCCGTACGCCACGTCCGTCGCCGCCGCGACCCTGGTCTTCGCCCAGCTCTTCGGCCGCGACTTCGGCCTGGTCAACTGGGCGCTCGGGCTGGCCGGCATCGGGCCCGTCGACTGGCAGTCCAACACGGTCGCCTCGCAGATCGCGGTGTCCACGATCGTCACCTGGCGGTGGACCGGCTACAACGCGCTGATCTACCTCGCCGGGATGCAGTCCATCCCCGGGGAGCTGTACGAGGCCGCCGAACTCGACGGCGCCTCACGCTGGCGGCAGTTCCTCCACGTCACGCTGCCCGGCCTGCGGCCCACCGTCCTGTTCACGATCGTGGTCTCCACGATCGGCGCCACCCAGCTCTTCGGCGAACCGCTGCTGTTCGAGGGGAGCATCTCGGGCGGCATCTCCCACCAGTACCAGACCCTCGGCCTCTACATGTACGAGCAGGGCTGGGGCTACTTCCACCTCGGCCGCGCCGCCGCAATCGCCTGGGTGACGTTCGTCGTCATCGTCCTGCTCGTACTGCTCAACACCGCGCTGGCACGGCGCCGTACACGGAAGGGGACCCGCCGGTGAGCGCGCTCCTCACACGACCGCGGTCCGGCCGCCCCGCCGGGACCGCACGTCCCCTCCCCCGCCTCCGCCCGGCCCGGGCGGGCCGGCAGCACCACGGCGGCCGCCTCGCCTACGCCATCCTGATCGTCGCGGCGGTGATCTCCGCCTTCCCCTTCTACTGGACGATCGTCGCCGCGACCCGCTCCAACGCGGAGCTCGCCGCGAGCCCTCCGGCGCTGCTGCCCGGCGGCAACCTCGCGCACAACTTCCGCCAGGTCCTGGAGCAGGCCGACATCGGCAAGGCGCTGCTCAACTCCCTCATCGTCTCCGGCTCGGTGACGGTCGGCACCGTCCTGTGCTCCACCCTCGCCGGGTTCGCCTTCGCGAAACTCCGCTTCCGGGGCCGCAACGCGCTGCTCGCGCTCACGGTCGGCACGATGATGATCCCGCCCCAGCTCGGCGTCATCCCGCTCTTCATGCTCATCGCCGAGCTGCACTGGGTGAACCAGCTCCAGTCCGTCATCCTCCCGGGGCTGGTCTCGGCGTTCGGGGTCTTCTTCATGCGGCAGTACCTCGCGCAGTCGCTGCCCGACGAGCTGATCGAGGCGGGCCGCGTCGACGGCGCCTCGACGGCGCGGATCTTCTGGAGCATCGTCGTCCCCATCGCCCGGCCGGGGATGGCGGTACTGGGGATGCTCACGTTCATGGCGTCCTGGAACGACTTCTTCTGGCCGATCATCGCGCTGACGTCGCAGGAGCCCACGGTGCAGGTCGCCTTGCGGCAGCTGGGCGGGGGGTATGTGCACGACCAGTCCGTGATCATGGCGGGCACGTTGCTGGGGACGGTGCCGGTGCTGGTGGTGTTCGGGTTCCTGGGGCGGCAGATCGTGGGCGGGATCATGCAGGGGGCGGTGAAGGGGTAGGGGGCCGGGGGGTGCCCCTTGCGGCGCGTTGTTGTGTGCGGCTTGTGTGCGCCTGCGGCGGGCATCCCCCACCCTCCCCCAGCCTTCGGCCGGGGGGACCCCCCCATCCCGGATGGTTGGTGCGGGCCCCGCGCGGTTCGTGGTGGGCCGGGGTCGGGGCCTCCGGGGCTGGGCATTCTGTACCGCATATTTATGTGCATGACGGGCGGTCCAGGTTCTTGCCGTCCGTGCCGCACAACAAATACACGTCAGCGTCCAGAACGCCCACCCCTACGACCCCGCCCCCTCCGTATGTGTCGCGGCCAACGGCCGGAGGGAGGTGCGACGGGGGCACCCCTCCCCGCACCGCAGGGAACTGCCCCCAGCAGGGGGTCCCCCGGCCGCAGCCCGAGTAAGGGTGTACGCACCGCTGGCCGGGGGCACGGCGAGCGTGGGGGTGGGGGCGCACCCCTGGCCTCCAGCGAACTGCCGACCTGGCGCCCGCTCACCCCTCCGCCAGCATCAGCCCGCGCGCCCTGTAGCCGCTTCGTCCAATCCGGTCCGTGATCAGTTGGAAAGGGGTCTGACGGCCGGGGGCTTCCGGCCGTCAGTCGCCCGCGATACGGAGGGGGCGGGGTCGGAGGGGTGGATGTTCTGGACGCTGCGGGATATTTGTGTGCGGCACAGACGGCACAACAAGTACCGCCCGCCATGCACGTAAATAACCCAGTCCAGGACGTGCAGCCCCGGAGGCCCCGCACCCGGCCCACCACGCACGCGCGAGGCGGTCACTGACCGCGCCGGATGGGGGTCCCCCCGGCCGAAGGCTGGGGGAGGGAGGGCGGGCGGGGAAACCGCCCGCCGCAGGCGCAACCAACCCGCACACAACAACCCGGCAGCCCGGCGCACCCGCCCGCAGGCGCAACGCACCCGCGCACAACCACCGGGCAGCCCGGCGCAGCCGCCCGCAGGCGCAACGCACCCGCACACAACAACGGACCGCCACCACAACCCACCCCGCACACAAGGAGCACCGATGACCACGACCGCACCCCGGACAAGTAGCGCCCCGCGCCACCACGACACACCGGGCTTCCCCGAAGGGTTCCGGTGGGGCGCGGCCACCGCGGCGTACCAGATCGAGGGCGCCGCCGACGAGGACGGCCGCACCCCCTCGATCTGGGACACCTTCAGCCGCACGCCCGGCAAGGTGCGCAACGGCGACACCGGGGACATCGCCGCCGACCACTACCACCGCATGCGCGAGGACGTCGCGCTCATGGCGGAGCTGGGCCTCATGGACTACCGCTTCTCCGTGTCGTGGCCGCGCGTGCAGCCCACCGGACGGGGCCCGGCCGTGCAGAAGGGGCTCGACTTCTACCGCGCCCTGGTCGACGAGCTGCTGGACCACCGCATCCGCCCGGTCCTGACCCTGTACCACTGGGACCTTCCCCAGGAGCTGGAGGACGCCGGCGGCTGGCCCGTCCGCGACACCGCGGAGCGCTTCGCGGAGTACGCGGGGCTCGTCGCGGACGCGCTGGGCGACCGGGTGCCGTTGTGGACGACGCTGAACGAGCCGTGGTGCTCCGCGTTCCTGGGGTACGCGCAGGGGGTGCACGCGCCGGGCCGGACGGAGCCGGAGGCGGCGCTGCGGGCGGCCCACCATCTGCTGCTGGGGCACGGCCTGGCGGTCGGCGTACTGCGCGAGCGGCTTCCGGTGCCGGCGCAGGTGTCGCTGACGCTGAACCTCGCGGCGGTGCGCCCGCACACCGGGAGCGCCGCCGACGCGGACGCGGTCCGGCGGGTCGACGCGCTGGCCAACCGGATCTGGCTGGACCCGGTGTTCCGCGGGTCCTACCCGGAGGATCTGCGGCGGGACACGGCCGCGCTGACGGACTGGTCGTTCGTGGAGGACGGCGACCTCGCGGTGATCTCCCGCCCGGTGGACGCGCTGGGCCTCAACTACTACGCCCCGACCGTGGTGGCCGCGGGCGGCCATGCGGGGCCGTCGCCGTGGCCGGGGGCCGAGGAGCACGTGCGGTTCGTGCCGGTGCCGGGGCCGCGGACGGCGATGGACTGGCCGGTGGACGCGGGCGGTCTGCACGAACTGCTGCTGCGGCTGCGGGACGAACTGCCGGACACCCCGCTGCTCATCACCGAGAACGGCGCCGCGTACGACGACTACGCCGACCCCGAGGGCGAGGTCCACGACCCCGAGCGGATCGCGTACCTGCACGCGCATCTGGCCGCGGTGCACCGGGCGATCACGGACGGGGCCGACGTCCAGGGGTACTTCCTGTGGTCGCTGCTGGACAACTTCGAGTGGGCCTACGGCTACAGCAAGCGGTTCGGCGTGGTGCACGTGGACTTCGCGAGCCGGCGCCGCACGCCCAAGGACAGCGCCCGCTGGTACGCCGGGGTCGTCGCCCGGGGCGGCCTGCCGTCGAAATGAGCCGCAGATGCGGACAACCCGGGCCGTACGACTGCGAGTTGGGCCGCCGCGCGTGTGAGACGGTACGGCCACGGGAAGGTCACGTTCAGACATCGAAGGTGAAGGTGCGGTAAAGCGCACCGCGAACGGGCTGGAGGAGCCATGGTCTACTCGATCGTCCTCGGCGTCGTCATCGTCGCGCTCGGCCTCGGCAGCATCGTCTACACCTTCTGGCACGAGGGCAGCCCGCTGACCCTGCGCCGCGACGGGGGCGAGCGCCGCAACGGAGCCGGATGACCGCCGGCCCGGCTCCCCGTCGGGGAGCCGGGCCGGGTCCGGTCAGTACACCTTGCGGTGGCCGCCGCCGCGCTTGCGCTCGTACATCTCGCGCCCCGCGGCGGAGCGCAGTTTCCACTCGCGCCGCATCTCGGCGCGGAGCCGGGCGTCGGTGCGAGAGGCGATCCACGCGTTCTCACGGAGCAGCTTGCGGTAGCTGTCCAGCCGGCGGTGGGTCAGGGTGCCGTCGTCCAGGGCGGCGAGGACCGCGCAGCCGGGTTCGGAGTCGTGCGAGCAGTCCTGGAAGCGGCATGCGCCGGCCAGCGCCTCGATGTCGGAGAACGTCTGGGTGAGACCGGCGTCGGCGTCGTACAGTCCGACCCCGCGCAGCCCCGGGGTGTCGATGATCACCCCGCCGCCCGGCAGCGGCAGCAGGTCGCGGGTGGTCGTGGTGTGCCGGCCCTTGCCGTCGCTGTCGCGGATGGCCTGCACCTCCTGGACCTCGCGGCCCAGCAGGGCGTTGGTCAGCGTGGACTTGCCCGCGCCCGACTGCCCGAGCAGCACGGACGTGTTCCCGCCCAGTGCCGTCGCCACCTCCGGCACGCCGTGGCCGGTGGCCGCGCTGACGACCAGGACCTCCACGCCGGGCGCCGCGCTGCGCGCGTCGTCCAGCAGGTGGGCGGGCTCCTCGACGAGGTCGGCCTTGGTGAGGACGACCAGCGGCTGCGCGCCGCTGGTCCACGCCAGCGACACAAAGCGTTCGAGCCGCCCGAGGTCGAGTTCCGCGGCGATCGACACGGCGATGACCGCCAGGTCTACGTTGGCCGCGAGGACCTGTCCCTCGGAGCGCTTGGAGGAGGTGGAGCGGACGAAGGTGGTGCGGCGCGGCAGCAGGGCGCGTACCGCGGGGCCGGCGTCCGGCGTCTCGTCGACGGCGGCCCAGTCGCCGGTGCAGGCGACCTTCATGGGGTCGCGGGTGAAGACGTCCTCGGTGTCGGCGCGTACGGTCCTGCGACCGCCCGTGCCGTCGGGGAGGACGACGTCGCACAGCCCGCGGTCGACGCGGACGATGCGGCCGGGTGTGAGTCCCCGCTCCGCGTGGACGGCGAAGTCGGAGTCGAGTGCGGAGTCCCAGCCGTAGGCGCTGAGCGCGGTGGACGGCTGCGGGACGGATCCGTTGGTCAACGGAGGAGAGCCCTTCGGGAGGGCGGTCGCGCGGGGTTGCGCCGTCGGATGCTTCGCGACGGGCCGGGTCAGCCGGCGACCGCTGAGGTGGGGTTGATGATCTTCTGGATGCGGGCAGCGCCCATCACGGCGACAGTCATCTCTCCAACACCTCCCGGTTCACTCGCGGTCTGACGGGCACACCCTAGCCGGTGCTCCGGGAGACCCCGCAACCGATTTTCCACGGACGGCTCACGCCGTCTCGGCGTAGCGCTCCCCCGCGTACTCCCGCACCACCGGGACGACGGCCTCCGCCCCGCCGGGCAGCCGGTCGAGGCGCACCAGGGCGAAGGCCTTGTGGCCGTCGACCAGGTAGGAGGGGTTGTCGTTCGGACGGCTGCCCGGCAGCGGCCACACCACCAGCCACGGGCGGGTGTCGCCGGTGGTCGGCGGGCGGCCCACCGTGACGGCGGCGATGTCCTGCCAGGAGAAGAACGACTCCTCGCGGGTCACCTCGCGCATGCCGATCCCGGCGGGTCCGACGCGCAGCCGCAGCGGCTTGCGCCAACGCCGGTAGGAGCGCCCCGTGAGATAGCAGCAGCCGATCGCGCCGAGCGGCCCGAAGGCGGTGAAGGGCTCGGGACCGACGATGCGGCCGTGGACGAGTTCCCAGAACGAGTAGCCGAAGACGAGGGAGAGCGCCGCCCAGACCAGCGTCCAGGTGCCGGCCCGCCGCCCGTCGACGAACTGCCGCTCCCCGCCGGGCACACGCAGTTCCGGCCCCGAGACGGTCACCGGGATCGGCGGGCGCACGCCGCGCGGCGCGGTCTCGAAGGCGGCGCCGCCGTGCTCGGCGAGCACGGCCGTCAGTTCCGAGACGCTCTGGTCGAGGTCCTCGCAGTCGACGAGCGTGTAGCGCGGCCGGTCGCCGCGGGCGCGATCGGGCTTGCGGGGGAAGGCGACGCCGGGCGCCGTCCAGAGGGTGAGCCGCGGCTTGGGCGGCGTGGTGGTCTCGCTGTCCTCACCGGTGTTGGGGACGTGCCACAGCGAGACCGCGTCGATCTGCTCCCAGGCGAGCTCCGCGTCCTGCAGGGTGATGCCGAACGCGTCGACCCGCAGCCGGAACGGCCGCCGCGCCCTCCGCAGGTCCTTCGCACCGCTCCAGGCCGCCAGGCCCGCCAGGAACCCGACCGTCAAGGGGCCCGTCGCACTCCGTGAGGCGACCAGCCACACCACTGCCGCCCCGATCACGACCAGGCCCCCGGTCAGCCACCGCCGGCCGCGTCTGCGGAGCGTCCGCTCCACCGTGAACTCCACCGTTCCCCGCCCCCTTTGACGTCCCCACCCGGATCTCATGATGCGCTCGCGGGGACGTGCGGCCGCGGCCGTGAACTGGGTGTTGCCCAACCGTGACGCCCGGCCGGACGGCGGCTCCGGGCGGTCGCCGCCGCTTCGCCCGCCGTTCACCAAGGGCCCCGCCAAAGCGACTTTGCCCGTTCTTTACAACCGGCCGCGGGGCCGCCTCGTCTCTCCGCGCGATCAGTTGCCAGAGCCCGTCCGTGCCCCGCCCCGGGGCAGGGGCGGGAGACGAAGGAGAGCGATAGATGCGCAGGAGTGTTCTCACCGCCGCTGCCCTGGCGTGCACCGCGGTGCTGGCGGGAACGGCGCCCGCGTTCGCCGACGGGCCGAGCGCGCGGCCCGCGCCGGCCCGCAGCAGCGCGCCCGCCGAGGCGCCGTCCGCGGAGCCGTCCACGGCACCGTCCCCGCGCCAGGTCGGCACGGTGCCGGCGGGCGCGCCCGACACCGGCGTGCAGTCCCCGGCCGCCGCGCAGGGTCCCGACGACGCGGTGGTGGCGGCGGCCGCGGGCGGCCTGCTGCTCCTGGCCGGCGGCACGTTCGTGGTGACGCGGCGCAGGCGCAGCACCGCCGGATGACCCCGGGCGCGAGGTGGGCCGCGGCCGTCGCGGTCCTGGCGGTCCTCCCCTGGGCCGGCGGATGCGCGGGCGGGTCCGGTGACGGTTCCATCGCCGCGCCGCCCGTCGTCTCCGCGCCGCCGGCGGCCGCCCGGACGCACCCGTCCCCGCCGCCCCCGCTCGCCCGCTCGGTCCCGGTACGGCTGAGGATCCCGGCGATCGGGGTCGACACCCCGGTCATGGAACTGGGGCTGGCCCCGGACGGCACGGTGGAGGTCCCGCCGGTGGCGCGCCACTCGCCCGCCGGCTGGTACCGCCACTCCCCCACGCCGGGGCAGCTCGGCCCGTCGGTGCTGCTGGCCCACGTCACCGTCGGCCGGTTCGGCGACGGGGTCTTCCGGGACCTGGCACGGCTGCGACCGGGCGACCGGGTCGTGGCCGGGCTGCGGGACGGCGCGTCCGCGCGGTTCACCGTGGACCGGGTGCAGACGGTTGCCAAGGCGCAGTTCCCGACCGAGGAGGTCTACGGCGACGTGGACCGCCCCGAGCTGCGCCTGATCACCTGCGGCGGCCCCCGCACCGCCGACGGGAGCGGATACCGCGACAACGTCGTGGTGTACGCCTCCCTGACCCCGGCGGGCCGCGCCTAGCCGACGGGCTGCCGGGCCGGTGGCCTGCGAGCCCCCGGCCCGGCAGCCCGTCGGCACGCCTGCGGCATGATGAACGACGGAATGTGGAGAGTGTTGAAACGGTCTTCCCGGGAGGAAGCGGCGTCCGAACTGTTCGCCGCCCTTTACCCGCGCCTGGCCGGCTGGTGCCGGCGGCTGGTCGACGACGACGAGACGGCCCACGAGATCGCCTCCGAGGCCTTCACCCGGCTGTGGGCGCGCTGGACGAGCGTGGACGAACCGCGCGGCTTCCTCTACGTCACCGCCGCCAACATCGTGCGCGACCACTGGCGGAAGGTGGAGCGCGAACGCCGGGCCATGCGGCGCGCCACCGCGGAGGTCCTCGTCGACGGGCAGGGCGAGGGGCGCGACGGGCAGACCGACCCCTCGGTGCGGATGCTCGTCCAGTCGCTGCCCGAGCGGCTGCGGGTGCCCATCCTGCTCTACTACTACGCCGACATGCCGGTCCGGGAGGTGGCGGCCGCGACGGGACGGAAGGAAGGAACCGTGAAGGCCGACCTCCACGCGGCCAGGGAAATGCTGCGAGCCGGACTGAGGAGAAGCCTTGATCACACCCATTGACGGTCCGGACGAGGAACGCGACCCCGAGCTGAGCGCCCTGCTCGGGTCCGGCACGGTGCTCCTCGGGCCGCCGCCGGGCCGCTTCCGCGAGGTCCGCCGCGCGGCGGCGCGGCGCAGGCTGCTGCGGGCGGCCGCGGGAGCCGGGGCGTCCCTGGCGGTGGCGGCGGTGGTCGCCGTACCGCTGCACCTGCTGTCCTCCCCGGGGCAGGGGCCCGCGGTCGGGCCGACCGTGCCCGCGGTGTCCGTTCCCCCGGCGGCCGATCCGCCGCCTTCATCGCGCCCGACGACGTCCCCTGTACCGGAGCCGTCCGAGAGCCGCGGCCCGGACCGCCGTACCGGGTCCCCCGATCCGCGCCGCGCCGCTTCCACCGCCCGCCAGACCCGGTCCGTCTCGGCCACCCCGCTCGGCGACGCCGGGGAGGACACCCCGGCCGTCCCCCGCCGCTGACCGGCCCGGTGCGTGTCCGATTCGTTCAAGACGGGCCGGGCGGGGCGCGCCTACGGTTGCGGCATGACTCTTCGTTTCGATGTCGTCGAGATCGTCGTGGCCGACATGGCCGCCTCGCTGGCCTTCTACCGCAGGCTGGGGCTGGAGATCCCCGCCGGGGCGGAGGCGGAACCGCACGTGGAGGCGCAGCTGCCCGGGGGGCTGCGGATGGCGTGGGACACCGTGGAGACGGTCCGCTCCTTCGACTCCTCGTGGGCGCCGCCGCAGGGCGGTCACCGGATGGCGCTGGCCTTCACCTGCGACGGGCCGGAGGAGGTGGACACGACGTTCGCCGAGCTGACCGGGGCCGGGTACGCGGGGCATCTGAAGCCCTTCGACGCGCCCTGGGGGATGCGGTACGCCGTGGTCCTGGACCCGGACGGGAACCCGGTCGACCTCTTCGCGAGGTTCTCCTAGCCCGGTAATTGTGGCTGGGTACCAAGAGGTACTGCCGGTGGTCGGGCGCGGGTTCGTCTCGCGCCCTTCGGGCGCACAGCGGCTGGCTGCGGAGGGGAGGGTGGCGGTCCGGGGCTCGTGCGCAGTGTGCGGGTGTGTACGTGGCCGGGGTTCAGGCGCCGGAGCGGGGTGCCTGTCCGGTGACGTGGGTCTCGTTGCCGTCCGCGGGTGCGGATGGCCGGTTGCCACGCCCACCGCTCGTCGTGGCGCGCCTGCCGTGACCGGCGTCTGCGCGTGATTCCCCGACACCGGCCCCTTCAACAGCACCCCGAAGCACCCGCGGACGCCGGTCACGGCAGGCGCGCCCACTACCCACCGAAGGCGTGGAAGCGACCATCTGCACCCGCGGACGGCAAGGAAACCCCCACCACCGGAAACGCCCCCGCTCCGGAGCCCGAACCCCATCACCAACCCACCCGTAGACCACCGACCAGCCGCACGCACCACCCTCCCGTCCGCAGCCAGACGCTTTGCGCCCGAAGGGCGCGAGACGACGGGACAGCCGAACGAACAGCGCACCCACCGCCACCGCTTGGATACGCCTAGAGCAGTTCGCCGAGCGGGACGCCGGCGAGGGCGCGGACGTCGCGGGCCAGATGGGCCTGGTCGGCGTAGCCTGCGCGGACGGCGACGTCGGCGAAGGCGTGGCCGAGCCGGGCCAGCTCCAGTGCGCGCTGGAGGCGCAGGATGCGGGCGAGGGTCTTGGGGCCGTAGCCGAAGGCGTCCAGGCAGCGGCGGTGGAGCTGGCGTTCGCTGAGCCCGCTGTCCTCGGCGACGCTGCCGACGCGGGCGCCGGCCGCCAGCCTCGCGGCGATCCCCGGGCCCCACGGGGGCGCCGCGTGCCGGACGTCGCGCGCGAGCACCAGGGACTCCAGGGCGGCGGCGGGGTCGGCGGCCGCGGCCACACGCTCGGTGAGCCGGCGTGCCTCGGCGCCGGGCCAGAGTGCGTCCAGCGGCACGCGGCGGTCGCGCAGTTCGTGCGCGGGCAGTCCGAACACGGCGGGCCCGACGCCGGGGGCGAAGCGCAGCCCCGCGTAACACGTGCCGGGCGGGCTGCCGGAGAGGTGGGCGGTGGTGTCGGGCCCCGCCGCGAAGAGCCCGGTGTCCTCGCCCCAGATCAGGTCGATGCAGCCGTCGGGCAGCACGCGGGCGGCCCCGGCACCCGCTGTCTTCGTCCACAGCACGGCACCCGGCACCGTCGAGGTCCGTTCCCGGTACACCGCTCCAGCATGACACCGGCCGGCACCGCGCCGGGTCCGTGTCAGCCGCGCGGTGGCCTGCCGCCGTCCTTGCCCGAGGGGCGGCGGCCGCGCAGCCGGGACCGTACGTCCTCCGGCGGCAGGAAGCCCGCCCAGCGCTCGGGGAATTCGGCAGGCGGGTCCTCCGGGCCGACCTCGTCGTCCGGGCCGGACTCGAACGCGGCGCGGCGGGCGGCGGCCTCGGCGACGAGGTCGGCGGCGGCGCGTTCCCTGGCCCGGGCGTTCTCCTCGCGGGCGGCCGCGGTCTCGATGGACGGCCACACCCGGTCGATGGCGGCGTTGACGGCCGCTCCGACGAGCACCGCGAAGGCCGACACGAAGATCCACAGCAGCACGGCGACGGGCGCGGCCAGCGAGCCGTAGATGGTCGGGCCCTCGACGGTCTGGGTGAGGTAGATGCGCAGCACGAAGCTGCCCAGGACCCACATCAGCAGGGCGACGGCCGCCCCCGGCATGTCCTCGTACCAGGGCGATCTCACCGGCACGGACACGTGGTAGAGCGTGGTGAGGAACGCGATCGACAGCAGGAGGACGACCGGCCAGTACAGTATCCGGATCACGGCCTCGCTCCACGGCAGGAACGACACCACCGCGTCCGGTCCGACGACCATCAGCGGCATGACGACCGCGCCGATCACCAGGGCGACGATGTAGAGGAGCAGGGCCAGCA
The DNA here is from genome assembly GCF_035918135.1 of Actinacidiphila glaucinigra. Lineage (NCBI taxonomy): Bacteria > Bacillati > Actinomycetota > Actinomycetes > Kitasatosporales > Streptomycetaceae > Actinacidiphila > Actinacidiphila glaucinigra. The sequence goes on from NZ_CP109144.1 coordinate 2,633,085, forward strand.
GCCGCGTCTTGACGATGCCGCGCCTGCCCTCCAGCCCGTACATGATCGTGATCGTGTCGACGAAGACGTTGAGGGCGCGCGATCCGGACCACAGGGCGATGACGAAGCCGATGGAGATCACGTCGGGCCGGCCGCCGCCGAAGACGTCGTCGACCAGCGGCCGCATCAGCTGGTCGACGCCCTTGTCGGACAGTACGGTCGCCGCGGCGTCGAGGATGTTGCGGCGGATGTTGTCGATCGTGTCGGTGCCGATGATCCCGTCGACGTAGCCGATGGCGCCGACGAGGCTCAGCAGCAGCGGCGGAAGCGACAGCAGCACGAAGAAGGCGGCTTCGGCGGCGAGTCCGGTGACGCGGTACTCCATGCAGGAGTCGACCGTGTCCTTGAGCAGCAGCCAGCCCACCTTGCGCTTGGACACGTTCCGGTAGAGGGCCCGCGCCCGGTGGAGACGGCCTCGCCTGGGCCGCTCGGGTGTTTCGTCTGCTGCCTGCACGCGCCTACCGTAACCGTCATGAGTCCCCCCACACACACCGTGACCAACCAGCCTCCGCCCCTGGTCGGGTATGACGTGTACGCCGCCGACACCGCCCTGGTGGAGGGGGTGGCGCGGCATGTCGCGCCCGAGCTCCGGGAGGAGGTCGGCCGGGAGCTCGGCGACCTCGGCCGGGTCGCCGGTTCGGCGCAGGCGCGGGGGTGGGCGGAGGCCGCCGACACCCATCCGCCGGTGCTGCGCACCCACGACCGGTACGGGCACCGGATCGACGAGGTGGAGTTCCACCCGGCGTGGCACCGGCTGCTGGGGCGGGCGGTCTCGTCCGGGCTGACCGACGCGTGGTCGCGCCCCGGCGGTCACCTGCGGCGCGCGGCGGGTTTCCTGGTGTGGTCGCAGGCGGAGGCCGGGCACGGCTGCCCGGTGTCGATGACGCACGCGGCGGTGCCGGCGCTGCGGGCGGACCCGGCCCTGGCCGCGGAGTGGGAGCCCCGGCTGGGGTCGCGGGTGTACGACCCCCGGCTGGTGGCTCCGGGGGACAAGCCCGGGGCGCTGTTCGGGATGGGGATGACGGAGAAGCAGGGCGGCTCGGACGTGCGGGCCACCACCACGCGCGCGGAGCCGCTGGCGGAGGAGGGCGCCTACCTGCTCACCGGCCACAAGTGGTTCTGCTCGGCGCCGATGTCGGACGCCTTCCTGGTGCTGGCGCAGGCGCCCGGCGGGCTGACCTGCTTCCTGCTGCCGCGGGTGCTGCCGGACGGCTCGCGCAACGTCTTCCTGATCCAGCGGCTCAAGGACAAGCTGGGCAACCGCTCCAACGCCTCGGCGGAGGTGGAGTTCGACGGCACGTGGGCGCGCCGGGTCGGCGAGGAGGGGCGCGGGATCGCGACCATCATCGAGATGGTGTCGGCCACCCGGCTGGACTGCGCGACCGGTTCGGCGGCGCTGATGCGGCAGGCGGTGGCGCAGGCGGTGCACCACGCGGGGCACCGCAGCGCGTTCGGCGGGCCGCTGGTCGACAAGCCGCTGATGCGGAACGTCCTGGCGGACCTGGCGCTGGAGTCGGAGGCGGCGACCACGACCGTGCTGCGGCTGGCGGCGGCGTACGACGCGGACGACGAGCAGGAGCGGCACTTCCGGCGGCTGGCGGTGGCGGTCTCCAAGTACTGGGTCACCAAGCGCTGCGCGCCGCTGGTGGCCGAGGCGCTGGAGTGCCTGGGCGGCAACGGCTACGTGGAGGAGTCGGGGCTGCCGCGGCTGTTCCGGGAGTCGCCGCTGAACTCGGTGTGGGAGGGCTCGGGCAACGTGCAGGCCCTGGACGTGCTGCGGGTGCTGCAGCGGGAGCCGCGGGCGCTGAACGCCTTCCTGGGCGAGATCGGCCGGGCGCGCGGCGCGGACCACCGGCTGGACGGTGCGATCACGTCGCTGCTGACGGAACTGGCGGATCTGGAGGGCGTCGAGGCGCGGGCGCGCCGGGTGGTGGAGCGCATGGCGCTGGTGCTGCAGGGCTCGCTGCTGGTGCGGTTCGCCCCGGTGGAGGTCTCGGACGCCTTCTGCGCCTCGCGGCTGGGCGGGGACTGGGGGGCGACCTTCGGCACGCTGCCGCGCGGCCTGGACCTGGCGGCGATCGTGGAGCGGGCACAGCCGCGGGAGTGAGGGGCGGGTGCGGCGGCGGTCCGCCCGTGATCCCGGCGGAAGGACCGGGACCCTCGGGGAAACGTTCCGCCGCCGCGCCGCACTGAGGGTGGTGCCGCGCCGACTCGGCACCACCCCCGGTCTCGCCTCACCGTCGCACGGATTCAGGGTTCCGTACGAGTAGCGTGATGCGCCGTCACTGTCCGTCGAATGCGCGCATATTCGCAACCGTTGCAGACAGTTGCAAGGTATTGGCCGGATATCCCACCGGAGGGACCGGCCCGACGGCACCATATGCACATGGTGTGGCAGCGGAGAACCGGCGCGGCCACTGCCGGGGCGCACAAAGCGCTGCGCACACGGACGCGGGGAGCACCATGAGCCAGGTTCCGATCGACGCCCGGTCGTTGTCGGTCCAGTCCGTCCAGGAACCGCGTCGTTCCGCACGGCTGCTGGCCGGCATGCGGGACGCCGCGCTGGGCGGCGGATCGGGCGGCACCGAGGCCAGACCGGTCATCCAGGACTCCTGGCGGCGCGCCCTGGACCTCGGTGTCGACCCCGACAACGGCAGTCACGCCGGCATGCTGACCGCCGACGAGATCGAGGTGCGCAGGCGCCGCACCCCGCTGGGCGAGGTCATGCCCGCGCTGCGCGACGGCCTGGTCTCGGTCGCCGACGAGGCCCGGCACATCATGGTGGTCACGGACGCCGAGGGGCGGTTGCTGTGGCGGGACGGCAGTCTGGCCGTCCGCAGGAGCGCGGACCGGCTCGGCTTCTCGGAGGGCGCCTCGTGGTCGGAGGAGGCCGTCGGCACCAACGCGATCGGCACCGCCCTGGTCACGGGGCGGCCGGTGCAGGTGCACTCCTCCGAGCACTTCGTACGGGTGCACCACCAGTGGACCTGCGCCGCGGCACCGCTCATAGACCCGCGCGACGGTCGGCTGCTGGGCGCGGTGGACGTCAGCGGGCCCGCGGCCGGCATGCACCCCGCGGTGCTGTCGCTGGTGACCGCGGTGACCAAGGTCGCCGAGGCCGAACTGCGCAGCCTGCACTGGGCGGCCGTGGACCGGCTGCGCTCGGTCTCCGCCCCGCTGCTCGCCCGGATGCCGGGCCGGGCGGCGGTCGTCGACCCCAACGGCTGGACGGCCGCCGTGACCGGGATGCCGCCGGTGGAACGGATCACGCTGCCCGCCGCGCCGAGCGCCGGGCGCACCTGGGTGCCCGCGCTGGGCACCTGCACCCTGGAACCGCTGCCGGGCGGCTGGCTGGTGCGGGTCGTCCCGCCGGAGGAGGTGGCGCCCGGGGCCGGGCACGTCGTGCTGGACCTCGGCCGGCCCCGTACGTGGACGGTGAGCGTCTCCGGTGCGGCCGGCGGCTGGTCGCAGGAGCTCAGCCCGCGCCACGCCGAACTGCTCTTCGTGCTGGCCCTGCACCGGGACGGCCGCAGCGCCGCGGAACTGGCCGGCGACCTGTTCGGCGACCCGTCCCGCACGGTGACGGTGCGCGCCGAGATGTCCCGCCTGCGCCGCACCCTGGCCGGGGTGCTCGACCACCGTCCCTACCGCTTCGCCGACGGCGTCGAGGTCGCGGTGGTGCGCCCCGCCCACCCCGCGGACCTGCTGCCGCACTCGACGGCGCCGGCGGTGCGCGCGGCGCGCTTCGGGACGTGAGGGGGCGGACCCGACGGGCCGCGGCAGCGAGCCGGGGACCCACCGGACGCGCGAGGCCGCAGAATGTGGCGCATGAGCACTAGCGTCACGGTGACCACGTGGTCCCTGGAGCAGACCTCCCACGCCGATCTGCGGCCCTCCCTGGAGCCGGACCCCGCGACGTCGGGTGTCCGCATCGCGCGGGCCGAGGTGCCGTCCCCGGAGTTCAGCCGCTTCCTCTACACGTCGGTGGGCGCGGACTGCGCCTGGACGGACCGCCTGCCGTGGTCGTACGAGCAGTGGCGGGCCTTCCTGGAGCGCCCGGGCGTGGAGACCTGGGTGGCGTACGACCGGGACACCCCGGCGGGCTACATCGAACTGGACCCGCAGGACGACGGCCAGGTCGAGATCGCGTACTTCGGGCTGCTGCCCGCCTTCCGGGGGCGGCGGATCGGCGGGCACCTGCTCTCCATGGGCATCGCCCGCGCCTGGGACCTGGCGGAGCGCCTGCCGGACCGCACCCCGACGAAGCGGGTGTGGGTGCACACCTGCAGCCTGGACGGGCCGCACGCACTGGCCAACTACGAGAAGCGCGGCTTCCGCATCTTCCGCACCGAGACGGGGGAAGAGGAGAAGAGGCCCGTGACCGGGCCCTGGCCCGGAGCCCGGTAGGGACCGGCCGGCGGGAAGGGGCGGGTATGGACGTGGTCGGGGTCGGGGCGCTCAACCTGGACCTCATCACAGGGGCGTCCGCCCTGAACGGCAGCCCCGTACTGGCCAGGCTCGGCGCGCACATGCGGCTGCGGCAGCCGCCGGAGAGCGGCGGCGAGAGCATGGTCGACGAACCCTCCGTCCGCGCCGGCCTGGAGTGGCTGCGGGACGAGGGGGTGCCGCTGACGCCGGAACCGGGCGGCTCGGCCTTCAACACCCTCCACGCACTGGGCCGCCTGGGCCGCGGGCTGCGGCTCGGCTACGTGGGCGTCGCGGGCCGCGATCCGCTGGGCGCGGCCGGCCCGCTCGCCGTACTCGACGGGCTCGGCATCGACCGGCGGCTGGTGGCCACGGACCCTGACCGGCTGTGCGGGATCTGCCTGTCCGTGCACGACGGAGGGGAACGCACGCTGCTGACCCACACCGGGGCGAACACGCGGATCGCCGCCCATGTGCGGGAGCGCTTCCATGAGATCGCCGGCTACCTGGCGGCGGCCCGGGCGGTCCACGTCACCTCGTTCCTCGATCCGGACGGCGGGGCGGCGCTGCACCGGCTGCTGGCGGAGGTGCGGCGGCGTTCGCCGGGGACGCTGATCAGCTTCGACCCCGGGCACGCCTGGTCGGCGGAGCCGACCTCCGATGTACTGGCCATGGCGGCGATGAGCGACTTCCTGCTGGTCAACGGGCGGGAGTTCGAGCGACTCGGCCATGTGCGGAAGGGGCGGGAGGGCGTGTCCGTGGTGAAGTACCCGGACCGGGTGGAGGTGCACCGGCCCGGCACCGTGGAGCGCTACGCCCACCGTCCGCTGCCCGACGGGGAGGTCGAGGACGCCACGGGGGCGGGCGACGTCTTCGCGGCGGGTCTGCTGGCGGCGCTGGTCGCGGACCGCGCGCTGCTCGGTGCGGGGGTACGGCTGGGTTCGGCGCTCGCGGGCCACAAGCTGCGGCACGTGGGGACCCGTGGGCACGGTGGATTCCGGGCCATCGCGGCCGATTTCCTGCGCCCGGCGAGTCCTGTCAGGTGACGGCCACAACGGACGTCTCACCATGCGGGATGTAGATGTCCATCATATGGATAACGGTGGACTGGCCCGAGATTCGCGTGACACGCTTTCGACATGTCTCGCACTGGAATCGCCTTGGTAGGTCGGCTGCACGTCGATCTCGGACGCATGTCCAGCGCCATCTGTCAGGCGTGCTGAGCACTCGCCGCCGTCCCGTCCAGGACTGATCCGGCCGTCCCCAGGTCTCGCGGGCGCAATGACGCGCCCACGCCGTGCGCTGCCCGCAGCGTTCCGGCGTATCCGCAGGCCACGGGGACTATTTGCGCTACGACCGACTCTTTCCAGCCTGCCAGAAGGACTGCATCGCCATGGCTTCCACGCCTGACCAGCCGAACGCCGCCGCGCCGCGCCGCAAGGTCAGCCGCCACCGCGGCGAGGGCCAGTGGGCGGTCGGCCACATGACGCCGCTCAACGCCAACGAGCAGTTCAAGCGGGACGACGACGGTCTCAATGTGCGGACACGCATTGAGACGATCTACCGGGACCGCGGCTTCGACGCGATCGACGGCGCCGACCTGCGCGGCCGCATGCGCTGGTGGGGCCTGTACACCCAGCGCAAGCCCGGGATCGACGGCGGCAAGACCGCGATCCTGGAGCCGGAGGAGCTGGACGACAAGTTCTTCATGCTCCGGGTGCGCGTCGACGGCGGCCGGCTCACCACCGAGCAGCTGCGCGTCATCGGCGAGGTCTCCCAGGAGTTCGCCCGGGGCACCGCCGACATCACCGACCGGCAGAACATCCAGCTGCACTGGATCCGCATCGAGGACGTCGCCGAGATCTGGCAGCGGCTGGAGGCCGTGGGCCTGTCCACCACCGAGGCGTGCGGCGACACCCCCCGTGTCATCCTCGGCTCGCCCGTCGCGGGGATCGCCGAGGACGAGATCGTCGACGGCACCTGGGCCGTGGACGAGGCCCACCGCCGCATCGTCGGCAACAAGGAGTTCTCCAACCTCCCCCGCAAGTTCAAGTCGGCGATCTCCGGCTCGCCGCTGCTGGACGTGGCCCACGAGATCAACGACGTCGCCTTCGTCGGCGTCCGCCACCCCGAGCACGGCCCGGGCTTCGACGTGTGGGTCGGCGGCGGCCTGTCCACGAACCCCAAGATCGGTGTCCGGCTGGGCGCGTGGGTGCCGCTGGAGGAGGTCCCCGACGTCTTCGAGGGCGTCATCTCGATCTTCCGCGACTACGGCTACCGGCGGCTGCGCAACCGCGCCCGGCTGAAGTTCCTGGTCGCCGACTGGGGTGTGGAGAAGTTCCGCCGGGTGCTGGAGGACGAGTACCTGGGGCGCGCGCTGGCCGACGGCCCCGCCCCCGACCAGCCGGTCCAGCAGTGGCGGGACCACGTGGGAGTGCACCGCCAGAAGGACGGCCGTTACTACGTCGGCTTCGCGCCGCGCGTCGGCCGGGTCGACGGCACCACGCTCAGCAAGATCGCGGAGCTGGCGGAGGCGCACGGATCCGGCCGGCTGCGGACCACCGTCGAACAGAAGATGATCGTGCTGGACGTGGAGCGGGACCGGGTCGACTCGCTCGTCGCGGGCCTGGAGTCGCTGGACCTGCAGGTGCAGCCCTCCCCCTTCCGGCGCGGCACGATGGCCTGCACCGGCATCGAGTTCTGCAAGCTGGCCATCGTCGAGACCAAGGCGCGCGGCTCCTCGCTGATCGACGAACTCGAGCGCCGGCTCCCGGAGTTCGACGAGCCGATCACGATCAACGTCAACGGCTGCCCCAACGCCTGCGCCCGGATCCAGGTCGCCGACATCGGCCTCAAGGGCCAGCTGGTGCTGGACGACGACGGCCGCCAGGTGGAGGGCTACCAGGTGCACCTGGGCGGCGCGCTGGGCCTGGAGGCCGGGTTCGGCCGCAAGGTCCGCGGCCTGAAGGTCACCGCGGACGAGCTGCCCGACTACGTCGAGCGTGTCCTGAGGCGCTTCCAGGCCGAGCGCACGGACGGCGAGCGCTTCGCGCAGTGGGTGACGCGGGCGAGCGAGGAGGCACTGTCGTGAGCGAGCGTGCCGCCCCCTTCCACTGCCCCTACTGCGGGGACGAGGACCTGCACCCCGCGGAGCAGGGGCACGGCGCCTGGGAGTGCCGGTCGTGCAACCGCGCGTTCCAGCTGAAGTTCCTGGGCCTGCTGGCCCGGGGGCTGCGGACCGAGACCGGCGAGGGAGGCCCTTCGTGACCACCGCGCAGCGGCACACCGCGGACGAACTGCGGGCGCTGGCCGAGCAGGCGGGCCGTGACCTGGAGGACGCCCCGGCGCCCGAGATCCTGCGCTGGGCCACCGGCACCTTCGGGTCCCGGTTCTGCGTCACGTCCTCGATGGAGGACGCGGTCGTGGCCCATCTGGCCTCGCGCGTCGCCCCGGGCGTCGACGTCGTCTTCCTCGACACCGGCTACCACTTCCCGGAGACCGTCGGCACCCGTGACGCGGTCGCCGCCGTCATGGACGTGCGGGTCATCACACTGACGCCCCGTCAGACCGTGGCCGAGCAGGACGCCGAGCACGGGCCGAAGCTCCACGACCGCGACCCCGACCTGTGCTGCGCGCTGCGCAAGGTCAAGCCGCTGGAGGAGGGACTGACCGGCTACGACGCCTGGGCGACCGGCCTGCGCCGCGACGAGTCCCCCACCCGGGCGAACACCCCGGTCGTCGGCTGGGACGCCCGGCGCGGGAAGGTGAAGGTCTCCCCCATCGCCCGCTGGACGCAGGAGGACGTGCACGCCTACGTCGCCGAGCACGGTGTGCTGACCAACCCCCTGCTGATGGACGGCTACGCCTCGGTCGGCTGCGCCCCCTGCACCCGCCGGGTGCAGGAGGGCGAGGACGCCCGGGCCGGCCGCTGGGCGGGACGGGCCAAGACCGAGTGCGGGCTGCACGGCTGATGACGACGGAACGGAACTCCCTGGAGGGGCGGATGGGCGTGACGGGCACAGGGGCCACGGTGTGGCTCACGGGTCTGCCGAGCGCGGGCAAGACCACGATCGCCCAGGCGCTGGCCGCCGGGCTGCGCGGCGACGGGCACCGTGTGGAGGTCCTGGACGGCGACGAGATCCGCGAGTTCCTCTCCGCGGGCCTCGGCTTCGACCGCGAGGACCGGCACACCAATGTGCAGCGGATCGGTTTCGTCGCCGAACTCCTCGCTTCCAACGGGGTCAAGGTGCTGGTCCCGGTCATCGCGCCGTACGCCGACAGCCGGGAGGCCGTCCGCAAGCGCCACGAGGCGCGGGGCACGACATACCTGGAGGTGCACGTCGCCACGCCGGTGGAGGTCTGCTCCGTCCGCGACGTGAAGGGCCTGTACGCCAAGCAGGCCGCGGGCGAGATATCCGGGCTGACCGGTGTCGACGACCCGTACGAGGCACCCGAGATCCCCGATCTGCGGATCGAGACCCAGGACCACACCGTCGAGGACTCGGCGGCGCTGCTGACGGCGCTGCTGGTGGAGAGGGGACTGGCGTGACCACGGTAGTCGCGGTCGACGAGAGCACCGGCAGTCCCTTCGCGCTGTCGCACCTGGACGCGCTGGAGTCGGAGGCGGTGCACATCTTCCGGGAGGTGGCGGGCGAGTTCGAGCGGCCGGTGATCCTCTTCTCCGGCGGCAAGGACTCCATCGTCATGCTCCACCTGGCGCTGAAGGCCTTCGCCCCCGCGGCGGTCCCCTTCTCTCTGCTGCACGTCGACACGGGCCACAACTTCCCCGAGGTGCTGGAGTACCGGGACCGCACCGTGGCGGAGCACTCCCTGCGGCTGCACGTCGCCTCGGTCCAGGACTACATCGACGACGGCCGGCTGCGCGAGCGCCCCGACGGCACCCGCAACCCGCTGCAGACGGTGCCGCTGACCGAGGCCATCCAGGAGCAGCGCTTCGACGCGGTCTTCGGCGGCGGCCGCCGTGACGAGGAGAAGGCCCGCGCCAAGGAGCGGGTGTTCTCGCTGCGCGACGAGTTCTCGCAGTGGGACCCGCGCCGTCAGCGCCCCGAGCTGTGGCAGCTCTACAACGGCCGGCACGCCCCCGGCGAGCACGTGCGCGTCTTCCCGCTGTCCAACTGGACCGAGCTGGACGTGTGGCAGTACATCGCCCGTGAGGGGATCGAACTGCCGGAGATCTACTACGCCCACGAGCGCGAGGTGTTCCGGCGCGGCGGCATGTGGCTGACCGCGGGCGACTGGGGCGGCCCGAAGGACGGCGAGACGGTGGAGACCCGGCTGGTCCGCTACCGCACGGTGGGCGACATGTCCTGCACCGGCGCGGTGGACTCCGACGCCGCCGGCATCGACGCCGTCATCGCCGAGATCGCCGCGTCCCGGCTCACCGAACGGGGCGCCACCCGGGCAGACGACAAGCTCTCCGAGGCCGCGATGGAAGACCGCAAGCGCGAGGGGTACTTCTAGCCATGACCACCGGTACCACCGCCGCCGAGCAGCTCTCGGCCACCTCCCTGCTGCGCTTCGCCACCGCGGGCTCCGTCGACGACGGCAAGTCCACGCTGGTGGGGCGGCTGCTGCACGACTCCAAGTCGGTGCTCGCCGACCAGTTGGAGGCCGTCGAACTGGCCTCCGCGCGCCGCGGGCAGGACGCGCCGGACCTGGCGCTGCTCACCGACGGCCTGCGCGCCGAGCGCGAGCAGGGCATCACCATCGACGTGGCGTACCGCTACTTCGCCACACCGCGGCGGCGGTTCATCCTGGCGGACACCCCGGGGCACGTGCAGTACACGCGGAACATGGTGACCGGCGCCTCGACCGCCGAGCTGACCGTGGTTCTGGTCGACGCCCGCAACGGCGTGGTGGAGCAGACCCGCCGGCACGCGGCGGTGGCCGCGCTGCTGCGGGTGCCGCACGTGGTGCTCGCGGTCAACAAGATGGACCTGGTCGACTGGTCGGAGCCGGTCTTCGCGGCCATCGCCGAGGAGTTCACCGCCTACGCGGCCTCGATCGGCGTCCCCGAGATCACCGCGATCCCCATCTCGGCGCTGGCCGGCGACAACGTCGTGACCCCGTCGGCGAACATGGACTGGTACGGCGGCCCGACGATCCTGGAGCACCTGGAGACCGTCCCCGTCGGCAGCGACCCCGGCGCGCACCCCGCGCGCTTCCCCGTGCAGTACGTCATCCGCCCGCAGACCGCCGAGCACCCGGACTACCGCGGCTACGCGGGGCAGATCGCCTCGGGCGTGCTGCGGGTCGGCGACCCGGTGACGGTGCTGCCGTCCGGGCTGACGAGCACGATCAGCGGCATCGACGTACTCGGCACGCCGGTCGACGTGGCGTGGGCGCCGCAGTCGGTGACGCTGCTGCTCAGCGATGATCTCGACATCTCGCGCGGCGACCTGATCGCGCCCTCCGGCACCGCCCCGGCGACCACCCGGGACGTCGAGGCGACCGTGTGCCATCTGCACGAGCGGCCGCTGGCGGTCGGCGTACGCGTGCTGCTGAAGCACGGCACGCGCACCGTCAAGGCGATCGTGCGGCGGCTTCCGTACCGGATCGACCTGACCCGGGGGCTGGAGCACCAGGACGATCCGGGCGAGTTCGGCGTCAACGACATCGGCACGGTGGTGCTGCGCACCTCGGAGCCGCTGCCGCTGGACGCGTACGCCGACTCGCGGCTCACCGGCTCCTTCCTGCTGATCGACCCGGCGGACGGCACCACGCTGACCGCCGGCATGGCGGGCGAGGCCTTCGCCGCCCGCACCACCACGGCCGCCGCGGACGCGGCCGGAGAGGACGAGGGGTGGGACTTCTGATGGCGTTCGACGACGCCTTCTCGGGATTCGCCAAGGAGGGCGGCCGCGTCGGCAGCGGCTGTCTGGGCAGCGGCACGGGCGGTGTCACGCGATGTGCGCGCTGACCCCGGCCGAGCACCGCACCCGCGCCGCGCAGGCGGCACCGCACCACCGAGAACCAGACAGCCACCACCCCGGCGCGCCCTAGAGGGCGCGAGCCGGGGCCATCGAGAGGAACGCCTCCCGTGACTGCCGATCGCACCACCGCCCCGAGAACGTCCGCCCGCCGCCGCCTCATGGCGGGCGCCGCCCTTCTGCCGCTGCTGGCGCTGGCCGCCTGCGGCTACGGCTCCGAGAAGAAGGACGACACCACCAACGCGGCCGCGAGCAGCGGCACCAGCAAGAAGCTGTCCGCCTCGACGGTGAAGATCGGCTACTTCGCGAACCTCACCCACGCCACTCCGCTGGTGGGCCTCAAGGAGGGCTTCTTCGCCGACGAACTCGGCTCCGGCACCACCATCAAGGAGTCGGTCTTCAACGCCGGCCCCGCCGAGATCGAGGCCCTCAACGCCGGTTCCATCGACATCGGCTGGATCGGCCCCTCCCCGTCGGTCAACGGCTGGGCCAAGTCCGGCGGCGAGAGTCTGAAGATCATCTCCGGCTCGGCCTCCGGCGGCGTCAAGCTCGTCGTCAACCCGGACAAGATCAAGACTCTGAAGGACATCAAGGGCAAGAAGATCGCCACCCCCCAGCTCGGCAACACCCAGGACGTGGCGTTCCTCAACTGGATCTCCGAGCAGGGCTGGAAGGTCGACGCCACCAGTGGCAAGGGCGACGTCTCGGTGGTCCGCACGGACAACAAGGTGACGCCCGACGCCTACAAGACCGGGTCGATCGACGGCGCGTGGGTGCCCGAGCCCACCGCGTCCAAGCTGGTCGCCGAGGGCGCGAAGGTGCTCCTGGACGAGCGGGACCTGTGGCCGGACAAGAAGTTCGTCATCACGAACGTGATCGTCTCCCAGAAGTTCCTCAAGGAGCACCCGGACGTCGTCGAGGCCGTCCTGCGCGGCTCGGTGAAGACCAACGCCTGGATCAACGCCAACCCGGACAAGGCGAAGGCCGACGCCAACGCCCAGCTGGAGAAGCTCTCCGGCAAGCCGCTGCCCGCCGACGTCATCGACCCGGCGTGGCAGAGCATCCAGGTGATCGACGACCCGCTGGCGTCCACCCTGCAGACCGAGGCCGACCACGCCGTCACCGCCGGCCTGCTGGAGAAGCCCTCCCTCAAGGGCATCTACGACCTGACGATCCTCAACAAGATCCTCAAGGCCGAGGGCAAGACCGAGATCGACGACGCCGGTCTCGGCGGCTGACGCCCGGCAGCACCCGACGAAGACCGCAGCCCAGCCCTCAGGAGGTGACGCCATGGCCACCGCACTCACCAAGCAGCCCGCTGTGACGGTCGACGCGGCGCCGTACGCCGCACGGCTCGAGCACGTCTCGAAGTCCTTCGGCCGTCCCGGCGCGGAGACGCACGTGCTGGACGACATCAGCATCGACGTCGCCCCCGGCGAGTTCGTCTGCCTCCTGGGGGCCTCGGGCTGCGGCAAGTCCACGCTGCTCAACCTGGTCGCGGGACTCGACCGGCCGACCGCCGGGGGCATCGAGACCCCCGGCGGCCGCCCGGCCCTGATGTTCCAGGAGCACGCCCTGTTCCCGTGGCTCACCGCGGGCCGGAACATCGAACTCGCCCTGCGTATGCGCGGCGTGCCGCGCGCCGAGCGGCGCCCGGAGGCCGAGCGGCTGCTGGACCTCGTCCGGCTGAAGGGCTCGTACGGCAAGCGGGTGCACGAGCTGTCCGGCGGCATGCGGCAGCGCGTCGCGCTGGCCCGGGCGCTGGCCCAGGACAGCCAGCTGCTGCTGATGGACGAGCCGTTCGCGGCGCTCGACGCCATCACCCGCGACGTCCTGCACGAGGAACTCACCCGCATCTGGGCCGAGACCCGGCTGTCGGTGCTCTTCGTGACCCACAACGTCCGCGAGGCGGTGCGGCTCGCGCAGCGGGTCGTGCTGCTCTCCTCGCGGCCGGGACGGATCGCCCGGGAGTGGACGGTCGACATCCCGCAGCCGCGCCGCATCGAGGACTCGGCCGTCGCCGAGCTCTCGGTGGAGATCACCGAACAGCTCCGGGGGGAGATCCGCCGACATGGCCAGCACTGAGACGAAGGCGCACACCACGCACACCGGCGACCTGGCGGGACTCGAGGCCGGGCTCGACGCCCTGGAGACGCGCTCCGCCGCACGCGTGCCGCTGGCCCGCGTGCTGCTGCAGAAGGCCGTTCCCCCGCTCGTCGCCATCGCCCTGGTGCTGGTGGTGTGGCAGCTCGCGTACCACTTCGAGCTCAAACCGCACTACCAGCTGCCCAGTCCGGCGGAGGTCGGGCGCGCCCTGCGGGACAAGTGGTTCGACGGCACGCTCCTCGGCTACGTCTGGACCAGCCTGTCGCGCGGCGCGCTGGGCTTCGTGGCCTCCGTCGCGATCGGCACGCCGCTCGGCCTGCTCGTGGCGCGGGTCCGGGTGGTGCGGGCCGCGATCGGCCCGATCCTGTCGGGCCTGCAGTCGCTGCCGTCGGTGGCGTGGGTGCCCGCGTCGATCATCTGGTTCGGGCTGTCGGACGCCACCATCTACTGCGTGGTGCTGCTCGGCGCGGTGCCCTCGATCGCCAACGGCCTGGTCGCGGGCGTCGACCAGATCCCGCCGCTGTTCCTGCGGGCCGGCCGTACGATCGGCGCCACCGGAATCCACGCGGTGCGGCACGTGCTGCTGCCGGCCGCCCTGCCGGGGTACCTCGCCGGCCTCAAGCAGGGCTGGGCCTTCTCCTGGCGCTCCCTGATGGCCGCCGAGCTCATCGCCACCTCCCCCGACCTCGGCGTGGGCCTGGGCCAGTTGCTGGAGCAGGGCCGTGAACTGTCCGACATGCCGAGCGTGCTGGCGGCGATCCTGCTGATCCTGGTCGTCGGCATCGGCATCGAGCTGCTGGTGTTCGCGCCGCTGGAGCGTACGGTGCTGCGCAGCCGCGGCCTGCTGGCACGGGGCTGACCGTGACCGCCCGGCACGTCCTCCTCGTCATCGCCCACGGCAGCCGCGACCCGCGGCACGCCGCGACCGTCCACGCCCTGACCGAGCGGGTCCGGGCGGCCCGTCCCGGGCTGCGGGTGGAGACGGCGTTCCTCGACCACTGCGCGCCGAACGTGCCGCAGGTCGTGGACCGGCTGGCCGCGGAGGGCGTGTGCGACGTGGTGGCGCTGCCGCTGCTGCTGACCCGCGCCTTCCACGCCAAGGCGGACATCCCCGCGGTGCTGGGCGAGTCCGCGGCGCGCCACGCCCGGATGCGTGTACGCCGGGCCGACGTGCTCGGCCCCTCACCGCTGCTGCAGGCCGCGCTGGAGCGGCGGCTGCGCGAAGCCGGGCTCGGCCCCGGCGACCGCCCCTCGACCGGGATCGTCCTGGCCTCGGCGGGCTCCTCCGACCCGGAGGCGATCGCAGTGATCGCAGAAATCGCGCGGGAGTGGCGGCGTACCGGTTGGTGCGCCGTGCGGCCTGCGTTCGCCTCCGCATCCCTTCCCACCACGGACGAGGCGGTGCGCGCGCTGCGCGCCGACGGCGTACGGCACGTCGCCGTCGCGCCGTACGTCATCGCGCCGGGCTTCCTGCCCGACCGCATCGCCCGCGGCGCCCTGGCCTCCGGGGCGGACATCCTCGCCGACGTCCTCGGCGACGCCCCGGAGGTCGCCCGGCTGCTGCTGCGGCGCTTCGACGAGGCGCTGCTGCCGCGTCTGTCGCTGGCCCTGGCCTGAGGCGGGGCGGGGCGGGGCGCGGGCCGGGGGGCGGGGCCCTCAGGACACGACGTCCGCCAGGCGCTCCACCTGGCCGGGGTCCGACGCCCAGCAGTACAGCACCACTTCGTCGGCTCCGGTGCCGCCGTACCCGGCGACCGCGTCCCGGATCTGCTCCGGGGTGGTCAGGAGGCCCTCCGCGACACGGTCGGCGAACCCGCTGAAGGCGTAGTAGGCACGGATGTTGGCGCGGGCCGCGGCGACCACCTCGTCCGGTCCGAGCGCGACGTTGGCCTGGGCGACGAGCCGGGGCCGACCGGGCCGCGCGTGCCGGTCCCAGCTCCGTTCCGCCTCACGGAAGAGACGGTCCATCGCCTTGGGCGGCATCCCGGCGCCGAGGAAGCCGTCGCCGTGGCGGCCGACCCGGTCGAGCGCCGCCGGGACGAAGCCGCCGAAGAGCACCTCGGGCCCGCCCGGGGTCACCGGGGCGGGGCCGATCGGCCCGGCCCCCTCGCCGTACGGGTCGCCCGCCCACAGGCGGCGCAGCACCGCCATCTGCTCGTCGAGCAGGTGGCCGCGGCGGCGGAAGTCGGCTCCCGCGGCGCGGAAGTCGTCCTCGCGCGCGCCCACTCCGATGCCGAGGGTGAAGCGGCCGCCGGAGAGGCGGTCCAGCGTCGCCGCCTGCTTGGCCAGGACGGCGGCGTCGCGGAACGGGGAGATGAGGACCTCGGTCTGCAGCCGGATCCTGCGGGTCGCCCCGGCGAGCACGGCGAGGGTGACCAGCGGTTCGGGGTTGCCGTACACGAGGCGGTCGAGCAGGCCGAGGCTGCTGAAGGGGCCGTCGTCGGCGCGGCGGGCCCAGGTCGTCAGCACGGCGGGGTCGTCGACGGGAAGGCCGAGACCGATCTTCATGGGGAACTCCTCCGGAAGGGCAGGGACATGTGGTGCCGCCCCTCCCTCACCACGCACCTGCCGTGCGGGCCGCTCCCGTTCTGCGGCGTCCTTCCGGGGAGCGTGGTCGTCGAGTCCGTTCACCGTAACGCGCCGTGACCGGCCCCCGCGAGTCATTTCCCCGTGTCGCGGCCGTCGGCGGGCGCCGCGGGTACCACGGGCCTGGGCCGTGTCGTCAAACGCCCTCCCCCAGCCTTCGGCCGGGGGTGCCCCCACCCCGCGGCGCTCCCCCAGCTTCGCTGGGAGGTGCCCCCAGGCACGGCACTCCCCCCCCCTTCGGCCAGGGGGAGTTGTCGAATCGTCCGAGTAGCCCACTACAAGGACGACTCTCCGCCTTGCGATGCCGCACTGGGGGCACCTCCCAGCGCAAGCTGCGGGAACCGCCGAGCCCGCCCTCCGGGCGGTGGGGGCACCTCCCAGCACAAGCTGGGGGAGCTCATGTGACGACACGGCCTAGTAGTAGTGGCGCAACCATGACCACAGCTGTGACCAGGGCGCGTTCGGGGCGGCGCACAGGACGATCGCGGCGAGTTGCTCCTCGTTGCCGACGTCGTGGCCGTTGTCGACGCTGCCGACCTGGCGGCAGTCGGCGAAGTACCGTTCGAGGCCGTCGGCCTCCCTCTGGCGGACCAGCAGCACGGGACCCGTCGCGGAGTCGGGCGGCGGGCCCCAGTCGGCGAAGCTCATGTGGGCGGAGTAGGGGGCGGGCAGGCCGCGGGCGGGACCGTAGTGGGCCAGGGCGCCGGCCTCGCCGTAGTTCTGGGCGAACACGACCGCGCGGGGCCGGTCGGCGGCGGGGACACCGGACCAGGCGTCGGCGACGGCGTCGGCGAGCTGCGGCCAGCCGATCTGCTCGCCCTGCTCCTTGTTGACGCCGTTCACCGCCCCCACCGCGCCCGGCGGGAGCACCGGCAGCGAGATCAGGGCGCTGATGACCGCCGTCACCGCGACGGCCGGCCACATGGCGCGCGGCCGGGAGACGGAAGTGACGCAGCCCGCGGCGAGCAGCACCAGCAGCAACGGCAGGCAGTAGTACGGCTTGCCGCCCGAGACGACGACCACGACGGCGAGCAGGAGGTAGGCCGGGACGAACGCGCGCGCCCACCGCAGCGCGGGATCGCGCCACAGCCGCAGCCCGCCCGCGATCCACACGGGGACGAACACCGGTGAGAGGAAGACGATCTGCTGGGGCACGAACATCACGCGGTTCTCGGCGCCGTCGTCCGCGCTGATGCCGCCCGCCACGGTCAGCTGGGGCCAGCCGTGCGCCGCCTGCCACCACAGGCTGGGCAGGGCCACCGCGAGCGCGACGGCGGCTCCGGCCAGCGGCCACCAGCCGCGCAGCGCGTGCCGGGGGCCGGTGGCGAGCAGCGCCGCGAGCAGGGCGAGGGCGAGCAGGGCGACCAGGTACTTGTTCTGCATGCCGACGCCGAGGGCCGCGCCCACCGCGAGCCACAGGCGGCGGTCGCCGGTGCGCAGCAGCCTGAGCAGGAGCCGGCAGACGACCACCCACGCGAGCACGTCGAAGGTGGCGGTGGAGACCAGGTGACCGACCGCGAGGACGAATCCGGAGACCGCCGTGCACGCCGCCGCGAGCACCTGCGCCGCCCGCCCTCCGCCCAGTTCCCGGGCGACGGAGGCGACGGTCACGACGGTCGCGGCGCAGGCGAGGTTGGCCACCACCCGCAGCCCGGTGGGCGTGTCGCCGAAGACCGCGGTGGACAGGCGGGCCGCGAGCGGGGTCAGTGGGGGCTGGTCGACGTAGCCCCAGGCGGGGTGGTCGCCGGCGACGAGGAAGTACAACTCGTCGCGGTGGAAGCCGTAGCGGCCGGACAGCGCCGTCAGTACGGCGGCGACCGCGGCCGCGACCCCGAGCACCGGCGCGGTGGCGAAGGGCGCCACCTGCGCGCGGACGTGCGTAGCGGACATCCCCCACCCCCCGGTGCTCCCCGTCGACGGTACCGGGGCGGTGCCCGGGGGGCCATGGTTCCGGCGGGAGGGCGGTGTCCTACCGTCGTCGTACACGGACTCTCGGGAGGGGCCATGACGGACGCGGGAAGACGGCGGCGCATCGCGGCGTGGGTGCTCGGACCGGTGGGGCTGGTGCTCGTGGCCGGTGCGGTGGTGACGTCCCGGACGGGCTACACGACGGGCACGGTCTCGAGCGCGGCCATGGAGCCCGCCTACTCCCCCGGTGAGCGGCTCCTGTTCGAGCGGATCGGGGCGGACGAGGTACGCCGCGGCGACGTGGTGCTGATCGACGGGCAGAGCCGCTACCAGGGCGGGCCGGTGCTCGAGCGCGTGATCGGCAAGGGCGGCGACCGGGTCGCGGAGCGGCGCGGCGGACCGGTGACGGTGAACGGCGAGGAGCTGTCCGAGCCGTACGTGAAGGACGGGGATCCGTCCGGCGGGGCGCCCGCGTTCGACATCACGGTGCCCGAGGGGCGGCTGTTCCTGCTGGGCGACCACCGCGCGGACTCCATGGACTCCCGCTACTTCGTCCGGGAGCAGTCGGGCACACTCCCCGCCGCGGGCGTCCGGGCCCGCGTGCTGGAGGACCGTACCGGGCCCCTGCTGCTGGCCCTGGCGGCGCTCTTCGGCTTCGCGTCGGCCGTCACCGGCCTGGTGCTGGGCATCGTGGCGCGGGCCGCCCGCCGCAGCGGGCGCGGCCCGGCCGTGCCGCCGGTCTGGGGCCCCGTACCGCCGGTGCCCTAGAGGGGCGCCGAGGACGCGGGGCCTGTGGTGGTACCGGTGGGTGCGGGTTCGTCTCGCGCCCTTCGGGCGCACAGACGCGGGCTGCGGAGGGGAGGGTGGGGCGGCTCCCCTCGACGCGGTGCGGCTCGGTTGGTGGCGGGGGTTCAGGCGCTGGAGCAGGGCCGGTTGCTCGTACGGTTCCCTCTCATCGCCCTCCGCGGGTACAGACGGCCGGTTGCCACGCTAACCGTTCGTGGGTGGCGCGCCCGCCGTGACCCGCTCGGGCCCTGCTCCGCCGACATAGTCGGCGAAAGCGAGCCCGATCTCCCGTGGACCGCTAGACAGCACCCCGAATAGCCGCAGACGCAGGTCACGGCGGGCGCGCCCACCACCGGGAATGGGCGTGGAAGGGACCATCTGTACGCGCGGACGGCCACGAGCCCCCGCCACCTGCAAAGGCAAACCGCTCCGGAGCCTGAACCCCCCGCCGACCACCGGCCCGCACACCGCCGCGAGGGCCCGCCCCCACCCTTCCCTCCGCAGCCAGCCGCTTTGCGCCCGAAGGGCGCCGGACGGAGGGACAGCCGAACTGCCCACGCCGGCACAGCCACCGCCCGAGCAGGCCTACAGCCCGTCGACGTCGAAGCAACTCAGCCGCGAGCCCCCGCCGCGCGAGGCGCGGTCGAGCAGCCCGCTCAGCAGGCGGCGCCCCGGGGTGAGCCGTGCGCGGGCCTGCGGCGGGAGGTCCCACAGGGTGCGGGAGTCGCGCAGCCGCAGCCCCCAGGCGGCCAGTTCACCCGGGTCGTCGCAGCTCCAGCCGACGTTGACGGCGCGCCGGCGGCGGGCCTCCGCGGAACAGACGGTGTCCATCAGGAGGACCGAGCCGGGGAACCGGTCGCGGATGACGTCGACGGCGGAGCGGGCGCCGTCCTCGGTGAGGTAGATGAGCACGGCCTCGGAGACGAAGAGGTACGGGCCGGGGGCGGCCGCGACGGCCGCCGCCCAGTCCGGTTCGGCCGCGGAGCCCGCGGCCATGCGGCGGCGGTCGTGTTCCGCGAAGAGCTCGCGGCGCAGCGCGATGACGTCCGGCAGGTCGATCTCGACCCAGGTGGCGGCGCCGTTGTCGAGCCGCTCGTAACGGGTGTTGAGGCCGACGCCGATCTCGACGACGGTGCCCGACGGGTGCTCCTCCAGGAACTCCCGTACCCAGTCGTCGAGTACGACGCCGCGGAACACGGGTCCGAGCAGCCTCAGCCGGCCGCCGACGCGCGTGAGGTCGCGGTCGAGGGCCTCTGCCACCTCCACCGACCGGGGGTCGCGGGTCAGCGGACGCCGGCGGTGCGTCTCGGCCGCACGCGCCCGCAGCGGTATGAGCAGGGTCTCCTGGACCCGGCCGAGTTCCACGCGGCGACGCTCCACGCCCGGCACCGTACCCCGGTTCATGCGCCGCGCAGGGCGTCCGCGAGGGGGCCGTCGCCGGTGATCTCGGCGCCCCCGTCCCGCAGGGCGCCGGCGAGGCCGCGGACGGCTGCCGGAGGCAGTGCCACGACCGCGTCGGGGCGCTTGGCGGGGCCGTCGGCGTACGAGGGGGTCCCGCCGCCGAGTTCGATGTGGAAGGCGCCCTCGTCGAGACGGACCTCCACGACCCCCGCGGGGACCCCGGGGAGCGCGGCGAGGTGCCGCATGAGGGGCACGGCGGCCCAGTGCGCGCGGACGGCGTCGGTGGGCCGGGGGTCCCGCAGCTCCGGCGCGCCCCATTCGGCGAGGGCACCGAGTACGCCGAGCAGTTCTCGGCCGCGCGGGGTGAGTTCGTAGACGTACGCGGCGCCGGGCGGCGCGAGGCGGCGCCGGGTGACCAGGCCGTCGCGCTCCATCTCCTTGAGCCGGGAGGCGAGGACGTCGGTGCTGACACCGGGCAGGTCGGCGTGCAGGTCGGTGTACCGGCGGGGGCCCGCCAGCAGCTCCCGGACGATCAGGAGCGTCCAGCGCTCCCCGACGGTGTCCAGGGCCCGGGCGACGGAGCAGTACTGGTCGTAACTTCGGCGCGGCATGATCCCCAGTGTAGACAAGGAGTTGGACTTTCCAAGCGCGTACTTGGTAAAACCAAGGAGAGCAGCGCACCGGGCAGGACCGCGGGACCGGATCGGGAGGCCGTCGCATGGAGTACAAGCAGTCGGGCAAGCTGGCCGACGTCTGTTACGAGATCCGGGGGCCGGTGATCGAGCACGCCAACGCGCTGGAGGAGGCGGGGCACAGCGTCCTGCGGCTCAACACGGGCAATCCGGCGCTGTTCGGGTTCGAGGCGCCCGAGGAGATCCTGCAGGACATCATCCGCACGCTCCCCGCGTCGCACGGCTACAGCGACTCGCGCGGCATCCTGTCGGCCCGCCGGGCGGTGGCCCAGCACTACCAGGAGCGCGGGCTCGCCGACGTCGGCGTGGACGACGTCTTCCTCGGCAACGGGGTGTCGGAGCTGGTGCAGATGGCCGTCCAGGCCCTCGTGGACGACGGTGACGAGGTGCTGATCCCGGCCCCCGACTTCCCGCTGTGGACGGCCGTGACGAACCTGGCCGGCGGCAAGGCGGTGCACTACCTCTGCGACGAGCAGGCGGACTGGTTCCCCGACCTCGACGACATCGCTTCCAAGATCACCAGCCGTACGCGGGCACTCGTCATCATCAACCCCAACAACCCGACGGGAGCGGTCTACCCCCGCGCACTGCTCGAAGGGATGCTCGACCTGGCGCGCCGCCACCACCTGGTCGTCTTCGCCGACGAGGTCTACGACAAGATCCTCTACGACGACTCCGTGCACCACTCGGCGGCGCAGCTCGCCCCCGACGTGCTGTGCCTGACCTTCAGCGGACTGTCCAAGGCGTACCGCGTGGCGGGCTTCCGCTCCGGCTGGCTGGTCGTCACCGGGCCCCGGCAGCATGCCAAGAGCTATCTCGAGGGCCTGACGATGCTGGCCTCGATGCGGCTGTGCCCCAACGTCCCGGCCCAGCAGGCGATCCAGGCCGCGCTCGGCGGCCGGCAGAGCATCAAGGACCTGATCCTGCCCGGGGGGCGGCTGCACGAGCAGCGCGACAAGGCCTGGGAGAAGCTGAACGAGATCCCCGGCGTCAGCTGCGTCAAGCCCAAGGGCGCGCTCTACGCCTTCCCCCGGCTGGACCCGAAGGTGCACCGGATCCACGACGACGAGAAGTTCGTGCTCGACCTGCTGCTCCGCGAGAAGATCCAGGTCGTCCAGGGCACCGGCTTCAGCTGGCCGCGCCCGGACCACTTCCGCATCCTGACCCTCCCCCGCGCCGACGACCTGGACGCCGCCATCAGCCGCATCGGCCGCTTCCTGGCCGGCTACCGGCAGTAGCCGGGATCCGGGGCCGGGTTCCCGGAGGGCAGGTCCGGGCGGGAAGCGAGGGCGGGAAGCGGGTGCGCTGGAATTCCTTGTGCACAGGAGCCAGAGAAGGAGGCACACCACGGAGCCGCCCCCGCGTGCCGCTCACCCTAACGGGGAGACATGGGGCGGCCGCATCCCGTTCTCGTGCGGCCGGACACCGGGACGGCGGTCGTTGTAGGGGGCAACACTCCCGTGGGCGGGGGTTTTCCCCACTCCCTGGGGAGGAGAAACCCACCGCCGGTTCACCTGTCAGCCGGATGGGGCGGTGTCCCGCGGGCCCATAGCGTCGGGGGCGAGGCGGTGGTGAGGTTCCACCGCCCGGCTTCGAGGGGGTTCACAACCGTGGCAAGCGCACACGGCAGGGCACGTACCGCGGGGACGGTCCGCGGGCAGGGCATCGCCGCCGCGATGGGCGGCTGGAGCGCCCGGCACCGCTGGACGGCGGTCGGGAGCTGGCTGCTCTTCGTCGTACTCGCGCTGGTCATCGGCTCGATGGCCGGGCGGGTCGACCTGACGGACCGGGAGGAGGTGCCCGGGGAGTTCGGGCAGGCGGTCGCCATCCTGGACGACGCGGGGCTGAACGACGGACCGGCCGGCGAGATGGTGCTGGTCCAGGCGGCCGGGGGTTCCCTGAAGGCCACCGACCCGGCGTTCCGCGCCGTGGTCGGGGAGGTCGTCGCCGCGGTCGAGGGCACCGGTGAGGTCACTTCCGTCGAGTCGCCGTACGACGTCGGGGCGATCTCCGAGGACGGCCGGTCCGCACTGGTGAGGTTCGACATGCGCGGCGACCCGCAGACGGCGCCCGACCGGGTCGAACCGGTCGTCGACGCCGTGGGCGGCGTCCAGGACAAGCACAAGGACCTGAAGGTCGAGCAGTTCGGCGCGGCCAGCTCGGAGAAGGTCTTCAACGACGCATTCGGCAGCGACTTCCAGCGCGCCGAGTACTCGGCGCTGCCGGTCGCGCTCGGCATCCTGCTGATCGCCTTCGGCGCGCTGGTGGCGGCACTGCTGCCGGTGCTGCTGGCCATGACGGCCTTCCTCGCGACGACCGGTCTGGTGGCCGTCGTGAGCCACGCCGTCCACATGAGCGACACCGCCAACTCCGTGATGCTGCTGGTCGGCCTGGCGGTCGGTGTCGACTACTGCCTGTTCTACCTGCGGCGTGAGCGCGAGGAGCGGGAGGCGGGCCACGACGCGCAGACCGCGCTGCGGATCGCCGCGGCCACCAGCGGCCGGGCGGTGCTGGTCTCCGGTGTGACGGTGATCGTCGCGATGGCGGGCATGCTCTTCACCGGCATCGGCGACTTCAAGGCGATGGGCCTGGCCACGATGATGGTGGTGGCCGTGGCGATGTTCGGCTCGGTCACGGTGCTGCCCGCGCTGCTGTCCCTGCTGGGCGAGCGGGTCGAGAAGGGCCGGATCCCCTTCCTGCGCCGCCGGGGCAAGGGGACGGGCGGGGAGTCCCGCGTCTGGCGGGCGATCCTCGGGGCCGTGCTGCGCCGCCCGGTGGTGGCGGCGGCCGTCGCCGGCGGGGCGCTGGTCGCGCTGGCCGTCCCCGCGGTCGGCCTGAACACCGCGAACCTGACGCTGAGCCAGGAACTGGGTGACGGCCTGCCGATCGTCCGGGCGTACGAGGACATCAACAAGGCGTTCCCGGGCGGCCCGGACCCGGCCCAGGTGGTCGTCAAGGCCTCGGACATCACCTCGCCCGAGGTGCGTCAGGCCATCGACGCCTTCTCCCGGGCGGCTGTGGCCGAGGGCGCCTCCCCCGGCCCGGTGGAGACCGAACTCCACGAGAAGGAGGGCGTCGCCGTCCTGAAGGTGCCGCTGGCGGGCGGCACCGACGAGGAGAAGGCCGAGGCCTCGCTGAAGGTCCTACGTGACGAGGTGCGCCCGGGCACCCTGGGCGAGGTGGCCGGCCTCACGGCGCCGATCGGCGGCTCGACCGCGGCGTCGATGGACTTCACCGACAAGATCGGCGACTCGGTGCCCCCGGTGTTCGCCTTCGTCGTGGCCTTCGCCTTCCTGCTGATGCTGCTCTCCTTCCGGTCGCTGACCATCGCGATCACCTCGATCGTGCTCAACCTGCTGTCGGTGGGCGCCGCCTACGGCATCCTCACCATCGTCTTCCAGCACGGCTGGGGCGCGGGCCTGGTGGGCGCCGAGGGCGTGGGCGCCATCGTGGCCTGGCTGCCGCTCTTCCTGTTCGTGATCCTCTTCGGGCTCAGCATGGACTACCACGTGTTCGTGGTCTCCCGGATCCGCGAGGCGCGGATGCGGGGGCTGACCACGCAGGGCGCGATCCGGCACGGCATCACGACGACCGCCGGTGTGGTCACCAGCGCCGCGGTCATCATGGTGGCGGTCTTCGCGATCTTCGGCACGCTGTCCATGCAGAGCATGAAGCAGATGGGCGTGGGCCTGGCCGCGGCGGTGCTCATCGACGCCACCGTCATCCGCGGTGTGCTGCTCCCCGCGGTGATGGCCCTGCTGGGCGAGCGCAACTGGTACCTGCCCAAGTGGCTCGGCTGGCTGCCGGACATGACCCACGACGAGGCAGGTGTCGCACCCGCCCCGGTACGGCAAGCCACCGCCCCCGCACCGGTCGAGCCCTCGGGCGTGGGCCGCTGACCCGGCGGACCCCGTGAGGACGCTCCAGCCCGGCTCCCGACGCCACGGGGGCCGGGCCGCGGCATACCGGCTGCCCGCTCAGGGACCGCCGGCGCCGAACATCGCCGCGACGGCCTCGACGACGAGCGTGCCCACACCCTAAGCCCGCGCAGGCCCGCCCGGAGGCTGTGCGGTCAGCCCTCGGCGCCGGGGAGCGGGGCTATGGCCCCGCTCCCCGGGCCGTCCGCCGCACGTGCGGCCGGGCCTGTGGCCGCACTCGCGGAGCCGGCGGCCCGGAACGGGTCGAGGACGGGTGCCGGACCGCGCACCGTGAACGGCGCGGTCCGGTCGGGATCCGAGAAGAGGTCTCGCTCATCGTCTGAAGTCGACATGCCCGCAGCGTATCCCGTGTTCGAATATCTGTGCGATCCCCCGAAAGAGTCAACTCACCGGCGGCCCGAACCTGCGCACCTCCGCGCCCGCCCCCGGCTGGTACGCCCGCCATGGCCCGCTCCCCTCACCCGCCCCGCCGTCCGGGCGGCCGGTCGCCACGAACGAGGCGAGTGCCCCGCCGAAGGCCCGGGCAAGGGCCCGGTCGGACTCGTCCACCGCGCCGAGCATCGGCGCCTCCGCGAACGCCTCCAAGTTACCGAAGAGAAAGGGGAGTTCGGCGCAGTGTGTGGCGCCGAGGGTGCCGTCGTCCCCGGGCGGGCGCCGCGTGAAGCGGTAGGCGTACGCGGGCCGGCCGCGCTCCGGGCAGTGGGACGCGATGTCGGTCACCCCGGCCCCGAAGACCCGCTCGGTGGCGCCCTCCATGGGGAAGCAGACCGGCGAGGCGGCGCGGAAGGCCGTCATCTCGTCCTGCGTTCTGCCCAGCAGGATGTCCGTGCCGTCCAGACCGCCCGCGGCCACCGCTGCCAACGGGGCGATCGGCAGGCCGGCCCCGCCGAGCACCGGGTACATCGGCGGTCCGACCTCGCCGGGCCGGGCGCGCTCGGCCGACAGCCGCCCGTACGCCGACACCAGCCGTTCCGCGGGCATCTCCCGCAGTTCCGGGAGGTGCCTGACGCCCCGAAGGCGCAGATAGGCGGCGGCGACCTCGGCCGCCTCGGCGGGCTCCTGCGGTGCGAGCCCCCACGGCCCGCTCTCGGCGATCACCCGCCGGACGAGGGGTCGCGTCCCGGGGTCCACGGCGAGGCAGAGCGCGCAGTACGCCCCGGCCGACTGCCCGCCCACCGTGATCAGCGCCGGGTCGCCGCCGAAGGACGCGATGTTGTCGCGCACCCAGTACAGCACCGCGGCCTGGTCCCGGCTGCCCAGGTTGTTCGCACCG
Source organism: Actinacidiphila glaucinigra (assembly GCF_035918135.1). Lineage (NCBI taxonomy): Bacteria > Bacillati > Actinomycetota > Actinomycetes > Kitasatosporales > Streptomycetaceae > Actinacidiphila > Actinacidiphila glaucinigra. The sequence goes on from NZ_CP109144.1 coordinate 2,659,189, forward strand.
ATCTCCGGCAGGTACAGCCAGCCCAGCGGGCCGAGGCGGTAGTTGGCCGTGACGACGACGATGCCGCCGAGGGCGGCGAGCCGCGCGCCGTCGTACCAGTCCCAGCCGCCCGAACCGGTGGTGAAGCCGCCGCCGTGGAACCACACCAGCACCGCCCGGGGGGCGGCGCCGGGCTCGAGCGCCCCCTCGGGACTCCACACGTTGAGGGTGAGACAGCCCTCCTCGTCCCCGTGCGTCTCGTGCGGGCCCGTGACGACGGCCAGCCGGGACGGCGCCTGCGGCACGTCGGGTCCTGCGTGGGCGGCGTCGCGGACGCCGGGCCGGCCGGGGGGCGGTGCGGGCGGGGCGAAGCGCAGCGCGCCGACCGGCGACGCCGCGTAGGGGATACCTCGGAAGGCCGCCACCCCCCGCTCCCCGGTCACCCCGCGCACGGAGCCCCGCTCCGTGGCGACCACCGGCCGCCGCTGCCCTTCGGTCCCGCTCTCGCCGTCCATGGCAGCCGGTCTACCGGCAACGGCCGTCCGGTGGCCACGACCCGCCCGGCCGACGCGGCGGCAAGGGTGCCCGAAGCCGCCCGGACTGCCGAACACGCGCCCTGCGCGGCCGCTGCCGTCAGACCCCCGGTGCGCCGGGCGCCGCGGCGGCCTCCTCCGCACCTCCCTGGGCGGCTGCCACTGCCGCCGCCTCGGCGGCCTGCCGCTCCCGCTCCTTGCCGCGGGCTGCGGCACGCCGTCCGTAGAGGACCGTCCAGGCGATGAGGACACCGGTGACGGCGTACGACAGCACCGAGTTGACCGTCACCATGGTGGCGGTCGACAACCGGTACGAAAGGCCGATCCTGGTGAGGGCCTCCAGGACGTAGCCGACGCCCCAGACGACGGTCATGGTGCGGATGACATGGCGGAAGCCCTCGTACTGCCACAGTCCGTCGAACCGCTCGGCGTCCTCCTTGGTGCCGTCGGTGCCGAACTTCCGCCCGAAGTAGAACATCAGCGGCCGCGGCGCGAGCAGGCTGGCCAGGCAGACCACCCCGAACAGGCCGGTGACGGCGGAGTCCTTGACCAGCAGCAGGCGCGTGGAGTGCGGTCCCACGACGGCTACGACCGCGCTGATCACCAGGAAGACGAGGGTGATGACGGCGAACTCGTCCGCCTTGCGCCGCCAGGCGAGCGTGACGGCGGTGTCGAGCACCGGCCACACGCCGGAGGCGAGCAGGGCGGAGAACTCGCTCCAGCCGGCGTCGGTGAGCCGGCCGTAGGTGAGGACGGGCAGGACGATGTTGAAGGTGATGGTGAGCGCCCAGCCGAGCGCGGACGACATGCCTGACCGTTCGGACACGGCTTTCCCCCCGTAGTTGTTGCCGAAGCCGCAGGGGAACATATGCGCGGCGCCGCCGTCCTGCCGGGCACTTTGCCCAGCCTTTAGGACGGCGGCGCCATGAGATGCCGCCGGGCCCCGCACCGGGGCCCGGCACCGGCTCAGTCCTCCGGGAGCGGCTCCCCCGCGAAGGCGGCGGCGAGCCGCAGCCAGGGGGCGGCCTCGGCCTCGCGGCCCTGCCGCTGGAGGGTGCGGCCCAGCATCAGGTGCGCGTAGTGCTCGACCGGGTCGCGTTCGACGACCACGCGCAACTGCTCCTCGGCGCGGCCGAGCTGGGCGGAGTGGTAGTAGGCGCGGGCGAGCAGGAGGCGCGGGGCGACCTGCTCGGGCACCTCGGCGACGACGGCCGTGAGCAGCCGGGCCGCCTCGGTGTACTCCTTGGCCTCGAAGTAGAGCCCGGCGCGCGCCCAGCGCTCCGCCGTGGTCTCCTCGTGGGAGGCGTAGGACCCCTGAGTGGTGACGGTGTTCACGCGAGCTCCTCTCCGGGTGCGGTGTGCGGCATGCGGCCGGCCGGCTCCAGTCCGAACCGGCCCCGCTCGAAGTCCTCGACGGCCTGTATGACCTCGGCTTTGGTGTTCATGACGAACGGGCCGAAGTGCGCGACCGGTTCGCGGATCGGGCGGCCGCCCAGGATCAGGACGTCCAGGGCGGGGGTGCGGCTGTCGGGGTGGTCGGTGGCCTCCAGGGTCAGGGTGTCGCCGCTGCCGAACACGGCCATCTGGTGTGCGTCCAGCGGGCGTCGTTCGGCGCCCGCGGTGCCGCGCCCGGACAGCACGTAGGCCAGGGCGTTGAAGTCCGGCCGCCAGGGCAGGGCCAGACGCGCTCCGGGGCTGACGGTGGCGTGGACCAGCGTGATCGGGGTGAAGGTGCTCCCCGGTCCCGCGTGGCCCGCGACCTCGCCGGCGATGACGCGGACCAGCGCGCCGCCGTCGGGCGAGGACAGCAGCGCGGACTCCGGGCCCTCGATGCTCTGGTAGCGGGGCGCGTTCCACTTGTTCGCCCGCGGCAGGTTCACCCACAACTGGACGCCGTGGAAGAGCCCGCCGGAGACGACCAGGTCCTCCGGCGGCGCCTCGATGTGGAGGATGCCGCTGCCGGCCGTCATCCACTGCGTGGCGCCGTCGGTGATGGTGCCTCCGCCGCCGTGCGAGTCCTGGTGGTCCATGCGGCCGTCGATCATGTACGTGACGGTCTCGAAGCCGCGGTGCGGGTGCCAGGCGGTGCCCTTGGGCTCGCCGGGGGCGTACTCGACCTCACCCATCTGGTCCATGTGGATGAACGGGTCGAGCTCCCGCGTCGGCACGCCCGCGAAGGCGCGGTACACCGGGAAGCCCTCGCCCTCGAAGCCCTGCGGTGCGGAGGTCACCCGGCGGACGGGGCGCTGCTGCGCGGTCACCGGGTCGGGTTCGGCGACCCGGGGCAGCAGCAGGGTGTTCTCCACGGTCACGGCAGGCATGACGCCCTCCTCGGCGGTCCCGGCGGGCCCGGTCCGGGCCCGCACAGTCGATTTAACATTCAACCAACCGGATCCATTCCGCCCGCCCTGCCCCGCCGCCCCCGGACTCAGGCGCCGCCGCCGGTGGCCTCAGAAGCCGAAGCGCGGGCGCTCGCCCTCCGGGACCAGGTCCACGTACTCGGGGTGCTTGCCGATCCACCCGCGGATGAACGGGCAGAAGGGCAGCACCGCGAGCTCGCGCTCGCGGGCCGCGTCCAGCGCGGCGCGGGCGAGGGCCCCGCCGAGGCCGCGGCCGCCGAAGCGGGGGTCCACCTCGGTGTGGATGAACGCGATCTGGTCCCTGTACAGGTGGTACTCGGCGAAGCCGGCCACCTCCTCGGCACCGCCCTCCTCCGCCGCGTCGAAGATCTCGAAACGGGACTTGCCGGGGTTGTCGGCGACGCGCAGTGCCATCGTCTCTCCTACTCGGGCCGCAGGGCGGCCAATTGCTGTTCGAACGGAACGACCGTATCCACCGCGGTCACGGGGGCCGACGGCCGTGTCACCAGGAGCGCCGCCAGCTCGCCCGCGGCGCGGGCGACACGGGTCGGCAGGGTGTCGGTGAGCGCGTCGCCGCCGCCGCCCCAGTCCTCCGACGCCGCGTACACGGCGGTCGGGACGACCACGGCCCGCAGGAAGGCGAAGAGCGGCCGCAGGGCGTGCTCCAGAGCCAGCGAGTGCCGGGCCGTGCCGCCGGTGGCGGCGATCAGCACGGGCTTGCCGGACAGCGCGTCGTTGTCGATGACGTCGAAGAAGGACTTGAACAGCCCGCTGTACGAGGCCGAGAAGACCGGCGTCACGGCGATCAGGCCGTCCGCCTGCGTCACGGCCGCGACGGCCTCCGCCAGGGCGCGGCCGGGGAAGCCGGTGACCATGTTGTTGGCGATGTCCACGGCCAGGTCACGCAGTTCGACCACGCGGACGTCGACCGTACGGCCGCCGTCGGCGACGGCCCGCCGTACGGCCTCGGCGAGCCGGTCGCCGAGCAGCCGCGTGGACGACGGCGTGCTCAGCCCCGCCGAGACGACCACCAGCTTCAGGGGTGCCACGGTCACTTCGCGGCCTCCTTCTCCTCCAGGGCCCGCGCGTCACGGCGCGCGACCAGCGAGGCATGCGTCGGAGCCTCCGGCACGTCCGCGGGACGGCCCTTGGCGAACTCCTCGCGCAGCACCGGCACGACCTCCTCGCCGAGCAGGTCGAGCTGCTCCAGCACGGTCTTCAGCGGCAGTCCCGCGTGGTCCATCAGGAACAGCTGGCGCTGGTAGTCGCCCGCGTACTCGCGGAAGCCCAGCGTCTTCTCGATGACCTGCTGCGGCGAGCCGACGGTCAGCGGGGTCTGCTCGGTGAAGTCCTCCATCGACGGGCCGTGCCCGTACACCGGCGCGTTGTCGAAGTACGGCCGGAACTCCCGGACGGCGTCCTGCGAGTTCCTCCGCATGAACACCTGGCCGCCCAGGCCGACGATGGCCTGCTCGGGAGTGCCGTGGCCGTAGTGCGCGTAGCGCGTGCGGTACAGCTCGACCATCCGCTTGGTGTGGTCGGACGGCCAGAAGATGTTGTTGTGGAAGAAGCCGTCACCGTAGTACGCGGCCTGCTCGGCGATCTCCGGCGAGCGGATGGAGCCGTGCCACACGAAGGGCGGCACGTCGTCCAGCGGCCGGGGCGTCGAGGTGAAGCCCTGCAGCGGGCTGCGGAAGCGGCCGGACCAGTCGACGACGTCCTCACGCCACAGCCGGTGCAGCAGCGCGTAGTTCTCGATCGCCAGCGGGATGCCCTGCCGGATGTCCTGCCCGAACCAGGGGTAGACCGGTCCGGTGTTGCCGCGGCCCATCATCACGTCGACGCGACCGCCGGCCAGGTGCTGCAGCATCGCGAAGTCCTCGGCGATCTTCACCGGGTCGTTCGTGGTGATCAGCGTGGTCGAGGTGGAGAGGACCAGCCTCTCCGTGCGGGCGGCTATCCACCCGAGCATGGTCGTCGGGGACGAGGGCACGAACGGCGGATTGTGGTGCTCACCGGTCGCGAAGACGTCCAGCCCCACCTCCTCGGCCTTGAGCGCGATCGCCGTCATGGCCTTGATCCGCTCGTGTTCGGTCGGCGTCCTGCCGGTCGTGGGGTCCATGGTCACGTCACCCACGGTGAAGATCCCGAACTGCACCGGCTTCACTCTCCTCCGTCGTCTCACCAATGTTTGTTGATTATTCAACCACCCCTTTCAACCGGATGCCCCACCGGGCTATTCCGCCCCCGCCCCACCCCGGGGCCCCACGGGCCCGGCGACCCGGGGCGCGGCGCCTTCCGGGGCCGTTTCCGGGGCCCTCGGCATGGGCGCAGGTGCCGGCCTCCGGCCGCGGGCACGCGCCGAAACGCCTGGCCCGCGGGGCGTGCGGAGCGGGAGTGACACCGGGATCCGGGGGCGGCGGAGGACGGAGGCGCCCGGATCCGCCGCCGGGGGCGTCGCGTCCCGGCCCGCCGACCGAAGTCGTGCGAATCCACGTCGGACGCCTGCCGTGCGACGCGCCTGGGGAACACTATGGTGCAAGAGCACGCGACGAGCCGAGGAGTCCCCAGCTTGAATGTCGTCATCTCCGGATTGACAGCCAGCGGAAAAACACGGTTCGGCCTGGAACTCGCACGGCAACTCGGCTTCCGTTATGTATCCGCCTCCGAAACCCTGATGCAACGGCTCGGAATCCCTCCGCGAATGCGGCACGACATCTGGGGCGACGGTTTCGACGCGGTCGCCCGCATGCGCGAATCCGGAGACCCGGACCGATGGCTCGACACGGAGATGACCCGCCTCGCCGAAATCCAGGAGAACACGGTGTTCGACTCCTGGGCCCTCCCGTGGTTCGCCCCCCGGGGCGCGCTCAGGATCTGGCTCTCCTGCAGCCACGAAACCCGGTGCCGCAAGGCACGGCTGGCCCATTCACCGGGCGAGCGGCGTCCGTTGCGGCACTACGCGGACATCATCGACAGGAAGGACGCCGACTCCCAGGCCAGATTCCGCTCGCTGTACGGCATCGAGTACGGGCCCGATCCCGGAGTCTTCGACCACATCCTGGACGCCACCGAATACTACGTCGACTCCCGCTCCCCCCGGTCCGAGCAAAAGGCCGGAGAATTCTCGCGTCACCTGCTGAACACGGTCAGGAACAGCATGGAAGAGACCTTCACCGCGTAGACGCAACCCAGGAGGAGCCGACCAGTGGGAGCCGCATTCTCCTCTATAGCCACCGGAATCATCTCGAGTCTGCTCTACTCACTGGCCGGAGCCACGATCGCGATCTCCCTGTGGAGGTTCCGGGCGAGGCGCTACAGAAAGATCTGGGCGGAGGCGCTTCGTTTCCGGGCGGAGAGTCTGATCATCCTGTCGGCCCGCGCGGCACGGCACGCCAACGACGTGCCCCGCTGCAGTGCCAGCGAGGTACGCGCCCTGGTGAAGGCGACGGCGCTCCTCCAACGGTTCCGCACACAGAACTACTTCCGCGTCAGCACCGACGTCTCCGATGACGAACTGCGCTCGAAGAACCTCATCGTCCTGGGGTCCGGAAAGGCCAACGTGGTGGCCGCGCGCGCCATCCGGTCCCTCAGCCCCGCCGGGTTATCCTTCGACCCCGCCGGGCGCACCATCCATCTGAACGGGCGCAGCTACGCCCCGGAGTACGACGGTTCAGGTGCCCTCACCGCGGACTACGCGCTCATCGTGAAGGCTGCCAATCCGTTCCGCCACTACCAGTCCCAGGCCCGGACCCTGCTGATGTTCATGGGGCTGCACGGAATCGGAACGGAGGGGGCCGTGCTCGCCGCGACCGATCGCTCACCGCTCCTCGACATGGCTCGGCGCGTGGACGGGGACGACTTCATGTCGGTGATCAAAGTGCATGTCAACGGCTTTGTCGTCACCCACACCCAGGTCGAGGTGTCGGTGAGGCTGTGACGGGGCCGGCGAGGAGCTGCCGCGACGACGTGCCTGGGCCGTGTCGTGGGCCGCTCACGAACCACCTGCGGGGGACACGGGGCGGTCCGGACACGGACGGTCGACCGTAGCGGACCGCGTGAGGGAAAGGCGAATTACGTTCACGGGTGGGTGAAAAGCGCCTGTGTGACTGGATCGGAACACCTCCGGCAGAGCACTCTCGGGGGCGCCGCCAGCCCGGCGTACACCGCTCCTACACCGCCTCGTGCGCCGTGCCCCGCGACGCGTCCCGCCCGCCTCCGAGCCGAAGTCCGTTCCTGACACATGAGCCACGTGATGCTGCCCCCGAAGCCCACCGCCCTTGACGCGCGTTCCGCGGCGGGCCTCGTCCGGCAGTGGCGCCGGGCCGTGGAGCCGGAGGCGCTCGCCGCGGCGTACGACGCGCTGGCCGCGGCGGGGCCGCTGGTGCCGACGCCGTGGGGCGCGTTCCTGGTCACCGGGTACGAGGAGTGCCGGCAGGTGCTGACGGGGCGCGAATGGCTCACCCTGGGGGCCCGGTGGCGCGACGCCCACCGCCCCGGGTGGCGGGAGAGCGCGAGCACGGTCGGGCTGTGCGAGACGCCGCTGCAGCAGGATCCGCCGGAGCACACCGTGCGCCGCCGCCCGCTCAACGCGGTGCTGGCCCCCCGGGTCGTGCGGGAGGCGGCGGAACGGCTCGTGGAGCCGCTCACCGGGCGCCACGTCGGCGAGTTCGCCGCGGCCGTGCGCCGCGACGGCGCCGCGGACGTCGTCGCGCGGGTCTGCCGGCCGCTGCCCACCGCGGTCCTGGCGGAGATGACCGGGCTGCCGGAGTGGATCGACCGGGGGTGGCTCGCCGCCGAGAGCGCCGCCATGGTGCGGGTGGAGGAACTCGCCGCGCCGCCCAGCGTCGTACGGCGCGCGGACGCCGCCGCCCTGGCCCTGCTCGACGCGTACGACCGCGCGCTGGCCGAGCGGCTGCGGCACCCCGCGGAGGACCTGCTGTCACGGTGGGCCGCGGAGGACCCGGCGGGGGCCCGCTACCTGCTGCTGACGCTGTTCTCGGCGGGAGTGCCCACCACGGCGGCGCTGCTGGCCGGGACGGCGCTGGCACTGACCGCCGACCCCGCGCTTGCCGAAAGGATCCGCCAGGACCCGGGGTTCGCGGGGCCGCTCACGGACGAGCTGCTGCGCTGGGACCCGCCGGGACGGGTGGTGACCCGTGTGACGGGCGCGGACACCGAACTGGGCGGCCGCCCGGTGCCCGCCGGGCGGGTCGTCCACGCGCTCATCGGCGCGGCGCACCGCGACCCGGAGCGCTTCGCCGCCCCGCACGTCTTCGACCCCGACCGGCCGGCGCAGCGGCTGCTCGCCTTCGGCGGCGGCCTGCACTACTGCCTCGGGTCCCATCTGGCCCGCGCGCAGGCGCTCGCGTTCGCCCGGGCCTTCGCCCGCGAGCTGCCCGGCGCCCGGGCCGCCGCCCCGCCGGTGCGGCACGCCGGGCCGAGCATGGCCGACATCGCCCGGCTGACCATCCACTCGCCCCTCACCTAAGGGAGACCGAAGGCCAGTGACCGAAATCCAGGACGCCACGGACGCGTTCCGCAAGGACCTGTCGTCGTCGACCTTCGTGCGGGCCATGGTGGAGACGGGCGTCCGGCCCTTCTACCGCACCATGCACATGACGGGCGGCGGGGAGGCCGTCGTCGAGGGCCGGGACGTCGTCATGGCGGGCTGCAACGACTACCTGGGCCTGTCCACCGACCCCCGGGTGACGGCGGCCGCGATCGAGGCGCTGACCCGCTACGGCGCGTCCTGCTCCGGTGCGCGCACCCTCAACGGCACCCTCCCCCTCCACGGCGAACTGGAGGCGCGGATCGCGGACTTCCTGGGCACCGAGGCGGCCGCCGTGGTCACCACCGGCTTCCAGGCGAACCTGGCGGTGGCCGCCCTGATCGGCCGCGGCGACATCGTCTTCAGCGACATGTCCAACCACGCCTCGCTGGTCGACGGCATCCGTCTCGGGGCCGGGCGCCGCGTGCTGTACCCGCACTCGGACACCGCGCGGCTGGACATCCTCCTGGAGCAGGCCACCGCCGTCGAACCGACCGCCGGCAAGGTCCTCGTCACCGACGGGATGTTCTCCATGGACGGCGACCTGTGCCGGCTCCCCGCGCTGACGGAGCTCGCCGCCCGGCACGGTGCCCGCCTCGTCGTGGACGGCGCCCACGACATCGGGCTGCTCGGCCCGGGCGGGCGCGGGGTCGCGGAGCACTTCGGGCTCATGGAGCGGGTCGACCTGTTCACCGGCACCCTGTCCAAGTGCTTCGGCTCCACCGGCGGGTTCCTGGCCGGGCCCGCGCACGTCATCGACTACCTGCGCTACAGCGCGCGTTCCATCCTCTTCTCCGCGTCGATGCCGCCGGCCGCCCTCGCCGCCGGGATCGCCGCGCTCGGCATCGCGGCGGCCGAGCCCTGGCGGCGCCGGCGCGTGCTCGCCCTGGCGGAGGCACTGCGCGCGGGACTGCGCGCGCTCGGCTACGACACGGGGGACTCGGTCACCCCCGTCGTGCCCGTCCTCATCGGGGACGCCACCACGTGCGCGCTCATGTGGCAGGCCCTTCTCGACGAGGGCGTGTTCACCAACGCGGTGGGGGCCCCCGCGGTCCCCGAGGGGCGGTGCGTGATCCGGGTGACGGTGCAGGCCACCCACTCCGACGTCCACCTGGAGCGGATCCTGGACGCCTTCGCCGCCGCCGGGCGCCGGGTCGGCCTGGTCCCGGACCTGCCCGCCCAGGCGGTGGCCCGGTGAACGCGGTCACCGTCACCCCCGTCTATGACCGCGCCGCCACGACGGCCTTCGTCCGTCTTCCGTACGCGCTCCACCGCGACGACCCGTACTGGGTCGCGCCGCTGGAGCGGGAGATGCGCGCCTTCCTCGACCCGCGCCGCAACCCCTTCTTCGACACGGCCGAGGCACGGCTCTTCCTCGCCCGCCGGGGGCGCCGGACCGTCGGCCGGATCGCGGCCGTCGCCGACCCGCGCTTCCAGGAGCGGCACGACTTCACGTGCGGTCACTTCGGGCTCTTCGAGTGCGCCGACGACCTCGAGGCCGCCGGGGCCCTCTTCGACGCGGCGGCGGCGTGGCTCGCCGGGCGCGGGCTGACCCGGATGCTGGGCCCGCTCAGCTTCTCCGTCAACGACGAGTGCGGGGTGCTCGTGGACGGATTCGACGGGCCGCCGAGCGTGGGCATCCCGTACAACCCGCCGTACTACGCGGACCTGCTGACCGGCTGCGGCTTCGGCAAGGCCAAGGACCTGCTGTCCTGGCTGGTGCCGATGCCCCCGGACGGCGAGCCGCCCGCCGCGATCGCCCGGGTCGCCGCGCGCACCCTGGCCGACCCCGCCGTGCGGGTGCGGCCGCTCGACCGGGACCGCTACGAGGACGACATGGCCGCCATCAGGGACATCTACAACGACGCCTGGGCCGAGAACTACGCCTCCGTCCCGCTGACCGACGCCGAGTTCCTGCACATGGCCGCGCAGCTGAAGTCGGTCGTCCACCCGGAGCTGGTGCGGATCGCCGAGGTGGACGGGGAGCCGGCCGCCTTCACCCTGTGGGTGCCCGACGTGAACCAGGCGCTGCGCGCCGCGCGGGGCAGGCTCACCACCTGGGGGCTGCCGATCGGCATGCTGCGGATCAGCCGGGCGATGGGGCGCATCACCCGCGTCAGGGGCGGCACGTCGGGCGTGCGGAAGGAGCACCGCAGCCGCGGGCTGGTCGCGGTGCTGCTCGCCGACGCGCAGCGCGCCGCGTTCCGGCTCGGCTACACCGAGACCGACCTGTCCTGGATCCTGGAGGACAACCGCGGCTCCAACCGGCACGCGCAGGCCATGGGCGGGGTGCACTTCAGGACGCACCGGCTGTTCGAGCGCGAGGGCGGGGGCCTGCGGTGAGGTACCTCGTGACCGGCGCCACCGGCTTCGTCGGCGGCCACCTCGTACGCCATCTCACCGCCCGCGGCCACGAGGTGACCGCGCTGGTGCGCGGCGGCCGCGACGTGCCCGGTGCCCGCTGCGTCCCCGGCGACCTCGTCACCGGCGCCGGGCTTGCCGTCGCGCTGCGGGGCGTGGACCGGATCGTCCACCTGGCGGGGGTCACCAAGGCAGGCGACCCGCGGGCCTACGCGGCCGTCAACGCCGCCGGGACGCGGCGGCTGTGCGAGGCCGCCGCGGCGCTCGCCGTACCGCCCCGCCTGGTGTACTGCTCGTCGCTGGCCGCCTCCGGCCCCGGGCGGCGGCGCCACGAGGACGCGCCGCCGGAGCCGGTCTCCGCGTACGGGCGCAGCAAGCTCGGCGGGGAGTGGGCGGTGCGGGACGCCGCGGACCGGCTGCCGGCGGTCGTGGTCCGGCCGCCGATCGTCTACGGGCCCGGCGACCCGGAGTTCCTGCCGCGGCTGGTGGCGGCGGTGCGCACGGGCCTGCTGCCGGCGGTCGGCCGGCCCGGGCCGCGGCACTACTCGCTGATCCACGTCGACGACCTGTGCCGGGCGCTGATCACCGCCGCCGACCCCGGCACCACGGAGGTCGGCACCTACCACGTGTGCGACGGCACCGAGCACCGCTGGGAGGACATCGGCGCCGCCGTCGCGGCCGCGCTCGGCCGCCGCGCGCCGCGGGTGGTGCACATCCCCGGGCCGCTGGCGATGGCCGCGGCGCGGCTGTTCGGCCGCGCGTCGGCGCTCAACCCCGACAAGGTCGCCGAGGCGCTGCATCCCGCGTGGACCTGCGCCCCCGGCGGCCGGCTCCCGTACCGCCCCGCCGTCACGCTCCCCGAGGGGCTGCGCGCCGCACTGAACCGCTGACCGCCCCGCGAGGAAGGGGGAGCACCCCGTGCGCCGCCGACTGTCCCCGTACGAACGCGTCATCTGGGCCGCCGGTGAGCGGCTCCCGGTCAACATCGCCGCCGTGGCCCGCGTCGAGGGCCGCACCACGCCCGGGCGGGTCCGCGCGGCCGTGGCCGCCGTCCGGCGACGCCACCCCCTGCTCGGCGTCCGTGTCGCCGACCCCGGGTGGTGGCAGGGACGGCTGACCACGGCCGGGGTGCCGGACCCGGAGGTGCGGGTGGTCCGGGACGCCGGCGCGGACGCCTGGTCCCGCGTGGTGGAGGAGGAGCTCCCGCGGCCCTTCGACACCCGCACCGGTCCCCTCGCCCGCTTCGTGCTCGTCGACGCGGGCGAGGCCTTCGACCTCGTCACCGTCTACCACCACCTGGTCGCCGACGCCGTGTCCGCGGGCGTCGTCATGCGCGACCTGCTGACCCGCCTCGGCGGGCCGGACCCGGCGGACGCTCCCCCGCCCGGCCCCGCGGGGCCGGCCGGCGCGCACCGGCGGGCGGGGGCGGACGGGTCCGGTGCCGGCCCGGTGCCGGTGCTGGCGGCGCCCGCGGACGAGCTGATCCCGGGCCCGCGCGCCCGCCCCGGGGACCTGCTGAAGACCGCCCGCGCCCTGGGCGGGCCCGTACGGCCGCCGTACCCCCGGGACGGACGGCTCGCCTACCGCGCGTGGTCGCTGGAGCGCGAGGAGACGGAGCTGCTGCTCAAGCGGTGCCGGGCACAGGGCGCGACGCTGCAGGCCGCCCTGTGCGCGGCCTTCGCACGGGCCGCCGCGCCCGGCCGCCCCGCCCGGATCGCCGTCGCCGCGGACCTGCGCCGGGTGCTCGAACCGCCGCCCGGGGAGGCCATGGGCCTGTACGCGGCGAGCTTCGTCGTGCCCGTGGACGGCGCGGCGGACGACCTGTGGGCGGCCGCGCGCGAGGCCAGGACCGGGATCCATGCCCGGCTCACCCCGCAGGAGCTGCGGCCGCTCGTACGCGTCTTCCGGCTGACCTCGTTCCTCCCGCACCGCGCCGTCGGCGCCCTGCTGCGGCGCGGCGAGTCGCGCGGCCCCCGGTTCGACGTGTCCGTGAGCAACACGCGCCTGGACCTCCCCGAGGCGTACGGGCCGCTGCGGCTGGCCGCCGTCCACGGCGCCGCGCACACCAGCCTGTCCGGGGCGCCGCTGGTGATCGTGGTGGGGCTGGGCGGGCGGCTGTTCCTCAGCGTGACGTCCACGGCGGGCGAGGAGGCAGGAGCGCTGTGCCGGCGGGCCATGGACCACCTGCTGTCCGCCGAGTGACGCCCGCGGACGGATAGCGGCGGACTCAGCGGGTATCGGAAGGGGGTGGCACGCACCGTGGGAGTGGAAGAAGAGCTTCTCCTGGTGGACGCACGGTCCGGGGAACCGCGCGCGGTGGCGGACGCTGTGCTGGACGGCGGCCCCTGGACCCGGGAACTGGTGGCCGAGCTGCAGCAGCAGCAGCTCGAACTGAACAGCTCCCCCTGCGTCACCCTCGACCAGCTCAGGGGGGAGCTGCGCGCCTGGCGCCGGAGGGCGGCCGGCCTCGCCCGCTCGGAGGGCGTCGCGGTGGCGGCGCTGGGGACCTCCCCCGTGGCGGTGCCACCCCGGCTCACCCCGCGGGGCCGCTACCGCAGGATGGCCCAGGCCTTCGGCCTCACCGCGCAGGAGACCCTGACCTGCGGCTGCCACGTCCACGTGGGGGTGGAGTCGGACGAGGAGGGCGTGGCCGTCGTCGACCGCATCCGCCCCTGGCTGCCGCCGCTGCTGGCGCTCAGCTCCAATTCGCCGCTCTGGCAGGGTGCCGACACGGGGTACGCGAGCTACCGCTACCAGGTCTTCGGCCGCTGGCCCACCGCGGGCCCGACGCGCGGTTTCGGCTCCGCCGAGGGGTACCGCGCCGCGGTGTCGCGGCTGCTGGCCACGGGGATCCTGATCGACCAGGGCATGCTCTACTTCGACGCCCGGCTCTCGGCGAAGTTCCCCACGGTGGAGGTGCGCGTCTGCGACGTGTGCCCGGAGTACCAGGACGCGGTGGTGCTCGCCGCGCTGGTCCGCGGCCTGGTCGAGACCGCCGCCCGCGAGTGGGCCGACGGCCGCCCGGCGCCCGACGACGACCTGGCCCTGCTCCGGCTCGCCTCCTGGCGCGCCAGCCGCTCCGGGCTGGACGGCGCCCTGCTCGATCCGCGCACCTTCCGCCCGGCGGGCGCGCACGACGTCGTCGAGACCCTGGTCGCCCACGTCGAGGACGCCCTGAAGGACGCGGGCGACCTGTACACCGTGCGCGCCGGCGTCGACCGCCTGACCTCGCAGGGCTCCGGCGCACGCCGGCAGCGCGAGGTGTACGCCCGCGGCGGCGGCTCCGCGGTCCTGCGCGACGCGGTGCGCCGTACGGCGGCGTGAGCACGCGCCGGGAAGCGCACCACGCGGGCGGATCGCCGCGGACTCAGGAGTGGGGCATCGACTCCACCCATCGGGCCCGCCAGGCGGGCGGGGCGAACGTGTCCGCGAAGTACTGGGTCTCGTGCGCGACCTTGCCGTCGCGGAATTCCATGATGCTGATGGTCGGTGTCGGTTTCCCGTCGTAGGCGATCACGTACTCGGTGATCCAAAGATCCCCACTGCCGAGAATCCGGCGGACGGTGAAGTCGAGCTTGGCGGGGTGGCCCGAGCGCAGAGCCTGAAGATTGCGGCGGCCGTGGATGCGCTCACCCGACTGGGGATAGTCCGTGATCACGTCGTCGTGATAGATCTCGTGCTCGATGTCCTGGTCCCCGGCGGCAGAGGCTGCCCAGTGCCGGTCCAGCGCCTCTCGGATACCGCGGTCTTCCATCGCGCCCCTCCGGTTGCGGATTCGTCGGATGATCCATGGACGGCCTCGACGAGGCCTTGAGGGCCGCCACAAGGTGTGGGCTCTGCACCGATCGTAAGCGGCGAGGGGCGCGGGTTCTCATCAGCCGGAAGCCTGCTCCTCTGTACCGCGGAGCGAGGGGGCGGTCACGGGTGGCGCGCTATCCTGCCGCGACGTCGGCGAGGGGGATCGGGGGCGGTTGATGGGGGACGCGCGGGCGGCCGTGGACCGCATGCTGACGCGCTTCGGGCTGGCGGAGCCGCCGGGCACCGCGCGCCTGGTCGACGGTGCCGGCACGACGCCCGGAAGCCTGCTGGAAGCGGCGGAGGGCCTGCTGCGGGAATCGTGGCGGGGCGGGGACGGACGGGCCCCGGCCGCCGCCGCGCTCGCGCTGATGGTGCTGGGCCTGGACACGGCGGCCCGCGACGATCCGTCGCGGGCCCGGCTCGTCCTGCATCTGCAACTGGCAGACCGCACCCTTGCGCATGTGCACGGCGACTTCCGTACCGCTCCCGAGGTCCGCCATCACCTGGGGGCGCAGACCCAGCACCGCTCGCCCGACGACCTCGTGGCGGTCGCGGCCGTCTACCCGTCGGGCCCCGCGCAGCAGCCGTTCCGGCCCGCGGACCCCCTGGAGGGCAGGGTGGCGGAGCTGCTGGCGACACTGCCCCCGGACGACCTGAGCCGCCCCGGGCTGCTCGCCCGGCTCGCGCACTCCGCGCTCGTCCGCTACGAGTGCGGGGCCACAGACGAGTTGCCGGCGCTGTGGGCGCGCGCCCAGGAGGCCTTCGCGGCGGTCACCCCCGGGCACGTCGACGCCCCGGACGCGGGCCGGGTGGCGGTGCTCGCCGGGGTCGCCCGGGTCCGGGCGCACCCGCGGGACCGGGAGGCGGTGGACGTCGCCGTGCGGGGCGGGCGGCTGGCGCTGGCCGCGGCGAGCGGGCGCACCATGGGCGGGCTCCGGGACCGGCACGAGATGCGCAGCGTCCACTTCGCGCTGGCGGTGGCGCTGATGTGCACGCTGCCCTGGGCACCGGCCCGCGCGACGATCGACGAGGCGATGGGTCATCTGGAGGCGTACCGGGCCGAGGGACTGCCGGACGAGGACGGGGCCTACGAGGTGAACACGGCCTCGCTGCTGGCCGCCCGCGCGGTCGTCGCCTGGGAGGTCGCGGACGCCGCCGAGGCGGAGCGGATGCTGCGCGCGCTCCTGGAGCGGCTGCCGCCGGGCCATCCGCTGCTGCCGCACATCGCGGAGAAGGCCGCCGCGGTGGGTGAACTCCGCGGCAGGATGCGGCTCTTGCCGCGGGCTCTGGGCTCGGTGGCGACCCGGTTCCTGCCGATGATGGTGCGGTTCGCGCCCGCGCTGCCGCCGGTGCGGTTGCAAACCCCCCTGCCGCGGGACGGCGTCCGCGCCGGCCCCGCTCCCGAACCGGAAGCGGTGCCGGAAGCGGCGCCCGGGCCGGAACCGGGTGACGACGCGGGCGACGGCCTCCTCACGCGCTTCACCTCGGCCTTCCCCGTCCCTCCCGACCTGCAGCCCCTGCTGCGGGCCATGGCCAAGGGCCCCGGCACCCCCCAGGGCATCGATCCCGCCTTCCTCGCCGACGCCGAGCGGCAGTTGCGCGGCGCCCTGGAGCGGACGGCGGCCGGAAGCCCCGAACGGGCGCAGACGGCCGGCCTGTTGATGGCGCTCATCGCGATGCGCTACACGGCCGACCAGGACGCGGCCGTGATCGAGGAGGCGGCGGCGCTCGGCGACCGCGTCCTGGCCGAACTCCCCCACGGCTCCCTGGAACACGCCCGCCTGCTCCTCGCCTCGGCGCCGTGGCAGCACATGCGGGCCGTGCTCGCCATGGACGCCGCCGCACTGCGCGCCTGCTGCGCGGAACTGCGCGCGGCGCTCGACCTGCTGCCCGACGACGCACCGGAACGCGCCGCTGGCGAGGCCGAGTACGCCAACGCGCTCACCAACCTCGCCGGGCTCACCCAGGACCCCGTTCTGTCCGCCGAGGCGCGCCGCAGGATCGCCGACGCCTCGCAGCGCGTGGAGCGGACCCCGGGCCTGACGGACCTGCTGGGCGGGCTGGTGAGCTCCTACGGCCACTGGGCGGACTACACCGACGCCACGGTCCGCGGGGACCTGCGGGCGGCGCGGGCGTCCGAGGTCGCGTTCGCGGCGGAGCCCGGCGGCGAGCTGCCGGCGCTGCGCTTCGAGGTGGCGCGCATCGCGATGGCCGACGCGCTGGAGCACCACGACTGGGCGGCCGCCGCCGACGCGGCGGCGCGGGCTCTGGAGACCCTGCCGTCGGTGGCCTCGCGCGCCCTGGCCCGGGAGGACCGCCGGGCCTTCGTCGGCGGCGCGCTGCTCGGCCGCCGCTACGCCATGGCGCACCTGCGGACGGACGGCGGCGACCCTGCGGGGGCGGGCCGGCCCGACCCGTTGGCGGGCACCAGCCTGGGCCGTACCGGCTGCGCCGCGGCGCTCGCCGCGGGGCGGCCCGTGCAGGCGCTGGCGCTGCTGGAGCAGAGCCGTGCGGTGCTGATGGGCCAGGACCTGGAGGCCCGCGCCGATCTGACCGCCCTGTCCGCGGCGCATCCCCTGCTGGCCCGGGAGTTCTCCGCGCTCGGGGCACGGCTGCGGCGGGCCGAGGCGGGCGAGGACTTCATGGAACGGCACGTCGCGGCCGCCGAGTGGGAGGCGCTGCTGATGCGCGTCCGCGGCACCGCGGGCTTCGAGCGGTTCCTGAGGCCGCCCACGGAGCGGGAGATGCGGGACGTGGCCGCACAGGGGCCGGTCGTCGCGGTCAACGTGGACCGGCTGCGCTGCGACGCGGTCGTCGTCACCCGGGAGCGGATCTTCTCCGTGCCGCTGCGTGAACTGACGGAAGGACAGCTCGCCCTGCGCGCACAGGAGTTCCTGGCGGCCGTGAACCTCCCGCGGAGCGCGCCCGAAGAGGAGCACGACCGCGCCCGCGAGCTCGTGCTGGACACCCTCGCCTGGCTCTGGCGCACGGTGGCCGAACCGGTGCTCACCGCCCTCGGCCTCACCCGCCCGCTCCCGGGGGACGCCCCCGCGTCGGCCGCGCCCCGGCTGTGGTGGTCGGCCTCGGGACCGCTGGCGTACCTGCCGCTGCACGCCGCCGGGCTCCAGCGCAAGCACCAACTGCGCGACGGGCGGACCGTCCTGGACCGGGTGGCCTCCTCCTACACCCCCACCCTGCGCGCCCTGCGGCACGCCCGGCGGATCTCCTCCGGCCGCACCGGGGGACGGCTGCTCGCCGTGGGCCGGCCCACCGGCACGGCGGGATCCGCGGGCGCCTCGGCCCGTGAGATCGCCGCCATCGCGGCCGCGCTGGGGGGCGTACGCGCCCTCGAGGGCGAGGCGGCCACACCCGAACGCGTCCTGTCGGCCCTGCGCACGGCGCGCTGGGTGCACTTCGCCTGCCACGGCGTCAGCGACCCGCGGGACCCGTCGGCCAGCCGCCTGCTCCTGCACGGTGGGCCGCTGAGCGCCGGGGACGTCTCCCGGCAGGATCTTCTCTACGCCGAACTGGCGGTGCTGCTCGCCTGCCACACCGCCCACACCGGGCAACTGCCGGACGAGGCGGTCCACCTCGCCTCCGCCTTCCAGACCGCCGGCTACCCGCAGGTCGTCGGCGCCCTCTGGGAGGCCGACGACGCGGTCTCCGCGCTCCTGACCGCCCGCCTGTACGCCGCGCTCCGCGCCCCGGCGCCCGGCGCCGTCGCCCCCGCGGACACCGGCCGCGCCCTCAACCACGTCGTCCGCGCCCTGCGTACCCGCTACGCCCGTTCCCCCGCGGCGTGGGCCCCCTTCGTCCACATCGGCCGCTGAGCGCGACGGGACGTCAGACGCCGCCGAGCAGCCCGGACAGCACCGGATGCACGCGCGCCGGGTCGACGGTGGTGACGGTGTACACCGCGACCCCCGCGGTCACCAGGGGGTCCTCCGCGGCGATCCGCTCGACGGCCCGGCGGTCCGTCCCCCGCGCGACGATGACGCCGCCCTCGCACGAGGGCACCGTCTGACCGGAAAGCAGGAAGGTGCCGGCGCGGTGGTGGCGTTCCAGGAACGCGACATGGGCGGCGACGAACGGGCCGGCGTCCGCTTCCGGTCCGGTGTACGTCAGGAACAGCAGGTGCAGCATCCCCGTCCGATCTCCTGGCGGGCCGGACGGCCCGGCGCATCGTGCCGTCGATTCCCCGGGTGCGCTCACCGGCGGCGGCGCAGCACCAGGTCGAGCTCCCGCCAGGTCGCCGGGGCGACGGGCCCCGGCGGGACGGGGATCCCCACCGCGCGGGCGACGGAGCGCAGACGCAGGTCCACGACGGCGTCCACGAGGTCCGCGAGGGCGAAGAGCCGTTCGCGGCCGAGCCACCAGGCGGCGAGGACGACCACGGCGCCCGCGACGAGGGCGGGCCACCACGCGGTGACGCAGGCCAGCGCCGCGTAGAGCAGGCCCCATCCGCACAGCCGGGTGGACGCCTCGAAGGCGGCGGCCGCCGTACGGATCTCCCTGCGGTCGGCCTCCGTCGCCGCCAGCCACAGACGCGGCCAGACCGCCGTGAAGGGCACCCCGTAGTACGCGCCGACGCGGTGCTCCAGGGCGTGCATCCGGTCGCCCATGCGGGTGGGACGGGCCGGGGGCAGGGGCGCGATCCGGTCCCGGCGCGCCTCAGCCGCGCGGGCGGCGGCCAGTTCGGCCTCGTCGCCGCCGCGTTCGTGGTTCCGCAGGTGGGCGGCGACCTCCGCGTCGGCGCGTTCACGGCGGGCGCGGCGGCGGCGCACGAGCCGCTCCCCCGCGCCGCCGGGCCAGGGCCCGAGCCAGAGCACCTGGACAGCGCGGGCCAGGGCCTGCACCGCAAGGCCCGGGACGACGGCGAGCAGCAGCGCGGCGACCAGGGCCAGGAAGAGCCCGGCCCCGCCGTGGGCGTCGGTCCAGTCCGCGTAGCGCTCGACCTCGCGCAGCAGACGGCCCGCGTCGAACGGCCGCCCGCGGCCCAGCACATGGGCGGCCCAGGCGGTGCCGAGGAAGAGCACTCCGGGCAGCGCGAGCAGGGAGACCCAGCGCTCGGCGAGCTTCCCGCCGATCTCGTCCAGAAGACCCGCCACCGCGCTACGGCCCGCCTTCCGGATCCCTGCGGCCTCGCGCCGCCCGGCGCGCGCGTCCGCCCCGAAGCCCTGGCGCGCCGGACGCCGGCACCGGCTGCTTCCCGCGCTGTACGGCTGCGCGCACCGGACGCTCCTCCTCTTCCCCCCACGGGGACCCGCACGGCGGGTCTAGTACCAGACGGGCCGCAGTTCGGCGTCCCAGATCTCGCAGCGCGGGGTGGTGACGGACGCCGTCGGGTCCTCACTGCGGGCGCAGACGCCGCGCGGGCAGCGGTGGCGCAGGATGCCGCCGCCTCCACCGGTCGTACCGGGCACCTGGGAGTAGCCGCCGGCGTACGCGCGGCCGTCGACGACCCGTACGCCGAGCCGGTGCCCGAGGTCGGTGACCGCCTGCATGTCGCCGGCGCCCCGCCGCACGGTCTCGGTGACGGCCTCCAGCTCGTCCGCGTCGTGGGGATCGGCGCTCGCGGCAGTCGCCGCGCGCCGCAGCCGCGGCAGCATCTCGCAGAAGGCCATGACGTCTTCCTCGGTCACCGGGCCAGCCTACTGATCTGCGATCATTGCCGTATGGCGTTCACCGAAGAGCTCGCCCGGGCCGTGCTCGCGGCGGACGGGCAGAACGGCGCGCGGCTGATCGCGCTCGGCGAGAACGCGGTGTTCGAGCTCGCGGACGGCGTGACCGTCGCGAAGGTCGGCCGCGGTCCCGAACTGCTGGACCGGGCCGCCCGCGAGGCGCGTACGGCGTCCTGGCTGGCCGAGCACGGCGTTCCGGCGGTTCGGGCGGCGGCCCCGGAGGCCCGGCTGGTGGAGGGGCACCCGGTCACGTACTGGGAGCGGCTGCCGGACGCCGTACGGCCCGCGGAGCCCGCCGACCTCGCCCCGCTGCTGCGGCAGGTGCACGCCCTGCCCGAGCCGGACTTCGCCCTGCCGCCCCGCGACCTGCTGGACGGCGTGGAGCGCTGGCTGCGGCTGGCCGGAACGGCGGTCGACCCCGCGGACGCCGCGTATCTGCGGGAGCGCCGGGACGGTTTCGCCGCCGCCGCGGCCGCGCTCGCCCCGCACCTCGCCCCGGGGCCCGTCCACGGCGACGCGCTGCCGCGCAATGTGCACGTCGGCCCGGGCGGTCCGGTCCTGGTGGACCTGGAGACCTTCTCCGCCGATCTGCGCGAGCACGACCTCGTCGTCATGGCACTCAGCCGGGACCGCTACGGCCTCGCCCCCGAGGCCTACGACGCCTTCACGGCCGCCTACGGCTGGGACGTGCGCGAGTGGGACGGCTGCGCGGTGCTGCGCGGGGCGCGGGAGACGGCGAGTTGCGCCTGGGTGGCGCAGCACGCGCCGGGCAACCCGGCGGCGCTCGCGGAGTTCCGCCGGCGGGTGGCCTCGTTGCGGGACGGCGATCCGTCCGTGCGCTGGTACCCCTTCTGACCCCGTGGCGCCGCCCGGGCTGCGAGGATGGGCACCCCTCCGGCCCGGGCGGTGTCCATGCCAGTTTCCTCGATCGTCCGTCGTGTCCTCGCCGACCGTCCCTTCGCGGAGGTCGGTGAACCGCGTGTCGCCGTCGCGGACGAGCGGCTGGAGCGCCTGGTCGTGGGCGGCGACATGGGGTGGATCGCCTGGCCGCACTCGGGGCGGGCGGGGATCGAGCGATGGCCCCGATACCGCGTCGGCGTCTACGGCGCGCGGGACCTGCGCTGCCGGCAGGTGTACGACTGCCCGTGGCCGGTGAACTCGGTCGCCTTCCATCCGCTCCTCCCGCTGGTGGCCGTGGGCGTGGGCCGCTACGACGGCAGCTGGGACTTCGAGGGCCAGTTGCTGCTGATGGACCTGGAGTCGGGCGACGTGCGGCCGGTCCTGGACGGCGGCCGCGAGGTGGCCTCCGTCCAGTGGCTGGACGGAAGGCGGCTGCGGCTGGTCGTCACCCCCGAGGACAAGGACTACGAGTACGCCTTCAGCCACGGCTTCGAGTCCGTCCTGGAACGCGAGGACTGGCGGGCGGTGCCCGCCCAATCCGTCGGGTACCGCGAGGTGATGGGCCCTCGGGTGCCCTACGCGTACCCCGCGGGCGGCGACGCCCGCGACCTGCTGGCGGAGCGCGGCACCGCCCTGGGGGCGGCGTGGGCGCCGCGCCGTCAGGTGCGGGCCGTCGAGGTGCTCGCCGACGGCCGGGTGCTGGCGACGGCCGAGGGCGCGCTGCTGGAGTGCCGGCTGCCGTCGGGGGAACTCCAGTGGTCGGTGCCCGACCCGGACGGCGGGCAGCAGATCCATGTGGCCGCCGACCAGCGGTCGGCCTGGGTCAACGTCCGGCACACCCTGCGCCCGTCGGGACAGGGGTGGCAGCGGTCCGGCACGCTGGTGCAGCGGGTGTCCCTGGCGGACGGGGGGTTGCTGGAGGCCATCGAACCCGGTCACGCCGTGACGCTCACCGGCAGCCGTGACGGCCGGCTCGCCGTCCGGCGGGGAGGGCCGGACCAGCCGGGCGGCGAGACCCGGCTCCTCGCCTCCGACGGCACCGAGACGACGCGCTTCCCGCTGACGGCGAGCGACTTCCGTCTGCGGCGCGGCGCTGAACTGCTGTTCGTGCGGGACCTCCACGGTGTGCCGCGGGGCCGGGCGTGGGTCGGCGCGCTCGACGGCGGGGCAGCGGACGCCGAGCCGGAGCTGCGCAGGCTCTTCGCCCTCGACTGGGAGACCCGGCGCGGCTCGCACCTCTTCCCCGGCCCGGCCGTCCGGCTCGACGGCGCCGCACTGGTGCAGGCCGCCGTGGTCCGCGACGAAGAGCAGACGCTCGCGCGGAACGCCTTCGTGGTGCGGCGCCGGCTGCCGGACGGCGCGCCGGAGTGGGTGTTCGCCGCCGACGAGCCGGTCACGGCCCTGGACGCGGACGAGGACACCGTCTACGCCGCGCACCGGTCCGGGGAGGTCGTGCTGCTCGACGCGCGGACCGGCAGTCCGCGCGGACGGCACCGGCTGCGCGTCGACGGGCAGGTGGTCGTGCCCCTGTCCCTCGCGGCGGCCGGTTCCGGCAGGCTGCTGGTCGGCACCGTGGACGGGCGGATCCTCGACTGCGACACGGCGCCCCCGGCCTCACCGCGGGGCCCCGCGGTCACCTCGGCCGGGGAATGACCGGCCAGGCCTGCTCGACGACGGCCGCCGGGTCGGCGGTGCGCCGCAGGTACGCCTGGAGGGAGGCCGACTGCTCGGCAGCCGCCCGGATCTGGAGGGCGTGCAGGTCCGCCAGCGCCATCAGGCCCACGGGCTCGTGCCGCTCCCCCATGCGGCGCACCACGCGGCCCGCGGCCACCGCGTCGGCCCGCGCGTCGTGAGCGCCCTCCAACTCCACCCCGTAGTGGGCGCACAGCGCCTGCAGGGCCCGCCTGCCCTTGCGGTACTTGTCGACGTGCTTGTCGATGACCAGCGGGTCGATGACGGGCGCGGGCACGCCGCCCAGCCGTTCGCCGACCGACGCGACGCCGTGCCGCCGGCACTCGCGGTCGAGCAGCGACAGGTCGTAGCGGGCGTTCATCACCACCAGCGGTGTGCCCGAGCGCAGCACCTCGGCGACGGCGTGGGCGATCTCCCCGACCGCCGTGCCGGCCGGGGCGCCGTGCGCGCGGGCGTGGGCGGTCGAGATGCCGTGGATCGCCGACGCCTGCTCCGGTATGGCGACGCCCGGGTCGAGCAGCCAGGTCCGCTCGTGCGAGACGGCCCCGTCGGCCTCCAGCCGTACGACGGCGGCGGTGACGATGTGGTCGGTCTCGACGTCGGTGCCGGTGGTCTCCAGGTCGAACGCGACCAGCGCGTCGCTGATCCAGCTCATCGCCCGGCCCCCGTGCCCGCGGCGTCCCCCGCGCCGCGCGGGCGGGTGCCCGCGGTCCTCCTCCGTCCGGAGCCGGCCGGCCTTGCCCGGCGTCGTCCCGTGCCCATTGGCGTACGTCCTTCCCGCGGTTCCCCCGTGTGTCGCTCCATCATCCCGCGCGCCACTGACACTGCTGCGGCCGGGCTGTGGCAGGGGCCCGCCCGGGGCGGTCCGCCGGGGCCGGCCACCGGGCCGTCAGGAGACCGGACGGGAGTCGGCCCAGACGCCCTCGAACTCCTCGCGGTAGATCTCGAACAGCCCGTGCTCGGCCTCCGGGGTCTCACCGGCCCTGGTCTGAACGAGTTCCCGCGGCCCGCCGCGCAGGATGAGCACCGGCGCCTCCATGCCGCGTGCCTTGCGCAGGTAGGGCTGGACGACCGCGATGCCGTCCGAGGTGTCGCCGTCCACGAGGTAGGCGGTGAAGCGCGGGGTCTCGTCGAAGACCCGGATCTCGAACGCGGCGGTGTCCCGCAGCCGGGCCCGCACCCGCCGCATGTGCATGATGTTCATCTCGACGGAGCGGCTGAGCTCGCCGCGGCCGAGCCCGAGTTCGCGCTCACGGCGGCGGACGGCGCTGCTCGCCGGGTTGAGGAAGAGCAGCCGCACCCGGCAGCCGGACTCCGCCAGCCGCACCAGCCGCTTGCCGGAGTAGTTCTGCACGAGCAGGTTGAGGCCGATGCCCACGGCGTCGAGCCGTCGCGCGCTCCCGAACAGGTCCTCGGCGGGCAGTTGCCGCTGCAGCCGCACCCGGTCGGGGTAGACGCCGACGACGTCGGCGTAGCGGTCGGCGACGAGCTCCTCGACGGCGTCCACGGGCAGCCGCTCGGCGGAGGGGTAGCCGGGCCCCGAGCCGAGCACGTCCAGCAGCCGGGCGGCGGCCCGCTCGGCCTGGTCCAGGACGGTGCGGGACAGGGCCCGGTTGCGGGAGACGACGTGCCGGGCCACCTCCAGCTCGTCCAGGGCGAGTTCGAGCTCCCGGCGGTCGTCGAGGTAGGGCTCGAAGCACGGCCAGTGCTGGACGGCGAGCTCGCGCAGCTGCGGCAGCGTCAGGAAGCTGAGGATGTTGTCGTCGGCCGGGTCGAGCAGGAACCCCTTGCGCCGGCTGACCTCCCGCACGGCGGCCGCCCGCTGCACCCACTCGTGACCGGCCGGGCCCGCGGCCGCGACCACCCACTCGTCGCCGTGCACGGGTTCGTAGATCGGGCGCAGCACGGCGTTGACGACGGCGCGCAGGCGCTGTTCGACGAGGTTGAGCCACACGTACGCCCGTCCGGCACGCCGTGCGCGGGTACGCACCTCGGCCCACTCGTCGGCGCCCCAGTCCAGTTCCGCTCCGATCTCCAACGGCAGTGCGAGGGCGGCCGTACCGGTGCTTGCCTCGCCGATGCCGCCGCCCGGGTCCCCCTGATCACCACTACCGGGGAGCACCAGACCTCCCGACATCACGACTGCACCCGCCTTCCCGCCCCCGTCCACGATCAAGGAAGGGTACTGCGGGGCGGGAGGCGGTGCAGCCGTAACGGCGCTACTTCACCACATGCTTACCGGGTCCTACAGGGCCGGACGGTCACTGTCCCCGCCCGTTGCGGCCCGAGAGCTCGTCGGGTGTGAGCGGGCTCATGGCGGTCACGTCGCGCGGCGCGAGCTGGAAGCCCTGCCAGTGGATCGGCATGGGCGTCTGGTCCTCGTCGCGCGGGATGTGGTGGAAACCGACGTTGACCCACATCACCGGGTGCGTGAGGCTCTCGCCGTTCGCCCACGTGTCCACCGAGGTGCCCCGGCCGTGGCAGGCCGGGTCGCTGTTGCCGCTGGCCAGTTGCTCGCAGGCCCGGTACTGGGTGACGTACAGGTCCTTCGAGGTGTAGGCGTGGGCGTCGTAGCGGTCGGAGTGCTGCTGGACCAGCTCCCAGGAGCGCGGGTGCCGGTCGGCGTTCTTCCCGGCCGTGGAGACCACCCGCCACCAGCGGCGCAGCGCGGAGTTGGCGGCGAGCTCCTTGGTGACCGGGGTCCTGGTGGTCTTCAGGACGGCGGAGCCGGCGCCCCGGCCGGCCTTCTTGGTGTCGTACTGCTCGACCTCGGCCCGGTCGGCGCCGTCCAGGCCGAAGTCCAGCCGCCAGAAGACCGAGTGGTAGTGGCTGGTGGAGTGGTCGCGGGCGCCCTTGCCGATGGGCCAGCCGGTCCCCTCGCCGCTGTAGTCGCCGGGCGAGAGGTCGCCGGTGGCGCCCATCTTGGCGGTGATGGTGCCGTCGTCGGAGAAGTTCCACTGGGTGACGTACTCGTACCAGCCGAGCTGGGACACGGAGAAGACGACCAGGTCGCTGCCCTGAGCGGTGTACTTCTTCGCGGTGCCGTGCTCGTCGTACACGTCGCTGCGGTAGGCGTGGCCGCGCGGCGCGGTGGTGGCGCACAGGGCCTTGACGGCGCGTTCCTGCTGCGGGACGTAGGCCGCGCTGATGGTGCCGCCGGGGCACTCCTCGGGGCCGATGTCGACGGCGGTGTTGCCGAAGCCGATGTCGGACAGGTCGTTGTACTCGGTCAGCCCGGAGTCGTACGGGACGTTGACCTGCGCGAGGGTGGCGGAGTTCAGCACCTTGAGGGGCTGCGGCTCCTTCCTCGGCCGGTACGCGATCTTCTCCAGGACCAGGCCCTTGGTGCCGCTCATGCGCCAGCACATGCTCCAGCCGGTGCCGTTGGGCAGGGTCCTGGTGAGGGCGGTGGCGGTACCGCAGTCCACCGCGGCGGCCGCGCCGGCCCGGGGGGCCGCCGCGGCCCGGCCGGTCGTGGAGCCCGCGACGAGCGCGGGCAGGAGGAGGAGCGCCGAGGCCGTTCCGAGGGCCCGGCGCACATGGGTGGTGCGCATCGTTTCTGGGTCTCCGCTCTTAGTGGATCCGGCCGACGGTGCGGTCGCTGAGGTCGACGACGAGATGGGTCGTGTCGATCCACGGCCCGTCCTTCACCTGTGTGAACAGCCGTACGCACCGGTGCCGACCGCACTTGGCCAGACCGGCGGGAGCGGACTGCTCCGCGGTGTTGAACGAGATGCCGCGCAGCCGCAGCTGGTCGGGCGAGGCGAGGTCCCGGCCCTTGGTGGCGGCCGTGAAGTCGGCGCGGAGCCCCGTGCCGAGGGCGTCCCGGATGAGCAGGGCCGCGGCCTCCCGGGTCTCGTCGTTCGAGGGCGGCGGCTGCAGGCCGGTGGCGGTGTCGGTGCGCTCGACGGTGCCGGAGGTGAGGTCGACGGTCTTCTTCACGAGCCGGTCGTGCCCGTAGTCGTAGAAGAGCACCTCGACCCGCCTGGCCCGGTCGGTCCGCGCCCCCGTGGCGTCGGCCGGTTCGGCGAGGTCGGTGTCGAGGTACTCCGGGCCGCGCCCGCCGTCCACGTCCTGCGCGCTGCGCAGCGCGTCGCGGCGCAGGGCTATGGACTTCGCCCGGTCGACCTCGGCCTTGGTCAGAGGCCCGCGACCGCTCTGGCGTGCGCCCTCGGGCGCTTCGTCCTCCGTCACATCACCGCTGCCCGCGTCCTGCCGCCCCGGCGCTCCCGGCGCGGCGGCGGGGCCGCCCCTCGGGGAGTGGTCGTCGCCGGAGGCGTCACGCGGCAGGGTGATGCCGATCATCACCGCCGTGGCGAGGACGGCCGTGCCGCCGCCCCACAGGGCGCGCCTGATTCCGCGCCCGAGCCCTCCCTTTTGAGGTAAGGAACGGCTTTCCCCCTGATCTGTCACGTAGGTCTCCCCTGTGTCGTACTGTCACTCGTATCGACGGCACCTCGACGGCACAGGTTGCCCCGCGGCGGTGGATTCTTGCGGCAGGCAGGGGAAGTGGGACACCCGTAACGGGGAAGATCTTGGCGATTCCATACCGGGAGGGGCCCAATTGCGTGACGATGCCCTTTCGGCACCGATGTGGCCGGGGTGCGGCCTACCGGCGCCCGGCGAAGAAGTGGAAGAGTCGACGACATGCAGGTCTGGCCGGGTCAGGCATATCCCCTCGGCGCCACGTACGACGGCGCCGGCACCAACTTCGCGGTCTTCTCCGAGACCGCGGAACGGATCGAGCTGTGTCTGCTGCACGACGACGGTTCGGAGACCGCCGTCGAGCTGCGCGAGGCGGACGCCTTCGTCCGCCATGCGTACCTCCCGGGCGTCATGCCCGGTCAGCGCTACGGATTCCGGGTCCACGGCCCCCACGAACCGACCCGGGGCCACCGCTGCAACTCCGCGAAGCTGCTGCTGGACCCGTACGCGAAGGCGATAAGCGGGACGATCGACTGGGACGAGGCGGTGTACGGCTACCGCTTCGGGGAGCCCGAGTCCCGCAACGACCTGGACTCGGCGCCGCACACCATGACCTCGGTGGTGGTGAATCCGTACTTCGACTGGGCGGAGGACCGCAGCCCCCGCATCGACTACCACCGCACCGTCATCTACGAGGCCCACGTCAGGGGCCTGACGATGCTCCACCCGGAACTGCCGGAGGAGATCCGCGGCACCTACGCGGCGCTCGCCCACCCCGCGGTGATCTCGCACCTGACGGAGCTGGGCGTCACGACGCTGGAGCTGATGCCGGTCCACCAGTTCGTCCACGACCACCGGCTGGTGGACGCGGGGATGCGCAACTACTGGGGCTACAACACCATCGGCTTCTTCGCCCCGCACAACGCCTACGCCTCGATGGGCGACCGCGGCCAGCAGGTGCTGGAGTTCAAGACGGCGGTGCGCGAGCTGCACCGGGCGGGCATCGAGGTGATCCTCGACGTGGTGTACAACCACACGGCCGAGGGCAGCCACCTGGGGCCGACGCTGTGCTTCCGGGGCATCGACAACGCCTCGTACTACCGGCTGGCCGACGATCCGCGCTACTACACGGACACCACCGGCACGGGGAACTCGCTGCTGATGCGCAGCCCCCACGTTCTGCAGATGATCATGGACTCGCTGCGCTACTGGGTCACCGAGATGCACGTCGACGGCTTCCGCTTCGACCTCGCGGCGACCCTGGCCCGGCAGTTCCACGAGGTGGACCGGCTGTCCTCGTTCTTCGACCTCGTGCAGCAGGACCCGGTGGTCAGCCAGGTGAAGCTGATCGCCGAGCCCTGGGACGTCGGCGAGGGCGGCTACCAGGTGGGCAACTTCCCGCCGCTGTGGACGGAGTGGAACGGCAAGTTCCGCGACACCGTGCGCGACCTGTGGCGCGGCGAACCGGCCACGCTGGCCGAGTTCGGCTCCCGGCTGACCGGCTCCTCCGACCTCTACCAGGACGACGGCCGCCGGCCGCTCGCCTCCATCAACTTCGTGACCTGCCACGACGGCTTCACCCTGCGCGACCTGGTGTCGTACAACGACAAGCACAACGAGGCCAACGGCGAGAACAACCGGGACGGCGAGAGCCACAACCGCTCGTGGAACTGCGGCGCCGAGGGCGAGTCCGAGGACGAGAACGTGCTCGCCCTGCGCGAGCGCCAGATGCGCAACTTCATCGCCACCCTGATGCTCTCCCAGGGCGTGCCGATGCTCGCCCACGGCGACGAGTTCGGCCGCACCCAGCAGGGCAACAACAACGCCTACTGCCAGGACAACGAACTGGCCTGGGTGCCGTGGCCCAAGGAGGGAGACGCGGACACCGAGCGGCTGCACGACTTCACCCGCCAGATGGTGTGGCTCCGCCGCGACCACCCCGTCTTCCGGCGCCGCCGCTTCTTCCACGGCCGGCCGGTCGAGGGGACGCACGACGAACTCTCGGACATCGCCTGGTTCACCCCTGAGGGTGAGGAGATGGCCCAGGACGACTGGCAGGAGGCCCAGGCCAACGCCCTGGTGGTCTTCCTCAACGGCAGCGCGATCTCCGAGCCCGGTGACCGCGGGGAACGCATCGCCGACGACTCCTTCCTGCTGATGTTCAACGCCTGGTACGAGCCGCTCGACTTCGTGGTCCCGGTCAACCACGGCAAGGAGTGGCAGGTGGTCGTGGACACCCAGCGGCCGGAGGGCGTGGCCCCCGGCTCGGGGCGCAAGGTGACCCAGGGCGACCGGCTGCGGCTGGCCGACCGGAGCATGGTGGTCCTGCAGCGCCCGGCGTAACCGGCCGCCCGATGTGATGGGCGTACCGGTCGGCGGGGTAGTCAGTCCTCCATGACAGAAAGCGCCGCGACCCCGCCGACCGCTGTCGTCCCCTCCGTGCCGAGCGCCACCTACCGGCTCCAGCTCCAGCCCGACTTCCCCTTCGCCGCGGCCGAGGCCGTCGTCCCCCGTCTGGCGGCGCTCGGCGTCTCCCATCTGCACCTCTCCCCGGTGCTGCAGGCCGTGCCCGGCTCCACGCACGGCTACGACGTCGTCGACCACACCCGGGTGCGCGAGGAGCTCGGCGGCGAGAAGGGGCTGCGCGCGCTGGCCCGCACCGCCCGCGCGCACGGCCTCGGGCTCGTGCTGGACGTGGTGCCCAATCACATGGCCGTACCCGCGCCGGAGCACCTGGCCCGGCCGCTGTGGGAGGTGCTCCGGGACGGCCCGCGGTCCCCGTACGCCCGCTGGTTCGACGTCGACTGGGCGGCGCAGGGCGACCGGCTGCTGCTGCCGGTGCTGGGCGGCCCGTTGGAGGAGGTGCTGCCCGACCTGCGCGTCGAACGCGACCGCGCCGCCGGCGAGCGGGTGCTGCGCTACCACGACCACGCCTTCCCCCTGCGCCCCGGCACCGAGGAACTGCCGCTGCGCGCGTTGGTCGACGCCCAGTGGTACCGGCTCGCCTGGTGGCGGCAGGCCCGCACCGAGCTGAACTACCGGCGCTTCTTCACCATCTCCGAACTCATCGCGGTCCGCGTCGAGGACGACGAGGTCTTCGCCGCCACCCACGCCACCCTGCTGCGCCTGCTGGACGAGGGCGTCGCCGACGGCCTGCGCATCGACCATCCGGACGGCCTCGCCGACCCCGCCGGCTACCTGCGGCGGCTCGCGGACGCCTCGAACGGCCGCTGGACGGTGGTGGAGAAGATCCTCACCGGCGACGAGCGGCTGCCGGCCGGCTGGGCCTGCTCCGGCACGACCGGCTACGACGCCCTGGACCGGCTCGACGGGCTGTTCACCGACCCGGCGGGCGTCGAGGAGATCACCCGCTGCTACCGCGGGTTCACCGCCGCCCCCGCCGACGCGGGCGGCGAGTGGCCGCCGACCGTACGGGCCGCCGCCGAGCACATCGTCACGCACGACCTGGCGGCCGAGGTGGACCGGCTCACCCGATCCGCCGTCCGCGCCACCGGGCTGGAGCCCGCCGCGCTGCGCGAGGCCGTCGAGGCGACGCTCGTGCGGCTGCCGCGCTACCGCCCGTACGTCGTCCCCGGCGAGCCCGCGGACGCGCGGGACACCGCGCTGCTGGAGGCCGCGGCCGGCGCGACCGGGCTCCCGGCGGCCGGGGCGGTGTGCGACCTGGCCCTGGGCCGCCACCGGGGCGGCGGGGAGGCCGCGGCGGACTTCACGGTGCGCTTCGCCCAGGTCTCCTCGGCGCTGCGCGCCAAGTCCGCCGAGGACACCGCCTTCTACCGCTACCACCCCCTGCTCAGCCTCAACGAGGTCGGCCGCGAGCCGGACCGTCCCGCCACCTCGCCCGAGGAGTTCCACGCCTTCTGCGAGCGGTTGCTGCGCGACTGGCCGCTCACCGGGACCGTGCGCTCCACCCACGACACCAAGCGCAGCGCCGACGTCCGCGCCCGGCTCGCCGCGCTGAGCGAGCTGCCCGGCGAGTGGGCCGACTGGCTGGGCGAGGTCTCGGCGGATCTGCGGGAGTACCTGGGGCACCGCGGGATCGCGTTGCCGGAGCGTCATGTGGAGTACCAGGCCTGGCAGTACGCGGCCGTCTTCTGCGACCCCGGCGCGGCCGACCTGGTGGCGGCGACCATGCTCAAGTCGGAGCGCGAGGCGGGTCTGCGGACCTCGTGGACCGAGCGGCAGCCCGAGTACGAGCGGGACATGACCGCCTTCGTCCGGGAACTGGTCGGCGGACCGGCCGCCTTCGCCACCGAGCGCATCGACCGCGCCCTGCGCGGGCCCGAACGCGTCAACGTCCTCGGCGCGCACCTGGCGCACCTGACCATGCCGGGCGTGCCCGACGTCTACCAGGGCGACGAGGAGCGGCAGCTGCTGCTCGTCGACCCCGCCAACCGCCGTCCGTACGACCCGGGCACGGCCGAGGGCGAGGGCGAGGGCGAGGTGAGCGAGAAGCGGCGGGTGACGGAGTTCGCGCTGCGCCTGCGCCGGGCGCGCCCGCAGTGGTTCACCGGCCCGCAGGCCTCGTACGAGCCGCTGTACGCGCGCGGCCCGGCCGGGGAGCACTGCGTGGCCTTCGTCCGCGGCGGCCGGGCGCTCACGGTCGTCACCCGGCTGTCTCGGCGGCTCGCGGACGCGGGCGGCTGGCGCGGCTCGGAACTGGTGCTGCCGGAGGGGGTCTGGACGGAGGTGCTGACGGGCCGCCCGTTCCAGGCCGTGGTGCCGCTCGCGGAGCTGCTGGAGCGGCTGCCGGTGGGCCTGCTGGTGCGCGACGTGGGCGAGTGAGGTCCCGGGGCGGAGGACGTCCGGCGCACAGGGGCGTGGGCGGGAGGACCGCAGGCGTCCCTCCCGTCGGGTGCCGCCGGGGCACGGTCGGCACCGCGCCGCTGACGGACCGTCAACCGCCCCTCGGCACGCCGCTTCCGCCCCGCGTCCCACGACCGGGCGCGCTGTACGGTATGCCGCATGTATACCGATATTCCCTTCATCCCGCGTCTGGCCGGGGTGCACCACGTCACGCTGCCCGTCGGCGATCCGGCCCGGTCGCAGGCGTGGTACGAGCGGGTCCTCGGCCACCACAGGATCGCGGAGTTCACGGAGGGCGGCGCCTTCGCCGGCATCGCCATGGCCCACCCCGGCGGCGGGCCCGTACTGTGCCTGCGCCACGACCCCGCCCTCGCGGCCGCCTCCGCGGGCTTCGCGTGGTTCTCCCTCGGCGTCCCCGACCTCCCGGCGCTGGAGGCGCTGGCGGCCCGGCTGGACGCGCTCGGCGAACCGCACGGCGCCGTCGTGCGCACCACTCGCGGCTGGCTCCTCCCGCAACTGCGCGACCCGGACGGCCACGAGTTGCGCTTCGCCACCGTCGACGAGGGGCCGCCGCCGTTCCGCGGGCAGGTGCTGCGCCTCGCGGGCGGCCGGGAGGCGGCGCTGCGGTCCCGCACCGCCTGAGCGACGCGGACCGGATTGTCGGACCCCGCTGTTAACGTCCTGCCATGGACGCCTCGGAGGCCCTGCTCACCCGCATCGAGAACGACCCGGTCACGGCCTCAAGCCTCACACGGACCGGTGACTTCGACGTCAGCCGCCGCGACCCGGTCGACGAAGTGCGTCTGCCCTCGGGCCTGGCGATGCGCCCCATAGCGGGCGACGCCGCCGGCGGCACGTTCTACCTGTGCGGCGAGCCCGGTGACGCCGAGCGGCCCGTGGTGTACGCGGACTCCGAGGGGCAGGCGGCGCTGATCGGCGCGGACCTGCCCGAGGCGGTGGAGCTGATCGTCTCCTGCCCGGTGTGGTGGCACGACGTGGACTCGGGGTTCTCCCCGGAGAAGCTGGACGCCGAGGCGCGCGCGGACCAACCGGACCTGGACCGCGAGCGCGCCGAGCTGGTGGCGGCCCTCGGGCTGACGCCCCCTCCGGTCGAGGAGGTCGTCGCGCGGCTGCGGGCGACGGCGGCCCGCACGGTGCCGGGTTTCCTGCCGTACACGGGCGAGGGCGACGGACCCTACGACGCGTACGAGCCGATGTTCGGGCCGTGAAGCCGGGCCCCGGCCCGGGGCTCAGGCGGTGGTGAGACGGAAGCTCATCGCGCCGAAGGTGACCTGGTCGCCGGGGCGGACGGCGGCCGCGCCCATGACGCGGTGGCCGTTGACCCAGGTGCCGTTCATCGAACCCAGGTCGCGCAGCACCCACAGACCGCCCTCGTGGCTCAGTTCGGCGTGGAAGCGCGAGGTCGAGGAGTGGCTGAGCCGGAAGGTGCACGACAGGTCCCGGCCGATCCGCACCGGGAAGGGGCCGGGGGCGGGCAGCAGCAGGGGCGGCAGCTGCTGGACGGCCCAGGCGAGCCGCATGCGGGCGCGGAACGCCGAGGTCTTGGTGACGGCGCGGACGATCGAGCCGGTCAGCCTCGCCCAACGGCCCTGCGGGGGCGGCAGGTCGGCGATGAGGGCGGCCAGATCGGCGGAGTGCCGGGCCTCGAGCGCGAGTCCCATACGGCGCACGAAAGTGTCGTGGGACAGCCGTCCGTCGACGGCACCCTCGCGAAGTACCTCGATGGCGCGCTCGCGTTCGGCGTCGGTGGGCCGCGGCGGGTGCGTCGGGAACTCATAGCTCACCTGCGTGATTGTCGGGCCGGGGAGGGCGGGGTGTCCAGAAGGTGCGGCCCGTGCGGCGGCGCCGTTAATTGCGTGGACGCCTCGGGGTCGGGCTGGCTACGGTGGGCGCACGCCCTTGACCGAGGAAGGAGGCGGAAGCCATGTGCCTGTTCACCGTTCCGCGCTCCCGCCCCGTCGTCCGCAGGGCGTACTCCGTCTGACCGGGAGCGCACCGCTCTCCCGTGAGGACTTCACCTTCATGACCGATCTGGTCTTCCGCCCGCTCGCCGCGGGCGAATCCCACCTGTTCCACTCCCTGGTCCCCGAGGACGACGGCCTGGTCGGCCGGTCCCTGATGGGCCACACCTACGCCATGACCGACGAGGGCGGCGAGTACCGCCCCGACTGGACGTGGGTCGCCCTGCGCGACGGCACCGTGGTCGCCCGCGCGGCGTGGTGGGCCGCTCCCACCGACGACAGGCCGATCGCGCTGGACTGGTTCGACTTCACCGACGCCGACGCGGCCGTACGGCTGCTGCGCACGGCACCGCTGAAGGCCGAGTACGAGCTGGTGCTGCCGCCCGGCTGGCGGGAGCGGCGCGAGGTCCGCGAGGCCGCCCAGACCCGCATCGACGCGGCGATCGTCTCCGGCATGGAACTGCTCGTCGAACGCTACCGCTACACCTGGACCCCCGAGTGCGGGCTGCCCGAGCGCACCGGACGGCTCGAGTACCGGCCCGAGCCGGACGACGCCGTCGTCCTGGACGTACTCGAGCGCATCGGGGTCGGCAGCCTCGACGCCCACACCCGCCGCATGGTGCGGCTGCACGGCCCGGACGCGGCCGCCCGCGAAGAACTGGAGTTCCTCAACTGGCTCCAGTCGCCCCGCGAGTGGTGGCGCCTGGCGTACACCCCCGAGGGCGAGCTCGCCGGCATCCATGTGCCGGGGCGCAATCCGGGCGGATTCTGCGTGGGCTTCATCGGCGTGCTGCCCGGGCAGCGCGGCCACGGCTACGCCTACGACCTGCTGGTCGAGTGCACGCACGACCTGGCCGGTCACGGCGCGGAGAAGATCGCCGCCGCCACCGACCAGGGCAACGCGCCCATGGCCGCGCACTTCGCCAAGGCGGGTTATCCGGTCTCCCAGGAGCGCGTCAACCTGGTGTGACCTCCGGACGGCGGGCAGCATGGTGCCCATGCGCTTCGACGTGTGGGCACCGGACGCCGGTGAGGTGGAGGTACGGGTCGACGGCCGGGCTCACGACATGGAGCGCGACCCCGAACGGCGCGGCTGGTGGTGCGCGGACGTGACCGCCGCGCACGGTTCGCGCTACGCCTTCGCGCTGGACGAGGGCCCGCCGCGGCCCGACCCCCGCTCCCGCCGCCAGCCGGACGGGCCGGAGGGCCCGAGCGCGGTCGTCGACCACGAGCGGTTCGCCTGGGCCCACGAGTGGGCGGGCCGCCCGCTGCCGGGCGCGGTCCTCTACGAGCTGCACGTCGGCACCTTCACCACCGCCGGCACCTTCGACGCGGCGATCGAACACCTGCCGTACCTGGCCGGGTTGGGGATCACGCACATCGAGCTGATGCCGCTCTGCCCGTTCCCCGGCACGCACGGCTGGGGGTACGAGGGGGTGTCGCTGTGGGCGGTGCACGAGCCCTACGGCGGCCCCGACGGGCTCAAGCGCTTCGTGGACGCCGCGCACGGCCACGGGCTCGGAGTGGTGCTGGACGTCGTCCACAACCACCTCGGGCCCTCGGGCAACCACCTGCCCGCCTTCGGCCCGTACTTCACCGACCGCCACCACACCCCGTGGGGCGACGCCGTGAACCTCGACGCCCCCGGCTCCGACGAGGTACGCGACTTCCTGGTCGGCAGCGCCCTGGCGTGGCTGCGCGACTACCGCCTCGACGGGCTGCGGCTGGACGCCGTCCACGCCCTCGTCGACACCCGCGCGGTGCACCTGCTCGAGGAGCTGTCCGGCGCGGTCGACGCGCTGGCGGCCGCGGTCGGCCGTCCGCTCTTCCTGATCGCCGAGTCGGACCGCAACGACCCGCGCACCACCGACCCGCGCGAGGCCGGCGGCATGGGCGTGCACGCCCAGTGGAACGACGACTTCCACCACGCCCTGCACGCCGCCGTCACCGGGGAGTCCCAGGCCTACTACGCGGACTTCGCTCTCTCCCCCGTGACCGCCGTGGCCAAGACACTGCGCCGGGTCTTCTTCCACGACGGCACCCGTTCGGGTTTCCGCGGCCGCGCCCACGGCCGTCCCGTCGACCTGACGACCACCCCGGGCCACCGCTTCCTCGCCTACACCCAGACCCACGACCAGATCGGCAACCGCGCCACGGGCGACCGCCTCGGCGCGAGCGTCCCCGCGGGGCTGCTCGCCGCTGCCGCCGCGCTCGTGCTCACCTCCCCGTACACGCCGATGCTCTTCATGGGCGAGGAGTGGGGTGCCCGCACGCCCTGGCAGTTCTTCACCGACCACGACGACCCCGAGCTCGCCGCCGCCATCACGCGGGGCCGCCGCCGCGAGTTCGCCGAGCACGGCTGGAAGGCCGAGGACATCCCCGACCCGCAGGACCCGGCGACCCGGCTGCGCTCCTGCCTGGACTGGTCCGAGCAGGCCCGGGAGCCGCACGCGGAGCTGCTCGCCTGGTACCGGCGGCTGATCGCGCTGCGCCACGCCGAGCCCGAGCTGACCGACCCGGCCCTGGACGCCGTCCACGTCACCGTGGGCGGGCACACCCTGCGGCTGGACCGCGGACGCTTCCGGATCGCCGTCAACTTCTCCCCCGAGGAGGCGCTGGTCCCCCTGCACCACCCGGGCCGCGCCGACCCGACGGGCTACGTCCCGGTCGCGGCCTGGCGTCCCTGCCCGCCGCCCACCGACACCGGCTGCCTCCACCTGCCCGGCCACTCGGTCGCGGTGCTCCGTGAGCGCTGATTACCCTGAACGGGTGACGACCGACGACGAGCCCCGCGCGATCTGCGTCCACTGCGGCGACCCGACCGAGCACCCCGACTCCCAGCCGGGTGCGACCCTCTGCCCGGTCTGCGCCTGGCACGAGGCCCAGCGCACGGCCTGCAGCGGCTGAGCCGCCCGGCGTCCGGTCAGTCCTCCAGCAGCTGCTTGCGGGCGGCCTCGACGTCGAAGGAGGCCGGCGGGCACACCGGGTCGATCAGGTCGAGGTGCTCCATCAGCAGCCGCCCGACGGCCCAGTTCCGGTACCACTTGCGGTCCGCGGGGACGACGTACCAGGGCGCGGTCTCCGTGGAGCAGCGGCCGAGGACGTCCTCGTACGCCTGCTGGTACGAGGCCCACCTCGCCCGGTCCTCCAGATCGGCGGGGCCGAACTTCCAGTGCTTGCAGGGATTGTCCAGCCGGGCCAGCAGGCGGGTGCGCTGCTCGTCGCGGCTGATGTGCAGGAAGACCTTGACGACGCTGACGCCGTCGTCGGCGAGCGAGGCCTCGAAGGAGTTGATGGTCTCGCAGCGCTCCTCCCACACCGAGAGCGGCGCACGGCCCCGGACCCGGGGCACGAGCACGTCCTCGTAGTGGGAGCGGTCGAAGACGCCTATCCGCCCGGGGCCGGGCATGGCGCGCTCGACCCGCCAGAGGAAGTGGTGCGCGTTCTCCTCCGCCGTGGGGGCCTTGAAGGCGGCGATGCGGCATCCGGCGGGGTCGAGCAGGCTCGCCAGGTGCCGCACCGAGCCGCCCTTGCCCGAGGTGTCCATGCCCTGGAGGACGACGAGGACGGAACGCGGGTCGCCGGCCGTGCTCTGCGCGAAGAGCCGCTCCTGCAGCGCCGTGATCCGGCCCCTGGCGTACGGCACGCTCTCCAGCGCCTCGGTCTTGCCCGCCGGGCCGCCCGGTGTGCCGCGCGGGTCGTGCGACCGCAGCCGTACGGGACCGCCGCCCGACGGGACGCGCAGCTTCGCGCGCAGCCCTGCCGTGCTGCCGGATCCGGACTTCGGGCTGTTCCTCGTCACCGCGCCTCCCTCCGTGACGACGGCCCCCGCGGGCGCCTGGGTGGTTGGTCCGATGGTGCGACGGATCAGCCGTGGCCGCCAGCGCGGCCCCAGGGGCCCGTGACGGCGAAGGTGGTCCCGGGGTTGTAGCAGTTCACGTACATGGTCCGGCCGTCCGGCGCGAAGGTGACCCCGGCGAACTCGCCCCATTCGGGGGCGTCGGCGGTGCCGATGTTCTGGCGGCCGCGCGCCATCGCGTACACCTCGCCGCGCCGGGAGACTCCGTAGACGTGCTGGGCGCCCTCGCCGTCCTCGCAGACCATCAGGCCGCCCTGCGGGGCGAGGGCGATGTTGTCCGGGGACTCGCCCGGCAGCTGTACGTCGGTCGCGGGCCCGAAGACCACGACGAGGGTCAGCCGCCGCCTGGCCGGGTCGTAGCGCCAGACCTGGCCGAAGTGGGTGGCCGCGGAGCCCTCGGCGGCACGGGCGAAGCTGGAGACGAAGTAGACGCTGGTGCCGCCCCAGTAGCAGCCCTCCAGCTTCTGGGCGTGCGTGATCCCACGGGGACCGAAGTCCTGCTGCCGCAGCGGGGTCTCCTTCGCCAGGGGATCGGGCACGCGCACCCATTCGATCCCGTCGAAGCAGGCACCGGTCTCCTGGACCGCCGACAGGTCGGGCACACCCGGCACGCGCATGGCCTGCAGGGTGCCGCCGGCCCGCAGGGAGCCGCGGCCGCCGAGGGGCTTGCGCGGGTGGAAGCGGTAGAACATGCCGAAGGGCGCCTGGAAGGCGTCCTCCGTCTCGTACACGGTGCCGTCGCGGGGGTCGACGGCGATGGCCTCGTGCTGGAAGCGGCCCATGGCCGTCAGCGGCTCGGCGCCCGTGCTCCGGGGGTCGTGGGGGTCCACCTCGAAGATGAAGCCGTGGTCCTTGGCGTAGCCGCCGGTACCGGCCTTGTCCTCGTTCTCCTCGCAGGTCAGCCAGGTACGCCACGGGGTCGTTCCGCCCGCGCAGTTCACGGCGGTACCGGCGATGGCCACCCGTTCCGAGGTGACCGCGCCACCCCGGTCGAGCGCCAGGACGGTGCAGCCGCCCTTGGCCGCGGGGTCGTAGACCAGCCCGTCGACCAGGGGGACGGCGGCGGTGGCGGTGGCGCGGTTCTCGTGGTTGCGGACGAGGCGCACCCCGTCGCCGCGGCGGGCGGGGAACGCGGCCATGCCGTCGAAGTTCCCGGGCACCGGTCCCTCGCCGGAGCTCAGTGCGTCGCCCTGACGGGACAGCACGCGGTAGCGGAATCCGCGGGGAAGGTCGAGGAGGCCGTCGGGATCGGGCACGAGGGGGCCGTACCCGCCGGCCCCCGCGGCGAACGCCGTACCGGCGAACACCTCCGAGACGCTTCCGGAGAAGGCGATTCCGGCGCCCAACGCGCCGGTCCTGGCGATGATCTGACGTCTGGTCACGGACATGGGTCACTCTCCCTGCTGGCGGACAGGCGATTGACCCGAGTGTGTCTAGCACGGCTCCGGACGCGGGGGAACACGGCGTCTCGCCACCGGCCGTCCGGTCAGGGTGCTCCGCGGTCCCCTTCGGGCGCGGCGGGGCCGCGGTTCAGGAACCGTCCGGGGCGGCGAGCCGCTCGGCGTCGCGGGCGAGGGCGGTGAGGCGGGAGATGGCCCGGAAGTACTTCTTGCGGTAGCCGCCGGCGAGCATCTCCTCGCTGAAGATGCGGTCGAAGGGCTCGCCGGAGGTCATGACGGGGACCTCGCGGTCGTAGAGCCGGTCGGCCAGGACGACCAGCCGCAGTGCGGTGGCCTGGTCCTCCACCGGGCGGACGCCGCGCAGGAAGACCGCCTCGACGCCGTCGCACAACGCGCCGTAGCGGCTGGGGTGGACCCGGGCGAGGTGGGCGAGGAGGGCGCCGAAGTCGTCCAGTGAGGCGCCGGGGGTGCGGCCCGCGGCGGCGGTGACCTCCTCGTCGGCGTACGGCGCCGGGGCCTCGGGCAGGCCGCGGTGGCGGTAGTCCTCGCCGTCGATGCGCAGCGATCGGAAGCGGGCGGACAGGCCCTGGATCTCGCGCATGAAGTCGGCGGCCGCGAACCGGCCCTCGCCGAGCCTGCCGGGCAGGGTGTTGGAGGTCGCGGCCAGCCTCACCCCGGCGCCGGCCAGTCTGCCCAGCAGGGTCGAGACGAGCACGGTGTCGCCGGGGTCGTCGAGTTCGAACTCGTCGATGCAGACCAGGCGGTGCCCGCTGAGCGCCTGCACGGCCTGCTGGAAGCCGAGGGCGCCGACGAGGTTGGTGAGCTCCACGAAGGTGCCGAAGGCCTTCTGCTCGGGCGGCGCGGGCGTGGCGTGCCAGAGCGAGGCGAGCAGATGGGTCTTGCCCACGCCGTAGCCGCCGTCGAGGTAGACCCCGCCCGGGCCGGCCGGGGCTGCCGGTCCGGCCTGGCGCC
This sequence comes from Actinacidiphila glaucinigra, assembly GCF_035918135.1. NCBI lineage: Bacteria > Bacillati > Actinomycetota > Actinomycetes > Kitasatosporales > Streptomycetaceae > Actinacidiphila > Actinacidiphila glaucinigra. The sequence continues at coordinate 2,699,506 of NZ_CP109144.1, forward strand.
GGAACCAGCGCCTGCGTCCGCCGTCGTCGGGGGCGCCCAGCCCCTCCGCGAAGGACCGCAGCGTGCCGACGGCCTCGGACTGGCTCGGCTGCTTCGGGTCCGGGAGGTAGTTGTCGAACCGTACGGAGTCGAAGCGCGGCGGCGGCACCATCTCCGCCACCAGCCGGTCAGCGGGTACGCGCGGCTCGCGTCCGCTCAGCGACACGGGCGGCGTCCCGCCGGGTATCGGGCTGGATTCTTGCGCGGCGGCGAAGGACGAGGACACAGCACTCCAGCCTAGTGCCTCGCCGGCGGTCCCCTCGCCGCCGTGTGGCCGGTCCCACTCCCGGGGGCCGTGGAAGACTGCAGCCATGCGCCGCCTCTTCCCCGCCCCCGCGCCCGCCGAGACCCCGGAGACCCCGGAGGCACTGGACACCCCGGAGGCACTGGCCGACGCGTACGCGTACCCGGCCGGCGACGCGCCCTGGCTGCGGGCGAACATGGTCTCGTCGCTGGACGGCGCGGCCCGGCACGACGGGCGCTCCCAGCCGCTGTCCTCGGACGCCGACATGCGGGTCTTCGGGGTGCTGCGGGCCCTGGCCGACGTCGTGGTCGTCGGCGCGGAGACGGTGCGCCAGGAGGGTTACCGCCCGGCCCGCGCCCGGGAGGCCTTCGCGGACCGCAGGACCGCGGCGGGGCAGGGCCCGGCCGCCGCGATCGCCGTGGTGAGCGCCCGGCTCGACCTGGACTTCTCGCTGCCCCTGTTCACCGAGCCGCTGGTGCCGACGCTCCTGCTGACCGGCGAGGACGCCCCGGCCGACCGGGTCGCGGCGGCCGAGAAGGCGGGGGCGCGGGTCGTCAGGGCCGGCTCGGGCGCGGGCGTGGAGCCGGCGCGCGTGGTGCGCGAGCTCGCCGCACTCGGGCTGCGCCGGATGCTGGCCGAGGGCGGCCCGCGGCTGCTCGCCCAGTTCGCCGCGGCCGGGGTGGTCGACGAGCTGTGCCTGACGATCGCGCCGCTGCTGACCGCCGGGGACGCAATGCGCATCATGAACGGCCCCGGCATCACCGACCCCGTCCGTTACACCCCGCTGTCGATCCTGGAGGAGGACGGCTTCCTGTTCACCCGCTACGTACGTGGCTGACCGGCCCCGGCACGACCGGGACCGGCCGCCCGGCGCCTCCGGCCTCACCCGGATGGCGCCGATTGCCCGCCCGCGCACGTCCGCGTGCCACGGCGCGGGAAAAGATGACCCCGCGTGCCCCGCGCCCCGACGGGGCAGGATGGTTTCCGTGGCAGGCCCGACGGCCCGCGAGAGAGAAGGACGCGTCCGTGTTCACGACCGTACTCATGATCGAGCAGCCGCTCGTCCCCGCCGACGTGGAACTGGTCACCACGCTCCACGGCGACGAGCCCGTCTCCTTCGTCGTCCTCATGCAGCCCCGCGGCGACCAGGACCGGCTGCTGCGGGCCATCGACGACGTCGCCCTGGGTGAACTGGACAAGGCCGTCCACGAGCGCGACCGCCCGGAGGGCGACCAGGCGCTCCTGCCGGCCGAGCGCGCGCTGAACCACAGCCTGACGGCACTGCGCGACGCGGGCTGCGAGGCGGTGGGCGAGGTGGTCGAGCGGCACCCCATCGAGCTGATGAGGTCGGTGGTCGAGCAGACCCACGCCGACGAGGTGATCGTGCTCACCGCGCCGCACCTGGTGGAGGAGTTCTTCCACCGCGACTGGACGTCCCGGGCCCGGCACAAGGTCGGCGTGCCGGTGCTGAAGCTGTTCGCGCACAACGCGGAGGACTGAGCGGACACCGTGCCTGCGACTGGTGGAAGAATCGGGCACGGCCGACAACCGACCCAGTGAGTTCCAGGGAGCACCGCGCATGAGCCCCACCCTTCCCCCCGGCATGGACCGACCTCACTTCATCGGGATCGGCGGGGCCGGGATGTCGGGCATCGCGAAGATCCTGACCCAGCGCGGCGCCGTCGTCGCGGGCAGCGACGCGAAGGACTCCGGCACGACGGACGCGCTGCGCGAGCTGGGCACGACCGTCCACATCGGCCACTCGGCCGCGCACCTCGCGCAGGACGCGACCTGTGTGGTCGTCTCCAGCGCCATCCGTGAGGACAACCCGGAGCTGGAGGCGGCCCGCGAGCGCGGCATCCCGGTGGTGCACCGCTCGGACGCGCTGGCGGCGCTGATGGGGGGCTCGCGCCCGATCGCGGTGGCCGGCACGCACGGCAAGACGACCACCACCTCCATGCTCGCGGTGAGCCTGTCCGCGCTGGGCCTGGACCCGTCCTACGCCATCGGCGGCGACCTGGACGCCCCGGGCTCCAACGCCCACCACGGCACCGGCGAGATCTTCGTGGCGGAGGCGGACGAGAGCGACCGCAGCTTCCAGAAGTACGAGCCCGAGGTGGCGATCGTGCTCAACGTGGAGCTCGACCACCACGCGAACTACGCGTCGATGGACGAGATCCACGAGTCGTTCGAGGTCTTCGTCGGCAAGATCGTCCCCGGTGGCACCCTGATCGTCGGCGAGCACTCCGGCGCGCGGGAGCTGGCCGCCCGGGTGGCGGGCCGCGAGGGGCTGAACATCGTGCGCGTCGGCGAGGACGAGGAGGCCGACGTGCGGATCCTGCGGGTCACCCCGCACGGGATGTCCAGCGAGGTCAGCGTCCGCCTGGACGGCGAGGAGCACACCTTCACCGTCTCCGTGCCCGGCCGGCACTACGCCCACAACGCGGTCGCCGCCCTCGCCGCGGGCGTCGCGCTGGGCGTCCCGGCGGACGGCCTGGCCAAGGCGCTCGGCACCTACACCGGGGTGAAGCGCCGGCTGCAGCTGAAGGGCACCGCCGCGGGCGTCCAGGTCATCGACTCCTACGCGCACCACCCGACCGAGATGACCGCGGACCTGCAGGCCCTGCGCGAGGCGGCGGAGGACCGGCGCATCGTCGTGGTCTTCCAGCCGCACCTGTTCAGCCGCACCCAGGAGCTGGGCCGCGAGATGGGCCGGGCCCTCGCGCTAGCCGACGCCTCCGTGGTGCTGGACATCTACCCGGCCCGCGAGGACCCGATCCCCGGCATCACGAGCGGCCTGATCATCGACGCGGCCGCCGCCGCGGGCGCCGACGTCACCGCCGAACACGACAAGGAAGCGGTCCCCGAGGTCGTCGCCGGAATGGCCAAGCCCGGTGACCTTGTTCTCACCATGGGCGCGGGAGACGTGACCGATCTCGGTCCGCGCATTCTCGCGCGCCTGGAGAACTGAGGAGAGGGAGGACCATGGCGTACGAAGTCGACAAGTCCGAGGAGCAGTGGCGTCAGGAACTGACGCCGCAGGAGTACGCGGTCCTGCGTCAGGCCGGCACGGAGCGTCCCTTCACGGGTGAGTACACCGACACCAAGACCCGGGGCGTCTACTCGTGCCGCGCCTGCGGCGCCGAACTGTTCACCTCGGACACCAAGTTCGAGTCGCACTGCGGCTGGCCGTCCTTCTACGACCCGAAGGACAGCAAGGCCGTCGAGCTGATCGAGGACCGCTCGATGGGCATGGCCCGTACCGAGGTCCGCTGCACCCGCTGCGGCTCGCACCTGGGCCACGTCTTCGAGGGCGAGGGTTACGACACCCCGACGGACCAGCGCTACTGCATCAACTCGATCTCGCTGCGGCTGGCCCCCGTGGGGGACTGATCACGAAATCCGACGGCTAGGCCCCCCGCGTGGGGCTCGCGCGCCACGCGGGGCGCGTCCGTCGACTCCCCGCCCACCGGGTGGCAACGTGGCGCGGCATGGAACACCACGTACGGGCCAGGTTGCTGCTGGCCAGCGCCACCATGCTCTTCGTCGAACTGGCGCTGATCCGGTGGGCGGGCGCGAACGTCGTCCATCTGAGCTACTTCTCCAACTTCATCCTGCTCGGTTCGTTCCTCGGCATCGGGCTGGGCTTCCTCATCGGGGCGGAACGCGGCCAGTGGCTCAAGCGGTGGGCGCCGCTGCCGCTGGCGGTGCTGGTGGTGCTGGTACGGGAGTTCCCGGTCCAGGTGCGGCAGAGCAGCGGCGACATCATCTACTTCACGGCGGTCAGGACCACCGGGCTGCCGCAGTGGGTGACGCTGCCGGTGCTCTTCCTGCTGGTGGCGGTCGCCATGATGGCGATCGGCAAGATCACCGCCGATCTGTTCCGGCAGCTGCCGTCGCTGGAGGCCTACCGCTGGGACCTGCTCGGCTCGCTGACCGGTTCGGTGGCCTTCGCGGGGCTGTCGTGGCTGCGCGCCCCCTCGCTGGTGTGGGGGCTGATCGCCGCGGCGGCGCTGTTCGTGCTCGGCGGCCGGCGGAACACGCTGCGGTACGCGCTGCCGCTGGCCGCGATGGTGCTGACGCTGCTCTTCGAGTCGCTGGCGCCGGGGGTGTCGTGGTCGCCGTACTACAAGATCGAGCTGACCCGCCCCGAGCCGGGCACCAGCTCGCGGACGTACAAGATCGCCGCCAACGGCGTTCCGCACCAGAGCATCGCGCCGCTGCCGGTGCTGCAGCAGCCCAATTCGCCGTACGAGCAGGCCTACCGGGAGACCCCGGACAATCCGCACCGCAAGGTGCTGGTGATCGGCGCGGGCAACGGCAACGACGTGGCCGTCGCACTGGCCAACGGCGCGCAGTACGTGGACGCCGTCGAGATCGACCCGCGGCTGCAGGAGATCGGGGCGCAGCTGCACCCCGCGCGGCCGTACGAGAACCCGCGGGTGCACGTCCACATCAACGACGGCCGGGCCTTCCTGGAGCGGACGAACACGAAGTACGACCTGATCGTGCTGGCCCTGCCGGACTCGCTCACGCTGGTGTCGGGGGCGAGCAACCTGCGGCTGGAGAGCTACCTCTTCACCAAGCAGGCCTTCGAGTCGGCACGTGACCACCTCGCGCCCGGCGGCGCGTTCGCCATGTACAACTACTACCGGCAGCAATGGCTGATCGACCGCTTCGCCGGGAGCCTGGACCAGGTCTTCGGGCACGCGCCGTGCATGACGGAGTACAGCAAGCGCGCCGCGGTCCTGGTGGCCGGGCTGACGCCGGCGGACCAGAGCTGCGGGACGGTCTGGCGGGCCTCCGGGGCGGTGCCCCCGCCCGCCGACGACGACCACCCCTTCCCCTACCTGCTGAACCGCACCGTGCCGAGCCTCTACCTCGGCGCGCTCGGCCTGATCCTGCTGGTCACCGTGATCTCGGTGCGGCTGGCCGGGGTACGGCTGCGCGGGACGCTGCGCTACGCCGACATGTTCCTGATGGGCGCGGCCTTCCTGCTGCTGGAGACGAAGAACGTCATCGGCTTCGCGCTGTACTTCGGCACCACCTGGCTGGTGAACGCGCTGGTCTTCATCGGGGTGCTGCTGGCGGTGCTGGCCGCCGTCGAGGTGCGGCGCCGTATGCGCCGGCTCAACCAGACGGCGCTGCAGATCCTGCTCTTCGTCACGCTCGCCGTCGGCTGGCTCGTCCCGGTGCAGGCCGTGCTGTCGCTGCCCTTCGCGGCACGCCTCGCGGCCGCCGTCGCGCTCGCCTTCGCGCCGATCTTCTGCGCCAACCTGATCTTCTCCGACCGCCTCGCCAAATCACCGGACCCGACCTCCGCCTTCGGCGCCAACCTCCTGGGCGCCCTGACCGGCGGCGCCCTGGAGTACCTGGCGCTGCTCACCGGCTACCGGGCGCTGCTGATCCTGGTCGCCGTGCTGTACGCCGGGGCCTGCGTGGCGATGCGGCTGTCCGGCGGCGGTGGTCCCGGGGACGGCGCGGACGGCGCGGGGAAGGGCGGGCAGGACGTGGCGGCGCAGGGAAACCGTCTGGTGCGCGAGGGGCCCGCTGCAGCACCATGACGGGATGCTGAGCGTCCTGCTGCCCTTCCTCGGTGCGTGCACCCTCGTCGCCGCGGCCCCCGGGCCGAGCACGGTGCTGATCATCAGGCACTCCCTGCGCAGCCGCCGTGCCGGCTTCGCGACCGTCCTCGGCAACGAGACCGGTGTGTTCGTCTGGGGCCTGTGCGCCGCCTTCGGGCTCACCGCGCTCCTCGCGGCCTCACAACTCGCCTACGACGTCGTACGGATCGTCGGCGCCTTCGTCCTGGTCTGGTTCGGCGTGCAGGCGCTGCGTGCCGCCCGCCGCGGCCCGGACCCCGAGCGGGTCGCGGCGGGTGGGGACGTGACAGTGACGCCGTGGGCGGCCTACCGCGCGGGGCTCGGGATGAACCTGGCCAATCCCAAGGCGGCGGTCTTCGCGATGTCGTTCCTGCCGCAGTTCGTGCCCTCGGGCGCGCCCCAGCTCCCCACGATGGCCGGGCTCGCGGCGCTGTGGGCGGTCTACGAGGTCGGCTACTACGGGGCGTACGTCTGGTTCGTCGACCGCCTGAGGTCGGTGTTCGGCCGCGCCGCGGTGCGGCGCCGTCTGGAGGCGGTGTCCGGCGGCGTGCTGGTGGCGCTGGGCGTCCGGATGGCGCTGGAGGGCTGAGCGTCCCCCGTACCCGCCCCCGGCCCCTCAGCCGCGGCGGGCGCTGAGCGTCGCCGCGAGCCAGGTGGCGCCGCAGGCGGCGAGCGCCGCCAGCGGGAGCGGCACCGGCGGGAACGGGACGACGCCCGTACGGGAACCGGTGACGAGCCCGGTGACCGCCGCGTTGGCGGGAGATCCGGCGGCCACGAGGACCAGGACCGCGGTGAGGGCCGTGACGGGCACCGCCCAACCGGGGCGGAGCAGCACCGGCGGGTTGGTGAGGGCGCCGACGGCGGTGCCGAGCAGCGCGGTCACCAGGGTGGCGAGGAGACCGGCCGCGGCCGCCGGGACCACCGGGACGGCCTTCAGGTGGTCCGTGGTGTGCGGGTCGGCGATGGCGACGACCACGGCGGTGCTCACCGCGCCCAGCACCACCGAGCACACCAGCGCCGCCAGGACGCCCGCCGTGTGGGCCCGCCCCGGCCCGGTGGCGGCCGCCACGCAGGCACGGGCGGCCGGCGGCTCGGCCGTCACGCTGACGCGCACCAGCCAGGCCGCGGCCGGGAGCAGCGCGGCGGCGCTCCAGCCGAGGGAGTCCAGCAGCGGCCGCGGTCCCCCGGCGAGCCCGATCCCCATGACGGCCAGGTGGAGCAGCAGCGGCGGCAGCCAGCGGAAGGACCTCAGGAGCAGGGCGGTCCGGTAGTGCAGGGTCGCGGTCATGCGGGCTCCGTGGGCGGCTGCGCGGGACGTACCGAGCGGATGTGCCAGGGCGGGGCCGCGGCGAGCAGCCGCCGCAGGACGGCGTCGGACTCGGCGGCCGGGACGGTCACCCGCAGCGTGCCGGGCGCGGCGGGTTCGTACGCGAGGCCGGCGGGCGGCTCCCCGCCGCCGGTGGCCTCGATGACGACGCGCGGCCCGGAGGCGGCGTCCAGGGGCACCGGCACGAGCCGGGCGTCCTGGACGCGGTGGGCCGCCGTGGTGTCGGCGGCCAGCCGCCGCGGGTCGTGGTCGACGAAGACGACGGTGCCGCCCGCGGCGCTCCGGGCACGCACGGCGTCGTCCAGGACGGCGCGCGCGTCCCCGTCGAGGCCGGTCCACGCCTCGTCGAGGACGAGGAGTTCGGGCTCGGCCACCAGCGCCTGGGCGACCGCCACCTTCTGGCAGGTGCCCTTGGACAGTTCGGCGAGCGGGGTGCGGGCGTACCCGGCGATGCCGAAGCACTCCAGCCACCCCTCGGCCCGCCGGGCGGCGGTGCGGCCGCCCAGCCCGTGCACGCGCCCGAGGTGCACGAGGTAGCCGTGCGCGTCGAAGGGCAGCGCCGGCGGGAAGCGCTCGGGCACGTACGCGGTGCGCGGGCGCCCGCTGACCCGGCCCGTGGTGGGGCGGTCGATGCCGGCGAGGATCCGCAGGACCGTGGACTTGCCGCTGCCGTTCGTCCCCTCGACGCGCAGCACCTGTCCCCCGGGCACGTCGAGGTCGACCCCTCGCAGCACCCAGGGCCCGCGCGCCCCGTACCGGCGGCCGACCGCCTCCAGCCGCACGTCAGTTGGAGGGCTGGTGGGGTGTGGACTCGCTGGGCCGGACGATCACGAAGCCCTCCCCCTGCAGCATCAGCTGCACGGCCTCGCCCGAGCCGCCGCGCAGCATCGAGCCGAAGCTCTGCGAGCGGTGCAGGGAGGTCTGCAGGTGGGCGCTCCAGCCGACGACCGCGTCGGTGTCGACGTAGACCGGGGCCTGCGGGGTGACCGGGATGACGATCGGGTTGCCCTCGCACATGACGCCGAGGCGGCCGTGCCCGGTGAAGACGCTGTTGAACAGGCCGCCGCCGGCCATTCCGGCGCCCTTCACGACCTTTATCTCGTAGGAGAGGGTCGAGTCGAAGACCAGCACGTTGCGGCCGTTGACGGTGAGGCTGTCGCCCGGGTCGAGGTCGACGATGAAGCAGTTGGCGGCCTCGTGCGCGAACCAGGCCTCGCCCTGGCCGCGGACCGACATCAGCGGCAGGCCCTCGCCGGTGAAGGCGCGCTTGAGGAACTTGCCGACGCCCTGGCCCTTCACCTCGAACTGCAGGTTGCCGCGGAAGGCGATCATCGAGCCCTGGCGGGCCAGGCACTCGCCGTTCACCGCGTACTTGATCGACTTGGCGTTCTGGAGGGTCATGCCGGGCTCGGTGGCCGGCTGCGCCGTGTTCTCGGTCGCGAAGAGGTCGCTGTGCACCCCGGCATCCTGGCCCGGAGGGATCGGCTCCGACAAGCTCTTCCGGGGGCGGGTGGCAGACTGTCGAGGTGACAACCGATCCTCGTGACGCCGCACCCCAGTTCGTCCTGCCCCTGGTCGTCCGCATCGAGCGGGCCGCCCCGCCGGGGCGCACCGACGCGCTGGAGACGGCCGCCCGTGCCGTGCTCATGCTGCGCTCCGACGAGCGCGCGACCACCGCGGACGGGGAGTGGGCCGAGGCGGTACGGGGCTGGGAGGACGCCCGCATCCGCAAGGTCGTACGGCGGGCGCGGGGCGCCGAGTGGCGGCGGGCCGAGACGCTTCCCGGCATCACGGTCACCGGCAAGTCCGCCGAGGTCCGCGTCTTCCCGCCGGTGCCGCTGGACGGCTGGCCCAAGGACCTGGCGCGGCTGCAGGTGTCCGGGACGGAGCTGGAGGACCCGGAGCCGCCCGTGGCGCCGGAGGACGGGACGCCGGTGCTCTGGCTCAACCCGGGGGTGCAGATGTCGGCCGGCAAGGCCATGGCGCAGGCCGGGCACGGCGCCCAGCTCGCCTGGCTCGCGCTGTCCGCCGCCGAGCGCGCGCACTGGCGCGACACCGGTTTCCCGCTGGCGGTGCGCACGGCGCCGCAGGCCGGCTGGGAGGCGCTCACCGCCGCCGGTCTGCCCGTGGTGCGCGACGCGGGGTTCACCGAGATCGCCCCGGGGTCGTGCACCGTCGTGGCGGACCATCCCGCGCTGCGCCGCTGAGGCCGCAAGCTCAAATCAAGCTCTGAAACCCGCCTCCGCGGGGTTCACCGGCCCCGCGGAGGGCCAGAACCCCCGCAGGAGGAAGGGGGGCGCATGGAGCACTCGTATCTGGGCACGGGCATCGGCTGGCGGCCGGAGATCGCGGCGGCGGTCGAGGCGCTCGCGGAGGCCGGCCGGGTCGACTGGGTCGAGGCGGTCGCCGAGAACGTCTGCCCCGGCGCTCTCCCCGACTCCCTGCTGCGGCTGCGCGAGCGCGGTGTCACGGTCGTCCCGCACGGAGTCTCGCTCGGCCTCGGGGGCGCCGAGCGGCCCGGCGCGGACCGGCTGGCCGCACTCGCGCAGCGCGCGGAGGCACTGGGCGCGCCGCTGGTCACCGAGCACATCGCCTTCGTCCGCGGCGGTGGGGAGCTGACCGGCTCGGCGCGTCTGGAGGCGGGGCACCTGCTGCCCGTGCCGCGGACCCGGGACGCGCTGGACGTGCTGTGCGAGAACGTGCGCATCGCGCAGGACGCGCTGCCGGTGCCGCTCGCGCTGGAGAACATCGCGGCACTGGTGGCCTGGCCCGACGAGGAGATGAGCGAGGGCGCCTTCCTCGCCGAGCTCGTCGAGCGGACCGGGGTACGTCTGCTGATCGACGTCGCCAACCTGCACACGAACCACGTCAACCGCGGCGAGGACCCCCTCGCGGCGCTCGACGCGCTGCCGGTGCACGCCATCGCCTACGTCCACGTGGCGGGCGGCGTCGAGAAGGACGGCGTGTGGCACGACAGCCACGCGCACCCCGTCCCCGAGGCCGTCCTGGAGGTGCTGGCGGCGCTGTACGAACGTGCGTGCCCGCCCGGTGTGCTGCTGGAGCGCGACGACGACTTCCCCGCCGGCGGCGAGCTGGCCGGCGAACTGGCCGCGATACGCCGCGTGGTGGACGCCGGAGCGGGCGAGCGCCCGGACGTGCCGCCGGACGTGCCGGCCGGGGTCGCCGCGGCGCCCGGGGCGGCCCGCCAGCGCCTCGCGCTGCGCCAGACCGCGCTGCTGTCCGCGCTCGTGGCCCGGACACCGGTGCCGGAGGGCTTCGACCGGACCCGGATCGGCGTGCAGAGCCGCGCGCTGGCCGCCAAGCGCGCCGGCGTCGTCGCCAAGGTGGCGCCTGAGCTGCCGGAGATCCTGGGGGCCGCGTACCGCCCGGCGTTCCTGCGCTACGCCGCCGTGCGGCCGTTCGCGGGCGGCTACCGCCGCGACGCCCTGGACTTCGCCGCGTACGTCCTCGACGGCCGGGGCGGTACGCACGACCCCGCGGTGACGCGGCAGTTGACCGCGTGGTGGCGGGAACGGTCGGGCCCGGCACCGCTCCCGGCGCGGAGGCCGCGGCTGCGCGGAAGGGTTTTTCCAGGGCCTCGACAGCCCTCACACGTATTCATACGTATGCGGGACAGGCTCCGTTCAAAGCTGCCATAATCTTTTTCAAGAGGCCCCCGACCTGCGGCGGGAATGGCGGCGGGGCGCATCGGACGCGAAAAGGCAACAACGTATCAAGGTCCGGGTTCGGATTCCTGGAATTCGCGAATACGTGACAGTTCCTCGCCTTGGACGGTTCAAACGCACTAACGTGCGGTCCCATGCGATCCACCCGTTACGCCACCGGACTCAGCCTCGTGGTCGGGGCTCTCGTGGTCACCCTCGCCGCGCTGGCCTACCCCGTCATGTCCGGGCTGAACAGCCCGGCCGTGACCGCGGCCGGCGCCCAGACCGTGTCCACGCAGTACGGTCCGCTCACCCAGCTGGACCGCACCTTCGTCACCAAGGTCCGACTGGCCGGCCTGTGGGAGTTCCCCGCCGGGCAGATGGGCCTGCAGAAGGGGACGACACCCGCGGTCAAACGCGCGGGGCAGCACCTCATCGACGGGCACACGAACCTCGACGCCACGTGCCGAACGATCGCGCCCCAATTGGGCATCACCCTGCCCAACCAGCCCACACAGCAGCAAATGGGCTTTCTGGCCACCATGTCCGCGGCGACCGGGCAGGATTTCGACCAGAAGTTCGCGAATATCCTGAGGCTCGCCCACGGGCAGGTGTTCTCGGTCGTGGCCCAGGTGCGTGCCACCACCCGCAATTCGCTGGTACGGGAACTGGCCGACCAGGCGAACGCGACGGTGCTCGACCACATCACCGTTCTGGAGAAGACCGGGATGGTCAACTTCGACCAGGTCGCAGTGGACACGACCGCCAGCCCCACCAACCCCGCCGCGGCGGTGCCGGTCTCGCCTGCCCCCGGTGAGCCGACCTTCGTCGTCACCCCGTCCCCGACGTACTCACTTCCCCCAGCGGCTTCATCCCCCCAGCCGTCGCAGTAGAAATGAGCGATCCCATGCCCACACGACAACACATGAACCACCGGCGCAGGTTGAGCACCAAGCAACTCGTGCTGATAGCCGTGCTGGCACTGCTCGGCTCCGGCGGCACCTTCGCCCTGGTCACCGGATCGGCCTCGGCCCACTGGCGGTCCAACTCCGGCCACTCGGGCGGCTGGCAGAGCCCGAGCCCGGGGAACAGCACCAAGGCGGACAACGGGGGCCAGAACAACGGCGGGCAGAACAACGGCGGCCAGAACGGCTCCGCGGCCCCCTCCGCGTCCGCCTCGGCCTCGGCGTCCTCGCCCGCCGGCGGCGGCTCGCAGACCAACGGCCCCTCCCCCGAGGACTTCGCCGACATCCGCTCCGTCAAGCCCAACGTCCAGCGGGCGGCGAACCAGCGGGGCGCCTCGCGCGGCACGTTCACGGCCCGCTGCGGCCGCAACGAGAACAAGCACCACAACCCCGACAACTTCATCGTGGCCCCCGGCGTCGCCAACGGCGCGCACCACGTCCACGACTACGTCGGCAACCTGAGCACCGACGGCTTCTCGACCAACGAGTCCCTGGCCGCGGCCGGCACCACCTGCGCCCGCGGGGACAAGTCGACGTACTTCTGGCCGGTCCTTCGCACCCGCTCCGCGAACGACGCGCCGGACGCCGACGGCAACACCGGCACCATCCTGCAGGCAACCTCGGTGCAGCTGGTCTTCGGCGGCAGCCCGACGGCCAAGGTGACGGCGATGCCGTCCACGCTGCGGGTCATCATGGGTGACGCCAAGTCCTTCACCAACGGCGTCGCCAACGCCAAGGCGTCGTGGAGCTGCACGGGCTTCGAGAACCGCCAGCTCACCGACAAGTACCCGCTGTGCCCGCAGGGCAGCCGCGTGGTCCGCACCCTGAACTTCCCCAACTGCTGGGACGGGACCAACGCCGACAGCGCCAACCACCGCACCCACATCGTCTTCGCCGACGGCGCGGGACGGTGCCAGGCCGGCTTCAAGGCCGTGCCCCAGCTGAAGATGCGGCTGACCTACAAGGTCCCGCAGGGTCCGAACTTCGCGCTCGACAGCTTCCCCGAGCAGCTGCACAAGCCGGTCACGGACCACGCGGACTTCGCCAACTTCATGCCGACGCGCCTGATGAACCAGGTCGTCAGCTGCATCAACGGCAACCGCAACTGCGGCTGACGGGGTAGCCCGCACGGCCCCCGCGGGGGCGGCTGGCCCCCCCCCCCGTGTAAATACTCTCCCTCCTCGTGGCCCGGGCCGCGGCGATCGCCTCCTGCACACGCCTGTGCAGGGCGGCGGTCGCCGCGGCCGATCTGCCTGACGGGACCGCCGCACCGGCCGCCGACCAAGGTCCACGATGCGGTGCAGTTCGTCCGACTCGAAGGCCAGGATCCACTCGTAGTCGCCCAGCGAGAACGACGCCACCGTGTTCGCCCGCACGTCCGGGCAGCCCCGCGCCAGTCCGTGGCCGAGCCTCCGCCCGCCCACGCACCGCTCGGCCCCGGAGGGCCTCCCGGGCTTCGACCGGCCCGCCGGACTCCGTCCGGCACCCGCCGCCCCGGGAAAGCCCCCGCGGGGCGGGCCCTCAGGCCAGACCCGCCACCAGATCCGCCACCGACTTGAGGCGGCCGGTGTAGAACGGCACCTCCTCGCGGACGTGCATACGCGCCTCCGAAGCCCGCAGATGACGCATCAGGTCCACGATGCGGTGCAGTTCGTCCGACTCGAAGGCCAGGATCCACTCGTAGTCGCCCAGCGAGAACGACGCCACCGTGTTCGCCCGCACGTCCGGGTAGCCCCGCGCCATCTTGCCGTGGTCGGCCAGCATGCGGCGGCGGTCCTCGTCGGGGAGGAGGTACCAGTCGTAGGAGCGGACGAAGGGGTAGACGGAGACGTAGTCGCGGGCCGTCTCGTCGGCGAGGAAGGCGGGGATGTGGCTCTTGTTGAACTCCGCCGGGCGGTGCAGTGCCATGTTCGACCACACGGGCTCCAGACGGCGCCCCAGCAGGGTGCGGCGGAAGCGGTTGTAGGCGTCCTGGAGGGCGTCCGCGGTCTCGGAGTGCCACCAGATCATGACGTCCGCGTCGGCGCGCAGCCCGGACAGGTCGTACGTGCCGCGGACCGTGACGTCCTTCTCGGCGAGCTGCGCGAAGAGCTCCTCCACCTCCTCCGCGTAGCGGATGCGGTCGTCGGGAAGGACGTCGCGCAGCCGGAACACCGACCAGAGGGTGTAGCGGATGACCTCGTTGAGGTCCTTGGCCTTCTTGCCGGCGTTGGGGGCCTTGGCGGGGGCGGCGGAAGCAGTGGAGTCGGTCATGGGGCTATTGTCCCGCGCCGGGTTCCGCGGCCCGCCGCAGGGTGCCCAGGACCTGCGTGGCCGCGCCGCGCGCGCTCGCGACGCAGGCCGGGATGCCCACGCCCTCGTAGAGGGCGCCGCACACCTCGAGGCCGGGCAGCTTCGCGACGTGCTCGCGCAGCCGCGTGACCCGGGCCAGGTGGCCGACCGGGTACTGCGGCAGGCCGCCGTCCCAGCGGGTGACACGGGCCGCGACGGGGGCCGCGGTGAGTCCGACCGCCTCGCCGAGGTCCTCGCGGGAGAGGCGGACGAGATCGGTGTCGTCCCAGGCGAGGTCGGCCTCCTGGCCGTGCCGGCCGATCGAGGTGCGCAGCACGTAGACGTCGGAGTCGGCGGCGCCGCTCCAGCGCCACTTCTGGCTGGAGAACGTGGACGCCTTGATGGTGCGCCCGTCCACCGGGGGGACGAGGAATCCGCTGCCGGGCAGCGCGTGGGCGATCTCGCGGCGCCGGAAGGCCATGGTGACCAGGGCGACGCTCGCGTACTCCACCGCCGACAGCTCCGTGGCGGCGCCCGGCGACTCGGCGGCCAGCAGCCTGGCCGCGGCCGGGGCGGGCACGGCCAGCACGACCGCGTCCGCGGCCAGCGTCTCGCGGGTGCCGTCGTGGTCGAAGGCGACCTCCCAGCCCTCGGGGGTGCGGCGCAGCGTCCGGACCGGGGCGTCGGTCTCGATGCGGGCCCCGGCGGCGCGGCAGGCCTCGGCGACGGCGACCGGGAGCCGCCCGACGCCGCCGCGGATGCCGGCGAAGACCGGGCCGTCCTGCCGCGCGGCGGCGGCCTTGCGCTGGCTCTCGCGGACGGTCTCGATCAGGGAGCGGCCGCCGCGCGCACCCTCGTACAGCTGCGGGATGGCGGCGCGCAGCGAGATCTCGTAGGCGTTGCCCGCGTACACCCCGCCGAGCAGCGGATCGACGAGCCGGTCGACGACCTCGTGGCCCAGCCGGGCGGCGACGAAGGCGCCCACCGCCACGTCCTCGCCGACCTTGGTGCGGGGCAGGACGTGGTCGAGCGGCAGCCGCGCGAGCCCGGCCGCGGACAGCACCCCGGAGGCGGCGAGTGATCCGAGGTCGCCGGGAACGCCCATGACGCCGCCCTTGGGCATGGGGCGCAGCCGGCCGCGCGTCCACAGGCCCGCGTTCGTCGTGGCGGGTGCCTCCAGGTCGTCGCCGAGACCGACCGCGCGGGCCAGGTCGACCCCCTCGGGGCGGCGCGCCAGGATCGACTCGGCGCCCAGGTCGACGGGGACGCCCGCGATCTCGTCCGCGTACAGCTTCCCGCCCAGGCGTCCGGAGGACTCCAGCACGGTCACCCGTGCCGCCCCGCCCTCCAGCAGGAAATGCGCCGCGGCGAGTCCGGAGACCCCGCCGCCCACGACCACCACGTGCCCGGCCAGGGGCTGCGTATTGCTCATGCCTCCACTGTCTCAGACGCCGGAACGAGCCCTAAACGTGACCTCTTCGGGATCACGGACCCGAAACCCGCCCCGCGCCCCCCACGTCGAATCGGCAACACATGCAACGGACCCGGGGGGATGCCCTGTGAGCACGTCAACCACCGCCGCGCGTAGACCACTTGCCGCCGCCTTCGGCGCCCTGGCGCTGGCCGCCGCCCTCATGCTCACCGGCTGCGGCGCCGGCGGCGGCAGCGAGAGCAGCGCCGACACCGCGGACGGCAAGGCCGGGGCCGCCGCTCCCGGCCTGGCCGAGCAGCCCGGCGCACGGACGGCGGACGGCGACGCGGAGAACGCCACCGGCGAGAAGTCCGGCAGCGGACCCGGCACCGGGGCGGGAAGGACCCCGACGCCGGCGCAGTCGTACATCGTGCGCACGGCGACGCTGACGGTCGAGGCCAGGAACGTCTCCGGAGCCGTGGCCAAGGCACGCACGCTGGTGGAGGGCTCGGGCGGCTACGTCGGCAACGAGAGCACCAGCCTGGACGAGGACGGCCTCGAGTACTCCACCATCACGCTCCGCGTGCCGCCGGACGGCTACGACCGCGTGCTGAAGGACCTCTCCGAGTTGGGCACGCTGCGCAACCGCAAGGTGGACGCCCAGGACGTCACCGGCCAGGTCGTGGACGTCGAGAGCCGGCTCAAGACGCAGCGGGCGAGCGTGGCGCGGGTGCGGGAGCTGATGGACCGCGCGACCAGGCTCAGCGACATCGTCTCGCTGGAGAGCGAACTCAGCTCCCGCCAGGCCGATCTGGAGGCGCTCGAGGCCCAGCAGGCCTCGCTGAAGGCGCGCACCGGGATGGCGACGATCACTCTGGAGGTGCAGGAACCGCCCGTCAAGGAGGCGCCGCAGAAGAAGGACGACGGCTTCTGGGCCACCGTGGGCGACGCCCTCGGCAGCGGCTGGCACGCCTTCTACATGACCCTGCGGGGCATCCTCGTCGCCCTGGCCGTGGTGGCCCCGTTCGCGGCGCTGGCCCTTCTCGGCTACCTGGGCTTCCGGCTGCTGCGTCGTGCGCTGCCCGCCCGGCGCGCCGTCGCCGCGCCCCCGGAGCCGCTGCCCGTGCCCGTGCCCGCGCCGGCCGGGGCGGGCGACGGCGAGGCGCAGCCGCGGGAGTAGCCGCGGACACGGTGGCCCCGCGCCGGGCGGCGCGGGGCCACCGGTGTCAGCGGGCCGTCTCGGTGTGGACGAAGTCCACCAGGCGGGTCAGGGCGTCGGGGTCCGTGGTGGGCAGGACGCCGTGGCCCAGGTTGAAGATGTGGCCGGGGGCGCCCCCGGCCGAGTACAGGACCTCGCGGGTCTTCTTCTCGACCGCCTCGCGCGGGGCGAAGAGCACCGCGGGGTCCAGGTTGCCCTGGAGCGCCCTGCCGGGGCCGACCCTGCGGGCGGCCTCGTCCAGCGGGACCCGCCAGTCGACGCCGACCACGTCCGCGCCGGCCTCGCCCATGAGCCCGAGCAGCTCACCGGTGCCGACGCCGAAGTGGATGCGGGGCACGCCGTAGTCCGCGACGGCCCGGAAGACCTTGACGGAGGCCGGCATGACGTGGCGCCGGTAGTCCTCGGGGGCGAGCGCGCCGACCCAGGAGTCGAAGAGCTGCACCGCGCTGGCACCGGCCTCGATCTGCACCTTCAGGAAGGCCGAGGTGATGTCCGCGAGGCGGTCCAGGAGCTCCGCCCACAGCTCGGGCTCGCCGTACATGAGGGCCTTGGTGCGCTCGTGGTTGCGCGAGGGGCCGCCCTCGACGAGGTAGCTCGCCAGGGTGAAGGGCGCGCCCGCGAAGCCGATCAGCGGCGTCTCGCCGAGTTCACCCGTGAGCATGCCGATCGCCTCGGTGACGTACTTGACGTCGTCCGGGTCGAGCGGCCGCAGGCGCTGCAGGTCCTCGCGGCTGCGGATCGGCTGCTCGACGACGGGGCCGACGCCCGGCTTTATGTCGAGGTCGAGCCCGATGGCCTTGAGCGGCACGACGATGTCGCTGAAGTAGATCGCCGCGTCGACCTTGTGCCGCCGCACCGGCTGCAGCGTGATCTCGGTGACGAGGTCGGGCCGCATGCACGACTCGAGCATGGGGATCCCCTCGCGCACCTTGAGGTACTCGGGGAGGGAGCGCCCGGCCTGGCGCATGAACCACACGGGGGTGTGCGGCACGGGCCGGCGCCGGCACGCCAGGATGAAGGGGGAAGCAGCGGTCTGCTGGTGCGCACTCACCCCCGAATCTTCGCATGCGCCAAGTGGGCGACCCGCCCGACCGGGTGTCCTCCCTCACTGCGGGCCCCCTTCGGCCTACGCTTCCGGGCATGGCAGCGGCTCATGGGCACCTCTCGGACGGGAACGACGCCCCCCTCCCGTTCCAGCACGCGGTCGACGCACTGCTGCGCGCCCGGGTACGGCACGAGGTGGAGCTCGATCCGGTGCCCCCGCCCAAGCGCCTGGCTCCGCACGCGTACGCCCTGGAGGCGGCGGTCGTCGTCGACGACGAGGAGCTCGGCGACGGGCGCCTGGTGCTGCTCTACGACCCCGACGGGCAGGAGGGCTGGCACGGCACGTTCCGGCTGGTCACCCTGGTCCGGGCGGAGCTGGAGCCGGAGATCGCGGCGGACCCGCTGCTGCCCGAGGTGAGCTGGTCGTGGCTGACCGGCGCCCTGGAGGGGCGCGGCGCGGCCTTCACCGAGGTGGGCGGCACGGTCTCGCGCAGTTCCTCGCACCACTTCGGCGCCCTGGCCGGGCGGGAGGACTCCACCCGCATCGAGATCCGCGCCTCGTGGACGCCGCTCGCCGTGAACGGCGGCGTACCGGACATGGCCGCCCACCTGGCGGCCTGGTGCGACCTGCTGTGCACCTGCGCGGGACTGCCGCCCGCGTCGACCGAGCCCTCGTGCCCCCCGCCCGGCGGCGGCGGTCCCTCGGTGGTGCCGCTGCCGAAGCGGCGCGGCCCGCAGCAGACCCGCTGAGGGCCGCCGCGCCCGCGCTGACCATTCGCTTTACCGTCGTCAACGAGCTCTGACACCCGGTGACCGCGATCTTCACACCTTCGATCGACACTGGTCGACAGCGCGTCCGAATTGCCGGAATTGTTACTAAACAAGTCGTGATCATTCTCTAAAGCCGGGCGAAGTTGCTGCCGAAGGAACCTGTGACCCTTCCAGCCAATGTCCCAGGAGGCCCGGTGTCGGTTCTTCTCGAGCACCCCACAAGCCTGGTCGCCTACCGCCCCAACAAGCCGACGGCGATGGTGGTGGTCGCCGATCCCCGCGTACGTTCCACCGTCACGCGCCACTTGTGGGCGCTCGGGGTACGCGACGTGATCGAGGCGTCCTCCATCGCCGAGGCCAGGCCCCGGGTGGGCACCCCCCGAGACATCTGTGTAGCCGACGTACACCTCCCCGACGGTTCCGGGCTGACCCTGCTCGCCGAGACCCGGGCGGCAGGCTGGCCCAACGGCCTGGCCCTGTCCGCCGCCGACGACATCGGCGCCGTTCGCAACGCCCTCGCGGGCGGCGTGAAGGGCTACGTCGTCACCGGCACCCGCACCAACCTCGGCATCCCGGGCCGCCCCGGCGCCGTCCCCCTCGGCCCGGCCGGCCAGCGGCTGCAGCGCCGCCCACCGGGCGCCCCCGGCCACGGCGGCGGCTACCGCGAGCTGTCGGGCCGCGAGGTCGAGGTGCTCCGACTGGTCGCGGAGGGCCAGTCGAACAAGGCGATCGGGGTCTCGATGGGGCTGTCCGCGCTGACCGTGAAGAGCCATCTGGCCCGGATCGCCCGCAAGCTGGGCACCGGTGACCGAGCGGGCATGGTCGCGGTAGCGCTGCGTACCGGCATCATCCACTGATCGAAGTCATATCCCGCGTGCGCCCGCCGACGGAACGTTCCGTCGGCGGGCGCCTGCTGTACACAGATACTCTTGACTGGTGACCGACGCCCGAGAGACCGCAACAGAAGCACCCCCGGCGCCGGTCCCGCTGCTGGACCCGCGCGAGGGCATCCCGCCGGTGACCGCCAGCCCGGAGGCCTTCGCCGACGTCGTCGCGGCTTTCGCCGCGGGCTCCGGACCTGTCGCCGTCGACGCCGAGCGCGCATCCGGCTACCGCTACGGACAGCGGGCCTATCTGGTCCAGCTGCGCCGCACCGGAGCAGGGACCGCGCTGATCGACCCCGTCGCCTGTCCGGACCTGTCGGCGCTCAGCGCCGCGCTCGACGGCACGGAATGGGTGCTGCACGCCGCCACGCAGGACCTGCCGTGCCTCGACGAGGCCGGCATGCGCCCGGCCCGGCTGTTCGACACCGAGCTGGCCGGCCGCCTCGCCGGGTTCGCCCGGGTCGGGCTCGGGGCGATGGTGGAGAACGTCCTCGGGTACGCCCTGGAGAAGGGCCACTCCGCCGTCGACTGGTCGACCCGGCCGCTGCCCGAGCCGTGGCTGCGGTACGCCGCGCTCGACGTCGAGCTCCTGGTCGACCTGCGCGACGCGCTGGAGGAGGAGCTGCGCGCCCAGGGCAAGCTGGAATGGGCGCTGCAGGAGTTCGCGGCCATCGCCGCGGCCCCGCCGCCCCCGCCCCGCGTCGACCCCTGGCGCCGCACGTCCGGCATGCACAAGGTGCGCCGGCGCCGCCAGATGGCCGTCGTACGCGAGCTGTGGAACCTCCGGGACCGGATCGCCCGCGAGCGGGACGTCTCCCCCGGCCGCGTCCTCACCGACGCCGCGATCGTCACCGCGTCGCTGGAGGCCACCCCCAACGCGCACGCGCTCGCCGCGCTCCCCGGATTCGGGCACCGCATGGGCCGGCGCCAGCTGGAGCAGTGGCAGGCCGCGATCGACCACGCACGCAGCATCCCCGAGCGGGACCTGCCGCAGCCCGGCCCCGCCTACACCGGCCCCCCGCCGCCGCGCGCCTGGGCCGACAAGGACCCGGCCGCCGCGGCCCGGCTCTCCGCGGCGCGGGCGGCGGTATCGGCACTGGCGGAGCAGCTGAACCTCCCCCAGGAGAACCTCATCACCCCGGACACCGTCCGCCGCCTGTGCTGGGCGCCTCCGCGGGACCGCAGCGCCGAGTCCGTGGCGGTCTTCCTCCAGGACGCCGGGGCGCGCCCCTGGCAGGTCGAACTCACCACGCCCATCCTGACGGCGTCGCTGTCCGCGACGGCCTGACGCGCCCCGCGGGGCGGGGGGTGCGGGGGGTGCCCCTTGCGGCCGGTGGTTGTGTGCGGGTTGTTTGCGCCTGCGGGCGGCTGCGCCGGGCTGCCCGGTGGTTGTGTGCGGGTCCGTTGCGGTTGCGGTGCCCTTTGCGGCCGGTTGTCGTGTGCGGGTCGTTTGCGCCTGCGGCGGGCTGTCCCCCGCCCGATTGCCCGGCGCGGTCAGTGACCGCGCCGCGGGGTGCGTGGTGGGCCGGGGGCGGGGCCTCCGGGGCTGCACGTCCTGGACTGGGTTATTTACGTGCATGGCGGGCGGTCCATGTCCGAGCCCCGGATGCCGCACACAAATATCCCGCAGCGTCCAGAACATCCACCCCTCCAACCCCGCCCCCTCCCCATGACGGGGCGACTGACGACCGGAGGGGGGTAGAGGGCGGTCCGGGGTTGCCGCACGCGTCCTACTGAACGCCCATGGTCATGGGGGTGGTGGCTGAGGCCCGCGCCGGCTCCGGCGCGATCGGGTGCTCGGGCCGATGCCCGGCGGTAGGGCGCGCGGGCGCTGAGGTGAAAGGCCTGTTGTCGTGTGCGCGTTCCCGCCCTCCTCAGGCTTCGGCAGGGGCGGCCTGATTCGGTGCGGTCGGTGTGGTTCCAATCGTCGTGATCTGCCGCCTGACGACCTGCGGCGTCGCCGTGACACAGGCAAGCCCTGCGAGCACCCGTAGGCGAGGTGCGCCAGACGTCCCGTGGGAGGTGCCGCCCCCGGCCAGCGGTGCGTGCACCCTTGCTCGGCCTGCGGCCGGGGGACCCCCTGCTTGGGGGCAGCTCCCGGCGGTGCGGGGAGGGGTGCCCCCCATCACCCCCCAACGGCCGTTGGTCGCCCAACGAAACGTAGGGGGCGGGGTCGTAGGGGTGGGCGTTCTGGACGCTGACGTGTATTTGTTGTGCGGCACCCGGGGCACCGAGCGCAGGTGCCCGCCATGCACATAAATATGCGGTACAGAATGCCCAGCCCCGGAGGCCCCGCCCCCGGCCCACCATCAACCGCGCGAGGCCCGCACCAACCGCGCCGGATGGGGGTCCCCCCGGCCGAAGGCTGGGGGAGGGCGGGAGGGCGGGGGATGCCCGCCGCAGGCGCAAACAACCCGCACCCGACAACCGGCCGCAACCACAACCACGCCGCACACGAACCCCGGGGGGGCGACCGAACGTGTGACGCCGCACACCCGCACTGTGCACATCGGTTACCCACGAGTAGCATGTACGGCGGAGCCGCCGCTTCTGCCCGCGGCAAGCGAACCCGCACCTTGAGGAGAGCCAACGTGCCTCGTACCGCTAGGGACGTCGTCTTCGTCGACGGCGTCCGTACCCCGTTCGGCAAGGCGGGCCCGAAGGGCATCTACCACGAGACCCGTGCCGACGACCTGGTCATCAAGTCCATCCGGGAACTGCTGCGGCGCAACCCCGCGCTCTCCCCGGAGCGCATCGACGAGGTCGCCATCGCCGCGACCACCCAGATCGGCGACCAGGGCCTCACCCTGGGCCGTACGGCCGCGATCCTGGCAGGGCTGCCCAAGTCGGTGCCCGGTTTCTCCATCGACCGCATGTGCGCGGGCGCGATGACCGCGGTGACCAGCGTCGCCGGCGGCATCGCCTTCGGCGCGTACGACGTGGCGCTCGCGGGCGGCGTCGAGCACATGGGCCGGCACCCGATGGGCGAGGGCGTGGACCCGAACCCGCGCTTTGTGTCGGAGAAGCTGGTCGACGAGTCCGCCCTGTTCATGGGCATGACGGCGGAGAACCTGCACGACCGCTTCCCGCACCTGACCAGGCAGCGCGCCGACGAGTACGCGGTCCGCAGCCAGGAGAAGGCGGCGAAGGCGTACGCGAACGGCAGGATCCAGCAGGACCTGGTGCCGATCTCGGTGCGCCGTACCTCTCCCGACGCCGGCGAGACCGGCTGGGGCCTGGCCACCGCCGACGAGCCGATGCGCCCGGGCACCACACTGGAGAGCCTGGCGGGCCTCAAGACCCCGTTCCGCGCCCACGGCCGGGTGACCGCGGGCAACGCGGCGGGTCTCAACGACGGTGCCACCGCCTCCCTGGTCGCCGCCGAGGACGTCGCCCGGGAGCTGGGCCTCCCGGTGAGGATGCGTCTGGTCTCGTACTCCTTCGTGGGCGTCGAGCCCGAGGTGATGGGCATCGGCCCGGTCCCGGCGACCGAGAAGGCGCTCGCCAAGGCGGGCCTGTCCATCTCCGACATCGGCCTCTTCGAGGTCAACGAGGCGTTCGCCGTCCAGGTGCTGGCCTTCCTGGACCACTACGGCATCGCCGACGACGACGCGCGCGTCAACCAGTACGGCGGCGCCATCGCGTTCGGCCACCCGCTCGCTTCCTCCGGCGTCCGTCTGATGACGCAGCTGGCCCGCCAGTTCGAGGAGCAGCCCCACGTCCGCTACGGCCTGACCACGATGTGCGTCGGCTTCGGCATGGGCGGCACCGTGATCTGGGAGAACCCGCACTTCGACGGAGGCAGCAAGTGACCACGACCGCCGAGCTTCTCAAGGGAGCGGCCGAGCTGTTCCCGGACGAGGTCGTGACGCAGGCGCACGTGCGCCACCTCGACCTCCCCCTGGGCGCCGGGCGCTTCGCGCTCGTCACCCTGGACAACGGCCTGGACCACACCAAGCCGACCACCTTCGGCCCGCAGTCGCTGGCGAACCTGAGCGCCGCCCTCGACCAGGTCGAGAAGGAGGCCGCGGACGGCGAGATCGTCGGCGTCGGCATCACGGGCAAGCCCTTCATCTTCGCGGTCGGCGCCGACCTCAAGGGCGTCGAGCTGCTGGGGCGCCGTGAGGACGCGCTGGCCATCGGCAAGGGCGGCCACGACGTCTTCCGCCGTCTGCAGGGTCTCGCGGTGCCGACGTTCGCGTTCTACAACGGCGCGGCCATGGGCGGCGGCGTCGAGGTCGGCCTGCACTGCTCCTACCGCACGGTCTCCTCGGCCATCCCGGCGTTCTCCCTCCCCGAGGTCTTCCTGGGCCTGGTCCCGGGCTGGGGCGGCTGTGCGCTGCTGCCGAACCTGATCGGCGCCGAGCGCGCGGTGAGCGTCATCATCGAGAACTCGCTCAACCAGAACAAGCAGCTGAAGGGCGGTCAGGTCTACGACCTGGGCATCGCCGACGCGCTGTTCGACGGCGCGGACTTCCTGGAGCAGTCGCTCTCCTGGACCGCCGCCGTCCTCAAGGGCGAGATCCAGATCGTCCGTCCCGAGGTGGACCGCGGCGCGGCGTGGGACGAGGCCGTCGCCAAGGGCCGTGCCTTCGCCGACTCCAAGGTGCACGGCGCCGCCCCGGCCGCGTACCGGGCGCTGGACATCATCGCCGCCGCCAAGGACGGTGACCTGGCCGCCGGTTTCGACGCCGAGGACGAGGCCCTGGCGGACCTCATCATGGGCGGCGAGCTGCGCTCCGGCATCTACGCCTTCAACCTGGTGCAGAAGCGCGGCAAGCGCCCGGCCGGTGCCCCGGACAAGAACCTGGCCCGCCCGGTCACCAAGGTCGGCGTCGTCGGTGCCGGTCTGATGGCCTCCCAGCTGGCGCTGCTCTTCGCGCGCCGCCTGGAGGTGCCGGTGGTTCTCACCGACATCGACCAGGAGCGGGTGGACAAGGGCGTCGGCTACGTCCACGGCGAGATCGACAAGCTGCTGCTCAAGGGGCGCGTCAACCAGGACAAGGCGAACCGCCTCAAGGCCCTGGTCTCCGGCTCCCTCGACAAGGCCGCCGCCTTCGGCGACGCGGACTTCGTCATCGAGGCGGTCTTCGAGGAGATCGGCGTCAAGCAGCAGGTCTTCGCCGAGGTCGAGGCGGTGGTGAAGCCGGAGACGATCCTGGCCACCAACACCTCCTCGCTGTCGGTCTCCGAGATGGCCTCGAAGCTGGAGCACCCGGAGCGGGTCGTCGGCTTCCACTTCTTCAACCCGGTCGCGGTGCTGCCGCTGCTGGAGATCGTGCGCGGGGAGAAGACCGACGACGCCTCGCTGGCCACCGCGTTCGCCGTGGCGAAGAAGCTGAAGAAGACCGCGGTGCTGACCAAGGACGCCCCGGCGTTCGTGGTCAACCGCATCCTCACCCGCTTCATGGGCGAGATCCAGAACGTCATCGACGAGGGCACCCCGGTCGCGACCGCGGAGAAGGCCATCGAGCCGCTCGGTCTGCCGATGTCCCCGCTGGTGCTGCTGGAGCTGGTCGGCCCGGCGATCGGTCTGCACGTCTCCGAGACGCTCAACCGCTCCTTCCCGGACCGCTTCACCGTCTCCCCGAACCTGGCGGCCGTCGTCAAGGCGGGCAAGCGCGGCTTCTACGTCTACGATTCCGGCAAGCCGGAGCTGGACCCCGAGGTCGCGGCGCTCCTGGTGCAGGGCGACAGCGTCCTGACGGAGCAGCAGGTGCGCGACCGCGTCCTGGACGCGGTGGCGCAGGAGATCGGCATCATGCTGGAGGAGGGTGTCGTCGCCGAGGCGCAGGACATCGACCTCTGCCTGATCACCGGTGCCGGCTGGCCCTTCCACCTGGGCGGCATCACGCCGTACCTGGACCGTGAGGGCGTCTCGGAGCGGGTGCACGGCAAGCCGTTCCTGGCCCCGGGCGTGGCGAGCGTGCCCGCGTAACGACGGCTGCCGCAGCGCTGTGAAGGGCGGGCCGTACGGGAGTGATCCCGTACGGCCCGCCCTGTCGCTCAAGGTGCGTCATCCCGCGAAGCGGGCGATCCCGTCACGCAGTTCACGGTCCGGCGGCGCCGAGAACACCGGCGGCCGCCGGTTCCTCGGTGACGGAGAAGGCGACCTGTGTCCGTGCGGACTCGTAACCGCGCGCGTCCACGGCGAAGGCTTTCACCAGATGCTTCCCCGCGCCCCACGGCCGGTCGGGTTCCCACGCCCACGTGCCGTCGGTGCCGACCGCACCCGAGCCCAGGTACCGGCCGTTCTCCCACAGGCTGACGCGGACGGCGCCGGGGGCGGTCCCCGAGATGCGCACGGCGCCTCCCGGCATCCACTGGCCGGCGGCCGGAGCCACGACGACCGGCGCGGCGAGCGCGTGGTCCTGCCGAACCGCGGTGGCCTTGAGGTAGGAGTCGATCGCGGACCTGTCGCGGCGGGGTTCCTCGAAGCCGTTCTGCACGAAGCCGATGCGCGGGGCGATCCCGTCGACGAGGAGGTGGGCGAGTCCCATGAGCGGAGGGACGTTCCGCCTGGTCACTTCCGTGTGATCGGCGATGAACGGGGAGTCGCTGTAGATGAAGTTGAAGTTCTCGTAGCCCTGGAACAGGCCGATGAAGGGGGCGATCTGCTCTTCGTACTGTGCGTCCTGCCGGGAGGAGAGCAGGTAGAGGTTGGCACTCCGGTTGGCGCCGGCGCGAACGAGGTTGGGAATGGCGGAGTCGAGGATCCGTACGTTCTGCTCCGACACCTCGCCCATCATGAACCGGGCGACCTTGGGGTGGTACCGCTCCACGTAGGAGCCGACCAGGAACTGCGGCACCAAGGACACGATGTTCCGGAATCCGTATTTCAGGCCGAAATAGAGGGCCGCGCTGCCGCCCTTCGAGCCACCCCACAAGGTGCACTGGTCCGGTGTGAGGTCGAGTGCCTCCATCACCTTCCACACCAGGGTGACCACGGATTCCTCCAGCGCGAAATCCATGTCCTTGCAGAGGTAGTAGCTGTTCATCCCGTCGAACCGGTCGCGGATCCACAGGATGTTCGCGCGAAGTCCGTCGAAGACTCCGTTGGACCATCCGTAGTCGAGGGGCGCCGAGAAGTTCGCGAACACCACCACCAGGTGGCGGTTACCGTTCTTCGCGTGGGCGAACCGGTACTCGACGGGGAACGCCCCGGAGGCTTCGATGCCTCTGAGTGCGGGACGTCCTTCCGGTGCTTCCTTCGACATGCGGGGGACCGTTCTCCCTGGATCGATGACGCGGCACGAAGCGTCCCGCGGACGGATGATGGCGACAGAGCACGGCCCGGGCCCCCGGCGGGGTGCGTCGGGCGCTCGGCACGGTCACATCGTGACCTCGTAGCCGCCTTCCGCGGCTCGTCCGGACGTCTTGTTCCCGATGGTCTTCGTCTTGATGCGACGCGACAGGCTCTGCGCCGACGGAGAAGCCGGGGCCCTCGGGGAGTCACCGCCCGCCGCGAGGATGCGGTCGGTGAGCCGTACCGAGGCGAATCCGTCGTCCAGGTCGCAGAACTCCTCCTGGAACCAGCGGTACCGCGCGGCGTACGCCTCCTCGACCAGGTCGATGTCGCGGATCGCGTCGATCAGTTCCTCGGAGGTGTACACGAGCGGTCCCGGAGCGCACGCCTCGAAGTCGAAGTAGAAGCCGCGCAGCGTGTCGCGGTAGTGCTCGAGGTCGTAGGTGAAGAAGAGGATCGGCCGGCCGGTGTTCACGTAGTCGAACATCAGCGACGAATAGTCGGTGATCATGACGTCGGTGATCAGTGAGAGGTCCGCCATGTCCGGGTAGTCGGACACGTCGAACACGAAGCCGTTGCCGGCCCCCGGCACCGGGTCCACGACGTTCGGGTGGCGGCGGACCAGGAGGACGTGGTCGTCACCGAGCCTGGCACGGGCGTCGTCCAGGTCGATGCGGAAGTCGAACTTGTACTTTCCGGGCGCGTAGAACTGGTCGTCGCGCCAGGTGGGCGCGTACAGGATGACGCGCTTGCCGCTGGGCAGCCCGATCCGCCGCCGTACACCGGCCGCCCGCTCCTCGGAGTCGCGACGGCGCAGGATGTCGTTGCGCGGGTAGCCGGACTCGACCATCTCCCCCGGGAACCGGAAGGCGCGCTGGAGGATGGGCGTGCTGAAGCTGTTGGGCGACACGAGCATGTCCCAGTTCCGCACCTCCTTCTCCACCCGCTCCAGGTAGCGGCGGTCCGCGAAGTGAACGGCCTCGATGTCGTGCCCGATGCGCTTGAGCGGGGTGCCGTGCCAGGTCTGCACGACCACTTGGCCCTCGCGCTTCACGAACCAGTCGGGAAGGTGGTTGTTGGCGACGACGTACCGGGACGTGGCCAGCGCCTCGTACCATTCGGGCGACCACATCCGCACGGGGCGGGCCGTGGGCGGTACGGCGACCTGGTCGTCGCGGACCACCCACAGGTGCTCCAGGCCGACGCCGCGCCGCACCATCTCCTCGTGGACGGCGCGGGGGCTGTCCGAGTACTGCGTCCCCTTGAAGGCGTCGAACAGCACGGCCGGACGGACGGGTCTGCGCCGGGCGGCGGGGTAGGTCCTGGTGCGCAGCAGCTTCTGCCGGTACGGGCCGCGGGCGGCGTCCGGCATCGCCGAGTGCACCAGCAGCGACAGCCGGTCGTAGGCCTCACCCTGGAGTTCGTACGTCCGGTCGTCCTCGGTGATCGAGCGGGGGAGCTCGCCGATGAGCTCCTGCTCGATCTTCACCATGAGGTCCTCGGAGCGCTCCTCCGCCGTGACGACGGAGGGGTCCTGCCGTCTGAGGAAGAAGTCCCAGCGTCCGGCGGCGAGCGGTATGTCGCCCGCCAGGCTGCGCATCGCCGCCGGGGTGAGGACGGAGCGGAACGCGTAACCGCTCCACACGATCGGGACCACCCGCTCGGCACCGTGGGCACGGGAGCGGACGACCAGGTGGGCGGACGCGAACTCGATCGAGGAGAGGCGGTTCACCGCGGGATACCGGCCGACGAGCTCCAGCGAGCCGTCCTCCCGCCAGTTGACGTCCGTCACCGTCGGAAGCATCGCCCGCTCGAAGATCACCAGGTAGCCGGATCCGTTGCGGTGGACGAAGATCTCGCGGTCGCCCGCAGATGTCTGGAGCCGCTTCGGCATCGGGTGGCGCCCGTCCTCGACGCCCTCCGCCATGACGGGGTAGAGGGTCGCCTTCCGGCCCTCCACCCGAAGGGTGGTCTTCCAGCCGTTGCTGCCCATGCTCCAGCTCTGCGGAATCCCGCTGCCGTCCTGCGAGCGGGAGCGGGGCACGAGGTACTCGAGCGGGACACGGGTGACGAAGGTGCACCAGCCGTCGCCTCCCGGGGTGAAGACCACCCGCGACTCGTGGTGTCCCGAGCCGCCCATGCTGGTCACGCCGAACAGGCCCCACTCGGGGACCCGGGGCCCCAGGTACACGCCGCCGATGACCAGGTGGTTGCCGTCGACGCGGTGCCAGGTGATCCGGCACCGGACGATCTCCACCCGGAGCTTCAGTGTCCCCTGCAGGAAGACGGGGACCACTCGGATGTTGTTGTCGACGTAACGGTAGGGCGGGTTGGCGGCGGTCCCGGCACCGCCACGTGCCAGACCCCGGTAGCGGAACAGACCACGGCTGAGGACTCCGGCGGCGACGTCCCAGGTGCCCTCGACCCACTCCCCCTTCTTCTTCAGCCGGGTCACGTCGATCCGGGCCTGGAAGCCCGCCCAGTCGTAGCAGTAGCGGTTCTGGTTGGAGTGTTCGGTGGCCTGCGGATCGAACGTGGTCTTCGCGGGCGTGACCAGCAGACGGCCCTGCTTCTTGTGGCGCAGCGCGATGGCCTTGACCGACATATGCCGTTTGTGCACATTGATGAAGCGGATGTAGGCGGAGCCGTCGATGACGAGGGAGGCTCCGTCCCAGCGCGCCTCACGCAAGGAGCCGTGCAGTGACAGCTCCTTGCCGAGGCGGTAGGCACTCTTGTCGAGGCCCACCGTCCGGTCGCCGAGGTACGGATAGTTCAGGTAGCGGTGGACGCGGCGGCGTACGGGGATCGGGCCGCCCTTGCGCTCGAACTCGATCACGTCGAGAAGTTCGTCGAGCTTTCCCTCGCGCACCAGCAGCCATTTGACCCGCGCGTCGGCCGGCAGTTCCTGGACGATGCCCGGGTCGGACTCGTCGAGGAACTCGTTGACCCAGCTCATGAAGGCGTGCCGGTACTCCTGGTCGGTATCGGGCAGGACCTTGAGGTGCAGCATCAGGTCGGACTTCAGACAGGCCAGGTCGTACTTGCGTTTGTGGACGTCGAACTCCGGTGACCGGTGCCTGCCGAGGAACCGGCTCACCGACTGGACGGCGGCCACGCGGTCCCGGAGGTTGCCGATCTCGGTGTGGCGCTGCGTGATCGACGGAGCCGCACCGCCTTCCCGCCGACGCCAGAAGTACACGTAATCCGTGATGACATCGACCTTGTCCGCCCGGAAATGGGCGAACATGTTGACCCACGAGTCCTCGTACAGGACGCCTTCGGGGAACGCGATGCCGTGGCGGTCCCAGAACGACCGCCGGAACACCTTGTTCCACACCGTGCGGTCGTAGATGAGGGCATCGAACTTCGTGATGTGAGTGCCACGGCGAGCACGCTCCATCGGTGCCCGGTGCAGCGGGGACTGCCACTTCGTACTGGAGTTCATCATCTGCACGTTGCCCGAGACGAAGTCCGAGCCGGACTTCTCGAGCGTGCGCACCAGCACTTCGTAGGCGTGCTCCGGGATCACGTCGTCCCCGTCGACGAAGGCGAGGAACTCACCGTCCCGGTGCACGGCGCGGATCCCGGCGTTCCGGGCGTGACCGGGACCGTGCGCCGCCTGGCGGATCAGCCGGAATCGGGGGTCACGGGCGCAGAATTTCCGGGCGATCTCCGTGGACGTGTCGGTCGACCCGTCATCGACGAGGATCACCTCGAGATCCCCGAACGTCTGACGGGCGATCGACTCCAGGCATTCCTCGAGATAGATCTCGACATCCTGGAAGGGCACGACAACGCTCAGCCGCGGGCGCACAGGTACCGGACTCTCCCACTCAAGACACTTCGCACGATCCGGCGTCAGCCGCTCGGGCCCGCCGAATCCCACCCCGTATGCCGCTCACACGCCCCATGGACGGGCGGGAGCGCGAATCTCCCCACTACGTTGTGATGGTTGAAAACGAAACCCTCACAG
The DNA here is from genome assembly GCF_035918135.1 of Actinacidiphila glaucinigra. Taxonomy (NCBI): domain Bacteria; kingdom Bacillati; phylum Actinomycetota; class Actinomycetes; order Kitasatosporales; family Streptomycetaceae; genus Actinacidiphila; species Actinacidiphila glaucinigra. The sequence goes on from NZ_CP109144.1 coordinate 2,730,168, forward strand.
AGTGAACACAACCTTATGTCCCGCATACGGTCAAGGTCTGACCTGCGATTACGGCCGGAATGTCCGACACGGGACACGTGGCGTTGCCCACACGATCACGCGGGTCGGATTCTCAGACGCGCACCCAGTCGGCCAGGGTGAGACCGGGTTCATCGCGTTGCCGCGTCACCCGGAGCGCTCCGTCCGGCCCCAGTACCGCGAGCACGACACGCCCCAGGGCGTCGGCGGCCAGGGACGGCGTCCCCAGACAGGGCACACCGGTGTCCACCCACCACATCCCCGCGGTCTCGGCCTCCGTACCGCAGACCCCGACCATCGCGTTCCCGTTCCGGCCCCGGTGGGCCACCACCATGCAGTCCTGGTCGTCCAGCACGGTCCGCAGTACGGCGTTGGCCGCGCCGGCCGCCGGACTGCCGCCCAGCGGGACGACCCAGCCCCCCCGGCGATGGGCGACCAGCCCGGAACCCGCCGCGTCGGTCCAGAGGTAGGTGAGCCGATCGGGTGCGGTCGCGACCGCGGCCACCGATCCCGGCACCGGCGCCGGGCGCACGTCGAGGGATCGCCGGAGCACCCCGCCGGCCTCAGCCTGGATCCAGTGCAGGGCCGAGGTCTCGGCGGGCGCGAGCAACTCCAGACGACCGGCCGGCGATACGACGGCGGCGAGCCCGTCACGGACACCCCTGCCGCGGAGGTCCCGCCACGCCTCCCACTTGCCGCCCCTGCCCTCGCACCGCACCATGACGCCGCCGTCCGCGGAGCGTACGAAGACCTGGACCCTGCCCGAGGCGTCGACGGCCACCACAGGTGCGCCGATTCGCCGGGCGCGCTCGGGATCGACGTGCGGATTGCCCACCGACACCCAATCCGTCAGCGGGCGTCCCGTCTGGTACTGCAGGGCGTACACCACGTCCACCGCCACCCCTCCGTCGGCGCACGGTTGTTCGCGGCGGCCCAGGAAGTGCACGAAGGCGTCGGCGCCCTGGGCCACCGACAGGTGCGTCAGCCCGTCCGCGGCGAGGGCGTCCGGTCCGGTCCACCCGTCGCCGCCCGCCGTGGTCTCCGTCCAGCGCAGCAGGCCGCCCTGGCGCGGGGCGTACGCGGTGAGCCTGCCGTCGGCGCCGCGCACCAGCCATGTGCCGGCGGCCGTGCCGGTCGCGGCCTCCCCGGCGTCCGGGGCGTCCGCGCGCCTGCCGCCCTCCCGCCGTTGCGCCGCGCGCGCCGCTCCACCCCTCATGACGTGCGCCCACCCCTTCGCCCCCCGTGGGTCCGCCATGGATCCGAACCCCCAATTCTTCACATGATATGCATGCAAGCTACACTTCCGCGGATCTCGATCACGAGGGGGAGGGGCTGCGACGCGGTGCGTCGCGACCGGTTCCCGGACCGCGCACCACGGAGGACAACGCACGCGATGCCGCACGCCGTCGACACCGACCACGAGGCCGCCACGGTCACCGCACCGCCGAAGGCACGCGGATCCCGCACCCGGGGGCAGCGAATCCGCAGGATCGTCGCCTGGACCCTCCTGGCCCTGGTACTGCTCGCGGGTGGCACCGCATGGTGGGCCTACGCCCACCTGAACTCCAACCTCACCAGCATCGACCTGGACCGGGAACTCGGCCCGGACCGGCCCGAGAAGCCCGCCACCGGCGCCAAGGACATCCTGGTGCTCGGCTCCGACTCCCGCTCGGGCGCGAACAAGGGCCTGGCCGGCGGCAACACCGGCGGCACCGCGCGCTCGGACACCGCCATGGTCATCCACATCCCCGAGGGCCGCAGGAGCGCGGTCGCGGTGAGCATCCCGCGGGACACGCTGGTCACCCGCCCCGAGTGCACCGCCCGCGACGGGAGCACCCTGCCGTCCGCCAAGCGCGTGATGTTCAACTCCGTCTACACGACGGCGGGTCCGGCCTGCGTGGTGAAGACCGTCGAGCACATCTCGGACGTGCGGATCGACCACTACGTCGAGGTGGACTTCGCCGGTTTCCAGGACCTCGTGGACTCCCTCGGCGGGGTCACGGTGACCATCGACAAGACCATCCACGACACGTCCAGCGGCCTGGACCTCGAGGCCGGCACGCACCGGCTCGACGGCACCGAGTCGCTCGCCTTCGTCCGCACCCGGCACGGCATCGGCGACGGCAGCGACCTCGGCCGCATCGGGCTGCAGCAGCAGTTCCTGCTGGCGACCCTCGACGAGATCAAGCGGCAGGACCTCCTCGGCAGCCCCGCCAAGGCCTACCGGATCGCGGACTCGGCCACCCGCTCCCTGACGACCGACTCCGGGCTCGGCTCCCTGGTGAAACTGGGCGACTTCGGGCGCAGCCTGAAGGGCCTCGACCCGGGCCGGCTGCGCACCGTCATGCTGCCCGTCGCCTACGACAAGGTCGACCCCAACCGCGTGGTGGCCGCCGAGCCGCAGGCCTCCCGCCTGTGGAAGGCGATCCGGGAGGACACCGAGATCCCCCGGTCGGTGCTGGAGTCCACGACCTCCAACTGAGCCTCAGACGGGGGGAGCGGCGCCCTCCGCGGGACGGGCGGTGCAGTAGGCGACCGTCAGGTCCCGCACCAGGGCCTTGCGTTCGTAGTCGTCGAGGTCGACCAGTCCGCGGTCGAGCAGGCCGCGCACGGTCTCGCCGACGGCGGTGAGGGCCTCGTCCAGGGCTGCCCGGCGGTGGCGGGCGTCGAGCGCCGCCACCTGGGCGCGGCGCATGGCGGCGGCCACGGCGGGCGCGTAGTCGACGCGGACGGGCTGGGCGGAGAACACCTCGACACCGACCGGCCGCAGGTCCTCGACGAGGATCCGGGTGAGGTCGTCCGCGAGGCGGTCGGTGTCGCGGAGCGTGGGACCGGGGCCGCGGAAGTCGTCGGCGGGCAGCCGGGACACACAGCGGGTGACCGCGGCCTCGACCTGTTCACGCAGGTAGCGGACGTGGTCGTGGACGGTGAAGGCGGCCCGCGCGGTGTCCCGGACCCGCCACACCACCAGGACCGTCGCCTGCAGCGGGGTGCCGCAGGCGTCGGTGGCCTCGATGGGGCTGCTGCGCCAGTGGCGCAGGCTGGTGTCGACACGGCGGCGGACGAGCAGCGGGCTGATCCACAGCAGTCCGGTGCGGCGGACGGTGCCGCGGTAGGCGCCGTGCCGGGAGAGCATCCAGACGGAGCCGGGACGGCCCCGGGCCAGACCGAGCGCCGTCAGGGCCGTGAGCGCCGCGAGGACGGCCACGGCGCTGCCGCGGACGACGGGCGAGGACCCGGCCGGACCCAGCAGGAGCGCGGCCGTGCCGCCGGCGGCCGCCAGGGCCGTGAGCACGGCGACGCCGCCGGGCAGGCAGCGTCCCGGACGCTCGGCGATCTCGGGCGGCGGCGCCGCGGCGGCCGGTCCGGGGGCGCCGTACGCGGCGGGCGCCCGGGCGGGGACGGGGAGTTCGGCCGGGCTCCCCTGCACGGTGAACGTCATGAGAAGAGCCGCTTCCACGTCTCGGGGCCCGGGTAGCCGTCCGCCCGGCTGCCGGACCAGCCCTGGGACCGCTGGAAGGCCTCCACCGCGCGCCGGTCGGCCTCGCCCCAGCGGGGGCCCGGCCCCTTCGCGTAGAACCGGCCGAAGCCCTTGGCGGCCAGCCTCCGTCCCAGCGCGAGCACGTGCGGGCCCGACTGGCCGGGCCGGAAGCCACCGATGCCCGGGTAGGCCGGCGGCGCCGAAGCCGACGCCGGTGCCGCCGGGCGGCCGGCGCCACCGACGTCGGACCCCGCTCCCTGGGTCAGGTAACGCCACGTCAGGGGGCCGGGGAAACCGTCGGCCTGATCACCCTTCCAGCCCTGCGCGCGCTGGAACGCGCGGGTGGCGAGGCGGTCGGCGTCGCTCCAGTGGGGCCCCGGCCCGTCGTGGTAGTACTCGCCCGCTCCGCGCTGCCGCAGCATCGTGCCGAGCCGGGTGATGTAGCCGTTGGCGGCGCCGGGGCCGAAGGACCGGCTGCCCGGATAGGCGAGGGAGGCCAGGTCGCCGAGGTCGAGATCTCCGTCGAGGTCCTCGTACAGGTCGTCGTAGAGGTCGTCGAAGCCCTCGCCCCGCAGGTACTTGTAGCGGTAGGGGACGTAGCGCTTGGAGTGGTCCCAGTAGGCGTACGGCGTCGTGCGCACCCGGGCGCGCGGCCGGGTCTCCTCGTAGGCCGTGTAGCGGGTGTGCGCGGCGTTCGCCCAGCCCCCGAAGATCGTGACGTGGGAGCCGTCGACCGGGTCGCGGGGGTTGTGGAAGAGCAGGATGTCGCCCGGTTCGAGCTCGTCGCGGCCGATCCGCTCGGCGAAGCGGGGCAGCGTGCCCGTCCACTGGCTGGTGCCCAGGCCCCAGGCCATGGAGACGAATCCGGAGCAGTCCTGCCGGTAGCCGTCCCGCCAGCGGCGGCGCATGTCGTACGGGACCTTGGCGTCGATCCAGCGCCTGGCCCGTTCCAGGATCTGGTCGCGGCTCAGGCGGAGCGGGACCGCGGCGCCGATCAGGTCCGGCTGCGCCTGCTCGGTCCGGCCGGCGGACATCGCCTGGCCGGCGTCCTCCGCGGGAGCCGCCACGGCGGCGGGCGCCATGACGGCCGCGCCGGTCGTGGCCAGCACGACCAGCGCGGTGGAGGCGGCCGCCGGTGGCGCGCACGGCGGGGTGACGCGGGTCGCCGCCCGGATCAGCCGCCGCCGTGCGCAGTCCTCACAGACGCAGCCCGGCAGCGGCCCGACCTCGTCGAACACCGGTGTGGACATGTGCACCACCACTCCTCGGGATCGAGTGCCACATGCCCTTATTACCCGATTTCCACACAAATCTGACGGAATGGCAGCGTGGACGGTGTGGTCAGCCGTTCGCGGTGGTGCCGTCCACGACCTCGGCGACGGCCTTGTCGACCAGCTGCGTCAGCTTGGCGGGGGTCAGCCCGGACGCGCCGCCCGCGGGGTCGGTGACGGTCTCGCCGTTCACCTGCACGACCGGAGCGGAGGTGAACCCGGCCGCGGCGAACTCCTCCTGGGAGCGTCGCACCCAGCCGTCGTGGTCGCCGCCCTGGACGCACGGGACGAAGTGCGTCTCGTCCACGTCGCCGGCCTTCTTCGCCAGGCTCTTCAGGAACACGTCGCTGGTGAACGGATCGTCCTGGGCGTCGGCGGGCTGGGCGTCCCAGACCTGCGCGACGAACTCCCTGAACCGGCCCACGTCCTGCGCGCACGCGGCCGCGTTGGCCGCCGCCAGGGAGCCGCTGCCGCCGTCCGCGGCGTCGGTCGGCGTCACCAGGCGGTAGTCGATCCCCACCTGACCGGTGGCGACCAGCTTCGCGAGGGTGTCCGCGTACTCGGCGGCGAAGGCCTTCGACTCCGGGCTGCGCAGGTCCTCGTACACGGTCAGCGTCACCGGCAGCTTCGCCGGCCGGACCGGCACCGCCAACTGCTCCTCGCCCGAGGCACCGGCCGGCACCTTGACCTCGTGCTGCTTCTCACTGCGCACATGCGCCCCGAGGACGGCAGAACCCCCGAACACCACACCCAGGACGATCACCGTCCCGGCATAGGACCGCCAGCGCTTGGACTTCGTCTGCTTCACCGGGACTTTCTACCACCGCGTACGACCACGCCCCCTGGGGGGTGGGGCCTCACGCGAGGGACGCCGGGCCCGGACGGCCTCCGCACCGACGTGCACGCCCCGGCGCCGGGCCGGTCGTGGGAGGGTGGGCCGGTGAACGGTGGGACAGCACCCCTGGTCGTGGTCGACGCCGCCAACACCGTGGGGTCCGTGCCCGACGGATGGTGGCGGGACCGGCACGGGGCGACGGAGCGTGTACGGGACGCCCTCGCCGGGCTGGCGCGGACCGGGCTGCCCGAGCGGGCGGACGTGCCCGAGTGGGCCCGGCGGGCGCCGCTCGACATCGTGCTCGTCGTGGAGGGCGCGGCCCGGGGCGTGGCGCCCGTGCCGGGGGTACGGGTCGAGGCGGCGCCGGGCAGCGGGGACGACCTCGTCGCCGAACTCGTCGCGGCGCGGGCGCCGGAGCGGCCGTGCCTGGTCGTGACGGCCGACCGCGAGCTGCGCCGCCGGGTGACCGCCCATGGCGCGGCCGTCGCCGGCCCGCGGGCGGTGCGCGCCTGACTACCCGCGCGACGGCCGGACGTACAGCACCGCGCCGTCGGCGGTGCCGGCGCGCTCGTAGCCGCCCCGGTCGAGCAGGCGGCGCAGGCCGGGGACGTGCGCCGCGCCGTAGGGGGCGCCCCGGGAGTCGTCGACCACGACGTCGGGGGGCGCGGCGGCGAACTCGCGGCGGAAGTCCGTCCAGGCGCCCGGCACGGCGTACCGCTCGCCGACCCGGGCCCCGCCGCGGCCGCCGCTGAAGTTGGTGAGGAATCCCGCGGTGAGGAAGCGGCCTGCCGGTGCGCGTCCGGAGAGCCAGTACTGCTCCGGGTGCATGCCCCAGACCAGGACGGTCCCGTCCGCGTCGGTGCGGGCGCGGATCGCGGCGGCGACGGCCCGGGCGTGGTCGAGTTCGGCGCGCGGGGCCGCGAAGCCCCAGCCGGTGAAGACGGTCGCGGCCAGCACCGTCCAGATGGCGGCGGCCCTCAGGGCGGGCCTGTGGGCGGGCAGCCGGCGCAGCGCGGCCACCCCGACGAGCGCGAGCGGGGGCAGCAGTTGCAGGTAGTAGTGGCCGTAGAACTGGAAGCCCGCCACGACGGCGACGGCGGACGCGCCGAGCCAGATCCACAGCTCGGCCCCGGCGCCGGCCCGCCGGCGCGCGGCGAGCCGGACGGCCGGCAGTACGAGCCCCGCTCCGGCCGCCGCGAGGATCGCGGCGTTGCCGAGCCCCCGTCCGGCGGCGAGCAGCCAGGCGCCCTCGGGCGACATGTAGGTGCCGGACCCGGTGACGGTCCAGAAGACGAAGCGCCCCGCACCGGTCGCCAGGGCCACGGCCGCGACGGGCAGCGCGCACCCCGCCGCCAGCCGGACCCACGCGCCCGCGGGCGCGGCCCTGCTCTCCCGTCCGGCCCGCCACAGCATCCAGACCACCGGGAGGAGCACCACCGCGCCGGTCTGCTTGGTCAGCGCCGCCCCCGCCACGGCCACCCCGGCCGCGCCCCAGCGCCGGCGGTCGGCGCAGAGCACGGCGGCCACCGTCCACGGGAGGGCGAAGACCTCGAAGGTGGCGGCCTGGGTGTCCTCGGGCGCCAGGCCCACCGACAACAGCAGGTAGCCGAACCCGGCGGCCGCGCCCCACCGGTCCCCCCACCGGCGCCGCGCGAGGGCGACGAGCAGCGCCGCGGTCGCCACGTGGGCGACGACCGCCGCCACCCGCAGGGGCCACAGCGATCCGTCGCCGAAGAGCGCGAACGCGCCCTGGTACAGCCACGGCAGGAACGGGGGTTTGCGGTCCACGACGGTGTCGTAGAGGACGCCGCCGGAGGCGAGCACACGCGCCTGCGTCGCGAGGAACCCCTCGTCGGGGTTCCAGACCGGGCGTACGAAGGAGGGCAGATGGACCAGGGCCGCCACGAGCGCCAGCAGCGGGAGCAGCACGGGCCACGAGAACCGGCGGGGCGGCGAGGGCGCCCGGGACGCGGCCGCGCCCGTCCCTCGTCCCGGAGGCGCGGCGGCGCGGGCGGTCTCGGGACGGGTCGGCACGCGCCCAACGTACCGGGCGCCCTCCCGCCGCGTCAGCTCACCCCTGGCGGCCCGGCTTGCGCACCCGGCTGTTCCGGTAGCCGTAGAGGAAGTAGACGACGCAGCCGATGGCCATCCAGACGGCGAACCGCAGCCAGGTCTCGGCCGGCAGGTTGAGCATCAGCCACAGGGTGGCGAGCACCGACACCGCGGGCAGCCACGGCACGAACGGGGTGCGGAAGGCGCGCGGCAGGTCGGGACGGGTACGGCGCAGCACCACGACGCCGACGGCGACGACGACGAAGGCGAAGAGGGTGCCGATGTTCACCAGCTCGGCCAGTTCCTCGATGGTGGTGAAGCCCGCGACGATCGCGACGATGCCGCCGAGCAGGATCGTCGAGCGGTAGGGCGTGCCCCGCGTGGGGTGCACCCGGGAGAAGAAGCGCGGCAGCAGCCCGTCGCGGCTCATCGCGAAGAAGACCCGGCTCTGCCCGAGCAGCAGGATCATGCAGACCGTCGTCAGGCCCACCACGGCGCCGAAGGCGATCAGTCCGGCCCAGAAGGGGTGGCCCACCGACTTGAAGGCGTCGGCCAGCGGTGCGTCCACCGACAGCTGACTGTAGTGCTGCATACCCGTGACGACGATGGACACGGCGACGTACAGCACCGTGCAGATGATCAGCGAGCCGAGGATGCCGCGCGGCACGTCCCGCTGTGGATTCCTGGTCTCCTCGGCCGCGGTGGCTACGATGTCGAAGCCGATGTAGGCGAAGAAGACCACGGCCGCCGCGGTGAAGATCCCCATGACGCCGAACTGGGACGGTTCGAAACCCGAGATCAGCTGGATGAGCGGGGCCTTGACACCGGCTTCCGCGCCCTCGGACCGCACGGCGGACGGGACGAACGGCGTGTAGTTGTGGCCCTTGATGAAGAACGCGCCGACGACGATGACGATCAGGACCACGGCCAGCTTGATGGCGACGACCACGGCGGTGACCCGGGCCGAGAGCTTCATCCCGGCGACCAGGACGGCGGTGAGCACGGCCACCAGCAGGAAGGCCAGCAGGTCGAAGTGGAAGCCGCTCTGCTCGCCGCCGGACAGCACGGACGGCAGGTGCCAGCCCCAGTTGTCCATGATCGAGCGCAGGTACCCGGACCAGCCGACCGCGACCACGGCGCAGCCCAGCGCCAGTTCCAGCACGAGGTCCCAGCCGATGATCCAGGCGGGCAGTTCGCCGAGGGTGGCGAAGGAGAAGGTGTAGGCGGACCCGGCCACCGGGACGGTGGAGGCGAACTCCGCGTAGCACAGGGCGGCGAGCGCGCAGACGACGCCGGCGGCGACGAAGGACAGGGCGACCGCCGGGCCCGCGTTCTCCTTCGCCACCTTGCCCGTGAGGACGAAGATGCCGGTGCCGATGATGACGCCGACGCCGAAGACCGTCAGGTCGAGGGCGGACAACGACTTCTTGAGCGCGTGCTCCGGCTCCTGGGTGTCCCTCAGGGAATCCTCGACCGATTTGGTACGGAAGAACCCGCTCCGACCCTTCGCAGCGTTACCGCCCACGTCCACCGGCGCACCTCCACAGTTGTCCCTGCATCACAGCACCCGCAGATGCTTGTGACCGGATCTGGCGCGCCTACACATCGGCAGAAGGGCCGGGCGATCACCCGCCCGGGTGTCGCCCGGCCCGATGGTGCCGAGGAGGGGGAGCGGTCGTCAGTCGCTCGCGACCTGGGGCGTGGGCTCGTCGGCGTAGCGGCCCTCGAGCCGGCTGACGAGGCCGGTCACCTGGCGCGCGATGTCCGGGGCGGTCAGGCCGATCGCGGCCATGACCTCCTTGCGGCCGGCGTGGTCGAGGAACTCCTGCGGGATGCCGAAGTCGCGCAGCGGCACGTCCACGTTCGCGTCGCGCAGCGCCTGGGCGACGGCGGAGCCGACGCCCCCGACGCGCCCGTTGTCCTCGACGGTGACGACGACCCGGTGGCCGGCCGCGAGACCGGGCAGGGCCGCGTCGACGGGCTTGACCCAGCGCGGGTCGACGACGGTGGTGGTGATGCCTTGGGCGTCGAGCAGGCCGGCGATCTCCAGGCACATCGGGGCGAGCGCGCCGACGGAGACCAGCAGGACGTCCGGCTTGGCGCCGTCGCCCTGGGGCTGGGCCGCGCGCAGCACGTCCATGCCGCCGACCGTGCCGACGGCCTTCACCGCCGGGCCGACCGCGCCCTTGGAGTAGCGGACCACGGTCGGGGCGTCCTCGACCGCCACGGCCTCGCGGAGCTGGGCACGCACCTGGTCGGCGTCGCGCGGGGCGGCGATCCGCAGGCCGGGGACGACCTGGAGGATCGACATGTCCCACATGCCGTTGTGCGAGGCGCCGTCGGTGCCGGTGATGCCGGCGCGGTCCAGGACGAAGGTCACACCGCACTTGTGGAGCGCGACGTCCATCAGGACCTGGTCGAAGGCGCGGTTGAGGAAGGTCGCGTAGACGGCGACCACGGGGTGCAGGCCGCCGGTCGCCAGGCCCGCCGCGGACACGGCGGCGTGCTGCTCGGCGATGCCGACGTCGTAGACGCGCTCGGGGAAGGCCTTGGCGAACTTGTCCAGGCCGACGGGCTGCAGCATCGCCGCGGTGATGGCGACGATGTCCTTGCGCTCCTTGCCGAGCTTGACCATCTCCTCGGCGAAGACCGACGTCCAGTCCGCGCCCGAGGCGGCGATGGGCAGCCCGGTGTCGGGGTGGATCTTGCCGACGGCGTGGAAGCGGTCGGCCTCGTCCTGCAGGGCGGGGGTGTAGCCGCGGCCCTTCTCCGTCAGGCAGTGGACGATGACCGGGCCGCCGAAGCGCTTGGCGCGCTGCAGCGCGGACTCCAGGGCGGCGAGGTCGTGGCCGTCGATCGGGCCGACGTACTTCAGGCCCAGGTCCTCGAACATGCCCTGCGGGGCGATGAAGTCCTTGAAGCCCTTCTTGGCGCCGTGCAGGGTCTCGTACAGCGGCTGGCCGATGACGGGGGTGCGCTCCAGCAGCTCCTTGGTGCGGGTGAGGAAGCGCTCGTAGCCGTCGGTGGTGCGCAGCGTGGCGAGGTGGTTGGCGAGGCCGCCGATGGTGGGCGCGTAGGAGCGCTCGTTGTCGTTGACGACGATGACCAGCGGGCGGTCCTTGGCGGCGGCGATGTTGTTCAGCGCCTCCCAGGCCATGCCACCGGTCAGGGCGCCGTCACCGATGACGGCGACGGTGTGGTCGCGCTTGCCGAGCTGCTCGTTGGCTTTGGCCAGGCCGTCGGCCCAGCCGAGCACCGTGGAGGCGTGGCTGTTCTCGATGACGTCGTGCTCGGACTCGGCGCGCGAGGGGTAGCCGGACAGGCCGCCCTTGCCCTTGAGCTTGGAGAAGTCCTGACGTCCGGTGAGCAGCTTGTGGACGTAGGACTGGTGCCCGGTGTCCCACAGCACCTTGTCCTTCGGCGAGTCGAAGACGCGGTGGAGGGCGATGGTCAGCTCGACGACACCGAGGTTCGGCCCCAGGTGCCCGCCCGTCTTGGAGACCTCGTCGACCAGGAAGGTACGGATCTCGCCTGCCAGCTCGACCAGCTGCTCCGGGCTGAGCCGGTCGAGGTCGCGCGGTCCCTTGATACGGGTCAGCAGCGCCACCCGTGCCTCCTTGTTGTCGCTTGCCGGTTACCCGAGTGTATGTGTTCGCGTTTTCAGCTCCGCACACACCTGTGCCCGGCGCTGGGATGATCTTCCCTGCGCCGGGCACGTCACGCCACTGGTGTGCGGTGCGAACCCTCAGCCGCGGCCGGCGGCCTTCTGGCTCTTGCGGGACACCGAGTCGATGACCACGGCGGCGAGGAGCACCGCGGCGGTGATCATGTACTGCAGCGCGGTGTTCATGTTGAGCAGGTCCAGGCCGGTCTGGATGGACTGGATGACCAGCATGCCGAGCAGGGCGGACCAAACGTTTCCGCGGCCGCCGAAGAGGCTGGTGCCGCCGATGACCGCTGCCGCGATGGCCAGCATCAGCGTGTTGCCGCCGCCGGCGCCCAGGGTCGCGGTGTAGGTCTGTGCGGCGAAGAACAGACCGCCGAGCGCCGCGAAGCCGCCGGAGATGGCGAACACCGAGATGCGGACGAAGGCGACGTTGATGCCGGCCCGGCGGGCGGCCTCGATGCCACCGCCGACCGCGAACACCTTGCGGCCGTACGAGGTACGCCGGAGCACGAAGTCCGTGATGACCAGGGCCGCCAGGAAGATGACCAGCGCGTTGGGCACACCGCTCGCCTGGTTCAGGACGTACGCGGCGACGAAGGAGACGATCGCCAGGGCGCCCACGCGGAAAGCGATCTCGCTGGTGGGCCGGAACGGCACGGCGGCCGCGCGGCGGCGGCGCTGGTCGATCAGGGAGCCCGCCAGCATGGCGACGGTGCCGAGCCCGGCCAGCAGGTAGGCGCCGGAGATGTCCTGGTCCAGGAAGAAGGACCGCTGGCCCAGGACGTGCAGGGGGCCGTCGTCCGGGATCGAGAGGCTTCCGCTGTCGCCGAGCAGCTGGAGCATGAGGCCGTTCCAGCCGAGGAAGCCGGCCAGGGTGACGACGAACGCGGGGACGCCGATCTTCGCGAAGAACCAGCCGTGCAGGGCGCCGATGACGATGCCGGTGAGGATGGACAGGATCACGGCGAGCCACGGGTTCATCCCGTGGTTCGTGACGAAGATGGCGAAGACGGCCGAGGCCAGACCGCTGACCGAGCCGACCGACAGGTCGATCTCGCCGAGCAGCAGCACGAAGACCAGACCGATGGCGAGCATGCCCGTGGCGGAAAGGAAGAAGCCGATGTTGGCCAGGTTGCCGGCGGTCAGGAAGTTGCTGGACTGGGTCTGGAAGATGGTCCAGATGATGATCAGGCCGATGATGACCGGCAGCGAGCCGAGCTCACCACCGCGAACCTTGCGCTTGAACTCGGTGAGGTAGCCCTTGAAGCCCTCCTCACGGACGAGCAGGCGCGGGTCGACCACGGGCACGGCCGCAGAGGACGCGTCCTCGACCGCTGCCACCGCGTCCTTCTTTACGGTCTTCGACGTGTCGCTCACTTTGCATCCTCCGTGCGCCGCGCCTGACGGCGGGTCACGGCGTTGTCCGTGGCGCCCGTGATCGCGGAGATGATTTCTTCCTGGGACGTGCTCTTGACGTCGAACACACCGTTGTTGCGACCGAGCCGCAGTACCGCCACCTTGTCGGCGACGGCCTTGACGTCCACCATGTTGTGGCTGATGAGGATGACGGCGAGGCCGCGCTGACGCAGCCGCTCCACCAGGTCGAGCACCTGGGCCGTCTGCTCCACACCGAGGGCGGCGGTCGGCTCGTCGAGGATGACCAGCTTGGGGTCGCCGATCAGGGCGCGCGCGATGGCGACGACCTGCCGCTGACCACCCGACAGGCTGGCGATCGGGATGCGCACGCTGGGGATGCGGATCGACAGGGTGCTCAGCAGCTCCCTGGACCGCGCCTCCATGGCGACCTCGTCGATCACACCGGCGTGCTTGATCTCGCTGCCGAGGTAGAGGTTGGCGACGACGTCGAGGTTGTCGCAGAGCGCCAGGTCCTGGTAGACCGTCGCGATTCCGAAGCCCTGGGCATCGTGCGGCTTGTTGATGCTGACCGCCTGACCCTCCCACTCGATGACGCCTTCATCGATGGGGTGGACACCGGCGATCGTCTTGACCAGGGTCGACTTACCTGCGCCGTTGTCGCCGACGAGCGCGACGACCTCACCGGCGTGGATCTCCAGGTCGACATCGGTGAGTGCCTGGACCGCACCGAATCGCTTGGAGACTCCGCGCAACGCCAGCACGGGCGTAGCGGACACGTGAACCATCTCCTTCGCCGCCTGACCGGCGGGGATGCCGCGCTTGGAGGGGCGCGGAGTTTTGTGCAAACTGCACAGCTTTACATGAACGAAGCGGACTGTCTGTCCGGCACCCGCCCCGTCAGCGGGGTCTGTTGGACGGGGCGGGTACCGGACAGGTTCGCGTGGCGGCCTCCGGGAGGAGGGCCTGCCGTGTTACTGGAGGCCGGCGGCCTTGCAGGCCTTGGCGAACTCGGCCGTGCAGATCTCCTCGACGGACCACAGCTTGTCGGCGACGACCGTGTCCTTGACGTTGGCCTTGGTCACCGAGACCGGGGTCAGCAGCTGGGACGGGACCTTGTCACCGGAACCGCTGGTCAGCGAGGTGGTGGCCAGCGAGTCGATGGCCTTGCCCTCGATCAGGTTGACCGCGAGCTGGGCGGCGGCGTCGGCCTCGGGCTTGAACGCCTTGTAGACCGTGCTGGACTGGGTGCCCGCGATGATCCGCTGGATGCCCGCGAGTTCGGCGTCCTGACCGGTCAGCGGGATGCCGCTGATGCCGGCGCCCTTGAGGGCGGTGGCGATGCCGCCGGCCATGCCGTCGTTGGCGGCGTAGACGCCCGCGATCTTCTTGGCGCCGATCTGGGTGATGGCCGCCGTCACCTTCTGGTTGGCGACGGTGTCCTTCCACAGACCGCTCTGCTCGTAGGCGATCTTGACCTTGCCGTCGAGCACCTTGTGGGCGCCCGCCTTGAACATCGCGGCGTTCGGGTCGGCGTCGTCACCGTTGATCATGACGACGTTCGCCGACGGCTTGGCCTTGTCGCCGAGCGAGTCGAGGAGCGCCTGGCCCTGCAGCTCGCCGACCTTCTCGTTGTCGAAGGAGACGTACGCGGAGACCGGGCCCTGGGCGAGGCGGTCGTAGGCGATGACCTTGATGCCCTTGTCGACGGCCGACTGGACGGAGGTCTTGATGGCAGCGGCGTCCTGGGCGCTGATCACGATCACCTTGACACCCTTGGTGATCATGGTGCTGACCTGCTGGGCCTGCTTGCCGGAGTCGCCCGCGGCGTTCGCGTACTGTACGTCGCAGTCGGCGCACAGCTCCTTGACCTTCGCCTCGAACAGCGGCTTGTCGAACTTGTCGTACCGCGCGGTGACGCTGTCGGGAAGCAGCAGACCGATGGTCTTGCTCTTGCTGCCGGTGCTGCTGCTGCCGCCGTCCGCCTTGTCGTCGCCGGCCTTGCCGCACGCAGCAACGGAAAGGGCCATGGAGACGGCCGCGGTGCCGATCACGACGCGACGCATCATTGCGTTCATGTGGGGTTGCCTCCCTGACAGGGCCGCAAAAGACTGCGGCCGAGGTGAGCGTGAGTCAACTCGGCAACAGCCTTGACGTCAAGAAGTAAATACTTAACGAGATGGCAACGGTGCGTTTCGTTATCTAGATGAACGCAGAGTGATCTCTACGACACAGCAACCGCTGCAGGAACATTAGCATCCAAAAGGGTCGAATCCCCCACCTCGCTGAGGGCCAGCGCCAGGGCGCCCAGCACCTCGGCACGGGCCCCAAGACCCCCGGAGACAACGGAGAGGCGGCGCGCCGCACTGGGGATCGCGTACCGTGCCACGGACTCCCTGAGGGGCGCGAGGACCAGCTCCCCGGCCTCGGCGAGATCGCCGCCGAGCACCACCCGGCTCGGGTTCAAGAGGTTGGCGAGGCTGGCTACGCCCATGCCGATGTGCCGGCCGACGTCCGCGATGACCCGGCGGCAGCCCGGGTCGCCCTCCCGGCCCAGCTGCACCATGCGCGCCAGGGTGAGGTCGGGACCGTGGCTGCCGCGCAGCAGGTCCAGTACGTAGCGGGCGGCGGTGAAGGTCTCCAGGCAGCCGCGGTTGCCGCAGCGGCACACCGGGCCGGACTCGTCCAGCGTGATGTGGCCGATCTCGCCCGCGGTGCCGCCGGGGCCGCGGTAGATGCGGCCGTCGATCACCAGCCCGGCGCCCACGCCGCTGGCCACCTTGATGTACGCCAGGTCCTTCACCCCCCGGCCGCCGCCCCAGACCAGTTCGCCGAGGGCGCCGAGGTTGGCATCGTTGTCCACCTGGACCGGCGTGCGCAGCCGCTCGGCGAGTTCCTGGCGCGGGTTGATGCCGCCCCACCCCGGCAGGATGGCGGTGGACCCCAGCGCGCCGGTCTCCACGTCGATCGGGCCCGGCACGCCGAGTCCGACGCCGATCACCTTGTCGGCGCCGATGCCGCTGGACTCGATCAGCCGCGCGACGAGCTGCTCGGCCCGGTCGAAGCCCTCGGAGGCCGAGGCGTCCACGTCGATCGGCTCGGACTGCTCCGCGAGCACCTGGTGGGCCAGGTTGCCGACCGCCACCCGCAGGTGGGAGTGCCCGAAGTCGACGCCGACGACGACGCCCGCGTCACCGGACAGCGCCACCGCGCGGGCCCGGCGCCCTCCCGAGGAGGTGGGGGTGACCTGTACCGTCCCGTTGTCCCGCAGTTCGCGGACGATGTTGGAGACCGTCGCGGCGGACAGCCCCGTCGTACGGGCGATCTCCGCCTGCGTCAGCGAACCCGCCAGACGTACGGCCCGGACCACCCGCTCGAGGTTGGCCCGGTGCAGCGACGACTGGGATCCCGGAGTCTCCACGACCATTCCACTCCTGCCGAACCGGACGGGAGCCACGCCGATGAGACCCCGTCGTCTACAACATGTGAACTCTAAGCAAGCCTTTAGGCTCGCTTCCCGTCAAGGGGCAGAACCAGACCGCTGACCTAATGCCCGAAAAATCCAGAAGCGGCCCCGCATACGGCGGGACCGCTTCCGCTCCGCCGCCCGGACGACCCGACGGCGGCCACGTGGAGTGACTTTCCGGTTACTTCAGGGTGCCGGCCGTCAGACCCGCCTGCACCTGCCGCTGGAAGGAGAGGTAGACCACGAGCACCGGCAGCATCGCGATGGTCATGCCCGCGAAGAGCGCCGGGTAGTCACCGGAGTACCCCTGCTGCTGCGCCAGGTTCACCAGGCCCTGGGCCAGCATCGAGCGGTCCGGGTCGCTGCTGGACTGCTGCTGCATGAGGGTCATCGGCAGGATGTACTGGTTCCACTGGCCCAGCACGTTGAAGATGCCCACGCTGATCAGGCCCGGCTTCGCCATCGGCAGCATCACCTGGAAGAAGGCCCGGGAGTGCGAACAGCCGTCGATCATCGCCGCTTCGTGCACCGCCGTGGGCAGGGTCCTGAAGAAGGAGTGCATGAAGAAGACGGTGAAGGGCAGCGAGTAGGCGACGTAGACGAGGATCAGGCCCTGGTAGGTGTTGAGCATGCCCAGGTTGCTGACCATGAAGAACAACGGCACGAGGGCGAGGTACACCGGGAACATCGCGCCGCCGACGAACAGGTAGAAGATGATCCGGTTGCCGGGGAATTCGTAGCGCGCCAGCACGTACGCGGTCATCGACCCCAGCAGCATGGTCAGCGGGACCGAGAACACCAGCACGATCACCGTGTTCACGAAGAACTCGCCGATGCCCTTCTCCCAGGCCCGGGAGAATGCGTCGAGGGACCAGTGCGAGGGCCAGGACCAGGCGCTCGCGCCGATCTCCGTATTGTTCTTGAAGGAGCCGAGGACGATCCATGCCAGCGGCAGGAGGATCATCACGCCCCACAGGATCAGGAAACCGTGCGAGAAGACGTTGAGCGTCGTGCCGCCGTCGGCGAAACGCTCCCGGTCCGTCTTCTTGCTGCCGATCGTGGTGGGCTGCCCCTTGAAGACCGGTACCGGAGTGGGCTGCTTGATGGGAGTGGCCATGGGATGCGCTCCCCGCTCAGTACTCGATGCGATCGCGGCGGGAGACCCGCAGCGCGATGGCGGAAAGGATCAGGGTGAGGAAGAGGATGACGACGCCCATGGCACAGGCGTAGCCGCTCTTTCCGAAGGTGAGGAAGTTGCGCATCAGGTAGGTCGCCATGACCTCACCGTGGTAGTCCGGGCCGCCGCCGAAACTCGATCCCGGAGTGAGGACCGAGGCCAGTACGAAGAAGTCCATCGCGGCGATGGCGAGGTACACCCAGGCCGTCTGCACGCTGTCCCACAGCAGCGGGAGCGTCACCTTGAAGAAGGTCTGCAGGCGGCCGGCGCCGTCCAGCAGCGCGGCCTCGTAGATGTCCTTCGGAACGGACTGCATGGCCGCGGAGAACAGCACCAGGTAGAAACCGACTCCGGCCCAGATCTGCACGCCGAGCAGGCACCACATCACCAGGTTGGGGCTGTTCAGCCATTCGACCGGGGTACTCGGGTCCTGAAGGTGCAGTTTGATGAGGATGCCGTTCAGGAGGCCGCTTCCGTCACTGCGGTAGACCGCCTGGAAGAGCACGACGAGAATGGCGACGGAAAGCACCTGGGGGAAGAAGAAGACCACCTTGTAGAAGGCGGATCCGCGCACTCCGCGCACGCCCGTGGTACCGCCGCGGCCGCCCACGTTGAGCATGAAGGCGAAGAAGAGCGCCAGCAGGATCGTGATCACCGGCAGGAAGACCAGCAGCAGCACGTTGTGCTGGAGCGCCTGCAGGAAGACATGGTCCCCGAAGAGCTTGGTGTAATTCTCCAGGCCGACGAAGTGCATCTCCTGGGACTGCCCGGACCAGTCCGTCAGGGAATACCCGAACGTCTGGAGGTACGGCCAGATCACGAAGACGACGTAGAGCACGACCGGAATGACGAGGAATCCCGCGATGAACGGGTACTTGCGGTAACGCATGGCGCTGCTCCTGCCATCGGGTAGACCGTCGCACCGGGGCCCCGAACGCCCCCTGGACCATCAGGGGGCACCGGGGCCCCGGTGCGCAAGGGCCGGGCGAACTAAGAGCCCTTCTTGGCCTTCTCGGCCGCCGCCTTGACCCGCTTGAGCCAGTCGGCGGGCTTGATGCGCTTGGCCATCAGCTCGGCACTGGCGTTCTGCACGTCGGTGTCGAAGGCACTCTGCGTGTTGATGTAGTTGTAGTTGAAGACGTTGCTCCCGGCCGCGGTGAGCGCGGTGACGGTGGACGCGGTGCCCGGGCGCAGCTGGACGTCGGAGCCGACGCCGTCCTTGAGCACGGTCAGCGAGTTGGCCGTCTGGGCGAACTTGCTCGAGGCTTCCTTGGTGAGCATGATCCGCAGGAACTCCAGGCCGCCGGCCTGGTTCTTGGCCTTCTTCGGGACAATGAAGGGCTCACCGGCGCCGGCCCGGATCGCCTCGAAGGGCAGCTTGTCGCCGTCCAGCGAGGGGATCGGCAGGAAGGTCATCTCGAAGTCCGAGGGGGTGGCCTTCAGCTGCTCGTTCTCCAGCCACGAACCACAGGGGATGAAGGCGGCCTTGCCCTCGTTCCAGGCGGTCTGCGACTCGATGTGGGTCATGCCGTTGGTGCCGGGGAGCAGGTAGCCCTTGTCGGCGATCTGGTAGACGGCCTCGACGGCCGCCTTGGCGGCGGGCTCGTCCCAGACGGTCGCGTCCATGTCGTCGATCCGCTTCACCAGGTCCGGACCGCCGTGCTTGGCGATGAGGTCCATGACCACGATGTTGATGTAGTACGGGTACTTGCCCTGGTGGGTGAAGGGCGCGATGCCGGACTTCTTGATCTCCTCGCACAGCGACATGAAGTCGGCCCAGGTCTTCGGCGCGGTCCAGCCCTTCTCCTTGAAGAGCTTGCCGGAGTACCACAGGCCCCAGACGGTGTAGATGTAGGACAGCTGGTACATCTTGCCGTCGTCGAAGCTGCCCGTCTCGATGGTGCCGGGCTGCAGGACGTCCCTGATCTTCTTGCTCGGGTCGTCGATGTAGGGCGCGTCGAGGAGCGGCGTGAGGTCGGTGAGCTGGCCGCTCTTGTAGAGCACGTCCAGCTTGATCTGCTGGGCGCCGGAGTCGTCGACGACGTCCGGCGGGTTGCCGGCGTTGAAGCGGGGCTGGAGCTTGCCGGTGATCTCCTGGGTGCCCAGGTGGCTGACCTTCGACCCGGAGAACTTCTTCTTGTAGATCTTCTCGAACTCGATGGCGTACGCGTCCCCGTAGCCGCCCTTGAAGATCACGACGTCCAGAGGGGCGTCGTTGGCCACGCCGAAGGGGTTCTCCTTGGACTTCTCGCCCTTCTCGGTGCCCTTGTCGTTGCCGCTGCCGCTGGACGCACAGGCACTCAGCAGACCCGCGGCGGGAGCGGCCAACAGGCCCACCGCTGCAGCCCGCTTGATCAGATCACGCCGGTTGACGTCGGATCTCATGCTCAAGTCCTCACCTTCTCCAGGACCCATGCGGTGCGGAGTTGAATCTGTGCACGGGCCACGCACCCGTTGTTCCCCCCGCGCAAGCCCACGTTCAGCGGGCCTCCTGGACGCCGACAGGTATAGTCCACTTCCCGCGAGGTGGGCAAGGTCATGCGCGCTTTTGACGGACAGCTTTCCCTAGTTGAGACCTGCCGGTAACGCGAACGGGCCCGCACCCCCGGCAGGGGTGCGGGCCCGTTCGCCGGGTCCGGACGCGGTGATCCCTACTTGCGGATCAGGGAGCGCAGGACGTACTGCATGATGCCGCCGTTGCGGTAGTAGTCCGCCTCACCGGGGGTGTCGATGCGGACCACGGCGTCGAACTCGACGCCGGTGTCGGTCGTCACCTTGACGGTGCGCGGGGTGGTGCCGTCGTTGAGTTCGGTGATGCCGGAGAACGCGAAGGTCTCCTCACCGGTCAGGCCCAGCGAGGCCGCCGTGGCACCTTCGGGGAACTGCAGCGGCAGCACGCCCATGCCGATCAGGTTGGAGCGGTGGATGCGCTCGTACGACTCGGCGATGACGGCCTTGACGCCCAGCAGCGCGGTGCCCTTCGCGGCCCAGTCGCGGGAGGAGCCGGAGCCGTACTCCTTGCCCGCCAGGACGACCAGCGGGGTGCCGGCGGCCTGGTAGTTCTGCGACGCGTCGTAGATGAAGGCGACCGGGCCGCCCTCCTGCGTGAAGTCGCGGGTGTAGCCGCCCTCGGTGCCCGGCGCGATCTGGTTGCGCAGGCGGATGTTGGCGAAGGTGCCGCGGATCATGACCTCGTGGTTGCCGCGGCGGGAGCCGTAGGAGTTGAAGTCGCGGCGCTCCACACCGTGCTCGGTGAGGTACTGGCCGGCCGGGGTGTCGGCCTTGATCGCACCGGCCGGGGAGATGTGGTCGGTGGTGACCGAGTCGCCCAGCTTCGCCAGCACGCGGGCACCGGCGATGTCGGTGACCGCGTCCGGCTCCATGGTCATGCCCTCGAAGTACGGGGGCTTGCGGACGTAGGTCGACTGCGGGTCCCACTCGAAGGTGTTGCCGGTCGGGATCGGCAGCGACTGCCACTGGGCGTCGCCGGCGAAGACGTCCTGGTAGGAGGTGCTGAACATGTCCTGGCCGATCGCGGAGGCGACGACCTCGTTGACCTCCTGCTCGGAGGGCCAGATGTCCTGCAGGAAGACCGGCTTGCCGTCGGTGTCCGTGCCGATGGCGTCCTTGGTGACGTCCACCTTCATGGAGCCGGCGATGGCGTACGCCACGACCAGCGGCGGGGACGCCAGGTAGTTCATCTTGACGTCCGGGTTGATCCGGCCCTCGAAGTTGCGGTTGCCCGACAGCACCGAGGTGACGGCCAGGTCGTGCTCGTTGACGGCCTTGGAGACCTCGTCCGGCAGCGGGCCGGAGTTGCCGATGCAGGTGGTGCAGCCGTACCCGACGAGGTTGAAGCCCATCTTGTCCAGGTACGGGGTGAGGCCGGCGCGGTCGTAGTAGTCCATGACGACCTTGGAGCCCGGGGCGAGCGTGGTCTTGACCCACGGCTTGCGGGTCATGCCCTTCTCTACCGCCTTCTTGGCCACCAGGGCGGCGGCGACCATGACGTACGGGTTCGAGGTGTTGGTGCAGGAGGTGATCGCGGCGACGGTGACGGCGCCGTGGTCGATCTCGTACGTGGACCCGTCGGGAGCCGTCACCAGGGTCGGGCGGGTCGGGACGCCGTTGGTGGCGGCCGGGGAGTCGGAGGCCGGGAAGGACTCCTTCCCCGACTCGTCCGCGGTGTCGACGTAGTTGCGCACGTCGCTCTTGAACTGCTCGGCGGCGTTGGCGAGGACGATGCGGTCCTGCGGGCGCTTGGGGCCGGCGATGGA
The DNA here is from genome assembly GCF_035918135.1 of Actinacidiphila glaucinigra. NCBI lineage: Bacteria > Bacillati > Actinomycetota > Actinomycetes > Kitasatosporales > Streptomycetaceae > Actinacidiphila > Actinacidiphila glaucinigra. Next base: position 2,751,786 of record NZ_CP109144.1, read on the forward strand.
GGGTACGACCGTGGAGAGGTCCAGCTCCAGCTTCTCGGAGAAGTCCGGCTCGGCGGCCGGGTCCAGCCACAGCCCCTGCTCCTTGGCGTACGCCTCGACGAGCGCGAGCTGCTGCTCCGAACGGCCGGTCAGCTTCAGGTAGTTAATGGTCTCCGCATCGATCGGGAAGATCGCCGCGGTGGAGCCGAACTCCGGCGACATGTTGCCGATGGTGGCGCGGTTGGCGAGCGAGGTGGCGGAGACGCCCTCGCCGTAGAACTCGACGAACTTGCCGACGACACCGTGCTTGCGCAGCATCTCGGTGATGGTCAGCACGAGGTCGGTCGCGGTGGTGCCGGTGGGGAGCTCGCCGGTCAGCTTGAAGCCGACGACGCGCGGGATCAGCATGGAGACCGGCTGGCCGAGCATGGCGGCCTCGGCCTCGATGCCGCCGACGCCCCAGCCCAGCACGCCGAGGCCGTTGACCATGGTGGTGTGCGAGTCGGTGCCGACGAGGGTGTCGGGGTACGCCTGGCCACCCCGGACCATGACCGTGCGGGCCAGGTGCTCGATGTTCACCTGGTGGACGATGCCGGTGCCCGGCGGGACGACCTTGAACTCGTCGAACGCGGTCTGGCCCCAGCGCAGGAACTGGTAGCGCTCCTTGTTCCGGCCGTACTCCAGCTCCACGTTCTGCGCGAAGGAGTCCGGGGTGCCGAACTTGTCGGCGATGACCGAGTGGTCGATGACCAGCTCGGCCGGGGCCAGCGGGTTGATGCGGGACGGGTCGCCGCCCAGCTCCTTGACGGCCTCGCGCATGGTGGCGAGGTCGACCACGCACGGGACACCGGTGAAGTCCTGCATGATCACACGGGCCGGCGTGAACTGGATCTCCTGGCTCGGCTGCGCCTGGGAGTCCCAGGTGCCGAGCGCGCGGATGTGGTCGGCGGTGATGTTCGCGCCGTCCTCGGTGCGGAGCAGGTTCTCCAGCAGCACCTTCAGGCTGTAAGGGAGGCGCGCGGCGCCCTCGACCTTGTCCAGCCGGAAGATCTCGTACGACTCGTCGCCCACCTGCAGGGTGCTGCGGGCGTCGAAGCTGTTCGCCGACACGACAGTCTCCTTCGTAACTTTGCGCGTACCACCGCAATGCTGCCGCTTCGACCCCTGGCCGATCCGCTAAGGTAAGGCTAACTAAGGGGAGCCTTACCCCTGGCGGCAGCGGTGCGCCTTGGCAGATATCTCGATGTCGAGATAACTCTAATACATCACCGCTGCCGGGTCATGCGCCGGGCCGTCTGTGTGCGGCATCACGCTCCTTCCGCCGCGCCCGGGCACCCCGAGGGTGCCGCCCCTCCCCCGGCCCCGCGCCGAGGACTCCCTCCTGGTGCGGGCGCGGCGGCGACTGCGGGTCCCGTCGGCGGCGTGGCGTTCACCCCGGTCACCGCACCTCACGCCGACGGCGGCGAGGGCGAGGACGACGGAGCGGCGCTGCACCCGGACGGCCTCGGCTTCCCGGAGCCCCGGGACGGCACCTGCTCCGCGTGAGGCCCCGCCGTCACCCCTCCCGGAGCATCAGGGCGTTGAGCTCGCCCCAGGGGATGCCGCCCGCGACGGCGGCGTAGGTGCCGGTGGCGAGCAGCTCTCGCGCGGCCCGGTCGACGAGGGCGTAGGCGGCCTCGGCGACCGCGCTGCCGAGGCTGACGCGCGCGGCGCCCGCGGAGGCCAGGACGGACACCGGCGGCCCTCCGGGGCCGGCCAGGATGCCGACGGGGGCGTCGATGCCCTCGGTCAGGGCGGCGACGACGGCCGGGTCGCTCACACCGGGCACGAAGATGCCGTCGGCGCCCGCCGCGAGGTACCCGGCGGCGCGCTCCAGGGTCTCCCCCAGGTCGCCGGCGCCCCGCAGGTAGGTGTCGGTGCGGGCGTGGACGAACAGCGGCACCCCCTCCTCGTCGGCGGCGCGGCGGGCCGCGGCGATGCGGCCGGCCTGGTCGTCCACGGCGCGCAGGGGGGCCGGGCCGCCGTCGTGGGAGTCCTCGATGTTGACGCCGACCGCGCCGGCGGCCAGCACCGCCCGCACCGTCTGCGCGACGCCCTCGGGGTCGGTCGCGTAGCCGCCCTCGACGTCGGCGCTGACGGGCACGGAGACGGCCGCGGCGACCCGTGCGGTCAGCTCCAGCGCGAGGCCGCGGTCGACGTGGTCGCCGTCCGCGGTGCCCAGGGTCCAGGAGACCCCGGAACTGGTGGTGGCGACGGCGGCTGCCCCGGCGCGCTCGGCGACGCGGGCACTTGCGGCGTCCCAGGCGTTGGCCAGCAGCAGCGGGCGCCCGGGGACGTGGAGGGAGCGGAAGAGTTCGGCCTTGGCCTTGAGTTCGCTGATCACGGACCGCAGTCCATCACCGGCCGGGGGGCGGGTCCGGCGGATTTCCGACACCTACGTCCCGCGCCGCCTCCCCGCACGTCCATGTCGGATTCTCGCTAGCCCCGGCCCGCGCGCGCCGCGGATGCTGGGGATGTGCATGAGGACTTCGAGCGCTGTGTACGCGCCGTGCAGTCGAAGGACTCCCGTTTCGACGGGTGGTTCTTCACCGCGGTGCTGACCACCCGCATCTACTGCCGGCCCGGCTGCCCCGCGGTGCCGCCGAAGCCGCAGAACATGAGCTTCTACCCGAGCGCGGCCGCCGCCCAGCAGGCCGGCTTCCGCGCCTGCAAGCGCTGCCGCCCCGACGCCGCCCCCGGTTCCCCGCGGTGGAACGAGCGGGCGGACCTGGTGGCCCGTGCCATGCGCCTGATCGCCGACGGGGTCGTCGACCGGGACGGCGTGCCCGGGCTCGCGGCGCGTCTCGGCTACAGCACACGGCAGGTCGAGCGGCAGCTGCGGGCCGAGCTCGGGGCCGGGCCGCTCGCCCTCGCCCGGGCGCAGCGGGCGCAGACGGCCCGGCTGCTGATCGAGACCTCGGCGCTGCCGATGGCCGACGTCGCGTTCGCCGCCGGGTTCAGCAGCATCCGCACCTTCAACGACACCGTGCGCGAGGTCTTCGCGCTCACCCCGAGCGAGCTGCGGACGCGGGCGGCACGGGGACGGCGCCCTCTCCCGGCCGCCGACGTCTCGGGCTCCCTGACGCTGCGGCTGCCCTTCCGGGCGCCGCTGTGCCCCGGCAACCTCTTCGGGCACCTGGCCGCGACCGCCGTGCCGGGTGTGGAGGAGTGGCGGGAGGGGGCCTACCGCCGCACGCTGCGGCTGCCCCACGGCCACGGCATCGTGGCCCTGCGGCCCGAGCCCGACCACGTCGCCTGCCGGCTCTCCCTCACCGACTGGCGGGACCTGTCGCACGCGATCAGCCGCTGCCGGTGGCTGCTCGACCTGGACGCCGACCCGGTCGCCGTCGACGGGCTGCTCCGGCAGGACCCGCTGCTCGCCCCGTACGTGGACGCGAATCCCGGGCGCCGGGTGCCGCGCACGGTGGACGGGCCGGAGTTCGCGGTGCGCGTGGTGCTGGGGCAGCAGGTGTCGACCGCCGCGGCGCGCACGCTGGCCGGCCGGCTGGTGGCGGCGCACGGCGAGCCCGTCGCCGACCCCGGGGGCGGGCTGACCCACCTGTTCCCCTCCCCGTGGGCGCTCGCGGGGCTGGACCCGGAGTCCCTGGCCATGCCGCGCACCCGGCGGGCCACGCTGACCGCCCTGGTCGCCGCGCTCACCGAGGGGGGCCTCGACCTGGACGTCGGCAGCGACTGGGAGAAGGCGCGGCGGCAGCTCGAGGCGCTCCCGGGCTTCGGCCCGTGGTCGGTCGAGGTGGTCGCGATGCGGGCGCTCGGCGACCCGGACGCCTTCCCCGCCACCGATTTGGGCGTACGGCAGGCCGCGGAAAAGCTGGGCCTCCCGACGACCCCCGCGGCCCTCGTCCGGCGGGCCGCCGCTTGGCGGCCGTGGCGCGCGTACGCCGTGCAGCACCTGTGGGCCACCGGCGACCACCCCGTCAACGTCCTGCCCGCCGAACGAGCCTGAGGAATGATCATGTCCCTTCGCACACACGCCCTCATCGACAGCCCGGTCGGGCCGCTGACCCTGGTCGCGACCGGCGGTGTGCTGTCCGGTCTCTACATGACCGCGCAGCGCCACCGGCCACCGGAGGAGTCCTTCGGCGCACGCCGCGCCCCGGGCGAGTCCCCGTTCGCACCCGCCGCCGAACAGCTGGGGGCGTACTTCGCGGGCGGGTTGACCGCCTTCGACCTGCCGCTGGACCTGCGCGGCACTCCCTTCCAGCAGCGCGTCTGGGCGGGTCTGCGGACCATCCCGTACGGCACGGTGATGACGTACGGTCAGCTGGCGGACAAGCTCGGCAGCCCCGGTGCGTCGCGCGCCGTCGGGCTCGCCAACGGACGGAACCCGGTCGGCATCATCGTGCCCTGCCACCGGGTGGTCGGCGCCTCCGGCGGTCTCACCGGATACGGGGGCGGACTGGAGCGCAAGCGGTACCTCCTGGACCTCGAGCTCGGCTTGACATCTCATATGTGAGATAGTCTCTCCTCATGGGAGACGACTACCTCGCACGCATCGGCAAGCTCATCCGTGACGCCCGACAGCACCGGGGCTGGACCCAGTCGCAACTTGCGGAGGCGCTCGGGACCAGCCAGAGCGCGGTGAACCGTATTGAACGCGGGAACCAGAACATCAGCCTTGAGATGATCGCCCGAATCGGTGAGGCGCTCGACAGCGAGATCGTCTCCCTCGGCTACGCGGGCCCCATGCACCTGCGCGTCGTCGGCGGGCGCCGGCTGTCCGGCGCCATCGACGTCAAGACCAGCAAGAACGCGTGCGTGGCGCTGCTGTGCGCCACGCTGCTGAACTCCGGGCGGACCACCCTGCGCCGCGTCGCGCGGATCGAGGAGGTCTACCGCATCCTGGAGGTGCTGAACAGCATCGGCGTGCGCACGCGCTGGATCAACGACGGCAACGACCTGGAGATCGTCCCGCCCGCGCGGCTGGAGCTGGACGCCATGGACACCGACGCCGCCCGCCGCACCCGCAGTGTGATCATGTTCCTCGGCCCGCTGATGCACCGCACCGACCGCTTCCGCATCCCGTACGCGGGCGGCTGCGACCTCGGCACCCGTACCGTCCAGCCGCACATGACCGCCCTGCGGCACTTCGGGCTGGACGTGACCGCCACCAGCGGGATGTACCACGCCCGGGTCACCCCTTCCGTGGCCCCGCGGCGGCCCATCGTGCTGACCGAGCGCGGCGACACCGTGACCGAGAACGCGCTCCTGGCCGCCGCCCGGCACGACGGGGTGACCGTCATCCGCAACGCCAGCTCCAACTACATGGTCCAGGACCTGTGCTTCTTCCTGGAGGAGCTGGGTGTGCGGGTGGACGGCATCGGCACCACCACGCTGACCGTGCACGGCGTCGCGGAGATCGACCGGGACGTGGACTACGCGCCGTCGGAGGACCCGGTGGAGGCCATGAGCCTGCTGGCCGCGGCCGTGGTCACCGAGTCCGAGCTGACCATCCGCCGGGTGCCGGTGGAGTTCCTGGAGATCGAGCTGGCGGTCCTGGAGGAGATGGGGCTGGACCACGAGCGCACGGCCGAGTACCCCGCCGACAACGGCCGCACCCGGCTGATCGACCTCACCGTGCGCCCCTCCAAGCTGCGCTCCCCCATCGACAAGATCCATCCCATGCCCTTCCCGGGCCTCAACATCGACAACGTGCCCTTCTTCGCGGCGATCGCCGCCACGGCGCAGGGCTCGACCCTCATCCACGACTGGGTCTACGACAACCGCGCCATCTACCTCACGGAGCTGACCCGGCTCGGCGCCAACGTGAAGCTGCTGGACCCGCACCGTGTGCTGGTCGAGGGCCCGACCCGCTGGCGCACCGCCGAGATGATGTGCCCGCCGGCCCTGCGGCCCGCCGTCGTGACGCTGCTGGCGATGCTCGCCGCCGAGGGCACCTCGGTGCTGCGGAACGTGTACGTCATCAACCGCGGCTACGAGGAACTGGCCGAGCGGCTCAACTCCATCGGGGCGCAGATCGAGACGTTCCGCGACATCTGACCCGTCCCGCCCCTCCTGGCCGGCAAACCGGCTACTCCCCCGCAAGGTGGCCGTGATAATCATGCTCCGGGCCGCGGATCATGGCCCATGGGGGAGAACGGCCAGGCCAGGAGGGGGTCTTCATGGTGGCGGTCCGAGGTGGTCCCGCGGGCGGCACGGTGGGCGGCGGTACGAGAAGCGGATCTGGGCTCTCGCTGAAGCGGTGGGCACCGCGTCCCGTGGCGCGGATGAGCCCCGCGATGGGGAACCCGCGCCTCGCACGACTGCTGGCGGCGGCCAAGGCGGCCGACTGGCCGGCCATGCGCGACGAGCTGTCGGCGGTCTCCGACGACGGGGAGCGCGGCTGGCTGATCGCCAACGCCACCGAGGTCGCGGGCTACGAGCAGTGGATGCCCAGGGCCGTCGCGGACGAACCCGAGTCGGGTCTGGCGCTGCTCGTGGCCGGTGCCCGCCAGGTGGTCTGGGCCTGGGAGGCACGGACCGGACTGCGGGCGAAACACGTCTCGCGTGAGCAGTTCCAGATCTTCCACGAGCGCCTCGAGGTCGCCGAGGACCTGCTCTACCGGGCCGCCGAGCTCGAGCCCGGCTGGGCGTCCCCCTGGTACTTCCTGCAGATGTCCGCCCGAGGGCTGCAGATGGGCCAGGACATCTCCCGCCTGCGCTTCGAGGCCGCCGCCCGGCGGTTCCCGGAGCACCTGGGCGCGCACCAGCAGCAATTGCAGCAGGTCTGCGCGAAATGGGGCGGCTCCCACGACGAGATGCACGCGTTCGCGCGCGCGTCCGTGCTGAGCGCCCCCGAGGGGAGCCCGCTCGGCGTGCTGGTCGCGGTCGCGCACCTGGAGCACTGGCTCGACCTCGATCACGGCGCCACCGACAGCCCGTACATGCGGACGGGCCGCGTCGTCGCGGAACTGCACGAGGCCGCCGACCGCTCGTACCGCCACGCGGCGTACGGGGAGCCGGTGAGCCGGCTCGGCACCCTCAACACCTTCGCCCTGGCCTTCGTCCTGGCCGGCGAGAAGAAGGCGGCCGCGGCCGCCTTCACCGCCACCGGCGGGCTGGTCACGGAGTTCCCGTGGCAGTACCTCGACGGCGACGTCCCGGTGTCGCCCTACCGCACCATGCGGTTCCGCGCCGGACGTCCCTGACCGTCACGCGCCCCGTTCCCCGTCCGCGCACCGCCCGGAAGGCCCCTTCGGTGTCCCAGTCCCCGTCAGCGCACACGTTCCAGGTCGACCTGCGCGGCCTGGTCGACCTGCTCTCCCACCACCTCTACTCCAGCCCCCGCGTCTACCTGCGCGAGCTGCTGCAGAACGCCGTCGACGCGATCACCGCCCGCCAGGCGGTCCAGCCGGGCGCACCGGCCAGGATCACCGTGCGGACCGGTGACACGCTCAGCGTCACCGACACCGGAGTCGGGCTGAGCGAGGCCGACGTGCACACCTTCCTCGCCACCATCGGGCGCAGTTCCAAGCGCGCCGCCGACGGGGAGATCGAGGCCGCCCGCGGCGACTTCATCGGCCAGTTCGGCATCGGTCTGCTGGCCTGCTTCGTGGTGGCCGACGAGATCACGGTCGTCAGCCGCCCGGCGGCCTCGCCCGGCGCCCCGGCCGTGGAATGGCGCGGACGCTCCGACGGCAGCTACACGATCCGCACCCTCCCCGCCGACGCGCTGCCCGAGCCGGGCACCCGCGTGACGCTGGCCCCGCGCGCCGACGCCGGCGAGTGGACGGAGCCCGGGCGGGTGACCTCGCTGGCCCGGCACTACGGCAGCCTGCTGCGGCACGAGGTCACCGTCGTCGACCCGCGCGGCGAGAGCACCACGGTCAACGAGACCCCGCCGTGGGAGCGCCGCCACGGCTCCCCGCTGGCGCGCGCCGAGGCGCTCGCCGAGCACTGCCGCGCGACGTTCGGCTTCACCCCGCTCGACACCATCGACCTCGACCTGCCCGTCGCCGGGCTGCGGGGCGTGGCCTATGTGCTGCCGACCGCCGTCAACCCTTCGGAGCGGGCCGGGCACCGAGTGCACCTGAAGGGCATGCTGCTCTCGGACCGGGCCGCCGAACTCCTCCCGGAATGGGCCTTCTTCGTCCGCTGCGTCGTGGACGTCACCAGCCTGCGCCCGACCGCCTCACGCGAGGCGCTGTACGAGGACGAGACGCTGGCCGCCGTCCGCGACGCCCTCGGCGCCCGCATCCGGGACTGGCTGACCGGGCTCGCCGCCAGCGACCCGGTGCTGCTGCGGCGCTTCATCGACAGCCACCACCTCGCCGTCAAGGCGCTGGCCCGCTACGACGACGCACTGCTGCGGATGCTGCTGCCGTGGCTGCCCTTCGAGACGACGGACGGCAACGTCACGCTGGAGGAGTTCGCCCGCGCCCACCCCACGGTGCTGGTCACCCGCAGCGTCGACGAGTTCCGGCAGGTCGCCCCGATCGCGGCGGCGGCCGGCCTCGGCGTCGTCAACGGCGGCTACACCTACGACCGGGACCTGGTGCACCGGCTGCCCGAGATCCGTCCGGGCACCACGGTCACCGACCTGGACCCGGCCACCGTGACGGCGCACCTCGACCCCGTCGACTCGGCCGCCGAACTCGCCGCCGCCGCCTTCCTCACGGTCGCCCGCGAGGTCGTCGGACAGTACGACTGCGACGTCGTCCTGCGGGCCTTCCAGCCGGTCACGGCGCCCGCGCTGCTCCTGGACGACCGCGAGGCACGCCACGAGCGCACCCGGGCCGGTCTCGCGCAGAGCAGCGACGGCCTGTGGGCGGACATCCTCGGTTCGCTGCGCACGGAGGCCCCGCGGGCCCAGCTCGTCCTCAACCACCTCAACCCGCTGGTGCGCAGGGCCGCCACCGTCACGGAGCGGGGGCTGGCCCTCACCACCGCCGAGGCCCTGTACGGGCAGGCGCTGCTGCTCACCCGGCGGCCGCTGAAGTCCTCCGAGAGCGCGCTGCTCAACCGGGCCTTCATCGGCCTGCTCACCCACGCCATGCACGACCAGGACACCCCCGCGTCCGGGCCGGACGCCGAGGAGCACTGATGCTGGACACCCCCGAGGCCGTGTTCGAGGCGCTCCGCGAGAACAACGAGCGCCCCTACGGAACGCCCCGCACCGTGACCGCCGAGGAACTGGTCGAGGCGGCCGAGCAGTTCGAGGAGAAGGACGTCCTGGTGACGGCGCTGCTCGAACTCATGTCGGCGTACGAGTACGCCGCCGAGCACCGCAAGTCGCCGGTCGTCTTCGCCCGGATCCTGACGCTGTGGGAGGAGGTGCCCGGCTCCTTCAGCGAGTGGGAGGCCCGCCAGGTGCTGTGGCGCCACAAGTGGGTGACGACCTCGCTGCTCCAGGTGCCGGACGTCCCGCTGGCGACGGTCGACGGATGGGTCGGCCGGATGGGCGAGCGCTACCGCGCCGCTGGTGAGGGCCTGCAGCCGGTGGCGGCGATGCGGCACCGGATCGCCGCCCACACCGGCGCGGACCGCGAGACGGCCTGGGACCTGTGGGTCACCCGGCCCCGGGAGCGGCTCAGCGACTGCCTGGCCTGCGAGACCCGGCACCAGGGGCTGCACCACCTCGACGCGGGCGACGACGAACGGGCCCTGCGCACCTGGGAACCGGTGCTCGGCGGCGTCCAGAGCTGCGAGGAGGAGCCCTGGGTCACCCAGGCCCACGCCCTGCTGCCGCTGCTGCGCCTCGGCCGCACCGACGAGGCCCGCTCGTACCACCTGACCGGCTACCGGCACGCCCGCGGCCGCGTCGGCATGGCCGAGGAGACCGGACTGCACGTGGAGTTCTGCGCGCTGTCCGGCAACGAGGGCCGGGCGCTGGAGATCCTCGCCGAGAACCGCGCCCTGTTCGACACCGCCGGAGCCCCGCTCTCGCTGCTCGGCTTCCTCACCGGTGTCCAGGTCCTCGCCCGGCGCCTGGTCGACGAGGGGTACGACACGACTCCCGTCGCCGGGCCGGTGGGGCGCACCTGGACGGCGCGGGAACTGCTGGACCACGTGAGCGGGCAGGGCGACGCCCTGGCGGCGGCGTTCGACCGGCGCAACGGCACCGGCGCCGTCGGCGAGCGCCGCCGGGCGCGGCTCGCCCGACGGCCGCCGCTCGCCGAGCCGCTGGCGCTCGGGCTGCGCTCCGCGGCCGTGCCGTCGCCGGAGGACGGGCCGGTCGTGACGGCCCCGCCCGTGGCCGCCTCCGCACGGGAGGTGCCCCAGGACTTCGTGGAACTGGTCGAGAAGGCACGTGAGTTGGCCGATGCGGGCCGTCCCGGCGACGAGGAGCTGTGGCTCCGTATCGCCGAGCGCGCCGGAGCCGACGGCCATGTCCACGACCCCCGGCTGGGCCCGGAGGAGCGGCTGCGGGGCGAACTGGCCGAGCACCGCGCCTTCACGGCCATGGAGGACGAGGACAAGGCGGCGGTCAGGGCCGCCCTCGCCGAGGCACGCGAGCTGTTCTCGCTGGCCGGCATGCCCGAGCGCGTGCTGACCGCCCGGGCGCGGCTGGCCTCGGTGGGCGTGGAGCCCGGCCCGGAGGCCGACGAGGGCCGGGCGGAGCTGGACACCGTGCTGGCCGAGGCCCGAGCGCTGGCGGACGAGGGCACGCCCACCGCGGAGGTCCGTCGCGCCTACTTCGTCGTGCTGCAGTGCCGCGCGTTCCTCGCGCACACCGAGGCGACGGCCGCGCTGCCCGACGTCCCGGCGGAGCTGCGCGAGCGCTTCGAGGCCGCCGTGGCCGAGGCCGTGGCCGAGTCGGAACGGCTCGGCGCCCCGGAGCGCACAATCAACACCCGGGTGTACGCCGCGGATCTCGCGGCGCGCTCCGGTGATCCGGAGCGGGCCGAGCGGGAACTGCGGAACGTGCTGAGGGTCGTGGAGGCGGCCGGGACGCCCTGGCGCGCCACGCGCCCGCGAGGGCTGCTCGGCCAGGTGCTGCTGCAGCAGCACCGCCCCGAGGAGGCCATGGAGCAGTTCCACGGCGCGCTCGCCTCGGCCGCCGCGCACGGCGACACGGCGTTCCCGGTGGCGCGCACCCACGCGCTGCTCGGCCACGCCGCCGACCACGCGGGCGACCCGGGCGCGGCCGTGCGCCACCTGTCCGACGGGGCGTCACGGCTGGACCGCGAGGGCGACGCGGCGGGCGCCGCCGAGTTGCGGGTGGAGCTGGCGGACGTGCTCGCCCGCGCCGACCGCCAGGCGGACGCCGTCGCCGTGCTGGAGTCGCTGGTCACGGACGAGGCCGCGGCCGGCATGGACGAACGTGCCCTGGCCCAGGCCCGGCTGCTGCTGGCGCGGGGCCTGCGGGAGCTGGAGGAGCACCGCGCGAGCGCCGAGCAGTTCCTGCTGCTGGCCGACGCCGTCGAGCCGTGGGAGGAGCAGTTCACACACACGCTCGTCGCCTCGGAGGCCGCCGTCGCCCTGCTGGGGGCCGGCAGTGAGGACGCGGCGCGCTCCGCGTACGACCGCGCCGTCGCCTCGCATACCAAGGGGCCGAACCCGCACGCGGTCGCGGAGATGATGCGGGACTTCGCCGCGTACGCCGTGTCGGCCGGGGGCGCCGAAGGCCTGGAGGACGCCCTGGAGCACCTGCGCCGGGCCGACGAGGTGCTGGCGGCTCTGGCCGGGGACGACGGGGACGTCGCCCTCTGGTACCAGACCGGCGCCACGCACTACCAGCGCGGCCGGGCCTACGCCGGCGCCGAGCGCTTCCCCGAGGCGCTCGCCGAACTGGAGCGGGCGATCGCCGCCCACGAGGCGGGCGGGCCGCACGGCGAGGCGCCGCGCGCCGAGGCCGTCCGGGTCGCCGCGCTGGTCGAGGCGAACGGCCTCGGCCGGCCGGACGCGGCCCTGTCACGGCTCCGTGCCGCGATCACCCGCTGTCGGGAGGCGGGGCTCGACCAGGCGGCCGGGATCCTCTCCCGGGTCAGCGACGAGGTGTCCTCGCGCGGCCGGGGCTGACCTCCGCGGCAGGAACGTGCGGGCCGCCGGGACCGCGGCCCGCGGGGCGTCGCGTGGTCGTACCGGCCGTGGCGCCAGGGGCCGTTGATGCCCCTGGCGCCCGGTTCACCGGTCCGTCAGGACAGCACGGCGAGGCCGTCGAGTTCGACCACGGCCTCCTCGTCCCACAGGCGGGTGATGCCGATGACCGCCATCGCCGGGTAGTCGCGGCCGGCCAGGGCGCGCCAGATGCGGCCGAGTTCGGGCGCGTGGTCGCGGTAGGCGGCGACGTCGGTGGTGTGGACGGTGAGCCGGGCGAGGTCGGCGGGGGTGCCGCCGGCGGCCTGGAGGGCGGTGAGCAGGTTGATCAGCGCGTGCTCGAACTGGGCCGGAAGCGTCTCCCCGACGACCTTGCCCCCGGAGTCCAGCGCGGTCTGGCCCGCGAGGAGGACGAGGGTGTGCCCGGTGGCGGTGACGGCGTGGCTGAAACCGGTGGGCGGGGACAGCTCGGGCGGGTTGATCCGGTTGAGGGTCATGCGAAGAGCTCCTTGGCGATGATCGACCGCTGGACTTCGGTGGCACCTTCGTAGATACGCGGTGCGCGGACCTCGCGGTAGAGGTGCTCCAGGAGGTGGCCGCGCTCCAGGGCGCGGGCCCCGTGGATCTGGACCGCGGCGTCGACGGCGTACTGGGCGGTCTCGGTGGCGAAGAGCTTGGCCATGGCGGAGCTCCGGGCGGTCCGGGCGGCGCCGGAGTCGTAGGCCTCCGCGGCGGCGTAGACCAGCAGGCGGGCTGCCTCGGTGCGGGTGGCCATCTCGGCCAGGGTGTGGGAGACGGCCTGAAGCTCCTTCAGGGGCGCGCCGAAGGCGGTGCGGGAGGCGGCGTGGGCGGTGGCCGCGTCGAGGGCGGCCTGCGCCATGCCGACGGCGAACGCGCCGACGCTGGGCCGGAAGCGGTTGAGGGTGGTCATGGCGACCCGGAAGCCCCGGTCGACCTCGCCGATCACGTCCCGCTCCCCGACCGGTACGGCGTCGAAGCACAGCCGCCCGATGGGGTGCGGGGAGAGCATGTCGAGGGGTTCGCCGCCGAGGCCGGGGCGGTCGGCGGGGACGGCGAAGGCGGTGACGCCGCGGGCCCCGGCGCCGGGGGTGGTCCGGGCGAAGACCGTGTAGACGTCGGCCTCGGGGGCGTTGGAGATCCAGCACTTCTCGCCGGTGAGCCGCCAGCCGCCGCCGGGCGCGGGCTCCGCGGCCAGTTCGAGGGCGGCCGCGTCCGAACCGGCCCCCGGCTCGGTGAGCGCGAAGGCCGCGACGGCCTCGCCGGAGACGACACGCGGGATCCAGCGGGCGGCCAGCTCCGGGGACTCCAGCAGGGGGTGGGCGCCCAGTCCCTGCAGGGCGAGTGCCGTCTCGGCCTCGGTGCACTCGCGGGCCAGGGACTCCCGGAGCAGGCACAGCTCCAGGGCGGTGCCGGGGAAGAGGCGTGCCAGCAGGCCGAGTTCGCCGAGGGCTGCGAGCAGCGGGCGGTTGACCCGCCCGGGTTCGCCGGCCTCCGCCAGCGGCCGCAGCCGTTCGGCGGCCCAATCACGGACCTGCGCACACCACTTGAGCTGTTCCGGGTCCAGCGCGAACGATGCCACGCGGCACCTCCCGTATCGCGTACCGTTGACTGCCGTCACAAACACGTTACGCTGAATCCGTCCGCAACCAGGGGCCAACGAGGGGCGAACCCGCCATGGACCTGCTGCCATCAGCTCACGTGGACACTTTCCCGCGGGATCACCTCCCGCCGCGTGACCAGTGGCCCGTCCTGACCCAAGACCTCCCCGAGCTGGCCTATCCGGGCCGGCTCAACTGCGGTGACGAACTCCTCGCCGCCGGACGGCCCGAGGCGCCCTGCCTGCGGATGCCGGGCGGCGAGGTCTGGTCGTACGCGGACCTGCGCGCCGCCTCCGACCGCATCGCGCACGTGCTGACCGACGACCTCGGGGTGGTGCCCGGCAACCGCGTGCTGCTGCGCGGCCCCACCACTCCGTGGCTGGTGGCGTGCTGGTTCGCCGTCATGAAGGCGGGCGCGGTCGCGGTGACCGTGCTCGCGGCGCACCGCCCGCACGAGCTGGCGACGATCTGCGAGATCGCCTCCGTCCGGCACGCGCTGTGCGACATCCGCGCGGTCGACGACCTCGCCAAGTGCGAGGCGCCCGGGCTGCGCATCGCCACCTACGGCGGCGAGGCGCCGGACGACCTGCTGCGGCTCGCCGCCGGCCGGCCGGACTCCTTCGCGGCGGTGGAGACCTCGTCCGACGACGTCGCGCTGATCGCCTTCACCTCCGGCACGACCGGACGGCCCAAGGGGTGTATGCACTTCCACCGGGACGTGCTGGCGATCGCCGACACCTTCTCGGCGCACATACTGCGGCCCACCTCCGCGGACGTGTTCGCCGGCAGCCCGCCGCTGGGCTTCACCTTCGGGCTGGGCGGCCTGGTCGTCTTCCCGCTGCGCGTGGGGGCGTCGGCGCTGCTGCTGGAGCAGGCCGGCCCCGAGCAGCTCGCCCGGGCCGTCGCGGAGCACAAGGTGACCGTGCTGTTCACCGCGCCCACCGCCTACCGGGCCATACTCGCCTCGCACGGCTCCCGGGACCTGTCCTCGCTGCGGCGCTGCGTGTCGGCGGGCGAGAACCTGCCCGAGGCGACCTGGCACGCCTGGTACGAGTCGACGGGTCTGCGGATCATCAACGGCATAGGGGCCACGGAGCTGCTGCACATCTTCATCTCCGCAGCCGACGACGTGATCCGCCCGGGCACCACGGGCCTGCCGGTACCTGGCTACCAGGCCCGGGTCGTCGATCCGGTGACGCTGTCCCCCCTGCCGGACGGCGAGCCGGGGCTGCTGGCGGTGCGCGGCCCCACGGGCTGCCGCTACCTGGCGGACGAACGGCAGCGCGAGTACGTGCGGGGCGGCTGGAACATCACCGGCGACACCTATGTGCGCGAGGCGGACGGCTACTACCGCTACGTGGCCCGCGCCGACGACATGATCATCTCGTCGGGGTACAACATCGCGGGCCCCGAGGTCGAGGAGGCGCTGCTGCGCCACCCCGACGTGCGGGAGGCGGCCGTCATCGGCGTACCGGACGACCAGCGCGGCCAGATCGTCCGGGCCTTCGTCGTGCTGCGGGACGGGCCGCCGCGCGACGAGCACACGGTCGAGACGCTGCGTTCCTTCACGCGTGAGGAGATCGCGAGCTACAAGTGCCCGCGCGAGATCGTCTTCATCGACGCCCTGCCCCGCACACCCACCGGGAAACTGCAGCGCTTCCGGCTGCGCGACCTACAGTGATCGCGTGACCGAGCACACCCCCAGTTCACTGATCCTGACCTTCTTCGGCGCCTACGGCCGGGCCGACGGCTGGGACGGGCGGATACCCGTCGCCGGGCTGATCCGGCTGATGGGCGCCGTCGACGTGGACCCGCAGTCGGTGCGCTCGGCGGTCTCCCGGCTCAAGCGCCGCGGCCTGCTGGAACCGGACCGGGTCGGCGGCGCCGCGGGCTACGCCCTGTCCGAGGACGCCCGCCAGCTGCTCGCCGACGGCGACCGGCGCATCTACGGTCACCCGGCCGGCGGAACGGGCGGCCCGGACTGGGTGCTCGCGGTCTTCTCCGTCCCGGAGAGCGAGCGCCACAAGCGGCACCTGCTCCGCTCCCGCCTGGCCCGCCTGGGCTTCGGCACCGCCGCACCGGGTGTGTGGATCGCGCCCGCCCGCCTCCACGAGGAGGCCCTGCACACCCTGCGCCGGCTCGGCCTGGACACCTACGTCGACCTCTTCGCCGGCACCCACCTCGGCTTCGAGCCGACGGCCGCGGCCGTGCGCCGCTGGTGGGACCTCGACGCCGTCGCCAAGCGCCACCACGCCTTCCTCGACGCCCACGAGCCCGTGCTGCGCGCCTGGGCCTCCCGGGAGGCGACCCCGCCGCAGGAGGCCTTCGCGGACTACCTGCGGGCCCTCGACTCCTGGCGCCGCCTCCCCTACGCCGACCCGGGCCTGCCGCCCGCCCTCCTCCCGCCCGACTGGCCCGGCGGCCGCGCGGCGGCGGTCTTCGAGGGGCTGCACGCGCGGCTGCGCGACGCGGGCGCGGAGTTCGCGCGGTCCGCCGACCCCGCGGCGTGACCGGCCTCCTCGGATGATCGTTGGCGTAGGCACACGCCCGCACGGCAATTCAGGAGGGACGCGCATGTCGGCTCGCCCCGGGCAGGGCCGTTCGACGACGGGTGAGGCGGCCGTACTGGACACATTCCTCGAACTCGTCGTACCGGAGGGCACCTCCGCGGTCGACGCCTCGATGCTCACGGGGCACTTCAGAGGACAGCCGCCCTGGGCCGACCCGGCGGGAGTGGTGATGGCGGGTGACGGCGGCGCGCCCGGCAAGGGACCGCGGCCCACGGCGACGCGGCTACGCGGCCGCCGGCATCCCCTTCTACCTGCTGGTGGACCGCACCGAAGGCACCGTGACCCTGTACGGCGAGCCGGACGCCGAGGACTACCGGCAGGACGTCCGGGTGCTGTTCGGCAAGGAACTCGACCTCCCCGAGCCGTTCGCGTTCGCGCTCGACACCTCCGCCTTCCGCTGAGGCGGCCGCCCCTCACACGTCCAGCGTCAGCCGGGGCCGGGGGGCGTCCGTGCGGCCCGTGGGCGGGCGGCGGCTGCCGGCCCGGTACGGGAGGGGCCAGGGGGCGCCGGGGCCGGAGTAGCCCTGTTCGGCGGCGGCGTGGAGCGTCCAGTTGGGGTCGTAGAGGTGGGGGCGGGCGAGCGCGCACAGGTCGGCGCGGCCCGCGAGGATCAGGGAGTTGACGTCGTCCCAGGAGGAGATGGCGCCGACCGCGATGACGGGCAGGCCGAGTTCGTTGCGGATCCGGTCGGCGTAGGGGGTCTGGTAGGAGCGGCCGTAGTCGGGGGCCTCGTCGGGGACGACCTGGCCGGTGGAGACGTCGATGGCGTCGGCGCCGTGGGCGGCGAAGGCCCGGGCGATCTCCAGCGCGTCGTCGGCGGTCGTGCCGCCCTCGGCCCAGTCGGTGGCGGAGATGCGGACGGTCATCGGGCGGTCGTCGGGCCACACCTCGCGGACGGCGTCGAAGACCTCCAGCGGGAAGCGCAGCCGTCCGGCCAGGTCGCGGCCGTAGCCGTCGGTGCGCCGGTTGGTGAGCGGGGAGAGGAAGGACGACAGCAGGTAGCCGTGGGCGCAGTGCAGCTCCAGCAGGTCGAACCCGGCGCGGGCGCCGCGCGCGGCGGAGGCGGCGAACTGCTCGCGGATCGCGGCCAGCCCGGCGTCGTCCAGGGCGTGCGGGACCTGGCTGACGTGCGGGTGGTACGGCAGCGGGGAGGGGGCCGCCAGCGGCCAGTTGCCCTCGGGGAGCGGCTGGTCGATGCCCTCCCACATCAGCCGGGTGGAGCCCTTGCGGCCGCTGTGGCCGAGCTGGAGGCCGATCGCGGCGCCGGGCCCGGCGTGCACGAAGTCGGTGACGCGGCGCCAGGAGGCCTCGTGCCCGTCGTTCCACAGGCCCGCGCAGCCCGGGGTGATCCGGCCCTCGGGGCTGACGCAGACCATCTCGGTCATGACCAGGCCTGCGCCGCCGAGGGCGCGGGCGCCGAGGTGGACGAGGTGGAAGTCACCGGGGGTGCCGTCGGCGGCGGAGTACATGTCCATCGGCGAGACGACGACCCGGTTGCGCAGGGTCAGCCCGCGCAGGGTGAAGGGGGTGAACATCGGCGGGGTGTCCGGCCCGGTGCCGAACTCCCGCTCCACCGAGGCGGTGAAGTCCGCGTCGCGCAGCCGCAGGTTGTCATGGGTGACCCGGCGGCTGCGGGTGAGCAGGTTGAAGGCGAACTGCCGGGGCGGCTGGGCGGCGTACTGCTCCAGGTTCTCGAACCACTCCAGGCTGGCCCGCGCGGCGCGCTGCGTGCTGGCGACCACCGGCTTGCGCTCGGCCTCGTAGGCGGCGAGCGCCTCGGGGACGCCGGGCTGCTCGTGCACGCAGGCGGCGAGGGCGAGGGCGTCCTCCATGGCGAGCTTGGTGCCGGAGCCGATGGAGAAGTGCGCGGTGTGGGCGGCGTCGCCGAGCAGCACGATGTTCCCGTGCCGCCAGCGTTCGTTGGCGACGGTGGTGAAGGCGATCCAGCGGGAGCGGTTGCCGCGCAGGCTGTGGCCGTGCAGGGCGTCGGCGAAGATCTTCTCGCAGCGGGCGATCGACTCGGCCTCGTCCAGGCGGTCCAGTCCGGCGCGCCGCCAGACGTCCTCGTGCATCTCGACGATGAAGGTGCTGACGCCGGGCCGGTACGGATAGCCGTGGGCCTGCATCACGCCGTGCTCGGTCTCGGCGATCTCGAAGCGGAAGGCGTCCAGGGCGAGGTCGGTGGCGAGCCAGATGTAGCGGCAGCGGTGTCCGGTGAGGGTGGGCCGGAAGACGGCGGCGTGGGCGCCGCGGGTGGCGCTGCCCGCGCCGTCGGCGGCGACGACGAGGTCGTGGTCGCGGGCCAGCCGGTCTGCGGCCGGGGCGAGTTCACGGGTGCGGACCGTCACGCCGAGGTCGCGGCAGCGGTCGTGGAGGATCGCCAGCAGCGTGCGCCGGTCCACCGCCGCGAAGCCGTGGCCGCCGGAGGTGACGGCGCGCCCGCGGTGGTGCACGTCGATGTCGTCCCAGCGGGTGAACTCCCTTTGCAGGGCGCGGAAGACGACGGGGTCGGCGTGCTCGATGCCGCCGAGCGTCTCGTCGGAGAGCACGACGCCGAAGCCGAAGGTGTCCTCGGGAGCGCCGCGCTCCCAGACGGTGATGTCGCGTTCCGGGTCGAGGCGTTTGAGCAGTGCGGCCGCGTAGAGCCCGCCGGGGCCGCCGCCGATGATGGCCACCCGCACGGTTACCGGCCCTTCCAGTTGGGGCTGCGCTTCCCGGTGAACGCGGCGTGGAACTCGGCGTAGTCCTCGCCGGTCATCAGGAGCGCCTGGGTCGCGGCATCCATCTCCACCGCGGCGGCGAGCGGCATGTCGAGTTCCGCGGTGAGCAGCGCCTTGGTCTGCGCGTACGCCAGCGCCGGGCCGGTGGCCAGGCGTTTGGCGAGGGCGGCGGCGCTCGCGTCCGCCTGGCCGTCGTCGACGAGTTCGCTGACGAGGCCGATGCGGTCGGCCTCCTCGGCGCCCAGGGTGTCGCCGAGCATCAGCAGCCGGGTGGCGTGGCCGAGTCCGACGATGCGGGGCAGCAGGTAGGCGGCGCCCATGTCGGCGCCGGCGAGGCCGACCTTGGTGAAGAGGAAGGCGAAGCGTGCCGAGCGTTCGACGATGCGAAAGTCGGAGGCGAGGGCGATCACGGAGCCGGCCCCGGCCGCGACGCCGTGGACGGCCGCGACGACGGGGAAGGGGGCCTCGCGGATGGCGCGGACGACCTGGCCGGTCATGCGGGTGAAGTCCAGCAGCTGGCCCGCGCCCATGGCGAGGGTGGCGCCGATGATCTCGTCGACGTCCCCGCCGGAGCAGAAGCCGCGACCGGCCCCGGCCAGCACCAGGACCCGGGTGTCGCCGTGGTGCGGCAGTTCGGTGAGCAGGTCGCGCAGGTCGGCGTAGGCGCCGAAGGTGAGCGCGTTGAGCTTGTCGGGGCGGTCGAAGGTGACGGTGACGACACCGTCGGCGCGCTCGACCCGCAGGTGCCGCCATTCCTCGGTACGGCCTGCGGAGCCTCGGTAGGGGCTCATGGGGACGTCCTCCTTCACGGGGGAGGCAGGCTTGCCACCACCGCGAAGTTATCACCCCTTCGTGACCGCCGTCACGAGTGCGCCATATACGCGGCGCCTCACGCGCCTCCCAGTGTGGCGACGAGGACGGCCTTGATGGTGTGCATCCGGTTCTCGGCCTGGTCGAAGACGATCGAGTGCACCGACTCGAAGACCTCGTCGGTGACCTCCAGGGAGGTCAGCCCGTGCCGTGCGTGGATCTCCCGGGCCAGGGCGGTGCCGAGGTCGTGGAACGCGGGCAGGCAGTGCATGAACTTCGTGTCGGGACGGCCGGTGGCCCGCAGCACGTCCATGGTCACGGCGTACGGCTTCAGCAGCACGATGCGCTCGTCCCAGACCTCGGCGGGCTCGCCCATCGACACCCAGACGTCGGTGTGGACGAACTCCGCGCCGGCGACGCCCTCGGCGACGTCCTCGGTCAGGGTGACCCGGGCGCCCGTGGTCTCCGCGAGGCGCCGGGCCTCGGCGACGACCGACTCGTCCGGCCACAGCCGCTCCGGCGCGACGATGCGTACGTCCATGCCGAGGAGGGCGCCGGTGACCAGCAGCGAGTTGCCCATGTTGGAGCGGGCGTCGCCGAGGTAGGCGTAGGCCGTCTCCGCCAGCGGGGAACGGGAGTGCTCCGTCATGGTGAGCACGTCGGCGAGCATCTGGGTCGGGTGCCACTGGTCGGTGAGGCCGTTCCACACCGGCACCCCGGCGTGGGCGGCCAGTTCCTCGACGACCTCCTGGCCCGTCCCGCGGTACTCGATGCCGTCGAACATCCGGCCGAGTACCCGAGCGGTGTCCTTCACCGACTCCTTGTGGCCGAGCTGGGAGCCGGCCGGGTCCAGGTAGGTCGTGGAGGCGCCCTGGTCGGCCGCGGCGACCTCGAAGGCGCAGCGGGTGCGAGTGGAGGTCTTGGCGAAGATCAGAGCGATGTTGCGGCCCGTGAGACGCCGGACCTCGGAGCCCGCCTTCTTGGCCTTCTTCAGCTCGGCGGCCAGCTCCACCAGCCCGCGGAACTCCTCGGGGGCGAAGTCCAGTTCCTTGAGGAAGTGGCGGCCCGTGAGGTCGATGGCCATGGGGGCTCCTAGGTCGGGGTCGGCCGGATGCCGAACATGAGTGCGCCGGGACCATGGAAGTCTATACGAATCCTCGCATCCTTATACAGCCCCACCAGCGGTCCCGGCCACGGATCGCCGCCCGTCAGACCGGGTCCCGCTCGATGGGGCAGCTCATGCAGCGCGGGCCGCCGCGGCCGCGCCCGAGTTCGCTCCCGGGGATCTCTATGACCTCGATGCCGCGCTTGCGCAGGAAGGTGTTGGTGGTGACGTTGCGCTCGTACGCCAGGACGACGCCCGGCTCCAGGGCGAGCACGTTGCACCCGTCGTCCCACTGCTCGCGCTCGGCGGAGTGGACGTCCTGGGTCGCGGTGAGCACCCGGATGTCGTCCAGGCCCAGGGCCGCCGCGATGGCCCGGTGCATGTGCTCCGGCGGGTGGTCGGTGACCTTGAGGTCGCGCTCCCCGGCGCCGGGCTCGATGGTGTACGAGCGCAGCATGCCCAAGCCCGCGTACTTGGTGAAGGTGTCGCCGTCGACCATGGTCATCACGGTGTCCAGGTGCATGAAGGCACGGCGCTTGGGCATGTCCAGGGCCACGATCGTGGTGGCCGACCCCGCGTTGAACAGCCGCTGGGCCAGCATCTCCACGGCCTGCGAGGTGGTGCGCTCGCTCATGCCGATGAGGACGGCGCCGTTGCCGATCACCAGGACGTCGCCGCCCTCGATGGTGGACGGGTAGGCCGCCTGGCCCTCGGACCACACGTGGAAGGAGCCGCCCGCGAAGAGCGGGTGGTGGCGGTAGATCGCCTCGTAGTGGATCGTCTCGTGCCAGCGGGCGGGCCAGCGCATCGCGTTGATGCTGACCCCGTCGTAGACCCAGGCCGAGGTGTCCCGGGTGAAGATGTGGTTGGGCAGCGGGTCGAGCAGGAAGTCGTCCAGGTCCATCACGTGGAAGCGGACCGAGGTCGGCTCGGCGAAACGGGCCAGGAACTCCCGCTTGGTCATGCCGCCGACCAGGGCCTCGGTCAGTTCGGCCGCGGACAGCTCGTCGAAGGCGGCGCGCAGGTGGTCGGTGACCACCGGGCCGTACTCCTTCTCGTCGAAGACCCGGTCCAGCACCATGCGCCGGGCCTCGGGCAGGGTCAGCGTCTCCCGCAGCAGGTCACCGAAGAGGTGCACGGCCACGCCCCGGTCGCGCAGCACGTCGGCGAAGCCGTCGTGCTCGGCGCGGGCCCGGCGCACCCACAGGACGTCGTCGAAGAGCAGGGCGTCCTTGTTCGACGGCGTGAGCCTTTTCAGCTCCAGATCGGGGCGGTGGAGGATGACGCGGTGCAGCCGCCCTGCCTCGGAGTCCACATGGAATGCCATGGAGCTAGACATTCCCACTTGGCAGGGGTTTACCGCCAGGGAGGGGCGGGCACCCGGGTGCCCGCCCCCCGTCCGTCACAGCCGGGGGTCCACCGGCTCGGACTCCAGGGCCAGGAGGGCGAAGACCGCCTCGTGCACGCGCCACAGGGGCTCGCCCGCGGCCAGCCGGTCCAGCGCCTCCAGGCCCAGCGCGTACTCGCGCAGCGCGAGGGAGCGCTTGTGGCCCAGGGCCCGGGAGCGGAGCCTGACCAGCTGGTCGGGCCGGGTGTACTCCGGACCGTAGATGATCCGCAGGTACTCCCGGCCGCGGCACTTGATGCCGGGCTGGACCAGGCGGTTGCCGTCCTCGGTGCGCACCAGGGCCTGGAGCGGCTTGACGACCATGCCCTCGCCGCCGGCCTCGGTCAGCTCCAGCCACCACCGCGTCCCGGCGGCCACCGACTCCTCGTCGGCGGTGTCGACCAGCAGCCTGCGGGTCTCCTGCAGCAGCCCCGTCGGGTCGTTCGCGACCAGGCGGTCGATGAGCGCCAGCTGCCCGTCGTGCGGCAGCGCGGCGAGACTGCGGCCCTGGGCGGCCAGGATCTGGAAGGGCGCCAGACGTACCCCGTCCAGGCCCTCGGTCGACCAGCAGTAGCGCCGGTACGCCTCGGTGAAGGCGGCCGCGTCCGCGGACCGGCCGCGCTGCCGCTCCAGCAGGCCCGCCACGTCGGTGCCCCGCGCGGCGGCGGACTCCAGGGCGGCGAGCGCGCCCGGGAAGACCGCGCCGGAGGCGGCGCCCACGGCGGCGTACTGCTTGCGCAGCAGACCGGAGGCCTTCAGCGACCAGGGCATCAGCTCGGCGTCGAGCAGCAGCCAGTCCGTGCCGAGCTCGTCCCACAGCCCGGCGGCGGTGACGGAGGCCCGCAGCCGGTCCAGGACCTGCTCGGTGACGGCCGGGTCGTCGAAGAACGGACGGCCCGTGCGGGTGTGCAGGGCGCCCGTCACGCCGCCGGTCACCCCGAAGCGCTCGCCGGCCGTCTCCGCGTCGCGGCACACCAGCGCCACGGCACGGGAACCCATGTGCTTCTCCTCGCAGAGCACCTGGCCGACGCCGTCCGCCCGGTAGGCGGCGAACGCCTCGTGCGGGTGCTCCAGGTAGCCCTCCAGCTGCGAGGTCGCGCACGGCGACATCGTCGGCGGCAGGTACATCAGCAGCCGCGGGTCGACCGCGAAGCGGCTCATGACCTCCAGCGCGGCGGCCGCGTTCTCCTCGCGGACGGCGACCCGGCCGTGGTGCGCGGTCTCCACGACACGGCGGCCGGTCACGTCGGCGAGGTCGAGCGGCCGCCCGTCCTGCCCTCCGGGCGCCTCGCTCGCCAGAGGCTTCGCCGGCTCGTACCAGACCCGCTCGGCGGGCACGTCGACGATCTCGCGCTCGGGCCAGCGCAGGGCCGTCATCCGCCCGCCGAAGACGGCGCCGGTGTCCAAACAGATGGTGTTGTTGATCCACGAGGTGCTCGGCACGGGTGTGTGGCCGTAGACGACGGCGGCTCGGCCGCGGTAGTCCTCGGCCCACGGGTAGCGCACGGGCAGGCCGAACTCGTCGGTCTCGCCGGTGGTGTCGCCGTACAAGGCGTGCGAGCGGACCCGGCCGGAGGTGCGGCCGTGGTACTTCTCGGGCAGGCCGGCGTGGCAGACGACCAGCTTGCCGCCGTCGAGAACGTAGTGGCTGACGAGTCCGTCGATGAACTCGCGCACCTGCTCCCGGAAGGCGGGGTCCTTCCCGTCCTCCTTCTCCAGCTGCTCGATGGTCTCGGCGAGGCCGTGGGTGTGCTGGACCTGCCTGCCCTTCAGCCAGCGGCCCAGCTTGTTCTCGTGGTTGCCGGGCACGCACAGGGCGTCGCCCGCGGCGACCATGCCCATGACGCGGCGCAGCACGCCGGGGCTGTCGGGGCCGCGGTCGACGAGGTCTCCGACGAAGACGGCCGTGCGGCCCTCGGGGTGCACGCCGTCGACGTAGCCCAGCTTCCCGAGCAGGGTCTCCAGCTCGGAGCTGCAGCCGTGGATGTCGCCGATGATGTCGAAGGGGCCGGTGAGCTCGCGCTTGTCGTTGTAACGGCGCTCCAGCACGACCTCGGCCGCCTCGACCTCCTCGGTGCCGCGCAGGATGTGCACCTTGCGGAAGCCCTCGCGCTCCAGCTGCCGCAGGGAGCGGCGCAGCTCGCGCTGCTGGCGCTGCACGACGTGCCGGGGCAGGTGGGCGCGGTCGGGACGGGAGGCGTTCCGCTCGACGCAGACCTGCTCGGGGACGTCGAGGACGATCGCGATGGGCAGCACGTCGTGCTCGCGGGCGAGCCGGACGAGCTGGCGGCGGCTCTCCTGCTGCACGCTGGTGGCGTCGATGACGGTGAGCCGGCCGGCGGCCAGCCGCTTGCCCGCGATGTAGTGCAGCACGTCGAAGGCGTCGCCGCTGGCGCCCTGGTCGTTCTCGTCGTCGCTGACCAGACCGCGGCAGAAGTCCGAGGAGATCACCTCGGTGGGCTTGAAGTGGCGCCGGGCGAAGGTCGACTTGCCGGAGCCGGTGGTGCCGATCAGGACCACGAGGGACAGATCGGTCACCGGGAGGGTGCGCTTGCCGGTCATGCGGGGGTGACCTCCTTCGCGGTCATGGTGGTCATGGCCGTCATGGCGGTCATGGCGGTCATGGTGAAGACGGCCATCTGGGTGGGCGGGCCGACCTCGGGGTCGTCGGGGCCGACGGGGACGAAGCGGACACCGTAGCCGTGCCGTCCGGCGACCTGCTCCGCCCACGAGCGGAACTCCTCGCGGGTCCACTCGAAGCGGTGGTCCGCGTGCCGGACGTGCCCGGCGGGCAGCGTCTCCCAGCGCACGTTGTACTCGACGTTCGGCGTGGTCACGAGCACCGTGGCGGGGCGTGCCGAGCCGAAGACGGCGTACTCCAGTGCGGGCAGCCGGGGCAGGTCGAGGTGCTCCACGACCTCGCTGAGCACCGCGGCGTCGTAGCCCTTGAGCCGGGCGTCGGTGTACGTCAGGGAGCCCTGCACCAGCCGGACGCGGGAGGACTGCCGCTCGCCCATGCGGTCCAGCCGCAGCCGTCGCGCGGCCTCGCCCAGGGCCCGGGACGACACGTCGACGCCGAGGACCTCGGTGAAGCGGACGTCCTTCAGCAGCGCGCCGACCAGCTGGCCCTGGCCGCAGCCGAGGTCGAGGACACGGCTCGCCCCGGCGTCGCGCAGCTCCGCCAGGATCGCCTCGCGGCGCTGCACCGCCAGCGGCAGCGGCTTCTCCTCGGTGTCCACCTCCTCGTCGACGGCGTTGTCCAGCTCCTCGGCCTCGATGTCGTCGGCCTCGGCGAGCCGGGCCAGTTCCAGCCGCTCCATGGCCTGCCGGGTCAGCGACCAGCGGCGGGACAGATAGCGGCTGGCGATAAGCCGCTGCTCCGGGTGGGCGGCGAGCCATCCGTCGCCCATGCGCAGCAGCTTGTCGACCTCGTCGGGCGACACCCAGTAGTGCTTGGCGTCGTCCAGGACCGGGAGCAGCACATACAGGTGCCGCAGGGCCTCGGACAGCCGCATCTCGCCCTCCAGGGCCAGCCGCACGTAGCGCGACTCGCCCCACGCGGGGAACTGCTCGTCCAGCGCGACCGGTTCGGCCTCGACGATCCAGCCCAACGGCTCGAAGAGCCGGCGGACGAGGGCGGCACCCCCGCGCGCGGGCACGGCGGGGATCTCGATCCGCAGCGGCAGGGGCTGCGCGGCCCGCTCGGGGCGGGCGTCGCAGACGCCCCTCAGGGCGCTGGCGAACACCGTGCGGAGGGCGACCGCGAGCAGCGACGAGGCGGCGTAGGGCCGGTCGTTGACGTACTGGCCGAGCGCGGAGTCGGGGGCCCCGCCCCGGCCCTTGCCCTTGCCGCGCCGGACCAGCGCCACCGGATCGACCTCCAGCAGCAGTGCGGCGGTGCACCGTTGCTCGGACGCCACGGGGTAGAAGACGTGGGCGTCGCCGTAGGAGGTCGAGAAGACCTGGGCCTTCTCCGGATGCTTGTGCAGCAGGAAGCCGAGGTCCGTGGCGGGCATGCCGCCGCTGCCGGTGGTTGTTATCGTCAGGAACACCGCCTGAGTATCGCCTGTCCGCCGCCGCCCTCAACAGCGGTTTTCCCCGGCTGGGCGGCGAGTGCGCGGGCGAGGGCGGATATCTGTGCGGGCCCGACCCGGCAGCATCCCCCGATGAGCCGGGCACCGGAGCGCTGCCAGACGGCGGCCAGGGCCGGGTCGAAGGCCCGGCCTCCGCTCCAGT
This sequence comes from Actinacidiphila glaucinigra, assembly GCF_035918135.1. Classification (NCBI taxonomy): domain Bacteria; kingdom Bacillati; phylum Actinomycetota; class Actinomycetes; order Kitasatosporales; family Streptomycetaceae; genus Actinacidiphila; species Actinacidiphila glaucinigra. The sequence continues at coordinate 2,778,251 of NZ_CP109144.1, forward strand.
CGCGGGCCCGTCCGTCCCAGGTCTCGCCGCTGTTGGGGTAGACGACCACGGGCCGGTCCACGGTCGCCGCCGCTGTCTCCACCGCGCGCGTGGCGTCCGCCGGGTCGCAGCAGTTGACGCCGACGGCGATCACCGCGTCCGAGTCCGCGGCGATCCGGAAGGCGTCCTCCAGCGGCTGCCCGGCCCGGGTCGCCCCGCCCGTGACGGTGTAGCTGAGCCAGACCGGCACCCCGAGGCCCTCGGCGATCCTCAGCAGCGCCTCCGCCTCGTCGGTGTCCGGCACGGTCTCCAGCGCCAGGACGTCCGGGCCGGCCTCGGCCAGCGTCTCCATCCTGGGCCGGTGGAAACGCTCCAGTTGCGCGACGCTCAGCCCGTAGCGGCCCCGGTACTCGCTGCCGTCCGCGAGCATCGCGCCGTACGGTCCCACGGAGGCCGCCACCCAGACGTCGTCGCGGTCGCGGGCGGCGGCGCGGGCGAGGGCGACGCTGCGCCGCAGCAGGGCGGTCGCCTCCCCTCGTCCGATGCCGCGTGCGGCGAAGCCCTCGTAGGTGGCCTGATAACCGGAGGTGATGAGCACCCGCGCGCCCGCCCGCACGTAGGCGGTGTGCGCCGCCTCGATCTGCTCCGGCGCATCCGCGAGCAGGCGGGCGGACCAGAGCGCGCCGTCCAGGTCGCAGCCCTGGTCGGCGAGCTGGTTGGACAACCCGCCGTCGAGGACGACGGGGCCCTCGGCGAGGGCCTGCGCCAGGGACCGGGTCGGTGCGGGCATCGCGGGTGCTCCTCGCGTGGTGTGCCGGGCTCAGCCGAGCTGCGACTGGACCCCGGAGGCGATCAGTTCCAGGTGCCCGAGGTCGCTCAGGTCCAGGATCTGCAGGTAGAAGCGGGTGGCGCCGAGCTCGGCGAAGCGGCCGATCCTGTCGACGACCTCGGCGGGGGAACCGGCGAGGCCGTTGGCCTTGAGCTCGTCGACCTCACGGCCGATGGCCGCGGCCCTGCGGGCGACCTCGGCGTCGTCCTTGCCGACGCACACGACGAGGGCGTTGGAGTAGACGATCTCGTCCTTGCCCCGGCCGTGCTCCTCCGCGGCCTCCCGCACGCGGGCGAACTGCGAGGCGGTGTCCTCCAGTGAGCCGAACGGCAGGTTGAACTCGTCCGCGTAGCGGGCGGCGAGCCGCGGGGTGCGCCGGGCACCGTGGCCGCCGATGAGGACGGGGAGCTTCGCCTGGGCGGGCTTGGGCAGCGCGGGCGAGTTCTCCACCGTGTAGTGCGTGCCCTTGAAGTCGAAGGTCTCGCCCACCGGGGTCTCCCAGAGGCCGGTGACGATGGCGAGCTGCTCCTCCAGCCTGGCGAACTTCTCCTTCGGGAACGGGATGCCGTACGCGGCGTGCTCGTCCGCGTACCATCCCGCGCCCAGGCCCAGCTCGACGCGGCCGCCCGACATCTGGTCCACCTGCGCGACCTGGATGGCGAGCACACCGGGCAGCCGGAAGGTGGCGGCCGTCATCAGGGTGCCGAGCCGGATCCGCTTGGTCTCGCGGGCGAGGCCGGCCAGGGTGATCCACGCGTCGCTCGGCCCCGGCAGACCGTCCGCGTCGCCCATCTTGAGGTAGTGGTCGGAGCGGAAGAAGGCGTCGAACCCGAGCTCCTCGGTCGCCTTGGCGACGGAGAGCAGGGTGTCGTACGAGGCCCCTTGCTGGGGCTCGGTGAAGATTCGAAGATCCATGACTCCATCCTGCACCTCTTCGCCCGGAATCGATCGGCAACCTGTCCCGCGCGGCACCCTCCCGGACCGGGGAGGGCCGCAATCCGCCAACTTCGCTTCTGCGGCACGGACTTGGTGCTCACGTGCCCTCCCGCTGCCGCGCCTCGACCGCGCGCAGGAGGACACCCACCCGGTCCTTGGACTCGTCGGCGGCGTCGACCGCCTCGATGCACTGCCAGTACTCCGTCTCGCTCTCGGCGGTGCAGGCCACCGAGACCAGGGCCATGCCCAGCTCCGACAGCAGTTCGCGCAGCTCGCGCAAGGTCCCGGCGGGTTCGCGCACATCGGTGAGCAGGGCCGCGCGCAACGGACCGGACGCCACCCCGGGCGGCCCCGTGGCCCCGCACGCCCGGCCGCCCGCCTCGCAGACGGAGAATCCGGGAGTGCGCAGCTCGGGGGCCCCGTGGAGCGCGACGTAGCTGCCGATCGCCTCCGTCAGCGCCTGGATCTGCCAGGCCTCCGCCATCAGCTCACGCTCGGTCCCGCCGCTCCTCAGCGACTCCCGCGTGGCCCGGATCAGCCGTACCGCGTCCATCACGACGCACCTCCCCCGTCTCCGCCCCGTCGATCGCCTTCCTCACTCAGAGTGACGGATCGCGACGTGATGGGGAAGTGGCCGGTTCCCGCCTGTGGACAACCCGCTCCCCCGGCCGTGCGAGCGGCGCGCGTGACCCCCGGCGCGACCGGCCCGCGAAGCGGGGCGCACCGGCCGCCGCGCCTCAGTCACCGGCCCCCGGCAGCGGGAAGCGCAGCTCGTTGCGGTCGATCTTGGCGGACAGCGCCTCCAGCACGTCCACGCCGAGCACCTCGCAGAACTGCAGCAGGTACGCGAGCACGTCCGCCACCTCGTCCCGTACCCGGTGCGCGCTGTCGGGGTCCTCCATGACCCCGGCCGCCTGCTCGGGCGTGAGCCACTGGAAGATCTCCAGGAGCTCGGAGGCCTCGACGCTCAGGGCCACGGCCAGGTTCTTCGGCGTGTGGTACGGCTCCCAGCGCCTGGCGGCCGCGAATGCGGCCAGCCTGCGCTGCAGCGCGTGCAGATCCTCGGTCACACCCGCAGGTCTACCCCATCGCCGCCGCGGCGTGCTGCGGCGGGGCCTGCCCGGCCGCCGGGGCCTCGGCGGCCGGTGCCTCCGGGCCCGTACCCTGCGCCGGCACCCGCTCACGGTCGGCCGCCGGGCTCCCGAGGCGCAGCAGCGTCACTCCCTCCGCCCCCTCGGCCACGGCGGGGTCGTGCACCGTGCCGATCAGCCTGATGTGGCCGCGTTCGGCGACCTGCGCGGCCAGCGCCAGCAACTGCCGCGACTGCGCCCGGTCCAGGCCGGTGTCCAGGCCGTCCGCCAGCACCGTGAGGACCTGGACGGCGTCCGGCACCTCGCCGCTGGTGTCCACCTCCAGCACGCCCGGCCCGGTCAGCAGCACCAGCGCCAGCGCGAGGAAGCGCAACTCCCCGTCACCGAGCCGGTCCACCGGCACGAGCCCCAGGGGTCCCCGGTCGACGGCCGCCACCACCGACTGCGCGTACGCCCCCGTCCCCGGCTCCCCGGCGGGGACCACCGTCAGTCCCTCGACGGGCGGGCTGCACACCGCCCGCAGCGCGCCGACCAGTGCGGCGTGCCGGGTACGGCACTCGCCCTGGGTACGGCGCAGCACCGCAGAGAGGTTGTCGCAGCCGCCGCGGAGCAGGCCGTCGGCCACCCGCGCGGGCTCGCGCATCATGTGCGGCCGGGGGTCGACGGGGAACACCCCGCGCAGCGCGAGCACCGTCTGCTCCGCGGCGGCGAGCACCAGCCGCTGCCCCTCGGTGGTGCCCGCGACGCGCAGCGGCAGCAGGGAGGTGGCCAGCCGGTCGTCGGGCAGCGGGGCCCGGGTCACCGGGACCAGCCCCGCGGTGTGCCAGGCCGCCTGGACGGTACGCCGCCCCGGATCGCGCAGCGCGGTGGCGAGCAGGGTCTCGCCGGCGCCGGTCAACCGCTCGCCGACGATGCGCAGTTCGGGTTCGGTCTGCACGGCGACGTCGAGTGCGACGGGGCCGACCGCGCCGTCCACCGTGCACCCGATGCGGAAGCCGCGCCGGCCCTCCGCGTCCGGCTTGGCCGCGTGGGGCACGCAGGCCGCCACTCCCCCGCGCACGCCGTCGAACGCCATGGCCAGTTCCTCACCGGCGGCGAGCCGGCCGAGCAGGCCGAGCCCTTCCAGGACACTGGACTTGCCGGTGCCGCTCGCCCCCGCCATCACGGTGAGCGGCCCGAGCGGGAAGCTCGCGCCGCGATGCGACTTGAAGGCGGAGAGCCGCAGTTCGGTGACGACCGGACGGTCACGCTTCGTGCTCATGGACGCGAACGTAGCGGCGGCACCCGGTGGCGAACCGTTCCGCCGGGCCGCTGGTCCTCCGAAAGTGGGTAAGCCCGGCGAGGCGACGGTTAATGTGGCGGGGTGACCGGATACGTGGCTCTCCTGCGCGGGATCAACGTCGGGCCGACGACCAGGCTTCCGATGCAGGACCTGCGCCGACTGCTGGAGGAGATCGGCGGCACGTCCGTGCGCACCCATCTGCAGAGCGGCAACGCCCTGTTCGAGCACGAGCAGGCCGATCCGGGGAAGCTGGCGGACGCGCTGGAGGCGGCCGTCGCCGCCGCGTTCGAGGGGCGGAGGGTGCCGTGCATCGTCCGCGAGGCGGCCGCGCTCGCCGGGGTCGTCGAGCGCAACCCGTTCGACATGACGGGCATCGACCCCGCGCGCTTCCTGGTCACCTTCCTGTCGGGGCCCGTCGAGCCGGACCGGCTCGCCGGTCTGGACCCGGCCGGCTTCGCTCCCGACGAGTTCCGCCCGGGCGAGCGCGAGATCTACGTGCACTGCCCGAACGGGGTGCAGAAGACCCGGCTCTCCCACGCGCTGTGGGAGAAGCGCCTGGGGCTGACGGCCACGGCCCGCAACTGGAACACCGTGACCCGCCTGGCGGCGATGGCCGCGGAGTGACGGGGCGGGGCCGGCGTGCGCCCCGTCACCCTGCCGCCGGCGTCCCCCGTGCCGCCCGGCGTCGCCCCCTCCCGCTCAGCCCAGGCCCCAGCCCGTCCCGAGCCGGTACGCCGCGCAGAGGTTGACGTCGAGCATGTAGGCGGCGGCCGTGCCGCACTGGGCCGCCCCGGTGCCCGGGTCGACCGGCTGGCCGTGGCCCATGCCCGTGAGGCTGTAGGTCTCGACGACCGCGGCGCCGGAGGCGTCCTTGTACGTCCGGTGCGGGAAACCCGCGACGGTGTCGGAGGCGTCGGCGGTCTGGTCGGTGCCGTGGACGGCCGTCCACTGCCGTACGAGGTCGTCCATGTTGACGGGCTTGACCGTGTAGTCGGCGGTGCCCTGGAAGACCGTCAGCCGGGGCCACGGGCCCGTGTACCCGGGGAAGGCGCCGCGGACCCGGTCGCCCCACTGCGCGGGCGTCTGCGTCGCGCCGACGTACATGCACACGTACGGTGAACCCGCCGCCTGCGCGCAGCCGTACGGCAGCCCGGCGACCACGCCGCCCGCGGCGTACACGTCGGGGTAGGCCGCCGTCATCGCCGCCGTCATCGCGCCGCCCGCGGAGAGCCCGGTGACGTACACCCGCGACGGATCGGCACCGCTGTCGGCGATCTGGCGGGCGGTCATCTGCCGGATGGAGGCGGCTTCGCCCTGACCCCGCGCGATGTCGCCGGTCTGGAACCAGTTGAAGCACTGGCTGAGGTTGTTGGCCGAGGTCTGGCCGGGCAGCACCACGGAGAAGCCCCAGCGGTCCGCCAGCGCGGTCCAGCCGCTCTGGGTGCCGTAGCCCTGGGCGTTCTGGGTGCAGCCGTGGAGGGCGACGACGACCGGCCGGCCCTGGGGCAGCCCGGTGGGGACGTAGCGGTACATCCGCAGCGCGCCCGGGTTGCTGCCGAAACCGGTCACCTCCTCGATCGCTCCGGCGGCGTGGGCGGGCCGGACGGGGACGAGCGCGGCCAGGAGCGCTACGAGGACGGCGAGCAGGGCGGCACGCGGGCGGCCCCTGTGGAGTGCGGCTCTGAGTAAGGTCATGCGCCGGACGGTAGGAGCGGTGCGACGCCCGCGACATGGCCCGGGGCACCACAACGCGGACGCCGCGCGTGGTGCCCCGGACCGCTCAGGCGCCCCGGTACCCGGGCAGCGCCGGTGGTTCGCCGCGGACCTCCCGGTAGTGGTCGAACGCGTACTCCGGCCGGCCCGGGGCAACCGGATTACCCCCGGCCGGCGGCACCCGCGCGGGTCAGGGGACGAGGACCATGCGGAAGCGCGCGGCGCCGGACATCATGCGGCCGAACGCCTCGTTTACCTCCTCCAGGGGCACGGTCTCGGTCATCGGGCGGATCCCGGCGAGCGCGCTGAACTCCATCGTGTGCTCGACGTCGCGCGAGGTGCCGGACGGATGGCCGACGACCGACCGCGAGGACAGGACCAGCTGCGCCGGGGTGATCGGCAGCGGTTCGGAGTCGATGCCGATGACGATCAGCTCGCCGCCGGGCCGCAGACCGTCGACACCGGCCGCCATGGCCCGCGAGTTGGCGGCGGTGGCGAGCACGGCGGTGGCCCCGCCGAGGGCCTGCAGTTCCTCGGCAGGGTCGCCGGCGGAGCTGTCGATGTAGTGGTGCGCGCCCAACTCCATGGCCAGGGCCCGCTTGTCCTCGCCGCGCGCGACGGCGACCGTCTCGAAGCCGAACTTGGCCGCGTACTGCACGGCCAGGTGCCCGAGGCCGCCGATGCCGATCACGGCGACGAGGTCCCCGGGCCGGGCGGAGCTCTTCTTGAAGGCGTTGTACGTGGTCACGCCGGCGCAGCCGAGCGGGGCGGCGTCGACCGCGGTCAGCCCGTCGGGAACGTGGGCGAGCGCGTTGACCGGGGCGACCATGTGGGTGGCGTAGCCGCCCTCGTACGCCCAGCCGGGCACCCGCAGGTTCCGGCAGTCGATGAAGTCGCCCTCGCGGCAGGGCGGGCAGTGCCCGCAGTGCCCGCCGAACCAGCCGACCTCCACGCGGTCGCCCACCGTCCAGTGCCGGACGCCCTCACCGAGGGCATCGATGCGCCCGGCGACCTCGTGGCCGGCGACCAGGGGGAAGGTGATGCGCGGGAAGGCGTTGTGCACGAAGCCGGCGTCACTGTGGCAGACGCCCGACGCCTCGACGGCGATCCGGACGTGGCCGGGGCCGGGCTCCGGCAGCGCGCGCTCGACGATTTCGAATGGTCCGCCCGGTTCTGCGACCTGGGCCACCCGCATGGAGTTCATGGCCGTCCGGTGTGTGAGGGGTTGCGGCGCGTAGCGCCCTTGCCACCCATCGTGACCCCGGGGGCGTGATTTCTCGCGCCGAACACCGGCCGCCGGGCCGCCGGGCCGCCGGGCCGCCGGGCGGGCAGCGTAGGCTGCGCCCAGCCGACCGAGGGATCATCGTGAAACTACCCGCCGACCTGCTCGACCTCCTGCACCGCCCGAGCCTCTGCTTCCTGGCGACCACCATGCCGGACGGCTCGCCGCAGCTGACCCAGACGTGGGTCGACACCGACGGCGAGCACGTGCTCGTCAACAGCGTCCGCGGCCATGTGAAGACGCGGAACATCGCGCGGGACCCGCGGGTGGCCGTCGCCGTCTCCGATCCGGACGACCCGTCCCGCTACTTCCAGGTCCGCGGGCGCGTCCGCGAGGTGACGACGGAGGGCGCGGAGGACCACATCGAGAAGCTCTCGCACAAGTACACCGGCGGGCCGTACCCCTGGTACGGCGGCCGTGACCAGGTGCGCGTGCTGTTCGTGATCGAGGCCGAGAGCATCAGCGGCACGGCGTGACCCCAGCGGGTCCGCGGCTGCCGTGGGCGGCCGCGGACCTCCGGCCCGGTCAGCCCGTGGCGCCGGGCACGCGCTCGATGACCGCGGCCAGGTCCGTTCCGGCGGGCAGGGTGCCGAAGGCCAGGCCCCGGTCTCCGGCCAGACGGGAGGCGCAGAAGGCGTCCGCGACCGGTGCCGGCGCGTGGCGCACGAGCAGCGAGCCCTGCAGCACCAGCGCCAGGCGCTCGACCAGCCGGCGCGCCCGCAGCGGGGCGTCCTCGGTGAGCACCAGTTCGCCGCGCACCCGGCGCCAGGCCTCGTCGAGGCGGGCGTCGCCGCCCGCGGCGGCCTCGACCTCGGCGCGGAAGGCCTCCAGGGAGTCCGGCTCACGGGTGAGGGCACGCAGCACGTCCAGGGCGTTGACGTTGCCGGAGCCCTCCCAGATGCCGTTCAGCGGCGCCTCGCGGTAGAGCCGGGGCATGCCGGACGCCTCGTCATAGCCGTTGCCGCCCAGACATTCCAGTGCCTCCGCGACCGCCGCGGGCTGCCGCTTGCACACCCAGTACTTGCCGACGGCGGTGGCCAGCCGCAGGAACGCCTGCTCCTGCGCGTCCCCGCGCCGGGCCCGGTCGACGGCGCCGGCGACGCGCAGCGCGAGGGTGGTGGCGGCCTCGGACTCCAGGCCGAGGTCGGCGATGACGTTGCGCATCAGGGGCTGGTCGATCAGCCGCGCCCCGAACACCGAGCGGTGCCGGACGTGGTGGGCGGCCTGCGCGAGCGCGGCGCGGGTGCCGGAGGCGGAGCCGAGGATGCAGTCCAGCCGGGTCATGGTGACCATCTCGATGATGGTCCGTACGCCCTGGCCCTCGGGACCGACCGGCCAGGCCACCGTGTCGTCGAACTCCGGCTCGCTGCTGGCGTTGCTGCGGTTGCCGAGCTTGTCCTTGAGCCGCTGGATGCGGAAGGTGTTGCGGCTGCCGTCCGGCAGCACCCGGGGCACCAGGAAGCAGGACAGCCCCGCGGGGGCCTGGGCCAGTACGAGGAACAGGTCGTTCATGGGCGCGCTGGTGAACCACTTGTGCCCGCGCAGCCGCCAGGTGCCGTCCGGCTGCCCGGTGGCTGTGGTGGTGTTGGCCCGCACATCGGTGCCGCCCTGCTTCTCGGTCATCCCCATGCCGGCGAGGAGCCCGCGCTTGCCGGCGGGGGCGCGCAGTCCGGGGTCGTAGACGCGGCTGGTGAGCAGCGGCTCGTACACCGCCGCCAGGTCGGGTGCGGCGCGCAGCGCCGGGACGACGGCATAGGTCATGGACACCGGGCAGCCGTGGCCGGCCTCGGCGGTGCTCCACACCATGAAGCCGGCCGCGCGTGCCACGTGCGCGCCGGGCCGGTCGTCGGCCCAGGGCGCCCCGGCGAGGCCCTCGGCGAGGGCGACCTCCATGAGCGCGTGGTAGGAGGGGTGGAAGTCCACCTCGTCCACGCGGTTGCCGTACCGGTCGTGGGTGCGCAGCACCGGTTCGTACCGGTTGGCCTCCTCGGCCCAGCGCTGCACCTGTTCCGATCCGGCGAGCCGGCCGAGGCGGTGCAGGTCGTCGGCGTACCACCCGGCGCCCTCGCGCCGCACACCCTCCAGCAGCACGACGTCGTCGGCGACGTCGTGGCCGACCAGCGGCGGGGCCTGGTTGGTCACCTCGTGCGTGCGCGCGGCGGGGTTGCTGCGCGGCGCGGCATCTGCGATCGCGGTCATGGCAGTCGGGCCCTTCGTGGTCGTGGGGAGTCAGAGCGCGGGCGCGGCGCCCGCGCAGCGCAGGGACATCGCCACCAGTTCGGAGACGAGGTGCTCGGCGGCCGCGCCCTCGGCGGGGGCGGACAGCGGGTCCACCAGGACCTCGCCGATGGCCCCGGTCAGCGCCGCCGCGGTGACCTCGGGGTCCTGCGCGGGCAGCAGCCCGGCGGCGATCCCCTCGCGGATCACCTCGGCGAAGACGGCGCGGTAGCGGCGCCGGAATTCCAGCCGTTCCGCGCCCACGGCCGGTTCCGCGGGCGCAGCGAGCAGGGCATGGGCCAGCCCGCGGTTCTCCATGGCGCGGCGGGCGAAGACGGTGACCCCCAGGGTCAGCCGCTGCACCGGGTCACCGCCGCCGTCGCGCAGCACCTCGCCGAGCACCTCGGCCTCGCGGCCCGAGGCCCGTCGGAACACCTCGACCGCGAGCGCGCCCTTGGACGGGAAGTGCTGGTACACCGTGCCCACGGACATGCCGGCCGCGGCCGCCACCGCGGTGACGGACGCGTTCGCCCAGCCCACCTCGGCGACGACGGCCGTGGCGGCCGCCACCAGCTGCTCCCTGGCGGCGGCCAGGCGGTCGTGCACCGCGGACGTCTTCCGGTAGGCCATAGCAACAAGTGAAGCACCGTTCAGACCTTCATGCCAGCCCCGCGGACGCCGCCGGGAGGCCTTCCCGAACCACCGGCAGGCGGTGCCGGAGCGGCTGGGTGAGCGGACGGCCGGCCGCGATCAGCACGCGCAGGAAGTGCTGCATCGCGGCCCCGGGGTCCGCTCCGGCGCGCGGAGGGCGCCGGGCGGTGCCGCCGGATCGCGCACCGGCTCCGCCGCGGCCGGTGGAGCGCACGAACAGCGGGAGCACGCCGGGCCGCGGCCCCGCTCCGGCCGGATCACTCCCCGGAGTCGACGGCAGGGCGGCGAAGCTGCACCTCGGCTCCGGTCTGCTTGAAGGACTCCGCGGACACCGGAACGAGCACCGCGTCGCGGTGGAAGTCCCGGAGGTTCGTCGAGCCGCAGCTGATCATCGTCGAGGTGATCTTGGCCCGGGTGCGCTCCACGTTGTCGTACAGGCTGCCGGCGTAGGGCACATAGCCGTCGACGCCCTCTTCGAAGACCATCCGGCCGCGCTGGCCGTACCGGGCCTCGTTCTGCGCGCGCCGGGAGCCCTCGCCCCAGTACTCCTTGTACCACTGGCCGCCGATCTGGAGCTTCCGCGAGGGGCTCTCGTCCAGCCGGGCGAAGTAGCGGCCGAGCATGATGAAGTCGGCGCCCATCGCCAGCGCCATCGCCATGTGCGAGTCGCTCAGCAGACCTCCGTCGCAGCACAGCGGCACGTACACCCCGGTCTCCAGGGCGTGGGCATCGCGCGCCTGGACGACGTCGAGCAGCGCCGAGGCCTGCCCTCGGCCGATGCCCTTCTGCTCCCGGGTGGTGCAGATGGCCCCGCCGCCGATCCCGACCTTCACGAACGCCGCGCCCGCGTCGGCCAGGTAGCGGAAGGCACGGCCGTCGACGACGTTCCCCGCACCGACGAAAACGTCCTCGCCGTACGTCTCCCGGGCGAATTCGAGGGTCTTCGCCTGGTACACGGAATAGCCGTCGGAGGAGTCCAGGCACAGCACGTCCGCACCGGCTTCCACCAGCGCGGGAATGCGGTCCTTGAAGTCACGGGAATTGATGCCGGCGCCCACCCGCAGACGTTTCCCGGCGTCCACGCTCGCGCGGTGGTAGGTCTTGTGGGCCTGGTAGTCGCTCTTGAGGACCAGGGAGGCGACCCGGCCGCCGTCGACCACCGGCAGGACGTCCAGGTGGTGCTGCCAGATCAGCTCGTTCGCCTCGGACAGCGAGACGGAGGCCGGCGCGGTCACCAGTCCGTTCCGGCCCCGCATCCGGTTGCCGGTGGGTTCGGAGGCTCCGTGACGCTCCAGGTGGAAGTCGTCGAGGCTGATGATCCCCGCGAACTCGCCGTCCGCCTCCCCGTTCTCCGTCACCACGGCGACGCCGTGCTCGGTGTCCGCCAGCAGCCGGGCGACCTCCCCGAGGGGCGTCCCCGGCGCGACGGTGACGTCGCCGGTCCGGAAACCGGCCTTGTGCCGCTTCACCGCCAGCACGTCCGCGGCCTGGTCCTCGATCTGCTGGTTCTGGTGGATGAACGACAATCCGCCGACCTGCGCCAGCGCCACCGCCAGCGCCGGTGACGACACCGCCTGCATGATGGCGCTCACCATGGGGGTGGCGACCCGGATTCCCGGCTGCTCGCCGACCCGGTGACGCACCAGGGGCGCCCCGAGGTCCACGTTGTCCGGCGTGCAGTCTTCCGTGGTCAGGCCCGGGATGAGGAGGTACTCGCTGAGCGTGCGGGAAATCTCGGGGAGGATCTTCACGTCGTCTCCAGAAGAGGAGCCTGCGTACCGGTCGGCAACGGACCGGCGGGGCTCGTGCGGGCAGTGCGGGTCGACGCCGGCCGGTGGCGCACTGCCGGAAGAACGCACTCCGGAGATCCCGAGAGCGGGCGCACCCGGCGGGGCAGTGCTCGCACGCGCGACCGAACCGGCGGCGAGGGCACGCAGACCCGGTCCGCACGGTGCTGCACAGGCGCTGACTTCCATCACGCCATGCGGGATCCTACCGCGCCGCCGGCGTCCGTACGTCCGACGACGTGACCGCCAAGGCCACTGTCACAGGCGGCGATTACGCTCTGCCAAAAGTGGTCCACTCACTGCGGTTCACCCTCGGGTGGCGGAAACCGCGCCGGAGGGGCGGGACATGGGCAAGGACATGGCGACGGTTTCCTACGCCGTGGGTTGGGACGCCGACGCGCGCCGTGCGTTCGGACCGCTGACGCGGGCGGAGGCGGAGGAACGGGACACAGCCGGGGACCCCTATGCGGTGCTGCACCGGGTCCCCGGGCGCGAGGTCCCCGCTGAGGTGCACCTCGTCGCCTGGCGTGACCTCTTCGTCGGGAAGTGGGTCCACGACGAGCTGGGCCGGCGGACCCACGAGATCGACCTCCGGCTTCTGGAGGACGACCGCCTGTTCCTGCGGCGGTACGTGGAACGACGCTACGCCTCACCGGAGCAGCCGGACCTGGCGCCCGACGCGTGGCAGCTCACGGTGGAACTCCTCCCCGGGGGCAGAGGCAGGCAGATGCTGTACGAACGGGGCCGGAACGGAGGGTCGTTCCACACCCTGGCCGACGTGCCGGAGCAACGGCGGTGGCACAACCGGTCCGGGTACGGGGTTCGCGCGGCCGACGCGCCCCGGCCGCCGGACGGGCCCGAGCCCGGTGCCGCCACAGCCGGGGAGCCGGCGTCCACCGGGGGCGAGGAGCCCGCGTCGTTGTGGCGTCCACCGAAGCCCATGCGCATGGAACTGCCGGTCGACGACCTCTTCCGACCGGGGAACCCCTTCCCCATGAGGCCCTGGGACACGACGGAGACGGCCGAACCGCGGCGCGTCGCCATGGTGCGGATCCCGTCCGGGCGTCTGTCCGTCTCGGACGCTCTCGAGGACAGACCCCGGGAACTCGCCGAGCGCATACCCCCCGGCGAGTACGCGCTGGAGACCGCCGTGGTCGTCGGCGAGGGCGAGTACGAGGGGGAGCGGTTCCCGGTCACCGACGAGCCCGCCGTGCGCCTTCTGATCCGGGACGAGCCCGCCGTCGCCTGGGAGTTGGCGCTGAGCGAGGGCGACGATCCCCGCCTGCTCCTCGACGGCCACGCCTACGGCTTCGGCACCGACGGGGCGGCCGGCGCCTTCGCGGACGCCGCGGCCTGGGAGACGCTGTCGGCGAAGGCCGGGCGCTACTACAGGGATCAGGACGACGGAGCGTGCGAGTCCATCGGCGACGGCCACATACGTGCCGTCGACGAGGCGACCGGAGCCGACCTGGTGACCTTCTGCACGGGAGGCGACGGGACGTGGCCGGTGTGGCTCGGCCGCTCCGCCGCCGGCGCGCTCGTCTCGGTCGTGGTGATCACGGCGTTTCTCTAGGCCGTGTCGTGCCGGTGACTTGACCCCAAGTCAGCCCTCCTTCGTCGCCGGCTCCAGGATCGCCACGCACTCCACGTGGTGCGTCATCGGGAAGAGGTCGAACGCGCGCAACCGCCGCGGGGCGTACCCGGCCGCGGCGAAGTAGCCGAGGTCGCGGGCGAGGGCGGCGGGGTCGCAGGCGACGTAGGCGATGCGGCGGGGGCCGAGGGAGGCGACGTGCTCCACGGTGGCGCGGCCGGCGCCGGTGCGGGGCGGGTCGAGGACGACGAGGTCGGCCTCGGTGATCCCGGTGCGGGGCAGCGCGGACTCGACCTTGCCCTGCTCGATGCGGACGCGGTCGAAGTCGCCCAGGTTGTGCCGGGCGTCCTCCACGGCTCGCTTGCCGGACTCGATGCCGAGGACGGCGCCGGTCTCGCCGACCCTCTCGGCCAGGGCGCCCGCGAACAGGCCCACGCCGCAGTAGAGGTCGAGCGCGGTCTCGCCCTTGCGCGGCATGAGTCCCTGCATGACGGCCTCGACGAGGAGCCCGGCGGCCATGGGGTGGACCTGCCAGAAGCCGCCGGAACCGACGCGCCAGGTGCGGTCGATCGCCCGCTCGCGCACAAAGCCGCGGCCGTGCACGCGGTGGATGCCGCCCTGCTCGTCGACGCGCAGGACGGAGACGGGACGGTCGAGCTCCACGATGGGCAGCCGGGCACCGGGGCGGGGGGTGAGGATCACCTGGCGGTCGGAGGAGCCGGTGGCGGCGATGGCCTCGACCGAGGCGATACCGGACCAGTCACGGGATTCGACGCCCAGCTCGGAGACGCCGGGGGCGGCGATCAGGCAGCGGTCGACGCGCTCGACCTCGTGCGAGCGGTGGCGGCGCAGGCCCGCGTGGCCCTCGGCGTCGACGGCGTACTGGACGCGGGTGCGCCAGGCCGGGACCTCGCCCTTGGCGACCTTGTCGCCGGGAGCGGGTTCGACGGTGCCGTCCCAGCCGGCCTCCTCGGGGGTGAGGTGGGCGAGGCGCTCCAACTGCTCGGTGATCACCTGCACCTTGAGCCGCCGCTGCGCGCCGGGGGCGGCGTGCTGCCAGTCGCAGCCGCCGCACTTGCCGGGGCCGGAGAACGGGCAGGGTGCCTCGACGCGGTCCGGGGAGGCCTCGAGGACCTCCACGGCGTCGGCACGCAGGAAGCGCGAGTCCGGGCCGCCCTCGGTGATCTCGGCGACGACCCGCTCACCGGGCAGCGCGTGCCGGACGAAGATCACCTGCGGGCGGTCGTGGCCCGGCAGGACCGTCCGCGCGATGCAGTGGCCGCCGTGCGCGACCGGGCCGACCTCGACCTCGTAGCGCTCGCCGACGAGGGCGTCGGCCTCGGGGGCCTTCGAACGGTGCTGCATGGCAGGACGGGCTCCTGGTTCACGAGGGGAACGGGGACGGCGAAGAACGAGCAGCTGACCAGTCTACGGCCCGTCGCCGTCCCCGGTTCACACCCGCCCGCTGGGCTCCCGGCGCCGCTTGGCCGGCCCCACCTCGCCGCGCCGCACGGAGCCCGGCGCGTTCCACTCGGCGCCCTTGCGGGCCCGCAGCTTGGCACGCTCCGAGGACTCCAGCTGCCAGGGCACGGAGGTGACCATGACGCCGGGGGTGAACAGCAGCCGGCCCTTGAGCCGCAGCGCGCTCTGGTTGTGCAGCAGGTGCTCGTACCAGTGCCCGACCACGTACTCCGGGATGAAGATCGACACGACGTCGCGCGGGCTGCTGCGGCGCAGGCTCTTGACGTAGTCGATGATCGGCCGGGTGATCTCGCGGTACGGCGAGTCCAGCACCTTCAGCGGTACGTCGATGCCGCGCCGGTGCCACTCGGCCTGCAGGGCCTTGGTGTCGGCCGGGTCCACGTTGATGCTGAGCGCCTCCAGCGTGTCCGACCGGAAGAGCCTGGCGTACGACAGGGCCCGCAGCGTGGGCTTGTGCACCTTGGAGACCAGGACGATGGAGTGCACGCGGGAGGGCTTGACCTCCTCCTCGCTGCGCTCCTCGGCGGCCGCGAGCTCGCTGGAGACGCGGTCGTAGTGGCGCCGGATGGCCGTCATCACGCCGTAGAAGACGACCATGCCCAGGACGGCGACCCAGGCGCCGTGCGTGAACTTGGTGAGCAGGACGACGACGAGCACGAGCCCGGTGAAGAAGGCGCCGAAGGTGTTGATCGCCCGCGCGCGGATCATGCGGCGGCGCGCGGCGGGGTCGGTCTCGGTGGCCAGGTGCCGGTTCCAGTGCCGGACCATGCCGATCTGGCTGAGGGTGAAGGAGACGAAGACGCCGACGATGTACAGCTGGATCAGCCGGGTCGAGTCGGCACCGTAGATGTAGACCAGCACGCAGGCGAAGGCGGCGAGCAGCACGATGCCGTTGCTGAAGGCGAGCCGGTCGCCGCGGGTGTGCAGCTGGCGCGGCAGGTAGCGGTCCTGGGCGAGGATCGAGCCGAGCACCGGGAAGCCGTTGTACGCGGTGTTGGCGGCCAGGAACAGCACCAGCGCGGTGGCACCGGCAAGGAAGATGAACGGGATCGACCCGTCGCCGAAGACCGCGGAGGCGACCTGGGCGATCACTGGGTCCTGGGTGTAGCCGGCGCCGACCGGTTTGCCGTTCACCAGCAGGTCGGCGGCCGGGTTCTCGGCCATGCGCACATTGGTGTTGAGGGCGAGCGCGATGATGCCGCAGAACATGGTGACGGCCAGGACGCCCATCAGCGCCAGGGTCGTCGCCGCGTTCTTGGACTTCGGCTTGCGGAAGGCGGGAACACCGTTGCTGATCGCCTCGACGCCGGTGAGCGCGGCACACCCGGAGGAGAAGGCCCGCAGCAGGAGGAAGACGAGCGCGAAGCTCGCGAGTCCGGTGTGCTCGGCCTTGATGGTGTAGCCCGCGGTCGGCGCGTGCATCTCGTCGCCCATCGCGATCCGGAAGATCCCCCAGGCCAGCATGCAGAAGACGCCGAAGACGAAGGCGTAGGTGGGGATGGCGAAGATCGTGCCCGACTCGCGCACGCCGCGCAGGTTCATCAGCATGAGCAGGACGATCATGCCGATGGCGCCCAGCACCTTGTGCTCGACGAAGAACGGCACGGCCGAGCCCAGGTTCTCCACGCCGGAGGCGACCGACACGGCCACGGTGAGGACGTAGTCGACCAGCAGGGCGCTGGCCACGGTGAGCCCGGCGCGCGGGCCGAGGTTGGTCGTCGCGACCTCGTAGTCGCCTCCGCCGGAGGGGTAGGCGTGCACGTTCTGCCGGTACGAGGCGACAACGGTGAACATCAGCACGACGACCGCGACCGCGATCCAGGGGCTGAAGTGGTAGGCCGACACTCCCGCGATCGACAGGACGAGAAGCACCTCTCCGGGCGCGTACGCCACGGAGGACAGCGGGTCGGAGGCGAAGACGGGGAGCGCCAGCCTCTTGGGGAGGAGCGTCTCTCCGAGCCTGTCGCTGCGGAGCGCCCGCCCGATCAGGATCCGTTTCGGAAGGTCGGTCAGTTTGGACACCCCGCGATGTTAGAGGATCGTCAAGATTTCCGATCCCCCGCCCACCTATCGAGGGGTTACGTGCGTGTGTAGCTTTGGGCGCGGTCTGAGACCCTGAGGGGGATCGGCCGGAATTGTTGGCAGCCGGAAGGACGGTCGTGCACGTCGTGATTATGGGGTGTGGGCGAGTGGGTTCCACTCTCGCGCACTCCCTTGAGCAGCAAGGTCATACAGTGGCCGTGGTCGACCAGGACCCGACGGCGTTCCGCCGCCTGGGCTCCGGGTTCAGCGGACGCCGCGTGACCGGGGTCGGGTTCGACCAGGACACGCTGCGCGAGGCCGGCATCGAGGAGGCGGGCGCGTTCGCGGCCGTCAGCAGTGGTGACAATTCCAACATCATCGCGGCCCGGGTCGCCCGGGAGATGTTCGGGATCGAGAACGTCGCCGCCCGGATCTACGACCCCCGGCGTGCGGAGGTGTACCAGCGTCTTGGCATCCCCACCGTCGCCACCGTCCGCTGGACGGCCGACCAGATGCTGCGCCGTCTGCTGCCGTCCGGCGCGGAGCCGCTGTGGCGCGACCCGAGCGGGGGTGTGCAGCTCGCCGAGGTGCACACGGACACCGCCTGGGTGGGGCACAAGATCAGCAGACTCCAGGAGGAGACGGGGGTGCGCGTGGCGTTCCTCACCCGGCTGGGCGAGGCCATGCTCCCCACCTCGGAGACGGTCCTGCAGGAAGGCGACCTGGTGCACGTGATGATGCGCACGGGCGAGGTCGAACAGGTCGAGGCCGCGTTCGCGAAGGGCCCTGAGGAGGCGCACCGATGAGGGTCGCCATTGCCGGGGCCGGGGCGGTCGGCCGCTCCATCGCGGGCGAGCTGCTGGAGAACGGCCACGAGGTCCTGCTGATCGACAAGAACCCGACCTCGATCTCGGTGGAGCGGGTCCCCCAGGCGGAGTGGCTGCTGGCCGACGCCTGCGAGATCACGTCCTTGGACGAGGCCGCGTTGCAGCGCTGCAACGTGGTGATCGCCGCCACGGGTGACGACAAGGTCAATCTGGTCGTCTCGCTGCTCGCCAAGACGGAGTACGGCGTTCCGCGGGTCGTCGCCCGGGTGAACAACCCCAAGAACGAGTGGCTGTTCAACGAGGCGTGGGGCGTGGACGTGGCCGTCTCCACCCCGCGCCTGATGTCGGCGCTGGTGGAGGAGGCGGTGAGCGTCGGCGACCTCGTCCGGCTGATGCGCTTCAGCCAGGGCGACGCGAACCTGGTCGAGCTGACTCTCCCGGAGGAGGCCGCGCTGGTGGGCACCCGGGTCGGCGAGGTCGCCTGGCCGGAGGACACCTCGCTGGTGACGATCATCCGCGGCCACCGTGTGCTGACCCCCTCCAAGGACGACGCGCTCGAGGCGGGCGATGAGCTGCTGTTCGTCGCGGCCCCGCACCGCGAGGAGCAGCTGGAGGACCTGCTCTCGGTGCGCAACGACGAGGCCGGGGCGTAGCACTCCGCGGGACGTACGACGAGGGGCGGCCGGAACCCGTGGGTTCCGGCCGCCCCTCGTGCGTTCACCGCCGGCGCGGGGCGCCGGGTCAGTTGTTGGCGGACTCCCTGGCGGCGCGCTCGGCCTTCTCGGCGCGCTCGGCCTCCTCCATCTCCGCGATCACGTCGATCGGCGGCGGCGCCTTGGCCAGGAAGATCCAGGTCAGGTAGACGCAGAGCAGGAACGGCGGGATGCCGAGGGCGACCTTGACCCAGCCGAGCTGGGTGGCGTTCCCCCAGAAGTAGAGCGGGAAGAGGATCGCCGACTTGACGAGCAGGATGATGCCCCAGGCCCAGGTGGCCTTGGTGTACGCGACGAGCCGGCCCGGGTTCCGCGTCCGCCAGGACAGGTTCTCCTTGAGGATCGGGCCGAGCAGCAGCCCGATCAGCGGGTACTTCGCCAGCGCGGAGATCACGTAGGCGACCGCGAGCCCGAGGGTGTAGAGCATGCCCGGCAGGTAGAAGTTCTTCGCGTCGCCGGACATCATCGCGAACACCGCGCCGAAGGCCACGCCGAAGACGCCGCTGAAGGCGTGCTTGAGGGTCTGCCTGCGCACCAGGCGGGCCAGTGCCAGCACCAGGGAGAGGCCCAGCGCGGCGATGGCCGCGGTGTGGATGTCCCGGTTGATCGTGTAGATCAGGACGAACACGAGCCCGGGCACCGTCGTGTCGATCATGCCCCAGACGCCGCCGAAGGCCTCCAGGAGGGCGTGGTCGGCGGCCGCCTTCGAGGCGGCCGCGTCGTGCTCCGGACCCTGCTCGGGCCCGGTCGTGGGCTGTGCCCCGGTCCGCTTGTCGATCGACGCCACCAACTACTCCTGTCCGACCGGACGCAACTCGTACTTGGGATTGAACAGCACCGGACGGCCGCGGTTCATGGCGATCCGCCCCGACGCGATGATCCTTCGGCCCGGCTCGATGCCGACGATGCTGCGCCGGCCCAGCCACACCACGTCCAGCGGTGCGGAACCGTCGAACAGCTCGGCCTCCAGGGCGGGCACGCCGGCCCGCGGCCGCAGAGTGACAGCGCGTAGTGTACCGGTCACGGTCACTATGTCGCGGTCGGCACAGTCGCAGATCCGGGTGCACCCGACGTCCGCGGTGTCCTGCCGCAGCTCGTCGGAGTGCAGTTCCTCCTGGGAACTGGACAGTCGGTCGAGCATCCTGCGGAAGCGGCCGGCCGGCCGGTCCGAACGGGTGGTACCACTCATACTTCGAAGGGTACCGGGCCCGGGCGAACGGTTCACCGATCACGTCTCGAAGCGGTAGCCCATACCCGGCTCGGTGATGAAGTGCCGTGGATGCGCGGGGTCCGTCTCGAGCTTGCGCCGCAACTGGGCCATGTAGACCCGCAGGTAGTTGCTCTCGGTGCCGTAGGACGGCCCCCAGACCTCCTGGAGCAGCTGCTTCTGGCTGACCAGGCGGCCGGTGTTGCGGACCAGGACCTCCAGCAGGTGCCACTCGGTGGGGGTGAGCCGGACGTCGGCGCCGTCGCGGTTGACCTTCTTGGCCGCCAGGTCGACGGTGAAGGACTCGGTCTCCACGGTCGCGGCGCCGTCCTCGGGGCCGCCGGGCGTGGCGCGGCGCACGGCGGCGCGCAGCCGCGCCAGCAGCTCGTCCATGCCGAAGGGCTTGGTGACGTAGTCGTCGGCGCCCGCGTCGAGGGCCTCGACCTTCTCGTCGGAGGCCTGGCGGGCGGAGAGCACGATGATCGGCACCCGGGTCCAGCCGCGCAGTCCCCGGATCACCTCGACGCCGTCCATGTCGGGCAGGCCGAGGTCGAGCACGATGACGTCGGGGTGACGGGCGGCGGCGAGCTGCAGCGCGGTCGCGCCGTCGTGGGCGGCGTCGACCTCGTACTTGCGGGCCCGCAGGTTGATCACGAGAGCGCGCACGATCTGCGGCTCGTCGTCGACCACGAGCACCCGGTTCATGGAGCCTGCCTTTCCTTCACGGTGAGTGGGGGGGTGGAGCGGGGGTGCGGTGCGGGCACGGTCAGGTCGTCGCCTCGGCCGGGAGGTCCGGGGCGGCGGGGATGCTGCCGGGCGCGGCCGGGAGGGTGAGCACCATCGTCAGGCCGCCTCCCGGGGTGTCCTCGGGCTGCAGGGTGGCGCCCATGGCGTCGGCGAAGCCGCGGGCCACCGCGAGGCCGAGGCCCACGCCGTTGCCGCGGGGGGCGTCGCCGTACCGCTGGAACGGCTCGAAGATCCGTTCCTTGGCGGCGTCGGGGACGCCGGGCCCGCGGTCGACGACGCGCAGGTCGACGTGGCCGCCGAGGGCGCTCGCGGCGACCAGCACCTGGGTGCCGGCCGGGCTGTACTTGACGGCGTTCTCGACGATGTTGGCGACGCTGCGCTCCAGGAGGCCGGGGTCGACGGAGACCATGGGGAGGGTCTCGGGGACGTCCAGGGCGACGCTGCCCTCGGGGACGCCGCGCAGGGCCTTGGGGACGACCTCGTCGAGGTCCACCTCGCGGATCAGCGGGGTGACGGTGCCGGTCTGCAGGCGCGACATGTCGAGGAGGTTGCCGACCAGGTTGTCGAGCCGGTCCGCGCCCTCCTCGATGCCCTCCAGCAGCTCGGCCTCGTCCTCCTCGGACCAGGCGACGTCGTCGGAGCGCAGCGAGCTGACGGCCGCCTTGATGGCGGCGAGGGGGGTGCGCAGGTCGTGCGAGACGGCGGCGAGCAGGGCGGTGCGGATGCGGTTGCCCTCGGCGAGCTTGTGGGCCCTGGCGGCCTCGTCCTCCAGCCGCTGCCGGTCCAGGACGCCGGCGGCCTGGGCCGCGAAGGCGGAGAGCACCCGGCGGTCGGAGGCGGGCAGCACCCGGCCGACGAGGGCGAGGGAGAGGTTGTCGCTGACCGGCACCTCCACGTCCGCGTCCTCGGGCCGCAGGCACTGCCGGCTGCCGACGCCGGCGGCGCAGGTCCACGCGTCGTGCTCGCCGGCCCGCTCCAGCAGTGACACGGCCTCCATGCCGAAGGTCTCCCGGACCCGCTCCAGCAGGGCGTCGAGGGAGTGTTCGCCGCGCAGCACGCTGCCGGCCAGGTACGACAGGATCTCGGCCTCGGACTGGAGTCTGGCGGCCTGGTGGGTGCGGCGCGCCGCCAGGTCCACCACGGAGGCCACCGCGACGCCGACCACCACGAAGATCACGATGGCGATCAGGTTCTCGGGCTGGGCGATCGAAAAGGTGTGCAGGGGCGGGGCGAAGAAGTAGTTCAGCATCAGCGAACCGCCGACCGCCGAGACCAGTGCCGGGTAGAGACCGCCTGCGAGGGCCGCAGCGACCGTCAGGGTCATGAACAGCAGCATGTCGGTGGCGATGCCCAGGGCCGGGTGCAGCTGGGTGAGCAACAGGCAGAGCAGCACGGGGCCGAGCACCCCGGTCAGCCAGCCGGCGATCACCCGCGAGCGGCCGAGCTGGGCGCCGCGCGCCACGGGCAGTCCACGGCCCTTGGCGGCGTGCTCGTGGGTGACGATGTGCACGTCGAGGTCGGGCCCGGACTCGCGGGCCACGGTCGCGCCGACGCCCGGCCCGAAGACGTACTGCCACGCGGGCCGGCGGCTGGTGCCGAGCACGACCTGGGTGGCGTTGACGCCGCGGGCGAAGTCCAGCAGGGCGCCGGGGACGTCGTCGCCGACGACGTGGTGGAAGGAGCCCCCGAGGTCCTCGACGAGGGTCCGCTGGACGGCGAGTTCCTTCGGCGAGCCGGCCGTCAGGCCGTCGCTGCGCGCGATGTGGACGGCGAGGATCTCCCCGCCCGCGCCCTTGGCGGCCATCCGTGCGGCGCGCCGTATCAGCGTCCGCCCCTCGGGGCCACCGGTGAGGCCGACCACGATGCGCTCACGGGCCTGCCAGGTGGCGGAGATCCGGTGGTCGGTGCGGTACTGCCGCAGGTATTCGTCGGCCCGGTCGGCCACCCACAGCAGGGCGAGCTCGCGCAGCGCGGTGAGGTTGCCGGGCCGGAAGTAGTTGGACAGGGCCGCGTCGACCTTGTCGGAGGCGTAGATGTTGCCGTGCGCCATACGGCGGCGCAGCGCCTGCGGCGACATGTCGACCAGTTCGATCTGGTCGGCCCGCCGGACCGCCTCGTCGGGCACGGTCTCGCGCTGGCGCACGCCGGTGATCGACTCGACGACGTCGCCGAGCGACTCCAGGTGCTGGATGTTCACCGTCGATATGACGTTGATACCGGCCTGGAGCAGTTCCTCGATGTCCTGCCAGCGCTTCTCGTTGCGGCTGCCGGGGATGTTGGTGTGTGCCATCTCGTCGACGAGGGCGACCTCGGGCCGGCGCGCGAGCACCGCGTCGACGTCCATCTCGGTGAAGACGGTGTCCCGGTACTCGATCTCCTTGCGCCGCACGGCCTCCAGGCCGTGCAGCATGACCTCGGTGCGGGCGCGGTCGTGGTGCTCGACGAAGGCGACGACGACGTCGGTGCCGCGCTCCATGCGCCGGTGGGCCTCGGAGAGCATCGCGTAGGTCTTGCCCACTCCCGGGGCCGCCCCCAGGTACATCCGCAAAGTCCCGCGTGCCATGGCTCCACGTTCCGCCTCGTGGCGTGCCCCTTCCGGGCGCGTCCGACACTAAGAATCCTATGGTCCCAGCAGTGGACAAATCGGGCGTGATGTTCCTCGGGGGAACACGTTGACGCGTCCTTGACGCCCTTCCCGCCGATGCCCCGGCCGGGCCGACCGCCTCCTGCCCCCGGCGGCGACGCCGGTGGGGCGCGGGTCCTCGGGATCGGCGCGGCAGGCGTCGAGGGGCCGGGCGACGGGCGCCGACCGGATCGCTCGCGGAGCGGCAGCGGGGTCTCCCGCGGCCCGGGTACGGCGCCGGTCAGGCATCCGGGCGGCGTCGCCGCTGCGGGGGCGGAAGCCGGTCGGCGACCTGCGTCCATGTCGCCGAGCGCCGGGTTCCGCGCGGTGCTGATGCCGGCCGTCGCCGAGCGCCAGGGGCGCCGGGGCGGCCGCGCAGCGACACCGTCAACGCGCGACGCGGCCGGCCCGGCGATCCCCCACGGAAGGGAGGCCTTCGCGGAAACGCGGTGCCGTCTCCCTGGCCCGGATCCCCACCGCCGTCCGGATCCGGACCGGGGTGGCACCTGCCGCCGCTGCGGTGACGGTGTGCGCCATTCCGCCGCCCCCTCCGCACCGCCGAGCGGCCTGCGCAGGCCTCCCTCCGTGCCTCCACTCTCTCCCCGCCGGCCCCGTCCCGAGCCCTCCGTTGGCGGTCCCCTGACGGCGAGCCCCCCGTGCTTGACGCCTTCCTGACGCGGCCCGTCCCGGGGCCCCCGCGGCGGCGCACGGAGGTCCTGGAGGGGGCAGGGCTCGTCGCGGGCACCGGGCGGAGCTCCGGCGGCGGGTCAGCCGGCCAGTTGCCTCAGCGCGATGTTGAGTTCCAGGACGTTGACGGTCGGCTCGCCGAGGATGCCGAACTGCCGTCCGTCCGTGTGCTCCACGACCAGCCGGGCGACCTGGGCGGTGCTCAGCCCGTTGGCCTTGGCGACGCGTGCGGTCTGGATGTCCGCGTACGCCGGGGAGATGTCCGGGTCCAGGCCGGATCCGGACGCCTGGACCGCGTCGGCGGGGACCTCGGACTCCGGGACGTGGTTGAAGGCGGCGACCTCCTTCTTGCGCTCCTTCACCAGGTCGGTGAGGGGCTTGCCGGTGACCGCCAGGTTGGAGGCGCCGGTGTGGGTCGGGTCGTACGGCCCCGCTCCGGCGCCCGCGTCGGCGGCCGAGGGGCGCGGCTGGAACCACTTGGGGTCCGGGGCGAAGTCCTTGCCGGTGGTGAAGTTCTGGCCGATCAACGCCGAGCCGACGATCTTGCCGCCGGCCCTCACCTCGGAGCCGTCGGCCTGGCCGCGGAAGGCCGTCTGGGCCACCCCCCACACGGCGAGCGGGTAGACGACGCCGAGCACGACGGTCAGCACCAGCAGGGCGCGCAGGGCGCTCCAGACCAGCCGGGCGGAGTTGCGTACGGAAGTGTTCATGACTGGCTGCACGCCTCCCGTCAGTGGATTCCTGGGATCAGGGAGATGAGCATGTCGATCAGCTTGATGCCGGCGAACGGGGCGACCAGGCCTCCGAGTCCGTAGATCCCGAGGTTGCGGCGGAGCATCCGGTCGGCGCCGGTCGGCCGGTACCGCACGCCGCGCAGGGCGAGCGGCACCAGGGCGATGATGATCAGCGCGTTGAAGACGACCGCCGAGAGGATCGCGGACTGCGGCGAGGACAGCTGCATGACGTTGAGCTTGTCCAGGCCCGGGTAGGCGACCGCGAACATCGCGGGGATGATCGCGAAGTACTTCGCGACGTCGTTGGCGATGGAGAAGGTGGTCAGCGCGCCGCGGGTGATGAGCAGCTGCTTGCCGATCTCGACGATCTCGATCAGCTTGGTGGGGTCGGAGTCCAGGTCCACCATGTTCCCGGCCTCCTTGGCGGCCGAGGTGCCGGTGTTCATGGCCACGCCCACGTCGGCCTGGGCGAGCGCGGGGGCGTCGTTGGTGCCGTCGCCGGTCATGGCGACGAGCTTGCCGCCCGCCTGCTCGCGCTTGATCAGCGCCATCTTGTCCTCGGGCGTGGCCTCCGCGAGGAAGTCGTCCACACCCGCCTCGTCGGCGATCGCCTTGGCCGTCAGCGGGTTGTCACCCGTGATCATGACCGTGCGGATGCCCATCCTCCGCAGCTCGTCGAACCGCTCCCGCATGCCGTGCTTGACGACGTCCTTGAGGTGGATCACGCCGAGCACCCGCGCGCCCTCGACGTCCTTGACCGCGACGAGCAGCGGGGTGCCGCCGGCGGCGGAGATGGCGTCGACGGTGCGCTGTGCGTCGGGGGCGACGGTGCCGCCGTTGCCGGTGACCCAGGCCGCGATCGCGCCGGCGGCGCCCTTGCGGACCTGGCGGCCGTCGACGTCGACGCCGGACATGCGGGTCTGCGCGGTGAAGGGCACGAACTCGGCGTGACCGAGCTCGCCTTCGTGCCGCTCGCGCAGCCCGTACTTCTCCTTCGCCAGGACGACGACGGAACGCCCCTCGGGCGTCTCGTCCGCCAGCGACGACAACTGCGCGGCATCGGCCAGCCCCGCCGGGTCCGCGCCCGCCACGGGCACGAACTCCGCGGCCTGGCGGTTGCCGAGGGTGATGGTTCCGGTCTTGTCGAGCAGCAGGGTGGACACGTCGCCGGCGGCCTCGACGGCGCGGCCGGACATGGCGAGCACGTTGCGCTGCACCAGGCGGTCCATGCCGGCGATGCCGATCGCCGACAGCAGCGCACCGATCGTCGTCGGGATGAGGCAGACCAGCAGCGCCACCAGGACGATCATCGACTGCTCGGCGCCCGCGTAGATCGCGAACGGCTGCAGGGTGACGACCGCCAGCAGGAAGACGATGGTCAGCGACGCCAGCAGGATGTTCAGCGCGATCTCGTTGGGCGTCTTCTGCCGGGCCGCGCCCTCCACGAGCGCGATCATCCGGTCGATGAACGTCTCACCCGGCCTGGTCGTGATGCGCACGACGATCCGGTCCGACAGCACCTTCGTGCCGCCCGTCACCGCGGAACGGTCGCCACCGGACTCCCGGATGACCGGAGCCGACTCACCCGTGATCGCCGACTCGTCGACCGACGCGACGCCCTCCACGACGTCACCGTCACCCGGGACGACGTCACCGGCCTCACAGACCACCAGATCGCCGACGCGCAGTCCGGTCCCGGGAACGCGCTGCTCGGCGCCGTCCTCGAGCCGGCGGGCGACGGTGTCGGTCTTGGCCCGGCGCAGGGTGTCGGCCTGCGCCTTGCCGCGGCCCTCGGCGACGGCTTCCGCCAGGTTGGCGAAGATCACGGTGAGCCAGAGCCACGCGGTGATCGCCCAGCCGAACCAGTCGGCCGGGGAGAGCACCGCCAGCACGGTGGTGAGCACCGAGCCGATCAGGACGACGAACATGACGGGCGACCTGACCATCACCCGGGGGTCGAGCTTGCGCAGCGCGTCCGGGAGGGACCGCAGCAGCTGGGCCGGGTCGAAGAGCCCGCCCGAGATGCGGGCGCCGTGGCCCGCGTCGGGGGTGCGCGGTGCCGGTCCTCGCTCGGAGGCGCGCACCGGCGTGTCGGTGGACATGGTTTCCTCCGCGGGGGTGGGGGTGGTCGTGCGGCTCATGACAGGCCCTCCGCGAGCGGGCCGAGGGCGAGCGCCGGGAAGTAGGTCAGGGCGGTGATGATCAGGATCGCGCCGACGAGCAGACCGGCGAAGAGCGGCTTCTCGGTGCGCAGGGTGCCCGTGGTGGCGGGCACCGGCCTCTGCCGCGCGAGCGAGCCGGCCAGGGCCAGGACGAAGACCATCGGCACGAAGCGGCCGAGGAGCATCGCGAGGCCGAGCGTGGTGTTGTACCACTGCGTGTCCGCGTTCAGGCCGGCGAAGGCGGAGCCGTTGTTGTTGCCCGCCGAGGTGTAGGCGTACAGGACCTCGGAGAAGCCGTGCGGCCCGCTGTTGAGCATGGAGTGCGGCGGGGTCGGCAGGGCCATGGCCAAGGCGGTGAAGACCAGCACGACGGCCGGGGTGACCAGGATGTACAGGGCGGCGAGCTTGATCTCGCGGGTGCCGATCTTCTTGCCCAGGTACTCCGGCGTGCGGCCGACCATCAGGCCGGCGATGAACACCGCGATGATCGCCATGATCAGGATGCCGTAGAGACCGGAACCGACGCCGCCCGGGGCGATCTCGCCCAGCATCATGCCCAGCAGGGCGATGCCTCCGCCGAGGCCGGTGAAGGAGGAGTGGAAGGAGTCCACCGCGCCGGTCGACGTCAGGGTGGTGCTCACCGCGAACAACGACGAGGCGCCGACACCGAAACGCTGTTCCTTCCCCTCCAGGGCGGCGCCCGCGATCTGGTTCGCCGAGCCGGGGTGCGCGGTCTCGACCCAGGTCATCAGCGTCACGAAGCCGATCCAGATCAGGCCCATCGCGGAGAGGATCGCGTAGCCCTGCCGGAGGTTGCCGGCCATCTTCCCGAAGGTGCGGGTCAGCGAGAACGGGATCACCAGGATCAGGAAGATCTCGAAGAGGTTGGTGAAGGCGTCCGGGTTCTCGAAGGGGTGCGCGGAGTTGGCGTTGTAGAAGCCGCCGCCGTTGGTGCCGAGCTCCTTGATGGCCTCCTGGGACGCAACCGCGCCGCCGGTCAGCGTCTGGTGGCCGCCCGCGAGGGTGGTGATCTCGTGCCACCCGGCGAAGTTCTGGATCGCCCCGAAGCCCACCAGCACGATCGCGGCGACGAACGCCACGGGCAGCAGGATGCGGATGGTGCCGCGGACCATGTCGGCCCAGAAGTTGCCGAGCTCGCCGGTGCGGGAGCGGACGAAGCCGCGGACGAGCGCCATGGCCACGGCCATGCCGACCGCCGCCGAGACGAAGTTCTGCACGGCGAGGCCGGCGGTCTGGGCGGCGTGGCCCATGGCGTTCTCGCCCATGTACGACTGCCAGTTCGTGTTGGTCACGAACGAGGCCGCCGTGTTGAACGCCTGGCCGGGCGGGATGGCGGCGAAGCCCAGCGAGAGCGGGAGGTGGTTCTGGACCCGCAGGAACAGGTACAGGAACAGCACGCCCACGAGGGAGAAGGCCAGTACCGCCCTGAGGTAGGACGGCCAGCGCATCCGGGCGTCCGGGTCGGCGCCGAGGCAGCGGTAGACCAGCCGCTCGACCCGCAGGTGCCGGTCGGAGCTGTAGACGGCGGCCATGTAGTCGCCGAAGGGGCGGTACACCAGGGCCAGCGCCACGACGAGCGCGGTGACCTGGAGCACGTCAGCGGTGACGGGGCCCATGTCCGGACCTCAGAACCTCTCGGGCCGGACGAGCGCCGCGATCAGGTAGACCAGCAGGGCGGCGGCGACGACGAGGCCGGCGATGTTCTCGGCGCTCACAGCTTGGACACCCCCTTGGCGATGAGGGCGACCAGCGCGAAGACGGCGATCGTGGTGACGACGAAGACGAGGTCGGCCATCGTGTGCTCCCAGCTCTGGACGACACGTTGACCAGGCCAGGGAACCTCCGTTCCCGCCGTGCGCGGACCCCGTTGACGGCTTCCATACGGGCCCTGGTGGCGCCTTGACGGGCCTTTGACGTTCACCGGCTGTGAGCTGGGAAAACGCCCGTGGGCCGACCTGTTCTCACAGGTCGGCCCACGGGCGTCGGGCGGCCGGGGCGCTGGGCCCGCGGCTTCAGTGCACCTCGGTGATCTCCGGTCCGCGGCGCATCGGGTCGATGCCGTCGGAGAAGCGGCCGCCCTCGTCCTGGGCGATGCCCTCGGGCACCATCTGGGCATCGTTGGGCAGCTTCAGCACGATCGGGTCGCGCGGGGCCATCGGCGACTCGCCACGGACGACGACGGTGTCGCGGAAGATCTGCTCGAGCAGGCCGGCGGTCTCGGGCTGGACGGCGCCCTGCCCGGAGATGACGCCCCGCAGGAACCAGCGCGGGCCGTCACAGCCGACGAAGCGCACGACCTGGACGCCGTTGGCGCCGTTGGGCAGCTGCACCGGCACCTGGGCGCGCAGCTCCCAGCCCAGCGGACCCTCGACCTCGTCGACGATGCCGCCCTGCTTGGTGATGCCGGAGGCGATCTCGTCGCGGACCTCGCCCCAGATGCCCTCCGACTTGGGGGCGGCGAAGCCCTGCAGCTGGACGGCGCTCTCCCGGAGCACCACGGTCGCGGCGACGATGGACTCCCCGGCCACCTCGACGCGCAGTTCCATGCCCTGTACACCGGGCACGAAGATGCCGCCCAGGTCGACCCTGCCCTCAGCCGGGTCCCTGACCTCACTCACGTCCCACGGGCCGTCCGGCCTCGGGGCGGGCGGAAGGTTGTACCGACGGGACTCCATGGAGTCGTCCGACTCCTCGGCGTCTTCGGCCAGCTCGTCAGGGCCTTCGGCCGCGAGCTCGTCGAGGGCGTCTCCGCGCTCCTTGCGACGACGACGGAACACGTCACTGTCCTTCCCGGTCAGCGATGACCGATGCGTATCCATTGCCGGACGGACCGACCGGCGAGCCATCCACCGCGGCATGACCCCCCGTGGAGCCGAAGCCCCCTGCCGCCCGTGCCGAACCGGGCAGTTCCGCCACCTCGTGGAAGCGGACCCGCTCGACCTGCTGGACGACCAGTTGGGCGATCCGGTCACCTGCTGCGAACCGTACGCTCTCGCGCGGGTCCAGGTTGACCACGATCACCTTGATCTCCCCACGGTACCCGGCATCAACCGTTCCCGGGGCATTCACGAGGGCCACTCCGCACCTCGCGGCGAGGCCCGAGCGCGGGTGCACGAAGGCCGCGTAGCCCTCCGGCAGCGCGATCGACACCCCCGTGGGCAGTACGGCGCGCTCGCCGGGGGCCAGTTCGGCCGTCTCGGTGGTGACGAGGTCGGCTCCGGCGTCGCCCGGGTGCCCGTACGAAGGAATCGGGACGTCCTCGTGCAAACGGTGGATGAGGACGTCGACCGGGGGGCGAGGACCGCCGGTCACGGGTTCACCTCGAAGGCGCGCGCGACCTTGACCTGGTCGGGGTCGGACATCGCGGCGCGGATCTCCTCGGGGCGGCCGTTGTCGGTGAAGTGCTCCAGCTTGACCTCGATGAACAGCGCGTCCGCGCGGACCGCGACCGGGCCGTCCGGGCCGCCGATCCGGCCGACCGCGGTGGAGTAGATCTTGCGCCCGGCCACAGCGGTGCAGCGGGCCTCCAGGTGGAGGATGGCTCCGACCGGCACGGGCTGCACGAAGTCGGTCTCCAGGCGGCCGGTCACGGCGATGGTGCGCAGCAGCCAGGCGAGGGAGCCGAGCGTCTCGTCGAGCGCCGTCGCCAGCACACCGCCGTGCGCCAGGCCCGGGGCGCCCTGGTGGGCCGGCTGGACCGTGAACTCGGCGGTCACGCTGACGCCCTCACCCGCCGTGGCCTCCAGGTGCAGGCCGTGCGGCTGCGCCCCGCCACAGCCGAAGCAGTGGTCGTAGTGCGCGCCCAGCGGTTCGCCGGGAGCGGGGGCGTCGGGGTGCCGCTCCGGCGCGACGGCGTCGCGCGGCGGTGTCAGGCCCGGGCGGTCCGGGCCGGCGTCGGTTGTAGCTCCACTCACGCGGGAGACCCTACCCTCCTGCGGGATCGATTCCCGCCGCCCGGCCGTTGTCCTTCCGGCCCCGCGGCCCGCCCATCACCGGAGCACCTTCCCTTGGAGCACCACATGACCCCCAGGTCCGTCGTCGTCACAGGAGCCGGGTGCGGGATCGGCCTCGCCACCACCCTCGAACTGGCTCACGCCGGCTTCGACGTCATCGGGACGGTACGGAGCGAGGAGAAGGCGGAGGCGCTGCGGGAGGCGGTGGACCGCACCGGCGTATCGGTGCGCACCGTGCTCCTGGACGTCGCGGACGCCACGTCCTCCGTCCGGGCGTTCACCGAGATCGCCACGATGACGGACGGCGGCCCGTGGGCGGTGGTGAACAACGCGGGGATCGCCCAGCCGGGTGCGATCGAGGACGTCGACGACGAGCAGGTGCGGCAGCAGCTGGAGACCAATCTGGTGGCCCCGGCGCGCATCGCCCGCCTGGTGCTGCCGACGATGCGGGCCCGGCGGGCGGGGCGGATCGTCAACATCTCGTCGATCTCCGGGCGGGTGTCGATGCCGCTGCTCGGCTGGTACTGCGCCAGCAAGCAGGGCCTGGAGGCGATGACGGACGCGCTGCGGATGGAGGCGGCCCCGTTCGGGGTCAGGGTCGTGCTGGTGGAGCCCGGCCCGTACGGCACGGACATCTGGCAGCGCGGCGCGAGCCGGCTGCCGCAGCGCCGCAACTCGGCCTACCGGCACCAGTACGAGGCCGCCGAGGAGTTGATCAAGCGGGAGCTGCCCTCGCCGCGGCCGGTGGCGCGTACCGTCCTGAAGGCGCTCACGGCGCCCCGGCCGCTCCCCCGCTACCTGGTGGGCACCGACGCGCGGTCCTCCGCCGTCCTGGACGCCGCCCTGCCGACCGCCGCGACCGACTGGGCCAAGCAGGTCGCCACGGGGCTGCGGCGCCCCCCTCGGGCCGCGCACGCGCTGAGCAGGCTGCGGTCCCGGGGCGGGCGCTGACGGTGCCGCATGACAAGCTTGGTGTCATGACCGTCATGAGCTATGAGGAGCGGCTGACCGCGCCGCGTTCCTGGTGGGGCCTCGCCGTCGGCGCGGGCGTCTCGCTGGCGCTGATCCTGCTGCCCTTGGGGCCCCTGGCCCTGCTCGCCGGGCTGGTGGGCGGCACGGCCGCGGGAGCGGCCCTGGTCAGTGCGTACGGTTCGCCGCGGCTGCGGGTGGTCGCCGGCTCGCTGGTGGCCGGGGACGCGAAGATCCCGGTCGCGGCGCTCGGCGAGGCCACGGTGCTGGACCGGGACGAGGCCCTGGCCTGGCGGTCGTACAAGGCCGATCCGCGCGCCTTCATGCTGCTGCGCGCCTACGTGCCGACCGCGCTCAAGATCGAGGTCACCGACCCGGAGGACCCGACGCCGTACCTGTACCTGTCGACGCGCTCGCCCGAGCGCCTCGCCGCGGCCCTGCGGGACGTACGCGTCTGAGCGGGCCGGCGCCCCGCCAGGGGGCGCCCGGGGCCTGGCCGGTCACCCGCCGGGCCCGAGTGCGGGCGGGGGCTCCTCCTCGGCGGACAGCAGCCCCCAGGGCACCTGCCGGGCGCGCAGGTCCTTGCGGATCTGCTCCGCGAGCTTCTTGGTGTCCCGCCGGTTCATCACGGCGCCGACGGCCGCGCCGACCATGAACGGGGTCAGCGTCGGCAGGTTGCGCATGGTGCGCTTCATCAGCTGCTGGCGCAGCTCGCGCTTCATCCTGCCGCCGAGGGCGATGTTCAGCGTGGACGGCTTGGAGAAGTCGATGCCGCGCCGCTCCGTCCACTCGGCGAGGTACATCGCCGACCGCTGCCGCAGCGTGCCCGGGGCGCGCAGCCCGTAGACCTCGTGCAGCTCGGCGATGAGCTTGTACTCGACCAGGGCGACCCCGAGGGTCTCCGAGGCCAGCTCCGCCGGCATGGCCGGCGGGGTGGGCAGCATGGCGGCGGCGCCGATGCCGGCGCCGACCGTCGCGGTGCCCATCGTCGCGGCGCCCACCAGCTTGTCGGCCAGCTCCTCGGGCCCGAGCCCGGGGAACTGGCGGCGAAGCGTCTCCAGGTCCCTGACGGGGACCCTCGGGGCCGTCTCGACGAGCCCGTCGACGAAGGTGTTCAGCGCCGCCTTGGCGCGTGCCCGTGCCCGTGCGGCACGGCCGGGGGGACGGGACGGGACGAGCTCGCCCGCCGGCCCCTCCGTTGCGCCCGCGAGCGAGGCCTCGTGGCCTCGCTCGTCGTCGCTCGCCACGGTCCGGCTCTCCGTCAGGCCGCGCAGTCGCGGCAGATCGGGTTGCCGTTCTTCTCCGTCGCCAGCTGGCTGCGGTGGTGCACGAGGAAGCAGCTCATGCAGGTGAACTCGTCCGCCTGCCGGGGCAGGACCCGGACCGACAGCTCCTCGTTGGAGAGGTCGGCTCCGGGCAGCTCGAGGGACTCGGCCTGGTCGAACTCGTCAACGTCGACCGTAGAAGTCGACTTGTCGTTCCGCCTGGCCTTCAGTTCTTCGATGCTGTCCTCGTTGACGTCATCGTCTGTCTTGCGTGGGGTGTCGTAATCAGTAGCCATGTATCGCTCTCCCCCTCTGGGTGTCTGCGGTGTCTCCAGCGCACGTAACGCACGGGAGGCCGGTCTTGTGCCCGGCCCGAAGCGGAGATTTTGCCTTACATCAAGTGCCGTTACTCAATCGACACCCAACCGCACCCCCGAAGAGGTGATCGCACCCGCTGCCGGTGATGACCGGAAACGGCCCGCTTGTCGCACCTTGCTCGCGCCTCCACGTGTACTTCCCGTGATCATGACCTGCGGAAACATGGATTTTTCCGCTCTTTTCCCGGAGGTCGCAATCACGGAGAGTACACGGTGCCGGAATCGTATGTGTGATCGCTCACAGCATGCCCCGGAGGCGCGCAGACCGCAAAATTCAGCGCAAAGCGAACACGCCTCCGGGGGTGTCGTGTGATAGGTCACACGGGGATGACAACCCGCATGACCAGGCCACCTCCCTCGCGGGGGACCGCGGAGATCGTGCCGCCGTGGGCCCGGGCGACGGACTTGGCGATGGAGAGCCCCAGGCCCGCACCCTTGTCGCTGCCCGTGCGCTCGGTCCCCAGCCGCCGGAAGGGTTCGAACAGGTTGTCGATCTCGTACGCGGGGACGACAGGCCCCGTATTGGTGACCGTCAGGACGGCGGACCCCGGCTCCAGGCCCGTGGTGACCTCGACCCAGCCCGCCTCCGCGACGTTGTACCGGACGGCGTTCTGCGCCAGGTTCAGCGCGATGCGCTCCAGCAGCACCCCGTTGCCCTGCACGACGGCCTCGCCCAGCGCGGCACGCAGCTCCACGCCCTTGGCGTCGGCCTCGCTGCGGGTCTGCTCCAGCGCCTGCGTGGCCGCCTCCGCGAGGTCCACCGGCTTGCGGTCGACGATCTCGTTGTCGCTGCGGGCGAGCAGCAGCAGGCCCTCCACCAGTTGCTCGCTGCGCGTGTTGGTGACGAGCAGGTTCTTGCCCAGCTGCTGCATGTCCGGGGAGGCGTTCGGATCGGCGAGCTGGACCTCCAGCAGCGTGCGGGTGATCGCCAGCGGCGTTCTCAGCTCGTGGGAGGCGTTGGAGACGAAGCGGCGCTGGGCGTCGAAGGACCGCTCCAGGCGCTCCAGCATGTCGTCGAAGGTGTCGGCCAGCTCCTTGAGCTCGTCGTCCGGGCCGGTCAGGTGGATCCGCTGGGTCAGGTCGGAGCTCGCCACGCCGCGCGCGGTGCGGGTGATCCGGCCCAGCGGCGCCAGCACACGGCCGGCCAGGAGGTAACCGAAGGCGAAGGCGAGCACGGCGAGGCCGACGAGCGCGAAGAGCGAGCGCTTGAGCAGGACGTTCAGGGCGGTCTCGCGCTGCACGGCCAGGCAGTGGACGTAGGCCTTGTTGAAGGCGTCCGGGTTGGTCGGGCCGGTGGGCAGCTCGGGGCACAGCCCGGTGAGCGAGAGCCGGCCCGCCTCGACGTGGAACTGCGCCTCGGTGCCCTGGCGGATGGCCTGGGCCGCCAGCATGTAGATGATCCACAGCAGTATCACCCCGGCGATCAGGAACATGCCGCCGTAGAGCAGGGTGAGCCTTATCCGGATCGTGGGGCGCAGCAGCGGCATCGGCCGGGCGGAGGGCTTCGGGTCCCAGGTGGGCTTGGGCGGCACGGTCTGCGACGCGGGCGGGGTCGTCGGCGAGGACGAGGGTGCGGGCACGGCGGATCAGATCCGGTATCCGGAGCCGGGGACGGTGACGATCACCGCGGGCTCCCCGAGCTTGCGGCGCAGGGTCATGACCGTGACCCGCACGACGTTGGTGAAGGGGTCGGTGTTCTCGTCCCAGGCCTTCTCCAGCAGCTGCTCCGCGGACACCACGGCGCCCTCGCTGCGCAGCAGCACCTCCAGCACCGCGAACTCCTTGGGGGCCAGCTGGACCTGCCGGCCCTCCCTGGTCACCTCGCGGCGGTTGGGGTCGAGCTTGATCCCGGCGCGCTCCAGCACGGGCGGCAAGGGCGCTGTCGTACGGCGGCCGAGCGCCCGTACGCGCGCGGTGAGCTCGGTGAAGGCGAAGGGCTTGGGGAGGTAATCGTCGGCGCCCAGCTCCAGACCCTCGACGCGGTCGCTGACGTCGCCGGCGGCGGTCAGCATCAGCACGCGGGTCGGCAGGCCCAGTTCCACCAGTTTGCGGCACACGTCGTCCCCGTGGACGACCGGCAGGTCGCGGTCGAGGACGACGACGTCGTAGTCGTTCACCCCGATCCGCTCCAGGGCGGCACCGCCGTCGTAGACGACGTCGACGGCCATGGCCTCACGGCGCAGTCCGGTGGCTACCGCATCGGCGAGCAGTTGCTCGTCCTCGACGACCAGTACGCGCAAGGCGCTGTTCCTTCCCTAGGCACTTCTCAAAGAGCCGCGCCCAGCCCGCCTGTGCAGGCCGAACGCCCCTCCATCCTGCACCGGACGGCCGTAAAACAGGGGTAAGAGGACTCGGCGCCGAATTCCTCGCGTCCCGGAGGTTTCCCCTCCGGTGGGCCTGGGGAGGACGACTGCACACCCCCGATCACGCCCGCAGGGCGTCCGCAACTCCCGTGGCAGTAGCCGCTGTGCGGTTCGAGGGGTCCCCCGACAAGACCTGTGAACGACCCCGCACATCGCACGACCTGGAATATCCCTGTGTCAACCCACGACGACGAGGGGGCGCCACCTGATGGACGCATTCACCACTGGAATCCTGCAGCGCATACACAGCACCGAATCCGACCTTCTGCGCGCCCGCGAGGACGGGGACGAGTTCCTGGCCGAGGTCGAGGAGGCCGAACTGGCCGACCTTCGCCGCCTCGCCGCCGAGCACGGCGTCCAGGTGCTGCCCAAGATCGCCTGAGATCGCCCAGGGCGGCACAGCCGAACGCCGCGCCCCGGACACCTGGACAGGTGCCGGGGCGTTCGCGTGCCCGCCGCCGGTTCCGCACCGGGCGACGGGCCTTCGCGTCGGTGGCGGTGGCGGCGGCGCTGACGGCCTCAGTCGTGCCAGGCGCCGAGTTCGTCGAGCAGCCGCTGCAGGGGCTCGAACAGCCCCTGCGGGGCCGCGACGGTGAGCTCCGTGGACTCCGGCACTCCCGGCCGGCCCCCGGTCAGGGCGCCGGCCTCACGGGCGAACAGGGCGCCCGCCGTGTAGTCCCAGGGGTTGAGGCCGCGCTCGTAGTAGGCGTTGAGGCGGCCGCAGCCCACGTCGCACAGGTCGATGGCGGCGGATCCCCCGCGGCGTATGTCCCGCACCTGCGGCACCAGCTCGCGCAGCACCCTCGCCTGCCCCTCGCGGCGCTCCTTCAGGTAGCCGAAGCCGGTGCCGATCAGCGCCTGGTCCAGCGGCGGCGCCGGGCGGACGGCCGCCTCCCGCTCGTTGACCCACGCGCCCCGGCCCAGCACCGCGCGGTAGCTCTCGCCCCGCATCGGGGCCTCGACGACCCCGACGAGCGTCTCGCCGTCCAGCTCGGCCGCGATGCTCACGGCCCACGACGGCAGGCCGTAGAGGTAGTTCACGGTGCCGTCCAGCGGGTCGATCACCCACCGCACCCCGCTGCTGCCCGGGATGCTGGCGCCCTCCTCGCCCAGGAGCCCGTCGTCGGGGCGGCGCTCGGTGATGAAGGAGGCGATCAGCTTCTCGGCGGCGATGTCCATCTCGGTGACGACGTCGATCGGGCTGCTCTTGGTGGCGGCCACGCCGAGGTCGGCCGGGCGGCCGTCGCGCAGCAGCTCGCCCGCCCTGCGGGCGGCCTCGAGGGCCACGGCCAGGAGTTCGTCCTTGAGGTGGTCGGTCATGGCACTCCTCGTGCGTTCGGGTATCTCGGTCACTCGGCGCCCGCGGCTGCCGGGCGGGGGCTGCGTGCCGGGCAGCAGCCCACCGGGCACACGTCGTGGCTGGGCCCGAGCGCGCCCAGCGCGCACCGCTCGGGGGCCAGGCCCCGCTCGGTGGCGGCGCGCTCCAGCACCAGCTCGCGGACGGCTGCGGCGAAGCGCGGGTCCGCGCCCACGGTGGCGACGCGGGCGACGGGCAGGCCGAGTTCGGCGGCCTTGGCGGTCGCCTCGGTGTCGAGGTCGTACTTGACCTCCATGTGGTCGGAGACGAAGCCGATCGGCACCATGACGGCGGCGGGAACGCCGGAGGCGTGCAGCTCCTCCAGGTGGTCGCAGATGTCGGGCTCCAGCCACGGGATGTGGGGGGCGCCGCTGCGGGACTGGTAGACGAGCTTCCACGGGCGGTCGGTGCCGGTGGCCTCGCGCACCGCGTCGGCGATCACCCGGGCGGTGTCCAGGTGCTCGGCGACGTACGCGCCGCCGGCTCCGTCCTCGGTGTGCGCCTCGGGCCGGCCGGAGGTGTCGGCGGCCGCCGTGGGGATCGAGTGGGTGGTGAACGCCAGGTGCGCCCCGCCGCGGACGTCCTCGGGCAGCGTGGCGAGCGCGGTCAGCACCGCGTCGGCCATGGGCCGGACGAAGCCGGGGTGGTTGAAGTAGTGCCGCAGCTTGTCCACGCGGGGGACGGTGCGGCCCTCGGCCTCCAGGGCGGCCAGGGAGTCGGCGAGGTTCTCGCGGTACTGCCGGCAGCCGGAGTAGGAGGCGTACGCGCTGGTGGCCAGGACCAGCACGCGGCGGTGGCCGTCCTCGGTCAGCTCGCGGAGGGTGTCCGTCAGGTGGGGCGCCCAGTTGCGGTTGCCCCAGTAGACGGGCAGATCGAGGCCGTGCTCGGCGAAGTCCTTGCGCAGCGCCTCCAGCAGTTCCCGGTTCTGCGCGTTGATGGGGCTGACCCCGCCGAAGAGGAAGTAGTGCTGCCCCACCTCCTTCAGGCGCTCACGGGGGATGCCGCGGCCGCGCGTGACGTTCTCCAGGAAGGGGACGACGTCGTCGGGCCCCTCGGGCCCCCCGAAGGACAGCAGGAGCAGTGCGTCGTACGGAGCGGCGGTGCCGGCCTCGGTGTGATCGGACATGTTCCGATCCTGCCACCCGGCGGTGACGGCCGAGGAACCGGCGAAAATCGCTTGCGCTCCCTTTGTAAGCTGTGTGACGCAGTCACATTCCTTACTTCAGCCCCTTGAGACGTCGGCGACGAAGCCGTGGAGCGCCTGTGTCCAGTCCCTATCGCGCGATCTTCTCCACCCCGGGGACCAGGGGTTTCTCGGCGGCGGGTTTCATCGGCCGGATGCCGCTGTCCATGCTCGGCATCGGCATCGTGACGATGATGTCCCAGGTCACCGGCCGCTACGGGATCGCGGGCGGGCTCGCGGCCACCCTGGCGCTGGCCGCGGCGGCGCTGGGCCCGCAGGTCTCCCGACTGGTCGACCGGTACGGCCAGCGCAGGGTGCTGCGCCCGGCCGCCGGGATCACGGTGCTGGCGGTGGCCGGCCTGCTGGTGTGCGTACGGACCGGCGCCCCGGACTGGACGCTCTTCGCGTGCGTCGCGCTGGCGGGGGCGACTCCGAGCCTGGGCGCCATGGTGCGGGCGCGCTGGACGATGATCCACCGGGGGTCGCCCGCGCTCCTGCACACCGCCTACTCCTTCGAGTCCGTCGTCGACGAGGTCTGCTTCATCGTGGGCCCGATCCTGTCGATCGGGCTGTGCACGATCTGGTTCCCGGAGGCGGGGCCGCTGCTGGCGGTGCTCTTCCTGGCGGCCGGGGTGGTGCTGCTGACCGCGCAGCGCGCCACCGAGCCGCCGCCGCACCCGCGCGAGCAGCACACCCCGGGGTCCGCGCTGCGCTCCCGCGGGCTGCAGGTGCTGGTGCTGACCTTCGTCGCGACCGGGGCGATCTTCGGAGCCGTGGACGTGAACACCGTGGCCTTCGCCGAGGAGCAGGGCCACAAGGCCGCGGCGAGCGTGGTGCTGGCGGTGTACGCGGCGGGATCCTGCCTCGCGGGGGTGCTTTTCGGCCTGATGAAGCCGAGGGGAACGGCCTCCCGCCGCTTCCTGCTGGGCGTGGCGGCCATGGGCGTGAGTATGATCCCGCCACTACTGGTCGGGAACTTGCCGTTCCTGGCCGTGGCGCTGTTCGTCGC
This sequence comes from Actinacidiphila glaucinigra, assembly GCF_035918135.1. NCBI lineage: Bacteria > Bacillati > Actinomycetota > Actinomycetes > Kitasatosporales > Streptomycetaceae > Actinacidiphila > Actinacidiphila glaucinigra. The sequence continues at coordinate 2,817,310 of NZ_CP109144.1, forward strand.
GGGCCTGTCCATCGCACCGACGATGGTCACCACCATGGCGCTCGTCGAGCAGTTGGTACCGCGCGCGAAGCTGACCGAGGGCATGACCTGGACGAGCACGGGTCTCGCGGTCGGTGTGGCGCTCGGCGCCTCTCTGGCCGGGTGGGTCATCGACGCGGCGGGGGCCCGGGCCGCGTTCGTGGTGCCCGCCTCCGCCGCGGCGCTCGCCGTGGTGGCGGCGTTCCTGGGGTACCGCCGGCTGGAGCCGGCGCCGGACTTGGAGGGGACGCGTGCGCATGGCTACGACGAGCAGGACCGCCGGGAAGGCCACATGGCGTAACTGGGCGGGCAACGTACGGGCCCTGCCCGCGCGGACCGAGTCGCCCGCCTCGACGGACGAACTGGCGGCCGTGGTCCGCAAGGCGGCGGCGGACGGCCTCCCGGCCAAGGCCGTGGGCACCGGGCACTCCTTCACCTCGACGGCGGCGACCTCGGGCGTCCTGATCCGGCCCGAGCGGATGACCGCCGTGCGGGGCATCGACCGCGAGGCCGGCACGATCACGGTGGAGGCGGGAGTCCAGCTCAAGCACCTCAACGCGATGCTCGCCGCCGAGGGCCTGTCCCTCACGAACATGGGCGACATCATGGAGCAGACCGTGGCCGGTGCGACCAGCACCGGTACCCACGGCACGGGCCGCGACTCGGGCTCCATAGCCGCCCAGATCAAGGCGCTGGAACTCGTGCTCGCCGACGGGTCGGTGCTCACCTGCTCGGCGCAGGAGAACGCCGAGGTCTTCGCCGCCGCCCGGATCGGGCTGGGCGCGCTCGGCGTGGTCGGCGCGATCACCTTCGCGGTGGAGCCGCTCTTCCTGCTCACCGCCCGCGAGGAGCCCATGCGTTTCGACCGGGTGGTCGCGGAGTTCGACCAACTGGTCGAGGAGAACGAGCACTTCGAGTTCTACTGGTTCCCGCACACCGACGGCTGCAACACCAAACGGAACAACCGCAGCCAGGGTCCCGCCGCCCCGGTCCCAGGGCTGCGGGGATGGATCGACGACGAGCTCCTGTCCAACGGGGTCTTCCAGGCGGCCTGCTCCGTGGGCCGGGCGGCGCCCTCCCTCATCCCGGGCATCGCCCAGGTCTCCAGCCGGGCGCTGTCGGCCCGCACCTACACCGACATCCCGTACAGGGTGTTCACCCACCCACGCCGTGTGCGTTTCGTGGAGATGGAGTACGCGGTGCCGCGCGAGGCCGCGGTGGGGGTGCTGCGCGAACTGAAGTCCATGGTCGAGTCGTCGGAGTTCAGGATCAGCTTCCCCGTGGAGGTGCGGATCGCCCCGGCGGACGACATCGCGCTGTCGACGGCCTCGGGCCGGGACACCGCCTACGTCGCGGTGCACATGTACCGGGGCAGCCGGTACCAGGAGTACTTCACCGCGGTCGAACAGATCATGACCGCCCATCAGGGCCGCCCCCACTGGGGCAAGATCCACACCCGGGACGCCGACTACCTCGCCAAGGCCTACCCCCGCTTCGCGGAGTTCACCGCCCTGCGCGACCGGCTCGACCCGGACCGGCTGTTCCGGAACGACTACCTGCGGCGGGTGCTCGGGGAATAGTTCCACTTGTGGGGTTTTTGTGAAGATCCTGCCCCAACTCCCTTGGCGCGCGCGAAGTTCGACGGCGCGGCGCCCCACCGACGTGGCCCAAATGGAGTACTGTGACAAATCCTGGCTCCGGGGGGGAGACGGCGCACTCGTCCCGGGGTGCCGTCGATCGAACCGGAGACACTTGACGCCGAGTGGCGCGTTTGGTCACTCAGCGTTGCGAATAGGTAACCGTGCCATAACGGCGTGTCACGGCACATGCCCGACACGCCGGGAAACTCAGCAAGGTTGTGGCAGGCTGCACCCGGGCAGGTCACACTCGTCCATCGGGAGCAGCGACGCACGTGACGTCGGCAGGCACCACCCGGGAGGTAACCGTGCCCGAACTGCGTGTCGTGGCTGTCAGCAACGACGGCACACGACTGGTTCTCAAGGCTGCCGACAGCACCGAGTACACGCTTCCGATCGACGAACGCCTGCGTGCCGCCATCCGCAACGACCGCGCGCGGCTGGGCCAGATCGAGATCGAGGTCGAGAGCCATCTGCGCCCGCGCGACATCCAGGCGCGGATACGAGCCGGTGCCACCGCGGAGGAGGTCGCGCAGCTCGCCGGGATCCCGGTGGAGCGCGTCCGGCGTTTCGAGGGCCCCGTGCTGGCGGAGCGTGCCTTCATGGCCGAGCGGGCCCGCAAGACCGCGGTGCGGCGCCAGGGCGAGAGCACCGGCCCGCAGCTCGGTGAGGCGGTCGCCGAGCGCCTGCTGCTGCGCGGCGCCGAGAAGGACACCGTCCTGTGGGACTCCTGGCGCCGCGACGACGGCACCTGGGAGGTCCTCCTCGTCTACCGCGTGGCCGGTGAGCCGCATTCGGCGAGCTGGACGTACGACCCGCCGCGCCGCCTGGTCCAGGCCGTGGACGACGAGGCGCGCGCGCTCATCGGGGAGACGACCCAGGAGGCGGCGCAGGAGCCGAGCTACCCCTTTGTGCCCCGGATCGCCCGGCTCCCGCGCGACCGGGCGCTGGAGCGGCCCGACCGCGCCGAGCGGGCGGAACGCACGGCCGAGGAGCGGGCGGAGGAGGAGCGCGACTCCCTGACCAGCCTATTGGAGGCGGTCCCCAGCTTCCGCGGCGACATGGTGGTGCCGGCCCAGGCGGGGCCGCCCTCCACCACGCCCGACACGCCTGCCGCGGCAGCGGTCACCGAGGACGGTCCCGAAGTGCCCGTGGCGGAGGAGGAGGCACCGCCCGCCGCGAGCGCCGGCGCGGGCTCCGCGTACGCCGACGTCCTGATGCCGCGTTCGGTCGGCGCCCACCGCGACCGGCTGGTCGGGTCCACCGACCGCCAGGCCGAGGCGGACGGGGTCCGCCCGGGACGGCGGGCGACGGTGCCGAGCTGGGACGAGATCGTCTTCGGGAGCCGGCGCAAGAAGCAGGACTGACCGGGGCACAGCCCCTCAGGGGTGCCCCGGTGTCCTCCCCCGTGCGGTCCTCCGCGTGGGCCGGGCTCCGGGAGCCGGCGCCGCGTCAGCCCGGTTGCGGCCCGGTCGCCACGTCGCGGCCCGCCGCGGACCACTCGCTCCAGGAGCCGACGTAGAGCGCCGCGGGAATACCGGCGACCGCCAGTGCCAGCACCTCGTGGGCGCCCGAGACGCCGGAGCCGCAGTAGACGCCGACCTCGGTCCCGGGCGTGGCGCCGGCCTTGCCGAAGCGCTCCGCCAGTTCGTCGGCGGCGAGGAGGAGGCCGGTCTCCGGGACGACGTTCTCCGTGGTCGGGGCGTTGACCGCGCCGGGGATGTGACCGGCGACCGGGTCGATGGGCTCGGTGTCGCCCCGGTAGCGCTCCGCGGCCCGGGCGTCCAGGAGGACACCGCGGCGGGCCAGCGCCGCCGCCTCGTCGGCGGTGAGCACGCCGAGCGCGCCCGGAGCGGCGGTGAACTCGCCCTCCTCGTCGGCGGGGACGTCCGTGGCGAGGGGCAGCCCCGCCGCCGTCCACGCGGCCAGCCCGCCGTCCAGGACACGCACCCGCTCGTGCCCGGCCCACCGCAGCAGCCACCACGCGCGCGCCGCGCCCCAGCCGAGACCGCCGTCGTAGACCACCACCTCGCGGTCCGGGCCGACGCCCGCGCGGCGCATGGCGGCGGTGAACACCGCGAGGTCCGGGAGGGGATGGCGCCCCTCCGCCCCGGGCGGCCCGGCGAGTTCGGTGTCCAGGTCGACGTAGTGCGCGCCGGGCAGGTGGCCGGCCTCGTAGACGGGTCGGCCGGGCGGACCGCCCAGTTGCCAGCGCACGTCCAGAAGTGCGGCGCCTCCGGGGACGCCCTTCGGCAATGCGGCCAATTCGGTTACGGTAATGACAGGATGCATAAGCCCATTGTGGTCACCCGGCACGGAAAATCTGCGGCGCGGCCCCCGGTCCACGGCACACCCGGTGGTGCGAGCATCGCTGTGGCACTTCCCCTGCAAGCCCGAGCGCTGCTCCCCAGGAGAGAATTGATGACCGAGGTAGGGAACCGCCACCCGCACGGCACCCCGTGCTGGGTCAGCCTGCTGGCTCACAGCGTCGAGGCCACGCAGGAGTTCTACAGCCAACTGTTCGGCTGGGAGTTCCACCCCGGTCCGCATGCGCTGGGCCCGTACGTACGCGCCACGCTGGGCGGCAAGAGCGTGGCGGGCATCGGCGAGCTGCCCGGCGACCGGCACCTGCCGATCGCCTGGACGACCTACTTCGCCGCCGACGACGCCGACAAGACCGCCGAGCTGATCCGGATCTGCGGCGGCACGGTGGGCGTCGGCCCCCTGGACGCGGACGACGCGGGACGGCTGGCCGTCGCCTCGGACCCGATGGGGGCGGTGTTCGGGGTGTGGCAGGCCCGGCACCACCGCGGGACCGAGGTCTGCGGCGAGCCGGGCGCGCCCGTGTGGAACGAGCTGATCACCCGCGACACCTCGCTGGTCGGCACGTTCTACTCGGTGGTCTTCGGGCTGGAGGCCGAAGCCGTCGTCTCCACCGACATCGACTACGTCACGCTCCACCTCGCCGGCCGCCCGGTCGGCGGCATCCACGGCGTCGGCCGGGCCCTGCCGCGCGACCGCGGGGCGCACTGGATGACGTACTTCGAGGTCTCCGACACCGACGCCGCCGCCCGCCAGGTGCTGGAGCTGGGCGGCAGCGTCATCCGCACGCCGCGCGAGTCCGAGTACGGCCGGCTGGCGACCGTGGCGGACCCCGAGGGCGCCGTCTTCACCGTGATCCACTCCCGACCGCAGCCGGTCGGCGGCACGCAGTAACGGCGGTCAGTCGACCGGCAGGACGTCCGGCGAGATAGCCGCCGCACGGGCCGCGGCCGCGGTCATCCGCCGGATGTGGTGGCGGCGGCAGAGCACCTCGTAGCCGATCGCCGTGCCGGGACGGTTGACGTCGCCGACGACGACCTGCTCGCCCTCGACGACCATCTTCCCGTCCACCGTACGGGCGTTGTGCGTGGCCCGGGCACCGCACCAGCACAGGGCCTCGACCTGGAGCACCTCTATCCGGTCGGCCATCTCCACCAGCCGCCGGGAGCCGGGGAAGAGCCTGGTGCGGAAGTCGGTGGTGATCCCGAAGGCGAAGACGTCCAGCCGCAGGTCGTCGACGATGCGCGCGAGCTGGTCGATCTGGTCGGGCGTGAAGAACTGGGCCTCGTCGACGATGACGTAGTCGGCGCGGGCGCCGCCCGACAGGTGTGTGACGAGGTAGCCGTAGAAGTCGAAGTCGTCGGCGGCCTCGACGGCCTTGGTCTCCAGGCCGAGCCGGGAGGACAGGACGCCCTCTCCGGCCCGGTCGTTGCGGGTGAAGATCAGGCCCTCCAGGCCGCGTGCCGAGCGGTTGTGCTCGATCTGCAGGGCGAGGGTGCTCTTCCCGCAGTCCATCGTTCCGGAGAAGAACACGAGCTCAGGCATGAGGAGGCGGCGGCCTTTCGGGGCGGGGCGGAGGGCGGTGCGGTGGGGGAGGTGGCAGCGGTGCGTCAGGTGCGGACTTCGAGCAGCGGCACCAGCTGCTCGACGGGGGTCATCGAGCCGTGCAGGCCGACCATGGTGGACTCCCCCGGCTCGGTGCGCGTGGCGACGATCGCGATGTCGTCCCGGGCGACGGCGACGACATCGCCGATGCGGCCGCGCACCCGGTCCTCCACGACGGGGCCGAACCAGCCCGCGGCGATCGCCTCTTCGCGGGAGGCCACCCACATCTGCTCACCGAGCACCTCGCTCCACACCGCGTAGACGTCGGCTGCGGCGCCCGGCACGGCGTAGACGTGGCGGGCCCGGGCCTCGCCGCCGAGGACGGCGACGCCGGCACGCAGCTCCCAGTCCTCGTCGAAGTCGATCCGGGACTCCGGGTCGAAGGGGATGTCGATCATGCCGTGGTCGGCGGTGACGTAGAGCGCGCTGCGCGGCGGGAGCTGTTCGGCGAGCCGCTGGGCGAGCCGGTCGGCCATCATCAGCTGGCCGCGCCAGGCGTCGGAGTCGACACCGTGCCGGTGGCCCATGGAGTCCAGCTCGCTGTAGTACGTGTAGACCAGCGCGCGGTCGGACGCGGCGAGCCGCTCGGCGGTGAGGTCCATGCGCTCCTCGCCGGTGAGCCGCCCGAGGAAGGTGCCGCCGCTGAGGGCGATCTTGGTCAGCGGGGTGTGCTGGAAGGTGGGCGAGGTGACCTGGCAGGTCTCGATCCCGGCCTCCTGGGCGAGCCGGAAGACGGTGGGATACGGCTGCCAGTCGGTCGGGGAGGTCCACGGCTGCCAGCGCAGCTGGTTCATCAGCTCGCCGGTGTCCGGGTTCAGCACGGTGTAGCCGGCCAGGCCGTGCACGCCGGGCGGCAGCCCGGTGCCGACCGAGGCGAGCGAGGTCGCGGTGGTGGAGGGGAAGCCCGCGGTGATCGGCCGGCCGCCGCCGGTGGCCGAGCCGGCCATCAGGGAGGTGAGGAACGGCGCCTCGTCGGGGTGCCGGCGGATCAGCTCCCAGCCCATGCCGTCGACGAGGAACACGCAGACCCGGTCGGCCGGGGCGAGGTCGAGCGCCGTCGGCGGGACGCCGGCGATGCCGAGCCCCGCGGCGACCGCGGGCAGCAGGTCGCTCAGCGCGCCGGTGCCGTAGCGGGGGGCGGGCGCGGCGTACGGATCGAGCGGTTCGTAGGACGGGGCGGGATGGACCATCAGGAGGCCGCGCCCGCGGTCGCCTCGGAGAGCGCCTGCGCGAAGGCGAGGGCCTGGCGGACGGTCTCGGGGCCGTCGCCCGCCTCGCTGACCCGCAGGCTGAGGTCGTCGGCACTGGAGGAGCCGGTGTAGCCGTGGTCGGCGTCGCAGTTGGGGTCGCCGCACGCGGCGGGCTCCAGGTCGATGCGGCTGACCGCGCCCCAGCCGATGGTCAGCACGACCTCCCGGGGCAGGGTGCCCGGGGTGTACGACTCGGGGTTGGCGACCACCCGGCTCATCACGACCGACGAGATCCGCTCGAGCTTGACGGACTCGGTGGAGGTGGTGGCGTAGGGGCTCGGGGAGGTGTCGTCGGCGCTCTGCTCGTCGGTGTGGCTGACGATGAAGCGGGTGCCGGTCAGGACCAGGACGGTGACGTGCCGGCGGACCTCGTTGGCGTCGAAGGTGGTCTCCTGGTGGACCAGGTACGACGCGACCGGCTCCCCACCGACGGAGGCCTCCACGGCCTCGGCCACGAGGGCGGGGTAGTAGCCGCTGCGCTCGATCGCCGCGCGCAGCCCCTGGGTCGTCGTACCGGTCTTCGCCATGGCGACCATCCTAGTGCGGAGCATGTGTTCAGAAGGACGACAGTGCCCGAGGCCCGAGGTCCGTGCGGGCCGGGGGCCGCGCGAGGCGCACGGAGGCGCCGAGCACGGTGAGGCCGGCGGCGGATACGACCACCGGTTCGAGGTCGACGGAGACCACCTCGGGCAGGTCGTCGACCAGCAGCGACACCCGCAGCAGCAGCTCCTCCAGGGCGCCGGTGTCCACCGGCTCCGCGCCGCGCCAGCCGAACAGCAGCGGGGCCGCCTTGATGGAGCGGACCAGCTGGGCGACGTCCCGGTCGGTGGCCGGGACCAGCCGGTGCGCCATGTCGTCGAGCAGTTCGGAGGGGGCGCCGGCGATGCCGAAGGAGAGCACGGCGCCCGCGGCCGGGTCGACGGTGGCGCGTACGACCGTGTCGACCCCGCGCGGTGCCATCGCCTGCACGACCAGGTGCAGCTCCTCGGGCTTGCCCAGCCGGGCGGTCAGCTCCCCGAAGGCGCGGCTGAGGTCGTCGGGGTCGGCGATGTCCAGGCGTACGCCGCCGAGGTCGGCGCGGTGGCGCAGATGCGGTGCGGTGGTCTTGAGGGCGACTGGGTAGCCGAGCCGGCGGGCGGCCTCCAGGGCCGCGTCGACCCCGGGGGCCGGCAGCGCGGGGCGCACCGTGATGCCGTAGCGGGCCAGCAGGTCGGCGGCCGCCGGGTCGTCGAGGGTGACGCCGTGGGTGACGACGGCGGGCTCCCCCGCCTCGTCGAGCAGCCGGGTGACGTCCTGGCAGGCGCCCGCCTCGTCGACGTCCTCGAATTCCGGCACCCTGCCCGGCACCTGGGCGTCCCTGCGCCACCGGGCGTAGGCGGCGGCGCGGGCCAGTGCCTTCACGGCGCGATCGGCGGCGCCGTAGGCGGGGATGCGGACGGCCGCGAGGCGGGTGGCCATGGCCTCCAGGGCGGTGTGGACGACCACGACGGGCTTGCCGGATCCGGCCTCGTCCGCGCCGGCGTGGAGGGCTTCGGCCAGCGCGGGGTCGTCGCTGCTCGCGGGGGCCTCGTCGACTTCCGAGCCCACGCGCGGGATGGCCGTGACCACGACGGCGTCGTGGGCCGGGTCGGCGAGGGCCGTGGCGAGGGCGGCCCGGAAGTCCTCCGGGCCGGCGGCGGTGGTGAGGTCGAGCGGGAGGCCGGGTTCCAGCCCCGCGGTGAGGCAGGCGTCGTAGGTGAGCAGCCCGAGGGACTCGGAGTTGCCGAGGATCGCGACGCGCGGTCCCGCGGGCAGCGGCCGGCACGACAGCAGCAGTCCGGTGTCGAGGAGCTCGGTGACGGTGTCGGTGCGGATGACGCCGGCCTGCTGCAGCAGGGCGGAGACGGTGCTGTCGGGGATGCGGGCGGGGGGTACCGCGTGTCCGGGCGGGGCGGCCGCCGAGTGCCGGGCGCCCTTGACCGCGACGACCGGCTTGACGGCGGCGGTGCGCCGGGCCAGGCGGTAGAACTTCCGCGGGTTGCCCAGGGTTTCGAGGTAGAGCAGGGCGACGTCGGTGGCCGGGTCGTCGTACCAGAACTGCAGGATGTCGTTGCCCGAGACGTCCGCCCGGTTGCCCGCGGAGACGAAGGAGGACAGCCCGGCGCCGCGCCGCCGCAGTCCGGACAGCAGGGCGATGCCGATGGCTCCGGACTGGGTGAACAGCCCGAGCCGTCCGGCGTCAGGGGTCTCGGGCGACAGGGAGGCGTTGAGCCGGACGTCGTCCGCGGAGTTGAGGATGCCGAACGCGTTGGGGCCGATGACGCGCATGCCGTACGTGAGGGCCTGCCGTACCAGGGCGCGCTGCCTGCGGCGGCCCTCGGCGCCGGACTCCGCGTAGCCGGAGGAGATCACCAGCAGGCCGAGGACACCGTGCCGGCCGCATGCGTCGACGGCCTCGGCGACGTCGTCGGCGGGCACGGCGATCACGGCGAGGTCGACGGTGTCGGGGATCTCGGCGACGGAGCGGTGGGCGGGGACGCCTTCGGGTTCGAGGGTGCGCAGGTCCTCGGGGAAGGAGCGGTTCACGGCGTGGACGCGGCCGGTGTAGCCGCCCGCGACGATGTTCCGGAGCACCCCGCGGCCGACGCCGCCCGGCCGGCGGCCGGCGCCGATGACGGCCACCGAGGCGGGGGCGAGCAGCCGCTGCACGGAGCGGGCCTCGGCGCGCTGCTCGCGGGCGCGCATGACGGCGAGGGACTGCTCGGTGGGCTCCAGGTCGAACTCGAGCCGGACTACGCCGTCGGTGAAGCTGCGCTGCTGGGTGTAGCCCGCGTCGGTGAAGACCTTGATCATCTTGCGGTTGGCGGGCAGCACCTCGGCGATGAAGCGGCGGATGCCCCGCTCCTGCGCCACGGCGGCGATGTGCTCCATCAGGGCGGAGGCCACGCCGCGGCCCTGGTGCGCGTCCTGGACGAGGAAGGCGACCTCGGCCTCGCCGTCGTCGGTGCGGTCGTAGCGCACGGTCGCGATGAACTCGCCGCCGACCAGGGCCGCCAGGCCGACGCGGTCGTGGTAGTCGTGGTGGGTGAAGCGGTGCACGTCCCGGTCGGAGAGCCGGGGGTAGGGCGCGAAGAAGCGGTAGTACTTGGACTCGTCGGAGACCTTCTCGTAGAAACTCACCAGCCGTCCCGCGTCGTCCGGCGCGATGGGCCGGACATGGGCGATCCCCCCGTCGCGCAGGACCACGTCCGCCTCCCAGTGGACCGGGTAGTCACGCTTTGCGTCGGACGGCGTCGTCATGGCCCAAGCGTACGGGCACCCGGCCGCCGCGGGACCGGTGCGACGATGTGGGGACGGACCGGTGTCCGAGGCATGGCAGACTGGTCTAGACCTCTTAGGAACGACCCGAAGGGCAACACCATGGCTGAGCGCCGCGTCACCATCGGCTGGGCCGAGGGCCTGCACGCACGTCCCGCTTCGATCTTCGTCCGCGCCGCCACCGCCTTGGGCGTCCCCGTCACCATCGCCAAGGTGGACGGCGCCCCCGTCAACGCCGCCTCGATGCTCGCCGTGCTGAGCCTGGGCGTGGCCGGCGGCGAGGAGGTCGTGCTCGCTTCCGACGCCGACGGTGTGGACGCCGCTCTGGACAGCCTGGCCAAGCTCGTCTCCGAGGGGCTGGACGAGCTCCCCGAGACCGTCTGACGCCGCGCACAACCGCCCTACGGCAAAAGGGGCGGGCCCGAAACGAAATCCGGCCGGATTTCGCGGGCCCGTCCCTTCCCCATTTCCACACCATTTCCGGGCAGCGCGCAGCGCGATGAAGCGCGGAAATACCTCCGCACACAATTCCCCACTTTGTATACGGCCCTTTTGTTGCGCCCGGCCACTCGAATTGTGTACGGCGTGTTTCCGTTTCCTCACCGCGCCGCGGCGCCGCGCCCCGTGCTCTCCGGTCGGCGCAGCCGGTGCACCGCCGTCGCCCGCTCCACATGGGCCGCCATCAGCCGCCGCGCCCGCTCCGCGTCACCGCGCGCCACCGCGTCCACGACCGCGCCGTGCTCCTCCCAGGACTCCACGGCCCGCCCCGGGGTGTCCACCGCGTACACCCAGGCGATCTTGTGCCGCAGCTGCGTCAGCTGCGCCACCAGGGTCGGACTGCCGGAGGCCTGGGCCAGCGTCTCGTGGAACCAGCCGTCCAGCGCGGGCAGGTCCGACAACTGGCGGCGCAGGGAACGCTCCTGGCCCAGCCGGACGAGCCCGCGCAGCACCTTCACATGGGCCTCGGTACGCCGCTGCGCCGCCCGCGCGGCGCCCAGCGGCTCCAGCAGGGCCCGGATGTCCAGCAGGTCGGCGGCCTCCTGCTCGGTGGGCTCCGCGACGGACGCCCCGGCGTGCCGGCGGGTCTGCACGAAGCCCTCGGACTCCAGGGTGCGCAGCGCCTCGCGCACCGGGACCCGCGACACCCCGTAGCGCTTGGCCAGCTGCTCCTCGGTCAGCCGGCTCCCCGGCGCGAAGAACCCGCTGACGATGTCGTCGCGGATCGCCGCGCACACCGCCCGGGCCGAAATCCGCCGGCCCGCGCCGCCGGTCCCGTTCACGTCCGACCCCACATCGCAGGTTCCTTTCGGTGCGCGCCGACGGCCACCCTTTCATCCCCGTGCAACGGAGGAGCCGGCGTTTCTGGCGCGACTCTATTCCAGCACGGCTCCGATTCCGACGGCCGCCCTGAATTCATGGAGCATTTTTGGACACACCCGCGGCCGGGAAGCGCCGGCATGCCGAAGGCCCCGGCGGGGGAACCGGGGCCTTCGTGTGGGGGGAGGGAAATGGCTCGGATGCGGGCTCAGATGCGGACGCCCTTGGAGCGCAGGTACCCCAGCGGGTCCACGTCGCTGCCGTAGGACGGGGCCGTACGGGCCTCGAAGTGCAGATGCGGCCCGGTCACGTTGCCGGTGGCGCCCGACAGGCCGATCTGCTGACCCGCGGAGACGGTCTGGCCCACGGACACGCCCAGGGAGGACAGGTGGCCGTACTGGGTGTACATGCCGTCCGCGTGGCGGATCACGATGTTGTTGCCGTACGAGCCGCCCCAGCCCGCCTCGACGACGGTGCCCGCGCCGGCGGCGTGCACCGGGGTGCCGACGGAGGCCACGAAGTCCACACCTGTGTGGTAGCCGGAGGACCACAGGCTGCTGGTCGCGCGGTAGGGCGTGCCGATCGAGCCGGCGACGGGCAGCACCCAGCCGCCGAGCGTGGCGCGGCCGGCCGCGGCGCTGCGCGACGCGTGCGCGGTACCGCTCTCCCGGGCCGCCTTGGCCTTGGCGGCCTTGGCCGCGGCCTCCTCGGCGGCGCGCTCACGCGCGGCGCGCTCGGCCCGCGCGACGTGGGCGGCGTGGTGCTTGCGGGCGATGACGGCGGCCCGGTGCTGGGCGGACGCCTGGTCGGCGAGGTGCGTGGCCAGGTCCCCGGCGACAGCGGCGCAGCGGGCGAAGGCGGAACCCTCGGTCCGGGCGTCGGCGGCCGCGGCGGGCACGACGAACGCGCCGGTGGTGACGGTGGTCAGCGCGGCGGCTCCGGCCAGGGTGGAGCGTATGGAGAACGACGCCATGGGCAGGCGGAGATCCTTTCCTTCCTTCTCGCCTACCGGGTTAGCTGACGGGTTCGGAGCAGGAAGGTCTCCTACGGGCGGCGGCACGCCGCCCGATTCACCCCAGGGACATCTCAGGTGGGTCCCCGGCTCCCCAGGCTCACGCCCGACGGGGACTCGGCGATCGTTGCTCCGGTGCCGCGGGTGGCGGCTGATTCCGCCGGGCAACCCGAGGACGCTAACCGCGCGTTGCTCCCGGCTCCAAAAAAATCCGGCAATATGTGCGGGATGCCACACCCACCGCCAACCGGTCGCAACCGTCCGCAATACCGCGACACCGCAGCTCCCCGGCGGTGCGCGCCCCTGCGGGAAGGCCCCGGCGCGGCCTGCGGACGGCCTCCGTGCGGCCTGCTGATCCACCCGGCGGCGGCCCCCGCCTCGGCGGCTGCACGGACGCAGGCGCACCGCGGCCCCGGGCGCCGCGAGGGCACCCGGGGCCGCGGTGGGCGGTACCGGTCAGCCGCCTGTGACGACCTCCACCGGGCCGATGCCCAGCTCGCGGATCGGGTCCGCGATGACGGAGGCGTCGCCGACGAGGACGACCACGAGCCGGTCCAGGGGGAAGGCGTTGACGGCAGCGGCCGTCGCCTCGATCGTGCCGGTGACGGCCAGCCGCTCGTAGAGCCTGGCCTGGAAGTCGTCCGGCAGGGACTGCTCGACCTGGTCGGCGAAGGTCCCGGCCACCGCCGAGGCCGTCTCGTAGCGCAGCGGGGCGACGCCCACGAGGTTCTGTACGGCGGCGTCGCGCTCGTCGTCGGTGAGCCCCTCCGCCGCCAGGGTGCGCAGCACCTGCCAGGTGTCGGCCAGCGCGGGCGCGGTGACGTCGGTCGCCACGGAACCGCTGATCCCGAGCAGGGAGACGCCGGTGCCCTCCGGAGTGGAGAGCAGCACCTGCCCGAAGGCCCGCACGCCGTAGGTGTAGCCCTTCTCCTCGCGCAGGACGCGGTCCAGGCGCGAGGTCAGCGTGCCGCCGAGGCAGTACGTGCCGAGCACCTGGGCGGCCCAGACGGGATCGTGGCGGTCCGCGCCGGCACGGCCGATGAGCACCTGGGTCTGGACGGACCCGGGCCGGTCGACGATCACGACGCGTCCGGTGTCGTCCGCGGTGATCGCCGGCAGCGGGCGGCGCTCGGCGGGCTTGCCGCTCCACTCCCCCAGCGTGCTCTCCAGCAGCGCCTCCAGGTCGATCCCGGCGAGGTCGCCGACCACGACGACCGTCGAGGTGGAGGGCCGTACGTGGGTGTCGTAGAAGGCCCGGACGGCGGCCGCGTCGATGCGCGCGACCGTCTCCTCGGTGCCCTGGCGCGGCCGGGAGCAGCGCAGGTCGGCGGCGAAGAGCTCCTTGGACAGCGCCATGGCGGCACGCCGCGCGGGGTTGGCCAGCTCGTGCGGGATCTCGTCGAGGCGGTTGCGCACCAGCCGCTCGACCTCGCCGTCCGGGAACGCCGGGGCGCGCAGCGCGTCGGCGAGCAGGCCGAGGCCCTTGTCGAGCCGGGAGACGGGGACCTCCAGGGAGACCCGGACTCCGGCATGGTCGGCGTGGGCGTCGAGGGTGGCCCCGCAACGCTCCAGCTCGGCGGCGAACTCCTCGGCACTGTGCTTGTCGGTGCCCTCGGACAGGGCCCGCGCCATCATCGTGGCGACGCCGTCCAGGCCCTCGGGCTCGGCGTCGAGCGGCGCCGCGAGCAGCACCTCGACGGCGACGACCTTCTGCCCGGGCCGCCGGCTGCGCAGCACCGTCAGCCCGTTGGGCAGGGTGGACCGCTCGGGGGCCGGGAAGTCCCAGGGCTTGGGCTGCCCCGGCCGCGGCTGGGGGTGGAACGTCATGGTGGTGTGGACGTCGGTCACTGGTCCGCGCCCTCCTCGTCCTCGTCGGAGTCCTCGCCGGCCGAGGCCGGCGAGCCGGTGGGCTCGTAGACCAGTGCGGCGCGGTTGTCGGGCCGCAGGGTGGCCGCCGCGACGGCGCGCACCTCGTCGGCGGTGATGTCCAGGATGCGCTTGACTGCGGTCAGGGCCAGCTGCGGGTCGCCGAACAGCACGGCGTACCGGCACAGTTCGTCGGCGCGGCCGCCGACGGTGGCGAGCCGGTCCAGCCATTCGCGCTCGAGCTGGGCCTGGGCCCGCTCCATCTCCTCCGGGGTCGGGCCCTCCTCGGCGAAGCGGGACAGTTCCTCGTCGACGGCCTCCTCGACGGCGGGCACCTCGACGCCGCTGGACGTCTTCACGTCGAGCCAGCCGAGCGACGGCGCCCCGGCCAGCCGCAGCAGGCCGAAGCCGGCAGCGACGGCGCTGCGGTCCCGGCGCACCAGGCGGTTGTGCAGCCGCGAGGACTCCCCGCCGCCGAGCACGGTCAGCGCCAGGTCCGCGGCGTCGGCCTCGCGGGTGCCGTCGTGCGGCAGCCGGTAGGCGGCCATCAGCGCGCGCGAGGGGACGTCCTCCTCGACGACCTCGCGGAGCTGCCCGCCCATCACCCCGGGGAGTGAACCGTCACGGGGCGCCGGCTTGCCGTCGTGGGCCGGGATGGTCCCGAAGTACTTCTCGATCCAGGCCAGGGTCTGTTCCGGGTCGATGTCGCCGACGACCGCGAGGACGGCGTTGTTCGGCGCGTAGTACGTCCGGAAGAAGGCCCGGGCGTCCTCCAGAGAGGCGGCGTCGAGGTCCGCCATCGAGCCGATGGGGGTGTGGTGGTACGGGTGGCCGTCCGGGTACGCCATCGCCGTCAGGCGCTCGAAGGCGGTGCCGTAGGGGACGTTGTCGTACCGCTGGCGGCGCTCGTTCTTGACCACGTCGCGCTGGTTGTCCAGGCTCTGCAGGTCCAGCGCGGACAGCAGACTGCCCATGCGGTCGGCCTCGAGCCAGAGCGCGAGCTCCAACTGGTGGGTCGGCATGGTCTCGAAGTAGTTGGTGCGCTCGAAGCTGGTGGTGCCGTTGAGGGAGCCGCCGGCGGACTGGACCAGTTCGAAGTGGCCGTTGCCCGTGACGTTCGCGGAACCCTGGAACATCAAGTGCTCGAAGAGGTGGGCGAGTCCGGTACGGCCCTTCACCTCGTGGCGGGAACCGACGTCGTACCAGAGGCAGACCGCGGCGACCGGGGTGAGGTGGTCCTCGGAGAGCACGACGCGCAGGCCGTTGGCCAGGCGGTGCTCGGTCGCGGTGAGGCCGCCGGGTTCTGCCTCCGGCGTGGCCGTGTGACCCATGGGCAAGCTGTCCTTCCGGTCGCGTACTCGTTGTTTTGTGCTGAGACCTGCCACTCTAGGCAGCGGACAAACGGCCCGCGAAGTTCCCGTCACCGCCACGTATGAGCCGGGGGGGTGGTCCGGGCTGTCGGTGGGGCGGTCCACAATGGTCCGCGTCAGTCCCGTGTCCTTATCCGATGAGGTCCAGCCGAAGGAGCAGCGCCCTGATGGCCCGCCGCACCACGAAGACCCCGCCGCCGGACGATTTCGAGGAGCGCATCCTCGACATCGACGTCGTCGACGAGATGCAGGGGTCCTTCCTCGAGTACGCCTACTCGGTCATCTACTCGCGCGCGCTCCCGGACGCCCGCGACGGGCTCAAGCCGGTGCACCGCCGGATCGTGTACCAGATGAACGAGATGGGGCTGCGCCCCGAGCGCGGCTTCGTGAAGTGCGCCCGCGTCGTCGGCGAGGTGATGGGCAAGCTCCACCCGCACGGCGACGCCTCGATCTACGACGCGCTGGTGCGCATGGCCCAGCCGTTCTCGATGCGTGTGCCGCTGGTCGACGGCCACGGCAACTTCGGTTCGCTCGGCAACGACGACCCTCCGGCCGCGATGCGTTACACGGAGTGCCGCACCACCCCCGCCGCGGCGCTGATGGTCGAGTCGATCGACGAGGACACCGTCGACTTCACGCCGAACTACGACGGCCAGGAGCGGGAGCCGGTGGCCCTGCCGGCCGCCTACCCGAACCTGCTGGTCAACGGCGCCTCCGGCATCGCGGTCGGCATGGCCACCAATATGCCGCCGCACAACCTCGGCGAGGTCATCTCCGCCGCCCGCCACCTGATCCGGTACCCGAACGCGGACCTCGAGACGCTGATGCGCCACGTCCCCGGCCCGGACCTGCCGACCGGCGGCCGGATCGTGGGCATGGACGGCGTCCGGGACGCGTACGAGACCGGCCGCGGCACCTTCAAGATCCGCGCCACGGTGTCCGTGGAGGACGTCACGGCCCGCCGCAAGGGCCTGGTGGTGACCGAGCTGCCGTTCACGGTCGGCCCGGAGAAGGTCATCTCCAAGATCAAGGACCTGGTCGGCTCGAAGAAGCTGCAGGGCATCGCGGACGTCAAGGACCTGACCGACCGCGAGCACGGGCTGCGGCTGGTCATCGAGGTGAAGAACGGCTTCCACCCCGAGGCCGTCCTGGAGCAGCTCTACAAGCTGACCCCCATGGAGGAGTCCTTCGGCATCAACAACGTGGCGCTGGTCGACGGCCAGCCGCTCACGCTGGGCCTCAAGGAGCTGCTGGAGGTCTACCTCGACCACCGTTTCGAGGTCGTCCGGCGGCGCAGCGAGTTCCGCCGCGGCAAGCGCCGGGACCGTCTCCACCTGGTGGAGGGCCTGCTGGTCGCCCTGGTCGACATCGACGAGGTCATCTCGATCATCCGCTCCAGCGACAACGCCGCCCAGGCCAAGGAGCGGCTCATCGAGCGCTTCACGCTGTCGGAGATCCAGACCCAGTACATCCTCGACACCCCGCTGCGCCGGCTGACCCGCTTCGACCGGATTGAACTGGAGTCCGAGCGGGACCGGCTGACCGCGGAGATCGAGGAGCTGACGCAGATCCTGGAGTCCGACGCCGAGCTGCGCAAGCTGGTCAGCGCCGAGCTGGCGACGGTCGCCAAGAAGTACGCCACCGAGCGCCGCACCCTGCTGATGGAGCCGGGCGTGACGCCCGTCGCGGCCGTGCCGCTGGAGGTCGCCGACGACCCGTGCCGCGTGCTGATCTCCTCGACCGGGCTGCTGGCCCGTACGGCGAACGGCGAGGCCCTGGCCCCGGGCGACGGCAAGCGGGTCAAGCACGACGTGATCGTCTCGGCCGTCCCGACGACGGCACGGGCCGACGTCGGCCTGGTCACCTCGACCGGGCGCCTGCTGCGGATCGCCGTCATCGACCTGCCGATCCTGCCGGAGGCCTCCGGCGCGCCGAACCTTGCGGGCGGTGCGCCGCTCGCGGAGTTCATGACGCTGGAGCCGGACGAGCAGGTGCTCTGCCTGACCACGCTCGACGAGTCCTCCCCGGGCCTGGCACTCGGCACCGAGCAGGGCGTGGTCAAGCGCGTCGTGCCGGACTACCCGGCGAACAAGGACGACCTGGAGGTCATCGCGCTCAGGGAGGGCGACCGCATCGTCGGCGCCGTCGAGCTGCGCACCGGTGAGGAGGACCTGGTCTTCATCACCGACGACGCCCAGCTGCTGCGCTACCCGGCGGGCCAGGTGCGCCCGCAGGGCCGCCCGGCGGGCGGTATGGCCGGCGTCAAGCTGACGGACGGCGCGAAGGTGATCTCCTTCACCGCGGTCGACCCGTCGGCCGACGCCGTGGTGTTCACCCTCGCCGGGACCCGGGAGACGCTCGCCGGGGCCGAGGAGGGCACGGCCAAGCTCACGCCGTTCGACCAGTACCCGCGCAAGGGACGGGCGACCGGCGGTGTGCGCTGCCAGCGCTTCCTGAAGGGCGAGGACATGCTGCTGCTCGCCTGGGCCGGTGGCACCCCCGCACGCGCCGCCACCTCGACGGGTGCGCCGGCCGACCTCCCGCCGAAGGACCCGCGCCGGGACGGCTCGGGCGTGGCCCTCACCAAGCGGGTCTCGGTGGTCGCCGGGCCGGTGTGACCGGCGGGCCCACAGCGATGAGGGGCGCGGCACCCGGTGCGGGTGCCGCGCCCCTCGGTGTACGCGGTGTCAGGACGCGTACGCCTCCGTCCCGCCGGATCAGGCCGGGTCGTCCAGGCGCAGCCACACACAGGTGTCCTGGGGCAGCCGGCCGTCCTCGGCGAGCGGGCCGCTGGCCAGCAGGAGCCGTCGGTGCGCGGGGAGCCCGACGTGGTCCGCGGACAGGTTGAGCACGCAGGCGAAGCCGCCCTCACGACGGAAGGCGAGCACGTCCCCGGGACCGTCGAGCCAGTCCATCGGGCCCTCGCCGAGGCCGGGTTCGGCGCGGCGGAGCTCCAGCGCCGTCCGGTACAGGCTCAGCATGGAGCCGGGGTCCGTCTCCTGCGCCTCGGCGGTGTAGCGCGCCCAGTCCGCCGGCTGCGGCAGCCAGGGACGGTCGCCCCCGAAGCCGTACGGCGGTGCCTCCCCCGACCAGGGCAGCGGCACCCGGCAGCCGTCACGGCCCGGGTCGGTGCCGCCGGAGCGGAAGTACATCGGGTCCTGGAGCAGTTCGGCCGGGATGTCCTCGACCTCGGGCAGCCCCAGTTCCTCGCCCTGGAAGAGGTAGACCGAACCGGGCAGGGCCAGGGTCAGCAGGGCGGCGGCGCGGGCGCGCCGGGTGCCGAGCTCCAGGTCCGTGGGGATGCCGTGGGCCTTGGCGGCGAAGGCGAAGCCGGTGTCGCGGCGTCCGTAGCGGGTGACGGTCCTGGTGACGTCGTGGTTGGCCAGCACCCAGGTGGCCGGCGCGCCGACCGGGGCGTGCGCGGCGAGGGTCCCGTCGATGGAGGCGCGCAGCCGCTCCGGTTCCCAGGGGCAGGCCAGGAAGTCGAAGTTGAAGGCGGTGTGCAGCTCGTCGGGACGCAGGTAGCGGGCGAAGCGCTCGGTGTCCGGCAGCCACACCTCGCCGATCAGCACGCCGTCGTAGGGGTCGGCGACGGACCGCCACGAGCGGTAGATGTCGTGCAGTTCGTCACGGTCGATGTAGGGGTGCGGGTCGGTGCCCTCCACGAAGTCGGGCAGGTCCGGATCCTTGGCGACCATGGCGGCGGAGTCGATGCGCACTCCCGCCACGCCGCGGTCGAACCAGAAGCGCAGCACGTCCTCGTGCTCCTGCCGCACGGCGGGGTGGGACCAGTTGAGGTCGGGCTGCTCCGGGGCGAACAGGTGCAGGTACCAGTCGCCGTCCGGGAGCCGGGTCCAGGCGGAGCCGCCGAATTGGGAACGCCAGCCGTTGGGCGGCAGTTCACCGTCCTCGCCGCGACCGGTGCGGAAGTGGAACAGCTTCCGCTCGGCGCTGCCCGGCCCTGCCTCGAGGGCCGCCCGGAACCAGACGTGCCGGTCGGAGACGTGGTTGGGGACGATGTCGACGATGGTGCGGATGCCCAGGGCGCGCGCCTCGGCGATCAGCTTCTCGGCGTCGGCCAGGGTGCCGAACGCCGGGTCGATGGCGCGGTAGTCGGCGACGTCGTAGCCGCCGTCGGCCATCGGCGAGGGGTACCAGGGGCTGAACCAGAGCGCGTCCACGCCCAGCGCGGCCAGGTACGGCAGTCTGGACCGCACCCCGGCGAGGTCGCCGGTGCCGTCCGCGTCTCCGTCGGCGAAGCTGCGTGCGTACACCTGGTAGATGGCGGCGCCGCGCCACCACGCGTCGGTGGCCTCGGCCGGGTGGGTGTCTGCCACGTGACTGGTCCTTTCGGGCAGCTGGGACCGCGCCGCCCGCCCCGTGGCGGGCGGCGTGGTACTGGACGGGTGCGGCCGGAGGCCGTCGGGGCCGGGCCTCAGCCCTTCAGGCCGCCGGCGGTCAGGCCGCTCATGATGTTGCGCTGGAAGACGAGGAAGATCAGCAGGGTGGGGACGGAGGCCATCGCGATGGCCGCGAGGAGCCAGTTCTCCGGCACCCCGCTGGCGAGGGAGTAGATGCCGACGTTGAGGGTCTGCTTGGTCGGGTCGTTCAGGGTGAGCATCGGCCAGAGGAAGTCCTTCCAGACCCCGACCACCGCGAAGATGGAGACCACTCCGAGGATCGGCCGGGAGATCGGCAGGACCACCGACCACAGGGTCCGCATCTGCGAGGCCCCGTCGATCGCGGAGGCGTCGAGCAGTTCCTGCGGCACCGAGTCGAAGAACCGCTTGAGCAGGAAGATGTTGAAGGCGTTGGTGACCGAGGGGAGCCAGATCACCCAGGGCGAGTTGAGCAGGTTGCGCTGGAAGATCGGCACGTCCAGGACGGTCAGGTACTGCGGTACGACCAGGACCGTCGCCGGGATCATCAGCGTGGCCAGCATCATCCCGAGGATCGCCTTGCCGAACACCGGGCGCAGCTTGGACAGCGAGTAGGCGGCGGCGACATCGAGGACCAGCTGGAAGGCGAGCGCCCCGAAGGCGTACCAGAGGGTGTTGAGCAGGAGGTGGGACAGGTCCATCACCTCCCAGGCGCTCGTGTAGTTCTCCGGGTGCAGGGCCTGCGGGAAGGTGGTGGGCGGGATCCGCGCGAACTCCTCGGTGCTCTTCAGGCCGTTGGAGGCCATCCAGTACAGCGGGCCGAGGAAGACCAGCGTGAAGGTGGTGACCACCAGGGTGAGGACGGTCCGGTAGAGGATCCGGCCGCGCCGGCTCGCCAGCTGCGTCGGCGATATCAGCGTTCTCGTGCTGCTCATCGGTGTGTCCCGTCCTACTCGTCCGCGGCGCGGCTGAGCCGCACGTAGCCGGCGGAGAAGATCGCCAGCAGTACGAGCAGCACCAGGCCGAGCGCCGCGGCACCGCCGTAGTTGTTGAAGCTGAAGGCGTACTGGTAGATCAGGTAGACGACGGTGGTCGTGGACCCCTCCGGGCCGGAGCCGCCGGTCAGCAGGAAGGGTTCGGTGAAGACCTGCATCGTGGCGATGATCTGCATCAGCAGCATCAGCGACAGAATGAGCCGGGTCTGCGGGACGGTCACGTGCCAGATCTTGCGCAGCAGTCCGGCGCCGTCGAGTTCGGCGGCCTCGTACAGCTCGCCGGGGATGCCCTGGAGGGCGGCCAGGTAGATCAGGGTGGCGCCGCCCATGTTCATCCAGGTGGAGGCGATGACCACCGAGAGCATGGCGGTGTCGGTGGACTGCAGCCACTGCTGGGTGGGCAGGTGCAGCGTCTCCAGGATGCGGTTGAACAGGCCGTACTCGGGGTTGTAGAGGTTCTTGAAGAGCAGCACCGAGGCGACCGGCGGCAGCATGACCGGCAGGTACACCAGCAGCCGCAGATAACCCCGCGTGTGCCGCATCTCGTTGAGCAGCAGCGCCACGAAGAAGGGCACCGCGAAGCCGAGCAGCAGGGCCAGGCCGGTGAAGAGCAGGGTGTTGCGCCAGGCCTGCCAGAACGCGGGGTCGTGGAAGACGTAGTTCAGGTTGGACCAGCCGACCCAGGTGGTCTGCCCGCCCTCGGTCTTCTGGAAGGCCAGCAGGAACTCCCGCACCATCGGGTACCAGGAGAAGAACGCGAAGCACAGCACGGCGCCGATCAGGAACGCGTGCGCGGTGAGGTTGCGGCGCAGGGCGCGGCCGGCCCGCCCCGGACGGCGGCCGTCCGGGGCGGGGCGGCGCACCGTACGGCGCGACCGGCTCTTCGCGGGAGTGCTGGCGGGCAGGGTGGGGGCGCTGGGGGCCGACATCGTCGCTCCTGGGTGCCGGGGGCCGAGGGGGCCTGGGCTACTGGTTGGCGAGGACCTGGTTGACCTGGGTCTCCGCGGTGGACAGCAGCTTGGCGGCGTCCGCGTTCTTGTTGGTCAGGACGCCGGACATCACGTTGTCCAGGACCTTGTAGATCTCCTGGGCCTTCGGCGGCTCGGCCTTGCCGGGGACCGGGTTGTCCATGAAGGCGCGGAAGTTCTCGACCGGCATCGTGGCGCTGGCGGCCTTCAGCTGGTCGTCCTCGGTCTTGCTGGCACCGGTGAAGAAGGCCGGCTGGGGCAGACCGACGGGGAGGCCGTCCGCCTTGCTGCGGGCGTAGTCGAACTGGCCCTTGCCGGGGGTGAGGGTCTTGAAGTTCAGCCAGGCGATGGCGGCCTTGATCTTGTCGGGCGAGCTGCCCTTCTTGATCATGTAGTCGTTGCCGCCGAAGAGGGTGGCCTTGCCGCCGGGGATCGGGCCCATGCCGAAGTTGGCGTAGTCGGCACCGAGTTGCTGGACCATGTACGTGATGTCGTCGGGCGCGGCCAGGAACATGCCCAGCTTGTCGGCGGCCATCTGCTTCTGCAGGTCGCCCCACTTCAGCAGCTGGGTCTGGCCCATGCTGTTGTCGGTCCAGCGCATGTCGTGCAGGTTCTGCACGATCTCCTTGCCGAGGTCGGTGTTGAAGGCCGCCTTGGTGCCGTCGGCGGACACGACCTCGCCGCCCATGCCGTACATCGTCGCGGTGTAGTGCCAGCCGCCGGTGTTCTGCGCGCTGTACTCGCCGTAGCCGGACACGCCCTTGCCGAGGCCCGCGACGGCCTTGGCCGCGCTGCGCACCTCGTCCCACGTGGCCGGGGGCTTGTTGGGGTCGAGGCCGGCCTGGGTGAAGAGCTTGCGGTTGACGAGCAGGCCCATGCGGTAGTTGCTGGTGGGCAGGCCGTAGAGCTTGCCGTCCTTCTTCAGCACGTCGAGCACGTTGGAGTCGATGTCCGCCAGCGCCGGGACGGTCTTGTCGGTGACGTACGCGCTGATGTCCGCGGCGCCGTCGTTGTCGAGCACCTGCTGCAGGTCGGTGAAGTACGTGTAGAACACGTCCGGTTGCGACTTGGCCTTCAGCGCGGCCGTGAACCGGGCCGGCTCCTCGCACTGACCGGGCGTCGACTTACCGTCGATCGTCACGTTCGGGTATTTCTTGTTGAAGGTGGCGACGTCCTCCTTCCACTCCTTGAGCTCCGCCTTCTTCGCGGCCGGCGGCATGCAGTCGATGGTCAGCGTGACCTTGGCCTTCGGGTCCAGCGGGGCGGTGGGGTCGGACGAACCGCCGCCCGCGTTGTTGTCGTTGTCCGCGCTGCTGCTGGTACCGCAGGCGGTCAGGGCGGCCAGGGCCAGCGCGGAGACGAGCGCGGCCGCGGTGGCACGGCGGGCGGGGCGGAACCAGGAGCTTCTCATCGGTGGTCCCCTTCGGGCATGAGCGTGGAAGCCCCCGACCACACGCAGCGGGGGCGTCGCACACTCAAGCACCACAAACAGATGTCCGCAATATCTCGCGCAGATTTCGCAAAACATTGACCGCCTTGCGCAGCTCGCCAACGAAGGCCGCGAACACCGGGCACGGGGCGGGAACCCCGAGGCCGCAAACGCGGACCGGGCGGTTCCGACGATGTCGGAACCGCCCGGTCCGCCGGACGCGGCGACCCCTCAGCCGCGCACGGGCCCCGTCGTCCCGCGGACGACCAACTCCGGCTCGTAGAGCAGCTCGTCGGAGGCCACCTGCTTGCCCGCGATCTTCAGCGCGAGCAGCTCGACGGCGGTACGGCCCATCGCCTCGATCGGCTGCCGCACCGTGGTCAGCGGCGGGTCGGTGCAGGTCATGAACGCCGAGTCGTCGTAGCCGACCACGGACACGTCACCGGGGACGGACAGCCCCAGCCGGCGCGCCGCCCGCACGGCGCCCAGCGCCATCGGGTCGTTGGCGCAGATGATCCCGGTGACCCCGCGTTCCCAGAGCTTGGCGGCCGCGGCCTGGCCGCCCTCCAGGGTGAACATCGCCCGCCCCACGTGCTCGTCCGGCAGCGACCCGCCGCCCGCCGCGGCGGCCGCCCGCGCCGCGATCAGCTTGCGCCGCGACGGCATGTGGTCGGAGGGCCCGAGCAGCAGCCCGATCCGCTCGTGGCCGAGCGAGGACAGGTGCCGCCAGGCCTGCTCGACGGCGACCGCGTCGTCGCACGACACCCTCGGGAAGCCGAGGTCCTCGATGGCGGCGTTGATCAGCACCACCGGCAGGTTCCGCTCCGCCAGCAGGCGGTAGTGGTCGTGCGGCGCGTCCGCCTGCGCGTACAGGCCGCCGGCGAAGACCACGCCGGAGACGTGCTGCTGGAGCAGGAGCGAGACATAGTCCGCCTCCGACACCCCGCCCGCGGTCTGGGTGCACAGCACCGGCGTCAGCCCCTGCTGGGCGAGGGCCGCCCCCACGATGTCGGCGAAGGCCGGGAAGATCGGGTTCTGCAGCTCCGGCAGCACCAGCCCGACCAGCCGGGCGCGGTTCCCCCGCAACTGCGTCGGACGCTCGTACCCCAGCACGTCGAGCGCCGTGAGCACCGCCTGCCGGGTGCCCTCGGACACCCCCGGCTTCCCGTTCAGCACACGGCTGACGGTGGCCTCACTGACCCCGACCTTCTTCGCTACTTCGGCAAGCCGTCGCGTCATGAGCGCAAGCATACGACATGACATGCAAGTGGTTTGCGCTCTTGCGCAAGTCCATCGAGACGCGGGGGACGCGGCCTGCCGCCGGTACGGGCGGGGCGGAAGCGCAGCCTTACTGGTCATCGGGGGCAACGCCGACCTCGTGCCCTCGGCCGTCGGCGCCGTGGAGCCGGGCCTCGTGATCGCCCCCGGGCTCCGGCCGGGACTCGGCCGCACCCTTGGGACAGGTGGCGCCGGCACGCCGCGAACTCGCCCGGATCCATGCGCGGTTGGACCGTGTGCCCGGAGATGGACTTCGCGGGCCACGAGCCGTCACATCGCTCTGCCGGCGGCTCCCTGAGGGCCTCGGCGGTGGCCCATACTCTGTGTCTCGTCCGAACGTTCTGGGAGAGTCATGACAAGTAGGTTCACGGAGCTCACCGTCGACTGCCACGATCCGGAGAGGCTCGCGGCCTTCTGGTGCGAGGTCCTGGACTTCGAGGTCATCGACCGGAGCGAGGGCAAGGTCGAGATCGGCTCCTGGGTGCCGACCGTCGAGGAGGTCCGGGCCCGCCAGATGCCGCCGACCTTGCTGTTCGTCCAGGTGCCCGAGGGCAAGGCCGTGAAGAACCGCCTTCACCTCGACGTCAGCCCGATCGACGGCAGCACCGAGGACGAGGTCACCAGATTGCTCGGCCTGGGCGCCACCAGGACGGACGTCGGGCAGGGCCCGGACCGGAACTGGGTGGTCATGGCGGACCCCGAGGGCAACGAGTTCGACGTCCTGCGCACCCTGGCACCGCAGCACTGAGCCGCGACCGGGCACCCGCACCCCGTCGCACGCCGCCACCGCCACCGTGCCGAGAGAACCAGGTGCGGCCCGACGCGGCAGGGCCTCGGACGGCCACCACACCGCGCCTCGGGCAGTACGGGAGGGGCAGGAGGGCCGCGGGTGGTGCGGAAGGTTAGGCTTACCTTCATGAGCACCTGCACCTCCGCGTCCAGCTCCCTGGCGGAGCCCGTCGCCGCGACGGCGGCCACCGCGCGGACCTGGCTGCTGCTGGAGCAGCCGGGGCCGTGGGGCCCCAAGGCGCTGACCGGGAGCCATCTGGATCCGCGGGTGGGCCGCGCGCTGGAACACGCCGCGGACCGGACCGGGGTACGGGTCGGGCTGATCCGCCGGCCCGGGAGGCATGCGGACCGGCACGACGTACGGCGGCGCACGGCGTACGTGGCGCACACCGTGCCGGGCGGTACGTGGGTGCGGGAGGCGGTCGTCGAGGACCCGGGCGCTCTGCTGGGCCTCGACTTCGAGGCGCTGGGCCGCGGCGACCACCGCGGTTTCGGGATGCCGTACGAGGGCGACCCGCTCGCCCTCGTCTGCACCAACGGCAAGCGGGACCGCTGCTGCGCCCTCAAGGGCCGGCCGCTCGCCGCGGAGCTGGCCGCCTCGGGGCTCGGCGAGGTGTGGGAGGTGACCCACCTGGGCGGGCACCGTTTCTCGCCGACGATGCTGGTACTGCCGTACGGCTACGCCTACGGCCGGGTCGACGCCGGGCTGGCCCGCCAGGTGCTGGCGGCCGCCCGCGAGGGCGACATGGTGCTGGAGGGCTGCCGCGGGCGTTCCGCGTGGGAGCGTCCGGGCCAGGCCGCCGAACTGGCCGTGCGGCGGCTGACCGGCGAGGTGCGCGCCGAGGCGCTGACCGTGGACGGCGAGCACGGCACCCGCGTGCGGCACCTCGACGGCCGGACCTGGGACGTCGAGGTGACACCGGTCGCGGCGGAGCCGCCCCGGCCCGAGAGCTGCGGGGCGGCCCTGGGGGCGCCGCTGCGGATGGAGATCAGCGGCATTCAGCCGGCGCTCTTGACGAACTCCGTCGTGTAGGTCTTGCCCAGGTCCACCTCGGCGTTCTGCAGGTTGGGGTTGAACGCCTTGAGGACCCGCTCCACCGTCTCGGGGCCGCCCTCGGGCATCACTCCGTCCTTCGTGAACATCGGCAGCGTGCTCTCGATCGCCTTGACGTAGAGCTCCTGCCCGCCGCCCTGCGCGTAGTCGGAGGGCATCTTCGCGGCGATCTCCGCGGCGCTGTGCGTGGACATCCAGCGCAGCGTCTTCACGAAGGCGTTGGCGAGCTTCTGCACCGTCTCCTTGTGGCCGTTCACCCACTCCGTCCGCATGTAGAGGCTGGAGGACGGGTACAGCCCGCCGAGCGCCTGCTTGGAGCCCTCCGGGGTGCGCATGTCGATGAGCACCTTGCCGAGCCCCTTGTCGAGGATCGTGGCCACGGTCGGGTCCGTGGTCATGCCGCCCTGGATCGAGCCCTGCTCCATCGCGGAGATGAAGGTCTGGCCGGCGCCGACCGCGACCGGGGTGAACTCGCTGGTCTTCACGCCGTTGCTGACGGCGAGGTACTTGGTGAGGAAGTCCGTGGACGAGCCGATGCCGGTCACGCCCAGCTTCCTGCCCTTGAAGTCCTCGGCACTCGTGAGGTCCCCGGCCGCCTCGTCGGAGACGATCTCCACCTCGCCGGGCGCCTGCGAGAACTGCACCACGGACTCCACCTGCTTGCCCTTCACCTGCAGGTCGAGCGTGTGGTCGTAGAAGCCCACGGTGCCCTGCACGTCGCCGGAGACGAGCGCGGTCTCGGCCTGCACGCCGGCCGGCTCGGTGAGCAGTTCGACGTCCAGGCCCTCGGCCTTGAAGTAGCCGAGCCGCTCGGTGAGCATCGCGGGCAGGTAGATGACCTTGTCCAGGCCGCCGACCATGATCTTGACCTTGTCGCCGCCCGAGCCGGAGGCGGAGTCCCCGCCGCAGGCGGTGAGCGTGGTGAGGGCGAGGGCGGAGGCGGCGACCGCGGCTGCGGCCTTGAGGGGCGTGCGCATGTGGTTCACGTCCTTGTGAAGGGGGTGGGAGAAAGTCGGTGGGAGTCAGCGGTCGGAACCGGCCTCGGCCGGTTTCCAGCGGAAGAGCCGCTTCTCCAGGAAGGTCAGCAGGCCCTCGGCGAGCAGCGCGACGACCGCGAGGATCGCCATCGCGGCGTACACGCCGGCGGAGTTGAAGGTGCCCTGCGAGGCGGCGACCAGCAGGCCGAGGCCCTTGGTGGCGCCGATGTACTCGCCGACGATGGCGCCGATGAGGGCGAAGCCGAAGCTCACGTGGAGGCTGGTGAAGATCCAGGAGGTGGCCGAGGGGATGACCACCTGGAAAGTGACCTGCCGGTCGCGGGCGCCCAGGATGCGGGAGTTGGCGACCAGGTTGCGGTCGACCTCGCGGGCGCCCTGGAAGGCGTTGAAGAAGACCGGGAAGAAGACGAGGACGACGGCGGAGGCCACCTTGGAGGCCGGACCGAGTCCGAACCAGATCAGGAAGATCGGCGCGAGCACGATCCGCGGCAGTGCGTTGAGCACCTTGATGTACGGGCCGAGCACATCGGCGAGGAAGCGGATCCGCTCGAGGGCGATGCCGAGCACCACACCCGCGACGACGCCGATGACCCAGCCGAGCAGGGCCTCGTAGAGCGTGTACCAGATCTGCTCCCACAGGGTGCCCTGCGCGGTGCCGTCCACGGCCCAGGTGCGGATCTGCTCCCAGATCCTCGACGGCATCGAGAAGTGGAAGGGGTCGACGGCCCCGGCCCTGGCCAGCCACTCCCACAGCCCGAGCACGGCGACCAGGAGCAGCACGCGGCTGCCGTGGACGAGGTGGCTCCGGTTGCGGGCGGCGCGGGCGCGGGAGCGCGAGCGGTCGGTGCCCGCGGGGTCCTTGGCGACGGTGGCCGAGGAGGCCGCCACGGTCTCAGGCGACATCGGCCGCGCTCCTCTCGCGGGTGATGCGGACCTCTTCGCCGAGCGAGGCCCAGATCTCCCTGTAGATCTCGATGAACCGCGGCTCCAGCCGCACGGACTCGACCCGGCGCGGGCGCGGCAGGTCGATCTCGAAGACCTCCTTGACCGTGGCCGGCCCGGCGGTCATGACGACGACCTTGTCGGCGAGCGCGATGGACTCCTCCAGGTCGTGGGTGACGAAGACGACCGAGGCGCCCGTGCCGGACCACAGTTCCAGCAGCTCGTCCGACATCAGCGCGCGGGTCTGCACGTCGAGCGCGGAGAAGGGCTCGTCCATGAGCAGGATCTCGGGGTCGTTGACGAAGGTGGCGGCGAGGGCGACGCGCTTGCGCTGGCCGCCCGACAGCTGGTGCGGATAGCGGTCCTCGAAGGCGGACAGGCCGACGCGGGTGAGCCACTCGCGGGCCCGCTCCCTGGCCTCGGTCTTGGGCACGCCGCGGAAGCGGGGGCCGGCCATGACGTTGGACAGCACGGTCCGCCAGGGGAAGACGGCGTCCTGCTGGAAGACGAAGCCGACCTTGTCGCCGATGCCGCGCACCGGCTCGCCGGCGACCAGCACCTCGCCCTCGGTGGGCTCCTCCAGCCCGCTGACCAGGGTCAGCGTCGTGGACTTGCCGCAGCCGGTCGGGCCCACGACGGCCACGAACTCCCCGCGCCCGATGGTCAGGTCGAGGTCGCGGACGGCCGTGTGGAGGGCCCCGGACGGGGTCCGGAACGCTTTGCTCGCACCCCGCAGTTCGATGGCGGGGCTGGTGTGTGTGCTCATGCGCCGGGACGGTAGGTGCGGCCCGGGTCACGGCGGCAGCCTTGCGGTCACAACTCCGCCTTGTGCCCACAACCGGCTGTTCTGCTCGTTTTGCTCGCGCTACAGCAACGAAAGGGCCACGGGGGCTGGGCAGCGGGCCCCGGCCGCGTTTACGTTGCGTTCACAGCAGGGCAAACGGACGAGCGAATTCCGCAAGGGCGCGGAACACCGGGAAGGGCAGGGGTGACGTCGATGCGGATCCGCTGGCCCCGCCGTGTCTTCGCCCAGGTGCTGCTCGTCCAGGTCGCCCTCACCACCGGCGTGATCACCCTGGCGACCGGGCTGTTCCTCGCCCCGCTCAGCTCCCAGCTCGACCAGCAGGCGATGCGGCAGGCGCTGTCGATCGCCCAGACCACCGCCGCGACGCCGGGGCTCGCCCACGACCTGGTCAGCACCCGGCCGAGCGTCACCGGCCCGGTGCAGGAGGAGGCCGAGCGGATCCGCCGTGCCACCGGCGCCCTCTACATCGTCGTCATGGACACCCGCGGCGTCCGCTGGTCGCACACGGACGTCACCCAGATCGGCCGGCACGTCTCCACCGACCCCAGCGTGGCCCTTTCGGGGCGCGAGATCATGCAGATCGACCGGGGCACCCTCGGGCGCTCCGCGCGTGCCAAGGTGCCGCTGCACGGGGCCGGCGGCAGGATCGTGGGCGCCGTGTCGGTGGGCATCGCGTACGACAGCGTGCGGGAGCGGCTGCTGGCCACGGTGCCGGTGCTGCTGCTGTACGCGGGCGCCGCGCTCGGGGTCGGCGTCGTCGCGGCGCTCCTGGTGTCGCGGCGGCTGCAGCGCAGGACACACGGTCTCGCCTTCGCCGACATCTCCGCGCTGCTCGACGAGCGCGAGGCGATGCTGCACGGCATCCGGGAGGGCGTCATCGCCCTGGACGCCCAGGGCAGGGTGCGGCTGCTCAACGACGAGGCGCAACGGCTGCTGGGCCTCGGCCCGGACGCCTCGGGCCGCGCGCTGGACGAGGTGCTGCCGCCCGGGCGGACGACCGACGTGCTGGCCGGCCGCGTGGCGGGCACCGACCTGCTCACCGTCAGCGGGTCGCGGGTGCTGGTCGCCAACCGTATGCCCACCGGGGACGGCGGGGCGGTGGCCACCCTGCGGGACCGCACCGAACTGGAACGGCTGGGACGCGAACTCGACAGCACGCACGGGCTGCTGGACGCGCTGCGCGCCCAGGACCACGAGCACGCCAACCGGCTGCACACCCTGCTCGGGCTGCTCGAACTCGGCCTGTACGACGAGGCGGTGGACTTCGTCGGCGAGGTCGCCGACGCCCAGCGGGCCTCCGCGGAACAGGTCGCGGAACGGGTCAGGGACCCGCTGTTGTCCGCCCTGCTGGTCGGCAAGTCCGCGATCGCCGCGGAACGGGGCGCGAGCCTGTCGGTCTCCCCGGCCACCTTGCTGCCGGACCGGGTCGTGGACCCGCGCGACCTGGTCACCGTGCTCGGCAACCTCATCGACAACGCCCTGGACGCGGCCCGTTCGCTCGTCGAGGTGGAGCTGCGCGCCGAGGGCACGACGGTCGTGCTGCGGGTGTCCGACGACGGTCCCGGCGTGCCGCCCGAGGCCCGTGAGCGGATCTTCGCCGAGGGCTGGACGACGAAGCGGTCCCCCGCGCACCGCGGCCGCGGGCTCGGTCTCGCGCTCGTGCGGCGGCTCGCCGAACGGTACGGCGGCATGGCCCGGGTGACCGCCCGCGCGGGTGGTGGCGCGGTCTTCACCGTCGTCCTGCCGGAGGCGCTGGCGGGGGCGGAACTGACCACGGCGGTGTCCGAGGCATCCGTGGCATCCGCGGGGGGAGCACGATGATCGACGTCATGGTCGTGGACGACGATTTCCGCGTCGTCGAGATCAACGCGGCGTACGTCGCCAAGGTCCCCGGATTCCGGGTGACCGCCCGTGCCCACACCGCGGCCCAGGCGCTGGCGACGCTGGAACGCATGCACGTCGACCTCGTCCTGCTCGACCACTACCTGCCGGACGAGACCGGCCTCACCCTGGTGCGGCGCATGCGCCAGCTCGGCCACACCGCGGACGTCATCATGGTGACGGCCGCCCGCGACGTGGCGACCGTACAGGCGGCGATGCGCTTCGGCGCGCTGCAGTACCTGGTCAAGCCGTTCAGCTTCGCCGGACTGCGGGGCAAGCTGGACGCCTACGCGGCGCTGCGCCGCACGCTCGACGGCGTCGGCGGGCGCGGCGAGGCCGGCCAGGAGCAGGTGGATCGCATCTTCGGCGCGTTGCGCACCGCCGGTGCGGCGCCGGCGGAACTGCCCAAGGGGCACTCGGCGCCCACCGCCGACCTGGTGCGCACGGTCCTCACCGAGGCCGCGCGGCCGCTCTCCGCCCACGAGGTCGCCGAACGGGCGGGCATCAGCCGCTCCACCGCGCAGCGCTACCTGAAGTTCCTGGAGCGCGAGGGCCGGATCAGCCTCACCCTCAAGTACGGCGACACCGGCCGCCCCGAGCACCGCTACGCGTGGGCGCGGAGCGGCTGATCCCGTTCACCGGCGGGCGAGTTCGTGGCTCAGCGCCCGTGCCGCCGCGCACACCACGGGAGCGACGCGATCCGGCCGCAGGCCCCGCGTCGCCCCCGTGACGGAGACGGCGGCGACGGGGAGGGCGCGCGGGCCGAGCCGCGGCCCGTAGACGGGGGCGGCGACGGCGGACACGCCGACCTCGGCCTCCTCCCAGTTCACGGCGTAGCCGCGGGCGCGGGTGCGGACGAGGTCCTGCTGGAGCAGCCGCGGCACGACGATGGTGCGCGGGGTGCGGCGGCGCAGCCCCACGCCGAGCACCGCGGCCAGGCCGGGCGGGGTCCCGTAGGCGAGCAGCGCCTTGCCGGTGGCGGTGCAGTACGCGGGAAGGCGGCCGCCGACCCGGGAGATGATCTGCATCGAGCGGCGGCCGGTGAGCTTCTCCAGGAAGACGGTGTCGACGCCGTCGACGACGGCGAGGTGCACGTTCTCGTGGGTGGCCTCGTACAGCTCCTCCATGAACGGCAGCGCCGCCTCGCGCAGCCGCCGGTGCGGCACCCGCTGGCCCAGTTCGAAGAGGGCGAGGCCGAGCCGGTAGCCGTCCGTCCCACGCTCGACGAGGCCGACGGCGGTCAGTTCGGCGAGCAGCCGGTGCACGGTCGACTTGGGCAGGCCCGTGCGGGCGGCGAGTTCGCCGAGCGGGATCCCGTCCTCGCCGGCGGCGAAGGCGCCGAGCAGTGCGGCCCCGCGGGCCAGCATCGACTGACTGCCCGTCGCGGTGGCGTCCTCGGCGCTCACGGGTGCCCCCGCAAGGGCACCTCGACGAGCAGCGGGCCGTCGAGGCCACGTACCGCCGCGACGGTCCGCGCCAGTTCCTCCGTGCCGTCCACGCGGACCGCGGGGATGCCGAAGAACCGGGCGGCAAGGCGCCAGTCGAGCTCGCCGAGGTCGAGGCCGGGACGGGGGACGACAGGGCCGCCGCCCCGGGCGCCGAGGGTGTCCTTCAGGGTGCGGTACTCGCCGTTGGCCATCACGACGAACAGGACGGGCACCCGGTGGTGCGCCGCGCTCCACAGCCCCTGCAGCCCGAACATCGCGCAGCCGTCCCCCAGCACGGCCACCACCGGGCGTTCCGGCGCGCCGAGCCGGTGGCCGACGGCGGCGCCGATCCCCCAGCCGAGGCCCCCGCCGACCGTGTGGACGAAACCGCCCGGCCGGTCCCGGCGCAGCACGCCGCGCAGGTGCACCCCCACGGTGATCGACTCCTCGACGAGCACCGCCTCCTCCGGCAGCGCGCCGGCCAGGGCGTGCGCGGCGGCGAGCGGGTCGAGCGGGGCGCGGCCCCGGGCGGACCGCGCCCGCAGCTCCAGCCGGTCCCGTGCCTCCGCGTGCCGTGCGCCGGCCTCCCGTGTCCGCTCGCGTGCTGTGTCCTCGGGGACGAGCCGGGTCAGACGGCCGGCGAGTGCGGCCAGTGAGGCCTCCAGCGCGCCGGTGAGGCCCAGGGCGACGGGGAAGTTGCGGCCCGGCTCGGCGGGGTCGGTGTCGATCTGCACGACCGTCAGGTGTTCGGGCACGGGCGGGCCGGGGCTGTAGTGGTGCGGGGTGAAGGCGCGACAGCCGGCGATCAGCAGCGCGTCGTGGCCCTTCAGCCGCTCGTGGATGCGGGCGTTGACGGGCGGCAGCGGCCCCGCGTACAGCGGGTGGGAGCCGGGGAAGTCCAGATGGTCGTTCATCGGCTGGTGGTAGGTGACCGCGCCGAGCGCCTCGGCGACCCGTACCAGCGCCGCCACCGCCCCGTCCCTGCCGACCCCGTCACCGGCGACGACCGCGGGCCGTTCGGCGGCGGCGAGCAGGGCGGCCGCCCGGTCGAGCCCGCCGGCCGGTCCGGGCGGCGCGAGCGGCGAGCGCGCCGGGACCTCCACGGGCACGGCGTCCTCGAGGACGTCCATCGGCACGGAGACGAACACCGGCCCCCGCGGCGGCTGCCGGGCCAGCGCGAAGGCGCGGCGCAGCACGAGCGGCAGGTCCTCGGGGCGGTGCACCTCCTCGGCCCGTTTGGCCGCCCCGGAGGCCAGGGCGACCAGGTCCCCGGCGAGCATGGGGTCCTGGAGCAGGTGGCGCCGGTCCTGCTGGCCCGCCATGACGACCAGCGGGGTGCGCGAGCGCCGGGCGTTGAGCATCCCTATCAGGCCGTTGGCGGTGCCCGCGGCGATGTGCAGACTGGCGAAGGCGGGACGGCGGGTGGCCCGGGCGTAGCCGTCGGCCATGGCGACGACCGAGCCCTCCTGGACGCCGAGGACGTACTCGGGCACGGCCCCCGGTCCCGACAGCGCCTCCATGAGGGGCAGTTCGGTGGTGCCCGGGTTGCCGAAGACCCGGTCGACCCCCTCGTCGGCGAGGATCTCCAGCAGGGCCCGCAGGGCGGTCGTCATGGCGGGGACGCCTCTCATACGCTCATGCCGCCGTCGACCGCGACGGTGGCTCCGGTGGTGAAGCTCGCGTCGTCGCCCGCGAGGTGGAGCACGGTGCGGGCGATCTCCTCGGGTGCCGCGTGCCGGCCGAGGGGGATCATCGCGTCGAACGCCCCGGCCGCGTGCTGGGAAGGCTGCCCGGTGGCGACGGTCTCGATGCGCCGCATGAACGGGGTGTCGGTGGGGCCCGGGTGGATGGTGTTGACGCGGATGCCGCGGGCGGCGCACTCGCGTGCCGCGACGCGCATCAGCCCGACCTGGGCGTGCTTGGCGGCCGCGTAGCCGCTGATGCCGGGATCGGCGGTGAGCCGGCGCCGACGGTCACGCCGAGCGCGTGGACCCCGCCGACCGACAGGTCGACCTCGCGCAGGGCGAGGGCGAAGACCATGCCGGCCGCCATCAGGCCCACGTAGCAGGCGTTGTGGGCGGTCCCGGTCAGGTTCGACCGGGTCAGGAAGTCGGGCTCGGCGATGCCCACGACGAGCACCAGCAGGACCAGTACCGCTGCCACGCCCGTCTCGTCGCGCAGCAGCCAACGCATACGGCTGGATGGCATGCCGCACAGCGTGGAGGCGCCATGGGCCCGCGGCAATCAGAGCGTTCCGCCAGGCGGAACGGGTGTCACACCGCCCCGGCCCCGGTGAGCGAGCGGACCTCGACCTCGGCGAACTTGTCCTCGTCGGCGCGCTCGCGGGACAGGACCGTACCCAGCCAGCCCGCGGCGAAGCCCAGCGGGATGGACACCAGGCCCGGGTTCTCCAGCGGGAAATACTGGAAGTCCATCCCCGGGAAGAGCGACTGCGGGCTGCCCGATACCACCGGGGACAGCACCACCAACGCGACTGCGGGGACGAGGCCGCCGTAGATCGCCCACACCGTGCCGCGGGTCGTGAACCTCCGCCAGAACAGCGTGAAGAGCAATGCGGGCAGGTTGGCGGAGGCCGCCACCGCGAACGCGAGCCCGACGAGGAAGGCCACGTTCTGGCCCTGCGCGAACAGGCTCAGCGCGATGGCCACGCCGCCGATGCAGACCGCGGCCACTCGGGCCACCCGCACGTCCTGGTTCTCCCGTCGCTTACCGCCCGGTGCGGCCTTTCGACGGCGCAGCGTCGCGTGGAGGTCGTGCGCGACGGAGGCGGACGAGGCGAGGGTGATCCCGGCGACGACGGCCAGGATCGTGGCGAAGGCGACCGCCCCGACGACGGCGAACAGAACCGTTCCACCGGTGGAGCCCGCTCCGCCGCCCAGATCGAGGGCGAGCAGCGGCACCGCCGTGTTCCCGGCGGCGTTGGAGGCGCGCACGGTGTGGGAGCCGACCAGCGCCGCCGCACCGAAGCCGAGCACGATCGTCATCAGGTAGAAGCCGCCGATGAGGCCGATCGCCCAGACCACCGACCGCCGCGCCGAGCGCGCCGTGGGGACGGTGTAGAAGCGCGACAGGATGTGCGGCAGCCCGGCGGTGCCCAGGACGAGGGCCAGGCCGAGGCTGATG
The DNA here is from genome assembly GCF_035918135.1 of Actinacidiphila glaucinigra. Taxonomy (NCBI): domain Bacteria; kingdom Bacillati; phylum Actinomycetota; class Actinomycetes; order Kitasatosporales; family Streptomycetaceae; genus Actinacidiphila; species Actinacidiphila glaucinigra. Next base: position 2,853,093 of record NZ_CP109144.1, read on the forward strand.
AAGTCCAGCCGGTCGGTCCAGCTCTGCCCGTACAGGATGCCGGGGCCGAGGAACTCGCGGCCGTGGCCGCTGCCGTCGGCAGCCGAGCGCAGCAGTGCCCCGAGGTCGCCGTGGAAGCGGACGAGCACCAGCACGGTGAGGGTGATCGTGCCGCCCATGAGCAGCACGGTCTTGACGATCTGGATCCAGGTCGTGGCGCGCATGCCGCCGAAGGCGACGTAGAAGACCATGAGCGCGCCGACGCCGATGACGGTCCAGGTACGCGCGGGCGATCCCTGGCCACCCAGCAGGAGGGAGACCAGGCTTCCGGCGCCGACCATCTGCGCGACGAGGTAGAGCACGGAGACGATGACCGAGGAGGTGCCCGCCGCGATCCGGACCGGGCGCTGGCGCATGCGCGCGGTGAGGACGTCGGCGAGGGTGTAGCGGCCGCAGTTGCGGACCAGTTCGGCGACGAGCAGCAGCACGAGGAGCCAGGCGACGAGGAAGCCGACGGAGTAGAGCATGCCGTCGTAGCCGAAGAGCGCGATGAGCCCGGAGATGCCGAGGAAGGAGGCGGCGGACATGTAGTCGCCGGCGATGGCGAACCCGTTTTCCAGGGGGGAGAAGAGACGGCCGCCCGCGAAGAACTCCACGGACGAGCTGCGCCGCCGGCCCGCCCAGGCGGTGATCGCCAGGGTGACGGAGACGAAGACGGTGAAGAGGACCAGCGCCAGGCCCTGGTGGTTGCCGGTCACCGCATCCGCTCCTGGGTGTCCCAGCGCAGGTCGAGGGCGGCCCGGTCCCGGCGCAGCCGGGCGTGCCGGGCGTAGGCCCAGGTCAGGAGGAAGGTCGAGGCGAACTGGGCGAGCCCGAGGGCCATGGCCACGTTGAGCTCGCCGACCAGCGGCCGGGCCATCAGCCGCGGCGCGGCCGTCGCCAGGACGACGTAGAGCAGGTACCAGGCGAGGAAGGCGGCGGCCGCCGGGAAGACGAACCGCCGGTACCGGGAACGCACTTCCTGGAAGGGGCCGCTGGCCTGCACCTCCCGGTAGACCCGGGCGTGGTCGTCGGCCGGGCCGGCCTGCGACGGGAGGGAGACGGGCGGTGGCTCGGGACCCTCCCACTCCCCCGCGGCCAGGACGTCGTACCAGGGGTCGTCCACCCGCAGCCCTCCGGTTTCCGCCTGGTCGTGCTCGTTCACGAACTCTCCTCGCTTCACGGGCCGATCGGCCGTGCGCCCAAGCATGGACATTGCGGGAAGATCCGGGAGCCTCCAAGCAGAAACCTTCACCTCATCGGGTGATGGTGCCCCACTCCTGGGGGTGGGGAAGCTCCGGCGCCCTCCACGAGCGGGTGAGACCGCGGGAGGGCGCCGGTGCGGGAGTCCGGTCCGTCAGGCGTCGATCCGCGAACGGTCGAGCGTGGCGGCGGAGTTGGCGATGAACTCGCGGCGCGGCGCGACCTCGTTGCCCATCAGCAGGTCGAAGGCGAGCTCCGCGCCCTCCAGGTCGCTGATGTTGATCCGGCGCAGGGTGCGGTGGCGCGGGTCCATCGTGGTCTCGGCCAGCTGGTCGGCGTCCATCTCACCGAGGCCCTTGTAGCGCTGGATGGACTCCTTGTAGCGGATGCCCTTGCGCTCGAACTCCAGCAGCGTTTCGCGCAGCTCCCGGTCGGAGTACGTGTAGACGTACTTGTCCTGGCCCTTGCGCGGGTTGCTGAGCTCGACCCGGTGCAGCGGAGGCACGGCGGCGAAGACCCGGCCGGCCTCGACCATGGGCCGCATGTAGCGCTGGAAGAGCGTCAGCAGCAGACAGCGGATGTGGCTGCCGTCGACGTCGGCGTCCGTCATCATGATGATCTTGCCGTAGCGGGCCTGGTCGATGTCGAAGGTGCGACCCGAGCCGGCTCCTATGACCTGGATGATGGCGCCGCACTCGGCGTTCTTCAGCATGTCCGTGACCGAGGACTTCTGGACGTTGAGGATCTTGCCCCGGATCGGGAGCAGCGCCTGGAACTCCGAGTTGCGCGCGAGCTTCGCGGTGCCCAGCGCCGAGTCGCCCTCGACGATGAAGAGCTCGCTGCGGTCGACGTCGTCGCTGCGGCAGTCCGCCAGCTTGGCCGGCAGTGAGGAGGACTCCAGCGCGGTCTTGCGGCGCTGCGCATCCTTGTGCTGCCGGGCGGCGATCCGGGTGCGGGCCGCGGCGACGGCCTTCTCCAGGACGGCGCGGGCCTGCTGCTTGTCGTCCCGCTTGGTGGAGGTGAGGAACGCCTTGAGCTCGCGGGCCACCACGTTGGCCACGATGCGGTTGGCCGCCGAGGTGCCCAGCACCTCCTTGGTCTGGCCCTCGAACTGCGGTTCGGCGAGCCGGACCGTGACGACCGCCGTCAGCCCCTCCAGGGCGTCGTCCTTGACGATGTCGTCCTCGGCGACGCGCAGCAGCTTGGTGGCGCGCAGCACCTCGTTGAACGTCCTGGTCACGGCGCCCTCGAAGCCGCGCACATGGGTGCCGCCCTTGGGGGTGGCGATGATGTTCACGAAGGAGCGCAGCGTGCTGTCGTAGCCGGTGCCCCAGCGCAGGGCGACGTCGACACCGAGCTCACGGGTGACCTCGGTGGGGGTCATGTGGCCCCGGTCGTCGAGGACCGGGACGGTCTCCTTGAAGGTGCCGCTGCCGGTCAGCCGCAGCACGTCGCAGATCGGCTTGTCCGGGGTGAGGTACTCGGCGAACTCGCTGATGCCGCCGTCGAAGTGGAAGGTCTCCTCGACCGGCTTCCCGTCCTCGGAGCCGTTGTCGGGCCGCTCGTCGCGGACGACGATCGTGAGCCCGGGGACCAGGAACGCGGTCTGGCGGGCGCGCTGGTACAGCGTCTCCAGGGCGAGCTTGGCGTCCTTGAGGAAGATCTGACGGTCCGCCCAGTAGCGGACGCGGGTGCCGGTGCGCGCCCGCGGCACCTTCTTGACCTTGTCCAGCCCGTTGCCCGGCTCGAACGGCGCCTCGGCGCCGGCCTTGGCGAAGCTGCCGGGAACGCCGCGGCGGAAGCTGATCGCGTGCGTGTGGCCGCCGCGGTCGACCTCGACGTCCAGCCGGGCGGAGAGCGCGTTGACGACGGAGGCGCCGACGCCGTGCAGACCGCCGGAGGCCGCGTAGGAGCCGCCGCCGAACTTGCCGCCGGCGTGCAGCTTGGTCATGACGACCTCGACGCCGGACAGGCCGGTCTTCGGCTCGACGTCGACGGGGATGCCGCGGCCGTTGTCCCGCACCTCGACGGAGGCGTCGGCGTGGAGGACGACATCGATGTGGTCGCAGTGCCCGCCCAGGGCCTCGTCCACCGAGTTGTCGATGATCTCCCACAGGCAGTGCATGAGGCCGCGGCTGTCGGTGGAACCGATGTACATGCCGGGGCGCTTGCGGACAGCTTCGAGGCCCTCGAGCACGAGCAGGTGTCGCGCGGTGTAGTTGGAGCCGTCACGATCTGCACCGGTCAGCAACGCGGTGGACGGCACGGATGTTTCGGCGGTCACGCGAACGTCTCCTCATGAAGTTCTTCAGCCGTATCGGTGAGAGGGTACCGAGGTCACGCACGGCCGTTTCGCCGCGACCCGAGTTGGGCACCATGCTAGCCCGTTTTCGAAGGCGTGTTCGATCCCTCGTTTGAGTGATACACATGTCACGTTCCCCTGGAGGCATGAACCATTTAGGCTCGGGGCACGTCCTCCTCAACAACCGGCCGCAAAGCCGGGGGGACACAACCGAACAATCTGACCAGATCTGCCAGAACGACCCGAAGCCGACAGATAAGACGCCAGAGGATCATTCGCCGCCAATCGGTAGCATCCGGCCGCTACAACGACAGTTTCCAAGGAAAAGACCTGCGCGGGAACAGTTTGGGCCTGGTTGGATGTTGACCCTGGTACGACAGCTCGTCGAGCTAGAGAAGAGGCGACGTGACTACAGTTCTGACCCCCGCGAGCCCGCTGACGGCGGCGGACCGCTGCGACCGTTGCGGCGCCCAGGCCTACCTGCGCGTCGTACTCATCAGTGGCGGCGAGCTGCTCTTCTGCGCGCACCACGGGCGTAAGTTCGAGCCCGAATTGAAGAAGATCGCTGCGGAAATACAGGACGAGACCGGTCGGCTCACCGCCACCCCGACCGTCGCGGCCAATGACGAACGCTGACGCGTAGCACTGCGACGAGCTCACGACGGGCGGCCTCCCGCGAGGGAGGCCGCCCGTCGGCTTGTCCGCCGCGCGTCACGAAGCGTGCTGGCCGACCAGTCCCGCCACCGCCGAGACCCGGGTGTACACACCGGGATGTCCCGCCTGGGCGCATCCCGCGCCCCAGGACACAAGCCCTATCAGCCGCCCCTCCGCCACCAGCGGACCGCCGCTGTCCCCCTGGCACGAGTCGTGCCCGCCGGCCAGGTCGCCGGCACAGACCATGCCGTTCTTCTGGTACTTGCCTTCCGTACTGCCCGGATACGCCTGTTCACAGACCGAGTCGGCGAGCACCGAGACGTTCGCGGCCATCAGGACGTTCGAGTAGGTCCCCAGGCCCGCCGTGTCCCCCCAGCCGAATACCTGCGCCGGCGTGCCCGCCTCGTAGGAGTTCACGTCCCCCGGTGTCGCCATGCGTATCGCGCTTCCCGCGGGGAACGGCTCCGCGGTCGTGACGACCGCCACGTCACCGCTGTTCGTCGTGGGGTCGTACGCGGGGTTGACCCAGACCTTGCGGACCGCCACTTCCCTGCCGGCGGAGCCGGCGAGGTCCGTTCGCCCGGCGATGATGCGCAGGTCGGGCACCTGGTTCCAGTCCCCGCCCAGTGCGGTCGGGCTGAAGCAGTGCGCCGCGCTGACCACGGTGTTCGGCCCGACCAGCGCTCCACCGCAGAACTGCCCCGAGCGGCCCATTCCGTAGCGGGACCGGCTCGACAGGACCACCGCCCACGGGTGCTGCTCCGTGGTGACCGGCGTGCCGCCTATGACACCGTTGTCGGCGCCCGGGGCGCGGGGCGCGTACTCCACCGCGGCGGCGGTGGCGGAAGCCGGTAGCGACAGCGCTAGCGCGGACCCGGCTATGAGCCCGCCGACCAGCGTGCGGATCGAGGAACGCATGCATTCTCCTCACCGTCCGGAATGCCCTGAGCACCCACAGTGACCTGACGGGCCCGGGGCCGCATCCGGAGAACTGTCCGGAAATGCCGACGGCCCGCGGCCGCCGTGGCGGTCGCGGGCCCGTCGGGGCGTCCTGCCGATCAGTCCAGGTAGTCGCGCAGCACCTGGGAACGCGACGGATGACGCAGCTTGGACATGGTCTTGGACTCGATCTGGCGGATGCGCTCACGGGTGACCCCGTACACCTTGCCGATCTCGTCCAGCGTCTTCGGCTGGCCGTCGGTGAGGCCGAAGCGCATGGAGACCACGCCCGCCTCGCGCTCACTGAGCGTGTCGAGCACCGAGTGCAGCTGCTCCTGCAGCAGCGTGAAGCTGACCGCGTCGGCCGGCACGACCGCCTCGGAGTCCTCGATGAGGTCACCGAACTCGCTGTCGCCGTCCTCGCCGAGCGGGGTGTGCAGCGAGATGGGCTCGCGGCCGTACTTCTGGACCTCGATGACCTTCTCGGGGGTCATGTCGAGTTCCTTGGCCAGCTCCTCCGGGGTGGGCTCGCGGCCCAGGTCCTGGAGCATCTGGCGCTGGACGCGGGCCAGCTTGTTGATGACCTCGACCATGTGCACCGGGATGCGGATGGTGCGGGCCTGGTCGGCCATCGCGCGGGTGATCGCCTGGCGGATCCACCAGGTCGCGTACGTCGAGAACTTGAAGCCCTTGGTGTAGTCGAACTTCTCGACGGCACGGATCAGACCGAGGTTGCCCTCCTGGATCAGGTCCAGGAAGAGCATGCCGCGGCCGGTGTAGCGCTTGGCCAGCGAGACCACCAGGCGGAGGTTGGCCTCCAGAAGGTGGTTCTTGGCCCAGCGGCCGTCCTCGGCGATGATCTCCAGCTCGCGCTTGAGCTTGGGGGCGAGCTTGTCGGCCTGGGCCAGCTTGTCCTCGGCGAACAGACCGGCCTCGATGCGCTTGGCGAGCTCCACCTCCTGCTCGGCGTTGAGCAGCGGGACCTTGCCGATCTGCTTGAGGTAGTCCTTCACCGGGTCGGCGGTGGCGCCGGCCGCGGCGACCTGCTGCGCGGGCGCGTCGTCCTCGTCCTCGTCGGACAGGACAAAGCTCTCCGCCTCGGTCTCGGCGGCGGGGCCGTCCTCGTCCTTGCCGGGCGCGGCGTCCTCGAGGACCTCCTCGCCCTCGGCGAGTTCGTCCTTGCCCTTGGCGGCGGTGGTCTTCTTGGCGGCGGTCTTCTTGGCGGTCGCGGTGGTCTTCTTCGCCGCAGTCTTCTTGGCGACGGCCTTCTTCGCGGGTGCCACGGCCTCGTCCTCCGACTCCGCCACGGGCTCCGCCACGGTGGAGGCGGGGGCCGCGGTGGCCTTGGCGGCGACGGTCTTCTTGACCGGGGCGGCCTTGGTGGCGACGGTCTTGGTGGCAGTACGCTTCGCCGGGCTCTTGGCTGCGACGCTCTTACGGGTGCGCTTGGGCGCCTCGGCGGCACTCACCATCAGCGTCACACCCTCCTCGTCGAGGACCTGGTTGAGGCTGCGCAGAACGTTCTTCCACTGGGTTGCCGGGATCTGGTCCGCTTCGAAGGCTCGGCGCACGTCGTCGCCGGCGATCTGACCCTGAGCCTTACCCCGCTCGATGAGCGCCATCAGAGACTCGGACTCGGCGATCTCCGGCGGGAGCGTACGGGATGTGCTGGCCGACACGAACAACCTCTCGGAACGATGGAAAACGACTACGGTGGGACCCGCTCGGCAACTCAGCGTCATGTTCGTCGCGGATATTCCTCGCACGGCCGCCACCTCTATGCTCATCGCGCTGCCGCCGAGAGCGTTACGCCCGTCCGTACGTGGTCCGAGTCACACCCCGGATCGCCGCCAAACCGTCGATAGCGGGACACTCCCCGCGCACGCCTCGACCATGCCCGGTCGGAAGCGTGCGTCAAACATGGCGGACGGCTCCGCCGCCGGGCCCGGAGGGTGTGGGCCGGCGGCGGAAGTCGGTGCCGTCTCGCGCCGTGCGGGACCGGTCAGTGCTCGCGCGGGGCGGGGACGACGTGGTCCGGCGAGCCGCCGGGACCGGTGTCGGCGTGGACGGCGAGGAGCTGACGCATCGCGGTCTCCGCCTCGGCACCGTCGGAGGCGGCCAGCGCCTCGACGACCCGCGTGTGCAGGGCCACCGAGTGTTCACCGGGGCGCTCGCAGCCGGTGACGGGGCCGCCGGAGACCTGCAGGGCGGAGGTGACGATGCCGGACAGGTGCTCCAGCATCCGGTTGCCCGCGACCTGCAGCAGCAGGGCGTGGAACTCGGCGTCCGCCCGGGAGAAGGTGAGGCCGTCACCCTGGCCCACGGCGTGGGTCATGATGTCGGTCATGTCGATGAGCCGCTGCTGGACGTCCTCGCGGCCGTGACCCGCCGCGAGGCGGGCGGCGAGGGGCTCGATCGTCCAGCGCAGTTCGAACAGCTCGCGACGCTGGTCGTCGCGCTGCGGGCCGAAGGCCCGCCATTCGATGATGTCGGGGTCGAGCAGGTTCCAGTCGCTGACCGGGCGGACCCGGGTGCCGACGTTGGGCCGGGCGCTGACGAGGCCCTTGGCCTCCAGCACCCGCAGCGACTCGCGGACGACGGTGCGGGAGACCTCGAAACGCTGGCCGATCTCCTCGGGGACGAGCGGGCGGTCGGCCCCGAGATCGCCGGAGACGATCATCTGACCGAGTTGCTGGACGAGTTGGCCGTGCAGCCCGCGGCCACGGCTCCCGGCGGGGCGACGGCCGACCCGGCCCAGTTCGGCGTCGCCGCCGTCCCAGGACGGTGCGCCGCCCGGGCGGTCGAGGCCGACGGGTGCGTCGGCGTACGGATAGCGGTCGATGTCCCCGCCGCCGAGGCTCGGGTCGGCGGGGCGGGCCGCGGTCATCATGGTGTGCGCAAGGGTACTCACGCATCATTTGTCGGCGATGGCGCGGGAGGCCTTGAGGGCTTTCCTGAAAAGCACACGAAAGGGTGAGCACTCATCACCTGATAATTGACGCTTTATCGGAAGGAAATGGGGTTTCTCCGGCGCAAGACCGTTGCCACATAGGCACACAAGAGAGCGAAGAGCGACAAAACGAAGGAATAGCGGACCGGTTGGGTCGCCAGCCGGGCCACGTCGATCGCCGGGGCCGAAGCCGCACGCCGCACCACCGGGGCCACCAGCAGCGGAACCGCGAGGACGCCGGCCAGACCGAGCGCCGTGGTGCGGAAGACCCCGGCCGCCAGCACCCCGGCCCAGCAGCAGACGAGCGCGAGGGCGGCCGACGCCGCCGCGGTGGAGGCCAGCGCGAACGGCGAGGGCAGTCCGACCGCCCCGAGTTCGAGGCGCAGCGCGACGAGGCCCAGAGCCGCCCCCAGGAGGGCGATCAGCACCGCTGCGGCCCCGTTGACGACGAGCTTGACCAGCAGCAGACGCAGCTGGCGGGGCACGGGCGCGTGGGCGGGGGCCAGCGCGGGGTAGCGGAACTCCTGACCGTAGGCGAGGGCGCCGAGGAGCCCGCCGCCCAACGCGGCGGCCGGCAGGGGCAGGGAGTGCGACCAGCCGGTCAGCAGGCGCAGGGAGAAGGCGTGGTGCCCGGTGCGCAGCAGCACCAGGGTGGCCAGGCCCGAGACCAGGACGGAGACGAGCGCGATCAGCCAGGGGCTGCGGACGCCCGTGAGGCGGCGCAGTTCGTAGCGGACGGGCCGGGCGGGACCGGCGGGCGGCACGGCGGCGCGCTCGGCCGCCAGGGGCACGGTGGGCCGCTCGCCGTGCGGGGCCTCCGGGACACCGGTGTCGGCGACCTCGTCCGCGAGGCGGTGCAGGAGGATGCCGTTCCGGAAGGCGGCTTCGCCGACCTGGGCGGTGGTCGCGCCGTGCACGCGGATGCGGCTGCCGCTCTCGTGGGTGATCTCGGTCCCGTCGTCGGTGAGCAGCAGACCCAGGCGTTCGGCCTGGGGGGATTGGACGGCCACGTACGGGCGCAGACGGCGCCGGCCGAACTCGTGGGCGGACTGGTCGGCGACGAGCCTGCCCTTGTCCAGGGTGACGACGCGATCACCGAGCCGGCCCGCCGCCTTGGGGTCGGCGCAGGTGACCACGACGGCGCCGCCGCGCGCCGCGTACGCCTTCAGCAGGCCGTACAACCACGCGGTGTCGTGCGGGGAAAGCCCCTGGGCGGGGTCGTCCAGGAGCAGCGCGGGCGGGTCCCCGAGCAGCGCCGCGGCGACGCCCAGGCGGCGGTCCATGCCGAGGGAGAAGGTCGACAGACGGCGTCCCGCCGTCTCGCGCAGGCCCACGATCTCCAGGACCTGGTCGGCGCGTTCGGCCGGAGCCCCGGCCGCGGCGGCGAGCATGCGCAGGTGACCGCGCGCCGTCCGCGAGGGGTGGCCGGGGACGTCGCCGAGGAGCACGCCCACCGCGTTGGCGGGATGAGTGTGGCGGTGCAGGGGGCGCCCGCCGAAGAGCGTGATGCCGCGGCCCGGTTCGAGTTCGAGCATCATCCGCAGGACGGTGGACTTGCCCGCGCCGCTGTCACCGAGCAGGACCGTGATCTCGCCGGGGCGGGCGTCGAAGGTGAGGTCGTCGACGGCAGGGGGCTCTTCGCCCCGGGACGCACTGGTCAATCCGATGGCCTGGATCACCCTTGCACCATAACGCGCAAATGGCCCGGAATTTACACCTCCGGTCGCAACATGGGGGGATTCAGGATGGTTGCACCACCCGCGCGGAACAGCTGTGCGGGACGGCCGCCCTGACGGGTCGTCGTGCCACCGGTGGGGACGAGGAAGCCGACCGTTCCCGTCACCTTGCGGTGGAAGTTGCGCGGGTCCAGGGCCACACCCCACACCGCCTCGTAGACCCGGCGCAACTCGCCGACGGTGAACTCGGGCGGGCAGAAGGCCGTGGCCAGCGCCGAGTACTCGAGCTTGGAACGGGCACGCTCCACGCCGTCGGCCAGGATGCGCGCGTGGTCGAAGGCGAGGGCGCCCTCCTCGCCGTTGCGCAGCAGCTCCTCGACCGGGGCCCAGCGGGCACTGCGCGCATCGCCACCGGCACGGGGCGCGGGCAGGTCCGGGGCGAGCACGAGGTGGGCGACGCTCACCACCCGCATACGCGGGTCGCGCTCGGGGTCGCCGTAGGTGGCCAGCTGCTCGAGGTGGACTCCGCTGCCCGCGCGCAGTCCGGTCTCCTCCTCCAGTTCGCGGGCGGCCGCCCCTGAGAGGTCCTCGTCACCCCGCACGAAGCCGCCGGGCAGCGCCCACCGGCCCTGGTAGGGCGGTTCACCGCGGCGGACCGCGAGGGCACACAGGGCGTGGCTGCGCACTGTGAGCACGACGAGATCGACAGTGACGGCGAAGGGCGGGAAAGCTGACGGGTCGTAGGGCGCCATGTCCGCGATCATAGTCGTCTGCCTGACGATAAACAGCAGGTTGACGGGATGACGCAACGCGCTGTCGGCCTGTTGTTCGATGTCACGGCGCCGCCCGGCATCCGCTGCCGGCCGGCGGTTCAGGCGCCGAGCTGGAGCCCGGGAGCCGCCTCCACGATCACCGCCGTACCGGACGCGCCGATCCGCAGCGCGAAGGGCTCCTCGGCCACCCGCAGCCCGGCAAGGTCGAGATCTCCGAGCGGAGAGGCGGCCGGCGGGTGCACGGCCACCATGCGTTCGGGGGCGTCGGGGCGGATCCCGGCGAGGGCCAGCAGCATGTGGACGGCGCCCGCGGCGGCCACCGCGGCGGGCCGTGAAGCCGTCGGGTGCGGGGCGGGACGGCGGGAGTCCTCCCGCTGCTCCCCCGCGTACATCTCGGGCAGCCGGTGTCCGAACGCACCTGCCGCGTCCAGCACGCCGAGCAGCAGCGCCACGGCCTCGCGCTCGTGGCCGGCCGCCGCCAGCCCGGCGACCGCGACGGCCGTCTCGTGGACCCGTACCGCTCCGCCGCGGTGGCCGAAGGGGTTGTAGCCGGGGGCCTTGGCGGACAGGGTTCGCAGCCCCCATCCCGAGTCGAGCTCCGGAGCGGCGAGGAGACGGGCGAGCTGTTCCGTCTGCACCTTGTCCAGCAGGCCGGGGGCGAACTCGCAGCCGCCCACCAAGCCGGTGTCGAGGAGATGAGCGGCGGCCGATCCCAGGTGGGGCACGGGTCTGCCGTCAGGGGTCAGCGCGGCGGCCGGGCTCCCGCCGGCTGGGTCGTCCAGCCAGAAGTCCTCCCGGAACCTCCGGCGAAGCGCCTCGGCCCGCTCCCGCCACTCCTCCGCGCCCGGGCGCCCGTGGGCCTGGAGCAGATCGGCGCCGTGCAGCATGGCCCGGTGGGCGTGGGCCTGTACGTCACAGCGCAGGGGGCCGCCCGGCGCCGGATCGGGGACGTATCCGCCCTCGCCCGCGACGGACCGCAGCCACCACAGACTGCGCTCGACGGTCGGCAGCAGTTGTTCGGTGTCCCGCTCCGGAAGCCCCCACCGGCGCGCCTCGGCGAGCAGCGTGACGAAGAGCAGCCCCGCCTCCACTCCGGAGCACGTGGGCGGCAGATGCGGACCGGCATGGCGCAGCGGGCCCGGCAGGCCGCCGGTCTCCGGGTCCTGGCGCCGGGCGAACGCCCGCAGCGTGCCGGCCGCCAGGCGGGTGCCCAGCGGCAGCAGCATGCGGGCCGCCCACAGGGCATCCGCCGGGGCGGGACCGAGCCGCCACGGGGCACCGGCCGCCACATGGACGTCCAGGGGGTGCTCCGGGTCGCGCAGCAGCAGCGCCCGCAGATCGTCGAGGGCGGCCCGCAGCAGTGTCTCCGCCCGGCCGTCGCCGCCGCGGATCTCCGGGGCCGACCAGGGCACGGGGACCGCCGGGGCGGATCCGCCGTTCACACCGGCCACGGCGGGCTCCAGCGTCGCGCGCAGCTCGATCGTTCGCGATGCTCCGGCGGGCAGTGCCAGCTCCCAGCACAGCAACCCGGCGGAGGCCAGGGCGCTCTCGGGTGCCGGCACGGCGGTGACCCGGGCCCGCAGGCCCTCCGACGACCACAGCAGCCCCGCGTCGCACACGCTGGGCTGCAGATCCGGCCCGGCGGATCCGGCCGCGATGGCCGCCAGTTCGGCGAGGTCGGTCGCCAGGGCCACCTCGAACGGGATGCGCAGGGCGCGGGATCCGGTGTTGTGGACCGTGATGCGCTCGGTGCCCCCGGCGGTCCGGAGCCTCTCGACGGTGAGGGCCGGGTCGGGTGTCGTGTCGCCGGGGACACGGGCGACGGAGGTGAACCGCGCCCGACCCGCCGTGACGAGCCCGCCCTGCACAGGGACCGGAAGCGTCCCCGCGATGCGCAGCTCGCAGCGGGCCAGTACCCGGCGGCCGCCCTGGTAGAAGCCGTCGAGGCCGCCTCCGTTCAGTTGTCCGTGCTCCGGCGAGACCGCGAGGGCCGGGGCCGCGACGCACATCACGGCGTCGTGCACCGGCTGCGGCCCCCGGTCCTGCCGGGGCGGCCGGTTGACCGGCTGCGGGCTCATGCCACCTCCACGTCGAATCGGTCGCTCGGGCGCTGGCGCCACTACCCACGAGAACGGCCGTGTGGGCACTCGGGTCACGCGCCGTCTACCGTTCCTGATCGGGAAGCTGTCCGTATCACCGGAAAGAGAGCCATGGCCGTCTACCGCCAGCCGGGAACCGTCATCACCGACCACACCTTCCAGGTGCCGCTCGACCACGCGGACCCGGGCGGTGAGCGGATCGAGGTGTACGCACGGGAGGTCGTGGCCGCCGGAAAGGAACGAGATCCGCTGCCCTGGCTGCTCTTCCTGCAGGGCGGGCCGGGCGGCCGGTCGCCGCGGCCGCTGGGCCGCGACGGCTGGCTCACCCGGGCCCTGGACGACTACCGGGTGCTGCTGCTCGACCAGCGGGGCACCGGCCGTTCCACCCCGGCGAACCGGCAGACCCTGCCGCTGCGCGGGGACGCCTCGGCCCAAGCCCGGTATCTGGAGCACTTCCGGGCCGACTCGATCGTCCGCGACTGCGAGCTCATCCGCCGTGAACTGCTCGGCGAGGACGGCCGGTGGAGCCTGCTCGGCCAGAGCTACGGCGGCTTCTGCACGCTCACTTATCTGTCCTTCGCCCCCGAGGGCGTCCGCGAGGCCTTCGTGACCGGCGGGCTCGCCGGCCTGCGCAGCACCGCCGAGGACGTCTACCGGGCCGCCTACCCCCGCGTGGAGCGGAAGACGGCAGCGCACTACGCGCGTTACCCCGAGGACGTCGAGACGGTCCGCGCGGTCGTGCGGCACCTGCGCGAGCGCGAGGTCAGGCTCCCGGGCGGCGGCCTGCTGACCGCGGAGGCCTTCCAGGTCACCGGGATGCTCCTCGGCACGGGCACCGGCTCTCACACGCTGCACTACCTCCTCGAGGACGCCTTCGTGACCGGGGGATCCGGCCTCCAGCTCTCCGACTCCTTCCTCGCCGAGGTCCAGGGGCATCTGTCGTTCGCGGGCAATCCGCTCTACGCGGTGCTCCACGAGTCGATCTACGGCCAGCGCTCGGTCTCGCCCCGGGCCACCGGCTGGGCCGCCGAGTCGGTCCGGGCCGAGTTCCCGCAGTTCGACGTCGACAAGCCGCTGGCGGACGACGCGCCGGTGCTGCTGACCGGCGAGATGATCTACCCCTGGATGTTCGCCCTGGACCCGGCGCTGGCACCGATGCGCGAGACGGCGCACCATCTGGCGCAGCACGAGGAGTGGCCCGACCTGTACGACCCGGGGCAGCTGGCGCGGAACGAGGTGCCGGTGGCGGCGGCCGTCTACCACGACGACATGTACGTGGACACGGCCGATTCGCTCGCCACCGCACGCTCCGTCCGCGGCCTGCGCACCTGGGTCACCGACGAGTACGAGCACGACGGACTCCGGGTGAGCGGCGGCCGGGTCCTCGACCGGCTGATCCGGCTGGCCCGCGGCGAGCTGTGAGCAGCGCTGCCCGGCGGGCGCGTGCGACGCTCTGCCGGCGCAGGTAGCGGCGGAGCGGCTCCGGCGAGAGGCCGTTGTTGACGGCGGCGTGGAGAAGCCGGGCGAAGGTGTAGTCGGGGGCGAGGTGCAGGGCTCGGCCGAAGGCCACGCGTGCCGTCGCCTCGTCCCCGGCGGACCAGGCGACCCAGCCGGCGAGGGTCAGGGGCGCGGCGGCGTGCTCGTGGTACGGCTCGACGCAGCGCCGGGCGAGCGCGCGCCACAGGCGCACCGCGGGGTCGGTGTGCGGCGGGTCCATCCACTCGGCTGCCTCGTCGCGGGTGGCGCGGTCCTGCAGCCCGAGGATCATCGAGGCGGCCTCGTCGTCGTCCAGCAGCGCGTCGTCGTCGCTGTCGGCCTCCGGCCCCTCCCCCACGGGTGTGACGGCCCGGAAGCGCTCGAGCGCCTCCCGTAGCAGGCGCAGTGTCGTGCGCCGCACCTCGTCGGAATCGTCCCGCTCCAGCATGCGCGGCACGAGGGCGGCGGCCGCCGCGTCCAGGGCGTCCGCGCGGGCCGCGGACGCCGGTGCGCCGGGCGGCGGCGGGGTGAGGCGCTCCTCCATCTCCTTGAGGGAGCCGGTGATCCGCAGGCCCGCGTAGGCGGCCGCCGCGGCCATCACGGAATCGCCGGACTGCGTGATCCCGATGCCCTCGCGCGGGAACCGCTCCGAATCCGGGCAGCAGTAGGACCACCAGCGGCCGGAGGAGACGCACAGCGCCTCGACGACGGGGACGTCGAGCGTGCCGCAGGCGACCCTCAGGCGCTGCGCCAGGGGACGCAGGCGTTCCATGACCTGGTGCGGGTTCTCGCCGGGGGCGGGTTCCTGGACGAGGAAGAGCACGATCGCGTCCGGCCGTGCGCCGCGCTGCTCGCTGCCGTTCACCAGGCACTCCGCCAACTGCTGGGCGGCGCCGGGCCACTCCCCCGCGTCCCGTGGGATGCCGAGCCGGGCCCGGCCGCCGAAACGGCCGCGCTCGCCGTGCAGCGCGATCATGAGAATGCTGTCGTCGGGGTGGAAGCCGCACAGGTACGGGAGCGCGGCGGCGAGTTCGGCAGGGCTGCGCAGCGTGACCTTCGGGTCGTCCGAGGGGCGGGGGGATTCGGTGTGCTGAGTCATGATCCGAAGGTCCCGTACGCCGCGGATCTCCGCCAGACCCCTCCAAAACCTGTGGATAACTTGCGCATATCATCACAATTACTTGAGATGGGTTATCCACAGGCCGCCTCCGCGCGGTTGGCGCGGTGTCGGTGCCATCGGGTTGCATGGGGGCATGACCACCGCACTGCGCACAGCCGCCGACACGATCCTCAGCCGGCTCGTCGGGGACCCGACGGGCACCGCACGCCTGCGCGAGGACCAGTGGCGCGCCGTCGAGGCGCTGGTCGCACACGGCCGCCGGGCCCTGGTGGTCCAGCGCACGGGCTGGGGCAAGTCGGCCGTGTACTTCGTGGCCACCGCGCTGCTCCGCGAGCGGGGCAGCGGTCCCACGGTGATCGTCTCCCCGTTGCTGGCGCTGATGCGGAACCAGATCGACGCCGCCGACCGCGCCGGCATCCGCGCCCGTACGATCAACTCGGCCAACCCCGAGGAATGGGACACGGTGCAGGCCGAGGTCGCCTCGGGAGAGGTGGACGTCCTGCTGGTGAGTCCGGAGCGGCTCAACAACCCCGATTTCCGGGACCAGGTGCTGCCCAAGCTCGCCTCCACCACAGGTCTGCTCGTCGTCGACGAGGCCCACTGCATCTCCGACTGGGGCCACGACTTCCGGCCCGACTACCGCCGGTTGCGGACGATGCTCGCCGATCTCACCCCGGGCGTTCCCGTGCTGGCCACGACCGCCACCGCCAACGCGCGTGTGACGGCCGACGTCGCCGAGCAGCTGGGGACCGGCGACCATGAGGGCGCCCTGGTGCTGCGCGGGCCGCTGGAGCGCGAGAGCCTGTCGCTCGGGGTCCTGCGCATGCCCGACGCCGCCCACCGGCTCGCCTGGCTCGCCGACCACATCAGCGACCTCCCGGGCTCGGGCATCGTCTACACCCTGACGGTGGCGGCCGCGGAGGAGGTCACCGCCTTCCTCCGGCAGCGCGGGCACCGGGTCGCCGCCTACTCGGGGCGCACCGAGGACGCCGACCGCCGGGCCGCCGAGGCCGCGCTGCTGAACAACGAGGTCAAGGCACTGGTCGCCACCTCGGCGCTCGGCATGGGCTTCGACAAGCCGGACCTGGGCTTCGTGGTGCACCTGGGCTCGCCCTCCTCCCCCATCGCCTATTACCAGCAGGTGGGCCGCGCCGGGCGCGGTGTCGACCACGCGGAGGTGCTGCTGCTCCCCGGGCCCGAGGACGAGGCGATCTGGCGCTACTTCGCCTCGCTCGCCTTCCCCCGTGAGGAACAGGTGCGGCGCACGCTGGAGACCCTGGCCGCCGCCGGGGGCCCGATGTCGGTCCCCGCGCTCGAGACCCGGGTGGACCTGCGCCGCAACCGGCTGGAGACCATGCTCAAGGTCCTCGACGTGGACGGCGCGGTGCACCGCGTGCGGGGTGGCTGGACGTCGACAGGCCGGCCCTGGACGTACGACACCGAGCGGTACGCGTGGGTCGACCGGCAGCGCAAGACCGAGCAGCAGGCGATGCGCGAGTACGCCACGACCTCGATGTGCCGCATGGAGTACCTGCGCCGTCAGCTCGACGACGAGGAGGCCGCCCCCTGCGGCCGCTGCGACAACTGCGCCGGGTCCCGCTTCACCGCGGAGGTCTCCCGAGAGGCACTGGAGGCGGCGCGGGCCGCCCTCGGACGCCCCGGGGTCGAGGTCGAGCCCCGCCGGATGTGGCCGACGGGTCTGCCCGCGATCGGCATCGACCTGAAGGGGAAGATCCCGCCGGGCGAACAGGCCGCGACCGGACGGGCGCTCGGGCGGCTCTCCGACATCGGCTGGGGCAATCGGCTCCGCCCGCTGTTCGCGGAGAACGCGGCGGACGGGCCCGTGCCGGACGACGTGGCGCAGGCGGTGGTGCAGGTGCTGGCCGACTGGGCGAGGGGCCCGGGCGGCTGGGCGAGCGGCGATCCCGACGCCCCGCAGCGGCCGGCCGGCGTCGTCACCATCGCCTCGCACACCCGGCCGCAGCTCATCGCGTCACTCGGCACGCGCATCGCCGAGATCGGCCGCATGCCGCTGCTCGGGGAGGTGGCGCACAGCGGTGACCTGGAGCCCTCGCGGGTACCGCGCAGCAACAGCGCACAGCGACTGCGGGCGCTGCACGGGGCGTTCACCCTTCCGCCCGCCCTCTCCGACGCCCTCGCCACGGCCGCGGGACCTGTCCTGCTGGTCGACGACTTCACCGAGACGGGGTGGACCGTGGCCGTAGCAGCGCGGTTGTTGCGCCGTGCCGGGGTTACAGCAGTGTTTCCCCTGGTCCTGGCGTTGCAGGGTTGATGGGTAGTCACCATGTGAGACAGAGAAGGGATCTAAGCGGCGGAGGGCCAGATAACAGACAGGTCGACAAAATGACCGTTGCCGCCCGCGTGTGCGACAGGAACAATTGAGTCTGGATCCCCGCATCGGCTCTTGGAGCCCCACGACCGGCATGCCCGCGCACGCCCGGTCGCGGACGCATACCCGAAGGGAGGACCGTGGCCATCGGCTTCGCTCCGGAAACCGCATCCGTGAATGCCTCCCGCCGCGCCGGACGCCATCGCACCCTCGAGCCTGCCGAATGGACCGCCGCGGGCATCCCGCTGCTGATCAACCCGCGCGAGGTGGTCACGGACCTCCACACGCGGCACCTTCCGGCGCCCGGCACCGCCGTGGTCGCGGTCTACTCCCCCGACGAACGGCTGACGGCCAGCGCGTCGTTCGCGCAGCGCCCCCACGTCGTCGACGGCTGGGAGCGGCGCAACGCCATCCTCGTCCACCTGCGCCGGATCACGGCGGACGACCTGCGGCGGCGCAGACCGGTGCGCACCGCGGTCCTGCTCGTCTGCCGCGACGGCGGAGCGGGCTGGACCGAGGTGGACGGCGCCTGGATGTGGGGGCTGCGGGACGCCTGCTCGCTGTACGGGCTGCGCCCCGGGTCGTACATCACCGTGACCGACGACGGCTGGCGGGTACAGGGCGAGGACCGTACCGGACGGACCCCGAACTCCACCTCCTGGTCGGCGGCCACGAGCCGCGGCGCAGCGAGCCTGCGTCCCAGTGGGACGCCGCCCCTGCGCCGCGCGGCGGCGCGCTGATCAGGCGTTGACGCCGAGCAGCCCGTTGATCCGCTGCTGGTCGCCGCAGACGACCAGCAGCTTGCCGGCCCTCGCCATCGCGGAGGGCAGGACACGCGCCACGGTCTCGTCGGAGCCGCCGTTGACGGCCACGACCACGACGGGCCGGCCTGTGGCACGGTCGGCATCGTGGGCGGCGTAGAACACATCGTCGCCGGCGTCGTGCTGGGCCCAGTAGGACGCCTCGCCGAAGCTCAGCTCGTGCGCCGCCCAGGGGTGCTGCTCGCCGGTGGTGAGCACCAGGACCTCACCGGGAGCGCGCCCGCTGTCCAGCAGCAGGTCGACGGCCTCGTCGGCAGCGTCCAGGGCGCCGTCCACCGAAGCGGGGATGAGCTGGATCTGCGCCGACGGGTCGACGGAGACGGAGGCCGGGGCCTCGGCCTCGGAGTCCCGCGGCGAACGCTGCTGCGGGGGTACGACGGACCCGCGGGCCGGACCAGGACGGCCGGGGCGGGCGTTCGCCGCCGGAGCGCCACGCGGCGGCGCGGGACGCGGAGGCGCGGGACGGGGGCCGGAGCCCGGTACGGGGCGGGGGGTCGGCGCGGGCCGGCCGGCGGCCGGGGCTACGCGGGGACCCGGGACACTCTCGTGAATCTGAGGCTCCTCGGGGGTGAGAGGCATGTGCTGATGTCTATCAAATGCGCCGGAACAACGCAGCGGCGGGTAGGTCACAACTCGGCTCAGAAATCGAACCCGAGTTGCTCACCCGTCTCCCCTGCCTCCACGGTCTCCCGGACCTTCTTCAAGTGCTGCCAACGCGGCAGCGTATCGAGATATGCCCAGGACAGCCGGTGGAGGGGGGTGGGCCCCAGCTCCTCCAGTGCCGCCCGGTGCACCGGCGAAGGGTACCCGGCATTGGCCTCGAAGCCGAACGGAGCATAGTCGACGCCCAGTTCCGCCATCATCGCGTCCCGCCGAACCTTGGCGATCACGGAGGCGGCCGCCACGGCCACGCAGGAACGGTCGCCCTTGATGACCGTGCGCACGCGCCAGGGACCTCCGAGGTAGTCGTGCTTGCCGTCGAGTATCACCGCGTCGGGCCGCACGGGCAGGACGTCCAGGGCGCGTGTGGCGGCCAGCCGGAGCGCGGCGGTCATCCCGAGCTCGTCGATCTCCTCCGGGGAGGCGTGGCCGAGCGCGAAGGAGTTCACCCATCCGGTGAGCACACCGGCGAGTTCGTTGCGGCGCTTGACGGTGAGCAGTTTGGAGTCGGTGAGGCCGTCGGGGGGCCGTCGCAGGCCGGTGACGGCGGCGCACACTGTGACGGGCCCGGCCCAGGCGCCCCGTCCGACCTCGTCGACGCCCGCGATGACCTTGGCGCCGAGGGTCGCGCGCAGCGAGCGCTCGACGGTGTGGGTTGGGGGTTCGTGGACCATGGCAAGGCTTAGCCTACGCTCCCGCGTTGGGCCGCCCCGGAGCAGGTCGGGGCAGCGGGTGCGGGGCAGCGCCGGTGACGGCCGGGAGCCGGCCCCGGTGCTCGCGTCAGGGGCGCAGCAGGGGCAGCATCACCTGGTCGACGACCTCGAGCAGGTCCTCCTCGGTGATCTCCCTGCCGCCGATCTTCGACCGGTACATCATCAGCGCGGGCACGACGTCGGCGACGATGTCGCCGGTGGCGTCTGGCCGCACCTCCCCGCGTCCGATACCGCGCCGGACCACGTCCAGGATGCGCTGCTTGGTGGGCTCGACGACCCCCTCCATGATCAGCCGCACGAAGCAGTGGGCGGCCTCCTGGTCGCACTCGTCGATCACCGAGCGCAGGGCGAGCCCGCCGCGCGAGTACATCGCCTCGCGCATCCGCAGGACGAGGAAGACGAGGTCCTCCCGGAGCCCGCCCAAGTCCGGGACGTCGGGGACCTCGGGGAAGGCCGTCTGCAGGGCGTCCGCGACGAGGGCCTGCTTGGACGGCCAGCGGCGGTAGACGGCGGCCTTGCCGGTCTGGGCGCCGGCGGCGACGCCCTCCATGGTCAGCCCCCGCCAGCCCACCGTGCTCAGCTGTTCCAGGGCGGCCCCGAGGATCGCCCGCTCCAGAACGGGCCCGCGACGACGGGTGCCCGCTCCCTGCGACATGGCCATGCCACCTTCTCATTCACTCTGTAGTGAACGCTTGCGTTCACTACAACCATCACCCTAGTGTCGTACACAGTGAACGCCACCGTTCACTAAGTCACCGACTGGGGGACCTCGTGACGACCGGACAACTCACCTCACCACGAAAGCCCGGAGCCGCGCGACGCGACGGCAGGCCGGGCATCGCACTCGCGGTGATCGCGGCCTGCCAGCTCATGGTCGTGCTGGACGCCACCATTGTGAACATCGCGCTCCCGCACATCCAGGACGCGCTCTCCTTCTCCACCACCGACCTGTCCTGGGTGCTCAACGCCTACACGCTCACCTTCGGCGGTCTGCTGCTGCTCGGCGGGCGCGCGGGCGACATCCTGGGACGGCGCAGGGTGTTCGTCTTCGGCATCCTGCTGTTCTCCCTCGCCTCCCTGCTGGGGGGCTTCGCCCAGGAGCCGTGGCAACTGCTCGCCGCGCGCTCCCTGCAAGGCGTCGGCGGCGCGATAGCCTCGCCGACCTCGCTCGCGCTCATCACCACCAACTTCCCCGAGGGCCCGGAACGCAACCGGGCCTTCGGCGTGTTCGCCGCGGTATCCGCGGGCGGCGGCGCCGTGGGTCTGCTGGCGGGCGGCATGCTCACCGACTGGCTCGACTGGCGCTGGGTGTTCTTCGTCAACGTGCCCATCGGCCTGCTGATCGCCTTCCTGGCGCCGCGCTTCATCAGCGAGTCGCAACGGCACCCGGGACGGTTCGACATCGCCGGAGCCGTCACCTCGACGCTCGGCATGGCCTCGCTCGTCTACGGCTTCATCCGCGCCGCCCACTCCGGGTGGCGGGACGCCCTGACCCTGCCCTCGTTCGCCGCCGCCATCGTGCTGCTCGGCGCTTTCGTGGTCATCGAGCGGCGGGCCCGGGAGCCGATCACCCCGCTGCGGATGTTCGCCGACCGCAACCGCTCGGGCACCTATGTGATGATGCTGAGCCTGGCCGCGGCCATGTTCGGCATGTTCTTCTTCATCGTCATCTTCGTGCAGAACGTGCTGGGTTACAGCCCCATCGCGGCGGGCTTCGCCTTCCTGCCGGTCACCGCGGCGATCGTGACCGGCGCCGGGCTGTCGACCCGCTTCCTGCCGGTGCTGGGACCGAAGCCGTTCCTCGTCACCGGCTCCGCGCTGACCGGTTCCGGGATGGCGTGGCTGACCCTGATCGACCCCGGCAGCAGCTACGTGGGCGGCGTCCTCGGCCCGATGCTGCTCTTCGGCTTCGGCATGGGCCTGAACTTCGTCACGCTGACCCTGACGGCCGTCTCCGGCGTCGCCCAGCACGAGGCCGGGGCCGCCTCCGGGCTGCTCAACGCGATGCAGCAGGTGGGCGGCTCGCTCGGACTGTCCATCCTGGTGACGGTGTTCGGCACCGCGAGCCGCGACAAGGCCACCGGTCTGCTCCCGGACTTCCTCGCGCACTCCACGCCGGAGCAGCAGGCCGCCTTCCGGCGGACCCACGAACTGCCGCCGCCATGGGGCCACGAGGTCCTGGCACACGGCATCTCGACCGCCTTCTACGCGGCCGTGGGGCTGGTCGCGCTGGCGCTGGTCACGGCGTTGTTCGTGATCCGGGTCCGCAAGAGCGACCTGGAGGCGCTCAGCGGCAGCGCGGGCACGCCCGCGGCCTGACGCCGGCGCCGCCGCCCGGCCCGAGGGGAGGCCGGGACGGCGGCACACGGCGTTCGCGTCATGGGAAGACGGCACGGGAAGACGTCACGGGAAGACGGGTTCGCGCCACTCGTCGTAGAAGCCCTCCAGCCCCGCCGCGTCACACGGCCGGTAGCCGGTCTGCGGCGGGCGCCCGTCGAGCAGGGACCGGGCCCGGACCTCACCCAGGCTGGTGGTGTACCAGGCCTCGGTGCCGTCCTCGTAGAGGTGCTCCACGATCTTCTCCAGGGCGCAGGAGCGCTGCGGCTCCGGCAGGTGGTCCAGCTCCGGGACGGCGTCCGCGGAGAGGTTCCGCAGATACGCCAGGTCGATCTTGCCGGTGTTCTTGAAGCGGCTCACCTGCTGGTCGGCGATGAGCGCGTCGGGCGACACCAGCCCGAAGGCGAGGACGGACGCCGCGGCGCTCACCACCACCGCGCGCGGCAGCCAACGCGCGCCGAACACCCCGGCCGCCATGATGAGGACGATCAGCAGCCCGAGCCACAGCTCCACCCCCGCCACCGAGATCCGCAGACGGGTCAGCCCGTACGCGTCGACGTACAGGTCCATGCGGCGCAGCGCGGAGGCGACCACGACCAGGGTCAGCACGCAGATCGTGCCGAGGACGGAGCGCACGAGCAGCGTGTCCCGGTCGGTGCCGCGCGGCGCCCACCGCAGGGCGAGGCCGATCACCACCACGGTGAGCAGGGTGACGACGAGCAACTGCCAGAAGCCCTGCCGGGCGTACTCCGCGTAGGTCAGCCCGGTCTTGGCGAGCACCTTCTCGTAGCCGCCGAACAGCACCGCGAGCTGGACGGCGTTGAAGGCGGCGAACAGCGCGGCGAGGACGACCAGCGGCAGCGCCCACTCGGCGCGCCGGCGGGCGCGCCCCGGCTTCACCTCGATCCGGTCCCAGCGGCGCGGCGCCGCGGCGGTCCAGGCCGCGCAGAGCGCGAAGAGCGTCCCGACGACGAGGAGCAGGACGCGCAGCGGTGCGTCGGTGACGGTCACGTCGGGCATGAGGTCGGCCAGCAGATCCGCGAACGCCGCGTCGGCCCCCGCGAAGAGCGCGCCGAAGACGACCAGGAGCACGACGGTCACGCCGACGGTCTTCAGCATCGGCAGCAACCGGCTGCGGTCGCGACCGGCCCGGTCGCGCAGCCCGCGCAGCGCCCAGCCGATCGCGGGCACCGGAGCGAACCACAGTCCCGCGCCGCCGAGCAGGACGCCCGGCCAGCGGCGGCCGCCGTGCAGGGCCAGCGAGCCCAGGAAGGCGGCGGCGACGACAGCCAGGAACGACGGCCACCACGCGTCCCGCAGGGCCGGGATCAGCAGCAGCGTCAGGCCGGCCACCGCCCAGCCCGCCGACCAGGGCCGGAGCCGCCGGCCGTGGTCGAGGGCGGCGGCCGCGGCCGCGGCCGCGGCGGGAACGGTGACCAGCAGCAGGTTGATCCCCAGGCCGCCGCGGAGCAGGGCCGAGGTCAGCACACCGGTGAGCAGCGCCGTCCACAGCACGGCGGGTCGCACGGTGCGCGGGGTCCGCGGCCGGCTCGCGGTCACCCACGCCGGCGGTGGAGGCGGCGGCGGGGGCGTCCAGGGACGGGCATACGGCGCTGTCGGGTGGACGGGTGGACCGTGCTTCCGCGGCGACGCCTGCGGATGGGTCTGCGGATGTGCCTGTGCTGGCGCCTGCGCCGCCGGTGCGGCGTCGGACGGCGTGTCGGACATGAGAACCCCTCCCCGCCGGTCGTGCGGCGGCCGGGGGCTGCGCGCTGGACCGGTACTCGACTGCGCGTCCGGCGAAGATCAGCCGGACGGCGTGGCCGACAGGCTAGGCGCGCCGGCCGGCCGGGCGGACGTGCTGCGGGCCCGATGACCCAGTCTGTGACAGGGCCGTGACAATGCAGAGGATTGCCGGACCCACGGCGGGGGGCGGCGGGCGCGGCTCAGCGGCCGGGCAGCCATTCCGGCAGCGGCTCGCAGCGCTCCTGCCACGCGCGCGGGGGCTCGCCGCCGGCCCCGGCGGCGATGATCCCGCCGACGATGGCGCAGGTGGTGTCCACGTCGCCGCCCGCGCGGGCGGTGGTCCAGAAGGCGCCCTCATAGTCGCCGAGACCCCTGGCGGCCGACCACAGGGCGAAGGGGACGGTGTCGTGGGCGCTGGTGCGCCGGCCGTTGCCGAGCACGGCCGCGACGGTGGCGACGTCGTCGTAGTCGAGCATGTCCACGGCGCGGCGCAGCCCGGCGTGCACGGCGCTGCGCGGCAGCAGCGCCACGACGCGGGTGACGAGGTCCGCGGGGGCACCGGGGCCCGCCGGGTCCGCGGCGAGCGCGGCGGCGGCCGCGACGGCCATCGCGCCGACGACGGCCTCGCGATGCTGGTGGGTGGTGTACGCCGACAGTTCGGCCTGCTCGGCGGCCTTCTCCGGCTCGCCCGCGTACCAGGCGCCCAGGGGCGCCACGCGCATCGCGGCGCCGTTGCCCCAGGAACCCTGGCCGTTGAACATCTCGGCCGCGAGGGTGCGCCAGTCGGCTCCCTCCTGCCGGATCAGCCGCAGCATCCGGTTCACGCCGGGGCCGTAGCCGCGGTCGAAGTCGTGGTGCGCCGCGAAGGAGGCGGCCAGGGCGTCCTGGTCGATCGTGCCGTGCGAGTCCAGGACCGCGACGACCGAGCACGCCATCTCGGTGTCGTCCGTCCACTGCCAGGTCCCCGGTGGCAGCGTGCGGCCCTGCAGTGCCGGGTAGTGCGCCGGCACGAAGAACTGGGAGCCGAGGGCGTCACCCAGGGCGAGACCGCGCAGGCTGGACAGTGCGCGGCGGCGTGGAAGGTCATGCGGGTCAGCGGTCATGGCGGGAGAACTCTGACATCCGGTGCCACCCGGGTCAATCGTCCTGTGCGCAATCTCACCCGTGATATCTCGCCAGGTCGGAGTCGGTGGTCCGCCAGCGGGAGAAGGGCCGGTCGAGCCGGTACCGGCCGTCGGGCTCGGCGAGCAGCATCCGCGTCTCGCCGTTGTCGGGGTTCGACAGGCACTCGAACTCGTCGACGGTCCAGTGGAACCACCGCATGCAGAACAGCCGCATGGTGAGCCCGTGCGTGACCAGCAGCACGTTCGGCGGGAACTCGGGCTTGTCGAAGGCGCGGTAGAGCGTCTCCAGGAAGGACCCGACGCGGTCGTAGACGTCCGCCCCGGACTCGCCCTGGGCGAAGCGGTAGAAGAAGTGACCGTAGGCGTCCCTGGCCTTGCGCTGCCGCTGCACGTCCTCGGCGTCCTGGTAGTTCCCCCAGTCCTGCTCGCGCAGCCGGGGCTCCTCCTTGGCCCGGGTACGGCAGGGCTCGAGGCCGAGCAGGTGGAAGGTCTGATGCGTCCGGCGATACGGCGAGACGAAGGCATGCACCCGCTCCTCGCCGAACAGCTCCCGCAGCTCCCGGCCGGCCTCGCGGGCCTGCTCCACACCTTTGTCGGTGAGGGTCAGCGCATGGTCGGGCACCCGCTCGTAGATCGTGTCGTCGGCATTGCCCTGGGACTCTCCGTGCCTGATGAGCACTATGCGACGCGGTCGGGCCATGGCCTCACTGTAATTCGTGCGCGCGAGCGAGGTCGCGGCGGGCGCCCGCTCCGTCCACAGGCCGGACATCCCCTGCTCCGATTGTCAGTGGCGCACCTCAGACTCAGCATGAAGAGGGGGGCGCCTTCGCGCGCCACGGTTGGAGGCCGCCATGAAGACCACGTCGTTCGTCCCCGGCACACCCTGCTGGACCGATCTCAGCAGTCCCGACATCGAGGCCTCCCGCGCGTTCTACGGCGGTCTGTTCGGCTGGGACTCCGAGGCGGGCCCTCCGGAGGCCGGCGGGTACACCTTCTTCGGCCTGCGCGGCGAGCAGGTGGCGGCCGTCGGCCCGGTGATGGCCGAGGGCGACCGGCCCCGGTGGATCACCTACATGGCCACGAGTGACGTGACGGACACCGCCAAGGCGGTCGAGGCGGCGGGCGGCTCGGTGTGCGTGCCGCCGATGGCCGTCTTCGACCAGGGCAGCTTCGCTCAGTTCACGGACCCGCACGGTGCGGAGTTCGCCGCGTGGCAGCCGGGCCGGTTCAGCGGCGCGGGGCTGCTCGACGAGCCGGGCGCGCTGTGCTGGATCGAACTCAACACCCGGGACGTGGACGGCTCCCGCGCCTTCTACCGGAACGTCTTCGGCTGGACGGGCGAGACCCACCCGTTCGCCGGGGACAGCTCCTACACCGAGCTCGAGGTGGAGGGGACGGGCCGGAAGTTCGGCGGCATCCTGCTGATGAACGACGCCTGGCCGCAGGAGATACCCCAGCACTGGATGCACTACTTCTCCGTCGCCGACACCGACGCGGCCGCCGCACGGGCCACCGAGCTCGGGGGCAGCGTCTCCGTGCCGCCGTTCGACCTCGAGCACGTCGGGCGGGTCGCCGTGCTCGACGATCCGCACGGCGCGTACTTCTCGGTGATCACCCGTCCCGCACAGGGCGCGACGGGCTGAGGCGGACGGCTCCCGGGAGGCCCCGGTCGCCGTGCCGTCATATCGACCAGGACTGTTCCAGGTCGACGACGTCACCGGCGACGGTGAGCACGTCGGCGTCGAGCTCTGCCCGTTCGGACAGCCGCAGGATGGAACCGTCCCGGTATTTCGCGTGCTCGGAGGCCGAGTCCCATATCGACAGCACCAGGAAGTCGGACTCGGGTCCCTGCGCGAAGACCCCGCGCAGCATGCCCGGGGAGCCGGCCATGGCCGGGTTCCAGACCTTCTCCTGCATCAGCACGAAGTGCTCGACGCGGTCCGGCCGCACCTTGCAGTGCGCCAGGCGCAGCAGGTCGCTGTCGGCGAAGCGGGGCCGGAAGCCGACCTTGACGTCGAGGCGGTGCTCGAAGAGCTTGACGCCGAGGCTCTCGTAGGTGCCGGCCTGGGCGGCCGCGAGGCGGTCATGGGGGCCGGCCATGAAGGCGTCGTAGTAGTCGCGGTCCTCCCAGAACGCGAAGAGGTGCGCGACACCCGGCTGGCTGCGGCTCCAGCCGCCGCCCTGCCCCCGGAACCCGGGCTCCCCCATGAGCCCGTTGACCCATTTCCGCTGCCCACGCTCGAATCCGGCGCGATCGACGATTCCGCAGCGAATCCACTTCACCAGCACCGCGCCATCCTATGGCCCGCCGGCGGGCCTTCCGCCCCATCGAAGGGCCAACTCGCCTGAACGGGAGACCAATCGATCACCACGGAGGCGCCCCGGACCCCGCGCCCGCTGGTCGAGGACTTCGCCAGCGGCACCGGCGCCCTGCCCGCGCACGGCGCGGCCGCCCTCACCGGGCCCCAGGACCGGCCCGAAGGGGCCCCGGCTGCGGACCGCGTATCCGCGCACCCCGGGCAGCAGCCTCGTGAAGCCCCGGTCGTACTGACCGGATCTCAGAAAGAAGGGCCGAAACAAATAGTCTTCAACAAAACTATCTGCTAGCGTCTCACCTGGTTCCCCGACGACGAGGAGACGACGCCATGTCCTTACGCCCGCAGCACCCGCAGCTCTCGTCCACGGCGGCGACCACGCGAGCCGCCCCCGGCCGCCGCTCCCGCGGGCCGGCCCTCGCCGTCCTGTGCGCCGGGATGCTGATGATCATCCTGGACGGCAGCATCGTCACCGTGGCGCTCCCCGCCATCCAGCGTGACCTGCACTTCTCCCCCGCCGACCTGACCTGGACCGTCAACGCGTACATGATCGCCTTCGGCGGGCTGCTCCTGCTGTCCGGACGCCTCGGCGACCTTCTCGGGCGCAAGCGGATGTTCGTCGCCGGGCTGGCCGTCTTCACCGGTGCCTCGCTCCTCTGCGGCGTCGCCACCGGCCAGGCCGTGCTCATCGGCGCCCGTTTCCTCCAGGGCGTCGGCGGCGCGATGACCTCCGCCGTCAGTCTCGGCCTGCTCGTCACGCTCTTCCCCGAACCCCGCGAACGCGGCCGGGCCATCGGTGCGTTCAGCTTCGTCGGCGCCGCCGGGGCCTCGATCGGCCAGGTGCTCGGCGGGATCCTCACCCAGGCCGTCAGCTGGCACTGGATCTTCTTCATCAACCTGCCCATCGGGATGGCGGCCGTGCTCCTGGCCGTCCGCGTGCTGCAGCCCGACCCGGCGCGTCCCCCCGCCCGGGGCGCCGACGCCCTCGGCGCGCTCCTGGTCACCACCGGCCTGATGACCGGCGTCTACACGATCGTCCAGACGGGCGGCCACGGCTGGGCCTCCGCACGCACCCTCGTCCTCGCCGCCCTGGCCGTGGCGCTCCTCGGGGCGTTCGTGCTCCGCCAGGCCACCGCGGTGTCCCCGCTGCTGCCGCTGCGCATGTTCCGCTCACGCGAGGTCTCCGGGGCCAACCTCGTCCAGGTGCTGATGGTCTCGGCCCTCTTCGGCTTCCAGATCCTCATGGCGCTCTACCTGCAGAACGTCCGGGGCTACGGTGCCGCCGCGACGGGACTGGCGATGCTGCCCGCCGCGCTGAGCATCGGCACCGTCTCGCTGCTGCTCTCCGCCCGGCTGGGCGCGCGCTTCGGCGAGCGCCGCGTCCTGCTCTGCGGGCTCGCCCTGCTGGTGGTCGCGCTCGGCCTGCTCACCCGGCTGCCGGTGCACGCCGGCTACGCCGCCGACCTGCTGCCCACGATGCTGCTGGCGGGCGGCTTCGGCCTCGCCGTCTCGGCCCTGACCGTGCTCGGCATGTCAGGCGCGGGCGTCGCCTCGGGCCTGTTCACCACCACCCAGCAGGTGGGCGGCGCCCTCGGCGTCGCCGTCCTGTCCACCCTCGCCGGCTCCCGCACACACACCCTCGTCGCCGACGGCCACGACGCCGCCTCCGCCCTCACCGGCGGCTTCCGCCTCGCTTTCGGCACCGGCGCGGTCCTTCTGGCCGTGGCCTTCGTGCTCGCGCTGGTGATACTGCGACCACGGCACGGGCCCGGCGCCCCTGCGCAGGCCTGACGCCGGGCGGCCGGACCCGCCCCTCACCGGGCTCCGCAGCGAACGCCGCCCGTCACTCCTGCGCCGGGGCCGAGAACACCGACAGGTACTCCTCGGTGCGGAAGCCGGCCGACACGTACACGGGCTCGCCCATCGCGCTCGCGTAGAGGTACGCCGTGGGGGCGCCGGCGACATGGCCCGCACGGACCAGCTCCATGGTGACCGCCCTCCCGTAGCCGCGACGCCGGTGGCCGGGGAGCGTGGAGACGTTGAAGATGCCGTTGAGATCGCCGCGCACCGCCGTCATGCCCGTCCCGACCGGAACGCCGTCCGCCTCCGCCACGTAGAACGTGACCCCGTCCAGGCGGCCCATGGCCGGATCGGCGAACAGCCCGAACACCTCGTGCGGCACCTCGAAGCCCTCCGCCATGACCGCGGCGTACAGGCCGAGTTCGGCGGGGCCCACCGGGCGCGCCTTCACGCAGTCGCCGGCCGGTTCCGCCGGCATTCCCCGGTCGGAGTGCCGGACCATGAGCGGACTGCGGTCGAGGCGGGTCAGACCGCGCCGTGCCGCCTCGTCCGTGACGCCGCGTCCCGGAACCCCGCGGACCTGGATGCTCCACGGGACGTCCCACCGCTCGGACTCCGCCAGCGCGGCGATGTCGTCCGCGAGCGGTTCGGGGCTGGGGCTGAACACGCCGTTCAGCGATGCGACCGGCGCCCCGGAGACGGCCAGCACGGCGTCGCCCCGGCCCCTTCGGGTGCGTCCGGTGGCGACCGTCGCCAGGCCTTCCACGAGATCGGCGTAGGCGGTTGCGATCGGCCCCAGCGGGTCGTGCACTCGGGTCATGGGGAACTGACCTTCCTTGGGTTCTTGAGGTAGGCGGCCGGCGTGGCCCCGTACACGGATTTGAAGTGCCTGATGAAGTGGCTGGCGTCCGAGAAGTGCCATCGTGCCGCGACCTCGGACATCCCGGCCGTGCTGCCGCGGGCCACGAGTTCGTCGTGCGCCTGCTGCAGACGGCGCCGCCTGGCGAACGACATGACGGAGTCGTTCGACGCCGAGAAGCACCGGTGCAGCGTCCGCAGGGACACCCCGACGCTGCGGGCGACCATCGGGGGCGACAGCTCGCCGCTTTCGAGGTTCCGCTCTATGACGTTCCTGGCGGCGGCCACGACGGCCTGCGGATGGTCGCCGAGCCCCGAACCCGGCCGTTCGGAGATGATGCGGGAGAACAGCGTCGCGCAGGCGTCACGGGCCATCTTCCGCGCGGCCGCCGACCCCTCCAGTTCGCCGCTGCTCCTTCTGATCGCCTCCAGGAAGTTGAGGAAGAAGCGGACCTCGGGAACCTCGGCGTCCGACACGTACGCCCGGCCCAGCGCCCTGGGCGACCCGATCCGTGGGATCACGAGGTGCCGGGGAATCGAGATGACGTGCGCGGTCGTCGCCGGCGCGCACGAGAATTCCCAGGACGCCTTCGTGTCGCGGATGCATATCTGCCCGGGCCCGACGGAATGCCTCGTCTTCCCGTCCTGGAAATCGATCCACCCCGAGGTCACCAGGTCCGCGACAATCGGGTCGCGGTCGAGGTTGTTCCCCGACACCCCGGTCAGCGAATCGCAGTAGACCTGGGCGGAGAGCAGTCCGTCGATGAGGTGGCCGCTCGCGACGAAGCGGAATCCGCGGGTGGCGGCGAAATGCGGGACGGAAAGGCGAATGAGGTGCGAGAACGGGCCGCGCTCCCAGTCCAGGAAGTGCCGTTCGGAGGTCCGAGCCTGGTCGGCGGTCAAGCTCAGGTCGGCCCGGTAATCTATGGAACCCTCGCGATGCTGCGCGCGGTCCACCGTTCCCGCCAATCGCTGATCTTCCACCTGCGCCCTCTCGGCCGGGTGTCCGCGCCGCTTCCGCAACCGGGATGACAACGTTATCCGGTTCCGGATCGGGCAATACGCGGACCACCCACGGTCGGTCATCGAAATTCTGAATGAAATTCCACGTTCCCTCGCGGTCGACGAATCAGTCGGGCCTCGTTGCCCACCAGGTTCGCCCACGACCGCGATCGCCGCGCCCGAGGCGCACGGACCTGCGCCCGCGGCCCGGTCGGGGCGAGGCGCGGCCCACGACATTATGGCCCATTCGATGCACCCGAAATAGTACGGCCGTGCCAGGTCCGGCCCTCCCGTGCGACGAGGGCGGCACCCGGATTCCATTACCTTCGGTCCACGCCCGACGGCGGATGCCGCGGCCGACGGCACATGCGGGAACCGGGGCGCCCGCCCCGGAATGGAAAGTCCGTGCCCGGAATGGAAGGGGCGCGCCAATTCGGCGGAATCACGGCCAGAACTTGCCTGAGACTCCCTCAGAATGCTTGCATCAGCGCCTGGTTCAGATTGACGTCGAGGGGGACAGCACGCGATGAATCCGGCTGTGTCGATCCACCGGGTGCGCGTCGCCCTGGCCGTGCTCAGCCTCGCGCTGTTCGTCCAGACGGCGTCCTGGCTCCTGTACGACATCGCCGCTCGCGGTCTGCCCGGCGCGTGGTCGGTGTGGACGACCGGTGACGCACCCGGCCTGGCGGCGACGACCTCCCTGGACCTGGGCCTGGCGGCACTGCAGCTCGCGGCCGGCCTGGCGGCGCTCCACCGGACCCGTGGCGCCGGCGGACTGCTTCTCGCCTCGTGTGCGGCGACGCTCGGTTTCCGCCTGCCCGCGGTCTGGTACGTCCTCCTCGACTCCCCCTCCGACCCCTGGTTCGGCACCCTCGAAGGACCTTCGGTGAAGGCCGTCGGCGGCACCGCCGTCCTCGCGGTGGTGCTCGCCGTCGTCCTCGCGGCGCTGCTGTTCCTGGCGCGGCGGATCGAGTACGAGGCAGAAGCCACGGAGGCGACGGCCGGCGGCGGGACCCGCCCGGTGAAGGTCACGGCGACCGCCTCGGGGCTGCTCCTCGCGGTGCTGAACGTCTTCTACATCGGCAGGAACGCGGTGACGGCCTTCCAGGTGGGCCCCGGCACACTCGGCGACCTGCTCGTCGGCAGGGGCACGGGCCGAGCGGTCCTCGGCGTCTCCGCGCCGTACCAGTGGGCCTGCCTGACGGTGCTGTGCGGGGCCGGGATGCTGTTCGCCGCCCGGCGTCGCCCCGTCGCGTCCGGGTTCTCCGTGGGTCTGGCGCTGTTCATGATGCCGTCGGCGTTCACGGAGCTGTGGGCGTACGCGGTGGGCGCGGTGGCGCAGACCCTGGTGGACACCTCCCAGGACCTGCTGGAGCTCGTGGGCTCTGCGGCCGTGGTCGCCCTCGTCGCCGGGGACGTCCGCATCGATCGCCGTCCGGGCGTCCGCGCCGCGGACGGCGCCGTGCCCTCGGTGCCGTCCGCGGCGGACCGGATCGGCGTCGCCCCGGGGTACGACGACGGGTCCCGCGACGGGTGACGGCTCAGCGTGCGTCCGGCCGGAACCCGGCGACGGCGTTGTCGAAGACCGCCCGGTAGGAACCCCAGCGGTCCGACGGAGCGGAGAGGTAGACCGTGAACTCCTGCTCCCCGGGCTGCCCGAAGCCGAGGTCGATGGCCCGGAAGTCGCGGGCCTTGCCCTGGAAGGTGAACTCCCATATGGCTGCCGGGCGATCACGCCAGCGGGTGCTCTGCATCCGCAGCCGCTCGTAGCCCTCCAGGTCCGGGACCATCTGCGCCTCGACGTCCTCGAAGTGCCGGAGCGGGCTGGGTCCCGCGAAGTCGAGCGCGGCGACCCGCAGGCCCACCAGTCCCGTCGGGTCGACGTAGACGAACTGCCGCCCGTCGTCGCTCACCTGGCGCTTCCAGCCGTCCGGCACGGGGACGGAGAAGCCGCGGTCCCGCACCGCGGCGAGGTGGTAGCCGTCGGGGACCGGGGGCGGCGTGTACGAGGGCGTCGGCGACACGGAGGGCACGTCCGAGGCGGAGGCGGAAGGCGTGTCCGGCGTGGTCACCCCGGACGAGGACGGGGACGGGCCGGCAGCGCGGTGGCGCTGCTCCCCGAGGAGCGGCACCGCGTAGTAACCGCCGCCGGCGAGGGCGGGCACCAGGAGGACGGCGGTCCACCACGAGGCACGGCGCGGTCGGGTGCGCGGCGGGGAGAGAGGGGCGGGAACGGGAGCGGTCACGGGACCGCCGGTCCGCGGCCGCGCGGCAGGGGCCGGCCCGGCCCGGGACGCGAGGCTGTCGCGGGGGACGCTCTCGGTCTCGGTCTCGGCGGCACCGGCCCGCAGCAACCGCTCGGCCTCCTCCGCCGACAGACGCCCCTCCGGCTCCCGCACCAGCAACCCCGCGATCACCGGCCCCAACGCCCCCGCACGCCCCGCCACCGGCACCTCGTCCGTCGCGATCGCATACGCCGTCTCGATCGCCGTGTCCCGACGGAACGGCGAACGCCCCTCCACCGCTTGGAACAACGTCGCCCCCAACGCCCACAGATCCGCCCCCGGCCCCGGCGCACCACCGGTCAACCGCTCCGGAGCCAGAAAATCGATCGACCCGATCAACTCACCCGTCCGCGTCAACGTCGACGTCCCCGAAGCCTGCGCGATCCCGAAATCCGTCAGCACCACCCGACCCGACTCCGACAACAGCACATTGCCCGGCTTCACATCCCGATGCAGCACCCCCGCCGCATGCGCCGCCCGCAACGCCGCCACCATCCCCCGCCCGATCCGCGCCGCCTCCCCCGGCCCCACCGGACCCCGCTCCTTCAGCAGATCACCCAACGTCGTCGACGGCACATACTCCATCACGATGACCGGCAGACCCTCGTCATCGACCACGTCATGAACCACCACCACATTGGGATGACTGATCCGCGCCGCACTGCGCGCCTCCCGCCGCGTCCGCTCGAACAACGTCTCCAACTCGTCGTCCTGCAGATGCGGCTGCGGCGGATGCAGCCGCTTGACCGCCACCGCACGCCCCAGCAACTCGTCCTCGGCCCGCCACACCGTGCCCATGCCACCGCGACCGATCCGCTCCACCAGCCGGTACCTCCCGGCCACCAGGCGTCCGAGATCGGACATCGCGCGATTCTCCTTGGTCATCCGTTGACGGGTCCCGTCGGCCGGCCGGCCTCAGGACAGGGCGACGACCCGCGCTTCGGCGGGGCCGGCGTCGAAACGCAGGACGATGTCGTAGAGGTAGGTGTCGCCGGCCCCGGGGCCCAGGGCCGTGCGGGCCCCGGGGCGCAGGCGGCCGGAGACGGTCTCGTGCCGTTCGCCAGGCGCCGAGCCGCTGATGGCGACGAGCCGCAGGGGCGTACGGCCGGTGTTCTCCAGGGTGACGGTGCGGGTCCGCGGGCACGGCGTGGCCGAGGTGCCCGCGGGGCACCGGAAGCGCACGTCCCCGAAGTCGCGCAGTCCGCAGGAGACATCGGTGGCGTACGCGATGTCCGACGAACAGACCGCGCCGACCCGCAGACCGGCCACGGGGGCGGCGTCGACCGGCGCGCCGTGCGCGTCGGACCCCCGCGGCTGTGCGACGACGAACACGCCGAGAGCAGCGGTGGCGAGTACGGCGGACAGGAGTGCTTTCCGCACCGAGTGCTCCAATGGACGACGCGCGGTAAGAGCGGCCGCGCTTTCCTCCGGGAATGACACGCGAATTCCAAGGATCCACTCCGGACCGCTATGCGCGGTCGCCTCTCCCTGCGTAAAGGCGCATGAAATGGGCTTCGGCGACGGCGAGGCGCCGCAGTTCGTCGACGGAAACGCTCTCGTCCACGGCGTGGATCTGCGCCTCGGGTTCGCACAGACCGATCAGGAGGATCTCGGCCCGGGGGTAGAGGGAGGCGAGGGTGTTGCACAGCGGGATCCCGCCGCCGAGCCCCGCGATGTCCAGGTCGCGACCGCTGTAGGCCGCGCGCATGGCCTCGGCCATGGCCGTGTAGGCGGGGCTCGAGGTGTCGGCGAGGAACGGCTCGCCCTGGGCGACCTGCTCCACCGACACCCGCGCGCCCCACGGGGTGTGCTTCTCGATGTGGGCGGTCAGCAGTTCCGTGGCCCGTGCGGCATCGACGCCCGGGGGGATGCGCAGGCTGATCGCCGCCCGCGCGCTCGCGTGCACCGAGGGCGTGGCGCCCACGACGGGAGGGCAGTCGATGCCCATCACGCTCACCGACGGCCGCGCCCAGAGCCGGTCCGCGACGGAGCCGGTACCGACGAGGTCGACCCCGTCCAGCACCCCTGCGTCCACCCGGAAGTCGGTCTCCGGGTACGTCAGGCCGCGCCACTCCCCGTCGGCCTCCAGGCCGTCGACCCGGGGCGATCCGTCCTCGTCCACCAGCGAGCCCAGGATCGTGACGAGCGCGGTGATCGCGTCGGGAGCGGCCCCGCCGAACTGACCCGAGTGCAGGTTGCCGCGGAGGGTCTCGACACCGATCCGGAGCATCGTGATGCCGCGCAGCGAGGCGGTGACGGTCGGCGTCCCGAGGCGGAAGTTCCCCGCGTCGCCGATGAGGATCACGTCAGCGTCGAGCGCCTCCGGGTGGGCCCGCGCATACCGTTCCAGGCCGCCCGTCGCCTGCTCCTCGGAACCCTCGACGATCACCTTGACGTTCAGCGGCACGCCGCCGTGCGCCTTGAGCGCGCGAAGGGCCAGGAGGTGCATGACCACGGCGCCCTTGCAGTCCGCGGTGCCCCGTCCGTACCACCGTCCGTCACGTTCGGCCAGCTCGAACGGCGGCGTCCGCCAGGCCTGCTCGTCCGCGGCCGGCTGGACGTCGTAGTGCGCGTACAGCAGGATCGTGGGAGCTCCCGCCGGGCCCGCGAGGTGACCGAGCACCGACTGGTGGCCGTCGGGCATGTCGAGGATGCGTACGTCGCCGAACCCTTCGTCCCGCAGGGCGCCGGCGACCCACTCGGCGGCCTGGTGGCATTCCTCGGGGGGCGCGACAGCGGGGTCCGCGACCGACCTGAACCCGACGAGTTCCGCGAGTTCGCTCCGCGCCGCCGGGATCAGCGATGCGACGGTGTCGGCGATGGGGTCGGGGGACAACGGGGGCTCCTTGGCGTACGGGGAAGAAGGCGCCGATCGCCGGAGGAGGGAAAACGCCTCCCTGTCACGGGAATTCGGCAGCAGTCGCCTCGAACCTATTCGGGTCCGCGCGGGCCCGAATAGAAAATACGTGCCGTTTTCCGCGCCACCGGGTTCCGGCGCAGTGCGCGGAGGGGCGGGACGGGGCCGCCGGTCGTCCGGCCGCGCCCGCACGGCCCCCGACACGCACGCGTCCCCCCGAAGCGGAGCGCTTCGGGGGGACACGCGTGGGACGGCCGGATCAGGCCCCGGC
This sequence comes from Actinacidiphila glaucinigra, assembly GCF_035918135.1. Taxonomy (NCBI): domain Bacteria; kingdom Bacillati; phylum Actinomycetota; class Actinomycetes; order Kitasatosporales; family Streptomycetaceae; genus Actinacidiphila; species Actinacidiphila glaucinigra. Next base: position 2,889,442 of record NZ_CP109144.1, read on the forward strand.
GTCAGCTGCAGCCGCTGGTGGAGCCGCAGCCCTCGCACAGGTAGCAGCTGCCCGCGCGGCGCATCTTCGTGCCGCAGGAGAAGCAGAGCGGGGCGTCGGCGTTGAGGCCGAGCTGGATCTCCAGCAGCTCCGTCGAGTTGTGGGCGGTCTTCGGCACCGGGGTCACCGCAGCGGGCTCGGCCTCGGGCGTGGCCGCGGCGGCCGGCTTGGGCGCCTCCGTCTGGCGCGGGGCGGACTGCGCCAGACCCTCGACGTCGACCTCCTCGGCGGCGGGCTCGTAGGAACCCGTGTCGAGGTGGCGCTGGCGCTCGCCGGCGGAGTGGATGCCGAGGGCGGAGCGGGTCTCGAAGGGCAGGAAGTCCAGCGCCAGGCGGCGGAAGATGTAGTCGACGATCGACTGCGCCATCCGCACGTCCGGGTCGTCCGTGAGACCGGCCGGCTCGAAGCGCATGTTGGTGAACTTCGAGACGTAGGTCTCCAGCGGCACGCCGTACTGCAGGCCCACCGAGACGGCGATGGAGAAGGCGTCCATCATGCCCGCGAGGGTCGAGCCCTGCTTGGACATCTTCAGGAAGACCTCGCCGAGACCGTCGTCCGGGTAGGAGTTGGCGGTCATGTAGCCCTCGGCGCCGCCCACCGTGAAGGAGGTGGTGATCCCCGGGCGGCCCTTGGGGAGCCGGCGGCGGACCGGGCGGTACTCGACGACCTTCTCGACCGCGGCGGGGGCGGTCGCCGGCGCCTGCTCGGCCTTCTTCTCGTCATCCTTCTTCTTGGCGGAGAGCGGCTGGCCGACCTTGCAGTTGTCGCGGTAGATCGCGAGCGCCTTCAGGTCGAGCTTCCAGCCCTGGTAGTAGATCTCCTCGATCTCCTCGACGGTCGCCGACTCGGGCATGTTGACCGTCTTGGAGATGGCGCCGGACAGGAACGGCTGGGTCGCGGCCATCATCCGGACGTGGCCCATCGGCGCGATGGAGCGCTCGCCCATGGCGCAGTCGAAGACCTCGTAGTGCTCGGGCTTCAGGCTGGGCGCGTCGATCACGCTGCCGTGCTCGGAGATGTGGGCGACGATCGCCTCGATCTGCTCCTGCTGGTAGCCGAGGCGGTGCAGGGCCTGCGGGACCGTGTTGTTCACGATCTGCATGGAGCCGCCGCCGACCAGCTTCTTGAACTTGACCAGGGCGAGGTCGGGCTCGATCCCGGTGGTGTCGCAGTCCATCATCAGGCCGATGGTGCCGGTCGGGGCCAGCAGGGAGGCCTGGGCGTTGCGGAATCCGTTCTTCTCGCCGAGGCGCAGGACGTCCTGCCAGGCCTCGGTGGCCGCGGCCCAGACCGGGCTGTCCAGGTCGTCCATCCGCGTGGCGACGGCGTTGGCGTCGGAGTGCTGCTTCATGACGCGCTTGTGGGCCGTGGCGTTGCGGGCGTAGCCGTCGTACGGGCCGACGACCGCGGCGAGCTCCGCGGAACGCTTGTAGGAGGTGCCGGTCATCAGGGAGGTGATGGCACCGGCGAGCGCGCGGCCGCCCTCGGAGTCGTAGGCGTGGCCGGTCGCCATGAGCAGCGCGCCGAGGTTGGCGTAGCCGACGCCCAGCTGGCGGAAGGCGCGGGTGGTCTCGCCGATCTTCTGGGTCGGGAAGTCCGCGAAGGAGATGGAGATGTCCATCGCGGTGATGACGAGCTCGACGACCTTGGCGAAGCGCACGGCGTCGAAGCGCTGGTTGCCCTTGCCGTCGTCGTCGAGGAACTTCATCAGGTTGAGCGAGGCGAGGTTGCAGGACGAGTTGTCCAGGTGCATGTACTCGCTGCAGGGGTTGGACGCGGTGATGCGGCCGGTCTCCGGCGTGGTGTGCCAGTGGTTGATGACGTCGTCGTACTGGATGCCGGGGTCGGCGCAGGCCCAAGCGGCCTCGGCCAGCCTGCGGAAGAGGGCCTTGGCGTCGACCTCCTCGATGACCTCGCCGGTCATCCGGGCGCGCAGCCCGAACTTGCCGCCGTTCTCGTACGCCTTCATGAACTCTTCGTTCACGCGGACGGAGTTGTTGGCGTTCTGGTACTGGACGGACGCGATGTCGTCGCCGCCCAGGTCCATGTCGAAGCCCGCGTCGCGCAGGGCGCGGATCTTCTCCTCCTCCTTCACCTTGGTCTCGATGAAGGCCTCGACGTCCGGGTGGTCGACGTCCAGGACGACCATCTTGGCCGCCCGGCGGGTGGCGCCGCCGGACTTGATGGTGCCGGCGGAGGCGTCGGCGCCGCGCATGAAGGAGACGGGGCCGGAGGCGTTGCCGCCGGAGGAGAGCAGCTCCTTGGAGGAGCGGATGCGGGAGAGGTTCAGGCCGGCGCCGGAGCCGCCCTTGAAGATCATCCCCTCTTCCTTGTACCAGTCGAGGATGGACTCCATGGAGTCGTCGACCGAGAGGATGAAGCACGCCGAGACCTGCTGCGGCTGGGCGGTGCCGACGTTGAACCAGACCGGCGAGTTGAAGCTGAATACCTGGTGGAGCAGGGCCCAGGTGAGCTCGTGCTCGAAGATCTCCGCGTCGGCGGGCGACACGAAGTAGCCGTGGTCCTCGCCGGCCTTGCGGTACGTCGTGACCACGCGGTCGATCAGCTGGCGGAGGCTGCTCTCACGCTGCGGGGAGCCGACGGCACCGCGGAAGTACTTGCTGGTGACGATGTTGACCGCGTTCACCGACCAGGAGTCGGGGAACTCCACGCCGCGCTGCTCGAAGTTGATCGAGCCGTCGCGCCAGTTGGTCATGACGACGTCACGGCGTTCCCAGACCACCTCGTCGTAGGGGTGCGTCCCCGGGGTGGTGTGGATGCGCTCGATGCGCAGGCCCTTGGCGGCGGGGGCCGCCGCGGCCGCCTTGCCGGCCTTGGCTCGGGAACCCCGTGCCGGGCCGCTCGTCGTCTCTGTCATGTGCCGCCTCCCATTACAGGCATTACAGGTAAAACGCCCTGAAGCGCCGCGGTCTTCCCGCGTCTGTGTCTCTCACGGCCGGTACACCCCCAGGTGCCCGGCAAGTCTGGTGCCGGTGCGCCGCCGCTATGGCGCGGCGACGGTGGCGGTGGGGACGGCTCCGTCCCGGTCCCGCCCTCCGGTGTCGCCCGGCGGCCCCTGGTCGCGCAGCTCGGTGATCGCCGCCTCGAAGTCCTCGAGCGAGTCGAAGGCCCGGTAGACCGAGGCGAACCGCAGGTAGGCGACCAGGTCCAGGTCCTTCAGCGGGCCGAGTATGGCCAGTCCGACGTCGTGGGTCGACAGCTCGGCGCTGCCCGTGGCTCGTACCGCCTCCTCGACGCGCTGCCCGAGCTGGGCGAGGGCGTCCTCGGTGACGGGCCGGCCCTGGCAGGCCTTGCGGACCCCGGCGATGACCTTGTTGCGGCTGAAGGGTTCGGTGACCCCGCTGCGCTTGATCACCATCAGCGAGGCCGTCTCCACGGTGGTGAAACGGCGGCCGCAGTCGGGACACTGCCGGCGACGGCGGATCGAGGTGCCGTCGTCGGTGGTCCGGCTGTCGACGACGCGACTGTCGGGGTGTCGGCAGAAGGGGCAGTGCATCGTTTCCCTCTCCCTCCCTCACCCACGGTGAGCGCACGACTTCTGAGCCCGAGGGGCCGGTGACGGCCCCGCGAAGCAGCCACAAGCATAGGCGATCCGGAAGGGCTTGATGACCCGGGGACCACTACTTGTGGGGGCTGCACACCATCCAACCACTAGATCTGGTGGCGTGGTGGCTATATGCGCCCATCACACGGACCGCGTGTCGCGGCCCGCCGACGGGACGGGAGCCTACGCGACGCGGCGCCTCCCGGGAGAGTCGGGGCGCGAGTGGAACACTGGGTGTACGGATCGTCACGGCTCGCGCATCATGGAACCGGGCGAGGGGACGGGGACGCCGGCGCAATACCGGCCCGGGGAAACGGCGTTCGGATCCCGAGGATCCCGAATGCCGAACGAATTCGAAATTACATTCGATCAATACCATCTACACCTTGATCGCGTCAGTGGATCCATGCAAATTCACTCGAACGTGTGTTTGGCGCAACCTTTCGAAAGCAACTACCGTTGTCCTACTAGGGAGAACATCTCGAGAGGGGCCGCCGTGACCACCACCGCCGACAGCGCCGCATTGACCGCCCATGACCGCCCCCAGGACCGGGTACGCCCGATGGAAGCGATGAACGACGAGACGCCAAAGCCCGCGCGAGCGCTACCCGGACGACCTCCAGGAATCCGGGCGGACAGCTCCGGACTCACCGACCGCCAAAGGCGCGTCATCGAGGTGATCCGGGATTCCGTCCAGCGGCGCGGATACCCGCCGTCCATGCGCGAGATCGGCCAGGCCGTCGGGCTGTCGAGCACCTCGTCGGTCGCCCATCAGCTCATGGCCCTGGAGCGCAAGGGATTCCTCCGGCGCGACCCGCACCGCCCCCGGGCGTACGAGGTGCGCGCCTCCGACTCCACGCAGGCGCAGCCCACGGACACCGCGGGCAAGCCGTCCGCGTCGTACGTCCCTCTGGTGGGCCGGATCGCCGCCGGCGGCCCGATCCTCGCCGAGGAGTCCGTCGAGGACGTGTTCCCGCTCCCCCGCCAGCTGGTGGGCGACGGTGAGCTGTTCGTTCTGAAGGTCGTCGGCGATTCGATGATCGAGGCCGCCATCTGCGACGGCGACTGGGTGACCGTGCGCCGTCAGCCGGTCGCGGAGAACGGCGACATCGTCGCGGCGATGATCGAGGGAGAGGCCACGGTCAAGCGCTTCAAGCGCGAGGACGGGCATGTGTGGCTGATGCCCCACAACGCCGCGTACCAGCCCATCCCTGGGGACGAGGCGACCATCCTCGGCAAGGTGGTGGCGGTGCTGCGCCGGGTCTGACCCAGGACCCGCCCGTGACCGGGCCCCGGGACCTCTGCGCCGGTTCCGGGGCCCCGTTGTGTGCCGGGGGCTGCTCCTGCTGTGCTGCCGGGGTGCCCGGCGGTGTCACTCGGCCGCCGGGGCGGCGGCGTCGATGGCGGCCAGCGAGCGGCGGACCTGGTTGCGGTCGGTCGTCTGCCAGAAGTCCGGCATCGAGGCCTTGATGAAGCTGCCGTAGCGTGCCGTGACCAGCCGGGGGTCGAGCACTGCGACGACCCCGCGGTCCCCGGAGGCCCGCACCAGCCGGCCGGCACCCTGGGCCATCAGCAGGGCCGCGTGCGTGGCGGCGACCGCCATGAAGCCGTTGCCGCCCTTCTCCTCCACCGCCTTCTGCCGTGCGCTCATCAGCGGGTCGTCGGGGCGGGGGAACGGGATCCGGTCCATGACCACCAACTGGCAGTTCGGACCGGGCACGTCCACGCCCTGCCAGAGCGAGAGGGTGCCGAACAGGCAGGTGCGGGCGTCCGAGGCGAAGCGGCGGATCAGCTCGCCCAGGGTCTCCTCGCCCTGCAGCAGGATCGGGTGGTCGATACGGCCGCGCAGCGCCTCGGCTGCGGCCTGGGCCGCACGCATGGACGAGAACAGCCCGAGTGTGCGGCCGCCCGCGGCCTCGATCAGTTCGGCGAGCTCGTCAAGCATGTCCTCGCGGCCGCTGTCCCGGCCGGGCTGCGACAGATGACGGGCGACGTAGAGGATGCCCTGCTTGGGGTAGTCGAAGGGCGAGCCGACGTCGAGGCCCTTCCAGACCGGCGGCTCCTCCTCACCCTCGGCGACCACGGTGCCCTCGGGGGCCAGCCCGAGCGAGGCCGCGACCCCGTTGAAGTCGGCGCCCAGCCGGAGCGTGGCGGAGGTCAGGACGACGGAGCGCTCGGTGAACAGCTTCTCCCGCAGCAGCCCGGAGACGCTGAGCGGGGCGACCCGCAGCGAGGCGCCGAAGCGGTCGTGGCGCTCGTACCAGACGACGTCGTACTCGGAGCCCTCGACGATGCGCTCGGCGACCTCGTGGACGTTCTCCGTGGCGGCGAGGGCCATCTTCCGCACGGCGTCCTCGTCCTGCACGGAGCGGTCACGGGTCTCGCCGAGCGAGGTGATGACCTGGCGGCAGGCGTCGCGCAGCGCCATCAGGGCGTAGCGGAGATCCTCGGGCAGCTCCTCGAGACGCCCGGGGAGGGCGAGTTCCATGAGCCGCTCGAAGCCCTCCGACGCGCTCATCAGGGCGTCGGCGGCCTTCTCGTTGACCAGCTTCGCCGCGAGCTTCACGGTCCGGTTGACCCGGCCGGGGGTGAGCTCGCCGGTGGCGACGCCGGTGACGCGGGAGACCAGTTCGTGGGCCTCGTCGACGACGAGCACCTCGTGGGAGGGCAGAACGGGCGCACCTTCGAGGGCGTCGATGGCCAGCAGCGCGTGGTTGGTGACGACGACGTCGGCGAGCTTGGCGCGCTCGCGCGCCGCCTCCGCGAAGCACTCGGCGCCGTACGCGCAGCGCGAGGCCCCCAGGCACTCGCGGGAGGTCACCGAGATCTGCTGCCAGGCGCGGTCGGAGACGCCGGGGGTCAGGTCGTCGCGGTCGCCGTTCTCCGTCTCGTCCGACCAGTCGCGCAGCCGGAGCAGGTCCTGGCCGAGCTTGCTGGTCGGCGCGGCGGCCTCGAACTGGTCGAAGAGCCCGTCGCCCTCGTCCTGCGGCACGCCCTCGTGGAGCCGGTGCAGGCACAGGTAGTTGGAGCGGCCCTTGAGCATCGCGAACTGCGGCTCGCGGCGCAGCAGCGGCTGCAGCGCGTCGACCGTGCGCGGCAGGTCGCGCTCGACGAGCTGGCGCTGCAGGGCCAGGGTCGCGGTGGCGACCACCACACGCTCTCCATGGGCCAGCGCGGGCACCAGGTAGCCGAGCGACTTGCCGGTGCCGGTGCCGGCCTGGACGAGCAGGTGGGAGCCGTTGTCCACGGCTTCGGCGACGGCTTCGGCCATGGCGACCTGGCCGGGCCGCTCCACCCCGCCGACCGCGGTGACGGCGGCGTGGAGGAGGTCGGTGAGGGCGGGCTTCGAGGGCTGTGTCATAGGGGGTCCAGCCTACGGGGCGGCACCGACAACGCGGTCGCCACCACCGTCCACGAGCCGGTCCCCCCGCGGGACCGGCGGGTCACAGGACGTGACGCAGTACGCGGTCGCGGACCAGCAGCGCGGCCCGCTTGCCGGGCAGCTCGACCTCCGCCGAGAAGCGGAAGCCCGCGGCGAGGAAGGCGGCCACGGACGGGGTGTTGCGCAGGTCCGGCTCGGCGATCACCCGGGTGCAGCGGGGGCGCCGGCGCAGGGCGTGGTCGGCGACGGCCCGCAGCAGGGTGCCGCCGAGACCGCGGGCCCGGTCGGCGACGGGCCCGATGAGCAGGTGGAGCCCGGTGTCGTGGGGGCGGGCCGGGTAGTAGCGGGCCAGCGGGTCGAGGTCGGCGCGGTAGACCTCCCAGTAGCTCATGGGCACCCCGTCCAGGACCCCGACGCAGGGCATGCTGCGCCCGTCGCCGTCGAGCTGGGCGCGCAGGTGCCGCTCGGCGACCTCGGGCCGGCCCGCGAGCTCCCAGAACTCCGCGACGGCCGGGTCGTTCATCCAGCGGGCGATGACGGGGAGGTCGCGCTCGGGGCGTACGGGGACGAGCTGGAAGGTGCCCGCGGGGGTGCCGACCGGGCCCCAGTCGGCGACGCCGTCGAGGAGGTCGTCGAGCGGGGTCGCGCCGCCGGCGCGGTCGTCGGCGGTGACGTCCTCGTCGAAGAGGGCGCGGACTTCGGGGGGCAGTTCGAGGTCGAGGGTGTCGTCGGCGTTCTCGTCGCAGGGGTCCCGGGGGTCGGCGGTCGCCGCCGGGGAGGCTGGGGCGCGGGTGGGGTCGGCGGTCGCCACGGTGGTCGCGGCCTCCTCTGGTCAGGCGGTGAGCGGGTTGGGGACGGTGACGTAGACGGACTGGGTGTCGACGGGGCCGACCAGCTCGTCGATCCCGTGCAGCCGGGTGAGGAGATTGGCCTTGCAGCGCAGCAGGGGTTCCTCCAGCAGCCGCGCGGGCAGGCCGGAGCGGCCGCTGCGGGCGGCCTGTGCCAGGAAGCGGCGGAGGGCGGCGAGGAGCACCCGTTCGTCGGCGAGGCGCTGGGAGCCGAGGGCGCCGACGAGGCCGAGGACGTTGTTGACGCCGAGGTAGTAGGCGAAGCGCTCGTCCGCGACGGCGTCGGCCACGAAGGTGTCGCTGCGGTCGCCGGCTCCGGGCAGCAGGGCGGTGAGGCCGGCGCGCGCGGACTCGCGGAAGTAGTAGCCCTGGTTGTCGCGGTAGCGGCCGCCGGACGGCCAGCCGTCGGCGTCGAGGACGACCAGGGTGTTCTGCTGGTGGGCCTCCAGGGCGATTCCCGCCTCGCCGTCGAGCCACAGGACGGGACGGACCACGGCGTCGAGGTAGCGCAGGAACCACTCGGTGGCCACGGCCGCCACCGGTCGTCCGGTACGGGACGCGAGCCGGGCCAGCAGTTCGGCGAGCCGGGACCGCAGGGCGCCGCCGTCCGGGGCTGGGCGGGGGGCGGTGAGGCCGGCGAGGCAGCGCACCTCGTCGCGGGGGCCGAAGGGGTTGTGCCGCAGGACGACGTCGAGGCCGGGTACGGGGACGCCGGCGGCGGTGCCGACGGCCAGCCAGGCGGGGTCGCGGACGACGTCGAACCCGGGGTGGGCGGCGTGCCAGCGCGCGGCGAGGCCCGCCCGGAGCAGCCGGTGCACCTCGACGCCGCGGTGGAGCTCCTTGCGGAGGTTCTCGCGGCGGGAGTTGGTGATCCGCAGGGCCAGCGAGAGCTTGAGCATCGCGGGGGCGCCGGGCCGGTACACGGTGCGCAGCGAGGACGTGGGGTGCCAGGGGTCGCCGGCGGCCCCGAGGTCGTGGAGGAGTCCGGCCTCCAGCAGTGCCCGCACCCCGGGGCGGTGGGCGACCTCGCGGGCCTGCCAGGGGTGGAGCGGGAGCGCCACGGTGCCCGCGGGGAGCCGCCGGACGAGTTCCGGTCCGGCGAGGGCCGCCAGCAGGTGCTCGGCGGGGACGGGGCGGCCACGTTCGGTCCAGGCGGAGTCGGTGGCCAGGAGGGAGCGGTGTACGGACAGCCAGTGCAGGGCGAAGGCCCCGCGCAGCTCCGGGGCGTACACCGCTGCCTCGGCCTCGGTGAGTCCTTCGCGGCCCTTGGGCGCGGGGTGCAGCGGGTGGCCCAGGACGAGGGCCTGCTCTGCGTCGAGGAAGGGGTCGGTGCCGTGGGGGGCGGCGGGGCGGGCGCGGCGGGCGGCGAGGAACGCGGCGGTCTGGCGTACGGAGTCGGCGACGCGCGCGACGAGGCCGGGACCGTCCGGGCCGGTCGCGGCGGCCTCCCGGGCGAGCAGCGCGGCAAGGGTGACGGCGTCCAGCGGGGCGCCTCCGGCGGCGGGCCGCGGGGCGCCGAAGCGGTGGTGGCCGACGGCGGACCGGTGGTGGACCGGGACGAGGAGTTCGGTGCCGCTCGCGGGGAGCGGCACACGCAGGGTGCGGCCGTCCGGCTCGGGAGGCAGCCCCGTCTCACGGACCCAGCAGCGCAGCAGGGCCTCCGTGCCCGCGGCGTCGGCGGCGGCCCACGGATCCGCCTGCTCCAGCGGGTCGGCGCCGGGCGACGGGTCGGGCGGCGCCGGCGGCCCGGCGTGGCCCGCCGGTTCGGCACGGCCCGGCAGCGCGGTGCGGCCCTGCGGTTCGGCCGCGGCGGCGCGCTGCTGGGGGACGGCCACGGTGGCTTCTTCGCCGGGACGTACGGTCATCGCTTCGCTCCGTGAGGGGTCGGCGTCCGGTGGGATCCGCCCCGGAACGGGGCCGGTGGGCGCAAGGTCACGCCCGGACCGCCGCCGCCGCGGCAAGGGCGTCGGCGAGGCGGTCCAGGACGGCTTCTGACTGTTCTTCGGTGATCGTCAGCGGGGGCAGCAGCCGGATCACGCTGCCGTCGCGGCCGCCGAGTTCGACGATGAGCCCGCGGTCGAGGGCGGCCCTGCGGACGGCCGCCGCGAGGCGGGGCGCGGTCGGGGGGACGGCCCGGGGTCCGGTGGCCGCGTCCGGGTCGACGAGTTCGACGCCGAGCATGAGGCCGCGGCCGCGGACGTCGCCGACGCATGGGTGCTCCGCGGCCAGGCCCCGCAGCCGGGCGAGCATACGGTCCCCGAGCAGGGCGGCACGCTCGGCGAGGCCGTTGCGCCGCACATAGGCGAGGGTGGCGGTGCCCGCGGCCATGGCGAGCTGGTTGCCGCGGAAGGTGCCCGCGTGGGCGCCGGGCTGCCAGCAGTCGAGTTCCTCGCGGTAGACGATGACGGCGAGCGGGAGGCTGCCGCCGATCGCCTTGGAGAGGACCATCACGTCGGGGACGATGCCGCTGTGCTCGACGGCCCAGAAGGTCCCGGTGCGCCCCACACCGGTCTGCACCTCGTCGGCGATGAGCGGGATGCCGCGGGCGGCGGTCAGTTCGCGCATCCGCCGCAGCCAGGTGTCGGGGGCGGGGATGACACCGCCCTCGCCCTGGACGGGTTCGAGGAGCATGCCCGCGGGGGGCTGGATGCCGCCCTTGGGGTCGTCGAGCAGGCTCTCAGTCAGCCGGGCGGAGAGCTCGGCGCCGTCTTCACCGCCGATGCCGAACGGGCAGCGGTAGTCGTACGGGTAGGGGAGCCGGGTGACCCGCGCGTCGGCGGTCCCCGCCGCGCCGCGGACGGCGGTGTCGCCCGTGGCGGCGAGGGCGGCGGCGGTCATGCCGTGGTAGCCCCCGGAGAAGGCGAGCAGTCCGCCGCGGCCGGTGGCGGTGCGGACGAGCTTGAGGGCGGCCTCGACGGCGTCGGTGCCGGCCGGGCCGCAGAACTGGATGCGTCCGTGCCGGGCGAGTCGAGGCGGCAGCGTCTCGAAGAGGGCGGTGGTGAAGGCGTCCTTGACCGGGGTCGCGAGGTCCAGGACGTGGAGTGGGGCGCCGGAGTCGAGGACCGCGCGGATGGCCTCGAGGACGACGGGGTGGTTGTGGCCGAGGGCCAGGGTGCCGGCGCCGGAGAGGCAGTCGAGGTAGCGGCGGCCGTCGGCGCCCTCGATGGTCATGCCGCGGGCCCGCACGGGGACGACGGGCAGCGAGCGGGCGTAGGTGCGGGCGGCGGACTCGCGCTGGGACTGGCGCCGCAGGATGCCCTCGGTGTCGTCGGACTCGCCCTCGTGCGCCGCCGGTCGGCACCTCGCGCTCGGCATGGCGGCCACGTGCTCACTCCTCGGTGTCGGCGCTTGCGTTCCCGGAGCTACCAACGAGGCACGCGCTTACCGGCAACTGCCTGGGGCCGAGATCCTGGCGAGGAACCGTCGGCGCGGCGTCCGCCGTCCTCTCCTCGAGGGCACGGTGAGGGATCGCCCTCGAGCGGGCAGACGACGTGTTGACGACGTGTTGACAACAGGGGGACCACAACCCATGGCACCGATAAGCCGGTTGGCCGCGGCCGCCGTCGCCGCGGCACTGCTCGCCGTGACCGCGACGGCCTGCGGCCCGTCCGACGACAACGCCGACGCCAAGCCGAGCCCGACGCCCACCGCGTCGTCCGGCGACGGCGGCCTCCAACTGCCGACCGCCCTCCCGACCAGCCTCGACGACCTGGACAAGTGGGCCGACGCGCTGAAGAACGGCGGCTGGAAGAACTGGGACAAGGACAAGTGGCTGCGCGACGCGGCCGACTTCATCAACCCCGTCATCAAGGACCTCTGGGACGCCGACCGGCTCCGCAACGCCGACGGGACCCCGGATGACGAGCAACGACCCGATCTGCGGCAGGCGGACGACGGCACCACCGACCCGGAGCCCGCCGCGATCCGGGCGCAGCGCCTTGCGACCCCGTACCACGAGGCCTCCCCGGCCACGGGCAAGCTGCTCTTCGACATGCCCGACGGCCAGGCGGTCTGCTCGGCCACGGTGGTGAGCGACCCGGCGAACCCGGGCCGCAGCGACCTGGTGTGGACGGCGGGCCACTGCGTGCACGCGGGCGCCCAGGGCGGGTGGTACCGCAACATCGTCTTCGTGCCGTCCTTCAACGACACGGGCCTGAGCGGCGCCGCGCTGCGCAGTGCCGGCAAGGAGCAGCTCGCTCCCTACGGCACCTGGTGGGCGACGAAGGCGGGGACCTCCCAGCAGTGGATCGACGGGGGCGGGGAGTCCTCGGAGACGAGTTCCGCCTACCCCTACGACTTCGCGGTGCTGAAGGTGACCAACCCGGACTCGGACAAGTCGCTGGAGGAGACGGTCGGGGCCTCGGTGCCGGTCTGGTTCGACGCGCCCACCTCGGCCGGCATCGACTCCATGGACATCCGCGGCTACCCGGCGGCGGCCCCCTTCGACGGCTTCGGCTACCAGCAGTACCACTGCTCGGGCGACCCGGTCCGGCTCGCCCTGGACTCGGCGGCGCCGACGATGCACTGGCTGGGCTGCACCATGACGGCGGGCTCGTCCGGCGGCGGCTGGTTCGCCCGGCAGCCCGGCGGAGAACAGGCCCTGGTCAGCAACACCTCGATCGGTCCGCAGGACGGCCCCCGCTGGCTGGCGGGACCGCACCTGGGTTCCGAGGCCGAGGAGGTGTTCGACGCCGTCCGCGGCTGACACGGCCACCGGACGCCGGAAGGGCCCCCCCCGCGCGGGGGAGGGCCCTTCCGGTACCTACCGGGGATACCGGACTAGCGGCGCGCGGCCAGCGCGAACGGCTCGAGGTCCGCCGCGAGCTCGTCGTGCACCCGCGCCTTGAGCAGGGTGCCCTCGCCGGTGTGCTCCTCGGAGAGCACCTCGCCGTCCGCATGGACGCGGGCGACGAGCTCACCGCGCGTGTACGGCACCAGGGCCTCGATCTCGACGGCGGGCCGCGGCAGCGCGTCGTCGATCATGCCGAGCAGCTCCGCGATGCCCCGCCCGGTGCGGGCGGAGACGGCGATGGAGTGCTTCTCGCGGCGCAGCAGGGACTGCAGCAGCACCGGGTCGGCGGCGTCCGCCTTGTTGATCACCACGATCTCCGGCACGTTGAGCGCGCCGACGTCGCGGAAGACCTCGCGCACCGCGGCGAGCTGCTCGTCCGGGTTGGGGTGCGAGCCGTCCACCACGTGCACGATGAGGTCGGCCTCGGCGACCTCCTCCATGGTGGAGCGGAACGCCTCGACCAGGTGGTGCGGCAGGTGCCGCACAAAGCCGACGGTGTCCGCCAGCGTGTAGAGCCGCCCGCTCGGGGTCTCCGCCCGGCGCACGGTCGGGTCGAGGGTGGCGAACAGCGCGTTCTCCACCAGGACGCCCGCTCCGGTGAGCCGGTTGAGGAGCGAGGACTTGCCGGCGTTGGTGTAGCCGGCGATCGCGACCGAGGGCACCTTGTGGCGCTTGCGTTCCTGGCGCTTCAGGTCGCGGCTGGTCTTCATCTCCGCGATCTCCCGGCGCATCTTGGCCATCTTCTCGCGGATGCGCCGACGGTCGGTCTCGATCTTGGTCTCACCGGGACCGCGGGTGGCCATGCCGCCGCCCGAGGAGCCGGAGCCACCGCCACCCATCTGCCGGGAGAGCGACTGGCCCCAGCCGCGCAGCCGCGGCAGCATGTACTGCATCTGCGCGAGCGAGACCTGGGCCTTGCCCTCACGGCTCTTGGCGTGCTGGGCGAAGATGTCGAGGATCAGCGCGGTGCGGTCGACGACCTTGACCTTGACGACGTCCTCGAGGTGGATGAGCTGGCCGGGGCTGAGCTCACCGTCGCAGACGACGGTGTCGGCACCGCTCTCCATGACGATGTCGCGCAGTTCCTGGGCCTTGCCGGAACCGATGTAGGTCGCTGGGTCCGGCTTGTCGCGGCGCTGGATGACACCGTCCAGAACGAGGGCGCCGGCGGTCTCGGCGAGGGCGGCGAGCTCCGCGAGGGAGTTCTCGGCGTCCTGCACCGTGCCGTCCGTCCAGACCCCGACGAGCACGACCCGCTCCAGGCGGAGCTGGCGGTACTCGACCTCGGTGATGTCCTCGAGCTCGGTGGAGAGGCCGACGACCCGTCGCAGCGACGCACGGTCGGAGCGGTCGAACTGGTCGCCGTCACGCTCTCCGTCGATCTCGTGACTCCAGGCGACGTCCTCTTCCATCAGGGCGTCGGCCCGAAGGCTCTCGGGGAGGCGCTGGCGGCTGCGGGCAGGAGAAGCAGAAGAAGAGGAGGAAGAGGAGGTCATTGGATCCTTTGCTCGGATGGTCGACGGGAACGGGGAGCACTCGGCCCCTCGTACGGTGACAACGTCCCGCGGGCCCGGAGGATTCCCCAGGTCCGGGCGCGCCGTCGTCGCCGTAGTTAGATGGTCGCACGCCCCTCGCCGCCGGGTCACGCGACTTTCCCCGCCTCACGCCGGTGCGCGTGGCCGTGCACCGGTTTGGCGGGCACGGAGCGCTTCCAGTCGGGGTGGCCGGGCATCGGCGGCGTGGTGGGCCCGTAGAGCCAGGCGTGCAGGAAGCCGCCCAGGTCGCGGCCGGCGACGGCGGAGGCGAGAGCGATGAAGTCACGGGTGGAGGCGACCCCGTCGCGGTGGCGGGCCACCCAGGCGCGCTCCAGCCGCTGGAAGGCGTCGGCGCCCATCTCCTGGCGCAGGGCGTACAGCACGAGCGCCCCGCCGAAGTAGACGTTGCCGCGGAAGATGCCGAGCTTGCCGTCGCTGCCGGGCGGCTTGGGGGCGGCGGCCGGGCCGCCGTCGCGACGCAGGCGCGCGTCGGCGCCGTAGGCGGCCTTGGCGAGCTGCTCCAGCGTGAGCTCCCGGTAGTGCTCGGCGGCGTAGCGCCACTGGTACCAGGTGGCGTGCCCCTCGTTGAGCCACAGGTCGGACCAGGTCGCGGGCGAGACGCTGTCGCCGAACCACTGGTGGGCCAGCTCGTGCACCATCACCGGCGCCGCGTCGGCCTCCCGGCTCAGCAGCACCCGCCGCTCGAAGAGCGAGAGGGTCTGGGTCTCCAACTCGAAGCCGGTGACGGTGTCGGCGCTGAGGATGCCGTACGTCTCGAGGGGGAACGGGCCGACCTGCTGCTCCATCCACGCGATCTGCCCGGCGGTCATCTCCAGGCGCTTCTCGAGCTTGGCCCGGTCCGGGTCGGCGGTGCCGACGACGTCCCGCAGCGGGAGGCCGCCAGGGCCGGTGCGGCGCAGGACGGTGGAGCGGCCGACGGACACCTGGGCGAGCTCGGTGGCCATCACGTGGACGGTGCGGTAGTTCCAGGTCGTCACGGGGCCCTTGCGGACGGCCGTCTCGGGCAGGCCGTTGGCGACGACGGTGAGGTCGTTCGGCGCGGTGACGTGGAAGGCGAAGCGGGCCTTGTCCGAGGGGTGGTCGTTGCAGGGGAAGACGGTGTGGGCCGCGGCGGCCTGGTTGGCCATGGCCAGGCCGTCCTTGGTGCGGATCCACCCGGTGTCGCCCTTGGCCGCGGGGTCGCTGGTGTGGACGACGGTCACCCGCAGGCGGTCGCCGCGGGGGACGGGGACGGCGGGGGTGACGACCAGTTCCTCGCGCCAGGTGCGGAACGCCGCCCGGCGACCGTTGACCTCGACGGAGCGGACGTCGCCGCGGAAGTCGAGGTGGAAGCGGTTCAGGGTGTCCGTGGCGAGGGCGTCGACCCGGGTCACGGCGTCCAGCGGCCGGTCGTTGCCGCGGTAGGTGAACGAGATGTCGTAGTCGTGGACGTCGTACCCGGGGTTGCCGAGTTCGGGGTAGAGCCGGTCACCGAGCCCTACGGGCGTCGTGTCACCGGGCAGTCCGGCCGCGGTGAGCGCCGCCACGGCCGCCGCGGTGACGGTGGCACGGCGCGCAAAGGATCCGATCATGGGATACGGCTATCAGCGCACCGTGCCCGCCGGGCGGCGACGCGTGGGCACCCCACCCGATCGGGTACTCCTCTACGGCTGCGCGGCGGCCACGGCCTCCTGGGCGCGGTACACGTCGTACACACCGGGCACGGCGCGCATCGCGCGCATGAGGGCGGGCAGCGCTCCCGGGTCGGGCAGTTCGACGGTGTAGGTGTGGCGTACGCGGTGCTCCTGGGGCGGCTCCACGGCGGCGTAGACGATGGCCACGCCCTCGGTGGCGATCACCTCGGTGAGGTCGGCGAGCAGCCGGGGCCGGCCGAGCGCCTCGGCGTACAGGGTGGCCCGGTGACCGGTGACGGGGGCGTCGGAGCGCCACTGGACGGCGACCTGGGCACGGCCGGAGGCGGCCATGCGCGCGGCGACGGGACACTCGCTGCGGTGCACGGCGACGGTGCCGCCGCGGATGGGGAAGCCGGTGATCCCGTCGGGCGGCACGGGGGTGCAGCAGCGGGCCATGCGCACGGCGGCACCGGGCGGGTCGGTGTCCGCGAGCGGTTCGGCGGCCCTGCGGGCGGCCGTGGCGGCGGCGCGGACGGCGGGTGCGGCCGGCTCCTCCTCGTCGGTGGCCACCGGATGGGCCTCCAGCCAGCGGGCGATGGCGATCCGGGCGGCCGGGGTGCGGGCGTGCTCCAGCCACTCGGGCGAGGGCCCGTATCCGTCCGCGTCCCCGTCGGCGCCCTCGGTCATCAGCAATTGGACGGTGTCGCCGTCCCGCAGCACGGTGCCGAGCGGTGCGAGCCGTCCGTTGACGCGCACCCCGACGCAGGCGTGGGCGCCCTCGCCGTGCAGTGCGTACGCCGCGTCGGTGCACGTGGCGCCGTCGGGCAGGCCCACGGTGCCGCCGTCGGCGGAGAAGACGGTGACCTCGCGGTCCTGGGCGAGTTCGTCGCGCAGGGTGCTCCAGAAGAAGTCCGGGTCGGGGGCCTCGCGCTGCCACTCCAGCAGCCGGGCGAGCCAGCCGGGGCGCGTGGGGTCGACGCGCTCGCCCTCGTCGCACTCCGCGGTCTCGGCGGTGGCGTACGGGTTGCCGAGCGCGATGACCCCGGCCTCGGCGACGTGGTGCATCTGCCGTGTGCGGATGAGGACTTCGGCCACGCGTCCGTCGCCGTCGCGGATGGCGGTGTGCAGCGACTGGTAGAGGTTGAACTTGGGCGCCGCGATGAAGTCCTTGAACTCCGCGATGACGGGGGTGAAACAGGTGTGCAGTTCGCCGAGGACGGCGTAGCAGTCGGCGTCCTCGGCGACCTGGATCAGCACCCGGCCGAAGTCGCTGCCGCCGGGCAGCGCGCCGCCGCGCTTGAGCCGGACCCGGTGCACGGAGACCACGTGCCGGGGCCGCACCTCGACCTCGGAGCTGATGCCGGCCTCGCGGAGCACCCTGCGGACGTCCTCGGCGACGGCGCCCAGCGGATCGGGCAGGGCGGCGTGCTCCAGGATCAGTTCGGTGGTGCGGAGGTAGTCCTCGGGGTGGAGGATGGCGAAGACCAGGTCCTCCAGTTCGGTCTTCAGCGCCTGGACGCCGAGGCGTTCGGCGAGCGGGATCAGCACGTCCCGGGTGACCTTGGCGATGCGGGCCTGCTTCTCGGGCCGCATGACGCCGAGGGTGCGCATGTTGTGCAGCCGGTCGGCGAGCTTGATCGACATGACGCGGACATCGTTGCCGGTGGCGACGAGCATCTTGCGGAAGGTCTCCGGCTCGGCGGCGGCGCCGTAGTCGACCTTCTCCAGTTTGGTGACGCCGTCGACGAGGAAGCGGACCTCCTCGCCGAACTCCTCCCGTACCTGATCGAGCGTCACCTCGGTGTCCTCGACGGTGTCGTGGAGCAGTGAGGCGGTCAACGTCGTCGTCTCCGCGCCGAGTTCGGCCAGGAGCAGGGTCACGGCGAGCGGGTGCGTGATGTACGGCTCGCCGCTCTTGCGCATCTGCCCGCGGTGCGAGGACTCGGCGAGCACGTACGCCTTGCGCAGGATGGCGAGGTCCGCGCCGGGATGCCGGGTGCGGTGCACCTTGGCGATGTGCTCGATGGACTCGGGGAGCCGGCCCGCGCGGCCGCCGGGGCCCAGCAGGGCCGCACGTCCCATCCGGCGCAGGTCCGCGGCCCGGGGGATGCGCCTGCGTCCTGCGGCGCCCGGGGCGGTCTCCACTGCGTTGTCCGGTCTCATGCGGCACCTCCGGCAGCGTCACCCACCGGCGGGATGGCTTCCGTGCCGGTGCTTGATGCTACCGAGCCCATCACGTGCCGCTGCCACGCTCTCGCCCAGCGTGATCGGCATCACCCGTTCGAGCGAATACCGGGCCCTTGGAGCGGGTATCCTCAGCCGCCGTCGCCGAGCCAGGCCGGATCGATGACGCCCTCGGCGACGATGACGGCGGGGCCGGTCATCTCGACCGTCCCGTCGGGACGTTCGGTGATCACCAGGGTGCCGCCCGGCAGATCGACCCGGTACGTCTCGGGACGGCCGGTCACGGCCGGGTCGCGGCCGTCGCGCCGGGCCGCGGCGACCATGACGGCGCAGGCCCCGGTACCGCAGGAGCGGGTCTCGCCGGAGCCGCGCTCGTGGACCCGCATGGCGACGTGGCGGTCGCCGCGGTCGACGACGAACTCCACGTTCACGCCGTCCGGGTAGGCCGCGGCGGGCGCCCATGCCGGTGCGTCCAGCAGCTTGCCGGCGTCGGCGAGGTCGTCGACGAAGGCGACGGCGTGCGGGTTGCCCATGTTCACGTTGCGGGCGGGCCAGCTGCGCTCGCCGACCGCGACCTCCACCCCGCCGGTGGGGAGCGCGGCACGGCCCATGTCGACGGTGATGTCGCCGTCCTTGTCGATGTGCACCCGGCGCACGCCCGCGCGGGTCGCCACGGCGAGGTCGCCCGCGCCGGTGAGCCCGGCGCGCAGGAGGTAGTGGGCGAAGACGCGTACGCCGTTGCCGCACATCTCCGCGATGCTGCCGTCGCTGTTGCGGTAGTCCATGAACCACTCGGCCTCGGCGGCCACGGCGGCGGCCTCCGGGTGCTTCGCCGACCGCACGACCCGCAGCACCCCGTCGCCGCCGATCCCGGCGCGGCGGTCGCACAGGCGCGCGACGGCCGCCGGGGTCAGGTCGAGCGCCCCGTCGGGGTCGGGGATGATCACGAAGTCGTTCTCCGTGCCGTGCCCCTTGAGGAAGGGCAGGCCCTGCGGTGCTGCGCTGGTCATGCGCCGAGTCTACGGGTCAGCGCAGACGGGCGACCCGCCAGAAGGCGAGCAGCGCCAGCACCACCGTGATCGCCGCGTACAGCGCCACGAAGCGCCAGTCCGGACGGCGGCCGGAACCGCGGGCCGGCAGCCCCGGCCAGGTGTAGCCGACCCGGCGGGCGGCCATGATCCCCCAGCCCGCGGAGCAGCAGCCCAGCAGGAGGCCGAGCATCGCGACGACGGCGCCGCCGTCACCGGTCTCGAAGGCCAGCGGGAAGGCGAACATGAGCGAGCCGAGCACGCCGAGGGCGACGATCGGGGCGATCTGCCACGCGCGCAGGCGCCGCTCGGGACGCAGCTCGCGGAAGGACTGCTCCTCCTCAGCGAGGGTCTGCTCGTCCAGCGGGTCCTCCAGGGGGCCGTCGACCACGAGCCGGTCGCGCGGCTCGAGCTCCTCGCCTGAGGCGCGCTCGGTGTGATCCGGCTGTGGTCCGTTGCGAGGGCCGGCCTCCATCGCCACGCGCCCTCCCAAGAAGTCCGACACCGTAGCTCCGATGCTCGATGATGGCACGGGCGAAGAGGCGTCAAGTGCCGCTGAGGCGTCCCGATGCCATCACGTGATCAGGCTGTGACCGCCCGACCTGGCGGGGCCGACAAGGGCGAGCGCCTGGGTCACCAGTTCCTGTCCGCGGCCGCTGAGCCACTGGACGCGGCGGTCCCTGCGGAACCACGAATCCTGGCGGCGTGCGAAGCGCTTGGTGGCGCGCACGGTCTCGGCGCGCGCCTCCGCTTCGGTGCACTCCCCGGCCAGCGCGGCCAGCACCTGCTGGTAGCCGAGCGCCCGGGAGGCCGTGCGCCCCTCGCGCAGGCCGGCCCTCTCCAGGGCGGTCACCTCGCCGATCAGTCCGGCCTCCCACATGCGGTCGACGCGCAGCGTGATCCGTTCGTCGAGTTCCGGGCGGGGGACGTCGACGCCGATCTGGACGGTGTCGTACACGGAGTCGGGACCGGGCAGGTTCGCGGTGAAGGGGCGGCCGGTGATCTCCACGACCTCCAGCGCGCGGACGATCCGCCGGCCGTTGCCGGGCAGGATCACGCGGGCCGCCTCCGGGTCCACGGCCGCCAGGCGGGCGTGCAGCAGGCCGGAGCCGAGCGTGTCGAGCTCCGCCTCCAGCCGGGCCCGCACCTGCGGGTCGGTGCCGGGGAACTCCAGGGCGTCGATGGCGGCGCGCACGTAGAGCCCGGAGCCGCCGACGAGCACGGGGGTGCGCCCGGCGGCCAGCAGCCGGTCGATCTCGGCGCGGGCCAGGCGCTGGTACTCGGCGACGCTGGCGGCCAGGGTGACGTCCCATATGTCGAGCAGGTGGTGCGGCACGTCCTGCCGCTCGCCCTCGGTGAGCTTGGCGGTGCCGATGTCCATGCCCCGGTAGAGCTGCATGGAATCCGCGTTGACCACCTCTCCGCCGAGGGCCTGGGCAAGGGCGACACCGAGGTCGGACTTGCCGGCCGCGGTGGGGCCGACGACGGCGATCACGTGGGGGACGTCGTTTCTCACGTGTACAGTTTCGCAAATTCCGGCGGCGCGGTTTCACCTGTGGACGAGTAAGATCGTTACGGGAAAAGGGTCATTTCCGACAAAGGCATCCATGGGAGACGGTGACGCATGAGCCTCAAGGACACGCTGAAGGCCAAGGCCGAGCACGCCAGGGCCAGGGCCGGCGCCAAGGCCGGCGACTTCGTGGAGCAGCACGGCGAGGCGATCGGCTCCCGGCTGGACAAGGTCGCGCACACGGTCGACGAGAAGACCAAGCACAAGTACAGCGGAAAGATCCACAAGGGCGTGGACAAGACGAAGGACGCCATGGAGCACCTGAAGGACGGCGGCTCCAAGGACACGCCCTGAGGACGGTCCGGGCCCCGGGACCCGCCCCTGCTACGACCAGGCCGCCACGAAGTAGCCGACTCCGTACGGCGCCTGGTAGTACAGCAGGTCGCCGCTGAGCCCGGCGCCGTCGGCCGCTCCGGCGAGCACCTGCCAGGGGGCGCGTCCGGCCGCACCCAGTTCGGTCGCCAGCGGCGCGTCCAGGGCTGCCAGCGCCTTGGTGTCCGCGGCGCCCAGGGCGCGCGCCACGGAGGCGTCGAAGGGCTCGGCGCGCTCGTCGAGGTAGCCGGGCGCCTTGAGCGTACGGCAGGTGCTGCCGTCGCCCATGACGAGCAGCGCCACCCGGTCGGCCAGCTCCGCCAGGCCCTGCCCCAGCTCCAGCATCCTGGCCGCCGGCGCGGACGCGGGCACCCCGGCGGCGTGCAGCGGCGCGGTCGAGCCGGCCCGCGTCAGGAGCCAGGCCGCGAGTGTCAGCGACGGGGCCAGGGGCTCGGGGTCGCTGCCGTCGCCCAGCCGCACCGCGAGGTTCACGCCGTAGGGGCGCAGTGAGCCCGTGCCACCGCCCTCCCAGACGTGCGCGGAGTCCGCGGCGCCCACCACCACGAGCAGATCGGGGCGCGCAGCGGCCAGCACGCCCAGGGCGTCCGCGCAGGCGGCGCGCAGCGGGTCCAGTTCCGGCGCCGCGCCCGACGCGACGTCGGGCACGAGCAGCGGCGGACAGGGGCAGACGGCGGCGGCGACCAGCATGATCGGAACCCTACCGTCCGCCGTCTCAGAAGCCCTCGGGCACGCGGTCCAAGGGTTCGGCCATGGCGGCGACCTTCGGGTCCTTGCTGTCGCGGACCAGTTCGGCGACCGTGAAACGGCAGATGTAGGTCGTCGTCACACCCTCGTTGACCTGGACGAAGCCCTCCCCCGAGCGGTACAGCCAGCTGCGCCGCACGGTGAACGGCTTGCTCGGCCGGTAGGCAAGCGCGGCCTCCTCCAGCCTGCGCAGCGCCTCCTCGCGGGTGCCGTCGGCGTGGCCGAGGAGCTCGAACTCCCAGCGCCTGGCGTCGCCGCTGCCCACGGTCTCCTCGGCGAAGAGCCCCCAACGAGCCATCCGTGCCCCCCCTGTCCCCGCGTCCCCGCGGTCCCCGCTCCGTCAGTCGCAGCCGCAGCCCGGCGCGGCCGCCGCCGGTGCCGGCACGGGCGCGCCGATCGTCGGCAGGCCCAGCATGACACCCGCGGGCTTGGCCGCCGCGGCCGAGGTGCGCCGCTCCCAGGCGTCGCCCGCCGCGGTGCGGCGGACGCCGAACGCCGGGTGCTCGGCGAGCAGGTGGTGCGGTGCGGCGTAGCTGATCTCCGCCATCACCACGTCGCCGGGACGGACCGGCTCGGCGGGCGGCGCGAAGTGCACCAGGCGGTTGTCGGGGGCGCGGCCGGACAGGCGCCGCGTGGCGTCGTCCTTGCGGCCCTCGCCCTCGGCGACCAGCACCTCCAGGGTGCGGCCGACCTGCTTCTTGTTCTCCGCCCAGGAGATCTCCTCCTGGAGCGCGACCAGCCGCTCGTAGCGCTCCTGGACGACCGCCTTCGGCACCTGCCCCTCCATCTCGGCGGCGGGCGTGCCCGGACGCTTGGAGTACTGGAAGGTGTAGGCCTGCGCGAAGCGCGCCTCGCGCACCACGTGCAGCGTCTGCTCGAAGTCCTCCTCGGTCTCGCCGGGGAAGCCCACGATGATGTCGGTGGAGATGGCGGCGTCGGGCATCGCGGCGCGCACCTTCTCGATGATGCCGAGGTAACGGTCCTGCCGGTACGAGCGGCGCATCGCGCGCAGTACGGCGTCGGAGCCGGACTGCAGCGGCATGTGCAGCTGGTGCATCGCGTTCGGGGTCTCGGCCATGGCCGCGATCACGTCGTCGGTGAAGTCGCGCGGGTGGGGCGAGGTGAAGCGGACCCGCTCCAGGCCGTCGATCTTCCCGCAGGCGCGCAGCAGCTTGCTGAAGGCCTCGCGGTCGCCGATGTCGGAGCCGTAGGCGTTGACGTTCTGGCCGAGCAGGGTGACCTCGATGACGCCCTCGGCGACCAGCGCCTCGACCTCGGCGAGGACGTCGCCGGGACGGCGGTCCTTCTCCTTGCCGCGCAGCGCGGGGACGATGCAGAAGGTGCAGGTGTTGTTGCAGCCGACCGAGATCGACACCCACGCCGCGTAGGCCGACTCGCGCCGGGTCGGCAGCGTGGACGGGAAGGTCTCCAGCGACTCGGCGATCTCGACCTGCGCCTCTTCGGCGATCCGCGCGCGCTCCAGCAGCACCGGGAGGCTGCCGATGTTGTGGGTACCGAAGACGACGTCGACCCAGGGGGCCTTCTTGACGATGGTGTCCCGGTCCTTCTGCGCCAGGCAGCCGCCGACGGCGATCTGCATGCCGGGCCGGGCGGCCTTCTGCGGCGCCAGGCGGCCGAGGTTGCCGTAGAGGCGGTTGTCGGCGTTCTCCCGGACCGCGCAGGTGTTGAAGACGACAACATCTGCGGACACCGAGCCGTCCTCGCCCTTGGGCGCGCGGACGTAGCCGGCCGCCTCCAGGAGGCCTGCCAGCCGCTCGGAGTCGTGGACGTTCATCTGGCACCCGTAGGTGCGGATCTCGTAGCTCTTAACATCCTGCTCTTCACGCTGCACCCGTCCAGGGTAAGGGGCGCGTCGCACGCGCTCGTGACCGCGCCCGCCCCCGTGCGGGCGGGCACCGGACGGCACCGGGCGACGCCGGGCGGCACCCGCCGCGTCAGGTGGCGGGCGGCTCGGGGAGGAGGCGGTGGCCGTCCGCCCACGGGACGACGGTGCCCGCGGTGGGAGGCGGGAAGTGGGTGCCCAGCAGCAGGGTGTCCGTGCCCGCGTACCCGCCGAGCAGCGCGCGGCGGGTACGCACGGCCAGAGCCGGGTCGGAGTCCGCGGTGCTGGTGATCGCCGGGTCGGCGATCTGCACGGGGTGGTGGAAGCTGTCGCCGGTCACCAGTGCCGACCGGCCCGTGCCGCGCAGCTCGACCGCGACCTGCCCCGGGGTGTGCCCGGGCACCGGCAGGAGGCGGATCCCGGGGGCCGCCTCCACGGGGGCGCCGGTGACGTCGGCCACGTCGAGCAGTCCGGCGTCGCGGACCGGCAGCACCGAGTCGCGGAACACCTGCCGGTGGTCGTCGTCCAGGTCCGTGCCCGCCCAGTGGTCCCACTCGGCGCGGGTGACCAGGTAGCGGGCGCGGGGGAAGGCGGGCACCCAGGTGCCGCCGTCGTCGCGGGTGTTCCAGCCGACGTGGTCGGTGTGCAGGTGGGTGAGGATCACCAGGTCCACGGAGTCCGGCGGGAAACCCGCCTCCGCCAGGCGTCGCGGGTAGTCGGTGGCGAGACGGTGCCACGCGGGGTCGGACCGCGTCTTGCCGTTGCCGATCCCGGTGTCGACCAGGACGCGCAGGCCGCCGGCCGCCACGGCGAAGGTGTGGGTCGCCAGGCGGAGCGTGCCGTCGGCGGCGGCGAAGTCCGGACGCAGCCACGGCGCCCCCGCCACGACCCGCGGGGTGGCGGCGGGCAGCAGCCGCCGTCCGGTCCCCGGGGGCAGCGTGGTCTCGTCGACGCGGTGCACGACGAGGTCGCCCACCGTCCAGGTCACCGAGCGTGCCATGCGGGCCTCCCTTCGGCGGGGCGCGCCCTGGGATGAGTGTTCCCCGTGGGGCGGACCTGAACGTCCGGGAGCCGCCGGCCGCGGGACGGCGCTGGCCAGTGCGGCGCCGGGCCTGGCACTATCGCGGGGATGGAGCTCCCCCGTATCGGCAGACGCCGGGCCGTGCAGGCCGTGCTGGCGGTGGCGGCGGCGGTCGCGCTGCTGCTGTGGTGGGTGCTGCCCTCCGACGGGCCGTCGTACCCGAAGGACAGGGTCGACTTCGCCACCGGTGTGCGCAACGGCGTGTACGACACGTACGGGAAGCGGCTCCAGCCCTATCTGCACACGGACCTGCCCGGGGTGCCGGTGCGCCTGGTGCGGTCCGAGGGGTCCGTGGACAACGTCCGGCGGGTGGCGACCGGCGAGGCCGATTTCGCGATCGCCGCGGCCGACGCCGTCGCGGACTACGACGGCCCGGGCGCGGGGCGGCTGCGGGCCTGCGCGCGGCTGTACGACGACTACATGCAGCTCGTGGTGCCCGCCGACTCCCCCGTGCGGTCGGCGAAGGACCTGCGCGGGCTGCGGGTGGGGATCGGCCAGCCCAGCTCCGGGGTGAACCTGATAGCGCAGCGGCTGCTCGAGGCCGCGGACCTCGGGGAGCCCGGCGACGTGCGGCGCCGGACGGTGGGCATCGACCGGGCGCCGGAGATGCTGCGCGAGGGGAAGCTGGACGCGTTCTTCTGGTCGGGCGGACTGCCGACCAAGACCATCGCGAACCTGGCGGAGACCACCGACGTGAAGCTGGTCCAGCTCGGCGACCTCGTGGCCCGGCTGCACGCCGAGAGCGAGGAGTCGGCGTACTACCGGCAGGCCGTCATGCCGGCTGACGCCTACCCGATGGTCCAGGGCGGCCGCGCGGTGCAGACGATCGCCGTGGCCAACCTGCTGATCACCACCGACCGGACGGACACCGGCCTGGTGGACCGCCTCACCCGGACCGTGATCGACAGCCGCGACCGGATCGGTCAGGAGGTGCACGCCGCCCAGCTGATGGACCTGCGGACGGCGGTCTTCACCGACCCCCTGCGGCTGCACGCGGGCGCCGAGCGCTACTACCGGTCCGTGAAGCCGTAGGTGCCATCGGCGCCGGTACGGACCATTCCGCCCGACATGTGATCGTTCCGCGCCCCGGGGGCGATGTTCATCCCCGTCAGAGCCCCCTAACCTGTAGCGGACCACGTACCGATGGGGGCACACGCATGAGTTCTGGGGGTACGCCGCACACCCTCGTCGACGGCCGCTACGAGCTGCGCCGCCAACTGGGGCGCGGCGGTATGGGCGTGGTGTGGGAGGCGTACGACAACCGGCTCGGCCGTCAGGTCGCCGTCAAGGAACTGCTGTTCCGGGGCGCGCTGGACCCGGAGACGCAGGCCCAGTGGGTGGAGCGGGCGCGCCGGGAGGCGCAGGCCATCGCCCGGATCGGGCACGAGCACGTGGTCGCGGTGCACGACGTGATCGAGGCCGACGGCCAGGTCTGGATCGTCATGGAGCAGGTCAACCCGCACTCGCTGGCCGACCAGTTGCGCGAGCAGGGCCGGATCCCCGCGCTCCAGGCGGCGCAGATCGGCCTGGAGGTGCTGCGCGGGCTGCGCGCCGTGCACGCGGCCGGGGTGCTGCACCGGGATGTGAAGCCGCACAACATCCTCTTCCGCCGGGACGGGCGGGCGGTGCTCATGGACTTCGGGATCGCGACCTTCGAGGGCGCCGCCCAGGTGACGCGGATCCACGAGACCGTCGGCACCCCCCAGTACCTGGCGCCGGAGCTGGCCAGCCGGCTGACGCCCACGCCCGCCGCCGACCTGTGGTCGCTGGGCGTCACGCTCTACGAGATGGTCGAGGGCCGGGCCCCCTTCCGCGGCCCGACGCCGTACGAGGTGCTGGAGGCCGTCCGCACGGCCGAGCCGCCGCCGACGGCGCACGCGGGGCCGCTGCGCCCGCTGATCGACGGGCTGCTGGTCAAGGAGCCGGGGGGGCGGGTGTCCGCGGAGCGCGCCGAGCAACTGCTGCAGCACGTGGCGCAGGAGACCCCGCAGTTCCCGGTCGCCGTCCACCCGGACTACGACCCGGACGCCACGCGGACGGACGCGGGCGCCCTGCCCTCGCCGC
Organism: Actinacidiphila glaucinigra; assembly: GCF_035918135.1. Lineage (NCBI taxonomy): Bacteria > Bacillati > Actinomycetota > Actinomycetes > Kitasatosporales > Streptomycetaceae > Actinacidiphila > Actinacidiphila glaucinigra. Next base: position 2,916,084 of record NZ_CP109144.1, read on the forward strand.
GCACGACCGAGCCCGGCGCCGGTACGCCGCCGGTGCACGAGCCCGGGGGCCGGACGTGGCGCCGCCGCTGGTACACCCTCGTCGCGGGCGGGGTGGGTCTCGCGGTCCTGGCCGCGGCCGGCTGGTTCGCCGTCGACCGGCTGCGGGACGACGGGCCGGACCTGTCCGACTCCCCGACCATCAGGACGGCGCGCGAGCGCGGTTACCTCATCGTCGGCGTCAAGAAGGACCAGCCGGGCCTCAGCGAGGCCACCAGGGGTGCCGAGGACGGCTACGAGGGCTTCGACATCGATCTGGCGCGGGCCATCGCCGAGCATCTGGGCTTCAAGAAGGTGCAGTTCACGGTCGTGGACACCCAGTCCCGCGAGTACTTCCTGCGGGCCGGCTACGTCGATTACATAGTGGCCAGCTATTCGATCACGGAGGCGCGCAAGAAGGACGTCGCCTTCGCCGGTCCCTACTACCAGGCCGGACAGGACTTCCTCGTCCGTGAGGACGCCCCCGTGCACAGCGTGCAGGACCTGTTCGGCCGCGAGGTCTGCACCGTCACCGACTCGACGCCCGCGGATCGGCTCCGCAAGGAGTACCCGCAGATAAAGACCGAGCAGCAGGCCTCGTACGGGCTCTGCGTCGACGAACTGCTCGCGCGCAAGGTCGACGCCGTGTCCACCGACGACATCATCCTCGCCGGCTACCGCGCCCAGCACACCAAGCAACTGCGCCTGCTGGGCGTTCCCTTCGGCACCGAGGAGTACGGCGTCGGGCTGCAGAAGAACGAGCCCGAGCTGAAGCACGCCATATGCGACGCCATCAAGCGCGAGATCTCCTCGGGCGCCTGGCGCGCGTCGTACGTCAAGCACCTCAAGCCGCTGGCCTCGCAGAATCTCGCGGACCAGCGGCCGAGACCGGACGAGATGTCCGAGTGCGGTTAGGCCCCGCGCGGCCCGGACGGCCGCGCGGGGCGGCCGTCACCGCAGAGCGAACGTGGTGACCACGGCCGCGTGGTCGGAGGGCCAGGCGTTGCCCGCGACATGCGGCTCGGGGCGGGGCTCCCCGGTGACCAGGGTCGCGGAGTCCAGCACCTTCAGGCCGGACCCGGCGTACAGGACGTAGTCGATCCGGTCCTGCGGCTCGGGCTCGGGGTTCACCGGTGACCAGGTGGTGCCGGGGTCGCGCACGGGGTCCGGGTGGGCCTCGCGGTAGGAGTCGCGCAGTCCGGCGGCCTCGGTGGCGAGGGTGACAGGCCAGGGCACGGGTCCGTACCCGCCTCGCAGGGGCGCCGCCTCGGCGGTCCAGTCCAGGTGGGAGGGGACGTTGAAGTCGCCGACGAGGACGACCGGGACGGTGTCGCGGGCGGCGAGGTCGCCTGCCATGTCGTGCAGGATGTCCCGGATCTGGTCCAGACGTCCCGAGGCGGCCTCGTGCCGGGCGAGCACCTCGACCGGCTGCCGGTCGTGGAGGGCGTCGTAGGGGCCGTACGGGGTGTGGTTGAGGTGCGCGCTCCACAGCGTGACGTCGTGGCCCTCGTCGAGCCGGACGGTGGCGCCGAGGCCGCCGTAGAACGCGCTCGCGGGCAGGCCGTGGCGGGAGACGATCGGGTAGCGGCTGATGACGCCGAGGTTGTCGCCCGCCTGGTGGTGCTCCCAGCCCAGGGCCTCGGCGAGTTCCTTCGCGGAGTGGGTCCGCGTCTCCTGCAGGCCGACGACGTCCACGTCGGCGTCGAGCAGCACACGCAGCTGCTTGTCGCGGTGGTCGTCGACGCGGGCGCCGCCGAGCCACAGGTTCCAGCTCATGACGCGCAAGTGCCGCACCATCGGCTCGCCTGCCGCGACGACCGGCACACGCACGGTGACGGTGGCGGAGCGCCCGTCGGCGTCCGTCGCGGAGACGGCCACCTCCGCGGCGCCGGGCGCGTCGGGGGTCCCGGTGACGGTGCCGTCGGCCGACACCCGCGCCCAGCCGGGGCCCGCGGCCTTGGCGTACGTGACGGGGGCGCCGCGCAGCAGCCCGGCGACGGTGGCCCGGAACGGCTCGCCGACACGGGTGCGGCGGCTGGTGAAGGCGGGCACGAGGAAGGACGGCGGCTGCGCCACCAGGGCCCGCAGCAGGGAGACGCCGGCCCGTTCCAGGCTGCCGAGCACCGCGCGGCCCGCGCCGGGGGCGATCGGCGCCAGGGACGGCACGGCGAGCACCCGGCAGCCGGCGGCCTCGGCGGAGGCGACACCGGTCGGGGTGTCCTCGACGGCCACGCACGCGCCGGGGTCCACGCCGAGGGCGTGGGCGGCGGCGAGGTAGGGGTCGGGGGCGGGCTTGGTGCGGGGGGTGTCGTCGGCGGTGAGGGAGACCGCGAAGCGCTCGGGGCCGAGCACCGCCAGCACGAGGTCCACGACCTCGCGCGGAGACGCCGAGACCAGGGCGATCGGGATGTCGTGCCGGGCGAGTTCGTCCAGCAGCTCCAGCGCGCCGGGGCGGGGCACCGTGCGGACGCGGACCCGCTCGGCGAACTCCCGGTGCAGGACGGCGGCCAGTTCGCCGGCGCCCGTCGCCGTACCGGTCGTGGACGCCAGGTGGGCGGCGGTGTGCTCGACGGCGCGGCCGAGGACCTCGGTCACGTCCGCGTCGCCGAGCACGTGCCCCAGCCCGGCGGCCACCTCGGCGACCGCCTCCCACCACAGCTCCTCGGTCTCGACGAGGGTGCCGTCCATGTCGAACAGGACGGCCTGGAGCGGGTGGTGCGGTGGGTGGGTCACGGGGCTCTCTTTCATCAGCGGTGTGGGGGGATGGGGGGTGCGGTCGGGATCAGACGGCGCGGGCGGTGACCAGGACGGGCCGGTCGGGCAGGGACACGGTGACGGTCGCGCCCGGCGGGAGGGCAGCGGCCTCGGAACTGGCCAGGTCGGCCTTGACCGAGGTGCCGTCGGCCAGTCGCACGGTCACCCGGGTGACGGCGCCGAGGAAGGCGGTCGCCACGACGCGCGCGTCGCCGGTGGGGTCGGCGTCCACGCTCACCGCTTCAGGTCGGACCAGGACGTCCACCTCGGTGCCGGCGGGCACGTCGCCCTGGGCGGGCAGCCGCCGGCCGAGGACCTCGACGAGGCCGCCGTCGGTGAGCCGGCCCTGCAGGCGGCTGTTGGTGCCGACGAACTCGGCGACGAAGGCGGTCGCGGGACGGTCGTACAGTTCGGCGGGCGCGGCGCACTGCTCCATCCGCCCGGCGTTCATGACGGCGACGCGGTCCGCCATGGACAGCGCCTCCTCCTGGTCGTGCGTCACGAACAGTGTGGTGATGCCGAGTTCGCGCTGGAGGCGGCGGATCTCCTCGCGGAGGGTGGTGCGCACCTTGGCGTCCAGTGCGCTCAGCGGCTCGTCCAGGAGCAGGACGCGCGGGCGCAGCGCCAGGGCGCGGGCGAGGGCCACGCGCTGCTGCTGGCCGCCGGAGAGCTGGTGCGGGTAGCGGTCCCCGTGGTCCGGCAGGCCGACGAGCTCCAGGAGTTCGGCGGCGCGGGTGCGCCGCTCGGCGGCGCCGACCTTGCGCATGCGCAGCCCGAAGGCGACGTTGTCGGCCGCGCTCAGGTGCGGGAAGAGGCTGTAGGACTGGAAGACCATGCCCGCGTCGCGGCGGTGCGCGGGGGTCTTGGTGACGTCCTCGCCGTCGACCAGGACCTGGCCGGAGTCGGGGTGCTCGAAGCCGGCGAGCATGCGCAGCGCGGTGGTCTTGCCGCAGCCGGACGGGCCGAGCAGCGCGACGAGTTCGCCGGGCCGGACGGTCAGGTCCAGCCCGTCGAGAGCGGTGGTGGTTCCGAAGGAGCGGCGCAGGGCCCGGAACTCGACGGTGGCGCCGCTGCTCGCGGCGGTCACGGCGTCGGCGACCGGGGCGGGGGAGGTGTCGGTCATCTGTCGGTCACTTCCGGGAGGCGGATGAGGTGGGGCGGCGTCCGCCGACGGCGGCCAGGACGAGCAGCAGCACCCAGGTGACCAGCAGGCTGAGCACCGAGACGGCCACCGACAGCTGGGCCTGCGAGCCGCTGACCGTGACGATCCACACCGCGAAGGGCTGGAAGCCCAGCAGCTGGGCGACGGTGAACTCGCCGAGCACCAGGGCGAGGGTGAGGAAGGAGGCGTTGAGCAGCGCCCCGCGCAGGTTGGGAAGCACGACCCGGATCAGGGCGGCCGGCCAGTTCGCGCCGCAGGACCGGGCGGCCTCTACGAGGGTGCGGACGTCGACCGCCCGCAGTCCGGCGTCCAGGGCCCGGTAGACGAAGGGCAGCGCCATCACGACGTAGGTGAGCACCAGGACGACCGGGAAGGACGGGTTCTGGATGGCCACGAAGGTCTGGAAGAACGGTGTGCTGGCCAGGTGCTCGGGGCCCCAGCGCAGCACGCTGCTGACCCCGGCGACCAGCGCGATCGGCGGCACCACCAGCGGCAGCGAGCAGATCACCTCGACCAGCGGGCGCAGCCGGGACGCGGACAGGCGCAGGGCCACCATGGCGGGCACCATCAGCAGCAGGACGACGGCGATGGTGACGGCCGCGAGTTCCAGGGAGAGCAGCAGGCTGGAGGTGAAGCCCTCCGCCTTGAGGATCTGCCCGTACGCGTCGAAGGTGATGCCCTGGCCGGGGACGTCCACGGTGAAGATCACCGAGGCGGCCAGCGGCACCAGGAAGTAGAGGCCGGCGCCGGCGAGGACGATGCCGCGCCAGGGCCGGATCCGTGTGTCCGTCAGACCAGCCATCGCGCGCTCCGTCGTTGCAGGGGCAGGTAGACCGCCATGACCAGGCCGGCGACGACGATCATGTCGAGGCTCAGGGCCAGCGCCACGTTCTCCTGCCCGACCAGGACGTTGCCGGAGATGGCGTCGGCGATCTGCAGGGTGATCAGCGGCACGGAGCTGCCGACCATCGCCGCGGCGGTGGCGTAGGCGGCGAAGGCGCTGCCGAAGAGCAGCACCAGGCCGCCGAGGAGCGAGGGGGCCAGCACCGGCAGGGCGACGTGCCGCCAGTACTGGCCGTTGGTGGCGCCGTTGTTCTGGGCGGCCTCCCGCCACTGGACGCGCAGCCCGTCCAGCGCCGGGGTCACGGTCAGCACCATGAGGGGGATGAGGAAGTAGAGGTAGACGATGACCAGGCCCCAGAAGCTGTAGAGGCTCCAGCCGTGGTCGGCGAGACCCAGGTGGCGGGTGAGGACGCCCGCGTTGCCCAGGGTCGCCACGAAGGCGAAGGCCAGCGGCACCCCGCCGAAATTGGCGAGCACGCCGGAGGCGGTCAGCACGGCTTCACGCAGGGCGCGGAACCGCGAGGTCACCACGGCCTGCGCGAGCAGCAGCCCGAGCACCGCGCCGATGGCGGCGGAGAGCCCGGACAGCTTCACGCTGCCCCACAGGGCGGTCAGGTAGGCGCCCTGCAGGGAGGTGGTCAGGTTGGCCGTGGTGTACGAGGAGGCCCCGCTCGCGGGGTCCTTGACGGTGAAGGCGCCGTTGATCATGGCGACCGCGGGGGCCCCGAAGCTGATCGCCACGAAGACGAGCAGCGGGAGCACCGCGAGCCAGCCGGCCGAGCGCCGCCGCGCCGGGACGGTGGCCCCGGCAGCGGCGGCGACGGGCGCCGCGGTGGCGGTCATCGGGTCGGTCATCCGGAGACGGCCTTGCCCCAGCCCTGGGCCAGCACGCCCTTGGCCTTGTTCTGCTGGTCGTCGGTCGGGAAGGACGGGGTGCCGGTGACCGGGGGGAGCTTGGCGGCGGCGGCCTTGTCGAGGGTGCCGGCCTTGTCCATGGCGGGCATCAGGACGGGGCGGGCGAAGCCGGCGAGCCACAGGTTCTGGCCCTCGGCGCTGTAGAGGTACTCCTGCCACAGGCGGGCGGCCGCCGGGTGCGGGGCGTCCTTGTTGATCGCCTGCGCGTAGTACTGGGCGTACTGGCCGTCGCTGGGGACGGAGACCTTCCAGTCCACGCCCTTGCTGGCGAACTCCTCGGCGTAACCGGCGTTGAGGTAGTCCCAGTCGATGCTGATCGGGGTCTCGCCCTTCTCGACCGTGGCCGGGGTGGACTCGACGGGGTTGTAGTTGCCGTTCTTCTTCAGCTTGCCGAAGAAGTCGATACCGGGCTGGATGTCGTCGAAGGAGCCGCCGTTGGCCAGCGCCGCCGCGTAGACGCCGCCGAAGGCCGAGCCCGACTTGGTCGGGTTGCCGTTCAGCGCGACCTGGCCCTTGTACTCGGGCTTGAGCAGGTCGGCGAAGGTGGTGGGGCAGTTCTTGACGCGCTTGGCGTCGCAGCCGATGGAGACGTAGCCGCCGTAGTCGTTGTACCAGCGGGCCTGGGCGTCCTTCTGGGCGGCCGGGATGTCGTCGTAGGAAGCGACCTTGTACGAGGCGAACAGGCCCTGCTGCGCTCCGCTGATCGCGAAGGCCGCGCCGAGGTCGAGGACGTCGGGGGCGCGGTCCTGGCCCTTGCGGGAGGTGACGGCGTTGATCTCGTCCTGGCTGGCGGCGTCCGGGGTCTCGTTCTGGATCTTGATGCCGTACTTCTTGGTGAAGCCGTCGATCAGCGCGCCGTAGTTCGCCCAGTCGCGAGGCAGGGCGATCGCGTTGAGCGTGCCCTCCTTCTTCGCGGCGGCGATCAGGGCGTCCATGCCGCCGAATTCCTCGGCGGAGGTCGCGGTGGCCGCGCTCTTGCCGTTCTTGCCGTCGGCGGAGGTCTGCGTGGTGGGGGCCGAGCCGCAGGCGCTGAGGGCCAGCGCGGTCACGGCGAGGCCGGCGGCGAGAGCGGCCGCCTTCGGAAGGGACGCGGGCACGGAAGTCTCCTGGAGGGGAAGTCGGGTCCTGAAGGGCAGGGAGGTCGGGGAGCGCTTCAACTTGTCCGAACAAGTTGGCCTTCAGTAGGCCGGGCGTCAATGGCCTTTCCGTAAACGGCGGGAAAACCTCGGCAAGCCCGCAGAGGGCAGTCGTCCCCTTTCGGCCAAGGACCTGGTGGCAGGCCCGAGGAGCCGTGAACCCCTGCGCGCGATCGGCGCCAAGCTCGTCTACGCTGAACGGTGTTGCGCGCAGACGATGCATGAACGGAAGGGGGCGCGGTGGCGGCACGGCACGAGGAGATCGCCGAGGAGCTCCGGCGGGCCATCGACGACGAGGAGTACACGGTCGGTGCCCTGCTTCCCCCGGAGACGGAACTGGCCGCCCGGTACGGCGTCTCCCGCGGGACCGTGCGCCAGGCCGTCGCCGCGCTGACCGTGGAGGGGCTGATCGGCTCCCGCCAGGGCGCCCGCCGCGTCGTGCTGGCCAGCCGGCGCAGTCAGAGCTTCGCGGAGCTGCGCAGCTTCGCCCAGTGGGCGCGGGCCATGGGCCGTGCCGCCTCAGGCACCGTGGTCCGCGCCGAGACCAGGCCGGCCACGGCGGAGGACGCCACGCGCCTGCACCTGCGCACGGGCACGGACGTGCTGTACGTACTGCGGGTACGCGGTCTCGACGGTGAGTGCGTCCTGGTGGAGCGCACGGTCTACGCCGACTGGATCGCCCCCGCGGTGCTGCGCATAGAGCCGGACTGCGAGTCCGTCACCCAGCGGTTGTACGACGACATGGGCCTGGTCTTCGCCTACGGGGAGCACCTGATCGACGCCGTCTCGGCCGGCACCCGGGACAGCGCGCTGCTGGGCGTGCGGCGCGGCAGCCCGCTGCTGCGCGTACGCCGGGTGACCACCACGCAGAAGGGCCGCCCTGTGGAGTGGTCGGACGACCGCTACCGCTCGGACGCGGTCAACTTCAGCATCCACAACTCGATCGGCTCCAACCCGCTGGCCCGCCAGGCCGGCCCCGGGCTCAGGGAGCCGTTCGCGGCACGGTCAGGGTGACCCGCAGCCCGTGCGGCTCGTTCGGGGCGAAGGCGATGCCGCCGCCGCCCTGGGCGAGCAGCACCCGCGCGATGGACAGGCCCAGGCCCGAGCCGTCCACGTTCTGGTGGCGCGGGCTGCGCCAGAAGCGGTCGCCGATGCGGTCCAGTTCGTCCCCCGTGAGCCCCGGGCCGCCGTCGGCGACGGTCACGTCGATGACTCCGGGGCGTCCCCGCAGTTCGGTGGTGACCAGTACGCGCCCGCCGCTCGGTGTGAACTTCACGGCGTTGTCGATCACTGCGTCAAGGGCGCTGGACAGTGCCACCGGGTCCGCCCAGCCGGTCACCGCTGCGGCGCCGCCGTAGCCGAGTTCGACGCCGTCGCGCTCGGCGACCGGCCGCCACGCCTCGACGCGTTCCGCGGCGAGGGCGGCGATGTCGGTGAGGGCGAGGTTGGCCTCCGCGTGCTCGGCGGTGGCGAGGCCCAGCAGGTCGTCCAGGACCGAGGCCAGGCGCTTGCCCTCCTCCTGCACCGAGGCGATCTCCTCGTGCCCGTCGGGCAGTTCCAGACCCAGCAGCTCGATCCTCAGCAGCAACGCGGACAGCGGGTTGCGCAACTGGTGGGAGGCGTCGGCGACGAAGGCCCGCTGCTGGTCGAGGACCTCCTCGACGTTGTCGGCCATCTCGTTGAACGACCGGGCCAGGCGCCGCAGTTCGGGCGGCCCCCCGGACACGGCCACGCGGGACTTCATCCGGCCGGTGGCGATGTCGTGGGTGACCCGGTCCAGCACCCGGACCGGGCGCAGCACCCAGCCGGTGAGACGGAAGGCGGCCATGACGGCCACGATCATGGCGGCCAGTTCACCGGCCGCGAGCAGCAGCCAGCCGCGCAGGATGCGCGAGCGCATGGCGCCGGTCGGCGAGTCGGTGAGCACCACCGCGACGACGTCGCCGTCCCGGACGACCGGGGAGGCGACCGGCAGGGAGCGGTGCTGCCAGGGCCAGATCTGGGTGGGGTCGTGGCTGCGCCGCCCGGCGAGGGCCTCGCTGTACGCGGTGAAGGCCTCGCCGCCGGTGGGCAGTGTCCAGCCGGGCGGGGCCGAGGCGATCGGCTTGCCGTCGCGGTCGAAGACGCCGGCCCTGATGCCGTAGACCTCCTGGTACTGCAGCAGTTCCGCCCGCAGCGTGCTCTCCCGTTCCCCGGCGCCGTCGGTGCTGACGTACTGCGCGAGCGCGGCGAAGCGCGCGGTGTCGTCGATGCGGTCCACGACGACCCGCTGCTGCTGGGTGGCGGCCAGGCTGGCGGCGAGCGGGAAGCCGAGCGCCAGCAGCACACCGGCCATCAGCACGATGAGCAGCGGCAGCAGCCGGGCATGCACGGAGGAACGGCCCCCTAGCCGGAGGGCACGACGAGGCGGTAGCCGACCCCGCGCACGGTCTCGATCAGGGAGGGCAGGCGCAGCTTGGAGCGCAGGGACGCCACATGCACCTCGAGGGTGCGCCCGGTCCCCTCCCAGCTCGTCCGCCACACCTCGCTGATGATCTGCTCACGGCGGAAGACCACTCCGGGCCGCTGCGCGAGCATCGCGAGCAGGTCGAACTCCTTGCGGGTCAGCGCGACCGGCTCGTCGCCGACGGTGACCTTGCGGGTGGCCAGCTCCACCTGGACCGGGCCGAGCCCGATGACGTCGGGGGCCTGCGCACCCTCCGCCTCGGGCCCCGCGGACGCCTCCTGCGCCTTGCGGCGGCAGACGGCGTGGATACGGGCGAGCAACTCACCGGTGTCGTACGGCTTCACCACGTAGTCGTCGGCGCCGAGGTTGAGTCCGTGGATGCGCGACCGCACGTCGGCGCGGGCGGTCACCATGATCACGGGGATGGCCGTGCGCAGCCGGATGCGGCTGCACACCTCGAAGCCGTCCTGGTCGGGCAGGCCGAGGTCGAGCAGGACCACGTCGAAACCCGGACCGTGGTCCGGCAGCAGCGCGTGCAGCGCCTCCTCGCCGCTGCGGGCGTGGGTGACCTGCAGTCCGTGCTTGGCCAGCACGGCCGCCAGCGCGGCGGCGACCCGGTGGTCGTCCTCCACGAGCAGCAGTCTCATCCGTTCACCTCCCGCGGCTCGGCCCTTCACACTCCCGCAATCATGCTCTACCACCGAATACACGCCGATCGGCCACGTGCGCGTCAAGCGCAGCCCGGCCCTGTGCGGCGACTGTTACGGAGCCGGTACGCTGCACAACCGGCCGGGCTCACCCACAGTGCCGGATTTGTGCCAGCCGGTGACCGGATCGTAATGCTCAAGTTCCCCTCAGATGTGCTGACTCCGTTCGCCAAGCGTCAATAGGGTGATCGCCAAGGTCTGGTCAACCGACGAGGATGGAGCACACGCCGATGACCGAAGTGCCGGTGACCAAGGACGCCGTGACGGCGCCCGACGACCTGGTCGTACTGAAGGACGTGAACAAGCACTTCGGCGCGCTGCACGTGCTCCAGGACATCAACCTCAGCATCGGCCGCGGCGAGGTCGTGGTCGTCATCGGCCCCTCGGGGTCGGGCAAGTCGACGCTGTGCCGGGCCGTCAACCGCCTGGAGACGATCGACTCGGGTCTGATCACGATCGACGGGAAGCCGCTGCCCCAGGAGGGCAAGGAGCTGGCCCGGCTGCGCGCCGATGTCGGCATGGTCTTCCAGTCCTTCAACCTCTTCGCGCACAAGACGGTCCTGGAGAACGTCACGCTCGGCCAGGTCAAGGTGCGCAAGGCCGGCAAGAAGGCCGCCGAGGACCGCGCCCGCTCCCTGCTGGACCGGGTGGGCGTGGGCAGCCAGGCGGACAAGTACCCCGCACAGCTCTCCGGGGGCCAGCAGCAGCGCGTGGCGATCGCCCGGGCGCTGGCGATGGAGCCGAAGGTCATGCTCTTCGACGAACCGACCTCGGCGCTCGATCCGGAGATGATCAATGAGGTGCTGGAGGTCATGCAGCAGCTCGCACGCGACGGGATGACGATGGTTGTCGTCACCCATGAGATGGGCTTCGCCCGGTCCGCCGCGAACCGCGTCGTCTTCATGGCGGACGGGCGGATCGTCGAGCAGGCGACGCCCGACCAGTTCTTCAGCAATCCCCGGAGCGACCGGGCCAAGGACTTCCTTTCGAAGATCCTTCACCACTGAGAGCGACACCGACGGTTCGCCGACCTAAGGATGATCACGATGAGCTTCCGTACCACTGCCGCCGCCGCTCTGGCCGTCCTGGCGCTGACCGCCACCGCCACCGCGTGCGGCAAGGAGGGCTCGCCCTCCTCCTCCGGCACCCCTGACAAGAGCGGTTCCAGCAGCGCCGCCGCCGCCGAGCTGCCCACCTACACCGTCAAGACCGGCGTGGACCTGGCCGGCTCCAAGACCTGGGACCGCATCAAGAAGAACGGCAAGCTCGTCGTCGGTGTCAAGGCCGACCAGCCGAACCTGGGCTACCAGGACCCGGGCAGCAAGAAGTACTCCGGCTTCGACATCGAGATCGCCAAGATGATCGCCGCCGACCTCGGCTTCGACGAGAGCAAGATCGAGTTCAAGACGATCCAGTCGGCCAACCGCGAGACCGCCCTCTCCGGCGGCCAGGTCGACTACTACGTCGGCACGTACACCATCAACGACGAGCGCAAGAAGTCCGTCTCCTTCGCCGGCCCGTACTTCGTCGCGGGCCAGGACCTCCTGGTCAAGAAGGGCAGCGGCATCAAGAGCACGGACGACCTCAAGGGCAAGAAGGTCTGCTCGGCGACCGGCTCCACCTCCATCCAGCGCATCAAGGACGGCGGCTACGGCGCCGAGCCGGTCGAGTACGACTCGTACTCGCTGTGCGTGCAGAACCTCGCCTCCGGCCAGGTGGACGCGGTGACCACGGACGACGCCATCCTCAAGGGCTACGCCGCCCAGGACCCGGCCAACCTCGAGGTCGTCGGCAAGCCGTTCTCCGAGGAGCCCTACGGCGTGGGCCTGCTCAAGGACGACAAGGTCCTCCAGGAGGCGCTCACCGCCGCCCTGAAGAACCACGAGGACAACGGCGACTGGAAGAAGGCGTACGACGCCACGCTCGGCAAGTCCGGCGCGAGCGCCGAGATCCCCCAGCTGGAGTCCTGAAACGGCCGGGACCCGGCCTGAGCCGGGTCCCGTCCCCCCTCCCCGGCACAGCCCGAGCCTGATGCGCCGGCGGCCGGGAGCGGCCGTCGGCGCACCCCCTTCGGAGAATCGATGAACGTACTGCTGGACAACTTCGCGCTCTTCCGCGAGGGGTTCCTCGGCACGGTCGAGCTGACCGCGCTGAGCGGGGCGATCGCCCTGGTGCTCGGGCTGATCATGGCCGCGTTCCGGGTGTCCCCGGTGCCGCCCCTGCGCGCCTTCGGCACGGCATGGGTGACCCTGCTGCGCAACACCCCGCTGACCCTGCTCTTCTTCATCGCGGTGCTGGTACTGCCCCGGCTGGGGCTGAACACCTGGAGCTTCTTCCGGCTCGCCGTGCTCGCCCTGAGTTGCTACACCTCGGCGTTCATCTGCGAGGCCGTGCGCTCGGGCATCAACACCGTCCCGCTCGGACAGGCCGAGGCCGCCCGCAGCCTCGGGATGACCTTCACCCAGACCCTGCGGCTGATCATCCTGCCGCAGGCCACCCGGACCGTGCTGCCGCCCATCGGCAGCCTGCTGATCGCGCTCACCAAGAACTCCGCGATCGCCGGTGGCTTCAGCGTCACCGAGCTGTTCAGCGTGCAGAAGGCGCTCGGCGAGGAGGGCTACGACATCTTCGCGACCTTCATCTGGGTGGCGGTCGCCTACCTGGTCCTCACCCTCCTCATCAGCGCGGTCTTCCGACTGCTCGAGAACCGGCTGGCGGTGGCCCGATGAGCGCGAACGTCCTCTTCGACGCGCCCGGCCCCCGGGCCAGGATCCGCAACCGCGTCTTCGGCGCACTCGCCGCCCTGGCGATCCTGGCGCTGCTGTGGTTCGTCTACCGGCGGCTCGACGACTCGGGGCAGTTCGCCTCGTACCTCTGGGAGCCCTTCCAGTACACCGACATCCAGCAGCGCATCGTCGACGGTCTGGTCGCCACGCTGAAGGCCTTCGCGCTCGCCGCGGTCTTCTCGCTGGTGCTGGGCGCGGCGCTGGCGGCGGGCCGGCTGTCGGACCACGCCCCGGTGCGCTGGGTGGCGACCGTCGTCGTGGAGTTCTTCCGCGCGATGCCGCTGCTGATCATGATCTTCGCGCTGTACGTGGGCGTCTTCACCTCCGCCCCGCTGTGGGCGCTGGTGATCGGCCTGACCCTGTACAACGGCTCGGTGCAGGCGGAGATCTTCCGGGCCGGCATCAACGCCGTGCCGAAGGGCCAGCGCGAGGCCGCGTACGCGATCGGCCTGCGCAAGACGCAGGTCATGGTCTTCGTGCTGATCCCGCAGGCGACCCGGGCGATGCTGCCGTCGATCATCAGCCAGCTGGTGGTCACCCTGAAGGACACCTCGCTCGGCTACATCATCACCTACGAGGAGCTGCTCTACACCGGCAACCTCATCGCCAAGAACAGCGCGGGTTTCCCCTTCATCCCGATGATCATCATCGTGGCGCCGATCTACATCCTGATGTGCCTGGCGCTCAGCGCGCTGGCCAACTGGATCGAGCGGCGCGGCCGCCGCAGCCGCAAGGGCGCGCCGCCCAAGGCCGGCGACATCAAGGCGGTGGAGGCCGCAGCGGAGTGACGGTGCGCCAGGCGTACCACCGCGCGGCAGGTGTGGTCACTTGACGCACGCACGCGCAGTAGGTTGCATACGCAATGTGACTGCACAACTTCCCGGGACCCGGCCGTGGACCCGGTGATCATCGCGGGGGCGGGTCCGGTCGGGCTCGCCCTCGCGCTCTGCCTGGCCCGGCACGACGTGCCGAGCATCGTCCTCGACGAGCACGACCACCCGCCCGCGCTCTCCCCGGAGCGCACGGCCGTACTGAGCCCGGAGACCGCCGGGCTGCTGGTCCGGCTCGGCCACCGCCGGCTGTACGAGTCCGGCGCGACCTGGGACGCGTGGCGGACGCTGCGCCGCCGGCAGGAGACCGTCCGGGTGGAGTTCGGCGACCGTGCCTCCGGTGGGCAGGGCCCCTCCCCGCTGCACATCGGGCAGGAGCGCCTGGAGCGCGGGCTGCGCGGGGCCCTCGCCGAACAGGCACTGGCGCGGATCGTGCCGGGAGCCCGCATCGAGGCGGTCGAGCAGGACGAACGCGGTGTCAGCGTCCGCACCAGGGGTGCCAACGCCACCTGGTGGCGCGGCAGTTACCTGATCGGCTGCGACGGCCCGCGCTCCACCGTGCGCAAGCTGCTGGGCGTGCGTTTCCCCGGCCGTACGGCCGTCGACCGGCACGCCGTGGCCGCCCTGCGGGTCGCGCTGCCCGACGAGGGCGTGGCGCTGCTGCACCGCGAGCCGCCGGGGCCGGGCGCGGGCCCGGAGGTGACGGCCCGTCCGCTGCCGGACGGGGTGTGGCGGCTGGACTGGCTGCTGCCGGCGCGCGGAGAACCGCTCACCTCCGACGAGCTCGTCTCGCGCGTCCGCGGCACCCTGACGGCCTGGTGCGGAAGCGTTCCTCCGTACGAACTGCTGGGCTCCGCCGAGTACCCGGTGCACCAGCGGCTGGCCCGGCGCTGGCGCGCCGGACGCGTCTTCCTGGCCGGCGACGCGGCGCACCTCATGGGCGCACTGGGCGCCCAGGGCCTGGAGGAGGGCCTGCGCGACGCCGACAACCTCGCCTGGAAGCTCTCCCTGGCCTGGCACCACGGGGCGTCGGACACCCTGCTCGACAGCTACCAGGCCGAACGGCGCGGCGCGGTGGGCGCCCGGCTGCGGGCCACCGACCAGGTGCTGCCGCTGCTGCGGACGAGCGGTGTCTGGCACACGGTGCGGCGCTCCGTGCTGTCCGGCTCCGCCCGGCGGTACGCCGAACTGCTCACCGACGGCCACCTCGGCCGGGGCGCGCTCGGCGCCCCGCCGGTCTACGCCCGCTCACCGCTCGCGCTGCCCGCCCCTCGCGGGGCGGGCGCCGCGGCCTCGGCCTCCTCGGCGGCCGCGCCGTCGCCGCTGCTGGTGTCCTGCGCCACTCCCCCGGGCGGCGCGGTCGTCGACGTCCCGGTCACGGCGCTCGACGGCTCCCGCGCGCACCTGTACGAGCGTCTCGGGCGTGACCTGCTGGTCGTCCTGGTCGCGCCGGGCACCGGGGTGTGGGAGAGCCGGCACTGGCTCACCGCGGGCCTGATGCCCCGGCTGGCCAAGGCGGTGGCGGCCCTGCCCACCCGGGCGGAACTGCTCGTCACGGAGGCCTATCCGGGGTCGACGGCGCACAGCGTGCTGCTGATCCGCCCGGACGGCCACCTGGTGACCGTGATGACCGGCTGCCGGCCGACCGAGCTGTACGCCTACGCCGACCTCGCCCGCGGCGGGCCCCCGAGCGCCGTCCAGGACCGCGTCCCCCACTGACGGACCCCGGCCCGGGCCCGGCCGGGGTCCGCTGAACGGACCGGGCCCCGGCCGACGGGCCCGGTCCGTTCAGCGGGCGAACTCCGTGGCACGGGACTCCCGGACGACGGTGACGCGGATCTGGCCGGGGTAGGTGAGTTCCTCCTCGACCTGCTTGGCCACGTCGCGGGCGATGACCTGCGCCTGGATGTCGTCCACGTCCTCCGGGCGCACCATGACCCGGACCTCGCGTCCGGCCTGCATGGCGAAGACCTTGGAGACGCCCGTGTGCGCGGCGGCGATCTGCTCCAGCCGCTTGAGCCGGCGGACGTAGCTCTCCAGGGTCTCGCGCCGGGCGCCGGGACGCCCGCCGGAGATGCCGTCGGCGGCCTGGGTGAGGACCGCCTCGACGGTGCGGGGGGCGACCTCGTTGTGGTGGGCCTCGATGGAGTGGACGACGTCCTCGGACTCGCCGTGCCGTCGCGCCAGGTCCGCGCCGATGAGGGCGTGGCTGCCCTCGACCTCGTGGGTGAGGGCCTTGCCGATGTCGTGCAGCAACGTGCCGCGCTTCGCCACGGCCGGGTCGACGCCGAGCTCGGCGGCCATCATGCCCGCGATGTGCGAGGACTCCAGGAGATGGCCGAGCACGTTCTGGCCGTAGGAGGTGCGGTAGCGCAACCGCCCCAGCAGCGTGACCAGTTCGGGGTGCATGTCGGTGATGCCGATCTCGGTGAGCGCGTCCTCTCCGTGGCGCACGCACAGCTGCTCGACCTCGGCCTGCTTGCGCTCGTAGACCTCTTCGATGCGGTGCGGGTGGATGCGGCCGTCGGTGACGAGTGCGTCCAGGGCGAGCCGGGCGACCTCGCGTCGCACCGGGTCGAAGCAGGAGAGCAGCACCGCCTCGGGCGTGTCGTCGATGATGAGGTTGACTCCGGTGACGGCCTCGAAGGCACGGATGTTGCGGCCCTCGCGGCCGATGATCCGGCCCTTCATCTCGTCGCCGGGCAGTTGCAGCACCGACACCACGGACTCGGCCGTCTGCTCGGTGGCCACCCGCTGGATGGCCCCGGCGACGATCCGCCGGGCGCGTTCCTCACCGCGGTCGCGGGCGGCCCGCTCGATGTCGCGGGCGATCACCGCCGCCTCGCGCTTGGCCTGTTGCTCTGCGGAGCGCACGAGGTCGGCGCGGGCCTCGACGGCTGTGTAGGCGGCGACGCGCTCCAGGACCTCGCGCCGCTCGTCCTCCAGCCGGTTGAGCTCGGCGCGGCGGCGCTCCAGTTCCTCGCGTTCCTCCGCCACTTCACGGCGGCGCCGGTGGAGTTGCTCCGACTCGGCGTCGATACGGGCCTCCCGGTCGGCGAGCCGCTGCTCACGCCGCTCCAAGTCGGCCCGGATCTCGCGGGCTTCCTCCTTGGCGGTGGCCCGGATCTCCCGGGCCTCACGCTCGGCCGCCGCCCTGAGCTGTTCGCGTTCCGCGCGGAGCCGTCGGAGCAGCACGCCCGCGGTGGCTGCGACGCCCGCGGTGACGGCCACAGCCACGGCCGTGAACACGGATTCGGTCCCCAGCGCGATGCCCATGGCACCAACTCCCGTATCTCTGAGGACGCGATCCCTCACCCGTTGTGAGGCTAAGTCGACTCAGAGGCACGGTCAAGGAACCTCAGCGAAGGTTCAGTCGGGCAGGTAGTACTCCAGCGCCTCCGGGTCCTCACCCTCCTCCTCCAGGGCACGGCGGACCACCCTCAGGGCGAGCCCTTCCGCGTACCCCTTGCGGGCGAGCATCCCGGCGAGCCGGCGGATCCGTTTCTCCTTCTCCAGACCGCGGGTGGCCCTGAGCTTGCGATCGACGAGGGCGCGGGCCGTCTCCTCCTCCTGCTCCGCGTCGAGCTGCCCCACGGCGTGGCCGATCGCCTCGGCGTCCACCCCCTTGGTGCGCAGTTCCTGGGCGAGGGCACGCCGGGCGAGGCCCCTGCCGCGGTGCCGGGACTCGACCCAGGCGTGGGCGAACGCCTGGTCGTCGATGAGCCCGACGTCCTCGAACCGTTCCAGCACCTGCTCCGCCGCCGCCTCCGGGATGTCCCGGCGGCGCATGGCGTCGGCAAGTTGCTTTCGGGTGCGGGGGGTCCCGGTGAGCAGGCGCAGACAGAGCGCCCGCGCCTGCTCCACAGGGTCAAGTGGGCGCTCTTGCTCCGCCCTGGGCCCCTCCTGCCCGAGTGCGGGCAAGGAGGGGGAGAAGGAGTCACCACGGTCCTTGCGCCGGGATGCCACCGTCAGGCCTTGGCGGCCGCGGCCTTGGTCGCCTTGACGGCCTTGGGCGCCGGGACGGTCGCGGCGTCGGCCTTGGCCGGGTCGGCCGCTGCAGCGGCGGGAGCGGTCGCGTCGGCGCCGGCCTCATCGGCCGCGGCCTCCGGCCGGACACCGATGCCGAGCTTCTCCTTGATCTTCTTCTCGATCTCGTCGGCGAGGTCGGGGTTGTCGCGCAGGAAGTTGCGCGCGTTCTCCTTGCCCTGGCCGAGCTGGTCGCCCTCGTAGGTGTACCAGGCACCGGACTTGCGGATGAAGCCGTGGTCCACACCCATGTCGATCAGACCGCCCTCACGGCTGATGCCCTGGCCGTAGAGGATGTCGAACTCGGCCTGCTTGAAGGGCGGCGCGACCTTGTTCTTGACGACCTTGACGCGGGTGCGGTTGCCGACCGCGTCCGTGCCGTCCTTGAGGGTCTCGATACGCCGGATGTCCAGCCGCACGGAGGCGTAGAACTTCAGCGCGCGGCCACCGGTCGTGGTCTCCGGCGAGCCGAACATCACGCCGACCTTCTCGCGGAGCTGGTTGATGAAGATCGCGGTGGTCTTGGACTGGTGGAGCGCACCGGTGATCTTGCGCAGCGCCTGGCTCATCAGACGGGCCTGCAGACCCACGTGCGAGTCACCCATCTCACCCTCGATCTCGGCCCGCGGCACGAGGGCCGCCACGGAGTCGATCACGATGAGGTCCAGCGCGCCGGAGCGGATCAGCATGTCGGTGATCTCGAGGGCCTGCTCGCCGTTGTCCGGCTGGGACAGCAGCAGGGAGTCGACGTCCACGCCGAGGCGCTTGGCGTAGTCGGGGTCGAGGGCGTGCTCGGCGTCCACGAAGGCGACCTTGCCGCCGGCCCGCTGGGCGTTGGCCACCGCGTGCAGGGTCAGGGTCGTCTTGCCGGAGGACTCCGGGCCGTAGACCTCCACCACGCGGCCGCGCGGGAGACCGCCGACGCCGAGGGCGACGTCCAGGGCGGTGGATCCCGTCGAGATGACCTCGATGGGCTCGTTCGGCCGATCGCCGAGGCGCATGACGGCACCCTTGCCGAACTGCCGTTCAATCTGTGCGAGCGCGGCGTCGAGCGCCTTGTCGCGGTCGGTTCCTGCCATGGGTTCCACCCTGGGTGTCTGAGTCGTTCGCTTCACGTCCATGACGCTACTGCCTGCCACTGACAACGCGTCCCGACGCCGCCCCCGGCCTGTGGACAACCCACGGGAGTCCGTGAAAACCCTTGGGAAACCGGGCCCGGGACATCCATGAGAATGGATGTTCGATTTTCGTGTCAAGCGACCCGCGGACCTCAGGTGCCCCCGTCGTCCGCCCCGCCCCGGCCGTCCCGCCGGTCCCGCACGTCCCCGGAGGCCCCCTCGGAACCGGTGCCCGGCCCGCCCCGGCCGGCCCCGCGCGACCGCCACCGGAACAGCGGGCGCCGCTGCGGCCCGTGCGCCCGCGGGTCCGTGACGGCGTACCGCTTCACGTATGCCCCGAGGAAGCCCTGGAGCGTCGCCGTCGCCGGGATCGCCACCAGCGCGCCCACCGCCCCCAGCAGCGCGGTGCCGGCGATCACCGATCCGAAGGCCACCGCGGGGTGGATGTCGACGGTGCGCGCGGTGATCCGCGGCTGCAGCACGTAGTTCTCGAACTGCTGGTAGACCACGACGAAGCCCAGCACCCACAGCGCGTCCCACGGGTCCTGCGTGAACGCGATCAGCATCGGCAGCGCCCCCGCCAGGTACGTGCCGACCGTCGGCACGAACTGCGAGACGACGCCGACCCAGACCGCCAGCGCAGGCGCGTACGGCACCCCGATGACCACGAACAGCACGTAGTGGGCGACGGCGGAGATCAGCGCCATCAGGGCCCGCGAGTACAGGTAGCCGCCGGTCTTGGCCACCGCGATCTCCCACGCCCGCAGCACCTCGGCCTGCCGGGCCGGCGGCAGCACCGAGCAGACGGCACGGCGCATCCGGGGCCCGTCGGCGGCGAAGTAGAAGGTGAACAGGCCGATCGTCAGCACCTGGAAGACCCCGCCGAGGACCGTCGCCGACAGCCCCCACACGTTGCCCGCCTGCCGCTGCACATAGGTGCGCAGCCAGTCGGAGTGCAGCACGTTCTCCTGCAGCTTGCCGACGGACAGGTCGGTGCCGAAGGTCTGGTTGACCCACACGACCACGTCGTCGACGTACTCCGGCAGATTGCTGCCGATCGAGGTGATCTGGTCCACCAGCAGCGAGCCGAGCAGCACCACGAAGATCCCGCCCGCGGCGAGCACGACCAGGAACACCAGCCCGGTCGCCCACCCCCTGCGCATCCCGCGCGCGGCCATCCAGTCCACCGCCGGCTCGATCGCCAGGGCGGCGAAGAAGGCCAGCAGGATGTTCACCAGCAATCCGATGACCTGGTGGAACGCCCAGTTCGCCAGCTGGAAGGCGGCCAGCAGCGCGATCGCCAGCACCATCGCCCTCGGCAGCCAGCGCGGCATCGCCGAACCCCCCGCACCCTCCCCCGCACCCGTTCCGCGTCCCGGTTCCCCGGGCTCCCCCGGGGACCGCGGACCCCCGGTCGCCCCGGCTATCGTCTCGTCGCTTCCCGTCACGCCCTCAGTCCCGCCCCGTGCTCAGCGGCGCGAGGCCGGGACGTCGACGGCCGCGCACACCGCCCGCCAGACGTCCTTGGTCTCCCAGCCCTCGTCCAGTGCCTGGTGGACGGTCCGGCCGCCGAGCTCGGACATCACGTGGTCGCGCGCGAACGAGTCGGCGTACGTCTCGCCGAAGTGCACGCGCATCCGTTCCCAGAACACCGTCAGCTTCATGCGCCCAGTATCCCGCGCCGCCGACCGAACGGGCGGGCGTCGCACAAGGGCGCACGCGTCCGCCGTCCGGGGCGCCCGGGGCGGCGGAGCCGACCGGGGCATTGAGTACACTGGGTGAAGCGAAGGGGAGTAGTCCCGCAATACCGGCTGGTCGACACACTGGACGTCCGTGGACGTCCCGGCCACCGGGCCGCCGCACCGGGTGCGGGGGTGGACGAGACCTTCGGCCAAGGCAAGACGTGGTCCGCACCGCCGTGCGGGCCGCTCCGTCGTGCCGGGCCGTTGGCGCTTCCCGTCGCCCTCTGGGTGCCGTCGAGTCCGCGGTCCGGACCCAGCAGAAAGCAACGGAATGACCTTCGACCCCCTGGCGCTCGTCACCGCCTTCGGGCTGATCTTCCTCGCCGAACTCCCGGACAAGACGATGTTCGCCTCGCTGGCGATGGGCACGCGCATGCGCCCGCTCTACGTCTGGTTCGGCACCTCGACCGCCTTCATCCTGCATGTGGCCATCGCGGTGGGCGCGGGCAGCCTGATCAGCATGCTGCCGAACATGGCGGTGAAGCTGGTCTCCGCCGCCCTGTTCGCCTTCGGCGCCGTGGTGCTGCTGCGGGACGGGGGCGACGACGACCACGACGAGGCCGGCAGGACCGTGACCGGGTTCTGGCCCGTGTACTCCACCGCGTTCACGGCCGTGTTCATCAGCGAGTGGGGCGACCTCACGCAGATCACCACCGCCAACCTCGCCGCCACCAACGGCTGGCTGCCGACCGCGATCGGCTCGGCCGCGGCACTGATGTCGGTCTCCGCCCTCGCGCTGGTAGTGGGCCGGTTCATCGCCAAGAAGGTCCCGCTGAAGACCATCCAGCGCGTCGGTGGCGTCTGCATGGCGGGCCTGGCCGTCTGGACCCTGGTCGAGGCGTTCACGGGCTGACGTTCACGGGCCGACGTCCACTGGGCCTTGGGGCCGGGCGCACCGCCCCCACCCTTCCCCGATTCGTCCGCTTTTCCCGAATGGTGCCATTAAGCACCGTGATGACCCGGAATGTTTGCGGGGCGTACATTCGGTGTATGCGATCGCCAGCGCTGGAGGACGGCCTTCGTGCTTCGGCCCCCGGACCCGTCGGGGACCCGGAGCCGCGATGAAGGACAGCCTCACGCACCGCCTGCGGCGGCTGCCCGGGCGGCGGGCGGCGCCGCACGGCTCAGGGCCCGGCCCCTCCTGGGTGACACTGCTCACCCAGGGCCACGGGCCGCTGGCACTGGCCCTGTTCATGATCATCTCCATCGTCGTCACCGGCTTCATACTGCCGCCCACCGAGCACCTGGCCTCGCTGATGGTGGTGGTCCCCGCCACCACGGCCGTGCTGGCGGGGCCGGGGACGACGACCCTGAGCGCCGCCCTGTCCTGCGTCGCGGCCTTCGTGCTGGACGTGCACGACAACCTGCTGGGCACGTCCATCCCCGCCGTGCACCAGCTGGAGATCCTCCTCGTCTCGGCCTTCGTCATCGCCTCCCGCAGCATCCGCGACCGCAGCGTCAGGGAGCTGATGGAGGTGCGGATCGTGTCCGACACCATCCAGCGCGTCCTGCTGCGCCCGCTGCCCCCCCGCATCGGGCCGTTGCTCGTGCGGGCGGCGTACCACGCCTCCCATCCGTACGCGCAGATCGGCGGGGACCTGTACGCGGTGGCCAGGAGCGCGGCGGGGGTGCGCTTCCTGATCGGGGACGTCAAGGGCAAGGGGTTGCCGGCGGTCGAGGACGCGGAGGCCCTGCTCGGGGCGTTCCGGGGGGCGGCCCGCAGGTTCGGCTCGCTCCCGGAGCTGGTGGCCGACCTGGAGCACTCGATACGCGGCCACTTCGAGGAGACGGGCCGGACCGACAGCGACGCCGTGGAACGGTTCATCACGGCGCTGGTCCTCGAGGTCCCCGACGACTGCGCCGAGATCCACGTCGTCAACTGCGGACATCCGCCGCCCTACATGGCACGGCGGTCCGGCACCCTTTTGCTGTCCCCCGCCACGCCCTCTCCCCCGCTCGGCCTGGGCAGCCTGGACGCCGGGGACTACGTCGTCGACACCTTCCCCTTCGGCCGCGAGGCGACGCTGCTGCTCTACACCGACGGGGCCATCGAGGCCCGCAACGACGACGGCCAGTTCTACGACCTGGGCGCGCACGTGGCCACCTGGCCGGGCTCCCGTCCGGAGGAATTGCTCCAGCACGTACTCGACGGGCTCTCCCTGCACGTGGGCGGCGGCGCCATCAAGCTCGACGACGACATCGCCATGATCGCGGTGCAGTACGGCGACGGCTTCCCCTCGCCCTCCCCGGCACCGTCCGACGAGCGGCTCCTCACCTCCTGAACGCGGACGCGGCGACGGGCGCCGTCCCCGGGGGAAAACGCCGGGGTGCGGGGGCTGGTGGGGTGGGAGAGGGTGAGGTGGGAGGTGCGTGCGGATGGCGGGTGGCGGTGGCGTGCTCCTGCTCGTCGACGAGGGCGGGCGGGTGGAGGAATGGTGGCCGAAGGCCGAGGAGCTGTTCGGCCTGCCCGCCGACGGGGCCGTGGGACGGCCCTTCGCCGACCTCGTGCGCGCCCCCGGATCCGCGCTGGGCCAAAGCGAGCTGCTGGTCAGGCCGATCCTGCGCGGTGCCTCCGTGCTGTGGGAGGTGCGCGCGGGCGGCGACAACCTCGCCGCGCGGGACGCGGCGCTGCTGAAGGTGATGTTCTCGCAGGCCCCGGTGGGCCTTCACGTCCTCGACGACCAACTGCGCCTGGTACGGATGAACAGCGCGACGCGGGCGCTGCACGACGAGCCGCTCAGCCCCGGGCGGCGCTTCGGGGAGGTGTTCCGGCTGGACGACCCGGTGACGGAGGAGGAGGTCGCCCGGCGGGTGCTGGAGACCGGGGAGCCGGTGCTGAACCGGCTGGTGCGCGGGGCGCTGGGCGAGGGCCGGCCGCACAGGCGCATGTACCTCACCTCCGTCTTCCGTCTGGAGGGCCCGCACGGCGAGGTGCTGGGGCTGGTGGCCGCGGCCTCCGACGTCACCGAGCGGCAGACGAGCCGCCGGCGGATGACCGTCCTGGACGCGGTGCGCGAGCGGGTGGGGCAGCGCCTGGACGTGGTCGCGGTCTGCGAGGAGCTGGCGGAGGCGGTGGTCCCGGCGTTCGCCGGCATCGTGGTGGTGGAGGTGGTGGAGGACGTCGTACGGGGCGAGGTGCCGCCGCTGGTCCCCGTCGACCGCGACGTGCCGCTGCGCAGGGCCGCCTACCGCGGGAAGGTCTCGGCGTACCCGGTGGGGGACGTCCGGCACCTGCCCTACGGCACCCCGTTCGCCCGGGTGATGGCCGATCTGCGGCCGCGGCTCGTCCCCGTGGACGCGGACAGCATGTGGCTGGCGGCGGACCCGGCGCGGGCCGACGCGATCCGCCGGCAGAACGTGCACTCGCTGATCGTGGCGCCGCTGGCGGTGCGCGGTGAGGCACTGGGCCTGGTCAGCTTCTACCGGCACGACGACGAGGACCTCTTCGACGAGGACGACGTGCGGCTGGCGCTCGACGTGTGCACCCACGCGGCGCTGTGCATCGAGAACGCCCGGCGCTTCACCCGTGAGCGCACCATCGCCGCCACCGTGCAGCGTCGGCTGCTGCCGCAGCGGCCGGCGCCGCGGATCGCGCTGGAGACGTCCCACCTCCACCTGCCGGGCATGGAGGGCGGCGGGGCGTGGTTCGACGTGATCCCGCTGCCCGGGGCGCGCACCGCCCTGGTCGCCGGCGACGTCAAGGGGCGGGGCGTCGAGGCCGCCACCACCATGGGGCAGTTGCGGACGGTCATCCACTCCCTCGCCGCTCTCGACCTGCAGCCCGAGGAACTGCTGGCACGGCTGAGCGACACCGCGACCCGGCTGGCCGAGGAGCGGGCGGCGCTGCCGGCCGGGGACCCCCTGCACCGCGAGCCACTGGCCGCGGAGTGCGTCATCGCCGTCTACGACCCGCTCGACCTCACCTGCACGATCGCCCTCGCGGGCCGCCCGCAGCCGATCGCCGTCTTCCCCGACGGCGCGATCGAGTCGCTGCCCGTCTCCCCCGGGCCCCTGCTGGCGGAAACCGGCAACGCCCCCTTCTCGGCCACGACGGTCGCCCTCCCCGAGCACACCACCCTGCTGTTCGGCACCTCCGCGCTGACGGACCTGCTCCACCCGCGTTCCGGGACGCTGCACGGCCTGCTGGAGCGGTACGGCCGGGGCCCGCTGCAGGAGCTCAGCGACGCCTTCGCGTACGCCATCAGGAACGGCAGTCAGCCCGGGGACCTGCTCATGCTGCTCGCCCGCACCCGGGGGTTCCCCGGCGACCGGGTGCTGACCTGCCCGCTGCCGAGCGACGCGGAGGCGGCGCCCATCGCGCGGTCGATGGCGCGGCGCCGGCTGTCGCAGTGGGGGATCGACGAGGAGACGGCCTTCACCACGGAGCTGATCGTCAGCGAACTGGTGGGCAACGCGGTGCGGTACGGGGCCCCGCCCCTGCAACTGCGGCTCGTCCTGGACGCCACACTGACCTGCGAGGTCAGCGACGCGGGCGCCAGCGCGCCCCACCTGAAGCACGCCCGGACCCTGGACGAGAGCGGGCGCGGCCTGTTCATCGTCTCCCGCTGCGCCGACCAGTGGGGCACCCGCTACCACGCCGAGGGCAAGACCATCTGGGCCGAGCAGCCGCTGCAGCCCCCGGCGCCCGCGCAGACCGCCGACGACGCCGGGTCCTGATCACCCGGGCGGACGCGCCGGCGCCGGCCGTTTCGCGAGGGAGCGCAGCGCGAGCGCCGCCGCCGCCTCGGCCAGGCCCAGCAGGACGAGCCACAACCCGACGAGCCGGGCCAGCGCGACCGCCGACTGCACGGGGAAGGCGAGCACCACGATCCCGGCGACGACCCCGAGCGCGGCCACCGCGAACGCCATCCCGCGGTGCGGCATGTCCCGTCCCGCGATGGCGATGAACCCCACGAGCAGCCCGGACACCAGCCAGTACGCGCCGAGGACGAGGGAGAGCCCGGCGGTGGTCTGCAGCGGGTGCCGCAGGCACAGCACGCCGGCGAGCACGGCGACCACCGCGACGATCACCGCCGTCACCCTGCTGCCGCCGTCCCGGCGGGAGAACGCCGTGACGAAGCGGAAGACACCCGCGACGAGCAGGTAGAGGCCGATGACGACCGCCAGCACGTGCAGCGTCCCGTCCGGCCAGACGAGCACGATCACCCCCGCCACGAGCGTCGCGAGCGCGAAGCCCAGGGACCACCCCCAGGAGCCGCCCAGTTTGCCGAGCACCTCGTCGGGGTCGGCCGGCCCCTGCGTCGTGGCGTGTCCGTACGGTGCGTTCATGGTGTCTCCCGGCGCTGCGCGCGGCGTCGCACGCCGCCGCGCGACGAGGACGGCTCAGTGCAGGACCTTCTCCTTGAAGCGCCGGAACTCCTCCTCCGTCAGGTCGCCCTTCGCCTTGAGCTCCGACAGCTTGGCGAGCGCGTCGACCCCGCCCGCCGCCGTGCCGCCGCCGGCGGTCTCGCGGACGTACGCGTCGAACGCCTTCTGGCGGTTGCGCATCTGCTCCGCCTCGCGCCTGCCCATGCCCGAGCCGCGGAAGAGGAGGTACGCGAGGATCCCGATGAAGGGGAGGACGAGCACGAAGAGCAGCCATGCCGCCTTGGCCCATCCGTTCATGGCGTCGTCGCGGAACACGTCCATCACGACGCGGACGATGAGGAAGATCCAGATGACCCACAGGAAGATCCACATCATCGTCCAGAACGCGCCCAGGACCGGGTAGTCGTAGGCGAGGTACATGTGACCGGTCATTTTCCGTCTCCTCCCGGCGCCCGCCCCGTACGGTTCCGGGGAGGGCGCGGGCCCGGGGGCGGATGCCCGCCCGTGAGCTGCCTGGTGGGCCGGCGTCAGCCGTCCGACGCCGCCGCCTCCTCGGCCGGATCCCGCGCTTCGCGCTCCTCGAGGCCGAGGGTCAACTGCCCGTCCCCGACGTCGGCGACGACCGTGTCCCCGGGGTTGAGGGTGCCGTCGAGCAGCATGTTGGAGAGCCTGTTGTCGAGTTCGGTCTGGATGGTGCGCCGCAACGGACGTGCGCCGAACTCCGGTTGGTAACCCCGGTCGGCCAGCCACTCCTTGGCGGCCGGGGTGACCTCGAGACCGATCTGCTGGGCGTGCAGCCTGCGGCGGCTGCGCTCCAGCAGCAGGTCGACGATCTGCACGAGGTCCGACCGGGTCAGCGCGTGGAAGACGATGATCTCGTCGATGCGGTTGAGGAACTCGGGCCGGAAGTGCGCCTGGAGCTCGGCCATCAGGTCGTCCCTGATGTCGTCGATCGCCCCTTCGTGGTCGAGGATGTGCTTGGAGGCGATGTTGCTGGTCATGATGACCACGGTGTTCCGGAAGTCCACCGTGCGGCCCTGGGCGTCGGTGAGGCGCCCGTCGTCCAGCACCTGCAGCAGCAGGTTGAAGACGTCCGGATGGGCCTTCTCGACCTCGTCGAACAGCACGACGCTGTACGGCTTGCGGCGCACCGCCTCGGTGAGCTGCCCCGCTTCGTCGTACCCCACGTAGCCGGGCGGGGAGCCGACGAGCCGGGAGACGGTGTGCTTCTCCTGGAACTCGCTCATGTCGAAGCGGATCATGCGCTCGGGGTCGCCGAAGAGCAGCTCGGCGAGCGCCTTGGCGAGTTCCGTCTTGCCGACGCCGGTCGGCCCGAGGAACAGGAAGCTGCCGGTGGGCCGGTCGGGGTCGCCCATGCCGGCGCGGCCGCGGCGCACTGCCTGGGCGACGGCGTCGACCGCCTCGTCCTGGCCTATCACCCGCCTGTGGAGGTCCTCCTCCAGCTTCATCAGCCGCTCGCGCTCGGTCTCGGTCAGCTGGGAGACGGGGATGCCGGTGCGCGCGGACAGCACTTCGGCGATGTCCTCGGCGGTGACGGCGGGGGTCTGCTCCCGTTCCCCGGCGACCGCGGCGAGTTCGTTCTCCAGCTCCCGGATCCGCTCCTTGAGGCCGCCGGCGCGTTCGAAGTCCTCGGTGCTGACGGCCTCGTCCTTCTCGCGGCGGAGCTTGGTCAGGCGCTCCTCCAACTCGTCGGACGGGCCCGGGCCGCCCAGGGAGCGCAGGCCCACGCGGGCGCCGGCCTGGTCCATGAGGTCGATGGCCTTGTCGGGCAGGAAGCGGTCGCTGATGTAGCGGTCGGACAGGGCGGCCGCGGCGTCCAGCGCCTCGTCGGTGTAGCGCACCTGGTGGTGAGCCTCGTAGGAGTCGCGGAGCCCGCGCAGGATCTCGACCGTCTCGTCGACGGAGGGCTCGGGCACCATCACCGGCTGGAAGCGGCGCTCGAGGGCCGCGTCCTTCTCGATGTACCTGCGGTACTCGTCGATGGTGGTGGCGCCGACCACGCTCAGATCGCCGCGTGCCAGGGCGGGTTTGAGGATGTTCCCCGCGTCCATGGCCCCCTCGCCGCCCGCCCCGGCGCCGACGACGGTGTGGAGTTCGTCGATGAACAGGATGACGCTGCTCTTCGCCGCGGTGACCTCGTCGATCACCTTCTTCAGGCGTTCCTCGAACTCCCCGCGGTACTTGGAGCCGGCCACGAGTCCGGCCAGGTCCAGGCCGACGACCCGGCGGTCCCGCAGGGCCCGGGGCACCTCCCCGGCCACGATCCGCTGGGCGAGGCCCTCGACGATGGCGGTCTTGCCGACACCGGGGTCGCCGATGAGCACGGGGTTGTTCTTGGTCCGCCGGGACAGCACCTCGACGGTCTGCTCGATCTCCTCGCCGCGGCCGATCACCGGGTCCAGCCGCCCGCCGCGCGCCTCCTCGGTGAGGTCCCGGCCGTACTCGTCCAGGGTCGGGGTGTCGGTCGGCGCGGACCGGGTGCCGCCGCCCTTGCCCGCCAGAGCCGTGGGATCGGCGCCCTCGGAGCGCATCTCGAGGCCGGAACGGGGGTCGTCGGCGAGCGCGGCGAGGATGTGCTCCGGGCCGATGTAGGAGGCGCCGGTGGCCTGGGAGCGCGCGTGGGCGGCGAGCAGGGCGCGTTTCGCGGCCGGGGTGAGCGCGGGTTCCCCGCCGCCGGTGCCCGAGGGCAGGACCGCGGCCACGTCCTCGGCCAGCCGGTCGGGGTCCACACCCGCCTGTTCCAGCAGTTGCCGGCCCGCCGGTACGCGGGTGGCCGCCCACAGCAGGTGCTCGGTGTCGAGGTCGGCGCCGTCCGCGGCCGCCCTGCTCGCGGCGGCCGCCAGCAGTTGGTTCGAGGAGTCGCTGAGCAGACGCCCGATGGGGACGCGCTGGACGGCGGGTGGCGATGCCGCCGGGCTCATCCCGAAGAAGCGGTTGAAGAGGTCGGAGAACGGGTCGCCGGACCCGAAGGGGGAAGTGGTCACCTTGCCCACCCGTCCGGCGGGCCCACAACGGCTGAGTGGCGCCCGCCGTAGTCGATTTGCCCGTACTCCACCAGTGTTGGCCCGATCGGACGCGCGTGCCACCGCAGTGCGCGGACGGTCACGGAGCGCGGTCCGGCGCCGCCGTTCGGCCGGTCCTGTTCCGGGCGGTGGCCGCGTCGTCGCGGTGGGCCGCGGGCACCGGCAGCTCGTCCGGCATCTCCCGGGCGGGGTTGCCGGCCCAGTGGGCGCCCTGCGGCATCTCCTCGCCCTTCATCAGGAAGGAGTCGGGCGCGAGGACCGTCCCGTCGCCCATCGTCACGCCGTAGTGGACGAGGGCGCCGACGCCGACGGTGCAGCCGGCCCCGAGGGCGCTGTGGTCGGACTTGAAGGTGCCGTCCTCCTGCGAGTGGCACTGGATCCGGCTGCCCTCGTTCAGCACGCACTCGTCCCCGATGGCGACGAGGGAGCGCTCCGGGAAGTAGCAGCCGTCGTCGAAGACCCGCCGGCCCACCCGGACGCCCAGCCAGCGCCAGATGACGCTCTTGAAGGGCGTGCCGTTGAAGACCATGATCGCCTCGCTCACGCTGGTCACCTTCCAGTACCGCTCGTGCCGCCAGAAGGGGCGTTCGTAGATCGAGCAGTACAGCGGCCGCAGCCCCCGGAATCCGGTGGCGATGCGTTCGGAGAGCACCATGTCGACGACGGTGAAGGCGAGGGTGAGGACGTTGGCGAGGGCGATCACCGACAGACCGAGCGCGGAGTACAGGTCCGCGGCCACCGACACCACGAGCGCCACCCAGAAGAAGAAGACCCAGCGTGCGAGCAGGTGCAGCGCCATGGTGAAGACGTTGTGCCGGTTCTTGGCCGCCAGACGGCGCCGGAAGGTGTCGCCGTTCTTGAGGTGGTCGAACTTGCTGTCGCGCAGGACGGACCGCGGGATCTCGAAGCTGGGCGAGCCCAGTAGGCCGACGCCCTCCCTGACCTTTCCGTCCACCGGGACCATGACCTTGGTCGCCAGCAGGCAGTTGTCCCCCGTCCTGCCCTGCGACGGGTAGGCGACGTAGTTGCCGACGAAGTTGTGCGGCCCGATGGTGGCCCGCGAGACGCAGAAGGACGAGCTGGAGAAGTCGGCGTTGACGATCGACAGCCCGTCGGCCACCATCGTCCCCCGGCCGACGGAGCTGAGGAACGGGTTGTCCTGCTTCATGATCGTGCCGAAGTTCGACCCGGTCTGCTCCACGTGCGGGAGCCGGTAGCCCAGGCCGCCGAGGTAGTGGACGATGGCCGAGCTGTCGCCGAACAGGGTCTTGAAGAAACGCCGGTTGGTCAGGAAGCCGATGGTCCGGTGCATTCCGTACCGGAAGCCGAACAGGGGGTAGACCGTGTCCGGTCTGACGGCGAGGTTCAGTACGCGCGGCACCGTCACCGTGAACAGCAGGCCGAGCACCACCGCGCCGAAGAACAGGGCGATCGAGGTGACCAGGGCGTCCGCGTAGAACCCCCAGGTCGTCAGCGCCGTGGGGCCCGGCTCCAGGAGCGAGGCGAACTGCGGCACGGCGGCGAACAGCAGCACCGAGCCGGCGACGGCCAGCGGCACGTAGACCAGGACCGCTCCCAGCAGTTGCGAGAGGGAGTAGCCCGCCCTGCGCGCGGCGCCGCAGCGGGCCGGTCCGACGGCCCGGTAGTCGACGTCGGCGGGCTGGGCCGGGGACCCGTGCCAGTGCTCGCCGTCGGGCACGCGCTGGCCGGCGTGGAGCGAGGAGGCGTGCCCCAGCTGGGTCCCGTCGCCCATGACCGTGTCGATGTCGATCACCGTCACCTCGCCGACGAGCACGTCCTTGCCGAGCGTGACGGGGCCGGTCCGGATCACCCCGGACTCGGCGCGGTAGCCGGAGAAGAACACGTCCTTGCGGATCACCGTGTCGTCGCCAATGGTGAGCAGGTCGGTGCAGACCGGTACGCGGCGTGACAGGACGGTGACCCGGCGCCCGATTTTCGCGCCCAGCGCCCGCAGGTAGAGCGTGTACAGCGGCGACCCGTGGAAGAACACCAGCGGATCCGACCGGACGAGGGTCTTGACGCACCAGAAGCGCAGGTAGTCCATGCTCCAGATGCGGATCTGCCGGGGGCGCCACCGGCCGACGAGCACCCACTTGGCGACGACGGGGAGCACGCACACCGCGGCGAAGGCCACGCCGCCGAAGGCGATCGCCCGCAGGTAGGTGTCGACCAGGCCCGAGGCCCCGGCGATCCAGTCCACGCCCTTGGTGAGGACGAGGGCGGCCCCGAAGGAGTACGCCACGAAGAAGGCGAGTTGCAGCACCGCGCAGAGCACGTAGCGGGGGGTTCCGGTCGGCGGTCCCGCCACCGACCGCGGCGCCGCGGCCCGTACCGGACCGGACGCGGTCGCGGTCGCGGTCTTGGGGGCGGCGGCGGTGGCGGCCGGCGGGGCGTCGTCGAGGGCGGCGGCCAGGCTGCGGACGGTGGGATGGCGGTAGATCTCCTTCATCGACACCGACGGCGCGTCCGGGCGTTTCCTCAGCCGTGCGCAGAAGTGCGCCATGACCAGCGAGTCGGCGCCCAGGTCGTCGAAGAAGTGGCTGTCGACGCGGACCTGATCGGCGTGGACGACGCCGGCCAGGGTCTCCGCGAGGATCCTTTCCGTGCCGGTCCCGGGACCGGCGCGATCATCCCCGGTGGTCGAGGCCTCATCCTGATCGCGCCCACGGACCTCGGCTGATTTGTCCACCATGTGATCCCCTGAGGGTCTACGACCATCCGCGGCCCAGCGGCCCGCTGCCACGAGGTCGTGGGCGCTTGTCCGGCCGTACGGGAAGAAGTCGTCTCCTTGCAGTCTCGAACGTCCGGCGCCGGGGCGCCAACCGCCGGGCCCGCGACGGGCGGAGCGGTCACCGTGCGTAGCGTGCGCGGGCTCCGCGCAGGCGCCGACGGGAACGCCGGTATGCCCGGGACGGCCGTGCGACAGGCCGCCGTCGCGGGCTCGTGCCACGATGTGCGGGTGAGCGCGTTCTCGTCACTGCAAGCAACGCGGCAGACTCCGCGCCGCCCCGGCGTGACCACTCCGCGCCTGCGGTTCCTGCGCACCGAGACGGCGGGCGCCGGTTTCCTGCTGGGCGCCACGGTCGTCGCCCTGGCCTGGGCCAACCTGGCGCCGGGCAACTACGAGTCGGTGTGGCACACCCATCTGTCGCTCACGCTGGGTTCACGGGGAGTGTCGCTCGACCTGCGGGAGTGGATCAACAGCGGGCTGATGACGCTGTTCTTCTTCATCGTCGGCCTGGAGGCCCGCCGGGAGTTCGACCTCGGCGAGTTCCGCGAACGGACCCGGATCACCCTGCCGACCATGGCCGGACTCGCCGGGATGCTCGTGCCGCTCGCCCTCTACCTCGCCTTCACCCACGGCACCCCGCAAGCGCGCGGCTGGGGCACCGTGATCTCCACCGACACCGCGTTCGCCCTCGGGATGTACGCCCTGCTGGGCCGCAGACTCCCCGCGGCCACCCGGGCGTTCATCCTGACCGCGTCCGTCGTCGACGACTTCATCGCGCTCGCCGTCATCGCGTTCGCGTACACCAGCGGCATCTCGTGGCCCGAACTGTTCGTCGCCATCGGCCTCTTCGCCGTCGGGATCGGGGCGGCCAACTCCATCGTGCGGACCTGCGGCGAGTTCCGCGGCGCCGCCTACGCGCTGACCGGCGTGGCGGTGTGGTTCGCCCTGCTCGGCTCCGGGGTGGACCCGGTGGTGACGGGGCTGGCGCTCGGTCTCATGGCCTGCGACCACCCGGCGCGCGGCGCCGACCTGCGCCGGGCCAGCACGCTCTACCTGCGTTTCAGGGAGCAGCCCACACCCGCACTGGAGCGCAGCGCCCGGCGGGGTCTGGCGCTGTCGGTCTCGCTCAACTCCCGGCTGCAGGAGCTGTTCCGGCCCTGGACCAGCTATCTCATCGTCCCCGCTTTCGCCCTGGCCAACGCCGGCATCACCATCGACGCACGGCAGTTGGCGGCCGCGTTCACCTCCCCCGTCACCCTCGGCATCGTCGTCGCGTACGTGGTGGGCAAACCGCTCGGGATCGTGGGCGCCTCCGCGCTGACCACCCGGCTCAGCCGCGGCCGGCTGCGCCCGGCGGTCGGCTGGGGAGCGGTGACGGCCGGCGGCGCCATCTCCGGCATCGGCTTCACCATCGCCCTCCTCATCGCGGACCGCGCGTTCGAGGGCGGACGGCTCGCCGAGGCGAAGATCGGCATCCTCGCCGCGGTGGTCCTCTCCTTCCTGCTCACCTGGTGCGTGACGCTCCTCCTGAACCGTCTGCCCCGGGCGGTGCGCCGGCGGGCGCTGCTCGGCAAGTCGCAGCAACTGGAGGACCTGGCCGTCCCCGTGGACCCGGAGCGCGACCACGTCCGCGGCCCGCACGACGCCCTGGTCACCGTCGTCGAGTACGGCGACTTCGAGTGCCCCTACTGCGGCGAGGCGGAGCCCGTCATCCGCGACCTGCTCGCCGACTTCGGCGACGTCCGTTACGTGTGGCGCCACCTGCCGCTCGCCGACGTGCACCCCCACGCCGTCCAGGCCGCCCGCGCCACGGAGGCCGCCGCCGCGCAGGACCGCTTCTGGGAGATGCACGACCAGATCTTCGCCCACCCCCAGGCGCTCGACTCGCGGGGACTCGAACGGCTGGCCACGGCGATCGGTCTCGACATCGAGCGCTTCCGGCGCGACGTCGAGACCCGCTCCGTCGCGGTCCGGGTCGCCGAGGACGCCGAGTCCGCGGACCTGAGCAATGTGTCGGGGACCCCGACGTTCTTCATCAACGGCCGCCGTCACTACCGCGCGTACGACATCGAGAGCCTCTCGGCCGGGGTCCGCGGCGCGCTGGAGCGCGCGAAGGCGGCCCTCCACCACTGACGCCCCGGGGCACTGTCGTGCCGGGCCCGTAGGCTCCCGGTACCGCAAGCACGAACCGGGAGGGACGCCCCATGGACGAGACGGTGGTCGCCGACCTCGAGGCCCTCGCCACCGGGCTGGCGGACCCCGACGCGGACCTCGACGCCCTCGACGTGCTGGAGGCGCGGGTGCTCGCCGCCCGCGACGCGGCCCTCGTCCCGGCTCTGGAGGCCCACCTCGCAGCCGCGGCGGAGGCGCGGGGCTGGTACGCGCGCGCCGTTCTCGCCCGGATCCTCGTGCGCACGGCGGGCCGTGCCGCGCTGCCGGCCCTGCTGCGCGCGCACGCCCGTGACCTCGGGGACGACCAGGACTCCCTGACGACGGAGCTGACGTGCCTCGCCGAGGAGGACCCCGCCTCCGCCCGCGCGCTGCTGCTGCCCTGGACCCTCGATCCGGACCCGGAACTGCGGCGGACGGCGTTCTGGCTGCTCGACCACGTGCGGCACGCGTCCGACGTCGAACGGCTCGTGCGGGCCGCCGCGGACCCGGACGAGGGCGTCCGCCGCACGGTGGCGGGGGCGCTGACCGGGCATTGCGGGACCGATCCGCGGGCCGTCGTCGTCCTGACCGGGCTGCTCTCCGACGCCTCGCCGCGCGTGCGGATCTCGGCGCTGAGCAGCCTCGGTTTCGCACGGCGCCCGGAGACCCTGCCGGCGATCCGGCGACTCGCGGACGACGCCGACGAGACCGTCCGTCGCTGGGTGACCATCGCGCTCGCCCGTTTCCCGGCCGGCGGCGTCAATTGATCAGGCGGGCGGGCAGCGTGACGGAGTGCAGCGCGTACTCCAGGGGTCCGCGCCGGAAGACGCGCGTCCACAGGAGGGCGGCGAGCACGGCGGTCCCCGTGAAGCAGAGCCAGAGCGTGACGGCGCCGGTGTAGGAGCGGTCCTCGTCATCGAGGCCGAGCGCGCTCAGGGCGACGATGTGCCCGGCGTACGCGGTCAGCGAGACCGAGCCGACGGCGGCGACGGGTGCCGCCAGGCGGCGCGGCCCCGCCGAGCGGTCGACGACGGCGAGGCAGCCGGCGAGCACGAGGAGGGCGACGCCGGTGTTGCCCAGGATCGAGAAGGTCGTCTGGCTGTGCGGGGCGGCCACGAGCAGCCAGGCCGGGTTGGTGTCCCCGGGGGAGCCGGCGGCGTCGGACCACCAGGCGGCCGCGGCCGGGCCCCCGTCCGTGGCGGCGCTCACCGCGCCGAGCGCACCCGGCACCAGGTGCAGGGCGAGCCAGGAGCCGCCGTAACCGGCCGCGGCGAGGGCGGCGCCGCAGACGGCCGACCGGGCCCGTGCGCCGGGGCGGCCGAGGTCGAGCCGGGCCACGGCCATCCCGGCGACGATGAACGGCAGCCAGGTGAGCACCGGGTAGTCACCGGTGACCAGCAGGTCGAGGAGGCCTTCGCCGCCGCTGAGCCGGGCCAGCGGATCGTGGTCGGCCAGGGTGTCGGCCCAGCCGCCGCCGTAGGCCGCCGCACGGAGCGGGTACAGCACCTGGGGCAGGACGAGCGCGCCCGCCAGCGCGACGAGGGCCAGGTCGCGTGCGGCCCGCAGCCGGCGCAGCGGCAGCGCCAGGGCAAGAGCCAGGCCGTAGTAGGCGAGGATCACGTTGACCGAGGTGTCGAGGGCGGTGAGCGCCCCGCCCAGCGCCACGAGGGCGGCGGAGCGGATCAGCACCCGGCCGGCGGCCTGCCGTCCCGCCCGCCCGGTCCGCGGCTCGGGCCGGCCGGTGAGGATGACCAGTGTGAACCCGGCGAGCAGCGCGAACAGCGCCGAGGAGCGGCCGCGGGACATCTCCGCCGCCCAGCCCACCGGCCCGCCCCCGGGAGGGTCGGGTCCCACGTGGGACGCGTACATGCCGAGCACCGCCAGTCCGCGGGCGAGGTCGAGCCCCACCAGGCGCCCCGTCGACGGGCCCTGCCCCACCGCGCGCGCCGCTGCCCGCGGCGCACCCGGTGTTACGTTGGTCATGGCTCCAGGGTTGTGGAAACCACCCGCGGCGCCCCACCCGGCAGTCGTCCGGAACCGCCTCCGCCTTCCGACCCCCGCTCCCCCGTCACCTGGCCGGACGCGGCCCGGCTCCCCGCCGGACGGCCCGCGGCGTGGTAGGAATCGGACAGGGGTCCGTGGCGAGTGGAGCACGCGTGATCCGGGTATTGGTGGTCGACGACGAGGCCCTGATCCGTACGGGCTTCCAGCGCATCCTCGACGCGGCGGACGACATCGAGGTCGTGGCTGCGGTGCCCGGCGGGCAGGCGATCCGTACGGCGCAGGAGTCCCAGCCCGACGTCGTCCTGCTGGACATCAGGATGCCCGACGTGGACGGCCTCACCGTCCTGGCCGGGCTCCGGCGGCTGCCGCAGCCTCCGGTGGTGGCGATGCTGACGACCTTCGACATGGACGAGTACGTGGCCACGGCGCTCCGCTCGGGCGCGGCCGGTTTCCTGCTGAAGGACACCGACCCCGAGGAACTGCCGTTCCTGGTGCGGACCCTGGCCGACGGCGGCGCCGTGCTGTCGTCCAAGGTCACCCGGACGGTCGTGGACGGCTACCTGGGCTCGGGCCCGCAGGAGTCGGCGACCCGCGGCGTGGCCCGGCTGACCGACCGCGAGCGCACCGTGCTGCTCCTGGTCGCCGAGGGCCTGTCGAACGCGGACATCGCCGGGCGGATGCACCTGGGGACGGGCACGGTGAAGGACCATGTGAGCGCCATCCTGACCAAGCTTCAGGTGGGCAGCCGGGTGCAGGCCGCGCTGCTCGCGGAGCGCGCGGGGCTGCTCAAGCGGCCGCAGGACGGTGAGGGCGGATGAGGTTCCGGCGTCCGTCTCCCGTGGTGGTGGACCTCGTCGTCGTCGCGGTCGCGCTGTTCGACATCTGGGTCAACGTCGACCCCGCGGAGCCGGTGCGCCTCGGCTGTGCCCTCGGCGGCGCGGTGGCCCTGCTGCTGCGCCGGCGACTGCCGCTGGTCACCTTCCTGCTGGCGCTGCCCGCCGTGCTGGTCTCGGACGCGGCCTTCGCGACGCTGGCCGCGCTGTACACCCTCGCCTCGTTCACCCGGCGCCGGTGGCTGCTGGCGGGGTGCGCGCTGGCCTTCACGATCGCGGACATGGCGCCGTGGCCCGAGCCGAAGTTCGACCTGTCCGAGCCCTCGACCCTGATCACCCTGAGCTACACGGCGGCGACGGCCGCCGCGCCGGTCTTCCTGGGCCAGCTCGTGCAGGCCCGGCGGGACCTGTCGCTGCGGCTCGCCGAGATCTCGGAGGCCCGCGACCACGAGCGGCTGCTCACCGCCCAGACCGTGCTGGCCAAGGAACGCGCCCAGCTCGCCCGGGAGATGCACGACGTGGTCTCCCACCAGGTCAGCCTGATCGCGGTGCGGGCCGGGGCGCTCCAGGTCGGCACACGGGACGCCGAGGTCAAGGAGGCCGCGGCGACGATCCGGCGGCTGAGCGTGCAGACCCTGGACGAGCTGCGGCACATGGTCAGCGTGCTGCGCGCCGCCGGCGGCCGCCCCACGGAGCTGACCCCGCAGCCCTCCCTCGCCGAGCTGGAACGGCTGGTGAGCGGCAGCGGCATCGAGGCCGAACTGCAGCCGGACCTGCCGGACGGCCTGCCGCCGACGGTGCAGCGCGCGGTCTACCGCACCGTCCAGGAGGCACTGACCAACGTGCGCAAGCACGCGCCCGGGGCCTCCGCGCGGGTCCGGATCCACCGCCAGGGCGGCACAGTCCGGGTCACGGTCACCAACACCGCCCCCACCCGGCCCGCGCTCCCGCTGCCCAGCGCCCACTACGGCCTCGTGGGGCTGCGGCAGCGCGCCGCGCTGCTCGGCGGCACCGTCACCTCGGGCCCGACGGCCGACGGCGGCTACGAACTCAGGCTGGAACTGCCCGCGGCGGGCACCTGAAGCGGCGCCGCCCGGCCCCGCGCCGCGGCCGCCGCCCGTGCCCGGCGTGCCGCCAGCTTTCCGAGCTCCCACAGGAGCAGCAGGACGACGGCGGACAGCAGGGCCCAGCCGAACTGCCGCAGGTTGATCTCGGTGGTGCCCAGGATGCGGCGGAAGCCGTCCATCTGGGTCACCAGCACGGCGAGGGCGAACTCCGACAGCGCCGCCCAGTTCATCTGCCTGCTGTCGAAGGTGGCCGTGGTGAGGACGGACGCGGTCTCGCTGCGGCACTCGAACGCGGCGACGATCAGGCAGAGCGCGAAGGCGGTGAAGGCCATCGAGTTGCCGACGGCGGCGCTGTGGAAGTGGCTCTCCCCCACCTTGATGAGGGCCAGCAGGATGACGGTGATCGCCAGCCCGCTCAGCCCCACGGTGATCAGCACCGGCCTGGTCAGCACGGACTGCCCCCGGGGCCGGGGAGTGCGGCGCATCAGGCCGGGGCTCTCCTGGTCGAAGCCCAGGGCGAAGCCGAAGGGGGCGTTGACGACGAAGTGCACCCACAGGACCTGGGCGGGGGTGAAGGGCTCACCGGCGGCGATGTTGAGCAGGGTCGCGCCGAGGAAGGTCAGGACGAAGGTGACCAGCAGCAGCAGGACGAAGCGGATGTACTTGGTGAGGTTGTCGTAGAGCTTCCTGCCCTCCTGCACGGCGTGGATGATCGTGGCGAAGTTGTCGTCGGAGAGGATCATGCGGCCGGCGTTCTTGGCGACGTCGGTGCCGCTGCCCATGGCGATGCCGATGTCCGCGGCCTTGATGGCGGGGGCGTCGTTGACGCCGTCGCCGGTCATCGCCACGACCTCGCCCTTCTTCTTCAGGGTGTCGGCGAGCAGCACCTTGTGCTCGGGCGCGACCCGTCCGACCACGCCGATGTCGTCGATGCGGGCGAGCCGTTCCTCCTCCGGCAGCGCGGCGAAGTCCGCGCCGAGCATCGCCTCGCCGGGGATGCCGAGCTGCCGGGCGATGGCGGCGCCGGTGGTGACGTCGTCGCCGGTGACCATGCGGACCCTGATGTGGGCGGACTGCGCGTCGGCCACGGCGTCCCGGGACTCCTCACGGGGCGGGTCGATCATGCCGACGAGGCTGGTCATCCGCAGGTCGGTGACGAGGGACAGGAGGTCGCCGGCGGGGTCGAAGCCGGCCGGGTCCAGGTCGCGGGTGGCGGCGGCCATGACGCGGCGTCCCTCGCCGCCCATCCGCTCGGCGGCGCCCTGGGCGCGCCGGCTGAGGTCGTCGTCCCAGGGGACGGTCGTACCGGCGGACAGGGCGGTCGCGGCCCGCGCCGTCACGGCCGGCGCCGCGCCTTTCACGAAACACCTCACGACCGGGCGGCCCGAGGCGTCGGTGGCCGAGTGGAAGGTGGCCATCAGCTTGTAGTCGGGGTCGAAGGGCAGGGTGGCCAGCCGCGGCAGCCGTTCCCGGGTGGCCTCGATGTCCAGCCCCGCCTTGTGGCCGAGGACGAGCAGCGCGCCCTCGGTGGGGTCGCCCACCACCTTGCCGTCCACCAGTTTCGCGTCGCTGGCCACCACGTACGGCAGGATCGCGTCCTCGATGCCCGCGGAGGAACCCGCGGCGTGGTGGATCCTGCCCTCCAGGCCGTAGCCGGTGCCGGAGACGGTGTAGCGGTCGGTGGGGCTGACCACCTCGACGGCCGTCATCTGGTTCAACGTCAGGGTGCCGGTCTTGTCGGAGTTGATGGCCGAGGTGAAGCCGAGGGTCTCGACCGAGGGCAGTTCCTTCACGATCGCGTTGCGCCGGGCGAGGTTGAGGCTGCCGACCGAGAGGATCACCTGCGTCACCGTGGGCAGCGCCTCGGGGATGGCGGCGATGGCCAGCGAGACCGCGCTGACGAACAGCGCGTCCCACTCCTGGCCGCGGGCGCGGCCGAGGGCGAACATCACGACCATCGTCAGCCCCGCGGCCGCGGCGATCCACAGGGTGAGGTCGTCCAGTTCCTTGGTCAGCGGCGACTGTTCCTTGGGAGTGGCCGACAGCATCCCGGAGATCTTGCCCAGCTCTGTGCCGGCGCCCGTGCCGGTGACGATCAGGACCCCGCTCCCGTGCGTGACGGGGGTGTTCATGAAGGCCATGTTGGTCTGGTCGCCGGGCCCGACGGGGGCGGCGGCCGCGGGCAGGGTCCCGGCGTCCTTGGCGGCGGGGACGCTCTCGCCGGTCAGCGCGGACTCGTCGATCTGCAGGGCGTTCGCCCGCACGATCCGCCCGTCGGCCGGGACCTGGTCGCCCGCGGCGAGGAGCACGACGTCGCCCACCACGACGCCCTCGGCCGGCACCTCCGACTCGGTTCCGTCGCGCCGCACCCGGGCGGTCGCCTTCATCATCGACTTCAGGGCGTTCATCGCGCTCTCGGCCTTGCCCTCCTGACGGAGCCCGACGACGGCGTTGAGCAGGGTGAGCAGGACGAGCAGGATGCCGGTGGTCCACTGGGCGATCAGGAAGGAGACGACGGCCGCGGCGACCAGGATGATCTGCATGTAGCTGCGGTACTGGCCGATGAAGCGCCGCCACGCGGGCGGCGGCTTCTCCTCGGGCAGCGCGTTCGGACCGTACGCGGCCAGCAGTTCGGTCACGCGCGCCGTCGGCAGGCCGGTGTCCGGGTCGACCTCGAAGGCCACGGCGACGTCCTGCGGGGACCGCGCGTACCAGACTTCAGGGGACGCGGGGCGTTCCCCCTCCGGGGTGGGCTGCACCGTCATGGTCGTGCCTCCGATCCGGTCGCTGCGTCCGGCCGTGCGGCGGGCCCCGGCTCAGGGGCGCCGCGCGCCCTTCGTCCGCCGCCGCGCCGCGTACGGGTCGGCCGGCGCCCCGCCGGGGGCCTCGGCCTCCAACTCCCCCCGGGCGGTGAGCAGGTCGCGTCGGGCCTGCTCACCAAGCATGGGGTACTGCGGGTCGATCTCCATCAGCGTGTGGGCGAGCACCGCCGCGGCGCAGATCCGCGCGAACCACTTCCGGTCCGCCGGGACGACGTACCAGGGGGCGTGCTTGGTGCTGGTGGCCGACAGCATCTCGGAGAACGCCTTCTGGTACTCGTCCCAGTGGCGGCGCTCGCGCACGTCGGCGGCGGAGAACTTCCAGTTCTTCTCCGGGAGGTCGATCCGCTTCAGGAACCGGGTGCGCTGCTCCTCCTTGGAGAGGTTGAGGAAGACCTTCACGACCTTGAAGCCGTTGTCGGTCAGGTAACGCTCCCAGTTGTTGATCTCCCGGTAGCGGCGCTCCCAGATGCCCGCGCCCTTGGGCCGCTCCGGCAGCTTCTGCCGCCGGAGGACCTCGTGGTGCACCCGGACGACGAGGACCTCCTCGTAGTGGGAGCGGTTGAAGATCGCGATCTCGCCCCGCGAGGGCAGCCGCTGGGCGTAGCGCCACAGGTAGTCGTGGTCGAGCTCCTCCGTGGACGGCACCTTGAAGCTGCTGACCCGCACGCCCTGCGGGTTCACCCCGCTCATGACGTGGCGGATGGTGCCGTCCTTGCCCCCGGCGTCGAGCGCCTGGAGGCAGAGCAGCACCCCGTAGGTGTCCTGGGCGGCCAGCCGCGCCTGGTACTCGGCCAGCAGCGACACGCCCGTGCTCAGCAGTCCGACACCGTCCCGCTTCTTCAGGCTGCCCTTGTACCGGGGGTCGAAGTCCCCGGCCAGGTCCACGGTGGACCCCGGCTCCACACGCAGCGGCTCGATGAACTTCGCTATGCGCCTGGCCCGGGTGTCCGCCATCGCCGTCCGGCCTTTCTACGAGCGGGGATAACGCCACGTTCCGCCGCCCCGGACGGTGCGTCAAACGGACCGGGTCCGTTCGCCTGAACGGGCGTCGCCGCCCGTGCACAGGCAGGCCGGTCATGCCGGGGACGGGGGGAGGGCCTGTTCGGTCCAGATGGTCTTGCCGTCCTCCGCGTACCGCGTGCCCCACATGTCGGCGAGCTGGGCGATGATGAACAGCCCCCGGCCGCCCTCGTCCACGGTGCGCGCGTGCAACAGGTGCGGGGAGGCGGGACTGGTGTCGCGGACCTCGCAGGTCAGCATGCGGTCGTTGATCAGCCGCAGCCGCATCGGGGGGCTGCCGTAGCGGATGGCGTTGGTGACCAGCTCGCTGACGATCAACTCGGTGTTGAAGGCGGTGTCCTCGTCCGCGCCCCACACCGCGAGCCGCTC
Source organism: Actinacidiphila glaucinigra (assembly GCF_035918135.1). NCBI lineage: Bacteria > Bacillati > Actinomycetota > Actinomycetes > Kitasatosporales > Streptomycetaceae > Actinacidiphila > Actinacidiphila glaucinigra. Next base: position 2,957,956 of record NZ_CP109144.1, read on the forward strand.
GCGGACGAAGGCCCGCGCGGTGGCGACCGCCGTGGTGTCGTCCCCGAGCGGCCGGGCGGCGACGCTGTCCGGCGGAAAGGCGCGCGTACGGGCCAGCAGGAGCATGGGCACACCCCGGTCGACGCCGGCGGGAAGCGTGTACATGATCTCGTCGCACAGTTCCTGGAGCGGACGGCCCCGCCCCGGCGGGGCGCCCTTGAGCGGGGTGGAACCACCGGCCAGGTGCAGGGACAGCACCGGGGAGCTGGTGAAGGCCAGGACACTGCCCTCGGGGATGTCGAGCTCGGCGGCGGCGAACGGCGCGCACCCGGCGGTGCCCAGCCGGGGCCCGTCCGGGATCTCCGCGATCTGCGCGCTGCCGTCCGGCCGTACGATCACCGGCGCCAGGTGTCCGGCGCGGGCCATCGTGCAGGTGCGGGTCAGCGGGTCGTACACGGCGTACAGGCACGCGGCGGTGAGTGCCTCCCGGTGCAGCGGGTCGGCGGGCGGCAGCGAGGCGCGCTCGGTGGCGAGGTGGGTCGTGATGTCGTCGAGCCGGGCCAGCAGTTCGTCGGGCCCGAGGTCGAACGCGCTCAGCGAGCGGATGACCGTGCGCAACTGGCCCATGCCGGCGGTCGCGTGGATGCCCTGTCCGGCGACGTCCCCGACGACCAGCGCGGTGCGGGCGCTGGACAGCGGGATGGTGTCGTACCACGACCCCGCCGCGCTCTCCCCGGCCGTCGACAGGTAGGCGGTCTCCAGCGCGGTGTGCGACACGGGGCGGCGGGGCAGCAGTTGCCGCTGCACCGTCGCGGCGACGGTGTGCTCCCGGGTGTAGCGGCGGGCGTTGTCGACGCACAGGGCGGTGTGGTCGGCCAGCTGCAGGCCGATCTCGACGTCGTCCTCCGTGAAGGGCTCCATCCGCTTCGTCCGGTAGAGGCTGATCAACCCGAGCACCGCCCCGCGCAGCGTCAGCGGCACCGTGAGCAGCGTCTGCGCCCCCGAGGCACGGATCGCCTGGGCGCGGGCGGGGTCGGTGCCCAGCCAGGGCAGCCCGGCGTGCAGCCGCAGGACCCGGGGCCGCAGGTCGGACAGCGCCTGGGTGTACGGGGTCGGGTCGGGCAGGCTGCGCACATCGCCGACCGGGTAGGCCTGGGGCTGACCGGGGCCGCCGCTGCTGCCGAACGCGGCCCGCCGCAGCGGGGTCCCGCGGGGCAGCGGCGACAGCGGCGGGTCGTCCCCGCGCACCACGTCGTCGACGACCTCCACCACGACGACGTCGGCGAAGGCCGGCACCAGGGCGCCGACCAGTTCCTCGCAGGTCACCACCACGTCCAGGGTGCGGCCCACGCGGTCGCGCACCATGTTCAGGACGCGCAGCCGGGCACGCCCCTTCTCCCGCTCGGTCACGTCGACCACGGCGAGCGCGACACCCAGGACCCTTCCGTCCGGGTCCTCCAGGCGGAAGCCGGAGACCGAGTAGGAGTGCTCCGCGCCGTCCCCGGCCGTCGGACGCGTCCGCACGACGTCCTCGATCAGCGGCACACCGGTCTCCAGCACCCGGCGCACACGTCCTTCCACGTCGGCGGGGCGGACGACGGGGTAGGCGTCCCGGAAGTACCGCCCGAGGACGTCCTCCGACCGCACCCCGCGCATGGCGGGGGTGCCCATGTTGACGCGGACCACGCGCAGGTCCGGGTCGAGGACGTGCAGCCCGACCGGCGACTGGGTGAACAGGGCGCGCAGGATCGCCGCCTCCGCGTCGCCCATGGGAGCGGGCGGGCCGCCGTGCGCCACTGGAACCACCTCCGTCGGCGCACGCGCGGTGGGGCACCGGACGGACGCCGCCTACGGTCGTCCTCCCAGGTTTAGTGCGAACGACCCGAACCGGCGACCCGGACGGCCCGGACGCCTGACGCCTGACGCGGGCCTCGGGCTCAGGACTCGGACAGCGGCTGCTCCGCCCAGATGGTCTTCCCGCCCGCGGTGTAGCGGCTGCCCCAGCGGCTGGAGAGCTGGGCGACGAGGAACAGTCCGCGACCGCCCTCGTCGGACAGCCGGGCGCGCCGCAGCCGGGGCTGGGTCTGGCTCGGGTCGGACACCTCGCAGACCAGGGTGTCGTCGCGGATCAGGCGCAGCCCGACCGGGGCGCCGCCGTAGCGGATCGCGTTGGTGACCAGCTCGCTGGTGATGAGTTCGGTCGTGAACGCCAGGTGCTTGAGGTCCCACGACTGCAACTGGCTCTCCACCGCGGTTCTGGCCCGCGCCACGACGGCGGGATCGGCGGGGAACTCCCAGGTGGCGACGGATCCGGGCGGCAGCGGGCGCAGACGGGCCACCAGCAGCGTGACGTCGTCGCCGGGCGGCTCGGCGAGGAGTTCCTCGAGGATCGCGCGGCCGGTCCGGGTGGGCGTGCGCGTCCCGGAGGGGTCCGTGGCCAGCACCGAGCACAGCCGCTCCAGCCGCTCCTGCGCGGTGCCGTCGGGATGGGAGATGAGCGGTTCGTTGAAGAACGCGAGCACGCTGCCCGGGGGGACCTCGAAGCCGACCGGCTCGAAGGGCATGCTGTCCACGCCCAGCGCCGGACCGGGCTTGAGGCCGATGACCTCGGCGGGGGCGCCCGGCGCGGCGTACACCGGCGGGGGATGCCCGGCGCTCGCCATCTCGCAGCGGCCCTCGACGGGGTCGTAGACGCAGTAGAGGCAGGTGGCGCCGACCGCGCTGCTGCGCGCGGTGCCGTCCTCCTCGCCCTGCGGCGGGGCGACGTCGCCGAGCCTGACCACGAGGTCGTCCATGTGGGCGAGGAGTTCACCGGGCGGCAGGTCGAGGTCGGCCAGGGTCTGCACCGCGGTGCGCAGCCTCCCCATGGTGGCCGCCGCGTTCAGGCCGTGTCCGGTGACGTCGCCGCTGACCAGCGCCAGCCGGCTGGACGACAGCGGGATCACGTCGAACCACGCGCCGCCGACCGCCTCGGTCGTGCCCGCCGGTACATAGCTGCCCGCGGTCAGCACCCCGCTGGTCTCGGTGATCGACGGCGGGAGCAGGCTGCGCTGGAGTGCCTCGACGGTGCGGTGCTCGCGCGTGTAGCGGCGGGCGTTGTCCAGGCCGAGGGAGGCCCGTGAGGCCAGTTCCTCCGCGAGGCCGGCGTCGCCGAGGCCGTACGGCGGGAGACCGGCCGTCCGCCACATCACCAGGACGCCGAGCACCAGGCCGCGGGCGATCAGCGGCACGCTCAGGAAGGACGCGGCGGCGTCGGGCAGCAGCAGCCGGCTGCGTTCCACGTCGCCGGCCAGTCCCTCGCGCCAGGAGGTCAGGTCCGACCGGAAGACGGCGGCGCCCCGGCGCAGGTGGTCGCTCTCGAGGCTGCGCAGGCGGAAGCCGGCGCCCCGGGGGTGGATCTCGCGGGGCCACACGCCGTCGGCGGAGGCCACCGCGACCCTGCGGAAGGGGGCGCCGAGCCGGAACTCGCCGGGCTCCTGGCCGATCAGCACGGTGTGGGTCAGGTCCACCGCCGCCAGGTCCGCGAAACGGTGGGAGACCAGCACGTCCACCAGTTCCTGCGCGACCCTGGCGACGTCCAGGCTGCGGCCGATCCGCTCCGCGGCGGCGTGCAGCAACTCCATGCGCTGGCGGGCGGCGTACTCCTGGGTGACGTCGGTGAAGATGACGGCCACCCCGACGGGCCGGTCGTTCGCTCCGTGCAGCCGGAAGGCGGAGAAGGACGCCAGCCGCTTCACGTCCGCCGCTCCCCGGCGCCGGGCGCTGTGCACCCAGTCGACCAGCGGTTCCCCGGTCTCGGCCACATGCCTCAACTGCTCCCGGAGCGCCGCCGCGTCCTTGGGGAGCAGCACGTCCTCGACGCTCCACTCCACCGGATCGACGCGGGGGCCGACCTCCGACGGCAGATCGATGCCGGGGACGAGGTTGAAGCGGGTGGTCTCCAGTGCCAGGTCGTGGATCGCGAGGCCCACGTGCCGCTGCCGGAACAGCGCCCTGAGCAGGGCCTCGTCCTCCTTGTGCCGTTCGGCCACCGCACGGGGTGTGGCGGTCACGACCAGGCCCCCGGGCGGCCCGCCGCCCGCGGTCATCGGCTGCACGCGCAGCCGCACCGGGACCGCGGTGCCGTCGCGGTGCCGCAGTTCGGCGTCGCACTCCGCGCCGGCGGCGCCGGGCGCGTGGAGGTGGTGTGCCCATGCCTCGGGGGCCGTGAGGAGTTCGGCGACGGGACGTCCGCACACCTCGGCGGGGGGCCGTCCGGTGAGCTCGTGCACCGACCCGGTGCACATGAGGACGTCGCCGTGCGCGTCGACGACGAGCAGGGCGCCGCCGCCGTCATGCGGCGAGCCGAGGTTGTCCAGGTCGGTGTGTGTAGTCACCCGGTCGTCCGATGTCGTGGGTCCCCCTCCCATTCAAACCCCCCCGGGACCCGCGCGCGCATCGTCACCGGGCCCGGTCGGGCCGTGCCGCCACCGGACGCCGGCCTCGGCGACCGTCCGCCCGTCACCGAGGGGCCGGCCATCGCGCCCCTCCCCCACGTCTTCCGGCACATCGAGCCCGGCGTGCGCCGGGGCTGCCGTCAACTCCTCGCGGCTCATGACCCGTACCGGGGGCGCGTGGTCGCACGCCAGGGTGCTCCCTGCGCACTTCTGTGTGCAGAGCGCTTACGGAGGCCTACTGTGCGCACATGCCAGCAATCCCGCTAGAACGCGCCGAGCATTTCGTGTGGCTGACCGCACGGGTGCTCGAGCAGCGCAGGTTCGCGTACCACTTCCGGAACGGCCCGGCGGACGCGGTGGAGACCGCGCTGTCCGCGTACCGCAACGCCGACGACGGCTACGGCCACGCCCTCGACCCCGATCTGCGCGGCACGGTCAGCCAGCCGCTGCACGTGGCCCACGCGCTGGGCGTGCTCGACGAGATCGGCAGGTGCGGCGGCCAGCGCGCGGAGCGGATCTGCCGCTACGTGACGGCCGTGTCGACCCCGGAGGGCGCGCTGCCCGCGCTCCACCCCTCGCTGCGCGGCTTCCCGGTCGCCCCCTGGCTGCCGCTGGTGGATTGCCCGCCCGGCGACCTGCTGGCCACCGGGCCCGTGGTGGGCACGTTGCACCGCAACGAGGTGTGGCACGCCTGGCTGTTCCGGGCCACGGACTTCTGCTGGTCGGCGATCGAGACGCTCGACAAGACCCATCCCGGCGAGGCCGTGGCCGCGATGGCGTTCCTGGACCACGCGCCCGACCGCGCGCGGGCCCGGGAGGCGGCGGCGCGCCTGGGGCGGATCGTGCGCGAGCAGCGGCTCGTCGTGCTGGACCCCGGCCGGGACCCGGAGCACGCCCCTCCGCCTGGAGCGCCCGACGGCGAGCACCGTTTCGCGTACGACTACGCGCGCACGCCGCAGTCCCCGGCGCGGGAATGGTTCACGGACGCGGAGATGGACCGCGCGCTGGACTTCCTGGCGGCCGGCCAGATGGACGACGGCGGCTGGCCCGCGCGGCGGCCCGCCTGGGCGCCCGGGACGGTGTTGGAGCGGCGGCCCCTCGTCACCCTCGACGCGCTGCTCACCCTGCGGGCCTACGGACGCCTGGTCTGAGCCGGCTCACCCGGCGCCGTCGCGCAGCAGCAGCGCGGCCAGCGCCAGGGCCGTGCCGTGCGGCGCGGCGAGGTCGAGCCCGGTGAGTTCGCAGATCCGGGCGAGCCGGTTGTCGACGGTGTTGGGGTGCAGCCCCAACTGGCGTGCGGTGCTGCGGCGTTCCTGCCGGCTGCCGAGGTAGGTCCGCAGGGTCTCGACCAGGTCCTGGCGGTCCGCGATCGGGTCGAGCAGAGCGGCTATGCGCTCACTGCTCGCGTCACGCCGTGACAGGTGGTACTCCAGCAGCACGTCGTCGAGCCGGTGCAGCCCGGGCGGCAGCCCGCCGGCGCGGGCCACCCGCAGCACCTCCGACGCCGTGCGGGCGGCGCCGGGGATGTCCCGGGGGGCGGCGGCCGTGACGACGGCCAGCCGTACGTCGGGGCAGCAGGCGCGGCGCAGCGGGGCCAGCAGACCCTCGTCACCGCCCGGCGGCACCCGGTGGCCCGGGACGACGGCGTGGCCGCCGGTGTCGTCGAGCAGGGCCGGCACCTCGGTGCCGAAGGCACGGTCGAGGGCGGCCTGGACGCGACGCGGCCTGCGGTGCGCGGCGGCCGAGGGGCGGCCGGCGGCGGCCTCGGGCGGGAAGTGGAGGGCGAGCACCAGGGCGCCGTCCGCCAGACCCAGCCGCCCGGCGGGCAGCTCCGGCGGCAGGGATCCGTCCAGCAGCGCCCGCACCAGGGCGCGGCGCTCCTCACGGCGTTCGGCGGCGAGGGTGCTCTGCTCGTCCAGGTACGTCTCGGAGACGGCGCCGACGATGCCCTCCTGGATGCCGATGAGGACGTCGGCGAGTTCGGCGAGCGCGGCTTCCTCGCCCGGCCGGGCCACCTCGCGCAGCGCCCGCCACAGCACGGCGGTGCCGCGCAGATGGCTGCGCAGCACCAGGTGCAGGGGCAGCCCCTCCTCGGCGCGCTGGGCGGCGCGTTCCCTGAAGCGGTCGAAGTCGCCCCGCTCCGGCCGCTCGGCGGGGGTGCCGTGGACGACCCGGCGCAGGAAGAGCCGCAGGCCGTGGCGCGCGGTGGCGGCGAGCTCCCCTTCCTTGACGTCGGCGGGCAGTTCGGCGCAGCCGGGGAGGTCGGTGAAGGCGCGCGTCGTCATGGTGCGGGCGATCTCGTTCACCTTGTGCTCGCAGCGCGCCGCGAGGGCGCGGGCCGCGTCGGAGAGGATCGGCAGGGTGTCGGCCGCCATCGTCGCCCCTCCACTCGCGTTCACTCGCGCGTCCTTTGTGACGGATCACAGTAACCCGTCACCCGGTGACGGCCCGCAGCCCTCCGGTCACCGCCACCGCCACGGCGACGACCAGCAGGAAAGGGGCGCGCAGCAGCAGGGCGACGCCGGCCGCCGCCAGGCCCGCGGCGCGCGCGTCGAGCACCAGGCGGCGGCCGTCCCCGAAGGTCTGCAGCGCTGTGAGGGCCGCCAGCAGGGCGATGGGCAGCAGCGCGGCCAGCCGCCGTACGACGGGGCGTTCCAGGAAGCCCGCGGGGACGGACAGGCCCAGCAGCTTCACCCCGTAGCAGCCGAGGGCCGTGACGCCCACGGCGATCCATGTGCTCAACGGTCGGCCTCCTTGCGGCGGGCCACGGCCAGGACGAGGGGCGCGGCCAGTGCCGCGACCAGGACGGGCACCCCGGCGGGGAGCAGTGGCAGGCAGACCAGGGCGAGCGGTACGGCCAGGGCCGCCGTGGCCCGCTCGCTGCGGCCCCGCAGCATGGGTGCGAGCAGCGCGAGGAAGACCGCCGGACCTGCCGCGTCCAGGCCCCAGTCGGCCGGGTCGCCGAGTGCGGCGGCGCCGAGTCCGCCCAGGAACGTGGTCAGGTTCCACAGCGCGTAGAGGCTGGCGCCGGTGACCGTGAAGCCCAGCCGGGCGCTCGCCCGGTCGGGCTGCGCAAGGGCGACGGCGGAAGTCTCGTCGATCACCCACTGCGCCGCGAAGGGGCGCACCGCGCGCGGGAGGCGCAGCAGTCCGGAAAGCCGCAGCCCGTAGAAGGCGTTGCGCACCCCCAGGAAGAACGCCCCGGCGGCGGCCGCCAGGGGGCTGCCGCCCGCGCCCAGGGCGCCCACGAGCGCGAACTGCGAGGCGCCGGTGAACACCAGCAGGCTGAGCGCACAGCTCTGCGGCAGGCTCAGCCCGGCCCCCGCCGCGGTCACTCCGAAGGCGAACCCGGACAGGCCTACGGCGACGCCCACGCCCAGGGCGTCGCGGACGACCGCGGAACGCGGTTTGGCGGAGGTCGGTGGGGGCTGCTGCCGGTGCTGTCCGGCTTCCAGGGGCGATGCGGTCACTCTTCCGACGCTAGGCCGCGCCCTCGGCGCCGTCTTGTACGTTCTTGCGCTCCCGCCGGTACGCGCCCGGCGGCACCCCCACGATCCGCGTGAAGTGGCGGTTCAGATGGGGCTGGTCGGTGAAGCCCACCGCGATCGCGACCGCGGCCGGAGCCGTCCCGCCGTCCAGCAGGCGCCGCGCGCGGCGGACCCGGGCGTCGGTGAGCCAGGCGTGCGGCGGCATGCCGTAGAGGTCGCGGAAGCCGCGCAGCAGCGCGAAGGGGCTGGTGCCGAGTTCTGCCGCGAGCTCGGCCAGCGGCGGCGGGTCGGTGAGGCGCGCCTCCAGGATCTGCCGGGCGCGCTCGGCGCTGCGGGCGCCCGCGGTGAGCGGGGTGCGCTGGGGCAGCGTGCCCCCGTGGGCGCGCAGCAGGCGGGCGATGGCGAGCCGCATCATGGTGTCGGCGGCGAGCGCGTTGGCCTGGTCGGTCGCCCGCAGCACCTGGGTGACCAGGTGCACGGCGTAGGGGTCCTCGGCGACGGCCACGGCGAAGCCCGCCGTCCCGCGGATCGCCGTGGTCTCCGCCGCGACGGAGGCCACGATGTCCGCCCCGGGGTAGAGCACGCTGTACGTCCACCCCTCGGGCACGCCGGCGTGCCCGGTGTGCGCGGTGTCGGGGTTGATCAGCGCCACCGCCCCCGGCCCCGCCCGCTCGATGGTGCCGTGGTGGTGGAAGGCCTCGACGCCCTTGGTGATGCCGGCGATCACGAAGGACTCGTGCGTGTGCCGGACGAAGGTCTTGCGCACGTACCGGGCCCGCAGGAGGTCGACGTCCGGCAACCCCGGATGCCTCCACAGCCGTGCCCGCTCGTCCGACCCCATCCCCCCATTCTGCGCCGTGCCCACCCGGGAAACGCGGTGCGGGCACCGGGGGGGCGGTTTGTCAGTGCGGCGAGGCAGGATGGATGGCATGTCGCGACGGAGCACTGGGGGCACCCCGGAGGAGCAGGATCCCGCGGGGGCCCTCGACGCGTTCGCCCCCGCCACGCGCGCGTGGTTCACGGGGGCCTTCAGCGCGCCCACCGCCGCCCAGGCGGGGGCGTGGCGGGCGATCGCCGGCGGGTCCGACGTGCTCGTGGTGGCCCCCACCGGCTCCGGCAAGACGCTCGCGGCGTTCCTGGCCGCCCTGGACCGGCTGGCGTCGACGCCGCCGCCGGCCGAGGCCAAGCGCCGCTGCCGTGTGCTGTACGTGTCGCCGCTGAAGGCGCTCGCCGTCGACGTGGAGCGCAATTTGCGCAGTCCGCTGACCGGTCTGCGGCACGAGTCCGTCCGGCTGGGGCTGCCGGAGCCGGAGGTGCGGGTGGGGATCCGCTCGGGCGACACCCCGGCCGCCGAGCGGCGCGCTCTGGCGACCCGGCCGCCGGACATCCTGATCACGACCCCCGAGTCGCTGTTCCTCATGCTGACCTCCTCGACCCGGGAGTCGCTGCGCGGCATCGAGACCGTGATCCTGGACGAGGTGCACGCCGTCGCCGGGACGAAGCGCGGCGCACACCTGGCGCTGTCCCTGGAGCGGCTGGACGAGCTCTTGGAGCGCCCCGCACGGCGGATCGGCCTGTCGGCGACGGTCCGCCCGGTGGACGAGGTGGCGCGCTTCCTGTCGCCCCAGCGCAAGGTGACGGTCGTCCAGCCCCCGTCGCAGAAGGAGTTCGACCTGTCGGTGGTGGTCCCCGTCGAGGACCTGGGCGAGCTCGGCGGCTCTCCCGCCACCGAGGGCGACGACCCGCGGCCCTCGATCTGGCCGCACGTCGAGGAGCGCATCGCCGACCTCGTGCAGGACCACCGGTCCACGATCGTCTTCGCCAACTCGCGCCGCCTGGCCGAGCGGCTGTGCAACCGGCTCAACGAGATCGCGTACGAGCGGGCCACGGGCGGGCCCCTGCCCGAGGGCGCGCCCCCCGCGGAGATCATGGCGCAGTCCGGCGCGGCGCACGGGGCGCCGCCGCTACTGGCCAGGGCGCACCACGGCTCGGTCTCCAAGGAGCAGCGCGCCCTGGTGGAGGAGGACCTCAAGGCCGGGCGGCTGCCGGCCGTCGTCGCCACGTCCAGCCTGGAGCTGGGCATCGACATGGGCGCGGTGGACCTGGTCGTCCAGGTGGAGTCGCCGCCCTCGGTGGCGTCCGGGCTGCAGCGCGTGGGCCGGGCCGGTCACCAGGTGGGGGCGGTCTCGACGGGCGTGGTCTTCCCCAAGTACCGCGGTGACCTGGTGCAGTCGGCGGTCGTCACCGAGCGGATGCGGGAGGGCGCGATCGAGGCGCTGCGCGTCCCGTCCAACCCCCTGGACGTCCTGGCGCAGCAGCTGGTCGCGATGACGGCGCTGGACACGTGGGACGTCGACGAACTGCTGGCGGTGGTGCGCCGGGCCGCGCCCTTCGCGGCGCTGCCGCACTCGGCGTTCACCGCGGTGCTGGACATGCTGGCCGGGCGCTATCCGTCGGACGCCTTCGCCGAGCTGCGGCCGCGCGTGGTGTGGGACCGGGTGGCCAACACGGTGGCGGGCCGGCCGGGCGCGCAGCGTCTGGCGGTGACCTCGGGCGGCACCATCCCCGATCGCGGGCTGTTCGGGGTGTTCCTGGCCGGCGCCGACCCGAAGAAGGGAGGCGGCCGGGTCGGCGAGCTGGACGAGGAGATGGTCTACGAGTCCAGGGTGGGCGACGTCTTCACCCTGGGCACGACCTCGTGGCGGATCGAGGACATCACGCGCGACCGGGTGCTGGTCTCGCCCGCCCCGGGTGTACCGGGACGGCTGCCGTTCTGGAAGGGCGACCAGCTCGGCCGTCCCCTCGAACTGGGCCGCGCCCTGGGCGCCTTCCTGCGCGAGGTCGCCGCCCTGGAGCCGCAGAAGGGCCGGGCACGGCTGGCCGCGGCGGGCCTGGACCCGTGGGCGGTCGACAATGTGCTGGCCTACCTGGAGGAGCAGCGCAAGGCGTGCGGCCATGTGCCCGACGACCGCACCATCGTGGTGGAGCGCTTCCGGGACGAGCTGGGCGACTGGCGGGTGGTCGTCCACTCCCCCTTCGGTGCCCAGGTCCACGCGCCGTGGGCGCTCGCGCTGGGCGCCCGGCTCGGTGAGCGGTACGGCTTCGACGCACAGGTGATGCACGCCGACGACGGGATCGTGCTGCGCCTGCCGGACGCGGACCTGATGGGCCTGGACCTGCTGGACGCGGACCCGGCCGAGCAGGGCACCGAGTACGACGCCGACCAGTCGCCGGTCGGCGCAGCCGACGTCGTCTTCGACAAGGGCGAGGTCGAGCAGCTCGTCACCGACCAGGTCGGCGGTTCCGCGCTGTTCGCGTCCCGGTTCCGGGAGTGCGCGGCCCGGGCGCTGCTGCTGCCCCGCCGCGACCCGGGCAGGCGCACGCCGCTGTGGCAGCAGCGCCAGCGGGCCGCCCAGCTGCTCCAGGTGGCCTCAGAGTTCGGTTCGTTCCCGATCGTGCTGGAGGCCGTCCGCGAGTGCCTGCAGGACGTCTTCGACGTCCCCGGGCTGGTCGAGCTGATGGGCGACGTCGAGTCCCGCAAGGTGCGGCTGGTCGAGGTGACGACGCCCGAGCCGTCGCCGTTCGCCAAGTCGCTGCTCTTCGGCTACGTGGCCCAGTTCCTCTACGAGGGCGACTCGCCCCTGGCCGAGCGGCGCGCCGCGGCGCTCTCGCTGGACTCCCGGCTGCTGGCTGAGCTCCTGGGCCAGGCCGAGCTGCGCGAACTGCTCGACGCAGACGTCATGGTGGAGCTGGAGCGGGAACTGCAGTGGCTCACCGAGGACCGGCGGATCAAGGGCCCCGAGGGCGTCGCCGACGTGCTGCGGGTGCTGGGCCCGCTGGACGACGCCGAGTTGGCCGCCCGCGGAGCGGAGCCGGGCTGGGCGGCCGGACTGGAGGGCGCGCGCCGGGCGATCAGGGTCCGCGTCGCGGGCGTGGAGCACTGGGCCGCCGTGGAGGACGCCGGGCGGCTGCGGGATGCCCTGGGGACCGCGCTGCCGGTCGGTGTGCCGGAGGCCTTCACCGAGCCCGTCAAGGACCCACTGGCCGATCTGCTGGCCCGCTACGCCCGTACCCACGGGCCGTTCACCTCGGCCGAGGCCGCCCGGCGCTTCGGCCTGGGCACCGCCGTCGCCGACGGCACCCTGCACCGGCTCGCCGCGTCCGGGCGGGTCGTGCAGGGCGAGTTCCGGCCGGGCGGCGCGGGCCACGAGTGGTGCGACGCCGGTGTGCTGCGGCGGCTTCGGCGGCGCTCGCTGGCTGCGCTGCGGCACGAACTGGAACCCGTGCCGCCGACCACCCTGGCCACCTTCCTGCCGCAGTGGCAGCACGTGGGCACGCACAGCCTGCGCGGCCTCGACGGCCTGGTGCGGGCCGTGGAGCAGCTCCAGGGCGCGGCGGTCCCCGCCTCGGCCCTGGAGAAGCTCGTCCTGCCCGCCCGGGTGGCGGACTACACCCCGGCGATGCTGGACGAACTCACCTCCGCGGGCGAGGTCGTGTGGGCGGGGGCCGGCGCCCTGCAGGGCAAGGACGGCTGGGTGTCGCTGTACCTCGCCGACACCGCGCCATTGTTGCTGCCGCAGCCGCAGCCCCTGGAGCTCTCCCCGGTGCACCGCGCGGTCCTGGACGGGCTCTCGGGCGGCTACGGGCTGTTCTTCCGGCAGATCTCCGAGCAGGTCGGCGCCGCCGGGCACGAGGTGTCCGATCCGGAACTGGCCGAGGCGGTCTGGGAGCTGGCCTGGTCAGGCCGGCTGACCAATGACACCCTCGCGCCGCTGCGCGCGCTGCTCGGCTCCGGCCGTACGGCGGGCTCCACCGCCCATCGGGCGCCCCGCGCGGTGCCCCGCGGCCGCTACGGCGCGTTCACGGCCCGCACCGGCCGGCCCGTGCCCCGGATGACGGCCTCTCGGGGCGGCCCGCCGACGACCGCGGGCCGCTGGTCCCTGGTGCCGGCCGCGGCGGCCGACGCGACGCACCGGGCACACGCGCTCACCCACACCTTGCTGGACCGGCACGGCGTGGTCACCCGCGGCGCGGTGGCCGCCGAGGGCGTGGAGGGCGGCTTCTCGGCCGCGTACCGGGTGCTATCGGCCTTCGAGGAGACCGGCCAGGCACGCCGCGGTTATGTCGTGGAGGGGCTGGGCGCGGCCCAGTTCGCCATGGACGGAGCCGTGGACCGGCTGCGGGCCATCAGCAACGCGCGGGACCGCGAGGACACCCGGCACGAAAAGGCCCGCACCGTGGTGCTGGCCGCCGCCGACCCGGCCAACGCCTACGGTGCCGCCCTGCCGTGGCCCGAGCAGCCCGCCGGGGTGAGCCACCGGCCGGGACGCAAGGCGGGGGCCCTGGTCGTCCTGGTCGACGGAGAGCTCACGCTGTACGTGGAACGCGGCGGCAAGACACTGCTGGCCTGGCCCGGCCCCTCCCCGGCGGAGGGCGACGGCCGGGGAGGCGGCGGCGCGGACGAGGAGCGGTTGCAGGCGGCCGCCGACGCGCTCGCCCTGGCCGTGCGGGACGGCGCGCTCGGCCGGCTCACGGTGGAACGCACCAACGGCGAGTCCGCCCTCACCTCGGTGCTGGGCCGCTCCCTGGAGGCGGCGGGCTTCCACGCGACACCCCGCGGTCTGCGGCTGCGGGCCTGAACAGGAACGACGGGAACAGGGGGATCCGTGCCCGAGGGCGACACGATCTGGCTGGCCGCGCACCGGCTGCACTGGGCGCTGGCAGGGCACGTCCTGCTCCGCGCGGACCTGCGCGTGCCGCGGCTGGCGACGACCGACCTGTCGGGACGCCACGTGGAGGAGGTCGTGGCCCGCGGCAAGCACCTGCTGATCCGGGTCGAGGGCGGGCTGACCCTCCACTCGCACCTGCGCATGGACGGTTCCTGGCAGTTGTACGCGCCCGGCGAGCGCTGGCGGGGCGGCCCCGACCACCAGGTCCGCGCGGTCCTCGCCAATGCCGAACGGGTCGCGGTCGGTTACCGGCTGCCCGTGCTGGAGCTGCTGCGCACCACCGAGGAGGACCGGGCCGTCGGCCATCTCGGCCCGGATCTGCTGGGCCCGGACTGGGATCCGCAGGAGGCGGTGCGCCGGCTGACCGCCGACCCGGCCCGGCCGGTCGGCGACGCGCTGCTGGACCAGCGCAATCTCGCGGGCATAGGCAACGTGTACAAGTGCGAGTTGTGCTTCCTGCGCGGCGTCACACCCTGGATGCCGGTCGGCGAGGTTCCCGAGCCCGAACGGGTCGTCGCGCTCGCCAGGAAGCTGCTGCAGGCCAACAAGACCCGGCACGGCCACATCACCACCGGCGACACCCGGCGCGGCCGGACGCACTGGGTGTACGGCCGCGGCCGGCACGACTGCCTGCGCTGCGGGACGGCGATCCGCGTCGCCGAGCTGGGGCCTCCCGGCCAGACCCGGGTGACGTACTGGTGCCCGCGCTGCCAGCGCGGTCCCGCGCCGTCGACCGCACCCGCGTCCGCGTCGCGGGCACACTGATTGACGGACCGTCAGATCCGGTCGTACCGTCGCCGCATGACCGTACCGGCGTACGACCTCACCGGGCGCACCGCCCTGGTCACCGGTGCCGCCGGCGGCATCGGCCGGGCCTCGGCGCTGCTGCTCGCCCAGGCAGGGGCCACCGTCGTCTGCGCGGACGTGGACGGACCCGGCGCCCGGCACACCGCCGAACTGGCCGTGAAAGCCGGCGGCGCGGCGGAGGCACGCGCCGTGGACGTCACCGACCGGGCGCAGGTCGCGGAGGCCGTCGCGGCCACCGTGGCCGCCCACGGACGGCTGGACGTGCTGGCGGCCATCGCGGGCGTCATGCACTCCAGCACCGTCCTGGACACCGACGACGCCGACCTGGACCGGGTGCTGTCGGTGAACTTCAAGGGGGTCCTGCACTGCGCCCGCGAGGCCGCCCGCCCGATGGCCGAACGTGGTGCCGGCAGCATCGTCACCATGGCCTCCGGCGCCATCGACACCGGAGCCCGCGGGCTGCTCTGCTACAGCGTCTCCAAGGCCGCCGTGGTCCAGCTGACCCGGACCCTCGCCACGGAGCTGGGGCCCCGTGGAGTACGGGCCAATGCCGTGGCGCCCGGCTTCGTCCGCACACCGATGACGAGCCACTACGGCATCGGCCCCGACGGCCGCTTCGACGAGCGGGCCCAGGCCCGCGCCGAGGAGGCCCTGGTGCGCGCCGCGCCCCTGGGGCGCGTGGGCGACCCCTTGGACGTGGCGCACACCGTGCTCTTCCTTGCCTCCGACGCCTCAGCCTTCACGACCGGCCAGATCCTGCGCCCCAACGGGGGCGTCGTCATGCCCTGGTAGTGACTGACTTCGGGGTCCCGGGAGTCTTCCCGGCAGCTCTCCCGGCGCCGGGCCCTCAACCTCGCGGACCGCCGCCCGGGCGGCCGATGACGATCCCCGTGACCACCTCGCCGTGTGCAGGGGGACGATGCTGAGCCCCCAGCCACCGGCGACGACCAGGCCCTCGAAGGAGCCTGCCTGCGCGGGCTGGACGATGAGCCTCAGCAGGGCCCACCACCACACCACACCCGCGACGAATGCGATCGCCCAGCGGACCGGCCGCCGGGCCCACAGCTCGTGAAACAGGCGGAGAACGTGCATGGCCGCCTCCTTCGGAGCCCCGAGGTTGCGGCGGGAATCACCTGGGATCCAATCCCGGGCTTTCCCCGTACACAGGTGCGATCCCCTTCCGGCAAGATCGCTAGACCTCAGCCGCCCCACGCCGCACAACGTTCACCCGGAAGGAGGACATGTACGGCTACTACCTGCGACATTCCCCCGCTCGAGGGCAACCCAGGGCGACCGGACGCCGAGGCGCCCGTCGACTCCCCGGCCGGCCCGGGACGGGGTCCAGACGGGTCTAGACGTTCTCCGCCTGGAACATCCAGTGGTGCTTCTCGAGCTCGGCGGAGAGGCCGATCAGGATGTCCTGGCTCACCGGATCGGGCTTCTCCGTCGTCCCGATCCCCTGGCGCACCCGCCTGATGACGGCGTCCAGCGCCGCGATCATGACCGCGACCACCTTCTCGTCCTTGATCCAGCCGTCCGGCACCTCGTCGATCCTGCTGCTCTTGGACACCGTCCCCGCACGCCCGTCCGGCGTCACCCCGATCGCGGCCGCCCGCTCCGCGACGGTGTCGGCGTAGGTCCGCGCGGTGGTCACCACGTCGTCGAGCTGGAGGTGGACCGACCGGAACCGTGCCCCGATCACGTTCCAGTGCACCTGCTTGGCCACGAGCGACAGGTCGATCAGGTCGGTGAGGGTGTGCTGCAGGGCCTCGCCGACGATCTTGCGGTCGGCCTCGGGCAGCGTGCTCTTCACGACGGTCATGCTGCTCCTCCTCGGGAATCACCTGGCGTCGCGGGACCACCTCCACGGCGGACCCGCCCCATGGGCGCCTTCCCCGGATCCGCGGACCACACGCGGACACGCCGAAGCCCCGTCCGGTTCTCCACCGGCCGGGGCCACGGTTCGGAACTGCTTGGTGTCGCTCAGGCCGCGACGACGTTCACGGCCTCGGTGGGCGCCTTCGGCGCCTTGATGGTGACTCGCTCGTCCGGACCGGACGGTACGGACGGAACCGCGCCCAGCAGCGGCCGCATAGGCGCGGCTGCCGACTCGACAGCAGCCGACTCGGCGAGTTCGGCAAGCGCCAGATCGTCGCTGACCTCCCGCATCACCTCGGACATCGGGACGTCCAAGGCGTCACAGATCGCGGAGAGCAGTTCGGAGGAAGCCTCCTTCTGCCCTCGTTCGACCTCCGACAGATAGCCCAGGGAGACCCGGGCGGATGAGGAGACCTCACGCAGGGTGCGGCCCTGGCGCTGGCGCTGCCGACGCAGCACGTCACCGAGCAGGCGACGGAGCAGAATCATCGGTGGCTCCCTCCTCGGACCGCGAATTCGCAACCTTCTTGCCCCACCGTACCGCCTCCGACACCGGCCGTGCGGGGAGCGATGACGTGTTCACTCAGGGCTGCAAACATCCCTGCCCCCCGCTCTCTTCCCTACCCTTCGCCGTCGGGGATTCGTCGGGTGTTCCCCGGCCCGTCAGAAGCGTCTGCTGCAAGAGGGTCAGAACGGCGTTCACGGTGGTGGTACGGATCGCGGCACGGTCGCCGTTCAACTGCAGTCTCTCGCACCACGAGCCGGTCGGCCCGGCGACCGCCACGTAGACGGTCCCGACCGGTTGCCCGTCCTGCGGGTCGGGGCCGGCGACACCGGTGGTGGCCAGCCCCCAGTCGGCGCGCAGCACGCGCCGCACGCCCTCCGCCATCGCGCGCGCGACGTCGGGGTCCACCGCGCCGCGTTCGGCCAGCAGCGCGCCGTCCACGCCCAGCACGTCCCGCTTCAGCTCGGTGGCGTACGCGGTGACCGAGCCCCGGAAGGACCGGGAGGCGCCCGGCACCGAGGTCAGCTCGGCCGCCACCAGGCCCCCGGTCAGCGACTCGGCGACGGCGAGCCACTGCCGCCGCGCCTCCAGCAGCCCCAGGACCTCGGCGGCGGCGTTCACACGCCCTGTCCCTGCTCCTTCGGGAGCGCCGGCGGGACGTCCTGCGCGAGCCCGTCCTCCGGCTCGTCGGCCCCCTCGCGCGCCCGGCGCGCGGCGGCCGTGCGCTGCGCGGCGAGCCCGGCCCGGCGCATGACGACCGCCTGGCGCACGTAGTCCAGGCCGGTCACGACGGTGAGCACCACCGCGGCGCCCATCAGCACCGCCCGCAGCGTCGCCAGCGGCCCGGTGAGGACCAGGATGTACATGCCGACGGCGACGCCCTGGGTGAGCGTCTTCAGCTTGCCGCCGCGGCTGGCCGGGATGACGCCCCAGCGGATCACCCAGAACCGCATCAGCGTGATGCCCAGCTCACGGAAGAGGATCACCGCGGTGACCCACCAGGGCAGGTCGCCGAGGGCGGAGAGCCCGATCAGCGCCGCGCCCATGATCGCCTTGTCGGCGATCGGGTCGGCGATCTTGCCGAAGTCGGTGACCAGGCCGTAGCGCCGGGCCAGCTCGCCGTCGAAGAGATCGGTGATCATCGCGATGGCGAACGCCGCCCACGCGAAGGAGCGCCACGCCGGGTCGTGCCCGTCGTCGTGCACGAGCAGCATGACGAAGCCCGGCACCAGGAGCAGCCGCACCATCGTCAGGACGTTGGCGATGTTCCACAGCGAGGGCCCCCGGACCGCTGCCGCCGGGACGGCGGGTGCGGACCGGTGGTCGCCGGCCGCGGACGCCGGGACTCCCGTCATCTGCCGGCCCCCTCCGTCGTGCCGAGCGGCTCCGCGACGAGGTCGACGCCTTCGGTGTCCACCACCTTCGCCGCCACGAACGTTCCGGGCACCAGGCCCGCGGAGGAGGTCAGGAGGACCTGGCCGTCGGTCTCCGGCGCCTGGTGGGCACCGCGGCCGACCGCCCCCTCCTCCTCGTCGACGGACTCGACCAGCACGTGCACCGTCGAGCCCAGCCGTTCCTCGGCACGCTGCGCGGTCAGCTCCTCGGCCAGCCGGGACACCCGGGCCAGCCGCTCGGCGACCACGTCCTCGTCGAGCTTGCCCTCGTAGCCGGCCGCCTCCGTGCCCTCCTCGTCGGAGTAGCCGAAGACGCCGATGGCGTCCAGTCTCGCGGCGCCCAGGAAGCGCTCCAGCTCCTCCAGGTCCGCCTCCGACTCGCCGGGGAAACCGACGATGAAGTTGGAGCGGACCCCGGCCTCCGGCGCCTTGGAGCGGATGGTCGCCAGCAGTTCCAGGAAGCGCTCGGTGTCGCCGAAGCGGCGCATCGCGCGCAGCACCCCGGGGGCGGAGTGCTGGAAGGACAGGTCGAAGTACGGCGCGACCTTCGGCGTGGAGGTCAGCACGTCGATCAGGCCCGGGCGCATCTCGGCGGGCTGCAGGTAGCTGACCCGGATCCGCTCGATGCCGTCGACGGCCGCCAGCTCCGGCAGCAGCGTCTCCAGCAGCCGGATGTCGCCGAGGTCCTTGCCGTACGAGGTGTTGTTCTCGCTGACCAGCATGACCTCCTTGACGCCCTGCTCGGCCAGCCAGTGGGTCTCGCCGAGCACGTCCGAGGGGCGGCGGGAGATGAACGAACCCCGGAAGGACGGGATGGCGCAGAACGAGCAGCGGCGGTCGCAGCCGGAGGCCAGCTTCACCGAGGCGACCGGGCTGCTGTCCAGACGGCGGCGCAGCGGGGCGCGCGGCCCGGAGGCGGGCGCCACGCCCTCGGGCAGGTCCTCGGGGGCCGAGGCGGGCTCCTGGGCGGTCTGCGCGTGGCCGGGAAGCGCGACCTCGCCGGCGGCCTGCCGGGCGGCGGGGCTGATCGGCAGCAGCTTGCGGCGGTCGCGCGGGGTGTGCGAGGCGTGGACGCCGCCGGAGAGGATCGTCTGCAGGCGGTCGGAGATGTTCGCGTAGTCGTCGAAGCCGAGCACGCCGTCCGCCTCGGGCAGGGCCTCGGCCAGCTCGCTGCCGTAGCGCTCGGCCATGCAGCCGACCGCGACCACGGCCTGGGTGCGACCGTGGCCCTTGAGGTCGTTGGCTTCCAGGAGGGCGTCGACGGAGTCCTTCTTGGCGGCCTCGACGAAGCCACAGGTGTTCACGACGGCGACGTCGGCGGAGGCGGCGTCCTCGACGAGCTGCCACCCGTCCGCCGCCAGCCGGCCGGCGAGCTCCTCGGAATCCACCTCGTTACGGGCGCAGCCGAGCGTGACAAGAGCGACGGTACGGGGTTCGGACATAGGCTCAGCCTACTTTGTCCCCGACGAGGCTCCGACGCACAGCGGCGCCCGGCGACGGGACGGTTGTCCCGCGCCGGGCGCCGCGGTGTCCGTGAGCGCCCGAGAGGCCGGGCGTCACCCCGCTTCCGGGTCGCCGGGGGTGAAGGTGAGGCGCTGGACCTGGCCGGGGTCACCCGCGGGTCCCAGGTCCTTGCCGTTGACGAAGAGATTGACCGCGCCCGCGTTGCCGATGATGAGGTTGATCTTGCTCTTGTCGGTGAAGGTCTTGGAGTCGCCCGGCTCCAGACTGCCCTGGAAGAGCTGCCTTCCGTTGCTGTCCACCGCCTGGATCCAGCTCTTGGCGTTCGGGGCGGTGAGCTTGACGGTGACCTTGTCGGCCGGAGCGGCGGCGATCGCGCTGTCGGACTCCTCGGGCCTCGGCGCGGTGCTCGTGGCGCTGCCGGACGGCTTGGCCGCCGGGCTCGCCGCACTCGGCTTGCCCGCCACCGGCTCCTTGCCGCCGTCCTCACCACCGCTGAAGAGGGTGAAGCCGACGAAGCCGACGACGGCGACGATCGCCGCGACCATGGCCGCGGTCCAGTTGGGGCGGCGCGGTTCGGAGCGCATCCGCTCCGCCTCGTACAGCGGCGCCACGGGGGTGGGGGCGGGCGCACTGCCGTGCTCCGCCGAGAACTGCTCGATCAGGGCCTCGGGATCGAGGCCCACGGCGCGTGCGATCGCCCGGATGTGGCCGCGGGCGTACACGTCGCCGCCGCAGCGGGAGAAATCGTCCTGCTCGATCGCGTGCACGATGGGCGCGCGCACACGCGTTGTGGTACTGACCTCGTCGACGGTCAGACCCGCGGCGACGCGGGCCTGGGCGAGGGCACGACCGACCGGGATCCGGTCGTCGGGGGGCGGGTTGCCGATGGACACGGGGGCGCCTTTCGAGCGTGCAGCCACCTGCTGGAGACTCAGTCTAGGGGGGTGTGCAAAAGGACGGGCAAGCGGGCGGGCGTTGTTTGTCCGCCATCAGGATTGCCGTCTTTCCCGGCGCCGATGACAGTCGGCCATACGCCTTCCCCCTGCAATAACTTGACGTGCGGGCGGTAGCAACGGTTGCGTCCAGTCCACTTACGAGTGAGCCACGGAACGGCTACGAACCGGCATCGCCGCGGAGTACGGCGAGTACTCCGTCCATCTCGTCCGGCTTGACCAGTACGTCACGGGCCTTCGACCCCTCGCTGGGGCCGACGATCCCGCGCGATTCCATCAGGTCCATGAGCCTGCCCGCTTTCGCGAAGCCGACACGCAGTTTGCGCTGGAGCATCGAAGTCGAGCCGAATTGCGTGGAGACGACCAGTTCCGCGGCCTGGCACAACAGGTCCAGATCGTCGCCGATCTCCTCGTCGATCTCCTTCTTCGGGCCCGAGCCGACGACCACGTCGTCACGGTAGGCGGGGGTCAACTGCGCCTTGCAGTGGGTGACGACGGCGTGGATCTCGTCCTCGGTGACGAAGGCGCCCTGCATGCGGACCGGTTTGTTCGCGCCCATCGGCAGGAACAGCCCGTCACCCTTTCCGATCAGCTTCTCGGCGCCGGCCTGGTCGAGGATGACCCGGCTGTCGGCCAGGGAGGAGGTCGCGAAGGCCAGCCGGGAGGGCACGTTGGCCTTGATGAGACCCGTGACGACGTCGACGCTGGGCCGCTGGGTGGCCAGCACCAGGTGGATGCCGGCGGCCCGGGCGAGCTGGGTGATGCGGACGATCGCATCCTCCACGTCCCTCGGCGCGACCATCATCAGGTCGGCGAGCTCGTCCACGATCACCAGCAGGTAGGGGTAGGGCGTGAGCTCCCGCTCGCTGCCCTCGGGCGGCTTCGCCTTGCCGCTGCGCACGGCCGCGTTGAAGTCGTCGATGTGCCGGAAGCCGTAGGCTGCCAGGTCGTCGTAGCGCAGGTCCATCTCGCGCACGACCCACTGCAACGCCTCGGCGGCCCGCTTGGGGTTGGTGATGATCGGGGTGATGAGGTGTGGGATGCCCTCGTACGCGGTCAGCTCGACGCGCTTGGGGTCGACCAGCACCATCCGCACCTCGTCGGGTGTGGCACGCGCCAGGATCGAGGTGATCAGGCAGTTGATGCAGGAGGACTTGCCGGACCCGGTGGCGCCCGCGACGAGGATGTGCGGCATCCGCGCGAGGTTGGCCATGACGTAGCCGCCCTCGACGTCCTTGCCGAGGGCCACCGTCATCGGGTGCTCCTCGCCGGCGGCGTCCGCGGAGCGCAGTACGTCGCCGAGGTTGACCATCTCCCGGTCGCTGTTGGGGATCTCGATGCCGACCGCCGACTTGCCGGGGATCGGGCTGATGATCCGTACGTCCGGACTGGCCACGGCGTACGCGATGTTCTTGGCGAGGGCCGTGATCCGCTCGACCTTGACGGCCTGGCCGAGCTCCACCTCGTAGCGGGTAACCGTCGGGCCGCGGGTGAACCCGGTGACCCGCGCGTCGACCTTGAACTGCGAGAAGACGCTCGTCAGCGACTCGACCACGGCGTCGTTGGCGGCGCTGCGGGTGCGTCCGGGACCGCCGCGCTCCAGCAGGTCCAGGGACGGCAGGCCGTAGGTGATGTCGCCCGACAGCTGGAGCTGTTCGGCGCGCGGCGGCAGCGCCGTGCCCTCGCCGTGCGCCGCGGCCTTGGTGAGGTCGGGCACGGACGGGCCCGCGTCCTCGTCGGCGCCGCCCTCCCCGGTGTCCCGGGCCGGCGGCAGGGAGTGGCTGACGAGGTCCGCGACGACCGAGGAGCCGGGCACACCGTAGGTGAGGGCGCCGTCGAGGTCGGCGGCCACGCCGTAGGCGAGGCCGACCGCGTCCAGGCCGTCGCCGGGCGTGAGATCGGGCAGTTCCGTCGGCTCCTGACGGCGCTTGGAGCGGCGGCGCGCCCTCTCCCCGCCGTCCTGGGGGGCGGCTTCCTCCAGCAGGTCGCTGAAGGGCACGGCGTCGTCCTCGGCCCCGGCGGGGGCCTGCTCCTCCACCAGGCCCAGCCGGATGCCGAGTTCGCGCAGCCGCCGAGGAATGGCGTTGACCGGGGTCGCGGTGGTGACGAGCAGCCCGAAGAAGGTGAGCAGCGCCAGCAGCGCCACCGCGAGCGGTGCGCCGACGGTGTAGCCGAGCGGCGCGGACGCCGCCCAGCCGATGAGCCCGCCCGCGTCGCGGATCGCGTCGGCGCCCTGGCCCCGTCCGGGGGAACCGCAGCCGATGTGGACCAGCCCCAGCACGCCGACGCTGAGGGTGGTCAGGCCGATGACGATGCGCCCGTTGGCGTCGGACTTCTGCGGATGGCGCATCAGCCGCCAGACGACGGCGCCGACGAGGAAGGGCACGAGCAGGTCCAGCCGCCCGAACAGCCCGGTGATCAGGATCTCGACCAGGTCGCCCACCGGCCCGCGCAGATCCGACCAGGTGCCGGTGGCCACGACCAGCGCGAGGCCGAGCAGCAGCAGCGCCAGGCCGTCCTTGCGGTGCGCCGGGTCGAGACCGCGCGCGCCGCGCCCGACGCCGCGGAAGAGCGCGCCCACGGTGTGCGCCAGGCCGAGCCAGACCGCTCGCGCGAGCCGGTAGACACCCCCGGTCGGGGACGGCGCCGGCTTCGGCGCGGGTTTGGCCGCCGCCGCCTTGGCGGGCGGCTTCTTGGCCGCCGCCTTCTTCGTGGGGGCCTTCTTCGCCGCGGGCTTGGCCGCAGGTTTGGCGGCAGCCTTCTTGGCGGTGCCGGGCGTACGTGAGGCCATGATGGTGAGGTTACCGTTCCGCCCCGCGCACGACACGCGTGGCCACGCATACCGCCATTCGTGTCGTGACCCTGGTGCGCCAAGGATGACTTTGCGTCAAGTGGCGCACATGCTTCACTCCTGCGGGGGAATCTTCTTGTCGCCGCCGCCCGTGCCGGGCTCCAGCGCGTCCAGCGCGCGGCGCAGCCCGGTCAGCTTGCGCTCCAGGTGGGCGGCCGTGGCCACCGCCGCCGCGTCCGCGGACTCGTCGAGTTGCTTGGACAGCGCCTCCGCCTGCTCCTCCACGGCGGCGAGCCGCGCGGAGAGCTCGGCGAGCAGGCCCACGGGCTCCTTGGAGCCGTTGCCGCCGGAGCGGGCGCCCTGTTCCAGCTGCAGCCGGAGCAGGGCGGCCTGCTCGCGCAACTGGCAGTTCTTCATGTAGAGCTCGACGAAGACCGAGACCTTGGCGCGCAGCACCCACGGGTCGAAGGGCTTGGAGATGTAGTCCACCGCACCGGCCGCGTAGCCGCGGAAGGTGTGGTGCGGCCCGTGGTTGATGGCGGTCAGGAAGATGATCGGGATGTCGCGGGTGCGTTCGCGCCGCTTGATGTGCGCCGCGGTCTCGAACCCGTCCATGCCCGGCATCTGGACGTCGAGCAGGATCACCGCGAAGTCGTCGGTGAGCAGCGCCTTGAGCGCTTCCTCCCCGGACGATGCCCGCACCAGGGTCTGATCGAGCGCGGAGAGGATGGCCTCCAGCGCCAGCAGATTCTCCGGCCGGTCATCGACCAGGAGGATCTTGGCCTTCTGCACCATGGCCCGCCCTCCTCGCCCCGGCACTGCACCGGTCGCCGCCCCCACGGACGACTCCTGAGCGCCGCCCGTCCTTGTGCCGGTCATGGTAGCCGCACCCCGCTGTCCGCCACACCCTGTCACCGCCATGTCACTGTGCACGTAGCGGAAACGCAAGCGGAGACCAGAAGGTTCCCAGATTCCCGCACTCTCACACCTCTTCACACACGCCGAGTCATGGACGTTCACCGTCCGTTGCCCGCCGGACCACCCAACGTGGCGCCCGACGCGGCGTCACCTGGACTGCATCCACTGCTCCATCACCGCGAGCAGGTGGTCGGTGTCCACCGGCTTGGCGACGTAGTCGGACGCCCCGGACTCGATGCTCTTCTCCCGGTCGCCCTTCATCGCCTTCGCCGTCAGCGCGATGATCGGCAGCCCGGCGAACTGGGGCATCCTGCGGATCGCGGCCGTGGTCGCGTAACCGTCCATCTCGGGCATCATGATGTCCATCAGCACCACGGCGACGTCGTCGTGCTGCTCCAGGACCTCGATCCCCTCCCGGCCGTTCTCCGCGTACAGCACGGTCAGCCCGTGCTGCTCCAGCACGCTGGTGAGGGCGAAGACGTTGCGGATGTCGTCGTCGACGATGAGCACCTTCTCACCGCTGAACCCGCCCGCGAAGCCGGTGTAGGCGTCGCTGTGCGCGCCCTCCACCCACGACTCGGGCAGCGCGGCGCGTTCCACCGGCCCGGCGGCCGCCGCGGGCCGCGGGGTTGCCGCCGAACGCCGGCGCAGCCGGGCCAGGCTGCTGCCCGCGCCCCGGCCGCGCACCGCCACATGGCCGTGCGCGGGGGCGTGGAGCGGCTCGACCGGTGCTCCCTCGAGTTCGGCGGCCTCGCCGCCGGGGAGCTGCAGGTAGCCCTGGGGCGGCAGTTCGGTGGTGTTGAGCGGCAGGTAGAGGGTGAAGGTCGAGCCGCGGCCGGGCTGGCTGTCGGCGTGGATCTCGCCGCCGAGCAGCCGGGCGATCTCCCGGCTGATGGACAGGCCCAGGCCCGTACCGCCGTACTTGCGGCTGGTGGTGCCGTCCGCCTGCTTGAAGGCCTCGAAGATGACCCGCATCTTGCTCGCCGCGATGCCGATGCCGGTGTCGGTCACGGAGAAGGCGATCAGCGGCTCGTCCGCGCCCCGCAGCGAGCCGGACTCCAGCAACTGCTCCCGGATCGCCTGCGGCACGTCGGGGCCGGCCGGGCGGATGACCAGTTCGACCGAGCCGCTGTCGGTGAACTTGACCGCGTTCGACAGCAGGTTGCGCAGCACCTGCAGCAGCCGCTGCTCGTCGGTGTGGAGTGTGGCGGGCAGCTCCGGGGAGACCCGTACCGAGAAGTCCAGGCCCTTCTCCGCCGTGAGGGGCCGGAAGGTCGCCTCCACGTAGTCGACCAGCTGGACCAGGGCGATGCGGGTCGGGCTGACGTCCATCTTGCCCGCCTCGACCTTGGACAGGTCCAGGATGTCGTTGATGAGCTGCAGCAGGTCCGAGCCGGCGCCGTGGATCGTCTCGGCGAACTCGACCTGCTTCGGGGAGAGATTGCCCTCGGCGTTGTCCGCGAGCAGCTTGGCCAGGATGAGCAGCGAGTTGAGCGGGGTGCGCAGCTCGTGCGACATGTTGGCCAGGAACTCGGACTTGTAGCGCATCGAGACGGCCAACTGCTCGGCGCGCTCCTCCAGGACCTGCCGGGCCTCCTCGATCTCGGTGTTCTTCACCTCGATGTCCCGGTTCTGGCGGGCCAGCAGCTCCGCCTTCTCCTCCAGCTCCGTGTTGGACATCTCCAGCTGCTTCTGCCGGTTCTCCAGCTCCGCCGAGCGCTCCCGCAGCTGCTCGGTCAGCTCCTGCGACTGCTCCAGCAGGTACTCGGTCTTGGTGTTCACGCTGATGGTGTTCACGCTGACCGCGATCATGTCGGTGATCTGGCCGAGGAAGTCCTTCTGGATCTGGGTGAGCGGCTGGAAGGAGGCCAGCTCCATGACACCGAGCACCCGGTCCTCGAACACCACCGGCAGCACGATGACATGGGCCGGCGGCGCCTCGCCGAGACCGGAGGAGATCCGCAGGTAGCCCGGCGGCACGTCCTCCACCAGGATCGAGCGCTTCTCGACGGCGGCCGTGCCGATCAGCCCCTCTCCGGGCAGGAACACCGTCGGCATCGTCCGCTTGGAGAAGCCGTACGAGCCGCTCAGCCGCAGCTCGTAGCCTTCGTCGATCTCCTCCCCGCCGGCCGGCTCCTCCGCGATGAAGAAGGCGCCGTGCTGGGCGGAGACCACCGGGGTCAGCTCGCTCATGATGAGCGCCGCCACGTCGTTGAGGTCGCGGCGGCCCTGCATCAGACCGGAGATGCGGGCGAGGTTGCCCTTGAGCCAGTCCTGCTCCTTGTTGGCGAGCGTGGTCTCGCGGAGTCGGACGATCATGGTGTTGATGTAGTCCTGGAGCTCCAGGATCTCGCCCGCCGCGTCCACGTCCGTGCGGATGTTGAGGTCGCCGCGGGTCACCGCGGTGGCCACCTGGGCGATGTTGCGGACCTGACGGGTCAGGTTGTTCGCCATCAGGTTCACCGACTCGGTGAGGTCCTTCCAGATGCCGGAGACTCCCGGCACGCGCGCCTGGCCGCCCAGGCGGCCCTCGGTGCCCACCTCGCGGGCCACCCGGGTCACCTGGTCACCGAAGGCGGAGAGCTGGTCGACCATCGTGTTGATGGTCGTCTTCAGCTCCAGGATCTCCCCGTGCGCGTCGACGTCGATCTTCTTGGACAGGTCTCCGCGGGCGACCGCGGTGGTGACCATGGCGATGTTGCGGACCTGGCCGGTCAGGTTGGAGGCCATGTTGTTGACCGACTCGGTGAGGTCCTTCCACGAGCCGGACACACCCGGCACGCGCGCCTGACCGCCGAGGATGCCGTCGGTGCCCACCTCGCGGGCCACCCGGGTCACCTCGTCACCGAAGGCGGAGAGCGTGTCGACCATCGTGTTGATGGTCTCGGCGAGCTGGGCGACCTCGCCGCGCGCCTCGACGGTGATCTTCTTGGTGAGGTCGCCGTTGGCGACGGCGGTGGCGACGGAGGAGATCGAACGCACCTGGCTGGTCAGGTTGTTGGCCATCAGGTTGACGTTGTCGGTGAGGTCCTTCCAGATGCCGGAGACGTCCCGCACCCGCGCCTGGCCGCCCAGCTGGCCCTCGGTGCCCACCTCGCGGGCCACCCGGGTCACCTCGTCACCGAAGGCGGACAGCTGGTCGACCATCGTGTTCACGGTGGTGACCAGGGCGAGGATCTCGCCCTTGGCGTCGACGGTGATCTTCTTGGACAGGTCGCCCTGGGCGACCGCGGTGGTGACCTCGGCGATGTTGCGGACCTGCATGGTGAGGTTGTTCGCCATGAAGTTGACGGACTGCGTCAGGTCCTTCCAGGTGCCCGACACGCCCTTCACCTCGGCCTGGCCGCCCAGGATGCCCTCGGTGCCCACCTCGCGGGCCACCCGGGTCACCTGCTCGGCGAAGGAGGAGAGCTGGTCGACCATCGTGTTGAGGACGTTCTTCAGTTCCAGGATCTCGCCGCGCGCGTCGACGTCGATCTTCTGGGAGAGGTCGCCGCGGGCCACCGCGGTGGCCACCTGGGCGATGTTGCGGACCTGCGCGGTCAGGTTGCCCGCCATGCCGTTCACGGAGTCGGTCAGGTCGCGCCACACGCCGGCCACCCCGGGCACCTGCGCCTGGCCGCCGAGCCGTCCCTCGGTGCCGACCTCGCGGGCCACCCGGGTCACCTGCTCGGCGAAGGAGGAGAGCTGGTCGACCATCGTGTTGATGGTGTTCTTCAGCTCAAGGATCTCGCCGCGCGCGTCGACGTCGACCTTCTGGGAGAGGTCACCGCGGGCCACCGCCGTCGTCACCTGCGCGATCTGGCGCACCTGCGAGGTGAGGTTGCCCGCCATGAAGTTGACGGAGTCCGTCAGCTCCTTCCACACGCCGCTCACGCCGTCGACGCGGGCCTGACCGCCGAGGCGGCCCTCCGTGCCCACGTCCCGGGCCATACGCGTGACCTGTCCGGCGAACGAGGACAGCTGGTCCACCATGCGGTTCACGGTGTTCTTCAGCTCCAGCATCTCGCCGGAGACGTCCACCGTGACCTTCTGCGACAGGTCGCCGTTGGCGACCGCCGTCGTCACCTGCGCGATGTTGCGGACCTGGCCGGTCAGGTTGCGGAACGCGGTGTTCACCGAATCCGTCAGGTCCTTCCACAGACCCGCCGCACCCGGTACCTGCGCCTGGCCGCCCAGCTCTCCCTCGACGCCGACCTCACGCGCCACTCGGGTCACTTCGGCACCGAAGGCCGACAGCTGGTCCACCATCGTGTTGACGGTGTTCTTCAGCTCCAGCATCTCGCCGGAGACGTCCACCGTCACCTTCTGCGACAGGTCGCCGTTGGCGACCGCCGTCGTCACCTGCGCGATGTCCCGCACCTGGCCGGTCAGGTTGCGGAACGCGGTGTTCACCGAGTCGGTGAGGTCCTTCCAGATGCCCGCCGCGCCCGGTACCTGCGCCTGGCCGCCGAGCCGGCCGTCCGCGCCGACCTCGCCCGCGACACGGGTCACCTCGTCGGCGAAGGTGCGCAGCGTCTCGGTCATCGCGTTGACCGTCTCGGCGAGCTGCGCGACCTCGCCGCGCGCGCCGATGGTGATCTTCTGCGACAGGTCGCCGTTGGCGACCGCGGTGGTCACCTGGGCGATGTCACGCACCTGGGCCGTCAGATTGCCGGCCATCAGGTTGACGGAGTCCGTGAGGTCCTTCCACACGCCGTCGACCCCGGCCACCTTGGCCTGGCCGCCCAGCTGGCCCTCGGTGCCCACCTCGCGCGCGACGCGGGTCACCTCGGCGGCGAAGGAGGAGAGCTGGTCGACCATCGTGTTGACGGTGTTCTTCAGCTCCAGCATCTCGCCGGCCACGTGCACGGTGACCTTGCGCGACAGGTCGCCCTTGGCGACCGCCGTCGTGACGAGGGCGATGTCACGCACCTGGGCCGTCAGACGGGACGCCATGGTGTTGACCGAGTCCGTGAGGTCCTTCCACGAGCCGGACATGCCGCGCACCCGCGCCTGGCCGCCGAGCTTGCCCTCGGTGCCGACCTCGCTCGCCACCCGGGTCACCTCGTCGGTGAACGTGGACAGCTGGTCGACCAGCCCGTTGACGGTGCGGCCCACCTTGAGGAACTCGCCGCGCAGCGGATGCCCGGAACCGTCGGCGCCCTGCGCGCGCAGGTCCATCCGCTGCTCCAGGTCGCCCTCCGCGACCGCCGACAGCACCCGGCCGACCTCGGACATGGGGCGCACGAGGTCGTCCACGAGCGCGTTGGATGCGTCGATGGCCGCCGCCCAGGCGCCCTCGCACGCCCCCGTCTCCAGGCGCTCCGCGAGCTTGCCCTCCCGGCCCACGACCCGCCGCACCCGCGCCAGCTCCCCGGTGAGGTGCTGGTTGCGGTCGGCGACTTCGTTGAACACCGCGGAGATCTCCGCCATGACCCCGTCGCCGGTGACCGTCAGCCTCTTGCGGAAGTTGCCGTCCCGCATGGACTCCAACGCCGACAGCAGCCTGTGCAGGGCCGCCGAGTCGACCTCGACGGTCCCCGAACCGGCCCCGCTCGTACGCGCCCGCACGTTCTTGACCCGTGCGGAACCGCCCTGCCTCGCCGCGGATGCCGCGCCGCCTCGCGCCGATGCGCCAGACTCCACCGTGTCCCTCCCGGAGGGTCGACCGACCTGCATGTGCCTCGTTCAGGCATGACCAGTGTTTCACCATGCCCGGGCCCGGCCATAACAGTTCGGCAGCATCGCATATGACCGGCGTCATGATCGGGGCAGGAACACCCCCAACCGGCACACACGCGGTCGCCGGGGGTAAGTAACCTGGCATGCGGTTGCCCACCTTGGGCCGGGCGTACACCTCGAAGTGGGGGCCGGTGGTGACAGTACAGCGGACGACGAATGGTGACGTCCCGGGACAAACAAGGAGATCTGTGATCACGGCGCGGGCAGCGGCCACCTTCGAACCCGTGGGACGTTCGGTCGCCACCGCACGCGCGTTCGTCCGCGACACGCTCCAGGGCTGGGGCTTCTCCGAGGTGGTCGACGACGCCGTCGTCCTGACCAGTGAACTCGTCACCAACGCCGTCGTCCACGCCGGCACCGCCGCGGACGTCCAGTGCCTGCGTTTCGAGTCCGCCGTACGGATCGAGGTCGCCGACCGCTACCCGGAACGTGAGCTTCCTCTCCACGACGCCAAGAAGCAGATCCACCCCGACCACGAGGGCGGCCGCGGCCTGCTCCTGTGCTCGGCGCTGGCCAGCCGCTGGGGCGTGGAGTACACCGCGGCCAACAAGCACGTCTGGTTCCGCCTCGACCTCCCCCAGCGTCCCGCGGGCACCCGTTCCGCGGGCCCGGCCCTGCCCGTCCAGGCACTGCCGCTGGCCGACGAGCGGGTCCGCGTCGCCGTCGTCCAGGTCGACCGGGGCGGCATCATCACCCGCTGGAACCAGGACGCCGCCGAGCTCTTCGGCCACCCCGGCGACCAGGTGACCGGCAAGCCGCTCGGCGACTTCGCCGCCTGGCCGCAGACCCCCGGCACCGGCCACGGCATCGCCGAGGCCCTGCGGCTGTCCCGCTGGGAGGGCAGCTACGGCGTCCGCGACGCCGACGGGCGGATCCTTCCCGTCTACGGCACGCACCTGCGGGTCCGCGACACCTCCGGCGAGCCGTCCACCGTGTG
Source organism: Actinacidiphila glaucinigra (assembly GCF_035918135.1). Taxonomy (NCBI): domain Bacteria; kingdom Bacillati; phylum Actinomycetota; class Actinomycetes; order Kitasatosporales; family Streptomycetaceae; genus Actinacidiphila; species Actinacidiphila glaucinigra. The sequence goes on from NZ_CP109144.1 coordinate 2,988,959, forward strand.
CCTGCTGGTGCGCGAGGACGAGCGCGCCGTCCTGCAGAACCCCGGCCGCGGCATGGTCGCCGTCGAGCGCGGCGCCGAACGCGGCAAGGCCGTGGACCCCTTCGAGTCCTTCATCGGCTCCCCCGCCCCCGACGACCTCGACGGGCTGCTGCAGCGCACCGTGGAGCGCGCCCGCGACATGCTCGACGGCGACGCCGCCTACCTCCTGCTCGCCACCGACGACGAGACCGAGCTGGAGGTGCGCGCCTCCACCGGCCTCCCCTCCGCCCGGCAGCGCTTCGCGCGCGTCCCCGTCGAGGCCGGCACCGGCCGCTACGGCAGCGCCCGCATGCCCGCCGTCCACGAGGACCTCACGGCGGTCCCCGGCGCCGTCCCGCTGCTCGCCGGCACCGGCATGCGCTCCGTCGTCACCGTCCCCCTCAAGGTCGAGGGCCGCCTCACCGGTTCGCTCGGCGTCGCCGCGGAGAGCCCCGGCCGCTACACCAACGAGGAGGCGCTGCGGCTGCAGTTCGCCGCCGACCGCATCGCGCTGGCGGTGGAGAGCGCCCGCCTCACCGAGCTCGAGCGCCTGCGCCGAGGCTCGCTGTCCTTCCTGGTGGAGGCCTCCGACCTGCTGGCGGGCACCCTCGAACGCGACCAGACGCTGGCCCTGATGGCCCAGATGACCGTGCCCACCCTGGCCAACTGGTGCGCCGTCTACACGATCGCCGACCAGGCCTCGGAACCCGAACTCGCCTTCGTCCTGCACGAGGACGAGGACCGCATCGACGGCATCAAGGCCCTGCTCTCCCGCCTCGCCCCGCCCGACCCCGACCCCACCCCCGGCGCCCGCGCGTGGACGGCGCCCTCCGACGCCGCCCACTCCAGCGCCCTGCGCGCCTCCCTGCGCAGCCTGGGCCTCGGGGATGCCGGGCGGCCCGCGACGGGCCCGGGCACGGCCCTGGCGACCGCCGCCGCCGTCGGCGGCGAGACGGTCGTCCTCCCGCTGGTCGCCCGCAACCGCGTCATCGGCATGCTCACCCTCGGCAAGTCCGCCGACGAGCGCTTCCGCCAGGAGATCCTGGAACTCGCCGAGGACCTGTCGCGCCGGGCGGCCCTCGCCCTGGACAACGCCCGCCTCTACAGCGAGCGAACGGCCATCAGCCAGTCCCTCCAGCGCAGCCTGCTGCCGCCCGGCCTGCCGGTGATCCCCGGCGTCGAGGTCGAGGTCGTGTACCGCGCCGCCGGCGAGGGCAACGAGGTCGGCGGCGACTTCTACGACGTGTTCCCGATCCGCGACGGCTGCTGGGGCTTCGCCATCGGCGACGTGTGCGGCACGGGCCCCGAGGCCGCCGCCGTGACCGGTCTCGCCCGGCACGCGCTGCGTCTGCTCGCGCGCGAGGGCTTCAGCGGCCCGTCCGTCCTGGAGCGGCTCAACGCGGCCATCCTGGACGAGGGGGCCCGCAGCCGCTTCCTCACCCTCCTCTACGGCGAGATGTGGCCGCAGAACGACGGCAGCGCCGTCCTGAAGGTCGTCTGCGCCGGACACCCGCTGCCGCTGCGACTGCGGCAGAGCGGTGCCGTGGAACCGGCCGCGGAACCGCAGCCGCTCCTCGGCGTCATCGAGGACCTCGAACTCGTCGAGCAGACGGTCACCCTCGACCCCGGCGACGTCCTGCTCTGCGTCACCGACGGCGTCACCGAACGCCGCGAGGGCACCCGCATGCTCGGCGACGACGGCCTCGCCGACGTCCTGGCCACCTGCACGGGCCTCACCGCGGGTGCCGTCGCGGCCCGTATCCAGCGGGCCGTCGAGCGCTTCGCGTCGGACGCGCCCTCCGACGACATGGCCATCCTCACGATGCGCGTCCCGGAACTGGAACTGCCCGCCTGACGGAGGGCAGTTCGCCGAAGGCACCGAAAAACAGGAAAGGCCCCCGCCGTGAGGCGGGGGCCTTTCCTGTTATCAGAGCCCCAATACGGAATCGAACCGTAGACCTTCTCCTTACCATGGAGACGCTCTGCCGACTGAGCTATTGGGGCGTGTCGACGTGAAGGATCTTAACCCATGCCCGCCCCGGTTCGGAAATCCGCGCGACGTACGGCCCGACCGGAACAGCCCGGGATCAGAGAAGACCGCCGAGCGTGTTGCACGCCGCGGCCATCCGCTCCAACTCCCTCTCGGTCAGGCCCGGGTGGACGGGCAGCGACAGCGTCTCGCCGGCCGCCTTCTCGGTCCTGGGCAGGAACGAACTCGACCGGTACTCGGGCATCCGGTGCACGGGCGTCGGGATGCTCACGTTCGCCTGCACGCCCCGCGCGGCCAGGGCCATCGCGAAGGCGTCCCGGTCCGGACGGCCGTTCCCCGGTATGCGCACCGTGTAGCGGTGGTACACGTGGTGGGCACCGGGCTCCACGTAGGGCACCAGGACGCCGGTCAGGGCCGAGTCCAGGTAACGGCAGTTGGCCCGCTGCCGGGCCACGGCACCGGCCAGCTTCGCCAGCGCCCCGCGGCCCACGGACGCCTTGCGGTCGGCCATCCGGGCCTCGGCATGGGCGGTGTCCCGAAGCCGCTTGACGGCTCCGGCCAGTTCGGGGTGCTCCGTGGTCACCACGGCGCCCTCCTCGACGGCGAACACGCTCAGCACCCCGTAGGTGCCGACCCGGCGGCCGGCCAGCGTCGCCGCCTGGGCCTGGGTGGCGTCCTCGACGATCGCCAGGCCGTGCCGGGCGGCGATGTCGGTGATCTGGTCGACGGCCGCGGGGTGCCCGAAGAGGTGCACCGGCAGGATCGCCACCGTGAGGGGCGTGATCGCGGCGGCGACGGCCTCCGGGTCCAGGCAGAACGTCAGCGGGTCGATGTCCGCGAAGACCGGCACCGCACCGGCCCGCCGCACGGCGGCCGCGGTCTCCACGGGCGCGAACGACGGCAGGATCACTTCCTCGCCGGCACCGATGCCGAGCGAGAGCAGCGCCAGTTGCAGCCCGGAGGTCGCCGAGTCCACTGCGACGGCATGGCGTCCGTCCGCCGCGGACGAGAACTCGTCCTCCAGCGCGGCTACTTCAGCACCCTGGACCAGGAACTGCTGCATCAGGCCCACCTCCACTTACCCGGTTCCCGCAAGGATCACCGCAGCGGGTGATGCGTTGCTGATCTGAACATGAACAACGGGTGTGGATACGACAAAGAGCCGTGCCCCCGGACTGGGTCCGGGGGCACGGCTCTCAATATTTGTTCGGCGGCGTCCTACTCTCCCACAGGGTCCCCCCTGCAGTACCATCGGCGCTGAAAGGCTTAGCTTCCGGGTTCGAAATGTAACCGGGCGTTTCCCTAACGCTATGACCACCGAAACACTATGAAACTGTACGAACCGGCACCAGCCACCCCACAAAACAGCAGGGGCCGGGGTTCGTTGTTTCAGAACTACACAGTGGACGCGAGCAACCTATGGACAAGCCCTCGGCTTATTAGTACCGGTCAGCTCCACCCATTACTGGGCTTCCACATCCGGCCTATCAACCCAGTCGTCTACTGGGAGCCTTAACCCCTCAAGGGGGTGGGAGTCCTCATCTCGAAGCAGGCTTCCCGCTTAGATGCTTTCAGCGGTTATCCCTCCCGAACGTAGCCAACCAGCCATGCCCTTGGCAGGACAACTGGCACACCAGAGGTTCGTCCGTCCCGGTCCTCTCGTACTAGGGACAGCCCTTCTCAAGACTCCTACGCGCACAGCGGATAGGGACCGAACTGTCTCACGACGTTCTAAACCCAGCTCGCGTACCGCTTTAATGGGCGAACAGCCCAACCCTTGGGACCGACTCCAGCCCCAGGATGCGACGAGCCGACATCGAGGTGCCAAACCATCCCGTCGATATGGACTCTTGGGGAAGATCAGCCTGTTATCCCCGGGGTACCTTTTATCCGTTGAGCGACGGCGCTTCCACAAGCCACCGCCGGATCACTAGTCCCTACTTTCGTACCTGCTCGACCCGTCAGTCTCACAGTCAAGCTCCCTTGTGCACTTACACTCAACACCTGATTGCCAACCAGGCTGAGGGAACCTTTGGGCGCCTCCGTTACTCTTTAGGAGGCAACCGCCCCAGTTAAACTACCCACCAGACACTGTCCCTGATCCGGATCACGGACCGAGGTTAGACATCCAGCACGACCAGAGTGGTATTTCAACGACGACTCCACAATGGCTGGCGCCACCGCTTCACAGTCTCCCACCTATCCTACACAAGCCGAACCGAACACCAATATCAAGCTATAGTAAAGGTCCCGGGGTCTTTCCGTCCTGCTGCGCGAAACGAGCATCTTTACTCGTAGTGCAATTTCACCGGGCCTATGGTTGAGACAGTCGAGAAGTCGTTACGCCATTCGTGCAGGTCGGAACTTACCCGACAAGGAATTTCGCTACCTTAGGATGGTTATAGTTACCACCGCCGTTTACTGGCGCTTAAGTTCTCAGCTTCGCCCCACCGAAATGGAGCTAACCGGTCCCCTTAACGTTCCAGCACCGGGCAGGCGTCAGTCCGTATACATCGCCTTACGGCTTCGCACGGACCTGTGTTTTTAGTAAACAGTCGCTTCTCGCTGGTCTCTGCGGCCACCACCAGCTCAGGAAGTAAATCCCCTCACCAGCAATGGCCCCCCTTCTCCCGAAGTTACGGGGGCATTTTGCCGAGTTCCTTAACCATAGTTCACCCGAACGCCTCGGTATTCTCTACCTGACCACCTGAGTCGGTTTAGGGTACGGGCCGCCATGAAACTCGCTAGAGGCTTTTCTCGACAGCATAGGATCATCCACTTCACCACAATCGGCTCGGCATCAGGTCTCAGCCTCAATGAGTGGCGGATTTGCCTACCACTCGGCCTACACCCTTACCCCGGGACAACCACCGCCCGGGCTGGACTACCTTCCTGCGTCACCCCATCGCTCACCTACTACCACCTCGGGTCACCGGCTCCACCACTCCCCATCACTCCGAAGAGATCAAGGGCGGCTTCACGGGCTTAGCATCAGAGGGTTCAGCGCTGGCGCTTCAAAGCGGGTACCGGAATATCAACCGGTTGTCCATCGACTACGCCTGTCGGCCTCGCCTTAGGTCCCGACTTACCCTGGGCAGATCAGCTTGACCCAGGAACCCTTAGTCAATCGGCGCAAGAGTTTCCCACTCTTGTATCGCTACTCATGCCTGCATTCTCACTCGTGAACCGTCCACGACTCCCTTACAGGGCCGCTTCACCCGGCACACGACGCTCCCCTACCCATCACAGCCTCCGTTGGGAGTAATGCTGCAATGACACGACTTCGGCGGTACGCTTGAGCCCCGCTACATTGTCGGCGCGGAATCACTTGACCAGTGAGCTATTACGCACTCTTTCAAGGGTGGCTGCTTCTAAGCCAACCTCCTGGTTGTCTGTGCGACTCCACATCCTTTCCCACTTAGCGTACGCTTAGGGGCCTTAGTCGATGCTCTGGGCTGTTTCCCTCTCGACCACGGAGCTTATCCCCCGCAGTCTCACTGCCGCGCTCTCACTTACCGGCATTCGGAGTTTGGCTAAGGTCAGTAACCCGGTAGGGCCCATCGCCTATCCAGTGCTCTACCTCCGGCAAGAAACACACGACGCTGCACCTAAATGCATTTCGGGGAGAACCAGCTATCACGGAGTTTGATTGGCCTTTCACCCCTAACCACAGGTCATCCCCCAGGTTTTCAACCCTGGTGGGTTCGGTCCTCCACGCGGTCTTACCCACGCTTCAACCTGCCCATGGCTAGATCACTCCGCTTCGGGTCTTGGGCATGCGACTCAAACGCCCTATTCGGACTCGCTTTCGCTACGGCTACCCCACACGGGTTAACCTCGCCACACACCGCAAACTCGCAGGCTCATTCTTCAAAAGGCACGCAGTCACGAGACACCAGCAAGCTGATGTCCGACGCTCCCACGGCTTGTAGGCACACGGTTTCAGGTACTATTTCACTCCGCTCCCGCGGTACTTTTCACCATTCCCTCACGGTACTATCCGCTATCGGTCACCAGGGAATATTTAGGCTTAG
>NZ_CP109144.1:2997500-4192500 GCF_035918135.1 Actinacidiphila glaucinigra
ACCGTTTCACCGGCCCCTCCGGGCTTTCCCTTCGTTATCTCCAGCTTAGCAGATCCGATTTCCTTCTCCGCCACCCTCTGGAGAGGGTTTGTCTTCAGGCCTTCACCTTTCGACGTTCCCGACTTTATCAGACCCTTTCGGGCTCGATTCCCGCCGGTGGGGATTTCCTGCTTTTGCGTTTCCGCCTTTCGGCTTTCGCGCTCCCCGACTTTAGCAGATGCTTACCGTCGGATTTACCGAACCGCTCCGAGGGCGCACGTTTCCGTGGCGTTCTCGTCGCGGGGGTTGTGCCAACGTACTGGAGCGGGGCACCCCGACGCAAATCGAGGGTGCCCCGCTCCTGGTGGTGCGTCAGACCTCCACGACCACGGGGAGGATCATCGGGCGCCGGCGGTAGTTGTCGGAGACCCACTTGCCGATCGCGCGGCGGATGAGCTGCTGCAACTGACGGACCTCGGCGACGCCGTCGGAGGCGGCGCGGGCGAGGGACTCCTCGATCTTGGGGAGGACCTCGTTGAAGGCCTCGTCGTCGATGCCGGAGCCACGGGCCTGGATGAACGGGCCACCCACGACCTTGCCGGTGGTGCTGTCGACGACGATGAACACCGAGACGATGCCCTCCTCGCCGAGGATGCGGCGGTCCTTGAGGGAGGACTCGGTGACGTCGCCGACCGAGAGGCCGTCGACGTACACATAGCCCGCCTGCACCTTGCCGGTGACCTTGGCGACGCCGTCGACGAGGTCTACGACCAGGCCGTCCTCGGCGAGGACGCAGCGCTCCTTCGGGATACCGGTGGCCCGGCCGAGTTCGGCGTTGGCGCGCAGGTGGCGCCATTCGCCGTGGACCGGCATGAGGTTGCGGGGCTTGCAGATGTTGTAGAAGTACAGCAGCTCGCCGGCGGAGGCGTGGCCGGAGACGTGCACCTTGGCGTTGCCCTTGTGCACGACGTTGGCACCCCAGCGGGTGAGGCCGTTGATCACCCGGTAGACCGCGTTCTCGTTGCCCGGGATGAGCGACGAGGCGAGGACGACGGTGTCGCCCTCGACGATGCGGATCTGGTGGTCACGGTTGGCCATCCGGGACAGCGCCGCCATGGGTTCGCCCTGGGAGCCGGTGCACACCAGGACGATCTTCTCGTCGGGGAGGTCGTCGAGCGTCTTGACGTCCACGATGAGGCCCGGTGGGACCCGCAGGTAGCCCAGGTCACGGGCGATGCCCATGTTGCGGACCATGGAACGGCCGACGAGGGCGACCTTGCGGCCCCGCTCGTGGGCGGCGTCCAGGACTTGCTGGATGCGGTGGACGTGGCTGGCGAAGCTGGCCACGATGATCCGCTTGTCGGCCTTGGCGAAGACCTGGCGGAGCACCGGCGAGATGTCCCGCTCGTGCGGGATGAAACCGGGGACCTCCGCGTTGGTGGAGTCCGAGAGCAGCAGGTCGATGCCCTCCTCCGACAGCCGCGCGAAGGCGTGCAGGTCGGTGAGCCGGCCGTCGAGCGGCAGCTGGTCCATCTTGAAGTCGCCGGTGTGCACGACCATGCCGGCCGGGGTGCGGATGGCGACCGCGAGGGCGTCGGGAATGGAGTGGTTGACCGCGATGAACTCGCAGTCGAAGGGCCCGATGCGCTCGCGCTGCCCCTCGGCGACCTCGAGCGTGTAGGGGCGGATGCGGTGCTCGGCGAGCTTGGCCTCGATGAGGGCGAGGGTCAGCTTCGAGCCGATCAGCGGGATGTCGTCCTTCTCCCGCAGGAGGAAGGGGACGGCGCCGATGTGGTCCTCGTGGCCGTGCGTGAGGACGATGCCGACGACGTCGTCCAGGCGGTCGCGGATCGAGGTGAAGTCCGGGAGGATCAGGTCGACTCCGGGCTGCTCCTCCTCCGGGAAGAGCACCCCGCAGTCGACGATCAGCAGTCGGCCTCCGTACTCGAAGACCGTCATGTTGCGGCCGATCTCTCCGAGACCGCCTAGCGGGGTGATGCGCAGACCGCCTTCGGGCAGCGCGGGGGGTGGGCCGAGCTCAGGGTGCGGATGGCTCAAAGTCTCTCCTCACCACGCACGCCACAGGCCCCGGGCGGAAGCCCGGGGACACCGTGCGCGCGTGACAGCGTGCGTTCTTTTTCGTTGTCCTCATGGAGCGATATTCAGTTCTTAAGTCTTTGGTTACAGCTGTACCCCGCCGGCGGCGAGATCCTGCTTCAGCTGTGCCGTCGCCGCCTCGTCGAGCTCCACGAGCGGGAGCCGGAGCGGGCCGGCGGGGAGCCCCTGCAGGGCCAGGGCGGCCTTGGTGGTGATGACGCCCTGGGTGCGGAAGACGCCGGTGAAGACCGGGAGCAGCCTCTGGTGGATCTCGGTCGCCTTGTGGGTGTCCCCCGAGAGATACGCCTCGAGGAGGGCCCGCAGTTCAGGGCTGACCAGATGTCCCACGACGGAGACGAAGCCGGCGGCGCCGACGGAGAGCAGCGGCAGGTTGAGCATGTCGTCGCCGGAGTACCAGGCGAGGCCGCTGCGGCTCATGGCCCAGCTCGCGGCGCCGAGGTCGCCCTTGGCGTCCTTGTTGGCGACGATCCGGGGGTGCTCGGCGAGCCGGACGAGGGTCTCGGTCTCGATGGGGACGCCGCTGCGGCCGGGGATGTCGTAGAGCATCACCGGCAGGCCGGTGGCGTCCGCGACGGCGGTGAAGTGCCGGTACAGGCCCTCCTGAGGGGGCTTGTTGTAGTACGGCGTGACCGCGAGCAGGCCGTGGGCGCCGGCGCGCTCCGCCTGGCGGGCCAGCTCGACGGTGTGGTGGGTGTCGTTGGTGCCGACGCCCGCGACGACGAACGCGCGGTCGCCGACCGCCTCCAGTACGGCCCGGACGAGCTGCTCTTTCTCCACGTCGCTGGTGGTCGGCGACTCACCGGTGGTGCCGTTGACGACCAGGCCGTCGTTGCCTGCCTCGACGAGGTGGGCGGCGAGATGCTGCGCGCCGTCGAGGTCGAGGGCGCCGTCCGCGGTGAACGGCGTGACCATTGCGGTCAGGACCCGCCCGAAGGGGGTCTGCGGGGTGGAGGTCGGAGCCATGAGTCCAACGCTACTCGGTGCCGGTGCCGGGATACCCCCTCGGGACCTGCGATGAGGACTCCGGCGCTGCCTGCTCGGGGGTTCAAGCAGCACCGGAATCCGTTTCTGAAGACTAGACGAATTGCATGAAACCCGGCAATCGGAAGATTCCGGATGAGTGGTGACCTGCTACGGAGCGATCCGGCCGTTGCCGTTGAAGGCGGCGTGGGTGAGCGGCATGAGCTTCGCCCATTCGGCTTCCATCCGCTCCCCGACCATCTCGATCTCCCGCTGCGGGAACGACGGCACCTTGGCGAGTTCGTGCTGGGTGCGCAGGCCGAGGAAGTGCATCAGCGAGCGCGCGTTGCAGGTGGCGTACATCGACGAGAACAGGCCGACGGGCAGCGTGGCCCGGGCGACCTCGCGGGCGACGCCGGCCGCCAGCATCTTCTGGTACGCGTCGTAGGACTGCCGGTAGGAGGCCTCCATGGCGTCCACGACGGACTGGTGCTGCTCCGGGGACCCGTGCACGAACTCGTACTTCCCGGGGCGGCCCTGCTGGACCAGCTTGCGCTCGGTGGACGGCACGTAGAAGACCGGCTGCAGCTCGCGGTACCTGCCGGACTCCTCGTTGTAGGACCATCCGACGCGGTGGCGCATGAACTCGCGGAAGACGAAGATCGGGGCGCTCACGAAGAAGGTCATCGAGTTGTGCTCGAAGGGGCTGCCGTGGCGGTCCCGCATGAGGAAGTTGATCAGGCCCTTGGAGCGCTCCGGGTCCTTGGTCAGCTCCGCCAGCGACTGCTCGCCGGCCGTGGAGACCCGGGCGGCCCAGAGCACGTCGGAATCGGCGGCGCTGTGCTTGATGAGCTCGACGGTCACGTCGTCGCGAAACTGCACGGAATCGTCGGCGGAGGTGTCGGTCACCGGGCGTCCTTCCTCACGGAGCTTGGGGCGGCGCCCAGCCTATGCGCCCGCTCCGACATCGCCCGACACCCGTCGACACCGCCCCCACTCCCCGCAAAGCGGAGCAAGGCAGACGACCGGCGGACCACTGCTGGCCGGTCCCGGCGGGGCCCGCTAGCCTCACCGATGTGTCTCTGCCCTTCCTCGCCGCCGACAGCGGCCACGACGAGTACGCCGCGGACGCCGCCCTTCCGCACCGGGTCGAGGACGGGTGGGTCCGTCCCTATCGCCCCGGACCCTGGCGGGTCGCCGCGGCGGCGATGCTGCTCATGCTCGCCTCGTACCTGCTCTTCGCAGCGGTGATCATGGGGCTTTCGGGCAACGGGCCCGGCGTGGCCACGACGATCGGCGCCGCGGTGCTGGCGATCGGCTGCGCGCTGCGTCTGCTGCGCGTGGGGTTCTGGGTGAGCACGCGCGGCCTGCGGCAGGTGGGGCTCCTGTACACCACGACACTGCCCTGGAACCGGGTCGGATCCGTCCGTACGGCCCAGCAGCCGGTGAAGTGGCTGGGGCTGCCCCGGACCGTGCAGGGCCAGGCCCTGGTCGTCACGCGGTCGAACGGCCAGCTGATGCGGCCGCTGCTCACCGACCACAACGCGGACTTCCTGGGCCGTACGGAGGCCTTCGACCAGGCGGCCGACGCCATAGAGGGCTGGGCCGCCGAGCTGGGCCAGTAGGCCCGCCAGGGCCGCCAGGGCCCTCAGGGCGCCTGCGGCGGCCCCGGGGGACGGGTCCCGACACCGGCCGGCTTCAGGCCGGCGGAGGTGCCCCCTTCGCCGCACGGTGGCCGACCGGTCGCGGACGGCCGACGCGACGGCCGCCGGAACGGGCCACTTCGACGTGCGGCGGCGCACCGGTGGTCCCTCGTCGCGTGCCCGACCGCTCCCCGGCCCCTGCCGGTCCGCTTCGAGGTATACGCGGCGCCGCGCCGCAGGAGCCCCGCGGGCGACAGACGGGCGTCATCGGGCGTTCGCCTGCGGCTGTTAGCGTCCGGCCGACTTGGCCCGTCGAGGACCTGGAGCGACAGTTGTTCGCACCGCCCCAACCGAGCACGCTCCTCAGCCGCCCCGGGCCGCTGCCCGCGCTGGAACCGCTGCGGGGCCGCACCGTCGTCGTGAAGTTCGGCGGGCACGCCATGACCGACGGGACGTTGCTGCGTTCCTTCGCCGAGGACGTCGTGCGGCTGCGGCGGACCGGGGTGCGGGCCGTGGTGGTGCACGGAGGCGGTCCGCAGATCAGCGCGCAGCTCGACCGGCTGGGCGTACCCGCGCAGTTCCTGGGCGGTCAGCGCGTCACCACGCCGGAGACGCTGGACGTGGTGCGGATGGTGCTCGCCGGTAAGGTGCAGCGGGAGCTGGTGCGGCTGCTCAACGAGCACGGCCCGTACGCCGTCGGGCTCACCGGCGAGGACGCGCACACGCTCACCGCGGTGCGCCGGTACGCCGAGGTCGGCGGGGAGCTGATGGACATCGGCCTGGTCGGGGACGTGACGGAGGTCAACACGGCCGCGGTGGACATGCTGCTGGACCACGGGCACATCCCGGTGGTCTCGCCGCTCGGCCGCGGCACGGACGGCGAGGTCTACAACGTCAACGCGGACGCGGCCGCCGGCGCGCTGGCCGCCGCGCTGGGCGCGGAAGCCCTGGTGGTGCTGACCGACGTGCCCGGGGTGTACGCGGACTGGCCGCGCCGGGAGCGGGTGCTGGACCGGCTCACCGCCACCGAGCTGGAACTGGTGCTGCCGTCCCTCGGGGGCGGCATGGTGCCGAAGATGGAGAGCTGCCTGCGCGCGGTCCGCGCCGGGGTCCGCTCCGCGCGGGTACTGGACGGCCGCGCCCCGCACGCCCTGCTGCGCGCGCTGACCGGCGCCCCCGGCGAGGCCGGGGGCGGGACGGCCGTCCTGCCGGGCTGAGGCCGCACCGGACCCCGCTCAGGGGGTCAGCGGCGCCTTCCCCCGCAGGGCGATCGCCCGCTGCATGGCCTTGCGCGCCCGCGGGGTGTCGCGGGCGTCGTGGTAGGCGACGGCGAGCCGGAACCAGGCCCGCCAGTCCTCCGGCGCGGCCTCCGTCTCGGCCTTGCGCCGGGCGAAGACCGCGTCGGCGGAGGCCCGGTCGACCCGCCCGCTCGGGGTGCGCACGAGCTCGTCCTCCGGGAGGCCGCCCTCGGCCTCCAGTTCCCGGGCCAGCCGGTCCGCGTTGCGGGCGAACTGCGTTGTACGGACCAGGAACCAGACGCCGACCAGGGGCAGCACCAGCACGGCCGCGCCGAACACCACCGTGACCGGGCGGCCGTCCTGGATCAGCCAGACGCCGCGGGCGCCGGCCAGCACGAAGTAGACGACCAGGACGGCCGCGAGGACGAAGTAGGTGATCTTTGCGCGCATGATGGGCGGACCCGGCTCTCAGTCTGTCGTCTCTCGGTCGGTCAGTCGAGGTCCATGAAGTGCTCCAGGCCGAAGGTGAGCCCCGGTGTGGAGACGACCCTGCGCACGCCGAGCAGCACGCCCGGCATGAAGGAGGCGCGGTTCATGGAGTCGTGACGGATGGTGAGGACCTCGCCGGCGTCGCCGAAGAGCACCTCCTGGTGGGCGACGAGACCGCGCAGCCGCACCGCGTGCACGGGCACGCCCTCGACGTCGGCGCCGCGCGCCCCGTCCAGGGCGGTCGCCGTGGCGTCCGGCTGCTCGCCGAGCCCGGCCTCGCGGCGGGCGTCGGCGATGAGCTGCGCGGTGCGGACGGCGGTGCCACTGGGCGCGTCGACCTTGTCCGGGTGGTGGAGTTCGACGATCTCCGCGGACTCGAAGAAGCGGGCCGCCTGGCGGGCGAAGCGCATGGCCAGGACCGCCCCGATGCCGAAGTTCGGTGCGATGAGCACACCGGTGCCCGAGGCCTGGCCGAGCCAGCCGCGCAGGGTGTCCAGGCGCTCGTCGGTCCAGCCGGTGGTACCGACGACGGCGTGGATGCCGTGCCGCAGGCAGAAGTCGAGGTTGCCCATCACCGAACCCGGGGTGGTCAGTTCGACGGCGACCTGGGCCCCGTTCTCGGCGAGGGACTCCAGCTTGTCCTCGCGGCCGATCGCCGCCACCAGCTCCAGGCCGTCCGCGGCCTCGACGGCCTTGACCGCCTCGGCGCCCATGCGGCCACGGGCCCCGATCACACCCACGCGGATCTTGCTCATCGTTCCAGTCCTCCGGTCCAGACGTTCGAGACGGTCGGTACGGCTCAGGGCTCAGGCGACGGACTCGTGCAGCCGGGCGGCCTGCCGGTCCTTCAGCGGGCCTATGACGGCCAGCGAGGGACGCTGTCCCAGGACGTCGCGGGCGACCGCGCGCACCTCGTCGGGCGTGACCGCGGCGATCCTCTCCAGTGTGGCGTCCACCGACATCTGCTCGCCCCAGCAGAGCTCGCTCTTGCCGATCCGGTTCATCAGCGCGCCGGTGTCCTCCAGGCTGAGCACGGTCGAGCCGGAGAACTGGCCGATGGCACGGTGCAGTTCCTCGTCGCTCAGCCCGTGCTCGGCGACCTGGTCCAGTTCCTCGCGGCAGATCTTGAGAACCTCGTGGACGCGGCGCGGCTGGCAGCCGGCGTACACGCCGAACAGCCCGGAGTCCGCGAAGGACGAGGTGTACGAGTAGACGCTGTAGGCGAGTCCGCGCTTCTCGCGGACCTCCTGGAACAGCCGGGAACTCATCCCTCCGCCGAGGGCGGTGTTGAGCACGCCCAGCGCCCAGCGCCGGTCGTCGTGCCGGGACAACCCCGGCATGCCGAGCACGACATGGGCCTGCTCGGTGCGGCGCTCCAGGAGTTCCACCCGGCCCTGGCCGCGTATCGTGCGGGCGCCGCCGCGTGGCGGGCGGGGTACGGCGTCCGCGTCGCGGAGGGCGCCGGCGTCCTCGAAGGCCTTCCGGACCTGGCGGACGACGGTGGCGTGGTCGATGTTGCCCGCGGCGGCGACGACCAGCCGCGTCGGGTCGTAGTGCTTCCGGTAGAAGCGGGCGACCTGGTCGCGGGTGAGGGCGTTGATGGTGTCGACGGTGCCGAGGACGGGTCGGCCGAGCGGGGAGTCGCCCAGCATGGCGGTGGCGAACAGGTCGTGGACCTGGTCACCGGGGTCGTCCTCGGTCATCGCGATCTCCTCCAGGACGACACCGCGCTCGGCGTCGATGTCCTCCTGGCGGATCAGGGAGCCGGTCAGCATGTCGCTGACCACGTCGATGGCGAGCGGCAGGTCGGTGTCGAGGACACGCGCGTAGTAGCACGTGTACTCCTTGGCCGTGAAGGCGTTCATCTCGCCGCCGACGGCGTCGATGGCCGAGGAGATCTCCAGCGCGCTGCGCCGCGCGGTGCCCTTGAAGAGCAGGTGCTCCAGGTAGTGCGTGGCGCCGTTCAGGATCGGGGTCTCGTCGCGTGAGCCGACGCCGACCCAGATGCCGAAGGTCGCGGAGCGCACCGTCGGCAGGGTCTCGGTGACCACGCGCAGGCCGCCGGGGAGCACGCTGCGCCGCACCGTGCCGATGCCGTCGGTGCCGGGAAGCAGGGTCTGCGTGCGGACGGCCCGCCCCTTGGTGGTGGGGCGGGCCGTCACACGAGTGGAGCGGGTGGTCACTTCTCGGACTCGTCCTCGGCCTTGTCGTCGGCCGCGGTCTCTTCGCCCTCGATGACCGGGATCAGCGAGAGCTTGCCGCGCTGGTCGATCTCGGCGATCTCGACCTGGACCTTGGAGCCCACGGCGAGCACGTCCTCGACGTTCTCGACGCGCTTGCCGCCGGCCAGCTTGCGGATCTGCGAGATGTGCAGCAGGCCGTCCTTGCCCGGGAGCAGGGAGACGAAGGCACCGAAGGTGGTGGTCTTCACGACCGTGCCCAGGTACCGCTCGCCGACCTCGGGCATCGTCGGGTTGGCGATGCCGTTGATCACGGTGCGGGCGGCCTCGGCGGAGGGGCCGTCGGCGGCACCGATGTAGATCGTGCCGTCGTCCTCGATGGTGATCTCGGCGCCGGTGTCCTCCTGGATCTGGTTGATCATCTTGCCCTTGGGGCCGATGACCTCACCGATCTTGTCCACCGGGATCTTGACCGTGATGATGCGCGGGGCGTTCGGCGACATCTCGTCCGGAGTGTCGATCGCCTCCATCATCACGTCGAGGATGTGCAGACGGGCGTCGCGGGCCTGCTTGAGGGCCGCGGCCAGGACCGACGCCGGGATGCCGTCGAGCTTGGTGTCCAGCTGCAGCGCGGTGACGAACTGCTTGGTGCCGGCGACCTTGAAGTCCATGTCGCCGAAGGCGTCCTCCGCACCGAGGATGTCGGTGAGGGTGACGTAGTGGGTCTCGCCGTCGATCTCCTGGGAGATCAGGCCCATGGCGATGCCGGCGACGGGGGCCTTCAGCGGCACACCGGCGTTCAGCAGCGACATGGTGGAGGCGCAGACCGAGCCCATGGAGGTGGAGCCGTTGGAGCCCAGCGCCTCGGAGACCTGGCGGATGGCGTACGGGAAGTCCTCGCGGGCCGGCAGGACCGGGAGGATCGCCCGCTCGGCCAGCGCGCCGTGGCCGATCTCACGGCGCTTGGGGGAGCCCACGCGGCCGGTCTCGCCGACGGAGTACGGCGGGAAGTTGTAGTTGTGCATGTAGCGCTTGCGCGTCTCGGGCGCCAGCGTGTCCAGCTGCTGCTCCATGCGCAGCATGTTCAGCGTGGTGACGCCCAGGATCTGGGTCTCGCCGCGCTCGAACAGCGCCGAGCCGTGCACGCGCGGGATCGCCTCGACCTCGGCGGCCAGGGTGCGGATGTCGGTGACGCCGCGGCCGTCGATGCGGACCTTGTCCTTGATGACGCGCTCGCGGACCAGCTTCTTGGTCAGCGACCGGTACGCCGCGGAGATCTCCTTCTCGCGGCCCTCGAACTGCGGCAGCAGCTTCTCGGCGGCGAGACCCTTGACGCGGTCCAGCTCGGCCTCGCGGGCCTGCTTGCCGGCGATGGTCAGCGCCTGCTTCAGCTCGTCGGCGACCGAGGACGCCAGCGCCTCGAACACGTCGTCCTGGTAGTCCAGGAAGATCGGGAACTCGGCGGTCTCCTTGGCGGCCTTCGCGGCGAGGTCGGCCTGCGCCTTGCACAGCACCTTGATGAAGGGCTTGGAGGCCTCCAGGCCCGCCGCGACGATCTCCTCGGTCGGCGCCTCGGCGCCGCCCTCGACGAGCTTGATCGTCTTGTCGGTGGCCTCGGCCTCGACCATCATGATCGCGACGTCGCCGTCCTCGAGGGTGCGGCCGGCCACGACCATGTCGAAGACGGCCTCCTCCAGCTCGCTGTGGGTCGGGAAGGCGACCCACTGGCCGCGGATCAGCGCGACGCGCACGCCGCCGACCGGGCCGGAGAAGGGCAGGCCGGCGAGCTGCGTGGAGCAGGAGGCGGCGTTGATGGCGACCACGTCGTAGAGGTGGTCGGGGTTGAGCGCCATGACCGTCGCCACGACCTGGATCTCGTTGCGCAGGCCCTTCTTGAAGGACGGGCGCAGCGGGCGGTCGATCAGGCGGCAGGTGAGGATCGCGTCCTCGGAGGGGCGGCCCTCGCGGCGGAAGAAGGAACCGGGGATCCGCCCGGCCGCGTACATGCGCTCCTCGACGTCCACCGTCAGCGGGAAGAAGTCGAGCTGGTCCTTCGGGTGCTTCGAGGCGGTGGTGGCCGACAGCACCATGGTGTCGTCGTCCAGGTAGGCCACGGCCGAGCCGGCGGCCTGACGGGCCAGGCGGCCCGTCTCGAAGCGGATCGTGCGGGTGCCGAAGCTGCCGTTGTCGATCACGGCCTCGGCGTAGTGGGTCTCGTTCTCCACTATGGGAATTCTCCTCTTTCGTGCCCCCGGGCGTCTTCCCGGGAACCGTCGGTGGAGGGGCGTCCCGCCGGGCCGGTCTTCGATCGAAGCCACCGGGACGTACGTGCTGCCCGGGGGCCACTACCGAGGACCGGCTCTGGTGGCGCTAGGAGGACGCTCCCTCCGCATGCTCTATGGCGTTGTGTATGGGACCAGACTACAAAGTCTCGGCCCCGGTCTCGCGCCCAGCGCGGCCCCGTACGTACGCAAAGGGAGCGGCCCCCGGCTGGGAACCGCTCCCTCTACGGCGTCTCAGCGGGCGCCGGCCGCACCGCGGCGGATGCCGAGGCGGTCGACCAGCGCACGGAAGCGCTGGATGTCCTTCTTGGCCAGGTACTGCAGCAGGCGGCGGCGCTGGCCGACCAGGATCAGCAGACCACGACGGGAGTGGTGGTCGTGCTTGTGGGTCTTGAGGTGCTCGGTCAGGTCCGAGATGCGGCGCGAGAGCAGCGCGACCTGGACCTCGGGGGAGCCGGTGTCGCCCTCCTTGGTGCCGAACTCGGCGATGATCTGCTTCTTCGTCGCGACGTCGAGCGACATACGGTCTCCTTGTGGTGTCGGTGCCTCCGAGCGCCCCTGGTCTGCGTCACAGGAGAAGCTTCGTTGACCCGGAAGGCATGACGCGCCGCGCATGGGCGGACGCATCGGTTACACAGAGTACCACCCCGGGCCCGGTGCGATGTCCGGGGCCGGGGTGGCGGGGGCCGCCGGCGGCTGCGGGCCTTCCGGCCCGGCCGCCGTCGTTCAGCCGCTGGTCATGCCGCGGGCCTCGGCGTAGAGGTCGAGGACCGCGAGGGCGAGCGGGATGAGGGAGAGCAGCACGGTCGCCTCCGCGAGGTCGAGCATCCGGCCCCAGAAGGGGGTGACGCCCTTGCTCGGGACGACGAGGGCGATCGCGACCAGGAGCGCCGCACCCAGGGCGACCGCCGCGGACAGCCACACGGTGCGGATGTCGAGCGAGGAGTGGTTGCCGCGCAGCAGGTCGGTGAGGACGTCGGTCGGCAGGTTGAGGGCGAGACCGATGATCAGCAGCCCGACGGTGATCACACCGGCCACCATCAGCGTCACGACCTGCGAGGTGTAGCGGAACAGCCGGGCGCGCATCAGGGTCGCCAGGCCCATGGCGAGGGCGAGCAGCTGCGCCCATGAGCTGTCGGAGAAGCCGAGCACGACGCCGGCGGAGCCGACGATCGCGGCGGCGCAGCCGCCGACCAGACCGAGCAGCAGCTCGTGGCCGCGACGGGCCTGGTTGGTGATCCGGTCGAAGTCGACCGGCTCCTCCTCGCCCTGCCGGTCGCCGTCGCCGCGGTGCCGGGCCTGGACCTGGTCGGGCGAGCGGAAGCCGATGGGCAGGCGGGCGAAGCGGGCGGACCAGCCGGGCAGGAAGCCGATGACGGCGATCATGACGACGGCGGTGACGGCGGCGGCCTCGCGCGGCGCGGCGTCGGTGAGGATCGCCACGAAGGTGGCCACGGTGCCGACGCCGGCGGTGAAGGAGGCCGCGACGAACGGCGCGTCCCCCTGCGGCAGCATCAGCACGAGGAGCACCGCGGCGATGAGCACGACGACGCAGCCGATGAGGAAGTGCAGCCGGCCCGGTCCCTCGTTCCCGTCGACGCCCATGATCCCGGAGCCGGCGACGAGCAGCAGCGGCAGGGAGGCGAGGCCGAGGGCGACGGCCGAGTGGCGGTCGTCGTACACGCGGGCGCGCACCGAGGCGAGCGCCACGAGCACCAGGCCCGCGGCGCCGGCGAGGATGCCGGACAGGCCGTGCATGTCGTGCTTGACCGGCTCGGAGAACCAGAGCACGAAGGCCATCAGGGCCAGCAGGATGACGCCGGCGGTCAGGCCCACGCCGCGCATGAGGCCGTCGTTCCAGCTGCGCCGGTCGGTCTCGACCGCCGCGGCGACGGCGTCGACGACGTCGTCGAACACGGCGGGCGGCAGTGAGTCCGCGAACGGACGCAGAAGCAGCAACTCGCCGTCGTGGACGCGCTGTTCGGCCAGGGACAGGGTGCCGTCGAGGACGCGACCGTCTCGGCGGACCAAGTTGTAGCCGGTGGGGGCGGCTTCGTCGGGCGTCTGGCCCGACAGGCGCAGTATCTCCGGATGGATGTCGGAGAGCGGTACGTCCTCCGGGAGTGCCACATCGATCCGGCTGTTCGGCGCCGCCACCGTGACTCTGCAGAATCCCGTCGCTGAGATCGTGCTCACCTGGAGTGGTCCCCCTCGTCCGGTGATGGGTGTGTTGGGGTGGGGTCCGCGCGGCCGTCCAGGGTCGGACCCCCGTCCGCGCTTCGCGATCCGTCACCCTACCGGGTACCCCAAGTCCCTTGTCCCTCACCCGTCCCAGTGCCTTTGAACTGTCATGCCCAGTAGGATCGCCACCTGCCTGTGGTCCGATGCCCGCCCCGCGCGCGGCGCAGCGCGACCGGGACGTGTCATACGGGGGACCGTCACCACGGGGGCGGCCCGAAACTGCGATTCGCGTGAAGGACTGGTGCATCGGTGAGCGTGGTCGTCATCAAGCGCCCGCCGCGGGTTTACCCGCCGGAGGTGCCGAATGAGGAGGTACGGCTCGAAGCCCCGCCCGAACTGCCGCGCGGGGAGGACCAGGGCCTGCTGATGAACCTGCTGCCGATGCTCGGCATGGGTTCCTCGGCGGCGTTCTTCTTCCTGCCCACGGGGTCGGGGACCTCCGGCGGGTTCATGAAGGTCATGGGCGTGCTCATGCTGGGCTCCACCGTGGCGATGGTGGTGGCCCAGATCGTACGCGCCCGCAAGGGGCCGTCGGGGCAGATGGCGGAGGCCCGCCGGGACTACCTGAAGTATCTGGCGCAGGTGCGCCGCGGGGTGCGCAAGACCGCCCGCAAGCAGCGCGACGCGCAGTATTACCTGCATCCCGCGCCCGAACAGCTGTGGGCGCTGGTCGCCGAGTCCTCGCGCGTGTGGGAACGCCGGTTCACCGATCCGGACTTCGCGCAGGTGCGGGTGGGCCTCGGCCCGCAGCAGTTGTCGACGCCACTGGTGGCGCCGGAGACCGCCCCGGTGGACGAACTCGAGCCGCTGACCGCGCACTCGATGCAGCAGTTCATCGCGGCGCACGGTTCGCTGGACAACCTGCCGCTGGCGGTGGGACTGCGTTCCTTCTACCACGTGACCGTCTCCGGGGACCCGGACACCGTCTACGGGCAGACCCGCTCCATCGTGGGCCAGCTGTGCTCCCTGCACTCGCCGGAGGACCTGGTCGTCGCCGTCGTGGCGGCGCCCGGCGCCCAGCCGGAGTGGGAGTGGGTCAAGTGGCTGCCCCACGCACAGCACAAGGAGCACGACGGGGCGGGCTCGCGCCGTCTGATATGCGGTGACCTGGGCGAGGTCGAGGATCTGCTGGCGGACGAGCTGGAGGGCCGGCCGCGCTTCAACCGCGAGGGCCAGCCGGTGCTGGACCAGCCGCACGTGGTGATCGTGCTGGACGGCGGCGGCGTGCCGGCGGACTCGGTGATCGCGTCCGCCGAGGGTCTGCAGGGCGTCACGATCCTGGAGGTCGTCCCCGGCGAGCTGGACGAGGCGCGCGGCTCGCTGTCGATCCAGGTGTGGCGCGACCAGCTGTACCTGGAGGCCGGGGCCGGCACCTTCACCGGCGTACCCGACGTGCTGTCCCCGGTGCAGGCGGAGTCGCTGGCGCGGCAGCTCGCGCCCCTGCGGCTGGGTGCCGCGGACGCCGACGAACCGCTGCTGGCGAACCTGGACTTCACCGACCTGATGGGCATCGGGGACGCGGCGTCGGTGGACGTGGCGCGGACCTGGCGGCCGCGGACCCTCCACGAGCGGCTGCGGGTGCCCATCGGCCTGGGCGAGACCGGCGAGCCCGTCATGCTGGACGTCAAGGAGGCCTCGCAGGAGGGCATGGGCCCGCACGGCCTGTGCGTCGGCGCCACCGGTTCCGGCAAGTCCGAGCTGCTGCGGACGCTGGTGCTGGGCCTGGCCGTGACGCACTCCTCGGAGACCCTCAACTTCGTGCTCGCCGACTTCAAGGGCGGCGCGACCTTCACCGGCATGGGCACGATGCCGCACGTGTCGGCGGTCATCACCAACCTGGCCGACGAACTCACCCTGGTGGACCGCATGCGCGACTCCATCACCGGTGAGCTGACCCGCCGCCAGGAGCTGCTGCGGCAGGCCGGCAACTACGCCAACATCACCGACTACGAGAAGGCCCGCGCGGCGGGTGCGGCGCTCGACCCGCTGCCCTCGCTGGTCCTGATCATCGACGAGTTCTCCGAACTGCTCGCCGCCAAGCCGGACTTCATCGAGATGTTCATCCAGATCGGCCGCATCGGCCGGTCGCTGGGTGTGCACATGCTGCTGGCCTCGCAGCGCCTGGAGGAGGGCAAGCTGCGCGGGCTGGACACCTTCCTGTCGTACCGCATCGGTCTGCGGACCTTCTCCGCCGCCGAGTCCCGCACCGCGATCGGCGTGCCCGACGCCTACCACCTGCCCAACGTCCCCGGCGCGGGCATCCTGAAGTACGGCACCGACACCATGGTGCAGTTCAAGGCCGCGTACGTGTCCGGCACCTACCGGGCGCCGGGCACCCGCACGGCGAGCGGGGCGCGCATCGACCGCTCCCCCGTGCTGTTCACGGCCTCGCCCGTGCCCGTGCGCATCGTCACCGCGCCGGAGCCGCAGCAGCGGAGCGGGCAGGTGGACGACGCGCTGGCCGACACCGTGCTCGACGTCGTCGTCGGCCGGCTGGAGGGCCAGGGGCCGCCCGCCCACCAGGTGTGGCTGCCGCCGCTGGAGGAGCCGTTCAGCGTCGACCAGGTGCTGCCGCCGCTGACGGTGAGCGCCGAGCGGGGTCTGCACGCGGAGGGCTACACCGCCACCGGCAAGCTGCAGGTGCCGGTCGGTCTGGTCGACAAGCCCTTCGAGCAGCGCCGTGACGTCATGTACGCGGACCTGTCGAGCTCCGGCGGTCACGCGCTGATCGTCGGCGGCCCGCAGTCCGGCAAGTCGACGCTGGTCCGCACCCTGATCGCGTCCTTCGCGCTCACCCACACCCCGAAGGAAGTGCAGTTCTACGCGCTGGACTTCGGCGGCGGCGGCATGCTGGCCCTGGACGGGCTGGCGCACGTCGGCGGGGTCGCCTCGCGCCTGGACGCGGAGAAGGTCCGCCGCACGGTGGCCGAGGTGCACGGCATCCTGAACGCCCGTGAGGAGTTCTTCCGCACCAACGTCATCGACTCGATGAACACCTTCCGCTCCCGCCGGGCCTCGGGGCACTTCCCCGACCAGCCGTGGGGCGACGTGTTCCTGGTCATCGACGGCTGGAGCACCTTCAAGACCGACTACGAGATGCTCGACCCGGTCGTCAACGACATCGCCACCCGCGGTCTGGGCTTCGGCATCCACCTGGTGATCACCGCCACCCGTTACACCGAGATCCGGCCCGCGCTGCGCGACCAGGTCCTCAGCCGGCTGGAGCTGCGGCTCGGCGACCCGATGGAGTCCGAGTTCGACCGCAGGCGCGCCGAGAACGTGCCGGTCGGCAAGCCGGGCCGCGGGCTGTCCCCCGAGAAGCTGGACTACCTGGCGGCGCTGCCCCGCGTCGACGCCTCCTCCGGTGTGGAGGACCTCTCCGACGGCATGGCGCAGTTCGTGGCCTCGGTCAACGCCAACTGGCCGGGCCCCACCGCGCCGAAGGTGCGGATGCTGCCGACGATGCTGCCGTCGACCGAGCTGCCCGGGGGCGGCGACTTCTCCGACCGCGGCATCGCGATCGGTGTGGACGAGCTCACTCTGTCGCCGGTGTTCGTGGACTTCGAGACGGACCCGCTGTTCGTCATCTACGGCGAGAGCGAGTCCGGCAAGTCCTCGCTGCTGCGGCTCCTCGCCAGGCAGGTCAGCGAGCGCTACGAGTCCGGCAAGGCGCTGTTCGTGGTCGCCGACTTCCGCCGGGCGCTGCTCGGCCAGGTCCCGGAGAGCCACATGTACAAGTACTGCGCCTCCGGTCCGCAGCTGCAGGAGGTCATGGAGTCGCTGGCCGGTTCCATGAGCCGCCGGATGCCCGGCCCGGACGTCACGCCCGAGCAGTTGCGCAACCGCAGCTGGTACAGCGAGCCCGACGCCTGGGTCTTCGTGGACGACTACGACCTGGTCGCCACCTCGATGGGCAACCCGATGCAGGTGCTCATGGAGTACCTGCCGTTCGCCCGTGACCTGGGCCTGCGCATCGTGCTGTCGCGCAGCACCTCGGGCGCTTCGCGGTCGTCCTTCGAGCCGTTCCTGACCCGCGTCAAGGAGCTGGGCGCGACCGGCGTGCTGCTGTCCGGCGATCCGGCCGAGGGCCCGATCTTCGGCAACGTCAAGGCGTCCAGGCTGCCTCCGGGCCGCGCGCAGTTCATCACGCGGCGCCGCGGCAACCAGCTGGTCCAGACCGGCTTCCTGCCGGAGAGCTGATCCCGTCACGGCGCGCGGCGCCGGGACACGCGAGCGGGGGCGGGCCGGACGGCCCGCCCCCGCCGTGCTCGCGGCCCCGGCCTCAGTCCCGCGGGGACGGCGGCCGGTAGGCGGGCGGAACATCGCGGGGGTCGCGCCGCACGGCGGCCGGGCGGTCGCCGCCGGCCGTCCCTTCCTCCCGGGCCTCCTCCGCCTCCTCGTCGGACCGCTGCTCGAACCAGCGCCGGGCGCGCTCCTCCTGCGCCGCCCGCTCCTCGGGCGTCAGCCGCTCGTCGGCGCGCTTCAGCTCGGCCATGCGGTCGCCGAGCGCGCCGAGGTAGGCGCCGGAGCCCAGTGCCTCACGCATGCCGAGGCGGCCGGAGAGCACCTCCCGCGCCATCTCCTTGAGCGTGCCGTCGACTTGGGGATTGTCGGCGAGTGTCCTGAGCGCCTTGTGCAGTCGGCGGGCCTGTGCGGGGTCGTCGGCGACGTCCATCAGGTCCCTGTCGCTGATCTCCTTGCTCATCGGCTGCGTTCCCCCGGTCGAGAGTGTCGTGACGAATGTGTGCATGCCATCGTGCCATCAGCCGGACGCCCCGACCACGGGCACGGGCACGGGCGGGGGCGGGGGCGGGGGCACGGGCACGGGCACGGGCACGGGCACGGACAGGGGCGGGGGCTCCGGCGGCGCGGACACGCTTCGTCAACCTTTCGGCCGTACTTCCCGGAGCGCTGGCCGGAGTTCCCCGATCGGATGTGGCACGGTCTGTCTGACCGACGCCGAAGGAGACGACGAGCGATCATGTCCTACCCCGAGCCCCGCTACCTCGGAGAACAGGGCGAGGTCAGCGCGCTGTTCCGCGCCGCCGACACCGGTGCGGACGTGCTCGCTCCCTCGGGCAACCGCACCCACTACCTGGCCACGCACGCGTCGACGGGCGGCGACTTCGGCCTGTACCGGATCGACATGGGCCCGGGCTCCCCCGGCCCCAGCACCCACTTCCACCGGTCGATCTCGGAGTCCTTCTTCGTCCTGTCCGGGGCGGTGCAGCTCTTCGACGGGGAGCGCTGGATCACCGCCCGCCCCGGGGACTTCCTCCACGTACCGGCCGGGGGGCTGCACGCCTTCCAGAACGACTCCGACGAGCCGGCGTCGATGCTGCTGCTCTTCGCGCCCGGCGCGCCCCGGGAGGAGTACTTCGAGCGGGCCGGCGAGCTGGCGCAGCGCGGGGGTGCGGAGTTCCGGGAGTTCCTGCTGCGTCACGACATCTTCTTCGTGGAGCCGCCGGAGGTCGGGCCGGAACCGCTGTGACGGTCGCGCCGGCGGTCAGCCGAAGCTCTTGTCGATGACGCAGAAGCGGTTGCCCTCGGTGTCGGCCAGGACGACGAAGTCCGGGTCCGGCGGATAGCGGTCCCAGTCGACCCGGCCGGCGCCCAGGGCGACCAGCCGCTCCACCTCCGCCGCCTGTTCGGCGGCGTCGTCCGCGTACAGGTCCAGGTGGACCCGGGGGTGTTCCTGCACCGGGGTCGTGCTGGTTCCGAGCGCGATGCCCGGGCCCGCCGCTCCCGCGGCGGGCACCAGCACCGCCCAGTCGTCCTGCGCCTCCACCTCGCCGTCGCGGGGCACGTATCCGAGGGCGGCGCCCCAGAAGGCCGCGGCGCGCCGCACGTCCGTCACTCCGAGCACGATCGTCCCGAGGGTCAGCATGGGTCGATTCTGGCAGCCGCCGTCGTGCGGGAACGGGCCTGCCGGGGTCCGGGACCGGCGTCACGGCACGTACAGCTCCAGGCGCCAGTCGTTGCAGCGGATGGGGTGCCCCGGCGGGTACTCGAAGTCGCACTCCTCCACCAGCGTGAAGCCGAGCTTGCGGCAGATCACGTTCGAGGGGTGGTTGTCGACCTTGGGGAAGGCGTGCAGGAAGCGCGGGCCCTTCTCGGCCGCCGCCCGGGCGATGACGGCCTCCCCGGCGGCAGCGGCGACACCGCGCCCCTGGAACTCGGGCAGGACGCCCCAGCCGGTCTCGTACACCGTGCCGCCCCGCCAGGACTTCTCCCAGTAGCCGATGCTCCCGGCGGGCACCCCCTCGGGCAGCAGCACGATGCTGAACATCCCGCCGCCCTCGCTCCCGCTCGTCAGATACCGCTCGTGGCGGACGAGCAGCTGCTCCTCGGTCTCGGGGCCGCCGAGGTGGCGCATCATCGCGGGCGCGTTCGCCCGCCGGAGCAGCTCGAGGTCGCCCTCCGCCCACGGCTCGATCCGTACCCGCGCGCCCATCTTCCGCTCCCCTCGTCGCTCCTGCCGATCACACCACACGGGTCGGACACCGCCACCGATGAGTTTCACCGGGCCGCCCGGTCCTATCACCGGAGCCGTTCCGCGGTGGCCCGGCTCGACCAGAAAGGCAGCACCATGAACGACATCACCATTACCCGGGTCTTCGACGCGCCGCTCGCCAAGGTGTGGAAGGTGTGGACCGAGCCGGAGTACTTCGCCCAGTGGTTCGGCGCCCCGCTGCCCACCGTCGCCAGCGACGTCCGCCCCGGCGGGGCCTGGCGCGCCACCATCACCACGCCGCAGGGCGAGATGCCGCTGAGCGGGGTGTACCGCGAGGTGGAGCTGCACAAGCGGCTGGTGTGGACGATGGACGTCCCGGGCGCGCCCGAGGTGGTCATGGACGCCGCCTTCACCGACCGCGGTGACCGGACCGAGGTCGTCTACCGCCAGCCCGGTGTCCCCGAGGAGCACTGCGCCACGGCCGAGGCCGGCGCCAACCACATCCTGGACAGCTTCGCCTCCGTCCTGGCGAAGTCCTGACGGGATAGGTGGGCGAACGTGACGCGGACGACCTTCGTCCTGGTCCCGGGGGCGGGCGGCGGCACCTGGTACTGGCACCTCCTCGTACCGGAGCTGCGCCGCCGCGGCCACGCCGCGGTCGCGGTGGACCTCCCCACCGGGGACGACCGCGCGGGGCTGCGGGAGTACGCGGACGCGGTCGTCGCCGCCGCGGGCGACCGCGCGCCGCTGGTGCTGGTCGCCCAGTCGATGGCCGGCTTCAGCGCGCCCCTCGCCTGCGAACGGCTCGGGGACCGGCTCGTGCTGCTCGTCCTGGTCAACGCGATGGTCCCGGCCCCCGGTGAGACCGCCGGGGAATGGTGGGCCGCCACGGGCCAGCCCGAGGCCCGGCGCGCCCTCGACCTCGCCGAGGGGCGGCCGGCGGACGGGGAGTTCGACCCCCTCGTGACGTTCTTCCACGACCTCCCGGGGCACGTGGCGGAAGAGGCCCTGGCCCAGGGGAACCCGCAGTCGGACACCCCCTTCGGCCTGCCCTTCCCGCTGCCGGCCTGGCCCGACGTGCCCACCCGCGTCGTCGTGGGCCGCGACGACCGGCTGTTCCCCGCCGCCTTCCAGCGGCGCGTGGCCCGGGAGCGGCTCGGCGTCGAGGCCGACGTCCTGCCGGGCGGGCACCTGGTGGCGCTCGCCGACCCGGACGGGCTGGCGGACCTGCTGGTGGGCTATCTGCCCGGCTGAACCTCCGCACGGGGCGGTCGCGGCAGCCTGCACCGCGGCCGCCCCGTCACGACGACCCGCGCGCCTGGTGGACGACCGCCTGCGCGTAGGCCAGCCGCGCGTCCAGGCTCCCGGTGCGGAGCACGTACCGCGCCGACAAGCCGTGGTACTTCAGCGACGCGGGCCTCCCGGGCCCGTGCCGCCAGGCCGTCCGGACGGGCAGCGACCACGCGGAGTCGCCGCTGCCGCCGACGGCCCAGAACAGGTTGAGCACGAGCCACAGGGGCGACAGCAGCACGAACACCGCCCAGGAGGTCACCGTCCCGCCCCGCCCGGTGAGCGCATCTCCACCGGCCGGCCTGATCTCCCAGCGCGGGCGCCACCGAGCCCGCTTCGCCGGCGTACACAGTTCGCCCAGTTCCTCGCCTCCGGGACCGAGCACGCTCAGCCGCCCGCCGGACGGCTGCCCCGACGGCGGACGCACGACGAGGCCCAGCGGCTCCCGCCCGGCCAGGTCACGGTAGAGGCTGAAACGCGGCCGCGCGCCGCCGCCTGCCCCGGCCGCCGCCGCGTCCCGGCCCCGGGGGGCACGCCCCGTCCGACGTAGACGGGGTCGCCTCCCCGCCGCGCGCGGATGACCTTCTGCAGCGGGTAGGCCGCCTGACGGCGCTCGCCCTCGGAAGGCGGCAGGACCGAGAAGGAGAGCGCGCTCATGCGGCGGGACGGACGGTCTTGGTCAGCCGCAGGGCGCCGGGACTCCACTGCTCCCGCCCGGTGCCCTTCGCCTCGGCCGACCAGCCGCGCGCCGCGGCGATCGCCGTGGCTCGCTCCTGGCCCGCACCGCGGAACAACCGGGCGGGGACGGTGACCGCGAGTTCGAGGCCGCCGTCCGCCGCGGTCCCGGACTTGTACGCCGCCGGACTCCCCTCGGCCCGGTCGATACGGCCGTGGATCTTCTCGGTGGCGTACGCGTCCCAGGCTGCGGCGTCCCAGGCCCACTCGATCCGCAGGCGGGGCCAGGTGAGCGCGCCGAGCCAGGGGTTGAGCCACTTCAGCGGCGGGTTGAGCCCGGCCGACGCCAGGGCGGCCAGCACCCCGAGCGCCGCCGCGAGGGCGGCCCACACCGGGAGCCAGAACCACTGCAGGACGAACTGCAGCAGCAGCCCGAGCCTGTTCCTGCGCCGGACGGCGGGACGGTCGTGTGGCAGCAGAGGTGTCGACATCACATCACCCAAACACGTCGCGCACGCTGAGCGTGCTCGGATGGCCGCCGGCGGGCTCCTGCCGGGGCAGGCCCGGCGGTCGGGTTCCCATGCTCACCTCGACGCTGTCCGCCACGGCGGCCAGGACACCGACGTAGTCGGGGAAGTCCTGGATCATCGGTGTGGTGAGCGTCAGCACGACCAGCTGGGAGACCGGGAGGCACGGAAGGTAGGCGCTCGCCTGGGCGAGGTCCAATGTAACGGAACCGCCCGTGCCGTCCCCGCCGCCGCGCGCCGTCATCTGCAGGCCGGACAGGACGAGTACCCCGGGTCCGCCCGAGGTGTTGACCTCCAGGACCTCGTTGGCCGGGTCGTCGGACAGGGCCTCGACGAGGCCGGCGACCACCGTGCGCACGTCCGCGGTGCGCTCGATCGGCTCCGCGATGACCGACAGCGTCGCCGTCGTCACCCGGTCGTCCGCCGTGCGCAGCAGGCAGAAGGCCGCCTCGAGCGTGCCGTCGTCGGCGGCCGCCTCGGCGATCCGCTTGTACCAGTACGCCACGGTCTCGCGCTGGTAGCCGGTGCCCGCGGCCCAGATGTCGGCAGCCATCGTGTCGAGGTACCGATCGCGTTCCGCGGGCGCCAACTCCAGCCCGAGGGAGTGGAACTCCTGCGGGATCCGCCACTGCACGGAGGCCGGTGCGCCCTCCTCGGCGCCGGTCCCCGTCATCGTCTCCGTCATAAATCAGGCTCCTGCCGCCGGGGGCTCGTCACTGAACAGGCCAGGGATCTTCAGGGCCGTACCACCGCCGGTGATGCCCGTCCACGAACCCCGGTACCACCACTCCTGCGGGCGCATGGGCAGGTTGTCGAGCGTGCTCGCGACCTTGCTCAGAGGCGTCCTGGCGAAGGAGAGCGCGCTGCTCTCCTTCATGATGTTCGCCAGCTTCGACGCGCCCTGGACCGGCAGCTTTCCGGTGAGGGTGAACTTCAGGCCGCCGGTGATGGCGGCGTCCGCCTTCACCGCGTTGAAGGCCTTGCCGACCTTGCCGGTCGCCCCGATGGCGAGGAACTTGCCGCCCGGGACCGCCGCGAGCGCGTCCATGCCCAGGCTCGTCCAGCTCACGTCGGCGCCGCCGAGCTTGGCGGCACCGTGCGCACCGAGCGCGCCGAGCGCCGTGACGCCGCCGGCCAGCGCGAGCGCACCGGACAGCGGTGGGCACCACATCGTCAGCAGCGACGCCACGGCCAGCACGCCGGAGACCGCGCTGAGGATGTCCCCGATCTTCTTCAGCAGATCGGCGTGCTTGACGCACCAGTTCTGGATGCTGTGCCCCAGCTTGGTGAACGCGTCCGCCAGCCCCTCGAAGAACCCGGCGTCGGGCGCCTTGTCGTTCGCCTTGCGCAGCCGGTCCGCGATGCCCCGGGCGTCGGACTGGTGGTGCTCCAGCAGCTCCTCGGCACGCTTGATGATGTCCTCGAGCTCCTGCTGCGCCCGCTCCAGCTGCTTGCCCGCGGAGTCGAGGTCCCTGCCCGCCTGGTTCAGCCGGTTCGACGCCGCGTCGATCCGCGCCTGGGCGTCGGCGAGTTCGCTCTGCGTCGCGTAGTACTGGCCGGCCAGGCGCAGCGCCGGGTCCGCGGCCGCCTGGTTGTAGGCGGACGCCGCGCGGTCGTAGGCGCCCTGCCCTGTCTTCTCCCGCTCCTTGGCCGTCTTGGCCTGCGCCTCGTACTCCCGGGCCTTCTGCTGGTAGTCCGCCAGTTTCGAGCGCCACGACGACAGCTGGAGCGAGGCCTCGCGCAGCGCGTCCCGGCTGTCGCCCACGTAGCGCGGCAGGTCGCCGACCTTCTCGGCGAAGGCGCTCGCCGCCTCGCCCTCCCAGGTCTTGCCGCCCTTGGTGATCCCGGTGAGCGTGGTGTAGGCGTTGTCCAGGCCCGTCGCGGCCCGCGACAGCTTGGAGTTGAGGTCCTCGACGCTCCCCAGCTTCCCCGGTGCCGGGTCGAAGCCTATGGAGGGGTACTCCGCCGCCGTCACCGCGCACCCGCCGTGGGCCGCTCCTGCGGGGAGGGGGACGGGGTGGGCTTCGGCGCCGCGCCCTGCGTCATGGCGTCGCGGATCGCCTGCTCGGTGGCCTCGTAGTTGCTCTTGGTGGCCCTGAGCTTCTCCTCGATCTGCGCCGTGCCGTCGGCTATCTTCCCGATGGCGTTGTCCCAGCTGTCGTGGAACTCGTCGCAGGCGTTGTCCAGCGCCTCGCTGCCGGTACTCTTCGGACCCACGTCCTTCAGCGCGCCCAGCGCCTTGCGCATGTCGTCCTGGCTGTCGTGCAACTGCTTCAGCAGCCGGTCGAGGTCCTGGACCTCGACCTTGAAGTGGTCACCCAATGTGTGTCCCCCGCGTGGACCGCCCGCCGTACCTCAGCACCAGGGGCGGTGGTTTCAGCCGACCCACCGAGGCTACCGCTCCCCATGTGAGGCTTCACCCCCGCCCGGAGGCTTCCCTCAGGATCTCTACGTCCCCTGCCGCGGGCGCGGTGCGCGGGCGCCCTGGCGGGCGAGGGGGCAGGGTGCGCCCGGGAGGCGATCCGGTATGTTCGTGTGCCATTGACATGTCCTCGCTTGGGCGGTCGCACGGCACCGGGCTCCGGAGGCTGCGCCGGCCGCGTCACGTCGGGCGTGCCGCGATCGCAGTCAACGGGGATGGGACAAAGGGATGAGCACTCCCTTCGACGGTTCACAGGGCGGCGGGGCCGCACGGATGAGGCTGAACTCCGTGCCCGCCGACCCGGGCGGCGGCGGGACGTCCGCCGGAACGGCCGAGGTCGACACGCAGCGCCTGGACGGCGCGGCCAACGCGCTGGTCGAACTGCGCGGTGACACCGAGAACGTCGACAACAAGGCCGACGAGGACACCCTCGGCGCCGTCACGGGCCTCAACAGGCACACCGCTCCGGGACCGCCCGAGGGGGGCTCGTGGGCCACCGCGGGCTCCCTGATGACGATGGACCTCCGCTGGGGCGACCAGGTCCTCAACCTCAAGCGCATGCTGCAGGACATCAGCGACAAGCTCCACACCAGCTCCGGTCACTACACCCGGGCCGAGCAGGAGGAACAGGCCCGGCAGGCCTCGATCCACACCCCCTTCGGCTGAGCGGGAACGCGGGGCCCCCGGACGACACGGAGGATCGCCCCCGGCAGGAAGACCCACCCGGACCGGACGACCGTCCCCCGACGGACGGACAGGAGCTGATGTACCCATGGTGTCCATCCCCTACCTCGACAAGGCCGACCTCGGCCCGCTGGCCGACGCCGCCGCCTCGTGGGGCGCACTGCCGGCCAAGTACGAGGCGCTGCAGCGCGAGTTCGAGCAGCGTGTGACCAACCACCTCAAGGGCCACTGGGAGGGCGACGCCGCGACCGCGGCCTTCGCCACCATGGAAAGCGCCCGCACGGAGTACGAGAACGCCGCCACCGAGGCCGACCGCGTCGCCAAGCTGCTCAAGGACGCCCACACCGAGTTCGCCGCGTACCAGAAGCAGCTCCACACCCTGCTCGACGAAGCCCGGGCCGACAGCTTCCACGTCTCCGAGGACGGCGCGATCAAGGACGTCGACTCCCGCTGGGACAGCCCGACCGCCTCCGCCGCCCCGGGCTTCGCCAGCGAGCGCAAGGGCAAGCTGGACTCGCTCTCCTCACGCCTGACGCGCGTGCTCGAACTGGCCACCGCCGCCGACGAGGCCGCGAGCGCCGCCCTGGAGCGCGACGCCAACGGCGACAGCCGGTCGTTCAACACCAGCGTCTACACCAGCCTCGACGCCGTCGAGGCCGACCAGGCGGCCGCGCTGATGACGAAGAAGGGGCGGCTGTCCGACGCCGAGCTCACCAAACTCGACCTGCTCCTCTCGGCGAACAAGAACGACCCCGAGTTCTCCCGGCAGTTCGCGGTGAGGACCGGCGGCGAGAACATGCTCGCCAAGTACAACGAGATCGTCACCCCGCCCGCGGGGACGCACCTGTCCAAGAGCGAACTCGCCCGGCTCAAGGACATCCAGGGGAACCTGGGCACCACCATCGGAACGGCCACCACCTCCGACGACCGCGCCGGCCACCGCGACCCGGCCGTCACCAAGTTCCAGGACGACCTGCTCGGGGCCGGCCGCCGCGATTTCAACGCCAACCCCACCGAGACCCCCTACGGCCTCAGCGGCTACCAGCTGACCAGCAGCCTGATGAGCCACGGGAAGTGGGACAAGGACTTCCTCCAGGCCTACGGCAACGACCTCATCACCGCCGAGACGAACGGCACCAACGGCGGCCAGAACCCGGACGCCTACTGGACCGGCAACATGACCCGTTCCCTGGGGCCGGCGAACATCGGCGCGCTCGACCCCATGACGGGCTTCATGGACGCCCTCGGTCACAACCCGGCGGCCTCCACCGAGTTCCTCTCCTCCGAGTCGGAGGTCAACGGCGAGAAGGTCGACCACCTCGACTACCTGATGAAGGACCGCCACTGGCCGGAAGGCGCGGGCTTCACCGGCGACTCGAAGAACCCCAGCGGCTACAACAACCTGGGGCACGCCCTGGAGTCGGCGACGACGGGGCACCCGTACGACACCAACCCGTCGGCGGACACCCCGGCGCACAACGAGAAGCAGGCCCGCCTCATGGAGGAGGTCGTCCACTCCGTCTCCCAGGACTCGGAGCTCGCCCACGACGGGATGCAGGACAGCCTGGGCCGGATGGCGGGCGAGTACATGCCGGACATCCACCAGTCCCTGACGAACGACCGCTCGGGGAACAGGGAGCAGTTCTATCCGATCGAGGGGACCGCGGCGAACCTGAGCGAGCAGGACACCGCCCGCTTCCTCATGACCGTCGGAAAGGACCCGGACGGCTACGCGGCGATCAACCTGGCCGAGAGCGCGTACACCTCCAACCTCATCGACTACCACCTGCAGCACCCCGAGGCGTTCGACGGGTCCACCGACACCGCGCTGCGGGAGATCGCCAGGTCGTCCGGCGAGGTCCAGGGGAGCGTCGCGATCGGCAGGCGCGAGTCGGACATCGGCGACGCCGTGGAGGCCGACAAGGCCTACAACGACGCCATGGGAAGGGCCGGCAGCTACGCGTCCGGGATCGTGGGCACCGGAATCGGTGTCGGCACGTCCTTCATCGCCACACCCGCCGTCGGCGCGGGCGTCGGCGGCGTGGCGACCACCGTCACCGGGGACCTGATCAACCAGATCGTCAGCGGAGCCGAACAGGACACCATGGGCAACGCGGTGTACTCCAGCGGCACCGACTGGGAGGACGCGAAGTACTCCACCACCGCGGTCCTCCAGGACGCCTACCGGAACTCCGCGGAGGCCCAGGGACAAGGCCACGTCGCCGACTACCAGAACATCCTGGCCAACGAGGTCGAGGTGGGCTTCCACTCCGCCGACAGCAACCTGGACGGCTACGGGCAGGACAAGAGGGGCACCGGGCAGGGCTGACCCCTGGCATACGCACGGGATCGGCCTCGGACATCGCGACACAGGGATGACGGCACATGAAGTGGGAAGACCGGACGCGGCTCCGGAAGAACGGCAGGCGTCGGCTGATCGTCTCCGCGGTGGTCCTCGCCGCACTCGGCGCGGGGTACTACGGATTCCAGCTGCAGTACCCGGCAGCGGAGGCGGGCCGGGCGTGCGGCGGGATGCTGCCGGTCGACCCGGTGCTGGACCTCACAGGGAAGTCCCGGATGAGCCTGATCGGCGGGGGCTTCGACGTCGACAGCCGGCAGTTCGACGTGTCCGACGACGTGAACGAGCCCGCGGGTCTCGCCGTGCGCTGCGACGTGGGCGGCGCCGAGATATCCATCGAGACCACGTCGGGCGCGCACAACGCCTACGGCGCCTACACGTTCCATCGTGAGGAGCAGGTTCTGCCCGTCCCCCTGGACGGGGGATGGCAGGGCTTCATGGTCACCGGAAACAGAGATGCCACCGCGTCCGTAGTCCTCGACTGCAGGAACTGGGCGCCCGAGAAGGGAGCCGGGATCCTGGTGACCGCCACGTCGCCCTCCGGTACCGAGGTCACCGACGACGTGCGCCTCGCCCTCGCCCGCACCGTGACGGCGACGGCACAGCGCGCCGCGGAGAGCACCGGGTGCGCGGCGAAGCCGGGGGACGCGGACAGGCTGACCGCCCCGGAGGCCGCCGCCACCACCGTGCCGGCCGCCGAGGCCAAGGGCACCTGCAAGGGGCTGACCTCCGCGACCGAGGTACGCGAGACACCCGCGGAGGCCGCGCCGGTGGAGGAGTGCGTGCTCGCCGGGCACCTGCAACTGACCGCCGCGTACGGCCCCTTCAACGACAACTCCCAAGCCGTCATGAACGGCGCGTACGGGGGGCACGACAAGCCTTCGGGAGTCGACGGTACGTCGGTGTGGACCTCGGCCACCTGCCCGGGAGCCCTGGGCGTCGGCTACTTCCACGCGTCGCCGGTCGACGGGAGCGACCGGCACTTCACGTCGAACCCGCTCACCGGGCCCGAGCGGGCCGATCTGCAACGCTTCGCCGAGCAGTCGGCCGCCCGTCACGGCTGCGGCGGCCCGGCGAAGCTCTCCTGACGGCCGCGGGGGTCCGTTCGCACGGCCCGCGGTTCAGCGGTCGGAGGCGTTGAACAGGGCCGGGGAATGGGCCGGTCGGGGGTCGGGGCCGCTGCGCCCCGGCTTCCCGGCGCTCCGCTGCCGGTCCGTCCCGGTCGGGGCTACACGACGTGCCGGGGTCGCGAGCCCGGCACGACGGGCCGCGCCGCCGAGCAGGTCGTCGCCCGCGAACCACACACCGCCCCAGAGCGACCTTCCCCGCCTGCAGGGTGGACGCCTGTTCCTCGCTCTCGCCCCCTCTGCGGACGCGCAGCGCCGCCGGCATCTCGCAGACGACCTCCCAGACGTCCAATCCTTCCGCCGTGTCGATCGCCCCGCTTGTTCCCTCCACAGCCAGCGTTAAGGGCAGCAAGACGTCGCCCCGCAGCTGCCGTTGGAAGGGTGGCTTTCAGGCCCCGGCTACTGGTTCGACCACTGCCCCGGGCGCTGCGGCTGCTGCTGGTACGGATTGCCGTCCTGGCCCGGATACTGCTGCTGGTACGGCGGCTGCCCGTACTGCGGCTGCCCGTTGCCGCCCCATCCCGCAGGCGTCCCGGGCCCGCCGGGGCCGCCGCCACCGTTGTTGCCCTTGTTGCGGCGCGCCAGCTTCACGATCAGCAAGACGACGAGCGCGAGCACCAGCAGACCCACCAGGCCGATCACGCTGAGCGCGATGACCTGCTTGCGGTCGGCCGCCGCCTGATCGTCGTCGCTCATGCCGCCGCCGGTGGTGTTGGGGGCGGAGGCGGAGGGGTTGTCCGTGGTGCCCTGGCCGTCACCGCTCTGCCCGGCCTGCAGCGACTCCGGGACCTTGAGGGGTCCGTAGGTGGGCCCGGCGGAGATGTCCCGGGTGAGGGCGGCAAGCGGCTGGATGAAGCCGTAGCCATAGTGCTCGTCCGGAAGGGAGACACCTTTCTCCGACGGGGGGAGACCGGCGGACTTGGTCAGGCGGTGGACGATCTGCCCCGCGGTCAGGTTCGGGAACTCGGCCCGGAGGAGGGCCGCCGCCGCGGCCACGAACGCGCTCGCGTCCGAAGTTCCGGTGCCGGAGCGATAGGCCGCGTTGTCCTTGCCGCCAGCGCTCACGATGAATGTTCCAGGGCCCGAGAGCAACAACTGGGGACCATGGTTGGACCCCTCCCAGATTTCGGTGTTGTTCTTCACCGCCCCCACCGCGATGGCCCCGGGGTGTCCCGCCGGGTAACTCACCTCGGAACCCTCGTTGCCCGAGGCCGCAACCACGACGACGTTCTTCTTGAGCGCGTAGGCGACGGCTTCCGCCTCCGCGTCGACCTTGACCGCTCCTCCGGACGAGACATTGATGACGGAGGCCCCGTGGTCAACGGCATACCGGATCGACTCGGCAAATCCGTCGTCGTGGTGTCCGTCGTCGCGAATGTCGAGGATCTTGGCATCCGGAGCGAGCCCCATGACGCCGTCGGCCCCTCCCGGCCCATGACCATGGGCCGCGATGATCGACGCCATCGCGGTGCCGTGATCGTCGCCGGCCTCAGGAGCGGTGGAGCCACCGTCGATGAAGTCCTTCCCCTCGACCACGTTGCCCTTGAGGTCGACGTGACCGGCGTTGACACCGGAGTCGATGACGGCGACGGTGACGCCCTTGCCCTTGGAGATCTTCCAGATGGATGCGGCGTCGAAGGCCTCCAGCGGCCACTGGTCTTCTCTCGTCTGGTCCGCCGAAGCGGCCGGTGCAGCGGCGAAGGCCAGCGCACCCGCGAGCACAAGGCCGCCCACTGAGCGCAGCGTCCGTGTGAAGGCCATCCTTTGTCCTCTCTCAGGCACTGTGGGGGCCACGGCTTCGCCGGCCGAGCCCCCACACTGTTCTACATGCTCCCGCGTTGCCGCTACTCGATGACCCGAGGAGCGTTGTTGCGCTCGGGCGTCCAGGTCTCCTCGTCCTCGACCAGGTAGTCGGGACGCTCGCCCTCGCGCCGCTCTTCCTCTTCCGTACGGTCGGTCTGGCCGCGCCCCATCATGCGGTTCGCGCCCCTGCCGGCGTTGCCGCCGCTGCCGGCACCCGCCGCGCCACGGCTCCTGTGCAGGCCCGAACCGCCCGGCGTACCGCGGGTGCCCGAACCGCTGCCCTTGGCGGCACCGACGACGCCGCCGCCACGTCGGGCGAGACTGCCGCCTCGCCCGGCGGCCGCGCCACCCCTGCCGCCCGCACCCGCACCCGCGCCACCGGCGCCGGGCATACCGCCGCGGCCCGCGGAGCCACCGCGACCGGCACCAGCTGCACCCGCACCACCCGCCGTGCCGCCACGTCCACCGAGACCGCCCAGAGCGCCCGGAACACCCGCGCCTGCGCCGGCCGAGCCACCGGCACCCGCGCCACCCGCTCCGCCGACTCCGCCTCCGACGCCCGCGGTCCCGCCGGCGTACCCGCCGGCGCCGGTCGCGCCTCCGGCGATGCCGTCGATCGCCGTACCCACCTGCGGCTTGGTACTGGCCACCGGCTTCTGTACACCGCCGGTGATGCCGGATTCACGGGGCGACTTCACCTCGCGCGACGGTGTGAGGGTGCCGGTGGTGCCCCCCGTCCTGCCTCGGCTGGGGTCGCCGGGTCGGGGACTGCCGACCTCGGAGGGGATCGGCATGGGTACGGGCGCGACGCCGCCCGGGTCTCCCGGGTAGTCGTCCCTCTCGTCGTAACGCTTGGGCATCGGCTTCTTCGTCCACGACCCCATCGTCATGGACTGCGCGTTGTAGCCCGCGCCGAGCTGCTCCATCTTCACAGCCATCTCGAGCTGTGCTTCCTTGCCCGCCGACAGCGAGCCGCGGTTCTTGTCGAGCGCGGACTGCGTGCCCATCCCGTTGCCGAGGTCGGAGTGAAGCTGCGCGTCGCTGCGGTCGAACCCGTCGCCGAGGGCATCTCCGAAGCTGGACATGGTGCCCGGCTTCTCCATCGCGTCGACCTGCGGCTTGATCGTCTTCAGTACCGATGCCGCGTTGGTCATCGCCTGCGACGTGTACCGCGCGTATGTCGAGCAGTCGCTGATCATCTTGGTGATGACCTTCGCCTGGGCCTTGAAGCCCTCGGCGGCCGCACCGTCCCAGTGCTGGGTGATGTGCTCGACCGCCGCGTCGAACACCGACTTGGCACTGCCCGAACCCACGACCAGCTGATCGTGCACCTGCATCCAGCCCTTGGCGCAGGACTCGACCTCGGCATGGTCGGCGTTGGCGAGCATGCCCTTCATCTGGTCCATGTTCTTACTGCCGGCGAAGTCGGTGGTGTGCTCACCGGCGTAGCACTGGGTCGGGGCGTTGTACTCGTAGTACGTCCCCTCGTTGTCAGTCATGGTGCGTTACCCCCTTGGCGACCGGCACGACGTTCCTCACTGCCCTCACTGCTGCGGTCCCGTCCACGCCCGTGGTCCCGCTCACTGACCGGATCCGGACATGCCGCCCTGCGCGTCGTATTCGGCGTCCGAATAGTGGCCGTGGACCTTCTTCGTCTTGCCGCCGAAATCGTTCATGACATCGTGGATGTAGGTGACGACCGCCTCGATGTGCGTCTTCATGTCCTCGTGCGCACGCGTCAGCTTCTCGGCCTCGTCGAATCCGGCGCCGAGCGCACCGGGAGGGAGGTAAGTGTCGTTCTTGGCAGAGACGTTGGCCACGCCCAGTTGGCTGATGACGCCGTTGAGCTTGGTGATCGTGTCCTCAAGCTCACTCAGATCGACCTTGTACTGGTCACTCATCGTGTCGCTTCCCCGTTCCTACTCATGTGGTGATCCCTCGCTTGCGACGCCAGTCGCCCAGCACCACGCCGCCACCCACCAGCAGCGCGACACCGCCGGCGGCGCCGCCGACCGTGTAGACGGCGTAGCGCTCGGTGCGTTCCTGGGGGCTCTCGCCAAGGATGACGGTCGCCGCCTCGATCTTCTCGTGGGCCCCGGCGTTGACCACGGGGTCCGGCGTCGGGGCGTCCTTCGGGGTGGTGGCGTCGTCGTTGACGGCGGCCACGGGGTCGATGACGCCCCAGCCGACGAAGTCGTCGCGGCCCGGCTTGCCGCGGTCCGCGGTCTGCTCGATCTGGGTGATGACCTGGCGGTACGTCCAGTCGGGGTGCTTGGCCCGGATGAGGGCGGCGACGCCGGCGACGTACGGCGCGGAGAAGCTGGTGCCCTGGTCGATGCAGTGACCGCCGAAGGGGACGGTGGAGACCATGTCCACGCCGGGGGCGGCGACGCCCACGAAGGGGCCGGGCTGCGAGAAGTTGGCGCGGGCGTTGTCGCGGTCGGAGGCGCCGACCGCGAGGACGCCGTCGTAGGAGGCGGGGTAGGTCAGCTTGACCTCGCCGCTCGCGCCGTCGTTGCCGGCGGAGGCGACGATCAGGGCGTCGCGGTCCTTGGCGTACTCGACGGCCTGCTCCAGCGCCGAGTCGGGCGGCATCGCCGTGGCGGTGTCCTGCGAGATGTTGATGACCTTGGCACCCTCGTCCGCAGCGTGCTTGATCGCCTCGACCATGGTCCTGACCGTACCGCCGCCCTGGTTGTCGTTCTGGCGGATGGCGAGGATCGACGCGCGCGGGGCGATGCCGACGAAGCCGGTGTCCTTGGCGGGCCGGGCGGCGATGATGCCGGCGACCTTGGTGCCGTGGCCGACCGGGTCCTTGGTGCCGTCGCCCTTCTTGCCGTCGATCAGGTCCTTGCCGCCGCCGAACTTGATGGCGGTGGCGAGCTGCCTGTTGCTCTTGTCGACGCCCGTGTCGATGACGGCGACGACCACCCCGAGACCCTGGGTGTCCTTCCACAACTGGTCGAGGACGATGCGCTGCAGGGACCAGGGCCTGCCCTTGATCACGTCGGACGGGAACGAGCACTGGGTGTCGTCGATCTGGAAGCGCTCGGTGTCGCCGTCGTCGGCGAGGGCCGTGCGTACGTCACCGACGGCCGATGCATGGGCGACACCGGTGGCCGGCAGGCCGAAGGCGGCGAGCGCCGCTGCTGCGGCGATTGCGGCGGAGCGCCTCACGGCGTGCGATCCCACTGGTGTTCCGTCCTCCCGTTGTGTGCGGTTCGTGGTCAAACCGCCGACGAGGGCGAGCACGTACGTCTTCCGTACACGCCCGCCCTCATCACGTACTACGCGGCCAGGCGCGCAGTCAGCCCCAGATCTGCCGGTTCTTGTTCTCGGTGGCCTGGTAGTTCTGCGCGGCCGTGTCGAGGGCACGGGCGATGGCCTCCAGCGTCTGGTGCATGGACGCGGCGCGCTGGTCCCACTCGGTCTGCTTGGCGCGGTAGGCCTCCTGCGCGGAGCCCTCCCACGTCGTCGCGATCTTCTTCACGCCGGCCTCGAGGTCGTCCAGCTGGCGCTTGATGTTGTTGGCCGTCGTCCGCACGTCGGTCGCGGCCTGGGAGATGGTCTGGAAATTGACCAGGATCTGCCCGGACATGTGATGTCTCCTCAGATGTTGGATTCGGACGCGTGATCCGGCCGGCGCGGCGTCAGGTCACCGCGCGCGGACGGTCATCCGAACGGGTTGCCACCCTGCGCCGAGATGCCCTGGATGGACGCGCGCTGCTCCTCTTCCGAGGCGGAGTAGTTCTTGGTGCTCGCGTCCACGGCTTCCTTGATGTCGCCCAGGATCTGGTTGATCTTGTTGGCGTCCTGGTTCACCTGCGACTGCAGGTTGTTGTACGCCGTGGCGGCGGAGCCCTTCCACCCGGAGGTGATCGTGTCGATCACGGTCTGGAGGCGGCGGATCTCGCCCTGGATCGAGGAGTTGACCGTGGAGATGCGGTTGCTGAACGCAACCATCTCCTCCTCGGTCATGGTGAACTGCTGTCCAGCCATGTGTCGCGTCCCCCATGAGACGTAGAAGATCGGATTCGACGTACACCGGAAGATGTCGCCGCTCTTCAACTCTAGCCAATAGCAGTGACAAGGCGAACAGATACCCGGTTCCGTATCGGGATCCTGACCTTCATCACCAAACCCTCACGGTGCCACGGGTGTTGGTGGCTTGGCCAATGGATTGTCCAATACTCAATCAATACCCGTGAACGTCCGCGGAAATGCCAGTTCAGGAGCCCTGAGCCTGCTTCGCCGCGTTCACGTCGAGCGTCGGCCCGCTCGCGAGAAGGTCCGACCAGATCCGCGGTACCGGCACCGGGGAGTTCTTCGCGTAGCCGAGCTTGGTCTGCACGACGCCGACCTCGTCGTCCTGCTTCGCGGCGCCGCCGCTGTCGCTGTCGCCGGTCGTCGGCACCGAGTAGCGCAGGCCGGTGTCGGTGACCAGGAAGATGGACCCGATGCGCTTGTCGGTACCGTCGTACGCCTTGTAGAAGGTACCGCTACCTGGCGAGACGTAGGTGTTCGTACCGCTCTGCGCCACGTCCCGGGGGAACTTCTTCCCTGCCCACATGGTCATCGCCGGCATCTTGGTGAGCTTGTCGTCGACACCGCTGTACACGCTGCAGGCGACCCTGCGGCCGTCCTTCTCGTCCTGGGTGTTGGCCTGCGTGACCGCCTTCTCGGGCCAGCCGAGCTCGTCCATGAAGGTCTCGCTCGCCCGGGCCGAGGTGACTTCGCCCACGTTGACGGAGACCGCCTCCGGCGACCCGTCGTACAGGGACCTCGCCTGAGTGCTGTTCAGCAGCAGCTTCGCCATGAAGTCGGTGACGCGGACGACCCGGTCCCGCTGCACCACGTACTGGTCGTTGTTGGCCTTCAGCACCAGGCCGACCTTGGCGTGCTCGGGGCTCAGGCCCGGGGCGGTGGACGCCTCACCCATGCCGTCGACCGTCGGGAAGGAGATGCCCGCGCCCGGCACGTTGTTGAGGGTCGACAGGAAGTCGGCATCGACCTTCTGGGGCTGGGCGGAGGCACCGAAGATGACCTGGCGCAGGGTGTTGACCAAGTCCGGCTGCTGCTTCCAGCCGGGGCCGCCGAGCAGGTAGGTGAAGCCCCGGTCCGTCACCAGGTACTGGGCGCCGCCCGGCACCTCGATGTACATGGCCTCGTCGTCGCGGAGCCGGTTCCCGCCCCCGACGAGGGCCGCCTCCTTGGGCTTCTGCTGGTTGACGACGAGGACCGCCCGCTGCGCCGAACGGTCCGTGCCGCCACCCGGGGTCTCGCACAGCGCCCACGTCTTGGGCCTGCCCGCGTCGGCCTGGCCGGGCAGCCGGTCCGGGGCGTAGGGGATGCCGATGGTGGTGCCCAGCGTCATTCCGCTGTTGTCGAGCACCGACTCCTTGACCTTGATGACCTC
The DNA here is from genome assembly GCF_035918135.1 of Actinacidiphila glaucinigra. Lineage (NCBI taxonomy): Bacteria > Bacillati > Actinomycetota > Actinomycetes > Kitasatosporales > Streptomycetaceae > Actinacidiphila > Actinacidiphila glaucinigra. The sequence continues at coordinate 3,033,388 of NZ_CP109144.1, forward strand.
GAACTTCTCGGGGTCGAGCAGCAGTCGGGCCGAGGCGAGGTTGAGGACGGGATGCAGCTGGGCCTCGCCGTTGGTCTTCAGCACGACGTAACGCGTGGTGGACTCGTCGCCGACGATGACCTTCTGGGCGGGGGTGTCCCAGCCCTTGGGCGCGGCCGGCTTCAATATGCCCCAGAATCCGAAGCCCACGACGACCAGCAGGCCCACGACGAGGCTCGGGGCGACGGTCTTCAGCGGACGCGGCGCGGCCTCCTCCGAACCGTGCGGGGAGGGCTGGAGGAACGCGGCCACCGTGCGCCTGCGCGCGAACGAGTAGGCGTTCAGCTCATCCCGACGTGTCGCCATCCCTGCGTCAACTCCCCGTATGTCGCTGCTTGTCGTGGCGCTCCCCGGACCCGTCCGTCCGCTGCGGTGACGGCTGCGGCGAGGGGGACCCCTACTATGCCGTGTGACGATCGCACCGTACGGTACGGGGTAGCGCGATCGGCCCGCCAGCGGCACCCCGAGCGTCCCGCGCCGGCCGGGCGAGCGGACGCGAGCGAGCGCCGGCCGGCGCGGGACGCCGCCCGCGCGGCACAGGTACCGGCAGTAGCAGAAGGGTTGTACGGGGGATGACCACCGCGACCAGTTCCCGGCGCAGTCCGGGCGACGAGCCATCGCAGCAGCACACCGGACCACCCGCGGACGCCCCGGGCGGCGCCCCCGCGGCGCGGGCGGGGGCCGCGGCGCCGGTGATGACCCGCAGGCCCGGGAGCATAGGCCCGGTGCGGGTGCAGCAGCTCGTACTGATCGAGCTGGCACTCGCACTGCTGCTGGGCGGCTGGCTGATCCACGAGGTGGTCGGGCCGGTCGTGGCCGCGGTCATCGCCGTGCCGCTCCTGCTGTTCGGCCTGCTGCGCCGGCGCGGCCGCCCGATGCCGGAGTGGATGTCCGCCGCCCGGGCGCTGAAGGCCCGTCAGCGACGCAACGCCGTCGGCGTCCCGCAGGGGACCGACCCCGGTTTTGTGCCGGCCGTGGAGTGCGATCCGGCGCTGCGCACCTACGGGTACACCGACGAGCGCGAGCAGCGCGAGATCGGCATGGTCGGCGACGGCACCTTCCTGACCGCGGTCGTCCAGGTGCAGGCGGTCGACGAGCCGCTGCGTCCGGCCCGCGGCGTCCGCTCGCTCCCCCTGGACCTGCTGAACGGCCTGCTGACGGTGGACGACATCCGGCTCGCGTCGGTGCAGGTCGTCCAGCACACCCAGCCCGCTCCCGCCCCGCACCTGCCCCCGCAGGCGGTGGCCGCGCGCTCCTACGCGCCGCTGCAGGCGCAGAACCGGACGCCGGGGCTGCGGCTCACCTGGATCGCGATCAAGCTCGACCCCGAACTGTGCCCGGAGGCGGTCCAGGCGCGGGGCGGCGGCATGGCCGGGGCGCGGCGCGCCCTGCTGCGGGCCGCCGACCACCTGGTGAGCCGGCTGGTGGGCACCGGCCTCGAGGCCCGTGTGCTGTCCGAGCCCGAGATCGTCGCCGCCGTGGCGACGTCGAGTTGTGTGAACCCGCTCGCCACGACGGGCGGCGCCGCCCTCGACGGCAGCCGCCAGGCGCGCCGCACCTCGGAGAGCGCGCGGGCGTGGCGGTGCGACGACCGCTGGCACTCCACCTACTGGGTCGGCCGCTGGCCGCAGTTGGGCTCCGGCGCCACCGCGCTGCCCGACCTGGTCGGCCTGCTGACCTCCTCCCCCGCGCTGGCCAGCACCTTCTCGCTGGTCCTGTCACCAGGTGGCGGCCGGGCCGCGCTGTTGTCGGGGTACGTACGGCTGACCGGCCGCAGTGAGAACGAACTGGTCGAGGCGCGACGTCAGTTGGAGGACAACGCGCACGCGTCCCGGCTGAGCCTGGTGCGGCTGGACCGCGAGCAGATACCCGGCATCCTCGCCACGCTGCCCCTGGGAGGTACCCGCTGATGTCGGCTCCGACCGTTCCCGCCTTCGGCGGACAGCGCCCCGGTACGGGCTCCGGCTTCCCCGCCGGCGCCGAACCGCGCCCCTCGCACCTGCCGCAGGGATCCGACCCGCGCGGCTCCTCGCTCGCCGGTGCCGGACGGCGCACGCTGCGTGCCGCGTTCGGGCTGCTCGGACCGCGCCGCGACCGGCACACCCTGTCTGCCGGGCAACTCGCCGGGCTGTCCCTGCCGATCGGTGACGACGGTGTCGTCATCGGGATCGACGCCGCCGGCGGGCCCGCCGTGCTGGCGCTGAGCCGCCCGGCCCGGCTCGACGTGGTGCTGGTCGGCAGCATGTGGCTGGCGCAGGTGCTGGCGCTGCGCGCGGCCGCGACGGGCGCACGGGTCGCGGTGGAGACCGCCCGTCCCCAGTCGTGGGCGCCGATGGCGCAGGCGGCGGGCGGCGGCCAGCAGTGCGTGACGGTGCACGAGGTGGGGCGGATCGCCCCGCAGGGCCCCTCGGTGCACAGCCCCGTGGTCATCGTCCGTGACTGCGGCGCCCGTCCGCCGCGCAGCCGGGTGGCGGCGCAGTCCTGGCAGTCGGTCATGACGCTGCTGCCGTACCTCGGGCCGTCGGCCCCACGGTTGCTCGCCGGCGCCGACGTGGTCGGGCTGCAGCGGGTCTCGCCCCAGGAGGCCGAGGTCATCGGCCAGATCATGGGGCTCTCGGAGGCCGACGTGACCGCGTTGCCGACGCTCGGCGACAACGTGACGATGTGGTGCACGCGCAAGCACCGGCAGTTCGTCATGACGCAGCCCACCGACGCGGAGTCCGGCCTGCTCGGCCCGGCCCGGCGCGTGGACTGATCCCGGGGCGACCCGTCGGGGCGTTCGGGACGCTCTCGTGCCGCGGCGGTTTCCGGGCCGCGGCACGGGGCATGGGGCACAGGGGTCCCTGGATCCGCAGCGGTCGCGTCAACTCGCCGACAGCTCTGCCCCCGTGCGGGGCAAATGGGGCATGACGACGGCGTGCCCGCCGTGATGCCTGCGGCGCTTGCCCTACCCGCGGGCCGGGTGATTAGGCTCTTCCGGAGTTCCCGCGGCCGTGCCGTGGAACTCGGAGACGGGGGAATCGCGTCCGCTCCGACGACCGGGCGCGTACATCAGTTGACCAGGAGGCACAGTGAGCAGCGATCAGGACGACATCCGCACGGGCGGGGCCGTCCCGGACGGGGATCAGTCCGACGCGGACCTCACGGGCGAGTTCCAGATCGACTACGCGCCGCCGTCCTGGTACACGCAGCAAGCGGGAGGGGGCACGCCGCCTCCCCCGGCCCCGGGCCCCGCGGTGAGCCCGCCGCCGCCCGTCGCTCCCCCGGTCGCCGCTCCGGTGAACCCGCCCGTCGGTCCCCCGGTCGGTCCGCCGGTGGCGCCTGCGGTGTCGGCCGCGGCCGAGGCGGCGTCGCCGCAGGAACCGCAGCGCCCCCAGCAGCCGCCCGCACCAACGCCGGCGCCGGTGGCCCCCGACACCGCCCGCGAGGCCGCCGCGGCGGCGGTCTTCGCCGATCCCGGGCCCGCACCGGTCGCGGCCGAGGCGACGCCCACTCCCGCGGAGCCGGACCCCGCGCCGCCCCGACCCGAGCGGACGCCCGAGGCGGAGGCCGCGGCCGCCCCTGAGCAGCAGTCCGAGCCGCAGGCCCAGCCCCAGCCGCCCGTCACCCCGGCGCCGCCCGCCCCGGCGCCGCAGTCCCAGGTGCCGCCGCTGCCGCCGGAGTACCAGCCGGCCACCCCGCAGGAGGCGCCGCAGCAGGGGTACGGCTATCCGCAGCCGCCGCACCAGGGCGCACCCTGGGGCGACCCCAGCACGCCCGCACCACAGCAGCCGTACGGTTACGGCTACCCCCAGACGGCCCCGCCGCCGCACGGTTACGGCTACCCGCAGCCGCCGCACCAGGGCGCGCCCTGGGGCGACCCCAACGCGCAGCAGCCTCCCCAGCCGCAGCCCCAACCGCCGTACCCGCAGCAGGGATACGGCTACCCGCAGCCCGGACCCGGCCCGCACGCCGAGCCGCAACCCCCGCAGCCCCAGCCGCCCATGCCGCCGTACGGGCAGCCGGGCCCGCACCAGCCCCCGGCTCCCGCGCCCGGCCCCGGCCCGTACGCGCAGCAGGGGCAGCAGCCGATGCCGCCCTACGCCGACGGCGCGAACCCCCCGGCGCCGCCGCACGGTTACGGCTACCCGCAGCCCGGGCCCGGCCCGTACGCCCAGCCCCAGCCACCCCAGCCCCAGCCCCAGCCCCAGCCGCCGGTGCAGCCCCAACCCCAGCCCCACAACCAGCAGCCGGTCCCGCCCCACCAACAGCAGCAGCCCACCCCGCCCGTGGACCCGCGCACGGCCGCCGGCTGGGGCGGCCCCGGCCCGGAGCAGCAGCAGCGCGTCATGCACGGCGCCCCGCTCGGCTACAACGCGGCCGTGGAGCTGTCCTCGGACCGACTGCTGCGCCAGCAGCCGAAGGCGCGCAAGAACAACAACCAGCCGTCGCGCTTCAAGATCGGCGCCAAGAAGGAGGAGCAGGAGCGCCAGCGCAAGCTGGAGCTGATCCGCACCCCGGTGCTCTCCTGCTACCGGATCGCGGTGATCAGCCTCAAGGGCGGCGTCGGCAAGACGACGACCACCACCGCCCTGGGGGCCACGCTCGCGTCCGAGCGCCAGGACAAGATCCTGGCCATCGACGCCAACCCGGACGCCGGCACCCTCGGCCGCCGCGTGCGCAGGGAGACCGGCGCGACGATCCGCGACCTGGTCCAGGCGCTCCCGCAGCTGAACAGCTACATGGACATCCGGCGGTTCACCTCGCAGGCGCCCTCCGGTCTGGAGATCATCGCCAACGACGTGGACCCGGCCGTCTCCACCACCTTCAATGACGAGGACTACCGCCGTGCGGTGGCCCTGCTCGGGCAGCAGTACCCGATCATCCTCACCGACTCCGGCACCGGTCTGCTCTACAGCGCCATGCGCGGCGTGCTCGACCTGGCCGACCAGCTGATCATCGTCTCCACTCCGTCGGTGGACGGTGCCAGCAGCGCCAGCACGACCCTCGACTGGCTCGGTGCGCACGGCTACGCCGACCTCGTGCAGCGCAGCCTCACGGTGATCTCGGGGGTTCGCGAGACCGGCAAGATGATCAAGGTGGACGACATCGTCGCGCACTTCGAGACCCGCTGCCGCGGCGTGCTCGTCGTGCCCTTCGACGAGCACCTCGCCGCGGGCGCCGAGGTCGACCTCGACATGATGCGGCCGAAGACCCGGGAGGCGTACTTCCACCTGGCGTCGCTGGTCGCCGAGGACTTCGTCCGCGCCCAGCAGGCGCAGGGCGTCTACCCGCCCCAGCAGCAGATGCCGCAGCAGCAGGGCGGCTACCCGCAACAGCAGGGGCAGCAGCCCTACCCGCCCCAGCAGCCGATGCCCCCGCAGCAGGGCGGCTATCCGCCGCAGCAGCCGCCGTACGGGCAGCCGGCGCCGCCGCCTCCGCCGCCGCAGGGCTGGACCCAGCAGCCGCCCCCGCCCCCGCAGGAGGCGCAGCCCGGGCAGCAGCCCCCGGCGCCGGGGCAGGTCCCGCCCGGCTGGACCCAGCAGCAGTGACGCAAAGGGCCCGTCCCGCCATCGTGGCGGGACGGGCCCTCTCGCCCGTCGGTCGGCGGCACTCCGGCCGCGGCCTCACCCGGTGGCGTCGTGGGTGTCGACCAGCTCCCGGGCGCGCTTGACGTCGTCGGCCATCCTCTCCAGGAGCGCGTCGATCGTGTCGAACTTCTCCATGCCGCGCAGGTAGGCGAGGAAGTCGACGGCGACGTGCAGCCCGTACAGGTCCAGCCCGACGCGGTCGATGGCGTACGCCTCGACGGTGCGGGCGGTCCCGTCGAAGGTGGGGTTGGTGCCGACGGAGATCGCCGCGGGCATGGCCTCGCCCTCCACGTGCAGCCAGCCGGCGTAGACCCCGTCGGCGGGGATCGCGGTGTGCGGCAGCGTCTCGACGTTCGCCGTCGGGTAGCCCAGGTCGCGGCCGCGCTGGGCGCCGCGGACGACCACGCCCTCGACCCGGTGCGGCCGGCCGAGGATCTCGCGCGCGCCCGCCACGTCGCCCTCGGCGACCAGGCGGCGGGTCATGGTGGAGGAGAACGGCTGGCCGCCGCCCGCCTCGCCCGTCAGGTAGAGGTCGACGACGTCCACCTCGTAGTCGTACTTGAGCCCCATCGCGGACAGGAACTCCACGTCACCGGCGGCCTTGTGCCCGAAACGGAAGTTCGGGCCCTCGATGACCGCCCGCGCGTGGAGCGCGTCGACGAGCACGGTGCGGATGAAGTCGCCCGGCGAGAGCTGCGAGAACTCGGTCGTGAACGGCAGGATCAGCAGCGCGTCCACGCCCAGCTCCGCCATCAGCTCGGCGCGGCGGTGGTGGGCCGCCAGCAGCGGCGGGTGGCTGCCGGGGCGGACGACCTCGCTGGGGTGCGGGTCGAAGGTGACGACGACGGATGCGGCGCCCAGCTCGCGGGCGCGCTCCACGGCCCTGCCGATGATCAGCTGGTGCCCACGGTGGACGCCGTCGTACGAGCCGATGGTGACGACGCTGCGTCCCCAGTCCTCGGGGACGTCCTCCAAGCCTCGCCAGCGCTGCACAGTGACCGCTCCTCGACCGCCGATGATTCTTCGATGTGCAGGTCCAAGCCTGCCATGCCGGGAAGCCCACCGGCGCGGCGCCCCCGGTGACGGGGCCGTTCCGGATCCCGCCCGGCCCCTTCCGGCGGCGCATCGCCCGCACAGCAGCCGGCCGCGGCCCGCCCAGGGCCCCGGGCGCGGCCGGTCACAGGCCCACCGCTTCCGCGGGGGCGAGCTGGTCGCACATGCGCCGGGCGCTGGGGCCGATGACCGCGTCCCACGCCCCGGGGCCCGCGACGTCGAGGCCGTCGGCGGCCAGCCACCCGCGCACCTGCCGGCCGAATCCGGGCGACCCGCTCACCAGCTGCACCAGCCGCCGGTCGAAGAGGGCCGCGCCCTCGGGCGTACGGCAGAGCAGGAGGCCGACCCGGTGCACCAGGTCGCGGGTCGCCGGGGCCGGCCGCCGGGCGCACCCGTCGGCGGCCGCGGTGAGGAGGGCGTCCAGCACGTCCGGGTCGCGCTCCTGGTCCAGCAGGACGTCCAGCAGCTCCCGGCGCAGCGGGCGCGAGGCATGGCTGCCCGGAGCGGCCAGCACGGACGCCAGCACCCTGCGCACCTGCGGCGGATGCTCCCGCAGCAGGCCGGTGACGAGGGGAAGGAGTACCGCGCGGGCGGCCGGGCCGTGCTCCAGGCGGCGGTCGAGGTAGGCCGCCGCGTGCCGGGCGTCCTCCGGGCGGTGGCCGAGGTGGTCCCACACCAGGGCGGCGGCCCGGCGGGACAGCGCCGGGGTGCACACCTCGGCCAGCTCGCGCAGGACCTCCGCGACGCCGGGGCCGGGTTCGCGCAGGCGGGAGTGGAAGGCGGCGAGCACCTGCTCCGGGTGCGTGGGCAGGGCCGCGGCGAGCGCCGCGGCCGGCAGCAGTGGATCGCCCGCCGCGAAGCCGTCCAGGGCGGCGCGCAGATGGAGCGAACGGGTCGCCGGATCCCGCACCAGGAGGCCGAGCGCGGCTCCGTGCAGGGCGCGGTCGACGGGTCTGGCCAGGATCGCCAGGGCCGCGTAGCGCAGCAGCTCGCGGTCGGCGGCGAGCACGGCGTGCGGGGCGGCCAGCAGGCCGTAGGTGGCCGCGTCGGTGTGCCGTTCCGGCCGGTCGTCGTGGGCCCAGCGGTCGACGGCCCGGCACACGGCGGACGGTTCATCCTCGGCGAGGGCCGCCAGCAGTTCCCGGGCACGGGCGTGGTCCGTGGCGGCCAGCGCCTCGGCGAGGTCGTCCACGGCCTGCCGCCGGTGGGTGTGGAGCAGGGCCTGCGCCGCGGTGGCGACCGTCGGCCGGGGGCCGCAGGGCCCGGACTGCAGCAGCCGTTCGTCGGTGAACCAGTCGCACAGCGCGGGCAGCGACGGCCGCGGCGCCCCGGTCAGCACGTCGCCGGCCGCCGTCAGGAACCGCTCCCGCGTGCCGTCCGCTGCGCGCGGCGGGCCGTCGGCGGGCAGCAGCAGCCGCAGCAGCGCCAGGCGCTCCTCCGGGGGGAGCCGCAGCCGCCGCCAGAACCACGGGCCGAACTCCCCCAGCCCCGCACCCTCGTGGAAGCCCCCGGCCTCGATCGAGCGGGCGGTGACGCGTTCCGCCAGCAGCCGCAGCACCTCCCGGTAGGGCGTCGCGTCCGGCACCCCGAGCAGGGTCTCGCCCAGCAGGTGCGCGGCCCACCACACCGCGTCGGCGCGCCGGGCCCCGGCCCGCCCCACGTCGCCGCCCTCGCCGCGCGGCCGGGGCACCCCGTCCAGCAGGACGGTCGCGGCGGCGTCGCGGTCGAGCACGAGGACCAGTTGCCGCAGCCGCCGCGTGAGGGTCTCCGGCCCCGAGTGGCGCGCGGTGAGCAGCAGCGCCTGCACGACCGGGCCGATGCGGTGCCGCGGCACGGGAAGGCAGCGCGGCGCGGAGGGCGGGGCGAGCGGCGGCGCGGGCGGCACCGGCGGCACGGCGCAGTGCCGCGGCTGCGCCGCAGCCCGGGCGGGCAGCCGTACGGGGGCGTCGGCACAGCCGTCCCGGTCACCGGTCGACCAGCGGTGGACGAGGGCGTACAGCGCCCCGTCCAGGTCGAGTTGGCAGCCCTGCAGCCAGTCGCCGAACTCCTCGTGAGCGAAGCGGTATCCGGCGCCGGCCGGCACCACGAGCCCCTCCGTGAGCACCGCGGCCGCCCAGCCGGCGCGCCACGGGAACAGCTCCTCGAAGGACGCCCGGTCCAGTTCGCCCTGCCCGGGGCCCAGGCAGCGCCGGGCCGCCTCGTGCGCCTGCCCGGCGACCCGGGCGGCCAGCCGCCGTACCTCCGTCGGCCGCGCGGGGGCCGTGGCGGCCGCGATGCGGCCCGCGATCCGCAGGCACAGCAGGTCCAGATGGGCCGAGAAGACCTCCGCACGGCCCGGCCGTCCCATGAGGCCGCCGCCGGCGTCCCGGACCTCCGCCAGCAGCCGCAGCGCCAGCGGGTGCGCCGCGTCCTGCTCGGCGAGGGCACCGGCGGGTAGTCCGTGGCGCTCCCGGACGAGCCGCGCGGGCTCCTCCGGCAGGTCGCCGAGGCGGAGGCACGCGGGCAGCGCCCGCGCACCCGGCGGGGTGCCGGCGTCGTGGAGCAGACCGGGCGGGAAGAGCGCGCCGGCCTCCTCCCAGTACTCGGGACGGCACGCCACGATCAGCCGCGCCCCGGCCGACCGCAGCCAACGCGCCGTCCCCGCGGTCCACTCGGGCAGTGCGTGGGCGAGCAGCGGGGGCATCTCCTCGGGAGCGTCCAGCACGACGAGCAACGGTCGCCCCGCGGCGCGCGCCAGGCGGGCGACGGCATCGGGCGACGCGTCGGCCGGTGCGCGCTCCGGCGCCGTCCCGGCGTGCACGATGCGCCCCGCGGCAGCCAGCGCCCGCTCCACGGCCTCCCTCAAACCCGCGTCCCCCGAGCGGAGTTCGGCCCCCCGCAGCCACACTGTGGGCGCCGGGTCCGGGCCCGCGGCACGCCGGGCGGTCAGCGCCTCCAGCTCGGTCGTACGGCCACTGCCGGGGGCGCCCACCAGCCCGAGCACGGGGGCGCACCCCTCCCCCGTGAAGCGCGCCAGCTCCGCCTCCGTCTCGGGGCGTACGACGGCCTCGCGCCAGGCCCGCGGCCGGGCCGCGGATGCGACGGAGGTCGCGGTCAGCTGCAGCGCCCCGGCGATGTTCAGGTGCGGCCCGTACACGGGCACGGTCGCCGCGTTGCGCGCCAGCGCGTCCCCGAGCGCCCCGCCCTCCGCGGGCGCCCGCAGCGGCACCGCGAATCCGCCCGCGCGCCGCCCCGCGTGCAGCGCGGTCACGACGACACCGTGCACGGCACCGGTCTCCGCGTCGATCACCGGCTCCCCCGAGGCGACCGCGCGCAGCGGCTCGTCGTCCCCGCGCGCGCCGTCGAGTTCGTACGCCGCGTCGAGCAGGTGGAAGCGGTCCGTCGCGGTGTACGTCACCGGCGCCGTCCCCACGATCGTGGCCTCCACCCAGGCCGCGCCGCGCAGCCGCACCGCCCGCCCCGGCCCCGCGCTCCGCGCGAACCCGGCCACGGGCAACGGCGGTACGTCCAGCCCCTCCGTCGCCACGAGCGCGAGCCCCAGCTCCGGCAGCGGTGTGATCGCGTGCGCCTCGACGAGGGTCGTCTGTTCCCCGTGCGCGTGCAGCACGAGCCGCACCAGGCCGTCCACGGCCTCGTGGCTCGTCACGAGCGTCCCGCGCCCGTCCCGCGCCTCGACGAGGAACCCCGTCCCCCGCGGCCGTCCGGCCAGGTCACGAACGCGCACCAGCGCCGTGTCAACATCGGCGGGCAGCACCGCCATCTGCGCACCTCCCCGCCACAGTGCCCGTTTCGACCGTAGACGTCCGTTGATCGACAGAACAGATCCCACGTCGAAAGCGCCCCCAAGCGCTCCCTCTCTTCACTCCGAGCGCCTGCCCGTTGGAGTGAATCGATCTTGCGGGGTGGATAGGGACGGGGGGAGGGGGATCGTGCAGCGCGGGCCGCCAGGGGGGAGGGCCCGCGCTTCACGGTTGTGCCGCGAAGTCGTCCGGGGTGCCGCGTGCACGCGGTGCGTTCTGTGGGGCCCGGTTGTTGTGTGCGGGTGCGTTGCGGTCCGGGTGCCCCGGGGCGGCCCGGTTGTCGTGTGCGGGTTGTTTGCGCCTGCGGCGGGCTGTCCCCCGCCCTCCCTCCCTCCCCCAGCCTTCGGCCGGGAGGACCCCCATCCGGCGCGGTCAGTGACCGCCTCGCGCGTGCATGGTGGGCCGGGGTCGGGGCCTCCGGGGCTGCACGTCCTGGACTGGGTTATTTACGTGCATGGCGGGCGGTCCATGTCCGAGCCCCGGATGCTGCACACAAATATCCCGCAGCGTCCAGAACATCCACCCTCCCCCAGCCTTCGGCCGGGGGTGCCCCCACCTCCCCCGCCCCCTCCGTATGACGGGGCGACTGACGGCCGGAGGGGGGGTCAGAGAGCGGTCCGGGGTTGCCGCACGCGTCTCACTGAACGCCCACGGCCGGCTGGTGCTCCATGGGGGGCCATTCTCCAGCGGTAGCTGGGGGTGGTGGCTGAGGCCCGCGCCGGCTTCGCGCGATGATCATGGGGTGGATGGGACCGGAAGGTGAGCGGCCTGTTGTCTTGTACGCGTTCCTGCCCCTTTTCGACCTTCGGCCAGGGGCGGGCTGATTCGGTGCGATCGGTGTGGTCCCAAGACTGAACCTGGTTGTGGCCGCCCGCCGGAGGGCAGGGTGCGTCCCCACATCGGCGCTCGCCGTGATCTGCCGCCTGGCGACCTTCGGCGTCGCCGTGACGGCAAAGCCCTGCGAGCACCCGTGGGCGAGGTGCGCCAGCCGTCCCGCGGGAGGAGCCCCCAGCCACGGGTGCGCGCACCCCTGCTCGGCCTGCGGCCAGAGGATCCCCTGCTGGGGCAGTTCCCAACCGTGCGGGGAGGGGCGCCCCCCATCACCCCCCACCGGCCGTTGGTCGCCCCACGATACGGAGGGGGCGGGGGAGGTGGGGGCACCCCCGGCCGAAGGCTGGGGGAGGGTGGATGTTCTGGACGCTGCGGGATATTTGTGTGCAGCATCCGGGGCTCGGACATGGACCGCCCGCCATGCACGTAAATAACCCAGTCCAGGACGTGCAGCCCCGGAGGCCCCGCCCCCGGCCCACCACGCACGCCGCGAGGCGGTCACTGACCGCGCCGGGCAATCGGGCGGGAGGGCGGGGGAGAAACCGCAACCGCAACCACAACGGACCCGCACACAGCAACCGGGCCCCACAGAACGCCCCCCACCGCAACGGCGCCGCAGGCTCAGCGGAGATTGGCGAGAATCCTCGCCTGCCCCTCCCGCTCTTCGACAAGCGCCAGAAACTCCCCCTCCGGCCCGAACACCGCCGTGGGCACCGCCCCCAGGGACGGGGGCGCGTCCAGCCGCACCCCGTTGCCGAGCAGCCGCGCCTGGCGGTCGTCCACGTCCCACCGGGGGAACGCCGCCGCCGCGGCCTCCGCGATCGGCAGCACCGCGAACGCCTCCGTGAGCTGCTCCAGCGTGCGGGCGAGATCGGCCCCGTAGGGCCCGACACGGGTGCGCCGCAGCGCGGTGAGGTGGCCGCCGACGCCGAGGCCGGCGCCCAGGTCGCGGGCGAGAGCCCGGATGTACGTGCCGGACGAGCACTCGACGGTGACGTCGACGTCGACCACGTCACCGCCGTCGTGCCGCACGTGCCGGACGTCCCGCACCGCGAACGCCGACACCGTCACCGGCCGCGCCGGAAGCTCGAAGTCCTCGCCGCCGCGCACGCGGGCGTACGACCGGACGCCGTTGACCTTGATCGCGCTCACCTTCGACGGCACCTGCATGATGTCCCCGGTCAGCGGCACGATGCCCGCGTCGATGGCCTCGCGGGTGACTCCGTCCGCGGGGACCGAGGCCGTGACCTCGCCCTCCGCGTCGTCGGTGATCGTGCTCTGGCCGAGCCGGATGGTCGCCTCGTACTCCTTGCGCGTGAGCGCGAGGTGCCCGAGCAGCCGGGTGGCCTTCTCGACGCCGATGACGAGGACGCCGGTGGCCATGGGGTCGAGCGTGCCGGCGTGCCCCACGCGCCGCGTCCCGGCCAGCCTGCGCAGCCGGGCCACGACGTCGTGCGAGGTCATACCGCCCGGCTTGTCGACGATGACAAGCCCGTCCTTCATCGGGCGCCGTCCTCCGCCTCGTCGTCGCCCTCGTCGTCGCCCTCGTCCTCGTCCTCCGCAGGCTTGCGGTAGGGGTCGGATTCGCCGGCGTAGGAGGCGTCCGTGGCGGTCTTGCGGACCTCCTCGTCGGCCGCGCGGGCCTTGGCGAGCAGGTCCTCGATCGTGCGCGCGTTCTCCGGGACCGCGTCGGCGACGAACGTCAGGGTGGGCGTGAAGCGCACGCCGGTCTGCCGTCCGACCTCCGAGCGGAGGACGCCCTTGGCGCTCTCCAGCGCCGCCGCCGAGGCGGCCCGCTCCTCGTCGTCGCCGAAGACCGTGTAGAAGACGGTCGCCTCCCGCAGGTCACCGGTGACCCGGGTGTCCGTGATCGTCACATAGCCCAGCCGCGGGTCCTTGATCCGCCTCTGGAGCGTCTCCGCGACCACGACCCGGATGCGGTCCGCCAGCTTGCGCGCCCGCGCGGTGTCGGTCATGCGTGCTCTTCTCTCTTCTCATCACGCTTCGGTACGTGAGTGTCAGTCGTCGTCCCCGTGCACCCGCTGCCGCGCCGACAGCAGGTCCACCTCGGGACGCGAGGCCATCCAGCGCTCGCAGCGTCCGAGGACGTCCTTGATGTGCCCGGGGTCCCCGGACACGACCGCCACGCCGATCTCGGCTCTGCGGTAGAGGTCGTGGTGGTCGACCTCGGCGACGCTCACCGCGAACTTGCGGTGGAGCTCGGCCACGATCGGCCGGATGACGGACCGCTTCTCCTTCAGCGAGCGGACGTCGCCGAGAAGCAGGTCGAAGGACAGCGTCCCTACATACATGGGCATCAGGTCAAGCCGACCTGTGGGGCCTCGTCGTGAACGGTGCGAACACCGTGAACAGCAATCACCACAGTAAAGGCAACGGCCGGGGCCGATCGACGGAATTTACGCTCCGCCAACCGGCCCCGGTCACGTGTACCTCGATCAGACGCGAGGCTTCTCGCGCATCTCGTAGGTCGCGATGACATCGTCGATCTTGATGTCGTTGTAGTTGCCGAGGTTGATACCGCCCTCGAAACCTTCACGAATCTCGGTGACGTCGTCCTTGAAGCGCCGCAGACCCTCGATGTTGAGGTTCTCCGCGACGACCTTGCCGTCGCGCAGCAGGCGCGCCTTGGTGTTGCGCTTGACCTCGCCGGAGCGGATGAGCACACCGGCGATGTTGCCGAGCTTGGAGGAGCGGAAGACCTCGCGGATCTCGGCGGTGCCGAGCTCCACCTCCTCGTACTCGGGCTTGAGCATGCCCTTGAGCGCGGCCTCGATCTCGTCGATGACCTGGTAGATCACCGAGTAGTAGCGGACGTCGACGCCCTCACGCTCGGCCAGCGACGTGGCGCGGCCCTCGGCCCGCACGTTGAAGCCGATGATGATCGCGTCAGAGCCCGCCGCCAGGGTGACGTCGGTCTCGGTGACCGCACCGACACCCCGGTGGAGGATGCGCAGGTCCACGTCCTCGCCGACGTCGAGCTGGAGCAGCGAGGACTCCAGGGCCTCGACCGAACCGGACGCGTCGCCCTTGATGATGAGGTTGAGCTGCTGGACCTCGCCGGCCTTGAGCACCTTGTCCAGGTCCTCCAGGCTGACCCGGCGGCGGGACTTGGCGAAGGCCGCGTTCCGCTCGCGGGCGGCACGCTTCTCGGCGATCTGCCGGGCCGTACGGTCCTCGTCGACCACCAGGAAGTTGTCGCCGGCACCCGGCACGTTCGTCAGACCGAGCACCAGGACCGGGGTCGAGGGGCCCGCCTCGTCGACGGTGTTGCCGCTGTCGTCGAGCATCGCCCGGACACGGCCGTACGCGTCGCCGACCACCATGGTGTCGCCGACCCGCAGGGTGCCGCGCTGGACCAGGACGGTCGCCACGGCGCCGCGGCCGCGGTCGAGGTGGGCCTCGATCGCGATGCCCTGGGCGTCCTGCTCCGGGTTGGCGCGCAGGTCGAGCGCGGCGTCCGCGGTCAGGACCACGGCCTCCAGGAGGCTGTCGATGTTCAGGCCCTGCTTGGCGGAGATGTCGACGAACATCGTCTCGCCGCCGTACTCCTCGGCCACCAGGCCGAACTCGGTCAGCTGACCGCGCACCTTCGTCGGGTCGGCGCCCTCGACGTCGATCTTGTTGACCGCGACCACGATCGGCACGTCGGCCGCCTTGGCGTGGTTCAGCGCCTCGATCGTCTGGGGCATGACGCCGTCGTTCGCCGCCACCACGAGGATCGCGATGTCGGTGGACTTGGCACCACGGGCACGCATGGCGGTGAACGCCTCGTGACCGGGGGTGTCGATGAAGGTGATGGCCCGGTGCTCGCCGTTGACCTCGGTGGCCACCTGGTAGGCACCGATGTGCTGGGTGATGCCGCCGGCCTCGCCCGCGACCACGTTGGTCTTGCGGATCGCGTCGAGGAGGCGGGTCTTGCCGTGGTCGACGTGACCCATGACGGTCACGACCGGCGGACGCGCGACGAGCGCTTCCTCGCCGCCCTCGTTCTCGCCGAACTCGATGTCGAAGGACTCGAGCAGCTCGCGGTCCTCCTCCTCCGGGCTGACGATCTGGAGGGTGTAGTTCATCTCGTCGGCGAGCAGCTGCAGCGTGTCGTCGGAGACGGACTGGGTCGCGGTGACCATCTCGCCGAGGTTGAGCATCACCTGGACGAGCGACGCCGGGTTGGCGCCGATCTTCTCGGCGAAGTCGGTCAGCGAGGCACCACGGGAGAGGCGCACGGTGTCGCCGTTGCCGCGGGGCAGCAGCACGCCGCCCACGGACGGGGCCTGCATGGCCTCGTACTCCTGGCGCTTCGCGCGCTTCGACTTGCGGCCACGGGCCGGACGGCCACCGGGGCCACGGCCGAAGGCACCCTGTGTGCCACCGCGGCCACCCGGACCACCGGGACGGCCGCCGAAGCCGCCACCACCGGGACGACCGGCGAAGCCACCGCCGCCGCCACCACCGGCACCGCCACCGGGACGCGGGCCGCCGAAGCCGCCGCCACCACCGGGACGGCCTGCACCGCCACCGCCGCCGGGACGACCGGCGAAGCCGCCGCCGCCGCCGGGACGGCCTGCACCGCCGCCGGGACGCGCGCCGGGGCCGCCGCCGGGACGACCGGGACCGCCCGGACGACCCGGGGCACCGCCGGCAGCGGGACGCTGCGGCATCATGCCGGGGTTCGGACGGGGGCCGCCGCCCTGCGGGCGGGGCATGCCGCCCGGGGTCGGACGCGGACCACCGGGAGCGCCGCCGCCGGGACGGGGAGCGCCGCCGGGACGCGGACCGGCCGCACCCGGAGCGCCACCGGGGCGCGGGCCGGACTGACCGGGACCGCCGGCGGGACGCGGCGCCTGCGGGCGCGGCATGCCGGTGGAACCGGAGGTGAAGGGGTTGTTGCCCGGACGGGGACCGGCCGGACGGGCCGCGCGGTCACCACCCGGACGGGGCGCACGCTCGCCGCCGGGGCGCGGGGCACCGGGGCCGCCCTGGCCACGGCCGCCGTCGCGCTGGCCGGAACCGGCCGGACGCGCGCCGGGACGCGGGCCCGGGGCACCGGGACGACCGCCGGCGGGACGCTCGGCCTGGGCCGGACGCTCCTGGGCCGGACGCTCCTGAGCCGGGGCGGCGGCCGGCGGGGCGGAGAACTCCGCCTGCGGCACCGGGGTGACCGGCGCGGGCTTGGCCGGGGCCGGCTTGGGACCCGGGGTCGGGCGCGGGCCCGGCGAGGGCGCGCCACCGGCGGGCTTGGGAGTGGGGGCAGGTCCCGCGGCCGGCTTCGGGGCCGGGGCAGCGGGACGGGCCGGCGCACCCGGAGTGGGGGTGGCCGGCATTGCGGGCGCAGCCTTGCGCGGCGCCGCGGGCCTGGCAGCCGAGGGCTTCGAGGCGGAACCGCCGCCGGAACCCTGCAGTGCGTCAGTCAGCTTGCGAACAACCGGCGCCTCGATCGTCGAGGACGCCGAACGGACGAATTCACCAAGTTCTTGGAGCTTGGCCATGACGACCTTGCTCTCAACTCCGAACTCCTTGGCGAGTTCGTATACCCGGACCTTAGCCACTTCGCTCCTTCATGAGGTCCGGGGTGGTCGTCCGCCGGACCGTCGCTACTTCATGGGCGTACTCATCGCGTGCTCATCGAGTGCTCATCGCAATCTCGACCTACTTCCAACTCGCGGGGTACTGACCGCACGGTCGCCCGTACGGTCTTCCTGCCTACTCACGGTGTGCCTGCTCGACGTAACCGCGAAGATCCGCGGTGTCCAGCGTTTCCCGGGCCCGGAAGGCCCGCGGGAACGCCCGGCGGCGGACCGCCAGGTCGAGACAGACGGTGTCGGGGTGCACATAGGCACCCCGACCGGGCAGCGTACCGCGAAGATCGGGAACACATGACTCCCCGACCACCGCCACACGCAGCAGATCGCGCTTGGCCGCTCGCTCCCTGCACCCGATGCACGTGCGCTCCGGGCGTGCTGGGCCATGCGTCCGGCCAGACATCCTTAGTCTACCTCCCCGCGCCGACCTCACCCCTCCGGGTTATTCGACGCACGGTTGTTCCTCGGCCACCCGCGGGTGCTACTGCTCCACCTGCTCGGTGTCGGGCCGGATGTCGATCCGCCAGCCCGTGAGCCGTGCAGCCAGGCGGGCGTTCTGCCCTTCCTTGCCGATCGCCAGCGAGAGCTGGTAGTCCGGCACGGTCACCCGCGCGGAGCGGGCGGCCATGTCGACGATCTCCACCTTGCTCACCCGAGCGGGTGACAGGGCGTTGGCGACCATGTCCGCCGGGTCGTCCGACCAGTCGACGATGTCGATCTTCTCGCCGTTCAGCTCGGCCATCACGGCGCGCACCCGGGCGCCCATCGGGCCGATGCAGGCGCCCTTGGCGTTCAGCCCCGAGCGGCCGGAACGGACGGCGATCTTCGTGCGGTGGCCGGCCTCGCGGGCGATCGCGGAGATCTCGACGGAACCGTCGGCGATCTCCGGGACCTCCAGCGCGAAGAGCTTCTTCACCAGGTTGGGGTGGGTGCGCGAGAGCGTCACGGACGGACCGCGCACACCCTTGGCCACCCGGACGACGTACGAGCGCAGGCGCGTGCCGTGCTTGTAGTCCTCGCCCGGCACCTGCTCCTGCACGGGCAGGATCGCCTCGAGCTTGCCGATGTCCACCAGCACGTTCTTGGGGTCCTTGCCCTGCTGGACCACACCGGTGACGATGTCGCCCTCGCGGCCGGCGTACTCGCCGAAGGTGATCTCCTCCTCCGCGTCCCGCAGCCGCTGCAGGATGACCTGCTTGGCCGTGGTCGCGGCGATCCGCCCGAAGCCGCTGGGCGTGTCGTCGAACTCCCGGGGCTCGGAGCCCTCGGGGGTCTCCGACGGGTCCTCCTTGGCCCACACGGTGACGTGACCGTTCGTACGGTCAAGCTGCACACGCGCGTTGCGGCGGCTGCCCGGCTCGCGGTGGTACGCGATGAGGAGCGCCGACTCGATCGCCTCGACCAGCAGGTCGAAGGAGATCTCCTTCTCCCGGACCAGACCCCGCAGGGCACTCATGTCGATGTCCACGGCTACGCCTCCTCAGTGCTGTCGTCGCCGTCAGTATCGGCACCGGCCGGGTCCTTGCGACTGAATTCGATCTCCACCCGTGCCTTGGCGATCTCGCCGAACGCGACACGGGCGGGCTTGGGCTTGCGTCCCTTGACACCCGGGACCTCCAGGTCGAGCCCTTCCTCGTCGACCGCGAGGATCCGCGCGACCAACTGCTCGCCGCCGGCCGTCGTCAGCTTGACCAGCCGGCCCTCGTTGCGCCGGAAGTGGCGCGGCTCGGTGAGCGGGCGGTCCAGACCCGGCGAGGAGACCTCCAGCAGGTACGCCGCCCCGCCCATGGCGTCGGCGTCGTCGAGTACCTGCGAGATCTCCCGGCTCAGCTCGGCGATCGTGTCCAGCGGAACACCCTCGTCGGAGTCCACGATCACCTGGAGCTGCCGGCGGCTGCCCGCGGCCG
Source organism: Actinacidiphila glaucinigra (assembly GCF_035918135.1). Lineage (NCBI taxonomy): Bacteria > Bacillati > Actinomycetota > Actinomycetes > Kitasatosporales > Streptomycetaceae > Actinacidiphila > Actinacidiphila glaucinigra. The sequence goes on from NZ_CP109144.1 coordinate 3,052,188, forward strand.
TCACCTTGACCTCTTCCAGTTCGAGCCCCGTCTTCACGACGAGCGGCTCGAGCAGCGCGCGCAGCCTCTCGCTCTGGGTGGTGCTCATCCGGGTGACTCCTCGGCCGCGTGTGCTGTTGTGATGGAAGGTCGTGTGTCGGGCCAAAGCCTATCGGTTCAGGTACCGGAACGACGATTCGGCGCTGCGGAGGGCGCCGTCACGGCCGTCGGGCGCCGCGCGGGTACCCTCACGTCAGGTGATCACGGGAAGGGGCACTGTGCCGCTCAGCAACATTCCCCGCCGGCGCGCGGTCCGCGCCGCCCTCGTCCTGCCGGCCGCGGCCGGACTGCTCGGCGGATGTTCCGACGGGACACGGCCGGAGGGGACTTCCGCGAAGGGCTCGCCGTCCGCCGACGCGAGGGTGGCGCTGCGCAGGCGGGCCGCCCGGGACAGCGCGGCACTGCTCGCGCGGTACGACGCCACGCTCGCGGCGCACCCGGACCTGGGTGCGCGGCTGAGGCCGCTGCGGGCCGAAGTGGCAGACCACGCGGAGGCGTTCGCCACGTCCGCCCGGGCCGCGTCGCCGTCCGCGGCGCCTTCGCCGTCGCTCTCCCCGTCGCCGTCCGCCCCGCCGTTCGTCCCGGCGCGGGCCGGGGACGCGCTGTCCACGCTGGCGGCGGCCGAGCGCACGCTCGCCGACGCCCGGGCCGCCGCGCTCCTGGACGCGCCGCCCGAACTCGCCCGCCTGCTCGCCTCGGTGGCCGCCTGCGGCGCCGGCCACGTCCTGCTGCTCAAGGAGCACTGACCCGACCCATGGCACAGCAAGCGCTGCTCAAGGCCGTCCAGGCCGCACTCTCCGCCGAGCACGCCGCGGTGTACGGCTACGGCATCGTCGGCGCCCGCGTCGGCGGCGAACTGGGCGGCCAGGCCCAGCAGGCGTACGACGCGCACCGCGCCCGCCGCGACGCGCTGCGCCGCACCGTCGGCGACCTCGGCGACGAACCCGTCGCTGCCGAGCCCGCGTACGCCCTGCCGTTCGAGGTGCCGGACGGTCCGGCGGCCGTGCGGCTCGCCGCGGAACTGGAGGACCGGGTCGCCGGGGTCTACGCGGACCTCGTGCGCGCCGCCGACGCCGATCTGCGCCGCGAGGCGGCCGACGCGCTGCGCGAGGCGGCGGTCCGCGCCGTGCGCTGGCGCGGGGGGAGCGTAGCCTTCCCGGGGCTGGCCGAACGCGCGCGGACGGCCGCGGAGAAGGTTTAGCACTCGGAGGGACGTACCCACGCATGGCCTCGGCACCACAGCCCCAGCACCTGGAACCGCCCGAGCGGCTGGTCCGCACGGTCAGCGCCTGGGAGGGCGAGGCGGGCCGCGCCTGGCTCGCCGGTCTCCCCGAGCGCGTCGCGGACCTCCTCGCACGCTGGGAGCTGCGGCCCGAGCGGGTCCTCTCCCCCGGCGGGCAGATCAGCATGGTCGTCCTCGTACGGCAGGCCGACGACACCCCCGCGACCCTCAAGGTCGGCCTCGTCACGGACGAGACCCGGCACGAGCACGCCGCGCTCGCCCACTGGGACGGCCGCGGCGCGGTCCGCCTGCTGCGGGCCGAACCCGACGCGGGGGCGCTCCTGTTGGAGCGCCTGCACAGCGACGTGTCGCTGCGCTCGCTGCCCGAGCAGAAGGCGATGCTCGAGGCGTGCGCCACCCTGCAGCGGCTCTGGGTCCCCCCGGGCGAGGGGCACCCGTTCGTGCCGGTCGCCGAGCACACGGCGCGCCTGGCGGCGGCGCTGCGGGAACGGCGCGGGCAGCCGTACGTCCCGGACGAGGCCCGGGCCCTGGTCGACGAGGCCCTCGCGGTCCGCGACGAGCTGTGCGCGGCCGCCCCTGGCGAGGCCGTGCTGCTGCACGGCGACTACCACCACGGCAACGTACTCGCCGCGGACCGCGTGCCGTGGCTGGCCATCGACCCCAAGCCGGTCGCGGGCGAGCCCGCGTACGACCTGGCGTGGCTCGTCCGCGACCGCCTAGAGACGCTGGTCGCCACGCCCGGGTCGCAGTCCGCGGCCCGTCGCAGGGTCGCCAAGCTCTCCGACTCCCTCGACGTCGACCGGGACCGGGTCCGCGGGTGGGCCCTGTTCCGTGCGGTCGAGGCGGGCGTGTGGGCGTTGGCGGTCGGCGACCGCGAATCGGGTGAACTGCACCTGGAGTTCGCGAGCTGGCTTTAGTTCGACCGGGGTGCGTTGTGTGCGGCCCGGTCGTTTTGTGCGGGTCGTTCGCGCCTGCGGTCCGGGTGCCCCGGGCTGCCCGGTTGTCACGTGCGGGTTGTTTGCGCCTGCGGTCCGGGTGCCCCGGGCTGCCCGGTTGTCACGTGCGGGTTGTTTGCGCCTGCGGGCCGGGTGCCCCGGGCTGCCCGGTTGTCACGTGCGGGTTGTTTGCGCCTGCGGTCCGGGTGCCCCGGGCTGCCCGGTTCTCGTGTGCGGGTTGTTTGCGCCTGCGGCGGGCATCCCCCGCCCTCCCGCCCGATTGCCCGGCGCGGTTGGTGCGGCCCTCGCGCGTGCGTGGTGGGCCGGGTGCGGGGCCTCCGGGGCTGCACGTCCTGGACTGGGTTATTTACGTGCATGACGGGCGGTCCAAGTAGGAACCCCGGATACCGCACACAAATATCCCGCAGCGTCCAGAACATCCACCCTCCCCCAGCCTTCGGCCGGGGGTGCCCCCACCTCCCCCGCCCCCTCCCCATGACGGGGCGACTGACGGCCGGAGGGGGATAGAGGGCGGTCCGGGGTTGCCGCACACGTCTTACCGAACGCCCACGGCCATCAGGCCACTTTCCAGCTGATCACGGAGCGGATCGGACCGGAGGGGCTATCGGGGCGCTTGGGCCGATGCCGGCGGAAGGGTGAGCGGGCGCCGGGCGCCCTGCTGAGCGGCCCGTTCCCGCCCTCCCTCAGCCTTCGGCCAGGGGCGGCCTCATCCGGCGCGGTCGGTGTGGTCCCAAGACTGAACCCGGTTGCGGGTCGGCCACTCACCGGAAGGCAGAGTGCGCCCCCACCCGCCGCGCTCGCCGTGCCGCGGGCCAGCGATGCGCGCACGCTTGCGCGGCCTGCGGCCGGGGGACCCCCTGCTGGGGGCAGTTCCCAGCGGTGTGGGGAGGGGCGCCCCCCATCACCCCCCACCGGCCGTTGGCCGCCCAACGAAACGGAGGGGGCGGGGGAGGTGGGGGCACCCCCGGCCGAAGGCTGGGGGAGGGTGGATGTTCTGGACGCTGCGGGATATTTGTGTGCGGCACAGACGGCACCAATTGGACCGCCCGCCATGCACGTAAATAACCCAGTCCAGGACGTGCAGCCCCGGAGGCCCCGCCCCCGGCCCACCACGCACGCGCGCAGACCCGCACCAACCATCCGGGGCAATCGGGAGGGAGGGCGGGGGAGAAACCGCAACCGCAACCACAACGGCGCCGCACACAACAACAGGCCGCAAGGGGCACCCCCGCACCCCCGCACCCCCCGCACCCGCTAAGCGGAAAGGCGGGAGACCGCGTCGGCCACCGAAAGTTCCTCGCGCTCCCCGGACCGGCGGTCCTTGACCTCGACGACCCCGTCCGCCGCGCCCCGTCCCACGACGAGGATCGTCGGCACTCCGAGCAGTTCCGCGTCGGTGAACTTCACGCCCGGCGAGACGCCCGCGCGGTCGTCGACGATGACCCGGACCCCGGCGGCGTGCAGCTTCTCCGCGACCTCGAGGGCCAGTTCCGTCTGCAGCGCCTTGCCCGCCGCCACGACGTGGACGTCCGCCGGGGCGACCTCGCGCGGCCAGCACAGGCCCTGGCCGTCGGCGGTCTGCTCGGCGAGCGCGGCGACGGCGCGGGAGACGCCGATGCCGTAGGAGCCCATGGTGACCCGGGCGGGCTTGCCGTTCTGGCCGAGGACGTCGAGCCCGAAGGCGTCGGCGTACTTGCGGCCCAGCTGGAAGATGTGGCCGATCTCGATGGCGCGGTCCAGCTTGAGGCCGGCGCCGCAGCGGGGGCAGGGGTCGCCGGGCTCGACGGTGACGACGTCGAGGTACTCGTCGACCTCGAAGTCGCGGCCGCAGACGACGTTGCGGGCGTGCGTGTCGGGCTTGTTGGCGCCGGTGACCCAGGCCGTGCCGGGGGCGATGCGCGGGTCGGCGAGGTAGCGGACGCCGGTGAGGCCCTGCGGGCCGACGTAGCCGCGGACGAGGTCGGGGCGGCCGGTGAAGTCCTCGGCGGTGACGAGTTCGACCTCGGCGGGAGCAAGGTGCTCGGCGAGCTTGCCGAGGTCGACCTCTCGGTCGCCGGGGACGCCGACGGCGACGATCTCGCCGTCGACCTTGACGAGCAGGTTCTTCAGGGTGGCCGAGGCCGGCACGCCGAGGTGGGCCGCGAGGGTCTCGATGGTGGGGGTGTCGGGGGTGTCGACCTCCTCCAGCGGCGGGTGCGCGGCGCCCTCGACCGGGGGCATCACGATGGTGACGGCCTCGGTGTTGGCCGCGTAGTCGCACGCGGGGCAGTCCACGAAGGTGTCCTCGCCGGCCGCGGCGGGGGCGAGGAACTCCTCGGAGGCCGAGCCGCCCATCGCGCCGGAGACGGCGGAGACGATGCGGTAGTCGAAGCCGAGCCGCGAGAAGATCTTGATGTAGGCCTCGCGGTGCAGCCGGTAGGCCTCGGCGAGGCCCTCGTCGGTGGTGTCGAAGGAGTACGAGTCCTTCATCTGGAACTCGCGGCCGCGCAGCACGCCGGACCGGGGCCGGGCCTCGTCGCGGTACTTGGTCTGGATCTGGTAGAGGATCACCGGCAGGTCCTTGTAGGACGTGCACTGGTCCTTCACCACCTGGGTGAAGATCTCCTCGTGCGTGGGACCGAGCACATAATCCGCGCCCTTGCGGTCGCGGAGCTGGAAGAGCAGGTCGCCGTACTCGCCGGCGCGCCCGGTGACCTCGTAGTTCTCCCTCGGGAGCAGTGCGGGCAGCAGGACCTCCTGGCCGCCGATGGCGTCCATCTCCTCGCGGACGACGCGGGCGACGTTCTCCAGCACGCGCTTGCCGAGCGGCAGCCAGGTCCACACCCCCGCCGATGAGCGGCGGACGTATCCGGCCCGGACCAGGAGCTTGTGGCTCGCGGTCTCGGCATCGGCCGGGTCGTCGCGCAGCGTCTTGAGCATCAGCCGGGACATGCGCAGGACCATGGGGGCTCTCCAGGGGGTTTCGTACCGTTCCGCCGAGGATATCGAGCCGTGGCGCGCTGCCGGAAACGCGTTTACCGCGCGAGCGGGAGCGGGGCGCCCATGACCGCGTAGGGGCTGGCCGCGCTGGGGAAGTGCACGGGGCGGGCCAGGTCGGTGTAGCCGAGGGCGCGGTAGAGCCGCCGGGCCCGGCTCTCGGTGTCGATGGCGGACAGGATGCTGCGGGGCTCGTCCGCGCCGTCGGTGATGGTGGTGATGAGGGCGCGGCCGATGCCGCGGCCCTGGAAGTCGGGGTGGACGTGCAGTTCGGTGATGGTGAAGGAGTCGTCGAGCCACTCGTCGTTTCCGGTGCGCCGCAGGTAGGGCTCGACGACCGTGGACCACCAGTGGATGCGGCTGTTGGGCATGCCGTACACGAAGCCGGTGAGCCGTCCGTCGGGGGTGAGGGCGCCGAGCGCGCGGACGCCGGGGAAGCAGAGGTGCCGCAGCACGATCTGCCGCCGGATGGCGACCTCCTCCGCGCCCAGTCCGAAGGCGACCGCCTGAACGGCCAGTGCCTCGTCCACCCGTGCCGCCAGGTCGATCGGCTCGACCGCCACGTCCTCCATGGGCGGCGACACTACTAGAACAGGACGCTCATGAAGGCGCCGACCTCGGTGAAGCCGACGCGGCGGTAGGCCGCCCGCGCCGGTGCGTTGAAGTCGTTGACGTAGAGGCTGGCCACGGGGGCCACGTCGCGCAGCGCGTAGTGCAGGACGGCGGCCATGCCGGTCTCGGAGAGGCCGCGGCCGCGGTACTCGGGGGCGACCCAGACGCCCTGGATCTGGCAGGCGTGGCGGGTGACGGCGCCGATCTCCGCCTTGAAGACGACCTTGCCGTCCTCGATACGGGCGAACGCGCGGCCCGCGCCGACGAGTTCGGCGACACGGGCCTGGTAGATCAGCCCGCCGTCACCGGCGAGGGGGGAGACGCCGACCTCCTCGGTGAACATGGCGACGCAGGCCGGCATGATCGCGTCCATCTCGTCGCGACGGACGCGCCGTACACAGGGGTCGGGCTCGACCTTGGCGGGCAGCGCGCGGGTGACCATCAGCGGCTGGTGGGCGCGGACCTCGCGGGCCGGGCCCCAGCTCGGTTCGAGCAGCGACCACAGTGCGGAGGTGGCGGCGGAGGGGCCGACGATGGAGGAGCAGCGGCGCCCGGCGCGCAGTGCCCGCTCGGCGAAGGCGCGGACGGCCTCGGGACCGGCGCAGATCGGGACGAGGTTGGCGCCGGCGTAGCAGAGCGCCTCGAGGCGGCCCCCGGAGTACCAGCCCCACATCTCGCCGCCGAGGCGCCAGGGGTCGAGTCCGGCGACGGCGACCCGGGACGCCACGAACGCGTTGGCCACCGGGTCGCGGTCGAGCACCGCGAGGGCGGCATCGAGTTCGCCGGGCTCCATGACCTTGGTCGTCGTGGTCGTCAACACGTGGGGCGCCTCACCGTACGGGCCGCAGCGGTCGGGGGAAGTCCCCGAACCTTACCTCGCGAACGCGTGTTCCGCCCGGGCCCGCCCTTATCCCGGACCGCGGGGGTCCGGGACACGGGGAGGCCTGTGAGTCAGCTCACGGAGACGGAGGGCTCGCCGGAGGTGACGCCGTCGGCCTCCATCTGCTCGGCGAGCTTCATGGCCTCCTCGATGAGGGTCTCCACGATCTTCGACTCCGGCACGGTCTTGATGACCTCGCCCTTGACGAAGATCTGCCCCTTGCCGTTGCCCGAGGCCACCCCCAGGTCCGCCTCACGCGCCTCACCGGGACCGTTGACGACACAGCCCATCACCGCGACCCGCAGCGGAACCTCCATGCCCTCAAGGCCCGCCGTCACCTGGTCCGCCAGCTTGTACACATCCACCTGCGCACGCCCGCACGACGGACACGAGACGATCTCCAGCCGCCGCTGCCGCAGATTCAGCGACTCCAGGATCTGGATACCGACCTTGACCTCCTCCGCCGGAGGCGCCGACAACGACACCCGGATCGTGTCACCGATCCCCTCGCTCAGCAGCGCACCGAACGCCACCGCCGACTTGATCGTCCCCTGGAACGCCGGACCCGCCTCCGTCACACCCAGGTGCAGCGGATAGTCGCACTGCGCCGCCAGCAACCGGTACGCGTTGACCATCACCACCGGGTCGTTGTGCTTCACCGAGATCTTGATGTCCCGGAACCCGTGCTCCTCGAACAGCGAGCACTCCCACAACGCCGACTCCACCAGCGCCTCCGGGGTGGCCTTGCCGTACTTCTCCAGCAGCCGCCTGTCCAGCGACCCGGCGTTCACCCCGATCCGGATCGGGGTGCCGGCGTCGGAGGCCGCCCTGGCGATCTCCTTCACCTTGTCGTCGAACTGCCGGATGTTCCCCGGGTTCACCCGCACCGCCGCACACCCCGCGTCGATCGCCGCGAACACGTACTTCGGCTGGAAGTGGATGTCCGCGATCACCGGGATCTGCGACTTCCTGGCGATGGTGGCGAGGGCGTCGGCGTCGTCCTGCGAGGGGCAGGCCACGCGGACGATCTGGCAGCCGGACGCGGTGAGCTCGGCGATCTGCTGCAGCGTGGCGCCGATGTCGGCCGTGACGGTGGTGGTCATCGACTGGACCGAGACGGGGGCGTCGCCGCCGACCGCGACCGACCCGACCTGGATCTGGCGGCTCTTGCGGCGGTCGGCGAGCTTGATCGGCACGGACGGCATCCCGAGCGAAATCGCGGTCATGTGCGTGGCATCCCCAAAGTACGCGGATCGAGGTCCCGGCGGCGTGGGCGGGCTCCGTTGAACGAGACTACGTCACCCCACCCACGCCTCCGACATCGCGCCTAGGTCAAACGCACCGGATTGATGAGATCCGCGGCCATCACCAGTGCCGTGAAGCAGATGAAGATGCCCGCGACGACGTAGGCGACCGGCATCAGCTTCGCCACGTCGAAGGGACCGGGGTCGGGTCGCCGGAAGATCCGGGCGACGGTCCGGCGGACGGACTCCCACAGCGCGCCCGCGATGTGGCCGCCGTCGAGCGGCAGCAGCGGGAGCATGTTGAAGAGGAAGAGCGAGAGGTTGATGCCGGCCAGCAGGTTGAGGAAGAACGCCACCCGCCAGGTGGCCGGGATGTCCATGGCGAAGACCTCGCCGCCGATGCGGGCGGCGCCGATCATGCCGACCGGGGAGTCCTGCTTGCGTTCGGCGCCGTTGAAGACGGCGTTCCACAGGTCGGGGACCTTGGAGGGCAGGGCCGCCAGGGACTCGACGCCGCTCTGGGCCATCTCGCCCATGCGGTCGATGGACTGGGCGAAGTCCAGCCGGATCACACCGCTGGCCGGGGTGAAGCCGAGGAAGCCGGCGGTGACGTACTGGCCCTCGGTGTAGCCGCCGTTGCCGTCGGTCTTGGTGACCTTGTTCTCGATCAGGTCGGCGCGCAGGTCGATGGTCCTGCCGTCGCGGAGCACGGTGACGGTGGCGGGGCCGGTGGTCTTGCGGATCTCCTGCTGGAGGACGGACCACTGGCTGTCGTCGACCCGGACGCCGTTGAAGGCGACGATCCGGTCGCCCGCCCGGAGGCCGGCCTTCTTGGCCGGGGTCTCGGGATACTTCTTGCTGGCGCAGGGGTCCTTGGCCTTGAGCGCGGCCGTGTCGGACTGGGAGATGACGCAGTCCGAGACCTCGCCGACCGTGGTGGTCTGCATCTGCAGGCCGAAGCCCATGAGGACCGTCAGGAAGAGCACGAACGCCAGGATCAGGTTCATGAACGGGCCGGCGAACATGACGATCACGCGCTTCCAGGGCTTGCGCGTGTAGAACATGCGGGTCTCGTCGCCGGGCTTCAGCTCTTCGTACGCCGCGGAGCGGGCGTCCTCGATCATGCCGCGGAAGGGCGAGGTGGACCGGGCGGCGACCCGGCCGTCGTCGCCGGGCGGGAACATGCCGATCATGCGGATGTAGCCGCCCAGCGGGATCGCCTTGATGCCGTACTCGGTCTCACCCTTGTGGCGGGACCAGATGGTCGCCCCGAAGCCGACCATGTACTGCGGCACCCGGATCTTGAACAGCTTGGCCGTGGAGAGGTGGCCGAGCTCGTGCCAGGCGATGGAGAAGAGGAGACCGACCAGGAAGACGGCGATTCCCAGTCCCCACATGAGTCCCGTCATACGTGTGCCGCCTCCGTCGTCGCCTGTTCCGCAGCCAGTTCCCGGGCACGGGAGCGCGCCCAGTTCTCCGCCTCGAGGACGTCCTCCACGGTGAGGGAGGTTCCCTCGGTGGGAGTTCCGTGCTCCTCGACCACCCGTGCGACGGTGTCCACGATGCCCGTGAAGGGCAGCGTGCCCGCGAGGAACGCGGCCACGCACTCCTCGTTGGCCGCGTTGAACACCGCGGGGGCGGTACCCCCGAGGCTACCGACGTGGCGCGCGAGCGCCACCGCCGGGAACGCCTCGTCGTCGAGCGGGAAGAAGGTCCACGTGGCCGCCTTGCTCCAGTCGCACCCGGGCGCGGCGTCGGGTACCCGCTCGGGCCAGCCGAGGCCCAGCGAGATCGGCATCCGCATGTCGGGCGGGCTGACCTGGGCCAGCGTGGAGCCATCCGTGAATTCCACCATCGAGTGGATATACGACTGAGGGTGGACGACGACCTCAATGCGGTCGAAGGGAATGTCGAAGAGCAGGTGGGCCTCGATGACCTCCAGACCCTTGTTCACCAGGGTGGCCGAGTTGATCGTCACCACCGGGCCCATGTCCCAGGTGGGGTGGGCCAGTGCCTGCTCGGGGGTGACCCCGGCCAGCTCCTCCTTGCCCCGGCCGCGGAAGGGGCCGCCGGAGGCGGTCACGACGAGCTTGCGGACCTCGGCGCGGGAGCCGCCCATGAGGGCCTGGAAGAGCGCGGAGTGCTCGGAGTCGACGGGCACGATCTGGCCCGGCTTGGCCACGGCCTTGACCAGGGGGCCGCCGACGATCAGCGACTCCTTGTTGGCGAGGATCAGGATCCGCCCCGCCTCCAGGGCGGCCAGCGTGGGGCGCAGCCCGATCGAGCCGGTGATGCCGTTGAGGACGGAGTGGCACGGACGGCCGGCCAGCTCGGTCGCGGCGTCCGGTCCGACGAGGATCTCCGGCAGGGGCTCGGTGCCGTAGCGCTCGGCCAGCGCCTCCCGCAGCGGTCCCTCCGCGTTCTCGTCCGCGACGGCGACCGCCTGGACGCCGAGCTGCAGCGCCTGGTCGGCGAGGAGCCCGACGCGGCCGCCCGCGGCGGACAGGGCCACCACCCGGAAGCGGTCGGGGTTGCGCAGGACGACGTCGATGGCCTGGGTGCCGATCGATCCGGTCGAGCCCAGGACGACGATGTCGCGGGGGCCGTCGTGGGCGCCGCCGGCCGCGTCCGGTCCGGGCTGCCGCAGGTGGGGGTCGGCGAGAGAGTCCGTCATCCCCCCATTGTGTCCGGTCGCCGGCACGGCGGGGGCACCGCCTCCGGGAAGGCGGTGCCCCGCGCGCCGGGGGCGCGTCCCGGGTCCGGTCAGCGGATCGGCCGGTGGACGTTCTCCTTGCCGGAGGCGCCCGGGGTGGTGTCGGCGATCCACGGACCGTCGCTGGAGGGGTCGACGATGCCGGACTCGAGCCAGGTGTAGGCGCCGCCCAGGACCCCGTCGACGACCTTGCGGTCGATGGCGTCGGTGTTGGTCCACAGGCGGCCGAAGAGCTCCTCGACACGGATCCGCGACTGGCGGCAGAAGGCGTCGGCGAGCTGGTAGGCCTCGCGTCCGTTCTCGCCCCTGGTGCGGAGCATCTCGGCGCGGACGCAGCTGGCGCTCATGGCGAACAGTTCGGCGCCGATGTCGACGACGCGGCCCAGGAAGCCCTGCTTGGTCTCCATCCGGCCCTGCCAGCGCGACATGGCGTAGAAGGTGGAGCGGGCGAGCTTGCGGGCGTTGCGCTCGACGTAGCGCAGGTGGGCGGCGAGGTCGGGGTGGCCCGCCGGGTGGAAGGAGGAGTACGCACCGGGGATGTGGCCGGGGCCGGCCACCAGCTTCGGCAGCCAGCGGGCGTAGAAGCCGCCCGCCTTCACGCCGGCCCTGGCCTTGTCGCCGAGCGCCTTGTCGGGGTCGATGAGGTCCCCGGCGACCGACAGATGGGCATCGACGGCCTCACGGGCGATCAGCAGGTGCATGATCTCCGTGGAGCCTTCGAAGATCCGGTTGATCCGCAGGTCGCGCAGCAACTGCTCGGCCGGGACTCCCCGTTCGCCGCGGGCGGCGAGGGAGTCGGCGGTCTCGAAGCCGCGGCCGCCGCGGATCTGGATCAGTTCGTCGGCCATGGTCCAGCTCATCTCGGACGCGATGAGCTTGGCCAGCGCGCCCTCGATGCGGATGTCGTTGCGGTCCTCGTCGGCCATCTGGCTGGACAGCTCCATGACGGCTTCGAGCGCGAAGGTGGTCGCCGCGATGAAGGAGATCTTCGCGCCGACGGCCTCGTGGCGGGCGACCGGCCTGCCCCACTGCTCCCGGGCGGCCGACCACTCGCGGGCGATCTTCAGGCACCACTTGCCGGCCGCGACGCAGGACGCGGGCAGCGACAGGCGGCCGGTGTTGAGGGTGGTGAGGGCGATCTTCAGCCCGGAGCCCTCGGGGCCGACACGGTTCTCCGCGGGGACCCGCACCTGGTGGAAGCGGGTGACGCCGTTCTCGATGCCGCGCAGCCCCATGAAGGAGTTGCGGTTCTCGACGGTGATGCCCTCGGAGCCGGCCTCGACGACGAAGGCGGTGATGCCGCCCTTGTGGCCCTCGCTCCTCGGCACCCGCGCCATGACGACCAGCAGGTCGGCGACGACGCCGTTGGTGGTCCACAGCTTCACCCCGTCGAGGACGTAGGAGTCCCCGTCGGGGACGGCCGTGGTCGCCAGGCGCGCGGGGTCGGACCCCACGTCGGGCTCGGTGAGCAGGAAGGCCGAGATGTCGGTGCGGGCGCAGCGCGGCAGGAACCGCTCCTTCTGCTCCGGGGTGCCGAACATCTTCAGCGGCTGGGGCACGCCGATCGACTGGTGGGCGGAGAGCAGCACGCCGATGGCGGGGCTGGCGGAGCCGACGAGGGCCAGCGCCTTGTTGTAGTACACCTGGGTGAGGCCGAGGCCGCCGTACTTGGGGTCGATCTTCATGCCGAGGGCGCCGAGCTCCTTCAGCCCGGCGACGACCTCGTCGGGGATCCTCGCCTCACGCTCGATCAGGCCCCCGTCCACCTTCGTCTCGACGAAGTCGCGCAGCTTGGCGAGGAACTCCTCGCCGCGCTGGACCTGCTCGGTCGACGGTGTGGGGTGGGGATGGATCAGGTCGAGCCGGAAGCGGCCCAGGAACAGTTCCTTGGCGAAGCTCGGCTTTCGCCATTCCTGTTCGCGGGCGGCCTCTGCGACCTGGCGCGCTTCGCGTTCGGAAACGGTGGGGCGGGCGGATGCTGCGGACATGGGGGCGTCACCTCGCGTCGGTTACCGACCGGTGCTACTTGTTCGTTAGTACCCCGGTTCCGGCATGGTCACCAGCCCTCGCGCACGGGGCGCGGAGGGCCGGCGACCTTCCGACGGCGGTTCAGGCCGACGCGAGCAGCTTGCGCAGCGGCGCGGTGTCCGGGGCGGAGCCGCCCTCGGTGACGGGGTCGGCGAGGGCGTCGACGGCGGAGCCGAACTCCGTCTCGTCGGTGCCGTCGGCCAGCACCAGCCGCACTCCCTGATCCCACGTCAGTTCCCAGTGCGCCGCGCCGGATTCCGCGAGAGCGAGACCGGCGAGCGCGGCGGCGCCCGCGTGCAGCGCGCCCTCGGGCAGTCCCTGCGCCACGGCCGGGAGGCGGTCCTGGTCGGCGGCGTCGAGCAGGGCGGTCACCGTCGGCTCGACGCCCGCGGCCGACAGCGCGCCACGCAGCGGCGCGGCGTTCTCGGCGAGCACCAGACGCACCGCCGGATCCGCCAGGGCGCTCCACTCCACTCGGGTGAACGCCTGGCTCTCGGGGCTGAGGGTGGCCCCTTCCAGGGCGATCAGCACCTGGTCCCGGTCGTGCAGCAGCTCCAGGGCCGGCCGGTCCTGCCCGGCGGGTACCGTGCCCGGCTCGTCGGCGGGCGCCGTCTCGACGAGGCGGACGCGCTCGGCGATCGGGGGGTGCGAGTCGTACGGGGAGCGCTGCTCCCGCGGCAGCCGGGCGCGCAGCCGGTCCAGCTCCGCGCGGCGCGCGGGGGCGGACAGGAAGCGGGGCAGGCCGCCGTAGACCTGCCCGGCGGGCGGCAGCAGCCGGGCCGGGGCCCCGAAGGCGGCGTACTGCCGCATGTAGTGGTCGAAGGCGGCGTCCAGGACCGGGATCTCGCGCAGCGCGGAGGCGGTGGCGTCCCGCCCGGCGAGCCGTACGGCGGCCTGGTCGGCGGCGAGCTCCTGGGCGCGGCCGACGCTGTGCGAGGCGCGGAGGTAGAACTTGGCGTAGGCCGTGTAGATCGCCGCCATGGCGCGGTAGGTGATGCCGGCGCCCGAGGCGTCGACCTCCTTGGCCTTGCGGCCCTTGGCCAGAGCCTTCGCGGCCCGCTCCTCCTGGCGTGCCTGCTCGCGGCCCTGGGTCCGGGCGGCGCGCTCCTCGAAGTGGGCGATCGTGCGCAGCATCCGCTCCTGGCCGCGCAGGGTGATCGCGGACAGCCGTGTGTCGCTGTTGCCGTAGTGGCCCAGTTCGTGGGTGAGGACGGCGTGCAGCTGGCGCTCGGTCAGCCCGGCGAGCAGCGGCACGCCGATGTACATGCGGCGGCGGCCGCCGACCAGGCCGAGGAGGCGGGACTTCTCGGACACGGCGGCGTTGACCTCGCCGACGAGGACGATCTCGTCCGGCGCGCGGGTGCCGTAGCGCGCGGCCAGGTCACGGACGGCCGCCCACAGCTCGGGCTGCTGCCGCTCGGTGACGGGGACGCCTGAGGGGCCGTCGTCCTGCGGGCGGCGCAGCATGAACATGCCGCGGACGATGGGGATGGCGAGGACCGCGCTGACGATGACGACCTTGCCGGTGAGTCCGCCCGCGCCCCAGGAGGCGACCAGGACGTCGATCCCGGCCAGCACCGCGAGCAGCACCACGCCCAGCAGGTAGAAGCCCGCGAGCAGCACCAGGGCGCGCACGGCACGCAGCGTGGAGCCGCCGGCGGGGGCGGACCCGCTTCCGGCGGGCGGCGCGGCCTCGGCGCGCACCGCGCCCTGCGGCACCCCGTCGTCGGCCACGCCGTCCGGGGAGGTGAGGGAGGAGGCGCCGACCGTCGCGGCCGGGACGCCGAGTGCCGCGCACACCCGGCGCAGCAGTTCGTCCGTGCCCGGCTTGGCCTCGCCGGGGCGCGGGTCGTTGCGGACCTCCGCGAGGGCGGCGGCCGCCTCGGGGCGACCGAACCACTGCGCGCAGCGAGCGGCCAGGGCGTCCCACTGGGCGCGGTGCTCCGCGTACTCCTGCGGGTCGGTGGGCGGCTCCCAGTCCGCGGCCCACACCATGCTCTGGCTGCCCTCGCCGTCCGGGCGCACGAACACCGCGTACGCGACCTGCGGCGTCCCCACCAGTACCAGGGCCGGTGCGTCCAGCCGCCGGGCCAGCTCACGGCCGGCCGGCACCACGTCACCGATCCCGATGCCCTCACCCTCGGTCACCGGCGCGTCGAAGAGCACTCCGGTACCGCCGTCGCCTCCGACGACCCATCCGCCGACCGGTCCCCCGGCCACGGCCTCCGCGGTCGCCCCGGCCTCCGCCGTGCAGACCACCGCATACGTTGCCACCTTGTGTTTCCCCTCCCTGGCGCCTCCCCGGCGCCGTGCACGAGAGCGACACTTTACGTGCGCATGCTGACAGTGCGCACAGCGCGGCCGGGACGCACCGCACATGCGCCCCGGCCGCTGGAAGGGGTGGCTCCTCCTGCCGTGGTGACTACAGGGCGAGACCGGTCAGGACCAGGACCCGCTCGTAGGTGTAGTCCTCCATGGCGTACTTGACTCCCTCGCGGCCCACTCCGGAGTCCTTCACGCCGCCGTAGGGCATCTGGTCCGCGCGGTAGGAGGGCGCGTCGCCGATGACGACGCCGCCGACCTCCAGCTCGCGGTGGGCACGGAAGGCGGTCTGCAGGTCGTGGGTGAACACACCGCACTGCAGGCCGAAACGGGAGTCGTTGACGACCGCGAAGGCCTCGTCGGCGCCGTCCACCTTGTGCAGGGACAGGACGGGGCCGAAGACCTCCTCGGTGGCGATGATCGCGTCCGCCGGAAGGTCGGCGAGCACGGTCGGCTCGTAGGCGGCGCCGTCGCGCCGGCCGCCGGTGAGCAGCTTGGCGCCCTTGCCCAGCGCGTCCTCGACCCACGACTCCACGCGCTCGGCGGCCTTCTCGTCGACGAGCGGGCCGACGTCGGTGGCGTCGTCCGAGGGGTCGCCGGTGACCTGCGCGCGGACCTTGGCGACGACCTTCTCCACCAGCCGGTCGTACACGGACGCGTCGGCGACGACCCGCTGGACGGAGATGCAGGACTGGCCGCCCTGGTAGTTGGAGAAGGTGGCGATGCGGTTCGCCGCCCACTCCAGGTCCTCCTCGGAGGACCAGTCGGCCAGGACGACGGCGGCGGCGTTGCCGCCCAGTTCCAGGGTGGTGTGCTTGCGCGGCACCGAGTCCATGATCTGGTAGCCGACCCGGTCGGAGCCGGTGAAGGAGATGACCGGCAGCCGCTCGTCCCGGACCAGGGCTGGCATGCGGTCGTTCGGGACGGTGAGCACGCTCCACGAACCGGCGGGCAGGTCGGTCTCGGCCAGGATCTCGCCCAGGAGCAGCGCGGACAGCGGGGTCGCCGGGGCCGGCTTGAGGATGATCGGGGTGCCGACCGCGATCGCCGGGGCCACCTTGTGGGCCACCAGGTTCAGCGGGAAGTTGAACGGCGCGATGCCGAGCACGCTGCCGCGCGGGAAGCGCCGGGTCAGCGCGAGACGGCCCGTGCCGCCCGCGTCGGTGTCCAGGCGCTGGGCCTCGCCGCTGTTGAAGCGGCGCGCCTCCTCCGCCGCCCAGCGGAAGACGGACACGGCACGGCCGACCTCGCCGCGCGCCCACTTGACCGGCTTGCCGTTCTCCGCGGTGATCAGCCGGGCGATCTCCTCCGTGCGCTCGGCCAGCCGCTTCGACACGTGGTCCAGGGCTGCGGCCCGCACGTGGGCGGGGGTCGCGGCGAACTCCGCCTCGACGGACTTCGCCGCGGCGACCGCCTCCTCCACCTGGGCGGGGGTCGGCACGCCGACGGAGGCCACGACGCTGCCGTCGTACGGGTTCACGACATCGAAGGTGTCCTCGCCGGTGGCGGGGCGGCCGGCGAGCCAGAAGGCGGTGGGGGTGCTCATGCGGACCACGGTAGGGCGGGCGGCACCCGGCCGGTCTTGTCCAGCGCGTCCTGCGCACCTCACCCGATGCGACGTTTTGGCAGACCCTGCTCAGCCGCTGGATTTCAGGGCCAGCCACAGCTCCATGCGGACGTCCGGGTCGTCCAGCGAGCGCCCAAGGATCTCCTCCACGCGCCGCATCCGGTAGCGCAGTGTGTGCCGGTGGACCCCCAGGTCCGCCGCGGCGGCGTCCCACTGCCCGTGCCGGGACAGCCACGCCCGCAGCGACGCGACCAGATCACCCCGGGCGGTGGCATCGTGCTCGCGCAGCGGCCGCAACAGGCCGTCGGAGAAAGCCCGTACGGCGTCGTCGCTCAGCAGCGGCAGCACCGAACCGGAACCGACCTCGTCGTGCTCGACCAGACTGCGGCCACGCCGCCGGGCGACCGCCAGCGCGCGCTCGGCCTGCTCGTGCGCGGCCGGGACACCCGCGGCACCCACCGCGGCGGACAGCCCCGCCACCAGGTCGTCGCTCCCGTCGACGGCCGCCACGCAGGCCGGCGTCACTTCGCCGTCCGCGGCCGCGAGCACCGTCAGCCGGTCCTCGTCCCGGACCGCCAGCACGGGCTCCGCGGACCGCATCCCGGCCGTCTCCACCCGTTCGGCCAGCAGCCCCACCGCGTCCCCCGCGGCCTCCCCGCGCTCCGCGGCCTCCGCGACCAGGACACGCACGGGGGCGTCGAACAGCCCGCCGTACAGCCGGCCGGCCACGGTGCGGGCGTGCTCGGGCTCCCCGGCCAGCAGCATCCGCAGCAGTGCGGCGCCCAGGCGCTGCTGCGTGTCCTGCAGCGCGCGGGACTGCTCCAGCGACAGCGTCAGCAGCGCGACGGCAGCGTGCACGAGGTACCGGGCGGAGGTGTCGGGCCGCTCCTCCGTGCCGACCGCGAGGAACCCGCGGGGGCGCCGGCCCGTGCCCAGTGACTGCAGCTCGACGCGGTCCTCCGTGCCGGCCGGGCCCGCGACCGCCGCGCTGGCCGGGGCGGGCCTGCCGCGCAACCGCTCCACCTCCCCGGCGAGCCGCGCCGCCCGCCGCCCCGCCCACTCCGGCGCCGCGGCCACCACGGCGCCCGACGCGTCGTACAGCGCCGCCCAGCCGTTCAGATGCGCCGCCAGCCGCGACAGCAGCGCCGTCGTCCCGTCCGGCGCCAGCGCCGCCCGGGTCAGCTCCCGCTGCGCCTCGAACCCCGCGGTCACCGCCTTGTACCGGTCGGCGGCGATCTCCGCGGAGACGGCCTTGCTGATCGCGATGAACGGGGTCCTGTGCGGCACCTCCAGCAACGGCAGCCGGTGCGCGGCCGCCGCGTCCACGAGCGCCTGCGGCACGGCATCGTGGCTCACCCCCACGCCGAACCCGAGGCCCACGACACCGGCGCCGGCCAGTCGCGCCACGTACTGGCCGAGTGCCTCGGGCGAGCCGACGTCCAGCTTGAGGCCCGTCGTGAGCAGCAGCTCCCCGCCCTCCAGGTACGGCGCGGGGTCGTCCAGCTCGCTGGTGTGCACCCAGCGGACGGCGGCCTCCTCCAGGCGGTCGCCTCCGGCGAGGACGGCCAGCTTCAGGGCGGGGTTCCGCAGCAGCGAGGCGAGCGTGGGCGGCACGGGCTTTTTCTCCATCTCGGAGTGCGTTCACATCCGATTCTGCCTCACCGTATACCTGCGGTGCCGGGCCGTCTTCGTGTGCGGGTCCGTCGTGGTTGCGGTTGCGGTTTCTCCCCCGCCCTCCCTCCCGATTGCCCGGCGCGGTTGGTGCGGGCCTGCGCGCGTGCGTGGTGGGCCGGGGGCGGGGCCTCCGGGGCTGGGCATTCTGTACCGCATATTTATGTGCATGGCGGGCACCTGCGCTCGGTGCCCCGGATGCCGCACAACAAATACACGTCAGCGTCCAGAACGCCCACCCCTACGACCCCGCCCCCTCCGTTTCGTTGGGCGACCAACGGCCGGTGGGGGTGATGGGGGGGCACCCCTCCCAGCACCGCCGGGAGCTGCCCCCACCAGGGGGTCCCCCGGCCGGAAGTCGAGACGGGGTGCGTGCAGCGGTGGCCGGGGCGGCACCTCCCACGGGACGACTGGCGCACCCCACCCACCGGCGCTCCAGAGCTTTGCCTACGTCACGGCGACGCCGAAGGCTGCCAGGTGGCAGATCACGACGAGCGCCGATGTGGGGACGCACCCTGACCTCCGGCGGGCGGCCGACCCGCAACCAGGTTCAGTCTTGGAACCACACCGACCGCACCGCATCGGGCCGCCTCTGGCCGAAGGCTGAGGGAGGGCGGGAACGCCCACATGGCAACGGGCCGCTCAGCAGGGCGCCATACCGCCGGGCATCGGCCCGAACACCCCCTTACGGTCCGATCGCGCCGGAACCGGCGCGGGCCTCAGCCACCACCCCCATGACCATGGGCGTTCAGTAGGACGCGTGCGGCAACCCCGGACCGCCCTCTACCCCCCTCCGGCCGTCAGTCGCCCGCGATACGGAGGGGGCGGGGTCGTAGGGGTGGATGTTCTGGACGCTGCGGGATATTTGTGTGCAGCATCCGGGGCACAACAAATACCGCCCGCCATGCACGTAAATAACCCAGTCCAGGACGTGCAGCCCCGGAGGCCCCGCCCCCGGCCCACCACGCACGCGCGAGGCCCGCACCAACCATCCGGGGCAATCGGGCGGGAGGGCGGGAGAACCGCCCGCCGCAGGCGCAAACAACCCGCACACAACAACCGGGCAGCCCGGCGCAGCCGCCCGCAGGCGCAAACAACCCGCACACAACCACCCGGCAGCCCGGGGCACCCGGACCGCAGGCGCAACCAACCCGCACACGACAACCGGGCCGCACACAGGAATTACGCGCGCAAATCCACAAGCACCGGCGCCGCCGGTTCCCCGTCGACCGCGGTGAGCGAGACGACGGCGTGCCCCGCAGGGACCCCGTGCGCGAGGTCGGACGCGGACCACCGCTCGCGCTCGACCCGGCGCACCGTCACCGACTCCGCCGTGACCGCCTTCCCCGTGACCAGCCGCCGCACGGCGTGCAGCACCCGCGTGAGCGGCTCGTCCGCGATGATCTGACGGTTCGTGACGTCCTGGACGTCCACCCATTCCTTGCCCCACACCTCCGCGAACCGGGCGCCGTCCCAGGCGGTGACCCCGGCGAGGGCCGCCCGGCAGCCGACGGCGCCCAGCAGGGCACCCCGGAGCGTTTCGGGGACGTCGTCCAGCGTGCGCAGCGTGAGCACCGCGCCGGCGTTGGCGGAGCGCATGCGCTGCAGGCCGCGCACGGATTCGGCGGTCACCGTGTGGGAGGCGTCGTCGAGGACGAGGCAGGCGAACAGGGAGCGGTCCTGCCGGGCCGCGGCGCACTCCGCGAACTGGGCGAGGACGAGCCGCGCCAGCATCCGGGAGACCTCGGCGTGGCCCCGTTCCGGGAGGTCGATGCGGACCCGCAGCGGGTGTTCCAGGCCCCGCAGCGAGAACGGGTGGCTGCCGCCCGTGGTGTCGAAGAACCCGGCGAACGCGGGCCGGTCGAGCAGGGCGATGCGGTCGGCGAGCAGGGGGCCCGCGTCGCCGGGCCGGGCGGACTGCCGTTCCCGTGCGTCGAGTTCGCGCAGCTGGCCCTGGGCGGCCGCGCCGCGGGCCTGCAGGGCGGAGCGGAGCGCGGCCAGCGCGGAGGGCGTGCCGTCGAGGAGTTCGCGCAGCTCGGGGACGGACGGGAAGCGGCCGTGGGCGGCGTGGAAGGGACCGAGGAGCTGGGCGAGGGCGGTGGCGGCGCGCCGGCTGTCGCCGCCGGGCAGCGCCGCGGCGAGGTCGCCGACCAGGGCCTCGGCGAGGAAGCCCGCCGCCTCGTCGGGGTCGGCGGTGCCGCCGTAGAGGTCGAGGTCGTACGCGGAGTCGGGCTGGCCGATCTTGACGACGACGTCGAAGGACTCGTCCGGCGCGAGCCGTGCCCCGTCGGTGCCGACCACGACGACGGCCGCCCGCCCGGCGAGTGCCTGAAGGCACATGAGTTCCAGGGCGGGCCGCACGAAGCGCACGGTCTTGCCGGAGCCGGGCGGCCCGACCGCCAGCAGGGACGTGCCGAGGACGGACGGGTCGAGGGCGTAGTCGGCGCCGCGGTGGGTGCGGGGGTTGCGCTCGTCGTCGGGGGCGGCGCCGATGCGGACCTGTCCGGCGAGCAGGTCGTGCCGGGCGGTGCGGGCGGGCAGGTCGCGGGCGCCGGAGGGGTGGGCGCAGGCGGCGGCCCCGTACCGCAGGACGGTGTCGGTGAAGGCGGTCAGCCGGCCGGGTTCGGAGCGTACCGACTGCCAGGCGCGGGAGAGGCGGGTGAAGTCGACGTCGTTCATCAGCCCGGCGCGGGCGTCCTCGGCGAGCCGGTCCGCGGCGTCGGCGGCGCCGCCCTGGCGGAGCGCGGGGAAGGCGGCCGGGTCCTGGGCGGGGTCGGCGGGTTCGCGGCCCGCGGCCGTGCGCTCCTCCTCGCGGGCGCGCCGGAGCGGCGCGGTGATCCAGCGGCGCCACAGTTCTGCCCAGCGGCCGACGCGGGCGAAGAAGACCAGCAGGGCGCCGCCGATGAGCGCGTAGTAGAGGTACGAGGCCCACAGGTATGCGGTCTGGTTGCCGCCGGCCTGCCGCCAGGAGTCGGGGGTCAGGGCGAGCAGCGGCCAGAGCCAGTAGCTGCCGAGGTAGCCGTTCCACAGCAGGGACCACAGCAGCCAGCCGCCGAGGAAGGAGATCAGGGCGCCGGCGACGAGCTGGCGGCCGGGCACGGCGTCCGGGTCGGCGGCGGGGCGGGGGCGGTGACCGAGGCGCCACACGCCGGGGGCGGCGGCGGGGCGCGGGGCGCGCAGCCAGGCGAGGAGGCCGGAGCCGTCGGGCGTGCCGGACGGCGCGGACTCCGCGGGGGCGTGCCAGGTGCCCGCGCCCGGGCGGGTCCCCGGCTGCGGCGGGGGTCCTGGGGGCAGCGGGGGCGCCGCGAAGGCGGCGGGGGCGGCGTCGCGCCGGGCGTCCCGCTCGCCGCGGCCGGGGTCGGCGGGGCCGGGCCGGGCGCCGGGCACGGGGGGCGGTCCCGGGTGCGCGGTCGGGGCACCCGGCATCGGCCGGGCACCGGGTACCGGCGGTGTGCCCGGCTGCGGGCCGGGGCCTCCGGGCGGAGGCGCCGCGGGCTTCTCGTGCGTACCGTCGCGTTCCATCGCGTGTGCCACCCCTCGCAGGTCCGCACTCAATGTAGTCGAGCGGCCACCGGAGTCTGAAGGATCTTGGCACGCTCATGTCCGCCACGTCGAAGAGGCGTTCCGCAGTGCGCCCTATCGGAGTGTGCGGGGCTCCGCCGTACGGGCTTAACCTGCGAGAAAAGACCACGGTTCGAAGGAGTACGTCCGCCATGACCGAACTGGCCCAGGAGCGTCGACTCGTCACCCCGATCCCCGGCCCCAAGTCGCAGGAGCTGCTGGCGCGCAAGACGGCGGCGGTCCCGAGCGGTGTCGGCGTGACCCTGCCCGTCTTCGTCACCCGTGCCGGCGGCGGCGTGCTGGAGGACGTGGACGGCAACTCCCTGATCGACTTCGGTTCGGGCATCGCGGTGACCTCGGTCGGCAACAGCGCCGAGGCCGTGGTGCGCCGCGCGTCGGCGCAGCTGGCCGACTTCACCCACACCTGTTTCATGGTGACGCCGTACGAGGGGTACGTGGAGGTCGCCGAGGCCCTCAACGAGCTGACCCCGGGCGACCACGAGAAGCGCACCGCGCTGTTCAACTCCGGTGCCGAGGCCGTCGAGAACGCGGTGAAGATCGCCCGCGCGTACACCAAGCGCCAGGCCGTGGTCGTCTTCGACCACGGCTACCACGGCCGCACCAACCTCACGATGGCGCTGACGGCGAAGAACATGCCGTACAAGCACTCGTTCGGCCCGTTCGCGCCCGAGGTCTACCGCATGCCGCTGGCCTACCCCTACCGCTGGCTGACCGGTCCGGAGAACTGCGCGCAGGAGGCGGCGGCCCAGGCGATCGACATGATCACCAAGCAGGTCGGGGCCGAGAACGTGGCGGCGATCGTGATCGAGCCGATCCAGGGCGAGGGCGGCTTCATCGAGCCGGCCAAGGGCTTCCTGCCGAAGCTGGCGGAGTTCGCGCGGGAGAACGGCATCGTGTTCGTCGCGGACGAGATCCAGACCGGCTTCTGCCGCACCGGCCAGTGGTTCGCGTGCGAGGACGAGGGCGTCGTCCCGGACCTGATCACCACCGCCAAGGGCATCGCCGGCGGTCTGCCGCTGGCCGCGGTGACCGGCCGCGCCGAGATCATGGACGCCGCACACTCCGGCGGTCTGGGCGGCACGTACGGCGGCAACCCGGTGGCGTGCGCCGGTGCGCTCGGCGCCATCGAGACGATGAAGGAGCAGGACCTCAACGCCAAGGCGCGCCGCATCGGCGAGATCATGCTCGCCCGGCTGCGCGGCATGCAGGAGAAGTTCGAGATCATCGGTGAGGTCCGCGGCCGCGGCGCCATGATCGCGATCGAGCTGGTGGAGCCGGGGGGCAAGACCCCGAACGCCGCCGCCACCGCCGCCGTGGCCAAGGCCTGCCACGCGGAGGGCCTGGTGGTCCTGACCTGTGGCACCTACGGCAACGTGCTGCGCTTCCTGCCGCCGCTGGTCATCGGGGAGGACCTGCTGAACGAGGGCCTGGACATCATCGAGGGCGCGCTCGCGCGGCTGTGACCAGGTGCTTCGCCTGTGACCGTGCGCGTACGACACACAGCGTGAAGAAGGTGTGCGGGCCTGATGGCGGGAGGGTGCAACCCCTGCCCGGCGGGCTCCTGGTGACGTACGGTTTCGGCAGATGGATGAAACACCCCGTCTGCGGAAGTCCGCGGGCGACACTTTGCCGGTGAATCCCCATCACCGGCACAGCAGTGCCCTCGCGCACAGCGCCGAAGCCGAAGGCTCCGGCAATCCTCGCCGATCGGTCGGCCGCTTGCCCCAAACCCCCCGGGGCGGGCGGTACGGCGATCGTTCTGGCCGCCCCGGAACTCTCCCCCCTGTTCCGGGGCGGCCAACTTCTCTGGTGGCCGTGGTGTGCACGGCGCTCTTCGGACTGCTGACCTGGCAGGAGGCACTACGAGGGCGCCTGCTGGCTCTGGACGGGCCGGTGCGCGCCGCCCTTGCGGGATCATCCCCCCACCCCGCAGACCGCTCCGCCGCGGCCCGCTTCCTCGCCGATCTGGGCAACTGGCAGGTCGCCGTGCCCGTGCTGCTGCTTGCGACGGTCTGCGCCACCTGGCGCGCCCGCCGGTACGCGCTGCCCCGCCCCTGGCTGCCGGCGTCGGCGTACGCGCTCGTGATGGTCGCCGCACCGCTGCTGGTCGCCCTGGTGAAGCCGCTGATCGGCCGGGCCGGCCCGGGTTCGCTGACCCTCTCCCCCGGTTATCCCGGGCTCTACCCCTCCGGCCACGCGGCCACGGCGGCCGCCGCGTACGGCGGCGCCGTGCTCCTGCTGCTGCCGTGGCTGGTGCGCGCGGCGGCACGGCGGCTGCTGGTCGCGGCCGCCGTGCTGCTCAACGGTGCGGTGGGGGTCGCCCTCGTCCTCTGCGGCTATCACTGGCCGCTCGACGTCGTGGGGAGCTGGCTGCTGTGCGGCGCCCTGCTCGCGGGCGCCGCCCTTGCGGTCAGTTGTTGGTCGGGAAACCGAGGTTGATGCCGCCGTGGCTCGGGTCGAGCCACCGCTGGGTGACGGCCTTGCCGCGAGTGAAGAAGTGGACGCCGTCCGGGCCGTAGGCGTGCGTGTCGCCGAACAGCGAGGCCTTCCAGCCGCCGAAGGAGTAGTAGGCGACCGGCACCGGGATCGGCACGTTGATGCCGACCATGCCGACCTCGACGTCGTGCTGGAAGCGGCGGGCGGCGCCGCCGTCGTTGGTGAAGATGGCCGTGCCGTTGCCGTACGGGTTGGAGTTGATCAGCTCCAGGCCCTCGTCGTACGAGCCCACGCGGACCACCGACAGGACCGGGCCGAAGATCTCGTCGTTGTAGACGGACATGCCGGGCTTGACGTCGTCGAAGAGGGTCGGGCCGAGCCAGAAGCCCTTCTCGGTGTCCTCGCCGGTGACGGAGTGGGTGCGGCCGTCCACGGCGAGGGTCGCGCCGTCGGCGAGGCCCGCGTCGAGGTAGGACGTCACCTTGTCGCGGTGGGCGCCGGTGACCAGCGGGCCCATCTCGGAGGCGGCGTTGCACCCGGGGCCGACCGTGAGACCGGCCATCCGCTCCTTGATCTTCTCGACCAGCGTGTCGCCGATCGGGTCGACCACGACGAGGACGGACACGGCCATGCAGCGCTCACCCGCCGCACCGAACCCGGCGTTGACGGCGGCGTCGGCGGCGAGGTCCAGGTCCGCGTCCGGCAGCACCAGCATGTGGTTCTTGGCGCCGCCCAGGGCCTGGACGCGCTTGCCGTAGCGGGTGCCGGTCTCGTAGACGTAGCGGGCGATCGGGGTGGAGCCGACGAAGGAGACGGACTTGACGTCCGGGTGCTCCAGCAGGCGGTCGACGGCGACCTTGTCGCCGTGCACGACGTTGAAGACGCCGTCCGGCAGCCCGGCCTGCTTCCACAGCTCCGCGAGGAAGTTGGCGGCGGACGGGTCCTTCTCCGAGGGCTTGACGACGACGGTGTTGCCCGCGGCGATGGCGATGGGGAAGAACCACATCGGCACCATCGCCGGGAAGTTGAAGGGCGAGATGATCGCGACCGGGCCGAGCGGCTGGCGGATCGAGTAGACGTCGATGCCGGTCGAGGCCTGCTCGGTGAAGCCGCCCTTGATCAGCTGCGGGATGCCGCAGGCGTACTCGACGACCTCCAGGCCGCGGGCGATCTCGCCGAGCGCGTCCGAGTGCACCTTGCCGTGCTCGGAGACGATGATCGCGGCCAGCTCCTCGCGCTTGGCGTTGAGCAGCTCGCGGAAGGCGAAGAGCACCGTGGCGCGCTTGGCGACAGAGGCGTGGCGCCACTCCTTGAACGCGGTGGCGGCCGCGCCGACGGCCTGGTCGACCTCGGCGATCGACGCGAAGTCCACCCGCCCGGTCACGGCGCCGGTGGCGGGGTCGTACACATCCCCGTGCCGCTCCGTGGTGCCGGTCCACGACTGCCCGGCGATCCAGTGCGTGATGTGCTTGTCGGTCACGGCGGACCTTCCTCTCCTCGTCTCCTGCCAGTGTCGCCAGCGGGCGGGGCGCCCTCAAGCACCAAGGTGTCGGCGCCGGAGCCGGGAGCTTTACAGGTCGTACAGCTCGTCGGGGTGCTCCATGCCCTCCATGAGGTCCAGGCGGATGTCCTGCGCCCAGTCGAAGGCCCAGCGTTTGACGTCGGCGACGGCCGCGCCGTCGAGTCCCTGCGCGGCGTACGCCGCGTCGTCGGCCTCGACGAGCTTGTCGAGGCGGTCGGCGAGCAGGCGCGGCTGGAGGTCCTCGTCCAGGTGGACGGCCATCGTGAGCAGCTCCCCCGGCGTGAACCAGGCGGTCAGGGCATGCACGTCGACCAGGTCGCGCACCGTGGCGCGGTCGGCGACGGCGGCCACCTTCAGCGCGGCGCAGTCCTCCAGGGCCACCACCGGCACGGGCGCGGACAGGCCGAGCCCGACGGGGACCGGGGGGCGGGTGAGCGGCTGCTTGGCGACGTGGACCGTACGGCCGGCCTCGCCCGGCGGGGTGACCCCGAGGTGGGCGCCGAGCGGCGTGCCGGGCAGCGGGGCGACCTCGTAGCCGGCCCCGGTGTACGCGGAGGCGAGCGCGGCGCCGATGTCGCCGGCCGGGGTGGAGCTGAAGGTCACCAGGTCGAGGTGGCGGGACGGGCGGCGCTCGAAGCCGTGCGCGATCAGCGCGAGGCCGCCCGCCACGGCGAGGCCGTGGCGCCCGCAGACGGGCAGGGCGGTCTCGACGAGGTGCGCGAGGCCGGGTGCGAGGGTCATGTCAGCCCGCCGCGGCGGGGGGCGCGGAAACGGGGGCGCGCCGTCGCGCGCCCGGGTATCCGCGGCCGCTCCGGGGCCGGCCGCGTTCCGTCGGGATCATGGCTCCAGTGTCGCGCACGGGGGCGTACGGCGGGCGGGCCCCCGGTCGCGGGATCACTCGCCCGGATCACGTCCGCGCCATCCGGCCAGATGGGCCGCCGCCTCGTGCATGGCCAGTTCCAGGACGCCGGGGTCCGTGAGGTTGCCGGTGCCGTCCGGCGGCACGAGCCAGCGGACGCCGCCCGTGGCGCGCCCGGGGTAGGGGACCACGATCCAGGTGCCGGGCCCCGCGGTGCGGACCCCGGTGCCGATCCAGCGGGCGGCGGTGCCGGGGGGCACGAAGTAGCCCATGCGGGAGTCGCCGAAGTCGGCCAGGACCGGGCCCGGGCGGTCGACGAGACGGGTGAGGACGTCGAGCGTCGGGTAGCCCAGTTCGCCGGTGAGGATGAGGACGTCCCACAGCCTCCCGGCGGGCAGCAGCGTCACCCCGAGGGGGTGGCGCTCCCATTCCCACCGGGTGGCGTCGGGGTCGGGTGACACGGAAACCAGCCATTCGACCGCGCCCCGCGCGTCTGTGCCCACCATGCCGGTTCCTCCGTTCCGTGTGTGCGCTGTCGTGCTGTCACGTGGAGAGAGGAGGCCGGTGACGGATCATTACGCGGGTTTCACCACGCCCGATGGGGTGATCCGGACCACAGGGCGGCCGCGGGGGCCGGGGGCCCGGTCAGCTGTCGAAGCCGAGGCCGAGCCGGTCCATCGCCTTGAGCCACAGGTTGCGCCGCCCGGCGTTGCGGTCGGCGCGGTCCAGGGACCACTTGGTGAGGCCGATCCCCGCCCACGCCAGGGGCTCGGGCGGGAAGGGCAGCGGCTTGGTGCGCACCATCCGCAGATCGGTGCGCTCGGTGCGCTCGCCGGAGAGCAGATCGAGCATGACGTCGGCGCCGAAGCGGGTGGCGCCGACACCGAGGCCGGTGTAGCCGGCGGCGTAGGCGACCTTCCCGTCGTGGGCCGTGCCGTAGAAGGCGGAGAAGCGCGAGCAGGTGTCGATCGCGCCGCCCCAGGAGTGGGTGAAGCGCACGCCCTCCAGCTGCGGGAAGCAGCGGAAGAAGTGCCCTGCGAGCTTCAGGTAGGTCTCCGGGCGTTCGTCGTGGGAGGCGTCCAGGCGGCCGCCGTACGGGTAGATGGCGTCGTAACCGCCCCACAGGATGCGGTTGTCGGCGGTGAGCCGGAAGTAGTGGAACTGGTTGGCGCTGTCGCCGAGTCCCTGGCGCTTCTTCCAGCCGATCGCGCCGAGCTGCTGCGGCGTCAGCGGCTCGGTCACCAGCGCGTAGTCGTACACGGGGACGATGTAGGGGCGCACCCGGCGCACCAGTGAGGGGAAGACGTTGGTGCCGAGCGCGACGTGCCGGGCGAAGACGCGCCCGTACGGGGTGCGCACGGCCATGCCGGAGCCGTTGCGGGCGAGCCGGGTGGCGCGGGTGTGCTCGTAGACGCGTACGCCCAGCTCCTCGCAGGCCCGCCGCAGGCCCCAGGCGAGCTTCGCCGGGTGCAGCATGGCGACGCCCCTGCGGTCCCACAGGCCGCCGACGAAGGTCGGCGAGTCGACCTCGGCGCGGACCTGGTCGCGGTCGAGCAGCTCCAGTTCGACGCCGTGCCGGGCGGCCTCCTCGGCGGACGCCCGCAGGTCGTCGAGCTGGTAGGGCTCGGTGGCGACGTCGATCTCACCGGAGCGTTCGAAGTCGCAGTCGATGGAGTGGCGGGCCACCGTCTCCTCGATCCCGTCGAGGTTGCGGTTGCCGAGCTCCTCCAGCCGCCCGAACTCCTCGGGCCAGCGGGCGAGCCCGTTGGCGAGCCCGTGGGTGAGGCTGGCGGCGCAGAATCCGCCGTTGCGGCCGGACGCCGCCCAGCCCACCTCCCTGCCCTCGATCAGGACGACGTCGCGGCGCGGGTCGCGCTCCTTGGCCAGCAGCGCGGTCCACAGCCCGGTGTAGCCGCCGCCGACCACCAGCAGGTCGCAGTGCTCGTCGCCGACGAGGGCGGAACCGGCCCGCGGCCTGCCGGGGTCCTCCAGCCAGAACGGTGTCGGCTGCGCGTCGGCGAGCGAACGGGCTGGGTCCATGGGGTCTCACACCTTTGCGGATGCGGTCGGCGGATCAACTATGGGCTTTCCTGCGGCGGCTGAGCAGCTGTCCGACGACGACGCACAGCACCGCCGCGACGAACATCAGCGTGCCGATGACGTTCACCTGGACGGGCAGGCCCTTCTGGGCGGCGCCCCAGACGAACATCGGGAAGGTCACGGTCGCCGGGCCGGCGTTGAACTGCGTGATGATGAAGTCGTCGATGGAGATCGCGAAGCTCAGCAGCGCGCCCGCCGCGATGCCGGGCGCGGCGATCGGGAAGGTGATCCGCCAGAACGTCGACCACGGGGTGGCGTAGAGGTCCTGGGCGGCCTGCTCCAGCCGCGGGTCCATGCTCATCACGCGCGCCTTGACCGCCGTCACCACGAAGCTGAGGCAGAACATGATGTGCGCGATGAGGATGGTCAGGAAGCCGAACTGGATGCGCATGTTGAGGAACAGGGTGCCGAGCGAGGCGCCCATGACGATCTCGGGCATCGCCATCGGCAGCCAGATCAGGCCGGTCACCGGGCCGCGGCCGCGGAAGCGGTAGCGGCCGAGCGCGAAGGCGACCATGGTGCCGAGGACGGTGGCGCCGAGGGTGGCGAGGACGGCGATCTGCAGGGACAGCGACACCGAGTCGCACATGTCGCCGACGCCGCAGGGGTTCTTCCAGGCGTCGAGCGAGAAGTGGTTCCAGGAGTAGTTGAAGCGGCCCTTGGGCTGGTTGAAGGAGAAGATCAGGACGATCACGTTGGGGATCGTCATGTAGGCGAGGGCGGCCACGCCGGCGAAGACGACGAGGTGTCGTCGCACCCAGTTCAGCACGGGCATCAGACCAGTTCCTCCGTCCCCGCCTTGCGGATGTAGACGGACACGATCACCAGGATCGCGGCCATGAGCATGAAGGACAGTGCGGCGGCGGTCGGGTAGTCGAGCACCGTCAGGAACTTGGACTGGATGACGTTGCCGATCATCTGCTCGCTGGGGCTGCCCAGCAGTTCGGCGTTTATGTAGTCGCCGGAGGCCGGGATGAAGGTGAGCAGCGTGCCGGCCACGACGCCGGGCAGCGAGATCGGGAAGGTCACCTTGCGGAAGGTGGTGAAGGGCCGGGCGTACAGGTCGCCCGCCGCCTCGTGCAGCCGCGGGTCGATGCGCTCCAGCGAGCTGTACAGCGGCAGGATCATGAAGGGCAGGAAGTTGTACGTCAGACCGCACACCACCGCCAGCGGGGTGGCGAGTACGCGGTCGTCGGCGGTGATGCCGAGGGACGCGGTGACATTGAGGATGTGCAGCTTGTCCAGCACGGTCACGACGTAGCCGTCGTCGGCGAGGATCGTCTTCCAGGCCAGGGTGCGGATCAGGAAGCTGGTGAAGAACGGCGCGATGACCATGACCAGCAGCACGTTGCGCCAGCGGCCCGCCTTGAAGGCGATGGTGTACGCCAGCGGGTAGCCGATCGCCAGGCAGAGCACGGTGGCGATGCCGGCGTAGATCAGCGACCGCAGGTAGAAGACGTCGTACTCCCTGAACGCGTCCCAGTAGGTCGCGAAGTGCCAGGTGACCTGGTAGCCGGTCTCCAGGGAGCCGGTCTGCACCGAGGTCGAGGCCTGGTAGACCATGGGGGCCGCGAAGAAGACCAGCAGCCACAGGATGCCGGGCAGCAGCAGCCAGTACGGGACGAGTCTGCGCCGCCGGGCGGCGGCGCCGGGCGGTACCGGCGGTACCTCCGCCGGTGCCCCGGCGGGGGCGGTGGAGAGGGCGGCCATTACGCGTTGACCTCCCCGGCCTCGATGTCCTGCGCGGCGTCGAGACCGAAGGTGTGCGCGGGGCTCCAGTGCAGCACCACCTCGGCGCCGGGGACGAGGCGGCCGTCGCGCTCCACGTTCTGCGCGAAGACGGCGAGCTCCGGGCACCAGGGGCTGTTGACGACGTACTGGGTGGAGACGCCGATGAAGCTGGCGTCGACGATCCGCCCGGTGATCTTGTTGCGGCCCTCGGGGACCTCGGCCGCGTCGTCGGCGTGGACGATGGATATCTTCTCCGGGCGCACCCCGGCGAGGAGCTTGTCGCCCGCCCGCACGGAGGGGACGCACCGGGCGGTGGGCATCGCCAGGCGGCCGTCGCCGACGCTGAGCAGCAGGTCGTCGCCGCTGGTGCCGGCGACCTCGGCCTCGATGAGGTTGGACTGGCCGAGGAAGTTGGCGACGAAGGTCGTCCGCGGGTTCTCGTACAGGTCGGTGGGCGCGCCGAGCTGCTCTATGCGGCCCGCGTTCATCACGGCGATGGTGTCGGCCATGGTCATGGCCTCCTCCTGGTCGTGCGTGACGTGCACGAAGGTGATGCCGACCTCGGTCTGGATGCGCTTGAGCTCCAGCTGCATCTGGCGCCGCAGCTTCAGGTCCAGGGCGCCCAGCGGTTCGTCGAGGAGGAGCACCTTGGGGTGGTTGATCAGGGCGCGGGCGACGGCGACGCGCTGCTGCTGGCCGCCGGAGAGCTGGTGCGGCTTGCGGCGGGCGAGGTGGCCCAGCTCCACGAGGTCGAGCATCTCCTCGACCTGGCCCTTGACGGACTTGACGCCGCGTCGGCGCAGGCCGAAGGCGACGTTCTCGTAGATGTCGAGGTGCGGGAAGAGCGCGTAGTTCTGGAAGACGGTGTTGACCGGGCGCTTGTACGGCGGCAGGCCGGTGACGTCCTGGTCGCCGATGCGGACGGTGCCGCCGCTGGGGTCCTCCAGGCCCGCGATCATGCGCAGCGTGGTGGTCTTGCCGCAGCCGGAGGCGCCCAGGAGCGCGAAGAAGGAGCCCTCGGGGATGGTCAGGTCGAGTGGGTGGACGGCGGTGAAGTCGCCGTATTCCTTGCCGAGGCCGGTGAGGGTCACGGCGCCTCCCGCGGAGGCGGGGTTCCTGGCTCCGGCCGGCTCGTCGGCGAGCGGTGCGGTCTGCTGGGTCATGTCGTCAGATCCCTAACTGCGGTGGCCGGTCAGGCGCCGATGAGCTTGGCGAACTTGTCCTCGAAGGCGGTCTCCTCCTTGGAGGAGAGCGACCGGAAGGGATGGGCCTTCGCCTTCATCTCCGCGTTGGGAATGATCAGCGGGTTGTTGGCCACGTCCTCGTCGATCTTGAGGAGTTCCTCGTAGACGCCCGTGCAGGGCGTGATGTAGTTGACCCATGCCGAGAGTTCGGCCGCGATCTCCGGCTGGTAGTACCAGTCGATCAGCAGCTCGGCGTTCTTGCGGTGCTTGGAGCCCGCCGGGACGAGCATGTTGTCCGTGGAGTAGATGTAGCCGGCGGGCGGGATCACGAACTTGATCTCGGGGTTGTCGGCCTGGAGCTGCACCAGGTCGCCGGCCCAGGCGACGCAGGCGGCGATGTTCCCCGAAGCGAGGCCGTCGGTGTACTCGTTGCCGGTGAACTGGCGGATCTGCTTGCCGTCCACGGCCTTCTGGACGCGGGCCACGGCCGCGTCGAAGTCGTCCGCGGTGAAGGACTCGGGCTGCTTGCCCATGTCGAGCAGGGTCATGCCTATGGTGTCGCGCATCTCGCTGAGCATGGCGACGCGGCCCTTGAGGTCGGGGTCGTCCAGCAGCTGGGAGACGCTGCCGACCTTCTTGCCCTTGGTGGCCTTCTCGTTGTACGCGATGACGGTGGCGATGCCCTGCCAGGGGTAGGAGTGGGCGCGTCCGGGGTCCCAGTCGGGGTTGCGGAAACGTTGCTCCAGGTTGGTGAAGGCGTGCGGCAGGTACGTGGGGTCCAGCGGCTGGGCCCAGCCCAGGCGGATCATCCGGGCGGCCATCCAGTCGGTGAGGACGACCAGGTCGCGGCCGGTCGACTGGCCGGCGGCGAGCTGCGGCTTGATCTTGGCGAAGAACTCGACGTTGTCGGTGATGTCGTCGCTGTACTTGACCTTGATCCCGGTCTTCTTCTCGAAGGCCTCCAGGGTCGGCATGTGCTTCTCGTCGTCGCTCATGTCGATGTAGAGCTGCCAGTTCGAGAAGACCAGCGACTTGTCCTTGTCGGACAGGTCGTCGCTCTTGACGCCGCCCTGGTTGTTGGTGGCGGCCGGGATGCCGCAGGCGGACAGTGCCCCGGCGCCCGCGACACCGAGA
Source organism: Actinacidiphila glaucinigra (assembly GCF_035918135.1). NCBI lineage: Bacteria > Bacillati > Actinomycetota > Actinomycetes > Kitasatosporales > Streptomycetaceae > Actinacidiphila > Actinacidiphila glaucinigra. The sequence goes on from NZ_CP109144.1 coordinate 3,084,987, forward strand.
CCGGCGCCGAGCACCCGGCGCCGGCTCAGGGAGGCCCTCCCGTTGGTCAGGCTGCGTTCCCACGCTTTGCGTACGGGCTCGGACAGGCCCTCGAACATCTCCATTGCGGTGCAGCCTCCAGGGGCGGTCGTGCGTGGGACGGACGGACTGTCGGGCCGGTGGGGGGCGGTCCCGGAGGGGCGGGCGGCCGGGGTCAGCGGTCGCCGAAGATCGTGCGGTGCCAGCTCTTCCTGGCGACCGCGGTGTTGTCGTACATCACGTGCTTGACCTGCGTGTACTCCTCCAGGGAGTACGCCGACATGTCCTTGCCGTACCCGGAGGCCTTGTATCCACCGTGCGGCATCTCGCTGATGATCGGGATGTGGTCGTTGACCCAGACGCACCCCGCCTTGATCTCACGGGTGGCACGGCCCGCGCGGAAGACGTCACGGGTCCATGCGGACGCGGCCAGGCCGTACGGTGTGTCGTTGGCCAGGGCCAGGCCTTCATCATCGCCGTCGAACGGCAGCACGACCAGTACCGGCCCGAAGATCTCCGACTGGACGATCTCACTGTCCTGTGCGGCGCCGGTCACCAGCGTGGGCCGGTAGAAGGCGCCCGGCGAGGCGGGCGCCTCTCCTCCCGTGACGATCGTGGCGTATGAGCGGGCACGCTCCACGAAGCCGGCGACGCGGTCGCGCTGGGTGTGGGAGATGAGCGGGCCGAGGTCGGTCTTGGCGTCGAACGGGTCGCCCACCCGGAGGCCCGAGAAGAGGTCGGCGACCCCGGCGACGAAGGCGTCGTAGAGGGGGCGCTGCACATAGGCGCGGGTGGCGGCGGTGCAGTCCTGGCCGGTGTTGATCAGGGCGCCGGCGACCGCGCCGTGGACGGCCGCCTCCAGGTCGGCGTCGTCGAAGACGACGAAGGGTGCCTTGCCGCCGAGCTCCAGATGGAGGCGCTTGACGGTGGCGGTGGCGATCTCCGCGACGCGCCTGCCGACCGCGGTGGAGCCGGTGAAGGAGGTCATCGCGACGTCCGGGTGACCCACCAGATGCTCCCCCGCCTCCTTCCCCGCGCCGGTGACGACGTTGACCACGCCCGCGGGGATACCCGCCTCGGCCGCCGCCTGGGCGAACATCAGCGAGGTCAGCGGGGTCAGCTCGGCCGGCTTGAGCACGATGGTGTTGCCCGCGGCGATCGCCGGGAGGACCTTCCAGGCGGCCATCTGCAGCGGGTAGTTCCACGGCGCGATGGAGCCCACGATGCCGACGGGCTCGCGCCGCACATAGGAGGTGTGGTCGCCGGAGTACTCCCCCGCCGCCCTGCCCTCCAGGTGGCGTGCGGCGCCCGCGAAGAAGGCGGTGTTGTCGACCGTGCCCGGGACGTCGAACTCCGTGGTCAGACGCAGCGGCTTGCCGCACTGCAGCGACTCGGCGTAGGCGAACTCGGCGGCCCGCCCCGAGAGGACGGCGGCGAAGCGGTGCATGGCGTCGGAGCGCTCACCGGGTGTGGCGCCGGCCCAGCCGGGCAGTGCCCGCGCGGCGGCGGCGACGGCGGCGTCCACGTCGGCGGTGCCCGCGAGTTCGTAGGAGTACACGCTCTCGCCGGTGGCCGGGTCGACCACGGGGTGCAGCCGGCCGGAGGTGCCGCCGCGCAGGGTTCCACCGACGTACTGGGCCCCCTCGGCGAAACGCTCCCGCACATCGAACCCGCCGTTCGCGCTGAGGTCCATCGTCTTCTCCTAGCACTCCGCTCGGCGGCGTGGCCAAAGCTTGGATTGGTGGACGATCCTGACAGAGTAGGCTCGCCCCAACAAGTGATTCCGTTGTTGCCTTTTGGTTACGCGACGAATTCTGTGTTCGCCCGTCGGCCGGCAGCAGATCGTCACGGTGGACGATGCCCGGCGCCGCGCACACCGGGCAACCGACACATCGCAAGCCGTGCCACCGGGGCCTTTACACCCTGGAGTTACGGTGGCACGACGTACCGCCCCGTTCCGCCCCGGAGGTCAGCCGTGTTCCCCACCGTCGCCGAGGTCCTGGAACTGGACGTGCTCAGACGGGGTTCGCCGCAGGTCGTCGCGGGCTCCGGCGGGCTGCAGCGCCCGGTCCGCTGGGTGCACATCAGCGAGCTGGCCGACATCGCGGGCATGCTCCACGGGGGCGAGCTGGTCCTCACCACCGGCGTGATGCTGCCCGACGACAAGGAGTCCCTGGCCCGCTACATCGACGGTCTCGCCGACGTCGGCGCCGCGGGCCTCGTCGTCGAGCTGGGCCGGCGCTACGCGGACGTCCTCCCCCGCCCCCTGGTCCGCGCCGCGGAACGGCGCGGACTGCCGCTGGTGGCCCTCCGCACCGAGGTGCGCTTCGTCGCGGTGACCGAGGCCGTGCACGCCCACGTCGTCGACGCGCAGCTGACCGAGCTGCGGGCCTCGGAGGCGGTGCACCAGACCTTCAACGAACTGTCCGTGGAGGGCGCGGAGCCCGACGAGGTCGTCCGCGAGGTGGCCCGGATGGCGGGCGCGCCCGTCGTACTGGAGAACCTCTCGCACCAGGTGCTCGCCTTCGACCCGGCGGGACACGACCCCGAGGCACTGCTCGACGGCTGGGAACGGCGCAGCCGCGGCGTCCACCCGGCCGGCCGCACCGGCCACGACCCGCGCACCGGCTGGCTGGTCACCGCGGTCGGGGCGCGCGGCCGGGACTGGGGCAGGCTGGTGGTCGTCGGCGAGCCCGCCCCCGGCGCCGGGCAGGAACCGGGCGAGCGCCCGCACCGCCACAGCGTGCTGCTGGAGCGGGGCGCGGCCACCCTCGCGCTCAACCGGCTGCTGGAACGCGACCGGGAGTCCCTGGAACGGCAGACCCACCGCACCCTGCTCTCCGGCATCCTCACCCACGCCCTGACCGTCTCCGACGTGGCGCTGCGCGCCCGGGCGCTGGGCGTGCCGCTGGAGGGCCGGCGGCTGGTCGGCGTCATGCTGCGGCTGCGCGGCGGACCGGCCTCGGCCGCCCTGGAGGCACAGGCCCGGCTGCGGGACTTCACCGAGACGGCGGCCCAGGCCGTACGCGAGCGGGGGCTGACCGCGCTCACCGGCACCCTCGACGACGGCGGCGTCGGCGTGCTGGTCTCCCTCGGCCCGTCCGACCACGAGCACACCGCGCTGGAGGAGTTCGCCGCCGCGCTCACCCGGCTGACCGAGCCCGCCCCCGACGGCGGCCCCGCCTTCGTCATGGCGGCCGGCTCCTCGGTCGGCTCCCTGCGCGACGCGCGCCGCACCCTGCTGGAGGCGGCACAGGTCGCGGACGCCGCGATGCACGGCGGCCGCAGCGAGGGGGGCCGGGCGCAGCCCTCCGAGAAGAGGGTGCCGGCGGGGGGCGGGCGGGCCTACTACCGGCTGCCGGACGTCCGGCTGCGCGGCCTGCTCCACCTCCTGCGCGACGACGCGCGGCTGCAGACGTACGTCGAGCGCGAGCTCGGCCCGCTGCTCACGTACGACGCCGAGCACGGTACGGACCTCGTCCGGATCCTCACCGTCTACCTGGACGCCGGCCGCAACAAGTCGGCCGCGGCCGACGCCGCGCACCTGTCGCGGCCCTCCTTCTACGACCGCCTGCACCGCGTCGAGCGCGTCCTCGGCATCGACCTGGACCAGGTCGAGTCCTGCCTCTCGCTGCACGTGGCGCTGCTGGCGCTGGACGCGGTGCGGCGCTGAGGCCCCGCGGCCGTGCCGGGGCTACGGCACGTCCAGGTTCCAGTAGGTGTAGTCGTACTCGTAGCCGGGTGCGACCTCGACCTGGAAGGTGCCGTCATCGTCGCCCTCCGGCACGACCACGGTGATCTCCCTTGTCGCGCGCTCGCCCGGGGCCAGTTCGTCGGGCAGGCCCACGCCGGTGGTCAGGTCGCGCAGGCTCTCGTCCTCGAAGTCGTCCCCGTAGGCCGTGATCTCGCTCTCGCTCAGGTCGGCGATGCCGTCGCCGGTGTTCTCCAACTCGATGGAGAACGTGACGGCGGTGCCGCCCTCGAGCATGCTGTCCGGGAGGTCGGTCGTCCGCTGTACGTCCGACAGCGTGACGTGCACCCCGTCGTCGTAGAGCGCGGTGCCGTCGGCGTCCAGCGGTGTCTCCCAGTCGGCGTTCCGGGAGGTGACCAGGTCGTCACCGCCCGGCCCGTCGAACCAGCCCTCGTCGATCCCGCCGACCACCAGGGCGATCATGCCGCCCGCCAGGACGACGGAGATGATCCCGAGGATCAGGCCGGTCAAGGCCTGCGGGCGGTTGGTCGCCTCGCCGCGCCGGGCGATCCGCAGACCGACGATGCCGCAGACGACGGCGGCGATGCCCAGCGGGAGGCCCAGGAAGGCCCCGAAGCAGGAGATGGCCAGGACGGCGCCCACGATCCCCAGGATCATCGCCGTCAGACCGACGCCGTTGCGGGCGACGGGCGGCGCCCACCCGCCGTACGGGCCCATCCCGTAACCGGGGTAGCCCGGGTGGCCGGGGTAACCCGGGTAGCCGGGGTGAGCCGGATACGCGGGGTACCCGGGCGGCCCGGGGTGGCCGGGGTGGCCGGGGAACGTGGCGTGCGGCGGCTGCGGGGGCACGGTCGCCGCCGCGTCCGGGACGGGCGGCGCCCACGGATCGCGCGGCTGCTGCGCCGGCCCGGGCGCCTGCGCGTCCTCGGGCACCGGGCGCTTGGTCAGCGTCACCTGCTCCTGCGGCGGCTGCGGGATCGGCGGCGCCCAGGGGTTGTACCCGGCGTACGCGCCGGGCTGCCCGTACCCGGGGGCGACGGGCACCGGCGGCGCCCACGGATCCGGTGGCCCGGGCACCCCGACCGGCGGCGCGGCGGGCGCGGGGTAGGCGCTGTGGACGGGGGGAGTATCGCTCACCGCCGCAGCCTCGCCGGGCGCCGCGGCATCCGCGGGAGCCACTGTTCCCGGCACCTTCGTACCCTCGTCCCCTGCCGGGGCGGCCGGGGCGTCAGCCGCCGCAGCCTCGGCCCGCGCACCGTCACCGGGCCCGGCATCGGCGACCGCCGCATCGGCATCCACTGCGACATCCCCGGCCGAGTCGGCGCCGGACCCGGCGTCCGCAGGCACGGCGTCCGCAGGCACGGCGTCCGCAGGCACGGCGTCCGCAGGCACGGCGTCCGCAGGCGCCGGGTCCGGGGCGTCGTGCGGCGCCACGGGCGCCGGGGCGGGCAGCTCGAAGTCGGGGGCGGGATTTGCGTCCGCCGGGGCCTCCGAGGACGACGGGGCCGCCGCTGCGGGGTTCTCGCTCGCGGCGTCGCGCGGCGTCGGGTGCTCGGGGTCGTGGGACATCGCTGCCTTCCTGGTGGCTACGTCGGGCAATGCTATGGCCTGCGAAGACACCGGACGGAGGCAATTTCGTGTTTACGATGGCCGTTGCCGACCACCCCGCAGGAGGATCACCCCATGTCCGACACCGCGTCACCCCTCGACGCCTTCATCGCGGGGCTCCCGAAGGCCGAACTCCACGTGCACCACGTCGGCTCGGCCTCGCCCCGCATCGTGGCGGAGCTGGCCGCGCGGCACCCGGATTCCAAGGTGCCCACCGACCCCGCCGCCCTCGCCGAGTACTTCAGCTTCCGGGACTTCGCCCACTTCATCGAGGTCTACCTGTCCGTCGTGGACCTGATCCGCGACGCGGAGGACGTACGCCTGCTGACGTACGAGGTCGCCCGCGACATGGTGCGGCAGAACATCCGCTACGCCGAGCTGACCGTGACCCCGTACAGCTCCGTCCGCCGCGGCATCCCGGACCGGGCGTTCGTGGAGGCGATCGAGGACGCCCGCAAGGCGGCCGAGGCGGAGCTCGGCATCGTGCTGCGCTGGTGCTTCGACATCCCGGGCGAGGCCGGGCTGGCCTCCGCGGAGGAGACCGCTCGCATCGCCACCGAGCTGCAGCCGGACGGGCTGGTCAGCTTCGGGCTGGGCGGGCCCGAGATCGGCGTGCCGCGCCCGCAGTTCAAGCCGTACTTCGACCGCGCCCGCGCCGCCGGCCTGCACAGCGCGCCGCACGCGGGCGAGACCACCGGCCCGCAGACGATCTGGGACGCCCTGCGTGAGCTGGGCGCCGAGCGCATCGGCCACGGCACCAGCGCCACCCAGGACCCGCGCCTGCTGGACCACCTGGCCGAGCACCGCATCCCGCTGGAGGTCTGCCCGACCTCGAACATCGCCACCCGCGCCGTCGCCACGCTCGACGAGCACCCCGTCAAGGAGATGGTGGCCGCGGGCGTGCTCGTCACCATCAACAGCGACGACCCGCCGATGTTCGGCACCGACCTCAACACCGAGTACGCGGTGGCCGCGCGGCTGCTGCAGCTCGACGAGGGCGGCCTGGCCCAGCTCGCCCGGAACGCCGTCGAGGCCTCCTTCCTCGACGCCCCCGGCAAGGCGAAGCTCACCGCCGAGATCGACTCCTACCTGGCGGGATGGCAGCGCTAGCGATCGCCCACCGCGGCGACCCGTACCGCCACCGCGAGAACACCCTGCCCTCGCTGCGCAGCGCGGCCCGCGCGGGGGCGGACGCGGTGGAGATGGACGTGCGCCTGACCCGCGACGGGGTGCCGGTGCTGCTCCACGACCCCACGCTCAAGCGGCTGTGGGGCGTGGAGTCCGCCGTCGCGGGCCTCGCCGCGGACCGGCTGCCGCCGGGCGTCCCGACGCTGCACGAGGCGCTGGCCGCGGTCGGCGGCTGCCGGGCCCTGATCGACCTCACCCTGCCGGAGTCCGCGGGCCCGGTGCTCTCCGCGGTCCGGGACGCGGGCGCCGGGGACCGTACGTACTACTGCGGCGAGGCGGCGGCCGTCCTGGCGGTCCGGGACCGCGACCCGGCCGCCGAGATCGCGCTGACCTGGAAGACCTCCGCGCCCGTGCCGCCGCTGCTGCTCGCGGAGCTGCGGCCGCGCTGGATCAACCTGCGCTTCGGGCTGGTGCGCGCGCCCCTGGTGGAGTGGGCGCGCGGCGAGGGCCTGCTGGTCGGCGCCTGGACGGTGGATCTGCGCCGGACGATGCGGCGGCTGGAGCGGCTGGGCGTCGACGCCGTCACCAGCAACCGCATCGACGTGCTGCGTGCGGAACTCGGCGGCCGGTGAGCCTCTCCGGCTCGGTGGCGGGCGCGGGGTGTCCGGCGGCGCCGCCGCCGGACGGCCGTCGGTCCGTCACACGCCGGCCGGCACGGCCGACGCCGTGCCGGAGTGCTCCAGCCTCTTGATCATCCGCCGCAGCACCAGCAGCGGCACGATGCCGAAGACGCCGAAGGCCATGTCGATCGGCATCCACCACAGGGGCAGGCCGCGCAGCGGGATGCAGATCGCGGCGAGCGGGATGATCCCGACGCAGGCGATCATCGCCCACTCCACGACCCAGACGTTGCGCACCGCGTCGCGCCAGACGCCGTAGAAGGCGACGGCGATCACCAGGTGAGCGAAGGCGAGCCAGTCCGTGCCGTAGAGCATGAACGGGTACTTCGCATCGGTGGCGTCAAGCCCCTCCCGCACGTGGGAGATCCAGTCGCCGACGGCTCCGGGCAGACCCCAGCCGTCCACCCACCGCACCTCGTGCACCAGCGGGAACGCGGTCACGCCGCTCAGCAGCAGGCACACCACGAAGACAACGAGCCAGGCACGTATGCGCTGTTCAAGAGATCTTCGATCCTCCATGGCCCGGAGCGTACGCGCACATGCCGCGGCCCCGGACGCGGGGGTCGCTCCGGGGCCGCGGCGTGGGCTCGCGCCCTGCGGTGTCAGCCGTCCAGGGACGTCATGACGTGCTTGATGCGGGTGTAGTCCTCGAAGCCGTAGGCGGACAGGTCCTTGCCGTAGCCGGACTTCTTGAAGCCGCCGTGCGGCATCTCGGCGACCAGCGGGATGTGGGTGTTGATCCACACGCAGCCGAAGTCGAGGCGCTTGGACATGCGCATCGCACGGGCGTGGTCCTTGGTCCACACCGAGGAGGCCAGGGCGTACTCGACGCCGTTCGCCCACTCGACGGCCTGGTCCTCGTCGGAGAAGGACTGGACGGTGATGACCGGACCGAAGACCTCGTTCTGGATGATCTCGTCGTCCTGCTTGAGGCCGGACACGACGGTCGGGGCGTAGAAGTAGCCCTTCTCGCCGACGCGGTGGCCGCCGGCCTCGACCTTGGCGTGCGCGGGGAGGCGCTCGACGAAGCCGGTGACCTGGGCGAGCTGGTTGGCGTTGTTCAGCGGGCCGTACAGCACGTCCTCGTCGTCCGCGGCGCCGGTCTTGGTGTCGGCGGCGGTCTTGGCGAGCTGGGCCACGAACTCGTCGTGGATCGACTCGTGGACCAGGACGCGGGTGGCGGCGGTGCAGTCCTGGCCGGCGTTGAAGTAGCCGGCGACGGCGATGTCCTCGACCGCCTTGGCGATGTCGGTGTCCTGGAAGACCACGACCGGGGCCTTGCCGCCGAGTTCGAGGTGGACGCGCTTGACGTCCTTGGCGGCGCTGCCGGCCACCTGGATGCCGGCGCGGACCGAGCCGGTGATGGAGGCCATCGCCGGGGTCGGGTGCTCGACCATCAGCCGGCCCGTCTCGCGGTCGCCGCAGACGACGTTGAAGACGCCCTTGGGCAGGATCCCGCCGATGATCTCGGCGATCAGCACGGTGGAGGCCGGGGTGGTGTCCGAGGGCTTCAGCACGACCGTGTTGCCCGCGGCGATCGCCGGGGCGAACTTCCACACGGCCATCATCATCGGATAGTTCCACGGGGCGACCTGGGCGCAGACGCCGACCGGCTCGCGGCGGACGATCGAGGTCATGCCCTCCATGTACTCGCCGGCCGAGCGCCCCTCGAGCAGGCGGGCGGCACCCGCGAAGAAGCGGATCTGGTCGACCATCGGAGGGATCTCCTCGCTGGCCGTCAGCCCGATCGGCTTGCCGGTGTTCTCGCTCTCGACGGCCACCAGCTCGTCCGCGCGCGCCTCGAAGGCGTCCGCGATCTTCAGCAGCGCCTTCTGGCGCTCGGAGGGCGTCGTGTCGCGCCAGGCCGGGAAGGCGGCCGCGGCCGCGGCCATGGCCGCGTCGACATCGGCGGCGGCGGAGAGCGGCGCGGTCGCGTAGACCTCGCCGTTGGCGGGGTTCACCACGTCGGTGGTGCGCCCGTCGGCGGCGTCGCGGAATTCTCCGTTGATGTGGTTGCGCAAGGTACGGAGCTCGCTCACTGCACCTCTCCCTGTTCCTGTCCGATGTGTGAGACGGACCCCAGCCTACCTGCAGCACTGCCGTATTCGACATAGCCGAAACTCCGAAACAATGGATTCCGTGAGTTTCGAGCCCCGAAACCACGGATTTCATCGATCGGGGCTTGCGTGACGGCTGACCTCTCGTGCAGAGTGGGGTGCGTGGCCACTCGTACTCCGGATCACAGGGGCGCCAACGGTGCCTTCGTGATCGATTCCGTCTCCAAGGCGATCATCGAACAGCTCCAGGAGGACGGCAGGCGTCCGTACGCCGCCATCGGCAAGGCCGTGGGCCTGTCCGAGGCGGCCGTGCGCCAGCGCGTCCAGAAGCTGCTCGACCAGGGCGTCATGCAGATCGTCGCCGTCACCGACCCGCTCACCGTGGGGTTCCGGCGGCAGGCGATGGTCGGCATCAACGTCGAGGGCGACATCGAACCCGTCGCCGACGCGCTCGCGGAGATGACGGAGGTCGAGTACGTCGTCGTGACCGCGGGCTCCTTCGACCTGCTGATCGAGATCGTCTGCGAGGACGACGACCATCTCCTGGAGACGATCAACAAGCGGATCCGCACGCTGCCCGGCGTGCGGTCCACCGAGAGCTTCGTCTACCTCAAGCTCCGGAAGCAGACCTACACCTGGGGAACCAGATAGCCATGAGCGCGGACCTTTCCAAGACCGCGTACGACCACCTGTGGATGCACTTCACCCGCATGTCGTCGTACGAGAACGCCCCTGTGCCGACCATCGTGCGCGGCGAGGGCACGTACATCTACGACGACAAGGGCAAGCGGTACATCGACGGCCTCGCGGGGCTGTTCGTGGTCAACGCCGGCCACGGCCGCGTGGAGCTCGCCGAGACCGCCTACAAGCAGGCCCAGGAGCTCGCCTTCTTCCCGGTGTGGAGCTACGCCCACCCCAAGGCCGTCGAGCTCGCCGAGCGCCTGGCCGGCTACGCCCCCGGCGACCTCAACAAGGTCTTCTTCACCACCGGCGGCGGCGAGGCCGTCGAGACCGCCTGGAAGCTCGCCAAGCAGTACTTCAAGCTCAAGGGCAAGCCGACCAAGTACAAGGTCATCTCGCGCGCCGTCGCCTACCACGGCACCCCGCAGGGCGCCCTGTCCATCACCGGCCTGCCCGGCCTGAAGGCCCCCTTCGAGCCGCTGGTCCCCGGCGCCCACAAGGTGCCCAACACCAACATCTACCGCGCCCCGCTCTTCGGCGACGACCCGGAGGCCTTCGGCCGCTGGGCCGCCGACCAGATCGAGCAGGAGATCCTCTTCGAGGGCCCCGACACCGTCGCGGCCGTCTTCCTGGAACCGGTGCAGAACGCCGGCGGCTGCTTCCCGCCCCCGCCCGGGTACTTCCAGCGGGTCCGCGAGATCTGCGACCAGTACGACGTGCTGCTCGTCTCCGACGAGGTCATCTGCGCCTTCGGCCGGCTCGGCACGATGTTCGGCTGCGACAAGTTCGGCTACGTGCCGGACATGATCACCTGCGCCAAGGGCATGACCTCGGGCTACTCCCCCATCGGCGCGTGCATCATCTCCGACCGCATCGCCGAGCCCTTCTACAAGGGCGACAACACCTTCCTGCACGGCTACACCTTCGGCGGCCACCCGGTGTCGTCGGCGGTCGCCCTGGCCAACTTCGACATCTTCGAGCGCGAGCAGCTCAACCAGCACGTGCTCGACAACGAGGGCGCCTTCCGCGCCACCCTGGAGAAGCTCCACGACCTGCCGATCGTCGGCGACATCCGCGGTAACGGCTTCTTCTACGGCATCGAGCTCGTGAAGGACAAGGTCACCAAGGAGACCTTCACCGACGAGGAGACCGAGCGCGTCCTGTACGGCTTCCTCAGCAAGGCGCTCTTCGAGAACGGCCTCTACTGCCGCGCCGACGACCGCGGCGACCCGGTCGTCCAGCTCGCGCCGCCGCTGATCGCCGACCAGTCGACGTTCGACGAGATCGAGGGCGTCCTGCGCGCCGTCCTCACGGAGGCCTGGACCAAGCTCTGAGCTTTCCCATGTGAAGGCTCGGTTCGCCTCCGGGGCGGACTCGCCGAACGCACCCACGGGCCGGGGCACGCACACCGCGTGCCCCGGCCCATCGGCGTTCCCGGCGAGGCGGGCGGGAACCCCGGACGACGCGCCCCGTGCGCTACGCCGCACGAGTGGCCGCGGCGGGGAAACGCGCCCCGGTGACCGCGGGCAGGGGCCCTGGGGCGCGTACGGTGCCGCAGTGACCCGGACTCCCCGCGTTCGTTAGAGGCCAACGTGAACCCACCCGACAACGACGTGCTGTGGGCCCGCGGCCTGCGCCACGCGCACGACCGCTCACCCGCTCTGCTCGGCGTGTCCCTCGGCGTGCGCGAGGGCGAGATCCTCGGCGTCCTCGGCCCGCACGGCGCCGGGAAGACCACCTTGCTGCGCTGTCTGTCCGGCGAACTGCTCCCCGAGCAGGGCGAGGTGTGGTTCAGCAGCTCCCCCGTGCACACCCTCGGCGCGACCGCCCGCGAGCGGCTGCGCCGTGAGCGCTTCGGCTGGATCGACAGCAGCCCGCAGTTGCTGCCCGAACTGACCGTCCGGGAGAACGCCGCGCTGCCGCTCCTGTTGTGCGGCGTCCCGTACCGTACGGCCCGCGCGGACGCGCAGGAGTGGCTGGACCGGCTGGACATCGGCGGGGCCGCCCGCAAGCGACCCGGCCGGCTGCTCCAGGCCGAGCGGCAGCGCGTGGCGATCGCCCGCGCCCTGGTCAACCAGCCGTCGGTGGTCTTCGCCGACGAACCGACCGCCCCGCTGCACCGTGCGGACCGCGCCCAGGTGCTGCGGATACTGACCAGCGCCGCCCGCTCGCACGGCATCACCGTGGTGCTGGCGTCCAACGAGCCCGAGGTCGTCGCCCTCGCCGACCGGGTGGTCACCCTCGTCGACGGCCGCTTCACGGCCGGCGTGCCCCAACAGGAGCGGGAGGACGCCGACTCGTGCTCAGCCTCCGTGTAGCCCTCGGCTCCCGGCCGGAGGTGCTGCTGCGCCGGCTGCTGGTCGTCGCCGCGGCCGCAGGCACCGGGTTCCTGCTGCTCGCCGTACTCGGGCACGCCCTCGCACACCCCGCGGACGCCCCGGACGGCCTGGTCCGGCTCCTGTGGTGCGCGGCGCCGTTCGCCGCCACCGTCCACCTGTCGGTGCTCGTGGCCCGTACGGAGCCGAGCGGACGGCTGCACGCGGGCCTGGCCGCCGCCGGGCTCGGCCGGCACGGGCTGCCCCTGCTGGCCGCGGCGAGCTCCGCCCTCAACTGCGGCCTGGGCGTCCTGATCGCGCTCCTGGGCTTCCTCTTCCTCCGCGGTGACCTGCCCGGCCCGCACCTCACCGGTGCCGCGCAGGCGCTGGGCGCGGACCGGGAGCTCCCGCTCGCGGGCGCGATGACGCTGTCGGCCACGCTGCCGCTGGCCGCGGCGGTCGCGGCCGCGGTCGTACTGCGGCCGCGGCGGTCCCGTCAGGAGGAGCCCACCGGCCGCGAGGGCCGCACTCCGTCCGGCCTGCCGTGGGGCGTGGCTCTCGTGGCGATCGGCCTGGCCGTGCAGATCTCCTCGGCCGGGGACGCCGGCGCCCCGGCGCCCGGCGGCACGCTCCTGCTGCCCGGCGGCCTCGGCCACGTCTCCCCGGCCGTCGTCGGCGGCTGGCTGCTGACGGCCACCGGCATGGTGCTGGCCATGCCGGGCCTGGTCCACCTGTGCGGACGGCTGCTGGCGTCGTACCGGCCAGGTGCCCTGCGGCTCCTGGCGGGGCGGGCCCTCCAGGAGGAGGCGGCGCTCGTGGGCCGCCCGCTGGGCGCGCTGTGCGCGGTGGCCGCCACCGCCCTCGCCGGCACCGACCGGCTCGGAGCCGCGGCGCACCCCGTCGGACCGCTCACCGCGCTGGGTGCCTTCCTGGTCGTCCTGTCGGCGGTCGCGACCGCCCTGACCGCGACGGTGGACGCCAAGCGCGCCCGCCGTCCGGCCACCGCCGCCCTCACCCGGCTCGGCGCACCCGCCGCCCTGCTGCGCAACGCGGCCGCCGTGCGGGCCCTCGCGGTCCTCGGTGTGGTGCTGCCGCTGACCCTGCTCGTCGCCCACCTGGGCACGCTGCCACTGCCGTAGCGCCGTGCGGAGCCCCGCGGCGGAGGCCCCCGCCGCGGGCGCTAGGGTGACGGGCGTGCTGTCGCCGAACGATCCGAACGATCACGAGATAGAGACCCTCGAGGAGTTCGACCGCGTCGCCGCGTCGGGCTCGCTGCGCGGTCACCGCGTCCAGTCGGTCGACCTGACGACCCGTACGCCCGCCCTGATGTCCGCCGACATCGCCGAGGCCGTCTTCCTGGGCTGCCCGATGCAGCCGGAGGCGGCCGCCCACGTCCGCGCCGGCGGCGCCATGGTCTTCCCCCCGGTGCCTGATCTGCCCTTCGACCCGTACCGGGGCTCGCTCTACGGCCCCGACGCCCTGTACGAGGGCCTCGTCGACGACGGATACGAGGCGACGCCGGACGCCCGCGCCTACCAGTGGTTCCTGCGTACCCGGGGCAGCGGCGACATCTACGCGTCGATGCTCCGCAGCATCCACGACGACGCGGTCTCCGACGCCTTCGACGAACTCGTCGCGGACGCCCGCGTCGTGGGCGTCATGGGCGGTCACGCCATGGAGCGCGGCACCGACGCGTACGCGGGCGCCGCCCGCCTCGGCCGGGCGCTGGCCCGCGCGGGCCTGACCGTGGCCACGGGCGGCGGACCGGGCGCCATGGAGGCGGCCAACCTCGGCGCCTACGCGGCGCCCTTCGACGACGCGATGCTCGCCGAGGCCCTGGAGACAGTGGCCAAGGTGCCCTCCTTCCGCCCCTCCATCACGGACTGGGCGCGCGTCGCCTTCGACGTCCGCGACCGCCGGCCCGGCGGTGGGGCCTCCATCGGCGTGCCGACGTGGTTCTACGGCCACGAGCCGCCGAACGCCTTCGCCGAGCACATCGCCAAGTACTTCGCCAACGCGACCCGCGAGGACGGGCTGCTGGCCCGCTGCACCGCCGGGGTCGTCTTCCTGCCGGGCGCCGCGGGCACCGTCCAGGAGGTCTTCGACAACACCACGCCGAACTACTACGAGTCCCACGGCACCCCGCGCCCCATGGTGCTGGTCGACCGCGAGCACTGGACCCGGCGCCTCCCGGCCTGGCCCCTTCTCCAGGCGCTGGCCGAAGGCCGCTCCATGGAGCCGCGCATCGCACTCGTCGACTCCGTCGAGGACGCCCCGGAGGCCCTTGCGCGCCTGACGCGGGGTTAGGCCGTGCTCCGGGGTCCGCTCAGGCCGGAGCCGGCATGCACCGTGGTCGGCTGTCGCGCCGTCTCGCGCCCTTCGGGCGCAAGGATGCGGGCTGCGGAGGGGAGGGTGGGGGTCCGGGGCTGGTCGGCGCTGTGCAGGTAGGTGCGTGGTGGGGGTTCAGGCTCGGGAGCGGGATGCCTTTCAGGTGCCTTGGTTCTCGTTGCCGTCCGCCGGTGCGGATGGCCGCTTCCATGCCTCCGCTGTGTGGTGGGCGCGCCCGCCGTGACCGGCGTCTGCGGCTGATTCGAGGTGCTGTCGAGCCGTTGGCGAGAGATCGGGCTCGCTTTCCCCGACATGTTCGGCGGAACAGGGCCCGATGCCGGGGAAGCACCCGCAGACGCGGGTTTACGGCGGGCGCGCCACCCACGAACGGTGGGCGTGGCAACCAGCCATCTGTACGAGCGGACGGCGACGAGACCGGAACCCCGCGGACAACCGGCCCCGCTCCGGCGCCTGAACCCCGGCCCCGAGCCACCCGCACACCGCCGGCCGGCCCCGGACCCCCACCCTCCCCTCCGCAGCCAGCATCCTTGCGTCCGAAGTGCGCGAGACGGCGGGACAGCCGACCACGGCCTCACCCCGGACCCGCCCACTCGCACCACCGCTCGCCCGGCCCCGGAGGCCCCCGGTGCTCAACGGGGTCTACCCGCCCAGCACCACGACCTCGTCCGCCGTGAAGGAGACGCCGACCGTGTCGCCCTCTGCGGGGGCGTCGCGCAGGGCGCAGCCCGCCTCCAGCCGCGGGCCCTCCTCGGGGCGGAGCAGCAGGGTGACCTGGTCGCCGCGGAAGGTGCGCGCGAGCACGTCGCAGCGCAGCCCGTCGGAGGCGGGGACGAGCCGCACGCCGGCGGGCCGGACGAGCAGCCGTACGGTGCCCTGCGGCGAGCCCGCGGGGACGGGGACCTTGCCCCAGGCGGTGTCGGCGGCCTCGCCGGTGACGGTGGCGGGCACCACGTTGTCGAAGCCGAGGAAGCGCGCGACGAACTCGGAGGCGGGCCGCTGCCACACCTCCAGCGGGGTACCGGCCTGCTCGACACGGCCCTCGCGCATGACGACGACCCGGTCGGCCAGCGCGAAGGCCTCGCTCTGGTCGTGCGTGACGGCCAGCACCGTCGTGCCCAGCCGCCGGAAGAGCCCGCGCAACTCGACCACCAGGCGCTCGCGCAGGCCCCGGTCGAGCTGGCCGAGCGGCTCGTCGAGCATGAGCAGCCGCGGCCCCGGGGCCAGGGCCCGGGCCAGGGCGACCCTCTGCTGCTCACCACCGGACAGGGACGCGACGGCCCGCCGCTGCGCGCCGGGCAGCCCGACGAGCTCCAGCAACTCCTCGACGGTGCGCTCGCGTTCGGCACGGGCGGCGCCGCGCATGCGCAGACCGAAGTCGACGTTCCCGGCGACGTCGCGCTGTGGGAAGAGCTGGTGGTCCTGGAACATCAAACCCACACCGCGCCGGTGCGCGGGTACTCCCGTCTGGTCGCGGCCGGCCAGCAGCACGCGCCCGGAGTCCAACTGCTGCAGCCCGGCGACGACCCGCAGCAGCGTGGACTTCCCGCTGCCGCTGGGCCCGAGCACGCAGACCGTCTCGTGCTCGGCGATCTCCATGCCCACGGCGTCCAGGGCGGTGTGGCCGCCGAAGCGCACCGTGGCGCCGTCCAGTCGCAGCAGGGTCATCAGAACTCCCCCGACCTGTCGATGCGGATACGTTCCAGCGCCAGCAGCGCACCCGCGCACACCAGCATCAGCACGGTGCTGAGCGCCATCGCCTGGCCGTGGTTGAGCTCCCCGGCCCGCCCGAGGAAGCGGGCGACCGCGACCGGCAGGGTGGGGTTGTCGGGGCGGGCGATGAAGACGGTGGCGCCGAACTCGCCCAGGGACACGGCGAAGGCGAAGCCCGCCGCCACCAGCAGCGCCCGCCGCACCAGCGGCAGGTCGACCTCGCGCCACACCCTCAGCGGGGAGGCGCCGAGCACCGCCGCCGCCTCGCGCAGCCGGTCGTCCACTGCGCGCAGCACCGGCAGCATGGTGCGCACCACGAAGGGCACCCCGACCAGCGCCTGGGCGAGCGGCACCAGGATCCACGAGGAGCGCAGGTCCAGCGGCGGCTCGTCGAGGGTGATGAGGAAGCCGAAGCCGATGGTCACCGCCGAGGTGCCGAGCGGCAGCATCAGCAGGGCGTCGAAGCCCCGTACGAGGCGCCCGGCCCGCCGGGTGAGGGCGGCCGCGGCCAGCCCGCCGACGACCAGCGCGATCGCGGTGGCGGCGGCCGCGTACTGGAGCGAGTTCCAGACCGCGGCGACCGGCGCCACCAGGAAGGTCCCGCCGCTTCCGGCCACCGAGCCCAGCGCCCGGTAGTAGCCGAGGCCGTAGCCGTCCGGTCCGTGCAGCGAACGCTCGGCCAGCACACCCAGCGGCAGCAGGATCAGCAGCGCGGCCACGCCGAGCACGCCCGCCAGCAGCCCCCACTCGCCGGCGCCGCGCGGCCGCCGCGCGGTGCGGGCCGGGTCCACCAGCCGCAGTGCGCTCTCCCTGCGCCGTACCGTCCCGGCGTGCACGGCGAGGATCGCCGCGACGGCGGCGAACTGGACGGTCGTCAGCACGGCCGCCGTCGGGAGGTCCAGCAACTGCGCGGTCTCCCGGTAGATCTCCACCTCCAGGGTGGAGAAGGTGGGGCCGCCGAGGATCTGGATCACGCCGAAGGAGGTGAAGGTGAAGAGGAAGACCATCAGCGCGGCCGCGGCGACCGCGGGGGCGAGGGCGGGCAGCGTCACCCTGCGCCAGGCCGCGAGGCGCCCCGCGCCCAGGACCCGCGCGGCCTCCTCCTGACGGGGGTCGAGCTGCGCCCACAGCCCGCCCACGGTGCGTACGACCACGGCGTAGTTGAAGAAGACGTGCGCGAGGAGGATCGCCCAGACCGTGGTGTCCAGGCGCACCCCCCACAGTTCGTCGAGGAGCCCGCCACGCCCCAGCAGCGCGAGGAAGGCCGAGCCGACGACCACCGTCGGCAGCACGAAGGGCACGGTCACCACCGCGCGCAGCACCTGCTTGCCGGGGAAGTCGAAGCGGGCGAAGACGTAGGCGCCGGGCAGCGCGATCGCCAGGGTGAGCGCGGTGGAGGCGGCCGCCTGCCAGCAGGTGAACCACAGCACGTGCAGGACGTCGGGCTCGCCCAGGACGTCCGCGAACCGGCCGAACCGCCACCGCCCGCCCTCGCGGAGCCCGCGGGCGACGATGGCGGCGACCGGGTACCCGAAGAACAGCCCGAAGAACGCGACCGGCACGGCCATCAGGCCGAGCCGTACGGCGAGCGGCCGGACGGCCGCCGCCCGGGCGCGCCTTCCCCCGGCGGTCTTCGTTACTTCAGCACGAGCGAGGACCACGACTTGACCCACTGCTCCCGGTTCTCGGCGATCTTCTCCGGGGCGACGGTGGCCGGGTCGGCGACGACCGGCGCGTACTTGGTGAAGACCTCGGGCAGCTTCGCGTCGTCACGGGCGGGGTTGACGAACATGTTGAGCGGCATGTCCTCCTGGAAGGGGCGGCTCAGCAGGAAGTCGACGAGCGCCTTGCCGCCCTCGGGGTTCTTCGCGCCCTTCAGCAGGCCGGCGTACTCCACCTGCCGGAAGCAGGTGCCGGTCGCGACACCGGTCGGCCCCTGCTCGGGCTGCGTCTTCAGCCCGAGCACCTCGGCGGGCGGGCTGGAGGCGTACGAGACGACCAGCGGCCTGTCGCCCTTTCCGCCGCCGGCGCCGGAGAAGTTGTCGTAGTACGCCTGCTCCCAGCCGTCGACGACCTGGACGCCGTTCGCCTTGAGCTTCTTCCAGTAGTCCTCCCAGCCCGCGTCGCCGTACTTCGCGGTGGTGGCGAGGAGGAAGGCGAGCCCCGGGGAGGAGGTGGCGGCGTTCTCGGTGACCAGCAGGTCCTTGTACTCGGGCTTGACGAGGTCGTCGAGGCTCTCCGGCACCGGGAGCTTGTGCTCGGTGAAGTACTTCCGGTCGTAGTTGACGCAGACGTCGCCGAAGTCGATCGGGGTGACGCGGTGCTTCGCGGCGTCCGGCTGCAGCGCGGCGGGCACCTTGTCGAGGTCCTTGGCCTCGTACGGCTCGAACAGGTCGTTGTCGAGGGCCCGGGACAGCAGAGTGTTGTCGACACCGAAGAAGACGTCGCCCTGCGGGTTGCCCTTGGACAGCACGGCCTGGTTGACGGCGGCGCCGGCGTCGCCGCCGCGCAGCACCTTGACGGTGTAGCCGGTCTCCTTCGTGAACGCCTTCAGCACGTCCTTCGACGCGGCGAAGGAGTCGTGGCTGACCAGGGTGACGGTCTTGGAGGCGGTGCCGCCCTTGCCCTTGGCGGTGTCCCCGCTGTCGCTGCCGCAGGCCGCGAGCGCGGTCGCGCCGATCGCGACGGCCAGTGCGGTGCCGGCCGCACGCCGACGAGTGGTGCTCATGTGGTGACTCCCTACGCCGGTATGACCCGGATCAGGTCCGAGGGTCTGCGGCCGTGCCGCACTCTCAGCGCTTTCCGCGCTCCCCTGTCGGATGTTCTTTTGTGTGATGTGCGCGACGTCGCGGCAAACAGCCGCAAACGACCGTCACCTTAGCAAGCGCTGGTCAGCGCTCGGAAGCCGCCAGCTGACCGCAGGCGCCGTCGATCTCCTGCCCCCGGGTGTCCCGGACGGTCACCGGCACGCCGTGCGCCTCCAGCGCCGCCACGAACGCCCGCTCGTCCTCGGGCCGCGAGGCCGTCCACTTCGAGCCGGGGGTCGGGTTGAGCGGGATCAGGTTGACGTGCACGCGGCGGCCCTTGAGCAGCCGGCCCAGCAGGTCGGCCCGCCATCCCTGGTCGTTGATGTCCCGGATCAGCGCGTACTCGATCGATACCCGGCGTCCGGACACGTCCGCGTAGTGCCACGCGGCGTCCAGCACCTCGCGCACCTTCCAGCGGGTGTTCACCGGCACGAGGGTGTCGCGCAGCTCGTCGTCGGGCGCGTGCAGCGACACCGCGAGCCGGCACTTGAAGCCCTCGTCGGCGAAGCGCAGCATCGCCGGGACCAGGCCCACCGTCGACACGGTGATGCCCCGCTGGGACAGCCCCAGCCCGTCCGGCTCCGGGTCGGTGAGCCGGCGGATGGCGCCGATGACGCGCTTGTAGTTCGCGAGCGGCTCGCCCATGCCCATGAACACGATGTTCGACAGCCGCGCCGGTCCGCCCGGGATCTCCCCGTCCCGCAGCGAGCGCATGCCCGCCACGATCTGGTGCACGATCTCCCCGGTCGACAGGTTCCGGTCCAGACCGGCCTGGCCGGTGGCGCAGAACGGGCAGTTCATGCCGCAGCCCGCCTGCGAGCTGATGCACATCGTCACGCGGTCCGGGTAGCGCATCAGCACCGACTCGACCAGCGTCCCGTCGAACAGCCGCCACAGCGTCTTGCGGGTGGTGTCGTTGTCGGTGCTGCTGTGCCTCACCACGGACATCAGGTCCGGCAGCAGCCCCTCCGCCAGCTTCCCCCGCGCCGCCGCCGGGATGTCCGTCCAGGCGGCGGGGTCGTCGGCGTACCGCGCGAAGTAGTGCTGCGACAGCTGCTTGGCGCGGAACGGCTTCTCCCCGAGCTCCGCGACCGCCTCCCGGCGCTCCTCGGGCGAAAGATCGGCAAGATGCCGCGGCGGCCTCTTGGCTCCGCGCGGCGCGACGAATGTGAGTTCTCCGGGTGCAGGCATGGTGCGTCCAGTGTCGCAGATGGATGAGGCGGGCCCAGGTCAGATGGGTGAGGCTCCCGTCACCCTCAGGTGTCCCCTGTCAACGTCGGCCCACCTTCCACGGCCCGGATGCCGTCGTCAGCAGGTTGGGCGGTCGTGCGGGGGCGCTGACGTATGCCGCCGTGCGGACCCGTCGATGTCAGCCGCGGATGTCAGACATCGCGGGGAACGATGCTCACCGCCCGGTAGTCGTACCCGTCCTGCTTGAAGCCGGGCGCTTCCCAGACGAGATCGACCTGTTGCCCTGGTGACAGCGTGCGAAAGCCGGGCGCCTGGATGTCGGCGTAGTGGCCGAAGCACCCTCCGGGAGTCTCGGGCGAGTCGAGGACACCCCAACCCTCCTCGTCCCTCCACTCACGCACAGTCGCAGTCACGACCGCGGCGACCTTACGGGTCCCTCTGCGGCGACTCATTTGCCTCTCCCCCTGCTGCGGTGATTTCGAGGTTGCCGGTCGACCGCTCGCCGCCTCAGTCGAACCGAGGATCTCGTGCCGGCGGTCGAGGTAGCGGCGAAGGGCGGCGGCGTCGTGATGATCGAGGGCCGGCCACTCCCGTGCGGCGGCGACCATGTGCTGTACGGCGAGGTCCTCCTCGTGCGGCCTGAGTTCAACCCCGTCAGTCAGGGCACCACGGTCAGGTCCACAGACCGCCCGAATCGCCCTCAGCTTACTGGCCCCGATCCCTCGCCCGCTCCGCCGCGGAGACGTCGACCTCGACACCCTGACGGTCCGGGTTCGGCAGGCCGCTCCCCGAGTTGACGACCGGCAAGCGTGCCGGGGGGCCCGTCAAGTCCGAAGCGGACAGGCGGCTTGTGGTCCTGCCGGCCTTCATGCGTATCGAGCTGCGGCGGCATCTCGACCGGTACGCCGAGAAGGGCGCCGACGGGCTGCTGTTCGTGGGGAAGAAGGGCAAGCCGTTCCGCCGGGCGACCTGCCGACCCGATGGGTCGCCTGACCGCCGGTCCGGTGAGCGTCCCGTCGGAGCGCCGCGTTCGCCGCGGCTCAGTGCTTGAAGACGTCCACGTCCCCGGGCTCGGCCTCCAGGCACCGGCGGTCGAAGATCAGCATGCCGAGGAAGAACAGCCCGCCGACGACGAGCAGCCCCACCACGATCACCAGGGGCACCAGTGCCTCCTGCGGTGTCACCAGGGCGACGAGCGCGACGACCGTCCACACCAGGGCGCCGAGCGCGACCGGCAGTTCGAGGCGTCCCAGGTCGAAGGCGCCCTTGCGGCGGCCCAGGCGCCGGCGGACCGCCAGGTAGAGGACGATCGTCGAGCCGTAGATGAGCGCCGGGAGGATCGTCGACGCCGTGATGAGCTCCAGCAGTGCGGCACCCGGCAGCGCCACCATCAGGATCACGCCCATGGCGAGGATCAGCACGGTGGCCGGGATCGGGGTCCGCGTGTGCGGGTTGACCCGGCGCATCAGCCGGTGCGCGGGGAAGCGCCCGTCGCGCGACATCGCGAAGATGATCCGCGAGCACGCGACCATCACCACCATCCCCGCGCCGAAGAAGGCGAAGGTGATCGCGATCAGCAGCGTGCGTTCCGTCACCGGCCCGAGCTGGTCCCGCATGATCGTGGCGACCGGGGAGCCGTCGCGGCTGATGCGGGGGACGTCCTCGATGGCGACGGTGAGCGTGATCAGGAAGAGCAGGCCCAGCAGTCCCGCGGCCACGACCGAGCCGACGATCGCGCGGGGGACGCTGCGGTAGGGGTCCTTGGCCTCCTCGGCGAGGTTCGCGGCGGAGTCGAAGCCGACGAGCGTGGCCAGGCCCATGATCATCGCGATCATGAGCCCTCCTCCGACGGCGAAGTAGTGCGGGGCGCCTTCGGTGATGCCACGTGAGGTGAGGTTGCCGACCGAGCCGTTGCCCGTGACCGCCGCGGCGATGATCAGGGCGACCGCCATGACCACGACGAGCGCGAGTTCCAGGCCGACCGCCGCGGTGTTGATCAGGCTGACGAGGCGGGTCGAGGCCACGGCGAGCACGGCCTGGACGAACAGCACCACGAGCGTGATGACGCGCGCCGTGTCCTCGTCCGGCCTGATGCCGGCGAGCGGCATAAAGGCCTGACTCGCGAGGGCGTTGTCGATCGCGACCACGGCGATCGCCAGGTAGCAGAACGTCAACCAGCCGAATCCCCAGCCGACCTTCGGGTCGGCGAGTCGCGAGGCCCACTGGTACGAGGAGCCGCTGAGGGCGATGCGCCCCGCGAGCTGCGCGACCACCAGGGCCACCAGGGACTGCCCGACCGCGACGAGGATCCAGAGCCAGATGCCGACGGGGCCCGCGTTCTGCAGCACGTCGTCGTAGGTCGAGAAGATGCCGACGGCCACGGAGATGAACGCGAAGGAGATCGCGAAGACCTGGAAGGAGCCCAGGGTGCGTTTCAGCTCCTGCCGGTATCCCCCCTCCTCGACGGACCTCTCGCCGGCCGACTCGTCCGTGGAGGCTTCCGCCACCTCAGCCACCTCTTCGCCGCTCGGGGCCCGGCCCGGGCCTCTTCCGTTTTCCATCTGTATGTCACGAATGCTGCCCTGCCTGCACCTTGGGCGCGCCACCCGCACTCCGCGAACGTTGGCCAGCGCTGTACGGCTCACGGGGGGTCAGGTCTGTCGAGGCACGGGGCGTCGATCGGGTGAGTGCGGCCCGGCAGGAGGGAACGGGCTGCGCCACTGGGATGACCTTGGCGCCGGACGCCGGTGGGCGCGGGTACGGATCCCGTCCACAGGGGCCCCAGCCGTGCCGGAAGCCCTCCGGTTCGGTGCCGGCCAGAAATCGACGAGGAGTGTCTCCATGCGTCCTGCAGACAGGACCCCGCCGCCCTGCGGGCGGTCCCTCCGACGGTTCGGACGACTCGCGCGCACGGTGGTGCCGGCGGCCCTGATCGCCACCGCGATATCCGCGGGCTCCCTGACGGCAGCTCAGGCCGTTGGCACGGACGGCGCGGACACACCCGCGGCATCGTCGTCGAGCTTCCCGTGGCCGGACCCGTACAACGACTACCCGTACCCGTACCCCGGCGGAGACCTCGGCACCGACCCCGCACTCGACAGCGGTCCCGGACTCGGTACCGGTCCCGGACTCGGCCTCGGCCCGCTGCTCGGTTCCGGGCCCCTCCTCGGTTCGGGCCCTCTCCTCGGTTCCGGCCCCCTCCTCGACCCCGGTTCCGGCCCCCTCCTCGACCCCGGTCGCGGGCCTCTCCTCGGCCCTGCTACGAGTCCCATCGTCGAAACCGGTGCCGGTCCTGTCCTCGACCCCGCCGCTCCTCTCCTGGGCCCCGGCCGCGGGCCCTTCGTGGCCCCCTTCCCCGGCCCCGGCAGGCTCTCGGGGTGCGACATCGACTCGGCGGGCGTGGCCAATGCGAGCAACCGCGACTTCTCCGTCGCCGTGGTCCGCGGCCGGACGTTCGTGGGGCAGCGCGACACCACCCCGGTGGGCGGCGGAACCTACACCTGGCAGGACCTCAGCGGGCTCCCCGGATACCCCGTCACCGGAGTGTGCGGCGCGAGCGTGAGCACCTCCTCGACGGCGGAGCTGTCGGTGAAGGTCGTCACCTTCCGCGGCGACATGGCGGAGAACCGCTGCAACACCGCCGGCGCCCTGCCGGTCTGCGGTGCCTGGTACCCGCTGCAGGGGCCCCTTCAGCCGCCGCCCCCGATCTCCGTCCCCTGACCCGCCCGAGTCGACGGCCCGTCGCAGTGGTCGCCCGCCGGACGGCGGGCACCGGTGTGGCCGGTCGTACGAGGGACTGTCGTCCTCGGACGGGTACCGCCTGTGAGGCGGACGGCGGGAACCGGCCGCGCACCTGACGAACCGGGCGGCGACCCCGCCCGACCATGGGTAGGAACGACGTCGATGTGGCCCGAACCGGGCGGGAATTCCCTCCGGTCCGGCTCGGGCCCGACGTCGACGAGGAGTCTCCCCATGAGTCCTGCAGACAGGACCGCTCCGTCCTGGCGGCTATCGCGGTGGTACGGACGGCTCACCGGCACGGTCGTGCCCGTAGCCCTCGCCGTCACCGCGACAGCGGCCGCCGCCCTCGTCCCGGCGCAGGCCGCCGGCAGGGAACACAGGCCGGCGGCGGATCCGGCCGCCGTCCGTGAGTGGAACGCCATCGCCACGGACGTCATCGGCACCAACCTCGGCGCGACCCGTCCCTCCGGACAGGCCGTCGTCTGGCACGGGTTCGTCTCGGTCGCCGTCTACAACGCCGTGGTCGGCATCGAGGGCCGCTACGCGCCCTACAAGTGGCACGCCCGCGGACCCGCCGGCGCGTCGCCGGAAGCGGCGGCCGCAACCGCCGCGCACGACGTCCTGCTCTCCGACTTCCCCGCGTCCCGGGCGCTGCTCGACGCAGCGTACGCGGGCTCCCTGGCGAGGATCCCCGACGGCGACGCCAAACGGCAGGGCGTGGCCTTCGGGGCGCGCGCCGCCGACCACGTCATCCGGCTGCGGGAAGGAGACGGCCGGTTCGCGACCGTGGACTTCACCATCCCGTCCGCGCCCGGCGTCTGGCGACCCACCCCGCCGGGGAACCTGCCCTTCATCGACACCTGGCTCGCCCGGCTGCGCCCGCTGCTGCTCACCTCGCCCTCCCGGTTCCGGCCCGGCCCGCCGCCCGCCCTCACCTCCGCCCGCTACGCACGGGACGTGAACGAGGTGCGGGCCATGGGCGCGACGGCGGGTTCGCACCGCACCGCGCAGCAGACCGAGACCGCCCTGTTCTTCGGGGGCAACCTGGCCGTCCAGCTCCAGGCCGCGTACCGCGACCACAGCGCCCGACACCGTCTGGACATCGCCGACACGGCACGGCTGTTCGCCGCGGCGAACGCGACGGCGACCGACGCCGTCATCACCGCGTGGGACGCCAAGCTCCACTACGGCTCCTGGCGGCCCATCACCGCCGTCCGGCTCGCCGGCACCGACGGCAACCCGGCCACCGAGCCGGATCCGCAGTGGCAGCCGCTGCTCGTGACACCCCCGCACCCCGACCACATCAGCGGCCACGCCGCGGTCGCCGGCGCGGTGGCCCAGACCCTGACGGGTCTCTTCGGCACGACCCGTCTCGATCTCACCTTCACCTCCGACGCCACAGGCACCATCCGCCACTACGACGGCGCCGTGCGGTTCAACCAGGACATGATCGACGCGCGCGTCTGGGCCGGCATCCACACCCGTACCGCGGACACCGAGGGCTGCCTCGCGGGAGCCCGCGTCGCCCGCTGGGCCCTCGCGCACTACTTCGGGCCCCTCCGCCCGGCGCACCCCCCCTCCACCCCGCCACTCCGGCGAACGTGCCCGAAGACGGAGGCGAGTTGACACTCCCCCAGCACCGGGCGCCCTCCCGCCGAGGCACCGGGGATCCGGGCCGTGGCGTGCTTGCGTCCGAGGGGCCCGGTGTCAGGGCTGCAGGGGCAGCGAACGGCAGTTGGAGGCGGCGGGCCTGCCGGACAGGCCGTCGGTAAGCCAGGCGACGGCCGCGCGCTGGTCGGCGTGGAGAGGCACGAAGTGGTTGACCAGGGCGCGGCCCGCGTCGGGCAGGACCACGGGCTTGTAGGTGACGTCGGCGCCCTTGCGGCACCAGTCGACGGCGAGGGTGCGTGCCGGGGCGTGCGGGACGAGGTCGTCGCTGACACCGGTCGCCACGCGGACGGGGCTTGTGGGCTTGAGCCTGCCGATGCGCTGGTCGTCCAGGAAGGCGCGAAGCGCGGGTTCCTCACGGATGACGGCGTTGCTGGAGCGCCCGTCCTTCGTCCAGCCGGTGCTGTGGGCGGAGCCCTAGGCGAAGAGCGCGTCGCCGACGCACATCGTGGACGGGTCGGCGAGCGCGGCCTTTCCGGCGGCGTTGAGGCGGGCCTCGGCGATGGGCCCCAGGGCGGGGCCGGTCTGGAGGAAGCCGTTGACGGACCAGCCCAGGGCGCCGGCGAGGTCGCTGCCGTCGATAGCAGCCGTGACCGAGGTCGGTTCGGCGGGCGGGGCGCCGGAGTAGGTGCCGGCGAGTTCGATCTCGGGGGCGTCGACGGGCTGGAGTTCGGCCGATTCGGTAATTTGACTGTCCGTCGCATGCGGGTCCACGAGACGTGCCGCCGGGCCTCAGGAGGCGGGCTCCGCTTCCGGACGGCAGACCTCGCACGACGTGACGTCCGGCATGCCGAGGGCCACCTCGAACTCCTGCCGGTTCAGCCGGCCGCCCCCGGGAACGCGGCAGTCGTCGCGATGGAGGACGCCCCGGCCCGAGGCGCCGCGCGGATCGGGGACGCTCTGCAGCCGCCAGGCGCGGGCGGGAGTGCGCGCAGCGTCCCCCTTGGCCCGCCGCTGAGCGCCGCTTCCGGCCTCCGACGCAACGCCCGCCACGGCGGGGGCGGAACCGGTTTCCGCCTCCTGGATCTTGGCGTCGACTGCGGCGATCTGCATCTGCAGATAGAGGCGTATCACCCGCAGGCGCTGCGGATCCGGAGGAAGCTCGTACACACGTTCGAGTGTAAGCGGCAGACGGATCGCCGACCAGCGTCGCGGCCCACCGCACCCTGCGACCACCGTCACGCCGGACTTCGACGGCGCAGGTCAGGGAGGTCGCCCACCACGCTCCCGCTCGGCGGCGGCGACGGTGGGCCCAGTCGGCTAGTCGGCTTCCCGGCCCGGCGGGGCTGCGCCAGGATGGGCCGGTGGACACGATCATCAGCGCCCCGGAGCTCGCCGCCGACCTGCACCAGGGCGCCTCGCCCGTGATCCTCGACGTCCGCTACGAGCGCGGCGGGCCGTCGGGGCGGGCGGCGTACGCGGCGGGCCACATCTCAGGCGCCGTCTATGTCGACCTGGAGGCGGACCTCGCGGGACCGCCTGGCCCGGCCGGCCGGCATCCGCTGCCGGACACCGGGGTGTTCGAAGACGCGATGCGGCGGGCCGGCGTGCGCCGGGACAGCCGGGTCGTCGTCCACGACGGCGGCCAGGGCTGGGCCGCGGCACGGGCCTGGTGGACGCTGCGCTGGGCCGGGCACGGGGACGTACGGGTGCTGGACGGCGGACTGCCCGCCTGGACGGCTGCCGGAGGCGAACTGACCACGCGTGGCGCAGCACCGGAGCCCGGCGACTTCGAGGCCGTGCCGGGCTCGCTGCCGGTGCTGAGCGCCGACGACGCGGCGGCGCTGGCCCGTACGGGCGTGCTGCTCGACGCGCGGGCGGCCGAGCGCTACCGGGGGGATGTCGAGCCGCTGGATCCGGTGGGCGGCCACATCCCCGGGGCCGTGTCGGCTCCCACCGCCGGGAACGTCACCGCCGACGGCATCTTCCGTCCCACCCGCGAACTGGCCCGCCGTTTCGCCGCCGTGGGGGTCACCGCGGGCGGCGGCAGGGTCGGCGTGTACTGCGGCTCGGGCGTCTCGGCGGCACAGCAGGTGCTTGCCCTTGCCGTCGCCGGGATCGACGCCGCGCTGTACGTCGGTTCGTGGAGCGAGTGGAGCGCCGATCCCACCCGGCCCGTGGCGACGGGACCGCAACCGGGCTGAACGCCGGGCGGCCCGGGAGGATCAGCCCGAGCCGACGAAGACGACGAGCAGCAGCCACACCACGGGGGCGGTCGGCAGCAACGAGTCGAGGCGGTCCATGATGCCGCCGTGGCCGGGCAGCAGCTTGCCCATGTCCTTGATGCCGAGGTCCCGCTTGATCATGGACTCGCCCAGGTCGCCGAGGGTCGCGCTGACGGCCACGGCGAGGCCCAGCAGCAGCCCCTGCCACCACTGGCCGTCGTCGATCAGGAACTCCATGGAGAGGGCGCCCGCGACCATCGCGAAGCTGATCGCGCCGACCAGGCCCTCGCGGGTCTTGCCGGGGCTGATGCGGGGAGCGAGCTTGTGCGTGCCGAAGCGCCAGCCGACGGCATAGGCACCGGTGTCGCTGATCACCGTGAGGAGCAGGAAGACGAAGACCCGCCACGGGCCGTCGCCCGCCGCGAGCATCATCACCACGAACGTGGCCAGGAACGGCACATAGAACGCGGCGAAGACGCCCGCCGTCACGTCGCGGAGGTAGTTCTCCGGTGGCTCCGTCATCCGCCACACCAGGACGGCGAGTGCGGTGAGCGCCATCGCCACCCATGCGCCCTCGGCGCCGCGCACATAGCCCGCGACGACCATGGCGGCGCCGCCGACGGCGAGCGGCACCAGCGGAGCCCGGATCTCCTTGCGCTCGGCCAGGCGCGAGGTGAGCTCCCACAGGCCCACCACGACCGCCGCGGCGACGACGCCCACGAAGACGGCCTTGACGATGAAGAGTGAGGCAATGATGACGACGCCGAGCCCGACGCCGACCCCTATCGCGGCGCGCAGGTTGCGCCCCGCGCTCTTCTTCGCCCGGCCGCCGTTCCCACCCGCCGCCGAGGGCTGGGGCGCGGAACGGTCGGGCCGGGCGGAGTGCCGCTCCGGTTCGGGGGCGTCGTCGCGGAACAAGGGGCCGCCCATCCGGGTGCCCACCTCATCCTCGCCTCCCCAGGAACCGGCATGTGGCGAGGGCCCCCAAGAAGAGTCGTTCACGGAGTTTCGCCTCGCGTTTTCGTCCGGTCCGGGTCGGTCGGATGGATGGTCGGGTGGATGGGTGGCTCAGCCGCGGGTGTGCCGGGCCGTGGAGCGGATCCGGCGGGCGCGCCGGATCAGACCTCCAGCAGCTCGGATTCCTTGTGCTTGAGCAGCTCGTCGACCTGCGCCACGTACTTGTGGGTCGTGTCGTCGAGTTCCTTCTCCGCGCGGCGCACCTCGTCCTCGCCCGTCTCGCCGTCCTTGACGAGCTTGTCGAGGGTCTCCTTGGCCTTGCGGCGCACGCTGCGGATCGAGATCCGCGCGTCCTCCGCCTTGCCGCGGGCGACCTTGATGTAGTCCCTGCGCCGCTCCTCGGTGAGCTGCGGGAAGACCACCCGGATGATACGGCCGTCGTTGGTCGGGTTGACACCCAGGTCCGAATCCCGGATCGCCTGCTCGATGTTGCGCAGCGCCGAGTTGTCGAACGGGGTGATCACGGCCATCCGCGCCTCGGGTACCGCGAAGGAGGCGAGCTGGTTGATCGGGGTCGGGGCGCCGTAGTAGTCCGCCACGATCTTGTTGAACATCGCCGGGTGGGCACGACCGGTGCGGATCGCGGCGAAGTCCTCCTTGGCGACCACGACGGCCTTCTCCATCTTCTCCTCGGCTTCGAGGAGGGTCTCTTCAATCACCATGTGCTCCTGGTTTTCAGAAGGCAGAGCCTCGGCCCTTGCGCGCGTCTTTCCTGCACGGTGTCCGACCGGCAGCGTCTTGTCCATCCCCGTTCCGGGCGGATCGCCGGCCGGGTTGCGGCCGGCGCCGTCCGTCAGCGGGCGCCCGTGTCGTTGACGAGCGTGCCGATCTTCTCACCCTTCACGGCCCGCGCGATGTTGCCCTCCGCGAGCAGCTCGAAGACGAGGATCGGGAGCTTGTTGTCCTGGCACAGCGTGATCGCCGTCAGGTCCGCGACGCGCAGGTCGCGGGCGATGACGTCGGCGTACTCCAGGGCGTCGAACATCACCGCGTCGGGGTTCGAGCGGGGGTCGGAGTCGTAGACGCCGTCGACCCCGTTCTTGCCCATCAGCAGCGCCTCGGCGTGGATCTCCAGGGCGCGCTGCGCGGCGGTGGTGTCGGTGGAGAAGTACGGCATTCCCATACCGGCGCCGAAGATCACCACACGGCCCTTCTCCAGGTGGCGCACGGCGCGCAGCGGGATGTAGGGCTCGGCGACCTGGCCCATGGTGATCGCCGTCTGCACCCGCGACTGGATGCCCTCCTTCTCCAGGAAGTCCTGGAGGGCGAGGCAGTTCATGACCGTGCCGAGCATGCCCATGTAGTCGGACCGGGCCCGGTCCATGCCCCGCTGCTGGAGCTGGGCGCCGCGGAAGAAGTTGCCGCCGCCGATGACGACGGCGATCTCGTAACCGTCGCGGACGACCGCGGCGATCTCGCGGGCCATCGCGTGCACGACGTCGGGGTCGACTCCGAGCCCCCCTCCGCCGGCGAAGGCCTCGCCGGAGAGCTTGAGCAGGTACCGGCCCTTGTGCGTGCCGGCGGCGGTGGGTGCCTTGTCGGCGTCCTGTTCCATGGAGATTCTCCTCGTGCACGTACGAAGAAGGCCATTGCCGAGGGTCCGTGATGGTTCCCTGTGGGCAATGGCCTCCTCGTCACAACTGCGGCCTGCCGGTGAGCGGCCGGCTGCGTACGACCCTAGCGGGGCCGTCGGTCAAACGCTTGCGCGGCTGGTCGCTCAGACGCCGACGCGGAAGCGGGCGAAGCGCTTCAGCGAGACGCCGGCCTCGTCGAGCACCTTCTGGACGGACTTCTTGTTGTCCTTGGCGAAGGCCTGCTCGAGGACGACGTTCTCCTTGAAGAAGCCGTTGACGCGACCCTCGACGATCTTCGTCAGGGCGGCCTCGGGCTTGCCCTCCTCGCGGGCGGTGGCCTCGGCGACGCGACGCTCGTTCTCGACGGTCTCGGCCGGCACCTCCTCGCGGGACAGGAAGGTGGGGGCGAAGGCGGCGATGTGCTGCGCGACGTCCTTGGCGACCTGGGCGTTCTCCTTGTCCAGCTCGACCAGGACACCGACCTGCGGGGGCAGGTCCGGGCTGGTGCGGTGCAGGTAGGAGGCGACGTAGCCGTCGGTGAACTGCGCGAAGCGGTCCAGGACGATCTTCTCGCCGAGGGTGGCGTTGGCCTCGTCGACGTAGGCCTGGACGGTCTGGCCGTCCTTGATCTCGGAGGCGAGCAGCGCCTCCAGGTCGGCCGGCTTGCTGGCGGCGACGTGGGCGGCGATCGCGTCGGCGGCGGCGATGAACTTGTCGCCCTTGGCGACGAAGTCGGTCTCGCACTTGAGCTCGACGAGGACACCCTCGCTGTTGTCACCGGCGATCAGGGACACGACGGCGCCGTTGGACGCGGAGCGGCCCTCGCGCTTGGTGACGCCCTTCTGGCCCTTGACGCGGAGGATCTCGACGGCCTTGTCCAGGTCGCCCTCGGCCTCCTCGAGCGCCTTCTTGCAGTCCATCATGCCCGCGGCGGTCAGCTCGCGGAGCTTCTTGACGTCGGCGGCGGTGAAGTTCGCCATGGTCTGTCAGTCTCTCTTCGGAAGTCGGTGAATCCGGTGAGCGGTGGTTCTACGGACGAACGGCGGGGGCCGGAGCCCCCGCCGTCCTCACACGCATCGGAAGCAGGGCTGAGGCTCAGGCCTGCTCGGCGTCGGCGGCGGGCGCCTCGGCGGCCTCGGCCGGAGCGTCGGCGGCGGGCGCCTCGGCGGCCTCGGCCGGAGCCTCGGCCTCGGCCGGAGCGTCAGCGGCGGCCTCGGCCGGAGCGGTCTCGGCGGCGGTCTCCTCGGCCTTCGCCTTGTCGCCCTCGAGCAGCTCGCGCTCCCAGGCGGCCAGCGGCTCGCCCTCGGCCTTGTCACCGGCGGAGGCGGCACCGGAGCGGGAGATGAGGCCCTCGGCGACGGCGTCGGCGATCACACGGGTCAGCAGCGTGACGGAGCGGATCGCGTCGTCGTTGCCCGGGATCTTGTAGTCGACCTCGTCGGGGTCGCAGTTGGTGTCGAGGATCGCGACGACCGGGATGCGCAGCTTGCGCGCCTCACCGACGGCGATGTGCTCCTTCTTGGTGTCCACGATCCAGACGGCGCTCGGCACCTTCTGCATCTCGCGGATGCCGCCCAGGGTCTTCTCCAGCTTGTCCTTCTCACGGGAGAGGACCAGGAGCTCCTTCTTGGTGAGGCCGGAGGCGGCCACGTCCTCGAAGTCGATCTCCTCGAGCTCCTTCAGGCGCTGCAGGCGCTTGTAGACGGTCGAGAAGTTGGTGAGCATGCCGCCCAGCCAGCGCTGGTTCACGTAGGGCATGCCGACGCGGGTCGCCTGCTCGGCGATGGCCTCCTGGGCCTGCTTCTTCGTACCGACGAAGAGGATGGTGCCGCCGTGCGCGACGGTCTCCTTGACGAACTCGTAGGCGCGGTCGATGTACGACAGCGACTGGAGCAGGTCGATGATGTAGATGCCATTGCGCTCGGTGAAGATGAAGCGCTTCATCTTCGGGTTCCAGCGGCGGGTCTGGTGCCCGAAGTGGACGCCGCTTTCCAGCAGCTCCCGCATCGTGACGACGGCCATGGCCGTACTCCTAGGGGTACTCGGTTTTCGCGGTCGCCGGACGGCGGCCGCGCCTGACGCCCCGAACGCGCCGTGCCACAAGGGACCGAGGAGCGCGTCCACCGCTCGCTGTAGGGCGGTGGCGGGGCGTGCGAAGTCGACCCGGTGACCCGGATCGCCATGGAAAGTGTACGGGACCGCCGGAGCCGCGGGCGACATCGCGCCTGGGGACGGGGGCCGTCCGAAGTTGTCCACAGGCCGGTTCCATGATCGTCCGGAAGTTGCGGGAGGCGTCACCGTTGAGGCATGAGGACATATGTGGCGGTGGTGTTGGCGGTACTGACGTGGCTCGGGGGCCTCGTGCGCCCGGTGGAGGCCTCCGTCCGGATGCCTGTCGTCCCGGTCGTCCCCGTCGTCCCGGCCGGCGGGGGCGCGGACCGGGCCTGGCCCGTGGCACCAGGCGACGGGGGGCGGCGGCCGGTCGTGGAGCGAGGGTTCGATCCGCCGGCGGTTCCGTGGGCGAGGGGGCACCGGGGGGTGGACCTGCGCGCGGGACCCGGCGCACCGGTGCGCGCGGCGGCGCCCGGGAAGGTGTCGTACGCCGGGCAGGTGGCGGGGCGCGGGGTCGTCGCGATCGAGGTCGACGGCGGTCTGCGCATCACGTACCAGCCGGTGCGGGCGTCCGTCGCGGTGGGCGACGAGGTCGGCGCGGGGCAGGTGGTGGGGGCGCTCGATGAAGGCCCGTGGCACTGCCCGCGCGGCTGCCTGCACTGGGGGCTGCTGCGCGGGGACGTCTACCTCGACCCGCTGTCGCTGCTGCCGCACGCGATGCTGCGCGGAGGGCCTTCGCGGCTGCTGCCGGTCTTCGGGGTGCCCTTGCCCGAGGGGGCGGACGGGGCGGTGGCCTCCGCGCGGGTCAGCCCAGAACCCCGCGCAGGGCCATGGTGACGGCCGCGTCGGCGATGGTGTCCGGCTCCTCGGCGGCGCCGAGCTCGATCCGGCGGACGGCGGAGTCGACGACGCCCTGGAGCAGCATCGCGGTGAGCCTCGGCTCGTGGTGGCCGAGCGCGGCGAGCGCCTCGACGACCATGGCGATCAGTCCGCCGTGGGCGGCGCGGATCTTCTCGCGGGCGCTCGCGTCGAGTTCACCCGCGGAAATCGCGACCACGGCCCGGTGCCGGCGGTCGCCGACGAGCGCGAGCTGGCTGCGGACGTAGGCCTCGACCTTGGCCTCGGCGGACGGGGCGGCCTCCATGGCCGTCTCGACCTCGGCCGCCCAGACGGGGAAGTCGACGGCGCACAGCTCCTCGACGACGGCGGCCCGGGAGCGGAAGTACTCGTAGACGGAGGATCGGGCCAGCCCGGTGCGCTCCGCCAGCGCGGGGAAGGTCAGGGCCTCCGTCCCGCCCTCGGAGAGCAGACTGCGGGCGGCGTCCAGCAGGGCGTCGCGCTGCATCGACCGGTGCTCGGCCACCGAGGCCGCTCGAATCTTGGGCACCTCACCACTGTACGGAAGTGGCGTGCCCGCCGGGCGCACCCGTCGGCAAAGCGGCGTCAACGGCCGACGTCGGCCAGTTTCGCGCGCAGTTGCAGAACGGATTTGGTGTGGATCTGGCTGACCCTGCTCTCGGTGACCCCGAGCACCTGGCCGATCTCCGCGAGGGTGAGCCCCTCGTAGTAGTAGAGGGTGACCACGGTCTTCTCGCGCTCGGGCAGGGTGTTGACGGCGCGGGCGAGCAGCCGGCGCAGCTCGCGGTCCTCCGCGACCTCGACGGGGTTGTCGGCGCCGGTGTCCTCCAGGGTGTCGACCAGGGTGAGCCGGTCGCCGCCGTCGGTGCCCGCGTGGAGCAGCTCCTCCAGGGCGACGACGTTGGCGAGGGAGAGCTGGCTGAAGACTCCGTGCAGCTCCTCCAGGGCGATGCCCATCTCGGCGGCGACCTCCGACTCGCTCGGGGTGCGCCGCAAGGAGGCCTCGAGGGTGGCGTAGGCGCGCTCGACGGCGCGGGCCTTCTGGCGCACCGAGCGCGGGATCCAGTCCAGGGCGCGCAGCTCGTCGATCATGGCCCCGCGAATCCGGGTGATCGCGTACGTCTCGAACTTGATCGCGCGCTCCGGGTCGAACTTCTCGATGGCGTCGATGAGCCCGAAGACCCCGGAGGAGACGAAGTCCGCCTGTTCCACGTTTGCGGGCAGGCCGACGCTCACGCGTCCCGCCACGTACTTCACCAGGGGTGAGTAGTGCAGGATCAGCTGCTCGCGCAGACGCGCGTCCCCCGTGGCCTTGTAGGTCCGCCACAGCGCGTCGAGCGAGGTGGGGGCGGGTGGGCGGGGGTTTCCGGTGACGGCGGTCGCCGCCGTGCTGCCTTCGTGCCCGGGAGTGTGCCGGTGCATGCGTCGATCTGAGCCGTTCTGCGTTGACCTGAGGGACGGGCGGACTGGAACCTCCTTGAGCGTAGCGTGACGAGCCCGTTGCTCAGGGCGACGTACGGGCGTCCCCATAACCTCGCCATCCAGGGGGTCCCAGGTCAAGAACCGTCCTGTCACCTGATGGTGTGTTCACCGGGAGAGCGTGTCGGCTTGGAAGCCTCCCTCCCCCTCCGGCGTGGGAGCGGTCTCGCCGCCGTGCGCCAACTTCCAGCGCGGTCCGTCGCGTTCGACGAAACCGAGGGCGTGCAGCTCATGAAGCCTGGTGAGGGTGTCGTCAGGGGTGCTGCCCGCGGCGACCGCGAGCTCCTCGCGGCAGGCCCCGCCTCGGGCGGGCAGGGCCTCCAGCACCCGGGCGGTCGCGGGCGGCAGCAGATCCCGCGGCAGAACCGGACCGCGGCGCTCGGGCGCCAGGTCCTCGCCGATGCGTCCGACAAGCTCGATCACGTCTGCCGCGCCGGTGACCAGTACCCCGTCGGCGCGCAGCAGCTCGTGGACCCCGCGGGACAGCGACGAGGTACAGGGGCCCGGGACGCCCATGACGAAACGCCCCAGCTTGCGGGCCCGGCGGGCGGTGATCAGGGAGCCGCTGCGGTACTGGGCCTCGATCACGACGGTGCCCCGGGTCAGTGCCGCGATCACGCGGTTGCGGAGCACGAAGCGGCTGCGGGTGGGGTGCGATCCGGGCGGCAATTCACCGATGAGCAGCCCCTGTTCGGCGATGCGTCCGATCAACTCGGCGTGACCCGGCGGATACGGCACGTCCACCCCGGAGGCGACGACCCCCACGGTCGCGCCCGTCACGGACAGCGCGCCGCGGTGCGCGGCGCCGTCGATGCCGTAGGCGGCCCCGGAGACGGTGACCCAGCCGGCCTCCGCCAGGTCGGCGCCGAGGGACGCCGCCATGTGGGAGCCGTAGTCCGTGCACGCCCGGGCGCCCACGACGGCGACCGACCGCAGCGCCCACATCCTCAGCGAGGCGCAGCCGCGCACCCAGAGCCCGTAGGGTCGTTCGGGGCCCAGGTCGTCGAGCTGCCGCGGCCAGTCCGGGTCACCGGGGCACACGAAGCGGGTGCGCGTGGCCCGGGCAGCCGCCAGATCCCGTTCCGGCTGCGCCCGGCGGGCCCGCAGGGCGTACCCGGCCGCCCTCTGCTGCCCCGCCCCGGGCAGCTCTTCTCCGGCGGTGAGCGCCCGTACGGTCTCGACGGGGCCGAACTCGCGCAGCCAGGTGCCGACCAGCCCGTCGCCGGGGTCGGCGATCCGCGTCACGGCGGCCCGGGCCAGACGCTCCCCGGGCGTCGGGGGCGGCTCCTCCTCAGGGTCCGGCCCGGCGTCGTCGTCCATGCCGGGCGGCATCTGCGTCATCGTTTGTCTCCCGTCGCCGCCATGCCGCGGCGCACACCCGTGCGCAGCTCCAGGGCGCGCTCCATGTCGACGCCGGCCGGCCGGTCGCGGCCCGCGAGATCGGCGACCGTCCAGGCCACCCGCAGGACCCGGTCGAGCCCCCGCGCGGTGAGCAGTCCGCGCTCCATGTCCCGTTCGGCGGGGCGCAGGGCCCCGGGCGCCACGGCCCAGCGGGTGCGCAGTTCGTGACCGGGGACCTGGCTGTTGAGCCGCCACGGCGTGTCCCTGTACCGGGCGGCGGCGCGTTCGCGGGCCTCCCGCACCCGCGTGGCGACCACCGCGGTGGTCTCGGCGGAGCCGGCGCCGCCGATCAGCTCGGAGCGGCTGACGGCCTCCACCTCCACCCGCAGGTCGACCCGGTCCAGGAGCGGCCCGGACAGCCGTCCCTGGTAGCGGCGGATCATGCTCGGCGTGCAGTCGCACATGCCGCCGGGTGAGCCGTACCGGCCGCAGGGGCAGGGGTTGGCGGCGAGGACGAGCAGGAACCGTGCGGGAAGGCGGACGACTCCGGCGGCCCTGGCGATCACCACGTGCCCGGATTCCAGGGGCTGACGCAGTGCGTCGAGGGCCTGGCCGTTGAATTCGGGCGCTTCGTCAAGAAAAAGGACCCCTTTGTGGGAGAGCGAGACGGCGCCCGGCCGCGGCAGCGCGTTCCCGCCGCCGACGAGGGACTGCATGGTCGCCGAATGGTGCGGCGCGCAGTACGGCGGCTGCTCCACCATGTGCCGGCCCGGCGGCAGGATCCCGGCGACCGAGTGCACCGCGGTGACCTCCACCGCCTCCTGGCGGGTGAGCGGCGGCAGCAGCCCGGGCAGCCGCTCGGCGAGCATCGTCTTGCCGGCGCCCGGCGGCCCCTTGAGATAGATGTGGTGGCCGCCCGCGGCCGCGACCTCCAGGGCGGTCCTGGCGGCGCCCTGACCCGCGACCTCGGCCAGATCCGGGGTGCCGGCGTCGGCGAGCCCCGTGCCGTGGCCGACGCCGGGCAGGGTGAGGCCGGCCAGCATCGGGTCGGGCCGCCCGTCGGCGGGCTCCTCGTCCTCCTCCGGGGCGAGCTCGTCGTTGAGCAGCGCGATGAGCTGCCGCAGGCTGCGGACCCCGAGCACGGAGACCCCCGGCACGAGCGAGGCCTCGGCAACGGTGCGCTCGGGCACCACGACGTGGCGGTACCCGGCCTCGGCTGCGGCCAGGACCGCGGGCAGCACACCGCGGACCGGGCGGACCCGGCCGTCGAGGCCGAGTTCGCCGATCATCATCAGGTCGGCGATGTCGCGCGGGGCGACGCGGTCGTTCGCGGCGAGGACGGCGCACGCCACCGCAAGGTCGAAGCCGCTGCCGCCCTTGGGGACGGAGGCCGGGCTGAGGCCGACCGTGAGCTTCTTCTGCGGCCACGTCTCACCGCTGTTCACGATGGCGGCGCGGACCCGGTCACGGCTCTCGCTGAGGCTCTTGTCGGGCAGCCCCACCAGCGTGAACGCCGCCACCCCCGCCTCCAGGTCCGCCTGGACCTCGACGACGACGCCCTCCACGCCCAGCAGCGCCACCGAACACGTACGGGCGAAGCCCATCACTCCACCCCCCGCACGTGCTCGACGCGGGCGGCGCCCCGGGCCGGCAGCACCACGCCCACCACGTCGATCCGCACGCCGCCCGGCGGCGGCCCGCCGTGGTCGGCGAGCCAGCACTCGGCCAGCTGACGCAGCCGCTCGGCCTTGCGCGGCGTGACGGCGGCCATGGGGTGCTCACCGCAGGTCTCGGCGCGCGACTTCACCTCGCACACGACGAGCGCGTCCCCGTCCGCCGCCACGATGTCGATCTCGCCGTGGCGTTCGCGGTGCCGGCACCGCCAGTTCCGCTCCAGCACGATCATCCCGGCCTCGGTCAGCGACCGTGCCGCCAGTTCCTCGCCGTAGCGTCCGAAAGCTCCTCGGGCGTTCATCCGTACCACCTCCGTCACTCACTGTGAGGGAGGTGGCGCCCGAGAGATGATCTTGATGGGGGCCTGTGGACAACCCGTCGGCCCCGGCGGCCTCAGCCGTTGAAGCCGGAGTCGTCCGAGGGCAGGTCGAGGTCGGCCTTGTTCAGCTCCTCGATGTTCACGTCCTTGAACGTCAGCACGCGCACCTGCTTGACGAAGCGTGCCGGCCGGTACATGTCCCACACCCACGCGTCAGCCATGGAGACCTCGAAGAACACCTCGCCCTGGACCGAGTGCACCTGCA
Source organism: Actinacidiphila glaucinigra (assembly GCF_035918135.1). NCBI lineage: Bacteria > Bacillati > Actinomycetota > Actinomycetes > Kitasatosporales > Streptomycetaceae > Actinacidiphila > Actinacidiphila glaucinigra. Next base: position 3,123,456 of record NZ_CP109144.1, read on the forward strand.
TCTCGTAGTCGTTGGTGAGGTAGAAACGACGCTCCGTCTCGATCACGTACTTGAACAGGCCGACGACATCCCGGTACTCCCTGTAGAGCTTCAGCTCCATCTCGGTCTCGTACTTCTCGAGGTCCTCGGCGCTCATGGCATGTTCCCCTTCAGCCGTACGTCCCCCCATTGTGCGTCAGTCACGCTCCGTCCCCAGGTGAATCGGGGACAATGGGGGACCTTCGTCGAGCAGCCTGCGCAGCAGCTCGGCGAGCCTGGTCGGGTACACCGTCTCATGCGAGGCGAGCAGTTCCTCGCAGGTCCACCATCGCAGGCCGTCCACGCTGCGCTGCTCCAGCTCCGTGAGGCCGCCCGTGTGCACCCGGACGTCCTCGGTGCGGGCCAGGTAGTACCACTCGTCCTGCTCCCAGCGCCGGCCGTCGAAGTCGAAGGCGCACGAGCGCTCCCACAGCACGGGCCCCAGCAGGGCGGTGGTGATGCCGGTCTCCTCGGCCAGCTCCCGGCGCGCGGCGACGTCCAGGCTCTCGCCCTCCTCGACGCCTCCGCCCGGGGTGAACCACCAGGTGACGGACGGGTCGTCCGGCTCGTACCCGTGCAGCAGCAGGATCCGGTCGGAAGGGTCGAGCAGGACGACCCGGGCCGCGCGCCGTCGCACGGTTATCGCGCCGCCCTGCGCCGGGCCCGGTCCGCGACCGGGCCGTGGGCCGCTCCCGCGAAGATCAGGGCCACGCCGGCCGCGATCGCCACGCCCACCGTGCGCAGCGGACCGGGATCGGAGGGACCCTCGCCCGGCAGGGTGGCGAAGGCGCCGGTCCGGTCGACCATGCCCGCGCGGCCGAACGGCCAGGCCACGCCGTCGACCCGTGCGGACACCGTGCCGCGCGGCACGGAGCCGTTGTCGGCGTCGCCGAGGCGGAAGCGGGAGTCCTCGGACGTCGCCCGGTTGTCGCCCATCATGAACAGGTTGCCTCGGGGCACGGTGGCCGAGAAGGGCGTGGGCGAGGCCGGGCCCTCGGTGTCCAGGCGGTACGGCTCGTCGACCGGCTTGCCGTCGACCGTGAGCCGCCCCTGCTTGTCGCAGCAGGCCACCTTGTCACCGCCGACGGCCACGACCCGCTTCACCATGGGGACGTCGCCCCAGAGCGGGTCGGTGAAGACCACGATGTCCCCGCGCCGCACCTCGGAGCCGTCGATCCGCTGGGCGAGGATCTTGTCGCCCGCGTCCACGGTCGGGGTCATCGATCCGGTGGGGACGGTGTAGGGCCGGTAGACCAGCGCCCCCCAGACGAAACCGCCCAGGAAGAGGACGCAGCCGAGGGCGACGGCCAGACCGGAGGTTATCCGTCCGATCCGTCCGCCGCCCTGTCCGTCCGCTCGCGCCGTCGCCGTCCGCGTGCCCGTGCGTGTGCTCGTGCTCATGCGTCCGCACCCTACCCGGGGGTACGGACCGGGGGCAGCCCCGTCACCCGGCCCGGTTGATCAGACGGCGCCGCCGCCACATCGCCAGCGGGACCGCGCCGGCCAGTCCGCCCGCGGCCGGCAGACCCGCGGCCGCCGCGTTGATGCCCGGCTGGTCGAAGGTGCTGGGCACGGGCAGGGTGGACCAGTTACTGATGGGCCAGGCCACGACGACCGCGCGGCCGACGACCTCGTCCACGGAGACTGTGCCGTTGCCCGGCAGGTTCTGGTGGTAACGGGAGTCCAGGGAGTCCTGCCGGTGATCGCCCATGACCCAGATACGGCCCTGCGGGACCTTGATCGGACCGAAGGGACGGTCACCGCACGGGGTGTTCCCGGGGTAGATGTACGGCTCCTCCAGCGCCTTGCCGTTCACCTTGACCGGGCCGGTGCCCTTGCACTCCACCGTGTCGCCACCGACCGCGATGACCCGCTTGATCAGGTCCTTCTCCTCCGCGGACGGCATGAGGCCGACGAAGCTCAGGCCCTTTTGGATCGCACCCGTCACCGGGTTGGTGTCCACCGGGGCGGTCTCGCCGAGCCAGCCGCCCGGGTCGTGGAAGACCACGACCTCGCCGCGCTCGGGCTCGGAGCCGAACCAGGGCGTGAGCTTGTCGACCAGCACCCGGTCGCCGATCCTGAGGGTGTTCTCCATCGACGCCGAGGGGATGGAGAACGCCTGCAGCAGGAAGGTCTTGATCAGCCAGGCCAGCGCGAGAGCGATGACGATCAGCAGGGGCAGTTCCTTCCAGAAGGAACGCTGCTGCTTCTTGTCCGCGCCGCCGTCACGGTCGTTCGTGTCACTCGCCTCTTCGGAGGTCTCCGCGCCCGCGTCCGGGCCTTTCTTTCCGAGCGGCGCCTCGCCACCGCCCGCCGAGCCGCCCGATGTGGGGTCCCGATCCTCCGGCTCTTCGCGTCCGGACCTTGCGCCGACCACCAGGTCCCCCACATCCACTCCCTACTCCGCTTGCCACGCGCTGCCGCCCGCGCCACATGCGGCGCAAGCTCACCACACCCATAACGAGCGGGAGTTCCGCAGGAGTCGGGAGCGGGGTCATTCCTTGCCGATTGTTGGATGTTGCCACCCCGGGACCCGCCCTTGCGGCAGACGCGCCCGAACCCCCCGGCGCGGCAACGCCGGAATACGTCGCCGGTTCCTTCAGCCCGGCCCAGTGCCCCATCGGCCAGGCCACGGCGAAGGCCCTGCCCACCACCATGCTCTCGGGCACGGTGCCGTCGCCGGCGTCCTTGAGGTGGAAGCGGGAGTCCGCGGAGTTGGAGCGATGGTCGCCCATCACGAAGAGCCGGTTCGGCGGGACCTTCACCGTGAACTTGATCTCCGACGGCGGATTCCCCGGATGGATGTAGGGCTCGTTCAGCGGGGTCCCGTTGACGGTGATCCTGCCCTGGGCGTCACAGCACTTCACCGTGTCGCCGCCGACCGCGACCACCCGCTTGATCAGGTCCTGCTCGTCCGCGGACGGCAGCAACCCGATGAAGGTGAAGAACTCCTTGACCTGCTTGACGACCACCGGGTCCTCGCCGGACTGGGCCTGCTCGCCGTCCAGCCAGTTGCCGGGGTCCTTGAACACCACCACGTCGCCGCGCTGGGGACGGGAGCCGAACCACGGCGTCAGCTTGTCGACGACCACGCGGTCGCCGATCCTGATCGTCTGCTCCATCGAACCCGACGGAATGACGAAGGCCTGCAGCAGGAAGGTCTTGAGCACCAGCGCGATCAGCAGCGCGACCCCGATGAGCAGGGGTATCTCCCTGGCGGCGGAACGACGCCGCCTGCGCTTGACCTTCCGCGCCAGCTTGCGCCGATCGGCCCGGCCGCCGCCCCTGCGCGGGCCCGCCTGCTCATCGCCCAGGTACTCGGCACGGCGCGGCTGGCCGGCTTGCTCCCGGCCGCGGCTACCCATGGGCGCCGTCCAGGGACCGGCGGCGGCCCAGCGGCCATATGGTCGCCTCCGCCCGGCCGATCACCTTGTCCACCGGAACCGTGCCCCCTCCGGGGTCACCGAGATGATCACGGGAATCACGACTGTCGGCACGGTGGTCACCCATCACCCACAGCCTCCCCTTCGGAACCTCGATGTCGAACGCTACCCGGGACGGCGTGTCCCCGGGGTAAAGATAGGTCTCGTCCAGCGGGCGCCCGTTGACGGTGATCCTGCCCCGGTCGTCGCAGCAGGTCACCCGGTCCCCACCGACACCGACCACGCGCTTGACGAAGTCGGTTCCGCCGGAGCCCTGCACGAAGGACCCCCTGCCGTCGAACACCACGACGTCGCCCCTGGCGGGCATCCTGCCGAAACGGTACGCCAGTTTGTTGACGAGCACCCGGTCCCCGGCCCGCAGGGTGTTCTCCATCGACCCGCTGGGAATCTCGAAGGGCTGCGCGACGAACACGTTGACCAGCGCGACCACGGCGGCGGCCGCCACGACGAGGAGCGCATACCGCTGTGTACGTACGCCGAAGCGCGACCGCTCATCCCGCTGTTCGGCGGCATCGGCGCGGTCGCGCTCCGGAAGGTGTACCTCTGTGTCCATCGAGCGCAGAGCCTATAGGGCCCCGCTTGTGCCCGGCGGGCTCAGCGCTCGCGCTTCTCCTTGATCTTCGCGGCCTTGCCGCGCAGCTCACGGAGGTAGTACAGCTTGGCGCGACGCACGTCACCGCGGGTCACGAGCTCGATCTTCTCGAAGATCGGGCTGTGCACCGGGAAGGTGCGCTCGACGCCGACGCTGAAGGAGACCTTGCGCACCGTGAAGGTCTCACGGACGCCGGAACCCTGGCGACGGATGACAACGCCCTTGAACTGCTGGATACGGGAGCGGTTGCCCTCGATCACGCGGACGTGGACGTTGACGGTGTCACCCGGGCGGAAGGCCGGGACGTCGCTGCGCAGCGACGCGGCGTCGACGGTGTCGAGCAGGTGGGACATGTTCGTCTGCTTTCTTCGCCCATGCCACAGGTCATCGGCGGATTGTGGTGGTGATACGAATGCCGGCCCGTCGGACGGTCGTCATGTCCCCCTGTGGCAGGGGCGCACGCCGGACGCACTACGGCAGCCGCCTATTCTTCCACGGACTCCGCGGCTCGCCCAAATCGCCCGTCCTCGCCGAGTACCCAGCCGAGTGCGGCGAGCATCGAGCGGTCCTTCTTGTCGAGGGTCGCCGGGTCGCAGCGCTCGATCAGGTCGGGACGATTCTGCGCGGTACGGCGGAAGGCCTCGTCGCGGCGCCAGCGGGCGACCTTGCCGTGGTGGCCGCTGAGCAGCACCTCCGGCACGCCGCGGTCGCGCCAGACCGGGGGCTTGGTGAAGACCGGGCCCTCCAGCAGGTCGGCCATCGCGCCGGGGGCGAAGGAGTCGTCGCGGTGGGACTCGGCGTTGCCCAGCACGCCCGGCAGCAGGCGGGCGACCGCCTCGACCATCACCAGGACCGGGGCCTCGCCGCCGGCCAGCACGTAGTCGCCGATGGAGACCTCGCGGACGTCGAACCGGTCGCCGTACTCCTCGATGACCCGCCGGTCGATGCCCTCGTAGCGCGCCGGGGTGAAGACCAGCCAGGGCTTTCCGGACAGCTCGACGGCGAGCTCCTGGGTGAAGGGGCGGCCGCTCGGGGTGGGCACCACCAGCACCGGCGAGCCCTCGCCCGATTCCAGGACCGCGTCCAGGGCCTCGCCCCACGGCTCGGGCTTCATGACCATGCCGGGCCCGCCGCCGTACGGGGTGTCGTCGACCGTGTTGTGCCGGTCGTGGGTCCATTCGCGCAGGTCGTGGACGCGTACGTCCAGCAGGCCTCGCTCCCGGGCCTTGCCGACCAGGGAGACGTTCAGCGGCTCCAGGTACTCGGGGAAGATCGTGACGACGTCGATGCGCATGGTCCTACTGCTCCGCCTCGGCCTCGTCCAGCAGGCCGGGCGGGGGGTCGATGACGGCCCGCTGCTGCTCCAGGTCGATCTCGGGGACGATCTCGGCGACGAAGGGCACCATGACCTCGCTGCCGTCCGGCCGTTCGACGACCAGCAGGTCGTGGTACGGCAGGTGGGAGATCTCCTTGATCCGGCCGACCTCGGTCCCGTCGGCGGTGACCACGTCGAGGTCGACCAGCTGGTGGTCGTAGAACTCCTCGGGGTCCTCCGGCGTCTCGTCCGGGTCGACGTCGGCGATGAGCAGGACGTTGCGCAGCGCCTCGGCGCCGGTGCGGTCCTTGACGCCCGCGAAGCGCAGCATCAGCCGGCCGCTGTGCACCCGGCCGGTCTCGACGGTGAGCGGGCCGGCCGAGGCCGGGTCCGTGACGAGCACGGCGCCCGGGGCGAGCCGCAGTTCCGGCTCGTCGGTGCGCACCTCCACCGAGACCTCGCCCTTGATGCCATGGGCGCGGCCGATGCGTCCCACTACCAGCTGCACTTGTTCGCGCTCCTGTGCTCACGTGTCGGATAAGGCCACGGGCCGGGGGCGGCCCAAGTGCCACCCCCGGCCCGTGCCGGTGCTGCGTACCTCAGCGGACGTTGTCCACGTCGACGAGGTCGACGCGCACACCCCGTCCGCCGATCGCGCCCACGACGGTGCGCAGGGCGCGGGCGGTGCGGCCGTTGCGGCCGATCACCTTGCCGAGGTCGTCGGGGTGCACCCGGACCTCGAGGACCTTCCCGCGACGCAGGGTGCGCGCGGCGACCTGCACCTCGTCGGGATTGTCGACGATGCCCTTGACCAGGTGCTCGAGGGCCTCCTCGAGCACGATCAGGCCTCGGTCGACTCGGCCGCCTCGGCGGCCTCGTCCTTCTTGTCGGACTTCTTGGCCTTCTGGGTGATGGCCTCACCCTTGGGCTCGTCACCGGCGTCCTTGGCGGCGGCCTCGAAGAGGGCGCGCTTGTCGGCCTTGGGCTCGGCGACCAGGAGCGGGGCCGGGGCCGGCTCGCCCTTGTACTTCTGCCAGTCGCCGGTCTTCTTCAGGATGGCGAGCACGGGCTCGGTCGGCTGCGCGCCGACACCCAGCCAGTACGCGACGCGATCGGCGTTGACCTCGATGCGCGACGGGTTCTGGACCGGGTGGTACAGACCGATCTCCTCGATGGCCCGGCCGTCACGGCGGGTACGGGAGTCGGCGACGACGATGCGGTAGTGAGGCGAACGGATCTTGCCCAGACGCTTCAGCTTGATCTTGACTGCCACGGGAGTGGGTTCTCCTGGTGTTGACGTGGTTGGGCAGAACAGACCGCCACGTGGGGTTGTGGTGCCGGTTTGCCCGACGGACGCGTCAGCCGAAGGAGAGAGGGGTCCTGCACGGCTGCCGAGTGCTCAGCTGACCATTCTGCCATACGGCGGGCACGCCACCGCACGCCGGTGACCCCACCGGCGCTGCCCCCCGTACGGCGCCGCCCCCGTGCCGCGGCGGGCGCTCACGCGACCGCCGCGGCCTCCGGAATCCGGAACGGCGTACCGCACGCCCCGCAGACGATCGGCGCCTGCGCGAGCACGGACGGCACGACCCGGACGTTGCGTCCGCAGTCGCAGACCGCCTTCACCCGTACGCCTCCGCCCGAGGACCCGTGCCGGGCGGCGGGCCCGCGGAAACTGCGGGCGGTGTCGGCGGAGGTCGCCGCGGTGTGCGCTCTGAGCGCGCGCTGCAGGCGGTCGATCGTCGCCCGGTAGCGCTTCTTGGTGTCCGGGCGCATCTGGACCAGGGAGAAGCCGCTGCTGGGGTGCGGCTCCTCGGAGTGGTCCAGGCCGAGCTCGTCGGCGATGGCCAGGAATCGACGGTTGTGGTAGCGACCTGCCCGCGAGGTGTCCCGGACGCCGCGTGCGGCGGCGACTCCGTGGACGGCCTCGTGCAGCAGGCGCTCGAAGGAGAGCTCCGTGCCGCACGCGGACGAGGACTCTCCGATCAGGGACTCGGGGGCGGCCAGGTCGGGCAGTTCGGGATGGTGCCGTTGAATGTCGGCCCATGCGACTGCCAGCTCGGCGGCGAGGACTGGTGGTGTCGTGCTCACGTCGTGACAACGAGCAGAGGGCGCCCTGTGTTCCGATACCGGGCCATCCCAAATATTTTGCACGTACTAGTCAGTTCCGGATGATGCGTACGGCTGAGGGCGGGTGCGGAGGACAGTGGAGAAGTCACGCACCCGCCTCAAGCATGGACGTACTGCCGATTACGTACGTCGCTTTTCAGTCAGCTGACGGTCAGTATGCCCGCGCGACGAGCGCGACGGTACCCGGCGCGTCGTCCGCTTCCGGAACAGCGCCATCCTCGGTGAGGAGGCAGCGTACGGACACGCCCTGCTCGGCCAGCTTGGCCTCGCCCTCCGGGCCCAGGTCCGCCCACGGGATGCGGCCCCAGCCGGTGACCGCGGCCTCGGCGGCCTCGGCGATCGTCCTGACGTCCACGGTGCGGGACTCACGCCGCTCCCGGGACTGGCGCAGCAGCGTGGCCTGGTCCTCCTCGAGCACCTTGGGCAGCAGCGCGGCCAGCTCGTCGATCGCCACCGGCTCCTTGCCCCCGGGGATGCGGCGGGCGAGCATCGCGGTGCCGTTCTCCAGGTCGCGCGGGCCGACCTCGACACGGACGGGGACGCCCTTCAGCTCCCAGTCCACGGCGCGCCGGCCGAAGGGGGTGTCGGTGCGCACGTCGACCTGGACGCGCACACCCGCGGCCTTGAGCCGGTCGCCGATCTCGCGGACCTTGGCGACGACCGCGTCGTCGCCCTTGATCGCCAGGACGACGGCCTGCACCGGGGCCAGCCGCGGCGGCACCCGCAGTCCGTTGTCGTCGCCGTGGGACATGATCAGGCCTCCGACCATGCGGGTCGACACGCCCCAGGAGGTCTGCCAGACCAGCTCCTGCTGCCCCTCCTTCGACAGGTAGGAGGTGTTGAAGGCCTTGGCGAAGTTGGTGCCCAGCTCGTGGCTGGTGCCCAGCTGCAGCGCCTTGCCGTCGCCCATCATGCCCTCGAGGGTGAGGGTGTTGATGGCGCCGGCGAAGCGCTCGCGGGCGGTCTTGCGGCCGAGGACGACGTCGATGCCCAGGACCTCGGTCATGAAGTCGCCGTACACGTCGCGGTGGATCATCGCGGCGTACTCGCGGGCGTCCTCGTAGGTGGCGTGCGCGGTGTGGCCCTCCTGCCACAGGAACTCACTCGTGCGGAGGAAGAGCCGCGAGCGCATCTCCCAACGGACCACGTTGGCCCACTGGTTGATGAGCAGCGGCAGGTCGCGGTAGCTCTGCACCCACTTGGAGAAGTACTCGTTGATGATCGTCTCGGAGGTGGGCCGGACGACGACCGGCTCCTCCAGCTCCTTGCCGCCGCCGTGGGTGACCACGGCCAGCTCCGGCGCGAAGCCCTCGACGTGCTCGGCCTCCCGGGTCAGGTAGGACTGCGGGATGAAGAGCGGGAAGTACGCGTTCTGGGCGCCCGCCTCCTTGATCCGCGCGTCCATCTCCTGCTGCATCCGCTCCCACAGCGAGTACCCGTACGGCCGGATGACCATGGTGCCGCGCACCGGGCCGTTGTCGGCCAGCTCGGCCTTGTTGATCAGGTCCTGGTACCAGCGCGGGAAGTCGTCGGCCTGAGGGGTGAGAACGGGAGCCTTTGCCATGCCGCAGATGGTACGGGGACAGCGGCGCCGGACGTGAATCGGCGGGCCCGGGAATCGGCCCAATCCTCACCTTCAAACCTCTGGACTACGGCCCGGAAGGGGAGTTGGCTGGCTCCGGGGGCATGCGCGGCGTGACGATGACGGTGCGCGGCGTAACCGGGGGGCGTACGAGGAAGGCTTTCGGCGAGACGGCGACGCGGCTGATTGGGGCGCTCGATGACACCTACGCTCGCACGGCACCCACGAACACACCGGACCGACGGCAGGGCGCGTGACTGGGCGGAGATCCAGGAGCGGATGCTCGTACCGCTCTACGAGGCGGTGCACGAGCGATTGGAGGTCGGCCCCCGCACCCGGCTGCTCGGCATCGGGTGCGGATCGGGACTCGCGCTGCTGATGGCCTCGGCCCGGGGCGCGGCCGTCACGGGATGCGATCCGGACGAACGGCGTCTCGCGCTGGCCCGGCAGCGGCTGCTGCCCGAGCCGCAGTGGGGCACACCGGTGCGGTCCGACGGGCGCACCCGGCTCGTGCCGGGCGGCCCGGAGGAGATGCCCGGCACGGAAGGGGCACCGTTCACGATGGTGACCGCCCTCGACCCGGGGACGGCACGCGGTGAGCTGGTCCCGGCGCTCAGGGCCGCGGCGGACCTGGCGGAGCGGGGCAGCCCGGTCGTGCTGGCCGGCTGGGGGCCGCCCGAGCGCTGCGCGACCGGACGGGTGCTGCGGGTCGCGGCCCGGCTGGCCGAGCCGCGCGACGCCACCGCCGCGGCCGCGGTCCGGCTCAGCGGCCGGGACGACCTGGAGGTCCTGGCGCGGGACGCGGGGCTGCGCCCGGACGGCTCGGGACGGGTGTCCTGCCCCTTCGGCTACCCCGACATGGACAGCGCGGTACGCGGCCTGGTGTCGACCGGACTCTTCGACGCGGCCGTGGCGGCCACCGACGAAGACCAGGTGCGCAAGGAACTGCGCGAGACGCTGCACGCGTACCGGCGCGCCGACGGCACGGTCCGGATGGAGAACGTGTTCCGGTACCTGGTGGCCCGGGTGTAGCCGGGACGTTCCCGCGCGACCGCGACCGCGACCGCTGCCGCGACCCGGCGACGGCTGCCCGGCGGCGGCTACTCGGCGGCCTTCGCCAACCGCGGGATGCCCGCCGCCTCGTAGGCCTCGCCCTCCTCCAGCGTCTCCGCCTCCAGCAGTCGCTCCGCAAGCGCGTCCAGTTGCTCGCGGTGCCGGCTCAGCAGCCGGCAGGCCGTCCCGTAGCACTCGTCCACGATCCTGCGCATCTCGGCGTCGATCACGTCGAGGGTGGCGGGGGCGGCGGACAGCCCGTAGGGCTGCTGGGAGTCGGCCGGGATCGCGGAGAGCGGGCCGACCTTCTCGCTCATGCCCCAGCGGCCGACCATGCCCCGGACGACGTTGGTGACCTGCTCCAGGTCGTTCTCGGCGCCGGTGGTGATCACCCCGAAGACGACGTGCTCGGCGGCCATGCCGCCGAGCGCGCCGATGATCCGGCCGCGCAGGTACTCCTCGGTGTACGCGTAGCGGTCGGAGTCGGGGGTGGAGAGGGTGACGCCGAGGGCGCGGCCGCGCGGGACGATGGTGATCTTGCGTACGGGGTCGGCGCCCGGGTGCAGCATGCCGAGCAGGGCGTGCCCGGACTCGTGGTAGGCGGTACGGCGGCGCTCCTCGACGGGGATCACGAGCGGGCGGGCCGCGCCCAACTGCACCTTCTCCAGGGCGTCGGAGAGCTCGCTCCGCCCGACGGCGCCCTTGCCGCGCTTGACGGCGAGCAGCGCGGCCTCGTTGGCGAGGTTGGCCAGTTCCGCTCCCGTCATCCCGGGCGTCGCACGGGCCACGGCGGTCAGGTCGATGCCGCCCTCCAGGGGGACCTGGCGCAGGTGGATGCCGAGAATGGCCTCGCGGCCCGTACGGTCGGGCGGGCTGACGTGGACGACGCGGTCGAAGCGGCCGGGCCGGGTCAGGGCGGGGTCCAGGACGTCGGGCCGGTTGGTGGCGGCGATGACGACGACGCCCTCGGAGCCGGAGAAGCCGTCCATCTCGGTGAGGATCTGGTTGAGGGTCTGCTCCCGCTCGTCGTGGCCGCCGATGCCACCCGCAGCGCCGCGGGCGCGCCCGATGGTGTCGATCTCGTCGATGAAGATGATCGCCGGGGCGACCTTGCGGGCCTCGGCGAACAGCTCGCGCACCCGGCCGGCGCCGACGCCCACGATCATCTCGATGAACTCGGAGGCGGAGGCGGAGAAGAACGGCACGTCGGCCTCGCCGGCCACCGCCCGGGCGAGCAGTGTCTTGCCGGTGCCGGGCGGTCCGGCCAGCAGCACGCCGCGCGGCATCCGCGCCCCGAGCGCCCGGTAGGCCTGCGGGCGCTTGAGGAAGTCGACGACCTCGTTGAGCTCGGCCTCCACCTCGTCGATGCCCGCCACGTCGGCGAAGGTGGTGCGGCGGCCCAGCTCGGGGACGACCGGCCGCGGCGGGGCCCTGCGGCCGATGCCGCCCAGGCCGCCGAGCCCGCCCGCGAGCTTGCTCATCCGGCGGGAGACGTAGAGCCACAGCACGACCAGCAGCAGCACCGGGGCGAGCGAGAGGAGCAGGTTGTAGAGCAGTCCGCGCTGCTGGACCACGGGTTCGGCGGTGACGGTGACCTTGTTCTTCGTCAGGGTCGCCCACAGGTCGTCGTCGGCGAAGACCGGCCGCTGGGTCTTGAACTGCATGAACGTGCCCTCGTCCGCCCCGGGCACGTCCTGCTTCTTCTTGAGCTGCCCCTCGATGGAGTCGCCCTTGGAGTAGATCTTCGAGATGTTGTCCCCGGCGAGCTGCCGGCCGAACTCGGTGTACGAGATCGTGGTCGGCCGGGACCCGGTGAAGAACGAGAGCACCAGGTCGGTGATGAGGAAGACGACGAGCGCCGTCAGGATCATGCCGCCCCAGCCGCCCATGCGGCGCCGTCGCCGGGTGGGCGGCGAGGGTGGCGCGCCCTCCGTCCGCCATGGGTCGTCCGGATTCTGCCGGGGCGGTACGGGATTGCCCATACCCCGACCATAAGGACAGCGCCGCTCCGGCGCCCCTCAGGCCCCGGGCCACTCCTCGGCGGTGAGCGCGAAGCGCTCGTGGTCGCGCCAGGCGTCGTTCAGGTAGAGCATGCGGGGGGTGAAGCCCTCGTGGCGGAAGCCGAGGCGTTTGGCCATGGCGACCGACCGTTCGTTCTCCGGCTGCACGTTGATCTCCAACCGGTGCAGGCCCAGGCCCTGCGGCTCGCGGGCGAAGCAGCGGTCGACGACCAGTCGCAGGCCCTCGCTCATCCGCCCGGTGCCGGCGAAGGGCACGTAGCTGTCGTAGCCCAGGCTGGCGTTGCGGAAGCGCCCCATGACGATGTTGGCCACGTTGCACTTGCCGACGATCCCGCCGGTGTCCTCGTCGAGGATCAGGAACGTCCGCAGCACGGGCCCCTGGCGCCGCAGCAGTTCGGGCAGCCCGTCCGGTTCGACCGGGTTCCACCGGCCGACGTGCTCGGCGGAACGCAGCACCGCCTCCCGGTACGCGGGGGCGTCGGCCGGCTCCGGGGCACGGATGTGTACGCGCATGGGTCCATGATGCACGCGCGGCGGCGGCTCCTCCCTCCCGGGAAGCGCCGCCGCCGTACGGACACGGGACCGGATCAGCCCATGAACTTCTTGAACTCGTCGGGGAGTTCGAAGTTCTGGCCCTCCTGGCCCGCCGGCATCCCGAAGGCACCGCCGGCCTGCTGCTCACGACGGGCGGCGTCGGCCTTCTCCTGCTCGGCGCGCTTGAGCGGGTTGCCGCTCTGGCGCTTGCCCTTGGCCTTCTTCTGCTGCTTCTTCTGACGGGCGCCACCGCCCAGGCCCGGCATGCCGGGCATGCCGCCCTGGGCCATCCGCGACATCATCTTGCGGGCCTCGAAGAACCGCTCCACCAGGCTCTTCACGGCGCTGACGTCGACACCGGAACCGCGGGCGATGCGGGCGCGGCGGGAGCCGTTGATGATCGTGGGGTCGTGGCGCTCGCCCGGGGTCATCGACTTGATGATCGCGGCCGTGCGGTCCACGTCGCGCTCGTCGAGGTTGTTGATCTGGTCCTTGATCTGGCCCATGCCCGGGAGCATGCCGAGCAGCTTGGAGATCGAGCCCATCTTGCGGACCTGCTCCATCTGCTGGAGGAAGTCGTCGAGGGTGAACTCCTTGGGACCCTTGGCCAGCTTCTCGGCCATCTTCTGGGCCTCGGCCTGGCTGAAGGTCTGCTCGGCCTTCTCGATCAGGCTGAGGACGTCACCCATGCCCAGGATGCGCGAGGCCATCCGGTCGGGGTGGAAGGCGTCGAAGTCGTCCAGCTTCTCGCCGTTGGAGGCGAACATGATCTGGCGGCCGGTGACGTGCGCGATGGAGAGCGCGGCACCACCGCGGGCGTCGCCGTCGAGCTTGGAGAGCACGACGCCGTCGAAGCCGACGCCGTCGCGGAAGGCCTCGGCGGTGTTCACCGCGTCCTGCCCGATCATGGCGTCGACGACGAAGAGGATCTCGTCGGGCCGCACGGCGTCGCGGATGTCCGCGGCCTGCTGCATCATCTCGGCGTCGATGCCGAGGCGGCCGGCGGTGTCGACGACCACGACGTCGTACTGCTTGCTGCGGGCGTGCTCGAGGGAGTCCTTGGCGACCTGGACCGGGTCGCCCACGCCGTTGCCGGGCTCCGGCGCGAAGACCGCGACGCCCGCCCGCTCCGCGACGACCTGGAGCTGGTTGACGGCGTTGGGGCGCTGGAGGTCGGCGGCGACCAGCAGCGGGGCGTGGCCCTGGCTCGCCAGCCAGCGGCCGAGCTTGCCCGCCAGGGTCGTCTTACCGGCACCCTGCAGACCGGCGAGCATGATGACGGTCGGCGGCTGCTTGGCGAAACGCAGCCGGCGGGTCTCACCGCCGAGGATGCCGATCAGCTCGTCGTTGACGATCTTGATGACCTGCTGGGCGGGATTGAGGGCCTGGGACACCTCGGCCCCGCTCGCCCGCTCCTTGACCTGCTTGATGAAGGCACGGACCACCGGCAGCGCGACATCCGCCTCCAGCAGCGCGATACGGATCTCGCGCGCCGTGGCGTCGATGTCCGCCTCGGAGAGGCGGCCCTTGCCCCGGAGGTTCTTGAACGTCGCTGCGAGGCGGTCGGAAAGGGTGTCGAACACGTCGGTCGCGGATCCTCAGGTCGGGGGCGGGTGATAGGTCGTCCTCAAGGGTATCCGCCCGGCCCGCGAATGGTCTCCACCGCGTCAGCGCAGGGCCCGCTCCACCTGGTCGGCGACCTCGGCCGCGCGTACGTCGGGGAGCGGAGCACCGGCGGTGTCGGTGACGTAGAACGCGTCCACCGCGTTGGCGCCGAGCGTACTGATGCGGGCGGACCTGACGTTCACGCCGGTGGACTCCAGGGCCCGGCCGATGCGGTGCAGCAGCCCCGGGGCGTCGTGGGCGCGGACCTCGATGACGGTGGCGGCGGTGGAGCTGCCGGGGGCGACGGTGACCCGGGGCGGCGGGGACGTGACCCCGCGGCGGCGGGGATGGGCGGACTCGCGCTCCGCCAGCCGGGACTCGATGTCGAAGGAGCCCGAGAAGGCCCGGGCGAAGTCGTTGCGCAGCCGTGCCGCCTCGGGCAGCGAGCCGTACTGGGCGGCCACCCGCCAGCGCAGGAGGGTCACCGGGCCGTCGCCGATGGGGTCGACCGTGCGCAGGTCGGCGGCGCGGACGGTGAGCCGGTGCAGGGCGAGCACACCCGCCGCCGCGGCGAGCAGCCCGGGGCGGTCGGGAACGGCGAGCAGCAGCTCCACGCCGACGGGCTCGGGTTCGCCGTCCGCGGTCCGCGGGGCGGTCCCGTCGGGGTCGGGTTCGGCGTGGGCGCGCAGCGCGATGACCGGGCCCCCGGTGCGGGCCGCCTCGACGGCCAGGCGCTCCTCCTCGGCGGTGGGCTCGCGGTCGGCCGGCTCGGGCACCGCCCCGCTCGCCAGGACGGCGGCGACCCGCTTGACCAGGTCGCCGACGAGCGAGGACCGCCACGCACTCCAGGCCGCGGGGCCGGTGGCCAGGGCGTCCGCCTCGGTCAGCGCGTGCAGCAGCTCCAGCGTCTCGGAGTCGCGGACGGCGTCGGCCACGCTCTGCACGGTGGCGGGGTCGTCCAGGTCCCGCCGGGTCGCGGTCTCGATGAGCAGCAGGTGGTGGCGGACGAGCAGGGCCAGCGTCTCCACGTCGGTCCGGCCGAAGCCGAAGCGGGCCGCGACGTCGCGGGCGATGACCTCGCCGGCCTCGGAGTGGTCACCGGGCCAGCCCTTGCCGATGTCGTGCAGCAGGGCGGCGATGAGCAGGAGGTCGGGACGGCCGACCCGGCGGGTCAGGCGCGAGGCGCGCACCGCGCACTCGATGAGGTGCCGGTCGACGGTCCAGATGTGCACGGCGTTGCGCTGCGGGCGGCAGCGGACCCGCTCCCAGTCGGGGAGCAGCCGGGTGATCATGCCCTCGGCCTCCAGTGCCTCCCACACCGGCACCGTGGACTCCCCCGCGCCCAGCAGTGTGACGAGCTGTTCGCGGGCCTCGGCGGGCCACGGCACCGGCAGCGGCCGGGTCGCCTGGGCCACGCCCAGCCGGCGGACCGCGTGCAGCGACAGCGGTACGCCGTGCTCGGCCGCCGCCGCGGCGGCACGCAGCGGCAGCACCGGGTCGCGCTCGGGCCTGGCCGTGAGCGCGAGGACGGCCTCGCCCTCGTGCTCCACGACGCCCTCGGCGAGCGGGGTGCGCTCGGGCGCGTTCCCCTGCTCGGGACGGGAGCGGCCGAGCAGCCCGCGCCTGCGGGGCCGCGACTGGCGGGAGCGCAGGACCCGGCCGACCTCGCGCCAGGTGACGTCGAAGGCGTAGCCGACGGTCCGGGCGGCCTCGTACACCTGGCGCAGCAGCGCGT
Organism: Actinacidiphila glaucinigra; assembly: GCF_035918135.1. Lineage (NCBI taxonomy): Bacteria > Bacillati > Actinomycetota > Actinomycetes > Kitasatosporales > Streptomycetaceae > Actinacidiphila > Actinacidiphila glaucinigra. The sequence goes on from NZ_CP109144.1 coordinate 3,139,484, forward strand.
CGGCGTCCAGCAGGCCGAGTGCGCCGGCCACCTGGTCCTGCTCCTGAAGGGCGAGCCGGTCGGTGGCGCGGCCGGTCACCAGGTGGAGGGCGTCCCGGGCGTCGAGCAGCCGGGTGCGGGCGTCCTCCAGGCCTTCGCGGGGCGCGTCGGCGAGCCAGGAGGCGGCGACGGCGCGCAGGGCGGTGGCGTCGCGCAGTCCGCCGCGGGCCTCCTTGAGGTCGGGCTCCAGCAGGTACGAGAGCTCGCCGTGGCGTTCGGCGCGTTCCAGGCACAGTTCGTGGAGCGCGGGGAGCCGCTTGGGGGCCTGGTTGCGCCAGTCGGCGAGGACGGCGGTGCGCAGGGACGCGGTGAGGGCGGTGTCCCCCGCGATGTGGCGGGCGTCGAGGAGGCCGAGCTGGACCTTGAGGTCCTCGGCGGCGGTCTTGCGGGCCTCGGCCGGGGTGCGGACGGAGTGGTCGAGGGCGACGCCCAGGTCCCAGACCGGGTACCAGATCCCGTCGGCGAGGCCGGCGACGTCCGCGGGCCCGGCGGAGCCGTCGTGGAGCAGCAGCAGGTCGAGATCGCTGCGCGGGGAGAGCTCGCCCCTGCCGTAGCCGCCGACGGCGACCAGTGACCAGCCCCTGGTCCCGGTCCGGTCGGCCGCGCCGCGCGCGAGGTCGGCGAGCCATGTGTCGGTGAGGGCGGCCAGCGCCCTGCGCCGCGGCGGCCCGGACGGGCCCTCGCCGCTCAGGAGGGCCAGCCGGGCCGCCGCATAGCCTGCAGGGGCGTGTCCGTCGTGGGCTTTCGCGTCGACGTTCTCCGTCACACTGTCTCCAGTCGCAGGCCGTGCGGTGGAACTTCTCGGGTTCGGTGGTGCGAAGGGGCGCGGCCGGAGTCCCGGCCGCGCCCCCGCGTCCTCAGAGTGCGTCCGGGCCGCGCTCCCCGGTCCGGACCCGTACGGCGGTCTCGACCGGGATGCTCCAGACCTTGCCGTCACCGATCTTGCCGGTACGGGCCGCCTTGACGACGACGTCGATCAGCTGGTCGGCGTCGCTGTCCTCGACCAGCACCTCGATGCGGATCTTGGGCACGAGGTCGACGGTGTACTCGGCACCGCGGTACACCTCGGTGTGGCCCCGCTGGCGGCCGTAGCCACTGGCCTCGGTGACCGTCAGGCCCTGGACGCCGAAGGCCTGCAGGGCCTCCTTGATCTCGTCCAGCCGGTGCGGCTTCACGACCGCGGTGATGAGCTTCACGCGTCCACCTTCTTCGACGGGGCGTCGGTCACCTGGGTGCCGGTGCCACTGCTGCTGTCCAGGGAGGAGAGGGCGGAGCGGACCGCGCCGGCCACGCCCGCGAAGTCGTAGCCGGTCTCCGCGTGCTCGGCCTGGTCGATGCCCGCGACCTCGGTGTCCTCGCTGACGGTGAATCCGATCACCAGGTCGATGAGCTTGGCAAGGATCGCCGACGCGACCAGCGAGTAGGCCAGGACCACGCCGACGCCGAGGAACTGCTTCCACAGCTGGTCGAAGCCGCCGCCGTAGAAGACGCCCTTGGCGGTCTGGCCGACCCCGCCGGTGGCGAAGAAGCCGATGAGCAGCGAGCCGATGATGCCGCCGACCATGTGGACGCCGACCACGTCGAGGGAGTCGTCGAAGCCGAACCGGTACTTCAGGCCGACCGCGGCGGCGCAGGCCACACCGGCGATGACACCGACGGCGATGGCGCCGAGCGGGCTGACCGAGCCGCACGCCGGGGTGATGGCGACCAGGCCGGCGACGGCACCGGATGCGGCGCCCAGGGTGGTGAAGGAGCCGTGCTTGATCTTCTCGTAGGCGAGCCAGCCGAGCATCGCGGAGGCGGTGGCGACCTGGGTGTTGGTGAAGGCCACGGCCGCGACACCGTCGGAGGCGAGCCAGGAGCCGGCGTTGAAGCCGAACCAGCCGAACCACAGCAGACCGGCGCCGAGCATGACCAGCGGCAGGTTGTGCGGCCGGAACGGGTCCTTCTTGAAGCCCACGCGCTTGCGGATGACGAGGATCACGCCGAGCGCCGCGGCACCGGCGTTGATGTGCACCGCCGTACCACCGGCGAAGTCGATCACGCCGCGGGTGAAGAGGAAGCCGTCGGACGCCCAGACCATGTGGGCGACCGGGAAGTACACGACCGTCGCCCACAGGGCCACGAAGAGCGACCAGGCGGTGAACTTCACCCGGTCCGCCAGGGCACCGCTGATCAGGGCGGGCGTGATGATCGCGAACATCAGCTGGAAGACGGCGAAGACGTAGACCGGGATGGTGTAGCCGTCCCACAGCTGGGCGATCCCGATGTTGCGCATGCCGGCCCACTCGAAGCCGCCGAAGAAGGCGTTCCCGGAGTCGAACGCGACGCTGAAGCCGTAGAGCGTCCACAGCACCGTGACGATGCCGATGGCGATGAAGCTCATCATCAGCATGTTCAGGACGCTCTTGACCCGGACCATGCCGCCGTAGAAGAAGGCCAGACCGGGGGTCATCACGAGCACCAGTGCCGCGCTCAGCAGCATGAACGCCGTGCTACCGCTGTCGAGCGTGGGCGTGTCTGCGGCAAGCGTCAAAAAGCCTGCTGCCATCGGCGTCTCCTCGTCATCCGAACGGCCCGTGCGGGATGCGGGCTCGGTGGGCCGGTTTTCGCCATGAGGTTGTCCCAGCCGGGTTTCCGTCGACGCCATCGGGTGTTTCGTCACCGTGACGAAGAAGTCGTCCGTGTTACGTCGCGATGAACCGCCGCCCCAGCGGGCGCCGCCATGACGACGCCGTCATGACTCCGCGACCCCTCGGGTGGGCCGACGAGCTGTATACGTGCCGCGCGGGCCGGGGTGTACAAACCTCGCCACGCCGTCGATGGGACGTGCCGGTGAACGAGGACCGGCCGCGGCGAGCCACCCGATTGACCTGGCATGGGGGAGCCGAGTCGGGCTGTCGGGATGGCCGGCCGCGGCCGGGGTACGGGGCGGACCGCCGGATCAGGCGGTCTCGGCGACCTCGGGGAGGTCGGCGGCGAGGCGCTCGCTGAGCTGGGCGACCTCGGCGACCGTGCCGTAGTCGCGCAGGGCGCTGTCGGCGGTCTTGCGGATGCGGGTGTTCACCCGCTCGGAGCGCACGTGCTTGGCGACGTCGATCGCCTGGACGGTGAGCCCTGCGGCCTCCTCCGGGCTGCGCTGCAGCAGATGCACGGTGGCCATGCCGATCAGGTTGAGGGCGTAGGCGCGCTGGTGGACGCTGTCCTGCGCGAACAGGTCGACGGCCCGCTGCATCACCGGGTGGGCCAGCGAGGCGTACGTGGGGCTGCGGCCGGCCACGTATGCCAGGTCACGGTAGGAGTGGGCGTTCTCGGCGTTGAGCTCGGCCTCGTTGAAGAAGCTGATCCAGTCCGGGTCCTCGGCGGGCCGGGAGTCGGTGTAGGAGTCCTCCGCCATCCGCACGGCGCGGTGGCACTTGCTGACCTGACCCATGTTGGCGTAGGCGCGGGCCTCCATCGCGTACAGCATCGCCTGGGTGGTGGCGCTCGCGCTGTCCCTGCTGCCGTACTGCGCCAGGTGGATGAGTTCCAGTGCGTCGTCGGGGCGGTCCAGGTGGATCATCTGGCGGCTCATGCTGGACAGGACGAAGGCGCCCAGCGGGCGGTCGTCGGCCTCCTTGGCCGCGTGCAGGGCCAGGACCAGGTACTTCTGCGCGGTGGGGTGCAGGCCGACGTCGTACGACATCCAGCCGGCGAGCGCCGCGAGCTCGGCGGTGACGCGGTAGAGCCGCTTGGCGACGGACTGCGGATGGGACTCCTGGAGCAGGTCGGTGACCTCGTGCAGCTGGCCCACCACCGCCTTGCGGCGCAGGCCGCCGCCGCACTGGTTGTCCCACTGCCGGAACATCACCGTGGTGGCTTCCAGCAGCTCCAGTTCGGGCTCGGAGAGCCGGGCCCTGGCACGGGAGTCGCGCGGCGGCGGGACGTCGGCGCCGGACGCGGGGGTGGGCACCAGCCAGCGCTGCATCGGCTCGACGAGGGCGGGGCCGGCGGCCAGCGCCAGGGAGGTCCCGAGGAAGCCGCGGCGGCCGAGCATCAGGTCGCTGCGGGAGAACTCGTTGATCATCTGGACCGTCTGCGGCCCCGCCCACGGCAGGTCCACTCCGGTCGAGGCGGGCGGCTGGTGGGCGGGACGCAGCCCCAGGTCCTCCACCGGGACGACGGTGCCGAAGCGCTCGGAGAACAGCTCGGACAGGATGCGCGGGATCGGTTCCCGCGGCTGCTCACCGTCCAGCCAGCGGCGCACCCGCGAGGTGTCCGTGCTGACGTGCAGCGCCCCCATCTGGCGCGCTCTGCGGTTCACCTGACGGGCGAGTTCGCCCTTGGACCAGCCACTGCGCACAAACCAAGAGGTCAACTGCGCGTTGGGCTGCTTGTCCTGTGTGCCGCCCACCGTGACGCCCCCATTCCGTCGCCCAACACCTCCGGGGATGCGGGCCGTTGCCTGCCTGGCCCCCATGTGCCTCAGTGTCCTACGAGTCTTGCCTCCGGCATACCCGCCGGCCCGCACACTTCCGGGGCTTGCAAACCGAAAGTAATCCTACGATCACCCATCCGGCGATGCCTCCAGCGAAAACGCCACCATTCGCCACCCCTTCGAATGAACTACATGTGCACGCGGAGCGATTCACTTGACACATGCCGATCAGGCACGGGCGTAACCATCGGCAACTGCGACCCGTTGGGGGTGTCATGGGCTTCACGATCGGCAGCATGCGGGAGATGCGACACATCCGCTCCGGCGCGCGCCGCCGGACGCACGCCTCGGCGTGCACCACCGTGGCGGAGTACACCGGGTTGTGCGGATGGGCGGTGGCGCCGGGTGCGCGCGCCACGCGCGGAGGCGGGCAGTGCTCCTGCGGTGACCCGGGGTGCGAGGCGCCGGGCGCCCACGCACTGGAGTTCGCCGGCGAGGTGCCGGCCGGGGCGACCCTCGAGGAGGCCGTGGCCGCCTGGGAGCGCGTGCCGGGCGCGGCGCTGATGCTTCCCGTGGGGCGCACCTTCGACGTGATCGACGTGGCGGAACGATCCGGCGTGCGCGCTCTGGTGCGCCTGGAGCGGATGGGGCTGCGTCTCGGCCCGGTCGTCGCCACCCCGGACGGCCGGGCGCAGTTCTTCGTCGCGCCGGGTGCCGCCGCCGAGCTCCCGCATCTGCTGTACCGCATGGGCTGGGACGACGCCGACCTCGACCTGCGCTGCCTCGGGCCGGGCGACCATGTGACCGCTCCCCCCTCCGACCTCGGCGGCCTCGGCCCGGTCCGCTGGCTGCGGCCGCCGGCGCTGGACGCCGCCCGCCAGCCCCCGGAGGCCCGGCTGCTGCTCGGCACGCTGGCGTACGTCTGCCACCGGGACCGCGCCCACGCGTGAGCAACGGACAAGGGGCGCACTCCCGGGAGTGCGCCCCTTGTCCGTCTCTCCGCTCGTCCGCTTGTCCGCGGATGCCGCCGGCTACGAGCCGATCAGCGCGTCCACGAAGGCCTCGGGCTCGAACGGCGCGAGGTCGTCCGCCCCCTCGCCCAGGCCGATCAGCTTGACCGGGACGCCCAGCTCGCGCTGGACGGCGACGACGATGCCGCCCTTGGCGGTGCCGTCGAGCTTGGTCAGCACGATGCCGGTGATGTCGACGACCTCGGCGAAGACCCGGGCCTGCACCAGGCCGTTCTGGCCTGTCGTGGCGTCCAGGACGAGCAGGACCTCGTCCACCGGGCCGTGCTTCTCCACGACGCGCTTGACCTTGCCGAGCTCGTCCATCAGGCCGGTCTTGGTGTGCAGCCGGCCGGCGGTGTCGATGAGCACGACGTCCGCGCCCTCGGCGATGCCCTCCTTGACCGCGTCGAAGGCGACCGACGCCGGGTCGCCGCCCTCGGGCCCTCGTACGGTGCGGGCGCCGACCCGCTCGCCCCAGGTCTGCAGCTGGTCCGCGGCCGCGGCGCGGAAGGTGTCGGCGGCACCCAGCACGACGCTGCGGCCGTCGGCCACCAGGACCCGGGCAAGCTTGCCGGTGGTGGTGGTCTTGCCGGTGCCGTTGACGCCGACGACCATCAGCACGGCCGGCTGGTCGGCACCGTCCGCGTTCGGCAGCCCGTCCGTGTGGAGCGTGCGGTCCAGGTCCGTGCGGACCAGGGTCAGCAGTTCCTCGCGCAGCAGCTGCCGCAGGTCCGCGGGGCTGCGGGTGCCGAGCACCTTCACCCGGGTGCGCAGCCGCTCCACCAGCTCCTGGGTGGGGGCGACACCGACGTCCGCGGTGAGCAGGGTGTCCTCGACCTCCTCCCAGGTGTCCTCGTCGAGGTGCTCGCGCGAGAGCAGGGTGAGCAGCCCCTTGCCGAGCGCGTTCTGCGAGCGCGAGAGGCGGGAGCGCAGCCGCACCAGGCGGCCGGCGGTGGGCTCGGGCCGCTCGATCTCGGGGGCGGCCGGGCGCTCCTCGACGAGGACGCCGCCTGCGGAGGCGTCTTCCGACTCGGGGAGCTCGACCTCTTCGATGGTCCGGCGGGGTTCGTCCCGCGGGGCCTCGGCCTCGTCGCCGATGTGCGGTTCGGCGGGAGGCGCGGTGATCGTCGGCTGCTCGGTGGGCGGCGCGGGGGGCAGCTGCTTCCTGCGGCGGCTGCCCACCACCAGCCCGCCGGCCGCCAGGATCACGACCAGGGCGATGACTACGGCAAGAATGACGGTTTCCATAACCCGTCCAGTATCGGTCACGCGGCCCGCCCTCCCGGGAGCCACCCGGCGGGCGTCCGCGACTCTGTTCATCTGACGGTTCGTCAGCTAACGTCGGCGCATGCCCGCCACTGTCGTACGTTTCAACCTCGTCGACCCCGCGGCCTCGCCCGGGGCGCTGAGCCACCGCTACCGGGCGGCCCTGGAAATGGCCGCGTACGCCGACGAGCACGGCATCGCCACCCTCCAGACCGAGGAGCACCACGGCTCCCCCGACGGCTGGCTGCCCTCGCCCCTCACCTTCGCGGGGGCCGTCCTCGGCGCGACGCGCAGGATCGCGGTCACCGTCTCCGCCCTGATCGGGCCGCTGTACGACCCGCTGCGGCTGGCGGAGGACCTCGCGGTGCTCGACCACGTCGGCGGCGGACGGCTGGTCACCGTCGCCGGCATCGGCTACCGCCCCGAGGAGTACGCGGCCCTCGGGGTCGACTGGCACCGGCGCGGCGCCCTCCAGGACGAACTGCTGGACACGCTCCTGAAGGCCTGGACCGGTGAGCCCTTCGCCTTCCGCGGCCGGACCGTCCGGGTCACACCCCGCCCCCACAGCTCCCCGCACCCGCTGCTGATCGTCGGCGGCAGCTCGCGCGCCGCGGCGCGGCGGGCGGCGCGGTTCGGACTGCCGTTCTTCCCCAGCGCCCACCTGCCGGAGCTGGAGACCTACTACCGGGAGCAGCTCGCCGAGCACGGCACGGAGGGCTGGTGTCTGATGCCCCCGCCCCAGGTGCCGCTGCTCCACCTGTCCGAGGACCCCGACCGCACCTGGACCGAGTACGGGCGGCACCTGTTCCACGAGGCGGCCACCTACGCCTCGTGGCAGTCCGCCGGCATCCGCTCGGCGGTGCGCTCCACGGCGGCCTCCCCGGAGGAACTGCGCCGAGAGGGCGTCTACCGCGTGGTCACCCCCGACGAGTGCGTCGCCTTCGCGGAGGCGGGCACCGACCCGGCCGCCGCCCTCGTGCTGCACCCGCTGTGCGGGGGGATGCCGGTCGAGGAGGGCTGGCGGAGCCTGCGCCTGTTCGCGGAGCAGGTGCTGCCCCGGCTGAAGGACTGACCGGGCCCGGCCGGGCCGGTCAGGACGTGAGGCGCTGGCTGATGACCTTCGACACACCGTCGCCCTGCATGGACACGCCGTACAGCGCGTCGGCGACCTCCATGGTCCGCTTCTGGTGGGTGATGACGATCAGCTGGGAGCTCTCCTGCAGCTCCCGCATGATGCCGATGAGCCGCTGCAGGTTGGTGTCGTCCAGCGCGGCCTCCACCTCGTCCATCACGTAGAACGGGCTCGGCCGGGCCTTGAAGATCGACACCAGCAGTGCCACCGCGGTCAGCGAGCGCTCGCCGCCCGACAGCAGCGACAGCCGCTTGACCTTCTTGCCCGGCGGGCGGGCCTCCACCTCCACACCGGTGGTGAGCATGTTCTCGGGGTCGGTCAGGATCAGCCGGCCGTCGCCGCCGGGGAAGAGCCGGGAGAACACGCCCTCGAACTCCCGCGCGGTGTCGTGGTAGGCGGAGGTGAAGACCTGCTCGACCCGCTCGTCGACCTCCTTGACCACCTGGAGCAGGTCGGCCCGGGTCTTCCTCAGGTCCTCCAGCTGCTCCGAGAGGAACTTGTGCCGCTCCTCCAGCGCCGCGAACTCCTCCAGCGCCAGCGGGTTGACCTTGCCCAACTGCTGGTACGCCTTCTCCGCCACCTTCAGCCGCTTCTCCTGCTCGCCCCGGTGGTAGGGGCGCGGCCTGTTCCGCGGGTGCTCCGGGTCCTCCGGCAGCTCCTCGCCCTCGGCGGGCGGGGACGGCGGCACGAGCTGGTCCGGTCCGTACTCCGCGACCAGGCCCGCGGGCTCGACGCCGTACTCCTCCAGCGCCTTGCTCTCCAGTTGCTCGGTCCTCAGCCTCTTCTCCGCGCCCAGCACCTCACCCTTGTGGACGGAGTCGGTCAGCCGGTCCAGTTCGGACTTCAGCTCCCGGCCCCGGCGGCGCGCGGTGTCCAGCTCCGCCTCGCGCTCGGCCTTGGCCCGCTCGGCCGCTCCCCGCTCCTCGTCCGCGCGCCCCAGCGAGACCTGGACGTACGCCAGCAGGCCCTGCGCGCCCTTCAGCACCGCGGTGGCGACCTGCGCCTCGTACTCCAGACGTGCCTTGCGGCGGGCGGCCCGCGCCCTGGCCTCGCGCTCGGCGCGGGCGGCGCGGTCCAGGCCGTCGGCGCGGCCGGCCAGGCCCTTGACCCGCTCCTCGTGGGTACGGACCTGGAGCCGCGCCTCCATCTCCGTCTGGCGGGCGTTGGCGCCGTCGGCGGCGAGCCGGTCGCGCACGGAAGTGTCCGGCTCCTCGTCGGCGGGGGCGGCCTCCGCCTCGCTCAGCCGGAAGGAGAGCTCCTCGAACTCCTCTATCGCGGCGGCCAGCGACTCCTCGGCGCGGCCCACCGCGGCGGCAGAACGTTCCGCTTCCCCCGCAGCGGCACGTGCCTGCCCTCCCAGCCGGCCCAGCTGCTGGGCCACGGCCGACTTCTCCTTCTCCGCGGCCCGGCGACGCTGCGTCAGCTCGTCGACCACCCGGGCGGCGGCCGCCCTGCGTTCCCTGGCCGCGGCCTGCTCCTCCGCGAGCGCCTCACAGCGCCCGGCCAAAGCCTCCAGCTCCGCGGCGGCCTCGTCGACGGCGGCCTGGACCTCCAGCAGGCTGGGGGCCCCGGCCGAGCCGCCGTGGGCGAAGTGGGCGCCGAGGACGTCGCCTTCCGCGGTCACCGCGGTCAGCCGCGGGTGGGCGGCGACCAGTGACTCGGCGTCGGCGAGGCTCTCCACGACGACGTAGTCCCGCAGCAGACGGCGCACGGCCGGAAGCAGTTCATCGGGACCGCCGACGAGCGCGGCCGCCGCACGCACACCCGCGGGCACCTCGGCGGCCTCCGGCGGGACGGCGTCACCGGCGACGAGCAGCGCGGCGCGGCCCGCGTCGTCCTTGCGCAGCAGCCGCAGCGCCTCGGCGGCTGCTGACGGGCCGGAGACGGCCACGGCGTCGGCGGCGGCGCCCAGCGCGGCGGCCACCGGCACCTCGTGGCCCGGGGCGACGGTGAGGAGTTCAGCGGCGGGACCGAGCAGCCCGGACAGGCGGTCGCCCGCGGCGAGCAGGGCACCGGTGCCGTCCTTGCGGCGCAGGCCGAGGGCGAGGGCGTCGTGACGCGCGGCAAGGGCGGCACGCCGGCGCTCGGCGGCGGTGGCGTCCTCGCGCGCGGCGGAGTGGGCCTCGTCGGCACGGCCCTGCTCGTCCTTGGCGGCCTCGAGGCGCTCGTCGAGCTCGGAGTCGTCCGCGTCCAGATCCTCGACCCGGGCGCGGAGTTCCTCGTACTCCTCCTGGGCGGACTCGGCGCGCTCGCGCGCCTCGTCGCGGGCGGCGGTCAGCCGGCCGATCTCGGCCTCGGCGGATCCGGCCTTGGAGCGGGCGGCGTTGACCTGACCCTGCAGACGGGCCAGGCCCTCGCGGCGGTCGGCGATGGCGCGCGCGGCGGCCTTGAGGGCCTTGTCCTCCTCCGCCAGGCGGCGTTCCAGTTCCGCGCGGTGGTCGACCGTGTCGTCCAGGGCGCGCTGGGCGGCCTCCAGTGCGTCCGTGAGTTCCGCCTCCTGCTCGCGGATGCGGGCGGCCTCGCGCTCCATCTCCTCCGGGTCGCGGCCGCGCCGTTCCTCCGCGGGCTGCGCGGTGGCATGCCGTACGCGCTGCTCGGCCAGGCCGATGGTGCCGCGGACCCGCTCGGCCAGCTGCGACAGCCCGTACCAGGTGGCACGGGCGTCGGCCAGCCGCGGGGCGAGCTCCCTGACCTGCTCCTCCAGCCGCGCCTCTCGTTGTACGGCGGCCGCGAGGTCCGTCTCGACGGCGTCGCGGCGCTCCTTGAGCGCCGCCTCGTCGGCGACCTCGGCGCGCAGCGCCTCCCGCAGGGTGACCAGGTCGTCGGCGAGCAGCCGCAGCCGGGCGTCGCGCAGGTCCGCCTGGATGACCACCGCCCGGCGCGCCACCTGTGCCTGCCGTCCCAGCGGCTTGAGCTGACGCCGCAGCTCACCGGTCAGGTCCTGGACGCGGGCCAGATTGGCCTGCATGGCGTCCAGCTTGCGCAGCGCCTTTTCCTTGCGCTTGCGGTGCTTGAGGACGCCGGCCGCCTCCTCGATGAAGGCGCGGCGGCCCATCGGATCTGCGTGCAGGACCGAATCCAGCTGCCCCTGGCCGACGATGACGTGCATTTCACGGCCGATACCGGAGTCGGAGAGCAGTTCCTGGATGTCCAGCAACCGGCAGGTGTCCCCGTTGATCTGGTATTCGCTGCCGCCATTGCGGAACATGATCCGCGTGATGGTGACCTCGGCGTATTCGATCGGGAGGGCACCGTCGCCGTTGTCGATCGTGAGCGACACCTCGGCACGGCCGAGCGGCGGCCGCCCCGTCGTGCCGGCGAAGATGACGTCCTCCATCTTCCCGCCGCGCAGCGACTTGGCGCCCTGTTCGCCCATGACCCAGGACAGCGCGTCCACGACATTGGACTTGCCGGAACCGTTCGGGCCGACGACGCAGGTGATTCCGGGTTCGAACCGCAGCGTCGTCGCCGAGGCGAATGACTTGAACCCGCGCAGGGTCAGGCTCTTGAGGTGCACGCCGTTGGACTCTACCTCCCGCTCTCGGTTTCACCGAGGAATGCGGGGGGCACATGCAATGCAAGGGCGGAGATCATGGGAGGGCAACGGGGCGGAAAACGACGAAGGGACGCCGGGGCGTCCCTTGCACATTCCCAAACGGAGTCGTTTCCACTTGATCGGCCGAAAGGCCGATCAGGCGAGAACCGGCTCCGCGTGAGGTACGTCGACGAGCTCGCGCGAGGCGGCGGCCAGCGTGTCGTTCTCGGCCTGGATCCGTACGAGTTCGGTTTCCAGGTCCTGGACACGCTGCTGCAGCCTTCGCATCTCGGCGAGGAGTCGAGGGTCGGGGCCGCCGACGTAACCGAGAAGCGCCTTTGCCATGATGGATGGTCCTCCACGCTGAGTGACCGACCGGGGAGCGGTGTGGGTCGTTTGTGAGGGGTTATAGGCACCCGCGCCGTGTGCGCCGAAGCTGCCCTTTGCCATGCCTACAGCTGCGGTGCGCGGGGCTTCCAGCGTCTCACCAAATGGTTGGACGGTCAACACGATCACAGCCCACTCGTCGGGTACGCCTAAGAAAACACGGCGCGAGAAAGGCGCCGCGGGCGTCCCGCGTGGCTGGAGGACGGGGCCGTCGATCACTCCCCGAAGATCACCGCGTCCTCGATGTCGGCAGCCTTGCACGCGGTGCGCGAAATGGCAACCTCCTTGTCGCTCTTGCCAGGTGAGATTGCCGGCGATCTGTGACCTCGCTCCTCACCTGCGAGGACGGCGCGGTGCGCCGGACGGTGGCTCAGCGGATCGCGAAGCCCTCGTAGCCACCGCGCGGCTCGCCCCAGATCTCGGTGACGCCGTCGACGCGTCCGGGCGTGTCGCCGGTCCGCAGCCAGTCGAGCAGCCGGTCGCAGTGCGACCGGTCGCCTTCGGCCACGATCTGCACGCGTCCGTCCGAGAGATTGCTCACATAGCCGTCGAGCCCGCCGATCTCCAGTGCGCTCACCCGCGTCCACCAGCGGAAACCCACTTGGTGTACTCGGCCTCGCACCCAGGCCGTGAGTCGGACAGCGTCGTTCATGGAAGCACGCTAACCCGCCAGTTGCACAGGGTTCACACCGGCCCCGCCTGTCTTTCGATACAGTCGCGCCGCAACAGAACTCACCCGTTCGGGTGAACACCGTCGACATAAAGGACTGCAGCGGATGGGCCGCCACAGCCGTACAGCCTCCGAGCCGGCGCCGTTCTCGGAGGCGCCGCGCCACCGCGGGCAGACCAGCAGGGCCCGGCGGCGCAAGCAGAACCCGGTGCGCACCGGGCTGCTGGCCTCGTCCGCCGCGCTGGCGGTCGGCGCGATCGGCGTCTCCAGCGGGCTGCTGCCCTCGCCGGACGGTTCCGGCGGGTTCGGGTACCACGATGACGCTCCCGGTCAGGTCCAGGCCGCCGGGCTGCCGAACACCGTGAGCCCGCAGGACGTCGGCGCCGTGCCCGCCGACCGTGACACCTCGGCTCCCGCCAGCCGCGGCGACGCCCGTACGACCGCGCCCCCCGCGGCCCCGTCGGCGCCCGCGACCTCGGCGACGCCGACCCCCTCCGCCCCCACCTCTGCCCCGGAGGAGAGCGCGGCCACTCCCGCCGCGCCGCAGCCCTCGGCGTCCTCCACGCCCACCGACGTCCCGTCCCCGCCCGCGGCCACCCTCGTGCCGGGCGGCGACGAGGAGGCGCAGGACGGCGACCAGAGCGTCGTCGAGACCTCCGTCCTGGCCCTGGTGAACACGGTCCGGGCCACCGCCGGCTGCCAGCCGCTGCACGCCGACAAGAAGCTCTCCGAGCTCGCCTCCGACTTCAGCGCCGACATGGCCGCCCGGGGCTTCTTCGACCACTCCGACCCCGACGGCGACGACCCCTGGGACCGCGCCGCCCAGGCCGGCGTCAAGAACCTCGGCGGCGAGAACATCGCCCGCGGCCAGGCCACGGCCGAGGAGGTCATGGACGCCTGGATGAACAGCGAGGGGCACCGCGCCAACATCCTCAATTGCGACTTCAAGAAGATCGGCGTCGGCGCAGTCCTCGGCGAGGGCGGCCCCTGGTGGACGCAGGACTTCGGCTACTGAGAAAGCCGCAGGTCAGATAGCTGTCAGACGGCTCGGGCCGTCTCCGGGCCGTCGTCGGTCGCAGGCTTGTAGCCGAATACGCGATCGACGGCGGCCCTCGTGCGTGTGTCGCTCGCAGGCATCAGGTGCGTGTACGTCCGGAGCGTGAAGCCGGGGTCGTGATGGCCGAGGTACTCGCTCAGGGCCTTGATGCTCTCCCCCGCGGCCAGGAGCACCGAAGCGTAGAAGTGCCGCAGCGCGTGCATGCCGTTCTCCCTCCCCGCGGAGACGCCGGCCGCGCGCAGGGCCGGACGCCAGACCCAATGGTTGAAGCGGTTCCGATCATCAAGGCACCCGGCGTCGCTCACGCTCCGCCGGGCGCGCGGCCCGCGTCCGGCCGCGCCCAGACAGGTAGGCCAGGGCATGAGGTCAGAACCGCGTTGGCTGGGGCGGGCGCCGACACGATCTTTAGCCACCTCCCCGGTCCGGGACCCGATGTCGAGCAAGACCAGGGGGCCGATCGGGCTTATTGCGGGCAGGCAGGAGCCAGCCCGATTCGCGGCCAGCGTAAGGCCCCCTGGCCATGCCCGACCCCAGCCCAGGCAGGCCACCGGCCAAAGATCGCGCCAACGCCCTCGCGGATGAGGAACCCGCCGATGCACTCGGAGGTCAGCCAGCCTTGGTTCGCATCCTGCGGCGCCGGCGTATGTCGCGGACCAACTGCCAGACCGTAGCGACCTGTAGCAGGGACGAGAAGGTGATCATCCACCCCGAGTCGTCGCCGGCCAAGTACGCCTGCAATGCGCCCGCCAGTAGCAAAGCGGAGACCGGCACGCCCAGTGCCGATATGGCCAAGTTAACGCGATCAGTCACCAGCGGATTGTCATGGACCAGTCGCCCACTTGTCGACCCTCTCCAAGGTGACAGGTTGATCAACACCGGCAACCCGGAAGCCGAGAGGGGTTACCCGGGGTACGTGCCACACGCGTGCCACGTACGTCGGTGCCGAGCGGGGAACCACGGGGAACCACCGTGGCAGAGTCGGTTTGCCGCAGGTCAGCGTCCGCCCAGGTGAGGCAGAGTCCGCAGCCTCAGTCTTCCAAACTGGCCACGCAAGAGCGGCCTCCGCCCCTCATACGAGAGCTGCAGTGACAATGGCGAAATGGCAAGGTGGCGACGAGAACCTGAGCAAGAACCGGACCGCAGACTCGACCCGTACCGGCGTGGTGCGGCTCGCGTCTTCTCCGGCGATGCGCCTGTGGCGTGGTTGATCACTCGCGTACAGACCTGGTGGGTCGAGGAGGGACCCTTCTGGCACAGGCGTCTGGTCCGCCCAGAAGAACGTCCCGAGTGGATGCTCACCTACGACGCCGGCGGGAGCGAGGACAGCGTCGTCACAACGGACGTCGACGTTGAGCTCCAGCAGTGGGACGCCGGGTGGTTCATGCTGCGCGGCGAGCCACTTCGCCTTGCGTGGCTGGATGGTTCCGAGGCAGACAGGGCCGCTCGAGACTACGGCTGGTGAAGAGAGACGCAGGAGCCAGGCCGGGCCGTCTCTGGGCCGTCCGAGGGCGCGCAACGACGACCAACGCCGACAACCGTTGACTACTCGATCGCAGGTCACAGCGTTGATCGTCACGGCGCGCCCAGGTCAGCAAGGCCCCGGATCACTTCTTCGGCTACTGAGGCAGTCACCGGCCGTCGGCGCCGCGTTGAACGGGGGCGGCTCCCCGGACGTAGAGATGGACGTGGCCGCAACCTGCCGGCCACGGATTCCGACTGGGTGGGTGCGCGCGGTGGAGGAACCGGTGGTGTCGGCGGTGAGGGGCGCGGTGCGCTTCCTCGGGTGCTCTGCCGGGGCGGCACTCGACGTGTACGGGGTCCTGTCCGGCCGCAAGCGGCGCTCCCCCGGCGCTACGGAGCGGTGAGTGCCGCCTCGATCGAGGAGCCGTGGCGCTCCAGCCAGGCCTCGCGGCGTTTGATCCGGTCGCCGACCCCCTCGTGCCACATGCGGGCCCAGCCGCCGCCCTCGGTCTCGGCCATGCGCTTCATGGAGAACCACGCGCGGCGGGTCCGGAGCACGGCGACCTCCAGCAGGCGGCCACGATCGGTGCCGGACATCCCGTACGCGTCGGCGAGCAGGCGGCAGCGGCGGGGGACGTCGACGTCGCGCAGGTGGGGGTCGGCGTCGGCGGGGTCGCCGATGGGGGCCCAGTAGAGCATCGCGTTGTGGATCTCCTCGACCCTCGGGACCGGCCTGGCCAGGTCGAAGTCGATGAGCGCGGCGGCCCGGCCGTCCCGGAAGACGATGTTGTCGGGCGTGAAGTCCATGTGCCCGATCACCTCGGCGGGATGGGCGGGCGCGGGAGGCGTGTCCGGGTGCGGGACGGGGCCGGAGGGGGCCCGGACGCCGTCGGGCGGGGTGAAGCCGGCGGCCGCGTCGTCGTAGACGCGGACCAGGCGGCCGACCGAGACGAGGCGGTCCTCGTCGGCGATCCAGGCGGGGCGGGGGCGTCCGGCGACCTCGCCGGTGACGTAGGTCAGCACCTCGCGGCCGGCCGCGTCGATACCGAGGAGGCGCGGGGCGCCGGGGAACCCGACATCCTCCAGGTGCCGGAGCAGGGCGTGCACCAGGGGACTGTGCTCGCCTGTCGGGCGGCGGACCGTGTCGCCGACGCGGACGACGCCCTCGGTCACGTCACCGCCGATCAGGGGGATCTCCGGTTGCGGCTCCGCGGTCTCGGCGTACGTGGCGGCGGGTGGGGAGGGTGGGCCGTCGAGAGGCATCCGCCCATTGTGCGCCGTACGGCCCGGCCCGCGCCGGGGGTCCACGGCGGCCCCGTCGTCCGACGCGCCGCGTCGCCGCGCCGGTGTGAGCGCGACGTCGTCTCCCCCGTGCGACTGCGGCCGCACGCCGCTACGACGAGCGGACGGCGAGGGCTGTCGTGCCGGCCGGGCCGCGCGGCGGTCGCTGACAGCGCGGGCAGAAGTAGCTCGAGCGGTTCATCCAGGGGCGGCGGCGGATCGGCGTGCCGCAGCGGCGGCAGGGCTCGTCCTCGCGACCGTAGGCGTCCAGGGAGCGGTCGAAGTAGCCGGACTCCCCGTTGACGTTGACGTACAGGCTGTCGAAGCTCGTGCCGCCGGCGGCGAGGGCGTCGGTCATGACCTCGCGGATGTGGGTGAGCAGTTCGGTGGTGACCGGCCGGGTCAGGGTCGCGGTCGGCCGCTCGTAGTGCAGCCGGGTGCGCCACAGCGCCTCGTCGGCGTAGATGTTGCCGACCCCGCTGATCAGGGACTGGTCCAGCAGCGCCCGCTTGATCGTGGTGCGGCGGCGGCGCAGCGCGGTGTGGAAGGCCGCGTCGTCGAAGCGGGGGTCGAGCGGGTCGCGGGCGATGTGCGACAGGGGGACCGGCAGCCGCTCGGGGTCACCGGGCACGCACTCGTGCAGCGACAGGCCGCCGAAGGTGCGCTGGTCGACGAAGCGCAGCTCCGTCCCGAGATCGTCCTCGAAGCGGATCCGGATCCGCAGATGGGTCTCGGCGGGCGCGTCCTCCGGCTGGACGAGGAGCTGGCCGCTCATGCCGAGGTGGCCGAGGAGGGCCAGCGGGGAGTCCTGGAGCGGCAGCCACAGATACTTGCCCCGACGCAGGGCGGGGCCGAAGGTCTGCGCCTCCAGCCGGGCGGCGAAGTCGGCGCCGCCGGCGAGGTGGCGGCGCACGGAACGGGCGTGCAGAACCTCGGTCCCGGCGACCGTGCGCCCGCTCACCCAGCGGTCCAGGCCGCGACGTACGACTTCGACCTCGGGCAGCTCCGGCACTCGGTGCGCTCCTCTCGGACGGCGGTTCCCCGCCCGGGGAACCGCAAGGCCCGCCCGGACGGCCTCGGGGGCCGGACGGACGGGCCTGACGGGTTCAGCCGGCGACAGTGCCGTTCGCGTCGCGCTTGGCGCGGATGTCACGCCAAGCCGACTCGGCGGCCTGCTGCTCTGCTTCCTTCTTGCTGCGGCCGGTGCCGGTGCCGTACTCGACACCACCGACGCGGGCGGCAGCCGTGAAGGTCTTCTCGTGGTCGGGTCCGGTCTCGGAGACCACGTACTCCGGGACACCGAGGCCCTCGCCCGCGGTGAGCTCCTGGAGGCTGGTCTTCCAGTCCAGTCCCGCACCGAGGTTGGACGATTTCTCGATCAGTGGATCGAAGAGCCGGTGCACCAGCTCCGACGCGGCGTCCAGGCCCTGGTCCAGGTAGACCGCACCGATCACCGCCTCGAGGGTGTCCGCGAGGATCGACGCCTTGTCCCTGCCGCCCGTGCCCTCTTCGCCCCGTCCGAGGCGGACGAAGCTGCCCAGGTCGAGGCCGCGGCCGACATCGGCCAGGGCGCGCGAGTTGACCACCGCGGCCCGCAGCTTGGCGAGCGTGCCCTCCGGAAGGTCCGGGTGGGTGCGGTAGAGCGTGTCCGTGACCACCAGGCCGAGCACGGAGTCCCCGAGGAACTCCAGGCGCTCGTTGGTGGGCAGACCACCGTTCTCGTACGCGTACGAGCGGTGGGTCAGCGCACGCACCAGAAGGGCGGGTTCGAGTGTGTACCCGAGCCGCCCTTCCAGAACCGCGGGGGACGAGGCTGCCTTACCGGCGTCCGTCGACGTTGCGCCGTCTGACGACATGGAGCCCCTCACCCGCCGATCAGACCTCGAGGACCTGACGACGGTTGTAGGTGCCGCAGCTCGGGCACGCGATGTGCTGCTGCTTCGGCTCGTGGCAGCGCTCGCACGCCACCAGGCTCACGGGCGCAGCCTTCCACTGCGAACGGCGGTGGCGCGTGTTGCTGCGCGACATCTTCCGCTTGGGAACAGCCACGGCTACTTCTCCTGGTTCTCGTCGGCGCCGTCCTCGGCACCGCTCAGCTGGATTTCCTGCAGGGCCGCCCAACGGATGTCGGTGACCTCGTGGTGGTGGTCCGGGTCGTCCGCCAGCCGCACCCCGCAATCGGGGCACAGGCCGGAACAGTCGTCCTGGCACACCGGCTGCAGCGGCAGTTCGAGAACCACCGCGTCCCGCAGCACGGGCTCGAGGTCGAACAAGTCGCCCTCGAGGAAGAGAGTGTCCTCCTCCTCGGCGTCGTCACCGGCATCGGCGGCACCATGGTGCCCACCGGTCCGGGTGTCGGCGTCGGGGTAGGAGTACAACTCCTGGAAGTCCGTCTCGAGCTCGCGCTCGACCGGCTCCAGACACCTTACGCACTCCCCCGAGAGCGGTGCGCGGGCGGTGCCCGTGACGAGCACCCCCTCCATCACCGACTCCAGGCGGAGGTCCAGCGTGATCTCCGTGCCCTCGCGGACACCGATGACCTCGATGCCCATGTCCTTGGGGGCCGGCACCGAGCGGGAGACCTTCTTCATCGCCCCAGGACGACGACCCAGCTCGTGCGTGTCGAACACGAGCGGGTTGCGGTGGTCGAGGCGGGTGTTCAGGGCTCCTGCTTTCTACGGTTCGGCGCGTGCCCTTCGGTGCGACGGCGGGCACGCCAAAGCGCCGGGGATCACACGGCTGAGGGATCAGGATACCGGTCCCCCGGGCTCAGCCCAAACCGCGCTCCTGCTCCAGCTCCCGCAGCCGGTTCAGGTCGATCATGCTGGTGTCGAAGAAGCTCGTCTCGTCCAGCGCCGCGCCCTGACCCTGCTGGTGCTGCTGCGGCATGTACTGCTGTTGCTGCTCGTAGCCGGTCTGCTGCGGTTGCTGCGGCTGCTGCGGCTGCTGCCAGCCGTAGTTCGGGTCGTAGTAGGCCTGCTGCGGCTGCGCGGCGTACGGGTCGGCGTACTGGCCCTGCTGCTGGTAGGGGTCGGGCTGCTGGCCCTGCTGCTGGTACGGGTCCGGCTGCTGGTAGCCGTAGTCGGGCTGCTGCACGGCGTTCGGGTCGTACTGGTAGTCGCCCGGGGCCACGGGGGCGGCCAGGCCCGCGAGGTACTCGGCGTCGGACTGCCCGGGGACATGGCCCTCGCCGTCCGTGTCGTGGGCCAGGCCGGCGCCGAGCTCGTCGACGGGGCGGTGACCGGTCAGCTTCAGGCGGCCGCGTCCGACGGCCTCCAGGGTCTTGCTGAGGACCGCCTCGAAGGCGCCCAGCTTGGCGTCCACGTACTCGTCGGCGCGGCGGCGCAGCGTCTCCGGGTCGCCGCTGCGCTCCGGCGCGTCGTCGTCCTCGTACGGGTAGCCGTTCTCGTCGAGGGCCGGGCCGTGGCCGAGCAGCTTCTCGCGGCCGCGGTCCACCGAGCCGATGGTCTTGGTCAGCACGACCTCGAAGTTGGCGAGCTTGCTGTCGACGTAGTCGTCGGCCTCGGCCCGGATCTCGGTGGCCTCGCGCTGCGCCTCCGTGACGATGCGCTCGGCCTCCTGCTGGGAGCGGCGGGCGATCTCGGTGTCGGAGATCAGCGAACCGCGTTCCGCGTGCGCGGCCCCGATGATCCGGTCGGCCTCGGCCCGGGCCTCCTCGACCATCTGCTCCCGCCCGCCCAGCAGCTGCTGGGCCTGGGAGAGCGAGTCGGGCAGCGCCGACCGCACGTCTTCGAGCATGTCGAGCAGCTCGGCACGGTTGACCACGCAGGAGGCCGACATCGGCATGGACCGGGCGGCCTCCACGGCGGCCACGATCTCGTCGAGCTTCTTCTGGACGTCCACGTCCCAGACTCTACTGCTGCGCGAGCTTCTTCTTGAGGGCCTCCAGTACGACGGGGGGCAGCAAGTGGGCGACGTCGCCGCCCCATTGCGCCACCTCCTTGACGAGGCTGGAGGACAGGAAGCTGTAGGTGGGGTTGGTGGGGACGAACAGGGTCTCCACGCCGGACAGCCCGTTGTTCATCTGGGCCATCTGCAGCTCGTAGTCGAAGTCGCTGACCGCGCGCAGGCCCTTCACGATCGCGGGGATGTCGCGCTGCTTGCAGAAGTCCACCAGCAGGCCGTGGAAGGCCTCCACGCGCACGTTGCCGTACTCGGCCGTGACCTCCTCGATGAGGGCGATGCGCTCCTCGATCGAGAAGAGGCCCTTCTTCGACTTGTTGATCATCACGGCCACGTAGACCTCGTCGTACAGGCGCGAGGCTCGGGCGATGATGTCGAGGTGTCCATTGGTGACGGGGTCGAAGGACCCGGGACAGACTGCGCGGCGCAACGGTGACTCCTCGCTCTGAGGGTTCTGCGGGTGGTTCATGACGCGTCAGTGACGTCGGCGGCGCGACCGTACCAAAGCGTCCCTTCGCCGTACCGACGGGCCCTGATCCCTTCGTACCCCTCGGGCCAGCGGAATTCCCCGCCTCGGGTGCTCCTTTCCACGGTGGCGACGGCATCCGCGCCGAGCCAGCCCCGCGTGCGGAGTGTGAGCAGGATCTCGCGCAGCTCGTCGTCCGTGACGGCGTACGGCGGGTCCAGGAACACCACGTCGTACGGGTCCGCCGGGGGCTCCCCCGCGATCACCTTCTCGGCCTTGCCGGCCCGCACCTCGGCGCCGGGCATCTTGAGGACGCGGACGTTCTCCCGGATGACCCGGGCGGCCCGCGGATCGGACTCGACCAGCAGCACGTGCGCCGCGCCGCGCGACAGCGCCTCCAGTCCGACGGCGCCCGATCCCCCGTACAGGTCGATCACCCGCGCCCCGTGCAGGGCGCCGCGCAGCGACTCCCAGGTGGAGAACAGCCCCTCCTTCGCCCGGTCCGAGGTGGGTCGGGTTCCGTTACCCGGCGGCACGGCCAGGCGGCGGCCACCGGCGGCTCCGGCGATCACGCGGGTCATCTGCGGCTCACTCGTCTCGTGGGCGGGGAACGGCGCCTGCGCGGCGCCGCTCCCCCACGATACGTAGGTCAGTCCCGGCCCTGCTCGCCCCCGGCCTCCGGCAGGGGGGACCCCGCCACGCCCCCCACGAGCGCCGGCGAGGCGTAGCGCGACCAGGACAGGCAGCCGTCGGGCGGGCAGTGCTCGGGGCGGCGCGGGTCGTGACCGAGCTCACGCAGCTTCGTCCGGACGGAGTCGGGCGTGCGGCCGAAGCGCGCGGCTATGCGGGCGATGGACTCGCCGTCGTGGAACCGGCGGAGCAGTTCCTCCTCGTGCTGCGGCACCCAGGGCGCGCCGTGCCCCGGGAACAGTTCGCGCAGCACGTCGCGGTCGGGGATGGGCTCGGACACGTCGGCCACGAGCGCGAGGGCGCGAAGGGCGCGGTTGAGGGCGATGCGCAGGGACGGGACGTCGGTCAGCGGCAGCGTGAGCGTGCCGGAGGCGAGGAGGGTGTCCGGGTCGTCCTCGGACCAGCCGGCCAGGGTCAGGGTGACGGTGGTGTCGTCGTCGCTGGAGAGCTCGATCCGGAAGACCTTCTCACCGAGCGGCAGTTCGTTGAGATGACGGAACGACATGAAATCAGCCCCCAAAGGTCCAACTACGCCGATTCCCGAGCGGATCGGCGCGGACTGTGTCCATTCTCCCAGGGGGCACTGACAATGACGGTCCGTCAGCCCTTGTCGAGATACTGCTCGCGGTCCGCGTCCACCAGGCTCTCCAGCGCGCTGCGCAGGTCCGGCTGGCCCGCCAGTTCGGGATCCGCGGCGACCAGCGAGGTGGCCTCCTCGCGGGCGGCCGCGATCACGTCCTCGTCGTCGATCACCGTCAGCATGCGCAGCGACGAGCGCGTCCCGGACTGGGCCTGCCCCAGCACGTCGCCCTCACGCCGCTGTTCCAGGTCGATGCGGGACAACTCGAAGCCGTCCAGCGTCCCGGCCACGGCGTCCAGCCGGGCGCGGGCCGAGGTCGCCTCCGGCATCTCGGACACCAGCAGGCACAGACCCGCCGCCGAACCGCGGCCGACCCGGCCGCGCAACTGGTGCAGCTGCGAGACGCCGAAGCGGTCCGCGTCCAGGATCACCATGGCGGTGGCGTTCGGCACGTTGACGCCGACCTCGATCACCGTGGTCGCCACCAGGACGTCGACCTCGCCCGCGGCGAAGCGGCGCATCACGTCGTCCTTCGCCTCCGGCTGCATCCGCCCGTGCAGCACCTCCACCCGCAGCCCCGCCAGCGGCCCCTTGACGAGCTGCTCGGCTGTCTCCAGCACGGCCAGCGGCGGCCGCCGCTCCGCCTCGTCCTCCGCGGACTTCTTCTTCGGCGCGTCCGCTTCATCGTCCGAGTCGCCGATCCGCGGGCACACCACGTACGCCTGGTGCCCGTTCTCGGCCTCCTCGCGCACCCGCTCCCAGGCGCGCGAGAGGAAGTGCGGCTTGTCCTTGGCGGGCACGACGTGCGTGGCGATCGGCGAACGGCCCGCCGGCAACTGGTCCAGCACGGAGGTCTCCAGGTCGCCGAAGACCGTCATCGCCACGGTCCGCGGAATCGGCGTCGCCGTCATCACCAGCAGGTGCGGCGGCTGCTTGGCCTTGCCCCGCAGCGCGTCGCGCTGCTCGACACCGAAGCGGTGCTGCTCGTCCACCACGACCAGACCCAGGTCGTGGAACTGCACCTTGTCCTCGATCAGCGCGTGCGTGCCCACGACGATCCCGGCCTCGCCGGTCACCAGGTCCAGCAGCGCCCGGCGGCGGGCGGCGGCCCCCATGGAACCCGTCAGCAGCACGATCTTCGTGCCCAGGTCCGAGCCGCCGAGCATGCCGCCCTCGGCGAGGTCGCCCATCATCTCCGTGATCGACCGGTGGTGCTGCTGCGCCAGCACCTCCGTGGGCGCGAGCATCGCGGCCTGGCCGCCCGCGTCGACCACCCCGAGCATGGCGCGCAGCGCCACCATCGTCTTGCCGGAACCCACCTCGCCCTGCAGCAGCCGGTGCATCGGGTGGTCCGTCGCCAGGTCCGCGAAGATCTCCGCCGACACCTTCTGCTGGCCCTCGGTGAGCGTGAACGGCAGCCGCGCGTCGAAGGCCGTCAGCAGGCCGTCCTCCGCCGGCGCACGCGGCACGGCGGGCAGCGCGTCGTCCGCGGCACGGCGCCGCGCGAGGGCCACCTGCAGCACGAACGCCTCGTCCCACTTGAGGCGCTCCTTGGCGATCATGATGTCCGCCTTGGACCGCGGCCGGTGGATCTTCTCCAGCGCCTCCGGCAGCGCCGTGAGCCCGCGCGACTCCCGCAGCGCTGCGGGCAGCGGCTCACCCGTGCCGGACCACTGCGTGGCCCCCAGGGAGGTCAGCACCGTGTCCACGGTCTTGGCGATCGTCCACGAGTTGACCTGCTTGCACGCCGGGTAGATCGGGATCAGCCGGCCCGCGAAGGCGTCCACCGCCTCCTTGCCGTCCTCGGCGTCCAGCAACTGGTACTCAGGATGCGCCAACTGCAGGGCCCGGTTGAACACGGAGACCTTGCCGGCGAACATGCCGCGCCGGCCCGGGAGGAGGTCGTGCTCGGGCTTGAACACCCCCCGGCCGAAGAAGACCAGGGTGAGCGAGCCGCTGCCGTCCGTGACGACCACCTCCAGGCGCGCCTTGCCCGGGCCGTACGTCTTCTTCGTCGCCTTGGCGACGCGGGCGACGACGGTGACGTGCTCGTCGAGCGGAAGGTCGGACAGGCGGGTCAGCTCGCCGCGTTCGGCGTAGCGGCGCGGGTAGTGGTGCAGCAGGTCACCGACCGTGCGCAGGTCGAGGTGGTCGGCGAACACCTTTGCGGTGCGGCCGCCGACGGATTTTGCGAGCGGTTCGTCAAGGGCAGCAGACATCGCGTCCATCTTTGCGCACCCCGCGGACAATGTGGTGCCTGTGCGTCACCTGCGGCGCCGTTGTGCCGGCGGCCGGCCTCGGATCGCCTCCGCATTCCCGCCGGCCGTCGATCGATACGTGAACGGGATCACGACGGCCGGCGAGGGCGGCGGTCGACCGCGCCGGCGCGGCTCCGGACGACGGGGCACCATGGACCGTCCCGCTCGTGGATTCCTCCCGCACGCGCGGCAGCCGGACCCCGCGAGGCGGGAGTCCGGCTGCCGTGGTGTGCGGCGCGGTGGTTACCTGACGTCGATGTAGTCGCCGGCGACGGTGGACGCGGCGGCGGTCGGCGAACCGATGAAGCTGAAGCGGTAGTAGCCGTCCTGGGCTGCCTTGACCGTGGTCTTCAGCGAGCCCGTCTTGCTCGACGTGATGCCCTTGACGTTCACGTAGTTGGTCGTGCCCGCCTTGCGGAACTGCAGCGCGACCTTCTGGCTCGCGTAGCCGCCGTACTTCAGGGTGTCCCAGTTCGCGACGGTCAAGGAGCCGGTGACCGTGATCGTCTTGCCCTTCTTCACCGGCTCCGGAGCGGCGTTGACCGTCACCTTCGAGGTGCGCAGGACCTTGAAGGTCTTGATCGCCTCCTTCTCGACGAAGTCGCCGTCCTGTCCGACCGCGTAGGCGGCGACCTTCCAGGTGCCCGCCAGTCCGTTCTTGTAGACGGTTTCCTTCGACGTGAAGCTGTAGGTGAGTGTGCAGGTGTACGTCGCTGCGTTCCGCGCTCCGCACGTCTTGACGGACGTCTCCGCGCCGTCGACGGCGTTGGGATACGTGCCGTGGTAGAGCAGCGCGTCGGCGTCGTAGATGCCCGCCGGGTCGTTGGCGGTCAGCGTGACCTTGACGGTCAGCTTGCTGGTCGTGCCGAGCACGACGGGCTTCCCGGCGTTGACGACGACGCTCGAGAGGGTGGTGTCACCGTCCGCGTCGTCGGCCGGGGTGACCGTCCGCTTGGTGGCGGACGGGAAGGAGAAACCATGTGCCTTGCCGTCGGCGTGAGCGGCCGGCACGGCCAGTGCGGACAGAGCCAGGGCGCCCGAAACGGCTGCCACTGTGGCGCGAATGCGCATGTGTATGAGCCCCCACATCGATGTGACCCCGCCGCGTTTCCCCCCGGCAGGAATCATGAATGGTTGAAGCATCGTACGGGCGGCATTCACGGTTCGGAAACACATTAGTGTGACGTACATACGTGCGCGGCAGGACCAATTGACGTCGACATAATCGCAGGTGGCGACGGTGGGACCGGCAGATGGCGAGCCGGTTAATTCGCGGTGAAATCACGGCCGGACTGGACCGCGGCCGCCCACTCCGCGAAATCGTCGACTTGCCCGGCGGGGCTATTCGACGCCGATCAGGAGGGGGCACGTCTCCTGGCCGCCGTGGTAGACGACCGTGTCGACCGCGAGGTGGCTGTCGCGGACGTGCGCCTCGAGCCGGTCCGCGAGATCCGCGGGCGCGTGGGCCCCGATGACGAGCGTGACCATCTCCCCGCCCGCCGCGAGCATGCGGTCCAGGACGATGATCCCGGTCTCCACGAGGTTGCCGCCGATCACCGCGACGTCCCCGTCGATGAGGCCGAGGACGTCCCCCGCCTGGCAGACGCCGGCCATGGTCCAGGACCGGGCCTCCGCGACGGCGAGCTCGGCGTAGCGGGTGGCGCCGGCCGCGGAGGTCATGGCGACGACGTCCTCGTCGAAGCGCCGGGTGGGCTCGTGGACGGCGAGAGCGGCGATGCCCTGGACCGCGGACCGGGTGGGGATGAGGGCCACGCGGACGCCCTCCGCGCGCGCCTGCTCGGCCGCGGCGCCCACCGCGTGGCGCAGTTCGACCTCGTTGGGCAGCAGGACGACCTCGTCGGCGTGCGCGCGGCGGATGGCCTCGGCGATGTCGCCGCTCGCGGGCGGCTCCCCGGGCCGTACGGCGACCACGGTGGCGCCGGCCTGGACGCAGAGTCCGGCGAGGCCGTCGCCGCGCACCACGGCGACGACGGCGCGCAGCGCGCGCTCGCCCCGCTCGCCCGCCCCGTGCGGGCCGCTCGTCCCGCGGCGGCCCCGCTCCAGCGCCCGCGCCTGGTCGCCGAAGTGCGTGACCTTGATGCGGTACGGCCGTCCGGCCTCGATCCCGGCCTCGATGGCGGCGCCCACGTCGTCGACGTGGACGTGGACGTTCCACAGCCCGTCCCCGCCGACGACCACCAGGGAGTCGCCGAGCCGGTCCAGCCGTGTGCGCAGCGCCGGTACGGCGCGGTCGGGCGCCTCCAGGAGGTAGATCACCTCGAAGTCCGGCCCGCCGGGCACCGCGTGGGGGTCGCCGCCCTCCGTGCCGTCCTCGCCGGTCGCGCAGCCGTACGGCACGACCTGGGACGCGCTCCGGGGCAGCGGGACCCGCAGGACGTCGTCGAGCGGGCCCATGGGGGCCTGGCCGGAGACCGCGTCCGCGAGGGCACCCAGGACGGCCACCAGGCCGCGGCCGCCGGCGTCGACGACCCCTGCGTCGCCGAGGACGGCCAGTTGCCCCGGGGTCGCCGCCAGCGCGAGGCGCGCCGCCTCGTACGCGGCCCGGGAGACCTCGTGGACGTCGCCGTTCACCACGGAGGCGGCCTCCGCGGCCGCCGTGGCGACGGTCAGCATCGTGCCCTCGACCGGGTGCGCCACCGCCTGGTACGCGAACTCCGCCGCCCTGCGCAGGGCGGGCCGCAGGTCGCCGGCGTCCTCGGTGAGGACCTCGGCCATGCCGCGCAGCAGTTGGGCCAGGATCGTCCCGGAGTTGCCGCGCGCCCCGATGAGCGCGCCGTGCGCCATGGAGCGCAGGCACGAGGTGAGGTCCGGGGTGCCGCCCGAGGCGGCGTGGCCCTCGAAGACCGCGTCCACGGACTGGGCGGCGGACTCCACGGTCAGGAAGAGGTTCGTTCCGGTGTCCCCGTCGGCGACGGGGTAGACGTTGATCGCGTCGATCTCCTCGCGTGCCCGCCCGAGCGCCTGGAGGGACAGCCGGCACCATGCGCGGACCGCGGGAGGGTCGAGCGTCGGCGGCACGTGTTCCTCCTGCGGGGGCGGCCGGGGACCTGGGGTGGGGAGGTGTCCGCACGCAGCGTACTGAGGGCCGGGGCCCTCCGGGCGACCGCCCCGTACCGCTGACCATGGTAATTTCGAGGGACAGGAGCGGACGTAGTATGCTGCTCCGGTTGCCCGGGGCTGTCCCGGGCCGTCCCTCGGCACCACCGGCTCTTCCTTCATGCACTTGGACGGATGCCGGTCGCCGCCGGGATTTATCCGTTAGTGCATCTGAAGTCTTTGGAGTGACCCGTGGCTGCCAACTGCGACGTCTGCGGCAAGGGGCCGGGCTTCGGCAACAACATCTCGCACTCGCACCGCCGTACCCGCCGTCGTTGGAACCCCAACATCCAGACGGTGCGTGCTGTGGTCGGTCGGACGCCGAAGCGCCTCAACGTCTGCACCTCGTGCATCAAGGCCGGCAAGGTCGCGCGCTGACGCATAGGACGTCGTAGCGCAGCCTTTGCGGCTACTTGAGCCGGTCCACCCTTGTGGTGGACCGGCTTTCTGGTGTGCTTTCCCGCCGGATCACATGGGATCCCACCGCAATCGGCGGGATCCGCCGGCCTTCGTCAGCGCAGCCGCCAGGCGTGGTCCACGGGGCCGATGCCGCCGCCCAGCGGGAACCCCGCCCCGATGGCTCCGGTGACGTACTCCTTGGCGGCGTGGGCCGCCTCGGGGACGTCCATCCCCCGCGCCAGGAACGAGGCGACGGCGGACGCCAGGGTGCAGCCGGTGCCGTGGGTGTGGCGGTTGTCATGGCGCGGGGCGCGCAGCCAGTGCTCGCTGCCGCCGTCGGTGAGCAGGTCGACGGCGTCGCCGCTCAGGTGGCCGCCCTTGATCAGGACCCAGCGGGGGCCGCACTTGAGGACGGCCGCCGCGGCCTCGCGCATGGCCGGCTCGCCGTCCACGACGACTCCTGTGATCTGGCGCACTTCGTCCAGGTTGGGAGTGGCGACGGTGGCCAGCGGCAGCAGCCGCGTCCGGACGACCTCGACGGCGTCGGCGGCGAGCAGCGGGTCGCCGTGCTTGGAGACGCCGACGGGGTCGACGACCACGGGGACGTCGAGCGGGGCGAGGAGTTCGGCGACGGCGGTGACGAGCCCGGCCGAGGAGAGCATCCCGGTCTTGACCGCCTGGACGCCGATGTCGTCCACGACACTGTGGAACTGGGCCCGTACGGCCTCCACCGGGAGTTCCCAGGCGCCCTGGACGCCCAGCGAGTTCTGCGCCGTGACGGCCGTGACCACGCTCATCCCGTGGACGCCGAGGGCGAGCATGGTCTTCAGGTCGGCCTGGATGCCCGCGCCGCCGCCGGAGTCGGAGCCGGCGACGGTGAGCACGCGTGGTGGGATCGTCATACGGCGAATCTAGTCGGCGCCGTCACTCGGCCCCGAAGTGGTCCCAGCCGCCCGCCTTGTCCCAGGGGGCGCCGTCAACGGTGACCTGGGGCGCCGTGGTGGCCTTCACCACCCGGCCGATGACCCGCCAGCGGGCGGGCAGCTTCGTGTCCGGGGGGAAGGCGGCGACTATCGCGTGGTCCTCACCCCCGGTCAGCACCCAGTGCAACGGGTCGACCCCGACGGCCTGCCCGATGTCGGCCATCTGCGCCGGGATGTCGATGTCCGCGGAGGACAGGTCTATGGCCACGCCGCTCGCGGCGGCGATGTGGCCGAGGTCGGCGACGAGCCCGTCGCTCACGTCCGTCATGGCCGTCGCGCCGAGTTCCGCGGCGGCGGGACCCGCGTGGTACGGCGGTTCGGGGCGGCGGTGGGCCTCGACGAAGGCGCGCGGGGAGCGGAACCCCCGGGAGAGGACGGCGAGTCCCGCCGCGGACCAGCCCAGCCAGCCGGTGACGGCGACGACGTCGCCGGGACGGGCACCGGATCGGGTGATGGGTTCGCGGTCGCGGAGGTCGCCCAGTGCGGTGATGGAGACCATGATCGTGTCACCGCGGACGACGTCGCCGCCGACCACGGCCGCGCCGGCCACCTGGCACTCGTCCCGGATGCCGTCCATCAGCTCGACCGGCCAGGTCACCGGCAGGTCGGCCGGGACGACCAGGGCGAGCAGCACGGCGGTCGGCACGGCGCCCATGGCGGCGATGTCCGCGAGGTTCTGCGCGGCGGCCTTGCGGCCCACGTCGTAGGCGGTGGACCAGTCGCGGCGGAAGTGCCGCCCCTCCACGAGCGCGTCGGTGGTGGCCACCACCCGCCGGTCCGGGGCGGCGACCACGGCGGCGTCGTCACCCGGTCCGAGCCGGACGGCGGGGCTGGATGTGAGCCGGGCGGTCAACTCCCTGATGAGCCCGAACTCCCCCAGTTCGCCCACGGTGCCCTTCATCTGACTGTCCCCTTCACCTGGCCGGTCCCCTTCTGTGTGCCCTTGTGCGGCGGCTTCGGCACGGCCGGTACCGCGCGGGTCTCCCCGCGGCATGCGGCGACGCGGTACCGTGACGTTCCCTCCCACATGATCCTCGTAGCCGCCCTGGAGGTTCCGTGGTACAGGCGTACATTCTGATCCAGACCGAGGTAGGAAAGGCCTCGGCAGTAGCTGAGGTGATCTCCAAGATTTCGGGGGTCATCCAGGCCGAGGACGTCACCGGCCCGTACGACGTGATCGTGCGTGCCCAGGCCGACACGGTCGACGACTTGGGGCGCCTCGTGGTGGCGAAGGTGCAGCAGGTGGAGGGGATCACCCGCACCCTGACCTGTCCGGTCGTCCATCTGTAGGCCCCCTGTAGGCTCGGCGGGTGATGTACCGCCGGGTAGCGCTAGTCTCCGTGTCCGCCGTCGCGTGCCTGTCCGCGGCGGCGGTCTGGATTTCCGCCTCCGGTACTGCCGCGGGCGGGGTCGCCGTGCCGTCGCCCTCCGCCTCCGCCGCCCGGATGTGCGGCGCCCTCCACGACGCGCTGCCGGGGAAGGTCGACGGCCTGTCGAAGCGGTCGGTGAGCCCCGCCTCCGACCTCACCGCCGGATGGGGGGATCCTACGGTGGTGCTGCGCTGCGGCGTGCCGCGACCCGAGATGCTGACCCCGGGCAACCCGGTGTACAACCCCACCGCCGAGGCGGTGGAGGTCAACGGCGTGAGCTGGCTCATCGAGCAGGCCGGCGACGGCTACCGCTTCACGACGACCGGCCGCAAGGCCTTCGTCGAGGTGACGGTACCCGCCCGCTACAAGCCCGAGGTCAATCCGCTGACCGACCTCGGGCACGCCGTGAAGACGACGATCCCCTCCGAGCTCTGACGGGCCCGGGGCACCGCTCCTCGCCGTTCGCGGCTCAGCGCAGGCCGGTGGGGCGCCGCAGCGCGGCCTGGATCAGCCGGTCCACCAGTTCCGCGTAGCCGACGCCGCTCTCCTGCCACATGCGCGGGTACATGGAGATCGGCGTGAAGCCGGGCATCGTGTTGATCTCGTTGATCACGAACTCGCCGTCGTCCTGCAGGAAGAAGTCCGCGCGGACCAGGCCCTCGCAGGAGGCCGCGTCGAAGGCGGCCACGGCGAGCCGCTGCACCTCGGCGGTCTGCTCCGGGGTCAGCGGGGCGGGGACGACGCCCTCGGCGGAGTCGATGTACTTCGCCTCGAAGTCGTAGAAGTCGTGTGCCGTGACCGGCGGGATCTCCGCGGGGACGGAGGCGCGCGGGCCGTCCTCGAACTCCAGGACGCCGCATTCGATCTCGCGGCCCCGCAGCAGCGACTCCACCAGCACCTTGGGGTCGTGCCGGCGGGCCTCCTCGATCGCCTCGTCCAGGCCGGCGAGGTCGTTGACCTTGCTGATGCCCATCGAGGACCCGGCGCGTGCGGGCTTGACGAAGACCGGCCAGCCGTGGTCGGCCGCGAAGTCCACGACCGTCTTCCGGGCCGCGGCGGGGTCGTTCTCCCAGTCGCGGGGGCGGATCACCACGTACGGGCCGACCGGCAGACCGAAGGAGATGAAGACCCGCTTCATGTACTCCTTGTCCATGCCGACGGCCGAGGCGAGCACTCCGGAGCCGACGTAGGGCACACCGGAGAGCTCCAGCAGTCCCTGGAGAGTGCCGTCCTCGCCGTAGGGGCCGTGCAGCATGGGGAAGACGACGTCGACGTCGCCCAGCGCCTTGGGCACCGAGCCGGGCTCGCTGTAGACGACCTCGCGGCTGGCCGGGTCCACCGGCAGCATCACCGAGCCGTCGGAGGACTCGGCGAGCTCCTCGACGCTCGGCAGCGCGCGGTCGGCGATCGCCATCCGGGACGGGTCGTCGGCGGTGAGCGCCCAACGGCCGTCGGTGGTGATCCCGATCGGCAGAACGTCGTACTTGTCGCGGTCGATCGCGCTCAGTACGGCGCCTGCGGTGACGACCGAGATGGCGTGCTCGGAGCTGCGTCCGCCGAAGACGACGGCGACGCGCGGCTTGCGGGAAGAAGGCTGAATGCTCATGTCGCGTTGACCTTACCGTTCCGGACGTCAGCGTTCCGACTTGGCGGAGCGCGACATCAGCTCCTTGACCGCGACGACCGGCTGCTTGCCGTTGTGCACGATGTCGACGACGGTCTCGGTGATGGGCATGTCGACACCGTGCCGGCGGGCGAGGTCGAGCACCGACTCGCAGGACTTGACGCCCTCGGCGGTCTGCCGGGTGACGGCGATGGTCTCCTGCAGCGTCATGCCCTTGCCCAGGTTGAAGCCGAAGGTGTGGTTGCGCGACAGCGGCGAGGAGCAGGTCGCGACGAGGTCGCCCAGTCCCGCCAGACCGGAGAAGGTCAGCGGGTCGGCGCCGAGCGCGATGCCGAGCCGGGTGGTCTCCGCCAGTCCGCGCGTGATCAGCGAGCCCTTGGTGTTGTCGCCCAGGCCCATGCCGTCGGCGATGCCGACCGCCAGGCCGATCACGTTCTTCACCGCGCCGCCGAGTTCGCAGCCGACGACGTCGGTGTTGGTGTACGGCCGGAAGTACGCGGTGTGGCTGGCGGCCTGCAGCCGCTTGGCGACGGCCTCGTCGCGGCAGGCGACGACGCTGGCGGCGGGCTGCCGTGCGGCGATCTCCTTGGCCAGGTTGGGGCCGGACAGCACGGCGACGCGCTCCGGGCCCGCCTTGGCGACCTCCTCGATGACCTCGCTCATCCGCTTGGCCGTGCCGAGTTCGACGCCCTTCATCAGGCTGACCAGCACCGAGTCGCGGGGCAGCAGCGACTGCCACTCGGCCAGGTTGCCGCGGAGCGTCTGCGACGGTACGGAGAGGATCACGAACTCCGCGTCCCGGGCCGCCTCGGCGGGGTCGGTGGTGGCGGTGATCGTCGCGGGCAGCTCGGTCCCGGGGAGGTAGTACGGGTTGGTGCGCGTGTTGTTGACCGCCTCGACCACCTCGGGGCGGCGGCCCCACATGGTCACCTGGGCGCCCGCGTCGGCGAGCACCATCGCGAAGGCGGTTCCCCAGGAGCCCGCTCCGTAGACCGCGCAGCGCGTCGTCACTTGGTGTTCCCCTTCTGCTTGCGAGGGTCGAAGCGCTCGGCGGGCGGGGTCTGGCCGCGCAGTTCGCCCAGCAGCTCGCTGACCGCGGCCATGATGGTGTCGGTGGCGTCCCTGAGCACCTCGGCGTTGGCCTCCTGCCCGTAGAAGGCCGAGAGGTCCACCGGCGGCCCGGCGACGACCCGCAGGGTCCTGCGCGGGAAGAGGCGGAGCTTCTTGTCCGTGGCGTACGGCGGCATGACCTCGTTGGCGCCCCACTGGGCGACCGGGATCACGGGGGCCTTGGTCATCAGCGCGACCCGTGCCACGCCGGTCTTGCCCACCATCGGCCACATCTCGGGGTCGCGGGTCAGCGTGCCCTCCGGGTAGAAGGCGACGCACTCGCCGGAGTTGATGGCGTCCACCGCGGCCCGGAAGGCGTTGGCGGCGTCGGTGCTCTCGCGGTAGACGGGGATCTGGCCGGTGCCGCGCAGTATGGCGCCGACGAAGGCGGGCTTGAACAGCGGCGCCTTCGCCAGGAAGCGCGGGACCCGCCCGGTGTTGTACTGGAAATGCGCGTACGACAGCGGGTCGAGGTACGAGTTGTGGTTGACCGCCGTGATGAATCCGCCCTGGCCCGGAATGTGCTCCATTCCGCGCCAGTCCCGCTTGAAGAGAACGACAAGCGGCGGTTTGGCGATGACGGCTGCGAGCCGGTACCAGAAGCCGATTCTGCGGCGGGACACCAGAACTCCTCCTCGTTCCGCCGCCGACCCGGGGGTCACCGGATCGCGGCCTGCTGCGGTCGGCGGCACCGTACGGCCGGTGCGGCCGCACAAGTGTCGCCGGTAGGGCCACCGTAACGCCAGGGCGAAAGGCCCTCGGGGTACGCCCCGGCGGAAGCACCGGGACCAGGAGGCCCGGGCACGCACCAGGGAGATCGTGCACCCGGAGGCGGGCCGCCGGGAAGGGGGGTTGGGGCAGGGTGGCGGCGGCCCCGGGGGACCCGAGCACAATAGTTCGGTGTCGCCACCCGTGGAATGGACGCTCGTCGTCCCGCTGAAGCCGCTGTCCGCCGCCAAGAGCCGCCTCGCGGAGGCCGTCGGCCCCGTGCGGCCGGGGCTGGCGCTGGCCTTCGCGCAGGACACGGTGGCCGCCGCGCTCGCCTGCGAGGCGGTACGAAATGTGACGGTCGTCACCGATGACCCGCTCGCCGGGTCCGTGCTGGCGGCCCTCGGGGCGCGCGTCGAGGCGGACTCCCCGGCGGCCGGCCTCAACGCGGCGCTGCGGCACGGCGCCGACACGGTTCTGCGGCGTCACCCCACGGCGGCCGTGGCGGCCGTGAACGCCGATCTCCCGGCCTTGCGGCCCCTCGAACTGGCCGCGGTGCTCCGCGCGGCCGCACGGCGCCCAGGACGGTCGTTTCTGGCCGACGCGGCCGGAATCGGCACCACGCTGCTGGCGGCCACCGCCGGGACCACCCTCGCGCCGGCCTTCGGGGGGCCCTCGCGGGCCCGCCACCGGGCCTCCGGCGCCCATGAGATCGCCCTGCCGGACGTGGACTCCGTACGCCGGGACGTGGATACGG
The DNA here is from genome assembly GCF_035918135.1 of Actinacidiphila glaucinigra. Taxonomy (NCBI): domain Bacteria; kingdom Bacillati; phylum Actinomycetota; class Actinomycetes; order Kitasatosporales; family Streptomycetaceae; genus Actinacidiphila; species Actinacidiphila glaucinigra. Next base: position 3,173,725 of record NZ_CP109144.1, read on the forward strand.
GAGAGGACCTGGCCGCCGCCCTGCTGCTGGGGGTCGGGCCGCACACGCGGGCGCTGCTGCGGCCCGCACTTCGGGCGGCTCCGCGGGACGGGGCCGCGGGGCCCGGGCCCGCCGGCTGCCCGGCCGCGGGCGCACCGGCCCCGGGCGGCGGTGCCCGATAGGCTGAGGCCCATGCAGGCCACCGCGTACACCTACGACCCCGAGACCCGCGCCGGCAGCGTGCTGCTGGACGACGGGACGCCGCTGCCGTTCGACGCGGCGGCGTTCGACGCGGGGGGCTTGCGGCTGCTGCGGCCCGGGCAGCGGGTGCGCATCCGCACCGAGGGCAGCGGGGACGGGCGCCGGGTGGTGTTCGTGACGCTGCAGACCTTCCCCGACCCGGGGGCCTGAGCACACGCCGACGGGCCGGACACCCTGATTCAGGGGTGTCCGGCCCGTCGGCGTGTGCGGGGCCGCGGAATCGTTACCGCTTCGCGGTCCGCTTGGTGGCGGTCTTCCGGGCCGCCGACTTGGCGGGCGCCTTCTTGGCCGGGGCGGTCTTCTTGGCGGTCGCCTTCTTCGCCGCGGTCTTCTTGGCGGTCGCCTTCTTCGCCGTCGTCGCCTTTGCCGCGGTGGCCTTCTTGGCCGTGGTCTTGGCGGCGGTGGTCTTCTTGGCCGCGGCGGCCTTGGTGGCGGCCTTCTTCGCCGTGGTCTTCTTCGCGGCGGCCTTCTTGGTCGTGGCCTTGGCGGTGACGCCACCGCTCAGGCTGCCCTTGGGCGCCTTCTTGACGGAGACCTCTCCGGCCTTGGGGAGCTTCTTCGACCCGCTGACCAGGTCCTTGAAGCCCTGACCGGCGCGGAAGCGCGGGACGGAGGTCTTCTTGACCCGGACCCGCTCCCCGGTCTGGGGGTTGCGGGCGTAACGGGCGGGACGCTCCACCTTCTCGAACGAGCCGAAGCCGGTGACCGAGACCCGGTCCCCGCTCACCGTCGCGCGGACGATCGCGTCCAGGACGGCGTCGACCGCGTCCGCGGCCTGCTGACGGCCGCCGAGCTTGTCGGCAATCGCTTCAACGAGCTGCGCCTTGTTCACGTCTTCCCCTTCGGAAACTTGCCCGGCGATGAAGTTCGGGCTTTTTCGCACGCTAGGCGGATATATACCGCAAATCAAATACGAAACGGGCGAATCACCCTTGTGCCGCAACGAACTCGGGGCTCAGGAAGACCTTTGATCGGGGAATCGGCCTTCGTCGAGGTCCTTCATCAGTTCCTCCAGACGCCTTGCCGCACCAGCGAGATCATGCTTCGCGGCAGCGGTGATGACGAGCAGCCGCCGGGTCAACTGCATCCTGACGTCCTCCGGCACTTGCAGACCCGCCACCCGGGTGTGGGCCTGCTTCAACCTGGCAGCGAGGAACCCGTACAGCTCGAGTTGGCCATCGTGTTCCATGTGCCGATTGTGTCATCTGCGGTGAGTTGTCACGAGGTGTGGAGCCGAACACGCCGCAGCGCCCCCCGCCCGGTGGGGGCGGGGGGCGCTGCGGAGGTGGGCGGGCGGGCGGCCGCGGGGGCCGCCGGGCCTCTCAGACGGGCAGGGTCTGCGGCTTGTAGGAGGGGCGCTCGGCCTCGTAGGCGGCGATGTCGGCCTCGTTCTGCAAGGTGAGGCTGATGTCGTCCAGGCCGTTGAGCAGCCGCCAGCGGGCGTTGTCGTCCAGTTCGAAGGGGGCGGTGATCCCCTCGGCGCGGACCTCCCGGGCCTCCAGGTCGACGGTGATCTCGACCGTCGGGTCGGCCTCGGTCAGCTGCCAGAGCTCCTCGACCGTCTCCTGCGGCAGGATCACGGTGAGCAGGCCGTTCTTCAACGAGTTGCCCCGGAAGATATCGGCGTAGCGGGAGGAGATGACGGCCTTGAAACCGTAGTTCTGCAGGGCCCACACCGCGTGCTCGCGGGAGGAGCCGGTGCCGAAGTCCGGGCCGGCGACCAGAACGGTCGCCCCCTGGCGCTCGGGCCGGTTGAGCACGAACTCGGGGTCCTTGCGCCAGGCCTCGAACAGGCCGTCCTCGAAGCCGTTGCGGGTGACCTTCTTCAGCCAGTGGGCCGGGATGATCTGGTCCGTGTCGGCGTTGCTGCGGCGCAGCGGGACGGCGCGGCCGGTGTGCGTGGTGAAAGCTTCCATCGTTCTCAGGCCTCCAGGACGGCTGCGCCGGGCAGATCGGCGGGGGACGAGAGTCGGCCGGTGACCGCGGTCGCGGCCGCGACCTGCGGCGACACCAGGTGGGTGCGGCCGCCCTTGCCCTGCCGTCCCTCGAAGTTGCGGTTGGAGGTGGACGCGGAGCGCTCACCGGGGGCCAGTTGGTCGGGGTTCATGCCCAGGCACATCGAGCAGCCCGCGTGCCGCCACTCGGCACCCGCCTCCTTGAAGACCTTGTCCAGGCCCTCCTCCACGGCCTGCAGCGCGACCCGGACCGAGCCGGGCACGACCAGCATCCGCACGCCGTCGGCGATCCTGCGGCCCTTGACGACGGAGGCGGCGGACCGCAGATCCTCGATGCGGCCGTTGGTGCAGGAGCCGACGAAGACGGTGTCGACCTTCACCTCGCGCAGCGGCGTACCGGGCTCCAGGGCCATGTACTCCAGGGCCTTCTCGGCGGCCAGGCGGTCACTGGGGTCCTCGAAGCCGGCCGGGTCCGGCACGGAGGCGCTCAGCGGGGCGCCCTGGCCGGGGTTGGTGCCCCAGGTGACGAACGGGGACAGCGAGGCGGCGTCGATGACGACCTCGTGGTCGAAGACGGCGTCCTCGTCGGTCCTGAGGGTCTTCCAGTACGCGACCGCGGCGTCCCAGTCCTCGCCCTGCGGGGCGTGCGGACGGCCCTGCAGGTAGTCGAAGGTGGTCCGGTCGGGGGCGATCATGCCGGCCCGGGCGCCCGCCTCGATCGACATGTTGCAGATGGTCATCCGGGCCTCCATCGAGAGCTTCTCGATGGCCGAGCCGCGGTACTCGATGACGTAGCCCTGGCCGCCGCCGGTGCCGATCCTGGCGATGATCGCCAGGATCAGGTCCTTGGCGGTGACGCCGCCGGGCAGCTCGCCGTCGACGGTGATCGCCATGGTCTTGAACGGGGCGAGCGGCAGGGTCTGGGTGGCCAGCACGTGCTCGACCTGGCTGGTGCCGATGCCGAACGCCAGCGCGCCGAAGGCGCCGTGGGTCGAGGTGTGGCTGTCGCCGCAGACGACCGTCATGCCCGGCTGGGTCAGGCCCAGCTGCGGACCGACGACGTGCACGACTCCCTGCTCGACGTCGCCCAGCGGGTGCAGCCGCACCCCGAACTCGGCGCAGTTCTTGCGCAGCGTCTCCAGCTGCGTGCGCGAGACCGGGTCGGCGATCGGCTTGTCGATGTCGAGGGTGGGGGTGTTGTGGTCCTCGGTCGCGATGGTGAGGTCCAGCCGGCGCACCGGGCGGCCGTTCATCCGCAGACCGTCGAAGGCCTGCGGGCTGGTGACCTCGTGGAGCAGGTGCAGGTCGATGAAGAGGAGGTCGGGCTCGCCCTCGGCGCGCCGTACGACGTGATCCTCCCAGACCTTTTCCGCGAGTGTCCTTGCCATCGCATTCCCTCCGACCGGCCGCTCTGCCGGCCTGTTCGTCGTTGCCCTGCGTGTCCGCGCCCTTGTGGGGAGTGGCCGCAGCGGCCTGTGCATTCCAGCGTGCCGCGTCCGCCGGAAAATTGAACTTGCGTTTCACAGAGTGAGACGCGAGTATCGTTGCATGGACAACAGTAGTGGCGTCGGCGTTCTCGACAAGGCGGCTCTGGTGCTCAGCGCACTGGAGTCCGGCCCGGCCACCCTGGCCGGTCTCGTGGGCGCCACGGGCCTCGCCCGCCCCACCGCGCACCGCCTCGCCGTCGCCCTGGAGCACCACCGGATGGTGGCCCGCGACATGCAGGGGCGCTTCATCCTCGGCCCGCGACTGTCCGAACTGGCCGCCGCGGCGGGCGAGGACCGCCTGCTGGCCACCGCCGGGCCGGTGCTCACGCATCTGCGCGACGTGACCGGCGAGAGCGCCCAGCTCTATCGCCGCCAGGGCGACATGCGCATCTGCGTGGCCGCCGCCGAGCGGCTGTCCGGACTGCGGGACACCGTCCCGGTCGGCTCGACGCTGCCGATGAAGGCCGGTTCCGCCGCCCAGGTCCTGCTCGCCTGGGAGGAGCCGGAGCGGCTCCACCGCGGGCTGCAGGGAGCCCGCTTCACCGCCACCGCGCTCTCCGGCGTACGGCGCCGCGGCTGGGCCCAGTCGATCGGCGAGCGCGAACCGGGTGTGGCCTCCGTCTCGGCCCCGGTGCGCGGCCCGTCCAACCGCGTGGTGGCGGCGGTGTCCGTCTCCGGTCCGATCGAGCGGCTCACCCGGCACCCCGGGCGCATGCACGCCCAGGCCGTCGTGGACGCCGCCGGCCGCCTGTCCGAGGCGCTGCGCCGCAGCGGCTGAGCCCGGAGCGCCGGCCTCAGGCCGCCCGCTCCTCGCCCGTCTTCAGCCGCTGCGCCGCCGTCTCACCGCGGCGTCCCACCGGGACGACGCCCGTCGCGGCGCCCAGCCCGAAGGCGGGCATGTCGACGTAGACGGACTCGTAGGCGCCCGCCGGCGCGGCGTATGTCTCGTGCCAGAAGCCCACCCTGCCCTTGCCGGCCCGCGCGCGGCGGTTGAACGCCGCCCACGCGGGCCGGTGCTGCTTGTCCTGCTGGGAGGCGTACGCGAAGAGCTGCTCCGTGGACTTCCAGTACTGGACGACGTAGATCACCCGGGGCCCGCCGAACAGCAGCCGGTACCCCAGGAACCCGCTCCCGTCGTCCCGCGACAGCTCGCGCAGCATGCGCGGCATGGCGCGGAACACCGGGAGCCAGCTGCCGAGTGCCAGGAAGCGGTTGATCCGCATCCCGATGAGGAACACGACGATGCCGCCCTCGGCGGCGGCGGTGTTGCGGCCCGGAATCACCTGCGCGGACATGAGGAGCCCCCTGTCGGTCGTGTTGGATAGTGACGCTATCCATGCTTAGATAGTGCCACTATCCAATGGAGGGCGCAAGGGAATGCGACTGGCGGAGCTGAGCGAACGCAGCGGCGTGGCCACGGCCACGATCAAGTACTACCTGCGCGAGGGCCTGCTCCCGCCGGGCCGTCGCGTCACGGCCACGCAGTCCGAGTACGGGGAGGAGCACCTGCGCCGGCTGCGGTTCGTCCGGGCGCTGATCCAGGTCGGCAAGGTGCCGGTGGCCACCGCCCGCGAGGTGCTCGCCGCGGTGGAGGACGAGTCGCTCAACCAGCACATGCGGCTCGGCGCCGCCACCTTCGTCCTGCCGCACGGACCGGAGCCGGACGAGGACGACCCGGCGACCGGGACGGCCCGCCGCGAGGTGGACGGGCTGATGGCCGAACTCGGCTGGAGCCACGGCAGCGAGAAGTACGGCCCCTCCCCCGCGTACCGGATGCTCGTCACGGCGGTCGCCGCCCTGACCCGCCTCGGATACCCCAGCAGCGCAAGGCACTTGGCCCCGTACGCGCGGCTCGCCGCCCAACAGGCGGTCCACGACCTGGATCTGGTCGAGACCTACGACACCCCGCTGGAGCAGGCGGCCGCCGCCGTGACGCTCACGGTGCTCTACGAGCCGGTGCTGCTGAGCCTGCGCCGGCTCGCCGAGGCCGAGGAGTCCCGGCGCCGCTTCGGAGTTGAGTGAGCCCGGACGCCGGGAACGGGGAGGGGACGGGGAAAACGGAAGAGGCCCCCCGCCGAAGCGGAGGGCCTCTCCTCGATGTACCCCCGACCGGATTCGAACCGGCGCTACCGCCTTGAGAGGGCGGCGTGCTAGGCCGCTACACAACGGGGGCAAGCCTTGAGGAAATACGCTGGGGTACCAGGACTCGAACCTAGACTAAATGAACCAGAATCACTCGTGCTGCCAATTACACCATACCCCATGGTGTGTCAAGTACCCCCGACCGGATTCGAACCGGCGCTACCGCCTTGAGAGGGCGGCGTGCTAGGCCGCTACACAACGGGGGCCCTAGCGATCCCTGCGAGAGAGATCAGTACCCCCGACCGGATTCGAACCGGCGCTACTGCCTTGAGAGGGCAGCGTGCTAGGCCGCTACACAACGGGGGCTTTGCAGAAATCTGCGCTGGGGTACCAGGACTCGAACCTAGACTAACTGAACCAGAATCAGTCGTGCTGCCAATTACACCATACCCCACCAAAACTCAACCCCCCGCAGGGGGTTTTGTTTGGCCGCGCTCCCCGTACCGGCCATTTCGGCCCGCCCGGGCGGCGCAGGAAGAACATTACCCGATCGGTGACGGGGCTCCAAAACGAGTATCCGCCGCCAGAAGTGCGGGCAGCTCCGCGAGCCCGGTGATCCGCCGCAGGTCCGGCGCGGTGACGGAACCCGTACGGTCCAGCCACACCCCGTGCAGGCCCGCCGCGTCGGCGCCGCGCGCGTCGGTGTCGGCCTTGTCGCCGACATAGGCGACCTCCTCCGGAGGCAGCCCCAGGGCCTCGCACGCGCCCAGGAAGGCCTCCGGGGCGGGCTTGGCGTGTCCCAGTTCCTGCGAGCACACCAGGCACTCGAAGCGGTCGCGGAGGCCCAGCCGGGTGAGCTTGCGCTCCTGGTGGGCCGTGCTGGAGTTGGACAGCAGGCCGTGCCGGTAGTCGGGGGTGAGGGCGTCCAGCGCCGGCACCACGTCGGGGAAGACCGACCAGGCGGCCTCGAAGTGCACGTAGTAGGCCGCGAACCAGGCGTCGGCCACGGAGTCGCTCACCGAGGGCCCCAGGAAGGCCCGGACGCGCTCCCTGCGGTGCTCGGTGAAGTCCAGCTCCCCGGTGAGGAAGCGCGCGTAGTGCGTCTCCATCACCTCGCGCCAGGTACCCAGCGCCCGCTCCTCGCCGCCGAACTCACCGAGCAGACCCTCGGCCTCGAGGTGACGCAGCGCGCCGGTCCGCTCGGCACCCGAGTAGTCGAAGATCGTGTCGTCGATGTCCCAGAGCACGGCGCGGATCGGCATGTGCCGACTCTAACCCGGTGCTCCGTCCGGGGCGCCGGGGCCCGGCGGCCACCGGGTGAACACCGTCCGGCGGCTCTCGAAACGGCGCCGGTCGCCCGTCACGGGGTCGTCGAACTCCAGCACCCGGGCCAGCAGCCGCAGGGGGCGGGTGAAGTCGCCGGGCACGGCCGGCGGCAGGACGTGCGGATAGACGGGGTCGCCGAGGATGGGCACCCCCAGGCTGTTCATGTGCACCCGCAACTGGTGGGTGCGGCCGGTCTCGGGGCGGAGCCGGTAGCGGGCCAGCCCGTCGCGGTGCTCCATCAGCTCCACGTGGCTGCGGGCGTTGGGCTCGCCGGGGACCTCGTGGGCCGCCATGTCGCCGCGCTCCTTGACGATCCGGCTCTCCACTGTGCGCGGCAGCGCCAGGGCGGGGTCGTGCCGGGCCACGGCCTCGTACTCCTTGCGCACCAGCCGGTCGCGGAAGATGGTCTGGTAGGCGCCGCGCAGCTCGGGGCGGATCACGAACATCACCACGCCCGCCGTCAGCCGGTCGAGCCGGTGGGCCGGGCTGAGCTCGGGCAGGGCGAGGTCGTGGCGCAGCCGGCTCAGCGCCGTCTCGACGACATGGGCGCCACGCGGCATGGTGGCGAGGAAGTGCGGCTTGTCGACGACGAGCAGCCGGTCGTCCCGGTGGAGCACCTCGATCCCGAAGGGCACCGGGACCTCCGCCGGCAGCTCCCGGTGGAACCAGACGTGGCCACCCGGGCGGAAGGCGGCGTCAGGGGCGAGCGGGCCGTCGCTCCCGTGCACCTCTCCCGCCGCGAACATGGCGTCCACCCGCTCCGCGGGCACCGCCGCGCCGAGGCGGTCCACCAGGTGGTCGCGGACCGTCGCCCAGGTCCCGGTGCCGGGCAGCCGCACGCGTACGGGATCGACCCCGCGGCGTTGGGGCAGCGGGGGGATCGGGGGCCGGGTCCTGCGGCGCATGAGGTGGTCCGGGAAGCGTGCCGCCCCGGGCTCCTGGCGGAGTGCCCGGGGCGGATCGGCGTACCGCGGTCAGCCGGCCAGTTTCGCCAGGGTGGCGTCGACGCGGTCCAGGGTGCGCTCACGGCCGAGCACTTCGAGGGACTCGAAGAGCGGCAGTCCCACGGTGCGGCCGGTGACGGCGACCCGGACCGGCGCCTGGGCCTTGCCGAGCTTGAGGCCGTGGGTCTCGCCGGCGGCGAGCACGGCGTCCTTCAGCGCCTCGGCGTTCCAGTCGGCGGCCGCCAGGTTCTCCCGGGCGGTGGTCAGCAGCGCCGAGGCGGCGGCCGGGTCCTTCATCGCCTTCTGCCAGGACGCCTCGTCCTCCACCGGCGTGTCGAGGAAGAGGAAGTCGACGTTGTCGGTGATGTCGGAGAGCACCGTCAGACGGGTCTGCGCGTGCGGCGCGATCGCCTCGAAGGCGGCCTGGTCGAACGCCTCGGGCGCCCAGGGGGCGAACGGGGCCTTCAGCCACGGGCCGCAGGCCTCGACGAACGTCTTCACGTCCAGCATGCGGATGTGGTCGCCGTTGATCGACTCGGCCTTCTTCAGGTCGAAGCGCGCCGGGTTGGCGTTGACCGCGTCGATGTCGAAGGCGGCCACCATCTCCTCGACGCTGAAGACGTCGCGGTCGGCGGAGAGCGACCAGCCCAGCAGCGACAGGTAGTTCAGCAGGCCCTCGGGAAGGAAGCCGCGCTCCCGGTAGAGGTTGAGGGAGGACTGCGGGTCGCGCTTGGAGAGCTTCTTGTTGCCCTCGCCCATGACGTACGGCAGGTGGCCGAAGCGCGGGGTGGTGCCGTTGCCGACGCCGATCTCGGCGAGCGCGCGGTAGAGCGCGATCTGCCGCGGGGTGGAGGACAGCAGGTCCTCGCCGCGCAGCACGTGCGTGATCTCCATCAGCGCGTCGTCGACCGGGTTGACCAGCGTGTACAGCGGGGCGCCGTTGGCCCGGACGATGCCGTAGTCGGGCACGTTGTCCGGCGTGAAGGTCAGCTCGCCGCGGACCAGGTCGGTGAAGGTGATCGTCTCGTCGGGCATGCGGAAGCGGACGATGGGCTCGCGGCCCTCGCGCTCGTACGCGTCCACCTGCTCGGCGGTCAGGTCGCGGCAGTGGCCGTCGTAACCCGAGGGGCGGCCGGCGGCGCGGGCGGCCTCGCGGCGCTCGTCGAGCTCCTCGGTGGTGCAGTAGCACTTGTACGCGTGGCCGGACTCCAGCAGCTTCGCGGCGACGTCCTTGTAGACGTCCATGCGCTGCGACTGCCGGTACGGCGCGTGCGGGCCGCCGACCTCGGGGCCCTCGTCCCAGTCGAAGCCGAGCCAGCGCATGGCCTGCAGCAGCTGCTCGTACGACTCCTCCGAGTCGCGGGCGGCGTCGGTGTCCTCGATGCGGAAGACCAGGGTGCCCTGGTGGTGACGGGCGAACGCCCAGTTGAACAGGGCGGTGCGGACCAGGCCCACGTGGGGGTTGCCGGTCGGCGAGGGGCAGAAACGTACGCGTACGGGAGCTGCGCTAGTCACGCTTGATCACCTTGTTGGTGAGAGTGCCGATGCCTTCGATGGAGACGGCGACCTCGTCGCCGACGTGGAGCGGGCCGACGCCCGCCGGAGTGCCGGTGAGGACGACGTCGCCCGGGAGCAGCGTCATGGCCTCGGTGATGTGGACGATCAGGTCCTCGATGGAGCGGATCATCTGGCTCGTGCGGCCGGACTGGCGGAGTTCGCCGTTGACGGTCGCGGTGACGGCGAGGTCGTTCGCGGCGGCGAGGTCGAGGCCGGTCTCGATCCAGGGGCCGATGGGGCACGAGGAGTCGAAGCCCTTGGCCCTCGCCCACTGCTTCTCGGCCTTCTGGGCGTCCCGCGCGGTGACGTCGTTGGCGCAGGTGTAGCCGAGGACGACCTCGGCGACGCGCTCACGCGGGACCTCGCGGCACATCCGGCCGATGACGACGGCGAGCTCGGCCTCGTGGTGCACCTCCTGCGAGAAGGAGGGGTACACGATGGGGTCGCCGGGGCCGATCACCGAGGTGGACGGCTTGAAGAAGGCGACCGGGACCTCCGGCACCTCGTTGCCCAGCTCGGCGGCGTGCTCGGCGTAGTTCCGGCCGATCGCGACGACCTTGCTGGGGAGCACCGGCGGCAACAGCCGGACCTTGCTCAGCGGCACCTTGGTGCCGGAGCGCTCGTACTCGGCGAACGGGATGCCCTTGATGATGTCGAGGACGAGTCCGTCCGGGACGGACTCGTCGCCTTCGACGACGCCGAAGGCGACATTGCCGTCGATGGAGAACCTGGCGATGCGCACGGGAAGCAGCTCACCTCACTGGCCGGAGACTGACGCTCCAGGTTATCCCGGGGGTGGCTCCCGGCCCCGCCCGCCGAGCCGCGCCTCAGGCGGTCGGCAGCTCCGTCAGGACGGTACGGCGGGGGTTGGCGGTCTGGCGGGGCAGCACGACGGCCTCCGCGCCCTCGACGGCCGGCGCGACCTCTGCGGTCCGCGCGTCCTCGGCGTCCGTCAGGTGCGCGAGGGTGGTGCGGCGCGGGTTGGCTATGGGTCGCATGATCATGGTCGTCTTCATGGGCCGGTCAGAACCTCGTGTTGTACCGGGCGCCCCGCAAGGCGCGGTTGACGTAATACACGGCTGTGTCAAACGTCAATCTATCGGCGCCTGTTCCCCGATCCGGATGCCCAATACAACTGACGGCCTGTGATTTTGCTCACGAAGGCGGGGACAAGCGGGGCGAATCGGTCGGCCGGCCGATGCCCCCCAACCCGACATCACGGCCTATCCGGACTCTTCACCCCCGGTTGGCAGCAGCCGGGCGCCGGACGGGGGGCTCCAACCCCCCTGGAGAAAGCCCGGATTGCCGGAAGAAATCCGAAAGGACACCGACACCGCGTGATCCACCGGACGCGCTGAGTCACGTATTCCACTCGAAACATGTCGGCCCTTGTTGGACGTCCGGCACTGTGCTGGAATTCCCCGGACCGCCGTATCAACAGATGCCGGCGCGCAGGGGGGAGCGTGCGATCGCCGAGCGGCGGCGGCCAATGGGTATCCGCCGGGGGGCGGTACTCCGAAGACTCGACACCGTCCTGCCGCCCGTGCGGGGGACGCCTGGTCCAGAGGTTGCGACGCTAGTGCAGGGACGTTTCAAGAGGGATGGCGGCGCTGCGGGCGACCCGGAGCAGCGCGGTGGGACCGAACACGGTCCCGCCCGCCGGGATGAAACCGCAGACGCCGGAACCGCGGGCGCGCATAGCGACGTCACGCCGGGAATCGGTGTGCGCACCGGCCCGAAGCACGGCTCTCGAATAGCCATGCGCAACTGGCGCATCAGCACTCGTCTGGTGTCGCTGCTCGCGCTGCCGGTGGTCGCCGCGACCACGCTGGGTGCGCTGCGCATCCAGAGCTCGCTGGAGAACGTGCAGCAACTGGAGGCCATGACCTCGCTGACCGACCTCACGGAGCAGGCGACCAAGCTCGCCGCCGCGCTCCAGGAGGAGCGGGACGCCTCGGCCGGGCCGCTGTCCAGCACGCCCAGGGACGTGAACGACGACAACATCAAGGCCTCCCAGGCGAAGACCAAGCTGGCGCGCACGGCGTACATCGCCGCCGCCAACGAGGTCTCGCCGGACCTCACCGGTGTCAACGCCTCGCTGTCCGTGATCGGCCGTAATCTTCAAGAACTGAACTCCATCCGCGAGCGTGCGTACGAGGATCACGGCTACATCTCGCAGACCGTCAGCGACTACAACGACATCATCCAGTCGCTGATCGACCTCTCCCAGGAGCTGGCCGAGGCGACCGGCAACTCGGACATGATCGCGAGCACCCGCGCGCTGGCCGCGTTCTCGGCAGCCAAGGAGTACGACTCCATCCAGCGCGCCGTGGTCAGTGCCGCGCTCGCCGACGACCGCAAGCTCAGCGCCGCCGACTTCCGTTACCTCTCGGGCGTCCACCGCTCCGAGAACACGGAGCTGAAGCAGTTCAGCCAGATCTACGGCCGGGCGAACTCCGCGGACCTGCTCAAGGGCCTCACCGGTGGCAACGACATCGTCACCAAGGTCGACGACCAGGTCGAACGCATCACGGCCTCCGAGTCCAGCATCCAGAACTTCAAGGGCACCTCGTACCTGGACTGGGACGACGACGCCAAGACCAAGCTCCAGGTCATGGGCCAGATCGAGCAGACCCTGCTGCAGCAGATGCAGCAGAAGGCCCTGACGCTGCGGGACGAGGCCCAGCAAGAGGCGATCCTCAGCGGTGCGCTGATCCTCCTCGTGCTCGGCATCTCGGTCGTCGGCGCCTTCGTCGTCGCCCGGTCGATGGTCCGCTCGCTGCGCCGGCTGCAGGACACCGCCCAGGAAGTCGCCCAGAAGCGACTGCCCGAGCTGGTCAAGCAGCTCTCCGAGTCCGACCCGCAGGACGTCGACACCTCGGTCGAGTCGATCGGCATCCACACCCGCGACGAAATCGGCCAGGTGGCCCGCGCGTTCGACGAGGTCCACCGCGAGGCGGTCCGTCTCGCCGCCGAGCAGGCGCTGCTGCGAGGGAACGTCAACGCGATGTTCACCAACCTCTCGCGCCGCAGCCAGGGCCTGATCCAGCGTCAGCTGAGCCTGATCTCCGAACTGGAGTCCCGCGAGGCCGACCCGGACCAGCTGTCCAGCCTCTTCAAGCTCGACCACCTCGCGACCCGTATGCGCCGGAACGGCGAAAACCTCCTCGTCCTCGCGGGCGAGGAGCCCGGCCGCCGCTGGACCCGCCCGGTCCCGCTGGTCGACGTCCTCCGCGCCGCCGCCTCCGAGGTGGAGCAGTACGAGCGCATCGAACTCACCTCTGTGCCGGCGGTCGAGGTCACCGGCCGCGTCGTCAACGACCTCGTCCACCTGCTCGCAGAGCTGCTGGAGAACGCGACCTCGTTCTCCTCCCCGCAGACCAAGGTGCGGGTCACCGGTCACGCGCTGCCCGACGGCCGCGTGCTGATCGAGATCCACGACACCGGCATCGGCCTCTCCCCGGAGGACCTCGCCGACATCAACGAGCGGCTCGCGAACCCGCCGACGGTGGACGTCTCCGTCTCCCGCCGCATGGGTCTGTTCGTGGTCGGCCGCCTGTCCCTGCGACACGGCATCCGGATCCAGCTGCGTCCGTCCGACTCGGGCGGCACCACCGCGCTCGTCATGCTGCCGGTGGACGTCACCCAGGGCGGCGCGAAGCCGCAGCCCGGCGCGGGCAACCGCGGCCAGCAGCCGGGCGGTGCCCCCGCCGGGGCTCCGGGCGCACCCGCCCCGGCCATGGGCGGCGGCGGTACGGGCCTGGCCGGCATGCACCGAGGCGGCCAGCGCGGCCAGGTGTCCGGTTCCGCGTCGCGTCCGGCCCTCAACTCCGGTCCCGGTATGGGCCCGCAGGGCGGCCGTCCGGCCGGCCCCGGCGCCCCGGCGGGTCCCGGCCCGCAGCGCTCGGGCCCGAGCTGGGCCAACGAGCAGGTGCCCGGTGGCCAGGGCCGGCCGCAGCAGCCGCAGCAACAGCAGCGGCCCGCGGCTCCCCCGCAGCGTCCGGCGGCCCCGCAGCCGATGGGCGCGGCCCACGGCCCCGAGGCCGACATGCCGCGCGGTCACGAGGACCTGGAGTCCACGGCGCAGTTCGAGCGCCCGGACTTCAACGCGATGCCGCACGCGCCGCAGGCCTACGGCGGCCCCCAGGCCCCGCACATGCCGCAGGCCCCCCAGATGCCGCAGGCTCCGCAGATGCCGCAGCACGGTGGCCAGGTCCCGCAGCACGGTGGCCAGGCCCCCCAGCAGCAGGGCCAGTTCACCCGCAGCGACGTCTTCCAGCGCCCCGCGGCGCCGCAGGCACCTCAGTACCCGCAGGCGCCTCAGTACCCGCAGGCGCCCGAGACCCCGCCGCCCGCTCCGGCGGCCCCGCAGGGCCCGCGGCACTCCGCGAGCTACGCCCAGGGCCCCGGTGGCGGCCACCAGCAGCGTCCCGCGGCCCCGCAGGCCGACCGGCAGCCGCTGCCGGCCGTCAGCGAGCCGATGGCGCTGCCCCCGGCCCCGATCCGCGGGGACGAGTCCAGCCCGATCTTCGACTCCCTCGAGTCGGACTGGTTCCGCACCGGTCGTGCGGAGCGCATGCAGCAGGTGCACGTCGAGAGTGGCCCGGTCGCAGCGCAGCAGAACGGCAACGGCCAGAGCGCGGGCGCGCCCACCCTGCCGCCGCAGCGCCCGCAGCAGCCCGCGCCGCAGCAGCACCACCAGCAGCAGCCGCAGCCGCAGCGGGCCCGCGCCGAGTACCCGGCGCCGCCCGCGCACCCGGCACAGCCCGCGCAGCCGCCGCAGCCCCCGCGGCGCGAATCGGCGGCGTGGCGGTCCTCGCCGAACGACGAGGTGTGGGAGCGCGCCGGCCAGGTACGCCAGCCGTCCGCCGGCGGGGTCACCCCGTCCGGTCTGCCGCGGCGCGTCCCCAAGGCCAACCTCGTCCCGGGAGCCGGTGCTCCCCAGCAAGCCCCACAGGGCGGTCCGCAGATCTCGCGGGCGCCCGACGACGTGCGCGGACGCCTGACCAACCTCCGTCGCGGTATCCAGCAGGGCCGCCAGGCCGGTACGGGAACGACCGACGGCCGCGGCTTTGGCACCACTCACCAGCAGGAGCGTTAGTTGAGTCAGATGAGCCAGGCGGCACAGAATCTGAACTGGTTGATCACCAACTTCGTGGACAACACCCCCGGGGTGTCCCACACCGTGGTCGTATCCGCCGACGGCCTGCTGCTGGCCATGTCCGAGGGCTTCCCCCGGGACCGCGCCGACCAGCTGGCCGCGGTGGCCTCCGGCCTCACCTCGCTGACCGCGGGCGCGTCCCGCATCTTCGAGGGCGGCAGCGTCAACCAGACCGTCGTGGAGATGGAGCGCGGCTTCCTCCTCCTGATGTCGGTCTCGGACGGGTCCTCACTCGCCGTACTGGCGCACCCCGAGTGCGACATCGGCCTCGTGGGCTACGAGATGGCCCTGCTCGTCGACCGAGCGGGCGCCGTTCTCACCCCCGACCTGCGCGCAGAACTCCAAGGCAGCCTGATGGGCTGAGCTCTCCGGAGCCCGGCCGAATGCACGCCCCATGACTACTCGCGACACGCGTCCGCTCTTACCCGGAGGACCATTCATGACCCCGCCGCCCGCCTCGCCCGGCCCGTACGGCGCGCCCCACCATGCGCCGTACGGGGATGAAGGCGACCAGCCGCTGGTGCGGCCGTACGCCATGACCGGTGGTCGCACCCGGCCCCGCTACCAGCTCGCCATCGAGGCGCTGGTCAGCACCAGCGCGGACGCGAGTGCCTTCCAGGGGCTACTCCCCGAACACCAGCGCATCTGCCACCTGTGCATGGAGATCAAGTCGGTCGCCGAGATCTCCGCACTGCTGGGGATCCCGCTGGGGGTGGCCCGGATTCTGGTGGCCGACCTGGCTGAGGCCGGTATGGTCGCCATCCACCAGCCGAGCAGCGGCGAGGCCGGCGGACAGCCTGATGTGACACTGCTCGAAAGGGTGCTCAGTGGACTTCGCAAGCTCTAGGCCGGGGCAGCAGGCGGCGTACGGTGCGCCGCCCGCGGCCCGGTCCACCACCTCGGCGAAGATCGTGGTGGCGGGTGGCTTCGGCGTGGGCAAGACCACGTTCGTCGGAGCGGTCTCGGAGATCAACCCGCTCCGCACGGAGGCCGTGATGACCTCGGCGTCCGCGGGCGTGGACGATCTGACACACGTGGCCGACAAGACCACGACGACCGTGGCCATGGACTTCGGTCGTATCACGCTCGACGACGACCTGATCCTGTACCTGTTCGGTACGCCGGGCCAGGACCGCTTCTGGTTCATGTGGGACGACCTGGTCCGCGGCGCCATCGGCGCGGTCGTCCTGGTCGACACCCGCCGACTGGCCGACTGCTTCCCTGCCGTCGACTACTTCGAGAACAGCGGCCTGCCGTTCGTCATCGCCCTCAACGGCTTCGACGGGCACCAGCCGTACACGCCCGACGAAGTCCGGGAAGCACTGCAGATCGGCCCGGACGCCCCCATCATCATCACGGACGCCCGGCACCGCGCCGAGGCGAAGAGCGCGCTCATCACGCTCGTCGAACACGCGCTGCTCGCCCGTCTCAAGTAAGCGTTCCAGCTTGCCACTTCACGAAAGGACCGGCTGTGTCTTTGGACATGGCCGGTCCTTCTGTTCATAACGTTTCGACCGCGAATCGGAACAACCCGAACACCGCCCGCGCCCAGTCGGCTTCACTGCGCATACATCCACCCAGTGAATTGCCACCGCTTTATGCTTATGCCCCCTTTGACCGGCGCGTGATCATGGCTTCGCAGTCCTCGCCGGAGGTTTGTGGAGCACCCCCATGACGTGCTGGAATTCATCGAAACCCGAGAGTAGGAACGGCGCCGCCCGCGCCGTCGCCGAGAGGTTGTTGGTCGAGTGAGGAACACGAGGCGAGCAGAGCCGGGTCCCGCGGACCACCCGCGTGGCAATTTCACCCCGCCTGCGCGATACGGCACGGCACAGGACACCGCCCCCGAGGCCGCACCTGCCCCCGAGCCGGCGGCGAGCGCGGGAAGCCGCTTCGCCATGCGCAACTGGCGGGTGGCCACCCGTCTGAACGTCATCCTCCTCATCCCGGTGCTGGTCGCCCTGGTCTTCGGCGGCTTCCGGGTGCAGAGTTCGGTGAAGACCTGGCAGGACGCGGACGACGCGGTGCGGACCGCCAGCGCCGTACGTGCGGCCGTGGACTACGCCAACGCCATCCTCAACGAACGCGATCTCAGCGTCGTTCCCCTGCTGGCCGGCGACGCCGACAACAAGACCGTCGTAGCGACCCGCGCGGCCACCGACCAGGCCGCCGCGAAGTTCGACGCGGCCGTCACCCAACTGCCCGTGAACGACCGGCTGCAGCGCCGCGTGGCGAACATCCGCGAGGGCGAGAAGGTCCTGGCGAAGCTGCGCGACACGGCCTTCACCCGGCAGCTCCCGGGCGTGCAGACCGAGGAGAAGTACGTCGAGGTCCAGCACCCGCTGATGGAACTGGCGAACGAGCTCGGCTTCGGCACCAACAGCGTCGCCTCCTACGGCCGCACCCTCTACGCGCTCGAACTGTCGAAGGCCGCCGAGTCGCTGACCCGCTCCATAGGCACCCACCTCCTCGTCGAGGACCGCAGCAAGCTCGCCGACGGCGAGCTGCGGCTCCAGCTCACCGCGTTCACCTCGTACGCCTACCTCCAGCAGGTCGCCCTCGAGGAGTACCGGGGCGGTGGCACCGACGCGGACTACCAGCGGCTGCAGAACGAGCAGGCCGCGGCCCTGGAGAAGGGCAAGGAGCAGGTCGCCCAGGCCGCCGAGGCGGCCCAGCAGGCCGGACAGCCCTTCAAGGCGCCCCCGAGCCTGGAGAACATGATCAAGCTGATCGCCTCCGGTCAGGATCCTGAGCAGCTCAAGGGCCAGGGCGTGACCGCGGAGAGCTGGTTCGGCGCGACCACCCTCGCCTTCGACGCCTACAAGAACGTCGAGCAGCACCTGGCCAACCAGGCGTACAGCGACTCGAGCGACATCGCCGACAGCGCCCGCATCGACGCCATCGTCAACTCCGCCGTCGTGCTGATCGCGCTGATCATCGCCTTCATCGTGGCCGCGATGGTCGCCCGCTCCATGAGCAACAGCATGCGCCGCCTGCGCACCTCGGCCTTCGAGGTCGCCGAGAAGCGCCTGCCGAGCCTGGTCGACCAGCTCTCCCGCACCGACCCGGGCAAGGTCGACACCCGCGTCCAGGCGATCCCGATCACCTCCAACGACGAGATCGGCGAGGTCGCCCGCGCCTTCGACCAGATCCACCGCGAGGCGGTACGGCTCGCCGCCGAGCAGGCCCTGCTCCGCGGCAACGTCAACGCGATCTTCACCAACCTCTCCCGCCGCAACCAGGGCCTCATCCAGCGCCAGCTGACGCTGATCACGGACCTGGAGAACAACGAGGCGGAGCCGGACCAGCTGGAGAACCTCTTCAAGCTGGACCACCTGGCCACCCGTATGCGCCGCAACGGCGAGAACCTCCTGGTCCTCGCCGGCGAGGAGCCCGGCCGCCGCTGGAACCAGCCGGTCCCGCTGGTCGACGTGCTCCGCGCCGCGGCCTCCGAGGTGGAGGCCTACGCCCGAATCGAGCTGGTCGGCATCCCGGAGACCGAGATCCACGGCACCGCCGTGACCGACCTCGTGCACCTGCTGGCCGAGTTGCTGGAGAACGCCACCACGTTCTCCTCGCCGCAGACCAAGGTGCGCGTCACCGCGACCCGGCTGCCCGACGGCCGGGTCATGGTCGAGATCCACGACAAGGGCATCGGCCTCACGGCCGAGGACTTCGCGGACATCAACCACAAGCTGGCCGACCCGCCGATCGTCGACGCGTCGATCTCCAAGCGCATGGGCCTGTTCGTGGTCGGCCGCCTGGCCGACCGGCACGGCATCCGCGTCCAGCTCCGCCCGTCCGGCGAGCAGGCGGGCACCACCTCGCTGGTCATGCTCCCCGAGCCGATCACCCACGGTGGCGGCGGCGAGGAGGTGCCGCTGGAGGACGACTTCACCGTCTCCCGGATCGTGCCGGAGCTCGAGACCCCGCAGTTCGACGCCTACGGGCCGACCGCCGCCGAACTCGGCTTCGACGACTCGCGCTACGAGCGCGCCGAGGCCCCGAACGACGCCCGCTCGCTCGACCCCGTCGGCCGCTCGCTCATGCGCGACCAGCGCCGCGCCCAGCTCGAGGCCGCGGCCGGCGACCGCACCGTGGAGCGCCCGCCCTTCGAGGGGGAGGCGCAGGAGCAGGGCTCCTTCCAGGACGGCTACCAGGAGGCCGGCCCCGAGGCGGCCTTCCAGGAGAGCCCCTTCCAGGACAACGGCTTCCCGGCCAACGGCTACGCCGAGCAGGGCTACCAGGAGCCGCAGGCCCAGCCGTTCCCGGAGCAGCACGGCTACGACGCGCAACCCGGGTTCCAGGAGCCGGCGTACACCGAGGGCGCCTACGCGGAGCAGGGGTACGCCGCTCCGCAGAACGGCTACGCCCAGGACGACTGGCAGCAGCAGAACGGCTACGCCCAGGAGCAGTGGACGGCGACGCCCGGCGGCGAACTGCCGCAGGCGGGCCGGCAGCAGGGCTTCCCCGCCCAGGCCGCGACCGATTCCGCCACAGCCGCCCCCTTCGGGGCCCCTGAGCGCGTAGGCTTCGACCGATCGGGTCCGACCACCGGCCCGCTGCAGTCCTCGGTGACCGACGCGGGCCTGCCGCGCCGCGACCGCGGATGGCAGCAGTCCGGCCCGGCGGCCCCGGCGCAGCCGGAACCCCAGTCGGCTGACGCCTTCCCCGCGCAGCCGGCGCCCTCCGCACCGGCGCAGGACGGGGAGTCGTCCCCCGACTGGCGCTCCACGAACGACGAGAACTGGCAGCGGGCCGAACAGGCCCGTAAGCCCAAGGCGGGCGGGGTCACCCCCTCCGGCCTGCCCCGGCGGGTCCCCAAGGCCAACCTGGTCCCGGGCACCGCCCAGCAGACTCCGCAGGGTGGACCGATGGTCTCCCGTGCACCCGAGGACGTCCGCGGCCGGCTGAGCAATCTCCGGCGTGGTGTCCAGCAGGGACGCACTGCGGGAACTGACACGAACGGCCAGGGCTTCGGCCCCAAGCACCAGGAGCGTTAGTTGAGTCCGATGAGCCAGGCGGCACAGAACCTGAACTGGTTGATCACCAGTTTCGTGGACCAGACCCCAGGGGTCTCCCATACGGTTGTGGTCTCTGCCGACGGCCTGCTGCTGGCGATGTCCGAAGGATTCCCCCGGGACCGTGCGGACCAGCTGGCCGCGGTGGCCTCCGGTCTGACCTCGCTGACCGCGGGTGCCTCGCGCATCTTCGAGGGCGGCCACGTGAACCAGACCGTCGTGGAGATGGAGCGCGGCTTCCTCTTCATCATGTCCGTCTCGGACGGTTCCTCGCTGGCCGTGCTGGCGCACCCGGAGTGCGACATCGGCCTCGTGGGCTACGAGATGGCCCTGCTGGTCGACCGGGCGGGCAATGTGCTCACCCCCGATCTGCGTGCGGAATTGCAGGGCAGCCTGCTCAACTAACGGACAGGCATGCGGGCGCGTCTGGGGACCCGTAGGGTTTTCAGACGCGCTACCCAGCTGGAGGAGGAACCGTGGCAACGCCCCCAGGCGGAGATCAGTACGGCAATCACCAACAGCAGCCGCCCCTGAAGCGGTTCAACTTCCCCTCGGCACCAAGCCAGGAGCCACCCCCCTCCCACGGTGGGGGGAACACCGGTCCCGGCCCCATGCCGCCGCACCGGCAGCCGAGGATCCAGCCGTACGAACCCCCGCAGGCGCCACCGCCTCGGACAGCGCAGACCGGGCGCGCCAGGACGCCGTCCGGTCTGGTACGCCCCTACGCCATGACCGGTGGCCGCACCCGGCCGCGCTACCAGCTCGCCATCGAGGCCCTGGTCAGCACGACCGCCGACCCGGCTCAGCTGCGGGGCCAGTTGCCGGAGCACCAGCGGATCTGCATCCTCTGCCGGGAGATCAAGTCGGTCGCGGAGATCTCCGCGCTCCTCTCCATCCCCCTCGGCGTCGCCCGAATCCTCGTCGCCGACCTGGCGGAGGCCGGGCTTGTCGCCATTCACCAGCCCGGTGGCGACGATGCCTCGGGCGGACAGCCAGACGTGACACTGCTCGAAAGGGTGCTCAGTGGACTTCGCAAGCTCTAGCGGTCCAGCTCGCTCAACCACCTCGGCGAAGATCGTGGTGGCGGGCGGCTTCGGCGTGGGCAAGACCACGTTCGTCGGTGCCGTATCGGAGATCAACCCGCTGCGTACCGAAGCCGTGATGACCTCCGCCTCCGCGGGGATCGACGATCTGACGCACGCGCCGGACAAGACCACCACGACGGTGGCGATGGACTTCGGCCGTATCACCCTGGACGAGGACCTGATCCTCTACCTGTTCGGTACGCCGGGCCAGGACCGCTTCTGGTTCATGTGGGACGACCTGGTGCGCGGCGCCATCGGCGCGGTCGTCCTGGTCGACACCCGCCGGCTGGCCGACTGCTTCCCGGCGGTCGACTACTTCGAGAACAGCGGCCTGCCGTTCGTCATCGCCCTCAACGGCTTCGACGGGCACCAGCCGTACGCCCCGGAGGAGGTCCGCGAGGCCCTCCAGATCGGTCCCGAGGCGCCCATCATCATCACGGACGCCCGGCACCGGGCCGAGGCGAAGAGCGCGCTCATCACGCTCGTCGAGCACGCCCTGATGGCGCGGCTGCGGTAGCGGTTCCCGCTCCCGAGCACGACGCGAAAGGCCCCGCACGAGATGTGCGGGGCCTTCGCGTTGCCTGGGAGCCGCCGGCGGCGCCGCGCTCGCGCTCCGGGCCGCCCGGGACGCGTCGTGGTGCCCCCCGTACGACGACGACGGCGGCGCGGCACCCGGGAGGGGTGCCGCGCCGCCGTGCGGGGCCGGAGGGGTCAGCTGCGCCAGCTGTGCGGCGCGCTGAAGCCGGACTGCCGCTCCAGGCGGCGCCAGCCGGCCGTGGAGCGGGGCTTGACGTAGTCGGTCGCGTCCTGGCCCTGGGCCGCGGCGCGGGCGAGCAGGACCGCGGTGAGGGCGGCCAGCTCCTCGTCGCTGGCGTGGCCGCGCTCCACGCGCACGAGCGCGGCGGAGGTGCTGTCGGCAGGGGTGCTCACGGGGTTCGTCTCTCCCTTACTGGGGCGGGTTGCCATGCTTGCGGGACGGCAGGTCGGCGTGCTTGGTGCGCAGCATCGCGAGCGAGCGGATGAGGACCTCGCGCGTCTCGGCGGGGTCGATGACGTCGTCCACCAGGCCGCGCTCGGCGGCGTAGTAGGGGTGCATCAGCTCGGACTTGTACTCCTTCACCATGCGGGCACGCATGGCGTCGGGGTCGTCGGCCTCGGCGATCTGGCGGCGGAAGATCACGTTGGCGGCGCCTTCGGCGCCCATGACGGCGATCTCGTTGGTCGGCCAGGCGTAGGTCAGGTCGGCGCCGATCGACTGGCTGTCCATGACGATGTAGGCACCTCCGTACGCCTTCCGCAGGATCAGCGAGATCCGCGGCACGGTCGCGTTGCAGTACGCGTACAGCAGCTTGGCGCCGTGCCGGATGATGCCACCGTGCTCCTGGTCGACGCCCGGCAGGAAGCCGGGGACGTCCAGAAGGGTGATGAGCGGGATGTTGAAGGCGTCGCACATCTGCACGAAGCGCGCGGCCTTCTCGCTGGCCTCGATGTCGAGGACGCCGGCGAGGGAGGCGGGCTGGTTGGCGATGATGCCGACGACCTGGCCGTCGAGGCGGGCCAGGGCCACGATGATGTTGGTCGCCCAGCGCTCGTGGATCTCCAGGTACTCGCCGTCGTCGACGAGCTCCTCGATCACCTGGTGCATGTCGTACGAGCGGTTGCCGTCGGCCGGGACGATGTCCAGCAGGACGTCGGAGCGCCGGTCGGCCGGGTCCGCGGCGGGGGCCGACGGGGGGTTCTCGCGGTTGTTCTGCGGCAGCATCGACAGCAGGTAGCGGACCTCCTCCAGGCAGGTCTGCTCGTCGTCGTACGCGAAGTGCGAGACACCGGAGACCTCGGAGTGGACGTCGGCGCCGCCGAGCCCGTTCTGGGAGATCTTCTCGCCGGTGACGGCCTGGACGACGTCCGGGCCGGTGATGAACATCTGGGAGGTCTCCCGGACCATGAACACGAAGTCGGTCAGGGCCGGGGAGTACGCGGCGCCGCCGGCGCAGGGGCCGAGCATCACGGAGATCTGCGGGATCACACCGGAGGCGCGGGTGTTGCGCTGGAAGATGCCGCCGTAGCCGGCGAGCGCCGAGACGCCCTCCTGGATGCGGGCGCCGGCACCGTCGTTGAGCGAGACCAGCGGGGCGCCGGCCGCGATGGCCATGTCCATGATCTTGTGGATCTTGCTGGCGTGGGCCTCGCCCAGCGCGCCGCCGAAGATCCGGAAGTCATGGGCGTACACGAAGACGGTCCGTCCGTGGACGGTGCCCCAGCCGGTGATGACACCGTCGGTGTAGGGCTTCTTCGACTCCAGGCCGAATCCGCTGGCGCGGTGCCGGCGCAGCGGCTCCACCTCGTTGAAGGAGCCCTCGTCGAGCAGCAGCTCGATGCGCTCGCGCGCGGTCAGCTTGCCCTTGGCCTTCTGGGCCTGGGTGGCCTTCTCGCTGGGGCCGAGCCGGACCTGCTCGCGGATGGCGTGCAGTTCCGCGACGCGCCCGCGCGCGTCATTCGCCGGCTGCGCGGCCTCTTCGGCCCCTTCGGCCTCGGCGGGCTGGGTCGGCACCTCGTCCAAAACGCTCATGCCATCGACCATACGAGCGGAGGGCCGTCAAAATCGGCGTCGACTTCGTACAGTGTCCGGACCCGCTTCATGGAGCATCTGGACAGAACCAACACAAGAAAGGCCCCGCACGGCACGTGCGGGACCTTTTCTTTGTAGCGGTTGTCCACCCGGACTCAACGGGAGCGCTACCTTCCGGACACCGCCTCGGCCAGCGCAAGGACACGCCGGGCGTCATCCACATGGAGGTTCTCGATCATCCGGCCGTCCACCGTGACCACCCCCCGGCCCTCGGCCACGGCCTCTTCGAAGGCCTCGATGATGCGCCGCGCCTTGTCGGCTTCCTCCGGCGAGGGGGCGAACACCCGGTTGCACACCTCCACCTGCCGGGGGTGGATCAGGGTCTTGCCGTCGAATCCGAACCGCCGGCCCTGGACGCACTCCGCCTCGAAGCCGCTCTCGTCGGTGACGTCGTTGTAGACACCGTCCAGGATCACCTTGCCGGCCTCGCGGGCGCCCAGCAGGGCCAGCGACAGCCCGGTGAGCAGCGGGGCACGGCCGGGGACGTGCTCGGCGTGCAGCTCCTTGGCGAGGTCGTTGGTGCCCATGACCAGGACGCGCAGCCGCTCGGAGGCCGCCGCGACGGCACGGGCGTCCAGCATCGCACGCGGGGTCTCCACCATCGCCCAGATGGCCGTGTGATCCGGGGCGCCGGCGGCCTCCAGGGCGCGCTCGACGGCGTGCACCGTCGCGGCCGAGTCGACCTTGGGGACGACCACGGCGTCCGGGCCCGCCTCGGCGGCGGCCCGCAGGTCGTCCTCGTGCCAGGGCGTGCCGGGCGAGTTCACCCGGACGGCGACCTCCCGGTACCCGTACTCGCCGGAGGCGGCGGCCGCGGCGACCCGCTTGCGGGCCTCGGGCTTGGCGTCGGGCGCGACGGAGTCCTCCAGGTCGAGGATGAGCGCGTCGGTGGGGAGGGTCTTCGCCTTCTCCAGGGCGCGCTCGTTCGCGCCGGGCATGTAGAGGACGGAGCGGCGCGGCCGCAGGATCGCGTCGGTCATCGGTTCTGCTCCTGCTCCTTGTACACGGCCTCGTACGTCTCGGCCAGTTCCGGATCGCGGGCGGCCAGCGCCTCCGCGAGCTCGACGACGACGTGGCACTGCTTGACCGTGGCGTCGTCCTGCATCTTGCCGTCGATCATCACGGCGCCGGTGCCGTCGCCCATGGCGTCGATGACCCTGCGCGCCCAGGCCACGTCGGCGGGCGCCGGGGAGAAGACCCGCCTGGCGATGTCGATCTGCACCGGGTGCAGGCTCCACGCGCCGACGCAGCCGAGCAGGAAGGCGTTGCGGAACTGGTCCTCGCAGGCGGTGGTGTCCTTGATGTCGCCGAAGGGACCGTAGTACGGCAGGATCCCGTGCGCGGCACAGGCGTCGACCATGCGCGCGATCGTGTAGTGCCACAGGTCCTGCTGGAAGGTCAGCCGCGGCAGCTCCATGTCCCCTTCCGCGCCCAGGGGGCCTTTCGGGTCCTCCCGCACGAGGTACCCCGGGTGTCCCCCGCCGACACGGGTGGTCTTCATGCGGCGGCTCGCCGCGAGGTCGGCGGGGCCGAGGGAGATGCCCTGCATCCGGGGGCTCGCCCCGGCGATCTCCTCGACGTTCGCGACGCCCGTCGCGGTCTCCAGGATCGCGTGGACGAGGATCGGCCGCCCGATGCCCGCCTTGGCCTCCAGCTGGGCCAGCAGCCGGTCGACGTAGTGGATGTCCTCGGCGCCCTCGACCTTGGGCACCATCACGACGTCGAGCTTGTGGCCGATCTCGGTGACCAGGGTCAGCAGGTCGTCCAGCGCCCACGGCGAGTCGAGGCTGTTGATCCGGGTCCACAGCTGGGTGCCGCCGAAGTCGTTGGCCTTGGCCGTGGCGACCAGCCCCGCACGGGCGGCCTCCTTGCGGTCGGCCGAGACGGCGTCCTCCAGGTTGCCCAGCAGGACGTCCACCTTGGGGGCGATGGTGGGGACCTTCGCCGCCATCTTCTCGTTGCTCGGATCGAAGAAGTGGATCATCCGCGACGGCCGGAACGGCACTTCCCGTACGGGGGCCGGGGCCCCCACGGCCAGCGGTCGGAAGAAGTCCTTCGCGGAACGCATGCGGTCTCCCAGGGTTCGAGGGTGGGGAGCGTACGGCGCTCACCCTATGATCCGCGGGGTCCTCGCGTTACTGGTCGGTACGTGTGCCGTTGGTCACCGGCCGGCCACCGGCGGCAGACGGTAGGTCAGATCCGGCTCGCCCTCCTCGTTCGCGGTGCTCCCGCTGCCGGGGACGGCCCGGAAGCCGTGCCGTTCGTAGAACGCGCGTGCCGCGGTGTTGCGCCGGAAGACGTGCAACGACAGTGGGCCGTCCGGGTGGTGGCGCACGACCTCGTCGAGCAGTCGGCTGCCGATGCCGCGTCCGCGCACGTCGGGCCGCAGGTAGAGGTGCTCCAGCCAGTCGCCCCCGAGTGCGGCGAAGCCGACCGCGGCACCGGTCCCGGTCTCCTCCGCGAGCCACACCCCGCACTGCTCCAGGACGACGTTCGCGACCCACCACCGGGTCTCCTCGTCGCTGTGCAGCCGGGGCAGCCAGGGCATGGCGGCCTCCCGGGAGGCCAGGAAGACCGCGGTGATCGCGTCCGCGTCCGCGGCCCGCGCGGGTCTGATCCGTGGCGTCGTGTCGTCGGTCACGCGATGACCGTACGCCGGGCACGGGAGCGTGATCGAATGGGTTTCTCCGCCCCTGGAAGGACGAGCCCCATGACCGCCGCGACCGTGCACTCGCTGACCCGCTACCCCGTCAAGGGCTGCGCCGGCGTGCCCCTGGCCGGCTCGGCCGTCACCGCGACCGGTCTGGTCCACGACCGTACGTTCATGGTGGTCGACGCGGCCGACGGATCCTTCCGCAGCCAGCGGACGCTCCCGCGGATGGCGGTCGTGCGCGCGGACGTCACCGACGACGGCAAGCACCTGTCGCTGTCGGCGCCCGGGGCCGGGGAGCTGACGCTGGAGGTGGCGTACGAGGGGCCGCCGCGCGAGGTCGCCCTGTTCGACCGGCCGCTGGGGCCGGCGGTCGACCAGGGCGAGGAGGCCGCGCACTGGTTCTCCGATGCGCTGGGTGCGCCCTCGCGCCTGGTGCGGGTCCGTCCGGGCTTCGACCGGGACGGCTGGGGCGAGCATCCGGGCAAGGTCAACTTCGCCGACGCGCACGCCCTTTCCGTGGCCTCGCTGGCCTCGCTCGACGACCTCAACCGGCGCATCGCCGAGCGCGGCGGCGCACCCGTGCCCGTGGACCGCTTCCGCCCCAACATCGTGGTCGCCGGCTGGAGCGAGCCCCACACCGAGGACCGGGTGCGTCTCATGGACGTCGGCACCGCCCGCCTCGGCTACTCCGTGCGCGCGATGCGCTGCTCCGTGCCGCTGGTCGACCAGGCGACCGGCCGTACCGCCGGTCCCGAGCCGGTGCGCAGCCTGGCCGGCTACCGGCGGGAGCCGGAGTACGGCAACAAGGTGAGCTTCGCGATGAAGGCGGCCGTGCTCCGGCCGGGCACGATCGCGGTGGGCGACCCGGTGGAGGTCCGGGCCTGGGCGTGAGCGTCGTCAGGGTGCGGGACCGCCCGCGGCACGGCCGGGACCGTGCCGCGGGCGGCTCGCCGGGCACGGATCAGCAGCCGCCGCAGTTGTAGTACAGGACGTCCCAGTGGTTGCCCTCGTCGGCGTAGATGTTGCCCGAGCCGGAGCGGTACTGGGGGGCGCCGTCACCGCGCAGGCCGATGTAGGTGAAGACGCTGTGGATGTAGTTGGTGACGCAGCTGTTCTTGCCGTAGTCGAGCTTGTAGCCGTTCCAGTGCGAGTAGGTGCCGCTCGCGTGACCGGTCTCGGTGCCGCCGGTGATGTTCAGGGCGCAGCCGGTGGCGCCCTTCAGGGTCACCGCGCCCTGGGCGGTCGGCTGGTTGAGCTGGTCGAAGGACGTGCAGGTCGCGTTGTTGCGGTTGGAGCAGCCGCCTGACGAGGACCAGGTGATCCCGGCGTTGCGGAACATCGTCGTGGCCTGGGCGTGCGTCAGTTTCGTGACGGCGTAGGCGTCGTGGGACGCGGTGAGGCCGACGCCCGGGGCGAACAGCACTCCGAGCGCGAGAACGAGCGCGCTCAGGAGAGAGCGGAACTTCATGGGGGATTCCTCCTGCTGGGGACCGTGCTTCCGGTGGGGCGGCGGTGCAGGTGGAGCAGGTGGAGCAGGAGGAGTGTGCCCGGTGTTCTACGCGCGTATGCACGGCACTTGAGACGCACGCCGCGCGGATCTCCGGGTTTTAGTTGTCGCAGTTGGCGTTGTAGCCGATGTTGTAGCCGTTGGTGTAGCCCGACTTGTACTTCGAGTTCGTGGTCTGCGGACTGTAGGAGTCGTAGTACGAGCAGGAGTTTCCGTCGAAGCGTCCGTCGAGAAGCCCGGCGTTGTAACCCTGCTGGTACTTCGGGTCGTTCTTGGTGGGAGACTGCTGCGCGGACGCCGTCGCGTGGTGCGCCGTGTCCGCGGACGCCGTTGCCGGTACCGCCGACGAGAACGCCAGCGCCGCGGCCGCGACGAGGGGGCTTGCCAGCAATGCGATGCTTCGCTTGGCGCGCATGAATTTCTTCTTCCCTGGAATCTGGTACGCGCGGATGGTGCGCTCGACCCGGCCGGGGGCGCATGGAAGACATGCGGAGCGGGCCCGGAGAGCGAAATCTTCAACGCGATGCGCCGGGCACCACAACAGCCGGTCGATTCCGGCTGCGGACGCCACCTGACCTGCGGATCAAGTCATCCCATGTCGACGACGCCGACAATTCGACCGTAACGACCCGGGCGCCGGGTGTCCACTCATGGACGCTTGCTCTTCTTGGACGGATCAATCAGCCGGAATTACCGGGGTGGGAATTCCGGTGCCTACGGCAATTATTCCGGCGCGGCCGCCGTGTTGCGTGACCGACGCCTTTTCGGCGCGGCGGACGCGGGTGATTGCGCCGTGTCCGCCGCGCCGGGCCCTTCAGTCGTTCCGACGCGGCTCCACGCCGGCGCGCAGCAGCCCGTACGCGTAGGCGTCCTCCAGTGCCTGCCAGGAGGCGGCGATGACGTTCTCGCCGACGCCGACGGTGGACCATTCGCAGCTGCCGTCGGAGGTGGAGACCAGCACCCGGGTGATGGACTCCGTGCCGTGCTTGCCCTCCAGGATGCGGACCTTGTAGTCCACCAACTCCAGCTTCGCCAGCTGCGGGTAGGTCCGCTCCAGTGCGACGCGCAGCGCGCGGTCCAGCGCGTTGACCGGGCCGTTGCCCTCGGCGGTGGCGACGATGCGCTGGCCGTCGGCCCACACCTTGACCGTCGCCTCGTTGGCGTGCGTGCCGTCGGGGCGGTCCTCGACGATGGCGCGCCAGGACTCGACCCGGAAGTAGCGCAGCGGCCTGCCCTCCACCTCCTCGCGCAGCAGGAGTTCGAAGGAGGCGTCGGCAGCCTCGTAGGTGTAGCCCGCGAGTTCGCGCTCCTTGACGCGCTCCACGACGCGGCCGACGAGCTCGCGGTCGTCGCCGAGGTCGATGCCGAGTTCCTTGCCCTTGAGCTCCACCGAGGCACGGCCCGCCATGTCGGAGACCAGCATGCGCATGGTGTTGCCGACGAGTTCCGGGTCGATGTGCTGGTAGAGGTCGGGGTCGACCTTGATCGCGGAGGCGTGCAGCCCCGCCTTGTGGGCGAAGGCCGAGATTCCCACGTACGGCTGGTGGGTGGAGGGCGTGAGGTTGACGACCTCGGCGATGGCGTGCGAGATGCGGGTCATCTCGGCGAGGGAGCCGGCGGGCAGGACCTTGCGGCCGTACTTGAGCTCCAGCGCCGCCACGACCGGGAAGAGGTTGGCGTTGCCGACCCGCTCGCCGTAGCCGTTGGCGGTGCACTGGACGTGGGTGGCGCCCGCGTCGACGGCGGCGAGGGTGTTGGCGACGGCGCAGCCGGTGTCGTCCTGGGCGTGGATCCCCAGGCGGGCGCCGGTGTCGGCGAGCACGGTGCGGACGACGGCGGTGATCTGGGCCGGGAGCATCCCGCCGTTGGTGTCGCAGAGGACGACGACGTCGGCGCCGGCCTCGTGGGCGGCGCGCACGACCTCCTTGGCGTACCCCGGGTTGGCCCTGTAGCCGTCGAAGAAGTGCTCGCAGTCGACGAAGACCCGGCGGCCCTGGGAACGCAGGTGGGAGACGGTGTCCCGGACCATCTCCAGGTTCTCCTCGAGCGTGGTGCGCAGGGCCAGCTCGACATGCCGGTCATGGGACTTGGCGACCAACGTGATCACCGGGGCTCCCGACTCCAGCAGCGCCCTGACCTGCGGGTCCTCTGCGGCGTTGCCGCCGGCGCGGCGCGTGGCGCCGAACGCCACCAATTCGGCGTGCCGCAGGTCCAGCTCGGCGGCGGCACGGGCGAAGAACTCGGTGTCGCGCGGGTTGGCGCCCGGCCAGCCGCCCTCGATGAAGCCCACCCCGAAGTCGTCCAGGTGCCGGGCGATCGTCAGCTTGTCGGCGACGGTGAGGTTGATGCCCTCGCGCTGCGCGCCGTCGCGCAGCGTGGTGTCGAAGACGTGGAAGCTGTCGTCCAGTACGGCCGTCATGGTTCGTTCCAACTCCTGTCGGGTGAGTGGTTCCGGAAGACCGGGCTCCACTTGCCCCCATCATCCCTCGCGCTGCGCCGCCTCCGGCGCGGGTGGGCCGGGAAACGAAAAAACCTCTCGCGGGTGCGAGAGGTCTGCGCGCGGGTCTGGGACACGGTGTTCGCTTCCGCGATGGTCTGCGGTTCGGCGATCACTGAGGACCGGCGCGCCTGCTGCCGATAATCATGGCGAACGAGGACACATCGGCAGTCTGCCACAGGACCCGCGGACGTGGGACACGGTCTCAGGATGCGGGCACCCGGTCGGCAGCGGGCCGGAACGGCCGCGTCCGGTCCCGCCTCGGGCAGCCGCGCCACCCCGGCCGTGAGCCCTCCGTCAGCCCGCGGGGGCCGGGGAGAGAGCGTCGTCCAGGAACTCCTTGACGTGCTCCAGGGTCTGCCTGCGGTCCGTCCCCGGCAGCCCGATGACCAGGGGCACCCCGAAGCCGTCCAGCAGCGCCCGCAGCCGCACCGTGAAGCGCTCGGGGTCCAGGGGCCGGAAGTCGCCGCGCGAGATGCCCTCGGCGAGCAGGGCGACCAGGTCGCGGTGCCAGACCAGTTCGAGATCGAGCTGGCGGCGCAGCACGTCCTCGGCGGCCGTCGTCCTGTTCCAGATCTCGGACCAGAGCGTCCAGCGCGGGTCGCGGCGCCCGTCGGGAAGGTAGAGGTCGATCACGGCGTCGAGCCGTTCCCGGGGGGCGGCGGGGCCGCCCAGCACCCGCCGGCGCTCGGCGGCGAGCTGCTCCTCGCTCCATTCGAGGGTCTGCAGCAGCAGCTCGTCCTTGCTGCCGAAGTAGTAGAGGACGTGGCCGCTGCTCATGCCGACCTGCCGGCCGAGGCCCGCGATGGTCAGCTCGGCGAGCCCGCGCTCGGCGATGGTCGCCATGGCGGCGGCCATCACGTCCTCGCGCGGCTGCTTGAGCCGCCGCCGCGGGCGGGCGGGTCCGGTCACTGTTCCTCCGGAGGTGGTGGGGCGGTCACACCTGGGGCTGCTGCTGGGTGATGCAATGAATACCACCACCGTGGGCGAAGATCGTACGAGCGTCCACCAGCACCACTTCCCGGTCCGGGAAGAGCCGCTCGAAGACCGCCTTGTTGACCTCGTCGGCGGGGTCGTCGAAGGCGCACAGGACCACGGCGCCGTTGCAGAGGTAGTGGTTGACGTAGGAGTGGTCGACCAGCTCGCCGTCCACCTCCCGGACCTGCGGCGCCGGCAGCTCCACGACCTCCAGCGCCCGGCCCCGGGCGTCGGTGGCGGCCCGCAGCAGGGACGCGACCTCCCGGGAGACGGCGTGGTCGGGGTGGGCCGGGTCCTGCTGGCTGTGGACGGCGACCACGCCGGGACGGACGAAGGCCGCCACGATGTCGACGTGCCCGCGGGTGCCGAAGCGCCCGTAGTCGGCGGTGAGACCGCGGGGCAGCCAGATCGCCTTTCGGGTGCCGAGGAAGGCGTGGACCTCGGCCTCCGCCCGCTCCCTCGTCCAGCCCGGGTTGCGGCCCGGGTCGAGCTGCACGGTCTCGGTGAGCAGCACGGTGCCCTCGCCGTCGACATGGATGCCGCCGCCCTCGTTGACGAAGGACGTGGCGTAGCGGGCGGCGCCGGCCCGCCCGGCGACGAAGGCGCCGATCTCCGCGTCGTGCCCCCAGGCCGCCCATTCCTGGGCGCCCCAGCCGTTGAACGTCCAGTCGGCGGCCGCGAGGCGGCCGCCGCCGGTCAGGAAGGTCGGGCCCATGTCACGCATCCAGGCGTCGTTCAGCGGCGCCTCGGCGACCGTGACGTCCGCGCCGCCGGAGCCGAGCAGCTCCCGGGCGCCCGCCGCGTCCTCGGGCCGGGCCACGACGGTCACCGGCTCGAAGCGGGCCACTGTCAGGGCCACCGCGGCCCAGGCGGTGCGGGACTCGGCGAGGTCGTCCGCGCCGTCGAAGGTGACGCTGGGCGACGGCCACGCCATCCAGGTACGGGTGTGCGGGGCCCACTCGGGCGGCATGGTGTAGCCGTCGGCGGCGGGGGTGCTGGGCATGGCGCTGGTCCTTGTCACAAGAAGTAGAGACGGCTGAGCGACACCTGCTCCGCGGGCTCGGAGCGCAGCGGGTCGCCGTCGAGGGTCACCAGGCCCGTCGTGCCCTCCACGTCCACCTGCCCGGTACGGGAGTTGAGGACGAGGTCGGCCGGACCGATGCCGCGGGTGCCGCGCACGGCGACCCGACGGCGCCGGGTGGGCATCCGGTCGTGCTCCAGTTCCAGTGCGGGGCGGGCAACGAACGCCACGGACAGGTCGGCGGCGGTGGCGCCGTGGGCCCCGAACAGCGGGCCGAGGACGAGCGGTTCGCAGGTGTCGGTGGCGGCGTTGGGGTCGCCGGTGACCCCGTACGCGGGGAAGCCGGACTTGAGCACCATCTGCGGCTTGGCGCCGAAGTACTGCGGCCGCCACAGCACGATGTCGGCGAGCTTGCCGACCTCGATCGAGCCGATCTCGTGGGCGAGGCCGTGGGCGATCGCCGGGTTGATGGTGAGCTTGGCGACGTAGCGCAGCACGCGGGTGTTGTCGTCGTCGGGGCCGTCGCCCTCCAGGGGACCGCGCTCGGCCTTCATCTTCCCGGCCATGGCGAAGGTGCGGCGCACGGTCTCGCCGGCGCGGCCCATGCCCTGGGCGTCGGAGGAGGTGATGCCGATCGCGCCCAGGTCGTGCAGTACGTCCTCGGCGCCCATCGTGCCGGCACGGATGCGGTCGCGGGCCATGGCCGCGTCGCCCGGCAGGTCGGGCTTGAGGTCGTGGACGGAGACGATCATCCCGTAGTGCTCGCCGACCGCGTCCCGGCCGAAGGGCAGGGTGGGGTTGGTCGAGGAGCCGATGACGTTGGGCACGCCCGCCATCTTCAAAACGTTGGGCACGTGCCCGCCGCCGCAGCCCTCGATGTGGAAGGCGTGGATCGTACGGCCGTCCAGCACGCGCAGGGTGTCCTCCACGGACAGGCACTCGTTCAGGCCGTCGCTGTGCAGGGCGACCTGGACGTCGTGCTCCTCGGCGACGCGCAGCGCGGTGTCCAGGGCGCGGGTGTGGGCGCCCATGTCCTCGTGGACCTTGAAGCCGCACGCCCCGCCCTCGGCGAGCGCCTCGACCAGCGGCGCCGGGTCGGAGGACGAACCGCGCCCGAGGAAGCCGATGTTGACGGGCCAGGCGTCGAAGGCGTTGAACGCGTGGCGCAGCGCCCAGGGCGAGTTGACGCCGACGCCCCAGACAGGCCCGAACTCCTGACCGATGATCGTCGTGACCCCGGAGGCGAGCGAGGCCTCCATGATGCGCGGGGACAGCAGGTGGACATGGGTGTCCACGGCTCCGGCGGTGGCGATCAGCCCCTCGCCGGACACGATGGAGGTGCCCGTGCCGACCACCACGTCCACCCCGTCGAGGGTGTCGGGGTTGCCTGCCCGGCCGATGGCGTGGATGCGGCCCTCGCGGATGCCGACGGACACCTTGCGGATGCCGACGGCCGCGTCGATGACCAGTACGTTGCTGATCACCACGTCGCAGGTCTCGCGGACGGCGGCGGCCTTGAGCGCCAGCCCGTCGCGGGCGGTCTTGCCGAATCCGGCGAGGAACTCGTCCCCGGGCCGCTGGGAGTCCGACTCGACGCGGACCACCAGGCCCGAGTCCCCCAGCCTGACCCGGTCCCCGGCACGCGGTCCGTGCACGGCGGCGTACTCGTAGGGGTCGATGCTCATCGCCGCGCTCCCAGGTATCCGCAGGCGGCGGCCCGCCGCAGTGCCTCCGCCTTCGCGCCGGGCGCGTCGAGCGGGCCGTCGACGAGCCCGGCGAAACCGATCACCACGCGGTCGCCACCGATCGGGACGAGCCCGACCTCCCGCTCCTCCCCCGGCCCGAAGCGCACGGAGGAGCCTGCCGGGACGTTCAGGCGCATGCCGTACGCCGCCGAACGGTCGAAGTCCAGCCGGGGGTTGGCCTCGAAGAAGTGGAAGTGCGAGGTCACGCTCACCGGTACGGAGGCGGTGTTGCGCACGGCCACCACCGCCTCCGGGGACCGCTCGGGGAGAGCCGGGCCGGGCAGCACGGCGCCGGGGGCCTGCGGCCCCAGCGAGCCCCCGCCGATCGGGTCCGGGACGACGGCCAGCCGCGAGCCGTCGTCGAAGACGGCCTCCACGTGGACCTCGGTGACGACGTCCGCCACGCCGGGCAGCACGTCCTCGGGACCGAGCACGGCACGGCCGGCCTCGACGGCCTCCGCGAGGCGCGCGCCGTCCCGCGCGGCCTCGCAGACCGCGTCGGCGATCAGTGCGGTGGCCTCGGGGACGTTCAGCCGCAGCCCGCGCGCCCGGCGCGCCCGGGCCAGCTCCGCGGCGCCGAACAGCAGCAGCCGGTCGCGCTCGGTCGGGGTGAGCCTCACGTCTCGACACCTCCCACATCGGCCTCCCACATCGATCAACGATTTGAGCATCACTCTAAACCTGAAAGCCACTCATGGGAAGTATTGGTGTCGGAACGCTGCCAGATGAAATTGAGTGGCGTTCTAACTTTCCCGGCACGGCAAGGGAGCCCGCCATGCAGATCGAACAACGCGGAGTGGACACCGTGCTGGGCTCCGACCTCGCGCTGGGCGTGATCGTCTTCGGCCGGCTCCCCGTCTCGTTCGGTCTCGGCCGGTGGGCCTCCTTCACCTCCCTGCTCGTGGGCACCGTGGCCGGCACGGTGCTGGTTCGCCCCGCTCGCGCTGGTCTCGCTGCGTACGGCCACCAACCTGTCCACGAGCGGCGGCGTGCACGTCGGCGTGCGCGGCAGGCTGCTCGGCTCGGTCATCGGGCTGCTGCTGTCGCTGGGCTGCACCGCGCTGACCCTCTGGTTCGGCGGCGACGCCGTCGTCGGCTGCCTCGACCGGCTCGTCGGGCTCACGGCCGGCGGCCGGAGCCACGCCGTGGTCCACGCCCTGCTCGCGGCCTGCACCGCCACGTCCGCGGTCTTCGGCTACCGGATGCTGCTGCGACTCAGCCGCGCCCTGTCCGTAGGGCTGACGGCGCTGCTGGTGATCGGGGTCGTCGCGTACGCGGGGG
Organism: Actinacidiphila glaucinigra; assembly: GCF_035918135.1. Lineage (NCBI taxonomy): Bacteria > Bacillati > Actinomycetota > Actinomycetes > Kitasatosporales > Streptomycetaceae > Actinacidiphila > Actinacidiphila glaucinigra. The sequence goes on from NZ_CP109144.1 coordinate 3,208,894, forward strand.
ACTTCACCACGGCCGCGCCCGCCGGCACGGAGTACCTGCTCGGCGGCTTCTGGCCGACCTGGCTGCTCGCCACGGTCTCGGCGGGCCTGAGCGGGCGATCGCGTTCATCACCCTGCTGGGCGACTGCACGCGCTCCATATCGCCGCGCCGCTTCTCCCAGCCGCGGGTCTTCCGGGGCGGCCGCGGCGGTCCGTACTGGTACCGCGGCGGCTGGAACGTGCAGGCCGCGGTCGCCTGGGCGGCGGGGTCGGGCATCGGGCTGCCCTGCGTCGACACCCCGGCGTACAGCGGGCCCCTGCTGCCCGTGACCGGAGGGATCGACCTCAGCTTCCTGATATCGGGCGGCGCCACGGCCGCGGTGTACCTGGTGCTCCACGCGGGCCGTCCGCACCCCGTGCCGCCGGCGCGGACTCCGGAACGGATCGCCGTCACCGTGTGAGACGGTCCGCTCCCCGCCCGGCCCGGCCGTCGCGCGGGCAGGGGTGCGGCGCCGCCCGGGCCCTGCCCCGGGCGGCGCCGTACGGGGACCGCGGGCGGTCAGCCGCCCAGGGGGTGCATCCAGCCGTGGGTGTCGGGGGACTGACCGGTCTGGATGTCGAGCAGCGCCTTGCGCAGTTTCATGGTGACCTCGCCGGACCGGCCGTCGCCGACGGTCCAGTCCGCGCGGGTGGACTTCACCGAACCGACCGGCGTGATGACCGCCGCGGTGCCGCAGGCGAAGACCTCGGTCAGCGATCCGTCCGCGTTGCCGTTCTTCCAGTCGTCCACGGAGATACGGCCCTCGCCGACCTCGTAGCCGAGGTCGGCGGCGATGCGCAGCAGCGATGCGCGGGTGATGCCGGGGAGGAGGGAGCCGGTGAGCTCGGGGGTGACGATCCTGTCCCCGTACACGAAGTACAGGTTCATGCCGCCCATCTCCTCGATCCAGCGGCGCTCGATCGCGTCGAGCCACACGACCTGGTCGCAGCCGTGCTCGATGGCCTGGGCCTGCGCGACGAGGGACGCGGCGTAGTTACCGCCGGCCTTCGCGGCGCCGGTGCCGCCGGGCGCGGCACGGACGTACTCCTCGGAGAGCCAGACGGAGACGGGCTTGACGCCACTGGGGAAGTAGGCACCCGCCGGGGAGGCGATGACCATGAACAGGTACTCGTTGGCCGGCTTGACGCCGAGGCCGACCTCGGTGGCGAACATGAACGGACGCAGGTAGAGGGACTGCTCGCCCTGGCTGGGCACCCACTCCTTGTCCTGGCTGACGAGCGCGTCGACGGCGGCGATGAAGGTCTCGACGGGCAGCTCAGGCATGGCCAGGCGGCGGGCGGAGGCCTGGAAGCGCTCGGCGTTGGCCTCGGGACGGAAGGTGGCGACGGACCCGTCGGGCTGACGGTAGGCCTTGAGCCCCTCGAAGATCGTCTGCGCGTAGTGCAGCGTCATGTTCGCGGGGTCGATGGAGAGCGGCGCGTACGGCACGAGCTCCGCGTCGTGCCAGCCGCGGCCCTCGGTCCACCGGATCGTCACCATGTGGTCGGTGAAGTGGCGGCCGAAGCCGGGGCTGGCGAGGATCGCCTCGCGCTGCGCGTGGGGCAGCGGGTGCGAGGAGGGCTTGAGCTCGATCGTGGGCGTCGTCATGTGTGGTGTCCTTCGCGTCAGGGTCAGGGCGGACCGCACCCGACGTCCTCAGCTGCTAGGACGTCCGAGTTTCCCCTCGCACAGCGGCCCCACCGCCGATTATCGCAGCGGTGGGGCCGAGGACATACATGCGCGGCCCGGGAGGTGGAGGTCAGTCGTGGTGCGGTCGCTGACCGGCCGGGCCGACTGGCGGAGGCTTGCCCGGCGGTCAGCCGGCTACTCGCGCGGCGAGCGCGTCGCCGATCTCGGAGGTGCTGCGTGTCGCGGAACGCTCGGCGAGGTCCGCGGCGACCGCGGCCTCGATCCGCTCGGCCTCGGCGGTGTACCCGAGGTGCCGCAGCAGCATGCCGACCGAGAGCACGGTGGCGGTGGGATCGGCCTTGCCCTGGCCGGCGATGTCCGGGGCGGAGCCGTGCACCGGCTCGAACATCGACGGGAACTCGCCGCCCGGGTTGATGTTGCCGCTGGCGGCGAGGCCGATGCCACCGGTCACGGCGGCGGCCAGGTCGGTGAGGATGTCACCGAAGAGGTTGTCGGTGACGATCACGTCGAAGCGCTCGGGCTGGGTGACGAAGAAGATCGTCGCCGCGTCCACGTGCAGGTAGTCGGTGGCGACCTCGGGGTACTCCTCGCCGACCCTGTCGAAGATGTTCTTCCACAGGTGGCCCGCGTGCACGAGGACGTTGTTCTTGTGGACCAGCGTCAGCTTCCTGCGGGGGCGCGCCTGGGCGCGGGCGTAGGCGTCGCGCACCACGCGCTCGATGCCGAACGCCGTGTTGAGGCTGACCTCGGTGGCCACCTCGTGCGGCGTACCGGTGCGCAGGGAACCGCCGTTGCCGACGTAGGGGCCCTCGGTGCCCTCGCGGACGACGACGAAGTCGATGTCCGGCTCACCGGCCAGCGGACCCTTCACTCCCGGGAAGAGCCGGGAGGGCCGCAGGTTGACGTGGTGGTCGAAGGCGAAACGGAGCTTCAGCAGCAGGCCGCGCTCCAGGACGCCGGAGGGCACCGAAGGGTCGCCGACCGCGCCCAGCAGGATGGCGTCGTGCGCCTTGAGCTGCTCCAGCTCCGCGTCCGGCAGGGTCTCGCCGGTCTCGTGCCAGCGCTTGGCGCCGAGGCTGTACTCCTTGGTCTCCAGCTTCACGTCCTGCGGAAGGACGGCGGACAGGACCTTCAGGCCCTCTGCCACCACTTCCTGGCCGATTCCGTCACCGGGGATCACTGCGAGACTGATGCTGCGAGACATGGCGAGAACCCTACTCTCCCGTCCAGGGAATGACACGTGATGTCCGCATGGCGGACGTGGTGCGTGCCCGCCGGGCGCTGTTGACCCGTCTGACCGTGCCGAGTTGGCGGCGGAGGTGAATTCCCTGTCCACGGACACTCCACGGATGGGCATCGACGAGCACCTCGCCGGCAGCGCACCGATGCGGTGCGCCGCGACGCCGTCGGCAGGGCCGTCCCCGTCGGGGCGACCACGGACCCCGAGTGGGACGGCACCGTCCACGTCACGGCGGGCGGCGCGGGGAAGACCCTGTACGCCTTCCCCGTGCCGGAAGCCACGAAGGGCACGTCAAGGACCTGGACAGCATGGACACCCATCGCTGGGTGAAGGGTGCCCACAAGGCCACGGAGACCGTGGAATGGTCACGCGTCCGCTACACGGGCCCGGGCCACTCGTTCCTGTCCGTGGAGTCGCGGCCCGCGCCGTCCGGCAGGACGGCAGGACGGCACGGCTGGTCGTCTCGGCACTCGCCGAGAACGGCAGACGGATCGATCACTTCACCATCGCGCGCACGGCCAGGTAGGCCAGGCGCCGCAGACGGCTGATCCGGCGGGGCACGAGGGGGCCGCTCATCGCGGCTCGTGGCCCGTCGAGCCGCCGTTGTCACGGCGGTCCAGGGCGCGCTGGAGGGCTTCGGCGGCGTTCTTGCGGGCGGTCTCGTCCATGGTGAACAGCTCCCGGAGAAGAAGAGGAGGGTTGTGTCGCCATAGAACGGGGCGGGGAGCGGCGCTGCAGGGGGTGACCTGCCAGAGGTGCGCGGCTGTCCGCCGGTCGCTGGTGGAGCGAGACGTTCGGCTTCTACAAAGCTAGGACAGCTCGGCCGATCTGTCTCCACAATTACTCGGACTTCCTACTATCTGAGACGGCGAAGGCCCGGCACCCCACGGAATCGGGGGTACCGGGCCCTGCCCCTTGCGGGCTCGTCCGGGTGACGCGGAGGTCAGCCCATGTGCGGGTAGCGGTAGTCGGTGGGGGGCACCAGGGCCTCCTTGATCGACCGCGTCGACGTCCAGCGCAGGAGGTTCTGCGCGGCACCCGCCTTGTCGTTGGTGCCGGAGGCACGACCGCCGCCGAACGGCTGCTGGCCGACCACGGCGCCGGTGGACTTGTCGTTGATGTAGAAGTTGCCCGCGGCGAAGCGCAGCCTGTCCATGACGTGCGCGACGGCGGCGCGGTCACGGGAGACGATCGAGCCGGTCAGCGCGTACGCGGCGACCGATTCCATCTGGGTGAGCATCGCCTCGAAGGCGCCCTCGTCGGCGTCGTCGTAGACGTGGACGCCGAGGACCGGGCCGAAGTACTCCTCGCGGAAGATCTCGTTCTCCGGGTCGGAGGAGACCAGCACGGTCGGCCGGACGAAGTAGCCGACGCCGTCGTCGTAGGTGCCGCCGGCGACGACCTCGACGGTCGGGTCGGCCTTGGCGCGGTCGATGGCGGCCTTGTTCTTCGCGAAGGCGCGCTCGTCGATCACCGCGCCGATGAAGTTCGACAGGTCGGTGACGTCACCCATGGTGAGGCCGTCGACCTCCGCCGCGAACTCCTCCTTGAAGCCGTTCTCCCACAGCGAGCGCGGGATGTAGGCGCGGGAGGTCGCGGAGCACTTCTGGCCCTGGTACTCGAAGGCGCCGCGGGTCAGCGCGGTCTTCAGCACCGCCGGGTCGGCCGACGGGTGGGCGACGACGAAGTCCTTGCCGCCGGTCTCGCCGACGATCCGCGGGTAGGAGCGGTACTTGTCGATGTTGTTGCCGACCGTCTTCCACAGGTGCTGGAAGGTCCGGGTGGAACCGGTGAAGTGGATGCCGGCCAGGTCCGGGTGCTCCAGGGCGACCTCGGAGACGGCGATGCCGTCGCCGGTGACCAGGTTGATGACGCCCTTGGGCAGCCCGGCCTCCTCCAGCAGCTCCATCAGCAGCACGGCGGCGTGCGTCTGGGTCGGGGACGGCTTCCACACCACGGCGTTGCCCATCAGGGCCGGAGCGGTCGGCAGGTTGCCGGCGATCGCGGTGAAGTTGAAGGGCGTGATCGCGTAGACGAAGCCCTCGAGCGGGCGGTGGTCGAGGCGGTTCCACACACCCGGGGAGTTGGCGATCGGCTGCTCGGCCAGGATCTGCCGGGCGAAGTGCACGTTGAAGCGCCAGAAGTCGACCAGCTCGCAGGGGCTGTCGATCTCGGCCTGCTGCGCGGTCTTGGACTGGCCGAGCATCGTCGAGGCGGCGATCGTCTCGCGCCAGGGGCCGGCCAGCAGGTCGGCGGCGCGCAGGATGATGGCGGCGCGGTCGTCGAAGGACATGGCGCGCCAGGCCGGGGCGGCGGCCAGTGCGGCCTCGACGGCGTCGCGGGCGTCGTCCTGGGTGGCGTTGGCGTAGGTGCCCAGGCGGGCGCCGTGGTTGTGCGGCTGTACGACGTCGAAGCGCTCGCCGCCGCCCATCCGCCGCACGCCGCCGATGGTCATCGGCAGCTCGACGGGGTTCCCGGCCAGCTCCTTCAGCTTCGCCTCCAGCCGGGCCCGCTCCGGGCTCCCCGGGGCGTAGGAGTGCACCGGCTCGTTCACCGGGGCGGGGACCTGGGTCACAGCGTCCATGGAAGACATCTCCTTGTGTCCTTGTGGGGTCGTGGTCAGCGGGTGGGGAGGAAGGACCGCAGGAAGAAGGCCAGGTTCGCCGGCCGCTCCGCGAGACGCCGCATGAAGTACCCGTACCAGTCTGCGCCGTACGGGACGTAGATGCGCATGCGCTCGCCCTCTTCGGCCAGCCGCCGCTGCTCGGCGGTGCGGATGCCGTACAGCATCTGGAACTCGTACGAGCCCTGCTTGCGGCCGTGGCGGTGGGCGAGCTCCTGGCCGATGGAGATCAGCCGCGGGTCGTGGGACCCGATCATCGGGTAGCCCTCGCCCGCCATCAGGATCTTCAGGCAGCGCACATAGGCGCGGTCGACCTCGGCCTTGTCCTGGTGGGCCACATTGGCGGGCTCCTTGTAGGCGCCCTTGACCAGGCGCACGCGGGAGCCGGCGACGGCGAGGTTGCGGGCGTCCTCCTCGGTGCGGAAGAGGTACGACTGCAGGACGGCGCCGGTGCCGGGGTGACGCAGGCGCAGGTCGTCGAGGATCGCGAGGGTGGAGTCGACCGTGGTGTGGTCCTCCATGTCGAGCGTGACCGTGGTGCCGATCTCGCTCGCCAGGTCGGCGACGGGACGGACGTTCTCCAGCGCGATGTCGTGGCCGCCGGCCGGCAGGGCCTGCCCGAAGGCCGACAGCTTGACGGAGACCTCGGCGCGGGTGCCCAGGCCCTCGGCCTTCAGTGCCTCCAGCAGCCGCAGGTAGGCGTCGCGGGTGGCGAGCGCGGTCGCCTTGTCGGTGACGTCCTCACCCAGGTGGTCGAGCGTGACCTCCAGGCCGGAGGCGGTCAGCGACCGCACGGTGTCCATGGCGGGCGCCAGCTCGTCACCCGCGATGAAGCGGTTCACCACGGGGCGGGTGATCGGCGCGCCCGCGACGACGCGGCGCATACGGTCGCTGCGCGAGGCGGCGAGCAGCACGGGACCGAGCACGGTCTCCTCCTGGTTGAAGGGCTGCCCAGGGGGCAGGCAGCGTCGCCGTGAAATCTAGGATTCACCTACCCCGCCCGCCATCGACAGCTGTCACGCATCCGATCGGCATCGCTCATACAGATGTATGAGGGAGAATGGCGGCGTGCGTGGTGACTACCAGGAGCTTGTCGACGAGGTCTCGGCGCTGCTCGGCGCCCCGGCGACCCTGGAGGACCGCGACTTCCGGCTGATCGCCTTCGGCGCGCACGACAGCGACGACGACGGCGCCATGGACCCGGTGCGCACCCGGTCGATCCTCACCCGCCGCTCCACCGCCGAGGTCCGCTCCTGGTTCGAGCGCTTCGGCATCGCCCGCGCCACGGCCCCGGTCCGCATCCCGGCCGCGCCCGACGCCGGGGTCTTCCGGCCCCGCCTGTGCCTGCCGGTGCGGCACGGCGGCGTCGTGCACGGTTACGTGTGGCTGCTGGACACCAGCGGGCACACCGACGCCCAGCTGGCCGCCGCCATGGCGGTCGCCGCCCGTATCGGCGCGCTGCTGGCCGCCGAGTCCCGCGCGGGCGCCGACGCCGGCCGCGCGCTGGGCGACCTCCTCGGCTCCGCCCCCGGGCCCGGCCGAACGGCCGCCCGTGAGGCGCTGCGGGCGGCACTCGGCCCGGACGCGGACGAGGCCCACGCGATGGTGTGCGTCCTGCCCTGGCCGGGCGGCGAGGACGGCGACGCGCCGGGACCGCGCAGCGTGCCGGGCGCCGCCGCGCTGTGCGTGGTGCCGCCACAGGAAAGCACGATCGACACGCACCGGGAGCCCCCGGTCGCGGCGCTCGCCGCCCTGGTACGGCTGCGCTCGGCGACGACGTCGGGGCCGGCGCTCACCGCGGCCGCACGGCTGATGGAGGGCAACGGCAGGGCGGTGGAGCCGAGCGCGCGGGCCGGGATCAGCACCCCCCGCCAGGGGCTCGCGGAACTGCCCGCGGCATGGCACGAGGCCGTCTCCGCGGCCCGCGCCGCCCGCGCCCAGCCGCGGCTCGGTCGCACCGCGGAGTGGGACGCCATCGGCCCCTACCGGATGCTGGCCGCGCTGCCCGCCGGGGCGGTGGATCCGGCGGTGCGTCCACTGCTCGACCCCTCGCACTCCGACCTCGCACATACCGCCGAGGTGTACCTCGACCGTGCGGGACAGGCCGGGCGCGCCGCCGCTGAGCTACGGATACACCGGCAGACGCTCTACTACCGGCTGTCCCGCATCGAGCGGCTGACCGGCCTCGACCTGGACGACGGGGAGGACCGGCTGTTGCTCCACATAGCCCTCAAGACGGCCGGGCTCGGGGACTGAAGGGACTGTTGCCGACCCGAGGGGGCACAAGTAACGTGACGCGAGGCTCGGGCCGACAGGGCCCAGGGGGGCTTGATCGACACGCGTAGGACGTGGGCGAACCGCGCGTCCGGCGCGGACACCGCGGATGGCGAAACAAGGGGATCGGGAGCCGGTGACTCATTCCACGGACGCCCACGGACGCGAACGCCCAGCGCTGTGGAGGACGCCGCCGACCGTCCCCGGCAGACCCCGCGCCGACCGCCGACTGCTCCTCGCCGGGCTGCTGCTCGTCGTGTCGCTGGCCGCCTTCACCGCGCTGTGCCTGTCGATGCCCGTGCCCATGGCCGACATGCAGGTCTACCGCGCCGAGGGCGCGGCCGCCGTCGACGGCAGCGACCTGTACGGCTTCACCGTCACCGAGTGGAACCTCCCGGCGACCTACCCGCCGTTCGCCGCGCTGCTGTTCGTGCCGACGACGTGGCTGCCCGTACCGCTGCTGAAGCTGGCCTTCATGGGCGGCAACCTGCTGCTGCTCGGGCTGCTCGCATACCTGTCCTGCCGGGCGACGGGATGGCCGCGCGCCCGCGGTTCGCGCTGGGTGGTGGTGCTCCTGGCCATGGCCCTCGGGCTGTGGCTGGAGCCCGTCTTCCAGACGATGCTCTACGGCCAGATCAACCTGCTGCTCGCGGTGCTGGTGCTGTGGGACCTGAGCAGGCCGGACGGCGCACGCGGCAAGGGCATCGCGATCGGCGTGGCGGCGGGTATCAAGCTCACCCCCGCGATCTTCGCCGTCTACCTGCTGCTGACCGGCCGGCGGAAGGAAGCCGCGGTCGCCGCCGCCGGGTTCGCCGGGACCACACTGCTGGGGGCGCTCGCGCTGCCCGGCGCGACGGTCGACTACTGGACCCGCTGCCTCTTCGACACCAACCGCATCGGCAAGGTCTGGATCGTCGACAACCAGTCGCTGCAGGGCTTCGCCGCCCGAGTGCTGCACACCGCCCACCCCGGTGCGGTGTGGGCGGTCGCCGCGCTCGTGGTGGCCTGCGCGGGGCTCGCGGTCTCGGTGCGGATGGGCCGGCTGGGCCGGGAGGCCTGGGGCGTGGTGTGCTGCGCGGTGACGGCGCTGCTCATCACGCCGATCAGCTGGTCGCACCACTGGGTGTGGTGCGTGCCGATGCTGATCCTGCTCGCCGCCGAGGCGCCGCGCTGGGCGCTGCGGGTGGCGGCGGTGGTCTTCCTGGCGCGCACCCTGTGGATCGTGCCTAAGGCCGGTGACCTGGATCTGCACCTGGCGTGGTGGCTGCAGCCCTTCGCCTCTCCGTACCCCGTGCTGGGCCTGGTCTTCCTCGCGGCGGTGGCGCTGCGCTTCCGGCCCGGCTCCCCCGCGACGGCGACGCTGACGGCGAAGGGGCGGCCGACCCGGATCGCCCGGGTCGGCCGCCCCCAGCGGAGCGAACCGGCCGTCAGCCCTCGAGATTGACCGCGCGGGCCGAGGTCGCGCCGATCTCCTCGGCGATCTCGGCCAGCACCGGGGCGGGGATGGCGGTGTCGACGGTGAGCGCGACCAGCGCCTCGCCGCCGGCCTGGTCACGCGCGACCTGCATGCCCGCGATGTTGATGCCGGCGTCGCCCAGGATGCGGCCGACGGTGCCGACGACACCGGGGCGGTCGATGTAGCGCAGGAAGCCCATGTGCTCCGCGAAGACCAGGTCCACGTCGTCGTCGCCGACGGCGACGATCTTCTGGATGTGCTTGGGACCCGCCAGCGTGCCGGAGACGGACACCTCGGTGCCGTCCGAGAGGGTGCCGCGCACGGTGACCAGGTTGCGGTGGTCGGGCGACTCGCTGCTGGTGGTGAGGCGGACCTCGACGCCGCGCTCCTGCGCGAAGAGCGGGGCGTTGACGTAGCTGACGGTCTCGTCGACGACGTCCTCGAAGACGCCCTTGAGGGCGGAGAGCTCCAGCACCTTCACGTCGTGCTGGGTGATCTCGCCGCGTACCTCCACGTCGAGGCGGACCGCCACCTCGCCCGCGAGGGCGGTGAAGATCCGCCCGAGCTTCTCGGCGAGCGGCAGGCCGGGGCGGACGTCCTCGGCGATGACCCCGCCCTGGACGTTGACCGCGTCCGGCACCAGCTCACCGGCGAGGGCGAGGCGCACCGAACGGGCGACGGAGATGCCCGCCTTCTCCTGGGCCTCGTCCGTGGAGGCGCCCAGGTGCGGGGTGGCCACCACGTTGTCGAACTGGAAGAGCGGGGAGTCCGTGCAGGGCTCCTTGGCGTACACGTCCACGCCCGCGCCGCCGACCCGTCCCTCCTTGAGCGCGGCGAACAGCGCCTCCTCGTCCACGATGCCGCCGCGCGCGGCGTTGACGATGCGGACGTGCGGCTTGACCTTGCGCAGCGCCTCCTCGCCGATGAGGCCGACCGTCTCCGGGGTCTTGGGGAGGTGCACCGTGATGAAGTCGGAGACCTGCAGCAGCTCGTCGAGGCTGAGGATCTTCACACCCATCTGGGCGGCGCGCGCGGGCTGGATGTAGGGGTCGTACGCGACGATCTTCATCCCGAAGGCCGACATGCGCTGGGCCACCAGGGCGCCGATGCGGCCGAGGCCGACCACGCCGAGGGTCTTCTCGGCGAGCTCGACGCCGGTGTACTTGTTGCGCTTCCACTCGCCCTGCTTCAGCGCCGCGTTCGCCGGGGCGATGTTGCGGGCGACGGAGATCAGCAGACCGCAGGCGAGTTCGGCGGCGGTGACGATGTTGGAGGTCGGGGCGTTGACCACCATGACGCCGGCCTTGGTGGCGGCGGAGACGTCCACGTTGTCCAGGCCGACGCCCGCGCGGGCCACGACCTTCAGCTTGGAGGCGGCGGCGACGGCCTCGGCGTCGACCTTGGTGGCGCTGCGGATCAGGATGGCGTCGACATCGGTGATCGCGCTCAGGAGTTCGGCTCGGTCGGCGCCGTTGCAGTGACGGATCTCGAAGTCCGGACCGAGGGCGTCGACGGTGGCAGGCGACAGCTCTTCAGCGATGAGTACGACGGGGTTGCTCACGTGAGTCCTCACTAGTCCCTGGTCTACGGCCGCGTCCCGACGGCCGAAGGCGGTGGAGAGGGATGGCATGCCGCGTGGAAGACGCACGACGCTGTGAGCCTGACGCGCTTGTTAGTGGAGTGTATCGGCGGCGGGCCCGGCATCCTGCGCCAACGTGGAAGGATCACCCGCACGAGGGTGTACGGCGTGGCCAAAGCGGCAGGTCCCGGGGGCGCGGCGCCCCCGGGACCGTGCAGACCGCGGTGCGGAGGACTTACGCCTCCTCGTCCACCCAGCTCATGAGCTTGCGCAGCTTCTTGCCGGTGGTCTCCAGCAGGTGGTTCTCGTCGGCCTTCTTGTACTCGTTGTACCTCGGCAGGCCGGCGTTGTACTCGGCGATCCAGTTGTTGGCGAAGGAGCCGTCCTGGATCTCCGCGAGGACCTTCTTCATCTCGGCCTTGGTGGCGTCGGTGATGATGCGGGGACCGGTGACGTAGTCGCCCCACTCGGCGGTCTCGGAGATGGACCAGCGCATCTTCTCCAGACCGCCCTCGTACATGAGGTCCACGATGAGCTTCAGCTCGTGCAGGCACTCGAAGTACGCGATCTCCGGCTGGTAGCCGGCCTCGGTCAGGGTCTCGAAACCGGCCTTGACCAGCGCCGCCGTACCACCGCAGAGCACCGCCTGCTCACCGAACAGGTCGGTCTCGGTCTCCTCGGTGAAGGTCGTCTTGATGACACCCGCACGGGTGCCGCCGATGGCCTTGGCGTAGGACAGCGCGAGCGCGAAGCCGTTCCCGGTCGAGTCCTGCTCGACGGCCGCGATGCACGGGACGCCGCGCCCCTCCTCGTACTGACGGCGCACCAGGTGGCCCGGGCCCTTGGGGGCGACCATGCACACGTCGACGCCGGCCGGGGGCTTGATGAAGCCGTAGCGGATGTTCAGGCCGTGTCCGAAGAACAGCGCGTCGCCGTCCTTCAGGTTGTCCTTGACGGACTCCTCGTAGACCCGCGCCTGGATCGGGTCCGGGACCAGGATCATGATGACGTCGGCCTCGGCCGCGGCCTCGGCGGGGGTGACCACGCGGAGACCCTGCTCCTCGGCCTTCGCCTTGGACTTGGAGCCCTCGTGCAGGCCGACGCGCACGTCGACACCCGAGTCGCGCAGCGACAGCGCGTGCGCGTGCCCCTGGCTCCCGTAGCCGATGACCGCGACCTTGCGGCCCTGGATGATGGACAGGTCGGCGTCGTCGTCGTAGAACAGCTCGGCCACTTCGGGTCTCTCCTTGGGGATCTGGGGGGTTGCCCACACACTACGTCCGCGGGCCGGGATCAAGTCTGGCGGTCTCGCTATGCGGTCCGGTCGAGGGCGCGCAGAGAGCGGTCGGTGATCGAGCGTGCACCCCGGCCGATCGCGATCGTGCCGGACTGGACGAGTTCCTTGATGCCGAAGGGCTCCAGCATCTTCAGCATGGCCTCGAGCTTGTCGGCGCCGCCGGTGGCCTCGATGGTGACCGCCTCGGGCGAGACGTCCACGGTCTTGGCGCGGAACAGCTGGACGATCTCCACGATCTGGGACCGGGACTCGTTGTCGGCACGCACCTTCACCAGGACCAGCTCGCGCTGGACGGCGGCGGACGGCTCCAGCTCCACGATCTTCAGGACGTTCACCAGCTTGTTGAGCTGCTTGGTGACCTGCTCCAGCGGGAGGTCCTCGATCACGTTCACCACGATGGTGATGCGGGAGATGTCGGCGTGCTCGGTGGTGCCCACGGCGAGGGAGTCGATGTTGAAGCCGCGGCGGGAGAACAGGGCGGTGATCCTGGCCAGGACACCGGGCTTGTTCTCCACCAGGACGGAGAGCGTGTGCTTGGACATGTCGCGTCGTTCCTCTGCTTCTCTCTCGGTCCTCAGTCGTCCGCGGCGTCGCCGAAGTCGGGGCGGACGTCGCGGGCGGCCATGATCTCGTCGTTGGAGGTGCCGGCGGCGACCATCGGCCACACCATGGCGTCCTCGTGGACGATGAAGTCCACGACGACCGGGCGGTCGTTGATGGCGTTGGCCTTCTCGATGATCTCGTCCAGCTCGTCGGGGGACTCGCAGCGCAGACCGACGCAGCCCATGGCCTCCGACAGCTTCACGAAGTCCGGGACGCGGGTGCCGACCGGCGGGGTCTCGCTGACGCCCTGGTGGGAGCCGCGGCCCGCGTTGGTCTCACCGGCGTGCAGGACGGTGTTGGAGTAGCGCTCGTTGTAGAAGAGCGACTGCCACTGCCGGACCATGCCGAGGGCGCCGTTGTTGATGATGGCGACCTTGATCGGGATGTTGTTCAGCGCGCAGGTGACCAGCTCCTGGTTGGTCATCTGGAAGCAGCCGTCGCCGTCGATCGCCCACACGGTCGTGCCGGGCCGGCCGGCCTTGGCGCCCATGGCGGCGGGGACGGCGTAGCCCATCGTCCCGGCGCCGCCGGAGTTGAACCAGGTGTTGGGCCGCTCGAAGGAGATGAACTGCGAGGCCCACATCTGGTGCTGTCCGACGCCCGCCGCGAAGAGGGTGCCCTCCGGGGCCAGCTCGCCGATACGCTGGATGACCTGCTGCGGGGACAGACTGCCGTTCGCGGGCAGGTCGTAGCCGAGCGGGTAGGTGTCGCGCAGGCCGCCCAGCAGCTTCCACCAGTCGGTGTAGTCGCCGCGCCGGCCCGCGTCGTGGTCGGCCTGGACGGCGACGATCAGGTCGGCGACGACCTCACGGGCGTCGCCGACGATCGGCACGTCGGCCACGCGGTTCTTGGAGATCTCGGCCGGGTCGATGTCGGCGTGCACGATCTTGGCGAACGGGGCGAAGGAGTCGAGCTTGCCGGTGACGCGGTCGTCGAAGCGGGCACCGAGGGCGACGATCAGGTCGGCCTTCTGCAGCGCCGCGACGGCGGAGACCGAGCCGTGCATGCCGGGCATGCCGACGTGCTGGGGGTGGCTGTCGGGGAAGGCGCCCAGCGCCATCAGGGTGGTGGTGACCGGGGCCCCGGTCAGCTCGGCCAGGATGCGCAGCTCTCCGGTGGCACGGGCCTTGAGGACGCCGCCGCCGACGTACAGCACGGGGCGCTTGGCCTCGTTGATGAGCCGGGCGGCCTCGCGGATCTGCTTGGCGTGCGGCTTGGTGACCGGGCGGTAGCCGGGCAGGTCGGTGACGGGCGGCCAGGAGAACGTGGTCTGCGACTGCAGGGCGTCCTTGGCGATGTCGACCAGGACCGGCCCGGGGCGGCCGGTGGACGCGATGTGGAAGGCCTCGGCGATGGTGCGGGGGATCTCGTCCGCGTCGGTGACGAGGAAGTTGTGCTTGGTGATCGGCATCGTGATGCCGCAGATGTCCGCCTCCTGGAAGGCGTCGGTGCCGATCGCCTTGGAGGCCACCTGACCGGTGATGGCGACGATGGGGACCGAGTCCATGTGGGCGTCCGCGATCGGGGTGACCAGGTTGGTCGCACCCGGGCCCGAGGTCGCCATACAGACGCCGACCTTGCCCGTGGCCTGCGCGTAGCCGGTGGCGGCGTGACCGGCCCCCTGCTCGTGCCGGACGAGGACGTGGCGCACCTTCGAGGAGTCCATGAGCGGGTCGTACGCGGGAAGGATCGCACCACCCGGGATACCGAACACGGTGTCGGCGCCGACCGCCTCGAGAGAGCGGATGAGGGACTGGGCGCCCGTGACGCGCTCGGCGGGAGTGGGCTGCGGCGCGGCGCCGCGGGCCCGCGGCTGCGGGTGGTGGGCCCCGGTGGCCTGCTCGGTCATCTGGTTCTCATCTCTCAGGAGTTTGAGGGTGGAGAGGGCGGTATGTCTGGATCCCAGGCAACAAAAAACCCCTCGTGCCGGCAGGCAAGCGAGGGGAGCGCGTCGGTGCGTTCCACGAGGCGGTCAGGGGCCCCGGGTCAGCCGACGCGCTTTCCAAGTACGAGAATTCGGGTGCGCATGCGACTGACCTTCCTCCTCGCGAGCCGGGAGTGTCAAGCGGGTGGGACGGGCGTCTCATTATTTGAGCGTAGCTCGTCCGCCTTCCGTGTGCCGCGTACGGAGACCCGGGTGCTGTCCGCCGGGACCGGCCCGCCGGGCACGGGATAGCTGCCGCGGGTCAGCGAGGAGCGCAGCCGGTGCTCGTCCAGCGGCCCGGAGAACGCCATGCCCTGCCCGTGGGTGCAGTTCATCTCGCGCAGGGCCAGCACCTGCTCCGGGCGGTCCACGCCCTCGGCCACCGAGCGGATCCCGAGGTCCTCGGCGATGCGCAGCAGCCCCGCGGTGATCTTCCGCAGCCGCGGGGACTCCACGACGCCCTCGGTGAGCCCCCGGTCCAGCTTGAGCACGTCGACGGGGAGCCGCCGCAGCGTGTCCATGGGCGCGTAGCCGCTGCCGAAGCCCTCCAGGGCGATGCGCACCCCGAGCCGGCTCAGCGCGGTCAGCCGCCGCTCCAGTTCGTCCAGGGAGATCCGCGGGTCCTGGTCGGCGACCTGCAGGAGGAGGGAGTCCGGCGGCAGCCCGTGCCGTTCGAGCAGAGCCTCCACGTCCTTGGTGGGCAGCTCGCGGTGCATCAGGCGCCGGGTGGACAGCCGTACAGCGACGGGCACCGGGCTGCCCGCGGCGTGGCGCAGCGCGGCCTGGCCGACCGCCTCCTCCAGCAGCCAGCGGGCCAGCTGCGCGGTCCGGTCGGTGTCCTCGGCCACCCGCAGGAACTCGGCGGGGGTGAAGAGGATGCCCTGGGCGGACCGCCAGCGGGCCTGCGCCTCGACCGCCGTCACCTCGCCGGTGCCGAGGTCGACCACGGGCTGGTGGAGCAGGGCGAACTCGCCGTCCCGCAGGGCCGTGCGCAGCCGTCCCGCGAGCTCGGCGCGGCGCACCACCTCGGCCTGCATGGCGGGCGCGTACATCTCGACCCGGCCCTTGCCCGCCTGCTTGGCCCGGTACATCGCCAGGTCTGCGTTGCGCAGGAGCTCGCCGGGGCTGACCCCGGGGTCGGCGAAGGCCACGCCGATGCTGGCGGCCACCCGGACCTCGGCGCCGTCCACCCGGTAGGGCTCGGAGAGGGCGGCACGGAGCCGGTCGGCGACCTCGTGGACCTGGTACTGGCGCAGATGGGGGTCGGCGCTGGTGCCGCAGATGAGGGCGGCGAACTCGTCTCCGCCCAGGCGTGCGGTGGTGTCGCCGGCGCGCACGGAGTCCTGCAGGCGCCGCGCCGCCTGGACGAGGAGCTCGTCGCCGGCCTGGTGGCCGACGGTGTCGTTGACCGCCTTGAAGCCGTCCAGGTCGATGAAGAGCACCGCCGTCGTGCCGGTGTCGCCGTCGCCGGCCCGGCGGCCGCCGATCGCCTGGCGGATCCGTTCGGTGAACAGGGCCCGGTTGGGCAGGTCGGTGAGCGGGTCGTGCGAGGCGTTGTGCTGCAGCTGCGCCTGGAGCCGCACCCGCTCGGTGACGTCGCGGCTGTTGAAGATCAGGCCGCCCTGGTGGCGATTGACACTGGACTCGACGTTGAGCCAGCTGCCGTCTCCGTGCCGTATGCGGCA
This sequence comes from Actinacidiphila glaucinigra, assembly GCF_035918135.1. Lineage (NCBI taxonomy): Bacteria > Bacillati > Actinomycetota > Actinomycetes > Kitasatosporales > Streptomycetaceae > Actinacidiphila > Actinacidiphila glaucinigra. The sequence goes on from NZ_CP109144.1 coordinate 3,225,243, forward strand.
CTCGATGCGGGTGGCGGGTTCCTCGGCCGCGTGCGCGGCCAGGAAGCGGCGCACCTCGTGCACCACCCGTCCCAGGTCGTCCGGATGGATGTGGGTGGCGAACTCGGTGCCGACCCATTCCTCGGGGTCGCAGCCGTAGACGCCCTTGGCGGCGGGGCTGACGTAGCGCAGCGCGCCGGTCGGCGAGGCGATCATGATGACGTCGCTGGAGCCCTGCACGAGCGACCGGAAGTGGTTCTCCTTCTGGGCCAGCTCCTGGGTGAGGGCCATGTTGTCCAGCAGCATGATGCCCTGCCGCACCACCAGGGCGAGCACGACGGTGCAGCCGGTCAGAAGCACCACCCGGTCGCTCTTCCGGCCGTCGATGACGTTGTAGAGGATGCCGAGCACGCAGACCGCGGCGGCCAGGTACGGGGTCAGCGCCGCCAGCGAGCCGCTCATGCGGCGGCCCTGCTCCTGCTCCCGTTCGGCGGTCCCCCGCTCGGCCGCGACCCGCTCGGCGGTGTCGCGCTCGCCGACCCAGGGGGCGTAGGCGAGCAGCATGCTGCCGGCGAACCATCCGGCGTCCAGGATCTGGCCGGAGTTGTAGTGCTCGCGCAGCAGGGGCGAGGTGAACAGCGCGTCGCACAGCACGGTGAGGGCGAGCGAGGCGATGGCGGTGTTCACCGCCGCCCGGTTGGCCGAGGACCGCCGGAAGTGCAGCGCCAGCACCATGCTCACCAGCATGATGTCCAGCAGCGGGTACGCCAGGGACAGTGCGATGCGCGCGGTGCTGTGGCCCTCCCACAGGGCCGTCTGGGCCAGGGCGAGGGTCCAGGAGAGGGTCAGCAGGGAGCCGCCGATGAGCCAGGCGTCCAGTCCGAGGCAGACCCAGCCGGCCCGGGTGACCGGCCGCTTGGCGAGCACCAGCAGCCCGATGATGGCAGGAGGGGCGAAGAGCAGGAAGCAGAAGTCGGCGACCGAGGTGCGCGGCACTTCGCCCCGCAGCACGACCTCGTACCAGCCCCAGATGCCGTTGCCGAGCGCCACCATGGCGGAGGAGACGGCGAACAGCGCCCACGCGGGGCGGTACCGGTCGTTGGCGGCCCTGCGGACGTAGACCAGGCACGAGACGGCCGCGGCCAGTGCCGCCACGGAGAGCCCGAAGTCGCCCATGACCAGGGCCAGCCCGGTGGAGCCGCCCCAGCCGAAGGCCGACCCGACGGCGTAGCCGCCGCAGAGTACGGCCAGCAGCATCTGGGGCAGCAGGCCGGTCCGGCTGCCCGGCGCGGAGGCCTGCGAGAGGACCGCACCGGGCGCGCTCACGGTGTCGTCCCCTGGGACCGTGAACGTCCCCGGCACGGTGTGCCGTGGTCCAGCGTCGGATGCTCTCTCCATTGGCCGCGCATCGCCCGTCGCCCCCCATCAAGTCCTGAGTCGTCCCACGCCCGTTCGCGACTCGCCGAGCCACGCCGGTCGTGTTCCCCCAGTGCGGGACGATACACCAGTTCAGTCACTCAGGGACATAGTTCCTCTACACAGCGTGACCACGCGTAGCGTCCTGCCCCACGCGTGAGGCACCGGGTGCCAGGGCGTGTTCAGGTGGTCAGGACGACGTTGGCGAGGTCCTCACCGGCCGCGAAACGGCGCAGTTGCTCGCGGAGCAGCCTTTTCGCCCTGGGCAGGAAGGCGGAGGTGCTGCCTCCGACATGCGGGCTGACCAGGACGCCCGGCGCGTGCCACAGCGGGTGCCCCGGAGGCAGTGGCTCCGGATCGGTGACATCGAGTGCCGCTCGCAGACGGCCCGCCTCCAGTTCCGCGAGGAGCGCCTTGGTGTCGACCACGGGGCCGCGGGCGATGTTCACCAGCAGGGCCCCGTCCTTCATCCCGGCCAGGAACCGGGCGTCGGCCAGATGGCGGGTGTCCGGGGTGAGCGGGGTCGACAGCACGACCACGTCCGCCTGCGGCAGCAGCCTGGGCAGGTCCCCCAGGGCGTGCACGGGGCCGCGCGGGGACCGCCGGGCCAGCCGGGCGACCCGTGTGACATGGCATTCGAAGGGGGTGAGCCGGTCCTCGACGGCGGCGCCGATCGATCCGTAGCCGACGATGAGCACCTGCTTGTCGGCGAGGGCCGGGTAGAAGCCGGCGTGCCATTCCTCGGCGTCCTGGCCGCGTACGAAGCGGGGGATGCCGCGCAGGGCCGCCAGGGTGAGCGCGACGGCCAGTTCCGCGGTGCTGGCCTCGTGCACCCCGCGGGCGTTGCACAGCCGCACCCCCGGCGGCAGCTGCCGGAGATACGGCGTGACGTGGTCGACGCCCGCGCTGAGGGTCTGCACGACCCTGACCCCGGACATACGGGGCAGCGGGCGGCCGACGACCTCCGGACCCTTCATGTAGGGCACCACGTAGAACGCGGCGTCGGCGGGGTCGGCCGGGAACTCCTCGTCGCCGTCCCAGAAGCAGTAGTCGAGTTCGGCGGGGAGTCCCTCGACCTCCTCGGCGGGGATCGGGAGCCAGACCGTGGGGCGGTGGTTCCGGGTGATGTCAGCCATGGTCAGGAGGCTATGGCACAGTGGGGCGGCGCGAGAGGTCAGCGGAGGTCAGCCAGGTGGAGCGCAGGACGGTCGGATCAGCGGCTCTGGAGGTGGGCGCCGTCGGCCTGGGATGCATGCCGATGAGCTGGGCCTACACGGCGTCCCGGCAGGACGGCGAATCGTCACTGCGGGCCGTGCACGCGGCGGTCGACCACGGCACGACGCTGCTGGACACCGCCGACATGTACGGGCCGTTCACCAACGAGCTGCTGCTGGGGCGGGTGCTGAAGAAGCGTCGCCGGGAGGTCTTCGTCTCCACCAAGTGCGGACTGCTCGTCGGCGAGCAGCACCTGGTGGCCAACGGCCGCCCCTCGTACGTGAAGCGGGCCTGCGACGCGTCGCTGCGCCGGCTGCAGACCGATGTGATCGACCTCTACCAGTTGCACCGCGCCGACCCCGAGGTCCCGGTCGAGGAGACGTGGGGCGCGATGTCGGAACTGGTCGCGGCCGGCAAGGTGCGCGCGCTGGGGTGGTGCGCGGTGGGCGCCCGGGCGGCCCGGCGCCCGGGCGCGGGTATATACGACGAGACACTGCGGCAGTTGCGCCGCGTCCAGCAGGTCTTCCCGGTGAGCTGCGTGCAGGCGGAGCTGTCGGTGTGGTCGCCCGAGGCGCTGGCCGAACTGCTGCCCTGGTGCACGCAGCGCGGGGTCGGCTTCATGGCCGCGATGCCGCTCGGCAACGGCTTCCTGACGGGCACGCTCACCCCCGGCCAGGGCTTCGAGCCCGACGACGTACGGGCCCGCCATCCCCGGTTCACCGCCGAGATGATGGCCGCCAACCAGCCGATCGTCGCGGGGCTGCGGAGGGTCGCCGAGGTGCACGGCGCGACGCCCGCGCAGGTCGCGCTGGCCTGGGTGCTGGCCCAGGGACGGCAGGTCGTGCCGATACCCGGGGCGAAGCAGCAGCGGTGGACGGCGGAGAACGCCGGGGCCGCGGAACTGCGGCTGACCGAGGAGGACTTCGCGGAGATCGCGGCGCTGCCGCCGGCGCGGGGCTCCTGGGACTGAGGTCGTCACCGGGACGGACGGGGCCGGTCGGCCACGGGGGAAGACCACGGCCTGTGGTGGGAACCGCGAACGGCCGGGCGGTGTAGTGATGGATGTGATGTTCTTGGAGTCCGAGCCGGAGAACCCCCGGGAGGGAAGCGTGGGACACCGCGCCGCCGTCGTGACCGCCGCGCTGGCCACTGCCGCGCTGCTCGCCACCGGATGTTCCCCGGACGGTGGTTCCGCCCCGGCTCCCCCGGCCTCCGCCTCCGCCTCCGCCTCCGCGTCGGCACCGGCCTCCGGCGGCACCGACGAGCCCTCGGCCCCGGCGAAGGGCACGGCGGAGGTGACCGGCACGGTCGCCACCGGGCTCACGACCCCTTGGGGCGTGGCCGCGCTGGCGGAGGGCGATCTGCTGGTGGCCTCCCGCGACACCGGAAGCATCGTCCGGGTGGCCGCGGGCAGCGGCCGCACGAACGCCGTCGGCACGGTGCCCGGGGTCTCCTCGGGAGGCGAGGGCGGCCTGCTCGGTCTCGCCGTCTCCCGGGACTTCGCCACCGACCACCTGGTGTACGCGTACTTCACCACCGACTCGGACAACCGCATCGCGCGCATGCTCTACGACCCGGCGAAGCCGGCCGGGGAGCAACTGGGCGCGCCGGACACGATCCTGCGCGGCATCCCGCACGGCGCCATCCACAACGGCGGGCGGATCGCCTTCGGCCCCGACGGCATGCTCTACGCGGGCACGGGCGAGAGCGGCGAACGGGGACTGTCGCAGGACAGGAAGTCCCTGGGCGGCAAGATCCTGCGGATGACGCCCGACGGCGAGCCCGTGCACGGCAATCCGGAGGCGGACTCCGTCGTCTACTCCTACGGCCACCGCAATGTGCAGGGCCTGGCCTGGGACAGCCGGGGGAGGCTGTGGGCCGCCGAGTTCGGGCAGGACACCTGGGACGAGCTCAATCTGATCGAGCCGGGGAAGAACTACGGCTGGCCGGTCGTGGAGGGCCTCGCCCACCGCGACGGCTACGCGGACCCGGTCGCGCAGTGGCGCACCGACGACGCCTCGCCCAGCGGCATCGCCTACGCGGACGGCTCGATCTGGATGGCCTCGCTGCGCGGCGCCCGCCTGTGGCGGATCCCGCTGGTCGGGACGAAGGCCGCGGCCGACCCGCAGGCCTTCCTCGTCGGCGAGTACGGCCGCCTCCGCACCGTTCTCGCCGATCCGGACGGCGGACTGCTGCTGACCACGAGCAACACCGACGGCCGCGGCGATCCCCGCAAGGGCGACGACCGCATCCTGCGGCTGCGGGTGAGCTGACCCGACGACACCCTGGGGGTGCGATGTTCAACGCGCTGGACGAGCTGTTCGCGCCGGGCCGCAGGCACGCCGAGGACGAACGGAACCGCCTGGAACTGGTGCGTGACGAGGAGGGCGACGCCGACCCCGGCCGGGGCCCGGTCGACCTGGACTCGGGCGCCGTCCTGATACGTCCGCCGCGGGCCGGCGGCTAGCCGTACGCCTGCCGGCCGCGGGGGCGGGACTCAGCCCGGCTGCCCGGCGAACAGACGCAGCCGGTGGGCGAGCGCGGCCGCCTCACCACGGCCCGAGACGCCGAGCTTGGCGAGGATGTTGGAGACGTGCACGCTGGCGGTCTTCGGCGAGATGAACAGTTCCTCGGCGATGCGGCGGTTGGTGTAGCCGGCGGCGACGCGGCGCAGCACTTCGCGCTCGCGCGCCGTCAGGCCGAAGGGCTCCGGCTCCTCGGCGGCTTCGGGGACGGCGGCCGCCTCCGGTTCCTCCAGCGCCAGCCGGCCCCGCCGGGCGAGCAGCCGGACGGCGTCGCGCAGCGGGACGGCGCCCAGGGAGTCGGCGACCTCGCCCGCCCGGCGCAGCAGGGCGGCAGCGTGGTCGCGGGCGCCGGGCTCGTGCAGGGCGAGCAGGGCCTCGGCGTGCCGGAGCCGTACCAGCGCGAGCGGGTACGGGCGGTCGAGGGCGGCGTACGCCTCCTCGGCGGCCGCCCAGGGCCCGGGGCCGGTGTCCCCCTCGGCGCGCAGCAGTTCCGCCTCGACGAACAGGGCGTGGGCGGCCCACACCGGGGACAACCGGGGCAGCCGGCCCGCCGCCCTGCGTATCAGGGCGAGCATCTCGGCGCGTCCCGCCTCCGCGCCGGGCAGTCCCAGGGCGTCCGCCTCCACGGCCGCCGCGGTGTGCAGCATGGGCCAGACGTAGCGGTGGAAGGCGGGCGGGAACCCGGCTTCCAGGGCAGCCCGTACCGCGGCCCTCGCCTCCAGGAAGCGTCCGCGCCCGGCGGCGACCGCGATGGTCAGATGGCGCAGCGGCAGGGTGTTCTGCGGCTGGTGGTCCTGGGGGCCCAGATGGTCCCGGGCGGCGGCGATCTCGGCCTCGGCGCGGTCGTACTCCCCTCGTCGCACGGCGACATGGGCCAGCAGGGTCGCGGCCCAGCCGAGGTACAGGGCGTGGTTCGTGCTCTCCCGGCCGCGGGCGGCGACCTCGGCCGCCTCGTCCCAGCGGCCGAGGGCGAGCAGGGACTCGGCCTGGTTGGCGGCGGCGAAGGTGACGCCGTCGCGCAGCCCGTGGCGGGTGGCGCTCTCCACTCCCCTGCGGGCCACCGCGATCGCCTCCTCCGAGCGGCCCACGGCCTCCAGCAGGGCGGCGAGGTTGGCGTCGGTGTTCACCGTGAGGCTGCCGTACCGGGCGGCGGCGGCCCGTTCGCGAGCGGCCTCCAGTTCGGCGATGCCGGCGTCGGCGTCACCGGCGTCGGCGAGCAGGATGCCCAGGGTGACCCGGGCGTGCAGCTCGGTCTCCTCGGCGCCGACCAGCCGGGCCAGTTCGATGGCGCGCTCCGCCGTGGCGATGCCGTCCGGACCCGGGTCGTGCATCATGTCCCAGCCGGCAGCGCTCTCCAGCACCTCGGCGTGGACCGGTGACGGCGGCAGCCCCCGGACGAGTTCCTGGGCCTCGGCGATCTCCGCCCAGCCGTCGCCGCGGCCCATGGCGACCATCAGCCGGGAGCGCTGGATCCAGAACCAGGCGGCGCGCAGCGGGTCGCCGGAGCGCTCCAGCAGGCGCAGCGCCCGCTTGGTGACCTCGTAGGCGCCCTCGCGGTCGGCGCTCAGGCGCGCGGCCACGGTCGTCTCGGCGAGCAGGTCCATGTACTGCAGGGGCTTGCCGCCCGGGTGGCAGCCGCCGGGGTCCCCGGTGCCGAGGGCCAGGGTCGTGGGAGGGAACACCTCGACGTAGTCGACGGGCCGCAGTCCTTCGCGGACGTCCGCGGGGGTGTCGTCCCACAGTTCCAGGGCGCGTTCGAGCAGCCGGTGCTGTTCGGCGTAGGCGTGACGGCGCCGCGCCTCGACGGAGGCGGCCAGCACGGCGGGCAGCGCCTTGGCGGGCTCGTGGGCGTGGTACCAGTAACTGGCAAGCCTGGCGGGGAGTTCGTCGGCGGGTACCAGACCGGGGTCGGTCTCCAGGGCCCGCGCGTAGCGGCGGTTGATGCGGCTGCGCTCGCCGGGCAGCAGGTCGTCGCCGACGGCCTCGCGGACCAGCGAGTGCCGGAAGCGGTAGCCGTCGCCATCGTCGGTGGGCAGCAGGATCTTGGCGCCCACGGCGGAGCGCAGGGCCTCGATGAGTTCGTCCTCGCCGAGCCCGGCGACGGCCTCCAGCAGCCGGTACTCGACGGCGGAGCCGCCCTCGGCGACGACGCGGGCGACGCGCTGCGCGGTCTCGGGCAGCGTCTCGACGCGGACGAGCAGCAGGTCGCGCAGGCTGTCGCTGAGTCCGGTGCGGCAGCCCTGGGTGATGCTGCAGGCCAGTTCCTCGACGAAGAAGGGGTTGCCGTCGGAGCGGCCGAAGACCCGGTCGACCAGGCTCGGGGAGGGCTCGGAGTCGAGGATGCCGGCGACCTGGGCGCGGACCTCGGCGCGGGTGAAGCGGGACAGTTCGAGGCGCACGACGGACCGCATCCGGTCGAGTTCGGCGAGGAAGGGCCGCAGCGGGTGCCGGCGGTGGATGTCGTCGGAGCGGTAGGTGGCCAGGACGACGAGCCGGCCGCGGGAGAGCGAGCGCAGCAGGTAGCCGAGGAGTTCGCGGGTCGAGCGGTCGGCCCAGTGCAGGTCCTCCAGCGCGACGACGAGCGTGCGCTCCTCCGAGAGCCGTTCCAGCAGCCGCGAGGTGAGCTCGAAGAGCCGGGCGCGGCCGTGCTCGTCGCGCTGGTCCGCGAGCGGGTCGGGGCCGTCCGTCCCGCCCAGCCCCGGCAGCAGGCGGGCGAGTTCGGCCTCGCTGCCGGCGGCCGCGGCGACGAGTTCGTCGCCGAGCCGGCGGTGCAGGGCGCGCAGGATCGTCGCGACGGGTGCGAACGGCAGTCCGTCCGCGCCGATCTCCACGCAGGCGCCGACGGCGGTGACGGTCGCCGGTCCGTCCTGGGCCGCGGCGAGGAACTCCTCGACGAGCCGGGTCTTGCCGACCCCGGCCTCGCCGCCGATCACCAGCGCCTGCGGCTCGCCCGCATGAGCGCGGGCGAGCGCGGAGGTGAGGCGGGTCAGTTCGCGGGTGCGTCCGACGAACACCGGGCTGACCGACTGGTTCTGCACGGTCCCGAGCATCGCACGGGGCCCTGACGGCGCGGTACCTGTTTCCACCGGCACCGCGGTGCTCATCCGGCGGCCCTCAGCCGCCGGATGAGCCGGCCGGCCCTCCTGGCGTGCCGCCTTCCCTCGTCCTGGTCGGCGGCGGTCACACGGCGGCCGGCGGCGGCGCGGGCGGCCTCTCGTGCCTGGCGGGCCAGGCGGTACCGGGCGGCCTCGCGCAGCAGTTGCTCCGCCTTTTCGCGGCCCAGCAGTTCGTGGGTGTACATCCGTTGCTCCTCGGGTTCGGGACCGATGGTCCGGAGGTCTTCTCCGTGCCATCAGCCTCGTCCCCAAGGGGGGTGGGGCACATCGGGCAACCGCCCAGGCTTCGGGGGCGCGGATGCCTTAGGCCGCGCGGCGGACCACTCAGGCCGCCGGGACCCGAGCGGCGCCCTCCCCCGAGGTCTCAGCCGCCGGACGAGACCGGGGTCTCGGCCACGGTCGGCAGCCCGCCGAAGAGGTCGAACCACGTGCCGGCGGCCACGCACAGCCCGAGTACGCCGAGGGCGAGACCGCCCCAGGCGACGGCGCGCACCCAGGGCGCGGCGTTCCGTCCGGCGAGCAGCACGGCGCCGAGGAGGACGAGGGCGGCCAGCGCGCAGACGCCGTTGACGGCGGCCGTGGTGTGCCAGGGGGCGCCGTATATCTGCTCGATCTGCTGGGCGGGGCTGCCGGAGGAGTTGTTGATCTGCCCGATCAGCTGCCGCCGCTCGGCCAGTACGGTGCCCAGCCAGGTTCCGGTGAGCGACGCGAGGCCGAGGGCGGCGCCGACGACGGCCGCCGCACCGGGGACGACCCCGGCCGGGGCGTCCGCCGTGCCGGTGGTCTCCGGCTCGTCGACGTCGTCGGGCTCGTCGAACTCCTGCGGCTCGCCGGTCGTGGCGGGCGTCGTGTCGGGCGCCGTCGCGTCCGTCGCGCCGTCGTCCTCGGTCCGGTCGGGCCCGGCGTCCGCGGCGAGTTCGCCGGCATCCGCCTCGTGGGTCTTGGTGGTCTCCATGGGCGGCAACCGTACGGTCAGATTATGAGAGCTTTCTGAGAGCCGGCCTCGTCCGCGGCTGCCGGAGCGGGCTCCGCCGGGCCCTCGATGCAGATCCGCGGCAGCCGGCGCTCCAGCCACCGGGGCAGCCACCAGTTCCAGTCGCCCAGCGTGTGCATCAGCGCCGGTACGAGCAGCGTCCGCAGGATGAAGCCGTCGAGCGCGACGGCGGCCGCCAGCCCGATGCCGAACATCGCGATCACGCGGTCGCCGCTGAGGACGAAGGCCAGGAAGACGGAGATCATGATGACCGCGGCCGAGTTGATCACGCGGCTGGTCTCGGCGAGGCCGACCCGGACCGCGCGGCGGTTGTCACGGGTCTCGCGCCACTCCTCGTACATCCGGCTGACGAGGAAGACCTGGTAGTCCATGGAGAGCCCGAAGAGCACCGAGACCATGATCACCGGCAGGAAGGGCTCGATCGGGCCGGCCGCCCCCAGCCCCAGCAGCTCGCTCCCCCAGCCCCACTGGAAGATCGCGACCACGACGCCGAAGGACGAGGCGACGGCGGCGATGTTCATGACCGCGGCCTTGAGCGGGATGCCGAAGCTGCGGAAGGCCAGCAGCAGCAGTACGCAGCCCAGGCCGATGACGGAGCCCACGAAGAGCGGCAGCTTGCCGACGATCACCGAGGCGAAGTCCGCGTAGCCCGCGGTGACGCCGCCGACGTACACCTCCAGGGAGGTGCCCTCGGTGGCCTCGGGGATGACGTCCTCGCGCAGGTGGGTGACGAGCCGGTCGGTGGCCTGGTCCTGCGGGGAGGTGGTGGGGACGACGTCGATGACGTCCGGCCCGCTGCCGTGCTGCGGCTGCTCCATGTGCACCGCGGCGACGCCCTCGGTGCGGGCCAGGACGGCGGTGAGCTGCTCCAGCGCCGCGCGGTCGGCGGCGTCGCCGGACGTGGCGACCAACTGCAACGGGCCGTTGAAGCCCGGCCCGAAGCCCTCGGACAGCATGTCGTACGCCTGGCGGGTGGTGGTGCCCGCTGCGCTGTTGCCCTGGTCGGAGGCGCCCAGGTGGAGGGAGGTCGTGGGCAGGGCCAGCACGAGCATCACGACGGCGGCGACCGCGCCGAGCACCTTGGGGTGCCGTTCGACGAAGGCGGACCAGCGGGCCGCGAACCCGGTCGGCAGTTCGGGCGACGGCCCGTGCTCGACGAGCCGGCGCCGCTCCCGGCGGCTGAGCGCCTTCATGCCGATGGTGCCCAGCAGCGCGGGAAGCAGCGTCACCGAGGCGGCGACGGTGAGGATCACGGTGAGGGAGGCGGCGATCGCGACGCCGTTGAGGAAGGACAGCCGCAGGATCAGCATGCCGAGCAGTGCCACGCAGACCGTGCCGCCGGCGAAGACCACCGCCCTGCCGGTCGTGGCGACCGCCTTCTCGGCGGCCTCCCGTACCGGCAGTCCCTGCTTCAGGCCTCTGCGGTGGCGGGTGACGATGAACAGGGCGTAGTCGATGCCGACGCCCAGGCCGATGAGCATGCCGAGCATCGGCGCGAAGTCGGCGACCCTGATCAGGTGGCCGAGCAGCTGGATCGCCATGTACGCGGTACCCACGCTGACCAGCGCGGTGACGATCGGCATGAACATCGCGAAGAGCGAGCCGAAGGCCACCAGCAGCACCACGGCCGCCACGGCGACGCCCACGACCTCGCTCATGTGCCCGCCTCCGCCCTCGGTGAGCGCGATGGCGCCACCGCCCAGGGCGACCTGGGTGTTGTCGTCGGCTGCGGCCCTGGCGGTGTCGACGACCGTGCGCACCTGGTCGGCGTGCAGTTCGTCCGAGGGCCTGTCGAACATCACGGTCGCGTAGGCGGTGTGCCCGTCCTGGCTGATCTGCGCGGCGCCCTCGGTGCCGTAGGGGCTGGTCACCGAGGCGACCCCGGGGAGTTCGGCCACCTTGTCCAGCGTGCCGGTCAGGCGCTCCCTGACGGACGCGACGCCGACGGTTCCCTTGTCGGTGTGCCAGACGATCGTGTCGCTGTCGCCGGCCGAGCCCGGGAAGGCCTCCTTCAGCAGGGCGGTGGCCTTGCTGGAGTCGGTGCCCTTGATGTCGTAGTCGTTCGAGTAGGCGGACCCGGCGACCAGGGCGGCCGTGGACAGACCGAGGAGGGCGACGAGCCACAGCAGGACGACGGCGAGACGGCGGTCGAGGCACCAGCGGGCAAGGGCGGCCATTGCTCTCCCTGGGGTTGCGCGGATCTTTCAGGCCGGCGAAGAGCCCGCAAAGAACACAACACGTACGTCCTCGACTGAACCAGGAAGAAAAGATCGTTGGCCGCGTTCGTGCGCTGAATCACACTCCGTTAGGGGAATTTATTTCGCCCTTACAAGCGGCGGACCTGCGACGACGCAGAAGGGGCGGGCCCCCGACCGGGAGCCCGCCCCTTGAGTACCTACCGGCCGTGACGGCCGTGCCGGATCAGCCCTGGACGCCCAGCTTCTCCAGTACGAGCTCGCGCACGCGCTTGGCGTCGGCCTGACCGCGGGTGATCTTCATGACGGCGCCGATGAGCGCGCCCGCGGCCGCCAGGTTGCCGCCGCGGATCTTGTCCGCGACGGCGGCGTTGGCCGCGATGGCCTCGTCGACGGCCGCGCCGAGCGCGCCCTCGTCCGAGACGACCTTCAGGCCGCGCTTGTCCACGACCGCGTCGGGCTCGCCCTCGCCGGCCAGCACGCCCTCGATGACCTGGCGGGCCAGCTTGTCGTTGAGCGAGCCCTCGGCCACCAGCGCCGCCACCCGGGCCACCTGGGCCGGGGTGATGGGCAGGGCGCCCAGTTCCACGCCGTCCTCGTTGGAACGGCGGGCCAGCTCGCCCATCCACCACTTGCGTGCGGCGGCCGCGTCGGCGCCCGCCTCCATGGTGGCGACGATCAGGTCGATCGCGCCGGCGTTGAGCACCGACTGCATCTCGTGGTCGGAGATGCCCCAGTCCTCCTGCAGGCGCCCCCGGCGCACCCGCGGGAGCTCCGGCAGACCGGCCCGCAGTTCCTCGACCCACTCGCGGGCCGGGGCGACGGGGACGAGGTCGGGTTCCGGGAAGTACCGGTAGTCCTCCGCCTCCTCCTTGATGCGGCCGGAGGTGGTGGAGCCGGTGTCCTCGTGGAAGTGCCGGGTCTCCTGGACGATCGTGCCGCCCGAGGAGAGCACGGCCGCGTGCCGCTGGATCTCGAAGCGGACGGCCCGCTCGACGCTGCGCAGCGAGTTCACGTTCTTGGTCTCGCTGCGGGTGCCGAACTCCTCCCGGCCGATGGGGCGCAGCGACAGGTTGACGTCGCAGCGCATCTGGCCCATCTCCATGCGGGCCTCGGAGACGCCCAGGGCCTTGATCAGCTCGCGCAGCTCGGTCACGTACGCCTTGGCGACCTCGGGCGCGCGCTCACCGGCGCCCTCGATCGGCTTGGTGACGATCTCGATCAGCGGGATGCCGGCCCGGTTGTAGTCCAGCAGCGAGTGCGAGGCGCCGTGGATACGGCCGGTGGCGCCGCCCACGTGCGTGGACTTGCCGGTGTCCTCCTCCATGTGGGCGCGCTCGATCTCCACACGGAAGACCTCGCCGTCCTCCAGCTGGACGTCCAGATAGCCGTTGAAGGCGATCGGCTCGTCGTACTGGGAGGTCTGGAAGTTCTTCGGCATGTCCGGATAGAAGTAGTTCTTCCGGGCGAAGCGGCACCACTGCGCGATCTCGCAGTTGAGCGCGAGACCGATCTTGATCGCCGACTCGACGCCGGTCGCGTTGACGGCCGGCAGCGCGCCGGGCATGCCCAGGCACACCGGGCACACCTGGCTGTTGGGCTCGGCGCCGAGTGTCGTCGAGCAGCCGCAGAACATCTTTGTCTTGGTGCCGAGCTCGACGTGGACCTCGAGGCCCATCACCGGGTCATAGGTCGCGAGCGCGTCCTCGTACGACACCAGGTCCGTGACGGTCACAGTTCCGATACCTCTCAAATTCCCGTCAGGATGACAGCACGTCGTCGTCGCCGAGCCGCCGCAGCTGGCGGACCAGCAGGGCCACGCCGGTGGCGATGGCGGCGGCGCTCACGACGGCATCGATCAGCAGCAGCGTGTCGCTGTCGGCCCGGCCGCGCTTCATCTGCCGTGCCACACCGACCGCGCCGAAGAGCGTGGTGCCGATCGACAGGTAGGTGCCGGACTTGCTCTTCTTGAAGCCCTTGGCCTTCTCGAGCTTGCTCACAGGATCGGTGCCTCCTCCAGCAGCGGGTGTCCCCAGCGTGCGGTGAACGCCGCTTCGACGGCCGCACCGACACGGTAGAGGCGGTCGTCGGCCATGGCCGGGGCGATGATCTGCAGACCGACCGGGAGCCCGTCCTCGGAAGCGAGGCCGCAGGGCACGGACATGGCGGCGTTGCCCGCCAGGTTGGCCGGGATGGTGCACAGGTCGGCGAGGTACATCGCCATCGGGTCGTCCACGCGCTCGCCGATCGGGAACGCGGTGGTGGGGGTGGTCGGCGAGATGACCACGTCGACCTGCTGGAAGGAGCGCTCGAAGTCCCGGGAGATCAGGGTACGGACCTTCTGGGCGCTGCCGTAGTACGCGTCGTAGTAGCCCGAGCTGAGCGCGTACGTGCCGAGCATGATGCGGCGCTTGACCTCGGGACCGAAGCCGGCCTCGCGGGTGAGGGCGGTGACGTCCTCGGCGCTGCGGGTGCCGTCGTCGCCGACCCGCAGGCCGTAGCGCAGGCCGTCGAAGCGGGCCAGGTTGGACGAGCACTCGGACGGCGCGATCAGGTAGTACGCGGCGAGCGCGTACTCGAAGGACGGGCAGGACAGCTCGACGACCTCGGCGCCGAGCTCGCGCAGCAGCTCGACGGACTCGTTGAACCGCTCCATGACGCCGGGCTGGTAGCCCTCGCCCGCGAACTCCTTGATGACGCCGACCCGCAGGCCCTTGACGTCGCCGTTGCGCGCGGCCTCGACGACCGGCGGGACGGGGGCGTCGATGGAGGTGGAGTCCATCGGGTCGTAGCCCGCGATGACCTCGTGGAGCAGCGCCGCGTCCAGCACCGTACGGGCGCAGGGGCCGCCCTGGTCCAGGGAGGAGCTGAAGGCGACCATGCCGTAGCGGGAGACCCCGCCGTAGGTCGGCTTGACGCCGACCGTGCCGGTGACCGCGGCCGGCTGGCGGATGGAGCCGCCGGTGTCGGTGCCGATGGCCAGCGGGGCCTGGAAGGAGGCCAGGGCGGCCGAGGAACCGCCGCCGGAGCCGCCGGGGATGCGGGTGAGGTCCCACGGGTTGCCGGTCGGGCCGTAGGCGCTGTTCTCGGTCGAGGACCCCATGGCGAACTCGTCCATGTTGGTCTTCCCGAGGATGACGATGCCGGCCTGCTTGAGGCGGGCGGTCAGCGTCGCGTCGTACGGCGGGACCCAGCCCTCGAGGATCTTGGAGCCGACGGTCGTCGGGATGCCCTTGGTGGTGAAGATGTCCTTCAGCGCCAGCGGGACGCCCGCGAGCGGGCCGAGCCTCTCGCCCGCGGCACGCTTGTCGTCGACGGCCTTGGCGGCCTTGAGGGCGCCCTCGGTGTCGACGTGCAGGAAGGCGTGGACCTTCTCGTCGACCGCGCCAATGCGGTCGAGGTGGGCCCGGGCGACCTCGACGGCGGACGTCTCGCCGGAGGCGACGGCGGCCGCGGTCTGCGCGGCGGTGAGCCTGGTCAGATCGGTCATCGTGATCAGTCCTCCCCCAGGATCTGCGGCACCTTGAAGCGCTGCTGCTCCTGGGCGGGCGCGCCGGACAGCGCCTCCGCCGGGGTCAGGCTGGGCCTGACCTCGTCAAGGCGCATGACGTTCGTCAGCGGCAGCGGGTGGGAGGTCGGCGGTACGTCCTCGCCGGCCACCTCGGAGACGCGGGCGACCGCGCCGATGATGGCGTCGAGCTGTCCGGCGAAGTGGTCGAGCTCTTCGTCCTTCAGCTCCAGACGCGACAGCCGGCCGAGGTGGGCGACCTCCTCGCGCGTGATGCCTGGCATGCAGCGATCCTCTGGGGGTGAGTTTGGTCTTTTCGCGCCCAATCCTATGGGCGCGGGCGCCCCGGGGGCGAAACGGTTTGCGCTTCGCCCCGCCGGGGTGCGCCGGGACGGGCCGGCCGGGCCCGTGGTGCCGCCGGGGCGGATGGGGTCCACGGGGCGCCCGCGACGCCGCGCGGCGGGTGCGGGCCCGCAGGTCGGAGGCCCACAAACGTTACTGCGCGTCGGGGACGGCGGCCCGCTCCTTCGCGGCCTCCAGCTCCGCCGGGCGACGCCATCCGGAACGGCCGCGCAGCCGCAGCCAGGCCGTGGTCTCCTCCGGGGGCATCGCGGCGGCGACGAGCCAGCCCTGGATCGCGTCGCAGCCCAGGTCCCGCAGGCGCTCCCACGTCTCGTCGTCCTCGACGCCCTCCGCCACGACGAGGAGGCCGAGGGAGTGGGCGAGGTCGACCGTGCAGCGCACGATCTCCGCGTCCTCGGCGTCGACGGACAGCCGCGCCACGAACGAGCGGTCGATCTTGAGCTCGCTGACCGGCAGCCGCCGCAGATGCACCAGAGAGGAGTACCCGGTGCCGAAGTCGTCCAGCGACATCTTCACCCCGTGCCCGGTCAGCCCTGCCATGGTGTCGGCGGCGCGTTGCGGGTCCTCCAGCAGCACGTGCTCGGTGATCTCCAGTTGCAGCGCCCCCGGCGGGACCCCGTGCCGGGCCAGGCGTGCGGCGACGGCCCCGGCGAACCCGGGCGAGTGCACGTCGCGCGGCGAGACGTTGACCGCGACGGGGACGTCGAGCCCCATCGCCCGCCACCGGGCGACCTGCCCGAGGGCGGTCTCCAGGACGTACTCGGTGAGCTGCGGCATGAGCCCGGAGGTCTCGGCGATCGCGATGAACTCCTCGGGGCTCACCCGGCCGCGCTCGGGGTGCACCCAGCGGACCAGCGCCTCCAGGCCGACGACCTGTCCGTCGAAGCGGACCTTCGGCTGGTAGTGCAGCTCGACCTCGCCGCGGTCCAGCGCGCGGCGCAGGTCGCCGAGGAGGCCCAGCCGGTCGGGCGTGTTGCCGTCGCGGGAGGACTCGTAGACCTCGACCCCGCTGCGGTCGCGTTTCGCCTGGTACATCGCGACGTCGGCGCGGCGCAGCAGGCCCTCGGCGTCACCGGCGTGATCGGGGTAGACGGCGACCCCGGCGCTGGCCTCGAGCACCAAGGTCAGGCCGTCGAGACTTAACGGCGAGCTCAGCGCGGCGACCAGGGCCCTGGCGATGCGCTGGGCGCGGGTCGGCGCGTCGCAGGTGGGGAGCAGGACGGCGAACTCGTCGCCGCCGAGCCGGGCGACCTCGGCGCCGCGCGGCAGGGCCAGCCGCAGACGGTCCGCGATCTGCACCAGGAGCCGGTCGCCGGCCATGTGGCCCAGGGTGTCGTTGACGGAGCGGAACTTGTCCAGGTCGATCAGGATGAGGGCGGCGCGCTCGCCGCTGCGGGCGGCGTCGTCCAGCGCGGTCCAGGTGCGCTCCAGCAGCCACTGACGGTTGGGCAGTCCGGTGAGGGGGTCGCGCAGTTGTTCCTCGGCGCGGGCGTGGGCGATCCAGAGGGTGGAGTCGAGCGCGATCAGGGGCACGGCGAACAGCGGGAGCAGCAGGGGCAGATCGGCCGCGACGATGATGATCAGCGGGGAGATGCCGAGCAGGGCGACGCCGACGAAGCCCTGGCGTATCAGGGCGGTGCGGGCCACGGTGGGCAGCGCTCCGGCGCGCGGCACGATCGCGTACCACAGGAGCGTGCGGGTCGCCGCCAGGTAGCCGAGTGCGGCGGCGAGCACCGCGGGGACGGCGGCCATCCCCCATGTGGCGGGTTGCCAGGGTTGTTCGACGGACGGGTGGGTGCCGAAGACGGAGAGCGCGAGCGAGGCCGCGCCGATGCCCAGGATGTCCACGGCGCCGTGCAGCAGCGCCTCCCGCCAGCGGTGCCGGCGGGCCGCGCCGACCAGGACGACGACGGCCAGGCTGACCAGCACCGCGGGCACCCAGCCGTAGAGCAGCAGCATGGCGAGCGTCAGGGCGGCGCCGGAGCCGGTGCCGCCCCACCAGCGGTCCCGGCCCATGGCGACCAGGTGGCCGACGATGATGCCGGTGAGCACGGCGAACGCCCAGCCGACGTCCCCGCCGGGGAAGAAGGCGTTGCCGTCCACGAGTATCCGGACCACGCCCACGACCAGGGCCGCCGCGGCAGCGCCCACGACCGAGTACCTGAGTGCCGCCGCGGGCAGCACCGGCGCGGCCGGCCCGAGCAGCCGCTGCGCCGGTCCAGCGCTGTCCGTCGGTTCCATGCCCGTACCCTCTCGCAGCCGCGTGTGCCGTTCCACCACACGCCCGTGCCCGCGGGATTGACCACCGGGCTGCTGGAGGGCCCATGCCCGGAAGGCGCGCCTCTCAACAGTAGGCCGATAAAGGCTGTCACGGGCACCGATCGGCTGCTGTTGCCCGGAATGGATCCCACCCTCCCGGATCGTTCCCCTTTGGGCCGAAAGGGTGATGACGTGGTGTCAGCCCTCGGGGTTCACGGCCGCCTCCCGGGCCGCGTCGGCGCCCTGCCCGAGCAGCACGGCGAAGCCGTCCTCGTCCAGGATCGGCACCTTCAGCTGCACCGCCTTGTCGTACTTGGAGCCCGGGCTGTCGCCGACGACCACGAAGTCGGTCTTCTTGGAGACCGATCCGGTGACCTTGGCCCCGCGGCTCACGAGCGCCTCCTTCGCGCCGTCCCGGGTGTGGGTGGCGAGGGTGCCGGTGACGACGACGGTGAGGCCCTCCAGCGGGCGCGGCCCCTCGTCGGATCCCTCCTCGGTGAAGCGGACCCCGGCCGCCTTCCACTTGCGGAGGATCTCGCGGTGCCACTCCTCCTCGTACCACTGCTTGAGTGAGGCGGCGATGATCCCGCCGACGCCGTCGACGCCCGCCAGGCGCTCCTCGTCGGCGGCGAAGACGGCGTCCAGGTCGCGGAACTCACGGGCCAGGGCCTCGGCGGCGACCGGGCCGACGTGACGGATCGACAGACCTGCGATGATCCGGGCGAGCGGCTGCTCCTTGGCCTTCTGGATGTTCTCCAGCATGGCCACCGCGTTCTTCTTCAGCTCGCCCTGCTGGTTGGCGAAGACCGAGACGACCTTCTCCTCGCCGGTCTCCGGGTCGCGCTTGGGCAGGCCGGTGTTCTGGTCGAGGACATGGGCGCGGATGGGCAGCAGTTCCTCGGGGGTGAGGTCGAACAGGTCGCCCTCGTCGCGCAGCGGCGGGTCGGCGGGCTCCAGCGGGCCGGTGAGCGCGGCCGCCGCGACATAGCCGAAGTTCTCGATGTCCAGGCACTTACGGCCGGCCAGATAGAACAGCCGTTCGCGCAACTGGGCCGGGCACGAGCGGGCGTTGGGGCAGCGGAGGTCGATGTCGCCCTCCTTCATCGGCCGCAGCGGGGTGCCGCACTCGGGGCACTGGGCGGGCATCACGAACGCGCGCTCACTGCCGTCCCGCAGGTCGACGACCGGGCCGAGGATCTCCGGGATGACGTCACCGGCCTTGCGCAGCACGACGGTGTCGCCGATGAGGACGCCCTTGGCCTTGACCACGTCCTGGTTGTGCAGGGTGGCGAACTCGACCTCGGAGCCGGCCACCGTAACGGGCTCGACCACCGCGTACGGCGTCACACGGCCCGTGCGGCCCACGCCGACCCGGATGTCGACCAGCTTGGTGTTGACCTCCTCCGGCGCGTACTTCCACGCGATGGCCCAGCGCGGCGCGCGGGCGGTGGAGCCGAGCCGGCCCTGCAGCGGGATCTCGTCGACCTTGACGACGATGCCGTCGATCTCGTGCTCGACGTCGTGGCGGTGCTCGCCGTAGTAGGCGATGGCCTCCTTGACCTCCGCGAGCGTGCCGACAACGCGGGCGTACCTGGTGGTGGGCAGGCCCCACTCGTGCAGCAGCTCGTAGGCGTGCGACTGGCAGTCGATGGCGAAGCCCTCACGGGCGCCGATGCCGTGCACCACCATGTGCAGCGGGCGGCTCGCGGTCACCCGGGGGTCCTTCTGCCGCAGGGAGCCGGCGGCGGCGTTGCGCGGGTTGGCGAAGGGCTTGTCGCCCGCCTCGACCAGACGGGCGTTGAGCTCCTCGAACTTCTCCATGGGGAAGAAGACCTCGCCGCGGATCTCGACCAGCGCGGGGACGCGCTCCCCCGCCAGCCGGTCCGGGATCTCGGCGATGGTGCGGACGTTGGGCGTGATGTCCTCGCCGGTGCGGCCGTCACCGCGCGTGGCGCCGCGCACCAGGCGGCCGTTCTCGTACGTGAGGTTGACGGCGAGTCCGTCGACCTTCAGCTCGCACAGGAAGTGGTAGGTGCCGCCCTCGCCCGCCGGGGGACCCAGCTCCGCGGCGAGGCGTTCGGCCCAGGCGTTCAGCTCCTCCTCGGTGAAGGCGTTGTCGAGGGAGAGCATGCGCTCGCGGTGCTCGACGGAGGTGAACTCCGTCGCATAGGCGCCGGACACCTTCTGGGTCGGCGAGTCCGGCGTGCGCAGTGACGGGTGCTCGTCCTCCAGCGCCTCCAGCTGCCGCAGCAGCTTGTCGAAGTCGGCGTCGCTGACGACCGGCTGGTCCTTGACGTAGTAGCGGAAGCGGTGCTCCTCGACCTGCTCGGCAAGGGAGGCGTGCAGCTCGCGCGCCTTCGCCGGCACGTCCTCGTTCCTGGCGCCCTCGGGGATCACGGAGTCCTCCACGTCCACGTCCTTCCTCATCCCATCCTCACTCAGGGTTGTCGACGAGCGAGCGTGCCGCCTTCGCGCAGTGCACGAGCGCGGCACGGGCATAGGCCGGCGAGGCCCCCGCCAGTCCGCAGGTCGGGGTCACCGCCACGGAGGTGCCCAGATCCCCCGGGGACAGCCCCAGCCTGCGCCACAGCGCCCGAACACCACTGACGCTACCCGCAGGGTCCGACAATGGGGCGTCGGTACCCGGGACGACACCGGTGAAGAGCGCGGTTCCCGCCTCGGCCGCCTCGCCGAAGGCGTCCCAGTCACTCTCCGTGAGCAGCGAGAAATCGAACGAGACCCCCGCCACCCCGGCCCGGCGCAGCAGCGCGAAGGGCACCTCCGGCGCGCAGGAGTGCGCGATCACGGGCACGCCGTCCCCACCGCCGACGGCCGCCATGACGTCCCGCAGCGCGCCCTCGACGACGCCCCGGTCCACCGCGCGGTGCGTGCGGTAGCCGCTGGCGGACCTGACCCGGCCCTGGAGCACGGCGGTCAGCGAGGGCTCGTCCAGCTGCAGCACGGGCCTCGCGCCGGGCACGCGCCGGCGCACGTCCTCCAGGTGCAGCCGCAGTCCCTCGCCGAGCGAGGCGGCCAGGTCGCGGCAGGCCCCGGGATCGGAGAGCGCCGCCTCGCCGTTCCTCAGCTCGACGGAGGCCGCGAGCGTCCACGGCCCGACGGCCTGGAGCTTGAGGGGGCCCTCGTAGCCCTGGGTGAACTCCTCCAGGGCGTCCAGGTCCTCCCCCAGCCACGCCCCGGCCCGGCGGGTGTCCCGGCCCGGACGGTCGCCGAACCGCCATCCGCTGGGCTCCACGCGCGCGTACAGCTCGACCAGCATCCCCAGCGTGCGGCCGATCATGTCGGCGCCCGGGCCGCGCGCGGGCAGCTCCGGCAGGAACGGCAGCGCCTCCAGCGCCCCGGTCGCCGTCCGTGCCGCCTCGCGCGCGTCACCTCCCGGCATCGATCCCACGCCGGTGGCCGCCCCTTCGGGCAGCCGGAACTTCGCTTCGGTACCTTCCGTGCTCACCGGTGCAGCCTACGACGGCGGGCCGGTCAGGCTCCCGGCCGGATCGTCAGGTCGTTGATCTCGGCGTCCCGCGGCAGGTCGACCGCCGTCAGGATCGCCGTCGCGACCGACTCGGGGGCGATCCAGCGCGAGGGGTCGTACGCCTTGCCCTCCTGCTGGTGCACCTTGGCCTGCATCGGCGTGGCGGTACGGCCCGGGTAGACGGAGGTGACCCGCACCCCGTTGGCGTGCTCCTCGTGGCGCAGGGAGTCGGCGAGCGCCTTGAGTCCGTGCTTGCTGGCCGCGTAGGCGCCCCACTCGGCATGCGCGTTGAGCCCGGCACCGGAGTTGACGAAGACCACGTGGCCGCGGGACAGCCGCAGTTGGGGCAGGACGAGGCGGGTCAGCTCGGCGGGGGCGACGAGGTTGGCGGCGAGCGTCCGGTTCCAGGTCTTCGGGGTGAGCTCGCCCACCTGCCCCAGGTCCACGACGCCCGCGATGTGCAGCAGGGAGTCCAGCCGGTCCGGCGGCGACTGGTGGCCCAGCGCCCAGGACAGCCGCTCCGGCTCCGCGAGGTCGCCGACGAGGGTGCGCGCGCCCGGGAAGCGGTCGGCCAGTTCCTTGGCACGTCCGGCGTTGCGGGCCAGCAGCCACAATTCGTCGCCGCGTTCGAGGAGGCGCTGCGCCACGACGGCGCCGATGCCGGAGCCCGCGCCGGTGATCAGGTGAATCGACATGGGCCCCATGCTGTCATCCCCGCCGGCTCACACGATGCCGGCGTCCTCCTCCAGGTAGGCGAGCGCCGAGACCCCGTCCTCGGCGAAGAACACCAGGTCGGTGAGGGGCAGCGGCAGGAAGCCCTCCGCGTCCATGCGCTGGAACTGCTCCTTGAGCCCGTCGTAGAAGCCCGCCGTGTTGAGCAGGACGACCGGCTTGGTGTGCAGCCCGTGCTTCTTCAGCTCCAGGATCTCGGTCGCCTCGTCCAGCGTGCCGGTACCGCCCACCATGACCACCACGGCGTCCGCGCGGGCCAGCAGCTCCGCCTTGCGCTCGGCGAGGTCGGCCGCGATCACCATCTCGTCGGCGCCCTTGCGCGCCTTGGCCGCCAGGAACTCGACCGAGACCCCGACCAGGCGCCCGCCGTGCTCCTGCACCCCGTCCGCCATCACCTTCATCAGGCCCACGTCCGAGCCGCCCCACACCAGGGTGTGGCCGCCCTTGCCGATCAGCTCGGCGAACTGGCGGGCCGGTTCGGTGTAGCGGGGCTCGAGGTCGGCGGCGGAGAGGAAGACGCAGATGTTCATGCGGGCCAGTCTCGCGCATGGCACCGGACGCCGGGCAGGGGGTCGCCCGGCCGTTCCGTGCCCCGCGTGCGGACGGTCAGGCGCTCGCCGCGGCGCGCGGGCTGCGCTCCGTCGCGGCGATCGTCGCCGAGCCGACGACACGCGTACCGTCGTAGAGCACGACCGCCTGGCCCGGCGCGACGCCGCGGACGGCTCCGCCGGTGAAACGGACGCTGAGCTCCCCGTCGGCCAGCTCGGCCGTGACGGGCACGTCCTCGCCGTGGGCGCGCAGCTGGGCGGTGTACGTACGCGGCCCGGCGCCGTCGGGCGCGGTGCCGCACCAGCGCGGGCGGATCGCCGTCAGCGCCGTGACGTCCAGCGCCTCGGCCGGGCCGACGGTCACCGTGTTGTCCACCGGCGAGATGTCGAGCACGTAGCGCGGCTTGCCGTCGGCGGCGGGCACGCCCAGGCGCAGGCCCTTGCGCTGGCCCACGGTGTAGCCGTAAGCGCCGGAGTGGGTGCCCAGGCGCTTGCCGTCCTCGTCGAGGATGTCGCCCTCGGCGGTGCCGAGGCGCCGCGCGAGGAAGCCCTGGGTGT
The DNA here is from genome assembly GCF_035918135.1 of Actinacidiphila glaucinigra. NCBI lineage: Bacteria > Bacillati > Actinomycetota > Actinomycetes > Kitasatosporales > Streptomycetaceae > Actinacidiphila > Actinacidiphila glaucinigra. Next base: position 3,248,138 of record NZ_CP109144.1, read on the forward strand.
CGCCGTCCGCGATGAAGCAGATGTCGTGGCTGTCGGGCTTCTTCGCGACGGACAGACCGCGGCGGGCCGCCTCCGCCCGGATCTCGCCCTTGGTGGTGAGGGTGTCGCCGAGCGGGAACATGGCGTGCGCCAGCTGCCGCTCGTCGAGGACGCCGAGCACGTACGACTGGTCCTTGGCCGCGTCGGAGGCGCGGTGCAGCTCGCGGGATCCGTCGGGGTTGACGACGACGGTGGCGTAGTGGCCGGTGCACACGGCGTCGAAGCCGAGGGCGATCGCCTTGTCGAGCAGCGCGGCGAACTTGATCTTCTCGTTGCAGCGCAGGCAGGGGTTGGGCGTACGGCCCGCGGCGTACTCGGCGACGAAGTCGTCGACGACGTCGGCGCGGAAGCGGTCGGCGAGGTCCCAGACGTAGAACGGGATGCCGATCACGTCGGCGGCGCGGCGGGCGTCGTGGCTGTCCTCGATCGTGCAGCACCCGCGGGCTCCGGTGCGGAAGGACTGCGGGTTCGCGGAGAGGGCGAGGTGCACGCCCGTGACGTCGTGCCCCGCTTCGGCGGCGCGGGCGGCCGCCACGGCCGAGTCGACGCCACCGCTCATCGCGGCGAGCACGCGGAGGCGACGGCCGTCGCCAGGACCTGTGGGTGCACCGGGGAAGTCAGTCATAGCGCCTCCTAGAGTACGGCGCCCCGGCGACGCTTTGCGGGGCCGGTCACCGCGGGGCCCTCGCCGGGCTGCGCGTGTGCGGACGAGTACCGGTTGCGTTGCGCCTGCGGCGGGCGGTCTCCCACCCGCCCGTTGCCGCCTGCGGTGCGTGAACGGAAAGGCGGCACGCTGCCGCAGGCCGCCGACGCACCGCCGGCGCCCACGGGGGCCACCCCCGCACGGCGACGGCGACGCACGGGTGGGCGGGCGGGAAAGGCCCGCCGCAGGCGTTACATCAGGCCCGCGCTGCGGGCGCGGGCCACCGCGGGGCCGATGGCCTCGCCGAGGGCCGCGACGTCCTGGGCCGTCGAGGTGTGCCCGAGGGAGAACCGCAGGGAGCCCCGCGCCAGGTCGGGGTCGGCGCCCATGGCCAGGAGGACGTGGCTGGGCTGGGGGACGCCGGCGGTGCACGCGGACCCGGTGGAGCACTCGATGCCCTGGGCGTCGAGCAACATCAGCAGGGAGTCCCCCTCGCACCCGGGGAAGGAGAAGTGGGCGCCGGCCGGGAGGCGGCCCCCGGGGGCGGGGTCGCCGTTGAGGATGGCCTCGGGGACGGCCTCCCGGACCCGGGCGACCAGGTCGTCGCGCAGGGCGCCGATCTCCCGCGCGAAGTCCTCGTGCCGTTCCGCCGCCAGCGCCGCGGCGACGGCGAACGCCGCGACCGCGGGCACGTCCAGCGTGCCGGAGCGCACGCCGCGCTCCTGGCCGCCGCCGTGGAGGATGGGGACCGGGCCGATCTCGCGCCGGAGCACCAGCGCGCCGACCCCGTACGGGCCGCCGACCTTGTGCCCGGTCACGGTCATGGCGTCCAGCCCGGACGCCGCGAAGTCGACCTCGACCTGGCCGAGGGCCTGGACGGCGTCGGAGTGCAGCGGCACCGCGAACTCCCGTGCCACCTCGCTGAGTTCAGCGACCGGGAAGACCGTGCCGACCTCGTTGTTGGCCCACATGACCGTGGCGAGGGCCACATCGCCGGGGTCGCGGGCGATGGCCTCGCGCAGGGCCTCGGGGTGGACGCGCCCGTGGGCGTCGACCGGGAGCCATTCGACCCGGGCGCCCTCGTGCGTGGCGAGCCAGTCGACGGCGTCGAGGACGGCGTGGTGCTCGACGGGGCTGGCGAGGACCCGGGTGCGTCGCGGGTCGGCGTCGTGGCGGGCCCAGTACAGACCCTTGACGGCGAGGTTGTCGGCCTCGGTGCCGCCCGCGGTGAAGACGATCTCGCTGGGGCGGGCGCCGAGCGCGGCGGCGAGGGACTCGCGGGACTCCTCCACCGTGCGCCTGGCCCGGCGGCCGGCCGCGTGGAGGGAGGATGCGTTGCCCGTGACGGCGAGGTGCGCGGTCATCGCCTCGACCGCCTCCGGCAGCATCGGGGTCGTGGCGGCGTGGTCGAGGTAGGCCATGATGAGCGTGATTCTACGGCGGCCGCGGCGCCTTCCCGGACCGAGGCCCGCCCTCCCGGGCGGTGCCCCGCTACAGGTGGAGTTCCTCCGCCGCGGTGGTGCGCCGGTGCCAGGCGCGGGGCGCGCGCCAGTGGTAGCGCATGGCCAGCAGTCTGAGGGCGAAGGCGCTGACGACGGCGAGGACCCCGGTCGCGGGGGTCAGGGCCTGGAACTTGATGAGCACCACCACGACGGTGGCCCCCACGATGGCCGGTACCGCGTACAGGTCGCGGTCCCAGCGCAGCAGGGAGGGGACCTCGTTGCCGAGCAGGTCGCGCATCACGCCCCCGCCGACGGCGGTGGCGAGGCCGAGGGTGGCGGAGGCGGTGAGGTTGAGGCCGTAGTCGTAGGCCTTGGTGGTGCCGGCGACGCAGAAGAGGCCGAGGCCGGCGGCGTCGAAGACATTGATGGTGGTGTTGATCCGCTCGACCTGGGGGTGCAGGAAGAACACCACCGTGGTGGCGATCAGCGGGGTGAGGAAGTACCCGAGGTCGGTGAAGGCGGCCGGCGGGACCGCCCCGATGATCAGGTCCCTGATCAGCCCTCCGCCCAGCGCGGTGACCTCGGCGAGCACCGCCATGCCGAAGACGTCGTAGTTCTTGCGTACGGCGAGCAGCGCGCCGGAGATCGCAAAGACGAAGATTCCGACGAGGTCGAGCACGTGCTGGACGGAGTGGCTGAACAGTTCGGTGTGCACCGGCTCCATTGTGCCGGGCGCCGGGGTTATGCCTTTTCGGCCGTCTTCCCGGCCGTACCGCCGCCGGAGTCACCGGAGTCCCCGGAGTTCTCCGGGTGGTGGCAGGCGACCTGGTGCCCGGTGGCCAGGGTGGCCAGCGGGGGCTCCGTGGTCTTGCAGACCTCGGTCGCCTTCCAGCAGCGGGTGTGGAAGCGGCAGCCGGACGGCGGGGAGATCGGCGACGGCACGTCGCCGGTCAGCAGGATCCGCTCGCGCTTGGCGCGCCGCTTGGGGTCCGGCACCGGCACCGCGGAGAGCAGCGCGTTGGTGTACGGATGCATCGGCTTGGTGTACAGGTCCTCGCGGTCCGCGACCTCGACGATCTTGCCGAGGTACATGACCGCGATGCGGTCCGACACGTGCCGGATGACCGACAGGTCGTGCGCGATGATCACGTAGGTCAGGCCGAGCTCGCTCTGCAGGTCGTCCAGGAGGTTGACCACCTGGGCCTGGATCGAGACGTCGAGCGCCGACACCGGCTCGTCCGCGACCACGAGCTTGGGCTTGAGCGCCAGCGCGCGGGCGATGCCGATGCGCTGCCGCTGGCCGCCGGAGAACTCGTGCGGGTAGCGGTTGTAGTGCTCGGGGTTGAGGCCGACCAGCTCCAGGAGGTTCTGGACCTCCTTCCGCACCCCGTTCTCCGTCTGCACCTTCTGCAGCCGGAACGGCGCGCCGACGATGGTGCCGACGGTGTGCCGCGGGTTGAGGGAGGAGTACGGGTCCTGGAAGATCATCTGCACGTCGCGGCGGAGCGGGCGCATGCCCCCGGTGCCCAGGTGCGTGATGTCGCGGCCCTCGAACTCGACCTTCCCACCGGTCGGTTCGAGCAGCCGGGTGATCAGCCGGCCCATGGTGGACTTGCCGCACCCGGACTCGCCGACCACGCCGAGGGTCTCCCCGGCGTTGACGTGGAAGTCGATGCCGTCGACGGCCTTGACCGCGCCGACCTGGCGGCTCAGCAGGCCCTTCCGGATGGGGAAGTGCTTGACCAGGCCGCTGACCTTGAGCAGAGCCTCCCCCTCAGCCGTGGGCGCGGGTTCCGTCGCCGTCTGCTGGGGGATCGTGACGTCGTTGTTGGGCACAGCCTGGTCCTTCACAGCTTGGGCGCAATCTCTTCGGTCCAGATGCGCTCCCGATCCGCCGTGCGCAGGTGGCACGCCGCGAAGTGGCCGCCGCCGACGTCCTGGAGCTCCGGCACGACCGTGCTGCTGGCGCCGTCGGTCAGCTCCGCGTACGGGCAGCGGGGGTGGAAGGCGCAGCCCGGGGGCACGTTGATGAGGCTGGGCGGCGATCCCTTGACCGGGACCAGGCGGTCCGTGCGCTCGCGGTCGATGCGCGGCATCGACCCCAGCAGGCCCCAGGTGTACGGGTGCTGCGGCTCGTAGAACACCTTCTCCGCGCTGCCGCGCTCGATGCAGCGGCCGCCGTACATGACCAGCAGGTCGTCGGCGAGTTCGGCGACGACGCCGAGGTCGTGGGTGATCATGATGACCGCTGAGCCGAACTCCTTCTGCAGGTCCCGGATGAGGTCCAGGATCTGCGCCTGCACGGTCACGTCGAGCGCGGTGGTCGGCTCGTCGGCGATCAGCAGCTCGGGGTTGTTGGCCAGCGCCATGGCGATCATCGCGCGCTGCCGCATGCCGCCGGAGAACTCGTGCGGGTAGGCGTTGACGCGCCTGTCGGGCTGGGGGATGCCGACCCGGTCCAGCAGCTCGACCGCGTGCTTGCGGGCGGCCTGCTTGGTGACCTGGTTGTGGATCCGGTACGCCTCGACGATCTGCTGCCCCACCGTGTAGTAGGGGTGCATCGCGGACAGCGGGTCCTGGAAGATCATCGCCATCTTCTGGCCGCGCAGCCGGCGCACCTCCTCGGCGGAGGAGGAGATCAGCTCCTTGCCGTCCAGCCAGACCTCGCCGCTGATCTGCGGCTTGGAGCGGCTGTGCCCGGCACGGTGCAGACCCAGGATGGCGAGCGAGGTGACGGACTTTCCGGAGCCCGACTCACCCACGATGCCGAGGGTCTTGCCGCGCTCCAGGTTGAAGGACAGCCCGTTGACGGACTTCACCAGGCCGTCGTCGGTCGGGAAGTGGACCTTCAGGTCGCGTACCGCCAGGAATTCCTTGGGGGCGGACGACCGGTCCGACACCACGCCGGGTGCGGGGGTCTCGGTGGAGGGACTCTGGTTCACGTCAGCCTCACGCGCGGGTCGACGACGGCGTACAGCAGGTCAACGACCAAGTTGGCCATGACAATGAAGAAGGCGGCGAACATGGTGACGCCGAGGATGACCGGCAGGTCCTGGGTGCTGATCGCGTTGACCGCGGCGTTGCCCAGTCCCTTCAGGTTGAAGACGGTCTCGGTGAGCACGGCACCGCCGAGCAGCTGGCCGAGGTCGAGACCGAAGACGGTGATGATCGGGGTGAGCGTGGACCGCAGGGCGTGTTTGCCGATGACAACGCCCTCCTTGAGCCCCTTCGCCCGCGCAGTGCGGATGTAGTCCTCGCCCAGGATCTCCAGCATGGTGGCGCGGGTGAGCCGGGCGTAGGTCGCGGCGAAGAGGAACGCCAGCGTGATCCAGGGAAGGATGAGGTTCTGGGCCCACAGCAGCGGGTTGTCGGCGAAGTCCACGTACCCGATCTCCGGCAGCCAGCCCAGGGAGTGGACGAAGATCGCCGAGGCCAGCAGTCCCGTGAAATAGACGGGCAGCGAGACACCCGCGAGCGCCGTGATCATCGTCGCGCGGTCCAGCACGGTGCGTCTGCGCAAGGCGGAGATCACACCGGTGGCGACGCCTCCGAGGAGCCACAGCGTCGAGGCCCCCGCCGCGAGTGAGGCGGTCACGGGGAGCCGGTCGAGCAGCATCGGCCACACCGGCTGCTCGTTCTTGAAGGAGTAACCGAAGCAGGGCGCCGGGCAGTGGGTCTTGTCCGTGCCGCTGTCGTAGTCACGGCCGACCACGATGCCCTTGACGAAGTCCCCGTACTGGACGGTGATCGGCTTGTCCAGGCCCATCTTGTGGCGAATGCCCTCGATGGCCACCGTGTTGGTCGCCCGCCCCGCGTAGAGGAGAGCCGGGTCGCTTCCGGTGATCTTCGGCACCATGAAGAAGATGCCGAAGGTGACCATGGAGACCACCACCAGCAGGGCGACGACATTGATCAGTCGTCGAAAGATGTAGACGAGCACTGAACTCGGCAACCGCCGGGCGGCCGCCGGCCCCTTGTGGGGACCGGCGACCGCCCGCGGCGGCCTTCACCTGCCCTTCGCGCTTAACTATCTAGCTGGTGTGACGGGAATTACTACTCGACGCCGACGACCGCGAGGTCGATGCGGCCGCCCTGGCCCTCGCTGGCGAAGACGTTCGTCATCCGCGGGTTGCGGTAGGTGAGCGCCTTGTCGAAGTTGATGGGCAGGTACAGGGCCTTCTCCATCACCAGCTTGTTGATCTGGCCGTAGTCCGCCGCGGCGGCCTCAGGAGTCGACTCACCCGCGGCCTTGTCGAACAGCCCGTTGATCTCCTTGTCGTTGATCAGCGAGAAGTTGTTGTTGCCGTTCTGCAGGATGTAGCGACCGTCGACCAGGGCCTGCAGGAAGCCGGCGCCGGTGTTGAAGTCGGCACCCCAGCCCATGATGACGACGCCGTAGCCCTTCTTCTTCACGTTGTCGGGCGAGCCGACGACGGAGGAGGACTGGCTGCCGTCGTACTGGTCGATGGTGGCCTTGATGCCGACCTTGTCCAGCGACGCCTGCAGCGACTCGGCGGTCTTGACCTCGGGGGCGCGGTTGTTGCGGACCGCGATCACGGTGGAGAAGCCTTCGGGGTGACCGCAGGCCTTCAGGGCCTCCTTGGCCTTCTCCGGCTGCGCCTTGCCCGCGGCCAGGCCGTACGGGTCGTACGTCTTGTCCGAGCCGGGGACGTTCGGCGGCAGCATGTTCAGGCCGTAGTCACCGCTGGTCGGGCCGCCACGGGCGGTCTGCAGGGACTTCGGGTCGGCCGCGTAGATTATCGCCTTGCGGCAGTCCACGTTGTCCAGCGGCTTCACGTTCGTCGGGAACGCCATGTAGCGGATGTAGCCCGTGTACGGGTTGTCCGCGTTCGCCTTGTACTTGGGGTTCTGCAGGATCTTGATCTTCGCGGCCTGCTGCACGCCCGTGCCGTCGATCGCGTAGTCGATGTCACCCGACAGCAGACGGGAGTCCATGTCGTCGGGGTTGGTGGTCACGGTGAAGGTGACCTTGTCGGGCAGCGCCTTGCGGACGGTGTCCGTCTTCGGGTCCCAGTGCTCGTTGCGGACGAACACGGCGCCCTTGCCGGCGGTGAAGGACTGGACCTTGTACGGACCGGTGGCCACCGGGTGGTTGGTGTACTTGGCGCCGTCGTCCTTGGCCTGCGGCACCGGGGAGGTGTCGGCCATGGCGAGCAGGAACGGGAAGTCCGAGTACGCCTTCTTGAGGTTGAAGACGATGGTCTTGTCGTCCGGCGTCTGGACGGACTTCAGCCCGAGCTTGTTCGGGTCCTTGTCCTTGTACGGGCCGGGGTACTTCTGGCCCTGGTCCAGCTGGTCGATGATGTAGACCGGGCCGCCGGACAGCACGTCCTGCGCGAAGACGCGCTCGATGCCGTACTTGATGTCCTTCGACGTGATCTCGGACCCGTCGTCGAACTTGACGCCGTCCTTCAGGTGGAAGGTGTAGGTCTTGCCGTCGTTGGTGACCTCCGGCATCTCCTTCGCCAGGTCCGGGACGAGCTTGTTGCCCGCCTCACCCGGCTTGGAGTCGTAGGTCAGCAGCTGGCGGACGTACAGGCGCTGGATGTCCCACACGAAGCCGTAGTAGGCACGCGCCGGGTCCAGGAAGTCCACGTCCTGCGGCGACCAGAGCTTGAGCGTGCCGCCCTTCTTGTCGGACGCGTTCAGCACCTTGCCCTTGGTACCGGCGTCGAAGCCGGCGCCTTCGCTGGAGGTCTTCTTGTCGTCGGATCCTCCACCCCCACACGCTGCGGTCAGCGACAGGGCTCCGGCAAGCGCGATCGCCCCGAGTGCTTTGCCTCTGCGATTCACTGTTGTACAACCTCCGTGATCTGAACTGCCCGTGACGCGATGCCGCGTCATCCGGTTTGAAGAGGCCCTCCGGCTGGACCGGCGGCCGGGATACGGCGCTCAGCTCCCCTTGGGGTCGAGCGCATCCCTGAGCCCGTCCCCGAAGAGGTTGAAAGCCAGTACGGTGATGAAGATCGCCACACCGGGGACCACCATGTAGGTGGGGTCCGCCTGGTAGATGGGCACGGCGTCGGAGAGCATCTTGCCCCAGGAGGGGGTGGGAGGCTTGACGCCGGCGCCGAGGAAGCTGAGCGCCGCCTCAGACAGGATGTTGGTCGGGATGATCAGGGTCGTGTACACGAGGATCGGTGCCACGAGGTTGGGCAGGAGCTCCCGCCCGAGGATGTGCAGTCGTCCGGCGCCGAGGCTCCGCGCCGCTTCGACGAACTCGCGTTCCCGCAGCGAGATCGTCTGTCCGCGGACGATGCGTCCGATGTAGGGCCAGCCGAAGAAGCCGATGACCACGATCAGCACGCCCATGCGGACGCCCGAGCCGGTCAGGCCCCACACCGAGTCCGGGACGACCGAGACCAGGGCGATGGTGAAGAGCAGTTGCGGGAAGGCCAGGAGCAGGTCCATGAGCCGGCTGATGGCGGAGTCGACCCACCCGCCCATGTAGCCGGCCACGGCCCCCAGCACGCTGCCGATGACGACCGACACCAGCGCGGCGAGGAAGGCCACCAGCAGCGAGATCCGGGCGCCGTAGACGATGCGGCTGAAGACGTCGCGGCCGTTGGTCGGTTCGACGCCGAGCAGGAAGTCCGAACTGATGCCACCGAAGGCGCCCTTGGGCGTGCCCAGGTCGGGATCGATGAGGTCCTCGTGGAACTCATTCGGGTCGTGGCCGAGGAAGTGCACCAGCACGGGTGCAAGCACGGCGATCAGAATGAGCAGGATCACGACGAATCCGCCGGCAAGCGCGACCTTGTCCCGCTTGAGCCGCATCCAGGCGATCCGGCCGGGTGAGCGCCCCTCGATCGCCTTCGCCGGGACATCGGCGGTGACGTCGGGCAGTGCCGTCTCGGCGGCAGCGGTGTCGTGCAGCGGTGCTGTCATTTCTCCTCGTGCATCCCCCTGCCGGCGGTGACCGGCTTCGCCTGGTCGTCCGCCCGGGTCGACGGAGCGGACCGACCATTTCGGGCGGAGCTCTTTGATGGTGGTGCGATGGGGCCTGGGCTGTGGGTGTTGAGTTTGTGATGAATCGTTAAGGCGACGCGTGAGGCGCCTTGGTGCGCGAGTCTTCATGGGGCGTGGATCACGCGCCAGACCCCACCGGGAAGCGATGCGCAACCGTGATGTGGTGAACCTTCGTCCGTTATTACCGCAGTGTTACGCGCGTTGACAGATCGCCGCGAGGCAACGGGAGTCGCTACCTTCGATGCCATGAATGATCGGCTTCGCTCGGTGTGCGACCTGATGGTCCCCGTGGTCAGGGAGATGGCGGGACTCCACGAGTACGACGGCCGGGTGCAGGACCTGTCGCCCGACGGCGTCCGCCGCGGACTGTCCTCGCTCGCCCACGCCCGGCTCCGCGAACCGGCCCTTTCCGACCCCCACGACGAACGGCACCTTTCGGTCTTCGAGGACACCCTCAAGGTCCAGTACGGCGAGCTGGAACTGCACCGCCGCGACCCGTATCCGCATTTGTCCAATCTTGAACTCACCGCCTACGACCGCGAGTACGCGCCCCGCGAGGAACTCTCCGAGGCCCGCAGACGCCACCTCCAGCAGTGGCCGGACGCCGTCGACGCGGCCATCGCGTCGCTCGACCGGGTGAGTGCGCCGGTCGCCGGGGCACTCCTCGGGGCGGTCCGCGGTCTCGCCGCCGACCTCGACCCGGAGACCGAGCCGGAGGCGGGTCCCGCGCTCGCCGCGCACTCCCGCCTGGTCGACCACATCGCCCGCGCCGCCGAGACCGGCGACCCCGATCCCCGGCTCGGCGGGGAGGCACTGACGCTGCTGATGGGCAGTCAGGAGGGCCTGCGTGTGGACCTGTCGGCGCTCGCCGACGAGGCCGAACGCGAGCGGGACCGGCTCACCGCGCTCCTCACCGAGTCCTGCGGACGGCTGGACCCGAAGGCCACCGTGGACGAGCTCATCCCGCGACTGCTGGCCGACCACCCGGACGCCGACGGGGTGATCCCCGAGGCGGCGCGGCTCACCGAAGAGGTCATCGACTTCACCCGCCGGCGGGGGCTCGTGCCCTGGCTCGACGGCGACTGCCTCGTGGGCCCCGCGCCGCCGTCGCGCCGCTGGTCCATGGCGATGATGACCTGGGCCGCACCGGAGGAGGCCGACTCCGCCTCCTGGTACCACGTCACCCCGCCGGAGCCGGACTGGCCCGAGCAGGAACGCGAGGAGTGGCTCTCGGTCTTCAGCCGCACGAGCCTGCCGGCCATCACCGTCCACGAGGTGGCACCCGGCCATTTCGCCCACGGCCGGGCATTGCGACACGCACCCACGCAGGTACGGCGTGTCCTGCACTCGCTGTCCTTCTGCGAGGGCTGGGCGCACTACGTCGAGGAGGTCTGCCTCGAGGAGGGCTTCCGCTCCCGCGACCCCCGCTTCGCGATCGGCGTGGCCCTGGAGGCGCTCGTCCGCGTCACCCGGCTCGCGTGCGCGATCGGACTGCACACGGGGGCGATGACGCTGGAGGAGGCCACGCAGCGGTTCATGCGGGACGCCCACCTCGCGCGGGCCGGCGCGGCCTCCGAGGCACGGCGCGGCACCTTCGACGCGGCGTACGGGCGCTACACCTGGGGCAAGTTGGAGATCATGCGGCTGCGTGAGCGCGCCCGGCGCGCCTGGGGGCCGGAGTTCTCGCTGCAGCGGTTCCACGGGGCGCTGCTGGAATTGGGGAGCCCGCCGCTGGGGCTCATCGACGCGGTCCTCTGAGAGGCGGCCCCTCGCGGGGCCCTTGCGGGGCTCGCCGCGGTGCGTGGGCGGGTGCGGGTCCGTTGCGCCTGCGGCGGGCTGTCTCCCGCCCTCCCGCCCGTTACCGCCTGCGCAGCGGTGAACGCAGCGAAAACCGGCCGCAGCCGCAGCCGCCGACGCGCCGGCACCACCCACAGGGGCCACCCGCATCCGCGGACGGCGCCGCAGGGGTGGGCGGGTGCGAAAAGCCCGCCGCAGGCGCAACGCACCCGCCCACGCACCGGCGCCACGGCACCCGGAAAGCCCGCCGGAGGCCTCAGTAGGGCTGCGGGGCCCAGCCGTACGTCGCCCCGGGCGCACCCGGGGCACCCGGCGCGCCGTGGGCGTCGCGGGAGTAGAAGGGCTGCGCCGAGGCCCGCATCCACATGCCGACCGGGTCGTACTCATCCGTCAGCGCGACCGTGGCGACCGGCAGCCCCTGCGGCACCGCCCCGAGGGCGGACTGCATCATCAGGCGCACCGTCTCCACGGACTGGGGCCCGGCGTCGTAGAGGTCGACGCCGATCGCCAGGTACGGCTCGCCCAGCGCGGGCTGCACCCAGGCGCGCCGCAGCGAGCGGACGGCCGGGGTGCGATGGGCCTGCTGGGTCAGCAGGGCGTAGTACTGGGGGATCTGGAGCGCGGGCTCGCCGATCCGCAGCGGTCCGGCCGGGGAACGGTCGAGGCCGAGGCAGACGCGCCGCAGGTCGAGCCAGGGGATGCCGATGCCGCCGCCGGGGGCGTGCGGGTTGAGCCACAGTCCCCAGCGGTCGGGGAAGAGCGATTCCGCGATCTCGCGACCGGACACCACCTCGTGGGCCCGGTTCCAGCCGCAGGCGGTGAACTCCTGCGGTGAGGTCACGCAGGGCGCGTAGCCGTGGCCGGCGACCTCCATGTTGCCGTACTGCGCGTCCGCCCCGCCGGGGGTGCCCTGCCAGAGCAGCATCCACACCTGGCTGTCGGCGAGGGCCCGCAGCACCTCCTCGTAGGCGTCGTACCTACCGGGCGTCACCTGCCGGAGCGCATGCTCCAGCCCCCCGCCCCCTCCCACGCCGGCGCTCACGTGTCCCGCCCTTCCGCGTCTGCCTTGTCCGCGTCGTCTGCTTCGCCGAATGCCTCGGGTGTCGTGCCGGACCCAGGTTATGCGCCCGTGCCGACATAGAAGGGTCGCACGCGCTCCAGCATCCAGTCGCCGATGGGGTCCTGTGCGACGTCCAGCAGCACCAGATTGACCTGCCAGGGCAGCGCTACGGCGCCGAGCGCGCGCCCGAGGGCGGCCATGGCGGCGGCCCGGTCCTCCTCCTGCCAGCGGTCGAGTTCGACGCCGACGAAGAGCGTGGCGGGGTCGCCCTCGACGCTGGCCAGCGCGCGGCGGGCGGAGAGCACGACGGGGGTGACGGCGAACTCGCCCGCCGCGGCGGCCAGGAAGTCGACCGGCTCCTGGTCCGGCGAGGGTTCCCACAGCCGGACCCGGGCGCCGCTCGGGGTACCGGGCTCGCGGTCGGTGCGGCACAGCTCCATCACCGCGGCGGGCGGCAGCGGAAGGCCCACCGCACCCCCGGGGTTCACGGCGATCCCCAGCTGCGGGGGCAGCCCGCGGGCGAACTCGCGGGCGGGGGCGACGGCGAAGTTCATGCCGGAACCGGCGGCGAGGAACTGCTGTTCGGAGCTGAAGACCGGAACGTAGACGCCGCCTTCGAGTTCGAGGGTCGGCAGGTCGAGGTCGGTGCTCTCGGGACCGCCGCCGTTCGGCAGCGGGATCCACAGCTGCGAGCGCCCGAGCACCTCCAGGACGCGGGCCGTGGCACCCGGATCGCCGAGTGCCGCGGAGAGCACTTCCTCGAGCTCGTTGGCGGGCCAGCCGCCGGCACTGTGGCCCGACGGGGCGAAGCCGTCCGATATCCGCTGCCCCGGGATGTTCACTGCGTCTCGCCTCGCAATTTGCCGTGGTGGTGCGCTCCGTGGAAACCCTATCCGGCGGCGGGCGCGAGCGACCCCCGCACCTCACATCCGTCACATAACGCGATGGTCCGGTTGCGAAGCGTCACCACGGCTCCGAAGGTAGGACGAGCAAGGAGAAAACCCTCAACCGGGAGATATCTCGACATGCGCATCACCAGGATCAACTCCACCCTCATAGCGGCGGCCGTGTGTGCCGCGCTGACGATGGGCCTCACCGGCGGTGTCGCGAGTGCCCAGGCCCCCACCCGGAGCACGGCCGTCGAGGTCGAGCACCTCGCCGCCCGGGCGGCGGACACGGGCAACGCCGAACTCATCGCCAAGTTGGGTGACACGCTGTCCATCGGGGCCAAGCTCACCCAGGAAGCCCAGATCGAAAGCCCGGACTCGGCGAAGCTGGACGAACTCCGCATGGGTCTGGAGGAGGCGAGCCGACAGCTGGCCTCGGTCCTCGACCAGGCTGGTGCGGTATCTCCCGGCGTCACCGACCCGTCGGCCTTCGATCCGGGCGCGCCACAACCGGGCCTGGAGCCAGGCGATCTCGGCCAGCCGGGTGACCCGGGCGCCATCGACCAGGTCGGCGGTCCGGGCGACCAGAGCGCCGCGGACGCCGTCACCGACGTCAAGAACGCGCTCACCAAGCTGGTCCAGGACGTCACGGACCTGCTGGCCAAGGTGGTCGCCAAGGACCTCGCGGGTGTGACGGCCGGTGTCGCCACCGTCGTCGCCGACCTGCAGGCCCTGCTGCTGGCGGTGCCGAAGCTGCTCACCGGCGCGCTGCCGCTGCCGCTTCCGCTCCCGCTGCCGCTCCCCTTGAACGACCAGGGGGAGCAGCTGCCGCCCGAGGCGCAGATCGCGCCGCAGGCCCAGGAGGACCTCCAGGGTCAGTAGCGGTACCGCCCCTCACGCGTCGCGGCCCGGCCGCTCAGCCGTCGAAGTCGATGGCCTCGAGCTCCCGGGCCGCTTCGCGGTCCAGCAGCACCACCGAGACGCACACCCCGGGGAGCCGGCCGGCCTCCGCCTCGGCGAGCAGCCGGCGGGAGGCGTTGCGGTGCCGGGCCATGGCGTACGCCGACACCCCCCTGCCGCGTTCGCGCTGACCGTCCAGAGCGGTCCGCACGGGGACGTCCAGCAGCACCAGGTGCATGCCCCGCCCCCGGCGCCGCGCCTGACGGGCGACCCAGGCACGCACCCAGCGCAGGGTGCCGCAGTCGTGCACGACGACGCTGTCGCCCGAGCGCAACGCCCGCCACAGCCCGGCGTAGTGCGCGATCCGCACCAGGGGGCGGTAGAGGGCGTACGGCAGAAGCCGCGGCAGCCGCGCCTGCCAGCGCTCCCTCACGTCCTGCGAGTCGATCAGGCGGGCACCGCCCTTCGCGCGCCGCATGAGGGTGCTCTTGCCGCCGCCCGGAAGACCGGAGACGACCAGGACGTCACCCGGCGGGTAGCGCAGGGTGCGTACGGGCCGGCGCCCCCGCCGCAGATCGAGCAGCCGGCGCGGCCGCACGGCGCGCCCCCCACGGCGCGCCTCCCCGGCCCGCGCCGGTACCGGCCGGGACACGGCCGGGCCCCCGGCCGTCGCATACGCACTCTGCCACCGCACAGTTCGCCCTCCGGGTCCGACGTTCAAGAAATGGTAAATCCTGTGTCTTTGCCTACCCAGAGAAACGGCGGCGTTACAACCGGATCGGAACCGGACCGGGACATCCGGGACTCGATCGCGACAACGGCGGGCGCCCGTGCAATGATGGCGCCCTCAATCACATATCGGCCGTTCGAGGCCGCGCGGGAGAGCTTCCGCACCGCTGCGGCGGGCGGGACGCCGAAGGAGCAAGTCCTCCCTTGAATCTCTCAGGCACAGATACCGCGCGTTCGAGGCACATCTGAAAAGCGGGCGAGCCCTCCCGGCAACGGGGGCGCCGCCCCACCCAAGGTGCAAACCAGGACTCCTCCGACCGGAGGGTCCAGGTGAACCTCTCAGGTTCCGATGACAGATGGGGAGGACCTGCCCCGTCATCGCCCTACCTGTCTCTTCCTCGCCTTGGGAGCCCGCCCGATGAGTGAATCCCGCCGTACCGCACTGGACGCGCTGCACCGCGCCCTCGGCGCCACCATGACCGACTTCGCGGGCTGGGACATGCCGCTGCGGTACGCCAGCGAGCGCGACGAGCACACCGCCGTGCGGACCCGGGCCGGTCTCTTCGACCTGTCCCACATGGGCGAGATCACGGTCACCGGTCCGGGCGCGGGCGAGGCGCTGGACCACGCGCTGGTCGGCCACATCTCGGCGCTGGCCGTGGGCCGTGCCCGCTACACGATGATCTGCGCGCCCGACGGCGGCATCCTCGACGACCTGATCGTCTACCGCCTCGGCGACGAGGAGTACATGGTCGTCGCCAACGCCTCCAACGCCCAGGTCGTCCTCGACGCGGTCACCGAACGCGCCGCCGGCTTCGACGCCGCGGTCCGCGACGACCGCGACGCCTACGCGCTGATCGCCGTCCAGGGCCCGAACTCCCCCGCCATCCTGAAGTCGGTCACCGACGCCGACCTGGACGGGCTGAAGTACTACGCGGGCCTGCCCGGCACCGTGGCCGGGGTCCCCGCGCTGATCGCCCGCACGGGCTACACCGGCGAGGACGGCTTCGAGCTCTTCGTCGCCCCGGCCGACGCGGAGAAGCTGTGGCAGGCGCTGACCGAGGCGGGCGCGGACGCCGGCCTGGTGCCGTGCGGCCTGTCCTGCCGGGACACGCTGCGTCTGGAGGCGGGCATGCCGCTGTACGGGCACGAGCTGACCACCGCGCTCACCCCCTTCGACGCCGGCCTCGGCCGGGTCGTGAAGTTCGACAAGCCGGGTGACTTCGTGGGCCGCGAGGCGCTGACCGCGGCCGCCGCCAAGGCCGAGGCCACGCCGCCGCGCAAGCTGGTCGGCCTGGTCGCCGAGGGCCGCCGGGTCCCCCGGGCGGGCTACCCCGTGGTGGCGGGCGGCGGCGAGGTGGTCGGCGAGGTCACCTCCGGCGCCCCGTCCCCGACCCTGGGCAAGCCGATCGCCATGGCGTACGTGGACGCCGCGCACGCCGCGCCGGGCGCCCTTGGTGTGGGCGTGGACATCCGCGGTACGCATGAGCCGTACGAGGTGGTGGCCCTGCCGTTCTACAAGCGGCAGCGCTGAGGTCCCGGTCACATCCGGCACAGCCGTCCCACCTGTCAAGACAGCCGTTCACCGGCACATACCTGCATCCAGGAGAATTCACGCCATGAGCAACCCCCAGCAGCTGCGGTACAGCAAGGAGCACGAGTGGGTCTCGGCCGCCGACGCGGACGGTGTGTCCTCGGTGGGCATCACCGAGCACGCGGCGAACGCCCTCGGCGACGTCGTCTACGTCCAGCTCCCGGCGGTGGGCGACACGGTCGCCGCGGGTGAGACCTGCGGTGAGCTGGAGTCGACCAAGTCGGTCAGCGACCTGTACGCCCCTGTCTCCGGCGAGGTCACCGAGGTCAACGAGGACGTCGTCAACGACCCTTCGCTGGTGAACTCGGCGGCCTTCGAGGGCGGCTGGCTGTTCAAGGTGAAGATCTCCGAGGAGCCGGGCGACCTGCTCTCCGCGGACGAGTACACCGCCTTCACCGGCAGCTGACCGCCCGAGCCCTCCCCAACGCTCCGCCCTGTCCACTCCGACCTCCGGACGGATGACCCCCTGATGTCGCTTCTCAACAGCTCACTGCACGAGCTCGACCCCGACGTCGCCGCCGCCGTCGACGCCGAACTGCACCGCCAGCAGTCCACCCTTGAGATGATCGCCTCGGAGAACTTCGCTCCGGTCGCGGTGCTCCAGGCCCAGGGCTCGGTGCTGACCAACAAGTACGCCGAGGGTTACCCCGGCCGCCGCTACTACGGCGGTTGCGAGCACGTCGACGTCGTCGAACAGCTCGCGATCGACCGGATCAAGGCGCTCTTCGGCGCCGAGCACGCCAACGTCCAGCCGCACTCGGGCGCGCAGGCCAACGCGGCCGCGATGTTCGCGCTGCTGAACCCCGGCGACACGATCCTGGGTCTGAACCTCGCCCACGGCGGGCACCTGACCCACGGCATGAAGATCAACTTCTCCGGCAAGCTCTACAACGTGGCCGCCTACCACGTGGACGCCGAGACCGGGCAGGTCGACATGGCCGAGGTCGAGCGCCTGGCCAAGGAGTCCCGCCCGAAGCTGATCATCGCCGGCTGGTCGGCGTACCCGCGGCAGCTGGACTTCGCGGCCTTCCGGCGGATCGCCGACGAGGTCGGCGCGTACCTGATGGTCGACATGGCGCACTTCGCCGGTCTGGTGGCGGCGGGGCTGCACCCCTCCCCCGTGCCGTACGCGGACGTCGTCACCACGACCACGCACAAGACGCTGGGCGGCCCGCGCGGCGGCGTCATCCTGTGCAAGGCGGAACTCGCCAAGAAGATCAACTCGGCGGTCTTCCCCGGCCAGCAGGGCGGCCCGCTGGAGCACGTCATCGCGGCGAAGGCGGTCGCCTTCAAGGTGGCGGCGAGCGAGGAGTTCAAGGACCGCCAGGTCCGCACCCTGGAGGGCGCGAAGATCCTCGCCGAGCGGCTGACGCAGGACGACGTCACCGCGGCCGGGGTCTCGGTGCTGTCCGGCGGCACCGACGTCCACCTGGTCCTGGTGGACCTGCGCGACAGCGAGCTCGACGGGCAGCAGGCCGAGGACCGGCTGCACGAGATCGGGATCACGGTCAACCGCAACGCGGTCCCGAACGACCCGCGCCCGCCGATGGTCACCTCCGGTCTGCGCATCGGCACCCCGGCACTGGCCACCCGCGGCTTCGGCACCGAGGACTTCCGCGAGGTCGCCGACGTCATCGCCGAGGCCCTCAAGCCGGGCTTCGACGCGGAGACCGCCAAGGCGCTCGGCGCCCGGGTCAGCGCCCTGGCCGGCAAGCACCCGCTGTACCCAGGCCTGAAGTAGCGAGCGTCACCCGGTGTGCGGGGCCGTCCGCGAGGGCGGTCCCGCACACTGGAGCAAGTGCGGCGCACCCACGCCGCCCACGTACCACTCCGGCGGCGAACCCGCCGGCCGCCCGCGGACAACGGGGTCCGCGAATCCGAGGAGTCATCGCACCGTGGCCATCTCCGTCTTCGACCTCTTCTCGATCGGCATAGGCCCCTCCAGCTCCCACACGGTGGGCCCGATGCGCGCCGCGCGGATGTTCGCCCAGCGGCTGAAGAACGACGACCTGCTGGCGGGTGTCGCCTCCGTACGCGCCGAACTGTTCGGCTCGCTCGGCGCGACCGGCCACGGTCACGGCACCCCCAAGGCGGTGCTGCTGGGCCTGGAGGGGCACTCCCCCCGCACCGTCGACGTCGACACCGCCGACGAGCGGGTCGAGCACATCCGCAGCAGCGGCCGCATCAGCCTGCTCGGCGCCCACGACATCCCGTTCTCCGCCGACGACCTGGTCCTGCACCGGCGCCGCTCGCTGCCGTACCACGCCAACGGCATGACGCTCTTCGCGTACGACGAGACCGGCGCGCCCGTGCTGGAGAAGACCTACTACTCGGTGGGCGGCGGCTTCGTCGTCGACGAGGACGCGGTCGGCGAGGACCGCATCAAGCTCGACGACACCGTGCTGAAGTACCCCTTCCGCACCGGCGACGAACTGCTCCGGCTCACCCGGGAGACCGGGCTGTCCATCTCCGGCCTGATGCTGGAGAACGAGAAGGCCTGGCGCACCGAGGCGGAGATCCGCACGGGCCTGCTGGAGATCTGGCGCGTCATGCAGGACTGCGTGCGGGCCGGGCTGACCCGCGAGGGCATCCTCCCGGGCGGCCTCAAGGTCCGCCGCCGCGCCTCGGCCACCGCCCGCCAGCTGCGCGCCGAGGGCAACCTGGCGGCGCACGCCATGGAGTGGGTCACCCTGTACGCCATGGCCGTCAACGAGGAGAACGCCGCGGGCGGCCGCGTCGTCACCGCCCCCACCAACGGCGCCGCCGGCATCATCCCGGCCGTCCTGCACTACTACGTGAACTTCGTGGCCGGGCAGTCGTCGGAGGCCGAGCGGGAGGACGGCGTCGTCCGCTTCCTGCTCGCGGCCGGCGCGATCGGCATGCTCTTCAAGGAGAACGCCTCCATCTCCGGCGCCGAGGTCGGCTGCCAGGGCGAGGTCGGCTCCGCCTGTTCCATGGCGGCGGGCGGCCTCGCCGAGGTCCTCGGCGGGGGCCCGGAGAAGGTCGAGAACGCCGCGGAGATCGGTATGGAGCACAACCTCGGCCTCACCTGCGACCCCGTCGGCGGGCTCGTCCAGATCCCCTGCATCGAGCGCAACGGGATGGCCGCGGTCAAGGCCGTCACCGCCGCGCGCATGGCGATGCGCGGGGACGGACGGCACCACGTCTCCCTCGACAAGGTCATCAAGACCATGAAGGAGACCGGGGCCGACATGAAGGTCAAGTACAAGGAGACGGCGCGGGGCGGGCTCGCGGTCAACGTCATCGAGTGCTGACGCCAAGGGACCCCGCCCGCCCGGATCCCCCCGGAGCGGCCGGGGTCCTGCCGCGCTCGGCGGCACCCACCCCGCGAACCCCGCGATCGGCTCGAGACGTACCCGCCCGTTCCGCGACCGGCCCTCGCCCGGGCGGAACCGACGAGTCGGCGCCCTGAGCCCGGCCACGGAGGGGTCAGTCGACCTCTGGCCGCACCCTGCCGGTGTCCGTGACCTCGTACACGACACGTCGGGCTGCATGGCGGCCGGAGGTGGGCACGATGAGGGCGTACCGCGTGGTCTCGGGTATCGGAGGTATCGGTCATCCTCCTCAGTGGCTGCCCGTAGGCGATGCCGGCGTCGCGCCCGGCTCCTTGGTGCGGCCCTTCGCCTCTCCCGCGATCCGCCGACCGTCTCGCACGGCCTCGGCAGCACGGCCGTCCGCCCTCGGGAGATCAGCCGCCGACGAAATGCGGCCACCACGCGGTCCTCGTCGGTCATCGGGCGGTGCTCCACCGTGGCGAGGAGCCTGCGCGGCACGGCGAGGTCGGCCTCGCGGACCCGGCGCAACCGCCCCCTCGCGTCGGCCGCCAGGTCCGCATGATGCCGGGCGCCACCGGACCGGGACTCCGCGTCAGCGGTACGTGAGCACCGCCCACACGGCTGTCGCCGCGACCGCGAGGGCGTAGCAGGCGGTGGCGGTGCGGAGGACGCGCGTCGTCGCCGGGGCGGTCAGACGGGTGCGGGACAGGAGCAGGGCGAGGGCGGGCAGGACGAGGACGGCGTGCAGGCTCACGCCGTGCAGGGGCTTGAGGGGGGCCGTGGAGGCGTAGGCGGCGGTCTGGTGGCCGGTGCGGGTGAGGTAGACGCCGCGGGCGATCATGGCGGCGCCGGAGAGCAGGGCGACGAGCAGGATCGCGAAACCGGCGCGCAGGGCGAGGGGCATGCCGGCGGGGCCGGTGGGCCGGCGCCGGAAGGACACAAAAGCGAAGGCCGACAGGACGGCGACGAGGACGCCGCCGCCGGCCGCGAGGGTCATGGAGACCGCGGTGTCGAAGCCGGTCTCCATGTCGAGGTGCGACGGCACGCGCCGCCACGCCTGCAGGGTGATGCCGGCGACCTCGACGGCGCAGTCGGCGGCGAACACGACCAGCAGCAGGGTGCGCAGGCGCGCGCCGATGTCCAGGTACGAGGTGACCCAGGCGACCGCGACGAGGGTCAGGCCGAAGGAGAGCCCGAAGGTCGCGGGCTTGCGCCAGGACACCGGGCCGTCCCAGGGGCCGCCGTCCACCGCGAGGACGGCGAGGTGGAACAGGCCCGAGAGGATCAGCACGGCGCCGGTCGCGTGGCACACGCGGTCTGCCGTGCGGGGGCCGTCGAGGGTTCGTCCCGGGGCCGCGGGGGTGGTGGTCGTCGCCATGGCCCCAGCCTGCCGGGGGCGGCGCGGCCGGTCGTCGTCCGTGGGGAGGCCGGCCGGCTGCGCCCCCGGGAGCAGCCCTCCCGTCAGCGGGTGGCCGCGTGCACGATCCCCGAGGTCGCCGCGATGCGGTCGAGCAGGAACATGGTGCCCACGCACGCCGCGATCCAGCAGCAGAGGATGACGATCCCGCGGGTCAGGCCGTCGTGGTGGAAGTAGGAGAGTCCGTCCATGGCGCGGACGCCGACCCCGGCCGGCATCACGGAGGCCAGCGGCTGCAGCCAGCTCGGCAGGAAGGACGGCGGGAGGACGCCGCCGCTGGTGGCGTTGCCGATGATGAGCATGAAGATGGAGCCCAGGGGCACACCCGCCGGGCCGAAGACCCGGATGAGCGCGACCGTGGCGGCGGCGACGGCGCCGGCCATGAGCGTGACGACGCCGAAGATCCCGATGAAGGGACCGGGTATCGCGCCGAAGGCCGTGCAGGCGATCAGCGTGGTGGCCAGGCCGCCGAGGACGGCGAAGAGGGCGAGGCTCAGGACGCGCTGGCCGAAGGAGAGCCGTGGCGCGACCTGGTAGGTGAGCTGACCGAAGAGGAAGCCGGCCAGGATCAGCCCGAAGGAGGCGTAGAAGACCGACAGCCCCCTGCTGTCGCCGGACGAGAGCGGCAGGATGTCCACCACGGGGATCTTGTGGGCCTCGCCGTGCGGGACCGAGGCCAGGGGGGTGACCAGTGCGGACACCGCGGGGCCGTTCGCGCCGGCGTAGACGACCTTGGACTTGTCGCCGTCGGAGAGGTAGGCCGCGTAGGCCTGGCGGTGCTCCACGGCGTCCCGGGCCGACGCCGCGTCGGGGTAGCGGTCGACCTGGAAGGCCTCGGGCGCGATGCGCTGGAGGCGGACGTCGAACAGGGCCGCCGAGTGGTCCGAGGCGACGACCGCCACCGGCAGCCGGTGCGCCGTGGGCGTGTGGAAGGCGGCGAGGAAGACACTCACGAAGGCGAGCCCGACGACGAGCACCGAGATCACCGGGGTGATCACGGCCTTCGGGCCGGTCAGTCCCGGCCGGGCGGGCGGTGCGTCGGTCTGCGGCCCCGGGACGTGCCGGTGCCGGTGGCGGTGGTGCGACGGAGGTTCGTCCGCAGGGGGATGCGCATCAGTGATGATCACGGTGTCCACCGGGGAGGATCCCTCCTGTGATGTAAGTTGACTTATATAAGTTAACAGATAAAAGGAAGGTGTCCGACATGCCCGTGAGCGACCCCAGCGAGCACATCGGCTATCTGATCTGGCAGCTCTCACAGGCGTACGCGATCCGCATCGAGCAGGCGCTGCGCCCGCTGCGACTGACCCAGACGCAGTTCAGCGGCCTGATGCGGCTCACCGTGAACGGAGCGATGTCGGGCGCGGAACTGGCGCGCCGGTGCGGGGTCACGGCGCAGTCCATGGGCACCGCCGTCCAGGGGCTGACCGAGCGCGGACTGGTCGAGCGGCGGGCCCATCCGACGCACGGCCGGATCATCGAGATCAGCGTCACCCCGCAGGGCGAGGACCTGGCGGTCCGCGCCGAGCGGGCCATCACCCCCGCCGAGGAGGAGGCCCTCTCCCCCTTCGACCCTCAGGAACAGGGACGTGTCCGGGCCGACCTGCAGCGGATGCTGGCGACCCTCAACCCGCACGCCCTGCCTGCCCCAGAGTGATTGAACTCTCTCTAGTTTACATTTCAACAAAATCTCCCCTATCGCGGCAGGACGACCGACCGCCGATCGCGCTCCGCCCAACCCGGGATATGGATTGCGCGATCCAGCATCTTTCGGGGAACCCCATGGCTCACCTGCTGCACATCGACTCCAGCGCCCGCACCGAGGGCTCCGCGAGCCGCCGGCTGTCCGCCGCGTACGTCGACGCCTGGAAGGACAACGACCCGCACGGCACCGTCACCTACCGCGACCTCGCCCTCGACACCCCGGCGTTCGTCTCGCCCGAGTGGATCACCGGGGTCTTCGGCCCGGCCGAGGCCGCCGACGCCGGCACCGAGGCCGCGGTGGCCGCCTCCGAGCGGCTGATCCGCGAGATGGAGGAGGCCGACGTCCTGGTGCTGGGCGTGCCGATGTACAACTTCGGCGTGCCCGCCGCCTTCAAGGCGTGGATCGACCAGGTGATGATGGCGGGCCGCACCTTCGCCTTCGGCGAGGACGGCCCGGAGGGCCTGCTGAAGGGCAAGAAGGCGGTCGTACTGCGGGCGTCCGGCAGCGACTTCGACGACCCGGCCCTGGCGCCCATGGACTTCCACGCCCCCTATGTCCGCGGCGTCCTCGGCTGGATGGGCATCACCGACGTGGAGATCATCGCCGTCAACGGGTACACCCCCGAGCAGCTGGACTCCTCGGTGCGCGGGGCGGGCACCGCGAGGTCTCGCACCGGTCGGCACACCCGCCCCCGGTCCGGGGCCGCTTCCCCAACTGACCAGGCTCGGCGCGGTCGGCCGGGGCCAGGTGCTGGTGAACCTCGCGCGGATCGGCGGCGTCCTCAGCGTGCTCGGGGATCCGGCCGTCGCGCGGGACGCGGTGCTCGCCCTGGTGGACGGGGTGTTGGAGGCGGCGCCCGCGGCCCGCACCGTGCTGGTCGCCGTGGGACCCGGTGCCGGCGACCTGCCCGGGCCCCCCGCCGTGCTCCGCGTCCGGACCGTCCGTCAGATCCCCGCGCTGCGCGGGGCGGGCACTCCGCAGGCAACGGCGGGGCTGGTCGTGCTGCTGCACCGGCCGGACGCCGAGGAGGCCCGCCTGCTGGCGGCGCTGGCGGGCCCGAAGGGCGGCGGCTGGACGGTCCTGACGGTCGGCCATGTCCCGGGCGCCCATTGGCTCTGGTACGCGGCGGCCGACGGAACGGTGGACGCGGGGGTGCTCGGTCACCGGGTGGTGGTGCCCGTGCGGTCCTCCGCGCGCCGCCGCCTCTGATGCCCCGGCAGAGTGGCGATCCGCCAGAACCACTCATAGCGTCAGATTTCGGGTGACTCGGGACGTCGCCCGGAAAGCAGGTACGGCAGTCATGACACTTCGTCGGCCCCACGCGGCCGCCGTGGCCGCGGTCGTCAGTGTGCTGGGGCTGTGCGCCATTCCCGGGGCCGAGGCGGCGTCGCCGGGCGCGCTCGTCGTCCGGCCCGGGGAGTCCGTCCAGGCCGCGGTGGACCGGGCCCGGCCGGGCGACGTCATCAAGATCCTCCCCGGGACCTACCCGGGCAGCGTCAACGTGACCAAGCCCCGGCTCACGCTGGTCGGCCACGGCGCGGACACCGTCCTCACCCCGGACGCGCGGCCCGACGGGAACGCCTGCGCCCAGGCGGGCCACGGGCTGTGCGTCACCGGAACGGAGCAGAGCGGCCTGGACGGCGTCCGGCTGCTGTCGCTGTCGGTCTCCGGCTTCCGCAAGAACGGCGTCGACGCCTCCTGGACCGACGGTCTGGAGGTCGGTGACGTGACCGCCGAGCACAACGGGCACCAGGGCATCGGTGTCCAGCACTCGGTGCGCACGCTCCTGCGCGACAACGTCTCCCGGCAGAACGGCGAGTCGGGGATCTTCCTGGCCAACACCGCCGACGCGGAGGGCGGCGCGCTGGACACCCGGCGCACCCGCGTCAGCGGCAACGAGCTGACGGGCAACCGGATCGGGGTCGTGCTGCGCCGGGTGCGCAACCTGGGGGTCGTCGACAACCAGATCACCGCCAACTGCGGCGGCGTCTTCGTCGTCGGCGACGAGGGCGTCCCGCGGGCCGGGGGCCTGACCGTCTCCGACAACCTCGTGGCGGCGAACAACAAGTACTGCCCGCCCAACGCCCGGCTCCCCTTCATCCAGGGTGCCGGGATCGTGCTGACGGGGGCAGAGCGGACCCTGGTGGTCCGCAACCGGGTCGTGGACAACCACGGCACCTCACCGATGTCCGGCGGGATCGTGCTCTTCCGCAGCGTGGTGGGCGCCCCCGACACCGGCAACACCGTCCGGGGCAACACGACCCTGGGCAACAGCCCGGCCGATCTGGCCGACCGTGACCGGGGCACCGCGAATGTCCTCCGTGACAACACGTGCCGCGTCTCCGAACCGAAGGGGTTGTGCGAGGAATGACCTTGACAGAAACCACCAGCGCGGACGGCACCGCGAACGCGGCGCGCGCCGAGGCCGCCACTCCGCCGGCGATGCGGCTGCGCGAGCTCGTCTTCGGCGCCGCCTGTGCCGCCGCCGTACGGGCCGCGGTCAGGCTCGGCGTGCCGGACGCGCTCGGCAAGGACCCGTCGCCCGTCGACGAGCTCGCGGCCATGGTCGGCACCGCGCCGCGCCAGCTGCGCCGGCTGCTGCTCGCCCTGGCCTCGTACGGGGTCTTCGAGGAGCAGGCGGACGGCCGCTTCGCCCACACCGAGATGTCGCGGATGCTCCGCAAGGACAGCCCGAACACCCTGCACTACATCGCGCTGTGGTGCACCGAGCCGTGGACGTGGGAGGTCTGGCCGCGGCTGGACGAGGCGGTGCGCGGCGGCCGCAACATCTTCCCGGAGGTCTTCGGAAAGGAGTTCTTCGAGTACCTCCACGACGACGCCCGCGAGAGCGCCCGGGTCTTCGACCGCGCCATGACCGCCTCCAGCCGGCAGTCCGCCGAGGACATCGCCGCGCTGCTCGACCTGTCCGGCGTCGGCTCGGTCGCCGACATCGGCGGCGGCCAGGGACACGTGCTGGCCGCGCTGCTGGAGAAGCACCCCGAGCTGCAGGGCACGCTGCTGGACCTGCCGAAGGTCGTGGCCGGCGCCGACCCACGGCTGCGCGAGGGCGGTCCGCTCGCCGCTCGGGCCCGGCTGGTGCCCGGGGACTGCCGGGTGGACATCCCGGTGGCCGCCGACCTGTACATCATCAAGAACATCCTGGAGTGGGACGACGACAGCACGCGGCGCACGCTGCGCAACGTCGTCGCGGCGGGCGGCGCCGGCACCAAGGTGATCGTCATCGAGAACCTCGTCGACGACACGCCGTCCATGCGCTTCACCACCGCCATGGACCTGCTCCTGCTGCTGAACGTCGGCGGCCAGAAGCACACGCGGGACAGCATGGTGAAGCTGATGACGGAGGCCGGGCTGCAGGTGGGCGAGGTGAGCCCGGTCAACGCCTACCTGCACGCCCTGCACAGCACGGTCGGCGGGGCCCGGTGACCGGCTAGCCGGTCATCTCCCCCACCAGACCGGTGGTGTGCCGGCCCGCCCGGAACTCCGGGCGGGCCAGCACCTTCCGCAGGAAGCCGGCCGTGGTGCACACGCCCTCGCCGCGCACCCGCAGTTCCTCCAGGACGCGGTCCATCCGGGCCAGCGCCCGCTCCCGGTCCGGGGCCCAGACGACGGCCTTGGCGAGCAGGGAGTCGTAGTCGGGCCCGATCCGCCAGCCGGGGAAGGCGTGGGTGTCCACCCGTACGAAGGGGCCGCCGGGGGCCTCGAACTCGGTGAGCAGGCCCGGGGTCGGGGCGAAGTCGCGCGAGGGGTCCTCGGCGTTGACGCGGCACTCCACGGCGACCCCGCGGTGCACGACGTCCTCCTGGCGCAGGGTCAGCGGATGCCCGGCGGCGACCAGGATCTGCTCCCGGACCAGGTCGATCCCGGTGACCATCTCGGTGACCGGGTGCTCCACCTGGAGGCGGCAGTTGACCTCCATCAGGTGAAAGTCGCGCTCGGGGGTGAGCACGAACTCGAAGGTGCCCACGCCCGTGTAGCCGACGGCCCGGGCCCCGCGGACGGCCGCGTCGCACATGGCCGACCTCAGCCGGGCCGGCAGGTCCGGGGCGGGGGTCTCCTCGACCAGCTTCTGGTGGTGCCGCTGCACCGAGCAGTCGCGCTCGCCGAGGTGGACGACGGCGCCGTGCCGGTCGCAGAGCACCTGCACCTCCACATGGCGGGCCCGCTCGACGTACCGCTCCAGGTAGAGCCGGTCGTCACCGAAGACGGAGCGGGCGTGCGCCGCGGTGCGCCGGTAGGTGTCGAGCAGCCGGTCCGGGTCGGTGACCACGGCCATGCCGCGTCCCCCGCCGCCCGCGACGGCCTTGAGGATCACCGGGTAACCGGTCCGCTGCGCCGCCTCCTTCGCGTCGGCGGCCCCGGCCAGCGGGCCCGTGCTGCCGGGCAGCACGGGCAGTCCTGCCTCGGCCATCAGCGCGCGGCAGGCGGCCTTGTCGCCCAGCCGGGAGAGCACGTCCGGGGAGGGCCCGATGAAGGTGAGGCCGTTGGCCTCGCACACCTCGGCGAAGTCGGGGTCCTCCGACAGGAAGCCGTAACCGGGGTGGACGGCCTGCGCGCCGGTGCGGCGGGCGGCCTCGATGACGGCGGGGATGTTGAGGTAGCTCGCCCTCGCCGGGGGCGGTCCGATGTGCACGGCCTCGTCGGCGAAGCGGACGACGGCCGAGTCGCGGTCTGCGGTGGAGTACACCGCGACGGTCCGGATGCCGAGTTCACGGCAGGCGCGCGCGACCCGCAGCGCGATCTCGCCACGGTTGGCGACCAGGACGGTGGAGAACACGGGCCCTCACTCCCCCACCGGTATCGGCTCCAGTGCGATCAGCTGCTGCTGGAACTCGACGGGCTGCCCGTCCGGCACGACGACCTCCACGACCCGGCCGGCCACGTCCGCCTCGACGATGCTCATCATCTTCATGACCTCCAGGACGCCCACGGGCTGGCCGGGGCGGACGAGGTCGCCGACGGAGACGCAGGGGCGCTCGCCCGGCTCGGGGGCATGGTAGAAGGTGCCCACCGTGGGGGCGCAGACGTAGTGAAGCGACGTGGAATCGTGCGCTCCGTGCGCCTCTTGCGCCTCCGGTGCGCCCTGGCTCCGTCCCCCGGCGGCGGACGCCGGAGCAGGTGCGGAGGCCGCCGCGGGAGCAGTCGCGGGTGCCGCCTCCGGTGCGGGTGCGGAGGCGGGCCCGGTGGTGCCCGCCGGGTACTGTGCCCGCGGTTCCGGCCATTCGATCTCGACCGCCGTCTGCCCGTGCCGCAGCCTGATCCGCCGCGGCGGGGTGGGCATGGAGCGGGCCAGCTCGGTGGCGCTGCGGCAGACCGCCTCCAGCGCCGGGAGCCCGGCCGGCGCACCGCCGGGGGACGTTCCGTTGAGGGCCTTGCCCGCGCCCGGGGGGCGGGCCGTCCTGTCGTCGCCGTGGAGTGTCACGGTGCTGCCTCCTCCTCCAGTCGGCCGAAACGGTGGAACCGGTCGCGGCGCTCGGCCAGCAGCCGGTCGGCGGCCCAGGGACGCAGTTCGTCCAGGGCGGCCGAGAGCGCGCCGCCGACGAGGGCGGCCGCGTGGGCGTGGTCCCCGTGGGCACCGTCGGGCGGTTCGGGGATCACGCCGTCGACGATGCCCAGCCGGAGCAGATCGCGGGCGTGCAGCCGCAGGGCGGCGGCCGCGGCGGGGGCGGCGCCGGGGTCCTTCCACAAGATCGCGGCGCAGCCCTCGGGGCTGATCACGGAGTAGATGCCGTTGGCGCTGACCAGGACCCGGTCGGCGACGGCGAAGGCCAGTGCCCCGCCGCTGCCGCCCTCGCCGGTGATCACGGCGACGACCGGTACGGGCAGCCGGGCCATCAGCCGCAGGTTCTCCGCGATGGCGAGGGCCTGGCCGCCGCTCTCCGCCTCCGGACCCGGGTTGGCACCCGGGGTGTCGATGAGGGTCACCACCGGCATGCCCAGCTTGGCGGCGGTCCGCATCAGGCGGGCGGCCTTCCGGTAGCCGGCCGGGGTGGCCATGCCGAAGTGCCGCCGCCGGCGCTCCTCCAGCCCGGGGCCGCCCTTGTGATGGCCGATCAGCATGACGGGGCTGCCGTGCAGCAGGCCCGGCCCGCCGATGACGGCCGGGCAGTCGGCGGCCAGCCGGTCGCCGTGCAACTCGTGGAAGTCCTGGAGCAGATGGGCTGCGTAGTCGGCGGCCGTGGGCCGCATCGGGTGCCGGGCCAGGCGCACCGCCTCCCAGGCGTCCCGCTCCGGCAGCTCGTCCGCCGTGCGGACGACGTGTACGGCGGGCCCGCGCGGCACGGTCGCCGGCCGGGGCCGCTCGGCGGGGCGGTGCCCACCCGGCCGCGTGGGCCCCTCCCCGGAGCGCAGCCGCAGCAGCCGGGCCAGCGTCGGACGGAGCGCGGCACGCGGGACGACGTCGTCGATGAGGCCGCGCGAGAGGAGGAACTCCGCGGTCTGGAAGCCCTCGGGCAGCCGCTGGCCGGTGGTCTGCTCGATGACGCGCGGTCCGGCGAAGCCCAGGCGGGCGCCGGGTTCGGCGATGATGACATCGGCGAGGGTGGCGTAGGAGGCGGCGACGCCGCCGTAGGTGGGGTCGGTGACCAGGGACACCACGAGGACGCCCGCCTCGTCGAGTTCGGCGAGCGCCTGGGCGGTCCTGGCCATCTGCATCAGCGACAGGGCGCCCTCCTGCATACGGGCGCCGCCGGAGGCGGTCACCAGCAGCAGGGGGACGCGCCGCCGCAGACTGGTCCGGGCGGCCCGGGTGATCTGCGTACCGACCTCCAGACCGAGGCTGCCGCCGAGGAAGCGGAAGTCCATCGCGGCGACCACGGCCGGCTGCCCCTCGACGGTGCCGCGCACACAGACGACGGCCTCGTCCATCCCGGTCTCCGCCCGGGCCTCGCGCAGCCGCTCGGCGTACGGGCGGGTGTCGGTGAAACCCAGCGGGTCCTGCTCCGCCGGCCGCTCGCCGCGCTCCGCGGCGAGCGGCCTGCAGGAGCCGGCGTCCAGCAGCTGGTCGAGCCGCTGCCGGGCGGTGAGCCGGCCGTGCGCGCCGCACTCGGGGCAGACGCGCAGCGTACGGGTGTAGCGCTTGCCGTAGACGAGCGCGGCACAGCGCTC
The DNA here is from genome assembly GCF_035918135.1 of Actinacidiphila glaucinigra. Taxonomy (NCBI): domain Bacteria; kingdom Bacillati; phylum Actinomycetota; class Actinomycetes; order Kitasatosporales; family Streptomycetaceae; genus Actinacidiphila; species Actinacidiphila glaucinigra. The sequence continues at coordinate 3,277,762 of NZ_CP109144.1, forward strand.
GCAGCGCACCCAGTCCGGCTCGGCGGTGGCCTTGTCAGCCACTGCGCTCCCAGCGGTAGAACTCCCGGGCCATGGCGTCCTTGGGCTCGCGCCAGGTCTCGGGGTCGTACGCGGAGATGAAGGACGACAGCTGCTCGCTGATGTCCCGGAACGCCGGGTGGTCCTTGTACCTGCCGACCTCCGGGCCGGGCGGCCGGTCGGCCTCGACCAGGTGCAGGTACACGTCGCCGAACTGGAACAGGCTGCGCCCGGTGACCCCGATCAGACCGGGCAGTTCGCCCTTGTCCGACTCGGCGAAGACCTGCGCCACCTGCTCCTCGACTCCGGGCTTCATCCTGGCCACGATCAGGCTGCGGTAGCTGTTCATGCCGCGCCGCCGCCGTGGCGCTGCATGATCCGCTCGCGGATCAGCTCCAGCTGGATCTTGGAGTTTTCGTTGATCCGGTCGGTCATCGCCTCGTCGTCGAGGGGGGCGCCGGGCTTCATGGCGAAGTCCTGGGTCCAGCGCATCCGGGTGCCGCCGGGGACCTCCTCGTACTGCCAGTGGATGTCCATGTACTGGAACGGGCCGGTCTCGACCCGGTGCGCGCGCACCGTGCGGGTGGCACGGTCGGCGGTCCGCTCGGACACCCAGCTCCAGACCTGGCCGTGCTCGTCGGGGTGCATGGTGAGCCGGAAGACGACCCGGTCGCCCTCGCGTTCGACGATGTCCACGGAGGCGTACTCGCTGAACAGGTCCGGCCAGCCCTCCACGTCGTTGGTGACGTCCCAGACGACGTCCATGGGGGCGGGGATGGTGATCTCGTTCTCGGTGTGGCCGGGCATGGGTCAGACTCCTGCCTTGAGTGAGGTGTTGATGACGTCCATGAAGGCGCCGGGGGTCTTGCACGAGTCGGCGTCGCCGGCGATCGGGATGCCCCGGTCGTTCTCCAGGGCGCCGACGATGCCGAGCAGGCCGAGCGAGTCCAGGCCGTACTCGGCGAAGGGTGTCTCCGGGTGGCCGCTCAGCAGGGCCACGTCGACGGTGATGCCGGCATTGGACTTCATCAGGGCGGCGAGTTCGCCGTAGGTCAGTTCCTTGCTCATGGAAGAGCTCTCCTTCACTGAGCCTGCGCTACGCCCGGACGACCAGGGCCGAGTTGGAACCCATCAGGCCGCGGCTGAGCACCAGCGCGGTCCGCAGTTCCGCCGGCCGGGGCCGGCCGGTGACCAGGTCGAGGTCGTGGCAGGTGTCGGTGACGTTGGGGGTGGGGGGCACGACTGCGTGCCGCAGGGCGAACACGGCGGCGGCCACATCGAGCACCGGGGCGCCGCAGTAGGCGCGTCCGGTGCCGGTCTTGGGGGCGGTCACGGGGATCTTCGCGGCGCGCTTGCCGAACACGTCGGCCAGTGCCCCCGCCTCGGCGCGGTCCGCCTCCGGGGTGCCGAGCGCGTCCGCGAAGACGACATCGATGTCCCCGGGTGCGCAGCCGGCCTCCGCGAGGGCGTCGCGGATGGCGCGGCCCAGTCCCTCACGGGACTCCGCCCAGCGCGAGGCCCCGGTGAAGGTGGCGCCGTGCCCCGCGATGACGGCCTGCACCTCGGCCCCGCGGCCGGCGGCGTGCCGGGGGTCCTCGACCACGAGCATCGCGCCGCCCTCGGCGGGGGCGAAGCCACGGGCGTGCCGGGTGAAGGGCAGATAGGCCCGTTCGGGGTCCTCCTCCAGGCTGAGTTCTTCGTATCCGAGCTGGCAGACACCCGAGTACGGCGCCAGCGGCGCCTCGGCGGCGCCGACGACGACGGCCCGGGTGCCGGTGCCGCGGGTGATGTTGCGGCACGCGTGGGCGATGGCGTCGAGACCGCCGGCCTCGTCGCTGGCGACCACGCCGCAGGGGCCCTTGAAGCCGCCGCGGATCGAGATCTGTCCGGTGCTGGCGGCGTAGAACCACGCGATGGACTGGTACGGGCCGACGAAGCGCGGTCCCTTGCCCCACAGGTGCTGCAGTTCGCGCTGGCCGAACTCGCCGCCGCCGGAGCAGGCCGCGGTCACCACTCCGATGTCGAAGGGGGCCTCCTCGTCGAAACGCAGTCCCGAGTCGGCGATTGCCTGGTCGGCGGCCGCCATCGCGAAGTGGGTGAACCGGTCGGTCTGCACCGTGTAGCGGCCCTCGACGACCGCTGACACGTCAAAGCCGCGGACCTCTCCCGCGACGCGAAGCGGCAGGCCCTGGCAGCCCTCGCGGGTGACCGCATCGAGGACGGCGACGCCTTCCCTGGTCGCCTTCCAGAAGGCGTCGGCTCCGATGCCGTTCGGTGCGACGACGCCGATGCCGGTGACCACCGCTTGCGTGTTCATCGCTGGCTCCCCTCCGGTCGGTTGAGGACCACCGCGGACTGGAAGCCGCCGAACCCGCTGCCGACGGACAGCACGGTGCGCAGCTTCAGCTCACGGGCGGTGCGCGGGACGTAGTCCAGGTCGCACTCGGGGTCCGGGGTCTCGTAGTTGGCGGTGGGCGGCACCACGCCGTGGGCGAGGGCCAGGGTGCAGGCGGCGAGTTCGATGGCGCCGATCGCACCCAGCGAGTGGCCGACCATGGACTTGATGGAGCTCATGGGCGTGGAGTAGGCATGTGCGCCCAGCGAGCGCTTGACCGCCGCGGTCTCGTGGCGGTCGTTCTGCTTGGTGCCCGAGCCGTGCGCGTTGACGTAGTCGACGCCGCCCGGGTCGATCCTGGCGTGGTCCAGGGCCTGGTCGATGGCCTCGGACATCTCCAGGCCGTCGGTGGTGAGCCCGGTCATGTGGTAGGCGTTGCCGTACGTGGCGTAGCCACCGATCTCGCAGTAGATCCGGGCCCCGCGCGCCTTGGCGTGCTCCAGTTCCTCCAGGATGAGCACGGCGCCGCCCTCACCCATCACGAAGCCGTCGCGGCGGGCGTCGAAGGGCCGGGATGCGTGGGCCGGGTCGTCGTTGTTGGGGGAGGTGGCCTTGATGGCGTCGAAACAGGCCACCGTGATGGGTGAGATCGGGGAGTCGGACGCACCGGCGATGACGATGTCGGCGCGCCCTTCCTCGATCGTCTGGAACGCGTAGCCCACGGCGTCGAGGCCGGAGGTGCAGCCCGTGGAGACGGTCTGCACGGGGCCGCGGGCGCCGTGCCGTTCGGCTATTTCCGAGGCCAGCGCGCTGGGCGCGAACGCCCGGTGCAGATGCGCACCCGCCTGGCGGTGGTCGACGTCCCAGCGGGCGCCGCGTTCGCTGACGCGTATGTAGTCGTGTTCCAGCCGGGTGGTGCCTCCGACAGCGGTGCCGAGGGAGACCCCGACCCGCCAGGGGTCCTCCTCGTCCAGTTCCAGCCCGGCGTCGTGGACCGCCTCGGCGGCCGCGACGAGCGCGAACTGGACGTACCGGTCGGCGCGTTCCACGTCCCGCGGGGTCAGCCCGCAGGCCGCCGGGTCGAAGTCGACCTCGGCGGCGATGCGGGACCGGAAGCCCGTCGGGTCGAAGAGCGTGATCCCGCGGGTCGCCGTCCGGCCGGCGGTGAGCAGTTCCCAGAAAGCGGGGACCCCGACACCGCCGGGGGCGACGACACCGGCCCCGGTGACCGCCACCCGGCGGGTCATGACGCCGCGTCCTCGGTCTGCTCGGTGACCTCGGTGTCGACGTGGCCCAGCTCCGGGCGCGGAGCGAGCGGACCGAGGTGGAAGACGAGCCGGGCCTCGGTGTCGCCCACGTTGCGGAAGCGGTGGCGGACGTACGGCGGGATCATCAGGCCCTGCTCCGGGCGGAGCACGTGGGGCTCGCCGTCGAGGTCCACCTCCAGCGCACCGCAGACCACGTACACGAACTCCTCGGAGTACGGGTGGTAGTGCTCGCCGATCCGGTCACCGGGGTCCACGAGCGCCACGCCCATGAAGCCGCTGGTGGCGCCGCACGCGGTCGGGGTGAGCATCGCCCGCAGGTCGCCGCCGCGGCGGCGGTTGTGCGGGGTGTCCCCCAGATTCACGATGGTCGGCGTGAACGGAACGTTCCGTTCGTTGGTCAGAAGATCATCCATGCTTGCCTCCTCCGGCGGGGGCCGGCCCGGGGCGCACCCCGGGCCGGCCGGTACCTGCCGGCTGCCAATCGCTCGAACGGGTCAGGACGTGGCCGCGCTGCGGTCGGTGACCATGCGCATGTCGCACTCGGCGAGGAACCGCTTCAGGCCCTGCTCGTCCGCGAGGTCCCAGTCGGGACCGAGGTCGAGCAGCCTGGCGAGGACGCCGGCCTTGTGCTTGCCGGCGGCGCCCACGGCGACCAGCGGAACCTCCTCCACCGGGACCCGCAGGTCCACCAGTCGCACCACGATGTCCTCGCGGAGGTAGACGGTGCTGCGCGCGAGCGGCCCCTTGGGGACGTCCACGGCCTCCTCGTCCTGCTGCGCGAGCATCTTGGCCACGGCCGGGCCGGAGCCCGCCTTGGCCGGGTAGATCAGGGCGTGCCGGCTCAGGGATTCCGGCCGGTCGGCGCCCCTGGCGACGTGGTGTACGGCCGGGAGCGCGGCGCGGGCGAAGAACTCCCGTGCCGAGCCCGGGTCGTTGAGGTCCCGGTCCACCTCCAGGTAGGGGTTGATGGCTTCCTCGACCGCCCGCACCTCGGGCTGGCGGGCGACGTGGCGCAGTGCCCTGGCAAGGTCGCCCTCCACCTCCACGGCGCGCACGACACGGTTGCCGTGCATGAACAGCGAGGTGCGGCACAGCCGCGTGTTCTCGTCGACCACGGCCTGCGGCGAGGTGTAGCCGGACAGGATGTCCGCCACCTTCTGTTCGCTGCCGGGCTTCACGGTGAAGGTGATGGCGTGGCGGATGATCCCGTCCCCGACCCGCGGCACGGTCTGCATGCGACCGGACTCGTAGGAGGTACGGGTCTCCCGCAGCACCCCGAAGCGGAGCGAGCGGGTGTCCTTCACGCAGCCGTGCATCGGCTGCACCATCTCCAGATGGGTCGGGCTGTCCACCCAGGCGAGGAAGTGCAGCGCACTCTCCCACTCACTGGTGATCAGCCATTGCGAGGGATTTTCGATCGACTGGCACAACTGGTCGCTGACGTGTCCTGGCACGGCAGCCACGTGGCGGCACATCTGGTCATACGCGTCAAGAAACCGCTGCTCGGCGCCGTCTTCAACTTCAAGCATGAGGACGACGCGCAGGCGATTGCCATCGAGCGCGGACTGCGAGACCTTTTCGGCCTGGGCCGGCATATTCCACCTCTTCCGAGAGCTAGCAACCCCCGAGGTCCGTCGTCCAACGATCGTGCTGTGGTGGCCCAACCGGTGCGAGATATGTGATCCAATTGGGTGACGGGCGAAAATACCCCCGGTAATCGGGCATCAAGGGAGCTATGACTCCACAGGCCGAAGACCGGGTCCCGGTCCTCATCGTGGGGGGCTCCCTCGTCGGGCTCTCCAGCTCAGTCTTCCTGGGCCGGCTCGGCGTCCGGCACGTCCTCGTCGAGAAGCACCCGGGTACCTCCATCCACCCCCGTGGCCGCGGCAACAACCTGCGGACCATGGAGCTGTTCCGTACGGCGGGGGCCGAGCCGCTGATCCGGCGGGCCGCCTCCGTACTCGCCGACAACCACGGCATCCTGCAGGCCGAATCCCTGACCTCGGACAACGCGGAGTGGCTGTTCCGGGAGATCGACCCGGGCGGCCGGCTGTCCGGCATCAGCCCCAGCGGCTGGTGCCTGTGCAGCCAGAACGACCTGGAGCCGGTGCTCCTGGACTACGCCCGGGGGCTCGGCGGCGACCTGCGCTTCAGCACCGAGCTGGTCTCGTTCACCCAGGACGACGACGGTGTCACCTGCGAGCTGATGGACCGGGAGACCGGCGAGCGCAGCACCGTCAGGACCGACTACCTGATCGCGGCCGACGGTCCGCGCAGCCCGGTGCGCAGCGCCCTGGGCATCGGGCACACCGGCAGCGGCGACCTGTTCGCCAACATCAGCGCGACCTTCCGAGCCAAGCGGCTGGCCGACGCGGTGGGCGACCGCTACTTCATCGCCTGCTACCTGACCAATCCGGACGCCGACGGTGTGCTGCTGCCCGTCGACAACCAGGAGAACTGGGTCTTCCACGCGCCCTGGCACCCCGAGCGGGGAGAGGCGACGGAGGACTTCACCGACCAGCGGCTGGCCGCCCACATCCGCACCGCGGTGGGTGTGCCGGACCTGGAGATCGAGATCACCGGCCGGGCCCCCTGGCGGGCCGCGGAGCGGGTCGCCGACTCCTACGGGCGCGGGCGGGTGCTGATGGCCGGCGACTCGTGCCACGAGATGTCGCCCACCGGGGCCTTCGGCTCCAACACCGGTATCCAGGACGCCCACAACCTGGCGTGGAAACTCGCCGCGGTCACCGGCGGCTGGGCCGGGCCGGGGCTGCTGGAGACGTACGAGGCCGAGCGCCGCCCGGTCGCCGTGGCCACCAGCGAGCGGGCCTCCGCCCGTTCCGCCGAGCACGCCCACCCCGGTTACGCGCCGCCGGCCGGCGGCGGACCCCAGAAGGGCGTCCTGGTGGTCGCGCTGGGCTACCGCTACCCCGAGGGCGCGTTCCTCGGCGCGGACCCGGGGCGCCCGGTCGTCCCCGAGGACTTCCGCCCGGTCGCCGAACCCGGCGGCCGTTCCCCGCACGTGTGGGTGACCACCCGGGACGGCGAGCGCCGCTCCACGCTGGACCTGTACGAACGCTCCATGGTGCTGCTCACCGGCGACGGGCCGAAGGGCACGGCCTGGCACGACGCGGCCCGCACGGTCGCGGAGCGCCTCGGGGTGCCGCTGGAGGCGTACCGGCTCGGCGAGTCCACCCAGGCCGACCTGGTGCCCGAGGCCGGTACGGACTGGACGGCGGTGCACGGCATGACGCCGAGCGGCGCGATCCTGGTCCGCCCTGACGGTTTCGTCGCATGGCGGAGCCGTGACGCCGTGGAGGACCCCGCGGCGACGCTGGACGAGGTGCTCACCGCGGTGCTGCGACTGGGCTGAAAGCGGCGCCCCGCAGGCGGCACGGGGGAACGGTCGACCGGCTGACGGCGGCCACCACGCTCACGGGAGCGCTGGTGGCCGCCGTTCCCGTTCGCCCCCGCCCCCGCCCCCGCCCCGGGTGCGGTGACCGGCCGGGGCCGGTCACCGCACCGCGTAACGGGCAGGGCGCCGCGGACGCCGTCAGCCCACCGGACCGTCCCCGGCCTCCACCGAGGACCGGGGCGCGCCCGGCTGGGCGGCGGGCGGGGCGGCCGGACGGCCGGCCGGTGACGCGCCCGGCGGGGCCGCCGGAGGCGCGGAGGGCCGGGCGGCCGGTGGTGTGCCCTGCTGGACGGCCGGCGGGGCGGAGGGCCGGCCGGCCGGTGGTGTTTCCGGCTGGGCGGCGGGCGGGGCGGCGGGCTCCTTCACCCCCGTCCAGTCGGGGGCGGGCCAGCCGCGCCACGGCGAGTACGCGGGGTTGGGCACGCACCGGGCCGTGAGCTCGGCCTTGGTGGCCTTGTCCACCGGGCAGGCCTTCACGATGAACTGCCGTGCGACGCCCCCGGGGAAGACCACGCCGGTGCGGGCCGAGCGCAGCTCCCGGGTGCCGAGGGTCTCGTCGAGCTCGATGCCCCCGGGGGCGTCGATGTAGTAGTGGTAGGCGGTCGTCTGCTGCTTGAGGAACTCTCGGTCGTAGGTGGTGGCCACGAACGGCGAGGGCTGCTCCCGCCGGGCGTAGGCCTGCAGGTCGTACTCGCCGTCGCTCACGTTCTCGGGACGGAGTCCGTCCTTGAAGACGGACTCCGGCGAGCGCTCGTCCCCGCGGAAGAGGGCGTTGCAGTTGGAGCGCCAGGCCGGTTCGTCGGGCCTGATCCGGTCGAGGTCGACGTTGGTGTCCGCGGCGGCGTAGAGCCGGTCCGGGACGACGGGGCACCATTCGGGGACGGCCGGGTCACGTGGAAGACCCGGGGCGACGGCCGCGGCGGCCGTGCAGACGGGGAGTGCGAGCACCCCCAGCGAAAGGGCGGCGGCGCAAAGCCGGCGCAGCGTGCGCAGTGCGATCATATGCCCACGATCACCCCGGTATCGCCCGGTCGCCGGAATGGTCACCCTTGTCGGCGTGTCCCGCCGGAAGACGAAAGAGGCCCCTGCGCATCGTTGTGCGACGCTGCTGGGGCCTCTCGATTCGCCGTGGAGCCAGGGGGTGTGATCCACGACGCCATGGGACGACCGAGCCCGGGTCATGGGGGTCGTTGCTCCACAACTATACGAGACATCGCGGCCGAAACCTCACGATGTGGGAGTGAGGTGGGACACTGACCTTGCAAACGCAGGTCAGATGTTCATTTGCCGTTCAGCGGTCCATGACCCGCATTTCGAACCAGGTGGTCTTGCCGCGCGGCAGCAGGTCCACGCCCCAGCGGTCGGCGAGCTTGTCGATCAGGAAGAGCCCCCGCCCGCTCACGTCCATCTCGCGCACCGGCATCAGGCAGGGCAGCGCCCGGGACGGGTCGCGCACCTCCACCCGGATCCAGCCGCGGCGGCGCAGCATGCGCAGACCGAAGGTACGGGCCCCCGTGTGACGCACGGCATTGCCCACGAGTTCGGAGACGAGTAACTCGACGACGTCGTCGAACTGGGGAAGGCCCCAGAGCCGCAGCACCGACCGGGCGAGCCGTCGGGCCGTGGCCGCGGACTCCGGGCGCGAGGAGAGCCGCACCTCGTCCACGGAGGGATTCCCCAACAGATCGAGGGACGTCGCCGCCAGATCGTCGACCGCCGTGGGCGGCCACCCCGCCGCCGGGACCGTTACCCGCTGCGGCTGCTCAGATGCTCCCTGCTGCCCCGCCATGCTCTCATGATGGCCGTACGCAACGGCGGTTCGGGGCGGATCGGGGGAATTGACGGGGCGGAACACGTCATTCCGAGTTGCCGTACTGGCATATGTCAAGGGCAATGGTGGATCTTATGCGACCCCCCTCACCTGCACGAAGAGGGCGCCCGCGACGAACGGACGGGGAATTCGGCGCAGGTCGCCTTAAGGTCCTCTTAAGGTCGGCTTAAGGCGACCCGACGGGTGCCGGCTGTCACTCAACCGGATTGGTTCTAGCGGAACTTCGCCTTGCCCGGACCGTCCTCGACGAAGCTGCGCATGCCCGTCGTACGGTCCTCGGTGGCGAACAGTCCTGCGAACAGGTTCCGTTCGATGGTGAGGCCGGTCTCCAGATCGGTCTCCAGGCCGGCGTCCACCGCCTCCTTGGCCGCGCGCAGCGCCAGCGCCGGCCCGCGGGCCAGCCGCTCGGCCCAGGCGCGGGCCTGCGCGTACACCTCCCCGGCCGGGACCACCTTGTCCACCAGGCCGATGGTGAGGGCCTCGTCGGCCTTGACCATGCGGCCGGTGAAGATGAGGTCCTTCGCCTTGGCGGGGCCCACCAGGCGCGACAGTCGCTGCGTGCCGCCCGCACCGGGAATGAGGCCGAGCAGGATCTCGGGCTGGCCGAGCCTGGCGTCCTCCGCGGCGATCCTGATGTCGGCGCAGAGCGCGAGTTCACAGCCGCCACCGAGGGCGTAACCGGTCACGGCGGCCACCACCGGCTTGGGGATCCGGGCGACCGCCGTGAAGGAGTCCTGCAGTGCGCGGGCTCGCACGGCCATGGCCTCGTAGTCCATGACCTGCATCTCCTTGATGTCCGCGCCCGCCGCGAACACCTTCTCGCCGCCCCAGATCACGACGGCCCTCACGTCCTCGCGCCCGGACGCCTCCTCCGCGACCTCGCGGAGCCGGTCCTGGGTCGCGATGTCCAGGGCGTTCATCGGGGGGCGGTCCAGGCGGATGGTGCCGACACCCTCGTCGACCTCGAGATTAACTGTCATGGCCGACGAGGGTATCCGTGAACGCCCGTTTACGCTGCGACGTGCCTCACGGGGCGCGTCAGGAGGCCGGGGTCCACTGACTCCACGGCAGGTTCCAGCCGTTGAGCCCGTTCCACCACTGCACGGTCTTGTCGTGGGAGTTCTTGACCTCCACGACGTCGCCGATCATCGAGTTGTTGTAGAACCACGAGGACGGGGTGTCGCCGTTGCCGCCGCGCACGTCCCGCAGGCCCACGCAGCCGTGGCTGACGTTGGAGTTGCCGAACGTCCCGGGCGAGGCCCAGTAGTTGCCGTGGATGAAGGTGCCCGAGGTGGTCAGCCGCTGGGCGTTCGGCACGTCCTTGATGTCGTACTCGCCGCCGAAGCCCACGGTGTCGCCGTTCATGCGGGTCACCTTGTACCGCTCGGTGATGACCATCTTGCCGTTGTAGGTCGTCGTGCCGGGCCCACCCGAGGTGATCGGTATGGTCTTCGCCAACTTGCCGTCGCGGTAGACCTTCATCGTGTGCTTCGCGGCGTCCACGATGCTCACCTGGCTGCGGCCGATGGTGTAGTGCACGTCCTTGGACTGGGTCCCGTAGACGCCCTTCGCCGCCTCGACGCCGTTCAGCCGCAGGGAGAGGGTGATCTTGGTGCCCTTGGCCCAGTACTTCTCGGGACGGAAGTCCACGCGCTGGTCGCCGTACCAGTGGCCGACGACGGGCACCGAGGGGTTCGCGGTCACCTTGATCGCGTCCTGGACCGCCTTCTTGTCGGTGATCGCCCGGTTGAACTTGAGCGAGACCGGCATGCCGACGCCGACCGTCTGGCCGTCCTCGGGGGTGAAGAAGCCGATGAAGGTGTCCTTCGGGGTGACCGTGGTGAAGCTCGCGTGCTTGGCCGACTCACGGCCCGCGCCGTCCTTGGCTATCGCGTCCACCGAGTACTTGGTGGAGGTGCCGAGCGTCTCGGTCGGCTCCCAGCTGGTGCCGTCGGTGGATATCTTGCCCTCGACCGGGTCGCCCTTGCCGCTCTTCACCACGACCGAGGTCAGCTTGCCCTTGCCGGCGGTGACCTTGAGGTCCCCCGTCGTGGCCACCTCGTCGGCGCCGTCCTCCGGCGCGATGGTGACGACGGCCTGCGACTCGGTCGTGTCGCCCTTGCCGCCCTGCGAGGCCGAGGCCCCCGGCTTGGCCTTGTCCCCGTCCTTGCTGTCGCCGCTGGCGCTGCCCCCGCACGCACTGACCAGGAGCAGCATCGCCCCCACCGCCAGGGCCAAGGTGGTCCGCCTTGCGCCCGGCGCGCCCTGTATCGCCTTCAACTGTCTTCTCCCCAAAACCGGCCCGTGGCCCCGTGGCCCAAGTGTGAGTCCCCCTCACCCTGCGCTTAGAGAACCACACGGAACCGGTGTTGGGGATCCCGGTATTGTCACCGTTCCGTCCCAGTCGCCGGGCCCGGCCTCAGGCGCCCGCCGCCCACTGCTCCCAGGCCATGTTCCAGCCGCCCAGGCCGTTGTCCGGAGAGACGGTCCGGTCGTGGGAGTTCACGACGGTGACGAGGTCGCCGACGAGCGAGTGCGCGAAGAACCAGCCCGCCGGGGTGGCCGTGCCGCCGCCCTTCACGTCGAAGAGGCCGACGCAGCCGTGGCTGGTGTTGGCCGCCCCGAAGGTGCCGGGTGCCGCCCAGTAACTGCCGTGCACGAAGGTGCCGGAGCGGGTGAGCCGCATGGCGTGCGGGACGTCGGGGATGTCGTACTCGCCGCCGAAGCCCACCGTGTCCCCGTTCATCCGGGTCAGCCGGAGCTTCTCGGAGATGACCATCGAGCCGTTGTACGTCGGGTTGGACGGGGCGCCCGCCGAGATCGGCAGGACGCGCGTCACCTGCCCGCCGCGGCGCACCGTCAGGGTGTGCGCGGCGGCGTCCACGGTGCTGGTCTGGTCCCGGCCGATGTCGAAGGTGACGTCCTTGGACTGCACCCCGTAGACCCCGGGAGCGGTCTCGACGTCGCGCAGACGCAGCGAGAGCGTCACCTTCGTGCCGGGACGCCAGCGCTCGCGGGGACGGAAGTCGAGGCGCCGGTCGCCGAACCAGTGCGGGGCGACCTCCACCGCGGGCGAGGAGCCGACGCTGACGGCACGCTCGACGGCCTCGCGGTCGGCGACCGGCCGGTTGAAGTCCAGGGAGACGATCATGCCGGTGCCGACGGTCTGGCCGTCCTCGGGCGTGAAGTAGCCGATCAGGGTGTTCTTGGGGACGAGGGTGGTGAACACCGCGTGCTTGGCGGCGCGCCGGCCCCCCATGTCCTCGGCGACGGCGTCCACCGTGTACTTCTCCGAGAGCGACAGCCTCGACCGGGGGTGCCAGCGGGACCGGTCGGCGGTGAACACGCCCTCGACCGCCTCGCCGTCCCCGTCCTCGACGTGCACGGAGGTGAGGCGGCCGTCCTCGGCCTCGACCGTGAAGGGGTCGTCCGCCTCCACGTCACGCGCACCGTCCACCGGAGTGATCCTGATCCTCGCCTCGGACACCTTCGGGGTGTCGTCGGCCGGCGCACCGCTGTCCGCCGGCCCGAACCCGAGCCCGCACGCCGTCAGCATCCCCGCCAGCCACATGGCGGTGGCAAGCCCCGCCCCCGCGCGCAGAGCGCGCCGCACCGCAGTCGTCACGCTCGGTCAACGACCGGACGGCCCCGGGGAAACGTCCGCGATGCCCACGATCGATCACGCGTGTGACGCCGCGGGGTGAACGGGAAGGTAAAGCGGGAGGGCGCGACGCGCGCGCGGAGGGACACCGCGCCGCGCACGGGCACGGCCGGCGCCGGCCGGGCCCGGCGTCCCCCGAGCCGCAGGAGGCGAGCACGTGTCGGAGACGCGCGAGGACGAATCGGTCGACCGGTCCGGAAAGCTGCGCCCGAACGGCCACCGGACCGCCCCCGTGGCCGTGCCGCTGCCGCGCCCGGAGACCGCGCCGGCGGTGCCCGGGCCCGCCGGGGCCGGGGACACCGTGGTGTGGCCGGGGAGCCCGCAGCCGCTGGGGGCACGCTTCCACACCGGCCCCGACGGACGCCCGGGCACCAACTTCGCCCTGTGGGCGGGCGGCGCCGAGTCGGTGGAGCTGTGCCTGTTCGACGACGAGGGGACCGAGACCCGGGTCCCGCTGACCGAGCTGACCCATGAGATCTGGCACGGCTTCGTGCCCGGGGTGCTGCCCGGCCACCGCTACGGCTACCGGGTCGGCGGCCGCTGGGACCCGTGGACCGGTGCCCGCTGGAACCCGGCCAAGCTGCTGCTGGACCCGTACGCGCGGGCGGTCGACGGCGACTTCACGCTGCCCCCCGAGGTGTACGCCCACGTCCGGGACTGGCCGGAGCAGGCGGTCGCCGACACTGTGAGGGACAACCGCGACTCGGCCCCGTACGTGCCCAAGGGCGTCGTGGTGGACGACGACGACCCCTGGACGGACGACCGCCGGCCCAAGACGCCCTGGGCCGACTCCGTCATCTACGAGGTGCACGTCCGCGGCTTCACCATGCGCCACCCCGGCATCCCGCCCGAACTGCGCGGCACCTACGCCGGGCTGGCCCACCCGGCGGCGATCGAGTACCTCACCGGCCTCGGCGTGACGGCCGTCGAACTGCTGCCGGTGCACCAGTTCGCCCACGAGGACCATCTGCTCCGCCGTGGCCTGCGCAACTACTGGGGCTACAACTCGATCGGCTACTTCGCCCCGCACGCCGGCTACGCCGCCACCGGCACCCGCGGACAGCAGGTGGGCGAGTTCAAGCGGATGGTGCGCGCCCTGCACGACGCGGGGCTGGAGGTGATCCTCGACGTCGTCTACAACCACACCGCCGAGGGCAGCGAGTTCGGCCCGACCCTCTCCCTGCGCGGGATCGACAACCACGGCTACTACCGGCTGGCGGGCGACGCGCGCCGCTACGCCGACTACACCGGCTGCGGCAACACCCTCCACGTCGTCCAGCCCCAGGTGCTCCGGCTGATCACCGACTCGCTGCGCTACTGGGTGACCGAGATGGGCGTCGACGGCTTCCGCTTCGACCTCGCGGCGGCGCTCGCCCGGTCGATGCACGACGTCGACATGCTCTCCCCCTTCCTCGCCGTCATCGCCCAGGACCCGGTGCTGCGCCGGGTCAAGCTCATCGCCGAGCCCTGGGACGTCGGCTCCGGCGGCTACCAGGTCGGGGCCTTCCCGCCGCTGTGGACGGAGTGGAACGACCGCTACCGCGACACCGTCCGGGACTTCTGGCGCGGCAGCCGGCACGACGTGCGCGACCTGGGGTACCGGCTGTCCGGTTCCAGCGACCTGTACGCGTGGGGCGGGCGCCGTCCGTACGCCTCGGTCAACTTCATCACCGCCCACGACGGCTTCACCCTGCGCGACCTGGTGACGTACGAACACAAGCACAACGAGGCCAACGGCGAGGACAACCGCGACGGCACCAACGACAACCGGGCCTGGAACTGCGGCCACGAGGGCGAGACCGACGACCCGGCCGTGGGCGAGCTGCGCCGCCGCCAGCTGCGCAACATGCTCTCGACGCTGCTGCTGTCGACCGGCGTGCCGATGCTGGTGGCCGGGGACGAGACGGGCCGCACCCAGGGCGGCAACAACAACGCGTACTGCCAGGACAACGAGATCAGCTGGCTGGACTGGTCGCTGCCGGAGGATCCGGCCTGGGCCTCGCTGCGCGAACTGACCGCCCGGCTGATCGCGCTGCGCCGGGCGCACCCCGTACTGCGCCGGCGGGCCTTCTTCTCCGGCCGGCCGCAGTCCGCCGGGGGGCTGCGGGACCTGGCCTGGTTCACCGCGCAGGGCCGGGAGATGACCGACGCCGACTGGTACGGCCCGACGTCCACGCTCGGGATGTACCTGTCGGGCGCCGACATCCCGCACCACGACTCGCGCGGCCGCCCGGTGACCGACGACAGCTTCCTGGCCGTCTTCCACGCCTCCCACCGGCCCGTCCGCTTCACCCTGCCGGGCGGGCCGTGGGCCCGGGAGTACGAGCTGCTGCTCGACACCTCGCGCGAGGACCAGGCGGAACCGCCGGGCAGCCGGCACCGCGCGGGGCGGGCGCTGACCGTGCCGGGCAGGACGGTGCTGCTGCTGCGCGCCGTCTGAGGGACGAGACGCGGCGGCAAAGGTGTGGACTCGGCAGATTGGTCCAGTCCACACTGGTCGGCCGTGACCTCCGCACCTCCGCCCTCGCCGCCGTGCGCCTCCGCCCTCGACGCGCCGGCCGCCCCCCGGGACCGCTTGTGGTCACGGGGGTTCAGCCTGTACTTCACCGCCCGCAGCGTCGCCATGCTCGGCGACTCGATGCTGCCCGTCGCCCTGTCGGCGGGACTGCTCCAGCACGGCTACGGCGCCGGGGACATCGGCTACGCCATGGCCTCCTTCACCGCCTGCTTCGCCGGACTGGTCGTCCTCGGCGGGGTGTTCGCCGACCGGTTCAGCGCCCGCGGCCTGATGATCGGGGCGGACCTGGCTCGGGTCGCCACGCAGTCGCTGGCCGCCTGGCTCTTCTTCTCCGGGCACGTCGTGCTCTGGCAGATCTGCGTGATCGGCGCGGTCAACGGCGTCGCGGGCGCCATGTTCCAGCCGGGGGTGGCCAGCACGGTGCCCCAGGTGGCCCGGGACGTCCAGGAGGCGAACGGCGTGGTGCGCACCGCCGAGTCGCTGATGGCGCTGGCCGGACCGGCGCTCGCCGGAGTGCTGGTGGCCTTCACCTCCGCAGGCGGGGTGTTCGCCGTGCACGCCGGCACCTACGCGGTGAGCGCCGTCTGCCTGCTGCTGCTCCGGCTGCCGGGGCGCACCGCCCGCGAGGCGCGGGACGCCGCCGCGCGCAGCAGCTTCCGGGCCGACCTGGTGGAGGGGTGGCGGGAGTTCCGGGCCCGCACCTGGATGTGGTCGGTGATCGTCATCTGGATGGGCTTCATGATCCTCGTCATGGGCCCGGTGACCCCGCTGGCGGCCGGGGAGATCCTGCCCGAGCACGGCCCGAAGGCGTACGGCCTGGTCTCCTCCGCGCTCGGCGCCGGCACCGCGCTCGGCGGGCTGCTGGCGATACGGGTGCGGCCGGCCCGGCCGCTGCGGGGCGGGGCCGTGGCGCTGTTCGGGTTCGCGCTCTACCCGGCGGCGGTCGGCGCCGGGCTGCCGGTGCCGGCGGTCGCGGCGGCGGTGCTGGTCGCCGGGACGGCCTGGGCGTTCTGGAGTGTGATGTGGGCCACCAGCGTCCAGACCCAGGTGCCCGGCGAGATCCTCAACCGGATCCACGCGTACGAGGTCGCCGGCTCGGTCGCCATGCTGCCCGTCGGCCAGGCCCTGGCGGGGCCGGCGGCGGGTGTCCTCGGCGCGCGCCCGGTGCTGCTCGCCGGGGGTGCGGTGACCCTGCTGGTGTGCGTGGCGCTGCTGGCGGTGCCCGCCGTACGCGACCTCGGCCGAAAATCCGGATGAGCGTTGTCGGCGGTCACACGTACCCTCTGAAACGATGCCTGAGTCGACCAACCAACCCGAGCCCGAACGTCCCCGATCCGCGGTGCGCTCACTGCTGCGCCTGTGGCCGTACGCGAAGCCGGTCAGCCGCCGGCTGTTCGGTTCCGCGGGTGTGGCCGTGGTCGCGTCCTGCCTGGCGCTGCTGATCCCGCTGGTCCTGAAGTGGATCGTGGACGGTCCGGTCGCCCACCGCGACCCGTCCGGGGTGTGGCTCGGCGGTGGGCTGGTGCTGCTGCTCGGTCTCCTGGAGGCCGGGCTCTTCGGCGTTCGGCGCTGGCTGGTGGCGCGTCCCATGGCCGGATTCGAGGCCACGATGCGGGCCGACCTGTACCACCGGCTGCAGCGCCTGCCGGTGTCCTTCCACGACCGCTGGGGCTCGGGGCAGCTGCTCTCCAGGGCGACGAACGACCTGCAGATCCTGCGGATGTTCCTGACCTTCCCGATGGTCTTCCTCGCGGTCAACACCGCCACGATCGTCGCGGGCTTCGGCATCCTGTTCGTGCAGCAGTGGTCGCTGGGGCTGATCCTGCTGGTGCCGGTCGTGCCGCTGGTGATCCTCTGCTCGTACTTCGAGGCGCGGTACCAGGTCGCGTCCCGTACCGCGCAGGACCAGGTCGGCGACCTGACCACGCTGGTCGAGGAGTCGGTGCTCGGCATCCGCATCATCAAGGCCTTCGGCCGGCACCGCAGCCAGGCCGAGGCCTTCCACCGGCAGTCGCGCGAACTGCGCGGCACCGAGCTGCGCAAGGCCCGGCTGCTGGCCGACCTGTGGATGGTCATCGTCGGCCTGCCGGACGTCGCGCTCGGCGCGGCGCTGGTCCTGGGCGTGGTGCAGGTCGCCGACGGCGACCTGTCGGCGGGCACCCTGGTCGCCTTCCTCTCCACGGCGCTCGCACTGCGCTGGCCGGTGGAGTCGCTGGGCTGGCTGCTGTCCTTCAGCAACGAGGCGGCCACCGCCGCCGACCGCGTCTTCGAGGTCCTGGACACCGAGGTCCCGCCGGAGACCGGCACGGGAACAGGCACCGGCACGGGCACCGCCGAGGAGGAGCGGCCCGCCGACGGCATCCGCTTCAGCGCCGTGCGCTTCCGCTACCCCGACGCCCCCGAGGGCACCCCCGACCTGCTCACCGGGATCGACCTGCACATCCGCAGCGGCGAGACCGTGGCGCTGGTCGGCGCGACGGGCAGCGGCAAGACGAGCCTGACCTCGCTCATCCCGCGGTTGTACGAAGCAACCGGCGGCCGCATCACGCTGGACGGCACCGACGCCGCGCTGCTCAGCCGCTCCACGCTGCGCTCCCTGGTCGCGACGGCCTTCGAGGAGCCCACCCTGTTCTCCGCCAGCGTGCGGGAGAACGTGCTGATGGGCGCGCCCGACGCCGACGAGGCGGACCTGTTGAGGGCGCTGGGGATCGCGCAGTGCGACTTCGTCCACAAGCTCCCGCAGGGTGTGGACACCCAGGTCGGAGAGCAGGGCCTGAGCCTGTCCGGCGGGCAGCGGCAGCGGCTCGCGCTGGCCCGCGCGGTCGTCGGCCGCCCCCGCTTCCTGGTGCTGGACGACCCCCTGTCCGCTCTCGACGTGCACACCGAGGCCCTCGTCGAGGCGGCCCTGCGCCAGGTGCTGTCCACCACGACGGCACTCGTGGTCGCCCACCGCCCCTCCACGGTGATGCTCGCCGACCGGGTGGCGCTGCTGTCCGAGGGCCGGGTCACCGCGGTCGGCACCCACCAGGAGCTGCTGACCTCCTCCGCGGCCTACCGCCGCCTGATGTCCGGCCAGGACGGGAGCACGCCCGCCGCGCCGGACCGCCCGCAATTCGAAGGGAGCAGCACCCGATGACCTCCGTCGCCCAGTCGCAGCCCGCCGAGAAGTCGGCCGACGAGGAACCGGCGGGGCACCGGGACTCCGGGGAGACACGGGAGGACCGGAAGGACGACGCCTTCGACCAGGACCGGCTCCCGGCGCCCGAGGGGGCGTCACGCGCGCTGCTGCGCGAGCTGGTCGGGCCGCACCGGCGGCGCGTGTGGCTGGCGGCCGTGCTCCTGCTGCTGCAGCAGGCGGCCGTGCAGGCGGGCCCGCTGATCGTGGCGGTGGCGATCGACCGGGCCATCCCGGCGCTGCGCCGCGACGACCACGGCCCGCTGATCGCGGTGGCGGTCGGCTACATCGGCTGCGCCGTCGTGGGCGGCCTGCTGCAGCGTTCGTTCATCCGGCAGGCCGGCCGGATCTGCCAGGACGTCCTGGTCGAGCTGCGCAGCCGGATCTTCCGCCACGCCCAGGCGCTCGGCCTGGACTTCCACGAGCGGTACACCTCGGGCCGGATCATCGCCCGCGCCACCTCCGACGTGGAGTCGATCCGGGAGCTGCTGACCGAGGGCCTGCAGGAGCTGCTGAACGTCGGGCTGTCGGTGCTCTACATCTCGGCGGTCCTGCTGTGGCTGGACTGGGAGCTCGGACTGTTCGCGCTCGCCACCGCGGTGCCGCTGGTGGTGACCGTGCGGATCTTCCGGCGCCGGTCGGCCAAGGTCTACACGCTCCGCTCCGCGGCGATCGCCGCCGTCATCGTGCGCTTCACCGAGACGATGAACGGCATCCGGCCCGTGCAGGCCTTCCGCCGCGAGAAGGCGAACGACGAGGCGTTCGACGAGCTCAACGCCACCCACCGGAAGGCCAACGGTGACGCGATCCTGGAGATGGGCCGCTTCACCGTCGGTTCCTGGCTGATCGCCAACACCTCGGTGGCGCTGGTGGTGGTGTGGGGCGCGTACCGCGTGGCCTCCGGCTCGCTCGCGCTGGGCGTGCTCGCCGCCTTCGTGCTCTACCTGCGGCGGCTGTACGCGCCGATCGACCCGCTCGGCATGTTCCTCAACTCCTACCAGTCGGCGGCCGCCTCGCTGGAGAAGATCGCCGGGCTGCTGGCCCAGCGGCCCTCGGTTCCCGAGCCGCAGACGCCGCGGACGCTGCCGGCCACGGAGGCGGACACACCCGGCCGCGAGGTCGTCTTCGATCAGGTCCGCTTCGCCTACCGCACGGGCGGCGAGGTGCTGCCCCGCTTCGACCTGCGGCTGCCCGCCGGGCAGACGGTCGCGGTGGTCGGCGCCACCGGCGCGGGCAAGTCGACGCTGGCCAAGCTGCTGGCCCGGTTCTACGACCCGACCGACGGGCGGGTCACCCTGGACGGGGTGGACCTGCGCGACCTGGCCCTGCCCGAACTGCGTCGCGGGGTCGTCATGGTGACCCAGGAGGCGTTCCTCTTCTCGGGCACCGTCGCCGAGAACATCTCCATCGGCCGCCCGGAGGCCACCCGCGAGGAGATCGAGGCCGCCGCGAGGGCGATCGGCGCCCACGACTTCATCGCGGCGCTGCCCGAGGGCTACGACACCGACGTACGCAAGCGCGGCGGCCGCATCTCGGCGGGCCAGCGCCAGTTGGTGGCCTTCGCCCGCGCCCTGCTCGCCGACCCGGCGGTGCTCATCCTGGACGAGGCGACCTCGTCGCTGGACGTACCGGGCGAGCGCGCGGTGCAACAGGCGATGCGCGAGGTGCTGCGCGGCCGCACGGCCGTGATCATCGCGCACCGGCTGTCGACGGTGGAGATCGCGGACCGGGTGCTGGTGATGGACCAGGGCCGCATCTTGGAGGACGGCACCCCGGCCGAACTCGTCTCCGGCGCGGGGCGCTTCGCCGATCTGCACCAGGCCTGGCGCGACAGCCTCGTCTAGGCCGTGTCGTCACACGAGCTCCCCCAGCTGACGCTGGGAGGTGCCCCCAGGTGCGGTGCATCGCAAGGCGGAGAGTCGTCCTCGTAGTGGGCTACTCGGACGATTCGGCAACTCCCCCCGGCCGAAGGCTGGGGGGAGTGCCGTACCTGGGGGCACCTCCCAGCGAAGCTGGGGGAGCGTCGCGGAGTGGGGGCACCCCCGGCCGAAGGCTGGGGGAGGGCGTTCGACGACACGGCCTAGGACCTGCCTCCGGGGCGGGTGGGGCCGGCCGGCCCCCCCCCCCCCGGCCCCGTACCGGAGCGCTTCGCCCCGCCCTGTCCGGAATGCGAACCCGACGTCCCCCTCAAAGGACGAATTCGGCCAACTTCTCGTCACGTACATGACACCAAGCCATGAACAGTGGCACTCTTCCCCCCGTCGGCCGTCAGTACGCCCACACACCGCACCGCTTCGTGCTGACGCACCGTCCGAACTCCGCACGTCCCACCCGCACGGCTAGTTCCGCCCGGGCAGCACACCCCGTCTGCCCGGCTGTCCCCGGCCGCCAACCGCGGCCGACGCAGTAGGAGTCCGAGTGAGACGATCCCCCCGCAAGGCAGTCGCGGCCGCCAGTGTGGTCGCCACCGCCGCATTCATCGCCGTCGGCATACCGGCCACGTCCGCGACGGCGAACGCCGCCCCCCACACGAGCCAGCTCCGCACCGGAGCCCTCGAGGCGAAGCTCACCCCCGCCCAGCGCACCGCGCTGATCAAGAGCGCCGGCGACCGCACCGCGGTCACGGCCCGGTCGCTGGGTCTGGGCAGCAAGGAGAAGCTGGTCGTCCGGGACGTCGTCAAGGACGCCGACGGCACGCTGCACACCCGTTACGAGCGCACCTACGCCGGGCTCCCGGTGCTCGGCGGCGACCTCGTGGTGCACACGCCCGCCAAGGGCGCCGGCACGGTCGGCACGACGTTCAACACCAGCCAGAGGATCACGGTCGCCTCGACGACGCCGAAGGTCGTCGAGTCCGCCGCGACCACCGCCGCGCTGAAGACCGCCAAGTCCCTGGACGCCGAGGCGCCCGTCGCCGACGACGCCCGCAAGGTGATCTGGGCCGGCCAGGGCACCCCGAAGCTCGCCTGGGAGACCGTGGTGAGCGGTCTGCAGGACGACGGCACGCCGAGCCGGCTGCACGTCGTCACCGACGCCGTGACCGGCAAGGAGCTCCACCGGTACCAGGACGTGAAGACCGGTACCGGCAACACCCAGTACAGCGGCCAGGTGTCGCTGACCACCACGCTGTCCGGCTCGACGTACCAGCTGAACGACGCGACCCGCGGCGGCCACAAGACGTACAACCTCAACCGCGGCACCTCCGGCACCGGGACGCTGTTCACCGACGCGGACGACATCTGGGGCGACGGCACCGGCTCCAACACCCAGACCGCGGGCGCCGACGCCGCCTACGGCGCGCAGACGACCTGGGACTTCTACAAGAGCACCTTCGGCCGCAGCGGCATCCGCAACGACGGTGTCGCCGCGTACTCGCGGGTCCACTACAGCAGCGGCTACGTCAACGCCTTCTGGGACGACAGCTGCTTCTGCATGACCTACGGCGACGGCTCGGGCAACACCCACGCGCTGACCTCGCTGGACGTCGCGGGCCACGAGATGAGCCACGGCGTCACCTCGGCCACGGCGAACCTCAACTACTCCGGGGAGTCCGGCGGCCTGAACGAGGCGACCTCCGACATCTTCGGCACGGGCGTCGAGTTCTACGCGAACAACAGCAACGACATCGGTGACTACCTCATCGGTGAAGAGATCAACATCAACGGCAACGGCACCCCGCTGCGCTACCAGGACAAGCCGTCCCGCGACGGCACCTCGCCGGACAACTGGTACTCCGGCATCGGCAACCTGGACGTCCACTACTCCTCGGGCCCGGCGAACCACATGTTCTACCTGCTCTCCGAGGGCAGCGGCGCCAAGGTCATCAACGGGGTGAGCTACAACAGCCCGACCGCCGACGGCATCGCCGTCGCCGGCATCGGCCGCGCCGCCGCGCTGCAGATCTGGTACAAGGCCCTGACCTCGTACATGACGAGCAGCACCAACTACGCGGGCGCCCGCACCGCCGCCCTGAACGCCGCCCAGGCGCTCTACGGCGCCGGCTCCGCCCAGTACGCGGGCGTGCAGAACGCCTTCGCGGGCATCGGCGTCGGCAGCCATGCGCCCGTGTCGGGCGTCACGGTCACCAACCCGGGGAACCAGAGCAGCACCGTGGGCACCGCGGTCAGCCTGCAGATCCAGGCCGGCAGCACCAACAGCGGCGCGCTGAGCTACGCGGCGAGCGGCCTGCCCTCCGGCCTGTCGATCAACGCCTCCACGGGCCTGGTCTCCGGCACCCCGAGCACCGCGGGCACGTACAACACGACGGTCACGGTCACCGACTCCGCGGCGAAGACCGGCACCGCCTCCTTCACCTGGACCGTCACCACCCCGGGCAGCTGCGCCTCGGCCCAGCTGCTCGGCAACCCCGGCTTCGAGTCCGGCAGCGCCTCCTGGACGGCCTCCAGCGGCGTGATCACCAACTCCAGCAGCCAGGCCGCCCACGGCGGTTCGTACAAGGCGTGGCTGGACGGCTACGGCTCGACCCACACCGACACGCTCTCCCAGTCGGTGACCATCCCGGCGGGCTGCAAGGCGACCTTCACCTTCTGGCTGCACATCGACTCCGCCGAGACGACCACCAGCACCCAGTACGACAAGCTGACGGTCACCGCCGGGTCGACCACCCTGGCCACCTACTCCAACCTCAACAAGGCCTCGGGCTACACCCAGAAGTCCTTCAGCCTGAACGCCTTCGCCGGCTCCACCGTGACCCTGAAGTTCACCGGCACCGAGGACTCCTCGCTGCAGACGAGCTTCGTGGTCGACGACACCGCGGTGAACACCAGCAGCTGACCCCCGTCGGCTGACCGCACACGCCGGGCCCCGGCCGTCGTCAACGACGGCCGGGGCCCGGTCCCGTTCCCGCGGGGCGTCCGGCTCAGCGCAGCACGCCGGCCGTCATCCCCGTCGCCTCGGGCGGCACGGCGATCAGCCCGAGCTCGGCGACCGAGGCGAGCAGCCGGTGCATCGGCAGTACGCGAACGGTGTAGCCGAAGGGCCCGGTGCGGTCGAGGGCGAGCGGGCCCTCGTAGAGCCAGCGGCCCTCCAGGTCCGGCCGTCCGCCCGGCTTGAGGGAGACCACCGCCGGGTCGGCGATCCGGTCGGAGTCGTCGACGCGCCCGGACACCACCTGGACGTCCACGTCCCCGGGCTCCAGACCGCCGAGGGCCACCTGTACCCGCAGGGTGAGCGTGGTCCCGAGCTCCGGTGAGCCGCCGACCGAGGCACCGGTCTCCACGTGGTCGACGGCGACCATGGGCCACTGCTCGCGCACCCGCCGTTTCCACGCGGCGAGTTCGACGGACTCCCCGCCGCCCGCGAGGCGGTGGGCGCGCGCGGCGGGCGCGTACAGCCGGGTCACGTACTCGCGGACCATGCGCCCGGCGAGGACCTTCGGCCCCAGGGTGCTCAGGGTGTGCCGCACCATCTCGATCCAGCGGACCGGCAGACCCGGCGCGCCGCGGTCGTAGAACCGGGGCGCGACCTGGTTCTCGATCAGGTCGTAGAGGGCCGCCGCCTCGATGTCGTCGCGGCGGTCGGGGTCGCCGGCCGCGCCGAAGCCGTCGGCGGTGGGGATCGCCCACCCGTTGTTGCCGTCGAACCACTCCTCCCACCAGCCGTCCAGGACGGACAGGTTGAGGCAGCCGTTGAGCGCGGCCTTCATGCCGGAGGTGCCGCACGCCTCCAGCGGGCGCAGCGGGTTGTTCAGCCAGACGTCGCACCCGGGATAGAGGTGCTGGGCCATGGCCATGTCGTAGTCCGGCAGGAAGACGATGCGGTGCCGCACCCGGGGGTCGTCGGCGAAGCGCACGAGCTCCTGGACCAGCCGCTTGCCGCTGTCGTCGGCCGGGTGCGCCTTGCCCGCGACGACGATCTGGATCGGCCGGGCCGGGTGCAGCAGCAGCTCCATCAGCCGGTCCTGGTCGCGCAGCATCAGGGTGAGCCGCTTGTACGAGGGGACCCGGCGCGCGAAGCCGATGGTGAGCACGTCCGGGTCGAGGACGTCGTCCACCCAGCCCAGCTCGGCCGAGCCGGCGCCGCGCTGCCGCCATGAGGCCCGCACCCTGCGGCGCACCTCCCGCACCAGCTGTTCGCGCAGCTCCCGGCGGAGCTCCCAGATCGCGGCGTCGGGGATGCGGAAGACGCTCTCCCATGTGTCGGCGAGCCCGGTGGTCATCGCGTCCTCGGCGTTCTGGGCGCCGGCCTGCCGGGCGCCGAGCCGGAACACCTCGGGCGCCACCCAGGTGGGGGCGTGCACACCGTTGGTGATGGAGGTGATCGGCACCTCCTCCGGGTCGAAGCCCGGCCACAGCCCGGCGAACATCTCCCGGCTGACGCTGCCGTGGAGGGTGGACACGCCGTTGGCGCGCTGCGCGAGCCGCAGCCCCATCACGGCCATGTTGAAGACGTTGGGGTCGCCTCCGGAGTAGGTCTCCATCCCCAGCTCCAGCACCCGCTGGACGTCGACGCCGTGCAGCTCGCCCTCGTCGCCGAGGTGCCGGGCGACCAGCTCGCGATCGAAGCGGTCGATGCCGGCGGGCACGGGGGTGTGGGTGGTGAAGACCGTGCCGGCCCGCACGGCCTCCACGGCGGAGTCGAAATCCAGCCCTTCTCCGTCGGCCGCCAGCTCGCGGATGCGCTCCAGGCCGAGGAACCCGGCATGGCCCTCGTTGGTGTGGAAGACCTCGGGCTCCGGATGCCCGGTCAGCGCGCAGTAGGTGCGCACGGCACGGACGCCGCCGATGCCGAGCAGCATCTCCTGGAGCAGCCGGTGCTCGCTGCCGCCGCCGTAGAGCCGGTCGGTGACGTCGCGTTCGTTGGGGTGGTTCTCCTCGACGTCGGAGTCGAGCAGCAGCAGCGGGACCCGGCCGACCCGGGCCAGCCAGACGTGGGCGCGCAGACTGCGCCCGCCGGGCAGGTCCAGGACGATCAGCACGGGGCCGCCGTCCTCGTCCCGCAGCAGCGACAGCGGCAGCTCGTTCGGGTCGAGCACCGGGTAGTGCTCCTGCTGCCAGCCGTCCCGGGACAGCGACTGGCGGAAGTAGCCGTGCCGGTAGAGCAGGCCGACCCCGATCAGCGGCACGCCCAGGTCGCTGGCGGCCTTGAGGTGGTCGCCGGCCAGGATGCCAAGGCCGCCGGAGTACTGGGGCAGCGCGGCGGTGATCCCGAACTCGGGTGAGAAGTAGGCGATGGCGGCAGGGAGTTCCCCGGCCTCGGCGGCGCCCTGGTACCAGCGCGGATTGCCGAGGTAGTCGTGGAGGTCCTCGACGGCGGTGCCGAGCCGGCGGAGGAACCTGCGGTCCTTGGCGAGGGCGTTCAGCCGGTCCTTCGAGACGGCGCCGAGCAGCCGCACCGGGTCGCCGGCCGCGGCTCTCCAGCCCTCGGGGTCGACGGACTGGAACAGCTCACGGGTCTCGTTGTGCCAGGACCAGCGCAGATTCTGCGCGAGCTCCCCCAGGGGACGTAGTGGTTCGGGCAGGACGGTTCGCACGGTGAATCGACGAATAGCCTTCACATCTCCGACGGTAGCGGCATCTTTCGGTGCGGTGGTGACAACCGGGTACCCAACATCCCGAACCCGGGCGCTGTGGTGCGGCACCCGTGCCCTGGCGTACGGGGACGTCACGGGCGTCCCGGGCCCCCCGCCCGCGGGCCCACGGACGCCTCGTCAGCGTGTCGGGCGGCGGCTACGACCACCGCAGCACGGCCGTCGGCCGCGGCGCACCGCGGGGGCTACGACGTACGGCCGGGACGGGGTCACGGGCGTCGGCCCGGCGCCCCCGGCGGCCGTGCGCGCCGGGCCGCGGGACGGTGGCCGGTTGTCTTCGTCCGGGCGCCGCCGGGCCCGCCGGGAGCGCAACTTACGCGCCAGTACCCCTTCCCGGGGAGTATTCGACCGTCATCCAATGGGCAGGCTCACCCTTGCGCGACGCGGCGCCGCACCCTCCCACACCACAACTCGTATCCGCCCACCCGAGTGAACGCGGACAGGAGCGGTCATGCCCACAGGCAGGCATCCGAAGGAGCAGATAAAAAGAGCGGAAGGTACCCGTCCGGCCACCCGCACAGACTGGTGAGGCGCAATGATCGGTCGTATCCCCGTCCTGGACGTCCGCCCGCTGGTCGACTGCGGCCGCCGCCCCGCCAAGGCCGTGGTCGGCGAGACCTTCCAGGTCACCGCCACGGTGTTCCGCGAGGGACATGACGCGGTGGCGGCCGACGTGGTCCTGCGCAGCCCCGCGGGACGTTCCGGGCCACGGATCCCCATGCGCGAACTCGCCCCCGGCACCGACCGGTGGGGCGCCGAGGTGACCCCGACCGCGGAGGGCCGCTGGACGTACGCGGTGGAGGCCTGGAGCGATCCGGTGGCCACCTGGCGGCACCACGCGGGCATCAAGGTCCCCGCGGGCATCGACACCGAACTGGTCCTCGCCGAGGGGGCCGAACTGCACGAGCGCGCGGCGGCCGGGGTGCCCAAGAAGGACGGCCGGGCCGTGGTGCTGGCCGCGGCCGACTCGCTGCGCGACACCTCCCGCACACCCGCCGAGCGGCACGCCGCCGCCCTCGCGGCCGACGTGGTGGAGGTGCTCGGCCGGCACCCGCTGCGCGACCTGGTCAGCGCCTCCCGTCCGGCGGCCCTCCAGGTGGAGCGGCAGCGCGCGCTGTTCGGGTCCTGGTACGAGATGTTCCCCCGGTCCGAAGGTGCCGTGGTGGACCCCACGGGTCGGCGACCACCGAGGTCCGGCACCTTCCGCACGGCGGCCGAGCGGTTGCCGGCGGTCGCCGCGATGGGCTTCGACGTGGTCTACCTGCCACCCGTGCACCCGATCGGCGCAGCGTTCCGCAAGGGGCCGGGCAACACGCTGGACCCCGGCCCGCACGACGTGGGCTCGCCCTGGGCGATCGGCTCCGCGGAGGGCGGCCACGACGCCGTCCACCCGGACCTCGGAACGATCGAGGACTTCGACTTCTTCGTGGAGCGGGCGCGCGAGCTGCGGCTGGAGATCGCCCTGGACTTCGCGCTGCAGTGCTCCCCCGACCACCCGTGGGTCGGCAAGCACCCCGAATGGTTCACCACCCGGGCGGACGGCTCGATCGCGTACGCCGAGAACCCGCCGAAGAAGTACCAGGACATCTACCCGATCGCCTTCGACGCCGACTTCAGCGGCATCGTGCAGGAGACCGAGCGGGTGCTGCGGCACTGGATGGACCACGGGGTGCGGATCTTCCGCGTCGACAACCCGCACACCAAGCCGGTGGTCTTCTGGGAGAAGGTCATCGCCGACATCAACCGCACCGACCCCGACGTCATCTTCCTGGCGGAGGCCTTCACCCGTCCGGCCATGATGCACACCCTGGCCCAGATCGGCTTCCAGCAGTCGTACACCTACTTCACCTGGCGCAACGGCAAGCAGGAACTGACGGAGTACCTGACGGAGCTGTCCGGCGAGGCCGCGAGCTACATGCGGCCCAACTTCTTCGTCAACACCCCGGACATCCTCCACGCCTATCTGCAGCAGGGCGGCCGCCCGGCGTTCGAGGCGCGTGCGGTCCTGGCGGCGACCCTTTCCCCCACATGGGGGGTGTACGCCGGATATGAGCTCTGTGAGAACGCGCCGGTGCGCGAGGGAAGCGAAGAGTACCTACACTCGGAGAAGTACGAGCTCAAGCCCCGCGACTGGGCGGCAGCCGAGGCCGACGGCCGTTCGCTGGCTCCGCTGCTCACCACGCTGAACCGGCTGCGACGCCGCCACCCCGCGCTCCAGCAGCTACGCGACCTGCGCTTCCACCCCGTGAACAACGACGCGGTGCTGGCGTACTCCAAGCGCTCGGGCGACGGCAGCGATGTCGTACTGGTGGTCGTCAACCTGGACCCGCACCACACCCAGGAGGCGACCGTCTCGTTGAACATGCCGGAACTCGGCCTCGCGTGGCACGAGTCCACCCCGGTGCGCGACGAGCTCACCGGCGAGACCTACCACTGGGGCAGGGACAACTATGTGCGCCTCGAGCCGGGCCGTACGCCCGCGCACATCCTCACCCTGCGACCTACTCCATCGACAGGAGGGTCACCCACTTGATCGTCAACGAACCCGTACCTGACACGTTCGAAGACACCCCGGCCAAAGACCGGGACCCCGACTGGTTCAAGCGGGCCGTCTTCTACGAAGTGCTCGTACGGTCCTTCCAGGACAGCAACGGCGACGGCATCGGCGACCTCAAAGGGCTCACCGCCAAACTGGACTATCTGCAGTGGCTGGGCGTCGACTGCCTGTGGCTGCCGCCGTTCTTCGCCTCGCCGCTGCGGGACGGGGGCTACGACGTCGCCGACTACACGGCCGTACTACCGGAGTTCGGCGACCTGGCCGACTTCGTGGAATTCGTGGACGCCTCCCACCAACGCGGGATGCGGGTGATCATCGACTTCGTCGTCAACCACACCAGCGACCAGCACGAGTGGTTCCAGCAGTCCCGCACGGACCCGGACGGCCCCTACGGCGACTACTACGTCTGGGCGGACGACGACAAGCAGTACCAGGACGCCCGCATCATCTTCGTCGACACCGAGAGCTCCAACTGGACCTTCGATCCGGTGCGCAAGCAGTACTACTGGCACCGCTTCTTCTCGCACCAGCCGGACCTCAACTACGAGAACCCCAAGGTCCAGGAGGAGATCCTGGCCGCCCTGCGGTTCTGGCTGGACCTCGGCATCGACGGCTTCCGGCTGGACGCGGTGCCGTACCTGTACCAGGAGGAAGGCACCAACTGCGAGAACCTGCCGCGCACCCATGACTTCCTGAAGATGGTCCGCGAGGAGATCGACGCCCACTACCCCGACACGGTGCTGCTCGCCGAGGCCAACCAGTGGCCCGAGGACGTGGTCGACTACTTCGGCGACTACACCAAGGGTGGCGACGAGTGCCACATGGCCTTCCACTTCCCGGTGATGCCGCGCATCTTCATGGCGGTACGCCGGGAGTCGCGCTACCCGGTGTCGGAGATCCTGGCCAAGACCCCGGCCATCCCCAGCAACTGCCAGTGGGGCATCTTCCTGCGCAACCACGACGAGCTGACGCTCGAGATGGTGACGGACGAAGAGCGCGACTACATGTACGCGGAGTACGCCAAGGACCCGCGCATGCGGGCCAACATCGGCATCCGGCGCCGGCTCTCCCCGCTGCTGGACAACGACCGCAACCAGATCGAGCTCTTCACCGCACTGCTGCTCTCCCTGCCGGGCTCGCCGATCCTCTACTACGGCGACGAGATCGGCATGGGCGACAACATCTGGCTCGGTGACCGCGACGCGGTGCGCACCCCCATGCAGTGGACCCCGGACCGCAACGCGGGCTTCTCCTCCTGCGATCCGGGCCGGCTCTACCTGCCGACCATCATGGACCCGGTCTACGGCTACCAAGTCACCAACGTCGAGGCGCAGATGAGCTCCCCGAGCTCGCTGCTGCACTGGACCCGCCGGATGGTCGAGATCCGCAAGCAGAACCCGGCCTTCGGTCTGGGCTCGTACACCGAACTCCCCTCCACCAACCCGGCCGTCCTGGCCTTCCTGCGCGAGTACAAGGACGACCTCGTCCTGTGCGTCAACAACTTCTCGCGCTTCGCCCAGCCCACCGAGCTCGACCTGCGGTCCTTCACCGGCCGGCATCCCGTCGAGTTGATCGGCGGGGTGCGCTTCCCGGCCATCGGCGAATGGCCTTATCTGCTCACCCTCGCCGGTCACGGCTTCTACTGGTTCCGGCTGCGCCGCGACGCGGTGTAGGCGGGCCCGCCGGGTGACGGCGACCCGGCGGCCCGGCACGGTTTCGTGCCGGGCCGCCGGGGCAGGCTCCCCCTGCCGGATCCAGCGTCATATCGGATGCTGTACGGGCCCTTGTCCCTCGTACGTCAAGTACGCCAAGTACGCCAATTGATCCACCGGCTCGGATGATATTCGTCCGACACGTCCCACTCGTCGGACCATCGCCGCAGCGCGCCCCTTCACTTAGGGAACCAGCAGGCCCGGCACCCGAGGAAAGGACGTCATGTCGGACACCTCGTGGCTTCGCACCTCCGCAGTCCGGTCGGGGACCACCGTGCCCCCGGCGCCGGGGCTGCTCCCCGCGCTCGTCCCGATGTTGCGGGAGTGGCTGCCCCGGCAGCGGTGGTTCGCCGGGAAGGGACGGCCGATCAGCGGCCTCGGACTGGTCTCGGCCACCGAGCTGCTGCCCGCCGACGGGCGGCTGGGCACCCCGGGGCTGCTCCATCTGCTGCTCGACGTCCACCAGGACGTGCAGGAGCGGATGCCCGGAACCGGACGCGGGCAGCCGGCCGACACCTACCAGTTGCTGCTCGGCACCCGGGCACTGCTGCCGCCCGCGCTCGCGCCCGCCCTCGTCGGGCACGCCGTCGGCGGACCCCTGGACGGCCTGACCATCTACGAGGCGCTGCACGACCCGCGTCTGACGTCCCTGCTGCTGGAGCGGCTGCGCGCCCCCGGCCGCACCGGGCACCTGCGCTTCGGTTCCGAGCCGGGCGCGGCGATCCCTGCGGGGCTGGCGCCTCGGCTGTCCACCGCCGAGCAGTCCAACAGCTCGGTCATCTACGGCGACACCTTCATCCTCAAGCTGTTCCGGCGGATCGCCCCGGGCCCCAACCCCGACCTGGAGCTCTCGCTCGCCCTGGCGCGGGCGGGCTCGCGGCGGGTCCCGGCGCCCGCCGCCTGGTTCGAGGCGCTCGGCATCTACGGGGAACCCGCCACGCTCGGCGTGCTGCAGCGTTTCCTGCCCGGTTCCGCCGGGGCGTGGGAACTCGCCCTGCAGGCGGTGGAGGACGGCACGGACTTCTCCGGCGAGGCGCGCGCGCTGGGGCGCGCCACCGCGGAGGTCCATCTGGCGCTGTCGCGCGCCCTGCCGACGAGCACCCTGCGCCGTCCGCAGATCGAACTGCTCGCCGCCGCGATGGCCGGGCGGCTGGACGCCGCCGCGGCGGCGGTGCCCGCCCTGCGGCCGTACCGCGCCGCGCTGAGGACCGCCTTCGACGACCTCGCGGCGCTCGGCACCCGCGGCACGACGCTGGCCGCGCAGCGCATCCACGGCGACCTCCACCTCGGCCAGGCCCTGCGCACGGGGCCCGGGGGCTGGGTGCTCATCGACTTCGAAGGCGAGCCGGCCCGGCCGCTGCCCGAACGCCGCCGTCCCGCACCCCCGGTGCAGGACGTGGCCGGAATGCTGCGCTCCTTCGACTACGCCGCCCGGCACCACGACCCGTCCGCCCCCGGGGCGCCCGAGTGGGCGGAGACGCAGCGCGCCGCCTTCTGCGCGGGCTACGCGGAGGCCGCCGGTACCGATCCGAGGGACGAGCCCGTCGCCATACGAGCCTTCGAGACCGACAAGGCCGTCTACGAAGTGCTCTACGAGGCCAGGCACCGGCCCGCCTGGCTCCCCATCCCCATGGCCGCGGTGCGCCGTCTCGCGCAGCCGCCGCACGGCCGCACCCCCTGACCGGGCACCCCCACGCCCATCCGAGGAGGACCTGATCGTGACCGATCGCCAGCCGTTGCCCGACGCCACCCCCGGCACTCCCGGCCCGGGCGGGAACGGGAGGGCCCGCGCCGCACGTCCCGCACGCGGCACCGGATCCGAGGGCTCGGCTCCCCCGCCGCCCCCCGCAGCCCCGCCGAACCCGCCGGCCTCGGCCACCCGGCCGCAGAAGGCGGCCGGTGCGAAACCCGCCCGCGGTGGGAAGGCCTCCGGTGCGCAATCCGCGGCCGAGGGCGCCGGCCCGGCCGCCGCGGGCCGCCCGCGACCGGACGCGTCCGGCTCCTCCGAGGCCGTCGCGCGCGGCTACGACCCCGCCGGGTCCGAACGCCCGCCCGCCTCGGGCACCGCCCCGCGCACCGCGCCCCCCGCGGGCGTCGGCCACCAGGCGCCGCCGCCCGCGCCCGAGGTCGCGCCGGCCGCGGGCCCCGTGACCGGCGACGTTCCGCCGGCCCCGGAACTCGACCCGGGCGAGCGCCGGCGGCTGCTGGACGGCGCCCACCACGACCCGCACGGGCTGCTCGGCGTCCGCCGCGTGGCGGACGGCCTGGCCTTCCGGACCCTGCGGCCGTACGCGCGCAGCGTGGCCGTCGTCACCGGCGACGGGACGCGGACGGTGCTGAACCACGAGGGCGACGGGCTGTTCAGCGGGGTGCTCCCGCTGACGGAGGTCCCCGAGTACCGGCTGGCCGTCGCCTACGACGGCGACGAGCGCGAGGTCCACGACCCGTACCGCTTCCTGCCCGCGCTCGGCGAGTTCGACCTGCACCTCATCCACGAGGGGCGGCACGAGCAGCTGTGGCAGGCGCTGGGCGCCGAGCCGATGACCCACGAGGGCGTCACCGGCACCCGGTTCACCGTGTGGGCGCCCAACGCCCGCGGGGTGCGGGTGGTCGGTGACTTCACCTACTGGGACGGCACCGCCTTCCCGATGCGCTCGCTGGGCTCCTCCGGCGTGTGGGAACTGTTCCTGCCCGAGGTCGGCGAGGGGCAGCGCTACAAGTTCGAGGTCTGCGGCGCGGACGGCGGACGGCGGCTCAAGGCCGACCCGATGGCCCGCCGCACCGAGGAGCCGCCGGCGACCGCCTCCGTCGTCACCGCGTCCCACCACGAGTGGCAGGACGCCGACTGGATGGCCTCGCGCGGCGGCCTGCCGGTGCACGAGGCGCCCTTCTCGGTGTACGAGGTGCACCTCGCCTCCTGGCGGCCGGGGCTGTCCTACCGCGAACTGGCCGAGCAACTCCCGGCCTATGTACGCGATCTGGGCTTCACGCACGTGGAGCTGATGCCGGTCGCCGAACACCCGTTCGGCGGGTCGTGGGGCTACCAGGTCACCTCGTACTACGCCCCGACGGCCCGGATGGGCACCCCGGACGACTTCAGGTACCTGGTCGACGCGCTGCACCGGGCGGGCATCGGCGTCATCATGGACTGGGTGCCGGCCCACTTCCCCAAGGACGACTGGGCGCTGGCGGACTTCGACGGCACCAACCTCTACGAGCACCCCTGGCGCGGGGAGCATCCCGACTGGGGGACGCTGGAGTTCGACTTCGGCCGCACCGAGGTCCGCAACTTCCTGGTGGCCAACGCGGTCTACTGGTGCGAGGAGTTCCACATCGACGGGCTGCGGGTGGACGCGGTCGCCTCGATGCTCTACCTCGACTACTCGCGCGAGGACGGCCAATGGGCGCCGAACGCGTACGGCGG
Source organism: Actinacidiphila glaucinigra (assembly GCF_035918135.1). Classification (NCBI taxonomy): domain Bacteria; kingdom Bacillati; phylum Actinomycetota; class Actinomycetes; order Kitasatosporales; family Streptomycetaceae; genus Actinacidiphila; species Actinacidiphila glaucinigra. The sequence goes on from NZ_CP109144.1 coordinate 3,311,225, forward strand.
CCGCGAGGACCTGGACGCCGTCGCCTTCCTGCAGGAGATGAACGCGACCGTCTACCGGCGCTGCCCCGGTGTCGTCACCATCGCGGAGGAGTCCACCGCCTGGGACGGCGTCACGCGCCCCACCCACCACGTCGGCCCGGCCGGCTTCGGCGGGCTCGGCTTCGGCCTGAAGTGGAACATGGGCTGGATGCACGACTCGCTGGAGTACGTCCAGCACGAGCCGGTGCACCGCAGGTACCACCACAACGAGATGACCTTCTCGATGGTGTACGCCTACAGCGAGAACTACGTCCTGCCGATCTCGCACGACGAGGTCGTCCACGGCAAGGGCGCGCTGGTGGCCAAGATGCCCGGCGACTGGTGGCAGCAGCGCGCCACCCACCGCGCCTACCTCGGCTTCATGTGGGCCCATCCGGGCAAACAGCTGCTCTTCATGGGCCAGGAGTTCGCCCAGGGTGCCGAGTGGTCCCACGACCACGGGCCGGACTGGTGGCTGCTCGACGAGACCTACTCCGCGGCGGGTGACCACCGCGGCGTACGGGACCTCGTCCGGGACCTCAACACCCTGTACCGGGCCACGCCGCCGCTGTGGCAGCGCGACACCACCCCGGACGGCTTCGCCTGGCTGGACGGCGGCGCCGCCGAGGACAACGTCTTCTCCTTCGTGCGCCTGGACGCCGGGGGGAATCCGCTGGTCGCGGTCAGCAACTTCTCGCCGGTCGTCCGGCACGGCTACCGGATCGGCGTGCCGGACGGGGTGGAGGCGCTGCGGGAGGTGCTCAACACCGACGCCGCCGCGTACGGCGGGAGCGACGTCACCAACGCCGAGCCGCTGAAGTCCGAGCCGGTCGCCTGGAACGGCCGGCGCCAGAGCGTGCAGTTCACGCTGCCCCCGCTGGCCACGGTCTGGCTGCGGCCGGCCTGACCGTACACGTCACGGGATGCCGAGTGCGGCCCGCCTGCGCCACGCCAGGTGCAGGCAGGCCCGCCCCGCGGAGTGGGTGCGGGGGTGCCGGGCGTAGCCGAGGACGTTCTCCTCGGTGAAGGGCAGCCCCCGCTGGCCGTGGCCGACCACGATCACGCCCTCCTCGTTGCGCTCGGTCATGCCGCCGAAGACGGTGTCGAAGGTCGCGGCCTCCCACACGCAGACGGTGAGCAGCTCCGGCTTCCAGTTCAGCGGGTCGAGCCCGAGCCCCAGAAAGCTGAAGCGGGCCCGGCCCTCGCGGGCGGCGCGGTTCATGCTCGCGTACGGCTCGTCGGTGTCGTAGTCGAGGGTCGCCCCGCCGACGCCCCCGGCGTCCGGCGCACCGAGGAACTCCTCCGCGTACTCGCGCATCGTGTTGTGCCACAGGTCCAGGTCGGAGTGCCAGACCGGCAGCACGTCGGCGTGCGGCTGGAACTCCCCGGCGGGGACGACGTGGGTGGTGTTCATGGCGGTGGCCACGCCCTGGGCGTCGCGCCGGTGGAGGAAGAAGTACGCCCGGTCGCCGTCGACCCTGACGGTGAGGGTGCTGACGCCGGACTGGGCGCAGCGGCGGCCCAGGTCGAAGGGGTCCCCCAGCCAGCGGCGGTAGCGGCCGGCCATCGGGGCGTCGCCGTCACGGTGGCGCAGGGCGGCCTCGTAGGCGAGCGGCTCGGCGGTGTCGTACGAATCGAAGTAGCCCGCCAGTGCGAACTCCAGGGCCGGTGCCCCCTCCCCGGGCGTCACCGCGGTCAGCCGGTAGCCGGGCCCGTTGAACCACATCGCGGGCCGGTCGTACTCCCCCACGGCCGAGGCGAAGCCGTCCCGGCGCGGCCAGTAGCCCCGCAGCCTGCGCTTCGCCGCCTCGAACTCCCCCTTCCCCGGCTCCGGTTCGGGCCGCAGGCTCAGCCGCACCCGCGCGGCGGGCAGCGGCTCCTCGGGGATCCACCCCGGCGCCGTGAGCAGCGCCAGCTCCCCGTCCCGCGCGGGATGCGCGGCCAGTCCCGCCTCCGCCAGCTCCGCGCGGTGCTCCTTGAGGTGCCGGCGCACCTCGATGAAGCGGTCGACCGCCCGCTGCCGGCGCACGGTGCGCTGCGGCTCCCACGCCAGATACGCCGCCACGGCCGCCAGCGGCAGGCCGGCCACCGCGGTGAGCGTCCCCACATCCATGCGGCGTTCCTACCAGTGGCGCCGGGGCCGGACAACACTGTTCCCATGGCGGTGACACAGCAACTCGCACGGGTGACGGAGGAGTTCCTGGCCCGATGCCGTACGGCGGCCCGGGAGAGCCCGGACGGCGACCCGGGATGGGACCCGCCGCGCGAGGACGTGCTCGACCTCGACTGGGCACCGGCATCGCTGTAGAGGGTGTGCCGGGCCGCGGGCGCGGCGGCACCGGCCCTGGCCGCGCCGGAGCGCGCGCTGGACGGCGACCCGGAGGTCACGGTCGCCTTCCTCGACCACCCTGAGGCGGTCGGCGTGTTCGGGCCGCCTCCCGGCGCGGTCGCCCCGGCGGGCGTGACCCTGGTCGCGGAGGGTCTGGCGGCGATCGACTGGGACGCGGTGAGGGCGCACGGGGCGGACCACGGGCTGCCGGGCGTCCGTGATCCCTGGGGATACCTGACGGGGCACTTCACCGCGCTGCGCGCCTTCTACGAGCAGGCCTCGCGGCGGGGGCTGTACGTCGTCGGGTGGTGGGACTGAGCCGTCCTCACAGCGCGTCGGGTGCACCGCGGAGTCAGCCGCCGTCGCGCGGGCGCTGCGGCGCGGGCCGCCCGTCGCGCGGGCCCCACGCGTCGATCACGGCCTCGGCCGGATGGCAGCCGAGGACGTACTCCCGCGCCCACCGCGCCGCGCCGTCGAAGCCGGACTCCGCGACGATCCGCGCGGCCGCCGTCTCGCGGTCGTAGACGGTGCGACGCAGCTGGACGCCGCCCGCGCCCAGGAGCGCCCAGTGGGCGCCGCCGCGGCCGTACGGCATGCCGACGCTCCCGGGGTTGACGACCAGCCGGCCGTGGACGACCCGGGCGTACGGCATGTGCGTGTGCCCGCAGACGACGGTCTCCACCTCGGGGGCGACGCCGGACATCACCTCGGCCCAGCGCTCGGCGCGGGAGTCGACGAGCACGATCTCCTCGTCGTCGCGCGGGGTGGCGTGGCAGAACAGCGTCCGGCCCGGGCCGTCGACCTCCAGCTCCACGGTGTCCGGGAGGCCGGCCAGCAAGGTCACCTGGTCCTCGCGGAGCCGCCGCGCGGCCCAGTCCGACTCCGGGTACCCGGTGGTCCTGCCCGTACGGCGGTGCCCGACCAGTTCGCGGTCCGCGTTGCCGCGGATCCACAGGGCGCGCCCGCCGAGGTCGCTCAGCGCGTCGAGGGTGGGCACCGGCATCGGGCCCGCCGCGTGGTCCCCGGTGAGGACCACCCGCTCGGCGGCGCGGACGTCGGGCTCGGCCAGTACGGCCTGCAGGGCCGGCAGGTTGCCGTGGACGTCGGACAGGACCGCGACTCGTCTCAGCACACCCGTCAGCCTGCCCGCCGCTGCGGCCTGTGCGGCGCGCGTTCGCCGAGGGCGTGACGGACCTGCCGCCGCGGCGCCGCGCGCGGCCACAGCGCGTGCGGGGAGCGGGAGTTCGGCCGGACGCCTACTGGGCGGCCACCCCCCTGCGCGCCCATACTGAGGCGACTGCGGGATTCGGCGAGTACCGGGGGGCCGCTGCCGATGGTGAGCGAACGGGAGTTGCTGCCGGACCTGTTCTGGGGCGCCGACCGGGCGTCGCTGCGGGGCCAGTTGCAGACCGTACGGCTGTCGCGCCGGCAGCTCGGCCTGCTCACGGTGGCCTCCGTCTTCAGCTCGTTCGACGCGACCGCGGGCCGCCTGCACTGGGCCTCGTGGCTCGCGGCCGCCCTGTTCGCGTTCGCCGCGTGGACGACCTGGGTGATCCACCGCCACAACCCGCAGGCTCTCTGGTACGAGGGCCGGGCGCTGGCCGAGTCCATGAAGACGCTCGCCTGGAAGTACTCGGTGCGGGCCGACCCCTTCACGCCACCCGGAGACGAGCGCGACCCGGACGCCCTGTACCGGCTGCAGCTCGGCGACGTCCTGCACACCTTCCGCCGCAGCAGGGCGCTGCCCCCGCACGTCGACTCGGGCATCACCCCGGCGATGCGGCGGCTGCGGGACGCGCCGCTGCGCGTGCGGCACGACGTGTACCTGCGCGAGCGCATCCGGGTGCAGCACGAGTGGTACAGGGTCAAGGCGGCCCGCTGCGAGGTGAACGGGCGCCGGGCGGGACGCCTGGCGATGACGTTCCCGCTGCTCGGCATCCTGTTCCTGATCCTGCGGGCGGGCGGCTGGTCCCCCTTCGACACCCTGGGCTTCGTGTCGGCCATCACGGCCTCGGTCGCCGCCTGGGCGCAACTGCGCCAGTACAGCCCGCTGGCCGCGGCGTACCGGGTGGCCGCGGACGAACTGGAGCTGATCCGGGTGCAGCTGGCGTCGCTGGACCTGGACGACCCGCATGCCGAGCACCTGTGGTCCCAGCTGACCCGCGACGCCGAGGACGCGGTGTCCCGGGAACACACCACCTGGCAGGCGAGGCGCGAGATGCGGGTGTGAGGGACGGGCCGGAGGACACACGAGAGGGGGCCGCTCGGAGTGCGTGTGGTGCGGGCGAGGGACGGGCGGGAACTGGCGGTGGAGACCCGGGGCGATCCGCGGGGCAGACCCGTGTTCCTGCTGCACGGCACACCCGGCAGCCGGCTCGGCCCGGTGCCGCGCAGTGCGGTGCTGTACCGGCTGGGTGTGCGGCTGATCTCCTTCGACCGGCCCGGCTACGGCGGTTCCGAGCGGCTGCCCGGCCGGCGGGTCGCGGACGCCGCCGCCGACGTCGCGGCGATCGCGGACGCCATGGGCCTGGACGCGTTCGCGGTCGTCGGCCGCTCGGGCGGCGGGCCGCACACGCTGGCGTGCGCCGCGCTGCTGCCGGACCGGGTGAGGCGCGTGGCGGTGCTGGTGGGGCTCGCGCCGCGGGACGCGCGGGGGCTCGCCTGGCACGCCGGGATGACCCGGTCCAACGTCCGTGACCACACCACCGCCGACGCGGCGCACCGGCGGCTCGCCACCCGGCTGGAACTGCGCTCCCGCACCATCCGCGACGATCCGGCCAGCCTGCTCGCCCTGCTCCGCGAGGAGATGCCGCTGCCGGACCAGCTGGTGATCGCGGACGCGGGCCTGCGCACGATGCTGCTGCGCACCTACGCGGAGGCGCTGCGCACCTCGGCCGACGGCTGGATCGACGACACGATGGCGTTCAACCGGAGCTGGGGGTTCGGCCTGGACCGGATCGCGGTGCCGGTGCTGCTGTGGCACGGCGAGGACGACGTGTTCTCGCCGGTGGCGCACTCCCGCTGGCTTGCCGAGCACATCCCCGGCGCGACCATGGTGGTGCAGCCGGGGGCCGCGCACTTCGCGGCCCTGTCGGTGCTGCCCCGGGTGCTGGCCTGGGCGGCCGCCGGGGACGGCCGGGAACGGTCCGTGCCCGCCTGACCGCCGCTCACACCGGCTGCGGCTCCAGGTCCCGGTTGACCCGGTACCACTCGCGGGCGGCCCGGCTGAGGGGGTGCTCCTCGCCGAGCAGCCGTACGCACTCCGGGAGCACCTTGCCGCGGATCGCCTGCGCCCGTGCGTGCCGACCGGACTGCCGCAGGGCGTAGGCCAGGTTGATCTCGCAGGCCAGGGCGTCCGGGTGCTCGGGTCCGTAGCGCTCGGTGAGGCCGCGCAGGGCGGTCTCCAGGAGGGTCACGGCCCGGTCGTTGTCGCCGAGTTCGCCCGTGGCGTTGGCCAGGTTGATCGTGCAGTTGAGGGTGTACGGATGGCGGGGTCCGACGGCCCGCTCCAGCCGGGCCAGGGTGTCGTTGCCGACCGCCACGGCCTCCTCGGCGTTGCCGCTGCCGCGCAGGTAGATGGCGAGGTTGTTGCGGCAGGCCAGGGTGAACGGGTGGTCGTCGCCGAGCATCCGGCGGTAGGAGGCGAGGGCGTCGGCGGCCAGGTCGCGGGCCTTCTCCTTGTCGCCGGCCGCCGAGTAGTCGGCAGCGAGGTTGAGCGCGCAGGCAAGCGTGTCGGGCACGTCGGGTCCGTACCGCTCCAGGTAGCGGTCGTAGGTCACCTGGGTGAGCCGCATCGCCTCGGCGGCGCGACCCGCCTTGCGCAGCGAGACCGCGAGACTCTTGGCGTTGCGGAGCGTCTCGGGCACGTCGGGGTTGAGGACGTCCTGGAAGACGTCCATCACCTCTTCGAGCATCGCGACGGATCCGGTGTAGTCGCCGACCTCCCGCAGGTCGCGGGCGAGATTGGCCTTGGTGGACAGGGTGTACGGGTGGCGGTCGCCGAGCATCGGGGTACGCCGGTCCACGGTCTCCTGGTCCAGGCGGCGGGCGAGTTCGGAGTCCCCGGTGAGCCGGTAGTCGATGGCGAGGTTGTTTGCCGCGACGAGCGAGCGGGGGTGCTGCTCGCCGAAGATGTCCTTGAATCCGGCGTAGATCTCCTCGTCGCGTTCCCTGGCCTCCTGGAAGAGGCCGAGCGCCCGCAGGTCCGCGGCGAGGCTGCCGCCGGTGATCAGCGTGTGCGGGTGGCCGGGGGGCAGCAGGGAGGTCTGCCGGGCCAGGGTGTCCTCGTCGTACTGCCGGGCCTCCGGGTACTTGCCCTGCGACCGGAGCACGTTGGCGAGCTCGAACTGCAGGTTGAGGGTCTGCAGGTCGTCCTCTCCGAGGGACTGCTTCCACACGCCCAGCAGCTGCTCGGCCAGCAGCCGGGCCTGCTCCAGCTCGCCGCTCTTCCACAGGTAGCGGACGCGGTTGACCAGCAGCTGGCGCGGCTTCTCCTCCCGGCACTCCTCGGCCTGCGACGGGGCGAGGTGCGGCCAGATCAGCTCGAACCCGGGCCAGTTCGCCGGGTCGTTGATGGCGTCCTCCGGCGGCCGGGCCTCGGCGAGGATGCGGTGCACCTCGTGCATCGTCTCCTGCCGGTCGTCCTCCGTCATCTCGGCGCGCACGGCGGCCTGCACCAGCCGGTGCACCTGGATGCTGCTGTCGGCCGGGTCGACCTTGGCCAGGGCGAAGCGGTTCAGCGCCTGGATGACCTTGCCGAGCATGTAGCGGTCGCGCAGCTGGGGGTCGTGGGGCAGCAGCGCCTGGATCATGGAGTCGCTCTCGATCAGGGTCATCGAGATCGGCTCGGCCGCGAAGAACGCGCACAGCTCCAGCAGCCGGACGGCGGCCTTGGACTGGTTGCGCAGCCGGCTGATCGAGATGCTCCAGGTCGCGCCGACCTCCCGCGGATAGCCGGCGGCGGTGGTGACCGACAGGGCCTTGGTCGTCTGCTCCTTGAGCTGGTGCACATAGACGTCGACGGGGGTGGCGGTCTCGGCGAGCCACGCGGCGGCCACCTCGACGGCCAGCGGCAGGTCACCGACCGCCTCGGCCACCTGCCCGGCGTCCTCCCGGGTCATGCCGCCGACCCGGCGGCGCAGGTGCTCCACGCTCTCCGAGCGGTTGAAGACCTCGATCTCCAGCGGCTCGGTCGGTCCCGTCGGCGGCTTGTTGCGGGCGGTGACCACGATGTGGCCGCGCCCACCGGGGAAGAAGCGGCGTACCCGCTCGGGGTCCTCGACGTTGTCGAAGACCAGCAGCCAGCGCGCGAAGCGGGTACCGGCGGCCAGTTCCTCCCGGGCCGCCTCGGCGGCCTCGGACACGCTGTCGCCGACGCGCAGCTCCAGGCGGCGGGCGAGCTCGGCGAGGGAGGGCGCGATCCGGTCCTCCTGCTCCGCCTCGATCCACCACACCAGGTCGTAGTCGGCCTTGAAGCGGTGCGCGTACTCCAGCGCCACCTGCGTCTTGCCGACGCCGCCGAGGCCGTGGAGGGTCTGCGGGAAGGGCTGGACGGAGGGGTTGCCGCCGCCCAGGCGGTCGCGCAGCCGGTCCAGGACAGTGGAGCGGCCGGTGAAGAAGGTGTTGCGGGGCCGCAGGTTGGACACCTTGGGGTCGCCGACGGGGTAGCGGGGGCCGCCCGCCATGGCCGTCGGGTTGAGGTCCGCTTCGTCCCGGCCGAGGGCGCGCAGCAGGGTGGTGGCGGCCGCCGAGTGGTCGAGCCGCACCAGGCTGACCGGGCTGCGCTGTGCCAGCGGCGGGCCGGGGCGTACGTCGCCGACCCGGATCGGCATCAGCTGGTGCTGCGGGCCCGCGGGGTCGGTGCCCGAGCTCGACTCCCACACCCGCATGGCCCGCCGGGACCGCAGGTAGGCGGCGGACAGCACGACGAGGGTCCGGGAGGAGGCCCCGGCCACGGCGGGCTGTTCCGCGGGGGCGGTGTGGGTCTCCACGTCCCAGGGGACGACCCGGAACCCGGCCCGGGTCAGGATCCACTCGATCCAGTCCGCCCACATGCGGTCCTCGGGCACGTACGCCAGCACCAGCCCCGACGGCGGGACGGGCCTGCGCCGGGTGAACTCCGCCGCCCAGCGCAGCCGTTCGGACTCCGCGATCGGGGGCAGCGAGGTCACCGAGCCGCCGGAGACCACGGAGGTGAGGCGTTCGCAGGCCGACAGCATCGAACTGGACAGGCCCGGGGCGTCCCCGAAGGTCGCCAGGATCTCCTCGTAGGCGTAGAAGGGGCGGTACGGGATCTCCACCGACCCCCAGTAGGAGACGAGTTCGTCGTCGTCCATCCCGGCCGGCAGGCCCTCGAACCGGGCGCGGGCCAGGGCCCGTCCGGCGTCCGCCTTCTCCTTCTCGCCGTCGTCGATGCGCATCGGCACGGGGAAGATGCGGATGCCGCGGCCGTTGTAGCGCTCCTCGATGTCGCGGGCGACGGCGGAGGCGCCGTAGATGCTCTGGTCGCTGAGGGTGAAGCAGACCACCAGCTCGTCGGGCATGTGGACGGTGCAGATGTCGGCGATGTCGCTGAGGCCGGTGCGGCTGTCGATGAGGACGTAGTCGTAGTGGCGCCGCATGTCCGCGCGCATGGCGTCCAGGAACTGGCCGCCGCCGAAGCGGTCGTAGAAGACGTCCCAGTCGATGCCGGTGAGCGCGGTGGAGTAGTTGCGGTCCTGCCGGCCGGCGGACAGGTAGTCCAGGCTGCCGCCGTCGGGGAACGCCCAGTTGAGGGATATGGCGTGCGGGCGGACCCGGGCGAACTGGCGGTGCCAGTCGGGCGGCCGCGGCACGTCGCGCAGCGCCTCCTCCCGGTACTCGGTGATCAGGTCGATCATGCCGGTGGTGGCCGCGAGCGCGGAGGAGTCGAGGAAGGGGTGGAAGAAGCGGAAGAGGCCCGGGGCCTCGAGGTCCCAGTCCACCGTCAGCACCCGGTGGCCGTTCGCGGCGAGGATCCAGGCGGTGTTCGCCAGGGCCATGGTCCGTCCGGTGCCGCCCTTGTACGAGTAGAACGTGATCACACGTCCGTTACGGCTCTCGGTCATCCTGGCCCTCCGGCTTGTCGGGTTCAGTGGTGCCGCGGTCGTCGTGCAGGCCGTGCGGGGAGGAGCGGTCGGATCCGTACGCCCCGGCGGACGGACCCCGGAGCCTGGGGCGCGAGCTGTGCGGGCCCCGGGGCGGGAAGGCCGGGGCGTGGGCGGCGTAGTGCTTGGCCGCGCGTCCCACGGCCCTGGGCACGTCGTCGCTGAAGACCTCGAGGCTCGGGATGTTGTTGCGGACGAAGCGCCCGCCCGTGCCGTCCGCGCGGCTGGGGTCGAGGGCGTCGTCGGCGAGGCGGCGCAGGTTCTCCTCGTGGCCGCCTGACTCCGGGTCGGCACGGTTCCACGGCACCAGGACGCTGACCCAGGGCCGGTGCTCGCTGCCGAAGCGGCTGAGCATCTCCCGCCGTTCGGCCGATGCCAGGGCCCAGCGGTCGAGCAGCAACAGCCCGGGGGCGGTGGGGGTGGGGTCCAGCAGGCGGTCCAGTTCCTCCTCGAACACCCCCACGCTGACCCGGTAGTCGAGGTTGCGCGCCAGGTCGGCGGCGTGGTCGGCCAGCGGCCGGCTGCTCTGCGGGCGGTACGGGTTCCAGTCGCGCGGCGAGGGCCCGTAACAGCTGGGGCTGCGGCCCGCGGGCAGTTCCTCGGTGTCGCAGCAGGCGAGCACCGTCACGCGCAGCGGCCGGCTGGCGCCGGGGGGCCCGAAGGCGCTGGGGACGTGGTGGTAGTCGAGGTGGCGCCCTTTGGCGATCTTGGTGTCCTCGACGACCTGCACGATGCGCTGGGCGAGGCGGTAGACGGCCCGCTCGTACTCGTGCTTGAGGTAGCTGAGCTTGATCAGCCCGTAGAAGCCCTCGGCGGCGTAGTCCTCCCCGAAGTCCGCGTGGTTGAACTGCAGCCCCTCGGCCGGGCCCGGCATGTCGTTCGCCGCGACCGGCACCCACAGCGCGGGCACGATGCCGGATATCTGGCGGTCGTGCAGGGACCGGTGGTAGACGGCGCGCTGCGAGAAGGCGTACCACTCCTTGCCGCACTGCTGGCTGCGGAAGTAGCGGGGCGAATAGAGCGGGACGAACACCCGGCAGTGCGCGAGCGCCTCCGCGAGCGATTCGGGCCAGCCCTCGCCGACGTTCATCCCCCGGTCCATGAAGCCCGCCCTCACTCCGGCGGGCAGCGTCGTCATCTGCAGGATGTGCGCGCACAGGTCGTTGTAGAGCTTGGCGACCCACAGGTCGGGGTCGGGGTCCGAGGGGTCGTTCCTGGGGGTGTGCGCATAACTGAGGAAGAAATAGGGCTTGTCCGAGGCGTCTCCCTGCCCCACGGGTAATGCCATGCGCCATCTCCCCCGCCCGACCTACACGACCCCGCTCCACCCCTCGCGAGGGAATCTCAGTGTAGGAACCGCCGATTCTCCGGCGGAATAGCGCATGACCATCATTTTTGCGCGGATCGGGTCAACGGCCGTTGTTCACCAGCCACTTGGCGATGACATCCACGGCGTCGGCGATCGGCACCAGATGGCAGGACGCGTCGCCGACCGGGCCGTCCAGCACCGCGCACTCGTTCGCCACCACCGGGACCAGCCCCGGGAAGTGAAGGTCGTCGATGTCCGGCGCCTCGAAGTGCACCCACTCCCTGCCGCCGTCCTCCGTGCGCACCACGGCCTGGTACGGGCGGTCCGGCGGCGGGACGGCCCGGTAGTCGGCCAGGTGGTAGGCGGTGCAGACCCACAGGTCCACGCCGATCAGCAGGGCGCGGGCCCGCAGGTCGTAGAGCCGGGCGGTGGGCGAGTCCTCGCCCAGGTGGCTCTCCAGCGCGTGGGCCTCGGTGACGAAGCTCGCGGCCGGGCCGAAGGCGGTGAAGGAGGTGTGCGGGTGCGCACTGCGCAGGGCGCCCGGGAGCAGCCGTACCTCCTCGGCGAGCCGCCCCACGCTGGGCGAGACGGGGGTGGTCAGCGGGTCGAAGCCGGGCATCGCCGCGCGGTACGCGGCCAGTTCCGCCTCGTCCATGCCCTCCGTGCGCTGCCGGTCCGCGCGGGAGGTGACCGAGTTCTCCGGGGTCGCCGCGTACGCGACCAGGGTGCCGTGGTCGCCCAGCGCCGCCCGCAGGGCCGCGACCACTGTGCGCCCGCCGCCCTCGACCGGGCCGAGCGCCTTCAGTGAGCCCTGGACGAGCAGCACCTCCCCCGGCTCGACGCCCAGCGCGCGCAGGTCCCGGGTCAGGCTTTCCAGCGTGTGCACCTCAGACCCCGTTCAGTTCGGAGAGCCAGGGGGCGACCGTGCGGGCCATCCCGTCCGCGAACCGCTTGCCGAGCGGGGTGAGCGATCCGCTGCCGGCCAGCCGGTCTACCGCCTCCGCCGTCTCACGGGTCCAGCGGGCGAACGGCGCCGCCGCCCCCGGGACGTCCCGGCGGGCCAGCGCGCGCCAGTACTCGGCGACGGCGACATGGGCGTACGTCCCCTGCAGCAGCCCTTCCAGCGGACGCGGATCGGGGCGCCACGGGGCGTGGAAGAGGCGGGTGTCCTCCGGGTCGTACAGGTCCATCAAATCCAGTACGGCACCGAGCTTCACGTGCTGGAACTCGTGGGCGACCAGCAGGGCCAGGGTCTCCGGCGAGGCGGGCCGCGCGATGCCGACGGCGCCGAACGCCTGCCGGGCGGCCCCGCTGACGTCGCTGCCGTCGCCCGGCGGGACCAGCGGGGTGACGGTACCGAGCCCGGCTGCCAGGCCCGGTGCGTAGCGGGGCAGTTCACGGCCGAGGAAGTCCCAGGCGGCGACCAGGTCCTCGTGCCAGGCCTTCACCTCGGACTCGTCCTGCCGGGGCACCGGGGGCCACTGGTGGGCGTCGCGGTAGCGGTCGGTGTCCTCCAGCGCCACGCTCCAGCCGGCCGGGCCGACCCGCCGTACGGGGTGCCACCGCGCGTCCCCCGGGTCGTGCACGTCGATCCGCACGGTGCCGCCCGCGGCGCTCACCGAGAAACCGCCGGCGGCGGCGGTGACGTCGGCGTCCTCGCCGTCGGGGGCGCCGACCAGGACGCGGCCGAGCCCCGGCAGCCGGACCGCGCCGTCGTGCACGGGCACCCTTACGGTCGCCCCGTACCGGCCCTCGGCCCGCACCACGGCGGCGGCCGCGAACTCGGCGAGCCCCGCCACGTCCGCCCCGCCGTCGCCGCCGGTCTCCAGGCAGTGCCGGGCCCACGTCCGTACGTAGGGGTGGGCGAGCACCTCGTCCAGGGCTTCCGGCGCGGCCTCGTCGACCTCGGCGAGCACCCGCCAGACCGCGGCGGTCCTGCCGTCGCGGGGAGCGCGCTCCCAGACGGCCGTGAGCAGGCCGCGGGTGATCTCCAACTGCTCGGCGGCGAGCGCGGCGACGGTCGCGGCGCCGCCGTAGCCGGCGGCCAGCTGGTCGATCTGGTCCTCCGTCAGGGGGGACTGGGGCTGCTGCCCCGACGCGGTGCTCACCGGGTTCTCCCGTTCCGTCTCCTCGGCCTCGCGGATGCCGAGGATCAACTCCATCAGGTCACCGCAGTACGCGGACGGATTCGCGAATCCGGTCCCGGTGCGGAAGCGGTGCGCGTACAGTCCCCCGCCGCAGACGTCGACGACCGGGCAGCGGCGGCACTCGTCGCACAGCCCCGCCTTGCCCTGCCGCCGTGCCGCGATGCCGGGGTGGGCGGCGACCTCGTCCAGGGAGTGGGCGAACACGTCCATCCCGGTGGCCGGCGCGCCGTCGTAGGCGGTCTTGAGCGAGTCGGCCTGCTCGAAACTGCCGTCGGTCTCGATGACGACGAGGTCGACCGGATCGGTGCCGATCGACTCGACGAGGCTGCTACCGCCGCGCAGCATCCGGCGCACGGAGTCGAAGACCCGCACGGGCACCGGGCGTCCTTCGGCCGTCCACCGGCCGTGGATTGCCAGCAGCCACTGCGCGTAGGGCGCCCGGGCGCCGCCGGGACGCGCGGGCGGGACGTCGTGGGTGGCGTGGGGCAGCAGGAAGTCGATGCGGGGCGGTTCGAGCGCCGTCAGGGCCTCGTACACCGCCAGCGGGTCGTTCTGGACGTCGATCGTGCAGAGCAGCCCGCCGAAGAGATGGCGGTAGCGCGGCTCGCGGAGCAGCCCGATCGACGCCACCACGCGGTCGTGGCTGCCGCGCCCGTCGGCGAACCGCCGGTGGCGGTCGTTCTCGGCCCGGCCGCCGTCGAGAGAGACGCCGACCGAGATGCCGAACTCGTCGAAGACGTCGCAGAACCGCTCGTCCAGGAGCACGGCGTTGGTCTGGATGCCGAGCTCGAGGGCGCACACGCCGTCGAGCGCCCCGCGTAACGCGGCGGCGGCCCGGCGCATGCGCGCCGGGCCCGCCAGCAGGGGTTCTCCCCCGTGGAACACCACCTGGACGGCCGGGAGCCGGTGCGCCGCGGCGTGCTCGGCGATCCGTGCCGCCACCCGTTCGACCACCTCGTCCGGCGTGGCGCGGACCCGCGCCCTCCAGCTGGTGTCGGCGTGCTCGTACACGTAGCAGTGATCGCACGCCAGATCGCACCGGCTGTGCAACTTCAGTACGAACTGCGACAGCGCCCTGTTCGGCGCCGGTGTCTCCATGGCTGCGGCCCGGACCCCCGAGTCGGTCGGGCCTACTTGCTGCTGAACGACTGGAAGGCCGCGACCGGGACGTTCCCGGCGGAGGCTGCGGCGGGCATCACGCGGCTGAGGGTCGGCGAGGCGAGTGAGCTGCCGCGGGAGGCGAGCTCCGCCAGCGGGATCCTCCGCCGCGTCTGCGAGCGCCCGGCCAGGACGTCGTTTTCGGCCATCACGGTGGGGGTGGCAGTCATAGCGGGGACCTCGTTCACTCAGGGTGCGTTGGCGCGCGCACACCAGCTGTCCGGAATGCGGCAAATATCTCATCCCGGACACAGAAAGGCGACGCACACGCATAACGAGCGAGCCGTGACAAGTGCACGTTTTCGTCAAGTCCAGCAGGCACGCGTACTCCCCACCCCCCATGGCCGGGCCGTGTGATTATCTCCCTTATGCAGGACGGGAGTTGAGAACTTTCCCGATTCGAGACCAAGTTTCTGGAGCGGAACGAGCGCCCCGAGGTACCGACCCCCTCGTCACGCCGTCCGGCGTGTCGTGGAGCCGGCCGCACGCCCAGCGCACGAGCCCTACGCGCCCGCTCATTGCCGGGCTCCCACGCGCCGGGCCCGCCCTGGCGGAAATTCGCGCCGCACCATGGGCCGACCGGGTGAACGCCGCACAAAGACGGGTCCCGCCGGGCGGAGGGGGGATCCGCCCGGCGGGACCGCTCTGGGGGTGGCGGCCGCTCAGGCCGTCTTCACCGGCTCCTTGCCGGTGCCCGCCTCGGCAGCCGGCTCGGGGGCCGTGCCGTGGCCGTCGTCGACGAGCGTGGTCTCGTCGAAGGGCAGCTCGCCGGCGAACACCCGCCGGGCCTGCTCACGGTCGAACTCCTTGGTCCACGTGCCGATCAACACCGTGGCGACCGCGTTGCCCGCGAAGTTGGTGACGGCGCGCGCCTCGCTCATGAAGCGGTCGATGCCGACGATCAGGCCGACGCCGTCGACCAGGGCCGGCTTGTGCGACTGGAGCGCTCCGGCGAGGGTCGCCAGACCCGCGCCGGTGACGCCGGCGGCGCCCTTGGAGGCGACCATCATGAACAGCAGCAGGGTGATCTGCTGGCCGAGGGAGAGCGGCTGGCCCATCGAGTCGGCGATGAACAGCGAGGCCATGGTCAGGTAGATCATGGTGCCGTCGAGGTTGAAGGAGTAGCCGGTCGGCACGGTGATGCCGACGACCGGACGGCTGACGCCCAGGTGCTCCATCTTGGCGATGAGGCGGGGCAGCGCCGACTCCGAGGAGGAGGTGGAGACGATCAGCAGGAACTCCCGGCCCAGGTACTTCAGCAGCTGGAAGAGGTTGACCCCGGCGAAGAAGCGGAGCATCAGGCCGAGCACGACCACGACGAAGATCAGGCACGTGACGTAGAAGCCGAACATGATCGTGGCGAGCGCCTTGAGGGCGTCCACGCCCGCCGAGCCGACGACCGCCGCGATCGCGCCGAAGGCACCGATCGGGGCCGCCCACATGATCATCGACAGCACGCGGAAGACCAGCTTCTGGATGTGGCCGACACCGCGCAGGATCGGCTCGCCCGCCGACCCCATGGCCTGCAGGCCGAAACCGACCAGCAGCGCGACCAGGAGGGTCTGCAGCACCTGGCCCTCGGTGAAGGCGGAGACCAGAGTGACCGGGATGATGCCCAGCAGGAAGTCCGGCAGGGTCTCGGCCGGTGCGTCCTTGGCCTGCGCCTGGCCCACGTCCTTGAGCGCGTCGGTCAGCTGCAGCCCCTCGCCGGGCTGGAGGATGTTGCCGACCACCAGGCCGATGGCGAGGGCGACGAACGACATCACCACGAAGTAGCCGAGGGCGAGGCCGCCGACCCGGCCGACCTTGGCGGCCTGGCGGACCGAGCCCACGCCGAGCACGATCGTGCAGAAGATGATCGGCGAGATCATCATCTTGATCAGGTTCACGAACCCGGTGCCTATGGGTTTCAGCTCGACGGCCGCGTCGGGCGCGACCATGCCGAGCACGGCGCCGGCGACCGCGGCGACGAGCACCGCGATGTACAGGAAATGGGTGCGGTCCCTGCGACCTTGGGTACGGCTCTGTACCGGCACTGACACCTTCGTCTCCTCGGTCCACCCGGACGCCGTCCCGGGACGCCCGCGATTGGATAGGTCCCGGTGACTATGCGCCCGTGCAGTGAGCCAGGTCACGTTTGCGTTCATTGTGTTCGCGGGACCTGTGCACACTGGTGGGCATGCCGCTCCCGACCCGCTCCCGCCGCCCCCGGCCGCGCCGCCGTGCGCGCAGCCTGGCGGGCCAGTTGTTCGCGATGCAGGTGGTCATCGTGGCCATGGTGGTCGCGGGCATCGCGGTGCTCGTCTACGTCAACGCCGCCGAGCGCGCGGAGGACGCCGCGGAGGACCGGGTCACGGCCGCCGCGCGGGCGGTGGCCGACGCCCCCTCGGTCGCGGCGGCGATCCGCGGCGAGGACCCCACCGCCGCGCTCCAGCCGTACGCGGAGCAGGTCCGGCGGGACACCGGCGTCTCCTTCATAACGATCATGAGCCCGGACGGCATCCGCTGGACGCACCCCGACACCCGGCAGATAGGCCTCCCCTTCCTCGGGCACATAGAGGGCGCCCAGCGCGGCGGCACCTTCACTGAGACGTACACCGGCACGCTGGGCGCGTCCGTGCGCGTGGTCACCCCCGTCCGCGACGACGGCCGGATCGTCGGCCTGGTCAGCGTCGGCATCACGCTCGAGGCCATCACCGACCAGGTGCGGGACCAACTGGCGGCGCTCATCGGCATCGCCGCGGCGGCCCTGGCGGTCGGGGGCCTGGGCACCTACCTCGCCAACGCCCGGCTGCGCCGCCACACACACGGCATGGCCGCGGACGAGCTGAGCCGCATGTACGACTACCACCAGGCGACCCTGCACGCGGTGCGCGAGGGCCTGATCCTGCTGGACGCCGACCGCAGGGTCGCGCTGTGCAACGACGCCGCCCGCGAACTGCTGGGCCTGCCCGGGGACGTGGTGGGCTCGTACGTCGCCGACCTCGGGCTGCCCGCCTCGCTGACCGGCGCGCTGCTGGCGGCCGAGCCGCGGGTGGACGAGGTGCACCTGACCGCGGAGCGGGTGGTGGTGGTCAACACCTCGCCGGTGCGCGGCGGGGAGCGCCGCGGCACGGTGGTGACCCTGCGCGACCACACCGACCTGCAGTCCCTCACCGGCGAACTGGACTCCGTGCGCGGGTTCGCCGAGGCGCTGCGTTCGCAGGCGCACGAGGCCTCCAACCGGCTGCACGCGGTCGTCTCGCTCGTCGAACTGGGCCGTACCCAGGAAGCGGTGGAGTTCGCCACCGCCGAACTGCAGCTGGCCCAGGCGCTGACCGACCGCGTGGTGGCGGCGGTGGCGGAGCCGGTACTGGCCGCGCTGCTGCTGGGCAAGGCGGCCGAGGCGAACGAGCGCGGCGTGGAGCTGACGGTCACCGAGGACAGCCGCATCGACGACGGGGTGCTGCCCGCCTCGCTCACCTCCCGGGACCTCGTCACCCTCCTGGGCAACCTGGTCGACAACGCCCTGGACGCCGCCATCGAGGGCGCCGCGCAGACGACGGCGCGCCCGCACGTCGAGGTCACCGCCCGCACCGACGACGGCGAGTTGCTGCTGCGGGTCACCGACAGCGGGCGCGGGGTGGACCCGGCGGTGGTGCGCGAGGTCTTCCTGCGCGGCTGGACGACCAAGAGCCACGGGCACGGCCTCGGGCTCGCGCTCGTCGAGCAGACCGCCCGTCGCGCGGGCGGCACCGTGGACCTGGACCGGGCGGTGGGCGGCGGCGCATCCTTCACCGTACGGTTGCCGCTGCGCGGGGAGGTGCGGACATGATCAAGGTGCTGGTCGTCGAGGACGACCCGGTGGCGGCGGACGCCCACCGGCTGTACGTGGACCGGCTGCCGGGGTTCACGGTGGCCGCGGTGGCCCACTCCGGTGGCGCGGCGCTGCGCGCCCTCGAACGCCACCAGGTGGACCTGATCCTGCTCGACCTCAACCTGCCCGACGGTCACGGGCTGCAGGTGGTGCGCACACTGCGGGCGGCCGGGCACACCGCCGACGTGGTGGCGGTGACCTCGGCCCGCGATCTCGGCGTGGTGCGGCAGGCCGTCTCGGTCGGGGTGGTGCAGTACCTGCTGAAGCCCTTCACCTTCCCCACCCTGCGCGACCGGCTGGAGCGCTGGGCGCGCTACCGCGACGAGCTCGCCGGCGGCGAGGCCTCGGGGCAGGACGAGGTGGACCGCGCGCTGGCGGCGCTGCGCAGCCCGGAGGGCTCCGTACTCCCCAAGGGCCTCAGCGGCCCCACCCTGGAGGCGGTGACCACGGCGCTGCGGGAGGCGGCGGAGGGCCTGTCGGCGAACGCGGCGGCCCAGGCCGTCGGCGTCTCCCGGATCACCGCCCGCCGCTACCTGGAGCACCTGGTGGAGACCGGCCGCGCGGCCCGCGCCCCGCAGTACGGCCAGGTCGGCAGGCCCGAACTCACCTACCGCTGGGCCCCGCAGCGCCGTCCGTGAGCCGCCGCGCCGGACACGGATGACCAGCCGTCAGAAGACCGACTCCGCCTCCTGCATGCGGTCCTCGGGCACCCGCTTGAGCACCATCACCGCGTCGGCGAGCGGCACCAGGTCCACCGCGGTGCCGCGCAGCGCCGTCATGCAGCCGAAGGCTCCCTTGTGCGCGGCCTCCACGGCGTGCCAGCCGAAGCGGGTGGCCAGCACCCGGTCGTACGCGGTGGGGACGCCGCCGCGCTGGACGTGGCCGAGGATGACGGGGCGCGCCTCCTTGCCCATGCGCTGCTCGAGTTCCGCGGCGAGCCGGGCGCCGATGCCGGCGAAGCGCTCGTGGCCGTAGGCGTCGATCTCGCCGTGGGCGTACGGCATGGTGCCCTCGGCGGGGTGGGCGCCCTCGGCGACGCAGATGACGGCGAACTTCTTGCCGCGGGCGAAGC
This sequence comes from Actinacidiphila glaucinigra, assembly GCF_035918135.1. Lineage (NCBI taxonomy): Bacteria > Bacillati > Actinomycetota > Actinomycetes > Kitasatosporales > Streptomycetaceae > Actinacidiphila > Actinacidiphila glaucinigra. The sequence continues at coordinate 3,330,238 of NZ_CP109144.1, forward strand.
GCTCCTCGACCATCGCGACGAGGTCGGCGGGGTCGAAGGGCCGTTCCGGCAGGCAGATGCCGTGGGCGCCGCCGGCCATGCCGGACTCCAGGGCGATCCATCCGGCGTGCCGGCCCATGACCTCGACGACCATGACGCGCTGGTGGGACTCGGCGGTGGTCTTGAGGCGGTCGATGGCCTCGGTGGCGACGGTGACGGCGGTGTCGAAGCCGAAGGTGCGGTCGGTGGCGGAGATGTCGTTGTCGATGGTCTTGGGGACGCCGACCACCGGCATGCCGGCCTCGGCGAGCAGCCGGGCCGCGGTGAGCGTACCCTCGCCGCCGATGGGGATGAGGACGTCCAGGCCGTAGCCGGAGCAGATGGTGCGCCAGTTGTCGGCGGCTTCGTGGAGGCGCGCGCGTTCCAGCCGGGAGGAGCCCAGGATGGTGCCGCCCCGGGCGAGGATGCCGCTGACGGAATTGAGGTCGAGCGGACGGTAGCGGCCCTCCAGCAGGCCCTTGAAGCCGTCCTCGAAGCCGATGACCTCGTCGCCGTGGTAGGTCAGCGCGCGGTGGGTCACCGAGCGGATGACGGCGTTGAGCCCGGGGCAGTCGCCGCCGGCGGTGAGGACTCCGATGCGCATGGCGCTCCACGCTCCCTCCGGTCGCGTGTACGGTCGCCTTTTCGCATCGTAGGTCCGCACCGCACCCGCCGCGCGTCATACGCACACCGAACGGTAATGTCAACAGATATCCGCCACCCGACTGGGTGGATCACGCCCGGGCAGGAACGGAGAGAGCGCGTGACGCGCAGCGTGTACGTAACCGGTATCGGCAGGGGGGACGGCCGCCAGGTCGTCGAGCTGGGCGTGATGGAGCTGCTGACCCGGCAGGTAGACCGCGTCGGGGTGTTCCGGCCGCTCGTCCACGACACGCCCGACCGGATGTTCGAGCTGCTGCGCAGCCGCTACCGGCTCACCCAGGACCCGGCGACCGCCTACGGCCTGAGCTACGAGGAGGCCGCCGCGCTCCAGGCCGAGCAGGGCCGGGACGCGCTCATCGCCCGCCTCGTGGACCGCTACCACCTGGTGGCCGCGGAGTTCCCCACCGTGCTCGTCCTCGGCTCGGACTTCCACGAGACCAACCTCCCCGGCGAGCTGGGCGTCAACGCACGGCTGGCGAACGAGTTCGGCGCCTCGGTGATCCCGGTGGTCGGCGGCCGCGACCAGACCGCCGACTCGGTGGTCGACGAGGTCCGCAATGCGCACCAGGCGTACAGCGGGCTGGGCTGCGACATCATCGCCATGATCGCCAACCGGGTGCCCCCGCAGGTGCTGGAGGAGACCGCGACGCGGCTGCGCCGCCGGCTCCCGGTGCCCTCGTACGTGCTGCCCGACGAGCCCGCACTGTCGGCCCCCACGGTCGCCCAGGTCGTCGAGACGCTCCACGCCGAGGTGCTCCTCGGGGACCACGGCGGACTGTCCCGGGACGTGATGGGCTTCGTCTTCGGCGGCGCGATGCTGCCGAGGTTCATCCGCGCGCTGACCCCCGGCTGCATGGTGATCACCCCGGGCGACCGGGCGGACCTGATCATCGGCTCGCTGGCCGCGCACTCCGCCGGCTCCCCGCCCATCGCCGGCATCCTGCTCACCCTGGACGAGGTGCCCGGCCCGGAGATCATGGCCCTGGCGGCCCGGCTGGCCCCCGGCACCCCGGTGATGTCGGTGCCCTCCGGCAGCTTCCCGACCGCCGCCGAGCTCTTCGCCCTGGAGGCGCGCCTGGGCGCGGCCACCCCGCGCAAGGCGGAGACGGCGCTGGGGCTCTTCGAGAAGCACGTGGACGGTCCCGAGCTGACCGAGCGGCTGTCGGTGGTCCGCGGCGAGCGCGTCACCCCGATGATGTTCGAGCACGAGCTGATCGAGCGGGCCCGTTCCGGCCGCCGCCGGGTGGTCCTCCCCGAGGGGACCGAGGAGCGCATCCTGCACGCGGCCGAGGTCCTGCTGCGCCGGGACGTGTGCGACATCGTCCTGCTCGGCGACGAGGACGCGATCCGCAAGCGGGCCGGCGAGCTCGGCGTCAACGTCGACGTGCCCGGCTGCACCTTGACCGACCCCCAGACCTCGCCGCTGCGCGAGAACTTCGCCGAGCTCTACGCCAGGCTCCGCGCCCACCGGGGCGTCAGCTACGAGCTGGCGTACGACGTCGTCGCCGATGTCTCCTACTTCGGGACGCTCATGGTGGAGCAGGGCCTCGCCGACGGCATGGTCTCCGGCGCCGTCCACTCCACGGCGGCGACGATCCGCCCGGCCTTCGAGATCATCAAGACCGCCCCGGGCGCGTCCATCGTCAGCTCCGTCTTCTTCATGTGCCTGGCCGACCGGGTGCTGGTGTACGGCGACTGCGCCGTCAATCCGGACCCGGACGCCGAGCAGCTGGCCGACATCGCGATCCAGTCCGCCGAGACCGCCGCCCAGTTCGGGGTCGAGCCGCGGGTGGCGATGCTGTCGTACTCCACCGGCACCTCCGGCTCGGGCGCCGACGTGGACAAGGTGCGCCGGGCCACCGAACTGGTCCGGCAGCGGCGCCCGGAGCTGCTGGTGGAGGGCCCGATCCAGTACGACGCGGCGGTCGACGCGAAGGTCGCGGCCACCAAGCTGCCGGACTCGAAGGTGGCCGGGAACGCCACCGTGCTGATCTTCCCGGACCTCAACACGGGCAACAACACCTACAAGGCGGTGCAGCGTTCGGCGGGCGCGGTGGCGGTCGGCCCGGTGCTGCAGGGCCTGCGCAAGCCCGTCAACGACCTGTCGCGCGGCGCGCTCGTCCAGGACATCGTCAACACCGTCGCCATCACGGCCATCCAGGCCCAGGGCGACCGGTGACCGGCCACAACAGGGAAGGCACCGTGACCGCCACCCGCGTACTCGTGCTCAACTCCGGCTCCTCGTCGGTGAAGTACCAGCTGCTGGACATGGCCGACGGCAGCCGGCCGGCGGCCGGGATCGTCGAGCGGATCGGCGAACCGGGCGGGGCCGCGGACCACGCCGAGGCGCTGAAGACCGTCGCGGACGAGCTCGCCGCCCGCGGCCTCGGCCTGGACTCCCCCGAACTGGCCGCGGTGGGCCACCGGGTCGTGCACGGCGGCACGCGCTTCACCGCGCCGACGCTGATCGACGACGACGTGCTCGCCGCCGTCGAGGAACTCGCGCCGCTGGCGCCGCTCCACAACCCGGCGAACGTCACCGGCATCCGGGTCGCCCGCGACCTGCGCCCGGACCTGCCGCAGGTCGCCGTCTTCGACACCGCCTTCCACTCCACCGTCCCCGAGCACGCCTACCGCTACGCGATCGACCGGGAGACCGCCGACGCCCACCAGGTGCGCCGCTACGGCTTCCACGGGACCTCGCACGCGTACGTCTCCCGCGCCACCGCGCGGCTGCTCGGCAGGGACCCGGCCGAGGTCAACGTCATCGTCCTGCACCTGGGCAACGGCGCCTCCGCCTCCGCCGTGCGCGGTGGGGAGTGCGTGGAGACCTCGATGGGGCTCACCCCCCTGGAGGGCCTGGTGATGGGCACCCGTTCGGGGGACCTGGACCCGGCCGTGGTCTTCCACCTGGCCCGCGTCGGCGGAATGCAGGTGTCGGAGATCGACACCCTGCTCAACAAGCGCTCCGGCCTGCTCGGCCTGTGCGGCGACAACGACATGCGGGAGATCGCCCGCCGGATGGCCGAGGGCGACGCGGCCGCGCAGCTCGCCTTCGACGTCTACGTCCACCGGCTGCGCAAGTACGTCGGCGCCTACACCGCCGTGCTGGGACGGGTCGACGCGATCGCCTTCACGGCGGGCGTCGGCGAGAACTCCGCGGCGGTCCGGGCCGCGGCCATGGGCGGCCTGGAGGCTCTGGGCGTCGAACTGGACCCGGTGCGCAACGCGGTGCGCGGCAGCGCCGCCCGTGTGGTGTCGGCCGGGAGCAGCCGGGTGGTGGTCGCGGTCGTCCCCACCGACGAGGAGCTGGAGATCGCACAGCAGACGTACTCGCTGGTGACCGGCCGGTGACTCGTCGAGGCCACCGCAGGCTCTACTCTATGGCCGCCGTCCGCACCGTCCATGCCTCCCCCGCACGGGAAAATTCCGGAGCGGAACAAACCCGATAGGATCGTCGTCATGCGCCGAGCGAAAATCGTCTGCACCCTGGGTCCCGCCGTCGACTCCTACGACCAGCTGAAGACGCTGGCCGAGGCCGGAATGAACGTGGCCCGCTTCAACTTCAGCCACGGCAGCCACGCCGAGCACGAGGAGCGCTACCAGCGGGTGCGCAAGGTCTCCGTCGAGACCGGACGTGCCATCGGCGTGCTGGCCGACCTCCAGGGGCCCAAGATCCGCCTGGAGACCTTCGCGGACGGTCCCGTGGAGCTGGTCGCCGGTGACGAGTTCGTCATCACCACCGAGGACGTCCCCGGTGACAAGACCATCTGCGGCACCACCTACAAGGGCCTGCCCGCCGACGTCCGCGCCGGCGACCCCGTCCTGATCAACGACGGCAACGTCGCGCTGCGCGTGATCGAGGTCGAGGGCCAGCGGGTCCGCTGCCTGGTCGTCGAGGGCGGTGTCATCTCCGACCACAAGGGCATCAACCTGCCCGGCGCCGCGGTCAACGTCCCCGCCCTGTCCGAGAAGGACATCGAGGACCTGCGCTTCGCGCTGCGCATGGGCGTCGACATGGTGGCGCTGTCCTTCGTGCGCGACGCGAAGGACGTCCGTGACGTCCACCGCGTCATGGACGAGGTCGGCCGCCGCGTGCCGGTCATCGCCAAGGTCGAGAAGCCGCAGGCGGTCGACAACATGGAGGACGTCGTCGCGGCCTTCGACGGCGTCATGGTGGCCCGCGGCGACCTGGCGGTGGAGTACCCGCTGGAGAAGGTCCCGATGGTGCAGAAGCGGCTGATCGAGCTCTGCCGCCGCAACGCCAAGCCGGTGATCGTCGCGACCCAGATGATGGAGTCGATGATCACCAACTCCCGTCCGACCCGCGCCGAGGCCTCCGACGTCGCCAACGCGATCCTGGACGGCACGGACGCGGTCATGCTGTCCGCCGAGTCCAGCGTCGGCAAGTACCCGATCGAGACCGTGAAGACGATGTCGCGGATCATCGAGGCGGCCGAGGTCGAACTGCTCAAGCAGGGCCTGTGGCCGCTCAAGGGCCGCAAGCCGCGCACCCAGGGCGGCGCCGTCGCCCGCGCCGCCGCCGAACTCGCGGACTACCTGGACGCCAAGACCCTGGTCGCCTTCACCAAGTCCGGCGACACCGCCCGCCGGCTGGCCCGCTACCGCGTGCCGCAGTCCGTGGTGGCGTACACGACCGACGAGTCGACCCGCAACATGCTGGCACTCACCTGGGGCGTGCAGACCACCGTCGTCCCGCACGTGAACACCACCGACGAGATGGTGGAGATCGTCAACCAGGAGATGCTGAAGCTCAGCGACTACACCGAGGGCGACGCCGTGATCATCACGGCCGGTTCCCCGCCCGGTGTCCCCGGCACCACCAACCTGGTGCGGGTCCACCACCTCGGCCACCGCGCGGTCTGACCGGCCGCCGGGCCGCCCGGAACACGGGAACGGCGGAGGGCACCTCCCCTTGCGGGGACGGCGCCCTCCGCCGTTTCCTCGTGCGCGGCTCCCGGAGGGGTCCTGCGTGGGCGGGCCGGTTCCGCTCAGTCCGCGGTGTTGTACACGTGCATGCCGGGGACCTTCAGCGTGCCGCCGAACTGACCGGCCTGCTGGACCGTCACGTTGGTGAAGAAGGCGGCCGGCACGTTGATCGGAGGCGGGGTGTCCGGGGTGAACTCGATCGGGATGAGCCCGAAGAGGTTGCCCTTCAGCGACTCGGTGTACATCGTCACCGTGCCGTTGCGGATCGTCGACGTGCTGCCCTTGCGGGCGTCCACGTGCCCGACGGTGCCGTTCGGCCCCACGACCTCCTGCCGCAGGTCCTTGATGTCCACGCCGGTGGCGGTGAACTTCAGGACCTTCTTGACCTTTCCGCTCCAGGTCTTGACCTCGACGATGCCCTTGTAGTCGAGCCCGGTCAGGGTCAGCAGACTGCTGCGCAGGATCCACGGGTCGTCCGGCAGCAGCGACTGCGTCTCCTGGTAGGCGGCGTCCGCCAGGGCCTGCGCGTCATGGGTCGGGCACGGGAACGGGGTCTTGCCGTCCGCCGACACGGCCGGTGAGCTCTGCGAGGGGCTCGGGGTCTGCGTGGCCTTCCCCGTCGTCTCCGAGAGCTTCTCGACCGCCTCCGACACCGACTTCTTCAGCGCCGCGGTGGTGTCCTCGGTCTTCTTCTCCACCGTGCCCGTGGAGGCGCTCGGCCGGGGAGCGGCCGACGTCGCGCCCGGGGCGGGCGTCGTACTCGGCGAGGGGTTCGCCGTCGCGGACTCCTCGCTCTTCTTGTCGAGGCCCAGCAGGTCGCCCAGGGCGTCGCCGACGCCCAGCGGGTCCAGCGGGTCGCTCTGCCTGGTCGCCGACGGAGAGACGGACGGGTCGGGCGCCGTGGTCCCCGCGCCACCGGAGGAACCGGACGAACCGCCGCCGCTCTCGTCGTCCTTGCCGCCCCCGTCACCGGAGGAGGAGTCGTCCGACGAGGAGCTTCCGGACGGAGTCGGGGTCGGGGTCGCGGTCGGGGACGTGGTGGCCCCGCTCGAAGGGGTGACGCTCGGCGTCGCGGACTCCGACGGTTCGTCGGGCTGCTCGACGCACTTCGTGCCCGAGAACGGGTTCTTCGGCAGTTCGTCGGCGGAGGCCAGCCTCGGGGTCAGTCCCATGCCCATCAGGACCGCCGTCGGCATCGCGGCCAGGGCTATCGCCTTGCCCGCGGGCATCTGCAGCTTGGTCAGCAGCGACTTCCTCGGTGCCGCGTGCCGCGGCCCCGTTCTCTCACGGGTGCCGCTGCCGGCGGCGACCCCGGAAGCGGGCTGAACCTCATCACCCCGCACTGTGCCTCCCGTTCGCGTCTACGGTCTCGGCGCCGTCCACCGGGCGCTGCGGGGCGGTCGCCGCCTGGTCGGCGGCCGGGTCGGCGGGGTACTCGCCGTAGGCCGCCGCGTAGGGCGAACCGGGCGGCGGCACATAGCCGGCGTCACCGTCGTCACCCGTGCCGCTGCCGGGCAGTTCCGCCGGGTCCGCGCCGCCGTCGGCGGGCGGTGCGCCCGGGGCCCAGGAGACGGCGAGGGCGCCGCCGATCAGGCCCAGCAGGAAGCCCACCACGAAGCCGCCGAAGTTGGAGACCACCAGCGACACCAGCGCCAGCAGGATCGAGGCGACGCCCGAGAAGACCCGTACCGCTGACTGGAACCACATGGTGAGGCCGAGTACGACCAGCAGCACGCCGATGATCAGCGAACCGGACCCGGCCGTGGTGGCCATGGTCAGGCTCAGCGCGCCGAGTGAGAGATGGGCGTACGGGAAGTACGCGATGGGCAGACCGGCCAGCAGCGTCAGCAGGCCCGCCCAGAACGGCCGCTGCCCGCGCCATACGCGGAAGCGGAACCGCCAATAGCCGAACCGGCCCCTCAGTCCGTGTGTCTCGGCGCTCATGGAAAACAGCTCCCTGGGACTGGCTTTCTGGAAAGAGTCGGGGGTGAGGAAGGTGAGGGGCATCCCGTGCCCCCCACCCCCTCTGGTCAGGCTAGAAGCACTCGAGCTTCTGGCCGGAACCCATCTTCACCGACATGCTCAGCCCGCTGAGCTTGAAGGTGCCCGCGCTGGTCGCCCACGCGGTCTGCTGCACACCGGTGAGGTGGGCCTTCCGGGCCTCCTGGGCGAAGGAACCGGGGTCGGTCTTGTCACCGGCCTTGATGCCGGGGCCCTGCTGGGTGTCACCGGCGGCGACACCGATGTTGATGTCGGTGAACTCCGCATCGGCGTCGAGCTGGTCGAGGTCGATGTAGAGGTTCTTCGCCTCGACCTTCTTGCCGTTGTTGCCGGCACCGAGCTTCAGCGTGACGTCGCCGATCGGCGTCGGCACGACCACGGACTGGCACAGTCCGGTGATCGTGGCCGAGTCGAACGCGGACACCGCGACCGGGACCGGCTTGCCGCCGTGCTGGATGTCGAGGGCTCCGTACTGGACGAAGCCCTCACCCTGCAGGTCCTGGGCGGCGACCTTGAACTGCTGGCCCGACACGCTGAACGAAGCGGCGAGCGCGCCCTGCCCCAGGGCCACGCCTATCGCCGCGGTGGCGGCGACACTCGGGACCATGACAACGGCGAACCGCTTCCATCTGGTACCGCCGCGGATGAGCGACTCCATGACTTTCCTCCTTCTCGGACGTACATCTCCGGCCGGAATCGTGGGGATTGCGGCGGGATGGGAGAAGTGCTACGTCCTCGGGAAGGAGAGCGCCGTATCGACGGCCGTCACGCGGGTAAGAGCGGACGACACTGTCCGAAAATCGGCGATCACCCCCGAGCGACAACCACACGGCCACGCTCTCGCGCAACCTGCTGGACAGGCCCCGCCGGACGGCAGAGACCCCCCTGTCCGCGGTCCGCGTCCGCTGCTGGCACAGCTTCGGCGTCCCGGCCCGGTGGGGACCCGCGCGCGAATCGGACGGCTGGATGCCGACTTCTCGGCGACGGACCGGGCTTGGCCGATCGTGGTCCATTCGGCGCCGCTGCACAAGGGGCGTCGTTACTAGCGGGTAACGGTGCGATAACCCAGAAGATATGGTCTAGACCACAACCGTCACCCTGCGTAGTTGCGATGAGGGTGTGAAAATCGCCCATCGGGTGATGGATGCGGACAGAGTCCCGTCACTCTCTTACCGGAAGTAACAGCGGCCGCGCTTCATCAAGATTTGGTAAAGCGCGGCCGGTCCTGCGCCGGGCTCGAAATGGCTTTCGAGGCACGGCCACCTTACGTGATCAGGTCAGAACAGCACTCGTGCGAGGGCCGCGCGCGCGGCCGTCACCCGGGGATCGTCGGAACCGATCACCTCGAACAGCTCCAGCAGCCGCAGCCGCACGGTGTCGCGGTCCTCGCCCACGGTGCGCCGCACGGTGTCCACCAGCCGGCCGAAGGCGTCCTCGACATGGCCGCCGACCAGGTCCAGATCGGCCACGACGATCTGCGCCGCGACGTCCGCCGGCGCGTCGGCCGCGGCCTTGCGGGCGGCCTGCACGTCGGCGCCCTCCACCCGCTGCAGCAACTCGGCCTGCGCCAGCCCCAGCTTCGCCTCGGCGTTGGCCGGGTCGTCCGAGAGCACGTTGCGGTACGCCTGGATCGCGCCACCGAGGTCGCCCTGGTCCAGCGCGTCGTGCGCCGCCGACAGCGCGATCTCCTGCGCGGTAGGCGGCCGCTCCTCGGCGACCGGCACCTCGGCACCCTCCTCGGCCGGCACCCCCGTGATCCCGAACCGCTGCTCGGCCACGGCGACCAGCTGGTCCAGCACCTCGCGGATCTGGTCCTCGGGAGCGGCGCCCTGGAAGAGCGGCATGGCCTGGCCGGCCAGCACCGCGAACACCGCGGGAATGCCCTGCACGCCGAACTGCTGCACCAGCAGCTGGTTGGCGTAGACGTCGATCCTGGCGACGACGATCCGGCCCGCGTAGGTGGCGGCGAGCCGCTCCAGCGTCTCCTGCAACTGCACACTCGCGTCCGCGCGGTCGGTCCAGAAGTGGACGACGACCGGGACCTCGGTGGAGCGCTGCAGGACATCGCTCTCGAAGGTGGCCTCGGTGACCTCGGTCACCAGGGCGGGGGCGGCGGGCGCTCCCCCGTTGCGGGCGGCTTCCGCGCGGGCCTGTTCGGCCTTCGCCTTGGCCTCTCCGGCCGCCTTCACCGCGGCGAGGTCGACCACGCCGCTCATGGACATGTTCCGTGGCTGCATGAGACCAATCCTCCCCCCTCGTCGCGGTTACCGGGGAATCGCCCCCCGAAAGCGCCACCTGCGGCACGCGGCGATGACGCGCCGCCCGACGCGAAGTCCCCGACTCACGTGCGACGGCCACCACTCTTTCGATACGACCCGTAGCGTAACTGCAGGGTCGCGCGACGCGCAACGGGGATAGGGTTCCCAGCCATGTGCGCGCGTGAAACAGGCAGAAGGACCGGCCGTCCCCGCAGTGCGGAGGTCGACCGGGCGATTCTGGACGCCGCGCGGCAGGCCCTGGTCGAGCTCGGCTGGGGCAGGCTCACCATGGGCGACGTCGCGGCCCGCGCCGGGGTCGCCAAGACCACCCTCTACCGGCGCTGGGCGAACAAGAACGAACTCGTCGTCGACGCGGTCGCCGCGCTCTTCGACGAGCTCGAACTGCCCGACCGCGGCAGCCTGCGGGCCGACGTGGAGGGCGTGGTCCTGCAGTTCGCGGCCCTGCTGGAGCAGCCCGCCACCAGGACCGCGCTCATGGCGGTGGTCGCCGAGGCCACCCACGACGACGCGCTGCGGCGGCGGATCCGCGCGGCGATCGTCGACCGGCAGAAGCGCCTGGTCGTCGAGGGCCGCCGGCGGGCCCAGGAACGCGGGGAGATCCCGCCGGACGACGGCGACCCCACAGCGCAGGTCGACCTCATCTTCGACGTCATCGCGGGGGCCGTGGTGCACCGGGCGCTCGTCAGCTGCGAACCGGTGGACGCCGACTGGGCGGCCCGCTTCACCACCGTCCTGCTGGGCGGCCTCGCGGCGGCCTCGGCGATCTAGCCGTCGCCGGGAGTTCGGCCGGTCTTCCTTCGAGGAAACCTCAACACCCCTTGCCGGTATGGCATGTCATCGTCATGCTTACCGGCGGGTCATCTACTCGCATAGACAACCCGGCGGCCAGGCATGGCCGTTGCTCGGCGTTCCCTCGTTCCACCCTGTCAGCGCGCCCATTGATCGCTCGCCCCCAGGAGGATCGATCCACGTGAGACACCCTCACCCCGGTCGGCGCGGCGTCGTCGCCACCGTCGCCGCCTCGCTGATCGCCCTGACGGCCGCACAGAGCGCCACCGCGCTCCCCGCGACCGCCGCCCCGCGTGCCCACGCCCCGTCGTCCGCCGTCACCGTGGCGGAGGACCAGGCGGCGCGCGCCATCGCCGGTTCCCTCTCCGACGCCTCGTGGCGCGCCCGCGTCCGCCACGCGGCACTGTCCTCGGACGAGGTGGCCGTCACCGAACTCGCCGGCCCGCAGTTGCGGCCCGCGCTCGCCGACGCCGACCGGCGGATCGCCGCCGCCAAGGGCCTCGGCGCGGACGTCGGCTCCCTGCTGCGGCTGCGGCTCGGGGACGACTCGATGCGCGGGGCGCTGGCCTCCGGTGTCACCCCCTGGGTGGCCGCGGCCAGTTCCGACGAGGACGTCCGTACCGTCACCGCCTACGACAGCCGGGGCCGGGCCCACCGCCTCGACGCCCGTACCGCCCCCACCCACCCGGTGTACGTCGTCGACATCGACGGCTCCAAGGCGCTGGCCGCGGGCCTGGACGTCCTCCGGGGCGAGCTGGACCGCCAGGGCCTGACGTCCTCCGAGCGGCGCTCCGCGGCGCCGTCCTCGTCGGCCTCGTCGGCCTCGACGGCCGCGGCCGGCTTCTGGACCACGCGCATCACCCAGGTCCGGCTCTCCGACGACGAGGAGCCGTGGGTCAAGGGCGACGCCGAGATCTACACCCTCGTCACGGGCTTCGGCCAGGACGGAGTCGTGCGGGTCGACCCCGTCGACATGCCGTACCTGGACAACGACGGGACGACGTACAGCCCCAACCAGATCCTGGTCAACTGGTCGCTGTACAAGTACAACCTCGCCGACGCCGTGATGATGGAGGACGACGGCAGCACCAACTACCGCGACCTGGCCAAGGCCATCGCGGGCGTCCTGCTGACCATCGCCGACCAGGGCGCCTACATCCCGCTGGTGAACGCGGTCATGGACGCCATCCCGGACGACTGGTGGACCGACGACCCGGACTACGTCGACTCCTGGTACACGCTGGCCCGGAGCGACAACGGCACCCGCAACGGCGCCCGCGGCAACGGCTGGATGACCCTGCAGCCGTACTTCGTCGAGCAGTTCTGAGCCGTGTGCCCGCCGCCCTCGGACTACGGGGGCGGCGGGCACGACGGCGGGCGGGGCCCGTCGGGAACACGCGCTGTCCCGACGGGCCCCGCGTCGTCCGTCAGAAGCGGGCGGGCTCGGTGTAGCTGCCCCACTCGTCGCGCAGGGCGCCGCAGATCTCGCCGAGCGTGGCCTCGGCGCGCACCGCGTCGAGCATGGGCCCGATCATGTTGCTGCCGTCCCGGGCGGCGGTCAGCATCGCGTCCAGCGCCTTGCGGACGGCCGCGTCGTCGCGCTCGCCCTTGCGGTCGGCCAGTACGCGGACCTGCTCGCGCTCGACCTCGTGGCTGACCCGCAGGATCTCCAGGTCGCCTGTCACGGAGCCGGTGTGGCAGTTGACGCCGACGACCCTCTTGTCGCCCTTCTCCAGGGCGCGCTGGTACTCGAAGGCGGCCTCGGCGATCCGGCCGGTGAAGTAGCCGTCCTCGATGCCGCGCAGGATGCCGGAGGTGATCGGGCCGACCGGGTGCCTGCCGTCCGGCACCGCGCGGGCGCCGAGCTCCCTGATCTTGTCGAAGATCTTCTCCGCGTCCGCCTCGATGCGGTCGGTCAGCGCCTCGACGTACCAGGAGCCGCCCAGCGGGTCGGCCACGTTGGCGACGCCGGTCTCCTCCATCAGTACCTGCTGCGTCCGCAGCGCGATCTCCGCCGCCTGGGCGCTGGGCAGCGCCAGCGTCTCGTCCAGGGCGTTGGTGTGCAGCGAGTTGGTGCCGCCGAGGACCGCGGCCAGGGCCTCCACGGCGGTGCGGACGACGTTGTTGTACGGCTGCTGGGCGGTCAGCGAGACGCCCGCGGTCTGGGTGTGGAAGCGCAGCCACTGCGCCTTGTCGGTCTGCGCGCCGTACACGTCGCGCATCCAGCGGGCCCAGATCCGGCGCGCGGCGCGGAACTTGGCGATCTCCTCGAAGAAGTCCAGGTGCGCGTCGAAGAAGAAGGACAGGCCCGGCGCGAAGGTGTCGACGTCCAGCCCGCGGGACAGGCCCAGCTCCACGTAGCCGAAGCCGTCGGCGAGGGTGTAGGCGAGCTCCTGCGCGGCCGTGGAACCGGCCTCGCGGATGTGGTACCCGGAGACCGACAGCGGCTTGTACGCGGGGATGCCCGCCGCGCAGTGCTCCATCAGGTCGCCGATCAGGCGCAGGTGCGGCTCGGGGGCGAACAGCCACTCCTTCTGCGCGATGTACTCCTTGAAGATGTCGGTCTGCAGGGTGCCGTTGAGCACACCGGGGTCGACGCCCTGGCGCTCGGCGGCCACCAGGTACATGCAGAAGACCGGCACCGCGGGGCCGGAGATCGTCATGGAGGTCGTGACGTCGCCGAGCGGGATGTCCTTGAACAGGACCTCCATGTCGGCGGCGGAGTCGATGGCGACACCGCAGTGGCCGACCTCACCCAGCGAGCGGGGGTCGTCGGAGTCGCGGCCCATGAGGGTGGGCATGTCGAAGGCGACGGACAGGCCGCCGCCGCCCGCCTCGAGGATCATCTTGTAGCGCTCGTTGGTCTGCTCGGCGTTGCCGAAGCCCGCGAACTGGCGGATCGTCCACGTACGGCCCCGGTAACCGGTCGGGTGCAGTCCACGCGTGAAGGGGTACTCGCCGGGCCAGCCGATCCGCTCGAAGCCGGGTACGCCTTCGCCGGCGGGAGGGCCGTACACGGGCTCGACCGGATCGCCGGAGAGCGTGCTGAAGTCGGCCTCGCGCTTGCGCGCGGCGTCGTAGCGCGCCTGCCAGCGGCTGCGCCCCTCCTCGATGGCTGCAGCGTCCATGCCGTGTCTCCGCCTCTCTCGCCTACCGGGCACATCCCCGTAGCACGAGGATGACCCCTACAAGGCGAAAATACTAGGACGTCCTAGTATTTGTCGACGGCGAATCCTCCCACTCACTGAGGGAGGGGAGGAAACCGCAGGTCAGGCGGGTGTCAGACCTTGACGGGTTCACCCGCGGGGACCACCAGCGGGGTGACCTCGCGGCTCACCTTGCGCTCGACGAAGAACGCGGCGGTGGGGATCGTGCCGGCCAGCAGCACCCAGGCCAGCTTGCCGAGCGGCCACTTCGCCTTGGAGCCCAGGTCGAAGGCGAAGACCAGGTAGAGGACGTACAGCCAGCCGTGGGCGATGCTGACGACCTTGGTGAAGCCCCCGGCGCCGTCGATCTCCAGCACGTACTTGGCGATCACGCCGATGGTCAGCAGCACCAGCAGCACGCCCGTCACGTAGGCGAGCGTGCGGTACCGGGTCAGAACACTCTGCTTCATGCCGACGAGCGTAACCGCTGCGATTCCGGCGCCCGCCACGGCCCCGGCCGTGGTGCGCCTCACTCCTCGAAGTCCCCTGCGGCTATGCGCAGCGGTCGCAGCAGGTCGAAGATCTCCGCGCACTCCTCGTCGTCGTACGCGCCGAGCCCGAACTTCATCCCCATGAGGTCCTCGGTGGCGGCTTCGCACACCTCCCGGCCCTTGGCGGTGATGGAGGCGAGCGTGCCGCGGCCGTCGTTCGGGTTCGGCCGCTTCGCGACGAAGCCGGCGGCGACCAGGCGGTCGACCGTGTTGGTGACCGAGGTGGGGTGCACCATGAGGCGTTCGCCGATCTTGGACATCGGCAGCTCGCCCTCCTTGCTGAAGGCCAGCAGCACCAGGGCCTCGTAGCGGGCGAAGGTCAGTCCGTACGGCTTGACGGCGGAGTCGACCTGGGAGAGCAGGATCTGCTGGGCGCGCATGATCGACGTGATCGCGACCATCGAGGGGACGCGTCCCCAGCGCCGGGTCCAGATCTCGTCGGCACGGGCGATGGGGTCGAAGGGCAGGCTCAGCGGCTTGGGCACAGGCCCGAGCCTACCCGTCGGTCACATGCTGGGCAGCCGCGTCTCGCGTGCCGGGACGGCGTCGTCCGCCGGCGCCATGGTGCGCGTGATCGTACGCCGCGTCCCCGTCACACGTATTACCGCGATGTTTCAGCCATCCAGGACGCGGATCGTGACCGGAAAGCCGCCCTCCCCGGGGAGGGTTTCCCCTACGCATGGGACGGAGTTGTCACCCTTTGGGCCGGGAGATGGCCGCATGGGCCCGGGTCGCCGTCGCACGAACCGGCCAAAGGATGAAATGCACCTGTCATTAACCCGTCGTTCGGTGCGAGGCTCCTTGCCGCGCGGAACACCGCGCACCCCCCACACAGCCCCGGTCACCCACATGCCCGGGGTCCTCGCCCGTCGCCCCCACGCGACGGGAGCCAAGGAGTCACATTGCGCAAGAAGCTGGCATTCGGCACGCTCGCCGCCGCCTCGGCGCTCCTGGCCGGCGGTCTCCAGTCCCTCGCCGCGAACGCCCAGAGCGCGCCCACCGCCCAGGGCATCGCCGCCTCCCACGCGCAGGCCCTGTCCGACGCCCGCGGCGAGGCCGCCGGCCTCGCCGGGAGCCTCGGCCTGGGCGACCGCGAGCAACTGACCGTCAAGGACGCCGTCGTCGACCCCGACGGCACCCGTCACCTGCGCTACGACCGCACCTACGCCGGCCTGGAGGTGCTCGGCGGCGACCTGGTGGTGCACCAGGGCAAGAACGGCGCCACCCGGTCCGTCTCGCGCGCGGTCACCGCGAGAATCGCGCCCGCCACGCTCACGCCCTCCGTCACGGCCGCCGCCGCCCGGGAGAAGGCCGCGGCGACGGTCAAGGGCCTGCTGAAGACCCCGCTCGTCAAGGGCGAGGAGCCGCTGAAGGCGGTCGGTTCGGCCGCGGCCCCCGAGAAGGTCGTCTGGGCCGTCAGCGGCACGCCCCGCCTGGCGTACCGGACCGTGGTCCACGGCACCCAGGCCGACGGCACCCCCAGCGCGCTCAACGTCGTCACCGACGCCGCCACCGGCGCCGTGATCCAGGCTTACGAGGGCATCCGGACCGGCAGCGGGACCGGCGTCCACGTGGGCTCGGTCCAGCTGACCACCACGAAGTCCGGCAGCACCTTCACGCTCAAGGACGCGAGCCGCGGCGGCATCTACACCACGGACCTGAACAACCGCACCAGCGGGACCGGGACCACCTTCTCCGACACCGACGACGTCTGGGGCAACGGCTCCGCCTCCAACCGCCAGTCGGCCGCCGTGGACGCGCAGTTCGGCGCGGCGGCGACGTGGGACTTCTACAGGAACACCTTCGCCCGCTCCGGCATCCGCAACGACGGCAAGGGCTCCCTGTCGCGCGCCCACTACGGCAGCAACTACGTCAACGCCTTCTGGGACGACAGCTGCTTCTGCATGACCTACGGCGACGGCTCGGGCAACACCCACCCGCTGACCGCCCTCGACGTCGCGGGCCACGAGATATCCCACGGCGTCACCAGCGCCACGGCCGGCCTGACCTACTCCGGGGAGTCCGGCGGCCTCAACGAGGCCACCTCCGACATCTTCGGCACCATGGTGGAGTTCTACGAGAACCTGCCCTCGGACACGCCCGACTACCTCATCGGCGAGAAGATCGACATCAACGGTGACGGCAGCCCGCTGCGGTACATGGACAAGCCGTCCAAGGACGGCGCCTCCGCCGACTACTGGTCGTCCTCGGTGAAGAACCTCGACGTCCACTACTCGTCGGGCGTGGCCAACCACTTCTTCTACCTGCTCTCCGAGGGCAGCGGCGCCAAGACCGTCAACGGCGTGAGCTACAACAGCCCGACGAAGAACGGCTCCACCGTCACCGGCATCGGCCGCGCCAAGGCCGCCGCCGTCTGGTACCGCGCGCTGACGGTGTACTTCACCTCGTCCACCAACTACGCCAAGGCCCGCACCGCGACCCTGAGCGCGGCCAAGGACCTGTACGGAACCGGCTCCGCCGAGTACAACGCGGTCGCCGCCGCATGGACCGGGGTCAACGTCAGCTGACCCAGGACGGACCGGTTGACCCGACCGGCACCCCATCACTCGTGGTGCCGCGGACCGCCCCATACGGTCCGCGGCACCACGAGCACGTCTCCGCCCGGCCCGCTCAGGCGCCGCCGGCGGCGGTCCTGCGCACCCGCCCCAGCACCACCAGGACGCACACCGTCCCCGCACCGGCCGCACCCGCCGCCACCACGTGCGGCGCGACGAACTCCGCCGCCGCCCCCGCCACCGCCATCCCCAGCCCCTGGATCGTCATCAGCCCCGCCGACTGCAACGTCATCGCCCGCCCCCGCAACGCCTCCGGCACCGCCGCCACGAACCACTGGGCTGAACCTCCCCCGGCCGCCCTCGCACCGCTCGGCCCTGGGGGCCTCACGGGCTTCGGCCGCCTGCGCCGCGCTCCGCCCGGCCCTCTCACTTCCCGCCGCCGCCCGCACTCCCCCGCACCCGCCCCAGCACCACCAGGACGCACACCGTCCCCGCACCGGCCGCACCCGCCGCCACCACGTGCGGCGCGACGAACTCCGCCGCCGCCCCCGCCACCGCCATCCCCAGCCCCTGGATCGTCATCAGCCCCGCCGACTGCAACGTCATCGCCCGCCCCCGCAACGCCTCCGGCACCGCCGCCACGAACCACTGGTCGAGCCCGAGGGTGTACGCGGCCGTCAGGCCCGTGGTGAACATCGCGGCGACGGCCAGCGGCAGTGAGGGGCGCAGGGCGAAGAGGGCGTACGGCAGGAGCGAGCACGCGACGAGCGGAACGGTCAGACGGGCGCGGGCGGCCGGGGGCAGGAAGGCGCCCGCGAGGAGTTCGCCGAGGACGGTGCCGACGGGCATCGCGGCCATGAAGAGGCCGAGGCCCGGGGTGCCGGCGCCGATGGAGTCGGTGTACGGGGCCGCGAGCGCCTCGGGGAACACCACGAAGAACGGCTGGATCCAGCAGAGCAGCAGCAGGGCCCGCACCCGGGGGTCCCGCACCAGGCGGCCGGTGCCACCGGCGGAGCGTGCCGCGCCGCCGCCGCGCGCCGGGCGCCGTGCGGTGCCGAGGCGCAGCAGCAGCGCGGAACCCAGGAAGGCCGCCACAGTGATCGCCAGCGCGGCCCGCGGCGGGAGGACGACCAGCAGGAACCCGCCGACGCCGAAGCCCACGATCTGCGCGCCCTGCGCGACCATGCGGATCAGGGAGCGGCCCAGCACAAAGGTGTCGCCCGGCAGGATGTCGGCCAGGCTCGCGGCCCGGGTGCCGGTGAACACCGGCGCGATCATCGCCATCACACAGCGCAGGCCCAGCAGGACCGCGATCGGCGTCCCGGGCAGCACCATCCCGGCCGCGCACAGGGCGCACAGCAGGTCGCAGACGACGAGCACCCGGCGCGGCGGGAAGCGGTCGGCGATCCCGGCGAGCAGGGTGCCGCTCAGCGCGTACGGCACGAAGCCGAGCGCGAAGGTGAGCGCGGTCAGCAGCGGCGACCCGGTGAGCCGGAACACCAGCACGGACAGGGCGATCTCGGCGACCACGGTGCCCTGCAGCGACAGCACGTGCGCCGCGAAGACGGCCCGGAACTCGCGTACGGCGAAGACCGCGCGGTAGCCGCGCCCGGCGGCCGGGCCGGCCGCGGCGGTGTCGGTGTTCAGCGTCATGGGCGCAGCCTGGCGGCCCGGTGGGGGCACGGCGTAGTGTTTCGGCTCCAGCCGAAAGTATCGGGTCACAACCGTGGGAGCGGGGGGTGCCGTGCCGTTCCGCATGCGTTTCGGACCGGACGACCTGCTGCGCTGCCGGTTCGCGGTCTCCCCTCTGTGGGAGACCGAGGGCGCGGTCCGCACGCTGAAGGAGCCCGGGCTGCAGGCCTACCACATGCCCTGGCTGCGGCAGACCCGTGAGGCGGCCCGGGCGCTGGACCTGACGCCGCTGTGGCTGCTGATGCCGCGCCCCGGTCACAGTCCGGACTTCCTCTGCCCGCCACCGCAGGGCCCGTCGGCGGCCATCGAGGACGAACTCGCCCGGGTGCGGGCCACCGACCCGGAGGCCGCCCGGCAGGACCTGGCCCGTTCGCTGGCGGACACCCCGGGCGCCGCCGCCACCCCGCAGGGCCGGGCGATGCTGGCCGACCCGGCGCGCGCGGTACGGGAACTGGCGGACCTGTACGAGCGGGCCTGGCAGGCACTGGTCGCCCCTTACTGGCCCCGGCTGCGTGCCGTGCTGGAGGCGGACATCGCCTTCCGCGCGCGCCGGCTCGCGGACGGCGGGCTGACCGGGCTCTTCGCCGACCTCCACCCGTCGCTGAGCTGGGCCGACGACACCCTCACGCTGCACAAGCCGACGGAGCACGACCGGGACCTGGGCGGCGACGGCCTGGTCCTGGCGCCCAGCGTCTTCGTGTGGCCGGACCTCGCGGCGGGCTTCGACCCGCCGTGGCAGGGCACCGTGGTCTATCCGGCCCGCGGCATCGGCGGGCTGTGGCAGGCGCCGCAGGCAGCCTCCGAAGCCCTGGTGCGGCTGCTCGGCGCCAACCGCGCCGCCATCCTCGGCGGGCTGGGCGAGCCCGCGACCACGACCGCGCTCGCCCACCGGCACGGCCTCGCCCTGTCGTCGGTGTCGGCGCACCTGGCGGTCCTGCGGGACGCGGGCCTGCTCACCTCGCGCCGCTACGGCCACCAGGTGCTGTACGAACGCACCCCGCTGGGCGGCGCGCTGGCCGGCGACTGACCGCCGGTGCGCGCCACCCCGCGGGGTGCGGTGCGGCTACTGCGCGAGGTACCGCTCGACGGTCTCCACCTTGGAGGTGAGCCCGTCGGTGACGCCGGGCCGGATGTCGGCCTTGAGGACCACCGAGACGCGCGGCGCCCGGGCCTCGACGGCGGCCACGGCGCGCTTGACGACGTCCATGACCTCGTCCCACTCACCTTCGACGGAGGTGAACATCGCGTCGGTGCGGTGGGGCAGGCCCGACTCGCGGACCACGCGGACCGCGTCGGCCACGTACGCGCCGACCTCCTCGCCGACGCCGAGCGGGGTGACGGAGAAGGCGACGATCATGCCTCGACCACGCCTTCCTTGAGCTCCTTGCGCGCGCGGGCGGCGATGACGCTGTCCTCGGCCTCGCGGCGAAGCCTGCGCTCGGCGAAGAAGCCGCCGGTGGGGAGGACGGAGAACACGAAGTAGAGCGCGGCGCGGCCGAGCGGCCACTTGGCGCGGTTCCAGGCGTCCAGCCAGAACACGACGTAGAGGATGAAGAGGATGCCGTGGATCATCCCCATCACCGGAACCGCGTTGAATTCCGTGGTGCGCTTGAGCACCGAGCAGATCAGCAGGAGCAGGAAGGAGACCCCTTCCGGGGCGGATACCAGGCGGAGCCGGTTCAGGGCGGAGGCGGTCTTGGTGTCCACGGGACCTCACTATCGGGACAGGGACTGCGGCGGGCGCCGGGGCTGACGATCGGATTGTTTGTGAATGCGATCACAAACGCTCCGCCCATTATGACCCGGCGCCCGGGCCGCCCCTCCCCCGGGGTCGTGGGTCGCCGGTGAACCGCCGGCGCGCGGACGGCGTCCCCCTTCACGACACGCGACGACCCGGCTCGTGAAGAAGGAGGAAGCGGGATGAACATTCCACCCGGGGCGGCGGGAGCGCCGCACGGAACCGGTGCACATCGTGTGACGAGGACCCTGGTGACGGGTTCCTCCCGGACGGATACGGTCTGACCCGTGGCTCAGTTTCGATTGCAGGGCAGCAAGGTGCTCGCCGTGGACATGGCCGGCGACGCCGTGAAGGCGAAGAACGGCTCGATGGTCGCGTACGACGGCCAGATGAGCTTCAAGAAGATGTCCGGGGGCGGCGAGGGTCTGCGCGGCATGGTGACCCGACGGCTGACCGGCGAGTCCATGGAGGTCATGGAGGTACGAGGGCAGGGCACCTGCTACTTCGCCGACCGCGCGAGCGAGATCAACCTCGTGCGGCTGAACGGCGAGAAGCTCTACGTCGAGGCGAGCAATCTGCTCGCCACCGAGGCGACGCTGCGTACCGGAACCACCTTCACCGGGCTGCGCGGCGCCTCGCAGGGCAACGGCCTGTTCACCACCACGGTGGAGGGCGCCGGCCAGGCGGCGATCACCTCCGACGGCCCGGCGGTGGTCCTCCGCGTCACCCCCGGGATGCCGCTGCAGGTGGACCCGGGCGCGTACGTGGCGCACACCGGCAACCTCCAGCAGCACTTCCAGACCGGCATCGGCTGGCGGACGGTGATCGGCGAGTCGGGCGGCGAGTCCTTCCAGATCCGCTTCGAGGGCGACGGCCTGGTGTACGTGCAGCCGAGCGAGCGCAACACCGTCGGGGGGCAGGTCTGATGCCGTTCACCCGCATCAACTCCAAGATGGTCGAGGCCCAGGTGCTGCCGGGGCAGCGGCTGTTCAGCCAGCGCGGCGCGATGCTGGCCTACCGGGGGAACGTGAGCTTCACCCCGAACATGCAGGGCGGCCAGGGCGGCATCGGCTCCATGATCGGCCGCCGGCTCGCCAACGAGGCGACCCCGCTGATGACCGTCGAGGGCCACGGCTCGGTGATGTTCGGCCACGGCGGCCACCACGTGCACTGCGTGGACCTGGGCGGCGACACCCTCTACGTCGAGGCGGACCGGCTGCTGGCCTTCGACGGCTCGCTGCGGCAGGGCACGATGTTCATGGGCTCCCAGGGCGGCGTCATGGGCGTCATCCGCGGCCAGGTCACCGGCCAGGGGCTGTTCACCACGACCCTGCAGGGGCACGGCGCGGTCGCGGTGATGGCGCACGGCGGCGTCATCGAGCTGCCGATCACCCCGCAGCGCCCGGTGCACGTCGACCCCCAGGCGTACGTCGCCCACCGCGGCGACGTGCGCAACAAGCTGTCCACCGCGCTCGGCTGGCGCGACATGGTGGGCCGCGGCTCCGGCGAGGCGTTCCAGCTGGAGCTGTCGGGTCAGGGCACGGTCTACGTCCAGGCGAGTGAGGAGAAGCTGTGAGCACCGGACCGGTCGTCCACGACCCGTACACCCTGCCGGTCGACGACAACGTCAACCCGTACGCCTTCAGCGTCGACCTGAAGGGCCAGTGGTTCCTGCAGAAGGGGAAGATGATCGCCTACTACGGGCAGATCAGCTTCCACGGCATCGGCCACGGCGCCCTCGACGGGCTGATCCGCAGCAACTTCCACTCCCCGCTGCACGCCGCGGACTGGGTGGTCGCCGAGGGCCAGGGCAAGATGATCCTCGCCGACCGGGCGTTCGACGTGAACTCCTTCGACCTGGAGGACGGCAACCTGACCATCCGGTCGGGCAACCTGCTGGCGTTCCAGCCGGGCCTGTCGCTCAAGCAGTCGATCATCCCCGGTTTCCTCACCCTGATCGGTACGGGGAAGTTCGTGGCGGCCTCCAACGGCGCAGTGCACTTCGTCGAGCCGCCGGTCCGCGTCGACCCGCAGGCCCTGGTGGGATGGGCGGACTGCCCGTCCCCCTGCCACCATTACGACCACGGGTACATGCGCGGCGTCCTGGGCGGGCTGCGGGCGCTGACCGGCGTCGGCGGCACCTCGGGCGAGGAGCACCAGTTCGAGTTCGTCGGCGCGGGGCAGGTGCTGCTCCAGTCGAGCGAGGTGCTCATGCCCGAGCAGGCAACGGGCGCGGTCCCGCACGAGGCCGGTGTCCCGGGCGGCGGGGCGGGCGTCCCGGGCGCGCAGCAGGGCGTGCCGAGGCTCCCCGGACAGCTCGGGGACCTGCAGCGCCGCTTCGGTCTGTGAACCTACCGACACGTACCGGGACCCCGAATAATCCGGATTTCAACTTTCTGGGTATAATTCCATCATGGAGACAGAGACCGGCACCCTTTGGCTGACCGCCGACGAGCAGCGCACCTGGCGCATCCACCTGGAGGTCAGCAAGCTGCTGACGCACCAGCTCGAACGGGATCTGCAGCCGTTCGGTCTGACCTACAACGACTACGAGATCCTGGTGAACCTCTCGGAGTCGAGCGAGCACCGCATGCGGATGAGTGACCTGGCCCGCGCCACCCTGCAGTCCAAGAGCCGGCTGTCGCACCAGATCAGCCGTATGGAGACCGCGGGCCTGGTCCGCCGCGAGAACTGCGAGTCCGACCGGCGCGGGCTGTTCGCCGTCCTGACCGAGGACGGCTGGGAGACCATGCGCAAGGTCGCCCCGCACCACGTCGCCGCCGTACGGGAGCACTTCATCGACCTGCTCCCCGCCGAGGACCTGGCGGCCCTGCGCAGGGCCCTCAACCCGGTCGCGGACCACCTGCGCGCGGTGCGCGGCAAGGCCTGACCCGCCGCTGCGAGGGCCCGCGCCCGGGGGGCGCGGGCCTCAGGCCTGCTCGGTGAGGCCCGCGACGAGCTCGTCGGCGGCGGCGTACGGGTCCAGGGCGCCGGCGACGATCCGTTCGGCGAGCGCGCCGAGACGGCGGTCGCCGTGGAGGTCGCCGATGCGCTCGCGCAGCGTGGTGACGGCGATGTGCTCGACCTCCAGGGCCGCGCGGCGCAGCCGGCGCTCCGCGAGCACCCCGTGCTCCTCCATCCACGCGCGGTGCTTCTCCAGGGCCTCGACCACCTCGTCGATGCCCTCGCCGCGGGCGGCGACCGTCTTGACGATCGGGGGGCGCCAGTCGCCCGGCCGGCGGGTCTCGCCGAGGCCCAGCATGTGGTTGAGCTCGCGGGCGGTCGCGTCGGCGCCGTCCCGGTCGGCCTTGTTGACGACGTACACGTCGCCGATCTCGAGAATGCCCGCCTTCGCCGCCTGGATGCCGTCGCCCATGCCCGGCGCGAGCAGCACCACGGAGGTGTCGGCCTGGGCGGCGATCTCCACCTCGGACTGGCCGACGCCGACGGTCTCCACCAGGACCACCTCGCAGCCGGCCGCGTCGAGCACGCGGATCGCCTGCGGCGCGGCCCACGCCAGACCGCCCAGGTGGCCGCGGGTGGCCATGGAGCGGATGTAGACGCCGGGGTCGGACGCGTGGTCGCTCATCCGGACCCGGTCGCCGAGCAGGGCGCCCCCGCTGAACGGCGAGGAGGGGTCCACGGCCAGCACCCCGACCCGCTTGCCGGCCCGCCGGTACGCCGAGACGAGCGCCGACGTCGACGTGGACTTGCCGACGCCCGGCGAGCCGGTCAGCCCGACCACGTACGCGCCGCCGGTCAGCGGCGCGAGCGCGGCCATCACCTCACGCAACTGCGGGGACGCCCCCTCCACCAGCGAGATCAGCCGGGCAACCGCCCTCGGGCGGCCCTGCCGCGCCTGCTCCACCAGGGTGGGGACGTCCATCGCTACGCTCCTCGTTGCCTTTCAAGGGCTCGGTTCGCCTCCGGTGCGCTCAGCCGTCGCCGACGGTCGACCGTGCTCGCCCGCTCGTTCCTCGCGGGCTCCGCGCTCCCCCAGCTCCCGCTGGGAGGGGCCCCCATCTTGTCGGCAACGGCCGCTCCCCTTCGGCTCACTCGCCGTTGGTGCCGTTGCTTGCCGGTACTCCGCTACTTGCCCGGCACGCGGATGATCAGGGCGTCGCCCTGGCCGCCGCCGCCGCACAGGGCCGCCGCGCCCACACCGCCGCCGCGGCGCTTGAGCTCCAGGGCCAGGTGCAGGACGATACGGGCGCCGGACATGCCGATCGGGTGACCGAGGGCGATGGCACCGCCGTTGACGTTCACCTTTTCAGGTGTCACGCCCAGGTCCTTCATGGACTGCACCGACACCGCGGCGAACGCCTCGTTGATCTCGATCAGGTCCAGGTCGCCGACCGACAGGCCGTCCTTCTTCAGGGCGTGCGCGATGGCGTTGGACGGCTGCGACTGCAGCGAGTTGTCCGGGCCGGCCACGTTGCCGTGGGCGCCGATCTCGGCGATCCACTCCAGGCCCAGTTCCTCGGCCCTGGCCTTGCTCATCACGACCACCGCGGCGGCGCCGTCGGAGATCTGCGAGGAGGTGCCCGCGGTGATCGTGCCCTCCTTGCTGAAGGCGGGGCGCAGCTTGGCCAGCGACTCGGCCGTGGTCTCCGCGCGGATGCCCTCGTCCTTGGCGAAGACCACCGGCTCGCCCTTGCGCTGCGGGATCTCCACCGGGGTGATCTCGGCCTCGAACAGGCCGTTCTTCTGCGCGGCCGCCGCCCGCTGGTGGGACAGCGCGGCGATCTCGTCCTGTTCGGCACGGCCGATGCCCAGGCGGGTGTTGTGCTTCTCGGTCGACTCGCCCATGGCGATGTTCTCGAAGGCGTCGGTGAGACCGTCGTACGCCATGGCGTCCAGCATCTGGACGGCGCCGTACTTGAAGCCCTCGCGGGACTTCGGCAGCAGGTGCGGGGCGTTGGTCATCGACTCCTGGCCGCCGGCCACGACGACGTCGAACTCACCCGCCCGGATCAACTGGTCGGCGAGGGCGATGGCGTCCAGACCGGACAGGCAGACCTTGTTGATCGTCAGCGCCGGCACGTTCATCGGAATGCCGGCCTTGACCGCTGCCTGGCGGGCAGGGATCTGCCCGGCACCCGCCTGGAGCACCTGGCCCATGATCACGTACTGCACCTGGTCACCGCCGATGCCCGCCCGGTCCAGCGCGGCCTTGATGGCGACGGCGCCGAGTTCGGCCCCGGAGAAGGTGCGC
Source organism: Actinacidiphila glaucinigra (assembly GCF_035918135.1). Lineage (NCBI taxonomy): Bacteria > Bacillati > Actinomycetota > Actinomycetes > Kitasatosporales > Streptomycetaceae > Actinacidiphila > Actinacidiphila glaucinigra. Next base: position 3,355,796 of record NZ_CP109144.1, read on the forward strand.
AGCGAGCCGAGGAGCCGGCCCATGGGGGTGCGCGCACCCGCGACGATCACGGAGGTTCGTGCCTGGCTGGTCATGACGCGGCCCCTTTGCACGGAGGGAATGTTAACGATGGTTTTCGAGGGTGCTGTCAATGTACTGAGAGGTGGAGCCGGCGGTCACCCGGCAGACGGTGTGATCGCGCGCACGTTGCGTGACCATGCGGACCGGCGGTCCACTGGAGTCATGCTGACGCGAATCGACCACATCGGCATCGCCTGCTTCGACCTCGACAAGACCGTCGAGTTCTACCGTGCCACCTATGGCTTCGAGGTGTTCCACACCGAGGTCAACGAGGAGCAGGGTGTGCGCGAGGCCATGCTCAAGATCAACGAGACCCCCGACGGCGGGGCCTCCTACCTGCAGCTGCTGGAGCCCACCCGCGAGGACTCCACCGTCGCCAAGTGGCTGGCCAAGAACGGGGAGGGGGTGCACCACATCGCCTTCGGCACCGAGGACGTCGACGCGGACGCGGCTTCCGTCCGCGACAAGGGCGTGCGGGTGCTCTACGACAGCCCGCGCAAGGGTTCCATGGGGTCGCGGATCACCTTCCTGCACCCCAAGGACTGCCACGGAGTGCTCACCGAGCTCGTCACCTCGGCCAAGGACCACTGACCGGAGACGACTCGCCCCGGTAGAGTGGCCTGGCGACCCCGGGGTGGGCTGGGGTACCTGCCCGCGCCTCGGCGTGGGATCGGACACAATTCTCCGCAAGGCTCCGCGGTAAACGGGGCCCCGGGGAATCTCACTCGGTTGGCGGGTGGGTACACCAGGAGACGGATGGGACCGCGGAGTGCGGGGCTACGACCGCTACGAGGTTGAGGACGACCACCTCTCGCAGTTCGAGGCCGAGATGGAGCGGCTTCGTAAGGAGCGGGACAAGGTCGTCCAGCATGCCGACGACCTCGGCTACCAGGTCGAGGTGCTGCGCGCCAAGCTGCACGAGGCGCGCCGCAACCTCGCGAGCCGCCCTGCCTACGACAACCTCGGCCACCAGGCCGACCAGTTGCTGCGCAATGCCCAGATCCAGGCCGACCAACTGCGCGCCGACGCCGAGCGGGAGCTGCGCGAGGCCCGGGCGGCCACCCAGCGCCTCCTGCAGGAGCAGGCCGAGCACCAGGCCCGCGTGGAGGCCGAGTGGCACGCCGAGGCCGTCGGCCGGCGCCGCCGGCTGGACGAGGAGCTGGCCGAGCGCCGCACCAACGTCGAGAGCCACGTCAACGAGAACGTGGCCTGGGCCGAGCAGTTGCGGGCCCGCGCCGAGTCGCAGGCCCGCCGGCTCATGGAGGAGACCCGCGCCGAGTCGGAGGCCGCGCTGGCCGCCGCACGCGCCGAGGCGCAGCGGATCGCCGAGGGCGCCCGCGACCGGCTGGAGTCGGAGTCCTCGACCGCGCGCGCCGAGGCCGAGCAACTGCTGCGCCGGGCCCGCGCGGACGCCGAGCGGCTGCTGAACGCCGCGGCCAGCCAGGCCCAGGAGGCCACCACGCAGGCCGAGCAGCTGCGTGCCTCCACCCAGAGCGACACCGACAACGCCCGCACCCAGGCCGGCGAACTCTCCCGCTCCGCCGAGGAGAAGCTGCGCGAGGCACAGGAGAAGCTGCGCGAGGCGCAGAGCGAGGCCGACCGGCTCCGCGAGGAGGCCTCGGCCAACGCCGCCAAGCGGCTGGCCACCGTCGACGCCGACAACGAGCAGCGCACCCGTACGGCCAGGGCCGAGGTGGCCCGGCTGGTCGCCGAGGCGACCAAGGAGGCGGAGGCCGCCAAGGCCGAGGCCGAGCAGATCCTCGCCGACGCCAACAACGAGGCCGAGCGGCTGCGCAGCCAGGCCCAGGAGACCGCCAAGTCCGAGGCGGCGGAGGACGCCGCGGCGGCGCTGGCCAAGGCGGCCCGCACCGCCGAGGAGGTCCTCAACAAGGCCACCGAGGACGCCCGTGCCACCACCGGCGCGGCGAGCGAGGAGGCCGAGCGCATCCGCCGCGAGGCGGAGGCGGAGGCGGACCGGCTCCGCGGCCAGGCCGAGGAGTCGGCCGAGGAGCTGCTCGGCACCGCCAAGGACGACACCAAGGAGTACCGCGCAAAGACGGTCGAGCTGCAGGAGGAGGCCCGCAGGCTGCGCGGCGAGGCCGAGCAGCTGCGCGCCGAGGCGGTCGCCGAGGGCGAGCGCATCCGCGGCGAGGCGCGGCGCGAGGCGGTGCAGCAGATCGAGGAGGCGGCCCGGTCCGCCGAGGAGCTGCTGACCAAGGCGAAGGCCGATGCCGCGGAACACCGGCAGAAGGCGACCGCCGACTCCGAGAAGGTCCGCACCGAGGCGATCGAGCGGGCCGGGGGCCTGCGCCGGCAGGCCGACGAGCTGCTGGAGCGCGCCCGGGGCGAGGCCGAGCAGGTCCGCGCCGAGGCCGAGCAGCAGGCGGAGCAGGTCAAGGAGGACGCCGAGGGCGCCGGCCTGCTGCTGCGCGAGGAGGCCGAGCGGGCCGCCCAGCGGCTGCGCGACGAGGCCGAGGCCGATCTGGTCCGGCTGCGCGAGGAGGCCGAGCACCGCATCGCCGCGGCCGAGGAGGCGCTGCGCGAGGCCCGCACCGAGGCGGAGCGGCTGCGCCGCGAGACCGCCGAGGAGGCGGCCACGCTGCGCACGGAGGTCGCCGAGCGGGTCCGCGGGCTGCAGGAGCAGGCCGAGCAGGAGACGGTACGGCTGCGCGACGAGGCCGCCGCCGACGCCTCGCAGACCCGGGCCGAGGCCGAGCAGCTGGCCGTACGCCTGCGGGGCGACGCCGCCGCCGAGGCCGAGACGCTGCGCACCGAGGCCCAGGAGACCGCCGACCGGGTCCGGGCCGAGGCGCAGGAGACCGCCGGACGGCTGCGGGCCGAGGCCGCCGAGGCGCTGTCCGCCGCCCAGGAGGAGGCCGTGCGCCGCCGCCGGGAGGCCGAGGAGCTGCTGGGCGCGGCCCGCGGCGAGGCGGAGCAGGAGCGCGCGCAGGCCGGCCGCGAGGGCGAGGAGTTGCTGGCCGCCGCCCGCAAGCGTGTGGAGGAGGCCGGCGCCGAGGCGGAGCGGCTGGTCGCCGAGGCCGAGCGGCACGCGGCCGAGCTGGTCGGCGCGGCCGAGCAGACCGCCCAGCAGGTGCGGGACTCGGTCAACGGCATGCACGAGCAGGCCGAGGAGGAGATCACCGGGCTGCGCTCGGCGGCCGAGCACGCCGCGGAGCGCCTGCGGTCCGAGGCCCAGGAGGCCGCGGACCGGCTGCACGCGGACGCCAACGCCGAGCGCGAGCGCGCCACCGAGGACGCCCAGCGGATGCGCCGCGAGGCGCAGGAGGAGGCCGAGGAGGCCCGGCAGCTGGCCGACCGCACGGTCGGCGAGGCGATCGAGGAGGCCGACCGGCTGCGGACGGAGACCCGCGACGAGGCCAACCGGCAGCGGGTGGAGGCCGCCGAGCAGGCCGACCGGCTGCTCACCGAGGCCATCGAGGAGGCCGACCGGCTCCGCGCCGACGCCGCCGCCCGGGCCGAGGAGACCGTGGGCAAGGCGCAGCGCGACGCCGAGCGGCTGGGCATCCTCGCCAAGGACGCCCTCGACTCCGCCGAGCGGGACGCCGAGGAGCGCCGCCGCGCGGCCGAGGAGTCGCTGGGCAGCGCCGAGGCGGAGGCCCGCCGCATCATGGACGAGGCGCGCGACGAGGCCAACAAGCGCCGCACGGACGCGGCCCAGCAGGCGGACCAGCTGATCACCAAGGCCCGTGCGGAGGCGGAGCGGCTGGGCATCCTGGCCAAGGACGCGCTGGAGTCCGCCGAGCGCGACGCCGAGGCCGCCCGCGCGGAGTCCGACCGGATCCGGGACGAGGCCCGCGAGGACGCCAACAAGCGCCGCGCCGAGGCCGCGGGGCAGGCGGACGAGCTCATCTCGCAGGCGCAGGGCGAGGCTCTCAAGATCGGCACCACCGCGGAGGAGCAGGCCGACACGATGGTCGGCGCCGCCCGCAAGGAGGCCGACCGGATCGTCGCCGGGGCCACCTCGGAGAGCAACGGCATGGTGGAACGGGCCCGTACGGACGCCGACACGCTGCTCGAAGAGGCCCGCAGGGACGCCACCGCCATCCGCGAGCGCGCGACGGAGCTGCGGCAGCGCGTCGAGGCCGAGGTCGAGGAGCTGCACGAGCGGGCCCGCTCGGAGTCGGCCGCCACCATGAAGTCGGCGGGCGAGCGGGTCGACAAGCTCGTCGCGGCCGCCACGGAGCAGTTGGAGAAGGCCGAGGCCAAGGCCCGCGAGCTGGTCACGGACGCCGAGGCCAGGGCCGAGGAGACGCGGTCCAACGCGAGCGCGGAGGCGAGCAAGGTCCGCATCGCCGCGGTGAAGAAGGCGGAGGAGCTGCTCAAGGGGGCCGAGCAGAAGAAGAACGACACGGAGCGCGACGCGGAGCGGGTGCGCAGCGAGGCCCGCGTCGAGGCCGAGCGCATCGTGACCGAGGGCAAGAAGGAGCTCGAGGTGCTCAGCCGGCGCCGTCAGGACATCAACGCGGAGATCACCCGCGTGCAGGATGTCCTCGAGGCACTGGAGTCATTCCAGCAGCCGGCCGAGGGGGGAAAGGGCAACAGTCAGAACGCCGCACAGAACGGTAAGAACGCGGTCACCGCTGGTGCAACGGCCGGTACGCCCCGGACAGGGAGCAAGCGGTCCGACGATGCGCCACTCGATTGAGCGGACATTGTGCACAGTTACTGGACAGTGACTGTAAGACACGCCGCTTCGGCCCCTAGGATTCCCCCTATCACCCCACCCGGTCTGAATTGACAGGAACCCCATGAGCGACACTTCCTCCCCCTTCGGCTTCGAGCTCGTGCGGCGTGGATACGACCGCGGTCAGGTGGACGACCGCATCACCAAACTCGTCGCCGACCGTGACAGCGCGCTGGCCCGGATCAACGCGCTGGAGAAGCGCATCGAGGAACTCCACCTCGAGACCCAGAACGCGCAGGCCCAGGTCAACGACGCCGAACCGTCCTACGCCGGTCTCGGCGCGCGCGTCGAGAAGATCCTCCGCCTCGCCGAGGAGGAGGCGAAGGACCTGCGCGAGGAGGCCCGCCGCGCCGCCGAGCAGCACCGCGAGCTGGCCGAGTCCGCCGCCACGCAGGTGCGCAACGACGCCGAGTCCTACGCCGCCGAGCGCAAGTCGAAGGCCGAGGACGAGGGCGAGCGCATCGTCGAGAAGGCCAAGGGTGAGGCCGGCCAGCTGCGCGCCGACGCGCAGAAGGACGCGCAGGCCAAGCGCGAGGAGGCGGACGCCCTCTTCGAGGAGACCCGCGCCAAGGCGGCCCAGGCCGCGGCCGACTTCGAGACCAACCTGGCCAAGCGCCGCGAGCAGTCCGAGCGCGACCTGGCGTCCCGTCAGGCCAAGGCCGAGAAGCGCCTCGCCGAGATCGAGCACCGCGCCGAGCAGCTCCGCCTGGAGGCCGAGAAGCTGCGCACCGACGCCGAGCGCCGCGCCCGCCAGACGGTGGAGACCGCTCAGCGCCAGGCCGAGGACATCGTGGCCGACGCGAACGCCAAGGCCGACCGGATCCGCAGCGAATCCGAGCGCGAGCTGGCGGCGCTCACCAACCGCCGCGACAGCATCAACGCCCAGCTGACCAACGTCCGCGAGATGCTGGCCACGCTGACCGGTGCGGCGGTCGCCGCGGCCGGCGCCCCCGCCGACGACGAGCCCGTCTCGCGCGGCGTCCCGGCCCAGCGCTGACGCTCCGCGGAGCCCCTGGCGCGCATCGAGCCCCCCGCCTCCTCGGCAGGGGGCTCGATCGTGTCCGGGCAGCGCAAACGGGGGCGGGAATTCCGCGTGCATCGCGCGCCGCGGCCAAATAGTGTATGCGGCATGATCGAGCTGCAGGGGCTGACCAAGCGGTACGGGGACAAGACCGCCGTGGATGACCTCACCTTCACGGTGCGTCCGGGGGTGGTCACCGGCTTCCTCGGCCCGAACGGGGCGGGCAAGTCGACGACGATGCGCATGATGCTGGACCTGGACAATCCGACCAGCGGCAGCATCCGCATCGACGGCAAGCACTATCGCGAGCTGCACGAACCGCTGAAGCACATCGGTGCGTTGCTCGAGGCCAAGGCCATCCACGGTGGCCGCACGGCGTACAACCACCTGCTGTGCCTGGCCCAGTCCAACCGTATCCCGGCCCGCCGGGTCGACGAGGTGCTGGAGATCGTCGGTCTGGCGCCCGTCGCCAAGAAGCGATCCAAGGGGTTCTCCCTCGGCATGGGACAGCGTCTCGGCATCGCCGCGGCGCTGCTCGGCGACCCCGAGATCCTGATGTTCGACGAACCGGTCAACGGACTGGATCCGGAGGGCATCCACTGGATCCGCAATCTGATGAAGGGGCTGGCCGCCCAGGGCCGCACGATCTTCGTCTCCAGCCATCTCATGAGCGAGATGGCGCTGACCGCCGAGCACCTGATCGTGATCGGTCGCGGAAAGCTGATGGCGGACACGACGATGGCGGACTTCATCGCCGAGAACTCCCGCTCCTATGTGCGCGTCCGCACCCCGGAGCCGGAGAAGTTCAAGGACGCGCTGGCGGCCGCGTCGATCGTCGCGGTGATCGGCGACGAGGGCGCCTTCGAGATCGAGGGCGCGGAATCCGCCAAGATCGGTGAGCTCGCCGCCCGGAACCAGCTGGTGCTGCACGAGCTCAGCCCTCAGCAGGCCTCCCTGGAGCAGGCGTTCATGCAACTCACCGCCGAGTCGGTGGAGTACCACGCCGGTGGGCCCGCGGCGGAGGCCGGCGAGGCCGCCGCGCCCGCGCCCACGTGGGGCGCCGCCTGGAACACGCAGACCGGAAAGGAAGCCTGACATGGCAGCGACCACCGCTGTTCTGCAGTCGGAGTGGACCAAGGTCAGGACCGTCCGGTCGACCGTGTGGACGCTGGCGTCGGCCGCCGTCCTGACCATCGTCATCAGTGGTCTGTTCTGCCTGCTGTTCCGTACCCAGTGGGACACCATCGAAGAGGGCGCCCGCGCCCAGTTCGACGCCACCAGCCAAAGCCTGTCCGGTCTCTTCCTCGGTCAGCTCGCGCTGATCACCTTCGGCGTGCTGATCATCTCCAGCGAGTACAGCACGGGCATGATCCGGGCCTCGCTCTCGGCGGTGCCGCAGCGCGCGACCTTCTACCTCTCCAAGGTCGCCGTCGCCGCCGGCATCACCTTCGTCCTCGGGGTGATCGTCAGCTTCATCTCCTTCTTCATCGGCCAGGCCGTCCTCGGCGGTGACCTCGACACCTCGATCAGCGATCCGGGGGTACTGCGCGCGGTCTTCGGAGCCGGCCTCTACATGACGCTGATGGTGCTCTTCGCGGTCGGCGTCGCGACGATGCTGCGCAGCCCGATGGTCTCACTGGGGATCCTCATCCCCTTCTTCTTCCTGATCTCCGGGATCCTCTCGGCCGTACCGGGCGCCAAGGACGTGGCCCGGTACTTCCCGGACCAGGCAGGCAGCAAGATCATGCGGGCCACGATCGCCCCGGACGACCCCGCCCCCTACAGCGCGTGGGGCGGACTCGGCATCATGGCGCTGTGGGTGATCGTCGCGCTGATCGGCGGCTACGTGCTGCTGAAGAAGCGGGACGCCTGACCTCTCCCCCGGAATTCGGGCCTCACGGGGCGGGAACCGATCCCGCCCCGCTAGCCTCCTAATCCTCACGGGGGCGAGCACCGCCCCGCGGACTGTTCGTCGAGGGGCGGAGCATGATCGAGGCAGTCGGCCTCACCAAGACCTACGGCAGCAAGACGGCCGTCCACAACCTGTCGTTCCAGGTACGGCCCGGCATGGTGACCGGCTTCCTGGGGCCCAACGGCTCCGGGAAGTCGACCACGATGCGGATGATCCTGGGCCTGGACACCCCCACCGCGGGACGGGTGACCGTCGGCGGACAGCCGTTCCGGCAGCTGCCCAACGCCCCGCGCCGGGTGGGCGCGCTGCTGGACGCCAAGGCCGTGCACGGCGGGCGCAGCGCGCGCCACCACCTGCTGTGCCTGGCGCAGTTGTCCGGGATCCCCGCCCGCCGGGTGGACGAGGTGCTGGGCGTCGTCGGCCTGCAGGAGGTCGCGGGCAGGCGCTCCAAGGGCTTCTCGCTCGGCATGGGGCAGCGCCTTGGCATCGCGGCGGCGCTGCTGGGCGACCCCGAGGTGCTGCTCTTCGACGAACCGGTCAACGGCCTGGACCCGGAGGGCATCCACTGGGTGCGCCATCTGATGCGCAAGCTCGCCTCGGAGGGCCGTACCGTCTTCGTCTCCTCGCACCTGATGAGCGAGATGGCGCTGACCGCGGACCACCTGATCGTGATCGGCCGCGGCCAGTTGCTCGCCGACATGAGCGTCAAGGACTTCATCGCCGGCAACTCCACCGGCTTCGCGGTGGTCCGCACCCCGGACGTGGCCGCGGACCGCGAGAAGCTGACGAAGACGCTGACCGACGCGGGCGCGCAGGTGCAGCAGGAGCAGGACGGCGCGCTGCGCGTGACCGGTCTGGAGCTGCCGCGGATCAGCGACCTCGCACACGAGGCCACGGTGCGGCTGTGGGAACTCTCGCCGCACCAGGCCTCGCTGGAGGAGGCCTACATGCGCCTCACCAACGGCGCCGTCGACTACCGCTCCACGGCCGACCCGCGTCAGGGTCTGCAGCAGCCCTCCGGCGCGCCCGCGCCCGGTGGCTGGGGCATGCCGCCGCAGGCACCGTGGCCGCAGCCCGTCCCGCAGCAGCCGCCGTACGGGTACGGCTACGGACACCCGCAGCCGCAGCCTCCGGTGCAGCCGTACGCCCCGCCGGTGCAGCCGGGCCCCGGCGCGGCACCGACCGCGCCCCTGAACCCGTACGCGCAGCCGGCCGTGCCGGCCGCTCCGGCCGTGCCCGCCGCCCCGCAGCCGACCCAGCCCGTCGAGGACGCCCGATGACCGCCCCCGTCCACAGCCCGGCCCCGCAGTTCTCCTCCGCCTTCCCGGTTCAGAGGACCCACCTCGGCCACGCGCTGATGTCCGAGTGGACCAAGATCCGTACGGTGCGCTCCACGATGTGGACGCTCGGCGTCATGCTGGTGCTGATCCTCGGCATCAACCTGCTCGTCGTCGGCCTGGCCTCGACCGAGAGCGTCTCCGACCCGGTGCTGGGCTTCGGCCTGTTCGGGGTGCTCCTCGGCCAGCTCTGCGTGATGACCCTCGGGGTGCTGGTGATCAGCTCCGAGTACGGCACCGGCATGATCCGCACGACCCTCACCGCGTGCCCGCAGCGCGGCCGGGTGCTCGTCGCGAAGGCGATCGTCTTCTTCGCGCTGACCTTCACCGTCACCACCGTGGCCTGCGCGCTCGCCGCGCTGATGAACTACGCCACCTTCGGCGGCAGGCCGGTAGGCGACGACACCTTTGTGGGCGCGCGGCTCGTCGTCGAGGACGGCCTCACCACCGCAAGCGGCACCCAGTGGCTGGGCGCCACCGTCGGCGTCGGCCTGTACGTGGCCCTGCTCGGACTGCTCTCCCTGGCCGTGGGCGCGCTGCTGCGGCACTCCGCGGGCGCGATCACCACGATGATGGGCGTGGTCCTGCTCCCGCTGATCATCGCGATCTTCATGCAGTCGGAGAGCCTCCGCAAGGTGCAGGAGAAGCTGGTCGAGTACTCCTCCCCCAACGCCATCGCGTCGCTCTACCAGATGCCGATGCTGGAGAACGGCGACGCCGACGGGGTGCGCCAGTTGGTCGTGCTCGCGATCATCACGGCCGTCGCCCTGGGCGCGGCCTGCGCGACGCTCTCCAAGCGCGACGTCTGACCCGGGGCACCGGGCTTCCGTCCCCCGTCAGTACCGGGGGGCGTTGCGCGACCGCTGGAGCCGTGCGCCCCGGCGGTCTCTCGCGTTCCAGCAGGCGGTGTGCCAGTGGCGCCGGTCCTCCACGCCGCCGTGCTCCGGCCAGGCCACCAAGTGGCCCACCCCCGGCGGGATCTCCTGGTCGCAGCCGGGGCAGCGGTAGTGCTTGCCGCCCGTACTCCCGGCCAACTGGCGGACGGTCCACTGCTCGCCCCGCCAGCTCTCCACACGCTCCGGACCTCGGGCCGGTCCGGCCTCGGGACGCTCCTCGGCTCTGCCGGCGGCGCCTCGCGGGCGGTTTCGGCGCGGGGACACGGGCACACACCTCATGCGGTTCGGGGGACTCGGGACCGCTTCCAGCGTACGCGTAGCGCGCACCGCGCCGGGTACCCGTCCGGGTATCCCCCATTCCGGCCATCACCTAGAAAATCATGAAATCGCGGTGGCCCGACCGTGCCTTTGGCACGTGTCAGGCGTTAGTGCCGAGTAGGGGAGCCGTGTCGGCCACCGAGGAAGGTGTGAAGCACGATGCGTGTCGGTACTTTCGTCCTCGCCGCCCAGTTCCCGGGGCAGGGACCGGGGGAGGCGCTGCACCGCGCGGTGCGGTCCGCAGAGGCGGCGGAGAAGGCCGGGCTGGACTCCGTATGGCTGGCGGAGCACCACTTCGTGCCGTACGGCGTGTGCCCGTCGGCCGTGACGCTCGCCGCGCTGCTGCTGGGCAGAACGCGCCGGATCGGGATCGGGACGGCCGTGAGCGTACTGCCGACCGCGCATCCCGTCGCGCTCGGCGAGCAGGCGGCGCTGCTGCACATCACCTCGGGCGGCCGCTTCACGCTGGGCGTGGGCCGCGGCGGCCCGTGGGTGGACCTGGAGGTCTTCGGCGCCGGACTCGCCGCCTTCGAGAGCGGTTTCCCCGAGTCGCTGGACCTGCTGCTGCGCTGGCTGCGCGAGCCCCGCGTGGGGGCCTCGGGTGAACGATTCGCCTTCCGCGAGGTCGACGTCGTACCGCGGGCGGACGAGTTCCAGGCGCCGGGCGGGCCGCCGGTCGTCGTCGCCTGCACCTCGCCGGGCAGCGTCCGGCTCGCGGCGCGCAGGGGTCTGCCCATGCTGCTCGGCATGCACTGCGGCGACGAGGACAAAGCTGCCATGGTCGCAATGTGGCAGGCGGAGGCGCGCGATGCGGGGCTTTCACCCGAATTGGTGGCCACGGCGGAACACGTCTCCGCGGGCGTCGTGCAGATCGCGGACCGCCGCGCCGACGCCGTGGAGTCGCTGACCAAGGCGATGCCCGGCTGGCTCCAGCGGGGCCTCGCCGCGCACCGCACCGTCGACGGCCGGCCCCGGACGATGCGCGATCCGCTCGCCTACACCGAACTCCTCTGCGACCTCCACCCCGTGGGCCCTCCGGCGCTGTGCGCCGACCGGCTGGCCGCCACCGCCGAGCGGACCGGCATCCGCCGCTTCGCCCTGCTCGTCGAGGGCTCGGGCGATCTCGCGGCCACCGAGGAGAACGTGGCACGGCTCGGCAGCGAAGTGCTCCCGCAATTGGCCTGATTGAAACCTGGAAGAGCAGTGGTGCGACCAATGGCGGGAGCACCCTGCCCGGTTCAGCAGTCCCGCAGTTCCGGGGACTGGTTCAGCAGCTGTGCGCGTACGGAGGTGAAGAGGGCGTAACGCCCGTCGACCGCCGGGTCCAGCGGGAACACCGCGACCCGGTGGCAGTTCTGGAACGCCAGCCGGACCCCGAAGTGCCGCTGCAGGGCCCCCCGTATCGCGTCACTCGCCAGGGCGCGGAGCAGCTGCCCGCGTGCGTGCTCGTCCGGCGGGGGTACCTGGTTGTCGGCGAACTCGCCGCCGTCCACCTTGAGTTGTGCCGCCAGAGAGCTGATCATGTCCCATGCGTAAGGCAGGGAAGTCCGGACGCAGTCGACGAATTCCCGTTCGTCGACCTCGCCTCGCTCGGCCTGTTCGAGGAGGGCCGGTGAGACGTCGAGCGACATGAGTACTCCTCTCGTGACCCCCCTGTCCGAGGAGTCAGACGGACTACGGAGAGAAGCCGCCCAGAGTTCTCCCGCACGACGGCCTCCACTCACAACCGTAGGCGGAGAGGTCCCATGACACTAGGCGGGAGCGTTCACAACAGGCCATTTTCCGACCGCGCCCGGTAGCGAGTAACGTTGCCGACCATGCGTCTCGTCATCGCCCGTTGCTCCGTGGACTACGCGGGCCGGCTCTCCGCCCATCTGCCGTCGGCGACCAGGCTGCTCCTGGTCAAGGCCGACGGCAGTGTCTCCGTCCACGCCGACGACCGTGCCTACAAGCCGCTGAACTGGATGTCGCCGCCCTGCACGCTCAAGGAGGGCGAGGACGGGGTCTGGACGGTCACCAACAAGGCCGGCGAGCAGCTCATCATCACCATCGAGGACGTGCTGCACGACTCCACGCACGAACTCGGCGTCGACCCCGGCCTGATCAAGGACGGCGTCGAGGCCCACCTCCAGGAGCTGCTGGCCGACCGCATGGAGGTGCTCGGCGAAGGCTGGAGCCTCGTCCGCCGCGAGTACCCGACCGCCATCGGCCCGGTGGACATCCTGGGCCGGGACGCGTCCGGCACGACCGTCGCGGTCGAGATCAAGCGCCGCGGCGAGATCGACGGCGTCGAGCAGCTCACCCGCTACCTCGAACTCCTCAACCGGGACCCCCTGCTGGCGCCCGTCAAGGGCATCTTCGCGGCGCAGGAGATCAAGCCGCAGGCGCGGGTCCTCGCCACGGACCGCGGCATCGACTGCGTCGTCCTGGACTACGACGCGCTGCGCGGCATCGAGGACGACAAGCTCCGCCTCTTCTGACGGACACCGCCCGCTCCCCCGCCCGACGGCGGTGAGCGGTACGGCGCGGCCCGGCGGTCGGCAGACCACCGGGCCGAGCCGTGACGGGCGCAGGTCAGGCGATCGTGCCGGAGGTGTCGGGAGCGCCGGGCAGACCGGAGACGGTGGCGGAACTCTCGGGAGCGCTCGCGCTGGCGGAGGTGCCGCCGTCGCCTGTGCCGCCGTCGCCGGTGCCGCCGTCGGAGCCGCTCGGGCTGGGCGAGCCGGTGCCCGGGTCGGTCGGCGAAGTCGACGGGGAGCCGGACTGGCCGCCGTCGGTCGGGTCGCCCGTACCGCCGGCGTCGCCGCCGGTGTCCCCTCCCCCGCTCGGGTTGCCCCCCGAGCCGCCGCCGTGCGAACCACCGCCCGAGCCGCCGCCGTGCGAGCCACCGCCCGTCGAGGAGCCGCCGTCGGCCCCACCGGCCCCGCCGTCGGTGCCGCCGGAGCCACCACCGGACACGGACCCGGTACCGCCGGCGCCCGTGGTGCCGCCGGCCGGAGCGCCCGGCGTCGTCGCGGTGCCGGTGCCGCTCGCGGTGGGTCTGGGCCGCTGGGTGGAGCCGGGGGTCGGGAGGTCCTCGGCCGGGAGGCCGTCGTCCGCGCCGTCCTCCTGGGCGGATTCGACCGGCTTCACGTTCATGGGGGTGTTCTGGTCGCCGCCGGAGGCCGTCGTACCGAGGGTGACGACGGTGCCGAGCACGGCCGCCAGCAGCGCGCCCGCGCCGACGGCGACGAGGTTGCGGCGGGAACCGGTGAGGGCGATCCGGCGCGGGGCGGCGGCCGCCGCGGCCAGGCGCCTGCCGATGATCGTCGTGGGCGCCTCGGACATGTCGGTGCCGGTCGCCGGGGTCTCGACGCCCGCGAGGCCCGTGCCGGGCACAGAACCGCCCTCGCGGTCCGCGACGAGCGCGAGGGTACGGCGCCCCACCGTGGTCCCCTGGCGGTCCGCGAGAGCGCCGCGCAGGGCTATCGAGGCCTCCAGTTCGCTGCGGGCCCGGTCCAGGTTGCCCAGGCACAGCGCCAGGACGCCGAGTTCGTGGAGGAAGTACGCCTCCTCGGCCACCTCCCCGGCCAGCCGGGCGGCCTCCTGGCCGACGCGCAGCGCGCGCTCCCACGCGCTCCAGTACATGGCCGCGGCGAGGACGGGCGCCACCGTACGGGCCAGGAGCACGGCGGCGCTCGTGTGCCCGCCGTCGCGGGCGGCGCCCAGGGCGGCCAGGATGGCCTCCGCCTCGGCGGCGACGCGCCGAGGGGTGACCGAGGGGTGCCCGGCCCACCAGGCGTAGTGCTGGGCGGCGGCCAGTGCCTGCGGGGAGCCCTCGGCGGCGGCCTCGGCCGCCAGTCCGTCCACGAGGGCCAGTTGCCGGCTCACGCCCGCCGCGAGGCGGTGGTGCGCGGCGACGGGAACGGCCAGCCCGACGGCCGCGATCTCGCCGAGCGCGGCGTCGCCATGGGTGTCGCCGATGAGCGCCGGCAGGTGCGACGGGTGCGGGCACTCGCCGCCCAGGGCCACGGCGAAGCGCAGCGCCTCCTGCGCAGAGGCGCCGAGACGCGAGGCGAGCAGGACGGCGGGGGCGGCGCTCTCGGCGAGCGAGGGCAACGGCACGTGCGAGGCCGACGCGCCCGGCCGGGCGTCGAAGGGCGCGTCGACGGGGAACCCGTCGACGGCCTCCACGTCGCCCCACACCGACTCGTCGGCCGCGAGGATCTCCGCCCCGAGGGCGTCGCGCTGCCGCAGCAGCGCACCGGCCTGGACGAAGCGCAGCGGCAGGCCCTCCGACTCGAACCACAGGTCGGCCGCCCAGGCGGTCTCCTCCTCCTCCAGGGAGCGGCCCGCGGAGAACTCCAGCAGCTCCAGGCAGGCGACCCGGGTCAGTCCGGGGAGGAAGACCTCCTCGACCAGGGAGTCGGTGGAGGGGGCCGGCACGTCGGGGGTGGCGGACATCACGAAGGCGCACTCGGGCGCCGCCGCGAGCAGTTCCTCCAGGGAGGCGCCGCCGAACTCCAGGTCGTCCAGGACGACGACCGCGCCGACCTCGCGCAGCAGTTCCAGCAGTCGGCCGCGGTCGGGGCGGTGGTCCTCGGCGTCGTAGACGGTGCCGAAGAGCTCCTGCAGCAGGTCGCTGGGGGTCCGACGGTAGCCGGAGAGCCGGATCACGCCGTCGGGGGCGAGGTCCGCGCAGGCCTCGGCGACCGCGTCGAGCAGCACGCTGCGGCCGGCGCCGGAGGGCCCGGTCACGCGCACCGAACGGCCGCGGGAGAGCAGCCGCACGAGGCGCTCGCGCTCCTCCCCGCGCTCCAGCAGCGGGAGCTCGGGGGCGCGGGGCCCCGGCGGCACCGTCGGCCGGGCGGTCGCGGTGAGCGCGGCGCGCTCCTCCGCCGCGCGCCGTACGGGCGCGGGCAGGCCGCCGGGGGCGAGGGAGCTGACCTCGCTGCCGTCGACGGGGTTGAGGGTCAGCCTGTAGTCACCCACGACGAGTTCGACGACGCGTGGCGCCTCGCCGTCCGCCGTGCCCGCCCCGAGTTCGAGGGCGAGCGGGTCGCGCGGCGGCCGGCCGACGCGCGGGGCCGGCGCGGTGCCGTCCTCCGCGCCCACGGCGGGCGTCGCGTCGGCAAAGCTCGTGGAGTCCTGTTGTGCGCCGTACTCGTCACCGGTCATGTCGGGTCCGTGTGGGTCCATTAGTCTCCGCCCCCCATGTGCGTCGCAGCGGGGCCCCACCGGGCCCGCGGTTCCGCCGTTGGACCGGTTCGGCTGCCCTCCTCGGCGTACGGGGTTGAGGCACGCCGGAACCGAACCTTAAACCTTCCCACAGTATGTGCGAAGCCCAGGGCGGCCATGCCGCCGTTGCGTCCGAATCTGTCCGGGGTTGCCGCTTCCGTGGCGGCACGCCCGGTGGGTGCCCTAGGTCCGCGGCAGTGCTTCTGCCGCGATTCCCCCCTCGATGACCAGGATGCGGTGCAGCCTCGTGGCGACCAGCAGCCGCTGCATCTGCGCGGGTACGCCCCTCAGGACGAGACGACGGTCGGCCCGGCCGCAGCGGCGGTGCGCCCCCATGATGACCCCCAGGCCCGTCGCGTCCCACGAGTCGAGTTCGGTCAGGTCGAGCACGAGGTCGCCGTGACCCCCGTCCACCGCGCTGTGCAGGACCTTGCGGGCGTCCGCCGCGGTGCGGACGTCGAGGCGGCCCCCGACGACCAGCTCGGCGTGATCGCCCCTGATGTGCATTACGCCTCCCCGTGGAGTGAATGGGTGGAAACTGCCGTGGTTCTACGTAACTGACGGTCCGTCGTACGAAGAGGTTGCCGTCTGTGAGCGAACCGATACCGAATTCACCCTTGCGAGTGACAGGAGAGGTCCGAGGGGCCCAGCCCGCCGTGCATCCGCACCGGACCGGGCCCTCCGGGTCGACACTCCGTCAGTACCGGTAGAAGCCCTCGCCGCTCTTGCGGCCGAGCGCGCCCGCGTCCACCATGCGCCGCATGAGCTCCGGCGGGGCGAACTTCTCGTCCTGGGACTCGGTGTAGATGTTGTCGGCGGCGTGCAGCAGGATGTCGACGCCGGTGAGGTCGGCGGTCGCCAGCGGGCCCATCGCGTGGCCGAAACCGAGCTTGCAGGCGACGTCGATGTCCTCGGCCGTGGCGACGCCCGACTCGTAGAGCTTGGTGGCCTCGACGACCAGCGCCGCGATCAGCCGGGTGGTGACGAAGCCGGCCACGTCCCGGTTGACGACGATGGTCGTCTTGCCGACCTCCTCGGCGAAGGCCTTGGCGCGCGCCAGGGTCTCGTCGCTGGTCTTGTAACCGCGCACCAGCTCGCACAGCTGCATGAGCGGCACCGGCGAGAAGAAGTGGGTGCCGACCACGCTCTCGGGGCGCTCCGTCACCGCGGCGATCTTGGTGATCGGGATGGCGGAGGTGTTGGAGGCCAGCACCGCGTCCGCCTTGGCGATCTTGTCGAGGGCGCGGAAGATCTCCTGCTTGACCTCGATCTTCTCGAAGACGGCCTCGACGACGATGTCGGCGCCGGCGGCCGCGTCCAGGTCGGTGGTGGTGGTGATGCGCGCGAGCGCGGCGGCCGCGTCCTCGGCGGCGAGCTTGCCCTTGGCGACGAACTTCTCGTAGGACGCCTCGATCCCGCCCTTGCCCCGGGCCAGCGCCTCGTCCGTGATGTCACGCAGGACGACCTCGTAACCCGCCTGTGCGGACACCTGCGCGATACCGGAGCCCATCAGGCCGGCTCCGATGACGGCGAGCTTCTTCGCCACGGCACACACCTATCTTCTCGATGCTGTTGCCGGGACCTTAACGTCGCTCCGCGGAGGAGCGCAGCAGGAAGAGAGGCGGGTCACCCTGTGTCCTTCGTCGCACAGTTGAGAGCCCCGGCGCCCAGTTGCTGCTGCACCGCGTCCAGTTTGACCGGGACCGCCCCCGGAGTCCGCATCCGCCTCCCCCGCCGCGCTCCCGCCACGGAGCGCGCCCGGGGCGCGGCCTGACTACGCTCGACACATGGTCAATCTGACGCGCATCTACACGCGGACCGGGGACGACGGCACCACCGCCCTCGGCGACATGAGCCGCACGGCCAAGACCGACAGCCGCATCTCGGCCTACGCGGACGCCAACGAGGCGAACGCCGTGATCGGTGTGGCGCTCGCGCTCGGCGCGCTCCCGCAGGAGGTCGCGACCGTCCTCGTACGGGTCCAGAACGACCTCTTCGACGTCGGCGCCGACCTCGCGACGCCCGTCGTCCCGGACCCCAAGTACCCGCCGCTGCGCGTCGAGCAGTCCTACGTGGACCGGCTGGAGGCGGACTGCGACCGCTTCCTGGAGGAACTGGAGAAGCTGCGCAGCTTCATCCTCCCGGGCGGCACCCCGGGCGCCGCGCTGCTCCACCAGGCGTGCACGGTCGTCCGCCGCGCCGAGCGCTCCACGTGGGCCGCGCTGGAGGAGCACGGCGAGACGATGAACCCGCTCACCGCCACCTACCTCAACCGGCTGTCCGACCTGCTGTTCATCCTGGCCCGCACGGCCAACAAGGAGGTCGGCGACGTGCTGTGGGTGCCCGGCGAGAACCGCTGACCCCGCCCGCTCAGACGCGCGGCGAGGCGGCCGGCTCCCGCTTGGGCCACAGCGTGTAGCTCGCCGCGACGACGGCGTGGATCGCGGCCGTCGCCCCCATCCGCACCTGCCACTCCCCCAGGGCCTCCGTGCGCCCGGCGTCCGCGACGAGCCGGACGGCCAGTTGCAGCAGGGCGGCGGCGACGGCCGTGGAGACCGCGGTACGGCCGAACAGCCGCCACTCGTGCACGGCCCGGGCCCTGCCGTACCTCGGCGCCGGAGGGGGCTTCGGGCGGCCCGCGAAGCGGTGCGCGAAGCGGGCGTCGGCCCAGCGGACGACGGAGTGGCCGTAGCCGGCCGAGAAGCCCACGTAGGCGGCGGCCAGACCGTGCCGCGCGGCGGCCGTGCCACCGTCGCGCAGGTCGGCCACGGCGGCGGCCAGCAGCACCAGGTCCACCAGGGGCACGCACACCAGCAGGACCGCCCCCGCCCGGGGCCGGCGCAGCAGATAGCGCACGGCGAGCCCGGCGCCGAGCAGCACCCAGAAGGCGATCTCGCACCCGATGATCAGCGTCACCAACATGCCGCAAGGCTCCCCCGCCGGAGTCGCGGGGCGCGTCGTCGGCGCTGACGAGACCCGGCTGCATCCTTCGGTGTACCTGCCGGCTCCGACCCCCGGCGGACGCGCACCGTCCGCGCCGCGTGCTGGGATGGGCCCATGACGACCACCGCCGCCCGGCGTCCGCACCGCGACGACGTGCTGATCGCCGTCGCCGGGCTCGCGGGGGGCCTCACGATGTGGGCGTTCGGGCTGTACACGTACTCCGGGAACCATCCGGCGGGCGACCGCGCCTGGCTGCCGCTGCTCCCGCTGGTGATCATGGCCGGTTGCGAACTGCTGCGGCGGACCGCGCCCCGCATGGCGATCGTCGTCGGCGTGCTCGCCCTCTGCGCGGACTTCGTGATCGGTTCGCTGCTGGTGACCGTGCTGATGTTCACCGACCTCGTGTACGCCGCCGTCCTGTACGGACCCAAGCGGCTGACCCGGGTCGTCCCGGTCGGCAGCGTGCTCGGCACGGCCGCCCTCACGGCCACCGCGGTGGCGGTGCACCCGGTCGCCGAGTCCCTGCTGATCGGCGTGGTCGGCGCCCTGGTCTCGGTGGCCCCCGCCTCGACGGGCGTGATCGTACGGCGGCACCGCGACGAGGCCGCCCACGAGCGGCTCCGCGCGGAGCAGACCGCGCTCCTCGCCGAGCTGGACCGCCGGGAGGCGGTGGGCCGCGAGCGGGCCCGGATGGCCCGCGAACTGCACGACATGGTGGCGGGCCATCTCTCCGCGATCGCCGTCCACTCCACCGCAGCGCTGTCCCTGGACCGCCACGAGGGCCCGGCCCGCGAGGCGCTGGCGGTGATCCGCGAGAACAGCGTCGCGGGCCTGTCCGAGATGCGCCGGCTGATCGGGCTGCTGCGCGACTCGGCGGGCGAGGACGGGGAGCCGGCCCCCGTCCCGCGGCTGGCCGGTCTGGACGCGCTCCTGGGGCAGATGCGCGCGGCGGCCCCGCACTCGGTCTTCGTGCTGCGCGACGAACGCCCCGAGGGTGCCGGCCCGCTGCCCGCGCCGGTGGAACTGGCGGCGTACCGGATCGTGCAGGAGTCCTTGACCAACGTCCTGAAGCACGCGTCGCCGGGCGAGGTGCCCGTCATGCTGGAACAGGACGGCGGGGCGCTGACGGTGACCGTGGCGAGCCCCTGCCGGGACGGCGGCGTGGCGCACCGGTCCGGTCCCCGGGCCCCGGGCTCGGGCAGCGGCCTGATCGGGATGCGGGAGCGCACCGAGCTGCTGGGCGGCACCTTCGAGGCGGGCAGCGAGGGCACGACGTGGCGAGTACGGGCGGTACTGCCCATGGAGGGGAACGCATGATCCGGGTGGTCGTCGCCGAGGACCAGTCCGCGGTACGGGCGGGTCTGGTGCTCATCCTGCGCTCGGTGCCCGACATCGAGGTGGTCGGCGAGGCGGCCGACGGGGAGGCGGCGGTCCGTGTCGCCCGCGAGCTGCGCCCGGACGTGATCCTCATGGACCTCCAGATGCCCCGGCTGGACGGGGTCTCCGCGACCCGTGAGATCGTCGCGGAAGGGCTGGCCGACGTGCTCGTCCTCACCACGTTCGACCTGGACGACCACGTCTTCGGGGCGCTGCGCGCCGGGGCCGCCGGATTCCTGCTGAAGGACACCGAGGCGGATCTGCTGATCGAGGGCGTACGGCTGGTGGCGCGCGGCGAGGGAATGATCGCGCCCGCGGTGACCCGCCGGCTGATCGGCGAGTTCGCCCGCCCGCGGCCGCGTCCGGCCGCCGACCGTGCCGTCCTCGGCTCGCTGACGCCGCGCGAGCGGGAGGTGCTGGTCTGCGTGGGCGAGGGCCTGTCCAACGCGGAGATCGCGGCACGGCTGGAGATGGCGGAGGCCACGGCGAAGACGCACGTCAGCCGCATGCTGGCCAAGCTGGGGCTGCGCAGCCGGGTGCAGGCGGCGGTGCTCGCGCAGGAATTGGGGCTGCCGGAGCGGCCGTAGGACCGACCGGACCGGATGCGGCCCTCCCCCAGACTTCGTCCGGGGGGACCCCCAGCCAGCGGGAGAGAGAAAGGCTGTAGCTCTGGCTAGGCCACGTTCACCCGCTGGCCCGGAGGGGCGGCCTCGAGCCAGGCGAGGAAGCCGGTGAGGGCGTCGTCGCTCATGGCGAGTTCCAGGCGGGTGCCGCGGTGCTCGCACACCAGGATGACGGCGTCGGACAGGAGCGCCAGCTCCTCCTGGCCCTCGGGGGCGCGGCGGTGCAGCACCTCGATGGCGGAGCGCTCCAGCACCCGGCGCGGCCGGGGCGCGTAGGAGAAGACCCGGAACCACTCGATCCGGTCACCGCTGTAGCGGGCCACGCCGTACGCCCAGCCCTTGCCGGAGGGTTCGTCGGCGCCGGTGGGCGGCATCCGCAGGCTGCAGTCGAACGTGCCGCCGGGCCGCTGGATCAGCCGGCGCCGCAGCCCGAAGACGAACAGCCCCAGCAGCGCCAGCGCCACCAGGGCCCCGCACACCTGAAAAGCGAGGATCACGCCCACCGACCTCCTCGCTCCATGTCACGAATAGGGATACTGCAGCCGCGGGACACCCTCACGGGCCTCCCGCGGCTCATGGCCCGGTGGGCCGGGTGCTCAGCGCGACCCGCTGGTCGCGGCGATCAGCCGGACCTCGGCCCGGCGCTCACCGGCGGCGTCGGCGTCGGCCTTCGCGCGCTCCAGAGCCCGCTCCGCACGCTGGACGTCGATCTCCTCGGCGAGCTCGGCGATCTCCGCCAGCACCGAGAGCTTGTTGTCCGCGAAGGAGATGAAGCCTCCGTGCACCGCCACGACGACGGTGCCGCCCTCGCTGGTGCGGATCGTCACCGGACCGGACTGGAGCACGCCCAGCAGCGGCTCGTGGTTCGGCATGACGCCGATGTCGCCGGACTCGGTGCGTGCGACGACAAGTGTGGCCTCGCCGGACCAGACACGGCGGTCCGCTGCGACCAGCTCGACGTGCAGCTCAGCCAAGATGGCTCCTCGGGTCGGCACCCACCGCCGTCCGGCGGGTGCATAAAACAAAGGATAACGGGGGTGCGGCAAGGGGGCGGACACAGGGTCCGCCCCCTGCCACGGTGAGCCGTCAGGCGACGGGCGTCAGCTGACGCCGAGCTCGCGGGCGTTGCGCTCGAGGTCCTCGATGCCGCCGCACATGAAGAACGCCTGCTCGGGGAAGTGGTCGTACTTGCCGTCGGCGATGGCGTTGAACGCGGAGATCGACTCCTCCAGCGGAACGTCGGAGCCGTCGATGCCGGTGAACTGCTTCGCCGCGTGGGTGTTCTGCGACAGGAAGCGCTCGATCCGGCGGGCGCGGTGGACGGTGAGCTTGTCCTCCTCGCCCAGCTCGTCGATACCGAGGATCGCGATGATGTCCTGGAGGTCCTTGTACTTCTGCAGGATCCCCTTGACGCGCATGGCGCACTCGTAGTGGTCCGCCGCGATGTAGCGGGGGTCCAGGATGCGGGACGTCGAGTCCAGCGGGTCGACCGCCGGGTAGATGCCCTTCTCCGAGATCGGACGGGACAGAACGGTCGTCGCGTCCAGGTGGGCGAAGGTGGTCGCCGGCGCCGGGTCGGTCAGGTCGTCCGCGGGGACGTAGATCGCCTGCATCGAGGTGATCGAGTGACCACGGGTCGAGGTGATGCGCTCCTGGAGGAGGCCCATCTCGTCCGCGAGGTTCGGCTGGTAACCCACCGCGGAGGGCATGCGGCCGAGCAGCGTGGAGACCTCGGAGCCGGCCTGCGTGAAGCGGAAGATGTTGTCGATGAAGAACAGCACGTCCTGCTTCTGCACATCGCGGAAGTACTCCGCCATGGTCAGACCGGCCAGGGCCACGCGCAGACGGGTGCCCGGGGGCTCGTCCATCTGGCCGAAGACCAGCGCCGTCTTGTCGAGGACGCCGGACTCCTCCATCTCCTGGATCAGGTCGTTGCCCTCACGGGTGCGCTCGCCGACGCCGGCGAACACGGAAACGCCCTCGTGCAGCTTCGCCACACGCATGATCATTTCCTGGATGAGGACGGTCTTGCCGACACCGGCGCCACCGAACAGACCGATCTTGCCGCCCTTGACGTACGGGGTCAGCAGGTCGACGACCTTCAGGCCGGTCTCGAACATCTCGGTCTTGGACTCGAGGTCCTCGAACTTCGGCGCCCTGCGGTGGATCGTCCAGCGCTCGCCGACGTTGGCGTTCTCCTCGGGGACGTTCAGCACCTCACCGAGGGTGTTGAACACCTTGCCCTTGGTGAAGTCGCCGACCGGGACGGTGATGCCCGTGCCCGTGTCGGTCACCACGGCCTGGCGGACCAGACCGTCGGTGGGCTGCATGGAGATGGCGCGGACCACGCCGTCACCCAGGTGCTGGGCGACCTCGAGGGTCAGCGTCTTCTTCTTGCCGTCCTCGGCCGGGTCGGCGACCTCGACGGTGAGGGCGTTGTAGATCTCCGGCATGGCGTCGACGGGGAACTCCACGTCGACGACCGGGCCGATGACCCGGGCGACGCGGCCCGTGGCAGCGGCCGTCTCAACAGTGGTGGTCATGTTTAGTCACTCCCCGCAGACGCGTCGGCCAGGGCGCTGGAGCCACCGACGATCTCGCTGATTTCCTGGGTGATTTCGGCCTGGCGGGCCTGGTTGGCAAGCCGCGTGAGCGTCTTGATGAGCTCCTCGGCGTTGTCGGTGGCCGACTTCATCGCCCGGCGGCGGGCAGCGTGCTCGGAAGCGGCACCCTGCAGCAGCGCGTTGAAGATCCGGCTCTCGACGTACCGCGGCAGCAGCGCGTCCAGGACGCCCTCCGCCGACGGCTCGAAGTCGTACAGGGGGAGGATCTCCCCCTCCTTGCGGGCCTCGCCACCGGTGGCCTCGTCCAGGGACAGCGGCAGCAGCCGCCTCTCCACCGGCGCCTGCGTCAGCATCGACACGAACTCCGTGAAGACGATGTGCAGTTCGTCGACGCCGCCCTCGGCCGTGTCCTTGAGGACCTGGTCGATCAGCGGGTCGGCCACCGACTTGGCGTCCGCGTACATCGGCTTGTCGGTGAACCCGGTCCACGATCCGGCGATCGGGCGCTCACGGAAGCCGTAGTACGCCACGCCCTTGCGGCCGATGATGTAGTGCACGACCTCCTTGCCCTCCGCGCGCAGCCGCTCGGTGAGCCGGTCGGCAGCCTTGATCGCGTTGGACGAGTAGCCGCCGGCCAGACCGCGGTCGCTCGTGACGAGCAGCACCGCGGCGCGGGTCGGGTTCTCGGCCTCGGTGGTCAGCGGGTGGTTCGTGTTGGAACCGGTCGCGACCGCCGCCACCGCGCGGGTGAGCTCATCGGCGTACGGGGACGATGCCGCGACCTGGCGCTGGGCCTTGACGATCCGGGACGCGGAGATCATCTCCATCGCCTTCGTGATCTTCTTGGTCGCGGTGACTGTCTTGATGCGGCGCTTGTATACCCGAAGCTGGGCGCCCATGCTCAGCCCTCACCCAGCAGCTTGCCGTCCGAGGTCTCGAACTGCTTCTTGAACTCCGCGACCGCGTCGGTCAGGGCCTCGACGGTGTCGTCGCCGAGCTTGCCGGTCTCGGCGATGCCCAGCAGCAGGTCCTTCTTCTCACGGCGGAGGTAGTCCAGCAGCTCGCGCTCGAAGCGGCGGATGTCCTCGACCGGGACATCGTCCAGCTTGCCGGTGGTGCCGGCCCAGATGGAGACGACCTGGTCCTCGATCGGGAACGGTGCGTACTGACCCTGCTTGAGCAGCTCGACCATGCGCTTGCCGCGCTCCAGCTGCGCCTTGGAGGCCGCGTCCAGGTCGGAACCGAAGGCGGCGAACGCCTCCAGCTCGCGGTACTGGGCGAGGTCCACGCGCAGGCGGCCGGCGACCGACTTCATGGCCTTGATCTGCGCCGAGCCACCGACTCGGGAGACCGAGATACCGACGTTCAGCGCCGGGCGCTGGCCCGCGTTGAACAGGTCGGACTCCAGGAAGCACTGGCCGTCGGTGATGGAGATGACGTTGGTCGGGATGAACGCCGACACGTCGTTGGCCTTGGTCTCGACGACCGGCAGACCGGTCATCGAGCCGGCACCCAGCTCGTCGGAGAGCTTGGCACAGCGCTCCAGCAGACGGGAGTGCAGGTAGAAGACGTCACCCGGGTAGGCCTCACGGCCCGGCGGGCGGCGCAGCAGGAGGGAGACGGCACGGTAGGCGTCGGCCTGCTTGGACAGGTCGTCGAAGACGATCAGGACGTGCTTGCCCTGGTACATCCAGTGCTGGCCGATGGCCGAACCGGTGTACGGGGCCAGGTACTTGAAGCCGGCCGGGTCGGACGCCGGGGCCGCCACGATCGTGGTGTACTCCAGGGCGCCGGCCTCCTCCAGCGAGGCGCGCACGCCCGCGATGGTGGAGCCCTTCTGACCGATGGCGACGTAGATGCAGCGGACCTGCTTCTTCGGGTCGCCGGAACGCCAGTTGTCACGCTGGTTGATGATCGTGTCGATCGCCAGGGCCGTCTTGCCGGTCTGACGGTCGCCGATGATCAGCTGGCGCTGGCCGCGGCCGATCGGGGTCATCGCGTCGACCGCCTTGAGGCCGGTCTGCATCGGCTCGTGGACGGACTTACGGGCCATGACGCCGGGAGCCTGCAGCTCCAGGGCGCGGCGGCCTTCGGTCTCGATCTCGCCGAGGCCGTCGATCGGGTTGCCGAGCGGGTCGACGACGCGACCCAGGTATCCCTCGCCGACGGCGACCGAGAGCACCTCACCGGTGCGCTGCACCGGCTGGCCCTCCTCGATGCCGCTGAACTCGCCGAGGACGATCGCGCCGATCTCGCGCTCCTCGAGGTTGAGGGCGAGACCGAGGGTGCCGTCCTCGAACTTCAGCAGTTCGTTCGCCATCGCCGAGGGCAGACCCTCGATCTTGGCGATACCGTCGCCGGCCAGGCTGACCGTTCCGACCTCCTCGCGCGAGGCCGCGTCCGGCTGGTACGACTGGACGAAGTTCTCCAGCGCGTCCCGGATCTCCTCCGGCCGGATCGTGAGCTCCGCCATCTGGGTTCCCTGCTCTCCTTGTTGGGCCCGAAGTATTCGCTACGGCCCAACTCGGGCCGCTGGTACTGCTCTTTGAGTTGGTGGCTGGTTCAGCCGGCCATCCGACGGCTCGCCTCTTCGAGGCGGTCCGCGATGGTCCCGTCGATGACCTCGTCGCCGACCCGAACCGAGATGCCGCCGCGGACCGCGGGGTCCACGTCGAGGTTCAGGTGCACCTGCCGGCCGTAGATCGTGGCCAGCGCGGCGCCGAGACGCTGCTTCTGCCGGTCGTTCAGCGGTACCGCCGACACCACGACCGCAACCGTGCGGTTACGGCGCGTCGCCGCCAGCTTGGACAGGGCGTCGATCCCTGCCTCCAGGCTACGGCCTCGCGGGTGGGTCACGAGACGGACCACGATCCGCTCGGTGACCGCGTTGGCGCGGCCGTCCAGCAGCGAGTGCAGCAGGGCCGCCTTCGCCCGGCCGCCCGCGGCGCGGTCGGTCAGCGCCGCCCGCAGCTCGCTGCTGCCGGAGACGATGCGGCCGAAGCGGAACAGCTCGTCCTCGACGTCGTCGAGGTGGCCCGCCCGCTCCGCGTCGATCAGGTCGGCGCCGTAGGACAGCTCCTCCAGCGCGTCGACCAGGTCACGCGACTGCGACCAGCGGCTGCGGACCATGCCCGAGACCAGGTCGGAGGTCTCACCGCCGATCTGTCCGCCGAGGACCGCCTGCGCCAGGCCCGCCTTGGCCTCACCCGGCTGGGCCGGGTCGGTCAAGGCGCGGCGCAGCGAACCCTCGCGGTCGAGCAGCCCCGTGACGGCGGCCAGCTCCTCGGCGAGCTTCGCCGCGTCGACGGACGTGCTGTCCGTCACCGCGTCGAGGCGCTCGCGCGCGGCGGCCAGTGCCTCGCGGCTCGCTCCGTTCATCGCGCGGCCTCGGCCTTCTCCTCGAGCTCGTCGAGGAAGCGGTCGATCACGCGGCTCTGGCGGGCGGTGTCCTCGAGGGACTCACCGACGATCTTGCCGGCCAGATCGGTGGCGAGCTTGCCGACGTCCTGGCGCAGCGCGTGCGCGGCGGACCGGCGGTCGGCCTCGATCTGGGCGTGACCGGCGGCGACGATCTCCTCGCGCTGCCGCTGGCCTTCCGCACGCATCTCGGCGATGAGCGCGGCGCCCTGCTCCTGCGCCTCCTGGCGCAGACGCGCGGCCTCGTGGCGGGCCTCGGCGAGCGACTGCTTGTACTCCTCGAGGGTCCGCTGAGCCTCGGCCTGTGCGGCCTCGGCCTTCTCCATGCCGCCCTCGATGGCCTCGCGGCGCTCGTCCAGAACCTTGTTGATGTTCGGGAGGAGCTTCTTTGCGAGGAAGAAGAAGACGATGGCGAAGGCGATGAGACCGATGACGAGCTCTGGGATCGGCGGGATGAGGGGGTTCTCCGCCTCCTCGGCCGCCAGCTGTGCCAGGGCGTTCACATCAGTGCCTTCCGTCGAAAGGGGTTGGTCTCGTCAGCCCGGAGTCAGGAAGTCGGGTAGACGAACGGCATGACCAGACCGATCAGCGCGAGCGCCTCACAGAAGGCGAAGCCGAGGATCTGGTTGGCGCGGATCAGGCCGGCGGCCTCGGGCTGGCGGGCGAGCGCCTGCGTACCGTTGCCGAAGATGATGCCGATGCCGACGCCGGGGCCGATGGCCGCGAGGCCGTAGCCGATGGAGCCCAGGTTGCCGAGGATCTGGGTGGCGGCGAGGTTCACAGCGGACATGCTGTTTCTTCCTTCTCTTTCACGGACCGGTGGGGGTTGGCCACCGGACAATCGGGGGGCTGTGCGTCGTGCGGCTGCTCAGTGGTGCTCGGCGAGCGCGCCCTGCACGTAGGAGCAGGCCAGCAGCACGAAGACGTACGCCTGGACGGCCTGGATGAAGAGCTCGAAGGCGGTCATGACGATGACCATCACGAACGAGACGCTGGCGTAGGCGATGCCGATCCCGTTGAGCAGGTACCAGCTGGCGATGGTGAACAGCAGCAGCAGGACGTGCCCGGCGAACATGTTCGCGAAGAGTCGCACGGCGTGCGTGAACGGCCGCACGATGACGTTGGAGAGGAACTCCAGGCCGACGACCATCGGCAGCACCGCGCCGAGGTTCTTGTCGTAGCCGGTGATGTTCTTCCAGCCGCCGACGAAGCCGTGCTTCTTGAAGGTCAGCGACATCCAGGTGATGTACACGATCGCGGCGAGCGCGGCCGGGTAGCTGATGATCGCCGTCACGGGGAACTGGGCGATCGGTACGATCGACCACAGGTTCATGATCCAGACGAAGAAGAACAACGCCACCATGAACGGCACGTACTTCTCGCCGTCCCGCTTGCCGATCGTCTCGTAGACGATGCCGCGGCGGACGAAGTCGTAGCCGGCCTCGGCGACCATCTGCAGCTTGCCCGGGACGATCTTCGGCTTGGCGAACGCAGCCCAGAAGAAGCCGACGATCACGATGCTGCCGAGCAGCGCCAGCAGCATCGTCTTGTTGAAGTAGACGCTGCTGTCCCCGTCGCCGATCAGCGGCTTGAAGAGGAAGGAGTGCAGGCCGGGGGCCGGGAAGCCGCACCCGTCGAAGATGTGGCAGTTCGTCTCGAAGGCGAGCGTCGTTACATCACTCACCGAGAGCTCCTTCAGCGTGGCGCATAGGTACGGCAACCTCTACGTGTCGGCGCGGCACACGGCCACGGAACGGCACTGGACTGGTCTGACGGATGTGGGGGCGGCGGGTGGGCGCTGAGCCGAAGGGCTGTTGCGAAGGCATGACTGCCACCCGCGCCAGCTCTGCCGCAGTTGAGACCGGACGATAGCAAACGAGCGGAAGTCCGCCTGCACCGGCCCTGCTTTTCACGGTGAAGTTCCGGCGGAGCCGGGCTCCACGTACAGCATCTTGGTCTTCATATGAGCACGGGCCTGGGCGGCGATCCACACCAGGGTCGTGCCGAGCAGGGTGAAGGCGAACACCTGGGTGTCGAAGAGCGTCGTGTTCTTGAACACGGCCAGCACGATGGCGAGCAGCAGCAGCTGCACGGTGTAGAGCATCAGGCCCATCGCCTGGAACAGCGTGGGATAGGAACGGGCGGTGCGCTGAAGCACCGTCAGACCGATTCCCATGAACGCGATCACCACCACCGCGCCGAAGCCCGCGCCGATCGCGCCCTTGCCGCCCGCGAGCACGCTGGAGACAGCGACCGCGATCACCCCCGCGGCAACGGCGGGTACGGCGCAGTTCAGAAGCGTTCGGACGTCGTTGGACTGCATGGCGGCAGCTCCTCCGGCGAGGTTGGGAGTACAGGGGTCGTCGAGGACGAGGGTAGCCCGGCGGCGAGGACATGCCTCACGCCGGAAGACCATCGCACTAGGGTCTTTCGGCTTGATTCCGGGTTCTCGTGAACGGTATCACAAACTATTTGATGAGGTCTTTACCCGGTTCGTGTGTGACCTGTCACACGGAAGAAGTACCTCTCGCGGAGTCTGCCCGACGCTTCGCAACGGGTGTGCTAGAGAGCGTTCGGCCTACGGACGGCTGCCCGAGCCGCGGCCGGCGTCCACCAGGGACCGCGCGCTGAGCGCGGTCGCCCCGTTGACGCCAGGGGCCTCCCCCGCGGCGATGGTGGCCGCGGCGGCGTCGTGGGCCTCCTGCGCGGCCTCCGCCCGGGTACGGCGGTACCGCGGCGGGACGAACGCCTCGGCCCAGCGCGGGGCCCGGGGGCGGAAACGCGGCATGAGCAGCGCGAGCAGCCCCATGGCGCTCAGTACGACGATGCTCAGGACGATCAGCAGGCTGGAGGAGTTGACCGAGAACGCGACCGCGCCGAAGGAGATCAGCGCGGACCAGAAGTACATGATCCACACGGCCCGGCTGTGCGAGTGGCCGATGTCCAGCAGCCGGTGGTGGAGGTGGCCGCGGTCGGCGGCGAACGGCGACTGCCCGTTCCAGGTGCGGCGCACGATGGCCAGCACCAGGTCGGCCGCCGGGATCGCGATGAGCGTCAGCGGCAGCAGCAGGGGGAGGTAGAACGGCACCATGAAGTGCGTGGTGTCCCGGGTCGAACCGGTCAGGTTGGTGATGGCGTCGGGGTCGGTCTGGCCGGTGATCGAGATGGCGCCGGAGGCCAGCACCAGGCCGATCAGCATCGAGCCCGAGTCGCCCATGAAGATCCGCGCGGGATGCAGGTTGTGCGGCAGGAAACCCAGGCACATCCCGATGAGGATGGCGCTGAACAGCGTCGCCGGGGCGGCCGCCTCGATGCCGTAGCCGTACCAGATGCGGTACGCGTACATGAAGAACGCGATCGCGGCGATGCACACCATTCCGGACGCGAGTCCGTCGAGTCCGTCGACGAAGTTGACCGCGTTGATCGTGATCACGACCAGGGCCACGGTCAGCAGGGTCGACTGCACCGGCGTGAGCGCGACGATGCCCTTGCCCGGGATCGGCAGCCACAGCACGGTGAGGCCCTGCAGCACCATCACGCCGGCCGCGATCATCTGCGCGCCCAGCTTGATCAGCGCGTCCACGCCCCACTTGTCGTCCAGCACGCCCAGCAGCCAGATGAGTCCGGCGCCGGAGAGCAGTGCCCGCGGCTCGTTGGAGAGCTCGAAGACGCTCTTGAGATTGGTCAGGTGGGCCGCCACCAGCAGACCCGCGCACAGGCCGCCGAACATGGCGATGCCGCCGAGGCGCGGCGTGGGTTCTCGATGGACGTCACGATCGCGGATCTCGGGCATGGCCCCTGCCGCGATGGCGAACTTCCGCACCGGCCCCGTGAGGAGGTAGGTCACGGCAGCTGCCACGCACAGGGTCAAGAGGTACTCGCGCACGGGCACACCCTATTCGCGTCCGGGTGGCGACTGTAAACACAGACGAAGACTCACAGCGGGTACCCAGGGTTGCACATGCCACTCACGGGGGTGGCCCGGCCCCCCTGTGAAGCGCGTCTCAGCCGGGGTACGGGGGGAACGCCTCCACCAGTTCCGCGACCTCGCCGGCCAGGCCGCGCTCCTCCCGCAGCGCACGCACGATCAGCTCCGCGACCTGCGGCATCTGCTCCTCGCGCATCCCCTGGGTGGTCACCGACGCGGTGCCCAGGCGGATTCCGGAACCGGCCGTGCAGGGCTCCGTGTCGTACGGCAGCGTGTACTTGTCCAGCACGATCCCGGCGGCCGCGCACAGTCCGCGGGCGCGCATCCCGGTGACGCCCAGGGCCGACACGTCGGCGGCGATCAGATGGGTGTCCGTGCCGCCGGTGGCGATGCGCACGCCCTGCGCGGCGAGCGCGCCGGCGAGCGTGCGGGCGTTGGCGACGACCTGGTGCGCGTAGAGCGCGAACTCCGGACGCGCGGCCTCCCCGAACGCCACCGCTTTCGCCGCGACGGCGTGCATGTGCGGGCCGCCCTGCGAGAAGGGGAAGACCGCCCGGTCGATGCGCTGGGCCAGGTCCGCGCCGCACAGGACCAGCCCGCCGCGCGGTCCGCGCAGCGTCTTGTGCGTGGTGGCGCACACCACGTCCGCGTACGACACCGGGTTGGGCGCGGCGCCGCCGGCGACCAGGCCGAGGGTGTGCGCGGCGTCCACGATCAGGTACGCGCCGACGTCGTCGGCGATCTCCCGGAAGGCCGCGTAGTCGATGTGCCGGGGGTACGCGATGCCACCGCAGACGATCGCCTTCGGGCGGTGCCGGTGCGCCAGGTCCCGCAATTGGTCGTAGTCGATCAGGCCGCCCTCCTCGAAGGTCTCGCCCCGTGTCACCCCGTACCCGGCGATGCGGAACCAGCGGCCGGAGAAGTTCGACTCGGACCCGTGGGTGAGGTGGCCGCCGTGGGCCAGCGACATCGCCAGGACGGTGTCCCCGGGGACCAGGAGGGCCGCGTAGGCCGCCAGCACGGCCGAGGAGCCGGAGTAGGGCTGCACGTTCGCGTGCGCGGCTCCGAACAGCCGTGTGGCCCTTTCCACGGCCAGCCGCTCGGCCAGGTCCACCAGCTCGCACCCGGCGTGGTGGCGGTGACCGGGGTAGCCCTCGGCGTACTTGTTGGCCAGCGGTGAGCCGAGCGCCGTCAGGACGGCCGGGGAGGTGAAGTTCTCGCCCGCGATCAACTGCAGGCACGAGGCCTGCCGCTGGGCCTCCCCGAGGAGGATGTCGGCCAGCTCCGGGTCATGGGCGCGCAGCTCGTCGAGGCCGGCGCCCCCGGCCGGGAGCGTGGGGGTGACTATGTGGGGTGAAGACGCTTCCGCGGTGGGCATGGCGGCGCTCCCGGGGGCGGCTGGGAAGGTTCTCACCTGCCACTGTTGCACCCTTCCGGACATTTCGCGCCGCGTTGTGCTCCACCGGGGGCCGGGCGCTCGCCGCGGGCCGCGCCACCGCGCCCCGGGCGCCCGCCCCGAGGGCCGCCCGCGACCCGGGGAAACCTTCCGCCCCCGCGGTCAGGCGGTGGGCGCCGGAACCCCGGTCAGCGCGGTCAGGACCGGGTCCAGCGCGTCGTGGATCTCCTCGCCGATACTGCGGAAGAACGTCAGCGGGGCGCCGTACGGGTCGTACACCTCGTCCGCGTCGGCGGTGGGCGCCAGCAGCCACCCGCGCAGGGCCGCGGCGGCGCGCACCAGGGACCGCGCGCGCTCGGTCACGCTGCCCTCCGGCAGCGTCGCCGGGTCTATCGCCTTCACCAGCCGGGTGAACTCCTTGAGCGTGAAGGTGCGCAGCCCCGCCGCGTGCCCCATGGAGATCACCTGGGCGCGGTGGTCGCGGGTCGCGGTCAGCACGAGGTCGGCGTCGATCACGTGGTCGTCGAGGAGCTCGCGCCCGAGGAAGCCCACCGGGTCGGCGGAGTACTCGGCGAGCACCGTCGCCGCGTGCGCCTCCATCGGCGCGCCCTCGTGTCCCCAGGTGCCGGCGCTCTCCACGATGATCCCCGCGGCACTGTCACCGAGCCGCAGCGTCAGCTCGTGCCGGGTCAGCCGCTCGGCCATCGGCGAGCGGCAGACGTTGCCGGTGCAGACGTGGAGGATGCGGAACGGGCGCTCGCCGTGATCCCACTGCCCGGGTATGGGCGGTGTCAATTGCCGACCTCCAGGTCGGGTACGACCTCACGGAGCTGCTCCGCGCTGATCGCGCCCGCCCGCAGCAGGACGGGCACCTTGCCGGTGACGTCCACGATGGAGGACGGCACGGCCGCGGGCGTCTGGCCGCCGTCGAGGTAGATCGCGACGGAGTCGCCGAGCATCTCCTGCGCCGCGTCGCAGTCCTGCGGCGAGGGGTGACCGGTCAGGTTGGCGCTGGAGACGGCCATGGGGCCGGTCTCGGTCAGCAGCTCGATGGCGACCGGGTGCAGGGGCATGCGGACGGCGACGGTGCCGCGGGTGTCCCCCAGGTCCCACTGGAGCGACGGCTGGTGACGGGCGACGAGGGTGAGTGCGCCCGGCCAGAAGGCGTCGACCAGCTCCCAGGCCTGCTCGCTGAAGTCGGTGACCAGGCCGTGCAGGGTGTTCGGGGAGCCGACCAGGACGGGCGAGGGCATGTTGCGGCCCCGGCCCTTGGCCTCCAGCAGGTCGCCGACGGCCTCGGTGTTGAACGCGTCCGCGCCGATCCCGTAGACGGTGTCGGTGGGCAGCACCACGAGCTCGCCGCGGCGTACGGCGGACGCGGCCTCGCGCAGTCCGGCAACCCGGTCCGTCGCGTCCGAGCAGTCGTAACGCCGTGCCATCAGCAGACCTCCATGACGTGCGGCGCCGTGGTCACGGCGTCGCCTTGCGGGCAGTGGTGAACCGGGGTCGGTTGTTGAGGTCGGGGTGGTCGGCGGCGTCCGCCCAGCCGGCCTCCTCGGTGAAGATCCAGGGCACCTGGCCGCCCTGGGTGTCGGCATGCTCGATCACGACGACCCCGCCAGGCCGCAGCAGCCGGTGCGCGGTGCGCTCGATGCCGCGGATGGTGTCGAGGCCGTCCTCACCGGAGAACAACGCCATCCCGGGGTCGTGGTCGCGGGCCTCCGGCGCCACGTACTCCCATTCGGTGAGCGGGATGTAGGGCGGGTTGGAGATCACCAGGTCCACCTGGCCGTTGAGGTCCTGGAAGGCCTCCAGGGCGTCGCCCTGCCGCAGGTCGACCTTGCTGCCCTCGACGTTCTTGCGGGCCCACACCAACGCCTCGTCGGACAGCTCCACCGCGTGCACCCGGCTGCGCGGCACCTCCTGCGCCAGGGCGAGCGCGATGGCGCCCGAACCGGTGCACAGGTCGACGATGAGCGGCTCGGCGACGTCCATGGCGCGCACCGCGTCTATGGCCCACCCGACGACCGACTCGGTCTCCGGGCGGGGCACGAAGACCCCGGGGCCGACCTGGAGCTCCAGATAACGGAAGAAAGCCCGGCCGGTGATGTGCTGCAGCGGCTCGCGGGCCTCGCGGCGGGCCACGGCCTCCCAGTAGCGCGCGTCGAAGTCGGCGTCGGCGACGGTGTGCAGCGCGCCGCGCTTCACCCCGTGCACATACGCCGCGAGCTCCTCGGCGTCGAACCGCGGCGAGGGAACGCCGGCGTCGGCCAGCCGCTGGGTCGCCTGGGCGACCTCGGCGAGCAGCAGGTTCACGTTCTCCGCCTCCGGTTCAGCTTCCGTCGCCCGCGGCGGCCAGCTTGGCCGCCGAGTCGGCGTCGACACACGCCTGGATCACCGCGTCCAGTTCGCCGTCGAGGACCTGGTCCAAGTTGTACGCCTTGAAGCCGACGCGGTGGTCCGAGATGCGGTTCTCCGGGAAGTTGTAGGTGCGGATGCGCTCGCTGCGGTCCACCGTCCGCACCTGGCTGCGGCGGGCGTCGGACGCCTCGCGCTCGGCCTCCTCCTGCGCGGCGGCCAGCAGCCGGGAGCGCAGGATGCGCATCGCCGACTCCTTGTTCTGCAGCTGGCTCTTCTCGTTCTGGCAGGAGACGACCAGCCCGGAGGGCAGGTGGGTGATGCGCACCGCGGAGTCGGTGGTGTTGACCGACTGGCCGCCGGGGCCCGAGGAGCGGTAGACGTCGATCCGCAGGTCGTTGGGGCCGATCTCGACCTCGACCTCGTCGGCCTCGGGGGTCACCAGCACACCGGCGGCGGAGGTGTGGATACGGCCCTGCGACTCGGTGGCCGGCACCCGCTGGACGCGGTGCACGCCCCCCTCGTACTTCAGCCGGGCCCAGACGCCCTGACCGGGCTCGGTGGCACCGTTGCCGCCCTTGGTCTTCACCGCGACCTGGACGTCCTTGTAGCCGCCGAGGTCGGAGGCGTTGGCGTCGATGATCTCGGTCTTCCAGCCCTGGTGCTCGGCGTAGCGCAGGTACATGCGCAGGAGGTCGCCGGCGAACAGCGCGGACTCCTCGCCGCCCTCGCCCGCCTTGACCTCCAGGATCACGTCCTTGTCGTCGCTGGGGTCGCGCGGGACGAGCAGCAGCCGCAGGCGCTCGGTGAGCTCCTCGCGCTGCTTCTCCAGCTCCTTCACCTCGGCGGCGAAAT
Organism: Actinacidiphila glaucinigra; assembly: GCF_035918135.1. Classification (NCBI taxonomy): domain Bacteria; kingdom Bacillati; phylum Actinomycetota; class Actinomycetes; order Kitasatosporales; family Streptomycetaceae; genus Actinacidiphila; species Actinacidiphila glaucinigra. Next base: position 3,390,723 of record NZ_CP109144.1, read on the forward strand.
CGGGGTCGTCCGCGGCCAGTTCGCGCGCGGTGCCGATGTCGTCACCGGTCTGCTTCCAGCCGCGGTAGGTGCCGATGATGGGGGTCAGCTCCGCGTAGCGCTTGTTGAGCTTGCGCGCGTTGGCCTGGTCGGCGAAGACCGCCGGGTCGGCAAGCTTCTTCTCGAGGTCGGCGTACTCGCCGATCAGTTCCTCGACCGCCTCGAACATCAGGATCCCTGCTTCTGGAAGGGGTGAACGCCGGTGAACCAGCCTGGGACGACAAAGCGCCGGTCCGGCCGCCGGAGGATATCCGGGCAGCCGTGGACCGGCGCTTTCGGGTCGCTACTTCTTGGCGGACCCGGCCGCCTTGCCGAAGCGGGCCTCGAAGCGGGCCACACGGCCACCGGTGTCGAGGATCTTCTGCTTGCCCGTGTAGAACGGGTGGCACGCGGAGCAGACGTCGGCACGGATGACGCCGTCCTTCACGGTGCTGCGGGTGGTGAACGAGGCGCCGCAGGTGCAGCTGACCTGGGTCTCCACGTACTCCGGGTGGATGTCGCGCTTCAAGGGGTTCTCCTAGTGTTCGGGAGGGTCCCGGGTCGTGCCGCGGGCTTGCGTCACGTGAACCGGGGCCGACGTACCAGTCTGCCAGCACTGACCGCATCTCCCCAAACCGGGGGCCGCGGTGATCTATTCCGGTCCGCCGGCGGACGGCTGCGAGGAACTCCTGACCACACCGTTCGTGTCGACGTCGTCACCTGCCGAACCCTTGGTGGCGGACCTGGGGATCGGTTTGTCGGCCCGCAGCGCCGCCCAGACCTGCTCCGCCTGGTCGGTGATCGGCAGGACGCGGTTGGGGTCGGCAGGGTCGTAGCGCACCGGCATGGTGACCATGCCGATGTCCTCGGACCCCAGCCCCTTCAGGCTCTCCCCGAGGCCGACCAGCTTCTTGACCGACGCCAGCTCCGAGTCGGTGGTGATGGCGCCGGTGGCGGTGTCGGCGATCTCGTAGAGCCGGGTCGGCGAGCTCAGCAGCCCGATGCCGTTCACCCGGTCCACCAGGGCCTTCAGGAAGGCCTGCTGCAGCCTTATCCGGCCCAGGTCGCTGCCGTCCCCCACCCCGTGCCGGGTGCGCACAAGGCCGAGGGCCTGCTTGCCGTCGAGGTGGTGCGTGCCGGCGGGCAGGTGCAGGTGGCTGCGGTCGTCGCTGATGGCCTGGCTGGTGGTGACGGTGACCCCGCCGAGGGCGTCGATCAGGTGCTGGAAGCCGGAGAAGTCGACCTCGATGTAGTGGTCCATGCGGATGCCGGTCATCGTCTCGGCCGTCTTGACCGCGCAGGCCGGGCCGCCGATCGCGTACGCCTCGTTGAACATCTCGCCACTGCGGGGCGGGGCGGTGCCGCCGCCCGGCTCGGCGCAGGCGGGCCGGTCGACGAGGGTGTCGCGGGGGATGCTGACCACGCTCGCCCGGTCGTGCCCCTGGTAGACGTGGACGATCATCGCGGTGTCGGAGCGGGCGGTGCCGTCGTCCGTGCCGCCGCCGGCCTTCTGGTTGCTGCCCGAACGGGAGTCGGAACCGAGGACGAGGATGTCCATCGAGCCGTTGTCGACGTCGGCCGGCCGGTCGCGCCCGAGGAGGGCGTTGATGTCGATGCCCCTGATGTTGCCGTTGAGCTTGAGGTAGAGGCATCCCACGGCGGTGGTGGTCAGCAGCAGGAACGTCGCCACGACCCAGGCGGTGATCCGCAGGGCCCGCCGGCGGGGGCCGCGCAGGCGCCGCCGGGCGGCTCGTCCCTCGTCCGCGTGCTCGGGCATCGGCTCCTCTGTCCTGATCGACTCCCCATGGTTGGGGTACCCGCTCCCGTGCCCGATCAGCCACGCGAGGGGGTGCCCGCAGGGCAATGACAGCGGGTCCGGGGCCGCCCCGCCGCGGGACGCGCCGGACACCGCCGCAGGTGAGAGCCATCCGGTCGGTGCCGCGGCGGGCCTAGACGGGCGCCGGCGGCCGCATACGACGGAAGGCCGGTCCCGTCACCGAAGTGACCGGACCGGCCTCCTGAGCCGTGCCGACGCCGGGGCGTCAGTCGTTGTTGCCACCCGGGGTGGTCTTGGCGATCTGCATCAGGAACTCGGCGTTGGACTTGGTCTGCTTCATCTTGTCCAGCAGCAGCTCGATCGCCTGCTGCGAGTCGAGCGCGTGCAGCACCCGGCGCAGCTTCCAGGTGATGTTCAGCTCGTCCGGAGCCAGCAGGATCTCCTCCTTGCGGGTACCGGACGGGTCGACGTCCACCGCCGGGAAGATCCGCTTGTCCGCGAGCTTCCGGTCGAGCTTGAGCTCCATGTTGCCGGTACCCTTGAACTCCTCGAAGATCACCTCGTCCATGCGCGAGCCGGTCTCGACCAGCGCGGTGGCCAGGATGGTCAGCGAGCCGCCGTCCTCGATGTTGCGCGCGGCACCAAAGAAGCGCTTCGGCGGGTACAGCGCGGTCGAGTCGACACCACCGGACAGGATGCGGCCGGAGGCGGGCGCCGCGAGGTTGTACGCGCGGCCCAGACGGGTGATGGAGTCCAGCAGGACGACGACGTCGTGGCCCAGCTCCACCAGCCGCTTGGCGCGCTCGATGGCGAGCTCGGCGACGGTGGTGTGGTCCTCGGCGGGACGGTCGAAGGTCGAGGAGATGACCTCGCCCTTCACCGACCGCTGCATGTCGGTGACCTCTTCCGGACGCTCGTCGACGAGGACGACCATCAGGTGGCACTCGGGGTTGTTGCGGGTGATCGCGTTGGCGATGGCCTGCATGATGATCGTCTTACCGGTCTTCGGCGGAGCCACGATCAGGCCGCGCTGGCCCTTTCCGATCGGGGCGACCAGGTCGATGATCCGGGTGATCAGCTGGCCGGGCTCGTTCTCCAGCCGCAGCCGCTCCTGCGGGTACAGCGGGGTGAGCTTGTTGAACTCGGGGCGGCCGCGGCCGCTCTCCGGCGCCATGCCGTTGACGGAGTCCAGGCGCACCAGCGCGTTGAACTTCTCGCGGCGCTCGCCGTCCTTCGGCTGGCGGACGGCACCCGTGACGTGGTCGCCCTTGCGCAGGCCGTTCTTGCGGACCTGGGCGAGCGAGACGTACACGTCGTTCGGGCCGGGCAGGTAGCCGGAGGTCCGGATGAACGCGTAGTTGTCGAGGATGTCCAGGATGCCGGCGACCGGGATCAGGACGTCGTCGTCGGCGACCTGCGGCTCGCCCGCGAAGTCGTCGCGGCGGTTGCCGCCCCGGCCGCGGCGGTCGCGGTACCGGCCCCTGCGGCGGCGGCCGCCGCTCTCGTCGTCGTAGTCGTCCTGGCCACCCTGGCCGCCCTGGGGGCCGCCGCCCTGCTGCTGACGCTGCTGGCCGCCGTCCTGCTGCTGACGCTGCTGGCCGCCGTCCTCGCCGCCCTTGCGGCGGTCGCGCTGCCGGTCCCGCTGACGGTCACGGCGGCTCTCGCGGCGGTCGTCGCCGCCCTTGCCGTCACCGGACTTGCCCTCGGCGCTGTCCACGGCGGCCTCGGCACGGCTCTCCGCACGGCCCTCGGCGGACTGCTCGGACTTGGCGGACTCCGCCTTGCCCTTGGCCGCGGGTGCGGCCTTCTCGCCGGCCGGCTGGCCGGGGATCTCGATCTGCTTCGGCTGCTGCTCGGCGCCCTGGTTGCCGGCCTCGGCGGATTCACCCGTACGGGTACGCGAGGTGGCCCGGCGCTTCGGCTTCTCGGCGGCGGGCGCGCCCTCGGCGGCGGAGGCCTTGGCGCCGCCGCCGGACTGCGCGGCCTTGATGGTCTCGATGAGCTGGCTCTTGCGCATCCGCGCGGTGCCCTTGATGCCGAGACCGGAGGCGAGCTGCTGCAGCTCGGCCAGGACCATGCCCTCAAGACCGGTACCCGCGCGGCGGCGCCGCGCGGCGGGGGCAGTGGCAGCACCGGTGGCAGGCGCGGCAGCATCGGACGCGGCGACAGGGCTGTCTGCGCGTACGCCCATCAGATCGGTGGTGTCGCTCACGAAGGGTCCTTCCCTGGAGCGGACGTCGGCCTGTCTGGCTCGGCGACCGGTCGTGCTGTCCGGATCCGGTCCTTATCACTTGCGCCGGACCCGGGGCGGTGGTCCGCCTGATGGCGGAGGAAATGATGTGGAACAAAAAAACACAGTTACCGGCGAGGTGAGAGTTCACTCTCGGGTGAAATGTCACCCGCGCCGTCTCCGGAGCGTGCTCGGCACTGCCCAGGCAGGCTGCCTATGCGGTGTGGGAGGCTCCCGGAAGAATGGGCGGTCCCGATGCGGGACACGAGGCACCGGGACAACAGGTACAACAAACGGGTTCCTGAGTCCACGGGTGCAGCAATGAGATTAACACTACCGGATCCAACAAACATTCCCCCTCTCCATGACCGGCAATCGTGTCACTGCCCCACAGCGAGCGGCAGCACACTCGCCCCCGCCGCGTCGAGGGCCAGACGGTTCGCCGCCCACCCCTCACCCGCCAGCCGGGAGACCTTGTCGGCGGTTTCCTCGTCCGCCAGCGCGAGCACCGTGGGTCCCGCACCCGAGATGACAGCGGGGACGCCTTCGGCGCGCAGTCGGTTCACCAGTGCCGTGCTCTCCGGCATCGCGGGCGCCCGGTACTCCTGGTGCAACCGGTCCTCGGTGGCGGGCAGCAGCAGGTCGGGCCGCCGGGTGAGGGCCTCGACGAGGAGCGCGGCGCGTCCCGCGTTGACCGCGGCGTCCACGTGCGGGACGGTGCGCGGCAGCAACCCCCGGGCGGTCTCGGTCAGCAGCGGCCTGCCCGGCACGAAGACCACCGGAACGACCGACTCGGCGGGGTCCATCCGGACCGCGTGGGCGGCGCCGCCCTCGGTCCAGGCCAGCGTGAAGCCGCCGAGCAGACAGGCGGCGACGTTGTCCGGGTGGCCCTCGATCTCGTTGGCCAGCTCCAGCAGCGCGGCGTCGTCGAGCTTGTCCTGCCCGCCTATCGTCACCGCGCGGGCGGCCATGATGCCGGCGCAGATGGCGGCGGAGGAGGAGCCCAGGCCGCGGCCGTGCGGGATGCGGTTGGCGCACACCACCTCAAGGCCGCGCGGCTGTCCGCCGAGCAGGTCGAAGGCGGTCCGCAGGGAGCGTACGACCAGGTGGTTCTCGTCGCGGGAGAGCGAGTCGGCGCCTTCGCCGGCGATGTCGACGTGCAGACCGGAGTCGGCCACCCGGACCACGACGTCGTCGTAGAGTCCGAGCGCCAGGCCGAAGGCGTCGAAGCCCGGTCCGAGATTGGCGCTGGTCGCGGGGACGCGCACTCGGACGGCGGCGGCGCGGAAGGCTGGTCCGGCCATCGTTCGATGACTCTCCTTGTTTCACGGGCGGTTCTGCCTCGCGATGCCGCGGCATCGTTGCCGTACGGCGGCGAGGACTTGGGGGACCGTACCAAGGGGATCCCGCGAGGAGGATGCCAATGGCATGAGCCAGAACGGCGTGCGGCGGCGCCGGTGTGAGGTCAGCCTATCGAAGGAAGGTTCTCCTGCGACATAGGGCGCACGGACAGCGCGTGATGCGTGTCGCGTGCGAATCCGTGCGCCCCTGTTGTCCCTCGGGGGTCAGAGCAGCCCGAGCCGCTCCGCGGCCGCGTCGGCGTCCACCGGAACGGTGACGGGCTGCGGCGCGCCGGCCACCGCCCAGTCGGGGTCCTTCAGACCGTTGCCGGTGACCGTGCAGACGATCCGCTGGCCCGGGTCGACCTTGCCCTGCTCGGCGGCCTGCAGCAGCCCGGCGACACTCGCGGCCGAGGCCGGCTCGACGAAGACACCCTCCTGGGCGGCGAGCAACCGGTACGCCGCGAGGATCTGACGGTCGGTCACCGAGTCGATCAGGCCGCCGGATTCGTCCCGCGCCTCCTCGGCGAACTGCCAGGATGCCGGGTTGCCGATGCGGATCGCGGTGGCGATCGTCTGCGGCTGCCGCACCGGGTGGCCCAGCACGATCGGCGCGGCGCCGGAAGCCTGGAAGCCCCACATCCGCGGATTGCGCGTCGACACGCCGTCCGCGGAGTATTCGCGGTAGCCCTTCCAGTACGCGGTGATGTTCCCGGCGTTGCCGACCGGCAACACATGGACGTCCGGCGCGTCGCCGAGCGCGTCCACGATCTCGAAGGCGGCGGTCTTCTGCCCCTCGATGCGCACCGGGTTCACCGAATTGACCAGCGCCACCGGGTACTTGTCGGACAGGCCGCGGGCGAGGTCCAGGCAGTCGTCGAAGTTGCCGTCCACCTGCAGGATGCGCGCCCCGTGCACCAGCGCCTGGCCCATCTTGCCCAGCGCGATCTTGCCCTGCGGCACCAGGACGGCGCAGACCATCCCGGCCCGCACCGCATAGGCGGCGGCCGAGGCGGAGGTGTTGCCGGTGGAGGCGCAGATGACCGCCTGCGCGCCCTCCTCCTTGGCCTTGGAGATCGCCATCGTCATGCCGCGGTCCTTGAAGGAACCCGTGGGGTTGGCGCCCTCCACCTTCAGGAAGACGTCGCAGCCCGTGCGCTCGGACAGCACCTGGGCGGGGACGAGCGGGGTGCCGCCTTCGAGCAGCGTGACCACGGGGGTCGCCGCACCGACCGGGAGCCGGTCCCGGTACTCCTCGATGAGGCCGCGCCACTGATGGGTGGCCGGCACGCGGCCGGCGGAGACTGCGTTCATCGCTGGGTTACTCCCCTTCCACACGCATGATGCTGGCGACGCCCCGGACGGTGTCGAGCTTGCGCAGTGCCTCGACGGTCGCCCCGAGCGCCGCGTCCGGCGCCCGGTGGGTGACGACGACGAGCGACGCCTCCCCGCCCTCCCGTCGCCCGCCGCCACCCTGTTCGACGGCGACTCCGTCGCCGCCTGGATTCCTGCCCTGCTGCCGCACCGTGTCGATCGACACGTGATGCTCCGCGAAGACCGTGGCCACCTGGGCCAGGACACCCGGTTTGTCCGCCACGTCCAGGCTGATGTGGTAGCGCGTCACCACGTCGCCCATCGGGCTCACGGTGAGCTGCGCGTACGCGGACTCCCCCGGCCCGGTGGTGCTCGCCAGCTTGTTGCGGCAGGTCGCCACCAGATCGCCCAGCACCGCCGAGGCCGTCGGCGACCCGCCCGCCCCGGGGCCGTAGAACATCAGCTGGCCGGCCGCCGCGGCCTCCACGAAGACCGCGTTGTACGCCTCGCGCACGCTGGCCAGCGGGTGGGTCAGCGGGATCATCGCCGGGTGGACGCGGGCGGTGACCGAGCGCCCGTCGGCGCTGCGCTCGCAGATCGCGAGCAGCTTCACCGTGCAGCCCATCCGCTGGGCCGAGGCGATGTCGGCCGCGGTGACCTCGGTGATCCCCTCGCGGTGCACGTCGTCGATGGTCACCCGGGTGTGGAAGGCGATACCGGCCAGGATCGCGGCCTTGGCGGCGGCGTCGAAGCCCTCGACGTCGGCGGTCGGGTCGGCCTCGGCGTAGCCCAGGGCGGTGGCCTCGTCCAGGGCCTCGGAGTAGCCGGCGCCGGTGGTGTCCATCTTGTCGAGGATGAAGTTGGTCGTGCCGTTGACGATCCCCAGCACCCGGTTGACCTTGTCGCCGGCCAGCGACTCGCGCAGCGGTCGGATCAGCGGGATGGCGCCGGCGACCGCGGCCTCGTAGTAGAGGTCCACCCCGTGCTCGACGGCCGCGGCGTGCAGCGCGGCACCGTCCGCGGCCAGCAGCGCCTTGTTGGCGGACACCACGCTCGCGCCGTGTTCGAAGGAGGTGGTGATCAGCGAGCGGGCGGGCTCGATGCCGCCGATCACCTCGACGACCACGTCGATGTCCCCGCGTTTGACCAGGGCGGTCGCGTCCGTGGTGAGCAGTTCCGCGGGCACGCCCGCGCGCACCCGGTTGGGCCGCCGTACGGCGATCCCGGCGAGCTCCACCGGGGCGCCGATCCGCGCGGCGAGGTCGTCCGCGTGCGTCGTCATGATGCGCGCCACCTCTGAGCCGACCACACCACAGCCCAGCAGCGCCACCTTCAGCGGACGCGTACGCATCATCCGACCTCGCTTCGCGGTTTCAGCTCTTGCAAGCCTCTTGGACGGTCCCAGTCTCACGCACCGGACGGAAGTTTCCACGTGCTGTCCGGATCGCGAGACCGGTCTTCTTCTATGTGAGATTTCACGTCAGCCGACATCGAGACGCAGGAGATCTTCCTCCGTCTCGCGCCGGACGATCACCCGGGCCGCGCCGTCCCTGACGGCGACCACCGGGGGGCGCAGGGCGTGGTTGTAGTTGCTGGCCATCGAGCGGCAGTACGCGCCCGTCGCCGGCACGGCCAGCAGATCGCCGGGCGCCAGGTCGGCGGGGAGGAAGGCGTCGCGCACCACGATGTCGCCCGACTCGCAGTGCTTGCCGACGACCCTGCTCAGCATCGGCTCGGCGTCGCTCGACCGGGACACCAGCGCCACGCTGTACTCGGCGTCGTACAGCGCGGTGCGGATGTTGTCCGACATCCCGCCGTCCACGCTCACGTACGTGCGCAGGCCCTCCAGCGGCTTGATCGTGCCCACCTCGTAGAGGGTGAACGCCGTCGGGCCCACGATCGCCCGGCCCGGCTCGACCGACAGCCGCGGGACGGCGAGCTCCGCCCCCCGGCACTCGCGGGAGACGATCTCCCCCAGCGACTTGGCGATCTCCTGCGGCTCGCGCGGGTCGTCGTCCGGGGTGTACGCGATGCCGAGGCCGCCGCCGAGGTCGATCTCGGGCAGCTCCACCCCGTGCTCGTCGCGGATCTGCCGCAGCAGGCCGATCACCCGGTGCGCCGCCACCTCGAAACCGGAGGTGTCGAAGATCTGCGAGCCGATGTGCGAGTGGATGCCGACCAGTTCGAGCGAGTCCAGGCGCAGCACCCGGCGCACCGCCTCGGCCGCGTCCCCGCCGCCCAGCGAGAAACCGAACTTCTGGTCCTCGTGCGCGGTGGCGATGAACTCGTGGGTGTGCGCCTCGACGCCGACGGTGACACGGACCTGCACCCGCTGCCGCCTGCCGGCCTTCTGCGCGGCGTCCGCCACCCGGACGATCTCCTGGAACGAGTCCACCACGATCCGCCCCACCCCGGCCTCGACGGCCTGACGGATCTCCTCGGCGGTCTTGTTGTTGCCGTGCAGCGCGATCCGGTCGGCCGGCATCCCCCCGGACAGCGCCACGGCGAGCTCGCCGCCGGAGCACACGTCGAGGTTGAGGCCCTCCTCGTGCAGCCAGCGCACCACCGCGCGGGACAGGAACGCCTTGCCCGCGTAGAAGAGGTCGGCGTCCGCGCCGAAGGCCTCGCGCCAGGCACGGCAGCGGGCCCGGAAGTCGGCCTCGTCCAGGATGTAGGCGGGGGTGCCGAACTCCTCCGCGAGGCCTCGGACGTTTAGACCGCCCACGGTGGCGACGCCCTCGGCGTCCCGGGTGACGGTGCGGGCCCAGACCCGGGGGTCCAGGGTGTTCAGGTCGGCGGGCGGCGCCGCGTAGTGGCCCTCGGGGAGGACGTCGGCGTAACGGGGCCCGGCGGGGTGTGCGGAACGGCTCATCGTCTCGTGCTCTCTGCTCTCACAGGTGTCGGGGGGCGCTGATGCCGAGCAGGGTCAGGCCGTTGGCGAGCACGGTCCCGGCGGCGTCGGCGAGCGCCAGACGGGCCCCGTGAACGGCCGAGGGTTTCTCCTCGCCCTTCGGCAGGGCCGGGCACGCGTCGTGGAAGCGGAGGAGGGCGTCGGCGGTGCGCTCCAGCAACCGCGCCACCCGGTCGGGCGCGCCGTGCCGGGCCGCGGCCTCCACGGTGCGGGGGAAGTCGGCGATCAGGCCGAGCAGTTCGGTCTCCGCGGGGTCCCGGTGGCCGGATGCGGCGCCGGGCTCCAGGCCCAGGTCGTGGGCATTGCGCAGCAGGGCCCGGCTGCGGGCGTGAGCGTACCGGACCAGGAACAGGGGGTTGCCCTCGCGCTGCGCCAGGTGCTCCGCGGGGCCGGTGCGGGGGGCGTCCTCGGCGGGCGGGCGCAGCAGGGCCCAGGCGGTGGCGTCGGCGCCGAGGGTGCGGAGCAGCTCGTCCGGGGTCTGGCGTACGGGGTGCGGGCGTGGCGCGGGCGGCTCGATGCCGGTGGCCGCGTGGAGCCGGTGGAGGGCGGCGGCGTAGGCGTCGGCGCGGGGTTCGCCGGTGGGTGCGGGAAGGTCGCCGACCTGGTGCTCCCCGACGCCGTAGCGGTGGCCCTGCTCGCGCACGAGGTCGACGAGGGCCTCGTGGGACTCCCCCTGGAGGGTGATGTTGAGGAAGCCGGGTGCGGCGACGTCCACCCGGGCGATGCCGGGGGCGGCGGCGAGCCGGCGGCCGATGACGTCGGCGACGGCGAGCGGCGCGGCGCCGGTCAGGGGGGCGAGTTGCAGGGCCACGTTGGTGGCGTAGTCCCCGCACCCGGGGCGCGGCGGCCTGCGCACGACGACCCGCTCGGGCACCGGGCCCGTGAGGCTGAGCTCGTCGGCCTCGACGGCACGACGGACCGTGGCGAGCACGGTGCGGGAGAGCTCAGCGGGGGTCACAAGCGCAAGCGTAGGCGAGGAGGGGGGTGCGGACGCGAACGGGTTTCACCCTTTGGTCATCGCCGCTCACCGCTGGTCACCCGCGGTCAGGCGGTGCCCGGGGTGCCTGCCGAGGCGCCTTCTTGTGGAGTGTCGGCGTCGACGCCGACGAGCCGCCGTACGACACGGATCAGGTCGACGGGCTCGAAGGGCTTGCTGAGGAAGGCGTCGACCCCGGCGGCGACGGCGCTCTCCACCTCGGCCTGGGTGCAGGCGCTGACCACGACGATCCGCACGTCACGGGTGCGGGGGTCGGAGCGGAGGCGGGCCGCCGTCCATATCCCGTCGAGGCGCGGCATGACGACGTCGAGGGTCACCACATCCGGGCGCACCTGCTGCACCACGTCCAGGCACTCGGCACCATCGGCCGCGGTCACGACCTCGAAGCCCTCCAGCTCGAGGTTGACCCTGATCAGCTGCCGGATGACCTTGTTGTCGTCGACGACAAGCACCCGGCCGGACACGCCCGGCACATTCAGAGCCTAGGCGCGCCGGATCGGATGCGTCCGCGTTTTCCCCATTCCTTCCCCGACCGGGGGACGCCACAGCGGTGTGCCGGACACGCCCCGCCGCCATGGGCTATGCCACAGGCACACGGCTCGGGGCACGCCCTTCGCCCCGCCCCCTCCCGCAACCCACCTCCCCGGAAACCCTGTACACGGACACCCCTTCCAGGCTGGTAAGGTTTCACCCGTCGCCGCCACGGTGGACGACACGCCCCCGTAGCTCAGGGGATAGAGCAACGGCCTCCGGAGCCGTGTGCGCAGGTTCGAATCCTGCCGGGGGCACCTCGCACGAGGTGCCAAAAGACCCCGCCACCAGCCAGAACGCTGGATGCGGGGTCTTCGCGTATGCGCAGCCGTGCGCCGCCGAAAGCGGGTCTAGGACAAGGTCTGTGGACAGTACGTGGACAGGATCTTGGGACATCGGCCCATGTCAGTCCGCAGAATGGACGAGCCCTCGACCGCTGATGACGCTCCCCGAAGTCCCGCGGCACCGAGATCGTTTGGGAGCGGGGCCCCTCAAGCCATCGCCGCTTCTACGCTGAGGACCCCTGCGGCACCCGCCTCGAGTTCCCTGACCCCGAGGCGGCCTCAGACGTCGGCGGCGCCGGACCCGATCGGGGGCCGGCGCCGCGTGACGACGATGCGCGGTCGATCAGTGCTGCGCGGCGCCCTTGCGGCGGCGCAGCACGAGCGCGGCACCCACGCCCAGCAGCAGCAGCGCGGCGAAGGCGATGCCACCGACCTGGGCGCCGGTCTCGGCAAGCCCGCCGCTCTCCGTGCCGGAGGAGTCGGAGGCGGACGGGGCGACGGTCGCGGAGGGCGAGCCGTTCGGCTGCTCACCGCCTTCCGGAGCGGAGGCGGACGGCGACGCGGAGCCGGAGGGCGAGCCGTTCGGCTGCTCACCGCCTTCCGAGGCAGAGGCGGACGGCGACGCGGAGCCGGAGGGCCCCGGCCCGGTGCCACTCCCGTTGTCCTCGTCCTTGCAGTCGACCCAGAAGACCTTGTGCTTGGCGCGGCCGTGCTCTCCGTTGAAGTTCCAGAAGAGCTTGTAGTGGCCGTCCGCGAGCGCGAGGTTTTCGGTGCGCTCGTGGCCGGAGCCGTCGAGGGTGAGCGAGCCGGACTTCACCGTCTCGCCCTTCTGGCCGTCGGTCGGCGACCACCGCTCGATGGACCAGTCGGCCTTCTGGGCACCGTCGAACTGGAAGCCGTCGAGGTAGAAGGTGCAGACGTGCGGCTCGTTGTTGTGCAGCTCCTCGCCGGTCTTCGCGTCGTGGATCTTCACATTGCCGTTGTCGCCGGGGGCGTTGTGGGCGAGGGCGGCGGGCGCAAACAGCAGGGATGCTGCCAGGGCCGCCGTCGCCGCGCCTACCGTGGAAAGGGCGCGCATGGGCGTACCACCTGTGGGGTGTGAAACGGAATGTGGGGGGAGGCGGCCAGGTTCCACCTCGCCGACCAGCCCGTCAAGGAGCGGTTGACCTCATTAGTCACACTACGTCACAACTGACCCATAGGTCCGACATAACAATCACGCCACACAGTTCGCAGTTTGAAGAAGCCAGGCCTGGCAGCAGGGCGGGCGGTACGCGATCGATGCGCACCCGGGTACGGCAGGAGTGCGGTGATGCGGTCTCTGCCCAAGCCGGAATCGATCCTCCGCGACACCGACTGGGCCAGTCTGGAGCACCTGTGGGGTCCCGCAGGCGACGTACCCGCTTCGCTGGCGGCCCTGCGCGGTACCGATCCCGTTGTCCACGCGCGCGTCATGGACAAGGACTTCGATTGCCTGCGCCATTCAAACGGCGTCTCCCCGGCCACGGTGCCCGCGGCGTTGTTCATCGCCGCGATCCTTCCCGACCCAAGCACCGAGGTCGAAGGCACCTACTACTCCTGGGACGACCCAGTCGGAGGGGAACGGCGCAGCCTGCTCCGCGTGGAACTGCTCGAATGGCTGGCGTCACTGGTCTACGACACCGACGACGAGTTGCACGCCAAGCTACTGAAGCGGGGCGAGGTCTCACCGGAGATCGAGGCGGTACGGACTTTGCGACCGCTCTTCTTCCAAGCAGTCGCCCCCTTCCTGGACGACGCCACGCCGGCCGTGCGCCACGCGGCCCTCATGACGGCCATCTTCCTCTCCGAACACTCCGATCTGACAGGTCACCGCCCCGCCCTGGCCATCCGCGCCCGTGATCTGCTGGCGACCTGCGAACACCCCCGGTACTACCGACTCAGCGCCATCAGTGCTCTCAGGGCTTGGGGCGAGCCCTACGAAGATCTCATGCGGCCCACAGACGTACTTCCGCCCCGGCCGACGGAACAAGATGGATCGCCGTGGGATGAAGCGATCTCCATCGATGACCAACAGCCCGGCTTGTAGCGACGACCTGCCCCTTTAGGCCACCGGCTCGACAACTGCCCTAGACGATCATGAAGCGATGCTGCGCGGTAAGACTTTCTCTACTTCATCAAGGCACCCGGCGTCGCTCACGCTCCGCCGGGCGCGCGGCCGACGTCGGGCCGCGCCCACGCTCCTGCCTTCGTCCCGCTCGGCGCGCCGTCCACCGCCGCGCGCCCGTATAGGTAGGCCGAGGGCATGGAGTCAGAACTACGGTGGCTGGGGCGGCTGGCGCTCCGAGGCTTTAGGCAGCCACCATGGGGCGAGCCTCGAAGATCGGGGCCCACATCGGGCTATTGCGGGCAGGCATGGAGCCAGCCCGATTCGCGGCCAGCGTAAGGGCCCCGATCTCTCGCCCCATGGCAGCTCCAGCCCAAAGCCTCTCCACGCCGGCGTCGTGACTGCAGCAGGTCACGATGCATGCTGCGCCAGTCTGCGCCCTACCGCGCCCAATGCTTACCCCCAGAACAAGTTGGTTCTGTACAGTGCCAGGCTACGACTGATCTGGATACAGGGGGACTCTTGTCTCAGCGAGTTGGGCGCGGGCCACGTGAACTCCTCATGGAACACAATGAGCGCATTCTCTCCCTTGAGGAAGAAATACGCGCCAGGAAAATCTCACGAAGAATGCTCACCACCCTTGGATCCGCCGTAATTTTCGGCGTTATTTCATCTTTCACGCTGACTGTTATTACATGGCGCCACTTCGACATGCGCCCTTACAACCAGATTGCAATCCCATTCGCCGTGGCGAGCGCGATTGGTTTTGCGTCGCTGGCGTCTTCCGTGAACCCGCGGACCGGGATTCGGGGGATGAAGAGGTACGAAAAGTCTATCCGCCGACTCCAGCTAGACCTAGAGCTAGCACTCGAAGCGCGGCGCTTGAACGCCTCCGAACTAGCTCTCCCTGTCCGTCAACGTCAATACAGCTACAAGGAAGATATCCCCCGCGAACTGGATAACCTTCGTAGCGAGAGCCGTCACTATCGAAGAATTCACAACGGATTTCAGACGGTGATCATCATGGGCTCCCTGGGAACCACTACAGCTGCCAGCGTCGCGGAGACTCCATCCACTCTCAAGTGGATCACCGTAGGACTCAGTTTTTCCGTAGGCATCTCGGCGGGATTCACCGGATATTTCAAGTACAAGGAGCGGGGCTTTTATCTACAGCAAACCGCAGACTCTATTGAACAACACATAACCGCGTTTGAACTCGGCGTCTCCCCATACGATGGCGCTGCAGAGGAGGCAAATCTTCTGCGACTCACTAAGGAAATCGAAGCCCTTCGCGTGGAACAACGCAAGCGGCAACAGCAACTGGACCAGCCACATGATGGCCGGGATACTCGCGAAAGCGTGTGACCTAGAGCTGCATCACGCCAGGCCCCGAGCCTTGCATAATCGCGTTTTGCCCTGAGCGAGAGGCATCGTGTGTCAATCCACCACCTGCCCTTCCTATCCCATTCTCCAGTCCAAAGGCCGTTGCTGCTCATCCCGGAGAACCAAGAGAGACTTTCCGGGAATTGACCTTGATACGGCCCCTCTCCAAGCCTCCTCTGCTGTTCCGTATCGTTTGCGCGCACGGCCCCCGCCCGCCGGCTTCTCGCTATATACCTTGCCGTCGTAGTCGATGAATCGGAGCTCAACACTATCGGCAATAGCTGGGATCTTAGTTTGCGTGTTTGAAGAGTGACCTCGACGCAAAATAACGTCAACCGCCCGAGAAAATGCAGCATCAAACGCCGCAGATATGGCGAGCAGGTCATGGGGGAACTGCCTCAAGTCTGCCACACTGATATCGGCATGTGCCGCATGGGCTGCTTCGTGACGTTGGGACGCGAGCTGCTTCAGCCTCTGCCTCAACCCGACAATTCCATAACCAATCCTTGAAGTTATCTTCTCTAGCTCCATCCAAGGGCCTTCGACGAGCAGAGCCTTCAAACATTTCTCGATGTCTTCATCACTCAGGTTCGAAGAAGATGGCATGAAGGAAAGCGGAGAGAACTGGTAACCAGACGTCCCCGTAGTCGAAATGACAGAAGCATTACTCTGGACGTAGGCTCTCTTTGTGGCCGCATCAGTCTCAAAATTCATTCGAAACCCGAGAGCGCGTACCGCCCCGATAGTCGCAGCCTCTTTAAGCTTTTCAGGCAGTTGATCGAACGCCACTCGAGTGGCGTCAAAAGAGCCCAACACTTCCCCCGTGCGCGTTGCAAAGAAGTCCTCAAATGAGGAATAGGCGACGACAGCGAGACCATTTCGCATGAGCCTTGACGGATCACGATCTCCAGAAATCGGACCCTTCGGAACCAAGGCGCTCTCTTGCGACGCAGCAATTAGGGCATGCATCCGATCGACGAAGCGCTCACGCGCTCTCGAGATAGTCATACTTCGCCGCCGCCAAGGAGGATGCCGTGCACCTTCTGAATTCGGTAAATAACACTACTGGGCGTATTCGTGGCAACCCGCACAGATTTTTCAAACTGGGCATCGGCCAAGAATTCACGTTGGGTCCGCTCAGCAATTGCTGCCGCGTTCCTAATGGCGTGCATTCGCTCCCCGTCGTCGAGCATGGAGACAGCGACCATCTGAGCGTCGTACATACCTGCGAGGGTTTGATCACGCCAAACGTCGGGCCCCGTA
Organism: Actinacidiphila glaucinigra; assembly: GCF_035918135.1. Lineage (NCBI taxonomy): Bacteria > Bacillati > Actinomycetota > Actinomycetes > Kitasatosporales > Streptomycetaceae > Actinacidiphila > Actinacidiphila glaucinigra. Next base: position 3,406,857 of record NZ_CP109144.1, read on the forward strand.
GGACGACGGTAGGCGTTCTTCCCCCAGATTCTCCGACACGTGTCGAGAGCCTCCACGAAGCGGTCTCGCAAGTGCTCCCGAAAATCTTCCCCGTTGTTCATATTCCGAATCATAAACTCATCCATGGAACGGGAGAGACTTCCAGAAAAGTCACGCCAACCATTAGCCAGCGCAAAGAAGCGCAGGACATACTCCGCATCGGTCATGTCTGCATATGCAGCCGACTTCTGTGAAGTGATCTTCAGTTGTTGCCGAAGGAAAGGCATGTCAGCCAGCTCGTAGATCAGATCATTGAGGGGCCCCCGGAAGGCCACGTTACGCACTTCTTGAGCCTCAAGCCGCTCTCCCCCAGAATTCAGCCGAGTGAAGACTTCATACTTAAGCTCCGGATCACTCTGCTTCAATAGCGTAACAACACGAAGGTACGGCCTAACCGTGAGTGTCTGCTTAAGCGCCGCCGGAATCTGGTCGAACGTGCGTCCATTCAGTTCTGGCAACTCCACGACGCCCTTAAGGCTAAGCTTTCCGGTTAGAAATTTATGAATAGCCGTAATTCTTTGCTTTCCGTCGATTACGCTGTACCGGCCGTAGTCTTCCTCGGACAGATACACCGGCGGGATCGGGATGTTGAGAAGGAAAGACTCAATCAATGCCGACTGCTTCTCGACGCTCCAGCGCTCCCTCCGCTGATATGCAGGCTTGATGTCGATTGCTTCGGCCAGAACCATCGCAGAGATAGTCTGCAAGGGAAGATCGGATGACTGAAGCACGAGACTCTCTTGCGCACGCTTGAACCTATCCAAAACCTTATCGTCGCCCTGCATTTTGACCTTTCAGAGGGTCGATATTCACACGGATGTGGCAAACCGGGATGACCTGCTCGGCTAACTATAGGATCAAGTCCAGCTCGGGGTAAGCCTGCTACACAAACCAGCAGCTAGGTCATGACACGGCCAGGCGATCCGCCCCGCACGGCACTGCAGGACGGGCATCGTTCCCATCGGACACCGAAGGTGCGCGACCTCTCGAGGGCATGTCGCGGACGGCGTGAACGTCTCCGGCTGAGTTGGCCGGCAGTACGCAAGAACGACGGTTCCCTGCGCCTGGCCTGACGTAAGGGGATGCGGTTGAGGTCTCTCATGAAGCCCTAGGCGCCTGTCTGTGCTGGCTACTACTGTCATGGAGATCGTCAGGCCAGTTCTGCTTTGGGGTGCACATGGGTGGTCAGTTGCGTGTTGGCCAGGTCTATCGCTACGCGACCGGCAAGGACCCGAAGCCAGCGATGCTCGAGGGGTACCCCAACTTCCACCACGTGACTCACTCGCCTGAGCGCGCCCGAGCCTTGCTGGAGGCCGGGATCAACGGCATGGCGAAGGTGCTAAATCCCGACGGTGAGCGCCGGCCGGTGATTCTCGTTCGATCGAGTCCCTGGAAGGCTGGCAGCGAGCAGACGCCTTGGCACGACGTCTTCGACATGGACAACGGGCACGTCCGCTACTTCGGTGACCACAAGGCCAGCACCACCGTCGCGCCTGGCAAGACCATCGGCAATGCGGCCCTGCTCGATGCGTTCACCAGACACCAGGGGCATACACCGGAGGAGCGGGCAACTGCCGTCCCGCTGTTGTTGTTCCGCGCAGTCTCGCGCAGCGGAAAGGTCAAGGGCCACGTCGAGTTCTGCGGACTGGGCGTGATCGAGCGGGCCGAGCGTCTGGTGCAGTGGGGCGGCAGCGATCACACCACGTTCACGAACTACGTCTACGACATCGCCCTCATCGATCTCACCGCCGAGGACGACAAAGTCGCCTGGGCATGGATCGACTCCCGCAGGGACCAGACCGTGGCCGACGCGCAATCACTCGAACTCGCCCCGCAGGCTTGGCGAGAGTGGGTCAACCACGGTAACTCAGCTTTACCCAGGCTCCGCCGGCGGGTCGCCCGGGCCAAGGTGACCAAGGTGCCCGATCAGCGACCCACGCCGGGAACCGTCGAGGCCAAGGACCTGGAGCAGATCTACAAGCACTTCGACGGACGTAAGCACGACTTCGAGGCGGTCGCCTCCGCGGTCGCAGCGCGTGTGCTGCGTGGAGCCGGGAGCAGCTACGTCGAGGGATGGCTGACCCGTCGATCCGGCGATGGAGGGGCCGACTTCGTAGGCCGCCTAGACATCGGCAGCGGACTTGCCGGCACAAGTCTCGTCGTCCTCGGGCAGGCCAAGTGCGTCAAACTCGACAACCTGGTCACTGCCGAGCAGATCGCTCGCGTCGTGGCCCGGCTACGCCGCGGCTGGATCGGTGTGTACGTCACAACCGGGGCGTACTCCGTGCCTGCACAGACAGAAATGGTCGAAGACCAGTACCCGATAGTCTTGATCAACGGGTTGAACCTGGCTCGGGAGCTCAGAAGCATGGCCCGCGATGACCACGGCGGAGACCTCATAGCCTGTATCGAGCACATACTGACCCAACGGGAGACTTCGGTCACGAACCGACGCCCGGAAGAAATCCTGCTCGAGTAGCTCCTGCGCGCCACGGCCCAAGGATCGTGGCACCGCGGACAGCACTGCTCTGGCAGCTACGACAAGGCTAGAGAAGCGACCGCCTGCGGACGGGTCCCGCGTGCCACGATGGTGGCTGAGGGTCAGGCCGACCGAGCGGAGCCTGCTTGGGTATCCCAGCCCTGGGTGAGCGATTGAACCGCCCACCCTCTGTCAGTCCCCAGCCGTACTCTGCAGCCATGCGCAAAGGAGCGATCACACGGCAGTCGGTACTGAAGGCCATCGCAGAATATGACAAGTTGGGGCGCGAAGCCTTCCTGTCAAAGTACGGCTTCGGCAAGGCACGTACTTACGTTCTCGAGTACGAGGGCAGGGAGTACGACGCCAAGGCAATCGCAGGTGCGGCCCACAGGTGGGATCAGGGACGTGCCCTCAGGTCATCCGAGTTCAGCGGCGGGAAGGCGCATGCGGTGACCTGGCTGGAGCGACTTGAATTCCGAGTTGCAGGTGGAGTCGATGATTTCAGCGAACTTGAATTCACCAGTTTTCTTGTGCGACTCCTCAATAAGTCGGGATACTGGAACGTGTCACAGGATGTTCTACTGGGCCCGGGTGCCCGTGCGGACATCATCGCAGAGTCACAGGACTCTGTGATCGTCGTTGAAGCAAAACGCGTTTCACCGCAGACGAACCTCCGCATTGAAGACGCAGTAAACCAGCTACAGCATTACGGCGAACTTACCCGGACAATGGCGGAGTATCGAGATCGCACGCAGCGGCTCGCTGTGGCAGCGCCTGGAATCTTGGCGACCACGAGCGCGGAGCTATTCACGAAAAGTGGGGTCGAAATATGGGACGGAAAATGGCTCGCTCAGAGGTCGGTAGCCGCGGGCCTGCGAGACGAGGCATCCAAATTCCTAGACCCAGAATACTTCGATGCCGCTCCGGAGAGTGAGGCCCTCGAATTGACTGCCAAACTCACAAATATGCCAGCCGGTCGGGGTTCCTGGTCGGCCTATCAGCGACTTTGTCGAGACATTGCAGAATATCTCTTCTGTCCTCCTTTGGAGTCGCCAGCATGGGAGAGCTTGGACGACGCCGAGATGAACCGGCGAGACTTCATTCTTCCCAATTACGCCGAGACTGGGTTCTGGAAATTCATCAGAGACAAGTACTTCGCAGACTACGTAGTGACAGACGCCAAGAATTTCACTCACGGGATCGAAAAGCGAGAGGTGCTTCAAGTTGCGAACTATCTCTCCAAACATGGAACCGGGCTATTTGCCCTAATCGTGACGCGTGTGGATCCACAAGAGTCAGCAGTCCACGCCATTAAGAGTCAATGGATGCAACATGACAAGATGATCGTGACTCTTACTGATGCCGACGTCGTCCAGATGCTAGCCGTTAAGTCTTTCGGAAACGATCCGAGCGAGGTGATCCGTCAGAAGATCGAGGATTTTCGCCTGGGAGTTTGAAGCGACCTCGTACATGCTGACCGCCTGCATCGAGCACGCACTGAACGCACGGGAAACCAACAGGCGCCAGAAGAGATCCAGCCTGAGTGACTGACTCCTCAGCTCATGGCCAATTTGTGGACAGGCATCTCGCGACAGAGGCTGTAGGACACGCTGAACTGCGGAGAACTGGGCAATGCACGAGGCCTCCGGAGCCGTGTGCGCGGGTTCGAATCCTGCCGGAGCTGCGCGGGAGCCCGCATGCCCGGCGGGCCTCGTGTTCAGAGCAGCCGGCAACCGCCGGCTCGCGTCGCGTGCGGCGGCCGGCGACCACCCGACCTGCATCATGGGCCCCGCGGCAGCCCCAGGGCGACGGCTGCCGCCCACCCGCGGGTGCCCGCGGCGGGGGTGCTGGTCAGGCGTGGGCCTTCAGTGCGGCCAACCTGGCCTCGATCTCCGCCGCGTCGCCCATGCTGTCGAGTCGCTCGAACTGTGCCTCCAGTGACGAGTCGGCAAGCTCCTGCTTGCCCAGTGCCCTCGCCTCCTCGCGGCGCACTATCTCCTCGAAGCGGCTCAACTCCGTGGTCGGGTCGAGCACATTGATGTTCTCCGCCGCGTCCAGCATCTGGCTCTGCGCCTGGGCCGTCTTGGCGCGGGCCACCAACTGGTCGCGCCTCGAGTGGAGTTCCGTCAGCTTGACCTTCATCTGGTCGAGGCCGGTCTTCAGTTTGTCGACGACCTCCCCCTGCGTCGCGATCGTCGGCTCGGCGTCCTTCGCCTCGCGCCCGGCCTGGAGCTGCCGCTGCAGCGCCACCTTGGCGAGGCGGTCGAACGCGTCCGCCTCGGCCCCGGAACCGGCGGCCCGCAGCTCGTCGGCCTTCCTGCTGGCGGCCAGCGCCTTGATGCCCCACTCGCCGGCCGCCTCCACGTCCTCCCGATGGTCCTGCTCCAAGAGGCGCAGATTGCCAATGGTGGTGGCGACCGCCTGCTCGGCCTCGCTGATGTTGTTGCCGTAGTCGCGGATCAGCTGGTCGAGCATCTTCTGCGGGTCTTCCGCCTGGTCCAGCAGGGCGTTGATGTTCGCCTTCGCCAGCTGCGCGACGCGGCCGAGGATCGTCTGCTTGGTCATGGGGCCAACCTCTCGCTCTCGCTTCCCCGAGTTGCCGCTCAGAACCTGCCGCCACCACCCCTCCGCCCGCGCGTCCCCCCACCGCCGAAGCTGCCGGGGCCGCCCCCGCCGAACCCGCCGCCGAAGCCACCGCTGCGTCCGCCGCCGAACATGCCCCCGCCGGCCCCGCGGCCCATACCGCCGAAGATCTCCCCGAGCAGGATGCCGCCGAGTACCGCACCGCCCATGCCGCCGCCCCCGCGGCGGCCGCCCATGGCATCGCCGTACGGACTGCCGTACCTGCCCACATCCCCCTCGGCCAGCTGCTGCGCCGCCCTGGCCAGTGCGTCCGCCCGCTGCGCTTCCGTGAGCGCCGCGGCGGGATCCGCGGAGCCCTGCGCCAGTTCGAGGTGGCGCTGTGCCTCGGCCAGACGCGTCCTGGCCTCGCTGCCCACCGCCGCCCGGTGGGTCGTGACGAAGTCCGACGCCGCGCTCACCGCGCTGCGCGCGGTGAGCAGGGCCTGGTCGAGCAGGGCCCGGGCCTTCTGGTTGCTCACCTCGTGCGCGCGCGCTCCTGCGAGGGCGTCCTCCAGGCTCGCGTCGGCCTCCTCCACGCGGCGCAGCACCTCGATCGGGTCGTACGATCCCGTGGCGATCCGCGTCCGCACCTCGCCGACGACCGATTCGGCGCGGGCGATGCGGCCGTGCAGGTCGGCTGTGGAGATGCCCTCGGGGGTGCCCGCGAGCATGCCCCGCGCCTCCGCGAGGTCGGTCTCGGTCTCCGTCAGCGCGCCGGGCAGCTTGCCCGCCGCCTCCGCGAGCTCCTTCGCCAGCCGGCCGACGGCGTCCACGAATGTGCCCGCCTGGTCGATGGCGCCCTCGGCGGCCCGCAGATGCACCGCGGCCGTGCCGCCCGCGCCCGCCCCGACGGCCTCGCGAGCCTGGCCGAGGTGGGTCGCGGCGAACACGAGCCGGTCCCTGGCCTGCTCGACATGGCCGGTGACGGGCTGGACCGCGGTGGGCGCGTACCGCGTGCCGAGCGCGGTGAGCGTGGCCTGCGCGGTGTCGGTGCGGCCGGTGACGTCCCGCAGCTTCGCCTCGGCGTGCTCCAGCGCCTGGGGCGCGTTCTGCTCCAGCGCGCGCAGCCGGTCGAAGCCCTCGGCCTCCGCGTCGAGCCGGCGATCGGCCTCGGTACAGCGCGCGATGATCTCGTCCAGCATGCGGCGCTTGGCCGCGTCGTCCTCCGGAATCGCGTCGTCGAGCTGCTGGCGAAGCCGGAAGGCCGCCGTGAGTTCCGACTCCGCGTACCCGAGCGCCTCCTCGAAGGGCGCGGCCGCCTCCTCGCCGAACTGGGCCGTGGCGAAACCGAGTTCTTCGCTGCTGGTGCGCACCGCGTCGTCCGTCTGGACGAGCAGTTCCCGGGCCCGGCGGTCGAGTTCGGGCAGGGGCACGGCCTGCTCCGCCCGCCCGCCCCAGCCTCCCCCGCCCCGGGTGGTACGGGTTTCAGGGCGCTGCCTGCGCCGCGCGTACGCGTACCAGGCGAAGGCGAGCAGGGCTCCGAGCACCACGACGGGCAGGACGAGTTCACCACCCGTGACCCTGAAGCCGCCGGCCCCACCCGGGTCGGCCGCGCCCGGGGTGATCGCCGGCGTGGGCACGGGACTGCCCGCGAGGACCGCGCCGATGCCGTCCGCCGCGCCGATGGCCGCCCCCGCCCAGTCGTTCTGCCGCAGCGCCGGTTCGACCGCGGTCTGCGCGACGTCTCGCAGTTGGGCGTCGGTCAGCCGCGAGTCCTGGTCCACGGAGTACGCGTACTGCCGGTCGTGGGTGGCGACGGCCAGCAGTACGTCGTCCAGTCCGAGGCCGTTGCGCTCGGCGGTCGCGTCGGCCCAGTTCTGGGCGGATCGGCCGGAGAAGTCGCGTACGTAGGCGACGTAGAGCTGGACGCGGTGCGCGTTGTCGAGATCTTTCAGGGTCGTCGAGACGGCGCCCTCGCGGTCGCCGAGCGCGTCCACCTTGTCGGTGATCTGGCCGGTCCGCGACAGCACGATCGGGTCGTCGGCCCGGGCGTCTGCGGCGGGCAGAACCAGCCAGCACAGCGTCGTCAGTGCGCTGATGAGGGCGTACGCGAGACGCAGGGTGTGCGAGGTGCGAACGCCTGTGTGCATCGGTTCTCGGCTCCGGTGCGGCCTCACCTTTGTGAGCGTATTACCCCTTCTGACCCACCGCGACCGGGGCCGCTCCGGGGCTTGGACGGCCGCTTGCGGGCGCTGGACGCGAGCTCCCTCCGGCGGCCGGGTCAGCCCCCGGCCAGCGGGACGAGGCGGAGGAAGGTCAGGGTCGGGGTTGTCGTGAGGTCGATGACTTCGTCCAGCTCGGTGACCTGGTGGGTGGGGGTCAGGATGAAGAAGGCGTTCGACAGGAAGGCGTGTTCCGCACGGGCGGCTTCCGTGGGCCGGTCGAGGGGGGTGGCGGTGGGGTCCGCGTTGTGGCGCGTCACCTCTTCGCGGACGCGGAGGTGGAGGAGGTCGCGGGCGGTCATGCGGTCCGGGAGGCCGCCGACCTCCAGTGCCGTGCGGGGCTCGCCCCCGGCCGTCTCGTCCTGGAACGTCACCGTGGTCATCGGGCGGCTCTCTCGATCTGGCGGCGGATCGCCGGGTCGGTGATCCGGGAATCCGCCGCGAGCAGCGCCGCCTTGGACAGGATCAGCGCCAGCCGGTCGTCCTCGAAGGGGAGGAAGACCCCTCGGTCGGCCTTGCGACGGGCGGGGACGATGCAGAGGTACGCGTCGTCGGGTGCCATCAGCACGTTCGCGGAGCCCAGGTGGATCCGGTACGTCGTGAGGTCCCCGCGGACCGTCAGGTAGCGGCCCTCCAAAGTGCAGCGGTCCGCGATCCTCAGACGCGGCACGATGCGGTGCAGGGCCTCGCGGCGGATCTCCGCGTTCGCCGTCAGCTCCCCGAAGGACGCGGACCGCCAGTACGCGTCGTACCGGTCCTCCCCCCGGTCGGTCCACGTCGGGTCGGCCGCGATCGAGGTGACGCCCACGAAGAGGTCCACGTCGCGCATCGCCTCGCTGAAGACCAGGGGCGGCACTTCGGCCAGCGGGACCTCGCGCCAGCGCCGGCCGTCGCGGCGCTCGAACCTGACCTGGTCGGTCGCGGCGTGGTCCGGGGCATCGCCGGCGTCGAAGCCGGCCGGCTCGTGGTGGAGGCACGCGCGCCACCCGCCGTCGCCGAACTCGCCGCGGGCCAGGCCGTCGTGGCCGCCGTAGTGGTTCCCGAGGAAGTCGGCCTGCCAGCCGCGTTCCTTGAACAGGGCGTACAGCCGGGGGTAGTCCACGATGTGCGCGGCGAAGCGGTTGGAGTAGACGCCGCTCTCCTCCTCCGCCGGGGTCGGCAGGTAGATCTCCCGGAACGCCTGCTTGAACGGCTGCCGCAGCCCGGCGGCGACCACATGGGCGCGCCAGGTCCCGATGGCGTCGGGCGCGGCGTGGATCGGGTGCCACAGCCGGATGTCCGAGGGCTCGCCCGGTGGCTCGCTCATGGGTGCCACGGCGTGCCAGTCGCCCTCGGTGTCCCGTGCCTCCCAGATCAGGCCCCGGGTGAGGACGCCGGTCACGGGGTGGTCGCGGTAGTGGCGGCGCCATTCCTCGTACGGCCAGGTGCGCCCGGCCGACATCAGCGCTTCGAGGCGGGCCCGCTCCCCCGACAGCGTGGCCCGCACCTGCCTGGCCAGGAGCTTGAGCTCGTCGAGTTCGTCCGCGCACCGGGCCCTGACCGCGGCGGGGGCCGTACGGGACGTCCGTCCGTCCGGGCCGGTGAAGGTGAGCCGTACGGTGACGGCGTCCTCGATCGCCACCCGGGCGCGGTGGCCGGCCAGTTCGCGGACGAGGGTGCCGTCCGGGGCCAGGCCGTGCCCGGGCACGCTGCGCTCGATCAGCTGTCCCGGAGTGATGCCCTGCCGTTCGGCGGCCGTCGCCAGGGCGGTGGCGAGCTGCTTGAGGAGCGCCCGGTGCTTGAGCTTCGTCTTCAGCCGCCACAGGGCTTCCAGCGCGGCGGGGTCGTCGATCCCGGCGAGCGCGTTGATCGCCGCTCCCGCGAGCTTGAGGTCCTCGATCACGTCGGATCCAGGTCCGCCGGTGCGCAGGGCGAGTGCGGTGAGGTGGCCGGCCGTGGCCGGGCCGGCGGTGAGCGAGGCGGCCCAGACGACGCCGCGCGCGAGGTCGCCGTCGTTCTGCCCGACGACGTAGTGGAGGTGGAAGCCGTCCCCGTGCCAGGGGGTGGGCGCCCCGTCCGTCCTGCTGCACAGCGGGGCGTCCTCGGCGAGTGCCCGCAGCATCTCCGCCGTCGTGCCGCGCGCCGATGCCGCGTCGCTCAAGGCCAGGCAGGTCCGTCGCCAGCGCTGCGACGGGCGCGGCCCCGACAGGCTCGCCAGGTGCCGGACGAGGTCGGCCAGTTCGGGCGTGGGGGCGGTGTCGGCGTGCTCACGCAGCGCGGTGGCCCACAGGGCGTCCCCGGGGATCAGCTCGTCCGGCATGCCGGCGGCGGCGTCGTCCGGCAGCAGTGCGCGCAGGCGCCGGCCGAGCCGTCCGCGCACGTCCGCGCCGACTTCTGCGGCCATGAGCCTTCGGTACGCCTGGCGGAGGTGGGGGGTGACCGCGCGGCGGCCGTCGGTGTCGAGCCGGTCGACGGCGTCGAGCACCGCGCTCAAGGCTTCCGTGAGCCAGTGGCCTGTGCGGTACTCGCCGACGCGCAGCAGCATGACCGCGACCTCGTCGGACGTCCATCCGCGCTGGCGGGATATGAGGGACGCGACCCGGTCGCGGTAGTGCCACACGCCGGAGCCGTCGGGGTGGGCCACCAGCAGAAGGGACAGGGCGGCGGCGCGCAGGTCGTCGCCGGCCCGGGTCGCGAGGCCCTGGTCGATCTCGGCCCGGACCCCCGCGTGCAGCTCCTCCAGCCGCCGGTACTCCCCCCTGTGGGGACCGAAGGCGAGCCGGAACTCCGCGCGGCCGCGGTCGAGGAGGTCGAGGAGCCAGCGGGCGCGGACGAGGGCTTCGGATCGTACGTCGTCGAGCGCGTCGTTCCTGCGGGCCTCGGCCGGCACGGTGTCGTACAGCATGCGGCGATGGTGGCAGGCGGGTCCGACAGCGGCCCCGTCCCCGGGTGGGGGCGGGGCCGGTCGGTGGCGGGGCGTCAAGGGGACATGGGGTCCGGTTCGACGGGGGACTTGGGCTGGGCGGGAGGCTGCTGCCGGGGCTGGTCGCCGGTGTCGCCGCCGGAGGACTTGGGCTGGGCCGGCGGCTGTTCGGGCTGTACGGGCTCCTGCTGCGGGGGCTCGGAGGGTGGCTTCTCGGGCTGCTCCGGGGGCTTCGGCTGCTCGGGCGTCTTCGGCTGCTCCGGCTGTTCCGGCTGCTCCGGGGACTTCGGCTGCTCCTGCTTCGGGGACTCCTCCTGCGTGCCCGGGGACTTCGGCTCCTCCTGCTTCGGCGATTCCTCCTTCTCCGGCTCCTCGCCCTTCGGCGAATCCTCCTTCTTCGGCTCCTCGCTCCTCGGGGACTCCTCCTTGCCCTTCTCCGGCGACTGCTCCTGCGTTCCGGGCGACTTGGGCTCCTCCTTCGGCTGCTCCTCCTGCTTCTTCTCCTCGCCCGGCGGCGGCATCGTCGTCCCCGGCGGTTCCAGCTGCGAGCCCGTGGAGGGCGACGGCAGGACCGGCACCGAGGAGTCGGACGGCCGGCCCTCGGGGGGTTCGACCTTGTGGTCGCGCTTGCCCTCGACCTTGCCGCTGGGGCGCTCGAACCAGCGCTTGCTGTCCTGGTCGTAGAGCGTCAGCGTCTTCATCGGCTTGTCGGACGGGACGACCGCCACCAGGCCCGCCGCACGGAAGGTCTCCCACTGCCGGCCGCTGTACGTCGGCGTGCCGCCCACGGCGTCGGGTGCGCTCAGCGGGTTGCCGCAGGTGCAGCGGACGACCGGCACGCCACGGTCGTCGACCATGACGGGGGTGCCGGCCTGGAGGATCGCCTGGTAGTCGGTGACCTTGCCGTCCTTGAAGCCGTGGCTGGTGACACGGGTGTCCCAGTTCAGCTGAACGGGCGTCAGCGCGCGCAGACGCGCGGGGAGGTCCTGCTGCCCGACCTTGAGGGTCTCGGCGAAGGCCTTGCCGCGGGCCGGGGCGCCGGTGAGGTACGTGATCTGCTTCTCGACGTCGCACGCGGCCTTGTTCTGCTTGCCGCTGTAGAGCCCCGGGTGGGCGCCGCTGACCTTGAGGGTGCCGCCGGGGGCCGAGGACTCGTTGGGGGTGATGGTCGGGGTGACCGCGGTTCCCGACTCGCCCGCCGTGGAGGGGGTGAAGGGGTCGGGGCCCGCCGCTGAGGCGTTCTGGAGGAAGATCTCGCCGCCGCCCTTGGTGCCGCCGAGGAACGAGAAGGCGAAGATCACCGCGACCGCCACGACCATCGCGGTGCCCGCGGTGACGAGGGTGCGGCGGGCCCGCCACCACGGGGCGGGGGGTCCGCGGTGGCGGCCGGGCTCTCCTGGCTCGCCGCCGCGCCCCGTGCCGCTCGGCGGGCCCGGGGGACCCGGTGGTCCGGGCGGTGGGGGTGGGCCGGGAGGTGGCGCCGCCGGTGGGGGCGGGGGGCCCGGTGTCACCGGCGGGTGCTCTCCCGACGGCCGGCCGGACAGCGGTCCGGACGGAGGGCCGGCGGGGCGATCGGGCGGAGGAGGTATGGAACTCACGGCACTCTCCCCAGACGTAGGGCATCGGGAATTGAGGTGGATTCCCGTGCGCCCTCCCATCCCATTATGTGCGCCCTTGCCGGGAGGGGTGAACCGGCGCCGGGATTCCGGAACGGCTCGATGTTTCACGGGCGTTTCGGCAGTGGGGCATTCGCAAAACTCTCTCCGCCAGGGAACACCGGAGCACGCCGCGGGTCATGTCCCGTCCTTTCGTGGCTTGACCGCCCGCACCGGCTCTGACCTGCTGCGCAGGTGAGCCTTCGGGTCCCGGACGAGAATCGGTACATGGAAGCAGTGGGATACTCCAGCGCGAACACCGGACTCTTGCTGATCGACCCGTACAACGACTTCCTGTCGGACGGCGGAAAGCTGTGGCCACGCGCGAAAACGGTGGCCGAGCAGGTGGGGCTGCTCGACCACATGCGGCAGGTGCTCGCGGCCACCCGGGCCCGCGGTATCCGGACGTTCTTCGTCGCGCACCGCCGCACGGCCCCCGGGGACTACCAGGACTGGGAGCACCTCTCCCCCGCGCAGGAGGCGAGCGTCAAGGGCCAGATCTTCGCGCGGGACTCCTGGGGCGGTGAGTTCCATCCCGACTTCGAGCCGGTCGACGGCGAGATCCGGGTGCACGAGCACTGGTCGTCGAGCGGCTTCGCCAACACGGACCTGGACTTCCAGCTGAAGCAGCACCGGGTGTCGCGCATCGTGCTGATCGGCATGCGGGCCAACACCTGCATCGACACCACGGCGCGCTTCGGCCAGGAGCTCGGCTACCACGTGACCCTGGTGCGGGACGCGATCGCCGCCTTCAGCCCGGCGGAGATGGAGGCGACCTTCGAGGTGAACGCGCCGGTCTACGCCCACGCCATCCTCACCACGGAGGAGTTCCTCGACGTGCTCCCGCCCTGCCCCGAGGAGTACGGGGCGGGGCGGTAGCGACGGCACAGGTCAGGGCCGCGGGGTGAGCCAGCGGTCGTACCAGGCCAGGGTGCGGCGCAGCAGGTCCAGCAGGTGGCCGCGTCCGCCGATCATGTGGCCCTCGCCGGGGTAGACGACGAACTCGTGCGGAACCCCGTGGTGGCGCAGGGCGCGGTGGAGGAAGGCGCCCTGGGAGACGGGCACATTGGTGTCGTCCTCGCCGTGGAGGATCAGGACCGGGGTACGGATGCGGGAGACGTACGAGATCGGGCTGACCCGGTCGTGGACGTGGGGCCCGGGGCCCTCCCAGCCGATGCTGCCGCTGCCCGCCGACTCGAGGACGGGTCCCTGCTCGCCGGTCGCGCCCAGCATCCCCCAGTCGCTGATGCCGGCGCCGACGATCGCGGCCGTGAAGCGGTCGGTCTGCGTGACGGCCCAGGCGGCCAGGTAGCCGCCGTGGCTCCAGCCGCCGATGCCGAGGCGGTCGGGGTCGGCGACGCCCTGGGCGACGAGGAGGTCGATGCCCTCGGTGATGTCGGTCCATTCGGCGCCGCCGACGGCTCCGTCCACCGCGGTGGCCGCGAAGGCGTGGCCGTGGCCCTCCCCGCCGCGGGGGTTGGGGAGGAAGACGGCGTAACCGGCGGTGGCGAAGAGCTGGCCGGGGGGCAGGTCGATGTGGAACTGCCATTCGTCGGTGTAGCGCCCGTACGGGCCGCCGTGCGCGATGGTGATCATCGGGAAGGGGCCGTCCGCGCGGGTGCGGCCGGGCGGCAGGAGGAGCAGGCCGTCGAGGGCGAGCCCGTCGGAGGCCTTGTAGGAGAGGCGTTCTTGGCTGCCCCAGGGGATGTCGCGGAGCTCGGGGCGGGTGTCGCTGATCCGGGTGAGCGGGCCGTCGGGCGGTCCGGCGTGGACGTCCTTGGGCTCGTACGCGGTGCCCGCGAGCACGGCGAACGTCCCGCCCGTGCGGCTCGCGGTGAGCGCGTGGACGATGCCCGGGCGGGAGTGCAGGCGGCGGAAGCGCCGGTCGCCGGGGTCCAGCCGGAACAGCGCGGTGTCCAGGCCGTCGGCGAAGACGGCCAGGGGCGGGCCGGCTTCGACCTGGAGGAGTTCTCTGGGGCAGACGGTCATGCCGGCGGTCAGGTCGCGTGCCTCGGGCGGTGCCTGGTGCCCCGGGTCGTCGGGGACCGCGCGGTCCAGGACGGCCGGGGAGCCGACCAGCCCGGGCGGGGTGGTGGCCAGGTGGGCGAGGTGCCAGCCGTCCTCGGCACGCCACCAGACCGGGGAGCGTGCCGCGTGCCCGGCGGGGCCGAGGTCGTGGACGGCGCCGGCGGCGGTGTCGACGAGATGGAGCCGTGCGGTCAGTGCGCCGGGGTCCTCCTCCGCGCAGTCCCAGGTGAGGACGGCCAGCATGCCGCCGTCCGGACGCTCGGCCACCTCGACGACGTGCCGGTCGCCGAGGGCGCCGACGGTGCGGACGGCGCCGCTGTCGAGGTCGAGCAGGCGCAGGCGGGCGGAGGGCTCGGGGCCCGTCCGCTCGGTCCACACCATCACGTCGTCGTCCTCGGCCCCGTCGGGTTCGTCGGCGGCGATCAGGGCGACGGTGCGGCCGTCGGCGAGCGGCAGGTGGTCCGCGATGCCGCCGGGCCAGGCGGTGAGCGCCTCGGCGGGGCCGTCCGGTCCGCCGTCCTCGGCGAGGCGTACGCGGTGCAGTTGCCCGGCGGTGGTGAACAGGACGGCCGCCGAGTCCGGGGTCCAGCGCGGGGCGCCGATCCAGGTCGTGCCGTCGGTCAGCTGCCGTGCCGGGGCGCCGCCGTCGGCGGGTGCCGCCCACAGGGTGCTGGCCGGACGGTCCGCCCTGGCAAGGGGCCGGGCCGTGTGGACGACCGTGCGGCCGTCCGGGGACACCGCCGGGAACATCGGTATGACGCTGTCCACGACCGTCCGTGCCAGGGTTTCGCTCTGTGCCGTCAATGCGCCCTCCACAGCGTCCATTTGGGCCCCCGTCCTCTCCGGGGACCGGCGCACATCCTGCCGCAGCCCGCGGTCCGCGCCGCGGCCAGGGCGCGTACCTCGGGGATGGCGACACCCGGGCACATATGGTTAGGTTAGGCAAACCTAACCTAACCACCGCGGAGATCCGGATGCGCAGCAAGACCACCGCCCCCCTCGCTCCCGCCCGGCCGACGCACGCCGAACGCATCCGGTCCGTCCTCGCCTCGGCCCACTCCATGACCGTGGTCACCGACCGCGAACGCACGGAGGTGACCCGGCTGACCGCGCGGGCACTCGCCGGCCACGTCCACCTGCACCCCCTGGAGACGGCCTTCGACCCCGAGGGCACGCCGATCTCGCTGGAGTTCACCGACGTCGCCCCCACCCCGGTACGGAACCGGGTGCGGGCCCGCGTGACGGTCACGGGCCGGACGGCCGCGCCGTACCGGGCGGACGCCCCGGACAGCCAGTGCGTGCAGTTCGCGCACGCGACGCTGGAGACGGCGGAGGGCACCGCCTCCGTGGGCCTGGCGGAACTGACGACGGCGGAGGCCGACCCGCTGGCGACGACCGAGGCGGGGATGCTGACGCACCTGGTGGACGACCACGCGGAGCTGGTGCCGCTGCTCCTGCGGCTGGTGCGGCCGGCCCCCGTCGCCGGCGCTCGGAGGGTCCTGCCCGTGGCGGTCGACCGTTACGGGATCACGCTGCGCGTGGAGTACGGAAACGGCCACACCGACGCCCGGCTGCCCTTCCCGTCCCGGCTGGAGGCCGCGGACCAGGCGGGGAGCCAGATCCAGGCGCTGCTCAACAGCGCGCGGCGCGCCTCGCACCGCGGGCGGCTGTTCGCCGGCTGGTGATCCGGCGGCCGACGCAGCCCCGCCCCTTCGTCGCGGCGCCCCGCCCTGTCGGACCCCTCTGTCACATTGGACGCGTCCGGTTCGTCAGTGCGCCGAGGGAACGCGACGAGGGAATGGGACCGATGGACGACGAGGAGTTCCTGGCGGAGCGGTTCGAGGACAACCGCGCGCACCTGCGGGCGGTGGCGTACCGCATGCTCGGGTCGCTGACCGAGGCGGACGACGCCGTGCAGGAGGCGTGGCTGCGGCTGAACCGGGCCGGGGCGGACGGGATCGAGAACCTGGGCGGCTGGCTGACGACCGTGGTGGGCCGGGTGTGCCTGGACATGCTGCGCTCGCGGACCTCCCGGGGCGAGTCGCCGCTGGACGACGTACGGGTGCCCGACCCGGTGGTGAGCCCGCCGGACGCGGCCGGCGACCCGGAGCAGGCGGCACTGCTGGCGGACTCGGTGGGGCTGGCGCTGCTGGTCGTACTGGAGACGCTGTCACCCGCCGAGCGGCTCGCCTTCGTGCTGCACGACATGTTCGCGGTGCCCTTCGAGGACATCGCCCCGATGGTGGGGCGCACGCCGACGGCGACGCGGCAGCTGGCCAGCCGGGCGCGGCGCCGGGTGCAGGGGGCGGCCCCGGTGCCGGACGCCGACCTGGGCCGCCAGCGGCAGGTCGTCAGGGCGTTCCTGGCGGCCTCGCACGCGGGTGACTTCGAGGCCCTGGTGGCCGTACTGCACCCGGACGTCGTACTGCGCGCGGACACCGGCGCCGCCTTCCCGGGGGCGGCCCGGGAGGTGCGCGGCGCACGGACGGTCGCGAACCAGGCGCTCACCTTCCGGCACGCGGCCCTGCACGCGCGGCCGGCGCTGGTCAACGGGGCACCGGGAGTGGTCGCCGTGGCGGAGGGGCGGGTGGTGTCGGTCCTGGGCTTCACGATCGTGGACGGCCTCGTCGTCGAGCTGGACATCCTGGCCGATCCCGAGCGGCTGGCCGGGCTCGACCCGGCCGCGTTCGGAGAATAGCTCACATGTTCGATTGAAGGGTTACCCTGGAGCCATGACCGCACCGCTCCAGGGATCGCTCTTCGACCAGACCGACGAGCTGCTGCTCGGTCCGCTGGACGGCCTCCGGCGGACCGGGCTGGGCAGCGGGGCGTGGCTCGACCTGCTGCCCGGGTGGCTGCAGGGGGCCGACGCCCTGTTCGGGGAGCTGGCCGGCGCGGTGCCGTGGCGGGCCGAACGCCGCCAGATGTACGAGCGGGAGGTCGACGTGCCCCGGCTGCTGGCCTTCTACGGGGAGGGCGATCCGCTGCCGCACCCCGTCCTCGACGAGGCCCGCGCCGCCCTCGACGCCCACTACGCCGACGAGCTCGGCGAGCCCTTCGTCACGGCGGGGCTCTGCTTCTACCGCGACGGCCGGGACAGCGTCGCCTGGCACGGTGACCGGACGGGGCGGTCGGCGACCCAGGACACCATGGTGGCGATCCTGTCCGTCGGCGACCCGCGCGACCTGGCGCTGCGGCCCCGCGGCGGGGGCGCGGCCTCGATGCGGCTGCCGCTGGGACACGGCGACCTCGTGGTGATGGGCGGCTCCTGCCAGCGGACGTGGGAGCACGCGATTCCCAAGAGCACCCGTGCCGTGGGGCCGCGGATCAGCATCCAGTTCCGCACGCGCGGCGTCCGCTGAACCCTCCTCCGCTCCCCCTCCGCCCCATCTGGGGAACGGCCCCGTCCCCGTACAACCATTCCCCCGCGACCGCGAGTCAACGTCCTCGAGGGCCCGGCGACGGGCCGACGGGGAGAACGGGGAGGGGCCATGGAACGGGGACGGACGGCGCGGCGCGCCGGGAGAGCGGTGGCGGCCGCGGTCGTGGTGGGCACGGTCGTGCCGACCGCCGTCGCGGGGACGGGCGCGGGCAGCGCGGCCGCGGCGGCACCGGCGGTGGTGTGCACCTCGGGCAAGGCGGGGCTGGCGGCGAAGCTGAGCGCGGACATCGCCGGCGCGCTGCGCGGGAGGACGGCGACGGTGGCCCTGTCGCTGCGGGACCGCAGAACGAAGACGGTGTGCACGCTCCGCGCGGACCAGCGGTTCGACTCGGCGAGCACCGTGAAGGTGACGGTGCTGGCCACCCTGCTGTGGGACAACAAGAAGCACAACCGCTACCTGACCTCGCGTGAGGTCGAACTGGCCACGGCGATGATCACCAAATCGGACAACGCCGCGACCACGCAGCTGTGGCGGCAGCTGGGAGTGGCCAAGGTCAAGGGCTTCCTGAAGGCCGCGGGGATGACCCGCACCGTGCCGGGGAGCAACGGCTACTGGGGGCTCACACAGATCACGGCCGGGGACGAGCAGCGGCTGCTCGACCTGGTGACGGCGAAGAACTCGGTGCTGAGCGACAACTCCCGGGCGTACATCCTGAAGTTGATGAACAAGGTGGTCACCGCGCAGCGCTGGGGCACGCCCGCGGGCGCCCCGCGGGGCGTGACGGTCCACGTGAAGAACGGCTGGCTGCCGCGCGCCACCCACGGCTGGCGGGTGCACAGCCTCGGCGCGTTCACCGGCTCGGGGCACGACTACTCCCTCACGGTGCTGACCCACGACAACCGGACCATGAACGCCGGGGTCGCCACGATCGAGGCGGTCGCCCGCGTGGTCCACAGGGACCTCGACCCGGCCGCGACCGCCGCCGGGACGCAGTCGACGACGCGTACGCCGCAGGAGGCGATCCCCGCCGTACCGCCGGGCACGTAGCGGCCCTGTTCCGGCGATCCGGCAGACGCACCCGCGGGGGCGCCGGCCGGCGTTCCGGGGGGCGGTTACCGGACAGGTGTAGTCCTCACCGGATGTGCCCGGCCCGTCGCGCAGCGCGCCGGGAGCCCTTCCGTGGAGCGGAATGAAAGGTTCCATCCGAGGAATCGGGATGTCTTGTGAGACGGCTGTGGAGACCGGAATGCCGCCTTGCCGGTGTCGGAACGGCCTCGGAATACTCGACGGCGTTGCTTGGCGTGGACACGCATTCTTTTCGGGATGTGCCGCCTGGGACCGCAAATTCCTCCGGGTTGGCGGCAGTTGAGTCGACCCATCCCCCCACACGGAGGTACAGGACTTGAAGCATCGTCGAATATCCGGGCGGAAGGCCGTGCTCGCGGGCGGCGGCGCGACGGCCGCACTGGCGGCACTGATCGTGCTGCCGCACGCCAACGCCGCGCCGGGCCCGGCACCCGCCCCCCGGAGCCTCACGCCCTCCGCCGCGGTGACCCTGGCCGCGCACCTCACCTCGGAGCTGGGCGCCGAGGACACCGCGGGGTCGTACTACGACGCCGGGAGCGACCGGCTCGTCGTCAACGTGCTCGGCGCCGAGGCCGCCGACACCGTCCGCGCGGCGGGCGCCGTGCCGAGGACGGTCGCCAACACCATGGCCGAACTGCGCAGCGCCACACGCACCCTGGGCCTTCAGGCCCGCATTCCCGGCACCGCCTGGTCCGTCGACCCGCGGACCAACCAGGTGGTCGTGACGGCCGACCGGACGGTGTCGGCCGCCGGGATGGACCGGCTGGACGAGGCGGTGGACGGCCTCGGCGCCGGTACGGCCCGGATTCAGAGGTCGAACGGCGCGTTCAAGCCCTTCATCGCCGGCGGTGACGCCATCTTCGGCTCCGGCGCCCGCTGTTCGCTCGGCTTCAACGTCGTCAAGGACGGGCAGCCGTACTTCCTCACCGCCGGTCACTGCGGCGTGGACATCAAGAGCTGGTCGGACAGCTCCGGCGGCGGGGAGATCGGCTCGGTCGAGGCCGCGACGTTCCCCGGGCACGACTACGCGCTGGTCAAGTACACCGGCAGCGGTGTCGACCACCCGAGCGCGGTCGACCTGTACAACGGCTCGACGCAGGAGATCACGTCGGCGGCCACCCCGACCGTCGGCCAGGCCGTGCAGCGCAGCGGCAGCACCACCCAGGTGCACGACGGCACGGTCACCGGGCTCGACGCGACCGTCAACTACCAGGAGGGCTCGGTCTCCGGACTGATCCAGACCGACGTCTGCGCCGAACCCGGCGACAGCGGCGGCGCCCTCTTCTCCGGGAGCACCGCCCTCGGCCTGACCTCGGGCGGCAGCGGCGAGTGCACCAACGGCGGGGAGACGTTCTTCCAGCCCGTGACGGACGCGCTCGAGGTGTACGGGGCCGAGATCGGCTGACCCCTCGCGGCGCCACGGCCGGCCGGCGGCGCCGGACGCCCCTCCCCGGGACCGGGAGGGGGTCCGGCGCCGCCGCCGTCCGTGGGGGGACGGGCACGGACTGGCCGGTCAGCCCTGGTGGCCGGGGCGGAAGTCGCGTACGGCGCGCGCCTGCCGGGCGAGGGCGAGCAGCCGTCCGTCCTCGGTCCACAGGGCGCTGTCCTCGACGGCCCAGCCGCCGCCCGCGTGCTCGGTGCGGCTGCGGACGAGGGCCCAGCCCTCGGCGGGCGCGGTGTCCAGGACGTCGGTGAAGTGCACGGTCAGTTCGGCCGTCGGTACCGGGCGGGGCTCGGTCCACACGGCGAACAGCGCGGGTGGCAGGGCGTCGGCGAGGACGACCAGCGCCCGCGGGTCCAACGGCCGCCCGTCGGCGAAGCGCATCCAGGCGGTGAGTTCGGCCCGCGCACCGCCGGCCAGGGGGCGTGCGTCGTCGGCCGGGCGGATCTCCAGGTGGGCCGCGAACGCCGCCAGCGAGCGCGGCAGGGTGAGCGGCGGACAGGCGTCGGGACCGGGGACGACGGGCGCGGGCGTGCCCGCCTGGACGGGGCCGGGTTCGCTCCGCCCGAACACGGCGGCGCCGGTGAGCACCGCGGAGTCGTCCTGCAGCGCGGTGACCGAGGACACCGACGAACGGCGGCCCTCGCGCAGGGTGGTCGCCGCGAGGCGGAGCGGGCGCTCGTCGACGGGGGCCAGGAAGTGCGCGCCGAGGGTGCGGACCGGGAGGCGCTCCCCCGTCCGCGCGGCCAGGTCGTCGCGCATGGCGGTCAGCGCGAGGGCGGCGACATGACCGCCCTGCGCCCCGTTCCAGGACCACCAGGAGCGGTCGATGCGGATGGTGCCGTCGTCCGCGGGTCTCGGGGTGCCGGTGGCGTCCGCGGTTTCCGTGTCCGTGATCGATCCGGGCATGACGCCCCCTGGGGATGCGGGTTCGGTGTCCCGACCCACGGTAGCCCAGTGGGTTGGATATTCAAATTGACTCGGTGGGAACCCGGGTGGCGACGTCGGGCCGGGCGCCGGCGACGGCGCCGGTCCGCGCGGTCACGTACGGCGACCGGGGGCGGGTGGGCCGCGCGGGCGCCCGGCACCGGGGCACGGCCGGTCCGGGACGCCGGGGGCGGCAGGAGGCTCAGTGCGGCGTCGCCCGCGAGGGGACGTCGTGGCGCTGGTGCCCGCCCGTCGCGAGCATGCGGACTTCGCCCCGGTCGCTGATCTCGGCCTGGACGATGCCCGTGTCGTCGCTGTACACCGGGTGTCCCCCGGCACCCTTGCGCTCGGTGCGCTTGACGACCACGGTGTCGCCGGAGACGGGGAAGGTCAGATCGTAGGTTTCGGCATGACTCATGAGGGGAACCTCCTGTCTCCGCCCATATGACGATTTATGCCCAGAGAATCACCGGCCAATGACACCGGTCATGACGTCCGCTGTGGCGCCGGATCGACCCCGTGGGAGAGCATGGAGCGGTGTCGATCATCAAGGGGGAACGCATGACGCACCTCACCCACGTCGCCGCCCCGGAGGGAGTCCTCCCGGGCACCGGCTACAGCCACGTCGTGTGGGGCGAGGGCCGGTTCGTCGCCGTGTCGGGCCAGATCGCGGTGGACGAGCGGGGTGAGCTCGTCGGAGCGGGCGACCCGGCGGCGCAGGCGCGCCAGGTCTTCGCCAACCTCGACCGCTGCCTGGCGGCCGCCGGGGCGGGCTGGGGCGACGTGGTCAAACTGACCTTCTTCGTCACCGACGTCGCCTTCCTGCCCGCGGTCCGCGAGGCGCGCGACGCGTATGTCGACACCGAGCGGCCCCCGGCCAGTTCTGCGGTGCAGGTGGCGGCGCTCTTCCGGCCCGAACTGCTGCTGGAGGTCGAGGCGTTCGCGATCGTCCCGGCCGCGTCCACGGGCCCGGCGGCCCGGCCGTGACGCTGGTCCCGGAGCGGTTCACCGTGGCAGCGGCGGCCCGGCGGCTCACCCCGCCGGGGCCCGGCGATCCGCCGCGGCTGTGCCTGGTGGACACGGCGGCGAACGCGGCCGCCGCCGTCCACCTGGCCCCCGGACTGCTGGACCGGGAGGAGCGCGAGCGGGCCTCCGCCTTCCACTTCGACCGGGACCGCACCAGCTACGTCACCGCGCACGTGGCGCTGCGCCTGCTGCTGGCGGCCTATCTGGGGACCCGGCCCGGCGCGGTGCCGCTGACCCGGGAGACCTGCCCGTCCTGCGGCGGCCCGCACGGCCGCCCCGCGGTGGAGGGCGGCAGCCCGCACTTCTCGCTCTCGCACTCCCGGGAGCTGACGCTGCTGGCCTTCGCCGCGAGCCCGGTGGGGGTGGACGTGGAGGCGCTGCCCGGCCAGGAGGCCGTGGACGGAGTGTGGCGTTCGCTGCACCCGGCGGAGGTGGACGAGCTCGGGGTGCTGCCGCCGGTGGAGCGCCGTGAGGCCTTCGCGCGGGCGTGGGCGCGCAAGGAGGCGTACCTGAAAGGCCTGGGAACAGGCCTGTCCAGGGACCCGTCCGAGGACTACGTCGGCTCCGGCCCCGCCCCCGCCGCGGGCCCCGAGGGCTGGTCGCTCTCGGATGTCGCCGTCGGGGACGGCCACCGCGCGGCCGTCGCCGTTCGGCTGGGCTGAGGCCCCCCCGGCCCCGTTCGCGCCGCCGTTCCGGCAGCCGGCGCCGGGGCGCGTGCTCCCTTCCGCGACGAGGCGCGTGGCCGAGCGCCGTCGCCGCCTTCCGGCGGACCGGTCCGGCGCCGGCGACCGGAGGTGGCACGCGACGGCGGAAGCGACGCGGGCCGCTCGGCGACCGCGGTGACGGAGGCCGTCGGCGCTCGCCTTCGGTCGGCATCCCCACCGGTCCGTGAGCCGGCGCCGGCGAGTCGAGTCCTTCGAGGCGCGGCGCGGTGGCGGCGCGGGGTGGGGGCTCGAACCCCCACCGCGCCGGCGCTCAGCGGCGGTAGCGGCGCACGGCCGCGACGAGGACCGCGCCGGCCACGAGGGCGACGCTCGCGACGCCGCCCACGCTGGTGAGGACCCGCTCCCGGGGGCCGGTGTCGGCGAGAGCGGGGCGCTCCGCCGAACCGGACGCCGTGCTGTCGGCGGCCTCGCGGATCATCCGGACGACGGCGTCGGGGTGGGAGAGCATCGCGACGTGCGAGGAGTCGATCTCGACGGTGTGCGCGCCCGCCCGCTCGGCCCCGAAGCGTTCGAGAGCCGGGTTGATGGCGTGGTCGCGGGTGGCGACCAGCGCCCACGAGGGGATGGTCCGCCAGGCCGCGCCGGGTGCCTTGTCGGTGAACGCCCGCAGCGCGATCGGCCGTTGCTCGGCGGCCATCAGCCGGGTCGCCGCCGCGGGCAGGTCCGCGGCGAAGACCTTGCGGAAGACGGAGTCGCGGATGTAGATGTCGGTGCCGCTGCCCGTCCCGTCCCGGTACGGCACAGGACGCTGGGCCGAGTCGAGGTCGCTCGGCGCGAACCGGGACGCGAGCCCGCCCAGGCTCTCCCCCGCGTCCGGCATGAACGCCGAGACGTAGACCAGCGCCCTGACGTTCGGATTACCCGCAGCGGCACCGCTGATCACCGCGCCGCCGTAGGAGTGGCCCGCGAGCACGATCGGGCCGTCGATGCTCTTCAGCACACTGGCCGTGTAGGTGGAGTCGCCGACCAGCCCGCGCAGCGGGTTGGCGGGGGCGACGACCTTGTAGCCGGCGTTCTCCAGGCGCTCGACGACCGGGTTCCAGCTCGACGCGTCGGCGAAGGCGCCGTGCACCAGCACGACGGTCGGCCGGGCCCCGCCGGCGGCGCCGTCGGCGACCGAGGCCGCGAGGGCGGGAGCGGCGGCGAGCGCCGTCGAGGCGAGCGCCGCGACGATCGCGCCCGCGCGCGCTATGTGACGTCGGTTCAGCGGTGCGGGGGAGGAAGGCCCAGCCATGCTGCTCTCTCTTCCGGCCGGAGGGACTGCTGTCGCCTCCCAGCCTTGGCCCGCCGCGTCCGTCGCGCCCGCTCCCGGGGGACGGACGAGTGACGGCGGGTCGTGCGCTCTTCCCCTGCGCTCCGCGGACGTGAAACACCGGCGTCATCGAACACGGATATGATCCGCCTCACACAAGATCCCGGACGGCCGGAAAACGTGCGCTTCCGCATGCCTTCCTGCCGCGCCCCATGCATGAGGGGAGCGTCCGTTGGCCCTCCGAATATGGCTCAGCAGCGCGGGGGTGGCCACCACCCAGGTGATGCGGATGCTGCGCGCCAATCCCGACTCCGTGGACGTCCGAATCCACGGGACCAACGTCGACCCCTCGGCACCCGCCCTGGCCGCGTGCGACGTGGCCGAGGTGGAGCCCCGTCACGTCGGCGACGACGCCTACGCCGAATTCGCCCTCGACTTCTGCCGCAGGCACGGGATCGACGTCCTCGTGCCGCCGCGCCGGCTGACCGCGCTGGCCGGACGGGCCGACGCGTTCGCCGCCGAGGGCACCCGGCTGATGTGCTCGCCGCTCGCCTCGGTCGAGGTGCTGACCAGCAAGAGCCGTACGTACGAGGAGGCGCTCGCCGCCGGCATCCCGGTGCCGCCGTGGCGGGTGGTGCGGGACGCCGACGGCCTGCGGGTCGCGGTGGACGAGCTCGCGGCGACCGGCGAGACCCTGTGCATCAAGCCCGCCGGCGAGTACTCGGCCTTCGGCTTCCGCATCCTGGAGGACCGGCCGATGGGCATCCGCGACCTGCTCGCCCCCGCCAAGCCCATGGCCTCGGTCGACGCGGTCGCCCAGGCGATGAAGCGGGCCGCGGACGAGGGCGAGCACGTTCCCCACATGATCGTCATGCCCTATCTGGAGGGTCCCGAGATCAGCGTCGACTGCCTGTCCGCGCCGGGCGGGCGGCTCCTCGCCGCGATCCCCCGGGCCAAGGAGGGCCGCTACCGGCTGCTCCTGGACGACCCCGGGATCACGGAGATCGCACGTCGCCTCGTGGGGCACTTCAGCCTCGCCTACCTCTCCAATGTGCAGCTGCGCCACCGCAACGGCGAGCCCGTCCTCCTGGAGGCGAACCCGCGCCCCTCCGCGGGGATCTTCCAGACCGCCTTCACCGGCGTGAACCTCCCCTGGGCCGCCGTCCGCCTCCTCACCCAGGGCGACGCCGGCCTGCGCACCGCCCCCCGCCTCGGCGGCCGCGTCGCCGTGACGGAAGCGGTCACCGAGGTCCCGGAGGTCCCTGACGTCCCGGAGGTCAGCGTGGCGTGAGCCGGGGGCAGGAGGCACGCTGGAGGGAGGAAGGCAGGTGGCAGCTCATGAGCAGACTCGAAGAGCAGATCGACCTGAACGTTCCGACCGAGGTGGCGTGGCAGCACTTGCACCGCCTGGAGGACTACCCGCAGTTCGTCGGGGGTGTCCGGGAGGCGAGCGCCGCGGGGGACGGCAGGGCCCGGCTCGGCGTGTCGGGGACCGGCAGCGACTCGCTCGACGCGGAGTTCTCCGACCGCACCAAGGCCCGGAGCGACACCCGGGAGATGACCTGGCGCACCAGCGGCGGTGCCGAGATCACCGGGACGTGCTCGGTCCTCCCGATCGACGAGCAGCACAGCCGCGTCCAGGTGCGCATGGAGTACGACCCCGCGGAGATCCGTGACGCCTTCGGCGGCCCCAAAGGCTTCGCCCAGGTCAGCGCGATCGAGCGCACGGTCCGCGACGACCTCGAACGCTTCAAGGACCTCGTCGAGCGCGAGCACTAGCCGGACTCCCTGCGGCCCGTGCTGCGGTCCCCCGGGGCCGCGCGGACCGCGACGGCCGGATCCCGCCGCCGGCTAGAACCGCACCCCGTGCCGCCGCAGGTAGGCGACCGGATCGACGTCGGAGCCGTACCCCTCGCCGGTGCGCACCTCGAAGTGCAGGTGCGGGCCGGTGGTGTTGCCGGTGGAACCCGAGCGGCCGATCTGGCGGCCCGCGGTCACGGACTGGCCGGCGCGCACGGTCAGCGAGGACAGGTGGCCGTACTGGGTGTACATGCCGTCGTGGTGCCGGATCACCACCTGGTAGCCGTAGGCGCCGCCCCAGCCGGCCTCGACGACGGTGCCCTCGGCGACCGCCTTGACGGAGGTGCCGGTGGCCACGGTGAAGTCCTGGCCGGTGTGGTAGCCGCTGGCCCAGTGGGATCCGCTGCGGTGGTACGGGGTGCCGAGCCCTCCGCTGACCGGCGCCACGAACGCCTGCGTGGCGGAGACGGGTGCGGCGCGCCGCTCCGCGGACTTCGGGCTCTTGGAGGGCTTCGAGGTCTTGGACGGCTTGGAGGTCTTGGACGGCTTGGAGGACCTGGCGTCCTGCACGGGCTTCGCGCCGGGCACGGACAGTTCCTGCCCGGGGAGGATGAGGTCGGGGTCGGCTCCGACGACCGGGCGGTTCACGGCGTAGAGCCGCTGCCAGCCGCCGCGGACGTCCTGCTCGTCGGCGATCCCGGAGAGGGTGTCCCCGCTGACGACCGTGTAGGACCCGCCCCGCGCCGCGGGCCGGCGGTCCGTCTCCGGCTTCTGCTTCCGTTCCGTGCTCTGCCCGGCTTTCTGTCCGGCGTCCTTCCCGGTCTTCTTCGCAGGGGTGCCCGCTTCGCGCCGCGGCTGGTCCTGCGCCCCCTGCCCGCTTCGGGTGAGCCCGGCGCGCTGCGAGCACACGGGCCATGCCCCGGGGCCCTGCCCGTCCAGCACCCGTTCGGCTGTCGCTATCTGCTCGGACCTCGTCGCCAGGTCGGCCCGGGCGGCGAACTTCGTGCCGCCGTACGCCTTCCACGTCGACTGGGCGAACTGCAGCCCGCCGTAGTAGCCGTTGCCGGTGTTGATGTGCCACTTGCCGCTGCTCTCGCACGCGGCGACCTTGTCCCAGGTGTCGGCCGTGGCCGCGCCCGCGCCCGAGGCGGCGATGAAGGGCAGGGCGAGCCCCGCGCCGGAGGCGGCGGTGACGGCGACGGACACCGGTGAGAGCCGGCTCGGTGGCTGGGGTCTGCGGTGGCGACCGCGCGCGGACCGTACGGGCATGGGGGGACCACCTCTCGGTTCCGGACACACGGCCGTACAAGTACGACAGAGGGATCTTGTCGCCGCAAGGGTGCTTTTGAGACTCTGTCGTCCCAAATCGCGTGCCCTGGAACCGGGTTGGTGCGGGCGCGCCCCTCAGGAGGTGCGGGGCGGCAGCGGGAGCGGCAGCCCCGGCAGCCCGTCGAGGCTGGTCGCGACGTACGGCTTGCCCGCGCAGTAGTCGCTGAAGGACTCTTCGGTCTCCCGGGCGAAGCGCTGGGTGTGCAGCGGCCGTTCCTCCCGGAAGTCCATGGCGGGGACGGCGAATCCGCAGCTGTCGCTGATGCGTTCGGCGGTGACGACGATGACGGCGCGCAGGTCGGTCCGCTTGCGGATGTCGTCGGAGAAGTGCGGGAGGAGCTCGTCCCAGCGCGGGTCGTCGCGGAAGACGGGCTCGCCGCGCCCGTGCACCCGCACGACGGTGGGCGGCCCGGTGAAGGCGCACCACATCAGGGTGATGCGGCCGTTCTCCCGCAGGTGGGCGATGGTCTCGGCGCCGCTGCCCCCGAGGTCGGCGTAGGCGAAGGTGTGGTCGTCGAGGAGGGCGAAGGAACCGTCGAGGCCCTTGGGCGACACGTTGACGTGCCCGTCGCCGGACAGGGGCGCGGTGGCGGTGAAGAAGACCTTCTGCTCTTCGATGAAGGCGCGCAGGCGCCCGTCGATGCGTTCGTACGTCTTTCCCATGCCTGTGATTCTGCGGCGCCGGCCGGGCCCGCGCCGCACCTTTTCGGCCGCGGCCCGGCCGGCGGGCGGGCGGGTCAGCGCCGCCGGGGACGGCGCGGGCGCTCGTCCTCGCCGTCCCGGACGACGATGCCCAGCGCGGCGGCGAGCGCCGGGGCCAGGTCGAGCAGCTGGGCGCTGCCGATGACGGCGCCGCGCAGCGAGTCGTGGCCGTCGGCGAGGTCGAGACGGGTGGCGCCGCGCAGATCGGTGGCGTCGAGCTCGGCACGGCCGAGGCGCAGGCGCTCCAGGGCGGTGCCGGGGAAGGAGACGTCCCGCAGACGGGCGCCGCCGAGGTCGACGTCGCGCAGCACGCAGTCCTCGAAGACGACCTCGTGGAGCCGGGCGGCGCGCAGGTTGACGGAGTCGAACTTGCAGCGCCGGAAGACCACCCGCCGCAGCATCGCGCCGAAGGCCTCGACCCCGGCGAGCACGCAGGAGTCGGCGGTGACGTCCATCCAGTTCGTCTCGGCGGCCGAGGCGCCGACGAAGCGGTCGCCCTGCAGCCAGACCTCGTTGAAGCGCGCCCGGCGCAGGCTGCCGCCCTCCAGGACGGTGTCGGTGATCGCGCACTCGAGGAAGACGGCACCGCCGGCGTCCTGTTCGCCGAGGGTGAGGCCGTCGAAGTGGACGGTGTCGTAGCGCTCCTCGACGCCGAGCCCGGACCCGCCGAAGGGCTCCAGCGCCTGCGCGTACGGCAGCTCGGACAGGGACTGCGGTGCCTTGAAGGTCATGACGGCCACGCTAGTGGCCCCCTGTGACAGCGCCCTCCTTGATGAATATGAGCGATTTGTCCTGAATGTCTTGCTACGTTGCGTCCCATGACCGCCCCCGCCCCCGGGACCTCGCCGCCGGCCCTGGCCGTGCCCGCCGTCCCGCTGCCCCGGCGCCGGGGCGTCGAGCTGGCACTGCTGGTCGGCGCGGTGCTGATCCCGGTCTACGGCTACTGCGCCGTGGGCCTCGCGCACGACGACGCCGTGCCGCGGGGCGCGGCCGGCTACGGCGCGGCGCTCGGCGGCCTGGCGCTGGTGGCCCATCTCGCGGTGCGCCTGCGCGCCCCGTACGCCGACCCGCTGCTGCTGCCGATCGGGGTGCTGCTCAACGGCCTCGGCCTGGTCCTGATCTACCGCCTCGACCTGGAGACCCCCGACGCCGCCGCCCCGGCGCAGCTGATCTGGTCGGGGCTGGGCGTCGCCCTGTTCACCGCGGTCGTCCTGCTGCTGCGCGACTACCGCACCCTGGCCCGGTACGCGTACCTCGGTGTCGTGGCGGCCCTGGTGCTGATGATCGCGCCGAGCTGCTTCCCCGCCGTGAACGGCGCGCGGATCTGGATCCGGGTCGCGGGCCTGTCCCTCCAGCCCGGCGAGTTCGCGAAGGTGCTGCTGGCGGTGTTCTTCGCGGCGTACCTCGCGGACAACCGCGCCGCGCTCGCGTACGCCGGGCGGCGGGTCTGGCGGTTCCGCCGGCTGCAGCTGCCGACCGGCCGGGTGCTCGGCCCGGTGCTGGCCGTCTGGACGATCAGCCTCGGCGTGCTGGTCGTCGAACGCGACCTGGGGACCTCGCTGCTGTTCTTCGGCCTCTTCGTGATCCTGCTCTACGTCGCCTCCGGCCGCACCGGCTGGATCGCGATCGGGCTGGTGCTGTCGGCGGCCGGCGCCTTCCTCGTCGGCACCCTCGAACCGCACGTGCACTCCCGGGTGGCGGACTGGCTGCACCCCTTCGCCAGCATCGAGGCGGGCCAGGGGCCGGGCCAGCTGGCGCAGTCGCTGTTCGCGTTCTCCGCCGGGGGGCTGCTGGGCACCGGCCTGGGCGAGGGGCACTCGATCCTGATCGGCTTCGCGGCCAAGTCCGACTTCATCCTGGCCACGGCGGGCGAGGAGCTGGGCCTGACGGGGCTGACCGCGCTGTTCCTGCTGTACGGGCTGCTGGTGGCCCGGGGCTACCGGGCGGGGCTGGCGATCCGCGAGCCGTTCGGCAGGCTGCTGGCCGTGGGGCTGGCCTCGATCGTCGCGCTGCAGGTCTTCGTGATCGCCGGCGGGGTGACGGACCTGATCCCGCTGACCGGGCTGGCGATGCCGTTCCTGGCGCAGGGCGGCTCGTCGGTCGTCACCAACTGGGTGATCGTCGCCCTGCTGATCCTGCTCAGCGACACCGCTCGCCGTCCGCTGCCCGGTCCGGACACCGGCCGGACCGCCACCGGCGGGACGGACGCCGGGTGATCCCGTACGCCCGCCGGGCCGCGGCGCTGTGCCTGCTGCTTCTGGTCGCCCTGCTGGTGAACGCCCTCCGGATCCAGGTCGTGCGGGCCCCCGCGTACGACGCCGATCCCGCCAACCGGCGGGTGCCGATCGAGCGTTACGGGCAGCCCCGCGGCGACATCCTGGTCGGCAGCCGGCCCGTGACCGGTTCCCGGTCCACCGGCGCCCAGCTGGACTGGGTCCGCACCTACGCCGACGGCCCGCTCTACGCCCCGGTGACCGGCTTCTCCTCCCAGACGTACGGCACGGCCCTGCTGGAGGCCGCCGAGGACGACATCCTCTCCGGCTCCTCCCCCGGCCTGTCCGCGCTCCCGCTGTGGAACGCGATCAGCCGGCAGCCGCAGCACCCCGGCCACGTCCGCACCACCATCGACCCGGCCGTGCAGAAGGCCGCGTACAAGGCGCTGGGCGGCAAGAAGGGCGCGGTCGCCGCCCTCGACCCGGCGACCGGCCGGATCCTGGCGCTGGTCAGCACGCCCTCCTACGACCCGGGGACGATCGCCGGCACCGGCCCGGAGGCGCTCGGCGCATGGCGCAGGCTCGTCACGGCCGAGGACCAGCCGATGCTCAACCGGGCGCTGCGCCAGACGTATCCGCCGGGTTCGACCTTCAAGACGGTGACCGCGGTCGCGGCGCTGGTCTCCGGGGTGGTCACCGACGTCGACAGGCCCACCGACTCCCCGGACCCCTACCCCCTGCCGGGTTCCACGACGACGCTGGGCAACGAGTCGGCGTCCGCGGGATGCGAGGACGCGCCGCTGAGGTACGCGTACGTCGTCTCCTGCAACACCGTCTTCGGCAAGCTCGGCGACGACGTGGGCCTGCAGGCGATGCGCGAGACGGCCGAAGCCTTCGGCTTCAACGACCCCTCCATCGGGGTGCCCTCGCACCCCGCGGTGAGCGTCTTCGACCGCCGCATGGACCGGGCGCAGCTGGCGCTGTCGTCCATCGGCCAGTACGACACCCGGGCCACCCCGCTGCAGATGGCGATGGTCGCCGCGGCCGTGGCCAACGACGGCACGCTGATGTACCCGCACCTGGTGGACCGGACCACCGACGGCGCCGGGCTTCCGCTGGAGATCACCGGGCACCGGGCCTACCGGCAGGTCATGGACGCGGCCGTGGCGTTCGCGATGCAGGACATGATGGTCGCCGTGGTGCGGCACGGCACGGGCCGCAACGCCGCGCTCCCCGGCGCGCTGGTGGGCGGCAAGACGGGCACGGCGCAGCACGGCGAGGACAACCGCGGGAACCCGTTCGCCTGGTTCATCTCCTGGGCGAAGCCGAGCCGCGGGGCCCCGGCGGAGGTCGCCGTCGCCGTCGTCGTGGAGGACGCCGCCGCGGACCGCGCCGACATCAGCGGCGGCGGCAAGGCGGCGCCGGTCGCCCGCGCCGTGATGCGCGCGGTGCTGGGGCACTGACCCGGTGCCCGGCCCCGGTCAGTCCTGGGCGCCCAGCGCGATGGCCTCCTCGACCTCGGCGGCCCGCGCGGTCTCCTCCTCGGCGAAGCGCTCGGCGTCGAGCTTCTCGGCGATCTCCTCGTCCTGGGCCATCAGCAGGTCCAGGTCGGAGTCGCCCATCTCCAGGACGCCCATGTCGACGTAGGCGCGCTGCAGCCGCTCGCCCCACAGCCCGATGTCCTTCACGCACGGCACGATGCGGCTGAACAGGAGCTTGCGGAAGAGCTGCAGGTACTCCGAGCGCTCGCTCAGCTCCTCGGCCTCCTGCCGCGGGATGCCGAAGTCCTCCAGCACCTCGGCGCCGCGCAGCCGGTCGCGCATGAGGTAGCAGCCCTCGATGACGAACTCCTCGCGCTCGCGCAGTTCGGCGTCGGACAGCTGCTTGTAGTGGTCGCGCAGCGCCATCCGCCCGAAGGCGACGTGCCGGGCCTCGTCCTGCATGACGTAGGCGAGGATCTGCTTGGGCAGCGGCTTGTCGGTGGTGTCGCGGAGCATGCCGAAGGCGGCCAGCGCCAGCCCCTCGATGAGCACCTGCATGCCCAGGTAGGGCATGTCCCAGCGGGAGTCGCGCAGGGTGTCGCCGAGCAGTGCCTGCAGCGAGTCGTTGATCGGGTAGGTCATGCCGACCTTCTCGCGCAGGAAGCGGGAGTAGATCTCGGCGTGTCGGGCCTCGTCCATCGTCTGGGTCGCGGAGTAGAACTTGGCGTCGAGGTCGGGCGCCGACTCCACGATCCGGGCGGCGCAGACCATGGCGCCCTGCTCCCCGTGGAGGAACTGGCTGAACTGCCACGAGGCGTAGGCGCGGCGCATGTCGCGCTTGTTCCGCTCGGACATCTTGTCCCAGTAGTGCGTGCCGTAGACGGTCATGTTCTGGTCCGGCACGCCGAGCGGGTCGTACGGGTCGACCTCGATGTCCCAGTCGATACGGGTGACCGCGTCCCACTGCTTGTCCTTGCCCTTCTGGTAGAGGGCGAGCAGCCGGTCGCGCCCGTCGTCGTACTCCCAGGAGAAGCGGGCGGCTCCGGAGGCCGGGATCTCCCACAGGTTGTCCTGCGACGGCATTGGCGTCTCCTCCACTCTTGACGGGCTTGCTGACACACAGTCTCATAAGAGCATGACCGCTGGCACCCCTCTTGCAACGCGTGAGAAAGTGGCGGAGCGGCTGCTCGACGCCTCCGCGAAACACTCCTTCGACCCCGACACCGAGCTGGACTGGAAAGCCCCGTTCGAGGACGGCAAGTGGTTCTGGCCGCCCGAGTTGTGCTCCCTGTACGACACCCCGCTGTGGAAGCACATGTCCGAGGAGCAGCGGATCGAACTGAGCCGGCACGAGTCGGCGTCGCTCGCCTCGATCGGCATCTGGTTCGAGATCATCCTCATGCAGCTGCTGCTGCGGCACTCCTACGACCTGGACCCCACCAGCGGACACGTCCGCTACGCGCTGACCGAGATCGCCGACGAGTGCCGCCACTCGAAGATGTTCGCGCGGCTGGTGACCCGGCTCGGCACGCCCGTGTACAGGCCGTCGCGGCTGGACCACAACCTCGGCCGGGTGCTGAAGACGGTCTCCACCACACCCGGCTCCTTCACCGGCACCCTGCTCGCCGAGGAGATCCTCGACTGGATGCAGCGGCTGACCTTCCCGGACGAGCGCGTGCAGCCGCTGACCCGCGGCGTCACGCGCATCCACGTGGTCGAGGAGGCCCGGCACATCCGCTACGCCCGTGAGGAACTGCGCCGCCAGATGAGTTCGGCGCCGCGCTGGGAGATCGCCTTCACCCGGGTCTCCTCCGCCGAGGCCGCCCGGGTGATCGCCCGGTCGCTGATCAGCCCGCGGGTCTACGCCTCGGTGGGACTGGACCCCCGGTACGCCGCCGAGCTGGCCCGCACCAGCCCGCACCGCCGGGACGTGATGCGGCAGGCCGCGCGGAAGCTGATGGACTTCCTGGACGAGATCGGCATGTTCGAGGGCCCGGGCGTACGGCGCATGTGGCGCACCTCGGGGCTTCTCGGGTAGCCCGTCGCGCGGGCGGATACGCTGGCGTCCATGAACGGCCGTTCGACGCCGGCGCCCGCCGCTCCCGCCTACCGCCGGCTGAGCGTCGAGCAGCGCCGTACCCAGCTGCTCGCCGCCGCGGTGGACCTCTTCGGGCACCGCAGGCCCGAGGACGTCTCGGTCGACGACGTGGCCGCGGCCGCCGGGGTCTCCCGCCCCCTGGTCTACCGCTACTTCCCCGGCGGGAAGCAGCAGCTGTACGAGGCCGCCATGCGCAACGCCGCCGAGGAGCTGCGGGCCTGCTTCGTCGAGCCCGCGGAGGGCGAGATGACCCAGCGCCTGTCCAACGCGCTGGACCGCTACCTCGCCTACGTGGACGAGCACGACGCGGCGTACTCCGCGCTGCTGCGCGGCGGCAGCGTGGCCGAGACCAGCCGGACCGACGCCATCGTGGACGGCGTCCGGCGCAGCGCGGCCGAGCAGATCCTGATGCACCTGGGGGCCCCGCGCCCCGGGCCGCGGCTGGCGATGATGGTCCGCTCCTGGATCGCCAGCGTCGAGGCCGTCTCGCTGACCTGGCTGGACGAGGGCAAGCGGCCACCCGCCCAGGAGCTGCGGAGGTGGCTTGTGGACCACTTCATCGCGCTGCTGCTGGTCAGCTCCACCACCGACCAGCAGACCGCCGAGGTCGCGCTGGCCGCACTGGAGCGGGAGAGCGCCGGCAGCCCCGCCGGGGACCTGGCCCGCCGGGTGACCCCGCTGGCCCAGGCAGTCGCACATCTGCTCCCACCTGCCGTTTCCTGAACGTGGCCCCCTCCGTTGGGCCTACCCTGAGCCCGTGAGGCATGAGGACACGGAATTCGTCGGAGGGCCGCTGGACGGCCGCGTGCTGGGGGTGCTGACCGGCATCACCGGGCAGCCCCCGAAGGTGTACGAGGTACCGGTGCCGCAGGAGGACGGCGCACCCCCCGTCGTGCACGTCTATCATCGCGAGCCCAGTCCCGGCGCGCGTGCGCAGCGCCGCACGCGCTGGGTCTTCGTCTACGACCCGGAGGGGAACCGGCCGGAGAAGCCGCGCTGGCCCTGGTCGAAGCCGCGGGCCTGAGCCGCCGGGGCGGTCGCCCGGGCGGCCGCCCCCGAGGGGTGATCCGGGTGACCGGCCACGGGAATGGTCCGGACCATTGACAGAATTGGTCCAGACCTGTTTGCTGCGACTTGTCATGCACACTTCTTCCCGTCCCCGAAGGAGCGGCTTCCATGAGACACCTCGTCGCCGCGACGGCGACCCTCGCCTGCACCGCCGTCCTCGGCGGGCTGGTCGCCCTCGCCCCCACGGCGCACGCCGGTGAGTTCCTGGCCAACGGAGGCTTCGAGTCGGGCAACCTGTCCGGCTGGAGCTGCGATTCGGGCACCACCCAGGTGGTCACCGGACAGGCGAAGAGCGGCAGTCACGCCCTCGCCGGCAGCCCGGGCGGCACCGGGACCGCGCAGTGCAAGCAGACCGTCGGCGTCGCCCCCAACACGGCGTACACCTTCTCGGCGCAGGTCAAGGGGAGTTACGTCTACATCGGCGTGGACGGCGGCGCCGGCACCTGGACACCGGGCACCGGCGGCGCCTACCAGCAGCTCAACGTGAGCTTCACGACCGGCCCGAACCAGACCAGCGCGACGGTCTACGTCCACGGCTGGTACGCGCAGCCCACGTACTACGCCGACGACCTGTCGCTGACCGGCCCCGGCGGCCCCATGCCCAGCCCGACCCCAACCGATCCGACACCGACGCCGACGCCGACCGACCCGACGCCGACCCCCACCCCGACCGATCCGGCGCCGTCCTCCCACGCCCTGGTCGGCTACCTGCACTCCAGCTTCGCCAACGGCTCCGGCTACGTCCGCATGGCCGACGTCCCGGCGAGCTGGGACTACATCGACCTCGCCTTCGGCGAACCGACCTCCACCACCTCCGGTGACATCCGCTTCGACCGCTGCCCGGTCGCCGAGTGCCCCGACGTCGAGTCCGACGCGGACTTCAGGGCCGCGATCAGGGCCAAGCAGGCGCAGGGCAAGAAGGTACTGATCTCCATCGGCGGCCAGAACGGCCAGGTCCAGCTGACCACCGCCGCCGCCCGTGACGCCTTCGTCGGTTCCGTCAGCAGGATCATCGACACCTGGGGACTGGACGGCCTGGACATCGACTTCGAGGGCCACTCGCTCTCACTCAACGCCGGTGACACCGACTTCCGGAACCCGACCACCCCGGTCGTGGTCAACCTGATCTCCGCGCTGAGGACCCTCAAGGCCAAGTACGGCGGCGGCTTCGTGCTGACCATGGCCCCCGAGACCTTCTTCGTCCAGCTCGGGTACCAGTTCTACGGCCCGGGCCCGAACGGCGCCCAGGACCCGCGGGCCGGCGCGTACCTCCCGGTGATCCACGCCCTGCGCGCGGACCTGACGCTCCTCCACGTCCAGGACTACAACTCCGGGCCGATCATGGGACTGGACAACCAGTACCACCAGATGGGCGGCGCCGACTTCCACGTCGCCATGACCGACATGCTGCTGACCGGCTTCCCGGTCGCGGGCAACACCTCCCGGGTGTTCCCGCCGCTCTCCCCCTCGCAGGTCGCCATCGGCCTGCCCGCCGGCAGCAACGCCGGCAACGGCTGGACCACCCCGGCCGAGGTGAACAAGGCGCTGGACTGCCTCACCAGGAAGGTCAACTGCGGCGGCTACGCCACCCACGGCACCTGGCCCGCGCTGCGCGGCCTGATGGCCTGGTCGGTGAACTGGGACAAGTTCGGCAACTGGGAATTCCAGCGGAACTTCGACGGCTATTTCGGCTGACGCCGGACGAACGGGTGGCTCCACGTCCGGTGGAGCCCCTTGTTCCGGCCCGTCCCTCTGTCGCAGCCGACCCGATCATGTAAGGATCTACCCGCAGGTATAGGCCGGACAGGCGGAGGTGACGGGATGTCAGCAGCATACCGACCCAAGGAGTGGGTGCGCAGGGCACTCGTCTGCGGGGCGCTGCTGGCCGCCGCGGCCCTGGGGATTCCCGCCCAGGCCCATGCCGCCCCCGACGACCCGGTGCCGGACAACCGGACGCTCGTCGTGCTGCTGGAGCAGCTGCAGGACCTCTACCTCAAGGCCGAACAGGCCACCGAGACCTACGACCAGGCCAAGGCCGAACTCGAGGAGAACCAGAGCAAGGCCGACCGCCTCGACCACCAGCTCGCCGAGGAGCGCACCGCGCTCAGCGACGCCCGCGCCCTGGCCGGGCAGCTGGCCCGGGAGCAGTACAAGTCCGGCGGCGTCTCCCCGTACCTCAACCTGCTGCTCAGCAACAACCCGCAGGACGCCTTCACCCAGGGGCACATGCTCGACCGCGCCGCGGGCAGCCAGGCCGAGCTCGTCGCCCAGCTGGAGAACGGCGAGAAGCGGATCGCCGCGCTCAACCGGGCCCAGCAGCACGCGCTGGACGGCTCGGAGCAGCTGGAGGAGCAGCAGCACAAGGCCAAGGAGGAGGTCGAGCGGCAGCTCGCCGACGTCGAGCGGATCCTCGCCGGCCTGACCGGCACCCAGATCGAGGACCTCCAGAAGCTGGAACAGCAGGGCATCGACCAGGCGCAGGCGGCCTTCCTGCGCTCGGGCAGGCTCGGCAGCGTGGCGCTCACGCCGTCGAAGGCCGGCAACAGGGCACTGAGCTTCGCCTACGCCCAGCTCGGCAAGCCCTACGTGTGGGGCGCCGAGGGCCCGAAGGCGTACGACTGCTCGGGCCTGACCTCGCGGGCCTGGGAGCACGCGGGCACCACCATCCCGCGTACCAGCCAGGAGCAGTGGAAGCAGCTGCCGCACGTCCCGCTGAACCTGCTGCGCCCCGGTGACCTTGTGGTCTACTTCCCCGGCGCGACCCACGTGGCGATGTACATCGGCAACGGCATGGTCATCCAGGCCCCGCGCCCGGGCGGCGTCGTCAAGATCTCCCCGATCGCGGCCAACCCGGTCCTGGGAGCCGTCCGGCCGGACTCCGACGACCCGTCGATGAAGCACTACGTCTCCCCGGTCGCCCCCAAGTCGGCCCACGACCCGACCCCGCTCGGCACCGCCTCGCGCTCCTGAAGCCGCGGCGCCCCGCACGGGCCGGCGCCCGCCCCGGTGTGACCGGGGTCTCGCCCCCATCGGACAGACCTGTCTGTTAGTTTTGCGGCGAGGGGCCCGCCGGGCCCCGGCGAGGATCACGGTGAGCACCATGCCCACGACGGCGAAGCGTCCCCCGGCGCGCGAGCGCATACTGACCACGGCCGAGGCGCTGTTCGCCGCCCACGGCCTGCGCGGTGTGGGCGTCGACCGGATCATCGCCGAGTCGGGCGTGGCCAAGTCCACCCTGTACGTGCACTTCCCCTCCAAGGACGAGCTGGCCGCCGCGTACCTGCGCAGGGTCGACGACTCCTGGCGGGGCAGGCTGCGGGCCGCCGCGCTGGCGGCGGGGGACGATCCCCGCGAGCAGCTGGTCGGCCTGTTCGACGCGGTCTCGGCCTCGTACGAGCGCCACGGCTTCCACGGCTGCCCCTTCATCAACGCCGCCGCGGAGAGCGAGCCGGGCAGCCTGCCGCACGAGGTGACCGTGGCGCACAAGCGGACCGTACGGGCGTGGGTGCGCGGACTGGCCGAGGCGGCCGGCGCCGCGGACCCCGACGGGCTCGCGCTGCAACTGACCCTGCTCGTGGACGGCACGCTGGCCGCGGGCAAGCTCGAACAGGATCCGGCGATGCCGGCCGCCGCCAGGGCCGCGGCACGCGCCGTGGTCGAGCGGGCCTGCCCGCCCACCGCCTGATCCCGGCCCCGCCCTTGTCCGCACCACGGCGACGAGGGCGTTCCTTCGACCCGAATCAAACAGACCTGTCTGTTCGAGAGGACATCCCATGACCTCCTCCCGCCCCCCGGTGGACCCCACGATGCGCGCGGTCCTGCTGGAAGAGTTCGGCAGCCCCCTCGTCCTCGGCGCGATCCGCACCCCAGTGCCCGGCCCCGGCCAGGTGCTGGTCCGGATCGCGGCCTCCGGGGTGAACCCCCTGGACACCAAGATCAGCGCGGGGAAGGCGGCCCATGCCCGGACCCGGCCGCCCGCCGTGCTCGGCCTGGACCTGGCCGGGGTGGTCGAGGAGACCGGGGCGGACGTCACGGGCTTCGCGCCCGGGGACGAGGTCTTCGGCCTGACCGGCGGGGTCGGCGACCTGCAGGGGTCGCTGGCCGAGTACGCGGCCGTGGACGCCCGGCTGCTGGCCCGCAAACCCGGCGCGCTGACGATGCGTCAGGCAGCCGCGCTCCCGCTGGTCTTCATCACCGCCTGGGAGGGCCTGGTGGACCGGGCGGGCGTGCACGAGGGGCAGAAGGTGCTCGTCCACGGCGGCGCAGGCGGCATCGGGCACGTGGCCGTCCAGCTTGCCCGGGCCCGGGGCGCGGAGGTCTTCGCCACCGGCTCGCCGCGGAGCCTGGAGACCATCGCCGGTCTCGGGGCGACCCCCATCGACCGCACCACCACCCCGGTCGACGCCTACGTCGCCGAGCACACCGGCGGCGAGGGCTTCGACGTCGTCTTCGACACCGTCGGCGGGGAGACGCTCGACGCCTCCTTCACCGCGGTGCGCACCTACACCGGGCACGTGGTGAGCGCCCTCGGCTGGGGCACCCACAGCCTCGCACCGCTGTCCTTCCGCGGGGCCGGCTACTCCGGGGTCTTCACGCTGCTGCCGATGCTCACCGGCCGCGGGCGCGAGCACCACGGCGAGATCCTGCGCGAGGCGGCCGCCCTCGCGGAGGCGGGGGCCCTGCGGCCGCTGGTCGACCCGCGCCGCTTCACCCTGGCCACGGCCGCCGAGGCGCACGGCGTGGTCGAGCGCGGCGAGGGCCGGGGCAAGGTCGTCGTCGACGTCGCCGGGTGAGGGCGCCCGGCGGGTGGGTGGTTCGGCCGTCTCGCGCCCTTGGGGTGCAAAGCTGCGGGCTGCGGAGGGCGCGAGACTGACCCGCACGAACCCACCGGCGGCACCGCCCAGCCGGCCGCCCCGTCAGCGGCGGTAGCAGTACGAGTCCGAGGAGGCGTCGCCGCCCTCCAGGCGGGTCTGGTGCACCCGCAGTCCCCCGAAGTCGGCGCCGTGCGGGAAGAAGCCGCCGTCGACGCCGAGCCCGCCGCCCGAGGTGTCGGCGTCGAGCTTCACCATCCACGGGTCGATGCCCTCCGGGTAGAACTGCTCGTCCCAGGCTGCGTACAGGGAGTTCGTCACGTACACGCGCCGTCCGTCGCGGCTGAGCTCGACCATCTGCGATCCGCCGCTCAGCGGGACGTCCGGCTCCGCGGGATGGGTCCCCCGGCCGGCGATGCCGCCCAGCCGCACGGACGCGGTGAGGCTCGGCCGGAGGGGGTCGCGCACGTCGTACTGGAGGAGGTCGCCCGTCCCCCACGCGGACACGTACAGCCACCGGTCGTCCACCGACAGGTCGATGTCGGTGATCAGCGGGGGTACGGCGCCGAACGGCCGCAGCGCCGGGGGCAGGTCCTCCGCCCGGGCGGGCTCGGCGGGCAGGGTGATCACCTTGCGGACCGTGAACTCCGCGCCCTCCCGGGTCCACAGCCACACCGAGGCCGACAGGTCCTCGACGTCGACGACGGTGTTCACGAACCCCCAGGTCGCCTCGGGGTCGTGGGAGGGACGCAGCTCAAGCACCATCTGGTTCTCGTCCCCCAGGTCGACGCGCTGCAGGTGCCGGCCGGTCTCAAGATCCCAGAAGTGCACCGCGTGCCCGTAGCGGCGGTCCAGCAGCAGTTCGGGGACGAGTCCGTCCTCGATCATCGAGGGGCTGCCCCACTCGCTGGTCACGGCGATGTTCTGCCGCAGGTGCCACCAGACGTCGTAGGCGAGCCGCTGCGGTCCGCGCTCGGTCTCCCAGGCGCGCAGCACGTCGAAGGTCTCGTGGTCCAGCAGCGCGACACCGCCGGGCCCGTCCTCGCCGTCCGCCCCGTCGGCGCCGCCCAGGCAGGACAGGAAGACCCCGTCGGGGCCGCAGTGGAGGGTGTGCGGCCGCGAGTACCCGGCCCTGGCGGCCAGTTCCCCGGCCTCGACCACCTTGACCAGGCGCGGGCGGGCCGGATCGGGACCGGTGTCGAGGACGTGCAGCCGGGAGGAACGCAGTCCCGGGGACGATGAGGTAGCGCCGCGCGGCGTGGTGGTGGCCGGGGTGGGCCAGCGCGCTCGAGCAGGCGTTCCAGCCGAAGTGGTGCAGTTCGTTGCCCCGGTCGGGCAGCTCGACCTGGGCGGCCACCTGGCCGTAGGCCGGGGACCCCGGGTCGGTGACGACGGTGAACAGCGCGTCCGGGCGCTCGCCCGCCGGGTCGAACCCGGCGACGTAGGCGAGCCGCTCCGGTGGCGCGGCGACCGCGTCCGCCGGGGTGCGGTACAGGGTGGGGTCCAGGTGGCCGTCGCGGTCGTGCTCCGTCGTCGTCATGGCCGTTCCCTCTCCCGTACGGGAGCCCGGGCCAGGGGCCTTGTGCGGCGAACGGCCGGACCCACCCGTACGGGATCCATGTGCGGAAGCCGGACAGATGTCCCGTACGACGAGCGTTTCACAGCCCCGCGGACCCTGCCAGGGCGGAACCGCGAACACCGGGGGCGCGCGCCCCGGCGGCGGGACGCGGCGGCGGCACGCGGGCGACGGTGGACCGGAGAGCGCCACCGCGGACCCGGCGCCGAGGGAGACGGCGGGCGCCGCGCTCTACGTTCCGGCAGGGGCGCTGTGCATCGCCGTGGTGCTGCGGACGCGCCTGCGGGGCTGAGACCGGCGGGCCGTCCGGCGTTGCGGCGCCGGCGGTGTGCACCGCCGGCGCCGCGGAGGCTTCAGGCCCCGGCAACCGAGGCCAGGTAGGCGCCCGCCGCCTCCGGGTCGTAGAAGTACGACTCGTAGTCCGACGGGTCGTCGAAGCCGTTGGCGAAGCGGTTCGCCACGGCCGGCAGCTGCCCGGCGGCGCCGATCAGGCCCAGGACGTGCTCCGGCGGCGGGCCGAGCAGGGCGTTGGTCCACTTGGTCACCGGCTCGGCGGTGGCCCAGAAGCGGGCGAAGGCGGACTCCATCCAGTCCCGGTCGAAGGGCTTGTCGCCCTGCTCGACGATGGCGTCGAGATAGGCGGCCGCGCACTTGGAGGCGCTGTTGGAGCCCTGACCGGTGATCGGGTCGTTGGCCACGACGACGTCGGCGACGCCCAGCACCAGCCCGCCGGACGGCAGTTCCGCGACGGGGTGCCGGACGACCGGGGCGAACCGCCCGGACAGGGTGCCGCCGGCGTCCGTCAGCTCGACCCCGCGGGCGCGGTCGTACTCCCAGGGAAGATGGCGTTCCATCAGCTCCAGGGTGATGCGCAGGTGTTCCTGCGGGTCCTTCACGCCGTTGAAGACGTCGAGCGGACCGCCCGGCAGCCCCTCCCAGAAGAGGATGTCGCAGGGGCCCGAGGTGGTGTACGCCGGAATCACGATCAGCTCGCCGGCGCCGGGAACCATGTTGAGCCGCACCGCGTGGAAGTCGGGGTGCTCCGGACGCGGGGCGAGGCCGTGCACATAGGCGACGGCCAGCGAACGCTGCGGGCTGCCGTACGGGGAACGCTCGGCGCTCCGGCCGAACAGGGAGACCAGTTCGCCCTTGCCCGCCGCGACCATCACCAGGTCGTAGGCGCGGGCGAAGTAGTCCAGGTCCCCGACGGTCACGCCGTGGACGACCAGCTTGCCGCCGCGCTCGACGAAGGTCTCCAGCCAGCCGGCCATCTTCACCCGCTGGTCGACGGACTGCGCGTACGCGTCGAGCCGTCCCACCCAGTCGATGGGCCTCGATCCGTCGGGGGCGGCGACGGAGACGCCCAGACCCTCGATCCGGGGGCTCTGGTCCTCCCAGAAGTTGACGCCGAGGTCGCGCTCGTGCGCCAGCGCCGTGCCGAACATGCACTGGGTGGACATGACACGCCCCTGGCGTATCTCGTCCGCCGTGCGGTTGGACATGACGGTGACCTCGTATCCCCGGGACTGCAGGCCCAGGGCCAGTTGGAGACCGGACTGGCCGGCTCCCACGATCAGTATCTTGCGCAAGGCGGCATGCTCTCTCGTGCGGTCGGCTTGGGTGCGTCCGGCGGGCGTCCCCACGACTCCGCCGGGAGACTGCTACTCCGGCTGGGCGACGAGTGCCTGCTTGACCAGCGCCAGCAGCACCTGGATCACCGACTGGCGGTCACGGGCGTCGCATATCGCCACCGGTACCTCGTCCGGCACGGCGAGCGCCTCGCGGACGTCGATCTCCTCGTAGGCGGTGGTGCCCTCGAAGTGGTTGACCGCCACGGCGTAGGGCAGGCCGCTGCTCTCGAAGTAGTCCAGCGCCGGGAAGGCGTCGGCCAGCCGGCGGGTGTCGGCGAGGACGACCGCGCCGATCGCGCCGCGCACCAGGTCGTCCCACATGAACCAGAAGCGCTGCTGGCCGGGGGTGCCGAACAGGTAGAGCACCAGTTCCCGGTCGAGCGTGATGCGGCCGAAGTCCATCGCCACCGTGGTGGTGGTCTTGTCCGGGGTGGAACCGAGATCGTCGATGTCCTCGCTGGCCCGGGTCATCACCGCCTCGGTGGTGAGCGGTGTGATCTCCGAGACCGCGCCGACGAAAGTGGTCTTGCCCACGCCGAATCCGCCCGCGACCACGATCTTGGTCGAGGTGGGGGCGTGGCTCACGTCCAGTTGCCACTCCTGCAGGCCGTCCTCTTCCGCGAGGGACGACATGTCAGAGCCTGCGAAGTCCACCGAGCACCCTCTCCAGCAGCGCGCGATCCGGGGCGCCGGGCCCGTGCCCGGTCCCGTACACGCGGATCCTTCCCTGATCGGCCAGGTCGCTGAGCAGCACCCGGACCACGCCGAGCGGCATGCGCAGCAGCGCGGAGATCTCCGCCACCGAGCGCATCCGGCGGCACAGTTCCACGATGGCCCGCATCTCCGGCATGACGCGCTCGGCCCAGCCGCCCGAGGTCAGCTCACGGCGCTGGGCGGAGCCGTCGATCGTCGCGACGAAGGTCTCCACCAGCAGCACGTGGCCGAAGGACGTACGGCCGCCGGTCAGCGCGTACGGCCGCACGCGGGCGGCCCTGCGCCCGGCACCCCGTACCGGGAGGGCGGCCGCCGCCTGGGCCGCGGGGATCACCGGACGGCGCATCAGCGGCCCTCCTCGATCGCCTGGCGCAGCTCCGTGCGGAGCGCGGGGGTGAGCACATGGCCGGCCCGGCCCACGAACAGGGCCATGTGATAGGCCACCACGCTCATGTCGCACTCGGCGTCCGCGTGGACACCGAGCAGCGAACCGTCCCCGACCGTCATGACGAACACGCTGCCGTTCTCCATCGACACGCCCGTCTGGCGCACGCCGCCGCCGTCCATCAGGCGCGCGGCGCCTTCGGTCAGCGAGGCGATGCCGGAGACCACCGTGGCGAGGTCGGCGGAGGTGCCCGCCGGGCCCCGGGGCGGCCGTCCGGCCGCACCGCCCGCCGCGCCCTCGTCCGCCGTTTCGGCCTCGTCCTCGGGCTCCGAGGTCAGCAGCAGCAGTCCGTCCGAGGACACGACGGCCACGGAGCGGACCCCGGGCACGTCCTCCACGAAATTGCTCAGCAGCCACTGGAGGTTACGTGCCTCGTGGCTCAGGCCCCGTTCACTCTGGGTGTCCGTACCGGCCGACATCAACCGCGTGCCTCCTCGACGCCTTCGGCTTCGACTTGTTGGTGTCCCCCCGAACTGCCTTCTGCTGCGGCCGCGTCCGCGGCCTTCCTCGGCGCGGGCAGGCCGCGCCGGATCTCCTGCGTCTCGGCCTGGGCCTCCGCCCGGCCCTCGCGCAGGCCCTGGGCGAAGCCGCCGAGCTTGCGCCGCAGCTCCTCCGGGTCCACCCCGCCCCCCTGGCGGGCCCTCCCCCGGACCTGCGGTTCGCCCGACAGCCCCGTGGACCGCGGCACCCGCTGCGGAAGCCCCTTGGCGGTGAGTCCCGCGCCGTCCGGCATCTCCTCGGCGGCCGGAGCCGGCACCTGGGCCCCAGCCGGTGCCTCGGGCGCAGCGACCGGTGCGGGCGCGGGCTCGGGAGCCGGGGTCAC
Source organism: Actinacidiphila glaucinigra (assembly GCF_035918135.1). Classification (NCBI taxonomy): domain Bacteria; kingdom Bacillati; phylum Actinomycetota; class Actinomycetes; order Kitasatosporales; family Streptomycetaceae; genus Actinacidiphila; species Actinacidiphila glaucinigra. The sequence continues at coordinate 3,451,275 of NZ_CP109144.1, forward strand.
GGCAGAAGCGGGCTGGTCGGCGCGGGCGTGCTCGATGGCGTCGCCCCCGGGCTCGGACGCCTCGCCTGGCGCCTCACCGGGCGCGGTGCCGGCCGGTTCCGTCACCGGCTCCACGGCCGCCGGTGCCGTGCGCTCCGGCTCCCCGGCCCGCTCCTCGCGGGCCCGCCGCAGCGCCTTGCGCGGCTGCCACGGCTCTCCCGCGACGGCCGCCTCCACGGGGGTCTGCGGGCCGTCCGGGTCCTCCGCGGGCGCGGTGAGCGCCGTGGGGACGACCACCACGGCGGTGGTGCCGCCGCCCTTGGCGTCGCGGAGCTGCACGCGGATGCCGTGCCGGGCGGCGAGCCGGGCGACGACGTACACGCCGATGCCGGTGGCCTCGGCGACGGAGGGGTGCTCCGCGGGATCGGCCTGCGCCAGCAGCGCGTTGAGCTCGTCCAGCCGGGCCGTGGGGATGCCGATGCCCTGGTCCTCGACGGACAGCATCAGCTCGCCGCTCTCCAGCATCCAGCCGGAGAGCTGCACCTCGGTCTCCGGCGGGGAGAAGGCGGCCGCGTTCTCCAGGAGCTCGGCGATCAGGTGGCTGAGGTCGTCGGTGGCGAACCCGGCGATGCGTCCCGCGGGCAGTTGGTGGATGCGGACCCGCTCGTACTTGTCGATCTCGGAGACCGCGGCGCGCGCCACGTCGACCAGCGGGACGGGCTTGGGGTGCGCGTGGCCGTGCTCGGTGCCGGCGAGCAGCAGCAGGTTCTCGCTGTTGCGGCGCATGCGGGTGGCCAGGTGGTCCAGCTTGAACAGCTGGGAGAGCTCGTCCGGGTCGTGGACCAGTTCCTCCAGCCGCTCGATCAGCGTGAGCTGGCGCTCGACCAGACCGAGGGTGCGCAGCGTGAGGTTGACGTAGGTGCCGTGGACGTTGTCCTGCAGGGAGCCCAGACGCGTGGTGAGCGCGTCCTGCCGGCCGTGCAGCAGATCGCGTTCCGCGGCGAGGGCGTCCCGTACGCCCTGGAGCTTGGTGTGCTCGGCGTCCTGCGCGGCGACGCGCCCGCGCAGCCCGTTCACCTCGGCGCGGAGCGCGTTGACCGCCCGGGCGGTCGCCGCGAACTCGTCGGAGCCGACGATCCTGACCTGCTCGTCGGTGGGGACGTCCCCGCGGGCGAAGCGGTTCAGGGCGGCGGCCGGCCGGGTGATGGAACGGGCCGTGGAGACGCCGACGCCGAGGACGAGCAGGAAGCACACCGAGGCGAGGGCGACCTGGAGTTCGAGGGCCGTCACGTCGTCGTCGCGCAACGCGGCGAGCCGGTCGGCGGCGGCTGCCGCGAGCGAGGACTCGACACCGCGCATCATGTCGACCCGGGCGGAGAGCGCCGCCTGGACCGCTCCCGGCTTGAGCGCGCGGTCGGCGGCGGACAGCGAGGAGCCGTTCAGCAACTGCTCGAGCCGCTTGTCGGCCTTGTTGACGTCGGAGCCGGTGACCGTCTGGTCGTACTGCTCGACCGCGGCCTGCGAGGCCCCGCCGCGGAAGTCGGCGAGTGCGGACCGCTCGCTGACCGCGGCGGTCTGCGCGGCGCCGACCAGGCCGGACTGCCCGCCGCCCGCGGTGAGCGCGCCCACCAGCAGGCCGCGCTGGACGGAGGCCTGGTCGACGGCGCGGGCGAGTTCGGGCAGCGCGGTGGTGTCGGCGGAGGCGCCGCGGGCGGGCAGCGAGCGGGCGACGGCGGAGCCGATCCCGCGCAGCGCCCGGATCGCCGGGTCGTAGGCCGCCACGGCGGCCTCGGCGGAGCCGGGGCCGGAGAGCACCTTCTGCCGGGCGGCGGCGAGTTCCCCGAGCTGCCGGACGACTTCGGCGGTCGCGTCGGCGAAGGCGGGGGCGTCGTCGGTGTCGGCGTCGGCCGCCGCCGCCAGCACCTCCTCGGCCTGGCGGTCGACCCGCACCCGCTGGGTCTCGGAGACGCCGTTGCCGCCCTCGGTGGAGCGGCCACCGGCCACGAAGACGGCCATGCCGTCGCGTTCGTCGGCCAGGGCGTGGGACAGCGAGACCGCCTGGGCCCCGAGTCGCGCCATGCCGACCAGTCGTTGCGCCTCGGCCAGATCGCGCACGCCCGTGGCAACGCCAGGAGCGGAGGCGGCCAGGACCGTGACGGCGCAGATCAGCAGGGCGCCCAGCAGTCTCTGCCGTACGCGCTTGGTCCGCGGGTTACGTCGTGTTCGCACCGGTGCTCGCTATCCCGTCTCGCCTGATCCACTGGTCCCGAGATGACGACACATCGGCCGGGCACCGAGCACGGCAACGTCTGGCCTCATCCCGGCATCGTGCCGACCTTCTCAGGCCGACCCGGAATGCAGATGTGCGTCCCCCGCCTCGACACCCGAACGAGTGAATCGCACCGACAAGTTGACGTTCAACTCCCCGGCGGGATCGTTACGCGCGCGCGTTCCGGCCGACCGGCCCGGGAACTGGCATCGCGGCCGCCGCCCTGGCAGGATGCGCACCTTCACTCACCGGTAACCCCCGGCGGGCGCCCCCGGGGTTCGAACAGCTCCCCCGGGCGGCTGCTGCAGACTGGCCGCATGCGCATCGAGACGGCGACCGAGCCCGGCAACCCCGGACGCCCCAACGAGGACTTCGTGGCGGTGGCCATGCCCGCGTCAGGCGGCGGCGGTTCACTGGTCCTGCTGGACGGCGTGACCCCTCCCGACGGCCCCACGGGCTGCCGTCACGACGTCCCCTGGTACGTCGCCCACCTGGGCGGATCCATGATCGAACTGTCCGTTTCGCCCGCGGCTCCGAGCCTGGCGCAGTGTCTCGCGGAAGCCGTCCTGCGCACCGCCGACGCGCACCGCGACACCTGTGACCTTTATCACCGCCGCACCCCGCAGGCGACCGTGGTGGCGGTCCGGTGGAATGCGGACACCGTGGAGCATCTGGTGCTATCCGACTCGGTGTTGCTCATCGAGGACACCGCAGGTCAGGTCGGTGCCGTGCGCGACGACCGGCTGGACCGGCTGCCCGGTCCGGTGACCGCGATGCGCGCCGCCGTACGGGCCCTGCCGCGCGGCACCGCCGCCCGCGCCGAGGCCGCCGCGGAGTACGGACGGGCGGTGGAGGCCCTGCGCAACGCCGAGGGCGGCTTCTTCACCGCGGCGGCCGACCCCGCGGTCGCGGACCGCGCCGTCACGGGTACCCGCCCGCGCTCGCGGGTCCGCGCGGTCGCGGCCCTGACGGACGGCGCCGCCCGTCTGGTCGAGGTCTTCCACGAGCAGGACTGGCAGGGCGCGTTCGCCCTGCTGCGCAAGGCCGGCCCCGAGGAACTCCTGCGGCGCGTGCGCGCGGCGGAGGCCACGGACCCGGACGGCGCCCGCTTCCCGCGCGGCAAGGTGCGCGACGACGCGACCGCGGTGCTGGCGCAGTGGTGACGGCGGTGGGGCCGCACGCCGGGCGGAGGGCCGCGCGGGTTACGCGCCCTCCTGCTCCTGCGAGGAGTTCAACTGGCCCAGCAGCCGGGCCAGTTCGCGCAGTTCGTCGCGGTCCCAGCCGCTGAGCCGGTTGACGTAGCGGGCCCGGCGCGCCTGCCGGACGCGCGAGAAGCGCTCGGCGCCCTCCGTGGTCAGCTGCACCAGGAAGGCCCGTCCGTCGGCGGGGTCCGGTTCGCGCCGGAGGAGCCCGAGGTCCTCCAGGGCGCGCAGTTGACGGCTCATCGTGGCCTTGCCGACGCCGAAGTAGCCGGCGAGCACGGTGGCCCGCTCGGGACCGGTCTCGGCGAGCCGGGCGAGGATCCCGTACGCGGCGGGTTCCAGGTCGGGATGGACCTCGCGGGCCATCTCTCCGGAGGAGGCGCGGGCACGCCGCAACAGGACGGTGAGCTCGCGTTCGAGCGCCTCCATCACGGGATCCGCCTCCCTGGGGGAGCCGGCGGTTCCGGCCACCTGGTCACCCGCCTTCCGTCGTGAAAACGTCTCGTCTCCGGCCGCCGTGTGCGCAGCGCCCCCAGTATTTCGCAGGCGCGGACCAACGGCGTGACCAGGGGCACTTCCCACACCTGGTGTCCCGCCGCCGGCCGCACGCACGGAGAGCGGCCCCTCCTCAGGCCGTGGGAGGGGCCGCTCTCCGTTCACCCGGTCAGGGCCTTGCTCAGGCCGCGACCGAGGGCTCCGCCGCCGACGGCGCGGGGCCGTCCTCCAGGCCGGAGTCCGCGCCGGTGACGGCGGGCTCCAGGGCGAGCTTCAGCACGTGCCGGACGTCCGAGACCGCGTGGACCTCCAGCTTCTCCAGGACCTCGGCGGGGACGTCGTCCAGGTCCGCCTCGTTCCGCTTGGGGATCACCACGGTGGTGATCCCGGCGCGGTGTGCCGCCAGCAGCTTCTGCTTGACGCCGCCGATCGGCAGCACCCGCCCGGTCAGCGACACCTCCCCGGTCATCGCCACGTCGGTGCGGACCCGGCGCCCCGACAGGAGCGAGGCCAGCGCGGTGGTCATGGTGACGCCCGCGCTCGGGCCGTCCTTGGGGACCGCGCCCGCGGGGACGTGGATGTGGACGCCGCGCTCCTTCAGATCGCCGACCGGCAGCTCCAGTTCGGCGCCGTGCGAGCGCAGGAAGGAGAGCGCGATCTGCGCGGACTCCTTCATCACGTCGCCCAGCTGCCCGGTGAGCTGCAGCCCGCTGCCGCCGGTCTCCGGGTCGGCCAGCGACGCCTCGATGTAGAGGACGTCGCCGCCCGCGCCGGTCACCGCCAGGCCCGTGGACACGCCCGGCACCGCCGTGCGCCGCTCCTGCGGGTCCTGCGCCGACTCCGGCACGTGGTGCGGCCGCCCGATGAGCTCCCGCAGGTCCTCCGGGGTCACCGTGAACGGCAGCTCGCGCTCGCCGAGCTCGTGCCTGGCCGCGACCTTCCGCAGGATGCGGGCGATCGACCGCTCCAGGGTGCGCACGCCCGCCTCGCGGGTGTACTCCCCGGCCAGCTTGCGCAGGGCCGCGTCGTCGACGGTGACCTCGTCCTCGCCGAGCCCGGCCAGCTCGCGCTGGCGCGGCAGCAGGTGGTCGCGGGCGATGACGACCTTCTCGTCCTCGGTGTAGCCGTCCAGCCGCACCAGCTCCATACGGTCCAGCAGCGGCTCGGGGATGGCCTCCAGGACGTTGGCGGTGGCGAGGAACACCACGTCGCTCAGGTCCAGTTCGACCTCCAGGTAGTGGTCCCGGAAGGTGTGGTTCTGGGCCGGGTCCAGGACCTCCAGCAGGGCCGCGGCCGGGTCGCCGCGGTAGTCGGAGCCCACCTTGTCGATCTCGTCCAGCAGGACCACCGGGTTCATGGACCCGGCCTCCTTGATGGCGCGCACCAGCCGGCCGGGCAGCGCGCCGACGTAGGTGCGCCGGTGGCCGCGGATCTCCGCCTCGTCGCGGACGCCGCCGAGCGCGACGCGCACGAACTTCCGCCCCATCGCGCGGGCCACGGACTCCCCGAGCGAGGTCTTGCCCACGCCGGGCGGGCCGACCAGGGCCAGCACCGCACCGCCGCGGCGACCGCCGACGACGCCCAGACCGCGGTCGGTGCGGCGCTTGCGCACGGCCAGGTACTCGGTGATGCGTTCCTTCACGTCCTCCAGGCCCGCGTGGTCGGCGTCCAGCACCGCCCGCGCGCCGGGGATGTCGTAGGCGTCCTGGGTCGTGGTGTTCCACGGCAGCTCCAGGACGGTGTCCAGCCAGGTACGGATCCAGCTGCCCTCGGGGGACGCGTCGCTGGACCGCTCCAGCTTCTCGACCTCCTTCAGGGCGGCCTCACGCACGCTCGAAGGGAGGTCGGCGGCCTCGACGCGGGAACGGTAGTCGTCCGCCTCGTCCTCCGGGTCGCCGTTCAGCTCGGCCAGCTCCTTGCGGACGGCCTGCAGCTGCTGCCGGAGCAGGAACTCGCGCTGCTGCTTCTCCATGCCCTCCTGGACGTCCTTGCGGATGGTCTCCGCGACGTCCTGCTCGGCCAGGTGGTCACGCAGCCACTGCGTGGCCAGCCGCAGCCGTGCGACCGGGTCGACGGTCTCCAGCAGCTCGATGCGCTGGCTGGTGCTGAGGAAGCCGGAGTAGCCCGCGTTGTCCGCCAGCTGCGAGACCTCCTCGATCTGCTGGACGCGGTCCACGACCTGCCAGGCGCCGCGCTTGCGCAGCCAGCTGGTGGCCAGGGCCTTGTACTCCTTCATGAGCTCCGCGACGGTGCCGGGAGCCTCCGCGGGCGCGGGCTCGGAGAGCTCGGTGCCCTCCACCCACAGGGCACGGCCGGGACCGGTCGTGCCGGCGCCGATGCGCACGCGGCTCACACCGCGGATGACGGCACCGGGATCGCCGTCCGACAGACGTCCCACCTGCTCGACGGTGCCCAGCGTGCCCACGCCCGCGTAGTCCCCGTCCACCCGGGGAACGAGCAGCACCCGCGGCTTGTTGCCGAGTCCGGGCTGTCCGGACCGCTGGGCGGCCTGCGCCGCCTCGACCGCGGCGCGCGCCTCGGCGTCGGTCAGGTCCACCGGCACGACCATGCCGGGCAGGACCACCTCGTCGTCGAGGGGCAGCACGGGCAGGGTGAGCGGCGCGAACGCCGACGAAGACGACTGAGCCATTATCTCTCCCTAAGCAATCAAGTTGAGCTATGCAGACTCAATGCATCTGATGCCCCTGGTGTTCCCCAGGCCGTGTTCGCTCTGAGCGATCGGCCGCGGCGCACCGTGTCCGGGGCCCGGGGCCGGCCCCGAACCCCGGCAGGGGCTCGGCAAGCGCCCCTGTCTCGCTCCTGCGAGAACCGCCGGCGGCAGCGGCGGCGATAGAGGGGTGTGAGACTCTTCCGGCCCATGAGCCACGAGCCCCCCGGGGACGACGCGCTCCTGCGCGCGATCGCCCGGGGCGACGCCCAGGCCCTCGCGGATCTGTACGACCGCCATTCCGGATGGCTGCACGCCCGGCTCACGCGGCGCTGCTCCGACCCCGAGACCGTCCGTGAGGTGCTGCAGGACACCTTCGTCACGGCCTGGCGCTCGGCGCGGGGCCACCGCGGCGGAGCCGTGGGCGGCTGGTTGTGGGTGATCGCCGCCCGGCGATTGGCGGACGCCCGCCGCGCCGCGGCGCGGGCCGGCACCCGCGACCTGCTGGCCGCCGAGGAACCCGGCACCGCCCCCTCCGCCGAGGAGCACGTCCTGGCCGGGCTGGAGTACGGCGACGTGGGCGCCGCGCTCGACCAGATCTCCCCGGAGCTGCGGGCCGTGCTGCGGGCCACCGTGATCGACGGCCTCACCACCCGTGAGACCGCGCGCCTGCTCGGCATCCCCGAGGGCACCGTCAAGACCCGGGCCCAGCGGGCGCGGCGCGAGCTGCGTTCGATGCTGGCCGCCCTTGATCCCGCGGGAGGCACCGCATGACCAGTTCCGCGCGGGGACGCCTCCGGCGCCTCCCGCTGATCCGTCGCCCCGACCCGGCCGCCTGGCACGTGCCGGACGCGGTGGCCGCCGCCTACGCGGACGGCACGGTGCGGGAGACCACCGCCTGGTCCGTGGACAAGCATCTGGAGCAGTGCGCGGCCTGCGCCGCCCGCGTGTCCGCGTGGGCCCGTGCGGGCACCCGCGCAGCGACGCTGGCGAAGGTGCGGCAGGAGGTGCTGGCCCAGGTGGCGCGCACCCCTGTCCGGGGCGCCGCGACCCCGCCCGTCGTACGGTCGCGCCCTTGGCTGACCGCCCTGCGGTCCGCGTACGCGCCGCGCGCGCCCTGGCTGGCGTCGGTGCTGCTGGCGGTGGCGGCGGCCGTGGCGCTGACGCGTTTCGTCGCCGTCCCGGGCGCCAGTCCGTGGCTGCTGCTACTCGCACCGCTGGTGCCGCCGACCGGGGTGGCGTTCGCGTACGGAAGGCACGCCGACCCGGTGTACGAGCTGGCCGCCTCGACACCATCCGGGGGGCTGCGTCTGCTGCTGGTGCGCACCGGTGTCGTGCTGGCCGCCTGCGTGCCGCTGCTCACAGCCGCCGGAGGGCTGCTGGCGGGGGCGGGCGCCGCCGTCGCCTGGCTGCTGCCGGGGCTGACACTCACCGCGGCCACCCTCGTCCTCGGCAGTTGGACCGGCTGTCACCGGGCCGCCGCGATCGTGGCGACCGGGTGGGTGACGGCGGTGGTCCTGTGCGGGCCGCCGGCCACCGCCAGGGACCTGCTGCTCTCCGGTGCCGCACAGCAGGCGTGGGCGGCGGCGGGCGCCTCCTGCGTCCTCCTGCTCGCCCTGCGCCGTACCGCCTTCGACCACATGGAGCGCCTGTGACCATCGCGTATCCCGTCAGCGTCAGCGAGCTGACGGTCAAGCACCGCCGCACCGCCGCTCTGAACACATTGGACCTGCGACTCGGCCGCGGCGTCCACGGCCTGCTCGGCCCCAACGGGGCCGGGAAGACCTCCCTCATACGCGTGCTGGCCACCGTGGCGCCGTACCAGGGCGGGCGGCTAGAGCTGCTCGGCCACGACCCGACGACGCATCAGGGGCGGACGGCCATCCGGCGGCGGCTGGGCTACCTGCCGCAGGAGTTCGGCCACTACCCGGGGTTCACCGTGCGCGAGTTCGTCGCCTATGTGGCCTGGCTGAAGGAGATGCCGGCCGCCGAGGTGCCCGACGCCGTCGAGCGGGCGGTGGCACGGGTCGGTCTCGAGGACCGGATCGACCGGCGGATCAAGACCCTGTCCGGCGGCATGGTGCGCCGAGTGGGCATCGCCCAGGCCATCGTCAACGACCCGGACGTGCTGCTGCTCGACGAGCCCACGGCCGGTCTCGACCCCGAGCAGAGGGTCGACTTCCGCGCCCTGCTGCGGGAGCTGGGCGCGCACGCGACCGTGCTGGTCTCGACCCACCTCGTGGAGGACGTGGCCGCCGCTTGCACGGAGGTGACGCTGCTGTTCGGCGGACGGGGAGTCTTCCGCGGCACGCCGCAGGAACTGGCGGCGGCGTGGGACGGTGACGCTGCCGGGGACAGCCCGATCGAGCGCGGCTACAGCGCGGTGCTGAGAGGGCACCGCCTCCGGACGGACCGGGGGGTCACGGCATGACCGTCCTCGCTCTGCGCCCGCCGGTATCCCTTGCCCGAACCGAACTGCGGCACGGTACGGGACCGTGGGCGGCCGCCGTCATCGCGGCCGTGGTGGCGTCCAACCTGTTCGTCCAGCGGTACCGGCTGGGGGACAACTGGACCGACGCACAGCAGATGCTCCGGCACTTCGGTGTGCTGATCGGCGGTCCGATGGCGCTGGCTTCGGGGTGCTGGCAGGGCGGGCGTGAGCACCGCTGCGGGGCGGGCGAGCTTTTCGCGTCGGCGGCCCGGACGCCGCTCGCGCGGGCCCTGGCGGCGTGCCTGCCCGCCGTGCTGTGGCCGGTCTGCGGTTACCTGCTGCCGGCGGTGGTGACCCTGGGGGCGATCTGGCCGTACGCCGGTTTCGGGCAGCCCTCCTGGAGCATGGTGTTCCAGGACGTCGTGACGTTCGGCGCCCTGGGGGCGCTGGGCTTCGCGGTCGGCGGGGCGCTGCGGTGGCGGATGGCCGCGCCGCTACTGGGCCTGGTCGGCTTTGTGGCGCTGGGCTTCACCCGGACCGCCGATGGATCGGTCAAATGGCTCACTCCGGCGGCCTACGGCTTCGAAGAGCGCCCCGTGTGGGCGTTCGGGCTGCTCTGCGCGGTGTGGATGGCCGGTCTCGCCGTCTGCGCGATGCTGGCCGGTCACGCACGGCGGCGGGCGGTCGCCCTCGTGCCCCTGCTGGCGGCCGTCGTTGCCGCGTCGCTCCTGTGCCGGGGCGGTGACGACCTGTGGCGGCACGTGCCGGCCGCCTCCGCCCAGGTCTGCGGCTCGGGCACACCGGTGGTGTGCGTCCGGGCCGAACACGCCTCGGCCCTGCCCGCCGTACAGGCCGTGGTGGCCCGGATCGACGCCAGGCTCGACGGCGTGCCCGGCGCGCCCGTCCGCTACCGCGAAGGCGGTTCCCCGGAGACCGCACCGCCGCGGGAAGTCAGGTTCGAGCTCTACGGAGGGCTCTTCCGGAGCCGCCTCGGCGACGGCGAGATGCTCCACCGCGACCTCGCGTACTTCGTGGCCTCCCGGGGCTGCCCGTACCGGTACACCGACCGCCCGGGCAACCCCGCAGCCGAAAATGCGGCACTGAGCTGGCTGGGTGTGGAGCGCCCCATAGCCGCAGAGGCGGAGACTCAGGCGGCCGAACGCCTGCGCGCCCTGCCCGCCGAACAGCGCCGGGCCTGGCTCGGACGCTATCTGCGCGCCGTCCTCTCCTGCGACACCGGCACGGTCAAGGCGCCCTGAGCGCGGACCCGACCGCAGCCTCGCCCCACTCGCCCGTACCGATCGAGGAACCGTGAACCCCAGGCCGTCCCTTTTCTACCTCTATGCCCGCTCACGCGGTCTGCCGGGAGCCGCGACCGCCCTGGCCGTGCTGCTCACCGCGAACACCTGGATCGCGGGCTGGGTGATCCACCGCCCGCTGTTCGAGCGCACCAGCGGCGTCCCCTTGTTCGTACTGCTACCGATCCTGACCGCGGCGATCACCGTGAGCAGCCTGCACAGCCCCTCCGCCGAGCTGGACCACTGCGCGCCGCTGCCCTGGTGGCGCTGGCGCGCGACACACATCCTGACCGCCACCATCGTGTCGGCCTGCTCTCTCGGCCTGGCGGCGCCGAACGCGGCACACGGATTCGGCGCGCAGACGGCGATCCGGGGAGTCCTGGGCTTCACCGGCCTGGCCTGCGCCGGAGCCGTCCTGCTCGGTGCCCGCCTGAGCTGGGCGCCCCCGATGGTCTACGGATTGGGTGTCCTTCTCGCCGCCCCCCGCACGCCGGGCGGGGCGGCCGCGGTGTGGGCGTGGTCGATGCAGCCCGGCGCGCAGCCCGCGGCCTGGGCGACCGCCGCCGTCCTCTTCGCGGGCGGGGTCGTCCTGGTGACGGTCCGGGGCCCGGCGCGCACCCGCGGCCGCTGACACCCGGCCCGGCCTTCCCGCACAACCACCTCACTACGCTGGGTCCATGTACACGAACGACGAGGAACGGCCCGTCACGCTCGACCGGCGTGACGGGCCGTTCGGCGAGGTGGTTCTGCGGCGCACCGGCGGACGCTACGAGATCATCGCCAACGGCACCTTCCTGATGGACACCTCCGACGGCCGCTCCGAGCGCCTGCTGGTCGACGCGGCCCTGGCCGCGCTTCCGGCGGACCGGACCGGCCTGTCGGTGCTGATCGGCGGGCTCGGGGTGGGCTTCTCCCTGGCGCGGGCGGCGGGCGAGCCGCGCTGGGCGCGGATCGCGGTGGCCGAGCGGGAGCGGGCGGTGGTCGACTGGCACCGCGCGGGCCCGCTGGGGGCCTTCTCCGAAGGGGCGCTGGAGGATCCGCGGGTCAGCGTGGTCGAGGGTGATCTGGTGGCCTACGTCCGGAACGCGGACGTGACGTACGACGCACTTTGCCTGGACATCGACAACGGCCCGGACTGGACGGTCACCGAGGGCAACGGGTGTCTGTACGGTCCGGCGGGCCTCGCGGCCTGCGGGGAGCGGCTCGAACCCGGTGGCGTACTGGCGGTATGGTCGGCGCAGCCGTCCGCCGCGTTCGACGACGCACTGAGGTCGGCGCGGTTCACGCAGGTCCGGACCATCGAGATCCCGGTGAATCGGGGCGTTCCGGATGTCGTGCACCTGGCAACCAAACCCGCATAGCCGCGGCGTCGTCCCGCCCCGTACGCTGCAGCGCAACGCAAACGACCATGGGGGACCCCACATGGACAGCACACAGCCGACGACGCTCGACGCCGCAGCGGTGGCGGCCACCCCCGGTGCGCAGCGCCGCGTGCTCGTGGTGGAGGACGACGCGACGATCGCCGACGCCATCGCGGTACGCCTGCGGGCCGAGGGCTTCCAGGTCCGCACCGCGGGCGACGGCCCCGCCGCCGTGGAGACCGCCGCCTCCTGGCAGCCCGACCTCCTCGTCCTCGACGTCATGCTCCCCGGGTACGACGGCCTGGAGGTCTGCCGTCGTGTGCAGGCCTCGCGCCCCGTCCCGGTGCTGATGCTGACCGCCCGCGACGACGAGACCGACATGCTCGTCGGGCTCGGCGTGGGCGCCGACGACTACATGACCAAGCCCTTCTCGCTGCGCGAGCTGGTCGCCCGGGTGCACGTGCTGCTGCGTCGCGTGGAGCGCGCCACGATCGCCGCCCGCGACCCGCGCGGCGCCAACATGCAGCTCGGCGACCTGGAGATCGACAACGCCCAGCGCCGGGTCCGGGTCCGGGGCGCCGACGTGCACCTCACCCCGACCGAGTTCGACCTGCTGGTCTGCCTGGCCCAGCAGCCGCGCGCGGTGCTCTCCCGGGAGCAGCTGCTCGCCGAGGTGTGGGACTGGGCGGACGCCTCCGGCACCCGCACCGTCGACAGCCACGTCAAGGCGTTGCGGCGGAAGATCGGCGCGGAGCGCATCCGTACCGTGCACGGCGTCGGCTACGCGCTCGAGACGCCCACGCCGTGAGCCCCTACAGCGCGCCGCGCCCGCCGAAGCTGCGGGAACGCGTGTGGGCCGCGCTGAGGCCGTACGACCCCTTCCGGTCGATCAAGGCGGCACTGCAGTACCTGGTGCTCGCCTCGGTGCTGATCACCACCGGCCTGGTCTTCGTGGCGATGCACTCCGCGACCGAGATCCGGATCATCACCATCTTCTCGATCATCGCCTCGCTGCTGATCTCGCAACTGGTGGCGCATGGACTGACCGCGCCCCTGCGCGAGATGACCTCGGCCGCCGGCGCCATGGTGCGCGGCGACTACAGCCGGCGGGTCACCGCGGTGCGCCGCGACGAGGTCGGCGAACTGGCCGAGACCTTCAACCGGATGGCCGCCGACCTGGAGGCCGTCGACCGGCACCGCAAGGAGCTGGTGGCGAACGTCTCACACGAGCTGCGCACCCCGATCGCGGCACTGCGCGCGGTCCTGGAGAACGTGGTCGACGGGGTCTCCGAGGCCGACACGGAGACCATGCGCACCGCGCTGCAGCAGGCGGAGCGGCTGAGCCTGCTCGTCGCCCACCTGCTGGACCTCTCCCGCCTGGACAACGGCATCGTGCCGCTGGACGCCAAGCGCTTCGAGGTCTGGCCCTATCTCTCGGCCGTGATCAAGACGGCCGGCCTCGGACTGCAGGACGGCCAGGCCCCGGGCCGGCGGGCGCGCAAGGACGTCCACCTCCACCTGGACGTCTCACCGCCGGAGCTGACCGCGTACGCGGACGCCGAGCGGCTGCACCAGGTGGTCGCCAACCTGATCGACAACGCCGTCAAGCACAGCCCGCCCAGCGGCCGGGTCACCGTCCGCGCGCGCCGCGGCACCGGCCCCGGCAGTCTCGACCTGGAGGTGCTCGACGAGGGCCCGGGCATACCGGAGTCCGAGCGCACCCGCGTCTTCGAGCGGTTCAACCGTGGCACCGCGGGACCGGGCGACGGCGGGACGGGGCTGGGACTGGCGATCGCGCGCTGGGCGGTGGACCTCCACGGCGGACGCATCGCGGTGGCCGAGTCCCCCCGCGGCTGCCGGATCCGCGTCACCCTCCCGGGGTCCACCGCGGCGCCGGCTTGACGCTCCGGCCTGGGCAGACGTTGCCGGAGGCAACCGGACCAGTCGATTCAGCACCCCATTCCCGCCAAACTCCGCCCCGAAACCGCCTTTCCGATGTGACTTAGGCGACGACTGGGCTCCCCGCCTGCAGGAAACGCTCAGGTAGGCGTAGCCTTTATTTCCGCTGTCCATCACCTTGTGAAGCGGAAGAGGGCGGTTGCCGCCGTGTCGCCACACCCCAGTAGCTCGAGCGTCCCGACCGAAACCGATGGGCAGGGCCAGGGCCCTGCCGCGGGATTCGGGCCTAACGAGTGGCTTGTCGATGAGATCTACCAGCAGTACCTCCAGGACCCGAACTCGGTCGACCGAGCCTGGTGGGACTTCTTCGCCGATTACAAGCCGGGGGCGGATACGGGTTCCGCAGTCGCCTCGGGCCAGCCTCAGCCGGCCCCCGCAGCGCCGCCGGCCGCTCCGGCCGCACCCGCTGCCGCAGCACCGGTCGCACCGCCCGTGACGCCCGCCGCCGCGCCGGCCCCGGCCGCCCAGGCCCCGGCCCCCGCGCCGGTCGCGCCCGCCGCGCCGGCTCCGGCTCCGGCTCCGGCGAAGCCCGTCGCCGAGAAGCCCACTCCGGCGCAGCCGCAGCCGACCGCGAAGGCCGCCCCGGCGACCGAGGCGCCCAAGGGCCCGGAGTACGTGACGCTGCGCGGCCCGTCCGCGGCCGTGGCGAAGAACATGAACGCCTCGCTGGAGCTGCCCACGGCCACGTCCGTGCGCGCCATCCCGGTGAAGCTGCTGTTCGACAACCGCATCGTCATCAACAACCACCTCAAGCGCGCCCGCGGCGGCAAGGTCTCCTTCACCCACATCATCGGCTACGCCATGGTGCAGGCGCTGAAGATCATGCCGGCGATGAACTGGTCGTTCGCGGAGAAGGACGGCAAGCCGACGCTGGTCAAGCCCGACCACGTCAACCTCGGCCTCGCCATCGACCTGGTCAAGCCCAACGGCGACCGCCAGCTGGTCGTCGCGGCCATCAAGAAGGCCGAGACCCTCAACTTCTTCGAGTTCTGGCAGGCCTACGAGGACATCGTCCGCCGCGCCCGCGTCGGCAAGCTGACGATGGACGACTTCTCCGGTGTGACCGTCTCGCTGACCAACCCCGGCGGCATCGGCACCGTCCACTCGGTGCCGCGCCTGATGCCCGGCCAGTCGGTGATCCTCGGCGTCGGCTCCATGGACTACCCCGCCGAGTTCCAGGGCACCTCCCAGGACACCCTGAACAAGCTGGGCATCTCCAAGGTCATGACGCTGACCAGCACCTACGACCACCGGGTCATCCAGGGTGCCGCGTCCGGCGAGTTCCTGCGCATCATGAACCAGCTCCTGCTGGGCGAGAACAACTTCTTCGACGACATCTTCAAGGCGCTGCGCATCCCCTACGAGCCGGTCCGCTGGCTCAAGGACATCGACGCCAGCCACGACGACGACGTCACCAAGGCCGCCCGCGTCTTCGAGCTGATCCACTCCTACCGGGTCCGCGGCCACGTCATGGCCGACACCGACCCGCTGGAGTACAAGCAGCGCAAGCACCCCGACCTGGACATCACCGAGCACGGGCTCACCCTGTGGGACCTGGAGCGCGAGTTCGCCGTCGGCGGCTTCGCCGCCAAGTCGATGATGAAGCTGCGCGACATCCTCGGCGTGCTGCGCGACTCCTACTGCCGCACCGTCGGCATCGAGTTCATGCACATCCAGGACCCGCTGCAGCGCAAGTGGATCCAGGACCGCGTCGAGCGCTCGCACACCAAGCCCGAGCGCGACGAGCAGCTGCGCATCCTGCGCCGGCTGAACGCCGCCGAGGCCTTCGAGACCTTCCTGCAGACCAAGTACGTCGGTCAGAAGCGCTTCTCGCTGGAGGGCGGCGAGTCCGTCATCCCGCTGCTCGACGCCGTCATCGACGCCGCCGCCGAGTCGCGTCTGGACGAGGTCGTCATCGGCATGGCCCACCGCGGCCGCCTCAACGTGCTCGCCAACATCGTCGGCAAGTCGTACGCGCAGATCTTCCGCGAGTTCGAGGGCAACCTCGACCCGAAGTCGATGCACGGCTCCGGCGACGTGAAGTACCACCTGGGCGCCCAGGGCACCTTCACCGGTCTGGACGGCGAGCAGATCACCGTCTCACTGGCCGCCAACCCCTCGCACCTGGAGGCGGTCGACCCGATCGTCGAGGGCATCGCCCGCGCCAAGCAGGACGTCATCGGCAAGGGCGGCACGGACTTCACCGTCATGCCGGTCGTGCTCCACGGCGACGCGGCCTTCGCCGGCCAGGGCGTCGTGGCGGAGACCCTGAACATGTCGCAGCTGCGCGGCTACCGCACCGGCGGCACCGTGCACGTGGTGATCAACAACCAGGTCGGCTTCACCGCCGCCCCGGAGTCCTCGCGCTCGTCGATGTACAGCACCGACGTCGCGCGCATGATCGAGGCGCCGATCTTCCACGTGAACGGCGACGACCCGGAGGCCGTGGTCCGCGTCGCGCGGCTCGCCTTCGAGTTCCGCCAGGCGTTCAACAAGGACGTCGTCATCGACCTCATCTGCTACCGCCGCCGCGGTCACAACGAGGCCGACAACCCGTCCTTCACCCAGCCGCTGATGTACGACCTGATCGACAAGAAGCGCTCGGTGCGCAAGCTCTACACCGAGTCCCTCATCGGTCGCGGCGACATCACCCTGGAAGAGGCCGAGCAGGTCCTGCAGGACTACCAGGGCCAGCTGGAGAAGGTCTTCACCGAGGTCCGCGAGGCGACCGCGCCGGCCACCGCGCAGCAGGAGGAGACCCAGGCCGCGGGTCCCGAGTTCCCCGTCCCGGTGGGCACCGCGATCAGCCAGGAGACCGTGAAGCGGATCGCCGCCTCGCAGGTCAACATCCCGGAGCGGATCACCGTCCACCCGCGTCTGATGCCGCAGCTGCAGCGCCGCGCGGCCATGGTCGAGGACGACACCATCGACTGGGCCATGGGCGAGACCCTCGCCATCGGCTCCCTGCTGATGGAGGGCACCCCGGTCCGCCTCGCCGGCCAGGACTCCCGCCGCGGCACCTTCGGCCAGCGGCACGCCGTCCTGGTCGACCGGGAGACCGGCGAGGACTACACCCCGCTGCTGTACCTGTCCGAGGACCAGGCGCGCTACAACATCTACGACTCGCTGCTCAGCGAGTACGCGGCGATGGGCTTCGAGTACGGCTACTCGCTGGCCCGCCCGGACGCGCTGGTGGCCTGGGAGGCCCAGTTCGGCGACTTCGTCAACGGCGCCCAGACCGTCGTCGACGAGTTCATCAGCTCGGCCGAGCAGAAGTGGGGCCAGACCTCCGGCGTCACCCTGCTGCTGCCGCACGGCTACGAGGGCCAGGGCCCGGACCACTCCTCCGCCCGCATCGAGCGCTTCCTGCAGCTGTGCGCGCAGAACAACATGACGGTCGCGGTCCCGACCACCCCGGCGAACTACTTCCACCTCCTGCGGTGGCAGGTCCACAACCCGCACCACAAGCCGCTCATCGTCTTCACCCCGAAGTCGATGCTGCGCCTGAAGGCGGCGACCTCGCGGACGGAGGAGTTCACCTCCGGCCAGTTCCAGCCGGTCATCGACGACCCGCACTTCGCCTCCGGGGCGGGCAGGCCCGAGGACGTCCGCAAGGTCGTCTTCTGCTCCGGCAAGGTCTACTACGACCTCGTCGCCGAGCGCGAGAAGCGCGGTGCCTTCGACACCGCCATCATCCGCATCGAGCGTCTCTACCCGCTGCCGGGTCTGGAGATCCAGGCCGCCCTGGCCCCGTTCACCAAGGCCCAGAAGTACGTCTGGGCCCAGGACGAGCCGGCCAACCAGGGTGCCTGGCCGTTCATCGCCCTCAACCTGATCGACCACCTCGACCTGGTGCTCGGCGCCGCGCCCGACAACGCCGACCGGCTGCGTCGTGTCTCGCGTCCGTCCTCCTCGTCGCCGGCGGTCGGTTCCGCCAAGCGGCACCAGCAGGAGCAGGAGCAGCTGGTGCACGAGGTCTTCGACCTCTGAGGCACCGCTGAGCGACAGCGCGCGGAGGGGCCCCGCACTCACCGAGTGCGGGGCCCCTCCGCGTGCGCGGGGCGACCGGGTGCCGGGTGGCGGGGATCAGGAACGCGTGTCCGCGACGGCCCGCAACCGGGACGCGACGTGCCGGATGAGCTTCTCCAGGTCGGGGCAGTGGACGGAGGGGTTGCGGAAGCCCTTCCCGGCCAGGTAGCGGTGGGCGTAGTTGCCGCCCCCGCACACGGCGACGACGGGACAGCTGCGGCAGGTGGCGGACAGGGCGTCCGTGCCGAGCTGGCGGGCGACCACCCCGGGGTGGTCGAGGGCCTCGTCGAAGGAGTTGCGGAAGACGTCGAAACCGGTGGCGGGTGCGCCCTCGTAGGCGGTCTTGAGCGAGTCGACCTGCTCGATCGCACCGTCGGTCTCGATGACGACCGCCGCGACGGGTGAGGTGCCGACGGCCTCCGCGCCGCTCGGCAGCCCCAGCAGCAGGCCGATGATCTCGGCGAAGAGCCGTACGGGCGGAGCGCCGGCCGTCGCCTCGAACCAGCGGTCGAAGGCCCGGATCAACCAGTCGGCGTAGGGGGCCGGACCGCCGCGGCCGGGCTCGCGGCCCGCGGGCTTGCCGGGGGGCGGCGAGGACCAGTTGGCGTGGGGCAGGAGCAGGTCCATCGAGGGCGGCTCCAGGGCCGCCAGCGACTCGTACACCTCGACGGGGTCGGATGCCAGGTCGATGGTGCACAGCACCCCCGCATAGGCCTCCGGGCGGCGGGCCAGGTGCCGCAGTCCGCGCGTCGCCGCGGGCCAGGACGGGCGCCCGTTGTGGCCCACACGGCGGTGGTTCAGCGCCGCCGTACCCCCGTCCAGGCTCACCCCGATCCGGATGCCGGCATCCGCCAGCGCCGCGACCCCGGCCTCCGTGAGCAGCGTGCCGTTCGTCTGCACCGAGGCGTGGACCGCGCACCCCGGCACCCGCTCCGCCACCGCCCGCCGCACCGTCCCGACGTACCCCACCAGCGGGGCGGGCCCCGCGAGCAGCGGCTCACCGCCGTGCAGGTTGACGTGCACCGCCGACAGCGCGTGCACCTCCACGTGCTCCGCGATCCGCTCCGCCGCCCGGGCCACCACCGCCTCCGGCACCCGGGCCGGACGGTCCCGCCAGCTCTCGTCCGCCCCCCGGTAGACATAGCAATACGTGCACGCCAGATTGCACCGGCTGTGCACCTTCAGCACGAACTGCCGGAACGGCACGGGAGCGATTCCCGCACGGCGCACCCCGGCGACATCGAGGCTCTGCAAGGGCCACATGAGGAATGTGCGTGTGAACGGCCGGATCAGGCGATGAAGATGCCGTCCTCGTAGAAGGCCACCATGGTGCCGCCCGCCTCGTTCCTGGCCTGCAGCACCGGCGCCAGCGAGGTGAGCGCCGGGCGCCCTGCATGGCCGGCCAGCGAACTCACGTCCAGACCCGACAGGTCCGGCAGCGCTTCGCCCGAGGGGGCCGGCTCATGGGTGTCGTGCATCGTCTTCGCGCCTTTCAGATGGGTTGGGGTTCGAAGTCCCAGTACGGCCGCTCACGGCGGCGCACCGACATCGTGTGCGGGTGCTGGGCACCCAGGGTGTCCGTCAGCTGCTGCAGCGCCTCGCGCTCCAGCTTGCCGGCCTCCTCGGCGCGCCTCAGCGACCGCAGGTCGTCGGCGAGCGCCGCCTTGCTGGACAGGGTCAGGGGGTGGGTGTCGCCCATGATGCGCACGGCCTGCCGGAGATTGTGGCGGCTCAGCTCCAGGGCGTCCTCCTCGTTGCCCGCCAGATGCCGCGCGCCGGAGGCGTTGAGGGCGCAGCCGAGGGCCCAGGGGTGGTCCTCGCCGACGGCCCTGCGCATGCCGACGAGCGCGCGTTCGGCGATGTCCAGCGCGGCCTCCCGCTCTCCGTACTCCCACAGCACCAGACCCGTGTTGCCGCGGGTGCCGATGGCGTACGGATGGTCCTCGCCCACCAGGTCGCGGTAGCGCTCGGCGACCGTCCCGGACAGCTCGCGGCTCTGGTCGAGGTTGCCGTGCTCCCGGGTGAACGTGGCGAAGTCCGCCTGCATCATCAGCGTCTCCGGGTGGCGCGGACCCTGCACCTGCGCGCAGCGTGCCACGACGCTGCTCATCAACTGCTCGGCTCCGGACAGTTCTCCCTGACGGCGCATGCACAGGGCGAGGTTGTGCTCGGCCCGCAACGTCTCGGGGTTGTTCGCCCCGAGACGCTGGCGATGCAGGCGCAGGTTGAGCTCCTGCTTTGACATGGCCTCCGCATATCGGCCCAGGAGGCGAAGCATCCACGCGGACGACAGTCCGGAACGCAGCGTGTCGGGGTTGTCGGCCCGGTACAGCCGGGTGCGCACGACCACGTTCTCGTCATGCGCCTCCAACGCGTCCTCGTACCGCCCGAGCAGGCCGAGCGCGAGGCCCAGGTTCTCCCGCGCCTGGAGGGTGCGCGGGCTCTCGGCGCCGACGGTCCGCTGGTACTGCCGGTGCATGTCGTCGTAGAGCTCGCGGGCCTCGCGGAAACGGGCGAGCGCCAGGAGGGCGCCGCCGAGGGCGTTGCGGGCGGTGAGCAGGTCCGGATCGTCGGGCGCCCGGTCCGAGAAGGCGTGGACGACCGACCGGCCCACGGCCTCGGCCTCACGGTAACGACCCGACCTGCGCAGGAGGTTGGTGTGCTGGAGTGTCGCGATCAGCATGATCCGGCGAGTCGGCGGGATGCGGCCGCGCCACCGCGCCAGGGCCTGCTCGCACAGGGCGAGGCCGGTGCGGTACTCGCCCCGCGTGCGCAGGTAGTTGATGCAGTTGAGAACGAGGTCCTGCACATCCTCGTCCGTGCTCTCCAGCGCACCCGAGTGCTTGAGGTGCGGGAAGAGCTCCGCGTAGCGGTGCCACTCACCCGGCTCCGTAGGCCGACGGGGGTCCGCGCGGACCAGGATGCGGCACGTGGTCACGGACAGCTTGTCGCGCTCGTCCTCGCTCAGGTCGTTGCGAAGAAAGCCGTGGTAGAGCTTGTGCATCTGCACCGTGTCCACCACGGTCTCCTGGCCGGAGGTCGTCTCGTAGTCCAGCCGGACCGCGGTGGCCTCCGACAGGCGGCGCAACGCGGTGTGCCAGCCGATCGGGTCCGCGGCAAGGGTCGCAAGGTGCTCGGGCAGGTCGCGAGCGCGGGCGGACTGGATCAGCCGGACGGGAATGGCGTCCGGGGAGAAGAAGGCCAGTACCTTGAGCAGCTCGGCGGCCTCCGGCGTGCGGTCGCGGAGGGTGTTCAGCGTTATCGACCAACTGGTCTGGAAGCTCATCGGGTAGTTCTCGCCGATGCCGATCCCCACCTGGCTCGGTTCGCCCCGCCGGATGAGGGCCACGTACTCCCGGGCGGGCATCGGGTTGGTGTCCAGCCAGGCGGCGGTCTGGGCCAGCAGCAGAGGCAGGTCCTCGACGGCGTCGGCGAGGTCGTTGGCTTCGCCCGACGTCAGGCGCGGCGCCCTGCGCAGGGCGTAGGCGACGCTCTCCTCGCGCAGGAAGGGCAGTACCTCGATCTCCTGGGTGCGCCCGGTGGCGGACCAGTCGCGGGTGAGGGTGGTCAGCAGCACGTGGCCGCGGCCCTCGGGGATCAGGTCCTCGACCTGGTCCATGTAGTCGGCGCCGTCGAAGACCAGCAGCCAGCGGCCGTAGGGCCGGCCGATGCGCAGAGCCTCGTGGACGGCACGGATTCGGTCGCCGATCTCCTGCCCGACGGGGAGGCCCAGGCGATCGGCCAGCTGCGCGAGCTGCTCACGCGCGGTACCCCGGTAGCTGGCACTGACCCAGTAGACGACGTCGTAGGCGTTGCCGAAGCGGTGGGCGTACTCCTGCGCGATCTGGCTCTTGCCCACGCCCGAGATGCCGTAGAGAGAACACCGGGCGCCCTCGTCCCCGCCGGCCGTCAGCAGGTCGTGGAGTTTCTCCAGCACGGGATCCCGCCCGGTGAAGCGGTCGTTGCGGCGGGGGGTCTTGCGGATCTCGGGTGGGTCGAGGGGAAAGCGCGGCGCCTTCTCCGTGCCGTTGACCGGGATCGTCGCCGCCGGGTCGATGTCAAGCCGGCGAAGAATGCGGCGACGGGCCTCGGCCGCCGCCAACTCGCGCAGATCGACCGGCCGCAAGGCGGCAACGGTGGACGGCAGCGATTCGGTCGCGACGCTCACCGCGGCGAACCGCTCCGCGTTCGGCGGGACGACCTCGCGCAGTGCCGTCACCCACTCGTCACGCGTGCGCGGGCCCAGCCGGAAGTACCAGTTGTCGAGAAGAAGCAGGATCCGCCCGGGGGCCTGCAATAAGTCCGAGAGGGCGTCGATCAGGCTCCCCTCGGCACCGGGGTCCCAGCGCAGTAGCGTGGTGCCGTGCCCCAACTGCTCCAGCTGATGCGAGATCCAGGCGGCCCATGGACGGTTGAAGCCCGCGTAACTGATGGTGAAGTGCTCGCCAGGGATTACGGTCCGGGCTTGCTCTGCCATGCGAACGTCTCCCTAGTGAGGGCACAGCGGGGCGGGTGACAAGGCGCCCATTAGAACATGGCGCACCATCAGAAATAACCAGCCTAGGGCGTGGTGGGGAGATCGGCCACGCGGTCGGGGGTATAGGGCAGCGCCGCTTGGAGGCGGAGAGCGACATGCCTGATGAGCGTTTCGAGGTCCGCGCAGTACACAGACGGGTGAAGGTAGCCGGAACCCTCCCGGTATCTATGCGCGTAGTTTCCACCGCCACACACCCCGGCCAGCGAACAGCGCCCGCATTGGGGGGCGAGGCCGGCCGACCCCAGCTGACGGGCGACGACTCCCGGGTGGTCGAGGACGTCGTCCAAGGCCTCGGTCGCCACATGGAATCCCGTGACGGTGGCGCCCTCATATGCCGATTTCAGGGAGTCCACCTGTTCGATCGACCCATCGGTGTCCACCACGAGCGCCGCCATCGGTGACAGCCCCACAGCTTCGCTGGTGCCGGGCCGGCCCAGGAGCAGTCCGATGATCTCGCGGAAGAGCCGGACCGGGGGAGCCGCCGGAACGGCGTCCCACCACAGGTCGAAGGCGGTACGCAGCCACCGCCCGTGTGGGGCGGGTTCGCCGTCGCCCACCGCCGGGCGGGTCGTCCAGTTGGCGTGCGGCAGCAGCAGGTCCATCGAGGGCGGCCGCAGCGACACCAAGGACGAGTAGACCTCGGCGGGGTCCGCGTCGACGTCGATCGTGGCAAGAACGCCCGAGTACGTACCCGGGCGTGTGCTCAGCAGTCGCGCCGCCCGGGAGACAGCCGGCCAGGACGGCCGCCCGCCGTGGTCGACACGGCGCGCGTTCAGTACCGCGGTGCCACCGTCCAGACTGATCCCCACCCGGATGCCGGCAGCGGAGAGCCGGTCCAGCACGGCTTCGGTGAGGAGCGTCCCGTTCGTCTGAACGGTGATGTCCAGGACGCACGACGGGGGCAGCGCGGCACGCAATTGCGCCGCGGCACTCACCAGCGGCCCGGGACCGGCCAGGAGCGGTTCACCGCCGTGCAGGTCGACTCGGATTCCGGCAAGCCCGTGCGTCGCCGCGTGTTCGGAGATCCGCCGCACAGTCCGGCGCAGGATGTCGGGCGCCATCCGGACGGGTCGCCGGCGCCAGCTCGTATCCGCGCCCTCGTATATGTAGCAGTATTCGCAGGCCAGGTTGCAGCGGCTGTGGATCTTGAGAACGAACTGCCGGAACGGGACGCGGGCCACGCCGGCCTGCCGTAACCCGGGAACATCCAGCAACTGCAGTGGCCACGGTGCCAGTTCGGCACCGTCGCCTGCGGCAGAGGAACCGGCCCCACCGACCACGACGCCCCCTGACGGTCTCCGGGTGGCCGGACCATACCCGGCCGGGCTGCATTCCATGCATGGGCCAACGGCTCGGACGACCGGTCGGCGCGCGGCACGCCGCCGCCACCGAATCGGTCTCGAAAACGATGCCGCACGCCACCGCCCGTCTACGGCGGACTGTCGTCGTAGTACGCCACCGCCTCCCCCTCCGCCGGCCAGTGGCCCAGCAGATCGGCCACGATCACGGAAAGCACCGGATGCCCGGGGGTATCCCGCAGCGACGGGACATCGACTCCGGAGAAGTCCGGGAGCGGCTCCGTGCACTCCTGCCGCTCCTCCGGCGGTCCGCTCGTCGGAGGACTGTGCACTCTGTTCTCCTCTGGGGGTGGCCTGCTGGACGGGGATGCCCGAACTGAGGTTCCGGGAAACGCATGTGGCATCAATGCCGTGGGCGCAGGGACCTGATCCGGTCGTCGGTCAGTTGGGCCTCGTCGCTGTCGGCGGCACCTGCGGCTCTCCACGCATCAGCGGACCTGAGGTAGATCGGGATGGCCACGGCAGCGCCCGCTGTGCGTTCCAGGACCGTTGCGCGGCGGTGGTGTGCGCGGGCCTCGAGGAGCGGACCGGGCGTGCGCCGGACGGCCCCCGCGTACGCCTCGGCGGCACGCGTGAGGGAGGCGACGGCGCCGGTGCGGCCCGCCAGCAGGACCTGGACGTCGCCGAGTTCGAGCCAGGCGCGGGCCGCGGTCTCGTCGTCCGCCGCGCGGGTGGCGAGTTCGAGTATCCAGGCGGCCTCGTGGAGGTCGGCGAGACCGCCCTGGCGTTCGTGCCGCAGCCGCAGGGCGTGCCCGAAGAGCAGTCGGCGCGCGGCGGCGCGCGGGGCGTGGGGCGCGGTCTCGGCGACGGCCTCGCGCAGGACGTGGACGGCCTCGGTCACCACGCGGATGTCCTGCGGGTCCAGTTCGGCCCGTTGCAGGGCGACTTCGCCGCGGGTCACGAGCAGTTCGACGTGGACCGGCGCGTCGTGCGGGACGAGGCGCTGGGCCCTGGTCAGGGTGGTGTCCGCGGCCACCAGGTGAGCGGTGTCACCGGTGTGCTCCCAGCGGGCCCGGCCGGTCTCGGCGACGCGGCGCAGGCACTCCGCCTCGGCGGGGCCGTCGCCGAGTTCGCGGGCGATGGCGGCGGCTTCGGTGAGCAGGTCGTACGCCTCGTCGACGCCTCGATGGCCCGGCTCGAGGGTCAGCGCCTCGGCGAGGTCGAGCAGCGGGCGGCGCAGCTCCCCCGCCGGCACCTGGTCGGCGCGCATCAGGCCGACGGCCGCGCGCAGGTCGGACACGGCCCGCACCGCGAACGACGCCTCACCGGTGCCGCGGGCGCGGTCGAGCAGCACCCGTCCGCGGCCGAGCAGCAGCGCACTGGGGAGCTCCGCGGGGCGCCAGCGGCTCAGCTGGGCGTTGCAGGCCTCCTCGGCCTCCTGGAGCAGTGCGTGGCGGGCCGGGCCGGACGGCTCGAGGGCCTGCCACGTGCGCAGGAGCTCCGCGAGTTGCAGGGCGCAGGACAGCAGCAGCGGGGGACCGGCGTCGGCCTCGCGGTCCAGGGCGGCCCGGCAGTGGTCGGCGGCCTCGCGCAGGCCGGGCAGGGCCGTGTCGGGGCGTCCGGCGGCGATGCCCGCGTCGGCGCGTTCGGCGAGCACGCGGGCCAGGGCGAGGCGGGCGTACGGTCCGGCGTCGGCCGCGAGCCCGGCCCTGGCGGCCCGCTCGGCCTCGTCGAGGACCCCGGAGTCGCCCCACTCCCGCCAGGCATGGCGGAGCGCGTCGGCGAACCTGCTGCCGACGGTGCCGGGGACGGGGGGATCGGTCGCCGGCGGGCCGGCCGCGGCACGCAGCAGGCGTACCGCCTCCAGCAGGTCGCGGACGGAGCCCGCCCGTTCGTACCGTTCGAGCCGGTCGATCCCGAGGGCTGCCGGACCGGCGGAGCCGATGGGTGCCGGGTCCGGCCAGGAGGCCGCGCCGGCGAGGTCGAGGGAGGGCTCGAAGCGGCGCAGGACCCGCTCGGAGACCCGCGCGAAGGGCTCCGGCACGGCGTCGGGCCCGGTCTCGGGTTCGCGGCCCGCCCCGGAGAGGTAGGCCACGGCCACCGCGGGGAAGTTGCGGGCGCTGCGGCCGAAGGCCTTCTCGATGTACAGGGAGCAGTGCTTGAGGACGAGTGCCGCCTCGCCCGCGCTCAGCCGTCGCAGCAACAGGTCGCGCACGCCGGGGACGAAGTCGTACCACGGGCTGTCCGCCGCCTCGCCCCCGCCCACGCCCGTCCCCGCCGTCGGACCGGCCGACACGACCAGGCCGCTGAGCAGCACCTCGGCGAGCTCGGTGGGGCCGGTCTGGGGGAGCATGGCGCGCTGCACGAGCTGCATGACGGGCAGTGCCAGCGGCGCCGCCGACAGGTGCACGGCCAGCTGACGGGCCAGCGGCGAGGCGGAGGTGTCGAAGGCGTGCAGCAGTTCCCCGGGGTCCCGGTCGCGCACGTCGGGCACGACGGGCAGCTCCGGCCCGGTGTCGGCGGCCACCCATGCGGCGGCGCCGCGCAGCGAGACCCCGGCGGCGCCCGACACCAGCCGGGCCCATGCGCCCAGCGCGGCCGGGACCGCCGACAGCACCGGTACGGGCAGCGCGCCGGGCAGCGCGGGCGTGGCCCGCCCGCGGCGCTGCGGATGGAACTCCAGCGCGCGATAGGTACCCGGCCTGCGCCGGAGGACGCCCGTCGCGGCGGGCAGGAACGTGCGGGACCACAAGCGCTGCGGCAGCGGCTGCAGCACGGCGACGGGCACGTGCTCCGCCCAGCGCCACAGCAGCCGGTGCATGTGGCCGTCCTGCCACAGCGGGCCCGCGCAGTCGCTCACGACCAGGCTCAGCCGGCGGCCCGTGGGGTCGTACAGCTGCTCGGCGGGACTGAGGGGTTCGTCGGGGCCGGGCCCGGCGGCCGCGCCGACGCCGCCGCCGTGCGGGCGCAGGTAGCGCACCGTCACCGTGCGGAAGGCGCCGACGCGTTCACCCACCTCGCGCAGTTCCTGCAGCATCTGCTCCCACACGGCCATCGAGGCCGAGCCGTC
This sequence comes from Actinacidiphila glaucinigra, assembly GCF_035918135.1. NCBI lineage: Bacteria > Bacillati > Actinomycetota > Actinomycetes > Kitasatosporales > Streptomycetaceae > Actinacidiphila > Actinacidiphila glaucinigra. The sequence goes on from NZ_CP109144.1 coordinate 3,477,871, forward strand.
CATGAGCAGCTGGAGGTCCGCCTCGTGGCGCCGGACGCCCCGCAGGACGGGCCAGACCAGGCCGGAGCCGGCGGTCCGTTCCGCGGTGGCGTCCTCGTCGAGTTCGCTGCGCGCGGGCGCGACCGGCGGCCGGTACTGCTGCATGGGGCGCAGCGCCCGCTGGAGCGGCAGCAGCGCGGGGAAGGCGGACGCGGTGGGCACGGCGATCTCGCTGAGCGGGCCGCGACCGTCCGCGGGGCTGCCGGTACGCACCGGCAGCAGATCGACGGTGCGGCGGGGCGGCTGCGCCCCCTTCCGGTCCACGGGCGGGGTGCGGCCCGTGCCGGCTTCCGGCACCGTCGCGGTGGTGCCGGAGCGCGGCGGCCGCAGATTGGCTTGATCTGACGCCTCGGGAAGCCCTCCGGCGGTCGCCGTGACCCCCGCGCCGGTGGCGCCGTCGCCCGGGTCGACCCACTGCGCGAGCCACAGGGCGTCGGCGATCCCCTCGGCGTCGAGGTCGACCCCCGACGCCCGTAACCGCCCGACGAGGTCCGTGAGGGGCCGGCGGCCGGCCTCGCCGGTGCCGGTGGGCACAGCCGGTCACCTCGTCCGGTCGAGCGGGCGCAGGAGCTCCGCGGTGAGCCGCTGCCGGGTCTCCTCCTCGTCGGTCCAGCCGGCCTGCTGGATGAGATGGATGGCGTTGAGCAACTGGTCGACGGCGCGCACGTCGCCCGGGGAGCGGGCGAGGAAGCTCTCGATGACCGAGTCGTAGCGTTCGGCCGCGGCCTCACCGAAGTGCGCGCGCACCATGCCCGCCAGACGGTCCTTGTCGGGGGTGGCGAGTTGGAGGTGGATGCAGCGGCGCAGCAGCGGGGCGGGGAAGTCCCGTTCGCCGTTGCTGGTCAGGACGATGAAGGGGAACGCGTTGCAGCGCACCTTGCCGTCGCGGACCGTCACCACCGTGCCGTCGTCGCAGCGCACCGGCACCTCGCGCGCGCGGTCGGTGATGCGCTCCAGCTCGGGGATGGTGTACTCGCCTTCCTCCAGCACGTTGAGGAGGTCGTTGGGCAGGTCGATGTCGCTCTTGTCGAGCTCGTCGATGAGCAGCACCCGGGGCCGCTTCGAGGGCAGCAGGGCGGTGCCGAGGGGGCCGAGCCGGATGTAGCGGCCGATGCCGCCGCCCGGTTCGTCACCGCGGCCGCCCTCCGCGAAGGCCGAGCCGCCGGAGCCGCGTTCGATCTGAAGGTCCTGCAGGCGCCCGATCGCGTCGTACTGGTAGAGGCCGTCGCGCAGGGTGCTGCGGCTGACGATGGGCCAGTTGAGCACCCGGCCGAGGCCCAGTTCGTAGGCCACGGAGTGCGCGAGCGTGCTCTTGCCGCTGCCCGGCTCGCCGGTCACCAGCAGCGGGCGGCGCAGGTAGAGCGCGGCGTTCACCAGCTCGCGCTCCTGGCTGCCGGGCCGGTGGAAGGCGGCCTGGCGGCGCTGCACGCCGAGCCTGCGCTCGGAGGCGGGGTCCAGCGGGGCGGGGTCCGGCACGAGGGGCGCGCCGTCGAAATCCCGCCAGGGCGGGGGCGGCGGCAGCTCGGTGATCCCGTCGTGCGGAGCGCCCGCGCCACGATAGATCAGCCACTCGCTCACGTCGTACTCCTCATCGCTGGCGATCCAGCCGGTAGACGTCAGAGGGTCGGGCGGTGGGGTCGGTCGGACGGCGTCCACGCTCTCGACAGGGACGCTATGACACTACCCACGCATACGGAAGGTCACGACGGATTCCGGTCGGGTCACCGGCCTCGCGAAGAGGGGAAGTGTACGAGCGGGGCGGAGAGTTGGGGCAGCGGATCGCCCGGATCGTCGTACAGCAGGACCACGCCCGCGACCCATTCGGAACCGGCTTCCTTCTCCACTGCGGCGTTCCTCAACTCACGGAGCTTTTCCGGGAGTTCACGTACCGAAACACCGCCGGCCGCGGTCTCGGACGGGGCGAGGAGTGCGGTGATGCGGGCGTGGAAGACGTCGCAGTCCTCGGCGCACCGCTCCGGCGGATGGCCGTCGGAGCGCCACACCGCCACCGCGTAGCCGCTGTCCAGGGCGACCCCGGCGGCGACGCAGCCGAGGCCGTCGCCGACGGAGAAACAGAGCACCGGCACCGCCCCGTCGTCCCCCGCGTCGATCTCGCGCCGGGCGAGCACGCTCCCCGCGTGCGCCATGCGCAGCGGCTGCAGCCGGTCCGCGCCGGTGAGCCGCTGCCAGCGCGCCTCCCAGCGGGGGTCGGGGGCGCCGCGGCGCCCCACGTCGCGGACGACCACGGCCCGGCCGAGGCCGACCGCGCGGCTCTGGGCGGCGAGCCAGTGGTGGGCCGCGGTGCCGAAGTGCTCCTCGGGCAGGGCGACCTCCAGCCTCGCCGGGGTGCCGCCGGGACCGTCGGCGCCGTCCAGCACCTCGTGCAGCCGGCGTTCCACGTGCCAGACGGCGTGGTCGAAGGGGAACCCCCGGGGATCCTCGCCGACGACCTCGGACGCCCAGACGCCCCCGCCGTAGCCCAGGCGGATCGTCCAGTCGAACACCGGGGACCCGTCGTCGTACGGCCGGGGCTCGAACTCGACGAGTACCGAGGACGGCAGGCGCTGCCAGGCCTTCCCCAGGTCCTCGCGTTCCTCGACGTCCATGTCCCCGGCGCGCCCCTCCGCCCATTCCCGCAGCCGCTCGGCCTGGCGCAGTGCCGCCGCGTCGCCGTTGTCGCGGGCGGCGCGCTCGGACTCCGCGGCGGCCAGCAGGAGGTAGCGCAGGAACATCCGCAGTTCACGCGCGGGGTCGAGGTCGTAGAGGACGCCCTGACCGTCGCGCCAGGTCGACAGCCGCGGGGTCCAGGCCTTGCCGGGCGACCGCTGCGCCTTGGCGGCGATCCGTTCCACCAGGGCCGGGTGACGCGGGGCGGGGAGGTCCGCCAGCAGGTCGAGCACGCGCACCCGGTCCAGTACGCGCCGGCCCCGGGCGGCGGCCGGCAGGTGCCGCTGGACGTCCGCCCAGGTGCGGACCGCTCCGCCGCCGGGCTTCTGCCGGGCGGCGTGCCACCGGTCGTGCAGCCGCATCAGCGCGTCGTACGGCTCCGGGCCGAGGTCCGGTGCGCCCGGCACGTGGTGGTCCGCGGTGAGCGCCCGCAGCGCGGAGAGCGGGACGGCGAGCACCGTGGACGAGCCCTCGCGGCTGCGGGCCTTGACCACCCCGGCCACCTCGCCGCGCTCCATGTCGACCAGCGGGCCGCCGGAGACGCCCGGGCGCGGCCGGGCCCGGGCGTCGAGCAGCAACTGCCCGCGTTCCTGCCCGACGAGGCGGCAGCTGACCTCCCAGGGTCCGGCCGCGGGGTCGTCGTCGTCCTGGCGCCCGAAGATGTGCGCCTCGCCGATCGGCACCCCGGTCCGGTCGGTGAGCCAGACGCACGAGTGGTCCGGCACCTCCTCCAGCAGGCGGATCAGCGCGAGGTCGGGATGGATGTTCATCGCCGAGGGCGCGTAGGGCTCGGTGTCCGTGCCGCCGTCCCAGCGGGCCGGCACGGCCGCGGACTCCCCGGCCAGGTGGTAGGCGAGCCGGCCGCGGACGACCCTGCCGCCGTCGACCACGACGCCGATCTCCTCGTCCCGGCCCGTCCCGCGGCGCCGGCCGTCGGAGTGCGCCAGGACGTGTGCGCAGGTGAGCACCCAGCCGGGGGCGACCAGGAAGCCGCTCCCCCAGCCTTTGGCGCGCCCGGCGCCGTTCGGGCCCGGCAGGGCGCGGATGCCGACGGTGGCGTCCTCGACCAGGCGTCGCAGTTCGTCGAGGCGGTCCTGGTCGGAACGCTCACGGGAGTCCCGCAGCCGCGTCACTGCCCCGCGTCCCGCCAGGTGAGCGTGATCGACAGATTCGCCTTGGCCTCACCGTCGGCGAGGAGCGCGACGGCCTTGCCCGGCTTGGCGGCCACCTCCACCCCGAAGGTGACGCTCCACTCCTGCGGCTTCGCCGCGGCGGCCGCCTCCCGCACGGAGGCCGCGACCCCGCCGACCATTTCCCGCAGCCCCTCGACCCGGGTGGTCACGGCGTCCCAGAGGCCGACGTCCTCCCACTCGTCCTCGTACGCGCCGTCGCCCTCGTCGTCCAGTCTCGACACCCGGGCCCATATCTCCGTGCCGTCCGGCAGCCGGATCGGCCGTGCTCGCTCCCCCATCGAACCCTCCGCCCCAAGAGATGTCGAATGATCAGGCTATCGCCGCACGGGCCATTGCACGGGAGAATCCCGATTCCGCCTATCCTGACCGGGCGAAACGTCCGACCGAGTGTTCCGGAGCACCCCTTGTACTTCACCGACCGCGGCATCGAGGAACTGGCGAACCGGCGCGGCGAGGAGGAGGTCACCTTCGAGTGGCTCGCCGAGCGGCTGCGGGAGTTCGTCGACCTCAACCCGGAGTTCGAGATCCCCGTGGAGCGGCTGGCGACCTGGCTGGCCCGGCTGGACGACGACGAGGACGAGGACGAGTGACCGCACTCCCCGGCGCCCTCCGCCACCGGGCCGCCCGCCTCAGGCGCGGGATGCGCCGAAGGCGCCGAAGCTCACCCGCCCCCCGCAGACGCTGAAGACGGCCGGGGCGCCGTCGGCCCCGGTGACCTCGACGGTCCGGGCCACGTCGCCGGGGAGCGCGATCTCCACCCGCGAGGCCTGGACGGGGCAGACCTCGCGCGCCGAGGCGGTGCCCTCGAAGTTGAGGTCGGTGTACCCGACGTCGGCGACGGCCGTGGCGCGGGGGCGGAGGTCGACGGCCCGGGTGTCGGCGGCGGAGTTGTCGGTCTCGACGGGGGCGGCCTTGCCCTGGTCGTCCCTCGCGGTGAGGCGCGTGGCGCCGGCCAGTGCGCAGGGGGCGCCCGAGGTGTTGGTGACCTCCACCTTCGCGACCGCGGGCCGCCGCGCGGTCGCGTGGACGGCGGCGGCCAGGAAGCGCACGGCGGTCGTGCCGGCCGTGCAGGCACTCACCCGGGCGGGCGCGGGGCTCACCTCGGCGGCGGGCGCACCGGTCTCGGCACGGGTGCCGCAGGCGGCGAGGACGAGGCCCGAGAGGAGCAGGACGGTGGCGATCGGAGCGGTGCGGGGGCGCATGGGGGTCGAGCACATCATCCGGCGCCCCGTACGGCCGGTCACGGCGCGCACGACGTCACGTCCCGCGTGAAGGACCTCACCCGTACGCCGCACAACCGTCCGTACCGAGTCCGCGTTCCGCCGCGAACCGCCACCGCGGCGCGCACGGCGCTCCCTTGACTTCCGATCCACGCGATATATCGTGTCTCTCGGAGAGACGCGATATGTTGCGTTGCCGTCGTTGTCCCGGTGCGCCCGGGTGACCCCAAGGAGGGGCGAAATGAGCGGAACACCCGGCTCACGGGAGTGGACGGTCACCGAGCCGCACAAGATGGTCTTCGACGGGAGCGTCGACACGCTGCACGTCCGCGTCGTCAACGGCGCCGTCAACGTGGTCGGGGTCGACGAGGGCCCGGCCCGGCTGGAGGTGAGCGAGCTCGACGGCCCGCCGCTGATCGTGTCGCACGAGGGCGGCACGCTCACCGTCACCTACGAGGACCTGCCGTGGAAGGGCCTGCTCAAGTGGCTCGACCGCAAGGGCTGGCGGCGGCACGCCGTCGTCTCGCTCGCGGTCCCGCAGCGCACCAACGTGTCGGTCGGCGTGGTCGGGGCCAGTGCCGTGGTCTCCGGGATCTCCGACCGCACCGCCGTGCGGGGCGTCAACGGCGACATCACGCTGGTCGGCCAGGCCGGCCCGGTGACCGCCGAGACGGTGGCGGGGAACGTGGAGGCCCAGGCGGTCTCCGGCGATCTTCGGGTCAACACCGTCTCCGGCGACCTGACCGTGGTCGAGGGCAGCGGCGCCACCGTCAAGGCCGACTCCGTCAGCGGCAACATGGTGCTCGACCTGGACCCGCGCAGCGGGGCCGACGTCCGGCTGACCTCCGTCTCCGGGGAGATCGCGATCCGCATCCCCGACCCCGGGGACGCCGAGGTGGACGCCAACACCACCAGCGGTGACGTCTCCTGCGCCTTCGACGAGCTGCGGGTCAGCGGGCAGTGGGGGGCCAAGCGGATCTCCGGCCGGATGGGGTCCGGCGGCTCCCGGCTGAAGGCCACCACGGTGTCGGGCGCGATCGCGCTGCTGCGCCGCCCGCCGCGGCAGGACCACGGACCCGCGGACACGGACCCGTTCCGGAAGGACGTCTGAGATGGCCCCCGTCTTCGCCCACGGCCGGCTCCGCCTCTACCTGCTCAAGCTGCTGGACGAGGCCCCCCGCCACGGCTACGAGGTGATCCGGCTGCTGGAGGAGCGCTTCCACGGCCTCTACGCCCCCTCCGCCGGCACCGTCTACCCGCGGCTGGCCAAGCTGGAGAAGGAGGGCCTGGTCACCCACTCCACCGAGGGCGGCCGCAAGGTGTACTCGATCACCGACGCGGGCCGCGCCGAACTCGCCTCCCGCAGCGACGAGATCGTCGACCTGGAGAACGAGATCCGCGACTCCGTCTCCACGCTCGCCGCCGAGATCCGCGAGGACGTGCGCGGCGCCGCGGGCGACCTGCGGCGCGAGATCCGGGCGGCCGCGCAGCAGGCCTCGCGCACCCAGCCCAAGTCCTCCCCGGCGGACTGGAAGGAGCAGATGCGCCGCTCGAAGGAGGAGATCCGGCAGGCCCGCGAGGAGGCCCGCACCGCCAAGCGTGCCGCGCGGGAGGCCCAGGACGCCGCCCGGGACGAGGTGCAGCGCATCGCGCGCCGTGTCCACGAGGAGGTCCAGGACCACGTCCGGCGCGGCGACTGGCAGACCGGCGTCCGCGAGGGGCTGGCGGAACTCACCCGGGAGCTGGGCCAGTTCGGCCGTACGTCCACCTGGCCGCCGTATGTGAAGCCGGAACCCGCAGAGACGCCCGAGTGGGGCGCGGAGGACGCCGCCGTGACCGAGGACCCGGCCCGCGACCTGGAGCGCCTGCTGGACCGCTTCCGCGACGACGTGCGCGACGCCGCCCGCGACAACGGCGTGGACGCCGAGCAGCTGCGCGAGGTGCGCCGCCATCTGTCCACGGCGGCGGCCCACATCGGCGTCGTGCTGCGCGGCGGGCGCAAGGACCGGAACTAGGCCCCGCCCCGGACGCAAGGGCCCCGTCCCGCCCGCGCCGGGCGCGGGCGGGTGGGCTCGTACCGGCGGCGGTCCCTGCCGCCGCAGAACGACCGTGGTGCGGGCCTCAGACGGTCAGGACGACCTTCCCGAACAGGTCGCCGTCCGCCATCTTGGCGAAGCCCTCGCGGGCGCGGTCCAGCGGCAGCACGGTGTCGACGACGGGCCGCACCCCGGTGAGCGCGCAGAAGCTCAGCAGGTCGGCCAGCTCGTCCTTGGTACCCATGGTCGAACCGACGACCTTGAGCTCCAGGAAGAAGATCCGGTTCAGCTCGGCGGCCTTCGGGTTGGGCCCGGAGGTGGCGCCGGAGATCACCAGCGTGCCGCCGGGGCGCAGCGACTTGACCGAGTGGGACCACGTCGCGGCGCCGACGGTCTCGATGACCGCGTCCACGCGCTGCGGCAGCCGGGCGCCCGGCTCGAAGGCGGCGTCGGCGCCGAGGTCCTCGGCGCGCTTGCGCTTGGCCGCGTCGCGGCTGGTGGCGAAGACCCGCAGGCCCGCGGCCTTGGCCAGCACGATGGCGGCGGTGGCGACGCCGCCGCCCGCGCCCTGGACGAGAACGGAGTCGCCGGGGCGCACACCCGCGTTGGTGAAGAGCATCCGGTAGGCGGTCAGCCAGGCGGTGGGCAGGCAGGCGGCCTCCTCGAAGGACAGCTCCTTCGGCTTCGGCAGCAGGTTCCAGGTGGGCACGGAGACCTTCTCGGCGAAGGTGCCCTGGTACTTCTCGGTGAGGATGCTGCGCGGCTCGTCGGGCCCGACCCCGTGCCCGCTCAGGCCGACGACGGGAAAGACGACGACCTCGTTGCCGTGCTCGTCGATCCCGGCGGCGTCGCAGCCGAGGATCATCGGCAGGCTCTCCTCGCCGAGCCCCACCCCCCGCAGCGACCACAGGTCGTGGTGGTTCAGGGAGGCGGCCTTGACGGTGACGGTGCTCCAGCCGGGCCGTGCCTCCGGCTCGGGGCGCTCCCCGAGTTCGAGGCCGTTCAGCGGCTGGTCGCGGTCGATTCGGGCGGCGTAGGCAGCGAACATGACCTTGACGCTAGCGCCGCACGGCGCCCCGGCGTAACCGCGCGGGGATGTGACACGCGCCGCGCGGCGCGGTGCCCCCGACCGGCGGGCACCGCGCCGCGCGACGGCGTGGTCTGCGGGCGTACGGCGGCGCTCAGCGGCGCGCGACGCCCTCGGCGCGGGCGGCCGCGGCCACGGCGGCGGAGACGGCGGGGGCCACGCGCTCGTCGAACGGCGAGGGGATCACGCAGTCGGCGGACAGCTCGCCGTCCACGACCGCGGCCAGCGCCTCGGCGGCGGCGATCTTCATGCCCTCGGTGATGCGGGAGGCCCGCACCTGCAGCGCCCCCGAGAAGATCCCGGGGAAGGCGAGCACGTTGTTGATCTGGTTCGGGAAGTCGCTGCGCCCGGTGGCGACGACGGCCGCGTACCGGTGCGCCACCTCGGGGTGGATCTCCGGGGTGGGGTTGGCCATCGCGAAGATGAAGCAGCCCTTGGCCATGGTGGCGACGGCCTCCTCCGGCACCGTGCCGCCGGAGACCCCGATGAAGACGTCCGCGCCCGCGAGCGCCTCCTCCAGGGTGCCGGTGAGCCCGGCCCGGTTGGTGTACGTGGCGAGCTCGCGCTTGGCGGCGTTCAGGTCCTCGCGGCCCGCGTGCACCACGCCCTTGCGGTCGGTGACGGCGACGTCCCCGATGCCGGCCTCGACGAGGATCTTGGCGATGGCGACGCCGGCGGCGCCGGCCCCGGAGATCACCGCGCGCAGCTCGCCCAGCGCGCGGCCGGTCAGCCGGGTGGCGTTGCGCAGCGCGGCGAGCGTGACGACGGCCGTGCCGTGCTGGTCGTCGTGGAAGACCGGGATGTCCAGGCGCTCCTGCAGCTTGCGCTCGATCTCGAAGCAGCGGGGGGCGGAGATGTCCTCGAGGTTCACCCCGCCGAAGGACGGGGCGAGGCGCACGACCGTGTCGACGATCTCGTCCACGTCGGTGGTGGCGAGCGCGATCGGGACCGCGTCCACACCGCCGAACTGCTTGAAGAGGATCGCCTTGCCCTCCATCACCGGCAGCGACGCCTCCGGGCCGATGTCACCGAGGCCCAGCACCGCCGTGCCGTCCGTGACCACCGCCACGACCTGGGACTTCCACGTGTAGTCGTGGACCAGCTCGGGCTGCTCGGCGATGGCGGTGCACACCCGAGCGACACCCGGCGTGTAGGCGAGCGACAGATCGTCGGCGTTCCGGACCGGGACGGTGGCGGTCACCTCCATCTTGCCGTCGCGGTGGAGGGCGAACACCGGGTCCACGGGGCTATCCGGGCCGTCGCCGTCGGTGCTCTCCGCGCGTTCGGTGCGTTCCGTGCTGTCGGTGCGAGGATTGACAATCTCCGCTGCCACTGTTGACCCCTTTGTCCGAATTGTCTATGAGGGTACTACCCCCTACAACAGGGGGTAGGTGGGCTCGGCTTCCGCACACCCGGACTCGAGTGGTCCCGGGCGCAACGGAGGCCAGGCGCGCCGCACGCACGCCGAGGGGCCCCCGGTGAGGGGTGAGGATCCGTTGTACCGGAAGACGGTTTCCGCTGACGAGTCTGTTCGCCGCACCATGGCTTCGCACATCGGGACCTTCTGCGCACAACGCAACAAGTCGTCCGAATAGCGGGACAAGGAAAGTGATGCACGCAACTTCGCAGCACGGCCCCACCACGATCCGGCCTTGGTGTACCGGCCTGGTGGGAGCCAGGGGATCGCCCGTTATGCGATTTTGACACATCCGGACCCCCATGAGGACGTGTCCGGATGGCAAGATGCGGAGATCACACGCGTACGCGACACCCGAACGCGTGTGCCCGGAAAATCGCCTGCTCCCAGGACTCCCGCAGGAGGAACCAGCATGACCGCACGTACCACCCGTCGCTCGACCGTGACGAGCCGCTTCGCCGCGGTCGCAGCGATCGCGGTCGCCGGTGCCCTCGCCCTCACCGGCTGCGGCGACCAGACGGAGAAGGGCGGCTCCCCGTCCGCTTCGAGCGACGCGTCCAAGGCGCCCCTCTTCGCCAAGCTTCCGAAGTCGGTGCAGTCGGCGGGCGTGCTCAAGGTCGGCTCGGACATCGCGTACCCGCCGGTGGAGTTCGTCAAGGACGGCAAGAACGTCGGCATCGACCCCGACCTGGCCGACGCCATGGCCAAGCAGCTCGGTGTGAAGGTCGAGTTCAACAACGGCACCTTCGACACCCTGCTGACCGGTCTGCGCGCCAAGCGCTACGACATGGTGATGTCCGCGATGAGCGACACCAAGGACCGCCAGGAGGGCGTCGACTCCTCCACCGGCAAGAAGGTCGGCGAGGGCGTCGACTTCGTGGACTACTTCACCGCGGGCTCCTCGATCATCGTGAAGAAGGGCAACCCGGAGGGCGTCAAGTCCCTCGCGGACCTGTGCGGCAAGAAGGTCGCCGTGCAGCGCGGCACCACCTCGCAGGACCTGCTCAAGGCCCAGAAGTGCGACAAGCCGATGTCGATCCAGGCCTTCGACACCGACACCGAGGCTCAGACCCGCCTGAAGGCCGGCGGCGTCGTCGCCGACGTCTCCGACTTCCCGGTCGCCGCGTACGCGGTGAAGACCTCCGGCGGCGGCAACGACTTCGAGCTCACCGGCGAGCAGGTCGAGGCCGGCCCGTACGGCATCGCGGTCGCCAAGGACAACACCGAGCTGCGCGACGCGCTGCAGGCCGCGCTGACCGCCGTCATCAAGGACGGCTCCTACACCAAGGTCCTGGAGAAGTGGGGCGTCACCGACGGCGCCGTCACCGAGGCCAAGATCAACGGCGGCTCCTGAGTCACGACAGCAAGAGGCTTCCCTCCATGTCCGAAGCGAATGACAAGGTCCCGGCCGGCACCCCGGCCGGGACCCCGCCCGCCGCCGCCTCCCGTCCGGAGGCCATCAAGGCGATCCCCGTCCGGCACTACGGTCGCTGGATCTCGGCGATCCTGGTGCTCGCCGTGCTCGGCCTGCTGGTCAACGCGTTCGCCAACGCGAACGTGAACTACGGGGCGATCCCGGACTTCCTGTTCGACTCCGCGGTCCTCAAGGGCCTGCGGAACACGATCATCATCACCGTGGTGTCGATGGCGCTGGGCCTGGGCCTGGGCATCGTCCTCGCCGTGATGCGGCTGTCCAAGAACCCCGTGACCTCCTCGGTGGCCTGGGGCTACATCTGGTTCTTCCGCGGCACCCCGGTCTACGTCCAGCTGCTGATCTGGTTCAACCTGGCGCTGATCTTCCCGGTCATCAATCTCGGCTTCTACAAGGACGAGATGAACCAGTTCATGACCCCCTTCATGGCCGCGCTGCTCGGCCTGGGTCTGAACGAGGCCGCCTACATGTCCGAGATCGTGCGCGCGGGCATCCAGTCCGTCGACGAGGGCCAGACCGAGGCGTCGCACGCGCTGGGCATGACCCAGGGCCAGAACCTGCGCCGGGTGGTGCTGCCGCAGGCGATGCGGGTGATCGTCCCGCCGACCGGCAACGAGTTCATCAACATGCTGAAGACCTCGTCGCTGGCCGCGCAGGCCGCCCAGTACGCCGAACTGCTGCGCTCCACCACGGACATCGGCAACACCACAGGTGCCACCGTGGAGATGCTCTTCCTCGCCGCGGTCTGGTACCTGGTCCTGACCTCGGTGTTCTCGGTCGGCCAGTACTACCTGGAGCGCCGCTACGCCCGTGGGACGACCCGCAACCTGCCGCCCACCCCGTGGCAGCGGATCAAGCAGAACCTGGGCACCTTCCGCCGCCCGGAGGTGGCACGATGACCGACTTCAGCAAGGGCACCGGCGCCCACCCGATGGTCAAGGCCGAGGCGGTGCACAAGCACTTCGGGCTGGCCCACATCCTCAAGGGCATCGACCTGGAGGTCGCCCCGCGTGAGGTGTTCTGCCTGATCGGCCCCTCGGGCTCGGGCAAGTCCACCTTCCTGCGGTGCATCAACCACCTGGAGAAGATCAGCGGCGGCCGGCTCTCGGTCGACGGCGAGCTGGTCGGCTACCGGCAGAAGGGCGACAAGCTCTACGAGCTCAAGGACCGCGAGGTCGCCGCCAAGCGCCGCGACATCGGCATGGTCTTCCAGCGCTTCAACCTCTTCCCGCACATGACCGCGATCGAGAACGTGATCGAGGCCCCGGTGCGGGTGAAGAAGGAGGCCAAGGCCGTGGCCCGCGAGCGGGCGCTGGCCCTGCTGGACCGGGTCGGCCTGCGCGACAAGGCCGGGCACTACCCCGCCCAGCTCTCCGGCGGCCAGCAGCAGCGGGTGGCCATCGCCCGCGCGCTGGCGATGGAGCCCAAGCTGATGCTCTTCGACGAGCCCACCTCCGCGCTCGACCCCGAGCTGGTGGGCGACGTCCTGGACGTCATGCGGGGCCTCGCCGAGGACGGCATGACGATGATCGTGGTCACCCACGAGATGGGCTTCGCCCGCGAGGTCGGCGACGCCCTGGTCTTCATGGACGACGGCGTCGTCGTCGAGACCGGCCACCCGCGCGACGTGCTCACCGACCCGCAGCACGACCGCACCAAGGCCTTCCTCTCCAAGGTCCTCTGAACGCGCGTGCGTGAGGGGCGGCGCCGGACGGCGCCGCCCCTCACGCGTTCCCCCGCAGCGGGGTACGGATCACTTCAGCCCGAGGACGATCGCATCCGACACCGAACGCCAGACCTCCCGCGCCTCCCCGAAGCCTGCCTCCCGCAGGGCCGCGGCGTGCCAGGCGGGGGGCAGCTCGTCGCCGTCGGCGTGGGAGCCGTAGATCACGAACCGTTCCTCGGTGGGACCGGCCAGCACCGGGTCGGCCTTGGCGGTGGCCCACCACTGCTCCCAGTCCGGCACGCCCGCCGCCCGCTGCCGCTCGCGGCGGGCCCGGTCCAGCTCGCGCACGGCCGCGTTGAGCCGGGGCGTCGAGGCGTCGGGCATGTGGTCGGCGTTGAGGAAGACCCCGCCGTCGCGCAGGAGGCCGGCCAGCGTCCCGTACAGGGCCTTCAGCGGCCCGGGCTTCAGCCAGTGCAGGGCGGTCGCGGTGAGCACGGCGTCGTACGAGTCGTGCGGCAGGGCGCGCGACCAGTGCGGGTCGCGCAGGTCGGCGGTGACGAACTCGATCCTGCGCTCGCCGGCGAAGTGGCCGCGGGCGATCGTCAGCAGTGCCGGGTCGAGGTCGACACCGGTCGAGCGGGCGCCCGGGAAGCGCCGCAGCAGCCGGTCGGAGATGCTGCCGGTGCCGCAGGCCAGGTCCAGCACGCGGGGCTCGGGGCCGGCCAGCGCCTCCACCATGTCGAGCATGACCCGGAACCGTTCCTCGCGGTCCGGCAGGTACCACTCCTGCTGCCGGTCCCAGCTGTCCTGCCAGGCCTGCCAGTCGGTCGCCGCCGCGGTGGTGTCGGACATACGGTTCCCCTCCAGTCGTAATACCCTTAGAGCAAGAGCAGTCATTACCGACCTTAGAGCGCACGCGTAAGGACTACAAGTGGAACTCGCCTATTACTCCGACTACGCCGTGCGCCTGGTGAACAGCGAGGAGCCCGAACGCGGCATCGACAATCTGACCTCGGTCGACGCCGTGCGCGAGCTGTTCGGTCCGTCCAGCCTGGCCGCGGGCCGCGCGGGCGACGCCGACGTACAGCGGCTGCGCACCGTCCGCACCCGGCTGCGCGGCGTCTTCGAGGCCGCCTCCGAAGGCGACGAGGTGCGTGCCGTCGACCTGCTGAACGCGCTGCTGCTGGAGTTCCCGGTCAGCCCCCAGGTCTCCGGCCACGAGTACCTCGACGAGAGCGGCCGGCCCGACTGGCACATGCACCTCGCGGAGCACGCGGCCACGGCGACCGCCTCGTACGCCGCGACCGCCTGCATGGGCCTGGCTTTCCAGCTCACCGACCTCGGCGTGGACCGGCTCGGCATCTGCCAGGCCGCCACGTGCCGCAACGCCTACATCGACACCTCGACCAACCGGTCCCGCCGTTACTGCTCGGACCGCTGCGCGACCCGCGCCAACGTCGCGGCCTACCGCGCCCGCAAGCGCCTGGAGAACGAGCGGTCGGCCCTGAGCGGCCTGACGCAGGACGCCAGCCAGCCCGCCACACCCGCCACCGAGCGCTGAACCTCGCGCGGCGGCCGGAAGCGCCCCCGCCCCCGGGCGAGCACCAGCTCGTCCGGGACGGTGCCGAACTCTCTGCTGTCGTTCTCCACGAAGGTGTTGTCGCCCAGCACCCACCAGCCGCCCTCGCGCCGCTCCACGGCGCGTTTGACGATCAGCAGGTCCTGCTGGAGCGGATGGCGCAGCACCACCACGTCACCCTCGCGGACGTCCGCGGCGCTCCTGACGTGCTGCACCAGCAGCCAGTCGCCGTTCTGCAGCGTCGGCACCATCGACGGCCCTGTCACCTCGACCAGCTGGTACGGCACGCTCCTCCTCTGCCCGGCCCAAGCCTCGCGCATGCTCGGCCTCCTTCTCCATCCTCCATCAGCCCCAGGGTGACACCAGACTTTTGTCCTAAGCACCAAGGGGCGCCCGAGAAAACCACTCGACAGGGGAGTAATCTCCCTGGTGGAAAGACGATCACGAGGAAGGACAGTCATGCTCGCTCGCCTGTTCGCGCCCAAGGTCAAGGTCAGCGCTCACTGCGACCTGCCCTGCGGTGTCTACGACCCGGCCCAGGCCCGCATCGAGGCGCAGTCCGTCAAGGCGGTCCAGGAGAAGTACCAGGCCAACGAGGACCCGCACTTCCGGGCCCGCGCCATCGTCATCAAGGAGCAGCGCGCGGAGCTCGTCAAGCACCACCTGTCGGTGCTGTGGAGCGACTACTTCAAGGCCCCGCACTTCGAGAAGTACCCGCAGCTGCACCAGCTCTTCAACGACGCGCTGAAGGCGGGCAGCGCCGCCAAGGCCTCGACCGACCCGGCGACCGGTCAGAAGCTGCTCGACCTGATCGACCAGATCGACGCCATCTTCCAGGAGACGAAGAAGGCCTGACCTGCCGTCGGCGATCCGCGCCCGGTCCGGGCGGCCCCACGAGGGCCCTCCCGGACCGGGCGCGGTCGTTGGGCCCCCCGATCGGCCCGCCCGCGGGCGGGCTCGTGGGCGCCGTCGCCCCGACGCCCTCCGCGACGGGCCGGCCCCCTCCCCCTCGGGTGGCGCGGGTGCGCTCCCCGGCGCGGTCGGCGACGGCACCGTCGGCCGGGACGACCGGGTGCGGGAGCACGACCCCGGATTGCGGCTCGGGCGGACCCCCCGGGCCGGAGGCAAGTGACGGCCCGGGGGGCGCTTCCGCGGGGCACCGGCGCGCCGTCCAGAGCCGTCACCCGCGCTCCCGCGCGCGCGGATGCACGCGCTCCGGAAGGGCGGGGGCAAAACCGCGGAAGTCCGTGTGCGGGGCGACCCGCTTTTGATGGACTCGCCCCCGTGGCGGAACCGCTCCCGGGACCGGGGGTGAAGGTGCAGGTGAGGGGGTGTGGGTCCGGGGCGGGTGGGTGGGCCCGCTGTAGACTCGATCTCACTCGGACGGGTCAACCGACGTGCTAGCAGGAAGAATCCATCCCGTGGTGAACGCACTGCAGGAACTGATCAAGCGCCGGCTGGAGCAGCGGGGCTGGTCGTACGGTGAGGTGGCGCGGCGCGGTGGTGTCCCGCGGTCGACGGTGCATCACCTGGCGACGACCGCGCGGGTGGCCCGGATGCCGCAGCAGTCCACACTGGAGGGCCTGTCACGGGGCCTGGAACTGCCGTTGGAGACCGTACGCCGGGCCGCGGCCGAGGCCTGCGGGATCCACCTGTACGTCGAGGACGGCACCGGCACCACCCCCGACCCCGAGGTCGCCACCCTCATCGCCAGCGTCCAGCAGCTCTCCGAAGCCGACCGACGACACGTCACCGCCCTCGTCGAATCCCTCCTCCGCAGCTCCACCCCGTCCTAGGTCGTGTCGTCAAATGAACGTCGGCCGCCCGGAGGGCGGGCCCAGCGGCGTCTGGTGCGGTGCATCGCAAGGCGGAGAGTCGTCCTCGTAGTGGGCTACTCGGACGATTCGACAACGCAGCGAGGTGCCGTGCCAGGCGCCGCTGGGCAGGCGGGCATTTGACGACACGGCCTAGCCCGCCCGCGGAGCGGCAGAGGTGCAGGAAGCCGCTCCGGTCGAGGCCGCACAGCGACGTCATCGGCTCGGCCGGCGGCCGGTCGAGGCGGTGCGCCGTCAGCGCTCCGAGCAGTGCGCGACCGTACGCAAGGCGCGGCAGCAGGCGCCCCGCAGGGGTGGTCCCGGACATTCAGCACGCCGCCGGTCTGACCACGCGCAACCACGCGATGACCGCGTTGACGGTGGCGTAGTCGAGTTCGGCGATCCTGGCGACGGCGTCCGCGTCGTCGCGGCGGACCGGGACGCCGGCGGCGTCGAGGGCGCAGTGCAGCATCACCTGGTGCGCCTGGGTGGGCGGCAGGGTCTGGCCCGAACGGATCTGGGAGCGCAGCAGGTAGGAGATCGGCAGCGGGGGCGTCGGTCGGTCCACGGTCATGCTCGGATTCCCTCGAAGTAGTCGGACAGGGCTGTGGTGAGGTCGAGCCGGCTGTGCCATTCGCGGTGGTCCAGGAGTTCGGTCCGTGCCCGGGCCCAGAAGGCTCCGATCACGGCGTGGTCGTTCCGGTCGGCGACCAGACCGGTGGGGGGTGCCAGCCCCCGGGTGTGGGCGCGTTCGGTGAAGACGAGCGTGGTGAAGCGCCCCTCGGGCCGGGGCCCGGGGTGGACGGAGTGCCGCAGCACCGCCCTGCTCAGCGCGTCCGCCGCCACGGCGGCGGCCGGTGCGGAGCCGGTGCTCCAGCCCATCAGCCGGCGGGCGTGGGCGTCGAGCACGATCACGCAGAGCAGTTGGCCCTGGCCGGTGACGAGTTCGACGGCGTCGGTCACCCAGAGCCGGTCGGGCACGCCGGGGCGGCCCTGCAGCCCGGCGCGCCGCATGAGCAGCTCCACGGTGCCGTGGCTGATGGTGATGCCGTGCCGGAGGGTGAGCTCCTCGTGGATGCGCCGGTACCCGAAGGTGCCGCGCGAGGCGGAGTGGATGGAGGCGATGAGGTCCGTCAGCCACAGGTGCCGGGCGGAGCGGGCCGAGGGGGGCCGGCCGCGCCAGGTGAAGTACCCCGATTCGGAGATGCCGAGGACGCGCGTCGCGGTCCGGATCGGGAGACCCTCACCGGCCATCACCTGGACGGCCTCGAATCGCCTTTTGGGGACACCACATCGCGCAGCAGTTCGGTCACCCGTCGGTGCACGGCGAGTTCGGTCTCCAGTTCGGTGATGCGCCTGCGCGCCGCGTTCAGCTCGGCGGCGCCCACCGGTGAGCGCCGCGGCCTGCCCAGGTGCGGCAGGTGCGTGCGCCGCCACTGGTAGATCGTCTGGTCCCCGAGGCCGAGGTCCAGGGCGACCTTCTTCACGGGCTCGCCGGAGACCAGCAGGTCGAGGGCCTGGCGGCGCAGCTCGGGCGGATATCGTCTGGGCACTTCATGCCTCCGAAGGCCGGTCGTGGTCCCGGGCCGGGGACCCGTCTGGGGGTTTGGGGAGGTGAGGGACGCGCCCCCGGCCCGGAAGCCTGGGGGTGTCAGCTGACGTGGCGGTGCATGGTCACGGTGGGCCGGAACTCCCGCAGCGGGCTGGCGCCGGCTCCGGCCGGCACCGCCGCCGCGGCCCGGTCGAGGACGGCCCTGACCTCGGCGGCGAGCGCGTCCGCACGCCGCTCGATCTCCGGGACCGGGTCGCCGCACCGCCTCAGCTCGGCCACCCTGCGCCGGATGTCGGCGAGCCGGTTCCGGTCGCGGGCGCTCAGGGTGAGCGGCCGCGGGGTCGCCACGATGAACTGGTAGGCGCCCGCGAAGGTCTGGCATCCGGTGCAGTGCTGGTTGACGGCCCGGCTGATGTTCGTGGCGTTGATCCGCCGGAGGTCGACACCGGAGGTGGTGACGATCTGGAAGGAGAGGGCGATCGAACGGCACGGCCGGGAGAGCGAGCAGCCGACGGAGGCGGCGACCGCCCGGTTGTGCGCGGCGGCGACGACGAGCGGCCCGAACTGGTGGATCGAGAACTCCTCGTCGTACTGGACCGGGTGCGCCCGGTTGGCGAGGGTGTGCGCCTCGTCGACGACGGCGCCCACGCTGCGGGGGATGCGCGACCCCGGTGCCGCGCCGGCCGGGGCCGCGGTGGCGAGGGCGACGAGGCCGGCGGTGGTCAGCATGCCCAGCCGGACGGCCTGGCGGCCCACCGTGCTGGTGCGGGGCTTTCGGTGCGTCACGGACTTCTCCTGTACGGATGGAAGGAATATCGGTGGGAGGGAGTGCGCGGGCCCGCGTCAGGTCGGCAGCGGCGCGGGGAAGGACACGGTGAAGCTCGGGATGGGGGGCTCCGAGGGCGTCGCGGAGTCCGACGGCGAGGCGGTCGGAGAGCTCGCGGACGGGCTCGGCCCCGCCGTGGCCGTGGTTCGGGTGCTGCTCGGCTCCGGTTCGCTGCGCGAGGGCCGAGGGCTCGGCGACCTGGCCGGGGAGGGGCTGCCGCTCGCCGACGCGGAGGCGCCGGCCGAGCCGGACTCCGAGGGTGAGGCCGAGAGCCCGGTCGCCGACGGCTCGCCCACGGCCACGGTCACCGGGGGTGTGGTGACGCTCGGCAGCGGTGCGGGGGCGACGGGGCGCAGGGGCCGGATCTCGGGCACCCCAGGCTGCAGGATGGGGGCGATCGGCGGCTGCGGCGGCAGCGGCTTGGGGGTCACCCCGCCCACCCACGCGGCGCACAGCGCCGCAGCTCCGGCCAGTGTGGCTCCGCCGATGAGGAGCCTCAGCCGGAGATTCCCCTCCGTGGCGCGGACGACGTGACGGACGAGCCGGCCCCCGAGGCGCACCGACAGGTACGCCGCGCCGGCCAGCGGGAAGACCAGCATGAGGCTGCCGATGACCCCGACCGTCCCGGCGGCGAACTGGCCGTCGGCGAAGGCGGAGCCGGTCCCGGTCAGCTGCTCCACCAGGGACCGCAGGCTCGTCTCGAGCAGGCGCGGCAGGTTCCACAGCACGTAGCCGAGCTCGGCCAGAAGCAGGGGCACCATCGTCAGCACCCAGACGGTGACGATGATCCGGGCGGAGCGCTTGAGGTCGGAGACCTCGGGCGGCACCGGACGGCCCGGCAGCATGCTGCGCAGGATCGGCTTGATCTTGCCGAAGAGGTCCGGGACGCCGGCGAGGTCACCGAGGATGTAGTAGCCGTCAAGGCGGACGGCCGGCATCAGCTGCTCGATGATCTCGAAGTGGGCCAGGTAGATGGCGGCGAGAAAAAAGGACTGTCCGGTGACGAAGTAGCCGCCGGCCAGGGCCAGTATGAAGACGACGTTGAAGTAGACGCCGCCCAGGTCGGTGCGCATGCGCCCGCCCCGGCCGATCCGGTAGACGTCGGTGACGTCGGTGTACATCGACGGCCAGATCAGGAAGATGCCGCAGCCGATGGCCCCGGGGCGGGCCCCGCCGTAGCGGCAGGCGGAGGCGTGCCCGAACTCGTGGAAGACGAGCGAGGCCACGGTCAGCGCGAACACCACCAGCATGAGCACCGGCTGCTCCAGCACCTGGAGCACCGGGGTCATCGCCCCGTGCAGGGCGAACAGCCAGATCTCCATGGCGACCGCCGTCGCGAGCACCAGGGCCACCACCAGGGGACGGTGCAGCCAGGCCAGGGAGCGGGCGATCCGGGCGACCTGCCGCTCGCGGAAGATGACGCGGTGGCCCTTCAGGACGAGCAGGAGGTCCGCGGTGGGCCCGGTGACCTCGTCGTCCTCCTGCCCGAAGGGGACGGTGACACCCAGCGGCTGGAGCTTGTTCTCGATCAAATAGTGCACGTTCTCGGCGCTGACCTCACGGCCGAAGCGCCCGCTCACCCGGTGGGAGATGGCCTCCGTGTCGCGCCGCCCGTCGATGGCGCGGGCGACCAGGTACAGCAGCCGGCTCAGCTGAACGACCTGCCCGTCCCCCCGGCGGACGATGTACCGGGGTTCCGTGGTCCCCGATCCCTTGTACTCGCCGAGGAGTTGCAGGCCCGCGCCCAGCCGCGGGACGGGGAAGCCCGTGTCGAAGGGGGCGGGTTCGATCACGTCCGCGCCGTACACCGCCGTCCCCGTGGGACCGGGGCCCTGAGCAATGTGACTTTCCGTCACCGTCCTGCTCTTCCTCCCGAGACGGACCGCGCCACGACGGGCGCGGTCCGCACACGTACGGGTGTTGTTACTGGCGGATGTTGATGGCCTGGGTGGCCTCGGACTGGGCGACCGCGAACGGGGAGAACTGGTTCGCCGCGAGCGACTCGTTGTGGGCGTCGACGTGCGCGATGTTCTTGGTCACGTGCGTGGTCTTGACGAAGCTGAACTTGAGCTTGCCCAGGGCCTCACGGCCGGGCAGCAGCTCCGCGGACTCGGCGTCGAGCTGGTCCATGTTCATGGAAGGGATACCTTTCTCGGTATGCGGAAGGAGGTGGGTCGCGGACTACTGGCGGATGTTGATGACCTGGGTGGCCTGCGACTGGGCGACCGCGTACGGCGACCACTCGTTGGCCGCGAGCGACTCGTTGTGGGCGTCGACGTGGGCCACGTGCTTGGTCACGTGCGTGGTCTTGACGAAGCTGAACTTGAGCTTGCCCAGGGCCTCACGGCCGGGCAGCAGCTCCGCGGACTCGGTGTCCAGCTCACGCATGTCGAGCATTCGGGGATCCTTCGGACGAGGGTGCGGACAGGGACCGGGTCCCAGAACCCGTCCATCCACACCGGACGATCTGTCTGACGGCGTTGGACAGTAGCCGGGCACCCCGGCCCCGGCAAGCGACTCGGGCTCATGACTGTCCGTCAACAGGACGGCGGTGCAAGGGAAACGACAGGTCGGGGCGCCGGCGGACGCATCCCGGGCGGTCGGCCCCGCTCTCCGGATATCACTCGAACGGGTCAATCCGCCCCCTGCCCGATGTGGGGAAGTCCCGGCAGACGGGGCGAAGCACGACGAACCGGTGGCTATCCTCTCGACCCCCGAGGCGCTTGGGCCCACCAGGCCTCCGGTGAGAGGGGTGCACGTGCTTGTCGTTCAAGGGGCGACCGCCACCGCCGTCGTCCGCCACCGGACCGGAGAGCCGGTGGTCCTGCTTTCCGGCGAACTCCCCGCGGTCCTCACGACGGCCGCCCTGAACGAACTGCTGAATCTGGCGGCGGCCGTCCTCACGGCCGAGGAGATGGCCCTCTTCCGCAGTTGCCTGACCGCACTGCGTTGCGGGGAGAAACTCCAGGAACGCCGTATCGAGGTCAGCGGCGCCGTACTCACCGTCTACAGCAGTTGATCCGACCCGCATTCCGATTTTTTGGATTGCATTTCCCGGGGCATTTAAAAAAATGCCCGGACGCGGGCGACATGCCGAATGCGGATCACCCTGGAGAGTGTTTCCGCGGCCTGTCCGGAGGGCTCATCGAATATCCGCCGCCAAAGCTCAGAGGCGGTTTTCCCGGTACATCGGGAACATGACGGACCGTCGCCCGTTCGGCCGCTCGCCCCCGATCTGCGGGCTGAATGCGACACAAGTCCCGAGTAACGTCTGGCGGGCCATCCGGCAATTCACCGAGTTTGAGGAGAAATGCGGTGAGAAAATTCGTTCGCGCTGCCGCAACGGCAGCACTGGCCACGGTCGCCATGGCGGTCCCCATGACGGCGACGGCATCGGCCGCCCCGTCCCACTCCGCGTCCGGCAACTACCGGAGCGCCGGCCACGGCCAATGGGGCGGGGACCACGGCCGCTGGGGCGGCGACCGCGGTCGCTGCGGGCCACGCCTGTGGGGGTACGGCAGGTGGGACGATCGCCGGGACCGCGGCCGGGGCCACGGCCGCGGCTACGGCTTCACCCACCAGCGGTACGACCGCTTCGGGTTCGGCCGCTCCTGGCTGGACCGCGACTGCGACTGCCGCTACCGCTACTGAACCGGCCACCCGTGACGTGGGCCCCCGGGAAGGGGACTTTCCCGGGGGCCCACCCCTGCGCGCATTCCGTTCCGCCCGCCCCGCCGCTCAACTGCTGTAGACGGTGAGTACGGCGCCGCTGACCTCGATACGGCGTTCCTGGAGTTTCTCCCCGCAACGCAGTGCGGTCAGGCAACTGCGGAAGAGGGCCATCTCCTCGGCCGTGAGGACGGCCGCCGCCAGATTCAGCAGTTCGTTCAGGGCGGCCGTCGTGAGGACCGCGGGGAGTTCGCCGGAAAGCAGGACCACCGGCTCTCCGGTCCGGTGGCGGACGACGGCGGTGGCGGTCGCCCCTTGAACGACAAGCACGTGCACCCCTCTCACCGGAGGCCTCGGGTCCGCGAACTCGTCCCGAGACTGGAGAGAGTATCCCCGCGCTCCCCGCTCTTTGTCCGTTCTGGGTTACTTCACCACCACACGCCCCGTCAGGTACGGCATGGGCATGGTCAATCGAACGTGCGGTACCGGTCAGCGGACAGCGGCAACGGCCAAATCAGCACACTGCTGCACCAGACGGACCGGGCCAGCCGCAGTAGACGCCGGGCGGCGATTGGCGTTGCGATGTTCCCTGCGCCCGCGTGCGCCCCGGAGGGTCAGCCGGACTCCGGACCGGCCTGCGACCGGGGCTCCGTGGAGCTGCGGAGGAGGGATTCGACGAGGGCGGTGACGTGTCGTCGGTCGGCTTCGGAGAGCTGCTGGACGCTGGCGATGAGGGTGGCGACCTCGGGGTCGGGGGTGGTGCCGGTGCCGTCCTCGACGTACAGGTGGATCCCGCAGGCCTCGGCCGCGGCCCGGCGTACGGTCTCCAACGGCAGTTCCAGGCCCCGTGACAGGCCCTCCAGTGTGGACTGCTGCGGCATCCGGGCCACCCGCGCGGTCGTCGCCAGGTGATGCACCGTCGACCGCGGGACACCACCGCGCCGCGCCACCTCACCGTACGACCAGCCCCGCTGCTCCAGCCGGCGCTTGATCAGTTCCTGCAGTGCGTTCACCACGGGATGGATTCTTCCTGCTAGCACGTCGGTTGACCCGTCCGAGTGAGATCGAGTCTACAGCGGGCCCACCCGCCCGCCCCGGACCCACACCCCCTCACCTGCACCTTCACCCCGGTGTGCCATGCCGTACGGAGCGAACTGCCGCGAAATGCTTGCCGAGGGGCGGGCCAGGAGCTAGCGTCCAATGTCATCAGACAACTCGTCCGATGGCCATGGACGACGCGGCGCGGACCGGCTTCCGCCCACCCGCCCCACCGGGCTCCCCCGCGAAGGCGGTCCGCATCCCGGAATCCCGACAGCGCTTCCGCGCTCCCCCGGGCGGTTTTACCCGGCGTCGCCAAAACTGCCCTCCCTTCTCCGAAACCCGTATCTTCAACGCTCCGGGACGCGGCGCGTCACGCCCGGCGCCGGTCACGTCGGACGGAATCTAGAGGTGATCAACGCCCCCGAAACCCGGTTGCCCAAAACTGGCCGCTTTTGCCCCATCCGATCAAGTGATTCAACGTCATGGGCATTGCTCTCAGCACATGCCGACAGCAGATATATGCATGCTGCGTCGGCTCCCCCGGCCGGACCGCCGTCCGCACGCTGATCACTTGCAGCAGAACCCGGGAGTGGTATGTGCGACGAATTCTGCGGGCCGGCCCTCGCGGCGTGGCTCGCCCGAGGAGCCGACGGGACACGGCGCCGCCTCGACGAGTGGGCGCGCGCCAGGAACGGGGTGGCGCTGCTGCCGGCCGGCCACCGGTGGGACGCCGTCAGGATCCCCGAACGGGCCGGCCATCAGGTCCTCGCACGGCTGCGGGACAGCGCCGCGCCCGTCGGGCCCGCCATGTGGGACCGGCGCTGCGGCTTCCTGTACTTCCTGGTGCCGCCCCGTGCCGGGGACGTCTGGTCCCCGCTCGGGCTGCGCTTCCTGACCCGGGGCGGATGGCTCGCCGCCGCCGACCCGCGGCAGCCCGCCCGGCACCCTGCCCTGTGGCTCTGCTCCGGGGGCGACGCCGAACTCACCGGCCCGGCATATCTCTACCTCGCCTGCCTGGAGGTGCTGACCGCCGGCGCCCGCCCCCTGCCGCGGGTGTCCGCGCCCCTGTGACCCGGCCGCCGCCGTTCGCGCCCGCAGCGCCCACTCCCACGACGTGAGGTCCTCCTCGCGCGGCGCCCGGTCCGAGGGGCGCGGCGCTGCCGCTCGGGCATCGGCATCACGGACCGGTTCCCGCCGGTCCAAGCCACGGCGCGGGATGTCACCGGTCCGAGTAGTGAGCGGGGCCCGGAACGACCCGGAAGCGCGCGTCGGAAAAACTTCCGCCGACGTGTCGATCCGCGCGCCGCCCGTTCGACGCGTAGGCAGGAGCGGGGAGGATCCCCGCCGGTACACGAAGAAGGAGAACGCGATGCGTTTCATGTCCCTGATCCGGATCAACGAGGACAACGTTCCCGAGGGCGGTCCGGACGAACGGCTGATGGAGGAGATGGGCAGGCTCATCGAGGAGATGTCCAAGGCCGGGGTGCTGCTGGACACGGCCGGTCTGCGGCCCACATCCGAGGGGACGCGGCTGCACTGGGACCACGGGAAGCTCTCCGTCGTCGACGGGCCCTTCACCGAGTCCAAGGAGTTCATCGGCGGCTACGCGATCGTCCAGGCGAAGTCGAAGGAGGAGGCCGTGGAGTGGACCAAGCGCTTCCTGCAGATCCACGGCGACGCCTGGGAGATCACCTGCGAGCTGCGGCAGGTCGAGGAGGCCCCGGAGCTCTCCTGAGCGCCGCGGCCGGCCGCCGGTTGCCCTCGCCGGGAGCGGCTGCTCTGATGGGTGGCTGTGACGGCTTCGGCTCCCGCTTCAGACACCGATGACGCCCGCCGCGCGATCGAAGCGGTGTGGCGGATCGAGTCGGCCCGGGTGATCGCCGGTGTCGCGCGGATCGTGCGCGACATCGGCGTCGCCGAGGAACTCGCCCAGGACGCCCTGGTCGCCGCGCTGGAGCAGTGGCCGGGGGCCGGCGTCCCGGACAACCCCGGCGCCTGGCTGACGGCCACGGCGAAGCACCGCGCGATCGACCTCGTCCGCCGCAGGGAGGTCTTCGCGCGCAAGCTCCGGGAACTGGGCCACACCCTGGAGGACGGCGGGGCGTACGAGCCGGACTTCGCGGCGGCGGAGGCCGCCGCCGACGGCGACATCGAGGACGACCTGCTGCGGCTGGTCTTCACCGCCTGCCACCCGGTGCTGTCCACCGAGGCCCGTGTGGCGCTCACGCTGCGGCTGCTGGGCGGTCTGACGACCGCCGAGATCGCGCGCGCCTTCCTGGTCCCGGAGGCGACCGTCGCCCAGCGCATCGTGCGGGCGAAGCGGACGCTGGCGAAGGCGGACGTGCCCTTCGAGCAGCCGCACGGGCCCGAGCGGGTCGAGCGGCTGTCCTCCGTCCTGGAGGTCATCTACCTGGTCTTCAACGAGGGCTACTCGGCGACCGCGGGCGACGACTGGATGCGCCCGGCACTGTGCGAGGACGCGCTGCGCCTGGCCAGGGTGCTGGCGGGGCTGATGCCCAAGGAGCCCGAGGTGCACGGCCTGGCCGCGCTGCTGGAGATCCAGGCCTCGCGTTCCGCGGCCCGTACCGGCCCGGACGGGCAGCCCGTCCTGCTGGCCGACCAGGACCGGCGGCGCTGGGACCAGCTGCTGATCCGGCGCGGTTTCGCCGCTCTCGCCCGCGCCGAGGCGGCGGGTGGTCCGCCGGGCCCGTACACGCTGCAGGCCGCCATCGCCGCCTGCCACGCCCACGCCCTGCACCCGCGGGACACGGACTGGCGGCGGATCGCGGAGCTGTACGCGGCCCTGGCGCGGCGCACGCCGACCCCGGTGGTGGAACTCAACCGGGCGGTCGCGGTCACCATGGCGTACGGGCCGCGGGAAGGGCTCGCGCTCGTGGACCGGCTCACCGACGAGCCGGCGCTGCGCGGCTACCACCTGCTGCCGAGCGTCCGCGGTGATCTGCTGGAGCGGCTCGGCCGGCACGCCGAGGCCCGCGAGGAGTTCCTGCGCGCCGCCTCCCTGACCCGCAACGAGCGCGAGCGGGCCCTGCTGGTCGAGCGCGCCGCCCGGGCGAGCCTGGCGGCCGGAGGCCGCTAGGGGGTGGGCGGCCGGGCTCCGGACGAGGGGCGGCGGCCACGGCCCCCGGTACTGTCGATGGCCTCGACGACGGGGTGGACAACGGGGTGGCGGTGGGCCTCGGGCCCACGCAGGGCGTGCAGCATGACCAACATCATCAGCGGGCAGATCAGGGCCACGGCGAGGATGAAGATCGCGCCCATCGGCACGCCCAGCCCCACCGCGACCACCACCGCCGCCGCCGCGACGAGCCCGATGAGCCCGTAGTGACGGCCGGTCGCCTTCATCCTGTCCATCGCGGCCTCCCGCGGTCTCGCCGACGGCCCGCTTCTCATCGTACGGCGGCAGGCGCACGCCGCATCCGCACACCAACGGCCCCTGCCCGCGGCCCGGGTGACGGACGGGCCCGGAGGGACGGCGCGCGCCCCCCGAAGTCACGCGCGGACCACCGCGCGCCCTCACCGAGGGCCGTCGGGCGGGTGGACATACATCCCGCTCATGGGATCATCCTGCGGTGTGCCGCCCGCGGCGCGGCGGGGACCGCCGCGCCGCGGGGCGTCGCCACATGCGGCCGCCGCGTCACCGGAGTCCGGAGCGTCCCTCTGCACGGTCCCCGCCCCACGCGTACGACCGCGCGCAGGACACCCACCGTCGTCGACACCCGAGAGGGGCAGGGCATGACCGGAACGGCGAGCCGCTACCTCTACCTCACCCGGCACGCCGAGGCGCTGCCGGACGAGAGCGGCCTCACGGAGAACGGCTTCCGGCAGGCCCGACTCCTCGGCGAGCGGCTGCGCGGCTCCCCGATCTCCTCCGTCCACCACGGTCCGCTGCCCGGGGCCGCCCGGTCCGCGGCGCTGATCGGCGAGCGGCTGGGAAGCGGGGTGCCCGTGACGGCCGACGACCTCGCGGGGGACTACCCGCCGCACTTCCCCGCGGAGTCCGAGCTGCCGCCGGACAGCGCGTACTTCCTCTCCCGCTTCCTCGACCACTTCTCCCCCGAGGAGCGCGCCTGGGGGCCGCAGCTGGCCGCCGAGGCGCTGACCCGGTTCGCCGGGCCGATGGCTGCGGGCAAGGCGGCACACGAGCTGCTCGTGACGCACAACTTCCTGATCGGCTGGCTGGTGTCGGCGGCCCTGGACGCACCCCGCTGGCGCTGGCTCAGCCTCAACCACGCCCACGCCGCCCTCACGGTGATCCGCTACACGCCCGGGCGCCCGAACTCGGTGCTGCTCCTCAACGACATGCGGCACCTTCCGGAGGAGCTGCGCTGGACCGGTTTCCCGGCCGAGCTGCACTTCTGAGGGGCTCGCCCCGATCCCCTGCAGGTCAACGGGCCCGGCCCCGCGGCGAACGCCGGCGCACGGGCCCGGCATCCGTTCGGGGACCTTGTGGCCTATGGCAGCGGCAACCCGGGCAGTGTTAGAAATGTCGACATGGTCGACGTTTTCGACCGATTCGGGGCGTGTCAATGCGGTCACTGACCGAGAAGGGCCCGCGGAGCGTCGCCGGACAGGTTTTCATCCTGCAGGTGGCGGTTGTCGTGCTGCTCGTCGCCTGCGGCGTGTTCGCGCTCGTCCTGCAGTCCCGGCACGACAGCGAGCGCGAGGCCGTCACCCGTTCCACAGCGGCGGCGAGCACCTTCGCGCGCTCCCCCGGCCTGGTCGACGTGCTGAAGGAACCGGACCCCTCCAAGACCCTCCAGCCGATCACCGAACTGGCCCGCAAGGAGGCCGGGGTCGACTTCATCGTGGTGATGGACACCGACGGGATCCGCTACACGCACCCGATCCCCGGCCGGATCGGCGAACGGTTCGTCGGCACCATCGAGCCGTCGCTTCAGGGCAAGGTGTACACGGAGAGCGTGCACGGCCCCCTCGGCCACGAGGTCCAGGCGGTGGTGCCCGTCTTCGACCCCGTCGACGACCCGGACGGGCGGGTCGTGGCGCTGGTGTCGGCCGGCATGAAGGTCGAGAACGTGACCGGTGTGGTCGCCAGGCAGCTGCCGATCATCCTCGGCGCCGGCGCGGCGGCGCTCGCCCTGGCCATGGGCGGGACGGCCCTGATCGCCAGGCGGCTGCGCCGGCAGACCCACCGCCTGGACCCGGCCGAGATGGCCCGCATGTACGAGCACCACGACACGGTGCTGCACGCCGTGCGGGAGGGCGTGCTCATCGTCGACGACGACGGGCGGCTGCTGCTCGCCAACGACGAGGCCAAACGTCTGCTCGACCTCGCCCCCGACGCCGAGGGCCGGCGGATCACCGACCTGCCGGGGCTCGACCCCGGCACCGTGGAGCTGCTGACCTCCCGGCGGGTGGCCACCGACGAGGTGCTTCCGGCCGGCGACCGCCTGCTGGCGGTGAACCAGCGCCCCACCGACGGCCGCGGCGGCCCCAAGGGCTCGATCGCGACCCTGCGCGACTCCACCGAGCTGCGGGCTCTGTCCGGCCGCGCAGAGGACGCCAGGGAACGCCTCAAGCTGCTCTACGACGCCGGCCTGGGCGTCGGCACGACCCTCGACGTGGTGCGCACCGCCGAGGAACTGGCGCAGGTCACCGTGCCGCGCTTCGCCGACTTCGTCACCGTCGACCTGGCCGACCCGGTGCTGCGCGGGGAGGAGCCGAGCGGGATCGCCGGCTCCGACATGCGCCGTACTGCCGTCAACGGCATCCGCTCCGACGCCCCGCTCTACCCGCTCGGCAAGCTGATCGACTTCCTGCCCTCCACCCCGCAGGCACGGGGCTTCGGCAGCGGCCGTTCGGAGATCGTCGCCGACCTCTCCGCCGACCCCGGCTGGCTCGCCCAGGACCCCGAGCGCACCGACCGGGTCGTCGGGTACGGCATCCACTCCCTGATCGCGGCCCCGCTCAAGGCCCGCGGGGTGGTGCTGGGCATCGCCAACTTCTGGCGCTCGGAGAAGCCGGAGCCGTTCGACGAGGACGACCTCTCGCTCGCCGAGGAGCTGGTGGCCCGGGCCGCGGTCAACATCGACAACGCGCGCCGCTACACCCGCGAGCACGCCCTCGCCGTCACCCTGCAGCGCAGCCTGCTGCCCCGGGCGCTGCCCGAGCAGAGCGCCCTGGACGTGGCCCACCGCTACCTGCCCGCGCAGTCCGGCGTCAGCGGCGAC
Source organism: Actinacidiphila glaucinigra (assembly GCF_035918135.1). NCBI lineage: Bacteria > Bacillati > Actinomycetota > Actinomycetes > Kitasatosporales > Streptomycetaceae > Actinacidiphila > Actinacidiphila glaucinigra. Next base: position 3,507,318 of record NZ_CP109144.1, read on the forward strand.
TGGTTCGACGTGATCCCGCTCCCCGGCAACCGGGTGGCTCTGGTGGTCGGCGACGTCGTGGGCCACGGGCTGCACGCCGCCGCCACGATGGGGCGGCTGCGTACCGCGGTGCACAACTTCTCCACCCTCGACCTGCCGCCCGACGAACTCCTCGGCCACCTCGACGACCTGGTCGGCCGCATCGACCAGGACGAGTCCGGCACCGGCGTCGGGGCCGGCGTCATGGGCGCCACCTGCCTGTACGCGATCTACGACCCCGTCTCGCGGCGCTGCGCGATGGCGCGGGCCGGGCACCATCCGCCCGCCCTGGTCCGCCCCGACGGCGGCGTGGAGTTCCCCGACCTGCCCGCAGGACCGCCGCTGGGCCTCGGCGGCATGCCGTTCCAGACGGCGGAACTGGAGCTGGCGGAGGGCACCCATCTCGTCCTGTACACCGACGGCCTGATCGAGGACCGCACGCGGGACCTCGACGTCGGCATGGAGATGCTGAAGCAGGCCCTGGCCGCCCACCCGGACCGGCCGCCCGAGGAGAGCTGCCAGGCCGTGCTGGAGGCGCTGCTGCCGGGCCGCCCCAAGGACGACGTGGCGCTGCTCATCGCCCGGACCCGCGCCACCCCCGCCGACCACGTCGCCGAATGGGACGTACCCGTGGATCCCGCGGCGGTGTCGGGGATGCGGGCGGCCGTCGCGGCGAAGCTGGACGAGTGGGGCCTGTCCGAGCTGGCGTTCGGCATGGAGCTGGTGCTCAGCGAACTGATCACCAACGCGATCCGCTACGGCTCCGCGCCCATCGGGGTGCGGCTGCTGCTGGACCGCACCCTGACCTGCGAGGTGTCCGACGGCAGCAGCACCTCGCCGCACCTGCGCCACGCCGCCACCACCGACGAGGGCGGCCGCGGGCTGTTCCTCGTCGCGCAGGTCGCCGAGCGCTGGGGCACCCGTTACACCCCCGAGGGCAAGGTGATCTGGGCGGAGCAGCCGCTGCCCGCCTGGGCGGACCGCGCCCCGGCCGCGGGCGCGCGTCTGACGGGCGCGGTCGACGCCTCGGCGCGGTGAGACCTCCCGGCCCGGGGGCTCAGACGGGCGTCTCCGCCAGCACACGGGCCCGGCACCGGGCCGGCGTGCCCCAGGCGGAGCGCAGCGCCCGGGCCTTGGTCAGCCACAGGGACAGGTCGTACTCGGCGGTGTAGCCGAGGGCGCCGTGCAGTTGCAGCGCGGTGCGCGCGGCCCGGTACGCCGCCTCGCCGCACGCCGCCTTCGCGGCGGAGATGTCGGCGCCGGTGCCGGTCACGGCGGCGCCGTGCAGCAGGGGCCGGGCGAACTCCAGGGCGATCAGGGTGTCGGCCAGCCGGTGCTTGACGGCCTGGAAGGAGCCGACCGGGACGCCGAACTGGTGGCGCCGCCGCACGTGCTCGACCGTACGGGCCAGCAGCGCGAGCCCGACGCCGAGCGCCTGTGCCGCCGTGACGAGGGTGGCCCGGTCGGCGGCGCGGGCGGCGGCGGCCGCGACGGCGGGCCCGGTGGCGAGCACCGCGGCGGTGTCCTCCCGCGGCAGGGCCAGGCGCCGTACCGGGTCGAGGGAGGCCAGGACCGGACCGTGTTCGCGGGCCAGCAGCAGCCGGTCGCCGCTCACGAGCAGGACGCCGTCGGCGGCGTCGGCGTCGAGGGCCCGGCCGCCCTCCGGAGCGGCCAGACCGAGCAGGGCCCGCCCCGCGGCGACGCGGGGCAGCCATTCCTTGGCCGGCCCCGGATCGGGCAGCGCGTCCAGGAGCGCGGCGGCGGCCACCGTCTCCGCGACCGGCCCGGGCACGGCGTGCCGCCCCAGCTCGACGAAGGCGAGGGCGAGCTCGACGGGACGCGGGCCGTAGCCGTCGTACGCCTCCGGCACGGCCAGCGCGAACAGCCCGGCACCGGCCAGCCGCGTCCACAGCCGACGCCCCCGGCCGTGCTCCCCCGCCGCCCAGGCGCGGGCCGTCTCCGGCGTCCCGGAGGCCGCGAGCATGCGGTCCAGTGTGCGGACGAAGTCCGCCTGCTCGGCGGTCGGCAGGAACCTCATCGGCGGCGTCCCTTCGGCAGCCCGAGCAGGCGCTCGGCGACGATGTCGCGCTGGATCTCGTTCGTACCCGCGTACACCGGCCCGGCGAGGGCGAACACCCAGCCCTCCGCCCAGGGGCCGCCGGCGGCCTCCCCGGCAGGACCGAGCAGGTCCAGTGCGGTCTCGTGGAGGGCGATGTCCAGCTCGGACCAGAACACCTTGGTGAGGCTGGACGCCCCGGCCTCCGGTGCACCGCCCTCGGCGGCCCGGGCGGCCCCCGCGTAGGCGGCCAACTGGTACGCGCGGGCGCCGATCAGCGCGTTCGCGACGCGGTCGGCGGCGGCCGGGTCCGCGTCCTCGCCGCGGGCGTGCCACAGGGCCGCCAGGCGGCGTGCGGACGCCGTGAAGCGGCCGGGGCTGCGCAGGGTGAGGCCGCGTTCGTCGGCCGCCGTGCTCATGGCGACCCGCCAGCCGTCGCCGGGGGCGCCGATGACATCGGCGTCGGGCACGAAGACGTCGTCCAGGAAGAGTTCGGCGAAGGCAGGCTTCCCGTCGAGGCGGGCGATCGGCCGCACGGTCACACCGGGGGCGTCGAGCCCGAACATCAGGTAGGTCAGTCCCTGGTGCGGCCGCGGCGCGTCGGGATGGCTGCGGAACAGCCCGAACGCGCGGTCGGCGAAGGCGGCGCGGGAGGACCAGGTCTTCTGGCCGCACAGCAGCCAGCCGCCGTCGGTGCGGGTGGCGGTCGAGCGCAGCGACGCCAGGTCGGAGCCCGCCTCCGGCTCGGACCAGGCCTGCGCCCAGATCACCTCGCCGCTCGCCATGGGCGGCAGGACGCGGTCGCGCTGCTCCTTGGTGCCGTGTTCCAGGAGGGTGGGGCCGAGCAGGCTGACGCCGTTCTGGCCGGCCCGGCCCGGCGCCCCGGCGGCGTGGTACTCCTCCTCGAAAACCAGCCACTGCACCAGCGTCGCGTCGCGTCCCCCGTAGGCGGCGGGCCAGGAGACGACCGACCAGCGGTCCGCGGCCAGCCGGCGCTCCCAGGCGCGGTGGGCGGCGAAGCCCTCGGCCGTCTCCAGCGAGGGCAGCGGGACGGCGGGTACGTGCGCGGCGAGCCACTCCCGGGCCTGGCGCCGGAAGGACCGTTCCTCCGGGGTGAAGTCGAGATCCACCCGCTCCCCCTTCCCTAACAAGTGTTTGGTAGATTAACGTCGGTGGCGTGACTCCACCACCCCCGTACCAGCCGGGCCACGCACTGCTGGCGGACCGCACCGCGGTCGTCACCGCCGCGGCGGGCGCCGGCATCGGCGGCGCGACGGCCCGGCGCCTCCTGGAGGAGGGCGCCCGGGTGGTGGTCGGCGACGCCCACGCGCGGCGGCTGGAGGAGTGCACGGCGGCCCTGGCGGACGAGTTCGGGCCGGACCGGGTCGCCGGACTCCCCTGCGACGTCACGGACGAGGCCCAGGTCGCGGAGCTGCTCGACCTCGCGGAACGACGGCACGGACGGCTGGACGTCGTGGTCAACAACGCCGGCCTCGGCGGCACCGCCGAACTGACCGAGATGACCGACGCCCAGTGGGGGAAGGTCCTGGACGTCACCTTGAACGGCACCTTCCGCTGCACCCGCGCCGCGCTGCGCCGGATGAAGGCCTCCGGCACCGGCGGCGTCATCGTCAACAACGCATCCGTCGTCGGCTGGCGCGCCCAGGCCGGGCAGGCGCACTACGCCGCGGCCAAGGCCGGCGTCATGGCGCTCACCCGCTGCGCGGCGGTGGAGGCCGCGGCGTACGGAGTGCGGGTCAACGCCGTCTCCCCCAGCCTCGCGATGCACCCGCACCTGGTGAAGGTGACCACGCCCGGCGTGCTGCGGGAACTGACCGCGCGCGAGGCCTTCGGCCGCCCCGCGGAACCCTGGGAGGTCGCCAATGTGATCGTCTTCCTCGCCTCCGGCTACTCCTCGTACATGACCGGGGAGGTCGTCCCGGTGAGCAGCCAGCACGCATGAAGCGAGAATGATCCCCGTGCCGAAGACCACGCCGAAGACCACGCCCGGGAAAGCGCCCAAGAACGCGCCGAAGAACACGCCGAGGACCGCCAGGAGCCCCGCGGGCGGCGGAGCCGCCTCCGACGGGCGCCGGGCGGAACTCCTCGCCATCGCCGCCGGGGTGTTCGCCGCGCAGGGCTACGACGCCACCACTGTGCGGCGGATCGCGGACGAGGCGGGGATGCTCGCGGGCAGCCTCTACTACCACTTCGACTCCAAGGAGTCGATGCTGGACGAGATCCTCTCGGCCTTCCTGGACGAGCTGTGGGCCGGGTACGAGGGCGTCCTGACGGCCGGCCTCGGCCCGCGGGAGACCGTCGAGGCCCTGGTCACCGCGTCCTTCCGGGAGATCGACCGGCACCTGGACGCCGTCGCCATCTACCAGCGGGAGGCCCGGCAGCTGGCGTCCTCGCAGCCGCGCTTCGGCTATCTCGCCGACTCGCAGCGCAGGTTCGAGCGGCTCTGGCTCGGGACACTGGAACGCGGCGCCGCCGCCGGGGTGTTCCGCACCGACCTCGACCTGAGGCTCGCGTACCGCTTCATCCGCGACACCGTCTGGGTCGCGGCGTCCTGGTACCGGCCGGGCGGGCAGCACAGCCCCGAGGAGATCGCCCGGCAGTACCTGTCCATGGTGCTGGACGGCGTCACCGTACGGGAGTGACGGAGCCGCCCCCGGTCCACCACCCGGTCCCCACAGAGGAGCAGTCATGGCCGAGGCCTACATCGTCGAAGCGGTCCGCACCCCGGTCGGCCGGCGCGGCGGCGGGCTGTCCGCGGTCCACCCCGCCGACCTCGGCGCCCATGTGCTGAGGGCGCTGGTGGAACGCTGCGGGGTCGACCCGGCCGCGGTCGAGGACGTCGTCTTCGGCTGCCTCGACCAGGTCGGCCCGCAGGCGGGCGACATCGCCCGCACCAGCTGGCTGGCGGCCGGGCTGCCCGAGGAGGTCCCCGGGGTCACCGTCGACCGCCAGTGCGGCTCCTCCCAGCAGGCCGTCCACTTCGCCGCCCAGGGCGTGCTGTCCGGCACCCAGGACCTCGTCGTGGCGGGCGGCGTGCAGAACATGTCGGCCATCCCCATCGGCTACGCCAACCACCGTGCCGTCGAACCGCTCGGCATGACCGGGGGCCCGTTCTCCGGCTCCGAGGGCTGGCGCGCCCGCTACGGGAGCACCCCGGTGAGCCAGTTCCACGGCGCCGAGCTCATCGCCGCGAAGTGGGGCATCACCCGAGCGGACATGGAGGAGTTCGCGCTGCGCTCCCACCGGCGCGCGATCGCCGCGATCGACGGGGGCCGCTTCGACCGCGAACTCGTCCCGTACGCCGGTGTGACCGCCGACGAGGGCCCGCGCCGGGACACCTCCGCGGAGAAGATGGCCGCCCTCAAACCCCTGGTCGAGGGCGGCCTGCTGACCGCCGCCCTGTCCTCCCAGGTCTCCGACGGGGCCGCCGCCATGCTCATCGCCTCCGAGCGCGCGGTCCGCGAGCACGGCCTCACCCCGCGGGCCCGGGTCCACCACCTGTCGGTGCGCGGCGAGGACCCCGTCCGCATGCTCTCCGCACCCATTCCGGCGACCGCGCACGCGCTGAAGAAGACCGGGATGACCATCGACGACATCGACCTGGTCGAGATCAACGAGGCCTTCGCCCCCGTCGTCCTGGCCTGGCTGAAGGAGACCGGCGCCGACCCCGCCCGGGTCAACGTCAACGGCGGCGCCATCGCGCTGGGCCATCCGCTCGGCGCCACGGGCGTGAAGCTGATGACCACCCTCCTGCACGAACTGGAGCGCACGGGCGGGCGCTTCGGCCTGCAGACGATGTGCGAGGGCGGCGGCCAGGCCAACGTCACGATCATCGAACGGCTCTGAGGCACCGGGCCGCCGGGGCGTGAAGGGGGCCGCCCGCCATGGGGCCGCTCCACCGGCGGTCGCGGCGTCGGCGGGGGCCCGCGCCCTTGTCCGCGTGTGCGTCCGGTCCGGTGATGCGCCGTACGCGCCGCTCGTCTTCGCCGGCCAACGCCGGGCGCACGCCGGTGGGCGGGGTCGCGCCGGCACGCCGTCCCGGCCTGGACCACCGGCGGAACGACCGGGAAGCCGGTCCCGGCGCGGACAGCACCGACGCCGGCGCCATCGAACTGGTCCGTCCGCTCGGACCGGTGGGCGCTCGGGTCCGGCCGACGTCCCAGGGCGGCGGCCGGGCCCGTCGCGGCGCCGGGCTCCGCGCCACCGCCCGCGCGTCAGGTCGCCTGCGCCCGCGCCCCGTACACCCGCCCGGGGGGCTCCGCGGCCGCGAGCAGCTTCACGGCGGCCTCCCCCACCTCCGCGGGCGTCCAGCGGGCACCCCGGTCGGCGGTGGGGCCCGGGCGCCAGCCCTCCATGACCGTGACGCGGCCGCCCTCGGCCTCGAAGACCCGCCCGGTGACACCGGCCGAGGCGGCCGAGCCGAGCCAGACGACGAGCGGCGAGACGTTGTCCGGCGCCATGGTGTCGAAGGCCCCGGCCCCGGGCGCGGCCATGGTCTCGGCGAAGACCGACTCGGTCATCCGGGTCCGGGCCGCCGGGGCGACGGCGTTGACCCGCACCCCGTACCGCGCCAGTTCGGCCGCCGCCACCAGGGTCAGGCCGACGATGCTGGCCTTGGCCGCCGCGTAGTTGCCCTGCCCGACGCTGCCCAGCAGCCCTGCTCCGGAGGTGGTGTTGACGATCCGCGCGTCAGCGGCGCGGCCCGCGCGGGTCTCGGCCCGCCAGTGCGCGGCCGCGTGCCGCAGCGGCAGGAAGTGGCCGGTGAGATGGACCCGCAGGACGGCGTTCCAGTCGTCCTCGTCCAGGTTGACGAGCATCCGGTCGCGCAGGAAGCCCGCGTTGTTGACCAGGGTGTCCAACCGCCCGAAGGTCTCCAGGGCGGCGGCGACGAGGGACGCCGCGCCCTGCGCGGTGGCGATGTCGCCGTCGTGGACGACGGCCTCACCGCCCCGGGCGCGGATCTCCGCGGCGACCTCGTGGGCGGGCGCGGCCGAACTCCCGGCGCCGTCCGGCCCGGCGCCGAGGTCGTTGACCACGACCCGTGCGCCCTCGGCGGCGAACGCCAGGGCGTGCGCCCGCCCCAGACCGCGCCCCGCGCCGGTGACGGCGACCACGCGCCCGGCGCAGATCCCCGTCGTGGTGCCGCCCCCCGCCGTCATCCCGCCCATCCCGCTCCCCTTCCGTCCCGGGCCGCGGCGAGGAACGCCGGGGCCTCCCCTCCGCCGTGCAGGTGCAGGCTGGCGCCGCTGATGTACCGGGCCCGGTCGGAGGCGAGGAAGACACAGGCGTCCCCCACCTCGGCCGGCTCGGCGAGCCGGCCCAGCGGCACCGTGCGCCCGACCGCGGCGACGCCGTCCTCGTCGCCGTAGTGCAGGTGCGCCGACTCCGTGCGGACCATGCCGAGGACCAGAGTGTTGACGCGGATCAGCGGTGCCCATTCGACGGCCATGGAGCGGGCCAGGCTCTCCAGACCGGCCTTGGCGGCGCCGTAGGCGGCCGTCCCCGGTGAGGGCCGGCCGCCGCTGACGCTGCCGATCATCACGACCGCGCCGCCCTCGGGCTGACGGGACATCACCCGGTGTGCGGCGAGCGAGGCGTTGAGCGGCGCGAGCAGGTTGAGCTCGACCACCCGCGCGTGCCGTTCGGCCCCCGCCTCGCCGAGCAGCCGGTACGGCGTCCCGCCCGCGTTGTTGACCAGCACGTCGATGCGCCCGTACGCCTCCGCCACCGCGCCCAGGACCTCGGCGGCGGCGGCCGGGTCGCGCAGGTCCACCGCCCGGAAGTCGGCCCCGTGGGGTGCCGGCCGGGGCGGTGGGCGGCGCGCGCAGACCACGACGCGGGCGCCGGCCTCCGCGAACGCGCCGGCGATGCCGGCGCCGACCCCGCGGGTGCCCCCGGTCACGACGGCGACCCGGTCCGACAGATCGACAGTCACGCTCACGCCGGAGTACCTTTCCCCTAACAAACGTTTGGTGGAAAGGTAGCTGATCCACGGATGACTGTCTCCACCTCGCACCCCGAACCCGGCGTCACCGCCGTCACCGTCGACCACCCGCCCGTCAACGCCCTCCCCGTGCGCGGCTGGTACGAGCTGGCCGACGCCCTGCGCGCCGCCGGCCGCGACCCGGGCACCCGCTGCGTCGTCCTGCGCGCGGAGGGCCGCGGCTTCAACGCCGGTGTCGACCTCAAGGAGATGCAGCGCACCGCGGGCCACACGGCCCTCGTCGGCGCCAACCGCGGCTGCTACGAGGCCTTCGCGGCCGTCTACGAGTGCGAGGTGCCGGTCGTCGCGGCGGTCCACGGCCACTGCCTCGGCGGCGGCATCGGCCTGGTCGGCAACGCGGACGCCGTCGTGGCCGCGGAGGACGCCGCCTTCGGGCTGCCCGAGCTGGACCGCGGCGCCCTGGGCGCGGCCACCCACCTCGCGCGGCTGGTCCCCCAGCACCTGATGCGCACGCTCTACTTCACCTCCCGCACCGTCACCGCCGCCGAACTCCACCGGCACGGCTCGGTCTGGCGGGTCGTGCCCCGCGGCGAGCTCGACGCCGCGGCCCTGAGCCTCGCCCGGGAGATCGCGGCGAAGGACGGCGAGCTGCTCCGTCTCGCCAAGGCGGCCATCAACGGCATCGACCCCGTCGACGTCCGCCGCAGCTACCGCTTCGAACAGGGCTTCACCTTCGAGGCCAACCTCACCGGCGTCGCGGACCGGCACCGCGACGCCTTCGTGTCCGGAACCCGCTCCGGCCCCGAGGGGCGGCGATGAGCGACAAGGTCATGACCGCGGACGAGGTGGCCGCCGGGCTCCGCTCCGGAATGACCGTCGGCATCGGCGGCTGGGGCTCCCGCCGCAAGCCGATGGCCCTGGTGAAGGCCGTCCTGCGGTCCGGCGTCACGGACCTGACCGTCGTGTCCTTCGGGGGCCCGGACGTCGGCCTGCTGGCCGCGGCAGGCCGGATCCGCAGGCTGGTCACCGCCTTCGTCACCCTGGACTCGATCCCCCTCGAACCGCACTTCCGCGCCGCCCGGCAGCACGGCGGCCTCGAACTCACCGAGCTGGACGAGGCCATGATGATGTGGGGCCTGACGGCGGCCGCGCACCGGCTGCCCTTCCTGCCGGTGCGCGCCGGTCTCGGCTCCGACGTGATGCGGGTCAACCCCTGGCTGCGGACGGTCGTCTCGCCCTACGGCGACGGGGAGGAGCTGCTCGCCGTCCCCGCGCTGCGCCTGGACGCCGCCCTGGTGCACCTCAACCGCGCCGACGCCCGCGGCAACGGCCAGTACCTCGGCCCTGACCCGTACTTCGACGACCTGTTCTGCGAGGCGGCGGACGCCGCCTATGTGTCGTGCGAACGCGTCGTCGACACCGCCGACCTGCTCAAGGCGGCCGGCCCGCAGTCCCTCCTGGTCAAGCGGCAGTTCGTCACCGGGGTCGTCGAAGCCCCGCACGGCGCGCACTTCACCTCCTGCGCCCCGGACTACGACCGCGACGAGGCCTTCCAGCGGGAGTACGCCCGGGCAGCCGCCGATCCCGAGACCTGGGCGGCCTTCGCCGAACGGCTGGTGTCCGGCGCGGGAAGGGATCGGCCGTGAACCCCACCCGCGCCGAATACGCCGTGGTGGCCTGCGCCGAGACCTGGCGGGGCGACGGCGAGGTCCTGGCCGCCCCCATGGGGCTGATCCCCTCCCTGGGCGCGCGCCTCGCCCGGCTGACCTTCGCGCCGGATCTGCTGCTCACCGACGGCGAGGCCCTCCTCCTGGACGCGGCGGGCGAGGTCGAGGGCTGGCTGCCCTACCGGCAGCACCTGGCGCTGGTCACCGGCGGGCGGCGGCACGTCATGATGGGCGCGAGCCAGCTCGACCGGTACGGCAACCAGAACATCTCGTGCATCGGCGACTGGCACCGCCCGACCCGGCAGCTGCTTGGGGTGCGGGGCGCGCCCGTGAACACGCTCAACAACCCCACCAGCTACTGGGTGCCGCGGCACTCGCCCCGGGTCTTCGTCGAACGCGTCGACATGGTGTGCGGCGTCGGGCACGACAGGGCGGCCGCCGCGGGCCCGTCCGTCACCCGGTTCCACGACGTCCGCCGGGTCGTCAGCGACCTCGGCGTCTTCGACTTCGAGACCGCCGACCGCACCATGCGCGTCCGTTCCCTGCACCCCGGGGTGAGCCAGGCCGCCCTCGAGGAGGCCACCGGCTTCCCGCTGCCGGCCCCCGCGGACCCGCCGCGCACCCGCGAGCCCGGTGCCGAGGAACTGCGGCTGATCCGTACCGTCCTCGATCCGGAGGGGCTGCGGGAGCGGGAGGTGCGGGCCTGATGGAGACCGCGCTGACCCGGCTCGCCGGCGTCCGCCACCCCCTGGTGCAGACCGGCATGGGCTGGGTCGCCGGCCCCCGCCTGGTGTCGGCGACGGCCAACGCCGGCGCCCTCGGCATCCTCGCCTCGGCCACCATGAGCCCGAAGCGGCTGCGCGAGGCCGTACGGGAGGTCCGGGAGCGCACCCAGGGGGCGCCGTTCGGGGTGAACCTGCGGGCGGACGCCGGCGACGCCGCCGAGAGGGTGCGTGTCATCGTCGAGGAGGACGTCCGCGTCGCCTCCTTCGCGCTGGCCCCCTCCCGTGAGCTCATCGCCCGCCTCAAGGACGCGGGGGTCGTGGTCATCCCCTCGGTCGGGGCGCGGCGGCACGCCGAGAAGGTCGCCGCCTGGGGCGCGGACGCCGTGATGGTGCAGGGCGGCGAGGGCGGCGGCCACACGGGGAGCGTCGCCACCACGGTGCTGCTGCCGCAGGTCGTGGACGCCGTCGGCATCCCCGTGATCGCGGCGGGCGGCTTCTTCGACGGCCGTGGCCTGGCGGCCGCCCTGGCGTACGGCGCGGCAGGCGTCGGCATGGGCACCCGCTTCCTGCTCACCTCCGACAGCCCGGTGCCCGACGCGGTCAAGGCCCGCTACCTGGCCGCCTCGGTGCGGGACGTCGTCGTCACCGACCGCGTCGACGGGCTGCCGCACCGCATGCTCCGCACCGACCTGGTGGCCGCCCTGGAGCGCTCCGGGAAGGCGGCCGCCCTGCTGCGCGCGCTGCGGCACGCGGCGGCCTTCCGCCGCGTCTCGGGTATGAGCGCACGCGCCATGGTGCGCGACGGCCTCGCGATGCGGCACGGCAGGAAGCTGACCTGGAGTCAGACCCTGCTCGCCGCCAGTACGCCGATGATGCTGAAGTCCGCCATGGTCGACGGGCACCCGGACCTGGGGGTGATGGCCGCCGGGCAGGTCGCGGGCGTGATCGGCGACCTGCCCTCCTGCGCCGAGCTCGTCGCAGGCGTCATGGCGGACGCCGAACGCGCCCTCGCCCGGCTCGCCGGGCTCACCACGCCCGCCTGAGGGCCCGTGGCGGCCCTGTCCGGACCGTCCCGGCTACGCCGCCGCACGGGGAGCCGCAGGACGGCGCGCGCCCCTCTCCCGCCCTGCGGGGCCCTGCGGGGCGACGACGCCACCCGGGCGAACGGGCCCCGGCGGCGCTCACCCCACCGGCCGAGCCACCCCCTGGGGAGCGGCGCGCCGCCTTGATCACGTGCGTCACGGCTGTTGCCATGACGCACTATGGCGACGACGCATGAGCTGACGTCACCGGATGCCCGGCCCCGCGCGCGCCACGCCGCACCGCCGCGCAGCCGCCCGCACTCCGAGGTCCGACTGCTCGCCTGCCTGGCGGCGCTCTTCACCGTGGTCCAGCTCCTCCTGGTCGTCGCGCCCGGCATGGGCCTCGGCTGGGACGAGTCCGTCTACGTCAGCCAGGTCTCCCCGGACATCCCCTCGGCGTTCTTCAGCGCGCCCCGCTCCCGGGGCGTACCGGCCCTCGTGGCGCCGCTGGCGCTGCTGACCGCGTCGACCCTCGCGCTCCGCGCCTATCTGGCGGTCCTGTCGGGCGCGGCGCTCTTCCTGGCGCTGTGGCTGTGGCGGCCGCTGCTCGGCACTCGGGTGGTGGCGCTGGGCGGACTGCTCTTCGCCGGGCTGTGGGTGACCCTGCTGTACGGCCCCCAGGCGATGCCCAACCTCTGGGTCGCGCTGGTGGCCCTGATCGCGGTGGGCTGCTACCTGCGCGCGGCGGCGCCGGGCCACACCGGGCGGGCCGCGCTCGCCGGCCTGGGAGCGGCGTTCGCCGCACTGACCCTGCTGCGGCCGCACGACGCCGCGTGGCTGGCCCTGCCGCTGGGCGTCGCCGCGCTCTTCGTGCGCGGCCGGCGCCGCCTGGTGCTGCTCGCGGTCATCGCCGCCGGGGTGCTGCTGGGCGGCGCCCAGTGGGTCGTCGAGGCGTTCACCGCCTACGGCGGCATCCTCGCCCGGATGGACCGCGCGAACGCGATCGAGGGCGGCCTCGGCTGGCACCTGGCCTTCGCCGACCAGCTCAGCACCCTGGACGCCTCCCACACGCTGTGCCGCCCCTGCGACGCCGTCTGGCAGCACAAGGGTGACGCCGTGTGGTGGTTCGCCCTGCCCGCCCTGGTGGCGGCCGGGGTCGCCCTCGCGCCGCGGCGCGAGGGGCAGGCGCCGGGTGCGCGGTTCCTGCCCGCCGCGTGCGGCCTGTCCCTCGCGCTGCCCTATCTGGTGCTCATCGACTACGCGGCGCCGCGCTTCCTGCTGCCGGCGTACGCCCTGCTCGCCCTGCCCGCCGCCCAGTGCCTCCGCCTGCTCCCCGGACGGGTACGGCCGGCGCTGCGGCCGGCCGTCACCGGCGCCGTGGTCGCCGTCGTGCTCGCGCAGCTCGTCACCCAGCAGATCGTGCTCCACCGCGCGGTGCGCAGCTCGACCATCGGCAACGGCGACTACGCCCGCATGGCGGCTGAGCTGACCCGGCTCGGGGTGCGCCCGCCGTGCCTGGTCACCGGGCCGATGGCGACGCCCGTCGGCTACCAGGCACGCTGCGCCTCCGGCCAGACCGCGGGGCACAACGAGAACCTGACCCCGGACGGCGTCCTGCGGCTCGCCCGCACCCAGCCCGTCGCCGTCCTGACCCCGCCGAACGGGCAGCCGCCCGCGTACGCGCGTGACTGGCCCTCCCGGCCGCTGCCGAACCTGCGCTACCACCCGGGCTACCGCGTCCACCTCTCCCCCAGGTGACCGCCACAATGGACGGGTGATCCCGGACGTCCGCCTGCCCTCCCCGCTGGTCGAGCTGCTCGACGACGAGCGGCTGTCCGGGCGCGGCGTACGGATGTTCGTCAAGCGGGACGACCAGATCCACCCCGACCTGCCCGGCAACAAGTGGCGCAAGCTCCACCTGAATCTGCGGGCCGCCCTCGACGGCGGCCACGGCCGTCTGCTGACGTTCGGCGGCGCCTACTCCAACCATCTGCGGGCCACCGCCGCCGCGGGCCGGCTGCTCGGCATAGCGACCACGGGTGTCGTCCGCGGCGACGAGCTGGCCGGGCGCCCGCTCAACCCCTCCCTGGCGCGGGCCGCCGCCGACGGCATGCGGCTGCACTTCCTCGACCGGGCCACCTACCGCCGCAAGGCCGAGCCCGAGGTCCTCGCAACCCTCCTGGACCGTCTGGGCCCCGCCTACGTCGTCCCCGAGGGCGGCAGCAACGCGCTCGCCGCGCAGGGGTGCGCGGCCCTCGGCGAGGAGCTGCGCGGCAGGGCGGACGTCGTGGGCGTGGCCTGCGGGACGGGCGGCACCCTGGCGGGCCTGGCGGCCGGGCTCGGCCCGGGGCAGCGGGCCATCGGGTTCCCGGTGCTCAAGGGCGGCGGATTCCTGGCCGGGGAGATACGCCGGCTCCAGGAGGAGGCCTTCGGCGGCCCGCGCGGGAGCTGGCTGCTGGACGACCGCTTCCACCACGGCGGCTACGCCCGCGTCTCACCTGAGCTGCGGGCGTTCGCGGAGGACTTCGGCGGGCGGCACGGCTTCGTCCCGGACTCCGTCTACGTCGCGAAGATGCTCCACGGCCTGTTCTCACTGACCCAGGAGGGCGCCTTCGCGCCCGGGACGACGGTCGCGGCCGTCGTGACCGGACGGCCGACCGGTTAGCCTTGCTGGCATGATCCGAGCCGCGACCCCCGGCGACGTCCCGGAGATCCACGCGATGGTCCGCGAACTCGCGGACTACGAGCGGGAGCCGGACAGTGCGCGCGCCACCACGCAACAGTTCCACGACGCGCTCTTCGGCCCGGATCCGGCCGTCTTCGCGCTCATCGCCGAGGACGACACCCTGGGCGCGCCGGTGGGCTTCGCGCTGTGGTTCAGGAACTTCTCCACCTGGACCGGGACCCACGGCGTCTACCTGGAGGACCTGTACGTGCGTCCCCATGCGCGCGGCGGCGGCCACGGCAAGGCCCTGCTCGCCGGACTCGCCGCCATATGCGTCGAGCGGGGCTACGAACGTTTCGAATGGTCCGTGCTGGACTGGAACGAGCCGTCCCTCGCCTTCTACCGTGCGATGGGCGCCCGTCCCCAGGACGAATGGACGGTACAGCGACTGACCGGCGAACCCCTTCGTGCCCTCGCTGAGCAGGCACGCGTCAACAAAGCGACATCTCTTTCGAATTGAGTCCGCAGACCACTAGGCACGTTGCGTGCCCATGCGCCTACTATGGGTGACAGTCGTGGGGTGCCGGGTCAGGGCTCATTCACGGCGGCGACCGTGCTCCGTCCGGGCGACACCGGGGTACGGATCGCGATAGCGTCGCTGGCGAACCGAACCAGATCAGTGCAATGCCGATGAGGGCAGTGCGTGTGCCACCTTGGAGGTGAGGGTGTCCCAGATCGCAGGCGAGCCCGGGTCGAAGGACTTCGTCGAGGTCCGGCTGCCCGCGGCAGGGGCCTACCTGTCGGTGCTGCGTACGGCGACGGCAGGACTCGCGGCCCGTTTGGACTTCACCCTCGACGAGATCGAAGACCTGCGCATCGCCGTGGACGAGGCGTGCGCCATCCTGCTGCAGCAGGCCGTCCCGGGATCCGTGCTGAGCTGCGTCTTCCGCCTGGTCGGGGACGCCCTGTGGGTGACCGTGTCGGCACCCACGACCGACGGCCGCGCCCCGGAGCGCGACACCTTCGCCTGGACGGTGCTGTCCGCGCTGGCCGGCGAGGTGGAGTCCAGCGTGGCCGACGACAAGACCGTGAGCATCGCCCTGCACAAGAAGCGCGGTGCCGGACCGGGACAGCTGTAACGGGGGAATCGCCGTGAACGATCTGGAAGGCAGCACCCCGGGGGTGCGGGGACGCCCCGTACCCGCTCCCGCGGCGCGGCGTCACGAGGGACGGCCGCATCCCGGTACCGGACCCGTGGCCGGCCTCGGGAGCAGTGAGGCGGCCGGGCAGACGGATCAGGCGGATCGGGCGGATCGCATGGCGCAGGAGCAGCAGGAGCAGCACCACGAGCAGGAGCGGGACCACGAGCAGGAGCAGCACGGGCACCACGCGGCCCACGACCGGGCCGGGGCCCGGGCGCTCTTCGTGGAACTCAGCAAGCTCCCGCCGGGGTCCCCGGAGCGCGCCGAGTTGCGCAACCGGCTGGTCCGCATGCACCTGCCGCTGGTCGAGCACCTCGCCCGCCGGTTCCGCAACCGGGGCGAGCCGCTCGACGACCTGACCCAGGTCGCCACGATCGGGCTGATCAAGTCCGTGGACCGCTTCGACGTGGACCGCGGGGTGGAGTTCTCCACCTACGCCACCCCGACCGTCGTCGGCGAGATCAAGCGGCACTTCCGCGACAAGGGCTGGGCGGTGCGCGTCCCGCGCCGTCTGCAGGAGCTGCGGCTCGCCCTGACGACGGCGACCGGCGAGCTCTCGCAACAGCACGGGCGCGCCCCGACGGTGCACGAGCTGGCCGAACACCTGAAGATCACGGAGGAGGAGGTCCTGGAGGGCCTCGAATCCGCCAACGCGTACAGCACGCTCTCCCTGGACGTGCCCGACACCGACGACGAGTCGCCGGCCGTCGCCGACACCCTCGGCGCCGAGGACGACGCGCTGGAGGGCGTGGAGTACCGGGAGTCGCTCAAGCCGCTGCTGGAGCAGCTGCCGCCGCGCGAGAAGAAGATCCTGCTGCTGCGCTTCTTCGGGAACATGACCCAGTCGCAGATCGCCCAGGAGGTCGGCATCTCCCAGATGCACGTCTCCCGGCTGCTGGCCCGCACGCTGGCCCAGCTGCGCGACAAGCTCCTGGTCGAGGAGTGAGACCGGGCGGAGCCAGGTGACGGCGGCGCCCCCGGGCGCCGCGGTTCACTGCTCGGCGGTGCGCCCGATCCCGAGGGCGTCGGTGGCCGCGGGGTGGACGAGGAGCACCAGCTCGGCGACGGCGGCCACACCCAGGACGCCACCCGCGGCGATCATGACGCCGCCCGCCTGCACCATGGTCCAGGCGACGGGGAGCGCGACGAGCTGGATGATCAGCGCGGGGCCGCGGCTCCAGCGGCGCGCGTGCCACAGACCGTAGGCGGCCGCCAGCGGCATGGCCGCCAGGGCGAGGACGGTCACGCCCCCGGCCTCCGCCTGGCGCGGGCTGTCGGGGTGGCCGAGGAGCCCCACGGCCAGCATCGCGATCCCCCAGGCCGCCAGGGCGGCGCCTTCCAGTCCCGCGACCGCGGCCGCCGCCGCGAGGCGGCGCGTACGGTTCGGCGCGGGCTTCTCGTTGCCGGGCTTCTCGTTGCCACTCACCCCAGCAGGGTAGCCGCCGCCTCCGGGCCACCATGGGTGCGGCCCGGTACCGTCCGGTAGGTACGCTGGCGGGATGCGCGCCCTTCTCGTGGTCAATCCAGCCGCCACCACCACCAGCGCCCGGACGCGTGACGTCCTCGCGCACGCGCTCGCCAGCGACCTGAAGCTGGAGGTCGCCGCGACCGAGTACCGCGGTCACGCCCGTGACCTCGCGCGTCAGGCCGCGGAGGGCGGGGAGATCGAGCTGGTCGTCGCCCTCGGCGGGGACGGCACGGTCAACGAGGTGGTCAACGGCCTGCTGCACAACGGCCCCGACCCGGAGGGGCTGCCGAAGCTCGCGGTGGTGCCCGGCGGGTCCACGAACGTCTTCGCGCGCGCCCTGGGGCTGCCCAACGACGCCGTGGAGGCCACCGGCGCGCTGCTGGACGCGCTGCGCGAGCGCAGCTCCCGCACGGTCGGCCTGGGCCTCGTGAGCGGCACCCCGGGCACGGAGGACGAGGGGGTGCCGGCGCGCTGGTTCACCTTCTGCGCCGGGCTGGGCTTCGACGCGGGTGTCGTCGGACGGGTGGAACAGCAGCGCGAGCACGGAAAGCGTTCGACGCACGCGCTCTACATACGCCAGGTGATGCGGCAATTCCTCACCGAGCCGAACCGGCGCACGGGCACGATCACCCTGGAGCGGCCCGGCGAGGACCCGGTGACCGATCTCGTCCTGACCCTCGTCTGCAACACCGCGCCGTGGACCTACCTGAGCAACCGGCCGATCTACGCCTCCCCCCGGGCCTCCTTCGACACCGCCCTCGACGTGCTCGGACTGTCCCGGCTGTCCACCGCGGCGGTGGCCCGCTACGCCACCCAGCTGCTGCGTTCGACGCCGGAGCGCGGGCCCGAGGGCAAGCACGCGACCTCCCTGCACGATCTGACGGACTTCACCTTGCATTCGCAGGCGCCACTGCCGTTCCAGGTGGACGGAGACCACCTGGGACTGCGAATGAGCGCAACCTTCACAGGCGTACGCCGTGCACTGCGTGTGATTGTGTAAGCAGAAGGACATAAAGTCCTTTCACTCGAACGTTTAGGCTGCCCTGCACCCCATGGAAGTACGGCTGTGACGGAGCCGACACCGAGGATTCCAAAAAAACTTTTCGGAAGGGGTTGTATCCGCAGCCCAGGTTTGCGAGGCTCTTCCTGGCGATCGGGACAGCCGCTCATGGGGCGTCCTCGGTAGCCGGAATCCTCACCACACCCCCGCGGGACCGCACCAGGAGACTGGGCGATGTCCCGTGTCGTGTCTGGGGATTCGTGAAAGCGTTCACATTCACAAGCAACTTACATGCAACACAAGGAGATGGAGCAGCCATGGACTGGCGTCACAACGCCGTTTGCCGCGAGGAAGACCCCGAGCTCTTCTTCCCTATCGGCAACACCGGTCCTGCGCTGCTGCAGATCGAGGAAGCCAAGGCCGTCTGCCGCCGCTGCCCCGTGATGGAGCAGTGCCTGCAGTGGGCGCTTGAGACCGGCCAGGACGCCGGCGTGTGGGGTGGCCTCAGCGAGGACGAGCGTCGCGCGATGAAGCGCCGCGCCGCCCGCAACCGCGCCCGCAACGCCAGCGCCTGACGCACCCGCTTACCCCCGAGCCGCAGCGCGCAGCACCTCCGAACCGCGCAGCATCGCGACGCGAAGAGCCCCGGCCGCTCCCCGAGCAGCCGGGGCTTCGGCGTTCCCCGGACCGGCCGGTCCCCGCCGGTGGGCGTCAGCCCTCCAGCGGCAGTTCCAGGACGACCTTCGTGCCGCGCTCCTCGGCCGGGACCATGTCGAAGGTTCCGCCCAACTCCCCCACCACCAGGGTCCGTACGATCTGCAGCCCCAGGTTGCCGGCCCGCTGCGGGTCGAACTCGGCGGGCAGGCCGCGCCCGTCG
This sequence comes from Actinacidiphila glaucinigra, assembly GCF_035918135.1. Taxonomy (NCBI): domain Bacteria; kingdom Bacillati; phylum Actinomycetota; class Actinomycetes; order Kitasatosporales; family Streptomycetaceae; genus Actinacidiphila; species Actinacidiphila glaucinigra. Next base: position 3,525,983 of record NZ_CP109144.1, read on the forward strand.
TCCCGTACCGCGATCCCCAGCTTCGGCCCGCGCCGCTCGGCGGCCACCTCGACGGTGCCCTGCTCGCCCGGCCCGAAGCCGTGCTCCAGGGCGTTCTGCAGCAGCTCGGTGAGGACCATCGACAGCGGGGTGGCGACCTCGGCCGTCAGGATCCCGAACCGCCCGCGGCGGCGCGCGGTGACCCTGCCCGGCGAGATCTCGGCGACCATCGCCAGCACGCGGTCGGCGATCTCGTCGAACTCCACGCACTCGTCGAGGTTCTGCGACAGCGTCTCGTGCACGATCGCGATCGAGCCGACCCGGCGCACCGCCTCCTCCAGCGCCTCCCGGCCCTTGTCGGAGTCCATGCGCCGGGCCTGCAGCCGCAGCAGCGCCGCGACCGTCTGCAGGTTGTTCTTCACCCGGTGGTGGATCTCCCGGATGGTGGCGTCCTTGGTCATCAGCTCGCGCTCCCGGCGGCGCAGCTCGGTCACGTCCCGCAGCAGCACCAGGGAGCCGTTGTGCGTGCCCTTGGGGCTCAGCGGGATCGCCCTCAGCTGGATGACGCCGCCGTTGCCCTCGATCTCGGTCTCCCGCGGGGCCCTGCCGCCGACGACGGTCACCAGCGCCTCGTGGCTCTTGGTCCGTGAGGGCGCCAGTTCGGCGGAGACCGAGCCCAGGTGGTGGCCGACGAGGTCGGCCGCCAGGCCGAGCCGGTGGTAGGCGGAGAGCGCGTTGGGGCTGGCGTACTGGACGACGCCCTCGGCGTCGAGCCGGATCAGGCCGTCGCCGACGCGCGGCGAGGCGTCCATGTCGACCTGCTCGGAGGGGAACGGGAAACTGCCCGCCGCGATCATCTGCGCCAGGTCGGAGGCGCTCTGCAGGTAGGTGAGCTCCAGACGGCTGGGGGTCCGCACGGTGAGCAGGTTGGTGTTGCGGGCGATGACCCCGAGGACCCGGCCGGCACGGCGCACCGGGATGGACTCGACCCGGACCGGGACCTCCTCGCGCCACTCCGGGTCACCCTCCCGGACGATCCGGCCCTCGTCGAGTGCCGCGTCCAGCATCGGGCGCCGGCCGCGCGGCACCAGGTGGCCGACCATGTCGTCCTGGTACGACGTCGGGCCGGTGTTCGGCCGCATCTGGGCGACCGAGACGTAGCGGGTACCGTCACTGGTCGGGACCCACAGCACGAGGTCCGCGAAGGAGAGGTCGGAGAGCAGTTGCCACTCCGATACCAGCAGGTGGAGCCACTCGAGATCGGAATCGTCGAGGTCCGTGTGCTGGCGTACGAGATCGTTCATGGAGGGCACGCAAATGAGCGTACCCGCGCTCATGGCAGGCGCCCGCATCCAGTCCCCACAAAGGCCTTCGACGACCTATGATCTGACTGCGTCACCTTATGGACAGGCGTTAGTGGTCTAGTCCAGAATTGACGTACAACCGAACTTCCATCCTTCCCGCACAGAAGGATGGATCGAGGCCGGGGCGCTCTCTGCCCTGACTGCGCCAGGCCTCATGGTCGGCTCTCACGGGCCGCGGGTACCGCACATCCCGCGCGCCACGGGCCGACGGCAGCTCCGGGCTGCGGTGCTGGGTGGGTTGAGGGTCCCGTCCCGGCGCCGCGGCCCGAAGTGTTCTCGGGGCCCTCCGGCTCGGCCTGCGGCTCGGGCCCCTTTCCGCTCAGCGGGTCTCGGTCACCTTCGCCAGCGCGCGCGGCGCGTCCGGATCCTGGCCGCGGGCGATGGTCACCTCGTAGGCCAGCATCTGCAGCGGAAGGATCTCCAGGATCGGCTGCACCTCCTCCGCGACACCCTCGGTGGGGAGGACGAAGCCGGCCGAGGCGGCGTCGACCGACGCCTGATTGCCGATGACCACCAGATCGGCCCCACGGCCGCGGAGCCGGTCCAGCACCGGCTGGAGCGCCTCGCCGCCCTTGCCCTCGGTGACGATCGCGATGACCGGGGAGACGTTGTCGACCATGGCCAGCGGGCCGTGCAGCAGGTCGGCGCCGGAGAAGGACAGGGCCGGGATGTAGCTGGTCTCCATCAGTTTCAGCGCGGCCTCCTTCGCGGTCGGGTAGCCGTAGCCGCGCGAGGTGAGCACCAGGCGCTCGGCGAAGCGATAGCGCGCGGCGAGCGCCCTGACCTCGTCCTGGCGGGCGAGGATCCGCTCCGCGAGCTCCGGCAGGATCTTCGCGGCGCTGCCGTCGCCGCCCCGCAGCCCCTCGACGAACAGGTAGAGCGCGAGCAGCTCGGCCGTGTACGTCTTGGTCGCCGGCAGCGCCTTCTCCGGGCCGGCCAGGACGTCGATGTGGAACTCGGAGACCTCCGCCAGCGGCGAGTCGGCGTTGTTGGTGACCGCCAGGGTGATCGCACCGGCCTCGCGCGCGGCCCGGGTGGAGGCCACCAGGTCCGGTGAACCGCCGGACTGGCTGACCGTGACGACCAGGCAGTCCGTCAGATCCGGACGGGCGCCGTACGCGGTGGTGGTGGACATGGAGGTCAGCCCCGCGGGCTTGCCGAGCACCACCTCCACCAGGTACTTCGCGTACAGGGCGGCGTTGTCGGAGGTGCCGCGCGCGGTGAGCAGGACGAAGCGCGGTCGGCGCGCGGCGATCTCCTCGGCGATCCGCCGGATGCGCGGGGCGCCCTCCTCGAGGATGCGGCGCAGCACGGCGGGCTGCTCGGCCATCTCGCCGGACATGATCCGGCCCGGCATCGGCTGCTGCCCGGTCGGCGTCGGGGCGGACATTCTCTGGGCCTCCAGGTGGGTCCGGAACAGATGAGCCGCGGCGGACCTCAGTCGCCGGCCTCCTTGCCCGCGATGGCCTCCGCGGCCGCCCGCCCGCACACGCGGGCGGCGCCGTGGGTCGCGATGTGCAGCGCACCGGACGGTGCCGCCTGCGGAACGCCCATCTCCACCACCACCGTGTCCGGACGGGCGGCGAGCAGCGAGCCCAGCGCCTCGGCCATCCAGGGGTGGCGGTGCACGTCACGGACCACTGCGACGATCCTACGAGGCCCCGCCGGCCTCAGCACATGTGCGGTCAGGGTGTCACCTTCGCGAAAGCTTCCGGTCACCGTGCCCGGCAGGATCCGGTCGAGCTCGGCGGCGACACCCCACGGGGTCTCGTCGCCGACGGCGATGTTGGCGACCGGGGTGAAGGCGGCGACATAGGGCGCCTCGGTCACCGGCAGGTACCCCTCGGTGCGGGTCACGCGCAGCGCGCGGCGGGCCGCGACCAGGCCGATCCCGGGGTCCGGTGCCGCGGTCGCCCGCGCCGCGGAGTGCTCGGCGGCCCAGGCGGCCAGGCCCCGCACCCGTCCGGCGGCGTCGGCGAGCCGCGCCCGGGGCAGGTCGCCGTCGCGTACGGCGGCGACGATGGCGTCGCGCAGGGCGACCACCGTCTCCTCCTCGGCGAGGCCGCCGCCCACGCAGATGGCGTCGGCGCCGGCGGCGAGCGCCAGGACGGTGCCGCGCTCGATGCCGTACACGTCGGCGATGGCGCGCATCTCGATGCCGTCGGTGACGATCAGGCCGTCGTAGCCCAGTTCGTCGCGGAGCAGTCCGGTCAGCGCGGCGGGGCTGAGGGTGGCGGGGCGGTCGGGGTCGAGGGCGGGCACGAGGATGTGCGCGCTCATCACGGCCTTGCTGCCGGCGGCCAGGGCGGCCCGGAACGGGGCGAGTTCGCGGGTGTGCAGGGTGTCCGGGTCGACGTCCACCCGGGGCAGGGCGTGGTGGGAGTCGACGGAGGTGTCGCCGTGGCCCGGGAAGTGCTTGGTGCAGGCGGCGACCCCGGCGGACTGCAGGCCCTCGACGTACGCCGCGGTGTGCCGGGCGACCAGCAGCGGATCGGAGCCGAACGAGCGCACGCCGATGACCGGGTTGCGGGGGTCGGAGTTGACGTCCGCGGAGGGCGCCCAGTTGAGGTTGACCCCGCACTCGGCCAGCCGGCGGCCGAGTTCGGCGGCGACGTCGCGGGTCAGGGCGGTGTCGTCGACGGCGCCGAGGGCGAGGTTGCCGGGGAAGGAGGAGCCGCTGCGGGCCTCCAGCCGGGTCACGTCGCCGCCCTCCTCGTCGGCGGCGACCAGGACGTCGGGTCGTACGGCGCGCAGTTGCGCGGTGAGCGCGGCCAGTTGCCCGGGCGACTCGATGTTGCGGGCGAACAGGGCGACGGAGCCCAGTCCCTCGGCGAGCCTGCGCAGCAGCCACTCGGGGGCGGTGGTGCCGTGGAAGCCCGGCTGCAGGACGGTGAGGGCGTCGCGGACGAGGGCCTCGGTGTCCGCGGCGCCGTCGTGGATCTGGCTCAAGGTCTCGGTCATCCCTTCACCGCGCCGGCGGTCAGTCCGGCGGCGACCCTGCGCTGCACGATCAGGAAGAAGACCACCACGGGCACGCCCATCATGGTCGAACCCGCCATCATCGGCGCGTAGTCCGTGCCCCGCGAGGTGACGAAGTTGCCGAGCCACACCGTGGCCGTCTGGTTCTCCTGGCTCATGATGAGCATCGCGTACAGGTACTCGTTCCAGGCCTGGATCAGCGCGTAGATCGAGGTGGCGACGAGGCCCGGGGCGAGCAGCGGCAGGATGATCCGGAAGAACGCGCCCATGCGGGTGCAGCCGTCGACCATCGCCGACTCCTCCAGCTCCTTGGGGATGTTGACGATGAAGCCGCGCAGCGTCCACACCGTGAAGGGGAGCACGAAGGTCAGATAGGTGACGATGAGCCCGGTGAGCTTGTCGATCTGGTCGATCTGGTTGAGCAGCAGGAAGACCGGGATGATCATCGCCACCAGCGGCACCATCTGCACGGCGAGAATGGCGACGATCACGGCTTTGCGGCCGCGGAAGACGAAGCGGGAGATGGCCAGCGCCGCCAGCAGGCCGATCACCAGGCCGAGGCCGACGGTGGCGCCGGAGACGATGAGGCTGCGGCCGACCGAGCCCCAGAAGTCCCCGACGTCCAGGGCGTCGGAGAAGTTCTGGAAGGACAGGCTGGTCGGGAAGAACTTGGGGTCGGGGTCGATGGCGTCCTTGGCGGGCTTGAACGCCGTGTTGAGCATCCAGTAGACCGGGAAGCCGGAGACCACCACGACCAGCAGGCCGAGCAGGTTGTAGACCGTCCGCCCCTTGCGCCGGGGCCGCCGGAGGGCACGCGCGGCGGGAGCGGCCGCCGGCGTCCTCTCGGCGGGAGCCGTGTCGAGCATGGTCGTCACTCCACCTCTCCGATCTTCAGCATCTGGCGCATGTAGACGGCCATCACCCCGAGGAGGAGCAGCACGGTGACGACGGCGATGGCCGCGCCCGCGTCGTAGTCGTTGGCGACGAAGGCCTGGTCGTAGGAGTAGGTGGTGAGCACCTGGTACGCGGGCTCGGGGTGGCCGTCGCGCATGAGGAAGACCTGCGGGAAGACGCCCATGTCCCAGATGACCGACAGCGTCGTCAGCATGACGATGATCGGCTTGAGCACCGGCAGGGTGACGTGCCGGAAGACCTTGACCGGCCCGGCGCCGTCCATACGGGCGGCCTCCTCCAGCTCCTTGGGCACCTGGGTGAGGCCGGCGTGCAGGGTGATGGCGACGAACGGGATCGCGCCCCACACCACCATGAGGGTGATGACGAGGAAGCCCTGCTTGGTGTCGGTGAACCAGTTGTGGCCGCTGAAGTCGGCTCCCGGCAACCGGCTGAGCAGCCAGTTGAGGACGCCGTAGTCGCTGTCGAACATCCACTTGAAGATGGTGATGGCCACGACCACGGGCATCGCCCAGCTCGCCACCAGCACGATGTTGATCAGCGCCTTGACCCAGGTCGAGACCCGCTGCATCAGCAGCGCCACCCCCATGCCGGCGACGAGCGTCAGCAGCACCGCCGCGAGGGTGAAGAGCAGCGTGCGCAGGACGACGCCCCAGAAGACCGGGTCCCCCAGGACGTGGGTGTAGTTGGCGACGCCCTGCCAGTCGCCGGGCAGCCCCTGCCAGAGCTCGGCCTGGCCGTACTGCTTGAAGGACAGGGTGACCAGCCGGACCAGCGGATAGCCGAGGACCAGCAGCAGGACGCCGATGGTCGGCGCGAGCAGCGTCCACGGGAGCGCGGCTCCGCCGAAGCGGCGCGGCTTCCGGCCCGGTCCCGCCGGCCGCGGGCGCGGCACCTTGTCCAGCGGTGTGTCAACGGCACTCATCATGTGCTCCTCGGGTACTCCAGTCCCTGGCGTCGCGCCGGGGCCGACCGCCCTGGGGCGGTCGGCCGGCGTCGATCACTGTGTTGCCCGCGTGCCGGTCAGCCGGCGTTGATCACCGCGTTGATCTGCTCGTCCGCGGCCTTGGTCGCGTCCTCGATGGAGGCCTTGCCGACCGCGATGTCGTTCAGCATGTTCTGCAGGATCTGCTTCTTCTCGACCTGCAGCCAGCCCGGGGCGGTCGGGACGAACCAGGTGTTCTCGTTGGCCCGGGCCGAGGCGGCCGTCGCCGGGTCGTCCTTGAGCGGGGCGAGCAGCGACTTGGCGTTGGGCAGGTTGCCCTTGGAGATGAGGACCTTCTGGGCGGCGCTGTCGGTGAAGCCGTTGATCCAGTCGGCGGCGAGGTCCTGCGCGGCGGACTTGGCCGGGATGACCAGGTCGGAGCCGCCGATGAAGTTCGGCAGCAGATCGCCGTTGGGGCCGGGCAGCGCGAAGGTCTCCAGGTTGTCCTTCAGCTTGCCGGTCTTGTCGGTCTTCGGGTCGGCCGCGGCGCCGCCCTCCCAGCTGGCGCCGTAGATGAGCGCGGACTTGCCCTGGCCGTAGACGATGTAACGGTCCGACTCGTCCTTGTTCTTGTCGCCGTGGAAGTACGCGTCCAGGACGGACTTCCAGGTCTTCAGGCCCTCGATGGACTTGGGGTCGGAGAGGGTGGCGGTCCACTTGCCGCCGTCCTCCTTGGCGACGTCGCCGCCGGCGTCCTTGACGAAGGCCAGCGCGGTGTACCAGTCGCGGCTGGGCTGGTACCAGGCGGAGAACTTGTCGCCGTTCTTCTTCTGGATCTTGTCGAGCGCGTCGGTCAGCTCGGCCCAGGTGGTGGGGGCCTTGGTGACGCCGGCCGCCTTGGCGACGTCCTTGCGCCAGGTGCCGACCCGCGCACCGGCGTAGTAAGGCACGCCGTAGGTCTTGCCGTTGTACGTCACGGAGCCCTCGAGGGCGTCCAGCCAGTCGCCGGAGTTCTCGAACTTGCTCTTGTCGACCGGGGCGAACGCGCCCTTGACCAGATAGCCGAGGGTCTCGGTGTTGCCCATCTCGACGACGTCCGGCACCTTCTTGGTGGCGAGGACGGCGTCGAGCTTCTGGTTCTTGGCGGTCCACTCGTAGTACTCGTGGCGGATCTTGACGCCCTTGTGCTTGGCCGCGAACGCGTCGTCAGCCTGCTTGACCAACTCGGGCCAGTTCTTCTGTGCGTCGACCGTCAGCCAGACGGTGATCTCCTTCGGCGCAGCGGCCTTGCCGGAGCCCTTGTCGTCCGAACCGCAGGCCGCAACGCCGGCGACCATGACGGCGACACCGATCGCCGCGATCAGCTTGCGCTTCACAACACCCTCCCCAGGGCAGTGAGTACCAAGTGGTGTAGACCAGTGACCCGAAGCTTGGCCTAGACCTTTAGGGGTGTCAAGGGTGTATAAGAGCACCGGACGCGTCCGTTACCGGACCGACATCTGGGCTCGTAACGCGACATGAGCCCTGGCCGTGCCACCATGTGAGCCGCGAATGACGGAGGAGCCGGTGACGGCAGCACGACAGCACTCGGGAGCAGAGGCGATGGAGACCGACGGCGAGGCCGGCACTGCGGTGACGGAGACCGCGGAGGCGGCCGGTGCCGCGGCCGGGCGGACCGCGCGGGTGCCCAAGTACTACGGCCTGAAGCGCCATCTGCTCGAACTGACCCAGACGATGCCCCCCGGCTCGCCGGTGCCGCCCGAGCGCACCCTGGCCGCCGAGTTCGACACCTCGCGCACCACCGTGCGGCAGGCTCTGCAGGAACTGGTGGTCGAGGGCCGGCTGGAGCGCATCCAGGGCAAGGGCACCTTCGTCGCCAAGCCCAAGGTCTCCCAGGCGCTGCAACTGACCTCGTACACCGAGGACATGCGCGCCCAGGGCCTGGAGCCGACCTCACAGCTGCTCGACATCGGCTACATCACCGCCGACGACCGGCTGGCCGAACTCCTGGACATGAAGGCCGGCGGCCGCGTCCTGCGCATCGAGCGCCTGCGCCTGGCGAACGGCGAGCCGATGGCGATCGAGACCACCCACCTGTCGGCCAAGCGCTTCCCCGCGCTGCGCCGCAGCCTGGCGAAGTACACCTCGCTCTACACCGCGCTCGCCGAGGTCTACGACGTCCGGCTCGCCGAGGCGGAGGAGACCATCGAGACCTCGCTCGCCACCCCGCGCGAGGCGGGCCTGCTGGGCACGGACGTGGGGCTGCCGATGCTGCTGCTGTCCCGGCACTCGATCGACACGGGCGGCGAGCCGGTGGAGTGGGTGCGCTCGGTCTACCGCGGCGACCGCTACAAGTTCGTGGCGCGCCTGCAACGTCCGTAACCCCGGTACGGTTCCCCGGCCTTGTAGATCGTTTCCATACCGCAATGCGGGCAGGTAGTGACGTGCCGACCGTCCTGACTCTAGATTGCCTGCGCATTACACAGGAGTAAGAGATCAGGACGGAGCCGTAGCAATGTCCGAACCATCCGGAACCTCCGGGCGGCCACCGGTGGTCACCCCCACACGCGTGATCGCCGGTGTCTGCCTCGTCATCCCCTTCGTCGCCATGCTCTGGGTCGGCTCGTACGCGAAGCTGACCCCGGAGTTCATCGGCATCCCCTTCTTCTACTGGTACCAGATGCTGTGGGTGTTCCTGTCCTCCGGACTGACGTACGCCGCGTACGTCATGGTCCGTCGTGAGGAGCGGGCACGGAAGGAGGCGGCGAAGTGAAGGACGGGGTCAACGGCGTCGCACTCGCCGTCTTCATCTTCTTCTTCCTGGTCGTCACGGTCCTGGGCTTCCTGGCCGCGCGCTGGCGCAGGGCCGAGAACGCCCTGCACCTCGACGAGTGGGGCCTGGGCGGCCGCAGCTTCGGCAGCTGGATCACCTGGTTCCTGCTGGGTGGCGACCTCTACACGGCCTACACCTTCGTGGCGGTGCCGGCGGCGGTCTACGCGGCGGGCGCGTCCGGCTTCTTCGCCGTGCCGTACACGATCCTGGTCTACCCCCTGATCTTCACCTTCCTGCCGCGGCTGTGGTCGGTGTCGCACAAGCACGGCTACGTCACCACCTCCGACTTCGTGCGCGGGCGCTTCGGCTCCAAGGGCCTGTCGCTGGCGGTGGCGGTCACCGGCATCCTCGCCACGATGCCGTACATCGCGCTGCAACTGGTGGGCATCCAGGCCGTCCTGGACGTGATGGGCGTGGGCGGCGGCGAGTCGGCCAACTGGTTCATCAAGGACCTGCCGCTGCTGATCGCCTTCGGTGTGCTGGCCGCCTACACCTACTCCTCCGGCCTGCGCGCGCCGGCGCTGATCGCGTTCGTCAAGGACACGCTGATCTACATCGTCATCGCGGTGGCGATCATCTACATCCCGATCAAGCTGGGCGGCTTCGACGACATCTTCGCCAAGGCCGGCGACGCCTACGCCCAGGTCAACCCGGCCACGGGCAAGCCCCGCGGATCCCTGGCCCCGGGCGACACCGCCCAGTGGGCCTACGGCACGCTGGCGCTGGGCTCGGCGCTGGCGCTGTTCATGTACCCGCACTCCATCACGGCCGTGCTCTCCAGCCGCAGCCGTGACGTCATCCGCCGCAACACCACCGTGCTGCCGCTGTACTCGCTGATGCTCGGTCTGCTGGCCATGCTCGGCTTCATGGCGCTGGCCAGCGGTGTCGGCGCCGGGGTCAAGGGCTACAACGGCCAGCTGGCGATCCCGCAGCTGTTCGAGAACATGTTCCCGTCCTGGTTCGCGGGCGTGGCCTTCGCCGCGATCGGCATCGGCGCGCTGGTGCCGGCGGCGATCATGTCGATCGCCGCGGCCAACCTCTTCACCCGCAACATCTACAAGGACTTCCTCAAACCGGACGCCACCCCCGCGCAGGAGACCCAGGTCTCCAAGGTGGTCTCGCTGCTGGTCAAGGTCGGCGCCCTGGTCTTCGTCCTCACCATGGACAAGACGGTCGCGATCAACTTCCAGCTGCTGGGCGGCATCTGGATCCTGCAGACCTTCCCGGCCCTGGTCGGCGGCCTGTTCACCCGCTGGTTCCACCGATGGGCGCTGCTGGCGGGCTGGGCGGTCGGCATGGCCTACGGCACCTGGGTGGCGTACGGCGTGGCCAGCCCGGCCCAGAAGCACTTCGGCGGCTCCTCCGACACCATCCCGGTCATCGGCCAGATCGGCTACATCGGCCTGACGGCCTTCGTGCTCAACGTCGTGGTCACCGTCGTCCTCACCTTCGTCCTGCGGGCCCTCAAGGCCCCCGAGGGCGTGGACGAGACCAGCAAGGCCGACTTCACGGCCGACGCCGGCGACCCGGGCGTGCAGAAGGACCTGCCGGTGGGCGCCGGTCACTGACCGCCGCACCGGCCACGATCACGGGCCGCCGCCCTGGGACGGGGCGGCGGCCCGTCGTCATGCGCTACGGGCCGGCTCCGGGCAGCGGAAGGTGCGGCGGTACGCCTGGGGGGTGGTGCCCACCCAGCGGGCGAAGTGGTGGCGCAGGGTCGCCGCGTTGCCGAACCCGGCGCGCGCGGCCACGGCGTCCACCGTCTCGTCGGTGCCCTCCAGCAACTCCCGGGCCAGCAGCACCCGCTGACCCAGCAGCCAGCGGTAGGGCGTCGTACCGGTCTCCTGCTGGAAGCGGCGCGCGAAGGTGCGCGGCGACATGTGCGCCCGGGCGGCCAGCTCGTCGACGGTGACCTCGCGGTCCAGGTGCCGTTCCATCCACGCCAGGACCTCGCCCACGGTGTCGCAGTGGGTACGCGGCAGCGGGCGGTCGACGTACTGGGCCTGGCCCCCCTCCCGGTGCGGCGGCACCACCATGCGCCGGGCGATGGCGTTGGCCACGTCGCTGCCCTGCTCCTTGCGCACCAGGTGCAGGCAGGCGTCGATCCCGGCGGCGGTGCCGGCCGAGGTGATCACCGGGTCCTCGTCCACGTAGAGCACGTCGGGCTCGACCCGCACCCGGGGGTAGCGCCGCGCCAGTTCCTCCGCGTGCTTCCAGTGGACGGCGCAGCGGCGGCCGTCCAGCAGGCCGGCGGCGGCCAGCGCGAAAACCCCCGAGCAGACGCTGAGCACCCGCGCCCCGCGTCCGACGGCACGGTTCAGCGCGTCCAGCAGCTCCGGCGGGTACTCCCGGTCCACATAGGAGTCGCCGGCCGGCACCGCGACCAGGTCGGCCTCCTCCAGCCGTTCCAGTCCGTGCCGGGTGCCGATGGTGAACCCGGCGGGCGTCGTCAACGTCGGGCTCTGCGCGGAGGCCACGGCGAAGTCGTAGGCCGGCAGACCGTCGTCCGACCGGTCGATTCCGAACACCTCGCAGACGACTCCGAGTTCGAAGGGATGGACTCCGTCGAGCAGGACCACGGCCACGTTCTGCAGCATGCCTCCAGGATGGCAGACCGGCCGTCGGGGCGTGGCAGGATTTCGCGGTAGCACGTCAGTCCTGCCACTCCCGGCGGGGCCCCGCGAGGAGCACAGTCGAAGGCATGGAAACCTTCCTCGCCACCGTCACCGCACTGGTCTTCTTCCTCGCCCTGGCGCTCGCCGCGCTGACCGGGCGCGTCCACGACTCCCGCGACGGCCACGACTGGCACCGGTGAACCCGTCGCTCTGTAACCGCGTCGACACAACATCTGGTGGTGTCACCAGCGGGCGCCACTAGATGTATGCTCAACTCCGCTGTCGCCGCAGGGGAAGCCGGTGAGAATCCGGGACTGCCCCGCAACGGTGTGCGGGCGCCTGAAGGCGTGCCCGCGAGTCCGAGTACCTGCCGACGGCACCGTCCGGCGCGCCGTCCGGACGGTGAAGTGTCCGGGCCTCGCGGGTTGGGCCGGCGGACGCGCCGCGGCATGCCCTGGCCTGCCCCACGTGCGCCCCGCCGCTCCTCCGCGTCGCCGCCGTACGAGGGAGAGAGCACACGTGACCATCGCGCCCGCCGCACCCGCCACCGCATCGGACCCCGCCTCAACCGGAGCCGACCTGCTGCGCGTCCTGACGGAACTGACCGCAGACCTCACCGACACCGACCCCGGCCGGGTCGCCGCCGCCGCGCTGCGCGGCCGCAGCGCCACGGCGGACGAGGCGGAACTGCGGGCGCTGGCCACCGAGGCCGCCGCCGGGCTGATCGCGGAGGACCCGCAGTACTCGCGGCTCGCCGCCCGTCTGCTCACCCTGGCCATCGCCGACGAGGCCGCGGGCGAGGGCGCGGTCTCGTTCTCCGCGTCCATCGCGGTCGGCCACCGCGAGGGCCTGATCGCCGACGGCACCGCCGCCTTCGTCGCCGAGCACGCCGCGCGGCTGGACGCGCTGGTCGACGCAGCGCTCGCCGACGGCGCCGACGACCGCTTCGGCTACTTCGGCCTGCGCACCCTGCACAGCCGCTACCTGCTGCGCCACCCGATCACCCGCCAGGTCATCGAGACCCCGCAGCACTTCATGCTGCGCGTCGCCTCCGGCCTGGCCGAGGACGGCACCAGCCGCTCGGTGGACGAGGTCGCGGCGCTTTACGGCCTGATGAGCCGGCTGGACTACCTGCCCAGCTCCCCCACCCTCTTCAACTCCGGCACCCGGCACCCGCAGATGTCCTCCTGCTATCTGCTGGACTCCCCGCTGGACGAGCTGGACTCCATCTACGACCGCTACCACCAGGTGGCCCGGCTGTCGAAGCACGCCGGCGGCATCGGCCTGTCCTACTCCCGCATCCGCTCGCGCGGCTCGCTGATCCGCGGCACCAACGGCCACTCCAACGGCATCGTCCCGTTCCTGCGCACCCTCGACGCCTCCGTCGCCGCCGTGAACCAGGGCGGCCGGCGCAAGGGCGCGGCCTGCGTCTACCTGGAGACCTGGCACGCGGACCTCGAGGAGTTCCTGGAACTGCGCGACAACACCGGCGAGGAGGCGCGCCGCACCCACAACCTCAACCTGGCGCACTGGATCCCGGACGAGTTCATGCGCCGCGTCGACACCGACGGCACCTGGTCGCTGTTCTCCCCCGCCGACGTTCCCGAGCTGGTCGACCTGTGGGGCGAGGAGTTCGACGCCGCCTACCGCAAGGCCGAGGCCGCGGGCCTCGCCCGCAGGACCCTCCCGGCGCGCGAGCTGTACGGCCGCATGATGCGCACCCTGGCGCAGACCGGCAACGGCTGGATGACCTTCAAGGACGCCTCCAACCGCACCGCCAACCAGACCGCCGAGCCCGGCCGCGTGATCCACTCCTCCAACCTCTGCACGGAGATTTTGGAGGTCACGGACGACGGTGAGACCGCGGTCTGCAACCTCGGCTCGATCAACCTGGGCTCCTTCGTGGGCAGGGACGGCGGCGCCGGGGAGGAAGTCATCGACTGGGAGCGGCTGGACGCCACCGTCCGCACCGCCGTGACCTTCCTCGACCGCGTGGTGGACATCAACTTCTACCCGACCCGCGAGGCGGCCTCCTCCAACGAGCGCTGGCGCCCGGTGGGTCTGGGCGCGATGGGCCTGCAGGACGTCTTCTTCAAGCTGCGGCTGCCCTTCGACTCCGCCGAGGCCAAGGCGCTGTCCACAAAGATCGCCGAGCGCATCATGCTCGCCGCGTACGAGGCCTCCTGCGACCTGGCCGAGCGCCACGGCCCGCACCCCGCCTGGTCGCAGACCCGCGCCGCCCGCGGCGTGCTGCACCCGGACCACTACGACACCGAGGAGAACTGGCCCGAGCGCTGGGAGGCGCTGCGCGCCCGCGTCGCCGCCACGGGCATGCGCAACTCGCTGCTGCTGGCCATCGCCCCGACCGCGACGATCGCCTCGATCGCCGGTGTGTACGAGTGCATCGAGCCGCAGGTCTCCAACCTCTTCAAGCGCGAGACGCTCAGCGGTGAGTTCCTGCAGGTCAACTCCTACCTCGTGGCCGACCTGAAGAAGCTCGGCGTCTGGGACGCGCAGACCCGTGACGCGCTGCGCGAGTCCAACGGCTCCGTCGAGGGCTTCAACTGGATCCCCGCGGAGGTCCGCGAGCTGTACCGCACGGCCTGGGAGCTCCCGCAGCGCGCCCTGATCGACATGGCGGCGGCCCGCACCCCGTACCTCGACCAGAGCCAGTCGCTCAACCTCTTCATGGCCTCGCCCACCATCGGCAAGCTCAGCTCGATGTACGCGTACGCCTGGAAGCAGGGCCTGAAGACGACGTACTACCTGCGCTCCCGTCCGGCCACGCGCATCGCGCAGTCCGCCCGCGCGGCCGCCCCCATCCCGCTCCAGCAGACGACGCCCGACGCCGACGCGATCGCCTGCTCCCTTGAGAACCCCGAGTCCTGCGAGGCCTGCCAGTAATGAGCTCCACCAAGAACCTGCTCGACCCGGGCTTCGAACTGACCCTGCGTCCGATGCGCTACCCGGACTTCTACGAGCGCTACCGCGACGCCATCAAGAACACCTGGACCGTGGAGGAGGTCGACCTCCACTCCGACGTCGCCGACCTCGCCAAGCTCTCCCCCGGCGAGCAGCACATGATCGGCCGGCTGGTGGCCTTCTTCGCCACCGGCGACTCGATCGTGGCCAACAACCTCGTGCTGACCCTGTACAAGCACATCAACTCCCCCGAGGCGCGGCTGTACCTGTCGCGGCAGCTCTTCGAGGAGGCCGTGCACGTCCAGTTCTACCTGACGCTGCTCGACACCTACCTGCCCGATCCCGAGGAGCGCACCGCCGCGTTCGCGGCCGTGGAGAACATCCCCTCCATCCGTGAGAAGGCGCAGTTCTGCTTCCGCTGGATGGACTCGGTGGAGTCCATCGACCGCCTGGAGACCAGGGAGGACCGCCGCCGCTTCCTCCTCAACCTGATCTGCTTCGCGGCCTGCATCGAGGGCCTGTTCTTCTACGGCGCCTTCGCCTACGTCTACTGGTTCCGCTCGCGCGGCCTGCTGCACGGGCTCGCCACCGGCACCAACTGGGTGTTCCGCGACGAGTCGATGCACATGGACTTCGCGTTCCACGTCGTCGACACCGTCCGCGCGGAGGAGCCCGACCTCTTCGACGAGGAGATGGTCAAGCAGGTCACCGCGATGCTGGAGGAGGCCGTCGAGGCGGAGCTCCAGTTCGCCCGCGACCTGTGCGGCGACGGCCTGCCCGGCATGAACACCGACTCCATGCGCGAGTACCTGCAGTGCGTCGCCGACCAGCGCCTGGTCCGCCTCGGCCTGCCGGCCCGCTACGGCTCGGAGAACCCGTTCTCGTTCATGGAGCTGCAGAACGTCCAGGAGCTGACCAACTTCTTCGAGCGCCGCGCCTCCGCGTACCAGGTGGCGGTCGAGGGCACGGTCTCCTTCGACGACGACTTCTGATCAGCCGCACGGGCGGGGCCCGGCCTGATCGGCCGGACCCCGCCCGCGGTCACTTCAGGGCGACCGCGTCGGCGGCCGAGGTCACCTGGGCCGTCGTGGTCGTGCCCGGGAAGAACCAGCGCCAGCTGCCCGCCGCGGTGGCGGTCACCTTGGTGCTCAGCGAGCCGTTGCTGCTCGTGGTCGCCGTCCTGACGGTGCTCCACTTCGTGGAGCCCGCCTTCTTGAACTGCAGCTTCACGGGCTGCCCCGCGTAGCCCCAGTACTTCAGGCTCTGCCAGCTCGCCCGCGTGAGCTTGCCCTTGACGGTGAGCTTGCCGCCCTTGGCGACCGGCTCCGGGCCCGCGTCGGTGGTGAGGACCGAGGCGCGCTTCACCTTGAACCGGGCGATGTTGTCGCTGATCCAGTAGTCACGGTCGTTCGCGTTCACCGTGGCGTTGACCTGCCAGACGCCCGCGACCTGGTTGGCGTTCCAGCCCTCGATCCCGCCTTCGCCGTACGGCCGGATCCACTCCGGGTGGATCGTCATCGTGGCCGTACACACCGACGTGGTGGCGCTCTTCTTCTCGCAGCGGGTGCCGGTCCAGTCGACGGGTCCGAACCCGTTCTTCGTGTTGAAGGCGCTCACGTGCGAGACCTTCTTGATCCCCGAGTTGTCCCTGATCGTCATGGCGACCGGGAACTCGACGGTCTTCTTCGTCCCGACGATCACGTTGGTGCCGTGGTCCACCACGGTCTTGGTGATCCGGATGTCGCCCCGGCCCTCCGCGTGTGCGACCGGTGCGGTGAGGACCACGAGGGCTGCCGCGCCTGCCGCGGCAGCCGTCAACGCTCTGTTGCGCAATGCCCCTCCCCTGTTCGTCCCCGGCATGATCACGCCGGGGACGAACAGGGTAGCGACGGCGACGATCAGTCGTTCGGGACGGTCTCGTACTTCGGGGTGGACTCCGCCATCTGCTTCAGCGCGTCCTTGCGGTCGCGCTTGGAGAGCCGGTCGATGTAGAGGTAGCCGTTGAGGTGGTCGGTCTCGTGCTGCAGGCAGCGCGCGAAGAAGCCCGTGCCCTCGACGACGACGTCGTTGCCGTGCATGTCCTGGCCCCGGCAGACCGCGTAGTCGGGGCGCGGCAGTTCGGCGTACGCGCCCGGCACGGACAGGCAGCCCTCGTTGCCGTCGTCCAGGACGCGGCGCTCGGCGGGGAGGTCGTCGACGACGGGGTTGACCACGTGCCCGACGTGGCGGACGCCGTCGTCGTCCGGGCAGTCGTACACGAAGACCCGCAGGGGCACGCCGATCTGGTTGGCGGCGAGGCCCACGCCCTCGGCGGCGCGCTGGCTGGCGAACATGTCGTCGATCAGCGCGGCCAGCTCGTCGTCGAAGGACGTGACCGTCTTGCACGGGTGGTGCAGCACCGGGTTGCCGACGACCGTGATCGGGCGGGCCGTGCCGCGCTCGCGGTGGGCGGCCTCGCGCTCCTCCGCGTCCGTCACGTCGTCGGTGAATACGGTCTGCTCGGTCTCCTGCTGCGACATGGTCCGTCGTACGCCTTCCTGGGGCCTTCTCCAAAGCTCAATAGCCCATCAAGGGTACGTGCCCGCGGAGGTGTCAGCAGACCTCTTCGAGATCACGCCAGTCCCGGGTGTCCGGGCTGTCGGCGACCCAGCTGTCCAGCAGGCCCCGCACCAGCCCCACGGGGGCGGCGATGCCGCACTCCCGCTCGGGGGCCCACAGGGCGCCGGGGGTGCGGTGGCTGAGGTGGCCCGGGTGGCCGGGTTCACCCTGGTCGTGCGGGTCGCGTGAGCCGTCGGAGCCGTCGTCGGTCGGCATCCGGCTCTCGGAGCAGGTGCGGCACAGCAGCCGGACGGAGGACGACCAGTCCTCGGCGGCGTAGCCCGCGTCGGCGGCGAGCTGCTCCAGGGCGTCGCGGTCCGACTCGGTCGCCGCCTCCAGCAGGACGAGCCAGGTCGGCACGGGCGAGGGCGCCCACAGCTCGATCTCGTCGAAGACGGGGTACGTGGCGCCGTCGGCGGTGCGCCGCTCGCCGTGCGGGACGCCGTCGTGGAGCACGACCTCGCCCCAGCGGCGGCCGGAGGACGGCAGCGGGATGCTCAGCACCTCGATGCGGGCCGGGTCGATGCGGCGGCCCCAGACCACCTCGGCCTCGCCCTCCGGGGAGAGCCGCACCGCGGAGCTGCCCAGCTCCATCTCGACGGCGCCGGTCCCGGCGGCATCGGGGCGCAGCCCGTACGCCTGCCAGGCGCGGCGGGCGAGCGGCCAGTCCTGCAGGGCGGTGGCGGCGATGCCCACGTTCCACCAGTCGGGGGCGCCGGGCGCGCGGTCCAGCAGGGCGACGGCCCGCAGGCCCGTGGTGCGGGCCTGCTCCCAGTCGTGCCGGAACTTGTGCAGCAGCGCGAGGTTGTACCAGGACTCGGAACGCCAGGGCTCGAGGTCGGCGGCACGGATGAGCAGCGCGCCGGCGTCCTCGTACCGCCCGTCGCCGATCAACGTGAACGCCCGGTCGGTCGCCTGCCGCCACGTGGCGGAGGGCCGGTGCCGTGCCCTGCCGAAGATCCTCAAGGTGTCCCGCCTGCCGTTCGCTTTCGCTGGTGCCCCACGGTGCCCCGTCCGTTCCCCCACGTCCCGTGCTCAGCGGTGCTCATCAGTCCTCCTTGCCATCGGCGGGGCCTGTCACACACGGCCGGGCTTGTCGGTTTGGCAGCATCGGCGCCATGGTGCGCCTCTTGAGTGCTCTGCGCCTCTGCGGGCATCCAACCATGCCCCTTGGTGCGCCCGCTCATTACCGGTGGGTTCACTGCCCGGCACGGGCAACGACCCTGGTCAGCGCCTCAACCACGCGAGGGTCGTATTCGTGCGCGGTATCGAGGCGTAACCGCTCCAGCGCCTGCAGCCCCCGGCCCACGGCCGTACCGCTCCCGGCCAGGTCCTCGTAGGCGTTGGCCGTACGCACGATGCGTCCCGCGAGCGGCTGGTCCCGGTACGGATCGGCCTGTCCCTCCACGATCCGCGCGACTTCCTCGGGGGCACCCGTCCGGCGTACGACCTCCGCCCCGAGCAGGGCGATGCGCCGGCGTTCCACCTGATCGAGGGACGAGGTGGCACCACCGGCCACGGGGTCGACGAGGGAGAGCTGGCCGATGTCGTGCATCAGGGCGGCGTGCTCCAGGGCCGCCAGCGCCTTTCCGCCCAGGCCGAGTTCGCGGCCCATGGCGTGGCTGAGCGCGCTGACCCGGCGGGCGTGCCCCACCGGGGTGTAGCCGGCGACCTCGGTGGCCCGGGCCAGCGAGGCGATGGTCTCCCGGTGGGTGGCCCGGATCGCCGCGTGCCGCCGGAAGGCCGTCTGGGTCAGCAGCAGCGGCACCCCGCACACGGGCAGCGCCCACAGTCCGGCCGCCTGCTCGGCCTGCGCCAGCACGACCCCGCCGGCGCACACGGCCGAGCCGACGCCCGGCAGGACGGCCAGTTCGTCGCGGAGGACGGAGGCGAAGGGATGCCCGGCGCGTGCGGTGCCCAGCACGGCGGCCAGCACCGCGTCGCAGAGGATCGTGCTGGCCAGCAGCAGGACGGCGTACCCCGGATGGCCGCCGCTGCCGCCGTACAGCGGCTGCGCGGTGGCGGCGGCGAACGCCACCGTCAGCACGCGCCGTGCCGCCGCGTCGCGGGGCGCTCCCCTCAGCTGCCCGGCGACCACCGCCGCGGCCGAGACCGCCACCACGACCGCCACCGCCTCGGCCGCGAGCAGCGCATACGCCAGGGCCCCGGCGAAGGCGACGGGGGCGGCCTCCCGGCCCTCGGGTTCCGGGATCCGGAAGACCTCGCCGACGACGACCAGCGCCCCGAAGGCGGCGGCCGCCGCGGGATCGGCGACGCCGTGCACCGCCGTCCAGACCGTCGCGGCGCCGCCCACGGCGAGCGCGAGCCCGTGGACGGCGAACACGACGGACGGCGTGCGCCTGCGGTGACGCCGGTGGTCCCCGCCGCCGCGGCGTCCGGGGGCGCTCACGGGCGCGGCTCGGGGGTACGGCGCGCAGGGGCGTCACGGCGGGCGTGGCGCCGGGCCTGGGCGGGGGCGAAGGGTTCGGGCTCGTCGGCGGTGACCGCCGGGTTCCAGCCCTCGCGGCGGACGGCGCGGATCAGCGCCTGCACCATGAGCGGGTCGAAGTGGCTGCCGGCGCAGCGGCGCAGCTCGCCCAGCGCGTCGTCGACGCCTCGGGTGGCCTGGTAGGCGCGGGTGGAGGTCATCGCGTCGAAGGCGTCCGCCACGGCCACCAGCCGCGCGGAGGACGGGATGGCCTCGCCCGCCAGGCCGTACGGGTAGCCGGATCCGTCGAGGCGTTCGTGGTGGTGGAGGATCGCGGTCCGGGCGTCGTCGAGGAAGGCGATGCCGCGCACCATCTCGTGGCCGTAGCCGGGGTGCAGCTCGATGATCCGCCGCTCCTCGGGGGTGAGCGGGCTGTCCTTGCGCAGCACGCGGGTGGGCACCCCGAGCTTGCCGATGTCGTGCAGGATGCCTGCCAGCCGCAGCGCCTCCACCCGCTCGGGCGGCAGTCCGATCTCGCGGGCGATCAGCGCCGACGCCCGCCCGACACGCTCGCTGTGGCCCCGGGTGTAGCGGTCCTTGATCTCCACGGCCTGCACCAGCGCCCGGACCGTCGCCCGGTGCGCGGCCCGCTCGCGGCGGGCCTGGCCCACGACCCAGCGCGCGATGTGCGTCGGCAGCAGGGCGAGGACCGCGGCCACCGCCCCGTACGGGCCCTGCCAGAGCACGGCGGCCATGAGCCCCACCAGGCCGTAGGTCAGGTGCGGGGCGAGCGGCTCCAGCAGTGCCTCCCGCCAGGCCGCCGACGGGGCGGTGCGCTCGGCGGTGATCAGCACGCCGGCGGTGAGGGCGGCGGAGAACAGGCAGAAGGCGAGGACGGCCGCGAGCGCGGGCACCAGCAGCCCCGGCAGCCGCGCGAAGGGACCGTCCCCGAAGGCGGTGCGCACCTGGGCCGCTGCGGCCGTCGCCAGGGCCAGCTGCGCGGCGTGCCACACGCGCCGCACCGGGCGCGGCTCGCCCCGGACGGGTGCGAGCAGTCCGCCGGGCACGGCGACGAGTGCGGCCGCGCCCGGGGGAAGCAGGAGCGCGGCCGCGAAGAGCACCGGGGGCAGTGATGCCCCCGTGCGTTCCCCCGCCGCGTAGAGCACCGCCAGCACGGCGGCGGTCGCCCAGGGAGTGCCCTCGTGGGGGCCCGTGACGAGGGCGCCGCAGGCCGACACGACGACGACCGGGATGTAGACCCGCGCCGCCGCGGGGAGCATCCGGACCGTCCGCTTCGCACGCACCCCACCGAGGCTAGGGGCGCGGCCGCCGCCCGGTGGGTGAGCGGCCGCGATTCCCGCCTTCGGGTGATCCCGGGTGACCTGCCGGTGCCGTGTGCGTCAGACGGCCGGGGAACCGGTCGGCGCGCTGCCGCCGTCGGCCGGCTCCGGTACCGGCGCCACCTCGCCTGCGCGGATCAGCTCGATCCGCGTGAGCACCTTGGAGCGCAGGTCCGTGGGCACGTCGTCGTGCCCGCAGCAGCGCTTGACCAGCTTCTTGACGGCCTGCTCGAGTCCGTACTTCTCCAGGCAGGGGTGGCACTCGTCGAAGTGCTGCTTGAACTTGGCGCAGGCGTCGTCGGACATCTCGTTGTCCAGGTACTCGTAAAGATGTTCGAGCACCTCGGAACAGTCCGTCTCATGCGGGTTGCCGCAGCTCATGTGCCCGAGCCCTTCTCGTCGCCCGCGCCCGCCGGGACGAGCCCGCGCTCCCGCGCGTAGTCCTCCAGCAGCGAACGCAGCTGCCGCCGCCCACGGTGCAGACGGGACATCACCGTACCGATGGGGGTTCCCATGATGTCGGCGATCTCCTTGTAGGCAAAGCCCTCGACGTCGGCAAGATAGACCGCGATCCGGAATTCCTCCGGGATCGCCTGCAGCGCCTGCTTCACGTCCGAGTCGGGCAGGTGGTCCAGGGCCTGGGACTCGGCGGAGCGCAGACCCGTGGACATGTGCGACTCGGCGCGTGCCAGCTGCCAGTCCTCGATCTCCTCCGTGCCGCTGCGCTGGGGCTCGCGCTGCTTCTTGCGGTAGGAGTTGATGAAGCTGTTGGTGAGGATGCGGTACAGCCACGCCTTCAGGTTGGTGCCCTCACGGAACTGGTGGAACGACGCGTACGCCTTCGCGTACGTCTCCTGCACCAGGTCCTCGGCATCGGCCGGGTTGCGGGTCATGCGCAGCGCCGCCGAGTACATCTGGTCCAGGTACTCCAGGGCGTCCCGCTCGAAGCGCGCACTGCGCTCGACGTCGGACTCCGGAGTCACCTGCACCTCAGGCACCTCGGACGGGCTGTCGTCGTTGCCGCTGACCGGACCCACCTCCTCCACGACGGTCACGGGGCCGTAAGCGGACCCCACGCCATCGGAGGATATCCCGGGCGGGATCGGCGCGCTGTTCCTGTTGGCCCCGCCCGTCGACGGCCACTCCGGCCACGACAGGTACGGCGCCTCGGCACGCGCCCGGCACTCGGCTCTGACCATCCGGCTGCCTTCCTCACTGTGCGTACGTTTTTTCGTGCGGACGCCTGGCACAACACGGGCCGCGCACCGCTCATTCCCGAAGCGGGGGCAGTTCCTCCAGCCAGCCCAGCACCGCGTCGGTGATGACGCTCAGTGCTGCCTCCTGGGTGATGTCCGCCGACTTCGGGACGGCGAACCCGTGGTCGCCGAAGGGCACCCCGACCGGCTCGTACCCCTCGGGGAACTCCTCGGGGCGGCCGAAGGGGTCGCGCCCGCCCTGGACGACCAGAAGATGCACACCCTTGAGCGCCGCCGCGAGGAGCTCGTCCTTGCGGGACTTCTCCGGCTTCCCCGGCGGGTGCAGCGGGAAGGACAGCGCCAGCACCGCCACCGCGCCCAGTTCCGCCGCCGTACGGCAGGCCACCCGGGCGCCCGCGCTGCGGCCGCCGGCGACCACCGGCAGACCGGGCCGGGCGAGCGCCGGCCACAGCGCCGTCCACGCGGTGTCCAGGGTCTTCGGCGCGGGCGCCAGCTTCCTGCCGGCCACCCGCCAGGGCTGCTCCACCAGCGCGACCGTCCAGCCGTGCGGCGGCAGTGCCGCTGCCAGGGCCCGCAGGTCGCGCGCCTCGACGCCGCCTCCCGCGCCGTGGCCCAGCGCCACCACGGCGCGGGGGCGACGCGCCCGGTGCCAGGTGACGCGGGCGTCCCCGACGGGCGTCGGCACGGTCTCCATGATCTCGCTCACAGCGGCCAGTCTGGCACCGCGGGCGGTCAGAACAGCGTCGCCTCCTCGGGCGCCTCGATCGGCTCGACCAGCTCCGGCCCGTTGTTGCGGACGTTGCTCACCTCGGTGCGCACGGGGTGCACGCGCAGCAGGCCGGGCCGCGGCGGCGCGAGCAGCGCGCGCAGGTCCTCGACGCCGGTGCGCGTGGGGTCGAGCCAGTCGTCCCAGTGGTCCGGGGTGATCCACAGCGGCATGCGCGGGTGGATCTCGGCGAGTGAGCGCGGACCGCCGGGGCGCTCGTCGGCGTCGGCGAAGGGCTCGCTCCAGGCCTCCGTGGTGATGACGGTGCAGGTGACCCACCAGGCGCGCGGATGCTCGTCGGGCAGGGTGCGGTCGCGCCAGAACTCGTACAGCCCGGCCATCGCGAAGACCGAGCCGTCGACGGGGGTGACGAAGTACGGCTGCTTGCGGGGCCGCTTCCTCTTCCCCTGCTCCTCCAGCTGCCGCTCGTCCTTGCCGGTGACCCACTCGAAGTAGCCGTCGGCGGGCAGCAGGCAGCGGCGAGAGGCAAAGGGGCGGCGGTAGGAGGACTTCTCGTGCACGGTCTCGGCCCGCGCGTTGATCATCTTGACGCCGACGTCGGGCGTCTTCGCCCAGCTCGGCACCAGCCCCCAGCGCAGGGCGCGCAACTGGCGCACGATCTCGCCCGTCTCCTTGTCCGGCCGCTCCAGCACCGCGTAGGTGCTGTCGGTGGGCGCGACATTCCAGTTGGGGTCCAGCGCCTCCGTGGGATCCCATTTCTGCACGTCGAACACCTCGACGAGATCCTCGGGCCCCCGGCTCGCTGCATATCGACCGCACATGAGTGCCAGATTGCCACGGCGCGGACACAGCCGGGCACCGTATGGTGCGGAACCGTGCAGCTCATCGACTCGATCCTCGGCACCCAGCCCGCGCCCTCGTCCTGGCTGGTGGGCGTCACCGCGGCCGTCGCCCTGGCCGCGGTCCTGCCGCACGCCCTGTGGCGGCTGTCCCGCAACGCGATCACGATCGCCCACGAAGGAGGCCACGGCCTCGTCGCCCTGCTGTCCGGACGCCGCCTGCAGGGCATCCGGCTCCACTCGGACACCTCGGGCCTGACCGTCTCCCGGGGCAAGCCGTACGGCCTCGGCATGATCCTCACCGCGGCGGCCGGGTACACCGCGCCGTCCCTGCTGGGCCTCGGCGGGGCCCTGCTCCTCGCGGCGGGCCACATCACGGCGCTGCTGTGGGGGGCGACGGCCCTGCTGCTGGTGATGCTGGTGATGATCAGGAACGCGTACGGGGTGCTGACGGTGTTCCTGACCGGTGGCCTCTTCCTGCTGGTGTCCTGGCTGACCGAGCCCGCCGTCCAGGCTGCGTTCGCCTACCTCGTGGTCTGGTTCCTGCTGTTCGGGGGCGTGCGGCCGGTGCTGGAACTCCAGCGCAAGCGGCACGGCGGTGCGGCCCCGGGCTCGGACGCCGACCAGCTGGCCCGGCTGACCCACACCCCGGCGGCACTGTGGATGCTGTTGTTCTACGCGGTGGCGCTGCTGTCGCTGTTCGGCGGCGGCCGCTGGCTGGTGGGGCTGTAGCCCTTGCGGGCGGGTTACTGTTTCCTTGAGGTTTCGTCCGCTTTGTGAGCGATTCGCCTTCTCCTTGAGCCACTACGCTTGGGGCCATGACCGGTAACCCCGCGCACACCGCCCTGTGGGCCGCGCCGCTCGCGTCCGCCCCCGTCCACGCGACGGTCACCGTGCCCGGATCCAAGTCGGTCACCAACCGCGCCCTGGTGCTCGCCGCGCTCGCCTCCGAGCCGGGCTGGCTGCGCCGTCCGCTGCGCAGTCGCGACACCGTGCTGATGGCCGACGCGCTGCGCGCCATGGGCGTGCAGATCGACGAGGTCGTCAACCCCTACGGCGGCGAGGCCTGGCGGGTCATCCCGGCCGGGCTGCACGGGCCGGCCACGGTCGACGTCGGCAACGCCGGCACGGTGATGCGGTTCCTGCCGCCGGTCGCCGCGCTCGCCGACGGCCCTGTGCACTTCGACGGCGACCCGCGCAGCCACGAGCGTCCGCTCAACGGGGTCATCGACGCACTGCGCACCCTGGGCGCCCGCATCGACGACGAGGGCCGCGGCGCGCTGCCGCTGACCGTGCACGGCGGCGGGGCGCTGGACGGCGGTCCGGTGTCGGTCGACGCGTCCTCGTCCTCCCAGTTCGTCAGCGCCCTGCTGCTGTCCGGCCCCCGCTTCAACCAGGGCGTCGAGGTACGGCACACCGGCCCGACGCTGCCGTCACTGCCGCACATCAAGATGACGGTGGAGATGCTGCGGCACACCGGCGCCAAGGTGGACACCCCGGAGAACGGCGGCGAGCCGAACGTGTGGCGGGTCGACGCCGGCGCGCTGCTCGGCGTCGACCTCACCGTCGAGCCGGACCTCTCCAACGCCCAGCCCTTCCTCGCCGCCGCGCTGGTCACCGGCGGCCGTGTGGTCATCCCCGACTGGCCGCGCCGCACCACCCAGCCCGGTGACGCGCTGCGCGAGCTGTTCACCCGGATGGGCGGTTCGTGCGAGCTGACGGACACGGGCCTGGTCTTCACCGGCTCCGGCCGCATCCACGGCATCGACGCCGACCTGTCGGAGGTCGGCGAGCTCACCCCCGGCATCGCGGCGGTCGCCGCGCTCGCCGACTCCGAGTCCGTGCTGCGCGGCGTGGGCCACCTGCGGCTGCACGAGACCGACCGGCTGGCCGCGCTGAGCAAGGAGATCAACGAACTCGGCGGCGACGTCACCGAGACCGAGGACGGGCTGCGCATCCGGCCGCGGGCGCTGCGCGGCGGCGTCTTCCACACCTACGACGACCACCGGCTGGCCACCGCGGGCGCCGTCCTGGGCCTGGCCGTCGACGGCGTCCGGGTCGAGAACGTCGCGACCACCGGCAAGACGCTCCCCGACTTCCCCGAGATGTGGACGGCCATGCTGGGTGCCGCACCGGCGGCCCCCACGTCCCCGGTCCGGGCCTGAACCATGCGGCGCTACGGCAAGCACACCGACGAGGACGACGTCCGGGTCCGCCCGAACCGCAAGGGGAACCGTCCCCGCACCAGCATCCGGCCCAAGCACGAGGACGCCGAGGAGGGCTTCGTCCTCACCGTCGACCGGGGCCGTGTCACCTGCCTCGTCGAGGACCGGACGATCACCGCGATGAAGGCCCGTGAACTGGGCCGCAAGGGCATCGCGGTCGGGGACAGGGTCGGCATCGTCGGCGACCTGACCGGGGAGAAGGACACCCTCGCGCGGATCGTGCGCGTCGAGGAGCGCAGTTCGGTGCTGCGCCGCACCGCGGACGACACCGATCCTTACGAGCGGGTCGTCGTCGCCAACGCCGACCGGCTCGCCATCGTGACCGCCCTCGCCGACCCCGAGCCCCGGCCCAGGCTCATCGACCGCTGCCTGGTGGCGGCGTACGACGCCGGGCTGGAGCCGCTGCTGGTGCTCACCAAGTCCGATCTCGCCTCGGCGGAACCGCTGCTGGAGACGTACGCGCCATTGGGCGTCCCCTACGTCGTCACCAGCCACGAGAACTTCGACGCCGAGGCGACGGCGGCCGTCCGCGAGCAGCTCAAGGGCCGGATCACCGCCTTCGTCGGCCACAGCGGCGTCGGGAAGACCACCCTGGTCAACGCACTGGTGGAGCGCCAGCGCGCGACCGGCCACGTCAACGCGGTCACCGGACGCGGCAGGCACACCACCACCTCGGCGCTCGCGCTGCCGCTCAGTGGAGCGCAGGGCTGGGTCATCGACACCCCGGGGGTGCGCTCCTTCGGGCTCCACCACGTCGATCCGTCCCGGGTCATCCACGCCTTCCCCGATCTGGAACCGGGCACGGCGGACTGCCCGCGCGCCTGCAGCCACGACGAACCGGACTGCGCGCTGGACGCCTGGGTGGCCGACGGGCACGCCGAACCCGCCCGGTTGTTCTCGCTGCGGCGGTTGCTCGCGACGCGTGAGCGCAAGGAAGGGGACTGAGGCGCCATTTCCGGGCATGCTGTGTGATGATCGCTCATCGACAGACGGAAACGGGAGGGCGCTCGATGGCCTGGCTCCTCGTGGTGGTCGCCGGACTCCTCGAAACCGGCTTCGCGGTCTGCCTCAAACTCTCCCACGGGTTCACCCGCCTGTGGCCGACCATCGCGTTCTGCGCCTTCGCGCTCGGCAGTTTCGGCCTGCTCACGCTCGCCCTGAAGAAGCTCGACGTCGGGGCCGCGTACGCGGTGTGGACGGGCATCGGGGCGTCCGGGACGGCGATCTACGGCATGGCCTTCCTCGGAGACGTCGTCTCGACCCTGAAGCTGATCTCCATCGGCCTGGTCGTCATGGGCGTCATCGGGCTCCAACTCTCCGGCTCCACCCACTGATCCGTCGCCCTCGCCGGTCGGCCCCGGTGCCGGTCCGCGCCCGTCACCAGCCGCGCCGGAGAAGTCCCCGGACCAGCCGGGCGACCCGCCGGCACGCCTCCTCGTCGGAGGCCGCGGGGGCGAGGACGTAGGAGACGGTGACGCGCACCGCGGTCCCGCAGGCCCAGTCGGCCTCGGCCTGGTCCAGCTTGGGGAAGCGCCGCCCCAGCACGGTCACGGCGCGCGCCCCGAAGGCGTCGAGGAGTTCGGCCGGGGCGAGCGGGGCGTCGTCCTTGCGCAGCCGCCGGCCCGGCAGCCGTGGCAGCGGCACCGGCACGACGGCCGCCGCCGGGACCCGGTCCCCGCGGCAGCCGGTGAGCACCGCGCGCACCAGCGGGCTGCGGCGGGCGCTGTGCAGGGTCCAGGCGGTCGCCGCGGCGAAGCAGTCGCCGGCGTCGGCGCCCTGCCGCCCGGCGGTGTCCAGGGCACGTTCCACGCCCGCCAGGAACGCCTCGGCCTCCCGCCGCGCCAGGGCCCGCGCGAGCCCCTCCTTGGTGCCGAACTCGTTGTAGAGGGTCTGCCGCGACACCCCGGCGGTGGCCGCGACGTCCACCATCCTGATCGTCGCCCACGACCGGTCGCCCAGTGCGGACAGCGCGGCGTCCAGGAGTGATTCACGCGCTGTCGGCACGATCGCCTCCAAGGTCTCGAGCGGTCTCGAGCGGTACCGAGCGGCCTCAGGGAGCTGTGGGGCCAGAATTGACGCGCCGTCGGTCGGTGTCAACCCTCCCCGCGCTCCGTGCGTGACCTCGACCTCCCACGATCGATACTGTTCGCTCCATGCCGGACTTCAACGACGATCTGCGCCTCGCGCACATCCTTGCCGACGCCGCCGACGCCGCCACCATGGAGCGCTTCAAGTCCCTGGACCTCAAGGTAGAGACCAAGCCCGACATGACGCCGGTCAGCGAGGCGGACAAGCGCGCCGAGGAACTGATCCGCAGTCAGCTCGGCCGGGCCAGGCCGCGCGACGCCGTGCTCGGCGAGGAGTACGGCACGGAGGGCAGCGGCCCGCGGCGCTGGATCGTCGACCCGATCGACGGCACCAAGAACTACGTCCGCGGGGTGCCCGTGTGGGCGACCCTGATCGCGCTGATGGTGCGCGGGGAGGGAGGCG
The DNA here is from genome assembly GCF_035918135.1 of Actinacidiphila glaucinigra. Taxonomy (NCBI): domain Bacteria; kingdom Bacillati; phylum Actinomycetota; class Actinomycetes; order Kitasatosporales; family Streptomycetaceae; genus Actinacidiphila; species Actinacidiphila glaucinigra. The sequence continues at coordinate 3,554,376 of NZ_CP109144.1, forward strand.
ACGAGGGCGTCGTCGGCCTGGTGTCCGCGCCCGCACTGGGGCGCCGCTGGTGGGCGGTGAAGGGCGGCGGGGCGTACACCGGTCGCAGCCTGTCCTCCGCCACGCGGCTGCGGGTGTCGCAGGTGAGCCGGCTTGCGGACGCCTCCTTCGCGTACTCCTCGCTGAGCGGCTGGGAGGAGCAGGGCCGCCTGGACGGCTTCCTCGACCTGACCCGGTCCTGCTGGCGGACACGCGCCTACGGTGACTTCTGGCCGTACATGATGGTCGCCGAGGGCGCGGTGGACATCTGCGCCGAGCCGGAGCTGAGCCTGTGGGACATGGCGGCGAACGAGGTGATCGTGCGCGAGGCCGGCGGGCGCTTCACCAGCCTGGACGGGACCCCGGGGCCGTACGGCGGGAACGCGGCGGCGTCCAACGGGCTGCTGCACGAGGAGACGCTCGCCTTCCTGAACCGCCCGTAGTCGACCGCCCCCTCACACTACCGATCACCCTCCGCACGCCCCTTGCTGCGGACCGCGGCGCATGTGAACATGAGAATGCGTGAGCTTGTGCATTTGTGAAACGATTCTCAAGACGGCCACGACGCAGCCCGAGGGGTATCCCATGCTCGTACGCGACGCCATGAGCACGGTCGTTCTCACGGTCGGTCCCGCCCACACCCTCCGCCAGGCCGCCCGGCTGATGTCCGCCCGACGGGTGGGCGCGGCGGTGGTACTCGATCCCGACACCTGCGGTCTCGGCATCCTGACCGAGCGCGACATCCTCAACGCCATCGGTGCGGGGCTCGACCCCGACCACGAACTCGCCGCCGCCCACACCACCACCGACGTGGTCTTCGCCGCGCCCCGGTGGACCCTCGAAGAGGCGGCCGCCGCAATGGTGCGCGGCGGCTTCCGGCACCTGGTGGTGCTGGACGACCGCAACCCGGTCGGCATGGTCTCCGTACGCGACATCGTGCGCTGCTGGCAGCCCGCGCACGCGGCCCTCACCGGCTGACGGCCGGACCGGACGTGGATCGGAGGGGGCCGGGTGCCTGGACGCACCCGGCCCCCTCCGGGCCTGTGGGACGGACGCCGGTCAGCCGCGCAGGGCCTGGACGGCGGCCTCCAGCCGCTTTCCGAAGTCCTCGTCGGCACGGCGGAAGTTGCCGATCGCACGCTCGGCGATGTCGTCGCGCGACACCTTGGCGATGAAGCCGGAGAGGTTGGCGACCAGGCGCTCCCTCTCCTCCTCCGACATCAGCCGGTAGAGGTCGCCGGCCTGCGCGAAGTCGTCGTCCTCTGCGTGCGAGGGCGCCTCGTGGTTGCCGGTGTACCCGGTGACCGTGGTGGCCGACCACAGGGGACGGCCGGTCTGGGCCGGGCCTCCGAAGCTGTTCGGCTCGTAGTTCCTTGCCCCGCCGTGGCGGCCGTCGTAGAGCGCGCCGTCGCGGCCGTGGGTGCGCGCCTCGGTCGCGTGCGGGCGGTTCACCGGCAGGTGGTCGGCGTTGATGCCGACGCGGTAGCGGTGGGCGTCGCCGTAGGCGAAGAGCCGGCCCTGCAGCATCTTGTCCGGGGACGGGCCGATGCCGGGCACGAAGTGCGCCGGGGAGAAGATCGCCTGCTCGACCTCGGCGAAGACGTTCTGCGGGTTGCGGTTGAGCTCCAGCCTGCCGATCTCGATCGGCGGGTAGTCCTCGTGCGGCCACACCTTGGTGAGGTCGAACGGGTTGAAGCGGTAGGCCGCCGCCTCGGCCGCGGGCATGATCTGCACCTGCACGGTCCAACTGGGGAACTCGCCGCGCTCGATGGCCTCGCGCAGGTCGCGCTGGTGGGAGTCGGGGTCCTCACCGGCGATCCGGTTGGCCTCGCCCTGGGTGAGGTTCCTGATGCCCTGGTCCGTCTTGAAGTGGTACTTGACCCAGAAGACCTCGTCCGCCTCGTTGGTCCACTGGTAGGTGTGCGAGCCGTAGCCGTTCATGTGGCGGTAGCTCGCGGGGATGCCGCGGTCGCCGAACAGCCAGGTCACCTGGTGCGTCGACTCCGGGGACAGACTCCAGAAGTCCCAGACGTTGTCCGCCTCCTGGGAGCCGGTGTACGGGTCGCGCTTCTGGGTGTGGATGAAGTCGGGGAACTTGACGGCGTCCTTGATGAAGAACACCGGGGTGTTGTTGCCGACGAGGTCGTAGTTGCCCTCCTCGGTGTAGAACTTCAGCGCGAAGCCCCGGGGGTCGCGCACCGCGTCCGCCGCGCCGAGGTTGCCCGCCACGGTGGAGAACCGCAGGAAGGTCTCCGTCTGCTTGCCGACCTCCGAGAGGAACTTCGCCCGCGTGTACTTCGTCACGTCCGCGGTCACGGTGAAGGTGCCGTAGGCGCCGGCGCCGCGTGCGTGCACCACACGCTCCGGGATGCGCTCGCGGTTGAAGCGGGCGAGCTTCTCCAGCAACTGCTGGTCCTGGACCAGGACCGGCCCTCCCAGGCCCGCGGTCTCGCTGTTCTGGTTGTCCGCGACCGGGGCGCCCGCCTCCGTGGTCAGCGGGCCGGTCTCCTGAACCGTCACGTGCCTCTCCCTGGGTTGGTGCTGTGCCGTGGCTTTCGCCGGAAGCGATCCTACGATAGACAGAGTCCAAGTCAAGAAGAGCCCCAAACTCATACCCGGTCGGAATACGGACTGTCACTGTTAAGCTGTTCGCATCCCACTGATAGGTGAAATGGAATGAGTGACCTGCTGGAACGACTGCGCGGCCGCGGGTGGCGCATGACCGCGCAGCGGCGCGTCGTGGCCGAGGTCCTGGACGGCGACCACGTCCACCTGACCGCCGACGAGGTGCACGCGCGGGCGGCGGCCCGGCTGCCCGAGATCTCCCGCGCGACCGTCTACAACACCCTCGGCGAACTGGTGTCGCTCGGCGAGGTCATAGAGGTCGCCACCGACGGCCGCGCCAAGCGCTACGACCCCAACGCCCACCGGCCGCACCAGCACCTGGTGTGCTCCGGCTGCGGCACCGTCCGGGACGTCCACCCGCACGGCAACCCGCTGGCGGACCTGCCCGACGCGGAGCGCTTCGGCTTCACCGTCTCCCAGGTGGAGGTCACCTACCGGGGCCTGTGCCCCGCCTGCGCCTGACGCTGGGCCGCCCGCCGCACGCGTTCCGCGGCCTTGCGCACCCCCGGCTCCGGCCGGGTACGCCCCACCCACACCGTCTCCACCGGCACCTGGCCCGCCACCTTGGAGAGCGCCTCGAAGGCCTCCCTGGCCACGCCGGGGTCCGGGTCCACGGCCAGCGGCGCCAACTGCGGCAGCAGCCCCTCCCGCGGGACGAGCCGGCCCGCCGCGCGTACCGCGGCCCGGCGCACCACCGGCGGCCACGGGGCGCGCACTTCGCGCGCCAGCCGCAGCACCAGCGGTCCGTCCGAGGCGTCCCCGCACTCCCCCAGCCCCGTCACCAGCCCGGCCACCAGCCGCGGCGGGCTCTGCGGGCCGCAGCGCAGCAGTTGCCTGCGGTACGCCAGCGCCGGGGGCTCACCCCTGCTGTACAGCCGCCAGCGGGCCTGGGCGCGGACGATCCGCGCCGGGTCGGCCAGCGGCGCCGTCAGCCGGGCCGCGGGCACGTCGTCCGGCAGCGCCGCGACCGCCAGCTCCCGCACGGCCGCCGAGCGGGCCCACAGCAGGCGCCCCGCCTGGTCCGGGTCCATCTGCAGCAGCCGCTCGGCGCACAGCCTGCGGCAGACCTGGTCGGGGTCGCGCAGCGCCGTGCGCACCAGGTCTCCGCGTACGAACTCCCCCAGCTGCAGGGCCAGCTCGACCCCGAACCGCCGGGTCAGCGGGTCCGCGTCGGCCGCCAGCGCACGCACCGCACGCCGGGCCTCGGGGGCCGCCAGCACCCCGCGGTACGCCTCCGGGGTGTGCACGGCCCGGCTCCGTCCGCGCAGCCTCAGCAGCAGCCGTACGGCCGCGGCGGCCTCGTCCGGGGCGGTACGCCGCAGAAGCGCCGCCAGGGCCGGGTCGCGGACCTGGTCCACCCAGTCCGCCGTACGCAGCGCGAGGGCCGACGCCACCAGCGGCCCGCCGTGCACCGCCAGCTCCTCCACGGCGGCCTGCCGGGTCCGCCCGTCCCGGTCCATCGCGGCCAGCAGCAACCGCAGCGGCTCGCTGTCGCCGGGCGCCGGGGGTGCGCCTTCCTGCACCCGCGCGGCACGGTCCAGCAGCAGCCACAACCGGGGCGGCGCCGCGGCCAGCGCCTTCAGCGCCGCCGCGCGGTCGTAGGCGGCGTCCTCGTCCCCGGCGGCGCTCCGCAGCTCACGGAGCAGCTCCTCCACGTCCGCGGCCGCGCACAGGCGACCCCACCGCGTCACATCCCTGAGTTCCGTCGGCCGCCGCTTACGCCGCCTGCGAAGCAACCCCGCCTCCTCGCGCCACCTGAGGGCCTGTCCTCAGGATCGCGCGCCGGCGCCGGCCGGCCCAGGACCGTCCGCACCCTTTTGCCCGAACCATGCCTTGGCTGTACCGAACGCATACGACAAGGGCCCGGAAGCCATGGCTTCCGGGCCCTTCTCTTCAGTAGCGGGGACAGGATTTGAACCTGCGACCTCTGGGTTATGAGCCCAGCGAGCTACCGAGCTGCTCCACCCCGCGTCGTTGTGCCCTTAGATTAACCTCCCGGGGCTGAGCAGCGCAAATCGCTTCTCACGCGGAGAGCTCGTGCTCCAGGGCGTCGGTCAGCCGGGCCGCCCGCTCGGCCACCTCGGCGGGGCCGCACTCGACGGCGCGGGCGCACCACGCCTTGGCGTCCGCGAGCTGTCCGTGCCGCGCGGCCAGCAGCGCCAGCCGCAGCGCGGCGCGTCCGTGCCCCGCGTCGGCGGCACGGGTCCACCACAGGGCCGCCTCCGGCTCCGCGCCCTCCCGGGCGAGGAGCAGCCCGAGGTTGAAGGCCCCGTTGCGGCTGCCGCCCTCTGCGGCCTCGCGGTACCAGTGGGCGGCGTCGACGACGTCCCCGCGCTTGGCGGCGCACATGCCGAGCCGCACCTGGGCGCGGCGGTGCCCCTGGCCGGCGGCGCGGGCGTACCACTCCTCGGCCTCGGCGGCGGCCTCCTGCGTGTCCTGGGCGTCCAGCAGCGCCCCGAGCCGGAACGCACCCTCCGGACTGCCGCTGCCCGCGGCGCAGCGCAGGTGGCGCTCGGCGCCGTGCGCGTCGCCCTCCTTCTGCAGGGCGATGGCCACCTGGAGCGCTGCCTCGCCGTGCCCGCTGGCCGCGGCGCGCTCGTACCAGCGCCGCGCGGTGGCGTCGTCGCTCCGCCCGGCGTACAGGATGCCGAGGTTGAAGGCGGCGTCCACGCTGCCCGCCTCCGCGGCCTTGGAGAACCACGGCTCGGCGCCCGCGGCGTCGCCGCGCTGCAGCAGCAGCACGGCGAGCGCGTTGGCGGCCTCGCGGTGCCCGGTGTAGGCGGCCTTGCGGTACCACTGCTCGGCCTGGGTGGTGCGGCCCTGGGCGGCGCAGAGCAGCCCGAGGTTGAAGGCGCCGTTGACGTCACCCGCCTCGAGTGCCGCCCGGTACCAGCGCTCGGCGGTCTGGGTCTCGCCCTCCTGGGCGTGCAGTGCGCCCAGGGCGTTGGCCGCGTTGCCGTCGCCCGCGTTGGCGGCGCGCCGCCACCAGGTGGCGGCGCCGTCGACGTCGCCGGCGTCGCGCAGCAGGAAGCCGAGCGCGCAGGCGGCGCGCGGCTCCCCGTCACGGGCGGCGGTCAGGTACCAGCGCTTGGCCTCCTCGAACTCGCCGCGCTCCTCCAGGAGCGTGCCGAGACGCAGGGCGGCCCTGCGGTGCCGGCGGGCGGCGGCCTGCCGGTACCACTGCTCGGCCTCGCGCTCCTCGCCGCGCTCGGCGCAGATGCGGGCGAGCCGGTAGGCGGCCTCGCGGTGGCCGTGCTCGGCGGCGGCGTGGAACCAGCGCTCGGCGCCGACGTCGCGCCGGTGGTCCAGGAGGTCGGCCAGCGCGTACGCGCCCAGGGTGTGCCCGGACTCGGCGGCCTGGCGCAGCCAGTACTCCGCCCCGGGTTCGTCGCCGCGCTCGCGGAAGTGCCGGCCGAGCGCGTGCGCGGCCGCGGCGGAACCGGCGACCGCGGCGATCCGCCACCATGCGGCGGCCTCTTCGGCGTAACCGCGCTGGTGCAGCAGCAGGCCCAGGTTGTTGGCGGCCGGACGGTCCCCTCCGGCGGCTGCGCCGCGCAGATGGGGCTCGGCGCCCTCCAGGTCGCCGCGGCGCAGCAGCATGGTGCCCAGCACGCTCATGGCCCCGATGTCGCCGTGCTCGGCGGCCCGCCGGTGGCGCGCCTCGAGTTCGGCCTCCTCGCGGGCCTCCAGGGTCTCCTCGTCGGGGAGTTCGGACTCGATGAGGCGCTCCTCGTCGAGACCGCCCACCCGCGGACCGGGCAGCAGGTCGGCGACGGCGGGCACGAGCGCGGTCCCGGTCGCGGGCACGGTCGTCCGCCCCGCGGACCCGATATCCCGGATCTGACGAGTCTTCAGCAGCCTTGCACCATCCCCCATGAGGTCCATCGTCGCATCACCCGTACCCGCAGTACACCTGGTATGCGGCAAACCTGCAGGTTCTGCCGATCCCAGTCGGTCACTTCGTAGGTCACTACAGCGTTTTGTCGACTTCCCGACAGGATGCCCGCCGAAACCTCAGCGGAAGGAGTTCCCCCCATACAAGTGAAAGGGCCCGGAGTCTATTGACTCCGGGCCCTCTCCGACAGTAGCGGGGACAGGATTTGAACCTGCGACCTCTGGGTTATGAGCCCAGCGAGCTACCGAGCTGCTCCACCCCGCGTCGGTGCACCAACAGTACCACGACGCGGGATGGGTCCCGTCAGCCCGTCTTCTCCGCCTGCTGCTCGGCGTCCTTCGCACGCTTCAGCGCGTCGGCGAGATCCTTCTGCGCCTGGCCGTACGCGCCCCAGTCGCCGTCCTTGAGCGCCTTCTGACCCGCGTCGTACGCCTGCTGGGCGTCCTCCAGGGCCTGGGCGACCGTCGGGTTGCCCGCGGCCGGCGGCTCGGTGCCCCCGCCGCCGCCCGTCTCCGGTGGCGTCACGGGCTCCCCGCCGTCCGAACCGAAGACGGCGTCGAGCGCCTGCCCGAGCGTGTCCTCGAACTCGGTCTGGCCGCCGTAACTCACCAGGACCTTCTTCAGCAGCGGGTAGTTGGTGCCCGCGCCGCGGACGTAGACCGGCTCCACGTACAGCAGCCCGCCGTCAAGCGGCACGGTCAGCAGGTTGCCGTACTCGACCTCCGAGTCACCGCCCTTGAGCAGCCTGATCTTCTCCGCCACATTGGGGTCGGAGTTGAACTGGCTCTGCACCTGCTGCGGACCGGACACCGTGGTGTTCGACGGCAGCTTCAGCACCCTGATCGCGCCGTACTCCGGACTCTTCGCGTCCGCGTCGACCGCCATGAACGCGCTGAGGTTCTCGCGCTTGTTCGGCGTGAACGTCGTGGTGAGCGAGAACGCCTGGCCGTTCTGGCCGGGCATCTTCAGGCTCAGGTAGTACGGCGGCACCGACTTCCCGGTCTTGGCGGCCGGGTCGTTGGGCACCGCCCACACCTCACTGCCGCTGTAGAAGGTCGACGCCTTGGTGACGTGGTAGCGCGTCAGCAGCTCGCGCTGCACCTTGAACAGGTCCTGCGGGTAGCGCAGATGCGCCATCAACGCGTCGTCGATCGCCGTCTTGGGCTTGACGGTGTCCGGGAAGGCCTTCATCCAGGTCTTCAGCACCGGGTCCGCGGTGTCCCACTGGTAGAGCGTGACCTTGCCGCTGTACGCGTCGACGGTCGCCTTCACCGAGTTGCGGATGTAGTTGACCTGGTTCTGCTGCGCCAGCACGGCGCGCTGCCCGTCGGTCAGCGAGTCCGCGGTGGTGTCGCCGAGCGTCGTGCGCGAGGAGTACGGGTAGCCGTTGCTCGTCGTGTAGGCGTCGACGATCCACACGATCCGCCCGTCCACGACCGCCGGGTAGGAGTCCCCGTCGATCGTCAGCCAGGGCGCGACCGCCTCGACCCGCTCCTTGGGCATGCGGTTGTACAGGATCTGCGAGTCGTCGCCGACGGCGCCCGAGTAGAAGATCTGCGGCTCGCCGAAGGACACCGCGTAGGCAAGCCGGGTCACCGGGTTCTTCAGGCCGACACCGCTCTTGGCGGTGTACGTGTACGGCTTCTCACCGTTGTCGTCGGTGTAGTCGATCTCCGGCGTGGACTTGTCGCCGACGATCGACCACTGCTTGGTCTGCTCGCCGTAGTAGATCCGCTGCTGGTACGTCCCGAGGTCGCCCTTGGTCGGCAGGTTGTACTCGGTGAAGTCCGGCTCGCCGCTGGCCGTCGTGGTGGTGCCCTTGGCGGCCACCATGCCGTAGCCGTGCGTGTACTTGAAGTGGTCGTTGATCCAGCTGTGCTGCGGGATGCCCTCCAGGTTCAGCTCCCGCAGGCCCACCACGGTGTCCTGCTCCTTGCCGTCGATCGTGTAGCGGTCGACGTCGAGCGTGGACGGGAAGGCGTAGTAGCCGCGCACCTTCTGCAGCTGCTGGTAGGTCGGCGACACCACGTTCGGATCGAGCAGGCGGATGGACGCCGCCGTGTCGGCGTCGCTGCGCAGCTTCTCCTTGGCGTCGCTGCTCGTGCCCGTGTAGTCCGTCACATCGGCGTGGTCGATGCCGTACGCCTCACGCGTGGCGTCGATGTTCTTCTGGATGTACGGCTGCTCCTTGGCGGCCTCGTTGGGCTGCACCTGGAACTTCTGCACGATCGCCGGGTACAGGCCGCCGATCAGGATCGCCGACAGCACCATGAGGCCGAAGCCGATCAGCGGCAGCGACCAGGTGCGCCGCCACAGGGTGGCGAAGAACAGCAGCGCGCAGATGATGGCGATGGCGAACAGGATCGTCTTGGCCGGCAGATAGGCGTTGGCGTCCACGTAGCGCAGACCCGTCCAGTCGCCCGACCTGAGGTTGCCGGACTTCACCGCCAGCGAGTACCGGTCCAGCCAGTACGCGACCGCCTTCAGGGTGACGAACAGCCCCAGCAGCACCGACAGGTGCCCGGTCGCCGCGGCCGTGGCCCGGCCGCCCGGGGAGGTGATCCGCAGGCCCCCGTACAGGTAGTGCACCAGCGCCGCCGCCAGCAGCGACAGCACGACGGCCGCGAAGCCGAAGCTCAGCAGGAAGCGGAACCAGGGCAGGTCGAAGGCGTAGAACGAGATGTCGACGTGGAACTGCGGGTCCTTGGTCCCGAACGGGGTGGAGTTCGTCCACAGCAGCCATGTGCGCCACTGACTGGAGGCGGACGCGCCCGCGATCAGCCCCACGAGCGCGCAGACGGTGAGCAGCACCCACTTCTTGTAGGGGGCGATGCCCATCCGGTAGCGGTCGAGGCTCTGCTGCTCCATCGACATCGCGCTCAGCGGCGGCCGCAGCCGGTGCGCCAGGTACACGTTGACGCCGACGGCCGCGGCCATCAGCAGGCCGAAGACGAAGAACAGGCCGATCTTGGTCCACAGCGTGGTGGTGAAGACCGAGGAGTAGTCGACGGAGCGATACCAGAGCCAGTCGGTCCAGAAGCCCGCGAACATGACGAACGCCATGGCCAGCACGGCCAGTACGCCCAGGGTCATCAGCAGTGTCCGGGCTCGCCGCGACGGGCGGCCCACTCTGATCCGTGGCCCGTGCGGACCCCCGCCACGGTCCGGCATCTGGAATACCAAGGTGCGCACCTCGAAGTGTCGGTCTCCGTCGGACGCCGTCCCGGCGCCCACTGATGCAACTTACTCAGCGTTTACTCAGTTCCCCAAGGCTCCCGATTGGGGATGCGGGTCACAGAACAGGCAGGATATTGAGCATGTCCAACATCACGTCCGAGGGTGCGCCGCTCGCCGCGAACCCGCTCACCCGTGCCGTCCTGGAGATCGACGACTATGCGTCCGGCCTGGGCTGGGACCAGCCCGCCCGGCTCTTCGCCCTGGTCGACACCGCGGCGCTGCGCACACAGGAACCCAAGCTCGCCGAGGAACTCGGCCTCGGCGGCCAGACAGCCGCCGGGCTGACCCCGATCGAGCAGGACGAGCTTCCGGCGGGTACCGCGCTGGACGAGTTCCTCGCCACCATCGCCTGGCCGGGCGTCGTCAGCGGCTGCGCGCTCACCGTGGAGCGGCTGATGCTGCCCCCGTCCGCGGAGGAGTCCATCCCCGAGGGGCTGGACGACGCCGCGCTGGCCCGCTGGGTCGCCGGGCACCCCGACCGCCACGAGGTCCGCATGACCGTGGGCGTGCTGCGGGACGGGTCCCGGGAGGCGGCGGTACGGCTGCGCGAGAAGGACTCCCCCACCGAGGTGCTGACCGGCTCCGCTCTGGTGCCGGGGCTGGCCGAGGCCCTGGCGGCGACCTTCGAGGACTGACGCCGACGGCCCCGGGGAGCGCTCCCCGGGGCCGTCGGACCGTGCGGACGCGCCGGGCTCAGCCCTTCGTGCAGGAGGGCAGGGCCGACGTACGGCCCTCGCCGATGTCCTTGAGCGCGTCCAGGGCGTCGTCGATGGTCTTCACCTTGACCAGGGTGAGGCCGCCCGGGGTGTCGGCCGCCGCCTCCGCGCAGTTGTCCGCGGGGGTGAGGAAGTACTCGGCGCCCTTCTGCCGTGCGCCGATGGTCTTCATGTCTATGCCGCCGATGGGGCCGACTTTGCCCTCGTCGTCGATCGTCCCCGTGCCCGCGACGAACTTGCCGCCGGTGAGGTCCTCCGGGGTGAGCTTGTCGACGATGCCCAGCGCGAACATCAGGCCGGCGCTCGGGCCGCCGACGTCCGCCAGCTTGATGTCGATCTTGAACGGGAAGGTGTGCTCGACCCCGGCCTGGATGCCCACGACCGCCCGGGCCGCGCCGTCGTCGGCCGACTTCGCCGTGGTGATGGTCACGTCCCGCGTGGCGTCGCCCTTCGCGCCCTTGGGCACGACGGTGAAGACCACCTTCTGCCCCGCCTTGTGCTTGGTGACCAGCTCGGCGACATCGCCCGCCACCTTCACCGGCCGGCCGTCCACGGCCTTGACCACGTCGCCCGCGTGCAGCTCGCCCTCGGCGGGGGCGCCCTTGACCACGGCGGAGACGATCACCCGGGAGCCGACGGGTATGCCGAGCTCGTCGAGCGCCGCGACCTTCGCGCTGTCCTGGGACTGCGTGAACTCCTCGGCGTTCTCCTGGTCGGCCTGCTCGGCCGTCTGCCCCTTGGGGTAGAGCGTGTCGTGCTCGACGACCTTCTGGTCGTGCGCAAGCCAGCCGACGACCGCCTCGACCAGGTTCATCGAGTAGTCCGCGCTCGTCACCCGCACCGTGGTCATGTTGAGGTGACCACTGGCCGGATACGTCTTGTGCCCCGAGATCTGCAGCACCGGATCCCCGCCGTGCGACCCGAGCGTGTTCACCGTGGGCCCCGGCGACATCTCCGCGTAAGGGACGCGCCACAGCAGCGCGACGCACAGCAGCGCTATCAGGGTCAGAGTCGATGCGAGCAGCGTCGCGGTGCGGCGTGGCATGGAACGACAGTACGGTACGTGACCGTCAGCCGCCCCGTGGGCCCTCAGGCCGGTCCGCCCGATCCGGTGCGCTGCATCGCCTCGCGGAAGCGCTCGTAGTCGGCGAGCGAGGCGCCGTCCCCGGTGGAGCGCGTACGCGCCGCCCAGCTTCCCCAGACGGCCGCGGCGACGGCGGCGACCAGCGGGATGAGCAACCATGCGAGCGCTGCCACTTCGGCCTCCTGGACGCGCATGCCGATCAAGAACTATGAGCAGACTAATCTTCTGCTGCTACAACGTTCAGAGCGGGTCGCAGGTTACGCAACCGCAGGTGGGCCACCCAGTGGGGAGTCCGGTGGGGAACCGCGCGTCCGGTGGTCAGTGGGCGCAGGCTCCGACCCACTCCTCGGTGCCGTCGGCGAAGGCCTGGTGCTTCCAGACGGGGACCTCGCGCTTGAGGTCGTCGATCAGCCTCCGGCAGGCGGCGAAGGCCTCGGCCCGGTGCGGGCAGGAGACCGCGACGACGACCGCGAGGTCGCCGACCCGCAGTTCGCCCACACGGTGGACGGCGGCCAGTGCCCTGACCGGGAAGTCCGCGGCCACCTTCTCCGCGACCCGGCGCAGCTCCGCCTCCGCGCTGGGGTGCGCCGAGTAGCCGAGCCCGGTCACCTCGGCGCCCGAGGGGCCGTCGTGATCACGGACCGTGCCGACGAACAGCGCGGTGCCCCCGGCGGAGTCGTGCCCCACCGCGCGGAAGACCTCGTCCACGGACAGTTCGGTGTCCCGGATCGCGATGAGCCGGAGGGGTTCGTCGTGCGTCTGTGCCATGCGGCTCATGCTGCCCCATCGCCCGTCATGCGGAAACCCCCTTCCGGAGCGAGTTCGCGCGGCGACGCTCAGACACCGCGGCGCCTGCGCGCCCTCCGCACCATCGCCGCCGTGCCCACCAGGGCGACCGTCGCGCCCGCCGCCCCGAGCGTGGCCGCGTCCTTGCGCCCCAGGCGCCGCCCGACGACGGAGTTGCGGCCGGAGACCTCCTCCAGCAGGACGGCCAGCACCTCCTCGTTGGTCCACTTCGGCCGCCAGCCCGACTCGTGCAGCCGGCTGCCGCTGACCACCCAGGGATGCATCGTGTACGCCAGGTCGCCCGCCGGGGAGGGGGTGAGCCCCAGCCGGTGCAGCCGGGAGGCCGCGCCGAGCGCCACCGCGGGCGGCAGCTCCATGCGCCGGATGCCCGAGAGCTCCTCGACCTCCTCCTGCTCCAGCCAGCCGTCGCAGCCCACGGCCATCTCGCCGTCGACCTTCTCCAGCGCCGCGTGCTCCATGGCCGTCACCAGGTCCTCCACGTGGCAGAACTGCCAGCAGGGACGGCTGCCGCCCACCACCAGCAGGCGCGGCGACTCGAAGTAGCGGGTGAGCGCGGTGTCGGTGCCGCCCACCAGCACGGCCGGGCGCAGGATCGTCACATTGAGGCCGGGATGGGCACGGGGGGCTCGCTTGCCGAGCCGCTCGATCTCCAGCAGATCGCCCACGAAGGACGCCTCCGCGGTCGCGCGCAGAGGCGCGTCCTCGGCGAGCGGGACGTCGTTGTCCGCATGGGCGCCGTAGACCATGGCCGAGGTGCACAGCACCACGCGCCGCACGCCCGCGGCGGCCGCCGCGGTGAGCACCGTCTGGGTGCCGCGCACGTTGAAGGCGCTGCGCGCCTTGGGGTCGGACTCCAGGTCCAGGTCGAGCGCGAGGTGGACGACGACATCGACGCCGCGCAGCCGCTCGGCGATCGCCGGGTCGCGTACGTCGAGCACCGCCCACTGGGCGCCGGGAACGTCACCGCGGCGCTCGTCGATCGCCACGACCTTCTTGACCTGGTCGGATTCGGCCAGGCGCAGGGCCAGCAGCAGGCCGACGCCGGAGGCGGCGCCGGTGACGGCGACCACGGGTCCGGCGGGGGCCCGGCCGCCGCTCCGCTCTGGGCGAACGGTCGGTTCTGGGGAACTCACCAGGTGTCTCCCACGGTTGTCTCTGGTACCGGGTGCGCGGTCCGCAACCGCGGTCCGTACGCAGCCATCCTGCCTGACGGGTGTCTAGGCTGGAGGTACAGCCCACAACACACAGAGCCGAGGAAACCGTGAGCGACATCCCATTCGGATTCGGAGTCCCTCCCGAGGAGCCCGAGGAAGGGGACGACGGCAAGAAGCCGGGCGGTTCCGGCGACAGCTCCCGGGGACCGGCCAATCCCTTCGGTTTCGGCGGCGCGAACCCCTTCGGCGGCGGACCGGGCGGGGACAATCCCTTCGCCGCGATGTTCGGTTCGCTGAACCCCAACGACCTCGGCGCGGCCTTCCAGCAGCTGGGCCAGATGCTCTCGTACGAGGGCGGCCCGGTGAACTGGGAGATGGCCAAGGACATCGCCCGGCAGACGGTGGCCCAGGGCACCTCCGAGGGCTCGAAGGACGTCAGCGTGGGCCCCGCGGACCGGGCGAAGGTCCAGGAGGCGCTGCGGCTGGCCGACCTGTGGCTCGACGGGGTGACGTCGATGCCCTCCGGCGCCGGTTCGGCCGTGGCGTGGAGCCGCGCCGAGTGGGTCGAGGCGACCCTTCCGGTGTGGAAGGAGCTGGTCGACCCGGTCGCCGAGCGCGTCGGCACGGCGATGGGCGACGTGCTGCCCGAGGAGATGCAGGCCATGGCCGGCCCGCTGCTGGGCATGATGCGGTCCATGGGCGGCGCCATGTTCGGCACCCAGATCGGGCAGGCGCTGGGCACGCTCGCCGGTGAGGTCGTGGGCTCGACCGACATCGGCCTGCCGCTCGGCCCGGCCGGCAAGGCCGCGCTGCTCCCCGCCAACGTGGAGGCCTTCGGCCTGGGCCTGAGCGTGCCGCAGGACGAGGTCCGGCTCTACCTGGCGCTGCGCGAGGCGGCGCACCAGCGGTTGTTCGCCCACGTGCCGTGGCTGCGGGCACACCTGTTCGGCGCCGTCGAGGGTTACGCCCGCGGTATCAAGGTGGACACCGCGAAGCTGGAGGACGCGGTCGGCCACCTCGACCCGTCGAACCCCGAGGCGCTCCAGGACGCCCTGCAGCAGGGCATGTTCCAGCCCGAGGACACCCCGGCGCAGAAGGCGGCGCTGGCCCGCCTGGAGACGGCCCTCGCCCTCGTCGAGGGCTGGGTGGACGCGGTCGTGCACGCGGCCGCCGCACCGCACCTGCCGTCGGCCGGGGCGCTGCGCGAGACGCTGCGCCGCCGCCGGGCGAGCGGCGGCCCCGCGGAGCAGACCTTCGCCACGCTGATCGGTCTGGAGCTGCGGCCCCGCCGGCTGCGGGACGCCTCCCGGCTGTGGGCATCGCTCACCGACGCGCGCGGCGTCGACGGGCGCGACGGGCTGTGGGCCCATCCGGACATGCTGCCGACCGCCGCGGACCTGGACGACCCCGACGGCTTCGTCCACCACGAGCAGCTGGACTTCTCCGAACTCGACAAGATCCTCGGCGAGGCCGCGGGCGGTCATGTGAAGGACGTCCGGCGGGACGAGGACGAACGCGGCGACACCGACGAGGGCAAGGGCGACGACGAGAAGTGACTCTGCACGACGACGCGGTGCGCGTCCTGAAGGACTGGTCCGCGCCCGACACGGGCCAGGAACGGCTCCGGGAGACCTATCTGGCCCACCTGCAGGAGCACCCGGACGGCATGTGGAAGGCCTGCGCCGAGGGACACGTCACGGGCAGCGCCCTGGTGGTGGACCCGGAGCGGGGAAGGGTGCTGCTGACCCTGCACAAGAAGCTCGGGATGTGGCTGCAGATGGGTGGTCACTGCGAACCGGAGGACACCTCGCTGGCCGCGGCCGCGCTGCGCGAGGGTGTCGAGGAGTCGGGCATCCGCGGGCTCACCCTGCTGCGCCCCGAGCCGGTCAACCTCGACCGTCACCTGACGCCGTGCGCCTGGCACCTGGACGTGCAGTACGCGGCGGTGGCCCCGCCCGGCGCGGTGGAGGAGATCAGCGAGGAGTCGCTGGACCTGAAGTGGTACTCCTACGACGAGGTCGCCGACGTCGCGGACGGTTCCGTCCGGACGCTGCTGGCCCGCACCCGCGCGCTGCTCTGAGGCGGCGCGCGGGGCGGGACCCGCGGCGGGCTCTCAGCGGTTGCTGAAGATGTTGCCCTGGTTCATGCCGTGCGCGCCCTGCTGGCCGAAGCCGTACTGCGCGGCGACGCCTCCGCCGAGCTGGGCGTTCTGCGGCGGCATCAGCTCGCTGGGCTGCACCAGGACGTAGCCCTGGCCGAGGAAGTTGAGCTCCCAGCCCTCACCGGTGTTGCCGCGCCGCCGCCAGACGCCCGAGGAGCTGGTCTGGGCCTGCATCTGCACCCGGAGCGAGGACGACCAGGCGACGACCGCGTCGGAGTCGGCGGAGACGTACTTGTCCGGGGTGACCGGCATCAGCAGCGGCTTGCCCGAGGTCATCAGCGCGACCTTGCCGTGCCCCGTGATGTTGAGGTTGTAGGCGCCGCTGCCGGAGA
The DNA here is from genome assembly GCF_035918135.1 of Actinacidiphila glaucinigra. Classification (NCBI taxonomy): domain Bacteria; kingdom Bacillati; phylum Actinomycetota; class Actinomycetes; order Kitasatosporales; family Streptomycetaceae; genus Actinacidiphila; species Actinacidiphila glaucinigra. The sequence continues at coordinate 3,570,405 of NZ_CP109144.1, forward strand.
TGCCGAACTGGCTGTCGACGGAGATGACCTCCCAGTGCAGCCCGGAGTCGAGCGCCAGCACATAGGCGCCGTCCACGGTCAGGCCCTCCTGGTCCACGTCGACGACGTGGACGTGCTGGGCGAGGTTGGCCAGGTAGACCGTGCCCTGCCCGGAGCAGCGCATCAGCTCCAGGCCCTCACCGGTGCGGTGGCGGGCGGAGCGCTGGGCGTGGCTCTGGTACTCGCCGTCGAACTCGATCAGGCCCTGGTACGCGACCATGGCGCCCTTGCGGGCCAGGCAGTCGGTGCGGCCGTCGAGCTTGACCCGCAGCAGGTACGGGTTCTGGAGTGCGTACTGGTCCTCGGTCTGGACCTCGGTGTAACCGAAAAGCGGGCTCTGCATGGTGTCTCGCTCCCCCTCAGCCCCGGACTCGGAGGCGGTCGGTGCTGTCCTCACTGGGCTGTACGACGACGAAGCCCTGGCCGGAGAAGCCGATCTGGAAGGCCTCGCCGCTGCCGCGCCCGATGAGGGCGGACGCCTTGAAGCTGCGCTTCGCCTTCGTCTTCAGCCCGCTCGACCAGGCCACGAGCGCGTCCGGGTCGACGTAGGTCTCGTCCTCGCCGCGGCCGCAGTCGACCACCACCGGGGTGCCGCGCGAGGTGATGGCCACCCAGCCGGTGCCCGAGATCCCGACGTTGAACAGACCCTGGCCGGCGAACTTGGCCAGGCCCTTCACCCGCTCCACGCCCCACTGCAGGTGGGCGTCGAAGGCGAGCAGATTGCTGCCGTTGACCGACAGGGCCTCGTTGTTGAGGTAGACGCACACGACGTCGGCGCCGTAGTCCGCGAGGTACAGCAAGCCGTCGCCGGAGCACTTCATGATCGGTGCGCCCTCGCCGGTGAGCCACTGCGAGGCCATCTGGCGGACGGCGGGCGGGTTGGGCTCGTACTGGACGAAGCCCTCGTAGGCGACCATCGAACCGGTGCGCGCGAAGAGGTCCTGGCCGCTCTGCATGGCGACCTTCAGCATGCTGCTGCCGTGGTTCTCCATGCGGGCGGTGACCGGTGCCGGGGCGTACCCGGAGATCAATGACTGGTCCATGACGGGCTCCCCCTCAGACCTCGTACGGCTGGACGATGACGAAGTTGCCTGGAGCGCCCCGGAACTGCAGGTTCACGGTCTCCCCGCTGTGTCCTGGGAAGGCGTTCCTGCGCAGCCGCACCTGGCTGGAGAGCACCACCTGCGAGGCCGCCGACCAGGCGACGATCGCGTTGCTGTCGGCGTAGGTGGTCGGGGTGACCGGCAGCACCACCGGGGTGCCGTGGGTCTTGACCACGACCGTGCCCGTGCCCTGGAACTGCATGGTGAACAGGGCGCCGCCGGGGATGCCGTGGCCCTCGATGCGGCGGACCTCGTGCTGCAGGGACTCGTCGAAGGCGAGCACGTTCTCGGCGGAGACGCAGATGGCGTCGCCCTGGAGCTCGATGGGGTGCAGGTAGGACGCTTCCTCGGCGAAGAAGACCTGGCCGCGGCCGGTGCAGCGCATCAACTGCATCTCCTGGCCGGTCATGTTGCCGACGACGCGGCCGGTGAACCCGGCGCCCTTGTAGCCGAATTCGACCTTGCCCTGGTAGAGCACCATGCTGCCCTGGCGGGCGAGCACGGGCTGGCCGCCGGCCTGCGCGAGGTCGGCGCGCATCAGCTTCGGGTTCTGCTGGGTCCAGCGCTGGCCGGTGGGCAGCTCGCGGTACTTCTGCATGGCGGCCGCCAGACCGGCGCCGGGGGTCTGCGGGACCTGTCCGGCGTGCGGGGCCTGCGGCGGCTGACCGAAGGCGGGCTGACCGAAGGCGGGCTGACCGAAGGCGGGCTGACCCGGCATGCCCTGACCGGGCATCGGCTGACCGGGGACGGGCTGGCCGTACGGGGCCTGGCCGAAGGGCGGCTGACCCGGCATCGGGCCCGGAACCTGGCCCGGAGGCGCCTGCGGCGGCGGGACCTGGCCGAACGGCGGCTGGCCCGGGGGTGCCTGCGGCGGGGCCTGGGGCGGCGGCGTGGTCATCGGCGCCACCATGGTGGGGGCGGCGTGCACGGGCGCCGGGGCCGGAGCGGGCGGAGCGCCGAAGGCCGGTGCGGGCTGGGGCGGGGCGGGCGGCCCGGTGGCCACCGGGGGTGCGAAGCCGGGCGCGGGGCCCGCGGGGGGCGCGAAGCCCGGTGCCGCGGCGGGCTGCTCGGGGGCGGCCTGCTGCTCCTCGGCGACCTCGCCGCCGAAGTTCTTGAGCAGGGCGTCCAGTCCGCCGTCGAAGCCCTGGCCCACGGCGGCGAAGCGCCAGACGTCCTTGAGGTAGAAGTCGGCGAGCATGACCGCGCGCTCGGTGCTGAACTCGGCGCCGGTGAAGGCGTAGCGGGCGACCTCCTCGCCCCCGGCGACGATCCTGACGTAGCCCGGGCCGATCTGCGACATCTGCCCGGCGCCGTCGATCGTCGCGGTGAAGCTCAGCTTCTGGATCTGCGCGGGAATCCGGTCCAGGGTGACCCGGAAGGACTCGGTGTCCCCGGCCTGCGTCCCCAGCTGCTGGATCGCCTCCTCGGGCGACTTGGGCTGGTTGTAGAAGATGAAGTAGCGGTCGTCGGAGAGCTGTTCCCCGGCGTCGAGCCCGAAACAGCTGATGTCGAAGCCGAGACCGGGTCCGCTGATCTGCACGCCGATGTACAGATCCGTCCCCGCGGTCAGGTCACTGATCTTGGCCTTGTGGCCGCGCTGGAATTCCCTGGCCATTGCTAAGGACCGTCCCCCCATCCGTACGTACGTACTTGGTGCGTTGCGCCAGGCTAACCGCTGGCCGTGACCGGGGCTATTCCCCCGCTATTCCTCGCGTGCCGTGGGCGGGTGCGGCAGCCGGGCCGCGGCGACGACGCCCTCCAGGTACCCGCGGGCGCGTTCGGTGCGCGGGTAGGACTCCAGCAGCTTCCAGAAGTCCGGCCCGTGACCGGGCACCAGGAGGTGGGCCAGTTCGTGGAGGAGGACGTAGTCGACGACGTACTCGGGCATGCCCTGGAGCCGGTGGGACAGACGGATGCTGCCCTCGGCCGGTGTGCACGAGCCCCAGCGGGAGTTCTGGTTGGTGACCCAGCGCACGGTCCGCGGTATCGCGCGGCCGCCGAGGTACTGCGCGGACAGCTGCGCAGCGCGGGCGGACAGCTCGTCGTCGCCGAGCCGGCGGCGGCTCTCCTGGGCGGCGAGCTTGTCGAGCATGACCGTCACCCAGCGCTTCTCCTCGGCGGCGGACATCCGGGCGGGGATGAGGACCACGGTGACGTCGCCCTCGCGGTACGCCGAGACCGTCCGGCGTCGTCGGGCGCTTCGGCGCACTTCCACCGCGCTGGTCCTGGGGGCGCGCGGGGGCTGGCCGGAAAGGCTCTGGGCGGGGTCGGCGGACACGCCCCGACGTTACCCGCACCGGGTCCGGGAAGTCCCGCCCCCGGTGGTGCCCGGTGAAAAAGGCGGGCGGGAAGTTGCCGGGTGTCGGTCATATCGAATGATCATTTGCAGCGCCTGTGGATAACTTTTGCGGTCTGTCCGCGGATTCCGGGCATGCTGGTCCGGTACGGAATCGGAACGATCTCTCGATCGGGAACTCTGCCCACGGGGGTGGCGATGCGTCCCATGCTCAAGCCGGCGATGCGCCGCAGTTGGCGCAGCCGGGAAAGTCTGCAGTTCGGCGTCGACCCGGCGCACGCGGTGGTCCTGGACCCGGTGGACGGCGCGGCCGCCGCCTTCCTCGACCTGCTCGACGGCACGCGCGGGCTCGGCCCGCTCGCCCGCGAGGCCGAGTCGCTGGGGCTGCGGCCCCCGCAGGCCCAGCGGCTGCTCGGGCTGCTGGCCGAGGGCGGTGTGCTCGACGACGCAACGGCGCACACCGAGCTGTCCGAGACCATACGGCACCACTCGGCCGCGCTGGACCGGCTCCGCCCCGACCTCGCGGCGCTGTCCGTGGTCCACTCCGACCCCGGCGGCGCGGCGGACCGGATGGGCCGGCGGCGGGCCGCCCGCGTACGGGTGGCCGGGGCCGGCCGGGTCGGCGCGACGGTCGCGGCGGTCCTCTCCGCGGCGGGAGTCGGCCGGGTCGACGTGCGCGACGGCGGCCGGGTCGAGCCCTGGGACACCGCGCCGGGCGGCATCCCCGCCGAGCACATCGGCGAGCGCCGGGACGCGGCGGCGCGCGGTCTGGTGCGCAGGGCGGCGCCCGATCCGCGGGCGGCGGCGGTGGGCCGCCGGGGGCCGTCCGCGGTGCCGGAGCCCGGACTGTCGCTGGTGGTGGTCGCGCCGCGGGACGGACTGGCGGCCTACGCCCCCGACGCGCGGGAGGCCGAGCCGCTGATGGCCGCCGGGATCCCCCACCTCTACACGGGGGTGCTGGAAGGCCGGGGAGTGGTGGGTCCCCTGGTGGTGCCGGGGAGCACGGGCTGCGCGGGATGCCTGGGACTGCGGATGGCCGACGCCGACGCGGCCTGGCCGAGGGTGCTGGCGCAGTTGCGGTCCGGCCGGGGCGGGGTCCCCGCGTGCGACATCGCGCTGGCCACCACGGTCGCGGGGCTCGCCGCGGCGCACGCCCTGGCCTTCGTCGACGGCGGGCGGCCGCCGAGCTGCGGCGGACGCGTCGAGATGGGCCTCGCCCGGCTGACGACGGAGGTGCGGCCGGTGCCGGGGGACCGCAGGTGCGGGTGCGGTGCGCACACCGCGGATGCCGGGGTGACCGACGACGCAGGAGGTTTGTGACACCGCCGGTGCCATGGTCCGGGAGGGGCGGGGGACAATGACGACGTGACCGATCGGAAAGAGGGGGCGCATGTCTGATCTTCCGCGCAAAGCGGTGACCCGTACCGCCAAGTTGGCGGCGCTCCCACTGGGATTCGCCGGGCGGGCGACGCTGGGGCTGGGCAAGCGGCTCGGCGGGCGCCCCGCGGAAGAGGTCGCCACCGAGCTGCAGGAGCGGACGGCCGAACAGCTCTTCAAGGTCCTCGGCGAGCTGAAGGGCGGCGCCATGAAGTTCGGGCAGGCCCTGTCGGTCTTCGAGGCCGCCCTGCCCGAGGAGGTCGCGGGCCCCTACCGTGCCGCCCTCACCAAACTTCAGGACGCGGCGCCACCGATGCCCGCCCGCACCGTGCACGCCGTGCTGGCCGAGCGCCTCGGCGAAAACTGGCGCGAGTTCTTCACCGAGTTCGACGACCGGCCGGCGGCGGCCGCCTCGATCGGGCAGGTGCACCGGGCCGTGTGGCACGACGGCCGCAAGGTCGCGGTGAAGGTCCAGTACCCGGGCGCGGGGGACGCCCTGCTGTCGGACCTCAACCAACTCGGCCGGGTGGCACGGCTGTTCGGACCGCTCATCCCCGGCATGGACATCAAGCCGCTGATCTCGGAGCTGCGCGACCGGGTCGCGGAGGAGCTGGACTACGAGCTGGAGGCGCAGGCCCAGCACGCCCACGCGGTCGAGTTCGCCGACGACCCCGACGTGGTGGTGCCCGACGTGGTGCACCGCACGGACCAGGTGCTGGTCACGGAGTGGATGGACGGGGTGCCGCTGGCGGAGGTGATCTCGGGGGGCACCGCGGAGATGCGCGACCGCGCGGGCCAGTTGCTGGCGCGCTTCCTCTTCGCCGGTCCGGCCCGGACCGGGCTGCTCCACGCCGATCCGCACCCGGGCAACTTCCGGCTGCTCGTCGACGACGGCCCCGCGCGGGGCTGGCGGCTGGGCGTGCTGGACTTCGGCACGGTGGACCGCCTCCCCGAGGGCCTGCCGCTGCCCATAGGGTCGGCGCTGCGCCTGGCGCTGGCCGACGACGCGGAATCGGTGCACGCGATGCTCCGCCAGGAGGGCTTCGTCAGGCCGACGGTCGAGCTCGACCCCGACGCCGTGCTCGACTACCTGCGGCCGATCATCGAGCCCGCGGCGGTGGAGGAGTTCACCTTCGCGCGCGGCTGGATGCGCGCGCAGGCGGCGCGGATCGCCGACCCGCGCTCACCCGCGCACCAGCTGGGCAAGCAGCTCAACCTGCCGCCCTCGTACCTGCTCATCCACCGGGTGACGCTCAGCACCATCGGGGTGCTGTGCCAGCTGGCGGCCACGGTCAGGCTGCGGGACGAGCTGCTCGAATGGCTGCCGGGCTTCTCCGGGGAGGACCTGGCCCCGCTGCCCGAGACCGAGGACGCCTCGGCCTAGGCGCAGCGAGCCCGGCGGGCCCTACCACCAGGAGGAGTCCAGCCGGCCCTCGATGCTGCGGATGTTGGTGCGGGCGCAGTCGTCGCAGAAGTACACGCGACTGCCGTTCTCGACGGAGCAGGTCCAGGTGAGGGGAAGTCCCTCGGCGACGGCCCCGCACCGGGCGCATGTCGTCGTCGTGGGAGCAGTCCCGACCCGTTCGAATTGAGTCTTCTGGTCCACTTTATGACGATATCGCGGGGCCGGTCGAAATCGACCGGCCCCGCGGTTGTGTGTCGTTGCCGATGTGTGAGCGCTACTGCATCACGGCCATCGCCAGCGCGCGGCGGGCGCGGAGCGAGGCGCGTTCGGCACGGCGCTGCAGACGCCGGGCGTTGAGCACGCGGAGGGCCATCCGTTCGTGCTCGGCCTCGTAGAGGCGCTCTTGCATATGGGCACGAGCCAGGGCTTCTGGCATGAGTTGCATTTCGAGGTTCCTGTTCTGGCGCTCAGTGGGAGCGTCGGACGGCGGGGCGGGGCGTTCGGTGACGGACGGGTTCATCGGGGCCTGCTTCTTGGGGTCGTGCGTGAGGGGACGGTCGATCGTTCCGACGGCGGGACGCTTCATGCCACAACAGCGTTCTTGCGCGGACGGCCACGGGGACGCTTGCGCGGCACCACGACACCCTGGACGAAGAGCTCGCCACCCCAGACACCCCAGGGCTCACGGCGGTCCTTCGCACCGGCGAGGCAGGCCTCGCGGACCGGGCAGGTCTGGCAGAGCGACTTGGCGTACTCGACGTCGGCCGGGGACTCGGCGAAGAAGACCTCCGGGTCGAAGGTCCGGCAGGGGACGGGGACGCCGAGGCGGTCGATCTCGTCGTCGAGCTCGGTGAGGGGCAGCAAGGGGACCTCCGGGTCAGGGTCGGGCGGAGCGGCGCGGAGCGCGGGCGGGTGTACGGGGGCGGGTACGGACGGTGCGTGCGGGGTGAGATGCACGATCGCTTCGTTCCTCATCTGTTTGTCGGGGGGTGGGGAAAACAGAAGGGCCGCGGATCCCGGTCTGGGATTCCGCGGCCCTGAAGGCGCCGGCCTGATCGTCGATCAGACTGGATCACTCCAGGGTTCGAGCCCGCGGAAGGCCCACTTCGGGTGCTGCTGCTTCTGGGTTCCGGCACCATTGGTCGCCGCGAAGGCATAGGCCTGGGCCTCAGCCATCACTGCCACCGCCGGCGCCTGCGTCGGTCGCTCGCCGCCGCGCTCCCGGATGGAGAGAACGGTGGTGGGCAGTTCGACGGACAGGCGGCTGGACAGACCGGTGCCACGGAGTGAGACACCAAGAGAGCAGGCGGCGGCGACCGGACGATCGGTCATTTTCGTCATGAAGCTGGTCACTGGTCTCGCCTCCTCTCGGCGTCTCGTAGGGCTGGTCTGGCAGGTGGTGCTGGGTCAGTACATCACGGATTCCACCGCTCCGGGAAGGTCCTTCACAGAGCCGCGTCGTCCGCGCTCACGCAGGCTATGGGGATTTCCTCGGGGCGCGCAAACTATTTTCCGGGCTCTTCTTCGACAACTTCCCCAACAGCTTCCTCAACGGCCTCGTCACCAGCCGCACCGCCGGGCTCGCCACCCGTGCACAGGGCGAGGACGTCGGCACCGAACTTGTCCAGTTTGCGGGCCCCGACCCCGGAGATGACGGACAATTCCCCCTCCGTGGTGGGCCGCACCTCGGCGATCGCCAGCAGCGTCTTGTCGGTGAAGACGCAGTAGGCCGGCTGGCCCAGCGCCTTCGCCTGCTCCACCCGCCACTCGCGCAGCCGCTCGTACAGCGCCTCGTCCATGTCGGAGGGGCAGTCCTCACAGCGCATCAGCTTGATCTCGCCCGCGTCGGACAGGGTGCGGCCGCACACGCGGCACTGCACCGGCCCGCGCCGCTTCCTGCCGCCCGAGCCGCGCTCCACGCCGCCCGTGGCGGCCGAACGGCCGCCCGCCCTGCCTCGGGCCGCCGAGCCCGGCCGCAGCCCGTCCAGGAAGCGCGAGGGCCGCCTGCCGCCGCGTCCGCCCGGCGAGCGGGACAGCGCCCATGACAGGGAGAGGTGGAACCGGGCGCGGGTGACGCCGACGTAGAGCAGCCGGCGCTCCTCCTCGACCTGCTCGTCGGTCTTGGCGTAGGTGATCGGCATCGTCCCCTCGGTCAGGCCGACCAGGAACACCGCGTCCCACTCCAGGCCCTTGGCGGCGTGCAGCGAGGCCAGGGTGACGCCCTCGACGGTCGGGGCGTGCTGGGCGCCGGCACGTTCGTCGAGCTCGGCGACGAAGTCCGCGAGCGTGGCCTGCGGCCGGGCCCGGTGGAAGTCCTCGGCCAGCCGCACCAGGGCCGCCAGCGACTCCCAGCGGTCGCGGACCGCGCCCGACCCGGCCGGGGGTTCGGTGGACCAGCCGCGGGTGCTGAGCACCGCCCGCACGTGTGCGGGCAGATCCTCGTCGTCCAGGCCCGGGTCGGAGCCGCCGCCCGCCCGCGCGGCACCGCGCAGCAGCATCCCGGCCTCGCGGACCTCGGGACGCTCGAAGAAGCGCTCGGCGCCGCGCAGCTGGTAGGGCACGCCGGCGTCGGCGAGCGCCTGCTCGTAGACCTCGGACTGCGCGTTCACCCGGTACAGCACGGCGATCTCGCTGGGGCGCACGCCCTCGTCCATCAGCTCGCGGATCCGCCGGGCGGTGCCCTCGGCCTCGGCGGGCTCGTCCGGGTACTCGGTGTAGACCGGCTCGGGGCCGGCCTCGCGCTGCGAGACCAGCTCCAGGCGGTGCTGGGCGGCCTGGCCGCGGGCCTGGGACAGCAGCCCGTTGGCGAGGTGCACCACCTGGGGGGTGGAGCGGTAGTCGCGGACCAGCTTCACCACCGTGGCCTGCGGGTGCCGGCCGCGGAACCCGAGCAGGAACTCCGGGGTGGCGCCGGTGAAGGAGTAGATGGTCTGCGAGGCGTCGCCGACGACGCAGACGCTGTCCCGCCCGCCGAGCCACAGGTCCAGCAGGCGCTGCTGCAGCGGGCTGACGTCCTGGTACTCGTCGACGACGAAGTGCTGGTACTGGGAGCGGACGGCGTCGGCGACGTCCGTCCGGTCCTCCAGGACGCCGACGGTGAGCAGCAGCACGTCCTCGAAGTCGATGACCCCGCGGTCGCGCTTGAGCTGCTCGTAGGTGGTGTAGATCCGGGCGATCTCGGCGGGGTCGCGCGGCACGTCCCGGGCGGCCTTGGCGGCGGCCGCCGGATAGTCCTCGGGAGCGGTCTGGGTGACCTTGGCCCACTCGATCTCGCCGGTGACGTCGCGCAGTTCGTTGCGGTCGAGCCGGATGCGGGAACGGGCCCCGGCCTCCGCGACGAGCTGGATCTTGCGCTCGGCCAGCCGCGGCATCTCGCCGCCGACGGCCCGCGGCCAGAAGTACTGCAGCTGACGCAGCGCCGCGGAGTGGAAGGTGCGCGCCTGCACACCGCCCGCGCCGAGCTGCCGCAGCCGCCCGCGCATCTCCCCTGCCGCACGGGCGGTGAAGGTGACGGCGAGCACACTGGACGGCTGCAGTATCCCGGCCCGCACCCCGTACGCGATCCGGTGGGTGATCGCGCGCGTCTTGCCCGTGCCGGCTCCCGCCAGCACGCAGACCGGGCCGTGCAGGGCGGTGGCGACGGCGCGCTGCTCGGGGTCGAGCCCGGCGAGCACGGCGTCCGCCGAGTCCGGTACGGCGGGGAAGTCCGGGAAGAGCGGGGTGTGGGTTGGTGCAGTCACCCCGCCATGCTGCCAGGTCCCGGGAGACGGCCGGGAAAGTTATCCACAGCTGAGGTGGGATGGTCGTACCGCGAACGATTGCAAGGAATGCCGCGGCAAGGGGTTAGCGTTCTCGGGATCGACGTCATCCCCAGCCTTGAAGGAGCGAACACCGATGTCCGGCACTGTGACGATGTACAGCACCACGTGGTGCGGATACTGCCGCCGCCTGAAGGGTCAGCTGGACCGTGAGGGCATCGCCTACACGGAGGTCAACATCGAGCACGACTCGGACTCGGCGAAGTTCGTCGAGAGCGTCAACGGCGGCAACCAGCTCGTCCCGACGCTCCTGGTGTCCCCCAAGAGCGGCGCCGAGGCCGTCGCGCTGAGCAACCCCAGCCTGGCCCAGGTCAAGCAGGCCCTCGCGGGCTGATGACGGTCCGGCCCGGCCGCGCGGCAGGCGCGGCCGGGCCGGACGGGGCCGTCGCCCGTCCTCAGCGGCGGGCCGGCAGCGGCATCCCGTACCAGCGCTCGATCAGCCTCGCCGCGATGGAGATCCCGTAGGGCGGCAGCACCTCGCCGGTCTCCATCGCCTTGCGGTACTCCTCGCGGGAGAACCAGCGCGCCTCGTGCAGTTCCTCGCCGTCCACGGTGATCTCCGAGGACGTGGCGCGCGCCATGAAGCCCAGCATCAGGCTGGAGGGGAACGGCCAGGGCTGGCTGGAGACGTAGCTCACCTCGCCGACGGTCACCCCGGCCTCCTCGGCGACCTCGCGCACCACGGCCTGCTCCAGGGACTCCCCCGGCTCCACGAAGCCCGCGAGCGTCGAGAAGCGCCCCTCCGGCCAGTGCACCTGGCGGCCCAGCAGCGCCCGGTCCTCCTCGTCGGTGACCAGCATGATCACCGCGGGGTCGGTGCGCGGGTAGTGCTCCGCGCCGCAGGCAGGGCAGCGGCGGATGTGGCCCGCGGCCGCCACCACGGTGCGCTCCCCGCAGCGCGAGCAGAAGCGGTGCATGCGCTGCCAGTTCTCCAGCGCGACCGCGTGCACCATCAGGCCGGCGTCGCGGTCCGACAGCAGGGCCCCGACCTCCCGGAGCCCGGCCGGGCGGGCCGCCTCGTCCAGGCGTCCGGGCAGCGAGTCCTTCTGCAGCGCGAAGTAGCGGACCCCCTCGTCGTCGACGCCGAGGAAGTAGCGGTGCACCTCGCTCTCCGGCGCCTCGAAGCTCGGCATCATGACCAGCTCGGTGCGGCCGTCCGGCGTGTCCTCGACCAGGACCTGACCCCCGGAGACCACGAACACCTGCGTCTTGGGGTGGCTCCAGGCGGCGGCCAGCCAGGCCTCGTCGAGCCGGTGCTCGGCGGCGCGGTCCACGCCCGACGGGCGGGCGAGGGGCGGCGGGAAGGCCGTCGTGTCGAAGGTGGGGCCGGTTCCGGACGTATCGGACAAGATTCCTGTCAACTCCCCGTAGCGCGCGGATGGGTGCGGATGCTCACAGAGTCGTGAACTCGCTCCAGAGGTACGCGGACGTCTCCACGCCCTTGAGCAGAAGGTCCAGTTCCACCTTCTCGTTCACCGAGTGCCAACCGTCGGACGGCACGGAAATTCCCAGGAACAGGACGGGGACATCGAGAACGTCCTGCAGGTCGGCCGCCGGGCCCGAGCCGCCCTCGCGGGTGAACAGGACCTCCTTGCCGAAGGCCCGGCCCATCGCCCGGGTCACCGCACGCAGCGCGGGGTGGTCCAGCGGGGTCAGGCAGGGGCGGGTGGCCCCCCAGAAGGTGATCTCGTGCCGGATCCCGGCCGGGACGCGGGCGGCGACCCAGTCGGCGACCAGCCGCTGCACCCGGTCGGTGTCCTGCCCGGCCACCAGGCGGAAGGACAGCTTCAGCTGCGCCGAGGACGGCACGATCGTCTTGCCGCCGGGACCCTGGTAGCCGCCGCCGATGCCGTTGACCTCGGCGGTCGGCCGGGCCCAGACCCGCTCCAGGGTGGAGTAGCCGGCCTCGCCGCTCGTCGCGTGCGACCTGGCGGTGCGCAGCCAGCGCTCCTCGTCGAAGGGCAGCCGGGCGAACAGTTCGCGCTCGTGGTCGGTGAGCTCGAGGACGCCGTCGTAGAAGCCGGGGATCGCCACCCGGCCGTCCGCGTCGTGCAGCGCCGCGGCGAGCCGGGCCGCCTCGGTCGCCGGGTTGGGGACGGCGCCGCCGAAGGACCCGGAGTGGATGTCCTGGTCGGGGCCGCGGAGATCGATCTGGCAGTCGGCCAGGCCGCGCATGCCGGTGCAGACGGTGGGGGTGTCCTCGTCCCACATGCCGGTGTCCGAGACGATCACGGTGTCGCAGGCCAGCCGCCCGGCGTGGGCGCGCACGAGCTCGGTGAAGTGCGGGGAGCCGGACTCCTCCTCGCCCTCGATCAGCAGCTTCAGATTCACCGCGGGGGCGGTGCGGCCGGTGGCGGCCAGGTGCGCGCGGACGCCGAGTGTGTGGAAGAACACCTGGCCCTTGTCGTCCGCGGCGCCCCGTCCGTACATCCGGCCGTCGCGGATCCGCGGCTCGAAGGGCTCGCCGTCCCAGCCGTCCCCGAGGGCGGCGGGCTGCACGTCGTGGTGGCCGTAGACGAGCACCGTCGGCGCGTCCGCGGCGTCGGAGGGCCACTCGGCGAAGACCGCGGGGGCACCGGGGGTCTCCCACACCTCGGCCACCGGGAAGCCGGTCTCCTTCAGCTTCGCCGCCAGCCACTCGGCGCTGCGCCGTACGTCGGGTGCGCGCTCCGGATCGGCCGAGACCGAGGGGATGCGCAGCCACTCGGCGAGGTCGCCGAGGAAGGCCTCGCGATGGGCTTCGACGTACGTACGGACGACGCTGTCCGGGGTGGTGCTCATGGCCTTGAGCCTATCGGGCCACGCCGGGACCCCCGGCGTCGGCACCGGGCGCGGCCCCCGGCCCGGCTTCCCGTCCGGGTGCCGGGCCGCCCAGCAGCAGGCGTTCCAGCGCGGCCCGGTCGGGCAGCGGCCCGGGTCGGGTCAGCTCCCCTGTACGAACGTGCAGGAAAGCGGCCGTGACCTGTGACAACGGCACTCCGCGCTGCTCGGCCCAGGCGAGCCGGTAGACGGCCAGCTGCAGCGGGTCGGCGGTGCCGGCCCGCCCGGTCTTCCAGTCGACGATCTCGTAGCCGTCACCCTCCCGGTACACCGCGTCGATCCGTCCTCGGATCACCCTCCCGGCGAGGCCGAGCTGGAACGGCGCCTCGACGCGGTAGGGGGTGCGCTCGGCGTACGGGGTCCGCAGGAAGGCCTCCTTGAGCGCGGCGAGGTCGCGTTCGTCGGCGATCTCGTCGTCGCCCTCGATGCCGGGCAGCTCCTCGGGGGCGATCAGCGGCAACTCCTCGAAGCGGGACTCGACCCAGGCGTGGAAGCGGGTGCCGCGCCGGGCCGCGGGCCGCGGCGGACGGGGCATGGGGCGGGCCAGCTCGCGGGCGAAGCCGTCGGGGTCGGCGGCCACCCGCAGCAGCGCGGAGGCGCTGAGCGTGGTGGGCAGCAGGACGTCGCGGACGGCCGCCCGGGAGCGGAGCAGCTCCTCGGTGAGGGCGTCGAGGTCCCGGTCCCAGGACGCGACGGCGCGGGCCTCCTCGGGGAGCAGGGCCCTGTCCCCGCCTCCGTACCCGGGCGGACCGGGCTGCCCGGGGATGGCGGGCCGGTCGGCGGGCCGGTCCTCTTGGTCGCCGGCGTCGTCCTCGCCGTACGGAGCTTCGTACGGGTCGCCGTAAGCGTCGTAGTCGTCGTACGCGTCGTCGTCGTACGGCGGCGGTTCCTCCTCGTCCTCGGGGGGCGGCGGCCACTCGGGGTCGGACGGCGCGGCCACGGGGTGCGCGGCCGGGGCCTGCAAGTGGGCCAGCACGTTGCGCGCGGCCTCGCGGCGACGGGCCATGGCGGCCTGGTCCAGGGGCAGCGGCCACGGTGTCTCGCCGGTACGGGCCAGAGCCGGGTTGCCGGCGTCGGGTGCGGGCTCCTCGGCCCAGTGCTCGACCTCGCCGTGGCCGGCCTCGCAGTGCGCACGCAGCGCCTCGAGGAAGGCGGACGGGCCGAAGGGCCGCTTCTGGCTGGGCCCCCACCAGTGACCGGAGCCGAGCAGCAGGGAGCGCGGCCGGGTGAAGGTGACGTAGCCGAGCCGCAGCTCCTCGACCCGGTTGTGCTCGGCCATGGCCGCCTTGAAGCCGGCCAGGCCCGCCCGGGACCACTCCTCGACATCGGGGAGGGTGGCGGCGTCACCGCGCAGCGCGTGCGGCAGCACCTTTGCGTTGAAGTGCCACAGCTCGCGGCCCCGCTCGCTCGGGAAGCCCTTGCGGACCAGCCCCGGGACGGCCACGACGTCCCACTCCAGGCCCTTGGACTTGTGCGCCGTGAGCACCTTCACCGTGTTCTCGCCGCCGGGCAGCGAGCTGTCCAGGCCCTTCTCGTACTGCGCGGCGGTGCGCAGGAAGCCGAGGAAGGCCAGCAGCGTGGCCTCGCCGTCCAGGGAGGCGAAGCCGGCCGCGATGTCCAGGAAGGCGTGCAGGGTCTCCCGACGGCGGGCGGCCAGCGCGTGCGGGGACGCGGAGAGCTCGACCTCCAGGCCGGTGACGGCGAGCACCCGGTGCAGGACGTCCATGAGCGGGTCGGCGAGGGAGCGGCGCAGCTCGCGTATCTCGGTGGCCAGGCGCGCGAAGCGCACCCGCGCCTCGGCCGAGAAGGGCAGGCGGTCCTCGGGCTCGCCGTCGACGAAGGTCTCCAGGGCGTCGGCGAGCGAGATCACCTCGGCCGGATCGACGCCCTCCACCGCGGCGGCCAGCCGGTCCGCGGTGTCGCCGCGGCCCGGCACCAGCAGCCGCGCGCGCCGCCCGAGCAGGGCCAGGTCGCGCGCCCCGATCCGCCAGCGCGGCCCGGTGAGCAGCCGGACGAGGGCGGCGTTGGCCGTCGGGTCCTGCAGCACCTCGCAGACGGAGACCAGGTCGGCGACCTCCGGCAGGTGCAGCAGCCCGGACAGGCCGACCACCTCCACCGGCACGTCGCGGGCGACGAGGGCCGCGTGGATGTCGGCGAAGTGAGCCGCGGCCCGGCACAGCACGGCGATCTCGCCGGGCGCGGTGCCCGTGCGGACCAGGTGCGCGATGGAGTCGGCGATCCAGGCGATCTCCTCCTCCTGGGTGGGCAGCAGCGCGCAGCGCACCACGCCGTCCCGTTCGGCGCCGGGAGCGGGCCGCAGGGCCTCGACGCCCTCGTGGCGCTCGCGCAGCTCGACGGCGAGGTCGTTGGCGAGGTCGAGCAGCCGGCCGCCGCTGCGCCGGTTCTCCGACAGGGACTGGCGGCGGGCGGGTGTCCCGTCGGTGTGCGCGAAGTGGAGCGGGAAGTCGTCGAGGTTGGCCACCGAGGCGCCGCGCCAGCCGTAGATGGCCTGGCAGGGGTCGCCGACCGCGGTCACCGGATGGCCCGTGCCGTCGCCGAAGAGGGCGGAGAGCAGCAGGCCCTGGGCGACGGAGGTGTCCTGGTACTCGTCGAGCAGCACCACGGCGTACTGCTCGCGCAGGATGCGGCCGACCTCGGGGCGGGTGCGGGCCAGGGTCGCCGACAGGGCGATCTGGTCGCCGAAGTCGAGCAGGTCGCGCTGCTTCTTCTCGGCGCGGTACGCGGCGGCGAGCCCGGTCAGGTCGACGCGGGCGCGGGCCGTCTCGGGGAGCCTGCGCAGATCCGCGTTGGTGAGCCGGACGCCGTCGAGGGCGGCGAGCCACTCCCGGTCGTGGGCGAGCAGCCGCTCGGGCGGCACCAGGTGCTCCGACAGCTCGCCCTCCAGCGCCAGCAGGTCGCTGACCAGGTTCGGGATGCCCTTGGTGAGCGCCGGGAAGGGGCCGGGCGCGGCCCGCAGGACGCGCGCCGCGAGCTGGTAGCGCGTCGCGTCGGCGAGCAGCCGCGCGGTCGGCTCCAGCCCGATGCGCAGCCCGTGCTCCTTGAGCAGCTGTCCGGCGAAGGCGTGGTAGGTGGAGATCTGCGGCTCGCCCGGCGCGTGGTCGGGGTCCGCCGGGTCGGGATCGCCGACGCCGGCCCGGACGAGGGCCTTGCGCACGCGCTCCGACAACTCCCCGGCGGCCTTGTTCGTGAACGTCAGCCCCAGCACCTGCTCGGGCGCGACCTGCCCGGTGCCGACCAGCCACACCACGCGGGCCGCCATGACGGTCGTCTTCCCGGAACCGGCACCGGCCACGATCACCTGCGGGGCGAGCGGCGCGGTGATGCACGCCGTCTGCTCCGGGGTGAACGGGATGCCCAGCAGCTCCTTCAGCTGCTCGGGACCGGTGATGCGGGAGGACACGAAGGGGAGGTTATCGGGCGCCACCGACAGCCGACGCCGCCGCCCGTTCCCGCCGGACACCTCGCGCGCGTCCAGCACGGCGAAACATTGGAGGTGACCGTGAGCGGAACCCCGGTGGCCCGTCTCGTGCCCGTCTCGGGCAGCCAGTCCGTACTGGACCGCATGGTCGCCGAGGGACGCGCCACCCCACCCGCGGCCTCAGGGCCGCTCCCGGTGCCGCCTGTGCTCGGCGATCCGGGGATCGACACGGCGGCCGCGCTCGTCGACATGCGCGAGGGGGAGCGCTGGTGATCTACCTGGACTCGGCGGCGATCGTGAAGCTGGTCCGCCGGGAGCAGGGCACACGGGAGTTGGTCACCTGGCTGAACGACCGCCCTGACGAGCCTTTGGTGTCGTCGTCGCTCGTCGAGGTGGAGGTCCCACGTGCCCTGCGCCGGTCGGCCCCGCAGGCACTCGCCGGCGTCCCCGGTGTGATCACCCGGCTCTCTACCGGTTCGGGATCGACGCGACCGTCCGTGCCACGGCTTCCGCTTACGGCGATCCGCTGCTCCGCTCGCTCGACTCGTTCCACCTGGCGACGGCGCAGCTCCTCGCCGGCCAGGCGGGCGCGGATCCGCTCGTGTTCGTCACCTACGACCAGCGCCTGCTGAAGGCCGCACAGGATCTCGGGCTGAGGGCCGAGGCCCCCGGCGGCTGAGACCGCCGCCTCACTCCACGACGTGCCGTCCCTCCGCGCGGGCGCTGCAGGAGGCGCGGAAGGCGCAGTTCTCGCAGTGCTGGCCGGTGGAGGGGGTGAAGCGCTCGTCGAGGACGCGGGCGGCCGCGCCGGCGAGCAGGGTGTCGGCCCAGTCGCCGCTCAGCGCCTCCTGGTGCTGGACGGTGGGCTGGGTCTCGCCGCCGTCGCGGCGGGCGGCGCCGATGCGGAGCTGGACGAGCTCGGCGCCGCCGGGGGCGGGCCGGGTGCCGTGGAAGAGCTCGTCGACGGCGCCCTCGCGGACGGCCAGCTGGTAGACGGCGAGCTGCGGGTGGCCCTCGACCTCGGCGGCGGTGGGCTTGGCCTTGCCGGTCTTGAAGTCGACGACGTAGGCGTTGCCGTCCGCGTCGGTCTCGACGCGGTCCATGCTGCCGCGGATGCGGACGGCCACCTCCCCGGCCTCCAGGGTGACGTCGAAGCCGTGCTCGGAGGCGACGGCCTGGCGGCCGCGTTCCATGACGTGCCAGCGCAGGAAGCGCTCCAGGGCCGCGCGGGCGTTCTCCTTCTCCTGTCGGGACTTCCAGGGCGCGTCGAAGGCCAGCGCGTTCCACACCGAGTCCAGCCGCTCCATGAGCACGTCCAGATCGGCCGGGGTGCTGCCGGAGGCGACCTCGTCGGCGAGGACGTGCAGGACGTTGCCGAAGCCCTGGGCCGCCGTGGAGGGCGGCTCGGCCTTCACCTCGCGGCCGAGGAACCACTGCAGGGCGCAGGTGTTGGCCAGCTGGTCCAGCGCGCTGCCGGAGAGGGTGACCGGCTTGTCCCGGTCCCGCAGCGGCACCTCGGAGCGGGTCTGCTCGTACAGGCCCCACCAGCGTTCCGGGTGAGCGGCGGGCACCAGGGGCTGGCCGGCGTCCTCCAGGGCCGCGAGCCGCGCCAGGCGGCGGGCGGCGGCCTCGCGCAGGGACGGGGAGACGGCCGGGTCGACGGTTGTGGCGCGCAGCTCGGCGACGAGGGCTGCGACGGACAGCGGGCGGCGCGCCCGGTGGGTGACGTCGGCGGGCTCGACGCCGAGTTCGGTGACGAAGCGGGAGGGCTGGTCGCCGTCGTCGGCGGCGGCCTTCACGGCGGTCACGACGAGCCGCTCGCGGGCCCGGGTGGCCGCGACGTAGAAGAGCCGGCGCTCCTCGGCGAGCAGCGCGCCCGGGGTGAGCGGCTCGGCGAGGCCGTCGCGCCCGATGCGGTCGGCCTCCAGCAGCGAGCCGCGGCGCCGCAGGTCGGGCCAGAGCCCCTCCTGCACGCCGGCGACGACGACGAGCCCCCACTCCAGGCCCTTGGAGCGGTGCGCGGTCATCAACCGTACGGCGTCGGGGCGTACGGCGCGGCGGGTCAGCACGTCGGCGGCGATGTCCTGGGCGGACAGCTCCTCCAGGAAGTTCAGCGCGCCGCGGCCGCCGGTGCGCTCCTCGGCGCGGGCGGCGGCGTCGAAGAGCACGCACATCGCGTCCAGGTCCCGGTCGGCGTTGCGTCCGGCCGCGCCGCCGCGCGCCGCGGCCCGCTCCAGCCGGCCGGGCCAGGGGGTGCCGTCCCACAACCCCCACAGCGCCTCCTCGGCGGTGCCGCCGCCGGCCAGCAGCTCGCGTCCCTTGCGCAGCAGCCCGCCGAGCCGCTGGGCGCCCCGCGCGTACGAGGGGTCGTGCGCCACCAGCCGCTCGGGCTCCGCCAGCGCCTCGGCGATCAGCTCGTCCGACGGCCGCGGCACGGCGGCCCCGGCGGCCCGCTCCTCCTCGCGCAGGGCACGGCCCAGGCGGCGCAGGTCGGCGGCGTCCATGCCGCCGAGCGGGGAGCCCAGCAGGGTGAGGGCGTCCTCGACGCGCAGGCCCGGCTCGGGGGCGTCGGGCAGGGCGGCGTGGGCGCAGACCCGCAGGGCGAGCAGCAGCGGGGCGACGGCGGGCTCGTCGCGCAGCGGGAGGTCGTCGCCGTCGATGTCGACGGGCACCCCGGCGGAGGTCAGGGCCCGCCGCAGTACGGGCAGCGAGCGGGAGCCGGCGCGGACCAGGACGGCCATGTCGGACCAGGGGACGCCGTCCTCCAGGTGGGCGCGGCGCAGGACGTCGGCGATGCCGTCGAGTTCGGCGCCGGGCGTGGGGTAGGTGCGGACGGCGACCGAGCCCCCGTCGCGGACCGGCGTGAGTTCGCGGTGGGCGCGGACGGCGGCGGCCGGGAGCCGGGTCAGCGGCATCCGCCGCGTGAGGAGCCGGGTCGCGGCCAGCAGGCCGGCGCCGGAGCGGCGGGACGTGGTGAGGACGCGGACGCCGGCGGGGCGGCCGTCGGCGTGCCGGAAGGCGTCGGGGAAGCCGAGGATGCCGTTCACGTCGGCGCCGCGGAAGGCGTAGATGGACTGGTCGGGGTCGCCGAAGGCCACCAGGTGGCGGCCGCCGCCGGCGAGCGCCTGCAGCAGCCGCACCTGCGCCGGGTCGGTGTCCTGGTACTCGTCGACGTAGACGGCCTCGTAGGCGCCGGCGAGGTGGCGGGCCACCTCGGGACGCCCGGCCAGCAGCACCGCGCGGTGCACCAGTTCCGCGTAGTCGATGACGCCCTGGAGGTCGAGGACGTCCAGGTACTCGGCGAGGAAGCCGGCCGCCGCCGACCAGTCGGGGCGGCCGGTGCGGCCGGCGAACGCGGCCAGGGCGCGCGGGCCGAGGCCCAACTCGCGGGTACGGGCCAGCACCGCCCGCACCTCGTCGGCGAAGCCGCGGGTCGTCAGCGCCGCGCGCAGCTCGTCCGGCCAGCGCACCCCGGTCCGCCCCCGCCGTTCCAGTTCGGCCTCGCCCGCCAGGAGCTCGCGCACCGCCAGGTCCTGCTCGGGGCCGGACATCAGCCGCAGCGGGTCGGCGAACAGCTCGGGGTCCTGGTGGGCGCGGACCAGGGCGTAGCAGAAGGAGTGGAAGGTGGTGGCCTGCGGTGCGGCCGCGCCGCCCATCCGGGCGGCCATGCGGTCCCGCAGTTCACCCGCGGCCTTGCGGCTGAAGGTGAGGACGAGGATCCGTTCCGGGTCGGTGCCGCGCCGCACGTGTTCGGCGACGGCCTCGACCAGGGTGGTGGTCTTCCCGGTGCCCGGTCCGGCGAGGACGAGCAGCGGACCGCCGGGGTGCTCAACCACCGCGCGCTGTGCGGCGTCCAGTTCAGGGGGCGTCACCGGTTCCGGAGCGGTCCGTAGCAGCCGGTAGCCGCCGGAAGGCCCGACCGTCCCCCCGGAGCGCCGTGCGGCGGCGTCCGTCTGGCGTGTGGAGGAGGAGGTCACGTGGTTCGCCGGTTCCGTGTGCGTGCGGGTGCTTGTGCGGTGGCCTGTGCCGCCGGTGGCCGGGGGAGGCCGGGTGCCGACGGTACGCCACCGGTCACCGGGGGCACCGCACGTCCCGTCCTTCCCGTACGGATGCGGGAGCGGCCGGGCGCGGACTGCCGTACTCCGTCCGGACGGCCGATCGCATCAACCGGTCCCGGATGGCGGAAGCTGGATGGTGTGAGCGTCCGGTCGTCAGTCGTCCCCGCCGGGGCCGGGCACGGGGTCCGTGCCGTCCCAGCGGGCCCCGCGCATGTCGAGACGGGGTATGTGGCCCTTCGCCGCCCGCGGGGCCGGGCGCAGGGGGGTGCCCTCGGCGCGGTAGTGCTCCAGGGCGCGCAGCTCGTGGCCCGGCAGCAGCCCGCCGTCCGCGCGCACCACGCGCCACCACGGCACGGCCCCGCCGTACAGCGCCATGACGTGGCCCACCTGCCGGGGGCCGCCCTCCCCCAGCCACTCGGCGACGTCGCCGTACGTCATGACCCGTCCGGGCGGGATCCGCTCGGCGACGTCCAGCACGCGCTCCGCGTACGCGGGGAGCTCCGGGACGTCGTCCGGAGCGTCGTCCGGGTCGTGCGCGGTGTCCTTGCTCATCCGTCACATGGTGCCCCACGGCACCGACAGTGGCGGGCGCAGCGAGCGCGCGCGGGGGCGCCCGGAACGGCGAATTGCCCCCTCCTGCGCCCATGCGCGGGCTGCTCGTGCCACCATCATCCGGGCGGTGACTGGTGATACGAGATCAAAAAGAGACAGCCGGAGATCACGACGTGAGTGGGAACGGAGCCGCTCGCGCGGTCCCCGCTGCCTCCGAGGGCCGGGGGGACGCCGCTCCTGCGGCCCCGCACGAGGGCGCCGAGCAGGCCGTGTCCGCGTCCGGTGACGCCCCGCGCGGTGAGAGCCGCGGCACATCCGCGGCCCCGTCCGGGGAGCCGGCGGCGACGCCCGCGCGGTCCGGGGACGACACCCCGGACGGACCCGGCGCCACCGGAACCCCCGGCGGCGGCCCCACCGGCCGCACCGGGGACCCGGGCACCGACGAGCCGGACGGCACCGACGGCCCCGACGCCGAGGAGCCCGCCACCGGCACCTCCCCGCACACCGACCCGGTGGCGCGGGACGAACCGCTGCTGCCCGCGCGCGTGCACCGGCCCGTCGACCTCGTGCGCTTCCTCTTCGGGCTGCTCGGCATCGCGATCGTGCTGATGATCGCGGGCTTCGCGCACGCGACGACCTCCGGCGTGGAGCAGGACATCGCCGAGGGCGCGACGCACGCGCCCGAGCCGCTGATCACGATCGCGGGGCTGCTGGCGACCGTGGCGGTGCTGATCGTGCCCGTGGCGTTCGCCGTGGAGCGGCTGATCAAGCGGGACGGGCTGCGCATCGCGGACGGCGTGCTGGCCGCGGTCCTGGCCCACGGGGTGTCGCTCGCGACCGACCTGTGGGTGTCGGACGCGGCGCCGGTGGCGATCCGGGACGCGCTGACCCGGGACGCGCCCGGCGGCGGGATCACCGACCCCGTCCACGGCTATCTGGCCCCGGTGATCGCCTACATGACCGCGGTCGGCATGGCCCGCCGCCCGCGCTGGCGGGTGGCGCTGTGGTTCGTGCTGGTCGTGGACTCCTTCGCGGTGCTGGTGGGCGGGTACACCACTCCGTTCTCGATCATCGTCACCGTGCTCATCGGCTGGACCGTGGCCTACGGCACCCTCTACGGGGTCGGCTCGCCGAACGTCCGGCCGACCGGCCAGAACCTGCTCGCGGGCCTGCGCCGGGTGGGCTTCGCCCCGCTGACGGCGGTCCGCGCCGAGGACGAGTTCCCCGACGCGCCCGACTCCGACCGCGGCCGCCGCTACCTGGTGACCCTGGAGGAGGGCCCGCTGCTCGACGTCACGGTGGTGGACCGCGAGCAGCAGGCACACGGCTTCTTCTACCGGATGTGGCGCCGACTCCAGCTGCGCGGGATCACCCAGCGGCGCAGCCTGCAGTCGCTGCGCCAGGCACTGGAGCAGGAGGCGCTGCTCGCCTACGCGGCCATCGCCGCCGGCGCCAACGCCCCGCGGCTGATCGCCACCTCGGAGCTGGGCCCGGACGCCGTGATGCTGGTCTACGAGCACATGGGCGGACGCTCGCTGGACGCGCTGCCGGACGAGGAGATCACCGACGACGTCCTGCACGGCGCCTGGGAGCAGGTGCGGGCGCTGCAGTCGCGGCGGATCGCGCACCGCAGGCTGGTCGGCGAGGCCCTGAAGATGGATCGTTCCGGCAGCGTCTTCCTGACCGACCTGCGCGGCGGGGAGATCGCCGCGGGCGACATCGTGCTGCGCATGGACGTGGCGCAGCTGCTCACCACCCTGGCGCTGCGCGTCGGCCCGGAGCGGTCGGTGGCCTCGGCCGTCGCCGTGCTGGGCCCGGACGCCGTCGCCGACTCCCTGCCGCTGCTGCAGCCGATCGCGCTGAGCCGCACCACCCGGGCCACGCTGAAGCAGCTCGCCAGGGAGCGGGCGCAGCGCGAGCGCGACGCCGTGCTGGCCGCGTCCCGGGCCCGGCGGGCGGACGGGGCGACCGGGGACACCGGCGCCAAGGACGCGGGCAAGGAGACCAAGGCCGAGCGGCGGGCCGAGAAGAAGGCGATGGAGGACGCGCTGGAGGGGGTCCGCGAGGAGGACCTGCTCACCCGGATCCGCCACCAGGTGCTGCTCATCCGTCCGCAGGCCCCGGTGGAGCCGGTGCGGCTGGAGCGGGTGCGGCCGCGCACGCTGATCAGCATCATCGCGGGTGCCTTCGCCGCGTACTTCCTGCTCTCCCAGATCAGCAGCATCGACCCGGCGACGCTGCTGGGCGAGGCGAACTGGATCTGGGTGATCGTGGCCGTGCTGGCCTCCGCGCTCAGTTACGTCGCGGCGGCGATGGCGCTGTCCGGATTCGTGCCGGAGAAGCTGTCCTTCCTCCGCACCACGCTGGCGCAGATCGCCGGCTCCTTCGTGAAGCTGGTGGCCCCGGCCGCCATCGGCGGTGTGGCGCTCAACACGCGCTATCTGCAGAAGTCGGGTGTGCGCCCCGGCCTCGCGGTGGCGAGCGTGGGCGCCTCGCAGCTGGTCGGCCTCGGCTCGCACATCAGCCTGCTGCTGGTGTTCGGCTACATCACCGGCACCGAGAAGACGCCCTCGCTGTCGCCGTCCCGGACGGTGATGGCGGGGCTGCTGACGGCCGGCGTGCTCTTCCTGGTCGTCACCGCCGTCCCGCCGCTGCGGCGCTTCGTCTCCACCCGGGTGCGGGCGCTGTTCGCCGGGGTGGTGCCGCGCATGCTGGACGTGCTGCAGCAGCCGATGAAGCTCACCACGGGCATCGGCGGCACACTGCTGCTGACCCTCGCCTTCGTGCTGTGCCTGGACGCGAGCATCCGCACCTTCCACGGCGAGGTGAACTTCGCGGCGATCGCGGTGATCTTCCTGGCGGGCAACGCACTGGGCTCCGCCGCCCCGACCCCGGGTGGTCTGGGCGCGGTCGAGGGCGCGCTGATCGCCGGTCTGACCACCATCGGCCACCTGGACTCGGCGACGGCCACCTCCGCGGTGCTGCTGTTCCGGGTGCTGACCTTCTGGCTGCCGGTACTGCCAGGCTGGCTGGCGTTCACCACGCTCACCAGGCGGCAGGCTCTGTGAAACTGCCCACTGACAGGAGATGTCAGTGGGCCGCCCCTACGGTCCCCGCATGGAGACCACGCACATCGTCGAACTGCGGCAGTACACCCTGCGCCCCGGCGCCCGGGACACCCTGACCGAACTGTTCGAGCGCGAGTTCGTCACCGGCCAGGAGGCCGCCGGCATCCGGGTCGGCGGCCGTTTCGCCGACCTGGACGACCCGGACCGCTTCGTGTGGATGCGCGACTTCCCCGGCATGCCCGCGCGGCTCCGCTCGCTGTGCGCCTTCTACGGGGGCCCGGTGTGGCGGGCGCACCGGGACGCCGCCAACGCCACCATGACCGACTCCGACGACGTCCTGCTGCTGTGCGGTCCCGGCTACCGCGTGCCGCCGGACGCGGGTCAGGTCGTCGTGACCGTCTGCCACCCAGCCGACCCGGCGGTCTTCGCCGAGGCCCTCGCGGGGCCCGGCGGGCTGCCTGCGGACGCCGCGGTGCACCGCAGCGAGCACGCGGTGAACGACTTCCCGGCGCTGCCCGTCCGTACCGGCGAGGACGTCGTCCTCTGGTTCACCGCCTTCGCCGACGCCCGGGAGCGGCCCGGAGGGCCCGTGCTGCCCGCCGCAGTGGCACGGCTCACGCTGCTGCGGCCCCCGCAGCGGCTGCGGCTGGCCCCGGTACGTGTACCGGGGCCCGGGGGCCCGCGGCCTCAGCGCAGGACGTCGCCGAGGTCGTAGCCGACGGGTTCCTCCAGCTGCGCGTAGGTGCAGCCGGCCGGGTCGCGGTCGGGCCGCCAGCGGCGGAACTGGGCGGTGTGCCGGAAGCGGTCGCCCTGCATGTGGTCGTAGGCGACCTCCAGGACGCGCTCGGGCCGCAGCGGGATCCACGACAGGTTCTTCCCGGCGCTCCAGCGGCTCTGGGCCCCCGGCATCCGCCCGCCGGGCTCTGCGTCGGCCCAGTCGGCCCAGGGGTGGCCCTCGGCGGACTCCATGCGCAGCGGCTCCAGTTCGGCGACGAGTTCCTCGCGGCGCCGCATGGCGAAGGCGGCGCAGACGCCGACGTGCTGGAGCCGGCCGGCGGCGTCGTGCAGGCCGAGCAGGAGGGAGCCGACGACAGGACCGGACTTGTGCCAGCGGAAGCCGGCGAGCACGCAGTCGGCGGTGCGCTCGTGCTTCACCTTGATCATCACGCGTTCGTCGGGGCGGTAGCCGACGTCGGTGGGCTTGGCGACGACGCCGTCCAGTCCGGCGCCCTCGTACTGCTCGAACCACCGCCGCGCGAGCTCGATGTCGGTGGTGGCGGGGGCGACGTGGACCGGCGCCCGTGCCGGGCCGAGCGCGTCGACGAGGGCCTGGCGGCGCCAGGTCTGCGGGTCGGCCATCAGGGAGCGGTCGCCGAGCGCCAGCAGGTCGAAGGCGACGAGGGAGGCGGGGGTGCGTTCGGCGAGCTGGCGCACCCGGGAGTCGGCGGGGTGGATGCGCTCCAGCAGCGCGTCGAAGTCCAGCCGGCCCTCGCGGGCGATGACGATCTCCCCGTCGACGACGGCGCGCGGCGGGAGTTCGGCGCGGACCGCCTCGACGACCTCCGGGAAGTAGCGGGTCAGGGACTTGCCCGTGCGGCTGCCGATCTCCACCTCGTCGCCGTCCCGGAAGACGATGGCGCGGAAGCCGTCCCATTTGCCCTCGTACAGCATGCCGGGCGGGATCGCGGCGGCGGACTTGGCGAGCATCGGCTTCACGGGCGGCATCACCGGGAGGTCCATGCCGCGATTCTCCGCCCGACAGGCGCCGCCCGCCCGTCGGGCCTACCGTGTCGGGGACGGGAGAGGCGGTGACGGCATGGCAGAGGCGGTCGAGCTGACCGTCGGCGAGCGGACGGTCCGGATCTCGAACCCGGGGAAGGTGTACTTCCCGGAACCGGGCTTCACCAAGCTGGACGTGGCCCGCTACTACCTCGCGGTCGGCGACGGCGTCCTGCGGGCGCTGCGCGACCGGCCGACGACGATGGAACGTTACCCGGACGGGGTCGAGGGCGAGTCGTTCTTCCAGAAGCGCGCGCCGAAGAACACCCCGGACTGGATCCCCACCGGCCGCATCCGCTTCCCCTCGGGCCGCCACGCCGACGAGATCTGCCCGACCGAGGCGGCCGCCGTCGTCTGGGGCGCCAACCTCGGCTGCCTCACCTTCCACCCCTGGCCGGTCCGGCGCGGCGACCTCGACCACCCGGACGAGCTGCGCATCGACCTCGACCCGCAGCCCGGCACCGACTTCTCCGACGCGGTGCGCGTCGCCGGCGAACTGCGCGGGCTGCTGGAGGAACTGGGCCTGCGCGGCTGGCCCAAGACCTCCGGCGGGCGGGGCCTGCACGTCTTCGTCCCCATCGAGCCGGAGTGGACGTTCACGGGGGTGCGGCGGGCCGCCATCGCCATCGCCCGCGAGATGGAACGGCGGATGCCCGGACAGGTCACCAGCGCGTGGTGGAAGGAGCAGCGCGGCGAGAAGATCTTCGTCGACTACAACCAGACCGCGCGCGACCGCACCATCGCCTCCGCCTACTCCGTACGGCCCAAGCCGCACGCCCCGGTCTCCGCGCCGCTGCGCTGGGAGGAGGTGCCGCAGGTGCACCCGCGGGACTTCGACCTGGTCACGATGCCCGCGCGGTACGCGGAGCTGGGCGACGTGCACGCCGGCATGGAGGAGCACGCCTACCGGCTGGACGCCGTCCTGGAACTGGCCGAGCGCGACGAACACGACCGCGGGCTGGGCGACCTGCCGTACCCGCCGGACCACCCCAAGATGCCCGGGGAGCCGATGCGGGTGCAGCCGAGCCGGGCCAGGCGCACGCCGGGCGGCGAGGCCGGCGGGGACTGACCGCGCGGCACGGGGCGCGGCACGACCCCTTCCCACCGCGACCGCACTGACGCATCATCAGGCGCATGCCCGCGCCTCGACCCGTGCCCCTGGACGAGTACCCGGTCCATCAGATCGCCCGTTCCATGCGCCATGTCGCGACCGGTGACCGCAACGCCTACGACCGCTCGATCTTCCACTTCTTCGACCACGAGGGCCGCGCCCTGCTCGTCACGGGCCTCGGCGTCTACCCCAACCTCGGCGTCACCGACGCCTACGCGACCCTGACCCGCGGCTCCGGCATGCTCGCCGTGCGCGCCTCCGACGCGCTCGGCGAGGACCGCATGCGGCAGCATGTCGGGCCGCTGCGCGTGGACGTCCTGGAACCGCTGCGCAGACTCCGGTTGACCTGCGACGACGAGTTCCTCTCCTACGACCTGGAATGGGAGGCCGCCTTCCCGGCCGTCGAGGAGCCGCACCACGCCCAGTACCGCGGCGGCCGGCTCTTCCTGGAGGCCAGCCGCTTCGTCCAGGCCGGCACCTGCCACGGCGTGGTCCGCACCGGCGACGGCGAGGAGATCCGCGTGGAACGCGGCCGCTGGACGGCCACGCGGGACCGCAGCTGGGGTGTGCGCCCGGTGCCCGGCGAGGCCCCGGGGCGGGCCGAGGAGGAGCACCGCCCGCCCGGTTTCCACTGGTTGTGGATACCGATCCGGTTCGACGACCGCTTCGTCATGGTGATCGCCCAGGAGGACGCCGACGGCTACCGCTCCCTGGACGAGGCCCTGCAGATCACCGAGCACGGCCCGGACCGGCAACTGGGCCGGGCCGCGGTCGACATCACCTACCGGGAGGGCACCCGGGTGCCGGTCTCGGCCGTCGTCCACCTCGACAGAGGGAAGATCGAGGCCGAGGTGATGGTCTCCAGCCCGCTCGCCGTCGGTGCCGGCTACCCGCCCGCCCGCGACTGGCAGCACGGCGAGTGGAAGGGCCGCGGATGGCTCGACCGCCGTGCGTACGACCTGACGGATCCGGCGGTCATGGCGCCCGCCGCGTACGGAGTCACCGACCACGCCGCGCGTTTCGCCTGGGACGGCCGGGTCGGCTACGGCATCTTTGAGCACGGCAGCTTCGGCCGCCACACCCCCAGCGGCTTCACCGGTCAGGAGGCCATGTGACAACGGTGCGCACCACCACCCGCGATCCCCGACTGCTGCGCAGCCGCCTCGACGAGTGGCTGGCCGCGAAGCACCCCGGCGCCCACAGCCGCGGCGTGCACCTCCCCGCCGCCAACGGCCTGTCCAGCGAGACCGTCCTGTTCGACCTGGCCGTCCCCCACCCGGAGGGCACCGCGCGCCAGCGCATCCGCCCCTGCGTGCTCCGGCTGGCCGGCGACCCCGACGCCTACGCCGTCTTCCCGACGTACGACATGGCCGAGCAGTACCGCGTCATCCGCACGGTCGCCGCCCGCACCCGCGTCCCCGTGCCCGAACTGCTGTGGCTGGAACCCGACGCGGGGCCGCTCGGCGCGCCGTTCTTCGTCATGGAGCGCGTCCCCGGGCGCGTCCCGCCGGACGTCATGCCCTACACCTACGGCGGCAACTGGCTCTTCGACGCCTCCGAGGAGGACCGGGCCCGGCTGGAGCGTTCGACGGTGCGGGTCCTCGCCGAACTCCACACCGTCCCCGGCGAGGGGACGCTGCGCGCGCACGTCGACGCCCAACGCGCCTACTACGAATGGGTCGTCGACGGACCGGCCCGCTCCCCCCTGATCGAGCGGTCCTTCGCCTGGCTGGAGAAGCACTGGCCCGCCGACCCCGGGCCGTCCGTGCTCAGCTGGGGCGACGCCCGGATCGGCAACATCGTCTACGACGCGGACTTCTCCCCGGCCGCCGTCCTCGACTGGGAGATGGCCTCCTCCGGCCCCCGCGAACTCGACCTCGCCTGGCTGGTGTACCTGCACCGCTTCTTCCAGGACCTCACCGTCACCGCCGGCTTCCCCGGCATGCCGGAATTCCTCGACCGCGACCGCATCGCCGCGATCTACGCGGAACTCACCGGGCACACCCCGCGCGACCTGGACTTCCACCTCCTGTACGCCGCGCTGCGGCACGCGGTCGTGATGCTGCGGATCGGACACCGCCAGGTCCACTTCGGGGAGCGCGAGATGCCGGCCGACCCCGACGCGCTGATCCTGCACCGGGACACGCTGGAGGCGATGCTGGAGGGCCGCCACCGCTGACCCCCACGACCGGCCGGAACCTCACGATCCGTGACCACGGGGTCGCCCGGGGTGCCCGCAGCGGCGCTCCCGGCGGCCCCGCGGCCTGTTCCGGCGCCGCCCGACGGGCCCGGGCGTCCCACGAACTGCAGCCGGACGTCATCCGTGCCACCCTGACGGGGGAACGGGATGTTGTTATTCACCCGTTTGTCATGTCGTGCACCGCCGTGTCCCGGTACGGGCTGCGACCCTCGGTCGGGAGGGGCTCGCGCCGTCGTGAGGAGTACGCATGCACCAACACCTCGCCCGCACCGTCACGGCCGCCGTCCTCCTCGGAGCCTCCGCGTTCGTCACCATGCCGGCCCAGGCCGCGCCCGCGGACCCCTCCTCCCCCACGGTCTTCGCCCACCGCGGTGCCTCCACCGAGGCCCCCGAGAACACCCTGGCGGCCGTGCGCCGGGCCCACGAGCAGCACATCAAGTGGATCGAGAACGACGTCCAGCGCACCAAGGACGGGGCCCTGGTCGTGATCCACGACGCGACGCTGAGCCGTACGACCGACGTCGAGCAGGTCTTCCCCGACCGCTCCCCCTGGCGCGTCGCCGACTTCACCCTCGCCGAGATCCGCCGGCTCGACGCCGGCAGCTGGTTCGCCCCCCGCTTCCGCGGCGAGCGCGTCCCGACGCTGCAGGAGTATCTGACCCTCCTCGACCGCGACCAGCAGGGCCTGCTGCTGGAACTCAAGCAGCCCGAGCTCTACCCGGGCGTCGAGAAGCAGACCGTCGACGCCCTCGAGAAGGCCGGCTGGCTCGACCAGGCCCACCTCACCGGCCGCCTGGTCGTCCAGAGCTTCAGCGCCGACGCCCTGCGCCGCACCCACGAACTGCGCCCGGCCGTCGTGACCGGCTTCCTGGGCAGCCCGCCGGTCTCGCAGCTGAAGGAGTACGCAGCCTTCGCCGACCAGATCAACCCGGACGAGAAGGACGTCACCTACGCCTACGTGCGGGCCGTCCACAGCGTCGACGGCCCCGACGGCAAGCCGCTGCGCGTGAACGCGTGGACGGTCGACGACCTGACCACCGCTGTCCGCATGGCGGCCCTCGGCGCCGACGGCATCATCACCAACCGCCCGGACGTCATCCGCAACGGCGTGCAGTGACCCGGACAGGAGAGTGCGGGGCCCGTTGAACCGCCCGGCCCGCGGCGACGTACCAGTCACCGTGGGTGGCACAGGGTCGCCGACAGCGGAGAAAGGGCCCGACGATCCCCGTGGATGCGAGCCGTCCCGTCAGCGACACCCGCGAGAGCCACGTCCGGCCCGAGGTGCCGGGCCTCGAGGGGCTCCGCGGCCTGGCCGCCCTGTACGTACTCCTGTTCCACTGCTGGCTCTACACGTTCCCCGGGTATCCCGACAGTTCGGCCCCCTGGTGGCTGGACGGGCTCATGTACGGCCGCCTCGCCGTCGTCTTCTTCCTGATGCTGTCCGGGTTCTCCCTGGCCATCTCCCCGGCGCGCGACGGCTGGCGGCTGGGCGGTGCCGCCCGTTTCCTGCGCCGCCGGGCCTGGCGCATCCTTCCCCCGTACTGGGCGGCGCTCGCGATGAGCCTGGTCATCGCCTGGTTCGTGGTGCCGGCCTCGCACTTCGGGCCGCCCACGGGCGCGACGGTCCTGGTGTACGGCCTCGTCGCGCAGGACGTGTTCACCGCGCCGACACCGAACGGCACGTTCTGGTCGATCGCCGTGGAGGCGGAGCTCTACCTGCTCTTCCCGCTGCTCCTGCTCGTGCGGCGGCGGCTGGGCGCCGTGGTGCTGGTCGCGGGCGTGACGCTCCCGGTCGTCGCCCGCGGCCTGATGGCCCCGGGCGCGTCCCCGGTGGAGGGCGACAACTGGCTCACCCCGCACCTGGCCCCGGTGTTCGTCGCCGGACTGGTGGGCGCGGGGATCGTCGCCGCCTCGGCCCGGGTCCGGCGCCTGCCGTGGCACTGGTTCGCCGTGGCGGCCGCCGCGCCGGTCGCGGCGCTCGCCGCCGTCAGGGGCCCGGTCTGGACGGTGGACCACTACTTCTGGGTGGATCTCGCCGTCGCGCCCGCCATGACGATGCTGATCGCCGCGGTCGCCACGGGGCGACCGGCCCTCCTGCTGCGACTGCTGACCTCGCGTCCCGTCCGGGGCCTGGGCAACGTGTCGTACAGCCTCTATCTGATCCATCTGCCGGTCGTCATGGCCGTCATCCGGCGCGTCGCCCCGCGGTTCGTCGCCGCGGGACTTCCCACGTTCTGGTTCACGCTCCTGGTGGCGTTGCCCGTCTCGCTGCTGGGGGCGTGGCTGTTCGCCCGGGCCTTCGAGCTGCCCTTCAAACGGCACCGCTCCTGGAAGTCCCTGCCGGTGCCGCGCCGTTCCGTCGCCGCCGCCCCGGCACGGCGCGAACCGGCCGGGGCCACGACGGCAGGTCCGTGACGTCCGGCCCATGGGAACGGAAAGGCCCGCGGCGTCCGAACCGGTCGGACGCCGCGGGCCTTCGCTGTCCCGTCGGTCAGTAGACCGGCTTGTCCGGCTCGATCGTGTTGACCCAGCCGATGACGCCGCCGCCGACGTGGACCGCGTCGGCGAAGCCCGCGGACTTCAGCACGGCGAGGACCTCGGCGGAACGCACACCGGTCTTGCAGTGCAGGACGATCTTCTTGTCCTGCGGGAGGTCCTGGAGGGCGCTGCCCATGAGGAACTCGTTCTTGGGGATCAGACGGGCGCCCGGGATGGAGACGATCTCGTACTCGTTGGGCTCGCGGACGTCGATGATGTCGATGTTCTCGCCGTCGTCGATCCACTCCTTGAGCTGCTTCGGAGTGATCGTCGACCCCATCGCCGCCTCCTGCGCCTCCTCGGAGACGACACCGCAGAAGGCCTCGTAGTCGATGAGCTCGGTGACGGTCGGGTTCTCGCCGCAGACCGCGCAGTCCGGGTCCTTGCGGACCTTGACCTGGCGGTACTGCATCTCCAGGGCGTCGTAGATCATCAGCCGGCCGACCAGCGGCTCGCCGGTGCCGGTGAGGACCTTGATCGCCTCGGTGACCTGGATGGAGCCGATGGACGCGCACAGCACGCCCAGGACGCCGCCCTCGGCGCAGGAGGGGACCATGCCCGGCGGCGGAGGCTCGGGGTAGAGGCAGCGGTAGCAGGGACCGTGCTCGGACCAGAAGACGGACGCCTGGCCGTCGAAGCGGTAGATGGAGCCCCAGACGTACGGCTTGTTCAGCAGCACGCACGCGTCGTTGACCAGGTAGCGGGTCGCGAAGTTGTCCGTGCCGTCGACGATCAGGTCGTACTGGCTGAAGATGTCCATCACGTTGTCGGCCTCGAGCCGCTCCTCGTGAAGGACCACGTCGACGTAGGGGTTGATGCCCTTGACGCTGTCGCGGGCGGACTCCGCCTTGGAGCGGCCGATGTCCGCCTGGCTGTGGATGATCTGGCGCTGCAGGTTGGACTCGTCGACCTCGTCGAACTCCACGATGCCGAGCGTGCCCACACCGGCGGCGGCCAGGTACATCAGGGCGGGCGAACCGAGACCGCCGGCGCCCACACAGAGCACCTTCGCGTTCTTCAGCCGCTTCTGCCCGTCCATCCCCACATCGGGGATGATCAGGTGGCGGGAGTACCTGCGGACCTCGTCGACGGTGAGCTCGGCGGCCGGCTCGACCAGGGGTGGCAGCGACACGGGGACTCCGTTTGTCGATCGATCACTACGGATGTTCTCCCCGTAACACTGCCACGCCCTTCTTCATTCCGAGACTGCCGTTCCGAAGGCCGAGACGGATTTTGGTCACATGCTGGGCGGCGGCTGACGGCGCAGCATGCGCGAGGCCTCGTCCCAGTAACCCGGCAGGCCGTCCCAGGCAGCGTGGTCGGTGCGGTCGGTGAAGTAGACCGTCGCCGCGCCCTGCCAGCGGGCGATCCGCATGGCGTTCTCCAGGTGCGGTGCGGGGACGCCGTGCACCAGGTGGCAGAAGCGCTCCGGCGGGTACGCGGCCGTCCATTCCGGGGCCTCCGACCAGCGGTACTGCGTCCACGGCCCGGCGAAGGTCACCAGTTGGTCGGCCGCCTCGGCGTAGCCCTCGTACGGATGGCAGCCGTGGCCCAGCACGACGTGGCCGGTGCTGCCGCCCTCCACGCTCAGCAGCGCGCGCACGGTGGTGATCACCCGTCGGCAGTCGGACAGCTCCGAACTCGTGGTCGGGGCACGGTCGAGGTAGAAGCCGTCGACCCGGTACCAGTCGAGGAAGCGGTGCGCGTCGGCGACCAGCTGCCCGAAGGGGCGCGCCCCGTGCCGGGTGTCCAG
This sequence comes from Actinacidiphila glaucinigra, assembly GCF_035918135.1. Taxonomy (NCBI): domain Bacteria; kingdom Bacillati; phylum Actinomycetota; class Actinomycetes; order Kitasatosporales; family Streptomycetaceae; genus Actinacidiphila; species Actinacidiphila glaucinigra. The sequence goes on from NZ_CP109144.1 coordinate 3,603,761, forward strand.
GTAGCCGAGCACGGGCACCGCCGCGTCGCGCAGCCGGGCGCACGCCTCGGTGTAGAGCGGGTCGATCCGGGCGCCGGGGCCGCGCGCCACGTTGAGCACCACCCAGTGCATCGGGGCCTCCGGGCGGGCCAGTTCGGCCCATTCGCCCGGGGCCACCAGCGGGTGCGCGTACGCGGGGACCCCGAAGCCCAGTCCGTCACAGCGGTCGACCGGCCTGCGCAGGCCGCTCGGATTCACACGCGGCATGCCGCCTCCATCCAGACGTCGGCGAGGGATTCCTCGAGGGCGATGCGCGGACGCCACCCGAGGCGGTCGCGGGCGGTGCGGATGTCGGCCTGCTGCCAGACCCCGCAGCCGTCCGGGTAGTGGGCGTGGCCGCTGCCGTTCGCCATCAGGTGCGGGTCCTCCACCTCGTGGAGGGCGCCCGTGTAGCCCGCGGCGTTGGCCAGGGCCGCGGCGACCTCGCGCAGCGGAACGGCGCGACCCGTGCCGATGTTGACCAGGCCCTGGGCGGCGGAGAGCGAGGCCGCGTGCACGGCTCGGGCCACGTCGCGCACGTCCACGAAGTCCCGCTGCACGCCGAGGCCGGTCAGCTTCAGGTCGCCGTCGCCGGTCTGCATCGCCCGGCGCATCGCCTCCGCGAGCCGCCCGATCGGCGAGGCGGTGGACGTCCCCGGCCCGACCGGGGTGAAGACCCTCAGCACGACGGCGTCGAGCCCCGAGCCCAGGACGAGTTCCGTCCCGGCCAGCTTGCTGACCCCGTACGGGCCGCCCGGCCGGGGCACGGCGTCCTCGGCCGTCGAGGAACCGGTGGGCGAGGGCCCGTACTCCGCGGCGCAGCCCACCTGGACCAGCCGGGCCGAGGTGGCGCTGCGGCGCATCGCCTCGCACACGGAGGCGACGGCGATCGTGTTGTGCCGGGTGAGTTCGCGTGCCCCGCCGCGTGTGGCGCCCGCGCAGTTGACGACGACCCCGGGGTGGACGGCGTCCATGAAGCGCGCCAGCGCGCCGGGGCTGCCGGACGACAGGTCGAAGCGCACGTCGGCGTCGTCGCTGCGGCCGAGCGCGGTCAGCTGCACGGCGGGGTCGGCCAGCAGCCGCTCGGCCACGTGGCGGCCGACGAATCCGTTGGCGCCCAGGAGGAGGACTCTCATCGCGTGCGCCTCCGCTGCGCGTGCCGTGGCCTGGGATGCGGGTGGGTCATCGTGGGTGGCTCCTTGGCTTCTTCTTCGGAACTGTGGGGTGTGCCGGGCCGGCCCGGCCGCCGCCCGCTCATCGCGGCGCCGCCGCGGCCGTGTACGCCGAGGCGCGCGAGAGCGTGGTCAGGGCGTGGGCCGCGAGCGCCAGGGCGGCGCCCCCGCAGGCCAGGGCGGGGACGGCGCCCGCTGGAAGGGGGAACCGGTCCAGCAGGGCGGCGGCGAGGGCCACGGCCTCGGTGGCGCAGGCGAGCCCGGTGCCGATGGCGGCGGGGTCCGGGTGGCCGTGCACCGCGAGCAGCCGGGCGGTGAACAGCAACAGGGCGAGCGCGGCGGGACCGGCCAGCGCGGCGGGCGTGAGCGGGGCGCCGGCCACCGCGCGGGCGGCGCACAGCAGCGCGAGCGCACAGGCGAGGAAGAGCGCGAGCGTGCCCGCCAGCAGCGGCCGTACCGCGCCGCCGAACTCCTCCAGGGTGCGGCTGCGCAGCAGATGGCCCCTGGAGCGCACATCGAAGCGGTGGGCGCACCAGGCGGCCGGTGCGAGGGAGAGCGCGAGCGCGGTGAGCTCGGCGGCGTCCGCGGCGGGCAGCGCACCCCCGGCGAGGCCGTCGACGGCGCGCGGCCCGTACAGCCCGAAGACCACCAGCCAGCAGCTCCACACCGCGCCGCCCGGGCCCGTGCCGTAGGGCGCCCTCAGCGGTCCGCGGCGCAGGGCGGCGAGGAGCGAGAGCAGCAGCAGCGGCACGGCCACGGCGACCACCGTGACCGGCGGCAGCACGCGCAGCGCCCCGCTCGCGGCGGCGCAGACGGCGCCCGGGGCGAGGGTGAGCAGCAGGGCGGGGCGGTCCGCGGTCCGGCCCGCGGCGGGCGGGGCGCCGGCGCGGGGCACCCGGGCGTACAGCTCCTCGGCGAGGGTGAAGACGTCGCGGTGCCGGAAGCCCGCCGCGACACGGTCGGTGACGCCCTGCGCCTCCAGCCCCGCCACGATCTCCAGCGGGTCCACGGCCTCGGCGCACAACCGCTGGTGACGGTGCATCAGGGCGCGGACGGGGTCGGCGGGGCCGCGTTTGCGGGGGGCGCCCCTGCGGGCGCCGGTGCCGCTCTCCTGTACGTGGCTCATGCGCGCTCCCGCCTCTCGGCTCCGGCGTACGCGGGCTCGCGGGCGGCGAGCGCCCAGGCGGGCGCGGCCGTCCAGCGGCCGGGGACACGGGACTCGGCGGGCCTGCCGAAGGGGACGGGGGTGCCGTCCGGGTCGCGCAGCGGGGCGTGGCGCCCGGGCGCGTGGGCGACCAGGTCGAGGTAGATCTCGCGGAACGCCGCCAGGTTCCGCTCGACGGTGAAGAGCTCCAGGGCGCGTTCGCGGGCGGCGGCGCCGAGCCGCTGCCGGCGCTCGGGGTCGCGCAGCAGGGCGACGCAGGCCTCGGCGAGCGCCTTCGGGTTGCGCGGCGGCACGACCAGGCCGGTCCCGCCGATGACCTCCCGTACGGCACCGGCCTCCGTCGACACGGTGGCCCGGCCGCAGAGCATGGCCTCGACCAGGGTGACCGGGAATCCCTCGACGACGCTGGAGAGGACGACCACGTCGCCTGCCGCGTACGCGTCGGGCAGCGCCGGGGCGCCCGGCGAGCCGAGCTCCTCGAAGGTGACCGGGTTCTCCCCCGCGGTGACGGCGTCGGCCGCCTCGTCCGGGAAGAGCTGCGCCGCCAGGGAGCGGCACTGCTCCAGGTACGCGGGGTCGCCCTCGCCGGCGCGGACGACGCGCAGCCGCGCCCCGGGCTCCTCCTTGCGCACCTCCCCGAAGGCGTGCAGCAGCCCGATCAGGTCCTTGCCGGGGTCGGCCCGGCCGACCCACACCAGCGTGGGGTCGCCGCCCTCGGCCTCGGCGGCCGGCTCGGGCAGGGGCCCCTGGTAGCCGGGGTAGACCGTGCGGACGCGTTCCCGGTCGGCGCCGCAGTGCTCCTGCCAGCGGCGCGCGTGGGCGTTGCCGGGGGTGACCAGGGCGGCCCCGCGGTAGGCCTCGCCCGCCAGGTGGCGGTGGAAGGCGGCGAGCAGGGCGCGTACGGGGGCGGACAGGCCCGCGGCGCGGTGCAGCAGCAGGGTCTCGCGCAGCCGCACGCCGTACTCGGTCACCAGCAGCGGCGTGCCGAAGAACCGTTTGGCCAGCAGCGCGGGCAGCAGCGCGGTGCCGCCCGTCACGGCGTGGCAGAGGTCGGCGGTGGCGAGGGCGTCGCCGAACTCGTCGTACCAGGGCGCGGAGAGCGGCCGCAGCACGCGCTCCACCTGGTCGGCGGCGAGCAGGAGGTCCCCCACCCCGGCCTGCGCGACGAGGGGTCGCGCGCCGGGCGCCCGGCACACCTCCTCCAGTACGCGCACCGCGTGCTCGGAGCGGAGCAGCGCCGGGATGCCGCCGTCCTCGCGGGCGAGTTCGGCGAGGCCGTAGAGCGCGGAGGCGAAACGGTCCGCCACACCATTGGCCCCGGCGTCCCCGGCCAGCACCCCGACCAGGTCGCGGTACTGCTCCAGCGCCTGCGCCCGCCTGCGGCGCGCCTTGCCGGACACGGCCCCGGGCCCCGGCGCGGGCCCCCACAGCGGCAGCGCGCGCACGTCCCGCACCTGCGGCGGCAGCGCCACCATCCCCGCGGCCTCGGCCCGTTCGCTCCTGCCGAGCGCGTACACCGCGAACTCGTGCCCGGTGAGCCCGCGTACGAGCCGGTCGACCCAGGCACCCCCCTCACCCCGGGCGTACGGATAACCACCCTCCGCGAGTAATGCGATACGCACGTCTGCCCCCTCTCGGCACCGGTCTGTTCGGGCGCGATGACCGTATTCCGGTGAAGTGGGGGCACGGCGGACGGTTGTCCGCCGTGCCACCGAAAGGGGTGAAGAGACGTAACTTTCCCCACCGTTGTGCGTTGTGACCGGGTAGACGTTCGCCGGGGCAGTGCCCTGGGCCGGGCGGAGCGCGTTCCACTCGCGCGGGGACACCGCGGGTGCCCGTCACCGTGACCGGCATGAAGCGCGCGGGCCCGTGTCACGAGGAAGCCCCGGGGCGAGTGCCCCGGGGCTTCGGCTTGCGGCCGATCGCCCGCCGTCCGGCACGCGCCGCGGGATCCGGCTCCGCGGCGGCCGCGGCGCGGAGCGACACGCCGGGGCGCGCCCGGCCGACCGGCCCGGGCGCGCCCGGCGGGTCAGCCGGTGGTCGCCAGGGCGCGCCGGCGGGCGGCGCGGCGGGCGGCGGACTCGTCCGGGTCGAGCACCGGGACCGCCGCCAGCAGCCCCTTGGTGTACTCGTGCTCCGGCGCCTCGTAGACCCGGCCGGCGGGCCCGTACTCCACGATCCGCCCCGCCCGCATCACCGCGACGTTGTCGCTGACCTGGCGCACCACGGCCAGGTCGTGGGCGATGAAGACCAGCGCGAGTCCCAGCTCGCGCTGCAGTTCGCCCAGCAGCCGGATGACCTGGGCCTGCGTCGTGACGTCGAGCGCCGAGACCGGCTCGTCGCAGACGATCAGCCGCGGCTCGGGCGCCAGCGCCCGGGCGATGCCGACCCGCTGCCGCTGCCCGCCGCTGAACTCGTGCGGATAGCGGTGGTACCAGTCGGGGTCGAGCCCGACCCGCTCCAGCAGCTCCCGCACGCGGGCGGTGATCGCGGCGTCACCGAGCACGCCCGCCGTGCGCAGCGGGTCCGCGATGGACTCCCCGATGCTGCGTCGCGGGTTGAGCGAGGACACCGGGTCCTGGAAGACCATCTGCAGTCCCGGCGTGCCCGCGACGGGGCGCGCGCCCGGGCGCCGCAGTTCGCCTCCGGTGGGCTCCAGGAGCCCGACGAGCATCCGCCCCAGCGTGGTCTTGCCGCTGCCGCTCTCCCCGACGACGCCGAGCGTCTCGCCCGCGCGCACGGTCAGCGAGACGCCGTCGACCGCCGCGACCCGGGAGCCGCGCCGGCCGAACTCCCGCCGTACGCCGACGGCTTCGAGGAGGACCTCGCCCACGGCGGCGCCGCGCGGCTTCGCCGTCCCCACCCGCGGGACCGCGGCCACCAGGTCACGGGTGTACGGCTGTCGCGGCGCGCCCAGCACGGTGCCGACCGGTCCGCGCTCCACGGCGCGGCCGTCCTTCATCACCAGCACCTCGTCGACGCTCCCGGCCACCACGCCCAGGTCGTGGGTGACCAGCAGCAGCCCCATCCCGGTCTCCTGCCGCAGTTCGCCGAGCAGGTCGAGGATCTGCGCCTGCACGGTGACGTCGAGGGCCGTCGTCGGTTCGTCGGCGACGAGCAGCCGCGGCTCGCAGGCGAGCGCCATGGCGATGAGCGCCCGCTGGCGCATGCCGCCGCTGAACTCGTGCGGCCGGAAGCGGGCCCGCCTCGGTGCGTCGGCGATGCCGACCCGGTCGAGCACCTCGACCGCCCGCTCACGGGCCGCCCGCCGGGAGGCCTTCGGGTGGTGGACCCGGTAGACCTCGGCGATCTGGTCGCCGATCGCGAAGTACGGGTCGAGCGAGGACAGCGGGTCCTGGAAGACCATCGCCGCCAGTCCGCCGCGCAGCCCGCGCAGTTCCCTCTCCCCCGCGCTGAGGACGTCGACGCCGGCCACCCGCACCGATCCGCCGATCCGCGCGCCGCTGCCGCGGTGCAGTCCCAGCAGGGTGAAGGCGGTGGCGCTCTTGCCGCTGCCGGACTCGCCGACGACGCCCAGGGCGCCGCCCTGCTCCACGGAGAAGGAGAGCCCGTCCACGGCGCGGACGGTGCCCGTGCCGGTGGGGAAGTCGATCGTGAGGTCCTCGACCTCGATCAGCGGTGACGTCATGCCAGCACCACCCGTCGGTCGGCCACCGCGTACAGGACGTCCGCGACGGCGTTGGCGAGGACCACGAAGAACCCGGTGACCAGCACGAGCCCGACGACGACCGGCAGGTCCTCGGTCTTCACCGAGTCCACCAGGCTCTTGCCGAGCCCGGGGATGCCGAAGAGCGACTCGGTGAGCACCGCGCCGCCGAACATCGTCCCGAGGTCCAGTGCCGTCAGCGCGATGACCGGCGGCAGGGCGCCGCGCAGGGCGTGCCGTCCGATGACGGAGCGCTCGCGGACGCCGTAGGCGCGGAAGGTGCGCACATGGTCCTCGGAGAGCGTGTCGAGCATCGAACTGCGGGTCAGCCGGGCGTACTTGGCGCTCTCCAGGATGGCCAGGGAGAGCCAGGGCAGCACCAGGTTCCAGGCCCACTGCTCGGGGTCCTCGGTCAGCGGGACGTAGGAGGGGAAGGGCAGCCAGCCCAGCACCGAGACGAACAGCAGCATCAGCAGGATGCCGATGATGAAGACGGGCACGGCGTTGCCCGCGAGGGTGACCGCGGTCAGCAGCCGCTCGGTGAGCCCGCCGTGGCGCAGCGCCGAGAGCACACCGGTGCCGACCCCGATGACCAGCCACAGCACCATCGCGCCCAGCGAGAGCGAGGCGGTGGCCGGCAGCCGCTGCGCGAGCAGGGAGGTGACCTGCTCGCCGTTCTGGTACGAGAAGCCCAGGCACGGGGCGCCGCAGTGCTCGGTGCCGACGCCGGTGCTGATGTCGGTACCGGCGAACAGGCCGTGCAGGAAGTGGGCGTACTGCGCGAGGGCCGGGTCGTCGAGGCCGAGCTGGGTGCGGACCTGGGCGACCTGGTCGGCGGTGCACTTGGGCCCGCAGGCCAGCCGGGCCGGGTCGCCGGGAAGGACGTAGAAGAGCGCGTAGACCGCGATGCTCAGCACGAGGAGCACCAGCAGGGCGGCCAGCAGGCGGCGGAGTGCGAAGCGGGTGAGGAGCGTCATGGCCGCGCCTCCTTCCGCCTGCGGGACACGGCCCGCAGGCGGCTGCCCGCCCGCGGGTCGAGGGCGGTGCGCACACCGTCGCCGAGCGCGGTGAAGGCGAGGACGGTGACGAAGATCAGGCCGGCGGGCAGCAGCACGTACGTCGGATCGGCCTGGTACCAGGTGGTCGCGGAGGAGAGCATCTGTCCCCAGGAGGGCGTGGGCGGCTTGACGCCGATGCCGAGGAAGGACAGTCCCGCCTCGGAGGCGATGTTGGAGGGCACCAGCAGCGCACTGTAGGTCACCACGGGCGCGGCCAGCGACGGCAGCAGTTCGCGGCGGGCGATCCGCCACCGTCCGGCGCCGCCGAGCCGGGCGGCGGCCACGTAGTCGAGGGACTTCAGGCTCAGGGTCTGGGCCCGGACGATGCGCGAGGTGCCGCCCCAGCCGAGCAGGCCGAGGACGAGGACCAGCAGCACCGGCCGCGGGAAGCCGGCGGGGACGATCGCCAGCAGCGCGATGGCGAAGACCAGGGAGGGCAGCGCCAGCATGACGTCGGTGGTCCGGCTGAGCAGGTTGTCCAGGAAGCGGTTGCCGAGTCCGGCGGCCAGGCCGACGGCGACCCCGAGGACGACCTGCACGACGGTGGCGGCGAGGCCGATGCCGAGCGAGATCCGCGCGCCGTACACGAGGCGGGCGAACAGGTCGCGCCCGGTGCCGGGTTCGACGCCGAGCCAGTGGTCGGCGCTCACACCGCCGAAGGAGCCGGTCGGGACGCCGCCGAGGGCGGAGTCGACGGCGGAGGCGTGGTACGCGTCCGGGTCCTGGCCCTCCAGGGCCGCGAGCAGCGGGGCGGCGAGGGCCACCAGGACGAGCAGGACGATCACGGCGACGCCGGCGAGGGCGGCGCGCTGGGCGCGCAGCCGCCGCCAGAGCTGCCGGGCGCGGCGAGCACGTCGGTCGTGGTCACTTGACCGAGACCTGCGAGACGTCGAGGACGCCGGTCCAGTCGCTGATGACGACGTTCTTGACGTCCTTGCCGTACAGGCGCTTGTAGACGGGGTGGACCAGCGGCACGGTCAGCGCCTGCTCGCCGATCTTCTTGTCGAGGGCGCCCCAGCGGACGGCGGCGGCCTTGAGGTCGGTGAGCTTGTTGATCTCGTCGATCTCCTGGTTCACCGCCGGGTCGTCGAGCTGCGCGTTGTTGAAGTTGTAGCCGTCCTCGACGATCTGCCGGCCGTCGAAGATCGGTGCCAGGAAGGGCCCGCCGGACGGCCAGTCGGCGCCCCAGCCGGCGAGGAAGAAGCCCGGCTCGGTCTTGACGCCGTGGATCTTCTCGCTGTAAGCGCTGGACTCAAGGCCCTGCAGCTTGACGGTGATGCCGGCCTTCTTCAGGGCGTCCTGCAGGGCGGTGGCGACCTCGGGGCCCTGCTCGTCGCCGCCGCTGCTGTCGTGGGTCAGCGTGACGGTCAGACCCTTCGGGTGACCGGCCTCCTTCAGCAGCTCCTTCGCCTTGGCGGCGTCGCCGCTCTTGCCGGCCGGGAACGCGTCGTACGGGGTGTAGCCGAAGGACTCCTGCGCGGGCAGGAAGGTGGTGGCGGGCTCGGCGAGGGAGGAGCCGCCGAGGGCGTTGACGACGGTGCTGCGGTCGACCGCGTAGGAGATGGCCTGGCGCACCTTGGGGTCGTCGAAGGGCTTCACCTTGGGGTTGAAGGAGATGTAGTCGGTGTAGCCGAAGTGGCCGGTGCCGACGCGGCCCGCGAGCTCCTTGTCGCCGGTGATCTTGGCGAGTTCGGCGGCGGTGAGGTTGGTGTCGGTGGTGACGGCGGCCGCGTCCTTGCCGGAGCCGGAGGACAGGCGCTGGTTGATCACGGCGGCGTCGAGGCCGGAGCGGACGTCGATGCGGTCCGGGTAGGCCTTGCGCTCCTCGTCGGTCTTCGCGTCCCAGTGGGTGTTGCGCTCCAGGACGAGGTGCTCGCCGTCGTTCTCGTTGGCGACGACCTTGTAGGGGCCGGAGGAGACCGGGTGGTTCTCGTACTTGGTGCCGGTGTCCTTCGCCTTCGGCACGGGGGCGAAGGAGGTCTGGGTGGCCAGGAACGGGAAGTCGCCCTCGGGCTTGTTCAGGTGGAAGACGATGGTCTTCGCGTCCGGGGTCTCGATGGAGGCCAGGCCGCCCTTGTCCTTGTACGGGCCCTGGTACTCCTTGCCGCCGACCAGCCAGTCGCGCAGGTAGGGGGCGCCGCCGGACAGTTCGGCGGCGAAGGAGCGCTCGATGCCGTACTTGATGTCGGCCGTGGTGATCGCGCTGCCGTCCTCGTACTTCAGGCCGTCCTTGAGGTGGTACGTCCAGACGGTGGCGTCCTTGTTGGGCGTACCGGTGTCGGTGGCCAGGTCGGGGACGACCTTCGCGCCGTCCGCGCCGTTCTCGCGGTTGCGGGTCGTCAGCGTGCGGAAGACCAGGCCGGGGACGTTGCCGCCGCCGGAGGTGTAGAGCCGCGCCGGGTCGAAGTCCTCCTGCGGGGCCTGGTTGAGGACGTAGAGCGTGCCGCCCTTGGCGGGCTTGCCGCCGGCCGCCTTGGCCCCGCTGTCCTCCGGGCCGCACGCGGCGGCGCCGCCGGTGATCGCCAGGACGACGGCGGCCGCTGCGAGGCGGCGGGGTGTGACGGACAGGTGAGACATCGAAGATCCCTTTCGCGGCTGCGAGATGGAGAAGAAGGCGGGGCTGATGAAGACCCGCAGGCAGCGGCGACGGACCCCGCGAAGGGGACCGTGAAGGATCGATCAAACGTCGAGACGCGCGCCCACGGGTCGGAGAGGACCGGGGCGAGGGGAGATGCGCCCTCTACGCGCCCGGCACCGTGGAACGGCGACACAGGATGTCGGCGACGCAGTGCCCGGCCACGCCGATGAGCGCCAGCTCGATGCTGGCGTCGGCGTCTGTGGCAGGGCTGTGCGGCATGCCGAAAACATTGAACGATTAATCGCCCGATGTCAAAAAGCTAGCCCCGGGGGTAGGGCCAGGCGTTGGGCTTGCAGGTCAGGCCTCCGTAGTTGAGGAACTTGGTCTGCTGCATCATGACCGGGGCGAGGGCGCCCTGCTTGGGACAGAGCACATGCCCGTAGCCGAGCCGGTGCCCGACCTCGTGGTTGATCAGCATCTCGCGGTAGGCGAGCATCCGGTCCTGGCCGTAGGTCTCCGATCCCTGGGCCCAGCGGTACGCGTTGATCATCGTCCGCGGAGTCGACGCCGCGTCGCATGACACGTTGTCAACCGTCGTGTCCAGACCGGACTTTGCGCACCAGGTGGCCGTGGTTCCCGGACTGGCCAGGGTGATCACGATGTCGGCCGGGCCCGTTGAGACCCGCTCGAAGGTGCGGGCTCCGGCGTGGGCCCAACTCCGCTTGTCGTTCAGCGTCTTGTAGACCGCGTCCGCGAAGAGCCGGGCATTCAGCGGCAGGCCCTTCTCGACGTCCACCCGGACCCGCAGCAGCGTGCCCCTGCCGGGGGCCTTCTCGCCGCCGCCCACGGTCTGGAACTTCCCGGCCAGGCTCAGGTCCTGGTCGAGCGGGTAGGCCTTGGTCATCGCCTGGCCGTAGGTGAGCGGAGCGGCGACCGCGGAGGGTGAGGGCGAGGGGGTCGCCCGGCCCTTGGAGCGGGACGCGGCGTCGTCGGCACCCCGGCTGCCGCCCGGCGCCGCGGCGGCGGCGGACGAGTGACGCTTCTCACCCCCGGCGGCCATCTGGCCCGCCACGACGACGGCCAGCACGGTCACGACCGCCGCGGCCGCGGCGCCGCTGAGGGCGCGAGTCCTGACGGTCTTCTTGGGCTGTTCGGGTTGTTCCCCGCCCTCCCCGCCCTCCCCGGCGCCCTCGACGTGTGCCCCGGGTCCGGTGGCGGCGGAAGGGGCGGAGGCGGAGGGAGCGTCGAAGGCCTCGACGAAGTCCTGCCGCGGGCCGGGGATGTTCCGGGCCCCCGCGCCGGGCGCCCGGCGCTGGCGCGGGAAGCCGGATATTCGGGGCGCGGTGCGGACGCGCCCGTCGAGGGGGTCGTCGTCCTCCGGGTACTCGGTGCCGAGCGCGGTGTCCGCCAGCTCCGCGGGCCGGGTGCCGCGCGGCGTGCGCGGCGGGGCCCAGGAACCGGCCCGGCCCCAGGCGGAGTGCTCCTGGTGCTCGGGGTGTGCGCGGCCCGGGGCGTCCTGGTGGCCGTGCCCGGGGTCGCCGGGCCGGAAGCCGTCCCGGCCGCCCGGCGCGGAACCACCGGGCGCCGGGCCCGGACCGCCCGTACGGGGCGGGGTCGGCGCCGGGCCGGAACGCCGGCGGCGGCCGCTGCCCGAGGTGCCGCCGGATATGCCCGGTACGTCGTCGCGGCGGCCGTCACGGCCGCCCGGTGCGCTGTGCCTGCCCATGAAGTCAGTGATCCGTCCGCGCGTCCGTGGCGTCCAGCAGTTCGCGGAAGGCCCGCTCCACCGCATCGGGGTGCTCCATCATCGCGACGTGCCCGCTGTCGGGGAGCGTCAGCAGCCGCGCGTCACGGAACGTCCGGGCGGCACGGTACGCCATCCGGGGGGAGATCAGCTTGTCCCGGCCGCCGTACACCAGCAGCGTCGGCGCGAGCACCCGCTCGGCCTGCCGCCACAGGTTGTGCTGGCCGCCGAGCGTGTAGGCGTCGACGATGCCGCGCGCCGAGCGGGTCAGCGCGTCCCAGAAGTACGGCAGTTTCAGCCGGCGCTCGTACTCCGTGGCGTGCTCGGCGAAGGACGCCTCGCTGACCAGCGACGGGTCGCCGTAGCAGAGGTCCAGCAACTGCTTGGTGCGCCGCTCCGCGGACCAGTCGCGGGTCGCACGGGTCACCACCGCGGTGGCGCCCGGCACCCCGAGGAGTGCGGTCGGCCACGCGCCGCGCCGGGGCGGCACCTCCGGCAGCGCCGGCGAGATCAGCGTCAGGGTGCGGACCAGGTCGGGCCGGGCCGCGGCGACCTTGGTGACGACGGCTCCACCCAGCGAGTTGCCGAAGAGGTGCACGGGCCCGCGCCCGGAAGCCTCCAGCAGGCGCACGACGGCGCGCGCGTGCCCCCCGATCGAGTAGTTGCCGTCGTCCGGCGGCGGCGAATACCCGAAACCGGGCAGGTCCAGGGCCTCGCAGGTCACCCGGTCCGCCAGCAGCCGCATCAGCGCCGACCAGTTGGAGGAGGACCCGCCCAGGCCGTGAACGAAGAGCGCGGGCGGCAGCCCTCCGGCCTGCTCCGCCCGCGATCGTACGGTCAGCGTCCGCCCTGGCAGGGCCACGGTCCGCACCGTCTCCCCGTCCCCGGCCCCGGCTCCCGAAGGCGGTACGGGCACGGCGGCGAGTGCGGCTTCGGAAGACTCCGTCGAGGACATGGGGCAATGTTACGAGGTGATCACGCGTGGGCTCGTGTGTTCGCACTCACACGCGTCGTGGGGATTTTCCGCCTCTCCCGTCACTCTGCACACCCCGTCCCTGTCTCCTACGCTCGCAAAAGGGGAAAGAGGGGGACAGTGGGTAGCAGCGGGGGACGGCAGCGCACGACCAGAGGAATCGGGAGGTGCCCGTGTCCGACGACATCGATGCCTTCGACGACGACGTCATCGACGACCTGGAGGACGCCGAGGCCGATATCGAGGCCCCCGAGGCGGACATCGCCGAACAGCACCTCGAACTGCTGCAGCACCGCGATGTCCCGATCACCGAACGCCCTGACGACGCCGATCCGGCGGACGTGGCCGAGCAGCACAGGGTGGTGGAACTCGACGAGGACGACTATCGCTGAGTTCCACTTGGTGAGAATGTGCGTTCGCACAGCGCATGCCCCCGCTACCGAAAAGTACGATGGCACCCGCAGCGCAGAACGAACATCACTTGGGAGGCGGCGTGACAGCCATCGAGCACACTGAGGCGCGCCCTCGCGGCACACGCCTGCCGCGCCGGGCCCGGAGGAACCAGCTGCTGGGCGCGGCTCAGGAGGTGTTCGTCGCCCAGGGTTACCACGCCGCCGCGATGGACGACATCGCGGAGCGTGCGGGCGTCAGCAAGCCCGTGCTCTACCAGCACTTCCCCGGCAAGCTCGAGCTCTACCTGGCCCTGCTGGACCAGCACTGCGAGGCACTGCTGGACGCGGTGCGCACCGCGCTGGCCTCCACCACCGACAACAAGCAGCGGGTGGCGGCGACCATGGACGCGTACTTCGCGTACGTGGAGGACGAGGGCGGCGCCTTCCGCCTGGTCTTCGAGTCCGACCTCACCAACGAGCCGGCGGTCCGCGAGCGCGTCGACAAGGTCGCGCTGCAGTGCGCCGAGGCGATCAGCGAGGTCATCGCCGAGGACACGGGGCTGACCACCGAGCAGTCCATGCTGCTCGCCGTCGGCCTCGGCGGCGTCTCGCAGGTCGTGGCCCGCTACTGGCTCTCCAGCGGCAGCTCCATGCCCCGCGACACCGCGGTGCAGTTGCTGACCTCCCTGGCCTGGCGCGGCATCGCGGGCTTCCCGCTGCACGGCTCCGAGCACTGACGACGTCCCGTCGGGTGTTCGCTCTGGGCGTGCCCGTCCGCCGGTGTCCCGGTGCCGGGCGCGGCTAATGTGTCCTGCGTACGGCGCGATTTTCAACCGCGCACACCGCAGACCGTTCGGAGGGACAAAAGCCGTGGAGGTCAAGATCGGCGTGCAGCACGCGCCGCGCGAGATCATCATCGAGAGCGCGCAGACGGCCGAGGAGGTCGAGAAGGCCGTCTCCGAGGCGCTGACGGGCACCGGCAAGCTGCTCAGCCTCACCGACGAGCACGGCAAGCGCGTGCTCGTGCCGGCCGACCGGCTGGCCTACGTGGAGATCGGCGAGCCGGCGACGCGCCGGGTCGGCTTCGGCGCCCAGCTCTAGGCCACAGCCACAGACACAGCCTGGCTGCTCCCGTGTCGGGAGGGCGTACGGCGGGTCACCCCCGAATGGGGTGACCCGCCGTTTCGCCGGCCGGACCCGCGGGGTAGGACCCGTGCGACCGAAGTCTCCGGGAGGGGCCGCACGATGATGTGGGAAGCGCTCGCGTTCGCCGCCGTCGGACTGTCCGTCGCGTATGCCGCCACACGGTTGCTCCCCCGCCGGCGCCTTCCCGCGGCGACGCTCGTGCTCGCCACGGGAGCCGTCGCCGCCGTGCTCGGCGGCCTCATCACCCGTACCGTCCTCGGTTCCGACCGGTTCCTGATCAACCTCGCCGTGTCGGTGGGGGTGGCCGCCGTCCTGCTCTCGCTGCTGGTGCGCCCGCCGCGGAGCACCCGCCGGTCCTCGCCGCGCACGGCCTGAGCCGCGCGGTCCGCTCAGGCGGACAGGCCCAGCGCCGCCATCCGCTTGGTGTGGGCCTCGGTGATCCGGGTGAACATCCGGCCGACCTCCGCGAGGTCGAAGCCGTCGGCGACCCCGCCGACGAGCATCGTGCTGAGCGCGTCCCGGTCCGCCACGACCCGCTGCGCCTGCGACAGCGCCTCGCCCATCAGCCGCCGCGCCCACAGCGCGAGCCGCCCGCCGACCCGGGGCTCGGCCTCGATGGCGGAGCGCACCTTCTCCACCGCGAAGGAGGCGTGGCCGGTGTCGTCCAGCACCCCCAGCACCAGTTCGCGGGTGTCGGTGTCGAGCCGGGCGGCGACCTCGCGGTAGAAGTCCGACGCGATGGAGTCGCCGACGTACGCCTTGACCAGGCCCTCCAGCCAGTCCGACGGGGCGGTCTGGCGGTGGAACTCGTCGAGTGCGGCGGCGAAGGGCTCCATCGCCGCGGTCGGGTCCGCCTCGATGGTGGTGAGCCGCGCGCGGAGCTGCTCGAAGTGGTGGAACTCGGCGGACGCCATCGCCGCGAGCTCCGCCTTGTCCTCCAGGGACGGCGCGAGCTTCGCGTCCTCCGCGAGCCGCTCGAAGGCGGCCAGTTCGCCGTACGCGAGGGCCCCGAGCAGGTCCACGACCGCCGCGCGGTACTGCGGCTCCGCGGAGGCCGCGGCCCAGTCCTTGGCGGCGATGGTCGTCTCGGCGGGGGTGTCGGCGGGGGTGTCAGGCGTCTCCATGCTGCGCACAATAGCCAACCCCACCGGTGCGGCAACCATCCCGTGCGGCCCGCCGCGCGGGAGCCGCGGGGTGACCTGTCCCACGTACCGGAAAATCCATCCTCCGCGGGTGCGTGATTCCGGGGTACAGTGATATGGACCCGCCAGGTGACCCGGCGGGTCGCGCATGAATGGATGCCCGGTCGGTGGCCCGATCGGCTCCTACCGACCGCCCTCCTCACGTGGGGAGGGGACAGCTTCGCGGCGCGCACGAGGGCAGTGGTCCCGCGCACCTCGGCCAACTACGGCCGGACGACACTCCGCGGTCAGCGCAGTTCCTTGCGCCCGACCCTCCCCGGAAACCGCTCGGCGCCGCGTCCCAATAGAAGAGGCAGCATCCTGACCACCACCACGACTTTCCGCGATCTGGGGATCCTCCCCGAGACCGCCGAGGCCCTCGAGGCCGTCGGCATCATCACTCCCTTCCCGATCCAGGAGATGACGCTTCCCGTCGCCCTCGCGGGCAACGACGTCATCGGCCAGGCCAAGACCGGTACCGGCAAGACCCTGGGCTTCGGCCTCCCGCTCCTGGAGCGGGTCGTCGTCCCGGTCGACGTCGAGGCCGGGCGTGCCAGGCCCGAGGACCTCGTCGACGGGCCGCAGGCCCTGATCATCGTCCCCACCCGTGAGCTGTGCACGCAGGTCAGCAACGACCTGCTGACCGCGGGCAAGGTGCGCAACGTCCGCGTTCTGGCGATCTACGGCGGCCGCGCGTACGAGCCGCAGGTCGAGGCCCTGAAGAAGGGCGTCGACGTGGTCGTCGGCACCCCGGGCCGGCTGCTCGACCTCGCGGGCCAGAAGAAGCTCAACCTCCGCAACGTCCGCGCGCTCGTCCTCGACGAGGCCGACGAGATGCTCGACCTGGGCTTCCTGCCCGACGTCGAGAAGATCATCGAGATGCTGCCGGCCAAGCGGCAGACGATGCTGTTCTCCGCGACGATGCCGGGCGCCGTCATCGGCCTCGCCCGCCGCTACATGTCGCAGCCCACGCACATCCGGGCCACCTCGCCGGACGACGAGGGCGCGACCGTCGCCAACATCACCCAGCACATCTTCCGCGCCCACTCGCTGGACAAGCCGGAGCTCGTCTCCCGGGTGCTGCAGGCCGACGGCCGCGGCCTGGCGATGATCTTCTGCCGTACCAAGCGCACGGCCGCCGACCTCGCGGAGCAACTGGAGCAGCGCGGCTTCGCCTCCGGCGCCGTCCACGGCGACCTCGGCCAGGGTGCCCGCGAGCAGGCGCTGCGCGCCTTCCGCAACGGCAAGGTCGACGTCCTGGTCTGCACCGACGTCGCCGCCCGCGGCATCGATGTCGAGGGCGTCACGCACGTGATCAACTACCAGACGCCGGAGGACGAGAAGACCTACCTCCACCGCATCGGCCGCACCGGCCGCGCGGGTGCGTCCGGCACGGCGATCACGCTGGTCGACTGGGACGACATCCCGCGCTGGCAGCTGATCAACAAGGCGCTGGACCTGCCGTTCAACGAGCCGGAGGAGACCTACTCCACCTCGGCCCACCTCTACGAGCTGCTCGGCATCCCCGAGGGCACCAAGGGCGTGCTGCCGCGTGCGGAGCGCACCCGTGCCGGGCTCGACGCGGAGGAGATCGAGGACCTCGGCGAGACCGGCGGCCGTGGCCGTGGCCGTGGCGGCCGCAAGTCCGGCCCCGCCGCCTCCACCGAGACGGAGGAGCGTCCGGCGCGTACCCGTACGCCGCGCCAGCGCCGCCGCACCCGCGGCGGGCAGTCGGTCGGCGAGGCACCCGCCGGGGCGGAGGCGGCCGTGGAGACCGCCGAGGCTCCGGCCACGGAGGCTCCGGCCCCGCGCCGTCGGCGTCGCACCCGTGCGGCGGCCGCGGGCACCACGGGCGCCGCCGGCACCGAGACCGTGGCGGACGCCCCGGTGACCGAGGAGGTCCCGGCCCCGCGCCGTCGCCGCACCCGGTCCGCCGGCACCGGCGCCGAGGCTCCGGCCGCTGCCGAGGCCGCGGCCCCGGAAGCCGCACCCGCGGAGGGCGAGGGCGCGGCCAAGACCGTCCGCCGCCGTCGCCGCACGCGGGCGGCCAAGCCCGCCGACGAGGCCACCGGCTGACGCCGTAGCCGTACCGCCGACGGCCGGGCGCCCCTGACGGGGGTGCCCGGCCGTCGGCGTTCCGTCCGCGCGGCGCCCGGGGTTGGGGATCGCGTCGTGTGGGGGCAACCCGGCCCGGCTAGCCTCGCCCCATGAGCCGACCGCCCTTCCTGACGCTGCCCGAGAACGCCACCGCGTACCCCCTGGAGACGGCCCGCGGCGTCTTCGCCGTGCTGGACGCCGTCCCGCCGGCCGGCACGCCGCGGCGCGGCACCGCGCTGCTGGTGCCCGGGTTCACCGGTAGCAAGGAGGACTTCCTCGCGCTGCTGGAACCGCTCGCCGCCGCCGGCTACCGCACGGTCGCCGTGGACGGCCGGGGCCAGCACCAGTCGCCCGGCCCGCGGGACGAGGCGGCGTACGCACAGGCCGAGCTGGCCGCCGACGTGGTCGCTCAGACCGCCGCGCTGGCCACCGCGGCCGGCGAGCCGGTGCACCTGCTGGGGCACTCGATGGGCGGCCTGGTCGTCCGCGCCGCCGTCCTGGCCGCGCACGACGAGGGCGCCGCCCTGCCCTGGGCGTCCCTCACCCTCATGAGCTCCGGCCCGGCCGCCATCGAAGCCGCGCAGCAGGCCCGTACGAAGCTGCTGGTGGAGGCCCTGTCGGCGATGGACATGGAGAGCGTGTGGCACGCGATGCGCGAGCTGGACGCCGAGGACCTCGAGGGCACGGCGAACGCCGCGGGCGCGGTCGAGGAGTTCCTGCACCGCCGCTGGCTGGCGACGGTGCCCGAGCAGCTGATCGTCACCGGCCGGCAGCTGATCGACGAGCCGGACCGGGTGGCGGAGCTGGCGCCGGTGCCGCTGCCGAAGCTGGTGCTCTCGGGCGCGGTGGACTACGCGTGGCCCGTCCCGTGGCTGGACGCGATGGCCGAGCGCCTCGGGGCGCGCCGGGTGGTCGTCGAGGGGGCCGAGCACTCCCCCAACGCCGAGCGGCCGGCCCCCACCGCGCGGGCCCTCGCCGGCTTCTGGGGCGGTGCCGGTCCCGGGGCCTGAGAGCGCCCGAAGGGGCCCTGCGGGACCTACAGGCGCGCCTGCAGGTGCTCCCAGAAGCCGTCGCGCAGCACGCGCCGCAGATCGGCGTGGCCGCGCAGCGAGATGTTGAGCATGCCCTCGGCCTCGACGAGGAGCTCCTGGTCGAAGGCGGGCGGCAGGTACGGGTGGCCGGGCAGCAGCTCGGCCAGGGAGTCGCGGCCTCGGGTCGCCAGCCACTGCGAGGCGACCCGGGCCCCGACGAAGTGCACGTCCTCGCGGCTCGGGATGGGCCCGGTGGGGATCGGTGCGTCGCCGTAGACGGGGGTGGTGCGCCGGGTGATGTACGACTTGCAGAAGTCCAGGTCGAGGGTGCGCAGGCTGTCGACCTCCCACAGCAGTGGGTCGGCCTGGTTGCGGCCGTCGGCGGCCTCGATGCCCCACAGGTGGACGCGGGCGCCGTAGCCCTGGGCGGCCTCGACCGCGGACACCAGGTCCTCGTCGCCGCCGATGAGGACGGCGTCGCTGATGGCGCGGTGCCGGGCCAGTGACTCCAGGTCGCTGCGGATCAGGGAGTCGACGCCCTTCTGCTGGCGGCTGGCGTTGAGGTTGCCGAGCCGGACCTTGACGTCGGGGAGCTCGGCGATGCGTTCCTGTTCTGCGGTGTGGATGCGGCGGCGGGCCCCGTCGTACCAGTAGACCCGCAGCAGGCGGCTGTCGGCGAAGAGGGTGCGGGCCCGGTCGATGAAGGCCTCGATGATGCCCTCGGCGTCGAGTTCGAAGGCCCTTCGGTCCTCGGTGCCCGCGACGAGCCGACCGGCCGCGGCGTACACGTATCCGGCGTCCACGAACACGGCGTGGGTCGCCGGGGTCGTGGCGACCTCGGCGAGCACCCGCTGCAGGAGCTCGTTCGTGCGCTCGATGCCGGCGGCGATGGCGGAAAGGGCGTCGTCGTTCATAGAGATCACATTGTCCGGCGCTTCCGTCCGCACACACAACCGGAACCAGGACCGCCGGTACCGGTGGCTACCCGCCGGTAGATGCGTGGGAAAAATTTTCTTTAGGACAGGGAAGGTTTTCGCAGGGGCAACTGTTGTTGATACATGAATGACCCCGGCAGGTAACGGCTGCGAAGCAGCCCCGTACTCCAATGGAGGAGTGCCCGGACGCGAAGGGAGAAGCCGTGAACACCATGCGCTTCGAGATCATGCGCCTCAACGACCAGGACGGCCGCGCCGTCGACTGCACGGTCGTGGACGCCGCCTCCGTCGACCAGATCGTCCAGCAGGCCGCCGCGATCGGCCAGCGCATCTACATCCGCCCCGCTCAGTAAGGCTCCGTCACCCCGGCGCGGCCGCACGGCCGTACGCCATGAACGCGAAGGGCCCCGTACACCACGGTACGGGGCCCTTGTCGCGTCCGGATTCCGCCGACGGTCCGTCAGCCCTCGCCGCGGATGAAGCCGAAGACCCCGTTGGCGACCTGCTGCACCGCGATCGCCGAGAGCAGCATGCCGGAGAGCCGGGTGACCAGCACCACACCGCCGTCCTTGATCAGACGGATGATCACCAGCGAGTAACGCATCGTCAGCCAGAGCACCACGTGCATCGCGGCGATGGCGATCCACACCGACAGCTGCTGCCCGAGCCCGTGCGCGCGCTGCACCGCGAGGATCACCGTGACGATCGCGCCCGGTCCGGCGAGCAGGGGCATGCCCAGCGGCACCAGCGCGACGTTGACGTCCTTGGTCTGGGTGGGCTCGTCCGCCTTGCCGGTGAGCAGGTCGAGGGCGATGAGCAGCAGCAGCAGACCTCCGGCGATCATCAGGGCCGGCACCGAGACGTGCAGGTAGTCGAGGATCTGCTGGCCGCAGATGCCGAAGACGGTGATGACGCCCAGCGCGACGGTGGCGGCCTGCCAGGCCATGCGGCGCTGGACCTTGGCCGCGCGGCCGGAGGTGAGGGCGAGGAAGATCGGGGTGATCCCGGGCGGGTCCATGATCACGAAGAGTGTGACGAAGACCGAGCCGAACAGGGTGAGGGAGAAGAGATCCATGGGCCTAGCGGTGGTGCGGGTGACAGGGGCAGGGGGGCAGAAGGTCGTAACGTCAGGGGATCACGGGGTGATGGGCGCCGCGCCGGTGGCCCGGCGGACGATCTCCCGGTAGACCTCGGGGTCGGTGGTGTACTCGCCGAGCCGGACGGTCTTGCGGGTGCCGTGGTAGTCGCTGGACCCGGTGGTGAGCAGTCCCAGCTCCGCGGCGAGGGCGCGCAGATGGGCGCGGGTGGGCTCGTCGTGGTCCATGTGGTCCACCTCGATGCCGTCCAGCCCGGCCGCGGCCAGGTCGTGGATGACGCTCTCGGGCACGCAGGTGCCGCGCTTGACGGCGGCGGGATGGGCGAAGACCGTCACCCCGCCCGCGTTCCTCACGAGCCGGACCGCCTCGAAGGGGTCGAGTTCGTGCTTCCCGACGTAGGCGCGGCCGCCCGGCCCGATCCACTCGGGTGTGAACGCCTCGGCGATGCTGTCCACCAGCCCCGCCTCGATCAGCGCCTGGGCGATGTGCGGCCGGCCCACGGCACCGTCGCCGGCGATCTCGGCCACGCGGTCCCAGGTCACCGGCACACCGCTCTCGCGGAGCCGGGCGACCATGGCCCGCGCGCGGGGCAGCCGGTCGTCGCGTACGAGCTCGCGCTCCCGGTGGAGCTCCGGTTCCTGCGGGTCGAAGAGGTAGGCGAGCATGTGCAGGCTCACCCCGTCGATGCGGCAGGAGAGTTCGGCGCCGGTGACCAGGACGGGGGCCGCGGCGCCCGCGGCACGCAGTTCGGCCAGCGCCTTCTCGGCCTCGGCGTAGCCGCCGACCGTGTCGTGGTCGGTGAGGGCGACGACGTCCAGCCCGGCCGCGCCCGCGGCGCGCACCAGCTCCGCGGGGGTGTCCGTGCCGTCGGAGGCGGTGGAGTGGGCGTGCAGGTCGATTCGCACTCAGGTCACTCCAGGCGCTCGGTGCTCGGACGGATTCAGGGGTTGCGATTACCAGGATAACTGCCCGGCCAACCTCTGAATCTCAGGAGAGCAAGCGAGGGGAGAGCGCCCCGCACGGTACGAGATCGACTTCGGCGCCGGCCTCGCGGAGATCGGTCAGTATCAGCTCGTCGTACATGAGCAGGCCCGACTCCTCCGGCCACACGATCGCCCACAGCCAGAGCCCGAACGACTCCCCCGCGAAGACCGCGCGGTCCGGTGGTGTCCCGTTCACGTGCCACAGGCCGGTCGGCCTCCCGGCCGCGATCACCTTGGCGGCCGGCGGCTTGCCGAGGCACATCGCCGGTCCGGGGTCCGGCCCCGGGATCCCGGCGAACCTCGCCCCGAGCCCGACCCCGAGCTCCTCCGCCACCAGCACCATCTCGCCCTGCCCGCCGAGCGGCCCCGGACCCGAGCACGCCACCGCCGTGGCCCGTCCGCCGCTGCGGTCGTCCCCCGCGGACGCGACCCCGGTGAACAGCCAGCCGACGGGCAGCGGCCAGGGCATCCACACCGGGACGCGCGACCGGCTCACGACCACGCCGAGGGCTTCCACACTCGGCGGCACGACAGGCTGCAACGGGTACACGGCGCCGTGCTCGTCGCACTGCCAGGAGTCGGCGAAGAGCCCGGGCGCTCGGACCCGGCCACCGCACTTCGGGCAACTGGGTTCGCCCCTCATAACGCCCCACGGTCCTCCGGCGGCGTGCCCGCGTCAAGGACGATCACCCGTCCGGGTTCGGCGCGTGGCGCCGTCGTACGGCACACCTCCCCCACCGGCCACTCCCAGCCCGGCGGAGGGTCCGCCGGGCCCGCCTGAGGGGGTGTCACGGACCTTTGGGGCTCAGTCCGTCAGCGCGACCGCCGCGCGCAGGGGGTCACGCAGGTCGGTCCCGGCCTGCAGCCAGCGCTCCTGGAGCGCCCCGGCACCCCGCACCCGCTTCCAGGCGGCCTCGTTGGCCGTCATCGGCAGCAGCGGGAAGAAGCGGACCGGGTCCATCGGGTCGTCGAGTTCCAGGTCCTCCACGAGACCGCCGGGCTCGGCGACCAGGACGGCCGAGAACGCCGCCCCGGGCCACAGCGGTTCGCCCACGTCCAGCGAGTTCCCCGGTGTGACGACGACGCCCTCGACCTGAGGACTGGCGGCCAGCACGGCGAGCGGCCGCAGGACCTTGTCGGTGTCGGCGCCGCGCCCGCCGCGAAGGGTGAGCACGAGTTCCGCGCGCGGACCGCGCACGGGGTCCGCGACGACGGTGACGGGGTCGTTCATCGGCGCGCGCGACATGCCGAGGGTCACGTAGCGCAGCAGCTCACCGTCGCGGAAGCGCAGGACCTCGATCCGCTCGGTGCCCAGGAAGGTGACCGCGGCGCGGGCGTCCGGTTCGCCGAAGGCCATGCGCAGCCGCGTCTCCACCAACCCCAGTACGTCGACCATGGAGTGAGCATAGAGCGCGTATGGAACGTGCAAAGCCGCGGCTTCGCTCCAGGGCCGCCTGATAAGGTGGGCCGTCGGCTACGCCCCTTGAGGCGTACACGTCTTCCCCCAGCGGGGATCGGCCGGAGGAGGTGGGGCTGCAATGGATCCTAGTCGACCGTGCAGTACCGGCAGCTCTTCCGCCCGGCAACCCTCCTGATCCCCAGCGTTCCGTACCCGGTCGTCCGGGCGTGAAACCAAAGAACCACGGAACCGCCGGGGAACCCCGGAAATTTCCGCGAGCGCGATCGCGTGACATCACCGCGTGCCCGCTCCCGAGACCTGTCCGGGTCACCCTGCCGCTTCCGGAAGAGCTCCCTGAACTGCGCAGTGATCAACGGTGATCACCCCTGCCCTGATCCGCATTTCAGCCCGGCCAGTCCGTGAAGGAGCTTGCCATGTCGATGATCCGCGACCTGCGCGCAGTCGTCCGCCCCGCCCTGCGCAAGAGCAGCACGTCATACGACTACGGCCCGGACCGCTCCCGCACCTCGTCGGCCATGCCCAGCTCGGTCGTGGACTGCGCCGTCTACCGGGACGGGCGCCGAGGCAGCGACCACATCTCGCCGCGCGAGGCCCTGGAGAAGGTGTGCGGCGGCGACGAGGGCTTCGTCTGGATCGGCCTGCACGAGCCGTCGGAGCGGGAGTTCGCGGAGATCGCCGAGGTGTTCGGGCTGCACCCGCTGGCCGTGGAGGACGCCGTCCACGCCCACCAGCGGCCCAAGCTGGAGCGTTACGACGACACGCTCTTCATGGTCTTCAAGACCATCCGCTACGTCGAGCACGCCGAACTCACCGCCACCAGCGAGGTGGTGGAGAGCGGCGAGGTGATGGTCTTCACCGGCCGGCACTTCGTCATCACCGTCCGGCACGGCGGCCACGGCTCGCTGCGCGCCCTGCGGCACCGTCTCGAGGACGACCCCGAGCTGCTCGCCAAGGGCCCCTCCGCGGTGCTGCACGCCATCGCCGACCAGGTCGTCGACGACTACCTGGCCGTCAGCGAGGCCGTCCAGGACGACATCGACGAGGTGGAGATCGACGTCTTCTCCGCCCAGGGCAAGTCCCCGCGTGCCACCGACGCCGGGCGCATCTACCAGCTCAAGCGCGAGGTGCTGGAGTTCAAGCGGGCGGTCTCCCCGCTGCTGCGCCCGATGCAGATGCTCAGCGAGCGGCCGATGCGCGTGGTGGACCCGGAGATCCAGAAGTACTTCCGGGACGTCGCCGACCACGTCGCCCGCGTCCACGAGATGGTCGTCGGCTTCGACGACCTGCTCAACTCGATCCTTCAGGCCAACCTCGCCCAGGCGGCCGTCGCGCAGAACGAGGACATGCGCAAGATCACCTCGTGGGCGGCGATCATCGCCGTCCCGACCATGATCTGCGGTGTCTACGGGATGAACTTCGACTACATGCCCGAGCTGCGCTGGAGGTTCGGCTACCCGATGGTGCTGGTCGCCATCGGCGGGATCTGCTTCGCCATCCACCGCATCCTGCGCCGCAACGGCTGGCTGTAGGGCAGGCCCTAACCGGCCTTCCTGCGGTCCGCCAGGATCACCAGGGCCAGTCCGGCGAGGATCACCAGGAGCGCCGGGTAGGCCGCCGCGGGCGGGGTCTGGCCCAGCCAGATTGCCGCCACCAGGGCGGCGCCCGGCGTCTCCAGCAGGATCGCGGTGGACGTGGTCGACGCCCCGAGCCCGCGCACCACACGGTTGAGCAGGCTGTGGCCGAGCAGCTGCGCGGCCACGGTCAGGGCGATGAGCTTGGCCCAGGTGCCGCCGTCGTAACCGCCGAGCGCCGAGCCCGAGGCCAGGCAGACGGCCAGCAGGGCCACGGCCGTGGTGGAGTAGCAGACATAGGTGTACGCGGTCGTGCTGACGGTCCGTCGCACCTCCGCGCCGAGCAGGACGTAACCGGCCGCCGCGATGCCACCGCCCAGCGCCAGCGCGTCCCCGGCCAGGGCGCGCGGCGACATCGACAGGTCGACGCCGGTCAGCAGCACCACGCCGGCGACCGCGAGCGCCGAGCCCAGCCACACCATCCGGGGCGGGCGGTGACCGCGCATCAGCAGGAACAGGGTGGTCCACACCGGCGTGGTCGTGCCGAGCGCCGTGGAGGACGCCACCGAGGTCATGGTGAGGCTCGGCAGCCACAGCCCGAAGTGCAGCGCCAGCACCAGACCGGAGGCGACCGAGAGCCCGAGGGCCCGCCGGCCCATCCCCAGCAGCTCCCGCCGGTGCCGCAGCCAGGCGAAGGGGCTGAGCACCCCGACGGCCAGGGCGTTCCGCCAGAAGGCGATGGCCAGCGCGGGCGCGGCGGTCGCGGCGATCAGCGGCGCGGACAGGGAGACACCGGCGATGGCGACCGCCAGGAGCGCGAAGTCCAGGGGCGCCTTCCCGTGCGGGGCCGCGCCGGACTCGGCGTCCGCCGCCTTCGGTACGGCGGGCGTGGTTCTGGCGGGCGGCGCGGCGGACACGCGGGGTCTCCTCGGGCGGGGCGGGACGGTGACCCCCTTAGCGTAAGGCCCGTCCGGGCCCCGAGCTCCTGTCGTCTCAGCATGTGTGCGGAACCACGGCGGCGCCCGGCGCGGGCCACGCCATAGGGTGGGGCGCATGACGGACACCGTGACGCAGCCGCAGCTGGACCAGGCCCTGATCGAGGAGGCCGTGAAGAAGTCCGGCCTGCTCTGGGCCGACGGTCAGGCCCTGTGGCACGCCTGGGTCGACGGTGCCGTGGTGGTCGTCGGCGGCGGCCCCGGCGAGCAGCCGCTGCCCGGCCCGGGACTCACCGACGGCGGCGCCGCCACGGTCACCGTCCGCAGCAAGGACAAGGGCGGCCGGCTGGTCGTCTTCCCCGCCCGGGTCACCGAACTGCGCCCGGACGGCGAGGCGTGGACGGCCGCGGTGGAGGAGCTCAAGGGCAAGCGGCTCAACGCGCCGGACGCCGCGACGATGACCCACCGCTGGGCCCGCGAGTGCCGCGTGCTGCGGCTGGAGCCCGCCGGCGACCTCCTGGAACGCCCCGGCGCGATGCCGGACGGCCGCGGCGCGGCGGCCCCGGTGCCGACGGCCGCGATCACCCGCCGCCCCATCCCGGCGGGCCTGCCGAAGCTGCTGCTGCGGCGCCGCAAGAAGGCCTGAGCCCCGTGGCCTACTGGGTGACGGCCTTGCCGTAGTCGACGACGTCGTCCTCGTCCGGAGCGCGCAGCGTGAAGTCCTTGCCCCAGTCGTCCATGGTCAGCGTGCCGGCGCCGCCCCCGCGTTCGTAGCGCAGCGGGTACGGCCTGCCCTCCAGGGACACGTCGATCGTGCCCCCGTCGCCGCCGTCCGCGGAGACGGCGATGGTACGGACGCCGTCGACCGTGCGGTGGTCCCCGACGGTGAGCGCGCCGCGCAGCACGAACAGGCCCTCCAGCAGCACCTCCTTGTCGGTGAAGCCGCTGAACTGGTCGTACGCGGGGTCCGCGGCGGGCACCTTGACGTACTTGTTCTTGAGCTTGGCGCCGACCTGGTCGCCGTAGAAACCGGCGCCCGCCTTGAGGTAGAGGTCGTCGCCCACCCGCAGCAGTTCGAAGGTGCTGCCCTTGGAGGTGACCTCGCCCAGGCCGCCGTTGCCGCGCAGCCGCATGTCGAGCGTGTACGTGAGGCCCCTGCTGACGACGGTACCGGTCAGCCGTACGGTGTCGGCCGCGTCGGCGGCGGCGCGGGCGCGCTTCTCGATGGTCCCGGCCGGCAGCTTGCCGACCCCGTTGGTCCCCGCGTCCGGATCGCCGGCGCACCCTGTCGCTCCGGCGAGTAGGAGGGCCGCGCCCAGAAGGCTCACGAGGACGGACGACCTGCGGCCGAGGATCACGTGTTCTCTTCCTCCTGCGGTGGAACGCGCCCCGTCACACGAGGGGAGCGGCGAAGCGGAGCCGAAGCCACCGCAGCGTACCGCTGGCCGGGTGAACCGCTGTGAACGCCGTGCGAAGCCCCCGTGGAGCATTACCGCGCGCCCTGCCCGCGGGTGCGGCGTTAGCCTGGCGGCATGCCAGCGGGAACCTCCCGGGTCTTCGTCTCGCACCTGTCCGGGGTGCGGGTCTTCGATCCCAACGGCGACCAGGTCGGCCGGGTCCGGGACGTGGTCGTGATGCTGCGGGTCGGGGGCCGGCCGCCGCGTGTGCTGGGTCTGGTGGTGGAGGTCGTCAGCCGGCGCCGGATCTTCCTGCCGATCACGCGGGTGACGGGCGTGGAGTCCGGTCAGGTGATCACCACGGGTGTCGTCAACATGCAGCGCTTCGAACAGCGCCCGACCGAGACCCTGGTCCTCGGCGAGCTGCTCGACCAGCGGGTGACGCTGGTCGAGACCGGCGAGGACGTGACCGTGCTGGACGTGTCCATGGTGCGGCTGGCCGCACGCCGCGACTGGGAGATCGACAAGGCCTTCGTGCGCCGCGGCAAGGGCGGCCCGCTGCGGCGCAGCGGGGAGACGCTGACCGTGGTGTGGTCCGCGGTCACCGGCTTCTCGCTGGACGAGCACGCGCAGGGCGCGGAGGCGCTGCTCGCCACTTTCGACCAGCTGCGCGCCGCCGACCTGGCGAACGTCCTGCACCACCTGTCGCCCAAGCGCCGCGCCGAGGTCGCCGCCGCCCTCGACGACGGCCGCCTCGCCGACGTCCTGGAGGAGCTGCCGGACGACGACCAGGTGGAGATCCTCGGCAAGCTCGAGCAGGAGCGGGCCGCCGACGTGCTGGAGGCGATGGACCCGGACGACGCCGCCGACCTGCTGGCCGAGCTGCCCGTGGAGGAGCAGGAGCGGCTGCTCGGGCTGATGGAGCCGCACGAGGCGGCCGACATGCGGCGGCTGATGTCGTACGAGGAGCGCACCGCCGGCGGTCTGATGACCACCGAGCCGATCGTGCTGCGCCCCGACGCCACCGTCGCCGACGCCCTGGCGCGGGTCCGCAACCCGGACCTGTCCCCCGCGCTCGCCGCCCAGGTGTACGTCTGCCGGCCGCCGGACGAGACCCCGACCGGCAAGTACCTGGGCACGGTGCACTTCCAGCGGCTGCTGCGCGACCCCCCGTTCACCCTGGTCAGCGCGCTCCTCGACAGCGACCTGCAGCCACTGGCGCCGGACACCCCGCTGCCGGCGGTCACCAGCTTCCTCGCCACGTACAACATGGTGTCCGTGCCGGTCGTCGACGACAGCGGCTCGCTGCTGGGCGCCGTCACCGTCGACGACGTCCTGGACCACCTGCTGCCGGAGGACTGGCGCGAGACGGAGTTGCACGAGGCGGAGCTCAACGAGGCGGAGCTCAACGAGGCGGAGCTCAACGAGGCGGACCAGTGAGCGACGAGCGCCCCCGCATCCGCCTCGACCAGCCGCGGGTGCGGCGGATCAGCCTGCTGCCCTCCTACGACCCGGAGGCCTTCGGGCGGCTGTCGGAGAAGATCGCCCGCTTCCTGGGGACCGGCCGCTTCATCGTCTGGATGACGGTGGTGATCATCGCGTGGGTCGCGTGGAACGCGCTGGCGCCGCGCCATCTGCGCTGGGACTCGTACCCCTTCATCTTCCTCACCCTGATGCTGTCGCTGCAGGCCTCCTACGCCGCCCCGCTGATCCTGCTGGCTCAGAACCGGCAGGACGACCGCGACCGGGTCAACCTGGAGCAGGACCGCAAGGCGAACGACCGCAGCATCGCCGACACCGAGTACCTGACCCGCGAGGTGGCCGCGCTGCGGCTGGGCCTGGGGGAGGTCGCCACGCGCGACTGGATCCGCTCGGAACTGCAGGACCTGCTGAAGGACATCGAGGAGCGGCAGCGGGCCGAGGCGGAGTGAGCCCCGGGGACTCGGCCAGGGCGGTGTGAACCCGCCCACCGGGGGTCCTGCGGGCACGGTGCGGGACGTACCATCGACGCATGGCTACCGATGCGTACGGCTCCTCCCCCTCGCCCGACGCGGTGCGCGCCGCGCTCGCGACGGTGAACGACCCCGAGATCCACAAGCCGATCACCGACCTGGGCATGGTCAAATCGGTCGACATCGCGGACGACGGCGCCGTGCGGGTCGGCGTGTACCTGACGGTTTCGGGCTGCCCGCTGCGGGACACCATCACCAACCTGGTGACCACCGCCGTCGCGAAGGTCCCCGGGGTCACCGGGGTGAGCGTCGAGCTGGACGTGATGAGCGACGAGCAGCGCCGGGAGCTGACCACCTCGCTGCGCGGCGGCCAGGCGGAGCGGGAGATCCCGTTCGCCAAGCCCGGTTCGCTGACCCGGGTGTACGCGGTCGCCTCCGGCAAGGGCGGCGTCGGCAAGTCCTCGGTGACGGTGAACCTGGCCGCCGCGATGGCCGCCGACGGCCTGAAGGTCGGTGTCGTCGACGCCGACATCTACGGTCACAGCGTGCCGCGGATGCTGGGCGCGGACGGCCGTCCGACCCAGGTCGAGAACATGATCATGCCGCCCTCGGCCAACGGCGTGAAGGTCATCTCCATCGGCATGTTCACCCCGGGCAACGCCCCGGTGGTGTGGCGCGGCCCGATGCTCCACCGCGCGCTGCAGCAGTTCCTCGCCGACGTGTACTGGGGAGACCTGGACGTGCTGCTGCTCGACCTGCCGCCCGGCACCGGCGACATCGCGATCTCCGTCGCTCAGCTCGTCCCGAACGCCGAGATCCTCGTGGTCACCACGCCCCAGCAGGCGGCGGCCGAGGTCGCCGAGCGCGCGGGCACCATCGCCGTGCAGACCCACCAGAAGATCGTCGGTGTCATCGAGAACATGTCCGGGCTGCCCTGCCCGCACTGCGGCGAGATGGTCGACGTCTTCGGCACCGGCGGCGGCGAGCGGGTCGCCGAGGGCCTGACCCGCACCACCGGCGCCACCGTGCCGGTGCTCGGCCAGATCCCCATCGACGTGCGGCTGCGCGAGGGCGGCGACGACGGCCGCCCGGTCGTCCTGACCGACCCGGAGTCCCCGGCCGGCTCGGCGCTGCGGGCCATCGCGGGCAAGCTCGGCGGGCGCCAGCGCGGCCTGGCCGGCCTGTCCCTCGGCATCACGCCGCGCAACAAGTTCTGATCCGGGCACGTCCGTCCGGCGGGCCGGACGGACGGACCCCGGGAACACCTCAGGGGCGCCTCCCATGCCGGGAGGCGCCCCTGAGCCGTCTCTCACGGCCGGTACGCGGTGATGTCCTTCACCTGGGCCAGGCCGAGGCCGTAGGCACTCATCCCGCGCCCGAAGGCACCCAGGTGCACCCCGCGCGCCGATCCGGCCATCACCCAGCCGTACTCCGACTCCCGGTAGTGGAAGGGCGTGGGGACGCCGTCCACCGGCAGGGTGAGCGCCGACCAGCCGGGGCTCTCGAGGCTGTCCGCGAGGTCCCAGGCGATGGCGGTCTGCTGGTCGAGCCAGTTCTGCCGCAGGTGCCGCTCCATCCGGGTGGGCCAGGTGCAGGACAGCAGCCCCGAGCCCGCCAGCCAGGCGGCCGTGGCGACCGAGGTCGCCTCCAGCACGCCGGTACCGTCCGAGCTGCGCCGGACCGGGCGCTCGGCGACGGTGACGACCACCACGAAGCGGCGGTTGTCGGGGGTGGGCTCGACCTTGACGGACGGCTCGTCGCCGTGGCCGGTGGAGCCGTGCTCGACCGTGCCGTCGGCGTTCAGCCCGACCGGGGCGAGCCAGCGCTCGCCGGTGAACGCCTCGTCCAGCCCGTACCAGGGGAAGTCGGCCTTGAGATAGCCGTCGGCCATACGATCCGCCGGATCAGCTGTGGTCTCCATGCGCGCGGCTCCTCCTCCATAAGGGCAAACAAAGGGAGAATAGCCACTCGCGCTGCGTGAACGGGGCAGGCCCCCGGATCAGGTGGCGTCGGAATCGAACGGCGGGGCCTCGCCGGGCGTCAGGCCGTCGCGCTTGCGCAGCCGGTCCGGGGTGCCCGAGGAGCCCGACGAACCCGAGCCGGCGCCGCTGTCGCGGCCGTGCACGGCGTCGGTGACCGCCGACATCTCCTCCTTGAAGTCGAATCCGTTGCGGATCTCCTTCAGGCCCAGCTCGTCGTTGTCCATCAGCTGCTTGCGGACGAAGTTCTTGGGGTGCAGGTCCTCGAACTCGAAGTCCTTGAACTCCGGGCCCAGCTCGCTGCGGATGTCGGCCTTGGCGCTGTCCGAGAACTCCCGCACCTTGCGGACGAACTGCATCACGTCCTTGATGACCTTGGGCAGCTTGTCGGGCCCGAACACGAGCACGGCAAGGATCACGAGCGCGACGACCTCCAGCGCGCCTATGTCTGAAAACACCGAGCAGCTCCTCGTGGTCCTCGGCCGGCGGACGGAATCCGGCCGATCTCACCGTACCTGCCCCAACCGTCTGCACGGGAGTAGGCAGGGTCAACAGTAGGCCGCGCCCCGGTAAATCCCGAATTCGCCTGGCTCAGCTCCCGCCGGCCGAGCCGAGGGTCAGCTCCACGGCGCGCTCCTTGCCGTCCCGCTTCACGGTCAGCTGCAGCGTGTCGCCGGGCCGGTGGGCGCGGATCCGCACGATCAGCTCCTCGCCGTTGTGCACCCGCTTGCCGTCGATGGCGGTGATCACGTCGCCCGGTTCGATGCCCGCCTTGGCGCCCGGGCCGTTGGGGGTCACCGAGTCCCCCTCGCCCTGGCCCTCGGGGCTGACCTGGGCGCCGTCCCCGGAGTACTGCAGGTTGATGCTGACGCCGATCACCGGGTGGGTGGCCTTGCCGTCGTTGATCAGCTGCTCGGCGACCCGCTTGGCCTGGTTGACGGGGATGGCGAAGCCGAGGCCGATGCTCCCGCCCTGGCTGCTGTTGCCGAAGGGGTCGGTGCCGCTGTCCGCCGAGCGGATGGCGCTGTTGATCCCGATGACCAGGCCCTTGGCGTCGACCAGCGGACCGCCGGAGTTGCCGGGGTTGATCGGGGCGTCGGTCTGGATGGCGTCGACGTAGCTGACGTCGCTGCTGTTGGTCTCCCCGCCGGCGGTGATCGGGCGCTGGGTGGCGCTGATGATGCCGGAGGTGACGGTGCCCTCCAGGCCGTACGGGGCACCGATGGCCACGACCGGGTCCCCGACCTGGGCGGCGTCGGAGTCGCCGAGGGTCAGCGGGTGGAGCCCCGTGACGCCGTTGACCTTGATGACCGCCAGGTCGTAGCCGGTGTCCCGGCCCACGATGGTGGCGGGCTTCACCTGGCCGCCGTTGAAGGTCACCGAGATGGTGCCGCCCTTGGCGACGCCCTCCACCACGTGGTTGTTGGTGAGGATGTGGCCCTCGCCGTCCAGCACGAAGCCGGTGCCGGTGCCCTCCCCGTCGTCGCCCTTGACGTGGATGTAGACGACGCCGGGCAGGACCTGGGCGGCGATGCCCGCGATGCTGTCCGGGGCCCGGGTGCCGGCCGACGCGGTGGCCTGCGGCAGGGTCACGTCCGGAGCGCCGCCGCTGTCGTGGACGTAGGCGCCCAGCGCCCCGCCGATGCCGCCGGCGATCAGGGTGACGGCGACCAGGGCGGCCGCCAGAGGGGCGCGCCGGCTGCCCGTCGCCCGGGGCGCGGACCGCTGCGGGCCGGTGGTGGCGCCCGGGGGCGCCCAGGGGTCGTAGCGCTGCCACTGGCCGACCGACAGCGGCGGCGGGGGCATGGGCGCGGGCGGGGGCGTGGGCGGGGGCGTGGGCGGGCCGCTGGGCGGCGGGGGGGTGGGGTGGTGCGGCGGGGCCGCGCCGGCGGGGTGCTGCACGGGGGGTGCGGGCGCCCAGGGGCCGGGCTCGCCGTACGGCGGGGTGTCGTACGGGTCCGGGGCGTGCCGGGGGGCCGCTCCGCCGGAGGGCCCGGCGGGTACCTCGGGCGCTTCCGGGGCGGGCCGGTCCTGCGGCTCAGGGGGAACCGGCGCGACCGTCTCCGGCCGGCTCCACCACTTCGGCCCTTCGGCCTTCCCCTCGTCCACGGTGCTCCCCTACGACGACCAGTCCTCCCTGGATTGAACCAGGAGTCGGCGCCGCCCGCAGCCGACCGCTCAGCGGGTCACGGGGAAGTGGCCGACCAGGGGGACGACCGAGTCGAGCGGAACGGGCACGACCGGGGAGGCCGCGGCGCCGCTCGTCGCGTCGGGAGAAGCGGACGGGGCCGCCGTCGACGGCGGGGCCAGGGCGGGTGCCGGGGTCACGCCCGGGACGGCGGACGCGGCCGGTGCGGCGATCGACTGCTCGTCGGCGGACAGACCCAGCGGCCGGGTCACGGTGCCGGGCCCGTGGCCGTCGGGCGCGCCGACGCCGTACGGGTGCATGCCGCCGGAGACGGGGTGCAGCAGGTCGCTGGTGGCGGTGCTCCACACGTCGGCGGCCGCACGGGCCGTCCCGCCGGTGAACGGTGTCGTGGGGGCACCCGCGCCGCTGCGGGAGAGCGGGGTGCCGCCGGCTCCGTCGACCGCCGCGTCCAGCGGCAGGGCGCCGCCCAGCGCGATGGCCGCCATGGACACCGCGCCGGCCGCGGCGAACGCGAAACGGCGCCGGCCGCGGACCGCCGTGACGGACGGGGCGGGGCCGACGGGCGCGACCGCGGCGCCGGAGCGGCCGCTCTCGTGGATCCGGAAGCCGCGGGACGCGGAGGCGGACAGGGGCAGCGAGAACTCCTCGCGCGCCTTGCCGAACAGGCCGCCGCCGAGGCGCTCACCGCCGAGGCTGGCCGTCTCCATCAGTCCGCCGTCGCCGAAGGGTCCTCCTCCGTCGTCGCCGTCACCCCCGGGCAACTCCTGGAGGCGGGCGAGCAGGCCCGCCGAGATGGCGGGCGGCGCGGTGGCGGCCACCACGTCCTTCATCCGGCGCTGCTCGTCGGCCGCGGCCTTGCAGTCGGCGCAGGTCGCCAGGTGGGCCAGCACCCGGTCGCGGGCGTCGTCGTGCAGCTCACCGTCGACGAAGGCGGCGAGATGGTCACCCAAGTGCTGGTCGGCACATGTGAGGTGCCGGCTGACACCGTTGCTCACGTGCTCCCGCCCTCCAGGGCCGGCCGGCCGGTGGCCAGGACGGGCGCACGGCCCGGACGGGCGGCCGGCGCGCGGTGCTCCAGCG
The DNA here is from genome assembly GCF_035918135.1 of Actinacidiphila glaucinigra. Taxonomy (NCBI): domain Bacteria; kingdom Bacillati; phylum Actinomycetota; class Actinomycetes; order Kitasatosporales; family Streptomycetaceae; genus Actinacidiphila; species Actinacidiphila glaucinigra. The sequence goes on from NZ_CP109144.1 coordinate 3,637,481, forward strand.
CCTTGCGCAGATGCGAACGACCGCGGTGGATACGGCTGCGCACGGTGCCCAGCTTCACGCCGAGCGTCGCGGCGATCTCCTCGTAGGACAGCCCCTCGATGTCACAGAGAACGACGGCCGCGCGGAACTCCGGGGCGAGGGTGTCCAGCGCCTGCTGGATGTCCGCGTCGAAGTGGGTGTCGGCGAAGTGCTGCGCCGGGGACGGCTCGCGGCTCGGCAGCCGCTCGGCCGCGTCGTCGCCGAGGGCGTCGAAGCGGATGCGCTGCCGCCGGCGCACCATGTCGAGGAAGAGATTGGTGGTGATGCGGTGCAGCCAGCCCTCGAAGGTGCCGGGGGTGTACGTCGACAGCGAGCGGAAGACCCGGACGAAGACCTCCTGCGTGAGGTCCTCGGCGTCGTGCTGGTTGCCGGTGAGGCGGTACGCGAGGCGGTAGACCCGGGCGCTGTGCGTACTGACGATCTCCTCCCAGGAAGGGGGAGTCCACGCCTGGTTGTCCCGGTCGGTGGCGAAGGTCGCATTGGCGGCCACAGTCGCGGACTCGTCGGTGCGCGGACGGTCGTCAGCTGTATCGGTCACGGATTTCGGCTCGCCGGCCGCCCTGCGGAAGCGCGACAGCACTCCCCGGTGACCCGCCGCAGCCGCACCTCCCCTGTCGGCTCTGGTGGTGTCCAGTAGAGCCCCTACCATAGCCACCTCGCCCGTTAGCTCCGGATAAATGCCGGGCGCATCGCTCCCGGCTCCTGTCGTTCAGGTCCGTCGCAGGTACCAACGCGCGGTCCCATCTGCGGGTTCCCGACCGCAACGGATACAGTCGCCGGGCGGGCTGCAACCGTCAGGCGGACAGGAGAGGGCAATTACCGGCAACCGGCAGGCGAGCTGGGCGTTCGCGGACGCCTTCGTCGCCGAGGACGACGCGCTGATACGAGCCCGCGGGCGAGCTCGTGAGGCAGGCGTGCGCCCGGTCTCCCCCGGCACCGGCGCGGCGCTGCGGCTGCTGGCCGCCGCCACGGACGCCAAGGCGGTCGTGGAGATCGGCACCGGTGCCGGGGTCTCCGGCATCCACCTGCTGCACGGCATGCGCCCCGACGGGGTGCTGACCACCGTCGACACCGAGCCGGACCGCCAGCAGCTCGCCCGCACCGCCTACCGGGAGGCGGGGTTCGCGGGAAACCGCGCCCGCTTCATCCCCGGGCGGGCGCTGGACGTCCTCCCGCGGCTCGCCGACGGCGGCTACGACCTGGTGTTCTGCGACGGGGACCGGCTGGAGTACCCGGACTATCTGGGCGAATCGTTGCGCCTGCTGCGTCCCGGGGGGCTGGTGTGCTTCGAGGGGGCCTTCGCGCAGGGCCGCTCCATGGACGCCGCCCACTCCGAGCCGGAGGTCATCCGGCTGCGCGAGCTGATGCGGACGGTACGGGACAACGCGGCCCTCGCCCCCGTCCTGCTGCCGACCGACGACGGTCTGCTCTGCGCGGTACGGCGCGGCTGAGAATTCCCCCGCCCGGAATGCACCCGTTTCCGGAGCGACGCCCGAACGGACAAACAAGTGGGCCCCCGGCGCATGGCGCGCCAGGGGCCCAAGGCTTGGATTGGCCGGTTCAGGCGATGGCCTTCTTCAAAGCCTCGCCGAGTGCATCCGCCTCGTCCGGAGTCAGCTCGACGACAAGCCGTCCGCCGCCCTCGAGCGGAACGCGCATGATGATGCTCCGCCCCTCCTTGGTCACCTCGAGCGGGCCATCACCCGTCCGCGGCTTCATGGCCGCCATGCTCGTTCCCCTTCCTGAAACCAGCTCTTCGCACACGGTGGCCCAGGCGCCACCGGACTCGAACACATTGGTTCTCAGCCATTATCCCGCATCGGGTGACCCGATGACCAACATCGGTTCCCATCCGTTCGAGAACCCTGTCCCGCAAAACCGTCCATTTCGGTGATCGCACTCTCGGGCGCGTTTGACGGAGGTCACATGTCCGCACCCGGCGATCTCCGGCATGCTGACCCCGAACGTGAGCCGCGACGAAGGGGACCACATGGCCGACACCGTGCTGTACGAGGTGAGCGACGGGCTCGCCACCATCACCCTGAACCGCCCCGAGGCGAGGAACTCGCTGAACGTCGACACCAAGGTCGCGCTGCGGGACGCCCTCCGGTCGGCGGGCGCCGACCCCGCGGTGCGGGCCGTGCTGCTGACCGCGAACGGCAAGGCCTTCTGCGTCGGCCAGGACCTCAAGGAGCACATCGGGTTCCTCCAGGAGGAGGGCGGCGGGCCGGCGATGTCCACGGTGCGCGAGCACTACAACCCGATCGTCACCGCGATCGCGACCATGCCCAAGCCCGTCGTCGCGGGGGTCAACGGGGTCGCCGCGGGCGCCGGCGCGGGCTTCGCCTTCGCCTGCGACTACCGCGTGGTCGCCGACACCGCCGCCTTCAACACCTCCTTCGTCGGCGTCGCCCTGACCGCCGACTCCGGGGCCTCCTGGACGCTGCCCCGGCTGGTCGGCCGCAGCCGCGCCGCCGACCTGCTGCTCTTCCCGCGCACGATCGGCGCGCAGGAGGCGTACGAGCTGGGCATCGCCAACCGTCTGGTGCCGGCCGACGAGCTGGCCGCCGAGGCCGCCTCGGTCGCCCGCCGACTCGCCGAGGGCCCGACGGTCGCCTACGCGGCGATCAAGGCCTCCATCGCGTACGCCGAGGAGCACTCGCTGGCCGACACCCTGGCCAGGGAGGACGAGCTGCAGACGGCCGCCGGCGCCTCCGAGGACCACCGGATCGCCGTCGAGGCCTTCCTGAAGAAGGAGAAGCCCCGCTTCCTCGGCCGCTGAGCCGGGGCTGCGGAGGCGCGGCCGGGGCGCTCAGCGACGGGCGCAGCAGTCGGCCAGATGGTCGTCCACCAGGCCGCAGGCCTGCATCAGCGCGTAGGCGGTGGTGGGGCCGACGAAGCGGAAGCCGCGCTTCTTGAGGTCCTTGGCCAGCGCGGTGGACTCCGCCGTGACGGCCGGCACGTCCGCGACCGTGCGGGGTGCCGGACGTCCGGCGGGGTCCGGCGCGTACGACCAGACCAGGGCGTCCAGGCCGCCCTCGTACCCCTCGCGCAGCGCCAGGGTGGCGTGCGCGTTGGCGATGGCGGCGTCGATCTTGGCGCGGTTGCGGATGATGCCGGGGTCGGCGAGCAGCCGCTCCCGGTCCTCGTCGGTGAAGGCGGCGACGGCCTCCGGGGAGAAGTCCGCGAAGGCCTTCCGGAAGCCCTCGCGGCGCCGCAGGATCGTGATCCAGGACAGGCCCGACTGGAAGGCCTCCAGGCTCAGCCGCTCGAAGAGGGCCGCCTCGCCGTGCACCGGACGGCCCCACTCGGTGTCGTGGTACTGGACGTAGTCGTCCGTGGACAGCCCCCACGGGCAGCGCGCCAGGCCGTCCGGCCCGGTCACCGCGCCGCCGTCGCTCACAGCCCGCTCCCGGGGGCACGCGGGTCCTCGGGGGTCCGCGGGGCCTGCTCGGCGTCCTTGACCAGCGAGTGGCCGCCGAGCCGGGTGGCGTGGGCGCCGGCCAGCGCGGCCTCCAGGTCGGCGATGTGGGCGTCGCGCTGGGCCAGTTCCGCGCCGAGGCGCTCCAGCACGTCGTCGACGTCCAGCATGCGGTAGCCGCGCACGGTCACCGGCAGGCGCAGCCGCTCGACGTCCGCACGGCCCACCGGCCGCTCCGGCGGCAGCCTGTCGTCCACCCGGTCCGGCTCCACGTCGCGGAGCACCCCGCCGTCGCCGAGCACCGCGAGCGCGACCGCGGCGACCACCGCGACCAACGCGATGAGAATGAACCAGAACAAGACCTCTCCCGGGGTCGGCGCGACGTATACGCCACGATCGTGCCACGTCGCGCCGTGCCTGCGGTGTGCGGTCGGCGACTATCTTCGATCGGCGTACGACATTTCGAGGGAGGCGCGACATGCTGCGGCTGGGCACACGGGAATTCGGCGAGCACGAACCCGTGATCATGGCGATCGTGAACCGGACGCCGGACTCGTTCTACGACCAGGGCGCCACGTTCACCGACGCACCGGCCCTCGAACGCGTCGAGCGCGCGGTCGCGGAGGGCGCCGCGATCATCGACGTCGGCGGGGTGAAGGCGGGCCCCGGCGAGGAGGTCTCGGCGCAGGAGGAGATCCGCAGGACCGCGGGTTTCGTCGCCGAGGTGCGCCGGCGCCACCCCGACGTGGTGATCAGCGTCGACACCTGGCGCCACGAGGTCGGTGAGGCGGTCTGCGAGGTGGGCGCCGACCTGCTCAACGACGCCTGGGGCGGCGTCGACCCACGGCTGGCCGAGGTCGCCGCGAAGCACGGCGTCGGCCTGGTCTGCACCCACGCGGGCGGCGCGCGGCCGCGGACCCGGCCGCACCGGGTGGGCTACGAGGACGTGATGGCCGACATCCTGAAGGTGACGGTGGGCCTCGCCGAGCGGGCGGCCGCGCTCGGGGTGCGGCGCGACGCCATCCTCATCGACCCCGGCCACGACTTCGGGAAGAACACCCGGCACTCGCTGGAGGCGACGCGGCGGCTGCCGGAGATGACGGCCACGGGCTGGCCGGTGCTGGTCTCGCTGTCCAACAAGGACTTCGTGGGCGAGACCCTGGACCGCCCCGTCAAGGAGCGGCTGATCGGCACCCTGGCGACGACCGCCGTCTCGGCGTGGCTCGGCGCCCGGGTGTACCGGGTGCACGAGGTCGCCGAGACGCGTCAGGTGCTGGACATGGTGGCCTCGATCGCGGGACACCGGCTCCCGGCGGTCGCCCGGCGGGGGCTGGCGTAGGGCCCGTCAGTCGCCGGTCTCCTTGGTCACCAGGGCGACCGCCTCGTCGACGTCGTCCGTGACGTGGAGGAGTTCCAGGTCGACGGGGGACGCCTTGCCGCCGTCCACGACGGTGTTGCGGACCCAGTCGACCAGGCCGCGCCAGTAGGCGGAGCCGAACAGGACGATGGGGAACTGCGTGACCTTGCGGGTCTGGACCAGCGTGAGGGCCTCGAAGAGCTCGTCGAGGGTGCCGAAGCCGCCCGGCAGCACGATGAACCCGGAGGCGTACTTCACGAACATCGTCTTGCGGACGAAGAAGTACCGGAAGTTCACGCCGATGTCGACGTAGGGGTTGAGCCCCTGCTCGAAGGGCAGCTCGATGCCCAGGCCCACCGAGACCCCGCCGGCCTCGCAGGCGCCCCGGTTGGCCGCCTCCATGGCGCCGGGGCCGCCGCCGGTGATGACGGCGAAGCCCGCCTCGGCCAGGGCGCGGCCGATGCGGACCCCGGTCTCGTAGTCGGCCGAGCCCTCGGCGGTACGGGCGGAGCCGAAGACGCTGACCGCCTTGCCGAGTTCGGCGAGCGCGCCGAAGCCCTCGACGAACTCCGACTGGATGCGCATCACGCGCCACGGGTCACCGTGTACCCAGTCCGAGGGTCCACGGGTGTCCAGCAGCCGCTGGTCCGTCGTGGACTTCTGCACCTGGCCCCGGCGCCGTACGACGGGACCGGTGTGGCGCTCGGGCCAGCCGTGCCCCGTGGGGCTGCCCTCCGCCGCGGCTGTCTCGGCGGCGGACGCCTCCTCCGCGTCAGTGTCCATGTCGCGCTCCTTTCGCTGCCGTCCGGTCAGGGTACGACCGTGTCCGCCGGGCGGATCAAGAACGCGCCGCTGAATTGCTCGTTACGAGAGCCAGGCACGCAGCTTCTCCTCCGCCTCCAGGACGGCGGCGACGGCGACGTGCTCCTCGCGGGTGTGGGCGAGCCGGGGGTCGCCGGGACCGTAGTTGACCGCGGGGACGCCCAGCGCGGAGAAGCGGGCCACGTCGGTCCAGGCCTCCTTGGGCGCGGGCTCGGTGCCGATGGCCTCGACGAAGGCGGCCGCCGCCGGGTGGGACAGGCCCGGCAGGGCGCCGGGGGCGCTGTCGGTGAGCCGCACCTCGTAGCCCTCGAAGACCTCGCGGACGTGGTCGAACGCCTCGGCCTCGGAACGGTCGGGGGCGAAGCGGAAGTTGACGATCACCGCACAGGAGTCGGGGATCACGTTGCCGGCGTGACCGCCCTCGATCATGACCGCGTTGAGCCCCTCGCGGTAGACGAGGCCGTCGACGGCCGCCTGCCGCGGCTCGTAGGCGGCGAGCCGGGCCAGCACGGGCGCGGCCTTGTGGATGGCGTTCTCGCCCAGCCAGCTGCGCGCGGAGTGGGCGCGGCGGCCGGTGGTCTCCACGCGGACCCGCAGGGTGCCCTGGCAGCCGCCCTCGACCTTGGCGTCGGTGGGTTCGAGGAGGACGGCGAAGTCGCCGGCGAGCCATTCCGGGTGGTTCTCGGCGAGCCGCTTGAGGCCGTTGTACTCCGCCGCGATCTCCTCGGCGTCGTAGAAGACGAAGGTCAGGTCGCGGTTGGGTGCGGTGAGGGTGGCGGCGAGCCGTAGCTGGACGGCGACCCCGGACTTCATGTCGGAGGTGCCGCAGCCCCACAGGACGCCGTCCTCGTCGAGGCGGGACGGCACGTTCTCGGCGATCGGCACGGTGTCCAGGTGCCCGGCGAGCACGACCCGCTCGGCCCGGCCGAGCTGTGTGCGGGCGACGACGGAGTCCCCGTCCCGGTCCACCGTCAGGTGCGGCAGGGCCCGCAGGGCGCTCTCCACGGCGTCCGCCAGCGGTTTCTCGGCGAGGCTGACGGAGGGGATGTCGACGAGCTGCGCCGTCACGGCGGCGGCGTCCTGACTGAGATCGAGCACGGGCCGTTCCATGCCGCCGACCCTACCGGGGGGCGGGTCGGGGCCCCGGCACAGCGGGCTTCGGTACGGTGTGCGCGTGCCGAAGCCACCGTCGACCTCGACACCCGCCGCACGCGCCCCCCGCCGGCGGGGGCGCGCAGCCCGTCTGGTCACCGCAGGCCTGGTCCTGCTGGGGGTCGCGGGCTATGCCGCCTACCACCTGGCCGGGGTCGGGGGCGGTCCGCGCCATCCGGCGTGCACCGTCACCACGCAGGCGGGCAGCCTCACCCTGGAGCCGCAGCAGGCGGCGAACGCCTCGACGATCGCCGCGGTGGCGACCTCGCGCGGACTGCCGGAGCGGGCGGTGACGATAGCGCTGGCCACCTCCATGCAGGAGTCTGCGCTGCGCAATCTCGACCACGGCGACCGCGACTCGGTCGGCCTGTTCCAGCAGCGCCCTTCGCAGGGCTGGGGCACGGCCGCGCAGATCATGGACCCGGTCTACGCCTCCAACGAATTCTTCGACGGCCTGGTGAAGATCCACGGCTATTCCCGGCTCCCCCTCACGGTGGCCGCGCAGAAAGTGCAGAAGAGCGGCTTCCCGCAGGCGTACGCCAAGCACGAGGCGGACGCCGCGCTGCTGGCCGGGGCGCTGAGCGGCCGGCACGCCGGGGCGCTGACCTGCGTCACCCCAGTCGCCGCGGGGACGGTCTCCGGGGGCGACCCGGCGAAGGTGCGGCAGCGGCTGGTGCGGGAGTTCGGGGACGATGTGGCGCCGCGGACCACCGAGACGCCCGCGGACCCGCGGGAAGAGGCCACGCAGGACGCCAAGAACGGTGCGCGGAGCGGGGGTCCGGCCCGGCGCACGGTGTCCGTGCCGTCGGCCCCGGCGGGGAACGAGGCGCGTGGCGACGAGAGCCGGCGGGGCTGGGAGCTGGCCCAGTGGGCGGTGGCGCACGCTCATGAACTGAAGGTGGAGAAGGTGTCCTTCGGGAACCGCGAGTGGTCGGCGGACACCTCCGACCGGGGCTGGACCGCGTCGAATTCCGACGCCGCGCACAAGACCGCGGGCGACGTCAGGATCACCGTCGCGCAATAGTGCGGGCATTCACCCCCAGGCGGGTGATTGATACGCCAAACCCATCAGATGTGAATCCCCTCGTTCGGGGGTGCGAAAAAAGCTTCTGATCAAGGGCTGTGACGTTTCCGCGGCACTTCCGGCTCCGTCCGAATTGATCCGCTTCACCGCCCCGGGAATCCGATCACATTACCAACTCTTTACTCTTCGCGGCCGCAACCTTCGGCCCCCTTCACGCGGTAGTCACGACGTCCGCCCCGCGGACATGTCACGTCGAAACCGTCGTCTCTCCGTAAAAGGAGCACCATGTCTCTCCCCCTCGCGCGTCGGATCGCCCGGGCCGCTCTGCTGGTCGGCGCGGCCGCGGCTCCCCTCATCGGTGCCGGTGCCGCGTCCGCCGCCGCGCTGCCGCAGGTCGGCGACCTGGGTGGGCTGACCAACGTGGACAAGGCCCCCGAGCTCACCGGCACCGTGAACGGTGTGGCCAAGCAGTCCGGTGCCGTGAAGACCGTGCAGGAGGCGCTGCCCGCGACGACCGAGACGGTCGGCGGCCTGGCCAAGAGCGCACAGCCGACCGTCAAGGGCACGGCGACGGAGGCCGCCACGACGGTCGGCGGCGCCGCCCAGGAGCTCGGGAAGACCGCCAAGGGCTCCGGGCTGCCGGGCGGCCTCCCCTCCACCGGCCAACTGCCCCTCCAGGGGCTCCCCATCGGCGGCTGACCCCCCACAGCCGCACCGAAAGGGCCCGGGGAGCGGTGCTCCCCGGGCCCTTTGCGCCGTCGTCGTGGTGCCGCGGCTCAGGAGGACAGCCGGCGCACCGCCGCCGCCACCCGCTCGTCCGTGGCCGTGAAGGCGATCCGTACGTACCGCTCCCCCGCCGCGCCGTAGAAGTCGCCGGGCGCCACGAGGATGCCGTGCTTGGACAGGTCCGCGACGGTGTCCCAGCAGGACTCGTCGCGCGTCGCCCACAGGTACAGGCTCGCCTCGCTGTGCTCGACGCGGAAGCCGGCGGTCTCGAAGGCCTCCCGCAGCGCCGCCCGCCGCCGCGCGTAGCGCTCGCGCTGCCGGGCCACATGGGCGTCGTCCCCGAGCGCGGCGACCGTGGCGGCCTGCACCGGGGCGGGCGTCATCATGCCGCCGTGCTTGCGGATCCGCAGCAGCTCGCCGAGCACGGCCGGGTCGCCCAGGAGGAAGGCCGAGCGGTAGCCGGCCAGGTTGGAGCGCTTGGACAGGGAGTGGACGGCCACGATGCCCTCGTAGGAGCCGCCGCAGACGTCCGGGTGCAGGACCGAGACCGGGTCGGCGTCCCAGCCCAGTTCCAGGTAGCACTCGTCGCTGAACACCAGCACGCCGTGCTCGCGCGCCCAGGCGACCGCACGGGTCAGCTCGTCCTTGGACAGCACCCGACCGGTGGGGTTGGAGGGGCTGTTGAGCCACAGGAGCCGCAGTCCGGCCGGGTCGGGCTCGGTCGGTTCGTCGTAGACGACCGCCTCGGCGCCCGCCAGCCGCGCCCCCACCTCGTACGTCGGGTAGGCGAGCCGCGGGTACGCCACCTTGTCGCCCGCGCCGAGGCCCAGTTGGGTCGGCAGCCAGGCGACCAGTTCCTTGGAGCCGACCACCGGCAGCACGTGCGCGTCGGTCAGCCCGGTGGCGCCCAGCCGGCGCCCGGCCCAGCCGGTGATGGCGGCGCGCAGCTCGGGCGTCCCCCACACGGTCGGGTACCCGGGGCTGTCCGCGGCCCCGGCCAGGGCCCGCTGCACGATGTGCGGGACGGGGTCGACCGGGGTGCCGACCGACAGGTCGACGATGCCGCCGGGATGGGCGGCCGCCGTGGCCTTGTACGGTTCGAGCCGGTCCCACGGGAAGACGGGGAGTCTGGACGAGACTGGCTGCGCCACGGTGGTGCTCACTTTCCGTTCCTCGCAGGCACGCGGCCTGCCACTGCCTCAAACACGGCGGTCCCGTACGGCGGTGTGCCGTACGGGACCGCCCGGCAACTGTCGGGTCACTCGCCCTGCGGCGGCAGGGCGGCGATGAAGGGGTGGTCGCGCTCGATCAGCCCGAGCTTGGAGGCACCACCGGGCGAGCCGAGCTCGTCGAAGAACTCGACGTTCGCCTTGTAGTAGTCCTTCCACTCCTCCGGGGTGTCGTCCTCGTAGAAGATGGCCTCCACCGGGCAGACCGGCTCACAGGCTCCGCAGTCGACGCATTCGTCCGGGTGGATGTACAAGGACCGCTGGCCCTCGTAGATGCAGTCGACGGGGCACTCCTCGATGCACGCCTTGTCCTTGACGTCGACACAAGGCTGCGCGATGACGTAGGTCACGCTGTCGTTCCTCCTCGATAGGGCTGTCTCGCGCGGGAGCGCGGCGTCGTAGATGCCCGCCCCTAGTATCTCCGTTCTTGGGCAGCAGACGAACAGGAGGGGCGGTCATGAGCATGGATTTCACCGCCGGAGGCCGGCTCGAGGTGCGCATAACCCCTTCTGACGTGGGCAAACGCGTCTCGGTACGGAGGGTCGCGGAGATCGTCGAGGGACGGCCGGTGTTCGCCGACGCCGTCGGGATTCTCACATCGTGGGACGAAGGGGTGCTTGTCGTCACCCGTAGGGACGGGGAAACCGTCCGCATCGCGGAATCGTCCCTGGTGGCAGGCAAGATCGTGCCCGACGCACCGGCGCGCCGCGGGGCCCGCGCGCCCCGCGCGACGGCCCGGGAACTGCAGGAGTCGGCCTCCCGCTGCTGGCCGGCTCAGGAGACCGCCCGGCTGGGCGAGTGGACGCTCCGGGCGGCCGGCGGCTTCACCCGGCGCGCCAACTCCGTGCTGCCGCTCGGCGATCCGGGCGTCCCGCTGACGGAGGCCGTCGCGCGGATCGCCCGCTGGTACGGCGACCGCGGACTGCCACCGTATGTGCAGGTCACCACCGGCGGAGAGGACTCCGACGAGTCGCTGGCGGAGGCCCTGGGCGGCCTCGGCTGGACGGCGGAGGGCCACGCCCTGCTGCGCACGGCCGCCCTGGCGCCGATCGCCGACCTGCCGGGCGCCGAGGCCGTGCACCTGTCCCGGGAGGCCGACGCGGCGTGGCTCGCCCGCTACCACCGCACGGGTGACCTGGGCGACGCGGCGCTGAAGGTGCTGGGCGGCGGTCTCTCGGTGTGGTTCGCCACGGTGCCGGGGGAGGGCGACCCCGCCGGCCCCGGGCCCGCGGCGATCGGCCGCTGCGCCGTCGACGGCCGGTTCGCCTCCTTCGGCGCCGTCGAGGTGGCCCCGGACCACCGGCGGCGCGGGCTGGCCCGGGCGGTGATGGCCGCGCTCGCCCGCAAGGCGCTGGACGAGGGCGCCTTTGGCGCGTACCTGCATGTCGAGACCGGCAACGAGGGCGCACGCGCCCTCTACGACCGGATGGGCTTCACCACCCACCACGCCTACCACTACCGGCGCGGCCCGCTGCCCGCGGGAGGGTGAGAAGCCCGGTATGGACGACGCCATCAGGCAGCGCTTCACCGAGGCCGCCCGCGAGCCGCGCCCCGACCTCGCGGAGCTGTGCCTGCTCATCGGGGCCGTGGCAGACCCGTCCCTCGACGAGGCCGGGACGGACGCGGCGCAGATGGAACTCGACCGCCTCGCCGGGCTCCTGCCGTACGGTCTCACCGCACCCGCCGACTGGGCCGACGCCGCCGCGGAACTGCTCGGCAGCCGTTGTGGGTTCGGCGGCTCGCCCGCCGACTACCAGCGGCTGGAGTCCTCGCTGCTGCACGAGGTGCTGCTGCGGCGGCGGGGGCTGCCGATCCTGCTGTCGGTGGTCTGGATGGAGGTCGTCCGGCGCGCCGGCGGCCCGGTCCACGGGGTCGCCCTCCCCGGGCACTTCGTCGTGGGCTTCGGTGACCCCGCAGGCGCCTTCGTGCTGGCCGACCCCTTCAACGGCGGCCGGCGGCTCGGCGAGGAGGACGTACGGCTGCTGGTGGCGGGCGCGACGGGGACCGCGCCGTCCCCGTCGATGCTGGAGCCCGCGGATCCGCTGGACATCGTGCTGCGCGTGCTCAACAACATCCGCGCCTGGGCGTCGGCGCGGCCCGAGCACCTGGGCACGCAGCTGTGGGCGGTGGAGCTGGCGCTGCTGCTGCCCCACCATCCGGCGCGGTTGCGCTTCGAGCACGCGCAGCTGCTGGTGCGCAAGGGGGACTTCGCGCGGGGCGCGGCGGAGATGGAGGCGTACGCGGACGTGCTCGCGGAGTCGGAACCGGACGCCGCGACGGCCGTGCGCCGGCAGGCGCGGGCCGCCCGCGCGCTCCTCAATTGACGGGGTGCGGGCCTGGTGGGGGCGGGTGACGGGTGGTGCCGGTGCGCGGCTGCGGGTTCGTCTCGCGCCCTTCGGGCGCAAGGATGCGGGCCGCGGACGGGAGGGTGGGGGCGGAGCCGGTCGACGGTGTGCCGGTAGTCCGTGGCGGGGTTCAGGCGCCAAAGCGGGGTGCCGCTCCGATGGCCGGGGGTCTCGTTGCCGTCCGCGGGTGCGGACGGCCGCTTCCACGCCCTCGGTGGATGGTGGGCGGCCCGCCGTGACCGGCGTCTGCGGCTGATTCGAGGTGCTGTCGAGCCGTCCACGGGAGATCGGGCCCGCTTTCCCCGAACATGTCGGCGGAACAGGGCCCGATGTCGGGGAAGCACCCGCGGACGCGGGTCACGGCGAGCGCGCCACCCACGAACGGTCCGCGTGGCAACCCGTCTGCACGGACGGCGACGAGACCGGAACCGTACGAACAACCCGCCCCGCACCGGAGCCCGAACCCCCGCCGACCACCGACCCGCACACCGAGCCGAGGAGGCCCGCCCCCACCTTCCCGTCCGCAGCCCGCCGCTTTGCGCCCGAAGGGCGCGAGACGGCGGGAGAGGCGGACCAGCTAGAGCCAGCCGCGTTCCAGGGCGATGCGAACCGCTTCGGCGCGGTTGCGCGCGGCGGTCTTCTGGATCGCGGTGGAGAGGTAGTTGCGGACGGTCCCCTCGGAGAGGTGGAGTCGGCGGGCGATGTCCGCGTTGAGGGATCCGTCGGCCGCCGCGCGCAGGACGTCGCGCTCGCGCGGGGTGAGGGGGTCGGCCCCCTCCGACAGCGCGGCCGCCGCGAGCACCGGGTCGATCACCTTCTCCCCCCGCAGCACCCTGCGTACCGCCTCCGCGAGTTGCCCCGCGGGCGCGTCCTTGACCAGGAACGCGTCGGCGCCCGCCTCCATGGCCCGGCGCAGGTACCCGGGCCGGCCGAACGTGGTGACGATGACGACCCGCACTCCCGGCAGTTCCGCCCGTACGGCGGCGGCCGCGTCGAGGCCGGTCATCGCGCCGGGCATCTCGATGTCGAGCAGGGCGACCTGCGGCCCCGGCGTCGCGGGCCGCGCCGACGACGTCCTCGCCGCGGGCGACCTGCGCGACCACCTCGATGTCCCCCTCAAGTCCCAGCAGCGCGGCCAGGGCCTCGCGCACCATCGACTGGTCCTCCGCCAGCAGCACCCGGATCATGGCCGTGAGCGTAGTGGGCCGGGACGACGGCGCGGAGGGTGAAGCCGCCGTCCGCGGCGGTCTCCAGGCGGCCGCCGGCGAGCAGCAGGCGCTCCTCCAGGCCGGTCAGGCCGTTGCCGCGGTGTGTGCCGCCGGTCCCGGGGCCCCGGCCGTCGTCGGCGACGGTGAGCCGTACCGTGCCCTCGTCCTCCTCGACGGTGACCGTGCAGCGGGAGGCGCCGCTGTGCCGTACGACGTTGGTGACGGCCTCGCGCAGGGCCCAGGCCAGCGCTCCCTCGGCCTCCGGGGTGAGCGGGGCGGTCACCGTCCCGGGCAGCCGGGCGCGGATGCCGGCGGCCTGCAGGACGTCTCGGGCGCCGGCGAACTCGGCGGCGAGGGTGGGCCTGCGGTAGCCGCTGACGGCCTCGCGGACGTCCACCAGGGCCTGCCGGCTGACCCGCTCGATGTCGGCGACCTGCGCGGCGGCGTCCTCGGGGCGGCCGGGGAGCATGCGTCCGGCCAGTTCGCTCTTGAGGGTGATCAGCGACAGCGAGTGGCCGAGCAGGTCGTGCAGGTCGCGGGCGAGCCGCAGCCGCTCCTCCGTGGCCGCGAGCTGGGCGACGGCCGCCCGGGCCTCGCGCAGCTCGCGGGTGGTCCGCACCAGCTGGCGCACGCCCGTCATGGCGTAGCCGCCGAGCAGGCACGGCACGAGCAGCGAGAGCACCAGGTCCTGGCTCGCGCCGGTGAGCCCGGCGACGGCCGCGAGTACCGCGGTGACCAGCGGGATCGCCCAGCGGGCCTGGCGGCCGGGCAGCACCGCCCCGCAGCCGACGGCGAGGTAGACGAACAGCACGAGGAAGGCGTCGCCGAGCGTGAACGTCATCAGCAGACCCAGCGCGCCGAGCAGCAGGAGCTGCCCGTACACCCAGCGCGGCTGGTGTTCGGCGTTGGTCCGCAGGAAGACGATGCACAGGTAGGCGGCGACGAAGGCGGCGAGCCCGAGCCAGCCGAGCACGGTCGCGGTGAGGCCGTGGCCGCCCTCGGCGAGGTCGCTGACCGGGGCGCCGAGGTAGAGCATCCACATGGCCACCCAGACCAGCTTGACGATGGCCTGGCGGCGGTTCTCCGGGGCCCTGCCGATCGCCGGGGCGTCCCGGGGCTCGGCGGACTCCCGCTGCTGCGTCGTTCCGGCGGGCACGGTCCTTCTCCTCTCAGGCCTTCGCGGTGTCCTTGCGGTACATCCAAGCGGCTGTCCCGGCGAACACCAGCCCGTACACGACCAGCACGGCGACGTCCCCGGCGTGCGGGGCCCGGCCGGACTCGACGGCCTGGCCGAGCGCCGCGTACGGCCGGGCCGGCAGCAGGTTCGCGATGTCGCGCAGCCAGCCGGGGAAGGAGTCGAAGGGCACCCACAGGCCGCCGAGCAGGGCGAGCCCGAAGTAGGCGATCATCGCGACGGGGCGGGCGGTCTCCGCCGAGGCGACGTAGCCGATGGCCACGCCCAGCGCGGCGAAGACGAAGCTCCCCGCCCAGCTGGTGAGCAGCACCCCGGCCCACTGCCAGGCGGCCATCCGCACGCCCTTCACGGCGCCGCCGGCGAGCAGTACGAGCACGATCGAGGGCAGGCTGACGGTGGCGGCCGCGGCCACCTTGGCCAGGACGTATCCGCGCCCGGGGAGCGCGGTGAGCCGCAGCTGGCGCACCCAGCCCTTGTCGCGCTCCCGGGCGATCCGCTCGGAGTTGCCCATGAGCACGGCGGTCATGGCGCCGAAGGCGCACATCGCGACCATGTAGTACGGCACCATGGCGGCCTTCTGGCCGGCCGTCAGGATCATGAAGAGCAGCACCGGGTACAGCACCGAGAAGAACATGAACTTGCGGTTGCGCAGGACGCGCAGGATCTCCAGCCGGGCCAGCGTCCTCATCGCGCCGCCACCTCCTTCTCGGACGACTCCGTGATGGCCAGGAAGGCCTGCTCCAGGCCGAGCCCGGCGACCTCCAGGTGCCGGGGGTAGAGCCCGGCGGCGTAGACGGCGTGCACCGTCGCGTCGGCGTCCGTGGAGCGGATGCGCACCGTGCGGCCGGTGATCTCCACGTCCGTGACCCGCGGCAGTGCCCGCAGGGCGGACTCCTCCGGCGGGGTGTCCAGGTCGAAGACGATACGCCGGACCCCGGCCCGTGCCTTGATCTCGGCGGCGGTGCCGTCGGCCGCCAGCCGGCCGCCCTGCAGGACGAGCACCCGGTCGGCGACGGCGTCCGCCTCCTCCAGGTAGTGGGTCGCGAAGAGCACTGTGCGGCCCTGCTTCACCTGGCCGCGCATGGCCTCCCAGAAGGCCTGCCGGGCGGAGACGTCCATGCCGGTGGTGGGCTCGTCGAGGATCAGCAGGTCGCTCGCGCCCGCCGTGGCCAGGGCGAAGCGCACGCGCTGCTCCTGGCCGCCGGAGAGCTTGTCGACCTTGCGGTCGGCGAGGGACTCCAGTCCGGCGGCCGCCATCACCTCGGCGACGGGGCGGGCGCGCGGGTGCAGGTCGCAGGCGAGCCGTACGAGTTCGCGCACGGTGACCTCCTCCATGAGGCCGCCGCTCTGGAGCACGGCCCCCACCCGGCCCTCGGCGATCGCCCGGCGCGGGGTGGTGCCGAAGACCTCGACGGTGCCGGAGTCGGGGGTGCGCAACCCCAGCAGCAGGTCGAGGGTGGTCGACTTGCCGGCGCCGTTGGGGCCCAGCAGGGCGACGGTCTCACCGGGGTGGAGGGTCAGGCTCAGGTCGTCGACGGCCCGGACCTGACCGAAGCTCTTGCTCACGTGCGTGAACACTGTTGCGGTCATGGCTGCAGCCTCGCCGACGGCGGGGTCGAGGCGGCAGTGCCGGGCGTCCTGTCCCGCGGATGACAGATGTCATGGGTGTGGCCCCGGTACGGGTACCGGGGCCACACCGTCACGCGGGGATCGGGCGACCGGGCGTCAGGAGGTGCCCTCGATGGTCACCGTCTTCTTGGCGGTGTCGGAGGTCTGCAGCGCGGGCAGCATCGCGGAGGCGACGTCCTCCGGGGTGACGGCGGTCTTGCTGCCGTCGCCGCGTTCGACCAGCACACCGTCGAAGGCGCCGCCGTACAGGCCCTGGAGCACCTTGCGGTCGATGTACGGGGTCAGTTTGCCGTCCTGGTCCGGCACCATCGTGAGGATCTGCGACAGCGACTTCTGCGGGCTGAACGGGATCTCCGCGGCGCCCGCGCGGACCGTGACGAACCCTGACATGGCCGTCTTGCCGAAGCCGTCGACGGCCTTGTCGAGCTCCTCCTGGGTCACCTTGGGCTCGACGGTGGTGGCCTTCAGGCTCACCGTGCCCGGCTTGCCGGTGGCGACCTGCGTGGAGTACGCGCCGATGACCGCGTCGATCGAGGCGGCCGCGTCCACGCCCTGATGGGGCTTGCCGGGGACGGCGACGGCCTTGCCGTTCACGAACTTGACCATGCCCTCGGAGCCGGAACCCCCGAGCCCCTGGGAGAGCTTCTCCAGCTGCGCGCGGAGCTTCTCGTTGTCCGTCGTCAGCACCGGGTCGGCCGCACGCGAGACGCCGAACAGCGAGCCGATGACGGTGACCGGGTTGTAGTCGCGGTGCGCCACGTTGCCGACGGTCGCGTCGGTGTCGAAGACGAGACCGGCGGCCGCGGGCTTGAGCGCCTTGCGCTCGTCGCCGATGGTGACGGTGATCGGCGCGTTCTTGCGGGAGCCGAGCGCCTGGTCGAGGAGCGCGACGGCCTGGTCCTTGGTCTTGCCGCCGATCCCGACGCCGTAGACGGTCGTACCGGCCGGCACGTCGGAGTGGTCCATCAGCAGCCCGGCGCCGTAGGTGATGCCGAGCACGCCGAGCACGCCGACGCCCACCAGTATGAGCTTGGAGCGGCCCTTGGCCTTGGGCTCCGCCGCGCTCTGGCGGGCGGGGGGCGCCGCCGGCTCGTCCTGCTCGAAGCGGTACATCTCGCCGCCGGCCGGGGCCGGCCGCGTGGCCGACGGCCCCGCGGGGGGAACCGCCGGGATGCCGCTGACGACGGTGTCCCCGGACAGCCGCTCGGACGCGGAGGGCGGGAACGGCGTCGGGTACGGCGAGCGGCCGGCCGCGGGCCCCGCCGGGGGCACGCGCATCTCACCGGTGACCGGGCCCGCGGTGGGTCCGGACGGCGGCTGCTGCCCCGGGAAGGGCAGACCGGCTCCGGGACCCGCGGGTCCCGCGCCGGGACCGCCGGGGAACGGGCGCTGCGCCGGACCACCGGGGCCACCGGGGCCACCGGGACCACCGGGACCACCGGGCGGCACGGGACCGCCGGGACCCACCGGACCACCCGGCGCCACAGGACCGCCGGGACCGGCCGGGCCGACCGCGCCGTCGTTCAGGTAGGGGATGCCACCGCGCCGGGGCGCGCCGGGGGCGGGACCCGGTCCGGGGACCGGACCGCGCTCCGGGGGGGCGGGCTGGGCGGGGATGTCGCCGCGCTGCATCGGCTGGGTGAGCTCGGGGGCGGAGAACTCCTGGGTCGCCTCGGGGGCGGCCGGCGCGGCCTTCCGCGGCGCGAACCAGTCGCTCGTCGGCTTCTCGCCCCTCGGCGCGGGAGCCGGCTCCGCGGCGGGCTCCGGCACGGGCGCCGGGGCGCCCTGACCGGCCCCGGTGCCGCCGCCGGCGTTCCAGCCGGCGGGCGGGGCCGACTCGGCCGCGGGGGCGGCCGGTGCGGACCCGCCGGGCGCCTCGCCCTCCGCGCCGCCCTCGACGGGCGTACGGACGACGACCGGCGGGATCGGCCGGGACCCGGGGATGTTGATGCGCACCCGGGTGGTCAGTGTGGTCTCGGTCTTGGTCTCCTCCGCTGCGGGAGCATCGGCGGGCTCCCCGTTCGCAGCACCCTCGCGCGGACCCTCCTGCGGATGCAGCGACGGAAACGGTCGGGTTCCGTACGGCGGGGTACCCGACGGGTACGCGGCTCCGCCCCGGCCCTGGGGGCCGGGGGACGGACGATCAGTTTCACGACTCAAAGCAGGCTCTCCCGGTTCGCTTCGCCACCCGTCACGGCCTTTCCGCGGGCGGCCCGGCGGCGCGCACCACCATACTGGGCACCGCGTCGGAGCCGCCTGCCCGCCGGAGGGAGACCGCCCTGATCAAAGGGGTTTATGTGACGTCGGCCATCAAAACGGACGACGTTCGCTCCGTAACGGACGCAACGTGGCGCCTATGGTGCCTCAAGTGATCCACTGGCGGGAGGACGGGGTTGCACAAGCGTGGCCGACATCACGCCCGCCATCGCTCCGCCCAACAGGTAGACGTACGGGCTGATTCCGTTGGCGAACAGGAAATCACCCTCCGGGCGGGCGGAACTGAGCAGCATCACGGTGATCAGCCACAGCGCCGCCGGCACCACGGCGCCCAGCCGCGTGCCGGTGAGCCTGGCACCGCCGTGGAAGAGCGCCGCGCTCCCGGCGAGCGCGAGCAGCAACCCGCCCGGGAACCAGGCGGCCTGGACCAGCGACCCCGCGACGCCGACCAGGGCGCCCAGGACCGCGAGCACGGGGTAGGCCGCGCGCCTCATGCCCCGGTCCCCGCGAACAGGTCGTCCTCCAGGTCCCCGGCCGGCGCGGGGCCGCCCTTGACCAGGCGGTAGAACTCGGCGCCGAACAGGGGCTGTCCGAGGTCGTTGGAGAGGGCGAAGAACGGGCCGTCGACCGCGATCTGGGTGACGTGGGCCTTCATCGCCGCGGCCTTCCGCTCGGCGTAGCGGGCCTCCACGTCGATGGCGGCGGTCACCTGGTCGTCGTCGACCAGGCCCGGGACGTCGTCGGCGGTCGCGATGCCCTCGAAGGGGATCTGCCCGCCGGCCGCGTGCAGCCGGGCGAAGCCCTCCTCGACCACGCGGCGCGGGATGCAGTTCCAGTAGATCTTGGCGATGGAGTGCGGGCCGCCGAGGTCGCGCCGGTAGGCCGGCTCCGCGGCCAGTTCCGCGGCGCGCATGGCGACCCGGTGCGCCTTGATGTGGTCGGGGTGGCCGTAGCCGCCGTCGGGGTCGTAGGCGACCAGGACCTGCGGACGGACCTCGCGGATCACCTCCACGAGGTACGCGGCCGCGAGGTCGAGGTCCGCCTGCCAGAAGCTGTCGGGCCGGTCGTTCTGCGGCACGCCCATCATCCCGGAGTCCCGGAAGCGGCCGGGGCCGCCCAGGAAACGGTGGTCGGTGACGCCGAGCTGGACCATGGCGTCGGCGAGTTCGCCGGTCCGGTGCGCGCCGAGGGTGTCGTCGCGATCCGGTGCCAGGTGTGCCAGCTCGGGCGGGATGACCTCGCCCTCCTCACCGAGGGTGCACGTCACCAGGGTGACGTGCGCGCCCTCGGCGGCGTACTTGGCCATGGTGGCGCCGTTGTTGATCGACTCGTCGTCGGGATGCGCGTGGACGAGCAGCAGTCGCCGGGCGGGCAGTGCGGTCATGAGGAGAGCCTAGGGCAGGCCCTGCGGCTGTCCCGGGGTGAGCCACGGGCTCAGAACTTGAAGTCCCCGATCATGCCGGCGACATTGCTGGTGAGGTCCCGGATCGTCGGCGCGATGGACGAACTCGCCAGGTAGAACCCGAGCAGTACGCAGACCACCGCGTGCCCCGCTTTCAAACCGGCCTTCCTGACCAGCAGGAAGACGACGATCAGCAGCAGCAGCACCGCCGAAATCGAAAGTGCCACAGCGGCTCACCTCCAGGGCCTCGTGGTCCGACAGCAGTTGCCAACCGTTTGTTACCCACTCTCGGCAGTGGATCATAACTTTGTGGCGCACCGCATAGCTCGTCGCACGGGAGCACACGGGGGCGCATGGCCGGATCTCGCGGTTGGCGTGCGCGGGGCACACCGGCGGGCGGGTGACACACTCCCCCCATGACGCAAGCGCTCTCGTTCCCGCGGCAGTACGCCCGCACACAGCGGTTCTCGCTCGGCGCCCCGCGCGCCTTCACCGTGTCGCCGGACGGCGACCGGGTCGTCTTCCTGCGCTCCCGTTCCGGCACCGACCGCTCGCACCTGCTGTGGGTGCTGGACCCGGAGTCCGGCGCCGAGCGGGTCGCGGCGGACCCCGCGGTGCTGCTGTCCGGCGCGGCGGAGGAGTTGTCGCCGCAGGAGAGGGCGCGCCGGGAGCGCAGCCGGGAGGGCTCGGCCGGAATCGTCGGCTACGCGACCGACGACGCGGTGGAACTGGCCGCGTTCGCCTTGTCCGGGCGGCTGTTCACGGCGGAGCTGCGGGCTGGCACGGCCCGGGAGATCGCCGTGCCGGGTCCGGTGGTGGACCCGCGTCCGTCGCCGGACGGCCGCCTGGTGGCCTACGTGGCGGACGGCGCGCTGCGCGTGGTGGCCGCCGACGGCGGCGGGGACCGGGTGCTGGCCGGACCGGAGGGCCCGGACGTCACCTACGGTCTGGCCGAGTTCATCGCCGCCGAGGAGATGTCCCGCAGCCGCGGCTACTGGTGGTCCCCGGACGGCGCAGGCGTACTGGCGGCCCGGGTGGACACGTCGCCGGTCCACCGCTGGTGGATCGCCGACCCCGCGAACCCCGGGCAGGCACCGGCCGAGGTGGCCTACCCGGCGGCGGGCACGCCGAACGCCGAGGTCACGCTGGTGCTGCTGACGCTGGACGGCACGGCCACCGCGGTGGAGTGGGACCGCGAGCGCTACCCGTACCTGGCACAGGTGCACTGGTCGGCGGCGGGTCCGCCGCTGCTGCTCGTCCAGACCCGCGACCAGCGCGAGCAGCTGTACCTGGCGGTGGACACCGCCACCGGAGGCACCCGGGAGGTGCACCGGGACCGCGACGGAATCTGGCTCGATCTTTTCGCCGGGGTGCCCGCGTGGATGTCCGGCGAGCGCCTGGTCCGGATCTCGGACGAGAACGGCTCGCGGTCGTTGTTCGTCGGCGAACACCCGTGGACGGGACCGGAGTTGCACGTGCGTGCGATGCTCGGAAGGGATGGCGACGGCATCCTGCTGTCGGCCTCCGCGGGGCACGGCGCCAAGGACCCGGAGATCGGCGAGATCCATGTGTACCGGGCCGACGGGGGGCCGGGCGGACCGGTCCGGCTGAGCGATGCGCCGGGCGTGCACTCCGCGGTGCGTGCCGGGGCCGTCACGGTGCTGTCGTCCGCGTCGCCGGAGTCGGCGGCCACGGCCGTGCGGGTGCTGCGGGACGGTGAGCGGGTGGCGGAGATCGGCTCCCACTCCGAGACCCCGGTCCTCACCGCGCGCCCGGCGCTGGTCAGCGCCGGCGAGCGCGGCGTCCCGGCGGCGGTGCTGCTCCCCTCGGGGCACCGTGAGGGCGACGGGCCGCTGCCGGTGCTGATGGACCCCTACGGCGGGCCGCACGGCCAGATGGTGGTGAGCGCCCAGCGCGGCTATCTGCAGGCGCAGTGGCTGGCCGACCAGGGCTTCGCGGTGGTCGTCGCCGACGGCCGGGGCACCCCCGGGCACTCCCCCGCCTGGGAGAAGGCGATCGCCGGCGACTTCGCGGGCGTCACGCTCGACGACCAGGTCCACGCGCTGCACGCGCTGGCCGGCCACTACCCCCTGGACCTCACCCGGGTGGGCATCCGCGGCTGGTCCTACGGCGGCTACCTGGCGGCGCTCGCGGTGCTGCGCCGCCCGGACGTCTTCCACGCCGCGGTGGCGGGCGCCCCGGTGACCGACTTTCGGCTGTACGACACGCACTACACCGAGCGCTACCTCGGCCACCCCGAGGAGGCGCCGGCGGTGTACGCCGCCAACTCCCTGGTCACCGACGCCGGTCTGAGCGACCCGGCGGACGAGGTCCGGCCGCTGATGATCATCCACGGCCTCGCCGACGACAACGTGGTGGCCGCCCACACCCTGCGGCTGTCCTCCGCGCTGCTGGCCGCCGGCCGCCCGCACGAGGTGCTGCCGCTGTCCGGGGTCACGCACATGACGCCGCAGGAGGAGGTCGCCGAGAACCTGCTCCTGCTCCAGGTCGCGTTCCTCAAGCGCTCCCTGGGCATCTCGCGGGGTTAGGCCCGGAGAGGGCCCTGCCTAAGGCGGGTCCTGCAGATACGCCGCCCGCGCCTCGGAGGCGGGGCCGGGCGGCGGCGGCTGCTGCCCGTAGGAGCCGAAGACGGGGAGGACGGCGGTCTGCTCGTACAGCGGCATGGACAGGTTGTCGGCGGCCGCCGGGATCTCCGCCTCCACGTACGGGTCGCCGCCGGGCACGCCCACCGCCGCCAGGTCGCCGGGGACGAGCAGCAGCGTCACCACCAGGGCGGCGCCCACCGCGAAGGCGGCGGCGAAGTCGTCGGCGCCCGGGGCGTCGATCCGGGAGGTGCCGATGACCGGTACCGCGGTCACGGTCGCCAGTGCGGCCACGGAGATGCCCAGCGCACGGGCGAACGGGGCCCGCGCGAACGCGGCGAGGCCCGCGGCCGCGGCCAGCCCGGCGGTCGTCCAGACCAGCCACTCGTAGGGCGCGCCCAGTTGGGAGTCGACCAGGTAGCCGCCCTTGGCGGTGCGCCAGAGGAAGCCCGGTGGCAGCAGCGCCCGCGGGTCGGACCGCCGGGAGAACTCCAGGACGCCGGCGATGAGCGCGACCACCAGCAGCAGCATCCCCGCCAGCACGCCGGCCGCGGGCCGCGGCGGGGCGGGCGCGTCCTCGCCGGTGCGCCGTACGACGAGGAGCAGCACGAGGGCGCCGGCGATCTGCCCGCCCGCGGTCAGCAGCAGCGCCCCCTGCAGTCCGGGCGGGCCGCCGCCCGCGGAGGGGGCCAGGAGGTACACCGTGGGGGTGCGTAGTGCGAGGGTGACCACCGCGGCCGCCCCGAGGACCCCGACGCCGCCGGGCTTGAGGGACGCGACCGCGGCGGCCACGTAGAGCCCGAGGAGCAGCAGGTCCACGGTGGAGGTCACCAGCGGCGCCCCGCCGACCGGCACCGCGAGTCCCGCCCACACCCTGACGGCACCCTCCGCCCGGAACTGCACGAGGTCCTGGCCCAGCCAGACCGCCTCGGCGGCCCCCAGGGCGGCACAGACCGTTCCTCCGAGCCGATACGCCCGCCGCATGGCCACCTCCCCGGCCCTTCCGGCAGCACTGTCGTTTGGCCTTCGCAGGGGGATACGCAGCGGACCGCCCCGCCGTTCACCGCGGACGCACGGCGGCCGGCCGGGGTGATGCGCGATCACCCCGGCCGGCCCACGGCACCCGCACGGCCGTACGCTGCTCAGCGTGGCACGTCCGTATATCGGTGATGCTTCGGTCAAGTTGCCTGCGTGTAAAAGAGTTTCATCCTGAATCCTCCGCATTCGCCGACGGAATGCGGAAGGTGTCAAGCACGCGTTCACGACAGTATCCAAAACCTTGCCCCAAGATAACGGCGATCTTGTCTTCCGATCGCTTCACCCCCTTGACTGGCCGCCAAATCCATTGCCCAATACCGGCTAGCTAGCCACGGGCGTTCACAGGCGCCACCAAAACTCTTTGGTGCGGGGGCAGATGACCATGTCCAGTCCGAGCACGGCCGCGAAGGGGCCGGAACCCGTTCCGGCAGAGGCGCCCGCCCATGTCGAGGGCACCGGGAAGCAGCCCTCGGAACTCGTCGGGCGCTCCCCCGGCCGGCTCGCCTGGCTGCGCTTCCGGCGCGACCGCACGGGCATGATCTGCGCCGGCGTCGTCATCTTCTACCTGGTCGTGGCGCTGGCCGCGCCGCTGATCTCCAAGGTGTACGGGAAGAACCCGTACGAGCTGTACGGCCAGGACCTCGGGCTGCTGAACAGCTACGGGATCCCGCTCAAGCCCAACGGCGGCATCGACGGCGACTTCTGGTTCGGCCTCGAACCCCAGCTCGGCCGGGACGTGTTCACCCTGCTGATCTACGGGATCCGCACCTCGCTCGGCATCGCCCTCGCCGTGACCACCGTCTCCGTCGTCGTCGGCGTGCTGATCGGGCTCGTCCAGGGCTATCTCGGCGGGCGCAGCGACTACTTCCTGGGCCGGTTCTCGGACCTGATGCTCTCCTTCCCGCAGCAGTTGTTCTTCATCGCCTTCACCCCGGTGATCGTGGCGCTCTTCGTCTCCCCGCGCGACGAGGAGCCGACCTATGTGCGCATCGCGGCGCTGGTCATCGTCCAGTTCGTGCTCGGCTGGATGAGCGTGGGCCGGCTGGTCCGGGCCCAGGTGCTGAGCCTGCGCGAACGCGAGTTCATCGAGGCCGCGCGGATCAGCGGCGCCTCGTCGGGGCGGATCATCCGCAAGGAACTGCTGCCCAACATCTGGTCCACGATCCTCGTCCAGTCGACCCTGCTGCTCCCGGTGAACGTCACCGCCGAGGCGGGCCTTTCCTATCTCGGCGTCGGAATCCTGCCGCCCACCCCGGACTGGGGACTGATGTTCCAGCAGGCCGCGGCGTACTACGAATCCGACGTCACGTTCATGTTCTTCCCCGGCATCGCCATGGTGATCTTCGTGGTCGCCTTCAACCTGCTCGGGGACTCGGTCCGGGACGCACTCGATCCCAAGACCGTGCGCTAGGTGTCCAGGCCGCCGCGCCGGGCCCCTGTGGGGGGAGACCGGGCACGTCGGTATCCGCAGTTCGGTTCACTGACAGGCAGGGATCAATGAGAATTCGCAAGGCGCGTCATGCCTCCGCGTTCCTGGCGTTGGGAGCTCTGGCACTGTCCGCCGCGTGCAGCAGCGGTGGCGGCGGGGGGACGGGCACCGGCGGCGGCGAGGGCAAGCAGGCCACCGTGCAGAACTTCGGCATCGGCACGGCCGCCGACTCCAAGGGCCCCGCCCCGGAGGTCCCGGGCGCCACGAAGGGCGGCACGGCGTACGACCTCGACCAGGCGGGCTTCGACTACCTGGACCCCGGCCAGCAGTACGTCAGCGATCAGTTGTCGGTCCAGCTGCTCTACAACCGCTCGCTGACCGGCTACAAGATCGACGCCAAGACCGGCAAGACGATCCTGGTGGGCGACCTCGCCACCGACACCGGCAAGTCCTCCGACGGCGCGAAGACCTGGACCTACACCCTCAAGGACGGCCTGAAGTTCGAGGACGGCTCCCCGGTCACCTCCAAGGACGTCAAGTACGGCATCGAGCGGCTGTTCGCCGACTACCAGACGCAGGGTCCTCAGTACATCCAGAAGTGGCTCTACGGCGCCGACTACCGCAAGGCCTACACGGGCCCGTACGAGGGCAAGGAGATCCCCGCCGACAAGATCGACACCCCGGACGACAAGACCATCGTCTTCCACTTCCTGGAGGCGCACGCCGACGCGCCCTACGCGGCCGCGATGCCGAACATCTCGCCGGTGCCGAAGGCCAAGGACGACAAGCAGAAGTACAACAACCACCCGGTCTCGACCGGCCCGTACAAGATCGCCAGCTACAAGCCGGGCAAGGAACTGGTCTTCGAGCGCAACTCCAACTGGGACCCGAAGACCGACCCGATCCGCAACGCCTACCCGGACGGCTGGAACTTCCAGCTCGGCATCGCCGAGCCCGGCCTGACCAACCGGCTCGCGGCCGAGGACGGCAACGACAAGTACGCGGTGAACCTCTCCGGTTCCTCCGACCCGTCGAAGATGCAGACCCTGACGACGGACGCGCAGTACAAGTCGCGGACGGTGAACCAGTACCAGCCGTACGTCGAGGTCATCAACATCAACACCAAGCGGATCACCGACCCCAAGATCCGCCAGGCGATCATGTACGCCTTCCCGATGACCCAGGTCCAGCAGGCCTTCGGCGGCGGCGCGCAGGGCGAGCTCGGCACCACCCTGCTCAGCCCGACCGTGGCCGGCTGGAAGAAGTACGACCCCTTCGGCAAGCTCGACAAGCCCGCCGGTGACATCGAGAAGGCCAAGGAACTGCTGAAGGAGGCCGGGGTCACCGGCAAGGTCAAGCTCTCCTACGCCTACGCCAACACCCCGCGCTGGCAGAACGTGTCGCTGACCCTGGAGAAGGCCCTGGAGAAGGCCGGCTTCGACGTCCAGCGCAAGGCGATCGACCCGACCTCGTACTACACGGTCGTCGGCAAGGTCGACACCCCGTACGACATCTACCGCACCGGCTGGGGCGCGGACTGGCCCAGCGCCTCCACCGTGGTCCCGCCGACCCTGGACGGCCGCAACCTCGCCGACGGCACCAACAACTACTCGTTCCTCAACGACGAGCACGTCAACTCCGAGATCGACCGGATCCTGGCGGTCACGGACATCAAGAAGCAGAACGACGAGTGGCGGACCCTGTCGGAGTACGTGCTGAAGAACGACACGTCGCAGATCCCGTTCATCTTCGACAAGTACTTCAACATCCACGGCTCGGGCCTCGGCGGCGTCACCTACAACGAGGTCTACGGGACCATCAACCCGAACACGATCTTCGTCAAGCAGTAGCCACAGCGCACCCGCGCCGGTCCCGGCCTCTCCCCGGGCCGGGACCGGCGCCCCGACGGAACCGACGGAGAGCCTGACCCATGCTGCGTTTCCTGGTACGCCGTGTGCTGGGCGCGCTGGTCATCCTGCTGCTGATCAGCGCCATCACGTACTTCCTCTTCTTCTTCCTGCCGTCCGACCCGGCGCTGCTGTCCTGCGGCAAGAACTGCAGCCCGCAGAACGTGGCCCTGATCCGCAAGAACCTCGGCCTGGACCTGCCGATCTGGACCCAGTACTGGCACTTCATGGTCGGCATCTTCGCCGGCCGGGACATGCCCATCGGCCACTGCCCGGCGCCGTGCTTCGGCTACTCCTTCGCCGACCAGCAACTCGTCTGGGACACCATCGCCGACCGCTACCCGACCACGCTGTCGCTGGCGGCCGGCGGCGCCGCCGTCTTCCTGTGCGTCGGCGTCGGTCTCGGCCTCGTCTCCGCCTGGCAGCAGGGCAGGGCCTTCGACCGGATCGCCAGCGGCGTCTCGCTGGTCGGCAACTCCGTGCAGATCTACTTCCTCGGCCCGATCGCCATCGGCCTGTTCGCCTCCAGCTGGCACGTACTGGACCGCGGACACGACCCCGACTGGTCGCACGATCCATGGGGCTCGGTGCAGGGGCTGATCCTGCCCTGCATGGTGCTCTCGGTGATCTTCTGGTCCAACTACAGCCGGCAGACCCGCTCGCTGATGGTGGAGCAGATGTCCGAGGATCACATCCGGGCCGCCCGCGCCAAGGGCATGTCCTCCCGCTACGTGTTCCTGCGGTACGCGCTGCGCGGCGCCGCCGCCTCCATCATCACCATCTTCGGCATCGACCTGAGCTCCGTCCTCGGCGGTGCGATCATCACCGAGGTCACCTTCGGACTGCACGGCCTCGGCCTGCTCTCCGTGCAGGCGGTGCTCCGCAGCGACCTGCCGCTGGAGATGGCCGTGATGCTGATCGGCGCCACGATCATCGTCGTCTGCAACATCGTCGTCGACGCCGCCTACGCCCTCATCGACCCGCGGATCAGGCTGTCGTGAGCGGGACGCCTGCCGGCACGCAGAGGAGAAGCACCGTTGAGCATCCTCACCAAGACCGAGGCGGGGCCGCCCGGGCCCGGGGACCCCGCGCCGTCCGGGCCGTTCCTGTCGGTCCGCGACCTGTACGTGCAGTTCGCCACCGAGGACGGCGTGGTCAAGGCCGTCGACGGGCTCTCCTTCGACGTGGAGCGGGGCAGGACTCTGGGCATCGTCGGCGAGTCCGGCTCCGGCAAGTCGGTCACCAACCTGGCCGTCCTCGGTCTGCACAACCCGCGGAACACCACCATCCGCGGCGAGATCGTGCTGGACGGGCAGGAGCTGACGGGCGCCTCCGAGCGGACCCTGGAACGGCTGCGCGGCCGGAAGATGGCGATGATCTTCCAGGACTCGCTCACCGCGCTCTCCCCGTACTACACGGTCGGCCGGCAGATCGCCGAGCCGTACATGAAGCACATGGGCGCCTCGAGGAAGGCCGCCCGGGAGCGGGCGATCGAGATGCTGGCGCGGGTGGGGATCCCGCAGCCGCGGCTGCGGGTGGACGACTTCCCGCACCAGTTCTCCGGGGGCATGCGGCAGCGCGCGATGATCGCGATGGCGCTGGTCTGCGACCCGGCGCTGGTCATCGCGGACGAGCCGACGACGGCCCTGGACGTCACCGTGCAGGCACAGATCCTCGACCTGCTGAAGGACCTGCAGCGGGAGACCGGCACGGCGATCGTCATCATCACCCACGACCTCGGGGTGGTCGCCAACACGGCGGACTACGTGATGGTGATGTACGCGGGGCGCTGCGTGGAGCGCGGCACCGTGCGCGAGATCCTGAAGTCGCCCGAACACCCCTACTCATGGGGCCTGCTGACCTCCATCCCGCGGCTGTCGGCACCGGTGGACCTGCCCCTGTCCCCGATCCCCGGCACCCCGCCCAGCCTTCTCAACCCGCCCTCCGGGTGCCCCTTCCATCCGCGCTGCGCCTTCACCGAGGAGGTCGGCGGCGGGCGCTGCGCGACCGTGCGGCCCGGCATACCCGAGGACGAGCGGCGCGGCTCCGCCTGCCATCTGGGCCGGGAACGGAAGCGGGAGATCTTCACCGGGCGGATCCAGCCGCGGCTGGGCGGGGGTGCGCGGTGAGCGCCCCGCAGCAGGACCACGTGCCGAGGG
Source organism: Actinacidiphila glaucinigra (assembly GCF_035918135.1). Classification (NCBI taxonomy): domain Bacteria; kingdom Bacillati; phylum Actinomycetota; class Actinomycetes; order Kitasatosporales; family Streptomycetaceae; genus Actinacidiphila; species Actinacidiphila glaucinigra. The sequence continues at coordinate 3,666,383 of NZ_CP109144.1, forward strand.
AGACCATGAACCCGCTGCTCGAAGTGACCGGCCTGCGCAAGTACTTCCCCGTGCGGGGCGGCTTCCTGGTCAAGCGCCATGTGGCGGACGTACGGGCGGTCGACGGCATCGACTTCACCATCGCCGAGGGCGAGAGCCTCGGCCTGGTCGGCGAGTCGGGCTGCGGCAAGTCCACCACCGGGCGGCTGGTGACGAGGCTGCTGGAGCCCAGTGCGGGACGGATCGGCTACCGGGGACGGGACATCACCCACTCCTCGCGCAAGGAGCTGGCACCGATCCGCTCCGAGATCCAGATGATCTTCCAGGATCCGTACGCCTCGCTGAACCCGCGGCAGACCGTCGGGCACATCGTGTCGGCACCGCTGGAGATCAACGGGATCAACCCACCGGGCGGCCGCGAGAAGCGGGTCCGCGAGCTGCTGGAGACCGTGGGCCTCAATCCCGAGCACTACAACCGCTTCCCGCACGAGTTCTCCGGCGGCCAGCGGCAGCGCATCGGGGTGGCCAGGGCGCTGGCGCTGGAGCCCAGGCTCATCGTGGCGGACGAGCCGGTCTCGGCGCTGGACGTGTCCATCCAGGCCCAGGTGGTCAACCTGCTGCAGCGCCTGCAGCAGGAACTGGGGATCGCTTTCCTCTTCATCGCCCACGACCTGGCGGTGGTACGGCACTTCTCGCAGCGCGTGGCCGTGATGTACCTCGGGCGGATCGTGGAGGTCGGCGAGCGCCGGGACATCTACGAGCGGCCCCGCCACCCGTACACCCACGCGCTGCTGTCCGCCTCCCCCGAACCGGACCCGGACGACCGGTACGCGACCGAGAGGATCCGCCTCGCCGGCGACGTGCCCTCGCCCGTGTCGCCGCCGTCCGGCTGCCGCTTCCGCACACGCTGCTGGAAGGCGCAGGACAGGTGCGCGACCGAGGAGCCGCCCCTGGTCCGCCTGGAGGGGAACCGGGAGGGGCACCTGAGTGCGTGCCACTTCCCCGAGGAACCGACGACCGCGGCACGGGGCGAGGACATCGTCCTCGACCCCGCACTCGCCGCGATCGAGGAGACGCCCGCCGACAAGACCCTTTGACCCGGGCCGACAGGACGTCTCCGTTCGGACCCCGGCCCGCGCCCACACCCCTGCACCACCGGGCGCGGGCCGTGTCCTTTCCCGGGACTCGGTTCGCCTTCGGGGCGCCCCGGCCGGCGCCGCCGCGGCGGCCGCGCCCCTTCGGCTCACTCGCCCGGGGCCTCGGGCGGCACCACCGTCTTCTCCTCGGCGAAGTGGCAGGCGCTGTCGTGCGCCGCCGGGGAGTCCACGCCGCGGAAGACCGCGGGCACCGCCAGTGCCGGCACCTCCAGGGTGCAGCGTTCCTGGGCCTTCCAGCAGCGGGTGCGGAAGCGGCAGCCGGACGGCGGGTTGGCCGGCGACGGGACGTCGCCGGTGAGGATGATGCGCTCGCGGTGCTCGCGCGCCTCCGGGTCCGGCACCGGCACCGCCGACAGCAGCGCCTGCGTGTACGGGTGTGTCGGGTGCTCGTAGATCTGGGTGTCGTCGCCGGTCTCGACGATCCGCCCGAGGTACATCACCGCCACCCGGTCGGAGATGTGCCGGACGATGGACAGGTCGTGCGCGATGAAGACGTAGGAGAGGTCGAACTCGTCCTGCAGCTTCTCCATCAGGTTGACGACCTGCGCCTGCACGGAGACGTCCAGCGCCGAGACCGGCTCGTCGGCGATGATGACCTCGGGGCGCAGCGCCAGGCCGCGGGCGATGCCGATGCGCTGCCGCTGGCCGCCGGAGAACTGGTGCGGATAGCGGTTGACGTGCTCGGGGTTGAGGCCGACGACGTCCAGCAGCTCGCGCACCCGGCGGCGCCGGTCGCCCTTGGGCGCGACGTCCGGATGGATCTCGTACGGCTCGCCGACGATGTCGGCGACCGTCATGCGCGGGTTCAGCGAGGTGTACGGGTCCTGGAACACCATCTGGATGTTCCGGCGCACGGCCTTCAGGGCCCGGCCGGACAGCTTGGTGATGTCCTCGCCCTTGTAGAGGATCTGCCCCTTGGTGGGCCGCTCCAGGTGCACCAGCAGCCGGGCCACGGTGGACTTGCCGCAGCCGGACTCGCCGACGACGCCCAGGGTCTCGCCGCGGTACAGGTCGAGGTCCACGCCGTCGACCGCCTTCACGGCGCCGACCTGCCGCTTGAAGAGGATCCCCTGGGTGAGCGGGAAGTGCTTGTACAGCCCGCGCACCTGGAGCACGGGCTCACCGCTGGTGCTCACCGAGGCACTCCCTCCAGAAGTGGCAGGCGCTGCCCCGCCGGGCGCTGATCCGGTACAGCTCCGGCTCGTCGGTGGCGCACACGTCGCGGGCCAGCGGGCAGCGCGGATGGAAGGCGCAGCCGGTGGGGATGCGCAGCAGGTTCGGGGGCAGGCCCTTGATCGCGTAGAGCTCCTGGCCCTTCTGGTCCAGGCGCGGGATCGAGGCCAGCAGGCCCTTGGTGTACGGGTGCGCCGGGCGCTTGTAGATCTCGTGCACGGGCGCGGTCTCCACGATGCGCCCGGCGTACATCACCGCGATGTGGTCGGCGACGTCGGCGACCACGCCGAGGTCGTGCGTGATCAGGATCAGGCCCATGCCGTACTCGCGCTGCAGCTCCGCCAGGAGCTCCATGACCTGCGCCTGCACGGTGACGTCGAGCGCGGTGGTCGGCTCGTCGGCGATGATCAGCTCGGGCTCCAGCGCGAGCGCCATCGCGATCATGACGCGCTGGCGCATGCCGCCGGAGAACTGGTGCGGATACTGCCCGACGCGATCGCGTGCCGCGGGGATGCGCACCCGGTCCATCAGCTCCACCGCCCTGGCCCGGGCGTCCTTGCGGGACATCCCCCGGTGCACCCGGAACATCTCGCCGAGCTGCTCGCCCACGGTCAGCACCGGGTTGAGGGCGGACAGCGCGTCCTGGAAGATCATCGCCATCCTGGCCCCGCGCACCCTGCGGCGCTCCTCGGCGCCCATGGTGAGCAGGTCCTCGCCGCGGAAGAGGATCTCGCCGCGGGTGACGAACCCGGGCGGCGAGTCGAGAATGCCCATGATGGCCTGCGCGGTCACCGACTTGCCGGAGCCGGACTCGCCGAGCACGGCGAGCGTCTGGCGGGGGCGCACCGCGTAGGAGACCCCGTTGACGGCCCGGGCGACGCCGTCCCGGGTGCGGAACTCCACGTGCAGATCGCGTACGTCGAGCAGGGGCGGCTCGTCCCGGGCCGCGGTGGCCGTCGTCGCTCCTTCGTCCATCAGCGCAGCTTGGGGTCGAGGGCGTCGCGCACCGCGTCACCGAGCATGATGAACGCCAGCACCGTCACGCTCAGTGCCCCGGCCGGCCAGAGCAGCATGTGCGGGGCGTTGCGGATCTGGGTGGAGGCCTGGGAGATGTCGATGCCCCAGGAGACGGTGGGCGGTTTCAGCCCGACACCGAGGTACGACAGGGTGGCCTCCAGGGAGATGTAGGTGCCGAGCGCGATGGTCGCGACGACGATGACGGGCGCGACGGCGTTGGGCGCGATGTGCCGCAGCAGCACCCGGGTGTTGCCGGCACCGAGGGCGCGGGCGGCCTGGACGTAGTCGTTCTGCTTGGCGGTGATCACCGAGCCGCGGGCGATGCGGCCGATCTGCGGCCAGCCGAGCAGCACGATGAAGCCCACCACCGGCCAGACGGTGGTGCTGGTGACGACGGACAGGAAGACCAGTCCGCCGAGGACGATCGGGATGCCGAAGAAGATGTCGCTCACCCGTGAGAGCACCGCGTCCGCCCAGCTCCCGTGGTAGCCGGCGAGGCCGCCGAGCAGCGCGCCGAGCAGGGCGGCGCCGACGGTGGCGCAGACGCCGACGGTCACCGAGGCGCGCGCCCCGTGGACGACGCGGGTGTAGACGTCGCACCCCTGGGTGTCGAAGCCGAAGGGGTGGCCGGGCGCGGAGCCCTTCTGGGAGTTGTCCAGGTTGCAGCTGAGCGGGTTGCCGGAGGCGATGAGCCGCGGCCAGACGGAGATGACGACGAGGAAGAGGATGACCAGCGCGGCGATCACGAAGACCGGGTTGCGCCGCAGGTCCCGCCAGGCGTCCGACCACAGGCTGCGCGGCCGGTCCGCGCCGGGCCGGTCGGTGGGGACGGCCGGTGCCGTGCCGGGGCCGGGCGCCCGTTCCAGGCTGCGCGCCTCGTCCTGGCCCAGTCCCATGGCGGCCCCCGTCCCGCCGGCCGGCTCCACGGCCTCGTCGGGGTGGTTGCGCGGCTCAGGCATAGCGGATCCTCGGGTCGAGGACGGCGTAGAGGAGGTCGACCAGCAGGTTCGCGAGGAGGAAGACGATGACCAGGATGGTCACGAAGCCCACCACGGTGGCCGAGTCCAGCCGCAGGATGCCCTGGTAGAGCTGGTAGCCCACGCCGTGGATGTTGAAGATGCGCTCGGTGACGATGGCCCCTCCCATCAGCGCCCCGATGTCGGTGCCGATGAAGGTGACCACCGGGATGAGGGAGTTGCGCAGCAGGTGACGGGTGATCACCCGGCGGCGCGGCAGCCCCTTGGCGACGGCGGTCCTGACGTAGTCGGCGCGGAGGTTCTCCACGACGGAGGTGCGGGTGAGCCGGGTGACGTAGGCGAGGGAGGTCAGGGCCAGCACGAGCGCCGGCACGATCAGCTCGTCGAACCGGGCCTCGGAGGAGACCGAGGGCGCGATGAGGTTCCACTTGACGCCGAGCAGGTACTGCAGCACGTAGCCGGTGACGAAGGTCGGCACGGAGATGACGACGAGGGTGCCGAGCAGCGTCGCGGTGTCCGCGGGACGGCCGCGGCGCAGCCCGGTGAGCACACCGAGGGTGATGCCGATGACGATCTCGAAGAGGATCGCGAGGACCGTCAGCCGCAGCGTGACGGGCAGGGCGGAGGCCAGCAGCTCGGTGACCGGCCGGCCGTTCCAGGCGACCCCGAAGTCGCCCCGGAAGATCTGCCCCATGTAGTGCAGGTACTGCTGCCACAGCGGGTGGTCCAGGTACAGGTCGTGGCGGATCTGCGCGGCCGTGGCGGGGTCGCAGGCGCGGTCACCGCAGCGGGCCTGGACCGGGTCGCCGAGCGCGTACACCATGACGAAGATCAGCACGGTGGTGCCGGCGAAGACCGGGATCATCTGCAGCAGACGGCGGATGACGTACCGTCCCATGGACGTCAGCCGACCTTGATCTGGTTGAAGACGGGGACGCTGAAGGGGTTGAGGGCGACGCGCGAGAGCCGCTGCGACCAGCCCGCGCTGCCGTTCTGGTACCACAGGGCGATCGCCGGGACCTGCTGCGGCAGGATCCGCTCGGCCTGCTTGAAGGTGTCGACGGCCTTGGCACGGTCGCTCTCGGCGTTCGCCCGGTCGATCAGCCGGTCGAAGCGGGGGTCGCTGAAGTGGGCGTCGTTGGACGAGGCGCCGGTGTAGTACAGCGGCTGCAGGAAGTTCTGGATCAGCGGGTAGTCCATCTGCCAGCCGGCCCGGAACGGGTTCTTCATCTGCCGGCCCACGATCTGGTTGCGGAAGTCGGCGAAGGTGCCGACGGGGTCGCCGACGCAGGCGTCGTCCTTGCCCAGCGCGTTGTTGATGCTGTTGCAGACCGCGTCGACCCAGTCCCGGTGGGAGCCGCTGTCCGCGTTGTACGTGATCCTCATGGTGCCGCCGGGGAGGCCGCCGCCCTCCTTGACCAGCTGCCTGGCCCGGGCCGGGTCGTACTCGCAGACCCGGCCGCAGAGGGTGTCGTCGAAGCCGCCCTCCGCGCCGAGCACGGGTGAGGTCCAGTCCCGCGCCGGGATGCGGGTGTTCTGGAAGATCTGCCGGGTGATCTGCTTGCGGTTGATCGCCATGGAGATGCCCTGGCGGAGCTTCTCGGAGTCCTCGCCCGACCAGGCCTTGTCGTAGAGCGGGAAGGCGAGGGTCTGGATGATGCCGGCCGGGGTGTTGAGGTAGCGGCCGTCCAGGTCGGCCCGCACGTTCTTCAACTGGGCGGCGGGGACGTCGTCGACCAGGTCGAGGTTGCCGGCCTGCAGGTCGGTGTAGGCGGTGTTGTTGTCCGTGTAGACCTTGAGGTCCACGCCGCCGTTGACGGCCGCGTCGCCGCCCTTGTACCCGTCCCACGCGCGCAACTGCATGCCCTGGCCCTTGGTGTAGGACTCGACGCGGTACGGGCCGTTGCCGACGGGCTTCCTCAGCCAGGCGGCGTGGTCGGTGAAGAAGACCCGCGGCAGGGGCATGAAGGCGGCGTAGCCGAGGGTGTCGGGCCAGGTGGAGAACTTCTGGTTGAGCTCGACGGTGAAGTTCAGGTCGTCCTGCCGGGTCAGGCCGGAGAGCTTCTGGGCGACCGGCTTCCCGGACTCCGGATGGACCTTGTCGTAGCCCTCGACGTAGCGGAAGAAGGACGCGTTGACCTGCTTGTTCGTCACGAGCGCCGCGTAGTTCCAGGCGTCGACGAACGAAGCGGAGGTGACCTTCTCGCCGTTGCCGAAGGTCCAGCCGTCCTTGAGCCTGACCTTGAACGTCCGCTGGTCCGTGGTCTCGATCGAGTCGGCGATGACGTTCTCCGCGGCCGCCGTCCTCGGGTTGTACTTCTTCAGGCCGCGGAAGATCATGTCCAGCACCTTGCCGCCCTGCACCTCATTGGTGTTGGCGGGCTCCAGCGGATTCTGCGGATCGGTCCACGAGGCGCTGAGCACCCCGGAGCCGTCCGTCGCGCCGCCGCCGTCCCCACCTCCGCAGCCCGTCGCCACCAGGGCGGCCACGGCCGCGCCGACGGCCCACCTCGCCGCGCTCCGTCGCATCGGATGCCTCCTCGGGAAGCTCTACGCCATGAAGGACACAAGGATCACCATGACATCGCAAACCCTGACATATTGCACAGCGGCTCACCGGCCCGCGGGCCACCCCCGAGGAGGACAGAGGGTTTTCCCTATGCGCCGGGCAGTCAATAGGGGACATCCCGATAGTCGGGTTAAATTTCGACCAAAATAATAAAGGATCCATCACGACGAACCGACGCTCGTTGACGCGGCCATAATTCGGTTGCGAAAGTCCCATCAACTGTTCAAGCCCGGCCGGAATACGCACGACCTGCGCAGACGGCCGGGTGCAAATGTTTCGGCCGTGCTACACCACTATGTCAGAAGCGGCCGGCGAAGAAAGTTCAATCTTGTTATTCGTTCGAACGAACCGACTGAGAGTGTGAGCCGTGGGCCGTTACCTGCTGCGCCGACTGATCAACTACGTGGCGCTGGTTCTCATCGCGGCTTCCCTCACGTACTTCCTGGCGGCGATCAGCCTCAACCCGCGGGCCAACTTCGCGGGCCGCAACCCCCCGGTGGCGGCCTCCTCGGTGACGGCCACCCTCAACGACTACAACCTCAACCCCGACACCCCGGTCGTGGTCCGCTTCGCCCGCTGGGCGAACGGCGTGGCCCACGGGGACCTCGGACGGACCGTCACCGGCGGTGAGGTCAACGACGAGTTCGGCCGGCGCGTCGGGGTGAGCACGCGCCTGCTGCTGATCGCCACCATCCTGGGTTCCATCGGCGGCGTCCTGCTGGGCGCCTGGGGGGCCATCAGGCAGTACCGGACATCGGACCGGGTCACCACACTGGCCTCGTTCTTCGTCCTGGCCATGCCGGTGTTCGTGATCGCGGTGACCTTCAAGCTCTGGGCGATCGACATCAACGACGCCGTCGGGCACAAGGTCATCGAGTACACCGGTGAGTACGATCCCGGCCTGACCGGGACCGGGGAGATCCTCCTCAGTCGGCTGCAGCACCTGCTGCTGCCCAGCCTGACCCTGATCGTCATCCAGGTCGCCCTCTACAGCCGCTACCAGCGCAGCACCATGCTGGACGTCCTCGGCAGCGACTTCCTGCGCACCGCCCGGGCCAAGGGCCTGTCGCGGCGGGCGGCGCTGATGAAGCACGGGCTGCGCACCGCCGTCCTCCCGGTGGTCCCGCTGCTGGTCTACAACGTCGTCCTGCTCTTCACCGGTGCGACCTTCACCGAGAAGATCTACGGCTGGCACGGCATGGGCGAGTGGCTGGTCAACTCCATCAGCACGAACGACGTCAACGCGGTCGCCGCCGTCGGCATGTTCACCGCGTCCGTGGTCCTGATCGCCGGCCTGCTGTCCGATGTGCTCTACGCGGCGCTCGATCCCCGCGTACGGGTGCGCTGAGACCCACCGCACCCCTCCGCCGCCCCGATCCCGCGTTACCAGGAGCCTCCACCCATGGCCGTCCAGACCCCCTCCGTACAGCCTCCGGCGCAAGTGCCCGCCGCGCCCGGCGACCAGCCCGCCAAGCGCCGCGCGAGCAGCAGGCTCCGGCTCACCGCCGTCCGCTTCGCGCGCAACCGCATGGCCCTGTTCGGGCTGGTCATGCTGGTCCTGCTCTTCCTGATGGCCTACGTCTCACCGCTGTTCTACAAGTGGGACTACACCGAGCTCGACTTCACCGCCTTCCAGAAGCCGCCCTCGGGCGAGCACTGGTTCGGCACCGACCAGACGGGCTCCGACCTCTTCGCGCTCACCGCGCGCGGCATGCAGAAGTCGCTGGTCATCGGCATCCTGACCGGCCTCATCTGCACGTTCGTCGCCGCCGCGGTCGGCGCCAGCGCCGGCTACTTCGGCGGTTGGACGGACCGCTCCCTGATGTGGCTGGTCGACCTGCTGCTGGTGATGCCCAGCTTCCTGATCATCGCGGTGCTGTCGCCCCTGTTCCAGGGCACGACCTGGCTGGTGTTCGTGGTGCTGCTGGCGGCGTTCAGCTGGATGATCACCGGCCGGGTGGTCCGCAGCATGACGCTCACCCTGAAGGACCGTGAATTCGTCAAGGCCGCCAAGTACATGGGCGTGCCCGCGCCGGTCATCATCTTCCGGCACATCCTGCCCTCGATGGCCTCGATGCTGATCATCGACGGGACGATCCAGGTCGGCGCGGCGATCATCGGCGAGACCAGCCTGTCGTACTTCGGCTTCGGCGTGCAGTCCCCCGACGTCTCGCTGGGCACGGTCATCGCCACCGGCACCCCGGCGGCCCCGTCCTTCCCGTGGCTGTTCTACTTCCCGGCCGGCTGCCTGGTGCTGATCTGCCTGTCCATCGCCTTCATCGGCGACGGCCTGCGCGACGCCCTCGACCCCAACTCCAGCGGCGCCAAGGCCCGCGCACCCCGCACCACCAAGAAGAGCACGTCCCAGGAAGGACGCACGTCGTGAGCGAGACGCCCCCCGCCCTTGAGGTCACCGACCTCCACGTCTCCTTCCCGAGCGAGGCCGGGCCGGTCAGGGCCGTGCGCGGCGTGTCCTTCTCCGTGCGTCCCGGCGAGGTCCTCGGCATCGTCGGCGAGTCCGGCTCCGGCAAGTCCGTCTCCTCCCTCGCGGTCCTCGGGCTGCTCCCGGAGACCGCGGACATCAAGGGCTCGGTCAAGCTCCACGGCCGCGAGCTGCTGGAGCTGGACGACCGGGACATGACGGAGATCCGCGGCAAGGACATCGCCATGGTCTTCCAGGACCCGTTGTCCGCGCTGACCCCGGTGTACTCCGTCGGCGACCAGATCGTCGAGGCGCTGCGGATCCACCAGGACCTGGACAAGGCGCAGGCCCGCAAGCGCGCGATCGAGCTGCTGGACCTGGTGGGCATCCCGGACCCGGCGCGGCGCGCCGACGCCTTCCCGCACGAGTTCTCCGGCGGCATGCGCCAGCGCGCGATGATCGCCATGGCGATCGCCAACGACCCCGAGGTGATCATCGCCGACGAGCCGACGACCGCCCTGGACGTGACCATCCAGGCGCAGATCCTGGACGTCCTGAAGAAGGCCCAGGAGGTCACCGGCGCCGCCATCGTCATGATCACCCACGACCTGGGCGTGGTGGCCGGCTTCGCCGACCGGGTGCAGGTGATGTACGCGGGCCGCCCGGTCGAGACCGGGACCGTGGACGACGTCTACTACAGCCCGCGCATGCCGTACACCATCGGCCTGCTCGGCTCGATCCCCCGGCTCGACGACGGCGGGCGCCACGCGCTCACCCCGATCGACGGCAATCCGCCCTCGCTGGTGGACCTGCCGACCGGCTGCCCCTTCGCGGCCCGCTGCCCCATCGCCATCGACGTGTGCCGGCGCATCGAGCCCGAGCTGACGGTGCGCGAGGGGGGCAACCACCCCACGGCCTGCCACCGCAGCCACGAGCTGGTGGCGGGCGGCTCCCTGGACCCCGCGACCATCTACCCGGTTCCGCCGCTGCCCAAGGCCCCGGCCGACTCCGTGCCCCGCGCGGACCGCGCCCCGGTGCTGGAGGTCGACGGGCTGGTCAAGCACTTCCCGCTGCTCCACGGCGCGGTCGTCAAGCGCAAGGTCGGCGAGGTCCGCGCGGTCGACGGCATCAGCTTCGACATCCGCGAGGGCGAGACGCTCGGCCTGGTGGGCGAGTCGGGCTGCGGCAAGACCACGACACTGCTGGAGATCCTCGACCTGCCCTCCGGGCAGTCCGGCACGGTCACCGTCTTCGGCAAGGACATCCGGGGCCTGAAGGGCGCCGACCGCAAGGCGCTCCGCCGCGACCTGCAGGTGGTCTTCCAGGACCCGATGGCCGCGCTCGACCCGCGGATGCCGGTCGGCGACATCCTCGCCGAGCCCCTGAAGACCCACGGCTGGTCCCGGGACCGGATCGCCGCCCGGGTACCGGAACTGCTGGGCCAGGTCGGCCTCGACCCGGACCACGTGGACCGCTTCCCGGCGGAGTTCTCCGGCGGCCAGCGGCAGCGCATCAGCATCGCGCGGGCGCTGGCGCTGGAGCCCAAGCTGGTCGTCCTGGACGAGCCGGTGTCGGCGCTGGACGTCTCCATCCAGGCCGGTGTGCTCAACCTGCTGGACGAGCTCAAGGTACGCATGAACCTGAGCTACCTCTTCGTGGCGCACGACCTGTCCGTCGTACGGCACATCGCCGACCGGATCGCCGTGATGTACCTCGGCAGGATCGTCGAACTCGGCTCCGCCGAGGCCGTCTTCGAGGCGCCCTCCCACCCGTACACCCAGGCGCTGCTCTCCGCGGTGCCGCTGCCCGATCCCCGCAAGGAGCGCGAACGCAGGCGCATCCTGCTCACCGGCGACCTTCCCAGCCCAGCGGACGTGCCGACCGGCTGCCGATTCCGCAACCGCTGCCCGAAGTTCGCCTCCCTTGACGAGTCCGACCGCGGCCGGTGCCGCGAGGAGGACCCGGCACCGACCGGACTGGCGGGCGACCACACCGCGGCCTGCCACTTCGCCGCCGCCGTCACCGTCGTGTGATTTCCCACCCCGCAAGAGGAGAGAGAGTCCGTTGAACAGAACACGTATGTCCGTCGCCGTGGTGGCGCTGGCCACAGCGAGCGCGCTGACCCTGACCGCGTGCGGCGGCGGAGACGGGAAGAGCGACGCCGGGTCCAAGAAGAACTCGGTGCCCAAGTCCAGCGTCAACAACATCAAGGCCACCGACCGCGACCAGCTCAAGCAGGGCGGCACCCTGAACTGGCCGATCGGCGAGATCGCCGAGAACTTCAACTACAACCAGATCGACGGCACCCTGGCCGACGGCTTCGACGTCGAGCGCGCCGTGATGCCGATCGTCATGATGTCGGACGCCACCGGCACGGTGACCCCGAACCCGGACTACCTGACCTCGGCGGAGGCCTCCGACAGCTCCGGCAAGCAGGTCGTCACCTACAAGATCAACCCCAAGGCCAAGTGGTCCGACGGCACCCCGCTGTCCTGGAAGGACTTCGAGGCCAGCTGGAAGGCGCTGAACGGCAAGGACGCCAAGTACAAGATCTCCTCCAGCACCGGCTACGAGCTGATCAGCGGCATCGCCAAGGGCGCGAACGACCAGGAGGCCGTGGTCACCTTCTCCAGTCCCTTCGGTGACTGGAAGAGCCTGTTCAGCCCGCTGTACCCGGCCAAGGTCATCGGCACCCCGGACGGCTTCAACACCGGCTACCTGGGCAAGTTCCCGGTCACCGCGGGCGCCTTCAAGTTCCAGGGCATCGACAAGACCACCAAGACCCTGACCGTCGTGCGCGACGACAGCTGGTGGGGCAACAAGGCCATCCTGGACAAGATCATCTACCGCGCCCTGGACGCGGACGCCACCGCCGGCGCCTTCGCCAACGGCGAGGTCGACTTCTTCAGCGTCGGCCCCGACCCGGCCGGCTACAAGCAGGCCCAGCAGGTCAAGGGCGCCGACCTCCGCAAGGCGGCCGGCCCCAACTACCGCCACGTCACCTTCAACGGCGCCCGCGGCCCGCTGAAGGACGTCAAGGTCCGCCAGGCCATCATGTCCGCCCTGAACCGGCAGGCCATCGCCGAGTCCGACCTGCAGGGCCTGGACTGGGACGCCAAGCCGCTGAACAACCACTTCTTCGTCACCAACCAGAAGGGCTACAAGGACAACTCCGCCGGCATCGGCGTCTTCGACCAGGCCAAGGCCAAGAGCCTGCTGGACGAGGCCGGCTGGAAGCAGGGCGGCGAGTTCCGCACCAAGGGCGGCAAGACCCTGGAGCTGGACTTCGTCATCCCGGCGAACGTCAGCACCTCCGCCAACGAGGGCAAGCTGATGCAGCCGATGCTCAAGGCGGTCGGCATCAAGATGAACATCAAGTCGGTGCCGCTGCAGGAGTTCTTCGACAAGTACGTCAACACCGGCAGCTTCGACCTGACCGCCTTCTCCTGGCTCGGCACGCCCTTCCCGGTGTCGTCGACCAAGTCGATCTACGCCAAGCCCGTGGGCGACAACATCCAGCAGAACTACACCGGCGTGGGCAGCGACGAGCTGGACGCGGCCATGAACAAGGCCGCCGCGGCCACCGACCCGGCCCAGGCGATCACCGACGCCAACGCCTCCGACCTGCTGATCTGGCAGCAGGCCAACCTGCTCCCGCTGTACCAGCGTCCCGACATCTACGCGGTGAAGAAGAACCTGGTCAACATCGGCGCCTTCGGCTTCCAGGACCTGCGCTACGAGAACATCGGCTACCTGAAGTAGTCCGCGCCGGCTCCCGGCACCCCGTCCGCCCCGTCACCACCCGGTGACGGGGCGGACCCCTTTGCCCGCGCGGCGGATGCCGCCGTCGCCGACGGGACGTGCGCCCTGGCGACGCGGGGGCGCCCCGGTGGCCGGCCACCGCTCGCCCGGCCGGGACGGCGGTCCCGTACGGGCGGGAACGCCCGAGGGGCGCCCGCGCGGTGTCCGCGCGGGCGCCCCTCGTGGGTGGTGCGGGTGGTGCTCAGTTCACCGCGTGGACGACGTCCTTCTCCTCGGCGAAGTGGCACGCCGACTCGTGCGCGGCCGGGGTGGCGGCGTCCTTGAAGCGCTGCGGGATCGCCAGCAGCGGCTCCTCGGTGGCGCACCGGTCCTGGGCCTTCCAGCAGCGGGTGCGGAAGCGGCAGCCGGACGGCGGGTTGGCCGGCGACGGGACGTCGCCGGTGAGGATGATGCGCTCGCGGTGCTCGCGCGCCTCCGGGTCCGGCACCGGCACCGCCGACAGCAGCGCCTGCGTGTACGGGTGGGTCGGGTGCTCGTAGATCTGGGTGTCGGTACCGATCTCGGCCATCTTGCCCAGGTACATCACACCGACGCGGTCGGAGATGTGCCGGACGATCGACAGGTCGTGCGCGATGAAGATGTAGGAGAGGTTGAACTCGTCCTGCAACTTCTCCATCAGGTTGATGACCTGCGCCTGCACGGAGACGTCCAGCGCCGAGACCGGCTCGTCGCAGATGATGATCTCCGGGTTGAGCGCCAGGCCGCGGGCGATGCCGATGCGCTGCCGCTGGCCGCCGGAGAACTGGTGCGGGTACCGGTTGATGTACTCCGGGTTGAGGCCGACGACGTCCAGCAGCTCCTGCACCCTGCGGCGCCGGTCGCCCTTGGGCGCGACGTCCGGGTGGATCTCGAAGGTCTCGCCGATGATGTCGCCGACCGTCATGCGCGGGTTCAGCGAGGTGTACGGGTCCTGGAACACCATCTGGATGTTCCGGCGCACGGCCTTCAGGGCCCGGCCGGACAGCTTGGTGATGTCCTGGCCCTTGTAGAAGACCTCGCCGGCGGTGGCCCGCTCCAGGTTCATCAGCAGCTTGGCGACGGTGGACTTGCCGCAGCCGGACTCGCCCACGATGCCCAGGGTCTCGCCCTGGTACAGGTCGAAGGAGACCCCGTCGACCGCCTTGACGGCGCCGACGTGCTTCTTGAACAGGATGCCCTGGGTCAGCGGGAAGTGCTTGACCAGGTTGCGCACCTGGAGGATCGGCTCACCGCGCTCGACGGGGCGCTCGATCGCCGCTTCGACGACCTCGGCCACCGTCGGGTCGCTCGTGGTGACGTCAGCCATGGATCGTCTCCTTCCAGAAGTGGCACGCGCTGCCGCGGCCCGGCAGCTCGCCGCCGTCCCGCTCGGTCACGGGGACCAGGGCGGGCACCTCGGTGCGGCAGATGTCCTGCGCCATCTCGCAGCGCGGGTTGAACGCGCAGCCGGAGGGGGTACGCAGCAGGTTGGGCGGCAGGCCCTTGATCGCGTAGAGCTCCTGGCCCTTCTGGTCCAGGCGCGGGATCGAGGCCAGCAGACCCTTGGTGTACGGGTGCGCCGGGCGCTTGTAGATCTCGTGCACGGGCGCGGTCTCCACGATGCGCCCGGCGTACATCACGGCGATCTTGTCGGCGACGTCGGCGACCACGCCGAGGTCGTGGGTGATCAGGATCAGACCCATGTTGTACTCGCGCTGGAGCTCCGCGAGCAGGTCCATGACCTGGGCCTGCACCGTCACGTCGAGCGCGGTGGTCGGCTCGTCCGCGATGATCAGGTCGGGCTCCAGGGCGAGCGCCATCGCGATCATGATGCGCTGGCGCATGCCGCCGGAGAACTGGTGGGGGTAGTCGTCCACCCGCTGCTTGGCGGCCGGGATGCGCACGCGGTCCATCAGCTCGATGGACTTGGCCTTCGCCGCCTTGCGGGAGAGCCCCTGGTGGACGCGGAACATCTCACCCAGCTGGTAGCCGACGCTCAGCACCGGGTTCAGCGAGGACAGCGCGTCCTGGAAGATCATGGCGATCTTCCGGCCGCGGATCTTGCGGCGCTCCTCGGAGGACATCTTGAGCATGTCCCGGCCCTGGAAGAGGATCTCGCCCTGCGGGATCCGGCCAGGAGGCATGTCGAGGATGCCCATGATCGCCTGCGCGGTCACGGACTTGCCCGAACCGGACTCGCCCAGAACCGCCAGGGTCTCGCCCGCGTCGACGGTGTAGTTCACACCGTTGACGGCCTTGGCGACACCGTCCCGGGTGTGGAACTCCACGTGCAGGTCTCGGACCTCGAGCAGCGGAGAACCGCTGCCCTCGGCGCGCCGGGGAGCCGGCACGCCCTCCGTCATGTCGATGGTGGTCATGTACGCCCTCCTCAGCGCAGCTTGGGGTCGAAGGCGTCGCGGA
The DNA here is from genome assembly GCF_035918135.1 of Actinacidiphila glaucinigra. Taxonomy (NCBI): domain Bacteria; kingdom Bacillati; phylum Actinomycetota; class Actinomycetes; order Kitasatosporales; family Streptomycetaceae; genus Actinacidiphila; species Actinacidiphila glaucinigra. Next base: position 3,681,878 of record NZ_CP109144.1, read on the forward strand.
CCGCGTCGCCGAGCATGATGAACGCCAGCACCGTGAGGCTGAGCGCGCCGGCCGGGAAGAGCAGCGCGTGCGGCGCGGACAGGAACCGGTTCTGCACGTCGCTGATCATCAGACCCCAGGAGATGTTCGGGGCCTGGATGCCGATGCCGAGGTAGGACAGCGCGGCCTCGGCCGCGATGTAGACGCCCAGGTTCATCGTCGTGATGACGATGACCGGTGCCAGCGCGTTCGGCAGGATGTGCCGGAAGGCGATGCGCTTGCTGTCCGCACCCAGCGCCCTGGCGGCGCTGACGTAGTCGTTGTGCTTGTTGGAGATGACCTCACCGCGCATGATGCGGTAGACCTGCGGCCAGCCGAGGACCGCCAGCACCAGGGAGACCGTCCACACGTTGCCCGTCGCGAACAGCGACGTGATCAGCAGACCACCGATGAGCAGCGGGACGGCGAAGAAGACCTCGGTCAGGCGGGAGAGGACCGTGTCCAGCCAGCCGCCCTGGAGGCCGGCGATCATGCCCAGCGCGCAGCCGACCAGCGAGGTCAGCAGCGTGGTGACCACACCCACGACGATCGAGTTCCGGGTGCCCCACACGGTACGGGTGTAGATGTCGCAGCCCTGCAGGTCGTAGCCGAACAGGTGGCCCGAGGAGGGCCGGTCCAGCGAGTGCTGCAGCTGGCAGAAGCCGTCGACGAACGGGCTGCGCGAGGTGAACAGGCCCGGCGCGACGGCGAGCGCCAGCAGGCACAGGATGATGACGCCCGAGATGATGAACATCGGGTTCTTGCGCAGGTCGGTCCAGCCGTCGCTGAGCAGGCTGGCCGCGCGCGCCGGCTTCTCCTCCGCCGCGGCGATCGGCTCGCCGGGCATCCCGTCCTTGGCCGGGATGGACTTGTCGATGGTCTGGTCACTCATAGCGGATCCTCGGGTCGAGCACGGCGTAGAGAATGTCGACGAGCAGGTTGGCCCCCAGGTAGATCACGACCAGCAGGGTCACCAGTCCGACCACCACGGGCCGCTCGCGCAGGTACACCGACTGGGCCAGCTGCCCTCCGATGCCCGGGAGGTTGAAGATCCGCTCGGTGATGATCGCGCCACCCATCAGCGCGCCGAGGTCCATGCCCAGGAACGTGATGACGGGGATCAGCGAGTTGCGCAGCGCGTGCATCCCGATGACCCGGCGGCGGGGCAGGCCCTTCGCCACGGCCGTACGCACGTAGTCGGCGCGGACCGACTCCATCATGCTGGCGCGGGTCAGGCGCGTGATGTACGCCATCGACGTCGAGGCGAGCACGAGGCCGGGCAGGATGTAGCTGGTGGGCCAGCCCTCGTCCTTGCCGGAGATCGGGAAGAGGTCCAGGTGCACGCCGAGCTCGAGCTGCAGCACGCTACCGAGCACGAAGACCGGGATCGAGATCAGCAGCAGGGTGCTGAGCAGCACCAGCTGGTCCAGGAACTTGCCCTTGCGCAGCGCCGTGAGCACACCCGCCAGGATGCCGACGACGGCCTCGATGACGAAGGCGGTGATCGCCAGCTGCAGCGTGACCGGGAAGCGCTCGGAGACGATCTCGGAGATCGGCCGGCCGGTGTAGGTGGTGCCCAGATCGCCGGTGAACAGACCCTTGATGTAGTACCAGTACTGCACGTACCAGGGATCGTTCAGGTGGTACTGATCTCTCAGGATCGCGGCGATGTTCGGGTCGGCGCGCTTCTCGCCCGCCAATGCCTGGATCGGGTCGCCGTGAAGGGCGAAGACCAGGACATAGATGATCAACGTGACGCCTATCAATACAGGGATCGCCTGCAAGAAACGGCGCGCGACGTATCGGCCCATCGGTTCTCCAGAAGGGGTGCTGACCCGCCCGCCGCCGGACGGCTGGGAGGGGGCGGCGGGACGGACGCGGACGCGGACAGGGTGGGCCAGGGGAAACCCTTCGGTTCCCCCTGCCCCACCCCTGTCAGCCCGCTACATCAAGGGCTAGCTCGCTCAGGCGAGCTTGACGGTGTCCCACAGGACGTTGCCACCGGCGATCTTCACGGCGGACAGCTTGTCGCTGTAGCCGGCGTTCAGCTTGTAGAAGTACACCGGGATGTACGGCATCTCCTTGAGGAGGATGTCGTCGGCCGCGTGGTATTCCTTCTGCGCGTCGGCGTCCGTGGCCGCCTTGTCACCCGCCGCGAGGAGCTTCTCGAACTCGGGGTTGGTGTAGCCCGCGTAGTTGGAGCCGTTGGCGATGGCGTCCTTGGAGAAGATCGGGCGGAGGTAGTTCTCCATGTTCGGGTAGTCCATGTTCCAACCCATACGGAAGCCGCCGCTGTACTTCTTGGCGTCCAGGTCGTTCAGGATGGTCTGGAACTGCTCGAACGGCTTGGCCGTGACCTTGATGCCCAGGTTGGTCTGGATCTGGTTGGCGACAGCCTCGATCCACGCCTTGTGGTCACCGTCGGCGTTGTAGCCGATCTCCAGGGTGTCGCCCGGGAGGCCGCCGCTCTCCTGGTAGAGCTTCTTGGCCTCGGTCGGGTTCAGGGTGCAGGCGTCGCCGCAGGCGCCCTGGCGGTAACCCGGGATGATCGGGCTGATGAAGTCGTCGGCGGGCATGCGCGAGCCGAGGAAGATCTTGTCGGCGATCGTCTTGCGGTCGATCGACATCGAGATGGCCTTGCGCAGGTCCGGGTTCTGGAAGGCCTTGTTGTACTTCAGCGGGAAGCCGATGTAGCCCACACCCGAGTCGGACTCGTCGATCGCGCGGTCGCCGAGGTCCTGCTTGTAGGTCGCCAGACCCGAGGTCGGGATGCTGTCATCGATGTCGATGCTGCCACCCTGCAGGTCACGGTAGGCCGTGTCCGCGTTCGAGTAGACCTTGAAGTTGATGCCCTTGACGGCGTACTTCGAGGCCTCGGGGAACTTGTCGAACTTGACGACGCTGATCGACTCGTTGTGCTTGACCTTGCCCTTCATCTCGTAAGGGCCGTTGCCGATCGGAGCCTCGCCGAAGCCCTTGGGGTCCTTGAAGAAGGCCTCGGGCAGCGGGAAGAACGCGTTGAAGGACAGCTGGGCCTTGAACGCGGAGAACGGCGCGGTCAGCGTGACCTTCAGGGTCGAGTCGTCGACGGCCTGGAGACCGGACAGCTTGTCCGTCTTCGGCTTCTTGCCCTCGCCCGGGTTCAGGTCCGCGTAGCCGTCGATGTGCGAGAACAGCGCGTTGGTCTGCTGCGCGTTGTCCTGGTTGGCGCCGTAGTTCCAGGCGTCGACGAAGGACTTCGCGGTCACCTTCTCACCGTTGTGGAAGGTGTAGCCCGGCTTGAGCTTGATCGTCCAGACCTTGGAGTCCGTCGTCTCGATGGACTGCGCCATGTCGTCGACGATCTTGTTGTCGGCGTCAAGCTTGGTGAGCCCGACGAAGAGGGCGTGGACGACCTCGCCACCCTCGGTCTCGTAGGTGTTCGAGGGGACGAGACCGTTCTGCGGCTCGCCAATCTCCATCGACACAATGCCGTCCGACTTGCTGCTGCTGCCGCCGGCATTGTCCTTGCCACCACCGCAAGCAGTTGCGGCCATGGCGACGATGATCGCGCCTGCGACCCAGGTGGCGCTCTTGGCACCGCGCATGGGTTTGCCTCCTCATGAGTTCACTGTTCTTACGTGAAAGGTGACTGGCGTCACTGACACCCCTGACAGTGATACCGGTCACCTGTGCTCGTGAGTCGGCGCTCCCCATAAGCGCTTGGACCCATTGACCCGAGCTCAACGGCTCCAACTATCGGTCACGTTGGGCCTACGAACCACACACTTACGATCTCGTTTTGGTCACAACCGGTCCAAAACAATCCCGCAATTCGGACATTTGGATTGTAGACAGACACCGACGAAACGGACTTGTAACACAAGCATCGGTGAACGCCGTCCTGTATCCGGACGTCGCCGGACTGAAATCCGGTTGCCCGCAAAGCGCGTAGATTCCACGCGAATGTACGTGCCTGACGGGCCGACAGGGAACGAACTGTCGCGCCCACGCCACTGGCGCAACCGCGACAGATCGCCACCCCCGCCCCGAACCGCGCGCAGCGCCCGCACCATCGGTGAGTTCGGTCACACGGGCGGGGAAATGTCCCGTTCGATGTGACCTGATTCATGGAATCGGACACGCGAAGCGGCCGATCCCCACACATCCCGTCACTCTCCGCATCACCGGCGGACAACACGGGAATTCCCTTCCCGAGGCGCCGAGCACCCTCCGGAACGTCCGGAGAACGGCCGAGCCGCCCCCGGGTGCTGCCGGGGGCGGCCCGTCGGTGCGGCAAGGGGTCCGTCAGGCGGCACGGACCCCGGCCCTCAGGACCTGCAGTACTTCTTCTTCACCGCGTACGCGAGGGTGCTCTTGCCGGGCTTGGCGGTGCAGCGCACCCCGCCGTCGACCTCGAGGGTCCAGCTCTGGGTCTTTCCGTACTGCCCTGTCTTGACCCACTTCGTGCCGCGGTCGCAGCGCCAGTAGGTGTAGTACCCGGACACCTTCCTCGTGCCCGAGTAGATGATGTAGTCGCCGTCCTTCGTGAACTTGTAGGACACCGACACGGAGCTTTCCCGGGTGTGCTCGCCGCTCAGCTGCAGTTCGAGGTCGACGTGCTCCTCGATGCTGGCGATGGCGATGTTGGCGCCCACCTTCGCGCCCACCGTCGCCTTCACCGAGGCGGCGACCTTGGTGATCTTCTTGGCCGTGTAGGTCCGGGACGCCGTGCCGCCCGTGTAGTTCTCGATCTGGGCCTTGTGGGTCACCACCCACTGCTTGGAGACGTCGGTCCAGGTGAACCTGTGCTTGCCCGGGTTGCAGATGGGTTCCGCGGCGCCCGCGGAGCCGGCCGGTACGGCCGCCAGCAGCGAGCCGGCGAGTGCCGCGAGGGCGAGGGCCGAGCGTATCTTCATGGTGTTTCTCCCCGTCGTGTGCGTCCCACCGCCCCCTGCGGAGCGCGGGACGCCGTCGCCGAACGAAGTCGGCCGGTCACGGACGATACAAACAGCCGTGACGGACGGGGGTCGTGGACTTGAGGGAGATCTGAGGGGCGGCCGTGACGCGTGGGTCCTCCGCCCGTCCGCCGCGCTCACCCCATGGGAACGCCCGGCGGCCCGTGGGGACGGACGGCCGGGCGTTGCCCTCGGTGCGACTCAGCGCTTGGCGCGGGAGGCGGTGCGGCCGCGCTCCTTCTGGTCCAGGACGACCTTGCGGATGCGGACGGTCTCCGGGGTCACCTCGACGCACTCGTCGTCACGGCAGAACTCCAGCGACTGCTCCAGGGAGAGCTTGCGCGGCGGGACGATCGCCTCGAACGAGTCGGCCGACGAGGACCGCATGTTCGTGAGCTTCTTCTCCTTGGTGATGTTGACGTCCATGTCGTCGGAGCGGGAGTTCTCGCCGACGATCATGCCCTCGTACACCTCGGTGCCCGGATCGGTGAAGAGCACACCGCGCTCCTGGAGGTTCGTCATCGCGAAGGCGGTGACGGCACCGGCACGGTCGGCGACCAGCGAGCCGTTGTTGCGGGTCACCAGCTGGCCGAACCACGGCTCGTGGCCCTCGTGGATCGAGTGGGCGATGCCCGTGCCGCGCGTTCCGGTCAGGAACTCGGTACGGAAGCCGATCAGACCGCGCGAGGGCACGACGAACTCCATGCGGACCCAGCCGGAGCCGTGGTTGGACATGTTGTCCATCCGGCCCTTGCGGGTGCCCATGAGCTGCGTCACGGCGCCCATGTGCTCCTCGGGCACGTCGATCGTGATGCGCTCGACCGGCTCGTGGACCTTGCCCTCGACCTCGCGGGTGACCACCTGCGGCTTGCCGACGGTCAGCTCGAAGCCCTCACGACGCATCTGCTCGACCAGGATGGCGAGCGCCAGCTCACCGCGGCCCTGCACCTCCCAGGCGTCCGGACGCTCGGTGTCGAGCACCCGGAGGGAGACGTTACCGATCAGCTCGCGGTCGAGACGGTCCTTGACCTGGCGAGCGGTGACCTTGCGGTCCTTGACCGCGGACTTGACGGCCCCCTTGCCGCCGGGACCGCGGCCGACCAGCGGGGAGGTGTTGGTGCCGATGGTCATGGAGATCGCGGGCTCGTCCACCGTGATCAGCGGAAGCGCGATCGGGTTCTCCGGGTCGGCCAACGTCTCGCCGATGGTGATCTCCGGGATACCCGCGACGGCGCAGATGTCACCCGGGCCGGCCTTCTCGGCGGGCTTGCGGGTGAGCGCCTCGGTCATCAGCAGCTCGGTGATGCGGACGTTGGCGATCGAACCGTCACGCTTGATCCAGGCGACCGTCTGGCCCTTCTTGAGCTCGCCCTGCTCGACGCGGAGCAGCGCGATACGGCCCAGGAAGTTGTCGGCGTCCAGGTTGGTGACGTGCGCCTGGAGCGGCGCGGCCTCGTCGTACACCGGGGCCGGGACGTGCGCCAGCAGGGTGGAGAAGAAGGGCTCCAGGCTGTCGCTGTCGGCCGGGACGGTGCCGTTCTCCGGCTTGGTCAGCGAGGCCACACCGTCACGCGCGCAGGCGTAGACGATCGGGAACTCGATCTGGTCCTCGTCCGCGTCCAGGTCCAGGAACAGGTCGTACGTCTCGTTGACGACCTCGTCGATCCGGGAGTCCGGGCGGTCGGTCTTGTTGATGCAGAGGATGACCGGCAGCTTCGCGGACAGCGCCTTGCGCAGCACGAAGCGGGTCTGCGGCAGCGGGCCCTCGGAGGCGTCCACCAGCAGCACGACCGCGTCGACCATCGACAGACCGCGCTCGACCTCGCCACCGAAGTCGGCGTGGCCGGGGGTGTCGATGATGTTGATCGTGATGGGGTCGCCGCCACCCTTGGGGTGGTACTTCACGGCCGTGTTCTTCGCGAGAATGGTGATGCCCTTCTCGCGCTCCAGGTCGTTGGAGTCCATCATCCGGTCGTCCAGATGCTGGTGCGCGGCGAAGGCTCCGGCCTGCTTGAGCATGGCGTCGACCAGCGTCGTCTTGCCGTGGTCGACGTGGGCGACGATGGCGACATTACGAATGTCGTTGCGCGTGGGCATACTGGGGCGCTTCTCCCGGGTTGGTGGGTGTGGCGGCATACCCTCCTCGGCACACCTGCCGCCGGGCGAGTCGAGCCGCGGCCTCACCCCATGGTACGGGGCCCGGGCTGCGACGACCGCCCGGGCATGATCGTCCGGCCTCCGGCCACGGCCTGTGGGCCCGCGCCCGGCGCGAGTGCCAGGGCCGTCGGCTCGCCCGCCTCGACGGCTCTCGCGTCCGTCCACCGCACGAATCGTCCCGCGCCGGGCACCTTTCGGTCCGGTTCGCCTCCTCGTATCCGGCGCGCCGGCCACTGTCCGGTGAACGCCGGGTCACCGGGCTCGTCGCCGGGCAGCGCTCTCCCCTCTCTACCGGGGCGGGGGAAAGCGGTACGTCCCTGCGGGGAGCGCGAGCCCCGGCCATGACGGAGGTCACAGGCGTGTGCACGGCGCACACGACCGGGGCCGCGACGAACGGCGTCACGGCCCCGGCCCCGATCCGGCGCCCCACGGCGCTCCCCTTACTTCCTGAAGCCGATGTCCTGGAATCGCGGCGTCGCGAAGCCGAAGGCGCCCGCGTTGAGGACGTCCTTGCGCAGGGCGACCAGCTCGGGGCGCTGGTAGAGGGGGATGGAGCCGGCGGTCGACCAGATGCGGGCGTCGGCGCGGGCGGCGTAGTCGCGGGCCTTGGCCGGGTCGAGCTCGCCGGCGGCCTGGTCGAAGAGCTGGTCGATGAGGTCGGTGCCGACCCGGGGGTAGTTCTGCTCGACGACCAGGGAGCCGTCCGGCGCGGGCTCGGGCTTGGCGAAGATCGGGCGGGTGTCGGTCGCCGGGAAGGGGGTGCCGGGCCAGCCGTAGAGGGCGAGGTCGAAGTCGCCGGCCGCGACGTGGTCGCGGAAGAAGCTGTCGTCGGCGACCCGCTGCAGCTCGGTGCGGACGCCGATGCCCGAGAGCATGGTGGCGATGCGGTCGCCGACCGTGTTCAGGGTCGCCGAGGACTTGGGCAGGACGAAGCGCAGCGTCAGCGCCTTGCCGTTCTTGCGCAGCACCGTCTTCGCCGGTTCGACGACGCTGACCTCGACCTTGTGCGCGGGCGCCGCCTGGTTGCGCTCCGCGGCCCCGGCGCCGCTGCCGGACGCTCCCCCGGAACCTGGGTCCAGGGCGGTGCGCTGCCAGCCCGCGGCGTCCAGCATGGCGCGCGCGGCCTTGGTGTCGGAGGTGCCCAGAGCGGAGCTGTGGTCGGCGTACCCGGACTGGGTGAGCAGCAGCAGATGGTTGCCGAGCGGTTCGTCGGGCAGGCCGAGCGGCCCCAGCACCGACTTGGCGATGGCCCGCCGGTCCACCGCGCGGGCCACGGCGTGCCGCACCTCCTCGTCGGCGAGCGGCCCGGTGGAGCCGTTGAGCGCGAGCTGTGTGTAGGAGGCGGCGCGCGTCCGGTAGACCGCCACGTGTTTGCCGCTCACGTCGCGGTCGACCTCCGCCACGTCCAGCGCGCCGGAGGTCAGGTCGGCGGCACGCTGGTGCGCGGGCGTGGCGGCGAGGACCAGCTGCGACAGCTTGGCGCGGTCGCCCCACCACTTGGTGTTGCGGACCAGCGTGACGGACTTGCCGCTCGCGCTGCGCACGGAGAAGGGTCCGCCGGCCACCTTCAGCTCGCGGCGCGCCCCCTCGTTGAAGGCCTTGGCGGTGCCGGTGACGGCCTTGGGGTAGAGCGGGGTGAACAGCGACTGCCAGTCCGCGTACCGCTTCCCGAAGGTGACCTTCACCTCGTGCGCGTCCTTGCCGGCCGTGACCGAGGAGATCCGGTCGTACCCGGCGTTGCGCGCGGTCCAGTACGCGTCGTCGGCGCCGCGCAGCGCCTTCCACTGGGCGGTGAAGTCGGCGGCGCCGATCGGGCGGCCGTCGCTCCAGACCGCCTTGGGGTTCAGCCGGTACGACACGACCTGCTGCGGCTCGGTGCGCACCACCTTCGCCGACCGCAGCAGGTCGGTGTCCATCTGCGGGCGGCCCTGGCCGTCCAGCCGGAAGGCGGCCGGCAACGTGGCCCCGGCGACCAGGGAGGTGGTCTCGTTCGCCCCGGCCTGGAACGCGTTCAGGGTGCCGGGGGCCGCGTCCACGGCCCAGCGCAGGGTGCCTCCGTCGCGTACCCCGTCCCGGGGCGCCGAGGCGAGGTCGGTCCCTGCGAGGGGGTCGTCCTTGCCGGCCGTGCACCCGGCGGAGGCGGCGACCACGGCGGCGAGTGCCACGGCGGTCGCGGAGCGGATCAAGGTGGCGCTGCGGGCCATGCGTGCGTACCTCCGCGAGGGAGCCATGATCACGGGGCGGTCTATTTGCCGCTTATCGCACCTACTGAAAGCCATTCCGCGACCGGGACGCCCTCGACACGTCGCGTGCCCCCGCCCTCCCACCCGCCCGGCGCAACGCCTCCGCGGGCTCCTGCCCCCGTGCACCGGAGACCCCCCGCACGGGTGCGCGGCCTTCGGGGGAATCACGCGCCACGGCGCGTTCGCACCGGGCGCGCGCCACCCGTAGGTGGGAGAATCCCTGCAGATCTCTTCCCAAGCGCGACTGTGACGCGCGACACTCGCTTGGCGCCAGCGTCGTGCACCCGCAACGTGGCGGAGGTGAGGACAGCCATGTCCCTGCAGGACGAACTTGCTTCGGTACAGCGCCGGCTGGATGAACTGGGCCGGGCCGTGTCCAAGCTGGAGCAGCACGTCGGCGACAGCCTCGACATGAGGCGTGTGCGAGCCGACACCAAGCACCTCAGCGACGATCTCGCGCTGCTGCGCGACAGCGTCGGCACCACCCCGGCCGGGCAGAAGCCGCGGCAGGAGATGGTGACGATCCCGGATACGCCGTACGACCCCAGTCTCTGGTCCGGCGCGGAAGACGAAGGGCTGGGGGCGCCGGACCGCCGAGCGCCCTAGGGAGTAGTCCTTGGCCACCGACACACAACCCCCCGCTCCACCGACTCCACCCGCTCCACCCGCGCGCCACGGCGTCCTTTCCGCCGGGCGCGCGGCCATTGCGGCACGACATCTGCGCACCGACCGCTGGTGGCTGCAGCCGCTGCTGACCGCGCTCGGCCTGAGCGCCTTCGTCGTCTACTCGACCTGGCGGGCCTTCGCGAACGCGCACTACTACGCCGAGCCGTACGTATCGCCGTTCTACTCGCCCTGTCTGGGCTCGAACTGCGTGGACATGCCGCTCGGCGCCCGCTGGCCGCTCTTCGGGGACTGGTGGGGGCTGTCCCCCGCCCTGCTGGTGCTGATCTTCCCGCTGGGCTTCCGCCTGACCTGCTACTACTACCGCAAGGCGTACTACCGCGGCTTCTGGGCCTCGCCGCCCGCCTGCGCGGTGGCCGAGCCGCACGAGAAGTACACCGGTGAGACGCGGTTCCCGCTGATCCTGCAGAACATCCACCGGTACTTCTTCTACTTCGCCATCCCGGTCGCCGTGATCCTGACCTACGACGTCGTGCTCGCCTTCCGGGACGAGCACGGGGCGTGGGGCCACATGGGCCTGGGCACCCTGGTGCTGCTGGTGAACATCGCCCTGATCTGGGCGTACACCTTCTCGTGCCACTCATGCCGGCACATCGTCGGCGGCCGTCTGCGGCACTTCTCCAAGCACCCGGTGCGGTACCGCATGTGGACCTGGGTGGGGAAGCTCAACTCCCGCCACATGCTGCTGGCCTGGCTGTCGCTGGCGAGCGTGGCGCTCGCCGATCTCTATGTCTACCTGGTCGCCAGTGGGGCGTTCGACGATCCGAGGTTCTTCTGATGGCACAAGTCGAACGGCACGCGTACGACGTCGTCGTGGTCGGCGCGGGCGGGGCGGGGCTGCGCGCCGCCATCGAGGCGCGCGAGCAGGGCATGCGTACCGCCGTGATCTGCAAGTCGCTCTTCGGCAAGGCGCACACCGTGATGGCCGAGGGCGGCATCGCCGCGAGCATGGCCAACGTCAATCCGCACGACAACTGGCAGGTCCACTTCCGCGACACCATGCGCGGCGGGAAGTTCCTCAACCAGTGGCGGATGGCGGAGCTGCACGCCCGGGAGGCTCCGGACCGGGTGTGGGAGCTGGAGACCTGGGGCGCGCTCTTCGACCGCACGAAGGACGGGAGGATCTCCCAGCGCAACTTCGGCGGCCACGAGTACCCGCGCCTGGCGCACGTCGGCGACCGCACCGGCCTGGAGCTGATCCGCACCCTCCAGCAGAAGATCGTCTCGCTGCAGCAGGAGGACCACCGCGAGCACGGGGACTACGAGGCCCGGCTGAAGGTCTTCCAGGAGTGCACGGTCACCCGGGTGCTCAAGGAGGACGGTGAGGACGGCCGTGTCTGCGGCGTCTTCGGCTACGTCCGCGAGTCGGGCCGCTTCTTCGTCATCGAGGCGCCCGCCGTGGTGCTGGCGACCGGCGGCATCGGCAAGTCCTTCAAGGTGACGTCGAACTCGTGGGAGTACACCGGCGACGGGCACGCGCTGGCGCTGCTGGCCGGGGCACCGCTGATCAACATGGAGTTCGTGCAGTTCCACCCGACGGGGATGGTCTGGCCGCCGTCGGTGAAGGGCATCCTCGTCACCGAGTCGGTCCGCGGCGACGGCGGGGTGCTGCGCAACTCCGAGGGCAAGCGGTTCATGTTCGACTACGTCCCGGACGTCTTCAAGGAGAAGTACGCGCAGAGCGAGGACGAGGGCGACCGCTGGTACGAGGACCCGGACAACAACCGCCGGCCGCCCGAGCTGCTCCCCCGGGACGAGGTGGCCCGCGCGATCAACTCCGAGGTCAAGGCGGGCCGCGGCTCCCCGCACGGCGGGGTGTTCCTTGATGTGTCGACCAGGCTGTCCGCCGAGGTCATCCGGCGCAAACTGCCATCGATGCACCACCAGTTCAAGGAGCTGGCGGACGTCGACATCACCGCCGAGGCCATGGAGGTCGGCCCCACCTGCCACTACGTGATGGGCGGTGTGGACGTCGACCCGGACACGGCGGCGGCGACCGGGGTGCCGGGGCTGTACGCCGCGGGCGAGGTGGCCGGCGGCATGCACGGCTCCAACCGGCTGGGCGGCAACTCGCTGTCCGACCTGCTGGTCTTCGGGCGCCGGGCGGGCCTGCACGCGGCCGAGTACGCGACCGGGCTCGGCGGCACACGTCCGGCCGTCGTGGAGTGGCAGGTCGACGCCGCCGCCGCCGAGGCGCTGCGGCCGTTCAGCGCGGAGGCCGAGGCCGTACCGGACGGCGTCCCGGAGAACCCGTACACGCTCCACCAGGAGCTGCAGCAGACGATGAACGACCTGGTCGGCATCATCCGCCGGCAGGGCGAGATGGAGGAGGCGCTGACCCGGCTGGACGCGCTGCGGGTGCGGGCCCGGCGGGCCGGCGTCGAGGGGCACCGGCAGTTCAACCCGGGCTGGCACCTCGCCATCGACCTGCGGAACATGCTGCTGGTGAGCGAGTGCGTGGCCCGGGCGGCGCTGGAGCGCACGGAGTCGCGGGGCGGTCACACCCGGGACGACCACCCGGAGATGGACCGCCGCTGGCGCAAGCTCAACCTGGTCTGCGAACTCTCCGACCCGGCCGACGCGTTCGGCGAGGTGTCGGTCGGGCGGCGTGAGATGGACCCGATCCGGCCCGACCTGCTCGCGCTCTTCGAGAAGGACGAGTTGCTCAAGTACCTGACGGACGAGGAGCTGGACCGGTGAGCACGTACACGGCGCACTTCAGGGTCTGGCGCGGCGACGCGGACGGCGGCGGGCTGCAGGACTACCGGGTCGAGGTCCACGACGGCGAGGTGGTCCTCGACATCATCCACCGGCTGCAGGCCACCCAGGCGGGCGACCTGGCGGTGCGCTGGAACTGCAAGGCCGGCAAGTGCGGCTCGTGCAGCGCGGAGGTCAACGGCAGGCCGCGGCTGATGTGCATGACCCGCATGTCGGTGTTCGGCCGGGACGAGACCATCACGGTCACGCCGATGCGGACCTTCCCCGTGGTGCGGGACCTGGTGACGGACGTGTCCTTCAACTACGACAAGGCGCGGGAGGTGCCGTCCTTCGTCCCGCCCGAGGGAGTGGCGCCGGGTGAGTACCGGATGCTCCAGGAGGACGTGGAGCGCTCTCAGGAGTTCCGCAAGTGCATCGAGTGCTTCCTGTGCCAGGACACCTGCCATGTGGTCCGTGACCACGAGGAGAACAAGAAGGCCTTCGCGGGTCCGCGCTTCCTGATGCGGGTGGCGGAACTGGACATGCACCCGCTGGACGCGGCGGAGGAGCAGGGCCTGGACCGCAAGCGGTCGGCACAGGACGAGCACGGGCTCGGCTACTGCAACATCACCAAGTGCTGTACCGAGGTCTGCCCCGAGCACATCAAGATCACCGACAATGCGCTCATCCCGCTCAAGGAGCGCGCGGTGGACCGCAAGTACGACCCGCTGGTCTGGCTCGGCGACAAGATCCGGCGCAGGACCTGAGTCACCGGTTCTCCCCCGTGGTGGAGGCGCTGCTCAGAAGAGGCTGAGCAGCGCCTCTATCGTGTCCTCGCCGGTGCTGCCCCCGCCGTCCGAGGGCAGGTCCAGCTCGAACCAGACGGTCTTGCCGCGGTGGGTGCGGCGGGAGCCCCAGCGGGTGCTGAGCAGGGAGACCAGTTGCAGTCCGCGGCCGCCCTCGTCGGTGGCGCGGGCCCGCCGGCGGCGCGGCTGGGCGAGGGCGTCGTCCCAGACCTCGCAGACCAGCGTGCGGTCGCGCAGCAGGCGCAGCCGGATGTCGCCCTGGCCGTGCCGCAGCGCGTTGGTGACCAGTTCGCTGACGAGCAGTTCGGTGGTGTCGACCAGCGCGGCCATGTCCCAGGAGACCAGGCAGTCGCGGGCGAGCTCGCGGGCGCGGGCCACGGAGCGGGGGTTGGGCTCCAGCGTCCAGTCCCCGACGGAGTCGGCGGGCAGGCCGTGGACGCGGGCCATGAGCAGGGCGATGTCGTCCTCGCCGTGGGCGGTGTCGAGCCGGGCGAGTATGTGGTCGCAGACGTCCTCCAGCGGGCGCTGGGGTTCGTCCAGCGCGGCGCGGAAGGCGCGCAGGCCCTCGTCGAGCGGGTGGTTGCGGGACTCGACGAGGCCGTCGGTGTAGAGGGCGAGGAGGGCGCCGTCCGGCAGGTCGACCTCGACCTCCTCGAAGGGCTCGCCGCCGACGCCCAGCGGCATGCCGGTGGGCACCTCCAGCATCATGGCCTGCTCGCCGGGTTCGACGAGGACCGGCGGCAGGTGGCCGGCGTTGGCGATGGTGACGCGGCGGGTGATGGCGTCGTAGACGGCGTACACACAGGTGGCGAGATAGACCTCGGACAGGTCCGAGCCGTCGCTCCCCTTGCCGCGCCGGCTGCTGCGGCCGTCGCCGCTGCCGCCGAGCCCGCGGGCGACCTCGTCGAGGGCGGAGAGCACGTCGGCGGGTTCGATGTCCAGCAGCGCCAGGGTGCGTACGGCGGTGCGCAGTTCGCCCATCGCCACGGCGGCGCGCAGACCGCGGCCCATGACGTCGCCGACGACGAGCGCGGTGCGGTGGCCGGGGAGTTCGATGACGTCGAACCAGTCGCCGCCGACCTCGGTCTCCATGTTGCCGGGCAGGTAGCGGCAGGCGATGTCGAGTCCGGCGGCCTCGGGGTTGCCGGGCGGGAGCAGGCTGCGCTGCAGGATGAGGGCGCGTTCGTGCTCGCGCCGGTAGAGCCGGGCGTTGTCGATGAAGACGGCGGCGCGGGCGGCGAGTTCCTCGGCGAGCATCCGGTCGCGCTCGGAGAAGGGCTCGCTGCCCTTGGCGCGGGCGAACTGGACCAGGCCCAGCACGGTGTCGCGGGCGACGACGGGCACGGCGAGGGTGGACTGCACCAGGCCACCGCCGAGTTCGCCGAGCTCCACCTCCCCGTCGCCGGCGTCGGCGCCTATGACCTGGGTCTGGGCGGTGCGCAGGGCGCTCGCCCAGGGCGAGTTGAAGGGGTAGCGGTGGACGGCGCCCACCGAGACCGGGCCGCCCGCGTGGCCGCCGTCCAGGGGGGTCACGGGCGCGTCGGAGACGGCGCTGGCGAAGGCGACCCGGCGGACCTCGCCACTGCCGTCGGCGGTGCCGACCGGGCCCTCCTCGCCGACCAGGAGCGCCTGGTAGAGGTCGACCGAGGCCAGGTCGCAGAAGTGCGGCACGGCGACGTCGAGCAGTTCGCGGGCGGTGGTCTCCAGGTCCAGGGAGCTGCCGATGCGCCGGCTGGCCTCGTTGAGCAGGGCGAGGTTGCGGCGGGTGTGCGCGGCCTCCCGCTCGGCGCGCTGGCGTCCGGTGACGTCCTGGGCGACGCCGGCGACGCCGATGGGCCGCCCGCTGCCGCTGTGCAGCCGGTACAGGGAGATCGCCCAGCGCCTGCGGTTGTTGGTGCCGGACCCCGAGGGGACGGTGCCGACGATCGTCATGTCCAGGACCGGGTCGCCGCTGTCCAGCACCTGCTTGAGGGCGGCGGTGAGCCGGTCGGCCTCGACGCGGGAGAGGAAGTCGTGCGGGGTGCGGCCGCGGTGGTCGCCGGGGTTGCGGCCGAAGACGGTGGAGAAGCGCTGGTTGACGCGGAGCAGCTTGAGGTTGGTGTCGAAGAGGATGAAGCCCATCGGCGACTGGCCGAACACCGCCTGCGAGGAGGCGAGGTCGGTCTCGATCTGGCGCAGCACACGGACGTCCACGGCGATGCAGAGCGCCCCGCGCCGGCCCGTCTCGCTCCGCGAGGGCATGACGTAGACCTCGGCCAGGCCCTCCTGGCCGGCCTTGTCGCGGTACGGCACGGTGCCGATCCACTCGCGCCCGTCGAGGATCTCCGCGACGCGCTCGTGCGCCCGGGTGCGCTGGTCCTCGGGGACGAAGGCGGTGATGGGGTCCTGGCCGAGCGCCTCGGACGCGGATACGCCGAAGAACTCCTCGGCGCGCTCGCTCCACTGCTCGATCCGCCCGTCGGGGCCGAGGGAGAACGAGGCCACCCGGATGTAGTCGTAGAGGGAGCCGGGCGGACTGGACTGCCAGGCGCTCTGTGTCACGGCCTCAGCGTTCCGGGGCCCAACAACCCCCGACGGCTCATCGCTCACGCCCGACCCCTCCAGCTCACACATACGGACCGGCTGGTGCCGAGTATTCAGCATTACCCCCGTTCCGCACATGCACTTGTCGATCACAGCATCATCTCGAGGCGTACGAATTCCGCCGACGCCCCACTTCAACTACCCTGCTCCGGCCCGCCGAACCGTGCGTGACCGGTCATCCGCGGGGGCCGCCCGCGGCGTTCGCCGCGGCGGGGAGGGCGAGCTCGAACCAGACCGTCTTGCCCTGCGGGCCGTGCCGGGTGCCCCAGCGCCGGGAGGTGTGGGCGACCAGGTGCAGCCCGCGGCCGCCCTCGTCCTCCTCGCTTGCGGCGCGCCGGCGGGGCGGGTCGGGCAGCGGGTCGGAGACCTCGACCAGGAGCGAGGTGCCGCGCACCATGCGCACCCCGATGGGACCGCGGGCGTACCGCAGGGAGTTGGTGACGAGTTCGCTGACGAGCAGCACGGTGACGTCGGTGAGCTCGCGCAGCCCCCACTGCGCCAGGGTGTCCGTCACGTTCCGCCGGGCACGGCGTACGGCGCTCGGCTCGGCCGTGAACGCCCAGTGGGCCGTGCTGCCCTCCGGGAGGCCGCCGAGGCGGGCCATGAGCAGGGCCACGTCGTCGGGTTCGCGGCCCTGGGCGAGGGTGGCCAGCAGGTCGTCGCAGGCCTGCTCCAGGGAGCGCAGCGGCCGGCGGGCGAGCACCGACCGCATCCGGTCCATGCCGACCCCGATGTCCTCGCCGCGCGCCTCGACCAGCCCGTCGGTGTAGAGCACGAGGACGGAGGAGTCGGGCACGTCGAGCTCGACGGACTCGAAGTCGACGCCGCCGACGCCCAGCGGCACCCCGGCCGGGGAATCCAGCAGCCGGGCCCGGCCGCCCCCGTGGCTCGCGGGCTCCACCAGGACGGGCGGCGGATGCCCGGCGCGGGCCACGGCGAGCCGCCGGGTGGAGGGGTCGTAGACGGCGTACACGCAGGTCGCCGTCCAGCCCTCGGCCGTGCCCGCGGCGAGGTCGTCGCCGAGGTCGTCGACGCGGCGCAGCAGTTCCTCCGGCGCCATCTCCAGCGCGGCCAGGGTCCGCACGGCGGTACGCAGCCGGCCCATCGTGGCGGCGGCGCGCAGCCCGTGGCCGATGACGTCCCCGACGACGAGGGCGACCCGCCCGCCGGCGAGCGGGATGACGTCGAACCAGTCGCCGCCCGCCGCCGCCCCGCTGCTGCCGGGGACGTAGCGGAAGGCGAGGTCGACGCCGGGCGGCTCGGGCACGCTCCGCGGCAGCAGGCTGCGCTGCAGCATCAGGGCGCCCTCGCGCTCGCGGATGTAGAGGCGCGCGTTGTCCAGGGCCGCCGCGGAGCGGTCGCACAGTTCCATGGCGAGTTCGACGTCGTCCTGGTCGAAGGGGTCCCGGCCGCCGGCGCGGCTGACGACCAGCAGCCCGAGGACGATGCCGCGGGCGCGCAGCGGGGCGACCAGCAGCGAGTGGATGCCGAGGTCCAGGGCGGCCTGCACCTTGGGGTCGCCGGGGAAGGTGGCGACGGAGTCGCGCAGTTCGTCCGCGCTGCGCACCAGGGCGGGCCGCGCGCTGTGCAGCACGGAGCCGAAGACGGACGCCCGGTCGACCTCGACGACCTTGCCGATGCCGATCATCCGGTCGACCAGGGGGCCCTCCTTGATCGCCCCGATGCCGAGCTGGCGCATCTCCGTGCGCTCCCCGTACGGGGCGCCGGGCAGCTCCCCGCCGTCCGGCACGGCCGCGTGCAGGATCACCCCGCTGTAGTCGCTGAAGCGCGGGACGACGGTCCCGGCCAGCTGCTCGGCGATGCGCCGTACGTCCAGCAGGTCCGCCAGGCGCGAGCCGACGTCGTTGAGCAGTGCCAGCCGGCGCCGGGTGCGCTCGATCTTCTCGGCGCTCTGCTGGCGCTCCGTCACGTCCATCACGCTGCAGCTGATCCCCAGCACCCGGCCCGCGCGGTCCTCCAGCCGGTGGTACGACACCGAGCGCCAGCCGCCGGACGGTCCGGGCACGACGACGTCGATGACCGGTCGGCCGGTGGCCAGCACGTGCCGCTGGAGGGTGGTGAGCTCGTCGGCGGCTCCGGCGGTCACGATCTCCTCGACGTGGTGGCCGAGGGTCTGCGCGGCGGGGACCTCGTTCATCCGCGTCAGGGCGTCGTTGACACGGACGTAGCGCAGCTCGGTGTCGAAGATCGCGACGCCCAGGGGCGAGGAGTCGAAGAGCGAGTCCAGTGCCGCCAGGTCGTGCTCCATGCCGCGGATCCGGCTGGTCTCGGCGATCGAGACCAGGACGAAGGGCCGGCCGTCGCCGTCCACGAGGAGCGAGGCCCGTGCCTCGACCTGCACCCGGTGGCCGTCGCGGTGCCGGACGGCGAGGACGCCGTCCCAGCGGCCGGTGCGCAGCACCTCGGCCAGGATCGGCTCGGCGGGGCCGGGGCGGGGCACGGAGGCCGTCCGGCGCCCGGCGGGCGCGGATGTCCCGGGCCGCCCCGCCCGCCCGCCGTCCTCGGCGGGGTCGATCAGGGCGGAGACCCGGCGGCCCACGATGTGCTCGCCCGGCCAGCCGAGCATCTCCTCCGCGAGGGGGCTCCAGAGCAGGACCCGGCCAGAGGTGTCGAGGATGACGACGGCCGGCCGCAGGGTGTCCATCAGCGTCCCGGAGGCGGTGGGCCCGCCCGGCGCCGGTCCCGCGGATCCGGGCCGGAGCCCGGCGTGGGCGCGCTCGTGCGCGGCCGGGGACTCGGGGTGTCCCGGGTCCTCGCCCTTCGCAGTGCCGCCCTCGCTCCCGCTCACGTGTGGGGACCCCAGACCATTGCAGGGCCACCGGCTCGGGGCCGGCCGACCGTCTTCGGATCAATCCCCACATACCCGATATTCCGCGCCGCATATCCGTCCCGGCGTGCCGCGGGGGTCCCGCCCTTCGGGCGCACGGACGCGGGCCGCGGACGGGAGGGTGGGGTCCGGGGCCGGTCGGCGGTGTGCGGACCGATGGTCGGCGGGGGGTTCAGGCTCCGGAGCGAGGCCGGTTGTTCGGGGGGTGCCGGTCTCGTCGCCGTCCGCGGGTGCGGATCGCTGGTTGCCACGCCCGCCCTTCGTGGGAGGCTCGCCTGCCGTGACCCGCGTCCGCGGGTGCTTCCCCGACATCGGGCCCCGTTCCGCCGGACATGTCGGGGAAAGCGGGCCCGATCTTCCGTGGGCCCCTCGACAGCACCTCGAATCACCGGCAGACGCCGGTTACGGCAGGCCCGCCCACCACCGGGAGCAGGCGTGGAATCGGCCGTCTGCACCCGCGGACGGCAACGAGACCCCCGCCGACGCGAAGGCACCCCGTTCCGGAGCCCGAACCCCCGCCACGCACCCACCCGCACACGGCCGAGGAGGGCAGCCCCCGCCCTCCCCTCCGCAGCCGGCCGCTGTGCGCCCGAAGGGCGCGAGACGAACCCGCACCCCCCGCGTCGACGACCCGGTGCGCGCCGGGTGGGTGCGGTCAGCCCCGGGTCGGGCCCTGGGCGGCTGCCCGGGCCGCCGCCCAGGCGGCCGCGGGACGGTCCTGGTCGAGCCAGTCGACCTCGTCGAGGCGGTCGGGGGTGAGCCAGCGCAGCTCGTCGTGGTCCTCCAGGGGCCGGGGCTCCCCGGAGAGGATGCGGGCGGTCCACACCTGCAGGACGTAACCGGGCTTGAGCGGCCATTCGCCGGGGACCCGCTCCAGCGCCTCGGCCTCCACGCCCAGTTCCTCGCGCAGTTCCCGGATCAGCGCCTGCGGCGCCGTCTCACCCGCCTCGAGCTTGCCGCCGGGCAGCTCCCAGCGCCCCGCCAGCTCCGGCGGCGCGCTGCGCCGCGCCGCGAGCAGCCTGCCGCGGTCGAGCACGGCCGCGCCGACCACCACCGTCACGTCCTGCGTCGTCATGGGCGGCACCTTATCCGGGACGGCTGTCCCCGGCGGCTTCCGGGAAGGCTTCCGCGGCGGACGGCTAGGACGCGCGCCGGTCGATCCGCTCGATGAGGTAGAGCTGCTTGTGGCCGCGCGCGTCGAGGGTGTCGGCGACGTGTTCGGCCTCCTGCCGGGTGGCGTAGCGGCCGACCCGGTAACGGTTGCCGTTGTCGTCCTGGCGTATGACCACCCAGACCAGCTCGCTCATCGGATCTCCTCCAGGTGCGCCACGTTGGCCCGGTCGTCGTCCTCGCCGCTCGGGGCGCCGGCGAACCACGCGTCGAGGATCTCCCTGAGCAGGGGCTCGCTGGTCAGACGCAGGCTCAGGGCGAGGGCGTTGGCGTCGTTCCACTTGCGGGCGCCGTCCGCGGAGTACGCGTCGGCGCAGAGGGCGGCGCGGACGCCGGGCACCTTGTTGGCGGCGATGGACGCTCCCGTGCCCGTCCAGCAGCACACGACGGCCTGGTCGGCGCGGCCCGTCGCGAGGTCCCGGGCGGCGTTCTCCGCACTCCAGGCCCAGTCCTTGCGGTCGCCGGCGCGCAGGGCGCCGTAGGCGATCACGGTGTGGCCGCGGCGGCGCAGTTCGTCGACGACCAGCCGCGCAACCGGCTCGTCCATGTCCGAGGAAACGGCGATGCGCATATGCCGGAGCCTACGCCCGAACGTGACGCGCCGGACACGTTCGGGCAGTATTCGACTCGATCGGGCCATGTTCGATTGGGAGTTGACTCAGAAGGGGCTCTTGTCCGCGCCGTTCGCGCATCGGTGTGCGCCCCGGCGCCGCCCCGTACGGCCCGCGCACCACCGGCGCCGCGCCGGCACCCGGCCCACCAGTGGGCTTGCCGGCGACGGCGCACAGGGGGCGCGGCCCGCGGTACGGGCCCGGACCCGGCCGCCCCGCCCCGCCGGAGCGGCCCGGTGTCCGGGCGGGGTCACTTCACCGGCATCCGGTACGACACCCGGTAGCGGTCGGCCGGGATGACGAGGTCCGCGGTCTCGACGGGCAGTCCCGACGCGTAGTACGTACGGCGGATCTCGATGACCACGTGCCCGGGCACCCCGCCCAGCACCGCGGTCTCCTCCGCGAGCCCGGGCCGGGCGCCGACGTCCTCGGCCACGTTGTCGACCACGACGTCGAGCGCGGCCATGCGCTCCACCACTCCCTGCCCGGCCAACGGGCCCTCCTCCGGCAGCAGGACGGGCGAGCGGCCGGTCACCGACAGCGGCTCCCACGAGGTGGCGAGCATCATCGGCTCGCCCTCCGTCCGGTAGAGGTAGCGCGTGCGCATCACGCGGTCGCCGGGCTTGATGCCCAGCCTCTCGGCGATGCGCGCGGTGGCCGTGTCCTGGAAGCTGTTCGACTCCCAGGTGCCCTTGAAGCCCTCGTCGGCCTGCTCCTGCCGGAACGGCGTCGCCTGGCCGCTGCCCGGCCGGTAGCCCGTACGCACGACCAGCCGCGGGTCGGGGCGCTCGCGCACGTACGTGCCGGAGCCGGACCGGCCCTCGACGAAGCCCTCGGCCATCAGCACCTTGCGGGCTTCCAGGGCGACGGTGTCCGACACCCCGTACTCCGCGCGGATGCGGGCCTGCGACGGCAGGCGGGTGTGTGGGGGGAGGCTGCCGTCGAGGATCTTCCGGCGGAGATCCTCGGCGACGCGCAGGTACGCGGGCTGCTCACCGAAAGGCACGTGCCCCTCCCTCGGGTTGACTGTGTGCAACAGCTTGACAACTCAGGGTTGCCACCCGCAAGCCTTCCGCAGGGCTTTACCCGTGTCGCGTCACCCGGGCAGCAGATCGAAGGCCGCGAGAACCACCCTCGCGTGCTGCTCCGCCTGCTGACGCACCGGGATCCAGCGGGCCCGGTGCGCCGTCTCGTACGCCTCGCACCACTCCGCCACCAGCCGCTCCAGCAGTTCCCGCACGGGGGCCGGCGGGGCGGGCGGGAGCTCAGCGGTACGCACCACCCGCAGCAGCATCGCGGCGGCGCGCAACGGCAGTCGCTGCGCGTAGATCTCGACGCTGCTGACCCGGGCCCGGGTCATCGCGGGCAGCGGCGGGGCGGCCGCCGTGCGCAGCGCCGGGTCCCAGTCCGCGGCGAGCGCCGGGCCGACCGCGACGATCTCCTGCGCGGCGCGCAGCAACGGCCCGCCGTCATCGGGCAGGTGCGGCCGCACCTCCCCGATGAGCCCGCCGACCAGCAGGCTGGCGCGGCGCAGCGCCTCCCCCGCCGTGCGCAGCGCGCGCTCGGCACTCGGGTGCGGCGAGGTGTCGGCGGCGCGGTCGCACGCCCACATGGGCACCTCGGCGATCGCGGTGACGCCGCCGTACCGGTGGGCGTACGTCCAGGTGGAGTTGGAGGCGTCCTCGCGCGGGCCGCCGGGCGGCGGCAGCACGTACACCCCGGGGCCGGGGCTCGGCCAGTGGAAGGCGTCGGAGGAGCCGGCCTCCAGGGGGATGTCGAACTCGGCGGCGGACTTGGCGATCCGCTCCGCGAGCCGCGGGATGTCCCGGGTCACCTGGATGAAGGTGCCGCCCACGTCGATGCCGTGCAGCGAGCACTGCAGCACCGGCCGCAGTTCGTCGATGACCCCGATCAGCGCCCGGGTCTCGGGCAGGGCCCCGTCCAGCGTGCCGTCGTCCGGCAGCCACTCGGGCTGCTCCGCGGCGCGCGGGCGGAAGAAGTGCCGGTAGTGGCCGAGCATGGTGAACCGGGCGTCCGGGACGGCCTCGTTGAGCCGGGCGCCGTCCGGGTCCGCGCAGAGCAGGAAGTGCCAGGCGGCGTCGGTGCCGTCGCGCAGCACGGGGTCGGCGGTGACCCGCCGGGCCAGCAGCAGCGCGGTGGCGCCGCCGACCATCTCGTTGGCGTGCGGGCCGGCCACCACCAGGACGTTGCGCGATCCGTGCCCGACCGAGAGCAGCAGCAGCGGCTCCCCGGCCCGGGACAGCCCCACCGTCCGCAGTCGGCAGACGTCGGGGCGGCGGAGCGCCAGGGCCCTGGCCGCCGCGGCGACCTCGTCCACGGTCGGATAGCGCTCGCCGACAGCGGTGTCCCCCGGAGATGTCATGCAGCCCCCCGCTTCGGTCCCTACGGTCAGGTTCGGATTGTTCCAATCCGTACGGAGCCGGGGCTAGGCCCTGTCGTCAAAGTGGCTCCCCCGGCCGGGTGCCAGGGGGAGCCACTTCGACGACGGGGGCGTCGAGCGCGTCGGGCGGCGGTCCGGCCCGGCACGACGGAGGGGTACGGCCGCCGACGCGGCCGTACCCCTCCTGCGCTCGGCGGGTGTCAGTGCCGGCGGGCGGCCTGACGGCGACGGGTCGCGAGGACCACACCGCCACCGGCGGCCAGCAGCACGGCCGCGGCGGCCGAGAGCATGCCCACGTTGCCGCTGCCGGTCTCGGCGAGGTCGCCCGAGCCGCCGTTGGGGGACTCGGAGGTCTCGGCCTCGACGGACTCGGACGGCGCGGCCGAGGCCGGCGCCGACTCCGAGGCCGGGGCGGTGGCCGAGGGGGTCTCGGTCGCGGCGGGGGTGGTCTCCTCGCCGCCGGCCGGGGTGGTCTCGTCACCGGCGGGGGTGGTCTCGTCGCCCGAGGGGGTGGTCGGGGTGGAGGTGGCGGGGGTGGACGGGACGGTCTGCGTGGTGCAGTCCTTCGTGCCGCCGTTCCACCAGGCGATCTTCTTGTCGCCGATGACCGCGTGGTTCGGGCCCTCGGGCAGGTCGCCGTGCTCGTAGCCGTCGTTGGCGTCCAGGACGCCGTCGTACTTCTTGTTGCCGTAGTACAGGTCGACCTGCGCGAAGCAGGTGACGTCCGGCACGGCCACGTCGAGCGTGTCGGTGCCGGTGGTGATCTTCACGGTGTCCCAGTCGTGGAACACCTGCTTGCCGGAGGTCTGGAAGGTGGCACCGTGGGTGCGGTAGGAGGCGAGGGACACGGTGCAGGACGCGGAGCCGTCCGCGACCCGGACCTTGACGTGGACCTTGCCGTCCTCGCCGGGCTTGAGGTTGACGTCGTCGACCTTGACCGACGGGTACCAGGCCGTGCCGTCGAGCGAGAACTCGCAGCGGTCGGTGGAGGTCTTGGTGCCGCCGCCCTGGCCGGGCTTGTAGCCGTGGTGGCCACCGCGGTCCCAGCCCTTGCCGCCCGGGCAGTCGCCGGCCCAGGCGGAGGTGGCACCCACGGCGGTGAGGGCGACGGCCGCGGCGCTCACGCCCAGCAGCCGTCCGACGGTGACACGTCGCGATATGGACATGCAGAACCCAATCTTGGCGTTGCGTGGCCCGGCGGGCGCGGCTGACGGCAGCTCTCCCCGTACGTGAGCAGGCCGAGGCGTCACCGGGCGAGTGGTCGAAGTGCACACGGGGCTCATCGGCCCCAGTGGCACCACGCATCGTCGTGGCTCTGTCAATGGGCTGTCAACCTGGGGCGAAGCAAAGGCTCGTGGACCGAGGCCTCGATCCGGCACACCGCGGCCATGGCGCCGAAGGCCAGCACCCGCACCAGATCGGCGTCGTAGGGGTCCGGATCGGCGATCCGCCAGGCCTCCGCGTCCGCCTCGGTGATCCGGTACGGGGCGAGGGCGGCGAGCAGCGCGAGCCGGGCGCCGGGGCGTTCGGCGGCGGGCACCCCGGCGAGCGCCTCGGCGGTCCGGTCGCCGCCGAGCGGCTCGGGCGTGCCGTCCCAGGCGTCCACGGCGGCCACCACCGCCTCCCGGGCGGCGTCGCCGAGCCGTCGCCCTCCCACGGCGGCGGCCCGCCGCAGCGCGGCGAAGGCGGCGCCCACCGGGGCGTCCTCCGCCCACTGCGGCGCGGGCCCGGCCGGACCGCGCAGCAGGGGCAGGCTGGCCCCGGGCGGCAGCGGCCTGCGGACGGTACGGGCCAGGGCCCGGCCGCCGAGGCTGCGCACCAGCCGCAGCCGCTGCAGCCCGCCGGGCAGCAGGTCCTCGGTCAGCAGCGCGGACACCATCCGGTTGACGAAGTGGAAGGCGAGGGCGGTGCCGATGAACTCCGGCGCGTCCCGCGGGCCGAAAGGGCGCGCCGTTGCCGCCGGACCGCCGGGGGGCGCGGTCGCCCTGCCCCAGGCGAGCAGCGCGGCCCGGGCGGGGTCGTCCGGCGTGCCTCCGCGGGCGACCGTCTCGGCGAGGCGGTGGTCACCGGTGGCGTGCAGCAGGACGGTGTGCGCGTCCACGCAGAAGGGGCAGCGGTTCGCGGCCGACACCCCCAGGGCGACCAGCTCCTTGTCGGTGCGCGGGACCCGGCCGGCGAGCAGCGACTCGCGCAGCACGGCCCAGGTCGCGGCGAGCAGGTCGGGGGCGGCCGACAGCGCCACGAAGGTCGGGGCGTGCCCGACGCCGAAGTCGGCGGCGAGCTGGGCGTAGACCTCGGCGGTCCGGCCGGTGGCGTCGCCGGGCGGCGCGGGAGTGGTGAGACGGAAGGGCGTGGCCATGGCCGGGCCTCCTCGCTGACGGCTCGTGGACGGTGGTGTTCGCGTCGGGTCGATCGTGACCGCCCGGGGGCCGTCCGGTCGTCGTCCGGGGGAAGGGGTCCGGCACTGCTCCGGGCGCCGGGGCCGCGGGCGGGACTACTCCACCGGGAGTATCCGCGGAGCCGTCTTCGGGGAGGACGTGCCGCCCGGGGCGGCGGCGTAGGCTGCGGGCATGGGTGGCACGCTGATCGGGCGTCAGGGGTTGGCCGGGCTGCGGGGGTGGCGGGGCGTCGCCTTCGACGCGGTGATCGGCGTCGTCCTGGCTGTCGACGTCCTGCTGCTGCCCGGGGTGCCGCGCCCCTCGAACGCCCTCGACCTGACGCTGGGTCTGGTGGGCGCGCTGGCGGTGGCCGGGAGCCGCCGCCGGCCCGCGGCGGCGCTGCTGCTGTGCACCGGCTGCATGCTGGCCTACGCGCTGCGGGTGCACCCCGGCCCCTCGGCGGCGTTCCCCGTGCTCGTCGCCATCCACATGGCGGTCAGGGCGGGCGGGAAGCGGCTGCCGGTGCAGCTGTCGGCGCTGGCGTTCCTCGCCGGCTATCTCGCCTCCGGGCAGCCGGCGCCCACGTCTGCGCAGTCCACCGCGCTGCTGCTCGGCTGGTTCCTGGCCTCGGTCGCCATGGCCGTGGTGGGCCGGCACCGCCGGGCCTACCTGGAGCAGCTGGAGCGGCGGGCGCTGGACGCCGAACGCACCCGCGAGGAGGCGGCGTTGCGCCGGGCCGGCGAGGAGCGGCTGCGGATCGCCCGGGAGCTGCACGACTCGCTCACCCACAGCATCTCGATCATCAAGCTGCAGGCCGGGGTCGCCGTCCATCTGGCCCGCAAGCGCGGCGAGGAGGTGCCCGACGCGCTGCTGGCGATCCAGGAGGCGAGCGGGGAGGCGATGCGGGAGCTGCGCGCGACCCTGGAGGTGCTGCGCGGCACCGGGGGCGGTCACGGACTGGACCGGATCGAGGACCTGGTGGAGCGCTCGCGCACGGCCGGGCTGCCGACCGGCGTCACGGTCGGCGGACGCGAACGGCCGCTGGGCGACGCGGTCGACCGGGCCGCGTACCGCATCGTGCAGGAGGCGCTCACCAACGTCGCCCGGCACGCCGGGCCGGAGCCCCGGGCCACCGTCCGCATCGAGTACGGCGACCGGGAGCTGGTGGTGCAGGTCGACGACGACGGCACGGCGGCCCCCGGGGACGGCCCGGTGCCCGGGGTCGGGCTGACCGGGATGCGGGAGCGGGTGACCGCGCTCGGCGGGCGGCTGCGGGCCGGGCCGCGGCCCGGGGGCGGCTTCTCCGTACGGGCCGAACTCCCCCTGGACCCCCTTCCCCCGGCCGACGGCGGGACGGCGGCCGGGGCGGCCGGGGCGCCGCTGGAGGAGGTGTCGTGATCCGCGTGCTGATCGTGGACGACCAGGCGCTGATGCGGGCCGGTTTCCGCGCCCTCCTCGACGCCGAGGAGGGCATCGAGGTGGTGGCCGAGGCGGGCGACGGGCAGCAGGGCGTCGAACTCGCCCGGCGGCACGTGCCCGACGTGGTGCTCCTCGACGTCCAGATGCCCGTGCTCGACGGGATCGGCGCGACCAGGCTGATCGCCGCCGATCCGCGGCTGGCCGGCGTGCACGTGGTCATCCTCACCAACTACGGCCTGGACGAGTACGTCTTCGACGCGCTGCGCGCCGGAGCCAGCGGCTTCCTGCTCAAGGACACCGAACCCGCCGACCTCGTCCAGGCCATCCACGTCGCCCGGCGCGGCGACGCCCTGCTCTCCCCCGCCATCACCCGCAGGCTGATCGGCGAGTTCGTCTCGCGGCCCCCCGACGCCACGCACGCGGCGGGCCTGGAGGCGCTGACCAACCGGGAGCGCGAGGTGCTCGCGCTCGTCGCCCGCGGGCTCGCCAACGACGAGATCGCCGGACGGATGGTCATCAGCCCGCTGACCGCCAAGACCCACGTCAGCCGGGCGATGACCAAGCTGGGCGCCCGCGACCGCGCCCAACTGGTCGTCTACGCCTACGAGTCCGGGCTGATCACACCGAAGGGTTCGCCGCAGCGACCGTCGTGGCCAGCCCCAGCGCCTCCCGCGCCCTGACCGCCTCAGCGTGGCCGCTGTGCGCGTCCGCGTCCTCGTAGTGCTCGTAGTAGGCGTCCGCGTCCTTCGCCGCGGCGGCCTCGGCCCAGTACGCGCGCGCCTTCCCGGCCTCCGCCGCGAGCGCGGCGACCGGTTCCGCGGCGCCGGCCGGCCAGTCGTGGGCCCGCAGCGCCCGGGCCTCCACGGCGAGGGCCACCGTGACCTCGCCGGCCCACTTCCGGTAGCCCTCGAGGTCGTCCTCCACGTACTCCTCCTCCGGCCCCCCGGCCATGGCCTCGTTGAGGGCGTTGGCGGCCTCCAGATAGGCGACCTGGTGGGCGTCGAGCGTGCTCGCGTCCTGCCGCAGAGTGCCCTTGAGCGTGCCCTTCTCCTTGCCGAACACGCAGGTCACCTCGCGGTCTCCGAGCTTCCAGGTCTCCCGGTCCGGGGCGTAGTAGTACACCTTGACGTCCGCCGGCACCGCCCACGCGTCCATGGCGTAGCCGTCGGCCAGCCGCTGGCAGCGGTCCTCCACGCGGTCCCTGAGCGCCGCGTCGCCCGGATAGGCCTGGGGCCCGGGCAGCCGGAACGTCCCGACCACCTCGGCGGTGTGCCTCTGCGCGCAGGGCACGGTGTCCATGTCGGCGGCCGGGGCCTGCAAGCCGCCGCCGGGGGTGTCGAAGCACTCGCCCCGGCGCAGCGAGAAGGCGCCGCCGTCCCGGGCCCCTTCCCTGGCGCCCTCCTTGAAGCCCTTGACGAAGGCGCCGGCGCCGCCGACGAGCACGAGCGTGCACAGCAGCGTGCCGACGGCCGAGAGCACCAGCCCGGTCACGGCCATGCCCTTGCCGCGCGCGCCCGTCCGTTTGATCTGCACCAGCGCGATCACCCCGAGCACGACGCCGACCACCGGCACCATGCACAGCAGCCCGGTCACCAGCGCGGCCACGGCGAGCCCGTTCAGCGGCGGCCGCTGCGGCGCGGCCGGCAACGCGTGCGGCGGCGCGGGCTGGTGGGGGTACGAGGGATACGGCGGAGGCTGCACGGAACGGCTCCTCACGGACGGACGAACGTGGCGAACGGCCGCGCGAATATATCCCGGCCCCGGCCCCCCGCCGTCGGCGGCCACCGCTAGGGTTCTCCGGGCCGGGCGCCGGCACCCGAGGGGGAAGCACTGTGTCCGCAGAGGCGGCCGGCACGTTCCGGACGACACCGCGCAGCCGCGCGATCGACACGAACCGTCAGGGGGCGGGCACATGACGACTCGACGGACGGTGCTGGCCGCGGGGGCGGCGCTGCTCGTGGCCGGATGCGCCTCGCGGCGGCCGCAGGAGCGGCGTGAGGCCGCGGAGGGCCCGGTGCGGACGGACACCGCCCCGCTGCAGCGGCGCTTCCCGCTGCTGCGGCGGCTCCACCGTGCCCACTGGCTGGCGTACCACCTGGTCGCGGGCAACGACGGCAGGTCGGTCCCCGGTCCGTCGGACATCCGGGTGGTCGGCCTCGCCGCCCTCGCCGAGGGCCGGGTCGCCGCGCTCACCGCCCGGCGGGACTTCCGCCCGGCCCGCCTGCCCGTGCTCCCGGGCCGTCTCGCCGCCCTCCTCCCGGCGGACGCGGGGTGGCTGCACGGCGACTCCTTCGACGCGGAGATCACCGCGGACGCCTGCAGCGGTTCCTTCTTCCTGTCCCGCTCCCGGGGGCGGGTCTGCTTCGACAGCGTCAACCCGGTGGCCGCCGCGTCGACGCCGTAGCCGGGGCGGGGGACGGGTCAGGACGTGCAGAGCGTCCGCTTCAGCACCTCGTTGACGGCCTCGGCCTGTTCCTCGGTGACCTGGTGGTCGGCACTGCCGAAGCGCGACTGCGCGGCGGCCACCGCGTTGCCGCCTCCGTTGATGGTGGCGCACTGCTGGCGCGCGTTGGCGACGGCCTTGTCCGCGTCGGCGGCCAGGGCCGGGTCGACGGCCTTGAGCGCGGCGAGGAGCGCCGCGCGCTTGACCCCGGTCGGCTCCTCCGGGATGCCCTCGCTGATGTCCGGCACCTTCGAGCCGGGCGCCCCGACGGACGGCGTGGCGCCGCCCTCGGGCCCGCCGCCGGCGTCGC
Source organism: Actinacidiphila glaucinigra (assembly GCF_035918135.1). Classification (NCBI taxonomy): domain Bacteria; kingdom Bacillati; phylum Actinomycetota; class Actinomycetes; order Kitasatosporales; family Streptomycetaceae; genus Actinacidiphila; species Actinacidiphila glaucinigra. The sequence continues at coordinate 3,711,583 of NZ_CP109144.1, forward strand.
CGGTGCCGGAGCTGCAGGCGGGGAGCGCGAGGAGCACGGCGGCGAGGAGCACTGCGGTGCTGAGGCGTGTACGCATGCCCGCCATGGTGGCCCGCGGCACGTCCGGCCCCCGCCGGTGCGCGGTTTCCGTCGCCGTGCTGTGACCTACGGGAGGACGCTCAGCGCCCCGTCACCTTGCGCAGCAGCCGCCGTAGCCCCGACGGCGCGGGGGCGGGGGCGGCGTCCTCGCCGAGCGCGCGCCGGAGCTGGGCGAAGTGGTCGGCGCGGGTCTCGGAGAGGTACGGGTCCTTCAGCAGCGGCCCGGCGATCCGCCACGCGCGCCGGTGGTCGCCCTCGTAGTGGCACACGTACGCCTTGGCCAGCTCCAGGACCGGCTTGAAGGGCACCCGGCCGGTGTGGTCGAGATCGACCTCGTCCTGCACCGCGGTGATCAGGGCCAGCCGCTCGTCCACCGTGTAGTCGTCCTCGGCGATGCGCGCCAGCAGCCCGGCCGGGATCGGCCGGACGACCTCGAAGGCGAGGGTGGAACGGATCGGCGCGCCGGCGATCTCGATGTACGGGAGCAGGGCGCCGGTGCTGTGGTGCAGCCAGGGCAGGCGGGGGCTCGCGAAGTCCTGGTGCAGCACGACGGCACCGGGCTCCAGGCGGGGGAGGAAACGTTCCGCCACGCATCGGAACACCCGCGCCGTCTTGGCGATGTCGACGTGCAGGAACTCGATGGGACTCTTGTCCTGCGGGTCGGAGGTGTTCCAGATGTCGCCGGCGTGGACCTCGACGAACCCCATGAACGGGGCCAGCGCCGCCTCGAAGTCCTCCCGGAAGGAGTTGCCGCCCTCCGGCGCCTTGCCCGCCTTGAAGAACCGCTGCGTCGCGAAGGTGCCCTTGCCCACGCGGAAGAAGTCGTAGGCGTGCAGTCGGCCCTTCGTCTCGTCGAACGCCGGGTTCTCCCGCAGCCCCTTGGCGATGGCGTAGGTGGAGCCGCCACCGCCGGAGCCCAGCTCGACGAGGGCTCCGGTGCCGTTCACGTGGTGACGGGCCACCAGGTAGAGGAACTTCTGCTCCCAGTCGCTCATCTGGGCGTAGGGGATGTCCTCGGGGAGTGCCACGTCGTCGAACATCGAGTAGAGCCTGCCGAGGGACGCCATCGTTTCCTCACATCTCAGAACCGGGATGCGCCGATTCCACCTCGCGTCCCGCGTGCCCGAAAGGACCTGCACACGATGTGCATCCCGGCGACCCGAACGATTCATCGCCCGGCGACCCCCCGTACACCCGTCAGGCCCCCGCCTGGCATGTACGCCCGAAACAACGAGGGGCCGGACCCCGAGGGGCCCGGCCCGGACGCCGGACGGGACATCGCGCGGGCGACGTCGCCGGAACGTGGGATCAGACGTTGAAGCGGAACTCCACGACGTCGCCGTCCTGCATGACGTAGTCCTTGCCCTCCATGCGGGCCTTGCCCTTGGCGCGGGCCTCGGGGATGGAGCCGCACTCGACGAGGTCGCCGAAGGAGACGATCTCCGCCTTGATGAAGCCCTTCTGGAAGTCGGTGTGGATGACACCGGCGGCCTCGGGGGCGGTGGCGCCCTTCTTGATCGTCCAGGCGCGGGCCTCCTTGGGCCCGGCCGTGAGGTACGTCTGCAGGCCGAGGGTGTCGAAGCCGACGCGGGCGAGGGTGGCGAGACCCGGCTCCTCCTGCCCCATGGACTGGAGCAGCTCCAGGGCCTCCTCGTCGTCCAGCTCGATCAGCTCGGACTCGATCTTGGCGTTGAGGAAGATCGCCTCGGCGGGCGCCACCAGGGCGCGCTGCTCGGCCTTGAACGCCTCGTCGGTCAGCTCGTCCTCGTCCACGTTGAAGACGTAGAGGAAGGGCTTGATGGTCAGCAGGTGCAGCTCGTGCAGGAGGCCGGCCTTCTCCGTGCCGGCGGTGATGCCGGCGGAGAACAGGGTGCGGCCGTCCTCGAGGATCTGCTGGGCCTCCTGGACGGCGGCGAGCACCGCCGCCTTCTCCTTCTGCAGGCGCGCGTCCTTGGTCAGCCGCGGCAGGACCTTCTCGATGGTCTGCATGTCGGCGAGGATCAGCTCGGTGTTGATCGTCTCGATGTCGTCCTTGGGGGACACCTTGCCGTCGACGTGCACCACGTCCGGGTCGACGAACGCCCGGATGACCTGGCAGATGGCATCGGACTCGCGGATGTTCGCGAGGAACTTGTTGCCCAGGCCCGCGCCCTCGCTGGCGCCGCGCACGATGCCGGCGATGTCGACGAAGTCCACGGTCGCCGGGAGCTTGCGCTGCGAGTCGAAGATCCCCGCGAGCTTGTCCAGGCGCGGGTCGGGGACACCGACGACGCCGACGTTGGGCTCGATCGTGGCGAACGGGTAGTTGGCCGCCAGCACGTCGTTCTTGGTCAGGGCGTTGAACAGGGTCGACTTGCCGACGTTCGGCAGGCCGACGATTCCGATCGTGAGCGACACGTGACGACTTCCCAGGGCGAGAGGTGGGTGGAATGGGCCGCCACGCCCGGGCAGGGCGACCGGCGGACCGATCCACCAGTCTACGGAACGCACCGGCCCACGGAGCGGCCGCGCCCCGAGCGGCCCCCTCAGGCGGTGAAAAGTCGTGTCCTGCCCCCGTTTTCCCCCTCCTCGGCGCCTACGTTGGGTGCGTGGAGCAACACAGTGCGCGCACACCCCACAAGAACAGCGGTGCCCCCACCGCCGCCTCCCCGCTGCCTCGGCCGGCCCGCCCGCAGCGCCGCCCGCAGGGCGCGACAGCCGTCCGGGGCGGTCTGCCCCGGGGGCCGCTGCTGCTGCGGGCCGCCCGGCTGCGCCGGACGGAGCCCCGGCTGACCGGACTGGGCACGGGCGTCTTCATCACGCTGGCCGCCCTCGCCGGAGGCGCCGCGGACTCCCTGATCACCGGCGAGCCCGGCACCCTCTTCGGGGTCGTCTTCCTGCTGGCCTGCCTCGCCGCCGGGCTCTTCGTACGGCCGTACGACCTGTCGGCGGCGCCGGTCAGCGCGCCCATCGCCTTCACCATCGCGCTGGCCGTGACGGCCGACGGCGAGGGCGGGGGCTTCACGGGCCATGTGATGGGCCTGCTGACCGGGCTGGCCACCCTGACGGGCTGGCTGTACGGAGGCACGGTCGGCGCCGCGATGATCGCGGCCGCGCGGAAGGTGGCCTATGTGATGCGCGAACGGCGCCGCTGAGCGCCCTGCGCCCCCCGGCCCGGGGCCGGGGGGCGCCTCCGCGTGCCGGTCCCCGGCCACCTCCCGCCGGCCGCCGCGGTCAGGAGCGGACCGCGGCCGCCGCCATGCCCGCGCCGACGATGCCCGCGTTGTTCTGCAGCGCGGCCGGCACGATCTCGGCCCTGACGCCGGTCAGCAGCGGCAGGAACTTGTCGGCCTTGCGGCTGACCCCGCCGCCGAGGATGAACAGCTCGGGCGAGAAGAGCATCTCGACGTGGGCCAGGTACTTGTCCAGGCGCTTGGCCCAGTGCTCCCAGGTGAGGCCCTCGTCGTCCTTGGCCTTGGTGGAGGCCTTCTTCTCGGCGTCGTGGCCGTGCAGTTCCAGATGGCCGAGCTCCGTGTTGGGCAGCAGGCCGCCGTCGACGAAGACCGCGCTGCCGATGCCCGTGCCGAGGGTGAGCACGATGACCGTGCCCTTGCGGCCGCGGCCCGCCCCGTACTCCATCTCGGCCATGCCCGCGGCGTCCGCGTCGTTGAGCAGGGTCACCGCGCAGCCGACCTTCTGGGACAGGAGCCCCGCGGCATCCATGTCGATCCAGCCCTTGTCGACGTTCGCCGCCGTACGCGTCATGCCGTGCGTCACCACTCCGGGGAACGTGGCCCCCACCGGGCCCGTCCACCCGAAGTGGTCGACGACCTGCTTCACGCACTCCGCGACGGCGTCGGGGGTCGCGGGATGGGGGGTGAGCACTTTGAAGCGCTCCTCCGCCAGTTCACCACGCCCGAGGTCGACCGGGGCACCCTTGATGCCCGATCCGCCGATGTCCACACCGAAAACGCTCATGCCCCAACGCTACGACGTGGCACGGCCGGTCACCCCTCGGAGGTGTCTCCCCGCATCAGTTCGCCGGCCTCGGCGCGCAGGTCCCGGCGGAGCTCCTTGGGCAGCGAGAAGGTGATCGACTCCTCGGCGGCCTTGACGATCTCCACGTCCTCGAAGCCGCGGGCGGCCAGCCACTCCAGCACCTGCTCGACGAGCACCTCGGGCACGGAGGCACCGGAGGTGACGCCGACCGTGGAGACGCCGTCCAGCCACGCCGGGTCGATCTCGTCGGCGAAGTCCACCAGGTACGAGGCGCGGGCGCCGGCCAGCTTGGCGACCTCGACCAGGCGCACGGAGTTGGAGGAGTTGCGGGAGCCGACCACGATGACCAGGTCGGCCTCGGCGCCCATCTGCTTCACGGCGAGCTGGCGGTTCTGCGTGGCGTAGCAGATGTCGTCGCTCGGCGGCGAGATCAGCAGCGGGAACTTCTCCTTGAGCGCGTCGACCGTCTCCATGGTCTCGTCCACGGAGAGCGTGGTCTGGGAGAGCCAGACGACCTTGGACGGGTCGCGGACCTCGACCTTCTCGACGTCGCCGGGGCCGTCGACCAGGGTGATGTGGTCGGGGGCCTCGCCGGAGGTGCCGATGACCTCCTCGTGGCCCTCGTGGCCGATCAGGAGGATGTCGTAGTCCTCGCCCGCGAACCGCACGGCCTCCTTGTGGACCTTGGTGACCAGCGGGCAGGTCGCGTCGATCGTGGCGAGCCGGCCCTTGGCGGCCTCCTCGTGGACGACCGGGGCGACGCCGTGGGCGGAGAACATGACGATCGACCCCGGCGGCACCTCCTCCGTCTGCTCGACGAAGATCGCGCCCTTCCGCTCCAGGGTCTGCACGACGTACTTGTTGTGGACGATCTCGTGGCGGACGTAGATCGGGGCCCCGTACTGCTCCAGGGCCTTCTCGACGGCGATCACGGCACGGTCCACACCCGCGCAGTAGCCTCGCGGGGCGGCGAGCAGGACGCGGCGGGAAGTCGTAGCGGTCATGTGCCCATCGTACGGGGCCCGGACGGGGCCCCACCGCTGCCCCGGGTGCCCCGGCCGGGGGTGCGGGGGCGGTGCCGGAGCGTCCCGGGGCGCACGCGACGGACCCGCCCGGACAGGCCGGACGGGGAGCGGTACGCGGGGCTCAGCGGCAGCGCCGCGGGCGCCGTGCGGCACGGCGGGCGGCGAGCACCCACCCGGCCGCGAGGGCGGCCCCCGCCAGGGGCAGGCAGGTGAAGCAGCCGCAGCCGGGACCGTAGCGGCCGACGCGGAACCCGGCGTGGACGCGCGGCGGCCGTTCGGACGGGGGGCAGCCGTACCGGCCGGGTCGGTGCATGGGACCTCCCAGGACCTGTCGGTGACGCGGGCGTCACCGGCGACACTCCTGCCCAGCCTGCGCGGCGGCGGGGCGGGAGGACAGCGGGGTGTGCCATCCGGGTCGGACGGGAGGGCGTCACTGTCCGTGGCGGGGGCTAGTCTCGGCGTATGGCTGTGAACACGTCCGCGGAGACGCCGATCCCGGTCGGCGAGGTGTCCCGGCTGATCGGCGGCTGGATCGACCGGCTCGGCCCGGTGTGGGTCGAGGGGCAGATCACCCAGTTGTCACGGCGCCCGGGGGCGGGCGTGGTGTTCCTGACGCTGCGCGATCCGTCGCACGACATCTCGCTCAGCGTGACGTGCCGCCGGGCGGTCTTCGACGCCTTCGACGGGGCGGTCGGCGAGGGCGCCCGGGTCGTGGTGAACGCCAAGCCTGAGTGGTACGCGCCGCGAGGCCAGCTGTCACTGCGCGCGGCGGAGATCCGCCCGATAGGCGTCGGCGACCTGCTGCTGCGGCTGGAGCAGCTGAAGAAGCGGCTGGCGGGCGAGGGCCTGTTCGCGCCGGAGCGCAAGCGGCCGCTGCCGTTCCTGCCGCAGCTGATCGGGCTGGTCTGCGGCCGGGCCTCGGCCGCCGAGCGGGACGTGCTGGAGAACGCCCGGCTGCGCTGGCCCGCGGTCCGCTTCGAGGTGCGCAACGTGCCCGTCCAGGGCGCGTACGCGGTGCCGCAGGTGATCGAGGCGGTGCGCGGCCTGGACGCCCACCCCGAGGTCGACGTGATCATCGTGGCGCGGGGTGGCGGCAGCGTGGAGGACCTGCTGCCGTTCTCGGACGAGCGGCTGGTGCGGACGGTGGCGGAGTGCCGTACGCCCGTGGTGTCGGCGATCGGGCACGAGCCGGACACCCCGCTGCTGGACCTGGTGGCCGATCTGCGCGCCTCGACGCCGACCGACGCCGCCAAGCGCGTCGTGCCGGACGTGGGCGAGGAGCTGGCCCGGGTCGAGCAGCTGCGGCAGCGGTCGCTGCGGGTGATGCGCGGGCTCCTGGACCGGGAGGAGCGCGGCCTTGCCGCCGCGGTGAGCCGGCCGTGCATGGCGCGGCCCCATCTGATGGTCGACGAGCGCGAGGAGCAGGTCGCCGCCCTGCTGGAGCGGTCCCGCCGCCATCTTCGGCACCGGCTGGAGCGGGCGGACGACGAGCTGGCGCACACCCGGGCCCGGGTCGTGGCGCTCTCCCCCGCCGCGACGCTGCAGCGCGGGTACGCGGTGCTGCAGCGCGAGGACGGGCAGGTCGTGCGCGCCGCGGACGAGGTGGCCGAGGAGGAGAAGCTGCGCGCCCGGGTGGCCGAGGGCGAGTTCACCGTCCGCGTCACGCGCTGACCGCGAGGGCACCGGTACCGGCCGGTCCGCCGCGCGCCCGGCCGCCGTGTCGGAGGGCGGCCCTAGGCTGGTGCCATGGCAGATCAGGACACGCTGGGGTACGAGCAGGCCCGCGACGAGCTCGTCGACGTCGTTCGCCGTCTGGAGGCCGGCGGCTCCACGCTCGAGGAGTCCCTCGCCCTGTGGGAACGGGGGGAGCAGCTCGCCAAGGTGTGCCGCGACTGGCTGGAGGGCGCTCGCGCCCGGCTGGACGCGGCCCTGGCGCAGGAGTCCGGCGGCGCCGGGGAGGGTCCGGAGGCCGCCGGGGAGGAGTGAGCGGGGCGCGGGCGGTGTGACCCGCTCCACGGAGTAATAGTTGAAAGTTTAGTTGAAATTTCATCTATGCTGATGGGGAGTTCCGACGCGCCCGTCCCCAGGGCGCCGCTCCACACCCCCACCGAGGTACCCCATGACGCTCCAGCTGGACCCCGCCGCCCAGAACCTCCTCTTCCGCGAGGCGCGCACCGCCAACGCGTTCACCGACGAGCCGGTGACCGAGGAGCAGGTCCAGGACGTGTACGACCTGGTCAAGTACGCCCCCACCGCCTACAACCAGCAGCCGCTGCGCATCGTGCTGGTGCGCTCCCCCGAGGCCCGCGAGCGCCTGGTGCGCCACATGAACGAGGGCAACCGGGCGAAGACCGCCGCGGCGCCGCTGGTCGCGGTCCTGGCCGCCGACAACGAGTTCCACGAGGAGCTGCCGGCCCAGTTCCCGGCCTTCCCGCAGGCCAAGGAGGTGCTCTTCGGTGAGCGCCCGGCACGTGAGGCGTCCGCGGGCTTCAACGCCGCGCTGCAGGTCGGCTACTTCATCCTGGGCGTGCGGGCCGCGGGCCTGGCCGCCGGCCCCATGACCGGCTACGACGCCGGTGCCGTCGACAAGGAGTTCTTCCCCGACGGCGACCACTCCGTACTGGCCGTGGTCAACATCGGCAAGCCGGGCGAGAACGCCTGGCGCGAGCGCGGACCCCGCCTGGCGTACGACGAGGTCGTCACCACCGTCTGACGAGGACCCGTCGCCGTCACCGCCGCCGGCCCGAGGCCGGCGGCGGTGACGCGGTTCAGCCCTGCCGGCCGCCCCGCTGCTCGAGCGCTGCGGCCAGTTCCGCGAGCCGGGCCATCGGGGCCGTGCCGGTGACCATCGTGGTCACCCCGCCCTTCTCGCGCACGAGCGCGTCGTACTTGTCGCCCTCGTAGCGCTGCCAGGTCTCGCCGTCGACGGTGCGGGTGCCGACCCGCTTCGCCGCGTGGCTCTTGCGGGCGACGAACTTCTCCGTGGCCTCGTTGCTCTGCTCGACGGCCGCGTACTCGTTCTTCGGGTCGACGAAGCCCAGGTGCCACCGCACGGCTTCCGGGTCGGTGGACTCGTACGTCACCGAGGTCGCCCGCCAGTCCTCGCCGAGCCCCTCCGGGGCCGCCACCCCGTAGGGGGCGTCGCGCCGTGCCTGGTCGAGCTCGACCCGGTAGCCGACGGGCTTGACGGGGTCGTGGTTCTCATCGTGCGGGATGAAGAGCCAGATGCCTCCGGCGACGACCCCGATCGCCGCCATCGAGAGCACCATGTCCCGCAGTGTTTCCGTGCCGCGCTTCTTTGCCACGCCCCCTATGGTCCCCCATGCCCCGGGCCGTCCGGCCGCCCGGGGTCGCACCCTGCGGGAAATCCGCTCATGTGACGGGTGCCCTGCTCATCCTGGCGGGGTCCGGATAAGGTCGTAACACCCTCTTATCCCGGCCGTCCTCGTACAGAAAGGTGCGCTGTGATGACCGAGCAGCACGAAAACCACAACCTGCCGCCGCAACTCGAGGTGAACCCCGAGGCCCCCGACCGCAACCTGGCCCTGGAGCTCGTCCGGGTCACCGAGGCCGCCGCCATGGCGGCCGGCCGCTGGGTCGGGCGCGGCGACAAGAACGGCGCGGACGGCGCGGCCGTCAAGGCCATGCGCACCCTCGTCTCCACCGTGTCGATGAACGGCGTCGTCGTCATCGGCGAGGGGGAGAAGGACGAGGCCCCGATGCTCTTCAACGGTGAGCGCATCGGAGACGGGAACGGCGCGGAGTGCGACATCGCCGTTGACCCGATCGACGGCACCACCCTGACCGCCAAGGGCATGCCCAACGCCATCGCGGTGCTCGCCGCCGCCGACCGCGGCACGATGTACGACCCCTCGGCCGTCTTCTACATGGACAAGCTGGTCACCGGCCCCGAGGCCGCCGACTACGTCGACATCACCGCCCCGCCCTCGGTCAACATCCGCCGGGTCGCCAAGGCGAAGGGCAGCGCCCCCGAGGACGTCACGGTCGTCATCCTCGACCGCCCCCGTCACGAGGGCATCGTCAAGGAGATCCGGGAGACCGGCGCGCGCATCAAGTTCATCTCCGACGGCGACGTGGCCGGCGCGATCATGGCCGTCCGCGAGGGCACCGGCGTCGACATGCTGATGGGCGTCGGCGGAACGCCCGAGGGCATCATCGCGGCCTGCGCCATCAAGTGCCTCGGCGGCACGATCCAGGGCAAGCTGTGGCCGAAGGACGAGGCGGAGAAGCAGCGCGCCCTGGACGCGGGCCACGACCTGGAGCGGATCCTGCACACGGACGACCTGGTCAGGGGCGACAACGTGTTCTTCGTCGCCACCGGCATCACCGACGGCGAACTGCTGCGCGGAGTGCGGTACCGCGCCGAGACCGCCATCACCCAGTCGCTGGTCATGCGCTCGAAGTCCGGCACGATCCGCCAGATCGACTCCACGCACCGCCTGTCGAAGCTGCGCGCCTACAGCACCATCGACTTCGACCGCGCGCGCTGAGCCGCCGCGGCCCGCGCCGCACCGTGCGCACGAGGACCGGGAGCCCGCCGGCGCGGCGGGCTCCCGGTCCTCGTCCGTTGATTCAGCCCGCCGCGGCGATCCGCGTTCCGGGCCTTTGCAGTTCCGCCTCCCGGCGGCGGCGGCGGGCCAGCACGACCCTGCGCTCCGCGGCGGTCATCCCGCCCCACACGCCGTAGGGCTCGGGCTGGAGCAGCGCGTGCTCGCGGCACTCCAGCATCACCGGGCAGCGCGCGCACACCCGCTTGGCGGCCTCCTCCCGGGACAGCCGCGCCGCTGTCGGCTCCTTGGACGGCGCGAAGAACAGACCCGCCTCGTCACTGCGGCACGCCGCCTCCGAGTGCCATGGGCCGCCCAGGTCCCGGGGGTGACTCAGGGAGGACCTGGAGGCTGCCGGGGGCTCGATCGGTTGAAGCACGGGATACTCCTGACGACGGCTCGGCTTGGTGTCACCCTTGCCCGTCGCTGCGGTGCCGGTGCTCTCCACGGGTCTGTCGGCGTGAGGAGGGCTGCGGCGAGCGACGTGTCCCCTTGCCCTACCCGCTGTACGCGCGTTCATGCGCACAGTGCCGGGCGCGACACCCGCCGGGCCGGTGCCGTGTGCCGCCGATCCCCTTGCGTGGCACGGGAGTTGACCCGCGCCGCGGTCAGCCGTCGAGTTCTGCGGGGCCGAGCCCCTTCTTCTTCACGCGCTTGCCGCGGCGCGGCTTGGCCTCGACGCCGCCCCAGAAGGCGAAGCCCTGCACCTTGATGACCGGGGCGTTCGGATCGGGCGCCTCGTACGCCTTCACGTCGGAGCCGCCCATGATCCCCACGACGCCGCCGCCGTGCAGGGTGACGTTCTCCGGGACCCTGATCTCGACGCCGCCCATGATGGCGGTGCAGTTGATGACCAGCTCGGGACTGGTGAAGGTGGCCTCGGTGAGGTCGATGACGACGCCGCCCAGGATGGCCACGGCGTTGATCTTCGAACCGACCCGCCAGCGGCCCTTGCGCTCGGCGCCGCCGAGGATGCCGATCAGGTTGGGGTTCTCCCCGGAGCCGTCGGGCACCCATTGGTGCGCCCCCGGCGACGGGGCGGGCGCGCTCGCGGTGCGCCCCGCGGGGAGGTCTCGGACGTACGGCTCCAGTTCGCCGACGGTCTTGGCCGCGTAGACCCCGTCGAGCCGCTCGGAGTGCTCCTCGGTGGTCAGACGGCCCTCCGCGAGGGCATCGCGAAGGATGTCGGCCACCCGGTCGCGGTCCGCGTCGGACGCGCGAATGTCGGCTTCGGCCACGGGGCGCACGGGGTGCTGTTCACGCTTCTGGAGCGACGACTCATCCACTGGACTACCGTACACAGACGCGATAGATCGCGACTAGGCCCGGTGAGGGTCACCTCACACATCCGGCACCCCGCGAACGTTCTACGCTTGTTGGGCTTCTATGACGCAGCGCCAGTGAGGATGTCCACAAATGCCCCCTTCCTCCCACCCGGAGTTCGCCTATACCGACCTGCTCCCCCTCGGTGAGGACACCACTCCGTACCGTCTGATCACCTCCGAGGGCGTCAGCACCTTCGAGGCCGACGGCCGGACGTTCCTCAAGGTGGAGCCGGAGGCGCTGCGCAAGCTCGCCGCCGAGGCGATGCACGACATCTCCCACTACCTGCGGCCCGCGCACCTCGCCCAGCTGCGGCGGATCCTCGACGACCCCGAGGCGTCCCCCAACGACCGCTTCGTCGCCCTGGACCTGCTGAAGAACGCCAACATCGCCGCGGCCGGCGTCCTGCCGATGTGCCAGGACACGGGCACCGCGATCGTGATGGGCAAGCGCGGCCAGAACGTGCTCACGCAGGGCGGCGACGAGGCCGCCCTGTCGCACGGCATCTTCGACGCGTACACCAAGCTCAACCTGCGCTACTCCCAGATGGCCCCGATCACCATGTGGGAGGAGAAGAACACCGGCTCCAACCTGCCCGCGCAGATCGAGCTGTACGCGACCGACGGCGGCGCCTACAAGTTCCTCTTCATGGCCAAGGGCGGCGGCTCGGCCAACAAGTCCTTCCTCTACCAGGAGACCAAGGCGGTCCTGAACGAGGCCTCCATGATGAAGTTCCTGGAGGAGAAGATCCGTTCGCTCGGTACGGCCGCCTGCCCGCCGTACCACCTGGCGATCGTGGTCGGCGGCACCTCCGCCGAGTACGCCCTGAAGACCGCCAAGTACGCCTCCGCGCACTACCTGGACGAGCTCCCCGGCGAGGGCTCCCCGGCCGGCCACGGCTTCCGGGACAAGGAGCTGGAGGAGAAGGTCTTCGAGCTGACGCAGAGGATCGGCATCGGCGCGCAGTTCGGCGGCAAGTACTTCTGCCACGACGTGCGCGTGGTGCGGCTGCCCCGGCACGGCGCCTCCCTGCCGGTCGCCATCGCCGTCTCCTGCTCCGCCGACCGCCAGGCCGTGGCGAAGATCACCGCCGAGGGCGTCTTCCTGGAGCAGCTGGAGACCGACCCGGCCCGGTACCTGCCGGAGACCACCGACGACCACCTGTCGGACGAGGACGTCGTGCGCGTCGACCTCAACCGCCCGATGGACGAGGTGCTGGCGGAGCTGTCCAAGTACCCGGTCAAGACCCGGCTGTCGCTGACCGGCCCGCTGGTCGTCGCCCGCGACATCGCGCACGCGAAGATCAAGGAGCGGCTGGACGCGGGCGAGGAGATGCCGCAGTACCTGCGCGACCACCCGGTCTACTACGCGGGCCCGGCCAAGACCCCCGAGGGCTACGCCTCCGGCTCCTTCGGCCCCACCACCGCCGGCCGCATGGACTCCTACGTCGAGCAGTTCCAGGCCGCGGGCGGCTCCAAGGTCATGCTCGCCAAGGGCAACCGCTCCCGGCAGGTCACCGACGCGTGCGCCGCGCACGGCGGCTTCTACCTCGGCTCGATCGGCGGCCCGGCGGCGCGCCTGGCGCAGGACTGCATCAAGAAGGTCGAGGTCGTCGAGTACGCCGAGCTCGGCATGGAGGCGGTCTGGAGGATCGAGGTCGAGGACTTCCCGGCCTTCATCGTCGTCGACGACAAGGGCAACGACTTCTTCACCGATCCGGCGCCCGCGCCGACGTTCACCAGCATCCCGGTGCGCCCCCGGGCGTGACCCGTCCGGGACGGCCCGGCACCGCGTGCGCGGTGCCGGGCCGTCCTGTTTCCCCGGCCTCCCCCGGCCCGTGCGGGGCCGCCTCCGGGGCGGCCGCGAAGGGGAATGAAACGTGCCGTGCCGCTGTCCTACCGTGGGGTTCTACTGGTAAGTACCCGGTACGCCCGACGATGTCCGCGATGGAAGGAATTCCGGCCATGCCCGAGCAGGACGCAGGGGACCAGCACGAGTACCGCACCGAGCACGACTCGATGGGCGAGGTACGCGTCCCGGCCCATGCCAAGTGGCGCGCGCAGACCCAGCGGGCGGTGGAGAACTTCCCCATCAGCGGACGCGGTCTGGAGCGCGCCCACATCGAGGCGCTCGCCCGGATCAAGGCGGCGGCGGCCAAGGTCAACGCGGAGCTGGGCGTCCTGGACAAGGACGTGTCGGAGGCGATCCAGGAGGCCGCCGCCGAGGTGGCCGAGGGGCGCTGGGACGGGCACTTCCCGATCGACGTCTTCCAGACCGGGTCCGGTACCTCGTCCAACATGAACACCAACGAGGTCATCGCGACCCTGGCCGGCGAGCGGCTCGGCCGCGCGGTGCACCCCAACGACCACGTCAACGCGAGCCAGTCCTCCAACGACGTCTTCCCCTCCTCCCTGCACATCGCCGCGACCGCCGCGGTGACCGGCGACCTGATCCCGGCGCTGGAGCACCTGGCGGCGTCACTGGAGCGCAAGGCCGCGGAGTTCGCGGACGTGGTGAAGTCCGGCCGTACGCATCTGATGGACGCCACGCCGGTGACGCTGGGCCAGGAGTTCGGCGGCTACGCGGCCCAGGTCCGGTACGGGGTGGAGCGGCTGCGGGCCTCGCTGCCCCGGCTGGCGGAGCTGCCGCTGGGCGGCACCGCGGTCGGCACGGGGATCAACACCCCGCCCGGCTTCTCGGCGGCGGTGATCGCCGAGGTGGCGCGGACGACCGGGCTGCCGCTGACCGAGGCGCGGGACCACTTCGAGGCGCAGGGCGCCCGCGACGGCGTCGTGGAGACCTCCGGGCAGCTCCGCACGATCGCCGTGGGCCTGACCAAGATCGCCAACGATCTGCGCTGGATGGGCTCCGGGCCGCGCACCGGTCTCGCCGAGATCGCCCTGCCGGATCTGCAGCCCGGTTCGTCGATCATGCCGGGCAAGGTGAACCCGGTGATCCCCGAGGCGGTGCTGATGGTGGCCGCGCAGGTCATCGGCAACGACGTGACGATCACGACGGCCGGCGCCGCGGGCAACTTCGAGCTGAACGTGATGCTCCCGGTGATCGCCCGGAACGTCCTGGAGTCGGTCCGGCTGCTCGCGAACGTCTCCCGGCTGCTGGCGGACCGCACGGTCGACGGGATCACGGCGAACGCGGAGCGGGCCCGTGAGTACGCGGAGTCCTCGCCGTCGGTCGTCACCCCGCTCAACAAGTACATCGGTTACGAGGAGGCGGCAAAGGTCGCCAAGCGGTCGCTGGCCGAGCGGAAGACCATCCGCGAGGTGGTGCTGGAGTCCGGCTACGTGGAGCGCGGGCTGCTCACCCTGGAGCAGCTGGACGAGGCGCTGGACGTGCTGCGGATGACCCGGCCCTGACGGCGCGGCGCGCCGCCGCCCCGGCCGTCCCGCGCCCGGCGTGACGAACGCTCGGCTCAAGGGTGACGCCTCCGTGACACGGGGTCCGTAAGATCCGTTCATGACAGCGGACACCCTTCTTTCTCCGGGAGCCGGCCGGGACGGTGGCGTGGGCCACTGGGCCCCCGGCGAGCAGGTGCTGTGGCGTTACCGCGGCAACGGCAGCGACGCGGTGCACATCTGCCGTCCGGTGACCGTGGTCCGCGACGACCCGGAACTGCTGGCGGTGTGGATGGCGCCGGGCACCGAGTGCGTCAAGCCGGTCCTCGCGGACGGCTCGCCGATCCACCACGAGCCGCTGGAGACCCGCTACCTCAAGCCGCGTACGACGTGCGTGGACCGCTGGTGGGGCGCGGGCGTGCTGAAGCTGGCCCGGCCGGAGGAGCCCTGGTCGGTGTGGCTGTTCTGGGAGCAGGGCTGGCGCTTCAAGAACTGGTACGTGAACCTGGAGGAGCCGCGGCGACGCTGGTCGGGCGGGGTCGACTCGGAGGACCACTTCCTGGACATCCACGTCACCCCCGACCGCGGCTGGCAGTGGCGGGACGAGGACGAGTTCGCGCAGGCGCAGACCGCCGGCCTGATGACGGCGGCCACGGCCGAGCGGGTGCGGGAGGCCGGCCGCCGGGCCGTCGGGGTGATCGGCGCCTGGGGGCGGCCCTTCCGGGACGGATGGGAGCACTGGCGTCCGAATCCGGCGTGGCCGGTACCGGCCCTTCCGGTTGACTGGGATCGTCCGGCAAGGTGACCGCGTGAGCGGCTTGCCCGGGACCCCTACCCCAAACGTAAGATCGTGGCCCATAGTGCTGCACAAAACACAGGCTCACACTAGAGTTTGACGCTATGTCACCAAGGTCATACGGGAGGCCCGGGCTGTGGGAGTCGGCGGCTACGAGGACATACGGCTGGACCGCACCGGCCAGGCCGAGGGGTTCGACGCCATAGGTGACCGCTACGACGAGGCCTTCCCGCACAAGGGGGGCCAGGTCACCGCGGGCGAACGGCTCCTGACGCGGCTCCCCGCGGGCTCCCGGGTCCTGGACCTGGGTTGCGGCACGGGGCTGCCGACCAGCCGTCAGCTGGTCGAGGCCGGGCACAAGGTGACGGGTGTGGACCTCTCCGCGGGGATGCTCGCCCTCGCCCGCCGGCATGTACCGCGGGCGGACTTCCACCGGGCCGACATCGCCGATCTGCGGACCGGCGGCCGCTACGGACCGGGCGGCCCGGAGGACCTGGGCCGCTTCGACGCCGTCGTGGCCTTCTTCTCGCTGCTGATGCTGCCTCGCGTGGAGATCCCGCTGGCCCTGCGCAGCGTCCACGACCTCCTCCTCCCGGGCGGTATGTTCACCCTTTCGATGGTGGAAGCCGACGTGGACGACTTCGCGATTCCGTTCCTTGGTAACACCATCCGGGTATCGGGTTATCTACGGGACGAATTGCGCCAGGTGGTCGCCGAAGCGGGATTCGCGGTCCTTGAGGAGGATTCGTACGCGTACGCGCCGCACACCACCGAAGTGCCGCCGGAGGAGCAGCTCTTCCTGCACTGCCGACGACCCGCCTGACGCGGCCGCCCCGCCACGTGCCCGGCATGTGACGCACCCGACCGGATGGAACGACCAGCGTGAGCACGGAGCGCATTTCTGAGCAGGCCGCCGTCCAGGGGACGACGGCGGGCCCGGCACGTCCGGGCGACACCGAACCGGTACCGGATCCACGGGCCGGCTTCCGGCTGCCCGCGGACGGCCCGGGCGACGAGGCGGCCGCGCCCCCGTCCGGGGCGAAGGCCCCCGGACGGTCCCCGGACCCGGCCGCGGCGGGCGACCGCCCGCGCCGGGGCCGCCGGAGCGGCGGCGCCAAGCGCGGCGCGGCTGCCGGTGGCGCCGGCGATCCCGGCGGCGCGTCCACGCCGCCGGCGCAGCGTCAGACCCCCTCCGACGCCCCCGCGTCGGCCCCCGCCCCCGCCAAACCCGGCCGTGGCGGCCGGCGTGCGCGCGGCGGACGTTCCGCGCGGCAGTCCTCCGAGGTGCGGGACCGTCAGGCCGCCCGGGTGGTCGCCGGGGAGGGCGTGGCCGCCGTCCAGCACATGACCGCCGTCCCCGCGGACGGCGCGCGCGGACGGCAGACCGTACGGCTGCGCACCCCCGAGGCCCCCAGCGGCGACCCGGCGACCGGTGAGCCCTGGAACCGCTCCGCCGGCCGGGACCGGCGGGCCGCCACCGCGATGGCCGCCCCCGTGGAGCCCGGCCGCCGGGCCACCGCGGGGGGCGGGACCCCGGACGTCCCGGGCGTTCCCGGCCCCGCGCAGCCGGAGGGCGGCGAGTCCCGCACCCGGCAGCGCACCCCCGACACGACACTGCCCACCTCCCGGGCGACCGGCCGGCAGGGCGGCCGCGGCGGCCCCGCAGGCGGGCACCCCGTGGACGAGGACTCCACCGGCGGCCAGCCGCTGAAGAAGATCGGCCCGCAGAACCGCGGCCGGGCGGGACAGGCCGAGACCGATCGGCTGCGCTACATCGGCGCGGCCACCCGCCGCATCGCGCGCGGCCTGGACCTGGACGAGATCGTGCTGGGCCTGTGCCGCTCGGCGGTGCCCGCCTTCGCCGACGCGATCCTGGTCTACCTGCGCGACCCGCTGCCGGTGGGCGACGAGCGCCCCTCCGGTCCGCTGGTGCTGCGGCTGCGGCGCACCGACCGGGTTCCGGACGAGGACGCCCCGGAGCCGGTGGAGGGCCTGCTCATGCCGGTCGTCCCCTCCACGGAGGGCGCCTACGGCTCGGCCGCCGAGGTCGTGAACGTCCCCATGGACGGCCCGCTCGCCGAGGTGCTGCGCGGGGTGCGTCCGGTGTTCTCCGAGAACGCCCAGTCCACGGCGGCCCTCCGCGAGCTGGTCGGGGGCTGCCGGGACGCGGAGTTCGGCGAGACGTTAGACCTTCCGGCCGGACGCCGGGCGATCCTGGCACCACTGCGCGGCCGCCGCCGGGTGATCGGCGCGACCGTGCTGCTGCGCCGTCCCGAGCGCGCCCCGTTCGACCCGGACGACCTGCTGATCGCGGCCCAGCTGGCCACCCACACCGCGCTCGGCGTGGACAAGGCGGTGCTCTACGACCGCGAGGCGTCCATCGCCGACTCCCTGCAGCGCGAGATGCTGCCGGACTCCCTGCCGGAACCCACCGGGGTCCGGCTGGCCAGCCGCTACCTGCCCGCCGCCGAGTCGGCCCGGGTCGGCGGCGACTGGTACGACGCGATCCCGCTGCCGGGCAGCCGGGTGGCGCTGGTGGTCGGCGACGTCATGGGCCACTCCATGACCTCGGCGGCGATCATGGGCCAGCTGCGGACGACCGTGCAGACCCTGGCGGGCCTGGACCTGTCGCCGCAGGAGGTGCTCTACCACCTGGACGAGCAGGCCCAGCGGCTCGGCCAGGACCGCATGGCCACCTGCATCTACGCGGTCTACGACCCGATAGCGCACCGGGTGACCATCGCCAACGCAGGCCATCCGCCGCCGGTGCTGCTGCACGCCAGCGGCCTGGCCGAGGTGCTGCGCGTGCCGCCGGGCGCGCCGATCGGCGTGGGCGGTGTGCCCTTCGAGGCGGTGGAGCTGCCCGCCCCGGCCGGGGCGACGCTGCTGCTGTACACCGACGGCCTGGTGGAGTCCCGCGCCCGTGACGTGTGGGGCGGCATCGAGATGCTGCGCGAGCGGTTGCACACGGCGTCGGCGGTGGTGTGCCCGCCACCGCTGGAGCCGCTGTGCGACGAGGTGCTGGAGATCGTGGGCCCGGGCGACCGGGACGACGACATCGCGCTGCTGGCCGCCCGTTTCGACGGCATCGCGCCGCGCGACGTGGCCTACTGGTTCCTGGAGCCGCGGGCGCAGACGGCCGGCCGGGCCCGGCGGCTGGTGCGCCAGGCGCTCAGCCGCTGGAACCTGGAGCCGCTGGCCGAGGCGACGGAGCTGCTGGTCAGCGAGGTGGTGACCAATGCGGTGCGGTACGCCGAGCGCCCCATCACGCTGCGGCTGCTCCGCACCGACGTGCTGCGCTGCGAGGTCGGCGACGACGCCCCGACGCTGCCGCGGATGCGCCACGCCCAGCCGCAGGACGAAGGCGGGCGAGGGCTCTACCTGGTCAACCGGATGGCGCAGCGCTGGGGAGCGACCCGGCTGAGCGCCGGGAAGGTGGTCTGGTTCGAAATGGGCATTCCGGGCGGTGTCGACCGGTAGACACTCCGTATCCGTACACGTTTTATTTTTGGACATTGTCCAGATCTATGGCGTGAAGCCATTGTCCGGCGTGCCGAGCCGGTGATTCAGTGTTTGTGTGGTCGTTAGCGACCAGGAGCCCCCGACGGACTCTTCCGAAGATCGACGGGAGGACACACTCACATGAGCACCCCCTACACCACCAACAACGCCGGGATCCCGGTGGAGAGCGACGCGCATTCGCTCACGGTGGGCTCGGACGGACCGGTCCTTCTCCAGGACCACTACCTGATCGAGAAGATGGCGCAGTTCAACCGCGAACGGGTCCCGGAGCGTGTGGTGCACGCCAAGGGCTCGGGCGCGTACGGCGTCTTCGAGGTGACGAACGACGTCAGCCAGTTCACCAAGGCCGACCTCTTCCAGCCGGGACGCCGCACGGAGATGCTGGCCCGCTTCTCCACGGTCGCCGGCGAGCTGGGCAGTCCCGACACCTGGCGCGACCCGCGCGGCTTCGCCCTGAAGTTCTACACCGAGTACGGCAACTACGACCTGGTCGGCAACAACACCCCGGTCTTCTTCGTACGCGACGCGATGAAGTTCCAGGACTTCATCCGCAGCCAGAAGCGCCGTCCGGACTCCGGCCTGCGTGACAACAACATGCAGTGGGACTTCTGGACGCTGTCCCCCGAGTCGGCGCACATGGTCACCTGGCTGATGGGCGACCGCGGCGTGCCCAAGACCTACCGCCACATGAACGGCTACGGCTCCCACACCTACATGTGGGTCAACGGCGGCGGCGAGCGGCACTGGATCAAGTACCACTTCAAGACCGACCAGGGCATCGACTTCCTCACCCAGGAGGAGGCCGACCACTTCGCGGGCGCCGACGGCGATCTGCACCGCCGGGACCTCTTCCAGGCCATCGAGCGCGGCGAACACCCCTCGTGGACGCTGTACGTGCAGGTCATGCCGTTCGACGACGCCGCGGACTACCGGTTCAACCCCTTCGACCTCACCAAGGTGTGGCCGCACGGCGACTACCCGCTGATCGAGGTCGGCCGGATGACCCTGAACAGGAACCCCGAGGACTACTTCATCCACATCGAGCAGGCCGCCTTCGAGCCCAACAACATGGTGCCCGGCGTCGGTCCCTCGCCGGACAAGATGCTCCTCGGCCGGCTCTTCTCGTACGCCGACACCCACCGCTACCGGATCGGCCCCAACTACGCCCAGTTGCCGCCGAACCGGCCGCACACCGAGGTGCGCTCGTACGCCAAGGACGGCCCGATGCGCTACGAGCCGTCGCGCACCGCCGCCCCGTACGCGCCGAACTCCGTCGGCGGGCCCGAGGCCGACATCGCCCGCTTCGGCGACCCGGCCGGCTGGGAGGTCGCGGGGAACATGGTGCACGAGCCGTACAAGCTGCACCGCGAGGACGACGACTTCGGCCAGGCCGGGACGATGGTCCGGAAGGTCCTGGACGACGCCGCCCGCGACCGGCTGGTCTCCAACGTGTCGGGCCATCTGAAGAACGGGGTCAGCGCCCCCGTCCTGGCGCGCGCGGTCGAGTACTGGCGCAACATCGACAAGGAGGTCGGCGACCGCATCGCCGCCAACGTCAACGGCCTGTAGGCCGGACCTCCCCACGGCCGCAGCCCCGGTGCACGTGATGTCCGTCCGTGCCCCGGGGCTGCATCGCGCCGGCCGGGACGGAACCGGGCGGGCCCCGCGCACATCCCATCGGCATGCGGACGACGAGACTGTGGGCGAGGGCGGGGGCCGTCATACCCCTGGTGACGGCGGTGGGCTGCGGGGTCCTGGGGGTGGACGGCCCCGACTGCACCGACATCGGGGCGGGGTCGGGGGTGCGGCTCGTGTTCGACACGGAGCCCGGCACGACCTACCGGCTGTGCGCCGGCGCGGTGTGCTCGCGGAGCGGAACGGGCGACGGGCAGGAGATGCTGCTCGCCGTGGACCTGCCCGGGGCGGCCGGGCCGAAGCGGGTCGCGGTGCGCTTCACCGGCACCCCGCAGGACACCCCGGGGACCGCGGCCGGGCCCGCGGTGGACGAGCGCGTCGACGTCACGCTCGACAAGTGGCAGCCGAACGGCCCGGGCTGCGAGCCCACCGCGTATCAGGCCCGTCTCGGGTACGAACCGGGAAAAGGCCTGTTCAGAAAGGGTTAGGTCACCGGCGCATCACTATGCACAAGTTCTATACACCGTAGGTATACGCGTCGTGTAGAGTCCTCGGTCATGAGCATCGGCCACACCCTGCTCGGACTCCTGGAGTCCGGCCCGCGCCACGGCTACGACCTGAAGCGGGCATTCGACGGCAAGTTCGGTCACGACCGCCCGCTGCACTACGGGCAGGTCTACTCGACGATGGCGCGGCTGCTGAAGCACGGGCTGGTCGAGGTCGAGGGCATCGAGCCCGGCGGCGGCCCGGAGCGCAAGCGGTACGCGATCACCGAGGCCGGGATCACCGACGTCGAGAAGTGGCTCGCGCAGCCGGAGAAGCCCGAGCCCTACCTGCAGAACACCCTCTACACCAAGGTCGTCCTCGCGCTGCTCACCGGGCGCAGCGCCGCCGGTCTGCTCGACACCCAGCGGTCCGAGCACCTGCGGCTGATGCGGGAACTGACCGAACGCAAACGACACGGCGACCTCGCGGACCAGCTCGTCTGCGACCACGCCCTGTTCCACCTGGAGGCGGACCTGCGGTGGCTGGAGCTCACCGCCGCCCGCCTCGACCTACTCGCGGCGGAGGTAGCCGAGTGAGCACCACGGACAACCTGATGGAGGCCGTCGGCCTGCACAAGGCGTACGGCCCGACCCCTGCCCTGGACGGCGCGGAGTTCGCGATCCGCGCCGGGGAGGTGGTCGCCGTCATGGGGCCGTCCGGCTCGGGCAAGTCGACGCTGCTGCACTGCCTGGCCGGCATCGTCCGGCCGGACTCCGGCAGCGTGCTGTACCGGGGACGCGACCTGACCGCGATGACCGACGCCGAGCGCAGCGCGCTGCGCCGCGGCGAGTTCGGCTTCGTCTTCCAGTTCGGCCAGCTCGTCCCGGAGCTGACCTGCGTGGAGAACGTGGCGCTGCCGCTGCGGCTGAGCGGCACCCGGCGCAAGGAGGCCGAGGCGCGCGCCTCGGAGTGGATGGCCCGGCTGGAGGTCGGCGAACTGGCGGGCAAGCGCCCCGGCGAGATCTCCGGCGGCCAGGGCCAGCGCGTCGCCGTCGCCCGGGCCCTGGTCACCGGCCCGCGGGTGATCTTCGCCGACGAGCCCACGGGCGCCCTGGACTCCCTCAACGGCGAGCGCGTGATGCGCATGCTCACCGACGCCGCCCGTGACACCGACGCCGCCGTCGTCCTCGTCACGCACGAGACGCGGGTGGCCGCCTACTCCGACCGCGAGGTTGTCGTGCGCGACGGCAAGTCCCGCGACATGGAGAGGGTGGCATGAGCACCACCGACCCGTCCCCGAACGGCGGCACCCTCGCCACCTGGGTCCGCGACCTCGGCCTGGGCGTCCGCTTCGCGGCGACCGGCGGCCGCGAGGGCTGGACCCGGACCCTGCTCACCGCGGTCGGCGTCGGGCTCGGTGTGGCGATGCTGCTGCTGGCGGCCGCCGTGCCGGCCATGATGAGCGCCCGCAACGACCGGGGATACGAGCGGGACTACTCCTGGTTCAACGACCCGCCCAGGCAGACCGCCAGCACAGTGCTGTACTCCTCGGCCGACACCAGCTTCCGCGACGACAGCATCCGCGGTCTGCTCCTCAAGGCCGACGGCGACCGGCCGGTGCTGCCGCCGGGCGTCAAGGCGATGCCCGCGTCCGGCGAGATGGTGGTCTCCCCCGCGCTGAAGAAGCTGCTCGACCAGCCCGGCAGCAAGCTGCTGCGGGGACGGCTGGACTACCGCATCTCCGGCGTCATCGGCGACCAGGGACTGCTCGGGCCCGCCGAGCTGGCCTACTACGCGGGGAGCGACAAGCTCGTCGCGCGGAGCCAGGACGGGTCCACCGGGAACGCCACCCGCATCCCGTACTTCGGGCGCGGTGAGGCGAAGCCCGAGCCCCTGGGCGGCGTACTGACCATGCTGGTCGTCATCATCGTCGTGGTACTGCTGATGCCGGTGGCCGTGTTCATCGGCACCGCCGTCCGCTTCGGCGGCGAGCGCCGCGACCGGCGGCTGGCCGCGCTGCGGCTGGTCGGCGCGGACAGCAGGATGACCCGGCGGATCGCGGCCGGGGAGGCACTGTTCGGATCCCTGCTCGGACTCGTCGTGGGCACGGGGATCTTCCTGGTCACCCGGCAGTTCTCGACCGATGTGACGCTGTACGACATCAGCGTCTTCCCGTCCGACATCACCCCCGGTCCCGGGCTGGCGGCCCTCGTGGCGATAGCGGTTCCCGGCGCGGCGGTCGCGGTCACCCTGCTGGCGATGCGCGGCATCGCCGTCGAGCCGCTCGGCGTGGTGCGCAAGGCCACCGCGCAGAAGCGGCGGCTGTGGTGGCGACTGCTGATCCCGCTGGCGGGCCTCGGACTGCTGGCTCCGCTGTTCGGGAGCATCTCCCAGACCACCTCGGTCAACCCCTACCAGGTGACCGCCGGCGTGGTCCTGCTGCTGGTCGGTCTCACCGCCGTACTGCCCTGGCTGGTCGAGTCGGTCGTCGGCCGCCTCCGCGGCGGCCCGCTGCCCTGGCAGCTGGCCACGCGGCGCGTCCAGCTCGACAGCAGTGCCGCCGCCCGCATGGTCAGCGGGGTCACCGTCGCCGTCGCGGGGGCGATCGCCCTCCAGTCGCTCTTCACGGGGGTGCAGAGCGACTTCGTCACGGCGACCGGCGACGACCCGGACCGTGCCCAGCTCACCATCACGCAGACCGTCGACAGCGGGTCCGAGGCGCAGCGCGTGGAGAAGGCCTTCGCCGACACCCCGGGCATCCGCGAGGTGCTCGGCGTCATCCAGGACGACGCCGTGCAGGGGAACGCCTCGACGCTGAAGTCCGAGGACATCCGGTACACGACCCTTGTCGTGGGCGACTGCCCGACGCTGCGCGAACTCGCCCGCGTCGGGGCCGGCTGCGCCGACGGCGACGTGTTCCTGGTCCAGGATCCCGGAGGCTACGGCGACATGAGCTTCGCCGAGCCCGGTGACACGCTCGACCTCAACACGCCGGTCTCGGACAAGTACACCGGCACGCCACAGCCGTGGCGCATCCCGGCCGACGCCCGCACGGCGCAGTCCCGCGTCTCGCCGGACGGGGACAAGACGTGGGGTGTGCTGGCCACCCCCGCCGCCCTCGACGTGGCGGCACTGCACTCGCCCGGCCTCCGGCTCATGCTCCGGACCGACCCGGGATCCCCGGACGCCGTCGAACACGCCCGCAACACCGCGGCGCGGATCGACCCCGCGCTCAGCGTCTTCGCGCTGACCGCCACCCACGAGTCCCGCAAGTTCACGACCATCCGGCGCGGGCTGTTCATCGGTGCCACGGCGACCCTGGCCCTGATCGGCGCCAGCCTGCTGGTCTCCATGCTGGAGCAACTGCGGGAGCGCAGGAGGCTGCTGGCCGTCCTGGTCGCCTTCGGCACCCGGCGTTCCGTGCTCGGACTGTCGGTGCTCTGGCAGACCGCGCTGCCGGTCGCCCTGGGGCTCGTCCTCGCCCTCGTCGGCGGTGCCGGTCTCGGCGCCGTCCTGCGGACGATGGTGGGTGAGAGCCCCCGCGTCGACTGGGCGAGCGTGGGCGTCATGACGGGCGCCGGCGCGGGGGTGGTCGTCCTGGTCACCCTGCTGAGCCTGCCGCCGCTGTGGCGCATGATGCGGCCGGACGGGCTGCGCACCGAGTGACCCCGGGCGGTTCGCCTGTCAGCGGGCGAACCGCACCGGAAGCGGTTTCAGGGCACCGCGCAGCGCGGAGGCGAAGGCCTCGAACTCCTCCGCGCGCGCGGTGCCCGCGCGCATCGCCAGCGCGATCCTCCGCGACGGCGCCGGGTCGGCGAAGAACCCCGTAGCCAGGTCCGCGCTGCGTCCGGTCTCCACCGGGACCGCCGTCCTCGGCAGCAGCGTCACCCCGAGCCCGCCGGCCACCAGCTGCACCAGCGTGGACAGTCCCGCCGCGGTCGTGGTGGCGGTGGCCCCCTCGGTGCGGCCCGCCTCCCGGCAGACGTCCAGCGCCTGGTCGCGCAGGCAGTGGCCCTCCTCCAGCAGCAGCAGGTCCAGCTGCCGCAGCGCCTCCCGGGGGATGTCCATCCGCCCGGCCAGCCAGTGGTCCCGCGGGGTGACCAGGACGAAGTCCTCGTCGAAGAGCGGCAGTTCGGCGACGGAGGGAACACCGAGCGGGACGGCGAGCAGCAGCAGGTCCAGCCGGCCCGCCGCGAGGCCGTCCAGCAGCGAGGACGTCTGCTCCTCGTGCACCTGGAGGTCGAGCTCCGGGTACGCGTCGTGGACCAGCCGCAGCACGGTCGGCAGCAGATAGGGCGCGACCGTGGGGATCACCCCGAGCCGCAGCACCCCGGTGAAGGGCGCGCGCGCCGCCTCCGCCTCGTCCAGCAGGTCGCCGAGCGCCTCCAGCACCGCCCGCGCCCGGACCGCGACGCGCTCCCCCGCCGAGGTCAGCAGCACCTTGCGGGTGGTGCGCTCCACGAGCACCACTCCGAGCGTCTCCTCCAGCGCGGCGACCGCCCCGGACAGCGCCGGCTGGCTCGTCCCGATCGCCGAGGCCGCGTCCCGGAAGTGCAGGTGCTCGGCGACCGCCGCGAAGGCCCGCAACTGGGACAGACTGGGCTGGCGCCGGCTCGCGCGCTGACTGCTGATAACCGCCTCCGATCAACCGCTTCCAGTCTAGTTGCGCGGGCGATCAATGGCCGCCGGATCCCGGCCGCCACCCGCACCCCTGTGGCACCGGTCACTCTGCGCAGCAGGTCGCCGTAACCTCACTGGTCGATAAGAGGGACCGATCAATGCGACCCGTCGGGACGATTTCACTGATCAGTGGGCTCATGGCAGGGTGATCGGGACCCATCGAGGGACCGCCGCGGCCACCCCGCGCCCGGGTCCCGACCCTCACTAGGAGTGTGCGTGCTCACCGTCGGTGACAAGTTCCCCCTGTTCGAACTGACCGCCTGTGTGGACCTCGACCCCGAGAAGGCCTTCGCCCAGATCGACCACAAGTCGTACGAGGGCAAGTGGAAGGTCTACTTCGCGTGGCCGAAGGACTTCACCTTCGTCTGCCCGACGGAGATCGCGGCGTTCGGCAAGCTGAACGACGAGTTCGCCGACCGTGACGCGCAGATCCTCGGCTTCTCCGTCGACTCCGAGTTCGTGCACCACGCCTGGCGCAAGGACCACGAGGACCTGCGCGACCTGCCCTTCCCGATGCTGTCGGACATCAAGCGCGAGCTGTGCACCGACCTCGGCATCCTCGGCGAGGACGGCGTCGCCCAGCGCGCCACCTTCATCGTGGACCCGAACAACGAGATCCAGTTCGTCATGGTGACCGCCGGCTCCGTCGGCCGTAACCCCAAGGAGGTCCTGCGGGTCCTCGACGCGCTGCAGACGGACGAGCTGTGCCCCTGCAACTGGAAGAAGGGCGACGAGACCCTCGACGTCGTCAAGCTGCTGGCCGGTGAGTGACCGTGGCGCTCGATGAGCTGAAGTCCGCGCTGCCGGACTACGCCAAGGACCTCAAGCTCAACCTGGGCTCCGTGATCGGCAACTCCGAGCTCCCGCAGCAGCAGCTGTGGGGCACGGTGCTGGCGACCGCGATCGCCTCGCGCTCGGCCGTCGTGCTGCGCGCGCTGGAGCCCGAGGCCCGGGAGAACCTCTCGCCGGAGGCCTACCAGGCCGCCAAGGCCGCCGCCGCCATCATGGCGATGAACAACGTCTACTACCGGACCCGGCACCTGCTGTCGGACCCGGAGTACGGCAACCTGCGGGCCGGTCTGCGGATGAACGTCATCGGCAACCCGGGCGTCGACCAGACCGACTTCGAGCTCTGGTCGCTGGCGGTCTCGGCGATCAACGGCTGCGGGATGTGCCTCGACTCGCACGAGCAGGTGCTGCGCAAGGCGGGTGTCGAGCGCGAGACGGTCCAGGAGGCCTTCAAGATCGCCGCCGTCGTGCAGGCGGTCGCGGCGACCCTGGACGCCGAGGCGGTCCTCGCCGCCGCGTGACGCGTGCTCCACGGGGCCCGGCCACCCTTGCGGGGGCCGGGCCCTTCGGCCGTCCCGCGTCAGGCGAGCCGCGCTCGACGCCGTGCACCGCCCGGGGGAAGTGCGGGGACTGCAGCAGCAGCCGCCAGGGGACCACGCCGTCTCGAAGGCGCGGGCCGGGCCGTGGGCGTCGGCGAGGCCGGCCTCCAGTGCCCTGACCCGCTGGGGCGGTCCTGGCCACACCCGGCTGCTCGAACATCTCGTCCCCTGCACCGGTCACGGTGCGATTCCCGGGGAGCGCACGCACGCGCGGCCGCCCCGAGGGGCGGCCGCGGCACCGGGTGGTCACGCCGTCAGGCGGTCCCCTCCGGCGCGCCGTCGGGCAGCCCCGGCGCGCCGACCGGTGCCACCTCGGCGGCCGTCGCGCCGTGCGGCGGGGGCTCGTCGGCCATCGCCGACTCCCGGGCGTGGACCCGCAGGTAGCCGACGACGGTGTTGGTGACCGCGACCAGCGGCACGGCGACGACCGCCCCGCCGATCCCGGCGATGAGCGAACCCGCCGCCACCGAGAGGATCACACCGAGCGGGTGCACCCGCACCGCCCGGCCCAGGATGAACGGCTGCAGGATGTGGCCCTCGATCTGCTGCACCAGCAGGACGACGACCAGCACCATCAGCGCCGTGAACGGACCCTCCGTCACCAGCGCCACCACCATCGCGATGGCGCCCGAGGCGACCGCGCCGACCAGCGGCACGAACGCGGCCAGGAAGATGATCACGGCCAGCGGCACCGCCATCGGCACCCCGAGGAAGAAGATGCCGATGCCGATGAAGATGGCGTCGATCAGGGCCACTATCACCGTGCCGCGCACGTAGAGGGTGAGCGTGCGCCAGGCCCGCGGCCCGGCACCGCCGAGCCCGTCGCGGGCGGCCACGGGGAAGAGCTTGAGGAACCAGTTCCAGATGTTCCGGCCGTCGTAGAGCAGGAACAGCGTGCTGAACATCGCCAGCAGGATGCCGGTGAGCATCTCCACCACGACGGTGACGCCCTGCAGCCCGGCGTCGGTCAGCGCCTTGGAGTTGGTGCCGATCGCCTCCTGGAGGTTCTTGGCGATCTGGTTGATCTGGTCCTCGGTCACGTGGAACGGGCTGTTGAGCAGCCAGCGCTTCAGCTCGGTGACGCCGTCCTGGAGGCTGTTGGAGAGGTTGTCGACGTTCTCCATGACCTGCCAGACCACGAACCAGCCGACCAGGCCCATCATCACGAAGCCGCCGATGAAGACGATGGCCGTGGCGAACCCGCGCGGCACCCCCAGCCGCTTCAGCCGGCCCACGAAGGGCTGCAGCAGCGCGGTGATCAGGAGCGCGGCGACGAAGGCGAGGACGACCAGCTGTATCGTGCCGATCACCCGCATCAGCACCCAGACGGTGCCGGCCAGCACCAGCAGCCGCCAGGCGAGTTCAGCGGCGACCCGCATGCTCCACGGCACCTGGGCGACCGGGTCGCCGGGGCCGGAGGCGCGCGGCACGTGCCGGCGCGCGACCTGCTCCTCCTGGCGGCGGGCCTCCTCGCGGGCGCCCGTGGCCGCGGCCCGGCGCTGCTCCTCCAGCCTCCCGGCGAGCTTGGCCAGCTCCGACGCCAGCCCGGAGCCCCATTGGCGCTTCTCCGACATCACTTCCCCTGTCCCCCGCCCCCCGGCCTGTCCGACCGCACCACCGTACGCGCAACAAGCCCCCGATCCCTCAAGGGGTCGGGGGCTCGTCGGCGTTTTGTGGACGGGCGGCCTAGTACCAGTGGTTGGCCTGCCAGAACGACCAGGCACCGCAGGGGCTGCCGTACCGGCTGTTCATGTAGTTGAGGCCCCACTTGATCTGGGTGCCGGGGTTGGTGCGCCAGTCGGCGCCCGCGGAGGCCATCTTGGTGCCGGGCAGGGCCTGGACGAGGCCGTAGGCGCCGGAAGAGGCGTTCGTCGCGGTGTAGTTCCAGCCGCTCTCACGGGTGACGATGTTGGAGAAGCACTGGTACTGGGAGGCGTCGCCGACGATCCCCTGCGCCATGGCCTGGACTTCGGCGACCGTGTACGAGGCCTTCACGACCAGCGCGGCGCGCTCGGCGGCGCGGGAGGCCTCCTTGGCCTTGCGGTCGGCCTCGGCCTTCTCCTCCGCCTTCTTGCGGGCGGAGGCGTCCTTGGCGGCCTGCTTGCGGGCCGACTCCTCCGCGGCCTTCTTGGCCCCGGCGTCGGCGGCGTCGGACTGCGCCTGCACCTGCTGGGTCAGGGAAGCCTGCTGAACCTGCTGTCCCGCGGGTATGTCCGCGAGGACGGTCGGCGCATCGGTGGCGGCGACGGGCTGTACGACGCCCTCGCTGCCGGAGGCGACACCGACGACGGCGCCCACAGTGGTGACCGCAGTGGCCGAAGCCACAGCGAATCCCCGGACCGAGATCCGGCTCACACGGTTTCCTTCCAGCGTCGCCCGCTTGGTGACCTCGCGGACGCGATCGTGCCCCTTCGCACTGGCTCCTACTGCACCGGTCACAGAAGCGCTGGCCCGGTGGGGCTCCCCCGACGGGGCGGGAGTCCGCTGTTTCAGCTCGGGCGGCCCACGGCGAACGCTGTTCAGTTCTGAGGTTCCGTACGTTTGCGGGTACGGGTGTGCCGAGGGCGGGGGCCTGACAGAACCGACAGCCTGCCGTAGCCGGACGCGTCAACGCAATTCCCCGTTGCGTGTCAAAGCTCACACGCCACGTGGGCCACAGAAATTTCCGTTACGCATCCGTAGCCTCCGCGGACAGCGCTAGGCTGCTGCGCCCTTGCGGCGCAGCAGCCTAGCGGACCGTCCAACTCGCCTGTTACGCCCGGCCGTCCTCCAGCATCTCCGTCACGAGCGCGGCGATCGGCGAGCGCTCGGAGCGGGTCAGGGTGATGTGCGCGAACAGCGGGTGGCCCTTGAGTTTCTCGACGACGGCGACCACACCGTCGTACCGACCCACCCTCAGGTTGTCGCGCTGGGCGACGTCATGGGTCAGGACGACCCGGGAATTCTGCCCGATACGGGACAACACGGTCAGCAGGACGTTGCGCTCCAGGGACTGCGCCTCGTCGACGATCACGAAGGCGTCGTGCAGGGAGCGGCCCCGGATGTGTGTGAGGGGCAGGACCTCCAGCATGCCGCGTGCCACGACCTCCTCGATGACCTCCTTCGACGTCACCGCGCCCAGGGTGTCGAAGACCGCCTGGGCCCACGGGCTCATCTTCTCGGCCTCCGAGCCCGGCAGGTAGCCGAGCTCCTGACCGCCCACGGCGTACAGCGGCCGGAAGACCATGACCTTCTGGTGCTGCTGACGCTCCAGCACCGCCTCCAGCCCCGCGCACAGCGCCAGCGCCGACTTGCCGGTGCCGGCCCGGCCGCCCATCGACACGATGCCGACGTCCGGGTCGAGCAGCAGGTCCAGCGCGATCCGCTGCTCGGCACTGCGGCCGTGGATGCCGAAGGCCTCCCGGTCGCCGCGCACCAGCCGGACCCGGCCGTCGGCCGTCACCCGGCCGAGCGCCTTGCCGCGCTCGGACTGCAGGACCAGACCGGTGTGCACCGGCAGCCCTTCCACATCGGGCAGGTCGACGGTCTCCGACTGGAAGAGCTCGTCCACCTCCTGGGCGGCGACCTGCAGCTCGTGCATGCCCGTCCACCCGGAGGTGATCGCCAGCTCGGCCCGGTACTCCTCGGCCAGCAGGCCGACGGAGGAGGCCTTGACGCGCAGCGGCAGGTCCTTGGAGACGACGGTGACGTCGTACCCCTCGGCCTGGAGGTTCCGGGCGACCGCGAGGATCCGCGAGTCGTTGTCGCCCAGCCGGAACCCCGCGGGCAGCACGCCCGGGTCCGAGTGGTTGAGCTCGACGCGCAGGGTGCCGCCCAGCTCGCCGATCGGGATGGGTGCGTCCAGCCGCCCGTACCGGATCCGGTACTCGTCGAGCAGCCGCAACGCCTGGCGGGCGAAGTAGCCGAGCTCGGGGTGGTGGCGCTTGGCTTCCAACTCGGTCACCACCACGACCGGCAGGACCACCTCGTGCTCGTCGAAGCGGAGGAGGGCATGCGGGTCGGCAAGCAGCACGCTGGTGTCGAGTACGTAAGTGCGCCGGTCGTGCTCACGGCGATTCTTGCTGGTCACCACGTGTGGACGAACCCCCTCGGAAGAGGTGCGGGTGCGACGGCGTCGCGCGGGACAGGGCCGGGACCGACCAGAAGGGCCGGACCGCGGCCCTTCGAGTCGACGCGGTCAATGCCGTCCGAGTCAAGGGTTGACAACGGCACGTCCGTGAGCAAGGGGCCTCCCGGGCGGACGGGCCAGGTGCCGTCCGCTTCTGTCCGACATCCATGGGCCGGATGTCGGTCTGACGGGTCTATTCCCTCGAAAGTGGAGGCCTATGCGACTGCATATGACAGGTGTTGGCCCGGGCCCTACCCTTGCCGTCCCGTCGCCGTCCGTTCCGGCGCCCTTAGCCGGGACGTAATCCGGCCACCGCGTCCTGCGCCGTTCACCGCGACCACGGTGTGGCGCGTCTCTCCCCGGTACCGCCGTTCGGGTGACCCCGGGAGCCGGGGTCCCGTGCTCAGGACCCGTAGCGCCGGTGCCGCGCCGCGTAGTCGCGCAGCGCCCGCAGGAAGTCCACCCGGCGGAACGCCGGCCAGAACACCTCGCAGAAGTAGTACTCCGAATGCGCGCTCTGCCAGAGCATGAAGCCCGACAGGCGCTGCTCGCCGGAGGTGCGGATGACGAGGTCGGGGTCGGGCTGGCCGCGGGTGTAGAGGTGCTCCGCGATGTGGTCGATGTCGAGGATCTCCGCGAGGTCCTCGATGGAGGTGCCGCGGCCGGCGTGCTCGTGGAGGAGGGAGCGGACCGCGTCGGCGATCTCCTGGCGGCCGCCGTAGCCCACGGCGACGTTGACGAGTATGCCCTCGACGCCCTCCGTGGCCTGTTCCGCCTCCTTGAGGACGGACTGGGTGCGGGCGGGCAGCAGGTCCTTCGCGCCGACGTGGTGGACGCGCCAGCGGCCGGTCGCGGCGAGGCCGCTGACCGCGTCCTCGATGATGCCGAGCAGCGGGACGAGCTCCTCCGCCGGGCGGTCGAGGTTGTCCGTGGAGAGCAGCCACAGCGTCACGACCCCGACGCCGGTCTCCTCGCACCAGCCGAGGACCTCGGTGATCTTGTCCGCGCCGGCCCGGTGGCCCTGCTCGGTCGTGCGCGCGGCAGCCTTGGCCCAGCGGCGGTTGCCGTCGAGGATGACGCCGATGTGCTTCGGGGCCTGGGCGAGGTCGAGACGACGCTCCACACGGTGGGCGTACAGGTCGGTCAACCTCAGACGTACCAGGTCGCGCAGATTCATTGGCGGGCCCCTCCTGCGGTCGTCACCCCCTCGCCACCCTACTGCGCCCGTCTGCGGGCCGCCGAACCGGGTGCGAGGCCGTGGACCACCGTCGTGATAGGACCGTTTCTGTGGATATTCGTTCTCTCTACCGCGCCGCCGACGAGCGCTACGACGCAATGGCGTACCGCCGTACCGGCCGCAGCGGCCTGAAGCTCCCCGAGATCTCGCTCGGGCTCTGGCACAACTTCGGCGACGACCGCACCCTCGACTCGCAGCGCGCCATCCTGCGCCGCGCCTTCGACCTCGGCGTCACCCACTTCGACCTGGCCAACAACTACGGCCCGCCCTACGGTTCGGCCGAGAGCAACTTCGGGACCATCCTCGCCCAGGACTTCCGGCCCTACCGCGACGAACTGGTCATCTCGACCAAGGCGGGGTACGACATGTGGCCCGGCCCGTACGGCGAGTGGGGCAGCCGCAAGTACCTGCTCTCCTCGCTCGACCAGTCCCTGGGGCGGATGGGCCTGGACTACGTCGACATCTTCTACTCGCACCGCCTCGACCCCGACACCCCGCTGGAGGAGACGATGGGCGCCCTCGCGTCCGCCGTCCAGCAGGGCAAGGCGCTCTACGTCGGCATCTCCTCGTACAGCGCGCAGCGCACCCGCGAGGCCGCCGGCCTGCTGCGCCAGATGGGTGTGCCGGCGCTGATCCACCAGCCCTCGTACTCGATGATCAACCGCTGGGTCGAGGACGACGGGCTGCTGGACGTCCTGGACGAGGAGGGCATGGGCTGCATCCCCTTCGTCCCCCTGGCCCAGGGCCTCCTGACGGACAAGTACCTGAACGGCATCCCCGAGGGTTCGCGGGCCGCCCAGGGCAAGTCCCTCGACCCCACCCTGATCACCGACGAGGTCGTGCGGCGGCTGCGCGGCCTCAACGACATCGCCTCCCGGCGCGGCCAGTCGCTGGCGCAGCTCGCGCTGAGCTGGGTGCTGCGCGACAGGCGGATCACCTCCGCGCTCATCGGGGCGTCGAGCGTCGCCCAGCTGGAGGCCAACGTCGCCGCGGTCGGTGCCGCCCCGCTGACGGCCGGGGAGCTCGCCGAGATCGACGAGTTCGCCCTCGAGTCGGGCGTCAACCTCTGGTCCCGCAGCAGCGACGCGTGACGACGGCGGGCGCCCTGGTCAGGACGGCAGCAGCGGTCCGGCCAGGGCGCCGGCCAGGATGAACGGCCCGAAGGGCAGCGGCGTTCGGCGGTCGGCGCGGCGGGCCGCCAGCAGCACCAGGCCCGTGACCGCGCCCAGCGCGAAGGCCGCGAAGGTGCCTACGGCGAGTGTCCCCCAGCCGTACCAGGCGAGGACCAGGCCCGCGGCGGGGGCGAGTTTGACGTCGCCGAAGCCCATGCCGTCCGGGTTGACCAGGTGCAGCACGAGGTAGAACAGGCCCAGCGCGACCGCCCCCAGCAGCGCCCGGGGCCAGGAGCCCTCGTGGCCCGGGAGCAGCGCGGCCACGCCGAGCAGCGCGGCCGTCCCCGCGGCGGCGGGCAGTGTCAGCACGTCCGGGAGCCGCAGCACCGTCAGGTCGACGCGGGCGAGCAGCACTCCGAGCGGGACGAGCAGCAGCCACACCGTCAGCTCGGGCCGCGGCCCGGTGGCCGCCGCCACCGCCGCGCAGACCACGGCGGTGAGCAGCGCGGAGCGCCAACCGGCCGCCAGGTGACCGGCGTTGCGCACCGGCCCCGCCCAGCCGCGCCACCCGGCCGGATAGGGCAGGTCCGCCGGGCACCGGGTCGGCCGGGGCTGCTCCGGCGCGACGGACAGCCGGTACGCCGCACGCGGCAGGGCGAGCCCCGTGACGGTTCCCCACACGACGGCCGCGGCGATCGGATAGACATGCATCGGGCCCGACCGTACACGGGCGCACCACGCGAAGGGACGTGAGCCGCATGGGTGACCTCCGCCGCGACGGGACCGGGCGGCTGCGCCTCGCCGGGGCCGGGGCCGGGGCCGGGGCCACAGGCGGTGCGGGGCGGGCGGAGGGCGAGGGGATACCGCTGGAGATCGCGGCCTCCTACCGGGCCCGCACCCGGGGACTGCTGGGCCGTACGGGGATCACCGGGGCGCTGCTGCTCACTCCCGCCGCGAGCGTGCACACCCTGGGCATGCGCTTCGCCATCGACGTCGCCTACCTCGACCGCCGGCTGCGGGTGCTCGCCGTCCGCACCATGCCGCCGGGCCGGCTCGGCCGCCCGCGGCTGCGGGCCCGTCACGTGCTGGAGGCGGAGGCCGGCGCGATGGCGGCCTGGGGCCTGGTGCCGGGTGCGGAGGTGACCGTGGAGAAGCAGGCGGGGCGGGACGGGGCGGGCGGGACCCGGTCCGGGGCCTAGAAGCCCTCGCCCCCGAAGCCGGCCGGGTCGGAGGCGCTGCCGAAGGCGTCGGCGAACTGCACACCACCGACGACCAGCACGATGCCCACGGCGACGAAGATCCCCAGGAACCCGAGCGTCAGCGCGAGTTGGCCGTACGGCACCCGGTAGCCGGCCGGGACGACCAGCGCCCGCTCCGGCGCCCCGGGGACGTAGGCGACCGTCAGGCGGTCGCCCTCGATCGTCGTGCCCGGCGCTCCCGGGTCCTCGAAGCGCACGTCGCGGCCGTCGGCGGTGCGGAACTCGAAGACGAAGTGCTGCCGCGAGCGGGTCGGGCCCTCGCCCGTCGAGCCCACGGTCGTGTACACCCGCACGCAACGCCCCTCGGCGCGCAGCCCGCCGTGCACGGCCCGCCGTATCCACAGCAGGCGGTGGCCGGCGCGCACCGCGATCCCCAGCGGTACGAGCGTGATCAGCACGGCCACCGCGGTGAAGACCACCGGTATCGCAGCGTCCATCGACATCCCCCGTCACTGCGAGGGGGCGCCCGCCCCCGTCGTCGTACGGAGACACCCGGCACGCCCGGGCGGTTCCCGCCGGGGCCGTCGCGGCCGGGCCCGCCGCGCGTGCGGCCCTTGCTGACGGGCTGAGGGGCGGGGGAAAGAAGACGGGCCGGTCCGCAGGGGGGGAGAGCGGACCGGCCCGAGGGGGGGGTCTCCAAGGTACCGCGCCGGAACCGCTCTCCCGGTCCAAGGTCATGAGGGAGATGTGAAGGTTCCCCCGAAGAAGTTGCGCGAACGGTGGGCGATTAGCCCGAATGGCCGGGAATAGTGCGACTCGCCCTCTCGCGCCACATCCGCACCGCACACGCTCCGTCACGGAACGCACCGGGTCCTTGGTGCGGAATTCAAGGGCCCTCTCGCCGGGCCTTACCCGTGTAGGTGAGCCGTCGGGTTGACCGCGGCCCGGCGCGTCGTCGTCGGCACGGCCGCGGGCGGGACGAGGACCGGCGACGCTACGACGGACGGAACGTGATCTCCACGCGGCGGTTCTGCTTGCGACCCGCCTCGGTGGAGTTGTCCGCGATCGGGTAGTCCTCGCTGTACCCGCGCACCTGGAACGAGTGGCCGGAGCTGCCGAGCGACCCGAGCTCCTCCGCGAGGATCTTGTAGACGGCGTCCGCCCGCTTCTTGGACAGCACCTTGCCGTGCTCGTACGAGCCCAGGTCGTCCGTGAAGCCGAAGACCCGAATCGGCTGCGTGACGCCCTTGGCGTCGATGTCGGCCGCGATGGCCTTGAGCCGGGCGGTCGCCGCCGCGTTCAGCTTGGCGCTGTCCTTGCCGAACAGGACGTCCGACTGGAGGGCGTAGGTGACGGACGAATTCGACTCCTCGTGCCGCTCCTCGCCGTCGTCGGCGGAAGCGTTCTCGGAGGATGACGCGTCGGTCACCGAGACGATGTCCAGCACCTTGGGCGGCGCCAGCGTCGCCCCCTCGGGCAGTTGCAGGTCCGCGTCGTCCGCGTCCACCTTCACGGGCGCGGACGGGGTGGGCCGCGCCGTCGGGTCGTCGTCCGCCCGCGCGGTCGCGGCGGTGAGCGGCGTGAGCACGAGCGCGAGGCCGAGCACGACCGCGACGCCGGGGCGGGTGTGCGGACGGGGACGGTGCACGGTTCACCCCTCCGCGATCGTGATCTTGGCCGGGGGCATCGTCGGCAGCTGGAACTCCATCTCGGTGGTGCCTTCCGGCGGCGCCGGGAACTGCGCGAAGAACGGCCTCGTCTCCTCGGGCCGGATGCCGATCAGCTTGGTCGTGCAGAGGCAGATACCGTCGGTGTCGCGGAGCACGTAGTAGCGCTTCTTGCCGACCGAGTCGACCAGCACGGCGCCCGCTACGGACGCTCCGGACTTGGCGACCGCGAGCTCGTCACCGCGCCAAGTGGCGGCGTTGAACGTATCGTCACCGTTGTTCGAGATCGAGCCCTTCACCGTGACGAAGCCGCCCGGATCCCGGGTCGCCTCGCTGATCGTGACGGTGATGTCCTTCGCGCCCTTCATCTGGGCGAGTATCTGCGTCGGCGTGTCGGACGTCGTCGGACTCGACTTCCCCGGGTTCCCCGGCGCACTCGTCTTCGCGGAGGGTGAGGCACCGGCCTTGCCCTCGTCGCCACCGCCACCGCAGCCCGCCAGAACCGCGGCAAGGGCCACGGCAACGGTGACTGCGGCCGGGCCATGCTTCTGGATACGCATCGGTCCCCCGTTCCTCACTCGCTGAGATGGACGGAGTAGAACTCCGCCAGGTTCAGGTCGAAGTCGTCGGCCGTCGTGTCCACGGTCAGCGGGTCGCCGTCGCAGATGAACATGACCTTGCTGCCGTCCTTCCCGTCGACACTGCAACGGCTGTCGACGACGGCTGTGGCCGTCGCGTGCGCCCTCATCGACGTGGTTTCCGGAATGGCGGACTCGCCTACGGTGCCAGAAGTCCGGAGAGCTACCGTGGCGCTGGCCGGACCGTCCACATGACACTCGTTGACCTCTGCGTCGTTCTGGGCGGCGTAGTCCTGCGCCGCCCCACAGGCATTGCCGCCCACCATCCCCTTCAGGGCCAGGAGATCCTCGATCACGTCAAGATCTCCTGCCTCCAACGCGTCGAGGAACGACTCGCGGACGCTGTCGCGAACCTCCCGCGCTGCCGCGAGGGCCGACGCGTCAGCCGCCGTCTGCGCCGTGTTGCGCACCGAGACTGCCTGCCCAACGGCGAAGTAGGCGAAGGCGAGGAAGAACAGCGCGGCGACAGCCACGATGTAGATCCCGAGGGTCTGGCCACCGTCGCCGCGCCCCCGCCCGGTCAGCCGGCGTCGACGATGTCCGAGATCTTGTCGAGGATTCCTTCGAGCACGGCGTCGCCTATGTCCGTCGTTCCCGCCAGCACACCGATGATGACCGCGATCACCACCGCGATGCCCAGGTACTCGAACGACGTCTGCCCCGAGTCGCCGCGGACGCGCATGCGCGTGCGCAGCGCGGTCAGTCGCTTCACAACCCACCTGCTCATCTTCCGTGCCCCAAACCGTAGTCACGAGACGTACGCCGGCCGCGCCCCTTGCGTCGGCCGGGGTCTGGCTATCGCCGCGGGCGGTCGCGGTGCCGGTGAGGTCCACGGCGCACCGCCTCCCATCGGGTCAACCCGCTGCGATTCGTGCCTGATTGCAGGTGCAAATGTGGTTGCGACTGCAAATGTACACCGCAACACTGGGCTCCGCACCCAATATGACGGCTCCCGTCACTACCCACCACCCGCACCGGAAATGCGTTCACCACCCCGTCACCCCCATCACCCCAGCAGGTCGCCGAAGTTGATGCGCGACCCGAGGATCGTGCCCGTCATCAGCAGGATCATCGTCGCGGGGACGAGGAGCGTGGTGACCACACCGGTCGCGCGCGGCACGGTGCGAGCCGCACGGCGGCGGGCGTTCTGGGCCTCGGTGCGCCGCATGTCCGTGGCGATCTGGAGCAGTGTGCGGGCGATGGGCGCGCCCAGTTCCTCGCCCTGCTGCAGGGCGGTGACGAACTGGCCCACCTGCTCGCTGCCGTTGCGCCTGCGCAACTGGTCGAAGGCGTCGCGGCGGCTCACGCCGACGTCCATCTGGCGCAGGGCGATGCGGATCTCGTCGCTCCAGGGGCCCTTGTAGACGGAGGCGACGCGTTCGAGGGCCTGGCGGAAGCCGAGGCCGGCGCTCACCACCACGGCGAGGACGTCGAGGAAGTCCGGGAGCGTGCGCTCGATCTCGTCGCGGCGCCTGCGGACGGCGAGCCGGATGCCGAGGTCCGTCCAGCCGAGGCCGTAGGCGATCATCAGGAGGGCGGCGAACCAGTGGCCGGCCTGGAGGAGCACCAGGGCCGCCAGGGCGCCGAGGGCGCCGTAGACGGCGCGGCGGGCGGCGTAGCGGTCGACGGTGAGGCCGTAGGGGTGGCCCGCGTGGTCGATGCGGGTGCGGATCCGGTTGACCCGGGCGGGGCCCATGAGGCGCAGCACCAGGGGCGCCCAGCGCATCCCGAGGCGGTCGACGGCGTTGCCGACCTTGGTGGTGCGGGTCCGCCCGACCTCCAGGGCCAGTTGGAGGTCGCCGGGCAGTTTGACCTCGGAGCGGTAGATGCCGATGCCGTAGCAGACGCCCACCACTCCGAGGGCGGCGACGGCGGCCAGCGCGACGGTGATCAACGGTCCTCCACCCCCCTCACACGTCGATCCGCGACATGCGGCGGATGAGCGCGAAGCCGACGACGTAGAGGCCCAGGGCGACGAGGACGGCGATGCGCCCGGCCCCGGAGCCGGTCATCGCGCCCAGCGATCCCGGCATGATCCGGTCGAGCAGCAGCAGCGACCCGACGCCGATGACGGGGACGGCGTACGCGGTGACCGTGACCTGGGACATCTGGGTGCGGATCTCGCGCCGGGTCTCCTTGCGCTCCTCCAGGGTCACCGTGAGGTTGCGCAGCGACTCCACCACCGAGCCGCCGGCCCGGGAGGACAGGACGAGCGTGGTGACCAGCACCACCAGTTCCCGGCTGGGCAGCCGCTCCTGCAGTTCGGCCATGGCGTCCTCGATGGAGTGCCCGAGCGTCATGGCGTCGGCGACCTTCCGCAGTTCCTCGCCGGCCGGGGCCTCCAGTTCCTCGGCCGCCATGCCGACGGCGGTGCGCAGGGCGAGCCCGGCCTGGGTGGCGTTGGCCAGGACGCGGGCGAGCTCGGGCAGCTGGGCGATGAAGCGCTCGGTGCGCACCCGACGCCGCCAGCCGAGGAAGGAGCTGACCGCCCAGGCCGCCAGGAGCGCGGCGATCGGTCCGAAGAAGGGCGCCAGCACGATGTCGGCGACCAGCCAGGCGCCGCCGACGACACCGAGAGCGGCCGCGGTGAACTGCCCCGGCGTCAGGCCGGTGCCGGTGGCGGCGAGCCGCGCGGCCAGCCGGCGGCCCCAGTCGGTGCGCCGGACCCGCCGGTCCAGGCCGGCGAAGGGCACGGCATGCCGATCCGCGGCCGGGACGTCGGCCAGCCGGTCGACGAGCGCGGCGCGGTCGGCGCGTCCGCCGCTCCAGGCGTGCAGGCCCCAGACGCCCAGCACCAGCGCGAGGCCGGTCACGCCGAGCACGGCCAGGGCCATCGTTGGCGTGTTCACTTCGCCTCCCTGCTCGACAGCTCCAGTTCCGTCTCGCCGATCCCGAACGCCGCCGGCACGGACTCGCCCGCCAGGTGGAAGCGTTCGGCCAGTTCACGCGGTACGGGCTGGTGGTGGAACCACCCCCGCACGATCCGGTCGGGCCCCATCGGCTCGGCGCGGAAGCGGGTCGCGGTGGTCAGCCGGAAGGCGTCGCGGCCGCGTGAGGACAGCACGGCAATCTCGGCGATCCGGCGGGTGCCGTCGACGTCGCGGCGCAGCTGGACGATGACGTCGACGGCGCTGTTGATCTGGTCGCGCAGCGCCTCGAAGGGGATCTTCACCTCCGACATGGAGGCCAGCGTCTGCAGCCTGAGCACCGCGTCCTCGGCGGAGTTGGCGTGCACCGTGGCCAGCGAGCCGTCGTGGCCGGTCGACATGGCCTGCAGCATGTCGAGGGTCTCGCCGCCGCGGACCTCGCCGACGATGATCCGGTCGGGGCGCATGCGCAGCGAGTTCCGCACGAGGTCGCGGATGGTGATCCTGCCCTGCCCCTCGACGTTGGGCGGCCGGCTCTCCAGGCGTACGACGTGCTCCTGCTGGAGCTGGAGTTCGGCGGCGTCCTCGACGGTGATGATGCGCTCGCCGTCCGGGATGAGCCCGGACAGCGAGTTGAGCAGCGTGGTCTTGCCCGAGCCGGTGCCGCCGCTGACGATGATGTTGAACTTGGCCCGCACGAGCGCGGAGAGCAGCATCAGCATGTGCTCGTCGAGGGTGCCGAGGCCGATCAGCTCGTGCAGGGCGTAGGCGCGGGGGAAGCGGCGGATGGTGAGGACGGGGCCGGTCAGCGACAGCGGCGGGATGATGACGTTGACACGCTCGCCGGAGGGCAGGCGGGCGTCCACCATCGGATTCGACTCGTCCACCCGGCGGTTGACGGTCGACACGATCCGTTCGATGGTCTGCAGCAGCTGCTCGGGGCTGCTGAACCGGGCGGCGACGGGCTCCACCCGGCCGGCGCGCTCGATGTAGATGCGGTCCGGGCCGTTGACCATGATCTCGGTGATGGAGGCGTCCTCCAGCAGCGGTTCGAGGATGCCCAGGCCCAGGGCCTCGTCCACGACCCGGCGGATGATGCCGGTGCGCTCCTTGGTGGAGAGAACCGGGCCCTCGCGGCTGATGATGTGGCCGAGGACGCGTTCCAGGCGCACCCGGCGCTCGGCGGCGGCGAGGGAGGACATCTCGGCGAGGTCGATCTCCTGGAGGAGCTTGGCCCGGTAGACGGCGACGAGGTGGCCCTCCTGCGTCTGCGGGGTGGCGGAGTCCTCGTTCGCGGCGATGCGGTCGCGCAGGCTCATTCGTCGGCCCCTTCGTCGTCCTCCCTGGGCATCGTGGCGGTCCGGGTGACGGAGCCGGGGCTGAGGCCCGGGAGCACCGACGGGATCTCCACGGTCGCCGTCGCCTGCACCGCGTCCCCGCTGTCGCCGGTGGTGCCGATCTGCGTACCGTCCTGCAGCCAGGAGCTCACCGCCCGCGTGCCCGCGACGGAGCCGCTCACCGGGGGGTCGTGCAGCGCCGCCATGCGCGCGGCGGCGCGGGCGGCCGTGCCGGCCTGCGCCGCGGTGTAGGCGGCGAGGCCCAACTGCACGCCCGCGAGGGCGATCAGCAGCAGGATCGGCAGCATCCCCAGGAACTCCAGGGAGGCGCTGCCGCGGTCGCGGGTGCGGGGGTGGGCGCGGCGGGTCCGGGCCGTCACGGTGCGACCGCCTCTTCGTCGACGGCCGAGGCGTGGCCGTGGACGGTCAGCGGGAAGTCGATCGCGCCGGGGAAGAGGACGGGGACCCTCAGGCCCACGGTGACCCCGACCATGCCGTCGGTCCCGGTGGTGCCGAAGTCCTCGATCCGCCAGGCGCCCGGCAGGTCCTCGGCGGCCGCCGCCCGGGCGTCCTCGCCGACCGCCGCCGCGCGGGCGGCCCGGTCGGCGGCGTGGCCGGCGAGGGTGAAGGTGTACCCGGTCAGCACCGCCTGCCAGACCAGGACGAGCACCAGCAGGATCAGCGGTGTCATGCCGAGCGTCTCCAGGGTGACCTGGCCCTGTTCACCGCGGCCCCGGCGGCCCCGGCGGGGCGGCACGGCGTGCCCGGGACCCGTGAGGCCGATCTCCGCGGCGAGCGTCCACACGCCCTGCTTGACGGTGGAGCGGTTGTCGAGGTCCTGCAGCCGTCCGGCGTCCACCACCGCCTGCAGTTCCCGGAAGGCGGCGGGGACCACGGCGGAGGCGATCCGCGTGCCGGTGATCCGGGCGATCAGCGAGGGCTGTATCTCGCTGCCGCGGGTGTGCCGGTTGACGGCGGCGACGACGTCCTGGGGCTTGCGGATCTGCAGCCGGTCCCACATGCGCACCATGCGCTTGGCGGCGCGCACGGCGACCACGTCGGGCGTGGTGACCAGCAGCGCGGTGTCCGCGGTCTCGACGGCGACCGCGTTGGCGCCGGTCATCTGGGTGCCGCAGTCGACGACCACGACCTCGTACCGCTGCCGCAGTGCGTGCAGTACGTGCCGGGCGGCGCGGTCGGTGACCTCCTCGCCGCGTTCCCCCTCGCCGGGCGCGAGCAGCAGCGCGGGCCCGGACTCGTGGGCGTACATGGCGTCCTGCAGCACGCGGGTGGTCACGTCGGCGATGTCCGCGAGGTCGGCCACCGAGCGGCGGAACTGGACGTCGAGGTAGGAGGCGACGTCTCCGCCCTGGAGGTCGAGGTCGACCAGGGCGGTGGACTTGCCGGCGGCCTGCGCGGCGAGGGCGAGCTGAACGGCGACGACGGTGGTGCCGACCCCGCCCTTCGCTCCGGCCACGGCGACCAGCCTGCCCCCGGGCACGGCGGGCAGTGCGGGCTGCTGGGG
The DNA here is from genome assembly GCF_035918135.1 of Actinacidiphila glaucinigra. Classification (NCBI taxonomy): domain Bacteria; kingdom Bacillati; phylum Actinomycetota; class Actinomycetes; order Kitasatosporales; family Streptomycetaceae; genus Actinacidiphila; species Actinacidiphila glaucinigra. The sequence continues at coordinate 3,754,105 of NZ_CP109144.1, forward strand.
GCTGAGGTGGCGGCGTACGCCGGCCGCCCAGGCGGCGGCCGCCTCGACGCGGGTGCCGAGTTCGTCGTACGACAGCGGCACCCCGGCGACGCCGCGCGCCCCGGCGTCCATGGCGCCGGACAGGACGGCCGGGCTCGGGTCGGCGGTGAGCAGGATGACGCCGACCGCGGGGAAGCGGAGCGCGATCTCGCGGACGACCTCGAGCGCGGGCACCGGGGTGATCCGGTCGTGGACGACGACGACCTCGGGCAGTTCGTCGACCCCGGTCTCGGCGGCGCGCGCGAGGACGTCCAGCAGCGTGGTGGAGTCCGGGAGCGCCGGTCCGGGTTCGGCTCCCGGCAGCTGGTGGAGGACCCCGGTCAGGGCCCGGGCGGTGTCGGGGTCGGGGGTGCCCGACAGGATGCGTACGCCGGTCACGAGGCGGCTCCGTCGCGGGCGAGGGTGTAGGTGCGGTCCCGTTCGGCGGGGGCGGTCGCGTCCCCCGGGGCGACGAGGGCGAGGCGTACGTGCCGGGCGAAGGACTCGGCGAAGGCGACCCGCTGGGCGTCCGCGGCGCCGAGGGCGAAGGTGATGGGGACTCCCTGGCTGCTGACGCGGCGGTTGTCGGCCCCGGTGTCGAAGGCCTTGATCTCGCCGACGTCGATGACCCGGGCGCCCGCGACGATGATCTTCGAGACCTCCGGGTCGGTGTCCCTGCGCGGTGCGAAGGTGGCGAAGATGTTGACCCTCGCCCCCGGGGTGATCTTCCCGGCGACGCCGGTCTCCGCGTCGATCATGATCGCGATCTCCATCTGCCCGGCCTGCAGCGCGGGCCGTTCGGCGACCATGTCCGTCTGCAGCAGCGAGCCGCGGTGCAGCGGGACGGCGGCTATCTTGCCGTCCAGCCGGCCGAGATCGCGGACGGCGGTGGCGGGCAGCCACCGCTCGGGTATCCGGACCGCCTGCAGTTGGCCGCGGCCGACGGCCTCGTACGCGGGCACGTCCGCGGCCAGCCGGTACGCGGTCACCTTCGGCCCGACCTGGGAGCGGGCGTCCCCGATGACGCTGACGACCCCGGCGAACGCGGCGAGCGCGCACAGCGCGGAGACCACGAGGAGGACGACGCCGCGACGCTGACGTGAGTTCATAGAGGTGGGGCCCTATCGCTCAAGTGCCGAGTGCTGGTGGGGGGATACCTGCGGGGCGGGGGACGCCCTGGGCGCCAGGGAGGGCGCGCGGGGGCCCGGGTGGACGACCTGGCGCGGACGCTCGGGGGGCCGGACGCGCTGCTGCCCGTCCACCGTGGCCGAGCAGAACAGGCAGCGGTCGCCGATGACGGCCAGCCCGCACCAGCCGCAGGTGTCCCGGCGGACCGAGGTGACCAGCTGGTACAGCACGCCGACGTCGGCGATGTAGGCGGTGAACTCGACGAGCCTGCCGGTGCCCCACCAGCGCGCGGAGTCCGCCGGCAGCGGCACCTCCCGCACGTGCAGGCTCCGCCAGGCGCGGGCGAGCGGCCCGGTGACCCAGCCGGCGTCGACACCGTGGCCGTGGGCGACGGCGAGCTGGGTGAGGAACGCGGGCCCGGCCGGCACGGCGTCGGGGCGCGCCTCGGACAGGTGCGGTTCGGGGTGGGCGAGGACGGCGAAGTGGCGCCCGGGCACCAGGGACTTCAGATGGGCGCCGACGGGCACGTCCACCCGGTCGAGCCGGGAGACCGAGCCGAGCAGGGCGCCGGAGTGCAGGTAGTGCGACAGCAGCCGCGCGGCACCGGCGAGCACACCGGGCCCGAGGTCGGTGGCGGCGAGCTGGCGCAGCTGCTCGGCCAGGAGCAGGGCGGCCAGCGGCGGCAGGTCGACCGGGACGATCGCCACCCGGTCCGCCTCCAGGGCGGCGCGCACGGTGTGGACGCGGCGGCGCCGCGGATCGGCGGGCTCCGGCGGGACGAGTACGACGAGGTGGCCGTGGGCCTCCAGGGCCGCCGCGGTGCGCATCACGTGCTGCTCCAGCGGGAGCGCGAGATCGTCCGCCGTGACCGCTATGACGCTCGACACCCGCGACCTCCCGGAACTCCCGCCCAGTCCCTGCCCGGAGAGCTTATCCCTGCGTAGCCGGAGCAGTGCGGAAAGTCGCCGAACAGTTGATGAAGTCGGTGGTACCCGCGGGACGCCGGACTACGCACGCCGGCCGCGGTATTGACCACGGGATTGGTCTGGACCAAACTGCGTCCACAGAAGAGTGGCCACTCGCGTAACCGCCCAACTCCTCGCCCCCAGGAGGCAGTAGTGGAACACGCACGCCCACGGAGCACCGCCCTCAGAGCCGCGGCGGCCGTCGGCGCCGCCGCCCTCGCGGTGGCGGGACTCGTCGCCACGTCCGGCAGCGCCAGCGCCGCGGACCCCGACCTCGTGACCAACGGCGGTTTCGAGAGCGGCCTGTCCGGCTGGACCTGCACCGCCTCCGGCGGCACCGCCGTGAACGGCCCCGTGCACAGCGGCGGCAAGGCCCTGCAGGCCACCCCGTCCTCCTCGGACAACGCCCGCTGCTCGCAGACGATCAGCGTCCGGCCGGGCTCCACGTACCGGCTGAGCGCCTTCGTCCAGGGCAATTACGTCTACCTCGGCGCGACCGGCAGCGGGATGACCGAGGTCTCCACCTGGACCCCGTCGGCGTCCTCCTACCAGCAGTTGTCCACCGGCTTCACCACCGGCGCGACCACCACCTCGGTCACGGTCTACGTGCACGGCTGGTACGCCCAGCCCGCCTTCCTCGCCGACGACGTGAGCCTGCTGGGCGCGCCCGGCACCGCGACGCCCACACCCACACCGACGCCCACGCCCACGCCCACGCCGACGGACCCCACCCCGACACCGACGCCGACGCCCACCGGTGGCGGCTCGCTGCCCAAGCACGTGCTGACCGGCTACTGGCAGAACTTCGACAACGGCGCGACCGTCCAGACCATCGCACAGGTCCCGAGCCAGTACGACATCATCGCCGTCAGCTTCGCCGACGCCACGGCCACGCCCGGCGCGGTCTCCTTCACGCTCGACCCGGCGCTGAATTACTCGGTCGGCCAGTTCAAGACCGACATCGCGGCGAAGAAGGCGGCCGGCAAGAAGGTCATCGTCTCGGTCGGCGGCCAGAACGGCACGATCAGCGTCAGCGATTCGGCGTCGGCGAACAACTTCGCCAACAGCGTCTTCTCGCTGATGCAGACGTACGGCTTCGACGGCGTCGACATCGACCTGGAGAACGGGATCAACGCGACCTACATGACGCAGGCGCTGCGCTCCCTGTCGGCCAAGGCCGGCTCCGGGCTGGTCATCACGATGGCCCCGCAGACCATCGACATGCAGTCGACGTCCTTCGGCTACTTCCGGACCGCGCTGAACATCAAGGACATCCTGACCGTCGTCAACACCCAGTACTACAACAGCGGCACCATGAACGGCTGCGACGGCAAGGTGTACGCGCAGGGCACGGTCGACTTCATCACCGCGCTGGCCTGCATCCAGTTGCAGAGCGGTCTCGCCCCCTCCCAGGTCGGCATCGGTCTGCCGGCCTCGACCCGGGCGGCCGGCAGCGGCCACGTGTCGCCGGCCGTGGTCAACAACGCCCTGGACTGCCTCACCAAGGGCACCAGCTGCGGTTCCTTCAAGCCCCCGACGACCTGGCCGGGGCTGCGCGGCGCGATGACCTGGTCCACCAACTGGGACGCGGCGAACGGCAACGCCTTCTCGAACACCGTCGGCCCCCACGTGCACGGGCTGCCGTAACCGGCGGCACCGTCACCGACGCACCGCGCCCCCGGGAGAGGTCCCGTCCCCCGGGGGCGCGGTGTCCCGCCGACCGCGGCGAAAGGTGAGGCGGTGGGGCGGGAGGTCAGTCCAGGACGGCGAGCGCGTCGATCTCGACGAGCAGCCCGGCGGGCAGGCCGACGTAGACCGTCGTACGGGCGGCGGGGGCGCCCTTCAGGCCGGCGAAGAACTCGTCGAAGAGGGCGTTGAACTCGGGGAAGTGCGCAGTGTCGGTGAGATAGACCCGGATCATGACGACGTCCTCCCAGGAGGAGCCGCCCTCCTCCAGCACCGCCTGGACGTTGGCGAAGGTCTGCAGGGTCTGCTCCCGCAGTCCCGGCCCCACCGGTGCGGGTGCCTGCCCCGGCACGGCGGGGCCGAAGCCGACCTGGCCGGCGACCTGCAGGATGTTGCCCTTGCGGACCCCGTGGGAGAACCTGGCCGGCGGTGTGGTGTGGCCGGCCGGGGTGATCGCGGTCTTCTCGCTCATCTGGTTCCTTCGCTCGGTCTACCGCAGTACTCGCGGCTGATCGCCTCCGCGGTGTGCTGGACCTGCGGACGCAACTTCAGCAACTCCTCCGCGCTGACGACCACATTGGGGGCGGAGATGGAGCACGCGGCCGCGACGCGCCCGTCGGCGCCGCGGATCGGCGCGGCGACGCAGTTGATGGACTCCTCGTGGCCGCCGAGGTCGCTCGCCCAGCCCTGCTCGCGGACCCGGGCGAGTTCGGCGAGGTGGGCGGCGGGGTCGGTGGTGGAACGCGCGGTGTAGCGCGGGTACTCCAGGGTCTGCGCGACCGCGCGCCGCTCCGTCTCGGGCAGGTCGGCCAGGAGCAGCTTCGCCACGGCGGCCACGGTGATGGCCACGGGCCTGCCGATCCGCGAGTACATGCGCACCGGGTAGCGGCTCTCCACCTTGTCGATGTAGACCACCTCGCCCTCCTCGTACACCGCGAGGTGGACGGTGTGCCCGGTCAGCTCGTTGAGGGCCACGAGGTGGGGGTGGGCGATACCGCGGACGTCCAGGTTCTCCATCGCCTCCTGGGCGAGGGCGAACAGCCGGGTTCCGAGGCGGTAGCGCTGGTCGTCCTGGCGGTAGACCATGCCGTGCTCGTGCAGGGTGCGCAGCAGGCGCAGCGCGGTGGACTTGTGCACGTCCAGGCGGGTGGCGACCTGTTCGAGGTTGGCGGGCCCCTCCGCGAGCAGAGGCAGGATGCGCAGCGCGCGGTCCACGGTCTGGCTCATGCGCGCAGTCTCCCCCATGCCTCGTCGCCGAGGGCCGCGAGTGAGTCGCCCCGCACCCCGATCACCGCGGCGGCCAGCGCGTGGCCCCGGGCGAGCCGGTCCCGCAGCGGGAGCGCGCGCAGCGTCGCCGACAGGAAGCCCGCGGCGAACGCGTCACCGGCCCCGACGAGGTCGACGACGGGCGTGTCCGGCGCGGGCACGAACACCCCGTCCGCGCCGCCCTCGTACGCGGTGGCACCGCGCGCGCCCTGCTTGACGACGAGGACGGCGGGACCCGGCAGGGCCTCGCGCACGGCGTCGGCGTCCGGCAGGCCCCACGCGGCCCCGGCCTCGTCCTCGCCGACCAGGACGAGGTCGCAGCGGGCGGCGAGGACGGCGAGCCGCCCCGGATCGGCCGAACGCCACAGGGCGGGGCGGTGGTTGACGTCGAAGGAGACCAGCGGGCGGCCCGGTCCGGGGGCGGTGAGCCCGTGGACGAGGTCCGCGCACCCCTGGGAGAGGGCGGGTGTGATGCCGGACAGGTGCAGCACCCGGCCGGCCCAGGCGTCGCGCCGGTCGACGTTCCCCGGGTCCATGGCGGCGGCGGCCGAACCGGCCCGGTAGTAGGCGACCTCGCCGGCGCCCGTGCGGAAGTAGACCCCGGTGGGGCGGCCGGGATCGCGCCGCACCCCCGAGACGTCGACGCCGGCCGCGGCGACCGCCGTCACCAGGTGGTCCCCGAACGGGTCGGCGCCCACCCGGCTGATCCATCGCACGGCATGGCCCAGACGGGCCAGCGCGCAGGCCACGTTGGACTCCGCGCCACCCGTCCCCCGGTCGAAGGCGGCCGCGTCGGCGAGGCGACGCCCGGGCACGGAGGGGACGAAGGTGACCATGGACTCGCCCACGCACACGACGTCCACGGCCACGGTCCCGGTCACCTCTGCTCCTCTCCGCGCACCGTTGACCCGGTGCTGGCCGGGATGTTAGACAGCGGGAAACACAGTACGCAACGGCCGTTGCACATATTGCAACGACTCCGGACGGAGGCGGGATGGACCAGGTCACGGGCATCGACGAGCTGCACCGGGAGCGGGTGGACCACCGTTTCAAGGGACTCCCGCCGGACGCCGACGGCCTGACCGTCGGCGAACTCGCCGCCCAGCGCCGCACCGTCTTCGACGGCGGCTTCACCACGCCGCTGCTCACGCTCTCCGAGCCCGCCCTGGAGCACAACCTCGCCCAGCTCGCCGACTGGGCCGGCAAGCACGGCCTCGCCTTCGCGCCGCACGGCAAGACCTCCATGGCCCCGCAGCTCTTCGCCCGCCAGCTCGCCCACGGCGCGTGGGGCATCACCGCCGCGACCCCGCACCAGGTGCGGGTCTACCGGACGTTCGGCGTGCGGCACGTCTTCCTCGCCAACGAGCTCGTCGACGCGGCCGCGCTGCGCTGGGTAGCCCGCGAGCTGGCGGCCGACCCGGAGTTCCGCTTCGTCTGCTACGTGGACTCCGTGCGCGGGGTGGAGCTGATGGACGCGGCCCTCACGGCCGTCGTGGACGTCGTCGTCGAACTCGGCGCGGAGGGAGGCCGCACGGGCGCGCGCGGATCCGCGGAGGCGGCGCGCGTCGCCGACGCGGTCGCCGCGACGCGGCACCTGCGGCTCGTCGGTGTCGCGGGCTACGAGGCGGCGGCCCCGGACCCGCGCGGATGGCTCGCCGAACTCGTCTCGTTGGCCCGGGACTTCGACGCGGCCGGGCGGTTCGCAGAAGCCGGGGAGATCGTGGTGAGCGCGGGCGGCAGCGAGTGGTTCGACGCGGTGGCGGACGCGTTCGGCACGCTCGGGGACCTGTCCCTGCCGGTGCTGCGGCTTCTGCGGTCCGGGGCGTACGTCACCCACGACGACGTCCACTACCGCGATCTGACGCCGTTCCACGACCGCATCCCCGCGGAGGGCTCGCTCGAACCCGCGTTCCGGCTGTGGGCACAGGTGCTCTCCCGGCCCGAGCCGGGCCTCGCCCTCCTCAACGCGGGCAAGCGCGACGCGCCGTACGACCTCGACCTCCCGGTGCCGCAGGTTGTGCGCCGCGCCGACGGTTCCGCCGTCCCGGCGGCCGGGCTCACGGTCACCAAGCTCGCCGACCAGCACGCGTTCGTGGACGTCGCCCCCGGGGCGGGGGACCTGGCGGTCGGCGACTGGGTGGGGCTGGGGGTGTCGCATCCGTGCACGGCGTTCGACAAGTGGCAGCTTGTTCCTGTCGTGGGCGAGGGTGGGGTTGTCACGGACTTCGTCCGCACGTTCTTCTGACGGCGGTTCGTTGTTGTGTGCGGGTCCGTTGCGCCTGCGGCGGGCGGTTTCCCCGCCCTCCCTCCCGATTGCCCCGGATGGTTGGTGCGGGCCTCGCGGCGTGCGTGGTGGGCCGGGGGCGGGGCCTCCGGGGCTGCACGTCCTGGACTGGGTTATTTACGTGCATGGCGGGCGGTCCATGTCCGAGCCCCGGATGCCGCACACAAATATCCCGCAGCGTCCAGAACATCCACCCCTACGACCCCACCCCCTCCGTATCGCGGGCGACCAACGGCCGGTGGGTGTGACGGGGGGCGCCCCTACCCGCACGGTTGGGAGCTGCCCTCAGCAGGGGTCCTCTGGCCGCAGGCCGAGCAGGGGTGCACGCACCCGTGGTCGGGGGCGGCACCTCCCACGGGACGGCTGACGCACCTCACCCGCCGGTGCTCGCAGGGCTTTGCCGATGTCAGGCGACGCCGAAGGCCGCCAAGCGGCAGATCACGACGAGCCCCGATGCGGGGACGCCCCTGGCCTCCGGCGGGCGGCCGACCCGCAACCGGGTTCAGTCTTGGAACCACACCGACCGCACCGAACCAGCCCGTCCCTGGCCGAAGGCCGAAATCGGGCAGGAACGCGCACACGACAACGGGCCGCTCAGCAGGGCGCCCCTATCGCCGGGCATCGGCCCGAGCACTCCCTTCCGGTCCGATCGCGCCAAAACCGGCGCGGGCCTCAGCCACCACCCCCATGGCCGTCGGCGTCGGTAAGACGCGTGCGGCAACCCCGGACCGCCTCACCCCCCTCCGGCCGTCAGTCGCTCACGGATACGGAGGGGGCGGGGTCGGAGGGGTGGATGTTCTGGACGCTGCGGGATATTTGTGTGCGGCATCCGGGGCTCGGACATGGACCGCCCGCCATGCACGTAAATAACCCAGTCCAGGACGTGCAGCCCCGGAGGCCCCGCACCCGGCCCACCACGAACCCTGCGAGGCGGTCACTGACCGCGCCGGATGGGGGTCCCCCCGGCCGAAGGCTGGGGGAGGGAGGGCGGGCGGGAGAACCGCCCGCCGCAGGCGCAAACGACCCGCACACGACAACCGGGCGGCCCGGCGCAGCCGCCCGCACACAGGAGAGAGAGGCCCGCATGGACTTGGCGATTCGCGGCGCGACCGTCGTGGACGGGACCGGGACGACCACGGCGTACCGGGCGGACGTCCGCATCGAGCGCGGCCGCGTCACGGAGATCGGGACGGTGCGCGGCGCACGCCGCACGCTGGACGCCCGCGGGCTCGTGCTCGCCCCCGGGTTCATCGACATGCACGCCCACAGCGACCTGGCCCTCCTCACGGACCCCGCGCACGAGGCGAAGGCGGCGCAGGGCGTGACCCTGGAGGTGCTGGGCCAGGACGGGCTGTCGTACGCCCCCGTGGACGACCGCACGCTGGCCGAGCTGCGCCGCCAGATCGCGGGGTGGAACGGCGACCCCGAGGGCCTGGTGTACGACTGGCGCAGCGTCGGCGAGTACCTGGACCGCCTGGACCGGGGCATCGCCGTGAACGCCGCGTACCTGGTCCCGCAGGGCACCGTGCGGATGCTGGCGGTCGGGTGGGAGGACCGCCCGGCGACCCCGGCGGAGCTGGACCGGATGCGGCAACTGGTCGCCGAGGGGCTGGCGCAGGGCGCCGTGGGGATGTCGTCCGGGCTGACGTACACCCCGGGGATGTACGCCTCGGACGCCGAACTGACCGAGTTGTGCCGGGTCGTGGCCGCCCACGGCGGCTACTACTGCCCGCACCACCGCAGTTACGGCGCCGGCGCGCTGGAGGCCTACGCGGAGATGATCGCGGTGACCCGGGAGGCGGGCTGCGCCCTGCACCTGGCGCACGCCACGATGAACTTCGGTGTGAACGCGGGCCGCGCGCCCGAGCTGCTCGCGCTGCTGGACGAGGCACTCGCGGCGGGGGCGGACATCACCCTCGACACGTATCCCTACCTGCCGGGCTGCACGACGCTCGCGTCGACCCTGCCGAGTTGGGCGACGGAGGGCGGGCCGGAGGCGACCCTCGCCCGGCTCCGGGACGACGCGCAGGCGGAGCGCATCCGGCACGCGATGGAGGTGGAGGGGTCGGACGGCTGCCACGGCGTGCCCGTGGAGTGGCGGACGCTGGAGGTCTCCGGGGTGCGCGAGCCCGCCCTGGCGGGCCATGTGGGACGCCGGCTGACGGACTTCGCGACGGCGCGCCGGCTGCTGCTGGAGGACCGCCTGGGCACGACGGTCCTGCAGCACGTCGGCCACGAGGAGAACGTCCGGGCGATCATGCGCCACCACGTCCACACCGGCGGCAGCGACGGCCTGCTCGTCGGCGACAAGCCGCACCCCCGGGCGTACGGCACCTTCCCGCACTACCTCGGTCGCTACGTGCGCGAGCTCGGCGTGCTCGGCCTGGAGGAGTGCGTCGCGCACCTCACCGGCCGCCCCGCGGCCCGGCTGGGGCTGCCGGACCGCGGCCTGGTCCGCGAGGGCCACCGCGCGGACCTGGTGCTCCTCGACCCGGGGACGGTCGCCGCGGGCGCGACGTACGAGGCGCCGCGCACACCGCCCACCGGCATCCCGCACGTGCTCGTCGACGGGCGGTTCGTCATCGAGGACGGCCGCCGGACGGACGTCCTGGCCGGTCGTTCCGTGCGCAACGAGAAAGGGCGGGGAAGGTAGCGCCACTTCACCATTCGGCGCATACGTGGCCAAGAACACGGGGCGGTCCCCGGTACGTGGCCGTAAGCTCGCGGGCATGCAGGTGATCCAGTCCACGAAGCTCTCCAACGTCTGCTACGACATCCGCGGCCCGGTGCTGGAGGAGGCCATGCGGCTGGAGGCGGCGGGTCACCGCATCCTGAAGCTGAACACCGGCAATCCCGCCGCCTTCGGTTTCGAGTGCCCCCCGGAGATCCTCGAGGACATGCTGCGCTCCCTCGGCGGCGCGCACGGCTACGGCGACTCCAAGGGCATCCTCCCGGCGCGGCGGGCGGTCATGCAGCACTACCAGACCAAGGGCATCGAGCTGGACGTCGAGGACGTCTACCTCGGCAACGGCGTCTCCGAGCTGATCCAGATGTCGATGCAGGCGCTGCTGGACGACGGCGACGAGGTGCTGATCCCGGCGCCCGACTACCCGCTGTGGACGGCCGCGGTGTCGCTGTCGGGCGGCACCCCGGTGCACTACCGCTGCGACGAGCAGGCGGACTGGTTCCCCGACCTCGCCGACATCGAGCGCAAGATCACCGACCGCACCAAGGCGCTGGTGATCATCAACCCGAACAACCCCACGGGCGCGGTCTACGACGACGAGCTGCTGCGGCAGCTGACCGACATCGCCCGCCGGCACAACCTGATCGTCTGCTCGGACGAGATCTACGACAAGATCCTGTACGACGGCGTGACCCACACCCCGACCGCGGCGATCGCCCCCGACCTGCTGACGCTCACCTTCAACGGGCTGTCGAAGGCGTACCGGGTGGCCGGCTACCGCAGCGGCTGGCTCGCGGTGTGCGGCCCGAAGGAGCACGCGACCAGCTACCTCGAGGGCCTGACGATCCTGGCGAACATGCGTCTGTGCGCGAACGTCCCGGCACAGCACGCGGTGGCCACCGCCCTGGGCGGCCGGCAGTCGATCAAGGACCTGGTGCTGCCGGGCGGCCGGCTGGCCGAGCAGCGGGACGTGGCGTACGAGCTGCTGACGCAGATCCCCGGGGTGACCTGCGTACGCCCCAAGGGCGCGCTGTACGCGTTCCCCCGGCTGGACCCGAAGGTCTACAAGGTCAAGGACGACCAGCAGATGGTGCTGGACCTGCTGCGGGCCGAGCGGATCCTGGTGGTGCAGGGCACCGGCTTCAACTGGCCGGAGCCGGACCACTTCCGCCTGGTCACGCTGCCCGCGAAGGAGGACCTGGCGGACGCCGTGGGCCGGATCGCACGCTTCCTGGACGGCTACGGGCAGCCGTAGCCCGGGCGCCGGTCACCCCGATACCTCGAAACACTCCCTCCTTAGACTGAGTCCAAGGTAGGATGTACTCCTGTTTGCAGGAGGAGTGCATCCATGTACGAACCGATCCGCACCAAATCGGTCCATACGGCGGTGGCGCCCACCCTTCCGCGTCGGAGTCGTGACGAGGAGCTGGACCTCCAGCTCGCCGGACACCTCGCCGCACTGCTGACCGTCACCGACGAGCTGCGGGCGCTGGAGCCCTGCCCTGAGCTCGACCGTGCCGCGGAGCAGCTCGCCGAGGCCGTGGCGGGTCTGCACCACGGGCATCCCCCACTGCGGCTCTCGCCGGCTCCGGCCGGACGGGGGCACGCGGAGGCGGCCCGTGTGGCGGCCCTGCACCGAAGGGCGCGCGCACTCGCCGGCCGGGCCCTGGTGGTCGCCGAGTCACGCCAGAACGCGGAGGCCGCGGCGCTCGCCGAGCGCCACATCGCGGTCCACACCGCAGCCGCCTAGGAACGCCCGGGGGCCGGGACCGGAGGTCGTTGCCTCCGGTCCCGGCCCCCGGTGTGAGGGTCGGCTCGGTCCGCCCGCGGGGCGACGGTCAGGGTCGGGGACCCCCGCGGCCGGGCCATGCCCACCACCGGACCGCCCGCCCGCGCCGCACGCACGGGGAGGGCCGGGCCGCCCGGATTCCGGCGGGGCCTAGCCCAGGCGCTCGACCAGGGCCCGGTACTCGTCCCACAGCTCCTTCGGCGTGTGGTCGCCGAAGGTCTCCAGGTGGGACGGGATGAGCGAGGCCTCGTGCCGCCAGGTCTCGACGTCGACGGAGAGCAGCAGGTCGAGGTCCTCCTGCGAGATGTCCAGGCCGCCGGTGTCCAGGGAGCCCTCGGCCGGCAGCACGCCGATCGGGGTCTCGACGCCCTCGGCCTGGCCGTTGAGGCGCTCGACGATCCACTTCAGCACGCGGCTGTTCTCGCCGAAGCCCGGCCACACGAACCGGCCGTCCGCGTCCTTGCGGAACCAGTTCACGTAGTAGATCTTCGGCAGCTTGGCCGCGTCGTGCCGCCGGCCGAGCTCGACCCAGTGGCCGAAGTAGTCGCCCATGTTGTAGCCGCAGAAGGGCAGCATCGCGAAGGGGTCGCGGCGCAGCTCGCCGACCTTGCCCTCGGCGGCGGCGGTCTTCTCGGAGGCGACGTTGGCGCCGAGGAAGACACCGTGCTGCCAGTCGAAGGACTCGGTCACCAGCGGCACCGCGGAGGCGCGGCGGCCGCCGAAGAGGATGGCCGAGATCGGCACGCCCTTGGGGTCCTCCCACTCCGGCGCGATCGTCGGGCACTGCGCGGCGGGGACGGTGAAGCGGGCGTTGGGGTGGGCGGCCGGGGTCCCGGACTCCGGCGTCCAGGAGTTGCCCTTCCAGTCCGTGAGGTGGGCCGGGAGCTCCTCGGTCATGCCCTCCCACCAGACGTCGTTGTCGTCGGTGAGGGCGACGTTGGTGAAGACCGAGTTGCCCCACAGGGTCTTCATGGCGTTGGCGTTGGTGTGCTCGCCGGTGCCCGGCGCGACGCCGAAGAAGCCCGCCTCGGGGTTGATCGCGTAGAGGCGGCCGTCCTCGCCGAAGCGCATCCAGGCGATGTCGTCGCCGATGGTCTCCACGGTCCAGCCGGGGATGGTCGGCTCCAGCATGGCGAGGTTGGTCTTGCCGCAGGCGCTCGGGAAGGCGGCGGCGACGTACTTGGCCTCGCCGCGCGGCGGGGTGAGCTTGAGGACGAGCATGTGCTCGGCCAGCCAGCCCGCGTCGCGGGCCATGACCGAGGCTATGCGCAGGGCGTAGCACTTCTTGCCGAGCAGGGCGTTGCCGCCGTAGCCGGAGCCGTAGGACCAGATCTCACGGCTCTCGGGGAAGTGCGAGATGTACTTGGTGGAGTTGCACGGCCACGGGACGTCCTCCTGGCCGGCCTCCAGCGGGGCGCCGACGGAGTGCACGGCCTTGACGAAGAAGCCGTCCTCGCCGAGCTCGTCGAGCACGTCCTGGCCCATGCGCGTCATGGTCCGCATGGCGGTGGCGACGTACGCGGAGTCGGTGATCTCCACGCCGATCGCGGACAGCTCGGAGCCGAGCGGGCCCATGCAGAACGGGACGACGTACATGGTGCGGCCGCGCATGGAGCCGCGGAAGAGCCCCTTCTCGCCGCTGAAGATCTCCCGCATCTCGGCGGGGGCCTTCCAGTGGTTGGTCGGGCCGGCGTCCTGCTCCTGCTCGGAGCAGATGAAGGTGCGGTCCTCGACACGAGCGACGTCGGTCGGGTCGGAGGCGGCGTAGTACGAATTGGGGCGCTTGATCGGGTCGAGCTTCTTGAAGGTGCCCTTCGAGACGAGCCCGTCCGCGAGGCGCTGGTACTCCTCCTCGGAGCCGTCGCACCACACGATCTCGTCAGGCTGGGTCAGCTCGGCGATCTCGCCGACCCATGCGATCAGGTCCTGGTGATGGGTGGGAGCCGCATTGACGCGCGCCACGATCGCTCCGTTCCGCCCGGTGTGCACTCACCTGGCGTCAGATTCCGAGGGTGTTGTTGTCGGCCCCTTGGGGGCTGCGACCCGGATGCTGCTCTCGTGGGATGCTCATCCGGTGCCGTCCGCACTCATATGAGTATCAGGACAGGAAACGCGATCTGTCCAGGGCGCGTGAGGTGAGCAACGCCACTCCCAACGCCCGGCGACACCACGTACTACGTATCGGTAACCTACGCAACCGTAGGTAGCATTGATTTCATGAGCTCCGTGGACGAGACTCCCGTTGTGCCCGCCGCCCTTGAAGAACTCGCATCCGCCGCCGCCCCCTTGAAGCCGAAGCTGAGGGGGTGGCTCCATGCCGGGATGTTCCCCGCCGTCCTCGTCGCGGGGGTCGTCCTGACCGCCTTCGCCGAGAGCACCCGCGGGCGGATCGCCTGCGCGGTGTTCACGCTCACCGCCTGCGCGCTGTTCGGCGTGAGCGCGCTCTACCACCGCGGCGACTGGGGCCCCCGGGCCTCGGCGGTGCTGCGCCGGATGGACCACGCGAACATCTTCCTGATCATCGCCGGGACCTACACGCCCTTCACGCTCCTGCTGCTGCCGGACGGCAAGCAGGAGGTCCTGCTCTGGCTGGTCTGGGCGGGCGCCCTGGCGGGCATCGCCTTCCGGGTCTTCTGGGTGGGGGCGCCGCGCTGGCTCTACACGCCCTGCTACATCGCGCTGGGCTGGGCGGCGGTCTTCTTCCTGCCCGACTTCCTGCGGCAGGGCGGCATCGCCGTGCTCGTCCTGATCGTCGTGGGCGGCCTGCTGTACAGCGTCGGAGCGGTGGTCTACGGGACCAAGCGCCCCAATCCCTCACCGCGCTTCTTCGGCTTCCACGAGGTCTTCCACTCGTTCACGCTGGCCGCGTTCATCGTGCACTACGTGGGCATCTCGCTGGTGGCCTACAACCACGCGTAGCCCTTCCGCGACGGCCGGGGGCCCCGCGGACCGCGACGGCGCTCCGCGGGGCCTTTCGCACGTCACGAGATGACAGCCGCCTCTTTTTGACGGTCACTGTCATCCGGCGACGGACTTGCGGGGTGGGTGGTGGCCGGTGCCCCGTGCCCGCCGGAGCCTTCGGGGCGGCACGCACCGTGGATGCACGACAATGACGAGCGTGACCGTACCGACCGGACCGAGCCTTCGCGAGCGCAAGAAGATCCGGACCCGGCGGGCCATCCGCCGAGCCGCCCTCAGGCTCTTCGAGGCGCAGGGGTACGACGGGACCACCGTCGAGCGGATCGCGGAGGCGGCCGAGGTCTCGGCCAGCACGGTCTTCCGGTACTTCCCCACCAAGGAGGACATCGTCCTCTCCGAAGGCCACGACCCCGTCATGGTGGCCGAACTGCGCGCCCGTCCGGCACAGGAGCCCGTCGTCGCCTCCCTGCGGTACGCCCTGCTGGGCCCGCTGCGCGGGGTGCTCGCCGACGAGGGCGAGCTCGATGAGCTGCGGCAGCGGCTGCGCCTGGTGCGCTCGGTGCCCGCCGTCCGCGCGCGCATGGGCGAGCGCATCCAGGAGGCCGGCCGGCTGCTGGCCTCCGTCACGGCCGAGCGCCTCGGGCGCCCCGAGGACGACCTCGAGGTCCGGGTCGTCGTCGCCGCTGTGATCGGGGCCTGGTCCGAGGCCGTCTTCCACTGGCTCGACTCGGACGGCACCGCCGACCCCGGCGCCGTCCTCGACCGCTCGCTGGAACTGCTCGCGGCCAACCTCTGCCGTTAGGCGCGGACCGGCGGCAGGTCCCCGTGAGCCGTGGTCGGCGCCGCCCGGGGGGCCGCGGCACGCGCCGAACGTCAGCGCGCGCCCAGTTGCTCCGCCAGGGCCTGCGCGTCCGCGGTCGGCGCCGCGCACACGAAGTGCCGGCAGACGTAGGCCGCGGGGCGGCCGCCCAGCAGCGGGCGGTCGGCCAGGAGGGCGTACTCGTCGGCGCCGGGCTCCCCCACGGCGACCACCGCGCCCGGGGCGGTGCCGAGCAGCGCGGCGCGGTGCAGCGCCGCCGTGCCCGGGTCGCCCGCCGGGCCGACCACGGCGACCTCGCGCGGGCCGTCGAGCGCCGCCTCGGCCACAGCCAGACCCCAGCCGATGAACCGCGGCACCCGGCCGCCGAGGGCGCCCACGACGCCCAACGCCCGCTCCGCGGCCTCGCGGTGGCGCGAGGAGCCGGTGTACGCGGCGTACGACAGCAGCGCGCCGGCCGCGGCCGTCCAGCCCGAGGGGGCGGCGTTGTCGGTCGGGTCCTGCGGCCGGCGGATCAGCGTCTCGGCGTCGTCGGCGGTGTCGAAGAGCGTGCCGTCCTCCCCGGTGAAATGCCGCAGTACGGAGTCGAGAAGGAGCCCCGCGAGGTCCAGCCACACGCCCTCGCCGGTCACCGCGCCGAGCGCGAGGAAGCCCTCCGCGACGTCGGCGTAGTCCTCCAGCACGCCCGCGTTGCCGCCCACCGTGCCGTCCCGCGAGGTCCGGGCGAGCCGGCCGTGCTCGTCCATGTGGACCCGCACCAGCAGGTCCGCGGCCTCGACGGCGGCCGCGACAAGGTCCGGGCGCTCGAAGTACGCCCCCGTCTCGGCCAGCGCGGCGATCGCCAGCCCGTTCCAGGCGGCGACGACCTTGTCGTCGCGGCCGGGGCGGGGCCGTCCCTCCCGGGCGGTGAACAGCCGCCCGCGCACCGAGGCGATCCGCTCGGCGTCCACGAACCCGGCGTCCGAGGGGAGTTGGAGCACCGACGCGCCCTCCTCGAAGGTGCCGTCCTCCGTCACCCCGAAGTACTCGGCGGCCAGCGCCGCGTCCTCCTTGCCGAGGACCTCCTCCAGCTCCGCCGGCGTCCAGACGTAGAAGGCGCCCTCGCCGTGGCCGCCGCCCGGCTTGTCGCTGTCGGCGTCGAGCGCGGAGGCGAAGCCGCCCTCGTGGGTGCGCAGCTCGCGCAGGAGGAAGTCGGCGGTCTCCAGGGCGACCCGGCGGGCCAGGTCGGAGCCGGTGGCGCGCCACAGGTGGGCGTAGAGCCGGCAGAGCAGCGCGTTGTCGTAGAGCATCTTCTCGAAGTGCGGCACCACCCACTTGCGGTCCACGGCGTAGCGGGCGAAGCCGCCGCCGAGCTGGTCGTAGATGCCGCCGCGGGCCATCGCCTCGCAGGTGTCCCGCACCATCTGGAGCGCGCCCTCGGAGGCGGTACGGGCGTGGTGCCGCAGCAGGAACTCCAGGGCCATCGACGGCGGGAACTTGGGCGCCCCGCCGAACCCCCCGTACGAGGGGTCGTAGTCCCGGGTGAGCCCCAGCAGCGCCGCCGCGAGCTGCTCCTCCCCCGGGGCGGCCGTCCCGTCGAGGGCGAGCGAACGTCCGCCCAGGTCCTTCACGATGCTCGCCGCGACCGCCCCGACCTCGTCGCGCCGCTCGCGCCAGGCCGCCTCGACGCCCTCCAGCACCTGGCGGAAGGAGGGCATGCCGTGCCGCGGGGCGGGCGGGAAGTAGGTGCCGAAGTAGAACGGTTCGCCCTGCGGCGTCAGGAAGACCGTCATCGGCCAGCCGCCCTGCCCGGTCGCGGCCTGTACGGCCTCCATGTAGACGGCGTCGACGTCGGGGCGTTCCTCGCGGTCGACCTTGACCGGCACGAAGTGCTCGTTGAGGTACGCGGCGGTCGCCTCGTCCTCGAAGGACTCACCGGCCATGACGTGGCACCAGTGGCAGCTGCTGTACCCGACGCTGAGCAGCACCGGCACGTCGCGCTCGCGTGCCTCGGCGAAGGCCGCCTCGCCCCACGGCCACCAGTGCACCGGGTTGTCCGCGTGCTGCAGCAGGTAGGGGGACGTGGATCCGCTGAGTCGATTGGCCATGCCCCCAGCCTCACACATCGCCCCGTCCGGCGTCCCGCACCCGCGCGGCCACGCCGGTTGCCCGCGGCAACGGACGTTGTCCGCAGCCGGTCGTGCTGATGGAATCGATCGCCGGACGGTGATGGGAGAGGGCGACATGCTGGAGACGGTGGGTCTCACGGCCGCCGAGGCCGAGGTGTACCGGCTGCTGCTCGACGCCGAGTCGGCCTCGGCCGAGGAGGTCTCCGGCCGTACCGGCCTCGGCCCGCCGGCGGTCGGGGCTCTGCTGTCCGCGCTGGAGGCCAAGGGGCTGGCGTACGCGGTGGAGGAGAGCCCCGGCGCGTACGCGGTGATCCCGCCGGAGGTGGCCCTCGTACCGCGGCTGCAGCGCCACGCGGAGGCCCTGGAGCAGGACCGGGCCGTCGTGCTCGGGCTGGTGGAGGCCTACCGGCGCAGCGCGCGCTCCTGGGGGGCCGGGGAGGCGATCGAGGTCATCAGCGGCGCGGCCGCGCTGCGGCAGCGTCTGCGGCAGCTCCAGGACGGCGTCCGCCACGAGATGCTGTGGTTCTGCAAGGCCCGCCACGTGGCGATGCCCGCCGGGAGCAACCGGGAGGAGTACGACGCGCTGGGGCGGGGCGTGCTGTACCGGGTCCTGTACGAGCAGGCCTACTTCGACGACCCCGGCGCGGTGGACAACGTCGTCAGGGGGGTGCGCGCCGGCGAGGTCGCCCGGGCGGTGCCCCGGCTGCCCCTGCGGATGGCGGTGGCCGACCGGTCGCTGGCCGTCCTTCCGCTGTCCTCCGCCGGCACGCCGGCCGGTCCCCGGCAGCTCAAGACGGCGCTGGTGCGGGAGAGCAGTCTGCTGGAGGCGCTCATCGACCTGTTCCAGCACTACTGGGAGGTCGCCGCCCCGCTGCGGGTGACCGAGGAGGGGCAGATCGGGGGCGCGGGCCCGGAGGATCCCGCGGCGCCGGTCGCGGAGGACCGGCACCTGCTGTCCCTGATGGTCGCCGGGATGACCGACGAGGCGATAGCCGGGCAGCTCCGCGTGAGCAAGCGCACGGTCCAGCGGCGTGTCCAGGGGCTGATGAACCTCGCGGGCGTCGCCACCCGCATGCAGCTGGGGTGGCACGCGGCCCGCCGCAACTGGCTCTGAACGGACGGCGGTGCGGGGTCCGCCGGACGGATCCGGCGGGCCCCGCCATGCCGTTCGGCGGCTACTTGAGCAGGTAGGCCTTGATCACGGTCTGCTTGAAGGAGTTGCCCGCCGCGTCCTTGACGTAGGTGCGCAGGCTGACCGAACCGGCCGAGGAGCGGCGCGGGTGGTCGACGGTCACGGTGCGCTGCATCCCGGAGCCCTTGACCTTGGCCGTGTGCCAGGTCCTTCCCTCGTCGTAGGAGACCTCGACGGTGAAGGTGCGGATGGGCGACTCGGCCGCTCCCGCCGGACGCTGGATCAGGGCCGGCATGTCGAACCGGCGTCCCGCTCCGGCCCGGTTCCACTCGTCCAGCCGGGGCGACATGACCACGGCCAGCAGCGGCAGAGCCTGCCGGGTCGCCGTCGTCTGCGACCGGAACCGCCACTCGGACTTCAGACGCGTGGAGATGGTGCTGGGGACGAGGTCGCGCTCCTGCTCGAACGTCGCGACGTACTCGGCGGGGGTGGCGTCGGCCGGCACCGTCGCGAAACCCCGGTTCGTCGAGACGACTTCACCGTTGCGTCGCAGCTCCCACTCGGGCCGGCTGCCGGTCGTCGTCACGGCCACCAGATCGAGGTTGCCGTTGGCGGAGTCCTGGATCGCGAACATCATGGCGTCGCCGTCGCGGGAGGTGACCGGCTCCTCGGGTGAGAAGCCCGAGCCCTGGACACCCTGGTTCCAGCGCTCCTCGAAGGTTCCGGCCCGGTAGCTGTGCAGGCGGCTGAGGAAGCTCTGCCCGTGGGCGTCCGGCCTGGTGAAGAAGTTCTGCTCGAACACGGTCTGCCAGCGCAGGTCCTCGGACGGCGAGAAGTAGTCGACCCGCCGGTTCGGGAGCGGGAGTCCGTCCATCCCGTGGACCCAGCGGAGACCGTCCAGGGCCATCCACACGCTGCGGTACGCGGTGGTGTCCGGCGCGGTGGCGGCGAGGGTGCTGTTCACCGTGGCCAGCTCCGACATGCGGGGGCGGTAGCCGGGATCGGCCGGGATCGCCCCGCGCACCGGCCGGGTGAGGAAGTAGACCGAGGACGGGTTCCCGTCGGTGCCCGCGGGATCGACCCAGAGGGTGCTGACCAGGTAGGTGAACTTCGAGTCCTTGGACGTCGCCGTCGGGGTGGCGTACACGTTCTCGATGCGGTCGCCGCCGACCGCGTCGTTCACGGAGACTGCGAACAGCCGGCCGTCCGGGCCCACGGTGCCGATCTCCGCCGACTTGATGCGGGCCGAACGGCTCGGGGCCGACACCGTGACGGGCTTCGCCTTCCGGGCGTCGATGGCGACGTCCCGGTCGGCGCTCATCACGATCTTCGGCGCGCCCACCACGGTGGCCTCGGTGTACTCCTCGTCGAAGAGGAAGCCGTTCACGGAGTAGGTCCTGCCGTCGCGCGGCACCCTCAGCTCGGTGCCGGCCTTGCCGTGCAGCTCCACCTCGCGGACCTCGCCGTCGGCCGAGGTGACGAGCAGGTAGGCGTGCGCGGGGGCCTTGCCCGAGCGGTCCTTCACGGTGAGCCGGAGGCTGTGCGAGGGCTGCTCGACGTCCATGCCGACCGGGACGCGCACCGAGACGGCCCGGTCACCGGTGGACGCGATGACCACGCCGCTGTACGCCGCGTACGTCGTGGCGGTCTCCGGGGCGGCGGTGACGGTGACGTCCGCGGTCCCGTGCGCGGGCACGGTGACCGTGTCGGCGCCGAGCCGGAACAGGCCCTCCGGCGCGGGCTTGCCCGCACTGTGGGAGACGTTGAGGGACAGGCCGAGGGTGACCGGCGCGCTGCCCGGGTTGCGGTAGGTGATCGTCTTCGTGACCGGCGGCCGCGGACCGTCGGACCAGCGGATCTGCCCGAAGCCCACTCCGGTGGTGTCGGCGGTCACCTGCTGCCCGACCGCGCGGGCGACGTCGACCCGGCCCGCACCCTGGAAGTAGGCGCCGCGCTCCTTGCCGGCCGCCGCCGACTGCATCAGCTGCCGCTTGACCTGCGCGGGCGTCCAGTCGGGGTGCTGCTGGAAGACGATGGCGGCGGCACCGGCGACGTGCGGGGTCGCCATCGAGGTGCCGTCCATCGCGGTGTAGCCGTCCTCGGCGGTCGTGCCGCCCGCCCGCGCGGCGACGACGCCGACGCCGGGGGCGACGAGGTCGGGCTTGAGGCCGAAGTCGCCCACCCGCGGGCCGATCGAGCTGAAGTGCGCGAGTTCGTCGTCGATGTCGGTGGCGCCGACGGCCAGCGCGCGGTCGGCGGAGGCGGGGGAACCGACCTTGCCGGGACCGCTGTTGCCGGCCGCGGCCACGACCAGGGCGCCGTGGTCACGGGTGACGCTCTCGACCATGGCCTCGAGGGCGTCGGTCTCCGGGGTGTCGACGTCGCCCAGACTGAGGCTGATCACCTTGGCGCCGCGCTGGGCGGCCCAGGCCATGCCCTCGAGGATGTCGGAGTTGTCGCAGTAGCCGCCCGCGTCGCAGACCTTGCCGGACAGGATCCGCGCACCGGGCGCGACGCCCTTGAACCGGCCGTCGGAGGCCGCGCCGGAACCGGCGACGGTCGAGGTGACGTGGGTACCGTGGCCGTTGCGGTCGTCGGTGTCCGGCTCGGCGGTGAAGTTCGCGGATTCCTCCACGAGGCCCCCCAGGTCCGGGTGGTTCGGGTCGTAACCGGTGTCGAGCACCGCGACCTTGACGCCCTCGCCCGTGTAGCCCTTCGCCCAGGCCTGGGGTGCCCCGATGTGCGGCACCGTCCGGTCGAGCTGCACCTTGGAGCGGCCGTCGAGCCAGACCCGGCGGATGCCCGCGCCGAAGGACGTGGTGCCCACCCGGGCGGGGGCGATGTCCTTCCAGAACTCGGCTGCGTCCCCGCGGTCCTGGCCGAGGGTCGCGAAGGAGGTCCCGGGGATGGCGCGCACCCCGTCGCCGCCGGCCGCGGTGAGCCGGCGCTCGGCGGTGGCGGCGTCGTCCGCGTACTCGACGATGAGCGGCAGCTTCGACCGCTCGGCGTACTTCCCCCTGGCCAGGGCCGAGACGTTGAACAGCGCCTTGTCGAGGCGGTCCGCCGCGAGCAGGGGCAGCGCGTCGACGGGTATGACCGACCAGTCGCGCCCGTTCTGGCGCTTGACGAAGGTGATGTGCTCCCGGCCCGCGGCCGGTCGGACGGAAACGCTCTGCCCGCCCGACGGGGCCGTCTCCAGCGTGACGCGGTCGCCGGTGATCAAAGTGACGTGGTGCCGGGTGGATCCGGTGGACGCGGCCGCCTTGCCCTGCACGGCTGAGTCGGTCCGCTCGGTGCCCTGGGCGGCACCGGGCGTGGCGGTCAGACCCGCCAGCAGTGCGGCGAGGGCCGCGGCCGCCACATACTGCGGCCGGGGGTGTCCGGCCCTCGGCCGCCACCTGTTGTTCATCTGTCTCATGGAGCGACAGCGTGGCCCGGCCACCGGCGGCGGTCAGCACTTTCCCGTGTCGGTCACAGGACAAGTCACCTTTGCGCCACGGCGCCTGGGCCGCCGGGGACTCGTACGGCGATCGGGTCCGCGGGCTCCGGGCCGGGCCGTCCGCGCCCGTCCGGGCGGGTCCGGCCGCGCACGCGGTGTCGCGATATGGCGTGTTCGGCAGGACACTTGGGGGCGGGCGGCTACCGAGGGGGCCAGTGGTGACGAAGCAGACGCCGCAACGGCGTACGCAACTGAGCACGTCCGACCGCGCCGAGGTGTTACGGCTGCTGGAACGCGCCGTCGCCGGTGAGCCGCGGGGCGGCCGCTCCGGCGAGACGGAGGAGGCGCTGCGGCAGGCACGGGCGGCGGTCGACGAGTTGGCTGCCGCGGCGGCCGCCGAGTACGCCGCGTACACCGCCGCGCTGGCGGCGGAACGCGCGGGCCGCCGGTCGTCGCTGGTCACCCCGGCGCTGGTGACCGCGGTCGCCGCCGTCGCGGCGTGCGTGGCGGACCTCGGCTGGGGCACCCCGACGTCCACGGCGCTGGGCGTGGGCGGCGTGGTGGCGCTCGCCGGGGCGGCCGTGACGGCCGCGCTGGCGACGGGCGGCGGCGGGTCGCGGCCGCAGGACCTGCGGCAGGCCTGGCTGGAGGCCGTGGAGCAGCGCGGTGTACGGCCGTTCCTGGAACGCCGGCGCGCCGCACCGGCCCCCGCGAAGGTGCCGGCGCAGCGCCGCACCGACCGCAGCGCCGCCGCGCGGGGGCGCAGCGTCCTGGAGCAGTCCTTCGCCCAGTTGCCCGCCATCGAGGGGCCGTTCGCCGGCCGCCGGGACCCGCTGCGGCAGATCGCCCAGTGGGTGCACCAGGCGCGGGTGTCCCCCGCCTCGGAGCCCGTCGTGGTCGTCCTGCACGGCCAGGCCGGTTCGGGGCGCACCACGCTCGCGGTGCGCGCCGCGCAGCAGCTCAGGGACCAGTTCCGCGGCGCCTGCGTCGTCGACCTGCGCGGCGCCGCGCCCGGGGAGCGCCCGCTGCCCGTACGGGACGCGCTGCTGCACCTGCTCAACCGGCTCGGCGCACCCCGCGAACAGCTCCTGTTCCGCGAGCGCACCTCCCAGGAGCAGCATCTGCGGCGCCTGGCCGACCAGTACCAGAAGCACCTCACCGACGTGCCCGTCGTCGTCGTCCTCGACGACGCCGCCGGGCCCGAGCAGGTCCGCGCCCTGGTCCCGGAACGCTCCGACAGCCTCGTCCTCGTCACGTCGGCGGAACCGCTCGACCTCGACGTACCGGCGGCCCGCGTCTACGCGCTGCCGGTCGAACCGCTCGGAGCGGAGGCCTCGCGGGAGCTGCTGGCCGGGCTCGCGCCCGGAGCCGCCGCCGCGGACGACGCCGGTCCCGCCGACGCCGTGCGGCGGCTGTGCGGCGGCCTGCCGCTCGCGCTGCGCATCGCGGGCAGTTCGCTGCCCGACCGGGGCGCGGAGCGGCTGGCGGCCGACCTGGCGGCGTACGGGCCGGTGGGCCCGGTCGACCGGGCGCTGGCCCTGCGCTACCACGACCAGCCCGAGCCGGCCCGCCGGCTGCTGCGGCGGCTGGCGCTCGCCGGGCGGACCAGCCTCGGCGCGGCGGCCGCCGCGGCCCTGCTGGGGGCGGAGGAGCAGGAGGCGGCCCGGCGGCTGGGCGAACTGGCCTCGGCCGGTCTCATCGAGCACGTGCGCGGCAGCCGCTACCGGCTGCACGACCTCGTACGGCGCTTCGCGCACGCGCGCCTGCTCGACGAGGAGGAACCGGCCGAGCGGGCGGCCGCCCAGGAGCGGCTGATCCGCAGCTACGCCGAGCTGGCGGACGCGGTCATCCGGCTGGTCGACGGCCGGACCTCGACCCGCGCCGACCGCTTCGGCCCGCAGGGCTTCCCCTCGCTGGACCAGGCGCTGCGCTGGCTGGACGAGGAGTCGAGCTTCATCACCGCGGCGCTGCGGCAATCCGACGGCGTCGACCAGCGCGTGGTGCAGCACCTGCTCGGCGCGCTGTGCGACTACTGCCTGCTCCGCGGCGACCTGTACCGGCTCGGCGAGATCGGCGAGCTGGCCCAGGCGCACCAGCGGGAGGCGGACCAGTCGGTGCTGGTCCGCTCGGTGCAGTGGCGCACGGGTATCGCAGCGCGGCAGCTCGGCGAGCTGGACAAGGCCCGCTCCACGCTGTCGTCGGTGGTCGATCTGTACTTCGAGGCGCAGCACCCGGCGGGCGCGGCCCGTGCCCTGTGCAGCCTGGGCATCACCCTGCACCAGCAGGGCAGCCTGCGGGAGGCGGAGGCCAAGCTGCGGGAGGCGCTGGAGCTGCAGGCCGGCGACGAGCTGCGGGCCGACCGGGCCTGGACGCAGCACGCGCTGGCGGCGGTGCTGCGCGACGCCGGCCGGCTGGCGGAGGCGCACGAGCTGCTGACCGAGTCGCTGACGCTGCACCGGGAGGGCGAGAGCGTGCACGGCGAGGCCTGGGCGCACCTGCAACTGGGCCAGCTGCTGCTGCGGCTCGGCGACGCCGGGCGCGGCGAGACGGAGCTGCGCACCGCGGGCGAGTGCTACGCCGCGACGCGCGACCCTCGCGGCGAGGCCTGGACCACCACCCAGCTCGGCCGCGCCCGCCTGCTGCGCGGGGACGCCGGCGCCGCCCAGCACCTGCTGCGCGACGCCCTGGCCCGCCACCGCGCGAACGAGGACGCCCGCGGCGAGGCGTGGTCGCTGTACTACCTCGGCCAGGCACTGGAGGAGGGCGGCGAGCTGGACGCGGCCCTGCGGGCCCTGGAACGCTCCCGGACCATGTTCAGCCGGATGCGGGACGTCTACGGGCTGGCCTGCGCCCGCCACCACTCCGCCCGGGTCACCCGCGACCAGCGGGCGGCGCTCACCGGCAACCTGCGCAACAGCGGCTTCGCCCGCCAGCTCCTGCAGGACGCCCGCGCCGACTTCCAGCGCGTCGGGGTGCCGCACGGCGAGGGCTGGTCCTGTGTGGAGCTCGCCGTCATCGACGCCGGCAACGGCCGGGTCCCGGCGGCCCTGGAACTCGTCCGGGAGGCGGAGCGGCTCTTCGCCGGCATGGACGACCGGCGCGGCCTGGCGTGGGCGCGGTTCCTGCAGTGCACGCTGCTGCCGCTGCTCTCGCGCGAGGGCGCCGCCGAGGCCCGTGAGCGGCTCGCCCGGCTGACGGACGACGTGTACGAGGGGCGCGACCTCGACCTGCAGGAGTACGCGGAGGCCTACGCCCTGCTGCTGGAGCGCGGTGTGGAGCCGGGCACGCCGTGGGAGGCCTGGCGGCTGGGCATGGTGCCGTCGCGAGGCGCCCGCACGGTGATGGCCGTGCCGGTGGACCGGGCGGTGGAGGGCTGAGGGCCCGGCCCAGCGTGTCACCGGCCGTGCGGCGTCCCACGGGCGACAATCGCGACGGGGACCGACCGCGAGAGGACGAACCATGGACCGGCTGCCCGCTGAGCTCCAGCCCATCCGCGACCGGGAGCTTGCGCTGCCGCGCGAGGCCAGCATCTACCACGAGAGCCCGGTGCGGCACACGATCACCTTCGCGTGGGAGGCGCCGGACGGCGCCGACGACGGCCTCGCCGTGATCGTCTCCAGCGGCATGCTCCCCGTCCCCGCCGTCGGCGGGCACATCGCCGTGCACGACCACGACGTGCGGGTGGTCGCGGTGCGGACCTCGTACACCCGCTCCGACGACGAGGGCGTCCCGCTGCTCTTCACACGGGTCACGGTCGCCGCGCCGCGGTGAGCGTGCCGCCGCCGCACCCCCTCCCGGGCGGGAAGGGGGTGCGGCGGCGTGCCTCAGCCCTTGCGGCTGCCCGGGCCCTCGGGGCCGGAGGCGGCGGAGGCGGAGGCGGAGGCGGCTTCGGCCCGCTCCGACTGCGGCTCCGACTGCTCCGTCCGCTGCGGCTGCTCCTCGAAGTCGATCTTCTTGAACTGCTTGTTCATGTTCTTCATCAGCCACCACAGGGAGAAGCCGATGAGGGCGAAGATGACGAAGCCGAGGAGACCGGGCGTCACCTTGTTCTCGTCCAGGTCCTTGGCGGCCAGGGGGACGAGCTGGGCTGCGGCCGTGCCGAATGTCGCGTTCACGCGCTCAATTCTCCCGGATGCCCGCGAAGAGGTCGTCCTCGGGGAGGGAGGTGTCCACCCGGGACTGCGCGAGCTCGTAGTCCTCGGTGGGCCAGACCTCCTTCTGGAGCTCCATCGGGACGTGGAACCAGGAGCCGTCGGGGTCGATCTGGGTGGCGTGCGCGAGCAGCGCCTTGTCCCGGATCTCGAAGAAGTCCGCGCACGGCACGTGCGTGGTGATGTTGCGCTCCGGCCGGTCGGCGGTCTGCCAGCGCTCCAGCCACTCGCCGTACGGGGACTCCAGCCCGCGGGCGAGCAGCGCCTCGTGCAGGGCGACGGTCCGCTGCCGGTTGAAGCCCTGGTTGTAGTAGAGCTTCAGCGGCGTCCACGGCTCGCCGGCCTCGGGGTAGCGCTCCGGGTCGCCCGCGGCGTCGAAGGCGACCACCGAGATCTTGTAGGTCATGATGTGGTCGGGGTGCGGGTAGCCGCCGTTCTCGTCGTACGTGGTGATCACGTGCGGGCGGAACTCGCGGATGAGCTTCACCAGGGTGCCCGCGGCCTCGTCCACGTCCTGGAGGGCGAAGCAGCCCTCGGGCAGCGGGGGCAGCGGGTCGCCCTCGGGGAGCCCTGAGTCGACGTAGCCGAGCCAGGACTGACGGACGCCGAGGATCTCGCGCGCCTCGTCCATCTCCTTGGCGCGGACCTCGTGGATGTGCTCCTCGATGTACTTGTCGCCCTGCAGTTTGGGGTTGAGCACGGAACCGCGCTCGCCACCGGTGCAGGTGGCGACCAGGACGTCGACCCCCTCGGAGACGTACCTGGCCATGGTGGCCGCGCCCTTGCTGGACTCGTCGTCGGGGTGTGCGTGCACGGCCATCAGTCGCAGCTGCTCGGTCAAGGTCGGTCCTCAGTCATGGGTCGTAGGTAGCGGCTTCTATAGTGACCGAAGCGAGGGGCTGTTTGATTCCAAGGCGGGATTCCCCGGGCCCCCGGGAGGACTGGATGATGAGCGCGGTGCGCGACGGACTGCCCGAGGGACGGTACGGGCGGGGTGCCGGCGCCGACGCGCGCGCGGACCGCAGGCTGCGGCTGGTCGGCTCGGTGCTCGGTGTCGTCCTGCTGCTGTTCGTCGGCTGGATCGGCTGGGACAAGCTCACCGGCAGCGAGGTCAGCGCCGAGGTGATCAAGTTCAAGGTCGTCGCCGACCAGGAGGTCCAGGTCCACATCGAGGTGCGCAAGGACGCCGGGGTCACGGCGGTGTGCACCCTGCGTTCGCTCGCCGAGGACCACGGCGAGGTCGGCCGTAAGGATGTTCGCCTCAATCAGCACACCAGTCGCATCGACACCGTCGTCACCATTCGCACCACGAGTCGCGGCACTTCCGCGGAACTGGTCGGCTGCCAACCCGCCGACTGATCCGACCTGCCCGGCCATTCGCCCCGTGACCTGGGTCTATGGCGTCCTGATGATTTCCCTCTCGCCCTTTGTCGGGGGGAATTGTTACGCTCGTGGTTTCGCCCTCCCGCGAAGACGCATCTTTCTGGGTAGGGCGTTCATTTGTAAGCAAGCGAGTTCGAGTACCGACGAGGAGCACCTGTGACCCAGACCAGCGAGAACGTCACCTGGCTGACCCAGGAGGCGTACGACCAGCTCAAGGCCGAGCTGGAGCATCTGTCGGGTCCCGCACGCGCCGAGATCGTCGCCAAGATCGAGGAAGCCCGCCAGGAAGGCGATCTCAAGGAGAACGCCGGCTACCACGCGGCGCGCGAGGACCAGGGCAAGCTGGAGCTCCGGATCCGCCAGCTGACGCAGCTCCTGCAGCACGCCAAGGTGGGCGAGGCCCCGGCGGACAACGGCGTGGTGGCGCCCGGCATGGTCGTGACGATCGCCTTCGACGGCGACCCGGACGACACCCTGAAGTTCCTGCTCGGCTCGCGTGAGTACGTCTCCTCCGAGCTGGAGACCTACTCCCCGCAGTCCCCGCTCGGCGCGGGTGTGAACGGCAAGAAGATCGGCGAGGACGCTTCGTACGAGCTCCCGAACGGCAGGAAGGCCTCGGTGAAGATCCTCGACGCCAAGCCGCACAGCGGCTGACGCCGCCCCCGGAACGCGGACGAGCCCCCGGCCTCACGGCCGGGGGCTCGTTGCGTGCCGCGGGCGTGCGCCCGCGGGCCGGGGATCAGGCGGTCGCCGAGCGGTACTTGCGCACCGCGAGGGTGCGGAAGACCAGGATGATCACGATCGACCACAGCACCGAGGCGAGCGCCGGGTGCTGCATCGGCCAGACGTCCGGCGTCTGGTAGCCGGGCGGGAGGTTGCCGAACAGCTCCCGGCAGGCCAGCACGGTGGCGCTGAACGGGTTCCACTCGGCGATGTGCCGCAGCCAGGGGGTCATCTGGTTGGAGTCCACGAAGGCGTTCGAGATGAACGTCAGCGGGAACAGCCAGATCAGACCGCCCGAGGTGGCCGCCTCCGGGGTACGGACGGACAGGCCGATCAGGGCGCCGATCCAGGAGAAGGCGTAGCCGAGCAGGAGCAGCAGGCCGAACGCCGCGAGCGCCTTGGGCAGGCCCTCGTGGACGCGCCAGCCGACGAGCACGGCGACGATCGCGAGCACCACGACCGTGAGGGCCGTCTGCACCAGGTCCGCCAGCGTGCGGCCGGTGAGCACCGCGCCGCGGGCCATGGGCAGCGACCGGAAGCGGTCGATGAGGCCCTTGTGCATGTCGTCCGCGATGCCCGCGCCGGCGCCCGCGGTGGCGAAGGTCACGGTCTGGGCGAAGATGCCCGCCATCAGGAACTCGCGGTAGAGCGCGGGGCTGGTGGAGCCGCCGACGTTCATGGAGCCGCCGAAGACGTAGCTGAACAGCACCACGAACATGATCGGCTGCACGAGGCCGAAGATCACGACCTCGGGGATGCGCAGCATGCGGATCAGATTGCGCCGGGCGACCACCAGCGAGTCGCGTACGGACTGCACGATCGGGTTGGAGGTGCGCGGCGCGCTGGTGGAGACCGCGTCGGTCACCGTGGTCACTGGGACTCCTCTTCCTTCTCCTCGGCGGCGTGGCCGGTGAGGGACATGAACACGTCGTCGAGCGTGGGCCGGCGCAGACCGATGTCGTCGATCTCGATGCCGCGGGTGTCGAGCTCGCGGATGACCTCGGCGAGCAGCTTGGCGCCGCCCGAGACGGGGACGGTGATCCGCCGGGTGTGGTTGTCGACGGTGGTCTCGCCCTTGCCGAAGCCGCCCAGCACCTCGGTGGCGGTCACCAGGTGGTCGCGGTCGTGGACGACGACCTCGACGCGCTCGCCGCCGGTCCGGGCCTTCAGCTCGTCCGAGGTGCCCCGGGCGATGACCTTGCCGTGGTCGATCACGCAGATGTCGTGGGCGAGGTGGTCGGCCTCCTCCAGGTACTGCGTGGTGAGCAGCAGCGTGGTGCCGCCGGCGACCAGGTCCTGGATGACCTCCCACAGCGCGAGGCGGTTGCGGGGGTCGAGGCCGGTGGTCGGCTCGTCCATGAACATCACCGGCGGCCTGACGACCAGCGCGGCGGCCAGGTCGAGCCGGCGCCGCATGCCGCCGGAGTAGGTCTTGGCCGTGCGGTCGGCGGCGTCGGCGAGGTTGAAGCGCTCGAGCAGCTCCGCCGCACGGGCCTTCGCGTCCCTGGCGCTCATCTGGTAGAGCTGGCCGACCATCTGCAGGTTCTCGCGGCCGGTCAGGTACTCGTCGACCGCCGCGAACTGGCCGGACAGGCCGATCTGCCGGCGTACCTCGTTGGGGTGCTTCAGCACGTCTATGCCGGCCACGACCGCCTTGCCGCTGTCGGGCTGCAGCAGGGTGGTCAGGACGCGCACGGCGGTCGTCTTCCCGGCCCCGTTGGGGCCGAGGAGGCCCAGGACGGTCCCCTCAGGGACGTCGAGGTCCACTCCGTCCAGTGCCCGTACGTCGCCGAAGGTCTTCACCAGACCTTCGGCATGGATGGCGCCTGGCATGCGATGTCTCCGATTCGGGGCTTGGGGTGCATGGGGACTGTGGGGTGCGGCACACGGCCACGCGGCTGCGCACCACGATGTGTCGCGAGCATCCCAGACGCGATATATCGCGTCAAGCGGATTTATTCGCGCTCCGCCCTCACGCGCCGTCCCGCGTCCACGACACCCGACTCCACCATGCCGCACGCCACTGACAATCCGGCCCGAACGGACTCAGAGCAGCACGTACCCCGCCGTCCGCAGCGCCTCCGCCACGGCCGCCCGGTGCTCGGGGCCGCGGGTCTCCAGGTGCAGTTCCACCTCGGCCTCGGTCAGCCCCAACCGAGGATCCGTGCGGACGTGCGCGATGTCCAGCACGTTTGCGTCACTCGCGGAAAGGATCTCCAGCAGTGCCGCCAGAGCCCCCGGCCGGTCCGTGAGCCGCAGCCGGAAGGACATGTAGCGCCCGGCGGCCGCCATGCCGTGCCGCAGGGTGCGCTCCATCAGCAGCGGGTCGATGTTGCCGCCGGACAGCACGGCCACCACCGGCCCGTCGAAGGACTCCGGCCGCGACAGCAGCGCCGCCACCGGGCTCGCCCCGGCCGGCTCGACCACCAGCTTCGCCCGCTCCAGGCACAGCAGCAGCGCGGCGGACAGCTCGTCCTCGCTGACCGTGCGCACCTCGTCCACCAGATCCCGGACGATGGAGAACGGCACCTCCCCCGGGCGGCCCACCTTGATCCCGTCCGCCATGGTCGCCACCGAGTCCAGCGCCACCGGCCGCCCCGCCGCCAGCGACGGCGGGTACGCGGCCGCGCCCGCCGCCTGCACGCCGACGACCCGCACCTCCGGACGCACCGACTTCACCGCCACCGCCACACCGGCCGCGAGCCCGCCGCCGCCCATCCCCACGACGATCGTGCGCACCTCCGGGCACTGGTCCAGGATCTCCAGACCCACCGTGCCCTGCCCGGCGACGATGTCCGGGTGGTCGAAGGGGTGGATGAAGACCGCGCCCGTCTCCTCCGCGTACTCCTGGGCGGCGCGCAGCGTCTCATCGAACACGTGCCCGTGCAACCGCACCTCCGCCCCGTAGTCGCGGGTCGCCGCGACCTTCGGCAGCGGGGCGCCGGACGGCATGAAGACGGTGGAGCGCACCCCGAGCAGCGACGCGGCCAGCGCCACGCCCTGCGCGTGGTTGCCGGCGCTCGCCGCGACCACGCCCGCCGCGCGCTCCTCCTGCCGCAGACCGGCGATCCGCACATAGGCGCCGCGCACCTTGAACGAGCCCGTGCGCTGCAGGTTCTCGCACTTCAGGTGCACCGGCGTGGCCACAAGACGGGACAGGTGCCGGCTGCCCTCCATGGGCGTCACACGGGCCACGCCGGACAGCATCTTGTGCGCGCCGCGCACATCGTCGATGGTGACCGGAGACGGCCGCGCGGCCACCGTCGCGCGGGTCGTGCGACGGGCCTGACTTGCGGGGCTTTCCATGGTCCCCAGTCTTGCAGCAGTGGCCGGCGCCCGGACCGACCGAGGAGTTTTCCGCGGCGGGGTCCCGGGATGACGCTCTCCGCGTACTCTTCTCCCAACCTTCGCAGGACCGACAGAACGCGAGCTTCCGGCCATGCCCATTCCCCCCTCGGAGATCACGACCGACCTCCTGGAGCGCCTGCAGCACGAGGTGGCGCTCTTCGCCCGCCGCGCGGAACAGACGCGCCTCGGTGGCGTCGGCAAGGCCCGCAACTCCATGGACCGGGCCG
This sequence comes from Actinacidiphila glaucinigra, assembly GCF_035918135.1. Classification (NCBI taxonomy): domain Bacteria; kingdom Bacillati; phylum Actinomycetota; class Actinomycetes; order Kitasatosporales; family Streptomycetaceae; genus Actinacidiphila; species Actinacidiphila glaucinigra. The sequence goes on from NZ_CP109144.1 coordinate 3,786,174, forward strand.
CGTACCTGCTGCTCCACCGCCTGGACAACGAGGGCCCGATGGGCGTGAAGGCGCTCGCGGAGGGCATGGGCATCGACTCGTCCACCGTCACGCGGCAGGTCGCCCCGCTCGTCGACAGCGGACTCGTCAAGCGCACCTCCCACCCCGAGGACGGCCGGGCGGTCGTGCTCGCGCTCTCCCCGCGCGGGCGTTCGCGCCTGGAGGAGGTCCGCAGCTCGCGGCAGCGGCTCATGGAGGTCGTGACCGAGGACTGGACGCCCCAGGAGCGCGAGTCCTTCACCGACCTCCTCGGCCGGTTCAACTCCGCGCTGGCGCAGTACCACTCGTCCGTCACGCAGGGAGACGAGCAGAACTCTTGACCTGAGGTCGCCGTCTGCCGTCCCATGGCGCTGTGGGAGAGCGCCGGGAGGCAGCGGAGCGCCTGCGCGAAGCCGAGTTCGAGGCCTTCGCGGCGGGCGCGGCAGGGCGGTTGCTGCACATCGCCGTCCTGCTGACGGGGGACAGGACCGAGGGGACCGAACTGCTCTGCGCCGCCCTGGCGCGCACCTACGCCGACTGGTTCCGGATGCGCGGCGAGGACCCGTACGCCTTCACCCGCGCCGAGATCGTCCGCCGCTTCGCCCACCGGCCCTGGTGGCGGCGCCCGCGCGGCGGGGTGCTCGGGACGCTCAAGGTGCGCGAGCGGCTGGTGATCGTGCTGCGGCTGTACGAGGGCATCGCCGAGGATCAGGCCGCCGCGCAGCTCGGCCTGCCCTCGGAGCGCGTACGGGCGATCACCCTGCGGGCCACCGCGGCCCTGCGCAGCCGCCGCCCCCGCGGCGGGGCGGCGCCCCGGGTGCGGGAGGCCGCGTCATGAGCCCGTACGACCGCAAGGAGGACGAGGTCCGCCGGCTGCTCGACGGGCCGCACCCCGGCGTCCCCGTGGACCTCGCCCCGCGCGCCGCGGAACGCGGCCGCCGCGTCCTGGCCCGGCGCCGCGTGCTGCACGCCGTGCTGTGGACGCTGCTCGTCGTGGGGGTCGTCGTCGCGCTCGTCCTCGCGGCGCTGTGGTGGCCGGCGGCGGAACCGCTCGACACGACCCCTGGCGGGTGGTGACCCGGTCCGGGGTACGTCGTGTGTGCGGCCCGGTTGTCGTGTGCGGGTTGTCTGCGCCTGCGGCCCGGGTGCCCCGGGCTGCCCGGTTGGTCGTGTGCGGGTTGTCTGCGCCTGCGGCGGGCGGTTCTCCCGCCCTCCCTCCCTCCCCCAGCCTTCGGCCGGGGGGACCCCCATCCGGCGCGGTCAGTGACCGCCTCGCGCGTGCGTGGTGGGCCGGGGGCGGGGCCTCCGGGGCTGCACGTCCTGGACTGGGTTATTTACGTGCATGACGGGCGGTCCATGTCCGAGCCCCGGATGCCGCACACAAATATCCCGCAGCGTCCAGAACATCCACCCTCCCCCAGCCTTCGGCCGGGGGTGCCCCCACCTCCCCCGCCCCCTCCGAATCGTGGGGCGACTGACGGCCGGAGGGGGGTGAGGCGGTCCGGGGTTGCCGCACACGTCTTACCGACGCCGACGGCCATGGGGGTGGTGGCTGAGGCCCGCGCCGGTTCCGGCGCGATCGGACCGGAAGGGAGTGCTCGGGCCGATGCCCGGCGGTATGGCGCCCTGCTGAGCGGCCCGTTGTCGTGTGCGCGTTCCTGCCCTCTCTCAGCCCTCGGCCAGGGTCGGCCTGATGCGGTGCGGTCGGTGTGGTCCCAAAACTGAACCCGGTTGCTGGTCGGCCGCCCACCGGAGGCCAGGGTGCGTCCCCACACCGGGGCTAGTCGTGATCTGCCCGGCTGGCAGCCTTCGGCGTCGCCGTGACATAGGCAAAGCCCTGCGAGCACCCGTGGGCGAGGTGCGCCAGTCGTCCCGTGGGAGGTGCCACTCCCGGCCACGGTGCGCGCACCCCCTGCTGAGGGCAGCTCCCGGCGGTGCGGGGAGGGGTCCCCCCCATCGCCCCCCACCGGCCGTTGGTCGCCCAACGAAACGGAGGGGGCGGGGTCGGAGGGGTGGGCGTTCTGGACGCTGACGTGTATTTGTTGTGCGGCACAGACGGCACCTACCTTGACCGCCCGCCATGCACATAAATATGCGGTACAGAATGCCCAGCCCCGGAGGCCCCGCCCCCGGCCCACCACGCACGCGCGCAGGCCCGCACCAACCATCCGGGATGCGGGCCCCCCGGCCGAAGGCTGGGGGAGGGATGGAGGGCGGGGAAACCGCCCGCCGGGCGGGGAAACCGCCCGCCGCAGGCGCAAACAACCCGCACACGACAACCGGCCGCAACCACAACCCCGCCGCACCCCGGAGGGCTACGCGCCCAGCGCCTGGCGGAGGTCCTCCAGCAGGTCGTCGACGGACTCGATGCCCACGGACAGCCGCACCAGATCGGCCGGCACCTCGAGCGCGGAGCCCGCGACCGAGGCGTGCGTCATGCGGCCCGGGTGCTCGATGAGGGACTCGACGCCGCCCAGGGACTCGCCCAGCGTGAAGAGCCGCGCCCGGTTGCAGACCTCGACGGCCGCCTCCTCGCCGCCCGCGACACGGAAGGAGACCATGCCGCCGAAGCGCTTCATCTGCTTGGCCGCGATGTCGTGCCCCGCGTGCTCGGGCAGCCCCGGGTAGAAGACCTGGGTGACCTTCGGGTGCAGCGACAGCAGCTCCGCGACCCGGGCCGCGTTGTCGCTGTGCCGGTCCATGCGGACCGCGAGCGTCTTGATGCCCCGCATCACCAGCCACGCGTCGAAGGGGCCGGCGACGGCGCCCATCGCGTTCTGGTGGTAGGCCAGTTCCTCGCCGAGGCCCGCTTCGGCCGCGACCAGCGCGCCGCCGACGACGTCCGAGTGCCCGCCCATGTACTTGGTGGTGGAGTGCACGACGACGTCGGCGCCGAGCGCCAGCGGCTGCTGCAGGTAGGGGCTGGCGAAGGTGTTGTCGACGACGAGCCGCGCGTCCGCGCCGCGCGCGATGTCCGCGAGGGCCGCGATGTCGGTGATCCCGAGCAGCGGGTTGCTGGGCGTCTCGACCCAGATCATCCGGGTCTCGGGGCGCAGCGCGGCCCGGACGGCCGCCGGGTCGGAGGTGTCGGCGACCGACCACCGCACACCCCAGCGCTCGACGACCTTCGCGAAGAGCCGGAAGGTGCCGCCGTAGGCGTCGTTGGGGATGACGACGTGGTCGCCGGGCTTCAGTACCGTGCGCAGCAGGCAGTCCTCGGCGGCCAGGCCGGACGCGAACGCCAGGCCTCGGCGGCCGCCCTCGAGCGCCGCGAGGTTCTCCTCCAGCGCGGTGCGGGTCGGGTTGGCGGAGCGGCTGTACTCGTAGCCGCCGCGCAGGCCGCCGACCCCGTCCTGCTTGTACGTGGAGACCTGGTAGATCGGCGTGACCACGGCCCCGGTCTGGGCGTCGGCCGGCTGACCCGCGTGGATCGCGAGGGTCTCGAAATTCTGGTGCTGCTGCTCGCTCATACCGCCGAGCGTAGTGCGAGCCGCGGGCCGGGACGCGCCTGCCGGGCCCGCGTACGCTTGTGCATCATGGAATTCCTGTGGGTGCTGTACGGCGTGCTGCTGATCTCCGCGATCGTGCTGGTGCCCCGCATGCTGCGCGGCCGCGGCGTGCGGGCCGTCGCCGCGGTCGATCCCGCCCGGTACGGCTTCGTGCCCCGGGAGGAGATCGACATCCGGCTGCCGGGGCCGGACGAGGAGCTGACGCAGGCGCTGGCCGTGACCCAGCGCACCCAGGACTGGCGCGCGGTCGCCGCCCTCCTCAAGGGCACCCCGGTCGAGGGCGAGCTCCGCTGGCAGCGGGTGCAGACCCTGGCGGGAGCCGCGGCGGTCGAGCTGACCCAGTCCCCCGGCACGGGCGGAGCGTGGCTGCGCACCTGGCGGGTCGAGGACGCCAAGGACGCCGGCGGGGCGGCCGTCCACGCGGCGTTCCTGGTGCAGCGGGCCCGGCGCGAGCCGGCCGGCTCCCCGGACGTGCGGATGATCCTGGAGGAGGCCCGCACGGTCGCCGACGAGGCCGCGCTGCTCGCGCCGGGCGACCCCGTGCCGTACATCGTCGCGCTCGCCGCCGACGGCGACTTCGCCGCCGCCTGGGAGAAGATCACCTCCCGGGCCCCGCACCACATGGGCGCCCACCTGACGGCCCTCGCCCGGCTCCCGGAGGACGCCGCACGCGACTTCGCCGAGCGGGCCGCCTCCTCCGCGCCCGAGGGAAGCCTGCTGCCGGCGCTGCCGCTCTTCGAGGTCTTCGCGCACCTGCCGGACGTCATCCTGGTGCGCAGCTTCTACGAGAGCGAGGTCGTCTCCCGCGCCATTGGCGGCGCCCTCTACGCCACCGAGCACGCCTCCCCCTCCGACTCGGTGCTGCCCGTGGTGCGGCACCTGCTGGCGGCGTTCCTGCTGCGCGCGGAGCGCTTCCAGGAGGCGGTCGAGCAGTTCCGCGCCGTCGACGGCTACGCGGGCGCGGCCCCGTGGGCCCACGACGCCGATCCTGCCGCGTCGTACACCGCCCACCGGGCGCAGGCGCTCGCGGGGCTGGAGTGGGACTCCGTGCGGGGGCGCACCCGTTGACGCCGCGCCTGCCCTCCCGTGAGGAGGCGATACCGGGCCGGCCCGCACCCCTGTACACGGTGCCGGTCCGGCACACCGTGCTCGGCCGGCCCCTCACCGGCCCCTACCCGTCCGACCTGGAGGTCGCCGACTTCGCACTGGGCTGCTTCTGGGGCGCCGAGCGGGTCTTCTGGCGGACGCCGGGCGTGTGGACGACGCTGGTCGGCTACGAGGGCGGGTACACGGAGAACCCGACGTACGAGGAGGTCTGCAGCGGCCTCACCGGCCACGCGGAGGTCGTGCGCGTCGTCTTCGACCCGGCGCTGGTCACGTACGCGGAACTGCTGAAGGTGTTCTGGGAGGCCCACGACCCCACCCAGGGCCACCGCCAGGGCAACGACATCGGCACGCAGTACCGCTCCGCGGTCTACACCCACTCCCCCGAGCAGCACGCCACCGCCCTCGCCTCCCGCGACGCCTACCAGTCCGCCCTGCGCGCCACCGGCCACGGCGCCATCACCACGGCGGTCGTCCCCGCGGGCCCTTTCCACCCCGCCGAGGCGTACCACCAGCAGTACCTGGACAAGAACCCCGGCGGCTACTGCGGCATCGAGGGGACGGGCGTCTCCTGCCCGGTCGGCATCGCGAAGGCCGATGGCTGAGCCCCTCCCGCAGGTCGCGACGGCGACGCTGAACGCGCTGCTCGCCGGTCCCGATCCGGTGTGCAGCGCCCTGCGTGGCCAGATACCCCACGCGCGAGTGACGGGCCGGTGCGGTTGCGGCTGCGCGACACTCGACCTGACCGTCGACCAATCGGCTGTGCCACCCGCCCCGGTGCACGGGAATCCGGCTGCAGACGCCTGGTACGCCGTACCGGACGACGCCGGGGTGATGGCGTTCACCGAGGGTGGCTATCTCTCACGTCTGGAGATCCACTCGGCGTCCGAGCCGATCACCGCGTGGCCGGAGCCTCACTTCCTGAAGCTCTGACGCGGCACGGCTGTTCAACGCTCCGCTCCCTTCGTGTCGGACGCGTACACCCGCATGGGATCCGTGCGAGGGCCCGGGAAATTCGATTGCCTCCGGCAGGCCGATACGCGCTAATACGGCGCATGGCCGATATCCAGGGGACGTACGACGACCTGTTCGCCGCGGTGCCGAACGCGCTGGCGGGACTGCTGGACGAGGGGGACGCGGGCGGCTCCGTCGCGGTCTTCGTGGACGGCGAGCCGGTGGTCGACGTCTGGGGCGGGTTCGCCGACGCGGGCCGGACGGTCCCGTGGCAGCGGGACACGATCACCGGGGTCTGGTCCGTCACCAAGACGATGACCGCGCTGTGCGCGCTGGTCCTGGCCGACCGCGGCGATCTCGATCCGGACGCGCCGGTCGCCCGCTACTGGCCGGAGTTCGCCGCGTCGGGCAAGGAGAAGGTGCTGGTGCGGCACCTGCTCTCGCACACCGCGGGGCTGCCCGACTGGGACGGGCCGATCGACGAGCTCTACGACTGGCAGGCCGCCACGGCGCGCCTGGCCGCGCCGGCCCCGCAGTGGGAACCGGGGAGTGCGGCCGGGTACCACTCGCTCACCCAGGGGTATCTCGTGGGCGAGGTCGTACGGCGCATCACCGGGCGGAGCGTGGGCGAGTTCTTCGCCGGGGAGGTGGCCGGGCCGCTGGGCGCCGACTTCCACATCGGGCTGCCGGCCGAGCACGACGGGCGGGTGGCGCTCGCCGTCCCCCCGCCGTCCCGGGACGAGGACTACGCCGCGAGCGCGCCCGGGGCCGGCGCGTCCTCCACGCCCGGCACCGCCGTGCGGCTCCGCGACGGGAACAGCGTGGCCTGGCGTCGCGCGCAGATCCCCGCGGCGAGCGGCTTCGGCAACGCGCGCTCGGTCGCCCTCGTGCAGTCGGCGGTGGCCTGCGGCGGAACGGTGCGCGGGGTGCGGCTGCTGTCAGGGGCGGGCTGCGACCGGGCGCGGGAGGAGCAGTTCAGCGGTGAGGACCGCCGCCTGGGCATGCCGGTCCGCTGGGGGCTGGGCTACGGGCTGTTCGGCAACTCCCTCGGGTGGGGCGGTTGGGGCGGCTCGCTCGTCATGGTCGACCCCGAGGCCCGCATGGCGGTGGCGTACGTGACCAACCAGATGCGCGAGCCCGCGGACGACACCCGGGGCCTGGAACTCGTGATGGCCGCCTACGACGGGCTCCAGGGCGTGCGGGCGGGCAAGGGCTGAGCCGGCCGCCCGGCGTCAGGCGGACGGCGCCGGGCCGCTGCTCGCGCGCACCGTGAGTTCGGGGCCGAGGAGGCGGACCTCCTCCGTCGGGCTGCCGCCCAGTTTGGCGATGACGAGTTCGACCGCGTGCCGGCCCATCTGCTGCGCGGGTATGGCGACCGAGGTGAGCTGGGGGGTGGCCTGGGTGGCCACCTGGTCGGGGCAGACGGCGACGACGGAGAGGTCCTCGGGCACGGCGCGGCCCTGCTGGCGCAGGAGCGCGAGGAGGGGGACGATGGCCGACTCGTTCTGGACGACGAGCGCGGTGGTGTCCGGCCGTTCCTCGAAGATGCGGGAGAGGGTGCCCGCGGTGGACTCGTAACCACCCTCGCAGGGACGGTGGATGAGCCGGATGCCGCGGGCGGCGGCCCGGGAGCGCAGGCCCTGGAGGGTGCGTTCGGCGAAGCCGGTGTGACGCTGGTAGACCGCGGCGGCCTCGCCGACGACGGCGACGGAGCGGTGGCCGAGGTCGGCGAGGTGGTCGGCGCAGAGCGCGCCGGTGGCGGCGAAGTCGAGGTCGACGCAGGTGAGTCCGGCGGTGTCGGCGGGCAGGCCGACGAGCACGGCGGGCCGGTCCCCGGCGCGCAGCAGCGGGATGCGCTCGTCCTCCAGCTCGACGTCCATGAGGATCATCGCGTCGGCGAGTCCGCTGGCCGCGACCCGGCGGACCGCGGTGGGTCCCTCCTCGCCGGTGAGCAGGAGTACGTCGTGGCCGTGCTGACGGGCCGTCGTGGCGACGGCCATCGCGATCTCCATCATGACGGGCACGTACATGTCTGTACGGAGCGGCACCATGAGGGCGATGATGTTCGAGCGGCTGCTGGCCAGCGCTCGCGCGCCGGCGTGCGGGTGGTAGCCGAGTTCCTGGATGCTCCGTTCGACCCTCCGGCGCGTGCCCTCGGAGATCGACCGCTTGCCGCTCAGGACGTACGAGACCGTGCTGGCGGAGACCCCGGCGTGGCGGGCTACCTCGGCGAGTGTGGCCATCCGGATCTCCGTCTTCCCCGAAAGTGTCGAAGCGCTTCGACACTGACGCTACCGGGACCTTGATATCCCTGTCCAGACAAGTGTCGAAGCGCTTCGACAAACACCACCCGGGGACCGTCCGTCTCTTGCGCCGTCCCGCCGGGCGGGATAGGAAGCGGACCATGAATGCCACGCTCGGCGCGATGATCACCGCCGTCGTCGGTGTGCTCGGCACCCTGTTCGCGCCCGTGCTCGCCCAGCGCGGCGACGACCGGCGGCGCCGGGCGGAGGCCGCCGAGACGGAGCGGCTGCGCCGGTTCGGGGAGCGGCGGGAGGCGTACACGGCGATGAACCGGGCCTCGCGGCAGTTCCACACGCTGCTCAAGGACGCCCTGCACCGGATCAGGGACGGGGTCTACACCGCCGAGGAGCGGGACCTCGTCGAGGAGTCCCGCCGCGACTACCGCGACCGGTACGCCGAGGCGCAGATGATCGTCCCGGAACGCGTCCTGGCGGCCTCGCGGGACGTCAACCGGGTCCTGGCGGCGGCGGACGCCGCGGCCAAGCGCCTCGACCGCGGCCTCGCCGCGGACGGCGAGAGCCCGCGGACCGCGCTGGAGGCCCTGAGGGACGCCGAACCGCTGCTGCGGACGATGCAGCGCCTGATGCGCGAGGACCTGGGCGTCACGGACTGAACGCCGGGCGGCCCCCGGCGACAGGCGCCAGGAGCCGCGGGCGAGGGGCGCGGCGTGCTCAGGCCGCGGGGGTCCGCTCGGTGACGGTGACCCGGCCCTTCTTGATGGTGGCGACGCGGGTCGCACGCCGGGCGACGGCCGAGTCGTGGGTGACCATGACGAAGGTCAGCCCGTACTCCTTCCACAGCCCGTCCAGCAGGGCGAGGATCTCGTCGCGGGTGCCCTCGTCGAGGGCTCCGGTGGGCTCGTCCGCGAGCAGCACCTTGGGACGCTTCACCAGTGCCCGGGCGATCGCCACGCGCTGCTGCTGACCGCCCGACAACTCACCGGGCAGGTGGTGCAGTCGGTCGCCGAGGCCGACGGAGGCGAGGGCCTCGGCGGCGCGGGTACGGCGTTCGGAGGCCCTGACGCCCAGCGGGACGAGGGCGGTCTCGACGTTCTCCTGGGCGGTCAGGGTCGGGATCAGGTTGAAGCTCTGGAAGATGATGCCGATGCTCTGCGACCTGACCTTGGTCAGCCGGGCCTCGCTCAGCCGGGCCAGGTCGGTGCCGTCCAGCTCCACCGAACCCTCGGTCGGGCGGTCCAGGCCCCCGAGCATCTGCAGCAGCGTCGACTTGCCGCCGCCGGTCGGGCCCTGGATGACGATCTGGTCGCCGTCCTCGATCACGAGGTCGACGCCGCGCAGCGCGTCCACGACGTCCTTGCCGCGCGAGTAGCGCTTGGTCACGCCGCTCAGCTTGTACATGAGGTGACTCCTGAAGTCCTGAAGGGAAGGGCGGGGGGCGGGTGCGGACTACTCGACGCGGCGCAGGGCGTCCGCGGGACGCAGCCGCGAGGCCCGCCAGCCGCCGAAGGTCCCGGCGACCAGGCCGCCCGCGACCGCCAGGACCACCGCCAGGACGATGGTGTTGACGCTGACCGGCGCCTGGAGGGCGATCTCGACGGCGTCACCGGCCGCGCGCCGGGCGGGGCCGCCGAAGCCACCGGGGCCACCGAGGCCGCCCCCTCCGCCGCCGCTCCCGCCGCCACCGACGGTCGCGTCCAGCGTGGGGCTGATCGTGGTGATGAGGTAGGCGCAGCCGAGGCCCAGGGCGATACCCAGGGCGCCGCCGATCAGACCGTTGACGATCGCCTCGCCCATGACCTGGCGGGTAACCCGGCCGCTCTTCCAGCCCAGCGCCTTGAGAGTGCCGAACTCACGCACCCGGCGGGAGACCGCGGAAGAGGTCAGCAGCCCCGCGACGAGGAAGGCGGCGATCAGGACGGCGATGGACAGCCACTTGCCGACGTCGGTCGCCAGGTTCGAGGCCGTGGACAGCGAACCGGAGACGGTCGAGGCCAGGTCGGAGGAGGTGGTGACCGTCGTGCCGGAGACGTTCTTCTGGATCGCGGACTTGACGGAGCCGATCTTCTGGGAGTCGCTCGCCTGGACGTAGATCGTGGTGACCTTGTCCTTGGCGTCCGCGAGCGTCTGCGCCTGCTGGAGCGGGATGTAGACGTTGGCGGAGGAGGAGCCGCTGTCGGCGGTCGCGATGCCGATGATCTCGAACTTGGTGCCGGAGATCGTGAGCGTCTTGCCGACGGTCAGCTTCTTCTGCTTCGCGTACGCGCTGTCGAGCACGGCGACCTTGGCGTTGCCCTGCGCGCTGGTGAAGGTCTTCCCCGAGGTGATCTTCGACGAGGTCAGCGGGCCGAGGCCGGGGTGCGCGACGTCCGTGCCGAAGACGGTGAAGTTGTTGATGTCGAAGTTGGCGCCGCCGCCCCGCACCGAGCCCTGCGGCTGGCCGCCGCCGCCACGCTGCCGGTTGCCGCTGCCCGGCGCCTGCTGGAACTCACCGCGCTGGAACTGTCCGTTGACCTTGATGACGACCAGGCTGAGCCCGCCGACCGCGTCCTTGACCCCGTTCTGCCCGGAGACCTGGTCGACGACCGAGGACTTCAGCGACTGGAAGCCCTGCACCATGACCCGGTCGCTGCTCTGCTCCTTCTCGTCGCCGCGCGCGTCGAACTGGAAGCGCGGCCGTTCGGCGGAGGCCGAGTCGGGGTCGGCGGCCTTGGTGACGGTCATGTCGGTGCCCAGGCCGTACAGCGACTCCAGCACCTTGCCCTGGGCCTGCGTCATGCCGGCCGACACCGAGTTGACGGTGATCACCAGGGCGATGCCCAGTGCGAGGCCCATCGCGATGACGAGCGCCGCCTTTCTGCGGCGTCGGAGTTCGCGCCGGAGATACGTGAAGAACATGCGATTCCTCGCCGGGTCGGGAGAACGGGAAGCGGGGGGAGGACCATGCCTCCCACCCCGCTGCCGCGACCGTAGGAACCAGCCGTGATGGGAGCCTGAGCGGCCGATGAGAGCCGCATGAGAAACCCCTCCGCCGGGGCCCCGCGGCCACTGCAGTACCTTGCCCTGGACCGGCCGTACGCCCGACGGGCCGGGCCTGCCGAGGCTGTGCGGAAGGCCGGGGCGGGGACGCGGGCCGGATCAGAAGTCGGCGCCTGGCGGGGAACGTCCTGACGGGGACATCGGCGGGACATCGGCGGGGGCACGAGTGGCCGCACGAGGTGGGGAGACGCGCATATGACGGACGGAACGCCGTGGGGCGGCGGCGGTTGGGGCCCCGGTCACGGAACCGGCGGCGGCACGGGGGGCGGGGGCTTCGGACCGCCGCCCCCGCCGGCGCCGCCGTATCCCCCGCAGCCCCAGGCCTACCAGGGAGCGCCCTGGTACCCGCCGCACCCCGGCCACCCGACTCCGCCCCGCCGACGCGGCCCGCTGCTGGCCGTGGCCGGGCTCGCCACCGCGGCCCTGGTCGCCGGCCTCCTCATATGGGCGCCCTGGGGCGGTGACGGCTCCGGCGACGGCAAGGGCCCGTCGGCGACCGCGCCCAAGGACCCGGCCGCCGAGGCCGAACGCATGCTGCGGGAGGCCGCGGAGACCATGAGCAACACCCAGGTCGTCGCCTACCGGGGCGACTTCGCCCTCGACAGCGGGGCGAGCACCCCCTTCGACCTGCAGACCACGCCCGGCGGCTGGGGCCGCGGCTCGCTGCAGGACGAGGGCGCCACGGTACGGCTGCTGACCACCGACGACCACCGTCTGACCAAGGCCGGCAAGGCGTACTGGAAGGACCGCGGGTACGCGGGCGACCTCCTCGACCGGATCGACGGCCGCTGGATGGACTCCTCCGCCGACCTGCCCGAGATCGACGACCTGACGACCCCTCTGGACCCGGCCAACGTCTCCGACCTGCTGCGGGACGCCGCCGACCGGGGACGCCCGGACGCCATCACGTCCTCCAGGGTCGCCGGACGGCCCGTCAAGGTGCTGACCACGGCCAACGGCCGCTTCTGGATCAGCGACTCCGTCCCCCGCACCCTGCTGCGCCTCGCCGCCGACGACTCCCCCGCCGCCTCGGGCCCGCTGCCCCTTCCCGACGGCCTGGACACCACGGTCGGCGCGCTCACCGGCGCCGATCGCGAGACGTTCACGACCGCCTACGACCGCGACCTCTCCGCCCTGAAGTCCGCCGTCGACCCGGCGGTCAACTTCAGCACCACGGGGAAGGCCCGTTTCTCCCCCTGCGGCAACAGCAGTTGCACGGCCCGGTTCACCCTCCAGAACTCGGTCTACGAAGGCCTGGGCGACGAGGAGGCCTCCGACGACCCCGTCTACGCGGAGATCAGCATCGCCATCACCCTCGACGGCCGCAAGGTGAAGACCTGCACCTTCCAGCGGAAGATGAAGCCCTCCGGAACCGTGTCGCTCACCTGCACGGCCACCTACAGTGCCGCGACCACCAAGAACCACACCGTCCGCGGGCTTCCCGACGCCTGGGCGCGCGCGGTGCCGGACCCCGAACTCGCCCGGCTGCGAGCGGACTTCGCCAGGGGCGTCGTGGACGGTCAGGCGGCCTGAGCGGCACGGCGGGGCACCTCCCCCCCGCCGCGGGTCCGGGGCGGAACGCACCGGACGCCGGAGCACCGGGGGCCGGTGGTCCGGTACGGGATGGCGGCGGCCGGGGGCCGGTGGTCCGGTACGGGATGGCGGCGGCCGGGGGCCGGTGGCGCAGCGGACCCCTCAAGGACCGTCTTGAGAAGGACTGGGACTCCCCCCTGCCCCAACCCATCACCTGATCAGGTGATATGGGCCGAGCATGCGGGGAAGGGGCGGTATGGTCGCCGCAGACGACACCGCATACACGACGGCCCCGGCGGGGACGGCAATCCCGGCCGGGGCCTGACCAGTTAAGGAAGACAACCCTTCCCCATGGCTGACACCCATTCTAGTGCGCCCTCAGGCACCCGCGCCGGGACTCCGGCGGCCGGCGTGGTCCACGTACGCCGCCGCCTCACGGCGAACTTCACGATCCTCTCCAACCGCCTCGCCCAGCGCCCGGGCAGCGCGGTCACGGTCGGCGTCGGCGCCTATCTCCTCTCCGTCCCGGACGGCGTGCCCGTCAGCATCGACGCGCTGCGCGCGCATTTCACGGAGAGCAGGGAGCGACTCGCCCGGGCGCTGAACGAGCTGGAGGCGGAGGGATTCCTGGAGCGGGTCGTGGTGCGCGAGGAGAACGGGCGGATCCGCACCCGGACCTATGTCCACGACGTGCCGAGGGCGGACACACCGGCGGCGCCGGACGGCCCCGCAGCCGCGCCCGCACCCGCACCCGGACCCGCCCCGGCCGAAGCCTCCGAGGAAGCCCCCGGCGCAGCCCAGGAGGCCGTGCCGGACACGGCTCCCGGCGCGCACGCCCTCGGTGAGGACGCCCTCGGCGAAGCCGCCGAGGCCGTCCTCGCCTCCCTCCGCGTGCGCGACTCCCGCCTGCTGCTCTCCCGGCGCGACATCGCCCGCCTGTCCCCCGGTGTCGCCGCGTGGCTCCGCCTCGGTGCCGAGCCCCGGCGCATCGCCGAGGCCCTCGCCGCGGACCTGCCCTCCACCCTGACCCACCGTCCGGCCGGCCTGCTCGCCCACCGCCTGCGCGCATGGGAGCCGCCCGCCGCCGCGCCGCCGCCCCGAGCGGCCGTCCCCTGGCAGGCCTGCGACTCCTGCGAGCGCCCCTTCCGCGGGCACGCCCCGGCCACCTGCCGGGAGTGCCTGGCCGAAGCGGCATGACGCCGTCACGCCCGAACCCCCGGCCCCCGCCGGGAACGCCCGTGCCGTGAGCCCGCTCGAAGGCGTTCGCCGGTACCCGATGAGGTACACACACCTCGGCCGCACCGGCCTGAAGGTCAGCCGCATCGTCCTGGGCAGCGGGTCTCGACGAGATCCTCCCCGGACCGGGCCCGGCCCCGGAGGCCTTCGCCCGGTGATCCGCGGGAACGCTACGCCGCCGCGAGCCGCTTCGTCATGACGCGCTCCGGCCGGCCGTCCGGCATGACCCCGCCGGGCCCCCCGTCGTCCGCGAAGCCGTTGCGCACGTAGAGCGCCGTCGCCACCGCGTTGCCCTCCGCGACGGCGAGATGGAGCAGGGCGGCGCCCGCCGTGCCCCGGGCCCACTCCTCGACGGCCCGGATCAGCAGGTCGGCGACGCCCCGGCCGCGGGCCTCGCCCGCCACCCACATGGAGATCAGTTCGGCGCTGTCCGGCAGTTCGCCGGGGACGCCGCTGGCCATGCCGCCGGGCCTGCCGTCGACGAGCGCGACCAGGTTGTACGAGCCGGGCAGGGCGAGCCGGTCGCGCCAGCGTTCCTCGCGGTCGCCGTCGCCCTGCCAGTCGGCGAGCCGGGCGCCGAAGGCGTGCGGCGCGTCAGCAAGCGCGGCGAGCCGCAGCTCGCGCCAGAGCGGCCAGTCGTCGGGGGTGAGCACGCGCAGTTCGATCACCCCCGCAGGGTGCCGCCGGGACGGACCCGGCGGCAACCCTGTTTCCCGCGGTCTCAGCGGGTGCCGAGCAGGTGGTCCATGGCGAGCTGGTCCAGCTGCTCGAAGGCGGACCCGCGGGTCGCGACGGCGTCGGCGTCGAACTCCTCGTAGGCGCCGCGGTCGGCGAGCAGGCCGGCCAGGGTCTCGCCCTCGCCGAGGGTCGGCTGCGCCAGCTGGTCCAGGCGGGAGGCCTTCAGCGCCTCCTGCACGGCCGGGTCGGCGCGGAACGCGGCGGCGCGCTCCTTGAGGATGAGGTAGTTGCGCATGCCGCCGGCGGCGGACGCCCACACGCCGTCCATGTCCTCGGTCCGCGGGGGCTTGAAGTCGAAGTGGCGCGGGCCCTCGTAGCCGGCCGTCTCCAGCAGGTCGACCAGCCAGAACGCGGAGCGCAGGTCGCCGGCGCCGAAGCGCAGGTCCTGGTCGTACTTGATGCCGGTCTGGCCGTTGAGGTCGATGTGGAAGAGCTTGCCGTGCCACAGCGCCTGGGCGATGCCGTGGGGGAAGTTCAGCCCGGCCATCTGCTCGTGGCCGACCTCGGGGTTGAGGCCGACGAGCTCGGGGTGGGCCAGCTCGTTGATGAACGCCAGCGCGTGGCCGATGGTCGGCAGCAGGATGTCGCCGCGCGGCTCGTTCGGCTTGGGCTCGATGGCGAAGCGGATGTCGTAGCCCTGCTCGATGACGTACTCGCCGAGGAGGTCGAAGGCCTCCTTGAAGCGGTCGAGGGCGACCCGCACGTCCTTGGCGGCACCGGACTCGGCGCCCTCGCGGCCGCCCCACGCGACGTAGACCTTGGCGCCCAGCTCGGCGGCGAGGTCGATGTTGCGGATGGTCTTGCGGAGTGCGAAGCGCCGCACCTCGCGGTCGTTGGCGGTGAAGCCGCCGTCCTTGAAGACCGGGTGCGTGAAGAGGTTGGTGGTGGCCATCGGCACCTTCAGGCCGGTGGCGTCCAGGGCCTGGCGGAACCGCTTGATGTGGCCCTCGCGCGCGGTGTCGTCCGAGCCGAAGGGGATCAGGTCGTCGTCGTGGAAGGTGACGCCGTACGCACCGAGCTCGGCCAGTCGGTTGACGCTCTCGACGGGGTCGAGGGCGGGGCGGGTCGCGTCGCCGAAGGGGTCGCGGCCCTGCCAGCCGACGGTCCAGAGACCGAAGGTGAACTTGTCCTCGGGGGTGGGGGTGAAACTCATCGCGGCGGCTCCTATTCGTAAGACCACTGAACAAATTAATATGCCATCGCCGCTTTGTGAAGGGAGCCGCAGGATGGGTAACGGACCGATCGCGCTGGGTGTGGACAGCTCCACCCAGTCGACCAAGGTGCTCGCAGTCGACGTGGAGACGGGCGAGGTACTGGCCAGAGGACAGGCCCGGCACACGGTCAGTGAGGGCGCGGGCCGCGAGACCGACCCCGAGGTGTGGTGGCGCGCGCTCGGCACCGCCCTCGCCCAGATCGGGCCGTACGCGGAGCGCGCCGACGCCGTCTCCGTGGGCGGCCAGCAGCACGGCCTGGTCGTCCTCGACGCGGTCGGCCGGCCCCTGCGGCCGGCCCTGCTCTGGAACGACGTGCGGTCCGCGCCGCAGGCCGACGCCCTGGTGGAGCGGCACGGCGCCGCGCACTGGGCGCGGCGCTTCGGCAGCGTGCCCGGCACGAGCTTCACCGTGACCAAGTGGGCCTGGCTCACCGAGCACGAGCCCGAGACGGCCAAGGCCGCCGCGGCCGTCCGCCTCCCGCACGACTTCCTCACCGAGCGGCTCGGCGGCGCCGGCGTCACCGACCGGGGCGACGCCTCCGGCACCGGCTGGTGGGCCACGGACACCGAGACGTACGACGAGGCACTGCTCGCCGAGATCGGCCTCGACCCGGCCCTGCTGCCCCGGGTCCTGGGCCCCGGCGAGGCCGCCGGCGTCACCCTGCCCGGGCTGCCGCTGCGCGAGGGCGTCCTGGTCGGCGCGGGCACCGGCGACAACGCCGCCGCCGCCCTGGGCCTGGGGCTCCTCCCCGGCCAGCCCGCGCTCAGCCTCGGCACCTCCGGCACCGTCTACACCCCCGCCACCACCCGGCCCACCGACCCCACCGGCATCGTGGCCGGTTTCGCGGGCGGGCACGGCGACTGGCTGCCGCTGGCCTGCACCCTCAACTGCACCCTGGCCGTCGACAAGATCGCGGGGCTGCTCTCCCTGGACCGCGAGGCGGTCGAGGCGGGCGGCAGCACGGTGCTGCTCCCGTTCCTCGACGGCGAGCGCACCCCGAACCTGCCCTACGCCTCCGGCCTGCTCACCGGGCTGCGGCACGACACCACCCCGGGGCAGATCCTCCAGGCCGCCTACGACGGCGCGGCGTACGCCCTGCTCACCGCCCTCGACCAGGTGCTCGCGGTCGACGGCACCGGCTCGGACGAGCCGCTGCTGCTCATCGGCGGCGGCGCCCGCGGCACCGCGTGGCGGGAGACCGTACGGCGCCTGTCGGGGCGGGCCGTACGGATCCCCGTCGCGGAGGAGCTGGTCGCGCTGGGCGCGGCCGCGCAGGCCGCCGGGCTGCTCACCGGGGAGACCCCGCAGGCCGTCGCCCGCCGCTGGGACACCACGGCCGGTCCCTCCTACGACCCCGTCCCGCGCGACGACGCCGCGCTCGACCGCCTCGCGACGGCGCTGGCCGACGCGTTCGACGTGCGGTGAGCCGCTCGCCTCGCCCGGGGCCCGTCGCCCGTCCGGCGGGCGGGGCGTGCGAGGGTGGGGGCAGGACGTTGACCAGGACGGATGACGGACGAGCACGGAAGGGGACCGGGGCGTGGCGGAACGGCCGGGGTCGCAGGCAGGGTTGCGGCGGCGGAATCTGGCGCTGGTGATGCGAGCCGTGGCGGACCACGGCGAGGTCTCCCGCGCGGCCGTCGCCGTTGAGGTCGGCCTGACCCGGGCCACCGTGTCGACCCTGGTCGACGAGCTGCTGGCGACCGGCCTGCTCGTGGAGCTGGGCACCCAGCGCCCCGGCACGGTCGGCCGCCCGGGCACCGCCCTGGCGCTGAACGACACCGGTCCCGCCGGCCTCGGCGCGGAGGTCGGGGTGGACCACCTGGCCGCCGTCGCGGTCGACCTGCGCGGCACCGTGCGCGCCCGGGCCCGCGTCGAGGCGGACAACCGCGGCCGCCCGGCACCGGAGGTGCTGCGCGAACTCGCGGCGCTCGTCGCCGAGGTGCGGCGGGAGGCGCGGGCCGCCGGCCTGGCCCCGGCCGGGCTGACGCTCGCCGTGCCGGGCCTGGTCGGCCGGGACCGGCAGGTCGTGATGCGGGCGCCGAACCTCGGCTGGGAGGACGTCGACGCCGCGGGCTGGTTCGAGCGGTCCGGGGGCAGCGGCCTCGCCGCCTCCCCCGTCCCGGTCACCGTCGAGAACGAGGCCAACCTCGGTGCCCTGGCCGAACTCTGGCTGGGCGGCCACGAGGGCGTCACCGACTTCGTGCACGTCTCGGCGGAGATCGGCATCGGCGCGGCGCTGGTCGTCGACGGCCGGCTGTTCCGCGGGGCGCGCGGCTTCGCCGGGGAGCTCGGCCATGTGCCCGTGCACCCGACGGGCCCGCGCTGCTCCTGCGGGGCGCGCGGCTGCCTGGAGCAGTACGCGGGCGAGGAGGCCGTGCTGCGCGCCGCCGGCATCGCCCCGGAGCGACCGGACGCGCTCAAGGCGCTCCAGGCGGCCGCAACGCAGGAGGACCCGGCGGCGCTCAAGGCGCTGGCGGCCGCCGGACAGGCCTTCGGGATCGCGCTGAGCGGCGCGGTGAACCTGCTGGACCCGCAGGCCGTCGTGCTGGGCGGCACGCTCGCCTCGCTGGCGCCGTGGCTGCGCTCGGCCGTCGAGCGCGAGCTGGGCCGACGCGTGACGGACCGTCAATGGCGGGCGGACGCCGTGCGGGTGTCCCGGCTGGGCCGCGAGGGCGTGCTGCTCGGCGCGGCGTACAGCGTGGTGCGCGCCGTCCTGGACGACCCGCAGGCGCTGCGCTCGCGGTAACCCCCCGGACAGCCCGGCGACACCCTCGCAACAGCCTCGCAACAGCTCGTCACGCGGCGCACCGAGCCGTCGCCCCCGGCCGTTACGCTGCGCTGCGCGGCGCGGCCGGGGGGGGCGGCGCCGGTCCGTGCTCATGAGGGGGATCCCTGTGTTCGTGCTGTCCATCCTGCTGCTCGTGGCGGCGGTCGTGCTGTTCTTCGTCGCCCGGGGCCAGAGCTCCGGCGGCTGGAAGCTGGGAGCGGCGCTCAGCGCCCTGGCGGGCGTGCTGGCCGGCGTCTTCGCCTGCGTCCACGTCGTCAGCGCCTACGAGGTCGGCGTCCCGGTGACCTTCGGCAAGGTCGGCTCGCCGCTGACCTCCGGCATCCACTTCAGGTCGCCGTTCACCGACGTCACGTCGTTCTCCACGCGCCCGGTCGACCTCGACCTGCACGACAAGGACGTGGTCGAGGTCCGCTCCTCGCAGGGCGGCGTGCTCTACGCCGACGTCACCATCAAGTGGGCCGTGGTGCCCGCCAACGCCGTCGAGCTCTACCGGCTGGCCGGCAACGAGGAGGCCATCCAGTCGCGGCTGGTGATGCCGGACAGCCGCGAGATCATCCGCAACGTCTTCGCCAGGCACACCAGCGAGGAGGGGTACGCCTCCGCCCGTGAGCTGATCGGCTCGGAGATCGACTCCCTGATCAAGCAGCGCCTCGCCCCGCGCGGCATCGACGTCGCCGCGGTGAACCTGCGCAACGTGCGGCCCTCGGAGCAGCTGCAGGAGCAGATCGACAAGAAGATCCAGCAGCAGCAGGCCACCGAGCGGGCCGTCGAGGCGGCCAGGACGGCCAAGGCGGAGGCGGAGCGCAAGCGGATCGAGGCGGAGGGCATCGCGAGCGCCAACCGGATCATCGCCAAGTCGCTGAGCGACAAGGTGCTCTACAACCAGTGCCTGGACGCCTACCGCGAGGCCGCGAAGTCCCACCCCGTGTACGCGGTGCCCTGCGGCACGAACGCGAACGGCTCCCCGGTCATCGTGGACGGCACGAAGAACTGACGGCCCGCCCGCGAAAGGCGCCGGGAACGCCGCAGGGGCCCGGAACCGTGAGGTTCCGGGCCCCTGTCACCGTTCGGGGCGGGAGCGGTCTCAGACCGCGCTGCCGGCCTTCCAGGCGCTCCAGCTCATGTTCCAGCCGTTGAGGCCGTTCGCCGGGTCGACGGTCTTGTCCTTGGAGTTCTTCACGATCACGACGTCGCCGACGATCGAGTTGTTGTAGAACCAGTAGGCGTCGGTGGAGGTGTCCTTGGCGCCCTTGGTGTCGTTCAGGCCGACGCAGCCGTGGCTGGTGTTGACGCTGCCGAACACCGAGTCGGCACCCCAGTAGTTGCCGTGGATGAAGGTGCCGGACGTGGTCAGGCGGATGGCGTGCGGCACGTCCTTGATGTCGTACTCGCCCTTGCCGTCGTCGTCGGTGAAGCCGACGGTGGCGCCGTTCATCCGGGTCTCGGTGAACTTCTCCGACATCACCATCTGGCCGTTGTAGGTGGTGTTCTCGTCGGAGCCGGCGGAGATCGGGATGTTGCGGACGACCTTGCCGTCGCGGACGACCTTCATCCGGTGGGTGGAGGCGTCGACCGTGGAGACCTGGCTGCGGCCGATCTTGAAGCTGACGGTCTTCTCCTGGACGCCGTAGACGCCGTCGGCGCCCTCGACACCGTCCAGGTTCAGCTTCAGGGTGACAGTGGAGCCGGCCTGCCAGTAGGCCTCGGGGCGGAAGTCGAGCCGGGTGGAGTTGAACCAGTGGCCGACGACCTCCTGGCCGCTGCTGGAGCTCACCGCGATCGCCGACTGCACGGCCTTCTTGTCCTCGATCGCCTTGGTGAAGTTGATCGAGACCGGCATGCCCACGCCGACGGTCTGGCCGTTCTCGGGCGTGTAGTAGCCGATGAAGCTGTGCTCGGGGCTCACGGTGGTGAAGGTGGAGTTCTCGGCGGCCTTGCGGCCCTTGCCGTCCTCCGCCTGGGCGGCGATCTTGTACTTCGTGGCCCGCTCGAGCGGGGCATTGGGGGCCCAGCTCGCACCGTCCGCGGAGATCGTGCCCTCCACGTCGGAGCCGTCGGCGACCGAGGTCATGGTGACGCTGGTCAGCTCGCCTTCGGCCACCTGCACCTTGGCGCCGGTGTTGATGCTGACGTTGTCGGCGCCGGTCTTCGGGGTGATCGATATTCGGGCGTCCGACGCGTCCTTGGCCGCCTGCTCGTCGACCGAGGCCTGCGACTTGGCGTTGTTGTCGGAACCGGCACTGCCCGCCTTGTCTCCCCCGCAGGCGGTCAGCGTGATCGCCCCGACGGCGAGCAGCGCCAGAGCTGCCAGCCCGGCTCGCCGCTTGCGAGAGAGCTTCGTGTCGGTGGCTGTGCCGGTCTCGGCGCGCTTCACACAGATCTCCAATGTCGTCCGGTACGCGTTTCCCCCGGCCCGCTTGCGTCGCAGGCCACGGCCCTCGATCGAGCCTCACTCGTACGTCCAGGAACTGCCAGGGTCTTTGGTCCGTTCCCCCACATCGGGAAGTGTGGGGAAGAACACGTGCGTGACGCACGTGACATGGGCGCGGTCTCGCGGCCCGTGCGAAACCCCGGACCCGTGAGGGGCCCGGGGCAAGTGAGTCACGCACTGGCGAAGACGCGTTCAGCGCCCCCGCGGTTCCTCCTCGTCGATGTCGGCTTCCTCGTCGACTTCCTCGTCCGCCTCGTCGTCCGCCTCGTCGTCGGCCTCGTCGTCGTAGAGGTCCCACTCGTCGGAGTCGGGGTCGTACTCGGTGTGGGCGCAGGACCAGGACGCCTGCACCAGCTCGATCCCCGGCACGCTGGTGACCAGGTCGAAGGGATCGACCAGGTACGCCAGCGCCTCCGACTCGTCCTGCCGCACCGACGCCTCGGCGTGCTGCCGCTCGTCGTCCGGCATGTACTCGTCGCCGCCGATCTGGTCCAGCGCGGCGTCGGTCAGCTCGCCGGACCCGGTGATCTCCAGGACCAGCTCCACCTGGAGCCGCACGTAGCGCGGCCCGCTCTCCCCGGTGGGGATGTCAGTAGTGCTCATGTGACGGAGCGTATGCGGGGGAACGGCCCCCGTTGCGCAGGCAGTCCGCTTCCGGCGCCGAAGGATACCCGCGGCTGCCCTCCGGGAACCCGTGGAAGCTCCGGTTCCGGGGTCGAACTTCCCTCCGCGGCGGTTGTCTCACTACCATCTGCTTTCACGGTCAAGTCGCCGCAACCGCTGGGGGATCCGTTGACCTCGCACCGTCCGCCCGCCTTCGTCGCCATCACGGCGGCCGCCGTCCTCGGCGCCCTGTACTTCGTGCCCAACGCGTCCGCCAGTGCCGAGCACACGGCGAACACGGGCACGCAGTCGTCCGTTTCCACCGCCACCACCACCGGGTCGGGCACCGGTGGGGGGCAGCACCTCGCCGACACGGGAAGCGTGGACACCACGCCGTACCTGGTCGGCGGAACCGCCTTCCTCGGCCTGGGCGCGGCTCTCGTGATCAACGCGAGCCGCCGCACCCGCGACGTGTACTAGGCCGTGTCCACCCCGTCCCGGCCCGAAGGCCGGGACGGGGCCGGGATCAGGCGAGCGGGCCGGTCACCGACTCGGCCGCCGCCACCAGACCGCCGCCGCGCACGAAGTCGTACGCCGCCGCCAGGTCCGGGGACAGGAAGCGGTCCGGACCGGGGCCGCCCACTCCCGCCTCGCGCGCCGCCTTCAGCACCGCCTGGGTCGCCGGGGCGGCCACCAGCACCTCGCTGCCCTGCACGCGCAGCTCGACGCCACGCGACGCCGCCATCAGCTCGACCGCGATGATCCGGGCCAGGTTGTCCACCGCCTGCCGCAGCTTGCGGGCGGCCGACCAGCCCATCGAGACGTGGTCCTCCTGCATCGCCGAGGACGGGATGGAGTCCACCGACGCGGGCACCGCGAGCCGCTTGTTCTCGCTGACCAGCGCGGCCTGCGTGTACTGCGCGATCATCAGGCCGGAGTCCACGCCCGGGTCGTCGGCCAGGAAGGCCGGCAGGCCGTGCGAACGGCTCTTGTCCAGCAGCCGGTCGGTGCGCCGCTCCGCTATCGAGCCGAGGTCGGCCGCGGCGATGGCCAGGAAGTCCAGCACGTAGGCGACGGGCGCGCCGTGGAAGTTGCCGTTGGACTCGACCCTGCCGTCGGGGAGGACGACCGGGTTGTCGACGGCGGAGACCAGCTCGCGGTCGGCCACCGTCATGGCGTGCGCCACGGTGTCCCGGCCCGCGCCGGCCACCTGCGGGGCGCAGCGGATCGAGTACGCGTCCTGCACCCGCGGCGCGTCGTCCTGGTGGTGCCCGGTGAGCCCGGAGCCGGCGAGCACACGGCGCATGTTCTCGGCGCTGGCCGCCTGGCCGGGGTGCGGGCGGATCGCGTGCAGCTCGGGCGCGAGCACCTTGTCGGTGCCCAGCAGCGCCTCCATCGAGAGCGCGGCGGTGACGTCGGCGGCGGTGAACAGCCGGCGCAGGTCGTCGATGGCCATGACGAGCATGCCGAGCATGCCGTCGGTGCCGTTGATGAGGGCAAGGCCCTCCTTCTCGCGCAGCTCGACGGGCTCGATGCCGTGCTCGGCCAGCAGCTCCGGGACGGGGCGCACGACGCCGTCGGGGCCCTCGGCCTCGCCCTCGCCCATCAGGACCAGCGCGCAGTGCGACAGCGGCGCCAGGTCGCCCGAGCAGCCCAGGGAGCCGTACTCGTGGACGACGGGCGTGATGCCGGCGTTGAGCAGCGCGGCCATCGTCTCGGCGACGACGGGACGGACACCGGTACGACCGGAGGCCAGCGTCTTCAGCCGCAGGAACATCAGCGCGCGCACCACCTCGCGCTCCACCCGCGGGCCCATGCCGGCGGCGTGCGAGCGCACCAGGCTGCGCTGGAGCTGCGCACGCAGCTCTGGGCTGATGTGCCGCACCGCGAGCGCGCCGAAGCCCGTCGACACGCCGTACACCGGCTCCGGCTTCGCCGCCAGGGCTTCCACGACCTCGCGCGCCGCGGCGATCCCGGTCAGCGCCTCCGCAGACAGTTCGACCCGCGCACCGCCGCGGGCCACCGCCAGCACGTCCTCCGCCGCGACCCCGTGGGCCCCGATCACCACGTTATGCATACTCATATTCACGAACCCTACGGACTGAATCGCTACCTGTCACGTGCCGGACGGGCCTCTTCCGCGCGGCCGCTCCGCACCCACCGGGCCCGGTCCCGCGGCCCGCTCCCCTGCCCACGGTCCGCGGCCGCCGGGCCGCCCGGCGGCCGCTCAGCCCCGCCCCCGGAAGCGGCGCCGCTCCACGTCGTGGCCCGCGGGCTGGTCGGCGAGCCGGACCACCGGATCCTCGGGCGCCCCGCGCCCGGCGACCACCGGCTCCACCGAGTGCAGGGCCTTCGCCCGGTACTGGGCCGCGTCCGCCAGCCGGAACAGACGGCGCCCCGAGGTCACCACGCCGATCTCGGCGTCCGTGGACGCCACCCCGACCGCGACCCCGTCGCCCAGCCCCAGCCACTTGGTGCGCACGCACAGCTCCTCGGCGACCGCCACGACCTCCTCCGCGCGGTGCCCGACCGAGAGCAGGCAGAACTCGTCGCCGCCCAGCCGCGCCACCAGGCTGCCCTCCAGGGCGGCCCCGCACAGCGACAGCACGGAGCCGAAGCCGACCAGCAGCCGGTCGCCGACCGCGTGCCCGAGCTGGTCGTTGACCCGCTTGAGCCCGTTGAGGTCGCAGACCACCAGGCTCACCGGGGTCCCGTCGGCCCGGTGCCGTTCCACCGCCTCCTCCAGCCGCTGGTCGACCGCCCGGCGGTTGGCCAGCCCGGTGAGCGGGTCGCTGAAGGCCAGTCGGCGCACCTCGGCCAGCCGCTCCGTCTGGGCGATCCCGGCCGCGGTGAGCGTCGCGAGCACGGTCGCGAACTCGGCGTCGTCCCGGTCGAAGACCGGCCGCCCCGCTCCCCGGGCCACGTACAGCTCGCCCCAGGCGAGCCCGTGCAGCAGGATCGGGGCGACGACGCAGGAGGTGCGGCCGCGCCGCCGCAGCGTGGCCACCCGCTGGTGGCAGTAGGCGCCGCCGCGGCCCTCCGCGGAACCCTCGGCGGTCTCGATCCAGGCGTGCGGCTCGCCGCCCTCGGTCCACTTGGCGTGCAGGAACTCCACGATCTCCGGGAAGTCCGCGACCGAGTACACCTCCTCGGCGGGCTGCGGTTCCTCGCCGGGCGCCAGGTCCCCGTCGTTGACCAGGACCCGCAGCCGTCCCCGGTCGCGCTCCCAGCGGGAGATCGCCGACATGGAACCGCCGAGCGCGACCCGCGCCGAGGACGCGGCGGCGACGGCCGCCTCCATGGGCGACTTCGCCGCCGCCACCGCCCGCGCGAGTTCGGCGACGGCGCGCAGTCGAGCGTCCCCGCCGGTGCCGTTCATGCGCCCGTCTCCTGTCGCAGCAGAACTTTTTACCAGTTTGCGACGTTCGCACGGCCCCGCACGTTACACACCGGCGGCACGGTCGTTTTCCGCCTCAATCACTCACCCGGCCACACCGGGTCGCGCTTCTCGTTGAACGCCGCGACGCCCTCGGCGCGGTCCCCGGAGAAGGCGACCGTGCGCCAGGCGGCGTCCTCGACGTCCAGCCCGGTCCGCAGGTCCGTGCCCTGGCCCAGCCGCATCGCCCGCTTGGCCGCCCGCAGGCCCACCGGCGAGTTCGCGGCGATCCGCGCGGCCAGCGCGAGCGCCTCCATGCGGTCCTGGCCCTCCTCCGCGAGCACGTCCACCAGGCCCAGCGCCAGCGCCTCCGCGGCGGGCACCCGGCGCCCGGTGAAGATCAGCTGCGCCGCCCGTGCCGCGCCCACCCGGCGCGGCAGCAGCTGCGTGCCGCCGCCGCCGGGGATCACACCCACCGTGACCTCCGGCAGCCCCACGACCGCCGTCGGGTCCGCGACGATCACGTCGCACGCCAGCGCCAACTCGTAGCCGCCGCCGAGGGCGAAGCCGTGCACCGAGGCCACCGACGGCATCGCCAGCTCCAGCACGGCCGTGTAGGCGGCCCGCGTGTACGGGCGCTGCCGCCCGAGGTCGGCGTCGGTGAAGGAGTTGCGCTCCTTGAGGTCGGCGCCCACGCAGAACGCCCGCTCGTGGGTCGAGGTGAGCACGACGCAGCTCACCGACCGGTCGCCGGACAGCGCCTCGCACGCCTCGGTGACCGCCCGGGCCATGTCCGTCGAGATGGCGTTCATCGCCTTGGGCCGGTCCAGCACCAGTTCCGCCACCCGCCCGGCGTCACCGTGCCTGCGTACCGCCACCCACTCGCCAAACCGCTGCTCGGCCATCGCGCCGCCACCTCCGGGTCGCCGTTAACGATCGTGAACCGTCGACGGCCAGCGTAGTGGGCGCGCCCGCTCAGCCGCCCCGGCGGCTCAGCAGCCAGGGCTCGACCACGCCGAGACCGCGCACCGGCCGCCGCCACATGGGCTGCAGCCCGAAGCGGTACTTCTCCTCCGACCCGGGCGCGATCTCCGCCTCCGACTCGGGTGCCTCGCCCGCCGCGACGAGCGCCTGCGCCAGCTCGCCGTCGACGAGCACCGCGTCCCGGGGCGCTATCGAGGTCAGCCGGCTCGCCAGGTTCACCGTGGTGCCGAAGACGTCGCCCATGCGGGTGGTGACGGTGCCGAAGGCCATGCCGACGCGCAGCGCCGGCATCGTCTCGTCGCCGTTCATCGTCTCGATGAGCCGTATGCCGATCTCGGCGGCCGTGCCGGCGTCGTCCGCGACGAACAGCACTTCGTCGCCGAGGGTCTTGATGAGCCGGCCGCCGTGCGCGGCCACCTGGTCGGCGGCCGTGGTCTCGAACGCCTCGACCAGCTCGCCGAGTTCCTCCTCCTCCAGCCGGCGGGTGAGCCGGGTGAAGCCGACGAGGTCCGCGAAGCCGACCGCGAGCCGGCGGTCCACGGCCTCCTCGTCGTCGGAGCGGACGACCCGGCTGGTGGCCGCGGCGAGCTGCCGGCGCCACACGTACGTCAGGAACTCCTCCAGCTCCGGCAGCAGCAGCTCGACCAGCGGATAGGCCACCTCGCCCCGGGTCATGCCGGGTTCGGGCGGCTCGGTGAGCTCCTCCAGGAACGAGTCGGTCTGCCACTCGGCCAACCGGGCCGTGGTCTGACCGGTGGACCGGGCGACCTGGATCGCCGTGCTCTCGCTGATCAGCCCGGCCTCGACCATGCCGGCCAGGCGCCGCAGCGCCAGGACGTCGGCCTCGGTCAGCGCGCGTGCCTGGCCGATGTCGGCGAAGCCCATCGCGCGCCAGAACCGGGCGGCGAGGTCCATGGAGACGCCGGCGCTGCGGGCCGCCTGAAAGGGTGTGTAGTGCCGTCCGGAGCCGAGGATCAAGTGCTCCAGGCGGAGCGCGATCGGGTCCTCCTCGACGGCGTGCGCGCGGGCGGATCCGCCCCGTTCCTCGGGCTCTTCGCGCTCGTCGGGTTCCGGCTGCCCGCCGTGTGGCTCGCCCGGCTCCTCGTGCGGCGGGAGGCCGCTCGCGTCGTCCACGGTCACCGCCCGCCCCCTCCTGAGTCCCTGCGCACCGGCCCTTCCGATCACCGCGTCGGAGGCTGCCGCCTCAACAATACGGCAGGTGTGTCCTGGCTCACTCTCCCGCCGGGCGTACATGGACGACGTCGCCGGCGCCGACCGCCCGCTCGCCCTCCGCGGTCGCGACGACCAGCCGCCCGTCGTCGTCGACGGCCACCGCGCGCCCGCTGACCTCGCCCCCGCCCGGGAGTTCGGCGCGCACGGTGCGGCCGAGCGTCACGCAGCCGGCGGCGTACGCCTGCTGCAGCCGGGAGGCGGCCGGGTCGCCGTCGGCGCGCAGCCACTCGCCGTACCAGTCGGCGAGCGAACGCAGCACCGCGCGCAGAAGCGGATCGCGGTCGGTGCCCTTCGCCCCGGCGAGCGCGAGCGAGCCCGCGGCGGGGACGGGCAGCTCCTCCTCGCGGAGCGTGACATTGAGGCCGATGCCGATCACCACGGCGTCGTCGCCGACGCGCTCGGCGAGGATGCCGCCGGTCTTGCGCTCCTCGCCGCCGACTGTGACGAGCACGTCGTTGGGCCACTTCAGCCCGGTGTCGACGCCCGCCGTCCGCGCCACGGCGGTGGCCGTCGCCACGCCGGCCAGCAGCGGCAGCCAGCCCCAGCGCCGGGGCGGGACGGCGGTCGGCCGCAGCAGCACGGAGAAGAAGAGCCCGGAGCGGGCGGGGGCCTGCCACTGGCGGTCCAGGCGGCCGCGCCCCGCGGACTGCTCCTCGGCGACCAGAACCGCGCCCTGCGCGGCGCCCTCCCGGGCCCGGGCGCCCAGGTCGCTGTTGGTGGAACCGGTGGAGCCGACCACGTCCAGGTCGGTCCACAGGCTGTCGGGGGTGACGATCGCGCGGCGCAGGGCGGCCGCGTTGAGCGGCGGTCGCTCCAGGTCGGACCAGCGGTTCGAGGTCATGTGTCCAGCCTAGGGTCTGCCCTCCGGATCGCCGTGGACGCGGCCCGTCCGGGTCCGGGACGACGCGGCGGCCGGGAAGGCGGACCCTGGGAGTGGAGTGTGGCCAACGCCGCACTGACCGGGCAGCATCCACGCGGTTACGCTACGAAAACAGTATTACTCGCCAGTCACGTCACACCCTCAGCACGACCCGACGAGAGCAGGAGAGCCGCCTCCCATGGCCGAGCCGGAGATCGACATCCACACCACTGCGGGCAAGCTGGCGGACCTGCGCCGCCGTATCGACGAGGCGACCCACGCCGGCTCGGCGCGTGCGGTGGAGAAACAGCACGCCAAGGGCAAGCTGACCGCGCGTGAGCGCATCGAACTGCTGCTGGACGAGGGTTCCTTCGTCGAGCTGGACGAGCTGGCCCGGCACCGCTCGACCAACTTCGGCCTGGAGCGGAACCGCCCCTACGGCGACGGCGTCGTCACCGGCCATGGCACCGTGGACGGCCGTCCGGTGGCCGTCTTCTCGCAGGACTTCACCGTGTTCGGCGGCGCGCTCGGCGAGGTCTTCGGCGAGAAGATCGTCAAGGTCATGGACTGGGCGCTGAAGACCGGCTGCCCGGTCATCGGCATCAACGACTCCGGCGGCGCGCGCATCCAGGAGGGCGTCACCTCGCTCGGCCTGTACGGGGAGATCTTCCGGCGCAACACCCACGCCTCCGGCGTCATCCCGCAGATCTCCCTCGTCCTCGGCCCCTGTGCGGGCGGCGCGGTCTACTCCCCCGCCATCACCGACTTCGTGGTGATGGTCGACCAGACCTCGCACATGTTCATCACCGGCCCGGACGTCATCAAGACCGTCACCGGCGAGGACGTCGGCTTCGAGGAACTGGGCGGCGCCCGTTCGCACAACACCGTCTCCGGCAACGCGCACCACATGGCCGGCGACGAGAAGGACGCCATCGAGTACGTCAAGGCGCTGCTGTCCTACCTGCCGTCCAACAACCTCCAGGAGGCCCCCGCCTTCCCGCAGGAGGCGGAGTCCGAGGTGTCCGCGGAGGACCTCGAGCTCGACACCCTGATCCCGGACTCGGCGAACCAGCCGTACGACATGCACCAGGTCATCGAGCACGTCCTGGACGACGGCGAGTTCCTGGAGACCCAGGCGCTGTTCGCGCCCAACATCGTCACCGGCTTCGGCCGGATCGAGGGGCGCCCGGTCGGCGTCGTCGCCAACCAGCCGATGCAGTTCGCCGGCTGCCTGGACATCGACGCCAGCGAGAAGGCGGCGCGCTTCGTCCGCACCTGCGACAGCTTCAACGTCCCGGTCGTCACCTTCGTCGACGTCCCCGGCTTCCTGCCCGGCACCGACCAGGAGTGGAACGGCATCATCCGGCGCGGCGCCAAGCTCATCTACGCGTACGCCGAGGCCACCGTCCCGCTGATCACCGTCATCACGCGCAAGGCCTTCGGCGGCGCCTACGACGTCATGGGTTCAAAGCACCTCGGCGCGGACCTCAACCTGGCCTGGCCGACCGCCCAGATCGCCGTCATGGGCGCCCAGGGCGCCGTCAACATCCTGCACCGCCGCACCCTGGCCGAGGCGGGCTCCCCGGAGGAGGCGGAGGCGCTGCGCGCCCAGCTGATGCGGGAGTACGAGGACACCCTGCTCAACCCCTACGTCGCCGCGGAGCGCGGCTACGTCGACGCGGTCGTCCTGCCGTCGGAGACCCGTATGCACCTGGTGAAGGCGCTGCGGACGCTGCGCAACAAGCGCGAGAGCCTGCCCCCCAAGAAGCACGGCAACATCCCCCTGTAAGGAGCCCGCCCAGCCATGGTGATCAAGGTCGAACGGGGCAACCCGACCCCCGAGGAGCTGGCGGCCGTCGTGGCCCTCGTCCAGGCCCGGGCCGCGGCGGCCGCGGGGCCCGTCGACGGCCCGCGGGCGGCCGACGAGTGGGCCTCCCCCGCGCGCAACGTGCCCGGCCGGATGCCGCGCCCGGCGCCGGCGTCCTGGCGCAGCACCTACTGGCCGCACTGACCCGGCCGGACGCAAATGGTCCGCCTGCCCGCCCGCGCCTGAGTACCCGTACTCAGGCGCGGGCGTTCTCCACGGCGCAACCTGGACGGCATGCTGTGGTCAGACCCGTCCGACGAACCCCCCGAGGAGATGCGGCAGGCGCAGGCGATGCTGCGCCGCGCGATGCTCGTGATCGCCGTCGCCGTCCCCCTGATCACCGCCCTGGTGGCCTGGCGCTGCTGACTACGATGACGGTCATGACCGACAGCAGCCGCAGCCCCCGCCCGCTCGTCCTCGCCTCCGCCTCCCCCGCTCGCCTGGGGCTGCTGAAGCAGGCCGGGCTCGACCCGCGGGTCGTCGTCAGCGGTGTCGACGAGGACGCGATCAGCGCCGGCAGCCCCGCCGAGCTGGCCCGGGTGCTGGCCGAGGCCAAGGCCTCCACGGTCGCCGCGGGGCTCTCCGACGGCGAGGTCGTCGTCGGCTGCGACTCCGTCCTGGACCTGGACGGAGTGGCGCTGGGCAAGCCGGCCGACGCCGAGGACGCCACGGCCCGCTGGAAGTCCATGCGCGGCCGCTCCGGTGTGCTGCGGACCGGGCACTGCGTCATCGACCTCGCCACCGGCCGCCGCGTCTCGGCGACCGCCTCCACCACGGTGCGGTTCGGCACCCCGGACGACGCCGAGATCGCCGCCTACGTCGCCTCGGGCGAGCCGATGCACGTGGCCGGCGCCTTCACCCTCGACGGCCGCTCGGCGCCGTTCGTCGAGGGCATCGAGGGCGACCACGGCAACGTCATCGGCATCTCGCTGCCGCTGCTGCGCCGGCTCTTCGCCCAGCTGGACCTGCGCATCACCGACTTCTGGGTCTGACCGGCCGGCTGGTTCGGACCGGCCGGCGGGTGCCGACCGGCCCGTGCGTTCCGCCCGGTCAGACGGCGGCGGGGGCGACGGGCGGCGGGGGCGTGCTCCCGCCGGGCTCGCCGTCCGGGGCGGAGGCGGGCGCCTCTCCCGCGTAGAGCACGAGGGTGAGCACCACGCACGCCAGGATCACCATCATCCCCACGAAAGCGGCCCAGCCCACCGGGGCGGCCAGCCCCGCGCCCAGGATCCCGTGGGTCACCGCGCACACGATGAGCAGGATCCGGCCGAAGCGGCCCGGGGACCGGTCGCGCTGCGCCATACGGACGAGGACGACCGCGCAGCCGATGAGGAAGAGCGCCATCAGCACGCCCGCCGCCCACGCGCCCACCGCCATCGCACCCGGATCGAGCCCGGCCAGGGACATCTGCTGATGCCGTACGGCGATACCCATGATCCAGTTGACGAAGGCGAAGCCGAACGCCTCCAGGATCAGCAATACAGCCGCCGCCACGGCGACACTTCTGCGCACTGCGCGCCCCCTGTCCCAGGACCCCTATTACCGGCGGTATTTCGTGGGCCGAACGCTACTAACGGGTAGGAGTTGCGGCAAGAGTCCGCGCGGCACCACCCGTATGGGGCGCCGGTCCGGCAAAGATTTACCCGGGCCTTCGTGGAGTTCCCACAAAAAAAGCGCCACGTCGGTCACGGTGGAGGACGGTGACCCGGCCCACACCCCAGGGCCACAAGCACCGGGATAAATGGGGCTTTACCGTAGGAAGCCTAGGCATCCGGGTCCTGATTGGGGGCCCGTATCACCCTCCGTGTGGGCAAGCTCACCCCCAGGGGTGCCTCGGCACGAAGTGTCGCCAGTACCTAAACTCTGCTTGTTTCAAGGAGGGAGCCATCGTGCGCAAGGTGCTCATCGCCAACCGCGGTGAAATCGCAGTCCGCGTCGCCCGTGCCTGCCGGGATGCCGGGATCGCCAGCGTGGCCGTCTACGCGGAGCCGGACCGGGACGCGCTGCACGTGCGCGTGGCCGACGAGGCGTACGCGCTGGGCGGTGACACCCCGGCCACCAGTTACCTGGACATCTCCAAGGTGCTGGCGGCCGCAGCCGAGTCCGGGGCCGACGCCGTCCACCCCGGCTACGGCTTCCTGTCGGAGAACGCCGACTTCGCCCAGGCCGTCCTGGACGCCGGGCTCACCTGGATCGGCCCCCCGCCGCAGGCCATCCGCGACCTCGGCGACAAGGTCGCCGCGCGGCACATCGCGCAGCGCGCCGGAGCCCCCCTCGTCGCCGGCACCCCGGACCCCGTCTCGGGCGCCGACGAGGTCGTCGCCTTCGCGCGGGAGAACGGCCTGCCGATCGCGATCAAGGCCGCCTTCGGCGGCGGCGGCCGCGGCCTGAAGGTCGCCCGCACCCTGGACGAGGTCCCCGAGCTGTACGAGTCGGCCGTCCGCGAGGCCGTCGCCGCCTTCGGCCGCGGCGAGTGCTTCGTCGAGCGCTACCTCGACAAGCCGCGGCACGTGGAGACCCAGTGCCTGGCGGACAGCCACGGCAACGTCGTGGTCGTCTCCACCCGTGACTGCTCCCTGCAGCGCCGCCACCAGAAGCTGGTGGAGGAGGCCCCCGCGCCGTTCCTGACCCCGGAGCAGAACGCCCAGCTCTACGCGGCGTCCAAGGCCATCCTCAAGGAGGCCGGCTACGTCGGCGCCGGCACCTGCGAGTTCCTGGTGGGCACCGACGGCACCATCTCCTTCCTGGAGGTGAACACCCGTCTGCAGGTCGAGCACCCGGTCACCGAGGAGGTCACCGGCATCGACCTGGTCCGCGAGATGTTCCGCATCGCCGACGGCGAGGAACTCGGCTACGACGACCCGCCGCTGCGCGGCCACTCCTTCGAGTTCCGCATCAACGGCGAGGACCCGGGCCGGGGCTTCCTGCCCGCTCCGGGCACCGTCACCCGCTTCGACCCGCCGACCGGCCCCGGCGTCCGCCTGGACGCGGGCGTCGAGTCCGGCAGCGTCATCGGCCCGGCGTGGGACTCCCTGCTCGCCAAGCTCGTCGTCACCGGCGCCACCCGGCAGCAGGCCCTGCAGCGCGCGGCGCGCGCCCTGGCCGAGTTCCAGGTCGAGGGCATGGCCACCGCCGTCCCGTTCCACCGCGCGGTGGTCACCGACCCGGCGTTCGCTCCCGAGGTCAACGGCAAGACCGGTCCGTTCACCGTCCACACCCGGTGGATCGAGACCGAGTTCGTCAACGACATCAAGCCCTTCGCCGCCCCGGCCGACGCCGAGGAGGACACCGAGCCCGGCCGCGAGACCGTGGTGGTCGAGGTCGGTGGCAAGCGGCTGGAGGTCTCCCTGCCCGCCTCGCTGGGCATGACCCTGGCCCGCACCGCCGCCGCCGGCGGTGCCCGCCCCAAGCGCCGCGCCACCAAGAAGGCCGGCTCCGCGGCCTCCGGCGACTCCCTGACATCCCCGATGCAGGGCACGATCGTCAAGATCGCCGTCGAGGAGGGCCAGCACGTCGAAGAGGGCGACCTCGTGGTGGTGCTCGAGGCGATGAAGATGGAACAGCCCATCAACGCCCACCGTGCCGGCACCATCAAGGGCCTCACCGCCGACGTCGGTTCGTCCGTCTCCTCGGGCGCCCTCCTCTGCGAGATCAAGGACTGACGCCCGTCCGCGGACGGCAGCACGAACGCCGCGGGCCCCGGCCGATCACTCGGCCGGGGCCCGCGGCGTTCCGCCGTCACCGTCTAGCGTCGGCGCGGCGCCAGATCTGCGATCCGGGCGGCCTGCTGTTCCCCGGCCAGTTGGGCGGTGCGCAGCGGGGACATCCCCGACACGCCGCCGGCCGACTGGCCGGCGGCCCTGGCGCGCGGCTCACCGGGAGCCGTACCGCCCGGGTAGTTGCCGGAGGGGTGCTGGTGGCGCCGGGGCCCCGGCACGGGCGGCATCTCCCGTCGCTGCCGCCCGTGGGACATCCCGTTGTCAGCCCCGTCCGTCGACGCGACGGCGACCTGCACACCGCGGTCGGCCAGCGCCTGGAGCTCCGTGGCGGCGCGGTCGTCGCCCGCCGGTGGCTCGTCCGTGACCAGATGCGTGATCAGGTCCGTGGGCACGGTCTGGAACATGGTGTCCGTGCCCAGCTTGGTGTGGTCGGCCAGGACCACGACCTCCGCCGCCGCCTGGACCAGGGCCCGGTCGACGCTGGCGGAGAGCATGTTGGACGTGGACAGCCCGCGTTCGGCGCTCAGCCCCGCCCCGGACAGGAAGGCCCGCGACACCCGCAGCCCCTGCAGGGACTGTTCGGCGCCGCTGCCCACCAGCGCGTAGTTGGAGCCGCGGAGCGTGCCACCGGTCATGACCACCTCGACCCGGTTCGCGTGCGCCAGGGCCTGCGCCACCAGCAGGGAGTTGGTGACGACGGTCAGCCCCGGCACCCGGGCGAGCCGGCGTGCCAGCTCCTGGGTGGTCGTGCCGGCGCCGACGACGATGGCCTCGCCCTCCTCGACGAGACCGGCGGCGAGATCGGCGATCGCCGTCTTCTCCGCGGTCGATAGATGGGATTTCTGCGGGAAGCCGGACTCCCTGGTGAAGCCCCCTGGCAGCACCGCACCGCCGTGCCGGCGGTCGAGCAGTCCTTCTGCCTCCAGCGCCCGCACGTCACGCCGTACGGTCACTTCCGAGGTCTGGACGACACGGGCGAGCTCACGGAGCGAAACCGCTCCGTTGGCACGCACCATTTCGAGGATCAGTTGGCGACGTTCTGCTGCGAACACGAAACTGACAGTAACGCCAATGACCTTCCGCTATCAGCAGTTTGCACCGATTAACAGAAGTTGTTCGCAGGCTCGGACGCCCCGTGCTATATAGGCGAAGGCTTCCGCTCCGGTGACGACCCGGAGCCGGTGCCGAAGGCCCTGCTGGGCCGTGTCGTCACATGAGCTCCCCCAGCTACCGCTGGGAGGTGCCCCCAGGTGCGGTGCATCGCAAGGCGGAGAGTCGTCCTCGTAGTGGGCTACTCGGACGATTCGACAACTCCCCCCGGCCGAAGGCTGGGGGGAGGGCATGTGACGACACGGCCTAGAGCTCCCCGGCCGCCTTGCGGGTCGCCAACTGCCGTGCCGCTTCGGCGATCGAACCCGACAGCGATGGGTAGACCGTGTAGGTGTTCGCCATCTGTTCGACGGTCAGGTTGTTGTCGACCGCGATCGAGATGGGATGGATCAGTTCGCTGGCGCGCGGCGAGACGACCACGCCGCCGACCACGATGCCGGTGCCCGGACGGCAGAACAGCTTCACGAAGCCGTCCCTGATGCCCTGCATCTTGGCGCGCGGGTTGCGCAGCAGGGGGAGCTTGACGACCCGTGCGTCCATGAGGCCCGAGTCGACGTCCGCCTGGGTGTAGCCGACGGTCGCGATCTCGGGGTCGGTGAAGACGTTCGAGGAGACCGTCTTGAGGTTGAGCGGGCCGACCGTCTCGCCCAGGAAGTGGTACATCGCGATCCGGCCCTGCATGGCCGCGACCGAGGCGAGCGCGAAGACGCCCGTGACGTCACCGGCCGCGTACACGCCGGGGGCCGAGGTGCGGGAGACCTTGTCGGTCCAGATGTGCCCGGACTCCTTGAGCTTGACGCCCGCGCCCTCCAGGCCCATGGCGGAGGTGTTCGGTATCGCGCCGACCGCCATGAGGCAGTGGCTGCCGGTGATGACCCGGCCGTCGGAGAGGGTGACCTCGACCCGGTCGCCGACCCGCTTGACGGCCTCGGCGCGGGAGCGGGCCATGACGTTCATGCCGCGGCGGCGGAAGACGTCCTCCAGGACGGCGGCGGCGTCCGGGTCCTCGCCGGGCAGGACGCGGTCGCGGGAGGAGACCAGGGTCACCTTCGAGCCGAGCGCCTGGTACGCGCCGGCGAACTCGGCGCCGGTCACGCCGGAGCCGACCACGATGAGCTCCTCGGGGAGCTCGTCCAGGTCGTACACCTGCGTCCAGTTGAGGATCCGCTCGCCGTCCGGCTTCGCGTCGGGCAGCTCGCGGGGGCGGCCGCCGGTGGCGATCAGCACGGCGTCGGCGGTGAGGGTCTCGGAGGTGCCGTCGGCCGCCTCGACGATGACGGTGCGGGAGCCGTCGATCGCCTGCATGCCCTCCAGCCGGCCGCGGCCGCGCATCACCCGTGCGCCCGCACGGGTGACGGAGGCGGTGATGTCGTGGGACTGGGCGAGCGCCAGGCGCTTCACCCGTCGGTTGACCTTGCCGAGGTCGACGCCGACGACCCGGGCGGCCTGCTCGATGTGCGGTGTGTCGTCCGCCACGATGATGCCCAGTTCCTCGTACGACGAGTCGAAGGTGGTCATCACCTCGGCCGTCGCGATCAGGGTCTTCGACGGCACGCAGTCGGTGAGAACCGAAGCCCCGCCCAGGCCGTCGCAGTCGACGACGGTCACTTCCGCGCCCAGCTGGCTGGCCACCAGGGCCGCTTCGTATCCGCCGGGTCCGCCACCAATGATCACGATCCGATTCACGTACCCCATTGTCCCGCACGCGCCAAGTGATCACTTACGGGGGCGGTGTCCCGCTGTCGTACTCTCATGACCATGTCGCTCTACGCCGCCTACGCCGGCAACCTCGACGCCCGGCTGATGACGCGCCGCGCCCCGCACTCGCCCCTGCGCGGCACCGGCTGGCTCAGCGGCTGGCGCCTGACCTTCGGCGGCGAGCAGATGGGCTGGGAGGGCGCGCTCGCCACCCTGGTGGAGGATCCGCTGCACCAGGTCTTCGTCGGGCTGTACGACATCGCCCCGGTCGACGAGGAGCCGATGGACCGCTGGGAGGGCGTCCCGCTGGGCATCTACCGGCGCCACATGGTGCGGGCGCACACGCTCGACGGCGACCTGTCCGCGTGGATCTACGTCCTCAACGACTACGAGGGCGGTCTGCCGTCCGCGCGCTACCTCGGCGAGATCGCGGACGCGGCGGAGTCCGCGGGCGCTCCGCACGACTACGTCATGGAACTGCGCAAGCGCCCCTGCTGACCCGGCGGCAGCCCGGGCGCGGCGGCCTCTCCACGGCCCCGCGGGCCCCGTCAATCGGGGGATCCTCCGAAATTCCGCAGACCGTGACCTGGGACGTCTACGCGCGTAGGAGATAACCGGCTACTCTCATCGGCGTGAACTCTTCCGCAACTCCCCACGCCGCCCGCACCCCGCTGGGCGACCCGTACGCCGCCGCCACGGCCGCCGCCGCCCGCCTGCGCGAGCTGACCGGCGGCGAGACCCACGACGTCGCCCTGGTCATGGGCTCCGGCTGGGTGCCTGCCGCCGACGCCCTCGGCGAGGCCGATCACGAGTTCGCGGTGACCGAGCTGCCGGGCTTCCCGCCCCCCGCCGTGGCCGGGCACTCCGGCAAGGTGCGCTCCGTGCGGATCGGCGACAAGCGGGCGCTGGTCTTCCTGGGCCGCAACCACTTCTACGAGGGCCACGGCGTCGCCACCGTCGCGCACGGCGTGCGCACCGCCGTCGCCGCCGGCTGCAAGACCGTCGTCCTGACCAACGGCTGCGGCGGGCTGCGCCCCACCTACCGCCCCGGCCAGGCGGTGCTGATCGGCGACCACATCAACATGACGGCCGCCTCGCCGATCGTCGGCGCCAACTTCGTCGACCTCACCGACCTGTACTCGCCGCGGCTGCGCGCCCTGTGCAAGGAGGTCGACCCCTCCCTGGAGGAGGGTGTCTACGTCCAGCTCCCCGGCCCGCACTACGAGACCCCGGCCGAGATCAACATGGTCCGGGTCATCGGCGGCGACCTCGTCGGCATGTCCACCGCGCTGGAGGCCATCGCGGCCCGCGAGGCGGGCGCCGAGGTGCTCGGCATCTCCCTGGTGACCAACCTCGCCGCCGGCATGACGGGCGAGCCGCTGAACCACGAGGAGGTCCTGGAGGCCGGCCGCGACTCCGCCGCGCGGATGGGCAGCCTGCTCGCCCAGGTGCTCGAGCGCATCTGACCGCCCCACGCCCCCGAATGGGGCGGACCGGCACCCCCGCGCCGGCACACCGCGCGCGATCCCAGGGGTGCCCGCACCCTGGTTAGGGAAGGCGACCTACGGGGAGGTGACCGGGCGGCGCTCGTCGCGGCGGCCCGCTCCGCCGCCGCCCGGCCGGACGGGATCCCGCCGCGCGGCCTCCCGCTGCGGCACCGGTCGCGGGCATGACGGGCCGAAGGCCCCAGGCCGACCCGCGCGCGGCACGGGCGGCACCGAAGACCGAGACATCGCAGGAGCATCACGTGGCAAGCGCAAGCGAGAACGCGGAGCTGATCCCTCAGGCGCGCACCTGGCTGGCAGAGGACCCGGACCCCGACACCCGCGCCGAGCTCGAGGCCCTGCTCGCGGCCGTCGAGTCGGGTGACACGGCGGCGGCCGGCGACCTCGCGGAACGGTTCGCCGGCACCCTGCAGTTCGGAACGGCGGGGCTGCGCGGGGAGGTCGGCGCGGGCCCGATGCGCATGAACCGCTCCGTGGTCATCCGGGCCGCCGCCGGTCTCGCCGCGTACCTCACGGCGCAGGGCAAGGGCGACGGGCTGGTCGTCGTGGGCCACGACGCCCGCCACAAATCGCTGGACTTCGCGCGCGACACCGCCGCCGTCATGGTCGGCGCGGGTCTGCGGGCGGCCGTGCTGCCCGGACCGCTGCCGACGCCGGTGCTGGCCTTCGCGATCCGCCACCTCGGCGCCGTCGCGGGCGTCGCGGTGACCGCGAGCCACAACCCCCCGCGGGACAACGGCTACAAGGTCTACCTGGGCGACGGCTCGCAGATCGTCCCGCCCGCCGACGCCGGGATCGCCGACGAGATCGCCGCGATCGGCCCGCTGGCCGACGTGCCGCTGGCGGACGGCGGCTGGCAGGTCCTCGGCGAGGAGGTCGTCGAGGCCTACCTGGACCGCGCCGCCTCCGTCGTGGACCGGCACACCCCGCGTAACCTCTCGGTCGTCTACACCCCGCTGCACGGGGTCGGCCGCGACGTGCTGACCGCCGCCTTCGAGCGCGCCGGGTTCACCGCCCCGCACGTCGTCGCCGAACAGGGCGAGCCGGACCCGGACTTCCCGACCGTCGCCTTCCCCAACCCGGAGGAGCCGGGGGCGATGGACCTGTCCTTCGCCGCGGCCCGGGCGCTCGGCCCCGACGTCGACATCGTCATCGCCAACGACCCCGACGCCGACCGCTGCGCCGTGGCCGTGCCGGACCGCGCCGCCGAGGGCGGCTGGCGGATGCTGCGCGGCGACGAGGTCGGCGCGCTGCTCGCCACCCACCTGGTGCACCGCCGGGCCGGCGGCACCTTCGCGGCGAGCATCGTCTCCTCCTCCCTGCTCTCCCGCATCGCGGCCCGCGCCGGGCTGCCCTACGCCGACACCCTGACCGGCTTCAAGTGGATCTCCCGGGTGGAGGGCCTGCGCTTCGGCTACGAGGAGGCGCTGGGCTACTGCGTCGACCCCGCGGGCGTGCGCGACAAGGACGGCGTCACCGCCGCCCTGGCCGTGGCGGAACTGACCGCCGAGCTCAAGGCCAAGGGCCGTACGCTCTCCGACCTGCTGGACGACATCGCCCTCGAGTACGGGCTGCACGCCACCGACCAGCTCTCGGTGCGGGTCGCGGACCTGTCGGTCATCGACGACGCGATGAGCCGGCTGCGGGAGCGGCCGCCCAGCTCGCTGGCCGGTCTCGCCGTCGTCACCGCCGAGGACCTCTCCAAGGGCAGCGCCGAGCTGCCGCCCACCGACGGCCTGCGCTACCGGCTGGCCGGCTCTCCGGGCGCCGGTGTGGAGTCGGCCCGGGTGATCGTGCGCCCGAGCGGCACCGAGCCCAAGCTGAAGTGCTACCTGGAGGCCGTCCTTCCCGTGCCGGGCGCCGACCGGCTGGCCGCCGTCCGCGCCCAGGCCACCGAGGTGCTGGCGGCCGTCAAGGCCGACCTCGCCACCGCCGCCGGACTCCCGCGGGACGAGGCCGTGCAGGCCTGACGCCCCGCCGACGACGCCGCCCCGGTCGTGCCCGCCCGGGCACGGTCGGGGCGGCGTCGTCGGCGCGCGCGTCGTCGCGCCCTGCCTCCGGCTCAGCCGATGGCGAGCAGGACGATCATCACGACCGCCCCCGCCACCGCCGGGGCGATCACCTCGTACGCCCAGCGGACCGTGACCTCGCTCCGCACGCCCTCCCCGCCGCCGTGCCGCTCCGCGAGCTCGCGCAGCTCGTCCACCACGCGGTCGGACCAGGCCCGGGTCGCGTCCGCGCCGGGGCGGGACCCCGGCGTCGCGCCCGGGTCGCCCGCGGCGGCGCGCGTCCTGGCCCGCGCGGCCCGCTTGCGGGCGCGCATCGACACCGGGACGGCCCACAGCTGGTACTTCTTGCCCTCCACGAACAGCTCGGTCGAGTAGCCGGAGCGCAGCCCCTCCACGGCGCCCCAGGACGCGGTGACGGTGCGGAAGGGGTTGCGGACCAGCAGACGGTCGTCCCCGGCCCGGACGACCGGACGCAGGGTGAACGCGAAGACCAGCGGCACGATCAGCAGCATCAACGCGAGGGCCAGCCAGGGGGTGTTCCCCGTACCGCGGACGATCGCGTCGATGCCGAGCCACAGCGTGATGGCGAGCATGATCACGCCACCGGCGACGCCGGCCGCCGAGCGGTAGGAACGCTCGGCGTACTTCGGCTGCCCGGGGTCGGGCTGCGGTTCGGGGGCGGGGTTCTCGGAGCTCGTCATGAGATCAGATTGTGCCTGACCCCGGGCCCGCGCCCGGCGGGGCGGAGGTTGCGTTAGTGCATCGGCGGCAGCGCCGGCCACTCGCCGCCTACTGGTACGCCTTGTCCTGCGCGGAGTCGTAGACGAGCTTGCCCGCCGCGTCGTAGCCCTTGATGTGCGGCAGGGAATCCTCCGACGCGGCGAGGACCCCGGTCGCGGCGAAGTAGCCGTGGTCGAGCGCGGCCTGCTGCGTGACGCCGCCCCAGGAGACGGTGACCTTGGCGACCCCGGGCTCGACCGTGCCGACGCTGCCCCAGCGGAAGGGGAAGTGGTACGGCAGCCCCGGCCCGGTGGCGCCGTCCTGCTGGTAGAGCCGGTGGGCGTTGTCGTCCGGGACGACGGCGCGGTGTGCGGGATCGACGACGTCGCCGATGCTGGTGTTGATGCCCGGCCTCTCATCGCCCTTGTCCGTGCAGATCAGCCGTACCGGCGTACCGCCGAGGGTGCCGACCGCCACGACCCGGATGCCGTCACCGGGGGAGTTCATGTCGCCCGTGGCGTTCAGCGCGAGGATCACCCGGTAGTCCCCGGGCTTTCCGAGGTCGTACCCCATGGGAGAGTCCGCCCGCCGGTGCTTCGCTTCGGAGGAGAGACACCCCTCCAGCGCCTCGGCCGCCCGCTCCAGCGTGATCCCGTCCGCCAGTTGCCCCGGCGTCGCAGGGCCTTCGGGCCCGCTCGCCCGCACCGGGGCGGAGGGTTGCAGCTGGGTGGCGCTCGCCTGCGCGGAGGGCCGCGCGTCCTGAGCCGGCAGGGCGGCCTGGCCGCCGGCGCCGGGCTGGTAGTGCATCGCGACGGCCGTGCCGGGCACCGCGACCAGTGCCGCCAGCCCGGCCCCCGCGGCGAACACCCGGCGCCTGCGGCTCGTCCTGCCCTGACGCAGGATCGTGGCGTAGGGCGCCTCGCTCGTGCGCAGCCCGTCCGTCTGTTCCTCGAGGAGCTCGCGCAGCCGCGCCTCGAACTCCGTGTCGCCGTCCGCGGGGCCGTACCCCGTCGCGTCTCCCATGTCCCTCATCGGGCCCCTCCTTCTGCCTTCGTGTGCTTCGCCGTGCCCCACGGCCCTGTCCTCGTCCCCGCACCGGCCCCGGCTCCGACGGGCTCCGCGGCCATCACGGCTGTGCCCAGCCGGGCCCGCAGCTTGGCCAGGCCGCGGGCCGCCTGGCTCTTGACCGTCCCCGCCGAGCAGCCCAGCGCGTGGGCGACCTCGGTCTCCGACAGGTCGTCCCAGTACCGCAGCACGACCACGGCCCGCTGCCGCGCGGGCAGTTCGGCGAGCGCCGCCAGCAGTTCCTCGCGCTGCGCCACCCGCGCCGTGGGATCGGCGCCGGCGCCCTCGGGCGGTACGTCCGTGAGCCGTTCGGCCACGCGTTTCTTGCGGAACCGGTCCTTGTTGCAGCTGATCAGGATCCGTCGCACATACGCGTCCGGGTTGTCGCTGCGCTGCACTCGCCGCCAGGATCGGTAGGCCTTGGCCAGCGCTGTCTGCGCGAGGTCCTCGGCGTGATGCCCGTCACCTGTGAGCAGATAGGCGGTCCTGACCAGATGGGCCCATCTGGCACGGACGTAGCCTTGGAACTCCGCCTCGTCGTCTGGATTCATCGATGACCCCCTTCACCCACCAGACCACCGGTTCCGCCGATTCGGTTGCCGGGCCACCCGTAAGGGGACGGACGGATCCGCCCGGACCGGTGACATTCGCTACGCGCGTAGATATGCTGGGCTGGTGACCATGCCCACCACTGTTCCCGCTCACGGCCCCGACGCCGCGGCCCGGCTGGCGTCCATGGCCGACGTCACGGCCTCCGACGCCGCGCTGCGCCGCTTCCTGCACGGGCTGCCCGGCGTCGACGCGGTCGGCCTCGAAGCCCGCGCCGCAAGCCTCGGCACCCGTTCGATCAAGACCACGGCGAAGGCGTACGCCATCGACCTGGCGATCTCGATGATCGACCTCACCACGCTCGAAGGCGCGGACACCCCGGGCAAGGTCCGGGCGCTGTCCGCCAAGGGCGTCAATCCGGACCCGACCGACCGCACGAC
Organism: Actinacidiphila glaucinigra; assembly: GCF_035918135.1. NCBI lineage: Bacteria > Bacillati > Actinomycetota > Actinomycetes > Kitasatosporales > Streptomycetaceae > Actinacidiphila > Actinacidiphila glaucinigra. Next base: position 3,828,736 of record NZ_CP109144.1, read on the forward strand.
CCCCAGGGTCGCCGCGATCTGCGTCTACCCGGACATGGTCGCGACCGCCAAGGAGGCCCTGGGTGACTCCGGTGTGCGCGTCGCGTCCGTCGCCACCGCCTTCCCGGCCGGCCGCGCCGCACTGCCGGTGAAGCTCGCCGACACCGCCGACGCGGTGGCCGCGGGCGCCGACGAAGTGGACATGGTCATCGACCGCGGCGCCTTCCTCGCCGGCCGCTACCTGAAGGTCTTCGAGGAGATCAAGGCGGTCAGGGAGGCCTGCCGCCGCCCCGACGGCAGCTCCGCCCACCTCAAGGTCATCTTCGAGAACGGCGAACTGGCGACGTACGACAACATCCGCCGCGCCTCCTGGCTCGGCATGCTCGCCGGCGCCGACTTCATCAAGACCTCCACCGGCAAGGTGGCGGTCAACGCCACCCCCGCCAACACCCTGCTGATGCTCGAGGCCGTGCGCGACTTCCGCGCCGCCACGGGGGTCCAGGTCGGTGTGAAGCCCGCCGGCGGCATCCGCACCTCCAAGGACGCCATCAAGTTCCTGGTCCTCGTCAACGAGACCGTGGGCGACGAGTGGCTGAGCAACGAGTGGTTCCGTTTCGGCGCGTCCAGCCTGCTGAACGATCTGCTCATGCAGCGCCAGAAGCTGAGCACCGGCCGCTACTCCGGTCCCGACTACGTGACGGTGGACTGAGAACTCCGATGACACAGACCAAGAAGAACCAGCAGTCCCAGCCGGCCGCGCAGCCGAAGCCGGGCTCCGCCTTCGCGTACGCCCCGGCGCCGGAGTCCCGCTCCGTCGTCGACATCGCCCCCTCCTACGGCCTGTTCGTCGACGGCGAGTTCACCGACGCCGCCGACGGCCGGGTCTTCAAGACCGTCAGCCCCTCCTCCGAGGAGGTCCTCTCCGAGGTCGCCCAGGCCGGCGAGGCGGACGTGGACCGCGCCGTCAGGGCCGCCCGCAAGGCCTTCGAGTCGTGGTCGGCGCTGCCCGGCTCCGAGCGGGCCAAGTACCTGTTCCGCATCGCCCGGATCGTCCAGGAGCGCTCGCGCGAACTGGCCGTCCTGGAGTCGCTGGACAACGGCAAGCCGATCAGGGAGACCCGCGACGCCGACCTCCCGCTGGTCGCCGCGCACTTCTTCTACTACGCCGGATGGGCCGACAAGCTCGCGCACGCCGGCTTCGGCCCGGCCCCCCGCCCGCTGGGCGTGGCCGGCCAGGTCATCCCGTGGAACTTCCCGCTGCTGATGCTGGCGTGGAAGATCGCCCCGGCGCTGGCCACCGGCAACACGGTCGTCCTCAAGCCGGCCGAGACCACCCCGCTGTCGGCGCTGTTCTTCGCCGACATCTGCCGCCAGGCGGGCCTGCCCAAGGGCGTCGTCAACATCCTCCCCGGCTACGGGGACGCCGGCGCCGCGCTGGTCGCGCACGAGGGCGTCGACAAGGTCGCCTTCACCGGCTCCACCGCCGTCGGCAAGCAGATCGCCCGCACCGTCGCCGGCGGCAGGAAGAAACTCACCCTGGAGCTGGGCGGCAAGGGCGCCAACATCGTCTTCGACGACGCGCCGATCGACCAGGCCGTCGAGGGCATCGTCAACGGCATCTTCTTCAACCAGGGCCAGGTCTGCTGCGCGGGCTCCCGCCTGCTGGTCCAGGAGTCCGTCGCGGACGAGGTGCTGGACGCCCTCAAGCGCAGGCTGTCGACGCTGCGCGTCGGCGACCCGCTGGACAAGAACACCGACATCGGCGCCATCAACTCCGCAGAGCAGCTGGCCCGGATCACCGCGCTCGCCGAGGCCGGCGAGGCCGAGGGCGCCGAGCGCTGGTCGTCGGCGTGCGAACTGCCCTCCGCGGGCTACTGGTTCGCGCCGACGCTCTTCACCGGGGTCACCCAGGCGCACCGCATCGCCCGCGAGGAGATCTTCGGCCCGGTGCTCTCGGTGCTGACCTTCCGCACCCCGGCCGAGGCCGTGGAGAAGGCCAACAACACCCCGTACGGCCTGTCGGCCGGGATCTGGACGGAGAAGGGCTCGCGCATCCTGTCGGTCGCGAACCAGCTCCGGGCCGGTGTGGTGTGGGCCAACACGTTCAACAAGTTCGACCCGACCTCGCCCTTCGGTGGCTACAAGGAGTCGGGCTTCGGTCGCGAGGGCGGCCGCCACGGTCTGGAGGCGTACCTCGATGTCCGATAAGTCCGATAAGTTCGAGAAGGCCGAAGCAGCGCGGCTGTCCGTCTTCAAGACCTACAAGCTGTTCGTCGGGGGCAAGTTCCCCCGCAGCGAGAGCGGGCGGGTGTACGAGGTGACCGACGCCAAGGGCAAGTGGCTCGCCAACGCCCCGCAGTCCTCCCGCAAGGACGCCCGTGACGCGGTGTCCGCCGCCCGCAAGGCCTTCGCGGGCTGGTCGGGCGCGACCGCGTACAACCGGGGGCAGATCCTCTACCGCGTCGCGGAGATGCTGGAGGGCCGCCGGGAGCAGTTCGTCCGCGAGGTCGGCGAGGCCGAGGGGCTGTCGAAGTCCAAGGCGGCGGCCGTGGTGGACGCCGCGATCGACCGCTGGGTCTGGTACGCGGGCTGGACCGACAAGATCGCCCAGGTCGTGGGCGGCGCCAACCCGGTGGCGGGGCCGTACTTCAACCTGTCGAGCCCGGAGCCGACCGGTGTCGTCGCGATCGTCGCGCCGCAGGAGTCGTCCTTCCTCGGCCTGGTCTCGGTGGTCGCCCCGGTGATCGCCACCGGCAACACCGCGGTCGTGGTGACGAGCGAGCGGGCCCCGCTGCCCGCGCTGTCCCTGGGCGAGGTGCTGGCCACCTCCGACCTGCCGGGCGGGGTCGTCAACATCCTGTCCGGCCGCACCTCCGAGGTCGCGCCGACGCTCGCCGCGCACATGGACGTCAACGCCCTGGACCTGGCGGGCACGGTGGACGACGCCGCGCTCGCGAAGGAGCTGGAGATCGCGGCCGCGGACAACCTCAAGCGCGTACTCCGTCCACAGGCTGTGGACTGGGCCGCCGAGCCCGGCACGGACCGCATGACGGCCTTCCTGGAGACCAAGACCGTCTGGCACCCCGCGGGAGCCGGCGCGGCCTCGGGCTCCGCGTACTGATCCCGTCCCCCGGCGGCCCGTCCCGCCGCCGGGGGACGGCAGTGCCCGCACGACCCGGCGGCGGGCCCCCGCGAACGATGTGTCCCCGCGGGGGCCCGCCGCCGTACGCGTTCCGGCGCCGCGTCAGCCGCGCTGCAGGGTCCTGACGGTGTCGCCGATCAGCGGCAGGTCGGAGACCGTGCGGCTGTCGGCGACCGGCTTGGTGACGTCCGCGGTGGAGACCGGCTTGAAGTCGGCGACCTGCGAACCCACCGAGTTGTCCAGCGGGTTGACGCTGGTCTGGGCGAACGGGTTCACCGGCAGGTGGTTCACCGTGCCGATCAGGGCCGACGTCGCCGCCCGGCCGGCCTTGGCGGCCGTGGCCGCCCCTTCGCTCTGGGCGTCCGCGTGCGCCGCCCCCGCCGAGGCGACGGCCGCGGCGGACGACACCGCGAGGACGGCGGCGCGGAGAAGAGTGCGGGAGAACTGCGGCATGAGGATCCACCTGCCTGGTCGCCGGCCCGCTCACGGACCGGTCCCGGAACGGCGTTGACGGCCGTCCCCGTACGCGACAATGACGTCACTCACCGTAGTTGGTTGAACATCACGTATCCAAAGCATGTCCCGGCGGGTCACTCCAAAGACGGAATGCCTCACACTGGTGTCCCGTGAGCTCTCGCCCTCCCGCCGCCCGCGTGATCCTGCTGACCGGTCCCTCCGGGTCCGGCAAGTCCTCCCTCGCCGCCCGCACCGGCCTGCCGGTCCTGCGGCTGGACGACTTCTACAAGGAGGGTGACGACCCGTCCCTCCCGATGCTGCCGAGCGGCGTGGGGGCCGACTGGGACTCCCCGCTGTCCTGGAACACCGACGCGGCCGTCGCCGCCGTCGCCGAGCTGTGCGCCACGGGCCGGACCGCCGTCCCGGTGTACGAGCTCTCCACCAGTTCCGTGACGGGACGGGCGGAGGTGGACATCGACGGGGCGCCGCTCTTCATCGCCGAGGGCATCTTCGCCGCCGACATCGTCGCGCGCTGCGCCGAACTCGGCCTGCTCGCCGACGCGCTGTGCCTGAGCCGCGGCGCGGTCACCACCGCTCGCCGCCGCTTCGTCCGCGACCTGCGCGAGGGGCGTAAGTCGCTGCCCTTCCTGCTGCGCCGCGGCTGGAACCTGATGCGCGCCGAGCGGGGCATCGTCGCCCGGCACGCGGAGCTCGGGGCGCATGTGTGCGACCGGGACGAGGCATTGGAACGGATCGGTCGCGCAACTTTTCCATCGATCGCCGTCCGGGTTTGAACGAAGCGGCGCGCGGGTCCGTAAGGACATGCGTGAGGGAGCGGTGCGCACAGACCCCCCGCTGGGCGCGACCGCTCCCTCTTGCCTCCCCCGGTTCCCCGTTCCCCCCGTGGGCCCCCCGTTTCCCCGTTCCCCCCCGGCGTCAGGCCACCAGCTCGCCGAACGCCGCCTCCTCGTCGACGCCCGCGCTGAGCGTCTGGTCCTCGCGCAGCCGGCGCAGGGAGCGCCAGATGCTGCTCTTCACCGTGCCGACGCTGATGCCGAGGATCTCGGCGATCTCCGGGTCGGTGCGGCCCTCGTAGTAACGGAGCACCAGCATCGTGCGCTGCGGCTCCGGGAGCTTCGCCAGCGCCTGCCACAGCACGGCCCGCAGTTCGGTGCCGCGCATCGCGTCCGTCTCGCCGGCCGTCTCCGGCAGCTCCTCGGTCGGGTACTCGTTGAGCTTGCGGCGCCGCCAGGCGCTGATGTGCAGGTTGGTCATGGTCCGGCGCAGGTAGCCGCCGACGGCGGCCTTGTCGCTGATCCGGTCCCAGGCCCGGTAGGTGGAGAACAGCGCGCTCTGCAGCAGGTCCTCCGCCTCGTAGCGGTCGCCCGTCAGGTGGTAGGCGGTCGCGTACAGGGAGGCCCGGCGCTCCTGGACGTAGGCGGTGAAGTCCGCGTCCGCCGTGAAGCACCGCTCCGCCGGGATCTCCCGGGCCCCCGTGGCCTCCCCGTGGGCGACACCCCCGTGCCCCCCGTCTCCCCCGTGACCCCCTTCGATCGCCGTGATGTACGGCGGCCGGTTGCGGACCACCTGACGCCCGGTGCCACGAGCGCACCCCCGCCCGCCCGTGGCACCGGACTTCTCGACGCCCCGGCCCGCGGTGTGCAGGCGCGGCTGAAGGACTGCGGTGGTCGTCGTGCTGTGCAGTGCGTTCATTTCGCGCCCCCCGTGGGTGGAGCCGGTCTGGTCTTCATACCTGTCCGGCGAGGGCCGCCCGGTGGCGTCCCCGTCGATGAGCAATAGCCTGCCGCGCCAGTTTCATGACGCTGTCCGCCGAGTGTCACAGCCCCGTCACAGACCACGGCGGTACCTTCCACGGGTCCTCTTGGGAGAGAATGCGAGCGTGCCTTTCCTGTTGCTGATCGAGGACGACGACGCCATCCGAGCGAGCCTCGAACTCGCCCTGTCGCGCCAGGGCCACCGTGTGGTGGCCGCGGCGACGGGCGAGGACGGGCTGAAGCTGCTGCGCGAGCAGCGGCCGGACCTGATCGTGCTGGACGTGATGCTCCCGGGCATCGACGGCTTCGAGGTGTGCCGGCGCATCCGGCGCACCGACCAGCTGCCGATCATCCTGCTGACCGCGCGCAGCGACGACATCGACGTCGTCGTGGGGCTGGAGTCGGGGGCGGACGACTACGTCGTCAAGCCCATCCAGCCGCGCGTGCTGGACGCCCGCATCCGCGCCGTGCTGCGCCGCGGCGAGCGGGACAGCACCGACGCGGCGGCCTTCGGCAGCATCGTCATCGACCGCTCGGCGATGACCGTCACGAAGAACGGCGAGGACCTGCAGCTCACGCCGACCGAGCTGCGGCTGCTGCTGGAGCTGAGCCGCCGCCCCGGTCAGGCCCTGTCCCGGCAGCAGTTGCTGCGCCTGGTGTGGGAGCACGACTACCTCGGCGACTCGCGTCTGGTGGACGCCTGTGTGCAGCGGCTGCGCGCCAAGATCGAGGACGTGCCCTCGTCGCCGACCCTGATCCGTACCGTCCGGGGTGTCGGGTACCGCCTGGACGCGCCGGCGTGAATCCACCGCACGACGAGTACCCGGCCGCCGACAACGGGACGGACCGGCGGCTGAGCGGCTGGAGGTCACGGCTGCTGCGGCTCACCAGCCTGCGGCTGCGCCTGGTCGCCGTCTTCGCCGCCGTGGCGCTGGCGGCCGCCGTCTCCGCCTCCGGCATCGCGTACTGGCTCAACCGCGACGCGGTGCTGACGCGCGCCCAGAACGCCGCCCTCAACGACTTCCGCGCCTCGATGACCCGCAACGCGGGCTCCCTGCCGCGGTACCCGTCCTGCGACAAACTGGCCGACGCCGCGCGCAGCATCGGCGCCAGCACCCAGACGTACCAGGTGCTGCTGATCGGCACCGGCCCGGACGGCGAGCGCTGCGCGACCAAGTCGCTGAGCGACGGCTTCTCGCTGGACGCCGTCCCCTCGACGCTGCGCAAGGCCGTCAGCAAGCGCAACCCCAAGACGGGCGATCCCGCCGAGTACCACCTGTACTGGCAGCGGGTCACCCTCAACGGCCAGCCGTACCTGGTGGGCGGGGCCAAGGTGATCGGCGGCGGGCCGACCGGCTACATGTTCAAGTCGCTGGAGGCCGAGCGCAAGGACCTCAACTCGCTGGCCTGGTCGCTCGGCATCGCCACCGCCCTCGCCCTGATCGGCGCGGCCCTGCTCGCCCAGGCCGCGGCCTCCACCGTGCTGCGGCCCGTGGCCCGCCTCGGGGACGCCGCCAGGAGGCTCGGCGAGGGCAAGCTCGACACCCGGCTGCGGGTCACCGGCACCGACGAACTCGCCGAGTTGTCGCGGACGTTCAACCGCACCGCGGAACGGCTGGAGATGCGGGTCGACGAGCTGAGCCAGCGCGAGGCGGCCAGCCGCCGCTTCGTCGCCGACATGTCGCACGAACTGCGCACCCCGCTGACCGCGATCACCGCCGTGACCGAGGTGCTGGAGGACGAGGCGGACTCCCTCGACCCGATGATCGCCCCGGCGGTACGGCTGGTGGTGAGCGAGACCAAGCGGCTGGGCGAGCTGGTGGAGAACCTGATGGAGGTCACCCGCTTCGACGCGGGCACCGCGCGCCTGGTCATGGACGACGTCGACGTCTCCGACCTGGTCACCGCCTGTATCGATGCCCGCGCCTGGCTGGACGCGGTGGAACTGGACGCGCCGCGCGGCATCATCGCGCTGCTCGACCCGCGCCGCATGGACGTGATCCTGGCCAACCTGATCGGCAACGCCCTCAAGCACGGCGGCTCGCCGGTCCGGGTCAAGGTCAGGCAGGACGGCGACGAGCTCGTCGTCGAGGTCGCCGACAACGGCCCCGGCATCCCGGAGGACGTGCTGCCGCACGTCTTCGACCGGTTCTTCAAGGCGGACGCCTCCCGGGCCCGTTCCGAGGGGAGCGGCCTGGGCCTGTCCATCGCCCTGGAGAACGCGCACATCCACGGCGGAGAGATCGCCGCGGCCAACGACCCCGCCGGCGGGGCGGTGTTCACCCTGCGGCTGCCGATGCGCACCGGGGCGGGCCAGGCGGCGGAGACCGAGGAAGGAAACGAGGGCACGTGACGCAGCCGTCCCGGGGCGCCGCCCCGGACGCCCCGGGTCTGCCGTCCGCGGGCGCCGCCCGTCGCCGGCGCGGCCCGCTCCTCGCCCTGCTCGGCGTGGTCCTGCTGGCCGGCTGCGGCATCCGCACCACCTCGGTGCCGGTGGACGCCGGACCGGCGCCCTCCCGCGTCTCCTGCGCGGTGCCGGACGAGGAGGCGAGCGCCTCGGCGACGGCCTCCGCGTCGCCCCGGGGGCTGACCGCCCGGGTGTACCTGGTGTGCAGCGCCCAGGTGGCCGGGGTGAACCGCTCCGTGCGGACCGAGGGCCTGGACCAGCTGGGCGTGGCCGTGCTGCTCCTGCGCGAGCTGCAGCGCAAGCCGCGCGGCGGCGAGTCGTCGGCCGGCTTCACCACGGCCGTGCAGGGCGACCTGGCGGTGGAGGGACCGCGCCGCGGCGACCCCCGCGGATCGCTCCGGATCAGCGCGCCGCTGGGCGACCTGCCGCCGTTCGCGCTCGCCCAGTTGGTGTGCACCTACGCCGGTACGGGCGCGAGCGCCGGCAGCGGCGGGGTGCTCCTGGGCGGTTCCGACGACGCCCCGGTGCGCCGCTTCACCTGCAGCGGCGACCTGCGCACCGACCCCGAGGCGGCGGAGACCGCTGGAACCGCCGTGAAGTGACAGACGTCCTTCCAGGCGTGCGGCGCGACGGCTCTCTCCCGAAAGTGCGCGCGGTGGGCCTGGTACTCGCCGCGGTGCATCTGGCTCTGGTCGGGTGGCTGATGCTGCGTCCGCAGTACGTGCCCTGGGTGGACGCCCCCAATCTCCGTCCGTTCGCCACCATCCGCTCCGACCTCGCCATGGGGCCCGCGGAGGCGGCCGGCCGGATCGCCTCGGGGATGGCGCTGCTGGCCCCGCTGGGCGTGCTGCTGCCGATGGCCGGCGGCCGGGTGCGGGTGTCGGCGACGGGGTCGTTCGCACGCACGGTCTTCGCGGGGCTGATGATCTCGCTCGCCCTGGAGTTCGTGCAGACCGGGGTGCCGGGGCAGATCTTCGACGTGGACGCCCTGCTGCTCAACACGGCCGGGGTCGCGCTGGCGCACCTCGCCGTGGTGCCCGCGGCGCGCGCGTGGGTGCACCGGCGCAGCGTCCGCCGGCAGGACCGGCTGACCGGGACTCAGGGGCGGACCCCGAGGATTCCCAGGGTCGGGATCGCACCGTAGAGCGATGGTTCGCGGTGTTATGCGCTCGTACGGTGATGTCATCGGCCGGAGAGACCGGCCTGGACTCCCGAAGGAGCACCCGCCATGTCCGCACTGGTCCGCCCCCGTCACGGCCGGATGATCGCCGGGGTCTGCGCCGGGCTCGCAGACCGGTTCGGCACCTCCGCCACCACGATGCGCGTGATCTTCCTGCTGTCGTGCCTGCTGCCCGGGCCGCAGTTCCTGCTCTACCTCGCGCTGTGGCTGCTGCTGCCGAACGAGGGGAGCACGAAGGCCGCGGTGTGACGCCACGGGCCCCGGAGAAGCACCGGCGGGCCGCACCCCGAGGGGGCGCGGCCCGTCCGCCGTTCGTCCGGGTGGCGCTCAGCCGCCGATCGGCAGGCCCTGCAGCGGGAGCTGACCCAGCGGCAGCTGGCCGCCGACCGGGAGGCCGCCGAGCAGCGTGCTCACGCCCTGGGGGGCGTTCTGCACACCGGGGACGAGGTTGGTCGACTTCGGCAGGCCGCTGGTGACGGCTCCGACCGGGACCGACTTCGCGACGTTGGCGACCGGCACGGAGGCCGGCAGGGCCGAGGCGTCCGGCAGGCCCAGGTTGGTGTCCGTCGGAGCGGCGGAGGCGACGCCCGCGGCGGCCCCGACGAAGGCCACGCCCAGCGCGGCGGCACCGAGAGTCTTGACGGTTCCGGTCTTCATGGTTGCGATCCTCGTGATGGGGGATGGTGCGTCCGCCGCGGCACACACGGATGGTGTTCGCGGGATATCGGAACGTAGCGACGGAACGCGGGGCGGTGCAAGCACCGCGAACGGCCGCCCCGGGCCCGGGCCGGCCCGCCGCCGCACGGCGGGCCGGCCCGGGCCTCATCCCTCTTCCGGCGAGGAATCGCTGGCCACGGCCGTGGCGGCGGCCGTCTGGCGGAACAGCCACTCGGCCTTCAGCTCCGAGTATCCGGGCTTGATCACGTCATTGATCATCGCGAGACGTTCATCGAAAGGGATGAAGGCGGACTTCATCGCGTTGACCGTGAACCACTGCATGTCGTCGAGCGTGTAGCCGAACGCGGCCACCAGCTCGGCGAACTCGCGGCTCATGCTCGTACCGCTCATCAGGCGGTTGTCGGTGTTCACCGTGACCCGGAAATGCAGCCGGCGCAGCAGTCCGATGGGGTGCTCCGCGTACGAGGCGGCCGCGCCGGTCTGCAGGTTGGAGGTGGGGCACATCTCCAGGGGGATGCGCTTGTCGCGCACGTAGTTGGCCAGCCGACCGAGGGAGACCGTACCGTCCTCCGCGATCTCGATGTCGTCGATGATGCGCACGCCGTGGCCGAGCCGGTCGGCGCCGCACCACTGCAGGGCCTGCCAGATGGAGGGCAGGCCGAAGGCCTCGCCAGCGTGGATGGTGAAGTGGAAGTTCTCCCGCTGGAGGTACTCGAAGGCGTCGAGGTGGCGGGTGGGCGGGAAGCCGGCCTCGGCGCCCGCGATGTCGAAGCCGACGACGCCCCGGTCGCGGTACCGGATGGCGAGTTCGGCGATCTCCTGCGAGCGGGCGGCGTGCCGCATCGCGGTGAGCAGGGCGCCCACCCGGATCCGGCCGCCCGCCTCGCGGGCCCGCCGTTCGCCTTCGCGGAAGCCCTCGTTGACGGCCTCCACGACCTCGTCGAGGGAGAGCCCGCGTTCGACGTGGAGTTCGGGGGCGTAGCGCACCTCGGCGTAGACGACGCCGTCCGCGGCGAGGTCCTCGGCGCACTCGGCGGCTACCCGGGTGAGCGCCTCGCGGGTCTGCATGACGCCGACCGTGTGCGAGAAGGTCTCCAGGTAGCGCTCCAGCGAGCCGGAGTCGGCGGCCTCGTGGAACCAGATGCCGAGCTTGTCCGGGTCGGTCTCCGGCAGGCCGTCGTAGCCCGACGCGCGGGCCAGGTCGACGACGGTCCCGGGGCGGACGCCGCCGTCGAGGTGGTCGTGGAGCAGCACCTTGGGTGCGCGGCGGATCTGCTCGGGCGTGGGGGTGGCCCCCGCAGCGCCCGCGGGGAAGGGGAGCGTGCTTGAGCTCGTCATTTCCGAAACATACCCCCTACGCGCGTAGAACTCTTGGATGATGCCGAATATTGACCTCCTGGCCAGGTCGTGCACACCTTCCCGTCTGCCATGGTTACGCCATGGCTTCGCAAGCTTTACCGGTGCGTGGTGCGCGGTTGGGAAAGAGAGTGACACCGGGTCTGAACCCGGCGGCCCGGCGGGATTCGGACGACGAGGCGGTCCGTGCCGCCGTGCTGCTCCTGCCCGGCGGCAGTGCGCTGAGCACCCGTCGGCGCTCCCCCGTGGCCGCCGCGGCGATGGTGCCGCTGGCACGTCGGCTGATGCGGACGGCGGGCCGCGGCGAGGGCCTGGCCGTGCACGTCGTGCACTACCGCTTCCGCGGCTGGAACGGCGGTCACGCCCACCCCGCCGAGGACGCGCGGTGGGCGGTCGACGAGGTCGTCCGCCGCTACGGCGACGTACCGGTGTCGCTGGTCGGCATGGACATGGGCGGCCGCGCCGCGCTGCGGGCGGCGGGCCACCCGGCCGTCAACTCCGCGGTCGCCATAGCCCCGTGGCTGCCGGACGCGCCCGAGCCCGATCCGGTGAAGCAGCTGATAGGCCGCCACGTCCTGATCGTGCACGGCACGAACGACGGCTCCACCCACCCCGACCTCTCCTACCGGCTGGCCGAGCGGGTGAAGAAGGTCAACCGGGACGTGTGCCGGTTCGAGGTGCACACCGACGGCCATCTGCTCCACGACCACCGGGCCGAAGTCGCCTCGCTGACGTCCGACTTCGTCCTCGGCACCCTGCTGGGACGGTCCTTCGCCCGCCCGGTCGCCGACGCGCTGGCCGCCCCTCCCCCGCTCGGCCTGCGCATGCCCCTGGCCTCCGGTTTCGGCCGGTCCCCCCAACTGCGCTGAGCCGGCCGGCGACCACCGGGCTCACCGCTGCCCGCCCCTCCGTCCGACGAGGTCGGCGACCCGGGTGAACCCGGCCGGCGCGGCCGGCGCCGTCAGTCGGGGAGAAGCTGCCCGCGCCTGCCGAGCAGGAACTTCTTGAACGCGGCGACGGGGGCCGTGTCGGCGCGGCCGCCGAGCCAGGCCACCCCGATCTCCCGGGCCGCGCGCGGGGCGGTGACGGTCAGCTCCACGACACCGGGGCGCGGCACGAGCGGGGGCGGCAGCAGGGCCACCCCCAGGCCGGCGGCGACCAGCCCGCGCAGGGTCTCGGCCTCCTCGCCCTCGAAGGCCACCCGGGGGGTGAAGCCCGCCTCCGCGCACAGGGCGTCGGTGATGCGCCGCAGCCCGTATCCCGCCTCCAGGCTGACGAACAGCTCCCCGGACGCCTCCGCCAGGCGCACCCGGCGGCGGGAGGCGAGCCGGTGGTCGGCGGGGACGACCAGCCGCAGCCGCTGCTCATCCAGGCGCCGGACGACCAGGTCGGGCGCGTCCGGCACCGGAGAGGTCAGGCAGAGGTCCAGCTCGCCCGCGCGCAGCCCGGCGAGCATCGCCTCGCCGTAGTTCTGCACGAGCTGGAAGCGGATCCGCGGGTGGTCGGCGCGGAAGGCCCGCAGCAGGGCCGGTACGGTCTCCGGGCCGAGCGTGTGGAGGAAGCCGAAGGCGACCCGTCCCGACTGCGGGTCGGCGTCGGCGCGCACGGACTCGGCCGAGCGCTCCACCTCGCCCAGCGCCCGCTCCACGGAGGCGAGGAAGCCGTGGCCCGCGGGGGTGAGCGAGACCGTACGACCCTGACGGGCGAAGAGCGTGACGCCCAGGTCGAGTTCGAGCCGGACCATGGCACGGCTGAGCGTGGACTGGGGCACCCCCAGCTCGCGCGCCGCGCGGGTGACGTGCTCGTGCCGCGCCACGGCGGCGAACTGGGCGAGCCGGGGTGCCAGCACCGTCGCCCAGGACGCGCTGTCCAGCTCCGCCCGCATGTCTGTTGCGTCACGGGACGGCGACGGCGATCGGGCTGACCTCGCTTCATGCGCCATGGGAACGATTATGGCCACTCCATGCATTGGACGCATGAAACGGGCCCGGCCTAGCGTGAAGGCATGTCTCCCGCCGATACAGGGGCGTCCACCGTGACACGGCCGGGCGCCGCCCCCTCCGCCTCCCCAGCCGCCACGCTCCGGCCGGGTGAGCCCGGCTACCGCCGCGCCATACTGGCCCTGTTCGCCGCGGGTCTCGCCACCTTCGCCCTCCTCTACTCGACGCAGGCCCTGCTGCCGGTGCTGTCCACGGGGCTGTCCCTCAGCCCGGCCCAGGCCAGCCTCACCGTCTCGGCCACCACCGCCGCGCTGGCGCTGGCCCTGCTGCCGGTGAGCGCGCTCAGCGAGAAGTACGGGCGCACGGCCGTGATGACGGCGTCGGTCTTCAGCGCCTCGGCGCTGGCCCTGGTCATCCCGTTCGCGCCGGACCTGACCACCCTGGTCGTGCTGCGCGCCGCGCAGGGCGTGGCCCTCGCCGGGCTCCCGGCGACCGCGATGGCGTACCTCGGCGAGGAGATCCACCCCAAGGCGGTCGCCTCCGCGATCGGCCTCTATGTCGCGGGCAACAGCATCGGCGGCATGAGCTCCCGGGTCCTGACCGGTGCCGTGGCGCAGGCCTTCGGCTGGCGCGCCTCGCTGTTCGCCGCCGGCGCGATGGCGGTGCTGTGCGCCGTCGCCTTCCGCCTGCTGATCCCCACCGCCCGCAACTTCCGTCCCGGGCCGGTCAGTCCCGTCGCCCTGTGGCGCACGGTCACCGGTCACCTGGGCACCCCGCTGCTGCGCCGGCTCTACCTGATCGGGCTGCTGTTCATGGCGGTCTTCGGCGCCGTCTACAACGTGCTGGGCTACCGGCTCGCCGCCGAGCCCTTCGGCCTGTCGCAGACCGCGATCGGCCTCATCTTCCTGGTCTACCTGGTCGGCACCGGCGCCTCCGCGGCCTCCGGCGTCCTGCACGGCCGCCTCGGGCGGCGCGGTGCCCTGTACGTCGCCGTGGTGCTGGCCGCCGGCGGGCTGCTCCTCACCCTCGCGGACTCCCTCGCCGCCGTGCTGACCGGCCTGGTCCTCATCACGGCCGGCTTCTTCACCGGCCACTCCATCGCCTCCGGGGCGGTCAGCCGCACCGCCACCACCGGCCGCGCCCAGGCCTCCGCGCTGTATCTGACCGCCTACTACATCGGCAACAGCGTCGGCGGCACCCTCGGCGCCTCCGCCTTCCACTCCGCCGGCTGGGACGGCACGGTCGCCCTGTGCCTGGCCGCCGTCCTGGGCGTCGCGGGGATCACCCTGCACGCGACCCGGCGCGCGGTCGCGGACCGGCGGCCCACCGTCCCGGCGAGGCGGACGGTCTGACGGCCGTACGACACGGAACGGGACCGGTGGAAGTCCACCGGTCCCGTTCCGTGTCGCGGGGGAAGGCCGCGCTCAGGCGATGCGGTCCAGCACGATCGGGTCCGCCGTGAACGCCGTGCCCGCCGGGGAGATCTCGACGCCGCCGGTGAGGGCGTCCAGCGCCCAGCCGAACTTCTCCGGGGTGTCGGTGTGCAGGGTGAGCAGCGGCTGGCCCTGGGTGACCGTGGCACCCGGCTTGGCGTGCAGCTCGACGCCCGCGCCGGCCTGCACCGGGTCCTCCTTGCGGGCGCGGCCGGCGCCGAGGCGCCAGGCGGCGACACCGACGGCGTAGGCGTCCAGGCCGGTGAGCACACCGGAACGCTCGGCCATGACGACGTGCCGCTCGCGCGCGACGGGCAGCTCCGCGTCCGGGTCACCGCCCTGGGCGGAGATCATGCGGCGCCACACGTCCATGGCGGAGCCGTCGGCGAGCGCCTTGGCCGGGTCGGCGTCCTTCAGGCCCGCCGCGTCGAGCATCTCGCGCGCCAGGGCGAGGGTCAGCTCGACCACGTCGGCCGGGCCGCCGCCCGCCAGCACCTCGACGGACTCCCGGACCTCCAGCGCGTTCCCCGCGGTCAGGCCCAGCGGGGTGGACATCCCGGTGAGCAGCGCCACCGTCCGCACGCCGTGGTCGGTGCCCAGGCCCACCATCGTGGAGGCCAGTTCCCGCGCCTGCTCCAGGTTCTTCATGAAGGCGCCGGAGCCGACCTTGACGTCGAGGACGAGCGAGCCCGTGCCCTCGGCGATCTTCTTGGACATGATCGAGGAGGCGATCAGCGGGATCGCCTCGACGGTGCCGGTGACGTCGCGCAGCGCGTACAGCTTCTTGTCGGCGGGGGCGAGGCCGTCGCCCGCGGCGCAGATGACGGCGCCGCTGTCGCCCAGGACCCGCAGCATCTCGTCGTTCGACAGCAGCGCCCGCCACCCCGGGATGGACTCCAGCTTGTCCAGGGTGCCGCCGGTGTGGCCGAGGCCGCGGCCGGACAGCTGGGGGACGGCCGCGCCGCAGGCCGCGACCAGGGGCGCGAGCGGCAGCGTGATCTTGTCGCCGACGCCACCGGTGGAGTGCTTGTCGGCGGTCGGGCGGGGCAGCGAGGAGAAGTCCATGCGCTCGCCGCTGGCGATCATCGCGGCCGTCCAGCGCGCGATCTCGGCCCGGTCCATGCCGTTGAGCAGGATCGCCATCGCGAGCGCGGACATCTGCTCGTCGGCGACCTCACCCTTGGTGTAGGCGTCGATGACCCAGTCGATCTGGTCGTCGCCGAGGCGGCCGCCGTCGCGCTTGGTGCGGATGACGGAAATCGCGTCCATGATTCACGTACCTTCTTAGCGATTGATCAGGTCGTCCGGGCCGAACGCGTCGGGGAGGACGTCGCGCATCGTGCGGATGCCGTCGGACATCTCCACCAGCAGTTCGGGGCCGCCGTGCTCCCACAGCAGCTGACGGCAGCGGCCGCACGGCATCAGCTGGTCGCCCTTGCGGTCGACGCAGGTGAAGGCGACGAGCCGGCCGCCTCCGGTGGCGTGCAGGGTCGACACCAGGCCGCACTCGGCGCACAGGCCGAGGCCGTAGCTGGCGTTCTCCACGTTGCACGCCGAGATGACCCGCCCGTCGTCCACCAGCGCGGCCGCGCCGACGGGGAAGTGGGAGTACGGGACGTAGGCCCGGGACATGGCGTCCCGGGCCTGCGCCCGCAGGCCTTCCCAGTCGACGTCGTCGACGCCGACCCGGCCCGCGGTGTCGCTCACTTGCCCTGGCCCTTCCGGTACCTCATACCGTCAGCCTTGGGCATCCGCAGACGTTGTGCCGACAGGGAGAGCACCAGCAGGGTGACGACGTACGGGGTCGCGCCCACGAACTCGCCGGGCACCTCGTCGGTGAACAGGTACCAGGCCAGCACCAGCGCGCCGACGACGAGGCTGACGCCGCCCTGCCAGAAGCTCCGCTTCCACAGCTTCCAGGCGGCCAGCAGCACCAGCAGGACCACCAGGAGCAGCAGCAGCGCGTGCACCGTCGGGCCGCCGTTGCGCAGCTGGAGCGCGTCGGAGTAGCCGAAGAGCCCGGCGCCGGTGGCGAGGCCGCCGACGCGCCAGTTGCCGAAGATCATCGCGGCGAGGCCGATGTAGCCGCGGCCGCCGGTCTGGCCCTCGAGGTAGATGTGCGCGGGCACCATCGCCAGGAAGGCGCCGCCGAGGCCGGCGAGACCGCCGGAGGCGATCACGGCGATGTACTTGTACAGGTACACGTTGACGCCGAGCGACTCGGCCGCGACCGGGTTCTCACCGCAGGAGCGCAGCCGCAGGCCGAACGGGCTGCGCCACAGCAGGAAGAAGCTGCCGACGAAGAGCACCACCGCGACGAGCGTCAGCGCGGACACGTCCGTGACCAGGCCGCCGAGGATGCCGGCGAGGTCGGAGACGAAGAACCAGCCGTGCTTCTCGATGCTCGACAGCCCGTCGGACAGCCCGGGGATGTCGAACGACGGCAGGGAGTCGACCGGCGGGGACTGCTTGGGGTTGCCGCCCTTGGTGGCCGCGTCGCCGGTGGAGAACCACAGCTTGGCGAGGTACTGGGTGGCACCGAGCGCCAGGATGTTGATGGCCACACCGGAGATGATGTGGTCGACGCCGAAGGTGACGGTGGCGACCGCGTGGATCAGGCCGCCGAGCGCACCGCCGACGACACCGGCGAGGACGCCGATCCACGGGTTGGTCTGCCAGCCGGCCCAGGCGCCGAAGAAGGTGCCGAGGATCATCATGCCCTCGAGACCGATGTTGACCACGCCGGACCGCTCGGACCACAGGCCGGCCAGACCGGCCAGGCCGATCGGCACGGCGAGGCCGAGCGCGGCGGTGATCTGGCCCTGGGCGGTGAGCTGGTCCTGGCCGGTGATGATCCGCACCACCGACACCAGCGCGATCGCGGCGGCGATGATCAGCAGGATCACCGGGAAGGAGAGGCGGCCCTTGCGGCCCTTGGCCCCTGGGGCCTTGGGAGCCGCGGGCGGCGGGGTCTGGGTCGTCGTGGCGGTCACGCCGTCACCTCCTTCTTGGTGCGGGCCTGGGCGGCGAGCTCCTCGCCGACCTTCTGCTGCTGGCGCTTGAGGCCGTAGCGGCGGACCACCTCGTAGGCGATGACGACGCTCAGGACGATGACGCCCTGCATCACGCCGACGATCTCCTTGTCGTAGCCCTCGAACTCCAGGCGCCCCGAGCCGCGCTCCAGGAAGCCCCACAGCAGCGCGGCCAGCGCGACGCCGACCGGGTTGTTGCGGCCGAGCAGGGCCACCGAGATGCCGGTGAAGCCGATGCCGGCCGGGAAGAGGTCGGCGCCGTAGGCGTGGGTGTCGTTCAGCAGCAGCGGCAGGCCGGTGAGACCGGCCAGGCCGCCGGAGATCAGCATGCTGGTGACCACCATGCGCTTGACGCTGACGCCGCTGGCGGTGGCGGCGCTCTCGGACAGGCCGACGCTGCGCAGGTCGAAGCCGAAGCGAGTGCGGCCCAGCACGAACCAGTAGCCGACGCCGATGATCACGGCGAGCACGACGAAGCCGTAGATCTGGCCGATGTCCTCGCCCATGTCGAAGTTGAACAGGTGGCCGGAGGAGGGCAGCGGCGTGGTCGACACCGAGGTCTGCGCCTTGTCGAGGTGGCCGAGCCGGCCGTCCTTGAGCAGGTAGCCGACGATGGACAGGGCGATCGCGTTCAGCATGATCGTCGCGATGACCTCGCTGACCCCGCGCGAGGTCTTCAGCACACCCGCGATACCGGCCCACATCGCGCCGACGGTCATGGCGACCACGATGATCAGCGGGATCTGCAGGAAGCCCGGCAGCGACACCGCGCCGCCGACGGCCGCGGCGAAGAAGGCGCCCAGGCGGTACTGGCCCTCGACACCGATGTTGAACAGGTTCATGCGGAAGCCGACGGCGACCGCGATGCCCGCGATGTAGTACGTGGTCGCCTTGTTGATGATCTCGACCTGGCTGTCGCTCTTGAAGCCGTAGTCGAACATCGTCCCGAAGGCGCCGAACGGCTCCTTGCCCGTGGCGAGCAGCACCAGCGCCGTGATCACGAACGCGGCCACGAGCGCCAGCACGGGGGCGGCGATGCCGAGGAGCACGCGCTCCTTGTCGATCTTCTTCATCGGTCCTCTCCCCCGTGGCCGGTGTCGCCGTCCTCGTGCTCGAGATGGCCGGCGGCCGCGCCGGTCATCGCGGAGCCCAGCTCCTCCGGGGTGATGGTGGCGGGGTCGGCGTCGGCGACCAGGCGGCCGCGGTACATGACGCGCAGGGTGTCGGACAGGCCGATCAGTTCGTCCAGGTCGGCGGAGATCAGCAGTACGGCCAGGCCCTCGCGCCGGGCCTCGCGGATCTGGTCCCAGATCTGCGCCTGGGCGCCGACGTCCACGCCCCGGGTGGGGTGCGCGGCGATCAGCAGCTTGGGCCGGTGGCTCATCTCGCGGCCGACGATCAGCTTCTGCTGGTTGCCTCCGGACAGGGACGCGGCGGTCACCTCGATGCCGGGGGTGCGGACGTCGTACTCGCGCACGATCCGCTCGGTGTCGCGGCGGGCCGCGGCCGGGTCGAGGAAGCCGCCCTTGCTGTTGGGGCGCTCGGTGACGTGGCCCAGGATGCGGTTCTCCCAGAGCGGGGCCTCCAGCAGCAGGCCGTGCCGGTGCCGGTCCTCCGGGATGTAGCCGATGCCGCCCTCGCGGCGCCTGCGCGTCGGGAGCTGGGTGATCTCGTCGCCGTCCAGGCCGATCCGGCCCGCGTCGGGCGGCAGGATGCCCATGATCGCCTCGACGAGTTCCGCCTGGCCGTTGCCCTCGACACCCGCGATGCCGAGGACCTCGCCCTTGTGGATGGTGAAGGAGATCCGGTCCAGGACGACGCGCTCGATGCCCTCCAGGTCGGTCTCCGACAGGTGCAGACCGTCGACGGTCAGCATCGGGACGTCGGTGACCGTGGACTCGCGGGTCTCGGGGGACGGCAGCTCGCTGCCGACCATCAGCTCCGCGAGCTGCTTGGGGGTCGTGGTCGCCGGGTCGGCGGAACCGACCGTGGTGCCCCGGCGGATGACGGTGATCTCGTCGGCGACGGAGAGCACCTCGCCCAGCTTGTGGGAGATGAAGATGACCGTCAGGCCCTCGGCCTTGAGCTCGCGCAGGTTGTCGAAGAGCGCGTCGACCTCCTGCGGGACGAGGACCGCGGTCGGCTCGTCGAGGATCAGCGTACGGGCGCCGCGGAAGAGGACCTTCAGGATCTCGACGCGCTGACGGTCGGCGACACCGAGGTCCTCCACCAGGACGTCCGGGCGCACCCCGAGGCCGTAGGCGTCCGAGATCTCCTTGATCTTCGCCCGGGCCCTGCCGCCGATGCCGTACAGCTTCTCGCTGCCGAGGACGACGTTCTCGAGGACGGTGAGGTTGTCGGCGAGCATGAAGTGCTGGTGCACCATGCCGATGCCGCGGGCGATGGCGTCGCCCGGGTCGTGGAAGGTGACCCGCTCGCCGTCGATGGTGATGGTGCCCTCGTCCGGCTTCTGCATGCCGTAGAGGATCTTCATCAGCGTCGACTTGCCGGCGCCGTTCTCGCCCACGAGGGCGTGCACCGTGCCACGGCGAACCGTGATGTCGATGTCGTGGTTGGCCACGACGCCTGGGAATCGCTTGGTGATGCCGCGGAGCTCCACGGCATTCTGGCTGGGGGGGCTGGACGCGTCGATGGCGCACTCTCCTCGCGGAAAAGAGCGGGGTGGGCGGGGTGTGGCGAACGTATCGCGAGGATGGGCTTCTACACGCGTAGCGTTGCCAGATCCATAAGGGGATGAGTCACAACGGATACCGCGTGCGCGACACCCGGCTGAACGCAGGCGCGAGGCCCGGGAGGGGGGGAGCCTGGGCTGTCCCCTCCCGAGCCTCGCGCCCGGCGCTCATGAGAGACCGGACGTCACTTGACGGTCGTCTTGACCTTGATGTCGCCGCTCACGATCTTGCTCTTGGCCTCGTCCAGCTGAGACTTGATGTCGTCGATGAAGCCACCGCTGGTGGACAGGCCGACACCGTCCTTGGCCAGGTCGTAGGCGTGGGTGCCGGTCAGCGGGGCACCGTCCTTGACGGACTTGACCGCGTCGTAGACAGCGACGTTCACGTTCTTCAGCGCGGAGGTCAGGATCGAGTCCTTGTACTTGGCCAGACCCGGCTGCTCGTGCTGGTCGGAGTCGACACCGATCGCCCAGGCGCCGGACTTGCCGGCGACGGCCTCGATGGCGCCGTTGCCAGAGGAGCCGGCGGCGGAGTAGATCACGTCGATGCCGTTGTCCAGCATGCCCTGCGCGGCGGCCTTGCCCTTGGCGGGGTCGGAGAAGCCGGAGAGGTCCGAGCCGGGGGTCAGGTACTGGGTGGTGACCTTGATCTTCGGGTTGGTCTCCTCCACGCCCTGGCGGAAACCGGCCTCGAACTTGTTGATCAGCGGGATGTCCACGCCACCGATGAAGCCGACCTTGTTGTCCTTGGTCTTCAGGGCGGCGGCGACACCGGCGAGGTAGGAGCTCTGCTCCTCGGTGAAGACGATGCTGTCGACGTTCTTGGCGTCGACGACCGAGTCGACGATCGCGAAGGTCGTCTTGGGGTACTTCTTGGCCGCGGCGGTGATGGACTCGGCGTACGCGAAGCCGACACCGATGACCGGGTTGTAACCCGCGTCGGCCAGGTCCTCCAGGCGCTGCTCGCGGTCGGCCTCGGTGTCCGAGGTCTTGGCGGTCAGCTCCTTCACCTCGACGCCGAAGTCGGCCTTGGCCTTGTCCAGGCCCGCGGCGGCGGAGTCGTTGAACGAGTGGTCACCACGGCCACCCACGTCGTAGGCGACGCCGACCTTCAGCTTGCTGCTGTCGCTGCCGCCACTGGTGGTGTCACTGTCCTTGGAGCTGCTGCCGCAAGCGGTCGCAGTGAGCGCGAGAGCCGCGGAGGCTATACCCGCGGCGGCGATCTTGGTTACCCGGCGCAAGAGGGTACCCCTTCAACTCTGAGCGCCCCGTCCGGCGCTGGCTTAACCGGAGCTTAACGCGCGTAGATGTCAGGTAAAGGGGGGTTGGCCGCCCGTTATCGGATCGTCGCATTTCGGCCAGGTGACCCGGCCGTGTCGGCCGGGTCACCCACCGTCATGCCAGCAGCGCAGCGGAGGTGAAGAGCTCCACGCCGACCTTGATCGCGCCCTCGTCGACGTCGAAGTCACCTTGATGCAGATCACGCTTTGACGTGTCCCCAACGGGCCGTACGCCCAACCTCGCCAGCGCGCCCGGAACCTGCTCCAGGTACCAGGAGAAGTCCTCGCCGCCGAGACTCTGCTCCGTGTCCTCGACCGTGTGCGCGCCGTAACGGGCCGTCATGGCGTCGCGCAGCAGCTCGGTCGAGTCCGCCTCGTTCACCACCGGCGGCACCCCGCGGTGGTAGGTCAGCTCCCACTTCGCCCGGTACATCGCGGCAACCTGGTCGATCACCTCGTGGACCAGGTCGGGGGCCTCGTGCCAGGCGTTCAGGTCCAGGCAGCGGACCGTGCCCTCCAGCTCGGCGTGCTGCGGGATGACGTTGGCGGCGTGGCCGGCCTCGATGCGGCCCCACACGATGCTCATCCCGGCACGGGGGTCGATCCGGCGGGCCAGCACGGCCGGCAGCTCGGTGGCCATCTTGGCGGCGGCCGTCACCAGGTCGGTGGTGAGGTGGGGGCGGGCCGTGTGGCCGCCCGCGCCGTCCAGGGAGAGCTCCAGCCGGTCGACGGCGGAGGTGATCGGCCCCTGCCGCAGCCCGATCCGCCCGACCTCGACCTTCGGGTCGCAGTGCAGGGCCAGGATCCGGCCCACGCCGTCCAGCGCCTTCGCCTTGATGGCGTCCAGCGCGCCGCCCGGCATGACCTCCTCGGCCGGCTGGAACACCAGCCGCACCGGACGCCTCAGCCTGCCCTCGCGCTCCAGCTCCGCCAGTACCAGGCCGGCGCCGAGCACCACCGTGGTGTGCACGTCGTGGCCGCAGGCGTGCGTCCGGCCGGGCACGGTCGAGCGGTACTCCACGCGCTTGGTGTCCGGGATCGGAAGCGCGTCCAGATCCGCGCGCAGCGCCAGCCGCGGACGCTCGGGGTCGGTGGCGCCGATGTCGCACAGCAGCCCGGTGCCGCCCGGCATCACACGGGGCTTGAGACCGGCCTGCTCCAGGCGCGCCTTCACCGCGGCGGTGGTACGGAACTCCTGCCGGCCCAGCTCGGGGTTCATGTGCAGGTCCCGCCGGAACGCCACGAGTTCGGCCCGCAGCCGCTCGGGCACCACCCCCAGCAGCGCACCTTCGGGTGCGGCGGGAACCGTGGGCGCCACTGGCACGGGATTTTCGGACGGTTCGGAGGGTTCGGAGGCTGAGTCGTTCACCTCCGACAGGCTAGACCGCATCTGTACTCCCGATCGCTAGATCGCCGTAAATTCATGCCGCGCGAGGAAGAAAAACTCCCCCGTTCGGCGCGTACCCCGCCCCGTACAGGGGTAAGAACCTGGTTTATCCCTCGCCACTCCATAGTGGCCCAACGATCGCCCGGCCGCGAGGCAACGCTCTGTGAGCGGCCCGGAACGGCCCAGGCGAGTAGCGGGTGCGGGCGGCCGACCTCCCTGGCCGGTGGACTCAGGCCAGGGCGACGGGGGCGTCGGGGGCGGACAGCTCCGGGGAGGGGCGGCGCGGGCCCAGAAGGCGCGCGTAGAGGTCGATGAGCGGCTCGGCCTGCTGCTGCCAGGACCACTCGCGCAGGACGTCCCCGCGTTCGTACGCCTTGCGGTAGCGGCGCGGGTTGGTGAGCACGGCGCCGACGGCCCGGACGAAGTCGGCGGTGTCCCCGCAGCGGAAGACCTCGCCGTTGCCGATCTCCAGGGTCGGGCGGGCCAGCACGCGGACGTCGCTGACCACCACGGGCAGCCGGGCGTGCGCGTACTCGAAGTAGCGGGCCGGGAGCGCGACCTGCCGGTCGGGGAGCCGGTGCACGGGGAGCACGCCGATGTCCGCCGAGGACAGGAAGCGCGGGATCTCGGCGGGCGGCACGTACGGCAGCACGTGCAGCCGGCGGGCCACGCCCAGCTCGGCGGCGCGGCCGGCGAGGGTGCGGATCCAGGGGTCCTCGGGGTCGGGGACGATCAGCGCGGCGTGCAGGTCGTACAGCTTGGGCAGCGCGTCGACGACCGTGAGCAGGCCGCGGGCGGGGCCGGCGGATCCGCTGTGGACCAGCAGCGGGACCTCGGGGGCGAGGCGGCAGCGGTCGCGGACCCCGGGCGGCGGCGGGGAGGGCAGCGGCTCGTACGGCGGGGTGTTGCGGGCCACCGCGGGGCGCGCGGGCAGCCCGTGGCGCTCGCGGAGGCGGTCGGCATAGGTGTCGGCGACGGTGACGACGCCGTCGGTGAGCGGCGCGTAACTGCGCTCGTGGGCGTCGCGGGCGACGGCGGCACGGCGGGAGGCCTCGGCCTCGGCGGTGGTGTCCCAGACCACCTCCACCCGGTGGCCGGTTCCCTCGGCGCGCATCGCGGCCCGCACGGCGGTGCCCAGGGTGCGGTGGCCGAGGGCGTGCACGAGGTGCGGGCGCAGTTCGTCGAGCACCGGGCCGTAGGCGATCTCCAGGTCGAGCAGGAGCGGGTCGAGCCGGCGCCAGCAGCGCTTGCCGAGCAGTAGCCGGGTCGCGGTGGCGGCGGCGCTTTCGAGGGCTCCGCCGGGGGTGGCGCGGCGGTGGACCGCGGCGCGGTACTGCGCCGAACGCAGCGCCGTCCAGGCCCGGCGCAGCACGTGCCGGAACCGGCCGCCCGCGTGGACCAGGCGGGCGCCGGCCTTCAGCGGTAAAGGGCGGTGGATCACGTCCAGCTCGGCCCCGCGGGAGGCCAGCAGGGCCGCGTGGGCGGCGAGCAGCGCGTTGCGGAAGGCGTGCGTATCGGCGCTGCGGTAGGCGAGGACGTGCCGCGGGCCCGGACGGGGGCGCTGCAGCCGCCTGCGGTGGAGCGTCTCGGCGACGGTGACGCGGAGCAGCCGCACGCCCGCGGGCGCGGTGCCGGTCGCGCCGGCCGGCCCCTCGGCGGCGCGGCCGATGAGCGTGACCTCGTACCCCGCGGCGACCGCCGCCACCGCCACACGGTGCGCCCGGGAGTCACCGTCGAGCGCGCTGTCCGCGAGGACCGCGATGCGCGGCGCGGACCTCGGTGCCGTTGCCATGGGTCAAGACAACCGGGTTCGGGTGGCCGCTCGGTGAAGTGGATCTTGCGGAGAGCGGAACGACACCGGCCGCCGGCCCGCGCGCTCCTGCGCGCCCCCGCACTTCAACGCGCCCCGGCGCGGCCGGTTTTCCCCCTTGCCACGCCTTTCGGGAGTTCGTCACCGGCCTCCAGACTGGTGTGACGAGGGGAAATGGGGTGGGGCGTGTGACATCGCGATACCCGGGCGCCGGGAACACGGGGGCCACCGGGGACACGGAGGCGTACGGCGCGGACGACGGGAGTGCGGCCGCGGTACCGCCGCCCCGCCCCGCGCACGCGCCGGGCGGCGCGCGGACACCGCGGGGGGTGCCTGCGGCGCCGTACGGGGCCGAGGAGGACTGGAGCGCGTCGACCCGGTACATGTGCGCGGGGGCGCGCCTGGACGAGGGCTTCGCGCGCCGGGTGGTGCACGAGCTGCGGCACGAGCGCTACCGGGCCTGCGCCCCGTCCTACGGCGTCGACCTCGACCGGGTCGGCGCGCACGCCGAGCAGACCCTGCGCGACCTGCGCAAACGGGATCTGGCCGTCGGCGCCGCCTTCCTCCTGTCGCTGCTGGTCTCCCCGGTGGCCACGCTCGCCTACTGGTTCGCCACGTCCTTCCTTCCCGGCGGCGGCGCGCAGACGGGCTCGGTGGTGCCGAGGCGGCGCCGGCTCCGGGAGGGGCAGCGCGACCCGGCCGTCATGGCGGTGCTGCGCGCCCTGGCGGTGCAGCTCGCCGTCCTGCTGGCGGCCTCCTGGCTGAGTGCGCTGGTGCCGTTCTGGCCGAGCGCCGGACCGGTGGTGACCTTCCTGCTGACGCTGGTGCTGCTGGTCGGCTGGCCGTGGCTGCTCACCTGGGAGCAGCGCAACGCGGCGTGGAAGGCCATCCGCGAGCAGCTGACCCGTGAGGCCTTCCGCTCCTCCGCGCAGGAGCCGCCCCGCGACCCCGGGGCGGCGGGACTGCCGCAGTCCTCCGTCGGCGGTGACGCGAACCTGGTCGTCTACAGCGGCTACCGGCCCTTCGTGGGGGCGGGTGACGAGGTCACCTCGTGGTCCTTCGCGATGCGGCTCACCCCCGAGGGCCACCAACCGGGCTCCGGGCAGGAGCCGCCTCCGGTGCCCTTCGACACGGCCGGGCTGGTCCGCCGGCTGGCCGACGACCTGGACGCCCTGCGCGCGGCCGCGGCCTCCCCGGTGGACCGGATCCCCGGCCTGGAGGTCACGGAGAAGGTCTTCGTCCACGGCACGGAACTGCGGCAGAACGCCCTCTTCGGCGAGGCCGTGTTCTGGCCCGGCGCCGCGGGCCGGTGGCCGCCCGAGGGCAGGCCCGCCGACCAGCTCTCCTCGGAGCGCATCGCGGCGGCCCGGGGCGTCGTCGACGGCCCCGTGCGGCACTGCCTGGCCGCGCAGGTGCGCAGTTGGGGGACGGACCTGGTGCTGTCGGTCCTCGTCCAGACGGCGGTGAGCGGGGCGACGCTGTATCTGCAGGCCAACACCCTGGTGCTGACCCCTGTCCGGGAGGCCTACCGGGTCGCCGACTCCGTCTCCCGTCCCGAGGAGGCCGAGGAGGCCGCCCCCGGCCTCGCCGACGCGCTGCTGCACAGCCGCTCGGTGCTGATGTCCGCGCTCCCGAACGCCTACGCGGAGCTGCGCACCTCGGCCCGGCGCGAACGGGCCCTGCAGACGCAGCGGACGGCCATCACGGACGACCGCCGCTACGACTTCGGGGCCCGGATCAGCCTGCGGGAGCTGGCCTCCTCGCACGCCTACCGCGACTTCTTCCAGAAGGTGGACGTCACGCGTGTCGGCAAGCAGATCGAGCTGCAGATCCTCGGCACGCTCTCCGAGTTCCTCGCCGAACACCGCCTGGAGCGAGGGGATCTGACGCAGCATCGCAACGTGATCCTGAACCAGGGGATCATGATGACCGGCGGCTCCATGAGCGGCAGCATCGCGGCGGGCTCCGGCGCCGCGGCGATCTCCACCGGCGGTCGGCCCGCCCCGGCCGGGGCGGGCGCCGAGGGGAGCGCGAAGTGATGCCGCAGGATCCGGCTCCGCGAATCAACCACGGCATCGTGATCGGGGGCGACGCCCGGGTCAGCGACTCGGCCCTGGCCGCCGGGCGCGGGGCGTACGCGCGCAAGGACGGCGCGGACGCCGAGGCGCTGCGTGCGGCGCTCGCCGCGATCGCCGAACTGCGCCGGCGACTGGACGCGTCGGAGGGCACGCAGGCCGCCCGGGAGGAGGCCGACGCCCTGGCGGACGACCTCCTGGCCGGGGAGGCGGAGGGTGTCGACGGGCGACGGGTGGGCGAGCGCCTGACCCGGCTGCGGGCCCTCGTCGGCGACGCCACCGCGCTGACCGGGCTGGTCACGGCGGTCCACGAGAGCGTACGGGCGATCACCGGTGGGTGAGCGGCCACGCCGCGGGCGGCGGACGGCGGCGCTGGCGGTCTGCTGTGCCGCGCTGGCAGCGGGGTGCTCGCTGCCGGGAGAGGGCTCGGGCGCGTCCGCCGAAGGGCCCCGTACGACGGCGGTGTTCACCCCGCGCGAGCCCGTGGACGCGGCGCGGCTGCGGCAGATCGCCGACCTCATGGGCCGGCGTGCCGAGGGCTTCGGCTACGAGGACGTCACCGTGAAGGCGGACGCCGGGCGGGTCACCGTCTCCCTGCGCGGAGGGAGCGAGCAGGCGATCGCCTCACTGGGGAAACCCGCGGTCCTGGTCTTCCGGCCGGTGGTGCTGGTGGAGGCCTCCGGCGGCGGCACATCCGCGCCACCGTCCGGTCCCGGAGACGGCTCCGGATCCGGCCCGGTGCCCGGCAGCGCGGAGTACGCCGCCCTGGACTGCTCGGTGCCCGCCCAGCGGGTCGACCACCAGCGGGGCGGCACACGGTGGGCCGTGGCCTGCGCCGAGCGGGCCGAGAGCGGCACCTGGGCGAAGTATCTGCTCGGCCCGGCCGCCCTGAGCGGCACCGAGATCAGTGACGCGGAAGCCGTGCTGGACACGCAGAACACCACCGGATGGCAGATCCGGCTGACCTTCGGCAGCGGCGGCGCGCGGAAGTTCGCCGACCTCACCGGGCGCCTCGCGGCGCAGCTGAGCCCGGCCAACCAGTGCGCGATGGTGCTGGACGGCAGAGTGCTCTCGGCGCCGCTGGTCAGCTCGGCCATCACCGGCGGCACCGCCGTGATCACCGGCAACTACACCCGCAGCTCCGCCGGCCGGCTGGCCGCCCAGTTGAGCGGCGGCAGCCTGCCGACGGAGATGGAGGTCACCTCCGTGACGCCCTGACCCCCGGCGGGCCCGGCCGGCCTCAGTTGGCCGGGGCCGTGCCCGAGGCCACCGAGGCCAGACCGTGCAGGTCGCGGGCGCTGCCCGTGATCCCGGACAGGAAGCTCTGGGCCCGCGGCGAGGCCTGGTCGGTCAGCCACTCCGGATCGACGTCGCAGACGGTGATCTTGACGCCGGTCCCCTCCAGGGCGAGCGGCAGGGTGTGCACGACCGTGGAGGGGAAGCTCAGGACCGTGTGGCCGATCGGGCCGCGGCGGGCGATCAGTTCCAGCGGCAGATCGGGCCGGACGATCTGCAGCCCGGTCTCCGCGGTCAGCCGGTGCAGTTTCTCGGCGCTCTCCCGGCGGTGCGCGAAGTAGCGGGTTGCACCGTGCGCCCGGGTCAGGGCGGCGACGGCGGCCAGATAGCGCTCGGGGTCGACCACCCCGGTCTCCACCAGGGAGGTGCCGACGATGTCGGTGCCGGCGCTGATGGTGGGCGGGCCGAACCGCGCCCGGGTCCAGGCGAAGCGGTTGGCCCGCAGCGCCATCCCGGGGGGAGGTGAGGCGGGCATCGAGCTGAACAGCTCGACACGCCGCCCGGCGCCTGGGGTGAGGCGGCGCCGGGCGGCCGAGGCGAAGACGCCGAAGGCCGCGTCCGCCGGCGACAGCCGGCGGCCGCTGCGGTGCCACCGGACGAGCCGGGCACCCTTGGCGAGGAGTTCGGTGAACTCCATGGTCGCCGTGCCGTCGTCCACGACGGTGATCTCCTTCGTCCGGCTCAGCGGCAGGAGCACCTGCACCAGCCGGGAGAAGGGGTCACCGAGGACGACCCGCCCCGCGGCCCGCAGGGCCGGGGTCAGTTCGGCGGCGGTGCGCAGCAGCGAGCCCCGGGAGGAGCGGGCCTCGCACCAGCGCACGGTGATGCCCTCGTCCATCGCCAGTTCCGTCATACGGCGGAGCTGACCTCGCGTCATGGGGTCACGCGGGGCGAGGGCGACGATGGTGAGCGGCCGCCCCGGCGCCACCGGGCCCGGGACGGCCTTCGCCGTCCCGGGCCGCGGTGTGGGCACCGCGGGCGGGTGAACATGCGCCCACTCCAGCACGTTGAGCAGCTGAACGGGGCTCTCTACGAGTGCCAGAGTGCCGCTGTCGCCCATGGATCAGGCCGACACCGTCTCGGGCTCGGCGGCGGCCGCGGCCTGGGCCGCCTCCTGCTCGGCGATGACGCCGGGCACGCGCCGCAGCTTCTTCATCGGGCCGAGCTCGCCCTCGTAGACCTTCTTGACACCGTCGCCGAGCGCCTGCTCGATGATGCGGATGTCGCGGACCAGGCGGTCCAGACCCTGCGGCTCGACGGAAGCGGCCTGGTCCGAGCCCCAGTTGGCACGGTCGAGGGTGATGTGACGCTCGACGAAGACGGCGCCCAGGGCGACGGCCGCGAGGGTGGTCTGCAGGCCGATCTCGTGACCCGAGTAGCCGACCGGCACGTTCGGGAACTCGCTCTGCAGGGTGTTGATCATCCGCAGGTTGAGCTCCTCGTGCTTCGCCGGGTAGGTCGACGTGGCGTGGCACAGGATGATGTTCTCGCTGCCGAGCACCTCCACCGCGTGGCGGATCTGCTTCGGGGTCGACATGCCGGTCGAGAGGATGACCGTCTTGCCGGTGGCGCGCAGGGCGCGCAGCAGCTCGTCGTCGGTGAGCGAGGCCGAGGCGACCTTGTGGACCCGGACGTTCTCGAACTTCTCCAGGAACTCGACCGAGGGGACGTCCCACGGGGAGGCGAACCAGTCGATGCCCTTCTTGGTGCAGTACTCGTCGATCGCGCGGTACTCGTCCTCACCGAACTCCACCTTGTGGCGGTAGTCGATGTAGGTCATCCGGCCCCAGGGGGTGTCCCGCTCGATGTCCCACTGGTCGCGCGGAGTGCAGATCTCCGGGGTGCGCTTCTGGAACTTCACACCGTCGGCGCCGGCCTCCACGGCCGCGTCGATCAGGGCGAAGGCGTCCTCGAGGGAGCCGTTGTGGTTGATGCCGATCTCGCCGGTGACGTAGACGGGCTGGCCGGGGCCGACCAGGCGGTCGCCGATCGGACGAAGGCGGGCGTTGGTGGTGGTCACTGGGAGAGTTCCCTTCGGGAAAGAGAGGGGCCGAGGATCCACGAGGCGATCTCGCGGATGGCTCCGCGTCCTCCGGGCGTTGCGGTGACGGAGCGGGCGGCGTCCTTGACGATGTCGTGCGCGTTGGCGACGGCCGTGGGCCAGCCGACGAGCGCGAAGCAGCCGAGGTCGTTGACGTCGTTGCCGACGTACAGGACCCGCTCGGGGGCGATTCCTTGCTCCTCGCACCACTGCTTGAGTGCGAGGTCCTTGCGGTCGATGCCGTGGAGCACGGGGACCTTGAGCTTGCGGGCCCGCGCGGCGACGACCGGGTTGGTCTCCGTGGACAGGATCAGGACGGGCAGTCCGTTGTCGCGCAGGGCGGCGATCCCGAGCCCGTCACCGCGGTGCACGGTGACGGCCTCGCGTCCTTCGGAGTCGACCAGCACCGTGTCGTCGGTCTGGGTGCCGTCGAAGTCGAGTACGACCGCGTCGACGTCGTCGCGGGTCGGGTGCGCCGGAGCCTCGGTGGCGGTCTCCGTGGCGGGGTCGAGCAGCGGGGCCAGGGCGCGGGCACGGGCCAGGTCGTCCGGCTCGTCGACCTCCAGGACCTTGGCGGGGTCGGTGCGCACCAGCGCGGTGTGGCCGAAGAAGCGGTGCCTCGCCTCGCGGAAGCCCGGGACGCGCATCGCGTAGGCGGCGCCGGTCTCCAGCAGGTCCTGCGGCCGGTCCTGGCGGCGCGGGCGGTGGGCCTTGTCGTGGTTGACGCCGTAGCCGCCGGTCGCGGCGGCCACCGTCGTACGGGACCGGCCGCCCTCGGCGGCCTCGTCGGCGGCCGCGGCGGCGGCACCGATCTGGTCGGCGGCGTCGCGCCAGATGAAGCCGTGGAAGGGGGCCACGGTCACGGCCGTGTCCGCGCCGTCCTCGACGACCGCGGCGGCCACGCCGTTGACGTCCTCGGTGGTGATGAACGGGCTGGTGCACTGGACGAGCAGCACCACGTCGGCGCCGCGCCCGGTCATCGCCTCGTGCGCGTCCATCGCGTGCAGGACCGCGGCCTCGCTGGTCGCGGTGTCCCCGGCGATGGCGGCCGGGCGCAGGACGACCTCGGCGCCGGCGGTGCGGGCCGCGTCGGCGATGGCGGGGTCGTCGGTGGAGACCACGACGTCGGTGACGAGCCCGGCCTCACGGCAGGCCTGCACGGCGCGGGCGACCAGCGGCACACCCCCGACCGTGGCGAGGTTCTTGCCGGGTACGCCCTTCGAGCCGCCGCGGGCGGGGATGACGGCCAACACCGTTGGCATGGTGGCTCCTTGCGACTTGGGGGGCGGGTTCACAGCTGACCCCACCTGCGGATCACGGGCGCGACGCGCTGCACGCCCTGGCGGTACGCGGCGCGCGCGGAGTTGCGCGCGATGTCGCGCACGGTCCGGCGCAGGGCGCTGGACTCGGTGGGCTCGGTCGCGGCGCCGGGCAGGGGCTCGCCCTTCGGGTCGAGGCCGTGGCGGGCGAGCACTCCGGGCAGGTAACCGGGCGCGGTGACGGTCGTGTAGTACGGCGCCAGCGGCGGGAGCTCGGGGGCGGCGGCCAGTTCGGTGACGCGCTCGCGCACGGTCCGGAAGGGGTCGCCGCCGGAGGCGATGCCCTGGGCGCGGGCCCACTCGGGGTGCACCCTCGGCACCTCGCCGGAGTCGATCTGGTCCCAGGAGGCGTAGGCCCCGGAACCGAGGAAGTGGTGGTTGCCCAGCGCCTCGCGGATCCCCAGGTCGGTGAGGACGGCCGTGGGGATGCCGCGGTGCATGGACTCCAGCGCCGCCGTCGAACTCACCGTGACCAGCAGGTCGGTGCGGTCCAGGACCTCGCCCATGTGCCCGTAGACGAGCTTGAGGTTCTTCGGCGGGTCCAGCTTGGACACCAGCTTCTGGTACGGCTGTTCCTCGATGTGCGTGGTGTGCTCACCCGGCTTGCTGCGCAGCTTGACCAGGACCTCGCGCTCCGGGTGGAAGCGCGCGTGGTCCACCGCGCGGCGCAGCAGGTACGTGCGGTCCTTGCGGCTGTCCGGCACGGAGGGCTGGACGGCGAAGACCACGGTGAACGGCCGGTCCCCGGAGGGCTCGTAGGGCGTGCCCTCCAGGAAGGGCAGAGCGGTCTCGACGACCGTCCCGGCGTCGGCGCCGACACCCCCGTAGACCTCGCGGAAGCGCTGCGCGTCGTGGGCGCTGTTGGCGAGCACCGCGTCGGCGCCGGCCCGCAGCAGGAGCCCGTCCGCGAGCTTCTCGTAGACGACCCCGACGTACCCGGTGACGACGACCGGACGGCGGGGGGCGCCCTGCCAGGCGCGGGCGAGACCGTGCAGCATGGCCTGGACGGTGCCGCCGACGCAGGAGAGCACGACGACGTCCGCGGTGTCGCGGGAGGTCCCGGCCAGGAACTGCGCCGCGGTGACCTCGCGCATCGAGTCCGCGGGGATGCCGACCTCGGCGAGCTGGCGCTCGGTCGGAGTCGCCCGGCCACGGAGCAGGCGGGCGTCGAGCCGCGCCTCCGGGGCGATGCGGCGCGCCGTCAGCGCACCCCATTTCCATCGGGTGTCCGAGTCGGCGAGGACGGTGACCCTGATCGGGTCGGCGGTACTTGCTGGCACGCCGCAGACGCTAGGAATGCATTCCGAGCGGGTCTCCAACGCAACGCCAACGGACGGTTAACAACGCACCGCCGAATGAAGAATCGGCCGCCCGGGGCGGCGGATTCACGAATCAGCCATCTTCCGTTCATCTCGGGGTGGGGGAGGCGTCAGAGCAGGGGACGAGCCGGCCCATAGGGTGCGCGACGTGGTTAAGCTCTCCGTCATCGTCCCGTTCTACAACGTGCAGGCATTCGCTCCTGACATGTTGAGGAGCCTTCGCGCGAACGCCCGCGCGGATTTCGAGTTCATTCTCGTGAACGACTGCGCAACGGATGACACCCCGGGAATCCTCGAGCGCGCGCTGCCCGACCTGCCCGGGGCGATACTCGTCTCCCACGAGAGGAACGGCGGACTCGCCACCGCCCGCAACACCGGTATCGACGCCGCCCGGGGCGAGTACCTGACCTTCCTCGACGGCGACGACTGGCTGGCCGAGGGCTACCTGCCCCGCCTGCTGGAGGCGATCGAGACCCTCGGCACCGACTTCGTGCGCACCGACCACGTCGTCTCGCACGGGCGCAGGCGCACGGTCGCCCGGGTGCCGCACGGCCGCCGCGGGGTCGCCCTCGACCCGCGCGAGGCGATCCTCCCCGCCGACCGCACGACCTCGGTCGACTACCCCTACGCCTGGGCCGGCATCTACCACCGGCGGCTGGTCGACGCGGGGCTGCTGCACTTCCCCGACGGGCTGCGCACGGCCGAGGACCGGCCGTGGATCTGGCGGCTGCACCGCGAGGCGGAGTCCTTCGCGGTGGTCGGCCTGCTGGGCGTCTTCTACCGGCGCGGCGTGGCCACCTCGCTCACGCAGATCGGTGACGTCCGGCAGCTGGACTTCGTCCGCTCCTTCGACCAGGTCCTCGCCGAGACCGCGGCGGACCCCGACGCGGACCGCTTCCTTCCCAAGGCCGTGCGCACCTACTGCGCCGTGATCGCCCACCACCTGGGCGCCATGGGCCGCTACGAGCCCCAGGTCGCGCGCAGACTGAAGGCGATGAGCGCGGCCGCCCTGAGGCGGATGCCGCAGGAGATCCTGAACGAGGTGCTGGACTCGATGGACATGAAGCGCAGCGTGCTGCTGCGGCGGACGCGCAGGCGTCTTCGCGTCGCCGGGGCGGTGGCCGCCTGATGTCCCGTACCCAGGTGTTCCTGGCGTCGACGCTGTTCGGCGCCGCCACGGTGGCGGCCGCGCTGGACGCAGGACTGTTCGCCCCGGCCGACCGCAGGCTGCTGCTGGTCAGCAACAACGCCCCCGTACCCGAGATCTCGCCGGCGCTGGACACCGCGCCGGGCTTCGGCGCGCTGCGCGGCCGCTTCGACCGGGTGCTCTCGTGGAACGACACGATCGCCCCGCTGCACCCGTCGGGCTGGTCCCCCCGCCCCGAGGACGTACCGCTGTGGGAGCGCCATCTGCGGCGGCTGTGGGACCTCGGCGAGGACGAGGTCGAGCTGGTCGTCGAGTCGCTGCACGTCGAGCCGGCCCTGGCGCTGGTGAACGTCTTCCCGGGCGCGCCCGTCGAGGTGTACGCCGACGGGCTGATGGTCTACGGCCCGACCCGGGACCGGCTGGATTCGCTGGTCACGACCCGGGTCGACCGGGTGCTGCACCTGGACCTGGTCCCCGGGCTGCGGCCGCTGCTGCTGTCGGAGCACGACGTCCCGGCCGAGCTCGTCCCCGCGGACGCCTTCACCGCGGTCCTCGCGGAGATCGCCGAGCACGACGCGGCCCCGGCCCCGCTCCCCGGGGGCGGCGCCCTGCTGCTCGGCCAGTACCTGTCGGCGCTGGACATCCTCACCGCCGCCGAGGAGGAGGAACTGCACGTCGGCATGGTGCGCGGGGCGGTCGCGGCGGGGCACCGGACGGTGGTCTTCAAGCCGCACCCGACGGCGCCCGCGCACTGGTCGCGGCGGCTGGAGCGGGAGGCGGAGGCGCTGGGCGCCGAGCTGACCGTCGCCGGGGCGTCGGAGCCGGCCGAGGTGCTCTTCCTGCGGGTCCGCCCGCGGCTGGTCGCCGGCTGCTTCTCCACCGCGCTGTTCACCGCGTCCGCCCTGTACGGGCTGCCGGTCGCGCGCGTCGGCACCGGACTGGTGCTGGAGCGGCTGTCGCCGTACCCGAACAGCAACCGCGTGCCCGTCACGATCGCCGACCGCCTCCTGCCGGACCTGGAGGACCTGCAGGCGACGCGGATCTGGCGGCCGCCGACGGCGGAGCAGGTCGCACGCGACCTGACGCCCCTGGTGCGCGCCGTGGGCTACTGCATGCAGCCCCAGACGTACGCGCGCCTGCGTGACGACGCGGTCCGCTACCTGACGGACAGTCTGGACGCCGGCACCTGGCGCTACTTCAGGCGGCGCCGGCTGGCGTCGCTGGCACTGCCGGGAGCGGTGCCCTCCCAACTGGCCTTCCTGCCGGACAACCCGGCCGTGCGCAGGGTCGCCCGGCGCATCAAGCGCGTCGCGTCCCGGCGCTGACCCCGGGCGGGCGGGGCCGGGGCCACGAGGGCCGGCGCGGAGCGCCGCGCCGGCCCCTCAACGTGCCGGCGATCGGCCATGACGACCGCGTGGGTGACTACCGCGCGCCGTCCGGGGCGAGGGTCCGCTCGATGCCCGCGACGAGGATCCGCAGCCCGGTCTCGAAGCGCGCGTCGTAGTGGTCGAACATCTCCCGGCCGGCCTCGCCCACCAGCGGGAACTCCCCTCCGAGACGGGCCTGCCGCTCGTCGGTGTCGTAGCGCGGGTCGCGCCGGCCGGGCAGCTGCTGCACGGCCTGCTCCTCGATCACGAAGCCGATGGTGAAGGTGTACGCGGTGAACCACGCGTTGACGGCGTCCTCGACGCGGAACCCCTGCTCGACGAAGGCGCCCAGGTAGCGCTCCAGGGCGCCCGCGTGGCTGTCGTCGGTGAGGTGCGTGCCGCTGAACACCCTGGCGCCGTCCCGGTAAGCCAGCAGGGCCCGACGGGTCCCGCGGCAGGCGGTGGCGATCCAGTCCCGCCAGTCGGAGCCGGGGACCTCCTGACCCATGCCGCGCTCCAGCATCTGCCGCAGCATGCGGGTGGCCATGGCGTCGAGCAGGGCCTGCTTGTTGGCGAAGTGCCAGTACAGGGCCGGTGCCTGCACCTGGAGTTCCTTGGCGAGCCGGCGCAGGGTCAGCCCTTCGAGCCCCTCGGCGTTCAGCAGGCCGAGGGCGGTCTCCACCACCTTGTCGCAGTCCAGTCGCGTCGCTGCCACGTGTCCATCCTGTCGGTCAGCCGGTACCCCTTGACAATTTAACACCGTTAAGGGGACTCTCGGGCCATGGCACTTAACAGCGTTAAGGAAACGGGCGTCCTCATCGTCGGCGCCGGCCCCACCGGACTCGCCCTCGGCATCGACCTCGCCCGCCGCGGCGTGCCCGCGCTCGTCGTGGAGCGCTCCGACCGGCTGTTCCCCGGCTCGCGGGGCAAGGGCCTGCAACCCCGCTCGCTGGAGGTGCTCGACGACCTCGGCGTGGTCGGGTCCCTCCTCGCGTCGGGCGGCCCCTACCCGCAGGGCCGCGTCTGGCAGGACGGCCGCCCGGTCCACGAGTGGGAGATGTTCGAGCGGGTGCCCGCCACCCCCGCCGCCCCCTACGGCGCGACGTGGATGGTCCCCCAGTGGCGCACCCAGGAGATCCTGTACGCGCGGCTGCGCGAGCTGGGCGGATCCGTCCGCTTCGGCGCCGGACTCACCGCCCTCACCCAGGACGCGGACGGCGTGACCGCGGAACTGGCCGACGGCACGACCGTGCGGTCGGCGTACCTGGTCGCCGCCGACGGCGGGCGCAGCGCCGTGCGCAGGGCCGTGGGCATCGCCATGCACGGCGAGACGGTCGACCCCGCCCCGATGCTCGTCGCCGACGTGCGGCTGACCGCCCTGGACCGCGAGCACACCCACGTGTGGCGGGGCCCGGACGACACCGGCGCCGTCGCCTTCCCGATGGGCGGCACCGAGCGGGACTTCCAGTTCGTCGCGACGTACCCGGCCGGCGCGGAGCGCCCCGACACCTCACCGGACGGCGTGCGCAAGACCGTCGAGCGGCGCACCCACCTGTCGGCCGACGACGTGCTCGAGGTCATGTGGAGCTCCGACTTCCGGCCGCGCGCCGCCCTGGCCGAGCGCTTCCGGGAGGGCCGGGTCCTGCTCGCCGGGGATGCCGCCCACATCCACTCCCCCGCGGGCGGCCAGGGCCTCAATACCGGCATCCAGGACGCCTACAACCTCGGCTGGAAGCTCGGCCAGGTGCTGCGGCACGGCGCCGCGGCCGGGCTGCTGGACAGCTACGAGCAGGAGCGGCTGCCGGTCGCCGCCGACGTCCTCGGCATGAGCACCCACCTGCACCGCAGCACCATCAGCCGGGGCCGGCCGATGAACCAGCGGGGCGCCGAGGTCCACCAGCTCGGTCTCGGCTACCGCGACGGCCCGCTCACCGCCGAGACCCGCGAGGGCCTCGCCGAGGACACCCTGCGGGCCGGGGACCGCGCGCCCGACGCACCCCTCACCGGCGAAAGGCGGCTCTTCGACGTCCTGCGCGGCCCTCACTTCATGGTGCTGGCCGTCGGCGCCGAACCGCCCGCGGCACTGCCCGGCTTCGCCCTCGCGCACCGCGCCGGGCCCGGGAGCGCGGTCCACCGCACCTACGGCGAAGGCCTGTTCGTGATCCGCCCGGACGGCTACGTCGGCCTCGCCACGCGCGCCCCGGAGCGCGTGACCGCCTGGCTCGCCCGCTTCGCCGGGTGACTCAGAACACGTCCGAGGGGACGTACGTCCCCCAGACCTCGCGGAGCGCGCCGCAGACCTCGCCCACCGTCGCGCGGGCACGGAGGGCGTCCCTCATCGGGTACAGGACGTCCTCCGTGCCCTCGGCGGCCTTCCGCAGCGCGGACAACGCCGCGTCCACGGCACGTCCGTCGCGGCCGGCCCGCAGCGCGGCCAGCCGCTCCACCTGCGCCGCCTCGATCGCTGGGTCGACGCGCAGCGGCTCGTACGGCTCCTCCGCCTCCAGCTGGAAGCGGTTGACGCCGACGACCACCCGCTCCCCGGAGTCGGTCTCCCGGGCGATCCGGTACGCGTTGCGCTCGATCTCACCTTTCTGGAAGCCGCCCTCGATCGCGCTCACCGCCCCGCCGAACTCCTCCACCTTCGCCATCAGCTCCAGTGCCGCCGTCTCGAGCTCGTCGGTCATCGACTCCACGACGTAGGACCCGGCGAAGGGGTCCACGGTCGCCGTCACGTCGGTCTCGTATGCCAGGACCTGCTGGGTGCGCAGCGCGAGCCGGGCGGACTTCTCGGTGGGGAGCGCGATCGCCTCGTCGAAGGAGTTGGTGTGCAGCGACTGCGTGCCGCCCAGCACCGCCGCCAGCCCCTGGACGGCGACCCGCACCAGGTTCACCTCCGGCTGCTGCGCGGTGAGCTGGACGCCCGCGGTCTGGGTGTGGAAGCGCAGCATCTGCGACTTGGGGTTCCGCGCCCCGAACTCCTCGCGCATCACGCGGGCCCAGATACGGCGGGCGGCGCGGAACTTGGCGACCTCCTCCAGGAGGGTCGTGCGCGAGACGAAGAAGAAGGACAGCCGCGGCGCGAAGTCGTCGACGTCCATGCCCGCGGCGAGGGCGGTGCGGACGTACTCGATGCCGTCGGCGAGGGTGAAGGCGATCTCCTGCGCGGGCGAGGCGCCGGCCTCGGCCATGTGGTAGCCGGAGATGGAGATGGTGTTCCACCGCGGGATCTCCGCCCGGCAGTAGCGGAAGAGGTCCGCGACCAGCCGCAGCGAAGGCTTGGGCGGGAAGATGTAGGTGCCGCGGGCGATGTACTCCTTGAGCACGTCGTTCTGGATCGTGCCGGTGAGCCGGTCCGCGGGCACCCCCTGCTCTTCGCCGACCAGCTGGTACATCAGGAGCAGCAGGGCGGCGGGCGCGTTGATCGTCATCGAGGTGGAGACCCGGTCCAGCGGGATGCCGTCGAACAGCACCCGCATGTCCTCGACCGAGTCGACGGCCACGCCGACCTTGCCGACCTCGCCGTGGGCGAGGGGGGCGTCGCTGTCGTGGCCCATCTGGGTCGGCAGGTCGAAGGCGACGGACAGGCCCGTGGTGCCGTGGGCGATCAGCTGCCGGTAGCGGGCGTTGGACTCGGCGGCGGTGCCGAAGCCCGCGTACTGGCGCATCGTCCAGGGCCGGGTGGTGTACATCGTCGGGTGGACACCGCGGGTGTAGGGGTAGCCGCCCGGCTCACCGAGCCGTGCGCCCGGGTCCCAGCCGTCGAGGGCGTCGGGGCCGTAGACGGGCTCGATCGGCAGACCGGATTCGGACTCGCGTGCCATGCGTCATGCCTCCAGCGACTCGGCCCCCTTTCCTCAGTGTGCGGCGAACCGTGACCTGGCCCGTGCAACTACATGCCGGGGAAATCAGTCAAAGGGGGTACCGACTCACCTCCAGGGGGACGCAGTGGCACTCATATCCGTCACGAGATCACGCGCGGCGGCCGCGGCCGCCGCGCTTCTCACCGGGGCCCTCCTCGCCGGCTGCACGGCCCAGGCGAGCGAGCCCACGGCCAGGGCCTCCGCGGCACAGGACACCTCCGGCTCCACGGCGGGCCCCTCCGCGAGCCCGAGCGCGACGCCGAGCGCGGCGCCGGGCAGCGGCTCCCCCTCGCCGACGGCCTCGCCGTCCGCCACCAAGAAGCCGAAGGCCGACCGCACCCCCCGGGCGGTCGTCGTCATCGCGCGGGGCAGCAACAGCGCCCGGGTGCGCGAACTGCAGGCCCGGCTGAAGCAGCTCGGCCTCTTCGGCCAGAATCCCACCGGCTACTACGGCGACGTCACCGCCGCCGCGGTGCGCGCCTTCCAGTCCCGCAACAAGCTGCCCGCCTCGGGCACCGTCACCGACAGGACCTGGGCGAAGCTGCGCTCGGTCACCCGGCAGCCCACGCGCGACGCCATGTACCCGCCGACCCGCAACCCTGTCGCGAAGCTCGACCCGCGCTGCATGACCGGCCGCGT
Source organism: Actinacidiphila glaucinigra (assembly GCF_035918135.1). Taxonomy (NCBI): domain Bacteria; kingdom Bacillati; phylum Actinomycetota; class Actinomycetes; order Kitasatosporales; family Streptomycetaceae; genus Actinacidiphila; species Actinacidiphila glaucinigra. The sequence continues at coordinate 3,868,349 of NZ_CP109144.1, forward strand.
GCTGTGCGTGAGCAAGACCAGCCGCACCCTGGCCTGGGTCGTGAACGGCAAGGTCGTCTCGGCGATGGACGTCCGCTTCGGCTCCCAGTACACGCCCACCCGCGAGGGCACCTTCAGCGTCTTCGCCAAGAGCCGGAACCACGTGTCGACGATCTACCACACGCCCATGCCGTACGCGATGTTCTTCAGCGGCGGCCAGGCGGTGCACTACTCCGCCGACTTCGCGGCCCGCGGCTATGCGGGGGCCTCGCACGGCTGCGTCAACGTGCGCGACCTCGGCAGGATCTCGGCGCTCTTCGACCAGGTGCGGGTCGGGGACAAGGTCGTCGTCTACTGGTGAGCCCGGGCCAGGAGCCCGTCCAGCGCCCGCCCGAAGAGCAGTCGGCCGGCCCACGCGGTGGGCCGGTCGAACGCCCCCGGCAGCGGGCGCACCCGCAGGTCCTCGCGCCACACCACGCGGGAGCCCCCGTCCTGCCGCGGCCACACCTCGATCTCGGCCCAGCCGAGCACGGTCCGGCCGCGCTTCTCCAGCCGGCACCGCCCGGGGCGGCCCGCGTCCGGCGGCTCCCAGCGCACGATCTCCATGGGGTCGTCGACGGCCACCCGCCCGAGGCCGGTGCGCGCCGTGAACGACCGCTCCCCCGTGACGACGGCGGTGGTGAACGGGACCAGCGCGGCGTGGCGTTCCCAGTCGGTGACCCGGCGCCAGGCCTCGGCGGCGGGGAGCGGGGAGTGCCGCTCGATCCGGAAGATCACGTCGTCGACCCTACGCCGCCGACCCTGCGGCGCCACGTGAGGACGCGGGCGGAGCGGGGGGAAAGCGCTCCGCCCACGTCCCTCGTTGGGGGCCCGATACGGGGGGACCGGGCGACCCCTCGACCGATGACCAGTCGGTCTACTGGTTAAAGCGCCCGGGAGGCCGAAAGTGTCACACCCCGGACCCGCCGCGCCCTTGTGCGGACCGGTGGGGACGGGCAGAGCCCGGATCCGCGCGGCCGACGACCGGCCGGCCCGCCGGCAGGGGCGCGCGGCAGCCGGGAGGTGTCACCCGCCGCCGTGGCCGGGACGCGGTCCCGGCCGGCCCTCGGACGGGGCGGCTCGGGAGGTCGGGACGGCACGGGGTGCCGGGGCGGACGGGTCGGCCCGGAACGCCGGTGCGCTCCTGGCGTTGCCGCGCGGGCCGTGGTCCCCGTGGCGGTGGTGTCCGCCGGAACGATTCCTCAGACGGCCGCGGCCGTCCTGGGAGTCGTCGTCGCCCCGCTCGTTCCCCTTCCCGGCCTTCCCGGCCTTCCCCCCGTGCCCGGGGTTCCAGCCGAGCACCCCGGCGCAGTAGCGGCGGACCTGGTGCCGCCCGCCGCCCGCCGCCTCGCGCAGCTGCTTGTAGGCCTGTTCGTCCGCGCTCTTGCGGTGCCGTCCCGCCGCGGCGTACGCACGGCACAGCACCTTGTGGTCCACGGCCGGCGGGGAGGGCGGCGTCCCGGCGGGCCGGCCGGGGAGGACGGTGCCGTGGGTGCCGCCCGCGCCGCCCGCCGGGCGGTCGCGGCCCGGGCCGGAGCCGGGACCGGGGGTGGTCGAGGCCGGCGGGGTGGTACGGCCGGGGGACGGCGAACCGCTGTCCGAGGCCGCCGTGGCCGCACCTTGGGTGTGGACCGGTGCCGGGTCCGGCACGCCGTGGCCGAGCAGGGCGGGCAGCGCGCCGGCCGCGGCCGCCACGCCCACCCCCGCCACCGCGGCGGTCGCGATCAACGTCCCCGTCAGCGACCTGGAGTGCCGGGCCGTCCGGCTCCGCCCGCGCCGGGACACCGCACCCGCGCCCGCACCGGGCGACCAGTCGTCTGCCGTCCCGGCGCGGACGCCCGGGGAGCCCGCAGTGAGCGCGTCGTCGCGCGCGGCGCGGAACGCGGCGACGGCCGCCTCCTCGCGTTCCGGGTCGACGGGCGCGGGAGCCGCGGCGGCGGCCAGCAGTCCTGCCAGGGCGGCGGCCCGCTCGTCGCGCCAGGTCCGCTCCGCGGGATCGTCACCGTGGGCACCCCGCAGCAACCGCTCGGCGGTGGCGTCGTCCAGCCAGTCGTGTCCTCGGTTATCGCTCATCTCATGTCCTCAAGCGTTCGGGGCGCCGAAAACGTCACACTCGACGACCCGCCGCCGGAATCCAGCAGTTCGGCGAGACGGCGCAGGCCTCGACTGGTGGCCATGCGCATCGCACCGGGCCTCTTGCCGACGACCTCGGCCGCCGACCGGGAGTCCAGGCCCATCACCACGCGCAGCAGCACGGCCTCGGCCTGGTCCTGGGGAAGGGCGGCGATGGCCGCCAGCGCGGCGCCGGTGCCCACCGCGGCGACCGCCTCCTCGGCGGTGTCCGAGACGGCGGGCCGGTCGAGCAGTTCCTCCACCCCGGCGGCGGCGAGCGGCCGGCGGCCGACCGACCGCAGGTGGTCCAGCGCCCGGTTGCGGGCGACCCGGGCCGCCCAGCCGCGCACCGCGTCGCCGTCACCGCGGAAGCCCGGCAGATCGCGCGCTATCTGCAACCACGCCTCCGACGCCACGTCCTCGGCGTCCGCCGCGCCGACCAGTGAGCGTACGTACTGCAGCAGTTGCGGCTGCACCGCTCGGTACACGAACCGGAAGCCGTCCTCGTCCCCCTCTTGCGCCGCGCGTACCGCGGTCGCCAAATCCACGTTCGAGCCTCCCCCACGGAATCGCGCACCATACTGCCCCATCGTGGGCGCCCGCAGGGCCCCCGGGGGCGGCTACCCGCCGGTCACCATGGGTCAGGACAGCAGCCGGGCAAGCCGCTTGAGGCCGCGGTACGCCGCCGTACGGACCGCTCCCGCCCGTTTGCCCAGCACCCGGGCGGCGGACGCCGCGTCGAGCCCGACGACGACGCGCAGCAGGACCGCCTGCGCCTGGTCGGGCGGCAGCGAGGCGATCAGGAAGAGCGCGCGTTCGGTGGCGAGCGCCTCCAGCGCGGTCGGCGGTGTCCTCGGCCGCGGGGAGGTCCAGCAGTTCGGCGTCCAGCGGGCGGGCGCGTGGCCTGGCGTCCTGGCGCCGCAGGTGGTCCAGGGCACGGTGCCGGGCTATGGTCGCCGCCCAGCCCCGGAAGCCCGCCCCGTCGCCGCGGAACCGGCCGAGGTCGCGGGCGATTTCGAGCCAGGCGTCGGAGGTGACGTCCTCCGCGTCGTCGCCGACGAGGCCGCGCACATAACCGAACAGCAACGGCTGGAGGAGCCGGTAGACCACCGCGAAGGCGTCCTCGTCCCCGCCCTGGGCGCGCAGCACCGCGGCCCCGAGCTCCATGTCGCGGTCGGTCCGCCGATCGTGGCGCCCCCCGTTGCTGACCACACCGTCCCCTCGGGTCGCCGGCATCCTGCACAGCGCGGATTCGCACTGAATCGTCACACCTGTCGGGCCGCCCTGGCGATGGGTGTGACATTTTCGGCCTCGTAGACGCTTTAACAATCAGAAGCGGCCGAAGACGCTCCTGTGGGGGGAGGCGGACTTCGGCCGCTTCACCTGAGTGCGCCCGGTGCGGCCGCTCAGCCCGCCCTGTCGGCGAGGGCGGCGAAGTCCTGCCAGCTCAAGGCGGGCTGTCCGGGGTCCCAGAGCTTCTGGGTGAGCGCGCGCAGCGGCATCCGGATACCGGCCGCGACCTCGTCCTCGGTCTGGGCGTCCGCCCGGTCGCACCAGACGGCCAGCCGCGCGCCGAGGATGCGGTCGGGTCCGGCGAACTCCGCGGGCACGGCGGCGTCCCGGTAGACGACGGCCGGGGTCCACTCCTCGAAGATGCGCCGTCCGCTGGGGTAGGGGAAGTTCTCCGGTGCGCCGAGGACGTAGTAGAGGTACCAGGAGTTGAGGTTGAGCAGCTGCCGGCCCTCGCGCAGGTAGTCCTCGGGCAGCCGGCCGCGCAGTTTGTTGCTGGACCAGTAGGCCACCACCCGGTCCGGGTCCGCGGTGACCCGGGCGCCGTCGGAGAAGCCGTCGTTCCAGGCCTCGACCCGCTTGCCGAGCGACCGCAGCGTGGCGGCGCGGTCGTTGAGCCAGCCGGCCGCCGCGTCGGCCACGCCCGCGTCCGGGCCGTACCGCTCGCGCGCGTACGCGGTGATCTGCGGGAAGGACGCCTCCGGGTCGTCCGCCACGAGCGGTCCGTACTCGTCCCCGCCGATGTGCCAGTACGTACCGGGGAAGAGCGGCGCGTACTCCTTGATCAGGTCGTCCACGACGTCCGCCGCGCCGGGCCGGGAGATGTCGAGCGCCCCGCGCACGGGCGTGCCGTCCACGGAACGCAGCTGGAGGTCCGGGTGGGCGTCGAGCACCGCGCCCATGTGGCCGGGGCTGTCGATCTCGGGGACGACGGTGATGTGCCGCTGCGCGGCGAGGTCGACCACGGCGCGGACGTCCTCCTTGGACAGGTGCCGGGCCGAGACGATCTCGGGGTGGCTGTCGCTCTGCACGCGGAAGCCCTGGTCGTCGCTGAGGTGGAGGTGGAGCTGGTTGTACTTCAGGTCCCCCAGCTCGCGGACCCTGGCCTCCAGCCACTCGCGGGTGAAGTACTTGCGGCCGATGTCGATCATCAGCCCGCGCTCCTGGCGGTCCGGGCGGTCCTCGACCGTGCCGGCCGGCACCCGTCCGGTCGAGCGCACCGCTTGCAGGAGGGTGCGGGTGCCGTAGAAGACCCCGGTGTCGGTGCCGGCGCGTACTGTCACCCCGTCGACCGACGTTGTCATCTCGTACGACTCCGGTCCCGAATTACTCCGTTCGAGTGAAAGCGAGATGTCCCCCGGCCTGGCCGGCCCGCTGGCGTACGGCCGTCGGAGCTCCTCCGCGAGCAGCCGCGCCTCGTCCTCCACGGTGCTCCCGGCGGCCGCCACCACCCGCGAGCCGGGTCCCGGCACGAAGGCGGCGGTACCGGCGTCGGGAACGAAGGAACGGACGGCGGGGATCGACGGGAACCCGGCGGACGTGCCCGCATCCCCCGCCTGCGGGGTGCCGGCGGCGGTGGCCCCCGCGGGTGCGGCGAGTGCCGGACCGGCCCCGAGCACAGCGGTCAGTACGGCCGTCGCCGCGCACGCCGACGCACGTTTCGCCCGCTTCTGCCACATGATCCAAATTTATGCCCGTTATGCGGATCTCGCCGTGCGGACCAGGAGAAGTCGTGCACTTTCGTTCCCGTACGAGTGAAATTCGTGCATCCGTCGGACAGGGCCGAACATAGGCCGATACGGTGGTCGTCACTCGTCGTCCCACTGTGGTTCACGCCGCGCAGCCGCCCAGCGGTTCCCCCCACCGCCACCGTTCCCTCCCAGGAGCCCACCGCTGTCCAGCGACACTCCCGCCGTCCCGCCGCGGGCACCGGCGCACCTCCCCGCGCAGTCGCGCGGCCGGGTGCCCCGGCCTGCCCCGGTGGCCCGCCCCGGCCTCCCCCACGGCCTGCGGCGGCTCAACGAGGCCTCGCCCGGGGCGGCCGAGTCCGTCCTGCTGACCTGCTGCGGCAGCCTGCGCTGGGCCCGCCGGGTCGCCGCGCACCGCCCCTACCCCGACCTGGACGCGTTGCTGGCCGCCGCCGACGAGGCCGCCTACGACCTCACACCCGCCGACCTCGCCGAGGCCCTCGCCGCCGAGGCGTCCGGCGCCCCGCCGGACGCCGCCCCCACCCGCGGCAGCCTCGCCGCGCACACGGCGCTGCGGGCCGCGCAGGCCGCGTACGAGGCGCGCTTCGGCCATGTCTTCGTGCTGTCCCTCGCCGGGGTGCACCCCGGAGAGTCGCTCGACCGGATGCTGGCGTCACTCCGTCAGCGGCTCGGCAACGACCCGGACGAGGAGCGGGTCACGGCCGCCGAGGAACTGCGCCGGGTGACCCGGTCCCGCCTGACGCGGCTGGCCCTCGGGGACGCATCCGGCGGGCCGGGGGTTCCCGGCCGATACACCCACACGTGCGGGATCGATCACACCTGAAGGACCCGGCAGGACGTAGCCGACAAGCCGTCGCTACGATGGCCAGGGCCGGTGGACCGTACCCGGCCGGGCCGACCGACCAACGAAGCCGGCAGGCCCCACATCCGCTCCCGGAGGGTATTTTCCGTGCCGGCTGGAACGTTGTACCGCGGCCGGGAAGGCATGTGGTCATGGGTGGCTCATCGAGTCACCGGTGTCCTCATCTTCTTCTTCCTGTTCGTCCACGTCCTCGACACCGCACTGGTGCGTGTCTCCCCCGAGGACTACGACAAGGTCGTCAACACCTACAAGCAGCCCATCGTCAGCCTGCTCGAATACGGGCTGGTCGCGGCTGTCCTCTTCCACGCTCTGAACGGCCTGCGCGTCATCGCCGTCGACTTCTGGTCCAAGGGCCCCAAGTACCAGAAGCAGATGCTGTGGACCGTCGTCGGAATCTGGGTCGTGCTGATGATCGGGGCCATCTACCCCGTCCTCGGCCACGCCGCACGAGTGCTGTTCGGGAGCTGAGCGAAGTCATGTCCGCAACCGAACACGTGGAGCTCAGCTCCTCCAGCGCCGCCTACGGCCCCGACAACCCGGCCCCGGTCATCGAGCCGCCGCGCGCCCGTACCAAGCGCACGCCGCGCAGCACCCGGACCAACTTCGAGATGTACGGCTGGCTCTTCATGCGCCTGTCCGGCATCGTCCTGGTCGTCCTGGTCATCGGTCACCTTCTCATCCAGCTGGTCCTCGACGGGGGCGTGACCAAGGTCGGCTTCGCCTTCGTCGCCGGCCGCTGGGCCTCGCCGTTCTGGCAGACCTGGGACCTGGTCATGCTGTGGCTGGCGATGCTGCACGGCGGCAACGGCCTGCGCACCGTGATCAACGACTACGCGGAGCGGGACAACACCCGGTTCTGGCTGAAGATGCTGGTCTACACCGCGACCGCGTTCACCATCGTCCTCGGCACGCTGGTGATCTTCACCTTCGACCCGAACATCCGCTAGCCAGGGCTGGACAGGGAAGCGACCCCTCATGCAGATCCACAAGTACGACACCGTCATCGTCGGCGCGGGCGGCGCCGGTATGCGCGCCGCCATCGAGGCGACGAAGCGCAGCCGCACCGCCGTGCTGACGAAGCTCTACCCCACCCGCTCCCACACCGGCGCCGCCCAGGGCGGCATGGCCGCGGCCCTCGCGAACGTCGAGGACGACAACTGGGAGTGGCACACCTTCGACACGATCAAGGGCGGCGACTACCTGGTCGACCAGGACGCCGCCGAGATCCTGGCGAAGGAGGCCATCGACGCGGTCCTCGACCTCGAGAAGATGGGCCTGCCCTTCAACCGCACCCCCGAGGGCCGGATCGACCAGCGCCGCTTCGGCGGCCACTCCCGCAACCACGGCGAGGCCCCGGTCCGCCGTGCCTGCTACGCGGCCGACCGCACCGGCCACATGATCCTCCAGACGCTGTACCAGAACTGCGTCAAGGAGGGTGTGGAGTTCTTCAACGAGTTCTACGTCCTCGACCAGATCCTCGTCGAGGAGGACGGCGTCAAGAAGTCCGCCGGCGTGGTCGCGTACGAACTGGCCACCGGCGAGATCCACGTCTTCCAGGCGAAGGCCGTGGTGTACGCCTCCGGCGGCACCGGCAAGTTCTTCAAGGTCACCTCCAACGCGCACACCCTCACCGGTGACGGCCAGGCCGCCGTCTACCGCCGCGGTCTGCCGCTGGAGGACATGGAGTTCTTCCAGTTCCACCCGACCGGCATCTGGCGCATGGGCATCCTGCTGACGGAGGGCGCCCGCGGTGAGGGCGGCATCCTCCGCAACAAGGACGGCGAGCGCTTCATGGAGAAGTACGCGCCGGTCATGAAGGACCTCGCCTCGCGTGACGTCGTCTCCCGGGCGATCTACACCGAGATCCGCGAGGGCCGCGGCTGCGGGCCCGAGGGCGACCACGTCTACCTCGACCTGACCCACCTGCCGCCGGAGCAGCTCGACGCCAAGCTCCCGGACATCACCGAGTTCGCGCGGACCTACCTCGGCATCGAGCCCTACACGGACCCGATCCCGATCCAGCCGACCGCGCACTACGCCATGGGCGGCATCCCGACCAACGTCCAGGGCGAGGTCCTGTCGGACAACACCACCGTCGTCCCGGGCCTGTACGCCGCCGGCGAGGTCGCCTGCGTCTCCGTGCACGGTGCCAACCGCCTCGGCACCAACTCGCTGCTGGACATCAACGTCTTCGGCCGCCGGGCCGGCATCGCCGCCGCCGAGTACTCGGCGGACCACGACTACGCCGAGCTCCCCGAGGCCCCGGCGCAGTTCGTGGTCGACCAGGTCGAGCGGCTCCGCGCCTCCACCGGCAACGAGCGGGTCGCGCAGCTGCGCAAGGAGCTGCAGGAGACCATGGACGCCAACGTCATGGTGTTCCGCACCGAGCAGACCATCAAGACCGCCGTCGAGAAGATCGGCGAGCTGCGCGCGCGGTACCGGAACGTGTCGGTCCAGGACAAGGGCAAGCGGTTCAACACCGACCTGCTCGAGGCCATCGAGCTCGGCAACCTGCTCGACCTCGCCGAGGTCATGGCGGTCTCGGCCCTGGCCCGCAAGGAGTCCCGCGGCGGCCACTACCGCGAGGACTACCCGAACCGCGACGACGTCAACTTCATGCGGCACACGATGGCGTACCGCGAAGCGGGTGCCGACGGCGCCGAGTCGATCCGGCTCGACTACAAGCCGGTCGTGCAGACCCGCTACCAGCCGATGGAGCGTAAGTACTGATGAGCACCGCGACCCTCGACAAGGTCGAGGCCGAGGCCCAGGCCTCGCCCTACATCACGGTCACCTTCCGGATCCGCCGGTTCAACCCGGAGATCTCGGACGAGGCCACCTGGCAGGACTTCGAGCTGGAGATCGACCCCAAGGAGCGGGTCCTCGACGGTCTCCACAAGATCAAGTGGGACATGGACGGAACGCTGACGTTCCGTCGCTCCTGCGCCCACGGCATCTGCGGCTCCGACGCCATGCGCATCAACGGCCGCAACCGGCTGGCCTGCAAGACCCTGATCAAGGACATCAACCCGGACAAGCCCATCACCGTCGAGCCCATCAAGGGCCTGACGGTGCTGAAGGACCTGGTCGTCGACATGGACCCGTTCTTCCAGGCCTACCGGGACGTGATGCCCTTCCTGATCACCAAGGGCAACGAGCCGACGCGCGAGCGCCTGCAGTCCGCCGAGGACCGCGCGCGCTTCGACGACACCACCAAGTGCATCCTGTGCGCCGCGTGTACGTCGTCCTGCCCGGTCTTCTGGAACGACGGCCAGTACTTCGGCCCGGCGGCCATCGTCAACGCCCACCGCTTCATCTTCGACTCGCGTGACGAGGGTGGCGAGCAGCGGCTCGAGGTGCTGAACGACAAGGACGGCGTGTGGCGCTGCCGCACCACGTTCAACTGCACCGACGCCTGCCCGCGTGGCATCGAGGTCACCAAGGCCATCCAGGAGGTGAAGCGCGCGCTCATCACGCGTCGCTTCTGATCCCCTCCGCCGAGGCTCTCCCGAGGGCCCCGCACCCGGTCTCCACCGGGTGCGGGGCCCTCGGGCGTTCACGGGGTCGGCGCACGGTGGATCTGCCGGCGGGTGACCGTGTGGTCGACGCACCCCGCGAGGGCCTGCGCAACTCGTCCCGGCCGGCGCCGGGGGTCCGCGCACGTCTCACAGCCGGCTCACGATCGTCGGGTCCGTGATCTCCGTGTCGCGGGCGAGGAGCAGCGCCTTGGCGAGGATCACCGGCAGCATGGGATCGCCCTCGAAGGGCAGGGGGCCCGGGATCGCGCCGGCGGTCGCGGGCGGGACGACGCACAGATGGCGGTCGTCCGGGGACATCAGGACGTTGCCGGAGCCCAGATGGATCCGGTACGTGTGCCGGTCGCCGCGGACGCGCAGGAAGCGGCCCTCCACGGCGCAGCGGCCCGCGATGGCCAGACGCGGCACGAGCCGGGACACCACCTCGCGGCGGGTCTCGGCGCAGGGGGTCAGCTCGCCGGAGACATAGGACGCCCAGTAGGCGCGGAAGCGGCCGTCGGGACCGCCGTCCTGCCAGGTGGGGTCGTTGCCGATGCCGGCGGCGCCGACGAAGAGGTCGACGTCTCGCAGGACTTCGCTGAGGACGAGCGGCGGGACGTCGGCGAGCGGGAGCGGGTCGGTCCGCCTGCCGGAGGCGGGGCCGTCCAGTGGGAGGAAGCGCACCTGGTCCGTGCCGATGTGCGCGGGGCCGTCGCAGTGGCCGAGGTCGACCCCGCCTTCGGCCCCGTCTTCGTCCCCGCCGACGTCCTGGATCGGCAGCTCCGCGCGCAGCCCCCACCGCGGGAGTTCACGCGTGGCGGGCGGAAAGGCATGCTCGCCGGGCAGGGGCGGGCGGTACCGCCAGCCGCGGGCGGTGGCCAGCGCGGCGAACGGGCGCTGCCTCAGGACGTGGGGGGTGGCGAAGAGGCGCGCGGCGTCGGCGGGGCCGTACACCTCGCGGTGGGCCTGCCGGAAGGGCTGTGTGACACCGTGCCGTTCCAGCCACTCCCGCCAGGCCGTGATCTCCGCGCGCTCGCGCCCCAGCGGGTGCCACAGTGCGACGGCCCGGCCGCCGGCGACCGGGACCGGCTCGCCGTCGAGGGCCCGCAGACCGCCTTCGGCCCAGCCGCAGGCGACCCCGTCGACCGTCCACAGCAGGCGCCGCGCGAGGGTGCCGAGCAGCGGGTGGTCCGCGAGTCCCCGCCGCCAGACCGCGTACGGCAGGGCGCGCCGCTCCGGGAACTGCCGGTCCAGCCGGCCGGCCTGCGCCGCCAGTGTCCGGTCGATGTCCCTGACGGCCGTCCTGAGCCGCGTCAACTCCCCCGCGTGGTCGCGCCGCACGACTGCCGGGGCGCCCTTCAGGGCCTTGCCCGTCGCGCTCCGCCACCCCAGCACGGCCCGCCCGTCCCGGATCCTCAGCTCCGCGGTGACCCCGCCCAGCCGCTGCGCCACCCCGAGCCCGTACCCGGGCACGGCCGGCCCCTCGACGTCCCCCCACCCGATCACGCTCACCGTCCACCCCCATGCGGCGACCCCACGTCCCCCATCTCCGCCGAGCGTAGGACCGCCCTCTGACAACGCACCGCGCTTCCCCCGTTCGGCGCAGGCACCCCGGGTGCGCTGGGCCGACCGGCGTCCACGGCGGTGGCCCCGGTTCGGTTGTGGGGGGTCGCAGCTTGTACCGTCCCCCCATGGCCGCGACACCCCCCACACCGCCGCGACGTGCCGTCCTCGGGCTCGGCGTGGCTGCCGCGCTGCTTCCCGCCGGGAAGGCGGTCGCGGCCGGCAGATCCGTGGTCGGGGGCGAGCGGCTGGGACGGCACGGCGTACAGGTGACCGCGGGGGCGCCGAGCCTGCCGGAGACGAACTCCCTGTCGTGGATCGTGGCGGACGCCGACTCCGGTGAGGTGCTGGCGTCGTACAACGCGCACCGGCGGCTGCCGCCGGCGAGCACGCTGAAGATGCTGTTCGCGGACACCCTGCTGACCCGCTTCGACCGCGGGAAGCGGCACCAGGTGACGCACGCGGACCTGGCGGACATGGGAGCCGGGAGCAGTCTGGTCGGGATCGAGGCCGGCATCACCTACACGGTCGAGCAGCTCTGGCTCGGGGTGTTCCTGCGGTCGGGGAACGACGCGGTGCACGTGCTCTGCTCGATGAACGGCGGCATGGAGAAGACCGTCCGGGACATGCGGGCGCGGGCGCGGGAGCTGCAGGCGAACGACACGCACGTGGTGAGCCCGGACGGCTACGACACGCCCGGTCAGCTGTCCTCGGCGTACGACCTGACGCTCTTCGCCCGGGCGGGGCTGCGCAACCCGGACTTCCGGCACTACTGCCGCACGCAGGTCGCGCGCTTCCCCGGGGAGAAGGGCGAGACCTTCGAGATCCAGAACACCAACCGGCTGCTCGGCGACTACGACGGCATGATCGGGGTGAAGAACGGCTACACCACCAACGCCGGGAACACCTTCACCGGCGCGGCGGAGCGCGACGGGCGGACGCTGCTGGTGACCGTGATGCACCCGGAGTCGGGATACGACGAGGTGTACCAGGAGGCGGCCGACCTGCTGGACTGGGGCTTCGACGCGGCGGGCCGCGTCGAGCCGGTCGGAGAGCTGGTGCCGACGCTGAGCCAGGTGCGCGCGATGGCCGGCGGCCCGCCCGGCGACAGCCCCGGTCCGCGGCCCGCTGCGGCGGCCGAGGGGAAGGGGTCCTCGTGGATCGGCCCGGCCGTGGAGACCGTCCTGGTGGCGGCCGTCGCGGCGTTCGTCCTGGCGATCAGGCGCCGCCCGCTGCCGCAGCGCGCGGCGGCAGCCCGGGCGGACGACGCGCGGCGCCGCGGGCGCGGCTCGAGCCGCGCCCGCTGAGTTCGCCGTCCCACGGCCGGGGCACGCGGCTCACCGGGCGAGAATCCCGCAGGAGGCGACGGCCGGTTGCCGGCTACCGGGCGGGCGCAGCCGCGGCGGCCGCGTCTGCGGGAACGCTCCGGCGCCTCATGGCGGTCCTCGTGCTCCCCCGGCACCTTGTCGGTCCGGTCGGCGCGTGGGAGGAGCAGGGCGGGATCGCGCTGTGGACCGAGACCCGGGACTACGCCTACGCTACCGCGCCGGGCTCACTGACTCCGGAGAAGAAATGCACGCATTCACCTTGCTCATGGCGGCCTGCCTATTCGTGCTCGGATTGATCCTCGTCCGATTGACGGCAATGGAGGTGCTCAGGAGGAGAGCCGTCTCCCGCAACGGGGTCGCGGTCGAAGGCGAATGCGTGGACCGTACGTGGAGCCAACCGGGCAGGCCCCATTACGTCTTGATTTACACGACACTCGAAGGAAGGACCTTTCGCGCGGCCTTTTCGAGCACGGCACTCCCTCCCGGCTTCACCGGCGAGTCGACCGCGACCATAATCTACGACCCGGCGGATCCCGGTACGTCGATGACGGCCCTCGCCCTGCACAAAGCGATCTGGAGAAGTCCGGGCGACGTATATGCCGCTCTGGGTGGCGCGGCCCTGTGCTGCATCGCGGCATGGATGGCCATGGAAAGCATGTGATCCGGCCCGACCCCCACGCCGGGAACCTGGGCGCGCGACCGCGCGACGGCTCGGGCCGTCAGTTGCGGGCGACCCAGACCTGGTTGAGCTGCTCCTGGTAGTAGAACGAGGTCAGCCCGAACGCGGGCGCCAGCAGCAGTCCCTTGAGGCCGGAGACCGTGTCGTGGAGGCCCGCGCGGCGCTGGGCGCGGGCGATGCGGCAGCCGGTGTTGTAGACCGAGACGACGGCGGGCACGAGCAGCAGCGCGCCGAGGCTGACGGCGAGCACGGCGAGGGCGGGCCGGACCTTGATGCCGGGGTCGAACTCCCGCAGTTCCTTGTTGGCCCGGTAGTACCAGACGAGCCAGTACACGCCGAAGGTCAGCGGCCCCAGCAGCCATACGGCCTCGGGGCGGCGCATGTCGCCGGACGGCGTGGCGAGTCCCGCGCCCCCGGAGACGGGGAAACCCGGGAAGGGCCCCCGCGGGTAGGGCAGGGTCCGGTAGCGGTCCTCGTTGAACATGCTGCCCCCAGGTCGTGCCTTCGGCAGTGACGGAGCCGTTGCGTGCCGAGGAGAAGGTAAAGCTACTCGGCGGTTCGGCGGCCTGTCAGCGGGGAACGCTCACAAATTTCGCACAGGATGTCGGATCTTCCCGGATCCTGTGTTCAGTCGCCCTCGGCCACCACCATGACGCGTCGCAGCAGGTCGGAGAGGTACCGGCGTTCGTCGGCGTCGAGGGCCCCGAGCAGCCGGTACTCCTCGTGGCCGAGCACGTCCATGGCGCCGAGCCAGGTGGCGCGGCCGGCGTCGGTGAGCTCGACGTCGATGCGCCGGCGGTCGGTGATGGAGTGGGTGCGCCGGACGTGGCCGCGGGCCTCCAGCGCGTCGAGGCGGCCGGTGACGGAGGCGGGGGCCAGGTCGAGATCCGCGGCGAGTTCGGACGGGGCGGCACGGCCGCCGCGCCCGGCGAGGGCGTGCAGGGTGTCGAACTCGTGCCGCTGCAGGCCGAAGTCGACCAGCGACTGCTCGCGGACCTTGCGCAGATGGCTGGTGACGAGCTTCATGCGGGTGACGGCGCCCTCGACGTCCGGGTCGAGGTCCGGCAGCAGGGGCAGCCAGCGCTCCACGTGTCCGTCGGTCCAGTCCCGTTCCACCACGGTGTCCTCGGTGTCGGCGTCGGCATCGGCTTCCATGGCCCGAATCCTACGGCGGGATATATTTCGGTGGCGAATGGTTCGACACCGAAATACATTGCGGTGCCATGACGCCCACACACCCCCTCCGGCTCAGCGGCTTCCGCCTGCTGTTCGCCGGGCGCACGCTGTCCCTGCTCGGCGACGGGGTCGTACCCGCCGCACTGGTCATCGCCGTCACCCGGGCGACCGGCGACGTCACGGCCCTCGCCCTCGTCCTGGCCTGCGCGATGGTGCCGAAGCTGCTGCTGCTCCCGCTCGGCGGGGTGGTGGCCGACCGCTTCGACGCCCGGCGCGTGGCGGTCGCCGCGGATCTCGTACGCTGCGCCGCCCAGCTCTTCGTCGGGCTGGAACTGCTGGGCGGCGACCCGTCGCTGGCCCCCATCGCGCTCGCCGAGGCGGTGGGCGGCACCGCCTCCGCCTTCGCGATGCCGACCCAGTCGCCGCTCGTCGCCGGGACCGTCACCGACGGGGCGGCGCGGCAGCGGGCCAACTCCCTGATGGGGGTCGCGAACAGCACGACCCGGCTGTGCGGCCCGGCCCTCGCCGCGGCGCTGATCTGGGCCGCCGGCCCCGGCCTCGCCTTCGTGCTGGACGCCGCTTCCTTCGCGGTGAGCGCAGCGCTGCTGACGGTGCTGCGGGTCGAGCGGACCACGCTGCCGCGCGCGTCGATGCTCGCCGACCTCAAGGAGGGCTGGGACGAGGTCCGTTCACGCGACTGGTACTGGACGAGTCTGGTCGCGCACGCCGCATGGAACGGTGCGGCAGCGGTCCTGACCACCCTCGGCCCGGCCGTGGCGATCCACCGGCTCGGCGGCGAGGGCGTGTGGTTCTGGGTGCTGGAGGCCGGGGCGATCGGTCTCGTCCTCGGTTCCCTGCTCGCCGCACGGGCCCGGCCGCGCCGCCCCGTACTGGTCGCCAACCTGGGCCTGGCGACGTACGCCCTGCCGCTGGTCCTGCTGGCCCTGGCCGCGCCGGCCCCGCTGCTCATCGCGGCGTACGGGCTGGCGCTGGCGGCGCTCGGCTACCTCAACCCGGTCTGGGAGACGGTCGTCCAGCAGCAGGTGCCGCCGCAGGCACTGGCCCGGGTCACCTCCTACGACTGGCTGCTGTCGCTCGCCGCGATGCCCGCGGGCTACGCGCTGGCCCCGCTCGCCACCGCCCTGTGGGGCCCGGCGGTCCCGCTGGCGGTGTCGGCGGCGCTGGTGGCGGCCGCCTGCCTGGCGACCGCGGCGGTACCGGGGGTGCGGGCGATCGGCGTGGTCCGCACGGAGCCCGCCGCGCCGGTCCCGGTCGGCGACCGGGCCGCGAAGGGCTGACGGCGGCGCGGCGGCGCACCGGTCTCCACGGCCCCTGCGGGGGACCGCACTTCTCGCTTGAACATGTTCAAAAACGGGTCTACAGTCATCGGCAACGGGTTTTGAACACGTTCGAAAAGGGTGGGACCCATGGACCTCACGGTCGTCGCATACGTCATCTACCTGCTCGTCAGCGTCGCGCTGACGGTGTGGGTGGCCCGGACCCTCAGCCGGGCCGGCAAGGTCTTCCTCGAAGACGTGCTCCACGGCAACGAGAAACTGGCCGATGCCGTCAACCACCTCCTGGTGGTCGGCTTCTACCTCGTGAACCTCGGCTTCGTGGCGCTGTACCTGAAGAACGCCCACCGGGTCGGGAACGCCCGCGAGCTCTTCGAGGCGCTGTCGGTCAAGCTCGGTGTCGTCCTGCTCGTCCTCGGGGTGCTGCACCTGGGCAACGTGTACGTCCTCAACAAGATCCGCCGCCGGGGCGTCATGGACCGCGAGCAGGTCCCGCCCGTCCGCCCGCAGGGCTGGACCGCCCCCGCGCGGCCCGGGGCGTGACGGCGATGGACCGCACCCCAGCGACCGGGGCCGCTCCGGCGGCCCCGGTGCCGGTCCGCCTGCTGACCGTCCTGTACGACCCGGACTGCTCGCTCTGCTCCTTCGTCCGCCGCTGGCTGGAACGCCAGCGGCAGATCGTGCCGCTGGACCTCGTCCCGGTCGGCTCCGACGAGGCCCGGCGCCGGTTCCCCGAGCTGGACCACACCGCGACCCTGCGCGAGATCACCGTCGTCGGGGACTCGGGGCAGGTCTACCGGGACGACGCCGCCTGGCTGGTCTGCCTGTGGGCCCTGGCCGAGTACCGGCCCACGGCGCACCGCCTCGGCACCCGCGCCGGAGCGCCCGTCGCCCGGGCCGCCGTGCTCGCCGCCGCCCGCTACCGCGAGGCGCAGTGGGGCCGCGGGGCCGCCGCGACGGGCTGGGGCGGCCGGATGTACACGAGCGGCGATGGCTGGTCCTACGACCCCAAGGAGGGCTGGACGCACACCGCCCGGGACGCCGCCCCGCATACGGCCCCCGACGCCTGCGCGGACGGCTGCGCCCCGCCCGGTTAGGCTCACGGACGTGGAAGAAGCACCCCCGGGCACGGCCCCCGGCGCGATCCCCGGGACACCCCGGCCCCCCAAGAGCGAGCAGACGCGCGCCCTGATCCTCGAGACGGCCATGCGGCTGTTCGAGGAACGGGGCTACGACAAGACGACGATGCGCGCCATCGCCAAGGAGGCCGGGGTCTCGGTCGGCAACGCCTACTACTACTTCGACGGGAAGGAACACCTCGTCCAGGGCTTCTACGACCGCCTCGCCGCCGAGCACGAGGCCGCGGTCCGGGGAATCCTGGACGGCGGTGGGGACCGGGACCTGGCGGCGCGGCTGCTCACCGTGATGACCGCCTGGATCGACGTGGCCCGTCCCTACCACCAGTTCGCCGCGCAGTTCTTCAAGAACGCCGCCGACCCGGCGAGCCCGCTCAGCCCCTTCTCCCCCGAGTCGCACCCGGCCCGCGACGCGGCCATCTCCATCCACGAACGGGTGCTCTCCGGCTCCGACATCAAGGTCGACGCGGAACTCGCCGAGGTGCTGCCCGAACTGATGTGGATGTACCAGATGGGCATCGTCGTCTACTGGGTCTTCGACCACTCCCCCGACACCGAGCGCACCCGCCGGCTGGTCGCCCGCACCGCGCCGCTCGGCGCGCGGATCCTCAGGCTCTCCCGCTACCGGCTGCTGCGGCCGATCGTGCGCGAGATCCGCGAACTGCTCTCGGAGTTCCTCTTCCGGCGCTGAGCCGGCCCGCCGCCCGCGCGCCCGCCGGGGGCACCGCCCCGATCAGCCCACGGCGGGCTCGGCCAGCACCGCCCAGACCGTCTTGCCGTACCGGCCGCGCTCCCGGACGCCCCAGGTGTCCGAGAGCGCCTGCACCAGCCGCAGACCACGCCCCGACTCGTCGCCGTCGCCCGCGTCGCGCGGCACGGGGCGGGACTGGGCGCCGCCGTCGGAGACCTCGACGACGCACGAGCCGTCGGAGTGCACGGTCACCGCCACCTCGAACTCCCGCTCCAGGAGCGGGCTGTACCGTACGGCGTTGGTCGCCAGCTCCGACACGACCAGGACGACGGACTCGACGGTCTCGCCCTCCTGCTCCCAGCCCTCGAGGTGGTCACGTACCCTGTGCCGGGCCAGCCCGACCGACGTCGGATGCCGGGGCAGCCGGAACGCACTGCGCCTCAACAGGTCACTCTCCCCATGAGCGAACGCCCCCCTTCCGTTGCGCCATCCCTTACCAGTTTCGACACGGGGAATGCGCTCCGTGCCAGATTGTTCGCACTCGGTGAGAGGTTTCCGGCCAAATTCAGACGCGCGGCCATCAGGCCCGGGGCGAGGCGAGGGTCACGATCGTGATGTCCGAGGGCGCGCCCACGCGGACCGGCGGGCCCCACGCCCCCGCACCACGGGTCACGTACAACTGGGTGTCGCCGTACGTTTCCAGACCGGCCACCGTGGGGTTGGCCAGTTCCGCGATGTAGTTCCCGGGCCACAGCTGCCCGCCGTGGGTGTGCCCGGACAACTGCAGATCGACGTGGTGCCGGACCGACTCGTGGATCATCACCGGCTGGTGGGCGAGGAGCACCACCGCACGCGAGGTGTCCCGGTCGCCGAGCGCCGTCGTGTAGTCGGGGGCGTGGTCGTGGTCCGCGCCGCTGATGTCGTTGACCCCGGCCAGGTCGAAGCCGGCGAGTTCGGTGCGGGCGTTCTCCAGCGGGTGGACGCCCAGGTCGCGCACGAAGTCGATCCAGGGCGCGGCCCCGGAGAAGTACTCGTGGTTGCCGGTGACGAAATAGCTCCCGTCCCGCGCCCGGAGCCGGGCCAGCGGCTCGGCCGCGGCGCCCAGTTCCGGCACCGAGCCGTCGACCAGGTCGCCGACGATGGTGACGAGGTCCGGGCGGGCCCCGTTGATCGTGTCCACGATCCGCTGCGTGTGCGCCCTGCCGAGGATCGGGCCGAGGTGGATGTCGCTCACCACGGCGATCCGGTAACCGTCCGCGGCCGCGGGGAGCTTGGCGAGCGGCACGGTGACGTACTTCAGGCGCGGGCCGCGCAGCACGCCGTACGTGCCCTGGCCGACCGTCACCCCCGCGGCGACGGCGGCCGCGGCGCCGACCGTACGCGCGACGAACAGCCGCCTCGTCGGCCCGGCGGAAGCGGGCTCGGGCCGCGGCTCCGGCGACGCCTCGGACGCCTTTCCGGCGGGCTCGGCCGCGTCCTCGGCCGGCTCGACCGGTTCTCCGGCTCGGGCGGGCTCGGCGGCCCGCACGCCCCGGGACCGCTCCCTGCGCTCCAGCACGCCCCGCAGCAGCGGCCGTACGGCCTCGCCGGCCAGCACCGCCAGCGTCAGGTAGAGCAGCACCGCCAGCCACAGGTAGCCCGGCCAGGCCAGCCACCGTTCGGCCGCCAGCGGCAGCGCCCGCCCGCCGGTCAGCGCGCCCACGCTCAGCAGCGGCAGGACGACTGCCAGGACCGTCCCCGTCCGCCGCCACCAGCCGCCCGGCGCGGACACGTCGCGGACCAGCCTGCGCCACAGGTAGTAGTGCACCCCGCCGAGGAGGGCCAGGACGGCCGCGACGACGGCGACCACCACAAGGATCACCGGGCAGCCCGCAGCGCTCTGAGACCGCGGACGCCGATGACGCCGATCGCGGTGCCGAGCACGAGCGAGGTGACCGCCAGCGCCAGGTGCACCCAGAAGTACGCGGTGGGCGAGCCGTGGTCACCGCCCTCGAAGGCGAGCCCGCTGGCGTCCTTCCACAGGTTCTTGACGAACGTCGTCCATACGATCCAGCTCCACACCCCGAAGGCGGTCAGGAACCAGGACACGGGGCGGCTGAGCTTCATGCGACCAGTATGCGGGCCGCCGCGCGGCCCCCTCCCACAGGGTCGCCCCACCGCCCGCACAGCGGGCCGCCGCCCAAGACGCCCGTGGACACCGCCCGGTTGCACATCCGGCACGTGGGATCGGTCACGGCCCGAACGGCCCCCCACGCCTGCCGCATGTCCCGGACGGACTGTAACTTCACATCGTGCCGAACTCCTCCCCCCGCGCCGCGCGCCGTTCCGCCATGGTGCTGTCCGCCCTCGCACTCCTCGGCGGTACGGCCCTGACCACCGCGCCCGTCGCGCACGCGAAGCCCCCCTCCCCGTCCGCCACACCGACGCCGCCCGCGCAGATGTCGACGGTCGGCGGGGATCGGCTGGGACAGCCAGGCACCCAGGTCAGCCCGCTGACCGGCGCTCCCGCCCTGCCCGGGAAGCTCACCTCGCGGTCGTGGATCGTCTCCGACGCCGAGACCGGGCAGGTGCTGGCCGCCCACAACCCCCACTGGGAACTGCCCCCCGCCAGCACGCTCAAGATGCTGTTCGCGGACACGGTGCTGCCCAAGCTGGACAAGGCGCAGACCCACAAGGTGCTCCCCTCCGACCTCGACGGCGTGGGCGCGGGCAGCAGCCTCGTGGGCATCAAGGAGAACCTCACCTACACCGTCCACGACCTGTGGCTCGGGGTCTTCCTCCGTTCCGGGAACGACGCCGTCCACGTCCTGTCCTCCATGAACGGCGGCGTGGACGCGACCGTCCTGGAGATGCAGCGCAAGGCCGACGACCTGCAGGCGGACGACACCACGGTGATCTCCCCCGACGGCTACGACATGCCCGGCCAGGTCTCCTCGGCGTACGACCTGACGCTCTTCGCCCGCTCCGGCCTGCAGAACGCGGACTTCCGCGAGTACTGCTCGACCGTGCGCGCCCAGTTCCCCGGCGAGTGGAAGAAGACCAAGGGGAAGAAGGGCAAGAAGGCCACCAAGAAGCGCTCGACCTTCGAGATCCAGAACACCAACCGGCTGCTCTCCGGTGATTACGACATCCCGACCTACCAGGGCATCGCGGGCGTGAAGAACGGTTACACCACCAAGGCGGGCAACACCTTCACCGGTGTCGCCCAGCGCGGCGACCGTACGCTCCTGGCGACCGTCATGCACCCCGGCGAGGGCCACAACATGGCCTACAAGGAGGCGGCGAAGCTGCTCGACTGGGGCTTCAAGGCGGACGGCATGGTCACCCCCGTCGGCATGCTGGTGCCGCCGAAGTCCGCCATCGCGTCGGCCTCGCCCTCGCCCTCCGCCTCCCCCAGCGACAAGCCCCGGCAGCAGGTCGCCGCACCCGCCTCCTCCGGTGGCGGCGGCGGGGCGTGGACGGCCCTCGCGCTCACCGGCGGCTCAGTCCTGGTCGTCGCCGCCCTGGCCTACCTCGTACGGCGCCGCTGGCCCCTGCCGCAGCGGACGGCGAAGGCCGCCATCCCCGCCCCGACCAAGCCGGGCGACGACGCGGCCGCGAAGCCCGCGGAGGCGGACACGGTGAAGAGCGGCGCCGCGGAGACGGAAGCGGAGGACGACGCCGCGGCGACGGACGAAGCCACGCCGCCGAAGGAGGGCGCGGCCGAGGAAGGCACCGCGAAGACCGAGGCCACCGCGGACCGCCCGGTCTGACTCCCGGAGGGCGCGGCCCGAGCCGCCGTGTCCCGCTTCGCCCGCCGGCCGCGTCCCACTGGGGTCGACCCGAGCCGGAAGATCGTTCCCGTCGGTCCTGCGGCCCGACTGCGGCCGGTGGCACCCGCCACCGGCCGCAGTCGTCCCGTGCCAAGCGCACATGCCCCGGCCAGGGGGGCGCTCGACGGCGCACGTGCGGCTCGTGCGCCCACCCCGCTGCGACCGCCCCCTGCCGCGCGGACGGCCCGGCCAGTACCCAGGAACCAGGGAAACCGGTACGGGAAGGGAGCACGCCATGGGCATGTTGTCGGTCATCGGGCTCGTCCTCGGGCTCGTCGCGGTCGCCTACTGCCTCCGCTCGGCCTTCCGGGCCAAGACCCCCGCAGGACGCGCCGGCTGGCTCATCGCCGCCCCGGCGGCCGTGCTCGCCGGGGTCTACCTGGTGGGCTACATCCTGATCACCGTGCTGGTGCTGGCCGCCGCATGGTTCACCGCCGCGCATTTCCTGCGCTGAACCGCTGAGTTCCGGGCGGCCCCACCGGTCCACCTCCGTGTACACCCGACACCGGAGGAGACCGCGATGACCGCCACCACCACCGTCCCGTCCCGCGACCGCAGCCGCGGCCGCGCGGACGCCGCCGTGTGGGCGCCGCAGGTCCTGCTCGCCCTCTTCTTCGCGATCGCCGGCGCCATGCCGAAGCTGGTCGCCCATCCCTCGGCCGTCGAGAGCTTCGGCGCCATCGGCTACGGCAGTTGGTTCATGTACCTCATCGGCGCGCTCGAACTCGCCGGTGCCCTCGGCCTCGTCGTCCCGCGTCCGGCCGGAGTCGCGGCGGTGGCCTTCATCGGGCTGATGGCCGGCGCGTGGACCGTCCAGGTCGTCCGGTCGACCGCTTCGACGGCGAGAACGCGGCGACGCCGATCGTCGTCGCGGCCCTGATGGGCGTCATCGCCCGGCGTCGGCTGCGCCACGCGTGACGGCGTACGCCACGAAGTCCGCCCACGCCCCCGGCGTGAACGTCAGCCGGGCCCCGGCCCGGTCCTTGGAGTCCCGCACCAGGACCGCGCCCGGACCGAACGCGACCTCGACGCACGCGCCGCCCTCGGAGTTGCTGTGGCTGGACGTGAACCACACGAGCCCGTCGGTCATGGCCTCTCCGCCAAGTCGTCGATGAACCGCGCGGACTCCTCGGGGCCGAGGGCCTGGCGGGTGATCATGTCGTGGCGCCGCATGACGATACTGACCCGGGCCGGGTCCGCATAGAGGATTCCCGTGGTCTGCCCCTCCTCGTAGACGAGGTGCCGGTGTTCGGCGGTCTCCAGCAGCACGAACGGGCCGTGCAAACCCGGGTGGAGACCCCGGTCCGCGGGCATGACCTGGATGGTGATGTTCCGGGCCCGCCCTCGCGCCAGCAGCGTCCGCAGCTGCTCCCGGTGCGCATCAGGGTCCGAGAAGGAGCGCAGTGCCGACTCCTCCACCACGAAGCTGAACGATCGGGTGCCGTTGTCCAGCATCAACTGGCGTTCCAGCCGTGCCGCCACGCGTTCTGCGAGCGTCTCCTCGTCGAGCGGTGGCCAGTGGGACGAGAGCAACGAGCGCACGTAGGACTCGCTTTGGAGGAGCCCCGGGATGTACTGGCTCTCGTACCAGTTGACGGCGATCGCCTCGGCCTCGTACCGCATGTACTCCCGGGCGTAGGTCGGGTACTTCTCCGGGGCGAGGAACGCCTCCGCCGCCGTGAGCTTGCCCTGCGCCCCGCACAGCCCGTCGGCGACCTCAAGGAGCCGCTGCGTCGGGCGGCGGCGCCCCTGCTCCATCGACTTCACGGTCTCGTAGCCGTACCCCGCCTCGTCGGCCAGCCGCTCGCGCGTGACGCCAGCGTGTTCGCGCCAGAGCTTGACCTGGTTGCCGCAGTACCGCCACGCCATCGGGGGCGGGGACACGTCACTCGCCACTCGGGTACAACCACCCTCCGTACTCGCGCCGATACTCCCGACCGTACGTCGCGACCTGCACTTTTGAGCCATGAACGAGACAACTCCCCCTGTCGAGTGGTGGTTTTCGCGCCACCCGCGCAGCGTCGGCCGGGCGCGGGCCAGGCTGCGGGAACAGGCCCTCGTGTGGGGCCTCGCCGCCGGAACGACGGACACCGCGGTCCTGCTGCTCAGCGAGCTCATGAGCAACGCCGTCCGCCACGCGCGGGTCCCGCCGGGCCGGCGGATCGCCGCTCGGGCCGCCCTGGCCTCGGGGGTGCTGCGGGTCGAGGTCTGCGACGCGTGCGACGACCCGCCCGTGCCGCGGCAGGCGTCGGCGACGGACGAGTCGGGACGCGGGCTGGCGCTCGTGGAACTGCTCGCCGACGCCTGGAACGTTCAACCTCGGCCGTACGGCATCGGCAAGACGGTCTGGTTCGAACTCAGAGTGACAAAAGCATGCGTAAACAGTAGTGACCAGTGGCCGGATCTCGACGTAGGGTTCGCGCCATGGACAGTGACCTGGGACTCCTGAACGTCATCGATGTCGAGGCGACGTGCTGGGACGGCGAGCCGCCGCAGGGCTCGGTGAGCGAGATCATCGAGATCGGGCTGACCGTCGTGGACCTCGTCGCGGGCGAGCGCGTCGCCCGCCACCGCGTTCTCGTGCGGCCCGCACGCTCCGCCGTGAGTCCCTTCTGCAGCCAACTGACCGGTCTGACGCAGGCCGAGGTGGACTCGGGGCTGGACTTCGCGGACGCCTGCAAGCTGCTCGCCGTCGAGCACCGGGCGGGAACGCGTCCGTGGGCGAGCTGGGGCGACTACGACCGCCACCAGTTCAACCGCCAGTGCCGGGCCATCGACACCACGTACCCCTTCGGCAGCCGGCACACCAACGTCAAGACGCTCTTCACCCAGGCCCACCGCCTGACCAAGCGCCCCGGCATGGCGGAGGCGCTCCGGCTCGTCGGACTGCCCCTGGAAGGCCGCCACCACCGCGGCGAGGACGACGCGTGGAACGTCGCCGCCCTCGTCGTCGACCTGTCGCAGCGGGGCGCCTGGCCGGCGACGCCGGCCTTCTGACCCGCCGGGGCGGCTTCCCGGAGTCAGGCGGTCCCGGGCCGCTCGGGCCGACCGCGCTCGGGCTCGCCCGGCGGGTCCTGCCGGCCCTTCTGCGCTGCGGCGGCGGCCAGTTCCGCGCTGTGCGGGGTGGCCGTCCACGCCGCGCAGTACAGCAGGAGCTTCGCCGTGAAGTTGATCCAGAGCAGCAGCGCGATGGGCACGCCGAAGGCGCCGTACATGCTCTTGGTGGCCACGCTCTGCAGGTAGCCGCTGATGAGCAGCTTCAGCAGCTCGAAGCCGATCGCACCGATGAGGCTCGCCACGACGACATCGCGGCGGTTCGGGGTGACGCCCGGCAGCAGGGTGAGCAGGTAGACGAGGATCAGCAGGTCCACCAGGACGGCGATGCAGAAGCCCGCCACCGACAACAGGGCGCGCCCCGGTCCGTGTTCGTCGAGGCCGATGGCGTCGCCGAGACGGCCGACGGCCGTCCCGGCGAGGGCAGAGCAGGCGACGGAGAGCAGCGCGACGACTCCGAGACCGACCAGGACGCCGAAGTCCTTGGGCTTCTGCAGGAACGGGTTCTCGGGCTCGTCGTCCTTGTGCCAGACCGCCCTGAGGCAGTCGCGCAGGGCGCCGACCCAGCTGACACCGGTGAGGACCAGCAGGACGGCGGCGATGGCACCCACCGTGCCCGCGTTGTCGACGAGCCCGCCGATGTTGAGCTGGTCGGCGATGCCCGGCACCTGCTCCGCCAGCTTGCCCTCGAGTTCCTTCAGCTGACCGGGGGACAGCAACGCCGCGCCGACGGCGGCGCCGACGGTCAGCAGCGGGAAGAGCGCGACGAAGCTGACGAAGGTGATGGCGGCGGCCAGCCGCGTCCAGTGCACGTCCTCCAGATGCTCGTACGTGCGCCAGGCGTGGGTGCGCATGAGCCGCGCGATCCACGGTCCGATCACTGGGAGCCGAGTCAGCCATTCCATACCGCGCGCCTACCCTCCGTCACGACGTGCACTCTAGGTGGCGGTCGTCGTCGCGGCGGTGATCGCGTCCAGGACACGGTCCGTGTCGGCCTCCGATGTACGCCAGTTGCTGAAGGCGGCCCGCACGGCGGGGACGCCGTGGAGGACCGTCGGGGTGAGGAAGGCCTCGCCGGAGGCGGCGACGGCGCGGACGAACGCGCCGACGCGCTCGGCCGTGGGGTCGGCCAGGGTGAAGCAGACGACGTTGAGCCGGACGGGGGCCAGGAGCCGCAGGCGGGCGTCAGCCTGGATGCGCGCGCCGAGGCGCCGGGCGCAGGCGGCGTTGCGTTCGACGACCTCGCGGTGGCCCTCGCTGCCGT
This sequence comes from Actinacidiphila glaucinigra, assembly GCF_035918135.1. Classification (NCBI taxonomy): domain Bacteria; kingdom Bacillati; phylum Actinomycetota; class Actinomycetes; order Kitasatosporales; family Streptomycetaceae; genus Actinacidiphila; species Actinacidiphila glaucinigra. The sequence goes on from NZ_CP109144.1 coordinate 3,893,853, forward strand.
AGGCGGTGAGGGCGAACCACGCGGCGAGGGCGCGCAGCCGGCGGGAGTTCTCGGGGGTGAGGTGGAGGAAGTCGGGGTCGGGGAGTGCGGGCAGGCCCAGGTAGGGCGAGGCGTTGTGGAAGACCCGGACCTGGAGGTCCTGACGGCGGGTGAACTGGACGGCGGCGTCGTAGGGCACGTTCAGCCATTTGTGGAGGTCGACGCAGACGGAGTCGGCGGCGTCGATACCCTCGGTGAGGTGCGCGTACGCGGGCGACAGCGCGGCGAAGCCGCCGAACGCGGCGTCGACGTGGAGCCAGAAGTCGTGGCGCTCCTTCAGCGCGGCGATCGCGCGCAGGTCGTCGAAGTCGACGGTGTTGACGGTGCCGGCGTTCGCGACCACGACGGCCGGGCGGCCCTCCAGCGCCGTCAGCGCCGCGTCGAGGCGGTCGACGTCCACCGCCTCGCGGCCACCGGGCAGCACCGGCACGGAGGTCAGGGACGACCGGCCGAGCCCGAGCACGGACAGGGCCTTGTCGACGCTGGAGTGCGGGGTGCCGGACAGCACCGTCACCGGGCCGAGCGCGGCCAGCCCGTCACGGGAGACGGAGAGCCCGAGCCGCTCGCCGAGCCACTCGCGCGCCACGGCCAGGCCCACGGTGTTGGACACGGTCGCGCCGGTGACGAAGGCGCCGCTGTGCTCCTCGCCGAGACCGAACATCGCGCGGAGCCAGCCGACGGTCTCGCGTTCCAGGGCGGCGGCGGAGGAGTCGCCGCCCGCCGAGACGTTCTGGTCGTAGGTACTGGTGAGCCAGTCGCCCGCGACGGCGGCGGGCGTCGCTCCCCCGGTGACGAAGCCCAGGTAGCGCGGTCCGGCGCTGCCCGAGAAACCGGGTGCCCAGCGCCGCTCGAAGAGCGCGAGCGCGCCGTCGGCACCGGTCCCGGTGAGGGGGAGGGGCTGCGGCTCGGGCGCGGGCCCGGGGCGGGCGGCCGGGCGTTCGTCCACCGATGCCAGCTCACGGGCGGCCAGGTCCCGTACGGCCTGGAGGAGTTCGGGGAGGTGTGCGCGGTCCGCGGCGAGCGTGGGGTGCATGGCGGCAGCCTAGGCGGGCCGTCCCGCGCGGCCCCACCCGGCGCGTGCTCACCCGTGCGGCGGGCCACCCGCGGGCGCCGGGCTGAGCGGCTCGCACGCACCCGGCTGGTGCGGCACGAGGGAATGCCCGGCGGCGCCCCCGAAGGGGTAGTCCCGCACACTGCGCCAGACGCCCTCGTCGTCCTGCTCGTACAGCGAGAAGCAGTTGACGGTCCAGGCGGCGGCGAAGTCGGCGAGCTCCGTCTCGGCGCGGTCCAGCGCCTCGTCGGGGATGCCGTGGCCGATGGTGACGTGCGGGTGGTACGGGAACTGGAGCTCGCGCCGGACCGGGCCGGAGCGGACCCGCTCCTGCAGCTCGGCGCAGTGGAGGCCGCCCTGGACGAGATCGACGTAGACGACCGGGGTGACCGGCCGGAAGCTGGCCGTGCCCTCCAGCCGCATGGGGAAGGCGCGGCCGGTGGCGGCGACCTCGGCGAGGTGCTCCCGGAAGGCCGGGAGCAGCGCCGTGTCCACCTCGGTGGGCGGGAGCAGCGTGACGTGGGTGGGGATGCAGTACGCCAGCGGGTCTCCATAGCCGGCACGGCGCTGCTGCAGCAGGCTGCCGTAAGGCTCGGGGACCGCGATCGACACGCCGATCATGCGGTTTCCCACGCGTTCACCCCTTCCCCGGGTCGGTTCGCGGCATCGTACGCACGCCGTACGACACAACTCCGTCAGTGCCAGTGTGACGCGCGCGCGGCCTCCCGCGCGAGCGTCGTCCGTCACACCTGCGCGGGACCTAAGGCCCCTCTTCCCGGGCGTCCCGGGAGCGGAAGGGGCCGTCAGTGCTTGGCGGGCAGGAAGCCGATCCTCTCGTACGCCTTCGCCAGGGTCTCCGCGGCGACGGACCGGGCCTTCTCGGCGCCCTTGGCGAGGACCGAGTCCAGGGTCTCCGGGTCGCCCAGGTACTCCTGGGTGCGCTCGCGGAACGGCGTGACCCATTCCACGAAGACCTCCGCGAGGTCGGTCTTGAGCGCACCGTAGCCCTTGCCCTCGTACTTCTGCTCGAGTTCCGGGATTCCGGTGCCGGTGAGGGTGGAGTAGATGGTCAGCAGGTTGCTGACGCCCGGCTTCTCCTGCTCGTCGTAGCGGATCACGGTGTCGGTGTCGGTGACCGCGCTCTTGATCTTCTTCGCGGAGGCCTTGGGCTCGTCCAGGAGGTTGATCAGGCCCTTCGGGGACGCCGCCGACTTGCTCATCTTCGACAGCGGTTCCTGCAGGTCGTAGATCTTCGCCGTCTCCTTGACGATGTAGGCGTCGGGGACGGTGAAGGTCTCGCCGAAGCGGCCGTTGAAGCGCTCCGCGAGGTCGCGGGTGAGCTCGATGTGCTGGCGCTGGTCCTCGCCGACGGGGACGGCGTTCGCCTGGTACAGCAGGATGTCCGCGACCTGCAGGATCGGGTACGTGAACAGGCCGACGGTGGCCCGGTCGGCGCCCTGCTTGGCGGACTTGTCCTTGAACTGCGTCATGCGGGACGCCTCGCCGAAGCCGGTGAGGCAGTTGAACACCCAGCCGAGCTGCGCGTGTTCGGGGACGTGGCTCTGGACGAACAGGGTGCAGCGCTCCGGGTCGAGCCCCGCGGCGAGGAGCTGGGCGGCGGCGAGCCGGGTGTTGGCGCGCAGCTCGGCCGGGTCCTGCGGCACGGTGATCGCGTGAAGGTCGACGACCATGTAGAAGGCGTCGTGGGACTCCTGCAGCGCCACCCACTGGCGGACCGCGCCCAGGTAGTTGCCCAGGTGGAACGAACCTGCGGTGGGCTGGATACCGGAGAGCACACGCGGACGATCGAGAGCCATGGCACTCATTCTCTCAGGTCCGCGCGGATTCCATGGCCGCGGTGGGAACCCGGGGGCGGCCGGCGGTGTAGAAGGGGTGACGGGAGCCGCACGGGGGCGGCGCCGGGCGACCGGAGGGGGGTCCGCCACGGAGGGGGAGGCGGCGGTGATCGCGCGCGTACGCGCCGGTGAGCGGGAGGCGTACGCGGAGCTGGTGCGCCTGCACGCGGACGTCGCGCACCGCACCGCCGTGCTGCTCGGCGCGGGCGCCGACGCCGAGGACGTGGTGCAGGTCTCGTTCGTCAAGGCGTACCGCGCGCTCGCGACCTTCCGGGACGGGGCGGCCTTCCGGCCGTGGCTGCTGCGGATCGTCGCCAACGAGGCGAGGAACGCCGGGCGGGCGGCGCGCCGTCTGCGGTCGGCGGTGGAGCGCAACGCCGTGCTGGAGGCCCTGCCCCCCGCGGCGGACGACCCGGAGTCGCTGGCGGTGTCGCGGGAGCGCCGGGCGGAGCTGCTGGCCGCGGTGCAGACACTGAGCGAACCGCACCGGCTGGTGGTCACCTGCCGGTATCTGCTGGACCTGGACGAGGAGGAGACGGCGACGGTGCTCGGCTGGCCGCGTGGCACGGTGAAGTCCCGGCTGCACCGGGCCCTCGCCCGGTTGCGGGCGGGGCTCGGCGAGCCGGTGCCGGCCGGCGGGTGCGAGGACGGGGGGCGGCGCCCATGACGGACCGGCTCCCGGAGGAGCTGCGCGAGACGGGCCGGTGGCTGGAGATCCCGGCGCCGTCGCCCGACTCCGTCGCCGAGCAGGTGCTGGCCCGGCTGCTGGCCGAGGCGGTGCCGGACCCGGCCGTCCCCGCGCCGGGCCGCCGCACCCGGGCGCGGGCGTGGGCCGCGGCACGGTGGCGGGCACTGACGGCGCTGCTGTGCGGGCTGCTGGTGGTGCTCGTGCTGACGCCGCCGGTGCGGGCCGCGGTCGCGGACTGGTTCGGCGTCGGCGGCGTCGTCGTGCACCGGGACCCCTCCGCCCGCCCCGCCACGGGCGCCCCTCCGCCCGTGCGGGGGGACGCGCGGCTGGACGGGGCGTATGTGCCGGAGGAGCTGGGCGAGCCGGACGGGGTGGCGGTCGTCGACGGGGGGCGCGTGCTGTCGATGAGCTGGCGGGTGGACGGGCGCACGATACGGCTCGACCAGTTCCGGGCCACGATCGACATGGTCTTCCTCAAAAGGGTCGGCGACGCGTCCGAATGGGTCGAGGTGGGCACCGGGAGCGACTACGGGGTGTGGTTCGCGAAGCCGCACTACGTGCAGTTGGTCGGCCCCGACGGCCGTACCCGCCGTGAGGCGCCCCGGGCCGCCGGCCCCACCCTGGTCTGGCAGCGCGGGCGGACGACGCTGCGCCTGGAGGGCGTGCCGGACCTGGCGCGCGCGCTCGCCGTCGCGAAGTCCGCCCGGCAGCGCTGAGCCCTCTCCCCCTTCTTCTCGTCGGGTTCTTTTCGTCGGGAACTCCTGCCGACGGCCGGGAACCCGGCGGGCTCGGGCGGTGTAACAGGGGCAGGACCGAGCGAGAGGGGGACCGGATGCGGATCAGAAGGTTCGTCACCTGGGCCGGAGTCACCGTGACGGCGCTCGCCGCCGTGGTCGGCGGATCGGGGCCTGCCGCCGCGGGCGGGCCGACCAGCGTGATGCTGGTCGCTCCGGGCAGCGGCAAGGCCGCGGGCATCTACACCAGTTCGCCCGACTACCGGGAACTGGAGCAGTCCATCGGGAACGAGCCGGAGCAGAAGGCACCGAAGTCGCTCTCGGACGTGACGACCGGCCGGCACCGCCAGGTCACCCTCACCTGGCTGATCCACGACGTGTCGGTCTGGAAGGTGGACTACGTCTACCCGGACGGCCCCGACGGCGCCTGGGTCCACTCCCGCTCGGTCATGGAGACGGGTCTGCCGGAGCAGGGTGTGTGGCGCAAGGCGGCGCAATCCGATGACCTCCGCCGCCTCCTCGGCCGGCTGGGCCTCATGGGGGACGACAGGGGCCTCGGTGTGAGCGCCCCCGACTACCTGCCCGGCCCGGACGACGCCGCGGCCGTGGAGGAGACCCCGGCGGCCGCACCCGAGGGCTCGACCGCCGCCCCGCAGGCCGCGGCGGCCGGTGACGGTGGTGGAGCGGACGGCTGGTGGCTGTCCCTGCCCGGGCTCGGCGCCGGGCTGCTCGTCGGCGGCGCCGGCACCTTCCTCGTCCTGCGCCGGATATCCGGGCACACGCCCGAGGAGGGGCCCCGCCAGGAGCTCGTCGACGCCTGACGCAACGGGGGTGCGCGCCGCGACGGCACGCACCCCGCGCGGGCGCCGGATCAGCCGAGGTCGATCCCGGGGTAGAGCGGGAAGCCGGCCAGCAGGTCCGTCGCACGCTGCGCGATCTCGTCGGAGACCTTGGCGTCCAGCACGTGCTGCGCCTTGGACGGCTTGCCGGCCGAAGTGACACCCGCCGTCGTGGCGGTGAGCACCCGGTCGATCAGTCCGGCGATCTCGTCCATCTCTCCCGTGCCGAGGCCGCGCGTGGTCAGCGCCGGGGTACCGATGCGGATGCCGGAGGTGTACCAGGCTCCGTTGGGGTCCTGGGGGATGGAGTTGCGGTTGGTGACGACGCCCGAGTCCAGGAGCGCCGCCTCGGCCTGCCGGCCGGTGAGCCCGTAGGAGGACTCGACGTCGATCAGGACGAGGTGGTTGTCCGTGCCACCGGTCACCAGCGTGGCGCCGCGCCTCAGCAGCCCCTCGGCCAGGGCTCGGGAGTTGTCGACGATGCGCTGCGCGTAGCTCTGGAAGTCCGGGCGGCGGGCCTCCGCCAGGGCCACCGCCTTGGCGGCCATGACATGCGGCAGCGGGCCGCCGAGCACCATGGGGCAGCCGCGGTCGACCTGCTCGGCGAGCGAGGAGTCGCACAGCACCATGCCGCCGCGCGGGCCGCGCAGCGACTTGTGCGTGGTGGTGGTGACGATCTGCGCGTGCGGCACGGGGTCGAAGTCGCCGGTGAGGACCTTGCCGGCGACCAGGCCCGCGAAGTGCGCCATGTCGACCATCAGCGTGGCGCCGACCTCGTCGGCGATCTCCCGCATGATCCGGAAGTTCACCAGCCGCGGGTAGGCCGAGTAGCCCGCCACGAGGACGAGCGGCCGGAACTCGCGGGCGGTCTTGCGCAGCGCCTCGTAGTCCAGCAGGCCCGTGGCGGGGTCGGTGCCGTAGCTGCGCTGGTCGAACATCTTGCCGGAGATATTGGGCCGGAAGCCGTGGGTGAGGTGCCCGCCCGCGTCCAGGGACATGCCGAGCATCCGCTGGTCGCCGAGCTCGTGGCGCAACCGCGCCCAGTCCTCCTCGCTCAGGTCGTTGACCTGGCGGGCCCCGGCCCGCTCCAGCGCCGGCGCCTCGACCCGGGCGGCCAGCACGGCCCAGAAGGCGACGAGGTTGGCGTCGATGCCGGAGTGCGGCTGCGCGTAGGCGTGCTGGGCTCCGAAGACCTCGCGCGCGTGCTCGGCCGCGAGCGCCTCGACGGTGTCGACGTTGCGGCAGCCGGCGTAGAAGCGGCGGCCGACGGTGCCCTCGGCGTACTTGTCGCTGAACCAGTTGCCCATGGCCAGCAGCACGGCCGGGGAGGCGTAGTTCTCGCTGGCGATGAGCTTGAGCGAGTCGCGCTGGTCCTCGAGCTCCTGGCCGATGGCGTCGGCCACGCGCGGCTCGACACCCCTGATGACTTCGATGGCACTGCGGAAGGCGGTGGATTCGGTGGAACCACTCGGCATGTCAGACCTCCTGCTGCACGGCACGGCATACGGGACGGCCCAGGCGCACGGCACACAGTTCACGGGCCGCTCCCCGATGGTCAATCCCATCCCAGCGCGCCAGTCACGACCCGTGGCCAGCCTAGCAACGCCGGTCGGGGCGCCGCCCGGCACGAGGTTTCTTCGCATCCGGGACGAGCGACGATAGAAAGGGGCCCCACCGGGCCCCAGCGCCACAACTCCCGACGTACCACGAACGGAGCACTCACGTGTCGACCGCCGCCGAGCACATCGCCGCCACCGAGGCGCACAGCGCCCACAACTACCACCCCCTCCCGGTCGTCGTCGCCTCCGCCGAAGGCGCCTGGGTGACGGACGTCGAGGGCCGCCGGTACCTCGACATGCTCGCCGGCTACTCGGCACTGAACTTCGGGCACCGCAACGCCCGCCTCATCGAGGCCGCCAAGGCCCAGCTCGACCGCGTCACGCTCACCTCGCGGGCGTTCCACCACGACCGCTTCGCGCGCTTCTGCACGGAGCTGGCCGAGCTGTGCGGCATGGAGATGGTGCTGCCGATGAACACCGGCGCGGAGGCCGTCGAGACGGCGGTGAAGACGGCCCGCAAGTGGGGCTACCGGGTCAAGGGCGTGCCGGACGGCCAGGCGAAGATCGTCGTCGCCGCGGACAACTTCCACGGGCGGACGACGACCATCATCAGCTTCTCCACCGACCCCGAGGCCCGCGCGGACTTCGGCCCGTACACCCCGGGCTTCGAGGTCGTCCCGTACGGCGACCTGGCGGCGCTGGAGGCGGCCCTGGACGACCGCACCGTGGCCGTGCTGATGGAGCCCATCCAGGGCGAGGCGGGGGTGCTCGTGCCGCCGGCCGGCTACTGGGCGGGCGTGCGCCGGCTGACCGAGGAGCGCGGAATCCTCTTCATCGCCGACGAGATCCAGTCGGGGCTGGGCCGCACGGGCCGGACCTTCGCGTCGGAGCACGAGGGCGTCGTCCCGGACATGTATGTGCTGGGCAAGGCGCTCGGCGGAGGCGTCGTCCCGGTCTCGGCGGTCGTGTCCTCGGCGGAGGTGCTCGGGGTCTACCGGCCCGGTGAGCACGGCTCGACCTTCGGCGGCAACCCGCTGGCCTGCGCGGTGGCGCTGGAGGTCCTCGCGATGCTGCGCTCCGGCGAGTACCAGCAGCGGGCCACCGAACTCGGCGACCACCTGCACCACGAGCTGGCGCTGCTGACCGGCAGCGGGGCCGTCACGCAGGTCCGCGGCCGCGGTCTGTGGGCGGGGGTGGACATCGCCCCGGAGCACGGCACCGGCCGGCAGATCTCCGAACGGCTCCTGGAGCGGGGTGTCCTGGTCAAGGACACCCACGGCTCCACGATCCGGCTCGCGCCGCCGCTGGTCATCTCCAAGGAGGATCTGGACTGGGGCCTGGACCAGCTGCGGGCCGTGCTGTCGGCCTGAGCCCCGGGATCCGGAGCCGGAACCGGGGCCGAAGCCTGGTGGCGGGTGCGCCCCGGCGGTCAGACGCCGTCGGGGCGGGCCGCCGGGGACATCCGCGTCGTCACGCCGATGCGGTTCCAGGCATTGATGGTGACGCACATGGCGATCAGCCGGGCCAGTTCCTCCTCGTCGAAGACCCGGGCGGCCTCGTCGTAGACCTCGTCCGCCACGCCACGCTCCCCGAGCCGGGTCACCGCCTCGGCCAGCGCCAGCGCGGCACGCTCGCGCACGGTGAAGAACGGGGTCTCCCACCACACGGTGAGCGCGTTGAGCTTCTGCTCGGCCAGCCCGAGCTCGCGGGCGTCGTTCAGGTGCTGGTCCACGCAGTAGGCGCAGCCGTTGAGCTGCGAGGAGCGGGCCTTGACCAGCTCCGTGATCACGGGGTCGAGGCCGGCGGACGCCGCGGCGTCCAGGGCGATCATGGCCTTGTAGAAGTCGGGGGCGGCCTTGCCGAGCACCATGCGCGGCGCGTGGGCGGGCACCAGGTCGTCAGGGCCCAGGCCGGAAGGCATGCCGGCGGAGGTCGTGATCATCGTCATGGAACCAACCTAGCGACGGGGTGGCCTCGGCCCGTGGTCCACTTGGAGGGTGAACGAGTGGGCCATTTCAGGAGTCGACCTCCATCTGGACCTCGCCGGCGGCACCGGTGCGCGCGCCGGGCTGGAGGACGCGCTGCGCGGGGCCGTGCGCGACGGCAGGCTCGCCCCCGGCACCCGGCTGCCGTCCTCCCGGACGCTCGCCAAGGACCTGGGCGTCGCCCGTAACACCGTCGCCGACGCTTACGGACAACTGGTGGCCGAGGGCTGGCTGACCGCCCGCCAGGGCTCCGGCACACGGGTCGGAGACGGCTGGCGCCCGACCGGGCCGCCCGCCGCCCCGCCCCGCGGCGGCCGCCCCCGCGCCACCGCGCCGCACCCGAACGGCGCCACGGACCCCGCCCGCGCCCCGGAGCCGCCGGCCGGGCCGCCGTGGCACCGGGAGCACTTCCCGTACGACCTGCGGCCCGGCTCGCCCGACCTCGGCTCGTTCCCCCGCGCCGCGTGGTCCGCCGCGGCGCGCCGCGCCCTGGCGGCCGCGCCCAACGACGCCCTCGGCTACACCGACCCGCGCGGCCGCCCCGAACTGCGCGAGGCCCTGGCTGCGTACCTGGGCCGGGTGCGCGGGGTGCGCACCGCCCCGGAGCTCGTCGTGGTGTGCACGGGCTTCGTCCAGGCCGCCGGGCTGATCGGCCGCGCCCTGCGGACCATGGGGTCGCACCGCGTCGCCGTCGAGGCGCTCGGCTACCCGCACACCCTGCGCATCCTGCGGAGGGCCGGGCTCACCACCGTCCCGCTGACCGTCGACGACGACGGCGCGCAGGTCTCCGCCCTCGACACCCGCGTCGACGCCGTGCTGCTCACACCCGCGCACCAGTTCCCGTACGGCGCCCCGCTCTCCCCCGCGCGCCGCACGGCGGCCGTGGCCTGGGCCCGCGACACCAGTGGCCTGGTCGTCGAGGACGACTACGACGGGGAGTTCCGCTACGACCGGCAGCCGGTCGGCGCCCTGCAGGGCCTGGCGCCCGAGCACGTCGTCTACGCCGGAACCGCCAGCAAGAGCCTCGCCCCCGGGCTGCGGCTGGCCTGGCTCGCCCTGCCGCCCGCACTCGTCGAGCCCGTGCTCGCCGAGAAGCTCCTCGCCGACCACCAGTCCCCCGTGCTCGACCAGCTGACCCTCGCCGAACTGATCGTCTCCGGCAACTACGACCGCCATGTGCGCCGGATGCGGCTGCACTACCGCCGCCGCCGCGACCGCCTCGTCACCGCGCTCGCCGCCCGCGCCCCCGCCGTGCGGGTCTCGGGCATCGCCGCCGGCCTCCACGCCGTGCTGCGGCTGCCGCCGGGCACCTCGGCCGGCGCGCTGGTCGCACGGGCGCGGGAGCACGGCCTCGCCCTGCAGAGCGTCGCCGACTTCGGCGGCACGGACGACGACGCGATCGTCGTCGGCTACGGCGCCCCGCCCGAGCACGCCTTCGCCGGCTCCCTGGACGTGCTCTGCGCGCTGCTCGCCGCGCACACGGCCTGAGGAGCACGCGAAGCGGCCCTCCGCCGCGCCCGTGCGGGGGCGCGGCAAAGGGCCGCTCGTGGGACTCGGTGTCCCGGGATCAGATGAGGCCGAGGCCGCGGACCGCCTCGCGCTCCTCCTCGAGCTCCGCGACCGACGCGTCGATGCGCGCACGGGAGAACTCGTTGACGTCCAGGCCCTGGACGATCTCGAAACGGCCGTCCTTCGCGGTCACCGGGAAGGAGGAGATGAGGCCCTCCGGCACGCCGTAGGAGCCGTCGGAGACGACACCGGCGGAGGTCCAGTCACCCTCGGCGGTGCCGTTGGTCCAGGTGAAGACGTGGTCGATCGCGGCGTTGGCCGCCGACGCGGCGGAGGAGGCGCCACGGGCCGCGATGATCGCGGCACCGCGCTTGGCGACGGTCGGGATGAACTCCTCGGCCAGCCACTTCTCGTCGTTGACGGTCTCGGCGGCGTTCTTGCCGGCGACCTCGGCGTGGAAGATGTCCGGGTACTGGGTGGCGGAGTGGTTGCCCCAGATGGTGAGGCGGCGGATCTCGCTCACCGGCACGCCGGTCTTCTTCGACAGCTGCGAGATGGCGCGGTTGTGGTCCAGGCGGGTCATCGCGGTGAAGCGGTCTGCCGGGACGTCCGGGGCCGAGGACTGCGCGATGAGCGCGTTGGTGTTCGCCGGGTTGCCGACGACGAGGACGCGGATGTCGTCCGCGGCGTGGTCGTTGATGGCCTTGCCCTGCGGGCCGAAGATGCCGCCGTTGGCCTCCAGCAGGTCGCCGCGCTCCATGCCGGCGGTGCGGGGACGGGCGCCGACGAGCAGGCCCACGTTGGCGCCGTCGAAGGCGACGTTCGGGTCGTCGCTGATGTCGATGCCCTTGAGCAGCGGGAACGCGCAGTCGTCCAGCTCCATCGCGGTGCCCTCGGCGGCCTTCAGCGCCGGGGTGATCTCCAGCAGCCGCAGCTTCACCGGGACATCGGGGCCGAGCAGGTGGCCGGAGGCGATGCGGAAGAGCAGCGCGTAGCCGATCTGGCCGGCGGCTCCGGTTACGGTGACGTTGACGGGAGTGCGAGTCATTGCCTTCTCCTGGCCTTCTCCTGCTGGATCCCATGCCGCCCCGGCAGCGTCCCATGCCCCGGAACGGGGATCTCTCGGCGTCAAGAGACCCACGCCAGGCTATACCCGTGCCGTCGCGGCGGAAGCCACACTCGGTGTGGCCCCGGTCACCGCCCCGCACGCACCCCTCGGGCGCAGCGCTCGCCACAGGTCCCGGCGAACGCCGCGCCGACGCCGGGCGCGAAGCGCGACGGCTCCTCGTGCGCCATCGGCCGGGCGTCCTCGATCGCCACCGCCGGGCCCTCGCCACGAGGGCCGTCCGAGGCCCGGCCCCCGCCGGCGTCCGCCGGGGAGGCGGCCGACGCGCGCGGCGGTCGTCAGCCGGGCGGGGGTGCGGCGCAACCGTGGGAGCCCGTGGTGAGGGTGGCGCAGGCGCGGGCCGCGCCGGGGGTGCGGACGGCGAGCATCGAGGTGTACGCGGCGGGGTCGCGGCCGATGCGGCTGCGCTGGGAGCGGCGGGCCCCGCCCGCCTCCGTGACGCTGACCGTGTCGCCCGGGGCTCCGGCGGAGATACGGGCCCAGACGGCCGCGCAGACCTGGCTGTAGCGCATCTCGACGTACGCGCCGCCCACCCAGGCCGCCGCGGCCGTACGGGCGTTGCCGCCTCCGCAGCCCATGCCTTCGGGGTCCTTGCCGGTGCACTCCCGGCCGGTGCACTTCACGCCCGCGGGCAGACCGGCAGCCCGGGCGGTACGGGACGGGCCGGGCCGGGCGCGGTCGTCGCCGTCGCCGCCGGTCAGGGCGGTGGCGCCGACCACCGCCAGCACGACGGCCACGACGCCCACCACGAAGAGCACGACCGGACGGCGCCGTGCCGCCGGGGCGGCGGGGGCCGGGGAGGGCGCCGCGGCCGGTGCCGGGCCGAACTCCCCGAGCGCGGCACGGGCCTCGGCGATCCGCAGTGCCTCCATCGTCACGTCGTGGCGGCCCTCGGCGCGGCTCCAGACCCGCTCCGTGACCTCCCACATCGTGGTGAAGTGCGCCGGGTCGGCACCCGTCGCCTCGGCGAGCGCGACCACGGCGTAACGGGGCGGCAGCAGCCGGCCGCCCAGGTACCGCTCCCAGGAACTCCTGCTGTACCCGGTCGCCTCGGCGAGCGCCGCGACGCTCAGGCCGCCGCGGTCGACCTGGCGCCGCAGCTGCTCGGTGAACTCCCGTACCCGCGGGTCCAGGTCGTCGGCCAGTGGCCGCCAGCGGGCCATCTCCCGTTCCCCCTCTTGCCGTTGCCGTTCCCTCCCGAAAGGCTACCGATGAGGATGCTTCGGGCGGCCCGTCCGGTTGCGCCCGTCATCCGATGCATATGCCCAGGATGATCAGGCCCAGGCAGAGCCCCTTGCCGGGGCTGCGGCTCGGGGACGCGGAGGGCGCCGGCGCCGCCGGGGCGCTCGTCGCGGGCGGCGGTGCCTTGGTCGTGGGTGCGCCGCCACCGGGCGCCGCCGTCGTCGGCCCGCCCGTGCCGGGTGCCGCCGTGTGCGGGCCGCGCCCCGGGGCGGAGGACACCGCGCCGGTCTGCGCCACCTGCGCCGCGGGGGTGCCGCCGTCCGGGGACATGGCGCCCGCGGTGCGGGAGGCCGCCGCGTCCTTCGCCTCCGCCGCGGGAGCCGATCCGGGCCAGGAGGTGACGGCGGAGCCCGCCGGGCCGGGGGCGGAGGGCACCGGGCCGACCGGCGCGCCGGCGGTGGGGCGGGCCGCCGGCGGCGCCTGCGCGCGCCCGGTCCCGTCCGTGGCCACCCCGGTCGCCACGAGCAGCGTGAACACCCCGCCGAGCACCAGCCCGCCCGCAACCGCCAGCAGGGCCTTGCGGCGCCGTCTCAGGGCGTGCCGGGGCATCCCCTCGACGGGGGCCAGCGGGTCGAGCGGATCGGCGTACGGGAAGCCCTTCATGGTGTCGGCGACCCCGCGGTCGGCCAGCTCCCACAGGGCCATCAGCCGGTCGTAGTCGGCACCGCTGAGCTGCCCCAGCACCTCGACGGCGTCACGCGGCGGGATCCTCACGCCGTTGAGGTACCGCTCCCAGGCGCCCGTGCTGCTCGCCGTGCGCGCGGCCAGCGCCGGGACGCTCAGCCCGCTGCGGTCCTTCATCCGGCGCAGATGCACGGCGAGACGGCGCGCGGCACCGTCCAATGTCTCGGGCAATGGCTCCCAACGCGCCACCACGCACCCCCCGGCTCCGTCGATCAACCCACGGTAGCGACGCACATACGCTCGATGCATGGAATCCGGAGAATCCTCACGCGCCGCGCGGGGTGACGAGTCCGGTCTCGTAGGCGAGGACGACGGCCTGTGCGCGGCTGCCGAGGTCGAGCTTGGCCATGGTGCGGTTCAGGTGGGTCTTGACGGTGGCCTCGCTGATGAAGAGCAGGTCGGCGATCTCCGGGTTCGACAGGCCGCGGGCGATCAGCCGCAGCACCTCCACCTCCCGCGCGGTCAGCGCCGCCAGTTCGGCGGGCGGGGCGCGGTCCGCGCCGGCGGGCGGGACGCCGGAACGCGGGAGACCGGGGCGCGGCGGCGCGTAGGCCTCGATCAGCCGCCGGGTGACGCTCGGCGCGAAGAGGGTGTCCCCTCCGGCGACGGCGTGGACGGCGGCGATCAGCCGGTCGGGGCCGGCGTCCTTGAGCAGGAAGCCGGAGGCCCCGGCGCGCAGCGCGGTGTAGACGTACTCGTCCAGGTCGAAGGTGGTGAGGACGAGGATCCGGGGCGGCGGGTCCGCCGCGGCGGCCAGGATCCGCTCGGTGGCGACGACCCCGCTGATCCCCGGCATCCGGATGTCCATGAGGATCACGTCGGGCGCGGTCAGCGCCGCCCGCTCCACGGCCTCCTCGCCGTCGCCGGCCTCCCCGACCACGTCGATGCCGGGGGCCGCGTGCAGCAGCGCGGCGAGGCCGGCCCGGATCAGGAACTGGTCGTCGACGACGAGCACCCTGGTCATGCGTCCGATGCGTCCCCTCGCCGCTCTGTCCCCCGCGCGGACGTGGGGAGCACGAGCCGTACCTCGAAACCCTCGCCGAGCGGGCCGATGTCCACCGTCCCGCCGTAGAGCCTGGCGCGCTCCCGCATGCCGATCAACCCGTGGCCCGTTCCCCGGCCGATTGTGGCCGGATCGGATCGGCCCGGTGGCGCCCCGGAGCCGCCGCCCGTGCCGGTGGCGCCCGTGGTGCCCGGGCCGTCGTCGGTGACGGTCACCGCCAGGTGGTGCGGCTCGTAGACGACCAGGACCCGGGCCCGGGCGAGGGGGGCGTGCTTGAGCACGTTGGTCAGCGCCTCCTGCACGACCCGGTACGCGCACAGGCCGACGCCGGGGGCGACGGGCCGGGGCTCGCCCTCGATCCGCAGCTCGACGGCGAGCCCCGCGGCCCGCACCCGCTCGATCATCTCGCCCAGCCGGGTCACCGAGGGCATGGGGTCGTACGAGGCCCAGCCCTCCTGCGGCTCTCCCGGCCCGGCGCGGAGCACCTTGAGCATGCGGCGCATCTCCTGGAGCGCCTCGCGGCTGGTGTCGGAGATGGTGTCGAGCGCGCCGCGGGCGGTCTGCGGGGAGGTGTGGAACACATACGCGGCCATGCCCGCCTGCACCGAGATCACCGACATGTGGTGGGCGACGACGTCGTGCAGCTCACGGGCGATCCGTGCCTGCTCCTCCGCCACCGCCTCCCGGGCCCGGTCCTGCTGCTCGGTCCGCAGCTGCTCGGTGAGCCGGGCCAGCCGCTCCTCGCGCTTGGCCGACACCCGGGCGGAGCGCCCGAAGCGGCACATCACCAGCGGGAACACCACGGCCTGGGCGGCCACCGTGGCCATCGAGCCCTGCGCCGCGGTCAGCCCGGCGTACACCCAGACCGCGCCGGTCAGCGCCGCACAGGCCAGCGCGGTGCGCACCGGGCGCAGGGCCGCGACGGTGTACAGCGCGAGCAGCGCCGCCATCGAGTTGACGACCGGCCAGTACCCGGCGGCGACGTAGAGCGCCCAGGCGGCGCAGACGAAGACGCAGACGCCGACCGGCGCCCAGCGGCGCACCACGATCGGCAGGTTGACCAGGGCGGTCAGCGCGTAGCCGAACAGGTCGAGGCGTATCCAGTCGTCGGGCGGCCGTTCGTGCCCCAGCAGCATGCTGGCGGCGGTGAAGCCCACCGCCAGCAGGACGTCGACCAGCCCCTTGTTCCCCACGGGCGCAGCGTAGGCCGCGGCCGTGCGGGCGGGCGTCAGTCCCCCGCCGTACCGCGGAAGTTGTACGTCCTCTTCCGAAAGGTCAAACCGGCACGGGACGACCTGGCGGGCCCGCCGGCCGTAGCGTCGCGGCCGGGGGCCAGAGGGGGGCGCCCCAACACGACGGTGCCCCGTCCTCCGACGGGGGGAGGACGGGGCACCGGGTCGTGGAGGGTGCCGCGCGGCGCCGGACGTCCGCCCTCAGCCGGACATGCGCTTGCGCAGGTTCTCGTCGACGGCTGCCAGGAACTGCTCGGTCGTCAGCCACGGCTGCTCCGGGCTGACCAGCACCGCCAGGTCCTGGGTCAGCTGGCCGGCCTCGACGACCTCCAGGCAGGCGCTCTCCAGCGTCCCGGCGAACCGGGCGAGCTCGGGGGTGTCGTCCAGCCGGGCGCGGTGGGCCAGGCCGCGGCTCCACGCGAAGACCATGGCGATGGGGTTGGTCGAGGTCGGCCGGCCCGCCTGGTGCCTGCGGTAGTGGCGGGTGACCGTGCCGTGCGCCGCCTCCGAAACGACGGTCCTGCCGTCGGAGGTCATCAGGAGCGAGGTCATCAGGCCCGCCGAGCCGACGCCGCGGGTGAGGACCCCGGACAGGATGTCGCCGTCGTAGTTCTTGCACGCCCAGACGTAGCCGCCGGCGCCCTTCAGGGCCGAGGCCGCCATGTCGTCGACCTGGCGGTGCTCGTGGCCCAGGCCCGACGCCTCGAACTCGCGCCGGAACTCGCTGTCGAAGACCTCCTGGAAGAGGTCCTTGAAGCGGCCGTCGTACTTCCTGAGCACCGTGTTCTTCGTGGACAGGTGAACGGGGAGCCCGCGCGCCAGCCCGTAGCGGAAGGCGGCGCGCGCGAACTCGCGGATCGACTCGTCCAGGTTGACCATGCCGAGCGCCACGCCGGGGCCCGGGAAGTGGTGGACCTCCAGGTCGACCGGGTCGGAGCCGTCGGCCGGGGTGTAGCTCAGGGCGAGGGTGCCCGCCCCCGGGATCCGCAGCTCGGTGGCCCGGTACTGGTCCCCGAAGGCGTGCCGCGCGATCACCACGGGCCGGGTCCCCCCGGGCACGGCCCGCGGCACGTTCCGCAGGACGACGGGTTCGCGGAAGATCCCGCCGCCGAGGCGGTCGCGGATGGTGGCGTTCGGGGAGCGGTACATCCCCTTGAGGCCGAACTCCGCGACCCGCGCCTCGTCCGGCGTGACGGTGGCGCACTTCACGCCGACGCCGTGCCGCACGACCGCTTCCGCCGCCTCGGCCGTCACCCGGTCATGGGTGGCGTCCCGGTGCTCGATGCCGAGGTCGAAGCGGACCAGTCCGATGTCGAGGTACGGCAGGACGAGCTCGTCCCTGATGAACCGCCAGATGATCCGCGCCATCTCGTCGCCGTCGAGCTCGACGACAGGGTTCCTTGCCTTGATCTTGGTCATGGGAGTCGTTCTCCCTCTCACGCCGTGACGTGTGCCCGGGGTACACGTCGTACGTCAGGACACTCGCCACACAGCGTAACCGGATCAACGCACGGAGAAACGCACGACGTCCTCCAGGAAGGGGATCTCGAGCACCGGGTGCGGCTGCGCCATCAGCGCCAGCAGCACGATCAGGGCCCCCAGCACACCGTAGGTGATCATGTCGGTGAAGCGGCTGCGGACCGCCAGCATGCCCACCGAGGGCAGCAGCCGGCGCATCACCGCGCCCAGGAGCAGCGCCGAGCCGACCAGCACCAGGCCGGCCCGGGTGACGTCCGCCGCCACCAGCACCAGGCCGAGCAGCACCGCTCCGCAGACCACGAGGATCGGCCACTGACGGGCCGGGGCGGGGGCGTGGGCGCCCATGGCCCGGCCGCCGCCCTCGGGGCGCGCGGTACCGCGGGTCAGCACCTGGAAGCGGCGGCTGCGGCCGGCGTCGCCGGTCTCCTCCGGCGGCGCCGCATCCGTACGGGGGCCCGTGCCGGTCATGCGTACCGGCCCTCCGCGGCCTCCACGACGTTCGCCAGCAGCATGGCCCGGGTCATCGGGCCGACGCCGCCGGGGTTCGGCGAGATCCAGCCGGCGACCTCGGCCACGCCCGGGTGTACGTCGCCGACGATCTTGCCGTTCTCGTCGCGGCTGACACCGACGTCCAGCACGGCGGCGCCCGGCCGCACGTCCTGCGGCTTCACCAGGTGCGGCACGCCCGCGGCGGCCACGATGATGTCGGCCTGCCGCAACTGGGCGGACAGGTCACGGGTGCCGGTGTGGCAGAGGGTGACGGTGGCGTTCTCCGACTTGCGGGTCAGCAGCAGCCCGATCGAGCGGCCGACGGTGACTCCGCGGCCGACCACGGCGACGTGCGCGCCGTTGATCTCGACGCCGTGCCGCCGCAGCAGCTCCACGATGCCGTTGGGGGTGCAGGGCAGCGGGCCGCGCTCGCCCAGCACCAGCCGCCCGAGGTTCGTCGGGTGCAGTCCGTCGGCGTCCTTGGCCGGGTCCATCAGCCCCAGGACGCGGTTGGTGTCGATCCCCTTGGGAAGCGGGAGCTGGACGATGTAGCCGGTGCACTCGGGGTTGTCGTTCAGTTCGCGGACGACCGCCTCGATCTCCTCCTGGGTGGCGGTCTCCGGCAGCTCGCGCTGGATGGAGGCGATGCCGACCTCCGCGCAGTCGCGGTGCTTGCCCGCGACGTACCAGCGGCTGCCCGGGTCGTCACCGACCAGCAGCGTGCCCAGCCCCGGGGTGACACCCCGCTCCCTGAGAGCCTGGACGCGGGTCGACAGTTCGGACTTGATCGCGGCGGCAGTGGCCTTGCCATCGAGAATCTGGGCGGTCATACCTCCATCTTCTCAGGTCCGCACACCAACGCTGGACAGCGGATGACGCCGCCCACGACGATGTGGCCGTCCCCAGTCCCATCCGCGCGAAAGAAGCCACAGTGAGCTACCCGCCCGGTCCCGGCAATCCCTACGGCCAGCAGCCCCCGCAGCAGCCCTACGGCTACCCCCAGCAGCAGCCCCCGGCCCAGCCCGGTTACGGCTACCCGACGCAGCCCCAACCGCCCTACGGCGCCGTTCCGCCGCAGGCCCAGGGCCCGTACGGCTACGGCTACCCGGGAGGTCCCGCCGGTCCCGTCCCGGGCATGCCGCCCTTCGCGAGCTGGGGCGCGCGCGTGGGCGCGACGCTGATCGACTTCCTGGTCACCGGTCTCGTGCCGATGATCCTCATCGGCATCGGCTACGGGCAGTTCATCGCCGCGGTGATCGACGAGGCGGACCGCTGCAACGCGACCGCCGGCCCCTGCGACCCACCCGCGATGCCGGGCGGCGCCCTCGCCCTGATCGGCCTCGGCTTCGTGTTGTCCGTGCTCGGCGGCCTGTTCCTCTGCTACCGCGAGGGCAAGACCGGCCAGACCCCGGGCAAGAAGGCCCTCGGCATCAGCGTGCTGCGGGAGTTGGACGGCCGCCCGCTCGGCTTCGGCATGGCCTTCGTCCGCCGGCTGTGCCACGGCCTGGACGGCGCCGCCTGCTACATCGGCTACCTGTGGCCGCTGTGGGACGACAAGAAGCAGACCTTCGCCGACAAGATCCTCAACACGGTCGTCGTCAAGACCCAGTAGGCCCCGGGCGAGAATGAGCCCACGTCCCCGGTCCCGTCCGCGCGAAGGAAGTCAGAAGTGAGCTATCCGCCCGGTCCCGGCGATCCCTACGGCCGGCAGCCACCGCAGCAGCCCTACGGATATCCGCAACAGCCCCCGGCCCAGCCGGGTTACGGCTACCCGGCGCAGCCCCGGCCACAGGGGCAGCCGCCGTACGGATACCCGCAGCAGCCGCAGACGCAGACGCCGTTCGCCGCCTACCCGGGCGGGCCGGAGGTCATGCCGTCGTCGGCGCGGGCGGCCCGGGCGATGCTCTTCGTGCTCGGCGGGATGCAGATCCTGGGCGGTCTGCTGCTCCTGCTCGGGGCCGCGGCGCTCAAGAGCATCGACGACACCGACGAACTGGCCATGCCCATCGGCCTGGTCTATGTCATGGGGGTGCTCTTCCTCGCCTTCGCCGTCCTGTCGATCGGCATGGGCGCCAAGTACAGGACCGGCGGCAACGGCACCCGGATCGGGTCCATCGTGATCGGCGTGCTGGTCGCGCTGAGCAGCGTCGCCACCATGTTCAGCGGCGCCTTCGTGCTGCTCGCGCCGCTCGCGCTCAGCGTGCTGCTGATCGTCTTCGCGGCCAAGGCCGAGACGACGGCCTGGTTCAAGCGCCCGCAGTACTGAGCGGGTCCGCTCGCAGACCGAAGGCCCCCGCGCGAGCGGGGGCCTTCGGCGTTCCGGCACTCGGGCCGGTCAGTGGAAGAAGTGCCGCGTACCGGTGAGGTACATGGTCACGCCTGCCTTGCGCGCGGCCTCGACCACGGCCTCGTCGCGCACCGAACCACCGGGCTGCACCACGGCCTTGACACCCGCGCCGGTGAGCACCTCCAGCCCGTCGGGGAAGGGGAAGAAGGCGTCGGATGCGGCGTAGGAGCCCGTCGCACGCTCCTCGCCGGCCCGCTGGACGGCGAGCTTGGCGGAGTCGACCCGGTTGACCTGGCCCATGCCGACGCCGACCGTGGCGCCGCCCTTGGCCAGCAGGATGGCGTTGGACTTCACGGCCCGGCAGGCCCGCCAGGCGAACGCCAGGTCGGCCAGCTCGTCGGCGGTCAGCGGCTCGCCGGTGGCCAGCGTCCAGGTGGCCGGGTCGTCGCCGGCGGCCTGGAGGCGGTCCTTCTCCTGCAGCAGCAGCCCGCCCTCCACGGGACGGAACTCCGTCTGCGCCACGGGCGCCTCGGGGCAGCGCAGCACGCGGATGTTCTTCTTCCGGGCGAGGACCTCGACCGCGCCCTCCTCGAAGTCCGGCGCCACGATGACCTCGGTGAAGATCTCGGCGACCTGCTCGGCCATGGCCACGGTCACCGGCCGGTTGACGGCGATGACGCCGCCGAAGGCCGACAGCGGGTCGCAGGCGTGCGCCTTGCGGTGCGCCTCGGCGACGTCGTCGCCCACCGCGATGCCGCACGGGTTGGCGTGCTTGATGATCGCGACGCAGGGCTCTTCGTGGTCGTACGCCGCCCGGCGCGCGGCCTCGGTGTCCACGTAGTT
The DNA here is from genome assembly GCF_035918135.1 of Actinacidiphila glaucinigra. Taxonomy (NCBI): domain Bacteria; kingdom Bacillati; phylum Actinomycetota; class Actinomycetes; order Kitasatosporales; family Streptomycetaceae; genus Actinacidiphila; species Actinacidiphila glaucinigra. The sequence goes on from NZ_CP109144.1 coordinate 3,914,498, forward strand.
GTTGTAGGACATCTCCTTGCCGTGCAGCTGCTCGGCGTTCGCCAGGCCCGTCCCGCCGTCGGTGTACAGCGCGGCGGCCTGGTGCGGGTTCTCGCCGTAGCGCAGCACGTTCTTGCGCTCGTAGGTGGCGCCCATGAAGTCCGGGAAGGGGCTGTCGTCGGCGGGGGCGTAAGAGCCCGCGAACCAGCTCGCGACCGCGACGTCGTACGCCGCGGTGTGCTGGAACGCCTCGGCCGCCAGGCGCTTGCGGGTGCCGAGGTCGAAGCCGCCCTCACGGACGGCGGCGAGCACGTCCGCGTACCGCTCGGGGCTGGTCACGACCGCCACGGACGGGTGGTTCTTGGCGGCGGCGCGGACCATCGAGGGGCCGCCGATGTCGATCTGCTCCACGCACTCGTCCTCCGAGGCGCCGGAGGCGACCGTCTCGCGGAAGGGGTAGAGGTTGACCACGACCAGGTCGAAGGGCTCGACGCCCAGCTCCTCCAGCTGCCGGCGGTGGTCCTCCAGCCGCAGGTCGGCGAGGATGCCGGCGTGAACCTTCGGATGCAGGGTCTTGACCCGGCCGTCCAGGCACTCGGGGAACCCGGTCAGCTCCTCCACCTTGGTGACCGGCACCCCGGCGGCGGCGATCCGCCCGGCCGTCGAGCCGGTGGAGACCAGCTCGACGCCCGCCTCGTGCAGGCCGCGGGCCAGCTCCTCCAGACCGGTCTTGTCGTAGACGCTGACCAGTGCGCGACGGATCTCCCGCTTGGTACTCACGGCAACAGAACCTTTCGTCCCTCAATGCGATAGCCGTCGCGGGACAACCGCCCCACGACGTCGACGAGCAGCGTTCGCTCGACTTCCTTGATGCGCTCGTGGAGCGCTTCCTCCGTGTCGTCCTGCCGGACCTCGACCGCGCCCTGGGCGATGATCGGGCCGGTGTCGACGCCGTCGTCGACGAAGTGGACGGTGCAGCCGGTGACCTTCACGCCGTAGGCGAGGGCGTCGCGCACCCCGTGGGCGCCCGGGAAGCCCGGCAGCAGCGCCGGGTGCGTGTTGACGAGGCGGCCGCCGAACCGGGCGAGGAACTCCTTGCCCACGATCTTCATGAACCCCGCGGAGACGACCAGGTCAGGCTCGTACTCGGCCACCGCCCCGGTCAGCGCGGCGTCCCACGCCTCGCGGTCGCCGTGGTCGCCGACCCGGCAGACGAACGTCGGCACCCCGGCGCGCTCGGCGCGCTCCAGCCCGGCGATGCCGGACCGGTCCGCGCCGACGGCGACGACGTGCAGTCCCGCGTCGAGCAGCGCCTGCAGGTTCGTACCCGAACCGGAGACGAGCACGACGAGTCGGGCGGGGCGGGAAAGGGGCGGAAAGACTGTGGCCACTGCGGGTCATCTCTCGGGGATCCGGCGCTTTGGAGGATCGTACGACTCGAAGATCGCCGGAATTCCGGGGAACTCTACGAGGCCGTCGACCGTCAGCAACGATACCGGCACACCCACCCGCCCCCACGGGACGGGGGAGCGCGCGGGCGGTAGCGTCTGGGGTGAGAACGGCGAAGTCACGCGTCCGACAACACGAGGAGTCGACGGCAAGGGGATGACCCAGGCAAACATGAGCGGTGGCCGAGGCCACGAGCAGGACAACCCGTTCGCCCCGCCGCCGGAGAACGCGCCCGAGCAGCCCTGGCAGCCGCGCCGGCCGGAGCAGCCCTCCGGCTCCGGGGACGAGCCGCCCACGCCCACTCCGCCTCCGCCGCCCCCGGCGTGGGGCGGCCAGTGGAGCGACCGGCAGCCCAACCGGCAGGACGGCGGCTACGGCGACCGCCCCGGTGGCGGCTACGGCGGGCGGCGCCCGGACGGGCCCCGGTTCGACCCCACCGACCCCGCCCAGAGGCGTGCCCGCTACGCCATGATCTGCGGCATGTGGGGGCTCTTCTTCGCCCTCTTCCTCGGCTGGACGTACGTGGGGCTGCTGCTCGGCGCACTCGCGCTGTACTGGAGCGTCAACGCGCTGCGGATGAAGCCCGAGGAGCGGGCCAAGGCCCGCGCCGAGGCGGCCACGCTGCTGGCCGAGGGCGGGGCCGCCCCGACGCCGCCGCGGCCCACCGACCCGCGCAGCAAGCCGCAGCGCCCGGCCGCCCTCGGCGGTCTGATCATGGGCGGGCTCGCCCTCTGCGTCGTGGCGGTGACCTTCACGACCCAGGTGGTCTACAAGGACTACTACTCCTGCACACGCGACGCGCTCACCTCCTCGTCGCGCGACGCGTGCGAGAAGCTGCTGCCGACCCCGCTCCGCGACATCCTCAACACGCCCTGACGCATCGCATCGCCGCCCCGCCCCGGGCGGAGGCTCAGGCCTCCGACGGGGCGGCGTCGGCCGCCGCCCGGCCCCCCGCCTCCGGGCCCTCGGTCTTCGGGGTCTCGGCCCTCGCGGCCTCCGCCTCAGGGGTCACCGTCTTCGGGGCCTCCGACTCCTCGCGCTCCGTCCCGGCGGACGCGCGGCGTACCCGCACCCAGCGCACCAGCAGGGCCGTCGGCGTGCCGACGGTCGCCGTCCATCCGGCCGCCACGCCCCCGACGAGCCACCACGACGGCCCGAATTCCTCCAGTGCCCCGGTGCCCAGCGGCCCCGCCGCGAACCCGGTGAGCAGTGCCATGGCGATCCCGCACGCCAGCCCGCCCAGGGCCGTGTGCGCCGCGGTGCGCCCGAGGCCGCACGGCTCGCGGCGATCGACGGCAAGCACCCCCACCGCGACCCCGGCGAGCACCGGCACGACCAGTGCCACCCAGGTCAGCGACGTCCCGGGACCGGCCTGGGGCAGCGCCGCGAGCAGCGGGAAGTCCGGCAGCACCGGCTCCCCCACCACCCCGGCCGGACGCACCACGGCCTGGGTGCCGAGCGTGAAACCTGGGCCCATCGCGTAGGCCGCTCCCCACACGGCGGCGTTCGGGATCAGCGCGACCGCCACCGCCAGCACCGCCAGCCGCCCGGACAGCGCCTCGCTGAGCCGCGTGAAGGACGCCCCCGCGGCGCCGGGATGCAGCGCCAGGGTCACCGCCATGAGCGCCGCGCCGCCCGCGAGGAGGACGCAGACCCCCGCCGCCGCCGAACGCAGCACGGCCACGGGCTCCCGCAGCGGCACCGTCACCGTTGCGGTCACCCGGGACAGCCAGGCGGGCGGCGGGATCCGCGGCCGCCCCCGCTCCGCCCAGGCCCCGGCGCCCGCCGCGAGCGCGGCGACGACGGGCAGGTGCAGCGCGGCGGCGAGGGCGTCGCTGCGCACCGGTCCGTACGAGGTGTACACGACCACCCCGGCGCCCACCGCGAGGTAGCCGCCGATCAGCCACGCGACGGCGGACCGCGCCACCTTGCCGTCCGAGGCGGGCGCGACGGCGTCCGCCCCGGCCCGGTACAGCAGCCAGACCGGGAACGCCATGGGCAGCAGCGGCGTGACGCCGATGGGCGCGGCGACCCCGGAGAGGGTCTCGGTGCGCACGAGGTCGCCCCCGTGGGCGAGCAGCCAGCAGTCCGCGGCGACGTGCAGGGCGCCGTTCAGCCCGCTGTCGGGGAACGGTGAGACGACCCACAGGAAGAGCACGAGCATGGCGAAGCCGCCCAGGCCCAGGCCCGCCGCGACCACGCCGCCGGTGAAGGCGGGGGCCGATTCGGAGGAGCGCAGGGTCGCGTGGGCGGCCCGGATCCGTTGCACGGCACGACTCAGGGCGCTTGCGGCACTCACGGATCTCATGCTGCCAAGAACACCCCCTTTCGACGTGGCAGCATGCGAATGCCCGTCGTGTCGCGGAATATGGCGTTATGCGTTTCTTCATTCGATCCGAGTGGTCGATCGCATGAGCCGCACATCCACCACGAAGGCCGCGAAGGCCGGCAAGAGGCGAAGGCGTCACCAGTCGGCGAAGGCCGGGGACGCCGCGCAGGACCCGCAGGCCGCACGGACGGCCGGTCCGGGTGAGTTCGCGGCGCCCCACGACCCCGGCCCCGGCTCCCGCCCGACCGACCCGGCGTCCGCCTCCGCGTCCGCTCCGCCCGGCGGGCAGGCACTCCCGCAACCGCGGGCGCAGGACCCGGCGGTCGAGGCCGTACGGATCGCCGAGGCCGCCCAGGCCGCCTTCGACGGGCTGTACACCCGCAACGCCCCCGCCCTGCTCCGCCAGGTCGAACTGCTCACCGGGAGCATGCCGCTGGCCCGGCACGCCGTGCACCGCGCCTTCGACCTGGCCTGGCAGCGCTGGCCCGAGGTCGCCGTCGACCCCGACCCGGCCGGGTGGATCCGCGCGGAGGCGCACCACCACGCCCTCGCGCCCTGGCAGCAGCTGCTGCCCTGGTTCCGCACACCGCCACGGGAGCGCAGCCCGTTCCAGCGGCTGCCGCGCGGCACCCGGCACGCCGTGCTGCTCCACGACGGCCTGGGGCTGAGCCTGCGGCGCACCGCGGCGGAGAGCCTGGCCACCACCTCCATGACCAGGCGGCGCATCGTCCGGGGGCGTGAGGCCCTGGGCGAGGCGGCCGCGGTCCGGCTCGGCGACCTGCTGGACGAGCAGCCGCAGCCCGAGTACCCGGCGGCCATGGTGCGCGAGCTGAGCGAGCAGTGGCTGCGCATCCGCACGGTGGGCGCTGTGGGGGCGACGGTGCTGATCGCGCTGGTGACCGCGGTCGGGCTGGTCTTCGGGCCGCTGTCCGACCGGGTCGCGGCCGACCGCGACCCGGTCGGGCAGCGCACTTCCGCCCCCGCGCCCTGAGGGTGCCGCGCCCCGTCCGCGTGCGTCACCGCCCTGGCCGCCCGTCCCCGCGTACGCACGCGGGCCCGCCCCCCGGAGGGAGCGGGCCCGCGTGCGTGCCTCCGTACGGAGGCGGGGATCAGCCCTGGAGGATGGCGCGCGCGAGGCGGGCCGTCTCCGACGGGGTCTTGCCCACCTTGACGCCGGCGGCCTCGAGGGCCTCCTTCTTCGCCTGGGCGGTGCCGGAGGAGCCGGAGACGATGGCGCCGGCGTGGCCCATGGTCTTGCCCTCGGGCGCGGTGAAGCCCGCGACGTAGCCGACGACCGGCTTGGTGACGTGCTCGGCGATGAAGGCCGCGGCACGCTCCTCGGCGTCGCCGCCGATCTCGCCGATCATGACGATCAGGTCGGTGTCGGGGTCGTCCTGGAACGCCTTCAGCGCGTCGATGTGGGTGGTGCCGATGATCGGGTCACCGCCGATGCCGACCGCGGAGGAGAAGCCGATGTCGCTGAGCTCGTACATCATCTGGTAGGTCAGCGTGCCGGACTTCGACACCAGGCCGATACGGCCGGAGGTGGTGATGTCGGCCGGGATGATGCCCGCGTTGGACTGGCCGGGGGTGATCAGACCGGGGCAGTTGGGACCGATGATCCGGGTCTTGTTGCCCTTGCTGCCCGCGTACGCCCAGAAGGCGGCGGTGTCGTGGACGGCGATGCCCTCGGTGATCACGACCGCGAGGCCGATGCCGGCGTCGATGGCCTCGATGACCGCGCCCTTGGCGAACTTCGGCGGGACGAAGATGACGGTGACGTCGGCACCGGTCTTCTCCATCGCCTCGGCGACCGAGCCGAACACCGGCACCTCGGTGCCGTCGAAGTCCACGCTGGTGCCGGCCTTGCGCGGGTTCACGCCGCCGACGATGTTGGTGCCCGAGGCGAGCATGCGCCGGGTGTGCTTGGTGCCCTCGGAACCGGTCATCCCCTGGACGATGACCTTGCTCTCCTTGGTCAGGAAGATAGCCATGATGTGGTGACCTGTCCCTTACTTCGCAGCCAGCTCGGCGGCGCGCTCGGCGGCGCCGTCCATGGTGTCGACCTGCTCCACCAGCGGGTGGTTGGCGTCGGTGAGGATCTGCCGGCCCAGCTCGGCGTTGTTGCCGTCCAGGCGGACGACGAGCGGCTTGGTGACCTCTTCGCCCTTGGACTTCAGCAGCTCCAGGGCCTGGACGATGCCGTTGGCGACCGCGTCGCAGGCGGTGATGCCGCCGAAGACGTTGACGAAGACGGACTTGACGTCCGGGTCGCCCAGGATGATCTCGAGGCCGTTGGCCATGACCTCGGCGGAGGCGCCACCACCGATGTCGAGGAAGTTGGCGGGCTTGACGTTGCCGTGGCCCTCACCGGCGTAGGCGACGACGTCCAGGGTGCTCATGACGAGACCCGCGCCGTTGCCGATGATGCCGACCTCGCCGTCGAGCTTGACGTAGTTGAGGCCCTTGGCCTTGGCCGCGGCCTCCAGCGGGTTCGCGGCGGCGTGGTCGACCAGCGCCTCGTGCTCCGGCTGGCGGAAGTCGGCGTTCTCGTCCAGGGACACCTTGCCGTCGAGCGCGATGACGCGGCCGTCGGCGACCTTGGCGAGCGGGTTGACCTCGACGAGGAGCGCGTCCTCGGAGAGGAAGGTCTTCCACAGGGTCTGCAGGATCTCGGTGACCTGGTCGGCGACGTCGGCCGGGAAGGCGGCCGCCTCGACGATCTCGCGGGCCTTGGCCGGGGTCACGCCCTCGATGGCGTCCACCGGGATCTTGGCGACGGCCGCGGGGTTGGTGGCCGCGACCTCCTCGATCTCCATGCCGCCCTCGACGGACGCGATCGCCAGGAAGGTCCGGTTGGCGCGGTCGAGGAGGAAGGAGACGTAGTACTCGGAGGCGATCTCCGGGGCCAGCTCGGCCAGCATCACCTTGTGGACCGTGTGGCCCTTGATGTCCATGCCGAGGATCTGGCCGGCCTTGGCGACCGCGTCCTCGGGGTCCGACGCCACCTTCACGCCGCCGGCCTTGCCGCGGCCGCCGGTCTTCACCTGGGCCTTGACGACAGCCTTGCCACCGAGTCGCTCCGCGACCTCGCGCGCCGCCTCAGGCGTGTCGATGACTTCACCGGCCAGCACCGGTACACCGTGCTTGGCGAAGAGGTCCCTCGCCTGGTACTCGAACAGGTCCACGCGCGTCCGTCCTTGGTAATCGCGGTTCGTTGTCTGCGTGCGTGCCGGGGGCGGTCGTCGCTGACGTCTTCGTAACGAACCCTACGAACGGTCGTACGGGGGGCGCACACGTCGGCCGAAGCACGCGGCATGTCCGTCTCGCAGGTTATCGCCGCACGGGCGGCACGGGTAAATCGGAGATGGCGCAGGAGCGGTGAGAACGGTCACAGACCAGCCGAACGGGGGGCTTTCCTTGACAGCGCAAGCGCCGCCCGCGCAGGGCGGACGGCCTCCCGGCGGCGTCCCGGCCGGAGCAGGATCGCTCACCGAGAGTGACAGGGCCGCCGCCGCCCGCCCGGCCCGGCATCACCCGCCGGGCTCGGGCACGGGCAGCGGCCGCTTCTCGATGGCGGCCGCCATGACCTCGGGGAAGAGGTCCGGGGTGCAGGCGAACGCGGGTACCCCCAGTGCCGCGAGCGCCGCCGCGTGCTCGCGGTCGTAGGAGGGCGCGCCCTCGTCCGACAGCGCCAGCAGCGCCACGAACTGCACTCCGGACGCCTTCATCGCGGCGACCCGCTTGAGCATCTCTTCGCGGATGCCGCCCTCGTACAGGTCGCTGACGAGGACGACGACGGTCTCGGCGGGCCGGCTGACGAGGGACTGGCAGTAGGCCAGCGCCCGGTTGATGTCGGTGCCGCCGCCGAGGCTGGTGCCGAACAGCACGTCGACGGGGTCGTCCAGATGTTCCGTCAGGTCGGCGACCGCCGTGTCGAAGACGACGAGCCGGGTGTCGAGGCTGCGCACGGAGGCGAGTACGGCGCCGAAGACGGACGCGTGGACCACGGACGCCGCCATCGAGCCCGACTGGTCGATGCAGAGCACGACGTCCTTACGCACCGCCCGCGAGGCGCGGCCGTGGCCGATCAGCCGCTCGGGCACGACCGTGCCGTGCTCGGGCAGGTAGTGCCGGAGGTTGGCACGGATCGTGCGGTCCCAGTCGATGTCCCGGTGCCGGGGGCGGTCCACCCGGGCCGAACGGTCCAGCGCGCCGGTGAGGGCGGCCCGGGTCCGGGTCGCCAGGCGGCGCTCCAGGTCCTCCACGACCTTGCGGACGACCGCACGCGCGGTCTCCTTCGTCGTCGCGGGCATCGCCTTGTTCAGCGAGAGCAGCGTGCCGACCAGGTGGGCGTCGGGCTCGACCGCCTCCAGCATCTCCGGTTCCAGCAGCAGCGCGGACAGCCCGAGCCGGTCGACGGCGTCGCGCTGCATCACCTGCACGACGCTGCTGGGGAAGTACCTGCGGATGTCCCCCAGCCAGCGCGCGACCTGGGGCGCCGAGCCGCCCAGCCCGCCGCTCCGCGGGAGAGGTGCCCCGCCTTCGCCGGGCGGCGCGGTGCCGTACAGCGCCTCCAGCGACTGGTCCATCGCGGCGTCCCGGCCGGTGAGGCGCCGCCCCGTGCCGTCGGCGGGCCCGCCGCCGAGCACCATCCGCCAGCGGCGCAGCCGCTCGTCGGCGTCCGCACCCGTGCCCGGGCGCTCGTCGCTGCCCGGGCCCTCGTCCGTGCCCTTCACGCGTCCTGACCCCCGTCCGCTCCGCCGGGCCCCAGCAGCAGCCGCACGGTGGACAGCGCCGCCTCCGCCCGCTCCTCGTCGAGCCGCGGGGCGAAGCCCGGCAGACCCTCCCCCGCGGGGCCACCCGCGCCCCCGCCTCCCGGGCCGCGCCGCACCAGCTCCCCCACCGTGCGCCGCACCCCCGGGTCGAAGCCGCCGAAGGTGCGCCGCAGCAGCGGCAGCACGTCGTCGAAGGCCGCCGCGGGCACCGCGGACAGCCAGCCGTCGACCAGCGCGAGCAGCCGCTCGTCGTGGACCAGCAGCATCCCGCCCCCGGCGAGGAATCCCTCGACCCAGGCGGCCGCCTCCTGGGGCGCCGTGCCGTGCGACAGGGCGAGTCCCATCAGCCGGGCCACCTCGCCTGGCTCCAGGCGGGCGTCGTCGAGGAGCAGCCGTGCGGCGCTGCCGCGCAGCAGCCCCGGTATGCCGCGGTCGCGCACGGCCAGCTTCCGCAGCGCGCCGGCCCAGCGGTCGCGCAGCGCGTCGTCACCGAGCAGGACCAGGGCCTGCTGCACCTCCGTGACATGACCGCGCATCTCGGCGGCGCCGTCCGCGTCGAGCCCCGCGCAGGCGGGCGGGAGCCCGACGCGGACGCGCTCCGCGAGCCCCTCGGCGACCTCGCGCAGCGCCCCCGCGTCCGTGCCCCGCACGTCGCCGTAGCGCAGCGAGCGCACGAGCGCGGGCAGTGCCTGCGCGAGGTGCGCGACGTCCGCGTCGAGCGCCGCCCGGTCGGCGAGCACCCGCATCACCGTCGGCAGGGCGTCCGGCAGCCCGGCGAGCAGGCAGCGTTCGGCGAGGCCCGTCACCTCGGCGAGTGCCCGCGCGTTCACCGCCGCGTCCTCGGCCCGGGCGCCCGCCGCGGACTCCACCGTGGTGCCCCACACCCCGGCCTCCGCGACCGCCACGGCGAGTTCCGGCTCCCAGCGCAGCCGCCAGCTCTCCCGGAAGGTGCCGGTGGCGGCCGTGCGGGACCGGCTCGGCTGCCCCCAGCCGATCCCGAGCATCCGCAGCCGGTGCAGCAGCCGGCTGCGTGCGGCGTCGGTGTCCTTGCGCAGGTCCAGGTCCACCTCCTTCTCCGGTGCCTCCGGCTTCATCCGCAGCCTGCGCTGCTCGCGTGCCAGGTCGCGGGCGAGGGGCACCGCGGGCGCGCCCTCCGGGACCTCGCCCAGCACGTCCCCCACCACCAGCCGGTCCCGGATCAGCGCCAGCGGAACGTCCGATCCGTCGCACATCACCGCCCGTACCGCGTCCGTGGTCTCGCCGAGTCCGGGCAGCGGGCGGCCGCGCAGGCCCGCGAGGGTGTCGGCGAGCCGTACCGCCTCGATGACGTGCGCGGAGGAGACCGGGAGGTCCTCCTCGCGCAGCAGGCCGGCGACCTTGGTCATCCACCGGGCGACGGGCCGGTCGGGCGAGGTGAACAGATGGCGGTACCAGCCGGGCGAGTCGATGCCGGCTCCGTAGCCGCCGGCCCGGGAGAGCCTGCGGTGCGTCCAGGGCACCCAGGTGACCTCCACCTTCGCCTTGGGCAGGCCCTTGAGCAGGGCCCGGTCGGCGGTGACCCCGCCCGTCCGGGCGAGGGCGGGCACGTGCCAGGCCCCACACACCACGGCCACCCGCTCGTGCGCCCGGCGCGCCTCCCGTATCCGCAGCCGCATGTGGGCCTCGCGTACCGCGTCCCCCCGGTGTCCGCCGTCGCCGTAGGTCTCGCGCAGCACACCCATGGCCTCGGCGAGCGCCCCGAACGCGGCCAGCGGGTCGCCGTCCCCCTCGCCGTCCCGGCCGCGGTGCTCGACGGCGTCCTCCCACCAGCGCTCCGGATCGTCGTGGCCGGCCGTCCGCGCCAGCACGGCGAGCGGGTCGATGCGCGCGTCCGCCGCCCCGGCTTCCTCTTCTCCCCGGACTCCTTCTTCTCCTTCCCGTCGTACCTGTGGTCCCTGCGGAGCGTCCCTCTCGTCGCGCAGCAGGAGCGAATGCGCGGCGGGCAGGTCGATGAAGCGCACCGGCACCCCGTGTCCGGCCGCCCAGCGGATCGCCGCCCATTCGGGGGAGAACTCGGCGAACGGCCAGAAGCCGGCTCGGGACGGCTCGTCCACCACGTGGGCGAGCAGCGCGACGGGCGGCCGCATCCCGGGATCGGCGGCGAGCCCCAGCACCGCGTCGGCCTCCGGCGGGCCCTCGACGAGCACGATCCGCGGCTCCAGCCGGTCGAGTGCGGCCCGCACGGCGCGGGCCGACCCCGGGCCGTGGTGCCGCACCCCCAGCAGCGCCACCCCGTCCGCGGCGGTCACGGCGTCACCTCACGGCAGGCGCGGTAGAAGTCCTTCCAGCCCTCCCGCTCGCGGACCACGGTCTCCAGGTACTCCTGCCAGACCACGCGGTCGGCGGCCGGGTCGCGGACCACCGCCCCGAGGATCCCCGCGGCGATGTCCCCGGCGCGCAGCACACCGTCCCCGAAGTGCGCGGCCAGGGCGAGTCCGTTGGTCACCACGGAGATCGCCTCGGCCGTGGAGAGCGTGCCGGAGGGGGACTTCACCTTCGTGCGCCCGTCGGCGGTCACCCCGCCGCGCAGTTCGCGGAAGACGGTGACCACCCGCCGGATCTCGTCCGCGCCCTTTGGAGCGGCGGGCAGCTCCAGCGAGCGTCCGAGCTGGCGGACGCGGCGGCTGACGATGTCGACCTCCTCCTCCACGGTCGCGGGCAGCGGCAGCACGACCGTGTTGAAGCGCCGGCGCAGCGCACCGGACAGGTCGTTGACGCCGCGGTCGCGGTCGTTGGCCGTCGCGATCACGTTGAACCCGCGCACCGCTTGGGTCTCGGTGCCCAGCTCCGGTATCGGCAGCGTCTTCTCGGAGAGGATCGTGATGAGGGTGTCCTGGACGTCCGCGGGGATGCGGGTCAGCTCCTCCACACGGGCGATGCGCCCCTCGCCCATCGCCCGCATGACCGGACTCGGGACCAGGGCCTCCCGGCTCGGGCCGCCGGTGAGCAGCCGGGCGTAGTTCCACCCGTAGCGGATGGCCTCCTCCGGGGTGCCCGCGGTGCCCTGCACCAGCAGCGTGGAGTCACCGCTGACGGCGGCGGCGAGGTGCTCGGAGACCCAGGTCTTGGCGGTGCCCGGGACGCCGAGCAGCAGCAGCGCCCGGTCGGTCGCGAGTGTGCTGACCGCGACCTCCACGATCCGCCGCGGACCCACGTACTTGGGGGAGACGACCGTGCCGTCGGGCAGCTCCCCGCCGAGCAGGTACGTGGCGACCGCCCACGGCGACAGGTTCCACCGGGCCGGGCGCGGCCGGTCGTCGGCCGCCGCGAGAGCCTTGAGCTCATGGGCGAACGCGTCTTCGGCATGCGGCCGGAGTGCGGTGTCCACGGACATGGTTCTCCCCTGTTCTCCCATGGAGCCGATGGCGCGGACGCCCCGTCAGCCCCCGCGGGGCGTCCGCGTTCCCACCATCGCGCACCCCACTGACAATCCCGTCCCCCCGTCAGGAAGTCGCAGCTCAGGGCGGTTTGTCAGTGCCTGCCCGTAGCGTCGTGGCCATGAACGGGACGGATGGACGGCGAGCGGAGCGGTGGACGGCCGACCAGGTCCTGGCACTCGCGTCCGACACGTCGTCACGCGAGGCCGGGACGGTCCTGGCGACGGCTGCCCGCTGGTCCGGCACGGGGAGCTCGGGCACTGCGGTGTGGGGGTTGTGCGCGGGCAGCGGCGGCGCCCCGTACCGGGCGGTGGCCGACACCGCGGGGCCCGCCTTCGGGTGCAGCTGCCCCAGCCGCGCGTTCCCGTGCAAGCACGCGCTCGCGCTGCTCCTGTTGTGGGCCGGGGGCGAGGTCGGGCCGGCCGCACACGGGGGCGGCCGGCCCGACTGGGTCACCGAATGGCTGGACGCGCGCCGCGCGCGCGAGGAACGGACGGAGCGGGGCGAGCGCGGGACGTCCGGCGGTGACCGGGAGGCGGCGCGCAGGAGGGCCGAGCGCCGGGCGGGGCGGGTCGCCGCCGGAGCGACGGAGCTGGAGCGGCGGCTGGCGGACCTGCTGCGGGGAGGCCTGGCGGGCGCGGACCGCGAGGGATACCGGCGGTGGGAGGAGACGGCGGCGCGCATGGTCGACGCCCAGGCCCCCGGTCTCGCCTCGCGGGTGCGCGAGCTGGGCGCGCTCGCGGGGTCGGGGGGTGACTGGCCGTCGCGGCTGCTGGAGGAGACGGCGCTGCTGCACCTGCTGGCCAGGGGCTGCCTGCGGCAGGACTCTCTTCCCGAGCCGCTGGCGGCCACCGTCCGGTCCCGGGTCGGATTCACCGTGGACTCGGCGGAACTCCTCGCCGGGCCGACGGTGCGCGACCGTTGGCTGGTCCTGGCGCGGCACGACACCGCCGACGACCGTCTCACCACCCGCAGGACCTGGCTGTACGGGGAGGCCACCGGCCGCACCGCGCTGCTGCTGTCCTTCGGGGCGGCGGGCAGAGCGCCGGAGCCCGGGCTGCCGGTCGGCCTCGGCCTCGACGCGGAGCTGGCCTTCCATCCGGCGGCCCGTCCGCTGCGGGCGGTGCTCGGGCCGCGGCACAGTGCGCCCCTGCCGGGCCGCGTGCCACCGGGCGTACCGGTGGCGGCGGCGCTCGACAGGTACGGGCGGGCTGTGGCCGGCGATCCATGGCTGGACGCCTGGCCGGTCGTGCTCGCCGGTGTCGTGCCGATACCCGGCGGGGCGGGCTGGCAGGTGGCGGACGCGGACGGGAGCGACGCCGTCCCGGTCGTGGCGGGCGGCGCCGGTGCCGGAGCGGGGCTGTGGCGCCTCGCGGCGGTCTCCGGCGGCCACCCGGTGACGGTGTTCGGCGAGCTGGGGCACCAGGGCTTCCGCCCGTTCACGGCCTGGGCCGGTACGGACACGGAGCCGGTGCCGCTGACGGTGTGATCCCGGCCGGGATCCCCGCCGGCGGCCGCGTGGAGACGACGACGAAGGGGGACCGATGACGACGACCTGGGCCGAGCTGGTCGGCACCGCGCTCCTCGGCACCGGCCGCAGGGGCGGCACACCCGAGGAGCTGCTGGACGCCGCCGCGCTCGCCGTCGTACGGCGCCGCGCCGGGGTGCGGACGGCCACGGCGGGAGCACTCCCGGCCACGGCACCCCACGACCCGCGGCCACCGCTGCCCGAGGCGGCGCGACGGCGCCTGTCCCTGCTGCTGGCGGAACGCTCGGCCGGGGGCGGCGGGGGCAGCCGGCGCGGCGCCGCCCCCAACCTCCCCGAGCTGCTGCCCCAGTGGCTCGCCGAGGCCGATGCCCGCGGCTGGGCCGCCCCGCCGGAGCTGCTGCCCGCGCTGCTGGACGCCGCCCGCGCGCGCACCGACCTGCGCCCGGACGCTCTGGCCCTGGCGGGACCGCGCGGCCTGTGGCTGGCGGAGCTGAACGCGGACTGGCGGTTCGCGCTGCGCGCCGGGGCGCCCGGCGTCGTCCCGGACACCGGTGACCCGGGCGCTGTGCGGACGCTGTGGGAGGAGGGGCTCTTCGCCGAACGGGTGGCGCTGCTGGCCCGGTTGCGGGCCCGCGACCCGCGCCGGGCACTGGAGCTGCTGCGCTCGGGATGGGCCGCCGAGCGCGCCGAGGACCGGCTGATGTTCCTGGACTCGCTCCGCGAGGGCCTGTCGCCGCAGGACGAGCCGTTCCTGGAACAGGCCCTCGCCGACCGCAGCCGCAATGTGCGGGCCACGGCCGCCGAGCTGCTGTCGGCCCTCCCCGGCTCCGCCCTCGCCGCCCGGATGGCCGCACGGGCCAGGACGTGCGTCGCGTGGGACCCGACGGCCGGCCGGATCGGCGTGGAGGCGCCCTACGAGTGCGACGCGGCCATGGAACGCGACGGCGTGGTGGCGATACCGCCGGCCGGGCGCGGAGAGCGGGCGTGGTGGTTCGGCCAAGTGGTGGACGCGGCGCCGCTCGCCACCTGGCGGAAGCGCTTCGGCGGCCGGACCCCGGAGGAGGTCATCGCGCTGCCCGTCGCCGACGACTGGCAGGCGGATCTGCACGCGGCCTGGTGCCGGGCGGCGGTGCGCCAGGGGGACGCCGCCTGGGCACGCGCCCTGCTGGGCCCCGCCCCGGCGCCCGCGACGGCGGTCAGCCCGGTCGGGGACCCGGCGAAGCTGCTGTCGATCCTCCCGGCCCCGGAGCGGGCGGAGTGGGTGGCCCGTTTCATCGCGGCGCACGGCCTGTCGGAGGCGTTCCAGATGCTGGCGGTCTGCGCCGTGCCCTGGGCCGAGCCGCTGGGGGCGGCGGTGGTGGACGCCCTGGACATCGCGCGCGACGCGGGCAGCTACCCGTGGAGCTTCAGCGGGGTGATGGGCCTGGCCGAGCGCTGCATGGACCCCGCGGAGGCCGACCGGGCGGCCCCGTTGGCCGCGGTGCCCGCGGAGTCCGCCGACACCTCGCCGGGCGCCGGGGCGTACTGGGCGGAGGCCTTCCAGCGACTGGTCGGCACCCTGCGGCTGCGGGCCACGATGCTCGCGGAGCTGACCTGATCAGGCGGCCGTTGCGCGCCGTGGCCACCGTCCGCGCCCCTGGGCCGGCCGGTGGCGGTGCGGGGAGAGCCCGCACCGCCGTCCGGGACGATCAGGCTTCGGCCGGATGGCGGATGTTGTCGGTCACCCAGGTGATGACGTCGGTGGTCGACGTACCCGGGGTGAAGATCGCGGCCACGCCCAGTTCCCGCAGCGGGGCGATGTCGTCCTCCGGGATGATCCCGCCGCCGAAGACCTTGATGTCCTCGGCCTCACGGTCGCGGAGCAGCTCGATCACCTTGGCGAAGAGCGTCATGTGGGCCCCGGAGAGGATCGACAGGCCGATGGCGTCGGCGTCCTCCTGGATCGCGGTGTCCACGATCTGCTCGGGCGTCTGGTGGAGACCGGTGTAGATGACCTCCATGCCGGCATCCCGCAGCGCCCGGGCGATGACCTTGGCCCCGCGGTCGTGACCGTCCAGCCCCGGCTTGGCGACCACCACACGGATCGGTCCGGACACTCCCATTCACTGCCTCCATAGACGATTGCTGCGCTCAGCGGGCACATGTGTGAACGAACGTTATCGCCAGCATCCCCCGTGCGGACAGTTTCACGAAGGGCCCCGAGGGGGAAATCACACATGGGACACGTTCACGTTAGAAACGCGTTCGGCCCGTGGTCGTCCTTCGTTCAGCAGGCGACGCGGGCCGTCGCGTTCTCGGCGCACGGGGGACAGGGCCGTCTCCGTGTGCCCACGGGAGGTAGGCCATGGGCGTCCTGTCTTTCGGTGTCGGAGACCGCTTGGTACGCCAGGCGGCCTACGTACGAGCCGCGGCGATCGAGATCGCCATCCTGACCGGTCATGTCTTCCTCTACCCGACCGGAATCTTCCAGGAACGCGGGCCGCAGCCGGCGGCCGGTGACTCCGAGGACCCGCCCCGGCTCCCCACCGCGGGCCGGAGCCACCCCCCGGTGCTCCTGCTGCACGGCTTCGTGGACAACCGTTCGGTGTTCGCGATGCTCCGCCGGTCGCTGCGGCGGCACGGCTGGCCGCATGTGCAAGCGCTCAACTACTCGCCCTTGACCTGCGACATCCGTACGGCGGCGGCCCTCCTCGGACGCCACGTCGAACAGATCTGCGAGCAGACGGGGCACCGCCGGGTGGACATCGTGGGCCACAGCCTCGGCGGGCTCATCGCGCGCTACTACGCCCAGCGCCTGGGCGGCGACACGCGGGTGCGCACCGTGGTCACCCTGGGCACCCCGCACGCCGGGACCCGGGCGGCGCCGCTGCTGAACCCGCACCCCATCGTCCGCCAGATGCGGCCCAACTCCGACCTCATCGAGGAGCTGGCCAAGCCGGCGACCGGCTGCCGCACCCGCTTCGTGGCGTTCTGGAGCGATCTGGACGAACTGATGAGCCCGGTCGAGGCCGCCCGGCTCGACCACCCGGACCTCATCGCCCGCAACGTCCACGTCGCGGGGGTCGGGCATCTGACCATGCCGGTCCACGCCGCCATCGCCGCCGGCATCCGGCAGGCGCTGCTGGGCGAGGAACTGGCGTCGGGAGCCGCGGACGCCGCCTGACGGCCTTGCCCCCATAAGCATCGAAAGGCCATCGAACACAAGGCATCGGGGATCCCTGAATCCCGCCGAAGATTGTGGGCGTCGCCCGCTGGGGGATACAGTCGCCGCTAATTCTCCTGCTGCCGAGGCGAAAGAGAAGCGGTGAACGACCGTCATCCGGCGGGGTACGCCCCCGAGTACAGCGGCTATGGGTACGAGGGACATTCCGACGCCTCGTACGCGCCCACGGGCGCCGCTCACGCGAATGACGATCCCCTCTTCGGCTCCTGCCAGGGTTACCCGGCCTACGACACGGGCTCCTACGCCACCGTCTCGTACGACACCACGGCGACCGGCCACTGGCCCTCGGGGCAGAGCGCCGGCTACGGCGACCACACGGGCGCGACCACCGGCACCTGGTACCTGGACCCCTCGCAGCCGCAGCCGACGGCGGCCTACGACTACACGCAGTACGAGCACACTGCCGTCCACGCCGCCTACGGGGAGCCCGAGGCCGCCCACGGCCACGCGCCCGAGGCCGCCCTCTACGAGCAGCCGGAGCAGTACGGGACCGAGGCCTACGCCCCCGAACACTTCGAGGCCGAGCACTACGAGCCCGAGTCCTACGAGCCCGAGTCCTACGACGACACCGAGGACGACGCCGAGCCGGAACCGGAGCACGACTCCGCGGAAGGCACCCCCGCGGCCGCCCTTCCGCGCCCACGCGGCGGAAGCGGCGGCGGGAACCGCAGGCGCCGCCCGGCCCGGCGTTCGGCCCTGCTCACCGTCGCCGTCCCCTCCGTGGCGGTGATGGGCGTCGCCTGCGCGGCCGCCGTCACCGTCAACACCGAGGACGCCGCCGACAGCAGCCGCACCCAGGCCGACGGCGCCCCGGAGGCGGCCAACGCCCCGACCACGAAGCTCGACCAGCAGCTCGCCGGGGTCAACCGGGACGTCGACGACTTCACCGACCGCGCCAGCCGCAGCCAGGAGCGCATCGACCTCAAGGAGCGCCAGGCACAGGAGCGCGCGAAGAAGGCGGCGCAGGCGGCGCTCAAGGAGCAGCTGCGCCCCAAGTTCATGCTCCCGGTGAAGAACCACGGCCTGAGCGCCTACTTCGGCCAGGCGGGCGTGAACTGGATGTCGGTCCACACCGGCATCGACTTCCCGGTGGACTACGGCACGCCGGTGATGGCCGCGACCGACGGCGTCGTGCGCACCCAGTGGAACAGCGCCTACGGCAACATGGCGATAGTGACCGCCCCCGACGGCACCGAGACCTGGTACTGCCATCTGAGCAGCACTAAGATCCGCTCGGGCTCGGTCAAGGCCGGCGACGTCATCGCCTACTCCGGCAATTCGGGCAACTCCACCGGACCGCACCTGCACTTCGAGGTACGTCCTGCCGGCGGCTCAGCCGTCGACCCGCTGCAGTGGCTGCTGAACCACGGGGTCGACCCGCGCTGAACCCCGGGCCCCGGACCGACCAAGGCCAAGACCCGGACCCGGACCCGGCTAGAGCTTCTCCACCGGCGCGTACCGCAGCAGCAGCACCTTCGGCCGCTCGTCGCCGAAGTCGATGACGGCCTTGGCCTTGTCCCCGCTGCCGTCGACCCCGACGACCGTGCCCAGCCCGAACGTGTCGTGCGTGACCCGGTCCCCCACCGCCAGCGAGATGACCGGACGGTCCTGGGTGCGCCGCGTCGCGAAACCGGAGGGGCCGCTCTTCGAGGAGGAACGCGACAGCATCGAGGCCGCCGCCGACACCGAGGCGGAGGGCGCCGCGGAGGCGCCCGTGCGCTTCCACTCGATGAGCGGCTCCGGGATCTCCTCCAGGAAGCGCGAGGCCGGGTTGTACGAGGGCTGGCCCCAGGCGCTGCGCATGGTGGACCGCGTCACGTACAACCGCTGCCGCGCCCGCGTGATGCCGACGTAGGCGAGCCGCCGCTCCTCCTCCAGCTCCTTGGTCTGGCCGAGCGCGCGCATGTGCGGGAAGACCCCGTCCTCCATGCCGGTCAGGAAGACCACCGGGAACTCCAGGCCCTTGGCGGTGTGCAGGGTCATCAGCGTTATGACGCCACCGCCCTCGTCGTCGTCCGGGATCTGGTCGGAATCGGCGACCAGCGCGACCCGCTCCAGGAACTCGGCGAGCGTGCCGGGCTCCTCCTCGGTGCGCTCCTGCTCGAACTCCAGAGCGACCGCCGCGAGTTCCTGGAGGTTCTCGATGCGGGTCTCGTCCTGCGGGTCGGTGGAGGCCTGGAGCTCGGCCAGGTAGCCCGTGCGCTCCAGCACGGCCTCCAGGACGGTGGCGGGTCCGGCGCCGGAGTCGACGACGGTGCGCAGCTCCTCCAGCAGCTCGTTGAAGCGCTTGACGGCGTTGACCGAGCGGGCGGCCATGCCGAAGGCCTCGTCGACCCGGCGCAGCGCGGCGGCGAAGGAGATCCGCTCGCGCGCGGACAGGGCGTCGACCATCGCCTCGGCGCGCTCCCCGATACCGCGCTTGGGCACGTTCAGGATGCGGCGCAGCGGGACGGTGTCCTCGGGGTTGGCGAGCACGCGCAGGTAGGCCAGGACGTCCCGGACCTCCTTGCGCTCGTAGAAGCGGACCCCGCCGACGACCTTGTAGGGCAGGCCGACGCGGATGAAGACCTCTTCGAAGACACGGGACTGCGCGTTGGTCCGGTAGAAGACCGCCACGTCACCGGGACGGGCGTCCCCGGCGTCGGTGAGCCGGTCGATCTCGTCGGCGATGAACTGCGCCTCGTCGTGCTCCTGGTCGGCGACGTAGCCGGTGATGACCGGGCCCTGTCCGGCCTCGGTCCACAGGTTCTTCGGCCGGCGCGATGCGTTGCGTTCGATGACGGCGTTGGCGGCGGTCAGGATGTTCTGGGTGGAGCGGTAGTTCTGCTCCAGCAGGATGGTGCGGGCCTGCGGGTAGTCCTCCTCGAACTGGAGGATGTTGCGGATCGTGGCGCCGCGGAAGGCGTAGATGCTCTGGTCGGCGTCACCGACCACGCACAGCTCGGCGGGCTCCTCACCCTCGGCCGCGTCCCCGGTCGCCGTGCCGACCAGCTCGCGCACCAGGGTGTACTGGGCGTGGTTGGTGTCCTGGTACTCGTCGACCAGGACGTGCCGGAAGCGGCGCCGGTAGTGCTCGGCGACGTCCGGGAAGACCTGGAGCAGGTTGACCGTGGTCATGATGATGTCGTCGAAGTCGAGCGCGTTGGCCTCGCGCAGCCGCGACTGGTACATCGCGTAGGCCTCGGCGAGCTTCTTCTCGAAGGGGTTCTCGGCCTGGTCGGCGAAGGTCTCCTCGTCGATGAGCTCGTTCTTGAGGTTGGAGACCTTGGCGCTGAAGGACTTCGGCGGGAACTGCTTGGGGTCCAGGTCCAGGTCACGGCAGACCAGCGCCATCAGGCGCTTGGAGTCGGCCGCGTCGTAGATCGAGAAGCTGGAGGTGAAGCCGAGCCTCTTGGACTCCCGGCGCAGGATGCGGACGCACGCGCTGTGGAAGGTGGAGACCCACATCACATTGGCGCGCGGGCCGACCAGCTGCTCGACGCGCTCCTTCATCTCCCCGGCGGCCTTGTTGGTGAAGGTGATCGCCAGGATCTGGCCGGGGTGCACCTTGCGGGCGCCCAGCAGGTACGCGATGCGGTGGGTGAGCACCCGGGTCTTGCCGGAGCCGGCGCCGGCGACGATGAGCAGCGGGGAGCCGGAGTGCTCGACGGCGGCGCGCTGCTCGTCGTTCAGGCCTTCGAGCAGCGCGGCCGGGTCCACGGCCGGGCGGGGGGCGCCGTCGCGGTAGTACGCGTCCCGGTCCACGGGCGCGTCGAAGCGCCCCTCGAAGAGGTCGTCGGGAACCGTCTCGGGCCCGTCCTCGGGAGGCGGCGGGGGCTCCTCCTCCCTCGGTTCGAGGCCGGCCAGGAAGCTGTCGTCAAAGAGGCTGCTCATCGCCTCCCGAGTCTAGGCCGTGGGACGGACAACGTTGCGCCGCTTGCCCGAGCCCGTACGCCCCGGACGCACCGGGCGCCCCGGGTGCCGTCCCGGGCCGGCCGCCGCGCGCGCCCGCGGTCCCCCCTTTCCCGGTCCGGCCCCGTCCGGCCCCGTCCCGTCACGACCGGGCGGAACAGGGCCCGTCACGGCCCCGAATGGTGAAGGTCACGAAATGATTGCGGACAATTCGAACACCAGGGTTCCCACGGACCCCCGCAGTTGACTACCGTGCCGGATCAGGCGGTCCGCTCCACGCGGCGGCGACCGTGCCGTCACGGGCCGCCTCCGCTGAGTCCGGCGACCGCCGGAGCCGGGGACCCACGACCTTGGGGTGAATCGGTCGGTACGAGCGCGACGCGCCCGCACGGACCGTAGGGCGGCCTTCCGAAGCCCGAACCCGACAGCTAACCCGGTAGGCGGTCCACGGAAGGAGCCGCCTGACTTGGCGACGCACCGCAAGCCGCGCCCGCGCGCGCTGACCGTCCCCGGCCCCCGCGCCGCGGTGGGACTCACGACCGCCGCACTGGCGACCGTCACCCTCTTCGGCGAGAGCGCGAGCGCGGCGCCCGCCTCACCCGACAAGCCCTCCATCACCGAGGTCAAGGCCCAGGTCGACAAGCTCTTCCACCAGGCGGAGGCCGCCACCGAGCGCTACAACGGCGCCAAGGAGCAGACCGGGCAGCAGCGCACGCGCGCCGACGCGCTGCTCGACCAGGTGGCCCGCAAGACCGAGACGCTCAACGCCGCCCGCCGCACGATCGGCGAGTACGCCGCGGCGCAGTACCGCGGCGGCGGCCTGGACGGGACGACGACCTTCCTGCTCACCTCCGACCCGCAGCAGTTCCTGGACCAGGCGCACCTGATGGACCGCCTGTCCGACCGCCAGGAGCACGCGCTGGAGACCTTCCGCTCCGAGCAGGCCGAGACGACGGCCAAGCGCTCCGAGGCCGTGGAGAGCCTGCAGAAGCTGACCGAGGCGCAGCAGCGGCTGAGCGCGGAGAAGACCGCGGTCAAGCAGAAGCTCGCCGCGGCGCAGAAGTTGCTGAACAGCCTCACCGCCCAGGAGAAGGCGCGGCTGGCGGCACTGGAGAAGAAGCGCCAGGAGGAGGCCGCCGAGAAGGCAGCGGAGATCGCCGCCAAGGAGAAGGCCGCGCAGGAGGCGGCGGCGAAGGAGTCGGGCTCGTCCGCCGGCTCCTCGGGCTCGACGGCTCCGGCGTCGGGGACCTACGCCGCCAAGGCGGCCAAGGCGATCGAGTTCGCGCGGGCCCAGCTGGGCAAGCCGTACGTGTACGGCGCCACCGGCCCGAACTCCTACGACTGCTCGGGCCTGACCCAGGCCGCCTGGGGCGCGGCGGGCGTCTCGATCCCCCGTGTCACCTACGACCAGGTCGACTTCGGCAGCCGCGTGAGCGCGGACCAGCTGCAACCCGGCGACCTGGTCTTCTTCTACTCGGACATCACCCACGTCGGCCTCTACATCGGCGGCGGCCAGATGATCCACGCCCCCCACACCGGGAGCGTGGTGAAGATCGCGCCGATCACGGAGATGCCGATCTACGGCTACGCCCGGATGGCCTGAGCCTGAGCCCCCGCCCGGCCGTCCGCGGCCGGGCTCAGGTCCACAGCACCGCGATGAAGATGTTGGCGGTGGTCAGCGCACCCACGGTGCCGAAGGCCGCCGCCGGCACCTTCTCCTCGTCCCGCTTGACGTAGACCAGGCCGAGGATCACCACCAGGACCGCGAGCTTCACGCCGATCTTGATGTTGTTCACCGGCTGGTCGTCCGCCTGGTTGAGGCCGACCAGCAGCGCGCCGGTGACCAGCATGGTCAGCGCGCCGTGCAGCATGCCCGGCACGAAACGGGCCTCGCCGCGGCCCATGGCCTTCATCTGGGTGAGGAAGCCGCCCAGCAGCGCGGCGATGCCGATGATGTGCAGGCCGACGATCAGGTTGATGAGTACGTCCATGGCTCAGGACCCTAGCCAGGCTCATACCAGCGTCCGGCACCGAGGTCGCACTCTTCCGTCACATCGGTCACGGCCGGACCGGAAGTGACCAGGTCACCCGTCGAACAGCGGTCATCCGTGGGCAGTCCACGGCCGAATCTGACCAGTCCCGCACAGTGCGGAGCCCCCTCGCGGCGTCCAGGTTTAGCGTCCTGCCCCAGGTGGCCGATCCCCACTGCCGCGCGGACCCCGTCCCCGGCACGGCCGCCCCCGCCGAAAGGTCCGGCGGTGGACGGCTCCCCGTCCGCCCGCCGCCGGACCGCCGGGGGGCGTACGGACAGCCCGGAAGGAGTGGCGTCGCGTGGCGTCGCACAGAAGGCCCAAGGATCGCGGTCGGGCAGGCACGACCGCGCGCACCGCCGCAGGTCTCGCCCTGGCGGGCGCGGCCTCCGTGACGGTGTTCGGGGAGGCCGGGCACGCGGAGCCCCGGCTGACCGCGGACGAGGCCAGGGCCCGGGTGGACCGGCTGTACGAGGAGGCCGAGCAGGCCACCGAGCGGTACAACGGCGCGAAGGAGAAGGCGGACACGGCCACCGGGCGCATCGAGCGCCTCCAGGACGAACTCGCCCGCAGGACCGAGCGCCTCAACGGCACCCGGGACGGCCTCGGCTCCCTCGCCACCGCCCAGTACCGCAGCGGCGGCATCGACCCCGCCGTCCAGCTGGCCCTCGCCTCCTCCCCCGGCGACTACCTGGAGCGCGCCGGGATGCTGGACCGGATGAGCAGCCGCCAGAACGCCGCGCTGCGCGCCCTGTCGGCCCAGCGGCGGGACATCGAGCAGCTGCGCACCGAGACCGAGGGCGAGCTGGCGGAACTGCGCGGCACCCGGGCCGAACTCGCCCGCCACAAGCGCACCGTGGAGCAGCGCCTGGCCTCCGCACGGCAGCTGCTCGGCCGTCTCACCGCCGGCCGGCGCGCCGAGGTGCTGTCCTCCGGGGGCCACGGTTCCGCCGACCCGGCCCGTGCCGGCCGCGCCGCCACCGGCTCCCGTACCGGCCTGGCGCCCGCCGCCGCCCCCAACGCGCGGGCCGCCCGCGCCGTCTCCTTCGCCTACGACAACCTCGGTCTGCCCTACGTCTGGGGCGCCACCGGGCCGTCGGCGTACGACTGCTCGGGCTTCACGCAGGCCGCGTGGCGGTCGGGCGGGGTGTCCCTGCCGCGCACGACGTACACCCAGATCAACGCGGGCACCCGGGTCTCCCGCTCCCAACTTGAGCCCGGCGACCTGGTGTTCTTCTACTCGGGAATCAGCCACGTCGGCCTGTACGTGGGCAACGGCATGATGATCCACGCCCCCCGCACCGGTGACGTCGTCAAACTCGCCCCGGTCGACCAGATGCCCTTCGCGGGCGCCACGCGGCCGGCGTGACGCCCCCGCCACGGTGCCTCAGACCAGCCGGCGGGCGGTCGCCCAGCGGGTGAGTTCGTGCCGGTTGCTGAGCTGCAGCTTGCGCAGCACCGCCGAGACGTGCGACTCGACCGTCTTCACCGAGATGTAGAGCTGCTTGGCGACTTCCTTGTACGCGTAGCCGCGTGCGATCAGCCGCAGCACCTCGCGCTCGCGCTGGGTCAGCCGGTCCAGGTCCTCGTCGACCGGCGGGGCGTCGGTGGAGGCGAAGGCGTCGAGGACGAAGCCGGCCAGCCGGGGCGAGAAGACGGCGTCGCCGTCGGCGACCCGGAACACCGAACTGACCAGGTCCGGGCCGGTGATGGTCTTGGTCACATAGCCGCGGGCGCCGCCGCGGATCACCCCGATGACGTCCTCGGCGGCGTCGGAGACCGACAACGCCAGGAAGCGCACGGGGTGTTCGGCGTCGGCCATGAGCCCGGCGCAGCGCTTGAGGACCTCCACCCCGCCGCCGCCCGGCAGATGGACGTCGAGCAGGACGACGCCGGGCCGCGTCGCGGTGATGACGGAGACCGCCTGGTCCACGTCGGCGGCCTCGCCGACCACGTCGACCCCGGTCCGCTCGGTCTCGCCGATCTCGGCCTGCACCCCGGTGCGGAACATCCGGTGGTCGTCGACGAGGACGACCCTCACGCGTCGTTCCGTGCTCATGACGACCTCCCTGGTCCCTGGGCCCTGTCCATCTCCAGCTCCACTTCCGTCCCCCCGCCCGGTGCGGAGCGCAGCCGCGCCTCGCCACCGTTGCGCCGCATCCGGCCGATGATCGACTCCCGGACGCCCATCCTGTCCGACGGTACGTCCTCGAGGTCGAAGCCGGGGCCGCGGTCGCGGACCGATACGAAGACCTTGCTCTCCTCGACCTCCGCGTACACCTGCACGGGTTCGTCCCCACCGTACTTGGCGGCGTTGACCATGGCCTCGCGGGCGGCCTGCATCTGCGCCACCAGGCGTTCGTCGAGCGGCCAGTCGCCGACGCACACCACCTCGACGGGGACGCCGTGCGCGTCCTCCACCTCGGCCGCCGCCCGGCGCACCGCCTCCGCGAGGGTGGCCGGCTCGTCGTCCCTGCCGTTGCCCTCGGGCCGGTAGAGCCAGGCCCGCAGCTCCCGTTCCTGCGCGCGGGCCAGCCGCGCGACCTCGCGCGGGTCCTCGGCGTGCCGCTGGATGAGGGTCAGGGTGTGCAGCACGGAGTCGTGGACGTGCGCGGCGACCTCGGCCCGCTCCTGCGCGCGGATGCGGGCCAGCCGCTCCGCGGACAGGTCCTGGGTCATGCGCACGAGGTACGGTCCGGCGATCAGCGCCGCGCCCACCAGGACGGCGAGCGCGGCCTGCAGGATGGTGCCCAGGTGGCTGACCGAACCCTGCACGACGAGGAAGCCGGTCACGCCCACGCCGACGAGGATCACCCCGGCGGCGCCGCGCGCGAAGGGCAGCAGCCTCTTGCGGCGGCTCAGCTCGGCCCAGCGGGCCCGGCGGGCGTTGTCGGCCTGCCGCCACACCAGGGCGACGCCGAGCCCGATCAGCAGCAGCGGCCACACATAGGCGTTGGCCCTGCCGAGGTTGAGGTTGTCCAGCAGGATGCCGAGGCCGATGGCGAGCGCGATGAGCGCGACGATCTGGCCCCGGTCGGGCCTGCGTCCGGCGAGCCAGGAGCGGGCGTCGCGCGGCTCCTTGGCCTCGACGACCCCGCCGACGCCGAGCGGCACCACGAACCAGAAGACCGCGTACAGCAGGACGCCGAGGCCCTGGATGGTGGCCAGGACGACGAACACCACCCGCACCCATGCCACCGGCAGTCCGAGGTGCCCGGCCAGCCCTCGGGCGACACCGCCGATCATCCGGCCCTCGGAGCTGCGGTAGAGCTTGCGGACCCGGGATCCGGCCGGGTCCGGCGGCGCGAAGTACGACGCCCCGTCGGGCGGGCTGGTCGGTGGTCCGGCGGCTGGCATGTCCCGATCGTCACATGTTTCGCGCACGGTGGGTATCAGGGTTGGCCCCCATGCGGGGTCAGGGTCGTTCCGGATACCGGCACCCGCCCCGGACCGCCACCATGGAGCCATGACGGAGCAGTACACGGAGACGGAGGCGGCCGGGTCACCGCCGGGCCGGCGGCTGGCGCGCTGCCGTGAGCGGAAGGTGATCGCCGGCGTCTGCGAGGGCGCGGGACGGTACTTCGACATCGACCCGGTGGTCTTCCGGATCGTGCTCGGCGTGCTGGCGCTCACCGGCGGCCTCGGGCTGGTGGCCTACGGCCTGGCGTGGCTGCTCGTCCCGCTGGAGGGGGAGACCGAGAGCGAGGCGCACCGGCTGCTGTCGGGACGGGTCGAGGGGACCGCGCTGACGGCGGTGCTGGTCGCGCTGGTCGGCTGCGGGCTGTTCCTGTCGATGCTGGGCAGCGGCGGAAACCTGGCCTTCTCGCTGGGGCTGCTGGCGGCCTTCGCCGGCGCCGTGTACTGGTCGGTGCACCGCCGGCAGGCGACCGAGGCGCCCGCGCAGCCGGTCGCGCCGCCGCCGACCCAGCCGCCGCCTCAGCCCGCCACGGCGGCGTGGTGGAAGGAGACCGCGGTCGAGGACGCGCCCCCGGTTCCGGGGCCGGGCGGCTACCTGTGGGGCCCGGACGACGGTCCCTCGGACGTGGAAAGCGACCGCCGCGAGTGGCGGGACCGGCGCCGGGCGGTGCGGCGCGAGGGCGCCTGGCTCGGTGTGCTCGTGTTCTTCCTGGCGGCGGCCGCGGCCGCGTGCGGCCTCGCCGCGTCCTGGTCGTCCCAGCCGCTGGCCACCAGCGTGCAGATCGGCCTCGGCTCCGCGCTGGCCGTCTTCGGTCTGGGCTTCCTGGTGAGCACCTGGTGGGGGCGGCTCGGGGGCGGCACCGTCTTCCTGGTGCTGCTGACCGCCGCGCTGCTGGTGGGGTCCACGACGCTGCCCCGGTCGGTCGGCACCGACTGGAAGCAGCGCACCTGGACGCCCGCCACGCTCTCGGCGGTGCAGGACTCGTACGAGCTGGGCACCGGCCGGGCGACGCTCGACCTGTCGAAGCTCCGGCCCGGCGGCCGCACCGTCGCGACGCGGGCCCAGATCGGCGCGGGGCAGCTGGTGGTCAGGATCCCGGAGGACCTCACGCTGCGGATGCACGTCCAGGTGGGCGTGGGCGACGTGCAGTTGCCGGGCGAGAAGGAGAAGGACATCGACGTCCAGCCCGGGCTGGACCGGAAGGTGACTTTGGGCCCGGTGGACGGACGGAAGTCCGGGGGCACGGTGGAGCTGGACGTGGAAGTGGGCGTCGGACAGGTGAAGGTGGTGCAGTTCCCGTGAGACGGCATCCGTTCGCGCCCTCGGCGCTGTTGACCGGGCTGGTCCTGCTGGGACTGGCCGCGGTGTTCCTGCTCGACGCCGCGGGCGAGGTGTCGCTGACCCCGGCGGCCGCGGTGCCCCTGACCTGTGCGGGTCTGGGGCTCGCGGCACTCGGCTCGGTCGCCTCCCGGATGTTCCGGGGGCGGGCCGCCCGGCGCTCAGGCCAGACCGCGCCGTCCCCGGCCGCGCCGTCCGGCGATCATCGCGTCGATGGAGAGTAGCGGGGCGCCGGCGAGGACCAGCGGCAGCCAGGCCATCAGGTAGGCGAGGTCGTTGCCGTAGTAGTACGGCTGCGTGGACCAGCTCATCGTCAGCCACAGGCTCAGTGAGATCAGCGCCCCGCCCAGGGCGGCGATCCGGCTGAGGAGGCCGACGAGGGTGCCGATGCCGACGGCGATCTCACCGATGGCGATGGCGTAGCCGAAGCCGTGCGGGTTCTCCATGGCCAGGTCGATCATGCCCGGGATCGCGGCGGAGCCGCGCACCGCGTTGAGGGTGGCGACGAGCGAGCCGGGCGCGCTGTCGTTGAAGAAGGTGTCGGACATCAGCTTGTCGAACCCGGCGTAGACGAAGGTCACGCCGAGGAAGATGCGCAGCGGCAGCAGCGCGTAGCGCCTGGCCGTGTCCCGCCACGGTCCCTGGCTGGGGTACCGCTCCGTGTCCCTCGTTCCGCTCATGCCCGTTATACCCGTCACGCTCATGACGTCCGCCCTCTCGCACGCACCCGTCGTGGACCCCCTCCCGGACGATTCTCCAGGAGCGCCCTAGGGGATACGTAGGCGAAGCGGCCGCCGTTCAATCAAAAAGCTCTGAATTATCGCGAGCTATCCGCTCGTATGTGGGCTGGTAGTTGATCCAGGCGACCAGATCGTGTCCCAGTTGCTCACGGGTGGCGAGCGCGTCATCGTGCGTGATCCACACCGGCTTGCCCGCCGCCTTCGCGCTCAGCTGCACCTGGCAGGACTTCTCCATCGTCATGAACCACCAGGCAGCCGCGTCCACGGTCTCACCGACCGTCAGGAGTCCGTGGTTGCGCAGTACCACCGCCTTGTACGCCCCCAGGACCACCGCGATGCGCCGCGCCTGCGCCTCGTCCACGACGACCCCGGTGTAGGCGTCGAAGAGGGCGTGGTCCTCGTAGAAGGCGCAGGCGTCCTGGGTGATCGGCTCCAGCCGCTCCCCCAGCGCGGCCAGCGCCCGGCCGTAGGTCGAGTGGCTGTGCACGACGGCGGTCACGTCGGGCCGTGCGGTGTGCACATGGGCGTGGATGGTGAAGGCCGCCTGGTTGACGTGGTGCCGGCCCTCGACGACGGCGCCGTGCTGGTTGGCCAGGATCAGCTCGCCCACGGTGAGGTGCCGGAACGGCACCCCGAAGGGGTTCACCCAGAAATGGTCCGGCAGCTCCGGATCGCGCACGGTGATGTGACCCGACACCCCGTCCTCGAACCCCAGCTCCGCGAACGCCCGCAGCGCCACCACCAGCCGCTCCTTGCGGTGGCGGCGTTCCTCCACGGGGTCCTCGAAGGTGGGCGGGAGGGCGAAATGGAGCCGATCGGGCGGTACGGGCTGCGGCGCGGTGTCGGTCATGGCGCGGAAGTTACCCCGAGGTACCGCAGATGAACAGGGGCGATACCAGGTTTCCCCGGTATCGCCCCAAGCCTGCCCCACGTGAGGGGGCTACTCCCACTCGATGGTGCCCGGGGGCTTGCTGGTGACGTCCAGCACGACGCGGTTGACGTCGGCGACCTCGTTGGTGATCCGGGTCGAGATCCGGGCCAGCACCTCGTACGGCAGCCGCGACCAGTCCGCGGTCATGGCGTCCTCGCTGGAGACCGGGCGCAGCACGATGGGGTGGCCGTAGGTGCGGCCGTCACCCTGCACGCCCACCGAGCGGACGTCCGCGAGCAGCACCACCGGGCACTGCCAGATGTCGCGGTCGAGACCGGCGGCGGTCAGCTCCTCGCGGGCGATGGCGTCGGCCTCGCGCAGCAGGTCCAGGCGCTCCTTGGTGACCTCGCCGACGATGCGGATGCCCAGGCCCGGGCCCGGGAAGGGCTGGCGCTGGACGATCTCCTCGGGCAGGCCGAGTTCCTGGCCGACCATGCGGACCTCGTCCTTGAACAGCTTGCGCAGCGGCTCGACGAGCTGGAACTGCAGGTCCTCGGGGAGGCCGCCCACGTTGTGGTGGGACTTGATGTTGGCGGTGCCGGTGCCGCCGCCGGACTCCACGACGTCCGGGTAGAGGGTGCCCTGCACCAGGAACTCCACCGACTCGCCGTGGGCGCCGGCCTCGGCGACGATCTCGCTCGCGGCCTGCTCGAAGACCCGGATGAACTCCCGGCCGATGATCTTGCGCTTCTCCTCGGGGTCGGACACCCCGGCGAGCGCGGTCAGGAAGCGCTCCTGCGCGTCGACGACCTTCAGCTGCACGCCGGTGGCCGCCACGAAGTCCT
This sequence comes from Actinacidiphila glaucinigra, assembly GCF_035918135.1. NCBI lineage: Bacteria > Bacillati > Actinomycetota > Actinomycetes > Kitasatosporales > Streptomycetaceae > Actinacidiphila > Actinacidiphila glaucinigra. The sequence goes on from NZ_CP109144.1 coordinate 3,944,294, forward strand.
TCTCCACCTGCTCGGACTCGCCCTTGCGCATCAGGCCGTGGTCCACGTAGACGCAGGTCAGCTTCTCGCCGATGGCCTTGTTGACCAGGGCCGCGGCGACCGCGGAGTCCACCCCGCCGGACAGGCCGCAGATGGCGCGCTTGTCGCCGACCTGGGCGCGGATCGCGGCGACCTGCTCCTCGACCACGTTGTGCGTGGTCCAGTCCGGGGCGATGCCGGCGCCGCGGTAGAGGAAGTGCTCGAGCACCTGCTGGCCGTGGTCGGAGTGCAGGACCTCGGGGTGGTACTGGACGCCGTAGAGCTTCTTCTCGTCGTCCTCGAACGCGGCCACCGGCACCAGGTCGGTGGCCGCGGAGACGGTGAAGCCCTCCGGGGCGGCGGTGCAGGTGTCGCCGTGCGACATCCACACCGACTGCTCGGCCGGGGTCCCCTCGAAGAGCGTGGAGCCGGTCTTGCCGACGTGCAGCGGGGTGCGGCCGTACTCACGCGCCCCGGTGTTGTCGACGGTGCCGCCGAGGGTGATCGCCATCAACTGGAAGCCGTAGCACATGCCGAAGACCGGGACGCCCGCCTCGAAGAGGGCGCGGTCCAGCCGCGGGGCGTGCTCGGCGTACACGGAGGAGGGGCCGCCCGACAGGATGATCGCCGCGGGCCGCCTGGCCAGCATCTCCTCGACCGGCATCGTGCTCGGCACGATCTCGCTGTAGACCCGGGCCTCGCGGACACGGCGGGCGATGAGCTGGGCGTACTGCGCCCCGAAGTCAACGACGAGGACGGTGTCGGGGGCGGCTGGGGTCGCTGATGCCACGGTGGGCCTTCCGGCGGTGTCGAACGTGGGGTCCCTGCCGATTCTACCGGGGCCCGCGGCTTTACTTCCCCGCCCCGGAGGCGCACACTGTGCCGCATGCTCCACGGCACGCGCTTCGCGTTTACCTATGGCACCGGCTGGTCCGGCTGCCATGGTCGTGCTGTCTGAGCGAGGAAACGCATCCAGACGTCACCAGGCGCCCCGGGCCACACGGCCCGGGGCGCCTGGCGTTTCCCGTCCCGGGCGGCCCGGGGGCCCGGCCCCCGAGGAGGAACCCCATGAGCAGCACCCCCGCGGCACCGCGGACCACCGACCCCGGCGCCGTCATCGCGGACGCCCGCGAGCGGATCGACGACCTCGACGCGAGGATCGTCGCGCTGGTGCGGGAACGGATGGCCGTCTCGGCGGGCATCCAGCGCGCCCGCATCGAGTCCGGCGGCCGCCGCGTGCACCTCTCCCGCGAGATGGACATCCTCCGCCGCTACAGCGAGCAGTTGGGCAGGCCCGGCACGGCACTCGCCATGACCCTGCTGGAGCTGTGCCGCGGCCGGGTCTGAAACCCCCGCGGCACCGGCCGTATGACCCGTTCGGGGGGCATCACCCGTACGGCACGTGACCGCCTACGGACGCCTTCGTTGAATCCGGTGTCCGTGCCAGCCAGGCGCGGTGACCCTGGGCCAGGGAAGCAAGGACGTCGAAGACCACGCGTGGACACCGCTCAGTCGCAGCTGGGCGGGGTGCCACCGGAGCGATGAGGCGCGCCCGCGCGAGTGGAAGCAATGCGGTCGCGCCGTGGGACCTCGCTCCGGTGATAGTGACCGGACGGCAGGGGACAGCAGCCCGGTCACGACTCAAAGTGGCGGTCGGTTCCGGGGACGCCCGGGACCGGCCGCTCTGCGAGGAACACACTACTCATTTCGCGGCACTTGAGCAGGTATCCGACCCTCGATCGAGTGAGTCGGGCCGCACATGGCGCTCTCCGCGCGTTCCGGTGCCCGGTCGGAACACGCCCGGGACACGGCCGGGAGGGCCGCGTCCCGAGCGGGTGCGGCCCCCACGGCGTCCGGGCGTCCGGCGGCGTCAGCCCTTGGGCGGCACCGGCGGGACGGGGAGCACCGGCAGCCGCAGCGCGCCGAAGGCCTCCTCGGGGACGACCGGGCTCCGGGGCTCGACCGCGGCGACGCGCCGGTAGGCCTCGCCCTGGGCCGGGCGCGGGTCGGCGTCGCCCTTGTTGGGCCACAGCGACATGGCACGTTCGGCCTGCGCGGTGATGGTGAGCGACGGGTTGACCCCCAGGTTGGCGGAGACCGCGGCGCCGTCCACCACATGGATGCCCGGGTGCCCGAACAGCCGGTGGTACGGGTCGATCACGCCGTGCTCGGCGTCCTCGCCGATCGCGCAGCCGCCCAGGAAGTGGGCGGTGAGCGGGGTGCCCATCAACTCGCCGACGTTGCTGCCCGCGAAGCCGTTGATCTCCTCCGCGAGCAGGCGCGCGGCCTCGGCGCCCTCGGGTATGAAGGAGGGGTTGGGCGCGCCGTGCCCCTGCCGGGCGGTGAGCAGTCCCTTCCCCAGGCCCTTGGGCTTGCGGTAGGTGGTCAGCGAGTTGTCCAGGGACTGCATGACCAGGCCGATGATGGTGCGCTCGGACCAGCGGCGGTTGGACAGCGACCGCATCAGCAGCACCGGGTGGCGCGCGCAGTGCGCCAGGTAGGCGAGCCCGCGCGGCAGCCGGGTGCCGTGCGGGACCTGCAGGATGGACAGGCCGCCCATCGAGTTGGAGCCCTTGCCGTAGCGGACCGGCTCGATGTGGGTGTTCGCGTCGGGATGGATCGAGGACGTGATGGCCACCCCCCGCGTGAAGTCCACCCTCGGCTCGCCGGTGCGCCTGCGGTAGCGGCGGCTGTCGGTCTGCGCGCCCACCAGTGCCTCGGAGTTGGTGCGGGTCAGCTCGCCGAGCCGGGCGGAAAGGCCCGGCAGCCGGCCCGCGTCGCGCATACGGTGCAGCAGCGTCTGAGTGCCGTACGTCCCGGCGGCGACGACCACGTGCCCGGCACGCAGCACGCGCGGCTTCGCCTTGCGGCGGCCGTCGGTGGGGACGACGGTGACGTCGTAGCCGCCCTCGGGGTTCTCCGACAGGGCGGTGACGGTGGTCATCGCGTGGATCTCGGCGCCCGCCTTCTCGGCGAGGTGGAGGTAGTTCTCGTTGAGGGTGTTCTTGGCGCCGTGACGGCAGCCGGTCATGCACTCCCCGCACTCCGTGCAGGCCCGCCGGGACGGGCCGGCGCCGCCGAAGTACGGGTCGGGGACCTCGCCGCCGGGCGCGGCCGCGGCGTCGCCCGCGGCGTCCCGGCCGTCGCCGAAGAAGACGCCGACCGGGGCCATGTGGAAGGAGTCGCCGACGCCCATCCGCTCGGCGGTCGCCTTGAGGTGGACGTCCGAGGGGGTCATGGTCGGGTTGAGCCGCACGCCGAGCATGCGCTTGGCCTGGTCGTAGTAGGGGGCCAGCTCCTCCTGCCAGTCGGTGATGCGGCCCCACTGGCGGTCCTCGAAGAAGGCCTTGGGCGGGACGTAGAGGGTGTTGGCGTAGTTCAGCGAACCGCCGCCGACCCCCGCGCCGGCCAGGATCATGACGTTGTCGAGCAGGTGGATGCGCTGGATCCCGTACAGGCCGAGCGCCGGGGCCCACAGGTAGTCCCTGATGTGCCAGGAGTTCTTCGGCAGCGACTCCCGGGTCCAACGGCGGCCCGCCTCCAGGACGCCGACCGTGTAGCCCTTCTCGGTCAGGCGCAGTGCGGACACGGATCCGCCGAAGCCGGACCCGATCACGATCACGTCGTAGTCGTAGGACATCCGCTCCCCCTCCATCAGCGCAGCCTCAGCGCCTTCATCACGCGGAGGCTGCGGCTCATGAGGGCCGCGTACGCCGAGTCGTCCATGCCCAGCGACGGGGCCATCGGCAGCAGCCGCTGCGTCGCCACGGTCTGCGCCTCGGTGTACTTGAGGATGCCCTCCGAGCCGTGCCTGCGCCCGAGGCCGGAGTCCTTCATGCCGCCCATCGGGGACTGCACGCTGCCGTACGCCGGCGCGTAGCCCTCGTTGACGTTGACGGTGCCGCTGCGCAGGCGCGCGGCGACGCGGGCGCCGCGGCGGGTGTCCTTGGTCCAGACGCTGGAATTGAGGCCGTACGGCGTCGCGTTGGCGCGCTCGACCGCCTCCTCCTCGTCGGTGAAGCGGTACACGGACACCACCGGGCCGAAGGTCTCCTCCGCGCACACGGCCATCGGGGGCTCGACGCCGTCCAGGACGGTCGGCTCGAAGAAGTACGGGCCGACGTCGGGCCGGGCCCTGCCGCCGGTGAGGACGGTGGCGCCCTTGGCGACGGCCTCCTCCACGTGCCGGGTCACGGTCTCCAGCTGGCGCTCGCCGGCCAGCGACCCCATCCCGGCGCCGTAGGCGAGGGCGGTGCCCAGCTTGAGGGCCCGGGTGCGCGCGGTGAAGCGCTCCAGGAAGGCGTCGGCGACCGAGGCGTGGACGAAGAGCCGCTCGATGGAGATGCACAGCTGGCCCGCCGAGGAGAAGCAGGCGCGGACCGCGCCCTCGGCCGCCTTGTCGAGGTCGGCGTCCTCCAGCACCAGCAGGGCGTTCTTGCCGCCGAGTTCGAGGGACGCGCCGATCAGGCGGGCCGCGGCCCGGGCCGCCACGTCCCGGCCGGTACGGGTGGAACCGGTGAAGGACACGTAGTCGGCGTGCTCCACGACCGCCGGGCCGACGACCGGCCCCTCGCCGATGACGACCTGCCAGACGTCGGCGGGCAGCCCGGCCTCGATCAGCTGCTCGCGCGCCCACAGGGCGGTCAGCGCGGTCTCGGTGTCCGGCTTCATCACCACGGCGTTGCCGGCGACGAAGGCGGGCAGCGCGTCGCCGACGGAGAGTTCGAGGGGGTAGTTCCACGGCGCGATCTGGCCGACGACACCGCGCGGGTGCCGCAGCTCCCGCACCTTGGTGAGGGTCGGGATGGCGCCGGTGTGCCGCTTGGGCCTCAGGTACGACGGGGCCTTGACACCGTAGTGCCGGGCGGCGACGGCGACCGCCAGCACCTCCTCGTGCGCGTGCAGCCGCGCCTTGCCGGTCTCCAGCTGGATCAGGTCCAGCACCTCGGACTGGCGGGCCAGCACGAGGTCGTGGAAGCGGAGCAGCACCGCTGCGCGCCTGCGCACCGGCGTGGCCGCCCAGGCCTTCTGCGCCTCCCGCGCCCTCTCGTAGGCCGCCGCCACGTCTTCCGGGGTCGACTCCGGGAGCTCTGCCAGCTTCTCGCCGGTCAGCGGCGTGTGGTTCACGGTCCGGCCGCTGCCGGCGACGCCCCGCGTCAGCCGCGCCACGAGGTCCGGGGTCACCACGTCCGCGGCGGTCCTGGTGCCGGAGGGGGCGACCGGATTGCCGTTACCGGCAGTAGGAGAGTCCGTCATGGCGGGAGCGTACGACGGGGCGGCACCGCGTGCATACCCGTCAGTAGCCGGTTTTCACAATTACGCCAGCAAAAGCTGGCAGGAACGCCGCGACCCGTGCCCGGCCCCGCCCCGCGCGGTTGCGTCCGGGCGCCGCGCTCAGGTGGTGCGGTAGGTCTCCGCGGCCTTCTCGAAGTACCGCTTGACGTCGGCGCGCCTGCCGTCCGGCCCGACGACCAGGACGACGTGGTACCTGCCGTCGCGGATCATCACCAGGTTCCGCGCGAACAGCTGCCGCCCGGAGCCGTCGCTCCAGCTGAACTCGCCTTCCGCGGCGGAGATCCCGCCCATGTCGAGGCGGCGCAGCCCGGAGGCCGAGGACCAGCCGGAGGCGCGGAAGCCCGCCAGCTCCGGCTCGTCGTTCTGGTAGACGATCGGGTCGCTGCCCTTGTCGGCGACGGTGTCGCGGCCGGGCACGACCAGCAGCTGGTAGTCGCCGCCGGTGTAGCGGACCTGCCCGTCGGCGTTCCTTCCCGTGCGCTGCCAGCCGTTGGGGACGGCGAGGCGGAAGCCCTCCGGATCGGTGCGCAGCCGGAAGTCGCCGCCGAGACCGGTGGCGGCGCCGTCGTCCGCGGGGGTGGACCGCGTGGGCGGCGGGGCGCTCGTGGCGGGGGCCGAACTCCGCGGGGCCTCGGTGGCCGGCGACCCGGTGCCCCGCGGCTTCGTCGACTGCGGCCGTTCGTCACCGCCGGGCACCTGCGCGGGCAGGGTCCGCGTGGCGCCCGCCGCGCCCTCGTCGTCCCCGGCCCCGCCGCGCGGCATGAAGAACACCGCGTAGAGCACGGCGGCGACCATCAGCAGCAGCACCAGCCCGACCAGGGTGACCCCGAGGCTGCGCGGCCCGCGCGCCGACCGCTGCTTGCGCTCCTTGGCGCGCTTGTGGCGCCCGTGCGCGGAAGGAGCGGGCACGGGGTCGGCGGCGGCCTTGCGGCGGCGCACCAGTTCGCCCCGGCGCCGTACGACGGGCAGTTTGTGCGGATCGTCGGCGGGCACGGGCACCGTGCTCAGCCCCAGGTCCGGCTCCGGCGCGGACCGGACGAGCGAGCGCAGCCAGCCGCGCAGTTCCTCCGCGTCGGGCCGCTCCTCGGGGTCCTGGCGGAGCAGGGACTCCACGACGGGCCGCAGCGGGCCGCACTCCTCGGCGTACGCGGGAGGCTCGGCGATGACCAGCTGGACCAGTTCCGCGGTGTTCTCCTCCGGGAACGGCGGATGCCCCTGGACGCTGCGGAAGAGCAGCGACCCCAGCGCCCACAGGTCGGCGGCCGGACCGACGGGCGGGGCGAGCTGCCAGTTCTCGTGGACCTCGGTGGCCTGCTCCGGGGCCCACCGCTCGGTGACCGGGCCGATCACGGTGAGCCGGGCCTGCCGGGCGCGTTCCAGCTCCAGCGCGGAGTGCGGGCCCTCCCAGCCGCCGCCGGGCGCCTCGCCGCCCCCCGCCATGGCGGGCACCGGCACCGGGTTGTACCCGCACAGCGCCTCCTGGGCGGCGCCCACGGCCAGGCCGGAGAGCATCGCCCGGCCGTCGTCGCAGACCAGTACGGTGCGGCCGGTGACGTTGCGGTGGACCCAGCCCTGCGCGTGCAGCACGCGCAGCGCGGTCAGCACGTCGGAGGCCACCTCGGCGGCGCGGTACGGGCTGAGCCGCTTGTCGGCGAGGACCGCGGCCAGCGGGCGGGCGGCGACCAGTTCGCTCACTATCCACACGCTGCCGTCCTCGACGAAGATGTCGAAGACCTGCACCAGCCGGGGGTGGTCGGGTATCGCGGCCGCGGCCCGCGCCGCCTCCAGGGCCCGGTCGGCGGTGTCCCCGCCGTCCCCGGGGTGCGGCCCGGGCTCGGCGCTGACGACCTCGGGCAGCAGGACCTGGCGTATCAGCACCTCCTGGTTGCTGTACGTGTCCCAGGCCCGGGTCTCCACCAGTTCGAACTCGTCGGCGGGCGGCCGCGGCAGGCGGTAGCGGTCGGCCAGTACGCGTCCCGCGTAGTCGTCCACGACGCCTCCCCAAAGCGTCAGATCCGATCCGTTGTGGATGCGGACAGTCCGCAATGACTCACGATACGTGCTCGAGCGGGGTCACTTGGCCGGTTTGAAGGTGTTGAAGAGCGCCTCGCGCATCTCCGTGGTCTTCTTGCTGTTCCACTCGGCGTCCGGCGCGAAGAAGAGGATGGCGTAACCGTGCCCGTCGTCCACGACGAAGCCGCGGTTGACGGCGTGCATCCTCGTCCCGCCGGAGGTGTAGGTGAACTCCCAGTCGGCGGCGGTGCGGTAGCCGCGGTAGTCCACGTCCTTTATGACCACCTTCCGGTAACCGGGGAACCTGGCCGCGGTGGCGGATTCGTTCTGGCGCCAGGCGTCCGCGGCGCTCCTGCCCGGGGTGTGGGTCCAGTCGACCTGCACCCGGGGGCTGCGGCGGGCGTTGAAGATCCAGCCGTTGCCGGCCCGCTCCTTGTTCTCGGCCCAGCCACTGGGCAGCGCTATCGAGAAGCCCTCGGAGTCGGTGTAGGTCGTCCAGCCGGCCGGGACGGCGGAGGAGCCGTTCTTCCCGCTGCCGGGGCCGTCGCCGGAGGAGCCGGAGGAGGAACTGCCCGAGCCCTTGCCGGAGTCGTCGTCCTTCCCCTTGCCGGAGTCGTCGCCGCCCTTGTCGTCGCCGCCCTTGCCCTTGTCGTCGCCGCCCTTGCCGTCCTGGACTCCGTCGTCACCGGACTTGGCACTGGCCGGGGCGGACGGATTGGCGGGCTGACGGGCGCCCGGGTCGTCGTCGCCCTGGCCGGCCCAGATGCCGATGCCGGTCCCGAGCAGCACGAGGACGACGAAGATCGCCGCGAAGAGCACTGCGCGGCGGCGGCGCTCGTCCATCGACGCCAGGAGCGGCAGCCGGGGGGCCGCGGCCGGGGCGGCGGGCACCGGTACCGGCGCGACCGGCGCGGACGCGGTCGCCGGGGTGGCGGCGGTCGCCGGCGTGGCGGCGGTCGCCGGGGTGGCCTCGGGCTCCGGCTTGGCCTTGGCGGCCCGCAGCGCCGCCTGGTCGGCCGCGGCGGCCCGGGTGGCCGGGGGCGCGTCGGTCGGCGTCGGCTGCGGGTCGGAGGGCGGCAGCGGCATGGTCCGCGTGGCCTCCGCCACCGGGACGTCCGGCGCGTGGGCGACACCCGTGAGCAGCGGGCGCACGCCCGCGTCGTCGAGCCTCAGCTCCGGGTCCTTGTTGAGCAGCCCGTGGATCGCGTCGGCCAGCGGGCCCGCCTTGCGCGGGGTCTGCAGCGACTCGGTCATGACCGCGGTGAGCGTGGCGATGGCCGAGCCCTTGTCGTACGGCGGCCGGCCCTCGACCGAGGCGTACAGCAGCGCGCCCAGCGACCACAGGTCGGCGGGCGGGCCCGGCTTCTGGCCGCGCGCCCGCTCCGGCGAGATGTACGAGGGAGCGCCGACCAGCATGCCGGTGGAGGTGACGGACGGGTCGCCGTCGATCTGGGCGATGCCGAAGTCGCTGAGCACGACGCGGCCGTCATCGGCGATCAGGACGTTGGACGGCTTCACGTCACGGTGGAGGATGCCCTCCTTGTGCGCGGCCCGCAGGACGTCCAGCACGGTCAGACCGACCTCGGCGGCGCGCTTGGGCGAGAGCGGCCCGTCCTCGCGGATCGCGTCCGACAGCGAGCGGCCCTCGACCAGCTCCATGACGATCCAGGGCCGGTCGTCCTCCTCGACGACGTCGAAGACCGTCACCGCGCCGGTGTTGCGGATCCGGGCGGTCGCCTTGGCCTCGCGCAGGGTGCGGGTGATCAGGCGGCGCTTCTCGTCCTCGTCGATGTTGTGCGGGAAGCGCAGCTCCTTCACGGCGACCGTACGGCCGAGCGTCTCGTCGACGGCCCGCCAGACGGTGCCCATGCCGCCCTTGCCGAGGACGGCGCCGAGTCGGTACCGGTCGGCGATGAGACGCTGGTCGGTGTCGTGCGCCTGGCCCATGAATTCCCTCTGCAGTCGCTGAAGATGAAGCTCCCTCATCGCCTGCTTGCGGCGACCGCGGGATGGAGACTTCCATCATCCCTGACTCGGGGCCGTGGTCCCACCCCGGCCCCGCCGTGTGCTAGTCGTGAACGACGAGTCCGGCCACCGCGTTGTCGAAGACCGGCCGGAAATCGCCCCATTGGGCCGTCGGCGCGGAGAGGTAGACGGCGAACTCGCGTCCACCGGGCTCCCCGAAGCCGAGGTCGATGGCCCGGAAGTCGCGGGCCTTGCCCTGGAAGGTGAACTCCCATATGGCTGCCGGGCGATCACGCCAGCGGGTGCTCTGCATCCGCAGCCGCTCGTATCCGGCCAGCTTGGGGATGGTCTGCTGTTCCTCCTCCTCGAAGTGCTCCAGGGGGTCGCTCGCCGCGTAGTCCAGCGTGCCGATCCGCAGGCCGGCCAGTTCACTCGGATCGACGTAGATGACCTGATCGCCCTGCACCTGACGGGTCCACCCGTCGGGCACCGGGACGGAGAAGCCGTACTGCGGCTCCTCGGCCAGGTGGTACCCGGCCGGCACGGGCGAGGGGCCCGGAGCCGACGGGGACGGAGAGGGGGACGGGGTGGACGGCGACGAGGACGTCGCCGAGTGGCTCGGCCCCGCCCCGTCGCCCTGGGTGCCGGTGGAGCCGCCGAAGTGCTGGGCGGCGTAGAACCCGCCGCCGGCGAGGGCGACGGCCAGCGCCACGGCGACCAGCGCCCGTACGCCGGTGCGACGCCGGCGCCCGGGGGCCGCCGGCGGGGCCGCCACCCCCGACGGCACCGTGGGGGCGTGCGGCGGCTCGGGCTGCGGGGCGGGTGTCCGGGACCGGACGACGGCGGTCGGCGCGTTGTGCGACAGGGTGAGGCTGTCGCGGGGGACGCTCTCGGTCTCGGTCTCGGCGGCACCGGCCCGCAGCAACCGCTCGGCCTCCTCCGCCGACAGACGCCCCTCCGGCTCCCGCACCAGCAACCCCGCGATCACCGGCCCCAACGCCCCCGCACGCCCCGCCACCGGCACCTCGTCCGTCGCGATCGCATACGCCGTCTCGATCGCCGTGTCCCGACGGAACGGCGAACGCCCCTCCACCGCCTGGAACAACGTCGCCCCCAACGCCCACAGATCCGCCCCCGGCCCCGGCGCACCACCGGTCAACCGCTCCGGAGCCAGAAAATCGATCGACCCGATCAACTCACCCGTCCGCGTCAACGTCGACGTCCCCGACGCCTGCGCGATCCCGAAATCCGTCAGCACCACCCGACCCGACTCCGACAACAGCACATTGCCCGGCTTCACATCCCGATGCAGCACCCCCGCCGCATGCGCCGCCCGCAACGCCGCCACCATCCCCCGCCCGATCCGCGCCGCCTCCCCCGGCCCCACCGGACCCCGCTCCTTCAGCAGATCACCCAACGTCGTCGACGGCACGTACTCCATCACGATGACCGGCAGACCCTCGTCATCGACCACGTCATGAACCACCACCACATTGGGATGACTGATCCGCGCCGCACTGCGCGCCTCCCGCCGCGTCCGCTCGAACAACGTCTCCAACTCGTCGTCCTGCAGATGCGGCTGCGGCGGATGCAGCCGCTTGACCGCCACCGCACGCCCCAGCAACTCGTCCTCGGCCCGCCACACCGTGCCCATGCCACCGCGACCGATCCGCTCGACCAACCGGTACCTCCCGGCCACCAGGCGTCCGAGATCGGACATCGCGCGCCCCTTCCTGCCACGTACGAGAAGGAACGATATCCGGCCGGGCCACGGAACCCGTCAAGGCCGTGGCCCATGCCTCACCCGGTGTACCGGTGGCGGCTACAGCGGGACGATGTCCGGGGCGCCCAGGCGGGCGGCGTCCGCGGTCTGGTCGTCGGGCTGGCGCTGGGACTCCCGCTCGGCCTCGACCCGCTTCTCGTAGTGCTCGACCTCCTTCTCCACCTGCTCCTTGTCCCAGCCCAGGACGGGCGCCATCAGCTCGGCGGCCTCACGGGCGCTGAGCGTGCCGCGGTCGAAGGTCTCGATGGAGATGCGGGTGCGCCGGGTGAGCACGTCGTCCAGGTGCCGCGCCCCCTCGTGCGAGGCGGCGTAGACGACCTCGGCGCGCAGGTAGTCGTCGGCCCCGGCCAGCGGACGGCCCAGCGAGGGGTCGTCCTCGATCAGCTGCAGCAGTTCCTCGCAGAGCGATCCGTAGCGGTTGAGCAGGTGCTCGATCCGCGCCACGTGCAGACCGGTGCGCGCCGCGATCCGGGCCCGCGCGTTCCACAGCGCGTGGTAGCCCTCCGCGCCGGCCAGCGGGATCTCCTCGGTGACGCACTCCGCGACGCGGTGCGCCAGACCGTGCACGGCCGCGTCCACCGCGTCCTTGGCCATCACCCGGTACGTGGTGTACTTGCCGCCCGCCACCACCACCAGGCCCGGCACCGGGTGCGCCACGGTGTGCTCGCGCGACAGCTGGCTGGTGGCCTCCGACTCCCCCGCCAGGAGCGGGCGCAGTCCCGCGTACACGCCCTCCACGTCGTCCCGCGTCAGCGGTACGGCGAGCACCGAGTTGACGTGTTCCAGCAGGTAGTCGATGTCGGCGCTGGACGCCGCCGGGTGCGACTTGTCCAGGCTCCAGTCGGTGTCCGTCGTCCCGACGATCCAGTGGCGGCCCCACGGGATCACGAAGAGCACGCTCTTCTCGGTCCGAAGGATCAGCCCCGTCGCGGAGTGGATCCGGTCCTTCGGCACGACCAGGTGTATCCCCTTGGACGCCCGCACGTGGAACTGCCCGCGCTCCCCGATCAGCGCCTGCGTGTCGTCCGTCCACACCCCGGTGGCGTTCACGATCTGCCGTGCGCGCACCTCGTAGACGCCCCCGGCCTCCACGTCCTCGACCCGGGCGCCCACCACGCGCTCGCCCTCGCGCAGAAACCCGATCACCCGGGCCCGGTTCGCGGCCAGCGCGCCGTAGGCGGAGGCCGTCCTGACCAGCGTCATCGTGTACCGGGCGTCGTCCATCTGCGCGTCGTAGTACTGCAGCGCCCCGACCAGGGCCTCCTTCCGCAGACACGGCGCCACGCGCAACGCGCTCTTGCGGCTCAGGTGGCGGTGGTGCGGCAGGCCGCGGCCGTACCCGGAGGACAGCGCCATCGTGTCGTACAGCGTCACACCGGCACCCGCGTAGAAGCGCTCCCAGAGGCGGTGCTGCAGCGGGTACAGGAACGGCACCGGCTTCACCAGGTGCGGCGCCAGGCGCTGGAGCAGCAGACCGCGCTCCTTGAGGGCCTCCCGGACCAGGGCGAAGTCCAGCATCTCCAGGTAGCGCAGCCCGCCGTGGATCAGCTTGCTCGACCGGCTCGACGTCCCGGACGCCCAGTCGCGGGCCTCCACGATGCCGGTCGCCAGCCCGCGCGTCGCGGCGTCCAGCGCCGTCCCGGCGCCCACGACGCCCGCGCCCACCACGAGTACGTCGAGTTCCTGTTCCGCCATCCGGGCGAGCGCGGAGGAACGCTCCGCCGGTCCCAGTGTCGCCGTCAGCATCCTGGCCTCCCGTCGTGACGCGGGGTCGCGCCTGAGCGCATTCCCCGTCCCCACGATCGTTACCCGTGTCGTGGCGCGCGGCACGTCGGGCTTCGCCGGGCCGGGGCGGGTTCTTGTGTGCCGGTTGTGGTTGCGGCCGGTTGTTGTGTGCGGGTCGTCTGCGCCTGCGGCGGGCATCTCCCGCCCGATTGCCCGGCGCGGTTGGTGCGGGCCTGCGCGCGTGCGTGGTGGGCCGGGGGCGGGGCCTCCGGGGCTGGGCATTCTGTACCGCATATTTATGTGCATGGCGGGCGGTCCAGGTTCTTGCCGTCTGTGCCGCACAACAAATACACGTCAGCGTCCAGAACGCCCACCCCTACGACCCCGCCCCCTCCGTATCGCGGGCGACCAACGGCCGGAGGGGGGTGACGGGGGGCGCCCCTCCCCACACCGCCGGGAGCTGCCCCACCAGGGGGTCCCCCGGTCGGAGGCCGAGACGGGGTGCGCGCACCCGTGGCCGGGGGTGGCACCTCCCAGTGGACGGCTGGCGCACCTCACCCACCGGTGCTCGCAGGGCTTGCCTGTGTCACGGCGACGCCTAAGGTCGCCAGGCGGCAGATCGCGACGATTGCCGATGGGGGGACGACCCCTGACCTCCGGCGGGCGGCCGACTCGCAACCAGGTTCAGCCTTGGAACCACACCGACCGCACCGAACCAGCCCGCCCCTGACCGAAGGCCGAAAAAGGGCAGGAACACGCACACAACAACAGGCCGCTCAGCAGAGCGATCAGCGCCCGCTCACCCTTCCGCCGGCATCAGCCCGAGCGCCCCAAAGCCCCCTGGCCCACGGAGCGCCTGATGGCCGTGGGCGTTCAGTGAGACGGGTGCGGCAACCCCGGACCGCGCTCTACCCCCCTCCGGCCGTTGGTCGCCCCACGATTCGGAGGGGGTGGGGTCGTAGGGGTGGATGTTCTGGACGCTGCGGGATATTTGTGTGCGGCATCCGGGGCTCGGACTTGGACCGCCCGCCATGCACGTAAATAACCCAGTCCAGGACGTGCAGCCCCGGAGGCCCCGCACCCGGCCCACCACGCACGCGCGAGGCGGTCACTGACCGCGCCGGGCAATCGGGAGGGAGGGCGGGAGAACCGCCCGCCGCAGGCGCAAACAACCCGCACACAAAGACCCGGGCCACACAGAACGCGGCCCGAGGCGACGGAGCCGCCCTCGGAAGGCCCCCCGCGTGGCGTGCAGTCATATCAGCTACCTGTCTGGTTAGCCTTATTTCGCGCCATTTGGGTACCAGGACGCCCCCCGTCGCAGGAGAGGACCCCCATGCCCGCAGACCTCGCAGTCATCGGACTCGGCCACGCCGGCCTGCCCCTTGCGCAGGCGGCCAGCGCCGCCGGCCTCGGGGTGATCGGGTACGACCCGGACGAGCGCGTGGTGGAGGCGATCAACGCCGGCAGCCGGGTGCCCTGCGGCGCGCTGGCCGCCGCCGATGTGCGGCGGATGCTCGCGGGGGGCTTCCGCGCGACCGCGGACACGGCCGCCCTGGGCCGGGCGCGGGCGGCCGTGCTGTGCGCGCCGACCCCGCTCGGGGAGCGCGGGGAGCCGGACCTGACGGCGCTGGCGGAGGCGGCCCGCGCGCTGGGCGGGCAACTGCGGCCGCACAGCACGGTGGTCCTGGAGTCACCGGTGTACCCGGGCACGACGGAGGACTTCCTGCGTCCACTGCTGGAGGAGGGGTCCGGACTGCGGGCCGGCCACGGCTTCCACCTGGCGTACGCCCCGGCACGGCACCCCGGCACGCCGAAGGTGATCGGCGGCCTGACCCCCGCGTGTACGGAGGCCGCGGCCGTCTTCTACAGCCGGTTCACCGAGCGGATCGTCCGGGCCCGGGGCGTGCGCGAGGCGGAGGCCGTGCAGTTGCTGGAGACGAACTACCGGCACGTCAACATCGCGCTGGCCAACGAGATGGCCGTGTTCTGCCACGACATCGGCGTGGACGTCTGGGACGTCATCCGGTGCGCCGAGACCCGCCCCCACGGCTTCCATGCCTTCCGCCCCGGCCCCGGGGTCGGGGGCCACAGCATGCCGCTGGACCCCGGGCATCCGCCGTACCAGGGCCGGGTGCCCGGCCATCCGCTGCGTCTGGTCGAGTACGCGCAGGAGGTCAACGCCCGCATGCCGCGCTACGTGGTGCAGCGCGCCGCGGCCCTGCTGAACGAGCACGGCAAGTCGCTGCGCGGGGCGCGGGTGCTGCTGCTGGGCGTGACGTACAAGCCGGACCTGCCGGACCAGGAGCGCTCACCGGCCGGCGAGATCGGCGGCCGCCTGCTCGAGCTGGGGGCGCAGCTGAGCTACCACGACCCGTACGCCCCGCAGTGGCGGGTGCTCGACCGCCCGGTCCCCCGCGCCGACTCGCTGTGGGAGGCCGCGGCGGACGCCGACCTGACGGTCCTGCTCCAGCACCACCGCACCTACGACATGCAAGGCCTGGCGGTGAAGGCCCAGTTGATGCTGGACACCCGCGGGGCCACCCCGGTCGGGGCGGCCGCACGGCTGTGAGGAGACGCCGAGGGGCCCGGACCGCGTGTGGCGGTCCGGGCCCCTGTGCCGTGCCGTGGCGGCCGGGCGGCGGTCAGCGGTGGTGCGTCGGCGACACCGTGACCTCGACCCGCTGGAACTCCTTCAGCTCGGAGTAGCCGGTCGTGGCCATCGCGCGCCGCAGCGCGCCGAAGAAGTTCATGGAGCCGTCGGGCGCGTGGGAGGGGCCGAGCAGGATCTGCTCGGTCGTGCCGGCGGTGCCCAGGTTCATGCGCTTGCCGCGCGGCAGCTCCTCGTGGGTGGCCTCCATGCCCCAGTGGAAGCCGCGGCCGGGCGCGTCGGTGGCGCGGGCCAGCGGGGAGCCCATCATCACCGAGTCGGCGCCGCAGGCGATCGCCTTGGGCAGGTCGCCGCTGGAGCCGAAGCCGCCGTCGGCGATGACGTGCACGTAGCGGCCGCCGGACTCGTCCATGTAGTCGCGGCGGGCCGCGGCCACGTCGGCGACCGCGGTCGCCATCGGCACCTGGATGCCGAGGACGTTCCGGGTGGTGTGGGCGGCGCCGCCGCCGAAGCCGACGAGGACGCCCGCGGCACCGGTGCGCATCAGGTGCAGTGCGGCGGTGTAGGTGGCGCAGCCGCCGACGATGACCGGGACGTCGAGCTCGTAGATGAACTGCTTCAGGTTGAGCGGCTCGTGGGAGCCCGACACGTGCTCGGCGGAGACCGTCGTGCCGCGGATGACGAAGATGTCCACGCCCGCGTCGACCACGGCCTTGGAGAACTGCGCGGTGCGCTGCGGGGAGAGTGCGGCGGCCGTGACCACACCGGCGTCGCGTACCTCCTTGATGCGCTGCCCGATCAGCTCCTCCTTGATCGGCGCCGCGTAGAGCTCCTGCAGGCGCCGGGTGACGGAGGCGTCGTCCAGCTCGGCGATCTCGGCGAGCAGCGGCTCGGGGTCCTCGTAGCGGGTCCACAGGCCCTCGAGGTTGAGCACGCCGAGGCCGCCGAGGTTGCCGATGCGGATCGCGGTCTCCGGGGAGACCACGGAGTCCATCGGGGCCGCGAGGAAAGGCAGCTCGAAGCGGTAGGCGTCGATCTGCCACGCGATCGAGACCTCCTTGGGGTCTCGCGTACGGCGGCTCGGGACGACGGCGATGTCGTCGAATGCGTACGCCCTGCGGCCGCGCTTGCCCCGCCCGATCTCGATCTCAGTCACTGTCGCTATGCCTTTCCTTCGTGGCCTGCCCGTCCAGTATCCCAGGCAGGGCAGCCGGAAGCCCGCGGCCGTGCGGGGCCGCGGGCTCCGGATCGTCCGCTCGTACCGTCAGCGCCCGTGGTAGTTCGGCGCCTCGGTGGTCATCTGGATGTCGTGCGGGTGGCTCTCCTTGAGCCCTGCGGCGGTGATCCGCACGAAGCGGCCCTTCTCCTTGAGCTCGGGGATCGTCGCGGAGCCGACGTACCCCATGGAGGAGCGCAGGCCGCCGATGAGCTGGTGGGCCACCGCGGAGAGCGGGCCCCGGTAGGGCACCTGGCCCTCGATGCCCTCGGGGACGAGCTTGTCCTCGGAGAGCACGTTGTCCTGGAAGTAGCGGTCCTTGGAGTAGGACTGGGCCTGCCCGCGCGACTGCATCGCGCCGAGCGAACCCATACCGCGGTACGACTTGAACTGCTTGCCGTTGATGAAGAGCAGCTCGCCCGGCGACTCCTCGCAGCCCGCGAGGAGGCTGCCCAGCATGACGGTGTCCGCGCCGGCCGCGATGGCCTTGGCGATGTCGCCGGAGTACTGCAGGCCGCCGTCGCCGATGAGCGGGACGCCGGCCGGGCCTGCCGCCAGGGAGGCCTCGTAGATCGCCGTCACCTGGGGCGCGCCGACGCCGGCGACCACACGGGTGGTGCAGATGGAGCCGGGGCCGACACCGACCTTGATGCCGTCGGCGCCCGCGTCGATCAGCGCCTGGGCGCCGTCACGGGTGGCGACGTTGCCGGCCACCACGTCGATCTTGATGTTGGCCTTGACCTTGGCGACCATGTCGAGGATGCCGCGGCTGTGGCCGTGCGCGCTGTCGATGACCAGGAAGTCGGCACCGGCCTCGACCAGCCGCTGGGCACGGACGAAGGACTCGTCGCCGACGCCCACCGCGGCACCGACCAGCAGCCGGCCCTCGGCGTCCTTGGCGGCGTTGGGGTACTTCTCGGCCTTCACGAAGTCCTTGACCGTGATCAGGCCCTTGAGGCGGCCCTCGTCGTCGACGAGCGGCAGCTTCTCGATCTTGTGCTTGCGCAGCAGGTCCATCGCCTCGACGCCGGAGATGCCGACCTTGCCGGTGACCAGCGGCATCGGCGTCATGACCTCGCGGACCTGCTGGGAGCGGTCGCTCTCGAAGGCCATGTCGCGGTTGGTCACGATGCCCAGCAGCTTGCCGGAGGCGTCGGTGACGGGGACGCCGCTGATGCGGAACTTGCCGCACAGGGCGTCGGCCTCGGCGAGGGTGGCGTCGGGGTGGACGGTGATCGGGTCGGTCACCATGCCGGACTCGGACCGCTTCACCAGGTCGACCTGGTTGACCTGGTCCTCGACGGACAGGTTGCGGTGGAGCACGCCCACACCGCCCTGGCGGGCCATCGCGATGGCCATCCGCGCCTCGGTGACCTTGTCCATCGCCGCCGACAGCAGCGGGATGTTCACGCTGACGTTCCGGGAGACCTTCGAGCGGGTGTCGACCTGGTTCGGCACGACGTCCGACGCACCTGGGAGCAGCAGCACATCGTCGTAGGTGAGTCCGAGCAGCCCGAACTTGTCGGCTACTCCGTCGGCGTTCAGCGTCATGACACCTTCCCCATGGTCTTGCCCGGCGAGATGTTCAATGCTAATGGCTCCCGCGGGAAACCAGTTCCGCCCCCGGGGCGGGGGCCGGGCAGGGGTGCGCTAGGCGCTCAACCCGGGGGCGCCCGCGGCCGCTTCCTCCGCCAGCGCCCGCAGCCGGGACAGCGCGCGGTGCTGGGCGACACGGACGGCGCCCGGCGACATGCCGAGCACCTGACCGGTCTCCTCCGCGGTGAGGCCCACGGCGACGCGGAGCAGCACCAGCTCCCGCTGGTGCTCCGGGAGGTTGGCGAGCAGCTTCTTGGCCCACTCCGCGTCGCTGCTGAGCAGCGCCCGCTCCTCGGGCCCGAGCGAGTCGTCCGGCTGCTCGGGCATCTCGTCGGAGGGCACGGCCGTCGAGCCGGGACCGCGCATGGCGGCCCGCTGGAGGTCGGCGACCTTGTGTGCCGCGATGCCGAAGACGAAGGCCTCGAAGGGCCGGCCCTGGTCCCGGTAGCGGGGCAGGGCGCACAGCACCGCGAGGCAGACCTCCTGGGCGAGGTCCTCCACGAAGTGGCGCGCGTCACCCGGCAGCCGCGACAGCCTGGTGCGGCAGTAGCGCTGGGCGAGTGGGTGCACATGGGCGAGCAGATCGTGCGTCGCCTGCTCGTCGCCGTCCACGGCTCGACGTACGAGTGCCCCTATGGCTGTCTCATTGCCGGTGGCCTCGTCGCGCATCCGTCCATAGTGCATCGCCGCGGGCCGCTCCGTGGCCTCACACCCGTGGTTGTGCTCCGAAGCGTTATGCGGAGTGCCGTGCGGAGCGTTTCGAGGGGCCGCACCGGCCGTAGTCATGTCATGCACCCGCCGCCCCGCCCGACCGTTTCCCCGAGAGTCCATACCTCAAGCATGCGCCCTCGGCGCGGAAACCGGTACGAGCGGGGCAGCCGCACAGCCGCCCCACAGCTCATCGGCCCCTCAGCCCTCAAAGCCGCTGCCTCAGCGCACCAGGCCCCAGCGGAAGCCGAGCGCCACCGCGTGGGCCCGGTCCGAGGCGCCGAGCTTCTTGAAGAGGCGTCGCGCGTGCGTCTTGACGGTGTCCTCGGAGAGGAAGAGCTCGCGGCCGATCTCGGCGTTGGAGCGGCCATGACTCATGCCCTCCAGCACCTGGATCTCGCGGGCGGTCAGGGTCGGGGCGGCGCCCATCTCGGCCGAGCGCAGCCGGCGGGGGGCGAGCCGCCAGGTCGGGTCGGCCAGCGCCTGGGTGACCGTGGCCCGCAACTCGGCGCGCGAGGCGTCCTTGTGCAGGTATCCGCGGGCACCGGCGGCGACCGCGAGGGCCACCCCGTCCAGGTCCTCGGCGACCGTGAGCATGATGATGCGGGCGCCGGGGTCGGCGGACAGCAGCCGCCGTACGGTCTCGACGCCGCCGAGGCCGGGCATCCGGACGTCCATGAGGATGAGGTCCGAGCGGTCGGCGCCCCAGCGGCGGAGGACTTCCTCGCCGTTGGCCGCGGTCGTCACACGCTCCACGCCGGGCACGGTCGCAACCGCGCGGCGCAGGGCCTCTCGGGCAAGCGGGGAGTCGTCGCAGACGAGAACGGAAGTCATGACCGTCCTCCGCAGCTGATCCGCGTCACGTTGAGCCTCCAGGCTGTACGAATCGTTCACCGGTGGGGATGACGGCCTCGGGCGCCTGCCCGATTAGTTCGACCGCCAACCACTTCCGCACCTTCAACGACCCTCACTCGAAAGAGTTACGGAGTTTGGCGGGCGACTCCCGCACTCTCCGTGCCCGGACCGACACGGATCAGCAACGTCGCAGGTCGCAGCCGTTCACCGAGCCCCAAAAAGCGGCACAACGGGCGCCCGCTTGCAGCACAGGGCAGCCGCCGACCGGGGGGCAATGTCAGATTTTGCCTGTTTGGAGGCTTTTTACCCGCATGGCGGGAGTTCGTTGGCAATTTTGTGATGAATCATATTTACATCTACTTCGACAGTAGATGTACCGTCGACAGCACCTTCCCAGAGCTTCGCGCCTGGACGGTGTCCCTGCAGCCCACCTCTCGAGGAGATGAGCAATGGCAGACTTCTCCCGCCTCCCGGGCCCGAACGCCGACCTCTGGGACTGGCAGCTGGTCGCCGCCTGCCGCGGCGTCGACAGCTCCCTGTTCTTCCACCCCGAGGGAGAGCGCGGTGCCGCCCGGAGCGCGCGTGAGGCGGCGGCCAAGGAGGTGTGCATGCGCTGCCCCGTCCGCGCCGAGTGCGCGACGCACGCTCTGACGGTCCGCGAGCCCTACGGGGTCTGGGGCGGACTCACCGAGGACGAGCGCGAGGAGATGATGGGCCGGTCCCGCAACCGGGTCATGAGCTCGCACGCCACCGGCGGTCACTGACGCACCGGACATCAGCCGACGAGGAAACGTTTCACCACAAGCGGCCGGGTACCCGCGGTGCCGGGGACTCAGACCGTCGACGGGTCGCGCAGAGCGGCCAGCCGCAGCCGGCCCAGCATCATGTCGACGGCCGGCACCTGAGCCAGGTCGGGCAGCGTCAGCGCCGCCACGTCCCGGCGTACGGACGGGCGCAGTTCGCGCACGGCCACCCCGCGCAGCCGCACCGCCTCCAGCGCGAGGCCGGGCTGCGCCGAGACGCCCATTCCCGACGCCACCAGGCCGACCGCCGCCGGGTAGTCGTCCGTGGCGAAGTCGATGCGCGGCTCGAAACCCTCCCGCCCGCACAGCTCGACCAGGTGCCGGCGGCAGTACGGGCAGCCCGCGATCCACGCTTCGTCCGCGAGGTCGGACAGCCGCACCGGGCCGCCGGCGCGCGCCAGCGCGTGCCCGGCCGGCAGCACCGCGAAGAGCCGGTCGGACAGCAACGGCCGCACCAGGAATCCCCCCCACGCGGCCGCGTCCACCCCGCCGGCCTCGTCCTCGTAGCGGTAGACCAGCGCCAGTTCGCACTCCCCGGCGCGCAGCATCTCCACCGCGCGCGGCGGCTGCGCCTCGGCCAGCGTGATCCGTACGTCCGGGTGCGCGGCGCGCATCGCCGCCAGCGCGGTGGGCACCAGCGACGGGCCCGCGCTCGGGAACGACACCATGCGCACCCGCCCGGCGCGCAGGCCCCCGATGGCCGCGACCTCCTCCTCGGCGGCGGCCAGCCCCGCGAGGATGCCGCTCGCGTGCCGGGCCAGCGCCTCGCCCGCCTCGGTCAGCCGGGTCGTCCGCCCGCCGCGGACCAGCAGCGGGGTGCCCGCGGCGAGTTCCAGCGCCTTCATCTGCTGGCTGACCGCGGGCTGGGTGCAGCCCAGCTGTCGCGCGGCGCCCGACAGCGAGCCGGACCGGGCCACGGCGCGGAGCACACGAAGGTGGCGGGCCTCGAACACGCTCCGAGCATAAGGGTTCCTTGGGGGTCGCGTTCAGTGATCGATGGTGGACTTGGGGCAGTCCTGGGCGCAGGCTGAGGAACCATGGACATCACCGGGGAATTCGCGCTGGACGCCGGGATCAGCTACCTCAACACCGCCTCGTCGGGCATCGGCCCGCTGCGCTCCGTCGAGGCGCTGCGCACCGCCGTGGCCGCCTGGTCCGACGGCACCGACAACTGGGTGCGCGACGAGCGCGCCCTGGGCGCCGCCCGCGCCGCCTACGCCCGCCTCACCGGGGTCGCCGCCGACCGCGTCGCGATCGGATCCTCGGTCACCACACACGTCGGCATGATCGCCGCGGCGCTCCCCGCCGGGGCCGAAGTGGTGCTGGCCGACGGTGACTTCAGCTCGCTGGTCAACCCCTTCGCCTCCCGCGCCGACGTCGCGGTGCGCGCTGTGCCCCTGGAGGGCGTCGCCGACGCCGTACGTCCCACCACCGACCTCGTCGCGGTCAGCGCGGTGCAGTCCGCGGACGGCCGGGTCGCCGACCTCGCGGCGGTCCGCGAGGCCGCGTCGCGGCACGGGGCGCGCGTGCTCGTCGACGCCACGCAGGCGGTGGGCTGGCTGCCGCTGCGCACGGACGGCCTCGACTACGTCGTGTGCGGCGGCTACAAGTGGCTGCTCGCCCCGCGCGGGGTGTCCTTCCTGACCGTGCGGGAGGGCGCCGAGGACGGGCTGTCGGCGCAGTTCGCCGGCTGGTACGCGGCCGAGGACCCGTGGGGCGACTGCTACGGGCCGGTCGCGCACCTCGCACGGTCCGCCCGGCGGTTCGACGTGATGCCGCCGCTGCTGCCGTACCTGGCGGGGGCGGCCTCGCTGGCACTGGTCGAGGAGCTGGGCGTCGAGGCCATCGGCGCCCACGACGTCGCGCTGGCCGAGAGCTTCCGGGCGGGCCTGCTGCGGCTCGGCCACAAGCCCGTGCCGTCCGGCGCGGCGGCCTCGGCGATCGTGGCCGTCCCGGGCCTGGGCGACGCGGCGGAGCGGCTGGCCGCCGCCGGCATCCGGGTCTCGGCCCGTGCGGGGAACCTGCGGGCGGCCTTCCACCTGTACAACACCGAGGCGGACGTGGACCGGCTGCTGCGCGTGCTCGCGGGCTAGGGACCGCCGGGCGGTCCCGATCGCCGGAAAAGGTCTCGCCGGCCGCCGGGCGGGAGCCGTACCGTCGCGGGATGAAGCTGCTCTCGGTGAACGTGGGCCGGCCGCGTGCGAACCCCTGGAAGACGACCGGGACGACCGGCATCGACAAGCACCCGGTCCCGGGCCCGGTGGCGGTGACGGCACCGGGCCCCAAGGGCACCGGCGCGGTCGGCCTCGCCGGCGACCGGGTGTACGACGTGGCGCACCACGGCGGCTCCGACCAGGCGGTCTACGCCTACGCCCGCGAGGACCTCGACACCTGGGAACGCGAGCTCGACCTGCCGCTGCGCAACGGCATGTTCGGGGAGAACCTGACCACCTCGGGGCTGGACGTCAACGAGGCCCTGATCGGCGAGCGCTGGCGGATCGGCGGGCCGGGCGGCGCCGTCCTGGAGGTGTCCTGCCCGCGGATCCCCTGTGCCACCTTCCAGGGCTGGCTGGAACAGGGCGGCTGGATCAGGACGTTCACGCGGGCCGCGCTGCCCGGCGCCTACCTCCGGGTCGCCGAAGCCGGTGACGTCCGGGCCGGCGACCCGGTCGAGGTCGTCCACCGCCCGGACCACGAGGTCACCGTCGCGCTGACCTTCCGCGCGGTCACCCTGGAGCCCGCGCTGCTCCCCCGGCTGCTGGCGGCGGACGCGCTCCCGCAGGATGTGCGCGCCGCGGCCCGCAGACGCACGGGGGCTCACTAGCCTGCGGGGCATGACGACTTCACTGATCACGGGAGCCACCGCGGGGATCGGCGCGGCGTTCGCACGCCGGCTGGCGGGGGACGGTCATGCCCTGGTCCTGGTCGCCCGCGACGGGCAGCGGCTGGAGGAGTGCGCGCAGGAGCTGCGGCACGCGTACGGGGTGACCGTGGAGGTGCTGCCCGCCGACCTGTCGGCGGACAAGGGCATCGAGACGGTCGAGGCACGGCTGCGGGACCGCGAGCGCCCCGTGGACGTGCTGGTGAACAACGCGGGCTTCGGCAACCGGGGCGGCTTCGGCGACGTGCCGGTGGCCGACGAGCTGACCATGCTCAAGGTGCACTGCGAGGCGGTGCTGCGGCTGACCTGCGCCGCGACCGGGGCCATGCGGGAGCGCGGGCGCGGCTTCGTGATCAACGTGGCCTCGGTGGCGGCCTTCGTGCCGCGCGGCACGTACGGGGCGAGCAAGGCGTGGGTCGTCAGCTTCACCCAGGGCGTGGCCCGGGAGCTCGCGGGCACCGGGGTGCGGCTGATGGCGCTGTGCCCGGGCTTCGTCCGTACCGAGTTCCACCGGCGGGCCGGGATGGACACCGGCAGCATCCCCTCCTGGGCGTGGCTGGACGCCGACAAGGTGGTCGCCGCGGCCGTGCGCGACCTGGCCCGCGGCCGGTCCCTGAGCGTGCCCGACCCCCGCTACAAGGCCGCGGTGGCCGCGGCCAGGCTGGCGCCGAGCGGGGCGCTCGGCCGGTTCTCGGCGAAGGCGGGGCGGCGCTTCGGGCCTGCCTATCCCCGCGACTGAGGCCGGTCTCCCGGCAGCCCGAAGGCCCCCGTTCCCGGGCGGGAACGGGGGCCTTCGCGGTCCAGCTCAGTGGGAGTGGCCGTGGCCGTGACCGTGACCGGCCTCGGCGGGCTCCTCCTCCTTCTTCTCCACCACGAGGGTCTCGGTGGTGAGGAGCAGGGAGGCGATGGAGGCGGCGTTCTCCAGGGCGGAGCGGGTGACCTTGACCGGGTCGATGACGCCGGACTTCACCAGGTCGCCGTACTCGCCGGTCGCGGCGTTGAAGCCGTGGCCCTTCTCCAGCTCGGAGACCTTGGAGGTGATGACGTAGCCCTCCAGGCCCGCGTTCTCGGCGATCCAGCGCAGCGGCTCGACCGCGGCGCGGCGGACGACCGCCACACCGGTGGCCTCGTCGCCGGTCTTGCCGAGGTTGTCGTCGAGCACCTTGACCGCGTGGACGAGCGCGGAGCCACCACCGGAGACGATGCCCTCCTCGACCGCGGCGCGGGTCGCGGAGATGGCGTCCTCCAGACGGTGCTTCTTCTCCTTGAGCTCGACCTCGGTGGCCGCGCCGACGCGGATGACGCACACGCCGCCGGCCAGCTTGGCGAGGCGCTCCTGGAGCTTCTCGCGGTCCCAGTCGGAGTCGGTCGCGGCGATCTCGGCCTTGATCTGGTTGATCCGGCCGCTGATCTCCGCGGACTCGCCGGCGCCGTCGACGACGGTGGTGTCGTCCTTGGTGACGGTCACGCGGCGGGCGGTGCCGAGCACGTCCAGGCCGACCTGGTCGAGCTTGAGGCCGACCTCCTCGGCGACGACGGTGCCGCCGGTGAGGGTGGCGATGTCGCCCAGCATGGCCTTGCGGCGGTCACCGAAGCCGGGGGCCTTGACCGCGACCGCGTTGAAGGTGCCGCGGATCTTGTTGACCACCAGGGTCGACAGGGCCTCGCCCTCGACGTCCTCGGCGATGATCAGCAGCGGCTTGGAGGCGCCGGCCTGCAGGATCTTCTCCAGCAGCGGGAGCAGGTCCTGGATGGAGGAGATCTTGCCCTGGGTGATGAGGATGTACGGGTCCTCCAGGACGGCCTCCTGGCGCTCCTGGTCCGTCACGAAGTACGGCGACAGGTAGCCCTTGTCGAAGGCCATGCCCTCGGTGAAGTCCAGCTCCAGCCCGAAGGTGTTGGACTCCTCGACGGTGATGACACCGTCCTTGCCGACCTTGTCGATCGCCTCGGCGATCAGCTCGCCGACCTGCTTGTCCTGGGCGGACAGGGCGGCGACGGCGGCGACGTCCTCCTTGCCCTCGATCGGGCGGGCGGTGGCGAGCAGCTCGTCCGAGACGGCCTTGACGGCGGCGTCGATGCCCTTCTTCAGGGCGGCCGGGGAAGCGCCGGCGGCGACGTTGCGCAGACCCTCGCGGACCAGCGCCTGGGCCAGCACGGTGGCGGTGGTGGTGCCGTCACCCGCGATGTCGTTGGTCTTGGTCGCCACCTCCTTCACCAGCTGCGCACCGAGGTTCTCGTACGGGTCGTCGATCTCGACCTCACGCGCGATGGTCACACCGTCGTTGGTGATGGTCGGGGCGCCGAACTTCTTGTCGATGACGACATTGCGGCCCTTGGGGCCGATGGTCACCTTCACGGTGTCGGCGAGCTTGTTGACGCCACGCTCGAGGGCGCGACGGGCGTCCTCGTCGAACTTCAGGATCTTGGCCATACCGGCGGATTTCCTCGTCTTTGGGTTCTCGTCAAAGACCGCGCCCCGGGTCCCCGGTCCGTGCGTGGACTCGGTGTGCCCGGGGCGTGGTCACGGCATTTCTCGGTTAAGAGCGGCGCCGGTTCTACTTCTCGACGATCGCGAGGACGTCGCGAGCCGAGAGGACGAGGTACTCCTCGCCGCTGTACTTGACCTCGGTGCCGCCGTACTTGCTGTACAGCACGATGTCGCCGACCTTGACGTCGAGCGGGATGCGGTTGCCGTCCTCGAAGCGACCCGGGCCGACGGCCAGGACGACGCCCTCCTGGGGCTTCTCCTTGGCGGTGTCCGGGATGACCAGGCCGGAGGCGGTGGTCTGCTCGGCATCCAGCGGCTGGACCACGATGCGGTCCTCGAGCGGCTTGATGGCAACCTTGGTGCTGGCGGTCGTCACGATCCGACCTCCCCCTTCAAAGGGCTCACGGGAGTCTGGGTGGCGACCTGGTAGGCCCGTCGTCGCGGGTGCCGGACCTGCCCGTCGCGTTTGTGCTGGCACTCGGCATGGCTGAGTGCCAGGTCCGAGACTAGGACGCGCTTAGCACTCGGTCAAGCGGAGTGCCAACGCCGCGCCGTACGAGCCGCTCTCCCTCCGGGGAACGGTGTGCCCGGACGTACGGTTCCGGGCCCGGCACGCACCGGGCGCGGCCGGCGAAGGGCGGCGCCGTCGGGCACCTGCGAGCACGTGCACCCGGCCGGTCCGGCGCGCGGCGGTGCCGCGGGACAATGGACGGCGTGGATCTTGACGCGTTCTCGGCTCTCCTGACCGACGAGGGGCAGTCGCTGCTGGCCTCCCTGCGGGACTACGACCCCGCCGCCGAACTGGCGACCGCGACGCGGCTGCGGCGGGAGCACGACGCCGGGCTGGTGGCGGCCGCGCTGACGCAGGCGCGGCTGCGGCAGCGGGCGGTGGCGAAGTTCGGCGGGGACGCCTACCGGATGTACTTCACGCCCGACGGGGTCGAGCAGTCGACGCGGGCCTCCGTCGCCCGGCACCGTGCCGAGCGGTTCGCCGCCCTCGGGGTGCGGCGGCTGGCGGACCTGTGCTGCGGGATCGGCGGGGACGCCGTCCCGCTGGCCCGCGCCGGGGTGGAGGTGCTGGCGGTCGACCGCTCCCCGCTGACCTGCGCGGTGGTGCGGGCGAACGCGGAGGCGCTGGGGCTGGCGGGCCTGATCGAGGTGCGCTGCGCCGATGTGACGGAGATCGCCGCAGACGGCTGCGACGCCGTCTTCGTCGATCCGGCCCGGCGCGGCGGGCGGGGCAGGATCTTCGACCCCGAGGCCTACTCCCCGCCCCTGTCGTGGGCGGTCGCGGCGGCGCGGAAGGCGCCGCTGGCCGCCCTGAAGGTGGCGCCGGGCATCCCGCACGAGGCCGTGCCGGAGGACGCCGAGGCGGAGTGGGTCTCCGACCACGGCGACGTGAAGGAGGCCGTGCTGTGGTTCGGCACCGCGCCGGGCACCCGCCGCGCGACCCTCCTGCCGTCGGGGGCCACGCTGCCCGCCGCCGGGCTCCCCGACCCGCAGGTGCGCCCCGTGGGTCGCTGGCTGTACGAGCCGGATGGCGCGGTCATCCGGGCGCACATGGTGGCCGACGTGGCGGCGCGGGTCGGCGGCGGGCTGATCGACGCGACCATCGCCTACGTCACCTCGGACGAGCGGCACACGACGCCGTACGCGACCGCCTACGAGATCACCGACGTGCTGCCCTTCAACCTCAAGCGGCTCAAGGCGCTGCTGCGCGAACGCGAGGTCGGCGTGCTGACCGTGAAGAAGCGCGGCTCGGCCGTCGAACCGGAGGAGGTGCGCCGCCGGGTCAAGCCCCAGGGCCCGCACGCGGCCACGGTCTTCCTGACCCGTGTCGCGGGCGCCCCGAGCATGCTGCTGGGCAGCCCGGCCGGGACGAGCGGCCCCGCACGCGCCTGACGGGGGCTACGCGGGCCCCAGAAGGCTCCCCACGACGCCCGGCACGTCGGTGAGGGCACCGGCGAGGGCGGTGGGTCCACAGCTCTCCAGGGCGGGGCCGGTGTACCCCCAGACCGCGCCGATCGAAGGGACCCCGGCGGCCGCCGCGGCGGCGACGTCGGAAGGGCTGTCGCCCACGAAGCAGGCGCGCCCCGGTGGCACCCCGAGCCGGTCGAGCGCGAGCAGGATCCCCTCCCCGGAGGGCTTCGGCGCCGCGTCGCCCCACCCGACCACCGCGCCGAAGTGGGCGGACAGCTCCGCGGGGACGAGCCGCGCCACCCGGCTCGCGGGCTGCATGGTCACCACCCCGATCGCCGTGCCGGAGGCCGCGAGGTCGCGCAGCACGCCCGCGGCGCCCGGGAACGGGGACGCACCCCACGTGGCGAGGGCGAGCGCGTCCTCCCAGGCGGCACCGAACACCGTCGCCTCGTCGGTCACGCCGAGCCGTGCCAGGTGTTGGTGATGGGGAAGGTGGTCGAGTCCGGCCGGCAGCCGGCTCTCGTCCACGTGCTCGCCGAGGGCCGCGCGGGCGACGTCGAGGATCGCCTGCCGCATCGCCCGCCGGCTGTCGAGGAGGACGCCGTCGAGATCGAAGAGGACGGCACAGCCGGAGTTGGTCATCGGGTCTTCTCGCCACCTGCCGGAAACGCCTCCCGGACACCGGCCGTCCGGCAGGACGCCTGCTCGGGGACGCCAAGACAGAAACCCGGTTGCGATCGACGCCGGACTCATCATACGACCGGCCCTCCCCTGACCTGGGCCTACGCCCCCTCACCCACCGCCTCGAAGCGCCAGCGGTGGACGGCCCGCCGGGCCAGCCCCTCGTCCGGTTCGGGGAGTTCGGGCAGTCGCGCGTCGTACGGGGCGTCCCACCAGGTGATGACCAGGACCCGGTCCTGCGGGGCCGAGAAGGTCTCCCGGCGCAGCGGGGCCGGCGAGAGCGACCGCGAGCGGGCCCACGCCAGCAGCTCGGGCCCGCGCCCCTCGACTGCGCGGGCCTCCCACATCAGGGCGACGGTCACGAGTAGAGGTTGTCCTTGCTGAGCTCGTGGACGTGGTCGTGATCGTGGTCGTGCGTGTGCCCGGGCACGGACACGTCCGTGACCTGCAGCGAGGAGTCCGCCGGAAGGTCCCACGTGGACGACGGCCGGCCGCGGGCCACCATCTCCGCGCCGAGGGCCGCGACCATGGCGCCGTTGTCGGTGCACAGCTTGGGCCGCGGCACGCGCAGGAGGATCCCCGCGTCCTCGCAGCGCTCCTGCGCCAGCGAGCGCAGCCGGGTGTTGGCCGCGACGCCGCCGCCGATCATCAGATGGTCGACGCCGTTGTCCTTGCAGGCCCGGATCGCCTTGCGGGTGAGGACGTCGACGACGGCCTCCTGGAAGGACGCGGACACGTCGGCGACCGGCACCTCCACGCCCTCCCGGCGCTTGGACTCGATCCACCGGGCCACCGCGGTCTTCAGGCCGGAGAAGGAGAAGTCGTAGACCGGGTCGCGGGAGCCGGTCAGGCCGCGGGGGAAGCGGATCGCGGCCGGGTCCCCCTCGCGGGCCGCGCGGTCGATGGCGGGGCCGCCGGGGAAGCCGAGGCCCAGCACACGCGCGACCTTGTCGAAGGCCTCGCCCGCCGCGTCGTCGATGGTGGAGCCCAGCGGGCGCACGTCGCCGGTGATGTCGGGGGCCAGCAGCAGCGAGGAGTGGCCGCCGGACACCAGCAGCGCCATCGTCGGCTCGGGCAGCGGCCCGTGCTCCAACTGGTCCACGCAGATGTGCGAGGCGAGGTGGTTGACCCCGTACAGCGGCTTGCCGAGCGCATAGGCGTACGCCTTGGCCGCGGACACGCCGACCAGCAGGGCGCCCGCGAGCCCGGGCCCCGCGGTGACGGCGATCCCGTCGAGGTCGGAGGCGGCGACGCCGGCCTCCTTCAGCGCGCGCTGGATCGTGGGGACCATCGCCTCCAGGTGCGCGCGGCTGGCGACCTCGGGCACGACGCCGCCGAAGCGGGCGTGCTCGTCGACGCTGGACGCGACCGCGTCTGCGAGCAGGGTGTGCCCGCGCACGATGCCGACACCGGTCTCGTCGCAGGACGTCTCGATGCCGAGGACAAGGGGCTCGTCAGCCATGGGTGGTCTCTGTTCCTTGTAGTCCCGGTACGTCAGGGGAGGCGGGCAGCTCGCCGAGCCTCATCACGAGGGCGTCGACGTTGCCCGGCTGGTAGTAGCCGCGCCGGAAGCCGATCGGCTCGAAGCCGAAGCGCGCGTAAAGCCGCTGGGCGCGGACGTTGTCGACGCGCACCTCCAGCAGCACCTCGTGGCACTCGAATGCGGTGGCCCGGCGCAGCAGTTCGGCGAGCAGCCGGGCGCCGAGGCCGGTGCCCCACTGCTCGGTGGCGACGGCGATGGTCTGCACGTCGCCGGTGCCGCCGACGGCGGCCAGGCCCGCGTAGCCGACGACCCGTCCGGTGCCGTCCTCGGCCACGAGGTAGTACCGGGTCGCCGAAGGGTGTCGCGCGTCGGCCAGTTCGGACCAGAACATCCCGCGCGACCACGCGTCGTCCGGGAAGAGCCCGTGTTCCAGCTCCATCACCGGGTCCAGGTCCCACCAGCGCATCTCGCGCATCACCGCGGTCACTTCGGCAGGACCGCCTTGTAGCCGGCGGGCACCTGGGCGTCCGGGCGGCGCAGATAGAGCGGCAGCGCGGGGAGGAAGTCCTCGCCGTCCGCCAGCTTCACGGCGGCCAGCGCGGCCAGCGCGGCGGCGGACTGGTCGGCGGGCGGCCGGACGTCGGTGAAGACCTCGGGGTAGAGGGCGGCGCCGGCGCCGACCGCGGGCACCCCGGCGACCTCGTCGGCGATGTCGCCGGGCCGGTCCACGGCAGGGTCGGTCACCCGGGCCCGCGGGCCCTCGTACCGGGCCCAGTAGACCTCCTTGCGGCGGGCGTCCGTCGCCACGACGAACGGACCCTCGACGCCGGCGGCGTACGCCAGTCCGTCGAGGGTGCAGATCCCGTGGACGGGGACGCCGAGGACGTCGGCGAAGGAGACCGCGGTCACCAGTCCGACGCGCAGCCCCGTGTACGGGCCGGGGCCGACGCCGACCACGATCCCGGTCACGTCGCCCAGCGCGGTCCCGGCCTCCCGCAGCACGCGGTCCACGGCGGGCATCAGCAGTTCCCCGTGCCGTCGCGCGTCGATCTCCGTCGACTCTGCGAGCACGCGCCGGCCGTCGTGCAGGGCGGCCGTCACGGCGGGGGTTGCGGTATCGAAGGCAAGCAGCAGCACGCGTTCAGCCTACGGCGTTCACCGGGGTGGCCCCGCCAGGACGGGGGCGCCGCCGCGGCCCGGGACGGCGCTCCCGTCGCCGTGCGGCACGGCTGCTAACGTCAACCCAGCGTGACGCCCACCTCCGGAGGAAAGCCGTGGCAAGGATCGGTTCAGGGACGATCGTGACCGGACTGACCGCAGCCGCCCTGGCCGCCGTCGGCGTACTCGCCGTCCAGGCCTCCGGCTCCGCCGACGAGATGCCCGAGAGCGTCCGCCCCGCGGCCGCCGGCGGCACCGGCACCACCGCGGCGGCCTCCGCCTCGCCCTCGCCGGAGAGGAAGAACGAGCTCCCCGCGGCCTCCGGCAGCGGCACCAGGGTCGTGTACTCGCTCCGCTCGGACCGCGTGTGGCTGGTCGGCGAGGACGGGAAGGCGCGCACCACCTACGTGGTCGTCCCCGGCACCGTCGACCCCGCCCCCGGTACCTACTCCGTGGCCTCCCGCAGCGCCACCGGGGTCGGCGGCGACGGCGTGGCCGTCGAGAACGTGGTGCGGTTCACCACCGTGGACAGCGTGGTGATCGGCTTCAGCGCGGCGAAGGACGGCTCCCTGCCCGACGCCCCGCCCCCGGGCCAGCAGACCGGCGGCATCCGCGAGAAGCGGAAGGACGGCGCGGCGCTGTGGAAGTTCGCGACCATCGGCAGCAAGATCGTCGTCGTCCGCTGATTTCCCCCGGAGGAGTGAACGCCCTCGGGGCTCGTACGACGGGCGGGTAGCGGGCACCCCGCGTCCCGCTGTGCTGCCGGTCCGGCCCGGCAGCACGGATCGCTCCCGCTCAGGCCGCGTCCGCCTGGGGCCGCGTCGTGGGCTCGTCCTGCGTCGCGTCCGGTTCCGGCTCCTCGTGCTCCCCCGGCGGGGTGCACACCGCGTTCGCCGCCGCGGACGCCGCGAGCAGCGCCTGCACCGAGTAACCCGGCTCCGGCTCCGGGGCCGTGTGGGCCGACATGGATGCCTCCTGGGTCCGACGGGGTCGGGTTAGGCAGCCCTAACCAGCTCCTGGACTCCAGAAGAACACGTGGGACGTGCCGCACGCAACATCTTCCCGACACCTTGTCGGAACGGTTACGCGCTCAGACGCCGAGCCCCGCCAGGTCCTCACCGGCCCAGCGCGCGCCGACGCCGGTGACGACGACCTCGCGCACGTCGTGGTCCTCCTGCCCGTTCCCCGCGACCTCCCCCACCGCGCGGTGGATCACCAGCTGCAGCCGGTCGTCGGAGAGCTCCTCGACCTTGCCCTCGCCCCACTCGACCACGACCACCGACTCCGGCAGCGAGACGTCGAGGTCCAGGTCCTCCATCTCGTCGAGGCCGCCGGCCAGCCGGTACGCGTCCACGTGCACCAGGGCCGGGCCGCCGGACAGCGAGGGATGCACCCGCGCGATCACGAAGGTCGGCGACGTCACCGCGCCGCGGACGCCCATGCCCTCGCCGAGGCCTCGGGTCAGCGTGGTCTTGCCCGCGCCCAGGTCACCGCTGAGGACGACGAGGTCGCCGGCGCGCAGCAGCGGCGCGAGACGGCGCCCCAGCTCGCGCATCTGTTCAGGGGTCTTGACCGTGACCCGGATCGCTTCCATGCCGATGGCTTCCATGCCCATGTGCCCGAATGCTACGCGCCGCCGGAGGCCACCCGGTCCGCCCTGCCCGGCCCCGCGGGCGGCGGCACCGCCAGTTCGCGCAGCGCCTGCGGGACCGGGGCGCGCGAGGCGTCGGCCGCCTCGGCGAGCAGCGCGGCCAGGTGCGTGCTGACCAGCTCGGGGTGCTCCAGCATGACCAGGTGCCCGGCACCGGGCACCACCACCAGCTCGGTGTCCGGCAGGCGCTCGGCGATGGACCTGCTGTGCTCACTGGGCGTCAGCAGGTCCTTGTCCCCGGCCAGTACGAGCCCGGGCAGGCCGTCCAGCACGTCCAGGGCCTCGCTCTTCTCGTGCTCGGTGAAGGCCGGGTAGAACTCGGCGACGACGTCGATCGGGGTCGACTCGATCATCCGCTCGGCGAAGCGCGCTACGCCCGGGTCCACGTCCGAGCCGAAGGAGTAGCGCTTGATGATCCCGGCGAAGAGGTCGGCCGTCGCCCGGCGCCCCCGCTCCACCAGGTCGACCTGGGTGCCCAGGATCCGCAGCACCCCCGGCGCCAGCGCCCGCAGGGCCCGGGCGCCCGCCGCCGGCAGACCCA
Organism: Actinacidiphila glaucinigra; assembly: GCF_035918135.1. NCBI lineage: Bacteria > Bacillati > Actinomycetota > Actinomycetes > Kitasatosporales > Streptomycetaceae > Actinacidiphila > Actinacidiphila glaucinigra. The sequence continues at coordinate 3,977,688 of NZ_CP109144.1, forward strand.
GCGTCACGCTGGCCAGCTTGCCGGAGGAGGTGCCGACGAAGGCGAAGCCGGCCACCCGCTCGGCGACCGTCTCGGGGAACTGGTCGGCGAAGGCCATGACCGTCATGCCCCCCATGGAGTGCCCGACGAGCACCAGCGGGCCCTCCGGCGCGGCGGCGTCCAGGACCGCCTTCAGGTCGCGGCCGAGCTGGTCGATCGTGGCGGGCCCGCCGTCCGCCTGGTCGTTGCCCCGGCCGGAGCGGCCGTGGCTGCGCTGGTCCCAGTAGACGGCGCGTATCGCCCCGCGCAGCGCGGCGCGCTGGAAGTGCCAGGAGTCCTGGTTGAGGCAGTAGCCGTGGCTGAAGACCACGGTCAGCGGCGGCGCCTGGCCGCCGCGGCGGAAGAACTGCCAGCGGCGCGGCGGCACGGCCGCGTCGGCCACCGCCGGGTCCGCCTCCTCGACCTCGTAGTAGAGCTCGGTGCCGTCCTCGGCGACGGCCCGGCCCGGCATCCCGCGCAGCGAGCCGTAGGGCCCGGCCAGGTCGAGGGCGAGCCGGGCGCGCTTGCGCATGCCCCGGCCGACCGTGGCCCGCTCCAGCGCCACACCGGCGGCGGCGCCCGCCGCCACGACGCCGATGGCCGCACCGACGATCCCGGCGCGCTGCCAGCGCCCGGAAGCGGCGGCCGCTTCGGCCACCGCCTCGATCGCCCCCGTTGCCTTACCGCTCTCGGTCATGGTCGTACCGCTGCTTCCCCTCGGCTACGCGTTTACGTACCCACGTAGACGCGCGGCACCCGGGTCCCGATCCGAGTGACGATCTCGTACGCGATGGTGCCCGCCGCCCGCGCCCAGTCCTCGGCGGTCGGCTCACCGCGGTCACCGGGGCCGAACAGTACCGCTTCGTCACCGGCGTCGGCGCGGTCGCCCCCGAGGTCGACCACGAACTGGTCCATCGCCACCCGCCCGGCGACCGTCCGCCACTTGCCCGCCACCAGCACCGGGCCGGTGCCCGAGGCGTGCCGCGGGACGCCGTCGGCGTACCCGACGGGCACCAGGGCGAGGGTGGTCTCGCCGGGCGTCGTGTAGTGGTGCCCGTACGAGACCCCGTGGCCGCCGGGGACGCGCTTGGCCGAGGCCAGCCGCGCCGACAGCGTCATCACCGGCCGCAGCCCGAACTCGGCCGGGCCGCCGACCTGCGGGACCGGCGAGATCCCGTACATCGCCACGCCGGTCCTGACCAGGTCGAAGTGCGCCTCGGGCAGGGTCAGGGTGGCCGGGGAGTTCGCCATGTGCCGGACCTCGGGGCGCAGTCCGGCGCGCTCGGCGGTCTCCAGGGCGGAGCGGAAGACGGCGAGCTGCGCCGCGATGGAGGGGTGACCGGGCTCGTCGGCGCACGCGAAGTGCGACCACAGTCCGGTGACCTCGACCAGGCCCTCGGCCTCGGCGGCCCGGGCGGCGGCGACCAGGTCGGGCCACTCCGCGGGCTGGGCGCCGTTGCGGCCCAGGCCCGTGTCCGCCTTCAGCTGGACGCGCGCGGTCCGGCCCGCGGCCGCGGCGGCCTCCGAGACCTCGCGCAGCGCCCACAGCGCGCTGACCGTCACGTCGACGTCCGCCTCCACGGCGGCCCGCCACGGCCCGCCCGGCGTCCACAGCCAGCACAGCACGGGGGCCGTGATCCCGGCCGCGCGCAGTGCCAGCGCCTCCTCGGGCGTGGCCGTGCCCAGCCAGCCGGCGCCCGCCTCCAGAGCGGCCCGGGCGCACGGCACCATCCCGTGGCCGTAGGCGTCCGCCTTGACCACGGCCATGAGCCCGGAGCGGGGCGCGCGGGCGCGCAGCGCCGCGACGTTGGACCGCAGGGCGGCGAGGTCGACCGTGGCCTGGGCGCGCAGATTCGTCTCATCCATCGCGCCCAGTGTCTCAGGCCGGCCCTGTGCCACCGTCACGTGGCGGGTTTGGCGCCCCACACGTACACCGCCTCCTGGATCTTCAGGACGTTCCACAGCAGGCGCGCGTTGCGGTTGGAGAGGTTGATGCAGCCGTGCGATCCGGGCGCCTTGTAGACGCTCCCGGGAGTGGCGTGCATCGCCTGGCCGCCACTGAAGAACTGGCTGTAGGGCATCGGGGCGTCGTAGATGTCCGAGACGTGGTTCTTGTGGCGCCAGTAGACGGAGAAGCGGCCGGTGCGGGTGAGGTAGCCCTTGCGGCCGCTGCGGATGGCGACCGGGCCGAAGACGACCTTGGTGCTGCTGCTCTGCACCCACAGCAGCTGGCGATTGAGGTCGATGCAGACGATGCGCTTGCCCCGGGCCGGGGCCGGGCAGCGGCGCGAGGCGTTCGGGCCCTTCGTGGTGGCCTCGTCGAGGCGGAGGTAGCCCCAGGTGGTGGGTCCCGCGAAGCCGGTGGCGGGGACGATGCCCCTGGACTTCTGGAAGCGGCGGATCTCCGCGCAGTCGGCCGCGGACTGGCTGCCGTTCACGGGCAGCCGCAGCCGCTTCTCCGCCTCGCGCTGGTAGGGGCCGGTGAAGGACGTGCAGTACTCGCCGCCCTCCGGGTTCTCCCCGTCCCCCTCGTCGTAGTACGGGTCCTCGTTCTTCTCCGCCGCCGCCCGCTCCTCCTGGAACTTCCGGGCCCGCTCGACGTCCTCGGCCGGCACGAACTCCACCAATTGCGGGTCCACCCAGTCCTCGTCCTCGTCCTCGGCGGGCGCGGCGCTGCGCTGGGGCTCGGCGGCCGGCATGCCGATCCGGCGGGGCGGGGCGCCCTGGTCGGGGGTGTCGACCTGCCGGGAGGCCACCGGGCCGAAGGGGACCCCGGGGACGAGGCGGTCGACCGGCACCGGCCGGTCGCCGTCGTCCGCGACGGCCGTCGTGTGCGCACCGAGTCCCGCCAGGGCGATCACCGCCGCGGTGAGCAGCCGGGCCCTACTTCTGGCATACGTTCCCATGAACACACAAATTGACCCGCGGCCGCCCGGCGGAACGCCGCGTCGGCGGACTCCACCCGTTTCGCCCAGTTGACGGCGGCTCAGGACCTGATGTCGCGCCAGGCACCGGGAAGGGCGGCGGCCACGTCGTGCGCGGCGACCGGCGCGCCCACCGGGCCCGCGGCGACCCGCGCCGACAGTCCGTGCAGGTAGGCACCGACCGAGGCCGCGTCACGCGGGGCGAGCCCGGCGGCCAGCAGGGACCCGGTGATCCCGGAGAGCACGTCACCGCTGCCCGCCGTGGCCAGCCAGGACGTCCCCGTGGGGTTGACCCGGACCGGTACCCCCGGCTCCGGGGACGCGACGAGCGTCGTGGAGCCCTTCAGCAGCGCCGTCGCCCCGAAGGCGTCGGCCAGGCGCCGCACGTGGTCCAGCCGCGCCGCCTCCACCTCCTCGCGGGCCACGCCGAGCAGCGCCGCAGCCTCCCCCGCGTGCGGGGTCAGCACGGTGCCCGCGGTGCGGGAGCGCACGACGGCCCGGTCCAGCAGCCGCAGGCCGTCCGCGTCGACGAGCACGGGCACGTCCGAGGCGAGCACGTCGTCCACCGCGCGCCGCGCCTCCGGCCCGTCGCCCAGCCCCGGGCCCACCACCCAGGCCTGCACCCGGCCGGCCTTGTGCGGCGGCCCCGCCGACACCAGCGTCTCCGGGAAGCGGGCCAGCACGGCCTGCGCCCCCGGGCCCACGTACCGCACCGCCCCCGCGCCCGCGCGCAGCGCCCCGGCCACCGCGAGCACCGCGGCCCCGGGGTAGCGCTCCGAGCCCGCGACGACGCCGACCACCCCGCGCCGGTACTTGTCGCTCTCGGCGTCCGGGACCGGCAGCAGGGCGGCGACGTCGGCGTGCTGCAGCGCCTCCAGGCCGGGCGGGGTGCCGTCCAGTTCGGGGCCGAGGCCGATGTCGACCAGGCGCAGGGCGCCCGCGTGCTCGGCGGCGGGGTCCACGAGCAGGCCCGGCTTGTAGGTGCCGAACGTCACCGTCATGTCCGCGCGCACCGCCGCGCCCCGGACCTCGCCGGTGTCGGCGTCCACACCGCTGGGCAGGTCCACGGCGACCACGACCGCCCGGGACGCGTGCGCGGCCTCCGCCAGCGGCACCGCCCCGGGGCGCAGGCCGCCCTTGCCGCCGATGCCCACGATGCCGTCCAGCACGAGGTCGGCGCGGTGGACCAGGGCCACAGCGTCCACGTCCTCCGGGGTGACGGCACGGCCGCCCGCGGCGCGCAGGGCCGCCAGGCCGCCGCGGTGCGCCTTCTGCGGCGCCAGCAGGACGGCGGTCACCCCCGCCCCCCGCCGCGCCAGGCGCGCCCCCGCGTACAGGGCGTCGCCGCCGTTGTCCCCGCTCCCGGTCAGCACGACGACGCGGGCCGCGTAGACCCCGCCCCCGGCGCCGAGCGCGTTCGCGCACGCCGCCGCGAGGCCGGCCGCCGCCCGCTGCATCAGGGCCCCCTCCGGAACCCGCGCCATGAGCGCCCGCTCCGCCGCCCGTACGGTCTCCACGCTGTACGCCACCCGCATGCGGCCATGTTCCCACCGCGGGCGCGCGGTTGCGCGCGGTGCGCGCGTGTGTGCGGCACGGTTGTGGTTGCGGCCGGTTGGTTGTGTGCGGGGTTGTCTGCGCCTGCGGGCGGCTGCGCCGGGCTGCCCGGTGGTTGTGTGCGGGTGCGTTGTGGTTGCGGGCCGGGTGCCCCGGGCTGCCCGGTTGTTGTGTGCGGGTTGTTTGCGCCTGCGGCGGGCGGTTCTCCCGCCCTCCCTCCCGATTGCCCGGCGCGGTCAGTGACCGCCTCGCGCGTGCGTGGTGGGCCGGGGCGGGGCCTCCGGGGCTGCACGTCCTGGACTGGGTTATTTACGTGCATGACGGGCGGTCCAAGTCCGAGCCCCGGATGCCGCACACAAATATCCCGCAGCGTCCAGAACATCCACCCCTACGACCCCACCCCCTCCGAATCCGTGAGCGACCGACGGCCGGAGGGGGGTAGAGCGCGGTCCGGGGTTGCCGCACCCGTCTCACTGAACGCCCACGGCCGTCAGGCGCCCTGGGCCAGGGGGGCTTTCGGGGCGCTCGGGCTGATGCCGGCGGAAGGGCGCGCGGGCGCTGATCGCTCTGCTGAGCGGCCTGTTGTTGTGTGCGTGTTCCTGCCCTTTTTCGGCCTTCGGTCAGGGGCGGGCTGGTTCGGTGCGGGCGGTGTGGTTCCAAGGCTGAACCTGGTTGCGAGTCGGCCGCCCGCCGGAGGTCAGGGGTCGTCCCCCATCGGCAATCGTCGCGATCTGCCGCCTGGCGACCTTAGGCGTCGCCGTGACACAGGCAAGCCCTGCGAGCACCGGTGGGTGAGGTGCGCCAGCCGTCCACTGGGAGGTGCCACCCCCGGCCACGGGTGCGCGCACCCTCGCTCGGCCTCCGACCGGGGGACCCCCTGCTGAAGGCAGCTCCCGGCGGTGTGGGGAGGGGCGCCCCCCATCACCCCCCCTCCGGCCGTTGGTCGCCCGCGATACGGAGGGGGCGGGGTCGTAGGGGTGGGCGTTCTGGACGCTGACGTGTATTTGTTGTGCGGCACAGACGGCAAGAACCTGGACCGCCCGTCATGCACATAAATATGCGGTACAGAATGCCCAGCCCCGGAGGCCCCGCCCCCGGCCCACCACGCACGCGCGCAGGCCCGCACCAACCGCGCCGGGCAATCGGGCAGGAGGGCGGGGGATGCCCGCCGCAGGCGCAGACGACCCGCACACAACAGCCGGGCCCCACAGAACGCACCCCGGAACGGGTCACCCCTCCGCGATGACCACCGCCGACGCGACCCCCGCATCGTGGCTGAGGGAGATGTGGAACGCCCGTACCCCCAACTGCTCCGCCCGTGCCGCCACCGTCCCCCGGACGACAAGCCGCGGCTGCCCCGAATCCTCCGTGACGACCTCCGCGTCCGACCAGTGCAGCCCCCCGGGCGCCCCCAGCGCCTTCGCCACCGCCTCCTTCGCGGCGAACCGCGCCGCGAGGGAGGCGCTGCCCCGGCGGGCCCCGCTGGGGAGGTGGAGTTCGCCGGGAAGGAAGAGCCGCTCGGCCAGGCCGGGCGTGCGCTCCAGGGACCGCTCGAAGCGGTCGATCTCCGCGACGTCGATGCCCACCCCGATGATCACGGCGTGATCACTCGACCGTGACGGACTTCGCGAGGTTCCGCGGCTGGTCGACCTCGTTCCCGCGGGCCGTGGCCAGTTCGCACGCGAAGACCTGCAGCGGCACGGTCGCGACCAGCGGCTGCAGCAGCGTCGGGGTCTGCGGGACCCGCACCAGGTGGTCGGCGTAGGGGACGACGGACTCGTCGCCCTCCTCCGCGATGACGATGGTGCGCGCGCCGCGGGCCCGGATCTCCTGGATGTTGGAGACGATCTTGTCGTGCAGCACCGAGCGTCCGCGCGGCGACGGCACGACCACGACGACCGGGAGGTCCTCCTCGATCAGCGCGATGGGGCCGTGCTTGAGCTCGCCGGCGGCGAAGCCCTCGGCGTGCATGTAGGCGAGTTCCTTGAGCTTGAGCGCGCCCTCCAGGGCCACGGGGTAGCCCACGTGGCGGCCGAGGAAGAGGACGGTGTTCTTGTCCTTGAGGGAGCGGGCCAGTTCGCGGACCGGCTCCATGGTCTCCAGGACCTGCTCGACCTTTCGGGAGATCTGGGAGAGCTCGCGGATGACGGCGAGGATCTCGTCGCCCCACTTCGTGCCGCGCACCTGGCCCAGGTAGAGGGCGACGAGGTAGCAGGCGACGACCTGGGTGAGGAACGCCTTGGTGGAGGCGACGGCGACCTCGGGGCCGGCGTGCGTGTAGAGCACCGCGTCGGACTCGCGCGGGATGGTGGAGCCGTTGGTGTTGCAGATGGCCAGCACCTTGGAGCCCTGCTCGCGGGCGTGCCGCAGGGCCATGAGGGTGTCCATGGTCTCGCCGGACTGACTGATGGCGACCACCAGCGTGCGGGGGGCCAGGATCGGGTCGCGGTAGCGGAACTCGCTGGCGAGCTCGACCTCGCAGGGGATGCGGGTCCAGTGCTCGATCGCGTACTTGGCGATCATGCCCGCGTGGAAGGCGGTGCCGCAGGCGACGATGACGATCTTGTCGATCTCGCGCAGCACGGCGGCGGGGATGCGCACCTCGTCGAGGGTCAGCAGGCCGCTCGCGTCGATCCGGCCCAGCAGCGTGTCGGCGACGGCCTTGGGCTGCTCGGCGATCTCCTTGAGCATGAAGTAGTCGTAGCCGCCCTTCTCGGCGGCGGAGGCGTCCCAGTCGATGTGGTACGGCCGGACGTCGGCGGGCTTGCCCTCGAAGTCCGTGACGGTGACCCCCTCGCGGCGCAGTTCGACGACCTGGTCCTGGCCGAGTTCGATGGCGTCGCGGGTGTACGCGATGAAGGCCGAGACATCGGAGGCGAGGAAGTTCTCGCCGTCGCCGACGCCCACGACGAGCGGGGAGTTGCGGCGGGCGCCGACCACGACGTCCGGCTCGTCGGCGTGCACGGCCACCAGGGTGAAGGCGCCTTCGAGGCGGCCGCAGACCTGGCGCATCGCCTCGGCGAGGTCCCCGATGGAGGAGTAGGCCTCGGCGAGGAGGTGGGAGACGACCTCGGTGTCGGTCTCGGAGAGCAGGTCGTGGCCGCGCTCGGCGAGTTCGGCGCGCAGGGCGGCGAAGTTCTCGATGATGCCGTTGTGGACGACGGCGACCCGGCCCGCGTTGTCCAGGTGCGGGTGCGCGTTGGCGTCCGTGGGACCGCCGTGGGTGGCCCAGCGGGTGTGCCCGAGGCCGGCGAGGCCGGCCGGCAGCGGGCGCTCGTCCAGCAGCTTCTCCAGGTTGGCGAGCTTGCCGGCCTTCTTGGCCGAGGCCAGGCCGCCGTCGGCGAGGACGGCGACACCCGCCGAGTCGTAGCCCCGGTACTCGAGCCGCTTCAGACCCGCGATGACAACGTCGAGGGCGGACTGGCCGCCCACGTAACCAACGATTCCGCACATGAGGAGAACTCTAGGCGGCGAAGGGCGGACGTCGAATCCGACGGAGAACGCCGCAAGGCCCCGGACCGGGACGGTCCGGGGCATCCCGGGGCGTGCGTTCAACTGCGCGCGCGGTAGGCGCGCATGACCAGCGGGACGAAGACCACCGCGATCCCCGCGGCCCACAGCAGCGACCACATGACCGGTCCGGCGACCGCACCGGATCCCGTCATCAGACCCCGAACAGCGTCGGCCAGGCGGGTGACCGGGTTCACGTCCGCCCACGCCCTGAGCCAGCCGGGCATGGTGTCGGCCCGCACGAAGGCGCTGGAGGTGAAGGTGAGCGGCATGACCAGGACGAATCCGAAGGTCATCACCTTCTCGGGCTCGGAGACCAGCATCCCGATCAGCAGCGTCATCCAGGACATGGCGACCGCGAAGGCCAGCAGCAGGCCCGCCGCGCCCAGCACGCCGGCCACGCCGCCGTCCACGTCGAAGCCCATGAGCATGCCCAGGCCCAGCATCAGCAGCAGCGACCACAGCTGCTTGCCGAGGTCGGCCACGACCCGCCCCATCAGCGGCGCTGAGCGGGCGATCGGCAGTGAGCGCAGCCGGTCCAGCACACCCTTGGTGAGGTCGATGTTGAGGCCCATCGCGGTGTTCATGGTCGCGAAGAGGGCGTTCTGCACGATGATCCCGGGCAGCGCGTACTGCAGGTAGGCGTCCGGTGAGCCGGCCATCTGGCCGCCGAAGACGTAGGTGAAGAGCAGCACGAACATGATGGGCTGGACGCTGAGGTCCATCAGTTCCATCGGGTTGTGCTTGATCTGCACCAGGTTGCGCCAGGCGAGGGTGCAGGTCTGCTGCAGCCCGTCCCAGGGCCGGACCTTGGCGGCCGGCATCACGTCCACGGTCACGGCGCTCATACCAGGGCCTCCGTCTTGTCCTCGTCCGTCGTCGTCTCCTCCACCGCGCGGTGCCCGGTCAGGGACAGGAACACCTCGTCGAGGCTGGAGCGGCGCAGCGTGAGTTCGCTCACCCGCACCCCCGCCTCGTCCAGCCGCCGTACGACGGCGGGCATCAGCTCCGGGTCGTTGACCGGAGCGGTGACCAGGCCGGACTCGGTCTTCGTGGCGGGCCCGGCGACCGACGAGACCATCGCGTGGACCTTCTCCAGCTCCTGCGCGGACATCGGCCGCACCTGCAGCACCTGCCCGCCGACCTGCTCCTTGAGCCCGTCGGGGGTGCCCTCGGCGATCACCCGGCCGCGGTCGATGACCGCGATGTCGTCGGCGAGCTGGTCGGCCTCCTCCAGGTACTGGGTGGTCAGCAGCACCGTCGTACCGTCCCCCACCAGGCCGCGGACGATGTCCCACAGCTCGTTGCGGCTGTGCGGGTCCAGGCCGGTGGTGGGCTCGTCGAGGAAGAGCACCCGCGGCCGGCCGACCAGGCTGGCGGCCAGGTCCAGGCGCCGCCGCATGCCGCCGGAGTACGTCTTGGCGGCGCGGCCGCCGGCGTCGGCGAGCCGGAACTCCTCCAGCAGCCGCGTCGCCCGGGCGCGGGCCTCGCGGCGGGGCAGGCCCAGCAACCGGGCGATCAGCAGCAGGTTCTCGTGGCCGGTGAGCATCTCGTCCACGGCCGCGTACTGCCCGGTGAGCCCGACCAGGGCGCGCACGGCGCCGGCCTCCCGCACCACGTCGTGGCCGCCGACGAGGGCCCGGCCGGCGTCCGGCCGCAGCAGGGTGGCCAGGATGCGCACCGCCGTGGTCTTCCCCGCCCCGTTGGGGCCGAGCACGCCGAGCACCGTGCCGCTGCGCGCGGCCAGGTCCACGCCGGCCAGGGCTGTGGTCTCCTTGAAGCGTTTGACCAGGCCCTCCGCCTGGATCGCGTAACTCATCCGCGATGTCCTCCCCGTCGTGGTTCGCTCGGTGTTGTTCCGTTGCGCACCACTGTCCCGGACGCCACTGACAACGGGCTGACATTCCGCTGACGAGGGCTCCGGCGGCGGTCGGACGACCCCGACGTGAGCGCTGTTCATCCCGGCGCAACAATGAATCCGTGCCGCCGACCATTTCCCCCCACCCGACGCGCCGCCGCGCCGAGCCCACGCCGTACGTCGACCTGACGCGGGCCGAGTGGAGCGCGCTGCGCGACCGCACGCCCCTGCCGCTCACCGCCGAGGAGGTCGAACGGCTGCGCGGCCTCGGCGACGTCATCGACCTGGAGGAGGTGATCGACGTCTACCTGCCGCTGTCGCGGCTGCTCAACCTCTACGTCGGCGCCACCCACGGCCTGCGCGGCGCGGTCAACACCTTCCTCGACGACACCGGCGAGGGCCACGGCTCGCAGACCGGTACGCCCTTCGTCATCGGCGTCGCCGGCAGCGTCGCGGTCGGCAAGTCGACCACCGCGCGCATCCTGCAGGCGCTGCTCGCCCGCTGGCCGGAGCACCCGCGGGTGGAACTGGTCACCACCGACGGATTCCTGCTGCCCAAGGCCGAGCTCCAGCGCCGCGGGCTGATGTCCCGCAAGGGCTTCCCCGAGTCGTACGACCGGCGCGCCCTGACGCGTTTCGTGGCCGACGTGAAGGCCGGCAAGGACGAGGTCCGCGCGCCCGTCTACTCGCACCTGATCTACGACATCGTGCCGGACGAGGAGCTGGTGGTCCGGCGGCCGGACATCCTCATCGTCGAGGGCCTGAACGTCCTGCAGCCCGCCCTGCCGGGCGAGGACGGCCGCACCCGGGTCGCGCTCGCCGACTACTTCGACTTCAGCGTGTACGTGGACGCGCGCACCGAGGACATCGAGCAGTGGTATCTGGCGCGCTTCCGCAAGCTGCGCGAGACCGCCTTCCAGAACCCCCTGTCGTACTTCCACCGCTACACCGAGGTCTCCGAGGAGGAGGCCATGGAGTACGGCCGCCACACCTGGCGCGCCATCAACCAGCCCAACCTGCTGGAGAACGTGCTCCCGACCCGCGGCCGGGCCACCCTGGTCCTGCGCAAGGGCCCCGACCACAAGGTGCAGAAGCTCTCCCTGCGCAAGCTCTGAGCGCCTCACCCCCGGACGTACGACGCCGCCCGCCCGGAAGTCCGGGCGGGCGGCGTCGTCGGCGCTGGGGCGGCCTAGCCGAGTGCGGACTTCACGACGTCGGCGAGCCTGCTTGCCACGGAGCGGGCGTGGTCGATGTCGGCGGCCTCGACCATGACGCGGACCACCGGCTCGGTGCCGGAGGGGCGCAGCAGCACCCGGCCGGTGGTGCCGAGCTCGGCCTCCGCCTCGGCCACGGCGGCGGCCAGCTCGGTGGAGGACTCGACGCGGCTCCTGTCGACGTCCCGCACGTTGATCAGGATCTGCGGCAGCCGCTCCATGACGGCGGACAGCTCGGCCAGCGAACGGCCGGTGGACGCGACCCGGGCGGCCAGCATGAGGCCGGTGAGGGTGCCGTCGCCGGTGGTGGCGTGGTCGAGGATGATCACGTGGCCGGACTGCTCGCCGCCGAGCGCGTAACCGTGCTCCTTCATCGACTCCAACACGTAGCGGTCGCCGACGCCGGTCTGGACGAGGTCGATGCCCTCGCGCTCCATGGCGAGCTTGAAGCCCAGGTTCGACATGACGGTGCCGACGACGGTGTTCTTGCGCAGCCGGTCCGCCTCGCGCAGGGCGAGGGCCAGCACGGCCAGGATCTGGTCGCCGTCGACCTCGTTCCCCAGGTGGTCCACGGCCAGGCAGCGGTCGGCGTCGCCGTCGTGGGCGATGCCGAGGTCCGCGCCGTGGTCGTGGACGGCGGCCTTGATCAGGTCCAGGTGGGTGGAGCCGCAGCCGTCGTTGATGTTGAGGCCGTCCGGCTGGGCGCCGATGGTGATCACCTCGGCGCCGGCCCGGGCGAAGGCCTCGGGCGAGACACGCGCCGCGGCGCCGTGGGCCTCGTCCAGGACGATCTTCAGTCCGTCCAGACGGTTCGGCAGGACGGCGATCAGGTGGGCGACGTACTGGTCGAAGCCCTCGTCGTACTCGCGCACACGGCCCACGCCGGCGCCGGTGGGGCGGTCCCAGGGGGCACCGGTGCGGTGCTCGTCGTAGACGGACTCGATGCGGTCCTCGAGTTCGTCCGCGAGCTTGTGGCCGCCCCGGGCGAAGAGCTTGATGCCGTTGTCGGGCATCGGGTTGTGGCTCGCGGAGAGCATCACGCCCAGGTCCGCGCCGAGCGCGCCGGTGAGGTAGGCCACAGCCGGGGTCGGCAGTACGCCCACCCGCAGCACGTCCACGCCGGCGCTGGCGAGCCCGGCCACCACCGCGGCCTCCAGGAACTCTCCGGACGCTCGCGGATCCCGTCCCACCACGGCCACCGGCTTGTGGCCCTCGAACGTCCCCGCCTCGGCGAGCACATGCGCCGCCGCGACCGACAGTCCGAGCGCGAGCTCGGCCGTCAGATCCGCGTTCGCGACACCGCGCACACCGTCCGTACCGAAGAGTCGTCCCACGTTTTCCTCCGAGATGTTGCCGTGCTCCGCCCCGTACCCGTCGGGCGTTCATCCGGTTATACGTCTATACCCCCCGGAATGCGTACGCCCCGGAGACGCACAAAGTGCCTCCGGGGCGTACGTGCAGTGCAGCGCCCGTGATGCTTAGCGCTTGCTGTACTGCGGCGCCTTGCGGGCCTTCTTCAGACCGGCCTTCTTGCGCTCGATCTCGCGGGCGTCGCGGGTCAGGAACCCGGCCTTCTTGAGCGGGCCGCGGTTGTTGTCCACGTCCGCCTCGTTCAGCGCACGGGCGACACCCAGGCGCAGCGCACCGGCCTGGCCGGAGATGCCGCCGCCGTTGATGCGGGCGATGACGTCGTAACGGCCGTCGAGCTCAAGGATCTTGAACGGCTCGTTGACTTCCTGCTGGTGCACCTTGTTGGGGAAGTACTCCTCCAGGGTGCGACCGTTGATGGTCCACTTGCCGGAGCCCGGGATGATGCGGACTCGGGCGATGGACTCCTTGCGGCGGCCCGTGCCGGCGGCCGGCTGGGGCTCGCCGAAGCGGGACGCGAGGGACTCGGAGGTGTACTCCTCCGGGATCTCGATGGTCTCCACGATCTCGCCGTCTTCGACGAGAGGGGTCTCAGCGGTGGTCTCGGCCACGATTCTCCTCAGATGCTTTCTGTGTGATGGTGGCCGGGACTAGCCCTGCGCGACCTGGCTGATCTCGAACGGCACGGGCTGCTGGGCGCCGTGCGGGTGCTCGGCACCCGCGTACACCTTCAGCTTCGAGAGCATCTGGCGGCCCAGGCTGTTCTTGGGCAGCATGCCCTTGACAGCCTTCTCGATGGCCTTCTCGGGGTTCTTGTCGAGCAGCTCGTCGTAGCGGACGGAACGCAGACCGCCCGGGAAACCCGAGTGGCGGTAGGCGAGCTTCTGCTGCTTCTTGTTGCCGGAGAGGTGCACCTTGTCGGCGTTGATGATGATGACGAAGTCACCGGTGTCGACGTGAGGCGCATAAATCGGCTTGTGCTTGCCCCGGAGGAGGGACGCGGTCTGGGACGCCAGACGGCCCAGGACGACGTCCTGCGCGTCAATGACGTGCCACTGGCGCTGGACATCGCCGGGCTTGGGGCTGAACGTACGCACGGTCGTAGCCTTCGCTTCTTCAGTGAGTGGGTACTGACAAGGCCACCCGGACGATCACGACAGCCCTGTCGCCCTGCGGTGACGCAACCGCGAGGCGAACGCTGGTCATCGGCCCGGTGGACCGGCGTAGCGGCCTCTCACGTGAGAACGAGCAAGCCAATACGCATAACGAACCTGCAGAATACCCGCGCCTGCCCGTTCGGGTCAAAACAGCCGGTGCGGGGTCGCGCCCGCGCCCTCCGTCCCCGCCCCTGCGCCCGTCCGCGGGCCCCCCGGTCAGCGCTCCCGCACGACCCGTGTCTCGTCCCACACCGGTTCCGGCACCTCCCGGACGAGCCCGTCCGCGCCGAAGACCAGGTACCGGTCGAAGCTGCGGGCGAACCAGCGGTCGTGCGTGACCGCGAGCACGGTCCCGTCGTACGCCTCCAGCCCCTCCTGAAGGGCCTCCGCCGACTCCAGGTCCAGGTTGTCGGTCGGCTCGTCCAGCAGCAGCGCCGTCGCCCCCGCCAGCTCCAGCAGCAGGATCTGGAAGCGCGCCTGCTGCCCGCCCGACAGCTGGTCGAAGCGCTGGTCGCCCTGCCGGTCGAGCTCGTAGCGCCGCAGGGCGGACATCGCCTTGCCGCGGTCGCGCGCGTGCTCCGTCCACAGGATGTCGACGAGGGTGCGCCCCATGAGCTCCGGATGCGCGTGCGTCTGCGCGAAGTGCCCGGGCACGACCCGCGCGCCCAGCTTCCACTCCCCCGTGTGCCGCACACCGGGGTCACCCGCCAGCAGCCGCAGGAAGTGCGACTTGCCCGAGCCGTTCGAACCGAGGACGGCCACCCGCTCCCCGTAGAAGACCTCCAGGTCGAACGGCTTCATCAGTCCGGTCAGCTCGAGCCGCCGACAGGTGACGGCGCGCATGCCGGTCCGCCCGCCGGACAGCCGCATGCGGATGTCCTGCTCGCGCGGCGGCTCCTGCGGCGGCCCCGCCTCCTCGAACTTCCGCAGCCGGGTCTGCGCGGCCCGGTAGCGGGAGGCCATGTCGGGACTGATCGCCGCCTGCTGACGGAGGGTCAGCACGAGCTTCTTCAGCCGGGCGTGCTCCTCCTCCCAGCGCCGCCGCAGTTCCTCGAAGCGGGCGAAGCGTTCGCGCCGCGCCTCGTGGTACGTGGCGAAGCCGCCGCCGTGCACCCACACGTCCGAGCCGGCCGGCCCGGGTTCCACGCTGACGATCTTCTCGGCGGAGCGCGCCAGGAGCTCCCGGTCGTGGGAGACGAACAGCACCGTCTTCCTGGTCTGCCGCAGCTGCTCCTCCAGCCAGCGCTTCCCGGGGACGTCGAGGTAGTTGTCCGGCTCGTCCAGCAGCAGCACCTCGTCGGTGCCGCGCAGCAGCGCCTCCAGCACCAGCCGCTTCTGCTCGCCGCCCGACAGCGTCCGCACCTCGCGCCACTGGGCCCGCTCGTACGGGACGCCCAGCGCCGCCGTGGTGCACATGTCCCAGACCGTCTCGGCCTCGTAGCCGCGGGCCTCGGCCCAGTCGCTGAGCGCCTGCGCGTAGGCCAGCTGGGCGGCCTCGTCGTCCTGCGCCATGATCTCCAGCTCGGCGGCGTCGACGGCCGCCGCGGCCTCGCGGATCCGCGGCGGCGCGACGGACACCAGCAGGTCCCGCACGGTGCGGTCGTCCCGCACCGAGCCGACGAACTGCGGCATGACACCCAGTCCGCCGCTCACCGTGACCGTGCCGCCGTGCGGCTTCAACTCACCGGAGATCAGCCGCAGCAGGGTCGTCTTGCCGGCGCCGTTCGCCCCGACGAGGGCCACTGCGGCGCCCTCGCCCACCCGGAACGAGACGTCGCCCAGCAACACCCGGCCGTCCGGCAGGTAGTACTCCAGATGCGCAACGTCGACATGTCCCATGCAGTGGATTCTCGTAGCGCGGTCGCCAGCCGCCAAACGGGTTTTCTCC
This sequence comes from Actinacidiphila glaucinigra, assembly GCF_035918135.1. Taxonomy (NCBI): domain Bacteria; kingdom Bacillati; phylum Actinomycetota; class Actinomycetes; order Kitasatosporales; family Streptomycetaceae; genus Actinacidiphila; species Actinacidiphila glaucinigra. The sequence goes on from NZ_CP109144.1 coordinate 3,993,179, forward strand.
TCTATAGACTCCGCGCCATGACTGACGGGCCGCAGCAGCCGTACAACCCCGACCAGGGATGGACCGCACCGCCGGGACAGCAAGGCGTCCCGGGCACCCCCGGGGAACAACGCCAGGTACTCCGCGGCCAGGTCGTCGGGGGCCCCGACCACCAGCCCCAGCAGCCCGCCTGGACCCCGCCGGCCGACTGGTCGCCACCGCAGCCCGGCCAGGGCACCCGGGGCCCCGCGCAGCCGCAGCCCGCGCCGCGCGCCGCCGAGGAGCCGGACTGGTCGGCGCTCGCCGACGAGGCGGAGGCCGGCGCCAGACGCCGCCGGCTGTTGTTCATAGGCGGCGGCGTCCTCGCCGCCGCCGCCGTCGCCGGGATCGTCGCGGTCGCCGTGGTCAGCTCCGGCGGCAGCCCCGGCCCCTCCCCCACCGTGACCGCCTCGGCCCCCTCCTCCGAGGTCGCCCTGCCCCCCGAGCCCTCCTTCTCCGAGGTCTCCCCCGGCCCGACCTACGGCCCGCTCGACTTCCTCTCCACCGCCGCCAAGGACACCGCCCCGCTCGGCGCGGGCACCCTCTTCCCCGGCAAGAAGCTGGACTACTCCGGCGGCCGCTCCTACGTGAAGAGCGCCTCCAAGGACAACCGCGACTGCGCCGACGCCGCGACCGGCTCGCTGGCCGCCGCCCTCACCCGAGGCGGCTGCACCCGCATGATGCGCGTGACGTACACCCGCGGTGGCTCCGCGGTGACCGTCGGCGTGGCCGTGTTCAAGGACGCGGCCTCCGCGAAGAAGCTGGCCAAGGCCAACAAGTTCGTGCGCCCGCTGAACGGCGGCGGCGTCGCCGACTTCTGCCACGCCGTGAAGTGCTGGTCCAAGTCGGGCGCCGTGGGCCGCTACGCGTACTTCACCATCTCCGGCCCCAAGAGCGGCAAGGCGGCCACCGGCGCCGACACCGCCTCCCGGCAGGCCGGCCAGGACGGCTTCAACTACGCCTTCAACCGCATCGTCCAGCGCGGCAGGGACCAGGCCGACGCCGCGATGGCCTCCGAGGCCGCCTCACCGGCCAACTGACCCCACCCCACCCGGACCCGGAACGGCATGCCCTCCCTGCGTACGCTGCTGACCCTGCCCCGCATGCTCCGCCACGGCGCCGCCGTCGGCGCCGGCCTGCCACCGGACGAGGCCGTCGTCCTGGACGTACCCGACGTCCCGCTGCGCGGCGCGCTCGCCGCGGCCGGCACCGGCGACCACGGGCCCGCCCGGGAGCTGCTGTCCGCGACCCGGCTGGGCTGCCAGTGGGAGCTGCGCGACACCTACGTCTCCGAACTGGCGCAGTTCGCCCTCCACAACCCCGGCTGGCTGGACGCCTGGCTCGCCGCCGCGCCCGACGATCCGGACGCGGCGCTGGTCAAGGCCGACCTGTGCATCCACCAGGCCTGGGAGATACGCGGCGGCGCCCGCGCCTCGGAGGTCTCCCCGGAGCAGTTCAAGGCCTTCTTCACCCTGCTCAAGGACGCGGTGCCGGTGATCGGCGCCGCCGCCGAGCTCAACCCCGCCGACCCCGTGCCGTGGCGCGTCGCCCTCACCCACGCGCGCGGCATGCAGTCCTCGCGGGAGATCTTCGACGCGTACTGGACCGAGGCCGTCGAGCGCGCCCCGCACCACTACGGCTGCCACGCCTCCGCCCTCCAGTACCTGTGCGCCAAGTGGTACGGCACCCACCGCGAGATGTTCGACTTCGCCGAGCAGGCCGCCGAGGAGGCCCTGCCCGGTTCGAAGATCAACGCGCTGCCGCTGCTCGCCGCCGTCGAGTACGAGATCGTCGCGGGCGGGCCCGCCGCCGGCGACGCCTCCGGCGCGGACGCGATCGAGCCGGCCCGCGTCACGGCCGCCCTCGACCGCGCCCTGGAGCTGTCCGGTTGGTACGACCCCGGCGACCCGGAGGCGGCGGGGTTCCGCAACCACCTGGCGCTGATGCTGGCGCGCGCGGGCCGCTGGCAGGAGGCCCTGCGCGTCTTCCGTGAGATCGGCGTGCACGCCACCGGCTTCCCCTGGTCCTACCTGGGCGCCGACCCCCGCCGGCAGTTCCTGGACTTCCGCACCGCGGTGCGCATGCAGGTCGCCACCCGCACCCCGTTCTTCGGCACCCCGCCCGCCGTCCCCGTCCCCGCCGGCGCCTCCGACTGGGCGCCGCGCACCCTGGCGGTGGCGTCCGCTTCCCTGACCGCCGTCGCGCAGGCGGCTCTGCTGTGCCGGACCGGGCTGCGGCTGGCCCCGGCGGGAGCGGGTTTCACCCATGTCGAGCTGACCGGGGAGGGCAGCCTGGCGGGGGTGGTCGACCTGTTCACGGCGGGCGAGAAGTGGCCCGCGGTCGTCCTCCAGCGCTCGGGCGACCGGTACGGGATCACGCTGTACGCCAAGGGCAGGAAGGTCGCCGCGCACGAATGGGCACCGGGGGCGCCCGTACCGTCCCTGGAGGCCGCCGGTGCCACGGCCGCCGCCCTCGCCACGGCCTACGGCGTCCGCGACGCACGGCCCCTCACCGCACTGCTGCGCGGCATGGACGCCCCCGGGCGGCGGCTCGCGGACACGGTGACGGCACTGGGCCTGCCGGCGCTGCCGGAGGGCTTCGGGGAGCGTCCCGCGGCGCTCGACGGGCTGCCCGGCGCCCGGGTGCTCGCCCCGCGCGGCTTCCTCTCCGGGGTCAGGGACACCCTCACCACGGAGGACGGCGCGATGCCGCTCTCCCCGCGGGGCACCGCGGTGCGCCTGCCGGGCCGCTGGTGGGCGACCCGGGCGCTGTACCTGCTGCTTCTCGCCCCCGCCGCCTGCTTCTCCTGGTGGGGCGCCTTCCACGACCGGTTCCGCCCGGTCCCCCTGGTGCTGACCTCCCTGGGCTCCGGCTACGTCCTCATCCAGGTGGTCACGGCACTGCGCCGCCGCAGATGAGCGGCGCGGGCCCGCAGGGGCCGGGCCGGCGGGCCCGCCCCTCAGGCGCGCGGCAGCGGCAGGGTACGCATGTTGCGGGCCTCGCGGTTGCGTGCGGCCAGCAGTTCGTCCGCCGGGTAGCCGACCTCCTCCAAGGTCAGCCCGTGCGGCCGCACCACGTTGACCGCCGAGTGCCGCACCCGTCCCGCCAGCACCTCGCCGGGAAAGCCGGCCGGCCGGTGGCCGTCCCCGACCAGCAGCATCGATCCGACCAGGGCGCGCACCATGTTGTGGCAGAAGGCGTCCGCGCGTACGGTCGCCACGGCCAGCCCCGAGGCGTCCCGCTCCCAGTGCAGCTCCAGGAGGGTGCGGATGGTCGTCGCGCCCTCCCGCTTCTTGCAGTAGGCCGCGAAGTCGTGCTCGCCGAGGAGCTTGCGCGCCGCCTCGTTCATCAGGTCGACGTCCACCGGCCGGTCGTGCCACAGCACGTGCCCCCGCAGCAGGGGGTCGACCCCGCCCTGGTGGTCGCCGACCCGGTAGGCGTACCGGCGCCAGATCGCGGAGAAGCGCGCGTCGAAGCCGGCCGGGGCCCGCGAGACCCTCCACACCCGTACGTCCCAGGGCAGCCGTCCGGCCAGCCGGCGCAGGAGTCTGCCGCCCTCCAGCTCCCAGACCTCCTCGGGCAGGTCGACGTGCGCGACCTGCCCCCTGGCGTGCACACCGGCGTCCGTACGCCCGGCGACCGTCAGGTCGACCGGGTCGGGCAGCCGCAGCACCGTCTGGAGGGCCGACTCCAGCTCCCCCTGCACGGTCCGCCTGCTGCGCTGCTTCGCCCACCCGGAGAACTCGGCCCCGTCGTACGCCAGGTCCAGCCGCACCCGGACGTACCCGGGCTCCACGTCATCGCTCGCCACACTCACCCGCAGATCCTCTCAAACACGCGGACGGGCCCGCTCCCAGCGATCTGGGTGCGGGCCCGTCCGGTCGGGACGTCAGGCGTCCTTGGACTCCTCGGCCGGAGCCTCGGTGGCCTCGGCCTTGTCCTCGACGTCGGCCGGAGCCTCGGTCTTGGTCTCGGCCTCCTTGACCGCGCGCTTGGTCGCGGCCTCCGCCTCGCCCGTGGCCTGCTGGGCCACGGTCAGCGCCTCCACCAGCTCGATGACGGCCATCGGCGCGTTGTCGCCGCGACGGTTACCGATCTTGGTGATGCGGGTGTAACCACCCGGGCGGTTCTCGTACCGCGGGGCGATCTCGGTGAAGAGCGTGTGGACGATGCTCTTGTCCGTGATCGTCTGCAGCACCAGGCGACGGTTGTGGATGTCGCCCTTCTTCGCCTTGGTGATCAGGCGCTCCGCGACCGGACGCAGACGGCGCGCCTTGGCCTCGGTGGTGGTGATGCGGCCGTGCTCGAACAGCGACTTCGCGAGGTTCGCGAGAAGCAGACGCTCGTGCGCGGCGCTGCCGCCCAGACGGGCACCCTTGGCGGGCTTCGGCATGGTGTTTCTCCTCTGATCTGCACCGGCCGTGTCAGGTACCGGTGTCAGGGCCCCCCAGGCGGACGCCCGGGGGCAGTCTGATCAGTACTGCTCGGTCTCGACGAAGCCGGCGTCGGCGTCGTCGTCCGCACCGAAGGTGTCGGCGGCGGAGGTCGGGTCGAATCCGGGCGGGCTGTCCTTCAGGGCCAGGCCCATGCCGGCCAGCTTCGCCTTGACCTCGTCGATCGACTTCGCACCGAAGTTGCGGATGTCGAGCAGGTCGGCCTCGGAACGCGCCACGAGCTCACCCACGGAGTGGATGCCCTCGCGCTTGAGGCAGTTGTAGGAACGGACGGTGAGCTCGAGCTCCTCGATCGGGAGCGCGAGGTCCGCCGCCAGGGCGGCGTCCGTCGGGGACGGGCCCATGTCGATGCCCTCGGCGTCGACGTTCAGCTCGCGGGCGAGACCGAACAGCTCGACCAGCGTCTTGCCGGCCGAGGCCACCGCGTCACGAGGACGCATCGCGGGCTTGGTCTCGACATCGACGACCAGCTTGTCGAAGTCGGTGCGCTGCTCGACACGGGTCGCCTCGACCTTGTAGCTGACCTTGAGCACCGGGCTGTAGATCGAGTCGACCGGAATACGGCCGATCTCCTGGCCCTGCTGCTTGTTCTGCACGGCCGAGACGTAGCCGCGACCGCGCTCGACGGTCAGCTCCATCTCCAGCTTGCCCTTGCCGTTCAGAGTGGCCAGCACCAGATCGGGGTTGTGCACCTCGACACCGGCCGGAGGCGCGATGTCGGCGGCGGTGACCACACCCGGACCCTGCTTGCGCAGGTACATCACGACCGGCTCGTCGTGCTCCGAGGAGACGACCAGGGACTTGATGTTCAGGATGAGGTCGGTGACGTCCTCCTTGACACCCGGCACGGTGGTGAACTCGTGCAGGACGCCGTCGATCCGGACCGAGGTGACAGCGGCACCCGGAATCGAGGAGAGGAGCGTGCGGCGGAGCGAATTGCCGAGGGTGTAGCCGAAGCCCGGCTCCAGCGGCTCGATCACGAACCGGGAACGGAACTCGTCGACGACCTCTTCGGCCAACGAGGGGCGCTGAGCGATCAGCATGAGGTAAGGCCTCCAGTCTTCGGCACCCACTATTTGATGCCGAGGCTTCAAGGGTACGGGCGGTGCGGCGCATACTGCGCCGCACCGCCCGGGACCGTGAGCCCTGCTACTTCGAGTAGAGCTCGACGATCAGCTGCTCCTGCACCTGGGTGTCGATCACCGGGCGCTCGGGCAGGTTGTGCACGAGGATCCGCAGACGTGAGGGGATCGCCTCCAGCCAGGCCGGGACGGTCCTCTCGCCTGCCTCCCCCTGAGCCACCTGGAAGGGGGTCAGGTTACGGGAGGACTCACGGACCTCGACGATGTCGTTCGCGACGACACGGGCCGACGGGATGTCGGTCTTGACGCCGTTCACGAGGAAGTGGCCGTGACGGACCAGCTGCCGCGCATGATCACGCGACTTGGCGAAGCCCGCCCGGTAGACCACGTTGTCCAGCCGGGACTCGAGGATGCGGAGCAGGTTCTCACCGGTCTTGCCGGTCCTGCGGTTCGCCTCCACGTAGTACCCGCGGAACTGCTTCTCAAGGACACCGTAGATGCGCGCGCACTTCTGCTTCTCGCGCATCTGCAGGAGGTACTCGCTGTCCTTGGTGCGCCCGCGTCCGTGCTCACCCGGGGGGTAAGGACGGATCTCGATCGGGCACTTTGCGCTCTCGCACTTGCTCCCCTTGAGGAAGAGCTTCTGCTTCTCCCGACGGCAACGCTTGCAGTCGGCCCCGGTGTAACGCGCCATTCCTGTTTGTCTCCTACCTGCTCAGCGGATTGCTGATCAGACGCGCCGGCGCTTCGGCGGGCGGCATCCGTTGTGCGGGGTCGGAGTGACGTCCTGGATCGAGCCGACCTCGAGGCCGGTGGCCTGGAGGGAGCGGATCGCGGTCTCACGGCCGGAGCCGGGGCCCTTGACGAACACATCGACCTTGCGCATGCCGTGCTCCTGCGCGCGGCGCGCGGCCGACTCGGCGGCCATCTGCGCGGCGAACGGGGTCGACTTGCGCGAGCCCTTGAAGCCGACGTGGCCGGCGGAGGCCCAGGAGATCACGTTGCCGGACGGGTCCGTGATCGAAACGATGGTGTTGTTGAACGTGCTCTTGATGTGGGCGTGCCCATGAGCGACGTTCTTCTTCTCCTTGCGGCGCACTTTCTTGGCGCCGGCCTGACGGCCCTTCGGAGGCATATGTGGTTACTCCCGGTGGAGGTGGTCGGTCCTACAGCGAAGACCGCTGACGAGCGTCCGCTGAGGACTACTTCTTGCCCGGCTTCTTCTTGCCGGCGATGGCGCGACGCGGGCCCTTGCGGGTGCGGGCGTTGGTGTGGGTCCGCTGGCCGTGGACCGGCAGGCCGCGACGGTGGCGCAGGCCCTGGTAGCAGCCGATCTCGACCTTGCGACGGATGTCCGCCTGGATCTCGCGACGGAGGTCACCCTCGGTCTTGATGTTGGCGTCCACGTACTCGCGGATCTTGACCAGGTCCTCTTCGTCCAGGTCGCGGACCCGGGTGTTCGGGTTCACGCCGGTGGCGGCGAGGGTCTCCTGGGCAAGGGTGCGGCCGATGCCGAAGACGTAGGTGAGGGCGACCTCCACACGCTTCTCGCGCGGGATGTCGACACCTGAAACGCGTGCCATTCAATGGCTCCTGTGGTGTCCGGGGGTCTTCCGCAGCACCGTTCCCGACCGCCGTACGAGGTACGGATCAGGTCTCCGGCCCCCGCCGGAGGTGCCGTCAGCCGGAGTGTTCCGACCGGACGGGCGCTGCGTATGTACATGTGTTGCTCGCGTGGCGCGAAGAACTGCGAGGTGCAGGTCCGCTTGCGTCAGCCCTGGCGCTGCTTGTGGCGCAGGTTGTCGCAGATGACCATGACCCGGCCGTGACGGCGGATCACCTTGCACTTGTCGCAGATCTTCTTGACGCTCGGCTTGACCTTCATGGAATTCAGGTTCTCCGGGTCGTGAGATCTACTTGTAGCGGTAGACGATCCGTCCGCGCGTCAGGTCGTAGGGCGACAGCTCCACAACGACCCGGTCATCGGGAAGGATGCGGATGTAGTGCATGCGCATCTTGCCACTGATGTGCGCGAGGACCTTGTGACCGTTCTGGAGCTCCACCTTGAACATAGCGTTCGGCAGAGACTCGATCACGGTGCCCTCGATTTCGATGGCGCCTTGCTTCTTGGCCATGTCCTGCTTTCGGGATCGGCTACCTTGATCGGCTTTTGGCATGCCTGAAGACATGCCTGGGCCGACGTGACAGTCTACGTCAGCCGTTCCTGAAAGACGAATCCGGGTTGTATGCCCGCGAAAGATGATCGATAAGCGGGACGGAGGGGGCGCTCAGGCGAGCGGGTCCGGCGCGGCCGTGATCCCGTACTCCGCCAGCTTGGCCTTGCCGCCGTCGCGGGCGGTCAGGACCAGCGGGCCCTCCTCGGTGAGCGCGACGGAGTGCTCCCAGTGGGAGGACCAGGTGCCGTCGTCGGTCTTGACCGTCCACTCGTCCTCGAGGACGTGGGTGAGCGGGGTGCCGAGGCTGACCATCGGCTCGATGGCCAGGCACATACCGGGCACCAGGCGCGGGCCCTTGCCGCGCTTGCGCGAGACGTAGTTCAGCAGGTGGGGGTCCATGTGCATCTGCGAACCGATGCCGTGGCCGCCGTACTCCTCGATGATCCCGTACTTGCCGCCGCCGGGCTTCGGCTGCCGGCGGATGTACGTCTCGATGGCACGGGAGATGTCGACCAGCCGGTCGCCCTTGCGGAAGGCCGCGATGCCCGCCCACATGGACTCCTCGGTCACCCGGCTGAGCTCGACGAGCTCCGGAGCGTGACCGCTGCCCACGAACGCGGTGTAGGCGGCGTCGCCGTGCCAGCCGTCGACGATGGCACCGCAGTCGATCGAGATGACGTCGCCGTCCTTGAGGACGGTCGCGGTGTCCGGGATGCCGTGGACGACGACGTCGTTCACGGAGGTGCAGATCGTGGCGGGGAACCCGCCGTACCCCAGGAAGTTCGGCTTCGCCCCGTGGTCGGCGAGCACCTTGCGCGCCACGTCGTCCAGATCCTTGGTGGTGGCCCCGGGGACGGCCGCCTCACGGGTGGCCTCGTGGATCGCGGCGACGACCAGGCCCGCCGCGCGCATCTTCGCGATCTGCTCGGGGGTCTTGATCTCCACCATCGGTCCTGGCCTTCCTTCGTCCCACCGGATACCTCAACGGTACGGCCGCGGGGTCCTGGGGGACACCGCGGCCGCAACGGTCACACATGTGTTCAGGCGGCGCTGCCGCCCGCGTCCTTCTTGTCGTGCAGCGCGTCCATCGACCGCTTGGTCACCTCGGCGACCTTGCCCAGGGCCGAGATGGTGCGCACCAGGCCCTGCTGCTTGTAGTAGTCGATGATCGGCTCGGTCTTGCTGTGGTACTCCTCCAGCCGGACGCGCACCTTCTCCTCGGTGTCGTCCGACCGCTGGTAGAGCTCGCCACCGCACTCGTCGCAGACGCTGTCGTCCGCCGGGGGGTTGTAGACCACGTGGAAGACGTGGCTGCCGTTCTTGCGGCACAGCCGGCGACCGGCGATCCGCTTGACGACCTCCTCCTCGGGGACCTCGAGGTCCAGCACGGCGTCCAGCGCTATGCCGTTCTCGGCGAGGATCTTGTCGAGCGCCTGGGCCTGGCCCACGTTCCGCGGGAAGCCGTCGAGCAGGAAGCCGTTCGAGGCGTCCGGCTGCAGCATGCGGTCCTTGGCCATGCCGATGGTGATCTCGTCGGGTACCAGCCGGCCGGCATCCATGTACTCCTGGGCCTTGCGGCCCAGCTCCGTGCCTTGGCTGATGTTCGCCCGGAAGAGGTCGCCCGTGGAGATGTGCGGGATCGACAGGTTCCTGGCAAGGTACGCGGCCTGCGTACCCTTGCCGGCCCCGGGGGGCCCGACGAGGACGATGCGCATCAGCGGAGGAACCCTTCGTAGTTACGCTGCTGAAGCTGGCTCTCGATCTGCTTCACGGTCTCCAGGCCGACACCCACGATGATCAGGATGCTCGTCCCGCCGAACGGGAAGTTCTGGTTCGCGTTGAACAGCACCAGCGCCACTGTGGGCACCAGGGCGATCAGACCCAGATACATCGCGCCCGGCCACGTGATGCGGTTGAGCACGTAGCTGAGGTACTCCGCGGTGGGACGACCAGCCCGGATGCCCGGGATGAACCCACCATACTTCTTCATGTTGTCCGCGACTTCTTCGGGGTTGAAGGAGATCGCCACGTAGAAGAAGGCAAAGAAGACAATCAGCAGGAAATACGCGGTGATGTAGATCGGGTGGTCGCCCTTGACCAGGTTGTCCCTGACCCAGTTTGCCCAGGTAGAGGTGGATCCACTGAACTGGACGACCAGTGACGGGATGTACAGGAGCGATGACGCGAAGATGACGGGAATCACACCCGCCTGGTTCACCTTCAGCGGGATGTAGGTGGAGGTTCCACCGTACGAACGACGCCCGATCATGCGCTTCGCGTACTGCACGGGGATGCGGCGCTGCGCCTGCTCGACGAAGACGACGAGGGCGACCATCGCCAGACCCACCATGATGACGGCCCCGAACTCGACCCAGCCGTCCGCGATGTTCCCGGACTTCTTGATCGCCCAGAGGGCGCCGGGGAAGCCGGCCGCGATGGACAGGAACATCAGGATCGACATGCCGTTGCCGATGCCGCGGTCGGTGATCAGCTCGCCCAGCCACATGATGAGGGCGGTACCCGCCGTCATCGTGATGACCATCGTGATCGTGGTGAAGATCGACTGGTCGGGGACGATGTTGAAGCGGTCGGGACACTGCTGGAAGAGGCTGCCGGAGCGAGCGGTGGCCACCAGGCCGGTGCCCTGCAGGACCGCGAGCGCCACGGTGAGATAACGCGTGTACTGCGTGATCTTCGTCTGGCCGGCCTGGCCCTCCTTCTTGAGGGCTTCCAGGCGCGGGATGACCACGGTGAGCAGCTGCAGGATGATGCTCGCGGTGATGTACGGCATGATGCCGAGCGCGAAGATCGTGAGCTGCAGAAGCGCGCCGCCGCTGAAGAGGTTCACCAGGCCGAAGAGGCCCTGGTTCCCCCCGACCGCCTTGATGCAGGAGTTGACCACCTGGTAGTCGACCCCCGGGATCGGGATGTGGGCTCCCAGCCGGAACAGCACCATGATGGCCAGCGTGAACAGCAGCTTCTTGCGCAGGTCGGGCGTCCTGAACGCCCGGGCGAACGCGGTGAGCACGGTGCCTCCTGCGCCCCCCGCTTCTTGGGCGGGAGGTGACGGTGTTGAAAGCTACGAATGGTGGAACTGCAAAACGATTGGGGCTGCCTGACCCGCGTCAGCGCACAGGCTCCGCAAGACTAGCCCGGCCCACCTTACCGGCGAGCATCCGTCGCCGGAATGACCAACCGGGGATGCCCCGCACGAAAGTGCGGAACATCCCCGGCTGGATGTGGCATCACTGTCAGACGAGCTCGGTGACCGAGCCGCCCGCGGCGGTGATCTTCTCCTTGGCGGAGCCGGAGACCGCGTCGACGGTCACCTGCAGCGCCACGGAGACCTCGCCGGTGCCGAGCACCTTGACGAGCTGGTTCTTCCGCACGGCACCCTTGGCGACCAGGTCGGCCACCGTGACCTCGCCACCCTCGGGGTAGAGCGCGGCCAGCTTGTCCAGGTTCACGACCTGGAACTCGGTGCGGAACGGGTTCTTGAAGCCCTTCAGCTTCGGGAGGCGCATGTGGAGGGGCATCTGCCCGCCCTCGAAGCGCTCCGGAACCTGGTAGCGGGCCTTCGTGCCCTTGGTACCACGACCGGCCGTCTTGCCCTTGGAGCCCTCACCACGACCGACACGGGTCTTGGCGGTCTTGGCGCCCGGGGCCGGACGGAGGTTGTGGACCTTCAGCGGAGACTGCTCTCCCATGTCAGTCGACCTCCTCGACCGTGACGAGGTGGCGGACGGTGTGGACCATGCCGCGGATCTCCGGGCGGTCCTCCTTGACCACGACGTCGTTCAGCCGCTTCAGGCCGAGCGAACGCAGGGTGTCACGGTGGTTCTGCTTGCTGCCGATGTAGGACTTGACCTGCGTGACCTTGAGGCGAGCCATCACGCACCCACCCCAGCACGCGCACGGAGCAGAGCAGCCGGAGCCACGTCCTCGAGCGGCAGACCACGACGGGCGGCGATCTCCTCGGGGCGCTGCAGGCCCTTCAGAGCCTCCACCGTGGCGTGCACGATGTTGATCGCGTTGTCGGAGCCGAGCGACTTCGACAGCACGTCGTGGATGCCGGCGCACTCCAGGACGGCGCGCACCGGACCACCGGCGATCACACCCGTACCGGGGGAGGCAGGCTTGAGCAGGACGACGCCCGCGGCCTTCTCGCCCTGGATCGGGTGGGGGATGGTGCCCTGGATACGGGGGACCTTGAAGAAGTGCTTCTTGGCCTCCTCAACGCCCTTGGCGATGGCGGCCGGCACCTCCTTGGCCTTGCCGTAACCGACACCCACGGTGCCGTCACCATCGCCCACCACGACCAGCGCGGTGAAGCTGAAGCGACGACCACCCTTCACAACCTTGGCGACGCGGTTGATCGCGACAACGCGCTCAACGTACGCGGTCTTCTCGGCAGCAGCTGCGCCGCCGTCACGGCCCTTCCGGTCCCGCCGCTCGCCGCCACCGGCACCGCCACCGCGGCGCTGGGGTCCAGCCATTGGATTACCTCTCTCTGTTTCCGCTAGCTACGGAACCGGCTCAGAAACCGAGCCCGGCTTCGCGGGCGGCGTCGGCAAGGGCGGCGATGCGCCCGGCGTACCTGTTGCCACCACGGTCGAACACGACGGTCCCGACGCCGGCCGCCTTGGCGCGCTCGGCGACCAGCTGGCCGACCTTCTTGGCCTGCTCGGTCTTGTCACCCTCGACGCCTCGGATGGAGGTGTCCAGGTGCGACGCCGAGGCCACAGTGTGGCCCTTGAGGTCGTCGATGACCTGCGCCGTGATACCGCGGTTGGAGCGGGTCACGACCAGACGCGGGCGCGCCTCGGTGCCCGAGATCCGCTTGCGGACGCGGATGTGGCGGCGCTTCTTGGCAGCGCCCTTGTAAGCATCGCCCTTGGCGATCTTCACACCGTATGCCATGGCTTACTTACCAGCCTTTCCGACCTTGCGGCGGATGACTTCGCCCTCGTACTTGACACCCTTGGCCTTGTACGGGTCGGGCTTCCGCAGCTTGCGGATGTTCGCGGCGACCTCGCCGACCTTCTGCTTGTCGATGCCCTCGACCGAGAACTTGGTGGGGTTCTCGACCTTGAAGGAGATGCCCTCGGGGGCCTCGACGACGATCGGGTGGCTGTAGCCCAGGGCGAACTCCAGGTTGGAGCCCTTCGCCTGGACGCGGTAGCCGACACCGCTGATCTCGAGCTTCTTCACGTAGCCCACGGTCACGCCGGTGATCATGTTCGCCACCAGCGTGCGCGACAGGCCGTGCAGGGCCTTGTTCAGGCGCTCGTCGTTCGGACGCGACACCTGCAGGGTGCCGTCCTCGCCCTTGACGATGTCGATCGGCGCGGCAACGGTGTGGGTCAGGGAACCCTTGGGGCCCTTCACCGAGACCGTCCGGCCATCGATGGTGACGTCCACGCCGGCGGGAACCGGGATGGGCAGCCGTCCAATACGCGACATGGCTATACCTCCGTTTCCCGACTACCAGACGTAGGCGAGGACTTCCCCACCCACGCCCTTCTTGTTTGCCTGCTTGTCGGTGAGGAGCCCGTGGGAGGTGGAGATGATCGCCACGCCCAGGCCGCCGAGCACCTTCGGCAGGTTGGTGGACTTTGCGTAGACCCGCAGACCGGGCTTGCTGATGCGCTTGATGCCGGCGATCGAGCGCTCGCGGTTCGGACCGAACTTCAGCTCGAGAACGAGGTTCTTGCCGACCTCGGCGTCCTCGACCTTCCAGCCGGTGATGTAACCCTCCTGCTGGAGGATCTCCGCGATGTGCGACTTGATCTTGCTGAACGGCATGGTGACCTCGTCGTGGTACGCGGAGTTCGCGTTCCGCAGACGCGTCAGCATGTCTGCGATCGGGTCAGTCATGGTCATGTGATGGCCTTAGGCCTCTCTCGCCGGGGTTTCCTATATGCGCCATCCCTCTCCCCCATCAGACTGGGGACGGGTGCGGCACGGGGACCTACGGCGTAGTAAGACGGTCATGGGCGACGGGCGCCCAACCCTTCTACCTTACGGTATGCAGGGCTGGGCTCCCGCCACTCATCTGCTTACCGAGAGCCCCTGGTGGTTACCAGGAGCTCTTGGTCACGCCCGGCAGCTCACCGCGGTGCGCCATCTCACGAAGGCACACGCGGCAGAGGCCGAACTTGCGGTACACGGAGTGCGGACGGCCACAGCGCTGGCAGCGCGTGTAGCCACGCACGCCGAACTTGGGCTTGCGGGCGGCCTTCGCGATAAGAGCCTTCTTCGCCACGGCTCACGCCTCCTTGAACGGGAAGCCGAGGTGACGAAGGAGCGCGCGGCCCTCAGCGTCGTTGGTCGCCGTGGTCACCACGGTGATGTCCATACCCCGGGTGCGGTCGATCTTGTCCTGGTCGATCTCGTGGAACATGACCTGCTCCGTGAGACCGAAGGTGTAGTTGCCACGGCCGTCGAACTGCTTCGGCGACAGACCGCGGAAGTCGCGGATGCGCGGGAGCGCGAGCGACAGCAGACGGTCCAGGAACTCCCACATGCGGTCACCGCGGAGGGTGACGTGGGCGCCGATCGGCTGACCCTCGCGCAGCTTGAACTGCGCGATGGACTTCCGGGCCTTGGTGACGGCCGGCTTCTGGCCGGTGATCGTGGTGAGGTCGCGGATCGCGCCCTCGATCAGCTTGGAGTCGCGGGCGGCGTCGCCCACACCCATGTTGACCACGATCTTGGTGAGACCGGGGATCTGCATGACGTTCTCGTACTGGAACTCGTCACGCATCTTGCCCGCGATCTCCTCGCGGTAGCGCGCCTTCAGACGAGGCGAAGTGGTGGCAGTCATCAGATGTCCTCACCCGTCCGCTTGGCAACGCGGATCTTGTTGCCCTCGTCGTCGAAGCGGTAGCCGACGCGAGTCACGACCTTGTTGCCGTCCTTCTCAACGACCAGCTGGACGTTGGAGACGTGGACGGGCGCCTCGGTCGTGATGATGCCGCCGGTCTTCGAACCGCGAGCGGTCTGGCCGGCCTTGGTGTGCTTCTTGACCCGGTTGACACCCTCGACCAGGACACGGTCCTCAGTGGGGTAGGCCGCGATGACCTTGCCCTGCTTGCCCTTGTCCTTACCGGTGATGACCTGGACCAGGTCGCCCTTCTTGATCTTCATCGGTTACAGCACCTCCGGCGCGAGCGAGACGATCTTCATGAACTTCTTCTCGCGCAGCTCCCGGCCCACGGGGCCGAAGATGCGGGTGCCGCGGGGGTCACCGTCGTTCTTGAGGATGACGGCCGCGTTCTCGTCGAAGCGGATGTACGAGCCGTCGGGACGCCGGCGCTCCTTGACGGTGCGCACGACGACCGCCTTGACGACGTCGCCCTTCTTCACGTTGCCACCGGGGATCGCGTCCTTGACGGTGGCGACGATGACGTCACCGATTCCCGCGTAGCGGCGACCGGAGCCACCGAGCACACGGATGCAAAGGATCTCCTTTGCGCCCGTGTTGTCGGCGACACGCAGTCGCGACTCCTGCTGGATCACGTCTATCTCCTGATCGTCTGCCGGTTCCCTCCGGGGCGTACCCGGAGAGCCTGGCGGAACCGTCCTGCGGGGAACCCCCCGCAGGAATTACGTGCCGGCCGGGGCCGGGCCGCGCGAACGGGTCGCGCGGCCCGGCCGGCCGAGCGGTGTTACTTGGCCTTCTCGAGGATCTCGACGACGCGCCAGCGCTTGCTCGCGGACAGCGGCCGGGTCTCCATGAGGAGGACACGGTCGCCGACGCCCGCGGCGTTCTGCTCGTCGTGCGCCTTGAGCTTGTTGGTACGGCGGATGACCTTGCCGTACAGGGCGTGCTTCACACGGTCCTCGACGGCGACCACAACGGTCTTGTCCATCTTGTCGCTGACCACGAGGCCCTCACGGGTCTTGCGGTCACCGCGCTGCTCGCTGCTCTCAGTCACATTCTTCTCGCTCATCAGGCGCTCTCCACCGTCTCGATGCCGAGCTCACGCTCACGCATGAGGGTGTAGATCCGGGCGATGTCCTTGCGGACAACCTTCAGCCGGGAGTTGTTCTCGAGCTGTCCGGTGGCCGCCTGGAAGCGGAGGTTGAACAGCTCCTCCTTGGCCTCACGCAGCTTGCCGACGAGTTCCTCGTCGCCCAGCTGGCGCAGCTCGGTCGCCTTGGTACCGGCCGCCATTACAGCTCACCTGCCTCGCGCCGGACGATCCGGCACTTCATCGGAAGCTTGTGGGCGGCTCGGGTGAGCGCCTCACGCGCAACCTTCTCGTTCGGGAAGGACAGCTCGAACATCACCCGACCGGGCTTGACGTTCGCGACCCACCACTCCGGGGAACCCTTACCGGAACCCATGCGGGTTTCGGCCGGCTTCTTCGTGAGCGGACGGTCCGGGTAGATGTTGATCCAGACCTTGCCGCCACGGCGGATGTGACGGGTGATGGCGATACGAGCGGACTCGATCTGCCGGTTCGTCACGTACGCGGGGGTGACGGCCTGGATGCCGTACTCACCGAACGCCAGCTCGGTGCCACCCTTGGCCATGCCATCACGCTTCGGGTGGTGCTGCTTACGGTGCTTGACCCGACGGGGGATCAGCATGGGGGTCAGGCCTCCGTTCCGGTGGTCTCCGCAGCCGGAGCCTCAGCGGTGGTCGCCTCGGCCTTGGGGGCCTGGGCGTCACCCTGGGGACGACGGCCACGGCCGCCGCGCTCGCCACCGCGGCGCTGCGGACGGTCGTTGCCACCACCACGGGCCGGGCGGTTGCCGGCACGGGCGGCGGCGTTGTCGGCGCGGACCTCGGCGATGTTCTTCACATTGCCCTTGTAGATCCACACCTTCACGCCGATGCGGCCGAAGGTCGTACGGGCCTCGAAGAAGCCGTAGTCGACGTTGGCGCGCAGGGTGTGCAGCGGGACGCGACCCTCGCGGTAGAACTCCGAGCGGGACATCTCGGCGCCGCCGAGACGGCCACCGCACTGGATCTTGATGCCCTTGGCGCCGGCCTTCATCGTGCTCTGCATCGACTTGCGCATGGCACGACGGAAGGAGACGCGGGAGGACAGCTGCTCGGCGACGGCCTGGGCCACCAGCTGAGCGTCCGTCTCCGGGTTCTTGACCTCGAGGATGTTCAGCTGGACCTGCTTGCCGGTCAGCTTCTCCAGGTCACCGCGGATGCGGTCGGCCTCCGCGCCGCGACGGCCGATGACGATGCCCGGCCGGGCGGTGTGGATGTCGACGCGGACGCGGTCACGGGTGCGCTCGATCTCGACCTTCGAGATGCCGGCCCGCTCCATGCCCTGCGTCATCATCCGGCGGATGGCGACGTCTTCCTTGACGTAGTCCTTGTACAGCTTGTCGGCGTACCAGCGGGACTTGAAGTCCGTGGTGATGCCGAGTCGGAACCCGTACGGGTTAACCTTCTGGCCCATTACCGGGTTCCTTCCTTGCTGCTGACGACCACGGTGATGTGGCTGGTCCGCTTACGGATCCGGTAGGCACGGCCCTGCGCACGCGGACGGAACCGCTTCAGGGTCGGGCCCTCGTCCACGAACGCCTCGCTGATGTACAGCGACTGGGCGTCGGTGTGGTCGTAGTTGTGCGCGGCGTTGGCAATGGCGCTGTCGAGCACCTTGCCCACCGGCACGCTCGCGGCCTGCGGGGCGAAACGCAGGACCGCCTGAGCCTCCGTGGCGCTCATGCCACGGATGAGGTCCACCACGCGGCGGGCCTTCATGGGCGTGACGCGGATGTACCGCGCCTGGGCCCTGGCTTCCATGGTTGTCCCTTCGGTGTCTGTCTGTGTCGTCACTGTTCCGCTCCGCAGGTCAGCGACGACGCGACTTGCGGTCGTCCTTCTCGTGGCCGCGGAAGGTGCGGGTCGGCGCGAACTCGCCGAGCTTGTGGCCGACCATCGACTCGGTGACAAACACCGGGACGTGCTTACGGCCGTCGTGCACCGCGATCGTGTGGCCCAGCATCGCCGGGATGATCATCGAGCGGCGGGACCAGGTCTTGATGACGTTGTGGGTACCGGCCTCGTTCTGAACGTCCACCTTCTTGATCAGGTGGTCGTCGACGAAGGGCCCCTTCTTGAGACTACGCGGCATCTAAACCCGCTCCTAGCGCTTCTTGTTCGTCTTGCGGCGGCGGACGATGTACTTGCTGCTGGCCTTCTTCGGCGAGCGAGTACGACCTTCCTTCTGGCCCCACGGGCTGACCGGGTGGCGACCACCGGAGGTCTTGCCCTCACCACCACCGTGCGGGTGGTCGACGGGGTTCATGGCCACACCGCGGACGGTCGGGCGGACGCCCTTCCAGCGCATACGGCCGGCCTTGCCCCAGTTGATGTTCGACTGCTCGGCGTTGCCGACCTCGCCGATGGTGGCGCGGCAGCGCGCGTCGACCAGCCGGACTTCACCGGAGGGCATGCGAAGGGTGGCCATGGAGCCCTCCTTCGCCAGCAGCTGCACGGAAGAGCCCGCGGAACGGGAGATCTTCGCGCCGCCGCCGGGACGCAGCTCGATGGCGTGGACGGTCGTACCCACCGGGATGTAGCGCAGCGGCAGGTTGTTGCCCGGCTTGATGTCGGCGCCAGGGCCGTTCTCGATCCGGTCACCCTGGCTCAGCTTGGCCGGGGCCAGGATGTAGCGCTTCTCGCCGTCCGCGTAGTGGAGCAGCGCGATGCGCGCGGTGCGGTTGGGGTCGTACTCGATGTGCGCGACCTTGGCCGGCACGCCGTCCTTGTCGTGACGACGGAAGTCGATCACGCGGTAGGCGCGCTTGTGGCCACCACCCTGGTGGCGAACGGTCACACGACCGGCGTTGTTACGGCCGCCCTTGCTGTGCAGGGGGCGGACCAGCGACTTCTCCGGCGTGGACCGCGTGATCTCGACGAAGTCGGCGACGCTGGAGCCACGACGGCCCGGGGTCGTCGGCTTGTACTTGCGGATACCCATTTCTCAGTCCTCGGAAGATTCCGGACTTCTGAACGTTCCGGTCCCCGTTAGGAGACCGGGCCGCCGAAGATGTCGATGCGGTCGCCCTCAGCGAGGGTCACGATGGCGCGCTTGGTGTCCTTGCGCTTGCCGAAACCGGTCTTGGTGCGCTTGCGCTTACCCTGACGGTTGATCGTGTTGACCCCGGTGACCTTGACCGAGAAGACCGCCTCGACGGCCTGCTTGATCTGGGTCTTGTTGGCACGCGGGTCGACGACGAACGTGTACTTGTTCTCGTCCAGCAGCGCGTAGCTCTTCTCGGAGACCACCGGCTTGACCAGGATGTCACGGTGGTCCGTGAAGGTCTTGCTGGTGATCGCGGTCTGCTCGGCCATCAGGCGTCGCTCCCTTCGGTCTCGGCGGCGCCGTTACCGGTGAAGCGGTCGAAGGCGGCCTTGGTGAAGACCACGTCGTCGGAGACGAGCACGTCGTACGTGTTCAGCTGGCCGGCCTCCAGGATGTGGACCTGGGGCAGGTTGCGGGCGGAGAGCCACGCGACCTCTTCGGCGCGGTCGGCGACGAGCAGCACGTTCTTGCGGTCGCTGATCTTGCCCAGCAGCGTCTTCGCGGCCTTCGTCGACGGGGCCTCGCCCTCGACGACGCCGGTCACGACGTGGATGCGGTTGTGACGCGCCCGATCGGTGAGGGCACCGCGCAGGGCGGCGGCCTTCATCTTCTTCGGGGTCCGCTGCGAGTAGTCACGCGGCACGGGACCGTGCACGACGCCACCACCGGCGAACTGCGGGGCGCGGGTCGAACCCTGACGGGCGCGGCCGGTGCCCTTCTGGCGGTACGGCTTCTTGCCGCCACCGCGGACCTCGCCACGCGTCTTGACCTTGTGCGTGCCCTGACGGGCGGCGGCCAGCTGCGCCACGACGACCTGGTGGATCAGCGGGATGCTGACCTTCGCGTCGAAGATCTCGCCCGGGAGCTCAACGGTCCCGGTCTTGTCGCCGGCGGGCGACAGAATGTCAATGGTGCTCATATCCTCAGGCCCCCTTGGCCGCGGTGCGGACCAGGACGAGGCCGCCGTTCGGGCCGGGAACCGCGCCCTTGATGAGCAGCAGGCCCTTCTCCGCGTCAACAGCGTGGACGGTCAGGTTCTGGGTGGTGACCCGCTCGTTGCCCATGCGGCCCGCCATGCGCAGACCCTTGAACACACGGCCCGGGGTGGCGCAGCCACCGATGGAGCCGGGAGAGCGGTGCTTGCGCTGGGTGCCGTGACCGGCGCCGAGGCCCTTGAAGTTGTGACGCTTCATGACACCGGCGAAGCCCTTGCCCTTGCTCTTGCCGGTGACGTCCACCTTCACGCCGGCCTCGAACACCTCGGCGGTGATCTCCTGGCCGAGGGTGTACTCGGCGGCGTCCGCGGTGCGGAGCTCCACCAGGTGGCGGCGGGGGGTCACGTCGGCCTTGGCGAAGTGGCCCTTGAGGGGCTTGTTCACCTTGCGCGGGTCGATCTCGCCGAAGGCGATCTGGACCGACTCGTAACCGTCGACGTCGTTCGTGCGGACCTGGGTCACGACGTTCGGACCGGCCTTGACCACGGTCACCGGGACGACACGGTTGTTCTCGTCCCAGACCTGGGTCATGCCGAGCTTCTCGCCCAGGATGCCCTTGATCTGCTTAGCCATCTGTTCCGCGCCTCTCAGAGCTTGATCTCGATGTCGACGCCGGCCGGAAGGTCCAGGCGCATCAACGAGTCAACGGTCTTGGGCGTCGGGTCGAGGATGTCGATCAGGCGCTTGTGCGTGCGCATCTCGAAGTGCTCGCGCGAGTCCTTGTACTTGTGCGGCGACTTGATGACGCAGTACACGTTCTTCTCAGTGGGCAGCGGCACCGGGCCCGCGACCTGCGCACCAGTACGCGTCACCGTCTCGACGATCTTCTTCGCCGAGGAGTCGATGACCTCGTGGTCGTAGGCCTTGAGCCGGATGCGGATCTTCTGTCCCGCCATGGCTACTTCGTAGTCCTGTCTGCTAGTGAACGCTCTGGAACTCGGTGGTTCGACCGTCTTCTCCGACCCACGCGGTCGGGCGTGTCGCTTCCCTTCCCTTAAATCTCCGCATGGCGGAGACCCTCAGGGAGGGGATACGTGGGAGAAGACACCCACCGAGCGCCTGGTGAGCACCCCGCTGACGCTTCCCGGAAGATTCCCGTACGTCCGCCACCCCGCCTGGGGCGGAAAGTGACGACGAGTACTGTGGGACTCGCTTCCGGTCCTCCCGACGGGAGGCGCGCAGCATCGGCACTCGACCGAGCAACCCGGCTAGTCTGCCATACCGGACGGGCCGGACGCCAATCGGGGCGCAGTACCCTACCCCCCGGCCACGCTCCCCCAAACCAGGGTCAGAGTCCGGATGTGTACACCAGCAGCCGCGGGGTGCCTGCCGGGGCGTCGACGGGGACGCCGGGGGTGGCGTTGGCGAGCAGCCAGGAGGCGAGGAAGGGCGTGTCGGCGTCCCCGTACGTGTCCTTGTAGAGCGCCGCCACTCCCGTGACGTGCGGGGCGGCCATCGAGGTGCCGCTCATGCGGACCAGGCCGCCGCCCATTGCCGCGGAGGTGATCCCCGTCCCCGGGGCACTGATGTCCACGCAACCGCCCCAGTTGCTGAAGGACGCCTTGCGGTCCGACTCGTCGATCGCGGCCACGGTGAGCGCGCCCGGCGCCCCGGCCGGGGAGACCCCGCAGGCGTCCTCGTCGGAGTTGCCCGCGGCGACGACCGGGAAGACCCCCGCGGCCGCCAGCCCCTCCACCGCGCGGTCGGCCGCATCACTGTGCGCGCCACCGGTCGACAGGTTGGCGACCGCGGGCCTCACCGCGTGGGCGGCCACCCAGTTCATCCCGGCGACCAC
Source organism: Actinacidiphila glaucinigra (assembly GCF_035918135.1). Taxonomy (NCBI): domain Bacteria; kingdom Bacillati; phylum Actinomycetota; class Actinomycetes; order Kitasatosporales; family Streptomycetaceae; genus Actinacidiphila; species Actinacidiphila glaucinigra. Next base: position 4,014,760 of record NZ_CP109144.1, read on the forward strand.
CGTGGCCACCGACCCGCGGCCGTCGCAGCCCAGCACCCGCACCGAGACCAGCTTCGTCGCCCGGGCGACCCCCGTGGTGGCGCCGCCGACGGTACCGGCGACATGCGTGCCGTGGCCGTTGCAGTCGGCGCCGCCACGTCCGTCCCCCACCGCGTCGAACCCGGGCGCCGCCCGCCCGCCGAACTCGGCGTGCCCGAGGTCGATACCGGTGTCGATGACGTACGAGGTGACCTTGGCGCCCGTCGCCCGCACGCCGAAGGCCGCGCCGTCGCGGGCCCGGCTGCCGATGCGGCTCAGGCCCCAGGACGCCTCGGCGGCGGCCGCCGCCGTCTGCGCCGCCGGCTTCGGTGCCGCGACCTCGGCGTCCTGTTCCACGGCCTCCACCCCGGGCACCGCACGCAGCCGGGTGACCTGCCCGTCGGTCAGCCGGGCGGCGAAGCCCACCAGCGCGCTGGTGTACGTGAACATGGGCCGTGCCTCGACGCTCCGCAGCACCGTGCCCGGGTCCGTACCCGGCCGCAGCATCACCAGGTACTGCCCGGTGATGCCGCCCTGCGCCGCCATCCGCAGCGGGGCCCCCGGCGGCTCCGGTGCCGCGGCGGCCCCGCCGAGGACGGGCAGGACGGCCGTCAGGACGGCGGCGGCGACCACTGCCCGGCGCTGGGACAGGCGCATGGCGGGCTCCTCGGGGGACTCGTACGGGTGTGCACCGAACGTCACAAGTCGTAACACCGAGTGGTCGCGCCCTGCTCGCGCAGTGCGCCGATCGGGCGAGCGGGCACGGTGGTGCGTCGTCACGGCGGCCGGGGCGGTTGCGTCCCGGTGACGTGTGCGCGTCGCCCGAGTGGCGCACGCCGCAACGGCGCCCGGCAACCTCCTGGGCCCAACGGCCCTCTAGCGTGGCGTGAAGATCGTTCCCACCCGCCGGCGCTTCCTCTCCGCCCTCGCCACCGGCACCGCGGCCGTCGCCGTGGGCGGCTGCTCCCGGCCGGGGGGTGCGGCCACCGGTCCGGAGCCGGTACCCCCTCCCCTGGTGTTCCGGACCACGGCCGGCGGAGCGCGGCTGCTCCAGGTGCTGGCGCACCCCGACGACGAGCTGTACTTCATGAACCCGGACACCGTGCAGCTCGTCGAGGCGGGCGTCCCCGTGGTGTCGGTGTACGTCACCGCGGGCGAGGCGCTCGGCGTCAACCGCCCGCCGGGACGCCCGCGTCCGGCACCCGACAAGGCCGCCTACTCCGCCGCCCGCCACCAGGGGCTGCGGCAGGCGTACGCGGCGATGCTCGGCACCGACATCTTCACGCCCTGGCGGCGCGGCACCATGCGGCTGGCCCACGGCATGTCCGCCGAGGTCGACGAGCTGCGCGTGGGCGACCGCGAGGCGGTGCTGGTCTTCCTCAACCTCGCCATGCACGGCACGACCGCCAGGGTCGGGCTGCCGCAGCTGTGGCAACTGCCCGGCATGACACTGCCGACCTTCGCCTCCGCGGGCTCGCCCAACACCACCAGGGACACCTATACGCACGAGGTCCTGGTGGACGTGCTCGCCGGCCTGCTGGAGCGTTACCGGCCGACCGTCGTCCACACCCTCGACCCCGATCCGGACCTGGAGGCCAACGAGGCCACCCGGCGGCGGGACATCGAGCAACTGGGCTACAGCGACCACTGGGACCACACGGCGGCCGCGCTCTTCGCCTGGAAGGCCATCGCCCGCCACGCCGACACCGTGGCCCGCAGCGAGGGCGTCGCGCCCGCCTTCCTGGCGACGGCCTACCGCGGCTACTACAACCGCCACTGGCCCCACAACCTGCCGCCCGCGCTGCTGCGCCGGAAGGCCGGCTACCTCGCCCCGTACGGCGGCGCCCCCGACTGGCCGTGCGGCGACCCCTCCGGGTGCGGCGACTACCAGGTCGGCATGGGCAGACCGCTCACCAACCGCAAGGGCTGGGTGCGCAGCACCCATTACCGTCACCCCGGCACCCGCCTCGTCCCGGGGACCGACGCCCAGGGGCGGCTGGTGGCCCACGGTGTGCTCGGCACGCGCGCGGTGCGCTGGCGGGAGACGGCCCCCGGCAGCGGGCGCTGGGGCCCGCCGCGGGACCTGGGCGGCGGGCCGCTCGCCCCCGCGCTGAGCGTCGTCGCCGACCCGGCCGGCGGCGGGCCGCTGCTGTTCGCGCTGCGGTTCGCCTCCCTGGAGAGCGACCGGGCGGCGAACACCCGGGACGTGGTGGTGCTGGAGGAGGGCCGTGACTGGCAGGGGCTCGGCTCCCCCGAGGACGACCCGGACCGGGGCCGCAGGATCGGCGTGCCCGTCGCGGTGGCCGCCCCGGACGGCCGGGTGCACCTGTTCGTACGCAACGCCGCCAAGGGCCTGAGCGCGCGCGTACGGGAGCCCGACGGCATCTGGAGCGGCTGGCAGGACCTCGGCGGCGGCGAGGTCCAGGACGGGCTGAGCGCGGTCGTGGACCGCGACGAACGGGTCCATGTGTTCGCCGCCGGGCGGACCGCCGTACACCACTGGTCCCAGGACGCGCCGGGGCGGCCGCTCGCCTGCCGCGTACTGACCGCACTGCCGGTCCCGGCCGATCCCCCGGCCGCCGCCGCGGAGACCGACGGCTCGCTGTCGCTGGTCTACCGGCTGCCGGCGAGCGACGAACTCCTCGTCCACCGGCTCGGTGTCGTCCGGGCGGCGGCCGGACCGGACCGGCCGCGGGCCTTCGACGGCTACGGCCCGGTCGCCCGGGCCCACGGGCTGCTCGCCGGCCGGGCCGCCGACGGCGCCGCCCACGTGGCCGGTCTCGCCCACCCGGCCGGCGCGCTGCGCCCGGGCACCCCCGGGTACGGCTTCCCGGCCCTGCACACCCGCCCCGGCGCCCGGCCGGCCGTCGTGGGGTTCGGGACGGACGCGTCCCCCTGGATCTGGCGACCGGAACTGCGCACCCCGGTCTAGCCAGGTCCCGGCCCGGGGACAACGGGTCCGGGGACAACGGCGAGGGCCCCGGCCCACCGCTCACGCGGTGGACCGGGGCCCTCGTGCAACTCGCCTACGGCAAGCGGCAGATCGCCGGGATCCTTACTTCAGGATCTTGGTGACCTGGCCGGCGCCGACGGTCCGGCCACCCTCGCGGATGGCGAACTTCAGGCCCTCCTCCATGGCGATCGGCTGGATCAGCGCGACCGTCATGGCGGTGTTGTCGCCCGGCATGACCATCTCCGTGCCCTCGGGGAGGGTCACGACGCCGGTCACGTCCGTGGTGCGGAAGTAGAACTGCGGGCGGTAGTTGTTGAAGAACGGGGTGTGACGACCACCCTCGTCCTTCGACAGGATGTAGGCCTGGGCCTCGAAGTCGGTGTGCGGCGTGACCGTACCCGGCTTGATGATGACCTGGCCGCGCTCGACGTCCTCGCGCTTGATGCCGCGGAGCAGCAGACCGACGTTCTCACCGGCCTGGCCCTCGTCGAGCAGCTTGCGGAACATCTCGATACCGGTGACCGTGGTGGTGGTCTTCTCGGTCTTGATGCCGATGATGTCGACGGTCTCGTTGACCTTGAGGATGCCGCGCTCGATACGACCGGTGACGACGGTGCCACGACCGGTGATCGTGAAGACGTCCTCGATCGGCATCAGGAACGGCTTGTCGACGTCGCGCTCGGGGGTGGGGACGGCCTCGTCCACGGCCTTCATCAGACCGAGGAGCTTCTCGCCCCACTCCTTGTCGCCCTCCAGCGCCTTCAGCGCGGAGACGCGGACGACCGGCAGGTCGTCGCCCGGGAACTCGTACTCGGAGAGCAGCTCACGGACCTCGAGCTCGACGAGCTCCAGGATCTCCTCGTCGTCCACCATGTCGGCCTTGTTCAGCGCGACGACGATGTAGGGAACGCCGACCTGGCGGGCCAGGAGCACGTGCTCCTTGGTCTGCGGCATCGGACCGTCGGTGGCGGCGACCACGAGGATGGCGCCGTCCATCTGCGCGGCACCGGTGATCATGTTCTTGATGTAGTCCGCGTGACCCGGGCAGTCGACGTGCGCGTAGTGACGCGCGTCGGTCTGGTACTCGACGTGCGCGATGGAGATGGTGATACCGCGCTGCCGCTCCTCCGGCGCCTTGTCGATCTGGTCGAACGGCGTGAAGGGGTTCAGGTCCGGGTACGCGTCGTGCAGCACCTTGGTGATCGCAGCGGTAAGAGTGGTCTTACCGTGGTCGATGTGACCGATGGTGCCGATGTTGACGTGCGGCTTAGTCCGCTCGAACTTCGCCTTCGCCACTGGGGTCCTCCTGTGGAGTTGCTGTACGCCTTACTTCATCGGCGCCAGGGTGATCTTTGCTGGGTTACGGGCGGCCGGGGCATCCGACGCTCCCCTTGCGGTTCGCGGCGGAATGCCCCTAAGCCTCCCGGTCAAGCCTAGTGCGGGAACAACTGCTGGGTTACTCGCCCTTGGCCTTCGCGATGATCTCCTCGGCGACGTTCTTGGGAACCTCGGCGTAGGAGTCGAACTGCATCGAGTAGCTCGCGCGACCCGACGTCTTGCTGCGGAGGTCGCCGACGTAGCCGAACATCTCCGACAGCGGCACCAGGCCCTTGACGACCCGGGCGCCACTGCGCTCCTCCATGGCCTGGATCTGGCCACGGCGGGAGTTGAGGTCGCCGATGACGTCGCCCATGGACTCCTCGGGCGTGGTGACCTCGACGGCCATCATCGGCTCGAGGAGGACGGGGCTCGCCTTGCGGGCGCCCTCCTTGAAGGCCTGCGAACCGGCGATCTTGAACGCCAGCTCGGAGGAGTCGACCTCGTGGTAGCCACCGTCGAGAAGGATGACGCGAACGCCGACCATCTCGTAGCCGGCCAGGATGCCGAACTTCATGGCCTCCTGGGCGCCCGCGTCCACCGACGGGATGTACTCGCGGGGGATGCGGCCACCGGTGACCTTGTTGACGAACTCGTAGGAGGCGTCTCCGCCCTCCAGCGGCTCCAGCGCGATCTGCACCTTCGCGAACTGGCCGGTACCGCCGGTCTGCTTCTTGTGCGTGTAGTCGATCCGCTCGACCGTCTTGCGGATGGTCTCGCGGTAGGCGACCTGGGGCTTGCCCACGTTCGCCTCGACCTTGAACTCGCGCTTCATGCGGTCGACCAGCACCTCGAGGTGCAGCTCGCCCATGCCGCCGATGATCGTCTGACCGGTCTCCTCGTCCGAGTGGACCTGGAAGGAGGGGTCCTCCTCCGAGAGACGCTGGATGGCGACACCCAGCTTCTCCTGGTCGCCCTTGGACTTGGGCTCGATCGCGACCTGGATGACCGGAGCCGGGAAGTCCATGGACTCCAGGATCACCGGGTTCTTGTCGTCGGACAGCGTCTCACCGGTGGTGGTCTGCTTCAGGCCCATGACGGCGACGATGTCGCCGGCGCCCACCGAGTCGATCTCCTCACGCTTGTTCGCGTGCATGCGGTAGATCTTGCCGATGCGCTCCTTCTTGCCCTTGACGGAGTTCAGCACGGAACTGCCGGACTCCAGGCGGCCCGAGTACACCCGGACGAAGGTGAGCTTGCCGAGGTGCGGGTCGCTCATGATCTTGAACGCGAGGCCGGAGAAGGGCTCGTCGTCCGAGGGCTTGCGCTTGATGATCTGCTCGGCGTCGCCGACGGCGTGGCCCTCGATGGCCTCGACGTCCAGCGGCGACGGCAGGTAGCGCACGACCGCGTCGAGCAGGGGCTGGACGCCCTTGTTCTTGAATGCGGTGCCGCAGAACACCGGGGTGACGGTGACGGAGCCCGCGCCGCCCTTGGAGGCGAGGGTGATGCGGCGGATGGCCGCCATCAGCTGCTCCTGGCTGGGCTCGGTGCCCTCCAGGTACAGCTCCATCATCTCTTCGTCGTTCTCGGCGACGGCCTCGAGCAGCTTGCCGCGCCACTCGTCGGCAGCCTCGGTGTGGGTGTCCGGGATGTCGACGACGTCGTACATCTCGCCCTTGGTGGCCTCGGCGGACCACACGAGGGCCTTCATCTGGACGAGGTCGACCACGCCCTTGAAGTCGGCCTCGGCACCGATCGGCAGCTGCATGACCAGCGGAACCGCGCCCAGGCGGTCCACGATCATGTCGACGCAACGGTGGAACTCGGCACCGGTCCGGTCCAGCTTGTTGACGAAGCAGATGCGCGGCACGCCGTAGCGGTCGGCCTGACGCCACACGGTCTCGGACTGCGGCTCGACGCCGGCGACACCGTCGAACACCGTGACAGCACCGTCGAGCACGCGCAGGGAACGCTCCACCTCGACGGTGAAGTCGACGTGACCCGGCGTGTCGATGATGTTGATCGTGTGATCGACGTTCTCCAGCGGCCAGTGACAGGTCGTCGCGGCCGACGTGATCGTGATGCCGCGCTCCTGCTCCTGCTCCATCCAGTCCATCGTGGCAGCGCCGTCGTGGACTTCGCCGATCTTGTACGAGACACCGGTGTAGAACAGGATCCGCTCGGTGGTCGTCGTCTTGCCCGCGTCGATGTGGGCCATGATCCCGATGTTGCGGACCCTGGCCAGGTCAAGTGAAGTGGTAGCCATAAGGCTTCAGTCTTCTCTCGGTTCTCTCGATGGGGGCGCGGACTACCAGCGGTAGTGCGCGAAGGCCTTGTTGGACTCGGCCATCTTGTGGGTGTCCTCGCGACGCTTGACCGCGGCGCCCAGACCGTTGCTGGCGTCCATCAGCTCGTTCATCAGACGCTCGGTCATGGTCTTCTCGCGGCGGGCGCGGGAGTAACCCACCAGCCAGCGCAGCGCCAGGGTGTTGGCACGGCCGGGGCGGACCTCGATCGGCACCTGGTAGGTCGCGCCACCGACACGGCGGGACTTGACCTCGAGGGAGGGCTTGACGTTCTCCAGGGCGCGCTTGAGCGTGATGACCGGGTCCTGCCCGGTCTTCTCGCGCAGGCCCTCGAGGGCGCCGTACACGATGCGCTCGGCGGTGGAGCGCTTTCCGTGCAGAAGAATCTTGTTGACGAGCGACGTCACCAGAGGAGAACCGTAGACCGGGTCGATGATGACCGGGCGCTTCGGGGCGGGGCCCTTACGAGGCATTCTTACTTCTCCTTCTTGGCGCCGTAGCGGCTGCGGGCCTGCTTGCGGTTCTTGACACCCTGGGTGTCGAGCGAGCCGCGGATGATCTTGTAGCGAACACCCGGCAGGTCCTTCACACGGCCACCACGCACGAGCACGATGGAGTGCTCCTGCAGGTTGTGACCCTCACCCGGGATGTAAGCGGTGACCTCGATGCCGCTGGTCAGTCGCACACGCGCGACCTTACGCAGGGCAGAGTTCGGCTTCTTCGGGGTGGTGGTGTAGACGCGCGTGCAGACGCCGCGGCGCTGGGGAGACCCCTTCAGCGCGGGCGTCTTGTTCTTCTCGACCTTGTCTTGCCGGCCCTTTCGGACCAGCTGCTGGATCGTAGGCACCGTTTCTCCGGTTTCTGTGTGCCGATCTCGATACTTCTAACCTGGGGTTTCAGCGACTCACTCCGACCCACGCGGTCGGGTGTGTCGCGCACCTCATACGATTTCCGTCGAAGCGAAGTGCGTATTTGTCGGTGTTTCGGCCTCGGTGTCCCGTACGGACAAGTGCACGCACGAGAACCCGGGCACACCCCAGGCACAAGGTCAGAGCGTACCCAGCGCTCAGCCTTCGGTCAAAACATATGGTCTCGGCCGATGCCGCACCCTCCCGCCGGGCCCCGCCGGGGGCTCGCGGGAACGTACTCAGCCGTGACTGACCGCCACTACCACCATAACGACGATCGCCGTCAGCGCGACCGTGAACGCGGTGAGAAGGTATCCCATCACCAGGCCGCACACCGCGAGGGCGTCGCCCCGCTCGCCCGTGCGCCGGATCTCCCGGCGCGCCATGTGCCCCAGCACCACGGCCGGTATCCCGGGGATCAGCAGCCCGAACATCCCCACCGCGCCGCAGACCAGCGAGGCGACCGCCTTGGCGTTCACGGCCGGCGGCGGCGTGGGCAGCCGGCGGGGACGCGGGATGTCCACGGTGAGTCCGTACAGCTCCTGGTACGTCACCGCCTGGTAGGCCAGCCCGACCCGGTCCTCGAACTCCGGCTGGGTCAGCCGCCCTTCGGCGAACGCCGTCTTGAGCACGTCCACCGTACGCTCGCGATCATCGTGCGCAGCCCGCATCGCTCCATTATGCCCGGAAAACCACGTTCCGAGGGTGTCCCGTCACACGGTCGGCCGGACCGTGCCGCTCCTCCCCCGGCCCGACCTGCCCGCCAGGGCCCCCAGGCCCGTCCAGGACGGCGGAAAAGCCGCTGGGCGGCCACCCCCGAAGGGATGGCCGCCCAGCGGCCTCGAGCGGACGACTCAGCCGTTGTACGGGCCGTAGTCGTAGTCCTCCAGCGGGACGGCCTGGCCGGAGCCGGTGCCGAACGGGCTGTAGTCGATGTCGTCGTAGCCGACGGCCGAGTACATCGCGGCCTTGGCCTCCTCGGTCGGCTCGACCCGGATGTTGCGGTAACGGGCCAGACCCGTACCCGCCGGGATGAGCTTGCCGATGATGACGTTCTCCTTGAGGCCCAGCAGCGAGTCGGACTTGGCGTGGATCGCCGCGTCGGTCAGGACTCGGGTCGTCTCCTGGAAGGAGGCGGCCGACAGCCAGGACTCGGTGGCCAGCGAGGCCTTGGTGATACCCATCAGCTGCGGACGGCCGGAGGCCGGGTGGCCACCCTCCGCCACGACCCGACGGTTCTCGGTCTCGAAGCGGCCGCGCTCGACCAGCTCGCCCGGCAGCAGCTCCGCGTCGCCGGACTCGATGATCGTCACCCGGCGGAGCATCTGCCGGATGATGATCTCGATGTGCTTGTCGTGGATCGACACACCCTGCGAGTTGTAGACCTTCTGCACTTCCCCGACCAGGTGGACCTGGACGGCCCGCTGACCCAGGATGCGCAGCACGTCGTGCGGGTTGGTGGCACCCACGGTCAGCCTCTCGCCGACCTCGACGTGGTCGCCCTCGCCCACCAGCAGACGGGCACGCTTGGAGATCGGGTAGGCGATCTCCTCGGCACCGTCGTCCGGGGTGATGACGATCTTCTTGGTCTTCTCCGTCTCCTCGATCCGGATGCGGCCCGCCGCCTCCGAGATCGGGGCGACACCCTTGGGGGTACGCGCCTCGAAGAGCTCGACGACACGCGGCAGACCCTGGGTGATGTCGTCACCGGCCACACCACCGGTGTGGAAGGTACGCATCGTCAGCTGGGTGCCGGGCTCACCGATGGACTGGGCGGCGATGATGCCGACCGCCTCACCGATGTCCACCAGCTTGCCGGTCGCGAGCGAACGGCCGTAGCACATCGCGCAGGTGCCCACCGCGGACTCGCAGGTCAGGACCGAGCGGGTCTTGACCTCCTCGACGCCGTTGCGGATGAGCTGCTCGATGAGCACGTCGCCCAGGTCGGTGCCGGCGGTGGCCAGCACCTTGCCGTCCACCACGACGTCCTCCGCGAGGCAGCGCGCGTACACGCTGGTCTCGACGTCGTCCGTCTTGCGCAGCGAACCGTCCTCGGAGCGCTCGGCGATCGCCAGCTTGAGACCGCGCTCGGTGCCGCAGTCCTCCTCGCGGATGATGACGTCCTGAGAGACGTCGACCAGACGACGCGTCAGGTAACCGGAGTCGGCGGTACGCAGAGCGGTGTCCGCGAGACCCTTACGGGCACCGTGGGTGGAGATGAAGTACTCCAGCACGGTGAGACCCTCGCGGAACGACGCCTTGATCGGCCGCGGGATGGTCTCGTTCTTCGCGTTGGACACCAGACCACGCATACCCGCGATCTGACGCATCTGCATCATGTTTCCACGGGCACCCGAGTCGACCATCATGAAGATCGGGTTGGTCTTCGGGAAGTTCGCGTTCATCGCCTCGGCGACCTCGTTGGTCGCCTTGGTCCAGATCGCGATGAGCTCCTGCGTGCGCTCGTCCTTGGTGATCAGACCGCGCTCGTACTGCTTCTGGACCTTCTCGTCCTGTGCCTCGTAGCCCGCGATGATGGCCTTCTTGGCCTCGGGCACGACGATGTCGGAGACGGCCACGGTGACGCCGGAACGGGTCGCCCAGTGGAAGCCGGACGCCTTCAGGTTGTCGAGCGTCGCCGCCACGATGACCTTCGGGTAGCGCTCGGCGAGGTCGTTGACGATCTCGGAGAGCTGCTTCTTGCCCACCGGGTAGTCCACGAACGGGTAGTCCTCGGGCAGCAGCTCGTTGAAGAGCGCACGGCCCAGGGTCGTGTTCAGCCGGAAGGAGTCACCGAGCTGCCAGGGCTCCTCGCCCTCGACGTCCGCCGGCGGGGTCCAGCCACGCGGCGGGACGGTCCCGATCGGGAAGCGGATGTCGATCCTCGACTGCAGCGAGAGCTCGCGCGCGTCGAAGGCCATGATCGCCTCGGCGGTCGAGCCGAACGCCCGGCCCTCGCCCCGGAGCTCGCGCTCCTCCGCGTCCGTGGTGAGGAAGAACAGACCCAGGACCATGTCCTGCGTCGGCATCGTCACCGGACGGCCGTCGGCGGGCTTGAGGATGTTGTTCGAGGACAGCATCAGGATGCGGGCCTCGGCCTGCGCCTCCGCGGACAGCGGCAGGTGCACGGCCATCTGGTCACCGTCGAAGTCCGCGTTGAACGCGGTGCAGACGAGCGGGTGGATCTGGATGGCCTTGCCCTCGACCAGCTGCGGCTCGAAGGCCTGGATGCCGAGGCGGTGCAGGGTCGGCGCACGGTTCAGCAGCACCGGGTGCTCGGCGATGACCTCTTCGAGCACGTCGTACACGACCGTGCGGCCGCGCTCGACCATGCGCTTGGCCGACTTGATGTTCTGCGCGTGGTTCAGGTCCACCAGGCGCTTCATCACGAACGGCTTGAAGAGCTCCAGCGCCATGGCCTTGGGCAGACCGCACTGGTGCAGCTTGAGCTGCGGGCCGACGACGATGACCGAACGGGCCGAGTAGTCGACGCGCTTGCCGAGCAGGTTCTGACGGAACCGGCCCTGCTTGCCCTTGAGCATGTCGGACAGCGACTTCAGCGGACGGTTGCCGGGGCCCGTGACCGGGCGGCCGCGGCGGCCGTTGTCGAAGAGCGCGTCGACGGCCTCCTGAAGCATGCGCTTCTCGTTGTTCACGATGATCTCGGGGGCACCGAGGTCGAGGAGGCGCTTGAGGCGGTTGTTGCGGTTGATGACGCGGCGGTACAGGTCGTTCAGGTCGGAGGTCGCGAAGCGGCCACCGTCCAGCTGCACCATCGGACGCAGGTCCGGCGGGATCACCGGGACGCAGTCCAGCACCATGCCCTGCGGCTTGTTGGTGGTCTGCAGGAAGGCGGAGACGACCTTGAGGCGCTTGAGCGCACGGGTCTTCTTCTGGCCCTTGCCGGTACGGATGATCTCGCGGAGCTTGGCAGCCTCCTCGTCGAGGTCGAAGGACTCCAGGCGCTTCTGCAGCGCCGCGGCACCCATCGAACCCTGGAAGTAGGTGCCGAAACGCTCCCGCAGCTCGCGGTAGAGCAGCTCGTCACCCTCCAGGTCCTGGACCTTGAGGTTCTTGAAGCGGGACCACACCTCGTCGAGCCGGTCGAGCTCGCGCTGGGCACGGTCGCGCAGCTGCTTCATCTCACGCTCGGCGCCCTCGCGCACCTTGCGGCGCACGTCGGACTTGGCGCCCTCGGCCTCCAGCTCGCCGAGGTCGGCCTCGAGCTTCTTCTGCCGGGACTCGATGTCCGAGTCACGGCGCTGCTCGATCTGCTGACGCTCGACGGAGACCTGGGCCTCCAGCGAGGACAGGTCGCGGGTACGACGCTCGTCGTCCACCCACGTGATCATGTAGGCGGCGAAGTAGATGACCTTCTCGAGGTCCTTCGGGGCGAGGTCGAGCAGGTAGCCCAGCCGCGACGGAACGCCCTTGAAGTACCAGATGTGGGTCACGGGAGCGGCCAGCTCGATGTGGCCCATCCGCTCACGACGCACCTTGGCGCGAGTGACCTCGACGCCGCAACGCTCGCAGATGATGCCCTTGAAGCGGACACGCTTGTACTTGCCGCAGTAGCACTCCCAGTCCCGGGTGGGGCCGAAGATCTTCTCGCAGAAGAGTCCGTCCTTCTCGGGCTTCAGGGTGCGGTAGTTGATGGTCTCAGGCTTCTTGACCTCGCCATGGGACCACTGTCGGATGTCGTCCGCGGTCGCAAGGCCGATCCGCAGCTCGTCGAAGAAGTTGACGTCGAGCACTTTGTCGTCAATCCCTCTTTCGGGGTCGAAAGTCAAACATGTCTGAACGGTCCGGGGGAGGCGGGGAGCCGCTCACGGCGGCTCCCCGGCCGGCCCGTCAGACCTCTTCGACGCTGCTCGGCTCGCGCCGGGACAGGTCGATTCCGAGCTCCTCCGCCGCGCGGAAGACGTCCTCGTCCGTGTCGCGCATCTCGATGGACATGCCGTCCGAGGACAGCACCTCCACGTTGAGGCAGAGCGACTGCATTTCCTTGATGAGCACCTTGAAGGACTCGGGAATGCCCGGCTCGGGGATGTTCTCGCCCTTGACGATGGCCTCGTAGACCTTCACGCGGCCCAGGACGTCGTCGGACTTGATGGTGAGGAGTTCCTGCAGCGCGTAGGCCGCGCCGTACGCCTCAAGGGCCCACACCTCCATCTCGCCGAAGCGCTGACCACCGAACTGCGCCTTACCACCCAGCGGCTGCTGGGTGATCATCGAGTACGGGCCGGTGGAACGGGCGTGCAGCTTGTCGTCCACCAGGTGGTGCAGCTTGAGGATGTACATGTAACCGATCGAGATCGGGTCCGGGAACGGCTCGCCGGAGCGGCCGTCGAAGAGCCGGGCCTTACCCGAGGGCAGCACCATGCGCTGGCCGTCGCGGTTCGGGATCGTGGCCTCGAAGAGACCGGCGATCTCGTCCTCGCGGGCACCGTCGAACACCGGGGTGGCGACGTTGGTGCCGGGCTCGACGCGGTCGGCGCCGATCGCCGTGAGGCGACGCGCCCACTCCTCGCTGAGGCCGGAGACGTCCCAGCCCTGCGCCGCGAGCCAGCCGAGGTGGATCTCCAGGACCTGTCCCGGGTTCATTCGGGACGGGACACCCAGAGGGTTGAGGATGATGTCGACCGCGGTGCCGTCCTCCAGGAACGGCATGTCCTCGATCGGCAGGATCTTGGAGATGACGCCCTTGTTGCCGTGACGGCCGGCGAGCTTGTCACCGTCGGTGATCTTGCGCTTCTGTGCCACGTAGACGCGGACCAGCTGGTTCACGCCCGGCGGCAGCTCGTCGCCCTCCTCGCGGTCGAAGACGCGCACGCCGATGACCTTGCCGGTCTCGCCGTGCGGCACCTTCAGCGAGGTGTCACGGACCTCACGGGCCTTCTCGCCGAAGATCGCGCGCAGCAGGCGCTCCTCCGGGGTCAGCTCGGTCTCGCCCTTCGGGGTGACCTTGCCGACCAGGATGTCGCCGGCGACGACCTCTGCGCCGATGCGGATGATGCCGCGCTCGTCGAGGTCGGCCAGGACCTCCTCGGAGACGTTCGGGATGTCCCGGGTGATCTCCTCGGGGCCGAGCTTGGTGTCACGGGCGTCGACCTCGTGCTCCTCGATGTGGATCGAGGAGAGGACGTCGTCCTGCACCAGACGCTGGCTGAGGATGATCGCGTCCTCGTAGTTGTGGCCCTCCCACGGCATGAACGCCACCAGGAGGTTCTTGCCGAGCGCCATCTCACCGCGCTCGGTGGACGGGCCGTCGGCGAGCACCTGGCCGGCGATCACCCGCGCGCCCTCGTCCACGACGACCTTCTGGTTGAAGGAGGTGCCCTGGTTGGAGCGGGAGAACTTGGCCACCCGGTAGGTGTTGTAGGTGCCGTCGTCGTTGGCGACGGTGATGTAGTCCGCGGAGACCTCCTGGACCACACCGTCCTTGTCGGCCTTGATGACGTCACCGGCGTCGACCGCGCAGCGGTACTCCATGCCGGTGCCGACCAGCGGGGCCTGCGCCTTGAGCAGCGGCACGGCCTGGCGCATCATGTTCGATCCCATGAGCGCGCGGTTGGCGTCGTCGTGCTCGAGGAACGGGATCATGGCGGTCGCGACCGACACCATCTGGCGCGGCGAGACGTCCATGTAGTCCACGTCCTCACCGGGGACGTAGTCGATCTCGCCACCACGGCGGCGCACCAGGACGCGGGACTCCGCGAAGTGGTCGTCGTCGGTCAGCGGCGCGTTCGCCTGCGCGATGACGAAGCGGTCCTCTTCGTCGGCCGTGAGGAAGTTGACCTCGTCGGTGACGACGCCGTTCTCGTCGACCTTGCGGTACGGGGTCTCCACAAAACCGAACGCGTTGACCCGGCCGTAGGAGGCCAGCGAGCCGATCAGACCGATGTTCGGGCCTTCGGGGGTCTCGATCGGGCACATGCGTCCGTAGTGGGACGGGTGCACGTCACGGACCTCGAAGCCGGCCCGCTCACGGGACAGACCACCGGGGCCCAGCGCGGACAGACGACGCTTGTGGGTCAGACCCGACAGCGGGTTCGTCTGGTCCATGAACTGGGACAGCTGGCTGGTGCCGAAGAACTCCTTGATGGAGGCGACGACCGGCCGGATGTTGATCAGGGTCTGCGGCGTGATCGCCTCGACGTCCTGGGTGGTCATCCGCTCGCGGACGACGCGCTCCATGCGGGCCAGACCCGTGCGGACCTGGTTCTGGATGAGCTCGCCGACGTTGCGCAGACGACGGTTGCCGAAGTGGTCGATGTCGTCGACCTCGACGACCACGGAGGAACCGTTGTCGCCGGTGGTCTCGGTCTCGCCCGCGTGCAGCTTGACCAGGTACTTGATCGCCGAGATGACGTCCTCGACGGTCAGCACACCGGCGTCCAGCGGCGCGTCGGCACCCAGCTTCTTGTTGATCTTGTAGCGGCCGACCTTGGCCAGGTCGTAGCGCTTGGGGTTGAAGTAGAGGTTCTCCAGCAGCGTCTGCGCGGCCTCACGGGTCGGCGGCTCGCCCGGACGCAGCTTGCGGTAGATGTCGAGCAGCGCGTCGTCCTGGCCCTGGGTGTGGTCCTTCTCCAGGGTGGCGCGCATCGACTCGTACTCGCCGAACTCCTCGAGGATCTGCTCGGTGGTCCAGCCGAGCGCCTTCAGGAGGACGGTGACGGACTGCTTGCGCTTGCGGTCGATGCGGACACCGACCATGTCGCGCTTGTCGATCTCCATCTCCAGCCAGGCACCACGCGAGGGGATGACCTTGGCGGAGTAGATGTCCTTGTCGGACGTCTTGTCGATCTGGCTGTCGAAGTAGACACCCGGCGAGCGCACCAGCTGGGACACCACGACACGCTCGGTGCCGTTGATGACGAAGGTGCCCTTGTTGGTCATGAGCGGGAAGTCGCCCATGAAGACCGTCTGGGACTTGATCTCGCCGGTCTCGTTGTTGGTGAACTCGGCCGTGACGAAGAGCGGGGCCGCGTACGTGAAGTCGCGCTCCTTGCACTCGTCGATCGAGTTCTTCGGGGGCTCGAAACGGTGGTCGCGGAAGGTCAGCGACATCGACCCGGAGAAGTCCTCGATCGGGGAGATCTCCTCGAAGATCTCCTCCAGACCGGACTTGGTGGGGACGTCCTGACCACTGTCCAGGGCCGCCTCGACGCGAGCCTTCCAGGCGGCGTTGCCGAGAAGCCAGTCAAAGCTCTCGGTCTGCAGCGCGAGGAGGTTCGGGACCTCGAGGGGCTCCTTGATCTTCGCGAAAGAGATGCGCAGCGGGGCGGTGCTTGCGCCGTTGTTCGAATTGGCAGTCGAGGCGTTGCGCGAGGCGGCCAAGAGGGGGTCCTTCCGAGGGCTCGGACTCACTACGCGCGTACCGGTTCCGCCCCCGGGCGCAGACAAGGATGTCCTGGTCAGGACGGTTCCTCATGTGTGCTCAGGCTTGGGCTTGCCCCTGGTGACGGGCCAGGCGGCAGCTAACAGGCAGCGCAAAGGGTCAGTGTAGCCACTTGGCACACTGATGTCCAGTGCAGAGTTTCGGAGACCGGTGCTGCACCAATCTCGTCCTCCGGAGGGGTCGGTGAGATCCCCTTGTTGTGAGCCGTCATGCCCTCTTTCACGCTTGCCACGCTAGGCATTCCCGCATCGCCTTCGTTCCATGCCTCGGTCCATGGCCGATGTGACGACGCGTCCTGAGAATCGCGCGCTGCGTGCGGTTCGTCAAGGCCTGCGCCCCGCGGAGATCGTCACAGCTCGAGGAAGCAGACGGTCGCGGAACAGTGATGATCACCCTACCCGGGTCGGTCGCCGGACCGGGTGACGCACCACGCAAACGACCGAGGGCGGCCACCCGAAAGGGTGGCCGCCCCGCGGCTGATCAGCCCCCCGGAAGGGGCAGCGATCACTTGACCTCGACAGCCGCGCCCGCGGCCTTGAGGGACTCGGCGGCCTTCTCGGCGGCCTCCTTGTTGACCTTCTCGAGGACCGGCTTCGGGGTGCCGTCGACGAGGTCCTTGGCCTCCTTCAGACCCAGGGAGGTCAGCTCGCGCACGACCTTGATGACCTGGATCTTCTTGTCGCCGGCGCCGGTGAGGATGACGTCGAACTCGTCCTGCTCCTCGACGGCCTCGGCGGGGACACCCGGGCCCGCAACGCCGGCAACGGCGACCGGGGCGGCGGCGGTGACGTCGAACTTGTCCTCGAAGGCCTTCACGAACTCGGAGAGCTCGATGAGGGTCATCTCCTCGAACTGGGCGAGCAGGTCGTCCTGGCTGAGCTTCGCCATGATGGCGGTCCTTCCACTAATTCGGCTGGTGCCGGATGTACATGTCGGCGGGCGTACGGGCCCGCTAGAGCACGGGAGTGGTTACTCCGCGTCCTCGGCGGGAGCCGGCGTACCGGCACCGCCCTGCTCGGCCTTCGCGCGCAGCGCTTCCACGGTGCGAACGAGCTTCGACGGCAGGGCCTGGAAGACAGCAGCGGCCTGGCCCTGCTTGGCCTTCATGGCACCCGCCAGCTTGGCGAGCAGCACCTCGCGGGACTCGAGGTCCGCGAGCTTCTTGATCTCATCGGCGGACAGCGGCTTGCCGTCAAGCACACCGCCCTTGATGATGAGGTTCGGGTTCTCCTTGGCGAAGTCACGGAGACCCTTCGCCGACTCCACCGGGTCACCGGTGACGAAGGCGACCGCCGTCGGACCCGCGAACAGGTCGTCCAGAGCGGTGATCCCGGCCTCGTTGGCCGCGATCTTGGTCAGCGTGTTCTTCACCACGGCGTACTGGGCGTTCTCACCGAGCGAACGGCGCAGCGTCTTGAGCTGCGCCACGGTGAGACCGCGGTACTCGGTCAGCACGGCGGCGTTGGAGCTGCGGAACTTGTCCGTCAGCTCCGCGACCGAACCGGCCTTGTCGGGCCTCGCCATAGAGCCTCGGCCTCCTTCCGGGTGATTCGGACCGCGCGGGAAGGGGCCGGGCAAAAACAAACGCCCCGGCGCAGGCGCACGGGGCGTGACTCGACCGGGACCGCTAAAGCGATTCCGGGAGTACATCCACTGTCACCTGCGCGGGCCGTCCGCATCAGCGGATCCTTCGGCTGCCGCGCCCTCACGGGCGCGCCAACAACCAGCGGTCTTTGGCTTCCCCAGAAGAATACGTGAACGGATCCTCGCCAGGCAAATCCGCTATCGGGGCAGGTCAGCCCGTGGAGCCGGTGCCTCCGGACAGGTCGGACGGCTTCATGTTCTTGATCATCTTGAAGAGGTCGAAGGTGTCCTTCGCCGGCGGTGCCTCGACGGTGGCGGCGGTCCCGAAGTCGGAGTAGGTCGCGGCGACCCGGACCGTGCCCTCGGGCATCCTCATTCCGATCGCCATCCGGACCGGGAAGTGGTCCTCGTTGACCCAGATCTCGGTGTCGTACCCCTTGATGCCGGCCTTCTCGGCGTTGGCGATCGCGGTCTTGCGGTCCTTCTCGGAGACCAGGTCGGCGGCCTTGTTGGTGGCGATCATCTCCGCGAAGGAGAGCGTGCCCTTGTAGTGCTCGGTCTGCGCGCCGCCGACCTTCTCCGCGCCGACGTGCTTGAGGTTCGGCGACTGGAGCAGCAGGGCGAGCTGCTCGGCCGGGTCCTGGTTCATGTTCTCCAGGCCGGCGGTCATCCGCTTCTGCATCTCCGCGTCGCCGCTCGCCTTGGCCGCCGCCGCGAAGTCCATCTTCATCCAGCGCTTGCCGTCCGTCTCGGCGGCCATGCTCGCGCCCATGTCCATGTACATGACGTTGTCCAGCATCTTCATGCGCACCTGGGAGGGGCCGTCCGGGGCGCCCCCGGTGAGCGCGGAGCCCGTGACGGTGACGTCCATGACCGCGGGGTCCCAGCCCTGCACACCGGAGATCTGCGTGGTGCCGCCGCCCTGTGCCCCGGCGGGCGCGGTGATGGTCATGCGGACCTTGGCGGACTTCGCCTCGGAGGTCGTCGTGAAGGCGGCCTTGATGGCCTTGGCGATCTCGCTCTGCGACAGCACCCGGGAGACCGGCGAGCCGTCGGCCTTCTTCCGCTTCTTCCCGCCCCCGTCACCGTCGTCGCAGCCCGCGGCACCGGCGACGACGGCCACCGCCGCCAGACAGACGCCCGCACGCTTCCATCCGGACATGCTCATGCTTTCCCACCCCATGCTGTTCGTGTGCTGTGAGTCCCCCGTGAAACCTGGGCCACCGTAACGCACGCCACTGACAGGGCCGTACGCAATAAAACCGGCCCCGCGCCTCCCGGAGGAGGTGCGGGGCCGGTTCACATCACACGAGCCGCGGGGGCCCGACCCGGTCAGACGGCGGCCGGGTCCTCCTCGACGAGGAGGTTGCGGGTGCGGTTCGGGTCGACCGGGATGCCGGGGCCGATCGTGGTGCTGATGGCGGCCTTCTTGATGTAGCGGCCCTTGGCGGCGGACGGCTTCAGACGAAGGATCTCGTCCAGGGCGGCGCCGTAGTTCTCGACCAGCTGCTGCTCACCGAACGAGGTCTTGCCGATGATGAAGTGCAGGTTCGAGTGCTTGTCGACGCGGAACTCGATCTTGCCGCCCTTGATCTCCGTGACGGCCTTGGCCACGTCGGGGGTGACGGTGCCGGTCTTCGGGTTCGGCATCAGACCACGGGGGCCGAGGACGCGGCCGAGGCGGCCGACCTTGCCCATGAGGTCCGGGGTGGCGACGACGGCGTCGAAGTCCAGACGGCCCTTCGCGACCTCGTCGATCAGCTCGTCGGCACCGACGATGTCGGCGCCCGCGGCACGCGCGGCCTCGGCACGGTCACCGGTCGCGAAGACCAGGACCCGGGCGGTCTTACCGGTGCCGTGCGGAAGGTTCACGGTGCCACGGACCATCTGGTCGGCCTTGCGCGGGTCGACGCCCAGACGGAAGGCCACCTCGACGGTGCCGTCGAACTTGCTGGTGGAGGTGTCCTTGGCGAGACGGACGGCCTCGAGGGGCGCGTACATACGCTCCCGGTCGATCTTGGCGTCCGCAGCGCGGAGAGACTTGCTGCGCTTGCTCACTACTGCTCCTGTGTGTCTTGAGGAGTCGTGGTGCGGGCCGAGCAGGCCCTACCACGGAACTGCCGGTGGTGTGGTCAGCCCTCGACCGTGATGCCCATGGAACGAGCGGTGCCGGCGATGATCTTCTCCGCGGCGTCCAGGTCGTTCGCGTTGAGGTCGGGCAGCTTGGTCGTGGCGATCTCGCGGACCTGGTTGCGCGTAAGCTTCGCGACCTTGGTCTTGTGCGGCTCGCCGGAGCCCTTCTCCACGCCCGCAGCCTTGAGGATCATGCGGGAGGCCGGCGGGGTCTTGGTGATGAAGGTGAAGGAACGGTCCTCGTAGACCGTGATCTCCACCGGGATCACCCAGCCACGCTGCGACTCGGTGGCCGCGTTGTAGGCCTTGCAGAACTCCATGATGTTGACGCCGTGCTGACCCAGCGCCGGGCCCACCGGCGGGGCCGGGTTGGCCGCGCCGGCGTTGATCTGGAGCTTGATAAGCCCCGTGACCTTCTTCTTCTTGGGAGGCATGTGCTCTCTCCGGGTCCTAGTGAGAGTTTTCCTGCCTGCGAGCAGGCATACCGCACCACGATAGCGGGTATCGTGCCGAGCTCTGAAACCGGGCAGGTCAGAGAGGCTCTCGGGCGGCGCCTCCCGCCCTCGGCCGACCCCGCCGATGCGCGCTTCCGCGGCAGGCCGCGGCCTGCGCACGCGCTCCGCAGACGATCTGGCAGGCCCGCCCGGGGCGGGCGGGCAAAGGACGCCTCAACGGCCGCCGTGTCCGGCGAGGACCGCGTCATGGGCTTCCCGCCGGGCACGGGGCCGGCGGCACCGCCGACCGTCGCCGCACGCGGAAGAGCCCCCGCCCGGCGGGAAACCGCGGGCGGGGGCTCTTCCGGTGTTCGGGGTCCGCTAGTTCTTCTGGATCTGGTCGAAGCTGAGCTCGACCGGCGTCTCGCGGCCGAAGATCTCCACGAGGCCCTTGACCTTCTTCGAGTCCGGGTTGATCTCGTTGATCGTGGCCTGCAGCGTCGCGAACGGGCCGTCGGTGACGGTGACCGAGTCGCCCACCTCGAAGTCCAGCACCTGGACCTCGACCTTGCGCTTCGGCACGGCGCCGCCCTCGCCGCCCTCGGCGGCGGCGGCCAGCTCCTCGACCTCCGGGGCCAGCATCTTGGTGACCTCGTCCAGCGTCAGCGGGTACGGGTCGTAGGCGTTGCCGACGAAGCCGGTGACGCCGGGGGTGTTGCGGACGACGCCCCAGGACTCGTTCGTCAGGTCCATGCGCACCAGCACGTAGCCGGGCAGCTTGTTCTGGCGGACGGTGCGGCGGTCGCCGTTCTTGATCTGGACGACCTCTTCCTGGGGCACTTCGGCCTGGTAGATGTAGTCCTCGACGTTCAGCGAGACGGCGCGCTGCTCCAGGTTGGACTTCACGCGGTTCTCGTAGCCGGCGTAGGTGTGGATGACGTACCACTCGCCGGGGAGCACGCGCAGCTCCTCGCGGAACGCGGCGACCGGGTCGACCGGGGCCTGCTCCTCCGCGGCTTCCTCACTCGTGGCCTCGTCAGCCTCGTCCGTCTCGTCCTCGTCGACGACCTGGACGGCAGCCTGCTCGGCGGGCTCGCCGGCGGCCTCGTCTGCAGCCTCCGCCTGGTCGATGTCGCCGTCGGCTGCCTCGACGATGTCGAGCGCGGTGTCGTCGCCCTCGACGGTCTCGTCGGCGTCGTACAGGTTCGGGTCAGACACGGTCGCTGCTTCTTCCTTCACGATGTGGAACAGGCGGTCCGGCGCCGCGGGCGCCCTCCGCGGGAGGAATCACCCGAAGACGTACGAGACGCCCTTGTTGAATCCCCAGTCAATCACGGTAACGAGCGCGATGATGACCACAACGAAGACAATCACCACGCTGGTGTAGGTGACCAGATCGTTGCGCGTGGGCCAGACGACCTTGCGGAGCTCCGCGACGATCTGGCGGTAGAAGAGCGCGAGGCGCGCGAGGGGGCCCTTCTTGCCGCGCTTGCCGCCGCGGCGGGGCTTCTTCGAACCGGCGTCCGCGGATTCACTGTCGGGACGACCACTTTCAGGCGTCGCGGTGGAGCCCAGGGCTTCCGTCACTCGTCCTCACCTGAATCCGGTTCGTTTGCCGAAACAATCCTCAAAGCGTCTGCCTGCTTGTAGCAGGGCCGGAGGGACTCGAACCCCCAACCGCTGGTTTTGGAGACCAGTGCTCTACCAATTGAGCTACGACCCTTTGAGTGCCCCCCAACGTACCGCATCCGAGCGGCTGCACGATGTGTGCAGCCAAGATCAGCTTGCGGGGGCCATCGACGGATGAGTGTACGTGTTCGCGGGCCGGGCGTCGAATGCGGAGCGTGTCCGGGCGCGGTTCGGCGAGGTTCCGCTCGGTTCCGCCCGGAACGTGAACTCGTGTGCTCCGGTGCCGCCGGGTCTGCGACGATGCAGGCATGACCGCTGCAACTGAACGACGCGTGTCGGCCCGCATCGGGTCGATCTCCGAGTCCGCGACGCTCGCCGTGGACGCGAAGGCCAAGGCCCTCAAGGCCGCCGGGCGACCGGTCATCGGCTTCGGAGCCGGCGAGCCCGACTTCCCGACCCCCGACTACATCGTCGAGGCGGCCGTGGAGGCGTGCCGCAATCCGAAGTTCCACCGCTACACGCCGGCCGGCGGTCTGCCGGAGCTGAAGGCGGCGATCGCCGCCAAGACGCTGCGCGACTCGGGCTACGAGGTCGACGCCTCCCAGATCCTGGTCACCAACGGTGGCAAGCAGGCCATCTACGAGGCCTTCGCCGCGATCCTCGACCCGGGTGACGAGGTCATCGTCCCGGCGCCGTACTGGACGACCTACCCCGAGTCGATCCGGCTGGCCGGCGGTGTCCCGGTGGACGTGGTGGCCGACGAGACCACCGGCTACCGGGTCTCCGTCGAGCAACTGGAGGCCGCCCGCACGGAGAAGACCAAGGTCGTGCTCTTCGTGTCGCCGTCCAACCCCACCGGCGCGGTCTACACCGAGGCCGAGACCGAGGCGATCGGCCGCTGGGCCGTCGAGCACGGCCTGTGGGTGCTGACCGACGAGATCTACGAGCACCTGGTCTACGGCGGCGCCGCCGCGGTCTCGCTGCCGGCGCTCTTCCCCGAGCTGCGCGACAAGTGCGTCGTCGTCAACGGCGTGGCCAAGACCTACGCCATGACCGGCTGGCGCGTGGGGTGGATCATCGGCCCCAAGGACGTCGTGAAGGCCGCCACCAACCTGCAGTCGCACGCCACCTCGAACGTGAGCAACGTAGCGCAGGTCGCCGCCCTGGCGGCCGTCTCCGGCGACCTGGTGGCCGTGGCCGAGATGCGCAAGGCCTTCGACCGCCGCCGCCAGACCATCGTGCGGATGCTCAACGAGATCCCCGGTGTCGTCTGCCCCGAGCCGGAGGGCGCGTTCTACGCGTACCCGTCGGTCAAGGCGCTGCTCGGCAAGGAGATCCGCGGCAAGCGGCCGCAGAGCTCCGTGGAGCTGGCCGAGCTGATCCTGGAGGAGGCCGAGGTCGCCGTGGTCCCGGGCGAGGCCTTCGGAACCCCCGGCTACCTGCGTCTGTCGTACGCGCTCGGTGACGAGGACCTCGTCGAAGGCGTCTCCCGGATCCAGAAGCTGCTGGGCGAGGCCAAGGCCTGAGCCTGTTCGGACCGCCCCGCGGGCCCCCTGACCGGCCGGTCAGGGGGCCCGCGTGTGTGTGCGGGCAAGCCCTCGTTCGGGGAAAGCGGCCGAAAGCGGTACCGGCACCCCCCACCGGTGCGGCAGGATCTGTGGATGGCACGCGATGTATCCCTCCTCCCCAAGGCGCACCTCCACCTGCACTTCACCGGCTCGATGCGGCCCGCGACCCTGCTGGAGCTCGCCGACAAGTACGGGGTGCACCTCCCCGAGGCGCTGACCTCGGGCGAGCCGCCCAGTCTGCGAGCGACCGACGAGCGCGGCTGGTTCCGCTTCCAGCGCCTGTACGACATCGCGCGTTCCGTGCTCCGCTCCCCCGACGACATCCGGCGTCTGGTGCACGAGGCCGCCGAGGAGGACGCCCGCGACGGCTCGGGGTGGCTGGAGATACAGGTCGACCCCACCTCGTACGCACCGCGCCTGGGTGGGCTGATCCCGGCGATGGAGATCATCCTGGAAGCGGTGGAGACCGCCTCCCGGGACACGGGCGTGGGCATGGCCGTCCTCGTCGCGGCCAACCGCACCAAGCACCCGCTGGACGCCCGTACGCTGGCCCGCCTCGCGGTGCGCTACACCGACCACGGGGTGGTCGGCTTCGGGCTCTCCAACGACGAGCGCCGGGGGCTGGCCCGGGACTTCGACCGCGCCTTCGCCATCGCCCGGGAGGGCGGGCTGCTGGCGGCTCCGCACGGCGGCGAACTGGCGGGTGCGGGAAGCGTCCGGGACTGCCTGGACGACCTCCACGCGAGCCGGGTCGGGCACGGCGTACGGGCGGCCGAGGACCCGCGGCTGATGGCGCGGCTCGCGGAGCGCGGCGTCACCTGCGAGGTGTGCCCGTCGTCCAACGTCGCCCTCGGCGTCTACGACCGGCCCGAGCAGGTGCCGCTGCGCACCCTCTTCGACGCCGGGGTGCCGATGGCGCTGGGCGCCGACGACCCGCTGCTGTTCGGCTCGCGGCTCGCCGCGCAGTACGAGCTGGCCCGGCGGGCGCACGGCTTCACCGACGAGGAGCTGGCCGAGCTGGCCCGCCAGTCGGTACGCGGTTCGGCGGCGCCGGAGGGCGTGCGGAACAAGCTCCTGGCGGGGATCGACGACTGGCTCGGCGACTGATCCCGGCCGGGACGGGCGTGGGCGACCGCCGGCGGCTCAGAGGCTGACGCCGACCGTCACCGGCTCGTTGACCAAAGTGATCCCGAAGGCCGCGTGGACGCCGTCGACGACCTCGCGGGCGAGCGCGAGCAGGTCGGCGGTCGTCGCCCCGCCCCGGTTGGTCAGGGCCAGGGTGTGCTTGGTGGAGATCCGCGCGGGGCCGGTGCCGTAACCCTTGGTGAAGCCCGCCTTGTCGATCAGCCAGGCGGCGGAGGTCTTGATGCGGCCGTCGCCCGCGGGGTAGGCGGGGGGCGCGGTGTCCGGGCCGAGCCGGTCGTGGACGCGGGTCAGGAAGTCCGCGTATCCGGCCTCGGTGAGGATCGGGTTGGTGAAGAAGGAGCCCGCCGACCAGGTGTCGTGGTCCTCGGGGTCCGACACCATGCCCTTGCCCGAGCGCAGCTTCAGCACCGTCTCGCGGACGGTGGCCAGGGGCACCCGGTCGCCCGTACCGACGCCGAGGGCGCGGGCCACCTCGGCGTACTTCAGGGGGCCGGACATGCCGTCGGCGTCCTCCAGGGCGAAGCGCACCCGCAGCACGACGTAGCGCGCGGGGTCCGCCTTGAAGCGGCTGTGCCGGTAGGAGAAGGCGCACGCGGCTTTGGGCAGGACGACCGTCCCGCCGGTGGTCCGGTCGTACGCGATCACCTCGGTGATCGTGCCGGCGACCTCCTGGCCGTACGCGCCCACGTTCTGGATGGGCGTGGCCCCGGCGGAGCCCGGGATGCCGGCCAGGCACTCGACGCCCGCCAGGCCCGCCTCCACGGTGCGGGCGACGGCGTCCGTCCACACCTCGCCCGCCGCGAGCTCCAGCTCGGTGCCGTTCAGCTCGAAGCCGCCGGTGGCGATGCGCAGCGCGGTTCCGGCAAAGCCCTCGTCGCCGATCACCAGGTTGCTGCCGCCGCCGATGATCAGCAGCGGGGTCCCGGCGGCGTCCGCCTCCCGGACGGCCTCGACGACCTCGGCGTCCGTGGTCGCCGTCACCAGGCGGGTGGCGGGACCGCCGAGGCGGAAGGTGGTCAGGGGCGCGAGCGGGGCGTCGTTGAGTACGTGCACGGCATTCAGGGTACGGGGGCGGGCGGCCCGGCCAGGGATGCCGCCCGTCCCGTGACCGATCAGAGCGCCTCGAGGACCGTCGCGTTGGCCAGTCCGCCCGCCTCGCACATCGTCTGCAGCGCGTAGCGCGCGCCCCGGGCCCGCATGGCGTGGACGAGGGTGGTCATCAGCCGGGTGCCGCTGGCGCCGAGCGGGTGCCCCAGCGCGATGGCGCCGCCGTTGACGTTGACCTTGGCGGGATCGGCGCCGGTCTCCTGGAGCCAGGCGAGGACGACGCTCGCGAAGGCCTCGTTGACCTCGAAGAGGTCGACGTCCGCCAGGTCCAGCCCGGCGCGGCGCAGCACGCGTTCGGTGGCCGGGATGACGCCGGACAGCATCAGCAGGGGGTCGGAGCCGGTGACGGCGAAGCTGTGCAGCCGGGCGAGCGGGCGCAGGCCCAGGCGCTCGGCGGTCTCGCCACTGGTGATCAGCACGGCGGAGGCCCCGTCGTTGACCGGGCTGCTGTTGCCGGCCGTGACCGACCACTCGATCTGCGGGAAGCGCTCGGCGTAGCCGGGGTCGGCGAAGGCCGGGCGCAGCCCGGCGAGGATCTCGGGTGTGGTCGTGGGACGGACGGACTCGTCCGTGGTGAGCCCGGCCAGCGGCGCGACCTCGGCGTCGAAGGCGCCGGCCGACCAGGCGGCGGCGGCCCTGCCGTGCGACTCGGCGGCGAAGGCGTCCATCGCCTCGCGGCTCAGCGACCACTTGGCGGCGATCAGCTCCGCGCTGATGCCCTGCGGGACGAGTCCGCCGGGGAAGCGCGCGGCGACGCCCGGGCCGAACGGGTCCGCGCCGGGTGGCACGTTGGACCACATGGGGACCCGGCTCATCGACTCCACACCGCAGGCCACGACGACGTCGTACGCGCCGGCGACGACGCCCTGCGCGGCGAAGTGCACGGCCTGCTGGGAGGAGCCGCACTGCCGGTCGACCGTGGTGGCCGGGACGGAGTCCGGGAAGCCCGCCGACAGCCAGGCCCAGCGGGTGGTGTTCATGGCCTGCTCGCCGACCTGGTCGACGGTGCCGCCGATGACGTCGTCGACGAGCGCCGGGTCGATCCCGCTGCGGCCGACGAGCTCCTTGAGGGTGTGGGCGAGCAGCTCCACCGGGTGCGTACCGGCGAGCGCACCTCCCGGCTTGCCCTTGCCGATGGGGGTGCGGACGGCTTCGACGATGACGGCGTCGCGCATGACGTTCTCGCCTTCTGCGGGAGTGGGGACTGGGTTAGTTTGATTTTCAAACCATGACGCGAAGACGAGCGTAGGGCGAGTGGGTTTGGAATCACAACCCGCTGTGTGAGACTGGGCCGGTGAGCCCGACCACACCTGCGCCCCCACTGCCGGGGCGTCCCTGCTCCGCCGCCGCGGCCCTGCACGTCGTCGGTGAGAAGTGGGCGCTGCTCGCGGTCCGCGAGATCCTCTACGGAAACCGGCGTTTCGACGCCCTCGCCCGCAACACCGGCGCTCCCCGCGACCGCCTCACCGCGCGGCTGCGCGCCCTGGAGGAGGCCGGCATCGTCGAACGACGCGCTTACAGCGAGCGGCCGCCGCGGTACGAGTACCACCTGACGGAGGCGGGGCGCGATCTCGCGCCGGTCATCCGGGCGCTGGTGGCGTGGGGCGACAAGTGGGCGGTGGAGGAGCCGCCGGTGGTGCTGCGGCACCGGGGGGACCACCCGGTGGACGCCGTCGAGTACTGCCGCACGTGCGGAGACGAGGTCCACGACCGCGACCTCGCGCTCGACATCCGGAGCGAGGGATGGACTCCCGAGGGGCGGACGGAGGCAGCGCCGCCCGGCTGAGCGGGGGCGCGTCATGCGGGGAGCGAGCCCGCCCCGGGGGGACGGGGCGGATGGAGCATGACGCGAGGCGGGTGCGCCACGTCGGCGCACCCGCCTCGCGTGAGGCGCCGTCAGGGCGCCGCGTCGACCAGGGGCTTGGACGGGACCGGGTTCGTCTCGGGGGCCTTCGCGGCACGGCGGCCCGGGACGAGGAGCGCCGCGAGCGCGCCGACCGCGACGGCGGCCGCGCCCACCCAGAGCGCCGGGGTGAGGCCGCCGACGAACCGCGTCGCGGACTCGTAGCCGCCCTGGGCGGAGAAGACCGCCGCGAGGGTGGCGACGCCGAGGGCCCCGCCGACCTCGCGGAGGGCGTTGTTGGCGCCCGAGGCGATGCCCTGCTCCTCCGGCCGGACGCTGCCCATGACGATGTTGGCGCTCGGCGCGAAGTACATCGCCATCCCGATGCCGCTCACGACCAGCGCCGGCACCTGCGACGCGTACGACATGCCCGGCTCCACGATCAGCGCGAACCAGCCGAGCCCCACCGCCTGCAGGGCGAGCCCGGCGGCCACGACCGGGCGGCCGCCGATGCGGTCGGAGAGGAAGCCGGCGATGGGCGCGACGAGCATCGGCATGCCGGTCCAGGGCAGCATGCGCAGCCCCGCCTCCGTCGGGGAGTAGCCCGCGACGCCCTGGAGGAACTGGCTGAGCAGGAAGATCGAGCCGAACATCCCGAGGAACATCAGCAGGCTGGCCGCGTTGACGGCGGCGAAGGCGCGGCTGCGGAAGAGCCGCATCGGCAGGATCGGGTTGCGGGCGCGGATGCCGTGCAGGACGAAGGCGGCCAGCAGCACACCGCCGCCGATGAGGCCGCCCAGGACCGGGCCGCTGGCCCAGCCGTCGGCGTTGCCGCGGACGAGGGCGTAGACGATGCCGAACAGACCCGCGCTGGCGAGCACGGTGCCGGTCACGTCGAGCCGGGGGTCGGGGCCGTGGCTCTCGGCGAGCCGCAGCCGGGCGAGGGGCAGGAGGAGCAGGCCGATCGGGACGTTCAGCCAGAAGATCCACTGCCACGAGATGTGCTCGGTGAGCGAGCCGCCGATGAGCGGTCCGGCGGCGACCGCGAGGCCGTTGACGGCGCCCCAGATGCCGAACACCATGCCGCGCCGCTCGGGCGGGACGGTGGCCGAGAGCAGGGTGAGGGTGAGCGGCATGAGGATCGCGGCGCCGACACCCTGGACGGCGCGGGCGGCGATGAGTTCGCTCATGCCGGGGGCGAGCGCGGCGGCGGCGGAGGCCGCGGAGAAGACGCCGAGCCCCACGAGGAACATGCGCCGGCGGCCGAAGCGGTCGCCCAGGGCGGCGCCGAACATCAGGAGGACGGCGAAGGTGAGCGTGTAGGCGCTCACCGTCCACTCCAGGTCCTCCAGGGCGCCGCCGAGGTCCGCGCGGATGGAGGGCAGCGCCGTGGTGACGACCAGGTTGTCGAGCGCCGCCATGAACCCGGCGACGCTGGTGATGACGAGTGCCCAGACGACGCTGCCGCGCCTGGCCTCCGTCGGTTGCTGTGCCATGAACTCCCCCAGCTGATTAGTAATTGATCAATAACTTTCATGGCCATGGGTCGGCCCCGGAAGGGCCGGCACCACCCGTCAGCCCTTACCCGGGAAGCGGTCGGCGTAGAGGTCCACGATCCCCGACCAGCCGCGCTCGTCCTGCGGGACACCGAGCGCCACCAGCACGTTCACGAGCATCCCCGTGCCGAAGAACTGCGCCATGTCGCCGTCGGCCGCCCCCGTGCGCGCCCTGACGTAGTCCCACAGGCCCAGCCAGCCGCGCCGGCAGGCCTCGCGGATCTCCTCGTCGTCGACGGCGGCCACGTACATCTGGAGCTGCATCCGCAGGACGTCGCCGCCCCCGACGAGCTCCTGGTACGAGCCGCACATCGCCTCGAACGCCTCCTCCCCCTCCAGCCCCTCGGCCGCCTTCTCGAAGTGCGCCTCGATCGTCTCGACGCACCGCGCCGCGGCGGCCAGGAACAGCGCCTTCTTGTTCGGGAAGAGCCGGAAGAGGTAGGGCTGCGACACACCCATGCGTTTGGCGATGACGCCGGTCGAGGTGCCGTTGTAGCCACCCGTGCCGAACTCCGCCATCGCCGCGCGGACCGCCGCCTCGCGGCGCTCGTCCGCACTCATCCGCATCCCGTCGCCTGCCATGCGAAGTAAGTTATCAGTCAATAACAAGCTGGGGCAAGAGGAAGGCGGCGGGCACGCCCGCCGCCCTCTCCTCGCGGCTACGCGAGCCGGACCACCGCGCGGGACATGCCCAGCACCTTCTGCCCGGCGCTGACGGCCGTCACGTCCACCCGGACCGTGCGCTCGTCGTCGTCCAGCTTGGCCGCGACCTTGGCGCTGACCTCGATCAGCGCACCCGTGCCGTCGTTCGGCACCACGACCGGCTTGGTGAAGCGGACGCCGTATTCCACGACCGCACCCGGGTCGCCGGCCCAGTCCGTCACCACGCGGACCGCCGAGGCCATGGTGAACATGCCGTGCGCGATGACGTCCGGCAGGCCGACCTCCCTGGCGAACTTCTCGTTCCAGTGGATCGGGTTGAAGTCACCGGAGGCGCCGGCGTACTGCACGAGTGTGGCGCGGTTCACGGGGAAGGACCGCGTCGGCAGTTCGGTGCCGACCTCGACCTCGTCGTAGGAGATCTTCGCCGTCATCGGTCACTCACCCTCCGGCGCGCGCGCCACCAGTTTCATCAGCGCCGTCACCACGTGCTCGCCGCTCTCGTCGTGGACCTCGCCGCGGACGTCGATGACGTCGTTGCCCGCGAGCGACTTGATGGCCTCGATGGTGACCGTCACCGACAGGCGGTCACCGGCCCGCACGGGGCGGGTGTAGCTGAACTTCTGGTCGCCGTGCACCACCCGGCCGTAGTCCAGTCCCAGCTCCGGGTCGAGGACGACCTGCCCCGAGGCCTTGTATGTGATCACGAACGGGAAGGTCGGCGGCGCGATCACGTCCTGGTGGCCCAGGGCCTTGGCCGCGTCGGGGTCGGTGTAGACCGGGTTCGGGTCACCGACGGCCTCGGCGAACTCGCGGATCTTCTCCCGGCCCACCTCGTACGGAGCGGTGGGCGGATACGTCCGCCCCACGAAGGACTGGTCCAGCGCCATCGGCACCTCCTGGAGCTGTGATGTACGCGTCGGCGGGTCCGCCAACGCCAAGAGGCCGCCCCCGTTGGCAGGGGCGGCCTCGTTGGTCTTACGGCCTGGGTCAGCGCGTCTCGCGGTGCGCGGTGTGCGCGTTGCAGCGCGGGCAGTGCTTCTTCATCTCAAGACGGTCCGGGTCGTTGCGCCGGTTCTTCTTGGTGATGTAGTTCCGCTCCTTGCACTCCACGCAGGCCAGCGTGATCTTCGGGCGGACGTCGGTGGCGGCCACGTGAGTGCTCCTTGACGAACGGCAATAAGGTTTGAACACGGAAAGAGTAGCCGATTGAGGGACCGATCCCACAATCGGCTACGCGGGTAGCGGCGACCGGACTTGAACCGGTGACACAGCGATTATGAGCCGCTTGCTCTACCGACTGAGCTACGCCGCTTCGATGAAAAGATCACCCGCCGGGTGGCGGGTCATCCGATCACCAGAGCCCCAATACGGAATCGAACCGTAGACCTTCTCCTTACCATGGAGACGCTCTGCCGACTGAGCTATTGGGGCGAGCGAGGAAGACATTACACGGTCCGCCGCCGAAGGTGAAATCCGTATCTTGCGGGCAGTCGCCGGACCACCTCCCGCCTCCGCCGCCCCAGCCGCTCGGCCCCATACGTCACTTGACGTCACCAGTACGACTATTCGCTCTTCCCGGACGGACCGGGCGCAGCCCCCTAGGCTCGGAACCGCGTGATCTTGCCTCCGGCCCCGAGGAGCGCGATGACCGACAGCCAGCCGCAGCAGCCCACCGACCCCCCGCTCGGTGAAGCCGCCCCAGCCCCCGCCCTCCTGCTCTGCGGTGCCCGCCTCGCCGACGGCCGCACCGTCGACGTGCGTCTGGCCGGAGCGCGCATCGAGGCCGTCGGCACCGCCGGCAGCCTCCACGAGGGCACCCGGGTCGACCTCGGCGGCTACCTCCTGCTGCCCGCCCCCGCCGAACCCCATGCCCATCTCGACACGGCGCTGACCGCCGGCTCCGCCGGCCCGCCCTCGTACGACGCCGAGGACGTGCAGCGCAGGGTCACCGAGGGCGCCCTCCACCAGCTCGGCCACGGCGCCACCGCGGTCCGCACCCACATCCGCATCGGCGACGTACAGGGGCTGCGCGCCCTGGAGGCGGCGCTGCAGGCCCGGCGCGCGCTGCGCGGCCTGGTCGACGTGCAGACCGTGGCCGTGCCCCGGGTGCTCACCGGGCCCGCGGGCGCTGACGGCCTCGCCGTGCTCCGCGACGCCCTCAAGATGGGGGCCGACGTCGTGGGCGGCTGCCCCGACCTCGACCCCGACCCGGCCGGCTACGCGGAGACCGTGCTCACCGTCGCCGCCGAGTTCGGCCTCCCCGTCGACCTGCACACCGACGCCGCCGACCCGGCCCGGCTCTCCCGGCTCGCCGCGATGGCGGGAGGGCTGCGCCCCGGCGTCGCCCTAGGCCCGTGCGGCGGCCTGACCCGGCTCCCGTACGACACCACCGTCCGCCTCGCCGGGCAGCTCGCCGCCGCCGGGGTCTCGCTGACCGCCCTCCCCCAGGGCGGCTGCGGCGCAATGGAGTCGGTGCGCCGGGGCGGCACCGCGCCGGTGCGGGCCCTGCGGGCGGCCGGCGTCCGGATCGCCGCGGGCAGCGGCGCACTGCGCGATCTGGCCAACCCCGTCGGCCGCGGCGACCCCTTGGAGGCGGCCTTCCTGCTCGCCACGCACGGCGAGTGCGCCCCCGGGGAGGCCTACGAGGCGGTGAGCCGGGACGCCCGCGCGGTCATGGGCCTGCCCGAGGTGCGGGTGGAGGCGGGCTTCCCCGCCGAACTGCTCGCGGTGCGCGCCGACCGGCTGGAGAGCGCGCTGTCGCTCGCGTACAGCCGGATCGTCATCCACCGGGGGCGGGTCGTCTCGCGGACCAGCGCGGTGCGCGAGTACACCGACACCCTGGCGCTCGACCTGCCACGTCAATCGAGGAGCCGCCGTGACCCGGCATGAACGGCACGCCGGGCGTAGCGTCGGTGGCATGCGCACTGTGATTGCTGGTGGACATGGACAGATCGCGCTGCGGCTGGAACGGCTGCTCGCCGCGCGCGAGGACGAGGTGGCCGGCATCATCCGCAGGCCGGAACAGGCCGATGACCTGCGCGAGGCCGGCGCCGAGCCGATCGTGCTCGACCTGGAGTCGGCGTCGGTGGACGAGGTGGCCCGGGCGCTGACCGGCGCGGGCGCGGTCGTCTTCGCCGCGGGCGCGGGGCCGGGCAGCGGCGCCGCCCGCAAGGAGACCGTGGACCGGGACGCCGCCGTGCTGCTGGCCGACGCGGCCGAACGCGCGGGCGTACGCCGTTACCTGATGGTCTCCGCGATGGGGGCGGAGGCCGACCCCCGCCCCGGCACCGACGAGGTCTTCGCCGCCTATCTGCGCGCCAAGGGAGCCGCCGACGCCGAGGTGCGCCGCCGTGCCGCCCTGGAGTGGACGATCGTCCGCCCCGGCCGTCTGACCGACGACCCCGGCACGGGGCGGGTCCGGCTCGCCGCGGACACCGGGCGCGGTTCGGTAACGCGTGACGACGTCGCGGCGGTCCTCGCGGAGCTGCTCGACACACCCTCGACGGCGGGGCTCACCCTGGAACTGATCGAGGGTCACACACCGGTGTCAGTCGCGGTGAAGGACGTCGCCGGCAACTGAACCGCACCCCGGAACGGATGCCTCGGCCCCCGGACCCCGTTTCCGCGAGGCGCGGATGCGGGCTGGGGCGGGCGGGTAGAGGGGGAACGGCCGAGATGCGATCAGCACGGCTCTGGGCTGCACTTGATCGTATCGGGACGGCCAGCACCATCCCCTGACGTCACGGAGAGAGCATGCCGATGAAGCCCCCGGCACCCCCGTTCACCCGCGAGACCGCGATCGAGAAGGTCCGTCTCGCGGAGGACGCCTGGAACAGTCGCGACCCCGAGAAGGTGTCCCTCGCCTACACACCGGACAGCCGGTGGCGGAACCGCGGCGAGTTCCTCCACGGGCGGGAGGAGATCGTCGCGTTCCTCACCCGGAAGTGGACGAGGGAGCAGGAGTACCGGCTCATCAAGGAGCTCTGGGCCTTCGACGGCAACCGCATCGCGGTCCGCTTCGCCTACGAGTGCCACGACGACTCCGGCAACTGGTACCGCTCCTACGGCAACGAGAACTGGGAGTTCGACGACGAGGGCCTGATGCGCGTACGCCTGGCCAGTATCAACGACACCCCCATCGCCGAGTCGGAGCGCAAGTACCACTGGCTGCTGGGACGGCGGCCCGACGATCACCCGGGTCTTTCCGACCTCGGGTTCTGAGCGACCCGCGCCTGCTGCCGCAACTCCACCCGGGCCGCGGGCGAGCGGCCCGGACCGGTACGCCAATAGGGGTGCCAGAACAGACGGCAGGAGAGCCACAGCAGACGTCGTCGCAGCAGCGCCGCATGCGCCGGCTCCGCTGCGAGTCGCGCGTAGGTGCGGTGCCATTCGCGCTGCGCCTGCACCAGATCGGGCGGGAACACGGTGTTGGCCATGCACGCAATTCCATCACGTGTTCGATTTTCTGCGCACGTCTCACACGTCACTCGTAGGGGTGAGCTTGCGGCGGAGCCCGGCGTCGGACGTCCTACGGCCCCGGGACTCCCCCGCACCCCGGGGCCGTAGGAGGGCACCGACGACAGGGGGCGGCCTACAGGTTCAGGACGATGAGGGCCCCCACACCGCCCAGGCCCAGGGCGACGGCGGCATCGGCCCAGCCGCCCCTCCCCCAGCGGAAGTAGCGGTCCAGCGCGAGCCGCCCGGGGCCGATGGCGGCGACGCCGAGGGCGACGACGGTGATGGCCAGGTTGTACTCGATGCCACCCTGCTCGTCCCACAGCCCGCGGGCGCCGGTCACGGTGGCCATGGCATTGATCATCACGCCGATCAGAGCAGCCGCGGCGAGCGGGGTGAACAGCCCCAGCGCCAGCCCCACGCCACCCAGGAACTCCGAGGCCCCGCAGATGGCGGCGTAGACCTTGCCCGGCGAGTAGCCCAGCATCTCGAAACCCTTGCCGGTGCCGGTGAGCCCCTGGCCGCCGAACCACCCGAGGGTCTTCTGGAGCCCGTGCCCCGCCATCAATACGCCGAAGGTGAGCCGGATCAGCAGCAGGCCGCAGTCGCCGGCGGTCACCCGCGGCCGTGCCGTCGGGGCGCCCTCGGTCTGCGGCGGAACGCGCAATCGCTCAGCTATGTAGTTCATGGGGAACCCTCTTCTGCCCCCAAGCCCCGACGGGCGGCGCCGGCCGTCCCGGGGACCAGCGGAGCGTGTTGGTGCGGTCACCACGGATCACACAGGCATCCCTCCTCCCTCAGAAGGCACGCGATGCCTGTGTGCCGCTTTCAACCACTTTCCCCTCTTTGGTACATCTCATCCCGAAATACTGGAAGTGCCGAATGGCACCGGTGACCTCGCCCCCTCGGAGCCGCAGGCACGGGGCCCGGTCGTCCGGGGTGTCCGGAGTGGCTGGAGTGTCCGGACTCGCGAAGTGGAAGGGAACCGAGAGGACGGATGCCTGCGCCCGGCCGGCCCGGGCGGCGGCGTCCGCCAAGGGGTGGCGGCGGCTCGCGTCCCGCTCCCCGCCGAGGTACCGCGACGCCGCGCCCCGGTGGATCGTGGCCAGGTGCTGCTCACCAGCGGGATCCGCGGTGATCGCCGGCAGGTCCACGAACCAGTCGTGGCGGGCGATCCGGTCGCCGTGGTGGTCGTAGCGTCCGCCCACGACGAGCCGGGCGTCGTGGAGCCCGGGTCCGCGGGCCCAGCCGGCCAGGAAGACGACGCGGACCGCAGGGAACAGGTTGTCCCGCAGGACGTACCCGTCGACCTCTTCCCGGACCCCCGGCGAGGGCATCGCCCACCATTCGGACGCGGTCGTGCCCGCCGTTCCCGGCTCCCTCCCCCTGCGCCCCGCGCGGCGGGGCCCGCCGGACGCCACCGTACGGTGCAGCCTCAACCGGGCTCGCGGCGAAAGAAGTTGCGGGGCCGTGCAACCCCCCGCTCGTTTTCGGGAGTACCTACGAACAGACGTCCACGCGGCGGCCACCACATCCGGTGGCCGCCGCAGGCCGGCGCGCGGGCCCACCGCGCCGGCCGTCAAGGACCGGCCGGCGCAGTGCCGGGCGGCAGCTTCGAAGGAGAAATGCTCCGTGGTTCTCAGTTTTGCCAGGAAGGCGGGCATGGCGACCGCCGCAGCGGTCGCCATCGGCGCGGTGTCGCTCGGCGCCTCCGCGATGGCGGCGCCGGCGGGCCCGGCGGCACCGGCCGCGCACCGGGTCGGCACATCCCCCGCCGCCGTGGCCGCCAAGGCGGTCGCCGCGCCCCGGAAGCAGACGCCCCAGGTCGTCACGCAGCTGATCGGCAAGGGCCGCGTGGACGGCAAGCGCTGGTCGGTGGCGCTGGAGTTCCACCGGACGCTGCCCGAGGGCTACGAACTGCCCACGTCCCCCGACGGCACCACCGCCCCCGGCACGGCACTGCTGTGCCAGCGCATGTACATCGACGGCGTCCGCATCGACCACCAGGGCGGCCCCTGGTCCGACTGCCAGCCCGTCACCGGCACCCACGACCCCGCAGGCAGCGGCGGCATGGGCCTGTGGGGCTTCCAGGACAAGGGCACCAGCGGCTCCCGCCTCATGGTCTCCAACCCCGAGGCCGCCATCGCCTACGGCATCGTCGACCTCACCGACGGCACCCGTCTGAAGGCCGCCACGGTCACCGTTCCCGGCACCGACTACCGTGCCTGGGCCGTCGCCATACCCGACGGCAAGACCATCTCCGCCGTCGACCAGTACGACAAGCGCCACCACCGCCTCACCCACGACACCTACTGGCGCTGACCCCGGAAAGAAGGACGGGCACCTCCTGCCGTGCAACCACGTGACCACCGAGCCGAGGACGGCGGACCGGAAGCGGAGTTCACCCGGTTCGTCGCCGCCCGCTGGCGCGCCCTGACCCACACCGCGTACCTGCTCACCGGGGACTTCCACGAAGCGGAAGACCTGGTGCAGTCCATGCTGGCCAGGGTGTACCCGCACTGGGGACGGCTACGGCCCGAGCACGCCGAGCACTACGTGCGGCGGGCGCTGGTCAACACCAACCGCAGCCGGCACCGCCGCCGCAGGATCGCCCACCTCCTCCTTCCGTCGCTCCCCGACACCCGCCCCGTCCCCGAGGACGGGGCGGGTGTCGGGGGCGTGGACGGCTACGACGCCCTGGCCCGCCTGCTCGCCGAACTGCCCGGGCGGCAGCGGGCGGTCGTCGTGCTGCGCTACTGCGAGGACCTGTCCGCGGAGGAAGTGGCGGACATCCTCGGTTGTTCGGTCGGCACCGTGAAAAGCCAGGCTTCCCGGGCCCTGGACAAACTGCGCAACCGGGGGACCGTCGCCCGTCTTCACCCGTCCAGCCGCCCCGCAGAGGCACGATGACTCCCGACCACGACCGACGCCCCGCCCAAGAGGACTGGCTGCGCGACGCCTTCGCGCGGTCGCGCGACGCCTACCCCTCCTCCCAGGCCCCCGTCGAGCGGATCCTCGCCACCGCGCGGGCCCGCAGGAAGCGCCACCGCGCCGCCGCTGCCGTCGGCGCCGTGACCGGTGCCGCCTGCGTCCTCGCCGCCGCCCTGGCCGTCTCGCTCCAGGGTCCCCACCCTTCCGCCGGCCCCGCGCAGCATTCCTCCCCCGCCGCGAGCCCGACCGCCACAGCGACGCCCGGGCCCCTCACCGTTTCGGTGGGCGGGGGCACGACGGGCGGCGCCCCCTGGTCGGTGGCGCTGGAGTTCCACCGGACGCTGCCGGAAGGCTACGAACTGCCCACGGCGCCCAACGGGACCACCGCCTCCGGCACGGCACTGCTGTGCCAGCGCATGTACATCGACGGCGTCCGCATCGACCACCAGGGCGGCCCCTGGTCCGACTGCCAGCCCGTCACCGGCACCCACGACCCCGCAGGCAGCGGCGGCATGGGCCTGTGGGGCTTCCACGGCAAAGGCACCAGCGGCTCCCGCCTCATGGTCTCCAACCCCGAGGCCGCCATCGCCTACGGCATCGTCGACCTCACCGACGGCACCCACCTCAAAGCCACCACGGTCACCGTCCCCG
Source organism: Actinacidiphila glaucinigra (assembly GCF_035918135.1). NCBI lineage: Bacteria > Bacillati > Actinomycetota > Actinomycetes > Kitasatosporales > Streptomycetaceae > Actinacidiphila > Actinacidiphila glaucinigra. The sequence continues at coordinate 4,052,366 of NZ_CP109144.1, forward strand.
GCACCGACTACCGTGCCTGGGCCGTCGCCATACCCGACGGCAAGACCATCTCCGCCGTCGACCAGTACGACAACCGCCACCACCGCCTCACCCACGAAACCCAATGGCGCTGACCCCGGAACGGGCGTGGCCGCTGTCACATACCGCCCGGCCGCCCTGTCCTCATGGAGGAGACACACCGGCCACGGAAGGTGGGGGTTCCTCATCATGGGCGCCGAGCACCCGCAGCAGGCCAAAGGCCACGTACGTACCGACCACCCGGCCCGGTACCTGGCGCGACTGCGCGAGTGGGCAGGCACGGTGGGCAGCCATCAGCAGCCCGAGCGCCTCACCGACTGGTCCGACAGACACGGGACCATCGAATTCGAAGGCGGCCGGTGCACCCTGCAGGCTGGGCCCGATGCGCTGACGCTCCGCGTCGAGGCCGCCGACCGGAACGACCTCCGGCGCGTCCAGCGATTGATCACCGAGCGCCTGCGGGAGACCGGCGGGCCCGACACGCCTCCGGTCACCTGGCAACCGGCGGTGGCCACCACGCCCCGCCCGCGCCACGGGACGAAGCTCGGCATCGCAGCCGTCGTCGTCCTGGTCGTCGCTGCCCACCTGGGCCTGGGCGGGCTCCTGTTGACGTCCGGCCCCTGGAAGCACTGGGCCCTGGCCGCCGTACTGGCCGCCCTCTCGGCCAAGACCGTCCACCTGCTCCGCCGCCGCGGCGTACGCCGCGGCAAGGCCCGCTAAGCCCACTGATCCGCGGTAGTCGTCCATCGCCGCCGGCGGCAGAAGTCAGGGCCGGTCGCACGAACGCCGCGCGCTCGCCGACCACGTTTCAGGAACCGCTCGGATCACGGTCGAGACCGTCGGCCGGCCATCGCGATCCCGCCAACGGGCCCGGCGCGCCGCGCCGGGCCCGACTCTCACATGGCTGATTTTGGAATTCCACCGGGCGTCGGCTTCACAGTCCGCGTGAAGTGAACCGCCCGGCCCGGTTCTAGCGCACGTCGACGTAGTCGGAGGCGCTGGTGGCGACGCCGGTCGTGGAGTTGCCGTAGTACACCCAGCGGTAGTAACCGTCGGCCGAGGCGGTGACCGTGGTCTTCAGGCCCCCGGTGCTGCTGGTGGTGGCCTTCTTGACCGTCTTGAAGGTGTCGGTGCCCTTGGCGCGGAACTGAAGGCTGACCAAACGGCCGCTGTAGGCGCCGTACTTCTTCGTGCTCCAGTTCGCCCGGGTCAGCTTGCCCGTGACGGTGATCGGCTTGCCCTTGGTGACCGGCTCCGGCGAGGCGTTGGTGGTGGCCTTGGCCGCGCGCTTGAGCTGGACGGTCGTGGAGCGCGTCTCCCGTTCCGCGGTCTTCAGGCCGCCGCTGGCCTTCCACAGGCGCAGCGAGACGCCGACCTTCCAGGTCGTGGCGTCACTGTTGGAGTCGACGTGCTCCTGGCTCGGGTGCGGGTCGATGTAGAGGTTGCCCTCGCAGCGAGCGTGCTTGGAGTCGATCTCATAACAGGTGTAGCCGCCCGGCCCGATGAAGTTCTCCCCGCTGTCCGCCGCCGTGTTGATGCTGCCGCGGTAGAGGAAGGGGAACGCGTCGTAGCGGGACGGGTCGGCGGTGCTGTACCCGGAAGGCAGCGCGATGTTGAACCGCATGGACGGCTCCACCACCTTCGACGTGCCGACGACGATCGGCTTGCCGTTGTTGACGACGATGTTCGACACGGTGATGCCGGTGTCCGCCGCCTGAGCCGTCGGCGCGCTCAGCGCCGAGAGCCCCAGCGCCCCCACAAGCGTGGCCACCGCGGCGATTCGTCTGCCAGTCTTCATTCACACCTCTTCAGCAGAATGCCGTTGGAAGAGGCGGCAGCTTATCTGATGAGTTCATGCCCTTCCGCCCTTCCGCCCTGACCGCCCGGCCCCCGCCCCCCGCAGCCAAGACCTCGTGGGGCCGGCAGAAGTACCAGAAGACCGAGCACTCGTCCTCTTCGAGGGGTCGTAGAAGCCAGGATCACGGACGACCTGTGTCACCGGCTCCTGGCGATTGAGCACGGCGATCGGCCGAGGATCACGCCACAGCAGTCGGGAAGCGAGCAGGCGCCCACCCGGCCGCGGCGGGGACACCCCGCGGATCCCCCACCAGCTGCAGGTCGACCCGGATTCCCGTCCACGCCCCGTTCACAACCGCAGGTGCAGAGCGTGCGCGAAGGGGACGGAGCGAGATGGCGGCCCCCACCCGACGGAGCAAACAAAACAGCCCCCGCGCTGCGTTTCCGCAGCTCAGGGGCTGTGTTTCCACTGTGGCGGCGCCAGGATTCGAACCTGGGTAGGCTAAGCCGACGGATTTACAGTCCGCTCCCATTGGCCACTCGGGCACACCGCCTGGGAAGTGTCTCCGCGGGCCGCTTGTGCGCGGTCCCCCTTGGCGACGTCGTAAACAATACCCGATGCGCGGGGGTGCTCCGCCACCCTATTGATCAGCGCTCCGGGCGGGTCCGGTGGCTAGGCTTGCGGGGGCGGCCCGGTGGCGGGTCGCGGACCTGACAGATCAGAGCCAAGGAGCCAACAGAAGATGGCCGACTCCAGTTTCGACATCGTCTCGAAGGTCGAGCGGCAGGAGGTCGACAACGCCCTCAACCAGGCCGCGAAGGAGATCTCGCAGCGCTACGACTTCAAGAACGTCGGTGCGTCGATCTCGTGGTCCGGGGACAAGATCCTGATGCAGGCCAACTCCGAGGAGCGGGTCAAGGCCATCCTGGACGTCTTCGAGACCAAGCTGGTCAAGCGGGGGATCTCGCTGAAGTCGCTGGACGCGGGCGAGCCCCAGCTGTCCGGCAAGGAGTACAAGATCTTCGCGACCATCGAGGAAGGCATCTCGCAGGAGAACGCCAAGAAGGTCGCCAAGATCATCCGCGATGAGGGGCCCAAGGGCATCAAGGCCCAGGTCCAGGGCGAGGAGCTGCGCGTCACCTCCAAGAGCCGGGACGACCTGCAAGCCGTCATCGCGCTGCTGAAGGGCAAGGACCTCGACTTCGCGCTGCAGTTCGTGAACTACCGCTGAGCGGGGTCCTGCCCGAGGTCCCGGTCGGGAGGAGGCGGCCGGGGCCTTTGCCGCGCGCACGACGGGGCGCATTCGGAGGGTGCCGCCCGGGAAGCCGCCGCAGGTGCGTAGTGTCTTCCTGTTAGGTCTCCCCGGGACTGCCCCGCCGGTCGACGGCGGACCCGGGGCAGCGTCTCGAGGATGGAGCCGGGCATGCAAAGCCGCACCGCTTTGGTCGAGGACCTGATGAGCCGCTTCCCGCACGTTCCCCGCGAGGCGGTCATCAAGGAGGACCTGCTGCGCGGCGGGATCGCGTTCGACGAGTCCGCGCTCAGCGGCAACGAGGACGGCGACGTCAAACCGAAGTCGTACTTCATCTTCTCCTTCGACCATCGCACGCTTCCCGAATTGGGCGCCGCCGCGCTGAAGCGGCCGCCGGAGGAGATCGTGCTCACCGGCGGGCCGTACGACCTGCGCCGCACGGTGGTGTCGGTACGGGTCAACCCGGCCTCGCCGTACCGCGTGCGGGCGGGCGGGCGCGGTGTGCTCGGCCTCTACCTCGACGGGGTGCGTATCGCGGACGTCGGCCTGCCGCCGATGCCGGCGTACTACCGGCACAGCCTGGAGAACGGGAAGTCGGTGATGGAGGTCGCGCCCACGATCCAGTGGGGCTACCTGATCTACCTCACGGTCTTCCGCGTGTGCCAGTACTTCGGCGCCAAGGAGGAGTGCCAGTACTGCGACATCAACCACAACTGGCGCCAGCACAAGGCGGCCGGCCGCCCCTACACGGGTGTGAAGCCGGTCGAGGAGGTGCTGGAGGCGCTGGAGATCATCGACAAGTACGACGAGACGAAGTCCTCCACCGCGTACACCCTCACCGGCGGGGCGATCACCTCCAAGGTCGCAGGCCGGGACGAGGCCGACTTCTACGGCCACTACGCGAAGGCCATCGAGGAGCGCTTCCCCGGCCGCTGGATCGGCAAGGTCGTCGCACAGGCGCTGCCCAAGGAGGACGTGCAGCGCTTCAAGGACTACGGCGTGCAGATCTACCACCCCAACTACGAGGTGTGGGACCGCCGTCTGTTCGAGTTGTACTGCCCCGGCAAGGAACGTTACGTCGGCCGGGACGAGTGGCACCGCCGGATCCTGGACTCGGCGGAGATCTTCGGCCCGCGCAATGTGATCCCGAACTTCGTGGCGGGCGTGGAGATGGCCGAGCCATTCGGCTTCACCACCGTCGGGGAGGCGATCGACTCCACGGCGGAGGGCCTGCGCTTCTTCATGTCGCGGGGCATCACGCCGCGCTTCACCACCTGGTGCCCGGAGCCGACGACCCCGCTGGGCAAGGCGAACCCGGAGGGCGCGCCGCTGGAGTACCACATCCGCCTGCTGGACGTGTACCGCGCGACGCTGGAGGAGTACGGGCTGAGCTCGCCGCCCGGGTACGGCCCGGCCGGTCCCGGCAACGCGGTGTTCTCGGTGAGCTCGTTCATGGACAGCCTGCCGGCTTCGGCGCCCGTCGGAGTGAGCTGAGTGCCGGCTCTGCTGATCGTGCATCACACGCCGTCTCCCAACCTGCAGGCGATGTTCGAGGCGGTGGTCGCCGGCGCGACCACCGACGAGATCGAGGGCGTGGACGTCGTACGGCGGGCCGCCCTCGCGGCGACCGCCTCCGACGTGCTCGCGGCGGACGGCTACCTGCTGGGCACGACGGCGAACCTCGGCTACATGTCGGGGGCCCTCAAGCACTTCTTCGACCAGGTCTACTACCCCTGCCTGGACAGCACGCGCGGTCGCCCGTTCGGCTTCTACGTGCACGGCGGCAACGACGTCACGGGGACGGTGCGGGGGATCCGGTCGATCACCACGGGCCTGGGCTGGGAGCAGGCCGCGGCGGAGGTGACGGTCACCGGGGAGCCGTCCAAGGCCGATCTGCAGGCCTGCTGGGAGCTGGGCGCGACGCTGGCCGCCGGGCTGGCGGACTGACCGCACGGGCCCGGCGCCGACGTGCCGGGCCCATGCCCCCGTCCTACCGTGGAGGTGGAGAGAGGGGGCAGCATCCATGGCACCCCATGTCCTGGACGACGCGGCGGTGGACGCCCTGCGCTCGGGGTTCGCGGGCGAGGTCGTCGCACCGGGCGACCCGTCGTACGACGAGAGCCGCACGCTGTTCAACGCGATGATCGACCGCAGGCCGTCCGTGATCGCCCTGTGCGAGACGGTGGACGACGTGGCCGCGGCGATCCGCTTCGGCCGTGAGCGCGGGCTCGAGGTCGCCGTCCGCGGGGGCGGGCACAGCGTCGCCGGCAACGCCCTGAGCGACGGCGGCATCGTCGTCGACCTGCGGCGCATGCACGCGGTGGTCGTCGACCCGGGGGCGCGCACGGCACGGGTCGGCGGGGGCGCCACGATGAGCCACCTGGACCGGGCGACGCAGCCGTTCGACCTGGTCACCACCGGCGGCCGGGTGTCCACCACGGGGGTGGGCGGCTTCACCCTCGGGGGCGGATCGGGGTGGCTGGAGCGCAAGTTCGGGCTGGCCTGCGACAACCTGGCGGAGGCCGAGCTGATGACGGCGGACGGCACCCTGGTGCGGGCCGCCGAGGACGAGAACCCGGAGCTGTTCTGGGCCCTGCACGGGGGCGGCGGCAACTTCGGCGTCGCCACCTCGCTCACGCTGCGGCTGCACCCGCTGCCCGCGGCCACCCTGGCCGTACTGCTGTGGCCGCCGGAAGCCGGCCCCGAAGTGCTGCGCGCCTACCGCACCCTGCTGGCGTCGGCGCCGGACGAGGTGGGCGGGGGCATGCTCTTCCTGACCGGGCCACCGGAGGAGTTCGTGCCGGAGCACCTGGTGGGAAGGCTCGCCTGCGCCGTGGTGTTCACGTACGCGGGCACCGCGGACGCGGCGCACGAGGTGCTGGAGCCGCTGCTCGCGCTCGGTCCGCAGGGCCGCATGGTGGCGGAGATGCCGTACGCGGACCTGCAGTCCGCGCTCGACGACCCGCCGGGTTACCGGAACTACTGGTCGGCGGAGTACCTGGACGACTTCCCGGACGAGGCCGTGGACCGCTTCTGCTCCCGTGCCCGGGACATGGTGGTCCCCTCCCCCTCGCAGCACGTGCTGTTCCCCGTGGGCGGCGCCGTGGCGCGCGCTCCGGCCGACTACCCGCTGCCCTGGCGCCGGGCGCCGTGGGTGGTGCACCCGTTCGGTCTGTGGGCGGACCCGGCGGACGACGAGCGGGCCCGGCGGTGGGCGCACGACGTCCGTGCCGACCTGCGGCAGTGGTCCTCGGGCGCGGTCTATCTGAACTTCATCGGAGACGAGGGCGAGGGCCGGGTGATCGCCGGGCTCGGTGCGCACAACCTGGGGCGGCTGGCACGGGTGAAGACCGAGTTCGACCCGGAGAACGTCTTCCGGCTCAACCACAACATCGAGCCGGACTGAGGCCCCGCAGGGGGACGCGGGCCTCGGTTCAGCGGGTGGCGTACGGGGCCTCGACGGGGACGATCTCGCGGCCGAGCGGCACCAGGGAGATCGGCACCATCTTGAAGTTGGCGATGCCGAACGGGATGCCGATGATCGTCAGGCAGAAGCCGATGCCCGCGATCACGTGGCCGATGGCGAGCCAGATGCCCGCGAGGACCAGCCAGATGATGTTCCCCAGCAGCGACCCGACCCCCGCGTCGCGGCGTTCCACCGTGGTGCGGCCGAAGGGCCACAGCACGTAGTTGGCGATCCTCAGGGAGGCGATCCCCCAGGGGATGGTGATGATGAAGATGAACATCAGCAGGCCCAGCAGGGCGTAGCCGATCGCCATCCACAGGCCCCAGATGATCAGCCATATGACGTTCAGGACGATGTTGACCGCCTTCATTGCCCAAGCCTCCCATGCGTCCGCGGGCCCCGCCCGTCAGGGGGCGGGAGCCGCCGCTCCGTCAGGCGTCCTCCACAGGGCCCGTACCCGCGCGCCGTCCGGGCCGCACGTGCGCGTTCAGCGGCGGTGGCCGGCCATATCCTCGAGGCGGGCGATGCGCTCGGCCATCGGGGGGTGGGTGGAGAAGAGCTTGGACACGTCGCCGGGGCGGAACGGGTTGGCGATCATGAGGTGGCTGGTGGTCTCCAGCCGGGGCTCGGGCGGCAGCGGGGCGCGCTTGGTGCCCGTCTCCAGCTTGCGCAGCGCGGAGGCGAGGGCGAGCGGGTCGCCGGTGAGGCGGGCGCCTGAGGAGTCTGCCTCGTACTCGCGGGAGCGACTGACGGCGAGCTGGATGAGGGAGGCCGCGACGGGGCCGAGGATCATCATCAGGAGCAGGCCGAACAGGCCGGGGCCCTCGTCGTCGTCGGAGCGGCCGACGGGGATCAGCCAGGCGAAGTTGACGAGGAACATGACCACGGAGGCCAGGGCGCCGGCGACGGACGAGATGAGGATGTCGCGGTTGTAGACATGGCTCAGCTCGTGGCCGATGACGCCGCGCAGTTCGCGCTCGTCGAGCAGGCGCAGGATGCCCTCGGTGCAGCACACGGCGGCGTTGCGCGGGTTGCGGCCGGTGGCGAAGGCGTTGGGGGCCTCGGTCGGGGAGATGTAGAGCCGCGGCATGGGCTGCCGGGCGGAGGTGGAGAGTTCGCGCACCATCCGGTACAGCGCCGGTGCCTCGAACTCGCTGACCGGGCGGGCGCGCATGGAGCGCAGCGCGATCTTGTCGCTGTTCCAGTACGCGTAGGCGTTGGTCCCGAGGGCTACGACGAGTGCGACGATCAGTCCCGTACGGCCGAAGAAGCTGCCGATGATCAGGATGAGAGCCGACATTCCGCCCAGGAGCGCGGCGGTCTTCAGGCCGTTGTGCCGGCGGTGCACGGTACACCCTCCAAGTTGTGCATCAGGAGGACCATCTCTCCTCGTTCAAGGAGAACCTCCCGTAGGGGCCAACGCCACCCGAAGGGCGTTAGTTCCCTTGTGCACCTTCCGACCGGGTGCTCAGAGCAGGGTGGCGGAGGCGAAGCGGAGGACGAGCTGGGGTGCGCCGGACAGCACGATCCCGACGACGGCGGTGAGCGCGATGGCGGCGCCGAGCGGGCGCGAGGGGCCCGACGGGCGTGCGGCGGCCGCGGGCTCCGTCCCGGGCTTCGCGAAGAGCAGGACCGTCCACCGAAGGTAGTACACGAGCGCGATCACGACGTTGACGGCCATGACGGCGGCCAGCCAGCCGAGGCCCGCGTCGACGGCCGAGGAGAAGACGGCGACCTTGGCGAACAGGCCGATGACGCCGGGCGGCAGACCGGCCAGGCAGAGCAGGAAGAAGGCCATGGCCAGCGCGGCGAGCGGGTGGCCGCCGTGGAGGCCGCGGTAGTCGGTGAGCCGGTTCTGCGGCGCGGTGCGGCCGACGAGCGCGGCGACGCCGAAGGCGCCGAGGTTCACGGCGGCGTACATCAGCGCGTAGGCGAGGGTGGTGCCGACCTGGCGGTCGGGGTCGGTGTACGCGGCCGCGGCGATCGGGACGAGCAGGTAGCCCGCCTGGCCGATGGACGACCAGGCCAGCAGGCGGACCGCGCTGCGCGGGCGGTCGGGGCGCTGCACCAGCGCGCCGACGTTGCCGACGGTCATCGTGAGGGCGGCCAGGACGGCGACGGCGGGGCCCCAGACGTGCGCGTAGGGCCGGAAGGCGACGACCGTGACGAGGATGAGGCCCGCGAACCCGGCGGCCTTGCCGACGACCGAGAGGTAGCCGGCGACCGGGAGCGGGGCGCCGGTGTAGGTGTCGGGCACCCAGAAGTGGAACGGGGCGACGGCGAGCTTGAAGGCGAAGCCGACGACGGTGAGGGCGGCGCCGGCCGCGGCGAGGGTGTCCAGGCGGGGGTCGACGCCCTGCAACCCCTTGGCCATTGCCTCCAGGTGGAGGGTGCCCGTCGCGGCGTAGACGAAGCTGACGCCCAGCAGGGTGACGGCCGTCGCGGCGACCGAGGACAGGAAGAACTTCAGGGCCGCCTCGCTCGACAGCCGGTCGCCGCGGCGCAGCCCCACCAGGGCGAACGACGGGAGGGTGGTGACCTCCAGGGCGATCACGAGGGTCGCCAGGTCGCGTGAGGCGGGCAGCAGTGCGGCGCCGGAGGCCGAGGAGAGCAGCAGGAACCAGAACTCGCCGGCCGGCAGCTCGTCGAGGGTGTGCACCGACAGCAGGGCGGCGACGAGCGCTCCGGCCAGGACCAGCAGTTGCACGACGAGCGTGAAGCGGTCGGCGACGTAGGAGCAGTCGGCGGGGCTGCCGACGAGGCAGAACGTGCTGCGGTCGCCGTCGAGCAGCGGCAGCAGGCTCAGCCCGGCGAGCACGAGGCCGCCGAGGGTGATCCCCACCAGCGCCTGCTTGCGGCCCTCGGGCAGGAAGAGGTCGGCGACCAGCACGACGAGCGCGGCCGCGGCCACGATGCCGGGCGGGGCGATCGCGGCCCAGTCGACCGACTGGACGACGGAGGTGGCGAGGGTGCTCATCAGCTGCCTCCGAGCAGGGTGCGCACGGCCGGGTCGGTGAGGCCGAGCAGGGCGGCGGGCCAGAGGCCTGCGAGGACGGTCAGGACGACCAGCGGGGTCCAGGCCGCGAACTCGTAGCCACGGACGTCGGCGAGCGCCGGCGCGGCCTGGACGGTGTCGCGTTCGCCCATGCACACGCGGCGCACGACGACGAGGAGGTACGCGGCGGTGAGCAGGGTGCCGAAGGCGGCGACCGCGGTGAAGACCAGGTAGGCGCCGCGGTCCAGGCCCGGGGCGGGCTTGAAGGACCCGAACATCGCGAGCATCTCGCCCCAGAAACCGGCCAGCCCCGGCAGGCCGAGAGAGGCGACGGCCGCGAAGGCGAGCAGGCCGCCCATGCGGGGGGCCTTGCCGTACAGCGCGGCGCCGGTCTGCCCGGCGAGGCTGTCCAGGTCGGTGGAGCCGTAGCGGTCCTTGAGGGCGCCGACCAGGAAGAAGAGCAGGCCGGTGATGAGCCCGTGGGCGATGTTGGCGAAGAGCGCGCCGTTGACGCCGGTGGGGGTCAGGGTCGCGATGCCGAGCAGCACGAAGCCCATGTGGCCGACGGAGCTGTAGGCGATGAGCCGCTTGAGGTCGCCGCCGGCGCCGCGGCGGGCCAGGGCCAGGCAGGCCAGCGACCCGTAGACGATGCCGACGACCGCGAGGGCGGCCAGGTAGGGCGCGAAGGTCTGCATGCCCTCGGGGGCGGCCGGGAGCAGGATCCGCACGAAGCCGTAGGTGCCCATCTTGAGCAGGACGCCGGCCAGGAGCACCGAGCCGACCGTGGGCGCGGCGGTGTGCGCGTCGGGGAGCCAGCTGTGCAGCGGCCACATCGGGGCCTTGACGGCGAGGCCGAGGCCGATGGCGAGCACGGCGATCAGCTGCGTGGAGTGACTGAGCGGTGACCCGTTGTCAGTGGCGAGTGCCACCATGTCGAATGTGCCGGCCTTCAGCCCGATGAGGAGCAGGCCGAGCAGCATGATCACGGAACCGAGCAGTGTGTAGAGGATGAAGCGGAGGGCGGACTTCTCCCGGTTCTCGCCGCCCCAGCGGGCGATGAGGAAGTACATCGGGATGAGGACGGTCTCGAAGGCGAGGAAGAAGAGCACCAGGTCGAGCACGGCGAAGGTGGCGAGCGTGCCCGTCTCCAGGAGGAGCAGGAGCGCCACGAACGCCTTCGGGGAAGGACCCGCGGGCATCTTGAAGTAGCTGTAGAGCGCGCAGAGGAAGGTCAGCAGCGCGGTCAGGACGAGGAGGGGGAGGCTGATGCCGTCGATGCCGAGGTGGATGCGGATGCCGAGCGCCGGGATCCAGCTGATGTCGGTGCTCGCCTGCATCGTCGCGGGGTGGTCGTGGTCGAAGCCCGCGGCGAGGACGATGCTCAGGACGAGGACGAGACCGGTGACGGTGACGCCGTGGCGCAGCACGGCCTGGTCGGGGTTCTTCCCCTTCAGGCCGGGCGGGGGCGGCAGCAGGGCCGCCGCGGCGCCGAGCAGCGGCAGGACGACGGCGGCCGCGAGGACGTACTGGAGGACGGTGTCGTTCACGGCTCACGCTCCGACGGCGACGAGGACGGCGAGTATCACGGAGCCGGCCAGCAGCACGCTGATATAGGTCTGCACGTTGCCCGTCTGGGTGCGGCGCACGAGCGCGCCGAGCAGCCGGGGCACTCCGCCCGCGCCGCGGACGTACGTCTCGACGACCTCGCGGTCGAGGAAGCGGACGAGGCCGGAGGCGGCGAGCACCGGGCGGACGAAGAGCTTCGCGTACAGGGCGTCGAGGCGGAAACCGTGCGAGGCGGGCTCGAAGAGCGGGCCGAGCAGCAGGCGTCCGGGGTCGGCGGGGTCCTGTGCGGCGGCGACGTCCCCGTAGACCTGCTCGTGGGTCTGCAGCGCCGCGGCCTCGGTGAGCGCCGGCTCCTCGTCGGCCGCCGCGGAAACCACCGCGCCCATGGGCGCGGTGCGGCGGGTCGCGGCGGCCTGCCAGGCGCCGTAGGTCGCGAGGATGCCGACGACGGCGAGGCCGACGCCGAGGATCGAGGTGACCAGGGTCGGGGCGAGTTCGTTGCCGTCGAGCCAGGCAGGGAGGTCGAGGAGCGAGGGCACGAGGGCGACGGCGCCGAAGGCGAGGGTCGGTACGGCCAGCACCCACAGCACGACGGTCATGAGGGCCGGTTCCCTGCCGTGGGCCTCGGGCGCCGCGGCGCCCCGGCCGCGGAAAGCGAGGAGGAACAGGCGCGTGGCGTAGCCGGCGGTGAGCACGGCGGTGAGCAGCGCGGCGACCAGGACGAGCCAGCCGACGGCCGACGGCACGCCCTCGGCGTGTCCGGAGGCGGCGTGCTCGGCTGCCCGCAGCACCGACTCCTTGGAGAAGAAGCCGGAGAAGGGCGGGACGGCGGCCAGGGCGGCCAATGCGATGCCCATGGTCCACATGGCGTCGGGGGCGCGCTTGCCGAGGTCGCCCATGCGGGACATCGCGGCCAGCGAGTTGGTGCCGGCGGCGTGGATGACGACGCCGGCGGCGAGGAAGAGGAGGGCCTTGAAGGCACCGTGCGAGACGAGGTGGAACACGGCGGCGCTGCGGTCGCCGACGGCGAGGGCGGCGGCCATGTAGCCGAGCTGGCCGATCGTCGAGTAGGCGAGCACGCGTTTGATGTCGTCCTGGGCGAGCGCGGCCAGAGCGGAGCCGATCATGGTGACGGCGGCCAGTACGCCGAGCACCGCGAGGGTGACGGTGGAGGCCTCGAAGACCGGCAGCAGCCGGGCGACGAGGTAGATGCCGGCCGCGACCATCGTGGCGGCGTGGATCAGCGCGGACACCGGCGTGGGGCCGGCCATCGCGTCGGGCAGCCAGGTGTGCAGCGGGAACTGCGCCGACTTGCCGGCTACTCCGGCGAGCAGCAGCAGGCCGACGACGGTCGGGTGCGCGATCCCGCCGTGGGTCGCGGCGGTGAGGATGCCGTTGATCCGGAAGGTCCCGGCGTCGGCGGCGAGCGCGAAGACACCGATCAGGAAGGGGACGTCACCGAGCTTGGTGACGAGGAAGGCCTTGAGGGAGGCGGCCCGGGCGACCTCGGTCTCCCAGTAGTGGCCGACCAGGAAGTACGAACAGATGCCCATGATCTCCCAGCCGACCAGCAGCACCATCAGGTCGCCGGTGTAGACGACCAGGAACATGGCGGCGGTGAAGAGGGAGACCAGGGCGGAGTAGGAGGCGTACCGGGGGTCGTGGCGCAGATAGGCCGTGGAGTACAGCTGTACGCAGGTGGCGACCAGCCCGACAAGGACGGCGATGAGCACCGCGAAGCCGTCGAGGTGCAGGGCCAGGTCGACGGGCACCGAGCCGGTCGGGGTGAGCCGGGTCGCGGCGTCGGTGGCGGGGCCGCTGCCCTGCCGTACGGCGACGACGACGGCCAGCACGAACGCGGTCGCGGTGGGCAGCACGGCCAGCGGCCGGACGAAGCCGGGAGCGGCGCGGCCGAGCAGCAGACCGCCGACGGCGCCGAGGAAGGGGAGGAGGGGGACGAGGACGGCGAGGGTCGTCAGGGTCACGCTGCGGCCTCGGTCTTCTCTTCGGGTGCGGAGGGCCCGGCCCCTTCGCCCTGCGGGTCGCGCGGATCATGCGGTCCGTGCTCGGCGAGGTCGGTCAGGCGGTCGACGTCCGAGCTGCCCCGGTTGCGGTACACCAGCAGCACGATGGCGAGACCGATGCCGATCTCGGCGGCGGCGATGACGATGACGAACAGCGTCAGCGCCTGCCCGGCGTGGAGGGTGTCGCGGAGCCAGACGTCGAAGGCGACCAGGTTGAGGTTGACCGCGTTCAGCATCAGCTCGACCGACATCAGGACGAGGATCGCGTTGCGCCGGGCGAGGACGCCGTACAGGCCGACGGAGAACAGGAGGGCGGCGAGGACGGCGGGATAGGCGAGATGCATCAGCGCTCCCCCGGCTGCTGACGGGACTGCTTGCGGGACAGGACGATCGCACCGACGAGCGCGGCGAGCAGGAGCACGGACAGCGCCTCGAACGGCAGCACCCAGTGGCGGAAGAGGATCTCGCCGGTGACCTTGGTGGAGCCCTGCGCGGCGCCGTCCACGTCGATCCAGGTGGACCGGAAGGCGTCCACCACGACCCACACCAGCGTGCCCGCGGCGGCGACGGCCACGGCGAGGGCCGCGATCCGGTTGCCGGAGTCGGCGTCCGGGGAACGCCCGATGGGCGCCTTGGTGAGCATCAGGCCGAACAGCACGAGCACGACGACGGACCCGACGTAGATCAGCACCTGCACCCAGGCGATGAACTCGGCGGTGAGGAGGAGGTATTCGACGGCGACGCCGCCGAGCGCGACGACCAGCCACAGCGCGGCGTGCACCAGCTGCTTGGTGGTGACGCTGATGAGGGCGGCGGCGAGGGTCGCGACGCCGACGAGGACGAAGACGATCTCGACCCCGGTCGGGGACAGGAAGCCGGGGTGGGCTGCGGCGACGTTCACGCCTCGCCCCCCGGCTGCTCGTGCTCGGTCTCTGCCTCGCCCTGGGCGGCGGCCGCGGCGGCGGCCTTCTCCGCGGCCTTGCGGGCGGCACCCAGCTCCTTGGGCTCCTCGGCGGCCGGGTCGAGCGGCGGCGGGGCGGGCACCGTCCACATCCACTCGCGCAGCTTGTCGCGCTCGTGGGTGAGTTCGAGGATGTCGGTCTCCGCATACTCGAACTCCGGCGACCAGAACAGGGCGTCGAAGGGGCACACCTCGATGCAGATGCCGCAGTACATGCACAGCGAGAAGTCGATGGCGAAGCGGTCCAGCACGTTGCGGCTGCGCTCGCGGCCGCCGGGGGCGGCGGCGGGCACCGTCTCCTTGTGGGAGTCGATGTAGATGCACCAGTCGGGGCACTCGCGGGCGCACAGCATGCAGACCGTGCAGTTCTCCTCGAACAGCGCGATCACTCCGCGGGTGCGGGGCGGCAGTTCGGGCTGCACCTCGGGGTACTGCGCGGTGTGCGAGCGCCGGGTCATCGTGCGCAGGGTGACGGCGAGGCCCTTGGCCAGGCCGGAACCGGGGATGCCCATCAGGAGATCACCACCTTCACCACGCCGGTGAGCGCGATCTGGGTCAGGGCGAGCGGGATGAGGACGGTCCACGCGAACCTCTGCAGCTGGTCCTCGCGCAGCCGGGGGTAGGTGACCCGGAGCCAGATCACGACGAAGGCCAGGGCCGCGGTCTTGAGCAACGTCCACAACCAGCCGACGCTGTCGGACCAGGGGCCGTGCCAGCCGCCCAGGAACAGGACGGTCGTCAGGCCGCACAGCACGACGATGCCGGCGTACTCCGCGAGCAGGAACAGGGCGAACCGCAGGCCCGTGTACTCGGTGTAGGCGCCGAAGATGATCTCCGAGTCCGCGACGGGCATGTCGAAGGGCGGGCGCTGGAGTTCGGCGAGGCCGGCCGTGAAGAACACGACGGCTCCGATCAGCTGCCACGGCGTCCACCACCAGGCGTACGCGTCGACGATGCCGGGCAGCGACAGCGTCCCGGCCGCCATGGCGACGGACGCGGCGGCGAGCAGCATCGGCAGCTCGTACGACATCAGCTGTGCGGCGCTGCGCAGACCGCCGAGGAGGGAGAACTTGTTGGCCGAGGCCCAGCCGGCCATGAGCGAGCCGAGCACGCCCACGCCCATCACGGCGAGGACGAAGAACAGGCCCGCGTCGATGTCCTGGCCGACGAGTCCGCCCGGGCCGATCGGGATCGCGATGAGGACCAGGAGGTAGGGCAGCAGCGCGACGGCGGGCGCGAGTTGGAAGATCTTCCGGTCGGCGTCGGCCGGGACCACGTCCTCCTTCTGCGCGAACTTCACGCCGTCGGCGACGAGCTGGGCCCAGCCGTGGAAGCCGCCGGCGTACATGGGCCCGAGACGTCCCTGCATGTGGGCCATGACCTTGTGCTCGGTCTGGCCGACGACCAGGGGCAGGACGAGGAAGGCGACGAGCACGGCGAGCAGCCGGAGGATCACTTCGAGGGCGTCGCTCACGGTGTGCTGCCTCCTTCCGCTTCGTCGTTGCCGGGGGTGTCCGGCTCGGTGGCCGGGCTGCCGTCGGGGGAGCTTTCGGCGGGCTCGCCGGTGCCGCCCTCGGCAGGCGGCGCGGGTTTCCCGGGTTTCGCCGCGTCGGGCTCCGCCGCGTCGGGTTTCGCCGCCGGAGCGGCGGTGGCCGGTCCGGTGTCGCGGGGGACGTCCCAGGGGGCG
Organism: Actinacidiphila glaucinigra; assembly: GCF_035918135.1. Classification (NCBI taxonomy): domain Bacteria; kingdom Bacillati; phylum Actinomycetota; class Actinomycetes; order Kitasatosporales; family Streptomycetaceae; genus Actinacidiphila; species Actinacidiphila glaucinigra. The sequence goes on from NZ_CP109144.1 coordinate 4,068,133, forward strand.
TCCGGGGTGCGCTTGCGGGGCGTCGTCCCGGGAGCCGCGGGGGTCACCGGAGCAGCTGCCGGGGCCTCGACGGCTCCGGTCTGCCCGGTCTGCCCGGTCTGCCCGGCCGAGCCGTCGCTCGCCGAGCGGGCGCGTCGCGGGGTGGCGGCCGGGGCCGCGGGCGCTGCCGGGGCCTCGGCGGCACCCTGGCTGGCGGAGCCCTCGGTGACGCTGCGGGTACGCCGGGCCGGGCGCTCGGCGGCAGCCGCCGCACCGGCGGCTCCGGCAGCGCGCGGGGTGCGGGCGGGGCGCGCCGGCGCGGGCGGGAGCTGGCCCTTCATCGGGCCCCAGTCGTTGGGATCGGGCACGCCGGGGGGCAGCATCTGACGCCGCTTGGGGCCGCCGTGATCGGACTCCCCCGGCTCCTTCGCGCCGGGCCACGCCTTCGCGACGCGTGCCGCCAGCACGAAGTCCTTGCGCAGCGGGTGCCCCTCGAAGCCTTCGGGCAGCAGCAGCGGCACCAGGTGCGGGTGCCCGGTGAAGTCGACGCCGAACATCTCGTGCGTCTCGCGCTCGTGCCAGGCGGCGCCCGCGTAGACGCCGACGGCGGTCGGCAGGACCGGTGCCTCGTGCGGGACGGTCGTACGGATCATCAGGCGCCGCACCGAGCCGACCGCGGGGGCGACGACGTGGGCGCAGACGCGGAAGCCGGTGCCGCCTTCGTCGACGGCGCTGAGCCAGTCGAAGAAGGTGCAGCCGAGGGTGTCCCGAGCGGCGCGCAGGGCGTCCGTCCAGGAGGCGGCGGGGACATCGACGGTCAGCAGGCCGTACGCCTCCTCCGCCGTGGCCTCGGCGCCGAAGACCTCGGCGACGGCGTCCTGCTCGGGGAGCCGGTCGAAGGGCGTGGTCACTTCGCGGCCTCCCCGGGCGGCGGCGGGGCCTGGACGAGGCCGCTGCGCAGCGCCGCGGTGGACGCGCGCGGGGTGCCGCCGTCGCCGTAGCGCTCGGCGAGCGACTCGCGGGCGATCTTCTCCTGCAGCTTGAGGATGCCCTGCAGCAGCGCCTCGGGCCGCGGCGGGCAGCCGGGCACATAGACGTCGACGGGGATGATCTGGTCGACGCCCTTGGTCACGGAGTACGAATCCCAGTAGGGGCCGCCGCAGTTGGAGCAGGCGCCGAAGGAGATGACGTACTTCGGCTCGGGCATCTGCTCGTACAGACGCTTCACGGCCGGGGCCATCTTGTCGGTGACGGTGCCCGAGACGACCATGAGGTCGGCCTGGCGCGGGCCGGGCGCGAAGGGGATCACGCCGAGCCGGATGAAGTCGTGCCGGGCCATGGAGGCGGCGATGAACTCGATGGCGCAGCAGGCGAGCCCGAAGTTGAAGACCCACAGGCTGTAGCGGCGGCCCCAGTTCAGGACCACCTTCATCGGCTCGGGTGCCAGGCGCGCGAGTGTACCGAGGCGGCGCGGCTCCGGCAGGTACTCGGGAGTGCTCACATCGGTCATATCGGTCACGTCCATTCCAGGACGCCCTTCTTCCAGGCGTAGAGCAGACCGACGGCGAGGAAGCCGAGGAAGACGAACATCTCGACCAGCGTCGTGCCGCCGTACCCCTCGGCGGCGAACACCGTCGCCCAGGGGAAGAGGAAGATCGCGTCGACCGCGAAGACGACGTAGAGGAAGGAGTAGACGTAGTAGCGGATCTGGGTGTGCGCCCAGCCCTCGCCGACGGGGTCGACGCCGCACTCGTACGTGAGCATCTTCTCCTGCGTCGGCACCACGGGCCGCAGCAGGCGACCGGCCCCGAAGGCCACGGTCACGAAGAGCACCCCGAGCACCGCGACCAGCCCGACGACCGAGTAGCCGTGGAAGTAGTCCACGTCCGTCCGCCCCTCGTTTCTCGTCGTAAGCGCGTTGTCCAGCGATCCCGGTGGATCTTTAGACGATCTGTACGATCGGAGTCTAGGCCCTGCCTCCCGGAGCGGAACCACCCGTCCTGACCGGTGGTACGGATAACCCCACCTTGTCCTGGCAGGCGCACCCCATGGCGGTGGCCGCCCCGTCCCCGGCAGGCTTGGCGTCATGACCATCAACTCCCAGCGCGGGGAAGCCGCCCCGCTGCCGCCGGCGCGCTTCGCCTTCGACGCCGTGACGTGGAAGGAGATCGCGTATCTCCTGGCGAACCTGCCCGTGGACATCGCGGGATTCGTCTACGTCGCCGTCGTCCTCTACCTCGGCGTCGGGCTGTCGGTGACGGTGATCGGCCTGCCGCTGCTCGCTCTGGGACTGGCCGGGTGCCGGCTGCTGGGGCGGCTGGAGCGGATACGGGCGCGCGGCATGCTCGGGGTGGCCGTGGACGAGCCCCGGTCGCTGAGTCCCGGGCGGATGGGCTTCTTCCCCTGGCTGTGGACCTCGCTGAAGGACCCGGTGGGGTGGCGCCACGCGCTGTACTTCTTCATCCGGCTGCCGTGGGGGATCGCGACCTTCACCATCGCCTTGACCTCGCTCTTCGTCGCGTGGCCGGTGCTGCCGTTCATCGCCCGGGGGCTGGCCAACGCGGACCGCGCGATGGTCCGCGGCCTGCTGTCGCCCTCCGACGAGCTGGAGCGGCGGATCGCCGAGCTGGAGTCGGACCGCGGCACGGTGGTGGACACCGCCGCCGCCGACCTGCGCCGCATCGAGCGCGACCTGCACGACGGAGCGCAGGCGCGGCTCGTGGCGCTCGCCATGGACCTGGGCCTGGCCAAGGAGAAGCTGCAGGAGGACCCGGAGGCGGCGGCGAGGATGGTCGGCGACGCCCACGGCGAGGTGAAGCTGGCCCTCCAGGAGCTGCGCGACCTGGCCCGCGGCATCCACCCGGCCGTCCTCACCGACCGCGGCCTGGACGCCGCCCTGTCCTCGGTGGCGGCCCGGTGCACGGTGCCCGTGCACGTCCAGGTGGACCTGGCGAGCCGGCCGGCGCCGGCGATCGAGGGCATCGCGTACTTCACCGTCTCCGAGCTGCTGCAGAACATCAGCAAGCACAGCGGGGCGCGCCGGGCCGTTGTCGAGCTGTGGCGCTCGGACGGCCGGCTGATGATCCAGGTCCGCGACGACGGCCGGGGCGGGGCGACCGCGTCGGGCGGCAGCGGTCTGGGCGGGCTGGCCGAGCGGCTGGACTCGGTGGACGGTCTGCTGGTGGTCGACTCCCCGGCCGGCGGCCCGACGACGGTGACGGCCGAGCTGCCCTGGCGGGACCGCGCCTGAGCCGCGTACGGGAAGGCCGGTGCCCTCGCTGGAGGGCACCGGCCTTCTGTGCTCGCGTCAGGCGGCGAGTTCCGCCTCCTGCGCCGGGGTGGCGGACGGCTCGGGCCTGCTGTCGCGCATGACCAGGGCGGCCAGCAGGGCGGCGGCGAGGACGCCGATCGCGCTGATGGTGAAGGTGGCCGACATCGAGGCGGTGAACGCCTCCCGGGCCGCGCGGACCATCCCGCTGTCGCCCTGGGCGACGGCCAGCGCGCCGGCGATGGAGTGCCTCGCCTCCTCGGGGGTGCCTGCGGGCATCTCGCGGGCGAAGCCGCTCGCCAGCAGCGAGCCGAGGATCGCGATGCCGAGCGCGGTACCGGCCTGCTGGATGGTGTCGTTCAGGGCGGAGCCGACACCCGCCTTCTCCGCGGGGATGGTGGCCATGAGGGCGCCGACGGCGGCCGGCATCGCCAGGCCCGCGCCGAGGCCGAGCAGGCCGAGGGCGGCCGCCGGGACGGCGAAGCCGGTGCCGGCCGAGACGGTGGTCAGCAGCGCGAAGGAGGAGGCCATGACGAGCATGCCGCCGAGGATCAGCAGGCGGTTGCCGGTCCGCGCGGCGAACGTGGTGCCCAGGACGTTGCCGGCCAGCGCGGCGACGGCCAGCGGCACGAAGGCGACACCCGCCTTGACCGGCGAGTAGCCCAGCACGAACTGCAGGTACTGGGTGAGCACCAGCAGCAGGCCGCCGTTGCCGATCTGGACCAGGGTCAGCGAGAGCGAGCCGCCGCTGAAGTTGCGGTGCCGGAACAGGACCAGCGGGACCATCGGCGCGGAGGTGACGTTCTCCCAGACCACGAAGGCGCCGAGGGCGACGACGGCGACGGCGAGGGTGATCCCGGAGCGGCCGCCGAAGGCGCCGTGCTGCGGGAGCTCGATGATCCACCAGACCAGGGCGGTCATGCCGGCCGCGGACAGCACCGCGCCGAGCGGGTCGGGCTTGCTCCACGGGCCCTTGGACTCCGGCATGAGGGTGAGGCCGGCGGCGACGGCAAGCGCGACGACCGGGACGTTGATCAGGAAGATCGCGTGCCAGGAGAAGTGGTCGATCAGCACGCCGCCGAGCACCGGGCTGCCGACCAGGCCGAGCATCGACACCGAGCTCCACGCCGCCATGGCTCTGCCGCGCTCCTCCCCGTCGAAGACGGTGATGAGGATCGACAGCGTCGAGGGCATGATCAGCGCGCCGCCGACGCCCATCGCGACCCGTACGGCGATGACCTCACCTGGGCTGGTGCAGAAGGTGGCCGCCAGGGAGGCCGCCCCGAAGAGCAGCAAGCCGGCGAGCATCACCTTCCGGCGCCCGAACCGGTCCCCGAGGCTTCCCGAGGCCAACAGCAGACCGGCGAAGACCAGGATGTAGGAGTCGAGGATCCACTGCGTGTCCTGGGCGCTCGCGCCGATGTCCGCGGTCATCGCGGGCACCGCCACGGTCAGCGCCATGCTGTCGACCACCAGGACCAGCGAGCTGAGGCACAGCACGATCAGGATCCACCAGCGGCGGGGGTTGCGGGTCTCCATGGGGCGTCCTTTCGGGCATCGGCTCGTGCGTACACCGTTCCTTTGATGCGAACACTGTACGCACAGCGGAACGGTGTGCGCAACACTCGCTCCTGTACGCTGAATGCGAACGCCGTACGCAGCGGATCCGCCCGCACACCGGTCCCCGAAGGAGCGCCATGGCCGCCAGGACGAAGCCGAGCCCGATCCCGTCCGTGTGGGCCCGGCAGCAGCGCGAGGCCGACCAGCCCGCGCTCAGCCGCGGCGCGATCGTCCGCGAGGCGATCGCCATGCTGGACGCCGACGGCGTCGAGGCCCTGAGCATGCGCAAACTGGGGGCCCGACTGAACGCCGGCGCGACCTCCCTCTACCGGCACGTCGCGACCAAGGACGAGCTGATGGAACTGGCCGTCGACGAGGTCGCCGCCGAGATCGCCGTCCCCGCCGCCGGCGGCGGGGACTGGCGTGCCGCGGTCACCGAGGCCGCCGGGTCCTTCCGCGCGACGGCGCTGCGCCACCCGTGGCTGTCCTCGGTCCTGGGCCAGGCGGGCCTGGCCTACCTCGGCCCCAACCTCATGTCGTACTCCGAGCGGCTGGCCGCCCTGTTCGCCGCCGCCGGCTTCCCCGAGCCGAGCCGGGCGATCGACACCCTCCTGAGCTACGTGATCGGCATGAGCACCACGGAGGCCGCCTGGCTCACCACGGTCGCCCGCTCCGGCGAGACCGAGGCCGGCTTCATCGCCCGTCTCATGCCCGCCGCCCAGGCCGCCGCGGCGCCCCACGACCACCTGTCCGGCTCCTACGCCGACCCCACGGCCGCCATCGAGGACCCGGTCGCGCTGCGCGAGGCCAAGTTCGCCTACGGCCTGGACGTCGTCCTCGACGGGCTGGCGCTGCGGCTCCCCCGCTGACACCGCCCCGGTCCCGACCGCCGCGCCAGGGTGGGGTTTTCCCCAGGTCCAAGACGCCTATCCGCACCATGGGCGTGAAGGCCCCGGAGGACGAGGCTGGAGGCATCACAGGCGGTCGCAGAGGGACGACGAAGAGGACGGACGTGACCATGGCATACGGTTTCCCGGAGCCGCGCGAGCACCGACTGCCCGCGGCGCTGCGCGCGCCGATCGAGGCCCGCACCTGGCGCGAGTTGCTGTATCTGCTGCTGAACCTGCCGATGGGCATCATCGGCTTCGTCTTCACCGTGACGATGCTGTCGCTCGGCGCGGGGCTGCTGGTCACCTTCCTCGGGCTGCCCGTCCTCGCCCTGATGCTGGCCGGGTGCCGGGGGCTCGGCGTCGTGGAGCGCGAGCGGGCCCGCCAATGCCTGCGCATCGACGTGGCCGCGCCCGAGCCGCTGCGCCGTCGGCCCGGCCAGGGCTTCATGTCGTGGCTCGGCGGCCAGCTGACCAGCGGTGCCTCCTGGCGGCACATCCTGTACTTCTTCCTGCACTTCCCGTGGGGCGTGTTCACCTTCTCCGTGGCCATCTCGTTCTTCACCTACGGCTGGGGGCTCCTCACGTACCCGCTGTGGCAGTGGGTCTTCCCTGCCTACACCGACCAGCCCGGACTCCAGCTGTACGGGGACGGGAACGGCAACGGCTGGTGGCTGGACTCGCCGTTCGAGGTGGCCATGACCTCCGTGCTGGGCCTGCTGCTCGTCCTGGTCACCCCCTGGCTGATCCGGGGCATGGCGTACGTGGACCGGGGCCTGGTCGCCGGGCTGCTGGGGCCGTCGCGGCTGGCCAGCCGCGTCACGGAACTGGAGTCGGACCGCGGCACGGTGGTGGACACCGCCGCCGCCGACCTGCGCCGCATCGAGCGCGACCTGCACGACGGGGCCCAGGCGCGGCTCGTGGCGCTCGCCATGGACCTGGGCCTGGCCAAGGAGAAGCTCCAGGAGGACCCGAAGGCGGCCGCCACCATGGTCGAGGAGGCACACGGCGAGGTGAAGCTGGCCCTCCAGGAGCTGCGCGACCTGGCCCGCGGCATCCACCCGGCCGTCCTCACCGACCGCGGCCTGGACGCCGCCCTGTCCGCCCTCGCGGCGCGCTGCACCGTGCCGGTGCAGGTGAGCGTGGACCTGCCGGGGCGGCCGGTGCCGGCGATCGAGGGCATCGCGTACTTCACCGTCTCCGAGCTGCTGCAGAACATCAGCAAGCACAGCGGGGCCTCGCGCGCCGCGGTCGACCTGTGGCGCTCCGGGGACCGGCTGATGATCCACGTCGTCGACAACGGGCGCGGCGGCGCGTCCACGGGGCGCGGCTCGGGTCTGGCCGGGCTCGCGGAGCGGCTGGGGGCCGTGGACGGCGTCCTCGCGGTGGACTCCCCCGCCGGCGGTCCGACCACCGTCGCGGCGGAGCTGCCCTGGCGTACCTGACCCCGCGGGGGACCGCCGGGGCGGCTCGGCCGCAGGAGCCGGAAGCGCTGGAAGCGCCGGAAGAACCAGAAGAACCGCAAGGACCAGTAGGACCGGGAAGACCGGAAGAACCGAGAGGACGCTGACCGCGCCCCCCTCCGTCCCTCCCCCGCACTCCGCCCCGGCGGCAAGGCCGTGTGCCGGCCGCCGGAAGCTGGAATGCTGGGGAGGGACACGTCGACGTCGACATGGGGGAGCCGGTAGCGGTGGAGGACAGAGTGCGCGTGGTCATCGCCGAGGACTCGGTGCTGCTGCGGGAGGGACTGACCCGTCTGCTGACCGACCGCGGGCACGAGGTCGTCGCCGGGGTCGGCGACGCCGAGGCCCTGCTGAAGGTGATCGGCGAGCTCGCCGCCGAGGGCGCGGTGCCCGACGTGGTCGTGGCCGACGTGCGGATGCCGCCGACCCACACCGACGAGGGCGTGCGCGCCGCGGTGCGGCTGCGCCGCGACCATCCGCAGCTGGGCGTGCTGGTGCTGTCGCAGTACGTCGAGGAGCGGTACGCCACCGAGCTGCTGGCCGGCAGTTCCCGCGGGGTCGGGTATCTGCTCAAGGACCGGGTAGCCGATGTCCGGGAGTTCGTCGACGCGGTCGTCCGCGTGGCGGGCGGCGGTACCGCCCTGGACCCGGAGGTGGTGGCGCAGCTGCTGGGGCGCAGCCGCAAGCAGGACGTGCTGGCCGGTCTCACCCCGCGGGAGCGCGAGGTGCTGGGACTGATGGCGGAGGGCCGGACGAACTCCGCGATCGCCAAGCAGCTGGTGGTGAGCGACGGCGCGGTGGAGAAGCACGTCAGCAACATCTTCCTCAAACTGGGGCTGGCCCCCAGCGAGGGCGATCACCGGCGCGTCCTGGCCGTGCTCACGTACCTCAATTCCTGATCCTCTGACGTATCGTCAGAGGGGCCCGCGGAGGCACAGAACCGAAGCGCCGCCGGGAGGCGTCCCATATGGAGGAAGCAGGCAGCACGGGCTCCGGGGGGCGGCGACCGTGACCCATCAGGGCACAAAGGGAGCTCAGCGCGGCGCCCACGATGCGGGAAGACCCGGGAAGGCGACCCTTACCCACGTACGATGGCGCGTGGGACACAAGGTCACGGCCCCGGTCGTGAGCCGCCGCCTCGAAGGAGGTCCGATTCAGTGACCAGCCAGGTCAGCAGCCCGACAACCCCCGATCGCCCCGTTCTGGGCGAGCAGCGGAAACCGGCCAAGGAGACCAGGAAGCTCGATCGGGTGGTGATCCGTTTCGCCGGGGACTCCGGGGACGGGATGCAGCTCACGGGAGACCGGTTCACCTCGGAAACGGCGTCGTTCGGCAACGATCTGTCCACCCTGCCGAACTTCCCTGCCGAGATCCGGGCCCCGGCAGGCACCCTGCCGGGCGTCTCGAGCTTCCAGCTGCACTTCGCCGACCACGACATCCTCACCCCGGGTGATGCCCCGAACGTCCTGGTCGCGATGAACCCGGCGGCGCTGAAGGCGAACATCGGGGACCTGCCGCGCGGCGCGGAGGTCATCGTCAACACGGACGAGTTCACCTCCCGCGCGATGGGCAAGGTCGGCTACGCGGCCTCGCCGCTGGAGGACGGCTCGCTGTCGGCCTACGCGGTGCACCCGGTGCCGCTGACCACCCTGACGGTCGAGGCGCTCAAGGAATTCCCGCTGACCCGCAAGGAGGCCGAGCGCAGCAAGAACATGTTCGCGCTCGGGCTGCTGTCGTGGATGTACCACCGTCCCACCGAGGGCACCGAGGACTTCCTGCGCAAGAAGTTCGCGAAGAAGCCCGAACTGGCCGAGGCGAACGTCGCGGCCTTCCGCGCGGGCTGGAACTTCGGCGAGACGACCGAGGACTTCGCGGTCAGCTACGAGGTGGCCCCGGCCGAGGCGGCCTTCCCGGCCGGCACCTACCGCAACATCTCGGGGAACCTGGCGCTGTCGTACGGCCTGGTCACCGCGAGCCGCCAGGCGGACCTGCCGCTCTTCCTGGGCTCGTACCCGATCACCCCGGCCTCGGACATCCTGCACGAGCTGAGCAGGCACAAGAACTTCGGTGTGCGCACCTTCCAGGCCGAGGACGAGATCGCCGGCATCGGCGCCGCGCTCGGCGCGGCCTTCGGCGGCTCGCTGGCCGTCACCACCACCTCCGGTCCGGGCGTCGCGCTCAAGTCCGAGACCATCGGCCTCGCGGTCTCGATGGAGCTGCCGCTGCTGGTCGTCGACATCCAGCGCGGCGGGCCCTCGACGGGCCTGCCGACCAAGACCGAGCAGGCCGACCTGCTGCAGGCGATGTACGGGCGCAACGGCGAGGCGCCGGTCCCGATCGTGGCGCCGTGCACCCCCGGCGACTGCTTCGGCGCCGCGCTGGAGGCGGCCCGCATCGCGCTGACCTACCGCACCCCGGTCCTCCTGCTCTCCGACGGCTACCTCGCCAACGGCTCCGAGCCCTGGCGGGTCCCCGAGCTGGACGAGCTGCCCGACCTGCGGGTGCAGTTCGCGACGACGCCCAACCATGTGGCGGAGGACGGCACCGAGGAGTTCTGGCCGTACCTGCGCGACCCGGAGACCCTGGCGCGCCCCTGGGCGGTGCCGGGCACCCCCGGTCTCGAGCACCGCATCGGCGGCATCGAGAAGCAGGACGGCACCGGGCACATCTCGTACGACCCGGCCAACCACGATCTGATGGTGCGCACCCGGCAGGCCAAGATCGACGGCATCGAGGTGCCCGACGTCGTCGTCGACGACCCGGACGGGCAGGCGCGGACGCTGGTGATCGGCTGGGGCTCGACGTACGGTCCGATCACGGCGGCCGTCCGGCGCATCAGGGGCGCAGGGGGCGCGGTCGCGCAGGCCCATCTGCGCCATCTGAACCCCTTCCCGAGGAATCTCGGGGAGGTCCTCGGGCGTTACCAGAAGGTAGTGGTCCCGGAGATGAACCTCGGCCAGCTCGCCCATCTGCTGCGGGCGAGGTATCTCGTCGACGCACGCTCGCACACCCAGGTCACCGGCCTGCCCTTCAAGGCCGAGCAACTCGCTGCCGCCATCCAGGAGGAGAGCGCAGATGTCTGAGGCTCCTGCCGTCGAACACCGCACGCCGGGGCTGCCGGCGCTGTCCCTGGTCCCCAAGGCCGAAGCCAAGCAGTCCATGAAGGACTTCAAGTCGGACCAGGAAGTGCGCTGGTGCCCCGGCTGCGGTGACTACGCGATCCTCGCCGCGGTGCAGGGCTTCATGCCCGAACTGGGCCTGGCCCGGGAGAACATCGTCTTCGTCTCGGGGATCGGCTGCTCCTCCCGCTTCCCGTACTACATGAACACCTACGGGATGCACTCCATCCACGGACGCGCCCCGGCCATCGCGACCGGGCTCGCCGCCTCGCGGCGCGACCTGTCGGTGTGGGTCGTCACGGGAGACGGCGACGCGCTGTCCATCGGCGGCAACCACCTGATCCACTCGCTGCGGCGCAACGTCAACCTCAAGATCCTGCTCTTCAACAACCGGATCTACGGGCTGACGAAGGGGCAGTACAGCCCGACCTCCGAGCTCGGAAAGATCACCAAGTCGACGCCGATGGGCTCGCTGGACGCGCCCTTCAACCCGGTCTCGCTGGCGCTGGGCGCGGAGGCCTCCTTCGTGGCGCGCACCGTCGACTCCGACCGCAAGCACCTCACGAGCGTGCTGCGGGCGGCCGCCGCGCACCCGGGCACGGCCTTCGTGGAGATCTACCAGAACTGCAACATCTTCAACGACGGCGCCTTCGAGGTGCTGAAGGACCGGACCTCCGCCGAGAACGCGGTGATCCGGCTGGAGCACGGCGAGCCGATCCGCTTCGGCGCGGACGGCGCCAAGGGCGTCGTGCGCGACCGGGCGACGGGCGATCTGCGGGTCGTCGACGTCGACGCGTCCAACGAGGACGAGGTCCTGGTGCACGACGCGCACGCCGCGACGCCCACGACGGCGTTCGCCCTGTCCAGACTCGCCGACCCCGACACGCTGCACCACACGCCGATCGGCGTGTTCCGCAGCGTCGAACGGCCGGTCTACGACGCGCTGATGTCCGAGCAGCTGGAGCAGGCCGTCGAGCAGCACGGCAAGGGCGACCTCGCCGCCATGCTGGCCGGCAGCGACACCTGGACGGTCGTGGGCTGAGCCACGGCACCCACCTCAGCCGCCGTACGGGGCCCGGGCCGCACGATCAGGCCCGGGCCTCGTCGTACGTCCTGCGGGCCGCGATCACCTGCCCGGTGCGGTCCTCGGTCCAGCGGGCCAGCGCCCAGACCTGGTCGGCGGCCTCCTTGCCGAGCGGGGTGAGGGAGTACTCGACGCGCGGCGGGATGACGGGGTGTGCCTCGCGGTGCACGAAGCCGTCGCGCTCCAGGGTCTGCAGGGTCTGGGCGAGCATCTTCTCGCTGACCCCGCCGACCGTGCGGCGCAGCTCGCTGAAGCGCAGGGTGCCGTCGATCAGGGCGGCCAGCACCAGCACACCCCAGCGGCTGGTGACGTGTTCGAGGATCACGCGCGAGGGGCAGTTGCGCGCGTTCACGTCGGGGGGCGCCTGCAGCAGGCCGGCCGGCTCTTCCCTTACGTCCATGCCACTAGCTTACTTCAAAGTGGGTACTTTCTAGAAGTTAGTACCAGCCCTAGGGTTAGTCCCGTCATCACCAACGGGGACAACAGGGACTGGAGTGAACCCCTCATGAGCATCGTCGTCACCGGAGCCACCGGACAGCTGGGCCGTCTGGTCGTGGACCGGCTGCTCGCCGGCGTCCCGGCCGGGCAGGTCGTGGCCGTCGTACGCGACGCGGACAAGGCCGCGGACCTCGCCGCCCGGGGCGTGGAGCTCCGGGTGGCGGACTACAACGCACCCGAGACCCTCAAGGGCGCCTTCCGGGCCGGCGACGTGGTGCTGCTGATCTCGGGGAGCGAGGTCGGGCAGCGCGTGGCCCAGCACGCCGCCGTGATCGAGGCCGCCAAGGAGGCGGGGGTCGCTCGGCTCGCGTACACCGGCGTCCTCGGCGGTCCGGCCGCCGACTTCCTCCTCGCCGCCGAGCACAAGGCCACCGAGCAGGCCCTGCTGGACTCCGGCCTGACCTACACGCTGCTGCGCAACGGCTGGTACACCGAGAACTACACCGCGCAGATCCCCACGCAGCTGGAGCACGGCGTCGCCGGCAGCGCGGGCGAGGGCCGCATCGGCTCCGCGAGCCGTGAGGACTACGCCGACGCCGCCGTGGCCGTGCTGACCGGCGAGGGGCACGAGAACGCGGTGTACGAGCTCAGCGGGGACGAGGCCTGGACGATGGCCGAGTACGCCGCCGAGCTGGCGCAGCAGTCCGGCCGGCCGGTCGCCTACGCCGACCTGCCCGCCGACGCCTTCCTGGCGGTCCTGACCGGCGCCGGGCTGCCCGAGCCGGTGGCCGCGATCTACGTCGACGTGGACGTCGCCGGCATCTCCCGCGGCCTCCTCCGGGGCGGCAGCGGCGACCTCGCCCGGCTGATCGGACGTCCCACCACCCCGCTCGCGGACACGATCGCGGCGGCGCTCAAGGGCTGACCCCGGACATCCGCCGGAACGGCGGGGCCCCGCGGCGGATCCCCTCCGGCCGCGGGGCCCCGCCCCGTTCCGCCCCGCCCCGTTCCGCCCCGCCCGGTTCCGCCCCGCCCCGGCGCGCTCCCTGCCTGCGACGAAGGTGTCATGACCGTCATGCGATACGCAGATGACGGGAGAACACCCCGCGCGCTACCTTCGAGCAGTCGGCCAGCGCCCCGGGAGGAACGAGTGAACGAGCAGCGTGCCGGTCTGCTGTACGGATTCGCCGCCTACGGGCTCTGGGGGCTCTTCCCCCTCTACTGGCCGCTCCTCGAACCGTCCGGCGCGGGCGAGATCCTGGCCCACCGCATGGTCTGGTCGCTGGCCGTCGTCTCCGTCGTGCTGCTGGTGATGCGCCGCTGGGCCTGGGTCCCCGAACTCCTGCGGCAGCCGCGGCGGCTCGGGCTGCTGGCCGTGGCCGCGGCCGTGATATCCGTGAACTGGGGCCTGTACATCTGGGGTGTCAACAGCGGCCACGTCGTCGAGACCTCGCTGGGCTACTTCATCAACCCGCTCGTCACCATCGCCCTCGGCGTCCTCGTCCTGCACGAGCGCCTGCGGCCCGCGCAGTGGGCGGCCGTGGGCGTCGGCGCCGCCGCCGTCCTGGTGCTGACCCTGGGCTACGGACGGCTGCCCTGGATCGCACTCACCCTGGCCTGCTCCTTCGCCACGTACGGCTTCATCAAGAAGAAGGTCGGCATGGGCGGCCTGGAGTCGCTGGCGGCCGAGACCGCGATCCAGTTCCTGCCGGCGCTCGGCTTCCTGGTCTTCCTCGGCACCCGCGGGGAGACCACCTTCGCCTCGCACGGGGCCGGTCACGCCTCCCTGCTCGCCGCGTGCGGCGTCGTCACCGCGGTGCCGCTGGTCTGCTTCGGCGCGGCGGCCATCCGCATACCGCTGAGCATGCTGGGGCTGCTGCAGTACCTCGCGCCCGTCTTCCAGTTCGGACTCGGACTGCTCTGGTTCCACGAGGAGATGCCGGCCGAGCGCTGGGCGGGCTTCGCCCTCGTCTGGCTCGCCCTGGCCCTGCTGACCTGGGACGCCCTGCGCGCCGCCCGGCGCGGCCGGATCGCGGTGCGCGACGCCGCCGTCGTGCCCGACGAGGCCACGCCGCGCGGGGCCGTCACCGGCTGAGCGGCGGCGTCCGCGCACCGGCGCTAGCCTTCCGGCGCCCCGTACGCCTGGCTGCGGGAACGGTGGGCGCGCACCTTGTGGCGGTTGCCGCAGTGCTCCATGGAGCACCAGCGGCGCCGGCCGGGGCGTGAGACGTCCACGAAGACCAGTCGACAGTCGTGGGCGGAGCACTCCCGGACACGGTCGGCGTACGGGCCGGAGAAGAGCTCCACCGCGTCCCGGGCGACGGCCGCCAGGACCTGGGTGCCGGTGACCGGGGTGCGCCAGGTGCGGCCCCCGTCGGGGGCGAGCCGCAGCGCCGGGGGGCGCCAGGCGGCCGCCTCGTTGAGGACGACGAGGTCCGGGGCGGGCAGCGGTTCCCCGTGGACGCGGGCGACGGCGATGTGCCAGAGCGCGTCGCGCAGGTAGCGGGCCACGCCGACGTCCTCCGGGGAGACGGCGAGGGCGCCGGGGTCGGGGCGCAGCCGGGACGACGCCGCCCAGCGGGCCAGGTCGGCGGGCTCCTGGAGGACTTCGTAGCGGGCGGGCGCGCCGGGGCCTCCGGTGGGCAGCAGTTCCAGGCCGAGCGCTCCCGGGTCGAAGCGGTAGGCAACTCCTTCGGATGAATGGAGGACCAGACCGATTGCGGGCTCCGTCATGTAACCAATATAACTGGTTACACACCGGCCGAGAGCCGGCGGGGACGCGAACGAGGGGGCACGTCATGGCAGTTCACTGGAAGCTCGTGATCGACGCGGCGGATCCGCACCGGCAGGCCGCCTTCTGGGCGGAGGCCCTGGAGTACACGCTCGAGGACCACAGCGTGCTGATCGAGAAGCTGCTGGGGTTCGGCGCCGTCACGGAGGACCTCCTGACGGAGGCGGCCGGCCGCAAGGCCTGGCGGGACCTGGCGGCCGTACGGCACCCCGAGGACCCGTACGACGAGGAGAAGGGCTCGGGCCTCGGGCGGCGCATCCTCTTCCAGCGGGTGCCCGAGCCCAAGACGGCGAAGAACCGGCTGCACATCGACCTCCATCCGGGCGGCGGACGGCTGGAGGAGGAGGTGGCCCGGCTGGAATCGCTCGGCGCGAAGGTGCTGCGGCGGATAGCGGAACCCTCCGGCACCTGGGTCACCATGGCCGACCCGGAGGGGAACGAGTTCGACGTCGAGTAGCCCTCCGACACTCGCCTTGACGCCGATGGCGGAGCGATGAAAATATCTCCATGCATACGCAATTATTGCATACGCAAGGAGATGACGGGGTGTCGGATTCAGAGCGGTCGTTCCTCTTCCTGGTGGGAAGCAGCCGCGCCGACGGCAACACCGAGACGTTGGCGCGGCACGCCGCCGAACAGCTTCCGCCGGCGATGGACCGGCGCTGGCTGCGGCTGGGGGATCTGTCACTGCCGCTCTTCGAGGACCGCCCGCACGAGGCCGAAGGACCCTGTCCCGCGCCGTCGGCTCTCGCCGAGACGCTCCTGGAGGCCACCTTGACGGCCACCGACATCGTGGTGGTCTCACCGCTGGACTGGTACAGCGTCTCGACCGCCACCAAGCTCTACCTGGACCTCTGGTCGGGCTGGATGCGGGTGCCGGGGCTGGACTTCCTGGAGCGGATGCGTGGCAAGACCCTGTGGTCGGTGACCGTGCACGGCGGCCAGGACCCGGCGACGGCGGCCCCGCTGGTCGGGACACTGCGGCACACGGCCGACTACGCCGGGATGCGCTGGGGCGGGGCGCTGCTGGGCCACGGCAGCGAACCTGGCGACGTCCTGCGGGACACGGCGGCACTGGGCCGGGCGAAGGCCTTCTTCAGCTGACCGGCGGGGGTCAGGCCAGGATGTCGCGGGTGGTGAAGCGGGCCCAGGCCGCAGAGCCGAACACGGCGACATAGAGGGCCTGGAGCTGGAAGTTGCTGCGCATCTCGTCCCAGTAGACGGGATCGCGGACCAGGTCGGCGAAGCTCAGCCAGTAGTGGGGGAAGAGGTAGGGCTGCACGGCGTGCAGTTGGGGGATGGTGTCGACGATCTGCACGGTGATCAGCAGGCCCACGGTGGTCGCCATGGCGGCGATGCCGCTGTTGGTGAGTGTGGAGACGAACAGGCCCAGCGCGGCGATGCCGGTGAGCGAGGCCGCCACCACCAGGGCGACCAGCAGGGCGCGCAGCAGCCCCTCGGAGAAGGGGACGGTCGTACCCGACAGCAGGGTGACGTCCCCGAGCGGGAAGAGCAACGCGCCGGTCACCAGGGCCGAGACGGCCACCACGAGGGTGCCGATCAGGCAGAAGGCCAGGACGGAGGCGTATTTGGAGACCAGGAGACGGGTGCGCCCGGCCGGGGCCACCAGCAGATAGCGCAGGGTGCCCGCGTTGGCCTCACCGGCGACGGCGTCGCCGGCCACGACGCCGATCGCCATGGGGAGGAAGAAGGGCAGCGTCGCGGCGAGCGAGGCGAAGACCAGGAAGAGACCGTTGTTGGTGATCAGCGCGACGAAGGCCGGGCCGCCCCCGCCACCACCGCCGGCCGAGCCGCCGTCACCGGTCTCGATCCGCACCGCGATCCCGATGAGCACCGGGACCCCGGCCAGGACGGCCAGCAGGGCGAGGGTGCGCCAGCGGCGCAGTACGGTCACCAGTTCGCTGCGGAACAGCCCGAGCGAGCGGATCGGCCACACCGACCTGGTCAGGGTGTCAGCCTGCGACATCGAAGCCCTCTCCGGTCAGCGCGACGAACGCGTCCTCCAGTGAAGCCCGTTCGACGCCGAAGCCGCGAACGCGGACTCCGGCGGCGACCAGTGCGGCGTTGAGGTCGCCGAGTTCGGGAAGCGCCACGGGGTCCTGCGGCAGCTCTCCGGTGACCCGGTCGCCGTCGGCGGCCAGGCCGGTGACCCCCTGCTCCTTCAGGACCCGCACCGCCTCGGCGGGGTCGGGGGTGGTGACCACCAGGCGCCCGGCGGAGGAGAGCGCCTCCACCGGGCCCTGGGTGATCAGCCTGCCGCGGGACATCACCGCGGCGTGGGTGCAGACCTGTTCGATCTCGTCGAGGAGGTGGGAGGAGAGGAAGACCGTGGTGCCGTCCGCCGCCAGCTCCCGGACGAGCGAGCGGATCTCCCGCATGCCCTGTGGGTCCAGGCCGTTGGTGGGCTCGTCCAGCACCAGCAGCTCGCGGGGCCGCAGCAGCGCGGCCGCCAGGCCGAGCCGCTGCTTCATGCCGAGCGAGTAGGCGCGCGCCTTCTTGCCCGCGGCGGCGGCCAGGCCCACCCTCTCCAGGGCCGTGTCGACCCGTGTCCCGCGGGTGCGGGGCTCGGCGGTCGGATCGGCCGCGTCGAAGCGCAGCAGGTTGTCACGGCCGGAGAGGAAGCCGTAGAGGGCCGGGCCCTCGATCAGCGCGCCCACGCGTGGCAGGACGCTGCGCACCGCGCGCGGCATGGGCTCGCCGAGCACCCGTGCCGTGCCGGAGGTCGGGGCGATGAGCCCCATGAGCATGCGGATCGTCGTCGTCTTCCCGGAGCCGTTGGGCCCCAGGAAGCCGAAGACGCTGCCGCGGGGAACGGCCAGGTCGAGGCCGTCGACGGCGAGCTGTCCGCCGCGGTACCGCTTGGTGAGCCCGCTCGTGGAGATCGCGTACTCACCGGTCTGGGCGGACGGCTCCCCCATCGGCGCTCCTTCGCTCGGTGACGTGCCCTGCTCCGCGCCCTACCGTGCAGCCGCGTCCGCGGCCTTGATCAGGGCGTCCTGGGTCACGGTGCCCACGTAGACCTTGCCGCTGTCGGTGATCAGGGCGTTCACCAGGCGGGTGCTGACCACCGTGCCGGTGCCGAAGTCGCCCTTGACCTCCTTGCCGAAGGTGCCGAGCAGCCCCTGACCGCCGAGACCGGGGGCCTTGTCACCGCCCTTGGACGGGGACTCGTTCAGCGCCTCCGGCGGCAGCTTCAGCTCGGCGATCGAGTCCCAGCCCTTGCCGAGGACGTCAAGGCCCTCCAGAGCGTCCGGGCCGCCGAGGTCACCGAACTCCTCGCGGGCCTCCCGCTCGGCCTTGGTGTCCGCCTTCTCACCGGCCTTCTCACCGGCCTTCTCCGTCGTCACCTCGGCGCCCTTGGGCGGGGTGAAGTCGAAGGTCGATGCGGCGGGCCGGGAGAAGTCGACCTTGGTGAAGGCGACGTCGACGATGGCCTTGCCGCCGCCCCTGGGGGCGAGGGTGAACTTCAGCGGCACACCGGTGCCGGCGTCGACGCCGATCCGGATCGACCCGACCGTGGAGTCCGTGGCCTTGGGCGTCACCACCAGCTGGTAGGCGTCCCGCCCGGCGATGCGCGCGGTGCCGTCCACCGTGACGGTGGAGCTGTCGTCCGCCGCGTCGAGGATCTTCTTCGCGGCCTCCTGCGGGGTGGCCGGCCAGCCCTCGGGCACGTCGTGCCCGTCCTCGGCCCCGTCCTTGCCCTGCGCCTCCTGCGGCAGGCCGGTCAGGTGGTACGCCTGGTTGCTGCCGCTGTCGTAGGCCCAGACCTCGTCTCCGTTGTGGATGAGGCTGTACTCCGCGGCGTTCCGGACGATCGACACCTTCTGCCGCTGCGGGCCGTCGGCCGCGACGCGCAGGGTGTGGGAGCCGGCCAGCAGCTCGGTCAGCTGCTCCTTCGGGTCGGCCGAGGAGTCACCGCGGGCGCCGGCACCGCCGCCGAACGGCCCGCCGGCGCCCGTGGCACCGGTCAGCAGGGCCGGCAGGCCGAAGTCCGTGCTGATGCGGACCGAGCCGGAGATCGTCTGGGTGTCCGAGGCCGCGACCTTCGCGATCAGCTCCTCGGCCGTGATCTTGGGCAGATCGGGGCTGCCCACGCTCGCGAGCGCCGGTACGAGGCCGATGGTCGCCGCGGCGACCCCCGCGGCCGCCACCGGGACCGCGTAACGTATCGCCTTGGCCCGCCGCCGGGGCTCCCGGTCGTCGTCCATGGGCTGGATGGGTGCCATTACGTCCCTACCTCCGTTGTCAACGGCGGGTTCCCGTCAGCATCGCAATCGTCCACCTCGGGCCATTGTCACCCGATCCGCCGTGTGGTGGTGCCTCTTATCCCATCAAGCCGGCCCCTCGGGCACATCGCCCGCCGGGATCAACTCGGCGTACACCTCTGGGATGACGTCCCCTGACAACAGCTCAGGGCAGAAGGGGTCCCACAGCCCCGTGGACACACGGGCCGCACGGGCCGCGTGGACGCCGGGGACGGATCCCGGGCTCCGCTAGCCCGCGCGGTGCACCACGGCGTCGCAGAGGCCCTCCAGGGCCTGCTTGGCGGCGCAGTCGGGCAGCGGTGCCAGCAGGGCCCGCGCCTCGTCCGCGTAGCGCACGGTGTCGCGCCGGGCCTGAGCCAGCGCCGGATGGGCGCGCAGCAGCGCCAGCGCCTCGGCGTGCCGCCGGTCGTCCGTCAGATCGCCGTCCAGCAGTTCGCACAGCCGCCGGTCGTCCGCCGACGCGAAGTCGCCCGCCTTGGCCACGGCCGTACGCAGGTGCAGCACCGGCAGGGTCGGCACGCCCTCGCGCAGGTCCGTGCCCGGGGTCTTGCCGGACTCGTGCGAGTCGCTGGCGATGTCCAGCACGTCGTCGGCGAGCTGGAAGGCCGTACCGATGCGCTCCCCGTACTGGGTGATGATGTCGACGACGCTCTCCTCGGCGCCGGACATCATCGCGCCGAAGCGGCACGAGACGGCGATCAGCGAGCTCGTCTTGCCGGCGATGACTTCCAGGTAGTGGTCGATCGGGTCGCGTCCGTCGCGCGGGCCGACGGTCTCCAGGATCTGCCCGGTGACCAGCCGCTCGAAGGCCTCGGCCTGGATGCGTACGGCCTCCGGCCCGAGGTCGGCCAGTATGTGCGAGGCCTTGGAGAAGAGGAAGTCGCCGGTCAGCACGGCCACCGAGTTGTCCCAGCGGGCGTTGGCGCTCGGCACGCCGCGCCGCACCTCGGCCTCGTCCATGACGTCGTCGTGGTACAGCGTCGCCAGGTGCGTCAGCTCCACCACCACGGCCGACGGCACGATGCCGGGCGCGTGCGGATCGCCGAACTGGGCGGCCAGCAGCACCAGCAGGGGACGGAACCGCTTCCCGCCCGCGTGCACGAGGTGGCGGGCCGCGTCCGTGATGAACCGCACGTCGCTCTTGGTGGCCTCCATGAGGCCTTCCTCGACGGCGGACAGCCCGGCCCGGATCCCGGACTCGAGGTCCTCATCCATTACGCTCAGCCCGAAGGGCCCGACGACGGTCGTCACCTGGGATTCTCCTGTCGCTGAGATCGCTTCTGCGGCGTGCGGCGTGGCGCTGTACTACACCGGCAGCGTAACCGGTCGCCTCTCGATCACTGCGAGGGCATGGCCCCCTCGGGCCACTACGCCCGGTTTTGCCCGCGTGTGCGGCCGGACCTTCCCGGCCCGCGCACGGCCTGCGCCCGGCCCGCGCACGGCCCACACCGGCCCCTCCGCCCGTCCACGAGTCCCACCGCCGCCCCGGACGACCCCTCACGAGGCACCCGCGGGCGGCCTCAGCGACGGGCCTGCGCCATTGTTCCGCCTTCCCCGAGAGCCGCCCCCCATGCCCGCCCGCCGCGGGCCCCCGGCGCGCACGGCGAACGGCGCGGCCCCCGCCAAGTGCGGGGCGCCGCGCCGTGGATGGCCGTGCGCCGGGACGTGCCGGAACGTACAAACCGCGCCGGGACGCGCCTAGGCCGTGTCGTCACATGAGCTCCCCCAGCTACCGCTGGGAGGTGCCCCCACCGCCCGAAGGGCGGGCCCCGCGGTTCCCCCAGCTTGCGCTGGGAGGTGCCCCAGTGCGGTGCATCGCAAGGCGGAGAGTCGTCCTCGTAGTGGGCTACTCGGACGATTCGACAACTCCCCCCGGCCGAAGGCTGGGGGAGGGCGTTTGACGACACGGCCTAGCGCCCGTACGCCACCGCCACCGCCGCCGCCAGTCGCGGCGAGGCCCACTCCGTGCCGCACACGAAGCGCAGCACCGGCCCGAAGGTGGCCGCGGCGGGCAGCCCGGTGAAGTACATCCCCGGGACGGAGGAACCGAAGTCGGCGCCCAGCCGGGGCGAGCCGCCGGTACGGGACAGCTCGGCGCGCAGCTCGGGGCCGAGGAATTCCAGCGCCTCCAGGTCGACGCGGTAGCCGGTGGCGGCCATCACGTGGTCGGCGCGGAACTCGGCCGCGCGGCCGCCGGGCGCGGCGGTGGACAGCACGACCCTGCCGTCCTCGTCCAGGCGGGCGCTGCGCAGCGTGTGGCCCTCGCTGACGGCGACCTTGCCCTCGAAGCGCTCGCGCAGCCACCAGGCGCCCAGCGGGCCCAGTACGCGGCGTACGAGGTACAGCCGCAGGGGCGCGGGCAGGCCGCGGAAGTACCGGGCGTGGTAGCTGAAGGCGTACAGGGACCAGGCCCGCCCGAAGGGCGACTCGGGCCGCAGGCGCGGCTGCCGGTCCGGCGGGTCGCCGAAGCCCACGGCGCGCCGTCCGCGGGCCAGCAGCCGTACGGTGGCGCCCGCCTCGGCGAGCAGCGCCGCGCTCTCCAGGGCCGACTGCCCGGCGCCGACGACGACCACCTCGCGTCCGGCGAGCCGGCCCGGGTCGGTGTGCTGGGAGCTGTGCGAGACGGGCCCGGCCGCGGACGGCCCGTCGGGGGTGACGCGGCGCAGCACGTCGGGCGTGTGTGCGAAGCCGTGCAGCCCGCTGGCGACGACGACCGCCCGGGCCCTGAACTGCTCGCCGGAGTCCAGCTTGAGCTCGAAGCCCCCGCCGGCGGCCCGGTCCACGGACACCACCCTGACCTGCTCCAGATCGGGGACGAGCCGCTCCTGGAACCAGTGGCCGTAGCGGACGAAGGTCTCCGCGGGGACGAGGTCCCAGTCGGTGACCAGCGGCCGCTCCCCGGCGTCCAGGCAGAAGTCGCGCAGGGTGTGCCCGGGCCGGGCGGCGGAGATGTCGGAGGCGGCGGGGGTGGACTTCAGCACCATGGCGGAGGGCATGTTCTCCCGCCAGCTGACCATGGGGTCGCCGAAGGTGCGTACGGGGACGCCCCGTTCGCGCAGGTGTGCGGTGGTGGACAGACCGTACGGGCCTGCGCCGATCACGGCAACGGGCGTCGTCATGGGTGTTCCCTTCGCATCGCGGTTCGACGTCGTGACCGGTACATCTGCATCAGGTGCCGGGCGCCCGGCCGTACGAAGCGGGCGAGCATGGTGACGAACGGCCCCGGGTCGTCGGCGGCCAGCCAGGCCAACTCGGTGCGGCCGGCGCGGGCGGGGGCGTGGGGCGTGGTGTAGCCGCTGCGGCGGTAGGCCAGGAGGGCGGGCAGGTCGATGTTCTCGACGACGAAGCGCCGGCCCTCCGGCTGCCCCGCCCGGGGGATCTCCCGTCCCGTCAGGTCGAGGTGCTGTGCGCGGACGACGTCGATCCCGGCCTCGGATTCGAAGAGCCGGAACTGGGCGCCCATGCGGGGATTGAAGTCGAGCAGTTTGTAACGGCCGTCGCGGCGGTCGAAGCGCCAGTCGAGGTCGGCGATGCCCCGGAATCCGATGGCCGCGCAGAAACGGCGGGCCATTGCGGCGAGTTCCGGATTGGCCACCACATAGGCGCAGGCCGTCATTCCGGCGTGCGGCGGCCAGGAACGCACCTTGACGCCGGTGAAGAGCACGGGCTCCGTCGCGCCGGCCCCGAAGTAGGCGTGGACGATCCAGTCCTCGGCCTCCTCGCGCGGCAGGTACTCCTGCAGGATCACACCGGGTTTCGGTCCCCAGCCGCGGGCCAGCGCCAGCAGTTCCTCCGCGTCGTCGATACGGGTGGTGCCGGGTACGGCGGGTGTGCGGCGCCGTTCGAAGGCCTCCCGGTTCTTGGCGACGACCGGGAAGCGGGCGTCCGCCGCGAACTTCTCGACCTCCTCCGGCGAGTCGGGGAAGGCCGCCCGCGGGGTCGGCACCCCGTGCCGGACGCACAGTTCGTGCAGACCCTGCTTGCTGGCCAGGCGCCGGGACAGCCCGGGGTCGTCGGTGCGCGGGAAGAGGAAGAGGCCGTCCAGTTCGGCGGCGTGCTCGGCGATGAGCACGGCCGCCTCCTCGTCGGTCGGGATGAGCACCGCGGGGCGCCCGATCCGGCGGCCGATCCGGACCAGTCCCTCGACCAGGCGCTCCGCCGGCTCCAGTCCGGTGGTCGGCCAGACGAAGCGCCCGCGCAGGTAGCGGGAGGCCGCGGCGGGCGTGTGCCGGTCCTCGGTGACGGCGTACATGGGGACCCCGAGTCTCCCCAGGCTGCGGATCGCCCCCACGCCACCGTGGTGCAGCGGATAGTTTCCGATCTTCACGATCAGCCCCGGCACGGCAGGGTCGACCGCGAACGCGGACTTCACCACACAATCCCCCCAATGATCACGGTATTGATCGGCCCCTCCCGACCGCGACCTGAAAGGAAGCTAAGCCCGAATTGACCACCGCTGCAAGACTTTTCCGGACATTGCGAACTCTTTAGACAATCGAGAAGAGCTGTTCACCATGGCATCAAGTGGCTGAATTCATCCGCGTGTCGCAGGCGAACGCAGGTCAGAAAACCGGTGCGGGAACCGAATTGGCGCGATGCGGCCGTGACAGGCCCCGGCGGCCGGACTCCGGCACTCGGGTTCCGGCACTCGGGCCCTGGCAGCCGTGCCGCGGCAGCCGTCCCGCGGCAGCACGACGCCCCGCGACCGGGGAGCCGGTCACGGGGCGCTCGGGCTGTGCGAGGGGGTCAGCGGACGAAGACGCCCGCCTGGTTCGCGAGGTCCAGGAAGTACTGGGGCGCGACACCCAGCACCAGGGTGACGGCCACACCCACCGCGATGGCCGTGGACGTCAGCGGCGAGGGCACGGCGACCGTGGGGCCGTCGGCCTTCGGCTCGCTGAAGAACATCAGCACGATGACCCGGATGTAGAAGAACGCCGCGATGGCGGACGAGATCACACCCACGATCACCAGCGGCATCGCGCCGCCCTGCGCGGCGGCGCTGAAGACCGCGAACTTCCCCGCGAAGCCCGAGGTCAGCGGGATGCCGGCGAAGGCGAGCAGGAAGATCGCGAAGACCGCGGCCACCAG
This sequence comes from Actinacidiphila glaucinigra, assembly GCF_035918135.1. Taxonomy (NCBI): domain Bacteria; kingdom Bacillati; phylum Actinomycetota; class Actinomycetes; order Kitasatosporales; family Streptomycetaceae; genus Actinacidiphila; species Actinacidiphila glaucinigra. The sequence goes on from NZ_CP109144.1 coordinate 4,092,099, forward strand.
CGGGGAACGCCGGCCCAGGCCCGCCCAGCGCGACAGGTGCGTGGCCTCCCCGCCGGCGTCGCGCACCAGCGTGACGACCGCGAAGGCGCCCAGCGTCACGAAGGAGTACGCCGCCAGGTAGAAGAGCACCGAGGAGACGCCCTCCGGCGTGGTCGCGATGACACCGGCCAGGATGAACCCGGCGTGCGCGATCGAGGAGTACGCGAGCAGGCGCTTCACGTCGGTCTGGGTGACCGCCACGATCGCGCCGACCAGCATCGTGAGGATCGCGACGCCCCACAGCACCGGCCGCCAGTCCCAGCGCAGCTCCGGCAGCACCACGTAGAGCAGCCGCAGCAGCGCACCAAAGGCGGCGACCTTGGTGGCCGCGGCCATGAAGCCGGTGACCGGGGTCGGCGCGCCCTCGTAGACGTCGGGCGTCCACATGTGGAACGGCACGGCGCCCACCTTGAACAGCAGCCCCATGCCGACCAGCGCGGCGCCGATCAGCAGCAGCGCGTCGTTGCCCGCGGAGTCGGCCAGCGCCGGGGTGAGCTTGGCGGTGCCGTCGACGACCGACGCGATGCCGGAGTAGGAGACGGTGCCCGCGTAGCCGTAGAGCAGGGCGATGCCGAAGAGCAGGAAGGCGGAGGAGAAGGCGCCCAGCAGGAAGTACTTGACCGCCGCCTCCTGCGACATCAGGCGGCGGCGCCGGGCGAGGGCGCAGAGCAGGTAGAGCGGGAGGGAGAAGACCTCCAGGGCCACGAAGAGCGTCAGCAGGTCGTTGGCCGCCGGGAAGATCAGCATGCCGCCGATGGCGAACATCAGCAGCGGGAAGACCTCCGTGGTGGTGAAACCGGCCCGGACGGCGTCCTTCTCCTGGTCGCTGCCGGGCACCGCGGAGCCCTGCGCGGCGAAGGAGTCGACGTGCCGGCCGTGCGCCTTGGGGTCGAGCCGGCGCTCGGCGAAGGTGAACACGCCGACCATGCCCACCAGCAGGATCGTGCCCTGCAGGAAGAGGGCCGGGCCGTCGACGGCGACCGCGCCCATGGCCGCGATGTGCGCCTTCGTCGTGGCGTAGCCGCCCGCCGCGAGCGCCACGACCGCGGCGAAGGCGGCGGCCATGCCGACGACCGCGAGGCCGACCTGCCCGGTGTAGCGGAACCGCCGCGGCAGGAACGCCTCGAGGAGGATGCCCAGGATGGCCACACCGAAGACGATCAGGACCGGAGCGAGCTGGGCGTACTCGATCTTCGGCGCGTTGATCTTGTCGGCGGCGAGCGGTGCCGCCGTTGTCCACAGGCTGTGGACAGCAACTGTGCTGCTCACTTGGATGCCTCCAGCGCCGGCTTGGGGTCGGTCTTGTGCACGTCGGAGAGCGTCTGCTGCACCGCCGGGTTGACGACGTCGGTCAGCGGCTTCGGGTACACCCCGAGCACGATCAGCAGCGCGATCAGCGGCGCCACGACGGCCAGTTCCCGGACCTTCAGGTCGGGCATCCCCTGCACCTCGGCCTTCACCGGGCCGGTCATCGTCCGCTGGTAGAGGACGAGGACGTACAGCGCGGCGAGGACGATGCCGGTGGTGGCGATGATCCCGACGGCCGGGTAGCGGCTGAACGTCCCGACGAGGACGAGGAACTCGCTGACGAAGGGCGCGAGCCCCGGCAGCGACAGGGTGGCCAGACCGCCGATCAGGAAGGTGCCGGCCAGCACCGGGGCCACCTTCTGCACCCCGCCGTAGGACGCGATGAGGCGGGAGCCGCGGCGGGAGATCAGGAAGCCCGCGACCAGCATCAGCGCGGCGGTGGAGATGCCGTGGTTGACCATGTACAGCGTCGCCCCGCCCTGGCCCTGGGACGTCATCGCGAAGATGCCCAGGATGATGAAGCCGAAGTGGGAGATCGACGCGTACGCGATCAGCCGCTTGATGTCGCGCTGGCCGAGTGCGAGCAGGGCACCGTAGACGATGCTGATCAGCGCCAGCACCAGGATCGCCGGCGTCGCCCACTTGCTGGCCTCGGGGAAGAGCTGGAGGCAGAAGCGGAGCATCGCGAAGGTGCCGACCTTGTCGACGACCGCGGTGATGAGCACCGCGACCGGCGCCGTGGCCTCGCCCATGGCGTTGGGCAGCCAGGTGTGCAGCGGGAACAGCGGTGCCTTGACCGCGAAGGCGAAGAAGAAGCCCAGGAACAGAGCGCGTTCCGCGGTGGTGGACATGTCCAGCTCGCCGGCCGCCCGGGCCTGCAGGATCTCCTGGAGGGAGAAGGTGCCCTGGCCGAGCTGGTCGGCGGTGACGGCGTACAGCCCGATGACCGCGGCCAGCATGATCAGACCGCCGGCCAGGTTGTAGAGCAGGAACTTCACCGCCGCGTACGAGCGCTGACGGGCCGCCTCCTCCTCGCCGTGCTCGTGGGCACGGTCCCCGAAGCCGCCGATGAGGAAGTACATCGGGATGAGCATGGCCTCGAAGAAGATGTAGAAGAGGAAGACGTCCGTGGCCTCGAAGGAGATGATCACCATCGCCTCGACCAGCAGGATCAGCGCGAAGAAGCCCTGGGTGGGCCGCCAGCGGCGGTTGGGGTTCTTCTCCTCCAGAGGGTCGGCGTCGTGCCAGCCCGCCGCGATGACGAACGGTACGAGCAGCGCGGTCAGCCCGATGAGCGCGACGGCGATGCCGTCCACGCCGAGTTCGTAGCGGACCCCGAAGTCGGCGATCCAGGCGTGGGACTCGGTGAGCTGGTACCGGGCCCCGCCCGGGTCGAAGCGCACGAAGGCGACGGCGGCCAGCACGAGCGTCGCCAGCGAGACGCCCAGCGCGAGCCACTTGGCGGCCCCGCGCCGCGCCGCCGGCACGGCGGCGGTGGCGATCGCGCCGAGCGCCGGCAGGCCGGCGGTCAGCGTGAGCAGGGGGAAGGACATCAGGCAACACCCCTCATGAGCAGCGTCGCGGCGACCAGCACCGCGGTGCCCGCCAGCATCGACACCGCGTAGCTGCGCACATAACCGTTCTGGAGACGCCGCATCCGCCCGGAGAGGCCCCCGACGGCGGCCGCGGTGCCGTTGACGACGCCGTCCACACCCTTGTGGTCCACGTAGACCAGCCCGCGGGTGAGGTACTCGCCGGGCAGCACCAGGGCGACGTGGTTGAAGTCGTCCTGGAGCAGGTCGCGCCGGGCGGCGCGGGTGAGCCAGCCGGCGCGCGGGGCGACGGAGGGGACGGGGCGGCGCCCGTACATGGCCCAGGCGAGGCCCACGCCGAGCACCATCACCACCATCGTGGCGCCGGTGACAGCCGCCGCGCCCATCGGCGGGTGGCCCTCCTCGAAGCTGGTGACCGGCTCCAGCCACGTCACGAAGGCCTCGTTCCAGCTGAACAGGAAGCCGGCGAAGACGGAGCCGAAGGCCAGGACGACCATCGGGATCGTCATCGACTTCGGCGACTCGTGCGGGTGCGGCTCATGGCCCTCGGCGTCCGGCTCCCAGCGCTTCTCGCCGAAGAAGGTCATCAGCATCACGCGGGTCATGTAGAACGCGGTGATCCCCGCGCCCAGCAGGGCCGCGCCGCCGAGGATCCAGCCCTCGGTGCCGCCCTTGGCGAAGGCGGCCTCGATGATCTTGTCCTTGGAGAAGAAGCCGGACAGGCCCGGGAAGCCGATGATCGCCAGGTAGCCGAGGCCGAAGGTGACGAAGGTGACCGGCATGTACTTCCGCAGGCCCCCGTACTTGCGCATGTCCACCTCGTCGTTCATGCCGTGCATGACCGATCCGGCGCCGAGGAAGAGCCCGGCCTTGAAGAAGCCGTGGGTGACCAGGTGCATGATCGCGAAGACGTAGCCGATCGGGCCGAGGCCCGCGGCCATCACCATGTAGCCGATCTGCGACATCGTCGACCCGGCCAGGGCCTTCTTGATGTCGTCCTTCGCGCAACCGACGATCGCACCGAACAGGAGGGTGACCGCGCCGACCGTCACCACGGCCACCTGGGCGGTGGGCGCGGCGTCGAAGATCGCGCCGGAGCGGGTGATCAGGTAGACGCCGGCGGTCACCATCGTCGCCGCGTGGATCAGGGCCGAGACCGGGGTCGGGCCCTCCATCGCGTCGCCGAGCCAGGACTGCAGCGGGACCTGCGCCGACTTGCCGCAGGCGGCGAGCAGCAGCATCAGGCCGATGCCGGTGAGGACTCCCTCACCCGCGCCGTCCACCGCTCCGAGGACCGGCCCGAAGGTGAAGGTGCCGAAGGTGGTGAACATCAGCATGATCGCGATCGACAGGCCGACGTCGCCGACGCGGTTGACGATGAAGGCCTTCTTGGCCGCGGTCGCCGCGCTGGGCTTGTGCTGCCAGAAGCCGATCAGCAGGTACGAGGCGAGGCCCACGCCCTCCCAGCCGACGTACAGCAGCAGGTAGTTGTCGGCGAGGACCAGCAGGAGCATCGCCGCGAGGAAGAGGTTGAGGTAGCCGAAGAAGCGGCGGCGCCGCTCGTCGTGCTCCATGTAGCCGATCGAGTAGATGTGGATGAGCGTGCCCACACCGGTGATCAGCAGGGCGAAGGTCATCGACAGCTGGTCGAGCTGGAAGGCCACGTCCGCCTTGAAGCTCCCGACGGAGATCCAGGTGAAGGCGGTCGAGTGCAGCGCGCGGTCCTCGCCGCTGCGACCGAGCATGTCGAAGAAGAGCACCGCCGCGACGGCGAAGGACGACCCCGCGAGCACGGTGCCGATCCAGTGGCCCGTACGGTCCAGCCTCCGGCCGCCGGTGAGCAGCACACCGGCGCCCAGCAGCGGCAGGAGGACGAGCCATCCGATCAAGTAGTCCACTGTCGCTACCCCTTAGAGCTTCATCAGGCTGGCGTCGTCGACCGAGGCCGAGTGGCGGGAGCGGAAGATCGTCACGATGATCGCCAGACCCACGACGACCTCCGCGGCGGCGACGACCATCGTGAAGAAGGCGATGATCTGGCCGTCGAGGTTGCCGTGCATGCGGGAGAAGGTGACGAACGCCAGGTTGGCGGCGTTCAGCATCAGCTCGACGCACATGAAGACGATGATCGCGTTGCGCCGGATCAGCACCCCGGCCGCGCCGATGGTGAACAGCAGCGCCGACAGGTACAGGTAGTTGACCGGATTCACTTCGACGCCTCCTCGGAGCGCTGTTCCAGCTCGGCGACCTTGGCGACCGCCTCCGCGGACACGTCCCGGTACTGGCCGCGGCCGCGCAGCGTCGGGCTGACGCTGAGCTCCGAGACCGTGCCGTCCGGCAGCAGGCCGGGGACGTCGACCGCGTTGTTGCGGGCGTAGACGCCGGGCGCGGGGAGCGGGGTGATCTGCTTGCCCTCGCGCACGCGCCGCTCGGCGAGTTCGCGCTGGGTGGCGCGGGCCTCGGTGCGCTCGCGGTGGGTGAGGACCATCGCGCCGATGGCGGCGGTGATGAGCAGCGCGCCGGTGATCTCGAAGGCCCACACGTACTTGGTGAAGATCAGGGAGGCGAGTCCCTCGACGTTGCCGCCGGCGTTGGCCTGGCCGAGCCCCTGGAAGTTCTTGATCGAGGCGTTGGCGATGCCGGCGATCAGCAGCACGCCGAAGCCGAGTCCGGCCCCGGCGGCCAGCCAGCGCTGCCCCTTCAGCGTCTCCTTGAGCGAGTCGGCGGCGGTGATGCCGACCAGCATGACGACGAAGAGGAAGAGCATCATGATCGCGCCGGTGTAGACGACGATCTGGACGACCCCGAGGAAGTACGCGCCCTGGGCCAGGTAGAAGACCGCCAGGACGATCATCGTCCCGGCCAGCGACAGTGCGCTGTGCACGGCCTTCTTCATCAGTACGGTCGCGAGCGCGCCGAGCACCGCGACGGTGCCGAGCACCCAGAACTGGACCGCCTCCCCGGTGGAGGTGGTGTATGCGGCCAGCGTCGTCAGCGTGGTCACGCCGTTCATGCCTCGCCTCCCGTCCCGGCCGGAGCGGCGGTGCCGGTCGCGGGGACCTCTGCGCCCGCCGCGCCTTCGCCGTCCCGCTCGCCCCGCACCGTCTCGTCCGGCTTCTCGCCCTTGGAGACCGCGACCTGGCGCTCGGTCCCGGGGGCCGCGTGGGTCACCGCGCCGCGGTAGTAGTCGCCCTCGTCCATGCCGGGGAAGATCGCGTGCGGGGTGTCGACCATGTTCTCGTCCAGGCCCGCGAGCAACTGCTCCTTGGTGAAGATCAGCGACTCGCGGCTGCTGTCGGCGAGTTCGTACTCGTTGGTCATGGTCAGGGCGCGCGTCGGGCAGGCCTCGATGCACAGCCCGCACAGGATGCAGCGGGCGTAGTTGATCTGGTAGACGCGGCCGTAGCGCTCGCCCGGCGAGTAGCGCTCCTCGTCGGTGTTGTCGGCGCCCTCGACGTAGATCGCGTCCGCCGGGCAGGCCCAGGCGCACAGCTCGCAGCCCACGCACTTCTCCAGCCCGTCCGGGTGCCGGTTGAGCTGGTGGCGGCCGTGGAACCGCGGCGCGGTCGGCTTCTTCTCCTCGGGGTACTGCTCGGTCAGGCGCTTCTTGAACATGGCCTTGAAGGTCACGCCGAAGCCCGCGACCGGGCCCAGGAACTCAGGCATCGTCGGCCTCCTTGCCTACGAGTTGACGCTCCGCACGGGACGGCCGCCGCGGGACGGGCGGCAGCTCCTGGCCGGGCAGCGGCGGCACGGGGAACCCGCCCGCCATGGGATCGAACGGCTCCTGCGGCCCGGCCTGTTCGGCTGCCTCCCGGGCCTTGTCGCCGCGGTCGCGGAAGACGTCGTAGACCAGGGAGAGCAGGAGCAGCAGGACCACGCCGCCGCCGACGTAGAGCACGATCGACTGGAAGTCGTAGTTCTCGTTGCGCAGCGCCCGGACGGTGGCGACCAGCATCAGCCACACCATCGAGACCGGGATCAGGACCTTCCAGCCCAGCTTCATCAGCTGGTCGTAGCGGACGCGGGGCAGCGTGCCGCGCAGCCAGATGAAGAAGAAGAGCAGCAGCTGCACCTTGATCACGAACCAGAGCAGCGGCCACCAGCCGTGGTTGGCCCCCTCCCAGAAGGTGCTGATGGGCCACGGGGCCCGCCAGCCGCCCAGGAAGAGCGTGGTGGCCACCGCCGAGACGGTCACCATGTTCACGTACTCGGCGAGCATGAAGAGCGCGAACTTGATCGAGGAGTACTCGGTGTTGAAGCCGCCGACCAGGTCGCCCTCGGACTCGGGCATGTCGAACGGGGCGCGGTTGGTCTCGCCGACCATGGTGCCGATGTAGATGATGAACGACACCGGCAGCAGCAGCACGTACCAGCGGTCCTCCTGCTGGGCGACGATCTGCGAGGTCGACATCGAGCCGGAGTAGAGGAAGACCGACGCGAAGGCGACGCCCATCGCGATCTCGTAGGAGATCATCTGCGCGCAGGAGCGCAGACCGCCGAGGAGCGGGTACGTCGAGCCGGAGGACCAGCCGGCCAGCACGATCCCGTAGATGCCGACGGACGCGGTGGCCAGGATGTAGAGGACGCCGATCGGCAGGTCGGTGAGCTGCATCGGCGTGCGGTGGCCGAAGATGGAGATCTCGTTGCCCGCCGGGCCGAAGGGGATCACCGCGATCGCCATGAAGGCCGGGATGGCCGCCACGATCGGGGCCAGCACGTAGACGAACTTGTCGGCCTTCTTGACGATCAGGTCTTCCTTGAGCATCAGCTTGATGCCGTCGGCGAGCGACTGGAGCATGCCCCAGGGGCCGTGCCGGTTGGGGCCGATGCGCAGCTGCATCCACGCGACGACCTTGCGCTCCCACACGATGGAGAAGAGCACGGTCACCATCAGGAACGCGAAGCAGAAGACCGCCTTGATGGCGATCAGCCACCACGGGTCCCGCCCGAACAGGGACAGGTCCTCGGCGGCGAGCGTGGTCAGTCCCGTCACGGGGTCACCTCCGGTACGGCAGCGGCGTCCACGGCGGCCGGGGCGATCCGGACGATCTGGCCCGGCAGTGCGCCGGTGTCCGAGGCGACTCCCCCGCCGGCCGAGTTGAGGGGCACCCACACGACCCGGTCGGCCATCGCCGTCACCTGCAGCGGCAGCCGGACCGTGCCCAGCGGGCCGGACACCTCCAGCGGCTCGCCGTCGGCGACGCCGATCTCCTTCGCGGTGGTCGCCGACACACGGGCGACCGCCGGGTGGCGGGTGCCGGCGAGGGCGTCGTCGCCCTGTTGCAGCAGGCCCTGGTCGAGCAGCAGCCGGTGGCCCGCGAGGACCGCCTCGCCGCCGCCGGGCTTCGGCAGCTGGCGGCCGGTCTCCTGCGGAGCCGTGGCGCGCGGGCCCTCGTACGGGGCGAGCCGGGACAGCTCGGCGCGGGCCGAGCTCACGTCGGCGAGCCCGAGCGCGACGTCCATCGCGTCGGCCACCATGGTCAGCACCCGGGCGTCCGGGTACTGGTGCCGCTGGACCTGCTGGAAGGGCTTGATCGCGGCCTCGAAGAGCCGCACGCGGCCCTCCCAGTTGAGGAAGGTGCCGGCCTTCTCGGCGACCGCGGCGACCGGCAGGACGACGTCCGCCCGCTCGGTGACCTCGCCGGGGCGCTGCTCCAGGCTGACCACGAAGCCCGCCGCGTCCAGGGCCGCGCGGGCCAGGGCCGGGTCGGGCAGGTCGGCCGGCTCGACGCCGCCGACCAGCAGCGCGCCGAGCTCGCCGCTCGCGGCCGCCTCCAGGATCCCGCCGGTGTCGCGGCCGTGGCGGGCCGGGAGCGTGGCCACGCCCCAGACCTCGGCGACCTCGTCACGGGCCCGCGGGTCCGTGACCGGGCGGCCACCGGGCAGCAGCCCGGGCAGGGCGCCCGCCTCGACGGCACCGCGCTCGCCCGCGCGGCGCGGGATCCACGCCAGCCGGGCGCCGGTCGCCCGGGCGAACCGCACGACCGCGGTCAGCGCGCCGGGGACGGCCGCCAGCCGCTCGCCGACCAGGACGACCGAGCCCTCGGCGCGCAGCGCCTCGTGGGCGGTAAGGCCGTTGCCGTCCAGCCCGACGCCGCCGGCCAGGGCGTCCAGCCACTCGGTCTCGGTACCCGGCGCGGCGGGCAGCAGGGTGCCGCCCGCCTTCTCCAGACCGCGGGTGGCGAAGGGGGCCAGCGCGAAGGTGCGCTGCTTGTGCTTGCGCCAGGCCTTGCGGAGCCGCAGGAAGACGCCGGGCGCCTCCTCCTCGGCCTCCAGTCCGGCCAGCAGGACGGCGGGGGCCTTCTCCAGCAGGGTGTAGGTGACCCCGTCGCCGGACAGGTCCCGTCCGCGTCCCGCCACGACGGCCGCCAGGAAGTCGGCCTCCTCCGCGGAGTGCGCGCGGGCCCGGAAGTCGACGTCGTTGGTGTCGAGGGCGACGCGGGCGAACTTGGCGTAGGCGTACGCGTCCTCGACGGTGAGCCGGCCGCCGGTCAGCACGCCCGTGCGGCCGCGGGCCGCCGCGAGCCCGCGGGCCGCGGCCTCCAGGGCCTCGGGCCAGCTCGCGGTCTCCAGTTCACCGGTGTCGGCGTTGCGGACCAGCGGGGTGGTGAGCCGCTCGGGGCGCTGCGCGTAGCGGAACCCGAAACGGCCCTTGTCGCAGATCCACTCCTCGTTGACCTCAGGGTCGTCCTCCGCCAGCCGGCGCATGACCTTGCCGCGCCGGTGGTCGGTACGGGTGGCGCAGCCGCCCGCGCAGTGCTCGCACACACTCGGCGAGGAGACCAGGTCGAAGGGCCGCGACCGGAAGCGGTAGGCCGCCGAGGTCAGGGCACCGACCGGGCAGATCTGGATGGTGTTGCCGGAGAAGTACGACTGGAAGGGGTCGCCCTCGCCGATACCGACCTGCTGCAGCGCGCCGCGCTCCAGCAGTTCGATCATCGGGTCGCCGGCGACCTGCTGCGAGAAGCGGGTGCAGCGCGCGCACAGCACGCAGCGCTCGCGGTCCAGCAGCACCTGGGTGGAGATCGGGACCGGCTTCTCGTAGGTCCGCTTGCGGCCCTCGAAGCGGGTGTCGGCCTGCCCGGCGGACATCGCCTGGTTCTGCAGCGGGCACTCGCCGCCCTTGTCGCAGACCGGGCAGTCCAGCGGGTGGTTGATGAGCAGCAGCTCCATCACACCGCGCTGGGCCTTGTCAGCGACGCCGGAGGTGAGCTGGGTCCTGACGACCATCCCGTCGGTGCACGTGATGGTGCAGGACGCCATCGGCTTGCGCTGGCCCTCGACCTCGACGATGCACTGGCGGCAGGCGCCCACGGGGTCGAGGAGGGGGTGGTCGCAGAAGCGCGGGATCTCGATGCCGACCAGCTCGGCGGCACGGATCACCAGGGTGCCCTTGGGCACGGAGATCTCGATGCCGTCGATGCTGACGGACACCAGGTCCTCGGGCGGCACCGCCGCCTCACCGGAGGCGGCGTTGGTCGTGACGGTCACGCGTTCACCTCCAGGTGAGACTTGTCGGCCCAGACCGTGGACTTGGACGGGTCGAAGGGGCAGCCGCGGCCCTCCAGGTGCTCCACGTACTCGTCGCGGAAGTACTGGAGGGAGGAGAAGATCGGGCTGGCCGCTCCGTCGCCGAGGGCGCAGAAGGACTTGCCGTTGATGTTGTCGGCGATGTCGGCGAGCTTGTCGAGGTCCGACAGGGTGCCCTTGCCCGCCTCGATGTCGCGGAGCAACTGGACGAGCCAGTACGTGCCCTCGCGGCACGGGGTGCACTTGCCGCAGGACTCGTGGGCGTAGAACTCGGTCCAGCGGGTGACGGCCCGCACCACGCAGGTCGTCTCGTCGAAGCACTGCAGCGCCTTGGTGCCCAGCATCGACCCGGCGGCGGCGACGCCCTCGTAGTCCAGCGGGACGTCGAGGTGCTCGTCGGTGAACATCGGGGTCGAGGAGCCGCCCGGGGTCCAGAACTTCAGCTTGTGGCCGGGACGCATCCCGCCGCTCAGGCTGAGCAGCTGGCGCAATGTGACGCCGAGCGGGGCCTCGTACTGGCCGGGGTTGGCGACGTGGCCGCTGAGCGAGTAGAGCGTGAAGCCCGGGGACTTCTCGCTGCCCATCGAGCGGAACCAGTCCTTGCCCTTGAGCAGGATCGACGGCACCGACGCGATGGACTCGACGTTGTTGACCACCGTCGGGCAGGCGTACAGGCCCTCGACCGCCGGGAAGGGCGGGCGCAGCCGGGGCTGGCCGCGGCGTCCCTCCAGGGAGTCGAGCAGCGCGGTCTCCTCACCGCAGATGTACGCGCCGGCGCCGGCGTGCACGGTCAGCTCCAGGTCGAAGCCGCTGCCCAGGATGTTCTTGCCGAGGAGTCCGGCCTCGTACGCCTCGGCCACCGCGTGGTGCAGCCGCCGCAGCACGGGCACGACCTCGCCGCGCAGGTAGATGAAGGCGTGGTGGGAGCGGATCGCGTGGCAGGCGATCACCATGCCCTCGATGAGCGAGTGCGGGTTGGCGAAGAGCAGCGGGATGTCCTTGCAGGTGCCCGGCTCCGACTCGTCCGCGTTGACGACGAGGTAGTGCGGCTTGCCGTCGCCCTGCGGGATGAACTGCCACTTCATCCCGGTGGGGAAGCCTGCGCCGCCGCGGCCGCGCAGGCCGGACTCCTTCACGAGGGCGATCACGTCGTCCGGGGGCAGGGCCAGCGCCTTGCGCAGGCCCTCGTAGCCCTCGTGGCGGCGGTACGTGTCGAGGGTCCAGGACTGGGGATCGTCCCAGAAGGCCGAGAGAACGGGTGCCAGCACCTTCTCCGCCGAGTCGACCATGGTCACCGGTCCTCCTCGCCTTCCGTCGGGCGCTCCTGCGTGACCGGTCCCGCCGGGTGCTCCGGGTCGGAGACCGCGGAGTCCAGGGGGGCGTCGTGGGAGCTGGGGTGAGCCGGGGGTGTCTCGTCCTGCGGCGGGGCGGAGGTCTGCCGGGGCACGCCGGCCCCATTGCCCGGCAGCGACTCGCCGCGGGCGAGTCGCAGGCCCGCCAGCGAGGCGGGGCCGGCGCCGCCGGTCGCCTCGACGGCGCCGGGGCGCTCGTCGGGGAACCCGGCGAGGATCCGGGACGTCTCCTTGTACGAGCAGAGAGGAGCGCCGCGGGTGGGTTCGACGGTGCGGCCGGCGCGCAGGTCGTCGACGAGCCGCTTGGCCGACTCGGGGTCCTGGTTGTCGAAGAACTCCCAGTTGACCATCACCACGGGGGCGAAGTCGCAGGCCGCGTTGCACTCGATGTGCTCCAGCGTGACCTTGCCGTCGTCGGTGGTCTCGCCGTTCTCGACGCCGAGGTGCCTCTTGAGCTCGTCGAAGATCGCGTCGCCGCCCATGACCGCGCACAGCGTGTTGGTGCAGACCCCGACCTGGTACTCGCCGGAGGGCCCCCGCCGGTACATCGAGTAGAAGGTGGCCACCGCAGTGACCTCGGCCGTGGTCAGCCCCAGCTGCTCGGCGCAGAAGCGCACCCCGGTGCGGGAGACGTAGCTCTCCTCCGCCTGCACCAGGTGCAGCAGCGGGAGCAGGGCGCTGCGGCTGCCGGGGTAGCGCGCGATGATCTTCGCCGCGTCCTCGTCCAGTCGTTGCCGTACGTCGGCCGGGTAGTCCGGCGCGGGCATCGCGGGGATGCCGAGTGATACGTCTGTCACCGGTCGACGCCTCCCATCACGGGGTCGATGGACGCCACCGCGACGATGACGTCGGCGACCTGGCCGCCCTCGCACATCGCCGCCATGGTCTGCAGGTTGGTGAAGGACGGGTCGCGGAAGTGGACGCGGAAGGGGCGGGTGCCCCCGTCGCTGACCACGTGGACGCCGAGTTCGCCCTTGGACGACTCGACGGCGACGTACGCCTGGCCGGCCGGGACCCGGAAGCCCTCGGTCACCAGCTTGAAGTGGTGGATCAGGGCCTCCATGGAGGTGCCCATGATCTTCTTGATGTGGTCGAGGGAGTTGCCGAGCCCGTCCGGGCCGAGCGCGAGCTGCGCGGGCCAGGCGATCTTCTTGTCGGCGACCATGACCGGGCCGGGCTGCAGCCGGTCCAGGCACTGCTCGACGATGTCCAGCGACTGCCGCATCTCCTCCAGGCGGAGCAGGAACCGCCCGTAGGAGTCGCAGGTGTCGACGGTCGGGACCTCGAACTCGTAGTTCTCGTAGCCGCAGTACGGCTGCGACTTGCGCAGGTCGTGCGGCAGGCCGGTGGAGCGGAGGATCGGGCCGGTGGCGCCGAGCGCCATGCAGCCCGCCAGGTCCAGGTAACCCACGTCCTGCATGCGGGCCTTGAAGATCGGGTTGCCGGTGGCGAGCTTGTCGTACTCGGGGAGGTTCTTGCGGAACTTCTTCACGACCTCGCGGACCTGGTCCACGGCGCCGGGCGGCAGGTCCTGGGCGAGGCCGCCGGGGCGGATGTACGCGTGGTTCATCCGCAAGCCGGTGATCAGCTCGAAGAGGTCCAGGATCAGCTCGCGGTCGCGGAACCCGTAGATCATGATCGTGGTGGCGCCGAGCTCCATGCCGCCGGTGGCGATGGCCACCAGGTGCGAGGAGATGCGGTTCAGCTCCATCAGCATCACGCGGATCACCGAGGCGCGGTCCGGGATCGCGTCGGTGATGCCGAGCAGCTTCTCCACCGCCAGGCAGTACGCCGTCTCGTTGAAGAACGGCGTCAGGTAGTCCATGCGCGTCACGAACGTGGACCCCTGGGTCCAGGTCCGGAACTCCATGTTCTTCTCGATGCCGGTGTGGAGGTAGCCGATGCCGCAGCGGGCCTCGGTGACCGTCTCGCCGTCGATCTCGAGGATCAGCCGGAGCACGCCGTGGGTGGACGGGTGCTGCGGGCCCATGTTGACGACGATGCGCTCGTCGTCGGCCTTGCCGACCGTCTCGGCCAGCTCGTCCCAGTCGCCGCCGGTGACCGTGAAGACCCGGCCCTCGGTGGTCTCCCGCTCCTCGGCCTGCTGGGGTGCGTGGTGAGTGCTCACGAGTACGACCTCCGCTGGTCCGGAGCAGGGATCTGGGCGCCCTTGTACTCGACGGGGATGCCGCCGAGGGGGTAGTCCTTGCGCTGCGGGTGGCCCTGCCAGTCGTCCGGCATCATGATCCGGATCAGGGCGGGGTGCCCGTCGAAGACGATCCCGAAGAAGTCGTAGGCCTCGCGCTCGTGCCAGTCGTTGGTCGGGTAGACCTCGACGAGCGACGGCACGTGCCGGTCCTCGTCGGAGACGCTCACCTCCAGCCGGATCAGCCGGTTGTGGGTGATCGAGCGCAGGTGGTACACCGCGTGCAGCTCGCGCCCCTTGTCCTCCGGGAAGTGGACGCCGCTCACGCCCGTGCAGAGCTCGAAGCGCAGCGCGGGGTCGTCCCGCAGGGTCCTGGCGACCAGGGGCAGGTGCTCGCGCGTGATGTGGAAGGTGACCTCGTCGCGGTCCACGACGACCTTCTCGATCGCGTTGTCCGGGACCAGGCCCTGCTCCTCGAGGGCGCCCTCGAGCTCGTCGGCGACGTCGTCGAACCAGCCGCCGTACGGACGGCCGGCCGCACCGGGCAGCCGCACGGTGCGCACCAGACCGCCGTACCCGGAGGTGTCGCCGCCGTTCCGGGCACCGAACATTCCGCGCTGGACGCGGATCGCCTCGCCGTGGTCGCCGCGCTGGCCGGGCAGCCCGGCCGCGTTGACGTCCCTGTCCGGGTTCGGGGTGTCCGGGGAATCCGTCATCGGAGGAGCCCCTTCATCTCGATCGTCGGCAGCGCCTTCAGCGCCGCTTCCTCCGCCTCGCGCGCGGCCTCTTCGCGGTTCACGCCGAGCTTGCTGTGCTGGATCTTCTGGTGGAGCTTGAGGATGGCGTCCATCAACATTTCGGGGCGGGGCGGACATCCGGGGAGATAAATGTCAACAGGCACCACATGGTCAACACCCTGCACAATTGCGTAATTGTTGAACATCCCGCCGCTCGATGCGCAGACCCCCATCGAGATCACCCACTTGGGGTTCGGCATCTGGTCGTAGACCTGGCGCAGGACGGGGGCCATCTTCTGGCTCACCCGGCCGGCCACGATCATCAGGTCCGCCTGGCGCGGGGACCCGCGGAAGACCTCCATGCCGAAGCGGGCCAGGTCGTACCGCCCGGCCCCGGTCGTCATCATCTCGATGGCGCAGCACGCGAGGCCGAACGTGGCCGGGAAGACCGAGGCCTTCCGGACCCAGCCGGCCGCCGCTTCGACGGAGGTGAGCAGGAACCCGCTCGGCAGCTTCTCTTCAATACCCATGGCTATTCTCCGCCCCTAATCCCATTCCAGGCCGCCGCGACGCCAGACATAGGCGTAAGCGACGAAGACGGTGAGCACGAAGAGGAGCATCTCGACGAGCCCGAAGACCCCGAGGGCGTCGAAGGTGACGGCCCAGGGGTAGAGGAAGACGATCTCGATGTCGAAGACGATGAAGAGCATCGCCGTCAGGTAGTACTTGATCGGGAAACGGCCGCCCCCGGCTGGCTGCGGAGTCGGCTCGATACCGCACTCATACGCCTCCAACTTGGCCCGGTTGTACCGTTTTGGGCCGATGATGGAGGCCATGACCACGGAGAAGATCGCGAAGCCGGCCCCGAGGCCGCCCAGCACGAGGATGGGCGCGTAGGCATTCACGTCCCCGCTCCTTCCAGTCGACGATGACTGATGACGGACCGTGCCCGGACGTGCGCCCCACGCCACCTGGATCCCCTCCATGTGAGGCAGTTCACAAGCCCAGACTGCCCGCATCCTATGCCTCCTGGTCTGTGATCTGCGACACGGGGTTCACTCTGGCCTTTGTGATCTCTGCCACCAGTCGAACGATCATGAACAGGGATGAGCGGTGATCTTCTCACTCAGGAATCTCAAACGATCACCAGAAGTCACATTTTCCTGCGTTTCCGCTGGTAAACGGGGGTGCCGCACTATCAGGCGCCGACGAGCCGAGGCAAATTGGAGCCGGTCCGGAGGACGTGATAGCGCCTCGCCACTCGCGCGGGTGAGGCGCGAAACCCCGCACTGACAGCGGCCCGAGGCACGTGAACGCGCGCACGAGGATTCGCGGTTGAATATCCCTATCGTCCCGAATAAGGAAGATCAAAAAGGGGACAATACCACTGCTCGCGAGCCAACTGTGGCGCATCACACTTTTGTTGAACGGAACCGACCTGGCCTGATACCCAAGTCCTCATGTCCCTTCAGACCTCGCATATACGCCGCCGGCGACGCGCCTCGCAGAGCCCCAACTGGGTGCGCCGCGCAGGAGTCGCCGGCGGCGTCATCGGAACGCTCGCCCTCACCGGAATGTCCTCTTCGGCGAACGCCGAGCCTTCGGCCGCCGACCCGGCGACCACGGGGAGCATCCCCGTCATCCCCGCCCTCTCCACCACCGCCACCGCCGCGGAGGCCGCTGACGCCATCGACGAGACCGTCGTCGAGCAGCAGCTGGACGCCGCCCGCACGGAGGCGCGCACCGAGGCCATGAAGGCCGCACAGAAGAAGAAGGCCGCCGCCGACGCGCGGTCGCGCGCCGCGGCCAAGGCCGCCAAGGCGCGCGAGACCGCGACCGCGTCCCGCTCCGCCGGACGCACCGCGCTGGCCGCCTCCTCCTCCACTTCCGCGACGGGCAGCGTCGCCTCCGTCATCGGCTTCCTGAAGGCCCAGGTCGGAAAGCCGTACGTCTACGGCGCCACGGGCCCCAGCGCCTACGACTGCTCCGGTCTCACCCAGGCCGCCTTCCGCACCATCGGCGTCGACCTGCCGCGTACCTCGCAGGCGCAGTCGACCTTCGGCACCCCGGTGTCCGTGAGCGCGGTCCAGCCGGGCGACCTCGTCTTCTGGGGCGGCGCCGGCTCCGCCTACCACGTGGCCGTCTACATAGGCGGCGGGCAGTACCTGGACGCGGCGAACCCGAGCAAGGGCGTCGTCATCCAGCAGATGTCCAACTACATGCCGACGTCGGCCGTCCGCGTGCTCTGATCACGCGCCCCGTCCCCACGGAGGCCGCCGGCCCGCACCGGGCCGGCGGCCTCCTCCGTTCCACCCCCGTGCGGTCCTCCGCCGCCGCGAGGCGGGGCCGCCGCACCGCGCCCCACGGCAGGCGGCCGGACAGGGGTCCGGCCCCGCCGCAAGGAGAGGTACCGCACACGGGGCCGGACGACCGGGGAGCCCCGGACGGGGCTCACGGGCCGGAGCCCGGCTCCGCCGTGGCGGGGGACCGGGCTCCGGGCCTCGGGTTCATCAGCGGTGGCAGTCGCGGCCTCCGCCGTGCCAGACCCTGACCCAGTGGCCGGGCGTGCGGACCCATTTGACGCGGCCGTGGCTGGAGACCCGCACCAGGCGTCCGGGGCGGTACTCCAGCTTCCAGGAGCCCAGGCCGAGCGAGCACTGTCGCTGCCGGTCGCCGCGCCGGTCCCCGTCCCGGCGGTCGTCACCACGCCGGTCGTCACCACGCCGGTCGTCGCCACGGCGGTCGTCGCCACGCCGGTCGTCACCACGTCGATCGTCGCCCTGCCGGTCGCTCGAGCGGTGGTCCGTCGGGGCCGCGGAGGCCGGGCCGGCTGCGAGCACGCCCCCTCCGGCGATCAGGACCGATGCGGCAGCGGCGGCCAGGACCTGGAATATGCGCGTGCTCATGTCTGCACCCTTCTGTTGATCACGAATCCCCGAGCAGTGATCAAAAGTATGAGCACAACGCCTCAAATCCCGCATTTCGGGCGCGAGCTGACTCCGGGGCAGACGCATCTGACATCGATGTCAACGACATCGATGTCAAAGGATCGGCGGTCCGCCCCACCCGCGCCCCTCCATCTCGGTCGGCGCGAACCGGTGCACAGGGCTTCGGAGTTCACCGTCCCGCTCGGTGGGAGGTGACGCCGGGCGGGGCAACACGGCGGACACCGGGCGACGTTCGCGCCGCACCGCCCCGACGCCGGGTCAGCCCAGGTGGGTGTCGAGCGCTTCGAGGTCGTCGACGAACCACGTGCGGTCGCCGCGGTTGCACTCGCGCACCAGGTCCCGAAAGGCCGTACTGGCCGTCGTGTACGCCGATACGTCGCCCACGACGGCAAGCCTGATGCGGTAGTTGGCGAACTTCTGCAGGATCTCCCCCGCCAGGCCGCTGCGCAGGGCGAAGAACCGCTCGTCCAGCCGGCCCACGGGGACGGCCACGACATCCGCCCGCTGGAACGCCGATCCGATCACGTCGAGCGCGTCCTGGACACCGGAGATCCGCGCGCCGTTCTCGCCGCAGACGAGGACCGGCACGCCCCGCCGCTCGGTCACCACGTCAGTCACGGCCCGCCTCCGGGTGCTCGGTGTGCTCCTCCGGGAACATGTCGTTCTCCCCTCCCAGGACGTCGTCGATGGTCCGCAGGACGTCCGCCGTCGCCGCGGCGCCGCCGAGCACCACGACCTTCAGCCGCGAGCGCTCGTCGTCGTACGCCGTCCGCACCCGGGCCAACTCGTGGGGGTCACGCGCCATCTGGGCACCGGCCACGAGCAGGGTGCCCAGACGGTCGGCCGCGGCCGCACCGATGCCGTCCACCTCGACGATGGCCGAGACCTCCACCCGGTGCCGGGCGGCGGCCGCCGGCGCACCGGTGAGGGCGTCCAGGTCGGTCCGGGCGACGCGGTACTGCTTGCCGATGCGGACGGCCTTCAGCCGGCCGTCGCGGATGTAGCCGCGGACCGTACGCACATGCAGGCCGAGCCGGTCCGCGACCTGCTCGACGGACAGCCAATCCCTCTCCATGAGTACGCATCCTACCCTCCAAAGGGAAGGATAAGGATGTTTACCTACCTCGTCCTATGACGGGAGGGCAGGAAAAAGCCGCGCCGGCCCGAGCGGTACGGGCCGGCGCGGCAAGCGGGTGCCGGGATGTCAGGAGCGGGGCGCCACCTTCGACAGACCGTTGATCACGCGGTCCATCGCGTCGCCGCCCGACGGGTCGGTGAGGTTCGCCAGCAGCTTCAGCGTGAAGCGCATCAGCATCGGGTGCGTGAGGCCCCGCTGCGTCGCCAGCTTCATGACCTTCGGGTTGCCGATCAGCTTCACGAAGGCCCGGCCGAGCGTGTAGTAGCCGCCGTAGGTGTCCTTCAGGATCCGCGGGTACGACTGGAGCGCCAGCTCCCGCTGGGCCGCGGTGCCGCGCGCGTGCGCCTGGACGATGACGTCGGCGGCGATCTGGCCGGACTCCATCGCGTAGGCGATGCCCTCGCCGTTGAAGGGGTTGACGAGGCCGCCCGCGTCGCCGACCAGCAGCAGGCCCTTGGTGTAGTGCGGCTGGCGGTTGAAGGCCATCGGGAGGGCCGCGCCGCGGATCGGCCCGGTCATGTTCTCCTCGGTGTAGCCCCACTCCTCGGGCATCGAGGCGCACCAGGCCTTCAGCACCTCACGCCAGTCCAGCTCCTTGAAGGAGGCGGAGGTGTTGAGGACGCCCAGGCCCACGTTGGAGGTGCCGTCGCCCATGCCGAAGATCCAGCCGTAGCCGGGCAGCAGCCGCGGGTTGCCCGGGACGCGCCGGTCCCACAGCTCCAGCCAGGACTCCAGGTAGTCGTCGTCGTGCCGCGGGGAGGTGAAGTACGTCCGGACGGCCACGCCCATCGGGCGGTCCTCACGCCGGTGCAGGCCCATCTGGAGGGAGAGCCGGGTGGAGTTGCCGTCCGCGGCGACGACCAGCGGGGCGTGGAAGGTGACCGGGGTCTTCTCCTCGCCCAGCTTGGCCTCGACGCCCGTGATGCGGCCGGTGCGCTCGTCGCGGATCGGGGCGCCCACGTTGCAGCGCTCGTACAGCCGGGCGCCGGCCTTCTGCGCCTGCTGGGCGAGGAGTTCGTCGAAGTCCTCGCGCTTGCGCACGAGCCCGTAGTCGGGGAAGGAGGCCAGGTCCGGCCAGTCCAGCTGCAGCCGGACCCCGCCGCCGATGATGCGCAGGCCCTTGTTGCGCAGCCAGCCGGCCTCCTCGGAGATGTCGATGCCCATCGCGACCAGTTGCTTGGTCGCCCGGGGCGTCAGGCCGTCGCCGCACACCTTCTCGCGCGGAAAGGCGGTCTTCTCCAGCAGCAGGACGTCGAGTCCCGCCTTCGCCAGGTAGTAGGCCGTCGTCGAACCGGCGGGCCCGGCACCTACGACGATCACATCGGCGCTGCGTTCCGAAGCGGCGGTCTCGGTCACGGTGCTCCTCGCTGCTCTGGGCTGATGCGGGCCTGTCTGCGACCAGCCGGCGGCGGCCGGACCGGACCCGTGCAGTCTATGTGGCCGCTTCTGCGCGCGGGCCGGGCGCCCCGGCTTAGCGCACCGCGCGGTGCAGGGCCACGATGCCGCCCGACAGGTTGCGCCATGCGACCTTCGACCAGCCGGCCTTCTGCAGTCGCGCGGCGAGGCCGGGCTGGTCGGGCCAGGCCCGGATGGACTCGGCGAGGTAGACGTACGCGTCGGGGTTGCTGCTGACCGCCCGGGCGACCGGCGGGAGCGCCCGCATCAGGTACTCGGTGTAGACCGTGCGGAACGGCGCCCAGGTGGGGTGGCTGAACTCGCAGATGACGACCCGGCCCCCGGGCCGGGTGACCCGCAGCATCTCGCGCAGCGCGGCGTCGGTGTCGTGCACGTTGCGCAGCGCGAAGGAGATGGTGACGGCGTCGAAGACCCCGTCGGCGAACGGCAGCCGTGTCGCGTCGCCCGCGGTGAGCGGGAGGAAGGGATGGCGGCGCTTGCCCTCGCGCAGCATGCCCAGGGAGAAGTCGCACGGCACGACCCGGGCGCCCGCCTCGGCGAAGGGCAGGGAGGAGGTGCCCGTGCCGGCGCCGAGGTCCAGCACGCGCTCGCCGGGACGGACCGCGAGGGCCTGCGCGACGACCTTGCGCCAGCGGCGGTCCTGGCCGAGCGACAGCACGTCGTTGGTCAGGTCGTAGTTGGCCGCGACGTCGTCGAACATCGCGGCGACTTCGTGCGGCTGCTTGTCCAGGGAGGCTCGGGTCACGCCCCCATTCTTCACCCGCCGGCATCGCGCCCCGCGCAGGGGCCCCGGCCGCGGTCGCGGAACGCCGTACGGCGTTCCGCGAGGGGACGGGGGACGTCGCGGGGCGGGCACCCGCCCCGGGCGGCGGGCGCGACCCGGCGTGGGCGGTCAGGCCCTGCGGTGCAGGAGCCGGCCGGCGACGACCGTGGCGAGGCAGGCGCCGTGCTCGTCGAAGACGGCGAAGTCCGCCCGGGCGCCCGGCTCCAGGGGCGGGGCCTGGCGCGCCGGCAGCAGCCCGCTGCGGTCCAGGGCGGAGCGCAGCGCGGGGTCGGCGGGGGCGGTGGCGACGGCGGTGACCCCGCGCCGCAGCAGGGCGTGCACGCGTTCGCGCGGGGTGGGGGCCGGCGGGAGTTCGCCCTCGTGGGTCAGGCCCGGACGCAGCGCGCCGGGCCAGCTGCGGACGCGGGCGCCCGGATGGGCCGCCCGTACCGCGTCGAGGGGGCCGACGGCGGCGATGAGGCCGCCGTCGGCCACCAGGGCCGTGCCGTCGGTCCCGGAATGGATCGTCAGCATCGGCGGGGTCAGGAGGTGCTGAGCAGCTTCAGCTCCGGGTGCGCCGTGCCGCCCTCGATGGCGGTCGACGACAGGTGGGAGACGACGTGGTCGTCGACCGGGTCGTTCGCCGGGTCGTCGTGGACGACGAGGTGCTCGTAGGTGGTGGCGCGCTGGGCGGGGACCCGGCCGGCGGCGCGGATCAGGTGGATCAGCTCCGTGCGGTTGGAGCGGTGCTTGGCGCCGGCCGAGGAGACCACGTTCTCCTCCAGCATCACCGAGCCGAGGTCGTCGGCGCCGTAGTGCAGCGACAGCTGGCCGACCTCCTTGCCGGTGGTGAGCCAGGAACCCTGGATGTGGGCGACGTTGTCCAGGAAGATCCGCGCGATGGCGATCATCCGCAGGTACTCGAAGAGCGTGGCCTGGGTCCGGCCCTTCAGGTGGTTGTTCTCGGGCTGGTAGGTGTACGGGATGAAGGCGCGGAAGCCGCCCGTACGGTCCTGGACGTCGCGGATCATGCGCAGGTGCTCGATGCGCTCGGCGTTGGTCTCGCCGGTGCCCATGAGCATCGTGGAGGTCGACTCCACGCCGAGCTTGTGCGCGGTCTCCATGATCTCCAGCCAGCGCTCGCCGCTCTCCTTCAGCGGGGCGATCGCCTTGCGCGGGCGGGCCGGCAGCAGTTCGGCGCCGGCGCCCGCGAAGGAGTCCAGGCCCGCGGCGTGGATGCGGGTGATGGCCTCGTCCACCGGCACCTTGGAGATGCGGGCCATGTGCTCGATCTCGGAGGCGCCGAGGGAGTGGATGACCAGCTGCGGGAAAGCCTGCTTGATGGCGCTGAAGTGCTTCTCGTAGTACTCGACGCCGTAGTCGGGGTGGTGGCCGCCCTGGAACATGATCTGGGTGCCGCCGAGTTCGACGGTCTCCGCGCAGCGGCGCAGGATGTCGTCGAGGTCGCGGGTCCAGCCCTTGGCGGTGTCCTTGGGCGCGGCGTAGAAGGCGCAGAACTTGCACGCCGTCACGCAGACGTTGGTGTAGTTGATGTTGCGCTCGATGATGTACGTCGCGATGTGCTCGGTACCCGCGTAGCGGCGGCGGCGCACGGCGTCGGCGGCGGCGCCGAGGGCGTGCAGGGGCGCCGAGCGGTAGAGGTCGAGCGCCTCCTCGGGGGTGATGCGACCGCCGTCGGCGGCGCGGTCGAGGACGGACTGGAGGTCGGCGTTCTCGCTCACCGGGCATCCTTCCGAGGGGTGTGACGGACGCGCCCAGCCTACGCCAGGGGGTCAGCCGCCCTGCCTCCTGAGGTCCCCTTCCGGCCGACCGGCCAGGGAGTCGCCCGAGCGGTAGTGCAGGGAGCCGTCCGCGTTGAGGGTGAACCGCTCGTCGGCCGAGCCGTCCGAGCAGACCCCGGGATGCGGGTTGGTGCCGCCGCTGGTGTCGAGCACGACGCTCTTCTCGGTGGCCTCCGCGAGCTTCCAGTCGCCGCTGCAGTCGTAGGACTGGCCGAGCAGGTCCAGCACGCTCTTGTCGCGGCCGACGACCGCGCCGACCTTGCCCTCGCGAAGGGTGATCTCCATCGTCCCCGGCACCCCGTGGGCGGTGACGGTGTCGCCCTTCCAGGTGCCGGCGAAGGCCTTCGGGAGCGCGTCCAGGCGCGGTTCGGACGCCGCCGGCGAGGACGGGGTCGAGGGCGAGGACGCGGCCGAGGACGCCGGAGTGGTCCCGGAGCCCGCGCTCCGCGAGGGGGTGCGCTCGCCGCCCTCGGCCTGGTTCGAGCCGTCGAGGAGTCCCGGCAGCACGAGCGCCAGGGTCACGGCGGCCGCGACCAGCACGATCCCCGTCGCGGCCAGCGCGGCGACGCGGCCGCGGCGGCCCGGCGCGGGGGCGGGCGGCGGCGTGGCGGCGAACGGGGATGCGTCCTGGGGCTCGGTCAGCGAGGGCGGCGGGCCGAACGACCCGTAGGAGGGGTGCGAACCGTACGAGCCGTGACCGCCGCCCGGTCCCCCGGCGGTCCCGTCGGGGCTGCCGGCGACCGGGCCCGGATGCGGGGTGGGTTCGAGATCGAGCAGTTCGACGGCCTGCCGCCCCAGGCGCTCCGTCATCGGGGCCGGCAGCCAGCCGGCCCGCACCAGCGATGCGGCGTCGCCGCCGGGTGCCAGCAGTTCGGCGAGCCGCCGCGGCGTCGGGCGCACCGCGGGGTCCTTGGCGAGGCAGGACTCCGCGATCCGGCGCAACTCCTCCGGGACGCCGTCGAGTTCCGGCTCCTCGTGGGCGACCTTGTAGAGCAGCACGGCCGCGCTGTCCCCCGTGAAGGGGCCGCTGCCGGTCGCGGCGAAGGCCAGCACCGCGCCGAGCGCGAAGATGTCGGCCGCGGGGCCGGTCGGTCCGCCGGTGACCTGCTCGGGCGCCATGTAGCCGGGCGAGCCGACGACCACCCCCTTGCTGGTCAGGGCGGCCGTGGCGTCCATGGCACGGGCGATGCCGAAGTCGATCAGCACAGGACCGTCGAGCGAGAGCAGCACGTTGGACGGTTTGATGTCGCGGTGCACCAGCCCCCGGCCGTGCACGGCCTCCAGTGCCTCGGCCAGTCCGGCGCCCAGCGCCCGCACGCCCTGCGGCGACAGCGGCCCGAAGGTGGCGACGGCCTCGGACAGGGCGGGACCGGCGACGTAGCGGGTGGCCACCCACGGCACCGGCGAGTCGGTGTCGGCGTCCAGCACCGGCGCGCTCCACACGCCGCCGACCCGGCGCGCGGCGTCGACCTCGCGCTGGAACCGGGTGCGGAACTCCAGGTCGTCCGCGAGCTCCGAGCGCACCACCTTCACGGCCACCGTCCGGCCGCCGGGGCTGCGCCCCAGGTAGACCCGGCCCATCCCGCCGGCACCCAGCCGGCCGAGGAGGCGGTACGGGCCGATCGACGGGGGGTCGTTCGCTTGCAGGGGCTGCATCTGCGCGCCTCTCGCCGGTGCGGAAGGTCAGTGGAGTTGTACCCGTGGCCGCCGTGGTCACCCCAGCCGTCGCGGCGGGCGCCGGAGCGGATCCGGCGCCCGGCGCCGCGGCCGGGGCTGCCGCCGATCGTAGTGGGCCCGCCGGGCGGGACCCGGGCCGGCGGCGGGGTGCCGCCGGCCCGGGTCCCGCCCGGGGTCAGCCCCCGGCGCCCAGCAGTTCGACGCGCGCCTGCTCCGGGAAGCCCACCCGGCGGGCGAACTCGGCGATGCCGGTGAGCTGCTCGGGGCCGAGCGAGAAGTCCAGGGTGGTGAAGTAGCGCTGGAGGGTGCGGGCGTCGAAGGCCTCCCAGCGGGCGGCCTGCTCGGCGACCTTCTCGACCTCCTCCATGCTCAGGTCGCGGGAGGAGAGGAAGGCCCGGTGCACCTCGTGCACCACACCGGGAAGGGACGCCAGGTAGTCGCGGCGGGCGGCCCACACGGCGAAGACGAAGGGCAGCCCCGTCCACTCCTTCCACATCAGCCCGAGGTCGTGGACCTCCAGGCCGAGCAGCGGCGCGTCGTGCAGCGAGGCGCGCAGCGCCGCGTCGCCGATCAGGACCGCGGCCTGGGCCTCCTGCATCATCAGCGAGAGGTCGGGCGGGCAGGTGTAGTACTCGGGCTCGACCCCGTACTGCTCGGCGAGCAGCAGCTGGGCGAGGCGGACCGATGTGCGGCTGGTGGAGCCGAGGGCGACCCGGGCGCCGTCCAGGGCGCTCAGCGGGACCTGGCTCACGATCACGCAGGACATCACCGGGCCGTCGCAGCCGACGGCGATGTCCGGCAGCGCGATCAGTTCGTCGGCGTGCCGGAGGTACTCCATGAGGGTGATCGGACCGACGTCCAGGTCCCCGGAGACGAGCTGGGCGCTGAGCTTCTCGGGCGTGTCCTTGGTCAGCTCCAGGTCGAGCAGGGCACCCGTTCGGGCTAGTCCCCAGTAAAGGGGCACGCAGTTCAGGAACTGGATGTGCCCGACGCGGGGCCGGGTCCGGCGCACACCACTGCCGGATGGAAGAGGCGCAGATTTGTCCACATCAGGAGGCTAGACCCCCGCCCAGGTGAACTTCAGGCGGGTCCCCGCCTCCCACGCCGGGCGGCCGGGGGCCGGCACGGCGTTCACTCTGCGTTCGCGCCTCGCGCGGCGCGAGTGAAATCGGATCTTGTCGCTCTTCCCCGCCGCAGATGCTCCGTGCTACTGTCTTCGCAAGTTGCAGTTTGGTTTCCCTTGCAGTACAGAGCCTGCGGAGCATGTGACCGCGGGCTTTTGTAGTTTTCAGACTTCTTGCAGTGCGCAGGGCAGGTTCTGGAGCAGGGCAACCCTTTGGCCCAAGGAGGGCTTATGGCTACCGGAACCGTCAAGTGGTTCAACGCCGAGAAGGGCTTCGGCTTCATCGCCCAGGACGGCGGCGGCCCCGATGTCTTCGTCCACTACTCCGCGATCAACGCCTCCGGGTTCCGTTCGCTGGAGGAGAACCAGGCGGTGACCTTCGACGTCACCCAGGGTCCGAAGGGCCCGCAGGCGGAGAACGTCGTCCCCGCCTGATCGCGGACTGACGCGCAGTAACCGACGAGCAGTACCCAAGGAGCCCCGCACGAGTCGTGCGGGGCTCCTGCCTTTTGCGTGCGCCCGCCGCGCGGCGCGGATTCACGGGCGGGGCGAGATGGGCCGATTACTCCGTGAATTCCACGGATAACACGGTGAAGCCGCGTTTGGGACTCCGCGCGGGAAACAGGGAAATCGCATCTTCTACGACCGGCCGCAACCACGCCGGCGGTTTCACAGGGGCCGCCGTCCGCGCGCAGGGCACCGTCGGGAACGGGCACCTCGCCGTCCTCGGCGATACCCGCTGCTCCTGCAAGGACCGGGGGCGACGGGTGAGCGTTACTTTCGGTAATCTCACCCAAGGCCCGGGGTATCGGCTTCGTCGAGACCGACGACGACGGCCGCGGCCGGGCAGGTCGTGCGCGTCCGCGGGGCGGAGGCCGCCCGTCGTCCGCCCGTCCACAACCGCCCACCGACCCCGCGGGAACCCACGATGCCCCTGATCCTCACCCTCGCCCGAGGCGTACTGACCGGTCTCGGCAAGCATCCGGCCGCCGACGCGCCGCTGCCCGCCGAGCGGGCGACCGCGCCGGCCGTCCGGGTGGACCCCCGGCGGCTCGCCGCGTACGCCGAGGTGTGCGGGTTCCCCCCTGCGGAACGGCTCCCGCTGACGTATCCGCACGTCCTCGGATTCCCGCTCGCCGCCCGGCTGATGGCCCGGCGGAGCTTCCCGCTTCCGCTGCTCGGCCTGGTGCACACGTGGATCGAGATCGTCCAGCGGCGCCCGCTCCTGCCCGGCGACCGCCCCGACATCGCCGTCCACGCCGAGGAGTTGCGCCCCCACCGGCGCGGCGTCGAAGTCGTGGTCGTCACCGAGGCGTCCGTCGGCGGGGAGGTCGTCTGGCGTGACCGCAGCGGCTATCTCGCACGGACCCGCACGGGCGCTGCGGAGGGCGGGGGCACGACCGGCGGCGGCACCGCGGGCGCCGAGGGGCCGGGACTTCCCGGCGTGGCGGAGTGGCGGCTCCCCGCCGGCCTCGGGCGCCGGCACGCGGCCGTGTCCGGCGACTGGAACCCGATCCACGTCCACCCGCTGACCGCTCGGCCGCTCGGCTTCCCGCGCGCCATCGCCCACGGGATGTGGACCGTCGCCCGCTGCGCCGCGGAGGCCGTCCCCACGGACGCCGAAACGGTCACCCTGCGGGCGGAGTTCAAGGCTCCCGTCCTGCTGCCCGGCACCGTCACCTACGCGGCATCGGACGGGGACGCCTCCGAGCCGGGCCGGGTGCGGAACTTCGCCGTCCGCTCCGGGGACCGGATACACCTCACCGGAACCGTCGGTCCCTAGGCCGTGCCGGGCGTCCGGGCACGGGCGAGCAGGGCCTCCGGGCCGAGCCAGGCGAAGTTCATCAGGGTCGCGGCGGTGTCCTTGGGCTCGGAACGATCGCCGGACGCGGGCGGCGCGCCGCCTGCCCGGTCGGCCGGCGACTCCGCGGCGCCGACCAGCGCGTGGGCGAGGGCGGCGTCGCAGCCCGCCTCACGGGCGGCGGCCGCGAACAGCCCCGCCACGTACTCCACGAGCCCCTCGCGCAGGACGTCCACCTCGGCCGCGAAGGGCTCGCCGGTGGTGCGCGCCTGACGGTGGAGGACGGCCCAGCCGAGGAGCCCGCTCCACAGCCGCCGCTCGGGGGACTCCCCGGCGTCCAACGCGCCGGTCACCGCCGAGGACAGGGCGACGGCCTCACGCCGAACGCAGGCAGTGAAGAGCTCTTCCTCGGAGGTCAGGTGGAGGTACAGCAACGGCTTGCCGACGCCCGCCCGTTCGGCGATCCCGTCCATGGAGGCGGCCCGGTGGCCCAGGCGTCCGAA
This sequence comes from Actinacidiphila glaucinigra, assembly GCF_035918135.1. Lineage (NCBI taxonomy): Bacteria > Bacillati > Actinomycetota > Actinomycetes > Kitasatosporales > Streptomycetaceae > Actinacidiphila > Actinacidiphila glaucinigra. Next base: position 4,119,938 of record NZ_CP109144.1, read on the forward strand.
GCCGGCGACCGCCGCGTCGAGCATCTGCCGTTCGCGGACCTCTTCGGGCAGGCGCCTGCGGGTCACCCGCCCCTCGCCCCGGCCCCCCGGGTGTGTCAGCTGCTCTGCGCCGCCGCGCGCGCGGCGTCGTCCGCCTCGTCCTCCTGGGCGGCGTTGGCGGCGAGGTTGGCCTTGGTGCGCTCCACGCGCGCGGAGACCTGCACGGAGGCCGCCTCTCGGGCTCCGCGCAGCACGACGAAGCTGAGCGGCGCGCTGATCACCAGCGCGAGCAGCATCACCCACAGCAGGTTGGAGTCGCCGAGGCCGGAGGGCAGTACGCGGACGTAGACCAGGCCCCAGATCACCAGGAAGCAGGCCGCGAAAAGGCCAAGGCGCATCAGGGAGTAGCGCAGCATGGGGCTCGGCTTCCAGCTCACGGTCGTTGCCACTTCCTTCGTTTCCCTCGTTCCGGCCTGCGGGACGTACCGGACGTACCCGTATCAGTGAAGCACGGGCCCGCGGCGGTCAGGTCAGCGGGAGCCACATGGTGATGTCGTCACGGTCGTCACCTGCGGCGACGCGTATCGCCGCGGGAACGCGCCCGACCTCCTTGTAGCCGGCCGAGGCATAGAAGCGCTCCAGTCCCATGCCGCCGCGGCAGGTGAGCTTCAGCCCCTCCAGGCCGAGGTCGCGGCCGGCCCGCTCCGCCGCCTGCATCAGCTCCCAGCCGTACCCGCGGCCCTGCAGCGACGGGTCGACCATCACGGTGTACAGCCAGGCCCAGTGCCTCATCAGGCGGTGGGTGTTGAAGGTGAGGAAGGTCGAGGCGGCGAGCCGGTCGCCGTCGAACCCGGCGACCATGTGCGCCCTGCCCTCGGACAGCGCCGAGTAGTGCCGTTGGGCTTCGTGGGCGACCTCGGTACGGGTCACGGGCGCGACGAAGCCGACGGCGCCGCCCGCGTTGGTGACGTCGGTCCACAGGGAGACGAGCTGCTCCCGCAGACCGGGGGTGAGCTCGGGGTCGAGGGTGAAGCGCAGTGCCATGGCGCACACCCTAGGCATCGGGGCTGACAGCATTCGACGGGCGTCCGGACGCCGGACGACATCGGGGTTAAGGCAAAGCCTCGGTGCGCCGGGGTGCGCGAGGGTGCGCCGGGGCGCGCCGCCGTCACACGGCGACGCACCCTCGGTTCCGTCTCGCAGGCGGTCTCACACGCGCATCGGCTGCGGCGACTCGCGGCGCGCCGCGTCGGGACCCGGGTACTCGCGGATGATCTCGTACCGGGTGTTGCGCTCGACGGGACGGAAGCCCGCGTCCTGGATGAGCTCCAGCAGGTCGTCCCGGGTGAGCTTGTTGGGCGTCCCGTAGTTGTCGGCGTCGTGCGTGATCTTGTACTCGACGACCGAGCCGTCCATGTCGTCCGCGCCGTGCTGCAGCGCCAGCTGGGCGGTCTGCACGCCGTGCATGACCCAGAACACCTTCACGTGCGGCACGTTGTCGAACAGCAGCCGGGAGACCGCGAAGGTCTTCAGCGCCTCCGCGCCGCTGGCCATCGTGGTGCGCGCCTGGAGGGTGTTGCGGACCTTGCCGTCCTTAAGGTCCACGAAGTCGTGCTGGTAGCGCAGCGGGATGAAGACCTGGAAGCCGCCGGTCTCGTCCTGCAGCTCGCGCAGCCGCAGCACATGGTCCACCCGGTGCCGGGGCTCCTCGATGTGCCCGTACAGCATGGTGCACGGGGTCTTGAGGCCCTTCTCGTGCGCCAGGCGGTGGATGCGCGACCAGTCCTCCCAGTGGGTGCGGTGGTCGACGATGTGCTGCCGCACCTCCCAGTCGAAGATCTCGGCGCCGCCGCCGGTCAGCGACTCCAGGCCGGCCTCGATGAGCTCGTCCAGGATCTCGCTCGCGCTCATCCCGGAGATCGTCTCGAAATGGTGGATCTCGGTGGCGGTGAACGCCTTCAGCGAGACGTCCGGCAGCGCCTCCTTGAGCGCCTTCAGCGAGCGCGGGTAGTAGCGCCACGGCAGCGTCGGGTGGAGGCCGTTGACGATGTGGAGCTCGGTGAGGCTGTCGCCCTCCATCTCCTTCGCCAGCCGGACGGCCTCCTCGATGCGCATCGTGTAGGCGTCCTTCTCCCCCGGCTTGCGCTGGAAGGAGCAGTACGCGCAGGAGGCGGTGCAGACGTTGGTCATGTTGAGGTGGCGGTTGACGTTGAAGTGGACGACGTCACCGTTCTTCCGCGTCCGCACGTGGTGGGCGAGACCGCCCAGCCAGGCGAGATCGTCGGACTCGTAGAGGGCGATGCCGTCCTCGCGGGTCAGCCGTTCACCCGCGTAGACCTTCTCCTCCAGTTCGCGCTTGAGCCCCGCGTCCATCGTCCGCCTCGCCTTCACCATCCGAAATCGACCGTTCGACCTTACGCCTAGATGCTCTCGGGGAGTTCCCCGACCCGGTTCTCCCACTTCGTGGAGAGCACGACCGTGGTGCGGGTGCGGGCGACGCCCTTGGTGCCGGACAGCCTGCGGATCGTGTGCTCCAGGCCGTCCACGTCGGGGACCCGCACCTTGAGCATGTACGAGTCGTCGCCGGCGATGAACCAGCAGTCCTCGATCTCGTGCAGGTCGCGCAGCCGGGTGGCCACGTCCTCGTGGTCGGCGGCGTCGCTGAGCTGCAGGCCCACCAGAGCGGTCACCCCGAGGCCGAGGGCCGCGGGGTGGATCGTGGCGCGGTAGCCGGTGATCACTCCGGCCTGCTCCAGCCGGTTGATCCGGTCGGTGACGCTCGGTCCGGACAGGCCCACCAGCCGGCCCAGCTCGGCGTACGAGGCCCGGCCGTTCTCACGGAGGGCCTGGATGAGCTGCCTGTCCACCGCGTCCATCAGACTGGACCCCTTCATTCATGCCACGACTGAGCTGTCAGGACAAGAATCTAAGGCATCCACGGGGATGTGCCCTGCGCATCAATCCGCGGCAGCCCCGTCGACCCCGGCCCCGGCGGCGCCCAGCTCGCCCTCCCAGCGCCGGTACAGCTTGTGCGGCACCTGTACGGCGTCCAGCACCCGGCCCGCGACGAAGTCGACCAGGTCCTGGATGTCCCTGGCCCCCGCGTAGAAGGCGGGCGAGGCCGGGAGCACCACGGCGCCCGCGTCGTCCAGCGCGACCAGGTGCCGCAGGGTCTGTCCGCCGAGCGGCGTCTCCCGTACGGCGACGACCAGCGGCCGCCGCTCCTTCAGGGTCACGCTCGCCACCCGCTGCAGCAGGTCCTTGGAGAGCCCGAGGGCGACGCCCGCCACGCAGGCCGTGCTCGCCGGCACGATCAGCATCCCCCTGACCGGGTACGAACCCGAGCTCGGCCCCGCCGCGAGGTCCCCGGCGGACCAGTACCGCACCCGGCTCAGATCGGTCTCGAACCGGTCCGGGGTGCCGTCCGCGCCGCGGGCCAGCCAGCGGGCCAGGTCCTCGCGCCAGTGGGCGTCCCGGAAGGGCGCCCCGGTCTCGTCCAGGACGGTGAGCCGGGCGGCCCGGCTGACCACCAGGTCCACCGCCTCACCGGCGTGCAGCAGCGCCCGCAGCACCGCCGCGGCGTACGGCGTCCCGGAGGCCCCGGAGACCCCGACCACCCACGGTGCCCCGCGTTCGCTGTCGTCCATGCCGCGAGCCTATCCGGCCACTCGTACAACCTTCCGGCCACCTCGCGGGTCCTTCAACCGTTCCTGTACCGATCGAGGAGAACACCATCAACGCCATGCGCAAGGGGATCGCCGCCGCCGGCTGCGCCGCCTTCATCGCCACCACCGCCAGCGCGTGCGGCACCGCCGAGAACCTGAGCGCCGGTGCCAAGCTCCAGCAGGCGGTGGACCGGCTCGGCGAGCAGAAGGCCGTCACGTTGTCGGTGGGCCTCGACGGCAATGAACAGCAGATCTGGTCCGCGCTGAAGGGATCGGACGGGTTCACCCGGGAAAACGCCGAACTGCTCGCCGGTATCGACGTGTCGCTGTCCGTGAGCGCCGCCAAACCGCTGAAGGACGTCAAGGAGGGCGGCGCCTCGCTGGCGCTGCGGATCTCGCTCGGCCGGGGCAAGGACCTGCTGGAGGTCCGCGGTCTGGCGGGCGGGAAGACCTACCTGCGGTTGGACCTGAGGCGGTTCATGTCGCTCGCCGGCGATCTCGGCACCGGGAAGAGCAAGGGCGACATGGCGCAGATCCAGCAGTTCCTGGACGCCGCCGACGACCTGCCCTCCTCGTACAAGTCGGTCAAGGACGCGCTCGGCGGCAAGTGGGTCTCCGTCGACCCCAAGGCCTTCCAGGAGTTCGCCATGAGCATGGGCGAGAACGGCCCCGCCGGCTCGCCTCTCCCGGACACCCCGGAACTGGACGCCGGGACGCAGAAGCGGGTCACCAAGGCACTGCGCCGGGCCCTGGAGAGCAACGCGAAGTTCGCCGACGCCGGCAGCAAGGACGGCGCCGACATCGTCAAGGTCACCGTCCCCGCGGGGAAGACGGCCGACGCGCTCGCCGACGCCCTGGAGCCGCTGGCGGACCAGCTGCCCGAGGGGGTCTCGCCCTCCGACCTGAAGGACGTGCCCGACAAGGACGTCACCGTGGACGTGGCCGTCAAGGACGGCACGCTGTCGGGGATCAGCCTCGACCTCGACCAGTTCGACTCCGGTGACGAGATCCACGGCGCGCTGCCGCTGACCGTCGGCTTCGCCCCCGACGCGGCGCCCGTCGCCGCCCCGGCCGGCGCCACCCCGCTCAACCCCCAGGACGTCATGGGCGCCATGATGCAGTTCATGATGGGCGGAATGGACGAGTAGGCCCGGGAACCGCCACCGATGCCCTTGTCGTTGTCTACCGTGAGGAAGCCTGGCCGGACAGGCGGGCGGTGGACAACCACGAGGGGGGACCTGTGGCGTACGAACCCGTCGCCGGACATGACGCCGGCGACGCCCGGCGGCGCGTCCGCGGCAACGCCGTGCCGGGTCCCGGAGACCGTGCGAAGACCGCCGCGGCGGTCATGTTCATCTGGGTGGGGCTGCTCTGGCTGATCGAGTGCGTCGACGTGATGACCCATCACGCGCTCGACACCTTCGGCATCGTGCCGCAGCAGATCGGCGAGCTGCGCGACATCATCCCGGCCGCGTTCGTCCACTTCGGCTTCGACCACGTGGCCGCCAACAGCCTGCCGCTGCTGGTGCTGGGCTTCCTCGCGGGGCTGCGCGGCATCGGCCGCCTGCTGAGCGTGGTCTTCGTCATCATCATGACGAGCGGCGGCGGGGTCTGGCTGGTGGCCCCGCCGCACACCAACACCGCGGGCGCCTCCGGTGTCGTCTTCGGCCTGTTCGGCTACCTGCTGGTGCGCGGCTTCGTCGACCGGCGCCTGATCGACATCGCGGTCGGCCTGATCGTCGCGGTGGCGTACGGCTCGATCCTGTGGGGTGTCCTGCCCACCGCGCAGGGGGTCTCCTGGCAGGGTCACCTCTTCGGCCTCGTCGGCGGCGTCGTGGGCGCGTTCCTCTTCCGGGACCGCCCCGCCGACGGGTTGATCAGATGACGCCGTAGGATCCCGGGAACGAAGCGACGGGGGGCGGTTCTCCATGACCGATTTCAGCAAGCACGAGGACGTACCACCGCGGGACACGGCACCGCCCGTGCCGCCGCAGGGGCAGGCGCAGGGTCCCCACGCCGTACCGTCGCCGCCACCGCCGTACCAGCCGCCCGCCCCGCCGCCGCCCCCGTACGGCCACGGCTACGCGCACGGGCCGCTGCCGTACCCGCCCCCGCCGGTGCGGCCGCCCACCACGCCGGCGATGTGGGCCCACCTGGGCGCGCTGCTCACCCTGGTGGCGGGGAGCAGCGTCTGCTGCATCGGCTGGGCGCTGGCCTGGGTGGCCCCGCTGGTCATCCGCTCCAACCAGCACAACAAGCACGACCCCTTCATCCGGCACCACGCCGCCCAGGCGATCAACTACGGCATCACCACGGCCATCGTGGGCCTGCTCGCCGTGGCCGGTTACGTCGGCGGCCTGGTCGGCCTTGCCGCGTACGACGACGGCAGCCCGGGCTGGCTGCCCGTCGCGGCCTTCGGCCTGCTGGCCGTGGCCGGGCTGCACCTGCTGGCCGGGCTGATCCTCTGCATCATCGGCAGCACCAAGGCCAACGGCGGCCAGTGGTGGAGCTACCCGAAGTTCTTCGCCCTGCCGTTCGTACGCGGCTGAGCGGTCGCGGCCGGAGCGGCCCGGGCGTCAGACGCCCAGGCCGCGCACCGCGAGGTCCAGCAGGGCGCAGAGGAACAGCGCCATGCCGATGAAGCCGTTGACGGTGAAGAACGCCCGGTTGAGCCTGCTGAGGTCGCCGGGCTTCACGATGCTGTGCTCGTAGACGAAGGCGCCGCCCACGATCAGCATGCCGACCCACCAGAAGGCCCCGGCGCCGACCGCGAGTCCGTACCAGACGAGCAGCACGGTCGTCACCACATGGCTCACCCGCGCCCCGTACAGCGCGCCGTCGACGCCGAAGCGGGCCGGCACCGAGCGCACCCCGTGGGCGCGGTCGGCGGCGACGTCCTGGCAGGCGAAGATGAGGTCGAAGCCGCCGATCCACACGCCCACCGCGAGGCCGAGGACGACGGCGTCCCACGACCAGGAGCCGGAGACCGCGAGCCAGGCGCCGACCGGGCCCATCGCCTGGGCGAGGCCGAGGATCGCGTGCGGGTAGTCCGTGAACCGCTTGCCGTACGGGTAGACCACCATCGGGACCACCGCGATCGGCGCAAGCGCCAGGCACAGCGGGTTGAGCAGCGCCGCGGCGCCCAGGAAGAACACCACGGCGATCAGCGCGCCGGTCCACGCCGAGCGCACGGACACGGCGCCGGTGACCAGTTCGCGTCCCGCGGTGCGGGGGTTGCGGGCGTCGATCTCGCGGTCGATGATCCGGTTGCAGGCCATCGCGAAGGTGCGCAGGCCGACCATGGCGACGGTGATCAGGAGGAGCTGCCACCAGTGGACGGACCGGTCCTCGGCGAACATCGCGCTGAGCGCGGCGATGTAGGCGAAGGGCAGGGCGAAGACCGAGTGCTCGATCATCACCAGCCGCAGGAACGCCCGGACCTTGCCGTCCGGACGGGGAGAGGGTCCGAAGAGATCCGGGGTCGCGGATTCGGCGCTCACAGGCCGTACTCCTTCCAGCGGCGGTCGACCGTCGCGGCGGTCTCCGGGTCGGAGAGCACCATCTCGGGCCAGCCGCCGTCGCGGGTGTAGCCCTCCTCGGGCAGCTTCCGGGTCGCGTCGATGCCCGCCTTGCCACCCCAGAACTGCTGGTACGAGGAGTGGTCGAGGTGGTCCACGGGACCCTCGACGACCGACAGGTCGCGGGCGTAGTCGGTGTTGCCCAGCGCCCGCCAGGCGACCTCGTGCAGGTCGTGCACGTCGCAGTCGGCGTCGACCACGACGATCAGCTTGGTCAGCGACATCATGTGCGCGCCCCAGATGGCGTGCATGACCTTCTGGGCGTGCTTGGGGTACTTCTTGTCGATCGAGACGATCGCGCAGTTGTGGAAGCCGCCCGCCTCCGGCAGGTGGTAGTCCACGATGTCCGGCACGATGACCTTCAGCAGCGGCAGGAAGAAGCGCTCGGTGGCCCGGCCCAGCGGGCCGTCCTCGGTCGGCGGCCGGCCCACCACGATGGACTGCAGCAGCGGGCGCTTGCGCATCGTCACGCAGTCGATGGTCAGGGCCGGGAAGGGCTCCTGCGGGGTGTAGAAGCCCGTGTGGTCGCCGAACGGCCCCTCGGGCAGCATCTTCCCGGGCTCCAGCCAGCCCTCCAGGACCACCTCGGCCTGGGCTGGCACCTGCAGCGGCACGGTCTTGCAGTCGACCATCTCGATACGCCTGCCCCCGACGAAGCCGGCGAGGAGGTACTCGTCGATGTCGCCCGGCAGCGGCGCGGTGGAGGCGTACGTCACGGCGGGCGGGCAGCCGAAGGCGATGGCCACGGGCAGGCGTTCGCCGCGGCGCTGGGCCACCTGGTAGTGGTTGCGGCTGTCCTTGTGGATCTGCCAGTGCATGCCGATGGTGCGGCGGTCGTGCCGCTGCAGCCGGTACAGGCCCAGGTTGCGGACGCCGGTCTCGGGGTCCTTGGTGTGCGTCAGGCCGAGGTTGAAGAAGGAGCCGCCGTCCTCGGGCCAGGTGAACAGCGCGGGCAGCGCGTCCAGGTCGACGTCGTCGCCGGTGAGCACGACCTCCTGGACGGGGGCGTCCTTCACCTTCCTCGGCGGTACGTGCGTCATCCCGGCGAGCTTGCCGAAGGCCTCGCGCACGCCGACGAAGCCGTGCGGCAGCTCCGGCTTGAGCAGCCCGCCGATGCGGTCGCCGATGTCGGCGTAGGACTTCAGGCCGAGCGCCTTCAGCAGCCGCCGGTCGGTGCCGTAGACGTTCATCGCCAGGGGCATCGAGGAGCCCTTGACGTTCTCGAACAGCAGCGCCGGGCCGCCCGCCTTGTTGACGCGGTCGACGATCTCACCGACCTCCAGGTACGGGTCGACCTCTGCCTTGACGCGCTTGAGGTCCCCCTCCTTCTCCAGGGCCCTCAGCAGCGAGCGAAGATCGTCGTAAGCCATGCGGTCCAGTATCCGGCACGGACTACCCTGTACCCGTCACCGGGGCCCTGCCGCGCCCCGCCGCCGCTGCCTGGGGGGCACTCCCGCGATGATCCGGTACATCCCGTTCCTGCTGGTGCTGGCGTTGTGGATCTACGCCTTCATCGACTGCCTCAACACGCCCGAGGAGCAGGTGCGTGGCCTCCCCAAGGTCGTCTGGGTCATCGTCATCCTGCTCTTCGGCGAGGTGCTGATCGGCCCGATCGCCTGGCTGGTGGCCGGCAAGCACCGCACGGCCCCGGCGGGCGGGAGCACGCCCGCGGAGTGGCACCGCAACCACCGCACGCAGTGGGTCGCGCCGGACGACAACCCGGAGTTCCTCTCCTCGCTCCGTGAGGAGAACAAGAAGGACGAGCAGCTGCTGAAGAGCTGGGAGGCCGACCTGCGGCGCCGCGAGGAGGAGCTGCGGGAACGCGAGAGCGGCTCCGGCGACGGCCAGGACAACCAGCCCCGCGGCTGATCCTGCGGCACACTGCCGTCATGGACGACGCACGGACGATGCTGGCGACGGCCGTCGCGGAGGCCCGGGCGGGCCTCGCGGAGGGCGGTATCCCGATCGGGGCGGCGCTGTACGGCCCGGACGGCCGCACGGTGCTGGGTCGCGGCCGCAACCGCCGTGTGCAGGACGGCGACCCGTCCATGCACGGCGAGACGGCGGCGTTCCGCGCGGCCGGGCGGCAGCGCACCTACCGCGGCACGACGATGGTGACCACGCTGTCGCCGTGCTGGTACTGCAGCGGCCTGGTCCGGCAGTTCGGGATCTCCCGGGTGGTCATCGGCGAGGCCCGCACCTTCCACGGCGGCCACGACTGGCTGGCGGAGCACGGCGTGGAGATCGTCCTGCTGGACGACCCGGAGTGCGTCGCCCTGATGACGGACTTCGTCGCGGCCCGTCCCGACCTGTGGAACGAGGACATCGGCGCGTGATCCCCGCCCTCGGCCTCGGGCCGTGGCTCACCGGTGACGCCGCCGCCCGGGCCCGTGGGCGGGCACGCGTACGAGCCGGTGGACTCGCACGCGTGCCCGCGGGCGGCGGGCGAAGCCGGACGCGATCGGCCTGGGCCGAGCCCGGGCCGGGAGGTCAGACGCCGGCGTAGGAGTGCTTGCCGGTGATGAAGATGTTCACGCCGTAGTAGTTGAACAGGAAGCAGGCGAAGGCGAGCAGCGCCAGGTAGGCGGCCTTGCGGCCCTTCCACCCGGCGGTGGCCCGGGCGTGCAGGTAGGCCGCGTAGACCACCCAGGTGATGAAGGACCAGGTCTCCTTGGGGTCCCAGCCCCAGTAGCGGCCCCAGGCCGCCTCGGCCCAGATCGCGCCGGCGATGATCGTGAACGTCCACAGCGGGAAGACCATGGCGTTCACGCGGTACGCGAACTTGTCCAGGCTCGCGGCCGACGGCAGGCGGTACATGATGTTCGCCCAGGCGCCCTCGTTGCTGCTGCCCGAGGCCGCGAGGCCGGTCTCGTAGCGGTCGCGGAAGAGGTAGAGCACGTTGGACACCGCGCCCAGGTAGAGCACCGCGCCGGAGATGATGGCGCAGGAGACGTGGATCCACAGCCAGTACGAGTGCAGGGCCGGGACCAGCTGGTCGCTGTCGGTGTAGAGGACCGAGACGGCGAGGCCGAGGTCGAGCAGCACCGAGGTGGTCAGGAAGAGCCCGATCCAGCGCACCTTCTTGCCCAGCAGGAGCAGCACCAGGTAGGCGGTGACCGCCGTGGCGCCGAAGGTGGTGGAGAACTCGTACATGTTGCCCCAGGGGGCGCGCTGCACCGAGACCGCCCGGGCCACGACACCGCCCACGTGCAGCGCCCACGCCAGCACGGTCAGGGACACCGCGATGCGGCCGTACAGGTCGCCCTGCTCGGTGTCGCCGGCCGCGCCGGGACCGTCGGCGAAGCCGCGGTCACTGGCGGAGGCCCGGGTGACGACCTCGGGCCGCGCCAGGGTGGCGGTGCCGCCGCCCTGCTTCACGGTCACGGTGACCGCGGGCGCGGACCCGGCGGCGGGGGCGAGCGCGGCGGAGGTCCTGGCGACCTTGCTGCGGCTGCCGAAGACCCACTCCGCGATGTGCGCGAGGAAGGCCAGCGTGTAGACCGCCATCGCCGAGTAGATCAGTAGGTTGCTGATGTGGGCGACGTTCTCGTTGACCGCGGCAGCGGTGGTCACGCGCGCGCTCCTTCGTCATGGGGCAGGGGTTCTTCTGAGGCTTCGGGGTCCGCCGCGGGCAGCGGCGGGGCCGTGGCCGTGAGGCCGTCGGCGAGTTCGCCCAGCTCGTCGGCGATCCGCGCCGACTCGCTGCGGCCGAGTCCGGCCAGCTCGACGACGGTGGTGCCGTCGTCGCCGCGCACCGCGCGCACCCAGACCCGGCGGCGCTGGATGAACAGCGAGCCGGCCAGGCCGGCGATCGCGGCCACGGAGCTGACCAGCGCCCAGCCGTTGCCGACCTGGTGGGAGACCTGGAAGGTGGCCCAGGTCTTGACGCCGTCGAAGGTGAGCGAGCCGTCGCCGCCGGGCAGCGCGAGGGTCTCCCCCGGCTTCATCGCCTTGCTGACGATCTTGCCGTCGGCGTCCTTGAACTGCTTCATCTTCTTGGTGTCGAGCTGGTACACGTTCTGCGGCAGGCCGGCGTCCACGCCCAGGTCGCCGTGGTAGGCGGTGAGGACCAGCGCCGGGTAGTCCAGGGCCGGGAAGGACGAGTGCGGTCCCTGCTGCGCGTTCAGCGCGAAGGTCGGGGTGAACAGCCCCTGGAAGCCGTACTGGGTCTTCCGGTCGGCGTGGTCGCGGACGTCCATTGCCTTGATCACACCGACCGAGGTCTGGTTGCCGTCCTGCGGAAGGAACGGGACCGGGCCCTGGAAGACGACGTTGCCCTGGCCGTCCTTGACGGTGACGACGGGCGCGTAGCCGTGGCCGATCAGGTAGACCTTGGAGCTGCCCACCTCCAGCGGCTCGTTGACCTCGATCGCGGACTTCGTCTGCTTGCCGCCCGGGCTCGTCCAGTAGCGGATGTTGGCGCGGAAGGTGCGCGGGGTGCCCTTCTGGGGGCCGCTGCGCGCGTACGAGGCGTTGAAGCCGTCCAGCTTGAAGCCGAAGGTGTCCAGGTCGTCAGCGTTGTAGAAGGTGCCCGGCTTGAAGTCGTCGTACTGGGTGAGCGTGTTGTTGAAACCGTCGCCCTCGACGATCAGCTTGCCGCCCTCGGCCTTGAACAGCCCGCCCACCGCGAAGGAGATCAGCAGTCCGAACAGGGCGACGTGGAACAGCAGGTTGCCGGCCTCGCGCAGGAAGCCCTTCTCCGACGCGACCGCCGAGCCGGCGGGCTCGGTGCGGAAGCGGCGGCCGCGCAGCAGGCGCTGCGCTGAGGCGAGCACGGCCTCCGGCTCGGCCTCGGTGCGCCAGGTCGCGTACGCCGGGAGCCGGGTGAGGTTGCGCGGCGCCGCCGGGGGCTTGGCGCGGAGCTGCCCGACGAACTGCCAGCTGCGCGGGACGATGCAGCCCGCGAGGGAGACGAACAGCAGGATGTAGATCGCCGAGAACCACACCGAGCTGTAGACGTTGAACAGCCCGAGCTTCTCGTACAGCGGCGCCACCGTGGTGTGGGCGTCCTTGAAGTTCTGCGCCTTGATCTCGTCGACGCTGGTCTGCGGCACCAGCGAACCGGGGACGGCGGCCAGCGACAGCAGGAAGAGCAGGATCAGCGCCACCCGCATCGAGGTGAGCTGACGCCACGTCCAGCGCACCCACCCCCCGGCCTCGCGGCCGGTCCAGGCGAGCGCGCCGGCCGTGCCCGGCTTGCGGACGCCGCCGAAGGAGCCGGGGACGGCCTGCCCGAGGTCCTCGACGGGCGCGGTCGACAGCTGTGCGCCGGCCGCGCCGAGGTCGGTACCGGCGTCCGCCGCCGCGCCGGGGGGTGCGCCCGCGGTGTCTTTGGAGCTCATGGATCAGATCCCTGGAGTGAAGCCGGACGACCAGATCTGCATCTGGTAGACGATGTGGTCCCACACGCCGGTGACGAGCAGCAGGCCCACGGCGACGAGCATGCCACCGCCGATCCGCATCACCCACACATAGTGGCGCTTGACCCAGCCGAAGGCGCCGAGCGCGCGGCGGAAGGCGACGGCCGCCACGATGAACGGCAGACCGAGGCCGAGGCAGTAGACGGCGGTGAGCAGTGCCCCGCGGCCGGCGCTGGCCTCGTTGAAGGCGAGTGCCTGGACGGCGGCGAGCGTCGGGCCGATGCACGGGGCCCAGCCGATGCCGAAGAGCACCCCGAGCAGCGGCGCCCCCGCCAGCCCCATCGCGGGCCTGCGGTGGAAGCGGAACTCGCGCTGGGTGATCCCGCCCACCAGGCCCATGAACGCCAGGCCCAGGACGATGGTGAGCGCGCCGAGCACCTGGGTGATGACCGCCTTGTGCTGCTGCAGCGTGTAGCCGAAGTTGCCGAACAGCGCGCCGCCGGAGACGAAGACGGCGGTGAAGCCGAGGACGAACAGCGAGGCGCCCGCGAGCATCCGGCCGCGCCGGGCCTCGGCCAGGTCGGTGCCGGTGACGCCGGTCACGTACGACAGGTAGCCGGGGACGAGCGGCAGCACGCACGGCGAGAAGAACGAGACCAGGCCGCCGAGGAGCGCGATCGGCACGGCGGCGAGCAGGGCGCCGTTCATCACGGTCTGGTTGGCACCGGCGGCGAGTGCGCTCACGTCACTTCTCCGCGATCACCGGGTCGAGGACCTCGTGCAGTTCGTCGGCGCCGAGTTCCTTCAGCGCGCGCACCGCGATCTTCCCCTGACGGTCGATGATCAGCGTGGAGGGGATGGCCTGCGGGTTGACACTGCCCTTGGGGAAGCGCAGCACCAGGTCGCCGGACGGGTCGTAGAAGCTCGGGAAGGGGATCGCGAACTCCTTCTCGAAGGCCTTGGCCTGCGCGGTCTGCAGATCCCGCGTGTTGATGCCGAGGAACTGCACGCCCTGGGACTCGGTCTCCTTCGCCACCTTGGCCAGGTGCGGCGCCTCGGCCCGGCAGGGCGGGCACCACGAGCCCCAGATGTTGAGGACGACGACCTTGCCCTTGTGGTCGGCGAGGCTCAGCGGGGCGCCCTCCACGGACTTCCCTCTCAGCTCCGGCGCGGCCACCCGGTGACCCGGCTCGACCGTGGAGATCTCGCCCGTCCCACCGACGTAGTTCGTCCCGGAGCCGGTGCCGTTGGAGGACGCGGTGGAGGTCGAGCAGGCCGTGACGGCCAGCGCGAGCGCGGCTGCCCCGGCGAGTGCGGCGGCACCGCGGAGCGGACGGCGTCGGAGGGCGCGCGTAGGACTCATGTGAAAAGTTTCGCATGAGGCCGGGGGCGATCTTGCGCACCCCCGACACCTTTGCCGAAAGCGGCAAATGCCCCAAGTAAGCGACGGTTAATCGCGGCCCCGGCCAGGTGTGCGAACCGGTCGGCTCAGACGCTCAGGAGAAGGAAGGGGAGACAGAGGACGAAGGGGACTTGGAGGAACGTTCCTGCGCGAGGAATCGGCGCCAGCCGCCCGCCGGGCGCTGCCCCGGCCCGAGGGTGCGCAGCTTCGCCAGGACCGCCGGGTCCTGCGCGTCCAGCCAGTCCACGAACTGGCGGAACGACACCAGCCGCACGTCCCGGTGGTCGGCGATCCGCCGGAGCGCCTCCTCGACGGCGTCCATGTAGATCCCGCCGTTCCACTGTTCGAAGTGGTTGCCGATGAACAGCGGCGCCCGGTTGGTCTCGTACGCCCGGCTGAAGCCCGCCAGGTAGGCGTCGCGGGCCTGCCGCTGCCAGGCCGGGTAGCGGGCGGGGTTGCCGCGCGTGGAGTTCACCGACTGGTTGGCCAGCATGTTGTAGTCCATCGACAGCACCTCGAAGGAGCGGCCGGGGAAGGGCACCGCCTGCAGCGGCAGGTTCCACAGCCCGTGGCTTTTGCCCGGCCACACCTGCAGACCGCCCGGCCCGCTGGCGTCGTACCGCCAGCCCAGGCGGGCGGCGGTGGGCAGCAGCGAACCCTGGCCCAGCAGGCAGGGCGTGCGGCCGCCGACCAGTTCCTTGCGGTAGTCGAAGGGCAGCGGGGGCAGGTCGGTGAAGCCGGTGTGGGTACGCCACTTCTCCACGAAGCCGACGGCCTGTTCGATCTCGCTGCGCCAGTCCGCCGGGCTCCAGCGGCCCACCGAGCCGGATCCCGCGCAGAAGTGGCCGTTGAAGTGCGTGCCGATCTCATGGCCCTCCAGCCAGGCCAGCCGCAGTTGCTCCAGGGTGACGCGGATGTGGGCGTCGGTGAGGTAGCCGATGTCGGAGGCGCCGACGGGATTGCGCGGCGGCTTGTAGAGCCTCTTCTTCGACTCGGGGAGCAGATAGACGCCGGAGAGGAAGAAGGTCATCTTCGCGTCGTGCTCGACCGCGAGCTTCCGGAACCGCTCGAAGAGGCCGTTGTCCAGCTCGCCCGCCCCGTCCCAGGAGAAGATCACGAACTGCGGCGGCTTCTGCCCCGGTTCCAGGCGCTCCACCAGGGGCTGGTGCGGCTGCGGCCCGGTGTCCGCCGTGGAGCCGTCACCTATCGTCCGCACCGACGGGGACGGAGAGGGCGACACCCGCGGGCTGCCCGCGGACGGCGTCGGCGACGGCGACCCCCCGCTCGCGTGCCGGCCTCCGGGGCTCTGCCCGGCGCAGCCCGCCAGTCCGGCCGCGGTCGCTCCGGCCGCCAGGCCCAGTACTCCTCGTCGGCTGATGTCCCGCATTCCGCGCCCCAATCCCCGTGCCTTGCCTCGGCCCCATGGCGCTAGATGCCATGGGCGTGCGGCAGGTTCCTTCCCGGGGCGGGGAAATTCACCGGGACCGGGCACCGGATCGCGCGACGTGGCGGCGGTCGTCACACAGCGTCCAGGAGGGTGCCGGTCTGTGTGACCGGCGCCCTCCTGGGGGACCGCTACGCGCCGAAGCCCTTGCTGCCGCCCTTGACCGGCTTCGCCCCGGCCAGCAGGTGCGCGGGGACCAGGTCGCGGGCGGGCTCGGTGTAGCCGACGGAGACGATCCGGTCGTCCTCGAACGTGACGGACGTCAGGCTCGCCAGGGTGCACTGCCGCTTGCGCGGGTCGTGCCACAGGCGCCGCTGCTCGATGGCGCTGCGCACGATCCAGATCGGCAGCTGGTGGCTGACGCACACCGCCTCGTGGCCGCGCGCCGCGTCCCGGGCCGCCTCCAGCGCGGCGGTCATGCGGACGACCTGGTCCGCGTACGGCTCGCCCCAGCTCGGCTGGAACGGGTTGACCAGGTGCTTCCAGTTGGCGGGACGCTTGAGCGCGCCGTCGCCGACGCCGAAGGTCTTGCCCTGGAAGACGTTGTCCGCCTCGATCAGCCGCTCGTCCCGCGCGACGTCGAGGCCGAGGACGGCGGCGATCGGCGCCGCGGTCTCCTGGGCGCGCTCCAGCGGGGAGGCGACGACGTAGCCGATGTCGCGGCCCGCGAGGTGCTCGGCGACCCGGTCGGCCATCTTCCGGCCCAGATCGGACAGGTGGTAGCCGGGCAGCCGCCCGTAGAGCACGCCGGTGGGGTTCTCCACCTCGCCGTGCCGCATCAGGTGGACGACCGTGATCTCGCTCATGCCGTGGCCTCCGCGGCGGCGCGGGCGGCGGCCGGCAGGGCGGCGGCGATGCGCTCGACGGCGGCGCTGTCGTGTGCCGCCGACACGAACCACGACTCGAATGCGGAGGGCGGCAGATACACGCCCCGGGCGAGCATCGCGTGGAAGAAGGCGGTGAAGCGGAACGCCTCCTGCTTCCTGGCCTCGTCGTAGTCGGTCACCCGCCCCTCGGTGAAGAACACCGAGAACATGTTGCCCGCGGTCTGCAGGCGGTGCGCCACGCCCTCCTTGGCGAGCGCGGCGGAGACCAGGCCCGACACCTCCGCGGCGACGGAGTCGACGGTCTCGTACACCGCGTCGTCCAGCAGCCGCAGCTGGGCGAGGCCCGCGGCGGTGGCCACCGGGTTACCGGAGAGCGTGCCCGCCTGGTAGACCGGGCCGGCGGGCGCGAGGTGCGCCATCACGTCGGCACGGCCGCCGAACGCCGCGGCGGGGAAGCCGCCGCCCATCACCTTGCCGAAGGTCATCAGGTCGGGGCGGACGCCGTCGATGCCGTACCAGCCGGCCTTCGAGACGCGGAAGCCCGTCATGACCTCGTCGGAGATGTACAGCGCGCCGTTCTCGCGGCAGAGGTCCGCCAGGCCCTGGTTGAAGCCCTCGGCCGGCGGCACGACGCCCATGTTGCCGGGCGACGCCTCGGTGATCACGCAGGCGATCTCGCCGGGGTGGGCGGCGAACGCGGCCCGTACCGCCCCGAGATCGTTGTAGGGGAGCACGATCGTGTCGCCGGCCTGCGCGCCCGTCACCCCGGGGGTGTCCGGCAACCCGAACGTGGCAACCCCGGAACCCGCGGCGGCCAGCAGGGCGTCCACATGACCGTGGTAACACCCCGCGAACTTGATCACCTTGGCCCGGCCCGTGAACCCGCGCGCCAGCCGGATCGCCGACATCGTGGCCTCCGTGCCGGAGGAGACCAGCCGTACCTGCTCCACCGGCGCGACGCGCGCCACGATCTCCTCGGCCAGTTCCACCTCGCCCTCACCGGGCGTGCCGAAGGAGGTACCCCGCGCAACCGCCGTCTGCACGGCGGCGATCACCTCGGGGTGGGCGTGGCCGAGGATCATCGGCCCCCACGAGCAGACGAGGTCGACGTATTCACGACCATCCGCGTCCTTCAGGTAGGGACCCGTTCCGGACACCATGAACCGGGGCGTACCGCCCACGGCACGAAAGGCGCGTACCGGGCTGTTCACCCCACCAGGGGTCACGGCGGCTGCTCGATCGAACAAGGTCTGAGAAACTGGCGCTTCGTAGGCGTACGGATAGCTCACAAGCACATGCTCTCAAATGCCGGGCGTTGCGCGACGAGGTATCGACCGTGCATCTGAGACGATGATCGGGTTGCGCGGTTGGGTCTGCGGATGGTCGGGTAGTGGAATGCAGCGCGGTGGCGAACGCGGTGACGTGGGCGACGGGTCGGACGACCCCGACGCGGAGCACGCCCGCCCCACCGGTCGGCGCCGCCGGCCGCCGAAAGAGCGCGACATGGCCGTTGAGAAAAGCGGGAGCAGGGGTGGCCGAGTGGGGGTGACCTACAAGTACTTCGGCGCGCCCGACGGCGCCACCGCCGCTCGGGT
The DNA here is from genome assembly GCF_035918135.1 of Actinacidiphila glaucinigra. NCBI lineage: Bacteria > Bacillati > Actinomycetota > Actinomycetes > Kitasatosporales > Streptomycetaceae > Actinacidiphila > Actinacidiphila glaucinigra. The sequence goes on from NZ_CP109144.1 coordinate 4,137,788, forward strand.
CCCCATCTCGATGCGACCGGAGGAACTCGGCGGCGACGAGCTGGGCCAGGGCATGTACACCAAGGTCAAGCCGGAGACGATGGCCGCGATGGTGCTGACCGGGATCGAGGGCATACCCCCGGCGAAGGTCCCGCCGCTGGAACTCGTCGTGCTCCATCCCGACTACGCCGTCGTCAAACTGCCCCATTCCGTCGTCGAGCCGTTGCGCAAGGCCGACGAGGAGGCCCTCGGCGCCGCCGCCTTCATCTGGTCCACCGTCCCCGACCGCCGCGGACCGCGGGACGCGTTCATGATCTACAAGATGCTGCACGAGTGGCAGGACTTCGCCCAGCGCTGCCACGAGAGCGGGCACCAGCTGTACTGCCTGGTGTGGCCGTGACGGGCGCCGGGCGGATGCGGGTTCACTGACGGTTACAGCACCACCACGACGACGCCGTTGCCGTAGCCGTTGTCGTAGCCGCCGTAACCTCCCCAGCCGTAGCCGTAGCCGTAGCCACAGCCGTTGTCGTAGTGATGGTTGTAACGCCATCCGTAACCCCAGTCGCCGTAGCCCCGGCAGCCGTCCCCGTGGGTGACGACGGACTGGTGCGAGGCGGGGGCCGCCTGCTGCGGCGCCGCGCCGGCCGCGCCGGCTCCGACGAGGGCGAGGATCGGTGCCGCGAGTGCCGCCGCGGCGACCCGGCGGATGGTCATGCTCTGGACGCGCATTGTCGTTCCCCTTCGAGGTGCGGAACGTCGGTGCCGGTCGCGTGCGACCGTGCGCGGGTCGCACCGGCCGGTGCGCAATGGCACTGGTGCGACGGGGGGTGCGTCTGGACCTCTGGGGCGGACGCACCATCACAGACGTGAAGTGTCGGACGGGATGCGGCTCATAGGAGTCGCCCTCTGACATGAACCTTAGATTCCATTACTCCCCGCAGTCAATACATAGGGTGAAATCCCCTAATTTCGGACTCTATTCATGCAGTGGGAGCTTCTCCGGTCACGAAAGGTGACCAAATCGGTGACGGTCCGCCGCCCGCCGGTCACACGGGGCGGCCGCCCGGCGGGGCCGGTCGGGTTCCGCCGCCGACAGGCGGCTGAGGGCGGTTCGCCGCTCGCCGGGGCCGAACCCACCGGCTCCGCACGGTCGTTGACCGAGCCGCCCGGGCAGGTCCGACGCGGTACGCCCGTCCCCGGCGCGACTGCGATCGCCGAGGGCACGGCGCACGGACATACTGGACTACCGGCACCACAGGGGGCATGACCCACCCGGAGGCACCACGATGCCCGTGTACGAGATGCGTGCGGAGTACGACACCGAGAACGGCGGCCCGGCCGGCGACGGCCCGGTGCGGGCGTGGCACATGGTCGAGGACGACGCCGTGACGGGGCTGTGCGGCCGGGAGCTCTCCCCCGCCGCGGCCGTACAGGCGGAGGACGTGTGGGGGACGCCGGCGGCGCAGCCCTTCTGCCACAGCTGCGGCGCGCTGTATCTGCGTCATACCGCCTGAGTCGGCGGAGGATAGCCGCTCGAACGCTTGTCCCGCATGCGGAACCCCGAAATCCCGGAGCGGGTGGAATCATGTGCGGATGCTGCTCACCGAGATCGACGCCGTCAATTGGAATGCCATTCCCTCGCCGCGGCCGCGCCCTCGGACCGCGGATGCCCGGGACGGCCTGAGGGCGTTGGCCGCCGCGCGGGACCTCGACTCGGTCGCCTCCGCCGTGGCGGCCCTGACCAGCGGTTCCCTGCTCCGAGGGGGCAACGGCGAGACGCTTCCCGGAGCCGCGGTCGCGGCCCCTTTCCTGCTGGACATCGCCGAGCGCGGCCACCCGCACGCCCGGGAGTCCGCGGTCGTCCTCCTCGACCGCGCGATGCGGTCCGCCCCGCTCGCCGATTTCAGCCGTTTCCGCACGGCGGCCGGACATGACGCCCCGTTGTGTTGCGCGATAGCCGAACTGGTCCGCGCCCGCGGGGATTCCCTGGCGGAATGCGGGAGGTCCGGGAAATACCTCCTCAAAGCGAGCGACGCCCATTGGCGTTTCGTCATCCGCGAGGCCTCGGGCGCGTCCGGTGACGTCGTCGCCCTCGGCACGCTTCAGGGCGGGCTGCCCGCGCCGTCCGCGGGCGGGGAACTGCACCACGACGGCTCGGTGACCGAGGTCGCCGCCGTGGGCGTCGAGTGCCCCCGCGTGGACGCCACCGAGGACGCCTGCCTGCGGCTGTCCGGTCTCGGCGCGGACGCCGCCGACGACGGCGGCCTGGCCGGCGCCGTGCTCTACCCGGCGACGGCGGCGTGCGGCGGCCATGAGCGCTGAGCCCGCCGCCGGCTGGGAGCCGGGCGCACCGGGGGTGCTGCGACTGCCGTCGGGGCGGCTGGTGCGCGGACGGGGGCTGCGGCATCCGCTGCCGGCCGGGCCCGTCCCCACGTTCGGGCTGTACCTGCTGGGCCACGAGCCCCCGGCGGTGGCCTGGGAGAGCCGCTGGGTGCGCTGGCCGGACTTCCGGCTGCCGGCGGACCGCGCCGCCGCCCCGGAGACGCTGCGCGAGGCGTGGCGCCGGGCGGCGGGCGAGCGGGTGGAGGTCGCCTGCCACGGCGGCGTCGGCCGCACCGGGACGGCGCTGGCCTGCCTGGCGGTGCTGGACGGTGTGCCCCCCGGCGAGGCCGTCGCCTACGTGCGCGAGCACTACGCCCGGCGCGCGGTGGAGACGCCCTGGCAGCGCCGCTATGTGTCGCGCTTCGGCTGAAGGTGCGGGGCGTACGCCCTGACCGCCTCCCTCAGCTGCCGCAGCGACGGGTTGACCATGGCCCGTCCCGCCACGGTGACGGTCGGCACGGTCTCGTTCCCGTCCGCCACGGAACGCACGAAGGCGGCGGCGTCCGGATCGCGCCAGATGTTGACCTTGGTGTGGCGCAGCCGTGCGAACCGCAGCTGTGCGCGCAGCTTCATGCAGAAGGTGCAGCCGGGCCGCCAGTAGACGACGATGCCGCCCTCGTCCGTGTGCGCGTCGCTCATACTCCCCCGATCGGCAGACGTGGCAGCCGCGTCCCGTGCAGCCACGGATGGAAGACCAGCGCCTCCAGCGGCCGGTCGGTGTGCTCCTGGGCCAGGGCGGTGAACTGCCCGGTGGTCACGGTGCCATGGCGGTGGGCGGCGGTCCAGGCCCGCAGCAGCCGGAAGAACGCCGGATCGCCCATGACCGTGCGCAGCGCGTGCAGGGTGAGCGCGCCGCGCTTGTACACCCGGTCGTCGAACATGCGCCGGACGCCGGGGTCGGCGAGCCGCAGGTCCTGGGGCTGGGCGGCGAGCTTGGCGTGGGCGCGGGCCGCGCTGCGGGCGGCGGTCATCTCGCCGCAGGACTCCGCCCACAGCCACTCCGCGTACGCGGCGAAGCCCTCGTTGAGCCAGATGTGCCGCCAGTCGGCGAGGGCGAGGCTGTTGCCGAACCACTGGTGGGCGAGTTCGTGGGCGACGAGGCGTTCGCCGCCGCGGCGGCCGTCCAGGTGGTTGCGGCCGAAGACGGACACCCCGTGCGCCTCGACGGGCACCTCCAGCTCCTCGTCGACCACCACGACCGCGTACTCGCCGAAGGGGTAGGGCCCGAAGAACTCGGTGAACGCCTCCACCATCCGCGGCTGCCGTCCGAAGTCGTGGGCGAAGTCGGCGGTCAGGCGCGGCGGTACGGCGGCCGGCTGGGGCAGCGGGCCGCCGAGGTGGTCGATCAGCTCGTACTGGCCGATCTGCACGGTCGCCAGGTACGGCGGCATCGGACGCGGCTGGTCGTACACCCAGGTCGTCGTGGAGGCGCCCACCCGGTACGACTCCAGACTGCCGTTGGCGACGACCGTGTACGGCGAGGGAGCGGTCACCGTGATCCGGTAGCCCGCCCGGTCGCCGAGGTGGTCGTTGCAGGGGAACCAGGAGGGCGCGCCGATCGGCTGGCTGGCGACGAGCGCGCCGTCCTCCAGTTGCTCCCAGCCCAGCTCCCCCCAGTCGCGGGAGCGGACGGGCCTCGGGTTGCCGACGTAGCGGACCTCCACCGCGAACGGGCCCTCGGGCAGCGCCTTCGCGGGCTTCACGCGGAGCTTGCCCGCGCGGTGGGTGTAGCGGGCGGGGCGGCCGTCGACGAGGATCCGGTCGAGGCGGAAGGCGCCCAGGTCGAGGCTGAACGCGGAGAGGGCCCGGTCCGCCACCGCGGAGATCCGGGCCCGGCCCGACAGGCGGTTGGCCGCCGGGCGGTAATCCAGTTCCAGGTCGTAGTGGGTGACCCGGTAGCCGCCGTTGCCGTGCTCGGGGAAGTAGGAGTCCGCGGACACCTCCGCCCCCGGCGTGGCGGGGACGGCGGCCCCGCCACGCACGCGCTTGCCGTTGCTCACCCTGTGCGGGCCCCCTCTGTGTGCCAGGCGGAGATCGGGTTGCCGAGCCAGCGGGTGCCCTCGGGCACGCCCTCGCCCCGCATGACGAGCGAGGCCGGGCCGATCGCGCTCCGGGCCCCGACCGTGGCGCCGGGCAGCACGATGCCGTGCGGGCCCAGGCTCGCGCCCTCGCCGAGTACGACCTCGTCCATCCGCAAGATCCGATCGTGGAACAGGTGTGTCTGTACCACGCAGCCGCGGCCGACGGTCGCGCCGTCCCCGACCCGGACCAGGTCCGCCTCCGGCAGCCAGTACGTCTCGCACCATACGCCGCGCCCGATCCGCGCCCCCAGGCACCTCAGCCACAGGTTCATCAGCGGGGTGCCGCCGACCGCGCCGACGAGCCACGGCACGGCCAGCACCTCGACGAAGGTGTCGGCCAGTTCGTTGCGCCACACGAACGAGCTCCACAGCGGCCGTTCGCCCGCCCGCACCCGCCCGACCAGCAGCCACTTCATCACGACGGCCACCGCGCAGGCGGCCGCACCGGCGCCCGCGAGCAGCGCCCCGCCGGCGGCGAGCGCCACCGGCACCCCGTACCGGCCCGCCACCGCCGCGTACCCGGCGAGCACCAGCACCACCAGCGCGACCGCGCACATCACGGGGACGACCCGGCACAGCTCGACGGCCGCGCGGGCCAGCACCAGCCGCCGGGGCGGCGCGAAGGTGCGGCTGCGGTCGCCCTCCTCGGGGACCCGGGGCAGCTTCATCGGCGGCATGCCCAGCCAGGAGCTGCCCGCCTTGGCACCCTTGGGCGCCGACGAGAGCACGCCGACCAGGCCGTTCTTCGGCACCGAGCGGCCGGGGGCGGTCATTCCGGAGTTGCCGAGGAAGGCCTTCTTGCCGATCCGGGCCTCGGCGATGCGCATCCGGCCGCCGCCGAGCTCGTAGCTGCCGACCATGGTGTCGTCGGCGAGGAAGGCCCCGTCGCCGACGGTGGTCATCGTGGGCAGCGCCAGCACGGTGGACGCCTCCACACGGCGGCCGACCTTCATGCCGAGCGCCCGCAGCCACACCGGCGTGAGCAGGCTGGCGTAGAACGGGAACAGATGCGCGCGGGCCCGGTCCATGAGACGGGCCGTCGTCCACGCCTGCCAGGCGACGCGGCCGTGCACGGGGTGGTGGCCCTCGCGCAGCCCGACGCCCAGCAGCCGCACCCCGGCCAGCACCAGCAGCGCGTACGTCAGCAGCCAGGCGAGGGTGGCCAGGGGGACGGCGGCGAGCGCGGCGGACAGCGGCGCGGCGCCGGCGTCGCGCAGGCAGCGGGCCAGTACCAGCAGGGCGGGCAGCGCCGACACCGCGGGCAGCAGGTCCAGGGCGAAGGCGGTCGCCTCGTACGCCGCCGCCCAGCGCAGCCGCCGAGGCGGCCGGGAGTCGGCGCCGCGGTGCGGGGCCTTGCCGGTGCGGACGGCGGGCACACCGCCCCAGCGCTGCCCGGCCCGGACCGCCCCCACGACGGCGGAGCCGGGGGCGATCTCGGCGCGCTTGCCGATCCGGGCGCCGGGCAGGAGGGTGCTGCGCGAGCCGACCGTGGCGCCCGCCCCGACGCGGATCTTGCCGATGTGCAGCAGGTCGCCGTCGAGCCAGTGCCCGGACAGGTCGACCTCGGGCTCGACCGCGCTGCCCTTGCCGAGCTTGAGCATGCCGGTGACCGGCGGTGGCGCGTGCAGGTCGGCGCCTTCGCCGACCTTGGCGCCCAGCGCGCGGGCGTAGTGGCTCAGCCAGGCGCCGGTGAGGTTGCCCGCGCCGCTGACGTGCGCCAGGCGTTCCGCGGTCCACAGGCGCAGGTGCACCGCCCCGCCGCGCGGATAGGTGCCGGGACGCACCCCGCGCAGCAGCAGCCGGGCGCCGCCCGCCGAGACGGCGACCCGTCCGGCGGGGCTGATGAGCAGCGCCCAGCCGGCCAGCACCCACCACCAGGAGACGGCCGGGACCCGGGGGAAGGGGCCGAGGAGGAGCAGCACGTTGCCGATGGCGGCCGCCACGACACCCCAGCGCAGTCCGGCCAGGACGAGCAGCGGCGGCATCAGCGCCAGCTGGGCCGCCGCGGCCCGCCGGGGCACCGGCCGTACCGGGCGCGCGGCGGTGCGGCGGGCGGCGGCCTCGTCCAGGCGGGCGGCGAGCGCCCCGAGGGTGGGGTGCTGGTAGACGTCGCCGACGGCGGCCGCGGGGTAGCGGCTGCGCAGCTGGGAGACGAGGCGGGCGGCCGTCAGGCTGCCTCCGCCGAGCGCGAAGAAGTCGGCCTCGGGCCCGGTCACCGGAGCGCCGAGGAGCTCCCCCCACAGCCCGGCGAGCAGCCCCTCGGTGCCGGCGAGTTCCGCGGCGGGCGTGTCGAGCCCGGGCAGCGGCCAGGGCAGCGCGTCCCGGTCGACCTTGCCCGAGGTCCGGGTCGGCAGGGTGCCGACGACGGCGACCAGCGGCACCAGGGCGGCGGGCAGCGCCTCGCGGAGCCGGGCGAGCGCGTCGGCCTGGTCGAAGTCCTCGGTCACCGCGACATAGCCGACCAGGATCTGGTTGCCGCCCTTGGTGGTGCGTACGGCGGCGGCCGCGCCGGCGACGGCGGGAAGCGCCTGCAGGGCGGCGTCGATCTCGCCCAGTTCGATGCGGCGGCCGCCGAGCTTGACCTGCTCGTCGGCGCGGCCGACGAAGACCAGGCCCTCCGCGTCCGCGCGGACCAGGTCGCCGCTGCGGTAGGCCCGGTCCCAGCCGAGGGCGGGCAGCGGGGCGTACTTCTCGGCGTCCTTGGCGGGGTCCAGGTAGCGGGCGAGGCCGACCCCGCCGATGACCAGCTCGCCGGTCGCGCCCATGGGCAGCGGTTCGCCGTGGGCGTCCACCACGGCCAGCTCCCAGCCGTCCAGGGGCAGCCCGATGCGGACCGGGCCCTCGCCGGTGAGCTGGGCGGCGCAGGCGACGACGGTGGCCTCGGTCGGGCCGTAGGTGTTCCACACCTCGCGGCCCTCGACGGCCATCCGCTCGGCGAGTTCGGGCGGGCAGGCCTCGCCGCCGAAGATCAGCAGGCGGACGTCGTCCAGCGCCTCGACGGGCCACAGTGCGGCCAGGGTGGGCACGGTGGACACGACGGTGATGCCCTGCTCGACCAGCCACGGGCCGAGGTCCAGGCCGGTGCGCACGAGGGAGCGCGGCGCGGGCACCAGGCAGGCGCCGTGCCGCCACGCCAGCCACATCTCCTCGCAGGAGGCGTCGAACGCCACCGACAGCCCGGCCAGCACCCGGTCGCCGGGTCCGAGCGGCTCGTCGGCGAGGAAGAGCCGCGCCTCGGCGTCGACGAACGCGGCGGCCGAACGGTGGGTGACGGCGACGCCCTTCGGCCTGCCGGTGGAGCCCGAGGTGAAGATGATCCACGCGTCGTCGTCCGGCCCGGGACGGCGGCCGGCGGTGCCGCCGGGCACGGCGCACGGGGTGATCGCGAGGTGCTCGCCGATGACGGCGCACACCTGTGCCTCGGAGAAGACCAGCCGGGCGCGTTCCTCGGGGTCCTCGGCGTCGACCGGCACATAGGCGGCGCCCGCGCAGAGCACGGCGAGGATCGCCACATACAGGTCGGCGGTGCCCGAGGGCACCCGTACGCCGACCCGGTCGCCGGCGCCGATGCCGGCCTCCGCCAGGCGGTGGCGCAGGCGCTCGGTCGCCGCGGCGAGGGCGCGGTAGCTCAGCGTCGTGGTGCCGTCGTCGACGGCGGGGGCGGTGGGGTGCGCCCGGGCGGTGGCGGCCAGGATGCCGAGCAGCGTGCGCTCGGGGGTGGCGTCGCCGGCCCGGAAGAGCGCAGGACCCGGGGCGCAGGTGACGCCGGTGGCACCAGTGGGCGCGGGGTCCTCCAGGAGCGGGAGGGGCGACTCGACGAGCGTCATACGGTGCTCCCCGGCTCGGGCGAGCCGGGGGACGGTGGCGCGGCGGCGGACGCGCCGGGCACCTTGTTCCGGTCACTCACAGCCAGGGACGGACGCATGTCAAACCCTCCAAGAACTCGGGAACACTGCGGTGCCGGCGGCCTTCGACCGGACGGCCGGGGACCACGGTGTCCCGGCGCGCGGGCTGGTTCCCGCGACTGGCGCACGCCCGGCCTCCCCGTACCGCGGCCGTCGCGACCGGACGGCCACGGGCCCTTTCACCGAGCGCCAGAAATGGCGAACAAGGAGTTTACCGGGACTCAATCCACGCTGCCTGCCGAAAAGCGGGCAAGTGGTCGCTCTCACAGCCGTGCCGGGCTCCGGCGGGGCGTCGTCACCACCTCCTTCCCGTGGCCCGTCCGACGGTCCCGGCACCCGCACGCGCGCACCCCTGAACGCCCGCACGCCCGCCCGGCTCCCGGCTCGCGTCGGGGCCTCGCCACGCCACCCACTGGACCACGGCGGGGACGGGGGCAGCGTCCTCACGGCGCATCCGGGTGACGTCCCGCGGGACGGCCGGGCCGGTGCACGGGCGCCCGACCGGCACATTGATCGCCGTACGTCACATCACGTTGACGGACGGGCGCTTCCGGGCAGCTACGGCACGGTCGCGGTCGCTCCCCGTGCGATCCCGGGCAGAGTCGGTCCCGCCTGGCGTCCCATGGTGCGCGCTCCTAGCCTCGGCAGCTCGGAGACCAGGGGGTGAGGGCGGATGCCTGCCGCGGATGTGCGGGTCGTGCCGGTGCAGCGGATGCGGCCCGGCGACCATGCGTTCGTCAGCTACGACGGCGACGACACACGCTGGGACGTCCTGGCCGCGTTCGCACGGCTCGGGCTGGCGGCCGGCGAGCGGGTGATGGTCTTCGCCGCCCCCGGCGTGCCGGACCCGGAAGTGCTGGCCCACCTGGGACCGGCCGACGACGCCGGGCGGCCCGGGGACGCCGACGCGTGGGTGCGCTCCGCGCGGCGGAGCGGGCAGCTCGTGCTGAGCAGCATGCGCGAACTGATCAGCCCGGAGAGCGAGTTCACGGCGGTACGGCAGCAGGGCCGGCTCACCGAGGAGACGGACCGCGCGGTCCGCGACGGATACGCGGGCCTGCGCGCGTACATCGACATGCACTGGGTGCGCGACATGGGCGCGCCCATCGACGCGATGGTGCACCGCGAGACCCACGCCGACCACCTCTTCGCCGGACGCCCCTACGCGGAGGTCTGCGCCTACGACCGCCGGTGGTTCACCGGGGACGTGCTCGACGCGATGGCGCAGGCGCACCCGCGCAACCTGCTGACCCGGCTCGGCGCGCTGTACGCGACGCGCACCGAGGGCCCGCTGCGACTGCTGGGCGAGGCCGACCTCAGCACACGGGAACGGTTCCACGGCGTGGTCGGGGACGCCCTGCGCCGGACAGCGGAGGGCGGCCGGCTCGTACTGGCCCTGCGCGACCTGCACTTCCTCGACGTGGGCTGCGCGGCGGAGCTGCTGACGCTGGTGGCCGCCGCGGGAGAGCGGGGGGTGCGGGTGGAGGTCCGCTGCTCGGCCTTCCACCTGGCGCTGCTGCGCAGACTGGGCGCGGCGACCCTGCCGGGGCTGACGCTGATCGGGGTGAGCGGTTGATGCTGGAGGAGCTGCGTGAACCGTCCGCCGGCGACCCCGCCGCCGACCCCGCCGCCGACGGCTGCCGGCTCGAACGCGACTTCGCGGAGGGCGACCTGCCCCGGCTGCGCGTGCTGACCGAGGAGTTCGCGATGTGGGCGGGCCTCCCCGCGGCCCACCGGGGGGAGTTCGTCCTGGCGGTGAACGAGGTGGCCTCCAACGCGATCGTCCACGGCGGCGGCCGCGGCCGCCTGATGCTGCGCCGGACCGACGGCGAGGTGCAGTGCCGGGTCACCGACGGCGGCCCCGGATTCGACGCCGCCGTCATCCCCGAACTGCTCCCCGGCCTCGACTCCCGCTGCGGGCGCGGCCTGTGGCTCGTCCGCCTGGTCACCGACCACCTCACGATCGTCCCGGGCCCGGTCGGCACGGTCGTCACCCTCGCGATCCGCCTCCCCTGACCGGGCCGGGCCTCACGGCAGGGACGGGAGGGTGGCTGCGTGGGGGACGTGGATCCAGCCCTCGACGGCCGCGGCACGGGTCTGTTCGGGACCGGACGGGAGGCGGGTGAGCCCGCGCTCGACGGCGCGGGCGGCCAGGGCGGCGATCAGGGCGTCGAAGGCGTGCTCGCTGCCGTCGTACGCGGCGCGTTCGGCCGGGCCGCACCGCAGCCAGGGCGCGGCGGCGCGGAGTTCCGCCATGGAGCGCTCGGGGCCGAGGCCCCATCGCCTGCGGGACGCAGCGGGGTACACCTCGGCGATCCGCCCGGAGCCGTCGCGGGCCACCGGACGGCCGCGGGCGGCGAGCTCGTCGGCGAGGTGGGCCCAGCGGGCGGCCGTGGCGCCGAGCCGGTCGAAGGCGACGGACAGCGGCCACCGTCCGCCGAGTTCCTCGTGGGTGAGGATGTCGGTGCGGCGGTGGCGCAGGGTCGCCCGGTGCGCGGCGCTGTCGGTGCCCCGTCCGGGCCAGGGCGCGCCCGCCGTATGGGCGGTGACGGCCTCGACGAAGGGGATCGGCCAGCCGAAGGGGCAGTCCACCCCGGCGCGTTCCTCCGGTTCCAGGCCGGACAGCAGGTCGACCAGCACGTCGTCGGCGCACCCGAGCAGCGGCGGGGCGACGACGGCCGTGCCGTCGCCTGGCCAGTCGACGACCGCCGCCGCGGTCGTCCGGGGGCCGGCGGCGAGGTCGATCCCGAGGGTGCGCACGGTCCCATCATCCCCGCCGTGCGGACCGCGCCGCGGGGGCGCGGCTGAACGTTCCGGTGCCGGGGCGCGTATCCCCTGCCGTACCGCACTGCAGCCAAGGGTGAGGAACGGCCGATGAACAGTCAGAGCAACGTCCCCTTCCAGGGCCTTCAAGCGCTCCCCGACGGCGAGGCGGAGCTGCCGCTCGTCGTGCACCTGAGGTGGGAGGACCTCGCGGCGCTGGGCCGGGAGGCGAGCCGGCTGGCGGTACGGCTGCAGCGGCCCGTGAGCCTCGACGAGGCGGCCGGGCACCACCTGCGGACCCGGTTCGGGGTGAGCCACGCACCCGACAAGGACGAGCACCCGAAGACGGAGGCGACCCGCGCGGTCACCGCGGCGGTGCCCTCCTCCGCCGCCCCGATGGCGATCGCCCCGGGAGCCGCGCAGCAGTCCGGAGGCGCCCACGCGGCGCCCACCCACGCCGCCCCCGCCCACACACCCGCCCATACGCCCACGCACGCGTCCACGCACGCGACGGCTCCCACGACCGCCCCGGCGTCCGCCCACGCCGCCACCTCGGTGTCCGGCACGGGACTCACGCCGGGCCGCCGGCCGGAGCAGCCCGGCCGGCTGGCGCCGCTCGACGGCCGGAACGTGGTGGAGCAGCCCACGACGGCCGCCGGGTAGCTCCCCCGTCCCCGGTGCCGCGACGGGCGCGACGGTTGTACTAGGCCGGGTCGGCCCGGCCCCGCCGTACGGCCCTGAGCTCCGCGACCCACCGGCCGAGGACGTCGCGGACGTGGTCGGCGTGGTCGGCGGGGTAGCCCCGCGGGCCGCACTCGACGACCAGGATCAGGCCCAGGTAGACCCGGTAGAGGGCCAGCCGGTGCAGCGCGGACGGCCCGAAGTCGAGAACGCCGCCCGCCTCCCGGTAGCCGGCCACGAGGTCGCTGCCGGGGCCCGCGTCGCCGCCGAGGGCCAGGGAGACCAGTTCGGCCAACGGGTCGCCCCAGAAGGCCCGCTCGTGGTCGATGAGCCCGGTCACGGCCGAGCCGTCGTCGGCGACGAAGACGTTGCCGGGCCACAGGTCGAAGTGGACCAGCCGCGGTTCGGTCACCTCCGTCAGGACGTCCTCGCCCGCCGCGACCAGCGCGCGGATCTCCTCGGGGGCGACGCCGAGCGGGGTGTCCCGGTGCCCGGCCTCCTCCAGCAGCGCGTCCACCATGGCGCCGAACGCCGTCGGCCAGTCCGCCGCCGACAGCCCGGCCTCGGCGGCCGGGTAGCCGTACCGGCCGTCCTCCGGGGCGAGCGTGTGCAGCCGCGCCACGATCCGGCCCAGTTCACGGCGGAGCGGGGCCTGCCGGTCCGCGGGGATGCGGTCGGCCGCCTTGTCCCAGGAGGTGCCGGGCAGGACCGAGAGCGCCATGAACTCCGGTGCCGCGTACAGGAGTTCCGGCAGCGGGATGCCGCCCAGGGCGGCCATGCGGCGGTGCGCCATGACCTCGGTGGCCATGATGCCGCGCTCGTAGCGCAGGACGACGGCGTCCGGCGGCGGGGCGATCTTCACCACCGCAGGACGCCCGTCGTCGAGCCGCACCCGGTAGGCGGCGTTGAACCAGCCGTCCGTCAGCTCCGCCTCGACGCTGCAGCCGACGCCCGCCGACTCCCGCAGCATGGCGGCCAGTTGCTCGGCGGACAGGGCGCGCTTGGTCAGGCTCCTCATGTCCCCGCATGCTATGAGAGCGCTCCCACGCTGTCACCGGTCGTGCCGGACGGCGATGCGGTCGGCACCCGGCTCGTACCAGAGGACGGCCACGTCCACGCCGGCGCCTTCCGGGCACAGGAAGACGGTCCGGTCCAGGCGCCGGCCGATCGCCCGCAGGAAGCCGCAGAAGACGTCCAGCCGTTCCTGGCCCCGCAGTTCGTACAGGTCGATGTCGAAGTCGATCGTCTCGTCCGACAGGAAACGGAAGATCGCCCGGAACCCGGGCGCGGGCTCGACGCACAGGGTCGGCACCTCGGCGCCGGACGGCCGGGACAGCACCCGCGCGGCGGTCGGCAGGGGCAGCACGCGGCAGCCCTCCGCGTACTCGTGCCACCAACCGCGGGCGACGACCAGGTCGAGCAGCGCCTGCCAGTCCGCCGCGGAGACGCCGGGGACCCACACATCGGGCAGCCTGCCCATGGCGACGGGGTCGAAGACGTCCGCGACGTCGGCCCACGGAGGATCGGTCACGGCGCCCATCCTGACTCCGGCACCACCTCCGGCGCACCCGGATTGACGGGGCGCGCGAGTACACCCGTCACGCCCGGTGCCGCAACCCCTACGCGCCTGGTCTGTTCCCGGGCCACTTTCATATGGCAATCTCATCTTCACGTCGTACGCTCAGGCCCCACGTCCCCCACGCTCACCTCCTCAGCCCCAGGTTCCTCAGGATCGACGAAGAGAAGACCGCCGTGGCGTCCCTGCCCCTCACCCTGGCGGCTCGTCTGCTGCCCACCGCCATACTCGCCATCGTCGGCTGGACGATGGCCTCCTCGTCCCACGAGGAGGCCGGCCGCACGTCGGCGAACGGATCCCCGGCCGGCTCCGTCGCGCCGTCCGGGTCGGACTCCGGCCCGGGTTCGGACTCCGGGTCCGGTTCCGACTCCGGGTCCGGTTCCGGATCGGAGGGCTCGAAAGACGCGCCCGCCACGTACTCCAAACCGCCCGCGCCGTGCACCGCGATCAAGGCCGCGACCATCAAGAAGCTGGTACCGGAGGCCAAGACGGCGGGGAAGCAGCTCTCCCTCACCGACCCCTCGCACCGCACCGGCTGCTCGTGGAACGCCCTCAAGGGCTTCGACTACCGGTGGCTCGACGTGACGTTCGAGGTGTCCACCAACAGCGGCGGCCAGGACGGCGAGGCCGCGGCGAAGGCCTCGTACAAGCGCCTGAAAAAGTCGATCACGGCTTCCGGCATCGGTGACGAGGCGTCCGTGTCCGTGGAGCTGACGACCGAGGACAAGCAGCAGACGCGCGAGGCGGTCGTGGTGTTCCGCAAGGGCAACGCGGTCGTGACCGTCACCTACAACGGCAGCGACTTCGAGAACAAGAAGGCGCCGGACGACTCCGCGGTCCGCGACGGCGCCCTGGCGGTGGCCAAGGACGCGCTCGCCGGGCTCGGCCCGGGCAGCAACGTCGAGGGCGACCAGAGCGCCTGAGCCGGCGGCGGGCGGGCAAGGCCCGTTCCCCCGGGCCCCGTTCAGTCCTCCGCGGCGGGGACGACGTCCCGTGGCGGCCGGCCGTCGAAGAAGTCCACGACGTTGCGGACGGCGGCCAGGGCGATCCGCACCAGGGTGTCCCGGGTGGCACCCCCCGCGTGCGGCGAGAGGACGACGTTGGGCGCCTGGAGCAGCCGCGTCCCGGCCGGCGGCGGCTCGGGTTCGAAGACGTCGAGCCCGGCACCTGCCAGGCGCCCGGCCTCCAGGGCGTCGGCCAGCGCGTCCTGGTCGACGACCGCGCCGCGCGCCGTGTTGACCAGGAAGGCCGTGGGTTTGAGCAGCGCCAGCCGCCGCGCGTCGAGCAGATGCCGGGTCGCGCCGGTCAGCGGGACGTGGACGGAGACGTAGTCGGCGGCGGCCAGCAGTTCCTCCAGCGGCACGCGGCGCGCCCCGAGCAGCCGCTCGGTCGCGGCCGGTACGGGCCCGCGCGAGGTGTAGAGCACGGTCATCCCGAAGGCGGCGGCCCGCCGGGCCACGGCCTGCCCGATCGCCCCGAGGCCGATCACGCCGAGGACCCTGCCGTCCAGTTCGGTCAGCGAGCGCTGCAGGCGGGGCAGCGGCCATTCACCGCGGGAGAGCGCCTCGTGCCCGGGGACGATCCGTTTGGCGAGGGCGAGCATCAGCGCGAAGGCCTGCTCGGCGACGCTCTGCGTCTCGGCCCCGCTGGAGCCGATGGTGCACACGGGTACGCCGCGGGCGCGGGCGGCGGCGACGTCCACGTGCTCGTGGCCGTGGCCGGTGCACTGGACGAGTTCCAGGGCGGACGCCCGGGCGAGGTACCCGGCCGTCACGGGGCACAGTGCCGTCATGATCACATGGGCCGCGGCCAGCGCGGCCGGGTCCTCGTCGGCGGACTCGACGACCGTGACGGCGGCCCGGTCCCCGAAGAGCCCGGCCAGGGCGGCACCGGCACCGCGGCCCCCGACGTGCGGCGCGATCGCCGCGAGGACGTTCTTCGGCTGCTCCATGCGTCGTCACTCCTTCGTTCACGGGTCCGCCCCGCGCGGACGGTGACCGCCCGCCGGGTCAGGGCGCCACGGCCGTCAGGTACCGCTGGACGGTGGGCGCCAGCCAGGCCACGACCTCCTCGCGCGGCATCGCCGCGGCCGGCGGGAAGCGGAGCACGTACCGGCTGACGGCCATGCCGAGGATCTGCGAGGCCACGAGCACGGCGCGTTCCGCGGCCCGTCCGGGCTCCGGATCCGGGCACACGGCGGCGGCGACCGGTGCGAGCTGCCGCTGCAGGATCGACCGCATCCGCTCGGCGCCGGCCGGGTTGGTGACGCCGACGCGCAGCAGCGCGGTCAGCGTCTCGTCCTCCTCCCAGCGCTCCAGGAAGTGCGTGACGAGAACGGCCCCGACGTCCTCGGTCGCGACCGAGGCCACGTCCGGCATGCGCAGGT
Source organism: Actinacidiphila glaucinigra (assembly GCF_035918135.1). NCBI lineage: Bacteria > Bacillati > Actinomycetota > Actinomycetes > Kitasatosporales > Streptomycetaceae > Actinacidiphila > Actinacidiphila glaucinigra. The sequence continues at coordinate 4,153,541 of NZ_CP109144.1, forward strand.
CGAACTCAGAGGCGGCGGCGAAGAGCCCCTCCTTGTTGCCGTAGTAGCGCATGACCATCGAGGGGTCGATGCCGGCGTCCCTGGCGATGGCGCGGATGGTCGCGCGCTCGTAGCCGTCGGCGGCGAAGCGGTCGCGGGCCGCGGTGAGGATCGCCGCGCGGGTGGCGTCGGACCGGCGGGGGGCGGGGGACGTCGCAGTCATGCCCACAACTGTAGGCCAACACCTGTTGACATCACCAGAGGGGCCGGACTACGTTTGCCAACAAGCGTTGGCCAACATCTGTTGGCCCACAGACGTTGGCCCCAGGAGGCCGCCATGACCACCGAGAACCGCACCGACGCCGCCCGCCGCCCCGGAACCGCGGACCACCCGGCCGGGGTCCTGGTCGTGGGGGCGGGCCCCACCGGGCTGCTGCTCGCCGGGGACCTCGCCGCCGCCGGCGTCCCCGTCACCGTCCTGGAGCGCCGCGCCCCGGGACACGGCAACCTGAGCCGGGCCTTCGGCGTCCACGCCCGCACCCTCGAACTCCTCGACGCCCGCGGCCTCGCCGACGAACTGGTCGCCACCGGCCACCGGCTGCGCGGAATGCGGCTCTTCCGCCGTCTCTCGCTGGACCTGACGGAACTGCCCTCCCGCTTCCCGTATCTGCTGATCACTCCCCAGTACGAGGTGGAGCGGCTGCTGGAACGCCGCGCCCGCGCCGCCGGCGTGCGCTTCGAGCACGGCGCCGAGGTGCTGGCCGTGCGCCAGGACGACGAGGGAGTCTCGCTCGACGTCCGCGCCGCGGACGGCACCGTCGCCACCCGCCGCGCCGCGTACGCGGTCGGCGCCGACGGCCACCGCAGCGCCGTCCGGACCGCCCTGGGCCTGCCCTTCCCCGGCCGGTCCGTGATCCGGTCGATCGTGCTCGCCGACGTCCGGCTCGCCGAGCCGCCCCCCGGACTGCTGACCGTGCGCGGCACCGGTGACGCCTTCGCCTTCCTCGCGCCCTTCGGCGACGGCTGGTACCGCGTGATGTGCTGGGACCGCGCCGGCGAGCGGCCCGACGGCGACCCGGTCGGCCTCGACGAGGTCCGCGACATCATGCGCCGCGCTCTGGGCACCGACCACGGCATGAGCGAGGCCCGCTGGCTCTCCCGTTTCCACAGCGACGAACGCCAGGTGCCCGTCTACCGCACCGGCCGCGTGCTGCTCGCCGGCGACGCGGCGCACGTCCACTCCCCCGCCGGCGGGCAGGGGATGAACACCGGCCTGCAGGACGCCGCCAACCTCGGCTGGAAGCTCGCCGCCGTGGTCCGCGCAGGCGCGTCCGACGCCCTGCTCGACACCTATCAGGCCGAACGGCACCCGGTGGGCGCGATGGTGCTCCGCAGCAGCGGCGGCATCATCCGCCTCGCCATGGCCCACAACATCCTCCAGCGGGCCCTCCGCGACCTGCTCTCCCTGGCCGTCGGGCACCTCCCACCACTGCGCCGAAGGGCCCTGGGCACGGTCACCGGCATCGGCATCGCCTATCCCGCCCCGCGCGGCGCCCATCCCCTGACCGGCGGGCGCGCGCCCGATCTGCCCCTGCGGGAGGGCCGGCTGTACGAGGCCCTGCGCGCCGGCCGCTTCGTCCTCGTGACCCCCGAGGGCCCCGCGGACGGCTCCGCGGACGGCCCCGCCGCCGACCCGCGCGCCGTTCATGTCACCCGTACGGACGGCGGCCGCACCACGCTGCTCGTCCGCCCCGACGGCTACATCGCCTGGGCCGCCGAGGGCACCGCCGCCGGGGGCCGCGCCGCCGCCCTCGCCGCCTGGGCCGGCACGGGAGGCTGAGCCACCGGCGGGGCTCCGGGGCCCGCGGATCCGCGGACCGCCCTGCGAGCGCCCGGCACCACCGCGCCTATGCTGCGAATGTGGGCGGGCGCTTGCCCCTCCCGACCTCCCGAACGGCGAAAGGCAGCACGACCATGAGCCCCCGTACCGCAGTCGTGACCGGCGCGAGCAGCGGCATCGGTGCCGCCACCGCCCGCAGGCTGGCCGAAGCCGGCTACCACGTCGTGCTCACCGCCCGCCGCGCCGACCGTCTGGAGGCGCTCGCCAAGGAGATCGCCGCCTCGGGCCACTCCGCGGCCGCCGTGGCCCTCGACGTCACCGACCGGAGCGCCGTCGACGCGCTCGCCGCCTCGCTGGACCGGGTGGACGTCCTGTTCGCCAACGCCGGCGGCGCCCTCGGCGCGGACCCGGTCGCCACCGCCGATCCCGCGGAGTGGCGCACGATGTACGAGGTCAACGTCATCGGCGTGCTCAACACCGTCCAGGCCTTCCTGCCCCGGCTGATCGCCTCCGGCGACGGCACCGTGGTCGTGCTCTCCTCCACGGCCGCCCTCACCCCGTACGAGGGCGGCGGCGGGTACGTGGCGGCCAAGCACGGCGCGCACGCCCTCGCCGGGACGCTCCGCCTGGAACTGCTCGGCGAGCCGGTCCGCGTGGTCGAGATCGCCCCGGGCATGGTGAAGTCCGAGGGCTTCGCGCTCACCCGCTTCCACGGCGACGAGGAGAAGGCCGCCGCCGTCTACGCGGGCGTGGCCGAGCCCCTCACCTCCGAGGACATCGCCGACACGGTCACCTGGGCGGTCACCCGCCCGCCCCACGTCAACGTCGACCTCCTGGTCGTCCGCCCCCGCGCCCAGGCCGCCCAGCACCGGGTGCACCGGGAGCCGTAGCCGCCCGGCGGGGTCACAGGCGCAGCGCGAGCGGGGTGCCCCGGGCGGCCACGCAGACCGCCCCGGCGTGCACCGGGGCCGACGGCCCCGGCAGCCAACGGCCCCACGGCGTGCCGGCGTTGACCGGTGCTCCACAGCGGACGGCCCGTGCGCAGGTGGAAGGCGCGCAGGGGCGAGCAGCCGCGCCCACAGTGCTCCCTGGCGCATCACCGTTCCGCTCACCTGCGCCGTACGACGGGCGGGTCCGGGGCCCTTCGCGGCCCCGGACCCGCCCGCCCGGCCGGGCTCAACCCTTCACGCAGACGACCTGCTTGAGCTTCGCGACGACCTCCACGAGGTCCCGCTGCTGCTCGATCACCTTCTCGATCGGCTTGTACGCGCCGGGGATCTCGTCCACCACTCCCGAGTCCTTGCGGCACTCGACGCCCTTGGTCTGCTCCTCCAGGTCCCGCGTGGAGAACCGCTTCTTCGCCGCTGTGCGGCTCATCTTGCGGCCCGCGCCGTGCGAGGCGGAGTTGAAGGCGTCGGTGTTGCCGAGGCCGCGGACGATGTACGAACCCGTGCCCATGGAGCCCGGGATGATGCCGTGGTCGCCGCTGCCGGCCCTGATCGCGCCCTTGCGGGTGACGAGCAGGTCCATGCCGTCGTAGCGCTCCTCCGCCACGTAGTTGTGGTGGCAGGAGATGACCTCGTCGAAGGTGACCTTGGCCTTGCGGAACTCGCGCCGCAGCACCTCCTGGAACAGGGCCATCATGATCGCGCGGTTGCGCTTCGCGTAGTCCTGCGCCCAGAACAGGTCGCGCCGGTAGGCCGCCATCTGCGGGGTGTCCGCGATGAAGACGGCCAGGTCGCGGTCGATCAGGCCCTGGTTGTGGGACAGCTTCTGGGCCTCGCCGATGTGGTACTCCGCGAGTTCCTTGCCGATGTTGCGCGAGCCGGAGTGCAGCATCAGCCAGACCGCGCCCTCCTCGTCGAGGCAGACCTCGATGAAATGGTTGCCGGAACCGAGGCTGCCCATCTGCCTCGTCGCGCGCTCCCGACGGAACCGGACGGGCTCGGCCAGGTCGTCGAAGCCGTCCCAGAAGCGGTCCCAGCCGGCGGCGGACAGGCCGTACAGCCGGGCGGGGTCGACGGCCTCGTCGTGCATGCCGCGGCCGACCGGGACGGCCTGCTCGATCTTGGAGCGGAGCCGGGAGAGGTCGCCGGGCAGGTCGTCGGCCGTCAGCGAGGTCCGCACGGCGCTCATGCCGCAGCCGATGTCCACGCCGACCGCGGCCGGGCAGACCGCGCCGTGCATCGCGATCACCGAACCCACCGTGGCGCCCTTGCCGTAGTGGACGTCGGGCATGACGGCGAGGCCCTTGATCCACGGCAGCGAGGAGACGTTGCGCAGCTGCTGCATGGCCCCGCCCTCAACCGCGGCCGGGTCGGTCCACATGCGGATGGGCACCCGCACTCCGGGCACTTCTGTGTACGACATCTCGATCCCCCCTGGGTCGGACGGTGATTTCCATCAAGGCAACACAAACAACACGTCACAACGGAAAGTGAAATAAAGGGCGAAGGCGGCCATACAGCCCCATGATCCGGCGACGGCCGCAGCGCGTGCGGTAGACATTGTGTCTACCCGTCGCCCACCCCCGCCAAGGGATTTACGCGGGCGCCGGACCGATCGCCGGAGGAAGGGGCCACCTCAAGTGCAGCCAACGGGAGACCGCGTGCACCGGGTCCGGGGCCTGGTGGCCGCGGTGTGCACGACCGCGCTCGCCGCCGCCGCGCTGGCGGGGTGCACAGGCTCGGGCGGCACCGGGGACGGCGCACGCAACGGGGACACCGCGGACGGCAGGCAGTCCACCCCGGCCGCCCCGCCCGGCCGGTACCGGGTACTGCCCGAGCCCTGCGGTTCGCTGGCTCCCGGCACACTCGAGAAGTTCGTCCCGGACGCGGACGACTACGCGGGCGAGGCGACCGTGACGTTCGACACGGACCGCAAGGCGGGCTGCAGGTGGACCGGCCGCACCGAGCTCGGCAACCGCTACCTCCACATCGACCTCGAGCGCGTCGTGTCGTACGACACATCCGTCAGCGACGAGAACCAGGCCACGGCGGACTACGACAGCCGGGCCGCGGCGGCCCACATCCCGGCCGCCACGGCGCCGGCCGACGCCGCCGCCTCCACGTCGGCGACCGCGGGGCCGCCCGGCGCGGAGGGCGGGAGCCCCACGGCCTCGGGCGCGCCCTCGCCGTCTGTCACGGCCACCGGCGACACCTCCCCGCGCACCCTCGACGACCTCGGCGACGGGGCCTTCCTCGACGACGTCCTCAAGACCCAGGACTCCGGACTCCACCGCGACATCGCCGTGGTCTTCCGCATGGCGAACGTTCTGGTCACCGTCGAACTCTCCCAGTGGTCGACGGACAAATCGGTCGAACCGCCCAGCGAGGAACTGCAGCTGGGGGCTCGCCAGGTCGCGGCCGAGCTGGCAGATCAACTGGACGAATGAGACGAAGCGCGTAGTCTGGCCGTTTGTGCCATGACATGACACGCATACGAAATGAGCGAAGGACCCATGCACCGATCAGCCCCGCACCTCGCCCGCCTGCTGGTGGGCGCGGCCGTGCCGGTGATGCTCGTCGCCGGCTGCTCCTCCGGCTCGGACTCGTCGAAGGACGACGCGCAGAAGGCGGCCGCCGCCTCGGCCGCCGCGTCGAAGTCCGCGTCACCGTCGCCCAGCACCGTCGCCGCCAAGTACGCCGAACTCCCCGACCCCTGCCGGGTCATCGGCGCCAAGACCGTCAAGTCCCTGGTCCCCAAGGCGAAGAAGCCCGCGGGCTCCCCCGCGCACTCCGCCGAGCGCGACGAGCGCGGCGGCTGCTCCTGGAACGGTCTGGACGGCTACCAGTACCGCTGGCTGGACGTCTCCCTCCAGCGCTATGACACGGTCGCGGGCCTCGGCTCGGCCGAGGAGCAGGCGAAGGAGCGCTACGCCGAGCAGGTCGCCGAAGCCGGCCGGGTCAAGGGCGCCAAGAGCGCTCCGGTCGCGGTGGACGGCGTGTGGGACGCGGGCACCGCCGTCACCTCGACGGCGAAGAAGGACAAGGAGGAGTACCGGGACGTCACGGTCGTCGCCCGCACCGGGAACGCCGTGCTGGTGCTCACCTACAACGGCGCGGGCCTCGAGGACGCGAAGACCCCGGCCGGTTCCGGCCTGAAGGCCGGCGCGCTCAAGGCGGCCAAGGAGGCCGCCACCGCGGTCGCGGCGGCGAACGCGTAACAACTGCGGGATCCGCTGTACCGATTCACCACGTTTGGGCAACCTGCCCGTTGCCCCGTGTGGCAGGCTGGGCAGGCCAGTTTCCGAGCCTGGGAGGGTCGCGGGTGTCCGCGATACGCATGAACCGGACGCACCGGATCCTGATCGGTGTGGTCGTCACGGGCGCGGTGGTCATCGCCGCGATCGGCTTCGCGGGCTCGTACGCGGCCGTGCGCGAGCTGGCGCTGCGCAAGGACTTCGGCTGGTTCGCCAACGTCTTCCCGATAGGCATCGACGCCGGGATCGTGGTGCTGCTCGCACTCGACCTGCTGCTGACCTGGCTGCGCATCCCGTTCCCGCTGCTGCGCCAGACGGCGTGGCTGCTGACGGCGGCCACGATCGCCTTCAACGGCGCGGCGGCCTGGCCGGACCCGCTCGGCGTCGGGATGCACGGCATCATCCCGATCCTCTTCGTCGTCTCGGTGGAAGCGGCCCGGCACGCGATCGGCCGGGTCGCCGACATCACCGCCGACAGGCACATGGAGTCGGTCCGGCTCGCCCGCTGGCTGCTGGCCCCCTTCGCGACCTTCCGCCTCTGGCGGCGCATGAAGCTGTGGGAGCTGCGCAGCTACGACGAGGTCATCCGGGTCGAGCAGGAACGTCTCGTCTACCGCGCCCGGCTGCGCGCCCGCTACGGCCGGGCCTGGCGCCGCAAGGCCCCGGTCGAGTCCCTGATGCCGCTCAAGCTCGCCCGGTACGGGGTGCCGATGGAGCAGACCGCGGCCATCGGCCTGGCCGCCGCGGGCATCGACCTCCCGGCCGCCGCCGCGGCCACCGCCGCGCTGCCCGCCGCCGAGCCGGCCCCCGCGCCGGAGGCGGGCCCCGCGCCCGAGCCCGTGTGGCACGCCCCGGAGCCGGCCCCCGGACCGGTCCCGGCCGAGCCGCAGGTCCAGGTCGAGTTCCGGGCCCCCGCTCCCGCGCCGGAACCGGTGGCAGATCCGTACCAGGCGCCGGAGCCGTACCAGCAGCCCGCTCCCGCTCCCGCGCTCGAGCCCGTCACCGCCCCGGTCGGCGCCGGGAACCGCCGCCGTGCCCTCGCCGACGGCAACGGCGTGATCCCCACGCCCCGCGCCGAGTTCGCCCCGGAGCCCGACTCGGACTTCTACCCCGAGCCCGAACCCGAGCCGGAGCCCGTCACGGAGGACACCTCCCGCGAGGAGATCTACGACCGCGCCTTCCGGGCGTACCACCAGCAGTTCGGCACCATCCCGAACGCCCGCCAGTTCGGCCTGATCCTGCAGGACCGTTACGGCATCTCCAGCCCCAACGGCGGCCCGCTCAGCGAGAGCACACTGCGCCCCTACGTCCGCGAACTGCGCCGCCGGCTCGAACTCGACGGCCAGTACGCGTCGTAGCGCCTCAGCCGGCGGCCGGAGCGACGGCCGGGCCCAGCGAGGCGACCACGTCGGACGCCGAGAGCAGCCGCACCCGCGCCGCGTCGAGGGCCGCCGGGTGCAGCGCGAACACCTCGCCGCCCTCGGCCACGGCGACGTCGCCGCGCAGCAGGTACGCCAGCCGTGCCGCGTCCGGCTCCACACCGTCGGCGGGGTCGGCGTACGTCGAACCGATCCGGGCCGCGAACTGCGCCGCGGTCTCGGCGTCGCGGCGCCGGTAGGCGGTGGTGGAGCCGTCCGCGTGCCGCAGCAGGACGGTCGCGGCGCGGGCCGCGGCCTGCCAGACGGCAAGTTCGCCCAGCCCCACCCGGGCCCCGGAGGCGAACATCCCGGTGAGGCCCTCGGCGAGGGCGGCGAGGCCGTCCCCGTGCCGCGCCACGGAGTGGCAGGTGCCGGTGACGCCCATGGCCACGTCAAGCCACCGCATCGTGCGGCCCGCCACGTCGATCACCAGCGGCACGCTCGTGCGGGCCCGCCCGGTCAGGTCGTAGCGCTGCTCGACGGCGCGGGCGTCGAACACCGGTCCCGCGTCGCCCGGTTCGTCGCGCAGCATCAGCCCGGCGAACGCCTCGTCCAGTTCCTCGAACGGCACGTCGTTGAACGAGAAGACCAGCGCGACGAGGTGGCGCACCCCGGCGTCCGCCAGGGCGTCCAGGTCCAGGTCGACGAACTCGCTGGCACCGTCCGGGGCGGGGGCGCTGGTCAGGTCACCCGAGTGCACCGCGGCGCCGCCGCCGAACCGCAGGGCCGTGTAGTCGCAGTGGCCCACGCGCCGCCAGTCGGCGTCGAACATGGCCGTGGACAGGTCCAGGTCGGTCCTGCCGGAGTGCTCGCTCTCCGTCCAGTGCAGGAACAGCCGGATCGTCCGGCCCTGCGGCACGGGCAGTTCGCTGCCGCGCGGCAGGGTCACCAGGGCGCGCGAGGCGGTGCGCTCGGTGAACGGCGCGATCAGGCCGTCCAGTCCGGCGTCCACGACGGCGACCTCGACCGCCTCCCGCTCCGCCGCCCGCCGCAGCACCTCGGCGTGGAGCACGGCCACGGTCCTCTCGACCGTACCGGCGTCGATAGGCAGCCGGTCGTCGTCCGCCAGATGCGTCTTGGCGCTGCCGCCCTTCGGGAAGAACACCCTGGTGCCGGCCGCGTGCGGGCGGCTGCGGATCTCGCCGAGCGCGGACAGCAGCACCGCGGGCGACACCCGGGGCGCCGCCGTCTCCAGCGCCGACAGCACGACGTCCGCCTCCGCGGCCCCGGAGAGCCGCAGCAGGTGGTCGAGCCGGCGTACGAACTCGCCCGGCCGCTGCGCCAGCAGCGCGACCGCCGCCGGTACGTCCATGGCGTCCAGCGCGGCCTCGACCCGGCCCGCCCAGCCGCGCACCCGTACCGTCGTCCCGGTCGCGTCGATCCGCGGCGCGGCGTCGGCCGCCGCCCGCAGGGTCGCGGTCAGCGCGTCGCCGTCCGCGAGGCGGGTGTCGCGCAGCGCCGCGACGGCGAGCGCGGCCCGCGGGAAGCGGTCGGCGTGCTCGAAGGGGTGCAGCCGCTCGGCGACGCGCAGCCACGCGTGCCGGTGGCGGCGCATGTCCTGCGCGGCCAGGTCCGGCGCCAGGCCGTCGAGCACCCCGAGCAGGGCGCGCCGCAGCGGCCGCGGCACCGCGCCGAAGCGCGGCAGGTCGACGAGGCCGGGGTCACCGCCCGAGCGGACGGCGAGCAGCCGCAGGACGTCGGTCGCGGTGTCGATGCGTGCGGCGGCGGCCGGGACGGCGGTGGCGTACGCGGCGGGATCGGCCAGCAGCCAGGCCAGGACCCGGGCCTTGGTCTCCCGGCCGGGGATCTGCTCCGGCAGCCAGGACAGCCCGTCCCGCTCCCGGGTCCCCAGCAGCGCCACGAGGTCGTCGGCGTCCTGCGGGCTCAGCGCACCGGTACGGGCGAGGAGCCCGCCGAGCTCGCGCTCCGCGTCGGCGTCCCGCGCCGCGAGGTCGCCGCCGTACTGCAGCACGCGCAGCCGCTCGGGCAGGGCGCGCCGCAGCGCGCCGAAGCGCCGGGGCCGTCGAGGCCGCAGGAAGGGGTCGTCAGCGTCGATCCGGCGGTGGCAGACCGGGCACGCCGAGAAGTCCGCGCCGTCGAAGCAGGAGCGGCACACCAGGTGCGCGCAGGGCGAGACGGCGTGGACGGTGCCCTCCGTGCCGCACAGCACGCACGGCTGCTCCGGGTGCTGGAAGAGCAGGGTCAGGACCCGGTCGACGTAGAAGGCGAAGGTGTCCCGCGGGGTGCTCGCGGGGAAGTCGCGGAACAGCGGCTCGTGGGGCCGGTCGGCGCCCAGCGCCTGGTCGGCCTCGGCCAGCAGGGCACGCCCGGCAGCGGTCAGCGCGGCCTCGCTCCGCTCGGTGAGCGCGGCCCGCAGCGCGGGCGCCATCAGGTAGCCGCGGTCGAGCAGGTCCGCCTCCAGCAGTGCCACGCCCGCCGCGGTGGCGAGCGACGGCCCGGCCGGAGCGGTCGGCGTCGGCAGGTGGACGGCTCCGCCGCGTGCGAGCAGGACGGCAGCGAGCGTGCGCGGCGCGGTCGTGGTGGCGGTGGTGGTGGCCGTGGACATCCCTGTGTCTCCCCCTGATGGACGTACCGGGGCGGGAAGTGGGCGCGCTGACAACCTTCGCGGCACAGCGATAGCGATGACTGTGAGGAGGAAGCACGCCGGGAGCCGCCCCGGGAACCGGTGGTCCCGTGCCCGGTCCCCATGTCCGGGCCGGTGACGCCGGTCGTGTACGCGGGGCGGGAAGCCGGAGCGCTGTTCATTGACAGTGAGAGAAGGAAGCACACCGTGAGCCGCCCCGCGTGCGACGACCCTAGCGCGGGGCCCCCTCCACCGCGTTCGAATATTCACGCCCCGGCACGCGCGACGGCGGCGGGTGGCCGTGCCACCCGCCGCCGCCATGTGCGCGTCCCGCTCAGCTCGCCGCGAGCAGCTCCCGCACGCGGTCCTGACCGACCGCCAGCAGCAGCGTGGGCAGCCGCGGACCGGTGTCCCGGCCGACCAGCAGCTTGTAGAGCAGGGCGAAGAAGGAGCGCTGGGCGACCTTCATCTCCGGCGTCGGCTTGGCGTCGGGCGCGAAGCCCGCCTGGATCTTCGGCACGCCGTAGACCAGGGTGGTCAGCCCGTCCAGCGACCAGTGCTCGGGCAGCCCGTCCACCAGCAGCTTCAGCGCCTCCCGCTCCTCGCCCGACAGAGCCGCCAGGGCCTCCGCGTCCGCCTCGGTGCGCACCCGGGTGCGGGCCTCCGGCTCGACGTGGGTGTTGACCCAGCGCTCGGCGCAGTCCAGCCGCGGCCGGGCCTCGTCCAGGGAGGCCAGCGGCTGCTCCTGGTCGAAGTCGCGCAGGATGCGCAGCGTCTGCTCCTCGTCCCCGGTCGTGATGTCCACGACCGAGGCGAGGGTGCGGTACGGCAGCTTGCGCGGTGTGGTGGGCAGTTCACCGCTCGCGGTGCTCGCGGCCCGCGAGTGCACCGCGAGGTCCACCGGGGCGGCCGTGCCCTCGGCGACCTTGCGCTCCAGCGCGTCCCACTCGTCGTAGGTGCGGGAGATCTCGTCGCCGAAGGAGATGTTGAACGCCTGGTTGGGCCGCCGGCGGGCGTACAGCCAGCGCAGCAGCTGCGGCTCCATGATCTGCAGCGCGTCGGCCGCGATCGGCACGCCGCCCTTGGAGCTGGACATCTTGGCCATGCCGCTGATGCCGACGAAGGCGTACATCGGGCCGATGGGCGGCTCGGCGCCGAAGATCTCGCGCACCAGCTGCTGGCCGACCATCCACGAGGAGCCGGGCGACTGGTGGTCGACGCCGGAGGGCTCGAAGTCCACGCCCTTGAAGGCCCAGCGCATCGGCCAGTCGACCTTCCAGACCAGCTTGCCGCGGTCGAACTCGCTCAGCCGCACGGTCTCGCGGTTGCCGCAGTCCTGGCACTCGTAGGTGAGGTCGGTGGTGTCGTCGTCGTAGGCGACGACCGTGGTCGTGTCCTTGTCGCAGGCCGAGCAGTACGGCTTGTACGGGAAGTACTCGGGGGCCTGCGCGAGCGTGGCCTCCTCGTCGTCCTGCTCCTCGCCGCCGCCCTTCTTCTTCGTCCGGTAGCGGCCGAGCACCTCGTCGATCCGCCGGCGCTCGCGCATCGCGTGCAGGATCTGCTCGCGGTAGGCGCCGGAGGTGTACTCGACGGTCTGGCTGATCTCGGTGACCTCGACGCCGAGCGCCGCCAGCGCCTCGCGGAACGGGGCCTTGAAGTGGTCCGACCAGGTCTCGTACGAGCTGCCCTCGGGCGCCGGCACGGAGGTCAGCGGCTTGCCGATGTGCTCGGCGTACGACGGGTCGTAACCGGCCGGCACCTTGCGGTAGCGGTCGAAGTCGTCCCAGGACAGGATGTGCTCGCAGGGCACGCCGCGCCGCTTGATCTCGTCGGCGACCAGGTGCGGGACCATGATCTCGCGCAGGTTGCCCAGGTGGATCGGGCCGGAGGGGCTGATACCCGAGGCGACGATGATTTTCTTGCCCGGAGCCCGACGCTCGGCTTCCGCGATGACGTCGTCCGCGAAGCGGGCGACCCAGTCGGCCTCGGTGCTCTGAGCCACTGTCTCGACTTCCTTCCACCTGTGCAGCGGGTAGCGCGGTACCCGGCAATTGTCCCAGAGAAAAATGAGTGGTAGCGCGTGGGATACTGAGGGTTGATCTCCGATCCCTCTCAGGAAGCACCCATCCCATGGCCTCGGTCAACTCGCTTTCCGCCTCGATCCAGCAGCGCGTCGCCGACGCCCTCGGTGCCGACCCGCTGCTGCGACGTAGCGACCGGGCCGACTTCCAGGCCAACGGCGTGCTGGGCCTCGCCAAGCGGAGCAAGCAGAACCCGCGCGAGCTGGCCGCCCAGGTCGTCGAGGCCCTCCCGGCCGGCGACGAGCTGATCGCCGCCGTCGAGGTCTCGGGACCGGGCTTCCTCAACATCACCGTCTCGGACGCCGCGATCACCCGGACGCTCGCCGCCCGGGCCGCCGACGACCGGCTCGGCGTGCCCGTGAAGCCGGAGCCGGGCACCACGGTGATCGACTACGCGCAGCCGAACGTGGCCAAGGAGATGCACGTCGGCCACCTGCGGTCCTCCGTGATCGGCGACGCGCTGGTCAAGATCCTCGAGTTCGAGGGCGAGACGGTGATCCGCCGCCACCACATCGGCGACTGGGGCACCCAGTTCGGCATGCTCATCCAGTACCTGGTGGAGCACCCGCACGAGCTGGACCACGAGGCGTCCGAGGCCGGCGAGGAGGCGGGCGAGGCCTCCATGTCGCGCCTCAACCGGCTCTACAAGGCCTCCCGGACCGTCTTCGACTCCGACGAGGAGTTCAAGACCCGGTCGCGCAAGCGCGTCGTCGACCTGCAGGCCGGCGACCCGGAGACGCTGGCGATGTGGCAGCGGTTCGTGGACGAGTCGAAGATCTACTTCAACTCCGTCTACGACAAGCTCGACATCGCGATCCGCGACGAGGACGTCGTCGGCGAGTCCGGCTACAACGACATGCTGGTCGAGACCTGCAAGCTGCTGGAGGAGTCCGGCGTCGCCGTGCGCTCCAACGGCGCGCTGTGCGTGTTCTTCGACGACGTCAAGGGCAAGGACGGCGAGCCCGTCCCGCTCATCGTGCAGAAGGCCGACGGCGGCTTCGGCTACGCCGCAACCGACCTGTCCGCGATCCGCGACCGCACCGCGGACCTGCACGCCGACACGCTCCTGTACGTCGTGGACTCCCGGCAGGCCCTGCACTTCAAGATGGTCTTCGAGACGGCCAGGCGGGCCGGCTGGCTGACCGACGAGGTCACGGCGCTCCACATCCCGTTCGGCACACTGCTCGGCAAGGACGGCAAGCCGTACAAGACCCGGTCCGGCGAGACCTTCCGGCTGGTCGACCTGCTGGACGAGGCGGTGGAGCGCGCCGCGACCGTCATCCGGGAGAAGTCCTCGGAGCTGACGGACGAGGAGGTCGCGGACCGCGCCAAGGAGGTCGGCATCGGCGCGATCAAGTACGCCGACCTGTCCACCTCGCTCGGCCGGGACTACGTCTTCGACCTGGACCGGATGGTCTCGCTCAACGGCGACACGAGCGTGTACCTGCAGTACGCGTACGCCCGGAACCGCTCCATCCTCCGCAAGGCGGGGGACGCGAAGCCGGTCGCGCACCCCGAGCTGCCGCTGGCCCCGGCCGAGCGGGCGCTCGGCCTGCTGCTGGACGAGTTCGCGGAGACCCTGGCGGGCGTCTCGGAGACCTACGAGCCGCACAAGCTGGCCTCGTACCTGTACGCGCTGGCCTCGGCGTACACCACCTTCTTCGACCAGTGCCCGGTCCTGAAGGCCGAGACCCCCGAACTGCGGGAGAACCGCCTCTTCTTCTGCGACCTGACCGCCCGCACCCTGCGGCAGGGCATGGCGCTGCTCGGTATCCGCACGCCCGAGCGCCTCTGACGCGCCCCGCGTCCGTACGACGGCGGCCCCGGCGGGAGTCATCACTCCCCCCGGGGCCGCCGTTGTCGGTGGGCACCCCTACATTCACGGCCATGGCGATGCTCCCCAACCAGCTCCCGAAGCTCGCGCAGGACCCGGCCGGCCGGTCCCTGGGCCTGAACCTCCCGCCCGGCACGCTCGTCGACGCCACGAGCGACGGCCGCTGGCACGAACCGCTGCTGTGGCACGCGGAAGGGCCCGCCGAGCCGGGCTCCTGGGAACGGCTGCTCCCCGCGCGGATGTCGGCGGGGCTGCACCCGGTGCTGCTCTCCATGGACGAGGCGCTGCCGGCCACCAGGGACCTGGACCCCGGGGCGATGTCCTATCCGGGCGACCACGACGCCGACGAGGTCCTCGCCGGCCTCTGGGGGGACGAGGAGGAGTCCGAGGAGGACGACGCGGACCTGACCGCCCCGTTCGGCCGGGCGTGGCCCGGCCTCGCCCCCGAGCGGGAGTTCGAGGCCGACCCGGACGTCAGGGCGGCCGAGGTCGCCGCGTCCGTGGTCGGGGCGGGGTGGATCAAGGACCCCCGAGCGGCCCTCGTCCCCGCCCGGCGCAGCGCCGACGTCCCCGCGGCCATCGGCTGGACGGGACCGTGCAACCACGAGAACGACGTGGCCCGGCTCTGTGCCGTCCTGCGCTCCTGGGAGGAGCGCTTCGGTGTGCGCGTCGTGGCCGTCGCCTTCGACGTGCTCGTCCTCTCCGTGGCCGCGCCGCCGGCCACGGAGGCCGAGGCCGAGGCCGTGGCCGCCGAGCACTTCGCCTTCTGCCCCGACAACGTCACCCAGGGCAGCGGCTCACTGCGGGCGTACGCCGAGTCCCTGGTGGACGCGCACGCCTGGTCCTTCTGGTGGGACTAGGCGGTGCCGTCGACCGGGCCCGAGCTACGGGTGTCCTTCCCCGCGGTGGAAGGACACCCCCGAGACGACCCGGTCAGCACCGCTCAGCGGTGGAAGTGCCAGCGGTGGTCGTGACGGTGGTGGCGGTGGTGCCAGCGCGGGTGGTGCCGGTGGTGGCGGTGGTGCCAGCGGCCGTCGCGCCCGCCACGGCGGAACTCACGGCCGTCACGCCCCCGGTCACGGCGGAACTCACGGCCTCGGCCGCGGTCACCGTCGTGCCGGTACTCGCCGCCCCGGTCGTTTGTCGCCTGGGTCGTGTGCGACACCGCCGCCGTCGGCGGCGTTGCGGCGCCGGCAGCGCCGGCGCCGCCCAGAAGGACGGCGGCAGCGACGCCCAGCGCGGCGGCGAATCGGGGAATCCGCATCGCGGTTCTCCTTTCACGGCGGAGGCCCTTGTGCCTCCGCCTGCTGTGGACTTGCTGTGAACTTCCCACCGAGATGGGCCGTTAAGTCCGAATCGCCACCAACGCCACTTGATGTAATGAAATGCCGGGCAACCTGGAACCGCGCCGTCCACATCCGCGTCCTGCGCGCGATCATCTGTGGGTACCGCGTCCGGGCAGCGCGCGAAGAGCGCCGCCCACCCCGCTTCGGCAGGTGACCGCCCCGGCTGCAGACCCGGCCGGGCATGATCACTCCTCTGCCGCCGATCACACCCGGTCGGCGGCCCCCGGGCACGGCAGCGCCCGCGCGAGGGGGCGCCCCATGTTCGTTGTGTGCTCCGCGACCTGACCGCGCGTGAGCCGCGCCCCGGCCGAGGACGTCGGGCGGCCGCACGGCGACCGTGCGCGCCGGAGCCACCACGGCCGCGCGCAATCCGGCGACACCGGCGCGCCGGGCCGGTGCCTGAACGGCCGGCGGCCGCGGGCTCAGAGCTGCGCGGCCACCTCGGTCGCCCAGTAGGTGAGGATCAACTGGGCGCCCGCGCGGCGGATCCCGGTCAGGGTCTCCATGATCGCCCGGTCCCGGTCGATCCAGCCGCGCTCGGCCGCCGCCTCGACCATCGCGAACTCGCCGCTGATCTGGTACGCCGCCACCGGCACGTCCACCGACTCGGCGACCTTCGCCACCACGTCGAGGTACGGCCCCGCGGGCTTCACCATCACCATGTCGGCGCCCTCGGCGAGGTCCAGCGCCAGCTCGCGCAGCGACTCCCGCTGGTTCGCCGGGTCCTGCTGGTAGGTCTTGCGGTCGCCCTTGAGCGAGGACCCGACGGCCTCACGGAACGGCCCGTAGAACGCCGACGCGTACTTCGCCGTGTACGCCAGCACCGACACGTCCTGGTGGCCGGCGGCGTCCAGGGCGCCCCGGATGACGCCGACCTGACCGTCCATCATGCCGCTGGGGCCGACGACGTGGACGCCGGCGTCCGCCTGGACCCGGGCCATCTCCGCGTAGCGCTCCAGGGTCGCGTCGTTGTCCACCCGGCCCTCGGAGTCCAGCACGCCGCAGTGGCCGTGGTCGATGTGCTCGTCGAGGCACAGGTCGGACATGACCACCAGGGCGTCGCCGACCTCGCTGACGACGTCGCGGATCGCCACCTGCAGGATCCCGTCCGGGTCCGTGCCGGGCGTCCCCACGGCGTCCTTCTTCTCGTCCAGCGGCACGCCGAAGAGCATGATCCCGCCCACGCCCGCCTCGGCCGCCTCCACGGCGGCCTTGCGGAGGGTGTCGCGGGTGTGCTGGACGACGCCCGGCATGGCGGAGATGGGCACGGGCGCGTCGATGCCCTCGCGGACGAAGACGGGGAGGATCAGCTCGGCGGGGTGCAGCCGGGTCTCCGCGACGAGGCGGCGCATCGCGGGCGTCGTACGCAGCCGGCGGGGCCTCGTACCGGGGAACTGACCGTATCCGCTTCCGTTTCCGCTCATCACCGCGCCGCGCCTTTCTCCGTCCCGGGCCGTTTCCGCGTTCCACGGTACGCCCGTACGCGCCGTGCTCATGCCGACCCGTTGTCGGCCCGGTGCGGTCCGCTGCCGGCCCGGGAACGCAACGGCCCCCGGCTCCGCAGGGGGAGCCGGGGGCACGCGGAACGCGGCCGGTGGGCCCGTCAGACGCGGGCCCTGCGCCGGGAGCCGGGACGCCGCTCGCTGGGACGCGTGACGGGGTCGCCCGCGGCGATCGCCGTCTCGCGCCGCCGGACGCCGAAGTCCGCCAGCGCCTGCGCGAGCGCGTGGACGGACGGCTCCGGGGCCATCACGTCCACCCGCAGCCCGTGCTCCTCCGCGGTCTTCGCGGTGGCCGGGCCGATGCAGGCGATCACGGTCACGTTGTGCGGCTTGCCCGCGATGCCGACGAGGTTCCGCACCGTGCTGCTCGAGGTGAACAGCACCGCGTCGAACCCGCCGCCCTTGATCGCCTCACGGGTCTCCGCCGGCGGCGGGGAGGCCCGCACGGTCCGGTAGGCGGTGACGTCGTCGACCTCCCAGCCGAGCTCCACGAGCCCCGCCACGAGCGTCTCCGTCGCGATGTCGGCGCGCGGCAGGAAGACCCGGTCGATCGGGTCGAAGACGGGGTCGTAGGGCGGCCAGTCCTCCAGCAGGCCGGCGGCGGACTGCTCGCCGCTGGGCATCAGGTCCGGCTTCACACCGAAGTCCACCAGCGCCCCGGCCGTCTGCTCGCCCACCGCCGCGACCTTGATCCCGGCGAAGGCACGCGCGTCGAGCCCGTACTCCTCGAACTTCTCGCGGACGGCCTTGACCGCGTTCACCGAGGTGAAGGCGATCCACTCGTACCGTCCGGTGACCAGGCCCTTGACCGCGCGCTCCATCTGCTGCGGGGTGCGGGGCGGCTCCACCGCGATCGTGGGCACCTCGTGCGGCACGGCACCGTAGGAGCGCAGTTGGTCGGAGAGGGACGCGGCCTGCTCCTTGGTGCGCGGGACGAGCACCTTCCAGCCGAACAGCGGCTTGGTCTCGAACCAGGAGAGCAGCTCGCGCCGCGCGGTCGGCTCGCCGACCACGGCTATCGCCGCGATGGGGCCCTCCGGCGTGGGCAGCGCCTTCGTCGCCTTCAGCTCGGCGGCGATCGTGGACAGCGTGGCCGTCCAGGTGCGCTGCCGGGTCGTCGTACCGGCGACCGTGACGGTCAGCGGGGTGTCCGGCTTGCGGCCCCCGGAGACCAGCTCCGCGGCGTTGGCGGCGACGGTCTGCAGGGTGGTGGAGACGACCAGGGTCGCGTCGCTCGCGCCCGCCTCGCTCCAGCACCGCCCCGACGCGGTCGCCGCCTCCACGAACCGCACGTCGCCGCTGAGCGGCACGCCGGCGTACACGGGCACGCCCACGGCCGCGGCCACGCCCGGCACGACCTCGAAGGGGATGCCGGCCTGCGCGCAGGCGAGCATCTCGCCGGCGGCCGCGGAGTCGAGTCCGGGGTCGCCGGCGATCGCACGGACCACCCGCTTGCCGGTACGCGCGGAGGCCATGAAAAGCTTGGCCGCGGCGGCCGAAGGGCTCAACTCCCCCTCGGCGTCGCCCGGCTGCGCCGTGTCCACGCCCGGCCGGGCATGGGTCCGTACGACGTCCAGCACGTGGCCGTCGGCGACCAGGACGTCGGCGTGGGCGAGCGCCTCGACGGCGCGAAGGGTCAGCAGCCCGGGGTCACCGGGCCCGGCACCGAGGAAGGTGACGTGCCCGAGGGCGGAACCCGGCACACCCGTGCCCGCGGTCCCGGTGTGGCCCGCGGTGCCCGCGGTACCCGTCCTGCCTGCCGGTCCTGCCGGCCCGGCCGCGGTGGTGCCTGCGGTCGTGTTGGTCGCTGCGGCGGCGGTGGGGCTCAAAGTTCGCGCTCCCCCATAAGACCGGCCGCGCCCTTGGCGAGCATCTCGTCGGCGAGCTCGTGGCCGAGGGCCACGGCTTCGTCCCGGGATGCGGGGGTCGGACCGGTGATGGACATCTGCACCAGCGAGGAGCCGTCGGTGGTCCCGACGACACCGCGCAGGCGCAGCTCGGTGATGTGCCCGTCGACGACGGGGTCGGCCAGCGCGCCCACGGGCGCGGAGCAACCGGCCTCGAGAGCGGCGAGCAGTGCGCGCTCGGCGGTCACGGCGGCCCGGGTGAACGGGTCGTCGAGCTCGGCGAGCACGGAGACGAGCCCTGCGTCGTCCGCAGGGCACTCGACGGCCAGCGCTCCCTGTCCGGGAGCGGGCAGCACGATGTCGGGGGAGATCAGCTCGGTGGCCTCCGCGAGGCGGCCCAGCCGGCTGAGTCCGGCGGCGGCGAGCACCACGGCGTCGAGGTCGCCTGAGGCAACGTATCCGATGCGCGTGTCGACGTTGCCGCGGATCGGCACGGTCTCGACGCGCACCCCCATCGAGCGGGCCCAGGCGTTCAGCTGCGCCATGCGGCGCGGCGAGCCGGTGCCGATGCGGGCGCCCCGGGGGGAGGCGGCCAGCTGCTCGAAGGTGAGGCCGTCGCGTGCGATCAGCGCGTCGCGCGGATCCTCACGGAGCGGGACCGCGGCAAGGGTCAGGCCCTCGGGGTCGGCGGTCGGCAGGTCCTTGAGGGAGTGGACGGCGAAGTCGATCTCGCCGCGCAGCAGCGCGTCGCGCAGGGCGGAGACGAAGACGCCGGTGCCGCCGATCTGCGCCAGGTGCTCGCGCGAGACGTCGCCGTAGGTGGTGATCTCCACCAGCTCCACGTCACGACCGGTGATCCGGCGGACCTGCTCGGCCACCAATCCGGACTGCGCCATCGCCAGCGCGCTGCGCCGGGTTCCCAGTTTCAGTGCGGTTGGGCTCGTCATGCCCGCCCTCGATTCGAGTCACTCGTTGCTGAAGCAGCCGACGCCACCGGCGTGACGGCCGCGGCAGCGGAGGGGATCACCGCTGTGCGCGGTGAGTCGGCCCTGCTGACCGCGGCGACCGCCTGGGGGTCCAGGTCGAAGAGTTCGCGCAGCGCGTCGGCGTACCCGGCGCCGCCGGGCTCTCCCGCGAGCTGCTTGACCCGCACAGTAGGCGCGTGCAGGAGTTTGTCGACGACGCGGCGCACGGTCTGGGTGACCTCCGCGCGCTGCCGTTCGTCCAGATCGGGGAGGCGGCCGTCCAGGCGCGCCAGTTCGGAGGCGACCACGTCGGCGGCCATGGCGCGCAGGGCGACGACGGTCGGCGTGATGTGCGCGGCACGCTGGGCGGCGCCGAAGGCGGCCACCTCAGCTGAAACGATCTTTCGCACCTCGTCGACGTCGGCCGCCATCGGGGCGTTGGCCGCGGCCGCGGCGATCGTCTCCAGGTCGGTGACGTGGGCGCCGTCCAGGGAGTGCACCAGCGGGTCGATGTCGCGCGGCAGGGCGAGGTCGAGCATCCCGATGGGCGCGACGGGCTCGCCGCCGGAGCGCAGGGCCCGGGAGAGCGTGGCACGGGCGACGGTGTCGGCGGTGAGGACCAGCCCGGTCGCCCCGGTGCAGGACACGACGATGTCGGCGTACGACAGCTCGCCGGCCAGATCGTCCATGGGAGCGGCGCGGCCGCCGACGCTCTCGGCGAGGCGCTCGGCGCGCTCGAACGTACGGTTGGCGACCACGATCTCGCCCGCCCCCGCGCGGGCGAGGGTGGCCGCGGCGAGCGAGCTCATCGAGCCGGCGCCGACGACGAGGGCGCGCTTGCCCTTGCCCCACTCCTCGAAGGGCACGCCGCCGACGGCCTGGGCCATCTGCTCCAGACCGAAGGTGACCAGCGACTGCCCGGCCCGGTCGATCCCGGTCTCGGAGTGCGCGCGCTTGCCGACCCGCAGGGCCTGCTGGAACAGGTCGTTCAGGGACCGGCCCGCGGTGTGCAGCTCCTGGCCGAGGCCCAGGGTGTCCTTGAGCTGGCCGAGGATCTGGCCCTCGCCGACGACCATGGAGTCCAGGCCGCAGGCGACCGAGAACAGGTGGTGGACGGCCCGGTCCTCGTAGTGCACGTACAGGTGCGGGGTCAGCTCGTCGAGGCCGACGCCGCTGTGCGTGGCGAGCAGCGTGGACAGCTCGGCGACACCGGCGTGGAACTTGTCGACGTCCGCGTACAGCTCGATGCGGTTGCAGGTGGACAGCACCGCGGCCTCGCTGGCCGGCTCGGCGGCCATGACGTCCAGCAGCAGCCTGCCCTTGGTGTCCTCACCGAGCGCCGCGCGCTCCAGGACACTGACGGGGGCTGTGCGGTGACTCAGTCCGACGACGAGGAGGCTCATGCCGGCATCACGGCGGGGACGTCCCCGTCAGGTCCCGGACGGCGGCCGCCGTCGCGGACCGCCTTGGCCGCCACCGGAGGCGCCGTGAGGCTGCTCTCCAGCTCCTCGCCGGCCTTCCGCTGCTCGTGGAAGGCGAGGATCTGCAGCTCGATGGAGAGGTCGACCTTGCGGACGTCGACCCCGTCGGGGACGGTCAGCACGGTCGGCGCGAAGTTGAGGATCGAGGTGACCCCGGCGCCCACCAGGCGGTCGCAGACCTCCTGGGCGGCCCCGGCCGGCGTGGTGATCACGCCGATGGACACCTGGTTGTCATCGACGATGCCCTCCAGCTCGTCCGCGTGGCGCACCGGCAACCCGGCGATGAGCCGGCCGGTGAGCTGGACGTCCGCGTCGATGAGCGCGGCGATGCGGAAACCGCGGGAGGCGAAGCCGCCGTACCCGGCGAGCGCGGCCCCGAGGTTTCCCATCCCGACGATGACGACCGGCCAGTCCTGGGTGAGGCCCAGTTCACGGGAGATCTGGTACACGAGGTACTCGACGTCGTATCCGACGCCGCGGGTTCCGTAGGAACCGAGGTAGGAGAAGTCCTTGCGCAGCTTGGCGGAGTTCACACCGGCGGCGGCCGCGAGTTCCTCCGAGGAGACGGTGGGCACCGATCGCTCGGACAACGCGGTCAGGGCCCGCAGGTACAGCGGGAGCCTGGCGACGGTGGCCTCGGGAATCCCTCGGCTGCGGGTCGCCGGTCGGTGAGTTCGGCCAGTTGCCACGATGCTCCTGCGGGTAGAGCTGGGCTGCGAGCGGCACCCGTCGTTGGGGCCGCCCCGTGGACGCCAGGCTATGTCTTTGTGAACGCGTGCACAAAGATGGTGTCCGATTTGCCCAGGGGAAGTGACCGGCATCACGCACCCCCATTACGGACATAAGAAACCTTCTGCTGCGACGGAACGTTCCACGCCGGAGCCCGGTCCGCGCTCCGGCGCCCCACCCACAGCGCGTCCGCCCCGGCCAGTTGCGGCCACTCGACCGCCGCCGCGCGCCCCAGCGCCTTGTCCGCCTGCGCGGGTCCACCCGGGTGGTCCAGGACGTACGAGGTGAACAGTCGGGCCGTCGTGCGGGCGTCCCCCAGCGCCGTGTGCGCGGTCCAGCCGGTCAGCCCGGCGGCCTCGGCGCACGCCAGCAGGCTCAGGCCGCCCGGCGCGGGCTCGCGCAGCGCGGCCATCCGCATGGTGCACAGTTCGGGGACGACGGGGAACTCCACTCCGAGCCGGGTGTACTCCGCCGCCAGGAACGCGCGGTCGCAGCCGACGTTGTGCCCCACCAGCACCCTGCCCCGCAGCAGCCCCAGCAGTCTCGGGGCGATCTGCCCGAACAGCGGGGCGCCGACCGCCTCGACGTGGCGGGACTCGATGCCGTGGATGTGAGTGGGACCGACCGGCCCCTCGGGGTCGACGAGGGTCGAGAACTCGCCCTCGTGCCCGAAGTCGCGGTCGAGCAGCACCACCGCCAGCTCGACCACCCGGTGGCGCCGCGAACTGGAACCGGTGGCCTCCAGATCGACCACGGCGAAGCCGCCGCGCGTCTGAAGTCTGCCCGGGAGCACGCAGTCACCTTCCTTACTCACGCACCCCCGCCGTTACACAAAACGCCTTGATGGTAAACGAGCACCCGCGTCCAGAGGAACACGCGCAAATCGCCCACCTGTCGCATCAGGGCCCTCAGGCGCCCAGCCCG
Organism: Actinacidiphila glaucinigra; assembly: GCF_035918135.1. Classification (NCBI taxonomy): domain Bacteria; kingdom Bacillati; phylum Actinomycetota; class Actinomycetes; order Kitasatosporales; family Streptomycetaceae; genus Actinacidiphila; species Actinacidiphila glaucinigra. The sequence continues at coordinate 4,176,272 of NZ_CP109144.1, forward strand.
CGCCGCAGCCGGCCCTCGTCGACACGCCAGAACGTGTGCTGTTCGCCGTCGATGAGGACGACCGGGATCTGCTCCCAGTAGCGGTCGTGCAGTTCCTCGTCGCGCGTGATGTCCATCTCCTCGAAGCGCGCGCCCAGGTCGTCGACGACCCTGCGGATCACCGTCCGCGCGTCGTCGCACAAGTGGCAGCCGGGCTTGGCGATCAGCGTCACCGTCCGGCCGGCCGGGTCCTTCCGGGCATTGCGGGCTTCACGCCCGAACAGAGGGCTCATGCCGGCCATTCTGCCTCCGTCAACCGCCGACCCGCGGTAACACCCTCGTCGCGAGGAGTTCATTCACCTGCTCCATCGGTGCACCGGAGTTGCCCAACGGACTGGCTATGCTCGCCCCATGGCCGCTCTGCGATGGCTCACCCCCCGTAAGCGCTCCGCCACCGCGCGCAGCGTGCTGGCCGGCGAGGCCGCGGCGGAGGCCGCACTCGCGGCACCCGCGCAGGAGAAGGACGACCGGGCGGGCGCCCCCGCGTTCCCGGTGGCCGGCGATGCGCACGCGGCCGCCTTCTTCGACCTGGACAACACCGTGATGCAGGGCGCCGCGATCTTCCACTTCGGGCGCGGCCTGTACAAGCGGAAGTTCTTCCGGAGCCGCGACCTCGCGCGCTTCGCCTGGCAGCAGGCGTACTTCCGGATCGCCGGGTCCGAGGACCCCGAGCACATGCAGGAGGTGCGGGAGAGCGCGCTCACGATCATCAAGGGGCACCGCGTCGAGGAACTCATGTCCATCGGCGAGGAGATCTACGACGAGTACATGGCGGACAAGATCTGGCCCGGCACCCGCGCGCTCGCCCAGGCCCACCTCGACGCCGGCCAGCGGGTCTGGCTGGTGACGGCCGCCCCGGTGGAGACGGCCACGATCATCGCCCGCAGGCTCGGCCTCACCGGCGCCCTCGGCACCGTCGCCGAGCACGTCGACGGCGTCTACACCGGCCGGCTGGTCGGCGAGCCGCTGCACGGCCCCTCCAAGGCCGAGGCCGTGAAGGCGCTCGCCGGCGCGGAGGGACTCGAACTCTCGCGCTGCGCCGCGTACAGCGATTCGTCGAACGACATCCCGATGCTGTCGCTCGTAGGACATCCATACGCGATCAATCCTGATACGCGTCTGCGCAAGCACGCACGCGAAAAGGGCTGGCGGCTGCGTGATTACCGTACGGGCCGCAAGGCGGCGAAGATCGGCATCCCGGCGGCCGCCGGCGTGGGCGCCGTGGCGGGCGGTGCGGCCGCCGCGATGGCCCTGCAGCGCCGTCGCCGCTAGGGACACGGGCGACACGCCCGGGTCCCCCTCTGGCGCCCCGTCAGTTCACGGTGAGCCACACAGCCACAACACGCTCTCCACGCGAGCATTTCACGACGCTATGTGGTCAACACCGTTTCAGTGTTCGATAATTACTCGATCACCATTCCGCCAGAGAGTGGGCGGAACCGACGATTTCAGCAACTCGGTGTAGCGTCGCCTGTACGAAGCGTTATTCTCCTCAAACGCAAGCCGGTACCCACACGTCGCTACGACGGGTGAACGGTTCCGTACTGCACGTGATGGAAGTTCTGCCTCTGGGAGTCCCGTGTACCCACACACCGGGGTTGACGCCTCTGGCCTGGCTACGCTGCGCGCACTGGTGGCTGAGCACCTGCTGCGCGTCGTCCCCGCGTACGCCGTGCCCGTCCCCGCACTCGCCACGGCGGCAGCGCCCGCCGGCCGCGCCTACGCGCTGGCCGACGGCCGGGCCACGGTCGGCAGACGATCCCGCAATGCCCAGCAGACCGACCGGTCAACGGGCGCCACCCCGCGCCGGCCGGCGGCCGACAGCGACAGCGGACGCATGATGGACCTGGTCGAGCGCGCCCAGGCCGGTGAGACCGAGGCCTTCGGGCGGCTGTACGACCACTACTCCGACACGGTCTACCGCTACATCTACTACCGCGTCGGGGGAAAGGCCACCGCCGAGGACCTGACCAGCGAGACCTTCCTGCGCGCCCTGCGCCGGATCGGCACCTTCACCTGGCAGGGCCGTGACTTCGGCGCGTGGCTGGTCACCATCGCGCGCAACCTGGTGGCCGACCACTTCAAGTCCAGCCGGTTCCGGCTGGAGGTGACCACCGGGGAGATGCTCGACGCCAACGAGGTCGAGCCCAGCCCGGAGGACTGCGTCCTGGAGGCGCTGTCCAACGAGTCGCTGCTCAGGGCCGTGCGCAAGCTCAACCCCCAGCAGCAGGAGTGCGTGACGCTGCGCTTCCTGCAGGGGCTCTCGGTCGCGGAGACGGCCCGCATCATGGGCAAGAACGAAGGCGCGATCAAGACCCTGCAGTACCGGGCCGTACGGACCCTCGCCCGGCTGCTCCCCGACGACGCGCGATGAGCGCGATGGATGGATCTTCATCTTGCGACTGCCTCCACGGTCCGATCATCATGACTGCGTAACCCAACTCGGGCGGCACTCGTTGCATCACATGCGGACCCCCCAATGCCGTGCCCTGCCCGCTTCCGATCACTCGATCGGGTGGAAAGGCTCAAGGTGCACAACCTTGAAGGCACTACGGGGAGTCGAGGTGGATGACGAGAGGAGGTGCCGCCCGTGATCGCGAATCCAACGGCGCACCGGCGGGCCAACGCCTTCGCCGACGCCCTCGAGGGCGAAGGCCCCCAGACGGGTGCCGGCGTACAGCACGGCGCCCACGCCGCGGACCGGCATGCGGATCCGGACCAGGACACGTTCCTGGCCCTCGCGGACGCCCTGCAGGACGTTCCGCGGCCGATGCTGGACCCGGAGACCAAGACCGTCCAGCGTGCCCAGTTGATCGCGGCCATGGAGGCCGCGCTCGCCGACGGCACCCTGACGGTTCCCGTACAGCGTGACGGCGGACGGGGCGCGCACCGCGCCGGCGGCCGCGGTCTCGGCAAACTGAAGCCGCGCTCGGCGTGGTCGCGCAGGCTCGCCGCCGGCGGCCTCTCCGTGGGCGTGGCGGCCGGTGCCCTCGGCGGCGTCGCCGCCGCGAGCACGGACGCGCTGCCCGGCGACACCCTCTACGGCCTCAAACGGGGCATGGAGGACATGCGCCTCAACCTCGCCGACGACGACGCCGACCGTGGCAAGGTCTATCTCGACCTCGCCTCCACCCGGCTCCAGGAGGCCCGCCGCCTCATGGAACGCGGCCGGGGCGGCGATCTCGACGACGAGTCCGTGGGCGAGATCCGCAGGGCGCTGTCCGGGATGCAGCAGGAGGCCTCCGAGGGCCATCGGCTGCTCGCCGCCGCGTACCGCAAGGACGGTTCGCTGCGGCCGATCGAGACGCTCTCCGCGTTCTCCAGCAACCACCGCAGGGGCTGGACGGAGCTGCGCGGCCGGCTGCCCTCCCGGCTCGACGACGTGGGCAACAAGGTCACCTCCGTCTTCGACGCCATAGAGGACGAAGTGGCGCCGCTGCAGAAGCTGTTGCCGCCCGACACAGGCGCCGGCCACAGTGACGGCCGCGGTGTCCCGGGCGGCGGAAACCGCTCCGTCGGCGGCACCCGGGGCCCCTCGCCCTCGGTCAGCGGCTCCGCGAGCGGCTCGGCCGACGAGCGCGGCGGCGACAAGGCCAGCCCGTCGGCCTCCCGCAGCGCGGACAGCGGCCTCATCGGCGGCACGGGCGATCTGCTCGACCCCACGCCGAGCGGCAGCTACCCCGGCGGCGACGGCACCCAGCCGTCGGTCACCCTCCCGCCGCTGCTGCCCGGACTGCTCCCGGGCCTCGGGCTCAGCGCCGAGGACGACAGGGACGACTGAGCAGGCACCTCACGTGGTGGGCCGGAGCGTCACGCCCCGGCCCACCACGGGTTCCGGCCCCCGCGAGCCGGCGGCAGCCCCGGAGGCCGAAGCTCTAGAAGAACACCGAGCGGCGCTGCACCAGCAGCTTGTAGAGGGTGTGCTGGATCGTCTCCCGCACCTGGTCGGTCAGATTGAAGACCAGCATCGGGTCCTCGGCCGCCTCCGGCGCGTAGCCGTCCGTGGGGATCGGCTCGCCGAACTGGATCGTCCACTTCGTCGGCAGCGGCACCATGCCCAGCGGCCCCAGCCACGGGAACGTCGGCGTCATCGGGACGTACGGGAAGCCCAGCAGCCGGGCCACCGTCTTCGCGTTGCCGATCATCGGGTAGATCTCCTCCGCGCCCACGATGGAGCACGGCACGATCGGCACCCCGGTCTTGAGCGCGGTCGCGACGAAACCGCCCCGCCCGAAGCGCTGCAGCTTGTAGCGCTCGGAGAAGGGCTTCCCCAGCCCCTTGAAGCCCTCGGGCATCACACCGACGACCTCACCGCGTTCGAGCAGCAGCTGGGCGTCCTCCGCGCAGGCCAGGGTGTGCCCGGCCTTGCGGGCCAGCTCGTTGACGAGCGGCAGCATGAACACCAGGTCCGCCGCCAGCAGTCGCAGGTGCCGACCCGCGGGGTGGTGGTCGTGGACGGCGACCTGCATCATCAGGCCGTCCATCGGCAGCGTCCCGGAGTGGTTGGCCACCACCAGGGCGCCGCCCTCGGCCGGGATGTTCTCGATGCCCTTCACCTCGACCCGGAAGTACGACTCGTACAGCGGCCGGAGCAGCGACATCAGGACCTGGTCGGTGAGCTCCTCGTCGTAGCCGAAGTCGTCGACCTCGTAGTCGCCGGTGATCCGGCGGCGCAGGAAGGCCAGGCCGTGCGCCACCCGGCGCTCCCAGGGTGCCCCCAGCAGCCGGTCCGCGGCGGAGCCGAGCGCCGCCGCCAGCGGGCCGCCCGGGCCTCCCGGAGTACTGCCCGGGGTGCCGCCGGGATGCCCCTCAGCGCCCTCCGGAGCGGCCTGTGCGCCCTCGGACGCCCCATCCGCACCACCGGTGCCCGGGGTGTCCGCGGAGGCCGTCACGGCGCCCTGAACGGCGTCGGCCTCGTCCGCGGCACGCGTGGTCCGCTCCTCGACCGGCAGCGCGGCCACCGCGTTCCCGGCGTCGCCGCCCGCCTTGCCGCGGGCCGCGGCGCGCCCGCGCGAGCGCGGCGCCCCCCTCCGCGTCCGCGTGTCCTCGTCGAACGGGATGACCTTGGCGTCCGCCATGGTGCGGTTCCTCCTCGCAGCAGTGCTCACGAGCTCAGTCCTCGGGGGCCGCCCGCGGGGACCAGCGCGGCGAGCCGGTCGACGGCCTCCGCGAGCCGATCGGGCGGCAGCAGGCCGGGGCCGCGACTGCGGGCGAAGTCGCTGAAGGTCTCGGCGGTGGTGTACTTCGGGGCGAAACCGAGCGTCTCGCGCATCTGCGTGGTGTCCACGACCCTGCCGTGGGTGAGCAACCGGATCTGCTCGCGCGAGAAGTCGGTGACGCCGGCGGTGCGCAGCATCTGCCCCACCCATGTGACCGCGGGCAGCAGCACCGGCACCGTGGGCTTCCCGAGCCGTCGCGCGGTCTGCGACAGCAGGAGCACCCCGTCACCGGCGATGTTGAACGTGCCGCTGTTGATCGTCCCGTTGCGCTCGTCGCGCAGGGCCAGCATGAGAACGTCGATGACGTCGTCCTCGTGGACGAACTGCAGCCGCGGGTCGTAGCCGAACACCGTCGGCAGCACCGGCAGCGCGAAGTACTCGGCGAGGGGCGTGTCGGCCCGCGGGCCCAGGATGTTGGCGAACCGCAGAACCGATACGGCAACGTCCGGGCGGCGCCGTGCGAAGCCGCGCACATATCCCTCGACTTCGACCGCGTCCTTGGCGAAGCCGCCGCTGGGCAGCGACTTGGGCGGCATGGACTCGGTGAAGACCGCGGGATCGCGGGGCGCGGAGCCGTACACGCTCGTGGTGGACTTCACCACCAGGCGGCGCACCGTCGGGGCCTTCTGGCAGGCGCCGAGCAGCTGCATCGTGCCGATGACGTTGGTCTCCTTGACCGCGGTCCGGCTGCTGCGACCGGGCAGCGTGCCGCTGACGTCCATGTGGACCACCGTGTCCACCGAGTGCTCCGCCAGCACCTTCGCGATCATCGGGTGCCTGATGTCGGCACGGACGAATTCGGCGCCGCCCAGTTGGTGCGTGGGCGGCATCGTGTCGACCGCGATCACCCGGTCGACGTCGGGGTCGCGCATCACACGTCGTACCAGCCGGCCGCCGAGCTGGCGGGCGACTCCGGTCACCAGCACCACTTTGCCCAAGATCAGCGCCTTCCCTCGCACCGCATGTACGCACCGTATCGGTTCGTTGTTGCGCCGTGATGACGCCCGAACGTACGGGCACCGTCAAGGAGGGCCCGGCCCCCGGGAACGCCGCTGCCCTCCCGCCCCCACGGTCCGTGGGGGCGGGAGGGCAGCGAAGTGCGACGCGTAGCTCGCTTACTTCTTGTTGCGACGCTGCACACGCGTACGCTTCAGCAGCTTGCGGTGCTTCTTCTTGGCCATACGCTTGCGCCGCTTCTTGATGACAGAGCCCACGACTACCCTCGCTTCGTTTTCACTCGGTGCGGGGCGTCCGAGCCCACACGACCTACGTCGGCTCAGCCTACCCGTCCGCAAGCGCCGAGCAGAAACCGAGGCGGTCGTCAGGCAGTTTCCCCCACCCCCACGTAGGACTCCCGAAGATAGTCATGGACGGCCTGCTCCGGCACCCGGAAGGACCTCCCCACCCGGATCGCCGGCAGATGACCGCTGTGCACCAGCCGGTACACGGTCATCTTGGAAACTCGCATCACCGCGGCGACCTCTGCCACGGTCAGGAACACGACCTCGTTGAGAGGCCTCTCGCTTGAAGCCATGACACACCTGAACCTTCCGCACATGACGGGCACCGGCTTCCCCTCCGGTGACTCCCTCTCGCACGTGCGCTCCTCCCCAGATTAGGTGCGCATGATGCAAGTGGGGAAGAGGAGTAGCGATCGGTTGACTACTGTGACAGACACGCTCGATTGAGTACATAGCGCGTAAGCGGTCGGTAGTAATCGGACCGCACAGCGTCATCAAGCGGAACCACGGCCGAGACCCTGCCCTCCGTCTCGGCCACAAAAACCGCCGGGTCGTCCGAATCGGCCAGTCCGATGGCCTCGATGCCCAGCTGACCTGCTCCGCAGACCCAGCCGTGGTCTCCCACCACGAGGCTCGGCAGCAGCCCCCCGCGTCCTGCCGCGCCGGCCAGCGCGGCCCGAACCGGGAGCGGGGAGTGCGTGTGTACCGCCGGCGCACCACGGGCGCCCTCACCCGGCGCATCCCGGACCGTCGCGACTCCCCCTACGTACCAGAGGTTGTACGTGCGTAGGCCGAATTGCGTCGCCATGTCGATACATCGGCCATGCGATGGGGTGAGGACAGGACATCCCGCCGCCGACAGGGCGGCCGCCAATCCGGCGTAGAACCCGAGCAGACGATGCGGGTGACCAGTACCGATGAGTACGGGCTCCCTGCGCTGCGCGGCCTCCTTCAGCCGGACGGCGAAGGCCTCGAGCCCCGCCAGCGTGCGGTCCGGGTCGATCACATCCTGCCCGGAAGTGTGCCCCGGGTCAGGCGAAACCCCACATCGGTCGGCCATCAACCGCAGAAGACCGGACTGCGTCCAGGGCCGCGCCGGCTCCAGCCCCAGGGTCTGCCGCGGATCGCCCGCCACGAACAGCCGATAGCTGCGCAGGCTCTTCTCCCGCGGTGTCGCCACGACCCCCGCGATCCCCGCCCCCACCAGATGCGCCCGCAGCGCGGCAACAGTCACCACGTGCCGATGGTGACCCTCCTCGTCCCCCTCACGTGCCGGAACGGCCCGAACATCACTCCCGAGGGGCGGTTGTTCGGGTCGGCGCTCCCGGCGGAGCCCTCCGTACAATTCAGGCATGGCGCGCGAAAGCGACGGGAGGGTCCCCGTTGCCGACACCTCCGCCGGCGCAGACGAGTTCGACTACATCGTGGTGGGGGCGGGAACCGCGGGATGCGTGCTCGCCGCCCGCCTCTGCGAGGACGACGCGGCCCGTGTGCTGCTCCTCGAGGCCGGCGGAGCCGACCGCCCCCCGCGGGTCTCCGTCCCCGCGGCCTGGCCGAGCCTGCTCGGCACCCGGCTCGACTGGGCGGACCGCACCGTGCCGCAGACCGAGACCGGCCTCGTCGTACCGTGGCCCCGCGGCCGCGGCCTGGGCGGCAGCTCGGCCGTCAACGCCATGAACTTCCTGCGCGGCCACCGCTCCGGCTACGACGCCTGGGCCGCCGAGGGCGCCGACGGCTGGGGCTGGGACGACCTGCTGCCCTGCTTCCGCCGCAGCGAGGACCTGACCGGCGTCCCGGACCGCGACCCGGAACTGCGCGGCATGAACGGCCCCCTGCGGGTCGGCCCGGCCACCGACCGCCACCCGCTCGCCCGCGACTTCCTGCGCGCCGCGCTCGAAGCGGGCCATCGCGAGGCGCGCGACCTCACCGGCGGCCTGGAGGAGGGGTTCGGCTGGGGCGACCTCAGCATCGCCGACGGCGTACGCCAGGACTCCGCCACGGCATACCTGCGCCCGGCGCTGCACCAACCGGGCCTCCACGTGGCCACCGGAGCCCTAGCGCACCGGGTGCTCCTGGCCGGCGACCGCTGCACGGGCGTGGAGTACGCCGTCGACGGCGAGCCCCGCACGGCCCGTCGCTCCCCGTCGGGGCAGGTCGTCCTGGCCGCGGGCGCGGTCGGCACCCCGCAGCTGCTCATGCTCTCGGGCATCGGCCCCCGCAACCACCTGCGCCACTGGGGCATCCCCACCGCCGTGCATCTGCCGGGCGTCGGCTCCCACCTGCTGGACCACGTGCTCTCCGGCGTCGTCGTACGATCCGCCCGCCCCGTTCCGCCCGGCGCCAACAACCACGGCGAGGTCCAGGGCCTGATCCGCACCGGGCCCGAAACTCCGGGCCCCGACGTGCAGTTGCACATCTCCGACGTCCCGATCCGCGAGGAGAGCCTGCCCGGGCCCGCCGTCGGCGAAGGCTGGACGATCATGGTCGCCCTCATGGCGCCGCACGGCCACGGAACGGTCCGGCTCTCCGGCACCGCCCCCGGCGCGCCACCGCTCATCGACCCCCGCTACTACGCAGACGTCCGCGACCTCGACGCCATGGCGCGGGGCCTGGACGCCGCCCGGGAGCTCGCCGCCTCCCCCGCCCTGGCGAAGTGGTACGGCGAGGAGGTCCTCCCCGGCCCGGACACCACCGGCGCCACCGAAGCGCGCGCCTACCTCCGCCGCAACCTGCGCTCCTGCAACCACTACGCCGGCACCTGCCGCATCGGCACCGACGCGTACGCCGTCGTCGATCCCGAGTTGCGGGTCCGCGGCGTCGACGGCCTGCGCGTGGCCGACGCGTCCGTGATGCCGGGCCCGGTCTCCGCCGACACCGACGCCACCGTCTACGCCATCGCGGAACGCGCGGCGCGGCTCCTGCGCGCCGGCGCCTGACCCCGTTCTCGCGGGGATCCGGTCGCGCCTCACTAGGGCAGCAGCCCGTGCAGCGGGAAGACCGCCCGCCGGGTCGCCAGGATCGCCTGGTCCAGCCGGTCCGCCGGGTCGTACCCCGCGTCGTGGAAACCGCTGAACGCCGCGTCGCGACCGTCCGTCATCCGCAGCGGCCCCATCTGGCGCGTCCTGCGGTACACCTCCGCCCGCCACTCCTCGGGCGTCGCCGTCTCCGGCGCGACCGGCTGCCCCGCGGCGATGCCCACCAGGTGCGTCCACGTCCGGGGCACCACGTCCACCACCGCGTAACCGCCCCCGCCCAGGGCGACCCACCGGCCCTCGGCGTGCTCGTGCGCCAGGCCGTGCAGCGCCTCCGCCACGGCCCGCTGCGCGTCCAGGCTCACGGCGAGGTGCGCCAGCGGGTCCTCGAAGTGCGTGTCCGCGCCGTGCTGGGTCACCAGCGCCTGCGGCCGGAAGGCCGCGAGCACCTCGGGGACGACCGCGTCGAACGCCCGCAGCCAGCCCTCGTCCCCGGTGCCGGCCGGCAGCGCCACGTTCACCGCGCCGCCCTCCGCCGCCGGACCCCCGGTCTCCTCCGGCCAGCCGGTCTGCGGGAAGAGCGTGCGGGGGTGCTCGTGCAGCGAGATCGTCAGCACGCGCGGGTCGTCCCAGAAGGCGGTCTGCACGCCGTCCCCGTGGTGCACGTCCACGTCCACGTACGCGACGCGCTCCGCGCCCAGCTCCAGCAGCCGGGCGACGGCCAGCGCGGCGTCGTTGTAGACGCAGAAGCCCGAGGCCATCCCGGGCATCGCGTGGTGCAGCCCGCCCGCGAAGTTCACCGCGTGCGCCACCTCGCCGCGCCACACCGCCTCGGCCGCCCCGACCGACTGGCCCGCGATCAGCGCCGAGACCTCGTGCATGCCCGCGAACGCCGGGGTGTCCTCGGTGCCGAGGCCGTACGCCAGTTCCGTCATGGCCTTGGGGTCGGCGGAGGCACGGCGCACCGCCGCCACGTACTCCGCGTCGTGCACCAGGCGCAGCGTCGAGTCTCCGGCCGCGGGGGCCGCGGTGACGGTGAGCGCCCGGTCCAGTCCGAGGGCCCGGACCAGCCCCATGGTCAGTGCGAGCCGCACCGGGTCCATCGGGTGGCCGCGACCGAAGTCATAGCCCGTTACCTGCTCGTCCCACATCAGCTGTGCGCGGCCGCTCATGGTCGACACCGTATCGGGCGGGCTCCGTCCCGAACGAGCGGGCGTACAGCAGCGTCGCCGCCACCAGCACCATCGGCACGAGCATCGCGCCCCGGTAGCTCCAGGCGTCACCCAGGGCCCCGACCAGGGGGGAACCGACCAGGAAACCCACGTAGTTGAAGATGTTCAGCCGCGCGATCGCCGTGTCCGAAGCCCCCGGGAACAGCCGCCCGGCGGCCGCGAAGGTCTGCGGCACGATCACGCACAGCCCCAGGCCCAGCAGCGTGAAGCCCGCCATCCCCACCCATGCGCCCGGCGCGGCCGCGACCACCGCGAAGCCCGCCGCCGCCACCAGCGCGCCCGTGCGCACCACCGCGGCCGCCCCGAACCGCCGCACACCGAGGTCGCCGACCGAGCGGCCCAGCAGGGTGGTGACCATGTAGACGTTGTACGGGACGGTGGCCAGCTGCTCGGAGCCGCCGAGCACGTCCTGCAGGTACTTCGCGCTCCAGTTGGAGACGGTGGAGTCACCGATGTACGCGAACGCCATCACCAGGCAGAGCGGGAGCAGCAGCCGCATCGCCACAGGAGCCTCGGCGGCTGTGGCCGCCCCGCCCCGGGCCTCCGTCTTCTGGTCGACGTACCAGCGGCTCGCGACCAGCGTCAGCGGGATCAGCACCGCCACCACCGGCCCGTACAGCACCGCCAGCGACAGGTGCCAGTGCGCTCCCGCCCAGGCCAGCGACGCCCCCAGGATGCCGCCGAGGCTGTACGCGGCGTGGAAGCCCAGCATGATGCTGCGCCCGTACGCGCGCTGCAGGCTCACCCCGAGCATGTTCATGGACGCGTCCAGGGCGCCGACGCATATCCCGAACACGGCCAGCGACGCCGCCAGTTGCCACAGCGCGTCGCCCGCACCGGCGCCCAGCAGCGCCAGGCACACCACCGGCTGCACCCAGCGCAGCACCACGCTCGGCCGCACCCGCTTCACCAGGTGCTCGGTGGCGACGCTCCCCACGCCCGCCAGCACGGGCACCGCGGCAAGGAACGCGGGCAGCAGCGCGTCACTGACGCCGTACCGGTCCTGCAGCGCCGGGATCCGGGTCACCAGCAGCGCGAAGGCCGCCCCCTGCGCGAAGAAACCGACGGCCAACGAGGCCCGTCCATGACGCAAACCGCCGTCGAAGCCCTCCATGAGCGTGCAGCGTAGGGCCGCGGGCTACGGACGGGTAGATCGATCACACGAACAGTTTCGCGGGCAGCTCCGCCATGTCCGCGAACAGCTCCCGCGCCCCCGCCAGCTTCTCCGCAGGCGTCATCGCCGTGAACGCGTACGCGTCCATCCCGGCCGCCACCGCGGCACGCACACCGAGCGGGCTGTCCTCCACCACCGCGCACCGCTCCGGCGCCACGCCCATCGTGCGCGCCGCGTGCAGGAACAGGTCCGGCGCCGGCTTCCCGCGTCCCACGTCCTGCGAACTGAAGATCCGCTCCTCGCCGAAGTACCCGTACAACTCGGTCGTCTTCAGCGCGACCCGGATCCGCTCGTGGCTGCCGGAGGACGCGACGCAGTACGGCACCCCGTCCGCCGCCAGTTTCCCCAGCAGCGTCACCACGCCCGGCACCGGCTCCAGTTCACGCCGGAAGCCTTCGAAGACCCGCGCGTAGTACGTGGCGTCGAAGTCCTCCGGCAGCCGCTGCCCCGTGCGCTCCGCCACCAGGTCGTGCACGCGGTGCATCGCCGCGCCCATGTAGTCGCGGACGGACTCCTCATAGGTGGTGGGGTGGCCCAGCTCCGTCAGCAGGCCCGCCAGGATGCGGTTGGAGAGCGGCTCGCTGTCCACGAGCACGCCGTCGTTGTCGAAGATGACCAGGTCGTAGCGCACCGCCCCACTGTAGTCGGGCACCGGATCCGGCCGGTCCGGGCTGAATCCGCCCGTCCGCCGGCGCCTCTCGCCCATCATGGACGGCCGACGGGGCACCGCGTCCCGGCGGGAGGGGAGATCCTTGAGACGCCGAAGCTTCCTCACACTCACCGGGGCGGGCCTGACCGCTCTCGTCGCCCCTGCCTCCTCCGCGGCCGCCGCCGCGGTCGCGGCCGGACCGCGCATCCGCGTCCTCGACACACTCCCCGGCGGCAACGGACAGGTCCACGCCCTGGGCCGCGCGGGCCTCGCGGGCGGATCCAGCGCCAACGTCCCGGTGTACTGGACGGGACGCACCGTCCACCGCGTCCCGTTCCCGGCCGGGTACGGCTTCGGAACCGGCGAGGTCCGCGCCGTCAACCGGCACGGGCTGATGGCCGGCACCGTGCTCTTCCCCGGACCGGGCCACGCCGTCGGCTTCAGCTACCGGCGTGGCTGGCGCACCGCCAGGATCCTCCCGAACAGCCTCACCGCGAACGGCGTCAACGACCACGGCCGCATCGTCGGCACGGGCGAGAACCACACGGCGTACGTCTGGCACCGCACCGCCGTGGAGCGCGAACTGCCGTCTTCCAGTCCGTTCGCCCACGTGACGAGCGCCGTCGGCATCAACAACGCCGGCACGGTCGTCGGCACCGACACCAACGGCGCCGTGGTCTGGCCCGGCGGAACCGCCGGGCCGGCTCAACGCCTGATGCCCACCGAGCTTCCCGAGGGCGTGTCGTACGCCCCCGCCGCCGTCGACGACCATGGCCGCATCGTGGGCAGCGCCGGCGACTTCTTCTCCGACAGCCAGTACGAGACCTACTGGGACGCGCCGTACACCGCGGACGGCGTACGGGTCCCCGGCCTGCCGGGCTACTACGACGAGGGCTACTTCCGTGCGGTCAGCCCCACCACGGGCCTCGTCGTCGGCGGCGCCCCGACCAGTTTCGGCTCTCCTCCCGGATACCCGCCCGGCACCGCCGAGTTCTGGACCGGCACGGGCCCGATCCGCGCCCTGCCCCGCCTCCAGGAGGACGGCGACGCGGATGCCTTCGCCGCCGCGGACGACGGCAGGGTGGGCGGCTGCGCCGTCCGCGACGACGTACTGAAGCCGGTCATCTGGACCGGAGTGCGCTGAACGCAAAAAAGCCTCAGCCCCCGAGTCGAAACTCAGGGGCTGAGGCCAATAATTGTTCGGCGGCGTCCTACTCTCCCACAGGGTCCCCCCTGCAGTACCATCGGCGCTGAAAGGCTTAGCTTCCGGGTTCGGAATGTAACCGGGCGTTTCCCTAACGCTATGACCACCGAAACACTATGAAACTGTACGAACCGGCACCAGCCACCCCACAAAACAGCAGGGGGCCGGGGTTCGTTGTTTCAGAACTACACAGTGGACGCGAGCAACCTATGGACAAGCCCTCGGCTTATTAGTACCGGTCAGCTCCACCCATTACTGGGCTTCCACATCCGGCCTATCAACCCAGTCGTCTACTGGGAGCCTTAACCCCTCAAGGGGGTGGGAGTCCTCATCTCGAAGCAGGCTTCCCGCTTAGATGCTTTCAGCGGTTATCCCTCCCGAACGTAGCCAACCAGCCATGCCCTTGGCAGGACAACTGGCACACCAGAGGTTCGTCCGTCCCGGTCCTCTCGTACTAGGGACAGCCCTTCTCAAGACTCCTACGCGCACAGCGGATAGGGACCGAACTGTCTCACGACGTTCTAAACCCAGCTCGCGTACCGCTTTAATGGGCGAACAGCCCAACCCTTGGGACCGACTCCAGCCCCAGGATGCGACGAGCCGACATCGAGGTGCCAAACCATCCCGTCGATATGGACTCTTGGGGAAGATCAGCCTGTTATCCCCGGGGTACCTTTTATCCGTTGAGCGACGGCGCTTCCACAAGCCACCGCCGGATCACTAGTCCCTACTTTCGTACCTGCTCGACCCGTCAGTCTCACAGTCAAGCTCCCTTGTGCACTTACACTCAACACCTGATTGCCAACCAGGCTGAGGGAACCTTTGGGCGCCTCCGTTACTCTTTAGGAGGCAACCGCCCCAGTTAAACTACCCACCAGACACTGTCCCTGATCCGGATCACGGACCGAGGTTAGACATCCAGCACGACCAGAGTGGTATTTCAACGACGACTCCACAATGGCTGGCGCCACCGCTTCACAGTCTCCCACCTATCCTACACAAGCCGAACCGAACACCAATATCAAGCTATAGTAAAGGTCCCGGGGTCTTTCCGTCCTGCTGCGCGAAACGAGCATCTTTACTCGTAGTGCAATTTCACCGGGCCTATGGTTGAGACAGTCGAGAAGTCGTTACGCCATTCGTGCAGGTCGGAACTTACCCGACAAGGAATTTCGCTACCTTAGGATGGTTATAGTTACCACCGCCGTTTACTGGCGCTTAAGTTCTCAGCTTCGCCCCACCGAAATGGAGCTAACCGGTCCCCTTAACGTTCCAGCACCGGGCAGGCGTCAGTCCGTATACATCGCCTTACGGCTTCGCACGGACCTGTGTTTTTAGTAAACAGTCGCTTCTCGCTGGTCTCTGCGGCCACCACCAGCTCAGGAAGTAAATCCCCTCACCAGCAATGGCCCCCCTTCTCCCGAAGTTACGGGGGCATTTTGCCGAGTTCCTTAACCATAGTTCACCCGAACGCCTCGGTATTCTCTACCTGACCACCTGAGTCGGTTTAGGGTACGGGCCGCCATGAAACTCGCTAGAGGCTTTTCTCGACAGCATAGGATCATCCACTTCACCACAATCGGCTCGGCATCAGGTCTCAGCCTCAATGAGTGGCGGATTTGCCTACCACTCGGCCTACACCCTTACCCCGGGACAACCACCGCCCGGGCTGGACTACCTTCCTGCGTCACCCCATCGCTCACCTACTACCACCTCGGGTCACCGGCTCCACCACTCCCCATCACTCCGAAGAGATCAAGGGCGGCTTCACGGGCTTAGCATCAGAGGGTTCAGCGCTGGCGCTTCAAAGCGGGTACCGGAATATCAACCGGTTGTCCATCGACTACGCCTGTCGGCCTCGCCTTAGGTCCCGACTTACCCTGGGCAGATCAGCTTGACCCAGGAACCCTTAGTCAATCGGCGCAAGAGTTTCCCACTCTTGTATCGCTACTCATGCCTGCATTCTCACTCGTGAACCGTCCACGACTCCCTTACAGGGCCGCTTCACCCGGCACACGACGCTCCCCTACCCATCACAGCCTCCGTTGGGAGTAATGCTGCAATGACACGACTTCGGCGGTACGCTTGAGCCCCGCTACATTGTCGGCGCGGAATCACTTGACCAGTGAGCTATTACGCACTCTTTCAAGGGTGGCTGCTTCTAAGCCAACCTCCTGGTTGTCTGTGCGACTCCACATCCTTTCCCACTTAGCGTACGCTTAGGGGCCTTAGTCGATGCTCTGGGCTGTTTCCCTCTCGACCACGGAGCTTATCCCCCGCAGTCTCACTGCCGCGCTCTCACTTACCGGCATTCGGAGTTTGGCTAAGGTCAGTAACCCGGTAGGGCCCATCGCCTATCCAGTGCTCTACCTCCGGCAAGAAACACACGACGCTGCACCTAAATGCATTTCGGGGAGAACCAGCTATCACGGAGTTTGATTGGCCTTTCACCCCTAACCACAGGTCATCCCCCAGGTTTTCAACCCTGGTGGGTTCGGT
>NZ_CP109144.1:4195000-4362500 GCF_035918135.1 Actinacidiphila glaucinigra
GGCTTGTCCCAGAGTGCAGGGCAGATTGCCCACGTGTTACTCACCCGTTCGCCACTGATCCACCCCGAAGGGCTTCACCGTTCGACTTGCATGTGTTAAGCACGCCGCCAGCGTTCGTCCTGAGCCAGGATCAAACTCTCCGTGAATGTCTTCACGAGAGCGGCACCATCGGGAGGAATAATCCCGACGTGCCCAGCGTCCTCGCTGTGTTTTTCTTCAAAGGAACCTCGACCATCCGAACGGATGGACGGGGTATCAACATATCTGGCGTTGACTTTTGGCACGCTGTTGAGTTCTCAAGGAACGGAAGCTTCCTTCGAGACCGTTTCACCGGCCCCTCCGGGCTTTCCCTTCGTTGTCTCCAACCTTACCAGATCCGTTTCGCGTTTCCGCTCTTCGTTTCCGGCCCCCTGTTGGAGCGGGGTTTTTCGTTTCGCGCCTTCCGGCGTGTCCACTACGTTAGCGGATTTCCCCGGCGGTTCATAATCGAGCCTTTCGGTTCGGATTTCGGCATGCCGAAATCGTCCCCGGGGGGAGATCGTGCGGTAGTGGTTTGCCGCCGGGCGGCTTGAGTGGCTGCCGTTGGAAAGGTGACCCCGTCCGAGGCAGCTAGAGAACACTACACCACGCCCCACGGTGCTTCAAACCTGTGGCCGTCAACAGGTTTGCGCGTTACCTTCGAGCCATGACCGAGCATGCGCACTCGTACCTGTGGTGGGCCGCCTGACGGCGGCCGACCACCCAGCGCATGCATCCAACGGCCGCCGCTTCGGCGGCCGTAGGTGTTTCTGCTCCGGCCCGCCGACCGCGGCGGTCCCACAGCCGGAAGGAACACCGATGACGAGGGTCTTCAGCGGGATCAAGCCGACGGGGCACCTGACCCTGGGCAACTACCTGGGCGCCGTGCGGCAGTGGGCGGCTGTGGACCAGCACCGGGCCGAGTCGCTCTTCTGCGTCGTGGACCTGCACGCGCTCACCGTCGAGCACGATCCGGCCCGTGTACGGCGGCTGAGCCGGCAGGCGGCGACGCTCCTGCTGGCGGCCGGCCTCGACCCGCGGGTCTGCACGCTCTTCGTGCAGAGCCATGTGGACGAGCACACCCGGCTGGCGTACCTCCTCGAATGCACCGCCGCGGACGGGGAGATGCGGCGGATGGTGCAGTACAAGGAGAAGGCGGCCAGGGAGCAGCGGCGGGGCGGCAGTGTGCGGCTGTCCCTGCTGACGTACCCCGTGCTGATGGCGGCGGACATCCTGGCGTACGGGGCGGACGAGGTGCCCGTCGGTGACGACCAGGCGCAGCACGTGGAGCTGACCCGGGATCTGGCGGTGCGGTTCAACCACCGGTACGGGCCCGTGTTCACCGTCCCCCGGGCGGTGCTGCCGCACGTGGCGGCGCGGGTGATGAACCTGCAGGACCCGGGGTCGAAGATGGGGAAGTCCGAGGACACCGGTCCGGGGATCGTCTACCTGCTCGACGAGCCGGAGGTCGTCCGCAGGAAGGTGCTGCGAGCGGTGACGGACAGCGGGCAGGACGTGGCGTACGACCCGCAGGAGCGGCCCGGGGTGGCGAACCTGCTGGAGATCCTGGCGGCGTGCACCGGCCGGGCGCCGCAGGACCTCGCGGCGGGGTACGACTCGTACGGCGCCCTGAAGAAGGACACCGCCGAGGCGGTGGTGGAGGAGCTTCGGCCCTTGCGGGAGCGGCACGCGGAGCTGGTGGCCGACCCCGGGTATGTGGACGGGGTGCTCAGGGAGGGTGCCGCGCGGGCGCGGGCCCTGGCCCGGCCGACGGTGGACGCGGCCTACCGGGCGATCGGGCTGCTGCCGCCGGGCTGAGGACGTGCCGGCGGCGGGGGTCCGCAGGCCCCGGCCGGCGGGTCGGTCAGCCGTTGCCGGAGGCCAGCTCGCGGCTGCGGTCGCGGGCGGCCTCCAGGGCGGCGATCAGGGCGTGGCGCACGCCGTGCTTCTCCAGTTCCCGGATGGCGTTGATGGTGGTGCCGGCGGGTGAGGTGACGGCCTCGCGGAGCTTGACGGGGTGCTCGCCGCTGTCGCGCAGCATCACGGCGGCGCCGATCGCGGACTGCACGATCAGGTCGTGGGCCTGGGCGCGCGGCAGGCCGAGGAGGATGCCGGCGTCGGTCATGGCCTCGACCAGGTAGTAGAAGTACGCGGGTCCGGAGCCGGACAGGGCGGTGGCCGCGTCCTGCTGGTACTCGGGGATGCGCAGGGTCTTGCCGACCGGCTGGAAGATCTCCTCGGTGCGCAGCAGGTGCTCCTCGGCGGCGTGGCTGCCGGCGGAGATGACGGACATGCCCTCGTCGACCAGGACCGGGGTGTTGGGCATGACGCGGACGACCGCGATGCCGTCCGCGAGGCGCTCCTCGAAGAAGGAGGTCGGCACGCCGGCCGCGGCGCTGATGATCAGCCGGTCGGCGGCGACGTGCGGGGCGAGTTCCTCCAGGAGGGCGGACATGTCCTGGGGCTTGACGGCGAGGATGAGGGTGTCGGCGGTCTTGGCCGCCTCCTCGTTGGAGACCGATTCGACGCCGTGGCGGGCGTGCAGCTCCTGGGCGCGGGCCGGGCGGCGCGCGGTCACCAGCAGGTTCTCCGGCTTCCAGCCGGCACGGAGCATGCCCGACAGGAGGGCCTCACCGATCTTGCCGGTGCCGAGCACCGCGACTTTCTGCGTCATGGCGCCATCCTCGCACCGTGGGCGGCCCGGAGGCCGTGCCGTCCACGGTGCGGTCACCCGTGGGGATCAGGCCGTACGGCGGCGGAGCGTGGCCGCGCCGAGGGTGAGGGCGAGGGCGGCGCTGCCGGCGACGACGGCGAGGTCGCGGACGAAGTCGCCGGTGACGCCGGTGCGGGTGAGCACCTGCTGCATGCCGTCGACGGCGTACGACATGGGCAGGACGTTGGAGATGGCCTCCAGCACGGGCTGCATCCGGTCGCGCGGCATGAGCAGTCCGCAGAGCAGGATCTGCGGGAGCAGAACGGCGGGCATGAACTGCACGGCCTGGAACTCGCTGGCGGCGAAGGCGCTGACGAAGAGCCCGAGGGCGGTGCCGAGACAGGCGTCGGCGAGGGCGACCAGGAGCAGCAGCCAGGCGGAGCCGGTGACGTCGAGGCCGAGCGCGAGGACGGCGAGCCCGGTGGCGAGGGCGGCCTGGACGACGGCCACGGCGCCGAAGGCGAGGGCGTACCCGGCGAGCAGGTCGCCCTTGCCGAGCGGCATGGCCAGCAGGCGTTCCAGGGTGCCGGAGGTGCGTTCGCGCAGGGTCGCGATCGAGGTGACCAGGAACATCGTGATGAGCGGGAAGATGCCCAGCAGTGAGGCGCCGACGGTGTCGAAGGTGCGCGGGCTGGCGTCGTACACCCAGGACAGCAGGGTCAGCAGGACGCAGGGCACGACGACCATCAGGGCGATGGTGCGCGGGTCGTGACGCAGTTGCAGCAGTACGCGGCGGGCGGTGGCGAGGGTGCGGCGCGTGCTCATCGGACGTTCTCCTCGGCCTGGTGGGGGAGCTTTCCGGCGGCCGCGTCGACGAGGCGGAGGAAGGCGTCCTCGACGGTGGGGGCGCCGGTGCGTGCGCGGAGCGCGTCGGGGGCGCCCTGGGCGAGGATGCGGCCCTCGCGCATCAGGAGCAGCCGGTGGCAGCGCTCGGCCTCGTCCATGACGTGGCTGGAGACGAGGAGGGTGGCGCCCCGTTCGGCGGCGAGGCGGTGGAAGAGCTCCCACAGGTCGCGGCGCAGGACGGGGTCGAGGCCCACGGTGGGTTCGTCGAGCACGAGCAGTTCCGGGGTGCCGAGCAGCGCCACGGCGAGGGAGACGCGGCCCAGCTGTCCGCCGGAGAGGTTGCCGGCGAGGGCGGTGGCGTGGGAGGTCAGGTCGACGTCGACGATGGCGCGTTCGACGTGGCCGGGGGCGTCGCCGCCGAGGACGGCGGCGAAGTAGGCGAGGTTCTGGCGGACGGTCAGGTCGAGGTAGACGGAGGCGGCCTGGGTCACGTAGCCGATGCGGGGGCGCAGGTCGCGGTGGCCGGCGGGCAGGCCGAGGACGTCGAGGGTGCCGGTGACACCCGCCTGGGTGCCGACGACGGCGCGCATGAGGGTCGACTTGCCGCAGCCGCTGGGGCCGAGCAGGCCGGTGATCTCGCCTCGGGGGACGGTGAACTCCAGGGCGTCCAGGACGGTGCGGCCACCGCGGACGACGGTGAGCCCGGAGGCGTGCACGGCGGATCCGGGGCCCGGTTCCCGGGACTCCTCGGCTTTATTCATCATGCGGTGAATAATGCTCCGGGGCGTGTCGGGGCGTCAAGAAGCGGCAGGTGTATCCGTTTGGGTGACGGATCATTTACGCTCCGTTTACTTAAAGAGCTTGCAAAATGGAGTGGCTGTCTGCGCAAAATGAAGGGCGGCTACGCATCCGAACGGGGGCACCTGTGGTATCGGCCAAGGGAGTTGCGCGTGCTGTCGCCGTCATGGCGGCACTGCTGCTCTCCCTGTTCGCGGCGATAGGCTGCGCCACCGCCGAGCCCGTTCCCGCCTCCGGCCGCGGCACGGGCACGACGGTGGCGCGCGCGGAGCCCGAGACCCGCAACTGCCTCGCACGGAGGCAGGGGAGCAACGGCATACGCCTGGTGCTGCCCGGGACGGTGAGCGTCCCGGCCCCGGCATCCGCACCGCGGGGCGGCACCGGAACCGACGAGACGGTTCCGGTGGACGACGCCCAGGTGTCCGCCGCCGTGACGGCGCCGCGGACCGCCCGGCAGGCGGTACCCCTCTCCAGATCAGGAGAACTACCGGTCGCCCACGGCGCGTTCCGCTGCTGAGGCACGGCCTGCCGCCTGCTCTTCCCTCCTGACCGCGGTCGTCGCCCGCGGCCCTGGCCCTACCCCGGCCCGGGTCCTCGCCGGCGCCCGCGCGTCCACGTGCACGCACATGCACTCGTACGCGGCGCCCGCGATCCGGGAGACCGACCCCCCACACTGCTCGACCACGTACGCCCCCGCCCACACCGGCGCCGGGGCGCAATGGAGGACACCCGCGTGAAGACCTTCATCCCCCCATCCCCCACCTCCTGTTCCCCCTTCCCCCCACCGGCCGTCCGGCCCCTCCGGCCCGCTCGCGGCTCCCTCACCCCCAGCCCCACCCGGTGAGCCGCCTCCTCCGCGCCGCGTCGCGACTGCCCCGTCCGCAGTCGCTGCGCGCCGACGTCACCGCCTCCCTCGTCGTCTTCCTCGTCGCCCTGCCGCTGTGCGTGGGCGTGGCCGTCGCCTCAGGGGTGCCGGCCGAACTCGGTCTGGTCACCGGCATCGTCGGCGGCATCGTGACCGGCATACTCCCCGGCAGCAGCCTCCAGGTGTCCGGCCCGGCCGCCGGGCTGACCGTCCTGGTCTACGAGGCGGTCCAGGAGTTCGGGCTGCCCTCCCTGGGCGTGCTCGTGCTCTGCGCCGGCGGGCTGCAGCTCGCCATGGGCGTGCTCCGGCTCGGCCGCTGGTTCCGGGCCATCTCCGTCGCCGTCGTCCAGGGCATGCTGGCCGGCATCGGCCTGGTGCTGATCGCCGGACAGGTCTACGCCCTCACCGACACCGCGGCACCGGCCGGCGGCCCGGCGAAGATCGCCGGATTACCCGGACTGGTCGCGGGCACCGTCGTCTCCCCCACGGCGCTCACCGCGCTCGCCGTCGGCGGCGGCACCATCGCGGTGCTCGTCCTGTGGCCCCGCATCCCGCGCGCAGCGCGGCTGCTGCCGGGGCCGCTGGCCGCGGTCGCGCTGGCCACGGGCGCGGCCGTGCTGTTCGACCTGCCGGTCGAACGCGTGGAGGTGGCGGGGCTGCTCGACGTCGTCCAGCCGCCGGGCGCCGGGCAGTTCGCGGGGCTGGCGAGTCTGTCCATGATCGGGACCGTGCTGGCCTTCACCCTGATCGCCTCCGCCGAGAGCCTGTTCAGCGCCGCCGCGGTGGACCGGCTGCACGACGGGCCGCGCACCGACTACGACAAGGAGCTCATCGCGCAGGGCACGGGCAACGCCGTCTGCGGGGCACTCGGTGCCCTGCCGATGACCGCGGTCATCGTGCGCAGCGCCGCCAACGTTCAGGCGGGTGCCCGTACGAAGGCGGCACGTGTGCTGCACGGCCTGTGGCTGCTGCTGTTCGCCGCGCTGCTCCCCGGCGCGCTCGGGGTGATCCCGGTGGCCACGCTGGCGGGCGTGCTGGTGCACGCCGGCTGGAAGCTCGTACCGGTGAAGGAGATCGTGCCGCTGTGGCGCGAGCACCGGGGCGAGGCCGTCGTCCTGATCGTGACCGCCACGGGCATCGTGGTCACCAACATGTTCGAGGGCGTGCTCATCGGGCTGCTGACGGCCGTGGTCAAGGCGGCCTGGGAGACCTCGCAGACCCATGTGGAGATCCACGACAAGGGTGAGGGCCCGATCGTCGTCCGCGTCCTGGGCAACGCCACCTTCCTGCGGCTGCCCAAACTGTTGGAACAGCTGGAGGCACTACCCCGCGACCGCCCGATGGAACTGGACCTGCGCCGGCTGCGGCACCTCGACCACGCCTGCGGCATGGCCCTGCTCGGCTGGGCCGAGCGGCACAACGAGGAGGGGGTGACGCCGGTCCGGGTGCAGGGCGCACCGGTGTGACACGGCGGCCCGGGACCGGGCGGGAGGGGGCGCCGCCCCTGACGCACGGTTCCGGGCCGTCTCAGGGTCATCCCCTATGGCTTCGGGGACGAAGCGGAGTGACCGTGGCCATATGAGGCGTTCTACCGATGGATCCCGGGACGTGACCGGAGCCGAGAAGCGGCAGCTCGCGGTGGCTACGGCCACCCTCGGCCCCTGGCGCCCGGCGGCGGCCGTCGGCGCGATCGGCGGCGGGGTGTCCCTCGCCGCCTCCGCCCTGAGCGGCGACTTCGGGCTCGGCGTCGTCGCGGGCGCCGTGTCCGTCGCGCTGATGCTCTTCTTCCTCGTCGGCGGCGCCGGCGCGGTGACCGGCCGCGGCCCGCGCGCCGACCGCCGCATACGCCGCTGGGCGGCCGCCCACCCCTGGCGCGTCGCGCTGGTGCCGGCCGGGATGCTGCTCGTCGCCGACGTCGTGATGCGCCAGATCCTGACCTCGGAGGGCTTCTTCGGCAGCCTCTGGGACGGCCTGTGGCGAGGGGTCCTCGTCGCGGGCGTGGTCGGCGTCGTCGGCTCCGTAGCGGGGAAGCGGCGGGCCGGCTAGCGCCGGCCAGGTCTTTTCACCGCCACCGTCAGGTCGACCTTGTACGGCTCGGCCACCTGCCCGTCCGGGAAGAGCGCGAGCAGCGCGCGCCGCTCGTCGTCGAGGATGCGGCGGGCGGCCCCCGGGGCGAGCACGGCGAAGTAGGAACGGCTGCCCAGCATCGTGAGGTGCGTGTCCAGCGGGACGGTGCGCGACCAGCGCAGGACGCGGGTCTCGGTGCGCATCCCCAGACGGGAGCCGAGCGAGCGGAGGATGTCCTGCGCCGTGCCCGTCAGGCCGTTCTCGTGGTAGCGGGGCACCGCCCGGGCCAGCCGCTCCTCCTGGTCCCGCACCCAGGCGACCCCGGTGTCCGGCACGTTCCACCACAGCGCGAGCGCGCCGCCCGGGCGCAGCACCCGCACCGCCTCGGGGGAGGACTTCGCCGGGTCCGTCCAGTGCCACGCCTGGGCGTACGTCACGAAGTCCGCCACCCCGGACGCGAACGGCAGCGCGTCCCCGTCCGCACGCACCAGCGGCACTTCGGGCTGACCCGCCCGCAGTTGCGCCGCCATCCCCGCCCCGGGCTCCACGGCCGTCACGTGCGCCCCGCGCGCCCGCATCAGCGCCGTGGCGATCCCTGTCCCGGCCCCCACGTCCAGGACGGTGGCCCCGGCGAAGGGACGGCCGCCGATCTCCTCGACGGCGTCGAACAGCTTTCCGGGGTAACCGGGGCGGGCCGCGGCGTACTGCGCGGCAACGGTGTCGAACGACCGGGCGAGCACGCGGTGGGCCGGCTGTGTGGTCATGGGGGTTGTTCTTCCCCGTGGGACACGGGCGCGACCCACCGTGCGGGCTCGGTCAGGTGCAGCGTGGGGCGACGTAACCGTCGCTGCCGGTCAGGATGTTGACGTCGGCCACGTACTGGTCCGGGCCGATCCGGTCCCAGATGTTCGAGGTGCCGTAGTAGCCGCTCACCGTCTCACCCGGCGTCTGGCAGAAGATCGGCATCTTCTGGTCGTACGGCAGGGTCCTCAGGAGCTGGAAACTGGTGCCCGGTCCGCTGCGCACGTTGACGCGCACCCCGGGGGCTGACGGGTAGTACACGAGGCTGGGTGCCGCCACGGCTTCGGCGGCGCCTCCCAGGACGAGGAAAACCGCCCCGGCCATCGCGGCCGCACCAGTCACGAGCGCTGCGCGCCTGCTCTTGCTCAACACATTCCTCCCGCGGAACGAATCAAGGACATGGGTGTGACGCGATGCCGATACGTCAGACGCACTTTCCGGCGACGTACCCGTCGCTGCCGGTGTGCACATAGGTATCGGAGACGTACTCGTTCGGTCCGATCCGGTCCCAGATGTTCGACGTGCCGTAGTAGCCGCTGACCGTCTCGCCAGGCGTCTGGCAGAAGATCGGCACCTTCTGGTCGTACGGCAGGATCTTGACGATCTGGTAATTCGTCCCCGGCCCGGTACGGACATTGAGCCGTACGTCGGGAGCGACCGGGTAGTACACGAGATTCGGGGCCGCCACGGCTTCGGCGGCGCCTCCCAGGACGAGGAAGACCGCCCCGGCCATCGCGGCCGCACCGTTCACGAGCGCCGCGCGCCTGCTCTTGCTCAACACATTCCTCCCGCAGTACCGATCCAGGACGCCGCGGCGAGATGCCGCCGCGTCAGCTGCAGCGCGACGTGACGTACCCGTCGCGGCCGGTGTGCACGTAGGCGTCGGAGACGTACTGGTTGGTGCCGATGCAGTCCCAGATGTTCGAGGTGCCGTAGTAGCCGCTGACCGTGGTCCCAGGCGTCTGGCAGAAGAGCGGGACCTTGGCGTCATAGGGAAGGGCCTTGACGATGTGGTAGCTGGTTCCCGGGCCGGACCTGACGTTGAGGCGGGTTCCGGGCGCCACGGAGTAGTAGATCAAGTCGCTGGCTGCGACGGCGGTCCCCGCCACCGCGGCCCCGCCGGCCGCATCGTCCATCGGCGCGTCAAGTTTGTTCTCGGCCATGTGCACTCCCCCGTGAAGATTCACGCTCTGTCAAGTGCAGGCTAGCAATCCGAGCCATCCTCGTTACAGGGATCGACTAGGCTCACCGAGTTGCGGCTGTGGACGAACATACGGGGGTTGGTCATGCCGCCAGTGCGGAGACCCGGGACGGACCCGGAAGCGGAACATCCGGAATACGCGGGGCAATACCGGCTCGAGGGCCGCCTCGGCTCCGGCGGCATGGGCGTGGTCCACCTGTCGCGCTCTACCTCGGGCATGCGCCTGGCCGTGAAGGTCGTGCATGAGGAGTTCGCGAAGGACCCCGAGTTCAGGGCGCGTTTCCGGCAGGAGGTCGCCGCCGCCCGACTCGTGAGCGGCGCCTTCACCGCGCCCGTCGTCGACGCCGATCCCGGGGCCGAGCGCCCGTGGATGGCCACACTGTACATACCCGGGCCGACTCTGGCCGAGTTCGTGAAGCGGAACGGTCCGGTGGCACCGGCCCAGGTGCGCTATCTGATGGCGGGCCTCGCCGAGGGTCTGCGTGACATTCACCGCGTGGGCGTCGTCCACCGGGACCTCAAACCGAGCAATGTGCTGCTGGCCGCCGACGGGCCGAAAGTGATCGACTTCGGAATCTCCCGGCCGTCCGACAGTGATCTGCGGACCGAGACGGGCAAACTGATCGGCACCCCGCCGTTCATGGCACCGGAACAGTTCAAACGGCCTCGAGAAGTGGGGCCGGCTGCCGATGTCTTCGCCCTGGCCAGCGTGCTCGTCCACGCCGCGACGGGACGCAGTCCGTTCGAATCGGACAGCCCCTACATCGTCGCGTACCAAGTGGTCCACGACGAACCGCACCTCGAGGGCCTCCCCGGAGATCTGCGGCCGCTCATCGAGCAATGCCTCGCCAAGGACCCGGACCACAGGCCCACTCCGGACGCGTTGATGGCGGAGCTGAGAAAGGTCTCTGCCTCGTACGACACGCAGACCTTCGGATCCTTCGACCTCGAAGGCGACCTGGCGGACGCGCTCATCCCGACGCAGCGGCGATCGGTGGACGACGCGATGCCCCGGAAGGTGCCCCGGCCGGGATCCGGGTCCGGAGCCGATGCGGCCGGTCCGGCTCCGGTTGCTTCCAAGTCCCGGCGCCGCCTGGCCCGTAGTGCCCTCGTCGCGTTCCTGGCTCTGGGGGTCCTCGCGGCCGGCGCCTTCCTGCTGGCCCAACGGCCCGACGACACAACACCGCTGGGATCGACCGGGTCTCCGGTCACCGCCGGCGGATATTTCCACCCGTGGCAGACGGTCCTCCGGAAGGACGGTGGTGCCGGCACGGCAGCCTGCGCCGCCGGTGCAGGGGCCCTGTTCTGCGCAGGACCGGGTGTCGAGGCATCGAAGCTCGACGCTGACAGCGGGCTCACCCAATGGTCGGTCCGTGTGAAGGGCGGCACCCACACCCATCCCCATCCGCCCGTGCTGTCGGGCGGCGTCGTACGCGTGGTGAACGACGACGAGTCGCGGCTGAACGGCCTGTCCGCGGCGACGGGGAAGGTGCTCTGGACCCTTGACATCTCCGCCTACCAGGGCGCGTTCTCCAGCGCCGGCACCACGGTGCTGCTCGCCGGACGCGACGGGGCGGTCGGCGCCGTGGACGGCACCACCGGCCGGGACAAGTGGCGAGTGGATCTGCCGGGCCACCACCAGCCGGCGTTGGCCTCGTACGGCGCCTCGGGTCACGTCTACGCCGTCGAGGTCGACGCGGACGGCCGCCACACGCTGGTGACCACGGTGGACGAGAGCGACGGGAAGGTGCAGCGGCAGGTCCGGCTCGACGGGCAACTGAGCCCCGTGGGCGAGTCCGGGACGGACCTCTTCCTCACCTCTGTGGACAGCTTCTACCGCACCGACGCCGTCATCCGGCTGAACGCCGTCACCGGCTCACACCGGCGGATCCCGATCGCCCCGCTGCTCAGCGAGCCGCAGACCGCCGTACGAGGGGACATGGTGTACCTCCTGGATCGCGGCGGCAACCTGATCGGCTTCGACACCCGCCGCTCCACAGACCCCACCGCGACCGAACCATGGCGTCTGGAGACGTCGGTGAGTAGTGGCTCCGTACCCACCGTCGTCGGAGACCGCCTGTACTTCACCGCCGTCGACGGACGGCTCCTGGCCGTGGACGCCGAACGGGGGATCTTCCTCGGGCAGACGAAGCCACGTCTGGGAACGCGTCCGGGCAGTTACCCGGGGTCCCCGCCCTCCCCCCTCGTCGCCGACGGGAAGGTGTTCGCGACCGCGCCCGACGGCAGCGTGTTCGCCGTGGACGCCGAGGACCCCTCCCGCTGGTGATCGTGGGGATCGGCGGAAGGGGTCCCTGGGGACGACGACGGGTCCGGATGTCCCCGGGGTCAGCGCTCGAGCTTGGAGACGTCGCGGACGGCGCCCTTGTCGGCGCTGGTGGCCATCGCGGCGTAGGCCTTGAGGGCCAGGGAGACCTTGCGCTCGCGGGCCCTGGGGGCGTAGGCGCCGCCGAGGGCGGTGCGGCGGGCGGCCAGTTCCTCCTCGGGGACGAGGAGTTCGATGCTGCGGCCGGGGATGTCGATGCGGATGCGGTCGCCGTCCTCGACGAGGGCGATCGTGCCGCCGGAGGCCGCCTCGGGGGAGGCGTGGCCGATGGAGAGGCCGGAGGTGCCTCCGGAGAAGCGGCCGTCGGTGATCAGGGCGCAGGACTTGCCGAGGCCGCGGCCCTTGAGGAAGGAGGTGGGGTAGAGCATCTCCTGCATGCCGGGGCCGCCCTTGGGGCCCTCGTAGCGGATGACGACGACGTCGCCCTCCGTGATCTCCTTGCGGAGGATCTTGTCGACGGCCTCCTCCTGGGACTCGCAGACCACGGCCGGGCCCTCGAAGGTCCAGATGGACTCGTCCACGCCCGCGGTCTTGACCACGCAGCCGTCGACGGCGAGGTTGCCGTGCAGCACGGCCAGGCCGCCGTCCTTGGAGTAGGCGTGCTCGACGGAGCGGATGCAGCCCTCCGCGGCGTCGGTGTCCAGGGCCTCCCAGCGCTCGGACTGGGAGAAGGCCTCGGCGGAGCGGACGCAGCCGGGGGCGGCGTGCCACAGTTCCTCGGCCTCGGCGGAGGGGGAGCCGCCGCGGACGTCCCAGGTCTTGAGCCAGTCGGCGAGAGAGGGGGAGTGGACTGCGTGGACGTCCTCGTTGAGCAGGCCGCCGCGGTGGAGCTCGCCCAGCAGGGCGGGAATGCCGCCGGCGCGGTGCACGTCCTCCATGTAGTACGTACGGCTCTTCGCGACGTTGGGCGCGACCTTGGCGAGGCACGGCACCCGGCGCGAGACGGCGTCGATGTCGGTCAGGCCGAAGGGGACGCCGGCCTCCTGGGCCGCGGCGAGCAGGTGGAGGATCGTGTTGGTGGAGCCGCCCATGGCGATGTCGAGCGCCATCGCGTTCTCGAAGGCGTCGAAAGTGGCGATGGAGCGCGGCAGCACGGACTCGTCGTCCTGCTCGTAGTAGCGCCGGGTCAGGTCGACGACGGTGCGGCCGGCGTCCTCGTACAGCGCCTTGCGGGCCGTGTGGGTGGCCAGGACCGAGCCGTTGCCGGGCAGGGACAGGCCCATCGCCTCGGTGAGGCAGTTCATCGAGTTGGCGGTGAACATGCCGGAACACGAGCCACAGGTGGGACAGGCGTTCTCCTCGATGCGGAGGATGTCCTCGTCGGAGACCTTGTCGTTGACGGCGTCGGCGATCGCGTCGATCAGGTCGAGGGTGCGCACCGTGCCGTCGACGAGGGTGGCGCGGCCGGCCTCCATGGGGCCGCCGGAGACGAAGACGGTGGGGATGTTGAGGCGCAGGGCGGCCATCAGCATGCCCGGGGTGATCTTGTCGCAGTTGGAGATGCAGATCAGCGCGTCGGCGCAGTGCGCCTCGACCATGTACTCGACGGAGTCGGCGATCAGGTCGCGGGAGGGCAGCGAGTACAGCATGCCGCCGTGGCCCATGGCGATGCCGTCGTCGACGGCGATCGTGTTGAACTCGCGCGGCACGGCACCCGCGGCCTTGATCGCCTCGCTGACGATGCGCCCGACGGGCTGCAGGTGGGTGTGCCCGGGCACGAACTCCGTGAAGCTGTTGGCCACCGCGATGATCGGCTTGCCGATGTCCTCGCTCGCTACGCCCGAGGCCCGCATGAGGGCACGGGCGCCCGCCATGTTGCGGCCGTGGGTGACTGTGCGGGACCTCAGCTCGGGCACGGGGACCACTCCCTACGTTTCCATCCGGAGCCTTCGAGCGTACGCCCCCGGTCGCGGCGCACGGCGGTGCGTCCGTATTGCGGACGGCGAGTCCACGGTGTGGATGACACTCCGGGCCCGGCCGCGACGGGGTGCTCCCCCCATTGTGGGCCCGTTCGCCGTGGTGCCGGCTCAGCCCGTGACGGGTCCCGGATCGGTCAGGTAGCGCTGGAGCGTCGGCGCGACGAGGGCGACGACCTCCTCCATGTCCGCCGACGCCAGCGGCTCGATCCTGATGACGTAGCGCATCATCGCGATGCCGATCATCTGGGCGCCCGCGAGTTCCGCGCGGAGCCGGGGCTCGGGGACCTTCAGCTCCGACGCGACCCGTTCCAGCAGCCGCCGCAGGACGATCCCGCGCAGCACGCTCGCGGCGGTGTCGTTGGTCACGGCGGAGCGGAGGATCGCCAGCATGGGGGCCCGGGAGACCGGGTTCTCCCAGATGGCGACGAAGAAGCGGGCCAGCCGCTCGCCGACGCCCTCGGGGCCGGCCGCGAGGACGTCGGGGACGCCGAAGGCGGGCTCGAAGCTCAGCTCGATGGAGGCGGCGAAGATCTGCTCCTTGGCCCCGAAGTAGTGGTGCACCAGCGAGGAGTCCACGCCCGCGGACTTGGCGATGGAGCGGATCGAGGTCTTGTCGTAGCCGCGGGCGGAGAACTCCTCGCGGGCCGCGGCGAGGATCCGGTCGCGGGTCTCGGGGGTGCCCGAGCGGCTCCCGGCGGGGCGGCCGCGGCCGCGCCTGCCGGTGCCGCCGTCTTCCTGGGCCATCAGCGCACCCGCGCGGCCGCGGCCAGGTGCAGCCGGGTGAAGGCCAGCGCCTCGGCGAGGTCCGCCTCGCGCTCGGCGGCCGACATCGCGCGCCGGGTGTTGACCTCGATCACCACATGGCCGTCGAAGCCGCGCGAGGCCAGGCCCTCCAGCACCTCGGCGCAGGGCTGCTTGCCGCGTCCGGGCACGAGGTGCTCGTCCTTGCCGGAACCGCTGCCGTCGGCCAGGTGGACGTGGCCGAGCCGGTCGCCCATGCGGTCGAGCATCTCCAGCGTCTCGGTCCTGGCCGTGGCGGTGTGCGACAGGTCGATGGTGAAGTGCCGGTAGTCGTCCGTGGTGGGGTCCCAGTCGGGGGCGTACGCGAGCATCTCCCGGTCGCGGTAGCGCCACGGGTACATGTTCTCGACCGCGAACCGTACGTCGGTCTCGTTCGCCATCCGCCAGATGCCTGCGACGAACTCCCGCGCGTAGCTGCGCTGCCAGCGGAACGGCGGGTGGACGACCACGGTCGAGGCGCCCAGCTTCTCCGCCGCCGCCTGGGCCCGTTGCAGCTTCACCCACGGGTCGGTCGACCAGACCCGCTGGGTGATCAGCAGGCAGGGCGCGTGCACCGCCAGGATCGGGACGGCGTGGTAGTCCGACAGGCGGCGCAGCGCCTCGATGTCCTGGCTGACCGGGTCGGTCCACACCATCACCTCGACGCCGTCGTACCCCAGCCGGGCCGCGATCTCGAAGGCCGTCGCCGTGGACTCGGGGTACACCGAGGCCGTGGACAGCGCGACCTTCGCGTCCGGTACGCGCACGGTGTGTCCGTTCGGGTCCACAGGGTCAGGGGCTGCCACGGGGAACAGCGTACGGCGGCCGGTCGGCCGAGCGGCACATCGCACCCGGCCGACGTGACGCGATCGACACGCGGGGGCGCGACGGCCGCACGGCCGGCGCGCCGTGTGCGCCGCCCTCAGCCCCGGTCGCTCGTCATCAGGTCGAGGCGGCGCAGGATGACGCCCTCGCGCAGCGCCCACGGGCAGACCTCCAGTTCGGTGACCCCGAACAGGTCCATCGCCGCGTCCGCGACCAGCGCCCCGGCCAGCAGCTGGCGGGCCCGGCCCTCCGACACGCCCGGGAGCTCCCGGCGGGCGCCCTCGGTCATGGCGGCCAGCCGCGGCACCCACTCCTCCAGCGTCTTGCGGGTGAGCGTGCGCTGCACGTACAGGCCGTCGGCGGAGCGGGCCGCGCCCGCGATCCGGGCCAGCTGCTTGAAGGTCTTGGAGGTGCCCACCACGTGGTCGGGCGCGCCGAGCCGGCTGAACTCGGCGACGGTGCGGGCGATCTCGGCCCGTACGTGCTTGCGCAGCCCGCGCACGTCGTCGGCGGTGGGCGGGTCGCCGGGGAGCCAGCCGCTGGTGAGCCGGCCGGCGCCGAGCGGCAGGGAGACCGCGGCGTCCGGGTCCTCGTCCATGCCGTACGCGATCTCCAGGGAGCCGCCGCCGATGTCCAGCATGAGCAGCCGGCCGGAGGACCAGCCGAACCAGCGGCGGGCTGCGAGGAAGGTGAGCCGCGCCTCGTCCCCCCCGGACAGCACGGTCAGGTTGACCCCGGTCTCCGCGGCGACCCGGGCGAGCACCTGCTCGCCGTTGGCCGCCTCGCGCACCGCGCTGGTGGCGAAGGGCAGGACGTCCTCGACTCCCTTGTCCTCGGCGACGACCAGGGCCTCGGCGACCTGGGCGACCAGCCGCCGCACGCCGTCCTCGCGGATCGCGCCGTCCTCGTCGAGCAGCTCCGCCAGCCGCAGCTCCGCCTTGTGGGAGTAGGCGGGGAGCGGGCGCGCGCCCGGGTGCGCGTCCATGACCAGAAGGTGGACGGTATTCGAACCCACGTCGAGGACACCGAGTCTCATGCCCGGAACGCTACTGCGGCGGGCTCGGACCGGGGACATGCGGGGTATGGGCACCTGCGCGGGTGACCACTCGAGAAGCTTCACATGCTTACCCTGACATCGTGGCGAAGGTGAAAAAGGCGACGAAGCGGCAGCATCACCCGGACGTGTCGGACGAGGTCGGGCTCGACTTCCCGCGCGCATGGGTCGAGTTCCCCGATCCGGCCGACGAGGAACAGGTCTTCCGGTGCGACCTGACGTGGCTCACCTCACGGTGGAACTGCGTCTTCGGCCGCGGCTGCGAGGGCATCGAGGCGGGCCGGGCGAGCGACGGGTGCTGCACCCTGGGCGCGCACTTCTCGGACGACGACGACGAGAAGCGCGTCGCGGGCAACGTGGAACGGCTCACCCCCGAGCTGTGGCAGTTCCACGCGGTCGGCGAGGAGGACGGCTGGACCGAGGTCAACGAGGACGGCGACCGGCAGACCCGGCGGCACCAGGGGGCCTGCATCTTCCTCAACCGCCCCGGCTTCCCCGCGGGCTCCGGCTGCGCGCTGCACACGCTGGCGCTCCGGGAGGGCCGCGAGCCGCTGGAGACCAAACCGGACGTGTGCTGGCAGCTGCCGATCCGGCGGACGTACGACTGGGTGGACCGCCCCGACGACACGCGGGTGCTGATGATCTCGATCGGCGAGTACGACCGGCGCGGCTGGGGCCCCGGCGGGCACGACCTGCACTGGTGGTGCACGGGGGCGCGGTCCGCGCACGGCGCGGGCGAACCGGTCTACGTCTCGTACCGGGCGGAACTCACGGAGCTGATGGGGCCACGGGGCTACGCCCGGCTCGTCGAGCTGTGCGAGCAGCGGCTCGCCTCGCTGCTGCCGATGGCGCCGCACCCCGCGGATCCGGCGGCGGACGCGCGCGATCGGGGCGAGGACGCCTGAGCCGGCCTGGCTAGTCCTCGCCCTCGACGGAGGACGGGGAAGCCGAGGGGCTCTGGCTCGGCGGGTCGCTCGGTGACGGGTCGGGGGCGGACGGGGTCGGCGAGGGGTCGGGGGAGGGCGACTGCTGCCTCCCCCTCCCCTCGATCGTGACCACCGCGCCCGACGGGTCGAACCAGATCCGTGCCGCCCAGGGCCCCACGGGCTCCCGCGAGCGGTCCACGGAGACCGTCAGCGTCACGCTCTCCCCGGGGCGCAGCCTGCCGTGGCTGCGGCTGAGCCGCAGCCACGGCTCGGAGGTGGCCGCCCTCCAGCGGACCGGCGCGGCGCCCTCGGCGGTGAGGGTGACGACGGTCACGTGACCGCGCGAGCGGGCCTCCACGAGCAGCCGGCCCGTGCGGGGCGCCGAGGGGTCTTCGGCGTCCGCGGAGGCGCCGGACGGCGAGGCGGAGCCGCGGGCACCGGCCGCGGCGGAGGCGGGGGCCGACGCCGAGGGGGCGGCGGAGGCGACGGAGACCGACAGACGGCCCTGGCCGCCGCGGTTGGAACGCCCACGCGCGTCGGCCGCGCCCGCGACACCGGCCTTCTCGTACTGGACGCCGTCGAGGTCCTCGCCGGCGCTGAGGGAACCTTCCCCCTTGTGCTCGGGGGCCAGCGGCGCGCCGTGGTACGCCGCCCACAGCGCCAGCACCGGCGCCGCGACGACGGCCGCGACCACCGTGGAGGTCACCGCGCGGTGCCGCATCCGGGCCCGCCGCGCCATCCGCTCCTTCAGGTCCATCGGGAAGCCGTGCCGGTCGAAGCGCGGGCTGCCCTGGCGGGTGCGTCCGACGCCGCCCCGCATGGCGTGCAGCAGCGCGGCGTACGCGGCCGAGCGGGGCGCCTCGACCGTCGACAGGACGGCCGTGGCGGCGGTGGTGGCCAGGCCCGGCCAGGGGCCGGTCGCCACGGCGCGCTCGGCCGTGACCCGGCAGTGCGGGCAGACGTCGACATGGGTCACCAGCTCGCGGCGGAGCGCCGAGCCCAGCAGCACCCGGGAGTCGCCGGCGAGGCGGGCGACGGCCGCGCAGTTGCCGAGCTCGACCACGGCGAGCGCCGCGCGGGTGCGCTCCACCTCGCAGGCGGCCTGCGCGAGCAGCGCCCGCGTCGTGTCCGGCTCCCGGCCGACGACCAGGGCCACCTCGTGCGGCGCCAGCTGGTGCCGGACGGCGAGTTCCAGCGCCTCGCGCTGCTCGGGCGTGGTGCCGGCCGCCTCGGGCCAGGCCAGCGCCGCCAGTTCGCCGCGCCTGCGGGCGGCCACGTCCGCCGAGGCCTGCACCGACACCGGCCGCCCCTCGGCCAGGGTGCGCAGGCACGCCCAGCGAGCGAGCGCGTACAGCCAGGGCCTTCGCAGCTCCGGGTCGCGCAGCCGGGCGCGCTGGCGCTCGGCCACGGCCAGCACGTCACCGAGGGCGGCCGCGGCGGAGTCGTGCTCGCACAGGACGGAGAGGCAGTAGGTGAACAGCCCGTCCAGGTACGGCTCGTAGTGGGCCGGCGGCTGCGCGGGCAGGGTCCCCTGCGGGCGTGGCCGCCGCCGCGCCGGGGACCCGCTGGTCCCCGGCGCGGCGCGGCCACGCTGGACCGGCGCGCGGTGTCGGCGGTGCGCGCCGGTTGTCTGGGAGGGTGTGTCAGACCTGCTGCTCATCACTCCGTGACGGTAGGACCACGACCCGTACGCCCTCAGGCATCACGGCGGGCTTTAATCCAAATGGGTGGTGATCCCGCCCGAAAGAGCACACGACGCTCACCCTGTCGGGTGACCCCTCCGGCCAGGTGCACGAGCCTTTTCCGGAGCGGACGGCAGGCGCCCGCGCCCCGGGCGGTGCCGCGTTGTCGGTGGCACCCGATAGCGTGCGGCACATGGCTGCCCGTACCCGCCCCGCTTCCAAGGACCGCCCGTCGTACCGCTGCACCGAGTGCGGCTGGACGACGGTCAAGTGGCTCGGCCGCTGCGGCGAGTGCCAGGCGTGGGGGACGGTCGAGGAGTACGGCGCCGCCGCGCCGGTGCGGACGACCGCGCCGGGCCGGGTGACCTCGCCCGCGATGCCGATCGGCCAGGTGGACGGACGGCAGGCCACCGCGCGCGGCACGGGCGTGCCGGAGCTGGACCGGGTCCTGGGCGGTGGGCTGGTGCCCGGGGCCGTGGTGCTGCTCGCCGGCGAGCCCGGCGTGGGCAAGTCGACCCTCCTGCTGGACGTGGCGGCGAAGGCCTCCGGCCCGCAGACCCGCACGCTGTATGTGACGGGCGAGGAGTCCGCCTCGCAGGTCCGGCTGCGCGCCGACCGCATCGGGGCGCTCTCCGACCACCTCTTCCTGGCCGCCGAGACGGACCTGTCCGCCGTGCTCGGCCACCTCGACGACGTCAAGCCGTCCCTGCTGATCCTGGATTCGGTGCAGACGGTCGCCTCCCCGGAGATCGACGGCGCCCCCGGCGGCATGGCCCAGGTGCGCGAGGTCGCGGGCGCCCTGATCCGCGCCTCGAAGCAGCGCGGCATGTCCACGCTGCTGGTCGGCCACGTCACCAAGGACGGCGCGATCGCGGGTCCCCGCCTCCTGGAGCACCTGGTGGACGTGGTGCTGTCCTTCGAGGGCGACCGGCACGCCCGGCTCCGCCTGATCCGGGGCATCAAGAACCGCTACGGCGCCACCGACGAGGTCGGCTGCTTCGAGTTGCACGACGAGGGCATCACGGGCCTGGCCGACCCGTCCGGGCTCTTCCTGACGCGGCGCGACGAGCCGGTCCCCGGCACGTGCCTGACCGTCACCCTGGAGGGCAAGCGCCCGCTGGTCGCCGAGGTGCAGGCGCTGACCGTCGACACCCAGATCCCCTCCCCGCGCCGTACGACCTCCGGTCTGGAGACCTCCCGGGTGTCGATGATGCTGGCGGTGCTGGAGCAGCGCGGCCGGATCCGGTCGATCGGCAAGCAGGACATCTACACCGCGACCGTCGGCGGCGTGAAGCTCGGCGAGCCGGCCGCCGACCTGGCCGTGGCGCTCGCCCTGGCCAGCGCGGCGATCGACACGCCGCTGCCGAAGAACCTGGTCGCGGTGGGTGAGGTGGGCCTCGCGGGCGAGGTCAGGCGGGTCACCGGGGTGCAGCGCAGGCTCGCCGAGGCGGCCCGGCTGGGCTTCACCCACGCCCTCGTGCCGCCGGACCCGGGGAAGATCCCGGCGGGGATGAAGGTGACGGAGGTGACGGACATAGGGGACGCCCTGCGCGTCCTGCCCAAGAGGGCCCCACGTCCCTGACCCTTCCGACGGTAAACTTTGCCCTGGTCTCGCCCATCCGGGCATCCGTACGACCGGAGGAGAGCAGTGGCAGCCAACGACCGGGCGGCAGCTCCCGGCAAGGCCTGGAGTCGCGAGGGCTCCGGCGGTGAGGGCCTGATGCGCGCCTCCCTGAGTGCCGTGGCCCCCGGCACCGGCCTTCGGGACGGCCTCGAGCGGGTTCTGCGCGGCAACACCGGTGGCCTCATCGTGCTGGGGATGGACAAGACCGTCGAATCGCTGTGCACCGGCGGTTTCGTGCTGGACGTCGAGTTCAGCGCCACCAGGCTGCGCGAGCTGTGCAAGCTCGACGGGGCCCTCATCCTCGACCGGGACATCACCAAGATCGTGCGGGCCGGGGTCCAGCTGGTTCCGGACGCGTCGATCCCCACCGAGGAGACCGGCACCCGCCACCGCACCGCGCAGCGGGTCTCCATCCAGACCGGCTTCCCGGTGGTGTCCGTCAGCCAGTCGATGCGGCTGATCGCCCTGTACGTGGGCGGGCAGCGCCGCGTCCTGGAGGACTCGGCGGCCATCCTCTCCCGCGCCAACCAGGCGCTGGCCACCCTGGAGCGCTACAAGCTCCGCCTGGACGAGGTCGCGGGCACGCTCTCCGCCCTGGAGATCGAGGACCTGGTCACCGTCCGGGACGTCACAGCGGTCGCGCAGCGCCTGGAGATGGTACGCCGGATCGCCAAGGAGATCGCGGAGTACGTGGTCGAGCTGGGCACCGACGGCCGGCTGCTCTCCCTGCAGCTGGACGAGCTGATCGCCGGCGTCGAGCCCGAACGCGAGCTGGTCGTCCGCGACTACGTGCCGGAGCCGACCGCCAAGCGCAGCCGCACGGTCGCCGAGGCGCTCACCGAGCTGGACGCGCTGCCCCAGGGTGAGCTGCTGGAACTGCCCACCGTGGCAAGGGCGCTGGGCTACGCGGGTTCCCCGGAGGCGCTGGACTCCGCGGTGTCGCCGCGCGGGTACCGGCTGCTGGCGAAGGTGCCGCGGCTGCCGAACACGATCGTGGAGCGGCTGGTCGAGCACTTCGGCGGGCTGCAGAAACTGCTGGCCGCGAGCGTGGACGACCTGCAGACGGTCGACGGTGTCGGCGAGGCCCGGGCCCGCTCGGTCCGCGAGGGCCTGTCGCGCCTGGCGGAGTCCTCGATCCTGGAGCGCTACGTCTGAGGACCCGCCCCGCGCCGGACGCCCTGGGCGTCCCGGGCGCCCGGCGCGTTCCCGGCGTCCCTAGACGTTCTTCAGGACGAAGGACGTCTGCTTCGCGGAGCGGCCGGGCAGCTTCACTTCGAGCAGGTAGGTGCCGTAAGGGGCCGTCCCGCCCTTGGGCGTGGCGCACTGCGGGGAGCTCGTCCGGCGGTCCCACTCGACGTCGTACGAGGTCGAGCCGCCCGCCGGTACCTGCAGCAGGTACGGGGCCCGGCTCTTGGGGCAGTCGTCGCTGGCCCACACGTGGTGGTCGTTGACGTCGGTGATGGACAGGACCGCCGAGTCCGGGCCGAAGTCCAGCTTGCAGGCGGTGGCCGAGGGATTGGTCACGGTCAGCGTGAACCGGGGCCGCTCGCCGGGCTCGTAGGCGTTGTCGGTGCTGCGCACGCTCAGCGAGACGCCGGATCCGCAGTCCGGCAACGAGGAGCCCGCGGGCAACTGCGCACCGCCGCCGCCGTTCCCGCCGCCGCTGCCACTGGCGCCCGAACCACCCGTACCCGCGGCGCCCGACGCACCGGGGTCCGCGCCACCGTCGGCCGCACCGGAGTCGCCGCCCTGCGAACTGCCCTCCGTGGCACCGGAGTCGCCCGAGCCTCCGTCCGAGGCGTCACCGCCGTCGTCACCGCCGCCGCCACCGACCGAACCGCCCGGGCGGGAGCTGTTGAGCGGACCGCTCGCGGACGGACCGGGGGTGATGGACGGCGCGGGTGAGCGGCCGTCCGGCCCGTTGGCGCTGTTCCCGCCGCCGTCGCGGGAATTGACGGCCCATACGACCAGGACGGTGAGCAGCGCGAGCAGGAGCAGCACAACCGCCCGTCGCCGCCAGTAGATGGAGGACGGGAGAGGTCCTACGGGATTGCGCATAGAGCCCACGCGCAAACCTTATGCGGTTTCCCTTGAATCGGACCAAGGCACGCGCGGCACGCTGGCAACTTGTGTGATTGATCAGCAGATCTCCCCTCCGTTCCGGGAACTCCCCGCCCGTTCGCACGGCCCGTCCGCGCTGCCCGCCGCGGCGGCCCCGGGGACGTAGGATCGGAGGCGCTATGAACGACGACCGCGACCACCACCCGCTGCACACACCCGTGATCGACTGGTTCGACGACAACGCCCGGGATCTGCCGTGGCGCCGTCCCGAGGCGGGCGCCTGGGGCGTCATGGTCAGCGAGTTCATGCTGCAGCAGACCCCGGTCAGCCGGGTCCTGCCGGTGTACGGGCAGTGGCTGGAGCGCTGGCCCACGCCGGGGGCCCTCGCGGGGGACCCCGCCGGGGAGGCGGTGCGCGCCTGGGGCCGGCTGGGCTATCCGCGCCGGGCGCTGCGGCTGCACGCCGCGGCGACCGCGATCGCCCAGCTGCACGGCGGCGAAGTACCCACGGACCACGCGGAGTTGCTGGCCCTGCCGGGGGTCGGCGAGTACACGGCCGCAGCGGTGGCCTCCTTCGCGTACGGGCAGCGGCACGCGGTGCTGGACACCAATGTGCGCCGGGTCTTCGCGCGTGCCGTGACGGGTGTGGAGTACCCGCCGAACGCCACGACCGCCGCCGAGCGCCGGGTCGCCCACCGGATGCTCCCCGCCGACGAGGCCACCGCCGCCCGCTGGGCCGCGGCCACCATGGAACTGGGCGCCCTGATCTGCACCGCCCGCGGCCCCGAGTGCGTGCGGTGCCCGATCGCCGGGCAGTGCGCCTGGCGGCTGGCCGGCTCCCCCGAGCACGACGGCCCGCCGCGCCGCGGCCAGACGTACGCCGGCACCGACCGCCAGGTCCGGGGCAGGCTGCTGGCCGTGCTGCGGGAGGCCACGGAGCCGGTGCCGCAGGCGGCGCTGGACGCCGTGTGGCACGAGCCCGTCCAGCGCGCCCGGGCGCTGGACGGCCTGGTCGCCGACGGTCTGGTGGAGCCCCTCCAGGACGGCAGGTACCGGCTGCCCGGCTGAGTGCCGCGCCCACCGGACGGCCGCGTCGTTACACAACCGATGGGTGGCTGTGGGTCCGCTGTGCGGCGGCGGTCGTCAAAGCCGTACATCCGCTCCGTAGCGTCGGGCTGGTCGTAATCGAGCACGCCGGACGGAGGGACGCCATGGCGGCGATCGCCCAGGGGACAGCCCAGGTCATGGACTTCGAGGAGTACGTGCGGAACCGGCAGGAGGCCCTGCTGCGCAGCGCGCGCCGGCTCGTCCCGGACCCGATCGACGCCCAGGACCTCGTCCAGACGGCGCTGGCGCGCACCTACCCGCGCTGGGGCGACATCGCCGACAAGAGCCTCGCGGACGCCTACATGCGCCGGGTGATGATCAACACCCGTACCGAGTGGTGGCGCGCCCGCCGGCTGGAGGAGGTGCCGACCCCCGAGCTGCCGGAGGGCTCCGTCGACGACGGCGCCGAGCAGCGGGCCGACCGGGCGATGCTGCTGGACGCGCTCGGCATGCTGGCCCCCAAGCAGCGCCAGGTCGTGCTGCTGCGCCACTATCGGCAGCTCAGCACGGAGGAGACGGCGCACGCGCTGGGCATGTCGGTGGGTACCGTGAAGAGCACGCTGCACCGGGCGCTGGCGCGGCTGCGCGCCGAGCTGGAGCGGCAGAGCAACGGATACGGAAGGCCCGTGGTGCCCGCCACGGGCGGTACGGAGGGCGTGTGCGCCGCAGCGTAGTCCCGGTGGGAGCCGCTGCCGCCGCTGTCGCGGTGTGCGGGGCGCTCGTCGCCGTGACCGGCTGCCGCGACGCCGGAGGTGTCCGCGAAGAGGGCACCGCCGCGGTCGCCTCCCCCGCCCCGGCGTCCCCCTCGGCGTCACCGCCGGCCCCGGACGCCCACCCCCTGGGCAGCGGGCGGTCGGCGGACCCTCGGACGGCGGACGCCAAGGCCGCCGCGGACGTGGTGCACCTGGTGAAGCGCGACCCGAAGGTGGCCCGGGACATCCGGGACAGCCTGGCGGCCTGCCCCGCGCCGTCCGCGGGCGTGCCGGCCCGTCCGAGTGCCTCGGTGGACCCGTACCCGGTGGACCGCCGCGCCGGCCGGCTGACCGGGAAGGACGCCACGGACCTGGTGGTCAACGTCTCGACCTGCGCGGACAGCGTGGGCATCGGAAGCTACGTCTACCGCCGTGTGGACGGCGGATACGTCAACGTCTTCGCCGACGAGCAGCCCCCCGTCTTCGCCGAGATCGGCGACGGCACCCTGAAGGTGACCCACCAGGTGTACGAGCCGCAGGACGCGGTCTCCAACCCCTCCGGCGAGGACGTGACCACGTACCGGTGGAACGGGACCCGCTTCGAGGAGGTCTCCTTCTCCCACCGCGACTACGAGACGGACGACGGCACCGGGAGCGGTTCGCATGGCTGAGACGCACGTCCTGTTCGTCGAGGACGACGACGTCATCCGCGAGGCGACCACCCTGGCGCTGGAGCGGGACGGCTTCGAGGTGACGGCCGTGCCGGACGGCCTGGCCGGGCTGGAGGCGTTCCGTGCCCGGCAGCCGGACCTGGCGCTGCTGGACGTGATGGTGCCGGGCCTGGACGGGGTGAGCCTGTGCCGGCGCATCCGGGACGAGTCGACGGTGCCGGTGATCATGCTCTCGGCGCGGGCCGACGCGATCGACGTCGTCCTGGGCCTGGAGGCGGGCGCCGACGACTACGTCACCAAGCCTTTCGACGGCGCCGTGCTGACCGCCCGCATGCGGGCGGTGCTGCGGCGCTTCCGGGTGGCCGCGGTGGACGAGCCCCCGGCCGGGGCGGGGGTGCTGACCTTCGGGGACCTGGAGGTGGACCCGGAGGGGATGGAGGTGCGGCGCGCCGGTGAGCGGATCGCGCTGACGCCCACGGAGATGCGGCTGCTCCTGGAGTTCTCGGCGGCACCGGGGACGGTGCTGTCCCGGGACCGGCTGCTGGAGCGGGTCTGGGACTACGACTGGGGCGGCGACACCCGGGTGGTGGACGTCCATGTGCAGCGTCTGCGGGCGAAGATCGGACAGGAGCGCATCGAGACGGTGCGCGGCTTCGGCTACAAGCTCAGGGGCTGACGCCGTGACCGCACGCCCCGGGGACCCCGCCGCGAGGAGGGGCCGTCGGATGCCGAAGATCGGGCTGCGCTGGAAGGTCTGCGTGGCGATCGCCGTGGTGTCGGCGCTGGTCGCGCTGGTGCTGAGCCTGGTCGTGCACAACGCGGCCCGGGCGAGCATGATCGACAACTCCCGGGACGCGCAGAACGAGCGGGTGCAGTTCGCCCAGCGGATCTACGAGTCCACCGGCCGGCTGACCATGAACGCACGGCTGGACGACCCCGACCTGCCCGCGCCGCTGAAGCGGCTGGCCCGGGAGGGCAAGCGGGCCACCTATGTCTCCGACGACGGCGGCGCGCCCGTGGTGTGGGCGGAGACCCCGCTGAAGGACGGCAAGATCCTGTCGCTGAAGGCGACCTTCACCGACCGTTTCTCGGTCCTGGAGGACCTGGACCAGGCCCTGGTCATCGGCTCGTCGGCGGTCGTGGTGGGCGGCACGGCGCTGGGCGTGCTCATCGGCGGGCAGTTGTCCCGGCGGCTGCGCAAGGCGGCCGAGGCGGCGGGCCGGGTGGCCGACGGGGAGACGAACGTGCGGGTGCGCGAGGCGATCGGCGGCCGGGTCCGCGACGAGACGGACGAGCTGGCGCGGGCCGTGGACGCCATGGCGGACGTCCTGGCCGGCCGGCTGGAGGCGGAGCGCCGGGTCACCGCGGACATCGCCCATGAGCTGCGCACCCCGGTGACGGGGCTGGTCACCGCGGCCGAGCTGCTGCCGCCGGGGCGCCCCGCGGAGCTGGTCAGGGACCGTGCGCAGGCGTTGCGCACGCTGGTGGAGGACGTGCTGGAGGTCGCCCGGCTGGACGGCGCGGCCGAGCAGGCCGACCTGCAGGACGTGGCGCTGGGCGACTTCGTACGGCGCAGGGTGGCGGCCGCGGCGCCCGAGGCGGCCGTGACCGTCCGAGGCGACGCCGTCGTCCGCACCGACCCCCGGCGGCTGGAGCGCGTCCTCGGCAACCTGCTGGCGAACGCCGCGCGGCACGGACGGCCGCCCATCGAGGTCATCGTCGACGGCCCGTACATGGAGGTCCGCGACCACGGCCCGGGCTTCCCCGGAGACCTGCTCCGCGACGGTCCGAGCCGCTTCCGCACGGGCAGCAGCGACCGGGCCGGCAGCGGCCACGGCCTGGGACTGACGATCGCCACCGGCCAGACCCGCGTCCTCGGCGCCCGGCTCACCTTCCGCAACGTGCCCGCGGAGCAGGGGGGCGGGGCGGTCGCCCGGCTGCTGCTGCCCCGGGAGTAGCCGGGCGGCGAGGCGGCGGGTCCCGCGCATACGGACGATGCCCGCACGCGGGTCGGAGAACGACCCCGTGCGGGCATCGGCAGCGGGTGGCGGGGTGGGCCGGGCGGCTCAGACCACCTCGACCGCGGCGACCGCCTCCTCGGTGCTGGGCGCGGTGGGCGCCGAGCG
This sequence comes from Actinacidiphila glaucinigra, assembly GCF_035918135.1. Lineage (NCBI taxonomy): Bacteria > Bacillati > Actinomycetota > Actinomycetes > Kitasatosporales > Streptomycetaceae > Actinacidiphila > Actinacidiphila glaucinigra. Next base: position 4,222,060 of record NZ_CP109144.1, read on the forward strand.
CAGCGGGATCTCCTTGACGAAGAAGGCCAGCAGGAAGCCGATGACGCTGACGACGGCGCCCCACAGGAAGACGTGGTGCGTGCCGCCCGCGACGGCGTGGAGGTAGGCGTCCTTCACCGGCGGCGCCAGCTTGGCCAGCCCCGCCGGGTCCATCTGGGCGGCACCGGAGCCGGCTCCCGCGGCCGCCTCGCCGAGGCGGTCCGTCATGGTGTTCTGCACCTGGTGGGTGAAGATCGCGCCGAAGAGGGCGACGCCGAAGGAACCGCCGATCGTCCGGAAGAGGGTGGAGGACGAGGAGCCGACGCCCATGTCCTTCATCTCGACGCTGTTCTGCGCTATGAGCATCGTGATCTGCATCAGGAAGCCCATGCCCGCGCCGAGCACGGCCATCCACACGCCGGAGACGAAGCGGCTGGTGCCGGTGTCCATCGTCGACAGCAGGTAGAGGCCGACGGTCATCAGGCCGCCGCCGACGATCGGGAAGATCTTGTACTTGCCGGTCTGGGTGGTGACCCGGCCGGCTATGAGCGAGACGACCATCATCGACAGCAGCAGCGGCAGCAGCAGCAGACCGGAGTTGGTCGCGGAGGCGCCCTGCACGATCTGCTGGAACAGCGGCAGGAAGGTCATCGCGCCGAACATCACGAAGCCGACCAGGAAGCCGATCACGGAGATCAGCGAGAAGTTGCGGCTGTGGAAGATGTGCAGCGGGATGACGGGCTCCGCGACGCGGGTCTCCACGTAGAGGAATCCGGCCAGCGCGGCCACGCCGAGCACCAGCAGACCCAGGATCTGGGGCGAGCCCCACTCGTACTGGTTGCCGCCCCAGGTGGTGAGCAGGACGAGCGAGGTGATGCCGACGGTGAGCAGCACCGTGCCGAGGTAGTCGATGCTGGTCTTGATCTGCTTCTTCGGCAGGTGCAGCACCGCCGAGATCATGAAGAGGGCGACCACCCCGAGCGGGAGGTTGATGTAGAAACTCCAGCGCCAGCCCCAGTTGTCGGTGATGTAGCCGCCGACGAGCGGGCCGCCGATCATCGCGACCGCCATGACGCCGGCCATCATGCCCTGGTACTTGCCGCGCTCCCGCGGCGGGATCAGGTCACCGATGATCGCCATCACACCGACGATCAGACCGCCGGCGCCCAGGCCCTGCACGGCGCGGAAGGCGATCAGCTGGCCCATGTCCTGCGCCATGCCGGACAGCGCCGATCCGATCAGGAAGATCACGATCGACGACATGAAGATGCCCTTGCGGCCGTACAGGTCGCCGAGCTTGCCCCAGACGGGCGTCGATGCGGCGGTGGCGAGCGTGTACGCGGTGACCACCCATGACAGGTGCTCCAGGCCGCCCAGCTCACCCACGATGGTGGGCATCGCGGTGCCGATGATCATGTTGTCCAGCATCGCGAGCAGCATCGCGATCATGAGCCCGAACAACACCACGCGCACGCTGCGCTGCGGGGTCTCGGCGGTCTCCGCCATCACAAGCTCCCCTACTTGTTTCTTGCTTCTCTTCGGTTGCTTACCTGCCGCCCGGCTAGTTGCCTGGGGCACCCTGACAGTATGCGGCTTACTAGCCGGGCGTCAAGTAAGTTAAAGTTCGCCCATGGCAACGCCCCACGCACGCAGAGGTGATACGCGACGCCGCATCCAGGACGTCGCGCTGGAACTCTTCGCCGAGCAGGGATACGAGAAGACGTCCCTGCGCGAGATCGCCGAGCACCTGGACGTGACCAAAGCGGCGTTGTACTACCACTTCAGGACCAAGGAGGACATCCTCAACAGCATCGTCGAGGACCTGGCCTCACCGGTCGACGAGCTGATCGCCTGGGCCAACGAGCAGCCGCGCACCCTGGAGACCAAGTGCGAGGTGCTGCGGCGCTACGCGGACGCGCTGTGGAGCGCCGGCCCGCTGTTCCGCTTCATCCAGGAGAACCAGGCCACCGTCCGCGACCTCAGCATCGGCGAGACCTTCAAGACCAAGCTGCTCGCCGTCCACTCCCTGCTCAAGGACCCGGACGCGCCGCTGACCGACCAGGTGCGCTCGATCACCGCGGTCTTCGCGATGCACGCCGGGATGTTCGCGATGCAGAACCTCGAGGGCGACCCCGAGGACAAGCGTGCCGCCGTCCTCGAGGTCGCCCAGGAGTTGATCGCCCAGACCTACCGGGGTCAGACCGACACGCCGTGAGACCGCAGGTAGGGCAGCGGGTTCACGGACGAGCCGTAGTAGGGGGTCTTGCGGATCTCGAAGTGCAGGTGGGGGCCGGTGCTGTTGCCGGTGTTGCCGGACAGCGCGATCTGCTGGCCCTGGCCGACGTACTGGCCGACGCGCACCTGCATCTTCGACAGGTGGCCGTACTGCGAGTACATGCCGTTGGCGTGGCGGATCACGATGTTGTTGCCGTAGGCGCCGCCCCAGCCGGCCTCGACGACGGTGCCGGCGCTCACGGCGTGGACGTTGGTGCCGATCGGCACGGCGAAGTCCTGGCCGGAGTGCTTGTGGGCCCAGCGGGCGCCGTTCTGCATGTAGCCCGCGGACAGCGCGTACTTCTTGACCGGCACCGACCAGCCGCTGTTGCTGCGGCTCTGCTGCTGCGGGGCGCTCTTCGCGGACTGCCCCACGTGGTTCCGGTGCTTCCAGTGCAGCTCGGCGCTCGCGTGGCGGTCGGCCTTCACGGCCTGGGCGGCGCGCTGCTGCACGTCGGCCTGCGCCCGGGTCACGTCCGCCAGCCTCCCGGCCGCGCCGAGGCCCAGCAGGCTCTCGCCCTGCGTCTGCGCCATGGCCGTCCCTGCCGCACCGAGTGCCAGCGAGGCGCACACGCCGGCGGTGACGACGGTACGACGGCCGCGGAAGACGGAGTTCGAGATCTTGGGCATGCGCATTCGGAATTACCTCGCGGAAATAGCCGGACAAGAGCAATGCGACGTGTTCGCCGCGGATCCCTTGTTAACCCGACATTCCGACCCCGGACAAACCCCCTCGTTCACTACCGTCTTTCGTAGCCGGTGTCGTCCGCGCCCCGCTTCCCCGCCTGCCGCAAGGGCCCTGTCCCCTAAGGTGATTCGTACGTGGCCCAGGTCACGTGGGTCACGTCACCGGCCCCGGGACCAAAGGGAATTGCCCTTCGGGACCTAGGTCCCGTGGCCCGGGTCACACGGAAAGAGAAATGCGGAGCCGGCGGAGCGCGTGAAGGAGAAGAGCGCGCGATCCGTATGACGGGGGGGCGGAAACGTGGATCCTTCGGCCGTGGGTGTACGGCTGGCGTCGGCCGTCGCGGGGCCGCTGGTCAAGAGGCTCTTCGTGGCCGAGGGCCCCGGCGCGGGCCTCGTCGACCGGCCGGTCCGCATCTCCTCGCGCGTCTCCTTCAGGGGCGAGAAGCGCACCCTCACCGACGCGGACCTGCGCGCCCTGGCCGCCAGGCTGGTGCGCCGCGCCCTGCGCGCCGGGGAACGCCCCGTCGGCGCCGACGAGGAGACCGCCGTCGCCGACGCCCTCGCGGCCTCCCTCCGGGCCCTGGGCGACCTCGACCTCACCGACGTGCAGGCCGTGGACCTCGGCCACACCGCGTTCGCCCGCGCCCTGCGCCGCGCCGCCGGTTCCCCGGAGCGGGAACTCAGCGCCGACGGCGCGCACTTCCACGAACGGCTGCTCGACACGGCCTGCCTGCACATCCTGCACTTCTTCACCCAGCGCTCGACCTTCGTCGCCGCCACCCTGGTCGAGCAGAGCCGGGCGCTGGGCGACCTGACCGCCCGCGTCGACGCGCTCATCACCCGCACCCCGCTGCCGGGCGGCGAGGACGCGGCCTTCGAGCGGCGCTACCTGGACTACGTCGCGAAGAAGTACGGGCGGCTCACGATCCACGGCCTCGACCTGGCGGACACCCCGGACCGCTGGCCGCTGGCCACCGCCTACCTCAGCCTGGAGGCGGTGCCGTCCGCCGGGCCCGCGGGCGGCGGGACGGAGGAGTCCGCCGGGCCGCGTGCCGCCGACCGGGCCCTCGCCGCGCACGAGCGGGTCCTGCTGCGCGGCGAGGCGGGGTCGGGGAAGACCACGCTCGTGCAGTGGCTGGCGACCGCCTGCGCGCGCCTGGACCCGGACGAGGGCATGGCGTACCTGGAGGACCGGATCCCCTTCGTCCTGCCGCTGCGCACCCTCACCCGCCACGGCGAGCGCCTCCCCGCGCCCCGCGACTTCCTCGCCGCCGCCGGCTGCCCGCTCGCCGGCACGCAGCCGGCCGGCTGGGAGGCCCGCGTCCTCGCGGAGGGCCGCGGGCTGCTGCTGGTGGACGGCATCGACGAGATCCCCGACGCCGAGCGCCGCCGAGCGCGGGCCTGGCTCGGCGATCTGCTCGACGCCCATCCCGGCAACCGCTGGCTGGTCACCTCCCGCCCCTCTGCCGTACGGGAGGACTGGCTGGCCGGGGAGGGATTCACCGAGCTGGCCCTGACCCCCATGGGCCCCGCCGACGTCGCCGCCTTCGTCCGCCGCTGGCACGCCGCCGCCGGGCCGGGGGCGGCCGGGTACGCCGAAGGGCTGCTCGGCGCCGTGCGTGCCGAACCGGACCTCGGCCGCCTCGCCACCAACCCGCTGATGTGCGGGCTGATCTGCGCCCTGCACCACGACCGCCGCGGCTACCTGCCCAGGGCCAGGAAGGACCTGTACGCCGCCGCCCTGTCGATGCTGCTGGTGCGCCGCGACCGCGAACGGGAGACGGCGGTCGTGCCGCTGCGCGAGGAGGCGCAGACCGAGTTGCTGCAGCGGCTGGCGTACTGGCTGGTCCGCAACGGCCGCACCGAGATGGACCTCGGCCGGGCCGAGGCCGTCGTCGCGCGGGCGCTGCCCGCCGTCCCCGAGGCCGCCGCGCTCGGCGACGCCACCGCCGTCCTGGCGCACCTCCTCGACCGCGGCGGCGTGCTGCGCCGGGCCGCCCCCGGCTCGGTCGACTTCGTGCACCGCACCTTCCAGGACCACCTGGGCGCCCGGGCGGCCGTGGCGGAGGGCGACTTCGGGCTGCTCGCCGCGCACGCCGCCGACGACCGGTGGGAGGACGTCCTGCGCATGGCGGTCGCGCTCGCCCGCCCGCCGGAGCGTTCCGCGCTCCTGCGGGACCTCCTCGACCGCGGCGACCTCGCCGCGGACCGGCGCACCCGGGCCCGGCTCCACCTGCTCGCCGCCGCCAGCCTGGAGGACTCCGCCGCCCTCGACCCGGGCGTGCGCGAGGCCGTGGAGCGGCGCGCCGCGGCGCTCGTCCCGCCCGCCGACGCGGGAGAGGCCCGCGCCCTGGCCGAGGCCGGGCCGCTCGTCCTGGATCTCCTCCCCGGCCCCGGCGGACTCTCCGACGCGGAATCCCTCCATGTCGTGGTGACCGCCTGCCACCTGCCCTCGGACCGGGCCGCCCGCTACCTGGCGGGCTTCGCCGCGCACCGGTCCCTGCGGGTCCGCGCCCAGCTGATGTGGTCCTGGCACCGCTTCGACTGCGCCGTGTACGCGCGGGAGGTCGTCGCCCGTCTCGACCCGGACGGCCTGGACTTCACCATCCGCTCCGCCGAGCAGCTGCGCGAGCTGCGCGGGCTCGGTCTGCGGCCCAGCCGCCTCGACCTGCGGGGCGACCTGCCCGCGGACGAGCTGGCCGGGTACGTGGCCGGGCTCGCGCTGACCGAGGTCAGGGTGAAGGACTGCACCCTGACCGACCTGCGCTTCCTGGCGGGCCAGCAGGGGCTGCGCAGGCTCGCGCTGCTCGGCCCGGGCGCGCCCGCCGACTGGACGTCGATCGGCGGGCTGCCCGCACTGCGCGAGCTGGAACTGGCCGCCCCGGCCGACGGCCGGCTCGACCTGTCACCGCTCGCCGCCCACCCCGGCCCGCTGACCGTGCGCGTTCCGCTGCCCGCCGACCGCCTGACCGGGGCCGACCGGCTGCCCGCGGGCGTGGCCGTCGTCCCCGGGCCGCGTCGGGGAGGCTAGTCGCCGTCCCGGTCCCTCCAACCGCCCCAGCCGCCGTGGCCCCGGCCGTCGTGGCCGTCCCCGTCGCAGTACCCGTCGCAGGGGTCCCCGCCGACGGTCGGCGAGCCGGTGGCCGAGGGCGTCGGGCTCGGCGGCGCCGAGGGCAGCGCGGCCACCCGGGTGGCGCCGGCGGCCAACCGCGAGCCGGTGGTGTACGCCACCGACTGGAAGCGGGGCGGGGTGACGGAGGTGTCGAAGGTCCAGCGCTGGACGGGCCGGCCGTCGCGGGGCCTGAGGACGACCGCGGCACCCGCCTCGCGGCCCGCGGGGGCGACCGCGAGCTGCTGGTTCCAGCGCGGGATGAGGTCCCCGGTCAGGGTGAGGTCGTAGCGCACGTCCTCGGCGCCGGTGACGAAGGACGCCGTGCACAGGCCGAGTTCCAGGGCGGGGCCGCGGTGGGAGTTGAGACAGTACGCGGGCTGGGCGACGCTGCGCATCAGCCCGTCCGGCTCGTACGACCAGAACTGCGTGGCGCCGGTGTCGCAGCGCGCGGTGGCCGTCTCGGTGCCGATGACGGTGCGGCGGCCGGTCAGGTCGACGCACAGGTCGTTGTCCCTGTTCCGGAGCCGGCCGCGGAGCCCGTCGGCGGGGACGGGGTCGGCGGTGACCGTGCCCGGTCCGGGCGCGGTGTCCGAGGTGGTGACCGGAGCCGAGACGGTGGGGGACGCCGTGGCCGCGGTGGGCGCCGTGCCGGAGGCACGGCCCTCGCCACCGCCGTCGCCGGTCGTGAGGCCGACGACCAGGGCGGTCACGAGGACGAAGCCGCCGAGGCCCAGCAGGGTCGCGGTGAGCCGCCGGCGGACACCGCTCGCGGCCCGGCGCCTGCGGCCGCCGCGGCGCCGTCCCGGGGAGCCGCCGGAGCCGTTCCCGGCATCGTTGTCATGCGCCGCCCGGCGGGAGGGGCGCGAGTCGTGGTAGCCCCGCGCCTCCCAGACCAGTACCGCCTCGGCGATCAGCACGCCCAGCCGGTCCCCGGAGTGGTCGAGCTGCTCGGCCGCGTACCGGCAGTGGTCGCAGCGGGCGATGTGCCGCTGCAGATCGGGCACGAGTCCGGCGCCGCCGCGGTGGACGGAGATGTCCAGGAGGCGGCTGAACTGCAGGCAGGCCTCGTACGGCGCGAGGTCCCGGTGCGCCTGGACGCAGGCCTCGCGGAAGCGGGTGCGGGCGAGCTCCAGCTGGGCCGCGGCCCGCTCCGGGTCGATGCCGAGCAGCCCGGCCGGTACGTCCAGCGGCTCGGCGTCGACCTCGGCGTGCCAGAGCAGGCAGCGGGCGGGCTCGGGGAGCCGCATGAAGGCCCGGTTCGCCAGCCGGCGGTTCTCGGGTACCGCCAGCCGGGTGTCGGCCTGGTCGGGGCGGGGGCGCAGCGTCCGGTGGAGCCAGGCCCGCCGGCGGTCGACGGCCCACTCCTCGGCGATCTTGTGGACGGTGATCAGCAGCTCGGGGCGCCAGGCGGCCGTGGGCCCGGTCAGTCGCAGGGTGTCGACGAAGACCCGGGTGAACGCGGCCGCCGCGAGTATCCCGGCGGCGTGTCCGGAGACCGTGCACAACTCCGCGTACTCGGAGACCGGCCGCCAATGGCGGGCCAGCAACTCCTCGAACGGCTGGTGCGCGTCTTCTTTTCCCAGGGACTTTCCGATCTCTCCGGACAGCGACTCGTCCGGTACGCCGAACAGCCGGCCGGGGTGCGCGGAATTCGGATGCGGGGATTCCTTCAACGAGAGTTTCCTTCCGCGTTCGCCCCGCCGGGAAAAGTACGAACCAATGCGCCGGCGCGGGACGCAGCTACGTGGGGGGGAGGTGAGGCCGGGGCGCCGATGGAGGGGCAAGGCGGCCTCTCCTCACTCTCGGCTGATCTTTTCGAATGCCTGCCGGAATGAGGGCACGACACCGGCCGGAAGCACGGAGAAGGAAGGGTCCGTGCGGAACATCGCTCACCTTTCCACAAATGCAACCGGCGCAACAAGGGTGGGTTCATGGGGAACACAAAACGCGACGACCCCGCCCGCACTATTGTGCGGACGGGGTCGGATCGCTGTGCGATTACCTGCGGTTATGCTTCCTTGCTGAGGTTCGGCCCGCCGGCCGCCTCGACCGGAGGCGCGTCGGCGACGGCCACCTTCTCCTCACCGCGGAAGGTGAACTTGACGTTCTCGCCCTCGCCCTCGGTGCCCACGACCACGATGTGACCGGTGCGCAGCTCACCGAAGAGGATCTTCTCGGAGAGCACGTCCTCGATCTCCCGCTGGATCGTCCGGCGCAGCGGCCTGGCGCCCAGCACGGGGTCGTAGCCCTTCTTGGCGAGCAGGGACTTGGCCTCGGGGCTGAGCTCAATGCCCATGTCCTTGTCCCTGAGGCGCTCGTCCACCCGGGCGATCATGAGGTCGACGATCTGGATGATGTCTTCCTCGCTGAGCTGGTGGAAGACCACGATGTCGTCGACACGGTTCAGGAACTCGGGCCGGAAGTGCTGCTTGAGCTCCTCGCCGACCTTGGCCTTCATCCGCTCGTACCCGGTCTTGACGTCACCCGCGGCCGCGAAGCCGAGGTTGAAGCCCTTGGAGATGTCCCGGGTGCCGAGGTTGGTCGTCATGATGATGACCGTGTTCTTGAAGTCCACGACCCGGCCCTGGGAGTCGGTCAGGCGACCGTCCTCCAGGATCTGCAGCAGGCTGTTGAAGATGTCCGGGTGGGCCTTCTCGACCTCGTCGAAGAGGACGACGGAGAACGGCTTGCGGCGCACCTTCTCGGTGAGCTGGCCGCCCTCCTCGTAGCCGACGTATCCGGGCGGGGAGCCGAAGAGCCGCGAGACGGTGTGCTTCTCGCTGAACTCGGACATGTCGAGCTGGATCAGCGCGTCCTCGTCGCCGAAGAGGAACTCGGCGAGCGTCTTGGAGAGCTCGGTCTTACCGACACCGGAGGGGCCGGCGAAGATGAACGAGCCACCGGGGCGCTTGGGGTCCTTCAGACCGGCCCTCGTGCGGCGGATGGCCTGCGAGAGGGCCTTGATCGCGTCCTTCTGGCCGATGACGCGCTTGTGCAGCTCGTCCTCCATGCGCAGCAGACGCGAGGACTCCTCCTCGGTGAGCTTGAAGACCGGGATGCCCGTGGCCGTGGCCAGGACCTCGGCGATCAGCTCCTCGTCGACCTCGGCGACGACGTCCATGTCGCCGGCCTTCCACTCCTTCTCCCGCTTGGTCTTCGCGGAGAGCAGCTGCTTCTCCTTGTCGCGGAGGGAAGCGGCCTTCTCGAAGTCCTGCGAGTCGATCGCGGACTCCTTCTCCCGGCGCACGTCGGCGATCTTCTCGTCGAACTCGCGCAGGTCCGGCGGAGCGGTCATCCGGCGGATGCGCATCCGGGAACCGGCCTCGTCGATGAGGTCGATCGCCTTGTCCGGCAGGAAGCGGTCCGAGATGTAGCGGTCGGCGAGGGTCGCCGCGGCCACCAGGGCGGCGTCCGTGATGGACACCCGGTGGTGGGCCTCGTAGCGGTCCCGCAGGCCCTTGAGGATCTCGATGGTGTGCGGCAGCGACGGCTCCGCGACCTGGATGGGCTGGAAGCGGCGCTCCAGGGCCGCGTCCTTCTCCAGGTGCTTGCGGTACTCGTCGAGCGTGGTGGCGCCGATGGTCTGCAGCTCACCGCGGGCCAGCATCGGCTTGAGGATCGAGGCGGCGTCGATCGCGCCCTCGGCGGCACCCGCACCCACCAGGGTGTGGAGCTCGTCGATGAACAGGATGATGTCGCCGCGGGTGCGGATCTCCTTGAGCACCTTCTTCAGGCGCTCCTCGAAGTCACCGCGGTAGCGGGAGCCGGCCACCAGGGCCCCGAGGTCCAGGGTGTAGAGCTGCTTGTCCTTCAGCGTCTCCGGGACCTCGCCCTTGACGATGGCCTGGGCCAGGCCCTCGACGACGGCGGTCTTGCCGACGCCGGGCTCGCCGATGAGGACGGGGTTGTTCTTGGTGCGGCGCGACAGCACCTGCATCACGCGCTCGATCTCCTTCTCGCGCCCGATCACCGGGTCGAGCTTGGTCTCACGAGCGGCCTGCGTGAGGTTGCGGCCGAACTGGTCCAGGACGAGCGAGGTCGAGGGGGTGCCCTCGGCCGGGCCGCCGGCGGTGGCGGCCTCCTTGCCCTGGTAGCCGGAGAGCAGCTGGATGACCTGCTGCCGCACCCGGTTGAGATCGGCACCCAGCTTCACCAGGACCTGGGCCGCGACGCCCTCGCCCTCGCGAATCAGGCCGAGCAGGATGTGCTCCGTGCCGATGTAGTTGTGGCCGAGCTGGAGGGCCTCGCGGAGCGACAGCTCCAGGACCTTCTTGGCCCGGGGGGTGAAGGGGATGTGGCCGGACGGGGCCTGCTGCCCCTGTCCGATGATCTCCTCAACCTGCTGGCGGACCGCCTCGAGCGAAATCCCGAGGCTCTCCAGGGCCTTAGCGGCGACACCCTCACCCTCGTGGATAAGGCCCAGGAGGATGTGCTCGGTGCCGATGTAGTTGTGGTTGAGCATCCGGGCTTCTTCCTGAGCCAGGACGACAACCCGCCGCGCGCGGTCGGTGAACCTCTCGAACATCGTTAATCGCTCCTCAGAGCGGTCGGGCAGTTAGGGGCGTGTCCCCTCCCTGTCCTTCCGCATGCTAGTCCCGCACAGCGGGGCAGCTCACTTCAACCGTCGACACCTGGCGAGGTCGTTTACCCCCGCGCCGTCGACAACAGCCTCAACCCGATGGTGCGAGACGATGTTCCCGCAGGCCAGGCGGATAGCCCTTTATCCAGTACGCCGAGGGCGAACGTCCCGCCTGTCCGACATGGCCGTCGTCCGTTCCCACTAGGTATTTCTTACCCGCCCGCACGGACAGTCCATGCAGGGAGCACGCCCGCTGTCTGCTATGGGCGAACAGACTTGCGTCGTGTGGATTCACGGAGCGTGACGGAACCGGCCCGCCGGGCACTCCCGGTGACCCGCCTCGTAACCCGGGACCCCCGGGGGGCGTTGCGCAGGGCATGCAGGCCTCACGGGTCCCGGCGACCCTGGAACACGCGGACGCCCTCGACGTCCCCGCGGAGGCGGGGCACGAGGTGCTCGGCCGCTTCCCGGCGCCCCGGACCGGACCGGTCGCCCTGGCGGGGCACCGCATGCGGTTCTTCGTCGCCCCGGGCGGCGCCGAGGAACTGCCCGGCCTGCTGGACTGGCTGGAGTGGAGCGGCATCCCGCTCGACCTCGTACCGCTGTGCGGGCCGGAGGCCGCCTACGGCGACGGCGCGCCCGCCTGGCTCCGGCCGCCCGTTCCGGACGGCGGACGCCACGCCGGCGCGCCGCTCCACCTGCCCGCGATGACGTTCTGCGCGCAGCCCGGCCCCGCGGCGGACGGACGCTCCGCGGGGACCGTGGGCCTCACGGCCCTGGTCTCCGCGCTCGCGACCGCCTGCCACCGGGTCCGGCTGCGCGTCGCCCGGACCGATCAGCCGTGCGCCTTCTCGTACGCCTCGCGGATCTGCGCGGGAACGCGACCGCGGTCGTTGACCTCGTAGCCCTCTTCCTTCGCCCACGCGCGGATCTTCGCGGTGTCCTGGCTCGCGGCGCCCCCGCGGGCGGCGCCCTTCGTGGTGCGCCCGCGGCCGGCACGGCCACCGGTGCGGCGGCCGCCGTCCACGTACGGGCCGAGGACACCGCGCAGCTTGTCGGCGTTGTCGGTGGTGAGGTCGATCTCGTACGTCACTCCGTCGAGTGCGAACGTCACGGTCTCATCCGCCTCGCCGCCGTCGAGGTCGTCAACAAGAAGGACCTGTACCTTCTGTGCCACCGGCTTCCCTTTCATCGAATACGGATTACCGGTAAAAGCAAACCGCCTTTTCCCGGAAAACTCAAACCCCTTGCCCGAACTGCTCCCGTCCCGGTAGGCATCGCCGCGGTCTTCAGCGGAACGTTTCGGACATACTGTTGTGCCGGACGGACACCGTGGGCAGCCTCACAGATGCAACAGCATCCGGCTGTTGCCCAAGGTGTTGGGTTTCACTCGTTCGAGGTCGAGGAACTCGGCCACACCCTCGTCCTTTGACCTCAGCAGCTCACCGAAGACATCGCCGTCGACCGGCGTCTCGCCGATCTCGACGAAGCCGTGCTTCGTGAAGAAGTCCACTTCGAAGGTGAGGCAGAAAATTCGCCGCACTCCCAGCCACCGCGCGGTCTGCAGCAGCTTCTCCAGCACGAGATGCCCGACACCCTTGCCGTGGTGCGCCGGCGAGACCGCGAGGGTGCGCACCTCGGCCAGGTCCTCCCACATCACGTGCAGCGCCCCGCAGGCCACCACCTCGGCGTCGTGGTCGTGTTCGGCCACCCAGAACTCCTGGATGTCCTCGTAAAGCGTCACCGTCGGCTTGTCGAGCAGGATGCGGTCGCGGACATAGGCGTCGAGCAGTCGCCGGACAGCCGGCACGTCGGCCGTCCGGGCCCGGCGGATGGTGACGTCTTTTGATGCGGCGGGCATGTGCGGACGCTATCGCCCGTCCGATCCGTCCGTCTCGCCGGGGTCACCCGGATCAGCGGATTGCACCACGCGCATTGCGTCGCGGAGCGCTTCTCGCTGTTCCGCCGACATCATGCCGAAGAAGGCGACAAGGGCCGCCGCGGGGTTGTCGCTCGCGGACCACGCCTCGTGCATGAGCGCCGCCGAGTAAGCGGCGCGAGTGGAAACCGCCTCATAGCGATAGGCGCGTCCTTCGGCTTCCCGCCGGAGCCAGCCCTTCTGATGAAGGTTGTCCATTACGGTCATGACCGTCGTGTACGCGATCGAGCGCTCCCGGCGGAGATCCTCCAGCACCTCGCGCACCGTCACCGGGTGGTTCCAGCGCCATACCCGGGTCATCACGGCGTCTTCGAGGTCTCCCAATGGACGGGGCACACCCGAATACTAGTTGCTTACGGGCGCAATGCCCGGAATGCGGGAAATATTGAGGTCATACCCGCTGCTCGGTGCCGCCCGACCGCTGGGCCGGGGGCTGCGCGCCGGACAGCGCGGCGTCGACCACCGCGTCCTCCTTGGCCTTGTTGACCCCGCCCTGGCTCCTGATCAGCGTCCGGATGAGAAAGGTGAACGCGATGGCCATCACGGTGGGGGGCACGAGCGCGGAGACGTAGTCCATGGCACCAGGGTAGCCACGCCCCCGTACGCGCCCTGCGGCGGACCACCACCGGCGGCGGAGCCCCCGGCCGGTCGTACCGCGGCCCCGGCCGGCGGGGGCGCCGGCCGGGCCGCGGTTCGCTCGCTCCGGGGCGGCTACGCGCCCGTACGCGCCCTGCGACGGACCGCCGCGACCAGGAGCGCCCCCAGTACCGCGAAGGCCGCCGAGCCGGCCGCCAGGGGGCGTGCGGAGGCCGCGCCGGTGGCGGCGAGGGACCCGCCCGTCCCGCCGTCCGGGACCACCCCGGAGCCGCCGGAGCCGCTCACCCCGGAATCGGACGGCGCCTGCGCCGTCACCGTGAGGACGCCCGCGTTGTTCTTCTGGTCCTTGAGGTCGGCGCCGTATTCCGAGGCCGCGAAGACCAGGCCGGCGGCCGCGTCCAGGGCCCGGTCCGCGACGAGGGTGAAGGAGAAGGTCTGGCCGGTGCCGGGCTCGATCGCGTGCCGGGTGGAGCAGTAGTAGATCGTTCCGGTCGGCACGGGAGCGACGTCCTTCGGGTCGTCGCCGAAGGTCGCGCCGCCCGGGTAGTCGTCCCAGTCCGCGCTCGTCGTCAGCCTGCAGGCGCGGTCGCGCGCGGTCACCCGCACCCCGCGGGGGATCTCCACCGCGACCCAGGTGGCCGGCGCGGTCCTGTCGGAGCCGAGTGCGGACGCGGCCTCGTCGCCCTCGTTGCGCAGGCCCACGACCGCCTCGGTGCGGTCGCCGACCGTCGTCCGGACCGTGTCGCCGACCGCGACCAGGTCCGCTCCGCGGTGGCCGGGGGACGGGGAGCCGGGGGCGGCGAGCCGGACGGCCAGGCCGCCGGTGTTGTCGCCGTAGTCGATGTCCCGGCCCTCGGGCGCGGCGGACGTCCGCAGGGCCGTCCCCTCGCCTGCCGCGTCCTTCGCAGCAGGGGCGGGGGTCGTGCGGACGAGCGTGAGCGGGGCTCCGCTGCCGGGGGTCCCGCGGACCGCCTCCTCGTCGAGGTCCCCGCCGATCACGTCGGCCTGGTAGCCCACCGTTCCGTCGGCGGCGTCGGGCCCGACCTCGATCCGCAGCGGCCGCGCGAGTTCCCAGACCTCGCCCGGGGCGATGTCGGTGTCGAAGTGGCAGACGAAGCCGTTCTGCGGATCGCCCTCGGTGTACTCCAGGTGGTACCGGCAGTTGCCGAAGTCCCCCGCCACCACCAGATCCCGGCCGGAGGAGTCGGTGAGGCCGGTCTGCACCAGGACGGAGACGCCGCCGCGGGTCGGCCGGTCGCCGGTGTTGGCGATGACGACCGGCAGTTCGAGGGTGTCGCCGGGCCGGACGCCGGAGACGGTGGACCGCTTCGGCACCGTCAGGTCCGGACCGGTGCCGACCCTGATCCGGGTGGCGGCCGTGTTGTCCGGATGCGCCGTGGCGTCCTTCGCGGTGACGGTGTAGCGCAGCGTCCCGGCGTCGTCGGTCCGCGTGCCGGAGGCGGCCCGCACCTTCACGGGTATCGCCGTGCCGATGTGGTCGACCTCGCCCAGCGCGCAGGTGGCGGTGGTGCCGGAGGTGGCGCACAGGTCCGCGGGGAGCACCACGTCCAGCACCCCGGCCAGGCCGGCGAGGTCCAGGGTGACGACGACCTCGTGGGCGGGCTCCGACACCTCGCCCAGGCGCTGGGCCCGTGCGGTCACCTCGAAGGTCTTGTACGCGGTGCCCGACGCGGCCACCCCGACATCGACCGGGGCGGTCAGGTACAGCTCCCTGGCGGGAGCGGCGGATGCCGGGCCCGCGGTGGCGGTGAACCCCGCCGCGAGGGTCGTGACGGCGGCCGCGGCGCACACCGCGGACCGGGTGAGTCTCATCCGGGTTCCCCCTGAGGAAGTCGACGGCCAGGTGGCGCACCCGTGAACGCACGGGAGACGTCACGGGATGGACCCGTGACGTCTCCGGAAGGTTGTGCGCCGACTTCGGGTCAGCCCGTGGCGCGCTCCTCGGGCGGGGGCGCGGAGCGGCGGCGCGGCGGGAAGATCTCGGCCGGCGTGGGCACCTTGCGCTTCTCCTCACCGGGTTCCGGCGCGGCCGGCTCGGCGGGGGGCGCCTTCGGCTCGGGCTTGGGGCCCGGCTTGGGGTCGTCGGAGGCGGACCGTCCGCCGGGCAGCGCGCGCAGCCGGGCCCTGCCCGCGGAGGGCGTGCCGCAGGGTTGCGAGGGAGCGGGGATGCGCGCCTCCAGGCGGGCGCGCACGTCGAGTTCCGCCAGGTGCTCGCAGCGGCGCAGCACGGCCCGCCTGCGATGCGCCTCGGCGTCGGTGCACGGCGCGTCGTGCAGCCGGCGCAGCGCGGCGAGGTCGTCCGGCAGGGGCACGTACCCCGTGTCGAGCGCTCCCGTCAGACGCTCGAGGTAGCCGGCGGCGCTGCCCGGCAGCGCCGCCCGGTACCTGGCGAGTTCCGCGAGCTGGAAGGTCCGCAGCCGCCCGCCCTCGCGGGCCGCCTCGTCGACGTCCCCGGCAAGGCGCAGATAGTCCCTGACCTCGTCGGGGGTGGGGATCATGGTGCTGGACTGGAGGGCCGCTGAGAGGGCGCGCCGGAGCACGCGCAGTTCATCCGCGCTGAACGCCATTCCGCCTCGGGACCCGTGTGGCGTGGGCATGGTCTGACTTTACGTACTAACCGGACAAAATACGCGTAACCAGATATGGCCGGGCGTGCCGCGCGGGTCCCCCGGCGGACCCGCCGGGTCGCAGGTCGACGGGTCGTCGCGTCGTCAGGTCGTCAAGTCGTCAGGTCGTCAGGTCGTCGACACGTTCCGCTCGTAGACCAGCCGAAGGCCTATCAGGGTCAGCCAGGGCTCGTGGACGTCGATGACCGCCGACTCGCCCAGCACCAGCGGTGCCAGTCCGCCGGTGGCGATGACCGTGACGTCGTCCGGGTCGTCGGCGAGCTCCCGCGCCATCCGCTCGGCCACACCGTCCACCTGGCCCGCGAAGCCGTAGAGGATGCCGGACTGCATGGCCTCGATGGTGTTCTTGCCGATGACGCTACGCGGGCGGGACAGCTCCACCTTGCGCAGCTGGGCCCCGCGGGCGCCCAGGGCGTCCACCGAGATCTCGATGCCGGGGGCGATGGCACCGCCCGCGTACTCGCCGCGCGCCGTGACCGCGTCGAAGGTGGTGGCCGTGCCGAAGTCCACCACGATGCACGGCCCGCCGTAGAGGTGAACGGCGGCCAGCGCGTTGATGATCCGGTCGGAGCCGACTTCCTTGGGGTTGTCGGTGAGCACCGGGACGCCGGTCTTGACGCCGGGCTCCACGAGCACCGAGGGCACGTCCCCGTAGTAGCGGCGCGTCACCTCGCGCAGCTCGTGCAGCACGGAGGGGACGGTGGAGCAGATGGCGATCCCGTGGATGTTGTCGCCCAGTTCCTCGCCGAGCAGCGGGTGCATGCCCATCAGGCCCTGCATGAGCACGGCCATCTCGTCCGCCGTGCGGCGCGGGTCGGTGGAGACCCGCCAGTGCTCGACGATCTCGTCCCCGTCGAACAGCCCCAGGACGGTGTGGGTGTTGCCGACGTCGATGGTGAGAAGCATCAGTCCCGCTCCGACCCCTCGGACCGCAGGTCCAGTCCGATGTCCAGGATCGGCGAGGAGTGCGTCAGGGCGCCCACGGCCAGGTAGTCGACGCCGGTCGCGGCGTAGGCGCGGGCGTTGTCCAGGGTGAGCCGGCCCGAGGACTCCAGCAGGGCGCGGCCCGCGACGATGGCGACCGCCTCCTCCGTGTCGGAGGGGGTGAAGTTGTCCAGCAGGATCAGGTCGGCGCCCGCGTCCAGGACCTCGCGGACCTGGTGCAGGGTGTCGACCTCGACCTCGATCGCCAGCTCGGGGAACTCGTCGCGGACGGCCTTGAAGGCCGCCGCCACGCCGCCCGCTGCGACCACGTGGTTGTCCTTGACCAGGGCCGCGTCCGACAGCGACATGCGGTGGTTGACGCCGCCGCCGCAGCGCACCGCGTACTTCTCCAGCGCGCGCAGGCCCGGGGTCGTCTTCCGGGTGTCGCGGACCTTCGCCTTGGTGCCCTTCAGCGCGTCCGCCCAGCGGCGCGTGGTGGTGGCGATCCCGGACAGCCGGCACATCAGGTTGAGCGCGCTGCGCTCCGCGGTCAGCAGGTCCCTCGTACGGGTGCGCACCGAGAGCAGCGTTTGACCGGCCTCGACCCGGTCGCCGTCCTCGACGTGCCGCTCGACCTCGAACTCGTCGGTGCAGACGATGGACAGGACCGCCTCGGCGACCCGCAGCCCGGCGACCACGCCGGCCTCGCGCGCGGTGAAGTCACCGGTGGCCATGGCGTCCTCGGGGATGGTGGCCACCGTGGTGACGTCCACCCCGCCGTCCAGGTCCTCCTCGATGGCCATGTGCGCGACGTCCTCGACCAGGACCGGGTCCAGCCCGGCGTCGACGAGCAGCTGCGCCAGGTCGGGGTCGAGACCGCACTCGCCCGGGTCGTGCGCGTAGTCGCCGTCGGAACCGCAGCCGCAGCCGTCGCCGCAGCCACCGCCTCCGGCGCCGCCGATCTGCAGGAGGGGGAGGTCGGGCGTGCTCATCGCAGGTGCTCCGTTCCGGAACGGGTCGGGGGAAGGTCCGCTGTGGGGGTGGTGCGGATGGTGAGACTAGTGGGTGCGACGGGTGCCGCCGCACCGGACGGAAGCCGTACGACGATGTGCCTGCGCCAGTTCTCGTCGTCCCGCTCGGGGCGGTCCTCGCGCCAGTGGCAGCCGCGGGTCTCCTCGCGGCGGCGGGCCGCCTCCACCAGGATCCGGGCGACCAGGCAGAGATTGGTCGCCTCCCAGCTCTCCACACAGGGCTCGGCCGTCTTGCCGTCGCGCTCCAGCAGTTCCGCGGCGTCGGCGTACATCCGGCCCAGCGCCGCGGCCGCCTCGTCCAGGCTGGCCTCGCTGCGCAGCACCCCGGCGCCGCGCGTCATGATCCGCTGGATCTCGAAGCGCGCCCCGGCCGGCAGCAGCGGGAAGCGGCTCGGGTCGGGGACCACGGGGGCGCCGGGGGCCGCGGGGTGCTCGGCGATGTCGGCGGCGATGCGCTCGGCGAAGACCAGCCCCTCCAGGAGGGAGTTGGACGCCAGCCGGTTGGCGCCGTGCACGCCCGTGCAGGCGACCTCGCCGCACGCGTACAGGCCCGGCACCGTGGTCCGGCCGTGCAGGTCGGTGCGGACGCCGCCGGAGGCGTAGTGCGCGGCGGGGGCCACCGGGATCGGCCGGGTGACCGGGTCGATGCCGTTGGCGCGGCAGGCGGCCAGGATCGTCGGGAAGCGCCGCTCCCACATCCGGGCGCCGAAGTGCCGGCCGTCGAGGTACATGTGCTCGGTGCCGGTCTCCTGCATGCGGCGGGTGATGCCCTTGGCGACGATGTCGCGGGGCGCCAGTTCGGCCAGCTCGTGCTGCCCCTGCATGAAGCGCACCCCGTCGGCGTCCACGAGGAAGGCGCCCTCCCCGCGCACGGCCTCGGAGACCAGCGGCTGCTGGCCCTCCGCGTCCGGGCCGAGGAAGAGGACCGTCGGGTGGAACTGCACGAACTCCAGGTCCGAGACCTCCGCACCGGCGCGCAGCGCGAGGGCCACCCCGTCTCCGGTGGACACCGCCGGGTTGGTGGTGGCCGAGAAGACCTGCCCCATGCCGCCGGTGGCCAGCACCACGGCGCGGGCCCGTACGGCGCCGACGCCGTCGCGCTGCCCCTCGCCCATGACGTGCAGGGTGACGCCCGCGGCGCGGCCCTCCGCGTCGGTCAGCAGGTCCAGCACGAGCGCGTTCTCGATGAACTCGATCCCGGCCTCGCCGACGGCCTCGATCAGCGCCCGGGAGATCTCCAGGCCCGTCGCGTCGCCGCCCGCGTGCGCGATCCGGCGGCGGTGGTGACCGCCCTCCCGGGTCAGCAGGATCTCGCCCGTCGTCTCGCTGGTGTCGAAGTGCGCGCCCGTCGCTATCAGCCGGCGGACGGCGTCTGGGCCCTCGGTGACCAGGGTGCGCACGGCCTCCTCGTCGCACAGCCCGGCGCCCGCCACCAAGGTGTCGTCCAGGTGCTGCTCGGGGGTGTCACCCTCGCCCAGGGCGGCGGCGATGCCGCCCTGCGCCCAGCGCGTGGAGCCGTCGTCGAGCCGTGCCTTGGTGACGACGGTGACCTTGGCGCCCTGCGCGGCGCAGCGCAGCGCGACCGTCAGCCCGGCGACGCCGGAACCGACGACCACCACGTCCGCCTCGTGCTCCCAGCCGGGCGCGGGGGCGTGCAGCCGTATGCCTGTACCTGTGCCGCTCATCGGCGGACTCCGAACTCCAGGGGGACGTTGTCGATCAGCCGGGTCGTGCCGACCTTGGCGGCGACGGCGAGCACCGCCGGCCCGGTGTGGCCGGGGGCGGCCTCGGTGAAGTCACTCGGGTCGATCAGGGCGAGGTAGTCCACCGCCAGGCCGTCGCCCTTCTCCAGCACCGTCCGGGCCGCCGTCCGTACGGCGTCCGGGCCGTCGCCCAGCGCCTCGCGACCCGCGAACAGGGCTCGGGAGAGGGTGAGGGCGCTCTCGCGGTCGTCGTCGGAGAGGTAGCGGTTGCGGCTGGACAGGGCCAGGCCGTCCGGTTCGCGGACCGTGGGCACGCCGACGATCTCGGCCGGGAAGTTCAGGTCCGTCACCATGCGGCGGATCAGGGCCAGTTGCTGGGCGTCCTTCTGGCCGTAGAACGCCACGTCCGGCCGGGTCAGGTGGAGCAGCTTGGCGACGACGGTCAGCATGCCGTCGAAGTGGCCGGGGCGCGAGGCGCCCTCGTAGCCCTCGCCCATCGGCCCGGCGCTGATCCGCACCCGCGGCTGACCGCCGGGGTACACCTCGTCGACGGAGGGCGCGAAGACGAGGTCGGCGCCGGCCCGGCCGGCGGTCGCGACGTCGGCGTCGAGGGTGCGCGGGTAGCGGTCGAAGTCCTCGTCCGGCCCGAACTGCAGCGGGTTGACGAAGACGGTGACGACGACCGTGCCGTCCCCCACCCGCTCGCGGGCGGTCCGCACGAGCGTCGCGTGCCCCTCGTGCAGCGCGCCCATGGTCATGACGACGCCGGCCCGGCCGGGCCGGCCCTCGACGGCCTCCCGCAGTTCGCGCGCGGTGTGCACCAGCCCGGTCATCGCTCTCCCCCCTCGGCGCCGTCCCCCAGGACGCCCAGCAGCGCCTCGGCGAACTCCGCCTTCAGCATTCCGCCCGCCAGCGCGCGGTCCGCCGTGGCGCGGGCCATCGCGATGTACGGGGCCACCATCTCCGGGGCGTGCAGGCGCAGTTCCGCCAGGTGCGCCGCGACCGTGCCGGCGTCGCCGCGGGCGACCGGGCCGGTCAGGGCGGCGTCACCGGAGCGCAGGGCGTTGTCCAGGGCCGCCCCCAGCAGCGGGCCCAGCATGCGGCCCGGCTCGGTGACGCCCGAGGCGCGCAGCAGCTCCATGGACTGGGCGACCAGGGTGACCAGGTGGTTCGCGCCGATCGCCAGGCCCGCGTGGTAGAGCGGACGCGCCGACTCCTCGATCCACTCGGGCTCGCCGCCCATCTCGATCACCAGGGCCTCGGCCGCCATCCGCAGCTCCGCGGGGGCCGTGACGCCGAAGGAGCAGCCGGCCAGCCGCTGCACGTCGACGGAGGTGCCGGTGAAGGTCATCGCGGGGTGCAGCGCCAGCGGCAGTGCGCCCGCGCGCAGGGCGGGCGCCAGCACGCCGGTCCCGTACCGGCCCGAGGTGTGCACCAGCAGCTGGCCCGGCCGTACGGCCCCGGTCTCGGCGAGGCCGGTCACCAGCCCGGGCAGCGCGTCGTCCGGCACGGTCAGCAGGACCAGCTCGGCGCGGGCCAGCACCTCGGCGGGCTCCACCATCGGCACGTCGGGCAGCAGGGCGGCGGCGCGGCGGCGTGAGACGTCGGACACACCCGACGCCGCGACCGGATGGTGCCCGGCCAGCTTCAGCGCGGCCGCGAGCGCGGGACCGACCCGCCCCGCGCCGACGACACCGACCGTGAGCCGCGCGGGGCGGGCCTCCACGTCGGGGGGCAGGGGCCCCGGGGTGTGCGATGCGTTCACGCTGCGCTGGCCTTCCGTTCCAGTCCTCACGGGGGTACCGGACGTTCTCGTCAATGCTACGCGAATGTTTCCCGGCGCCCTCCGGGGCGGCAGGATCGGTCCATGACCCCTGCCGATGACGAGAAGGCCCGGCGCATCGCCGCCGTACGCTCCTGCGACCGCGTGCTGTCCCACGGGAAGCCCGCCACGATGCGCGAACGGCTGGCCAGGCTGGCCGGACGGGACGGCCTGGACAGCCCCGTGGACATGTACGGCGACGGGATCGTCTCCGAACTGGAGCACCGGGTGGCCGGGCTGCTCGGCACGGAGGAGGCCGTCTGGTTCCCCACCGGGACGATGGCGCAGCAGGTCGCCCTGCGCTGCTGGGCGGGACGCACCGGCAACCCCGTCGTCGCGCTGCACCCGCTGGCCCACCCCGAGATGCACGAGCGCGGCGCGCTGTCCGCGCTGAGCGGGCTGCGGACCGTCCACCCCACCACGGCCCGCCGGATACCCGACGCCGACGAGGTGCGCGGCATGGACGAGCCCTTCGGCACGCTCATGCTGGAACTACCGCTCCGGGACGCCGGCTTCGTCCTGCCCACCTGGGACGAACTCACCGCCGTCGTGGCCGCGGCACGCGAGCGCGACGCCGTCGTCCACTTCGACGGCGCCCGCCTGTGGGAGTGCCCGCCGCACTTCGGGCGCCCCCTGGACGAGATCGCCGGCCTCGCCGACAGCGTGTACGTCTCCTTCTACAAGTCCCTCGGCGGCGTCTCCGGCGCCGCCCTCGCCGGCTCCGCCGACCTCGCCGCCGAGGCGCGCACCTGGCGGCACCGTTACGGCGGCCTGGTCTTCCAGCAGTGGCCCGCGGTGCTGGCCGCCCTCGACGGGCTCGACCACGAACTGCCGCGCCTGCCGGAGTACGTCGCCCACGCGAGGGGCGTCGCGGCGGCCCTGCGGGACGCACTCGCCGCAGGGGCGGGCTGGGTCCGGGTGCACCCGGAGGTACCGCACACGCACCAGTTCCAGGTGTGGCTGGCGGAATCCCCGGACGTCCTCAACGAGGCCACGGTGCGGCAGGCCGAGGAGACCAAGACGGCGCTCTTCGGGCGCTGGGCGGAGGCGGAAGTGCCGGGGGTCGCGATGACGGAGGTCACGGTGGGGGCGTCCGCGCTCGAGTGGGACCCGGCGGGGGTCGCGGACGCGGTGGCGGACTTCACGGTGTTCCTCGCGGAGGCCCGCGCGGGGGCGTGACGTTGTGTGCGGGTCCGTTGCGCCTGCGGCGGGCATCTCCCGCACACAACAACGAACCGCAACCGAAACGGCCCCGCGAACAAAGGCTCAGGCGCCGCCGCCCCCGCCCGCACGGACCAGCCCCGTCTCGTACGCCAGGACCACCGCCTGCACGCGGTCCCGAAGCCCCAGCTTCGTGAGGATGCGTCCGACATGCGTCTTCACCGTCGCCTCGCTGAGCACCAGCTTCGCCGCGATCTCCCCGTTGGACAGCCCTTGGGCGACCAGCAGCAGCACCTCGCGCTCGCGGTCCGTCAGCCGGTCCAGCTCCTTGTGCGTCGGCTGGCTCGTGCTCGGCAGCAGCGGGGTGAAGCGGTCGAGCAGGCGCCGGGTGGTGCTGGGGGCGACGACCGCGTCGCCGCTGTGGACGGCGCGGATCGCCGCGAGCAGCTCGTCCGGGGGGACGTCCTTGAGCATGAAGCCGCTCGCGCCGGCCTTGAGGGCGGAGAAGGCGTACTCGTCGAGGTCGAAGGTGGTCAGGATGAGCACGCGGGGCCCGCCGTCGTCGGGGGTGCGGTCGGGGGCGCCGCAGATCTGGCGGGTGGCCTCGACACCGTCCAGGCGCGGCATCCGGACGTCCATGAGGACCACGTCGACCGCGGTGGTGCGCAGGGTCTCGACGGCCTCCGCGCCGTCCCCCGCCTCGGCGACGACCTCCATGTCGGGCTGGGCCTGCAGCACCATGCGGAAGCCGGTGCGCAGCAGCACCTGGTCGTCGACGAGCATCACGCGGATCGCCATGGGTCCGGTCCTCTTTCCCTTTGCCTGTCGTCTCTGTTTCCCGCCTTCGCGCAGCGCATCCCGCTAGCGCGCGGTCTTCACCGGGAGCACCGCGCTGATGCGGAAGCCTCCGCCGGGGCGGGGCCCGGCGTCCAGGGTGCCGCTGACCATGCCGACGCGTTCGCGCATGCCGATGAGGCCCTGGCCCTGGCCGTCCTCGCCGCCGCCTTCGTACAGCTCCTGCTGGGCGCCGCGCCCGTCGTCCTCGATGAGGAGGCTGAGGTCGCCGTCGCCGAAGGTGAGACGGACCTTGGCGTGCGCCTCGGGCCCGCCGTGCTTGCGGGTGTTGGTGAGCGCCTCCTGCACGATGCGGTAGGCGGTGAGCTCGACGCCGCTGGCGAGCGGCCGGGACTCCCCCGCGACCTCGAAGGCGACGGGCAGCCCCGCGCCGCGGACCTGCTCTATGAGGTCGGTCAGCTGGTCGACGCCGGGCTGCGGCACGTACTCGCCGCCGCCGTCGTCTCCGGCGCGCAGCACCCCGAGGAGGCGGCGCATCTCGGTGAGGGCCTGGCGGCCGGTGGTGGAGATGGTCTCCAGCGCCTGCTTGGCCTGCTCGGGCGAGGCGTCCAGCACATAGGCGGCGCCGTCGGCCTGGACGACCATGACGGAGACGTTGTGGGCGACGACGTCGTGCAGTTCGCGGGCGATACGCGCGCGTTCGGCGGCGACCGCGGCCTTGGACTGGGCCTCGCGTTCGCGCTGCAGGCGGGCGGCGCGTTCCTCAAGCTCGGCGTAGTAGGCGCGGCGGGTGCGGAGGCTGTCGCCGATCACCCAGGCCAGCAGGAAGGGGACGGCGAGGAAGACGGCGGAGACGGCGTCGGCCCATTGACCCTCGCTCTCGTTGGGCCAGCGCAGCGTGGAGATGGTGGAGGCGACCAGGCCGCCGGCGAAGGCGAGCCGGGACGCCCAGCGTGCGCCGTTGGCCGCGACGGTGTAGATGATCACCAGCATGGCGAAGTCGCCCGGGTTGGCCTGGACGTCCAGCACCAGTTGGAGCACCCCGACGAGGATGCCGAGCAGCAGCATCTTCTCCGGCATGCGGCGGCGCAGCGCGACCACGGCGGACAGCGCGAGCGCCAGCGGCACGGCGGCGGCCCGGGAGTGCGCGTGCAGCTCGTCGTTGGCGATCCACAGGGAGGAGAACCCGAGCAGGACGAGAGCCCAGAAGCTGTCGACCCAGGTCGGGTGCCTGCGGAGGAAATCGTAGAGACGCTGCACGTAACCCAGCGTAGGCATCCCGGATGTGTGCGGGAGTCAACCGGAGGAGCGATCCGGGGTACTCCCCAGGGTGGACGCGCGCCCTCCGCCGAGGAGGAGGCGGCGGGCCGCCGGGGGGTGCGCCCCCGCCCGGTCAGCCCGCGGCGCGGCGGTGGCTGCGGGTGCCGTTGCGGGAGCGCTTCTCGATGTACATGCGCTGGTCCGCGGACTGCAGCACCTCGTCCGCCGTCATCCCGCAGCCGGCCCAGCCGATGCCGAAGCTGGCGCCGACCCGGACCGCGCGGCCCTCGAAGCGGATCGGCGGGATGATCGCGTTGCGCAGGCGGACGGCGAGGTCCTCGGCGTCCTCGCGGCCGAGGCCGTCGGCGAGGACGACGAACTCGTCGCCGCCCAGCCGGGCCACCGTGTCGCCGTCGCGCACCGCGCTGGTGAGGCGGCGGGCGACCTCGATGAGCACGGCGTCGCCGGTGTGGTGCCCGAAGCGGTCGTTGATCGACTTGAAGCCGTCCAGGTCGCAGAAGAGCACGGCCAGGCCCTTGCCGCCGTCCGCCTCGTCGGACGGCTGGACGCTGTGGGTGTGGTGGTCGAAGCCGGACAGCCGGGCGGTGCCGTCGACCGGGTCGTAGTCGTAGGTGTAGGCGAACTCGTCGGTGCCCGCGTGGGCGGCGGTGTGGCCGTCGGCGTCCGGGGCCTGCGGGCGGGCGCAGATCTTGCCGGACAGCCGGGCGCGCAGCTCGGCGCTGTTGGGCAGCCCGGTGAGCGAGTCGTGGCTGGCCCGGTGGGCGAGGGCGAGTTCGCGGCCCTTGCGTTCCTCGATGTCCTCGACGTGGGTGAGCAGGAAGCGCGGGCCGTCGGCGGTGTCGGCGACGACGGAGTTGCGCAGGTTGACCCACACGTAGCTGCCGTCGCGGCGCTGCAGCCGCAGTTCGGCGCGGCCGCCCTCGGCGCTGGTGCGCAGCAGGACGCCGACGTCCTCGGGGTGGACGAGGTCGGAGAAGGAGTGGCGGCGCAGCACCGCGGCGGGGCGGCCGAGCAGCCGGCACAGGGCGTCGTTGGTGCGGACGAGTTTGCCGTGCTGGTCGCCGCCCATCTCGGCGATGGCCATGCCACTGGGGGCGTACTCGAAGGCCTGCCGGAAGCTCTCCTCGCTGGCCCGCAGCGCCTGTTGCTCGCGCTCCAGACGGACCAGGGCGCGTTGCATATTTGCACGTAGACGCGCGTTGCTGATGGCGATGGCGGACTGGAAGGCGTACATCTGCAACGCCTCGCGGCCCCACGGGCCGGGACGGCGGCCGCCGACGGGGCGGTCGACGGATATGACGCCGATCAGCTCGCCGGCGCCGGCCGGGTTGGCGTGCATGGGAGCGAGGAGGCGGTCCTCGGGGTGCCACTCGTCGGGGAAGCGGGGCGGCGGGCCGTCACCGGGCCAGCTGGGGACGTCGTCGCCGTCCAGCACCCAGCCCTCATGGTGGGGTATGAAGCGCAGGGTGCCCCAGCGCTCCCCCATCGTGAGCCGGCGCTCCCAGGAGGCGCGCGAGCCGACCCGGCCGGCCATCAGGGCCTCCGCGGCGGCGCTCCCGGCGACGGCGGCGACGACCAGGTCGCCGTCGGGGCGGACGAGGTTGACCACGGCCAGTTCAAAGCCGAGGCCCTTGACGACGCCGTCGGCCACGGCCTGCAGGGTGTCGGCGAGGCTGCGCGCGCAGTTGAGGTCCGCCACGACCTGGTGCACCTGGCGCAGGGTCGCGAGGCGGACATACGGCTCCGACTCGGTGTCCATGCGCTCTCCCCGGGCCCTCGACGACAACTCCTGAGACTGCTTGTGGTCCGTTGTGGTCCAATTCCCACCGCAACTGAATCACAGCGAGCAGTTCGACCGGTACACAGGGTCAACAATTCATGCCCCTTGTGACTCAAGTCACATCTGATTGTCGTGTTCCGATCACGCAGCGTAGAGCAGACCGGGTGTCCTCCCTCACCCATTGAACACAATCGAGCAGGTGAGCGGGGGTTGTACGACCGGAGGCGGGTACGGCCGGAGGTCCTAGGACCCGGCTCGATCCGAAGTCCGATGCGGGCGGTGCGGCAGTCCGGCTAGCGTCGGGGCGTGTCACAGTCAATCACCTCCACGCCCCGCATCCCGCATCCTGGGACCGTGCCCGACGGTTCCGAGCCACCCCTGTCCGGCGTGGACAGCGACGCCTTCCGCGCCGTCATGAGCCGCCTCGCCGCGGGGGTGGTCCTGGTGACCGCCCACGACCCCGAGGACGGCCCGCGGGGGGAGGACGTCGGCATGACCGCGACCGCCTTCGTCTCGGTCTCCCTGGAGCCGCCCCTGGTGATGGTGAGCCTGCGCGAGGGATCCCGGATGGACGAGCTGCTGGAGCGCCAGGGGCGCTGGGCGGTGTCCGTGCTCAGCGAGAGCCAGCGGCACATCGCCGGGCGCTTCGCCATGCGCGGCCGCATCAGCGACCGGCTGCTCTTCGAGGACGTGGCCTACTACCGCGGCGAGGCCTCGGGCGCCCCGATCCTCGGCGGCGGCCTGGCCGTGCTCGAGTGCGAAACCGAGCAGCGCGTCCCGGCGGGGGACCACACCCTGGTGATCGCCCGCGTGCTGACCGCGCGCACCCCCAGCGCGGACGGCGCGCCGCTGATGTACTTCCGGGGCCGCTACCGGCACCTCGGCTGAGGCGCGCCGCAGGTCCCCGCGGCAAGGACACCGCCGGAGCTCAGGACCAGCCCCGCGGGTCGCGGCCGCGCTTGGTGTCGCCGCGGCGCTTCTTCTCCTTCAGCCGCCGCTCGTTGATGCCACGCGGGATCTTCGTGGGTCTGCGCACCTTGGGCGGCGGCGCGGTGGCCTCGGCGAGCAGCGCCGCCAGGCGGGTCATCGCCGCCTCCCGGTTGCGCCACTGCGAGCGGTGCTCGGAGGCCCGTACGACCAGGACGCCGCCCACCAGGCGGGATGCGAGCCGCTCCAGGGCGCGCTGCTTCCACACCGTGGGCAGCGACTCGGAATTGGCGAGATCGAATCGCAGCTCGACCTGGCTGTCCGAGGTGTTCACATGCTGGCCGCCGGGTCCGGACGAACGGGAGAAACGCCACATCAGCTCGGCCTCCGGTACGGAGACCGAACCGCGGACGACGAGTGGGGGCGGCCCTGACATGCCTCCCATGATCCCGCCGACGGCCGCCGGAGTCACAGGATTTTCCGGGACATGGCCCCGGAGGCGGTTTTCGCCGTAAAGGAACCATGCGGGCCTCTCACGACGTTCCCCCCTGTGAAGGTAGCGTCGTCGTCGGCACGAATGACCGACATCACGGAGGGGACTCCCATGGCTGTAAGCCTGTCGAAGGGCGGCAACGTCTCGCTCACCAAGGAAGCACCGGGCCTGACGGCCATCACGGTGGGCCTGGGCTGGGACGTGCGCACGACCACCGGCACCGACTTCGACCTCGACGCGAGCGCCATCGCGCTCAACCCGAGCGGCAAGGTCTACGCGGACCCTTACTTCGTCTTCTTCAACAACAAGCAGACGCCGGACCAGAGCATCGTCCACACCGGCGACAACCGCACCGGCGAGGGCGCGGGCGACGACGAGGCCATCAACGTCAACCTGGCGGGGCTGCCCGCCGACGTCGAGCGGATCGTCTTCCCCGTCTCGATCTACGACGCCGAGACCCGCAGCCAGAACTTCGGCCAGGTGCGCAACGCCTACATCCGCATCGTCAACCAGGCCGGCGGCGCCGAGATCGCCCGCTACGACCTCAGCGAGGACGCCGCCACCGAGACCGCCATGGTCTTCGGCGAGCTCTACCGCAACGGCGCCGAGTGGAAGTTCCGCGCGGTCGGCCAGGGCTACGCCTCCGGCCTCGCCGGCATCGCCACCGACTTCGGTGTCGGCCTCTGACATCGGCCGGTTGCCGAGAACCTCACTCAATGAGGCGCCTCATGCCCCGCACGCGACTAGCGTGCGGGGCATGCTGGTGCTCGAACCCCTCGTGCCGGTGGACGGTTCCCTCCCGCCCGGCGTCCTCGCCGGCCTGACGGAGGTGTACGCCTCCAACCCCGGCTTCCACCGCGCCACCGGCGACTTCCCCGACCCCGGATCCGTCACCCCGGAGCAGGTCGCGAGCAGCGTCAACGCCGAACTGGCCCACCCCGCCGCGGAGGTGCTGCTCGCCCGCGACGACGCCGACGGAAGCCTCGCGGGCCTCGCCGTCACCCTCGCCGAGCACCCCGACCCTCTCGACCCGTTCCCCTGGATCGGCCTGCTGATGGTGCACGGCGGGCGGCACCGCTCGGGCCTGGGCCGCGAGATCGCCGGACTGGTCGAGGAACGGCTGCGCGCGCGAGGGCGGGACGGGGTGCGCCTGGCGGTGCTCGACAGCAACCCGGGCGCGCTGGCGTTCTGGCGGACGCTCGGCTACCGCGTGATCGAACACCGCGAGGACCGGCAGATGGGCCGCCCCTGCTCCGTCCTCCACAAGGACCTGCCGCCGGGGCCGCCGCGTACCATCGGCGGGTGATCGACCTCGGCTACTCGCTCTCCCGCCGCTTTCCCGACCCCCCGCAGACCGACTACCGCACCGCCGACGTACGGGCGCTGCGCCACGACCTGTTCTGCGGGGACGTCTACGTGGCGGACGTGACGGCCGACCGTGAACTGTCCACAGCCTGGGGATGGGTGCCCGTCCTCGACTTCGCGTGGGCGCTCTGCGACATCGTCGAGCAGCTGGACCGCGACCCGCTCGGCAGCCGCGCGGCCCGCCCCCAGTACGCCGAGCTGGACTTCACCGAGTCCACCGACCGGCTGCGCTTCCGGCGCCGCTTCGGATTCGTCGACGTCAGCGCCGACTGGGCGCCGGACGACCGCCCGCTCTCCCTCGCCCACGCCGAGCTGCGCCGCGAGGCCCGCGACTTCCTGCACGACCTGGTCGCCGACCTCGCCGACATGCACGACGGCCTGGACGCCAACCCCGTGATCTGGGACTTGACGGCGCGTTTCCCCCGGCTGTAGCCCGGACGGCGCAATCCCGGGTGCGGGACCCGTTCGGCCGTCGTCCACTTGGGGCATGGACGACTACCCTCTGCTGAACCTCTTCTGGACGATGCTCCTGATCTTCTGCTGGGTGCTGTGGTTCTTCCTGCTCTTCAGGATCATCGGGGACCTCTTCCGCGACCACACCGTCGGCGGCTGGGCCAAGGCCGGCTGGATCATCGTGCTGATCTTCCTGCCCTTCATCGGCGTACTGATCTACGTCATCGCCAGGGGCAAGGGCATGGCCGAGCGGGACCAGAAGCAGGCGAAGGAAATGGACGCGGCCTTCAAGCAGTACGTGCGGGAGGCCGCCACGGGCGACGGCGGAGCGGCGGGCGGCAACGTCGACCAGCTGTCCAAGCTCGCCGAACTCAAGAGCCAGGGCCACATCACCGAGGACGAGTACACCAAGGCGAAGGCGAAGCTCCTCGCTTGACCTGCTCGACCGGCTCGACCGGCTCGACCGGCTCGACCGGCTTGACCTCAACCTCACTTGAGGTCGGACAGTGGGCGGTGCGGATCATCCGACCGCCCACTGCGTCATGTCCAGGGGGAAGCACCGTGCACGCCATCCGTCTCCACGCGTTCGGCCCGGCAGGCAACCTGCGCCACGAGAAGACCGGGGACCCGGAGCCCGGCCCCGGCGAGGTGCGCATCGCCGTCGCCGCCGCGGGCGTCCATGTGATCGACACCGCCATCCGCTCCGGCGACCCCGACGTCCCCTACCCACTGCCCGAACTGCCCACGGTCCCCGGCCGCGAGGTGGCCGGCACCGTGGAGGCGACCGGAGAGGGCGTCGGCCCGGAGTGGCTCGGCCGGCCCGTCGTCGCCCACCTGGGCATGGTGCCGGGCGGATACGCCGAACTCGCCGTCACCGCCGTCGACAGGCTCCACGTGCTGCCGGACGGCCGCGACGCCGCCGAAGCCGTCGCCATGATCGGCACCGGCCGCACGGCCATGGGCATCCTGCGCCAGGCGCCCCTGGGCCCCGCCGACACGGTCGTGGTCACCGCGGCGGCGGGCGGGCTGGGCAGCCTGCTGGTGCAGGCGGCGCGCGCCGCGGGCGCGGTCGTCCTCGGGCTCGCAGGCGGGCCCGCCAAGACCGCGCGCGTCCTGGAGCTGGGCGCGGACGCCGCCGTCGACTACTGCGCCGAGGGCTGGACGGACACGGCCGGGGAGGCCCTCGCCGGGCGGCCGGCCACGGTCGTCCTCGACGCCGTCGGCGGCGGCCTCGGGCGTGGGGCGGTGGACCTGCTGGGCCCGGGCGGACGGCACGTCGTCTACGGCTGGGCGTCCGGCGGGCCGCTGGAGTTCACGCCCGGGGAACTGACCGCGCGCGGCATCACCTCCGGGGTCGTCCTCGGTCCGGCCATGCTGCGGTTCGGCCTGCGGACGCTGGAGGAGGAGGCCCTCGCCGCGTGGACGTCCGGCCGGCTCACCCCCGTCGTACAGCGCTTCCCGCTCGCCGAGGCCGCCGCCGCGCACACGGCCCTGGAGGGCCGCGGCACGATGGGCAAGGTCGTCCTGGTGCCGTAGGGGCCCCGCCGCCGCGCGGGCAGCGGCCCCCTCGGCGCGGCCCGTGTGGCCGCGGCCGGTCCCGGGCAGGGAGAAAACGTGACAACAGCGACGCACTCCCTGCGCGTGGTCCCGCTGACCGGAGGACCGGTGGAGATCCGCGGCGCGCTCGACCTGGAGCGGACGCGGGCCGGGCTGCTGCCGCGGCGTCTCCCGGCGTGGACGCGGTCGCAGTACCCGGACGTCTTCATGGACGAGACGACCGCCCTGCCCTCAGGCGTCCGGCTGGCGTTCCGCACCGCGGCCCGGGTGGTCGAGCTCGAGCTGCTGACCTCGGTCTGGCAGCTGGCGGGGACCTCCGAGCCGCTGCCCGCCGGGGTCGTCGACCTGGTCGTCGACGGCAGGCGCACCGGCAGCGCCCCCGCGCCGCCCGGGAACGTGCTCCACAAGCCGGACCTCTTCGCCGAGCCCTCCCGGCGCGAGGCGGGGGCGCCGGGGCGGGTCCGGTTCGACGGCCTGCCCGGCGGGGAGAAGGACGTCGAGCTGTGGCTGCCGCAGCAGACCCGCACCGAGCTGGTCGGGCTGTGGGCGGACGCCGAGGTGCTGCCGCCGCGACCGACCGGCCGGCGGCGCTGGATCCACCACGGCAGCTCCATCAGCCACTGCGCCGCGGCGGAGTCCCCGACCGCCACCTGGCCCGCGCTCGCCGCGGCCCTGGCCGGGGCCGAGCTGCTCAACCTGGGACTCGGCGGCAACGCGATGCTCGACCCGTACGTCGCCCGGACCATCCGGGACCTGCCGGCCGACCTGATCAGCCTCAAGCTGGGCATCAACATCGTTAACCGGGACGCCTTCCGGCTGCGCTCCTTCGGCCCGGCGGTGCACGGGTTCCTCGACACCGTCCGCGACGGGCACCCGGACACCCCGCTGCTGGTCGTGTCGCCCATCAGCTGCCCGGTCGTGGAGACCACCCCCGGCCCGACCGCGCCCGACCTGTCGGCCCCCGTCCCGCGGGTGGTGGCCATGGGTTCTCCCGAGGACGTCCCCGGCGGCGCGCTCACGCTCACCGTCATCCGGGCCGAGCTGGCCCGGATCGTGGCCGCCCGTGCCGCCTCCGGCGACCGCAACCTGCACTACCTGGACGGCCGCCGGCTCTTCGGGCCCGGCGACGTCGCCGACCTGCCCGACGACCTGCACCCCAACGCAGCGGGCTACCGGCGGATGGGCCGGCGCTTCGCGGCGCTGGCCTTCGGGCCGGGCGGGCCCTTCGCGGAGCGCCGGCGGTCCGGCCCGGGCCCGGTCAGCCGGGGGTGAGCGGGCGCAGGACGCCGTCCGGGTCGTGGCGCCGCCACAGCTCGCGCACCCGCGCGCCGGTGGCGCCCGGGTAGGCGCGGTCGAAGACGCCGGGGCCGGTGCCGCTCTCGAAGTTCACGTAACTGCCGTTGCCGAGCTCACGGACCGGCGTCCACAGGCGGTGCAGGTCGTCCGGCCCGTGCGGCGGGAAGAGGTTGCCCTGCGCCAGGACCTGCGCGGTGCGGTGGGCGTAGGCGGTGGCGTCGGCCGGGACGTCGTTGATCGCGCCCCCGAGCGAGCGCAGCTGGACGAAGGCCGGGCGGTGCCGGTCACCGGCGGTCGCCATGACGGCGCGCGCCGCGTCCCGGGTCAGCTCCGGCAGCAGCGAGTTGGTGCTCACCACGGGCTGCCGGCCGGTGTTGGCGTGCTCGTGGGCGCTGGAGACCAGCGCGGTGTACGGGGCCAGCTGGGCGGTCGCCTGGAGCGGGCGGTGCCGCCCCGCCACCAGG
Organism: Actinacidiphila glaucinigra; assembly: GCF_035918135.1. Classification (NCBI taxonomy): domain Bacteria; kingdom Bacillati; phylum Actinomycetota; class Actinomycetes; order Kitasatosporales; family Streptomycetaceae; genus Actinacidiphila; species Actinacidiphila glaucinigra. The sequence continues at coordinate 4,254,927 of NZ_CP109144.1, forward strand.
GGGCCGAGTGCCTCGCGGACGCGGTCGGGGTCGTCGTCGGCCACGGCGACGGTGACGGAGAGCGCCAGGGCCGGGCCGTTGGACAGGAGGTGGGCGGCGGAGGTGAGCGTGCGCGGCGCGGCGGCCATCGCGGACGCCCACTGCGCGAGGGCGCCGCCCGCGGGGTCCGCCTCGAAGACCAGCTGGGCCACGCCGATGTCCCCCAGCTCCATCGCCTCGATCTCGAAGGCGGTCACGATCCCCACGCCCGCGCCCGCCCCGCGTACCGCCCAGAACAGGTCCGGGTGGTGCGTGGCGTCGGCGCGCAGCGCGGTCCCGTCGGCCAGGACGAGTTCGACGGCGCGCACACGGTCGACGGTGAGGCCGTACGTACGGGCGAGCCAGCCGATGCCGCCCGCGGTGGCCAGGCCGCCGGCCGCGACGTTGCCGTGGTCGCCCGAGCTGACGGCCAGCCGGTGGGCCGCGAGGGTGGAGGCCACCCGGCCCCAGCGGGCGCCCGCACCGATCCGCACGAGGCGGGTCGCGCCGTCCACGACCCGCACCTCGTCGAGCCGGGAGAGGTCGATGACGACACCGCCGTCGTTGGACGACCGGCCGGACAGCCCGTGGCCGCCGGAGCGCACGGAGACGGGCAGTCCCTGTGCCCGGGCCGCCGCGAGGGCGGCCGCGATGTCGCCGGGCCCGCGGACGAGGACCACGGCGGCGGGGTGGGCGACGGTGGTGTAGGTGGAGCGCAGCAGGGGGTAGCGGGGGTCGCCGGGGAGCACGGTCCGCTCCGCCAGGGCGGCGGGCACCGCGAAGGCGGTGGCCGGGGCGGTGCCGGGGCCGAGGCCGGTGCCGAGGCCGGGGCCGGGCGTCATCGGGCCACCCGCTCGCGGACGGCCGGCACGACCTCGCCGGCGAATACCTCCAGCTGCTGCCGGTGCGCGGTGACGGGCCAGAAGACGAAGGTGTCGAAGCGCAGCACGGTCGCCCACTCGGCGAGGGTGTCGGCCCACCGGCCGACGTCGCCGTTGAGGCCGGGGGCGCCGGAGCCGCCGATGACACCGATCACGTTGTAGATACGGCGGACGCGAGCGGGATCGCGCCCGGCGGCGCGGGCCGCCTCGTCGACGACGCGCTGGCGCTCCGGCACCTCCTGCGGCGGCACGTAGATGTTCAACGGCGAGATCCAGCCGTCCGCCGCCCGGCCCGCGACCGCCAGCATCCGCGGCCGCTGCCCGCCGAGCCACAGCTCGACCCGGCGCGGCGGCACCGGGCCGGCCTGGTAGCCGGGCACCGTGAGCACGTCGCCACGGTGCCGCACGGGTCCGCCGTCCAGCGCGGTCCGCATGATCCGCAGCGACTCCTCCGTGTACGCCACGACCTCGCGGGGCGGCATCGGCGCCGCCCCCATCGAGCCGATCGCCTCCGGTATGCCGCCGCCGCCCACGCCGAGCTGGAAGCGGCCGCCGGACGCCGCCGACAGGCTCGCGGCGGTCTTGGCCAGCATGACCGGGGGCCGCAGCCGCAGGTCCGCGACGTCGGTGAAGACGGAGATGCGCGAGGTGCGGGCCGCGACCAGGGCGGACAGCGTGAGCGCGTCGAGGTGCCCGGGCTGGTACGGGTGGTCCTGCAGGGCGAGCAGGTCCAGCCCCGCGGCGTCCGCGGCGGCGGCCAGCTCCAGCGTCTCCGGCAGACGGCCGGCGTCCGGGTCGAGGCTCAGTCCGAAGCGGAGCCGCTGTGCACGGTCGGTGGTGTCCATGGCTTCAGCGTCGGGGGGCCCGCACCTTTGGCAAAGGCGAGGGTTAGTCGCTAATCTTTGGTAAGTGCCTTCCCACGAGACCACCGAACCCGACATCGACGCCGAGGCCTGCACCGCCTTCCAGGCCGTCCTCGAACAGGTCGGCCGCCGCTGGACCGGCGCCGTGCTGCTGGCCGCCGCCCGCGGCGCCCGGCGCTTCACCGACTACCGCCGCATGGTGCCGGGCATCTCCGACCGGCTGCTCTCGCAACGCCTCAAGGAGATGGAGCACCTCGGCCTCATCGGCCGCGCGGTCATCCCGAGCACCCCCGTGCAGATCCTCTACCACCCCTCCGACCGGGGCACCGAACTCCTCGCCGCCCTCGAACCCCTCATCGCCTACGGGCTGCGCCACGCGCCCGGACCGCCCCCCGCGGCCGCTCCGGCCGGCTGACCCTCCCGCCGGGGTGGACAGCGGCGCCGGGCTCGGCCAGGCTGCGTCGGCAATCATGGGCAGGCAAGGGGTGGGGAGTTCGATGGAGCACGTCCGTTTCCGGCCGACCTGGCACCAGAGGGTGATGCCGCTGGTGCCCGCCGCCGTCCTCGTCACGGTCCTGGCGATCGCCGCACCACTGCTCTTCCCCGACCCGTTCGGCCCCGGCTTCGCGTTCCCGACGGGTGTGTGGCTCGCGGTGCCGGCGGGGCTGCTGATGTCCGCGCGGTTCGGCGTCACGCTCACCCCGTCGGCCGCGGTGGTGCACAACCCGCGGCGCAGGACGATCCGCTGGGCGGACGTCCAGGGCATCTGGGTCGAGTCGAACATGGGCGTGCGACGGGTGGTGATCTGCGAGGCGGACGGCCGCCTCACCCGCCTGCGGGCGCCCATCACCGGCGTCATGAGCCAGGACGCCGCCTTCGAGGAGAAGTTCCAAACCATCGGCGAGTGGTGGCTGCACCACCGCGGACCGCAGTGGGTCCCTTCGCCCCGGCCCTGGCCGGGCCGGTAAGCCGCCCCCACCAACCCCTGGCCGCGCTCGGCCCGGGGCGCGCTTTACGCTGTCCTCTTCCGCAACGAGTGACGCAAGCCGCGCAAAAAACGAACAGGCAGACGCACTTGACCATCATCAGGCCGAAAACATCACGCATGAGCCTTGTGAAGCGGCCTGACGGGTCCTTACTGTCACCTCACCTCACGACGTCCGCTCCGCCTCGAACGTCCCGGGCGGTCGCGCCTTACGAGAGAAGAGCTGGGGATGACACGGAGCAGCAGGAGTGCCTGGCGAAGAGCCGTGGCGGTGGTCGCGGTGGCGGCCGGCCTCGGCGTCGGCATCGGCCCGGTCGGCGCCACGGCCCAGGCCGGTACCGCGACGGCGAAAGGCGCGGCCCGGCCGGTCGTGACGCGGGCGGCACTGGACCCGGCGCTGGTCAAGGGCCGCGGCGCGGACCTCGGGTTCGTGGAGCAGGAGGCCGAGAACGCCGTCACGAACGGGGAGGTCATCGGCCCCGACCGGACCGCCTACACGCTCCCCGCGGAGGCGTCCGGGCGCAAGGCGGTGACCCTGCGGCGCGGCCAGTACGTGGAGTTCACGCTGCCGAGCGCCGCCAACGCGATCACCGTGCGGTACAGCATCCCGGACGCGCCCGGAGGGGGCGGCATCACCGCGCCGCTCGACGTGACGGTGGGCGGCCGCGGCCGTACGACGATGCCCCTGACATCGCAGTACGCCTGGCTCTACAACCAGTACCCGTTCTCCAACGACCCGCAGGCCGGGCTGCTCCACGACGACTGGTGGATCACCGAGTGCGGCTGCGTGCCCAACGCGACCACCCCGGCGCCGGTGATCTCCAAGCCCTTCCGGCCGAACCACTTCTACGACGAGCAGCGCCTGCTGCTGGGCCGGACGTACAAGGCGGGCGACAGGATCCGGCTCACCGTCCCGGCACGCTCCGGGGCCGTCCCGACGACCGTCGACCTCCTCGACTCCCACCTGGTCGCCCCGCCCCGCGTCTCGCTCCTCGCGGCGAACGTCCTCGCCTTCGGCGCCGACCCGACAGGCCGCCGGGACTCCGCCAAGGCCCTGGACAAGGCGATCGCCTTCGCCCGCCACGCACACCTGAAGGTCTACATCCCGCCGGGCACCTACCAGGTCAACCGGCACATCATCGTGGACGACGTGACGATCGAGGGCGCCGGCAGCTGGTACACGGTCATCAAGGGCAAGGAGGTCGCGCTCGACTCCCCCGCCCCCGACGGATCCGTCCACACCGGCGTCGGCTTCTACGGCAAGGACGCGTCTGTCGGCGGCAGCCGCGACGTCCACCTGTCGGGCTTCGCGATCGAGGGCGACGTCCGCGAACGCATCGACACCGACCAGGTGAACGGCGTCGGCGGGGCGATGAGCGACTCCACCATCGAGGGCCTGTACATCCACCACACCAAGGTGGGCATGTGGTTCGACGGCCCGATGTCGAACCTGCGGATCACCGGCAACGTCATCACCGACCAGATCGCCGACGGCCTCAACTTCCACACCGGCGTGACGGATTCGGTCGTCCGCAACAACTTCGTCCGCAACTCCGGCGACGACGGGCTGGCGATGTGGTCGGAGAAGACCGGCAACGCCCGCAACACCTTCGACCACAACACCGTGCAGACGCCCGTGCTCGCCAACGGCATCGCGATCTACGGCGGCACCGACACCACGGTCTCCGGCAACCTGATCGCCGACCCCATCCGCGAGGGCAGCGCCCTCCAGGTGGGCTCCCGCTTCGGCGCCCAGCCGTTCACCGGGCACCTGTGGATCACCGACAACACCACGGTGCGGGCGGGCACGTACGAGCTGAACTGGAACATCGGCCTCGGCGCGATCTGGTTCTACGCCCTGGAGCGGAACATCGACGCCGACATCCGCGTGACTGGCGACCACTTCCTCGACAGCACCTACAACGCGATCATGCTGGTCGCCGACTGGCCGGTGAAGGACACCTACTCGATCACGAACGTGCACTTCAAGGACATCCGGGTGGACGGCACCGGCACCTCGGTCGTCAGCGCCAGGGTCGCCGGCTCGGCGTCCTTCGAGAACGTCGACGCCCGCAACGTCGGCGCGGTCGGCGTCAACAACTGCGGGTCCTTCAACTTCCCCGCCACCGGCTCCGAGTTCTCCCTGACCGACCTCGGCGGCAACGACGGCGGCGGTACCACCGGCCCCTGGCTGGGCGCGTGGCAGCTGCCCAACACCATCACCTGCGACGACCGTCCCCCGGTCGTCGCGCCCCCGGGCCCCGCCCCCTGGTGACGGGCGCCCGTACCTGACCCGCGGGACCCACGGAACGCCCCGGCCGCCGCTACGGCCGGGGCGTTCCGCACGTCCGGCCAGGTCGGACGGCGGTGCGGGGCGCCCGGCGGAACCCCCGGTCACGGGGGCGACTTGACCGAATCCATAACCCCGCACCCCCTCCGGGCCACCTGCGGATCCGCAACCGGCCATCTCGCCTTCGCCGAACGGGTGTCGGGTGGACACGGGCCGACGACCAGCCGGCCCATCACCCGTAAGGAACACGCAATGACACTTCGCGGGAAGAGAACCGTGGGGACCGGCGCACGCCGCGCCGCCGTGGTCACCGCGCTGGCACTGGCGCTGACCGGCGCCGTGGGCGGGGCCGTGGCCACCGCCTCGGCACCGGCGGGCGAGGAGGCCGTCCAGGGCCACGCGCCCGACCGTGACTGGCTGCCGGAGACTCCGCAGAACTGGCCGCTCGTGGTGGACTACACCCGGACCCCCGCAGAGACGGTCACGCACGGTCTGCAGCACTACAGCGAGACCTACGACACCGTCGGCGGCCGCCAGCACATCCAGGTGCTCTCCGCCGACCTCGACGACCCGAACCTCCGGGTCGGCATGGTCCAGGCCGGTGACACCATCACCAACCCGGCCGACGAGACGCCGTCCTCGATGGCCCACCGCACCCACGCGGTGGCGGGCGTCAACGGCGACTACTTCGAGATCCACGCCAGCGGCCGTCCGCTCGGCGGCATCATGACCGACGGGCGCCTGCTGAAGAGCCCCAGGCCGGGCTTCGACTCCCAGCTGGGCGTCAAGCCGGACGGAACCATCGTGATGGGCCCGCAGACCTTCTCCGGGACGATCACCGCCGGCGCCGCGACCCGCGCGCTCACCTCGGTGAACACCGTGAACGACGTGACGTCCGGCGGCATCACCGAGGTCACCCCCGACCTCGGCGAGACGCCCGGCCTGTCCAAGGCCTCCGTCCTGGTGGTCGGCCAGGTCACCGACGGCGGCTTCGTCGTCGACACCGTGCAGACCGGCGTCACCGCCGTGCCGCGCCTCGCCGACGGCCGGCTCGGTCTGCTCGGCGCCGGTGACGGCGGGCAGTGGCTGACCGACACCCTGCACGGCGGCGACACGGTGGGCATCGCCACCCGGCTCTCGCCCGACAACGATGTCACCCAGCTGATCAGCGGCGTCGACACGCTGGTGAAGGACGGCCAGGTCTACAAGGACCCGACCGGCACCCCGCCGAGCGGCGCCAACCCGGAGACCGCGGTCGGCGTCACCAAGGACGGCAAGCACGCCATCGTCATCGCCGTCGACGGCCAGGGCGGCGCCACCACCGCCTTCGGCGTGACCCGTGACCAGGCCGCCGGCTACATGGTCGCCCACGGCGCCTACGACGCCATGCTCTTCGACGGCGGCGGTTCCACCGGCATGGTCAGCCGCGCCCCCGGCGCCGACCGGGCCGAGATCGCTAACAAGCCCTCCGACCAGCCCGGCAACACGGAACGTCCGGTCGCCAACGGCATCTTCTTCTACTCCACCGCCAAGGAGGCCGGCCCGGCCGTCAAGGTCGTGGTGAACGGCGGCGAGCAGGTCACCACCGTCGCCGGCGGGACCATCCCGCTCCCGGTGCACTCCGTCGACCGGCTCGCGAACCCGGCGGCCGGCCAGGTCCACGTCCGCGTCGTGCCCGCGTCGCTGGCCTCGTACGAGGACGGCAAGCTCACCCCGCACCGCACGGGCTCGGGCCGGATCATCGCCTCGAACGGCCGCGCCTCCGCCTCGGAGAAGCTCGAGGTCGTCAGCAGGCTCACGACCCTCACGGTCTCGCCCGACAAGGCCGACCTGGACAACGGCGCCACCCAGCAGCTCGCCCTGTCCGGCACCGTCAAGGACGGCGGCGCGGTGCAGATCCCCGCCGAGGCGGCCACCTGGAAGGTCACCCCGGAGAACCTGGGCACCGTCGACGCGCACGGCCTGTTCACCGCGAGCGGCGACAACGGCGGTCTGGCCGAGGTCAGCGCCGAGGTCGCCGGCACCACCGCGACCACGTCGATCGCCGTGGGCCGGGTCAGCAAGGTCATCGACCCGGTCACCAGCCTGGACGTGTGGCGGCTCAGCAACAACACCACCGGCAATCCGGCCACCCTGACCGCCGACCCGGGCGTCGTCCCACCGGGCTCCGGCGAGTCGGGGTCCCTGCGGCTCGACTACTCGATGCCGGCCGCCTCCGGCGTCAAGCAGCTGGTGCTCTCCCCGAAGGTCACCCTGAAGACCGACACCAACAACGGCCAGGTCCCCACCGCCATCGGCGTGTGGATCAAGGGTGACGGCAACGGCATCGAGCTCGCCGAGAAGTACATCGGCGTCAACGGCTCGTCGACCACGCTGTACCCGACGTTCGTGACGTGGAAGGACTGGCACCTGGCGGTCGCGCAGCTGCCGGCGGGCATGCAGTTCCCGCTGACGATCAGCTTCATCGACTTCCTGGCGATCAGCCCCAGCACCGCCTACAGCGGCTCGCTCAACGTCGCGGGCCTGCAGGCCCTGTACTCGCCGCGCCCGGTCACAGTGCCGGCGTACCACGCGATCCCGGACAACCCGAAGTGGCTGTCCTTCGAGGAGGACTCCGCCGACTTCGCCAAGCGCGGCACCACGATCCTCACCGGTGACGACGCCCACATGCTCGCGAGCGACCCGGGTTCGGTCAGCAGCAACGTGATGGACTCCATCGCCGAGCGGCTGCCCACCCTGACCCCGCAGGCGCGCCCGGACTCCGCGCAGTTCCTCGGCGACATGCCCGACGACGGCAGGCCGGCCGACCTGCAGTACGCGAAGGCCAAGATGGACGCCCTCGGCATCCCCGCGCGCGACATCGTCGGCAACCACGAGATCACCCAGGGCGCCGACTCCGAGAACGGCAACTACAGCGACACCTTCGGCGACACCCACTACGCGTACAGCCAGGGCGCGGCGCGGATGATCGTCACCGACAACTCGCACGGCAGCCTGCAGTCCTCGGACCCGTTCCAGAACCCCGAGGGCGTGCAGTACCCGTGGCTGGTGCGGCAGTTGACGGACACGACCGCCAAGGACGTGCTGGTCGTCACGCACATGCCCGCGTACGACCCGCACCCGGCCGCGAACAGCCAGTTCACGGACCGCTGGGAGGCGCGGATGTACCTCCGGCTGGTGCAGCGCTACCAGGAGACGCACCCGAAGCAGCACGTGATCATGATGTACGGCCACGCGCGCGGCTTCGCCGAGCAGATCCTCGACCCCGAGGGCGAGAGCGTCGGCACCGAGCAGGGCGGCATCCCGCAGTTCACCTTCGCGGACCTCGGCATGCCCGCCTACGCCCCGGCCGACCAGGGTGGCATCTACCACTTCGGTCTCGTCCGGATCGGTGACGACGGCCACCTGCAGTACACCGTCGAGCCCGCGCTCGCCTCGATCAAGGTCACGGGCCCCAAGGACCCGATCGCCCGGGGCGACCGCGTCGACCTGACCGCGACCGGTGACCAGATCGCCGGTGACAACATCGCACCGCTCACCATCCCGATCGCGGACCCCGCGTCCCACGTCTGGACGTCGAGCAACCCCAAGGTCGCCTCGGTGGACCCGTCCACCGGCGCCCTGACCGCCCACCGCTCCGGCACCGCGACCGTCACGGTGACCAGCGGCGGCGTCACGGGCACGGCCCAGGTCACGGTCCGCTGACCCCGCAGGGGTGCCCGCACGGGCGGGCACCCCTGCGCGGGCCTACAGCCACTGCCCCCAGCCGAACGCGAAGCGGTGGGCGCCGTTCGCCGCGTCCGCCCGGCGCCGTCCCCCCGGCAGCTTGACCCCGAAGGCCGCCAGGAAGACCGCGGCGAAGACCTCCGCGACCAGCGCGCCGACGACCGGGCCGGCGAACACCCCCACGATCCCGGCGGCGGCCACCACGGCGCCCAGCCCCACGTGGGCGTCCCCCCGGTCCGCGCGCAGCACGTCGCGCACCGCCCCCCAGTCGCTCCGCAGGTCGGCTTCGTACCGCTCCCGCGCCGCCTCCGGATCCGGGACCCGGCCCTCCGGCCACTCCTTCTCCATCACCTCTGCCCGCCCCTTCCCCACCCGCGCGTTGGCGGTTCCGTCACGAAGCCCCGGTCGCCCTGCGCGGGCCCTCGTGTGACGAGCATCTTGACCCGGGCACCGGGCGCCCTGGTCGGCCTCGATTCACCGAACGCGATCCTGACCCCGACGCCGGCCGAACGGTAGGCCGCGGGCGAGAACGCCCTACGGCAGTCGACCGTGGGGCGGCCGCACGCGTTCCCTCCGTCACCGCCGTGCCGGCCCCAGCAGCGGGACCCGCATCACGCACAGGGCGAAGACGAGCTGGCCCGTCACGGGGATGAGCAGCATTTCCGCGAAGTTCTGGAAGAGCAGGAACCAGGTGGGCAGAAGCAGGAGGAACGCCAGGGGAAGCCGGAACTCCAGGCTCGTCCGCGGGTTGAGGAGGGCGTAGTACGCGCTGATCAGGAGTGACGGGATCGCGATCAGCGGTATGGAGGGGGCCCAGAGCTCCGTATGCACATCCGCAGGCAGCGCAAGATCCACCGCCACCCACGTGAGCGCGTAGGTCACGGCATAGCGCACGACCAGATCGCCGAGCTGCAGCCGACGAACCCGAGATCGCGCCCAGGCGTGTTCGGATCCACAGCCGTCCCCCCCTCGTGGCACCACGAATCAGCGGCACGCCGAAGTGGCATCCGCTGCGGACATCATCCTGACAGCAATCTTGAACGTGTTCAATTCCGAGTCGATCACCCCCACGACCGCAGGAACGAGCGCCCCATCGCCGCTACTCACGGCAGGTCTGCGGCGACTCACCGCACCGCGCCCAGCCCTGCCCGGATCAGCGAGTCCAGCCGCCGCCAGGCCGGGGATGCGGCGTTGATCCGGTCCTGGACGAGCGCGGGGATCCCGGAGGCCGCGTCCGCCTCGGGCGGCGTGCCCGCGCCGTAGCGGCTCCGGGTCGCCTCGACGATCCGCCGGGCCAGCTCCTCGACGCGGGGGTCACCGGGGTCGAGGCCGTACGCGTGGTCGTACCGCAGGAAGAGCTGCCGCAGCGCGGGCTCGGACAGCATCTCGCTCTGGTCCCGGAAGAGCTCGCCCGCCCGGTCCGGGTGGGTGGCGAAGACCAGGATCCACAGATCCCGCTGGAGCTCGACCCATCGGGCGGTGAAACCCCACCGCGCCAGGGCCTCCAGGTGGGCGTGGACCCCGGCGGGCAGCAGCGTCGGCTCGCCGGAGGCGAGTTCGCGCAGACGTGCCTGCGTGGCCCGCAGCCCGTGGATCCGGTCGGTCAGCCGGCCGTCGATGTCGAGCAGCGCCCGGCGCAACTCCTCTTCGCCGGCCGTCATCAGTCCACGGATCCGGGCCAGCGGGACGCCCGCTTCGGCGAGCGTCCGGATCCTGATGAGGGCGACGACGTCGTCCGCGCCGTAGCGCCGGTATCCGGAGACGTCGCGGTCGGGCTCGGGCAGCAGCCCCTTGGCGTGGTAGACGCGGACGGTCTTGACCGACACTCCGACGTACCCGGCGAGCTGCCCGATGGTGATCACCCTGCAATCGTGGCACTTGACCCTGCCCCTGGGGCAGGGCTGCACCCTGACGCCATGGTGAACACGAACTTCGACCGCGAGATCCTGCGGGAACTGGCCGACGCCGGGAACGAGACCGCCCTCGACCGGCTGGCCGACCTAGCCGACGCCGCCGGGGACACCGAGGAACTGGGCGAACTGCTGGACGAGGGCTGCCTGCACGCCGGGTTCCTGCTGACCCGCCGCGCGTCCGCCGCGGCCGACCTGCGCGCACTGCAGCGGATCGCCGATGCGGGGTACGAGGGGGCCGAGACGGAACTCTCCCACCTGCTGGGCGCCCGGTCCGGCGCTCCGTGTGCGGCTGCGCATACGCGCACGCGGGACCGTACATGACGTCCCGCCCGTCCGGACGATGTCGCGGCCGATGGGCAGAAGCGGCGGGGCTCCCCGGTCAGTCGTGCAGAAGGCCGAGTCGCTCGGTGGCCCGCCGCCATCCCACCGCGTCCACCTGGGCGCGGGTGCGGAGCCGCGTCGCCAGATGCCGCAGCCGCGCTCCGTCCGCCGCCCGGACCGACACGAGGTCCTCCGCCTGACGTCGCACCTCGGCACCCGGTCCCGGTTCTCTTACCTGCTGCCATGGTCTGCAGGTGTGCCGTGCGCGTATCGGTCAGAAGGGAGGTTCGAGATCACCGCGGCCATCGCTGTGCGGCCCCCGGTCCTCGGCCTCCTCCGAAAGAGGCTCCGGGCCGGGCGGATGGTGGCCCCATGCTTTGAGGGCCCTCCACGCGACGCGCCGGTTGGGCTCGTAGCTGCTGGTGTCCAGGATGCGGCGCGCGTGCCCGGCGAGGTGATCACGGTGCTCGGCGAGCGCGGGGTGTTCGGCGAGGATGAGCGCGGCCATGACGGCGGCTTCGCGCACGTTCTCGTGGCTGTCCTGCAGGAAGGGCGCGACGGCCCGATAGAGCATCGGACGCAACTCCCGGAAGGCCGCCACCGTGGTGTCCGGGGCGAAGCCTGGCCAGTACTCCTCGTTGCGGGCGACGATCTCGTCGGAGGCGTCGTGAAGCGTGGAAGCCAGCCAGCCCAACAACGTCGCGCGGATGGGGATGTCGCGATAGGGCCGTCGCGTCATGGCCGCCGGGTGGGTGAGGATGCCGGCGACGTACATGGCGGCGGGGGCGGTGGCTTCGTAAATAGTGTTCTGGTGGCCGACCAGCTCACCCAGCTCCCGCAAAGCCGTGACCTGGACCTTGGGATCGGGCTCCAAAAGTTGCGTCAGAACCTTAGGAAGGTCCTCACCGGACCCGAAAGCCGTCTGGAGCGAACCCCAGTCGGTTTCCGCCAGGACAACCTGGTAGGGCGGCAAGTCAGGCTCGCGGGGTGCCCCGGCATTGGAACGACTGTGGGTCACAGGCCAATTCTAGATCCCGATTGGGGCTGTCCCTGGCGTGGCGGAGGATGGTGCTCATGTGCGCTCTTTTCGACCCCCCTGAGCCTCGCGGCGTCTTGCCGGGCGAGTACCCAGTGTGGGACCAGGCTCTCGCCCTTCTGAACCGGGACCTAGCGGTGACGCTTCCCCAGCTGGAACCCCTGCAGCTGCTGGCCCTTCCGTCCTACGACGCGGATGGGCCGGAGAACGTCTACGTCGTCATGGCCAACGGCGAGTGGCACGGCAACCACTTGGACCCGAACTCACAGGACAGCCTTGCCTCTGCACTGGCGAGCGTCGCCGATGCCGCGCAGGAGACCGTCATGGAGCTTCTGCGGAAGGCGTGGCCCCTGTGCCCCGAGCATGGCCTGGGCATGCATCCAAGGGAGGACACAGAAGAGCGACTGTCCTGGTGGTGCGCGGGAGAACGGTTGCGTCGCGGGCCGGCTCATATCCACGCGGCCGTGGGTGCACTCGACGCTTTTGGAGCGTCGATCCGTACACGGTCTTGAAAACCGTCGTGGCAGCGGCGATGTCACCGTGGGTTCAAATCCCACACTCTCCGCAGTAGGCCGGCGAAGGCGCTGGACAGAAGGGGTGCCCCAAGACACGGGGGCGCCCCTTCTTCGTGCGCGAGTGGCACCGTGCTTCCCCCTGTTTTCCCGTCTGATCGGGCACGGAAGGGGCACGACTGGGATGTCCTTCATCGTGGGTGCGACAAACTGGTTGAGTGCCATTGATGGCATGGACTTGGTGTGCGATTGCTTGTGGCGCCAGTTTCCGCGCGAGTCGATGCGGCAGAGGCTTCTCGGAGGCGACATGTGGGATGGCCCGTTCTACCGGGTGAAGCGCGAAGACTACGAGATCTGCTTCGTGCCAGGGGCGGGCGAAGACCTGGAGGAGGTATGCAACGTCGACATGTGGCTGACCTTCCCCGACGGTAATCGGTGGTCCGGGACCATATTCACCCTCGACGAGGTCCAGCGCCTGATGGACCGGTGGAAGGACACGGGCGAGTGCCTTGACGGCACGTACTTCTACTGCTGGGACGAACTCATCGTCCGCCATGCCGGCATCTCATCCATGGTTCGGGTGATCGATGACCTGGTCGTCACGGGCGACTACGAATCGGCCCTTCGCCCGATCGGACCGGAGGACGACCTAGTAGTGCTTGGTCAGGTCGGCTGAGTCTGTGCGTGTCCTTGTGGGGTGGTCGGGCGTTGGGAGGGTGTGAGTCCGGACGAAGTTGCTGTGGTGCGTGATGAGTTGGAGGCGTTCGCGGCGGAGGTGTTCGAGCCGTTTGCGCGCAAGGATCAGCGCCGGTGGGGGCAGGTGTATCTGCGTGGTCTGATGACGGACGCGCGGCGCAAGTCGGTCGAGCCGATGGCCGCTCGGTTGGGAGAGGACGGCAACCGGCAGGCGCTGGCCCACTTCATCACCACCAGTCCGTGGGATCCGGCCCATCTGCGGGCCCGTCTGGCGTGGAAGATGGAATCGGTGATCCGGCCCACCGCTCTGGTCTTCGACGACACCGGGTTCCTGAAGGACGGCAACGCCTCGGCGTGTGTGTCACGGCAGTACACCGGGACTGCGGGCAAGGTCACCAACTGTCAGGTGGGTGTCTCGCTTCATCTGGCCCGTGACCATGCCTCGGCGGCCGTGAACTGGCGGCTGTTCCTGCCCGAGAGCTGGGATCCGTCCTCGCCGAAAGCAGACCCGGACAAGGTCGCACGCCGCACGTCCTGCGGCATCCCCCAGGACATCGGGCATGTCGAGAAGTGGCAGCTCGCTTTGGACATGGCCGATGAGACCCGCTCCTGGGGGATCGATGTGCCGCTGGCGATCGCGGACGCCGGATACGGCGACGCGGCGGCCTTCCGGCTCGGCCTGAACGCGCGGGGCATGCACTACGTGGTGGGTATCTCCAGCACGCTGTCGGCCCAGCCGGGCGATGCGGCACCGGTCGCCGAGCCGTACTGCGGGACCGGCCGGCCGCCGGTGCCGAAATACCCCCAGCCTGCCCGCTCGGTGAAAGATCTGGTCATCGCCGCAGGCCGGAGCGCGGCACGGCCGGTGCAGTGGCGCGAGGGATCCCGGCCCGGCACCGGCCGCTCAGGCGTCAAGCGGATCTACTCCAGGTTCGTCGTCTTGCGGATCCGGCCCGCCGGACGTGAGATCCGGCAGGCCACCGACGGCGTCGAGCTGCCGGCGTGCTGGCTGCTGGCCGAGTGGCCCGCGGGTGAAAAGGAGCCGGTCCAGTTCTGGCTGTCCGACCTGCCGGAGACCACCGCGCTGACCACCCTGGTCCGTCTCGCCAAGCTCCGCTGGCGGATCGAGCACGACTACCGGGAGATGAAGCAGGCCCTGGGCCTTGCCCACTTCGAGGGCCGGACCTGGAACGGCTGGCACCACCACGTCACCCTCGTCTCCATCGCCCATGCCTTTTGCACCCTGCAGCGACTGGCCCGAGCCCCAAAAGACGCGGCGCCGGCCTGAGCCTCTACCAGGTCGTCCGCGACCTGCAGATCCTCCTCGCCACCTGGACCGGCGCCTGCCCCACCTGCCACCGCGACATACCCACCCCAATACCAACCTGACCAAGCACTACTAGGCGACTGACTTCGGCGCTGGGCTCCTGGTATCCCAGTTTGGAAGACTGAGGCTGCGGACCGTGCCTCACCTGGGCGGACGCTGACCTGCGGCAAAGCGATCCCGTCACCGCTGTTCCCCGTGGGTCCCCGTTCGGCACCGGCTCACCTGGCACGGCTGTGGCACGCCCGATCCCCCCGATGCGAACTATGGGCGACGGTCGCTGAGTTCTACCTGGCCAGTCCGTTGGGCACCCAGGTGCGATATCGGTTGACGTCGGTCGTGGCGGTTGCTGTACTCCGTTGCTGTACAACCGTGCCCGAACGAACCAGGGGTCGAGAAGCGGATGGCTGTCATAGTGCTTGCCGAGAGCCTCGAACCCGGGAACGTCGTGGAGTTGTCGACTCAATACGGCAGCCGGGCCATCCGCCTGACGCAGGTCGAGCACCGCGTCAACGGGATCAAGTTCGTTGGACGTGCCACCCATGATTCGTCGCTGTATTCCTTCGGGATGAAGTACGGACAACCTGCGACACGCCTTGACCGTTAACAACCGTCTCGGGTGAGCGGCGCGCCGGCGGGGAACTGAGGTCGGCGGAGAGACTTTGGGCTGGAGCTGCCATGGGGCGAGAGATCGGGGCCCGTAAGCTGCTGGCGACTCGGGCGGTCTGTGGACCTGCCCGTTAAGGCCCGATGTGGGCCCCGATCTTCGAGGCTCGCCCCATGGTGGCTGCCTAAAATCTCGGAGTCGACCGCCCCGGCCACCGCGGTTCTCACCTCATGCCCTCGGCCTACCTCGTGGGCGCGCGGCGGCGGACGGCGGTGCCGAGCGGGGCGAAGACTGGAGCGTGGGCGCGGCCGGACGTCGGCCGCGCGCCCGGCGGAGCGTGAGCGACGCCGGGTGCCTTGATGAGGTAGAGAAACCTGTAACAACTGCTGCTGCAAGAAAGATCGTCTAGGCCAGACGTCAGGCTTCGCCCGAGACACGAGCCGAGCTGGTCTTGGCGCTGGATCGAAGACGATCTCATTCAGTCCCAGCAGCTGCTCAACGGTGACGGAACCAGCGTCGCCGTGGGGTTTTGGTGGGCAGGGCCATGCTCTCGGTTTCCTCCAACCCGACGGCACCCGGGCCCGCAAGTTCGCCTACGGCAAGACCTGGACCGAGTGCGACACCAAGCGCCGGGACCTGCTGGCCAAAGTGGAGTCCGGCATCCCGGTGCCCACCCGGTCCGCCAAGCTCGCCGAGTGGCTGCCGTACTGGCTGGAGAACGTCATCAAGCCCAACCGGCAGCGATCCACGGCCGGCAAGTACGCCATGCACGTACGCCTCTACCTGGTGCCCTTGCTCGGCTCCAAGCAGCTGGAATCCCTGGGACCGCGCGACGTACGGACCTTCGTCGCCGAGGCGTCCCGCCGTACGACGCCTGCCACCGCCAAGGAGGCCCACCGCGTGCTCCGTACGGCCCTCACCGCGGCCTGCCGGGAGGAACGGGTCACCCGGAACATCGCCTCCCTCGTGGAGCCACCCAAGGTCGTCGGCCAGGAGCTCCTGGACGTTGGACGAGACGCTGACGTTCCTGGAGGAGGCTCGTCACGATCCGCTGTACGCCCGCCTTCGTCCTGGCGGTCGCCATGGGGCTGAGGCGCGGGGAGATCCTGGGGCTCCGCTGGTCGGACGTGGACCTCGACAACCGGGTCTTGCGGGTCAGCAAGCAGGTGCAGCGCGTCGGCGGCGAGCTGTACGAGGACACCACCAAGAGCGGCCGGGCCCGGCCCGTCCCTCTGCCCCTGATCTGCCTTGCGGCCCTGCGCTGGCACCGGCTGCGGCAGACCGAGGCGGCACGGCGGAAGGGCAGCGACCTCGCCCCTCACTCGTACGTCTTCACCACCCAGACGGGGCGCCCGGTCGAGCCGAGGAACATCAACCGGTCCTTCTTCCGGCTCGCCGCTTCGGCCGGCCTTCGGCGGATCCGTCTGCACGATGCCCGGCACGGCTGCGCGACGCTGCTGACGGCGGCCGGCGTTGCTCCCCGTGTGGTCATGGAGATCCTGGGGCACAGCCAGATCAGCATCACGACGGACGTCTGCACGCACGTGACATCGGACACACAGCGTGAGGCCATCAGTCACATGGACCGTCTGCTCGGGCGCCGCCTCGACCGTGAGTGACCGCCCCCGTTGATGTCACCCGTGGATGTCAAACGCCCCGGACCGATCATGGTCCGGGGCGTTGTCGCTGGTCCCAACTGGAGCCGCCTGTCGGGTTCGAACCGACGACCTTCGCTTTACAAGAGCGGTGCTCTACCAGCTGAGCTAAGGCGGCACGGCGCCGTCCCCGCTCCGGGGTGCCCGGGTGACGGGTGGGGCCATGAGAAGTGTACCCAGGCGGGGAGGGGGGAGGGTCCGGGAATTGAGGGCCGGGAGGGTGCTGACAAAGCGGGGCGGGCCAGGTAGCGTCGCGGAAGGTCCACACCCTGTGGACTAGACCTCATTCCTTTACTCGGATCGTCCGGCACGTTCCTGCCGGTGAAGGGACCACTGCACCATGGCTACTGTCACTTTCGACAAGGCGACCCGGATCTACCCCGGGTCCGAGCGCCCGGCCGTAGACGCGCTCCAGATCGACATCGAGGACGGCGAGTTCCTCGTCCTCGTCGGCCCCTCGGGCTGCGGCAAGTCGACCTCGCTCCGCATGCTGGCCGGCCTCGAGGACGTCAACGGCGGCGCCATCCGGATCGGTGACCGGGACGTCACCCACCTTCCGCCCAAGGACCGGGACATCGCCATGGTGTTCCAGAACTACGCGCTCTACCCGCACATGACCGTCGCGGACAACATGGGCTTCGCCCTGAAGATCGCGGGCGTCAACAAGGCGGACATCCGCAAGCGCGTCGAGGAAGCCGCCAAGATCCTGGACCTCACCGAGTACCTGGGCCGCAAGCCCAAGGCGCTCTCGGGTGGTCAGCGCCAGCGTGTGGCGATGGGCCGCGCGATCGTGCGTGAGCCGCAGGTCTTCCTCATGGACGAGCCGCTGTCCAACCTGGACGCCAAGCTCCGTGTCCAGACCCGTACGCAGATCGCCTCCCTGCAGCGCCGCCTCGGCACCACCACGGTCTACGTCACCCACGACCAGACCGAGGCCATGACCATGGGCGACCGCGTGGCGGTGCTCAAGGACGGTCTGCTGCAGCAGGTCGACACCCCGCGGCACATGTACGACCGCCCGGCCAACCTCTTCGTCGCGGGCTTCATCGGCTCCCCGGCGATGAACCTGGTCGAGGTGCCGATCGCCGACGGCGGCGTGAAGTTCGGCAACTCCGTGGTGCCGGTCGAGCGCGACGCGGTGCAGGCCGCGGCCGACAAGGGCGACCGCACGGTCACCGTCGGCGTCCGCCCCGAGCACTTCGACATCGTCACCAGCGACGGCTCGGGCCTGTCGAAGGACGCGCCGGCCGGCCTGGCCGTCACCGTGAACGTCGTCGAGGAGCTGGGCGCGGACGGTTTCGTCTACGGCTCGGCCGAGGTCGGCGGCGAGCACAAGGACCTGGTCATCCGCGTCGGCGGCCGCCAGGTGCCGGAGAAGGGCTCCGTGCTGCACGTCGTGCCGCGTGCCGGCGAGAGCCACGTCTTCTCCACCTCCACCGGTGAGCGACTGAGCGACTGAGCGGCCGAGCGGTGACCGACCGGTCACCCCGCCGCTGAGGACCCAGGTGGCCCGGCCCCCGCGCAAGGGGGGCCGGGCCACGCCCGTTCCGGGGACCGAATCAGGCCGCATTTCCGGTCATACAATGGCGTTTCGACCGTGTTCGTCAATGCACTCGTAGTCGATCAAGGGGCATTCATCACTCATCAGAGTGGCTAAATGTCGCCAAATCATCACTCCTCGCTACCATCACTGCCGTGAACCAGGTAGCCCGCCGCATCGGCAAGTCACTCGCCCTCGTCCTCCCGGTCGTCCTCGTGCTCTCCGGCACCCTCGCCGTCACCCGCGTCCCGTGGGCGACTTCGGCGTCCGAGGCCCAAGTCCTCACCGCCTCGCACCAGAAGGAGACGGCGACCGCACGGTCGGCCCCGCAGGAGGTGCTCCGCCGCAAACTGCTGGGCGAGGTGCAGCAGAAGAACCCCGGCGTCGCCCTGACGCACCTTCAGCGTGAGATGGCCGAGCGGCCCTCGCTGGCGCAGTACTGCGGCTCGATCGCCCGGTCCCTGGGCCGTGCCGCGGTCGCCAAGTACGGCTCGGTGCACCGTGCCCAGGCCTGGTCGCGGCCGGTCTGCGACACCGCCTTCGCGACGGGCGTGGCCTCGGTCGGATGACCCGTCGCGCGGGTCGCGTAGGGTGCGCCCATGACCGGCACGCCCGCGACCTCCCAGGCGGTGACCCAGGCCGTCCTCCTCGCCGGAGGACAGGGCTCCCGCCTGCGGCCCTACACCGACACCCGCCCCAAGCCGATGATCGAGATCCCGGGAACCGGGATCCCGATCATCGGCCATCAACTCGCCTGGCTGGCCGCCGAGGGCGTCACCGACGCCGTGATCTCGTGCGGCCATCTCGCCGAGGTCCTCCAGGAGTGGCTCGCCGGCGCGGCGGCCGGGCTGCCGCTGCGGGTGACCACGGTCGTCGAGCGCGAACCGCTCGGCCGCGGTGGCGGCCTGAGGTACGCCGCCGCCTCCCTGCCCCGGCCCCAGGAGCCCTGGTACGCCACCAACGGCGACATCTGGACGCGGTTCTCCCTGCGGGAGATGGCCGCCTTCCACGTCGAGCGGGCCGCGGTCGCCACCCTGGCGCTGGCCCGCCCGCGCATCCCGTGGGGCGCCGTGGAGACCGACGAGTTCGGCCACGTCCTGGACTTCATCGAGTCGCCGCCCTCGCCGTTCCTGATCAACGCGGGCGTCTACGTCTTCTCCCCCGAGTTCACCGAACTGCTCCCCGAGCGCGGTGACCACGAGCGCACGACCTTCCCCCAACTCGCCCGGGAGCGGCGCCTCGCGGGCTTCCCGCTGCCCCAGGGTGCGTACTGGCGGGCCATCGACACCGCCAAGGACCTGGCCGAGGCCGCGAAGGAACTCGCCTCCCGGCCCTGACCACCGGCCGCCAGGACGCAGAGCGGGCAGAACGGGCCACAACGGCCCACCACGGGCACGAAGAGGCGGCCGGAGGAAGGAACCTCCGGCCGCCTCTTCCCGTGTGCCGTACGGGCGTTACGCGACCTTCCCCGAGCCGTGCCGCGCCGGGGCGCCGAGCAGCCACCCGGAGGTCTCCCCGCTGCCCAGCAGCCCGCCGAGCGCGCCGCCGCTGTCGGAGGAACCGCCGCCGGTGCCGCCACCGCCGGTGCCGCCGCCCTGCGTGGGCGGGTTGCTGGGCACCGTGGGACGGGACGGGACGGACGGCGCGGTCTGCGCGGGCCCGCCGCCGGTGCCGCCGCCGCTGCCGGTGTTGGCCGAGGACGACCCGGGACGCGACTGCGTGGCGTTGGGCACCCTGGACGCCGCCCCCGGGGCCGACGGCGAGGAGGACGGCGAGGACGAGGGACCGCCGGAACGGCCCGCCGAGGGCGTCGTGGAGGGCCGGGAGGACTTCTCCCCGG
Organism: Actinacidiphila glaucinigra; assembly: GCF_035918135.1. NCBI lineage: Bacteria > Bacillati > Actinomycetota > Actinomycetes > Kitasatosporales > Streptomycetaceae > Actinacidiphila > Actinacidiphila glaucinigra. The sequence continues at coordinate 4,275,134 of NZ_CP109144.1, forward strand.
GCACCTCGGGCAGCGGCGAGCCCTCGAGGTCGTTGGTCGGCAGGTCGGTCGGAGCGGGGAGCTGGGACCGCGGGCTGGTGGACCGTACGGCGGTGCCGAGCGTGGCCCCCACCACGAGCGACATCCCGACCAGCACGGTGGCCAGCACCGCGCCGCGGCGCAGCACCCGGCGCCGCAGCTCCGCCAGCGGGGCGCGCGGGCCGAGCTTGCGCCAGGCCTCGCTCGCCAGGCGCCCGTCGGCGGAGTAGACCGGCGCCCCCGCGATGACCAGGGGGCTCCAGGCGGCGAGCAGGATGATGTCGGGAGTGTCGTACGCCGGGACGGTCCGCCAGCTCACCGTCACCAGCAGCGCCGCCGACAGCAGGGCGCCGATCGACGCCGCGAACCGCTGCCAGAGTCCGAAGACCGTCAGCACACCCGCGATGACCTGCAGGAAGGCCACCGTCAGCCCGGCGCCGATGGGGTGCGCGAGGGCGAGGTCCCGCAGCGGCTCGGCCATGCCCCACGGGTGGAGCGAGGCGAGCCAGGTGACCATCGAGCCGCGCTTGCCGCCGTCGAAGTAGACGGGGTCGCAGAGCTTGCCCATGCCGGCGTAGATGGAGATGAAGCCGAGGAAGATGCGCAGCGGCAGCAGGACGATGCCGAGGTTCATCCGGCGGCCGGGGTAGTAGGCGTGCCGGATGGGATCCGTGCGTTCCCGGTTGCGGCCGCGGCCGTACTCCTCGCCGGGCTCCTCGTACGGGTCGAAGTCGGGGTCCTCGTCGCCGGGGCCGGCGGGCGGCGCGGTGTACGCGAACTCGTTGGTGTCCTCGGGGTCGAGGAAGTCGTCGTAGGCGCCGCGCGCGGGACGGATGCCGCCGAGCATCTCGCCGGGCGCCGGCGGCCGGCGCGGCGGGCCGACGACGGGCTGCGGCGGCTCCTCGATCCGCGGCAGCACCTGCGTCGCGGCACCGAGGTCGAGACCGTCCACCTGACCGTTGCGCACCGCGGCGAACAGCTGGCCGGCGGCGGCGTCGCCGGGCTGGCTGCGCCCGGACCACACCAGGGGCGCGCCGCGCCGCTGCGCGGCGGCGGAGGGGCGGACGGAGGTCGGGATGACGGGGACGCGCTGGGTCCTCGTCAGGGCCCGCCCCGACGCCGCGCCGAGCTGCACGCGGAAGCTCGCGTGATTGACGATGACCTGGGCCGGGTCGGAGGAGACCTTGAGCATGTTGAGAACAGGCTCGTCGGTGATCGACGACGACCGTCCCCCCGGAGGAGTGCGGGGTGTTCTGGTGTCCACACTCATCTAACCGAGTGACACCCGATAAGGACACTGTGTGACGGGCCCCGTTGTGTCCGAGGCCCGTCAACCGAGGTTGCCGCCGGGGCGCGTCAGGGGGCGCGTCCCGGTCCGGAGGCCGGGGGCGCGCCCGTTCGGGCCCCGCGGCGCGCCGGGGCTCAGGCCCGGCGGCGCGACGCCTCGTAGAGCACGATGCCCGCGGCGACGCCGGCGTTCAGCGACTCCGCGCCGCCCGGCATCGGAATGCGCACCCGCAGGTCGCAGGTCTCGCCGACGAGCCGGGACAGGCCCTTGCCCTCCGAACCCGCGACGACGACGACCGGTCCGGCCAGCGCCTCGAGGTCCTGCAGCTCGACCTCGCCGTCGGCGGCCAGGCCGACGACCGTGAGGCCCGCCTTCTGGTAGGCCTCCAGGGTCCGGGTGAGGTTGGTGGCCCGGGCCACCTGGACCTGCGCGGCGGTGCCGGCCGAGGTCTTCCAGGCGCCCGCGGTCATCCCGGCGGCGCGGCGCTCGGGCACCACGACCCCGTGGCCGCCGAAGGCGGCGACCGAACGGACGACGGCGCCGAGGTTGCGCGGGTCGGTGACCCCGTCCAGCGCCATGATCAGCGGGTCCTCGCCCGCGTCGAAGGCCGCGGCGGCGAGGTCCTCGGGGTGCGCGTACTCGTACGGCGGGATCTGCAGCACCAGGCCCTGGTGGTTGAGCCCGTTGGTGATGCGGTCCAGCTCGGGGCGCGGGGCCTCCATCAGCGGGATGCCCCGGTCGGTGGCGAGCTTGATCGCCTCGCGCACGCGCTCGTCGTTGTCGATGAACTGCTGGACGTAGACCGCCGAGGCCGGGATGTCGGCGCGCAGCGCCTCCACCACCGGATTACGGCCGGCCACCAGCTCGGAGGTCGACTTGGCGCCCCGGCCCGAGGGGCGGCGGGACTGCGTGGACGCGGCGCGCTTCACCTTGGCGTTGGCGGCCCGCTGCTTGGCGTGCCCCTTGCGTGCCTCCGCGGGCGGGGTGGGGCCCTTGCCCTCCAGGCCCCTGCGCCGCTGCCCGCCGCTACCGACCGTCGCGCCCTTCTTGTTGGACGTGCGGCGGTTCCTGCGCTGGCTGTTGCCGGCCATGGGTCACCTGTTTCCTGCTGCTGTTGCTGCTACTGCGTGAACGTACGTATGTGTCAATGATGACGCGGGCGCCCGGCTACCGGGAGCCGAGCGTCCAGCGCGGACCCGAGGGCGTGTCCTCGATCTCCAGCCCGGACTGCTGGAGCCGGTCGCGGATGGCGTCGGCGGTCGCGTAGTCCTTGCGGCCCCGGGCCGACTCCCGCTGCTCCAGCACCAGCCGGACGAGGGAGTCCACGACCCCGTGCAGGTCCTCGCCGCGGCCGTCGCCGGCCCAGTGCGGGTCCAGCGGGTCGAGGCCCAGGACGCCGAGCATCGCGCGCACCTCGGCGAGGCGGGCGACGGCACTCTCCTTGTCGTCCGCGGTGAGCGCCGAGTTGCCCTGCCGGACGGTGGTGTGGACGATGGCCAGCGCCTGCGGCACGCCCATGTCGTCGTCCATCGCCTCGGCGAAGGCCGGCGGCACCTCGGCGGCCGGCTCGACCGGGCCCGCCATCTCGACGACCCGCTGCACGAAGCCCTCGATGCGCGCGAACGCCGACTCGGCCTCGCGCAGCGACTCCTCGCTGTACTCGATCATCGAGCGGTAGTGCGGGGTGCCGAGGTAGTAGCGCAGCACGATGGGCCGCCAGCGCTTGGTCATCTCGCTCACGAGGACCGAGTTGCCGAGCGACTTGCTCATCTTCTCGCCGCTCATCGTGACCCAGGCGTTGTGCACCCAGTACTGCGCGAAGTCGTCGCCGAAGGCCTTGGCCTGGGCGATCTCGTTCTCGTGGTGCGGGAAGATCAGGTCGATGCCGCCGCCGTGGATGTCGAAGGCGGTGCCCAGGTACTTGTGGGCCATCGCGGAGCACTCCAGGTGCCAGCCGGGACGGCCGGGGCCCCACGGAGTCTCCCAGAACGGCTCGCCGGGTTTGACGGCCTTCCACATCGCGAAGTCGCGGGCGTCCCGCTTGCCGGTCTCGCCCTCGCTCTCCGGCTGGCGGAGGTTGTCGAGCTCCTGGTTGGACAGCTCCAGGTAGTCCGGGAAGGAGCGGACGTCGAAGTAGACGTTGCCCTCGGACTCGTAGGCGTGACCGCGCTCGATGAGGCCGCGCATCATCTCGATCATCTCGGGGACGTGGCCGGTGGCGCGCGGCTCGTACGTGGGCGGCAGGCAGCCGAGCGCGTCGTAACCCTCGTTGAAGGCCCGCTCGTTCTCGTAGCCGATCGCCCACCAGGGGCGGCCCTGCTCGCCGGACTTGGCGATGATCTTGTCGTCGATGTCGGTGACGTTGCGGACGAACGTCACGTCGTAGCCGCGGTAGGCGAACCAGCGGCGCATGATGTCGAAGTTCAGGCCGGACCGGATGTGCCCGATGTGCGGGGCTGCCTGCACGGTCGCGCCGCACAGGTAGATCGAGACGCAGCCCGGCCGGAGCGGGGTGAAGTCACGGACCTGGCGCGCGTCGGTGTCGTACAGGCGAATAGTCACGCATCAAGGGTAGTGGCCCCGGGTGCGTGCGCCGTCCGCTCCGCGTGAGCTTCACGGTGTTGTGACGCTCGCGGGGGCCGTGGCACCGGCCGCCCGGCCTGCCGGCCGGCGGCCGCTTCACCCGTACGGCGGACGGCGCGGCCCCGCGGGCGGCGGCTCAACTCGTCCGCGCCGCCGGTCACTTCGCGCGTCGGACCACCAGTGCGGTCGCCACGGCGGCCAGTCCCTCGCCGCGCCCGGTGAAGCCCAGACCGTCGGTCGTCGCGCCGGAGACGGCCACGGGGGCGCCCACCGCGGCGGACAGGATCTTCTGTGCCTCGTCGCGCCGCTTGCCGATCTTGGGGCGCGGGCCGATGACCTGGACGGCCACGTTGCCGATGTCGTAGCCCGCCTCGCGGACGATCCGGGCCGCCTCCGTGAGCAAGGTCACACCGGAGGCGCCGGACCACTCCGGGCGCCCGGTGCCGAAGTGCGCGCCCAGGTCGCCCATGCCGGCGGCGGAGAACAGCGCGTTGCAGGCGGCGTGCGCGACCACGTCGGCGTCGGAGTGGCCGGCCAGGCCGTCCCCCTCGCCCTCCCAGAGCAGGCCGGCGACCCACAGTTCGCGGCCCGCCTCGAAGGCGTGGATGTCGGTGCCGATGCCCACCTGGGGCAGCACGGGGACGTGCGGGGCCGGGGCGGCGGCGGTCGGCTCAGTAGTCATCGGTGGCCCTCCTGCGGGCGAGGACGGCCTCGGCGAGGACCAGGTCCAGCGGGCGGGTGACCTTGAAGGCCTCCTCGTGCCCCGGCACGACCAGCACCTGGACGCCGAGCCGCTCCACCATGCTCGCGTCGTCCGTGACCGCCCCGGTGACCGTGGTGTGCGCCTTGAGCAGCGTCGCCCGGTCGAAGCCCTGGGGGGTCTGGACGGCGCGCAGCAGCGAGCGGTCCGGGGTGCCGACGACGGCTTCGGTGGCCGGGTCGATCTCCTTGACCGTGTCGGCGAGCGGCAGCCCCGGCACGACGGCCGGGGCGCCGTCGCGCACAGCGGCGGCGACGGCGTCGACCATGTCGACCGGCACCAGCGGGCGGGCGGCGTCGTGGACGAGCACCACCTCGACCTCGTCCGGCAGCGCGGTCAGGCCGAGCCGTACCGATTCCTGCCGGCTCTCGCCGCCGGCGACGATCCTTATGTCCTTCGCCTCGGGCAGGCCGTGGCTGTCGAGCAGCGCCCTGACCTCGGCGACCCCGTCGGGGGGCGCCACCACCACGACCAGGGACACCGCGCGGGCGCGGGTCATGGCACGCACCGCGTGCACGAGGATCGGGACGCCGCCCAGGGTGCGCAGCGCCTTGGGCGCACCGGGGCCGAGCCGGACTCCACGTCCGGCGGCGGGAATGACTGCCGCGGTAGTCAGGTTTGTGTCCTTGGCCGAAATGGGTATCGCCTCAACGTGCCGGGCGCGAAGCCCCTGTCGGACCCTTCCGTGACCCCGACAGGGCCAGCTGCCCGGGCCCGGCACCCAGTATGCAGGGGGAAGCGACGCGCGAACGAAGACGAGGGGGCTCCTCGGCGTCGTCGAAGTGCCAGGCCACCGTGAGGGCGCCCCGGCATGCCGCAGTGCCCGGCGTATGGAACGCACCGGGCACCACGGCGGAAATCCGCGTCAGGACGCGAGGACCTCGTCGAGGAGGGTCTCGGCCTTGTCCTCGTTGGTGTTCTCCGCGAGCGCGAGTTCACTGACCAGGATCTGGCGGGCCTTGGCGAGCATGCGCTTCTCGCCGGCCGACAGCCCGCGCTCCCGCTCGCGACGCCACAGGTCACGCACGACTTCCGCGACCTTGATGACGTCGCCGGAGGCGAGCTTCTCCAGATTTGCCTTGTAGCGGCGGGACCAGTTGGTGGGCTCCTCGGTGTACGGTGCGCGCAGCACCTCGAAGACCCGGTCCAGCCCTTCCTGACCGACCACGTCGCGCACGCCGACGAACTCCGCATTGTCCGCGGGCACGCGTACCGTCAAGTCGCCCTGGGCGACCTTGAGCACCAAGTAGGTCTTGTCCACGCCTTTGATCTGGCGAGTTTCGATGGCCTCGATCAGCGCGGCCCCGTGATGGGGATAGACCACGGTGTCGCCAACCTTGAACGTCATGTGACAGGTACCCCTTCCGTGGCTATCCAGGGTAACACGGGAACGGCTGGTTCTGAATGGCGTTTTCGCAGGTCAGGGCATATTTCGGGGCTTGACAAGTGCGACCGGAACGTGCTGCGAAGGGCCGGCGGAAGGCGGAATTCGCAGGTCGGAGCGGGTGCCGAGGGGGCCTGAAACGCCCCCGTTACACCCTGCGGACGGCCCGGACAAGGGGAGGAACATCCCGATTTGTCGCTCTCTTGCGGGGGGTCTCCCGCTACTCCGTTCGGCCGCCACGGGCTTGATGCGAACCATTTTCGCACCACGCCGGATTTCCGTCCGGCGGATGAACGGTAAATGGATCTTGCCGGTGTGGCGGGAATCGTTCGGTGGAATCCCGGAATGGATTCCGCCGCGCCCGGGCCGGACTGTCCGGCGGTCCCGCGGAAGGCCCTCGGCGGCCTCTGGAACGCCCCCGGGACACCCGGGCGGGTGAAGCCCCGGCCCACCCGGGGGTGGCCCGGTGCGGGCGCGCCGGACGGGCTCGGTAACCTGATCCCGCACCAGGTAACCCGTAAGTCCCGTACGTCCGTACCTCCCGTACCCCGCCCAAGGAGACGCCGCCGCCGTGAGCAGCAGCCTTCGACGCGGCGCCCTCGCCGCCGCCCTCGCACTCTCGCTCTTCCCGCTCGCCGCCTGCGCCGCCGGGAACAACGCGGAGACGCTGCGCGTCAGGCCGGACAACGCCGCGACCAGCGTCGGCGACATCGAGGTCCAGAACGTCGTGGTGCTCACCCAGGCCACCTCCGACGGCTCCTCCTCGGTGACGGCCAAGATCTTCAACAACGGCGACGACCAGCAGACCCTGGACTCCGTGAAGGTCGGTGAGCTGGACGCCGAACTGTCCGGCCCGATCACGCTCCCCGGCCACAGCTCCGTGCTGCTCGGCGGCGACGGCAACCCGTCCGCCGTCTTCAAGGGCGGCTCGGAGAGCAAGAACGACGGGGACTTCAAGAACGTCGTCTTCGACTTCAGCAAGACCGGCGAGGTCTCCCTTCCGAGCCTCGCGCTGCCCGCCGCCGGCTACTACGCCTCCTTCGGGCCGAGCGAGAAGCCCTCGCCCACCGAGACCGCGAGCCCGGGCGAGTCGCCCGCCGAGGGCGTCACGGCCTCGCCCACCGAGACCGAGACGATCACCGAGTCGCCCGCCGGCTGAGGCACCCGGCACACGAAGGGGCCCCGGGAGCGATGCGCTCCCGGGGCCCCTTCACGTCCGGCGGTGCCGGCCGCGGCCGGTTTACGGCTCGAACTTGTAGCCCAGGCCACGGACCGTCACCAGGTAGCGCGGCGCACCCGGGTCCGGTTCGATCTTGGCGCGGAGCCGCTTGACGTGGACGTCGAGGGTCTTGGTGTCGCCGACGTAGTCGGCGCCCCAGACCCGGTCGATCAGCTGCATGCGGGTGAGGACGCGGCCCGCGTTGCGCAGCAGCATCTCCAGGAGGTCGAACTCCTTGAGCGGCAGGTCGACCTTGCCGCCGCCCACCGTGACGACGTGCCGGTCGACGTCCATGCGGACCGGGCCGGCCTCCAGCGCCGAAGGCGAGATCTCCTCGGGCTCGCCGCGGCGGCGCAGCACCGCACGGATGCGGGCGACCAGCTCACGCGAGGAGTAGGGCTTGGTGACGTAGTCGTCCGCTCCTATTTCGAGACCGACAACCTTGTCGATCTCGCTGTCCTTCGCGGTGACCATGATCACCGGGACGGTGGACTTCAGCCGCAGCTGGCGGCAGACCTCCGTGCCGGGCAGGCCCGGCAGCATCAGGTCGAGCAGGACCAGGTCGGCGCCGTTGCGCTCGAACTCGTCCAGCGCGTCGGGCCCGGTCGCCGCGATGGCGACCTCGAAGCCCTCTTTGCGGAGCATGTACGACAGGGCGTCACTGAAGGACTCTTCGTCCTCGACGACGAGTACTCGGGTCACGGAAGGACCTCCGGGGCGGGGATGTGATCGGGAAACGTCTCGTAGAGCGCGGAGGAGGAGCCGGAGCCGGGCCCGGGCTCCCCGTCCTCCGCCGCCACGGCGGTGGAGCGGTCCCGGCCGTCCCGGGACACCGCGGCTTCGGGCAGCCGCAGGGTGAAGGTGGAGCCCTGGCCTTCGGCGCTCCACACCGTGACCTCCCCGCCGTGGGAGGCGGCCACGTGCTTGACGATGGACAGACCGAGCCCGGTGCCGCCCGTGGCGCGCGAACGCGCCGGGTCGACCCGGTAGAACCGCTCGAAGATGCGGTCCCGGTCCTTTTCGGAGATGCCGGTTCCCTGGTCGGTCACGGAGATCTCGATCAGGTCGCCGCCGGGTGCGGCGACCCTGCGGCCCGCGATCCCCACGCGGGTGCGGGCCGGGCTGTAGTTGACCGCGTTCTCGACGAGGTTGCCGAGTGCGGCCGCGAGCTGGCTGCGGTTGCCCCAGATGTACAGGTCGGGGGCACCGCCGGTGGCCATGGTGATCTGCTTGGCGTTCGCCGGGTGGCGGCAGCGGTCCACGGCCTCGGCGACGAGGTCGTCGACGGCTACGGGCTCGGCGTCGTCGAGGGGGTTGTCGTCCTGGACCCGGGAGAGGTCGATGATCTCCTGGACCAGGCTGGTCAGCCGGGCGGCCTCGATCTGCATCCGGCCCGCGAAGCGCTCGACGGCCTCCGGGTCGTCACTGGCGTCCATCACCGCTTCGGAGAGCAGCGACAGCGCGCCGACCGGGGTCTTGAGCTCATGGCTGACGTTGGCGACAAAGTCTCGCCGTACCGCCTCGATGCGCCGGGCGTCGGTCAGGTCCTCGACCAGCAGCAGCACCAGGCGCGAGCCCAGTGGTGCCACCCGGGCGGAGACCGCCAGGCCCTCCCCGCGGCCGGCGCCCCGGCGTGGCAGGTCCAGTTCCACCTGCCGTATCTCGCCGTCCCGCCGGGTCTCCCGGGCCATCTGCAGCATCTGGTCGACGGCGAGCCTGCCGCCGCGGACCAGCCCGAGGGCGTACGCCGCCGAGCTCGCCTTGACCACCGTGTCGCCCTCGTCGAGGACGACGGCCGACGAGCGCAGCACGGACAGCACCGTGTCCACGCCCGGCGGTAGTACGGCTGCGGCGTCGGGCCGCAGGGATGTGCGTGTGGGGCGGGCCTGTTCCCGCTCGCTCCAGCGGAACGCGAGCACAGCGATCACACCGGTGCAGAGCCCGGCGATCGCACTGGCTGCGGCGACTGCCGCGTTCACGTCCATACACCCAGGTTAGGGGGACGAAATGAGTGGCCCACAGGGTCGGAGCGTCTTCTCGAACGCGCGTTGCCAAGAGTTCACCGTGGTGTCAGTACCGGTTCATTCCGGATGCTCGGGCGGTACGCGTGCCCGCGCGAGGTTGGGAGCGTGTCAGCGTGGGAGGACAATCCTCTTTTCGAATGGCTGAAGCGGCAACGGAAGGAATGCGATGCGCGACGCATATCACGAGGAACTCGACTCGATCGGTGACGGCCTGGTCGAGATGGCCAGGCTGGTCGGCTCCGCGATCGGGCGGGCCACCACGGCACTGCTCGACGCCGACCTCAAGCTCGCGGAGAGCGTGATCGCCGCCGACGAGAAGGTGGACGACCTGCAGCGCGAGCTGGAGAACCGGGCCATCACCCTGCTCGCCCGCCAGCAGCCCGTCGCGACCGACCTGCGGATCGTCGTCACCAGCCTGCGCATGAGCGCGGACCTGGAGCGCGCCGGCGACCTCGCCCGGCATGTGGCGAAACTCGCACGGCTGCGCTTCCCCAACACCGCCGTCCCGCGCGACCTGCACAGCACGATCCTGGAGATGGGCCAGCTGGCTCAGCGCCTGATGGCGAAGGCCGCCGAGGTCATCGTCACCAAGGACGTCGACGACGCGCTGCAGCTGGAGGCGGACGACGACCGCATGGACGAGCTGCACCGCACGCTCTTCCAGCACCTGCTGGACGACCGCTGGAAGCACGGCATCGAGACGGCCGTGGACGTCACGCTCGTCGGCCGCTACTACGAGCGCTTCGCCGACCACGCGGTCTCGGTCGCCAAGCGCGTCGTCTACCTCGTCACGGGCGAGCACGCGGACGAGCTGTCCCCGCCTCCCACCCCGATGCCGGCGGACTAGGCGCCGGAACGGCGGTTGCCGAACAGCAGCGGAACGGCCGTACGGCGCGGGACGGCGCGCGGGGAGTGTGCCCCCTCAGGGGTAAACGCTTCCGCGCGCCGTTGATGCGCCGGGGTGGGGCGTCGTTCACTGGTGAAAGGCATGCAGGCAGCCGTCGCCAACGGCAGAGGAGGGTAACCATGCCCGAGTCCCCCACGTCACCCACCGCCCGCGACCAGCCGTCCCCCGAGGGGACCCCGCAGTCCCCCGGCATCCGTGAACTGCCGCTGCTCGGAGCGTGCGGCTGCGGATCGGGCTGCGGATGCGGCTGCCAGTCCGGAGCGCCCTGCCGCTGCGGCGGCAGCTGCTGACTCCACCGACTCCACGCCACCCGCGTTCTTCACGCTCGGGGGCCCGTCCGGTCACTCCGGACGGGCCCCCGACGCCGTCTTCTCCCGCTCACGCCCCGTCGTACGCGCGGCGCAGCGCGGCGAGGTCCAGCTTCTTCATGGAGTGCATCGCCGCCGTGGCCCGCCTGGCCTTCTCCGGGTCGGCGTCCCCGATCATCTCCAGCAGCACCTCGGGGAACACCTGCCACGACACCCCGAACCGGTCCTTCAGCCACCCGCAGGGGCCCTCCTCGCCGCCGTCGGTGAGCTTCTCCCAGTAGTGGTCGACCTCGGCCTGGTCGGCGCAGCGGATCTGGAACGAGACCGCCTCGCTGAAGGTGAACTCCGGACCGCCGTTGAGCGCCACGAACTTCTGGCCGTTGGCCGTGAACTCCACGGCCACCACGGACCCGGCGGGCCCCGGCCCGGCCTCGGTGTAGCGGCCGATCGTGCCGATGGCCGAGTTCTTGAAGACCGAGACGTAGAAGTCCGCCGCCTCCTCGGCCTTCCCGTCGAACCACAGGCACGTGGTGAATCCGTCGGTGGTCATCGCTGCCTCCTCCTGACGCATGGGCGCGTACGCCCTTATGACCGGCCCGGGGCGGGAAACTCATCGGCGGCCCGGCGGCCGCCGTCCCGGGTCATGAGCAGGTGGCCCCTGCGGAAGCGCTCGTCCGGTCCGGGCTCGCGCAGCATCCGGGCGGTCTCGGTGAAGCCGGCGGAGACCGCCAGGGCGGCGAGGTCGTCGATCGGCCAGCGGTAGGCCGTCGTCACCTTGTGGTCGAACGCGTCGAGGGGTTCGCCGCCGGATTCGAAGAAGCCCAGCAGGAGGTGGCCGCCCGGGGCCAGGGTCCGGCGGAACTCGTCGAAGTACGCGGGCAGGTCGCATGGCGGGGTGTGGATGACGGAGTACCAGGACAGGATGCCGTCCAGCTCGCCGTCGGCGACGTCGTGCAGGGCGTCCATGGAGCCGACGTCGAAGCGCAGGTCCGGATGCGCCTCCCGGGCGAGGCCGATCATCACGGGCGACAGGTCGACGCCGAACGCGTCCAGCCCGAGGTCCCGGAGGTGCGCGGTGACGTACCCCGGGCCGCACCCGAGGTCGGCGACGGTCCCGCCGCCGGCCGCCCGCACGGAGTCGGCGAAGGCCGCTATCACCGCGCGGTCCAGCGGGAGCGAGTCGAGCGAGTCGCTGAACAGCCGGGCGTAGAGAACGGCGACGGCGTCGTACGCACCGGCCGTCGAGACGGGATGGAGGGAGGGCTCGGTCATGGGGAACGACCTTAGGCCCCTAGGAATCGGCGAACCAGGAGCCGATCGACTCCCACCGGAAGGCGTCCCGCCGGCCGGCCCCGCCGGCCGTCCAGCCCTGGAGGGCCGCGACGACCTTCTCGGCCGAGACCGTACGCGTCAGGTAGTGCTCGGCGGGGGCGAGATCGCGGTACTCGAGCTGGTACGTGCCGTCCGGGCGGTGCCACACCTGGGCGTAGCACTGCTCGTCCGCGGCGCACTCCAGCACCAGGTGCCCGTCGCGGGGGAGGTTCAGCACCGCCTTCTCCAGCGCGCTGCCGTACGGGCTGCCGTCACCGGGGCGGTGACCGGGGTGCGCAAGGGGGTCGATGTCCACGGGGTCCTCTCCTTCGAGTCGGGCGGGCGGCAGTCCGCAGGCGTCGATCAACTGGAAGACGAGGTCCTCCACGAACGGGTCCGCCCGCTGGCGAGCACCTCGCGCAACGCCTCACGGTCCGCGGTGAAACCGGCCTCGGCGGCCCAGTCGGCGATCTCCTGCGCGGTCCCGGGCACCCCCGCGAGCATCCAGCGGACGTTCCTCTCCTTATCGCCCTCCCCGGGGGCGGGTCGTCCACGGGCGGCGGCGACCCGGCGATCTCGTAGTCGGCGGCCATCTCCGGGTCGGGGAAGGCGGACCATTCCGCGCCGGACGGCGCGCGGCCGCGTACGAGGCAGACGTCGCTGTCGAAGACGCTCGCGATCAGGACGGGCGAACCGGTCGCGGCGACCAGTGCGTCCAGCCACCGATCGTCGTCGTTGTCCGGGAGCTCCGTGCCGAGTTGCAGCGTCTGCCGGCCCCCGGGCCGCGGCCGGCACACGTTCAGGTACTCGTCGAACTCCTCGATGCACCGGGCGGGGTCACCGAGCACGGGCAGCCGCTCCAACGATGCGTCGCAGCGCGCCAGAACGAAATCGCCGGTGTACCCCATGGCTCCCCTCCCCGAAGGCTGCCGCCGATGCTAGCGACGGCCACCGACACCGGCCCGGCGAGCGTGGACCGCGACGTCCTCGACCACCGGATCGTGTTCGCGCCGTGGACGATCCCGAAAGCCCCGGGCTGCTCGATCCGCGGCCCCCGACGTGGTCTCCGCCCGTTACGAAGTGCCCGCAGGGAGCAGCCGGACGACGGGGCTTCTGCTCCTGAGCAGCGGCGCGCATGCCGGGGCCCGGCTACTCGTCCAGCAGCGCCCGCAGCCTCGCCTCCCGCCTGTCGGCGGCCGCCGCGGGAGGGGGCGTGGCCGCGCCGTTGCCTCCGGTCGGAGAGGCCGCCCGCCGGCCGTTCCGCGCCGCGCGCAGGACGGCCCTGGCCTCCGCCAGGTCGGCCACCACGGCGACCGGTTGCCAGGCATGGCCGTCCCACCGCGAGATCAGACGTGGGGCGTCCGGTGCCACGTGAGCGCCCCGCGGCGGCCCCGGAGCAAGCGTGCCGGCACGGAGCCGACCCGTTTTCCGTGCCTGCCGTTCGTTGCGCCGTCGCAGCCACTGTTCCAGGGGCTCGTCCTCCATGCGCACAGCATGTCCCCTCAGACGCCTGTGCACCACGGTCGCGCGGGGCCGAAGTCCTCCTTTACCTAGGGCTGGTGGGAATCGGCCGCCGCGGGCACGACGGCTGCCGCGGTCCGCTGCAGCACCGCGTCGGGCGAATCCGTCGCCGCGGCCGGCGCCGGCCGGTAGGACCGCCGGTAGAGACCGAACGCGCCGAGGAAAGGGGAACCACATGCGTGTTCGACGAATCCTCACTGTCGTGATCGCCACGGCAGCCCTCGCCGGACTCGGCCTCACAGGCGCCGCCACCGCTACCGCCGCCATCGCACAGGGTGCCCCATCCTTCGTCAGCCTTCCGAGTGCAAGGAGGGCGGCGGAACGCCCGCGACGAGGAGGGCAACCTCTGCAAGGGCGGTACGCACGACGGGGAGCAGGTCGACTAGACCCCACAAGGCGCCCCGCAGCCCCACAGCCCCGCACTGCTGGGCACTCCCGCGCGAGCGGGAGTCGCGGGGGCTGCGCCGCCCCGTCGGGCACGCTGCGTCCGAGTCGGCCCGGAGGCACGCGGCGGGCGGAGTTCCCGAACGCCGTCGCGCGCGAGGGCCGCGAACTGACAAGGTTTCGAGTCGAACGGCCACGGTACGGCGCGGCAGGCGGAGCGGCTTCGGGCGGTGGCCTGTCCGGTCCGGGGTCGAGCAGGAGCAGGGGCCTTACGCCGGCCGCGGATCGGGCCGGCTCCTGCCTCGAGTCGATGGCCCGGCCCACTCCGTAGCGGGCCCAGAGGCGGCCCGGAGCGGCAACAAGCCCCCTCCCCGCGGAGAAACCGCAGGCAGGGGGCTTGATCGCGTCGCGCTACTTCTTCTTGCCCTGGTTCTTCACGGCCTCGATCGCCGCCGCGGCCGCCTCGGGGTCGAGGTAGCGGCCACCCGGGGTGACGGGGCGGAAGTCGGCGTCGAGCTCGTAGGCGAGCGGGATGCCGGTGGGGATGTTCAGGCCCGCGATGTCGGCGTCGGAGATGCCGTCGAGGTGCTTGACGAGGGCGCGCAGGCTGTTGCCGTGGGCGGCGACCAGGACGGTGCGGCCGGTGAGGAGGTCGGGGACGATGCCGTCGTACCAGTACGGCAGCATGCGGTCGACGACGTCCTTCAGGCACTCGGTGCGCGGGCGCAGCTCCGGCGGGATGGAGGCGTAACGCGGGTCGTCGCTCTGGGAGAACTCGCTGCCGTCCTCGATCGGCGGCGGCGGGGTGTCGTAGGAGCGGCGCCAGAGCATGAACTGCTCCTCGCCGAACTCGGCGAGGGTCTGCGCCTTGTCCTTGCCCTGGAGGGCGCCGTAGTGGCGCTCGTTGAGGCGCCAGCTGCGGTGGACGGGGATCCAGTGCCGGTCGGCGGCCTCGAGGGCCAGCTGCGCGGTGCGGATCGCGCGCTTCTGGAGGGAGGTGTGGACGACGTCGGGGAGGAGTCCGGCGTCCTTCAGCAGCTCGCCGCCCCGGACCGCCTCCTTCTCGCCCTTCTCGTTGAGGTTGACGTCAACCCAGCCGGTGAAGAGGTTCTTCGCGTTCCACTCGCTCTCGCCGTGGCGGAGGAGGATCAGCTTGTAGGGAGCTTCTGCCATGCCAAGGAGTCTAAGAGAAAACCTCTTGGTGCCCTCCGGAGGGCGCCTGTAAGCTGCGCAGGCCAACCTGGCCCATTACGCCTACGACGCCCCGAACGCCGCGAGGAGCAGCCGCCGTGCCCGATGTCAGACGTGCCGTACGGGAGACCGTGTCGGGACTCCCCCGGACCTTCTGGTGGCTGTGGACCAGCACGCTGGTCAACCGGCTCGGCGGCTTCGTCGTCACCTTCCTCGCCCTCTACCTGACCGTCGACCGGGGCTACTCCGCCACCTACGCCGGTCTTGTCGCGTCCCTGTACGGTCTCGGCGGCGCCGTCGGCGCGGTCGTCGGCGGTGTGCTGACCGACCGGGTGGGGCGGCGCTCGACGATGCTGCTGGCGCAGGTCGCGGCGGCGGCCGGCACGGCGACTCTGGCGTACGTCCACGGGCAGGCGGCGATCGCGACGGTGGCCATGGTGATCGGCCTGGCGAGCAGCGCGTCGCGGCCGGCCGTGCAGGCGATGATGGCGGACGTGGTGCCCGCCGCGGACCGCGTACGGGCGTTCTCCCTCAACTACTGGGCGATCAACATCGGCTTCGCCGTCTCCTCGGCGGCCGCCGGCCTCATCGCCTCGCAGGGCTACTACTGGCTGTTCCTCGGCGACGCGTTCATGACGCTGCTCTGCGCACTGGTGATCTACGCCAAGGTGCCGGAGTCGATGCCGGGCCATGAGCCCGCGGCTTCGGGACCGCCGCCGGTGGACGTCGCCGGGACGAAGGAGTCCCGGGTCGGCCTCGGAGTCGTGCTGCGCGACCGGCGCTTCATGGCGTTCGTCGCCCTGACGTTCCTGCTGGGCACGGTCACCCAGCAGGGCTCGACGACTCTCTCCGTCCACATGGGCCGCCAGGGCTTCACCGCGAGCGAGTACGGACTCGTCATCGGGCTCAACGGCCTGCTGATCGTGCTCCTGCAACTCCCGCTGACCCGGCTCGTCGAGCGGCGGAGCGTGGCGGCGCTGCTCACCGCGGGCACGCTGCTGATGGGCTGGGGCTTCGGGCTCACCGCCTTCGCCGGTTCGGTCCCGTTCTACGCGCTGACGGTGGCGGTGTGGACGATCGGCGAGATCCTGCACGCGCCGGCCTCGATGTCGCTCGTCGCCGACCTGGCGCCTTCCCACGCCCGGGGCCGCTACCAGGGCATGTACTCCCTCGCCTGGCCGGCGGCGTCCTTCGCCGGGCCGCTGCTGGGCGGCGTGGCGCTGGACCGGTGGGGCGGCGGCGTGGTGTGGGCGGCCTGCGCCGTGGTCGGCACCGTCGCCGGCGCCGGCTACTGGCTGCTGCTGCGGGAGCGCGGGGCGCGGGCCGGGTCGGTGGACGCGGCGCCGCCGGCCCCGGTGCGGGTACCGGAGCCGACCGCGGACTGCTAGGCCGTGCGGGCGCGCTGCACCCCGTACGGCCGTCCCGCCGATGCGTCGCCGGGCCGAGGCGGTGGCCGCGCGCTACTCGGCGCCCTTGTCCGCCTTGCCGATCAGATGGGTGAAGGCGTCGAGGTTGCGCGTGGACTCGCCGCGCGCGGTCCGCCAGGCGTGCTCCTTGCGGATCGCGTCCGCGAAGCCCAGCTCCAGCAGGGTGTTGAAGCTGCCGTCGGCGTTCTCCACGACGGCGCCCAGCACCCGGTCGACCTCCTCGGGTGTCACCGCGACGAGCGGGAGCCGGCCGGAGAGGTAGACGTCGCCGAGCGCGTCGATGGCGTAGGCCACGCCGTACAGCCGCGTGTTGCGCTCCAGGAGCCAGCGGTAGAAGGCCTCGTGGTTCTCGTCGGGGCGGCGCACGACGAAGGCGTTGACCGTGAGGGTGTGCCGTCCCACGGCCAGGGCGACGGTGGTGGAGAGCTTGCGCGTGCCGGGGAGCTTGACGACGTACTCGCCCCCGGCGCCGGTCTCCCAGCCGAGTTCCGCCTCCTGCAGTGCCTGTTCGACCGCCGTGCGCGCCGCCGCCTGCTCCCGCTCACCCATGCGGCGATCGTAGGCGACGCCGGCGCTCGGCCATCGCACCCGCGTACACCTCGGCGGTCCGGGTGGCCGCGGCGTCCCAGCCGAAGCACTCCGCGTGCCGGGCGGCGGCCGCGCCCATGGCGGGCACCAGCTGCGGGTGCTCGACGTAGCGGCGCAGGGCGCGCGCGTAGTCGGCCGGGTCGTGACCGGCGACGAGGAACCCGGTCTCGCCGTCCCTCACCGCCACCGGCAGTCCGCCGACCGATGCCGCCACCACCGGCGTGCCGCAGGCCTGTGCCTCGATGGCGACCAGCCCGAACGACTCGCTGTAGGAGGGCATGACGAGTACGGACGCCGCCCGGTACCAGTCCGCGAGCCGGTCCTGGGCGACCGGCGGCTGGAAGCGCACGAGGTCGGAGATGCCCAGCCGGGCGGCGAGCTTGTGCAGCCGCTCGGGCCTGGTCAGACCGCTGCCGCTCGGCCCGCCGACGACGGGGACGACGAGACGTTCGCGCAGCGACGGGTCCTCCGCGAGCAGGATCGCCACGGCGCGCAGCAGGATGTCGGGCGCCTTGAGGGGCTGTATCCGCCCGGCGAAGAGCGGGATCACCGCGTCCTGCGGGAGGCCGAGGCGCGCGCGGGCCCCGGCACGGCCGCCGTTGGCGTCCGGCCGGAAGCGGTCCAGGTTCACCCCGGGGTGGACGACGGCGACCTTGCGGGGGTCGGCCTCGTAGTGGCGGATCAGCTCGTCCGACTCCTCGGCGGTGTTGGCGATCAGCCGGTCGGCGGCGTCGACGATCTGCGTCTCGCCGATGACCCGGGCGGTGGGCTCAGGGGTGTCGCCCTCGGCGAGCGCGGCGTTCTTGACCTTGGCCATGGTGTGCATGGCGTGGACGAGCGGGACGCCCCAGCGCTCGGCGGCGAGCCAGCCGACGTGGCCGGAGAGCCAGTAGTGCGAGTGCACCAGGTCGTAGTGGCCCTGCCGGTGGCTGGCCTCGGCGTGCATCACCCCGTGGGTGAAGGCGCACAGCTGCGCGGGGAGGTCCTCCTTGTTCAGTCCCTCGTACGGGCCCGCGTCCACGTGCCGCACCAGGACCCCGGGCGCCAGCTCGACCGTGGGCGGCAGGGCGGCGGTGGTGGCGCGGGTGAAGATCTCGACCTCCACGCCGGGGCCCTCCGCGAGCCGCTTGGCCAGCTCGACGATGTAGACGTTCATGCCGCCCGCGTCCCCGGTGCCGGGCTGGTGGAGCGGCGAGGTGTGAACGCTGAGCATGGCCACGCGCCGCGGACGGCGCCCACCGGCATGGCGGCGCAGCCGGCGGTGGGCACCAGCGGCCAGGACCTTCGCCACGTACTGGCTCACGTCGCGTCCTCCACTTCTCCGGCGGGCGGCTGAGCGGGGGCCACCCTTCAACAGTGACAACCGGCGGAAGGCCTAGATCCATTTCCGCTTTGCCAAAGCGTGACCGTCGACACGGCCCGATCCGGCACCCGCCGGCTCGCATAGGCTCGGCGCATGCGCGCGACACGGCCGGTCGGAGAGGTGACCCGGGGGACGACCAACCCCAACCGCCTGCGCCGCATGGACCGCTGGATCGCCGCCCAGCACGGGGCGTCGCTGCGCCGCAGCGAGGACCCCCTCGCCGTGGACCTGGGCTACGGCGCGGCACCCTGGACCGCCCTGGAGCTGCTGGTACGGCTGCGCACCGCGCGCGCCGACGCCGAGGTCGTCGGCATCGAGATCGACCCGGCCCGGGTCGCCGCCGCCCGGCCGTACGCGCGCGAGGGACTCTCCTTCGCGCACGGCGGCTTCGAGGTACCCCTCCCGGGCGGCCGCAGGCCGGCCCTGATCCGGGCGGCGAACGTGCTGCGCCAGTACGACGAGGAGCGGGTCGCCGAGGTGTGGACGCGGCTGCGGGCGCGTCTCGCGCCGGACGGGCTGCTGGTGGAGGGCACCTGCGACGAGATCGGCCGCCGCCACGTCTGGGTGGCGCTCGGCCCCGAGGGGCCGCGCACGGTGACCTTCGCCACGCGGCTCGGCTCGCTGGAGCGCCCCTCCGACCTGGCGGAGCGGCTGCCCAAGGCGCTGATCCACCGCAATGTGCCGGGCGAGCCGGTCCACGCGTTCCTCACCGACTTCGACCGGGCGTGGGCGGCCGCCGCGCCCTTCGCCTCCCTGGGCGCCCGGCAGCGCTGGATCCGCGCCGTGCGCAGCCTGGCGGGTCCGGGCGGGTGGCCCGTCACCGACACCCCGGCCCGCTGGCGCCAGGGCGAGGTGACCGTCCGCTGGGAGGCCCTGGCCCCGGCGCTGCGCTGATACCCGCCGCCGGCCGGTCCGGCACGGCGCCGGAGCGCGATGCGCGGGCCCGCGGCTCTGGCCGATTCGCGTCTTCCGTGGCACCATCCACAACCACGTGACGGACCGTCAGATACGCGGCGGAGGTGCCCGCATGAAGCGTACGGCCTGCCTTGCCTGCGCCGCGCTGCTGCTGCTCCTGTCCGCCCCCGTGCCGGTCGCGCACGCCGATCCGCCCCACCCGCGCCGCACACTGCGGGACGTGCGGGCCGAGGTCGACGCCCTCTACCGGCAGGCCGAGCGCGCCACCGACACCTACAACTCCGCGCACGAACGGGTCCTCGCCCAGCAGAAGCAGATCGTCGCGCTGGCCCGCGTCCTCGACCGCGAGCAGACCCGGCTGCGCGCCCTCACCGCCCAGGCGGGCGCGCTCGCCCGCGCCCAGTACCGCGGCGGCGGCATCGGCCCCGGGCTCGACCTGCTGCTCAGCGACGACCCGGACGCCTTCCTCGACGGACTCACCCTCGCCGACCGCGGCGCCCAGGCCGCCGACGCCACCATCGGCCGGCTGCGCACGACCACCGCGGAGCTGGGCGCCTACGCCCGCTCCGCGACCGCCGCCTGGGAGCGCCTCATGGCCGGCCGGAAGGAGGCCGCCGACGCCGAGCGCGAGGTCACCGGCCGGCTGGCCCGGGCGAAGCGCCTGCTCGCCGGCCTGGAGGCCCGGGAGCGGGCACGGCTGGAACGGCTGGAGGACGAGGCCGCCTACCGTTCCCAGGTCGCCTGGCTGCGCACCGACGCCGCCACCCGCCTGCGCCGCGACGCCGCGGGCGCCACCCGGCAGGGCGCCGCCGCCGTCGCCTTCGCCTCGGCGCAGATCGGCAAGCCCTACGTATGGGGAGCGGACGGCCCTGCGGCGTACGACTGCTCCGCGCTGACCCGGGCCGCCTGGCGCGCCGCCGGGGTCGGCATCCCGCGCACCTCGCAGGAGCAGTGGCGGCTCCTGCCGCGCGTCCCCGTGGCGCGGATGCGCCCGGGCGACCTGGTCGTGTACTTCGACGACGCCAGCCACGTCGGCATCTACGTGGGTGACGGCGCCATCGTCCACGCGCCGCGCCCCGGGCGGCGGATCACGATGGCGGGTGCCGGGTCGATGCCCGTCCTCGGGGTCGTGCGCCCCGGGTGACCGCGCACGCCGCGCGGGCGGCCGCCCCGCTGTGACCTGCGTCCTGTGACCCCCGCCGCGTGACGCGCGCCACGCCGAGGTGGGGCAAACGTGACGTTGGTCATGCCCGGTTCGTCCCCCCGCGGCCGAAATCCCCAGCTCAGAACCGCATATGACACGGGCGGTTTACCAACAGGGCCTCCCCCGCCGCCGGGCGCTACCGCTATGGTCGCCCTTCAGTGTTCTCGGAGCTGAGCAACCGATCCGACCGATCCGACCGCTCCGGGACGTTGCCCTCGGGGGGAGGGAAGGAATTGTCCGATGTCGCCGATGTCCGCGACCGGGCGGCGCACCGACCAGTACGCCGCCGTGCCGGGGCCGCGCCAGGAAACACCCCTGGCCGACGGCCGGACCTCCCCTGCCCTGACCCTGCTCGTCATCGGTGACGACCCCGCCGGCGCCTTCACCGTCCCCGACCTGCTGGACGTCTCCGGCACGCGCGTCCGCATCCGCCGCGCCCGCAACCTGACCGAGGCCGAGCGGCTGCTCCGGGACGACGTCAACTGCATCCTGCTGGAGCTCTCCGCCCAGGCCGCCGAGGACGCGTCCGACGGGATGGACAACCTGCGGCAGCTGCTGCGGCTCGCCCCGCGCACCGCCGTGCTGGTGCTCACCGCGGGCACCGACACCGATGCCGAGCGCGCCGCGGAGGCCGTCCGCGTCGGCGCCCAGGACCACCTGACGCCGGCCGATCTGGATCCGTCCCACCTGACCCGGGCCATCCGCTACGCGGTGGAGCGCAAGCGTGCGGACGTCGCGCAGCGCCAGCTGACCGAGTCCCGGCTGCTCGCCCAGGAGAACTCGCGGCTGGAGCGCGGGCTGCTCCCCACGCCGCTGCTCCACGGCGCCGACCTGCGCTTCGCCGCCCGCTACCGGCCCGGCCGCAGCCGGGCTCTGCTCGGCGGCGACTTCTACGACACCGTCCGCACCCCGGACGGCACCGTGCACGCGATGATCGGCGACGTCTGCGGCCACGGCCCGGACGAGGCCGCCCTCGGCGTGGAGCTGCGCATCGCCTGGCGCGCGCTGACACTGGCCGGACTGTGCGGGGCCGCCCTGCTGGGCACGCTCCAGCAGGTCCTGGAGCACGAGCGCTCCGACGACGAGATCTTCGCGACCCTCTGCCAGGTCGACATCAGTCCGGACGGGCGCGCCGCCGACCTGTGGCTGGCCGGTCACCCGGCACCCCTGCTGTCGCTGTCCGGAATGGCGCCGCAACTGCTGCCGTACGAGCACGGCGGCCCGGCGCTCGGGCTGCTGCCGCAGAAGGACTGCTGGGAGGGCGCGCGCTTCGAGCTGGGCGAGGCGTGGAGCCTGATGCTCTACACCGACGGGCTCATCGAGGGCCGGATCGGCCTGGGCGCGCAGCGGCTGGGCCAGGAGGGCATGGTCGACCTGGTCGGGCGGCAGCTGTCGGCCGGACTCGCCGGCGAGGAGCTGCTGGACGCGGCCATGACCGAGGTGCGCGAACTCAACGGCGGGGAGCTGACGGACGACGTCGCGCTCATGCTCCTGGAGTCGGGCGCCTGATCCGACGGCCCCGGCCGGTCAGCCGGCCGGGGGACACCTCAGCGGTTGAAGGGGCCGTACGGGCCGTCGCTGCTGCTGCTGCCGCCGCGCCGCCGCGGACCGGACACCTGCTTGAGGGCCGGACGCACGTCGACCGTGTACACGATCACCGCGATCAGGCCGATGACCGGCAGGAACGACATGATCGGCAGGATCGCGATCAGCGCCGCCGCCACCGCCAGGATGATCAGCCAGAAGGCCTTCGTCTTCTTGTCCGCCGCCCGGTAGGCGTCCTCGCGCCGGATGGCCGCGTCGACCAGCGCGAACACCGCGAAGACCAGCAGGGCGATGGAGACCCAGCCCAGAATGTCGTAGAAGCCCTGCACCAGCATTGCCGTCCACCTCCGTCATCGGCTCCCACCGTACCGGCACAACGAGCCGGGCACGCCGCGCGTGCCCGGCCCGTGATGGCCGGCCGCTCAGGAAGCGGGCTTGCCCGGCGTCGCGGGCTTCTTGGCCGCGGGGGCCTTCTTCGCCGCCGTGGGGGCCTTCTTCGCCTGGCCGTCCTGCGCCGCCGGGGACGGCGCGTGGGCGGGGGCGGGGGCCGGGGCGGGGGTCGGCTTGGTGTCCGAGACCGGTGCCTGCCGCGCCGCCGGGACGGGCTCCGGCTCGATCGCGACGGCGATGTCCTCGACCTGCTCGGCGGCCTCGCCGCGCCAGGTGGCGACCGCGTCCTTGCCGCGCTCGGCCAGGCCGTCGTACGCCTCCTTGGCGCGGACCGCGTACTCGGCGGCACGGCCCACCTGCTGCAGCGCGAAGTCCTGCGCGGAGTCGCGCAGCTTGCGCAGGTCGCCGTCGATGGTGCCCAGGAGGTCGTTGACCTTGGCCTGCGCCTTGGTCTGCGCGTCCTTGGCCTGCGCGGTCACCTTCTCCTGCACGGCCTTGGGATCGGTGCCGCGGATCTTCTCGATCCGCTCGGGGGCCTCGGCGCGGATCTTCTCGATCAGCGGCGGGACCTCCTTGAGCTTCTCGGCCGCGAGGTCCGCGGTCCCGGCCAGCGCGTACAGCGGGGTCGGGTCCTTGAGGGTCTTGACGATGTCTTCGGTGATCGCCATGAGGGTTTCTCCCGTTTGAGGATGGTGGCGGGTACGTCTGTTGGATCGTTCGTTCCGCGCGACGGGGCGCGGCCGGTCACCCGGCGGCCGCGGCGTCGCCGCCGCCACCGCCGCTGCCCTGTCCGGCCGGTCCGGACGCGTTCGGCTTCAGCACGGCGACAGCCTTCTTCGCCGCCTTCTTCGCCACGTGCTCGCGCGGCGCAGCGGGCTGCTCGTCAAGAGCTTCCTCCACTGCGGCGTTCTCCTTGCGGAACGACTCGTAGATCTGCACGAGGACTTGCTTCTGCTTCTCGTTGATCGCCGTGTCGGCCAGGATGGCGGTCCGCACCTCCATCCCGTCGCCCTGGTCCCGCTCGTCGAGGATCCCGGCCTGCACGTACAGGGTCTCGGCGGAGATGCGCAGCGCCCGGGCGAGCTGCTGCAGGATCTCTGCGCTGGGCTTGCGCAGCCCGCGCTCGATCTGACTGAGGTAGGGGTTGGACACCCCCGCGGCGTCGGCGAGCTGACGCAGGGACAGCTGCGCGTTGCGGCGCTGCTCCCGCAGGTACTCGCCGAGGGTGCCGACGTTCAGTGAAGCCATGCCTCCGAGGATGCCGCGCGGTGCTAACTTTTGCAAGCAAGGTGCTTGCAAAAGTCTCGTTACGGTCATGTGACCTACCCCTCTCCGGCCCGGCCCGCCGCGCGCGCCCGCTGTCGGCGCCCCCGCGCACAATGCCTGCGTGGACCTGCGACCCGAACTGCTCCCGCCGCCCGTCAGCCCGGAACGACTGGCGGAGGTCGCCCGTGAGATCGAGCGGATCGAGGACCTGGTCGGGGCCGGCGAACCGGCGAAGAAGGCCGTGGCCGCGTTCGACGAGCGCACGGGCCACGACTACCTGCTGTCCGACTTCGCCTGGTACGGCGCGTCGCGCAACCTGGAGGAATTCGCCCGTGAGGCCGCCCGGCCGGCCCGGCCGCGGGTGGCGGACATCACGCGCGAGGAACTCGTCGAGATCGTCCGCCGCGTCGAGGACGATCCGGCCGGCGAGGACACCGACTACTACCTGCTGCTCTTCGACTGCAACACCCCGCATCCCCGGGCCTCCGGCCTGCTCTTCCACCCGCCCGCCGGCCTTGAGGACGCCTCTGCCGAGCAGATCGTCGACGCCGCGCTCGCCTACCGCCCGATCGCTCTGTGACCCTGGCCCGTACGGCCAGTTGACCTTGACCTTGGGGCAGGCCACAGCATCGAGGCGGCCGGGCGGCGTGCCCGGCCCGAGGGAGGGAGCCCGCCATGGACTCGCTGACGATCGGGGCGTTCGCGAAGGCGTCCCGGCTGTCGCCGAAGGCGCTGCGGCTGTACGACGAGCTGGGGCTGCTGACGCCCGCGCGGGTCGATCCGCTGACCGGCTACCGCCACTACGCGCCCGCCCAGCTGGAACGCGCCCGGCTCGTGGCCTGGCTGCGGCGGCTGGGGATGCCGCTGGCCCGCATACGGGAGGTGTGCGCGCTGGACGCGCCCGCCGCCGCGCGGGAGATCCGGGTGTACTGGGCACGGACCGAGGCAGCGCACGGCGCTCGGCGGGACCTGGCCGCCTTCCTCGTCGATCACCTGTCCCGAAAGGACTCCGCCGTGAACGACGCGAACCACCCCCTGGAGCTGCGCTGCGCCGCCCTCTCCGACGCCGGCCTCGTCAGGCCGGGCAACCAGGACACCGCCTACGCCGGCGAACGGCTGCTGGCGGTGGCCGACGGCTTCGGTGGTGAGGGGGCGCCCGCGGGCGCCGCCGCCGTCGACGCGCTGAGGGAGCTCGACGCCGGCGCCGCTTCGGGCGGTCTGCTCGACGTGCTGCAGGACGCGCTGGACCGGGCCGACGAGACCGTGCGCGGCTTCGCGGACTCGGGCACCACGCTCACCGCGCTGCTGTGGTCCGGGGAGCGGCTGGCCCTCGTCCACATCGGCGACTCGCGGGCGTACCTGCTGCGCGAGGGCGAGCTCTTCCGGATCACGCACGACCACACGATGGTGCAGTCGATGGTCGACGAGGGCCGGCTGACCGAGGCCGAGGCCGCCTCGCACCCGCAGCGGTCGCTGCTCGTACGGGCGTTGGGCTCGGGCACCCGCCCGGCCGGGCGCCTGCCCGACCTGCGGCTGCACGACCCGCGTCCCGGCGACCGCTACCTGCTGTGCACGGACGGCCTGTCCAGCGTCGTGCCGGACGAGGAACTGCACCGGGTCCTCGCCTCCGGCGCCGGGCCCGAGGCGGCGGTGCGCACGCTGGTGGAGCTGGCCAACGCCGCCGGCGGTCCGGACAACGTCAGTTGCGTGGTCGCCGATGTACACGGGAGGGCCGCGGCGGCATAGTCCTGGCCCATGAGCGAGGAATGGTTTCTGCAGACAGGCCACGGGGTGCGCTTCGAATGGGGACCGGAGGGCGCCCGGCGGATCGGGGCGCACGTGGCCTGCCTGGTCGTCGTCGACGTCCTGTCCTTCACCACCGCGGTGACGGTGGCCGTCGAGGCGGGGACCGCGGTGCACCCGTACGCCTGGCGCGACGCGACGGCGGCCGCCTACGCGCGTCGGGTCGGTGCGCGGCTGGCCGTGGGGCGGCGGGAGGTGACCGAGCGCTCGCCGTGGTCGCTGTCCCCCGCCGCCCTGCGCCGTGCGCCCTTCACCCCGCGGCTGGTGCTGCCCTCCCCCAACGGGTCGGCGATCGCCGCCGCGGCCGGGGAGGTGGCGACCGTGGTCGCCGCCTCCCTGCGCAACGCGAGCGCCGTCGGCGCGTGGCTCGCCCGGCACGGCTACGGCGTCCGCGACCGCCCCGTCGCGGTGGTCGCCGCCGGCGAGCGCTGGCCCGACGGGACCCTGCGCCCCGCGCTGGAGGACCTGCTCGGCGCCGGCGCGGTCGTCGCCGCGCTGCGCGAGCACGCGCCCGCGGTGACCCCCTCCCCCGAGGCGCACACCGCGGCCGCGGCCTTCACCGGGACCGCCGACCCCGCCGCCGCCGTCGCGGCCTGCGCCTCCGGACGCGAACTCCGCGGCGGTGGCTTCCCCGAGGACGTCGCGATCGCCACGGAACTCGACGCGGCCTCCGTCGTACCCGTCCTGTCCGGAGGAGCCTTCTCCCCGCGGCCCATTGCGGACCGGAACTGACCGCATGGGTGCGTACCGTCGAAGACGCGAAGGACGCCGGAGAACCGGCGCCCGAAGCCAGGACCCACGACCAAGGGGAGCGCACGATGCCGACGGTGGTACGGAACGAGACGGGTGAGCGGGACGCACTGCTGGCGTACCTGGAGGCGCAGCGCGGCGGGGTGCGGCGCGCGGTGCTCGGCCTCACCGACGAGCAGGCCTCCTCGCGGCCCAGCGTCAGCGAGATGAACCTCGCCGGGCTGGTCAAGCACGTCACCAGGACCGAGGAGTCCTGGGTGCAGGGCCTGCTGCTGGGCCACGAGGACAAGAAGGGCACCGAGGCGGACTACCTCGACGGCTTCCGGCTGCTGGAGGGCGAGACCCTCGCCGGCTGGCTGGAGGAGTACGCGAGGACCGGCCGGGAAACCGAGGAGGCGATCCTGGCGCTGCCCGACCTGGACGTCGTGGTGCCGCTTCCGGACGCGCCCTGGAACCCGCCGGGCATGAAGGTCAGCGCCCGCTGGATCCTGCTCCACCTCATCGAGGAGACCGCCCGGCACGCCGGGCACGCGGACGTCATCCGCGAGTCCCTGGACGGCCGGACGGCCTTCGAGCTGGTCGCCGAGGCGGCTCAGCAGGGGAAGCCGATGGGGTGACCGATCACGCCCGCGTCGCCACCGGTTCCTGCAGCTCCGTCACCCAGGTGTCGGGATGCCCCTCGCACTCCAGGTACAGCTCCCGGGGGTAGCCGAGGGACCGGTGGCCCTGGGCGTCGATCCAGCGGGCCAGCGTCTGCTCGGAGCGCAGGACGTCGTCCATGGAGCCGCGGTGCACGATCGTCGCCGCGCTCTCCAGCTCCGGCAGGTCGACGACCGCGAAGTCGTACCCGCCGTCCGGCTCGACCGCGACCTGCAGCCCCGCGTGGACGAGGATCGCGCCCTCCCCCTCCGGCGCGTCCTCGTAGTACGCGATCCCCGACCCGACCGGGCGCACGCCCGCCGCGTCCAGCCGCCGGCACAGCTCGCCGTACAGCGGCTGGATGACGGGCCCGATCTGCGCCGGCTCGAACCCGGCCGCGGTCGCCGTCAGCTCCGCGAGCCGTACCGCGGGCACCTTCTTGATCACCACGTCGTCGGTGGACATCCGTCCCTCGCTCTCGATCGTCCGGAGCCTCGCCTCGACCCCCGCCAGCCGGGCCGCGTCCGCGGCCATCGCGGCCGCGAGCTCGGCGCGGCGCAGCCGCAGCATGCCGCGCAGCTGCTCCGCGCTCACCTCCTCGTCGAGGATCGACCGCACCTGTTCGAGCGTGAAGCCGAGGTCCTTGAGGGCGATGATGCGGTTGAGCCGGGCGAGCTGCCCGGCGGCGTAGTGGCGGTAGCCGCTGGCGGGGTCGACACGGTCGGGGCGCAGCAGTCCGATGGCGTCGTAGTGACGCAGCATGCGGACCGACACGCGGCCGTGCCTGGCGAAGTCTCCGATCCCGAACATGACGTCTCCGAGTCCAGCGCCTCACACGGTGTGAGGGTCAAGCGCGACGACGCCCCGGCGCGCGGTCCGCGCCGGGGCACCGTGGGACTCTCGGGGTCAGCCGCGCAGCTCGGCGGCGACCAGCTCCGCGATCTGGACGGCGTTGAGCGCGGCGCCCTTGCGGAGGTTGTCGTTGGAGAGGAAGAGCGCCAGGCCGTGCTCGACGGTCTCGTCCACCCTGATCCTGCCGACGTAGGAGGGGTCCTTGCCCGCGGCCTGCTGCGGGGTCGGGATCTCCGACAGCTCCACGCCCGGGGCGGCGCCCAGCAGCTCGTACGCGCGCTCGACGCTGACCGGACGCTCGAAACGGGCGTTGACCTGCAGCGAGTGCCCGGAGAACACGGGCACGCGGACACAGGTGCCGGACACCTTCAGCTCCGGGATGCCCAGGATCTTGCGGGACTCGTTGCGGAGCTTCTGCTCCTCGTCGGTCTCGAAGCGGCCGTCGTCGACGATCTTCCCGGCGAGCGGGACGACGTTGAACGCGATGGGCCGCTGGTAGACCGCGGGCTCGGGGAACTCCACGGCCTCACCGTCGAAGGCCAGCTCGGTCGCCCGGTCGGCGACCTTGCGCACCTGGCCGTCGAGCTCGGCGACACCGGCCAGGCCGGAACCGGAGACCGCCTGGTAGGTGGTGGCGACCAGCGCGGTCAGCCCCGCCTCCTCGTGCAGCGGGCGCAGCACGGGCATGGCGGCCATGGTGGTGCAGTTCGGGTTGGCGATGATGCCCTTGGGGCGGTCGGCGATCGCCTGCGGGTTGACCTCGGAGACGACCAGCGGGACCTCGGGGTCCATGCGCCAGGCGGAGGAGTTGTCGATCACGACCGCGCCCGCGGCCGCGACCTTCGGGGCCAGCGCCTTGGAGGTCGCGCCGCCCGCGGAGAACAGCACGATGTCGAGACCCGCGTAGTCCGCGGTGGCCGCGTCCTCGACCGTGACCTCGCCGTCCTTCCACGGCACGGTGCGCCCGGCCGAACGGGCCGACGCGAACAGCCGCAGCTGCTCCACCGGGAAGTCGCGCTCGGCCAGCACCTTGCGCATGACACCGCCGACCTGGCCGGTGGCTCCGACGATTCCGATCCTCATCCGGTCTCTCCGATCAGTGCGTACGTACGGTCCCGAGTATCCCCCGATGCGGCGAGTGCCCGGAGTGCCGTCCCGAGGGACGGTCGGCCCGCGGGCAGCAGCGGCAGGCGCACGTCGGGGCTCGGGATGCGTCCCTGGACGTGCAGCACCGCCTTGATCACCGTGGGGTTCGGCTCGGCGAAGAGGGCGGCGGCGAGCCTCGCGAGCGCCTGCCCCGTCGCCGGATCGTTAGAGCGGGCCAGCTCCACCCACCGTTCGGTGGCCAGGTGCGCGGAGGCGGCGATCGCCCCCTCGGCGCCCAGGGCGAGCAGCGCCGGGGCGAAGACGTCGTCCCCGGCGTACAGCGGCACCTCCCCCACCAGCAGCACGGTGTCCTGGTCGATGCCGCCGACGGCGTGCTTGAAGCCCACGACCCCGTCGATCGCGGCGATCCGGCGCACCGTCTCGGCGGTGAGGGCGAGCCCGGTGCGGTAGGGGATGTTGTAGACGACCAGCGGCACCGCGGACGCCCGGGCCAGGGCCTCGAAGTGCGCGACGACGCCGTCCTGGGAGGGCCTGACGTACGACGGCACGGAGACGAGGGCGGCGTCCGCGTCGAGCCCCGCGAGTTCGGCCGCGGCCCTGCGGGTGTCCGTCCCGCCGGCGCCCACGGTGTACCAGAGCCCCCGTTCCCGGCACACCCGCCCCACGGTCTCCCGGACGACCGCCTTCTCGGCCTCGTCCAACATCGCCGCCTCGGCGGTCGTCCCCAGCGCCACCAGCCCGGCGACGCCCCCGTCGGCCACCTCGTGCGCCAGGCGCTCCAGGGCGCCGGCGTCCACGCGGCCCGCCTCGTCGAAGGGGGTGATGAGCGGTACGTGAATACCCATGCCCTCGAGCGTGGGCCCACAGGACCCTCAAGGTCCAGTTAATAGTCCTTCATCGCACCGGTAAGCAGTGCTGCACGAAGGCGCATCCCCTAGCCTCGGGCCCCATGAGAGACGACCGGTACGAGATCTCCGCCGACCCCGCCCGCGTGGACGCCACCCTGGTCCACCACTGGCTCTCCACCGACGCCTACTGGGCTCTCGGCCGCCCCCGCGCCGTCCAGGACGCCGCGATCGCCGCCTCCCTCAACTTCGGCGCGTACGACAGGGAGACCGGCACCCAGGTCGCCTGCGCCCGCGTCGTCACCGACCGCGCCACCTTCGCCTGGCTCTGCGACGTCTACGTCACCCCGGCCGCCCGCGGCCACGGCCTCGCGACCGCCCTCGCCACGACCGCCCGCGACCACGTGCAGGGGCTGGGCGTACGGCTCGTGCTGCTGGCCACGCACGACGCGCACGGGGTGTACGAGAAAGTGGGCTTCGCCCCGCTCGCGGAGCCGGGGCACTGGATGTCGTACGGTCTGTGAGGTCTAGGCGAGGGCGGCAGCCATCGTCAAGTCCTCCAGGGAACGGACAACATGCTCCGACCCCGCCTGCCGCAACGCCTGCGCCTTGCGATCGTTGCGCGCGTAGCCGACGAAGGAAACACCGACACTGACAGCGGCAAAGAAGTCGCCAGGAGAGTCACCGACCATCAGGCATTCCGCAGGCGCCGTCCCGGTCGAAGCCAAAGCGCGCTCCAGGCAGTCCGGATGCGGCTTGAGCAACGCCGGATCCGCGGCACGGCCGTGGACGTGCGAGCCGAAGTACCGTGCCAGTCCGCGCCGTTGCAGATAGGCGAGAGCCGCGCGGGCGGAGTTGTTGGTCGTGACGGCCACCTGCCGTCCGCCGGCGGCGAGGCGCTCCACCAGCCGGTCGGCGTGAGGCACCGGCGGTGCGGTCCTCGCCGCGTGCACCTCCTCCCGCGTCAGCTGAACCTCCAGTTCCGCCGCGATGCGGCCGGTGGAATCGTGTCGGGCAGCGATCCGAAGGATGCGCAGGGGATCACCGGTCTCCGGCAGTTCCGCAGGCGGCACACCCAGGCGCCCCGCACGGCGCCGGAGCCGGTCGGCGATCCGGGACGCCGGGTGCCCGGCGAAGAGATCCGCGAGGGGGCCGTCGAAGTCGAACAGCACGCAGCTCGCGTGTTCCAGCAGGGCCGACGCGTCGTCCACGGCATCCCGGGTCGGCGCGCTAGAAGGCATGGACCTGGTCGCGGGCCCGCCTCTCCGCGAAGACCCATCTCCGTGGACGTCGCTCGGGATGACGCCGCGCGTGCCACTCGGTCAGCGCCGCCTCGACGTCCTTCTCCCCCGGTACCGATTCGAGCCCGAACGGGACCCGCGCCCGCTCCAGAGCCCGTACGACCTGGCTGACGGACGGCCCGAGCAGCGGGCTACCGGGCACCGTGCCGAGCCGGACGGCGGCCCGTACGACATCGGCGTAGACCGACTGTGCGTACTCGAAGTCAACGTAGACCTGCAGGTCCGTGGCCATCCCGTCCGTCAGGGCGGAATCCTCCTGGTCCAGGGCCTCTTTCCAGCACTTCTTCATCCGCTCGCGTTCCCGCTCGTTGTACTCCATGCGGACCAGATGCGTGGCGAGGTCGTGGAGAGGGTCGCCGTAGGTGGCGAGCTCCCAGTCCAGGATGAAGAGGTTCCCCCTCTTCATGAGCACGATGTTGTCGCGGTGCAGATCAGTGTGAAGCAGGGCGAAGGGCCTTCGACGGAGCTCTCCGACCCGGTCCCGCACCCTGCTCCGGAAACGCTCCAGTGCGTCGACCGGCACCTGGAGGGCGTCAAACAGGGTGCCGAACTCGGGCCGGTGCTCCTGATGCACCCGCTCCGCGCAATCGACCAAGTGGGCAAGGAACCCGTCGCTGTCCTCGTCGGCCGGCCAGTGCCCGGGCAACGCCGGCAACTGCTCGCGATCGACCGTCGCCGCGTAGGCGAAGACTTTCGCGATGTCTCGGAGCCGCCTCTCTCCGATCGGGGTCCCTGGACGGGCCTCCTGGGAAAGCGGCCTGCCGGGAACGAACCGGTGCAGTGAGGCCGCCTGCCCGAAAGTGACCAGGCACTGCGGGATCCCGAAGGACGGCGGCCGGTGCCGCTCACGCGCGACGGCCTTGTTCAGCGCTGCCAGGACGTCGGCCTCGTCCGACCACGTGCGCATGACGACCTTCGGAGTGGTCAGCGGCACCCTGAGCTTGACGTGTGCGGCCTCGTCGATCGCCACGCGGGCCAGCCGGGCGAGCAGCCTGTCCGGCGTCACCACTTCGTTGGAGTTGTGGTGACCCGTCAGGACAAGAGACTTCCCGTCCCGCCTTCGGCGGTTGTAGTGCCAGCGCACGAAAGGCTCACGCAGCCGACTGCGCACGATGTGGCGCGGGGGCGCGGGGGCGTCACCCAGGACACTCGCAGGCGCAGCCGTAGACATAAGTTGCACCGACCGTTTGAGATCGATCCAGCAGGGAATCACCGTTTGATACGGTGCGGATGAGCGCAGAGCCTATACGGGTTTCCTCCCGGACGCACATCCAAACCCCGCGTTCTGTCAATCGAATTTCCAGCGCATCACTCGCTCACATGGGCACTCCGACAGCGCAGGTCAGCCCGGGAGAAGGCTTCCGTCACCTCGCGCATGTCCCTGACCAGGAAATCCGCACCGGCAGCGAGAAGCGCCTCTCCGCGCGCCCGATAACGCTCTCCGCGACCCGCATATGCCAGGAACCTAACCCCTGCCCTGTGCGCCGCCACGAGATCGCGCGTGGAATCGCCGACCATGAGGCAATTGTCTGGTGCATTTTCCCAGCCGACCGCCCGCATGGCTTCCCAGAGACAACTGGGGTGCGGCTTCATGAGTTGCGGGGAATCGCCGCGACCGAAGATTCTCCCGTTGAACGACCGATCCAACCCCTGTTCTTTGAGGTAGACCTGCACCGACGCAGCAGAATTATTGGTCGTGATCGCAATCGGCCGATCAGCGGCGGCCAGGAGTCCTATAAGTTCGGCCGCTCCTGCCGTGGGATGCGCCACCTTGGCGGCTTGCCGCTCGGCCTCGACCAGCACCGCGTCGAGACCCCGGAGTATGCGTTCGGGTACGCCATGCTCCGCGACGTCGTACAACAGTTGATGCGTATCCGTGTACAAGGAGAATTTCGGCAGCAGCCATCCCTCGCTGTCGAGATAGCCCTTCATGTGCTCGGCCACCATCTCGGCGCTGTACTCGGCGAAGAGGTCACAAAGCGGTCCATCGAAGTCGAAGAGGACGACCTTGACGCCTCGCACTCGACTCAGGAGCCACTCAGGGTCTGTCGAAGCCATTCAGTGAGTGTCACACCGATTCGGCGATTGTGGTCCACAGAGAGTCGAACCACTCCTGGCACTCCGCGCGTTGCTCGGGCCCCTGGGGATACAGCCTCGCCCCGAGACCCATGACATCGTAGATCTCGGCGGTGTCACCGTCCGGGAGTTCGACGCTGTTGGCCTCGACCTTGTAGTACCCCATGAGCGCCAAGTCGCGATTGATCAGGTAGTGCTTCGCGACCGGCGTGATGGGCAGGGTCCGGACTTCGACGCTCACCTCGACGCCCCGCCTGCCGAAATCCTCCAGCAGGTTGCGCAGGGTGAACGCATGACGCTCGATCAGCTCGGACAGCCGGTCGAGCGGCCGTGTGTCGTCGGGGTCTCCGACGATGCGGGGGATCGCCAAGTGCGCACCGGGTCGGGCCAGCAGAAGCCGGACATGGATCGACGAGGGCTCGAGCTCACCTCGGAGGATGCGCCGCGCCTGCGGCACTATCGCCGCGTTGAGCGACTCCGCGGTCAGGCAGTACGCGTCGATTGTGACGTGATCCGCCTCGAACGCCTCCGCGATGGCGTCGTCCAGCTCGACGCTGCCGGCCTCGACTGCTGCCGTGGCAACGCCGTTCACGTGGGTGGCGACGGCAGACTCCCGCCAGTCAAGGGCAAAGACGCCCTTGCCCTGGGCCGACTCCACGTAGCCCTTGCCCTCCAGCGCCTTGATCGCCTTCTGGACGGTGGCACGGGAGACATCGAAGCGATCCACCAACTCGGCGTGCGTGGGGAGTCGCGCACCCACCGCGATCGCGCCGCCCTCGATTTCGTGACGCAACGCATCGGCCACACGCTCGTATTCGCGCCTGGCGCCACCGACGGTGCGGTCGTTGCTCACGTGACCCACACTACAGCTTCACGCCAGGCAAGTGGAGTTGACTGCATGGAGTTTAGTGATCTGCAGTCAGCGGCAACATGACCGTAGAGGAATGCAGTCAACTGGTCTGGCCGACAGTCAAGTTGGTCCAGTTGACGCCATCGGGGGCCGCAGCCTCTCCGTCCCGACGACGCGCCGGGGATGACCGCGGCTGAGAGTGCAGCGCCACGACGCCTTGCACGCATCAGCAGCAACACGCTTCCGCTCAGTCACTTGCAGACTCACGGGTCAATCTGCCCCCTCCGCGCTCTACGCGCGGAGGGAACGATCCCGCGCGCCCCGAAGGAGTGAATCGCTATGCCCGCTCTCGCTCTGTGCGCCTTCGCGTTCGAGCAGCTCGTCCAGTGGCGGTACGGCGCGGCCGGCGCCTTCGCCGTCGGACTGTTCACGGTGGGCCACAAGGCCCGCAACACGACGTTCACGTGCGTCGGACTCGCGGTGATCGCGCTGCTCCTGGCCCAGTAGGGCCAGGTCGGCAGCGGACCCGCGCCTTTCGGTCGGTCGCCTTGGAAGGGGGTGGGTCATGCTGTGGAGCCATGTCGTGGCCGCGCTTCTGGAGCAGTACCTGGCGTGGCAGTACGGGCCGTTGATGGGGCTGGGCGTACTGCTGGTGGCCGCCGGGCTCAGGGCGCGTTCCAGCTACGCGATGTGCATCGGCGGGGTACTCGTCCTCCTGGTGCTGGTGTCCTACGGGCACCGGTAGCGACGGCTAGAACGTGTCGATCGGCCACGGCTTGCGCGCCGTACGGAACAGCGCGTCGACGCGGGCCACGCCGCCCGGGCGGGATTCCGTGACGCCGCCCGTGACCGTCAGGCGCGCCGCGGACTCGTCGCCGAGGTACAGGGCGGCGAGTGCGGCCGCTGTGAGGGAGACGTCCGGGGCGGCGGAGGGGGCCGCCTCGGCGGTGGCGGTGCCGTCGGCGGCGGCTTCGAGGCGGAAGCGGCTGGCGGCGTACCCGTCGGGGTCGGTGACGTCGAGGACGACCGAGCCCGGGGCCGCGTAGGTGCGGGCGGACAGGGCGCGGGGGACGTCGAGCAGCCGCAGCCACAGGAAGTCGCTGGTGGAGTGGACGTGGGCCGCGCGCGGGTCGTCGAGCAGCAGCGGCAGGACGTCGTCCGGGCCGCGGAAACCGGTGCGTACGGTGGCGACCCAGTCGATGGCGAGCAGGTAGCGCCACAGGGCGCGCTCGGCCTCGGGGGTGGCGGCGATCAACTCCCGCACGGTGAGCGGGACCTTCGGGAACATCCCGTGCCAGGTGTCCTCGGCCGTGTACGCGGCCAGGCCGTCGACGCGTCCGGAGGCGTCGCGGTAAAGGACGAAGGTCGGCTCCTTCCAGGGGAAGGCGGGGTTGACCACCGTCCCCGTGGCGTACTCCCAGTTGCGCTCGGTGCGGTTGATCGCGCCGGGATGCCGCAGCCGCACCCGGTCGTGGAGCTGGGGCCCGAGCTTGAGGACCTCGGACGGGTCCGCGACGTCGACGCGTCCGCTGCCTGACGGCGCTCCCTGGGGGCGGCCGGCGCGCGCGGTGTCGACCTCCCATTCGGTGACCCCGGCGGCGGGGCCGAAGCCGAAGCGGCCGTAGATCCGGTACTCCGCGGCGACGAGGATCGCCACCGGCTCTCCGCGTCGCACGGAGGCGTCGAGTTCTGCGGCCATCATGCGGGAGGCAAGGCCGCGGCGGCGGTGCGTGGCGGTGACCGTGACGTTGGTGATCGCCGAGGCGGGCAGCACCGCGCCGCCGGGCACGGTGAGTTCGCGCGGCATGCTGCGGAACGTGGCCACGCAGCGGCCCTCGTCGAAGGCGCCCTGGGTCCGCTCCAGGTCCGTCTGCGAGCGGCGGAGCGCGATCTCCTCCTCGGTCACCGACGGCGGCCGGTGGAAGCCGGTGTTGACGGCGCGCAGCCAGCCGGGGAAGTCGGACTCGCCGATCGTACGGACCTCAAGGCTCATGCCCCGCACGGTAGGCGGACCTCGGCCCCGGCCGCATCCCGTTTTCGCGATGCTGCCGTCAGTCGCCCGCCAGCAGGTCGTCGACCCGGGCCTCACCCTCGCGGTAGCGGCGGGCGATCTCGGTGCTGCAGCCGTCGACCGTCCGCTGCAGGGACTGCCGGCAGCGCGAGACCTGCTGCTCGTTGCGGACCAGCCGGCCCATCGCGTCGTGGAGTTCCTGGTCGGTGCGGGCCTCGAGGTCGGAGAGCTGGACCTCGGCGAGCATCTCCTCGGCGAGCTGCCGGTAGCGCTCGCTGTGCGGGGTGCCCAGGGTGACGTGGCGGGCGGAGGAGCGGTGGCGGGACGGGGTGTCCGTGAGGATCTCGGAGAGCCGGTCGAGCACGGGGGCGTCCGGGGCGGTGCGCCGGGCGAGTTCGGCGCGGAGGATGTCGATCCGGCCCTGGAGGAGCCGTCGCAGATAGGAGAGGTCGGCCTCCTCCAGCTGGGCCTCTCGGCGCGCGGTGCGCAGACCTTCGAGGGTGAGGCCGGCGAAGTCGGGCTGGGGGGTGCCGGCGGTGAGGGGGGAGCGCGGGCCCGGTGCCTTGAGCATGCGATCGCCTTCCGCCGTGCCGGTCGTGATGCTGTTCTTCATCGCTGTCCGTCCCCTCGTCCCCCACGTCGGGCAGATATCGATCGTGCCACCGAGTAGCTGCGTCGCGCAGGCACCTGCACCCGAACGGCGGCTCCGGACAGTTGTACGTGAGTCCAAGCGGGCGTACGGCCCGGGTGCCGCGCGCCCCCGCCGAGCCGGGACAATGACGGCATGCGTGCGGTGGCCCAGCGGGTGAGCGAAGCGAGTGTCGTGGTGGACGGCGAGACGGTCGGGGAGATCGCCGGTCCCGGCCTGTGCGTGCTGGTGGGGGTGACGCACGACGACACGGAGGAGAAGGCGGCCCAACTGGCCCGGAAGCTGTGGGGGCTGCGCATCCTGCCCGGGGAGAAGTCCTGCTCGGACATCGCCGCGCCACTGCTCGTGATCTCCCAGTTCACCCTCTACGGTGACGCCCGCAAGGGGCGCCGCCCCACCTGGAACGCGGCGGCGCCCGGCCCGGTCGCCGAGCCGCTGGTGGACGAGGTCGTGGCGCAACTGCGCTCGCTGGGCGCGCACGTGGAGACGGGCCGGTTCGGAGCGGAGATGAAGGTCTCGCTCACGAACGACGGCCCGTTCACGGTCGTGCTGGAGATGTAGGGCGCCTACGGCTCGACGACGGTCTCCTGGCTCGCCGCCGTCCCGTCCGCCAGCAGCGCGGCGTCCACGGGCGTGTTGCGCTTGATCACGGCGAGGGCGATCGGGCCCAGCTCCCAGTGCCGGGCGGAGGAGGTGACGGTGCCGACGGGGCGGCCGTCCGGCCCGTCGGCGTCGAGCCGTACGGGGGTGCCGTGGCCGGGCAGCTTGACCTCGCTGCCGTCGAGGTGGAGGAAGACCAGGCGGCGCGGCGGCCGGCCGAGGTTGTGCACCCGGGCGACGGTCTCCTGGCCGCGGTAGCAGCCCTTGTCGAGGTGGACGGCGGTGTCCAGCCAGCCCAGCTCGTGCGGGATCGTGCGGTGGTCGGTCTCCAGGCCGACCCGCGGCCGGTGCGCCTCGATCCGCAGCGCCTCCAGGGCGAGCACGCCGACCGGGGTACCGACCTCCCGCGCCAGGTCCTCCAGTTCGCCGCGCGGCACGAACACGTCGCGGCCGTACGGGACCTCGCGCACCGGCCAGTCCCCGGGGACGGCGGCGATGCTGCCCGCGGGCAGGTGCACGACGGCGTACTCGCCGGTCCGGTCCGAGACGTCGACCTGGTAGAAGAACTTCATGCTCTCCAGGTACGCGATGAGCTCGCCCTGCGTGCCGGGCTCGACGTGCATCCAGGTGGTCGTGCCGTCGTCGACGAGGTAGAGGGCGTGCTCGATGTGGCCGTGCGCGGAGAGGATCAGCGCCTCGGTGGCCCGGCCGGGCGGGAGGTCGCTGACGTGCTGGGTCAGCAGCAGGTGGAGCCACGCGAGGCGGTCCTGGCCGGTGACGGCGACGACGCCCCGGTGGGAGAGGTCGACGAATCCCTTGCCGTCCGCCAGTGCGCGCTGCTCGCGAAAGAGGTCTCCGTAGTGCGCGGCGACTCCCTCGTCGGGGCCTTCCGCGGGGACGGCACCGGGGAGCGACAGCAGGGGACTGGTCGTTGTTTGGCGCTGCATGCCCACCACCCTACGTCCGGTTACTTGAACCCTCAGGCGTTCGGGGCTTCCCCGCGCAGTCCGCGCAGCGACCGAAGATCGCGAAGTGCTTCATGTCGGTCTCGAAGCCGTACGTCTCGCGCAGCCGCGCGGTCAGCGGCTCGGCGACGGACACGTCGGCCTCGATGACCGACTCGCAGTCCCGGCACACCAGGTGGATGTGGTGGTGCCGGTCCGCGAGGTGGTAGGTGGGGGCGCCGTGCCCGAGGTGGGCGTGGCTGACCAGGCCCAGCTCCTCGAGGAGCTCCAGGGTGCGGTAGACCGTGGAGATGTTGACGCCGGAGGCGGTCTTGCGCACCTCGGTCAGGATGTCGTCGGGCGTGGCGTGCTCCAGCGCGTCGACCGCCTCCAGGACAAGCTGCCGCTGCGGCGTCAGTCGGTAGCCGCGCTGCCTCAGATCGCTCTTCCAGTCCGTGGTGACCACGAGGACAGTCTAGGCAGGGAAAAGGGGGATCACGGAGTCGTGATCCCCCTCGGGCGGCCGTACGGCGCCGCGGGGCGCGCTCGGCGGCGGGCCGGGCGCAAGGCTCAGCGGAAGAAGGCGATGCCGTCGTCGGGGAGGTCCTTGAGGTCCTTCGCCCACTCGCTGGGGTTGACGACCTTCTTCAGGTGCGCCGACATGTAGGGGCGGAGCGGCACCTCGGGGGTGGCCTTCTCGCCGACCCACATCAGGTCGCTCTTGACGTAGCCGTACAGGCGCTTGCCGCCGCTGTACGGGGGCGCGTCGCCGAGCCGGGCCACGGCGTCGGTGACGAGGTCGATCTGCGGCTTGGCCTCGGCGAGCTCGCCGTACCAGATCTCGATGACGCCGTCGTCGCGGGTCATGGTGATCTCGACCTTGCGGTCCTTGCCGATGCGCCAGAAGCCGGACTCGCTCTCCAGCGGCTTCACCGGCTTGCCCTCGGCGTCCAGCACCCAGGTCTTGGAGGTGTACTCCAGGAACGACCGGCCGTCGTGGCCGAAGATCACTTCCTGCCCGAAGTTGCACTTCTCGGCGCCCGGGAAGTCGAAGACGCCCGCGCCCTCCCAGGTGCCCAGGAGGAAGGCGAGGGGGACGAGGTCGGGATGCAGGTCGGAGGGGATCTCGATCATGTTCAGCGCTGTCCCTGGTAGAGCTTCTTCACAGCCAGAGCGGAGAACGCGATGACGCCCAGGCAGACCAGGACGAGCAGGGTGTCGAAGAAGAACTCGATGGCACTCACGAGCGTGCTCCTCGGGCAGGCGCGGACGGTCGGCGGCCCGGTGGGGCCAGGTACGAGTCTAGTGGGCGGGTACGGGCGCGGCCGCGTGAGGTCCGCCCCACGCGCCGCGCCCGCCCCGGTGTCCCGCCCTCGTCCCGCCGGCGGCCCGGGTCAGCCGAGCAGCTGCGCCTGGAGCAGCACGGTCTGGTGGAAGGGGACGGCCGACTGGGTCTTCGGCTTCTCCATGTGGATCACGGCGAGGGTGTCGCCCGCGGTGATGTACGCGGCGCGCAGGTGTGTGGCGCCGCGCGGCGCGGCCTCGTCGTAGACATTGACCATCTCCCCCTCGGGAACAGCCGAGTCGGCGTCGCCCTCGCTCCACGTGGTGTCCGTCTGCG
Source organism: Actinacidiphila glaucinigra (assembly GCF_035918135.1). NCBI lineage: Bacteria > Bacillati > Actinomycetota > Actinomycetes > Kitasatosporales > Streptomycetaceae > Actinacidiphila > Actinacidiphila glaucinigra. The sequence goes on from NZ_CP109144.1 coordinate 4,314,778, forward strand.
GTTGTGGGGCCTGCGCGAAGCCGGCGGGGATGATCAGCTCGTTCCTCACCCGGGTCGTGTACGGCGAGGTGATGAACTGGAGCAGATAGACCTCGGTGCGGGTGCCGTCGGGCATGGTCCAGGCCCGTGCCGCGATGTGGCGGAGCGTGTTGTCCTCCAGCAGCGCGCGGTCCTTCCTGCGGTCCCCCTCCGGGTAGATCCCCACGAAATCGGCCGTCGGCAGCCAGCCGCCGCGGTCCGGGAACGATGTGTCCCTCTTCGCGCCACTGGGGACGGGGAGCAGGAGCGTCCGCAGGTCGGCGTGATGGCGGCCCCCGGTGTTGCGCTTCTCGTCCAGGGCACGGGGCGCACCGGCAGGCAGCCTGGGCAGTTTCAGCGCCGGGTACGTCCAGCGGCCGTCGTCGGGGGTCTCCAGGCCCGGGATCTCGCTCCGCTCAGGCTGTGTGACGGCGTACGCCGTGGCCCCGCCGAGGACCGCGAACACCACGACGGCGGCGGTCCAGCGAGCGGCGGCCCGCAGGCCGCGCCGGTCACGCAGCCGCTTCCGCGGGCCGGGCACGACGGACATCGGGGATGTGGCCTCGGCGGGCTGCACCGTGTCGTCCGCGGCGTCCGTCACCGCCGCCGCGTCCGCGGGCCCGGACTCGGGCTCGGGCCCGGCCGCCGTCTCGCCGGAAGCGTTCCCGGCCGCGGCCTCGACGGGGCCGGCGTTCGTGAGGGTCTCCTGCGCCGGGGCGGCCGCCTGCGCCGGGATCTTCACGTCGTCACTCTGCGTCTGCTCGCTCATGCGGCCTCTCCCGGGTCCTGTACGCGGTCGAGCTGCTGCTTGAACAGGTCGGCCGCCTCGGTCTTCCGCAGCGGCGACGTGCCCGTCACCGACATGCGGATCAACAGGTCGCCCTCGGTGGCCTGGCACACCATGCTGTCGAGCTTCTGGCCCGGCTCCTTGGGCGGCAGGACGCAGCGCGCCCCGGCGTGGCCCGCGATCTTCGGGCCGTTGCGAAAGACGCCGAGGGCCTTGGTGAAGGCGGTGAAGAACTCGGTGTCGGCACGCGCGGAGCGCTTGTTCTTCATCTGGACGATCTGGGTCTCGGCGAAGAACCTGTCCTGGTCCTCGCCGTAGGTGCGCATGCCCATGCCCTGGATGTGGAGCCGCGCGACTGCCTTGCGCACCAGGTCGCGCTGCTTCTTGGGCACGCCGTCCAGGTCGCCGCGCATCAGTTCCTCGGCCCGCTCTGCCGGGAGCTCGGCGTCGTTGCCGAACTCGGCGATGTCCGGTCCCAGGGAGTAGCCGTCGGGCATCGGGAGCAGCAGCTTGCCGAGCGGGCCGTAGTGGCTGCCGCCGGACTGGGTGCCGTACTCGCCGGTCTCCTTCGGCTCCGGGGCCTTCCAGGTCTGCCCGCTCGCCTGCTTGCCGTCGTCCTTCTGGTGCTGGAGCACGGCGAAGCCGATGCCGCCGCCCGCGACGACGGCCACCAGCGCGGCGGCCACACCCATGGCGAGACCGCGACGGCTCCTGCGGGGCGCCGGGGCGTTCTCCTCCACGGTGGGGACGGCGGCGGTCGCCGGCTCGTCGACGTTCTCGGAGCCGGGTGCCGTCCCGCTCTGCGTCTCGGCGGCCGTCCCGGTTGCGCCCTCGGTCACGGTCCCGGCCGGCGTCTCGTTCCCCGTCTCCGCCGGTGCCGTCGTCGGCTCGGTCTCGGCGGGAGGGATGGTCTCGTCGTTCACATGCGCTCCCACTGCCGTTCGGCCAGGGCCTTGATCGTGGACTCGCGGATCGGCCGTCCCGAGTACATCCAGATGTCGATCATGACGTTGCCCTTGCGGGCCAGGGCGCGTGCCGTGTGGACCGGCAGGTAGCCGGCCTTTTCATGGGTGTAGACCCAGACCCTGCCGTCGGACGTGCCCGGGATGGCGGAACCCAGGTCGCCCGCGTACTCCTTGTCCGGCATGTAGTCCTGCTGATCCTCGAGCTTCCGGGGTGCGACCGCCATGTACTCGTCGCGGAACTGCACCAGGCGGATCTCGGTCGTCGTCGTGGAGGGCCCCGAGCCGGTCTTCCAACTTGCCGCGGCCAGCCGCCTGAAGTCGCCGTTCAAGAGGTCCCCGAAGACCCAGACCGGGTCCTTGAAGGTGTCGGCGTAGTCGTAGAGCGAGACCCAGCCGTCCTCGCCGTACGGGAGGGCCCAGTCCTTGGCGCCCTTCGGCCGCTTGACCAGCAGCTTGCGCAGGTCCCCGTCGTACGTGACCAGGGTGTCCTCGGCGGCCGTCAGCGGCTTCGCCGCGGGGGCGGCGCCCTTGGGCTGCACGAGCTTGTGCTGGGCCAGCGGCGGCAGCGGGGTCTCGGGGCGGTCGTACTGGATCCGGTAGCCGGCGCCGGCGCCCGCGAGGACGCCGAGGACCGCCGCGCAGGCGATCAGCAGGGTGGTCCGGCCGCGTCTGCGCGGCGGGCGGACGGGGGGCCCGTCCGGAACAGGGGCGGCCTGTTCCGGGACGGGGGTGTCCTGGGACAAGGGGTTCTCCACTGGGGGTGTTCGTGGGTGGGTGCGGACGGCGCGCGGGCCGGTCCGTGCGTCCGGGGTGCCGTGCGGCTCAGCGGCCGGTCTTCAGACGCCGGTACTGCTTGTCGAGGAGCCGGGCGAGCAGGTCCTTGCCGGGGGTCTTCGCCCCGGTGACGGAGAGCGTGATGTGCACGTCGCCCTGATGGGACAGGACGATCACCGAGCCGGTGCTCTCCGCGGAGGAGGACGACAGCCGGTAGGCCTTGGCGGGGCTGCCCGACGAGGGCAGCGTGATCCGGGTGCCCTGGTAGTAGAAGTCGTTGTAGTAGGCGGTGGCGGAGCCCTCGCTCGCGAAGCGGACGAGCTGCGCGGAGACCTCGTAGTCGCCGTCACCGGTGAGATAGGTCCGCTGGGCCGCCGCCTTGAAGCCGTGGGCGGCCAGGGCCTGCTTCACGTCGGCGGAGTCCGCGACCTCGGAACGGGAGAGCTCCGTGCCCTCCTCGTCCCCGTAGATCTCGGCGTCCGCCGGCGGGGCGAGCAGGAAGAAGCGCAGGTCGCCGCGGTGCCTGCCGTCGTCCACGGTGCCCTTGAGGGTGTGGGTGGGCGAGGGTGCGGCCGTCACGGCGGGGCTCGGGGACTGTGACGGCGGCGCCGGGTCGGTCGTCCCCGGACCCGTACTGCTCGGCGCGGCCCCACCGGGGAGCCCGGACGCGGACGGCGACGAGGACGAGGAGCCGAACGCCACGACGGCCCCCGCGGTCAATGTCGCAAGCACAACAAGTCCGACGATCGTGACGATCACGACGCCGGTACGCGAATCGGAACGCGCTTCCACAAGCCCCCCCGGGCAGAAATCCGCGGCCGGCGCGCTGATCGCGCCCACGCGGCGAACGCATTATGTCGAGCGTCGGTAAACGCTCCCACTGTTTTTCCTGTGAGACGGGCCACCCTAAGGTATGAGCCATGGCGAAGAAGCTCGTGATCAAGGTAACCGCAGGTGCGGACGCCCCCGAACGCTGCTCCCAGGCGTTCACCGTGGCGGCGGTGGCGGTCGCCAGCGGCGTGGAGGTGTCGCTCTGGCTGACCGGTGAGTCGTCCTGGTTCGCGCTGCCGGGACGGGCCGCGGAGTTCGAGCTGCCGCACGCCGCGCCGCTGCCCGACCTGATCGAGGGGATCCTGGCGGGCGGGCGGATCACGCTGTGCACGCAGTGCGCGGCGCGCCGCGACATCGCGGAGAAGGACGTGCTGGAGGGCGTCCGGATCGCCGGTGCGCAGGTCTTCGTCAGCGAGGCCATGGCCGACGGCACGCAGGCGCTCGTCTACTGAGAGCAGCCGCAGGGGACGCTGAGGTGTCTCACCGGGCGTCAGCGCTGGTCGCGATGGTCGTCGCGGCGGTCCAGCTCGCGCCACCACTCGTCGGAGGTCGGGTCGCCGGTCTCGTCCCACCAGCGCTCGTCCGGGCCCCTGCGGTTGGCCACGACGGCGGCGATCGGCGGGATGACCATGGCCACCACGCACATCCCGACGGCCACCGGCACCGACCACAGGCGCACGAGACTCCACGCCAGGACGAAGAGCAGAACGCAACTGCCCATCATGGCGTAATACCAGCGACGACGACGCCTCGTGGACACCCTTCCACCGTACGACCCGAAGGGCCGCACTCCCACTCGGTGGCCCGGTGGAAATGCGGCCCTTCGTGTATGGGGGGCCGTCGGGTCAGACGGCGATGGCGACCTCGGTGAGGTTGCCCCGCTGGGCGACGACGGCACGGTCCACCATGGCGCCGGGCACGAGGGCGCGCAGGGTCCACGAACCGGGGGCCGCGAAGAAGCGGAACTGGCCGGTCGCCGAGGTCGGGACCTCGGCCGTGAACTCGCCGCCGCCGTCCAGCAGCCGGACGTAGCCGGTCACCGGCTCGCCGTCGCGGGTCACGGAACCCTGGATGATCGTCTCGGTCGCCACGTCGATGCCGGCCAGGTCCGGGCCGCCTGCCTTCGCTCCACACATGGTGCTGATTCCTCCGGGTCGGGGTCTCGGGGGCTTACTTGGCTGCGCCGAGCTCGATCGGCACGCCGACGAGGGAGCCGTACTCGGTCCAGGAACCGTCGTAGTTCTTGACGTTGGGCTGGCCGAGCAGCTCGTGCAGCACGAACCAGCTGTGCGCGGAGCGCTCGCCGATGCGGCAGTAGGCGATGGTGTCCTTGGCCAGGTCCACGCCCTCGCCCTCGTACAGCTCCTTCAGCTCGTCGTCCGACTTGAAGGTGCCGTCGTCGTTGGCCGACTTCGACCACGGGATGTTCCGGGCGGTCGGGATGTGGCCCGGGCGCTGGGACTGCTCCTGCGGGAGGTGGGCCGGGGCGAGCAGCTTGCCGGAGAACTCGTCGGGCGAGCGGACGTCGACCAGGTTGAGGCTGCCGATGGCGGCCACGACGTCGTCGCGGAAGGCGCGGATCGAGACGTCCTGGGCCTGGGCCCGGTACTCGGTGGCCGGGCGGGCCGGAACCTCGGAACCGTCGACCAGGTCGCGGGAGTCCAGCTCCCACTTCTTGCGGCCGCCGTCGAGGAGCTTGACGTCCTGGTGGCCGTAGAGCTTGAAGTACCAGTACGCGTAGGACGCGAACCAGTTGTTGTTGCCGCCGTAGAGGACGACGGTGTCGTCGTTGCCGATGCCCTTCTCCGACAGCAGCTTCTCGAAGCCGGCCTGGTCGACGAAGTCACGGCGCACCGGGTCCTGGAGGTCCTGCTTCCAGTCGATCCGGACGGCGTTCTTGATGTGGTTCTTGTCGTACGCCGACGTGTCCTCGTCGACCTCGACGATGACCACCTTCGGGTCGTCGATCCGGGCCTGGACCCAGTCGGCGTCCACCAGGACGTCACTGCGGCTCATTGCTGTCTCCTCCGGGGCAGTTGCGGATGTCTCGGCGCACGGACGGGTGCGCACGGGTGCCGGGCTGCGCTGCACGGGCGCGTCACGGCGTTTGCGCGGGGAAGGACGGGGCGGCGTGCGGCGCCGGAAGACGGCGCGGGGGCCCCTAGGGGACGCGACAGAGCATGGCGGCGACACGGCACAGGTCGACTGCCCGCCGCTTCGTGAGGTCCGCCTGTCGCTTCATGGGCTCGATCGTAGGGAAGGGGACCGGCCGGTGTCACCGCCGGTCCGCATACCGAGAAAAGATTGTCCGTACTTCGAGATGAACAGCGGGTCCCGAGGAGCCGCCCTGCGGCTCGGCGCCCGCACTCCTCCGCATCGACTGCGGAGCGGACGCCCCCGTCTCACTGGGCGAGAACGACCTTGCTGCCGGTCGCCGCGATGCTGATGCCGTCGGCGGTCGCGGTCACCGAGCTGAGCTCGATGCCCTCCGGCAGGCCCGACAGCGCGCGGGTGAAGTCGACCCGCTCGCGGATCAGGTCCTCCACGACAGGGGGCAGCGACTCCAGTCCCGGTATCTTGCCCGCGGTCAGCTTGATGCCGCCCTTGCCCGCCACGCTGACCTCGCTCACCACGCTGCGCTTGATCGTGCCGACCGGCGTGGAGACCTCCACACCCACCTTGACCTGGCCCTTGCCGTTCTCCGAGGTGCCCCCGTAGCCGATGGTCACACCGCTCGGAGCGGCCTTGGCGAGGTCTTCGTAGCTGACGAGGGCGGTGCCCTCGGCCGTGTCGGCGACCGCGCTGCTGAAGCCGCTGCCCAGTTTCACCCCGTGCAGATCGGCCTGGAAGCGGGCGACGCGCAGCGTCTGGCCGCCGGTGCCGGTTGCCTGCACGCCGTCCGCCGTCACCTCGACGTCGTCCAGCTTCTCGGCCAGCACCTGCGTGAGGAACGGGAAGCCCTTGATGTCGATCCCGGGTGGGGAGGTCAGACCGAGCGTCTGCTGCGCCCGGTCCGCCGCCTCGGACTCCGCGAAGTGCACGGCGATCCGGTCCGCCGCGACGAACAGGCCGCCGAGGACCACGACGAGAACGAGCAAAATCCGGACGGCACGCATCAGTCAACCCCCGAGTCGGTGTTCGGACCGACCCTAGTGCGTCTCAGCCCAGCAGTGCTCGGGCCATGACGTAGACGGCCGGGGCCGCGGCGGTCAGCGGCAGCGCCACACCCGCCGTGAAGTGGACGAACCGGGACGGGAAGTCGTAGCTGGCCACCCGGAGGCCGATCAGCGCGCAGACCCCGGCGGCCAGCGCGACCAGCGCCGCGTCGGAGGTCTCCAGCTGCCCGAGGGCGATGCCGCTGCCGGTGGCGGCGGCGAGCGCGACCAGGACCGAGACCACGCCGGGCAGCGGGATCGCCCGGGCGAGCGTCGCGACGGCGACGGCGATCACCGCGGTCACGACGGCGTCGGTGCCCCGCGGGTCGGCCGTGGTCGCCAGGAAGCCGGTGGCCAGGATCGTGACGAGCGTCGAGGCGGCGGTCGCGGTGAGCGAGGAGAGCCGCTCCTCGGGGCTGCCGCGGTGGCGCAGCTGCAGGACGAGGACGAGCAGCAGCCAGACGCCGAGGGTGCCGATGATCACCGCCGGGGCGTTGTCCACCCCGTCGACCAGCACGGCGGCCTCGGCGGTGACGCCCGCCAGGAAGGCCAGCACGATGCCCTGCCGGGCCGGCCACATGCCGTTCAGCCGGAACCACCCGGCCGCGGTGACCGCCTGCAGCACCACGCCCGCCGCGGCGAGCGCGGGGCGGCCCAGCAGCGCCCCGCCGGCCAGCAGCAGCGCCAGCGCTGCCGTGACGAGGGCGGGCTGCATGCCGGGGGCGATGATCGGCGAGCCGGTGCGGGACGCCTGGCGGCGCCGGGCGGCGCGGCCGCCGCCGGGGGGCGGCTCCGGGGCGCCGTCCACGGGCGGGAGGACGGCGGTGGTGTCGTGCGCCGGCATCGGGCCGGCGCCGCGGTCGTACCAGTGGTGGTTGTCGGTCACGTGCTCATCCTCCCGCGAACGGCGGGAGCACCTCGACGGTGCCGCCGTCCGCCAACCGGACCCCGGCGTGGTCCCGGGTGCCGACGGGGTTCCCGTCGACCAGGAACGAACAGTTCGCCAGTACGCGGGCGAACTCGGGGCGGGACGCGTGGCGCTCGCGCGCCGCGTCCAGCGCCTCGGCGAGGGTGCCCTCCCGGTACGGCTCCTCCGCTGCGCCGGCGGCGGCCTTGGCCGCGGCCCAGTACCGGATGGTTCCGTGTGCCGCCATAGCGGTCCTTCCGTTCGCCCGTGCGGGTCCTGCCGCGGTCCATGATGGCGCAGCGCGGGCGGCGCGCGGCGGCCGGGCCCGGTGGTGCGGGCCTCGGGGTCAGGCGGGTGCGCCGGCGGGGCGGGCCCGTTCGGCCGTCCACCCGGCGATGCGGCGCAGGAGCTCGGGCGCCGCGGCGTTCTCGGCGTGGCCGAATCCGGGCTCGATCCAGAGTTCGGCCGCGCCGCCCGCGGCGTCGGCGAGGGAGAGCGGGTGGTCGAGCGGGAAGTAGCCGTCGCGGTCGCCGTGCACGACGAGCAGCGGGGTGGGCGCGATGGACCGCACCGCCTCGACCGGGGCCACGGGCACGGGGTCCCAGTCCTTGTCGTGGATGCGGGTGTGCAGCAGTCCCCGGGAGACCAGGCGTCCCACGGGCTGGGTGATCGCCCAGTGGACCCGGCGCATCGGCGCCGTACCTCGGTAGTACCAGCGCGCGGGCGCACTCACCGAGACGACTGCATCAACGTGCGCCCCCTCGTGCGCCGTTTTGCGCCCCGCGTGCCGCAGGACGACGGAACCGCCCATGGAGAAGCCCACCGAGGCCACCGCGGGGTGGCCGAGCCGCCGCGCCCAGCGGACCGCGGCGTCCAGGTCCAGCACCTCGCGGTCGCCGACCGTGGAGCGTCCGCCCGAGCGGCCGTGGCCCCGAAAGGAGAAGGTCACCACACCGCCGACACCGGCCGCCCCGGCGAAGATCTCCGCCGCGCGGCGCACGGCCGGCCGCTCCAGGGCGCCGGTGAAGCCGTGCGCGACCACGATCGCGAGCCCTCCCGGCGTCGATCCGGGCAGGTAGGCGGCGTCGATCGGCACCCGGTCCTCGGCCGTCAGCACGGCCCGCATCCCACCGGAGACGATCGACGGAACGCACGACCGCGCGACGGTGGGCTCACTCACGGACTCCATGTGGGCTATTCTCTTTGGTCAAGAGGATCCGGGCAGCGTCGCCCCCGGGTCCTTTCGTGCTTTCCGGGCCACCGGAGCGCACACGTCGGCGCACGCACACGTCCTCGCAGGACCGAGGAGGGTCGCAATGGGCAAGCGGAACACGCATGACCGGACGATGAACGACGGGAGCGGCCTGTGAGCTCTCTCCTCCTCCTGACGAACGCGCTCCAGCCCTCCACCGAGGTGCTCCCCGCACTCGGGCTGCTGCTGCACAACGTACGGGTGGCCCCGGCCGAGGGCCCCGCGCTGGTGGACACCCCCGGCGCCGACGTGATCCTCGTCGACGGACGGCGCGACCTGCCGCAGGTCCGCTCGCTGTGCCAGCTGCTGCGCTCGACCGGGCCCGGCTGCCCGCTGGTCCTGGTGGTCACCGAGGGCGGCCTCGCGGCCGTCACCGCGGACTGGGGCATCGACGACGTCCTGCTGGACACCGCCGGGCCGGCCGAGGTCGAGGCGCGGCTGCGGCTGGCGATGGGCCGCCAGCAGATCGCCGTCGACGACAGCCCGATGGAGATCCGCAACGGCGACCTGTCGGTGGACGAGGCCACGTACAGCGCGAAGCTCAAGGGAAGGGTCCTGGACCTGACCTTCAAGGAGTTCGAGCTGCTGAAGTACCTCGCGCAGCACCCGGGCCGGGTCTTCACCCGCGCCCAGCTGCTGCAGGAGGTCTGGGGCTACGACTACTTCGGCGGCACGCGCACCGTCGACGTGCACGTACGGCGGCTGCGCGCCAAGCTCGGGCCCGAGCACGAGTCCCTGATCGGCACCGTCCGCAACGTCGGCTACCGCTTCGTCACCCCGGAGAAGGGCGAACGGCCGGCGGCCGAGGAGACGGGGCCCGCGCGGACCGGGCAGGCACCGGCGGAGGGGGCGGCCGTGACCACCTCCCGGAACGGCTGATCACACGGTGGTCACGCCTGTGGACAGACGGTGGGATGCGCGGGTGTACCCGCGTAGACTCGGCCCGTGGCAAAGGTGACGCGTGACGATGTGGCAAGGCTTGCGGGGACCTCGACCGCAGTCGTCAGCTACGTCATCAACAACGGACCCCGGCCGGTCGCACCGGCCACCCGCGAACGCGTGCTCGCGGCGATCAAACAGCTGGGCTACCGCCCCGACCGGGTGGCCCAGGCGATGGCGAGCCGCCGCACGGACCTCATAGGGCTGATCGTGCCGGACGCCCGGCAGCCGTTCTTCGCGGAGATGGCGCACGCCGTCGAGAGGGCGGCCGCCGAGCGCGGCAAGATGGTGCTGGTCGGCAACTCGGACTACCTCGACGAGCGCGAGGTGCACTACCTGCGCGCCTTCCTCGGCATGCGGGTCTCCGGGCTGATCCTCATCAGCCAGGGCCTCAGCGAGCACGCCGCGACGGAGATAGACGCCTGGGACGCGCGGGTCGTGCTGATGCACCGGCGGCCCGAGGCGATCGACGACGTCGCGGTCGTGACGGACGACGTCGGCGGCGCCCAGCTCGCCACCCGGCATCTGCTGGAGCACGGGCACGAGTACGTGGCCTGCCTCGGCGGCACCGAGGCCACCCCGAAGTCCGGCGACCCGGTCACCGACCACGTCGAGGGCTGGCGCCGGGCGATGCACGAGGCCGGTCGCTCCGTCGAGGGGCGTCTGTTCTCCACCCCGTACAACCGCTACGACGCCTACCGGGTCGGCCTCGAGCTGCTGTCCCACCCCGACCGGCCGACGGCGATCGTGTGCGCCACCGACGACCAGGCCATCGGCGTGCTGCGGGCGGCCCGCGAACTGCGGATCGACGTGCCCGGCGAGCTGGCCGTGGCCGGCTTCGACGACGTCAAGGAGGCGGCGCTCACCGACCCGCCGCTGACGACGGTGGCCTCGGACCGCGAGGCGATGGCCCGTGCGGCGGTGGACCTGGTGCTGGACGACGGGCTGCGGGTCTCCGGCTCGCGGCGCGAGCGGCTGCGGCAGTTCCCGTCCCGGCTGGTCGTGCGGCGCAGCTGCGGCTGCCACTGACGACCGCGCCGGCCGTGGCGGGCGGGGCCCGCCCGCCGCGGCCGGCGGCCCGGCTACGGGCCGTGTAAGCCTCGACCCTGACCTGCGGCTTCGTTCTTTATATCGGGCATACGGAACTCTGCCCCGGTTCTCAGGCCGTGCTCAGGAAGCTCTCATGTTCGGTGAGCACAGTCATAGGCATGAACGAAGACGCCCGTCGCAACGACGCCCACGACCCGCAGCAGCCGCAGCAGTCCCACGGCGCCGGCGGGTACCCGCCCCGGCCGCCGTACGAGCCGCACCCCCCGTACGGCCACCCGGCGCCCTACGCCTCGCACCCCCAGCCGGCGGCGCAGGCGCAGCCCCGTACGCGGCGCCCCGTGGCCCTCGTCGCCTCCGTGGCGCTGGTGTCCGCGCTGATCGGAGGTGGGACGGCCGCCCTGGTGGGGCGGGCGACCACCGCGCCGGCCGCGGCGGGCACCTCGACGAAGGTGATCGGCACCAGCAGTTCGGGCGACACCGGTGTCGCGGCCGTGGCCGCCGCCGTCAGCCCGAGCATCGTGGAGATCAGCGCGACGTCCGGCGCCGGGGAGTCGACCGGTTCGGGTGTGGTCGTCACCGGCGACGGTGAGATCGTCACCAACAACCACGTCGTCTCCGGGGCCGACTCGGTCAAGGTGACCTTCAGCTCCGGCAAGACGGTCACCGGCAGTGTCGTCGGCACCGACGGCGGCAAGGACCTCGCGCTGGTGAAGGCCGAGGGCGTGAGCGGCCTGCCGGTCGCGTCGCTGGGCGACTCCAGCCGGGTCACGGTCGGCGACCAGGTCGTCGCCATCGGCTCCCCCGAGGGCCTGACCGGCACCGTCACCAGCGGGATCGTCTCCGCGCTCGACCGCGACGTCACCGTCTCCACCGGCCAGAGCCAGGGGCAGCGGCCCGGCGGCGGGCCCGGCCGGTGGCCGTTCGAGTTCGGCGGCGGCCAGTACAACGGCGACGTCGGCTCGTCCACGACCACGTACAAGGCGATCCAGACCGACGCCTCGCTCAACCCCGGCAACTCCGGTGGCGCCCTGATCAACATGAGCGGCGAGATCATCGGCATCAACTCGGCCATGTACTCCGCCGCTTCCTCCTCCTCCGGCCAGGCGGGCAGCGTCGGTCTCGGCTTCGCCATCCCGGTCAACACCCTCAAGGCAGACCTCGACACGCTGCGCAACGGCGGCAGCGACAGCTGACCGCACCGCATCGAAGGGATGTGGCCACCATGAACGTCTTCCTCAGCACCTCCCTCCACCCCGCGACCGTCCCGTCCGGCCCCGCCGACCGCGCGCTGATCCCGTACCGGGAGCCGGCCGCCCGCGAGCCCGAGATCGCGACCACCCGCCGGTACGCGCGCCGCTACGCCCGCCGGGCGATTGCGGCCCACCGCCTCGCCGCCGTGCGAGGCTAAGTACCGGAGCACCCCGCCGCACCCCCGGCGGCACCCACCGCCCCCGACCCTCATCCCGCGAGGTGGAAGACCATGAGCCCCGGCGAGAACGACGAGGCCCCCGCCCGCATCCTGATCGTGGACGACGAGCCCGCGGTCCGCGAAGCACTCAGGCGCAGCCTCGCCTTCGAGGGATACGAGACCGAGCTGGCGGAGGACGGCCTGGCCGCCCTGGACCAGGTCGCCTCCTACCGGCCCGACGCGATCGTCCTCGACGTCCTCATGCCGCGCATGGACGGCCTCACCGCCGCCCGCAGGCTCCGGTCCGGCGGCACCACCACCCCGATCCTCATGCTCACTGCCCGCGACACGGTAGGCGACCGGGTCACCGGTCTCGACGCCGGCGCCGACGACTACCTCGTCAAGCCCTTCGAGCTGGACGAACTGCTGGCCCGGCTGCGGGCGCTGCTGCGGCGCAGCGCGTACGCGGCGGTGCCGGGCGTCGACATCGGCGAGGTGAGCGCGCTGTCCTTCGCGGACCTGCGGATGGACACCTCGACCCGCGAGGTCACCCGGGCCGGCGTGCCAGTCGAGCTGACCCGCACCGAGTACACCCTGCTGGAGATGTTCCTCGCGCACCCGCGCCAGGTGCTCACCCGCGAGCAGATCCTCAAGGCGGTCTGGGGCTTCGACTTCGAGCCGAGCTCCAACTCCCTGGACGTGTACGTGATGTACCTGCGGCGCAAGACCGAGGCCGGCGGCATGCCCCGGCTGGTCCACACCGTGCGGGGCGTCGGCTACGTGCTGCGCTCCGCGGAAGGCAAGGGCTGATGCCGCGCATCCCGCGCTTCCGTTCCCTGCCGCTGCGCTCCCGGCTGGCGATCCTCACCGCGGCCGCCGTGGCGGTCGCCGTGGCCGGGTGCGCGCTGGCCTGCTGGTTCATCGTGCGGGCGCAGCTGAACCAGCGTCTGGACGACTCACTGCACGATGCCTCGACCGGCGGGGGACACGCGGCCACCGAGGTGCTGCGGCTACGGGGCTGCCTGAGCGAGCCGGACAGCAACACCGACGACTGGCGGGTCGTCGCCAATCCCTACCGCGCGTCCATGCAGCTCATCACCGTCAACGGCACGTCGTGCTGGGTGCTCGGCGACCGGACGCTCCCGGTGACCAAGGCCGATCTGGCCGTCCTGCGGCGGGAGAGCCCGAAGTCGCTGCAGACCGTGACCGCGGCCGACGGCACCGAGATGCGGGTGCTGACGCAGCAGGCCACCATCACGTCCCGCGACCAGAAGGTGCCGGTCGCCATCTCCACCGCGCTGCCGCTCAGCGAGGTGACCGGGCCGCTGAACACCCTCGCCCTGGTCCTCCTGGCGGTCAGCGGCATAGGGGTGCTGGGCGCGAGCGCGGCCGGCCTCGGGGTGGCCCGCGCGGGGCTGAAGCCGGTGGACCGGCTCACCGACACCGTGGAGCACGTCGCGCGCACCGAGGACCTGAGCGTCCGCATCCCGGTCGAGGGCCGCGACGAGATCGCCCGGCTGTCGGCGTCCTTCAACTCCATGACGGCCGCGCTGTCCTCCTCCCGCGAGCTGCAGCAGCAGCTGATCGCGGACGCCGGGCACGAGCTGCGCACCCCGCTCACCTCCCTGCGCACCAACATCGAGCTGCTGGAACGCAGCGAGCTGACCGGCCGGGAGCTGCCCCCGGAGGACCGCCGGGAGCTGATGCTGTCGGTGAAGGCGCAGATGGGTGAACTGGCGGCGCTGATCGGCGATCTGCAGGAGCTGTCCCGGCCGGACGTGGCGCACGGCGGCGCGCCCTCGCAGACCGTGGCGTTCCACGAGGTCGTGGAGGCCGCGCTGGAGCGGGCCCGACGGCGTACCGGACCCGATCTGAAGATCACCGCCGAGCTGGCGCCCTGGTACCTGCGGGCCGAGCCGTCCGCCCTGGAACGTGCGGTGATCAACCTCCTGGACAACGCCGTGAAGTTCAGTCCGCCGGCCGGCACGGTCGAGGTGGACCTGCACGGCGGCGAGCTGACGGTCAGGGACCACGGTCCCGGCATCCCGCCGGAAGATCTGCCGCACGTCTTCGAGCGCTTCTGGCGTTCGGCCTCCGCGCGCAGTCTGCCCGGCTCGGGCCTCGGCCTGTCGATCGTGGCCCGTACGGTGCAGCAGGTCGGCGGCACCGTCGCGGTACACCCCGCGCAGGGCGGCGGCACGGTGGCGGTCGTCCGGCTGCCCGGGGCGCAGACCCCGCCGCCCGAGGCGCCGGAGACCTGACCGGGCCTGCCGGCTACCCGGCGTGCCAGCGCTGCGCGTCGCCGGTGCCGGTGGTGGCGAAGGAGAGGGTGGAGCCGGGGGCGGTGCCGTCCGGCTGCATCGCGGTGCCGAGGTCGGTCTGCGGGCGGACCCGGCCCAGGGAGTCGACCAGGAACTGCAGGTTCGCCGCGTTCCTGCCCTCGACCGACGAGCAGGCCCAGATGCCCAGGCCGCGGTCGGTGTCGCCGCGCGAGTCCAGGCAGAAGGAGGAGTCCGCGCCGTTGACCAGCAGGCCGCGGGAGTCCACCCGCCACTGCTGGGAGGCCGAGCCGGAGTCGCAGCCGGCGACGATGACGTCGTCGCCCTTGTCGAACTCCTCGTCCCGTACGTCCAGGCAGAGGCCCGACACGTCGTTGACGACCTGGGCCCAGTCGCCGCCCGGCACCCTGCGCGGCGGGCCGGTGCCGGGCGTGCGCGTCGGCCGCGCGGGTGAGCGGGTCGCCGGTGTGCTCGCGGTGGCGGAGGCGCTGGGCGTGCCGGAGGGACCGCGGGTCGCGGTGGGGCTCGGGGTGACGGTCTGCGTGGCGGTCGCGGTGACCGTGACCGAGCCCGCCGGCGGCCGGGGCAGCGCTCCGTCGTCGCCCGTCGGGGCGGGGTCGTCGCCCGTCGCGTACACCAGACCGGTGGCCGCGAGGCCGGCGACGGTGACGAGCAGCAGGGAGACCAGGGGCGAGGGGTAGCGGGTGCGCAGGCTCAGCAGCCGCTCCAGCGGGCCGGGCCGCCGGCGCCGGCGGGACATGACGGGTGCCGCGGGCGGGGCGGGTGCGGCGGCGGGCAGCGCGGGGGCGGAGCGGGCCGCCAGGTAGGCGGGCCCGGCCCAGCCGAGCAGGGCCGCGGCGAGCAGCGGCCGGGGGTCGTGTTCGAGGGCGATCAGCGTCTCCAGCGCGCCGGAACAGCCCTGGCAGTGCGCGAGATGCCGATCCACGTCCTCGTTCTGCCGGGCGTCGTCGCGGCGGGCGGCGGCGTCCAGGAGCCGGCCGAAGCCCTTGCACCGGGAATCCTCGCTGCGGTCCAGGTACGTCCGCAGGTAGGCCTCGCGCAGCGCGTCCCGGGCCCTGGCGGTCAGGTCCGGGACCTCCGAGGTCCGGTCGCCGGTCCAGCGGGCGACGTCGGGGGTGCTCTCCCGCTCGACGACGGCGTGCCACAGCACGCCCTGGGTGTGCTGCGGCAGGGCGGCGAAGCCGCCGACCAGCACCGAGCGTTCGGCCAGGTGGAGCCGCGGGTGGACAGGCAGGCCCGGGAGGCCGGGAAGGCGCTGCTCGGCGCCGCGGATGTCGTCGATGAAGGCGGCGTAGTCGCCGCCGAGCCGCTCGCGGCGGGTGCCGGCCGCCCACACGGCGGCGGCCTGGTGGACGAGCATCAGCAGCCGGTGCCGCCACGGGCCGCGGGGGTCGATGCCCCGGTGCACCTCCTGCCAGGCCAGCGCGAAGGCCTGCGCTGCGAGTTGGTCGGCGGCGGCCCGGTCGAGGGTGCACAGCCGTGCGTAGCAGGCGACCGCCGGCAGGTGGCGACGGCGCAGTTCCTCGGTCGCCGGGTAGGCGGTCGGCGCGCCCGCCCGTACCCGCTCGGTGAGAGCGGCGTCGGACAACTCGTCGTCAACGGGCGCTTGGTGGGTCTTGGACACAGCGGACCACCCGGACACATCGATGGGTCTGGAGGGACAGGGCTGCCCATGGTGAGGCACAAGTTACCGCCGAGGAAAGTGTTTCCGCTGGTAACTCCCCCGCGACGCAAGGGGTAAGCGCCTTCATCGCACGCACTGCGGCCGGCGGGTCACCCTGCGCAGGCGGCCCGCCCTCCGCCGCTCAGCGGATGACGTGCGGCAGGAAGCGCGCGTAGGTGTCGGTGACCAGGCCCGCCGACTCGCGGATGCCGAGCCCGGCCGCCTCGTCCGCCACGACCCACGCGCCGAGCACCACGTGGTTGCCGTCGAACGCGGGAAGCGGGGCCAGTTCCTGGTAGCAGCAGGGCTCGCCGGCGCGTGGCGCCGCGGCCTCGCCCGCGCGGTGCACGGTGACGCCGGCGCCCTCGCGGCCGAGCAGCGGCTTGGCGACCCAGCCGGTGGTCCTGGCGAGCTCGCGCGGTCCGTCGAGGTGGGCGGCGAGGAGGTTGGGATGGCCCGGGTAGAGCTCCCACAGGACGGCCAGGAGCGCCTTGTTGGAGAGCAGCATCTTCCAGGCGGGCTCGATCCAGCAGGTGGTGCCGGTGCCGCCGCCGTTGTCGAGGGTGTCCAGGACGTGACCGCCGAAGGGGTCACCGGCCAGCCATTCCCACGGGTAGAGCTTGAAGCAGCTGCGGATGAAGCGCAGCCGGTCGTCGACGAAACGGCCGGAGAGCCCGTCCCAGCCGATCGCCTCCACGGACAGGGCGTGCGTGTCGAGCCCTGCCTGTTCCGCCGTCTCCCGCAGGTAGGCCACCGTCATCAGGTCCTCGCCGAGCTCGTCGGTCTCGGTGTGCGCGAAGTGCACCGGGCCGGGCGGCAGCAGCGGGGCCTGGCGTCGCCACGCGTCGACGAGGCGCTCGTGCAGGGAGTTCCACTGGTCGGCGCCGGGGAAGCGGTCCTCCATCCAGAACCACTGGGCACTGGCCGCCTCCACCAGCGAGGTGGGGGTGTCGGCGTTGTACTCCAGCAGCTTCGCCGGGCCGGTCCCGTCGTAGCGCAGGTCGAAGCGCCCGTAGAGGGAGGGGAGTTCCGCCCGCCGCCGCCAGGACTCGGCGATCCGGCCGGCCAGGCGCCGGTCGTCGACGCCCAGTTCGGCGAAGCGGTCCTCGGCCACGATGTGCTCCGCGGCGGCGAGGCACATCGTGTGCAGCTCCCCGACGGTCTCCTCCAGGGCCTCGACCTCCGGGAGCGAGAACTCGTAGTACCCGCTCTCGTCCCAGTACGGCCGCAGGGAATCGTCGGGATAGCGGGTCAGCGGGTAGACGACCCCCTGCTCCTCCACGATCCGCTGCCAGCCGGGGCGCGGCTCGACGGCGTGCCGGCGCATCAGCCGCCGCCGGACCCGTGGCCCGAGCCGTGACCGCCGAAGCCCCCGGTCTTGACCGACGACTTGTCGAAGCTGCCGCCCTCGGCCCTCCCGTGGCTGACGCTGCCGCCGTAGTAGTAGCGGCCCTGGCCGCTGCCGTCGTCGCACTTCTCAGGCGGGAGCGTCCGGTAGCTGTCCGGGTCCACGCAGCGCTTGTCCGGTTCGGAGCCGCACGCGGTCAGCGCGGCGGCCAGCACGCCCATACCGCCCAGGATCACCGTGCCGGACCTGAACCGCCGTCGCCCCGTAGTCGTCATGTCCACAGCGTAGGCAGCGCGGGCGGGCGTCCGGAGGGCGGGGTGGCGGGGCGGACCGCCGCGAAACGACGGGGGCGGCCGTCGGTGTCGACGGCCGCCCCCGGTGCGGTGCCCGGTCGCGGGACCTGCCCGCTCCCGCCGCGTACTACCGGACGATCGTGATGCGGTCGGCCGCCGGGGCCGCCAGCGGCGCGGAGGCCGAGGAGTTGGCGGTCAGGTAGGCGTTCAGCGCGGCCAGGTCGTCGCCGCCGACGAGCTCGCCGCTGCCCTTGGCCAGCTCGCCGAAGCCGTCACCGCCGCCGGAGAGGAAGGAGTTCATCGCGACGCGGTAGTTCGCGGCCGGGTCGATCGGGGCGCCGTTCAGGCGGATCGAGTCGGTCACGACGCGGGCGGCGCCGGACTTGGTGAGGTCCAGCGTGTAGGTCAGGCCGGCCGAGATCTGGAGGATCTTCGGGGCGGCCTCGTTGCTGCCGCTGACCTGCTGCTGGAGCGCGGTGACCAGCTGGGCGCCGGTCAGCGTCCGCAGGTTGACCGTGTTGCTGAACGGCTGGACGGCGAAGCCCTCGCCGTAGGTGACGACGCCGTCGCCCTCGCTGCCGGAGGCCTTGTGCACCAGGTCGGTGCGGATGCCGCCGGGGTTCATCAGCGCGATCGTGGCCGAGGGGTCGAGGGTCTTGGCGTACGCGAGCTGCGCGTCGGCGATGAGGTCGCCGAGGGCGGACTCGTTGCCGGCCCGGGTGATGTCCTGCGAGATCCAGCCGACGGTGCGGCCGGCGACCGGGGCGGCCAGCGTCTGCCAGCGGCTGATCAGCGAGGTCATGTCCGCGGCCTTGTTCTGGGTGCGGTCCACGACGTGGTTGGAGCCCCGGACCGAGGCGCGCACGATGTCGTGCGTGCGCGTGTCGTACTTCATGTCCAGCTCGGTGAAGAGCCGGCCGAAGGACGCCGCGCTGGTGACCAGGCGGTCGTTGCCCTTGGGGTCGGGGATGGTGCAGACGTACGCGTTGTGGGTGTGGCCGGTGACCAGCGCGTCGACGTCCGCCGAGGTGTGCTTGGCGATGTCGACGATCGGGCCGGACAGACCGGTGCCCGAGCCGCCGGCGTCGCAGTCGTAGTTGTACGCGGAGGAGGCGGGGAAGCCGCCCTCGTGCACGAGCGCGACGACGGCGTTGACGCCCTTGCGCTTGAGCTCCTTGGTGTACTTGTTGATCGTCTCGACCTCGTCGAGGAACTTCAGGCCCTTGACGCCCTCGGCGGTGACGATGTTCGGGGTGCCCTCGAGCGTGACGCCGATGAAGCCGACGCGGACGCCCTTGACGTTCTCGATGGTGTAGGGCTTGAGCAGCGGGCGGCCGGTCTTCTCGTTGACGACGTTCGCCGAGAGGATCGGGTAGTCCGCGCCCTTGAACTTGCGGCCCTTCTCGTAGCAGCCCTCGACCGGGTGGCAGCCGCCGTTCTGCAGACGGAGCAGCTCGTCCTTGCCCTCGTCGAACTCGTGGTTGCCGACGCCGGTGACGTCCAGGCCCAGCTCGTTCATGGCCTCGACGGTGGGCTCGTCGTGGAACAGGCCGGACAGCAGCGGGCTGGCGCCCACGATGTCGCCGGCGGCCACGGTCAGCGAACGCTCCTGTCCCTTGCGGGCGGTGCGCAGGCTGGAGGCCAGGTACTCGACGCCGCCGGCGTCGATCGTCTTGGTGGTGCCGTCCGCCTGGAGCTCGGTGACGCGGCCGGAGGAACCGGCCGGGGGCTCCAGGTTGCCGTGGAAGTCGTTGACGGCGAGCAGCTGGAGGTCGACGGTACGGCTGCCGTGGCCGTGACCCCCGTGGTGGGTCTCGTGGGCCTGGGCGGTCGGGCTCGCTATGACGAGCGCACCGACCGCGGCCAGACCGGCGGTCGCGGCGGCGACGCGGCGGGCTCCGCGGCGACGCGGGTGGGTCACTGACATGGGTCCCCTTGGACGTGGGCGATGGATGAGAGGCGGAGGACTGCCGCAGCCTATTGTCAACGCGCGTAGTTGTCAGTGGCTTTGCGGTTACGGGCAGATTTCGACTGATCGGTACATGCCGGGCCGCCACGGGATTCCGTCTCAAGGAGTGGAAGGATCTGTCTCGCCATTCAAGCCGCGGGCATAGTTGGATCCACCACCCACCGAGGAGGTGCACGCCATGCGCCGCCGCTGGCTGATGCTCGCCCTGGGCACCGGGGCACAGACCGCCGCCTGCGCCTTCGTCTACGGAGTCCCCTACCTGGCCGCCGCGTTGCGGGACACGGCGCACCTGACCCTGCCGCAGATCGGGCTCCTCATCGCCTGCCCCACCGCCGGTCTGGTCGCCGCCCTCGTCGCCTGGGGCGCCGCGGCGGACCGGTACGGCGAACGCGTCGTCATCGCCGCCGGGCTGGGCGGCGCCGCCGCGCTGCTCGCCGTCGCGGCCGGCCCGGTGGGCGCCGGCGGCGGGACGACGGCGCTGGGCGCGCTGCTCGCCCTGGCCGGAGCCGCGGGTGCCTCGGTGTACTCCGCGAGCGGACGCCTCGTCATGGGCTGGTTCTCCGCCGGGGAGCGCGGGCTGGCCATGGGCATCCGGCAGACCGCCACCCCGCTCGGCATGGGCGTGGCCGCGCTGACCATGCCCCCGCTCGCGGCCGCGTACGGGGTGCGCGGCGCCTTCGGCTTCCTGGCCGCGGTGTGCGGGGTGGTCGCCTGTCTGGTCGCGCTGTTCGCCGCCGACCCGGCACGCCCGCAGGCCGCTCCCGGGGCGTCCCCGGCCGCCAACCCCTACCGGGGCTCGGCCACCTTGTGGCGGATCCACGGCGCGGGCGCGCTGCTGGTCGTACCGCAGTTCACGGCGGGCGCCTTCGCCCTGGTGCTGCTGGTGGACACCCGGGGCTGGTCCGCGGTCGGCGCCGGGCGGCTGATCGCCGTCGCGCAGGTGCTGGGGGCCTCCTTCCGGATCGCCGCGGGGCTCTGGTCCGACCGGGTCGGCAGCCGGCTGCGGCCGATGCGCCAACTGGCCGTCGCCACCGCCGTGGTGGTCGCCGCGGCGGCCACGACCGCGGCCTTCCCCTCGCCCCTGACCGCGGCCGCCCTCGTCCTGTCCGTCGGGGTCACCGCCAGTACCAACGGCCTGTCCTTCACCGCCACGGCCGAGCGCGCGGGCCCGTCCTGGTCCGGACGCGCCCTCGGAGTCCACAACACCGGCCAGAACCTGACCGCCGCTGTCGTCCCGCCCCTGAGCGCCGCCCTCATCTCGGCCACGGGCTACTGGCCCGCTCTCGCCGCCGCGGCGTTCGTGGCCTGCGGTGCGGCGGCACTCGTGCCTATGGACACCTCCCGCACCCCCGCGGTCGTAAGCTCGGTCCCATGACCGACGCAGCAGCGCAGCAGACCGCCGTGGGCCCCCGCCGGATCGAGACCCTCGACGAGCTGGACTCCGGCCGGGCCGACGGGGTCCTCGCCCTGATCGGGGCGGCCGCGGAGATCGACGGCCAGGCCGCGGTCTCCGAGCAGGGCCGGCTGAACCTGCGCGGCGGCGCCCGTGACGGCGTACGGCACCTGCTGGTCGAGAGCGACGACGTGCTCGTCGGGTACGCCCAACTTGAGGACACCGACCCGGTCGAGGCCCCCGCGGCCGAGATGGTCATCCACCCCGCGCACCGCGCGCAGGGCCACGGCCGCGCCCTCGGCCACGCCCTGCTCGCCGCCTCCGGCAAGCGGCTGCGGGTGTGGGCGCACGGCGGCCACCCCGCCGCCCGCCACCTGGCCGGGCTGCTCGGACTCGCCCTCTTCCGCGAGCTGCGGCAGCTGCGCCGCCCGCTGGAGGAGGGGGCCGGCGCGCCCCCGCTGGGCGAGCCCGTGCTCCCCACCGACGTCACCGTGCGCACCTTCGTCCCCGGTCAGGACGACGCCGCCTGGCTGGCTGTCAACGCCGCCGCCTTCGCGCACCACCCCGAGCAGGGCAGCCTCACCCAGCGCGACCTGGACGACCGCAAGGCCGAGTCGTGGTTCGACCCGGCCGGCTTCTTCCTCGCCTTCCGCGGCGACCGGCTGGCGGGCTTCCACTGGACGAAGGTGCACGAGCGCGAGCGCCTCGGCGAGGTCTACGTGCTGGGCATCCACCCCGACGAGCAGGGCGGCGGCCTGGGCCGGGCCCTCACCCTGATCGGCTTGCGGCACCTCGTGCACGACCGCGGCCTGCCCACCGCGATGCTCTACGTCGACGCGGACAACGCCCCCGCCCTCGCCGTGTACGAGCGTCTCGGCTTCACCACGCACGAGGTCGACCTGATGTACCGGACGGAGACCTGAGCCCGATGCGGACGGGCGGTACTGCCCCCGGAGGGGCCGTCGGGTGACCGCCCGGACACGGCCGGTACGTACGGCGATTTCCTGACCGCCACCTGCCCGTTACCGGCGATTCAAACTCGCTTGCGAGCATCTGTGAATGCAGACGCCCGCCGCGCCCCACCTCCCCCCTGTCGACCTGCCGGTATCCCGGCGCGCCGGGGACAATGGAGGCATGGTCGGCGGCCGGGTTCCGCACGCCGCCGTCCACGTGAACGACGTGCCGGATCCGGAGGAGGGCTCGCACCCATGGCCTCGATGAATTTCCCGACGAACGCCCGGACCGAACGGTCCGGCTCCGGTGATCCGGCCGAGTCCGGGACCGAGGCCCCGGCCGAGCAGTCACCGGCCTACGGCCGCCCGCACGTCGTCCCGCCCCTGCACCCCGAACTGAAGCGCCTGGACGGACTCTCGACGGTGCCGCGTCCCGCGGAGCAGAGCGGCGAGGCACGTCCGGCCGACGCCGCGGAGGACGAGGTCGCGGACGAGGAAGAGCTCCCGCTGAACCGCTTCCTGGACCGCGAGCAGAGCTGGCTGGCCTTCAACGAGCGCGTGCTGGAACTGGCCGAGGACACGGCCACCCCGCTCCTCGAACGGGCCAACTTCCTCGCGATCTTCGCCAGCAACCTGGACGAGTTCTTCATGGTCCGCGTCGCCGGCCTGAAGCGCCGCATCACCACCGGCGTCGCGCAGCGCTCGGCCTCCGGCCTGCCGCCCACCAAGGTGCTGGAGAACATCCTCAGCCGCGCCCGCGAGCTCATGGCCCGGCACGCCGCCTGCTTCCAGAACGACGTGGCCCCGGCGCTCGCCGAGGAGGACATCCACATCATCCGGTGGAACGACCTCACCGAGAAGGAGCAGGCCCGGCTCTTCACCCTCTTCCGGAACAAGATCTTCCCGGTCCTGACCCCGCTGGCCGTCGACCCGGCGCACCCGTTCCCGTACATCTCCGGCCTGTCCCTGAACCTGGCCGTCACCGTGCGCAACCCGGTGTCCGGGCACGACCACTTCGCCCGGGTGAAGGTCCCGCCGATCCTGTCCCGCTTCCTCGAGGCCGGCCCGCAGCGCTTCGTCCCGCTGGAGGACGTCATCGCCGCGCACCTGGAGGAGCTCTTCCCCGGCATGGAGGTGCTGGACAGCCACATGTTCCGGGTGACCCGGAACGAGGACCTGGAGGTGGAGGAGGACGACGCGGAGAACCTGCTCCAGGCCCTGGAGAAGGAGCTGCTGCGGCGCCGCTTCGGCCCCCCGGTCCGCCTGGAGGTCGAGGAGTCGATCGCCCCGCAGGCCCTGGACACCCTGGCCCAGGAGCTGAACATAGAGGATGCCGAGGTCTACCCGCTGCCCGGGCCGCTCGACCTGACCGGGCTGTTCGCGATCGCCGGGCAGGACCGTCCGGAGCTGAAGTACCCGAAGTTCGTCGGCGGCACCCACCCGGACCTGGCCGAGGTCGAGTCCGCGCACGCCACCGACGTCTTCGCGGCGCTGCGCGAGCGCGACGTGCTGCTGCACCACCCGTACAACTCCTTCTCCACCTCCGTGCAGCGGTTCCTGGAGCAGGCCGCGCAGGACCCGGACGTCCTGGCCATCAAGCAGACCCTGTACCGCACCTCCGGCGACTCGCCGATCGTGGACGCGCTGATCGACGCCGCCGAGGCCGGCAAGCAGGTGCTGGTGCTGGTCGAGATCAAGGCGCGCTTCGACGAGCAGGCCAACATCAAGTGGGCCCGCAAGCTGGAGGAGGCGGGCTGCCACGTCGTCTACGGCCTGGTCGGGCTGAAGACGCACTGCAAGCTGTCGCTGGTGGTCCGCCAGGAGGGCGACACCCTGCGCCGCTACAGCCACGTCGGCACCGGCAACTACCACCCGAAGACCGCCCGGCTCTACGAGGACCTCGGGCTGCTGACCGCCGACCCGCAGGTCGGCGCCGACCTGTCGCACCTGTTCAACCGGCTCTCCGGCTACTCGCGCCGCGAGACCTACAACCGGCTGCTGGTGGCCCCGCGCAGCCTGCGCGACGGGCTGGTCTCGCGGATCCTCGCAGAGATCGCCCACCACCGCGAGGGCCGGCCCGCGTACATCCGGATCAAGGCCAACTCGATGGTCGACGAGGCGATCATCGACGCGCTGTACCGGGCCTCCATGGCCGGCGTGCCCGTCGACGTCTGGGTGCGCGGCATCTGCGCGCTGCGCCCGGGCGTGCCGGGCCTGTCGGAGAACATCCGGGTGCGCAGCGTGCTCGGCCGCTTCCTGGAGCACTCCCGGGTCTTCGTCTTCGGCAACGGAGGCGACCCCGAGGTGTGGTTCGGCAGCGCCGACATGATGCACCGCAACCTCGACCGCCGGATCGAGGCACTGGTCCGGGTCGCCGATCCGGCGCACCGGGCCTCCCTGAACCGATTCCTGGAGACCGGGACCTCGGACTCCACCTCGTCCTGGTGGCTCGGCCCGGACGGGGACTGGATCCGGCACAGCACCGACGCCGAAGGGCGTCCGCTGCCCCACATCCAGGAGATGCTCATCGATGCGCGGAGGCGCCGGCGTGGCCCAGCGACACCCTGACACGGCAGCGACGCCCGCCGGTTTGACGACCGGCGGGCTCCCCGACCGTGAGGCCGGTGCGGTCCTCGGACAGTACCTGCGGGAGGAGGCCACGGCCTTTCTCCGCGCACTGGCACCACGCGAGGGCGAGCCCCGCCGGCCCCAGGACGACACCGCCGAGACCGGCCGGCAGATGCGCCGCTCGGCCCGCCGCATCGCCGGCACCCTGCACACCTTCGGGTCGCTCACCGACCCCGGCTGGGCCGACCCCCTGCGGGGCGAGCTCGGCTGGCTCACCGACACCCTCGGCCGCGAGCACCGCCACGCCGCCCGGCTCGGCCGGCTGATCGGCGCACTCCAGCGGCTGGCCTCCGCCGAGGACACTGCCGGCATCCCCGCCGCTCCCCTTCCCGCCGACGACGACCTCGGCCTGTGGCTGCCGGTGCCCGCCGCACCGGACCCGGCCGCGCCCGCGGCCCCCGCCGAGCTCCCGGAACCGGTGACCGCGGCGGCCCACGCCGCGGGGACCCGTCACTCCCCCGCCCCGCTGCAGGCCGGCGAACGCGGCGGCGCCGGCAGCGGCCCGCTCGCCGTGGGCGCCGCCCGTGCCGGTGCCCTGCTGGAGCGTCAGCTCACCCTCGCCCGGACCCGGGCGCACTCCGCCGCCCTGCAGGCCATGGGCTCCTCGCGCTTCCACGCGGTGGTCGACGCGGTGGCGGTGCTCGCCTCCGAGGTGCCGCTGTCCCCGGCCGCGCGCAAGCCCGCCGCCACCGTGCTGCCGCTGCTGGCGGAGCAGGCCCACGCCCGGCTCACCGAGGCCGCGGCCGCGCTGCCGCTGACGCGCGCACGGCACCCGTACAACGGCGAGACGCTCCATGCCGCGCTCACCGGCGAACTGCCCGCCGAACGGCAGGACGCCGCGTGGAACCGGGTCCGCGTCCTGCTGCGGCTGCGCCGCTACGCCCAGGAGGTCCTCGCGTACGACGACCGGGAGTCCGCCACCCGGCTGGCCGCCGCGGCGCGGGTGCTGGAGCAGCACCGGGAGGCCGCGGAGGCCGCTGCCGCCGTCACCGCCGCCGCCCGCACCCCGCGCATCGCCCCCGCCACCGCCTACGCTCTGGGTGTGCTCCACGCCGACCAGCGCCTGGAGGCCGAGGCGGCCCGGTACGCCTTCGCCCACCTGTGGACGCGCTGACCCCTCCGGCCCGTCCGCGCAGGCGGCCCGACCGGCGATCCGCAGCCCGGAAAGGAGCACCGCCATCGCCTCCACCGGCACCGCCGACACCCCGATCCTCGCCGCCGGAGCGGTGCTGTGGCGCCGCTCCCCGGTCGACTGTGGCCTGGAGATCGCGCTGATCCACCGCCCCAAGTACGACGACTGGTCACTCCCCAAGGGCAAGTTGAAACGCGGGGAGAGCGCGCTGGACGGCGCGCTCCGCGAGGTCAAGGAGGAGACCGGCCTCGACTGCGTGCCCGGCCGGGTGCTGCCCTCCTCCACGTACGTCGTCGAGGGGCGTACGAAGATCGTGCGCTACTGGGCCGCCGAGGCACGCGAGGGCTCCTTCGCCCCGAACCGCGAGGTCGACCGCTTGATCTGGCTGCCGCCGATCGCCGCGCGCAACCGGCTCACCCATGAGCGGGACCGTGCCGTACTCGACGCGTTCCTCCGCGGAACGCGCCCCTGACGCTGGCACGCTGAGACGTACGCCACTCGGTGTGGGCTACAGCACCGCACTGATATGCGAGGTTCACCTTGCGTTCACCCTCGGCCGTCGACCACTTCACCTGATCTGCCTAATTTCGGCCTTACCGGTGAGCGAGCAGCCGCCGGGTGGATGCAGAAATCCATACCTCTGCTTCGCCGTCCACCGGCGGGCTTCAGGAAGGAATCACCAAAGGTGAAGCTTCAGCTTCAGCGTAAGAGCGGGCTCCGCGCGCTGGCCGTCGGCGCGGTCGCAGTTTCCGGTGCCCTCATGCTCACTGCGTGCGGTTCGGACGACAACACCAGCGCGGGCGGCGACAGCAGCAAGGCCCCCACCTCGTCCAGCAGCATCAAGTGCGCGGACAAGGGCGGCCAGCTCCTGGCCTCCGGCTCCTCGGCGCAGCAGAACGCCATGGACGCTTGGGTCAAGAACTACCAGCAGGCCTGCTCCGGCGCCCAGATCAACTACAAGGCGTCGTCCTCGGGCGAGGGCATCATCGACTTCAACAACGGCACGGACGGCTTCGCCGGCTCCGACTCGCCGCTGAAGCCCGAAGAGGTCGAGGCCTCCAAGAAGATCTGCGCCACCGGCAGCGGCATCAGCATCCCGATGGTCGGCGGCCCGATCGCCATCGGTTACAACGTCTCCGGCGTGGACAACCTGGTCCTGGACGCCCCCACCCTGGCCAAGATCTTCGACTCGAAGATCACCAACTGGGACGACGCGGCCATCAAGAAGCTGAACCCGGACGCCAAGCTCCCCAGCTCCAAGATCCAGACGTTCCACCGTCAGGACGAGTCCGGCACCACGGACAACCTCACCAAGTACTTCAACGGTGCGGCCAAGGACGCGTGGCCGTACGAGCACGCCAAGCCGTGGATGGGCAAGGGTGGCCAGTCCGCCGCCAAGTCCGCCGGTGTCGCGGCCCAGGTCAAGCAGGTCAACGGCTCGATCGGTTACTTCGAGCTCTCCTACGCGACCGCCAACAGCATCAAGACGGTGAAGATCGACACCGGCGCCTCCGCCCCGGTCGAGGCCACCGCCGACAACGCCTCCGCCGGCATCGCGCAGGCGAAGGTCGTGGGCACCGGTGCCGACCTGTCCCTGGACATGTCCGCCGCGTACACCACCAAGGCCGACAACGCCTACCCGATCGTCCTGGTGACCTACGAGATCGCCTGCGACAAGGGCAACAAGGCCGAGACCCTGCCGCTGGTCAAGTCCTTCCTGGGCTACACCGCCTCCGAGGAGGGCCAGTCGATCCTGTCCGAGGCCGGCTACGCGCCGCTCCCGGCCGAGATCGCCACGAAGGTCCGCTCCACCGTGGACGCCCTGTCCTGACCCAGTCGGCCGGCCCCGCGACGCACGTCGCGGGGCCGGCCGCACTTCCGGTGCACCGCCGCCGGGGGAGCGATCCCCCACCAGACCGGAGAAAAAAACCGATGGCTATAACTACACAGAACCCCACCCCGCCAACGGCCGCGAAGCACGCCGGGGCGAACGTCACGCGCCCTGGCGACAAGATCTTCTCGGGCCTCTCCCGTGGTTCCGGCATCCTGCTTCTGCTGGTCATGGCCTCGATCGCGGTCTTCCTGACGATCCGCGCGATCAACGCGATCTCCAAGGACCACGGCAACTTCCTGACCACCTTCGAGTGGAACGCCAACGCCAACCCGCCGGTCTTCGGCATCGCGGTGCTGGCCTACGGCACGATCGTCAGCTCGATCATCGCGATGGTCATCGCGGTCCCCATCGCGGTCGGCATCGCGCTGTTCATCTCGCACTACGCGCCGCGCCGCGTGGCCTCCCCGCTCTCGTACATCGTCGACCTGCTCGCCGCCGTGCCCAGCATCATCTACGGCCTGTGGGGCGCGCTCTTCCTGGTCCCGCACCTGACCGGCCTCAACATGTGGCTGGACGAGTACCTCGGCTGGACCGTCGTCTTCGAGAAGGAAGACCCGCAGGGCGCGGCCCGCTCGATCTTCACCGTCGGCATCCTGCTGGCGATCATGATCCTCCCGATCATCACCAACGTCAGCCGTGAGGTCTTCCGGCAGGTGCCGCGGATGCACGAGGAGGCCGCCCTGGCCCTCGGCGCGACCCGCTGGGAGACCATCCGCATGTCGGTGCTCCCCTTCGCCCGGTCCGGCATCATCAGCGCCTCGATGCTCGGCCTCGGCCGCGCGCTCGGCGAGACGATGGCCGTCGCCACGGTGCTGTCCGCCGCGCCCATCCTGTCGGTGCACGTCCTGGACCCGGTCGGCGGGACCTTCTCCCAGAACATCGTCGCCAAGTTCGGCGAGGCCAACGAGTTCGGCCGTGACGCGCTGATCGCCTCCGGTCTGGTGCTCTTCGTCATCACCCTGCTCGTCAACGGCGCCGCCCGCGCGATCATCGCCAAGCGCAAGGAATACTCGGGGGCCAACGCATGAGCCACGCAGTCGCAGACAAGCGCTCCGCGCCCGTGGTGCCGCAGCGGGCCCTGGCCCAGCGCCGGCTCCCGAAATGGGCCCCCGCGGGCATCGCGGCCGGCGCGATCGCGCTCGCCGTCGGCATCGGCCTCGGTGCCGGCCTGGACAGCAAGCTCCAGTGGGGCCTGATCGCCGTCCTGCTGTTCGTGCTCGGCACCTACGCGATCGCCACGGCGGTCGAGGGCCGCCGCCAGGCCAAGGACCGGGTCGCCACCAGCGTCATCTGGGCGTCCTTCGTCCTCGCCGCGCTCCCGCTGTACTCGCTGATCCAGACCACGGTCAGCAAGGGCGTCAAGATCCTCGACGGCGCCTTCCTGTCGCACTCCATGAACGGCGTGCTGACCATCGGCGAGGGCGGCGGTGTCTACCACGCCATCATCGGCACCCTGGAGCAGGTCGGCATCGCCACCGCCATCGCGGCCCCGATCGGCATGCTGACCGCCGTCTACCTGGTCGAATACGGCAAGGGCCGGCTCGCCCTTGCGGTGACCTTCTTCGTCGACGTCATGACGGGCATCCCGTCGATCGTCGCCGGTCTGTTCATCCTGTCGACCTGGAACCTGCTGCTGGGCTTCGGCCCCTCGGGCTTCGCCGGCGCCATGGCCCTGGCCATCCTGATGATGCCGGTCGTCGTCCGCTCCACCGAGGAGATGCTCAAGCTCGTCCCGAACGAGCTGCGCGAGGCCTCGCTGGCGCTCGGTGTCCCCAAGTGGCGCACCATCGTGAAGGTGGTCATCCCGACCGCGATCGGCGGCATCACCACGGGCGTCATGCTCGCGGTCGCCCGCATCGCCGGCGAGAGCGCCCCCATCGCGCTGTTGGTCTTCGGCAACAACCTGATCAACAACGACCCGTTCAACGGCCCCCAGGCCTCGCTGCCGTTCTACATCTACCAGCAGTACCAGAACGGCAACGACGCGAGCTATGACCGGGCGTGGGCGGCGGCACTCGTACTGATCGCCTTCGTCATGATCCTCAACCTGATGGCGCGCGGCATCGCGCGCTGGAAGGCCCCGAAGACCGGTCGCTGACGCGGCCAACATCAGCGACCCAAGGATTGCGAGCATCACCACCATGGCCAAGCGAATCGACGTCAGCGGGCTCTCCGCGTACTACGGCGGCTTCAGGGCGATCGACGACATCTCGATGAACATCGAGCCGCGCACGGTGACGGCCTTCATCGGCCCGTCCGGCTGCGGCAAGTCCACCTTCCTGCGCACCCTCAACCGCATGCACGAGGTCACCCCCGGCGGCCGCGTCGAGGGCAAGGTGCTCCTGGACGACGAGAACCTCTACGGCCCCGGCGTGGACCCGGTCTCCGTGCGCCGCACGGTCGGCATGGTCTTCCAGCGCCCCAACCCGTTCCCGACGATGTCGGTCTACGACAACGTCGCGGCCGGCCTGAAGCTCAACGGCGTCAAGAAGAAGAGCGACCTCGACACGATCGTCGAGAAGTCGCTGCGCGGCGCCAACCTGTGGAACGAGGTCAAGGACCGCCTCAACAAGCCCGGCTCGGGCCTGTCCGGCGGTCAGCAGCAGCGTCTGTGCATCGCCCGCGCCATCGCGGTCGAGCCCCAGGTCCTGCTGATGGACGAGCCCTGCTCCGCGCTCGACCCGATCTCCACCCTCGCCATCGAGGACCTGATCGGTGAGCTCAAGGAGCGCTTCACCATCGTCATCGTGACCCACAACATGCAGCAGGCCGCGCGTGTCTCCGACCGCACCGCCTTCTTCAACCTCTCGGCGGTCGGCCAGCCCGGCAAGCTCATCGAGATCGACGACACGGAGCGGATCTTCTCCAACCCGTCCGTCCAGGCGACCGAGGACTACATCTCCGGCCGCTTCGGCTGACAGGTCCCGCAGCCGCCCCCCAGCCGTCCTGCGGTGCTGCATGGCGGTGCCACCGCAAGGCGAAGGCCCGCCCCCCGTTCCGGGGGGCGGGCCCATTTGCGTCCCGGCCGGGGAAAGGCCGGAGGCGGCGGCCGATGTCCGGCCGCCGCCTCCTCCTCGTGTCTCTCCCGCGGTGCCCGCCGTGTTCGCGGGGCTGTGAACGGCTCAGCCGAAGGCCGCGTGCACCACGGCGTAGACCAGCGCCGCCACCAGCGCCGCGGCCGGCATCGTGATGAACCAGCCGGTCACGATGTTCTTGGCGACGCCCCAGCGGACCGCGTTGACCCGCTTCGTCGCACCCACGCCCATGATCGCCGAGGTGATGATGTGGGTCGTGGAGATCGGCGCCTTGAAGATGTAGGCGGTCGTGTAGAGGATCGACGCCGCCGTGGTCTCCGCGGCGAAGCCCTGCGGCGGGTCCAGCTCGATGATCTTGCGGCCGAGGGTGCGCATGATGCGCCAGCCGCCCGCGTACGTTCCGAGCGAGAGCATCGCCGCGCAGGCGAACTTCACCCACAGCGGGATGCCGTCACCCTCCTCCTGCACGTCGGCGATGGTCAGCGCGAGCACCACGACGCCCATCGTCTTCTGCGCGTCCTGCAGGCCGTGGCCGAGCGCCATACCCGCCGCCGAGACGGTCTGCGCGATACGGAAGCCGCGCTTGGCCTTGTGCGGGTTGGCCTTGCGGAAGATCCACAGGATGGCCAGCATCACCAGGTAGCCGACGACCAGGCCGACGATCGGCGACAGGAACATCGGCAGGATGATCTTTTCCACCACCCCGGACCAGATGACCCCGGTGCCGCCGGCCAGCGCCGCCCCCACCAGACCGCCGAACAGCGCGTGGCTGCTCGAGGAGGGCAGGCCGTAGTACCAGGTGATGAGGTTCCAGACGATCGCCCCGACCAGCCCGGCGAAGAGGATCGCCATGCCGGTCTGCCCGTGCGGCGTCTCGATCAGGCCCTCGCTGACGGTCTGGGCGATCCCGGTGCCGAGGAAGGCGCCGGCGAGGTTCATCACCGCGGCCATCGCCAGCGCGGCCCGCGGGGTCAGCGCCCGGGTGGACACGGAGGTGGCGATGGCGTTCGCGGAGTCGTGGAAGCCGTTGGTGTACGTGAAGAAGAGCGCGACGCCGATGGTCACGACCAGAGAGAAGGTCTCCACCGGGGTCAGGACTCCTTGACCGCGATGGTCTCCACGGTGTTGGCCACGTGCTCGAAGGCGTCCGCCGCCTCCTCCAGGACGTCCACGATCTGCTTCAGCTTGAGCACCTCGATGGCGTCGTACTTGCCGTTGAAGAGGTGGGCCAGCAGCTTGCGGTGGATCTGGTCCGCCTGGTTCTCCAGCCGGTTGACCTCGATCCAGTACTCGGTGAGGTTGTCCATGGTGCGCAGGTGCGGCATCGCCTCGGCGGTCAGCTCGGCCGCCCGCGCCAGCACCTCGATCTGCTGTTCGACCCCGCGGGGCAGTTCCTCGACCTGGTACAGCACGACCAGGTCGACGGCCTCCTCCATGAAGTCCATGATGTCGTCGAGGGACGACGCCAGGGAGTAGATGTCCTCGCGGTCGAAGGGCGTGATGAAGGAGGAGTTCAGCTGGTGGAAGATCGCGTGCGTAGCGTCGTCCCCCGCGTGCTCCGCGGCACGCATCCTTTCGGCGATCTCCGAGCGGGTGGCCGAATCGGCCCCGAGCAGTTCCATGAGGAGCTTCGACCCTGTGACGATGTTGTCCGCGGATGCGGCGAACATGTCGTAGAAGCTCGTCTCCCTGGGGGTCAGACGAAAGCGCACGTGAAGTCCTCGGAATACATCGGTTTCGGTCGCATTGATGCTAGGCGCATCATCCGGCAACAGCTAACCGGCGTCCTACAGTGTCGCTCATCGCCGCGGGTGCGCCCCAGCAGGGGTTCTCCGCGCACCCTCGCACATTGGGGCGAATTCGGTACCATATACCCGGCCGGGGTATAGGGGGCAGGAGGGACATCATGACGGTCACCGAGACCGGCGGCGCCGAGGAGCAGACGCAGTCGCCCACGGACGACGCCGGGCACGCCGACACCGCCGGGGACACCCACGGGCACGAGGCGCACCAGCACGGCTACGCCAAACAAAAGGACCAGCACCTCAAGCGGCTGCGCCGTATCGAGGGGCAGATCCGCGGTCTGCAGCGCATGGTCGAGCAGGACGTGTACTGCATCGACATCCTCACCCAGGTGTCGGCCGGCACGAAGGCTCTGCAGTCCTTCGCTCTGCAGTTGCTGGAGGAGCACCTGCGGCACTGCGTCGCGGACGCCGCGGCGAAGGGCGGGCCCGAGGCCGACGACAAGGTGGCCGAGGCCACCGCCGCCATAGCCCGGCTGCTCCGGAGCTAGCGGCCGGCCCCTGCCGGCCGCCGGGTCCCCTGCGCGGGCACGCGGGGGCCCACGTTCAGCACCTCGTCGATGCGCTCGGAACTCAGCCGTTCCTCGGTCGTCGCCGACGCCGCGATCATCAGTTCGCAGCACAGCTCGATCTCCGCGAGGGCCACGTGGACCTGGTCGTCCTGGTCCAGGAGCCACACCGCCACGTGCACCACCTCCTCCCCGCCCAGCGTAGGGACTGGTGCACGGTCCGTGCATGACACGGACGGACCATTTCGGCAAGCCCTCAGGGGCCGGTCGCAGAAACGATCTTCCCCGTGTAGATGTCGGTCGCCCGGGGCAGCGTGACCCGCACCGGCGCCCCGAAACCATACATGCCGGTCGTCGAGACCACCGTGACCTGCGCCGGCGCGCTCCGTACGCCGGCGCCGCCGCCGTTGCTGAAGGTGAAGCGCTGCCGCACCTTGCGCAGCCGGCCCTCCTCGTCGAGCCAGGCGTCGAACGGCACCCGGGTCACGGTGAAGCCCTCCGCCGCGGCCGCGAGCTCCGCCCGTACCAGCGGGGAGGCGACGCGTGCGGCGTCCGCGATGTCCGTGACCCCCTGGTAGTGGCGCACCCGCACCCCGTCCAGGGTCTCCGCCCCGGTCTGCCGCACGTCCCGCGCCGCCCGCAGCAGCTCCGCGGCCACCAAGGGATCGGTCGCGCCGCCCGTGACGAGGTTGCCGTCCGGCAGCCGGGTCGTGTCGACCCGCACCCACTTGTCGGCGGGCACGCCCTCGCCGCGGTTCTTCATGTAGAGGGCGCCAGGCGTCAGCAGCTCCGTGACCGGCTCGTGCTCCACGGCCCCGGCCGCGTCCGGCGGCAGGACGACCTTCAGCCTGCCGCGCCGCTCGGCGTAGTCGAAGGATCCGCTGCCCCTAATGGCGATCTTCGTTCCGCCGCTGGCCATCTCCATCGACGTGGCGACCTTCGAGCTGCCCTCGGCGACCAGCGAGTCCACCGCCTGTCGCAGTGTCTCCCCGGCGCCGACCGGGAGGTTGTCCACGTCGGCGGCCTCGCCACTGGCCGAACACCCCGCCACCGCCAGTACGCACAACCCGAGACCCACGGCTGCCGCAGTCGCCCGGCCGAGCTGCCCCATCTCCGCCAACCCCCCGCACCATGCCGCGCCTCGGACGTCGTGGGGCATAACGAGGTGCAGGGCACCGCGTCACGGCCGGTAGCTTTGTTCCGTGCCTCCCAGCGACCCGGCCCCGCCCGCCCACCGGGCGACCACCTCCGACAAGGGCGCCTTCTCCCACGCGACCTGCGTCTGCGGCTGGCGGGGCCCGGCCCGCCGCGCCCGCGACCGCGCCCGCCGCGACGCCTCCGAACACGAGCGGGGCTGACGCCGGCCCGGCGCACGTCACACTCCCCACCCGCAACCGGTCACCTGTTCCCCACCGTCCTCACGGACGACCACACGGGGGAAGCGGAGCGGGAGGCCCCACCTTGAACCGACGAACTTTGATCCGCGGCGGCGCAGGCGTCGCCGCGGCGGGCTGGCTGACCGCGGCCTGCACCCCGGAGAGCGGCCGCCCCGCCCACGCGGGCAGCCCCGCGCCCGGCACTCCCGGCGCCGCCACGACGCCCGGCGGAACGCCCTCACCCAGCGCCTCGCCGACCGTCCGCCCCGACTGGAAGGCTCTCGGCCACACCCTGGACGGCCGCCTCGTCCTGCCCGACGACGCGGACTACGGCACCGCCCGCCTGCTGTACAACACCCGCTTCGACGGACAGCGCCCCGCCGCCGTGGCGTACGTCTCCGGCACCGAGGACATCCGCGAGTGCCTGGACTTCGCCCGCCGCACCGGCGTACCCGTCTCGGTCCGCAACGGCGGGCACTCCTACGCCGGCTACTCCGGCGGCAAGGGCCGGCTCGTCCTCGACGTCTCCTCCATGGCCTCGGTGGGCCTCTCCGGCGGCACGGCGACCATCGGTGCCGGGGCGAAGCTCATCGACGTCTACACCCGGCTCGGGGCGAGCGGGCGCACGCTGCCGGCCGGCTCGTGCCCGACGGTCGGCATATCCGGCCTCACCCTCGGCGGCGGTCACGGAGTGCTCAGCCGCGCGTACGGGCTGACCTGCGACAGCCTCACCGGCGCCGAGATCGTCACGGCGGGCGGCCGCGTGCTGCGCTGCAGCGCCGGCGAGAACCCGGAGCTGTTCTGGGCGCTGCGCGGCGCGGGCGGCGGCCAGTTCGGCGTGGTCACCCGGCTGACGTTCGACACACAGGCCTCCCCGCAGGTCGTCACCGGCTACCTGAGCTGGCCCTGGAGCAAGGCCGCCGCCGTCCTGCGCGCCTGGCAGGAGTGGGGGCCCACCCAGCCCGACGAGATCTGGTCCGCCCTGCACCTGGACAAGTCGGGCACCGGGTCCCCGCAGATCAGCATCGCCACCGTGGGCATCACCTCGCGCGACGGGCTCGCGAACGCCGTCGACCGGCTCGCCGACCGCATCGGGGCCTCCGCGACCACCGTCTCCCTGCACCCGCGCTCGTACCTCGACGCGGCCCTCGCCTACGCGGGCTGCTCGAACCTGAGCACCGCCCAGTGCCACCTGCCCGGCACCACGCCGGGCCGCAGCCCCTCCGGCCGGCTCGGCCGGGAGACCTACGCGGCACGCTCCGACTTCTACGACCGCTCGCTCTCCGCCGCCGGCATCCAGACCCTCCTGTCACAGGTGGAGGGGCTCCGCTCCGGCTCCGGCAGCGTCTCGCTCACCGCGCTCGGCGGCGCCGTCAACCGCGTCTCGCCCACGGCCACCGCCTTCGTGCACCGGCGCTCGCGCTTCCTGGCCCAGTACATAGAGGCACCCGGCACCACGAACTGGCTCGCCGGGCTCCACACGGCCATGCGCCGTCACGCCTCCGGCGCCGCCTACCAGAACTA
This sequence comes from Actinacidiphila glaucinigra, assembly GCF_035918135.1. Lineage (NCBI taxonomy): Bacteria > Bacillati > Actinomycetota > Actinomycetes > Kitasatosporales > Streptomycetaceae > Actinacidiphila > Actinacidiphila glaucinigra. Next base: position 4,350,683 of record NZ_CP109144.1, read on the forward strand.
CACCGACGCCACGCTGACCGACTGGCGCACCGCCTACTACGGCTCGGCCGCCGACAAGCTGACCCGGCTGAAGGCCCGCTACGACCCCACGCGGCTGTTTGCCTTCCAGCAGGCGCTCTAGGCCGCCCGCACGCCGGCGGCGGCCGTCAGGCGGCCAGGTCCTTGTCGACCGCCGTTGGCTCCGGGTACGGCTCGCCCCGGCGGGCCTCCGGCCGGCCCGGCGCCGCCTGCACGAGCACGCCCAGGCGGGAGTCGGCCACGGCCTTCGTCAGCGGGGTGAGCAGGGCCAGCGCCGCCGGGGCGAGCAGCAGCGCGACGGCCGTGCCCAGGGCGAAGCCGCCCAGCACGTCGGTCGGGTAGTGCACGCCCATGTAGACGCGGCAGAAGCCCTCGGCGAGAGCGACGGCGACGGCGGCCAGGCCCCACGTGCGGCTGACCATGAACACGCCCATCGCGACGGCCATCGTCAAGGTGGCGTGGTCGCTGACGAAGGAGAAGTCGGTCTTCCCCTCCACCAGGACGTGGATGCCCTTGTGCTCCAGGAAGGGCCGCGGCCGGTCCACGAAGTTCCGCAGCGGGATGTTGAGCACCAGCGCGACGGCCGCCGCCAGCCCGGACCAGATCACGCCCGCCACGGCCGTCGGCGCCTCGGCACCGCTGCGGCGCGCCACGCGCCACCAGCACCAGCCGGCGATCAGCACCATGAGCAGGATCAGGCCGTACTCGCCGACGGCCTCCATCACGCGGTCCAGCCAGCGCGGGGCGTCCCTGGCGAGCCCGTTGATGTCGCGGAGCAGGCTGACGTCGGGGTTCGAGCCGTCAAGCGAGAGCTCTGCCACCGGTGTCCCCTATCTGTCTTCCGCCGCACCCCCGTGCACGTCCGTGCGGGAGCCGATTCTCCCCCGTCCAACGGGCGGCACGGTACGTCGCGTTCCGGTCTCCACCGGATGATCACCAAGGTGTTATCGAAGGGAGACACGTTCCCGCATGCCGGGGCGGGATGTTCACCCACAGCGACGCCGCGGCGGGCGCGCGACGGTCACACCGCCGCGGCGCTCGCCGCCGTCACACGCGTCGCCCCGATGTAGTCCGGGGTGTCGATCTTGTCGAAGCGGATCACCGCGCCCGTGTAGGGGGCGTTGATCATGTAGCCGCCGCCGACGTAGATCCCCACGTGGTGGATGGACCGCGGGTCGGTCAGGTCGTACGCGAAGAAGACCAGGTCGCCCGGGAGCAGCTCCTCCCGCTTCGGGTGCGGTCCGGCGTTCCACTGGTCGTTGGCCACGCGCGGCAGCTCGATCCCCACCGAGTGGTACGCCGCCTTCGTCAGGCCCGAGCAGTCGAACCGGCCGCCCTGCTCCGGCGTGCCGTTCCCGCCCCACAGGTACTTCGTCCCCAGCTTCTGCTGGGCGTAGTAGATCGCGCCCGCCGCCTGCCGCGACGGCCCGACCGGGCCCACGGGCGCCGCGAAGCTCTTCTGCAGCGTCGTGATGATCCGGACGTAGTTCTGCGTCTCGCGGATCCTCGGCACCCCGCCGGACCGGATGACCCGGTACGCGCCCGCGTTGTAGGCGGCGAGCATGTTCTCCGTCGGGTTCCCCGGGACATCCTTGACGTAGCGGGCCAGCTCGCAGTCGTACGAGGCCGCCGAGGGGATGGCGTCCGCCGGGTCCCACACGTCGCGGTCGCCGTCACCGTCGCCGTCCACGCCGTGCGTCGCCCACGTGCCGGGGATGAACTGCGCTATCCCCTGCGCCTGCGCGGTGCTCTGCGCCCTCGGGTTCCAGCCGCTCTCCTGGTAGAGCTGGGCCGCCAGCAGCGCCGGGTCGATGGCGTCGCAGAGGTTCCCCCACTTCTGCACCAGGTCCTGGTACGCCGCCGGCACCGCCCCCCTGGCGAGCGTCACCGCCCCGCCCCCGCCCGTCAGCTTCGCCGCCACCAGGTACGTGCCGACGACGAGCAGCATGACGAACGACATGAAGAGGCCGCCCACGACCCCCGACACCAGCCAGGCCTTCCGCGCGGTCCGCGAAGCCGCCGTCACCCGCCCCACCCCTTCGTCACATCACCCTGCCCGGCGCGGAAGGTGACGGTGCGCCAGGCCCTGGGGAGCATCCCCACCCGCAGCGCCGCCAATCGTTGCCCTCCGCTCACCACCGTGATACACAGAGTAGTCAACAAAGTCTCATCGAACACCGGATCGCACGCCAGTGTGTCCAGTCTGACGGTTGCGGCCCGGATCACATTGGGGAATCGGCTGAGAAAGTCGCCGAGTCGACATACGACGGCGACATCCTCCGCCAAGATAGACCTTGGCTCCTTGCGCCCCGGCGAGGACGTCAACTGATCTAGCGTGGTGGTGAGTTCTCATGTTCCTGGCAGCCGAGAAGGGCGACATCAACACCATCATCGGTGGTATCGCCCCGGACTGGGGGCCTTTCGGTTCCCTGGGGAACGAAGCACGCGTCATGATCGAGGTGGTCATGGCAGTGGCGATCCTGCTCTGCCTGGCCATCGCGATCTGGGGCGCGGCGAAACAGCGCATCGGAGCGACGGCGCTCCGCGACACCTTCAGTGCGGAGCAGGGCAAGGGACTGATCATCGCCGGCCTGACCGGCGTGTTCATCATCGGCTCCCTCGGCACGCTCTTCACCATCGTCTACGGGATGGCGGTCTAGCGACCACGCGTCGGACTCCGCACCATCCCCCGCGCACTGTCCCCAAGGGGCCCGTCCCGGCCCCGCACCCCACCCGAGGCTGTCTGCTGATGCCCACTCACCCGATGACCCCCGAGGGGGCGAGCCCCCGATGAGCCTCGGCCAGGACGGCCCCCCGACCCGTACCCGTCTCCCCGAGCCCCCGCCCGGCACGGGCGGCCCCGCCCGCCGCCCGCAGCGCTCCAGCCGCAGCCTCGTCACGGTCGTCGGTGTCGTCGTGCTCCTCATCGCCGCCATCGCCTTCGCCAACCGCGGCGGCGGCTCCCCCTCCGACTCCCCCGGCAGCGGCGCCCAGGGCGGCACCTCCAACGGCGCCCGCTCCCAGCCCACGTCCCCCACCGGCACGAAGCCGGTGGACGGCAAGAACGCGGGCATCCCGACGGGTTACGCCCGCACCGACCAGGGCGCGGAATCCGCGGGGGCCAACTACGCGGTGGCCCTGGTGTCCGCCGACATCCTCAACCCGGACCGACGGCACCAGATCGTGCAGCGGCTCTTCACCGACGGCACGGTGAACGAACTGCAGGCCAAGCTCGACAACGCCTACTCGACGGACTTCCTCGCGAAGCTCGGCCTCGACGAGAACGGCAACGCGGCCGAGGGCATGGTCTACGTCTCGCGGACCGTCCCCGTGGGGACCACGACCACCGACTTCCGCGGCGACACCGCGACAGTGGAGGTCTGGTGCACGGGAGTGTTCGGGACCGCAGGCGAGGGCTCCACGAACCCGGTCGTCAACGACTGGTTCACGATGACGCTCAAGCTGCGCTGGGCGGACAATGACTGGAAGGTCGAAAGCTTCTCCCAGAAGGACGGCCCCGCGCCGGTCAACAGCGACCGCACCGCATCGACCGCCGACGAGATCGCCAACGCCGTGAAGCAGTACGGGGGGTTCACTTATGCCCGGTAGCCAGCGCCGTGCCACCACGATCGGCGCCGCCCTGGTCACCCTGCAGACGGCGGCGGTACTCCTGTCGGCACGGGCCTTCGCGGCTCCGTCCCCGACCCCCTCCCCGTCGGGCGGCAAGGACGAGTGCGAACTCATCGTCGGCCCCGCACGCGACTACTGCGAAAGCGGCAACGGCTCCGGCCACACCCCGTCCGTCGCGGACTCCCTCGACCCCCTGGACTCGCTCGCGCGCGGCTGCGCCGACGCCGCCGCCTGGGTCATCGACGGCCTCTCCGAAGCGGTCAACAAGACCGCCGCCGTGGACTTCACCAACAAGGCGTTCCTCACCCAGTACGCCGTCGTCTTCGCCGCCTCCACCTTCCTCACGCTCCTCCTGTGGCTGCTGGCCGTCGCCAAGCGCGCCGTGCGCGGGGTGCCGCTCACGGAGGCCCTGACCGAGGCGGTCGGCTTCCTCTGGCTCACCGTGATCGCCTCCGCCTTCACGCCGCTGATCCTCTACACCGTCGTGTCGGCGACCGACGGCATCACGGAGGTCATCGCCTCCGGCACGTCCGCCAGTACGGACACCTTCTTCGGCTCGTTCCAGGACGCGTTGACCAAGGACTCCGACATCGGCGGCGGCCCGATCATGCTGATCGTGGTCTCCCTGGTGTCCGTGCTCGCCGCCGGCGTCCTGTGGCTCGAACTCGTCATCCGCGCCGCGCTGCTGTACGTCGGCGCCCTGCTCGGCACCGCCGTGTACTCGGGCCTGGTCGACAAGAACATGTGGCACCACGTGCGCCGTTGGGCCGGGATCATGATCGCGGTGATCCTGGTCAAGCCGGTGATCGTGGTCGTGCTGGGCCTCGCGGGCGCGCTCAGCGGTTCCGACGGGCCCACCGCGTTCGGCGCGGTCGTGTCGGGTCTGGCCATCATCCTGCTGGCCATCTTCGCCAGCGCGATGATCTACCGCTTCGTCCCCGGCTTCGGCGACGACGTGGCCAGCCTCCGCAGCAACCGCAAGGCGAGTGCCGAGTCCCAGGCCGCCGCCGTCATCTCCTCCCCGGCCGCGCTGGTGAAGCAGGGCATCAAGACGCACAGCACCCGCGGCGGCCCCCAGGAGCAGGCCACGGGCGGCGGCGCACAGCCCGCCAACGCCGTACCCAGCGGCATCGCCGCGCACAGCAGCCGCAACGGCACCGCCCCGGCACCGGCCCCCGCGCCGCGCACGAACCCTGACCGCGGCAACGGCGGCGGGCCCAGCAAGACAGCAGGAGGCGAAAGCCGGTGACGTCCCAGCCCTACGCCCCACCGCAGCAACGCCGTACGTACCTGATCGGCAAGGCGCGTCCCAACGCCATCGTCGGCAAGAACCGCGAGACCGGCGAGATCACCCTGATCATCGCCGGCGCGTTTCTCGGCATGATGTGCGGCCTGCTGATCCCCGTACTGCCGCTGCGCATCCTCGGCCTGACGGGCTGGCCGCTGCTCGCCTTCGCCGCCGTCTACATGCCGTACCGCCGCCGCACCTTCTACCGCTGGTTCGAGATCAACCGCAGCTACCGCCGCACGCTGCGCTCCGCCGCGACGTACCGCTCCGCCGCCGCGGAGGCCGGCACCCGGCTGGAGGGCCGCGAGGTGGAGATCGGGTCGCCGCCCGGCATCGGCCGCATCACCTGGCTGTCGGCGCCCTTCGGCCCGGACGAGATCGCCGTGCTGCTGCACGTGGACCGGCGCACCGTGACCGCCGCCATCGAGATCGAGGGCCCCGGCGTCGGCCTGCGCGACAGCGAGGACCAGGAGGCCCTCGTCGAGCGCTTCGGCACCCTGCTCAAGCACGTCGCCAACGGGGACGGCTTCGTCACCCGGCTGCAGATGCTCGCCCGCACCCTGCCCGCCGACCCCGACGCCCACGCCAAGGACGTCACCCAGCGCGGCGACGACCGCGCCGAGCAGTGGCTCAAGGACTCCTACGACCAGCTGCAGTCGATGGTGTCGACCTCGTCCGAGCAGCACCGCGCCTACCTCGTCGCGTGCATGCACTACAGCCGCGAACTCGCCGCCGAGGGCAGCGCCATCGCCCGCGCCGCGGGCGGCGGCCGCAAGACCCTCGACAAGGACGCCGGCATCGCCGCCGTCATGGCCCGCGAGCTCACCGACATCTGCGCCCGCCTCACCGAGGCCGACATCCGGGTCCGCCAGCCGCTCGGCCAGGCGCGGCTGTCGTCGCTCATCCACTCCATGTACGACCCGGACCACCCGATCGACCACATCCAGGCGATGACCCGCCGCAACGCCTGGCCCGCGGAACTGGACGCCACCGAGCCGACCTTCCTCCAGGCCAAGACCCGAGAATCGGCCACCCGCGCCCCCTGGTGCCACTCCACGGCCTGGGTCAAGGAGTGGCCGCTGACCCCCGTCGGCGTCAACTTCATGGCACCGCTGCTGGTCCACACCCCGGACGTGATCCGCACCGTCGCGGTCTGCATGGACCTCGAGCCGACCGACGTCGCCATCGAGCGCATGCTCACCGAGAAGACCAACGACGACGCCGAGGCCAGCCGCGCCGCCAAGATGAACCGCGTCGTCGACCCCCGCGACATCGCCCACCACTCCCGCATCGACCAGCGCGGCGAGGACCTCGCCTCCGGCGCGGCGGGCGTGAACCTGGTCGGCTACATCACGGTCTCCTCCCGCTCCCCGGAGGCCCTCGCCCGCGACAAGCGCACGATCCGCGCCTCGGCGGGCAAGTCGTACCTCAAGCTGGAGTGGTGCGACCGGGAGCACCACCGGGCGTTCGTCAACACGCTCCCGTTCGCGACCGGCATCCGCCGCTGAGGGACCGGGAGGTAGCACCATGCGCCTGTGCGCACTTGACGCTCCGTCTCCAGGGACGGCGCTAATGGGAAGGACGACAGGGACAACGATGCCACGCCGGAGCCTGCGCCCCGGGCGCGACGACCGCTGACGCCGAGGAGGCGCTCCACCCATGCCCATGCTGGACCCCCTCGCAGCGATCACCGACGCCTTCACCAGCTTCCTCTTCGGCAAGGTGGAGACCACCCGGCTCCCCGTCCGCACCTCCACGGGCCAGGCCCAGGCCGTCTACATGCCGACCGCCGCACCGGGCCTCGGCGACTCGGGCGTGATCATCGGCCGCGAGGTCTACTCCGGCAAGGGCTACATCTACGACCCGTTCCAGCTGTACGGGCAGCAACTCCCCGCCCCCCACTGGCTGGTCCTGGGCGAGTCCGGCAACGGCAAGTCCGCCCTGGAGAAGACCTATGTCCTGCGGCAGCTGCGTTTCCGCGACCGCCAGGTCGTCGTCCTGGACGCGCAGGGCGAGGACGGCGTCGGCGAGTGGAACCTCATCGCCAAGGCCCTCGGAATAACTCCCATCCGCCTGGACCCGATGGCGGCCCTCGACGGGGGCATCAAGCTCAACCCGCTCGACCCGGCGATCACCACCACGGGCCAGCTCGCGCTGCTCCGCACGATCATCGAGGTCGCGATGGGCCGCGGCCTGGACGAGCGCTCCGGCTTCGCGCTCAAGGTGGCCCACGCGTACGTCCACGAGACGGTCGACGACCGCCAGCCGATCCTCACCGACATCGTGGACCGGCTGCGGCACCCCATGGCCGACTCCGCCGAGTCGATGAACGTCGACCTGGAGGACGTCCGCGCCTGGGGCCTGGACGTCGCACTCGTCCTGGACCGGCTCGTCGACGGCGACCTGCGCGGCATGTTCGACGGCCCGACGACCGCCGGCATCGACCTCGACGCCCCGCTGATCGTCTTCGACCTGTCCCACATCGACCGCAACTCCATCGCCATGCCGATCCTCATGGCGATCGTCGGCGTCTGGCTGGAGCACACCTGGATCCGCCCCGACCGGAAGAAGCGCATCTTCCTGGTCGAGGAGGCCTGGCACATCATCAACAGCCCTTTCGTCGCCCAGCTCTTCCAGCGCCTCCTGAAGTTCGGCCGCCGTCTCGGCCTGTCCTTCGTCGCCGTCGTCCACCACCTGTCCGACGTCGTGGACGGAGCCGCCGCAAAGGAGGCCGCGGCGATCCTCAAGATGGCCTCCACGCGCACCGTCTACGCCCAGAAGGCCGACGAGGCGCGCGCCACCGGCCGCGTGCTCGGCCTCCCCCGGTGGGCGGTGGAGATCATCCCCACCCTCACCCCCGGCATCGCCGTCTGGGACGTCAACGGCAACGTGCAGGTCGTCAAGCACCTCATCACCGAGAGCGAGCGGCCGCTGGTCTACACCGACCGCGCCATGACCGAGGCCTCGGACGACGACGGCACGGACGGGTACGACGAGCCGCGGGTCTCCCTCGACAAGCAACTGGCCGACGACGCGGTGGCCTGAACGGGGACCTGACCATGGCGAGAGCGCAGCACCACGGGCAGGAGCGCGAGGGCGGGATCCCCGACGGGCTGATCCTCGGCGTCATGGGCTTCCTGCTCGGGATGACCGTCCTGGTGTGGACGGGCACCGGGATAGCCGGTCTCGTCTCCCACGGGGCGTGGCCCGCCGAGGTCCACTTCACCCGCACCCCCGTGGCCATGCGCCACCTCATCGCCGAGCCCCACGACATCGCCGGGGCCTGGCGCCCCGCCCCGCCGGAGGGGCTGCCCGGCTCCGGGCTGTTCTGGGGCGTGTTCATCGGGCAGTTGATGGTGCTCTTCGTCCTCACGGTCTTCGTGATGGGCGTCATCGCCCGCACCCGGCTGCGCCACGCGGCGCGCCGTACGGCCGCCCTGAAGGCCGCGGAGGCGGCCCTTGAGCCCGAGACCCCGGTCCGGCCCCGCCAGGCCCCGCAGCGGCCCGTGGAGGCCCCCGCGGCGGTTGTCACTCCCGAACCCGAACCCGTACCGGTGGGCCCGGCCGCCGCCGCGCCCACGGCCGGTCCGGCAGGACCCTCCGTCACCACCGACCACGAACTCACCCGCACCTACGCGGCCTTCGCCGCCCTCCGCAGCGACAAGGGCAAGCGCCTCGTTCAGCCGGCCGTCCTCAACGCGGCGGGCCCGGTCCTCGTCACGACCGCCGATCCGGACACCTTCCACCAGACCGTCGGCAACCGCGCCAAGCTCGGCCCGGTCCACGTCTACGACCCGGCCCACCTGGTCGACACCCCGGCCCGGCTCCGCTGGGCACCGCACTCCGGGTGCGCGGACGTCCCCACCGCCGTCACGCGCGCCCGCGCCCTGCTCTTCCCGGTGCGGCCGCGCGCCGCGGTCGACGCCGCGATGTTCGACGCAGCCGAGACCCTCCTGCGCTGCTGGCTGCACGCGGCCGCCGTCGACGGCCAGCCGTTCCGCCAGGTCCACCGCTGGGCGGGCGGAAGCTCGGGCCAGGACGCCGTCCGCATCCTGCGCACGCATCCCAAGGCCGCCTCGGGCTGGAGCGGTGAACTCGAGTCCGTCCTCCACGCCCACACCCACCGCCGCGACGCCGCCCAGGCCCTCGTCCACCGCGCCCTGGAGTCCCTCAACTCCGTCCACATCCGGGACGCCTGCAATCCGGGACGCGCCGACGGCCTCGAGCTGGAGTCATTCCTCAAGGATCTGGGCACGCTCTATGTGGTGGGCGAGCCCAACGAGGACCCGCGGACCCACCCGGGTGCGATGCCGCTGCTCACCGCACTCGTCTCCAGCGTGGTCGAGCACGGCCGGCGCATGGCCGCAGGGTCATCCTCCGGTCGGCTCGACCCACCAATGACCCTCGTGCTGGACGACATCGCCGCCCTCGCGCCGATCCCGGAACTCCCCGACCTCCTGGCCACCGGCACGGCCGCGGGCCTGCCGACCCTGGCCGTGCTGCGATCCCCCGAACAGGCCCGCGACCACTGGCGCGGCCCGCTCTGGCACCGCGCCGACACCCGCCTCGTCCTCGGCACCCAGCCCCCGGCCCTGCTCGACGAGGTCCCGGACGCCGTGCGCTTGCCCTAGCGGCCACGCCCTACGGCCGCCCCAGCTCCATCTCGTACTCGGTCTGCGACTCGTCCAGCGGGAACGCCATCGTCCTCCCCGTCCTGACGAAACCGAGCCGCTTGTAGAAGACCTGCGCGCGGTGGTTGTCCTCGTGCACCCACAACCGCACCCGCCGCACCTGCTCGGGCAGTTCCCACGACCACGCGATCGCCGCACCCAGCAACTCCGCGGCCAGTCCGCCACCCCGGAACTCCGGCCGCACGTACACGCCGACCAGATGCGTCTGCGGGACGTCGAACTCCTCGCCCGTCTCGACGAGTACGGACACATTGGCGACGCGCTCGCCGGCCTCGTCCTCCGCGATGAACGACTGGGTCCGCGCCCGCTGCTGCCACACCTCGTCGCCGAACGCCGCCTCGGTGTCATGGGTGTTGACGAAGGCGAGGGCTGCGGCAGGATCCTTGAGCGCCTCCAGCCGCAGGGCCCGCTGCGCACGCCATTCGTCGGGGCGGGACGTGCGTATCGTGTAGCTGCTCATACCGCGATCGTACGCAAAAAAGCCCCGGCTCCCGAGTGATTAAACTCGGGAGCCGGGGCTCAATATTTGTTCGGCGGCGTCCTACTCTCCCACAGGGTCCCCCCTGCAGTACCATCGGCGCTGAAAGGCTTAGCTTCCGGGTTCGAAATGTAACCGGGCGTTTCCCTAACGCTATGACCACCGAAACACTATGAAACTGTACGAACCGGCACCAGCCACCCCACAAAACAGCAGGGGCCGGGGTTCGTTGTTTCAGAACTACACAGTGGACGCGAGCAACCTATGGACAAGCCCTCGGCTTATTAGTACCGGTCAGCTCCACCCATTACTGGGCTTCCACATCCGGCCTATCAACCCAGTCGTCTACTGGGAGCCTTAACCCCTCAAGGGGGTGGGAGTCCTCATCTCGAAGCAGGCTTCCCGCTTAGATGCTTTCAGCGGTTATCCCTCCCGAACGTAGCCAACCAGCCATGCCCTTGGCAGGACAACTGGCACACCAGAGGTTCGTCCGTCCCGGTCCTCTCGTACTAGGGACAGCCCTTCTCAAGACTCCTACGCGCACAGCGGATAGGGACCGAACTGTCTCACGACGTTCTAAACCCAGCTCGCGTACCGCTTTAATGGGCGAACAGCCCAACCCTTGGGACCGACTCCAGCCCCAGGATGCGACGAGCCGACATCGAGGTGCCAAACCATCCCGTCGATATGGACTCTTGGGGAAGATCAGCCTGTTATCCCCGGGGTACCTTTTATCCGTTGAGCGACGGCGCTTCCACAAGCCACCGCCGGATCACTAGTCCCTACTTTCGTACCTGCTCGACCCGTCAGTCTCACAGTCAAGCTCCCTTGTGCACTTACACTCAACACCTGATTGCCAACCAGGCTGAGGGAACCTTTGGGCGCCTCCGTTACTCTTTAGGAGGCAACCGCCCCAGTTAAACTACCCACCAGACACTGTCCCTGATCCGGATCACGGACCGAGGTTAGACATCCAGCACGACCAGAGTGGTATTTCAACGACGACTCCACAATGGCTGGCGCCACCGCTTCACAGTCTCCCACCTATCCTACACAAGCCGAACCGAACACCAATATCAAGCTATAGTAAAGGTCCCGGGGTCTTTCCGTCCTGCTGCGCGAAACGAGCATCTTTACTCGTAGTGCAATTTCACCGGGCCTATGGTTGAGACAGTCGAGAAGTCGTTACGCCATTCGTGCAGGTCGGAACTTACCCGACAAGGAATTTCGCTACCTTAGGATGGTTATAGTTACCACCGCCGTTTACTGGCGCTTAAGTTCTCAGCTTCGCCCCACCGAAATGGAGCTAACCGGTCCCCTTAACGTTCCAGCACCGGGCAGGCGTCAGTCCGTATACATCGCCTTACGGCTTCGCACGGACCTGTGTTTTTAGTAAACAGTCGCTTCTCGCTGGTCTCTGCGGCCACCACCAGCTCAGGAAGTAAATCCCCTCACCAGCAATGGCCCCCCTTCTCCCGAAGTTACGGGGGCATTTTGCCGAGTTCCTTAACCATAGTTCACCCGAACGCCTCGGTATTCTCTACCTGACCACCTGAGTCGGTTTAGGGTACGGGCCGCCATGAAACTCGCTAGAGGCTTTTCTCGACAGCATAGGATCATCCACTTCACCACAATCGGCTCGGCATCAGGTCTCAGCCTCAATGAGTGGCGGATTTGCCTACCACTCGGCCTACACCCTTACCCCGGGACAAC
>NZ_CP109144.1:4367500-5435000 GCF_035918135.1 Actinacidiphila glaucinigra
GGCGGCGGTGGGCTCCATGGGCTTCGGGCTCGCGTCGAGCGCGCCCCTGGTGATTGCCGCGTCCGCCGTGATGGGCGCCGGCATCGCCGTGATGCAGCCGGCGCTGGCCACGCTCATCGTGTGGTGCTCCACGCCGAGGACGCGGTCGCGGGCCTTCGCCACACAGTTCTTCCTGAGCAACCTCGGGCTGGGGGTCGGCGGTCTGCTGGGCGGTCTGCTGGTCGACACCTCGCGTCCGGACTCCTTCACGCTGCTGTTCTCCATCGAGTCCGCGATGTTCGTCGTCCTCGGTGTCGTCGCGGCCTCCGTACGGCTGCCGAAGGCTGCGCGCATGGAGACGGCGCCGACGGCGAAGGCGGCCGGCGGCTGGCGGGCGCTGTTCGCCGACCGGGCGATGGTGCAGCTGTGCGTGCTGGGCGGGGTGCTGTTCTTCGCCTGCTACGGGCAGTTCGAGTCGGGGCTCTCCGCGTACGCGGTCGAGGTGACCAAGGTGTCGCCGGCGACTCTGGGCCTCGCCCTCGCGGCGAACACCGCGGCGATCGTGGTGGCGCAGTTCGCCGTCCTGCGGTCGGTGGAGCGGCGGCGGCGCAGCCGGGTGATCGCGGCTGTCGGTCTGCTGTGGGCCGTGGCGTGGGTGGTCGCCGGGCTGGCCGGGCTGACGGGCTCCGCGCACGGGATCGCGACGGCGATGCTGATCGCCACGTACGCGCTGTTCGGGCTCGGCGAGGCGATGCTGTCGCCGACGGTCGCGCCGCTGGTGGCGGACATGGCGCCGGAGCGGATGGTCGGGCAGTACAACTCGGCGTTCGCGCTGGTGAAGCAGCTGGCGCTGGCCGTGGGGCCGGCGGTCGGCGGGCTGATGGCGGGCAGCGGGATGTACGCCGAGTACATCGTGATGCTGGTCGCGTGCTCGCTGGCTGTCAGCGTGCTCTCGGTACGGCTGGGCCGGCGTCTCACGGTCGGGCAGGACGCGCCGATGCGGGAGCCCGTGCTGGCTGCGTGATCCTCGGTCAGTTGGGGAGCGCGAACTCGCACCACACCGCCTTGCCGCCGCCGGGGGTCCGCCGGGATCCCCAGGCGGAGGCGATGGTGGCGATGATGGAGATGCCCCGGCCGGCCTCGTCGGCCGGTTCGGCGCGTCGGCGGCGCGGCAGGTGGTCGTCGCCGTCGGTGACCTCGATGATCAGGCGCCGGTCGGTGCGCCGCAGCCGCAGCCGCATGGGCGGGACGCCGTGCTGGAGCGAGTTGGCGACCAGTTCGCTGGCGGCGAGGACGCCGAGGTCGACGAGTTCGACGGGGAAGCGCCAGGAGGTCAGCACACCCTGGGCGAAGGCGCGGGCGCGAGGGGCCGCCTCGATGCCGCCGAGCAGTTCCAGGGAGGCGTTGCGGAACAGCTCGGAGTCGTTGCCCTCGCGCTGCGGGTACTGCATGACGAGCACGGCGACGTCGTCGGCGTGCTCGGAGGTGACGCCGAGGGCGCGCAGCAGGCGGTCGCAGATGACCTGGGGGCTGCCGGTGGCGCCGGCGACGGCGTTCATCAGGGCGGACACGCCCTCGTCGATGTCCTCGCCGCGGCGCTCGATGAGGCCGTCGGTGTAGAGCACGGCGGTGGCGCCCGGCCCGAGGGGGACGGAGCCGGAGGTGTGGACCCAGCCGCCGGTGCCCAGCGGCGGTCCGGTGGGCTCGTCGGCACGGCGGACGGTGCCGTCGGCGTCGCGGACGACGATCGGCAGGTGGCCGGCGGAGGCGTAGGACAGCCGTCCCTCGCTGGGGTCGTGGACGGCGTAGACGCAGGTGGCGATCTGGGTGGCGTCGATCTCGGCGGCGAGGCCGTCGAGGAGCTGGATGACCTCGTGCGGGGGCAGGTCGAGGCGGGCGTAGGCGCGGACCGCGGTGCGGAGCTGGCCCATGACGGCGGCGGCGCGCACGCCACGGCCCATGACGTCGCCGATGACGAGGGCGGTACGGCCGGCGCCGAGGGTGATGACGTCGTACCAGTCGCCGCCGACGGCGGCGTCGGTGCCGCCGGGCTGGTAGGTGGCGGCCACGCGCAGGTCGTCGGGTTGTTCGAGCTCCTGGGGGAGCAGGCTGCGCTGGAGGGTGACGGCGGTAGCGTGGAGGCGGCGCTCGCTCTCTCGGAGGCGTTCGGCGGACTGGACCTGGTCGGTGACGTCGGTGGCGAAGACCAGGACGCCACCGGTGTCGCCGGCGTCCTTCACCGGGACGGGGCTGCAGGTGAGGGTGAAGTAGCCCTGCCGGGTGGCGGTGGCGACCTTGCGGGCCTTGACGGTGCGGGGCTTGCCGCTGCGGAAGACCTGGTCCATCAGGGGGAGCAGGCCGAGTTCGGCCAGCTCGGGGAGGGACTCGCGGGCGGGCTCTCCCGGGGTGCGGGTGCCGAAGACCTCGGTCCACGCCTCGTTGACGTACCCGAGGTGGTGGGTGGGTCCGTGGGTGACCGCGATGAGGGCGGGCAGCCGGCCCAGCACCTCGCGTACGGGGAGGGCGTCGAGGGTGTGCGCCGGCGCGTCGGGGCGCTCGGCGGCCTCGCCGCGCGCTGCGGGTACCGCTCCGCCGGACGGGGGTTCGGCACCGGCCGCCGCCTGGGCATTGCGTCGCTGTGTTCCGGGGAGCCGGGCGCTCCAACGCGTGAGGTTCAAACGTCCGATTCCTCGTATTTGTCACTCTTTGCAGGTGCTGGCGCACGCTTGGTCACGGGTCCAGTGTGGCCGACCCACCGCTCCGGGGGAATCGGCCACCGCATCCGCACTGGCGGTCAGGGCGCGTCGGGCTTGCGTCCGGTCTCCGCGGCGAGCTCGAACTCGGCGCGGGGGTTCTCCAGCGAGCCGAGCGAGACGATCTCCCGTTTGAAGAGCCCGGACAGGACCCATTCGGCCAGGATGCGCGCCTTGCGGTTGAAGGTGGGCATCCGGCTGAGGTGGTACGCGCGGTGCATGAACCAGGCGGGGTAGCCCTTGAGTTTGCGTCCGTAGACCTGCGCCACGCCCTTGTGGAGCCCGAGCGAGGCGACCGAGCCCGCGTACGCGTGACGGTAGTCGGTCAGGGGCTCGCCGCGCAGGCTCGCGACGATGTTGTCGGCCAGGACGCGCGCCTGGCGCAGGGCGTGCTGGGCGTTGGGCGCGCAGAGCGCCCCGGGGTCGTCGGAGGTGAGGTCCGGGACGGCGGCGGCGTCGCCCGCGGCCCAGGCGCACTCGGTGCCGGCGATACGCAGGGCCGCGGTGCACTCGATCCGGCCACGGCCGTTGAGCGGCAGGTCGGTGCGGGACAGCACGGGGTGCGGTTTGACGCCGGCCGTCCACACCAGGGTGCGGGTGGGCACGCGGGAGCCGTCGTCGAGGGCGGCGACGCGGTTCTCGCAGGACTCCAGCCGGGTGTTCAGGCGGATGTCGACGTTGCGGCCGCGCAGCTCGCGGATGGCGTACCGGCCCATCTCCTCGCCGACCTCGGGGAGGATGCGGTCGGTGGCCTCGACCAGGATCCACCTCAGGTCGTCGGCCTCGACGTTGTGGTAGTAGCGCACGGCGTAGCGCGCCATGTCCTCCAGCTCGCCGAGTGCCTCCACGCCCGCGTAGCCCCCGCCGACGAAGACGAAGGTCAGGGCCGCGTCGCGGACCTCGACGTCCCGGGTGGAGGAGGCGATGTCGAGCTGCTCCAGGACGTGGTTGCGCAGCCCGATGGCCTCCTCGACGGTCTTGAAGCCGATGCCGTGCTCGGCGAGGCCGGGGATGGGCAGGGTGCGGGAGACCGAGCCGGGTGCCAGCACCAGATGGTCGTACGGCAGCTCCAGCGCGACGGAGCCCTCCTCCTCGGTGGCGAGGGTGGTGAGCGTGGCGACCCGCTTGCCGTGGTCGATGCGCCGGGCCTCGCCGATGACCAGCGTGCAGCGGTCCAGGACGCGGCGCAGGGGCACCACGACGTGGCGGGGCGAGATGGAGCCGGCGGCCGCCTCGGGCAGGAAAGGCTGGTAGGTCATGTAGGGCTGCGGTTCGACCACGACGATTTCCGCTTCGTCGTGTTTCAGCCTGCGCTGCAGCCGCAAAGCGGTGTACATGCCCACATAACCGCCGCCGACGACGAGGATGCGCGGGATACCGGATTCTTCTGCCGCGCCGGACGGCCCCTTGAGTGCTGCCATCGTTCCATGAGGCAATGGGCCATCGGGGTTTGTCCACAGGGCGGACGGCAATGAATGGCCGAATCCTGTTCTCCGGCAGGTCACGGGCGGGTTGCTGACCGGTGTGAAGTGCCGGGAAGGAGATTCGGCGGCCGGGGTACTCCGATCGTGGGTGGGTTCCCCCTTCATTCTTGACCGGGGCTCAACTATGTTCGTAACCCGCCGGGGTGCCCGCGCGGCGTAGTCCGCCGCCTTCCGGCGGTCATGGGGTGGGGAGTCTCCGGGGGGAGACGCGATTAACCGGGGGATACACATATGCATATTCAGGACCCTCAATGGGCGATGGCCGCGACCGTCAGCGGCCATCCCGATCCGGACGTGCGCGGTGGCGGCGGGGGCCGTACGTCCCCGCTGCGCGTGGACGCGCAGCGCAACCTCGAGCACGTCCTGCGGGCCGCGCGCGAGGTCTTCGGCGAACTGGGGTACGGCGCGCCGATGGAGGACGTGGCCCGGCGGGCCCGGGTGGGCGTCGGCACCGTCTACCGGCGCTTCCCCAGCAAGGACGTGCTGGTACGGCGCATAGCCGAGGAGGAGACGGCACGGCTGACGGAGCAGGCGCGCTCGGCTCTGGGCCAGGAGGAGGAGGCCTGGTCGGCGCTGTCCCGCTTCCTGCGGACGTCGGTGGCCTCCGGCGCCGGGCGGCTGCTGCCGCCGCAGGTGCTGCAGGTGCAGCCGGCCGGTGCGGCCGACGGGACACGGGTGCCGCAGCAGCGCGGCGGGGCCGACGACATCACGTCGGGCGCCGGGATTGCCGCCCTCCTGGACGTCGTCGGGCAGCTGGTGGAGCGGGCGCGGGCGGCCGGTGAGCTGCGCGCGGACGTGTCGGTGGCCGACGTCCTGCTGGTGATCGCCACCGCGGCGCCGTCGCTGCCGGACCCGGCCCAGCAGGCCGCCGCCTCGGCCCGGTTGCTGGACATCCTGCTGGAGGGACTGCGGTCCCGTCCGGGGGTGTGAGGCTGACCCGTTCAGGTGATGACCCGCTTCCGGGGGGTGAAACTCCCCGGACGGGTGGTTCTGATGCTTGACAGGTCGTCGGACGGTAAGGGTGTGCCACTCTTACGCCCGTGGATGAAGGAAACGGGGAGTCCGGTCCGCCCGCGGAGGCGGGGGCGGACTCCGGTGGGGGTCCGCCGTCCGGCCGCGTACCCGAGCAGCGGGAGCCGCTCGCGGAGCGTCTCCCCGAGGCCGCGGACGCCCCCGGGGCACAGCTGTCCGACGCCGACCTGGTCTCCCGGGTGCGCGGTGGCGACGACAGCGCGTACGAGGAGCTGTACCGGCGGCACGTGGCGGCCGTGCGGCGGTACGCACGCGGCTGCTGCCGTGACCGGCACACCGCCGAGGACCTGACCGGCGAGGTCTTCGCCCGCACGCTGCAGGCGATCCGCGGCGGCAGCGGTCCGGACGCCGCGGTGCGCGCCTACCTGCTCACCACGGTGCGGCGGGTGGCCGCGTCCTGGGGCAGCACGGCCAAGCGGGAGCAACTGGTCGACGACTTCGCGGTGTTCGCGGTCACCTCGGCCGGCGCCGCGGCGCCCGAAGGCACCCAGGAACTGGGCGCGGACGTGCGCGCCATGCACGAGGCCGAACGCTCCCTGGCCATCCAGGCCTTCCGTACCCTCCCCGAGCGCTGGCAGGCGGTGCTGTGGCACACCGCGGTCGAGGAGGAGTCGCCCAGCAAGGTCGCGCCGTTGCTCGGGCTGACGGCCAACGCCACGGCCGTTCTGGCGCACCGGGCCCGCGAGGGACTGCGCCAGGCCTATCTGCAGGCGCATGTGTCGTCCACGCTGACCGCCGAGGGGTCCTGCGCCCGCTACGCGGACCGGCTCGGCGCGCACGCCCGCGGCGGTCTGCGGATGCGGGCCGACCGGGAGTTGCGCAAGCACCTGGAGGAGTGCGCCAACTGCCGCCTGGCGGCGGCGGAGCTGGCGGACGTGAACGCGGCGCTCAAGGGGCTGCTGCCGGTCGCGGTCGTCGGCTGGTTCGGCGCCGCGTACGCGGCGAAGGCGGCGGGCATCGCCGCGGGCGGTGCGGCGGCCGGCGCCGGCGCGGGCGCCGCGGCCGCCGCCGCTTCGGGCGGCTCGGGCGGTGGCGCGGCTGCGGGCGCCGGTGGTGCCGCGGCCGCCGAAGGGGCCGCCGCACCGGTGAAGATCGCCGTCGCCGCTGGGCTGGCGCTCGCGGCGGCCGGTGCCGTGGTGGCGATCGCCCTGACCGGGGACGACAGCACGCCCCGGCCGCAGGCGCAGAGCAAGCCCTCGGCCGCGCCGGTCGTACCGGCGCCGTCGCCCACACCCACCCCCACGCCGTCGCGGCCCTCCCCCGCGCCGAGCCCGACGTCGTCCGTCCGGGCCCCCGTGGCCGCCACCCCGACCCCGACGCCTCCGGCGCGTCCCGTCGAGGAGCCGGCGCCCACGCCCAGTGAGCCGCCCGCCGCGTTCCCCAGCCGTACCCCGGAGCCCACGCCCACGCCCACCCCGACGCCGACCCCGGTGCCCGATCCGGTGGTCCACCGGCTGAGCGGCCTCGGCTACGGCGTCGCCGGCCGCTCGGACCGGCCCACGATCCGGCTCGGCGACTGGGTCTGGCAGCGCTGGGGCCTTCGCATCGGCGGCACGCGCTACCCCGACGGCATCACCGTCGGCGCGCCGTCCACCGTCACCATCGACCTCAACCGCTCCTGCACCGCCTTCGACGCCGTCGTCGGCATCGACGACGTCGCGCTGGGCTTCGGCGCGGCACGCTTCTCGGTCCACGGCGACCACGGGCAGCTGTGGCGCTCCGAGGTGCTGCGCGGCGGTGACCCCGGAGTGCCGGTGCACGTGCCGATCGCCGGCAACAGCACCATCCGGCTCAAGGTCGAACCGACGCGCAGGTTCCACGTGGTGAACGTCGCGGACTGGGCGGTGTCGCGGATCAGCTGCGACTGAGCCGTGCCGCCGCTCCCCGCCGCTTCAGCCGGCGGGGACCTCGCACGCGCCGTCGCTGCAGGCGTCGGCGGCGGGGGCGGCCGGTACGGCGCCGGTCTCCTGGGCGACCTGCTCCAGCACGCGCAGGAAGGTCGAGGACTCCTGGCCGCCCTGGACGGCCCACTTGCCCTCGAAGACGAAGGTCGGGACGGCGTTCACGCCGATGCCGCGAGCGTCGTCCATCTCGGCGAGCACCTCCGCGCGGCCCTCGTCGGAGGCGAGGAAGACGGCCGCGCGGTCGCGGTCCAGTCCGGCCTCGGCGGCGAGCGCGGCCAGGGTGTCGCGGTCGCCGACGTCGGCGCCCTCGGCGAAGTGCGCGACGAGCAGCCGGTCCTTGAGCGCGACCTGCTCCTTGGCGCCGTACGCGTTCAGGGCGTGCCAGAGCAGGCGGTGGGCGAGCAGGGTGTTGTTCTCGATGGCGCGGTCGAAGTCGAAGGCCAGACCCTCTGCGCGACCGAGCTCCTCCAGGCGGGCGTCCATCGCCGCGGACTGCGGGCCGTAGCGCTCGTCGAGGTAGGTCCGGTGGGACTCGGGGGTCTCCGACTTGTCGGGGGCGAGCTGGAAGGGGCGGTAGACCACCTCGACCTGGTCGGCCTGCGGGAAGGCGGCAAGTGCCCGCTCGAAGCGGCGCTTGCCGACGTAGCACCAGGGGCAGGCGATGTCGCTGTAGATCTCGACCTTCATGCTCTCTCCGTCACCGAAATCAGCGGTTGAATCCTCAAGAATGCAACGAGGAGGCCGTCCCCGGCCATTCCCTCGGCGCCGATCTCCCAGCATCGGATCTCGGCGTCGTCTCGCGGCGTCGTTCTCCCGGCGTCGTTCTCCCGCGCGGTCAGGCGGTCGCCTCGGCCAGCAGCGCGTGGGCGCCCTCGCCGCCCAGTTCGCGGCCGCCGGCGCGGGCCCGCTCGTACGGGCCGTCCCCGAGCGCCGCGCGGGCCCGCGCCTCCGCCGCGCGCACCCCCTCCTCCTCGGGGACCGGGCGCGGCAGACCCGCCCGCAGCCCGTCGGCCGCACCGTGCAGCCGGGCGGCCCGTACGGGATCGCCGACGGCGAGCAGCACCTCGGCGGCGTACTCGACCGCCGCCGCCAGACGCGGTTCGGCGCAGAATCCGTCGAGCCCCGCGCGCAGCGCCACCGCGAACCCGGCCAGGGCGCCCGCCGTGTCGCCCTCGGCGGCGGCGACCCTGGCCGAGAGGCTCGCCACGAGCAGCTCGAAGTCCGGCGGTGGCGTGCCCATACGGCCCTCGCCGTGCGCGAGTTCGACCAGCTGCCGGGCCTCCCGGAGCTCGCCGCGGCGCAGCAGGATCGTCGCCAGCAGCGCGCGGATGTAGGCGCGGGCGTCCCACACCCCGTACTGCTCGGCCTCCTCGGCCGCCTGGCGCAGCAGCTTCTCGGCGGCGTCGTCATCGCCCTCCCGGTGGGCCAGTTCGCCGAGGCGGGAACGGACGAAGATGCCCTCCACGTGCGCGCCCAGCTCCCCGCCGAGCCGCAGCGCCTCCTCCAGATCCGCGCGGGCCGCCGCGTAGTCGCCGTACGCCAGCGCCATCTCGGCGCCGGCCTCGCATACCTGGGCGCGCATCCAGCGGTCGCCGAGCCGCTCGCTGAGCTCCAGCAGCTCCGGCCAGTCGGCGGCGGCCCGCGGGAGCCCGCCGGGGAGGTCGATCGTGATGTGCGTACGGAACATCAGCGCGGCCGCGAGCTCCCACTCGCCGCCGTACGTGCGGCACGCGGCCACCATGGCGTCCGCGTGGCCCCGGATCGCCTCGTTGCGGCCCACGACGTAGTCGGAGAACGGCCACAGGATGCCCGGGAAGCGGGTCGAGTGCGGGCTCGGCACGCTGTAGACCTCGATGATCCTCGACGCCAGCGCCAGCATCTCCGGGCTCTGCATCTCCTCGCGGGGCATGGTGTCGCTGACCACGAACAGATGGAGCAGCCGCAGGTTCATCCGCGGCCAGAAACCGGGGGCGCCCGGATCCTCCGGCAGGCCGGACATCGCGATGAGCCGGACGAGCCACTCCCGCGCCTCGTCACGGAAGTTGCGCAGCCACCAGAACCAGCCCATGGCCAGGGCCAGGGCGATCGCCTCGTCCTCCTCCCCCGCGTCGATCGTCCGGCGCAGCACGCCCCGGACGTTGTCCAGGTCGGCCTCCACGCGCGCCGCCCAGAGCAGCTGGTCGGGGCCGCGCATGCCGGAGTCGGCGGTGCGGGCGAACTCCGTGAAGTACGCGGTGTGCCGGCGACCCGCCTCCGCGAGGTCGGCGGGGTCGTCCGCGGCGCGCTCGGCGGCGTACTCGTGGATGGTCTCCAGCAGCCGGTAGCGCACCTCGTCCGCACCGTGGTCCACGACGACCAGGGACTTGTCGACGAGCTGGCCGACCAGCTCCAGCGCCTCCTCCCCGCACACGGCCTCCGCCGCCTGCAGCGTGCAGCCGCCGGCGAAGACGCTGAGCCGGCGCAGCGCCGTGCGCTCCGCCCCGCCGAGCAGGTCCCAGCTCCAGTCGACGACCGCGCGCAGCGTCTGCTGACGGGGCAGCGCGGTGCGGCTGCCGCCGGTCAGCAGCCGGAAGCGGTCGTCGAGGCGGTCCGCGATCTGCCGCGGGGTGAGCACCCGCAGTCGGGCGGCGGCCAGTTCGATGGCCAGCGGCAGCCCGTCGAGGCGGCGGCAGATCTCGTCCACCGCCTCCGTGTGGTCGCGGTCCGCGTCGAAGCCTGGGCGCACGGCCGCCGCCCGCTCCACGAACAGCCGGTGCGCGGTCGGCAGCGGCAGCGGCTCCACCGGGCGCACCGCCTCGCCGGGCAGGCCCAGCGGCTCCCGGCTCGTGGCGAGCACGGTCACCCCGGGGCAGGCGGCGAGCAGTTGGTCGGTGAGCGCGGCCGCGGCGTCGATGACGTGCTCGCAGTTGTCGAGCACCAGCAGCATGCGGCGCGGCGCGCAGTGCTCCAGCAGCCGCGCCGCCGGGTCGGCCTCCTGGCCCGCGCTGCGCACCTCGCGGGCGGCGGCCAGCACGGCCGTGTCACGGCGCCCGATCGCGCTCAGCACGGCGTCCGGTACGGCGGCGGGGCGGTCCAACGGGGCGAACTCCGCCAGCCACACCCCGTCCGGGTAGGCGGAGGCGCCGGTCACGGCGGCCGCGGCCTCCTGCGACAACCGGGTCTTGCCCGAGCCGCCGGGCCCGGTCAGCGTCACCAGGCGGTGCGTGCCGTCGGTCAGGCTCGCGCGCAGCGCGCCGAGTTCGCTCTCGCGGCCGACGAAACTGGTCAGGCGGGCGCGCAGGTTCCCGGTGCGGGGCGGGGTGGCGGAGGTGGGGGGCGCCGTTCGCGGTTCCGCTGAGAGCAGTTGGGCGTGCAGGGTCCGCAGTTCCGGCCCCGGGTCGGTGCCGAGGCGGTCGGCGAGGTCCAGGCGGGTGTCCTCGTACGCGGCCAGGGCGTCGGCGGGGCGGCCCGTCGCGCGCAGCGCGCGTATCAACTGCGCCCGGAACGGCTCGTGCAGCGGGTGCTCGGCGACCAGCCCGCGCAGTTGCGGCAGCAGTTCGGCGGCGCGGCCGAGTGCGAGGCACGCCTCGATGCGGCGGTACGTCGCGGACAGCCGCAGGTCCTCCGCCCGGGCGGCGGCCGAACCCCGGTCCGGCAGGTCCGCCAGCGCGGGGCCGCGCCACAGCGCGAGCGCGGACTCCAGGCTCTCCACGGCGCCGGCGGGGTCGCCGGAGTCGAGGGCGGCGCCGCCTTCGCGCACGAGGCGCTCGAAGAGGTGGAGGTCGACGTCGTCCGGGGTGTCCGTGAGCAGGCGGTAGCCGGCGGGGCTCGAGGCGATGGTGTCCCTGCCGCTGTCCGTGTCCCGGGGCCCGAGGGCGCGGCGCAGCCTCGACACGAGCGCCTGCAGCGCGCCGGGGGCGTCCTGGGGCGGCTCGTCGCCCTCGCCGCCCCACACCTCGGCGATCAGGGTGTCAGGGGACACCGCGTGCGGGGCGTGCAGCGCGAGGGCGGCCAGCAGGGCCCGCAGTCGCTTGCCGCTGCCCAGGGGCACGGGTGCGCCGCGGGGGCTGCGCGCCTCCGTGGCGCCGAGGATCAGGTACCGCACAGGGCCATTCTTGCGGTGCGGGCCTCGCGGGGCGAAGCCGTTTCCTCGTGTGCGGCGCGGAAGCAGCAGTCGCCGACGCTCACCGTGCAGGTGCGAGGGGCCGGGAGAATCCTCCCGGCCCCTCTCGCTGTCACGCGTCCGGTCAGAGCCAGTCGTTCCAGATACCGCGCGCTGTCGACCAGGTCACGGCCTCGGCACCCGATGCGTCCAGGCGTACGACGCGGTAGTAGTACAGGCCGAGCAGGTCCTCGTGCACCGTGGTGTCCATGAAGAACGTTCTGTCCCCCATCGTGCCCTGAGCCAGGGTGACGTAGGCGGACGCGGCCGGGTCCCAGCGCTCCACGCGGTAGCTCGCGAACCGGGAGCAGTCCCCGAGGCCGGAGCTCTCGGAGCAGCCGACGTACAGGTCCGGGTACTGCCCCTCGTCGACCTCGGTCCGGGTCCAGCCGGGCGGGCGGGTGTCGGGCAGGGTGACCGAGACCTCGGCCAGGTGGAGGACGTCGAGGGGCACGTCGTCGTGCAGAAGCCGGTCGTCCGTGGCGGCCACCTTGTAGACGTGGGTGGCCCCGTCGGGGACTGTCGGGCAGAGGATCTCGGTCTCGCCCAGGGAGTCGCCCCTCCAGCAGTTCTCCTTCCAGACCGTCGCGCCGCTGTCCGGGTCCGTGACGCCCTGCCACACGTGGTAGCCGCGGATGTCGGCATCGGCGGGCGGCGTCCAGGTCAGCCGGACACCGAGCGGGACGCGTTCCGCGCTCAGGTTCTGTACCGGGGCGGGACGCTCGGTGTCAGGGGTGGTCTCCGTGGCGGCCGGGCCCGGCTGCGAGACATGCCCGTACCGGTCGGTCGTCACGACCCGGTACTCGTACGTCGTCTCCGACGTGCCCTGGACGTCCCAGCAACTGCCGTTGACCTGCTTTCGGGCGGACAGGGGGGCGTCGCCGCCCGTCCAGGTCCAGTACGTCGTCGGGTCCTGCAACGGCTCGTCCCGCGAGCTGGTCGGCTTGCACTTGTCCACGATGCGGGTCTCACCGGTCGCGGTGTCGGTCCGCACGATCTTGTACGAGGGAAGGGGCGCTTCGTCGACGGTCCACGGGTCGACGCTGCTCCACGAGACGATCACGCCCTCGTCGAACCCGCGGGCGGTGGTCTGGAACGCGGCGATCGCCTCCGGCCGGTCGGCCATCTTCAGCGTGATCTCCGCCGGCGCGGCGGCGTTGCCCACGGCGTCCAGCGCGCGCACCGCGTACCGGTAGCTGTCGGCGACGGCGACCGACTGGCGGGGCAGCACGTCGGTCTGCGTGGTGGTGCTCGTGGCCAGGGCGTCGACATAGCCGCCGCTCGCCGGGTCGTACTGGACGACCTGGTACGAAGCGGCTCCGGCCACGGGCGACCACACCAGATGCGGAACACCCGACCGGTACTCCACGCGCACCTTCTCGACGGCGGGCGGCGGGGTCCGGTCGGGGGTGGTGAACGTCGCGGCGGCCGAGTAGGCCGACCAGTTCCCGGCGGCGTCCCGGGCCCGGCCCCGGTAGGTGACCTTGCTGCCGTCGGCCCGGTACCCGGTGTCGCAGATCGCACCCTTGGCGCCGCCGTAGATGGTGCTCCAGCTGTTCGTGGCGGCGTCGAGCCGCTGCATCTCGTACCAGGCGATGTCGGCGGCGTTCGCCGCGGTGGTGACCAGCTCCGGGCCCGCGTAGGGCTGGTCGGCCGGGCACGAGTCCAACTCGACGAACGGCGCGGCGGGCGGCGTCTTGTCGACGGTGGTGACGAGCCGGTCGGCACTGCCGCCGGAGACGTTGCCCGTCTTGTCGACGGCCCGCACCTCGTAGTAGTAAGCCGCGCCGGTCTTCAGCAGGGTCCTGTCGGTGTACGACGTCGCGGTGGTCGTCGCGAGTGGCTTGGCGCCGTACGACGCGCCCTTCAGCCGCCGGTAGACCCGGTAGTTCGCGAGGTCCATCTCCCTGTTCCGGGACCAGGTGAGCTTGGCCGCGCCGGTGGCCGTGTCGTAGGAGACGGCGGCGCCTGTCGGGGAGAGCGGCTTGACCTTGTCGACACCGACGGAGGTACGCGGCGTGTAGGCGTACTTGACGTTCGCGGCGCCCGTCCAGTTGACGAAGTCGACGCGAAGCGTGTGCTTGCCGCTGGGGATCGTCACATCGACCGTCTTCTTGACGGTGGTGGAGACGTTCTTCCACAAGTCGACCTTGCGGACTCCGTCGAGGTAGACCCGTATGCCGTCCCGGGCGGACACCGTGAACGCGAAGGGGCCACCGGAGCCGAAATCGCGCGTCACCGACCAGCGCACGCCGAAGTTGTTGGACGGTACGCCGGAAACGGGCGCGCCCGTGCCCCAGTTCTGGTCGATCGCGGAGTCGCAGTCCGTCTTCCTCGGCGTCCCCGAGAACGTCGTGTTCGCGAAGAACTGCCGTTTGAAGACGGGGGAGGCGCAGCTCACCGCCGCGGAGGCAGGCGCGGCGGTGGCGGTGAGCAGTCCGCCTGCCGCGGCCAGAACCAGGGCGGTGGCGGTGACACGTCTGGGCTTCATCGAGTCCTTCAGGCCTGTTCAACGACGGACGCCGATCAGACGTCGCTGAACAGGACCGGCAAGAGCGTCGATTGGTTGTACGAACCTCGGCCGAACATTAGAGCGAATTCATTGCCGGGAGCCCGCTTCGCCGGTACTCCGCTGACGTTGCCGTGGGATCGCTCGAGGTTCGGCAACGCACTTGGGGCACCCCGGACCGCTCTCGGGGCGCCATCGGCCGAAGGCTGGGCGAGGGCGGGCGGCCGGGCGGACGCCGACCGCACCCACCCACACACGGCAACCAGCCGCACAGGGCACCGCCTAGCGGCCGGCACCGCCCTCGCGGTCCTCGTCCTCGTCGCGCGGGCCGAGCAACTCGTCCGCGAGGGAGGGAAGGTCGTCGAGAGGGGTCTCCTCGGCCCACGAGGGCCGCGGGCGGGGGCGGCGCCCCTCCTCGGACACGGAAGGCATCTCCCGCGTGCGCTCGTTCTCCGGATCCCGCGGCGCCGCCTTGGGAGCCTCCGGCGCCTCCGGCCGGAAGATGCCGGGTGGCACACGGTCGGTGGAGGGGACGGCCGGCAGAACGGCCGTCTCGTCCGCCGCGCCGGGGGTGACCGGGGGCAGGACCGCCGTCTCCTCCGCGTCGGCGGGCGCGGCGGGCCGCGGCGTCTCGACCGGCTTCGTGAAGTCCGGGAAGGCCGGCTTGACCGACGGCAGGACCGCCGTCTCGTCGTCGACGGGCACCGCGCGCAGCACCGCGGTCTCCGCGTCCCCTGTCGACGCGGCCGACGGCGCCTGCGGGCGGAGCGTCTCGACGGTCTTCGTCGCGTCCTCCGCCTCGATGCGGGCCTGCTCGGCCCGCATCAGGGCCTCCTCGGCCTTGCGCTGGCGCTCCAGGCGGCGTTCCTCGGCCTCGGCGCGGAGGCGGGCCTCCTCCTCGGCCTGGCGGCGCAGCCGTTCCTGCTCCTCGCGTCGGACGCGCTCCTCGGCCTCGCGGCGGGCGCGCTCCTCCTCCGCCTGCCTGCGGGCCTCCTCGGCCTGACGGCGGGCCTCCTCCGCCGCGGCTTCCTCGGCCTGACGACGGGCCTCCTCCTCGGCGAGGCGGCGGCGTTCCTCCTCCTCCGCGCGGAGCTTCTCCAGCTGCGCCTGGCGCTCGCGTTCGAGCCGCTCCTCCTCGGCCCGGCGGGCGGCCTCCTCCTCGGCGCGGAGGCGGGCCTCCTCCTCTGCCTGGCGGCGGGCCTCCTCGCGGGCCTCGATCTCCTTCTCCGACAGGGGGAGGATCTCGTCGAGACGGTGCCGTATCACCGTCGTGACGGCCTCCGGCTCCTGAGCCGCGTCGACGACCAGGTAGCGGGCGGGGTCGGCCGCGGCGAGCGTGAGGAATCCGGTGCGCACGCGGTCGTGGAACTCCGCGGGCTCGGACTCGAGACGGTCGGGCGCCTCGGTGAAGCGCTCGCGCGCCGCCTCGGGGGTGACGTCGAGCAGGACGGTCAGGTGCGGGACGAGTCCGTCCGTCGCCCAGCGGGAGATGCGGGCGATCTCGGTCGGCGCGAGGTCGCGCCCGGCGCCCTGGTAGGCGACGGAGGAGTCGATGTAGCGGTCGGAGACGACGACCGCGCCGCGCTCCAGCGCGGGGCGTACGACGGTGTCGACGTGCTCGGCGCGGTCGGCGGCGTACAGCAGGGCCTCCGCGCGGTGGGACAGCCCGCCGCTGGAGACGTCGAGCAGGATCGAGCGGAGCCGCTTGCCGACCGCCGTGGCGCCGGGCTCGCGGGTGACGACGACCTCGTGGCCCTTGCCGCGGATCCATTCGGCGACGGCCTCGACCTGGGTCGACTTGCCGGCTCCGTCGCCGCCCTCGACGGCGATGAAGAAGCCGGTGGGGGCGGGCGCCTGCTCGGGGTCGCCACCGCGCAGCGACTCGCGCAGGTCGCGGCGCAGGGGGACACCCTGGCGGTCGTCGGTCTTGCCGAGGACGAGCGCGGCGACGGGCAGCAGCAGGGCACCGATGAGCATGAGGGCGTACGCGGCGCCACCGTGGTCGAAGGTGAAGTGACCGTTGACGACGCGGTGCGGGCCGATGCCGCCGGCCAGCAGGGGGGTGCCCACGGCGCCGACCGCCATGAGCAGGTGCGCGACCGCGTGCAGGTGGTCGGTGGCGCGGCCCCGGCGGGACTCCTCGGTCTCCTGGTCCACGAGGACGTGCCCGGCGTTGGCCGTGATCCCGGCCGCGACGCCGGCGAGCAGCGCCAGCAGCAGCACGGTCGTCGGGTCGGGCACGATGCCGGCCAGCAGCAGGGCCAGACCGGTGACGGCGATGGCGATGGCGAGCAGGCGCCGCCGGGACAGGCCCGGGAGGGTCCGCGGGGCGATCCGGATGCCGAGCACGGGGCCGGCGGTGAGCGCCAGCACGAGCAGGCCGTAGCCGACCGGGCCCCCGCCGAGGTCGGCGGCGTGCAGCACGGCGAGCGCCACGGCGGCGGCGATGGCGCCGGCGACGGTGGCGGTGCCGAGCACGAGCACCGGTACGGCGCCGGTGCGCCCGCGGTCGTTGCTGCGCAGGCCCTGCAGCGGGGAGTGCGGCGGGGTGGCCTGGTCGCCCGGCAGCTGCAGCAGGTAGAGGACGGCGCCTGAGGCGGCGAACAGCCCGGCGGCGACGTAGGAGGCGAGCGCGGCCTGGTGCAGGCCGAACCAGTCGACGCCGAGGCCGATCAGGTTGCCGACGAGCGTGACGACGACGAGGCTCGCGGCGGCGATCGGGAAGGCGACGAACCCGGTGCGCTGGTCGAGGCGGCGCAGCGCGTCGAGGCGGTCGGGCAGCGGACGTACCGTTCCTGCGCCCGGCGCGGGCGCGGGCAGCAGACCGGGGGCGGCGCCGTCCTTGGCGACGGTCCACAGCCGCTCGGCCACTCCGGTGACGAAGACGGTGACCAGCAGCCAGACGACGGCATCGGCCGGCACCCAGTCGATCCACAGCGGGGCGACGATCAGCAGCGCGAGGCGCACGACGTCGGAGCCGATCATCGTCCACCGGCGGTCGAGCACACCGCCGGGCCCGGTGAGGGAGCCCAGCGGGCCGAGCAGTACGGCGCCGAAGAGCAGGGCGGCGAGCAGGCGCGCCCCGAAGACGGCCGCGACGGCGAAGGCCGCACCGCGGTACCCCCCGCCGAAGGACTGTGCGCCGGCGGCGGCCTGTGCCGTCAGGACGACCAGGACCAGCAGGGCGAGCCGGTCGCCGACCGTGCCGGTCAGCTGAGCGCCCCACAGCTTGCGCAGGGGCGGGATCTTCAGGAGCGCTCCCACGGCTCGCTGCCGTGAGTCGGCCTCGAGTTCGTCGGCGAACGTGTCCGTTGGCTGCTCGGATCGCGTCATTCCGCCAGCCTATCGGGACCCGGTGCCGTCCCGGAGGGCGCCTGCCGGGACCGCACCGGCCGTGCGGTCCCCGCAGGGACTACTCGGCGGGCTTCGCGGCCGAGGACGTGGCCTTCTTCGCCGTGGTCGTGGCCTTGGCGGCGGTCTTCCTGGCCGTTGTCTTGGCCGCCGCGGTCTTCTTCGCCGCGGTGGTCTTCGCCGCGGTGGTCTTGGCGGCCGTCTTCTTCGCCGCGGTCTTGGTCGCGGTCGCCTTCTTCGCCGGGGCCTTCTTCGCCGTCTTCTTGGCTGGGGCCTTGGCGCGCTTCTCGGCGAGCAGTTCGTAGCCGCGCTCGGGCGTGATCGTCTCGACGTCGTCGTCGCGGCGCAGTGTGGCGTTGGTCTCGCCATCGGTGACGTACGGGCCGAAGCGGCCGTCCTTGACGACGACGGGGCGCTCGCTGACCGGGTCGGTGCCCAGCTCCTTCAGCGGGGGCTTGGCCGCGGCGCGACCGCGCACCTTCGGCTGGGCGTAGATCGCCAGCGCCTGGTCGAGGGTGATCGTGAAGAGCTGGTCCTCGGTCTCCAGGGAGCGCGAGTCGGTGCCCTTCTTCAGGTACGGGCCGTAGCGGCCGTTCTGCGCGGTGATCTCGACGCCCTCGGCGTCGGCGCCGACGACACGCGGCAGCGACATCAGCTTGAGCGCGTCCTGCAGGGTCACCGTGTCGAGGGTCATCGACTTGAAGAGGGAGGCGGTACGCGGCTTGACCGCGTTCTTGCCGGTCTTCGGGGTGCCCTCGGGAAGGATCTCGGTGACGTACGGGCCGTAGCGGCCGTCCTTGGCCACGATCTGGCGACCGGTCTCCGGGTCGGCACCCAGCTCGAAGTCGCCGCTCGGCTTGTTGAGCAGTTCCTCGGCGAGCTCGACGGTCAGCTCGTCCGGCGGCATGTCGTCGGGGACGTCGGCGCGCTGCCCGGTCTCGCCCTCGGCCTCGCCGGCCTTCTCCACGTACGGGCCGTAACGGCCGACGCGCAGCACGATGCCGTTGCCGACCGGGAAGGAGGAGACCTCGCGGGCGTCGATGGCGCCGAGGTCCTCGACCAGCTCCTTCAGACCGCCGAGGTGGTCGCCGTCGCCGTTGCCGGCGTCGGCGGCGCCGCCGACCGGGGTCTCGCCCTCGCCGAAGTAGAAGCGGCGCAGCCACGGCACGGCCTGGGCCTCGCCGCGGGCGATGCGGTCGAGGTCGTCCTCCATCCTGGCGGTGAAGTCGTAGTCGACGAGCCGGCCGAAGTGCTTCTCCAGCAGGCCGACGACGGCGAAGGAGAGGAAGGACGGCACCAGGGCCGTGCCCTTCTTGAAGACGTAGCCGCGGTCGAGGATGGTGCCGATGATCGACGCGTACGTCGACGGACGTCCGATCTCGCGCTCTTCCAGCTCCTTGACCAGCGAGGCCTCGGTGTAGCGGGCGGGCGGCTTGGTGGCGTGGCCGTCGGCGGTGATGTCGCGCGCGGAGAGCGCGTCACCCTCGGTGACGGCGGGCAGCCGGCGCTCGCTGCTGTCGAGCTCTGCGTTGGGGTCGTCGGCACCCTCGACGTAGGCCTTCATGAAGCCGTGGAAGGTGATGATCTTGCCGGAGGCGGAGAACTCGACGTCCCGGCCGTCGGTGGCGCGGCCGCCGACCTTGACGGTGACGGACTGCCCGACCGCGTCCTTCATCTGGGAGGCGACGGTGCGCATCCAGATCAGCTCGTACAGGCGGAACTGGTCGCCGGTGAGGCCCGTCTCGGCCGGGGTGCGGAAACGATCACCCGAGGGGCGGATCGCCTCGTGCGCCTCCTGGGCGTTCTTGACCTTGCCCGCGTAGACGCGGGGCTTGTCCGGCAGGTAGTCCGCGCCGTAGAGCTGCGTGACCTGGGCCCGGGCGGCGCTGATCGCGGTCTCCGACAGGGTCGTGGAGTCCGTACGCATGTAGGTGATGAAGCCGTTCTCGTACAGCTTCTGGGCGACCTGCATGGTGGCCTTGGCGCCGAAGCCGAGCTTGCGGCTGGCCTCCTGCTGCAGGGTCGTGGTGCGGAAGGGCGCGTACGGCGAGCGGCGGTACGGCTTGGACTCGACCGAGCGGACGGAGAAGGCGGCGCCGTCCAGGGCGGCGGCGAGCGCGCGGGCGGCGGCCTCGTCCAGGTGGAGGACGCCCGCGCCCTCCCTGAGCTGCCCGGTCGACCCGAAATCGCGGCCCTGGGCGACGCGCTTTCCGTCGACGGCGTTGAGCTTGGCACCGAAGGTGCCGGGGTCGGTGGCATCACCGGAGCGGCCGGTGGCGAAGGTCGCGGACAGGTCCCAGTACTCGGCGGAGCGGAAGGCGATGCGCTCACGCTCGCGCTGGACGACGAGCCGGGTGGCGACGGACTGCACACGGCCGGCCGACAGGCGCGGCATGACCTTCTTCCACAGGACCGGCGAGACCTCGTAGCCGTAGAGGCGGTCGAGGATCCGGCGGGTCTCCTGGGCGTCGACGAGGGTCTGGTTCAGCTCGCGCGGGTTGCGGACGGCTTCCTGGATGGCGTCCTTGGTGATCTCGTGGAAGACCATCCGGCGGACCGGGACCTTGGGCTTGAGGACTTCCTGCAGGTGCCAGGCGATGGCCTCGCCCTCGCGGTCCTCATCGGTGGCGAGCAGGAGCTCGTCGGACTCCTTGAGCAGGTCCTTCAGCTTCTTGACCTGGGCCTTCTTGTCCGCGTTGACGACGTAGATCGGCTGGAACTCGCTGTCGACGTTGACGCCGAGCCGCGCCCACGGCTGGCCCTTGTACTCCGCCGGCACTTCGGCGGCCCCGTTCGGGAGGTCGCGGATGTGCCCGACGCTGGCCTCGACGACATAGCCGGGGCCGAGGTAGCCCTTGATCGTCTTCGCCTTGGCAGGCGACTCGACGATCACGAGTCGGCGGCCGCTGCCCTGTGCGGTCTCGCGGGTCGGGGACAACTTCGCTCTTCTCTCCGGGTCGAAGGTGGTCTCGCTGCGGAGTGTGACCGTACATCCCGGTCCCGTGTCAAACGGGAAAAGTCCGCAACGCCACTCGAACGGTAACCCGACAAGCGTCCTGTCTGCCGCACGGACTGCCGCCCATGTCCGATTTGCCCAGCTCAGAGGATCAGGAACAGCCAGACCCCGACAAGAAGCGAAGCCACTCCGAAGAAACCCGCCACGGCGGCAGACGCCGGGCCCCCTCCCTGGACCACCGGCAGGTGCCTCAGCGACCGGGTGACGGTCCAGGCCAGAAGGGCCGCCCCGAAAACCGCGAACACCGTCCCGGCGAAGATCCCTGGCGCGGTTTCCATGTACATGCCCCCGGATCCCTCTTGTGCTCCACGACCGACCCGCAGCCACGGAGAGTGGCACGCCGGGGCGACAGTGGGAAGAACCCACGGTGAACGCCGCCCGAAAAGGCCTGGCCGATTCCTTTCGCTCTCCTCTCACTCCCGTCCCACTCCCACCGGTCCCTCGCCCTGCCGCGGAGCGCCCCCGCAGTCACCTCCCGCGGTCCGTCCGCGTGTTCCCGCCGCTCCTCCCGAGCTCGCTTCCCCGCCCTGCCCGCCTTGACTCGCCTGACAAGATGTCCGGACACACCGAACGTTCACTCAGGGGGAGTCCCACCATGTCCGACCCGAACAACCCGTACGGCCAGCCCAAGCAGGACGGTTACGGCTACCCGCAGCAGCCCCCGGCCGGCCCCGGCGGCTACGGGCAGCAGCCCGGCTACGGCTACCCGCAGCAGGGTTACCCGCAGGGCTACCCCCAGGGCATGTACACCGGCGACCCCAACGCCCCGTACGGCTACGACATGTACGGCCGCCCGCTGTCGGACAAGTCCAAGGTCGTTGCGGGAGTGCTGCAGCTGCTGGCGGGCGGCCTGGGCATCGGCCGCTTCTACGTGGGCGACATCGGCATCGGCGTCGCGCAGCTCCTCACCTGCGGCGGCCTCGGCATCTGGGCGCTGATCGACGGCATCCTCTTCCTGACGAGCAACGACCGCACCGACTCCCAGGGCCGCATCCTCCGCAGCTGAGAACGATGACCTCCCCGACCCGGAACCGCCTCAGGGCCGTGGCCGCACGACCGGCCACGGCCCCCGTGGCGTCGCTCGTCGCGGGCGCGGCGGGCGCCGCCTACCTGTGGGGCACCGACCCGCACCAGGACGGGCACTGGCTGCCCCGATGCCCCTTCAACTTCCTGACGGGGCTGCTCTGTCCGGCCTGCGGTGCGACCCGCATGGTCTACGACCTGATGCACGGCGACCTCCCGGCCGCCTTCCACGACAACGCGCTGCTGCTCCTGGCGAGCCCCTTTCCCCTCTATCTGTACGCGCGGTGGGTGACGGAGGGGCTGCGCGGCCGGACGTACCGGACGACGATCGGCAAACGCGCGCAAGTGGCGGTCCTCGGAGCTGCCGTGCTGTGGGCCGTCGTACGCAACGCGGTTTGACAACGCGGCGATCACGGTTCCGTGACGTCTGTTAATCAGAGCGACAGATGTCCATTTCTAATGCCAAGATTCAGCCAATCCGAGGCGGGGGGCCGGATCGACCGATGCGCGTGCTCCCGCTGATTCGTCCCCATTGCACGAGGAGCACGTTCCATGGCCACGCCTACCCCCACCACTGACGCTCCGTTCGGCCTCGACCCGTCGGGCCGCCCGCTGTCCGACAAGTCCAAGGTCGCCGCCGGCCTGCTCGGCATCTTCCTCGGTGGTCTGGGCATCGGCCGCTTCTACACCGGCCACACCAAGATCGGCGTCCTGCAGCTCGTCGTCTCGGTCGTCACCCTGGGCCTCGGCGGCCTGTGGGGCTTCATCGACGGCATCGTCCGCCTCGCCGGCAGCGCGCCCACCGACGCGCAGGGCCGCGTCCTGCGCTGACCATCCGCGCCCCGGCCCGCCTCCGCTCCGCTGCGGAGGCGGGCCGTCGCGTTTCCGCTCACACCGGCTCGATGAAGCCCTGCTCCACCAGCAGCCGGATCGCCTCCGGCGTGCGGTCCCGCAGCGCCACCGGGTCCTCGCCCAGCAACTGGGCGATGGCGTCGAGGATCCGACCCGCCGTCAGCGTCCCGTCGCACACGCCCGCGAAGCCCGCGCCGACCGTGTCCACCCTCGTCGCGCGCCGCATGCCGCGGTTGGCCCGCAGGACGACGTGCTCCGGGTCCTCGGCGCCGGGCAGGCCCACCTGCTCCTGCACCACCTCGTCCGCCAGCCGGAAGCGCTCGTCGAGCAGCCCCGCGTCGTCGTGGGTGCGCAGGAAGTCCTGGCGGCCGAACCAGGCCGCGATGTGCGGGCCGAGCGGCTGCTCGACCGGGTGCGGCCACTCCTCGGCGGTGACGACGGGACGGTCGGAGCCGGTCCTGCGCACGGTGATCCAGCCGAAGCCGACGGCCTTGGTCTTGCGCTGCTCGAAGGCGTCCAGCCACGCGCCGTAGCGGGCGGCGTACGCCTCGGGCCCGGCCAGGTGGTCGCCGCCGTCGCGCAGCCACAGCTCCGCGTACTGCGTGACGTCCTGCACCTCGCGCTGCACGATCCAGGCGTCGCAGCCGTCGGGCACCCAGGCGGCGACGCGGTCCCGCCAGTCCTCGCCCTCGGTGTGCTCCCAGTTGGCCAGCAGTTGGAGGTACCCGCCCTCGGTGAGGTGGTCGGCGGCCTGCCGGACGACGGTGCGGCACAGGTCGTCGCCGGCCATGCCGCCGTCGCGGTAGGTGAAGCGGCTGCCCGGGGAGATGACGAAGGGCGGGTTGGACACGATCAGGTCGTAGCGCTCGCCGCCGACGGGCTCGAAGAGGCTGCCCTGCCGGACGTCCGGCTCGGGGGCACCCGACAGGGCGAGGGTCAGCCGCGTGAAGTGCAGGGCGCGGGGGTTGAGGTCGGTGGCGGTGACCCGGGTGGCGTGCCGGGAGGCGTGCAGCGCCTGGATGCCGGAGCCGGTGCCGAGGTCCAGCGCCCGGGCCACGGGCGTGCGGACGGTGATCCCCGCGAGGGTGGTCGACGCGCCGCCCACGCCGAGCACCAGGTCCGCGCGGTCCACGCCGGGCGTCGTACGGATGCCGTTGGCGCCGCCCACGGCGCAGCCGAGGTCGGAGACGATGTACCAGTCCTCGCCGCCGTCGCCGCCGTAGGGGCGGACGTCCACCGTGGCGCGCACCTCGTCCCCGTCCCGGACGAGCCAGCCGTCCTCGACGGCCGCGTCGAGGGGCAGCACCTCGCGCAGCCGGGCGTACGGGACCGGCTGCTGCAGCAGGAAGAGCCGCACCAGGCTCTCCAGCGGGCTGCCGCCGCGGGTGGCGCGCAGGGCGGGCACGGTCTCCGCCCGCGAGAGCGCGGCGTAGGCGGTCGCCCCGAGCAGGTCGAGGCAGCCGTCGGCCGTGAAGGCCGCGGCGCGCAGCGCGTCGCGGAGGGCGGCGGTGCGGTCGGGGGCGGGCAGGGGCTGCGGGGGCGGCTGCGTACTCACGCTGCCATTGTCACCCCCGAAGGGGCGCCCGGCGGGCCCCACCCGCCCTCGGACGGTCAGGACTTCGAGGGCTTGGCGCCGGAGTCCTGGCAGCCGGGCTGCTTCGCCATGGCCTGGCCGACCTCGCCCTGGCGCAGCGTGTCGAGCGCCTGCTCGCCGCTCTTGCTCACCTTGGCCAGGTTGTCGGAGACGCTCTTCAGTCCGTCGGCGAACTTCGCCTGGTCGGAGACGGGCAGCGCGTCGACCTGCTTGCGCAGGTTCGCGTAGGCCGTGGAGAGCGAGTTGAGGTCGCCGACCGCGTCCTGCTTGAGCTTGGCGCCGTTGTCGACCGGCGGGTCACCGGCCTTGCCGACGATCCCGGCGAGCGCCTTGTAGGCGTCCGAGATCTGCCCGAACGCCGTGGAGTCCGCGCTGCGGACGTCCTTCGGCTTGGCGTTGCTCGGGGTGTTGCTGATGTGGGTGTTCGCGTCGTTGATCTTCTTGACCTGGGCGGCGGCCTGGTCGCAGACCGTCTTCGCCCAGGCGTCGAGCTCCTTGTTGCCGCCGTCGCCGCATCCCGACAGCGACCCCGTCGCGAGGATCACAGCCGTGACGGACAGCGCAGCCGCGAGTTTGTTCTTCACGGCCCCGGAACCTACACGGCTCCTGTCCGCAGGCCACATCGCTTCCACTCGATGTGACCACTATTGCCCCTTATGAACCAAGAACAGGGTGATGCATCTGACGTGCGCGCAGGCGGCGGGCGCCATCCCGAAGGATGACGCCCGCCGCCGTATCACGATGAGCTCACGCTACGTCAGACCGTGGCCGTCGCATTCGGGTCGGCTGACCGCTTCGTGTTCTGGCTGTCGTCGTGGCCGGTGTCGACACCCTCGTCGTCTCCGACCGCGATGCCGCGGCGCTTGGAGATGTAGACGGCGACGACGATGACCAGGAGCGCCACGGCCGCGGCGCCGATCCGCACGGCCAGGTTGGCGTCGTCACCGTAGGAGAACTGGACCACCGCGGGGGCGACCAGCAGCGCCACCAGGTTCATGACCTTGAGCAGCGGGTTGATGGCCGGACCCGCGGTGTCCTTGAAGGGGTCGCCGACGGTGTCGCCGATGACGGTGGCGGCGTGGGCCTCACTGCCCTTGCCCCCGTGGTGGCCGTCCTCGACGAGCTTCTTCGCGTTGTCCCAGGCACCACCGGAGTTCGCCAGGAAGACCGCCATGAGCGTGCCCGCGCCGATGGCCCCGGCGAGGTACGAGCCCAGCGCGCCGATGCCGAGCGCGAAGCCCACCGCGATCGGGGCGAGCACGGCGAGCAGACCGGGTGTGGCCAGCTCGCGCAGCGCGTCCTTGGTGCAGATGTCGACGACGCGCCCGTACTCGGGCTTCTCGGTGTAGTCCATGATCCCGGGCCGCTCACGGAACTGCCGCCGCACCTCGAAGACCACCGAACCGGCGGACCGGGAGACCGCGTTGATGGCCAGTCCGGAGAAGAGGAAGACGACGGCCGCACCGAACAGCAGACCGACCAGGTTGTTGGGCTGGGAGATGTCCAGGTCCAGCCACCTGAGGTCGGCGGCGGAGATGTTCGCCTCCCGCACCGCGGTGTCGACGGCCTCCTTGAAGGAACCGAACAGCGCGGTCGCCGCGAGGACGGCGGTCGCGATGGCGATGCCCTTGGTGATCGCCTTGGTGGTGTTGCCGACCGCGTCGAGGTCGGTGAGCACCTTGGCGCCCTCGCCGTGGACGTCGCCGGACATCTCGGCGATGCCCTGGGCGTTGTCGGACACCGGGCCGAAGGTGTCCATGGCCACGATCACGCCGACGGTGGTGAGCAGACCGGTGCCGGCCAGCGCCACCGCGAACAGGGCGAGCCAGATCGAGGCGCCGCCCAGCAGGAAGGCGCCGTACACCGAGAGGCCGATGAGGACGGCCGAGTACACCGCGGACTCCAGGCCGACGGAGATGCCGGACAGGACGACGGTGGCGGGCCCGGTCAGCGACGTCTTGCCGATGTCCCGCACCGGGCGCCGGTTGGTCTCGGTGAAGTAGCCGGTCAGCTGCTGGATGAGCGCCGCCAGCACGATGCCGATGGCGACGGCGACCAGCGCGAGGATGCGCGGGTCACCGCCGTGCGAGGCGATGTCGCCGGGCACGTTGGCCAGCCCCGCGTACGTCGAGGGCAGGTACGCGAACGCCGCGACGGCCACCATCGCCAGCGAGATCGCCGCGGAGATGAAGAATCCGCGGTTGATGGCGGTCATGCCGCTGCGGTCCTTGCGGCGGGGAGCCACCGCGAAGATGCCGATCATGGCGGTGAGCACGCCGATCGCCGGGATCAGCAGCGGGAAGGCCAGGCCGGCGTCGCCGAAGGCGACCTTGCCGAGGATGAGCGCGGCCACCAGGGTGACGGCGTACGACTCGAACAGGTCGGCCGCCATGCCGGCGCAGTCGCCGACGTTGTCGCCCACGTTGTCGGCGATGGTGGCGGCATTGCGCGGGTCGTCCTCGGGGATGCCCTTCTCGACCTTGCCGACCAGGTCGGCGCCGACGTCCGCGGCCTTGGTGAAGATGCCGCCGCCGACACGCATGAACATGGCGAGCAGCGCGGCGCCGAAGCCGAAGCCCTCCAGCACCTTGGGCGCGTCGGCCTTGTAGATCAGCACGACGGCCGAGGCGCCCAGCAGGCCCAGACCCACGGTGAACATGCCGACCACGCCGCCGGTGCGGAAGGCGATCTTCATCGCGCGGTGCGAGACCGTCGTCAGATCCGCCGAGGGCTCACCCGGCGCCGGGGTCGCGGCTCGTGCGGCCGCGGCCACGCGGACGTTGCTGCGCACCGCCAGCCACATGCCGATGTAGCCGGTGACCGCCGAGAATCCGGCGCCCACCAGGAAGAACACGCTTCGGCCGATGCGCTGCGACGTGGTGTCCGCGGGCAGCAGCATGAGCAGGAAGAACGCGACGACCGCGAAAATCCCCAGAGTGCGGAACTGCCGTGCGAGGTAGGCGTTTGCGCCTTCCTGCACGGCAGCCGCGATCTCCTTCATCCTGTCGGTGCCCTCGTCGGCACTGAGCACTTGACGTACCAGCACCACGGCGAGCGCCAGTGCGGCCAGTGCCACCACCGCGATGACGAGCACGAGATTGCGGTTGCCGTCGGTCAGTACGGGTGTTGCGGCCAGAGGTTGAGCGATGTCCTGCAGGTGAGGGGTGAGTGGCCCCGCCATTCGTCCTCCTTGACGTTTGGCACGTGGGCGCGCGGCTCCGGCGACTGAGCAGCCGCGACGCTCAGGCGTGTGCGCTGAGCAAAGATGGACGGATTGTAGGGAGCCGAACTAGATCAAAACAGGGCGCAGGAAACGAAATTCGCCGACGCCGGGGATATAGCAAAGGAGATCGCCCACAGATATCACCGGAAAAGGTGAACAGTCACCGTGTAAGTGGATCAACCACCGGGTGAATCCGCGCACGCCTAGCTGACCTGCGGCGGAAGCTCGCAGGCAGCTCGGCAGGAGCGCGTGGGGGGGCGGAGCGGCTAGGAGAGCGCGGCCGGGTTCAGCGGCCAGCTCATCCGGATGACATCGCCGTACTCTCCCGAAAAGACCTCGACGTCATCGACGAGGCCACTGATGACCGCCAGACCCATCTGGCCCTCGTCCTCCGCCTCGGAGGAGTCGGACGAGGAGGGCGAGCCGTCGGGAAGCGGCTCGGGGTGTTCGGCGGGGCTGTCGCCACGCGCCGAGGGCACGCTGGCGGCGTCGGCGGGGCGGTCCTCCGCTTCGGGGGACTTGTCGCCGACCTCGATGGAGAACTTCTTCTCCTCCTCGGTCAGCACCACCCGGACCGGACGGTCCGCACCACTGCTGCGGTACAGGCCGACGGCCCGGCTGCACGCCTCACCGACAGCGAGCCGGACCTCGTCGAGGACGGCCTCGTCCACCCCTGCCCTGCGGGCTACCGCAGCCGCCACCAGTCGTGCGGTGCGGACGTGCTCCGGCAGTGCGCTGAAGAGCAGTTCTACGGTGGGCATGGCCTCCCCCTCGTGCCTGTGGGCGGGCAACACAGGGGCCCGGGCGTCGGCGTCGCCCGGAGCCCCACGGTCCGGCGCCGAACGTCAGTCGGTCGCCGCCACGGCCTCGTCGACCGAGGTGTGGATGGGAAACACCTTGGTCAGGCCGGTGATACGGAAAATCTTGAGAATGCGCTCCTGGTTGCACACCAGGCGCAGCGAGCCTTCATGCGCGCGAACCCGCTTGAGCCCGCCGACCAGCACGCCCAGCCCGGTCGAGTCCAGGAAGTCCACGCCTTCCATGTCCACGACCAAGTGGTAGCTACCGTCGTTCACGAGTTCCACCAGCTGCTCGCGCAGCTTGGGAGCGGTGTACACATCAATCTCGCCGCCGACCTCGACGACCGTACGGTCGCCGACGGTTCGAGTCGACAGGGACAGGTCCACGGATCCTCCAGCACCTTGCATCGAGCGGTCGCCCCCCATGGATCGGCAGCCGCGATGGCATTCAATCACTTACCAGCGGGCATGCACGACGCCTTACGGCGATTGTCCGTCATGCCAGTGACACACTGAGTGCCGATGGCTCAGGATCATCTTCCGCAGTCGGCGCACGGCCGCACCTCCCCCGTCGCCCTCCTGGAGCGGCTTGCCACGGGGGCGGGCAGGGCCGCGCGCATCACCCATACGGAGCACTTGCCCCCACGGGCGGGTCGCCATGCCGATTGGCCTGATCAGATCCGCCCGGAGGTGATCGACGCGGTCCGCGCGTGCGGCATCGAGCGGCCGTGGGAGCACCAGGCGCAGGTGGCCGCCCACGCCCTCGCCGGCACCTCCGCGGTCGTCGCCACGGGAACGGCCTCCGGCAAGTCCC
This sequence comes from Actinacidiphila glaucinigra, assembly GCF_035918135.1. Taxonomy (NCBI): domain Bacteria; kingdom Bacillati; phylum Actinomycetota; class Actinomycetes; order Kitasatosporales; family Streptomycetaceae; genus Actinacidiphila; species Actinacidiphila glaucinigra. Next base: position 4,395,976 of record NZ_CP109144.1, read on the forward strand.
TGGCGTACCTCGTGCCGGTCCTCAGCGCTCTTGTGGAGGGCTCCGAGGCGCCGAACGGCCGGGGCGCCACCGCGCTCTACCTCGCGCCCACGAAGGCCCTGGCGGCCGACCAGCGGCGGGCCGTGGCAGAGATCGCCGCCCCGCTGGGCAAGGCGGTGCGCGCGGCCGTCTACGACGGCGACACGCCGTTCGAGGAGCGCGAGTGGGTCCGCCAGTACGCGACCTACGTGCTCACCAACCCCGACATGCTCCATCTGGGTGTCCTGCCGGGCCATTCCCGGTGGTCCTCCTTCCTCCGGCAGCTCCGCTACGTCGTGATCGACGAGTGCCACACCTACCGGGGCGTCTTCGGCTCGCACGTCGCCCAGGTCATACGCAGGCTGCGGCGTGTCTGCGCCCGCTACGGCGCCGATCCCGTCTTCCTCCTCGCCTCCGCGACGGCCGCCGACCCCGGCGCCACCGCGACCCGGCTGACGGGCGTGCCCGTCGCCGAGGTCACCGAGGACGCCTCACCGCGCGGGGAGGTCGCCTTCGCCCTGTGGGAGCCCCCGCTCACCGAGCTCAGCGGGGAGCACGGCGCCCCGGTGCGCCGCACGGCGACCGCCGAGGCCGCCGACCTGCTGACGGACCTGGTGCTCGACGGCACCCGCACGGTGGCCTTCGTGCGCTCCCGGCGGGCGGCCGAGCTGATCTCCGTCATCGCCCAGGAACGCCTCGCCGAGATCGACCGCCGGCTGACCCACCGGGTCGCCGCCTACCGGGGCGGCTACCTGCCCCAGGAGCGGCGGGCCATCGAACGTGACCTGCACACCGGGCGGCTCCTCGGACTGGCCTCCACCACGGCCCTGGAGCTGGGTGTGGACGTCTCCGGGCTCGACGCCGTGCTCCTGGCCGGGTACCCGGGCACGAGGGCCTCCCTGTGGCAGCAGGCGGGCCGCGCGGGGCGTTCGGGTCAGGGGGCGCTGGCGGTGCTGATCGCCAGGGACGACCCGCTGGACACCTACCTCGTGCACCACCCGGACGCCCTCTTCCGCCGTCCCGTCGAGTCGACCGTGCTGGACCCCGACAACCCGTACGTCCTCGCCCCGCATCTGTGCGCCGCCGCGGCCGAGCTGCCGCTGGGCGAGGAGGACATGGAGCTCTTCGGACCGGAGACCGCCGGGCTGCTGCCCCAGCTGGAGCGCCGCGGCCTGCTGCGGCGCCGCTCCGGCGGCTGGTACTGGACGCGGCGGGAGCGGGCCGCCGACCTCACCGACATCCGCGGCGAGGGCGGCAAGCCCGTCCAGGTGGTCGAGGCCGGTACCGGGCGCCTGCTCGGCACCGTCGACGCGGGCGCCGCGCACACCACGGTCCACGAGGGCGCGGTCCACCTGCACCAGGGCCGCACCTATCTCGTCCGGCACCTGGACCTGGAGGACTCGGTCGCGCTGGTGGAGCAGGCCGATCCGCCGTATTCGACGATGGCCCGCGACACCACGGCGATCTCGGTGCTCGACGAGGACCTGGTGGAGGAGTGGGGCGAGGCCCGCCTCCACTTCGGCTCCGTCGAGGTCACCCATCAGGTCGTCTCCTTCCTCCGCCGCCGGCTGATCACCAACGAGGTGCTGGGCGAGACCAAGCTGGACCTGCCGCCCCGCACCCTGCGTACGCGCGCCGTGTGGTGGACGGTCACCGACGATCAGCTCGACGCGGCGCACATCCACCCCGAGGAGCTGCCCGGCGCCCTCCACGCCGCCGAGCACGCCTCCATCGGCCTCCTCCCGCTCTTCGCCACCTGCGACCGCTGGGACATCGGCGGGGTCTCCGTGCCGCTCCACCAGGACACCGGGCTGCCGACCGTCTTCGTGTACGACGGCCATCCCGGTGGCGCGGGCTTCGCGGAGCGGGCCTTCCGCACCGCCCGCAGCTGGCTCACCGCCACCCGCGAGGCGATCGCCTCCTGCGAGTGCGAGTTCGGCTGCCCCTCCTGCGTGCAGTCCCCCAAGTGCGGCAACGGCAACGACCCGCTGGACAAGCAGGCCGCGGTACGTCTGCTCGACGTGCTCCTCGCGACGGAGGGCCCGTCGGAGCCCGGCGCCGCGGTACCCGCGCCCGCCCCGGACACGGAGTCCTGAGGCCCGGCCCGGGAGCGGACCCGGGCGGGCCCGACCGCGGCCGTGACGTCGGCGATCTCACCGCTGACCACGCAGCGCACCAGCCGGGCGTGCTGGGCGGCGGCCACCCGTCCGGCCACCGCGCAGGCCTCGGCGCCGCCCCGCAGGGCGTGGTCGGCGGCGGCGAGCGCCGCGAGGTCCGCTGCGGCCCCCGCACGGTGCCGTGCCGCGACGGCGGCGCCGAACGTCAGCACGGCGCAGGCGGCCAGCGCCAGCAGCGTCCCCAGGAGGGCCGTCCAGACGGTCGCGGAACCCCGGTCGCGCCCCCGCCGGCTCACGGCCCCTCCCCCGTAGCCTCCACGGCGGCGACCGCCTCGCCGTGGAGCGTGAGGGACAGGGTCCGGGCCTCGACCGTGACCCGCACCAGGTCGCCGCCCCGGTGGACCGAGACGGCGGCCCCGGCGGGAGCCGCCGAGCGGGCCGCCCGCAGCACCGCGCCGTCGGGCTCCTCGCGGGCCGCCGCGCGGGCTCCGGCCCGCGCGGCGTCGACGCAGCGGATCTGCGCGGCCGCCGCGGCCAGCCCCCACAGCAGCAGCGCCGTGAGGAACACCAGCGACGGGACGACCACCGCGGCCTCGGCCGTGACGTAGCCGGCATCGCGGCGGCGCTCAGAACGCCACATCGAGAGCCCGCTTGATGAGCCCGCTGAGCGCGGAGCTGACCGCGCCCGAGGTGACCACCTTGTAGAGCACCGCCGCGAAACCGCAGGCCGCCAAAGTGCCCACGGCGTACTCGGCCGTGGTCATCCCGCGCTCGCCGGTACGGCAACGGCGGCGCAGCTTCCTCAGACAACGCATGACTCGCATGGGATCCCCCTTCAGATCGTCGTGCCGGCGAGGATCGCCCCCGCCAGCCCCATCACCACCGGCGCGACCCCCACGAGGAGGAAGGCCGGCAGGAAGCACAGCCCCAGCGGGGCGGTGATCAGCACTCCGGCGCGGCGTGCGCGCGCCGCCCCGAAACGGGCGTGCTCGGCGCGGCACCCGGCGGCGAGACGCGCGATCTCCTCGACCGGCGGCACTCCCGTCGTGGTGGCGCGCTCCATGCACCGGGCGAGTTCGCGGCAGCCCAGCCGGTCCAGCCGGCCCCAGCACTGCGCGGGGTCGCCGCCCAGACGGAGTTCGGCGGCGGCCCGGGTGAGCGCCTCCCCGAGGGGCCCTCCGAGGGACGGCCCGACGGCCTCCGCGGCCTCGCGGGGCCCCGCCCCGGCCGCGACGCACGCGGCCATCAGGTCGGCCGCGAGCGGCAGCTGGCGCGCGGCCCGGGCCCGGTCGGCGTGCCCCACGGGCCGTGGCCGCCGCTGCCGGCGGCGTATCGCCCATGCGGCGCCCAGCCCGGCCGCCGCGCCGGGGACCCCGCCGACCAGGGCGAACGCACCCAGGGCAACCCCGGCGACCGGCGCCCACTCCCGGACAGAGACCGCACCGGGCCACCTGCGGCACTGCCGGGCCAGGGGAGCGGTGCCCATGAGCAGCCGGAGCCTGCGCCGCGCGGCGCGCTCTCTCCTGGCGGCGGTCAGGGCGCCCGCGACACACAGGGTGGCGGCCACGGACGCCACGACGATCCCCAGCCTGTGGACGACGTCGCCGCTCATGACCCGCCCTCCGCGGTCCGGACGATGCGTGCGGTCCAGGCGAGCCCCGCCCACTCCAGGAGCCCTCCGGCGGCCAGACAGCCGAGTCCGGCGGGAGTGCGCAGCAGAGTGCCCAGCGGATCGGCGCCCAGCCCGGTGCCCAGGACCAGCCCGAAGACGGGCAGCAGGGCCAGCAGCGCCACGGTGGAGCGGGGTGCCGCCAGCTGGGCCCTCAGATCCTCCCGCTGGTCGCGTTCGGCACGCAGGGCGGCCGCGATCCGGTCCAGGCCGTCCGCGAGCCCCGCGCCGCCGTCCACAGCGACCTGCCAGCACGCGGCGACGCCGGAGAGCCCCTGGGCGCCCTCCAGCAGGGCGGCCGCCCGCAGTGCCGCGGGTACGTCACCGCCGAAACGGGCGGCGGCCAGCAACGGCAGAGCGGCATTCGACAGGCCGGGGTGCTCCGGCCAGCCCTCGCGGCCCAGCGCACCGGCCAGCGCGGCGGCCGGTGCCAGTCCGGCCCGCAGATCTCCTGCGACCGCCGCGCACAGCGCGCCCACCGCCACAGCCCGCCCTTCCGCCTCGGCGCGCCGCTCCCGCCCCCGCAGCCACCGCCCGGCGAGCGGCACCGCGGCCGCCCCGAGCAGGACCGGCAGCACCGATCCGGCGACCAGCCCCACGACCGACCCACCCGGCAGGAGCAGCACTTCACGGCCGAGGTGCCAGCCGAACCGCACCCGGAACGGCTCCAGGAGCCCGTTGAGGCGGTTTTCGAGGCCTCCGGGCCCCAGGAGCCCCCAGGACGCCCCACGGGCCTCAGAGGTGCCGCCGAGCAACGCCCTTGCCCTGCGTAGGACTTCGGCCCGCGCACACATCGCCCACGCGGCAGCGCCCGCGCACGCGGCGGTGAGGAGCACCACGGCGCTCATGGCCGCCCCCTCTCGCAAAGCGCCGTCAACCGGCCCCAGCCCGGGCCGCGTTCGCCCCCGCACAGAGCCGGGACGGTGCCGACGATCCCGTCCGGCCCGCGCTCCAGGACATGGATCTCGGCGACCCGGCGCCTGCCCGCGCGGTCCCGCACCAGATGCACCACCACCGACAGGGCGGCCGCCAACTGGCTGTGCAACGCCGCCCGGTCGAGGCCCGCCACGGCGCCCAGTGCCTCCAGCCGGGCGGGCACATCACCCGCGGCGTTGGCGTGGACCGTCCCGCAGCCGCCTTCGTGGCCGGTGTTGAGGGCGCCCAGCAGATCCAGTACCTCGGGGCCGCGCACCTCGCCGACCACCAGCCGGTCCGGCCGCATGCGCAGCGCCTGCCGTACGAGGTCCCGCAGGGTGACCAGGCCGGCTCCTTCCTGGTTGGCGGGCCGGGTCTCCAGCCGTACGACGTGCGGATGGCGCGGCCGGAGCTCGGCGGAGTCCTCGGCGAGGACGATGCGCTCGCCCGGCGGGACGAGGCCGAGCAGGCAACTGAGCAGCGTGGTCTTGCCGGAGCCCGTGCCGCCGGAGACCAGGTACGACAGGCGGGCGTCCAGCACCGCACGCAGGAGGGCGGCCGTACCGCCGTCCATGCTGCCCGCGGCCACCAGTTCCTCCAGGGTGAAGGCCCGGGTGCGGACGACCCGCAGGGACAGGCACGGGGCGCCGACCACCACCGGTGGCAGCACCGCGTGCAGCCGGGTGCCGTCCGGCAGCCGGGCGTCCACCCAGGGCCGGGCGTCGTCCAGCCGCCGCCCGGCGGCGGAGGCGAGCCGCTGGGCGAGCCGGCGCACGGCCGCGGCGTCCGCGAACCGCACCTGCGTGCGCTCCAGCCCGGCACCTCGGTCGGCCCACACCTCGTCCGGCCCGTTCACCAGCACATCGGTGACGTCCGGTTCGGCGAGCAGCCCCTCCAGCGGGCCGGCACCGACCATCTCAGAGCGCAGGGCGGCCACCACGTCGAGCACCTCGGTGTCGCCCAGCAGCCGGCCCTGTGCCCGCAGCGCCGCGGCCACGCCGGCCGGGGTGGGCTCGTCACCGGAGGCGGCCAGTCGCAGCCGTACCGCGTCGAGCAGGGCGGGCGTCATCACGTCGGCGCTCATGCCGCCACGCTCCCGCCGCCGGGCAGTGCCGCCGTGAGGAAGGCCGAGCAGAACCCGGACAGCGGGCCCCGGCCACTGCCGCCCGGTGGCTCCCCGCCGTCCAGGGCGGCGGGCAGGCCGGGCTCCGGCGGCAGCTCGCCGGCGAGCGGGAGCCCGACCAGGTCGGCGAGCGTCTCATCGGTGAGCCCCGAGCCGAAGGGGCCGCGGGCGACGACCCGCAGGTCCCGCAGCACCATGGCCATCCGGGAGGCGACCCGGCCGGCGGCCGCGACCGCGCGCAGCTCCGCGGGGACGACCAGCAGGCCGACGTCGATCTGCGCGAGCGCCTCGGCCACGGCCTCGTCCATCCGACGCGGCAGGTCGACGACGACCACACCGCCGCGCCGCCGGGCGGCGCCCATCACCGACCGCATGGCCTGCGGGGGGATGACGACGGTGTCCCCGCGGTCCCAGCTGAGCACGCTCAGGGCGTGGGTGCGGGGCAGCGACTCCTCCAGCGCCCCGCTGTTGACCCGGCCCCGGGACTCGGCGAGGTCCGGCCAGCGCAGGCCGCCCACCCGTTCGGCCCCGAGCAGCACGTCCAGCCCGCCGCCGAGCGGGTCGGCGTCGACGAGCAGCGTGCGGCACCCGGAGCGAGCGGCCGTGACGGCCATGGCGCAGGCCAGAGTGCTGGCCCCCGCGCCACCGCGGCCGCCTACGACCCCGATCGTCAGGGCCGGGTCGCCGGCGCCCTCCGCCACATCGGCGATCCGGTCGACCAGCCAGGTCTCGGCGTCGGGCAGGAAGGCGACGTGCTCGGCTCCGACGTCCACCGCACGGCGCCACACGTCCGGATCGTCCAGGTCCCGGCCGACGAGGAGAACGCCCCGGCGACGCCGCGCCGTACCCGGCACGCGGCGGGTGTCCGCGGCGCCGATCAGCACCAGCGGGGCGCCCTCCCAGCTGCCCGGCGCCGGCGGGACCCCGAAGGCGACCTCCGGTTCGGCGCCCGCCGCGGCGCACAGTCGCAGCAGGTCGTCCAGGAGGGCCCCGTCCTCGGTGACGATGAGCGGGCCGCAGCCGGGGTCGTCCTTCCCGCGCGGCCGGGCCGATGCGCGCCCGGACACCCGCCCGTCGCACGTTCCTTTTGTTTCACCGTTGAATGATTCGGCCACCACGACATCCCCCTCGCTCGTTCCGGCGGGTCCCGCCGGTATCGGGCCCATGCACCGGACACATCTCCGGCGCGGCATTTGCCGCCAGAGTCTCGCGAGTCGCCGAAAATTGATGATCTTGGTGGTAATCCGTGGATAACCCGGCCGTTGTGGATATCTCCGCCACCCGCGCGAGTGGCTTCCGCCGGGCAGCACAACGAATGTGATCCGTCACTCACCGTAGCGACGCAGGGAAAAGGATCGGCCCCCCGCGGAAACCGCGGGGGGCCGATCACACGCCGGGCGCGTTCTGACACATGGCCTGAATATGCCCCCGGACATGCGACGACCCCCGCCGGGGGGGAGAGCGGGGGTCGTCCCCACGGTCCGACTCGGGGGGGGAGGAGCCAGACCGGGTTAGCACGGTCGCGAACGATCCGTGACTTCCATGGTGTACCCGAAGGCCTTCTCAGGCAAACCCACGCGCAGGAGCTTACGCCGAATGGTGGGTCCCTATGCTCGTCCTCGTGGAAAACCACCTGTCGCCGCGCACCGCCGCGTTCTTCGATCTCGACAAGACGGTGATCGCCAAGTCGAGCACCTTGGCGTTCAGCAGGCCGTTCTACCAAGGCGGCCTCATCAACCGCCGCGCCGTGCTGCGAACCGCGTACGCCCAGTTCGTCTATCTGCTCGGCGGCGCGGACCACGACCAGATGGAGGGGATGCGAAAGTACCTCTCCGACATGTGCCGCGGCTGGAACGTGCAGCAGGTGCGGGAGATCGTGGCCGAGACCCTCCACGACCTCATCGACCCCATCATCTACGACGAGGCCGCCTCCCTCATCGAGGAGCACCACCTGGCCGGCCGCGACGTCGTCATCGTCAGCGCCTCGGGCGCCGAGGTCGTCGAGCCAATCGGCGAGATGCTCGGCGCGGACCACGTCATCGCCACCCGGATGGCGGTCGAGGACGGCTGCTACACCGGCCGGATCGAGCACTACGTCTACGGACCGGCCAAGGCACGCGCCATCACCGAACTCGCCGCGATCGAGGGCTACGACCTCAAGCGCTCCTTCGCCTACAGCGACTCGGTGACCGACGTCCCGATGCTCGGGTCCGTCGGCCACCCGTACGCGGTCAACCCCGACCGCGGGCTGCGCCGGGAGGCGGCGTCACGCGAATGGCCGATGCTCACCTTCAGCCGCCCCGTCCGGCTGCACCAGCGGGTGCCCGCGCTGACGATGCCCTCGGGACCGGTGCTGGCGCTGGCCGCGGTCGGCGCGGCCGCCGCCACGGCGGGACTCGTCTGGTACGCGGCCCGGCGACGCAGGCCCGCACTGTCCTGATGGGCACCGGAACGCCCGCTTCGCACAGATCGCACCGATCAGACCTCGTATGCAAAGAACTGCGGCGAAGGGTTCCGGTTCCCCCGAAGGCGCGGTACAAAGGTTGTACGGCCCGCGAGACCACGGACTTCCGCGAGGAACCCCGTCGAATCAGGCCCCACGGACCGAGCACGACGGCTGGGCACCCACGCGACGCAGACCCGCTGACCGGGTCGGCCGCACCAGGTGACGGGCAAAGCTCCCGACCTGATGGGCAGATATCGTGCACGCCTGGTAACCCGACGGTCGTGCCAGCGGCGGCACCCGCGCGGTGCCGCCGCAGCCTTGTGCCGCGGATACCCGAGGGCGGCAGGGCCGATGCCCGGGACCCCCGTGACCACGTCCGGGACGGCGCCTACGCAGCGCCGCGCTGCAGGGCCTCGCAGACCGCCACGCTCTCCCGTACACCCAGGCCCACGGCCTGCCCGCAGTGCGAGATCCAGGCCGCCATGCCGTCGGGCGTGCCGGAGGCGTAGCCCCGGAGCGCCTTCAGATGGCCCGCGCGGCCGAGTTCGGCGTGGCCGACCTCCGCCGGGCAGATGGACTTGGGGTCCAGACCGCTCCCGACGAGGACGACGCGCTGCGCGGCCCGCGCCACGAGGCCGTTGTACGAGCCGAACGGCCGCAGGCACAGCAGCTCGCCGTGCACGACCGCGGCGACGACCAGCGCCGGCGCCTCGCTGCCCGACAGCAGCAGGTCGGCGAGCCCGTCGAGGCGGGCGACGACCTCCGCGGCTTCGGGCAGCGGGAATTCGGCGACGTCCAGGAGCGGCTCCTCGACCTTCTCGCCCGTCTGCCGCGGGCGGCCGACCGTCTCGTCCGGCGAGGTGCCGCCGGCCGCGACAAGGTGCAGCCGGGCCAGCGCCTGCAGCGGCGACTGCCGCCAGACGGAGAGCAACTGCCCGGCCTCGGCGGTGAGCCGCAGCGCGGCGCCCACCGCGCGCGACTCGTCGTCGGAGGAGAAGTCGCTGCGCCTGCGCACCTCTTCCAGCGCCCAGTCGGCGCCGGAAAGCGCCGCGGAACCGCGGGCGCCGCGCAGCGCCGCCTCCGAGGACACCTCGTCGGAGCGGCGGCGCATCACCCGGTGCCCGTAGACCTGGTCCACGGCCTTCCGTACGGAGTCCACCGACTCGGCGACACCGGGGAGCGAACCGAGGACGGCGAGCGGATCAGCTGTCGTACCCATACGCACGACCCTACGCACCCCTGGCGCCGCCCCGGTGGGCGAGTGGGCATCGTCACGCGGACCGCGGGCGCCCGTGCCGCGCCGGGCGGAGGGCAGGAAGGGGCCCATGAGCGGCCCGGAAGAGGCACGGAAGGAGCACGGAAGCGACCGGTAAGTACGCCGGATGCCCACCGACGGGTGAACTCCCGCGGCGGAGGCCCCGGCAGGAAGACCCCGTCACTACGCTTAACGAACATGAAGATCGCTTTCGTCGGAAAGGGTGGCAGCGGCAAGACCACGCTGTCCTCCCTGTTCATCCGCCACCTGGCAGCCGCCCACGTCCCCGTCGTCGCCGTCGACGCCGACATCAACCAGCATCTCGGCCCGGCGCTCGGCCTCGACGAGGAGGCTGCCGCCGCCCTTCCGGCGATGGGCGCCCACCTCCCGGAGATCAAGGAGTACCTGCGCGGCGCCAACCCGCGGATCGCGTCCGCGGAGACGATGATCAAGACCACCCCGCCCGGTGAGGGCTCCCGCCTGCTGCGGGTCACCGAGGACAACCCGGTCTACGCCGCCTGCGCCCGGCCCGTCGCACTCGACGGCGGCGGGGCGCGGCTGATGGTCACCGGCCCCTTCAACGAGTCGGACCTGGGGGTGGCCTGCTACCACTCGAAGGTCGGGGCGGTGGAGCTGTTCCTCAACCATCTGGTCGACGGCCGCGAGGAGTACGTCGTCGTCGACATGACGGCCGGCAGCGACTCCTTCGCCTCCGGCATGTTCACCCGCTTCGACATGACCTTCCTGGTCGCCGAGCCGACCCGCAAGGGAGTCGCGGTCTACCGCCAGTACAAGGAGTACGCCCGGGACTTCGGGGTCGCCCTGCACGTCGTCGGCAACAAGGTGCAGGGCCCGGACGACGTGGACTTCCTGCGCTCGCACGTGGGCGACGACCTGCTGGTCACCGTCGGGCACTCGGACTGGGTCCGCGCCATGGAGAAGGGCCGCCCGCCGCGCTTCGGGGAATTGGAGGAGCCCAACCGCGCCGCACTGCGCGCGATGCGCGACGCCGCGGACGCCTCGTACGAGCGGCGGGACTGGGGGCGCTACACCCGCCAGATGGTCCACTTCCACCTCAAGAACGCGGAGAGCTGGGGCAACGCACGGACCGGCGCGGACCTCGCCTCGCAGGTCGACCCCGGCTTCGTCCTGGGCGAACGGTTCACCCTCACCGGGTAATCGTTCGCCCGTTCGGGCGAATCCTCATCCATGGGCCCTTTATCTGCATTACTCTCCATTTACTGACTCTTGAGAGTAATCAAACAATCACAGTCCGTTACTTTCAGGGCCGAGAGCACCCGCCGCAACAGCCGTGACCACGACCGCGTACGCGCACCAGCCGAACGCAGCCGCGCCGCCCCGGAGGAGACGGGAACATGCACGCCACGCCAGAACCTCAGACGCAGCAGTCGCAGACCCCACCGCGGGATCTGCCACCACCGCCCCGCCCCGACGAAGGGTCCGCCGCCGTCTGGCGGCACGACCTGTCGGCCTCGATCACCGTCTTCCTGATCGCCGTCCCACTCTCGCTGGGCATCGCCCTGGCCACCGGCGCCCCGCTGCAGTCGGGGCTGATCGCCGCCGCCGTCGGCGGCATCGTCGTGGGGCTGATGGGCGGTGCGCCGCTCCAGGTCAGCGGCGCCGCCACCAGCCTGGTGGTGGTCACCGCCGAGCTCGTCCACCGCTACGGCTGGCGCACCACGTGCGCCATCACCGTGCTGGCCGGGCTCGCCCAACTCGCCCTGGGCACATTGAGGGTGGCCCGTGCGGCGCTCGCCGTCAGCCCGGCGATCGTGCACGGCATGCTGGCGGGCATCGGCGCCGCCATCGCGCTCGCCCAGCTCCATGTCGTGCTCGGCGCGAACCCGGACAGCTCGGCGCTCACCAATCTGGCCGCCCTGCCGCAGCAGTTGTCGTCCCCGCACCCGGGCGCTCTGCTGATCGCGGCGGTGACGGTGGCCGTGCTGGTCGGCTGGCCACGCCTTCCGGGGCGGGCCTGCAGGGCCCTGCGCGCGGTCCCGGCGCCCCTCGCCGCCATCGCGGCGGCGACCGCCGTCGGCGTTCCCATCGTGGTGCCGCGGGTCGACCTGCCCGCCTGGCACGCGGTGGCGCTTCCCGGGCTGCCGCACGGGCCGGTGCTCGGCATCGCCGCCGCCGTCCTGACCGTCACCCTGGTCGCGAGCATGGAGTCGCTGCTGTCGGCGGTGGCGATCGACAAGCTGCGCTCCGGGCGCGGCAAGCCCGGGGACGCCGTCCCGGCCCGCCTGAACCGGGAGTTGCTCGGGCAGGGCACGTCCAACGTGCTCTCGGGCCTGCTCGGCGGGCTGCCGGTGGCCGGCGGCGCGATCCGCGGCTCGGCGAACGTGGCCGCGGGCGCCCGGACACGCCGGGCCACGACGCTGCACGGGGTGTGGGTGCTGCTGTGCGCCGGGCTGCTGGCGGGGCTGCTGGAGCACATCCCGCTCGCCGCCCTCGCCGCCCTGGTCATGGTGGTGGGGATGAAGATGGTGAGCTTCGCGCACATCAAGCACGTCCAGCGGCACCGGGAGTTCCCGGTCTACGCGGCGACGCTCGGCGCGGTGCTGCTGCTCGGCGTGCTGGAGGGGGTGATGACCGGCATCGCGGTGGCCGTCTTCCTGTCGCTGCGCAGGCTCACGCACACCCGGATCACGGTGACGGAGGAGGCCGGCGTCCACCAGGTGCACGTACGAGGGCAGCTGACCTTCCTCGCGGTGCCCCGGCTGACCCGGGCGCTGGCGGAGGTACCGGACGAGGCCAGCGCCGTGATCACCCTGGACGGCTCCTTCATGGACCACGCGGCGTACGAGTCGCTGCAGCACTGGTGCGACGGCCACCGGACGCGCGGCGGCTGGGCGACGCTCACGGGCCGGTCGGGCACCCCGATCACGGTCCCGTCCAGCACGCACGCCTGCCGCCCCTGGACGCCGTGGCGCAACCACCACTGCACCAAGCCGGGCAGCGCGGCGGGGGCAGCCGGGCAACTGGTGGGCGGGCTCAGCGCCTTCCAGCGCAACACGGCGCCCCTGGTCAGGGACGAGCTGGCGCGGCTCGCCCGCGAAGGGCAGCGGCCCACCCAGCTCTTCCTCACCTGCGCCGACTCCCGCCTGGTCACCAGCATGATCACCTCCAGCGGGCCGGGCGACCTGTTCACCGTGCGCAACGTGGGCAATCTGATGCCGCCGCCCGGCGCCGAGGCCTCCTGCGACTCGGTGGGCGCTGCCATCGAGTACGCGGTGGAGGTGCTGAAGGTCGGCAGCATCACGGTGTGCGGGCACTCCGGGTGCGGCGCCATGCAGGCGCTGCTGAGCGGGGCGGGCCACGAGCCGGGGGCGCAGACCCCGCTGGCCCGCTGGCTGCGCCACGGCCGCCCGAGCCTCGCCCGGCTGGAGCGGATCGGCCGGCCCGGACGCGGCGAGGTCGCCCTCGCCGACCGCCCGGTGGCCGACGACCTCGAACGGCTCTGCCTCGTCAACGTGGTGCAGCAGCTGGACCACCTGATGGCCCACGCCTGCGTCGCCCGCAGGGTGGCGGAGGGGTCGCTGCAACTGCACGGCATGTACTTCCACGTCGCCGAGGCCCAGGCCTACGTCCTCGACGCCGCGAGCGGCACGTTCGCCGCGGTACGGCCGGAAGTTCTCGACACGGTCTGACCCGGGCCGCCCGCACCGGGTGGCCCACCCGTCCCGGCCCGCCGCGCACCCGCCGGCGGGCCGGAGCCGTGTGCGGACGCTTCACCGCGACAGGTCTAAACCAATTTTCGTCGCGAACCCTTGTCATTCCGCCCCTCCGGCTGGTGAGCTATGCCATGGGACACAAGAGGACACCCTGCGAAGGAGCACGGCGTGAGCAACGAGAGCCTGGCCAACCTTTTGAAGGAGGAGCGCCGGTTCGCTCCGCCCGCCGAGCTGGCGGCCGGTGCCAATGTGACCGCGGAGGCCTACCAGCAGGCCGGTGACGACCGACTGGGCTTCTGGGCGGCGCAGGCCCGCCGGCTGACCTGGGCGAAGGAGCCGACCGAGACCCTGGACTGGTCCAACCCGCCGTTCGCGAAGTGGTTCGCCGACGGCACCCTGAACGTCGCCTACAACTGCGTCGACCGGCACGTCGAGGCCGGCAACGGCGACCGCGTGGCGATCCACTTCGAGGGCGAGCCCGGTGACGGCCGGGCCATCACCTACGCCGAGCTCAAGGATGAGGTGAGCCGTGCCGCGAACGCCCTGACCGCGCTGGGTGTGACGGCCGGCGACCGGGTCGCGATCTACATGCCCATGATCCCCGAGACCGTCGTGGCGATGCTGGCCTGCGCCCGCGTCGGCGCCGCGCACTCGGTGGTCTTCGGCGGCTTCTCCGCCGACGCGCTGGCCGCCCGCATCGACGACGCCGACGCCAAGCTGGTCATCACCGCCGACGGCGGCTACCGCCGCGGCAAGCCCTCCGCCCTGAAGCCCGCCGTGGACGACGCAGTCGCCCGCTCCGCCGGCGTGGAGAAGGTGCTGGTCGTCCGGCGTACCGGCCAGGAGGTCGCGTGGACCGAGGGCCGCGACGTGTGGTGGCACGAACTCGTCGACGGCCAGTCCGCCGAGCACACCCCGGAGGCCTTCGAGGCCGAGCACCCGCTCTTCATCCTCTACACCTCCGGCACCACCGGTAAGCCCAAGGGCATCCTGCACACCTCCGGCGGCTACCTGACGCAGACCGCCTACACCCACAACGCCGTCTTCGACCTGAAGCCGGAGACCGACGTCTACTGGTGCACCGCCGACGTCGGCTGGGTCACCGGCCACTCGTACATCGTCTACGGCCCGCTGGCCAACGGCGCCACCCAGGTGCTGTACGAGGGCACCCCGGACACCCCGCACCAGGGCCGTTTCTGGGAGATCGTCCAGAAGTACGGGGTCACGATCCTCTACACCGCCCCCACGGCGATCCGCACCTTCATGAAGTGGGGCGACGACATCCCCGCCAAGTTCGACCTCTCCTCGCTGCGCGTCCTGGGCAGCGTCGGCGAGCCGATCAACCCCGAGGCGTGGATCTGGTACCGCGAGCACATCGGCGGCGGCCGCTGCCCGATCGTGGACACCTGGTGGCAGACCGAGACCGGCGCCATGATGATCTCCCCGCTGCCCGGCGTGACGGAGACCAAGCCCGGCTCCGCGCAGCGTCCGCTGCCCGGCATCTGCGCCACCGTCGTGGACGACGACGCCAACGAGGTGCCCAACGGCTCCGGCGGCTACCTCGTCCTCACCGAGCCGTGGCCGTCGATGCTCCGCACCATCTGGGGCGACGACCAGCGCTACCTGGACACCTACTGGTCCCGCTTCGAGGGGCGCTACTTCGCCGGCGACGGCGCCAAGAGGGACGAGGACGGCGACATCTGGCTGCTGGGCCGGGTGGACGACGTCATGCTCGTCTCGGGCCACAACATCTCGACCACCGAGGTCGAGTCGGCCCTCGTCTCGCACCCGAAGGTCGCCGAGGCGGCCGTGGTCGGCGCCGCCGACGCCACCACCGGACAGGCCATCGTCGCCTTCGTCATCCTGCGCGGCACCGCCGCGTCCGAGGACGGCGACGAGCTGATCGCCGCGCTGCGCGACCACGTCGCCAAGACGCTCGGCCCGATCGCCAAGCCGAAGCGGATCCTCACGGTGGCGGAGCTGCCGAAGACCCGCTCCGGCAAGATCATGCGGCGTCTGCTCCGCGACGTCGCCGAGAACCGGGAGCTGGGGGACGTCACCACCCTGACGGACTCCTCGGTCATGGACCTCATCCAGTCGAAGCTCCCGAGCGCCGGCGGCGAGGACTGACCGGTCCCCGTCACCGCACCGAAGAGGCCCCTCCGGGGGCCTCTTCGCCTTTCCCGGCGGTGCGGGACACTCCTGCGACGCCCGGCGATTGTCCGTAATGTGAGGAACGCCGGAGGCTCCGGCGCCGACCCGGTAAACTGCTGAACGCGTAAGGAACGCGACAGTGATTCGGGGCGTGCCGGGAAGTCTGGTCGGCAAGGTGACGAGCCATGCCGAGCCCGACCGGAGGTCCACTCCCCGTGACCGCGACCAACCGCCGCCGTTCCGTCTTCCTGGGCCGGATGTCCCTCCCCGAGCGCAACTTCGTCGCCGACGCGCTGCGGACGGAGACCGTGGGCGGCGTGATCCTGCTGCTGGCCGCCGTCGTCGCGCTGATCTGGGCGAACAGCCCGCTCAGCGCCTCGTACCGGTCCACCGTCGCCTTCACCTTCGGTCCCGGATCGCTCCATCTGGACCTGTCCGTGGGCCACTGGGCCGCCGACGGGCTGCTGACGGTCTTCTTCTTCGTCGCCGGCATCGAGCTCAAGCGGGAACTCGTCGCGGGCGAACTGCGCCGTCCCTCGGCGGCGGCGCTCCCCGTCATCGCCGCCGTGTGCGGCATGGCGGCGCCCGCGCTCGTGTACGCGGTGGTCAACGCCGCCGGCGGCGGTTCCCTGCAGGGCTGGGCGGTGCCGACGGCGACCGACATCGCGTTCGCCCTGGCGGTGCTGGCCGTGCTCGGCACCGCGCTGCCGTCCGCGCTGCGCGCGTTCCTGCTGACCCTGGCGGTCGTGGACGACCTCTTCGCGATCCTGATCATCGCGGTCTTCTTCACCTCGGGCATCAACCTCGTGGCACTGGCCCTGGCACTCGCCGGGCTCGTGCTGTTCCGGCTGCTGCTCCGCAAGGAGGTGCACGGGTGGTACGTGTACGTACCGCTCGCGCTCGTCAACTGGGCGCTGATGCACGCCAGCGGGGTCCACGCCACGATCGCGGGCGTCGCCATGGGCCTGATGCTGCGCTGCCACCGCCGCGAGGGCGAGGAGCGGTCCCCCGGAGAGCGGATCGAGCACCTCGTACGGCCGCTCTCGGCCGGACTGGCCGTGCCGCTCTTCGCCCTGTTCTCCGCGGGGGTGCCGATCGCCGGCGGCGCGCTCGCCGAGGTGTTCGGCCGTCCCGAGACACTGGGCGTGGTGCTGGGGCTGGTGGTCGGCAAGGCGGTCGGGGTCTTCGGCGGCACCTGGCTGGCGGCGCGTTTCACCCGCGCGGAGCTCAACCCCGAGCTGGCCTGGGCCGACGTCCTGGCCGTCGCCACGCTCGCGGGGATCGGCTTCACGGTCTCCCTGCTCATCGGCGAGCTGGCCTTCGAGGGCGACCAGGTGCTGACCGAGGAGGTCAAGGCGGCCGTCCTGATCGGCTCGTTGACCTCCGCGGTGCTCGCCGCGGTGCTGCTCAAGCTCCGCAACGACAAGTACCGCCGCATGTGCGAGGACGAGGAGCGCGACGAGGACCGGGACGGCGTCCCGGACGTCTACAAGTGGGCGGACCCCGAGTTCCACCTGCGCATGGCCGCGATCCACGAGGCCAAGGCGGCCGAGCACCGCAGGCTGGCGGAAGTGGCGCGCTCCGGGGACACCGGCGAGGATGAGTCGGGCATGATCGGGGGGTAACCCGTTTGCCCCGGATGACGACTGACGCACCATGACGACGACGGAGGACCCGATGAGCCGTGCGGACGAGCCCGTGAACGTGGGGGTGACCGTGAGCCCCAACGGAAGCCGCAGCCTCGGTCAGCTCTTCGCCTCGGCGACGGCGGACCTGTCCGAGCTGGTCCACGAGGAGATCGCCCTCGCCAAGGCGGAGCTGAGGCAGGACGTCAAGCGCGCCGGCATCGGCGGTGGCGCGGTGGGCGCGGCCGGCATCCTGGCGCTCTTCTCGCTGCCGGTGCTGAGCTTCGCGGCGGCGTACGGCATCCACAACCTGGGGCTCGGCCTCGCCTGGTCGTTCCTCATCGTCGGCGGGGCCTACCTGGTGCTGGCCGGTCTGCTCGGCCTGACGGCGCGCTCGAAGTTCAAGAAGATCAAGAAGCCGGAGCGCAGCATCGCCTCGGCGAAGGAGACCGCGGCAGTGCTGCAGGGGGTCAAGCCGCACCCGCGGAGCGCCCCCTCCGGCGGGACGGAGACCACGGTGGCGGTCAAGGTGTGACACGCTCAGGGCATGACGTTCGCTGGCAGTTCCCCGGTGGTACACATCGACGGGCCCTGGACCCACCGGGACGTCGCCGCGAACGGCGCCCGCTTCCACATCGCCGAGCTCGGTGACGGCCCCCTGGTGCTGCTGCTGCACGGCTTCCCGCAGTTCTGGTGGACCTGGCGGCACCAGCTGACCGCGCTGGCCGACGCGGGCTTCCGCGCCGTCGCGATGGACCTGCGCGGGGTGGGCGGCAGCGACCGCACACCCCGCGGCTACGACCCCGCCAATCTGGCGCTCGACGTCACCGGCGTGATCCGCTCGCTCGGCGAGCCGGACGCCGCGCTGGTCGGGCACGACCTCGGCGGTTACCTGGCCTGGACGGCGGCGGCGATGCGGCCCAAGCTCGTCCGGCGGCTCGCGGTGTGCTCGATGCCGCACCCGCGGCGCTGGCGCGCGGCGATGCTGACGGATCTGCGGCACAGCGCGGCCGGCGGCCAGGTGTGGGGGTTCCAGCGCCCGTTCGTCCCGGAGCGGCAGCTGGTCGCGGACGACGCGGCGCTGGTGGGACGGCTGCTGCGGGACTGGTCGGGGCCCCGGCTGCCGGAGGACGAGACGGTGGACGCCTACCGCAGGGCGATGCTCATCCCGTCGACGGCGCACTGCTCGATCGAGCCCTACCGCTGGATGGTGCGCTCGCTGGCCCGGGTGGACGGCTTCCAGTTCAACCGGCGCATGAAGCGTCCGGTGCGGGTGCCCACCCTGCACCTGCACGGTTCGCTCGACCCGGCGATGCGGGCCCGGCACGCCGCGGGCAGCGGGGAGTACGTGGAGGCGCCGTACCGCTGGCGGCTCTTCGACGGGCTGGGGCACTTCCCCCACGAGGAGGATCCGGCCGCGTTCTCGACCGAGCTGGTCAACTGGCTCAAGGACCCGGAGCCGGATCGTTAATCCCGTATGACGATCGGCCAAATGCCGGGCGCATAGGCCAACTGATGGACCGCCAGGCGGTTACCGACCATGGACCCCGGGCAGACAGCTCGGTATGGGCTGGACGCACGACTACCGTGACGTGTCACGCGACCGCCGCGCCAACGGAGCGCGGATCACCACCGGGACGCAGGCCCCGGACCATCGGTCCGGAGGCTCCCGACTCGGCATTCCTCACATCCTCAGGCGCCGCGCCCGCTGGGTGGGCGCCCGGCTGAGGCATACCCGCAGCGACTGACCGCGCGCGGCCCCTCACCGGCCGGGCGGCTCCCCGGACGGCCTACAGGGCACAGCTCTGGGTGTCGACCTGCCGGTTCGCCGTACGCCCGGCCCGGACGTCCTGCTGGACCTCGTCCGCCGTCAGGGCGTATCCGGTGTCCGCGTCGTCGAGGGACTTGGCGAACACCACGCCGTACACCTTCCCCTCGGGGGTGAGCAGCGGTCCGCCGGAGTTGCCCTGGCGGACCAGCGTGTACAGCGAGTAGACGTCGCGCTCGACCGTGCCCCGGTGGTAGATGTCCGGGCCCGAGGCGGGGATGCGGCCGCGCACGCGGGCGGCACGCACGTCGAAGCCGCCGTTCTCCGGGAAACCGGCGACGACGGCGTCGTCCCGTGACCGGGCGTCCGTGGTGCTGAAGGACAACGCGGGCGCTTCCAGGGACGGTACGTCGATGACCGCGATGTCGCGCTGCCAGTCGTAGAGCACGACCTTGCCGTCGTACACCCGGCCTTCGCCGCCGATCTGCACGGTCGGGTTGTCGACGCCGCCGACGACGTGGGCGTTGGTCATCACCCGGTGCGGCGCGAAGACGAAGCCGGTGCCCTCCAGCACCTTGCCGCAGCTCGGTGCCGTGCCGACGACCTTGACGATGCTGCGCCGCGCGCGGCCGACGACCGCGCTGTCGGCGAGCGCCGGGTCGGGGGCGGGAACGGCGGTGATGGGCTCGTTGCCGAACGGTGAGAAGACCTGGGGCAGTCCGTTCTGCGCGAGCACCGAACTGAAGTCGGCGAACCAGTTGTCGGCCTCGCGCGGCACGATCTGCGCCACCCCCAGCAGCACCCGGGAGGAGCGGACCTCACGGCCGAGGCTGGGCAGCGTGGTCGTGGTGGCGAGCGCGGAGCCGATGAGCCAGGCGACCAGCAGCATCGCCAGGACGTTCACCAGGGCGCCGCCCACCGCGTCGATCGCCCGCGCGGGTGACCAGCTGATGTGTGTGCGGACCTTGTTGCCGAGGTGCGTGGTGAAGGCCTGGCCCACCGACGCGCACACGATGATCAGGACCACCGCGGCGACGACCGCCACCGTGCCGGGCTGGGAGTTGTCGGTGACCGCGTTCCAGATCGCGGGCAGTACGTAGACCGCGACCAGACCACCGCCGAGGAACCCGACCACCGACATCACGCCGACGATGAATCCCTGACGGTAGCCCACGATCGCGAACCACACGGCGGCCAACAGGAGCACGATGTCCAGCACATTCACCGGGACACCGTCTCATGGAGGATCAACCCAGCGGGACCGTCTTTGCACGATCCCAGGGTCGTTCCCAGCCCGCGTGGTGCAGGATCCGGTCGATGAGCCCCGCGGTGAAGCCCCACACCAGGGCGCCCTGCACCAGGAACGCGGGCCCCTGGAAGCCGCTGGGATGGGTCACCATGGCGCGGTTGGCGGGATCGGTGAGATCCGCCACGGGGACGGTGAACACCCGTGCGGTCTCGGCCGGATCGACCGCTCCCACCGGGGACGGCGTACGCCACCAGCCGAGGACCGGCGTCACGACGAAATCGCTCACCGGGATGTAGAGCCGCGGGAGCACCCCGAAGACCTGCACCCCCGAGGGGTCGAGGCCGGTCTCCTCCCAGGCCTCTCTCAGCGCGGCCCGCAGCGGGCCCTCGCCCTCCGGGTCGCCGTCCTCGGGATCGAGGGCACCGCCCGGGAAGGAGGGCTGCCCCGCGTGCGAGCGCAGCGAGGCCGCCCGTTCCATCAGGAGCAGTTCGGGCCCCTCGGCGCCGGAGCCGAGGAGGATGAGGACGGCGGAGGGCCGGCCGCCGCTCGGCGGCGGCAGGAAGCGGCTGAGCTGCTCGGGCCGTACGGCGTCGACCGCGCGGACCACCGGGCCGAGCCAGGTCGGCAGCCCCTCGCGGTCGAGCGTGACGTCCTCGATATCGGGTCGTGCCTGCGTCACTCCACCTCCAGCGGCGGTGCCGCCTTGCCCGGGAACCCCGGCGGCGGCTTGAGCCGCTGCCCGGGGCCGCCGGCCATCTCGTACTTGAGCAGCTTCTTCGCCTTCTCGGGGTCCGTCTCGCCCTCGCCGTACGACGGGCACAGCGGTGCGATCGGGCAGACGCCGCAGGCGGGGCGGCGGGCGTGGCACATCCGACGGCCGTGGAAGATCAGCCGGTGCGAGACCATCGTCCACTCGCTCTTCGGGAAGATCGCCATGACGTCCTGCTCGATCTTCTCCGGCTCCTTCGCCGTGGTCCAGCCGAAGCGGTGGACCAGCCGCTGGAAGTGGGTGTCCACGGTGAGGCCGGGGACGCCGAAGGCGTTGCCGAGCACCACGTTGGCCGTCTTGCGGCCCACGCCCGGCAGCGTGACCAGATCCTCCAGCCGACCGGGCACCTCGCCGCCGAAGGTGTCGCGGAGCGCCGCCGACAGGCCGAGCAGCGCCCGCGCCTTGGCGCGGAAGAAGCCGGTGGGGCGGAGGATCCGCTCCAGCTCCTCCGGGTCGGCGGCCGCCAGCTCCTCGGGCGTCGGGTACTCGGCGAACAGCGCGGGGGTGGTCTGGTTGACCCTCAGGTCGGTCGTCTGGGCCGACAAGACCGTGGCGACGAGCAGCTGGAAGGGGTTCTCGAAGTCCAGCTCGGGGTGGGCGTACGGGTACAGCTCGGCGAGCTCGCGGTTGATCCGGCGGGCCCTGCGCACCATCGCGAGCCGCGACTCGGGCTTGCGGGACGCCCGCGCGCGGGCCGTGGAGGTCTTGCGGGGACCCTGTTCGCTCACAGCGGAATCCGCGGCGGCGGTCACCCTCCTGGCCCCGCCACCCTGCCGTTTCTTCTGCGCACTTGGCGTATCGGACACCCGGCCAGCCTAAGCCTCGCCACCGACAATCGCCCTGGAGAGCCGCGATCCGGCCCCCAAACGGACCCCCGGAACACAATCACACGAGCACATAAGACAGACTTGTGATTGATCGCACTGTTTTTGCTGTCGGGCATGATGGGGACCGACCCAGCGATGTCGACAAGGAGAGAGCTCGTGGACGACGTTCTGCGGCGCGCACCGCTATTCGCGGGGCTCGACGATGAGCAGGCCGCTGAACTGCGCGCCTCCATGACGGAGGCCACGCTCGCGCGTGGCGACTCGCTGTTCCACGAGGGGGAACCCGGGGACCGGCTGTACGTCGTCACCGAGGGCAAGGTGAAGCTGCACCGCACCTCCCCCGACGGGCGCGAGAACATGCTCGCCGTCGTGGGCCCCGGCGAGCTGATCGGTGAGCTGTCGCTCTTCGACCCCGGCCCGCGCACCGCCACCGCCACCGCGCTGACCGAGGTGAAGCTGCTCGGCCTCGGCCACGGCGACCTGCAGCCGTGGCTCAACGTCCGGCCCGAGGTCTCCACCGCCCTGCTGCGCGCCGTCGCCCGGCGCCTGCGGCGCACCAACGACGTCATGTCGGACCTCGTCTTCTCCGACGTCCCGGGCCGTGTCGCCAAGGCGCTGCTGGACCTGTCGCGCCGCTTCGGCGTGCAGTCCGAGGAGGGCATCCACGTCGTCCACGACCTCACGCAGGAGGAACTCGCCCAGCTGGTGGGCGCCTCCCGCGAGACGGTCAACAAGGCCCTCGCCGACTTCGCGGGCCGCGGCTGGCTGCGCCTGGAGGCGCGGGCGGTCATCCTGCTGGACGTCGAGCGGCTGGCCAAGCGCTCGCGCTGACGCCCGTACGCGTACGAAGGGGCGCCCACCCCGAGGTGGGCGCCCCTTCGCCGTGCACGGTGCGCGCGCCGTCAGATCAGCCCGTGCTCCAACAGGTAGTCCAGCTGGGCCCGCACCGACAGCTCGGCGGCAGGCCACAGGGCGCGGTCGACGTCCGCGTACACATGGGCGACGACCTCGGAGGGCGTCGCGAGGCCCCGCTCCACGGCCGTCTCGACCTGGGCGAGGCGGTGGGCGCGGTGCGCGAGGTAGAACTCGACCGCGCCCCGCGCGTCGGCGAGGACCGGGCCGTGGCCCGGCAGGACGGTGGCCACGCCGTCGTGCATCGTGAGGGCCTGCAGCCGGCGCAGGGAGTCCAGGTAGTCGCCCAGCCGCCCGTCGGGGTGGGCGACGACCGTGGTGCCGCGGCCGAGGACGGTGTCGCCGGTGAGCACGGCCCGGTCGGCGGGCAGGTGGAACGACAGCGAGTCCGCGGTGTGCCCTGGGGTGGGCACGACGCGCAGCTCCAGGCCGCCCGTGGTGACGACGTCACCCACGGCCAGGCCCTCGTCGCCCAGCCGCAGCGCCGGGTCCAGTGCGCGCACCGGCGTACCGGTCAGCTCGGCGAAGCGGCCCGCGCCCTCGGCGTGGTCGGGGTGGCCGTGGGTGAGCAGGGTGAGGGCGATCCTCTTGCCGAGGGAGTGCGCCGTGGAGACCACGGTGCTCAGGTGGCCCTCATCGAGCGGCCCGGGGTCGATGACGACGGCGAACTCGGAGTCCGGCTCGGAGACGATCCAGGTGTTCGTGCCGTCCAGCGTCATCGGCGAGGGGTTCGGCGCGAGCACGCACACCGCGCGGGCGGTCGCCCGCCCGCCGACCTCCGCGCGGGGATTGCCGGGCTGCGGGGCCGAGGTCATTCGGCGGCTCCCATCCGCTTGGTGAACTCGTCGTGGCCCGGCCAGGTCAGCACGATCTCGTCGCCCACGAGGCCGGCCCTCGCCAGCACCGGGGTGAGGTCGCGCCCCTCCGCGGCGCCCTCGAGGGCCGCGCCGGCCGAGTCGTACGGCAGCAGCTCCCGCAGCGTCGCGATCGTCGGCGGCAGCATGGTCATCTCGCCGCGGTCGTAGCCGGCCACGGCCTCGGCGGGACGCAGCCACACCGTGCGGTCCGCCTCGCCCGACACGTCGCGGGTCCGCTGGCCGGGCGGAAGCACGGTCACGAAGAACCAGGTGTCGTAGCGGCGCTCCTCGAACTCCGGGGTGATCCAGCGGGCCCACGGGCCGAGCAGGTCGGAGCGGAGCACCAGGGAGCGGCGGGCGAGGAAGTCGGCGAAGGACAGCTCCCGCGAGACCAGGGCGCGCCGGTCGGCCTCCCAGTCCTCGCCGGTGGTGTCCGCGACGACGGACTCTTCGTCGGGCCCGGCCAGCAGGACGCCGGACTCCTCGAAGGTCTCGCGCACGGCAGCGCACACGATCGCCTGCGCGGAGGCGGGGTCCAGGCCCTCGCCCAGCCGGGCCGCCCAGTTCCGCGGTGCGGGTCCCGCCCAGGCCACCGGCCGCTCGTCGCGCGGGTCCACCCCGCCGCCGGGATAGGCGTACGCGCCCGCGGCGAAGGCCATGGAGGCCCGGCGCCGCAGCATGTGCACCGCGGGGCCGCCGTCGGCGTCCCGCAGCAGCAGGACGGTCGCCGCACGGCGCGGTACGACGGGCTCCAGGGTGCCCGCCGTGAGGGCGCGGATGCGCTCGGGCCAGCTCGCCGGGAACCACTGGCCGTTCGTGGTGGTCATGGGGCGGATGCTATGCGCTTCCGCGGGGATGTTCGATAGGGCCCGGGCCGGGCGGGCCCGGACACCCCTCCGATGGCCCGGAGGGGCCACCGGAGGGCCACCGGAGGGGTACGGGACGTCAGTCCTCGACCTCGACCTGGATCTCGACCTCGACCGGCGCGTCGAGCGGCAGGACGGCCACACCGACGGCGCTGCGGGCGTGCACGCCCTTCTCGCCGAGGACCTCGCCGAGCAGTTCGCTCGCGCCGTTGACGACGGCCGGCTGCCCGGTGAAGTCGGGGGCGGAGGCGACGAAGCCGACGACCTTCACGACGCGCTTGACGCGGTCGAGGTCACCCACGACGGAGCGGACCGCGGCCAGGGCGTTGAGCGCGCAGGTGCGGGCGAGCTGCTTGGCCTCGTCCGCGGTGACCTCCGCGCCGACCTTGCCGGTGCAGGTCAGCTTGCCGTCGACGAGCGGCAGCTGACCCGCCGTGTAGACGTACGCGCCGGACCGGACGGCCGGGACGTACGCGGCGAGCGGCGCGGCCACGGCGGGGAGCTCCAGCCCCAGTTCCGCGAGCCGCTGCTCGACGCCGCTCACGCGTTCTTCTCCCGCTTGAAGTACGCCACCAGCTGCTCGGGGTTGTTCGGGCCCGGCACGACCTGGACGAGCTCCCAGCCGTCCTCGCCCCAGGTGTCCAGGATCTGCTTCGTCGCATGCACCAGCAGCGGCACGGTCGCGTATTCCCACTTCTTCATGAGGGGACTGTAATGCCTGGCACAGCCCCGCCCCTGCGTAGCCCCGCCCTCGACTGGTTAGGCTCGCAGGTGTGAGGCTCCACATCGTGACGGGCAAGGGCGGCACGGGCAAGACGACCGTCGCCGCGGCGCTGGCACTCGCCCTCGCCGCCGAGGGACGGCGGACGCTGCTGGCGGAGGTGGAGGGACGCCAGGGCATCGCCCAGCTCTTCGAGACCGAGGCCCTCCCCTACGAGGAGCGCAAGATCGCGGTGGCGCCGGGCGGGGGCGAGGTCCACGCGCTGGCCATCGACGCCGAACAGGCGCTGCTCGACTACCTCGACATGTTCTACAAGCTCGGCCGGGCCGGCCGGGCCCTGAAGAAGCTGGGCGCGATCGACTTCGCCACCACCGTCGCACCGGGACTACGCGACGTCCTGCTGACCGGCAAGGTCTGCGAGGCCGTGCGCCGCAAGGACCGGGCCGGCTGGCGGTCGTACGACGCGGTGGTGCTGGACGCGCCGCCGACCGGGCGGATCACCCGCTTCCTCAACGTCAACGACGAGGTCGCCGGGCTGGCCCGGTTCGGCCCGATACACAATCAGGCGCAGGCCGTGATGCGGGTGATGAAGTCCCCGGAGACGGCGGTGCACCTGGTCACCCTCCTGGAGGAGATGCCGGTCCAGGAGACCATGGACGGCGTGGAGGAACTGCGCGCGGCGGGGCTGCCGACCGGGGCCGTGATCATCAACATGGTGCGCCCGGTGGTGATGGACGGCGCGGCCGTGGCCTCGGCGCGCGACGGGCAGCGCACGGCGATCGCCAAGGCGCTCTCCCAGGCGGGGCTGGGCGGCGCGCGGCGCGGCGGCCTCGCGGAGCGGCTCGTCGACCCGCTGCTGGCCCAGGCGCACGAGCACGCGGAGCGCGTGGCCCTGGAACGCGCCCAGCGCGAGGAGCTGGCCTCACTGGGGCTGCCGGCGTACGAGCTGGAACTGATGGGCGACGGGGTCGATCTCGGCGGGTTGTACAGATTGGCTGAAAATATGCGGAAGCAGGGGCTGGGGGTCGCATGAGCCTGGAGAGTCCGGTATTGGACATCGACCCGCTGATCGACGATCCGAGGACCCGGATCGTCGTCTGCTGCGGCTCGGGAGGGGTCGGCAAGACCACCACGGCCGCGGCCCTGGGCGTCCGCGCCGCCGAGCGCGGGCGCAAGGCCGTCGTGCTGACCATCGACCCGGCGCGCCGGCTGGCGCAGTCCATGGGGCTGACGGAACTCGACAACACCCCCCGCAAGGTCGCCGGGATCGACGAGTCCGCGGGCGGTGAGCTGCACGCGATGATGCTCGACATGAAGCGGACCTTCGACGAGGTCGTGCTGCAGCACACGGACCAGGAGCGGGCCCGGGCGATCCTGGACAACCCCTTCTACCAGTCGCTCTCCGCCGGCTTCGCCGGCACGCAGGAGTACATGGCCATGGAGAAGCTGGGCCAGCTGCGCGCGCTCGACGAGTGGGACCTGATCATCGTCGACACCCCGCCGAGCCGGTCGGCGCTGGACTTCCTGGACGCCCCGAAGCGGCTGGGGTCCTTCCTGGACGGGCGCTTCATCCGGCTGCTGATGGCTCCCGCGAAGGTCGGCGGGCGGGCCGGCGTGAAGTTCCTCAACGTCGGGATGTCGATGATGACCGGCACGCTCAGCAAGGTCATGGGCGCGCATCTGCTGCGCGACGTACAGACCTTCGTGGCGGCGATGGATTCGATGTTCGGCGGCTTCCGCTCCCGCGCGGACGCCACGTACAAGCTGCTCCAGGCGAACGGCACGGCGTTCCTGGTGGTTGCCGCGCCGGAGCGGGACGCGCTGCGGGAGGCCTCGTACTTCGTGGAGCGGCTCGCGGCGGAGGACATGCCGCTCGCCGGGCTGGTGCTCAACCGCGTGCACGGCAGCGGGGCGGCACAGCTCACGGCGGAACGGGCGCTGGCGGCGGCGGAGGCCCTGGACGACCTGAGCGACCCTGAGGACCCGAACGACCCGGATACCGCTGACGCCGCTGACACCGCCGACGCCGACCCCGTGGCCGGGAATCCGGCAACTCCCCGGCTGACCGGGGAGTTTGACGAATCTGCAGAAAATCTTCAAAGCGTCGGCATTGTGGATCAGCCCGGCGGGAAAGCTGGACTCCGTACGGCCGACGGCGGCGAAGGGACCCCCAGTACGGACAGTGCGGACACGAGCTCTCCCGAATCGCCCACCGGCTCCCCGGCCGTTCCCGCGCCCGCGCAGGACCCCGACGCGGGCCGGTCCACGAACCCGGACCCGCTGGACGCCGACCGCCTCGCCGCCGGCATGCTGCGCCTGCACGCCGAACGGATGCACCTGGTCGCGCGCGAACGGCGCACCCGTGAACGCTTCGTCTCCGTGCACCCGGACGTGCCCATGGTGGACGTCGCGGCCCTGCCCGGTGACGTGCACGACCTCGAGGGCCTGCGCGCGATCGGCGAACGTCTCGCGCAGGGTCAGCCGACGGCGGCGTAGTCGTCGTAGCCCTCGTCGTAGCCCTCGTCGTCGAGCGGGAGCACGCCTGTGCTGCGCTCGTACTCCGTGCGCGCCGTCTCCAGCAGCCTGCGCCACGAGGTGACCGTGGGACGCCGGCGCAGCAGCGCCCTGCGTTCCCGCTCGGTCATCCCGCCCCAGACGCCGAACTCCACCCGGTTGTCCAGGGCGTCGGCCAGGCACTCGGTGCGTACCGGGCAGCCGGTGCACACCGCCTTGGCCCTGTTCTGGGCCGCTCCCTGGACGAAAAGTTCATCCGGATCCGTCGTGCGGCACGCGGCCTGCGTACTCCAGTCCGTAACCCAGCTGCTCATGCTGGCGCCGTCCTCTCCCGAATCGAGGCTCCCCCACGGCGGCAAGCGGCATATTCACCGTTGCCAGTTGAGGACGTTACGGAAGGTGGGCACGGCGCAACAGCCCTTTCAGGCCCAATCTTGAATGGCCCGAACGGACTATGGGTACGCGGCAGATCACCCGACGGAGTGAGCCGCCGGCAGAATGGGTGAATTGCCGCAAAACGGGCAGCTCGCCACTTCTGGGGCCTGAGATCCAGGTCATATGGCTGGCATATGACAGGAATTCGGGCAGTTCTCATCACCCACAAGAGTGACGAGGGAGGACAGACGTGTGCGCAGTGTTCGCGCCTGTCTGTTACAGAGTAGGCGAACAAGCATGCCCACGTCTTAAGAATGGCAACGTAAGCTGCACCCCATGGGTCACAAGCGATCGCGCCCCACCAGCAGCGGCGGCACCAGCTCAGCCCAGCAGGCAGCCAAGTTCCTGGGCATCAGCGTCCTGGCAGGCGTCGTGCTGGCCGGTATCGCCCTCCCCGCGGCGGGGGCGCTCGGACTGAGTGCCAAGGGCACCGCGGCCGGCTTCGACTCCCTGCCGGGCGAGCTCAAGCGACCGCCGCTGTCCCAGAGCACCCAGATCCTGGACACCAAGGGCGACCTGATCGCGACCGTCTACTCACGCGACCGCAGGGTCGTGGGGCTCGACAAGATCAGCAAGCCGATGCAGCAGGCCATCGTCGCCATCGAGGACGCCCGCTTCTACGAGCACGGC
Organism: Actinacidiphila glaucinigra; assembly: GCF_035918135.1. NCBI lineage: Bacteria > Bacillati > Actinomycetota > Actinomycetes > Kitasatosporales > Streptomycetaceae > Actinacidiphila > Actinacidiphila glaucinigra. The sequence continues at coordinate 4,424,541 of NZ_CP109144.1, forward strand.
GCCATCGACGTCAAGGGCATCCTGCGCGCGCTCAACAAGAACGCCCAGGAGGGCGGTGTCTCCGAGGGCGCGTCCACCCTGACGCAGCAGTACGTGAAGAACGTCTTCGTCGAGGAGGCCGGCGACGACCCCACCAAGGTCCAGCAGGCCACGCAGCAGACCCTCGGTCGCAAGATCAAGGAGATGAAGTACGCCATCCAGCTCGAGCAGGAGCTGGGGAAGCAGAAGATCCTCGAGAACTACCTCAACATCACGTTCTTCGGAGAGCAGGCCTACGGGGTCGAGTCCGCCTCCCGGCGCTACTTCAGCAAGTCCGCCAAGAACCTGTCGCTCACCGAGGCCGCGCTGCTGGCCGGCCTCGTCCAGTCGCCGAGTCGCTACGACCCCGTGAACGACCCGGAAGAGGCCAAGAAGCGCCGCGACGTGGTGCTGCAGCGCATGGCCGACGTGAAGGACATCACGCAGGCCGAGGCCGACGAGGGCAAGAAGAAGCCGCTCGGTCTCAAGATCACCCAGCCCAAGAACGGCTGCATCACCGCCGTGAACGGCGCCGGCTTCTTCTGCGACTACGTGCGCCAGGTCTTCCTCAGCGACAAGACCTTCGGCAAGACCAAGGGCGAGCGCTCCAAGCGCTGGGACCAGGGCGGCCTCACCATCCGCACCACCCTCGACCCGAAGGCGCAGCGGGCCGTCCAGGACTCGATCAGCCGGCACGTGTACAAGAGCGACGACGTCGCCACCGCCGTGACCCTGGTCCAGCCCGGCACGGGCAAGATCGTCGGGATGGGCCAGTCCCGCCCGTACGGCTTCAAGAAGAACCAGACGCAGATCAACCTCTCGGTCAACCAGTCCATGGGTGGCGGCGTCGGCTACCAGCCCGGTTCGACCTTCAAGCCGATCACCGCGGCGGCGGCCATCGAGCAGGGCACCGACCCGGCGACCTCCTACCCCTCGCCGTACAAGATGACCTACCCGAGCCCCGTCACCACCTGCGGCGGCAACTGGGTCAACACCGAGGGCAGCACGGTCGAGAACGAGAACGAGTCCGAGAAGGGCCCGTACTCCCTGAGGGAGGCGACCGCAAAGTCGGTCAACACCTTCTACGTCCAGCTGATCAGCGACATCGGCGTCTGCCCTGTGGTCAAGATGGCCAAGTCCATGGGGATAGACCGCGCGAACGGCAAGGCCCTCACCCAGGTGCCCTCGCTGACCCTGGGCAGCCAGGAAGTGTCCCCGCTGACCATGGCGAACGCCTACGCGACCTTCGCCAACAAGGGCGTCTACTGCAGCCCCGTCGCCATCGAGTCGATCACCGACGCCAACGGCAAGAAGCTGAAGGTCCCGCAGAGCAAGTGCAAGCGGGCCATGACGGAGCAGACCGCGGCCACCCTGAACACGCTACTCAAGGGCGTGGTCGAGGACGGCACCGGCCAGGAGGCGGGCCTGTCCGACCGTGACAGCGCGGGCAAGACCGGTACGACCGACGAGCGCTACGCCGCCTGGTTCGTGGGTTACACCTCCGACATGGCCGGCGCGGTCTGGGTCGGCGACCCGGCCCACAAGCGTCACATGACCGACATCACCATCGGTGGCGTCTACCACGCCAAGGTCTTCGGCGCCGACACCCCGGGCCCGATCTGGCGGGACGCCATGTCCGGCGCCCTGACCGGTACGAGTTCCGGGAACCTCCCGACGGTGGCCATCCGCGAGCCCGAGAAGCCGCGCGACGATGACGACCACGGCCCCGGTGACGACGGCCCCGGCAACGGCGGCAACGGCAACGGCGGCGGCAACGGGGGCGACGAAGGCCTCTTCGGCGGCATCTTCGGTGGCGGCGACGGAGGCGACGGCTTCACCACCGGCGGCGGCAACGGCCGCGGCGGCGCGACCAACACCGGCCCCGGGACCGGCACCCCCGAGACGGGCGGCACCGGGCCGGGCTGATCCCCCCGTACGTGACATGACGCCGAAGGGGCGCCGGGACCGATCGGTCCCGGCGCCCCTTCCGTTGTCGGCTGCCCTCGGGCGCCGCGGGCTGTCGTGGGCGCCGGTCCGGCGCCGGGCCGTCAGCCGCCCGCGAGCTGCCTGCGCACCTCGGCGGCGACCCGGCCGCCCTCGGCCAGGCCCGCGACCTTCGGGTTCACGATCTTCATGACCGCGCCCATCGCCTTGGGCCCCTCGGCCCCCGACTCCGTGATCGCCGCGGCGACGATCCCGGCCAGCTCGGCGTCGTCCAGCTGCTTCGGCAGGTAGGCGCCCAGCACCTCGCCCTCCGCCAGCTCACGCTCCGCGGACTCCTTGCGGCCGCCCTGCTCGAAGGCGTCGGCGGCCTCCCGGCGCTTCTTCGCCTCGCGGGCGATCACCGTCAGCACCTCGTCGTCGGAGAGCTCGCGCGCCTCCTTGCCCGCGACCTCCTCCTTGGTGATCGCGGTGAGGGTGAGACGGAGGGTGGACGAGATCAGCTCGTCCCGTCCTTTGATGGCAGCCGTGAGATCGTCGTGCAGACGCTGCTTGAGCGTGGTGGTCATGGCATCGAGTCTGCCAGGTCGCCGCCGGGAGGGCCGGAAATTTATCCCTGACGAGCCGTCTGCCACCATGGAGGGCATGCGCGCGCGATACGGAGTACCCCTGGGCATCACAGCTGCCGGTGCGGCCTGCGTGGCCTACGCCGCCGGAATCGAGGCACGGTCCTTCCGCCTGCGCAGGGTGCGGGTGCCCGTGCTGCCGGCGGGAATGCGGCCGATCCGCGTCCTGCAGCTCTCCGACATCCACATGGTGAGCGGCCAGAACAAGAAGCGCCGCTGGCTGCAGTCGCTGGCCGGGCTGCGTCCGGACTTCGTGGTGAACACCGGCGACAACCTCTCCGACCCCCACGGCGTCCCCGAGCTGCTGGACGCCCTCGGCCCGCTGTTCGACCTCCCCGGGGCGTACGTCTTCGGCTCCAACGACTACTACGCCCCCAAGCTGCGCAACCCCGCCCGCTACCTCCTCGAGCGCGTCCGGGGCGAGCACGGCCTCAACGGCAAGAACGACCCCGCCATCGGCGTCGCCCGCAATCCCTGGGAGGAGGTCCGCGACGCCTTCGACGTGGCCGGGTGGGTCGGGGTCAACAACACCCGCGGCCGCCTCAAGCTCGACGACGGCATCGAGATCGCCTTCACGGGCCTCGACGACCCCCACATCCGCCGCGACCGCTACGCCGCCGTCGCCGGCGGCCCCGACTCGGACGCCGACCTCTCCCTCGCCGTCGTCCACGCCCCGTACCTGCGCGTGCTCGACGCCTTCGCCGCCGACCGCTACCCGCTGATCCTCGCCGGTCACACCCACGGCGGACAGCTCTGCATCCCCTTCTACGGCGCCCTGGTCACCAACTGCGACATCGACACCGACCGGGTCAAGGGCCTGTCCACCCACGAGGCCGCCGGCCACCGCTCCTACCTGCACGTCTCCGCGGGCTGCGGGACCAACCGCTACACCCCGGTCCGCTTCGCCTGCCCGCCCGAGGCCACCCTGCTCACCCTGACGCCGGGCGCCTGAGCCGCCCGCGAAAACCGGATTTCGTCTCCAGCGGGAGGTCCGCTAGAGTAATCCTCGTCGCGCCGGGCCGGAGGCCACGGTACGACACCGGGGTGTGGCGCAGCTTGGTAGCGCGCTTCGTTCGGGACGAAGAGGCCGTGGGTTCAAATCCCGCCACCCCGACTTCGGAAAATGCAGGTCAGGGCCGGTTTCCCCAGTGGGGAGACCGGCCCTGCTTGTTGTTGAGTGTCTAAGTGAGTGTCTACGGCTTCGGATCGCGCTTGAAGATGCCGTCCATCACGACCGCCCCCGTCTGGATCACCGGCCGGATCTGCTCCGGTAGACCTCTTCGGTGACGGCGGTACCGGAGTGACCGACCAGGCGCGAGATCTCCTCCAGCGGGACCCCGCGGTCCGACAGCAGCGAGACGAAGCTGTGCCGCAGCTCCCGGGGCGTCCACTCAGCGGCGTTCACGCCGTTCGCATTCTTGAGGGCGGCGCGGCACGGCCGCTGACGCGGAGGTGCTGACCGCCGGCCGGGACCGCGGCCAGCGTACGGGCCCCGATCTCTCGCCCCATGACGGCTCCCGCCCAAAGCCTCTCCATGCCACCCGCGTGAGAACGCCCGGGCCGGGTGCCCATCCAGCCGGCACTGCAATGACGTACAAGTACGCTACGGTCTGGCCATCTCGGAGGTGGGGGCAGTGGCAAGTAAGAACAAGGTGCGGAGCCCGATGCCATGGTGGCTCTGGACGATCTTCTGGCTGCAGCTGGCATTTACCGCATGGCTGTTGATCTGGACTTCGGTTTCCGCCCCTCTCAGCATGCTTCCAGCGCTCTCTTTCGGAGCCATACTCAACTGGCACCGCAGCCGGTGAGACAGATGGTGATCTCAGGTTACGGACGGGTGCTGTGCAGCAACGAAGTGCAGCAACCACTCAACCCGTGGCTGACCACCAGCGGCCCCAGAGGACCGGCTGACATGCCCGGCAGACCTCCGCGACCGTCGCGCCCATAGTTCGCATCGAGGGGATCGGGCGTGCCACAGCCGTGCCAGGTGAGGCGGTGCCGAACGGGGAGCCACGGGGAACACCGGTGACGGGGTGGCTTTGCCGCAGGTCAGCATCCGCCCAGGTGAGGCAGGGTCCGCAGCCTCAGTCTTCCAAACTGGCGCTCCAAGATCTGAGTACAGAGGCGCTTGAATGATCCCGACGGTAGCACCGCCTCTCGAGCATTCAGGTCGCCAAGTGCACCTGCTCCAGAGCCCACGGCAGTCGCTCGGCCACTACAGCCCACTCAAGGACCGCCCCTGTCGAAGCGACCATACGGACGATGGCCGTCTGGGGACTCACTGACCAGACTTCCTTGCCTGTGGGCCGCCTTGGGTTCGTCGCGTCGAGTTCTGCGATCCGGACGACAATCCCGCCCATGGTGATAAGCCCCGGTGACAGCTGAGCGGTACTGTGCATCCACATCCCGGCTGGCACCCGGGGATGACTTCCTGACAGGACGCGGAGGCCGCACTCGACCTTCCCATCCTTAGCTAGCCGCTCGCCCCGCTTCTTGAGGACACGATCCCCGGCCAGACCTCCCCACAGCCCGCCCAACAGATCCCCGAGCAAGCCCAGCATTACAAATCGCCCCCTCCGCAGGGTTGTATCGCGAACGTGGACGGTACACGAGAACGGCGGCGAAGGGCCTGGATTCCCGGGCCGTCTCTGGGCCGTCCGACGGTAGCCAACGACGACAGATGACGACAGTCGCCGACGCTCCTTCCCCTGCTCAAGGGTGATGGTCCGGACACCGTCGCAGGTGCCATCCCCCGGACGGAAGTAGAGGAAGAACCTGCTGTGGCTGGGGCGGTCGGCTCCGCGGCTTTACGCAGTAGGGTGCTGGCCTCATAGGGGGTGGGATGGCTTCTCTCACGATCACTTGGACACTGCGCCATCACGGCTGGGCCTTCGTTAAGGTCGCCGACGATCACGGCGAGTCTGAGGTGTTCGCCTCGTACGTCACGGATGCGCCCGAGCAGTTCTTGTACGCGATCGCCAGGCTTGTGGGTGGCGATGACGACACACGAGCTGAGTTCGAGGGGGAACCTCAGGTCTACCGGTGGTTCTTCCACCGAGACGGGTCCGACGTTGACATCCGACTGGTCGAGGCAAGAGACCTTCGAGCGCCCGACAACTCAGGGACCGTTCTGTGGTCAGGACGCCACGACGCTACGACGCTGGCACGGGCGGCTGTGCGCGCCTTCGACCGGGTCGCTCATGAGCTGGGCGAAGAGGGCTACGCATCCCAATGGGGCCGCCCGTTCCCTCGAACGGAGCTCGAAGCTCTACGGACCGGGATGCGCACGCCTGGCAGTCCCATGAGACCTCAGCCACCGCAACGCCCATAGTCCACGTCGAGCGGCGCGTGCCACAGCCGTGCCAGGTGAGGCGGTGCCGAACGGGGAGCCACGGGGAACAGCGGTGACGGGGTCCGCTTTGCCGCAGGTCAGCACCGCCCAGGTGAGGCAGGGGCCGCAGCCTCAGTCTTCCAAACTGGGCTCTGCCACGTGGGGACGTTTCCCGTTACGTGCTCATCCACGCCGCGAGTTCGGCTGCACCGCGGCGGACGTCCCGATCCGGATCGTCGGCAAGAGCGGCGCACATGGTCGAGATTTCACGAAGCGCTTCTCCCGGCGGAGAGATCACGTCGTACACGGCCGTCAGCAACCAATCGCCGTACGTGTCATCAGCGTGAGCGAGAGCGCGGGCCACAAGCCGCACAGCGCTCAATGACCGCTGCTTCAGGAGTGCCTCTGCGGTCTGCCTGGTCACGAACGTGTCCTCTGGATCGAGCAGCAGGCGTTCCAGAACGGCCGCGGCGGACGCAATTCCCGCGTGCGCGGCGAGTCGCGGGCCGACAACGGCCCGCACGGCCAGCGAAGGCGACTGACCGTCCTCGATCGCCTCCGCTAGATCGCTACTGCTGGCGAAATTCGGCATGCTGGCATGTTGCCACGACGGGTACAGACCAGCGCAGTCAGCCTGAGTGTCTAACTGCGCTACAACGAGCCCGTACCCAGGCGGATACCCAGGGACGCCGACGAACAGTTTTCCCAGGTCACTCGCCGTATCGCCGCAGGTCACAGGGTGGGCTACGTTGCTTCGGGACGAAGAGGCCGTGGGTTCAAATCCCGCCACCCCGACTTCGTAGATGCAGATCAGGGCCATCTGGGAATTTCCCAGGTGGCCCTGACTCGTGTTGCGTGACTATCTGTGTGACTCACGCTCCCGGTCCCTGTTCAGGGATGCCGTCCATGACGACCGCCCCCGTCTGGATCACGGGGCGGATCTGCTTGCGGTAGACCTCCTCGGTGACCGAGAGTGCTCGACAAGGCGCGAGATCTTTTCGAGCGGCACGCCGCTGTCCGACGGCAGCGAGACGAAGCCGTGCCGCAGCTCTCGGGGAGTCCACTCGGCGGGATCGACGCCCTCAGCTCCCTTGAGGGCCGCGCGGAAGGCCCGCCGGACGTAGGACGCGTCCGGTTCATTGCCCACCACAGGGGCGGAGACGAGCCCGCGCTCCTCCCACTCGTCGCCGGCCGCCAGGCGGTCCCAGCCCGATGATTCGCTGCACTTCGACAGGAATCTCATGCGCCTTCATGGCTGCAGCCATACGCGCCGACCGGCCGGCGCCACGACGCACCGCGGCGGCCCCGGAACCCCACCGAAGGGGTCCCGGGGCCGTTCTATCCCAAGCGCAATGCAGACACTTCTCAGGCTTACGTGTTGCCGCGCCCTAGTCTTCAGACGGAAGGTCGCCCGGGAGGATGAATGAGCCGAACCGCTCCATGAGTTCCGGGTTGATGTTCGGCAGGTTGTCCATCATGTGCGGGACGGGCTTGCCGTGTTCGGCCTTGGGCGCTCCGTCGAAGAGGAGCTCTTCGTATCCTCCGGGGAGGAACATGAAAATCATCTTGGCGGCGTGAAGGCTCTTGTTGAAGAAGCCGTGCCTCGTATCGTTGGGCACGTAGTAGAAGGAGCCGGGGCCTGCGGTGACGGTGTCGTCACCGTTGACGAACTCCAGTTCGCCGGAGATCAGGTAGAACGCCTCCTGGTGCTTGCTGTGCACGTGCGGGTAGGCGCCGGCCCCGGCAGGGACGGTCGCCTCAACGAAGGTGAGCCGTCCGCCCGTTTCCGGGCCGCCGACCTTCAGGGTGTAGGTGTCTCCGACGATCCACCTCGTGTCGCCCTGCCCTGGCGGCACAAAGATGCCGTTCCTCTTCATGTAGCGGGAATCGTCCTGTCCCGCAGGATCATTCTGGCTCGGCGCGACGATGCTCAAGGCTGCTCCTCGATTGGGCCGCCGCCTGTCGGGGCGACGGATGCAGTGGACAGTAAAGTGACAACTACTTGACGAGTCAAGTACATGTCCCGGCGTGACGCCCAGGCTTCGCCGAGCGCAGCGATCGCCCCCCAGGCTGCGTGGGCGGGCAGTACGTGTTGCGGTGGTGCCGCTCCCAGCGGCGCATGGTGGGGTCACGGTGCGGCTGTACGGCACTTGATCTGTGCAGCTCTGGAAGACCGACGGCGGGCCGCGCGACCCGGAGGGCGGGAACAGCGGGGCAGCCGGCTGACGCCACCTCACCGGCGGCTTCGGCGGCGGAGTTGTGGAGTAGCGGACCTGGGCGACCGACGTCTGGGGCGACGGCCCGGGCCCGGCCGACCCGTCCGTCGCCGCGGCGACCGCCACGGAGCTGGACACCGAGACCGGCGGCCGCGCACCCCTGGGTGATCCGGCCCGACCTGGCCCGAGGCGCGCGGCGGCCCGGGAGGACGTGCCCGGGCCGCCGCGTGTCAGCCGCAGACCGTGCCCGGGGCGGGGAGTTCGCCGTGGGTGAGGTAGCGGTCGACGGCGTCGTCGACGCAGGGGCTGCCGCGGTGGTACGCGGTGTGACCGTCGCCGTCGTAGGTGAGGAGCCGGCCGGAGTCGAGCTGGCGGGCCAGGGACTGGGCCCAGGGGTACGGGGTGGCGGGGTCCCGGGTGGTGCCGACGACGAGGATCGGTGCGGCGCCGGGGGCGTTGATCGGGTGCGGGGCCTGGGTCGCCGGGACCGGCCAGTGGGTGCAGAGGACCAGGAACGTGGCCAGTGAGGCGCCGAACTGGGGTGAGGCACGCAGGAAGGCGGGCAGGGCGGCCTCCGCCTCGGCGCCGGAGAAGCGGGCGCCGAGGGTGGAGCTCAGGCAGTCGACGGCGAGGAGGGCGTCCGCGGCGTTGCCGGAGTCGTCCTCGTCCGCGCCGGCGAACTGCTGCAACTCCGCGGTGTCGCCCGCCAGGGCCTGGCGCAGCATGGTCCGCAGTTCCTCCCAGGAGGCCTCGCGCAGAGCCGTGATGACCGCGGTGAGGAGGTCCTCTCCGGTGACGGTGATGTCCTTGCCCTGGCGCAGCGGGCCGGCGTCCAGCTTGTCCACCAGTCCGTCGAGGACGCGGCCGGCCTCCGCGACGGAGTGGCCGACCGGGCAGTCGGGGCGGGCGGCGCAGTCGGCGGCGAAGGACTCCCAGGCCAGCTGGTAGCCGGCGGTGCTGTCCAGGTTCTCGCGGTAACCGTCGAGCGCGGGGTCGATGGCTCCGTCCAGGACCAGGCGGCCGACCCGCGTGGGGAAGAGCTCGGCGTACGTCGCGCCCAGGTAGGTGCCGTAGGAGTAGCCGAGGTAGTGCAGGCGCTCGTCGCCGAGGAGGGCGCGTACGACGTCCATGTCGCGCGCCGCGTCGGGGGTGCCGAGGTGGGGCAGCAGCTCCCCGGCCTGCTTCTCGCAGGCGTCGGCGAGTTCCTCGAACGCCTCGTAGGAGTCGGCGATCTCCGCCGCGCCGTCGGAGACCCGCAGGCCGAAGCCCATGGGGGTGGCCGGGGTGTCGGTCTCGCAGTCGACGGGGGTGCTGTACCGCACGCCGCGCTGGTCGACGGCGACCAGGTCGTACGCGGAGCGCATGGCCGGGGAGAAGGTGCCGGCGGCGGCGACCAGGTAGTCGACGGCGGACTCGCCGGGGCCGCCCGGGTTGACCTGGAGCGAGCCGACGCGGGCGGCGGCGTCGCCGGTGGCCCGCACGCGGGCGGCGGTCAGGGTGATGTCGCCGGCCTCCGGGCGGGCGTAGTCCAGGGGCACCGTCACGGTGGCGCACTGGAAGCCCGGCACGTCCTGGCAGGCCTTCCAGTCGAGGCGCTGCTCGTAGTAGCGCCGCAGCTCCGGGGGCACGCCCGCGGTGGGGTCCGCGACCCGTTCGGCGGCGGACGACGGCCGCGGCGGGACGGCGGTGGCGCAGGCCGCGGTCAGCAGCAGCCCGCAGGTGCTCAGCACCGCGAGCGCGCCGCGCAGCCTGCGCCGGGGTATCCCGTCGGTGTCCAGGACAGCGATCATCGCCACGCCTTCCTCGTGCGCCCGTGTGACGGGGGAGGGACCGCCGGACGCGGCGCCCGGGCCCCGGGGATCCGGGGGTGGGGGCCGTGGTCCGGTCGTGTCGCGGAGCGCTCGGACGCGCCCCCCGCGACTCCGCTGCGTCACCAGCCCATCACACGTCGTACGTGGCGGCGGCCCCGGATGGGCCGAACGTGTGAATCTCCGGGGCGCCCCGGGAGGGCTTCAGCGGGGCGCGTAGGCGATGCGCGCGAAGGGCCAGGCGCGGGCGAGCCAGTCGCCGACGACGCGGTGGAGTTCGGCGTCCAGGGCGGCGTTGCCCGCGCTGACCCAGGAGCGGACGTCGATGGTGCCGGGCTCGCCGCGGGAGGCGTAGACGTACACGCAGCCGATGACGTCGCCGCCGGGCACGGACAGGACGGTGTAGGTGAAGCCGGTGCGCCGCTCGAAGTCCTCCGCGTGCTTGCGCAGGTCCTCGAGGTTGGCCTCGAGGGTCATCCCGTCCGGCGGCGGCCAGGAGCGGCCCTCGAAGCCGGGGGTGGCGCGGATGTGGTCGATGCTGGACGTCCAGGCGGCGTGGTCGGCGGCGTTGTGCCGCGGGCCCAGGGGTTCCAGACGGAAGCGGTCGGTGGCGGGCGGGTCCGGGACGGTGAAGCCCGGCGGGACGAGGGGCTGTTCTGCGGCGGTCATGGCGCGAGGGTAGCCGGGTGCCCGCGGGGCCGTCGCCGTCGCGGCGGCGCCGTGCGAAGGTAGGGCCACGGGTGTGGAGTTCGTGGTCTTCATGACGCTGCCGGGCCTGGTGATCCTGCTGATCGGGGTGGCCTTCGTCGACCAGGTGCTGCGCCTGGGCAGGTGGGGCGGCCGGAGCGGGCAGGTCTCCTCGACCGGTTTCGAGCAGCTGCACGCGAGCTTCTCCCCGGGCGAGCGCAGCGAGTTGGACGAGCACCGGGCGACCCTGATGCTGCGCGACGAGGAGGGCGACGGGGCGCCCCCGCGGTCGCGGGTGGACCTGGGGCGGGGGACGGTGCTGATCGTCGTTCCGGGCCGTGATCGCAGCGGGTGACGACGGCCACGGTCCGCCGCGGGGCGCGATCGGGTTTGATGGTGGCATGAGCGACGTCATGGCTGGGATGCCGGATTGGGAGAAGCGCTTCCGGGCGCCACGCGTCGGACTGCCGGAGTGGGCGGAGGACGCCCCCCATCGCAGCCTGTTCGTGTCGAATGCGACGGGTACGTACGAGCTCTACGCGTGGGACCGGACGACCGGGGCGCAGCGGCAGGTCACCGACCGGCCGAACGGCACGTCGGACGGGACGCTGACACCGGACGGCGCCTGGGTGTGGTGGTTCGCGGACACCGACGGGGACGAGTTCGGGGTCTGGATGCGGCAGCCCTTCGAGGGCGGCCCGGACGAGCCGGCCGCGCCCGGTCTGGAGTCCTCGTATCCCGCGGGCCTGGCGCTGGGCCGGGGCGGGCTCGCGGTGGTCGGCCGCTCCACCGACGAGGAGGGCACGACGGTCCACGTCGTGCGTCCCGGGGCGGAGCCGGTGGAGATCTACCGGCACGAGGAGTCCGGCGGGGTCGGCGCGCTCTCGGAGGACGGCACGCTGGTCGTCGTCGAGCACACCGAGCACGGTGACGCGATGCACTCGGCGCTGCGGGTGGTCACGACGGACGGCACGAAGGTCGCGGAGCTGGACGACAGCGAGGGCGGCACGAAGGAACTGGGCCTGGAGTGCCTGGGGTTCGCCCCGGTCCTGGGGGACGCCCGGCTGCTGGTGGCGCACCAGCGGCGCGGCCGCTGGGAGCCGATGGTCTGGGACGTCGCGGCGGGCACGGAGACCGCGCTCGCCATCGACCTGCCCGGTGACGTCGCGGCGGAGTGGTACCCGGACGGCACCGCGCTGCTGGTGGTGCACTCGTACCGGGCCCGCAGCGAGATCTACCGCTACGGGCTGGCGGACGGGGAGCTGACCCGGCTGGACACCCCGGCGGGCTCGGTGAGCGGCGCCACGGCCCGCCCCGACGGGACGGTGGAGTTCCTGTGGTCGTCGGCGGCGGCGCCCTCGGAGGTGCGGTCGACGACCGGCGCGGTGGTGCTGGAGGCGCCCGGCGAGCGGGCCCCGGGCTCCCTGCCGGTGGAGGACGTATGGGTGGACGGGCCGGGCGGCCGGGTGCACGCACTGGTCCAGCGGCCCGCGCAGGGCGAGGGCCCGTACCCGACGGTGTTCGAGATCCACGGCGGGCCCACCTGGCACGACTCGGACGCCTTCGCGGCCGGTCCGGCGGCCTGGCTCGACCACGGCTACGCGGTGGTGCGGATCAACTACCGCGGTTCCACGGGCTACGGCCGGGAGTGGACGGACGCGCTCAAGCACCGCGTGGGCCTGATCGAGCTGGAGGACGTCGAGGCGGTCCGGGCGTGGGCGGTGGAGTCGGGCTTCGCCGACCCGGCGCGCCTGGTGCTGTCCGGCGGCTCCTGGGGCGGCTTCCTGACGCTGCTGGGGCTGGGCACCCGGCCCGAGCTGTGGACGGTGGGCCTGGCGGCCGTACCGGTCGCGGACTACGTGACGGCGTACAGCGACGAGATGGAGGCGCTCAAGGCGCTGGACCGCACCCTGTTCGGCGGTTCCCCCGAGGAGGTCCCGGAGCGCTACGAGGCGTCCTCGCCGATCACTTACGTGGCGCGGGTCAAGGCCCCGGTCTACATCTCGGCGGGCCTCAACGACCCGCGCTGCCCGATCCGGCAGATCGACAACTACGTCGAGCGGCTGGCGGGCCTGGGCAAGACGCACGAGGTCTACCGCTACGACGCCGGGCACGGCTCGCTCGTCGTCGACGAGCGGATCAAGCAGCTACGACTGGAGCTGGACTTCGTCCGCCGCCACCTCGGCGGCTGAGGCCGCGGCCGGCCCCTCCTCCGCGGTGAGGCCGAGCTCGGCGTCGCGCCGGGTCTCGGCCTCCCGGCGGACGAGCCGGAACCACATGAAGACCACGAAGCCCGCGAAGACGAACCACTCGCCGGTGTAGCCGAGGTTCTGGAAGGCCTTGAGGTCCAGGCCGGTGCCGCTCGGTGCGACGGGCGGGACGGCCCGCAGGGGCGCGTGCACGCCCTCGGTCTGGGTGATCCAGGCGCCGTACACCTGGTACGGGACGAGGTTGACCAGGGAGGCCGCGCTGATGATCCCCAGCTGCCCCTCGGGGAGCCCGCCGCTGCCGATCGCGCCGTCGGTGTCGGCGCCCTCGGGGGCCTGCAGGGCCCCGGTGACGGTGACCTCGCCGGCGGGCGCCGCGGGTACGCCGGCGGCGGACGCGTCGTCCGCGTCGCCGGGCAGCCAGCCGCGGACGACGGGCAGGACGGCCGCGCCGTCGCCGGTGCGCAGCGGGGTGAGCACGTAGTAGCCGGTACGTCCGTCGAGCTCACGGCCGGGTACGAGGAACTGGTGCGCGCTGTCGTAGCGGCCGGTGGCCCGTACGGTGCGGCCGGCCGTCTCGGTGGTGACCGCGGAGGTCGCCCGCGGCAGCAGGCGCTCCAGCGGGACCGCGTCGCGGGCGGCGGTCGCGGGGATGTCCTGGGCGGCGCGGTGGCTGTCGACGCGGGCCTCGAACCGGCTCAGCTGCCAGCTGCCCATGAACGTGCAGAAGACCACGGCGCACACCATGAAGAGGTGCCCGCCCAGCCAGCGGGGGGACAGCAGGAACCGGTACACGCCGTCAACGGTACGGGGCGCCCGGCCGTCCCCTGGAACCGCCCCCTGCTACTGGGCGGCGACGGCGCCGGTCCTGTACACCGTCCCGGCGCAGGCGCCGTCGATCGTCGCGTTGACGACGGGCGCTCCGGCCTCGGGGGTGTGGCTCAGCACGACGGCCGCCGGGGCGCCCTGGGCGGCACCGTTCTCGCCCGCCGGCGGCGCGGACGCCTCGCCGGTCGGGCTGTCGGTGGCGGTCGCGGTGGGCGTCGGCGTGGACGGGGGCGTGCAGCCGCCCGCGCCGCCCGCGGCCGGGACCCAGGTGAACTCGACGCGGTAGCTCTGCCCGGCCTTGAGGATCAGCGTGCCGAGGGAGTCGGGCAGCGTGGTGCCGTCGTTCGCGGTGTGGTCGACGACCTTGATACGGGCGGATTCGGCCGCGCCCTGGGCGGCGAAGGTCACCGTGCCGCCGCCGTCGACGGTGCACGAGCGATCGGAGGTGTTCGCCACCTGGAACCAGCCGCTGACCCGGCCCGCGCCGTCGGAGGCGCCCGCGTAACCGGAGGCGTTGCCGAGGTCGTCGGTGGAGCACAGCGGGGCGTTGGCCGCGAGCGTGTCGGAGGGGTCCACGGGGTCCGAGGACCCGGGCGGGACCTGGGCGTGCGAGCCGCTGGTCTGTGTGGGGTTCTCGTCCGGACTGCCGTCGCCGCCGGTCGGGCTGGGCGTGCCGGCGCCGGCGGCGGGACCGTTCGGCTCGGTGCCACCGGTGTCCTGGGCGCTGGACGCGTTGGCGGTGCCGGTCTTGGCGGAGCCGGAGATGTTCGCCGCGTGCAGGGCCGCGGGGACCGCGACCAGCGCCAGCAGGCACGCGGCCGCGCTGCCGGCCAGCAGCTGCCGGCGGTGGGTCCGCCGGGCGGGGACCGCACGTCGCAGATGGTCCAGCGCCTCGCGCCCGGGCTGGATGTCGCTCACCGCGTCGCGCATGAGCCGGCGCAGCGCCAGTTCGTCGGGGCTCAGCTGTTCCTCGGGGCTGCCGCCGTTGATGTCGTTCTCGGGTTCCATACCGCCGGGTGGGGTCGAGTTGGTCATGCCGGGGCCTCCATCGCGACGCGGAGCGCCGCGAGACCGCGCGAGCCGTACGCCTTCACCGAGCCTATGGAAATACCGAGGGTCTCGGCCACTTGGGCTTCGGTCATGTCGCCGAAGTAGCGCAGGACGAGCACCTCGCGCTGCCTGCGCTGCAGTTTGCGCAGGGCGGCCTTCAGCTCGTCGCGCTCCAGCGCCTCGTACGCGCCCTCCTCGGCGCTCGCCATGTCGGGCATGGGCTTGGACAGCAGCCGCATGCCCATGATGCGGCGGCGGAGCGCGGAGCGGGAGAGGTTGACGACGGTCTGCCGCAGGTAGGCCAGGGTCTTCTCGGGCTCGCGGACCCGCTTGCGGGCCGAGTGGACGCGGATGAACGCTTCCTGGACGACGTCCTCGCAGGAGGCGGTGTCGTCCAGCAGGAGTGCGGCGAGGCCGAGCAGCGAGCGGTAGTGGGCCCGGTAGGTCTCGGTGAGATGGTCGACGGTCGTCCCGACTGACATCGTGCCGTCAGTGTCGCCGCGGTCCGAGGGCGCCTGCACCACAGGCCAGGGCGCGATCACCGGGATGCCGCCGACTGTGCGCGACGGCCGCCGGACGTGCGGGCGCGCCGGAGCGCTGCTCCGCCCCACGAGGGGTGCTTCGATGCCGAGTGCCTCTGCCACGACTGTTGGACACGCGTCCCCCCGTCAGGGTTGTACGCCCGAGGCACCGCTTTTGACGGTGTAGCACATATGCGCATGCGTACCAACTCTTCCCCAATGCCCCTTTTTCCCGGCGCTGTTGCGCCGCGCCCGGCCTGCAGCACAGTAGGGCAGTGCGCTGACACAAGGACGCTCCCTGTGCGTCGCGCGGTTGCGACACACAGGGAGCTGAAATTGTCTGGCGCCTACAGGCTTCCGATCAAGCGGTATAGACCTGGGATTTGGGTCACCCGACCGGAACCGGGGTGATCAGCGGCCTGTTCCTCCGTAGACGACCGCTTCGTCGGTTTCGCTGTCCAGGCCGAACGCGGAGTGCACGGCGCGCACGGCCTCGTTGACGTCCTCGGCGCGGGTGACGACCGAGATGCGGATCTCGGAGGTCGAGATCAGTTCGATGTTGACGCCCGCGTTGGACAGCGCCTCGAAGAACTGCGCCGTGACACCGGGGTTGGTCTTCATGCCGGCGCCGACCAGCGAGATCTTGGCGATCTGGTCGTCGTAGCGGAGCGTCTCGAAACCGATGCCGCCCTGGACGCGCCGGAGGGCCTCGATCGCCTTCGGGCCGTCGGCCTTGGGGAGGGTGAAGGAGATGTCGGTCAGGCCGGTGGCCGCGGCCGACACGTTCTGCACCACCATGTCGATGTTGATCTCGGCGTCGGCGATCGCCCGGAAGATCACGGCGGCCTCGCCGGGCTTGTCGGGCACACCGACGACCGTCACCTTGGCCTCGGATGTGTCGTGCGCGACACCGGAGATGATCGCGTGCTCCATGCCCTTCTGGTCCTCTCGCGGCTCATTGCTGACCCAAGTGCCCTGGAGGCCGGAGAACGACGACCGGACGTGGATCGGGATGTTGTAACGGCGGGCGTACTCCACACAGCGGTGCAGCAGCACCTTGGAGCCGGAGCTGGCGAGCTCCAGCATGTCCTCGGACGAGATCCAGTCGATCTTCTGCGCCTTCTTCACCACGCGGGGATCCGCGGTGAACACGCCGTCGACGTCGGTGTAGATCTCGCACACCTCGGCGTCCAGGGCCGCCGCCAGCGCCACCGCGGTGGTGTCGGAGCCGCCCCGGCCCAGCGTCGTGATGTCCTTGCTGTCCTGGGAGACGCCCTGGAAGCCGGCCACGATCGCGATGTTGCCCTGGTCGAGCGCCGTGCGGATGCGGCCCGGCGTGACGTCGATGATGCGCGCTTTGTTGTGGACGGAGTCGGTGATGACACCCGCCTGGCTGCCGGTGAAGGACTGCGCCTCGTGTCCGAGGTTTTTGATCGCCATCGCCAGCAGGGCCATGGAGATCCGTTCTCCGGCGGTCAGCAGCATGTCGAACTCGCGGCCGGTAGGCATCGGAGATACCTGCTCGGCGAGCTCGATCAACTCGTCCGTCGTGTCACCCATCGCCGAGACCACGACGACCACCTGATGGCCGCTCTTCTTGGCATCGACGATCCGCTTGGCAACGCGCTTGATGCCCTCGGCATCCGCAACGGAGGAGCCGCCGTACTTCTGCACGACAAGGCCCACGTGCGCTCCTCAAATCCGGTACTGCGTTCGGCTCAGTCTAACGAGCAGGCCGGTACGGACCCCTCAATACCACATGTTGAGACGCCGGGCCCACTCTGCGAGCCATCTGCCCAGCGACACGCCGAGGTATGCACACCGGGCGGCGTGCTCCGGATCACTACGGCCCCCGGCCGCCCCCGCACGGACGCGCGCCCGCCCCTCGGGAGGGGACGGGCGCGGTGGTGTCCTGGGACCGGGGTCCGGGTTCAGCGGGTGGGGCGCAGCCCCAGGGGCTTGGCGATCTCGGCGGCCATCACCCGGCCGGCCTCGGCGGCGAGTCTCTCCTCGTCGTCGGCGCCGTGATCGGTGTCCAGGCCGTCCAGCGCGTCCAGCGGGCTGTCGAGCCGCACGTGGGCGACGAGGGACTGCAGGGCCCGCAGCGAGGCCGAGGCGGTCGGCCCCCAGTTGGACAGGTAGGAGAACTGCCACCACCACAGGGCCTCGCTGACCCGGCCCTCGCGGAAGTGCGCCAGGCCGTGCGCGAGGTCCGTCACGACGTCAGCGAGATCGTCGGAGATCCGGCAGGCCACCGGCGTGCTGCGCGGCACGTACGGGTCGAAGACCTCGGAGTAGACGTCGATCGGCTCCAGCAGCACCGCGAGCCGCTGGCGCAGCTCGTCGGCGTCCGGCTCCGGGCCGATGTCGGGCTCGTAGCGCTCCTCCGGGACGATGTCCTCGTGCGCCCCGAGGCGGCCGCCCGCCAGCAGCAGCTGGGAGACCTCCAGCAGCAGGTAGGGCACCGCGCTGTCGGGGTCGTCGCCCTTGGCGACCTCCCGCACCGACAGGATGAAGCTCTCGATCTGGTCCGAGATCGAGGAGGCGAAGTCGTCGGGGTCCAGGGCGTTGTCAGACATCAAGCAGCCGCCTTCCTTCAAAGGCCCGGCCGAGCGTGACCTCGTCGGCGTACTCCAAGTCGCCGCCGACCGGCAGACCGCTCGCGAGACGGGTGACCTTCAGTCCCATCGGTTTGACCATGCGTGCGAGATACGTGGCCGTCGCCTCCCCCTCGAGGTTGGGGTCGGTGGCCAGGATCAGCTCGGTGACGCTGCCGTCCGCGAGCCGCGCCAGCAGCTCCCGTATGCGCAGGTCGTCCGGGCCGACCCCCTCGATCGGGCTGATCGCGCCGCCGAGCACGTGGTAGCGGCCGCGGAACTCGCGGGTCCGCTCGATCGCGACCACGTCCTTGGGTTCCTCGACCACGCAGATGACGGTCGGGTCGCGGCGCGGATCACGGCAGACCCGGCACTGGTCGGCCTCCGCGACGTTGCCGCAGACCGCGCAGAACCGGACCTTCGCCTTGACCTCGCTCAGGGCGTGCGCGAGCCGCCGGACGTCGGCGGGATCGGCCTGCAGGATGTGGAAGGCGATCCGCTGCGCGCTCTTGGGACCCACGCCGGGCAGCCTGCCCAGCTCGTCGATCAGGTCCTGAACCACGCCCTCGTACACGCTGTGCCCTCTTCGTTCGTCGCCTGGACTAGAAAGGAAGGCCGGGGATGCCCCCGAGCCCCTGGGCGAGCGGGCCGAGCTTGTTCTGCTGCAGCTCCTGCGCGCTCGCGGTCGCGTTGTGCACGGCGGCGACGACCAGATCGGCCAGCGTCTCCGTGTCCTCAGGATCGACCGCCTTGGGGTCGATGACCAGACCCCGCAGCTCGCCGGCTCCGGTCACGGTCGCCTTCACCAGGCCACCGCCGGCCGTACCCTCGATCTCGGTCTCGGCGAGCTCCTGCTGGGCCGCCGCGAGGTCCTGCTGCATCTTCTGTGCCTGCTTGAGCAGCTGCTGCATATTGGGCTGACCACCACCGGGGATCACGGTCTCGCTCCTGCCTCACGACGTCGGTTGTGCGGGTAGGGCGAGCCTACGTGCTCGGGCGCCCGCTCGCGCTACCCGTACGAGGGAACGAGCGGCGCGCGTCGCCCGTTCCGCCCCGGCCGTGCCGTTCCCCACAGGAGGAACGGGGCCGCCGCGGCTACTCGTTGGCGATCTCCTCGATCAGGGTGGCGCCCAGCTCGCGCACGATGAGGTCGTGGCCGCTGAGCGCCGTCTCGTCCAGGTCCGGGTCGTCGTCCTCGGGCATGTCGTACTCGACGGGCGGGGGCTCGTCGGCGACGGGCGGGTACGCGGACGCCGCCGGCGCCGCGTTCACCGCGGCACGGGCCGCGGCCGCCGCGGCGGGCGGCGACGGAGGTGCCGGGGGCGAGCCCGGGTTCTGGGACTGCTGGCGCGGTTGTTGCTGCGGTTGCTGGTGCGGCTGCTGTGCGGCCGGTGCGGGGGACGCAGGGGCGGGACGGGGCCCGCCGGAGCCACCGCCCGGCCCCATGGGACCGGCGCCGCCGCCTCCGGGGCCGCCACCCGGGCTGACGATCGCCTCGATGCGCCACTGGACGCCCAGGGCCTCGCTGATCGCCTGCTTGAGCACCTCCTCGTGGCCGCGGTTGGCGAAGCTGTCGCGGGCGCCGGGGTTGTCGAAGCCGATCTGCAGCGTCGAGCCGTCGAAGCCGACGAGCCGGGCGTTCTGGTCGAGCAGTATCCAGGTCACCTTCCGCAGCCGCTTGACCGCGTCGAGGACGGTCGGCCACATCTGGTGGACGCGCGACGCGTCACCGATGGGCTGCGCGGTCGGTGCGGCCGGCGCGGCGGGCGGCGGCGTGGGCTCGGGAGCGGGCGACGCGGCGGCCGGAGCCGCCGCCGATGCCGCGGTGGGCCAGGCGCCGGGACGCTGGCCGCCACCGGGGGCGGCGGCGCTCGGCCAGGCGCCGGGACGCTGCGCGGCGGGGGGCTGCGCGGGCGGGGCGGCGGGCGGCGGCGTGGGCTCGGGAGCGACCGCGGGAGCCGGGGCGGGTACGGGAGCGGCGGCAGGTGCGGGAGCGGCTTCGGCGGGCCGGGCCGGTCCGCCCATCGCCGCGCGCGCCGCCGCGGGGCCGCCGCCGGGCGGGAGCGGCTCCCCGAACTCCACGACCGGGGCCGCCGGGCCGCCCGCGGGCGCCGCGAAACCACCGGCGGACGCGCGGCGTTCCAACCGGTCCAGGCGGGCCTGCAGCGACCGTTCGTCGTCGTAGGCCCCCGGCAGCAGCACGCGGGCGCAGATCAACTCCAGTTGCAGACGCGGCGAGGTCGCCCCGCGCATCTCCGTGAGCCCGGCGTTGACCAGGTCCGCGGCGCGGCTGAGCTCCGCCGCCCCGAACACCCCGGCCTGCGCCCGCATCCGCTCCACGACGTCGGCCGGGGCGTCGATCAGGCTCTTCTCCACCGCGTCCGGCACCGCCGCGAGGATCACCAGGTCCCGCAGCCGCTCCAGCAGGTCGGCCACGAAGCGCCGCGGGTCGTTCCCGCCCTCGATCACGCGGTCCACGACCTCGAACGCCGCCGCGCCGTCCCCGGCGGCGAAGGCGTCCACGACGTCGTCCAGCAGCGCGCCGTCGGTGTAGCCGAGCAACGAGGTCGCCATGGCGTACGTCACACCGGCCTCGCCCGCACCGGCGAGCAACTGGTCCATCACCGACATCGAGTCACGCACCGAGCCCGCACCGGAGCGGACCACCAGCGGGTACACCCCGGCCTCGACCGGGATCGCCTCCCGCTCGCAGACCTCCGCCAGGTAGTCGCGCAGCGTGCCGGGCGGCACCAGCCGGAACGGGTAGTGGTGGGTGCGCGACCGGATGGTGCCGATGACCTTCTCGGGCTCCGTGGTCGCGAAGATGAACTTCAGGTGCTCCGGGGGCTCCTCGACCACCTTCAGCAGGGCGTTGAAGCCCGCCGGGGTGACCATGTGCGCCTCGTCGATGATGTAGATCTTGTAACGGCTGCTCGCCGGCCCGAAGAAGGCCTTCTCCCGCAGGTCACGTGCGTCGTCCACACCGCCGTGCGACGCCGCGTCGATCTCGATCACGTCGATCGACCCCGGGCCGTTGCGGGCCAGGTCGCGGCACGACTGGCACTCCCCGCACGGCGTCGGCGTCGGGCCCTTCTCGCAGTTCAGGCAGCGCGCCAGGATGCGGGCGCTGGTCGTCTTGCCACAGCCGCGCGGCCCGCTGAACAGGTACGCGTGGTTGACCCGGTTGTTCCGCAGCGCCTGCTGCAGCGGGTCTGTGACGTGCTCCTGCCCGATGACCTCGGCGAAGGTCTCGGGGCGATAGCGGCGGTACAGAGCGAGGGACACGCCTACGACGATATCGGCACCCGCCGACACCCGGGCCCCGCCCATGTGACGGCGGCCTCCCCCGGCCGCCCCGGCCCGTGTTCCCGCAGCCCCGCGGGCAGCAAAAGACCCCCCACGCACCCGCCAGAGCCCACCTACCCTTGCTGCCTTCCGGCCCTGGGGGGTTTCAGCGAGATAGCGCCACGTGAGGGGCTGCGCCCAGCCTACATGATCGGATCACCCGGGAACGAGTTCGCGAGCACTCCCTCCGGTCTAGTAGTGTTTGCCGCGGAGGATTCGCCTAGTGGCCTAGGGCGCACGCTTGGAAAGCGTGTTGGGGGCAACCCCTCACGAGTTCGAATCTCGTATCCTCCGCCAGTGCCTCACCGGGCACGATGTCGAAGGGCCCCACCGCTCGCGGTGGGGCCCTTCGACGTCTTTCAGCCCTCGTTGTCCTGGTCTTTGTCCGCAGTGGGTGCATCCGGACCCCAGATCGCTGCCGCGATCTTCCGGGCCGCTTCCTTGAGCATGGGGTCGGTCACGTGCAGGTACCGCGCCCGCATCCGGGCTGCGGCGACCGACTCCCACCCCGTGATCCGGTCGATGACCCGGTCCGGGACCCCCAGCCGCATGAGGTCCGTGCCGGCCGTGTGGCGAGCGTCGCGAAGACAGCCGTCCGCCGCCGCACCTGCACCCGGTTCGTGCAGTAGCCCGCCTTCCGACCACCGGGGCGCTGGTGGGGTCACAGGTCCCGGCTCAGGCGAATCTCAGCCGACCGGGTCCCCCGGCCCCATCTACGCGATCCTCTCCGCCGGCGGCGGCAGGCGGTCGAGAATCCTGGTCGGCGTCCCGGATGACCACGGACGACCACTGAGATGGCGCGCCAGGCGTGCCCTTCACTTGAGCGGTCCCTGCCCAACGGGCCGCCCAGGTCCGGCCACGTGATCGGGTACACCTGCCACGCAGGTCGGGTAAGCCACGGTCAGCAAGGGTCGACACCCCACCCATGGCAGTGTCCTGCGAACGGGTTACTGCATGCCGGAGCGAAGCATGGAATCACGGGATCCGGATTCCCGAGCCCGGAGCGCGGGTTCACTCCCCGTCACCCGCTCCGAAGACGAGGGACCAGGTCAGGGATGCGCTCCCCGACCTGGTCCACGGCGTCCGCGTTGGCGCTTCAGAAAATGCCCTTGTAGCCCTGCCAACCGGTGGCGATCTTCACGCGCGCGGCAAAGGTGCCATTGCCGTAGCCGGTCTGCCGGTAGAGATTCCCGGCGGTGTCCCGGGCGACCAGGTCGGCCTTTCCGTCGCCGGTGACGTCACCCGCCCCGACGACCGCGTTGTACGAGGCCCCCCAGCCGGTGGCGATCTTCACGCGTGCGGCAAAGGTGCCATTGCCCTTGCCGAAGTACCGGTACAGGTTGTTCGACTTGTCCTGCGTGACGAGATCGCCGATCCCGTCACCGTTCAGGTCCCCGGCCCCGACCACCTTCTTGTAGGTCTTCCAGTTGTCGACCAGCTTCACGCGCGCGGCGAGTTTGCCACCGCTCGCTCCCTTGTACAGGTACACCGCTCCGGTGGAGGCGTTACGGGCGATCAGATCGGGGCGGCCGTCCTTGGTGATGTCACCCGGGGAGGTGAGGACGTCGTACTGGTTCCAGCCGGTGCCCAGCGTCGTGTACGGGGTCGTCGGCTTGAGCGCCGCCCCACAGGCCGGCTTGTACAGCCGGAGGGTGCCGGTACCGCTGCTCAGCCGGACGAGGACGTCGTTACAGCGGTCCCCGCTCAGGTCCACCATGGGTACCGGACGAATGCTCGTCGCCCAGCCGCTGCCGCTGGCCTTCCCGGAGAACGTGCCCTTGCCCGTGCCCTGCTGGAACGTCAGCGCACCGGAGGAGTTGAGGGTGAGCAGGTCGCCGATGCCGTCCCGGCCCGCGTGGTCCCGGAGCGCCGGTGCCGCGAGGGAGCCTGCCGTGAGGATGTGGATGCGCTCGCCGGCGTCCACGAACGCCACCCGGCTCCCGTACGGGTCGAGGGTCCAGCGGATCCGGCGGTCCGAGGTCGCGTCCTCCGGCCAGAGGTTGGACGGGGCGGGCAGATCGGCCACGTCGCCGGTGACCGCCTTCCCGGAGCCGACGTCGGTGCGCACCAGCTTGCCGCGGGCGTTGTCGTGGCGAACCAGGAACCCGTCGGCCAGCAGTGCGTCACCCGTCGGAACGGCCACCGACCGCCCTCGGGAGCGGTCGAACACTCCGGCCTTCTTCTGCGCGGAGCAGGCCCAGTACACAAAACGGCCGTTGACCTGCAGCTCGCTGGGTACGCACGCCGAACCGACGTTGACATCGACCGCCGGGTCGGTCGATCCGAGGCGGCTCATCGACACGTGACCCGCGGTGGACGTCGTGGTCCACAGCTGCCCGTCCCATAGGGCCGCGGCGTTCGCCGTGCGTGTCGAGACGACCTTGTTCTGCGTCCAGTCGACGAGGAACTGCTTCCGGTTCGCACCGCCGGACAGAAGGGCGTACCGCCCCTCCGCAGCCACCACCGTGCCGTAGAAACCCGGCACCGTCAGCGTCTGGACCTCACCCGTGGGCGTACGGCGGTGCACCCACTGGGCGCCGTCCAGATCGGAGTAGACGACGGACCCGTCACCGGCCCCGACCAGCCGGATGCAGCCGTAAACGAACACACATGGCTTCACCCATCCGCCGGCCTCCCGGACCGGCCCCACCTCGGGGACCGTGCCGGCGGACACCGTACGCGTCTTGAACATGACGTCGTAGGCCGGGGAGGAGGTCTGATCGGTCCAGGCCAACGTGCCGTTGGCCAGCGACAGCCCGTCCACGGGCGCGGGCACCGGCGGCAGGTCCATCACCTCACGGTCCACTATCTGGCCGTCCGACGCCTCGGAGAGCTGGTGCACGCCCCAGTCCGCCTTGTCCGGACCGCCGACCACGACGGCCGATCCGTCCGCCGATCGCTCAATCCAACCGTCCATCAGCGGAAGTAGCGTGCGCCACTCTCCGGCGTCGGTGAGCGGCCTGGTGAGCACGGCGCGGGTCTCGTCGCCGTACGTGGCAACCACGACGTCGTCACCGACGACCGTGAACTCGGTTTTCCCCTGGGTGCCCTCCCCCGGAACCTCGGTCACCGGCCCGTCCAGGGCGTCACGGCGCAGCAGCCGGGCACCGCTGCCCGGATACCACCAGCCGACGTAGTCGTCGCTGAGCACGGGTGTCCGAGACGAGCGATGGTCGTAGGGGCTGAATACCTTCGCCCAGGTTCCCTCGCGAACGTCGACGAGTACGAGTTGATCGAGGAACACCTTGGGGTCCTCGGTCGGCACGCGGTAGCGCATGAGCAGCGAGCGGTCGTCACGCTCGCTCACAGCGAGGAGCTTCGCGTCGGCGGGCCAGCCGCTCAGCACCGTGTCGCTGGTGCCGCCCTCGGCGGTCGCCTTCAGGAGGTGCACTTCCCGCACGTTGGCGGAGTTGCCGAGGTAGGCGACGACGACCCCCTCACCCGCCGTACTCGCGGGGCTCAGCCCGGTGGGGACCGTCACCGTGCCCCTGTCCGCACCGGAGCCCATCGCCCGGAACCGGAAGAGGCGTCGCCCCTCGGCGTCGGTTGACATCGTGTACGTGGTGTCCGACTGCGCAAGGTAGTCGGGTTGCTGGGTGCCGGCGAACTCAGTCACATCCCTGGTCAGGCCCGACGCATAGTCGGTCCACCGCAGGCCGGCAGAGCCCTCCGGGCTCGACAGCACACCGGTATCGCCAAAGCCTCTGAACACCGGGTTGCGCGGGGCGGACCGGTCCGCGGCAGGCAGAACGATCTCGCCCCCGCCGGCGGCCAGCGCCTTCCCCGCGGGCACGGCGACCAGAGCGCCCGCAGCAAGGGCGACAGCCACGGCCACGGCCGCACCCTCCCGGCCGAGCAAACGACGTCGTACGACCCTGTGACCCTGCACGGAACCCCCCGGTCCCTCGCCCCGACGGCTGTGTCCTCCCAACCGCCGCGGATGACCTGTCCTTGTCATGCGCGACGGGAGCGTACCAGCGTGCGGTATACCGCAATCCTCCGGCCCATGGCCCGCCCCAAGCGCTCGCTCTGCAAGCCGCTCTGAGGCTGGAGCGCCATGTGGACCCGGAAGAACCGCGGGTGGGAGGGGCATGGGAAGTCGGCGATCAGCCGGTCGGGTCGGAGCGTCTGACGGTGGGCCGGGAGCGGGCGCACTGCACCGGGGTGGAGTCCACGATCCAGATCGTGTCGTGCCACAGGCCGGGGGTCGAGCTGTCGTGCACGGAGCCAGTGAGGCTCGTATGGTGCGTCTGCATGAAGGATCTCGGTGGTCAGATCGCGTACTGGGACAGCGTCGGCGCGACGAAGTCGTTCACTCATCCGGTGAATCCCAGCCGGCTGTCGGGGGTGGGGCCGACTGCGCGGATCTTGGACTACGGCTGTGGTTACGGCCGCGTGATGGGCGAGTTGAGCGAGCGCGGCTTCTCCGATGTGTCCGGCGTGGACCTGTCTCCCGCGTTGATCGAGCGGGGCCGTCAGATGACACCCGACCTCCGCTTTGCCGTCCTGGAGTCCCCGCCAACCGTCGCGTGCGCCGCTGCGAGCTTCGACGTCGTCGTGCTGTTCGCGGTACTCACATGCGTTCCCGACGATGACGCTCAGCGGGCACTGGTCGCCGAGCTGAGCCGTGTCCTGGTGCCCGGTGGGCTGCTCTACGTCAGCGACCTGCTCCTACAGGACGACACCCGGAACCAGCACCGCTACAGCGTGCATGTCCAGCAATTCGGCACGCCCACGGGGTCTTCACGACGGACGACGGTGCCGTGTGCCGGCACCACGACGTGGCACACCTGCGTGACCTGCTCTCCGACTTCGACTTGACGGCCGAGAACCGGATCGAGGTCGCCACCATGAACGGCCACCGGTCGCAGGCGGTGCAGTTGCTGGGCCGTAGGCGGTAACGATCACGGCAAGCACGGCCGTCCGGCGGGCGGCGGGCGGCCGGTCCGGAGCGAAGTCTTCGCTTGCGAGTCGGCGTCTGTACAAGCGGAAGGGGTGCCTCTTGGCGAGAGGCACCCCTTCCGCCTGCACCTGGCTAGGCGATGTTGTTGAACTTGGAGCCTTCGCCCGCGTAGAGGTTGGTCGTCAGCCGGCTGAACGGGGCCGTCGTCGAGCCGGTCGAGCGGTAGACGTACGTGCTGTTCGGGCCGTAGGCGATCAGGTCGGGGCGGCCGTCGGCGGTGACGTCGCCGGCGCCGACGAGGTGGGAGAAGGCGTTCCAGCCGGAACCGATCCTGACGCGGGTGGCGAAGTTGCCCTTGCCGTTGCCCTGGTAGAGCCAGAGGACGCCCGAGGTGTCGCGGGCCACGAGGTCGCCGGACGTGGTGCCCGCGATGTTGCCGACGGCGGCGAGCTCGTTGTAGATCTGCCAGCCGTTGCCGACCTTGACGCGGGTCGCGAAGGGGGCGGACGAGCTGCCGGTGCCCTTGTAGAACCACAGGGCGCCGGAAGCGTCGGCGGCGAGGAGGTCGGACCGGCCGTCCCCGTTGAGGTCGCTGCCACCGGTGATCTTCTTGTAGATCTGCCAGCCGTTGCCGACCTTGACGCGGGTCGCGAAGGTGCCGTCGCCCCTGCCCAGGTACATCCACAGGACACCCGAGGCGTCGCGGGCGACAAGGTCGCCCGTCGAGGTGCCGGCGAGGTTCCCCGCGGCCTCGATCTGGTTGTAGACCTGCCAACCGTTACCGATCTTCGTCCGCTTGGCCGTGGCCACCTGGCTGCCCGACGGCCAGTCGAGGAGGTCGTCCCGCCACAGCGCACCGGAGGCGTCCCGCGCGAGGACGTCCGTCGAGCCGTTGTCGTTGACGTCGTGCGGGTTGGCCTGGCGCGAGACCTGGAAGCTCCCCTGGGCGGTCGCCGGGCCGCCGACGCCGTCGGCCGGGGTGGCGGTGATCTGCCAGGTGTAGGCACCGTTCGGGGCGCTGATGCCCTCCAGGACGCCGTCCCAGACGAAGGCGAAGCGGGTGTCGGAGACCGGCTGGGACAGGCGCTTGGTGAGCTTCCTGCCGGTGGCCGTGTGCGTGAGCGTGAGGTCGACGGTGGCGTTCGCGCGGGACAGGGTCCACTCCATCGGGACCGTGGTGCCGGGCGTCTCCAGGCTCACCGCGGTGGGGGCCTTCGACCCGGTCACCTTGACGCCCAGGACCCGGCCCGTGCTCGCCACGAGTGTGGCGCTCGGCAGGTGGTCGTCCCCCTCCCAGATCCGGAAGAGCCCGTCGGCCTCGGCCGTGGCGCCGCGCACGAGCAGGCCGCCGTCCGGCGCGTGGGCCACGCTGGAGAAGTGCTCCAGGAGCTTGTACGGCGCGGCGGCGGAGTCCTTGACGCTCCGGGCGTACAACGGGCTCGGCTTCTCGTCGGCCGCCCTGCCCGGGACCCCGTAGAGCAGCGAGTCCCTGGTGATGCCGGCGATGACGGCACCACTCATGGAGCTGTCCATGGCGAACCTCTGGTGGACGCGGGTCCCGTCCACGACGAGTTCGGTGACGCCGCCCCGGTACTCGACCGACGCCTCGTAGTCGGCGGTGTAGGCGCCCGTCGAGGCCTGGGTCCACGGGGCGGTGTTCCCCCCGCTGCCGTCCTCGATCGGCGCGTCGCTGTTGACGGTCGTGCGCGTCCTCGAGTACTGGGTCATGAAGGTCGACGAGTTCGGGAAGACCCGGTTGCTGCTCAGGACGATCATGACGTTGCTCGAGGCGGCGACGACCTTGAAGTCGATGCTGTAGGGGTTGGACGAGCGCTTCGTCTTCTTGGCGACGCCGTCGACCTGGGCGAGCTGCCACAGCTCGTGGTAGTCCCCGCTGCCTGTCGGAACCTTCACGAAGAGGTTGTCGCCGACCACGCCGACGAGCTTCGCGCCGGGCTTGAACTCGGACGCGAGGTCGTGGGACGCGGACCAGCCGGCGCCTTCGGTCATGTCCCGCAGGAAGACCATGCTGCCGCCGTCGCTGGTCACGACGATGTCGGAGTTGCTGTCGTAGCCCGTGGTGCCGTCGCCGATCGGCAGCACCGAGCCGTCGGCGTACTTGTGCCACTCCAGGACCTTGCTGCCGGAGTCGCCCGTTCGGGACGTGAGGTATCCGGTGTCGCCGGTGCTGACGATTTCGGCATCGAGGGGCAGAGTCGCCTCCGCGGTGGTGGCAGAGGCGGCGGTCGCCCCGGTCAGGGCAGCGGGAGCGGCCACGGCCCCGGGCGAGGCCAGGGCGCCGGCACCGAGCGTCACGGCGAGAACGGTGGCGACGCAGGCGCCGAGACGGCGTCGGGTCGTGCGTATGGAGGCCAAGGAAGTCCTTCCTGGTGAGCCGGGCTGTACGCACATCCGTGCGTGCCGCCCGGTCTGACCTGCGAAGAGCCGGAGTGGTTGTACGAGTTGCTCTTGTTTCTCATGGGACGACGAGCGGACCGGGAGCGCGGGGCATGCCTCACCTGCAACCCTCACGAGGATGTTCTCCGTCTCGGTTTCCGTCCCGGACGGCCCCCGGCGTCCACGAAGCCCGTATGGAACAGGTCCGTCCCCGGCGACCGCGCCTTCGGGGACCGCGCTCCCCGTACCCGGCACACCTCGTCGAGGCACCCGGCGTCGCTTCGGCTCCGGCCCGATCCCCACGTGTCGCCCTCCGTGCGCCGGCCACGGTCTCTCGCGCCCACATGGTGCCGGACGCCGACAGTCGGGCGTTCCGCCGCCGCGCACGGGGTGCTCCGCGCAACCGCGGTGGAATCGGCTTTCAACCTCCGGCGGGCGAGGGCGCTCTGAACACGGGTGACAGGACAGGGCCCGTGCGGGCCCCGAGAGGAGAACAGATGCCGGAGAACGGCCGGGGCCCGGGAGCGGCGGCGGGCCCGCGGGCGCCGGAGAGCTTCGAGGCCTTCGCCCGGGCGAGTCAGAAACGGCTGTACCGGACCGCGTACCTGCTGTGCGGGGACGCGGACACGGCCCGGGACCTGACGCAGACCACGCTCGCCAAGCTGTTCCAGCACTGGCGGCGGGCGAGTGCCGCCGACCACATCGAGGCGTACGCCAGGACCGTGCTGACCCGTACGTACCTGGCCGAGCGCAGGCGGCGGCTGCGGGACCTGCTGGCGCACTCGCGCCCCGGGCCCGGGCCCTCGCCCGACCACGCCGACCTGCGGGTGACGTTGTTGTCGGCGCTCGCCGGACTGCCGCCCAGGGCCAGGGCCATGGTCGTGCTGCGCTACTGGGAGGACCAGAGCGTCGAGTCCGTCGCCACGCTGCTGAAGTGCAGCGAGTCCACCGTCAAGAGCCAGTGCTCACGCTCCCTGGCCAAGCTGCGCGCCCAGTTGGGCGAGGCCCACGTCTACGCCACGGGAAGCTGAGGGACCGCCATGGGAGACAACATGCCCGAGGACGAACACGGAAGCGCCCTGCTGGTGAGGGGGGCCATGGAGCACGCGGTGGCCGAACTGGCGCCGGTGCACGACCTGGTGCCGGCCGCGGTGGTCCAGGGGCGGCGCCGCAGGGCACGGGTCCGGGTCGCCGCGGCCGCCGCGGTCGCCTGCGCGGTCGGGGCCGTGGTCTTCGGCTCCGTGGCACTGCCGGGCGGGGACGGCGGCGGCAGGACGGTCCGTCCCGCCGCGAGCACCACACCCTCGCCGCGTACGTCCGAGGAGCCGGCGCCGTACCGGACACCGGTCCACGTCGAACCCACCAGTGACACCGAGGACGCGATGGCCGATCTGCCGCCCGCCGAGCGCGAGCGCCAGGAGGAGTTCCAGCAGCGGGCGGCGGTGCTCCTCGACGGGCTGCTTCCGGACGCGGTCGGCCTGATCCGGCCGGTCGACCTCGCGGTGTGGCGCTACCAGGGCGAGACCGCGGACGGGGAGGTGTTCAGCGTCGTCCTGTCGGTACGGCCCTCCGGCAGTGTCCCCGGGTCGGCCCGGCACATGGACACGTGCCCCGAGGACCCCGACTACCTCAAGGGCGGCAGCTGCGAGCAGGGCACGCTGCCGGGCGGTACCAAGGTGGCGGCGTACCGCCTGTTCGACGGCTCCCCGGACAGGACGTACACCCGGGTCCGCTTCGTCTACGGCCACAGCGACGCGGAACTCGCCGTCTACCCCCACCTGGACGCGAAGGCCTCCGCCCCGGTCTCCGCGGGGCAAATGCTGTCGGTGGTGCGGGACCGGCGCTTCCTCGACCTGGTGCGGTACGCCGACGCGCATCCCATGGAGGAGAAGCAGATCTCCGTCCTGGGCGGCTGAGCGACGCCGCAGCGGGACGACCCGAAGGGCCCCGGCCGGGGCCCTTCGGGTCGTGCGCCCGGGGGTCAGCGGACGGTGGAGCGGGCGGCCTGCTCGATGATGCGGGTCACCGCGCCGGGGCGGGAGACCGAGACGGCGTGGGAGGCCTTGATCTCGACGGTGTGGGCGTGGGCCCGCTCGGCCATGAAGCGCTGGGCGGCGAGGGTGATGTTCTTGTCCTGGGTGGTGACCAGGTCCCAGGACGGGATGGTCCGCCAGGCGGCGCCGGCGGCCTTCTCGTCGAAGACCGAGGCGGCCACGGGGCGCTGGGTGGCGGCCATCTGCTCGGCGACGGTCTTCGGCACATCGGCCGCGAACTGGGCGCGGAACTTGTCGGCCTTGATGTACAGGTCGGTGCCGGTGCCGCCGCCGGGGAGCGGGAAGGGCACGGGGTTGAGGGTCTCGCCGAGGGTGCCGCCGGGGAACTTGTCGGAGATCTGCGTGACGGTCTCGCCCTTGTCCGGGGCGAAGGCGGCTATGTAGACGAGCGCCTTGACGTTGGGGGAGTCGGCGGCGGCCTCGCTGATCACCGAGCCGCCGTAGGAGTGGCCGACGAGCACGACCGGGCCCCGCACGCTCTTCAGGAAGCTGTGGACGTACGCCGAGTCGCTCGCCAGGCCGCGCAGCGGGTTGGCCGGGGCCACGACGGGGTAGCCCGCGTGCTTCAGGCGGGTCACCACGCCGTTCCAGCTGGAGGAGTCCGCGAAGGCGCCGTGCACCAGGACGACCGTGGGCTTCTTCTCCTGCGGGCGGTGCGCGGCCTTGGCGGCGTTGGCCGGGGCCGTGGCCGTCAGCGTGAGGGCCGCGACGCCGGCCGCGGCGCCCAGGACGGCGACGCTCTTGCGGGTGGGGCGGAAGACGGTCTTGAGGTTCACGGTGGCTCCTTGGCGTGCGGCGCCCGGCGGGCGCGCCGGACAGGGGGTCGGTCCCGGGGCGTCCGCTCCGGCCGATGACGAGAAATCTAGCGTCCGTTTAAGTTGTGCGCAAGTCAATCGGGTACGAGTCCATAGCTCGCGCGGGAGATGCGAGAATGTCCGCCGGAGAACCGGCCGACAACCAAGGAAGGGGAGGGAATCGTGAACGACGACACCCGTGCACCTGGGAACGGCGACACCGCGGAGCCCTCGCTGCTGCTGGACGACCACTTCTGCTTCACGCTGTACGCGGCCTCGCGCGCTGTCACCGGCGTCTACCGGCCCCTGCTGGACGCGGTGGGCCTGACCTACCCCCAGTACCTGGTCATGGTCGTGCTCTGGGAGCACCGCACCGTGACCGTCAAGGAACTGGTGGCCGCACTGCACCTGGACTACGGGACGCTCACGCCGCTGATCAAGCGCCTGGAGGCGCACGGCCTGCTCGAGCGGCAGCGCCGGGCGGACGACGAGCGGGTGGTGGAGGTGGCGCTCACCCCGGAGGGGACCGCGCTGCGGGAGCGGATCCGCACCGTCCCGCCGGCGATCGGGGACGCCATCCGGCTGACCCGGGAGGAGATCGCGGCCGCCCAGGACCTGCTGCGCCGGCTGACGGCCAACGTGGACCGCCACACCGCGGGCACCGGGTCCGCCGTGAAGGCACCGTGACCGGCCGACGCTTGAGCATGGTCGCCCCGGACAACAGAATGGTCCCGCGGGGTTGACCACGTGTGTGCCGGGACGCAGGGCGTCCGGCGGGGGATGAGGTATGCGACTGCCCGGGGAGCCTTCGGGGCACGTGATGGGGGAGCGTGAGTTCGACGCGTTCTACGGTGCGAGTGTCGGCCGCCTCGTCGGCCAGCTGTACGCGATGACGGGCGATCTCGCGGAGTCGCAGGACGTGGTGCAGGAGGCGTTCGCCCGGGCCTGGGAGCACCGGGCCGAACTCGACCCGCACGGCGCGCCCGAGGCCTGGGTGCGCACCGTGGCGTGGCGCCTGGCCGTGAGCCGGTGGCGACGCGTGCGCACCGCGCTGACGCTGGCCCGCCGGCAGGGCCCGCCCCCGGTCGTGCCGCCGCCGGAACCGCACCACGTGGTGCTGGTCGAGGCCCTGCGGCAGCTCCCGGAGGCGCAGCGGCGGGCCGTGGTCCTGCACCATCTGTGCGATCTTCCGGTGGACCGGGTGGCGGCCGAGACCGGCTCCCCCGTCGGCACTGTCAAGGTGCACCTCAGCCGTGGACGGGCGACGCTCGCGCGGCTGCTGGCGCACACCGAACTGGACCCCGGCGCGGGCCGGCTTCCGGAGGGCAGGCATGGCTGACGGGACCGAGCTGGGCAGACTCCTGGGCGAACTCGCCGAGTCGGGCCGGGGACGGGCCGTTCCGATGGCCGCGCACCAGGTGCGGGCCCGCGGCGAACGGCGCCGCCGCCGCGCCCGTGCGGTACGGGCGTCCGTCGTGGCGGTGTTCGCCTGTGCGCTGCTGGGAGGGGGCATCGCGCTCGCCGGGTCCGCCCGGGTGCCGGAGCCGGGGGCGGCCACGCCGTCGCCGCCGCCCTCCCGCTTCGTCCCCCCGGCCCCCGCGCCGGGCGAGGAGTACGCCGGCGAACTGGGCTACGTCCACGACGCGGTGGCCCAGGGCGACAGCGTCCGGATCACCGTGCGGCAGCTCCGGGCGGTCGCGGGCGGCCCGCCGGTGCCCACGGGCGTGGTGCACACGCTGACCCTGCCTCGCACGACGCCGGTCGAGACGCTCCGGCTGTCGGGCGGGCGTCCCGCGGACCGCGAACTGGGCGGGCTGGTCGGCCGGCTGGCCGGCGCACCGCGGTGGACGTTCGAGATCGACTACGACGACGAGGGGCGGGTGGCGTCCCTGCGGGAGGCCGGTTAGCGCGGCGGGAAGTTGTTACCGGTCCATGACATTCCCGGTGTAACCCGCGTGGCGGCCCGGTGCGTAGAGGCTGTGCACGCCGCCCGCACCCGACCCGATGGGACCCACCGTGTTCGCCTCGCCTTCCCCGCGCCACCGCGCCGCCGCCCGGCTCGCCGCCCTCGCCCTCACCGTCCTCGCCCTCGGCGCCTGCTCCGGGGAGGGCGCGGACGACGGCACCGGCCGTGCCGACGCTGCCGCCTCCTCCCCCGCACCGGCCACGGCTTCGGCCTCCGCCTCGTCCTCGGCGCCGCCCCCGGCGCGGCGCTCCGGCACGCCCTCCTCCTCGTACTCCGCCCAGCCCCCGGCATCGGACGGCCCGTCGGACGCGCCGTCGCCGAAGGCCCCTGCGCGCTGGGCAGGCGGCAAGCAGTTCGTGCAGGTCGACAACGCGTGGATCAAGGACGGGCGCACGTACCTCTCGGTGCGCTCCGCCCGCAGGGAAGCCCTCACGGGACCGATCGAGGGGTGGGAGATCATCCCCGGCAAGGGCCCGTACACGACGGTGCGCATGGCCCCGGAGGGCCGGGTCCTGCTGTCGGTACCGCTGGGCGACGAATCCGTCCCCCACACCTACTCCCAGGCGCAGTTCATCACCCGGTGGTGGGCCCTGCCCGCCCCGGAGCGCGAGTGGCAGGGCTACGACGTCAGTTTCGACCTGAACGGCGAGGTGGTCAGGCTCCAGTCGCTCTACCGCGCCTGAAACCACGGCGGTAAGGGCGCGCACGGGTCCCGGCCCGAGAACGGGCCGGGACACGGTGCGCGCGGCGGTCGGGGGTCAGGAGGTCAGCGCGGCGCGGCCGCGGTCCGCCCGCGTCGGTCCGGCGGCCGAAGGCCGCACGTCGAAGTCGAACATGGCGGTCGGTACGTACAGGGAGCAGCACGCGTTGGGGATGTCGACGATGCCGCTGATGCGTCCCTCTATGGGGGAGGAGCCGAGCAGCAGGTAGGCCTGCTCGCCGCTGTAGCCGAACTTCTTGAAGTACTCGACGGCGTTGAGGCACGCGCGGCGGTAGGCGAGGGTCGCGTCGAGGTAGTAGTTGGTGTCCGTGTCGTGGTCGACGGAGATCCCGATGAAGGTGAGGAAGTCCGAGTACCGCGGTTCGACGTTGCCGGGCATGAACACCGGGTTGGTCGAGATGCCGTACTTCTCCATGCCGCCCTTGATCAGGTCGACGTGGAAGTCGATGAACCCGCCCATCTCGATGGCGCCGCAGAAGGTGATCTCCCCGTCGCCCTGGCTGAAGTGCAGGTCGCCGCCGGAGAGCTTGGCGTCCTTCACGAGCACCGGGTAGAAGACCCGGGAACCCCGCGTGAAGTTCTTGATGTCGTGGTTGCCTCCGTTCTCACGGGCCGGCACCGTGCGGGCGCCCTCCGCGCAGATGCGCGTGGCGAGGTCCCCGGTGGCCGTGCCGGCGAGCGCGTGGGAGGGGTCCGGCGGGACGGCCAGCGGCGGAACGCGTTCGGGGTCCGTGTCGATGAGCGCCTTCTCGCGCGCGTTCCACCGGCCCAGCAGTTCGGCGGAGGGGGCGGTCCCGAACAGCCCGGGGTGGGTGATGCCGGTGAAGCGGATCCCGGGCAGGTGCCGGGAGACCGCCTGCTGGCCGTGGAAGTCCCAGACCGCCTTGTAGGCGTCGGGGAAGTAGTCGGTCAGGAAGCCTCCGCCGTTGGCCTTGGCGAAGATGCCGGTGTAGCCCCAGCCCTGGCCTGCGGCGTCCCCGGCCTGCTGGGGCACGGGGCCGAGGTCGAGGATGTCGACGACCAGCAGGTCGCCGGGCTCCGCGCCCTCCACGCCGATCGGGCCGCTGAGCATGTGGGGGATGGTGAGGTCGATGTCGCGGACGTCGTTGGCGGAGTCGTTGTTGCCGACCTGGCAGTCGGTCCAGTCCCGGCACTCCATCCGGAACTCGGCTCCGGGCTTCACCATGGCGGCGACGGGTATGTCAGGGTGCCACCTGTTGTGTCCTGGGGTGTCCTGATCGCGCATCGACTTGGTCTGGTCCACGCTGAAAACTACTTCGGGCATGACAGCCTCTCTTTTCTGATCCGGTCAGGACGGTGGTCCCGCGCCTCCGGCACACGGGCCGGCCCCTGCCGGGCCGGCACACGGCGCCTAACCCGGCGACCCGGACGACGCGGCGGCCCGCGCCTGTTCCCGCGATTTCCTGGTGAGCGGCCACAACGCCGCGAACACGACCACGCCGAAGACACCCAGGGCTATGGCGATCTCCGTGGTGTGCTTCCAGTAGCCGGACAGCAGCAGCGCCGCGGGGATCACGCCGGTGACCCAGCCCTCGATCGCCGTCACCCAGCCGACATAGGTGCCGAGCTCCGTTTTTCTGAGACCCAGCACGAGGAAGAACAGACCCCACAGGAACGCCCAGTACAGCCAGATGACGCCGAACGGGTAGTCCTTGAACAGATGGAAATTCACGAACGAGTACCCGAGGGCGACAATCGCCACGAACAGGGAGTACCAGCCGACGCAGATATTGTCGATGTCCGCGAGGAGGACGATACCCACGTAGAGGTAGGTGAATCCGAAGAGGTAAAGCCCGGACGCCGCCAGGATCTTGTCCTGGTCGTTGCCCGCCGTGAAGATGAGGTACGTCGGGGTCAGCACCTGCAGCGCACCCACGAAGAGGTTGAACACCGCCGCCGACTTGGGGTCGACCTTCTGCAGCAGCAGCAGGCCGTTCATGAACAGCACCGCACCGACGAAGAGCAGTCCCACGTTCGCCACGGGGACGCACCTCCTAAGTCCGCGTGGGGACGGATTGCCGCCGGCGCGCCACCGGTTCCCGCTTCGGCGGGAGCGGCGTCCGCGCTCCGGCACTGGCCCCCCTGAGCAGGTCCGACCAGCCGATCACCGCCCTCGCGCTAGGGCCTGGGCAGCCGGGACAGCGCCGGATGGGGCCGCGGCGCCGGCCGCTCGCGCGGCGGCGGGGCGGACACCACGTCCGGCATCTCACGGGACTTCTCCTCCCGCTCGCGGGAGACGGAGAGCCCGTGCGGCGTGACGGCGAGGGAGGGCGGGGAGAACATCCGCCGGGCCTCGCCCGCGCAGGCGGGGCAGTCGTGGGTAGCGGGTGCGGAACCCATCGCCAGCCTGACGTCGAAAGGCCCGCAGTCGCTGCAAAGGTATTCGTAGGTCGCCATGAAGTTGCCTCCGGTCATCGGCGCACCCAG
This sequence comes from Actinacidiphila glaucinigra, assembly GCF_035918135.1. NCBI lineage: Bacteria > Bacillati > Actinomycetota > Actinomycetes > Kitasatosporales > Streptomycetaceae > Actinacidiphila > Actinacidiphila glaucinigra. The sequence continues at coordinate 4,460,999 of NZ_CP109144.1, forward strand.
GTCAACCTCGACGTCTGCGACACACCCCGTTGAGCGCACGCCGGGGGAACAATCCCTATATCAAGGAGACGCCACCGCAAGACAGTTGTCAAGGTCGGCGGAAGGCACCCGGAGCATGCCGGAAGGGAGTTCCCGGGTTCCCATTCCGGCGCTCCCGGAAACACAGGATTCCATTCAATTCACGTTGCCGTCCCGGACCGGTCGCCGGATATACCCCATCGCGGGCGCGACCGCATTCCGGGCCTCCCGGGGACGGCCGGAGTCCTCCGCCGCCCGCCCGCCCGGCCCATGCCGACCCCGGGCGACGCAGGGACGTAGGTCCGGGACGTAAGTCCTGGACACAGGTCCACAGGTCCACAGATCCCGGACCGGCAGTGCCCGGTGCGGGCGGTATGCCCGCTGTGAGGCGGTTCACTGCGCTTTTCCTGGACTGGCACCACTCGCGGATTTAGCGTTCATATACATCGGCCTTTTCCGTAATGCAGTGGCAATGGCGCCGCGCTCATCGGACGGCACACAACGCTTCGCGCGGAACAGGGCGAACGCCGGAGAGGTGGAGAAGTGAGCATGGACGCCGTATGGGTCCGTGGCGTGAACGGCCTTCAGATGCACCACGTCACCGACCTCCAGGACGCCGGCAGGTTCCTGGGCAACGCAGCCATGGCCCTGCGGGCCGCCCACGTTCGGACCGGCGCCGAGCGCTTCGAGGGCCTGGCCGCCGAGCTCAAGGCCCTGGTGACCCGGGTACGGAAGCTGGAGGACGAGGCCCGCTCCGCGATGCACGAACTGCACGCGACCGACCCGGAGCGCTTCGCCCGCTGCCGCGAGGGCCACGAGCCCTGGCCCGGCGAGATCCAGGCCGGGTTCATCCCCCGCCACACCTGCCGCGACGAGTGCCTCTACCACGACCGCGGTGTACTCGAGGCGATCACCCAGTGCACCTGCGGCCGGCCTCCATGCCAGGCCTGCCAGATCGGCGGCGAGCCCGTGACGGCCTGATCCACCGCGCTTCGCGTGCCGCTCCCGGGCAGCACGCGGGCCCCGGCCTCCGACGAGGCCGGGGCCCTCGTCGTGCCCGGCCGGCTACCCCAGGAGGCTCATCAGCAGCACGACCACGACCAGGGCGGCCGCCGCGATCGCGAGACCGCGGGCGACCCGGCGGCGGGAGGGCAGCCCGAGCACCTCGATGCCGTCGCTCCCGGGGAAGGCGTAGAAGACGCGGTCGGGGTCGGTGGGGACGGTGATGCGGGCGAGGGGCAAGTGACGCAGCACGACCCTGCGGTGGACTTCGCCCGCGGGGGCGAGGTACGGGACGAGCGCCTCGGCGTGCGTGGCGTCGAGGTCGCCGGGCAGGGCGTCGTCGCCGGTCAGTACGGCCTTGCGCCACCGGCCCAGGCGGGCGGCGCGCCGGCGGACCGGGAACGGCGGCCGTTTCAGGGGGCGGCGCACCAACTCCTCGCGGCTGCGCTGCTCGATGAGGGCGCCGACCCAGGTGGTGACGACCCCGCTCCCCCCGCACGCGTCGTGCGCGACGGTGCCGCCGCCCGTGCACTTGGGGCAGTCGACGAGTCCCGTCCCCGTGCACTGCGAGCACTGCGTGCGGCCCCGCCCGGCACAGGTGGGGCACGCGGCGTCGGGGCGCCGGCACTTGGCGCAGCGGACGCGCTTGGGGAGGGTTCGGGCCGCGGTCGCCGCCGCGGCGCGGTCGCGGTCCTTGGCACGCGGCCGCGGTTTGCCGGTGCCGTCGCATTCGCCGCAGGACTCCAGCCCACGGCAGTCGGGGCAGGCCGTCGTCGGGTCGCAGGGGAGCCGGCCGCGGCCCTCGCACCGCTTGCAGGCCCATTCGCCGTTGCCGCACTCGCAGGTGTTGTGGCGTACGGATCCCTCGCGCACGAGCTCGATCCGGCGCAGGGAGCCGTGCTCCGCGGGCGGGCCGGGCCGGTGGTCGGCGAGGTGGGAGTAGGTGGGAAGTGCGGAGAGATCCCTGCGGCCCTTCTCGGTCCTGGCGCTCTCCTTGCGGGTCTCCGTGGTGCGGCGGATGCGACAGTCGAGCACGGAGTGCCAGGAGAGGTCCGCACCGGCGGAGGAGTCGAGGCGGACGGCGCCGCCGTCCCCGCACAGGTGCCGTGCCAGGGCCTGGAGCATCTCGTCGTCGGACGGTGTACCGGACGGGTTCTCGGCCATGACGACCACTCCCCTCGACGGGCGCGAGGCGCGCTGTCGGAAGGGTAAGGGCGCATCTGATGCTCCATCAAGATCGGGTGCGGGGAGGGATCTTGCGATCCCCCCCCGCTTCCCTCTCAGCTCTCGCCGGTGGTGCCGCCGCCACTCCCGTAGGGACGGGTGATGACCTCCATGCCGTGGCCCGCCGGGTCCATGAAGTAGACGCCGCGGCCGCCGTCGTTGTGGTTGATCTCCCCGGGCCGCTTGCCGTGCGGATCGGCCCAGTAGGTGAGGCCGGCCTCCTGGATCCTGCCCAGGATGCCGTCGAACGCCGCCTCGGGAACGAGGAAGGCGTAGTGCTGCATGACGATCGCCTCCGCCGGGACGGTGGCGAAGTCGAGCGTGACGCCGTTGCTCAGCTGGAGGGGGACGAACGGGCCCCACGCCTCGCCGGCCCGCAGGCCGAGGATGTGCGCGAGGAAGTCGGCGGATTCGCGGTTGTCCCGGGAGTGGACGATGGTGTGGTTCAACTCGACTGACACAGTGGGATGCCTCCGTAAGGCATTCTCACGGGCGCCTCCATGCCTCACCCGGCCGGTGACCGGCACGCGACGCCGTACCTCCGATCCTATGCGGGGCCGTAATCCGGTGGGCCGGGACGGCGGCGGCCCGTACGGTGGACGGCCGGACCGGGCGACCGGGCCGACCGGGCGAACCGGGCGGGAGGACAGGACGATGACGGACACGATGACGCTGTGGCGCCCCACCGGGCCGGAGGAGCTGGCCCTGGTCGAGGCCTCGGGGTGGCGGGAGTGGCCGCCGCGGCTGCCCGAGCAGCCGATCTTCTACCCGGTGCTCGACGAGGACTACGCGATCCGCATCGCCCGCGACTGGAACGTCCCCGCCTCCGGTGCCGGTTACGTGACGCGCTTCGAGGTCGAAGCCGGGTTCGCCGCCCGCTACCCGGTGCGCCGGGCGGGCGGCCGGACGATCCTCGAGTTGTGGGTGCCCGCGGAGGAACTGCCCGAGTTCAACCGGCACATCGTGGGCCGGATCGAGGTCGTGCACGAGTTCCGGGACGCGTAGCGGCCGGGACCCGGGCCCTTGCGGAGGCCCGGGTCCCGGTCGGCGGCGTCAGCCGCGGAGCGTGGTGACGGCCGCGACCCCGGTGAACTGCAGGGGTTCGCAGCCGAGGGCGAGCAGATGGGCCGTGAGCGTCAGGGTGCCGCCCCTGCGGCCCGGACCAGCCCGGACCGCCCGCGGTGCCGGCGGGTGTGCGGTGGACGGCCCGGCGCCGACGCATCCGGGCGGCCCCTGACCGGTGGGGGCCGCGCCGGCTACGGCCGGCGTCCCGGAGGGGTGCCGCCGCCCGCGGCGGCGGGCGGCTGCCCGGCTCCCGGGAAGACGGGGCGGAACTGGGGGCCGTAGGTGTGGCGCCCGTCGCCCAGCGGGATCTCCATGAGGGCGAGGGCGGGCTCCTCCAGCCGTTCCATCGTCCTGATCGCGCGGTTGAGCGCACCATGGTCCCCGGACTGCCAGGCGGCCTCCAGGTCGCGCAGCAGCTCGCCGTAGGCGGTGTCGAAGCGGCGCAGCAGGGTCGCCGCCTCGCGGGGCGGGTGGGGCCAGCCGCCCTTGGGGACCACACCCATGGGGTGGACGTCCGGGAAGGGTACGGGCGGGCCGCTGAACTCCCACAGGCCGTCGGCCTCCTCCAGGGTGCGGCCGTGGTAGATCTCGGCGAAGGCGTAGTAGTGGGCCACGTCGCGGTGGGCTCCGGTGGCCTCGCCGGTCGGCGCCTCGGGGGAGTCCGAGGTGCCCTCGCCCTGCTCCTTGATGATCTCCACGGCGGCGACGACGTCGTCCAGGGTGCGCATCGGCCGCAGTTCGTCGGGGCCGATGCGCTGGCCCATCTGGCCGCGCACGCTGAGTTCGGGGCGGTGGTCGAGGAAGGCGGTGACGACCCCGTTGTAGAAGTCGCCGATGGTCGGCGGTCCCGCGGACGGCTCGGGGAGCGGGGACTCCGGGGTCTCGATGGCCATGAGGACGTCCCGCACGTACGCGCGGGTCAGCCCGGAGAGGTGGACCGTCAGCTCGCTGCGCACGCCACCGGGCAGGCGGCAGGGATAGTCGGGGCTGACGGCGGCGATCCGCGGCCGTCCGCCCACGGCGACGAGCATGTTGCAGGCCAGGCCCATGTGGAACATCTCGTCGGTGACGATGCCGCGGATCAGGGTGGCGACCGTGTCGGACCGGTCCCGCACCGACCACCAGGCGCACAGGTACGGCGGGATGGTGGCGAGTTCCAGCTCCACCGCCACCTGCAGGGCCTGCCGCAGCCAGTCGGTGCCGCGGGACGGCGCGGGGACGGCCAGCAGACGGGCGACCATGCCGTGGACGGCGGCCGCCGCGACGCCGGGGGCCGCCCCGGGTGCCGCGGCGGTCGCGGCCGCGGCTGCCGCCGCCTGCAACGACGGTGCGAGCGGGGCCGCCTGGGCGGCGGTGCCGAGGACGGTGGGGCTGACGGCGGCCAGCGCGGCCGACTTGACGAAGCCCCGGCGGTCGAGGGCCGCCGGCGGGATCACGGCGGTTCCGTGCCCGTTGTCCTGGTCTTCCACCGGTTCCGTCACGCAGGTCTCCGTCCCCGAGAAGCATGGCGCGCGGGGCACGGCACTGGTCGGACCCGCGAGGCTGGCGAAGCTATCAGCCGGGCCCCGGCCTCCGGGTCCGCGACGCCGCGCGTGCCGCGGCGCGCCGCCCGTGCGGCCCAACGGGCCCCTCGCGCCGCCCGCCGACGGGGCCTGCCGCCCGCCTGACCTGGGCACCGTGCCCGGCGCGGGCTCCGCGTCGCGCGCCGGGCACGGGCGTACGGTGCCCGGAGCCCTCCCCCACCCGAGGACGTCCGGGCATGCACGACACCGGCGACGCCACCGCGCTCGTGGTCATCGCCGTGATCAACACCACGACGAGGTCCGCGACATCGCCCTCGACGGCCCGCACGCCGACATGGTGGAGCCGGTACGCCCCGACGCGGACTCGCTGTTCGCTGTGAAGGCCCGGCGCTCGATCTTCTTCCAGACCCCGCCGGAGTGCCTGCCGGGGCAGTCGGATGTGGGACGCCTGGTGCCGTGCGGGCAGGTCACCGAGCAGTGCGTGCTCTACTCCGCGATCGACGCGCACATCCGCCACGTGCCCACCGTCGTCGCGCCGGACGCCGTCGCGCCCATCCACCCGGATCGCTCTGCGCGGCCGATTCCGAACTGACGGATGCGGCGGCGGGTACGGGCGGATGCCTGGTGCGGGGCTTCGGGCGGCCGTGGTCGTCCTGCGCCTTCCTGTGGGGTCCGGGCGCCGCGCCGGGCAGGGTGTGCCGTACCGAAGGAGACGCTCCGCGCTCCGGGGGCCCTGCCGGGGCGCACCGCGCGTGCGTGCCTCCGTTCCGAAGCACGGGGATCGCGCCCGGGAAGGCGCTGAGCAACCCCCCTGCGGAGGCACGGTGTTGACGCCCCTCGGCATCCGGCGGCGGGCCCCCTGCCCCGAGGGCGGCGGCCGGTGACGCCGTTCCGCCATCGGGGGACGGGCCGGACGTCAGCCGCAGGACACCCGGAGGTCGCGCGGACAGGGCATGAAGAGGCGACAACACCTGCGGACAGGCGCACGACGCGCGGGGGCGACCGGATCATGGGCATCACCACCACGACGACTCCACACCTCCTGAGCGGCGCGACCCTGCGCCGGATCGCCTGCCTGGCCCCGATCGCACTGGTCGGGTGGTGGGTGGCCCGGCACTGGCAGCTGATCGCCGACGGGGGCCGCGGGTTGCTGGACGCCAACCGGGGCTGGCTGCTGGCCGCCGTCGCGGCGACCGGGCTGGCCTGGGTGGCGGTGTCGTTCATGCGGCAGGGCACGGTCCTGGAACGGCTGCCGGCGGGACGGCTGCTGGCGACGCAGTTCGCCGCGGGTGCCGCGAACCACCTGCTGCCCGCCGGCATCGGGGCGAGCGCGGTCAACCTGCGCTTCATGCGGGCGTGCGGGCTGCCGCCCGCCCGGTCGGCGGCGGCCATCGCGCTGTACTTCCTGGCCGAGTGCGTCGGCCGCGGGACGCTGCTGGCGGTGCTGCTCGCCGTGTTCCCGCACGCGCTGCGGCTCGACGGGCTGCTGCCGAACGGCGTCTCCGTACCGGTCGGCCCGACGGCGGGGGCGGCGGCCGGGGTCTGCGCGGTCGCGACGGTCGTGCTGGTCGCCGTGCCGCGGCTGCGGCAGGTGGTGCGTACCTTCATGGCCACGGCGTTCACCGACGCGCGGACGCTGCACGCCAGGCCGTCCCGGGCCCTCGCGCTGTGGGGCGGCTCGCTCGCCTTCCCCGCCCTGCAGGCGGCCGGCCTCGTCGCGGTCACGATGTCCCTGGGCGTCCCGGTGCCGTTCGCCCATGTCGCCCTCGCCTACCTGGTGGCCAGCGTCGCGGCGGCGGCACTGCCCACCCCCGGCGGCGTCGGCTCCGTCGACGCGGCCCTCGTGGTGACCCTCGTCGCCACGGGCGCCTCGCTCGCCGCGGCCACCTCGGCCGTGCTCGGCTACCGCATCGTGACGGTCTGGCTCCCCCTCGTCCCCGGCGCGCTGGTCCTGGGCGCACTGGTCCGCCGCAAGGTCGTCTGAACCCCGGCCCCACCCCACCCGCGAAAACCCCGTGGTGGCGGCCCCGCGGCGCGTGCCACGCTGGCCGCGGCGACCGGCACAGCGGGTCAACGGGGCATCGGGTCAGCGGGGCACGGGAGGGCGGAACGCTGGAGCTGCACGAGTACGCGGAGCGGGACGCGACCGGGTTGCGGGAGCTGATCCGCTCCCGGGAGGTGAGCGCGGGCGAGGTGGAGGCCGTCGCCCGCAGGGCGCTGGAGACGGCGGGGGCCGAGCTCAACGCGCTGACGCTGCCGCTGTTCGACCCTGCTCCCGCGTACCGGGCGGACGGGCCGTTCGGCGGGGTGCCCTTCGTGGTCAAGGACGGCGGGCCGTTCGTACGCGGGGTGCCGTTCACCCTGGGCAGCCGCGCGCTGCGGGGTGCCGTGGCGGACGCCGACCACGATCTGATGGCCCGGTTCCGGGAGGCCGGCCTTGTGGCGCTCGGCCAGAGCACCGCGCCGGAGTTCGGGCTGAGCTTCGCCACGGAGCCGGTCCGGTACGGGCCGACGCGCAACCCCTGGGACCCGGAGCGCGGGGTGGGCGGGTCGAGCGGTGGCTCGGCCGCGCTGGTCGCCGCGGGGGCGGTGCCGGTGGCGCACGCCAACGACGCGGGCGGTTCGATCCGCATCCCGGCCTCCTGCTGCGGGCTGGTCGGGCTCAAGCCGAGCCGGGGGCGCACCCCGTGCGGGCCGCTCGCGGGCGAGGCGGCGTTCGGGCTCCAGGTGGAGTTCGCAGTGACCAGGACGGTACGGGACGCCGCGGCGCTGCTCGACGCCGTGAGCGGGCCCTCGTACGGCGACAAGTACCCCCTCCCGGCGCCCGCGGTGCCGTACGCGCGGGCGGTGCGCACGGACCCGGGGCGGCTGCGGATCGCCGTGACCACCGCCGCGTGGACGGGCACACCCGTGGACCCGCAGGTCGCCGCGGTCACCGTCGACGCGGGCAAGGTGCTGGAGTGGATCGGGCACCACGTCACGGAGGACGCGCCGCGCCTGGACGCGGAGGACCTCGTGGAGGCCACCGCGCTGGGCGCGTTCGCCAGTGGCGGCGCGCTGCTGCGGGCGGCGCCGCGCATGGACCGCTCCCTGCTGGAGGCGGTGTCGCGGGCGGTGCTCGCCGAGACCGAGGCGTGCACGGCGCTCGGGCTGATGGCGGCGATGGACGCGCAGCACCGGGTGACCCGCGCGGCGGGGCGCTTCTTCGCCGGGTACGACCTGCTCGTCACGCCGACGCTGGGCGCGCTCCCGGCGCCGCACGGCACGCTCGACCACGACGACCCCCGGCACACGGTGCGCTCGTGGCTGCGCGAGCTGTTCGCGTACGGGCCGTTCACGGCGGCCTTCAACGTCTCGGGGCATCCGGCGGTCAGCCTGCCGCTCGGCCAGAGCCGCGAGGGACTGCCGGTCGGGGTGCAACTGGTCGCCGCCCAGGGCCGGGAGGACCTGCTGCTGGGCGTGGCCGCGCAGCTGGAGCAGGCCGTCCCGTGGCGGGAGCGCAGGCCGCCGTTCGCGGTGGGCTGAGCCCTTCCACGCCGCCGGGGCGGCAGGCGCGCTCAGCTGCTGCTCGGGCTGGTGCCGGTGCCGTTGGTGGGCGGGAACGCGTAGACGTGGTCCGGGGTGACGATCTTGGTGATCGCCTCGGCGAAGAGGCTGCTGGGCTCGCTGCCGCCCACGGCGGTGTCGGTGTTGAGCAGGACGACCATGGTCGCCTTGGCCCCGGGCAGGTACACGGCGGTGCTCTGGTAGCCGGGCAGTGAGCCGTTGTGCCCGATCCAGCCGTGGTTGTCGAAGAGGCCGAGGCCGTAGCCGATGCCCGGGTACGAGGTGGGGAGGAAGGTCGTGCGCTGCGCCTGGGTCTCCTTGCCGAGCAGGGTGCCGTCGGCCACGATGCGGGCCCAGGCCCGCAGGTCCTGCTGGTCGGAGATCATGGCGCCGGCCGCCCAGGCCCAGGAGGGGTTCCAGTCGGTGGCGTCGGCCTCCTTCCCGTCCTTGGTCTGGCGGGTGTAGCCGCGGGCGTGCGGGTTCGGGAAGGCGCGTCCCGCGGGCAGGACGGTGTGCTTGAGCTTGGCCGGATCGAGCACGTTGCGCTGCAGGTAGTCGCCGAACGGCAGGCCGCTCGCCTTCTCGATCACCAGGCCCAGCAGGACGGTGTTGGTATTGGAGTACTGGAAGCGGGAGCCCGGACCGGACGGTGAGGGGTGCTGGAAGGCGTAGGCGAGAAGTTCGGCGGGGACGAACTCCCGGCCGGGGTCGTCCTTGAGGGCCTTCTGGAAGTTCGGGTCGTCGGTGTAGTTGTAGAGCCCGCTGCGCATCTCGGCGAGCTGCCGCAGGGTGATGCCGTCGCCGCCGGGCACGCCGTCCACGTACTTGGAGACGGGGTCGTCGAGCCCGGCCTTCTTCTGGTCGACCAGGGTCAGCAGCGCCGTCACGGTGAAGGTCTTGGTCTCGCTGCCGATCCGCATGTAGAGGTCGGGCGACATCCGCGCCTTCGACTTCCTGTCGGCCACGCCGAGGGCGCGTACGTAGGAGCCCTTGCCCGTGGCCCACAACCCGACGCTCACGCCGGGCACTCCGGTCCTCTTCAGGGTGTCCTCGAGTGCGCCGTCGAGCTTCCTGACGACCTCGCCGGAGAGCGCCGGGAAGTTCCCGCCGGCGGGCGAGCCGCTGGGCGAGGCCTGTGCGGGGGAGGCGGACGCGGGGGAGGCGGAGGACGGGCCCGCCGTCCGGCCCGGCTGCTCGGCCCGCGCCACCGGCGAGGCCGGCGCGGACGTCGCCGTCCGGGGGACCTCGGGGGAGCGGGTGGTGTCCGCGGGCCCGCCGCACGCCAGCGCCGTGGGGAGCGCGGCGGCGGCGAGGGCCGTCGCGACGGCCCTCCGCACGGTGCTGCGGAGCCTGGGCGGACGGGCGCACGGGTGCGTCATGTCAGTGTCCTTCGGCCGTGGGGACGGGGCGGGGTCGAGCGGGGCGGGCTGGGCGAGGGCACGCCATCGCGAACGTAAGCCGACCGCCGCGGTGCGGCGACCGGACGGCGGGTGCCGCGCGGCCGGGTGGGTGACGGCCGCAGCGGGGGCGGGTCTTGACGGTGCGTCGGCTCATTGGTTGAGTGGCTCATCCACTGAACCATGGAGGTGTGATGGAAGCGCTGCCGCGCACGTCGATCGTGGACGTCCTGGAGGACCGCATCCGCGAGGAGATCCTCACCGGCCGCCGCCCCGCGGGGAGCCTGCTGCCGCCCGAACGCACGCTGGCCGAGGGGTACGGCGTCACCCGCACCACCCTCAAGCACGCCTTCGGGCGGCTGGTGCAGGCCGGGCTGCTGGAGACCCGGCACGGCGTCGGGACCCGGGTCCGGGACTACGAGCGCCTCGGCGGCGCCGACCTGCTGCCCATGCTCGTCCGGCACGACGCCCGCTGGCTCTCCGAGATCTTCGAGGTGCGGCGCGGGGTGGGCGCCCTGATCGCCGGCGCCGCGGCGAACCGGGCGGGCGGCGCCGCACGGCCCCGGCTGCGGGAGCTGGTGGAGGCCGTACGCACGGCCGGGGGCCCGGACGCGGTGCAGCTCGCGGACGCCGAGGTGCACCGGGCCCTGGCCCGCGCCACCGGCAACCGTGTCTACGTGCTCCTCACGAACACCCTCTTCAACGCCTACCTGCCGATGCGCCGGCACCTCGCGGGCCCCTTCCAGGACGCGGAGGAGGCGTACGCGCGCCTGGAACCGGTGGTCGCCGCGGTGGAGGAGGGCGACGGCGCGGCCGCCCGCGCGGCGGCGGAGGCGTACCTGGCGGCGACCGAGGAGATCATGCGCGAGGGGCTGAGGTCCCGGTGAGCGCGGCACGGGGGACGGTCTTCGCCGAGACCATGACGGGCACCGTGCGGCTGCGCGGCGAGGACCGGGAGCGGCCGGTGCGGCTGGAGCTGACGGCGCGCAGCGAGGACCTGCTGCTGCCGCACCGTACGACCGCGGCCCTCGTCACCGGACGGCTGCGCGTCGCGGGCCGCGCCGACACCGCCGTCACCGGCACGCTGGAGGTGTCGCCGCTGGCCCGGCGGCGCATCCACTACCGGCTGGAGTGCGAACTCGACGGCGGACGCTGCCTGCTGGAGGGCTGGAAGTCCGTCACCCCGCGGCGGCCGCTGGCCTCGATGACCACGCTGCCCTTCACCCTCACCACCGGGGACGGCCCGGAGCCGGCCGGCACGGGCATCCTGCGCTTCCGCACGGCGGCCTCGCTCCTGCCGTTCCTGGCGAGCTTCCGCTTCCCTCGCCGGGACGACCCCCGGGCGCAGTGGGCACCGCGCTGGGACGGCACGGCGGGCCGCACCGAGGTCTGGTACACCACGGCCACCGACCCGGCGACGGGCACCGGGCTGTGGCTCCACCACGAACTCGTCGCCCCCGCCGACGGCTCCCCCGCCTTCGCCCACGGCTGGGCCGCCGTCTTCCCCCCGAAGGGCGACGGCCCCGTCGAGCACGCCCGCTTCGGCCCGCTGCCCTGGGGTCCGGCGACGGGCGCCGAGGGCTTCACGGCGGACGGGGTCGAGGCCGTGCCCGGCCGGCTGCGCGGCACGGCCGGAGAGCTCTCCTGGGACCTCGCCGAGGACGCCGGCGGCGAGCGGCCGCTGTACACCTTCCCGCGCTGGTCGTGGCGGCACCCGCTGCTGCCCGCCGCGCAGATCGTGCCGTCGCCCCGCGCCCGGTACACCGGCACCGTCCGCCACGGCACGTCCGAACTCGCGCTGCGCGCCGCGCCCGGCGCCTCGGCCCGCATCTACGGCCACGGCAACGCCCGGCGCTGGGCGTGGCTGCACGCCGACCTCGGCGGCGGGGACGTGCTGGAGGTCGTCGCCGCGGTCTCCACCCGCCCGGGCCTGGACCGGCTGCCGCCGCTGGTCTTCCTCCGGCTGCGCAAGGACGGCCGCGACTGGCCGCGCGGCGGTCTGCGTCCGGCCCTGGGGCGCGCCGGGCATGGCCGCTTCACCGCCGACATCGGCCTGCCGCGCTGGACGGTGACGGGCCGCGCGGGCGGGCGGCGGATCGCCGTACGGGTCGACCAGCCGGCCGAGCGCACCCTCGCCCTCGACTACGCCGACCCCGACGGCTCCCCCGCCGTGTGCCGCAACAGCGAGACCGCCGACGCCCATGTGCTGCTGGAGCGCCGGGGCCGCGGCGGCTGGCGCACCGAGGCGGAGTGGACGCTCTCCGGCACCGCCCACGCCGAAGTGGGCGACCGGTGAGCGCGGCCGTCCGCGGCCTGGTCGCCGCGCTGCTCGCCGACGCGGGCGACGGCGGCTGGCCCGCGGGTGTGCCGCGCCGGCTGGAAGGCCTGCTGGCGGCGATGCCCGCGCGGACCCGGCACGGCTTTCGCGCCGCGGCGGCCGCGGTGGACGCCTACGCGGCGGCGCGCACCGGGCGGCGGCTGGACCGGCTGGCCCCGGGGGAGCGGGAACGGGTGCTTTCGGGGCTCGCCGCACGGCCCGCGCTGCTGCCCCTGCTCGACGTGGTGAAGGTGCCGGTGCTGCTGGCGGCGGGCACCGAGCGGCTGCTGGCGGAGCCGCCCCGCGCCGCGGCGCCCCCGGCCCCGCAGGACCCGCCGCTGGACTGCGTCCCCGCCGGCGAGTGGCCGGACCGCTCCCGTGCGGACGCCGTCGTCGTCGGCTCGGGGGCCGGCGGGGCGATGGCGGCGCGCACCCTGGCCCGCGCGGGCCTGCGGGTGGTCGTGCTGGAGGAGGGGCGGCGGCACACCACGGCGGAGTTCGGACGGCGGGCCCCGCTCGACCGGTTCGCCGAGCTGTACCGCGACGGCGGCGCGACCGTCGCGCTCGGCAACCCCCCGATGGTCGTGCCGACCGGGCGCGCCGTCGGCGGCACGACCGTCGTCAACTCCGGTACCTGCTACCGCACTCCGGACCGGGTGCTGGCCCGGTGGCGCGAGGAGTACGGGCTCGGGGACGTCGCGGACCCGGCGGCCTTCGGCGCGTACCTGGACGAGGTGGAGCGCACCCTGCGGGTGGCCCGTCAGCCGCGCGACGTGCTCGGCCGCAACGGCACTCTCGCCCTGCTCGGCGCGGACGGACTCGGCTGGCGGGCCGCGCCCCTGCGGCGCAACGCCCCCGGGTGCCGCGGCTCGTGCCAGTGCGTGGTGGGCTGCCCGTCCGGGGCGAAGCAGAGCGTCCAGCTGTCGGTGCTGCCGCAGGCGTGCGCGGCCGGGGCCCGGATCGTCACCGGGGCGCACGTCCGGCGGGTGCTGACCGAGCCCGACCGGCCCGGCGGCCCGCGCGCCTGCGGCGTGGCGGTACGGCGCCCGGACGGCAGCGAACTGGAGATCCTCAGCCCGCTGGTCGTGGTGGCTGCCGGCGCGCTGCGCACTCCCCCGCTGCTGCGCCGTTCCGGCCTCGGCGGGCACCCGCGGACCGGCCGCAACCTGGCCGTGCACCCCGCCACCAGCGTCGCCGGACGGTTCGCCGAGCCGGTCGCGGACGGCGGCCCGGCGGTGCTGCAGAGCGTCGGCGTGGAGGAGCTGCTCGAGGACGGCATCCTCGTCGAGGCGACCGCGCCGCCGCCCGGCATGGGCTCGTTCGTGCTGCCGGGCGTCGGCCGGGAGCTGCGCGCGGAACTGGAGGACTCCGGACGGCTGGCCACCCTCGGCGCGATGATCGCGGACCGGCCCGGCGGACGCGTCCTCGGCCGCGAGGGCGCCCTGCTCCGCTACGACCTCGACCCGCGCGACGGCCGCCGTCTGCTGCGCGCCGTCCGCGCGATGGGCGACCTGCTCTTCGCCGCCGGGGCCGAGGAGGTCCTCACCGGCGTCCCCGCCGCCCCGCGGGCCCGTACCCGGCGGGAGTTCGCGGCGGCCCTGGAGGGGGTCACGGCACGGCAGCTGCACCTGTCGGCCTTCCACCCCACGGGGACGGTGGCGCTCGGCGCGGACCCGCAGGTGGCGCCCGCCGACACCGCGGGCCGACTGCGCGGTGTCCACGGGGTGCTGATCGCCGACGCCTCGGCGCTGCCCAGCTGCCCCGAGGTGAACCCGCAGCTCAGCATCATGGCGCTGGCCCTGGCGGTCGGCGAGGGCGCGGTGCGGGCGGCCGGCTGAGGGTCAGCCGGTCCGGAGGACCGCGCAGGTCGTCGTGCCGTGGGCGTAGGGCTTCCCGTCGGCCGTGCCGGTCACCCGCGCCTCGGCGGTGGCCGTCGTCCGTCCGACGTGGAGCGCCACTCCCCCGCAGCGCAGCGTGGCCGCGACGGGGAGCACCGGCCGGATCAGGTGCACCCCCAACTGCACGGTGGTGTACGCGGATCCGGCCGGGAGCCGGCCCATCACGGCGGAGCCGAGAGCGGAGTCCAGCAGAGTGGCGAGGAAGCCGCCGTGGACCGTGCCCATCGGGTTGAGCAGGTGGTCCCCGGGGTCGCCCTCGAAGACCGCCCGCCCGGTCATCTCCAGGAGCTCGGCGGTGGGTTCGGGGCGCGGCTCCCAGGTGTGGGTGCGCGAGCGGGTGGCGGTGGCGGCCTCGTACGTCGTCATGGCACCGACGCTAGGCGTCGGACCGGGTCGCCGGGAGTGGCGCATCCGGCAGCTTGGACACCGGCCCCGACGCCGCTCCGGGCACGGCGGACACGGCGTGGCGCAGGTCGAAGGCCGGCGACTCGGACCGGATGCGCGGCAGGGAGAGGAAGTTGTGCCGCGGCGGCGGGCAGCTCGTCGCCCACTCCAGGGAACGGCCCCAGCCCCAGGGGTCGTCGGTGCCGACCGGCTCCCCGTACTTGGCCGTCCTCCACACGTTGTAGAGGAACGGCAGGATCGACAGCCCCAGCAGGAAGGAGCTGACCGTCGAGACGGTGTTGAGCGTGGTGAAGCCGTCCGCCGCCAGATAGTCCGGGACGCGCCGCAGCATGCCCTGCGTGCCCAGCCAGTGCTGGACGAGGAAGGTGCCGTGGAAGCCGACGAACAGCGTCCAGAAGGTGATCTTGCCCAGGCGCTCGTCGAGCATCTTGCCGGTGAACTTCGGCCACCAGAAGTGCAGCCCGGAGAACATGGCGAAGACGACCGTTCCGAAGACGACGTAGTGGAAGTGCGCCACGACGAAGTAGGAGTCGGAGACCTGGAAGTCCAGCGGCGCGGACGCCAGGATCACCCCGGTGAGCCCGCCGAAGACGAAGGTCACGAGGAAGCCGGTCGCCCAGAGCATCGGCGTCTCGAAGCTCAGCGAGCCCTTCCACATCGTGCCGATCCAGTTGAAGACCTTCACCCCGGTCGGCACCGCGATGAGCAGCGTCATGAAGGAGAAGAAGGGCAGCAGCACACCGCCGGTGACGTACATGTGGTGCGCCCAGACGGTCGCCGACAGCCCGGCGATGGAGATCGTCGCCGCGATCAGGCCGGTGTAGCCGAACATGGGCTTGCGTGAGAAGACCGGTATGACCTCGCTGACGATCCCGAAGAAGGGCAGCGCGATGATGTAGACCTCGGGGTGGCCGAAGAACCAGAACAGGTGCTGCCACAGCAGCGCCCCGCCGTTCGCCGGGTCGAAGATGTGCGCCCCGAACTTCCGGTCCAGCTCCAGCGCGAGGAGCGCCGCCGCCAGCACCGGGAAGGCCATCACCACCAGTACTCCGGTGAGCAGGACGTTCCAGGTGAAGATCGGCATCCGGAACATCGTCATGCCGGGGGCGCGCATGCAGATGATCGTGGTGATGAGGTTGACCGCGCCGAGGATGGTCCCGAAGCCGGACAGCGCCAGCCCCATGATCCACAGGTCGCCGCCCACGCCCGGTGAGTGCACCGCGCTCGACAGCGGTGCGTAGGCGAACCAGCCGAAGTCCGCCGCGCCCTGCGGGGTGAGGAAACCGCCCACCGCGATCAGCGAGCCGAACAGGTAGAGCCAGTACGCGAGCATGTTGAGCCGGGGGAACGCGACGTCCGGTGCGCCGATCTGCAGCGGCATGATCCAGTTCGCGAAACCGGAGAACAGCGGGGTCGCGAACATCAGCAGCATGATGGTGCCGTGCATCGTGAACAGCTGGTTGAACTGCTCGTTCGACATGACCTGCAGCCCCGGACGGGCGAGTTCCGCGCGCATCAGCAGGGCCATCACCCCGCCCCCGCAGAAGAAGGCGAACGCCGTACCGAGGTAGAGCGTGCCGATGGCCTTGTGGTCGGTCGTGGTCAGCCAGGCCACGGCGGACGCGGTGCGTCGCGGGAACGTGAGACTCATGCCCGGTAGGTGTCCGGGCCCGGCCGCGGCGTCACCCGGAGAACATCACATCGGCGGGGTGTGATGATCGGTCCCATGGCGGACACCAAGCGGTCATGAGCACGGACGAGACGCAGTCACAGGCGTTCGCCGCTGCCTACCGCGAGCACTACTGGGCGGTCAGCCGCTACGTCGCCCGGCGGACGGCCGGGCGGACGGCGTACGACGAGGTGGAGGAAGTGGTGGCGGAGGTGTTCGCCGTCGCCTGGCGGCGCCGCGCCGAGCACCCCTCGTACTCGCTGCCCTGGCTGTACGGCGTCGCCCGCAACTGCCTGGCGAACAGCGTGCGCGGGCAGGGGCGGCGGCGCAGGCTGCTGGACCGGATCGGGAACCACGAGACGGCCCACGGCACGCACCTGGTCCCGAGCCCGGGCACCGACGCTGCCGGCTCCTGGGTGCACGAGGCGCTCGGCCGGCTCGCGGCGGCCGACCAGGAGGTGCTGCGGCTGACCGCCTGGGAGGAGCTGGACGTCGGGGAGCTGGCGGTGGCCCTCGGCTGCGGGCGCTCCGCGGCCGCCATGCGCCTGCACCGGGCGCGCCGCAGACTCCGCGAGCAGATCGACCGCATGGGGATGACCGTGACCCAGGAGGGGCCATGACCGACGAGCCGGAGCTGGAGCTGCTGCGCCGGTCCGATCCCGTGCCGGCCGGTGATCCGCGCTGGCGCGACCGCCCGCTGGACGCCCGGACCGAACTCGGGCTGCGGCGGCTGCTGGCCGCCGAAACGGCGTCCGAAGCGGCGTCCGAAGCGGCTGCCGCGTCCGCGCCCCGCCGGACCGCGCGCCGGCTGGGCGGCCTCGTCACGGGCCTGGCCGCGGTCGCGGCGGCCGTGGTGGCCGTCCTGGTCCTCGTGCTGTCCGGGGCCGGCACCACCCCGGCGGTCGCCGCCCCCGTCGCGCTGCGTCCGCTGGCAGGTTCGCCGGAGGTCCCGCTGGCCGACGTGGCCGGGGCGGCGCGCGAGGCGGCGGCACAGGGCGGCGGCACGGGCACCCGCCGCGGGAGCCACGTGATGATGTGGAGCATGGGCATGGAGTCGGGCCCGGGCGCCCGCCCGCCCGTGACCCTGCCCGAGGAGCACCTCACCCGCTGGAACGCCGACGGCAGCGGCACCGAACTGGTCGTCGCCACCGACCCGCGGCACCCCGGGGAGCCGGTGATCAGCGACTCCGGCGGCGCCCCGCGCACCGTCGCCGACGGCGAGGTGCTGCACCGCGCCGCGTACCCGCCGGGCACCCTCCCCCCGTACGGCCGGTCCGGGACCGAGCCCCCGGACTCCGCGAAGCAACTGCGGGCGTACCTGTCCCAGGTGTACGGCTGCGCCTGCGCCGGCACCCCGGAACTGGTGGACGCGCTGGCCTCGCTGCTGCAGGACTGGACGCCGGGGCCCGCCGGCACCGCCGCGGTCGACGAGCTCCTCGCCGCCGCCCCCGGCCTGCGGCCTGCCGGTGCCGTCACCGACCGGCTGGGCAGGCGCGGCCAGGCCTACGTCCACGACGCCGCCGGGCTGCGCCGCATGCTCGTCCTCGACCCGGCCGACGGGCGCGTCCTGGGCATCGAGGAGACGTACACGCAGGACCGGCCCGAATACCGGGTGAAGGCCGGCGACGTCATGTCGTACCAGGCCTGGATGGACTGACGGCGGCCCGCCGGCCGAGCGGCGAAGGAGCGGAAGGCCTCGTCCGTGTCGGGCGGGGTCGCGCCGTCGCCCGGGGCCGGGGCGGTCCCGACCCGGACGGAACCACGCACGGCGGCCCGCGCTGGCCGCCCCTCGTCCACAAGCCGCCCACCGCGGGCCGAACCCACCCCCGCGCGGCGGCACGGCGGAGGGCAGGGGGGCGCGCGCCCCCCACCCCCCGCCCCGCCCCCGGGGTCAGCGCGCGGCCGGCACCGCCAGGCGCGCCGCCGACGTGCCCAACCCGGTCGGCCCGGCGGTCAGCCGGGCGCCGACGCCCCCCACCGGGCGGCGCAGTTCCGCCTCGTCGTAGCGGCGACAGCCGCGGTGCCAGGTAAGGATGCCCGCGAGCCAGTTCTGCAGCTCGCGCACATAGCCGTCCAGCACGGCCCGCGCGTCCGCGCCGAGGGCGAAGTCCTCGTACAGGACGGGGAGTTCGTTCTCGGCGACGTGCTGGAACTGCCGCATCCGCCCGGTCATCAGGTCGTGGACGACAGCGAGCGAGGCCTGTTCGTCGCAGTCGAAGAAGTTCTGCACGACCAGCAGGGCGTTGTGGATCTCGCCCTCGTACTCGATCTCCTTCCGGTACGAGAAGACGTCGTTCATCAGGCAGGCGTAGTCGGCCGCGGAGTTCTCCAGCGACCGCATCGGCCCGCTGCGGTAGACCTCCTCCGGCACCCCCTTGCCGTGCCCCAGCCGGCACAGGCTCATCGTCAGGTCGGAACCGAAGGTGTGGCGGCGCATCTCCAGGTAGTCGACCGGGTCGGGGATGCGGTTCTGCGCCGCGTTGGCCAGCTCCCACTGCCAACTCGCCGTCATGTTCTCGACGGCGGTGCGGAAGCGGCGCCGCGTCTGCGGTTCCATCGTCCCGGCCGTCCGCGTCCACAGGTCGGCCAGACTCCGTTCCAAAGCGGTGACCGGGGCCGGAGCCGGGGTGCCGTCGACCGGCATGAAGGCCGACAGCCGCTCGTTGGCCGCGCGGGCGCCGGCCAGATCGCGGGTGCGGCCGTACACGGCGGGGAAGTAGTCGTCGGCGTAGGTGCCCCAGGTGAGCCAGCCCGAGGTGAGGTCCAGCCCCTCGGGCGTCGCGTCGGGGTGGATGCCGGCGGCGCACAGCGGGAAGTCGAAGGCGACCAGCTTGTGCTCGTCCCACACGTGGGAGTGCGGGACCCCGGGCTGCGGCAGCAGCAGGCCCATCCGGTGCGCCCAGTCGACGACATGGCGCCGGGACGCGTCCAGGTGCGGGCTGAGCGTGGCCGGGAAGGGCATGAGGAAGTCGGGCAGCGGGATCGGCCCGGCGCTCCGCGGCGCGTGGGTGAACCCGCGGACGCGGGCCGCCTCGGCGCGGCCGGTGGTCCGTACGGTGCCCGCCGACAGCCCGAGCCCGCCGGGCAGCGCGAACGGCGACCACCCGGCCTCCGCCGCCCCGGCCCCGGCCCCCGCTCCGCCGCCGTTCATGTAGCGGCTGGAGCGCATGTGCCACTCGTGGCCGCCGGACTGCCAGTCCTGCAGACCCTTGACGTACGCCAGTACCCGCGCGCACTGCACCGGGTCGAGCGCGTGCTCGGCGAAGAGCGGCGGCAGCTCGGTGAGCGCGGTGTTCTCGAACTGCTGCAGCCGGGAGGTCAGCAGGTCGTTGACCGACTCGGCGGCCTCCTGCGTCGTGCAGCCGAGGAAGGTCTCCAGCACCAGCACGCCGTTGCTGAGCTCGCCCTCCTCCTCGGTCTCCCGCTGGTACGAGAAGAGGTCGTTGCGCAGGTGCACCGCGTCGGAGAAGGCGTCCCGCAGCACGAGCAGCGGCCGCGCCCCGGCGACGGCGGCCGGTACCTCCGCCCCGGCGGCGTACTCCACCAGCCCCGCCGACCAGGGCGCGCCGCCGACCTTGCGGCGCATCTCGATGTACTCCACCGGGTTGGGCACCCGGCCCGCGTTGATGTTGGACAGCTCCCACAGGGACTCGTTGAGCAGGTGCTCGGTGCTCTCGGCGAAACGCCTGCGCCAGTCCGTGGACATCGCCGGCACCGTGCGCGCCCACAGGTCGGCGAGGCCCGCCTCCACCGGGTTCCGGGGCTCGGGCACGCCCTGCTCCAGGTCCATCGGCATGAAGGCCGGCAGCCGGTCCAGGTACGCCTTGCCGCCCTCGCGGTCCTGCGTGCGCTTGAACGCCTCCAGGAAGTGGTCGTCGAAGAAGAAGACCCACACGTACCAGTCCGTCACCAGGGACAGGGCCGGCCCGGAGCAGTCCGGGTGCGTGTACGCGCACAGCAGCGCGTAGTCGTGCGAGTCGAGGTCGCCGGTGTCCCAGATGCCCGAGCCCTCGAGCATCCCCATATCCCGCGCCCACCTCCGGGAGTGCTCCCGGGCCTGCTCCACATGGGGGTTGAGTCGCGCGGGGTGCGGCAGGTAGAAGTCGGGCAGTTCAAATGGCTGCGTCACTCGTTCAGCGCTACCCGGGGCCACGGGCGCTATCCGGCATGACGGGCAACCCATACGAACGGGTGAAAACACCCGGGAAACGCCCGAGGGCCGGCCCGTACGCCGGGCCGGCCCCTGTCGTCCGCGGACGTCAGGCCCGCCTGGGGTGCTCCCCCCAGCTCCTGCACAGCGCCCAGATGACGAAGACGTCGAAGGCGATGACGATGATCGCCCACACCGGCGTGTACGGCATCCACGCGAAGTTCACGATGATGTTGAACGCCGCCAGGGCGACACCGGCGACCCGGGCCCAGTCGGGGGCGTTCTGGAGCAGAGCGGCGCCGACCACGATGACCAGCACGCCGAGCACGAGGTGGATCCAGCCCCAGGCCGTCAGGTTGAACTTGAAGACGTAGTCGCCGAGCCGGACCCAGATGTCGTCCTGGGCGATCGCCGAGATGCCCTCGAAGATCATCACGACACCGGAGACGATGAGCAGCACCCCGGCGAAGGTGGTACCCCCCGACGCCAGCCCCGAGTGAGGGCGCTCGGTGACCGGCTGTGTCTGCTGGCTCATGAGATGGCTCCCGTCCCTCGCTGCCCGGGCTCGCTGCCCGGACACTCCACACGGTCCGCCCGGCCGGTCGGTACGGCCATCCGCGCTGCGCCGTCAGGGTGACCCGCGGGCGGCAAACCCCGGCAGGCGAGATCATCGGTGCATGGCAACGACACTCCACCTCGCCCAGCAGCCCGAGGCCGACGCCCTGCTCTCCCGCAGTCCGCTGGCGGCCCTGGTCGGCATGCTGCTCGACCAGCAGATCCCCATGGAATGGGCCTTCTCCGGCCCCTGGACCATCGCGCAGCGCATGGGCCGCGACGACCTCGACTGCGGGGAGATCGCGGCCTACGACCCCGAGGCCTTCTCCGAGCTGCTCTCGCAGAAGCCCGCCGTCCACCGCTACCCGGGATCGATGGCCAAGCGGGTCCAGCAGCTGTGCCAGTACCTCGTCGAGCACTACGACGGCGACGCCGGGGCGGTCTGGCGCGACGTCTCCGACGGCCGCGAGCTGCTGGCCAGGCTCAACGAGCTGCCCGGCTTCGGGAAGCAGAAGGCGCAGATCTTCCTTGCGCTGCTGGGCAAGCAGCTCGGCGTGACGCCGGAGGGATGGCGCGAGGCGGCGGGCGCCTACGGGGAGCGGGACTCCCACCGGTCGGTGGCCGACATCACCGGGCCGGAGTCGCTGGACAAGGTGCGGGCCTTCAAGCAGGAGCAGAAGCGGGCCGCCAAGGAGGCGAAGGCCGCGAAGGGGTCCTGACCCTACCGCCGGCGGCGTTTGGACGTGCCGAAGAGGGACCGGGTGATCTCCCGCCCGATCTGGGTGCCGATGGAGCGGGCCAGCGACTGGAAGACCCCGCTGCCCATCACCTGCTCCACCATCCCCGTGTCCTCCTGCGGCCGCTCCCTGCGCCCGCGGCCGGCAGGGCCCGGCGCGGACGGCCGCGCGGGAGCCGGCGCCGGCCGTCCGGCCAGCCGCTCGTACGCCGACTCCCGGTCCACCGCCTGCGCGTAGCGCCCGTAGAGCGGCGAGTCCCCGATCGCCGCGTCCATCGCCGCCGGGTCGGCGGGACCCATCAGCGACCGCGGTGCCCGCAGCCGCACCGCGGCGACCGGGGTGGGGGCGCCGTCCTCGTCGAGGACGGTGACCACGGCCTCGCCGGTGCCGAGCCCGGTGAGCAGTTCCTCCAGGTCGTACGGCGAGGTGGGGAAGGTGCGCACCGTCGCCTTGAGCGCCTTGGCGTCCTCCGGGGTGAAGGCGCGCAGCGCGTGCTGCACCCGGTTGCCCAGCTGGCCGAGCACCTCGGAGGGAACGTCCTTCGGGGTCTGCGTCACGAAGAAGATGCCGACGCCCTTGGAGCGGATCAGCCGCACGGTCTGCGTGATGGCCTCCAGGAAGGCCTTGCTCGCCCCGGTGAAGAGCAGGTGCGCCTCGTCGAAGAAGAACACCAGCTTGGGCCGGTCCAGGTCGCCGACCTCGGGCAGTTCCTCGAAGAGGTCGGCCAGCAGCCACATGAGGAAGGTGGAGAAGAGCTGCGGCCGGTCCTGCACGGCGGGCAGCTCCAGCACGGAGACGACGCCCCGCCCGTCGCCGCCGCTCCGCAGCAGTTCGGCGGTGTCGAACTCCGGCTCGCCGAAGAAGGCCCCCGCCCCCTGTGCCTCGAAGGCCGTCAGCGACCGCAGGATCACCCCGGCCGTCGCCGGCGAGACCCCGCCGATCCCCTTCAGCTCCGGCTTGCCCTCGTCGGAGGTGAGGAAGGTGGCCACCGCCCGCAGGTCCTTCAGGTCCAGCAGCTCCAGGCCCTTGGTGTCGGCGTAGTGGAAGATCAGGCCGAGCGACTGCTCCTGCGTGGTGTTGAGCCCCAGCACCTTGGACAGCAGCACGGGACCGAAGCTCGTCACCGTGGCCCGCAGCGGGATGCCCCGGCCCATGCCGCCGAGGGCGTAGAACTCGGCGGGGCAGCCGGCCGGGCTCCAGTCCTGCCCCACCTCGGCGGCCCGGCGGGCGACGCGGTCGCCGGGCACGCCCGGGGCACAGATGCCGGAGACGTCGCCCTTGACGTCGGCAAGGAAGACCGGCACGCCCTGCGCGGAGAGCTGTTCCGCGACGAGTTGGAGCGTCTTGGTCTTGCCGGTTCCGGTGGCGCCCGCGACGAGGCCGTGCCGGTTGAGCACCGCCAGCGGGACGCGCACGGGCACCTCGGGCAGTGCCCGGTCCTCCCACAGCAGGGCGCCGAGTTCGAGGGCCGGACCGGTGAAGGCGTACCCCTCGGCGATGGCCCGGGCGGCGCCGGGTGGGCTCGGCGTGGTCATGGGCTGCTCCGCTGCTCCCGCTATCACCGTATTTGCCCACCATCGCACTCCTGCGCCGTTGCTGCGCCCGTACGCCCTTGCCCGGTAGGCTTTCCGTGTGATCTTCAAGCGCATCGGAAACGGGCGGCCGTACCCCGACCACGGCCGGAAAAGCACCCGTGAATGGGCGGACGTCGCCCCACGTCCGGTACGCCTCGACCAGTTGGTCACCACCAAGGGGCAACTCGACCTGGAGACACTCCTCGCCGAGGACTCGACCTTCTACGGGGACCTGTTCGCGCACGTCGTGAAATGGCGGGGCGACCTCTACCTGGAGGACGGGCTGCACCGGGCCGTGCGCGCGGCGCTGCAGCAACGCCAGGTGCTGCACGCCCGGGTACTGGAGATGGACTGACCTCCGGACCGCTCAGCCGGGCCCGCCGCCGCGGGGGACGCCTTCGCCCTTTCGGGTTCAACTCCCCCCCATTGGCCCCGATTGGTTGATCGTTTAGTAGGCCCGGCCGCCCGATCGCACTACGCTGCGCACATGAGCATGCTGACGCCCCCGGGCATGGGCGGAAAGTACCGGGTCACCGGGAACCAGTACCCGCGGATGCGCCGCCCCCGGAGCAAGGTGCGCATCGTCGCGGTCGTCGTGACGACCGTCGCCGTGGTCGGCCTCGCCGGCTGGGGCACGCTCCAACTGGTCGACGTCTTCGGCGGCAAGTCCACGCCGGCGAAGAACACGGCCGCCCAGGCCGAGAACGCCGCCAAGCAGCGCACCTGCAAGGCCGCGGCCGCCCCGGGCTCCGCCTCGGCGGCACCCACCGCCTTCCCGGAACCCGGGGAGGTGACGATCAACGTGTACAACGCCACCGCCAAGGGCGGCCTGGCCAAGGACACCGCCGACGAGTTCGCCGCGCGCGGCTTCAAGGTGGGCACCTTCGGCAACGCCGACCCCGAGTACGACCGCAAGGTGAAGGTGGCCGCGCTGCTGATCGGCGGCCACGGGCCCAAGGCCGAGGCCGCGATGAAGCTGGTCGGCGCCCAGGTCAAGGGCACCACCACGCTGAAGCCCGCGGCCGCCGGCTCCAAGCGCCCCACCGGCACGGTGGACGTCATGCTCGGCAAGGGCTTCACCAAGCTCTCCGGCGACAAGGCCGTCGAGAAGGCCCTCGCCGCCCTGGCCCGCCCGAGCGCGGCGCCGAGCGCCGGAACCTGCTAGCCCGGCGGCACGACCGTACGACGGAACCGGCCGCCGGGGCGTCAGGCCCCGGCGGCCGGTTCCGTGCGTCGTGGGACGGCGGCGTCAGCCGGCCGTGCCGTAGAGGCGGTCGCCCGCGTCGCCCAGGCCCGGGACGATGTAGCCCTGCTCGTTGAGGTGGTCGTCGACCGCCGCGGTGACGACGGTGACCGGCTTGCCCGCCAGCGCGAGTTCCATCGCCTCGACGCCCTCCGGCGAGGCGAGCAGCACCACGGCCGTCACGTCGTCGGCGCCCCGCTCGATCAGCAGGTCGATCGCGGCGATCAGCGTGCCGCCGGTGGCCAGCATCGGGTCCAGGACGTACACCTGCCGCCCCGACAGGTCCTCCGGCATCCGGGTGGCGTAGGTCTTCGCCTCCAGGGTCTCCTCGTCGCGGATCATGCCGAGGAAGCCGACCTCCGCGGTCGGCAGGAGGCGCACCAGGCCCTCCAGCATCCCGAGGCCGGCCCGCAGGATCGGCACGACCAGCGGACGCGGGTGTGACAGGCGCACGCCCGTGGTGTCCGCGACGGGCGTGCTGATGTCCACCTGCTCGGTGCGCACGTCACGGGTCGCCTCGTAGGCGAGCAGGGTGACCAGCTCGTCGGCCAGCCGACGGAAGGTCGGCGAGTCGGTGCGCTCGTCGCGCAGGGTGGTGAGTTTGTGCGCCACCAGGGGGTGGTCGACGACGTGGATCCGCATGTCCACGACTCTAACGTTCGGCCTGTGCACCGGCCTGCCCGGTCCGTGCCGCCGTTCAGGCTTCGAACCACCCGAGAGGGGGAATGCGTGCACGTACGCCCGGACTGTCCCGGCCGGGCACGTGGATCCCTAGGGGTGGTGCCCCATGACGGAGCGCGGCAGCGACGGCGCCGGCGCGGACGACACGGGCGAGGCCCGTACGCAGCAGGAGCGCGACGCCGAACGCCGACGGCGGCGCGCCATGTTCCTGCGCGAGCTGAACGAGGCCAAGGAACTCCGTGACCGCGTCCAGCCGCGCCGGGCACGCGCGGCACGCGCGCGCCAGCAGATGCGGATGCGAACGTTCCGCTGGTAGTCCCCAGGTCGGCACAATGCCGCCACCTGGCGGGCGCCGACGGGGTCCCCGCAGGCCGCCGCGCGGAAAAAAGCCGGAAGGCCTGGCACGCGGCACGCGCGGAAGACCCTTCGCAAAGCCGAGGTTTCTGCCACGATGCCGAGTGTGGGCGGGGACCTGCGCCGGAACATTCGGCCCCCGCCCGTAAGTCCGGACGGCCTGAGACCTGTGGGAGAGTCACGGTGTACTTCGCCGCACTGCTCGCGCGCACCGAGGACGGTTGGGAAGCGCGCGAGACCGATCTCGACGATGTGGAAACCCTCGCCGACCTGACCGACTTGGCCCGGGCGGCTTCAGCCGGGGAGGATACGGTCCTGGTCTTCATCGAACAGGAGGACGCCTGGTTCGGCGTCGTCCGTGTCGACGGTGAGGAGGACCCGCGGATCTACGTGTCCGACGCCGCCACGGCGGCGCGGAGCTCGTACGGGGAGATCCTGCTCACCGACGAACTGCTGGGGCGCGACCCCGAGGACCTGGACGAGATCGTCGACCTCGACGGCACCGAGGAAGGTGACGCCGACGACCTCGACGACGACGTGGTGCCCGGCCCGACGGAGGTGCACGTCCCCGTGGGCCCGCTCGGGGACGCCGAGCTCCTCTCGGACTTCGGCATGAGCGACAAGGAGCTGCTGGCCCTCAGCGGCGACGGCGCGCTGACCGGGGAGGCGCTCGGGGAGATCGCCGACTCGCTGGGCTGCGCCGACGTGCTGGAGGCGGTCCGCTGACCGGGACCGACCCGCTGCGCGACCCCTGGGTCTCCCCGATGCGGCTCGCCCTCGAGGAGGCCCGTCTCGCCCCGCGCACCGGCGACGTGCCGGTGGGCGCGGTCGTGCTGTCCCCGCAGGGCACGGTCATCGGCCGTGGCCGCAACGAGCGCGAGGCGGTCGGCGACCCGACCGCCCACGCGGAGGTGCTCGCCGTCCGCGAGGCCGCGAAGGCGCTCGGGGAGTGGCGGCTGACGGGCTGCACGCTGGTGGTGACCCTGGAGCCCTGCACCATGTGCGCGGGGGCCGTCGTCGCCTCCCGGCTCGAGCGCGTCGTCTACGGCGCCACGGACGAGAAGGCCGGGGCGGCGGGCTCGCTGTGGGACCTCGTCCGCGACCGCCGGCTCAACCACCGTCCGGAGGTGATCCACGGCGTGCTCGCCGAGGAGTGCGGTGAGCTCCTCACCCGCTTCTTCCGGACAAAGGATTTCGGAGCACACCCGGACGTCCGCTAAGCTCTGTCTCGGTAGCGTGTCCGAGCGGCCTAAGGAGCACGCCTCGAAAGCGTGTGAGGGGGCAACTCCTCCGTGGGTTCAAATCCCACCGCTACCGCTCTGAGCTGGTGAGGGGCGGCACCCGGGAACTTCCGGGTGCCGCCCCTCGTCCGTGTGTCTCGTGTCCGGCCCCGATGCTCCGGGTGGCGTGCTGGTACCGCCGCCGCATCGCGCCCCTCCCTCCGTCCAAGCGCTGGACGGCCGTCTCCGGCATCGGCTCCCGACCCGAGGTGGGCGCCCACCGCTTCCCTTGTGCCGGCAGGACAGCGATGACGATCGCCGGATCACCCTCGCCGGGCTCACCGCCGACCGCCTCGCGTTGCGGCCCGGGCGACGGTCCGATGCCCCCTTCCCCGGGCGGCAGCGTCAAGGGAGCGATCGGGCAACTCGGCCCCGACGCTGACGTGCAGCTCATCGCCTTCGGAGCGGTCGTGCCGGCCCCAGCCGGCGTCAACCGCGGTGACCGCCCCGGACGCCGCGTCACCGGCCCCGAAAGCGGGTGAGGGGGCGACTCCTTGGTGGGCTCGCCCCACCGCCACCGCGCTGAGCCGAGGTTGGCCACGCAGCCCCTGTTGACGGTGACCGCGCCGGGCGGCGAGACCTTGACCGGACCGTCGGGCCAGGGGCCCCCGCCCCCGAGGCCGACGCCGAGTGCGTCAGTCGCCCGCCGCACCCCCTGCCCGTACCGAATGAACGTGCGAGCGAACCCGCCCTGGCCGCGGGGGTTCCCGGGGCGGGGCTCGAAAGCGCGTGAGGGGGCGATTCCTCCGTCGGCTCGGAGCCCGCCGCCACCGCCGCGAGTGACGGCCCCCCGTGGCGCCGGACCCCTCCGGACCGGGCGTTCTCGGCGTTTTCCGGCCTTCCGGACCGGCTGTGGCGAGCGTCACACGCAGAGCGGGACGAGGTCGTGGATCACCCGTAAGGAGGCCTTCCGTCACCCGGTCTGATTGGGCCATCCGGTGGATACACTCCAGCCATGGCGCAGGCGAAGAAAATCACCATGTACGTCATCGTGGCTTTCGTGCTCTATACGATCGTGACGTCGCCGGCCCGCGCAGCCGATCTCGTGCAGATAGGCTTCCAGGGCATATCGGACGCCGCCAAGGGCGTCGGGGAGTTCATGACCGCGCTGGTCAACTGACCGGCCGGGAGCCGGTGAGGAGCACAGCACCGTGATACGCCATCTGGTCCTTTTCAAGCTCGACGCGGGCGTCGAACGCGACGACCCCCGGGTCGTGGCCGGCGTCGACGCCTTCGAGCGGCTCGGCGGGCAGATCCCCGAGCTGGCCTCCTGGGAACTGGGCTGGAACATCTCGGACCGCCCGATCGCCTACGACTTCGCGATCAACTCCTCGGTGGCGGACGCCGCCGCACTCAAGACGTATCTGGAGCACCCCGCGCACCAGGCCGGGGTGGCGCTGTGGCGCGAGTTCTCCACCTGGGTGGTCGCCGACTACGTGTTCGAGTGACCCCCCGCGGCGGCCCCTCGGGCCCCGCTCCTGACGCACAGCCCTCCGCCCGCCGGGCGGAGGGCTTTTTCATTGAGGGCCGCGCCTCACTTGCACACAGTCCACATGAATTGTGATGCTATGACCGCTTTTGCCGGATGAGTGGACCGATGAGGAGTGGCATGTCCGTGTCGGCCCGACCCGCGTCACCATCGACCTCCGGAGACGGCAGCGGGACCGGCACGACGACCGGCAGCGGCGGGACCGGCACGACGACCGGCAGGACGACCGGCCACAGCAGCGGCAGGGGGAGCACCAACAGCAACGCGATCGAGGCGCGGGCGCTGACGCAGGTGCTGTTCGAGCAGCTTTCGGGGCTGGAGCCGGGCACCCCGGAGCACTCCCGGGTCAGGGCCGCCCTCATCGAGGTGAACCTGCCGCTGGTGCGCTACGCGGCGGCACGCTTCCGCAGCCGCAACGAGCCGATGGAGGACGTCGTCCAGGTCGGCACGATCGGGCTGATCAACGCCATCGACCGCTTCGACCCGGAACGCGGGGTGCAGTTCCCGACCTTCGCGATGCCGACCGTCGTCGGCGAGATCAAACGTTACTTCAGGGACAACGTCCGCACCGTCCACGTCCCGCGCCGGCTGCACGAGCTGTGGGTCCAGGTCAGCGGCGCCATCGAGGACCTGACGGTGGCCCACGGGCGCACCCCCACCACCGCGGAGATCGCCGAGCGGCTGAAACTCTCCGAGGACGAGGTGCTGGCCTGTCTCGAGGCCGGGCGGGCGTACCACGCCACGTCCCTGGAGGCGGCCCAGGAGGGCGGCGACGGGGCGCCCGGGCTGCTGGACCGGCTCGGCTACGAGGACCCGGCCCTGACCGGCGTGGAGCACCGGGACCTGGTGCGGCACCTGCTGGTGCAGCTCCCCGAGCGGGAACGGCGGATCCTGCTGCTGCGCTACTTCGGGAATCTGACGCAATCACAGATCAGTGCCGAGCTCGGGGTTTCGCAGATGCATGTGTCCCGGCTGCTCTCGCGCAGCTTCGCCCGGCTCCGATCCGCAAACCAGCTCGAATCGTAACCCTTGAGGACTACCCACCCCCTGAGAAATAAGTCGACATGGCGCTACAGCGCGTTGCCGACATGTGACATTCTGCGGGAACTGCGTTTGTCGCGGTCCGGCCTCCGGTATTCCAGTGGAGGAACGAACCGTCGCCCGCGACACCCGTCCGCGACCTCAAGGGGGTGGCATGTCCGTAGAAGTGGGCAGTCCGAAGGTGCTGAACACCGAAGCGCCGCACGATGCTCCTGACGGCAAGGCCATCGACACCGCCGGCACCGCCGTCGCCGACACCACCGCCGTCGACCGCACGATCGAGGCCATCGACACGAGCGTCGACACCCGCACGCTCTCCCGCTCGCTGTTCCTGCGGCTCGCCGAGCTGCCGGACGACAGCCCGGAGCGGGCGTACGTACGGGACACGCTCATCGAACTGAACCTGCCGCTCGTGCGCTACGCGGCGGCACGCTTCCGCAGCCGCAACGAGCCGATGGAGGACATCGTCCAGGTCGGCACGATCGGGCTGATCAAGGCGATCGACCGCTTCGACTGCAACCGCGGCGTGGAATTCCCCACCTTCGCGATGCCCACGATCGTCGGCGAGGTGAAGCGCTTCTTCCGCGACACCTCGTGGTCGGTGCGAGTGCCGCGCCGACTGCAGGAACTGCGGCTGGCACTGACCAAGACCAGCGACGAGCTGGCCCAGCGGCTGGACCGCTCGCCCACCGTCTCCGAACTCGCGGCGGCGCTGGGCGTCTCCGAGGAGGACGTGGTCGACGGCCTCGCGGTCGGGAACGCGTACACCGCGAGCTCGCTGGACTCCCCGCCCCCGGAGGACGACGGCGGCGAGGGCTCGCTGGCCGACCGGCTCGGCTACGAGGACACCGCGCTGGAGGGCGTGGAGTACCGCGAGTCGCTCAAGCCGCTGCTCGCCCAGCTGCCCGCCCGGGAGCGGCGCATCATCATGCTCCGCTTCTTCGCCAACATGACGCAGTCGCAGATCGGCGAGGAGGTCGGCATCTCCCAGATGCACGTCTCCCGGCTGCTGACCCGGACCCTGGCGCAGCTGCGCGAGGGCCTGACCGCCGAGTAGTAGGGGCGCGGACCGGCCGGCGGAGGACCGGCCGGTTTCTTCCTGACGGTTCGTCAGTACACTGGCGGGATGGTGCACATACCACCGGGCCGCCGGGGCGCGCTGGCCGCTGCCTCGGCGGCCGTCGTCTGCCTGGGTGCCTTCGCCGCGCTGGGCCCGGACTGCGAGGGCAACGGCGCGGGCTACGTGGCCGTCGGCGCCCCGGGCCCGGCCGGCGGCCCCGGGGTGAACGTCCCGCCCTCCGGTGACGTGGACCTCGTGCCGCTGGACGGCCGTACGGCTTCCCCGTCCGCGCCCGGCCGCACCTCGCCCGCCGCTCCGGACGCACCCCGCGCACCGGATGGCCGCGGCGGCGCGGGCTCCCCACCTCCGGCGGACGCCCCGGAGCGGCCCGGCGCCACGGGCACCCCGTCAGGGCAGGGCGGCACCGCGACGCCCTCCGGCGGCCCCACGGGGCTTCCGGCTCCCGGCGGTTCGGCCTCCTCCTCGTCCCCGCCCGCACCCGGCGCGCCTGCGCGCCTGGTGGTGGGCGCGGTCGAACGCTCGGCGGCTGCCGAGCGCTGGTGCGAGAAGGTCACCGTCACCCTCGCCAACACCGGGGACCGCGCCGCGACGGCGGGCACGATCACCTTCGGCACGCACGTCATCGGCCTGCTGGGCGTCGACTGGGCCACGGTGCGGAGCAGCCGCGCCGCACCGGTGCCGGTACCCGGCGGCGGCAGCGCGAAGGGGACCTGGGAGGTCTGCGTCGAGGCCTGGCGGGTGCCGCCGGGCATGCACGTCGAGACCCGGGACGTCTCGGTCGCGGACTCCTGAGCGCCGGCCCGCCCCGGGCACGCGCGGGCGGGGGCCGGTCCGTCCCGGGACCGGCCCCCGCTTCCGCGGGAAGGCGTGGTGGTGCGCTCAGCCGGCCAGGTAGGAGCGGATCTGGCCGAGGCTGCCGGTGTCGCTGAGGAACCCGATGTGGGTCGTGCACGCCACCAGGTGGTTGTTCGCGCCGCTCAGCGGGGTGCTGGTGTAGGGGATGATGACCCCGTCGCACGGCGAGTACCAGGTCGCGTAGACCGTGCTGCCCGGCGTCTCGTCACCGCTGCTGATGGTGCGGACGAAGGACGAGCCCGGGAGCATCTCGACGCAGGACGCGTAGATCACGCAGGCCGAGGCGAAGGTGGTGCCGTGGTTCGCGCCCGCGACCGAGGCGACCCGGCGGACGGACGAGGTGCCGCCGAGCTGTGTGAGGTACCACTGGGTGACCAGGCCGCCCATCGAGTGGTTGACGATGTCGACCTTGGTCGCGCCGGTGCGGGCCAGCACCTGGCGCACATAGCTCGCCAGTCCCGCGGCGCTGGTCTTGTTCGACTGCGCCCAGTTGTATTCGTACACGAAGAGCTCGCTGCGGCTGTAGCCGCCGGCCACGAAGACCGTCTCCGCGTAGTCCCAGTTGCTCGCGCTGCCGGTGTAGCCGTGCACGAAGACCACCGGGGTGTGGGTCGCGGCGTTCGCGGTGCCCGGCGCCACGAAGGTGCCGAGGCCGACGGCAGCCGCCACCGTGAGCAGGATCGCCCATATTCGTCGCATCTGAACTCCTTGTCGTGGGGGTCGACAGGAGTCTCGGAGCGAACCGCGGGCGACGGACCGGTGGAATCACCAGTGTCGTTCCTGTCATGAACGGAACATGACGCACGGCCCTTCCCTCCTGATGGGCGCCAGCAGACACTGGCGTCATGGAGGCCGGACGGAGCGAACCCGCCGCGTGGCCGCCGGCGCTGTACGGCCGGGACCGCGAACGCACCCTCCTGGACGCCCTGTCGGGCCCGGCCCGGCAGGGCGGGGGGCGGGCACTGCTGATGCTCGGCGGACCGGGCACCGGACGTACCTCGCTGCTCACCGCCGCGGCGCGCACCGCGGCGGCGGCCGGCGCGACCGTACTGCGCACCGACGGGGTGCGGGCAGAGGCACGGGTCCCGCTCGCCGGCCTGCACCGCACCCTGCTGCCGGTCGCCCCGCGCGTACGGGCCCTGCCGGGACCGTACGGCGCGGCGCTGGCCGGGGTCCTCGCCGGGAGGGAGCCCGCCGGGGGTGAACTCGCGCTGGGCGCGGCGCTGTACGGCCTGGTCGCCGAGCTCGCCCGCCCGGCGCCACTCCTGTGGTGCGTGGACGACGCGCAGTGGCTGGACCCCGCCACACTGCGCGCGCTCGGCATGGCGGCGCGCCGCCTCACCGGCCTCGACGCCGCCGTGGTGTTCGCCGCCGACGAGGGCTGCCCCGTCTGCGCCGCGCTGGAGGGCCTGGACGTCCTGCGCCTGGGACCGCTGCCACCGGACGCCGCGCGCCGCACGCTCGCCGACCGCTTCCCCGGGTTGCCGCCGCACGGTTCGGACGCGGTCACGGTGCTCGGCCTGGCCGACGGCAACCCGCTGGCCCTGGTGGAACTGGCCGGCGCGGCCGTGGACGGGCGGCTGCCCGAACCGCCCGCGCTGCCGGAGGGGAGCAGGCTGCTCGAGCGGCACCGGGAGCGCTTCCACGCGCTCACGCCGGGCGCCCGTGCCGTGGTGGCGCTGCTGCTCTGCGGCGGGCCGCTGGCCGTACCGGTGCTGGAGTGCGCAGCCCGCCGCCGCGGGCCGGGCACCGGCGGTGTCGAGGAGGCCCGTGCCCGCGGGCTGGTCGAGTTGCGCGACGGGACGGCGACCGTACCGGGACGGCTGCTGCGCGCCTCGCTGACCGGACTGCTCTCCCCCGCCGACCGGCTGGCCGCGTACGGGACGCTCGCCTCGGTGCTCGACCCCCCGGCCGCCGGGCTGTTCCGGGCGCTCCACCGGCTCGGCCGCTCCGCCGGCCCGTCACCGGTGCCGGAACAGGAGCTGGAGGCCGCGGCCGGGTCCGCCCGCCGGTCGGCCGGTCACGCCGCGGCCGCCGCCGCGTGGGAGCGGGGCGCCGAGGCCGCCGCCCGTCCGCACACCCGGGTCCGCTGGCTGGTCGCGGCCGCCGCCGACGCCCAGGCCGCCGGGGACACCCGGCGGGCGCGCGGCCTGATGCGCCGGGCCGGAGCGCAGGGCGGACCGGCACCGGGCGGGGCACCCGGCGCGCTGGTCCGGGGCGAGATCGAACTGCGCGACGGGGTGCCCGCCGTGGCCTGCCGCGACCTGACCGCCGCAGTCGGCGGCTTCCCCGCCGACCGGCGCGCACCGGCCGTACGGGCCCTGATGCTCGCCGGCGAGGCGGGGTGCCTGGCGGGCGACTTCGCCGCGTTCTTCGGCCTCGCCGACCGTGCGGACGCCCTGCGCCGCAGCGACGACCCACCGGAACAGCGGCTGGTCTTCGACCACTTCACGGGGCTCGCGGCGACCTTCCGGGGCCGGCACGACCGCGCGCAGTGGGCGCTGCGCCGGGTGGTCCGGCTCGCCGAGACGCTGGCGGACCCGGAATCGGCGATCTGGGCCGCCCAGGCCGCGTACACCCTGGGGGACGCACCGAGGGCGCACGCCCTGGCGACCTCGGCCGTGCACCGGGCGCGGCGGCAGGGGGCGGGCGCGCTGGTTCCGGCGGCCCTGGTCTACGAGGCCCTGTGCGCGCTGGCGCTCGACCGGTACGCCGCCGCCGGGGCCGCCGCCGAGGAGGGGCTGCGGCTCTCGGAGGCGACCGGCCAGCGCAACCTCGCCGTCGACCACCTCTCGGTGCTGGCGCTGCTCGCGGCGCTGCAGGGCGACAGCGCCACCGCCGGGCTGCGGATGGGGGCCGCCGAACGCGCCGTCGCCGTACGGGGGCTGGGCCGTCCCGGGGCCTTCAACTGCTGGGTGTCCGCCTGCGCGGACCTCGCTGCGGACCGGCCCGCCGACGCGCTGTCCCGCTTCGCCCGTATGCGCGGCGGCGCGGGCCAGGTGAATCTGGCGGTCCGGGGGATGGCCGCGCCCCACTTCGTCGAGGCGGCGGTGCGCTGCGGGCAGCGGGCGAAGGCCGCGGGGGCGCTGCGCGCGTACGAGCACTGGGCGGCGGCGAGCCGCAGCAGCGTCCGGCTGGCGCTGGCGCACCGCTGCCACGGGCTGCTGGCGGAGGACGACGCGAGCGCCGTGGACCACTTCCGGGAGGCGCTGCGGCTCCACCAAGGCGACGACACCGTCCTGGAACTGGCCAAGACGGAGCTGTTCTACGCCTCCCGGCTGCGACGCGCCCGCCGACCCGGCGAGGCCCGCGGCCTGCTGCGGGACTCGGTGTCCGTGTTCCGGCAGTTCGACGCCCGCCCCTGGGCGGAACGGGCCGCGGCCGAACTGCGCGCCGCCGGTGACCGGGTGGGCCCGGTGGACCGGGAGCCCGGCGGCCGCCGGGAGCTGACGGCGCAGCAGACGAGGATCTGCGAGCTGGTGGCGCAGGGCGCAACCAACCGCGAGATCGCCGATCTGCTGCTGCTCAGCACGCGGACGGTCGAGTACCACCTGCGGAACATCTTCAGCCGGCTCGGGGTCCGCTCGCGCGTCGAGCTGGCGTCGCTGTTCCGCTGAGCGGGGCGGGGCCGCCGGGCACGGGCGCACGACGACCGCCGGACGGCCGGCGAGCGCCGGCGTCCGGTGTCAGTGGACGTGGTGTGGCGCGCCGGTCAGGCGACCGCGAACCAGACCACGGCGGCGATCACGACGACGGCCGCGATGACGCCGACGATCAGCCCGGTCTTGTTGCCGCCCGCGGCCTGGACCTGGGCGGGCTCCTCGTCGACGAAGGCGCGGAACATCTGCGTGTTGCCGGCCGGGTCGTAGTTGTTGTCAGGGGTAGTCATGGGGCAGGACCCTAGCGAAGTCATGTCGGGCAGGTCACCCCAGGTCCGCCGTTGACGGGGGGGGACACCCGGGGAATACCGCTCGTCCCCGCCGCGTCCAAGAGCACATGGCACTCATCGGCAACTCTGATCTCGACGTCTCCCCCCTCTGTCTAGGCGGCAACGTCTTCGGCTGGACCGCGGACGAGGCGACCTCCTTCGAGGTGCTGGACTCCTACGCGGAGGCGGGCGGCAACTTCGTCGACACCGCGGACGTGTACTCGGCGTGGGTCCCGGGCCACAGCGGCGGGGAGTCCGAGACCGTGATCGGTTCCTGGCTCGCCAAGCGCGGCCGCCGCGACGACGTCGTCGTCGCCACCAAGGTCGGCTCCCACCCCGACTTCAAGGGCCTGAAGGCCGCGACGGTCAAGGCCGCCGCGGAGGAGTCGCTGCGCCGGCTGGGCACCGACCGGATCGACCTCTACTACACGCACTACGACGACCCCGAGACCCCCGTCGAGGAGATCGTCACCGCTCTGGACGGGCTGGTCCGCGAGGGCAAGGTCCGCCACGTCGCGGCCTCCAACATCAGCCCCGAGCGGCTGGCGGCCTCGCTGGAGTTCGCCGAGCGCGAGGGCCTGACCAAGTACGTGGCGCTGCAGCAGCACTACAACCTGGTGGAGCGGGAGGACTACGAAGGTCCGCTGCGCGAGGTCGTCCAGGCGCACGGTCTCGCCTCCGTGCCGTACTTCGGTCTGGCACGGGGCTTCCTGACCGGCAAGTACCGGCCCGGCGTCACGGTGGACAGCCCCCGGGCGGAGGGCGCGGGCGCCTACCTGGGGTCGGAGCGCGGGCCGCGGGTGCTGGCCGCGCTGGACGAGGTCGCGGCGGCGCACGGCGTGGAGCCGGCGAGCGTCGCGCTGGCCTGGCTGCGGTCGCAGCCGACCGTCGTGGCGCCGATCGCCAGCGCCCGTACGCCCGGGCAGCTGACCGCGCTGCTGGCCTCGGTGACCCTGGAACTGACCGCCGCGGAGCTGGAGCAGCTCACCAAGGCATCTGTCTGACCTGCGGCTTTTATCCGACGACCCGCCTCCTTGACCGGAGGCGGGTCGTTCCTTTTGGAGGTTTTTACCCGAAAGAATTTGCCTGCAGCAACCAACGTTCCTAAGGTTGCTTGAGGCAACCAACAAGAGTCGGGAAGCGAGGCGCCATGGCGACGCAGGAGCAGTTCGCGGAGCTCGCGAGCCAGCTGCGCGCGATCCCGGTGGTCGCCCGCGAGCTCAGCCGGGCCTGTCCACCGCAGTGCCCGCCGGCATCGCTCGGCGTGCTCTCGGTGATCAGCCGTCACGGCGAGCTGCGGATGAGCCGGCTGGCCGAGCTGCTGGAGGTCGACATGTCCGTCACCAGCAGACACGTGGCCCACCTCGCCGAGCGCGGCTGGATCGACCGGCTGCCCGACCCGCACGACAAGCGGTCGCGGTTGCTGCGCCTGACCCCCGGCGGCGCGGACATGCTGCGCGCCGCCCAGGACGGGGTCGCCGAGGCGCTGGCCCACCACCTGAGGGACTGGCCGGACGAGGACGTCACCGAGTTCTCCCGGCTGCTGGACCGGCTGCGCAGGGACTTCGCCGCCGACTGCCGCCCCCGTACACATTCCACGACGTGAAGAGGATTACGATGGCAACAACCGCACCACCGACCGGTGTGCGGGGGACCGATGCCCACGCAGGACACGCGGCCCCCATGTCGCACCGGCAGATCGTACGAGCCCTGACCGGGCTGATCCTCGGCTTGTTCGTGGCGATCCTGTCGTCCACGATCGTCTCCAACGCCCTGCCGAAGATCATCTCCGATCTGCACGGCGGGCAGAGCGCCTACACCTGGGTCGTCACCGCGGCCCTGCTCTCCACCACCGCCACCACGCCGCTGTGGGGCAAGCTCTCGGACCTGTTCAGCAAGAAGCTGCTGGTCCAGCTGGCCCTGGTGATCTACGTGGTGGGCTCGCTGGTCGCGGGTCTGTCGCAGAACGCCGGCATGCTCATCGCCTGCCGTGTCGTCCAGGGCATCGGCGCCGGCGGTCTGACCGCGCTGACCCAGGTCATCATGGCCGCGATGATCTCCCCGCGGGAGCGCGGCCGGTACAGCGGCTACCTCGGTGCGGCCTTCGCCCTCGGCACCGTCGGCGGCCCGCTGCTCGGCGGCGTCATCGTGGACACCGACTGGCTCGGCTGGCGCTGGTGCTTCTACGTCGGCGTGCCCTTCGCGATCATCGCGCTGATCGTGCTGCAGAAGACCCTGCACCTGCCGGTCGCCAGGCGCCGGGTCAAGGTCGACTGGGCGGGTGCCTTCTTCGTCACCGCCGCCGTCAGCCTGCTGCTGGTCTGGGTCACCTTCGCCGGCGACAAGTACGACTGGATCTCCTGGCAGACCTACGCCCTGACCGCGGGCGCGCTGCTGCTCGTCCTGATCTTCATCCTGGTCGAGTCCCGCGCGAGCGAGCCGATCATGCCGCTGCGGCTGTTCCGCAACAAGACCATCAGCCTGACCTCGGTCGCCTCGATGTTCGTCGGCACCGGGATGTTCGGCAGCACGGTCTTCCTCAGCCAGTACTTCCAGCTGGCGCGGGGCGAGTCGCCCACGATGTCCGGCGTCATGACCATCCCGCTGATCACCGGCCTGTTCCTCTCCTCCACCGTCTCCGGCCTGATCATCACCCGCACCGGCCGCTGGAAGGCGTTCCTGGTCTCCGGCGGAGTGCTGCTCACCGGCGGTCTCGCCCTGCTGGGCTCGATGCGGTCCGACACCCCGTACTGGCACCTGGCGCTCTACATGGCGCTGCTGGGCCTCGGCGTCGGCATGATGCTGCAGAACCTGGTGCTGGCCGTGCAGAACCAGGTGGGTGCCGCCGACCTCGGCGCCGCCAGTTCCGTCGTCACCTTCTTCCGCACGCTCGGTGGCGCGATCGGCGTCTCCGCGCTGGGCGCGGTGCTCGGCAACCGCGTGACGCACTACGTCGCGGACGGCCTGGCCGCCCTGGGCGTGAAGTCCACCGGCGAGTCCGCCGGCGCCATCCCGGACCTGGCCACGCTGCCCGCACCGGTCCGCCACGTCGTGGAGAGCGCGTACGGCCACGGCGCCGGCGACGTCTTCCTGGTGGCCGCCCCGGTGGCGTTCCTCGCACTGCTGCTGGTGGTCTTCATCAAGGAAGTGCCGCTCAAGACAGCGAGCGGTCTGCAGCAGGCAGCCGGTGTCCCCGGCCACGCCGAGCAGACCCCGGCCGTACCGGCCCAGGCCTCCGCGGCCGAGACCCTCGCCGAGACCGCCGAGGCGGTCAGCGTGGCCGCGCCGGTGATCCCGCTGCCGGCCGAGGGCACCGCGATCCACGGCCAGGTGCGCGGCTCCGAGGGCGCGGGCGTCGAACGGGCCACGCTCACCCTGATCTCGCTCACCGGCCGCCAGCTCGGCCGCGCCTCCACCCACGCGGACGGCGGCTACGAGCTGATCGCGCCCGGCGCCGGCTCGTACGTCCTCATCGCCGCCGCCGACGGCCACCAGCCGCAGGCCTCCACCGTGGTGGTCGGCGAGGAGCCCGTCCCGTACGACGTGGTCCTGGCCGGCACCAGCGGGCTCACCGGCACGGTGGTCGCCGAGGCGACCGGCATACCCGTCGCGGGCGCCATGGTCGTCGTGACCGACGTCCGCGGCGAGGTCCTGGCCAGCGGCGGCACCGGCGCCGACGGCGCCTTCGGCTTCGAGGACCTGCCCGCGGGCGACTTCACCCTGGCCGTCAACGCCACCGGCTACCGGCCGGCCGCGCTGCCGGTCGAGGTCGCCGGCAACGGCCCCACCCACGTCGAGGTCCCGCTCCGCGCCGGAGCCCGCCTGCGGGGCACCGTGCTCGGCGGCACCGCGCGGACGCCGCTCCCGGAGGCCCGCGTCACGCTGATCGACGCGGCCGGGAACGTGGTGGCGACCGCCACCACCGGCGCCGACGGCGCGTACGCCTTCGGCGACCTGGACGCCGGCGAGTACTCGCTGGTCGCCAGTGGCTACCCGCCGGTGGCCACCCAGGTCACCGTCGGCAACGGAGCCGGGACCGGTCCCGAGGCCGGCCCCGAGGCCGGCCCCGAGGGCGGTCCCGAGGGCGGCTTCGACGTCGAGCTGAACCACCCAGAGGGGTGAACCATCGGCCGGTCCGTGCGCCGCGGAGACGCACGGACCGGTGGACGGGGGACAAGCGGGTCCGGTCGGGACGGCCGGGCAGGGGACGGCCGGGACCGTCCGGACCGGGCCCGGCCGGGGGAACGCACCGAAGGCGAGCGAGGTACATGAACACGACGGCAGGAGCCGGGCTGCGCGGGCGGATCCGGACGAAGGACGGTTGGGCGGTGCCGCACGCCGTGGTCACCGTCACCGACATGACCGGGCGGCAGGTCGCGCGAGAGCCCGCGGACGCCGAGGGCGCCGTGCGCACCGCGGCGCTGGCCTCCGGGGCGTACACCGTGATCGTGACGGCCGTGGGCTACCGACCGGCGGCCGCGACGGCACTGGTGACGGCCTCCGGCTCGGCGGACCTCGGGACCCTGCTGCTGGACCGCGCGGGCGGCCTCGAACTGCCGCCGCCCGGGCCGTGGACGATCGACCCGGCGCACTCCGAGGTCGGCGCCGTCGCCCAGCACCTGGGCCTGTCCAGCGTGCACGGCCGCTTCAGGACCTTCGCGGGCCGGATCGACGTCGCAGAGCAGCCGCTCGCCTCGTCCGTCGAGGCCGTCATCGACGCCGCGTCGATCGACACGGGGAACGGCACCCGCGACGAGCACCTGCGCTCCGCCGACTTCCTCGACGTCCGCGAGCACCCGACCGTCACCTACCGCAGCACCTCGCTGGAGCCGGCCGGCGCCGACCGGTGGACCGTCCACGGGGAGCTGACGATGCGCGGGGTCACCCGCCCCGTCGACCTGGCCCTCGCCTGCCTGGGCACCGGCCCGGACCCCTGGGGCGGCGTGCGCGCCGCCTTCCGCGCCACGGCGGAACTGCGCCGCGAGGACTTCGCGATGAACTGGAACCAGGTCGTCCGGGCCGGCATCGCCACC
Organism: Actinacidiphila glaucinigra; assembly: GCF_035918135.1. Classification (NCBI taxonomy): domain Bacteria; kingdom Bacillati; phylum Actinomycetota; class Actinomycetes; order Kitasatosporales; family Streptomycetaceae; genus Actinacidiphila; species Actinacidiphila glaucinigra. The sequence continues at coordinate 4,501,064 of NZ_CP109144.1, forward strand.
ATGGGGACGACGCTCAGGGTCACCCTCGACATCCAGGCGGTCCAGGGGACGGCCCTCCCCGCCGTATGACCGCGGGCCGCATAGGCTGCCGTCCATGGCTGCCAACATCGCGACCAACACCAGCGTCCAACTCGATCAGTTGCTGGAATTCGTACGACCGCGCCACCGCGCCCTGCTGCTGACCACCCGCGCCGACGGCCGCCCCCAGGGCTCCCCCGTCACCTGCGGGGTCGACGACGCTGGGCGCCTGGTCGTCTCGACCTACCCCGAACGGGCCAAGGCCCGCAACGCCCGCCGTGACCCGCGGGCCTCGGTCATCGTCCTGTCGGACGAGTGGGACGGCCCCTGGGTGCAGGTCGACGGCACCGCCGAGGTCATCGACTCCCCGGACTCCGTCGAGCCCCTGGTGGAGTACTACCGCAACATCGCGGGCGAGCACCCGAACTGGGACGAGTACCGCGCGGCCATGGTCAGGCAGGGCAAGTCCCTGGTCCGCGTGACCCCCGAGCACTGGGGCCCCATCGCCACGGGCGGCTTCCCGGCACGGCTGGCCCCGAAGGACTAGAGCCGGCCCCGGCGCTCCCGTCCGGTCGCCCCTTCCGCGTCCCGCGACCGGGGGGCGCCGACGGGGCGGTTCATACTGCTTCGCCCGGTTTGATCAGATAGCCGGCGCCGCGCCGGGTGTGGATCATCGGGGGCCGGCCCACGTCGATCTTCTTGCGCAGATAGGAGATGTAGAGCTCGACGACGTTGGCCTGGCCCCCGAAGTCGTAGGACCAGACGCGGTCGAGGATCTGCGCCTTGCTCAGCACCCGGCGCGGATTGCGCATCAGGTACCGCAGCAGCTCGAACTCGGTCGCCGTGAGGTGGATGCCCTGGCCGCCGCGGCTGACGTCGTGGCTGTCCTCGTCGAGCACGAGGTCGCCCACGACCAGCAGCGAGTCCTGGCGGACGGCGGCCGCCCCGGCCCGGCGCAGCAGTCCGCGCAGCCGGGCCACGACCTCCTCCAGGCCGAACGGCTTCGTGACGAAGTCGTCCCCGCCCGCGGTGAGGCCCGCGATGCGGTCCTCGACGGCGTCCTTGGCGGTGACGAACAGCACGGGCACGTCCGGCAGTTCGCGGCGCAGCCGGGCCAGGACCGCGGGCCCGTCCATGTCGGGCAGCATGACGTCGAGGACCACGGCGTCCGGTCGCACCTCGCGCGCGGTGCGCAGCGCGTCGGAGCCGGTGTGTTCGGTGGTGACGTCCCAGCCCTCGTAGCGCAGGGCCATGGAGAGCAGGTCGGCGAGGTCGTGCTCGTCGTCGACGACGAGCACCCGGACAGGCGAGCCGTCGGGACGCGTGAGGTCGGCGGCGGGGGAGGGAGACGCGGTCATGCCGGCATCCTGTGCGCAACCCCTGAGAGCGCCCTTTCCGCCGTCTGTGATTTCCCTGAGAATCGCCTGTCGCAGGATCTGCCGCGGGGCGGGCACACCACCCTGACGCGCCGCCGGGCGGGGAATGCGTGAGCCGCGGACCGCGTTTTGCTACGAAGGACGTCGAACTTCAGTCGAACTTCACACGGACTTCGTGGCGGGAGAAGACCCATGAGCGACAGCCAGACGCCGGCGATCGGACGCTACGGCCTGTGGAGCGGCGGGCTGCGCGACCCCGACCCGGCCCGCGCGGCCGAACTCGCCGAGACCGCGGCGGAACTGGAGGAACTGGGGTACGGCGCCCTCTGGCTCGGCGGCAGCAGCGGCGTCGAGCACGCGGCCCCCCTGATCGCGGCCACCTCCTCGATCACCGTCGCGACCGGCATCCTCAGCATCTGGCAGTACGGGGCCGAGGACGCCGCCGCCCGCCAGGCCGCGCTCGAGGCCGCCCACCCCGGGCGCTTCCTGCTGGGGATCGGCGTGAGCCACGCCCGCCTCGTCGAGCAGTACAAGCGCCCGTACGCCGCGATGACCGGCTATCTCGACGAGTTGGACGCCTCCGGGGCGCCGGCCGGGAAGCGGGTGCTCGCCGCGCTGGGCCCGCGGATGCTGGAACTCTCCCGCGACCGCTCGGCGGGCGCCCATCCGTACCTGGTCACCGTCGAGCACACCGCCGAGGCACGCGCCACGCTGGGCGAAGGGCCGCTGCTGGCCCCGGAGTTCACGGTCGTCCTGGAGACCGACCCGACGCGGGCCCGCGAGACCGCCAGGGAGATGCTCGCGTTCTACCTGACGCTCCCCAACTACACCGACAACTGGCTGCGCCTGGGCTTCGGCGAGGACGACCTCACCGACGGGGGCAGCGACCGCCTGGTCGACGCGCTCTTCGGCTGGGGCGACGAGGAGCGGGTCCGGCAGCGCATCGACGCCTTCCTCGACGCGGGCGCCGACCACGTCGCCGTCCAGGTGCTGACCTCCGGAGAGGACCGGTCCGGACTGCCGCGCGAGCAGTGGCGCCGGCTGGCGGCGGCACTGAAGCCCGCCGGTCACTGACGGTCCGCCCGGAGCCAACCGGCGACATCCCACCGAACAGGAACGGAACGCTCCGCTCAAAGGCGTTCAGCGCCCGGCCGCCTCACGGGGCCGGGCGTATGTTCGGCCCCATGGACAGCGGCACCGTGCCCCGCACTGTCCCGGTCGACCGCATGGCGTCCGGCGACCACGCCTGCCTGGGCTTCCAGGACGAGGACGACCGCTGGGAGATCCGCGCCGCCTTCACCGCGATCGGCCTGGCCCGCGGCGAACGGGTGCTGCTCCTCACCGGCCCCGGCACACCCCCGGCCGAGGCCGTCACCCGCCTCACCGGGCGGGGTATCCGCGCCGCCGACGCGGTACGTCACAGCGCGCTCGTCATCACCCCCGCGGTCCCCGGCTACGACACGGCCGCCGCCTGGACCGCGCTGACGAACGCCGCCCACGGCCGGGGCTTCTCCGGCCTCCGCGTCGCCGGCGACATGTCCTGGGCACTGGGTCCCGGCCTCGACCGCGACCGCCTGCTCGGCCACGAGACCGCCATGACCCCGGTGCTGGCGGGCCTCGGCCTCACCGCCATCTGCGAGTACGACCAGCGGCGCTGCGCCGCCTCGCTCCTCGACCGGGTCCGGGCCGCCCACCCGGTCTGCGTATGCCCGCGCCACGGCTCCCTGCGCGCGGAGCACACCGGCGGCACCCTCGCCCTCCGCGGCGACGCGGACCTCGCCACCCGCGACGACTTCGAACTGGCCGTCCGTCACGCCTTCGCGGGGGCCGCCGGCCCGCCGTCCCGGGTCGACCTCACCCGGCTGTCCTTCATCGACGCCCGCTGCGCATCCGTCCTGATCCGCCACGTGGCGTCCCTCGGCCCCGCCGACCGCGTCACCATCCGCTGCCCGCGACTGCACGCGCGCACCCTGCGGCTCTGCGGCGCGGCCGAGGTCCCCCAGTTCCTCCTCGAGGAGACCTGAACCCCCGGCCCGGTGTCAGGCCTGCTGGGCCGCCCAGAACTCGTCCCACGAGATCTTGCCGTCGCCGTTGGCGTCGACGGCCCTTATGACGCTCTGCGCCACGGTCTCGGTCACGTTGAAGTCCCCGAGCTGCGCCATCACGCTCTTGTACTCGCCGGCCGTGATGAGCCCGTCCCCGTCGACATCGAATCGCGTGAACGCCTTCTTGGCCGCCTCGATGTCCGCCATCGTGACCACCCCTCCTTGTGTGTACTCGGTCCTGACTGCGCACACCCTAGCCGCCGCAACGGCCCCGCCGGCGGCCGGGCGGAGGTGGATCACAGAGGCCACCGGCCCGGCCGCCCGCAGCGCGCCGGGTACCTTCACCGACGCCTCGGGGAGGACCGCCCACACACCTTCGCCACCACCGCCCCGGCTCATGACGCGCCCGGGCCGCGACCGCTGACTCCGGGTGACGCGGAAGGATCCGCGCGGCCGCGGGCGACAACGCGAAAGGCCCCCGGTGATCCCGGGGGCCTCTGGCCTGCTGTGCACTCGGCAGGATTCGAACCTGCAACCTTCTGATCCGTAGTCAGATGCTCTATCCGTTGAGCTACGAGTGCTTGTGCTTCCCGGCGTTTTCTTGCCGGTCGGCGTTGCGGGAACAACATTACATGACCCGCGCCGTGAGGTGAAATCCATTAGTCACACACGGCCTGACCTGCGAAAACGCCGCAACGGCGGTCCAGCAGGGGGGCCGGGAACGGCAGAAGCCCCGGCCGGGTGGCCGGGGCTTCTGTGAGGCGGAGGCGGAGGGATTTGAACCCTCGATGGACGGTAAAGCCCAAACCGCATTAGCAGTGCGGCGCCATAGACCGGACTAGGCGACGCCTCCTGACGTGCCCGCGCGAGCGGGTGTGTGCAGATGATGGCACAGCCCACCGGGCTGGGACCAATCGCTGACCAGATTACTAGGCCTCGTGCGGCCAGGGCAAAGGCGTTGCGGCGGGCGCCGCGGCGGCGCGCCCACGATCGGGTGGATTGGCAGGCGCGGGCCGCCGCGGGGAGGTAGGGACGGAGCATGCGATTGGCTCGTGTGCCCATGACCGCCGCGCTCACGCTCGGCCTGCCTATGACGGTGGCCGCGCCGGCCCTGGCCTGCCCTCCGGGGCCGGGGGCGCCGCCCGACGTACTGCGGGTGACCGTGGACGACGGGGGCGGCCGCCTGTCGGAGTACGACCTGCGCTGCGACCCCGTCGGCGGGACCCACCCCGAGGCGTCGGAGGCGTGCGCCCACCTGGAGCGGCTGGGCGGGCCCGTGGGCCCCTCGCCCGAGGGCACGATGTGCACGATGATCTACAGCGGCCCACAGCGGGCGACGGTGCGCGGCAGCTGGCGCGGCCGGCCCGTGGACGCCCGCTACGACCGCAGCAACGGCTGCGAGACGGCGCGCTGGCGGCGGATGGCCCCGGTGCTGCCCGCGCCCGCGGTCCGCGACGGGTCCGGTGACCTGGGTGGGTGACCTGGGCGGGTGACCTGGGGGTGAGCCGGGCGTGTGAGACGGGTGTGTGACCTGCGGGGGTGACCGACACCACATCCGCACGCCTCGGACGCGAACACTACTCACGCGTACGGGACATGGGTATCCGGAGCCTCGCCGCCAACCTCTGCCCGTACACTCGCTCTAGTGACATGCCCCCCGGTCGGCGGCAAGATGGGCCAGCACCGGTGGAAGCCCCTTCGCGGGTGGTGGCGCGGCGGCAAGTGCGGTTTTCAGGGAGGACGCGTCTCGTGAGCAGCAGGCCATCCCGAGGCGCTGCTCGCCTCGCGGCAATACTCGACGCGCTCCCCGACGCCCTGCTGCTGGTGAACGCCAACGGGACCGTCGTCAACGCCAATTCCATCGCCCTGGAGACCTTCGAGTCACCGGGCACCGCCCTCGTGGGCCGCGGGCTGCTCGACCTCCTGCCGGCGTTCGACGCGCGTCGCATCCCCGGTTCGATGCGCCGCCCCGACGACGACGTGGGCCGCACCAAGCCGACCCGGATGATCGCCCGGCGGACCGACGGCAGTGAAATTCCGGTGGAGGTCACGAGCGCGAACCTCGACGACGCCCGCACACCCTTCGCCGAGACCTACAGCTACACCGGCGACGAGCTTCTGATGCTGGTCGTCCGGGACCTCACCGGGACGCTGGACACCGAGGCCGAACTCGCCCGCCAGCAGCGCCAGACCGAGATGATCCTGCGCGCCGCCAGCGAGGGCGTGATCGGCGTCGACACCGACGGCAAGATCGTCCTGGTCAACCCCTCGGCCGCGCAGATCCTGGGCTTCCGGGCCACCGACCTCGGCGGGCAGGAGCTGCACCCGCTGGTGCACCACTCCCGTCCGGACGGAAGCCCGCTCCCGGCCGAGGAGACACCGCTCTCCGAGACGCTGCGCTCCGGGCTGAAGCACCGGGTCCGCGGCCAGGTGCTGTGGCGCAAGGACGGGCGCTCGGTGCCGGTCGACCTGATCACGGCGCCGGTACGGGAGGGCGAGCAGCTGGTCGGCGCGGTGATGACCTTCACCGACCGCACGCGCTCCGACGCGCTCGCCGCGCGCAACGCGCAACTGCAGTCGCTGCTCGGCGACGCCCTGCGCGGACCGCTGGACGAACTGCGGGCCGAGCTCGCCGGGCTGGCCAACGACCCGGCCGGGCAGCTGTGGCCGGAGGCCAACCAGATCCTGCACCATCTGACCGCGGGCTACGCGCGGATCACCACGCTCATCGACAGCGTCCTGTCCTTCCAGCGGCTCGACCGCGGCGAGGAGAAGCTGCAGCGCGAGACGACCTCGATGGACAAGGTCGTGGCGTCCGGCGTCGAGGCCGCGGTCGAGCTGATCGGTCCCGGGCGGGCCCAGTACGCGGTGCACGCCCCGCCGATCGAGGCGACGGTGGACGCCGAGCGGATGTCCCAAGCGCTGTCCCACCTGATCGCGGACGTGGCGGGTGTCGACGCGGCCGGCAACATGCCGGTCGTGGTCGGCGGCGTCGACTCCACGATCGTGGTCGCGGCGGCGCAGCGCGGCGACTCCGTCCGCATCGAGGTGCGCGGCCCGCACGCGGGCGACAACCCGGTGCACGTGCCGGTCGCGCGCGGCATCGTCGAGAAGCACGGCGGCGTGCTCCAGACGCACGAGGTGCCCGGCCAGGGCAGCGCGTACGTGATGGAGGTGCCGGTCGGCAAGGGCGGGGCGAAGACGGCGGTCAAGGAGCCCCGGCGCGAGTCGGAGACGACCGTCATGCCGGTGCCGGCCGAGCCGGTTCGCGGTACCGGCCGCGCCGCTCTGCCGCAGGCGCCGTCCCCGTCCCCGTCCCCGGCGGCGGCGCCGGCGCCGTTGGCCGTCCCGGCCCCGCCGGCGCCGCAGCAGGCCGTGCCGATGGCGGCCGCGGCGCCGGTCCCCGGTGCCGCGCTCGCGCTGCCCGCCGCGCCGACCACCGACGCACCGACCCCCACCGGACGGCGCCGTGCCCTGCGGCGACCCGAGGAGCCGCAGCCCCAGGCGCAGCCCGCCCTCCCCCCGGTCCCCACCGAGGCGGAGGAGCAGCCCACCGGCCGCAGGGCCCGCCGCGGCGGGCCGCAGGAGCCGCAGGCGGGGCTGGTGCCCGCGCTGCCGGAGGCGCCGGCGCCCGAGCAGAGCGCCCCGGGCAACGGACGCCGTGCGCGCCGGGCCACCGTCGCGGAGGCCCCGGCCGCGCCGGAACTCCCCGCGCTGCCGGCCGCCCCCTCCGCCCCGGCCCCTTCCGTCCCCGCCACCCCGGCGACCGAGTGGCCGGAGGCCCAGGGTTCGGCCCGCCGTCCGCGCGGCGTCGTGGAGAGCACCCCGCGCCCGTCGGCGATCGTCGACCCGCGACGGCTCCCCCCGCCCACCCCGGCGCCGCAGCCGGAACCCCTGGCCATCGAGCCGCCGATGATCCCCGAGCAGACGCAGCGCAGCCCGGAACCGCAGCCCGTGGCGCAGCCCCAACCGGTCGCGCAGCCGCAGCCCATGGTCCCGCCCCAGGCACTGCCGCCCGCACCGCCGCAACCGCAGCCGCAGCCCGAGGCGCAGGCCTCGCAGAACGACGGCGGTACGCAGGGCCGGGCGATCAGCGTGCGGACCCTCGGACAGGGCGTCGCCTTCGCCCAGCAGATCAACGAGCAGATCGCCCAGCCGTCGAGCGGCTCCGGGCGGCGCCGCAAGCTGGCCACCCCCGCGGAGCCCGAGCCCGCGCAGCCCGCCGCGCCCGCGGCCGTCAACGGCACGGAGACCCCCGGCCGGGCGTACGCCATAGGCGCTCCCACGGAGGACACCGAGGGCCCCGAGCCGCTCGACGGTCCCAACGGCGCCGTCGACGTCACGGAGGAGAACTCCCACGAGCCCGGGGCCGTCCTGGACGAGCCGCGCCGCCTGCTGGTCTGGCCGGAGCCGGACGTCGCCACCCGCCAGGCGCTGACCGATCGCGGCTACCGTCCGGTCGTCGTCCGCTCGCGCGAGGAGGTCGACGCGCAGGTCGCCGAGCCGCCCGCCGCGCTCTTCGTGGACCCGCTCACCGGGCCCATCACCCGGACCGCCCTGCAGTCGCTGCGTCAGGCGGCGGCGCAGGCCGAGGTGCCGGTGCTCGTCACGGCCGGCCTCGGCCAGGCGACCCGCGAGGCCGCGTACGGGGCCGACCCCGCCGTGCTCCTCAAGGCGCTGGCGCCGCGGGACAGCGAGCAGCACCCGCCACGGGTGCTGCTGATCGAGGCCCACACGCCGATCGCGCAGGCCTTCACCGCGACGCTGGAGCGGCGCGGGATGCACGTCGCGCACGCCCAGTCCGAGGCGGACGCGATGACGCTCGCCGCGCAGGTGCACCCGAATCTCGTGGTGATGGATCTGATGCTCATCCGCCGCAGGCGGCAGGGGATCGTCGACTGGCTGCGCACGAACGGCCGGCTGGAACGCACGCCGATGGTCGTCTACACGGCGGGGGACATCAACCCGGCGGAACTGCCGCGGCTGGCGTCCGGCGAGACGGTGCTCTTCCTCGCGGAGCGCTCGACCAGCACGGACGTCCAGGGACGCATCGTCGACATGCTCGGCAAGATCGGCTCGTAGGCGCACGCCGGGCCCCGGGGGTGCGCCCCCCGGGGCCCGGCGTCCACGTGCCGCGTGCCGCGTCGTCAGACGAGCTTGGTGACGTCCAGCTCTCCCGCCGCGTACTGGCGGCGGATCACCTTCTTGTCGAACTTGCCGACCGAGGTCTTCGGCACCGCCGGGATGACGGCCCACCGCTCGGGCAGCTGCCAGCGGGCGACGCTCTCGCCGAGGAAGGTCCGCAGCTCCTCGTAGCCGACCGCGCTGCCGTCCTTGAGGACGACCGTGGCGAGCGGCCGTTCGCCCCAGCGCTCGTCGGGTACGGCCACCACCGCGGCCTCGGCGACGGCCGGGTGGGCCATGATGGCGTTCTCCAGCTCGACGGAGGAGATCCACTCGCCGCCCGACTTGATGACGTCCTTGGCGCGGTCGGTCAGCGTCAGGTAGCCGTCGTGGGTGATGGTGCCGACGTCCCCGGTGCGCAGCCAGCCGTCGGGGCTGAACTTGTCCTCGGGGCGCAGCGCCTCGGCGTCGGCGCCGCCGTAGTAGGCCGCGGCGATCCACGGCCCGCGGACCTCCAGTTCACCCGCGGACTCGCCGTCCCACGGCAGTACCTCGCCGGACGGGCCGACCAGCCGGGCCTCCACGGAGGCGGGGAAGCGGCCCTGGGTGATCCGGTACGGCCACTGCTCCTCCTCGGTGAGACCGGCCGGCGGGTGGGCCATGGTGCCCAGAGGAGAGGTCTCGGTCATGCCCCAGGCGTGGAGGAGCCGGACGCCGAGCTTGTCGTACGCCTCCATCAGGGAGGGCGGGCAGGCGGAGCCGCCGATGGTGACGTGGCCCATGCTGCCGATGTCGCGCGGCTTGGCGGCGAGTTCGGCGAGCAGGCCCTGCCAGATGGTGGGGACGGCGGCGGCGTGCGTGGGACGCTCGGCCTCGATCATCTCGGCGAGCGGGCCGGGCTGCAGGAAGCGGTCCGGCATCAGCATGTTGATGCCGGTCATGAAGGTGGCGTGCGGCAGGCCCCAGGCGTTGACGTGGAACTGGGGTACGACGACCAGCGTGGTGTCGCTGTCGGTCAGGCCCATCGACTCGGCCATGTTGACCTGCAGGGAGTGCAGGTAGATCGAACGGTGCGAGAACAGCACGCCCTTGGGGTCGCCGGTGGTGCCGGAGGTGTAGCACATGGCGGCCGCGGAACGCTCGTCCAGCTCGGGCCAGTCGTAGCGGTCCGGGCGGCCCTCGATGAGGGACTCGTAGGCGTGCAGGGCGGGCGGGCAGCCCTCCAGCGGCGAGGTGTCGCCGGGGCCGACGACCACGATGTGCTCGACGGACTCCATCGCCGGCAGCAGCGGCGCAAGCAGCGGGATGAGAGTGCCGTTCACCAGGATCACGCGGTCGGCGGCGTGGTTGGCGATGAAGACCAGTTGCTCGGCGGGGAGCCGGAGGTTGAGCGTGTGGAGGATCGCGCCCATGGAGGGGATCGCGAAGTACGCCTCCACGTGTTCGGCGTTGTTCCACATCAGGGTCGCGACACGGTCGTCCGGCCCTACGCCGAGCTCGTCTCGGAGCGCGTGCGCCAGCCGGGCGGCGCGGGCACCGATCTCGGCGAACGAGCGGCGCTGCGGCTCGCCTTCGCCCGTCCAGGTCGTGACCTGCGACCGGCCGTGCACCGTCGAACCGTGGGTCAGGATCCGGGACACCAGCAGGGGAACGTCCTGCATTGTGCTCAGCACCGGGCGCCTCCTCGTTGAAGCGGCTACGCGTGGGTGGGTGGGTGCTGAGATTCTGCTGGCATACCAAGCGGTATGTCACTACCCCGGGCGCAATTCGGGGTCCTCCCGGAGTTTGCCCAGGGCCCGCGACACCGCGCTCTTGACCGTGCCCACCGAGACCCCGAGCGCCTCGGCGGTCTGCACCTCGCTCATGTCCTCGTAGTACCTGAGGACGACCATCGCCCGCTGGCGGACGGGCAGCCGGGCGATCGCGCGCAGCAGCGCGTCGCGCTGGGCCTGCTGCTCGGCCGCGTCGGGGCCCGCGACGGAGTGGCCGTACGGCTCGGGGACCTCGTCGGTGGCGTACTCCTCGACCCGGCGCCTGCGCCACTGCGAGGTGCGGGTGTTGACCAGCGTGCGGCGCACGTAGCCGTCCAGCGCCCGGTGGTCGTCTATCCGGTCCCATGCCAGGTAGGTCTTGGTCAGGGCGGTCTGCAACAGGTCCTCGGCGTCGCAGGGATTGGCGGTGAGCGAGCGCGCGGTCCGCAGCAGCGCCGGGCCCTTGGCCCGGACATATCGGGTGAACTGGGCCTGCGAGGCGCTTGTGCACACGGGCGTGGTCATGGCTCCACGCTAGGAGCCGGTCCGCGTGCGGGGGATCCGCCGCAGGTGCCGAAGCGGGGTCACCCTGAAGTCGTAGGGCGGGGGCCCGCCCCACCTCCGGAGGGCTGAGGCCGCACCCGCCGCCCCTACGGGTCACCCCGCAGGGACGCCGCCCTCACGGCCGCCCGCCGCGTCATCCGACGACGGCCACCGGCCCGTCCAGCCGGTTGCGGTCGATCGCCAGCCGCCGGCCGCCGTGCTTCTCGCGCACGCTGCCCGAGTACTGGTGGATGCGGCCGTGCGGATGCCAGGCGTCCCGGTCGAGCACCGGTTCGCTGCGTACCGCCGGTTTCCCCTGCCAGCGGGCGAACCAGACGGCGCGCGGCAGGTCGCCGTAGCCCTCCCGGCGGGCCCGCTCGATGTGCCGGATGCCCGACTCCGAACTGCTGTAGAGGCCCGGCAGGTAGCCGGCGTCGTCGACCTCGCGGTCCCAGGCCCGGATGAAGTCGAGGGTCTGGTCGGCGCAGCGGGACCGCTTGGCGTTGTACGCCTCCATGTCGAGGTAGAGCGCGCTGCCCGGCTCGAAGCCGAGGGCGGCGGCCCTGCGCACGGCGTCCCAGCCCTCGCTCGCGCCCTGGCCCCAGGGGTCGTCGGTGCTCATCCGGTGGTTGCGCAGGTGCCTGCCGCGCACGCAGGGCGACTGCGAGCCCACGTAGATCGGCAGGATGCGCCAGCCCATCCGGTGCACCGAGCGCACCCAGTTGCGGTTGAGGTGGCGCTGGGTGCTGCAGGCGCGGGCGCGGCCGCCGTAGTAGACGCCGACGGCGCGGTACTTGGAGCGCAGCCAGGCGCGCATCGTGGACAGCGGAGGCGTGCGGCAGGTGTCGAAGCCGTGGCCGCGGTAGACCCGGGCCGGGCCGCCCCCGGAGGGGGCGCGCTCGTCGCCGCCGAGGCCGTAGGGGAGGTCCAGGCCGTCGAGGAGGCCTGTGTCGGCGAATCCGTACGGGCCGTCGTCACCGCCGTCGCCGGGCGCCCGGTGCGTCCGCGCCGAGGCGGGTGTGGAAGCCGTCACCGAGGCGGGCTTGGCGACCGGCCCCGCGGGACGCGGTACGACGGCCTCGGCCGCGGTGGGCCCGGCCAGGAGGCAGGCAAGCACCATCGCCACGATCGCCCCGTGTCGGATGATCGGCTTGTGTTCGCGCATGGGTCGAGTGAACGCGGGCGGCTACCCGCCGGCAGGGGAGCCACGCCCCGCTGTCAGCCGTACGCAGCAACGCCCGGCCCCGGATGGGCCGCCGGGCGCCGGGACCCGCTCAGTCCGCCGCGCCGAGCAGCAGTCCGGAGGTCGGCACCCCCGTACCGGCCGTGACGAGGACGTGGGCCGCGCCGGGGACCTGGTTGACGCCGGTGCCGCGCAACTGCCGCACCGCTTCCGCGATGCCGTTCATGCCGTGCAGGTACGCCTCGCCGAGCTGGCCGCCATGGGTGTTGACGGGCAGCCTCCCGCCCAGTTCCAGTCCGCCGTCGGCGGCGAAGGCGGCCGCCTCGCCCCGCCCGCAGAACCCGTACTCCTCCAGCTGCATCAGGACGAAAGGGGTGAAGTGGTCGTAGAGCACGGCGGTGTCGACGTCCTTCGGTCCGAGACCGGAGGTGCGCCACAGCTGGCGGGCCACGACCCCCGACTCGGGCAGCCCGCACAGATCCCGGTCCGGCCGGTAGTAGCCGGTCATCTGCTCCTGGCCGCGCCCCGCGCCCTGCGCCGCCGCCCTGACCACCGCAGGCGGGTGCCGCAGGTCGCGGGCGCGTTCGGCGGAGGTGACGACCAGGGCCTGGCCGCCGTCGGTCTCCTGGCAGCAGTCGAGCAGGCGCAGCGGTTCGACGATCCACCGCGAGGCGGCGTGGTCGGCCAGGGTGATGGGCCGGCCGTGGAAGTACGCGGCCGGGTTGGTCGCGGCGTGCCGGCGCCCGGCGACGGCGACATGGCCGAAAACCTCTGGTTCGAGCCTGTATGTGTGGAGATAGCGCTCTGCCGACATGGCGACCCAGGACGCGGGGGTGAGCAGTCCGGACGGCAGGTTGACGCCGAGCGCCGCGCCCTCCGCAGAGGGTTCGCGCTGCTGGACGCCGGAGCCGAAGCGGCGGCCCGAGCGCTCGTTGAAGGCCCGATAGCAGACGACCACGTCCGCGACGCCGGTCGCGACGGCCATCGCGGCCTGCTGCACGGTGGCGCAGGCGGCCCCGCCTCCGTAGTGGACGCGGGAGAAGAAGCCGAGTTCGCCGACGCCGGCCGCCTGGGCGACGGTGATCTCCGGGCTGGTGTCCATCGTGAAGGTGACCATGCCGTCGACGTCGGCCGGCGTCAGCCCGGCGTCCTCGATCGCCGCCCGCACGGCCTCCACGGCCAGTTTCAGCTCGCTGCGCCCGGAGTCCTTGGAGAACTCCGTGGCGCCGATCCCCGCGATCGCGGCCCGGCCGCCCAGGCCGTCGCGCCGTCGTACGCTCATCCGCCGCCCGCCTCCACCACCGCGGTGCCCGTGACGTGCCGCCCCTGCCGCAGCGCGCCGATGACCTCCACGGTCGCCTCCGTACCGCGCACGGCGGTGACGCTCCCGGTGAACACCAGCTCGTCGCCCGGATGCGCCGGCGCCCCCAGCCGCACCCGCAGCGAGCGGAGCACCGCGGAGGGGCCGAAGTGCCCGGCGAGGTAGCGGCCGACGAGCCCGCCGGTGGTGAGGATGTTCAGGAAGACGTCCGGCGAGCCCTTGGCCCGTGCCGCGTCGGGGTCATGGTGGACGTCCTGGAAGTCGCGGGTGGCGATCGCCCCGGCGACGACCAGCGTCCGCGTCACGGGGATCCGCAACTCCGGCAGGACCTCGCCCGTCCGCACCCCCGGTCCGGTCATCTCACACCTCCGCGCGGAAGACGGGCACGGCCGGCTCCCCGTCGGCGCGCCGGAACTCGAGCGCCACCGGCATGCCGATGCGCACCTTCTCGTACGGCACGCCGACCACGCCGCCCAGGAGGCGGACGCCTTCGGCGAGTTCGACCAGGGCGACCGCGTACGGGGGGTCGAAGGCGGGGAACGGCGGGTGGTGGACGACGACACGGCTGAAGACGGTGCCGCGCCCGCAGGCCGGTAGCGTGTCCCAGGCGTCGGAGCCGCAGCTGTTGCAGCCCGGGAGCCACGGCAGCCTCAGGGTGCCGCAGGAGGAGCAGCGTTGGATGAGCAACTCGTGCCGCTCGACGCCCTCCCAGTACGCGGCGTTGTCGCGGTTGACGACCGGGCGGGGCCGCCGCGGCCGCTCGCCCGGCGCCCGCGCGGGGGCGTACTTGAGGATGCGGAAGCGGTGGCGGCCGGCGAGTTCGCCGTCCGCGCGGACGTCCATCCGCGTGGTGACGAAGTGGCCGCTGCCGAGCCGGGTGGTCTTGCGCGGCGACACGGACTCGATCACCGCGTCGAAGGTGATCCGCTCGCCGGGGCGCAGCGGCCGCAGGTACTCCTGCTCGCAGTCGGTGGCGACGACCGCGGTGCAGCCCGCCCCGTCGAGCAGCGCGAGGAGTTCGTCGTAGGCGCCGGCGCGGGAGCCGCCCCCGGCGGTGTCCGGGTGGCCGGAGAGCCCGCGCATGGTCCACACCTGGAGCATGGGGGCGGGTGCCGTGCCGTCCGCCGGGACGGGGTGGCCCAGCGCCTCGCACCAGTGCCTGATCATGGGCGTGTTGACGGGGTCCCCGCCCTCGCCCGCGACGGCGGCGGGGCGCCCTTCATACGTCGCCAGCCGCTCGTAAAGGTCGTCGTCGGTCGTCATGGCCGCCGTCACCGCCCCAGTTTCTGACTGATCGTCAGATTGACGAGGGAGTGGCACCACTGTCAAGACGTCCGGACCGGAAGAGGTTGTCCACAGGCTGTGGACAACGCCGGACATGACTGCGCGACGGCAGTGAGGATGCCGTCGCGCAGTCGACCCTTTCAGCCCCCCGGCCCGCCACCCCGGCGGCGGGCCGGCCCGCTCACCACATGGGCCCGAAGTGGATGTTCAGCGTCGGCTGGTTGATGGTGGTGAAGGCCGAACCGACCACGCTGGCCGTGCTGTTCTGGTTTGAGGCCCCCGCCCCGGTCGCCGCCTGCTGCGTGGTCGTCACCGTCCCGAAGTTGTCGCGGCCCACGTTGCCGCCGCTGTTGCTCACCACGGTCGCGTTGGAGGTGCCACCCGCCACGGCGCCGTTGTCGGCCACCGCCGTGCCGGCGAACAGCGCCGCCGCCAACGGCAGTGCGGCCAGGGCGGCCATGACTCGGGCGGTACGGATGCTTGCCATGTGTTTCCCTCCGAGGAGTGGATACGAGGTGCGCGGTGCGGTTGGCCGACCGCTCCGCCGGCTCTGCGACGTCGCCGCAACCAGAGTTGCCCAGCGCCACGGCGGACAAGCCGGACCTTGATCCCTTTCGCTCGCAAGCGTGACGATCTGTCGACAAACCTCCACAACCGCCCTGTCGGGCCCGCCCGCCCGCGTCCCGGGTGCCGCAACCCGGCCCCCACGGGCGCGGAATCGTTACGGCACGACTTTCGGCCAATCTCGGCGCCCGGCCCTCCGCGGACCGGCCGCCGCCCGAGGTGCCACCGTGCTGCCGTTCGAGCGGATGCCGCCCCTCAGTGGTGCGTGGCGCACCGGAAGGCGGCCGTCCGCTTCCTACGCTCCGGCTGACGGACCCCGCCGCCCGTCGCGCCCCGCGCCCGGACGTCCCCGCCCGGCCGCACCGCTTCCCTGGGGAGAGATGTGACCCGGTCCCGTACCCGATCCCCGCTGGCCCGGCTGGTCGCCCTGCTGCTCCTGGCCGCGGCCTGGCTCGCCGGCTGCGCGGGGCACGCCCCGTCCGGGCACCCCCACGCCACGCCGCCGTCCGCCCCACAGGACCGGCAGGCACCCCCGGCGGGTCCCGGCCCACGGCTGCAGGACCCCCCGGAACTGGTCAGCCGCGACGGCGTCCTCAAGGCCGCCATCGTGGTCGAACGCCGCAAGGTGCAGGTCGGCGGCCACCGGCTGTACGCCCTCACCTACAACGGTATGTACATGCCGCCGACGCTGCGCGTCCGGCCCGGCGACCGCATCGACCTCACCATGACCAACCGGGTGCGGGAGGACACCAACGTCCATGTGCACGGGCTCCACGTGTCCCCGCGCAGCCCCGCCGACGACATCTTCGTCGCCATCAGGTACGGCAGGAGCCACCACTACACCTACCGGCTGCCGGGCACCGTCACGCCCGGCACCTACTGGTACCACTCGCACGCCGACATGATGTCCGCCGCCCAGGTCGCGGGCGGGGAGTCGGGCGTCATCGTGGTGGACGGCCTGCGGCGGTACCTGCCCCCGGCCCTGCGCGGGATCACCGAACACGTCGTCGCGCTCAAGGACTTCCAGATCCACGGGGACGCGATCAAGACCCACGGGCTGAAGATCGGGGCGCGCACCAACCGCACCGTCAACGGGCAGCAGAACCCGGTGATCTCCCTGCGGCCCGGCGAGACCCAGCTGTGGCGGCTGGCCAACATCGGCGCCAACATCTACTACCGGCTGCACCTGAAGGGCGGCCGCTTCCACGTGATCGCCCAGGACGGCTACCCGGTCCGGCGGGTCTACGCGGCGGACACGCTGGTCATCGCCGCCGGCGCGCGCTTCGACGTCCTGGTGCAGGCCGGCGGCCGGCCCGGCACCACCACCCTGGAGACCCTCGCCTACGACACCGGCAAGGCCGGCAACCGGTTCCCCCGCACCGACCTGGCCACCGTCGTGACCGGCGGCACCGCGATGGCCCCGGCGCGGATCCCGACGGACTTCGCGCCCAACGAGGACCTGGCGCAGGCCGTGATCGCGGACCGCAAGACGGTGGTGTTCACCGAGAACGCGGCGGGCGACGTCTTCTACGTCAACGGCCGCACCTACGCGCCGAACCGGGTGGACTTCACCTCCGTCCTCGGCACCGTCGAGGAGTGGACCGTCCGCAACGACTCCGACGAGGAGCACTCCTTCCACGTCCACACCAACCAGTTCCAGCTGATGAGCACGAACGGGAAGGCGAGCGACCCGGACCACCGCTGGTTCGACACGGTCAACGTGCCCACCCGCGGCAACGTCGTCATCCGCGTCCCCTTCACCGACTTCACCGGACGCACGGTGCTGCACTGCCACATCCTCAACCACGAGGACATGGGGATGATGGCGATCCTCGACATCGTCCCGCCCCGCGACCGCGGCAAGTGACCGTGCGGGAGGGGGCGGTACGACCGCGCCCTCCCGCGCACGGTCAGCGCGTGCCGAAGCGCCGCGCCGCCGCCACGACCGCCTCCCCCATGGCGGGGCTGCCCGTGTGACCGGAATCGTCGATCACCTGGAGCTCCGCCCCGGGCCACGCCTTCGCCAGCTCCCACGCGGTCGTCAGCGGGCTGCCCAGGTCCAGCCGCCCGTGGATCAGTACCCCAGGGATGCCCGCGAGGCGGTGCGCGTCCCGCAGCAACTGCCCCTCCTCCAGCCAGGCGCCGTTGGCGAAGTAGTGCGCGCAGATCCGCACGAAGGCGACCAGGTCGTCGTCCGGCCGGTCGCCGTAGGCCCCCGGCTTGCCGTTGGTCTCGTGGGCGATGACCGCGTTCTCCCAGGTGATCCAGTCGCGTACGGCCCGCTCCCGCACCGCGGGGTCCGGGCTGCCGAGCAGCCGGTCGTACGCGGCCGGGAGGTTCCCGTCCCGCTCCCCGGGCGGCACCCCGTCCCGGAACGCCTCCCACGGGCCCGGCACCAGCCGGGCCACGCCCCGGTAGAGCCAGTCGATCTCCTCCCGCCGGGTCGTGGTGACCCCGACGACCACGATCTCCGACACCCGCTCCGGGTACCGCTGCGCGTACGCCAGGATCAGCGTCGATCCCCACGAGCCGCCGTACAGCATCCACCGCTCGACACCCAGGTGTTCGCGCAACCGCTCCATGTCGGCGATCAGGTGCTCGGTGGTGTTGTGCTCGAGCGACACCGCCGGGTCCGAGGCGTGCGGCAGGCTCTGCCCGGACCCCCGCTGGTCGAAGAGCACGATCCGGTACACCTGCGGATCGAAGGTCTTCCTGCTGCCCCGCTTCCCCCCGGAGCCCGGGCCCCCGTGCACGCACAGGACCGGCTTGCCCTCCGGGTTGCCACTGGTCTCCCAGAAGACGCGCTGCCCGTCCCCGACGTCGAGCAGCCCCGACGCGTACGGCTCGATCAGCGGAAATCCCGCTGCTGCCATCACGATCCCCTCCTCCGCTCCGGCGAACGACCCCGCGAGGCTAGCCGTTCACGCGCCACGCCGCGGGACCCCGGCGTCACTCGGGGCCCGAGCGGGGCCGGGGGAAGGGCCCGGGCTCCGCCGGTCCGTCCTCCTCGCCCCGGGCGGAGGGACGGTGGCGGTCCAGGGCCGGCAGGTCGGGCACCAGGTGGGCGTGGGCCCGGCAGACGGCCGCGGTCTCGGCGATCGACACCAGCGGGGTACGGATGTGGGACCAGCCTCCGGAGGAGTCGCCCGCCACCGCGACGCCCACCCGGTCCCGCGCGATGGCGGTCGCGGCGGTCGTCGCCTCGGACGAGATGTCGCCCAGACCCACCTCGGCGGTCTGCTTGTTGACGCGGTGCACGACGCGCCCGGAGAGCTGGGACCGGAGCGTGGCGGCGCCCTTGCCGAGCTCGACCCCGAAGCGCTGCCCGCAGATCTCCAGGTAGATGCCGACCGCGCGGGCCCGCTGGGCCAGCCGGATCAGGTTCGCCACCATCCGGTCCCGGCGTTCCTCGTCCTTCTTCGTCGTACTGAGGAAGAGTTCGGCGATCTCGTCGACCAGCACCACGACGGGCACCGGCCGCACGTACGCGGGCAGCCCCCAGATGTCGGAGGCCACCTCCTCGTCCGGGCTGTCCAGCGCCGTGCGCTGGCACTCCTTGATCAGCGCGAAGCGGTGCTCCATCTCCCCCACCAGCGCGTCCAGCAGCTCCGCCGCCTGCTCCCGGTCCGTCGCCAGGGCCGACAGCCGTGCCGCGTACGGGATCTGCTCCACCCCGCCCTTGCAGTCGATCCCCACCAGGGCCACCGGCAGCCTGGCCAGATTCATGATCAGGTTGCGCTGGTAGACCGACTTGCCCGACTGGTTCGCCCCGAGGGTGAGCGCGTGCGGGATCTCCCGGTAGTTGCGCACAAACGCCGTCCCGTCGTCCCGCAGCGCCACCGGCACCACCATCGGACCGGACGGCAGGCGGCGCGGCATCCGTACGTCGCGGAGCACGTCGTAGCCGGTCATCCGCAACTCCACCACCCCGGGCCCGAGCTCGACCACGTGCACCGCGTGCACGCCCCACGCGTGGCGCAGGCGGCTGGACGCGGCGGTCACGTCGGCCGGCTCCAGCCCGCCCGGCAGCCGCAGCCGCACCCGCAGGCCGGTCAGCGAGCCGCCCAGCCGGCGGATCCTCGGCGGCACCGGCCGCGCCTCCCGGCGCCCCACCGCCCACCCCGCCAGCGCCCGCGCCCGCGACGGCGGTACGGCCAGCCCGCAGGCCACCATCGTGGAACCGTAGGTCGACAGGAACCGCCCCCAGACCAGCGGCAGCCCGAACAGCAGCCAGAACGCGACCGGGAACCGTTGACGGCCGTAGGCCAGGCCACCGGCCGTGGCCAGCAGCAGACCCAGGAGCGCGACACCCGTCATGGTGATCAGCCCTTGCCGTTCGGGACGGCGGCCGGCACCGGCGCAGTGACCGCCCGCGGCGCGCGAGCAGATCCCATGCCCGGTTTGACCGTTAAGCGTATTCTTCCAGCCGCGACCCTCCCGCCCGGTCACCGACACCGGGTTCCGCCCCCGCCTTCCGGCAAGCGGTCACCACATCCGGTGGGTGCCCCACGCCCCACGTGCGCCCGCCCGGTCGGAGGTCTCACACCTGCCGGTCACCGGGCGTCAACGTGCGGCACCTGCGATGGACGGCGCTCACGCAGGGCGGTGTAGAGCCCATGTCCGAAGTACAGCAGAGCAAGCGCGCTCAAGGCGACGAGCCCGGGCGCGATGGCCTCCGGGCGCATGCTCTGCACCATCCGTCCCGCACGGGTCCATGCGCGAGCCTCAGACTCGTACTCCATCGCGATCAACCACCACACGGCCGAGACCATGCAGGTCAGGGAGAGCGACAACCCGGACCAGTGGGCGACCCACCACCGCCTCGTGCGCGTGCCAGCCAACATGCCACCGTCTCCTCGACGAACGAACCGAGCCGGGCGAGCCTATGTTCGACAAGTGATCTGTGTGAAGCTCGGGGGCGCACCGCATCGGCACAGCACATCACCAAGTGCGGCTCGTGTTCCCTGCTCTGACCGCGGTCGGTGCCGTCGCGCACGAAGAAGGGGCGCCCCCGTGTCTTGGGGCACCCCTTCCGTTCAGCGCCTCGGATGTGAACCCCCACGGCCACATCGCTGCCAACGGTTCTCCATACCTTCCACCCGGCGTGTAGGCGACCGATAAGGCCCCCTTCACCCACCGCGCCTGTCGCGTTCTCGCTCCCTGCGCCGGAGTTCACGCCGCTGCTTCCCAGGCGATACGGCGGCAAGCGGATGCACTGCGCTGCCCTGCCGGCGGCCGTCCGACAGCGCAACGTGGATCCGGTCGGGCCGATCGGCTTCGCCGGACGGCTAGAGCGTCAACGCCAGCGCTTGCCGGTCGGGCAAGGCCGCGGCCAAGTCGCGGTTGACCGCGTCGAGTGCGCCCTCGATTCGTGGCCACTCGCCGGGCTCGACACGTATCACTGAGGCCGGCTGACGCCTCGAGGCCGCCGTGCCCCCGGCGTGCCCGATCAGACGCGGAACCACGAAGAAGGGGCGCCCCCGTGTCTTGGGGCACCCCTTCTGTCCAGCGCCTTCGCCGGCCTAATGCGGAGAGTGTGGGATTTGAACCCACGGTGACATCGCTGCCACGACGGTTTTCAAGACCGTTCCCTTAGGCCGCTCGGGCAACTCTCCCCGCGCCGCGGAGTCCGGGTGGTGGGCCGGGCGGCGCGGGGGACAGCCTAACGGGTCGGCTCAGCTGGTGCTGTCGCCCTTGCGTTCGCCGAGGGTGACGGTCGCGGTGCGGGTCTGGCCGCCACGGGTGTACGTGAGGTCGACCTTCTCGCCGGGCTGGTGCTGCCAGATCTCGCCGATGAGGGTGGGGCTGGAGTCGACGACCGTGTCGTCGAACTTGGTGATCACGTCTCCGGCACGCAGGCCCGCCTGGTCGGCGGGGCCACCGGCGGTGACGGCGTCGGCGCCGGTGGCGATCTTGGCGCCCTCGCCGTTGTAGCCGGAGTCCACGTGGACGCCGATGACGGCGTAGACGGGCTCGCCGGTCTTGATCAGGGTCTCGGCGACGCGGCGGGCCTGGTCGATGGGGATGGCGAAGCCCAGGCCCACGCTGCCGGACTGAACGGCGCCGTCGTTCCCGCCGGTGGACTGGATGGCGGAGTTGATGCCGATGACCGCGCCCTGGGAGTTGAGGAGGGGGCCGCCGGAGTTGCCGGGGTTGATCGAGGCGTCGGTCTGTATGGCGCTCATGTAGGAGGCGTTGGAACCCTCGCCGTCGCTGGAGGCGATGGGACGGTGCAACGCGCTGACGATGCCGGTGGTGACGGTGCCGGAGAGCCCGAAGGGGGCGCCGATGGCGATGGTGGAGTCGCCGACGGCCACCTTGTCGGAGTCGCCGAGGGCGAGCGGGGTGAGCTTGTCGGGGGTGACCCCCTTGAGCTTGATGACGGCGACGTCGTAACCCTGGGCGCGGCCGACGACCTCGGCCTCGTACTTCTTGCCGTCGGAGAACGTGGCGGTGAGCTTGCCGCCGTCGGCGGCCGGGGCGACGACGTGGTTGTTGGTGAGGATGTGGCCTTCCTTGTCGTAGACGAAGCCGGTGCCGGTGCCGCTCTCCTGGCGGCCGGTGGCCTCGATCGTGACGACGCTGGGGAGGGCCTGCTTGGCGATGCCCGCGACCGAGTCGGCCGCGCGGCTGAGGTCCTTGGGGTTGCCGACCGAGGAGACGGTGGTCGAGGCGTTGTCGTTGCGGTCCGCGGCCCAGAAGCCGACGCCGCCGCCGATGCCGCCCGCGACGAGCGCGGCGACCAGCACGGCGGCGACCAGGCCGCCGGTGCCACGCTTCTTGGGCGCCGGGGCGGCCGGCACCGGCGTACCCCAGACCGGACCCGCGGGACCGGACGGGCCCGTGGGGCCGAAGGGACCGGCGGGACCGGCGGGACCGGCGGGGCCGCCGTACGGCTGGGTGGGCGGCGGCGCGACCGGCGGCAGGGGCGCGGTGTGCACCTCGGCGGGCGGTGCCGCGGGGGCGGCCGGGGGAGCGGCGTCGGGCGCCTGGGACACCGGGGGCGCCGTGGACTGCGGCGCCGCGGGGGCCGGGGGAGCCTCCGCGGCCGCGGGGGCGGCCGGGCCCGGGGACGACGCCTGCGCCTGGGCCGGGGGAGCGGCGGGGGGCGCGGGAGGCGCAGCGGGAGCGGCGGACACAGCGTCAGCGGGCGGCTGCGTCGGCAGCGCCGCCGGGACCGGGCCGACCTCGTTCTCGGTGCTCACGGCTGTTCTCCTCGGATATGCGTTGTATGCCGTGCGTACGGTTACGGCTACGGTACGTACGACGACCGTCGTGATGGACACAGCTTTTCCCACCGGGTGTCAGGCCGCCGTAAGCAGCGGCCGTTCCCGGTCCGGCGGATGGCACGATAGCCCGGTGACCGATCTCCGCGCGATCCAGGTCGTGGCTCACCGGGGAGCGTCCGAGGACGCCCCGGAGCACACGCTCGCCGCCTACCGGAAGGCCATCGAGGACGGCGCGGACGCCCTGGAGTGCGACGTACGCCTCACCGCCGACGGCACGCTGGTCTGCGTGCACGACCGCCGGGTGAACCGCACCTCCAACGGCCGGGGCGCGGTCTCCGCGCTGGAGCTGGCCGACCTCAGGACACTGGACTTCGGCAGCTGGAAGGCGGAGCCGGGCACCGGACGCGCCGCCGGGACGCGGCGGCGGCCGTCCGCGGAGCTGCGCTCCCTCCTCGACGCGGACGCCGAGGCCCCCGACCGCTTCGACGGCGACCCGGACGAGCTCAGCCGCGTCCTGACCCTGGAGCGGCTGCTGGAACTGGTCGCGGACACCGGCCGCCGGGTGGAGCTGGCGATCGAGACCAAGCACCCCACGCGCTGGGCGGGCCAGGTGGAGGAGCGGCTGGTGGAGCTGCTGGACCGGTTCGGGATGCTGTGGCCCGAGCCGGGCGAGCCGTCCCGGGTCCGCGTCATGAGCTTCTCCTCGCGTTCCCTGCGCCGGATCCGGATGGCCTCGCGCGATCTGCCGACCGTCTTCCTGATGCAGTACGTACTGCCCCGGCACCGTGACGGACGGCTGCCGGCCGGGGTGGGGATCGCCGGTCCGGGCATCCGCATCCTGCGCGCCAACCCGGGCTACGTGGAGCGACTGCACGAGGCCGGGCACCGGGTGCACGTGTGGACGGTGAACGAACCCGAGGACGTCGAACTCTGCGTACGGCTGGGCGTCGACGCCGTCATCACCAACCGTCCGCGGCAGGTACTGACCCAACTCGGGCGCTGCTGAAGGGAATAGGGGCGATCGCCCGTCCCGGGCGGTGTGCACCGGCGCGTTCGGAACCTGTCCGATCGTTGTGTGTGCCCCAAGAGATCGCAGTTGGCCGGTTTCCGGCCCAGAACCAGAGGGCATCCATCCCGTGGCGTGGGGTGAAGGAGGTCTCGGGGGTGGCGTTGGTGGTGGCCCAGGAGGTGCCGACGTCCTCGACCATGGCCTTGCCTCATGGTCCGGCGGGCGTGGCCGAGGCGCGGCGCAGGCTGCGCAAGGAATTGTGCGCGCACGGGGTCGCGGACCCGGCCGTCGACGACGCGGTGCTCATTCTGTCGGAACTGCTCAGCAACTCCTGCCGGCACGCCCGGCCGCTGGGCGAGGACGCGCCGTCCTCGGGCGGCAGCGGCATCAGGGCCACCTGGCGGATCGACGAGGACGGCCTGCTGACGGTGGAGGTCACCGACGGCGGCGGACCGACCCGCCCGCTCCCGGCCAGTCCCTCGCTCACCGCCCGCGGCGGCCGCGGGCTGGGCATCGTACGGAACCTGTCGCTGCGCTGGGGCGTGCGCGACGCCCCAGGCGAGGTCACGGTGTGGGCGATGCTCGCGGTGCGCAGCCGGCACGCGCGACGCGACGACCTCGTGCCCCAACTCGACATCCCGATCGACTTCGCGGACCCCTTCGACGACCTTCCGTAGGCCCCGGCGGGCAGTTGCCCGGCCCGCACGGGCGCGACCTCCGATGAGGGCGGACGGCGTGGCGCTAGGCTCACGGCCGGAACACCGCCGTTACCGGGAGAGATCGAGCCATGGCGAAGAAGCGCCCGACGAAGACGAAGGCCCCCGCCCGTCCGCAGATCACCGACGGGGAGATCCCCGCGGTCGGTGCCCGGGAGCCCTGCCCGTGCGGCTCGGGGCGGCGTTACAAGGCGTGCCACGGCCGTGAGGCGGCACACGCGGTGACGGAGCTGGTGCGGCGTCCGTTCGAGGGCCTGCCGGGCGAGTGCGACTGGGTGGCGCTGCGCGAGCTGGTGCCCGCCGCCACGGCCGAGTTGACGCTCAGGGACCCGCTGCCCGAGGGCGTGCCGTCCGTCACGCTGGCGACCGTGCTGCCGATGGCCTGGCCGGGCCTGCGCCGCGACACCGGCGCGGTGCTGCTGGGGCTGCAGAACGACACCGCCTCCGGGGACATCAGCCGGGACCTGGCCGACACCCTGCTCCGCTCGCTGCAGGCCGAGCCGGGCAACCCGGTGGGCGGCGAGCGCCCGGCGCCCGACGGTCCGCGGCTGCAGGATCTGCTGGACCTGGGCGCCGCGTTCGAGCCCGTGGTGCACACGGGCTTCGAGTTCTGGCTGGAGCACGCGGAGTCCGCCACCGGTGAGGTCGCCGCCTCGCTGGAGCGGGCGAACGCGGCCGTGATCCCGACCGTGCGGCTGACCGGGGTCGACGCGGCGTACTGGTGCGAGACCCCGGAGAAGAACCACCTGCGCTGGGTCATGCCGCACCCCGAGGAGCAGTTGCTCGACGCGCTGGCCCGGCTGCACGCCGCGGGTGCCTCGTCGCTGGGCGAGGACACGCGGCTGGTGGGCTCGTTCCGGGCGCACGGGCTGGTCGTCCCGGTGTGGGACCTGCCGACGGGCGTCTCGGCGGACGAGGTCGAGAAGCCGGCGGCGGCCTTCGGCGAGCGGCTGGCCGAGGCGCTGGAGCGGACGGCCCCGCTGACGGCGGAGGAGCGGCGGGCGCGCAGCGGTTTCACCAACCGGCAGATCACCCTGAGCTGACCGGTCTCCCGCGCCGGCAGCCGCAGTTCGGGCCATGGACCCACCGGGTGATCCTGGTCACAGCCGCTGCCGGCCGGGCCCGGAACCCGGGCCTGATCCCGTACCCCGGATTTGCGTACGGGCGAAGTCTTGTTACCGTTTGAACAGTCCGGTCGCTGGTGCATCCCCCGTCGCCAGCGACCGGACGTTTCCATGTCCGGGTCAGTGCGCGGATCCGCTGCGCAGCAGCGGATGTTCCCCATCCCGCTCGGCGATCTCCGCCACGGCCGTGTACGGCTCCGCCGCCCCCGCCACCGTCGGCTCGTGAGGCGTCTCGCAGCTCCCGCTTCCCCGGTCCGCGGTGATGGCGCACCGCACCTGCACCGTGCGGCCGTCGGGCCCCATGAGGGTCAGCACGCCGTCCAGGGGCCGGCCCGTGGTGTTGCTGTAGTACGTGCGCGCCCAGGTGTCGCCGTCCTCGCCGATGGTGCAGGTCTGCGCTTCCAGGCCCTGCGGTGAGGTGAGTTGGGGACCGCAGGATGCGGTCTGGCGTTCGGATCCGGCCAGCTTCGGCAGGCTGTCGAAGACACCGGAGTCGCTTGACAGCGGCTTGCCGTCGGTGATGGCCGCCGTCACGTCCACGGGCACGGCGGGGAGGACGGGCCCGGCGGTGGCGCCGGTCAGGGGCAGCATCGCGGCGACCGCCGCGACCGTGGCGAGGGCGGCCATCCGCAGGTTCGGCGCACGCATCATGCACAGAACATAGCGGGAGAAACGGACATGGAACGGGGGTCGTTGCCCGTTCCCCGGGCAACGGCCCCCGCTCTTACCCGAACGAGTGACGGCCGACCGCGGCTACGGCCGTCACACCTTCTCCGAGCCCCGGCACGGGGCACCGGTCAGTACGAGAGCCGGCTGCCGTCCGGCGCCGTGCGCCCCGCCTGCACCAGGGTGTCGACGACCACCCGCACACTGGGCAGCCACGGTGCCCGGTCGCCCGGGTCCACCACCGGCTGCCGGACCCAGCGCGCCCCCGCGGTACCGCCGGATCCGACCGGGGAAGGCGGCAGGAGCAGGTAGCCGCCCTCGCCGTGGTACCGCAGCGAGGTCGGGACCCATTCGTGGCGGTCGAGCAACTCGCCCAGTTCCTCCAGGGAGTACGGCTCCACCAGTACCGCGAGGCGCGTGGGGGTGGCCACGACCGGGCCGGTGCGCACCCCCAGCTTGTCGAAGACACCCAGCGCCCGTGCCCCCGCGACGGCCGGCAGGCTCACCGCCGAGACCCGGTCGCCCGTGGCGAGCACGAGCGGCTGGTCCGGCCGCCGCGTCCACCACCAGCGGACCATCCGCGGATCGCGGGTCGCCGCGAGGAGGCCCGGATCGTGCGGATGCGCGCCCGGCACCGGACAGTCGGGACGCAGACAGGCGCATCCGCCGCCCGCGTCCGTACCGGCTCCGGGTACCACGGGCCAGTGCCACCGTTCGGCGCATGTGAGCGCCGCACGCAGCAGCTCGGGACTGCTCTTGCGTCGCTTTCCGAGGATCTCGCGCATGTGCGCTCGTTCCTTTCCGTTAGCGCTCAGGGATCTGCCCATGACACAACGTAATCTGGAACACACCGCTTACGAGGCAGCGCATCACGTCTCGAGCCGAGCGTGGAACCTGGCGGGGGGTGGCGCACACTGGCGCTTGTTCGTCCTGCGGAGTGCTGGGAACTGCTGCGTGTGCTTGCGTTTGCTGCTCTGTGCGGTCCCGCCGGCCGTGCAACAACCCCGCCACGGGGAGGGAGGGTCGACCGTCTCCATCTACGACGCCCTGGCAGGGCGCCGGGTTCCTGAGGCCGCCAACTCCCATCCCGTACGTACCCACTGCGACGGATATGACGCGCTGTCGAACCCCTTCAGTCGACAACTAATTGTGGCACGCGGTGCCCTTTTTCGGCCATAGTCCTGCATCTCCTCGGACTCGCCGACACCAGCCCGTCTACCTGCGCAATCCTGGACACACCCACGAGTAGGCGGTAGAAGGGAATCCCTTGACAGCGGCGCAGCACGAGCTTGGGGGTTTGCAATGCTATTGACGGAAATGCGCTGCTCTGCGGAGGCGTCGCCGCGCCACGACGAAGAGCGTGAAAGCCGGCGGCCATGAGCGCGGCGCGCCTACCGAAAGTGGCCGGAATCGACCCACCCATTCCGGCACCGGCGCACACTGCCTCCCCCACGGTCGAACAGCAATGCCCTCCGGGTGACCCGAACGCGCATTCCGGGACGCCGGATCCGGCCGAGCGGCTCGCGGCCGCCCAGGACAGGCTGGCCTCCTGGGTCTCCGATCTCACCACCCTGCACGAGCTCACCGAGCGGCTGGCCGGCACTGCGACGCTGCAGGACGCGCTGCGAGAACTGCTGCGCGCCGGCGGCACCTTGGTCGGCGCCCGGCGCGGTCTGGCCGCCGTCTCCCCCGTCGACCGGCTGGGTCCGGCCACCGTCGTCGGCCTCGGTCTCGGACCGGCCGAACTCGGCGTGCTGGAGACCGTCCCGCTGCCCGCGGCACCCGGGGCGGTGCCCGCGGAGGAGATCCACACCGACCTGTGCCGCGAGCCCGGGATCGGCCGGCGCCACCGCGAGGTCGCCCTGCGCCTCGGCTTCGGCGCCAGCTACGGCCTGCGCCTGTCCGCCGAGTCCACCGGCCGGCTGGGCTCGGCCCTGTGGTTCTACGACGAACCCGCCGAGCCCGCCGAGCGCCGGCGCCACCTCATCGGCCTGTACTGCCGCTACGCCGCCGAGCATCTCGCCCGGCTGCTCGAGCTCGACCGAAGCCGCGCCACCGTCGCCACGCTCCGCGAGGAGCTGCTGCCGACCCGCCTGCCGCGGGTCCCCGGGGTCCGGCTGGCGGTGCGGCACCGCCCGGCCGCCGGGGGCGGCGGCGACTGGTACGACGCCCTCCCGCTGCCCGAGGGGGCGCTGGGGCTGTCGGTCGGCGGGGTGAGCGGCGGCGGCATGAGCGCGGTCGCCGCGATGGGACGGCTGCGGGCCTCACTGCGGGCTTACGCGGTGATGGAGGGCGAGGACCCGGTCGCGGTCCTGTCCGACCTGGAGCTGCTGCTGCGGCTGACCGAGCCCGCCCGGTCGGCGACGGCGCTGTTCGCGTACGCCGAGCCGGCCTCCCGGAAGGTCGTGGTCGCCGGCGCCGGGCACTGCCCCCCGCTGGTCGTCGGCGCGCACCGGGTCGAGTACGTGGAGACCTCGCTGTCCGCGCCGCTGGGCATGCTCAGCTGCTGGGAGGCGCCCAGCGTCGAGTTCCGGGCGCTGGCCGGCGAGACCCTGCTGCTCTACACCGACGGCCTGCTGCACCGCACCGGCGATCCCGTCGACCGTGCCTTCGCCCGGCTGCACGCGGCCGCGGCGTCCGCCCCGCGGACCGCCCGGGACGACCCGGCGCAGCTGGTGGAGCACGTCCTGCACACCATGCTCCCCGACGACCACGAGGACCCCCACCCGACCGAGGACGTCGTCCTGCTCGCCGCCCGCTTCGACTGAGCCCCGACGGGGACCGCCGTCGGCCGCCGTCCACGCCCACTTACGATGGGGTGGTCTACAGCGAGGAGGCACGACGTGGTCGAGGACCGCGCTCCGGAGACCCCGGAAGGCGACGAGCCCATCAAGCAGCGGAAGAACGGCCTGTACCCGGCCGTCTCCGACGAGCTCACCGAGGTGATGAAGTCCGGCTGGGCCGACACCGAGCTGCGCGACCTGCAGCCGATCGAGCAGGCACCGTACGCCGCCAAGCGGCGCGCGGCGCTGTCCGCTCGCTTCCCCGGGGAGCGGCTGGTGGTCCCGGCCGGCAACCTGCGCACCCGCGCCAACGACACGGAGTACCCCTTCCGTGCCGCCAGCGAGTACGTGCACCTCACCGGCGACCAGACCCAGGACGCCGTCCTGGTCCTGGAGCCCAACGGTGACGGATCTCAC
Organism: Actinacidiphila glaucinigra; assembly: GCF_035918135.1. NCBI lineage: Bacteria > Bacillati > Actinomycetota > Actinomycetes > Kitasatosporales > Streptomycetaceae > Actinacidiphila > Actinacidiphila glaucinigra. The sequence goes on from NZ_CP109144.1 coordinate 4,530,217, forward strand.
GACGCCACCGCCTACCTGCTCCCCCGCTCCTCGCGGGAGAACGGCGAGTTCTGGCTGGACGGCCAGGGCGAGCTGTGGACCGGCCGCCGCCACAGCCTGACCGAGGGCGAGGTCCTGCTGGGCCTGCCGTGCGCCGACGTCCGCAAGGTCGCCGACGTGCTGCGCGAGGCCACCGGCCCGGTCCGGGTCGTCCGCGGCTACGACGCCGGCATCGAGGCGGCGCTGACCGACAAGGTCACCGCCGAGCGCGACGCCGAGCTGAAGGAGTTCCTGTCCGAGCTGCGGCTGGTCAAGGACGAGTGGGAGATCGGCGAGCTGCAGAAGGCCTGCGACTCCACCGCCCGCGGCTTCGAGGACGTCGTCCGGGTCCTCGACAAGGCCGAGGCGACCTCCGAGCGCTACATCGAGGGAACGTTCTTCCTGCGCGCCCGCGTCGAGGGCAACGACGTCGGCTACGGCTCCATCTGCGCGGCCGGCCCGCACGCCTGCACCCTGCACTGGGTGCGCAACGACGGCCCGGTCCGCTCCGGCGACCTGCTGCTGCTCGACGCCGGCGTGGAGACCCACACCCTCTACACCGCCGACGTCACCCGCACGCTGCCCGTCAACGGCACGTACACCGACATCCAGCGGAAGATCTACGACGCCGTGTACGACGCCCAGGAGGCCGGCATCGCCGCCGTCCGCCCCGGCGCGGCCTACCGCGACTTCCACGACGCCGCCCAGCGCGTGCTCACCGAGCGACTCGTCGAGTGGGGCCTGCTGGAGGGTCCGGTCGAGCGCGTCCTCGAGCTCGGCCTGCAGCGCCGCTGGACCCTCCACGGCACCGGCCACATGCTGGGCCTGGACGTCCACGACTGCGCCGCCGCCCGCACGGAGACCTACGTCAACGGCACGCTGGAGCCGGGCGTGGTCCTCACCGTCGAGCCGGGCCTGTACTTCCAGGCCGACGACCTGACCGTGCCGGAGGAGTACCGGGGCATCGGCGTGCGCATCGAGGACGACATCCTCGTCACGGAGGACGGCAACCGGAACCTCAGCGACGGCCTGCCGCGCCGCTCCGACGACGTCGAGCGCTGGATGGCGGCCCTCAAGGGCTGACCCCGCCACCCGGACGGCCGGCCGGGGCCGCACGGACCTCCGTGCTGCCCCGGCCTCCGTGCGTCAGGAGACCTTGAGCAGCGAGTCGTCCCGCCACTTGAGGATCTTGTCGAAACTGACCACCGCCCCGTGTCCGGGACGGTTGTGGAAGTGGACGTGGTCCACCAGGGCCTCGATCAGGAAGAGTCCGCGCCCGTGCTCGGCGTGCTGGTCCTTCTTCGCCAGCGGGCGTACGGAGTGGTGCGTACGGCGCAGGTCCGGGGCGAAGCCCGGGCCGGAGTCCGCCACCTCGATGCGGCATCGGTCGCCCTCGATGCGGGCCGTCACCCGGTACTCGCCGTGGGCGGCGTGCTCAACGGCGTTGGCACAGGCCTCGGTGAGGGCGACGGACAGGTCGTAGGAGATGTCCGGGTCCACCCCGGCCGTCTCCATCGTCCCCAGCAGGAGCCGGCGGGCGAGCGGAACGCTCGCAGCCTCGCGCCGCAAGTGGAGGGACCACCAGATGCTCATGCTCAGCCTCCTGGCTGCGGCTCGACATACCGATACGTATTGCCCCGAAACACGGTCGGTAAGCGTGGCGTTGACGTGATGCCAGCCATACGGCGGATGCCCTCGCTCCATGAGCGGGTGTAGGAACGGCACCGGACGCCATAGCACAGACCGGCGTGTTCCGGGCCCCGCCGTTCGCGAGACGGGTGCGCGGTGAGAGGATGACGCCCGTCATGTCTTCTCCCGTGCGCGCCGGCGCCGATCTGCGACTGCTGCGGGCCGCGGTGTTCACCGCGGTCTGCGTCGTGTTGTCCTCGGGCGCGCACATGCTGGCGTCGGGGCACGGGGTACCCGGCTGGACGCTGGCGGCGGGCTGGCTCGCCGTCTTCGCCTTCGCCGCCCCGCTCGCCGGGCGGGAGCGCTCGACACCCGCCATCGCGACCGGTCTCGCCGGCGGACAGCTCGTGCTGCACGTGCTGTTCAACCTGGGCGGGATCTGCGGTGGCGGCGGGGTGGCCGAGATCGCCGGACGGCTGCTCTGCGACGAGCGGGCGACCGAGCTGCCCTCCCACGTGCACACCGTGGCCGGAGCCGGCCACATGGCGGGCATGCCCGGGATGGCCGCGATGCCCGGCATGTCCCCCGCGGCCGCCGAGAGCACGATGCTCTCCTACAGCCTCCCCATGCTGCTCGGGCACGCGGTCGCCGCGGTGACCGCCGGCTGGCTGCTGCGCCGCGGCGAGGCCGCGCTGTGGCGGCTGGTCGCGCTGTCGGTCCGGGGGCTGGCCGAGTTGTCGGGCGGCGCCCTGCGCCATGCCGTCGCGCTCGTACGCCTGCTGCTGACGGGCAGCCCGGCCGTGCCCTGCGCCGTCCCCGGCGCGGGCCGCACCGACGGCTCCGCCCCCGTGCCGCACACGGTGCTGCTGCGGCACAGCCTGGCCCGGCGCGGTCCGCCGGCGCACGCCCTCGCGGCCTGAACGCGACCCGCTCCACCGACGTACGAGGGCGGAGTCGCGCGCCGCACGCGTGCCATCCGCCACCTTTCCTCCGTCACCGTGGAGTCTCCGCATCATGAACACCGTCATGCGCCGCGCCACCGCCCTCGCCGCCGTCACCGGGGCGGCCGTGCTCGCCACCGCCGTCCCCGCCTTCGCGCACGTGAGCGTCCAGCCCGGCAACGCCGCCAAGGGCGGCTACAGCACGGTCGCGTTCAAGGTCCCCAACGAGGACGACAAGGCGTCGACGATCAAGGTCGAGGTCAACCTGCCGGGCGACCACCCGATCGCCTCTGTCTCCGTCCAGCCGGTGGCCGGCTGGACGGCGCAGATCACCAAGACCAAGCTCAAGACCCCGCTGAAGACCGGTCACGGCGACCTCACCGAGGCCGTCACGAAGATCACCTGGAGCGGCGGGAAGATCAAGCCCGGCGAGTTCCAGCAGTTCCCGGTCTCCCTGGGCCCGCTGCCCGAGGACACCGACCAGCTGGTCTTCAAGGCGCTCCAGACGTACGACAACAAGGAGGTCGTGCGCTGGATCGAGGAGCAGCAGAAGGGTCAGGAGGAGCCGGAGCACCCGGCGCCCGTGCTGGCCCTGGCCGACGCCGCGGACGACGGCCACGGCCACGACGCCTCCACCTCGGACGACAAGAAGGACGACGCCAAGGCCGAGCCCGTCTCGGCCACCGGCGACGCCGCCACCGAGAAGGCCGCCTCCGCCGACGCCAGTGACACCACGGCCCGGGTGCTCGGCATCGTCGGCATCGTCGTGGGCGTGCTCGGCGTCGCCTTCGGCGTGGTGGCCGGCCGCCGTCGCGGCACCGGCACCCCGTCCGCCTGACGCACCATCGCCGGGGCGGCCGCCGCGCACGCACCGCGGCCGCCCCGGCGCCGCACCGAATTCCTGGGGAACCCCTGATGCGTACCACCCTCAGGGCGGCAGCCTCGGCCGCCGCCGTCGCCGCACTCGCCCTGACCCTCGCCGCCTGCGGCGGCTCGGACGGCGGAACGGACGCCTCCGGCGCCGAGCCCGTCGTCTCCATCGACGCGACACCGAAGGCCGCCACGGTCCTCGACACGCCGTTCGAGAAGCCGGACATGATCCTCACGGACACCCACGGCAGGACGTACGACTTCACCGAGCGGACCAAGGGCCGGCCGACCTTGCTCTTCTTCGGCTACACCCACTGCCCGGACGTCTGCCCGACGACGATGAGCGACATCGCCATCGCCAAGTCGAAGCTGCCCGCGACCGAGCAGGACCGGCTCGTCGTCGTCTTCGTCACCACCGACCCCGAGCGCGACACCCCGAAGCGGCTCGGCGAGTGGCTGGGCGCGCAGGACAAGTCCTTCGTCGGCCTCACCGGCGACTTCGCCACCATCCAGGCGGGCGCGCGCTCGCTCGGCGTGGACGTGGAGAAGCCGGTGAAGGAGAAGGACGGCAGCATCACCGTGACGCACGGCGCCCAGGTCGTCGCGTACTCGCCGAAGGACGACAAGGCGCACGCGCTGTACATGTCGGGCACGACGTCCGAGGAGTTCGCCGCCGACCTGCCGAAGATCATCGCGGGACGGACCCCGTGACCCGCTCCCTGCGGCGGATCCCCGTGGCGGCGGCCCTGGTGCTGCTCGGCGCCACGGCCTGCTCGGGGTCGCCCGACGGTCCCGAACTGAAGGTGAGCGGCGCCTACATCCCGCAGCCCGCGCTGGCGGACATGGCGGCCGGCTACTTCACCGTCGCCAACACCGGCGGCCGCGACGCCCGGCTGACCTCCGTCACCAGCGACCTGTCCGGCGACGTCACCCTGCACAGCACCGAGGACAACCGGATGCGCCGGGTGACCTCCTTCACCGTCCCCGCGGGTGGGCGGCTCACACTCGCGCTGGGCGGCAACCACCTGATGCTGACGGACCTGGAGCACAAGCCCGTGGCCGGCGAGCGGGTGTCGCTGCGGCTGCATTTCGACGACGCGGACACCATCGACGTACGGGTACCGGTCAAGCCCGCGGGCTACCGCCCGGGGGACTGAGGAGAGCGCCATGAGGGTGATGACGAAGTCCGCGCTGCGCCTGCTGGCCGTGCCGCTCGCCGTGCTCGGCCTGCTGCTCGGCACCGCCGCGCCGGCGTCCGCGCACGCCGCGCTGGTCGGCTCCGACCCGGCCCAGGGATCGGTCGTCAAGACCGCGCCGGCGCAGGTGCGGCTGACCTTCTCCGAAGGCGTGCTGCTGTCGAGGGACGCCATCCGCGTCCTCGGCCCGGACGGCGAGCGCGCCGAGACCGGCGACGCGAACGACGCCGGCCGGGGGAACACCACCGCGGCCGTCGCCCTGCGCCCGGGGCTCGGCAACGGCACGTACACCGTCGCGTGGAAGGCCGTCTCGGCCGACAGCCACCCGGTGGCGGGTGCCTTCACCTTCTCCATCGGCGCGCCCTCCAAGACCTCGGTCGCGCTGCCCACCCAGGAGGTTGGCGGGGGCGCCGTCGGCACCCTGTACGACATCGCCCGCTACGCCGCCTACCTCGGCTTCGCGCTGCTGGTCGGCGCCGCGTTCTTCATCGGCGTGTGCTGGCCGGACGGCGCGCGGACGCGGCCGATGCGACGGCTGGTGGCCACCGGCTGGGCCACGATGGTCGCCGCGACGATACTGCTGCTGATGCTGCGCGCCCCCTACGCCAACGGGGGCGCGCTCGGCGACGCCTTCGACCTCGGCGGCGTACGGGACGTCCTGGACACCCGGCCCGGCGCGGCGCTGCTGTCCCGGCTGCTGCTGCTCGCCGCGGGCGCGGTGTTCATCGCGGTGCTCTTCGGCAGCTGGGCCAAGCGGGAGGACCCGGTCGAACGGCAGGACCTCGCCTGGGGCCTGGCCATCGGGGGCACGGTCGTGTCGGTCGGCCTGGCCGCGACGTGGGCCATGGCCGAGCACGCCTCGGTCGGCATCCAGGCGTCGGTGGCGATGCCCGTCGACATCGTGCACCTGCTGGCCATGGCCGTCTGGCTCGGCGGCCTCACCGCGCTGCTGGCCGCTCTGTGGGGCGGGCAGCGGGTGGAGCGGGCCGCGGTGCGGCGTTTCTCGAAGATCGCCTTCGGGGCGGTGGTGACCCTGGTCGTCACCGGCGTCTACCAGTCCTGGCGTCAGCTCGGCTCCTGGGACGCGCTGGTGTCCACCGGCTACGGGCAACTGCTGCTCGTCAAGGTCGGCCTGGTCATCCTGCTGGTGGAGCTGGCCTGGCTGTCCCGCCGATGGACCGCGCGGCTCGGCGAGACGGCCGTCCGCGGCAGGGCGGCAGCCGTCGCCCAGCCCGTCGCGGCGGGACGGAAGGGCGCGGGCGGCGGAGGCGGCGACGCATCCGAGCGCGCCGGGCAGCTGGCCCGGCAGGAGGCGGCGCTGGCCAAGGAACGCGCCCGCAAGGAGCGCGACGGCGACGCCGAGCGCACCGGCCTGCGCAAGTCGGTGCTGGCGGAGGTGGCCGTCGCGGTCGTGGTGCTGGCCGTCACGACGCTGCTGACCGGCACCCAGCCGGGCAGGGCCGCCGAGGAGGGCGCCGCGCAGCAGGCGTCGGCGCCGGTGGCCGAGGTGCCCGAGCCGCTGGACGTGAGGATCCCGTTCGACACCGGGGGTACCGACGGCAAGGGCGAGGCGGAGGTGACCATGGATCCGGGCGGCATCGCCGAGAACGAGCTCCACCTGCTGGTCACCGCCCCCGACGGCCGGGCCTTCGACGTCCCCGAGGTGCAGATCTCCTTCACCCTGAAGTCCAAGAAGATCGGGCCCATCCCGGTGACGCTGGGGAAGGTCGACACCGGGCACTGGAGTGCCGCGAACGTCCAGATCCCCGTCCCCGGGGAGTGGACGATCGCCGTCACCGTCCGGACCTCGGACATCGACCAGGTCACCCGCACCAAGGTAGTGAAGATCGGCTCATGAACGACCGCCCTCAGGACCTCTCGCGGCGCCGTCTGCTCGGCACCGCGGGCGCGGCGGGCGCCGCGGGACTGCTCGTGGGCGGCGCCTCCGGCGCCGTCACCGCGCACGCGACGCGGGACGAGGCCACCGCGCTGACCTCGGTCGGCGCCACGGCCGTCCCCTTCCACGGCACCCACCAGGCCGGCATCACCACCCCGCTGCAGGCCCGCGGCCACCTCGTGGCCTTCGACCTGGCCGCGGGGGCCGGCCGCAAGGGCGCCGCGGCACTGCTGCGCCGCTGGTCCGCGGCGGCCGAGGCGATGACGGAGGGCAGGGCGCCCGCGGGCGACAACCAGGTCGCCCTGGACGCCGGGCCGTCCTCGCTCACCGTCACCTTCGGCTTCGGCCGCACCTTCTTCACCAGGACGGAGCTGACCGGGCGGCTGCCGGAGGCCCTCGCCCCGCTGCCGGACTTCGCCTCCGACGCCCTCGACCGACGGCGCAGCGACGGCGACCTGTGGATCCAGATCGGCGCGGACGACGCCCTGGTCGCCTTCCACGCGCTGCGCGTACTGCAGAAGGAGGCCGCGGGCACGGCCTCCCTGCGCTGGCAGATGAACGGCTTCAACCGCACCCCCGGCACGACCGCCGAGCCCCGTACCGCACGCAACCTGATGGGCCAGGTCGACGGCTCCAACAACCCCCGGCCCTCCGACCCCGACTTCGACGCGCGGGTCTTCGTCCCCGCCGCCGGCTCCCCGCAGTGGATGGCGGGCGGCTCCTACGCGGTCGTCCGGCGCATCCGCATGCTGCTGGACACCTGGGACAACCTGCCCCTGGAGCGCCAGGAGAAGGTGATCGGGCGCCGCAAGGCCGACGGCGCGCCGCTGTCCGGCGGCACCGAGGCGAGCAAGCCCGACCTCGACAGGATCGGCCCGGACGGCCGTGCCTTCGCGATCGCCGCCGACGCGCACGTCCGCGTCGCCGCCCCGGCCTCCAACGGCGGCGCGGCGATGCTGCGGCGGGGCTACTCGTACCACGACGGCTACCGCGACGACGGCGCGCCGGACGCCGGGCTGCTCTTCGTGGCCTGGCAGGCCGACCCGCTGAAGGGATTCGTGCCGGTGCAGCGCAAGCTCGACCGGGGAGACGGCCTGTCGCGCTTCCTGCGCCACGAGGCCGGCGGGCTCTTCGCGGTCCCGGGCGGCGCGGCGCCGGGCGAGTACGTGGGCCAGCGGCTGCTGGAGTCCTGAGGAAGGGCGCCGTTCCAGGGCCTAGGCTGACAGACATGTCGCCGGCGAGCCGTTACACCTATCTCGGCCCTGAGGGCACGTTCACCGAGGCCGCGCTCCGGACGCTGCCGGAGGCGGCCACCCGCGAGCTGGTGCCCATGGTCTCGGTGCAGGCCGCGCTCGACGCGGTGCGCTGCGGGGAGGCCGCGGCCGCCCTGGTGCCCATCGAGAACTCGATGGAGGGCGGCATCACCGCGACGCTGGACGAACTGGCGGCGGGCTCCCCGCTGATGATCTACCGCGAGGTGCTGCTGCCCATCGCGTTCGCGCTGCTGGTCCGCCCGGGCACGGGGCTCGGGGACGTCAAGACGGTGACCGGTCACCCGGCGGCCCAGGTGCAGGTGCGCAGGTGGCTGTCGGCGCACCTGCCGGACGCCGCGTGGGAGTCGGCGGCCTCGAACGCCGACGGCGCCCGGCTGGTGGCGGAGGGCCGGTACGACGCGGCGTTCGCCGGTGAGTTCGCGGCGCCGACGTACGGGCTGGAGCCCCTGGCCACGGAGATCCACGACGCGGCGAACGCCGAGACCCGCTTCGTACTGGTGGGCCGTCCGGCCCGGCCGGTCGCGCCGACCGGCGCCGACAAGACCTCGGCGGTGTTCTGGCTGGGCGACGACCACCCGGGCGCGCTGCTGGAACTGCTGCAGGAGTACGCGGTGCGCGGGGTGAACCTGATCCGCATCGAGTCGCGGCCCACCGGTGAGGGGATCGGCCGGTACTGCTTCTCGGTGGACTGCGAGGGGCACATCACCGAGCGCCGGGTGGGCGAGGCACTGATGGGCCTGAAGCGGATCTGCCCGCAGGTGCGTTTCCTCGGCTCGTACCCGCGCGCGGACGAGGTGCCTCCGCAGCAGCGCAAGGGGACCACGGACGAGGAGTTCACGGCCGCGGCGGACTGGCTGGGCCGCGCCCTGGACGGGCGGGTCTGAGGCGTTCGCGCACCGCTTCACGGGGCCTCCGGTGAACAACCGGTGGCCCCTTCGGTTGTCCACCGCGTTATCCACAGGCCCCTGCCGCGGGCTGGGGATAAGTCGACAGAACAAGTCGCCCAATGAACCGCCAGATCGACAAATCGGCACACTCGCGCCAAGTGGGTCCACAGACCCACAGGTCATCATTCGTCATCCCAATACCTTCGAACAACTCGATAGAGGGAAGAGTTCTCACTCGAAAGTGAGTGTTAAGAGGGTTTGGACCGGGAATCCATGCCCCCGCACCCACCCCGCGGAATGATCAAGTCCATCTTCCACAGCCCATCCACACCCGCTGTGGACAAGTGAAGGGGCAACCCCTCCCCCTGTGGATAACCCTCCGCACCGGACCTGCCCCAACTGCCTTTGTCCACAGGCCACATGCCCTCCCCGGAGGGATGCGAAGAATTCGGTTGACGGTAACCGACCCGCCATTATCGGCGGTGCGGCATTCCCCGCGGCCTCCTTTCGAAGCGGACATAACGCCCCATAAAGCACTTAACTTGTCGCGTCCGCACCCGGCGCACCGGTAGCCTGTTCCCGTGATTGACCTTCGCCTGCTTCGTGAGGACCCCGACCGTGTGCGCGCCTCCCAGCGCGCCCGTGGAGAGGACGTCGCACTCGTCGACGCCCTCCTCTCCGCCGACGAGCGGCGCAGGTCGTCCAGTACCCGCTTCGACGAGCTGCGCGCGGAGCAGAAGTCGCTGGGCAAGCTGGTCGGCAGGGCCCAGGGCGAGGAGCGGGCCGAGCTGCTGAAGCGGGCCGAGCAGCTCAAGGCCGCCGTCAAGGCCGCCGACGCCGAGCAGCACGAGGCCGCCGAGGAGGCGCAGCGCCTGCTGCTGCAGCTCGGCAACATCGTCCACCCGGACGTCCCCGTCGGCGGCGAGGAGGACTTCGTCGTCAAGGAGCTCGTCGGCAGCCCGCGCGACTTCGCCGGGGAGGGCTTCGAGCCCAGGGACCACATCGACCTCGGCGAACTGCTCGGCGCCATCGACGTCGACCGCGGCGCCAAGGTCTCCGGCTCGCGCTTCTACTACCTCACCGGCGTCGGCGCACTGCTGGAGCTGGCCCTGGTCAACGCGGCCGTCGCGCAGGCCACCGCGGCCGGCTTCACCCCGATGCTGACCCCGACGCTGGTCAAGCCGGAGGCCATGGCCGGCACCGGCTACCTCGGCCAGGTCGAGGACGACGTGTACTACCTGGAGAAGGACGGCCTGTACCTGGTCGGCACCTCCGAGGTCCCGCTCGCCGCGTACCACATGGACGAGATCATCGAGGCGTCCAGGCTGCCGCTGCGCTACGCGGGCTTCTCGCCCTGCTACCGGCGCGAGGCGGGTTCGTACGGCAAGGACACCCGCGGCATCATCCGCGTGCACCAGTTCGACAAGGTGGAGATGTTCGTCTTCACCCGCCCCGAGGACGCCGAGGCCGAGCACGCGCGGCTGCTCGAGTGGGAGAAGCAGTGGCTGACCTCGCTCGAGCTGCCCTACCGGGTGATCGAGCTGGCCTCGGGCGACCTGGGCTCCTCCGCGGCGCGCAAGTTCGACTGCGAGGCGTGGATCCCCACCCAGGGCAAGTACCGCGAGCTGACGTCGACCTCGAACACCACCGAGTTCCAGGCCCGCCGGCTGTCGGTGCGGCTGCGGGACGAGAACGGCACCCGCCCGCTGGCCACGCTCAACGGCACGCTGTGCGCCATCCCGCGCACCATCGTCGCCATCCTGGAGAACCACCAGCAGGCCGACGGCTCGGTCCGCGTCCCCGAGGTGCTGCGCCCCTACCTGGGCGGCCGTGAGGTGCTGGAGCCGGTCGCCAAGTGACCTCTCCGCTCCCCTACCGCCTGATCGCGACGGATCTCGACGGCACGCTGCTCGGCCCCGACCACACCGTCTCGGAACGTTCCCGCAAGGCGCTCGCCGCGGCCACCGCGGCGGGCGCCGGGCACATCGTCGTCACCGGGCGCCCGGTGGCCCGTACGGTGCGCGTCCTGGAGGACCTCGGCTACGAGGGCCTGGCCGTCTGCATGCAGGGCGCGCAGGTCTACCACGCCGGCGAGCGCCGGCTGCTGACCTCGGTCACGCTGGACCGGCAGACCGCCCGGACGGCGCTGGCCAAGATCGAGGCGGAGACCGGCCGGCTGGCCGTGGCGGCGGCGCTCGACGGCGTGGACGGCGACATCGTCCTCGGCCCCGGCTACCGGCTGTTCGACTCCGAGCTGCCGGTGGGCGGCGCGGTGGAGGACGTGGAGGGGCTGTGGGCGTCCCCCGTCAGCAAGCTCTACATCCAGCGCCCGGGGATGAGTGACGACGAGCTCGCGCAGGCCGCGACCGCGGCCGCCGGCGGTCTGGTCAGCGCCGTGATGTCCGGTACGGGCATCGTGGAGCTGCTGCCGCTGGGCCTGTCCAAGGCGCGAGGGCTCTCGCTGGCCGCCCGCCGGCTGGGCGTGACGGCCGCGGAGACCATCGCCTTCGGCGACATGCCCAACGACCTGCCCATGTTCGAGTGGGCGGGTCACGGCGTCGCGATGGGCAACGCCCACGCACTGCTCAAGGCGGCCGCCGACGAGGTCACGGCCTCCAACGGCGAGGACGGGATCGCCCTGGTCCTGGAGCGGCTCTTCCCCGGGGCGTGAGCCCGCGGCACGCGAGGCCGATCAGCAGGGCGATGACGTGCCCGAGGTCGGTGTAGGTGCGGGCCGGGGTCACCAGGGGATAGGCGAAGAAGCCCACGGCGGCGAGCAGATAGGGCAGCCGCCAGGGCGGACGCACGCGGTGGGCGAGTACGCCGACGACCCCGGCGAGCCCGTAGCTGACGCCGATGTCGACGGTGCGGGCGAGCGAGGCCGGCAGCCGGTCGGCGTGGATGCCGAGCAGGACGGCCTGCTGGCTGAGGACGCTCGCCCCGACATGGGCCAGCGCGGCGACGCCGAGCCAGCGCCGGGTGCCCAGCCAGCGCTCGGCGGGGGCGTGGACGGCCTCGAAGCAGAGCGCGTACAGCCCGAAGGCCCCCGGGGACTCGGTCCACAGCGCGCTGCCGAGCAGCGCGCCGACCGGCCGGGAGCCCAGCTCCGCCAGGTTCGTGCTGTTCTGGTGCAGCAGGAAGGACCGCAGGTCCGGCGGGGCGGCCGCCATGACGCAGCTGGTCGCGGCGAGGACCAGCAGCCAGATGTGCGTCCCGGGAGTGGAGCGCACCCAGGCGCGCACGTCGGGGACGACGACCCGGGCCGCCGCGCCGCGCAGTGCGGAGCGGCGGCGCCCGGTGCCGGCCGTCTCGTCCACTGCCATCCCCTCCATCGTGCGGCAGGGGGACGGCTGCTTCAGCGGGTTCAGGCCGCCTTGATCGCGGAGATGTCGAAGGTCAGCTTGACCTTCTCGCTGATCAGGACGCCGCCACCCTCGAGCGCCGCGTTGTAGGTCAGGCCCCAGTCGCCGCGGTTGACGGTCGTGGAGCCCTCGAAGCCGACCCGGAGGTTGCCGTAGGGGTCGATGGCCGAGCCGTTGTAGGTGAAGTCGATGGAGACCGGCTTGGTGGTGTCCTTGATCGTGAGGTCACCGTGCATGCGGTAGGTCTCGTCGTCGACCTGCTCGGCGGAGGAGCTCCGGAAGCTGATCTCCGGGTAGGTCGCGGCGTCGAAGAAGTCGCCGGTGCGCAGGTGCTCGTCACGCTGGGTCTGGTTGGTGTCGATGCTGACGACCTTGATCGTCACCTCGGCGGAGGAGTTGGCCGGCTTGCCGCCGTCCAGCTGCAGCTTGCCCTCGTACTCCGCGAACTGGCCGCGCACGGTGGTGACCATCGCGTGGCGCACGGAGAAGCCGACCTCGCTGTGGGTCGGGTCGATCGTGTACTCACCGGTCAGGTGCGCCAGGTCGGCGGACGGCGCGGCGGTGACGGCGGTTGCGGTGGCATCGCTCTTGCGATTGAAGAGACCCATGATGAACTCCTTGGGGACGTGTTGGTTTACGATTCAACCTCCTTCACCGTAACGGCATTCCCTTGAATCTTCAAGGAGTCCTGTGACGTAGCCCACTTCCGGGGGACGAAAACGAAGCGGCGGCGGCCCCGGTCGCGGGACCACCGGCGGCGGAGCCCGGCGGTGGAGCGCGCGGCGAGCGCGTCGATGCGGCGGGCCAGCTCCGGGCTGAACAGCGCGATGAGCAGGCCGAGGGCGGCCAGGAACAAGCCCACGGCGAAGAGCAGCGGAGTCTCGGACATCACGCCGCACATCTGACAATCTGATGTGCGGACGTCAGGGGAGCAGGGCCGCCCGGGCGGAAGAAGACCACCCGGGCGGCTTACGGGACGACAGGCCTCAGGCCGGAACGATCACTCCTCGCCGGCCAGCGTCAGCGACCGCATCCGCTGCCCCGCGAAAGCGGTCGCGGCGAGGGTGACGCCGACGAGCAGCACCACCGCGAGCGGCAGCCCCACGTCGGAGGTGACCAGGCCCTCACCGGCGATCTTCTGGGCCAGCGCCAGCGCCCACTGCTGCACGCTCAGCGTGCGCGCGCCCGGCACCAGGCTGCCGATCAGCGACTCCCAGATCAGCGCGTAGACCAGGCCGAAGACCACCGCCTGCCGGGTCACCACGCCCAGCAGCAGGAAGATCGCCGCGTAGGTGACCGAGGCGACGGCCGCCGCGGCGGTGAACGCGACCGCGATGCCCTGGCTGTTGCCGTTGAGGATGAACCCGGCGATCAGGGTCGGCACGGCCGAGAAGACCACCGACACCGCGATCGCGACCAGCAGCTTCGTGACGATGATCGTCGGCCGCCGCACCGGCTTGGCCAGCAGGTAGATGATCGAGCCGTCGTCGATCTCCGGCCCGATGGCGCCGGTGCCGGCGATCACGCCGACCAGCGGCACCATCGTCGCCAGCGCGAAACCGCCCAGCACCGAACTCGCGATGGAGTCGTCGGCGCCGACCAGCACCCGCACCGCCACGGAGATCAGGATCAGCAGCGCGGGCAGGGCGAACAGGACCAGGGCCCGGCGGCGGCCCAGCAGCCCCCGGTAGGTCAGCCTGGCCACGGTGGGATTGAACATCGGAGCTCCTTACAGCCGTGTGCCTACGCCGTGACCAGGTAGGAGAAGACGCTCTCCAGGGACTCGTCGGACGGCGAGACCGTGTAGAGCCGGATGCCCCGCTCCCGCGCGACGCGCGGCAGCAGCTCGGTGAAGCCGGCGAAGTCGATCGCCTGGATGCGCAGCGCCCGCTCCTTCCAGTCCAGCTCGATGGCGGCCGTGGACCCGTCCGCGATCAGCGCGGCGGCGAGCGCCCGGTCGTCGCTGGAGCGCACCAGGTAGCGGTGCGGCCGGTCCGTCATGAGCCGGCGGATCTTGCGGAAGTCGCCCGAGGCGGCGTGCCGGCCGGCGACGACCACCTCGATGTGGCTCGCCAGCTGCTCGACCTCCTCCAGGATGTGCGAGGAGAACAGCACCGTGCGGCCCTCGGCTCCCATCCGCCGCAGCAGGTCCATCAGGTGCAGCCGCTGCCGGGGGTCCATGCCGTTGAAGGGCTCGTCCAGCAGCAGCACCGACGGGTCGTGCACCAGCGCGGAGGCCATCTTGGCGCGCTGCCGCATGCCCTTGCTGTACGTGGCGACCGGGCGGTCCTGGGCGAACTCCATCTCGACCGTGGCCAGGGCGCGCTGCGCCGCCGCCCCCGGGTCCGCCAGTCCGTGCAGCTCGGCGTTGGCGACCACGAACTCGCGTGCCGTCAGGAAGTCGTACATCGCCTCGCGCTCGGGGACGATGCCGATGTGCCGGTACACCTGCTCGTTGCGCCAGACCGTGGCGCCGTCGAGGGTGACGGTCCCGGCCGAGGGGGCCAGGAAGCCGCCCATCATGTTGATCAGGGTGGACTTGCCCGCGCCGTTGGGGCCGAGCAGGCCGGTGACGCCGGGACCGATCGTCATCGTCACGTCGTTGACGGCGACGACGTTGCCGAACCAGCGGGACACATGGTCGATGGACAGGGTGGTCACGACAGTACGGCCTTTCGGTAGCGGCGCATCAGCAGGCCGAAGGAGCCGGCGATCACGGCGAGGAGGGCGAGGAGGTAGACCGTGCCGACGACCGCGTCCTTCGGACCCGCGCCCTCGGGGAAGCTGGAGGTCGCGCCCAGCCACCAGGTCTGCGCGCCGTCGATCAGCGTGATCGGCGAGAACAGGCCCAGCCAGCCGATCACGTCGGCGTTGCCGTTGATCGAGGCGACGCCCTGCACGCTCGTCACCGCGCCGTACGAGAGCGTGAACACCGCGATGACCGCGGCGACGCCGAAGCCCCGGCGCGGCGTCAGCGCCGCGATGACCAGGCCGATGCCCGAGAACAGCATCGACAGCAGCAGCGCGGCGAGCATCGCCTTGGCGAAGCCCGCGCTCTGGTCGCTCACGTCGAACTTGGCCAGCAGCGCCCCGATGTACATGACCAGCAGCGGCGTCCCGGTGAGGATGAACAGCGCCGTGGTCAGCGCCGCGAACTTCGACGCGACGTAGTCGACCGCCTCGATCGGACGGGAGAAGTACAGCGGGGTCGTCTTGAACCGCAGGTCGAGCGAGACGGACTGCGGGGCCTGTGCGGCCAGGTAGAGGCCGATGACCGCCTGCATGATGATCACGTACTGGGTGTACTCGATCGGCAGCTTGGTCGCCTTGGTGCCGATCGCGACCGCGACCATGATCGCGGCCGGGCCGCACATCACGGCCAGCAGGATCATCGGCAGCACCTTGGACTTCGCCGAACGGCCGAGCCCGTACGCGCTGCGCAGGCTCTGGACGTACAGCGACTTGCGCGCGTAGCCACGGCCCAGGCGCGGGCCGTCGTAGTGCCGGTAGCCGATGTCGTGGATGACGTCGGCGGCGGGCGGCCTGCCCTCAAGCTGCGTCATGCTCGTCCCCTCCCCGGAAGATCTCGGCGATGCGGTGCCGGTGCTGCTCCATGCGCACCAGGCCCGTGCCGAGCTCCGCGACCGCGTCGCGGACCGCGTCGTACGTCTCGTCCCCGTCGATGTCGACCATGATCAGCCGGCCGTCCGCGTGCGCGTTGAGCCCGGCGGCGGTCAGCTTCTCCACCAGCTCGTCCTCGTGCTCGGTGACCTCGACGGTGAGCGAGGCGGTCGCCTGGGTGAAGTCGCTGGTCGAGGAGGAGCGCAGGAGGGAGCCGCCGTCGATGACGACGATGTGGTCGCTGGTGCGCTCCAGTTCACCGAGCAGGTGGGAGGTGACCAGCACGGAGATGCCGAACTCGGTGTGCACGCGGCGGATCAGCTCGAGCATGTCGTCGCGGCCGACGGGGTCAAGCCCGTTCGTCGGCTCGTCGAGCAGCACCAGCCGGGGATCGTGGACCAGCGCCTGGGCCAGCTTCACCCGCTGTTTCATGCCCGTGGAGTAGCCGCCCATGGGGCGGTACCGCTCCTCGTACAGGCCGACGTGGCGGAGCGTGTCCGCGGTGCGCTCGCGCGCGGCGGCCGGCGGCAGCCCCGAGATACGGGCCATGTGGACGACGAATTCCGTCGCCGACACGTCAGGGGGCAGGCAGTCGTGCTCCGGCATGTAGCCCACATGGGCGCGGATCGCCGCGCCCTCTGTCGCCACATCCATGCCCAGGACGGCAGCCCGGCCTTCCGTGGCCGGCGCCAACCCCAGGAGGATCTTGATCAGGGTCGACTTGCCGGCTCCGTTGGCACCGACCAACCCGGTCACGCCGGGTGCGATGTCGACGGTGAGCCGGTCCAGAGCGGTCACCCTCGGGTACCGCTTCGTCAGGCTTTCGGTAGCGATCACAGTCACGCCACGAACCTAGTGGCGCGGGCCACACCCCGTCGTCAGTCTGGGGGGCGGTTGTACGTAGTCCTTCGGGTTGACTTCCCCGTAGGGGAGGCGGTGCGGTGCGTCCGTCTTGCCGGGATTCCTCCTGCGGGTCGCGCGGTTCAGCCGTGGCGGGGCGTCGTCCGGGAGCACGGTCGGCTCCACCGGTCGACCCCGACGGGCCGGACCCCGCGGTGGTGCCGCGTGGCGCTGCGTCGGGTCGTGAGGTGCATGTGCGGGTGCGGACGCGGGTGCACGGGTGTGCGTGTGCCGCGCTCGCGCGGGGGGTGCGTGGGCGTGCGGTGCCCGGTTGTGCGGTGCGTCGGTGTGTGGCGCGGGCGTGTACCCGTGGGTGTACCTGCTTCGCCGTACGCGCGGATGCCGCGGTGACGGCCGCGGTCGTGCGCGGGCGGGCCGGCGACCGGACGGGCCGTGGCCCACGGGCGGGACCGGGTCGAGCCGGCGGTGACCGTCACAGCCTCAGGGGTGCGGGTCGTCTCCGGCATCCTCGTCCTCGTCCTCGTCCTCGTGCTGGGGGTGGTGCTGGGGGTGGTGCTCACTGCCGTGCTCCGGCCCGGGCCCGTGTGTGCGCCCGTCGTCCGGGGCGTCCGGACGGTTCCGCTGGAGCGGGCGCCGTGGTGGTGCGTGGGCTCCGAGCTCGGGACGCCTTGACGTTCCGTCAACGGGGGCCGTGCGGCACGCCGTACCGGCTGGTCACGCGCGTCCGCGGCGGTCATGCGCAGAGCGCCCACTCGCGGCGGGGGGTACGGGCCGGGGCCTCGGTCACGTCGCTCAGCGCGGTGTCGAGGCCGGCGTCGCCGATCGGACGTGTGCGCACGCGGGCCACGGGCGAGGCGCCGTGGGCCTCGGCGCGGATGCGCTGCTTCATCGTCGGCGGCAGGGAGTGGGCGTCGGCCGCTGCGGTGAGGCAGGGCGCCGGGACGAAGGGGACGGACGGCTCGGGCACGACGGGCTCGTTGCGGTACGACGGACGCGACGACTGATGCGACGAGCGATGCGACGAGCTGCGGGACGCCTTGCGGGACGACGGGACCTCGGGTGTGCGTCCGACGGGCTCGGCACGAAGCCCCGGTTCGACACGGAGTCCTGGTTCGACACGGGGCCCCGGCCCGGACGCGGCGGCGCCCACGGCCACCGGTTGTGGTGCCGGTTCCGTTCGCGGAGCCGGTGCCCAGTGGCGCACCGCCTCGGCGGTGGGCAGGAACCGGGTGCCGGGGACGGCCTCCGGTCGCGGCGCGGCCGGAGCCGTGCTACGCGACGCCGGGACGGCGAACCCGAAGTACGCGACCATCTTGAGCAGGAGCGTCACGAAGACGTCCCAGAACGTCCTGACATGGGTGTTGGCAGCCATGACCTCTCACTTCCTTCGGTGAGTCGGGAGCGACTAATCCGATGATGCGGAAGTGAGCACGAAATCCTCGGTGCCGCACCCCGAGGATGCCGATATTCCGATCAACACCACCCGGGTGGCCGAGCTGTGCCCCGGCCGGACGCTTGGGCGACGGCCTTTCGGCGAGGCGCGCCCCGAGTTGCGGCTCCCCACCACCGGGGGTATCGGCATCGTCGGGAGCGACGGAGACGCGGTCGGCGGCGCCCGCAGGCGGTCCCGGGGTCCCGTGGCGTGCGGAGGCACCGGCCGAGCGGGCGCGGCCCGCCGACGGGTTTCCATCGGACGGCGGCTGCCGCCCTGATCGCCCCACCACTTCGGCCCGGGCGGGCGGGAGCCACCCCGTAGGGTGGGGAACATGCGCCTGAGCACTGTGATTCTGCCGATCTACCGCTGGCACGAGCAGGGCCGGAAGGTCTGGCGCCGGGCCGAGGAGCTCGGTTTCCACACCGCTTACACCTACGACCACCTGTCGTGGCGGAGCTTCCGGGACGGCCCGTGGTTCGGGGCGGTCCCGACGCTGACGGCGGCGGCCGCGGCGACGGAGCGGATCCGGCTGGGCACGCTCGTCACCTCCCCGAACTTCCGGCACCCGGTGACGCTGGCGAAGGAGCTGATCACCCTCGACGACGTCAGCGGCGGGAGGCTGACACTCGGCATCGGCGCCGGCGGGGTGGGCTACGACGCGACCGCGCTGGGCCAGGTGGCGTGGACGCCACGGGAACGGGCCGACCGCTTCGGCGAGTTCGTCACCGTGCTGGACCGGCTGCTGACGGAGCCGGTGGTGAGTCAGGAGGGCGAGTTCTACTCGGCGCACGAGGTACGGAACATCCCCGGCTGCGCGCAGCGTCCGCGGGTGCCCTTCGCGGTGGCGGCGACGGGCCCGCGCGGGCTGCGGCTGGCGGCCCGCTACGGCCAGGCGTGGGTGACCTACGGAGACCCGAAGGGCCCGGCGGACGTGCCGGTGGACAAGTGCCCCGAGGTCGTCTCGCACCAGTACGACCAGCTGGAGATCGCCTGTGCCGAGATCGAGCGCGACCCGGGCGAGCTCGACCGCGTCCTGCTGACCGGGTCGACGGCCGAGCGCCCGCTGGAGTCGCTGGACGCCTTCGTCGACTTCGCGGGCCGCTACGCGGAGGTCGGCATCACGGAGATCGTGCTCCACTGGCCGGTGCCGGACTCCGTCTACGCGGCGGACGAGAAGGTCTTCGAGCGCATCGCGACCGAGGCGCCGGCCCAGCTCAGTTGAGCCGGCGGCGGGCGTTGCGCCGCCACTGGCCGAGCAGCACGGGCGACGCCGCGGGCGGCGGGCTCGCGGGACAGACGTCGAAATGGCTGATCCGGCAGGTGTCGGAGGGGACGGTGGCCCGCAGATTGACCGCCGTGCCGTCGCCCGCGACGCGCCAGCGGCGGCCGGCCGGGACGGCCCCCAGGGGCCACTCGCCGGGCTCGACCAGGATCCAGTGACCGCCGGCGGTGCGGTGTCGGTACGCGGCGCAGGCGCACCGGCCGCAGGTCGTGGCGGTGCCGCCCACCGGATCGGCGACGGCTGTCCCGGCGCGCGCGGCCAGGCGGATGCCGTCCACGACCGTCGGCAAAGCGTCGGCCAGGAGCACCGGTTCCCGGTCGGGCTGCTCTTCACAACGCACAAGGGCCATGGCGTGATGGTGGCAGCCGGCACTGACAACGGCGACGGAGAGTGTGGCGGTCCTCGCACTCCGCACCCGCCTGCTGTCATATGCATCCACATGGGGGACCATGGGTCGGTGACCTCAGCCACCCAGCATCCCCGGACCCCGGACGCCACCCTCGCGGCCCCCGCGCCGCGGCTGATCGCCACCGACCTGGACGGCACGCTCCTGCGCGACGACAAGACCGTTTCGGCCCGTACGATCGCCGCGCTGGCGGACGCGGAGGCCGCGGGCATCGAGGTCTTCTTCGTCACGGGGCGGCCCGCACGGTGGATGGACGTCGTCGCCGCGCACACCGCCGGCCACGGCATGGCGATATGCGCCAACGGCGCCGCCGTCTACGACCTGCACCGCGGCAGGCGGCTGCTGGCGGCCTACCCCCTCGACCCCCGGGACGCGCTCGCGGTCATCGCGGCGCTGCGCACCGCCGTCCCCGGCACGGCCTTCGCCGTCGAGCTGACCGGCGGCTTCGCGTACGAGCCGGATTACCCGCCGTACGCCCCCGCCCCCGACGCGGTCGTCGCCCCGGTGGAGGATGTGCTCGACGGCGGGCGGCAGGGCCAGCCCGTGCTGAAGCTGCTGGCCAAGCACTCCTCCATCGACCCGGACGTCTTCCTGCGCACCGCGCGCGCGGTGGCCGGGGAGCACGCCGAGATCACCCGGTCCAGCGCGTCGGCGCTGCTGGAGATCAGCGGCGCCGGGGTCAGCAAGGCGACGACGCTCGCGCGCTGCTGCGCGGACCTCGGCATCTCCGCCGAGGAGGTGGTGGCCTTCGGGGACATGCCCAACGACCTCGCCATGCTGTCGTGGGCGGGCACCTCGTACGCCGTCGCCAACGCCCACCCCGACGTGCTGGCCGCCACGACGCACCGCACCGTGGCGAACGAGGAGGACGGCGTGGCCCGCGTCATCGAGCGGATCCTCGCCGCCCGCTGACCTCGGCGGGCGGGCTCAGAGGGGCGCCTCCCAGGCGAGCGTGGTGCCCTTGCCGTCCGGCCCCGGCCCGAAGATCGACTCGCCGCCCAGCGACTCCGCGCGGCGGGCGAGGTTGCGCAGCCCGCTGCGCCGTCCGGTCTCGGGGATGCCGACGCCGTCGTCGGAGACGATGAGCCGCACCCCCTCGCGGCCGTCGGAGAGCACGGCGGTGGCGTCGAGCACCACCTCGACCCAGGTGGCGCCGGCGTGCCGCTGCACGTTGGACAGCGCTTCGCGCAGCGCCGCGACGAGGTTGCGGGCGCTGAGCGCGCCGACCCGGTGGTCGACGGGCCCGACGAAGCGGACGGAGGGCGGGAAGCCGAGGCCGCGGGCGGCGGAGCCGGTCTCGCGCAGCACCTGGGCGCGCAGTCCCGCGGGTGCGTCGTCCCGCGGCTCCTGCTGCAGCGCGAAGATCGCCGTCCGCACCTCCTGGATGGTGGCGTCCAGTTCCTCGACCGCGTGCGCGATGCCCTCCTCCGCGTCGGGCGGCAGCGCCTTGCGCCGCGCCCCCTGGAGCATCAGGCCCGTCGCGAAGAGCCGCTGGATGACCAGGTCGTGCAGATCGCGGGCGATCCGGTCGCGCTCCTCGTACACGGCCAGCCGGTTGCGGTCGCGCTGGGCGCCGGCGAGCAGCAGGGCCAGCGCCGCCTGCGCCGCGAACTGGGTGGCGACAAAGCGCTCGTCCTCGGTGAAGCCCGGCACGCCATGGGCCCTCGGCAGCGCGAGCGCGCCCATCACATGGCCGCTGCTCTGCAGCGGCAGGATCATGCAGGCCCCGAAGCGCGGGGCGATCGCCATGGTCATCCGGTCGTCGCTCGCGGCGTCCTCCACGAACACCGGCTCGCCCGCCATCAGCGGCGCGACGGGCGGGCTGTCCGCCTCGAGCACCGTGCCGACCAGGCCCGCGGGCTGTTCGGCCGAGACGGCGACCACTTCGAGACCGCCCTCGACGGTCGGCAGCAGAACCAGGCCCGCGTCGGCCCCCACGAGCGCGCGGGCCTGCTCGGCGACGACGTCGAGCGCGTCGTCGCCCGGTTGTTCGTCGGCCAGCAGCGCGCTGGTGACCGAGCCGACGGCGTCCAGCAGCCTGGCCAGTGGTTCTGCCATACGGCGAGCCTAGGGCGGTGCCGGGTCCTACGCCGTGATCGACTCCGGCTCCGGCGCGTTCAGTGCGTCGGCCGCGTGCTCGCGGTCCAGGCTCCGGCGGAACGGGCCGTCGGCGGCGGCCAGCTCACGGTGCGTACCGCGCTGCACGACCCGGCCGCGGTCGAGGACGAGGATCTCGTCGACCTCCTCCAGACCGGTGAGGCGGTGGGTGATCAGCACGGTCGTCCGGCCCGTGGTCGCGGCCAGCAGATCGGCGGTCAGGGCGTCGGCGGTCGCCAGGTCCAGGTGTTCGGCCGGCTCGTCGAGCACCAGGACGGGGAAGTCGGCGAGCAGCGCGCGGGCCAGCGCCAGTCGCTGGCGCTGGCCGCCGGACAGGCGGGTGCCGTGCTCGCCGACCGGGAGGTCGAGGTCCAGGTCCAGCCGGGCCGCGGCGAGCGCCTTCCGCAGTTCCGCGTCGTCCGCGCCGGGGCGGGCCAGGCGCAGGTTCTCCCGCACCGTGCTGTCGAAGGCGTGCGCGTCCTGGGCGCAGAGGCCGACCATGCGGCGCACCGCGTCGCCGTCGAGAGCCGTGGCATCGGTGCCCGCGAGGGTGTACGTGCCCTGCTCGACGTCCAGGAAGCGCAGCAGCACATGGGCGAGGGTCGTCTTGCCCGATCCGGAGGGGCCGACGACGGCGATCCGGCGGCCGGGGGTCAGTTCCAGGCCGACGCCGTCCAGCGCGGGCCGGGGCTGCCCCGGGTGACGGGCGGTGAGCCCGCGCAGCACCAGGGGGTGCGGCCCGGTGGGCGCGGCCGCGGGGTGTTCCGGCTCCCGTACGGGCTCGGGGGTGTCGAGCACGTCGTACACGCGCCGCGCCGCCTGCCGGCTGCGCTGCCGGTACTGCGCCGCGAGCGGCAGGGCCGCCACCGCCTCGAAGGCCGCGAGCGGGGTGAGCACGACCACCGCGAGCGCGATCCCGGACAGTCCGCCGTCGGCCACCGCTCGCACGCCCGCCCAGGCGCAGACGGTGACGGTGAGTCCGCTGACCAGGGCGCCGAGCCCGGCCCCGAGCGCCGAACCGGCCGCGGAACGGGCCGCGATCCGGGTGAGCACCCGGTCCGCCTCGGCAGCCTCGGCGCGGCGCCCGGGCAGGGCCCCGGCCACGGTCAGTTCGGCGGTGCCGGTGAGCACTTCGACCACCTGGGCCGCGAGTTCGCCGCGGGCGGGGGCGAGAGCGCGTTCGGCGCGCCGGGCGAGCGCCGCGGAGGCGGCGGGCACGGCCACGCCTGCGGTGAGCAGTCCCACCGCCAGGGCGGCGCCGGCACCGGGCAGCAGCCACACGGTGAACGCGGCCGCGGCGGCGCCGGAGAGCGCGGCGGCGCCGGCCGGGAGCAGCCAGCGCAGGAAGTAGTCCTGCAGACCGTCCACGTCGGCGACGAGGCGGGAGAGCAGGTCGCCCCGCCGGGTGTCCCGCAGCGCGGCGGGCGCGAGCCGCTCCAGCCGCCGGTACACGGTGACCCTGAGGCCGGCGAGGGCCCGGAAGACGGCGTCGTGCGCGACCAGGCGCTCGGCGTAGCGGAAGACCGCCCGGCCGATGCCGAAGGCCCTGGTCGCGGTGACCGCGACCATCAGGTACAGGACCGGCGGCTGCTCGGAGGCCCTGGATATCAGCCAGGCCGAGGTCGCCATCAGGCCGACGGCGCTCAGCAGCGCGAGGGCGCCGAGCAGCAGCGCGAGGGCGAACCGCGGCCGCAGCGGCGTGGCGATCCGGCGCACCCGGGTCAGCGGCGCGGACCCCGAGGACGACGCGGAGGACGGTGAGGACGCGGCGGGGACCGCACCGAGGGGTTCGGGGGCGGACGTACCGGCCGCGGCCAGGGCCGGGGGCACCACCGCCGGCACGGCACGCGCCGGGCGGCCGTCGAGCCGCACCGTACGGTCGGCCACGGCGAGCAGCGCGGGGCGGTGCACGACGAGCAGCACCGTGCGGCCGGCCGCGAGCCGCCGGACGGCGTCGACCACGGCCGCCTCGGTCTCGCCGTCCAGTGCCGCCGTCGGCTCGTCGAGCAGCAGCAGCGGCCGGTCGGCGAGGAACGCCCGGGCCAGCGCGATTCGTTGGCGCTGTCCGGCGGAGAGCCCGGCGCCGCCCTCCCCGAGGGCCGTCGCGGGGTCGAGGTCCGGGGCGCCGGCGTCCCGGAGCGCGGCGCGGACCTCGGCCGGGCTCGCGTCCGGCCGGGTCAGCCGTACGTTGTCGGCGATGGTCCCGGCGAACAGGTGCGGCCGCTGGGGCACCCAGGCGATCTGCCGGTGCCAGCCGGCCGGGTCGTGGGCGGCGAGGTCGGCGCCGTCGGCCAGGACCCGTCCCGAGGTCGGCTCGGTGAAGCCGAGCAGTACGGAGAGCAGCGTGCTCTTGCCGATCCCGCTCGGGCCGGTGAGGGCGATCGTCTCGCCGGGGGAGACGCGCAGGGAGACCGGGCCGAGGCGGCCCTCGACGGCCACCTCGTCCAGTTCGACGACCACGGTCCGCAGGTCGGGGGCCGGGGCCGTGCCGCGCCGGGGCGGCGCGGTCTCCAGGACGGCGAAGACCTCGTCGGCGGCGGAGAGCCCCTCGGCCGCCGCGTGGTACTGGGCTCCCACCTGGCGCAGCGGCAGGTACGCCTCGGGCGCCAGGACGAGGATGACCAGCCCGGTGTAGAGGTCGAGTTCACCGTGGACCAGCCTCATGCCGACGCCGACCGCGACCAGGGCGACGGAGATGGTGGAGAGCAGTTCCAGGGCGAAGGAGGAGAGGAAGGTGATGCGCAGCGTCCGCATCGTGGCGCGCCGGTGGTCGGCGGTGATGGCGCGGATGGACTCGGCCTGAGCCTTGGCCCGGCCGAAGACCTTGAGGGTGGGCAGGCCCGCGACGACGTCGAGGAAGTGGCCGGACAGCCGGGCGAGCAGCTGCCACTGACGGTCCATGCGGGTCTGGGTGGCCCATCCGATCAGGACCATGAAGACCGGGATGAGGGGGAGGGTCAGGGCGATGGTGAGGGCCGAGATCCAGTCCTCGGTGACGATGCGGGCGAGGACGGCGGCGGGCACCACGACGGCCAGGCCGAGTTGGGGCAGGTAGCGGGCGAAGTAGCCGTCCAGGGCGTCGATGCCCCGGGTGGCGAGCGCGGTGAGCTCGCCGGTCCGGCGCTCGGTGAGCCCCGCCGGGCCCAGGGCGGTGACCCGCTCCAGCAGCTGTGTGCGCAGCCGGGACTTGACGGCGGCGGAGGCGCGGTGGGCGCACAGCTCGGTGAGCCAGGAGACGGCCGCCCGCCCGGCCCCGACGCCGGCGAGCAGCAGCAGCGGGGTGCGCAGCGCCCCGGCGTCGAGACCGTCCTCGAAACCCCCGACGACGATCTCCGCGACGATCATCGCCTGCGCGATGACCAGGCCCGCGCCGACGAGACCGAGCAGGACGGAGACGGCGAGGAACACACGGGTCGCGCGGGCGTACCTCAGGAGCCGGGGGTCGACGGGTTTCACGTGAAACAGCTCCTCAGTGCGCTTCGGCGATGTGCTGGGTGCCGATCCGCCTGCGGAACACCCAGTACGTCCAGGCCTGGTAGAGCACGACCAGCGGGGCCGCGATCGCGGCGCACCAGGTCATGATCTTCAGCGTGTACGGGGTCGAGGAGGCGTTCTCCACCGTCAGGCTCCACGCCGGGTCCAGCGTGGAGGGCATGACGTCCGGGAAGAGCACCAGGAAGAGCATCGCCACCGCGGCGACGACGGTGATCCCGGAGAAGGCGAACGCCCAGCCCTCGCGGCCCCGCAGATTGGCACCGAGCGCGGCGAGCAGCGCCAGCACGGCGACCACCGCGGCCGCCAGGCTCCGGGCGTCGCCGCCGTCGTCCTGCGTCCAGGCCAGGAAGGCGACTGCGAACACCGCGGTGACCGCTCCGGCGCGGGTGGCGAAGCGGCGGGCGCGGGCGCGGATGTCGCCGAGGGTCTTCAGCGCCGCGAAGACCGCGCCGTGGAAGGTGAAGAGGCTGAGCGTGACGAGCCCGCCGAGCAGGGCGTAGGGGCCGAACAGTTCCCGGAGCCCGCCGGTGTACTCGCCGGAGGCGTCGATCTCGACCCCGTGCACGATGTTGGCGAACACCACGCCCCACAGGAACGCGGGGAGCAGGGAGGTCCAGAAGATGGCCTGCTCCCAGCCCGCCTGCCAGCGTTCGCCGGCGCGCTTGGCGCGGTACTCGAAGGCGACGACCCGGATGATCAGGCAGAGCAGGATCACCAGCAGCGGCAGGTAGAAGCCGGAGAAGAGGGTGGCGTACCACTCGGGGAAGGCGGCGAAGGTGGCGCCGCCCGCGGTGATCAGCCAGACCTCGTTGCCGTCCCAGACCGGGCCGATGGTGTTGATCAGCACCCGCCGCTCGGGGCGGTCCCGGGCGAGCAGCCGGGTGAGGACGCCGATGCCGAAGTCGAAGCCCTCGAGGAAGAAGTAGCCGGTCCACAGGACCGCGATGAGGACGAACCAGACGTCGTGGAGGTGCATGCCGTCTCTCCCTAGTACGAGAAGGCCATCGGGCGGTCGGCGTCGCCGCCGATCTTCGTGGGGGGATTGAGGTCGGCCTCGGTGAGCTCGGGTGGCCCGGCCTTGGCGTACTTGACCAGGAGCTTGACCTCGACGACCGCGAGGACGGCGTAGAGCGTGGTGAGCACGATCAGCGAGGTCAGCATCTCGGCGGTGGAGACACCGGGGGAGACCGCGTCCTCGGTGCGCAGCAGCCCGTACACGACCCACGGCTGACGGCCGTTCTCGGTGAAGATCCAGCCCCAGGAGTTGGCGATCAGCGGGAAGCCCATGGTGAGCAGCCCGATCCGCCAGTACCAGCGGGACAGCGCCGGGGAGAGGGCGGTGTTCCTGGTGAGCATCAGGTGCGGCGGCTCGTCGTCGGCGGTGCGCCGGTCCTCGGCGAGCCAGAACCTGCGGCGGGTGAGCCAGAGTCCCGCCAGGCCGACCGCGAAGGAGGTCATGCCGAAGCCGATCATCCAGCGGAAGCCCCAGTAGGCGACGGGGATGTTGGGCCGGTAGTCGCCGGGTCCGTACTTCTCCTGCTCGGCCTTGTTGACGTCGTTGATGCCGGGGACGTACGAGTCGAAGTCGTCGTGGGCGAGGAAGGACAGCAGGCCGGGGACCTCGACGGCCACGGAGTTGTGGCCCTTCTCGACGTCGCCGTAGGCGAAGATCGAGAAGGGGGCCGGGGACTCGCCGTCCCACAGGGCCTCGGCGGCGGCCATCTTCATCGGCTGCTGCTCGTACATGACCTTGCCCAGCCGGTCGCCGCTGATCGCGGTGAGCAGGCCGGCGACGACGGCGGTGACCAGGGCGAGGCGCAGCGAGGTCCGCATGACGGCGACGTGCTTGCGCCGGGCCAGGTGGTAGGCCGAGATGCCGATCATGAAGGCGGCGCCGGTCAGGAAGGCCGCCGCCAGCGTGTGGAAGACCACGACGAGGGTGGTGTTCTGGCTGAGCACGGCCCAGAAGTCGGTGAGCTCCGCGCGGCCGGTGACCTTGTTGTAGCGGTAGCCGACCGGGTGCTGCATCCAGGAGTTGGCGGCGAGGATGAAGTACGCGGAGAGGATCGTGCCCAGCGAGACCAGCCAGATGCAGGCCAGGTGGAGCTTCTGCGGGAGCTTGTCCCAGCCGAAGATCCACAGCCCGATGAAGGTGGACTCGAAGAAGAAGGCGATGAGCGACTCGAAGGCGAGCGGGGCGCCGAACACGTCGCCGACGAAGCGCGAGTAGTCCGACCAGTTCATGCCGAACTGGAACTCCTGGACCAGGCCGGTGGCCACGCCCATGGCGATGTTGATCAGGAAGAGCTTGCCCCAGAACTTGGTCGCCCGGAGGTACTTCTCCTTGCCGGTGCGCACCCAGGCCGTCTGCAGACCGGCGGTCAGGGCGGCGAGGGAGATCGTGAGGGGGACGAAGAGGTAGTGGTAGACGGTCGTGATGCCGAATTGCCATCGCGCGACAGCGACGGAGTCCAGTGCCAGGTCCACGTCACGCCTCCTAACGTGCCGAGCTTGTGAAAGTGAACGCATTCACAAGCTCAGTATGCCGCACACGCTTTCGCCCCCTCACACCGGGGGGTGGGAGGGGGCGAAAGGGGGCATGCTATGACGCCCTGTGGCACCCGGGACGCTGCGTGCGGACGGTCACAGCTCCTTCCGGAAGGCCTCCGCCGTACGGATCAGGACGTCGTTGGCGGCCTCCTCGCCGACCGTGATCCGCACGCCCTCCCCCGCGAACGGACGGACGGTGACGCCGGCCCGCTCGCAGGCCGCGGCGAAGTCGGTCGTGCGCTCCCCCAGCCGCAGCCACACGAAGTTGGCGTGCGTCTCCGGCACCGTCCAGCCCTGCGCGGTCAGCCGGTCGAACACCCGGGTGCGCTCGGTGACCAGCGCGTCGACCCGCTCCAGCAGCGCCGCCTCCGCGCGCAGCGAGGCCACCGCCGCGTCCTGGGCGAGCTGGCTCACGCCGAAGGGGACGGCCGTCTTGCGCAGCGCCGCGGCGACCGGCTCGTGCGCGATCGCGAACCCCACGCGCAGTCCGGCGAGTCCGTACGCCTTGGAGAAGGTGCGCAGCACCGCCACGTTGGGACGGTCACGGTAGACCTCGACGCCGTCCGGGACCTCGGGGTCGCGGATGAACTCCTTGTACGCCTCGTCCAGCACGACCAGCACGTCCGGCGGGACGCGGTCCAGGAAACGCTCCAGCGCGTCCCGGCGGACCACCGTGCCGGTGGGGTTGTTGGGGTTGCAGACGAAGACCAGCCGCGTCCGGTCCGTGATCGCCGCGGCCATCGCGTCAAGGTCGTGCGTCTCACCCGCGTCGAGCGGCACGCGTACCGAGGCCGCGCCGGTGATCTGCGTGATGATCGGATAGGCCTCGAAAGACCGCCAGGCGTAGACGACCTCGTCACCCGGGCCCGCGGTCGACTGCAGCAACTGCTGCGCGACACCCACCGAGCCGGTGCCCGTCGCGATGTGCTCCTCCGGCACGCCGAAGCGGTGCGCCAGCTCTGCGTGGAGGGCCGTGCACGCCATGTCCGGGTAGCGGTTGAAGTTCTCCGCGGCGGCGGTGGCCGCCTCCAGGACACCGGGCAGCGGCGCATAGGGGTTCTCGTTGGAGGACAGCTTGTAAGCGGTCACTCCCTCTTCCACGGCCGGGGGTCTGCCCGGCTTGTACGTGGGGATGCCGTCCAGTTCGCGGCGCAGTTTGGGGCTCATGCCCCACACCATACGAGCGCCCGCCCGGCCGGGGGAGGCCCTGCGGCACACGGGCTCGCGGCAGGGGCTCACGGGGAACGGGGCAGGTGGTGCGACGCACTGCGCGCCGGTGGCGCGCGCGGTGGCGCGCATCCCTCGTAGGGGTGAGTTGATGGCCGCGCACTCCGCGCGGCGCGGGGCGGGCGGCACCCCGTAACGGACCGGTGACCTGGGGTAGGCACCCGTCACCACCTGGGCTTTCCCGGCCACGCCCGACGCCGCCGGCGGGGAAACGTATCTGTCAACGGCTTCTCCGGCACCCCGCGAAAGGACCACCCGACCCCTACTATCACCACGCCATGACAGCAGCAGGGAAGCACCAGGCGAGCCGGCCCGTCGGACGCCGGCTGGAGCGGGCCGGCATCAGGGACGTGGCCGCCGCTGCCGGAGTCTCGATCACCACCGTCTCCGACGCGCTCAACGGCAAGGGCCGACTGCCCGACGCCACCCGCCGTCACGTCCGTGAGGTCGCCGACCGGCTGGGGTACCGCCCCTCCGCCGCCGCCCGCACGCTGCGCACCGGGAGGTCGGGGCTGATCGGCCTGACCGTGACGACGTACGGGGAAGAGCCCTTCACCTTCACCGAGTTCGCCTACTTCGCCGAGATGGCCCGGGCCGCCACCTCCGCCGCGCTCGCCCGCGGATACGCCCTGGTCATCCTGCCGGCCTCCTCCCGGCACGACGTGTGGAGCAACGTCGCGCTGGACGGCACGGTCGTGATCGACCCCTCCGACCACGACCCGATGGTCACCGAGCTGGTGCGGCAGGGCATCCCCGTGGTCAGCGACGGCCGCCCGACCGGCAGCCTGCCCGTCCAGGCCTGGGTCGACAACGACCACGAGGCCGCCGTGCTCGGCATCCTGGAGCACCTCGCCGAGGCCGGGGCCCGCAGGATCGGCCTGCTCACCGGCACCAGCACCGACACCTACACCCGGCTGTCCACCACCGCCTACCTGCACTGGTGCGAGCGGATCGGCCAGGAACCGGTCGTCGAGGCCTACCCCGCCCACGACCCGTGCGCCGGCGCCGTCGCCGCGGACCGCCTGCTCGCCCGGCCCGACCGCCCCGACGCGGTCTACGGCCTCTTCGACCCCAACGGCACCGACCTGCTCGCCGCCGCCCGCCGCTACGGGCTGCGCGTACCCGAGGACCTCCTGCTGGTCTGCTGCAGCGAGAGCATGGTCTACGCGACGACCGAGCCGCCGATCACCACACTCTCCCTCAAACCGGGCCGGATCGGCACCGCGGTCGTCCAGCTGCTCATCGACGCCATCGAGGGGGTGGACGCGGGCCGCCCGGTGCAGCAGGTCATGCCGACCGACCTGATCGTGCGCACGTCCTCCCAGCGACGCTCGCCGCGCACCACCGTCAGCCCGCCCCGCGGACCCGCGGGAGAATAGGAACGGGCGCTTCCGGGGCGAGAAGAGCCCGCCCCGGGTGGATTTGTCCGTGCCGGATGAAATCGCTATCAGCAGGTGTGTCACGCCACGACATCGTCATTCCTATGATGGGCGGATGGTGGCGCGACGGTGGAGGGGTCGATGACTCAGGGGGCAGGTCAGGGACCCATGCCCGGTACCTCGTACGGCTGGTCTCAGGACCCCGCGGGGGCGGTGGCGCACGGCGCGCCCATGATGCCGTCGGTGCACCCCGCCGACGCCGTCGGGGCTCCGCCCGGGCATCCGGCCGAGCACGAACAGACCATGATCGACGAGCAGATGATGCCGCCGGAGTACACGCCCACACAGCGCGACCTCCCGGTGGTCACCGCGGCCGACACCCAGGCGCTCGGCCCGCTCTACGTCGTCGGCGACATCCACGGCTACGTGGACCGGCTGTGCGAGGCCCTGTACGCGACGGGGCTGATCGACTCCGAGGGCCACTGGGCGGCCGGCAACGCCCGCCTGTGGTTCCTCGGCGACTTCACCGACCGCGGCCCCGACGGCATCGGCGTGATCGAGCTCGTCATGCAGCTGTCCGCGGAGGCCGCCGCGGCCGGCGGCTACGCCAGGGCCCTCATGGGCAACCACGAACTGCTGCTGCTCGGCGCCCACCGCTTCGGCGACACCCCGGTGAACTCCGCCGCGGGCACCGCCTCCTTCCTCGCCGCCTGGCGCCTCAACGGCGGCCAGACCAGCGACATGGAGCGGCTGCAGGACCACCACGTCGCCTGGATGTCCCGGCTGGACGCGGCCGCCCTCACCGACGGCCATCTGCTGCTGCACTCCGACACCACCGCGTACCTGGAGTACGGCACCACCATCGACGCGATGAACGACGCCGTCACCGGCATCCTGCAGCGCGGCGACGCCGACGAGTGCTGGGAGCTGTTCCGCAAGTTCACCCGGCGCTTCGCCTTCCGCGGCGAGTCGGGGCCGCAGGCCGCCCGCGAACTGCTGGACACCTACGGCGGCCACCGTGTCGTGCACGGTCACAGCCCCATCCCGTACCTGCTCGGCGAGCCCGGCGCGGAACCCGGCACCGAGCAGCCGGACCGCTCCGCGGTCGTCGAGGGACCGCACGTGTACGCGGAGGACCTGGCCGTGGCCATGGACGGCGGGGTGACCATGGACGGCAAACTCCTGGTCGCACAGCTGCCGTTGTAGACCCCGAAACCCCCATTTTCCGGAAACACTCTGTCACCGCGTCACCTCCGCGCTCTACCATCGGGATATCCGTAGGCAGCTTCTCCTCCGCTTCCGCCCAGCCGGACCGGACCTTCGTCCTTCGTGAACCCCGGGAGGAACCGGAGACGGAGCATCGGGGGATGCACATGAACAGCGCTCCACACCTGCTGACCGAGGACCGCCCGGAATTCGAGCGCGCCCTCGACACGGCTCTGCACTCGGAGGGCACGCGGGCCGCCCTCGCCGAGGCGCGGAACCGCCTCAACGCCGAGCAGTTGCGCACCATGGCGCTCAACGCGGCCGAGCCCATCTCGGCCTGCGCCGCGCCCGAGTACGAGCAGTTCGTCAAGGTCCGCGAGGCCTTCGCGGAACAGCGCCGGGAGGCACGTACCGCGACCGTGCCGGGCCTCGGCTACGCGGCCGCGGCGGCCCCGGTCGCCGCGGACGGCTCGGGGGCCGGGCTGTTCGCCGTCGTCGCCGTGCTCACGCCGATCCTGGCGGGCACGGCCGCCGTCATCTTCCTCGTGCTCGGGTACGCCCTGCGCTTCGGGCACCCCGAACCGGCGATCGCCCAGCCGCTGCGGCAGGCCGGCTGGCTCTTCGCGGCCGTCGCCGTCTGCGGCATCGTCATCGGCATGGTCGGACTGCTGCTCACCGCGCTGCGCAACGGCTCGACCGCCCTCCACGACCCTCACGGCGGTGAGCCCCGCGACGTCGCCCTCGCCCGCGAGCTGTGGCGCCGGGCCCTGGTGGAACGGGGACTGCAGCCCTTCCTCGACGACGCCCTCGCCAAGGCCGCCGGCGCGGCCCCCACCGCGCCGACCGCCCCCTCCGCGACCACCGGCGGCAACCCCCGCATGCCGCGGCTCGGTTACTCCCGCCCCGACTTCTCCAGCCCCGGTCACGAGTCCTCCCCCGAACCCGGGGACCGCTTCACCAGCCCGGACTTCTCCAGCCCGGACTTCTCCAGCCCCGACTTCGGCGGACCCGACCACAGACCGGACTGACACGGCGGACCCGGGGGCGTTGTCGTACCCCGGTGCCACAGTGCGGGCATGGACACCGACCGGTTCTGGCAGCTGATCGACGCCGCCCGCTCCACGGCGGCGGACGGCGGCGAGCCCTTCGACGAGGCGCTGGTGCGCCTGCTGACCGAACGGCCGCGCCAGGAGATCCTGGAGTACGCGGAACGCTTCGACGCGCTGCACGACGCCCTGTACCGCTGGGACGTCTGGGCCGCCGCCTACCTCATAGGCGGCGGTTGCTCCGACGACTCCTTCACCGACTTCCGCGCCGGGGTGATCGCCCAGGGCCGCGACTGTTACGAACGCGTGGCCGCCGGGCCGGACAGCCTGGCAGGCCACCCCGGCGCGGTCGCGGCCGCGCGGGACGGGAGCGACGCCCTGTTCCGCGAGGAGGTCAACTACGCCGCCGCCGAGGCCTTCGAGCGCCTCACCGGCGACCGGGACTCCTTCTACACCGCCTGGTCCGACCGCCACCCCGCCGATGCCCGGAGGCCGTCGGAACCCGACATGGGCGAGGACTTCGACTTCGACGACGACGCGGAGATGCACCGCCGCCTGCCCCGCCTGGCCGCTCTGCACCTCGGCCCCGACGGCGCCTAGGAACGGCCGGCGTACCGGATCCTGTGGCGGCCCGCCGGTGCGGGCCGCCGCAGGATCCCGGGTCAGTCGGCGATCGGGAGGTAGACGCGGTTGCCCGAGGCGGCGAACTCGCGGGACTTCTCCGCCATGCCGGCCTCGATCTCCTCGGGTGTGCCGCCGTGCCGGCGGCGGATGTCCTGGGAGATCTTCATCGAACAGAATTTCGGCCCGCACATGGAGCAGAAGTGCGCGGTCTTGGCCGGCTCCGCCGGAAGCGTCTCGTCGTGGAACGCCCGTGCCGTGTCCGGGTCGAGGGCCAGGTTGAACTGGTCCTCCCAGCGGAACTCGAAGCGGGCGTCGGAGAGCGCGTCGTCCCATTCCTGGGCCCCGGGGTGGCCCTTGGCCAGGTCGGCGGCGTGGGCGGCGATCTTGTAGGTGATGACGCCGGTCTTGACGTCGTCGCGGTCGGGCAGGCCCAGGTGCTCCTTGGGGGTGACGTAGCAGAGCATGGCCGTGCCCCACCAGGCGATCATGGCGGCGCCGATGCCGGAGGTGATGTGGTCGTAGGCGGGCGCGATGTCGGTGGTGAGGGGGCCGAGGGTGTAGAACGGCGCCTCCTCGCAGATCTCCTGCTGAAGGTCGATGTTCTCCTTGATCTTGTGCATGGGGACGTGCCCCGGCCCCTCGATCATGGTCTGCACGCCGTGCCGCTTGGCGACGGTGTTGAGTTCGCCGAGCGTGCGCAGCTCCGCGAACTGGGCCTCGTCGTTGGCGTCCGCGATGGAGCCGGGACGCAGGCCGTCGCCCAGGGAGTACGTGACGTCGTAGGCGGCGAGGATCTCGCAGAGCTCCTCGAAGTTCTCGTAGAGGAAGCTCTCCCTGTGGTGCGCGAGGCACCAGGCCGCCATGATCGACCCGCCGCGCGAGACGATGCCGGTCTTGCGGCGCGCGGTCAGCGGGACGTACCGCAACAGCACGCCGGCGTGCACCGTCATGTAGTCGACGCCCTGCTCGGCCTGCTCGATGACGGTGTCCTTGTAGATCTCCCAGGTCAGCTCCTCGGCCTTGCCGTCGACCTTCTCCAGGGCCTGGTAGAGGGGGACGGTCCCGATGGGGACGGGGGAGTTGCGCAGCACCCACTCGCGCGTGGTGTGGATGTTGCGCCCGGTGGACAGGTCCATGACCGTGTCGGCGCCCCAGCGGGTGGCCCAGGTCATCTTGTCGACCTCCTCCTCGATGGAGGAGGTGACCGCCGAGTTGCCGATGTTGGCGTTGACCTTCACCAGGAACCGCTTGCCGATGATCATCGGCTCGATCTCCGGATGGTTGACGTTCGCCGGCAGGACGGCGCGTCCCGCCGCGATCTCCTCGCGGACGACCTCGGGGGAGACGTTCTCGCGGATCGCGACGTACTCCATCTCCGGGGTGATCTCGCCCCGCCGCGCGTACGCCAGTTGGGTCACCGGATGTCCGGGCCGGCCGCGCCGGGGGAGGCGGGGGCGTCCGGGGAAGACGGCGTCCAGGTTGCGCAGGCCGCCGCGCGGCGAGGTGTGTTTGAGGCCGTCGTCCTCGGGGCGGACGGGGCGGCCGGGGTACTCCTCGGTGTCGCCGCGGGCGACGATCCAGTTCTCCCGCAGCGGCGGGAGGCCGCGGCGGACGTCGGTGGTGACGTTCGGGTCGGTGTACGGGCCGGACGTGTCGTACAGCGTCACGTCCCGGCCGTTGGTCAGGTGCACTCGGCGG
This sequence comes from Actinacidiphila glaucinigra, assembly GCF_035918135.1. Lineage (NCBI taxonomy): Bacteria > Bacillati > Actinomycetota > Actinomycetes > Kitasatosporales > Streptomycetaceae > Actinacidiphila > Actinacidiphila glaucinigra. The sequence goes on from NZ_CP109144.1 coordinate 4,565,218, forward strand.
ACGGGGACCTCGATGTCCGGGCGGGACCCGGTCATGTAGCCCTTGTGCCAGCCGATTTCGCGCGCGTGTGCATCCTGCATGGTCATGAGACCCACTCCCTACGCCGGCATTACCCGGTAACAGGTTCAGCGGTCGGCGCAGCTGGTGGCCCTTCGGCCGGTCAGCGCCCTCTCAGCCCGGTGCTCCGAGCTCCCGCGTTTGCAAAGGTGCCTCAACGCTAGCGGGTCCTCGCTGACGGACACCAGGGGGTGTTGCGATGATCGGGCCGTGGACTCCACTCACCCGCACACGCAAGCCCATGGTCACGGACACGGTCACGGCCCGGTGCCGCCGGTCTCCCGGCACCTGCGCAAGGTCATCGCCGCCGTCCTGATCCCCTTCGTCGCTGCCGTGGTGGCCGGGCTGGTGGTGCTGTGGCCGGGCGGCGTGCCGAAGCACGAGCGCAGCGGCGTCGGCTTCGACCAGCAGACGCAGTCCGGGCGGGTGGTGAAGGTCGAAGAGGTCAAGTGCTCGGACGTCAACGCCGAACCGGGCGCCGGAGCCGCGCCCTCCCCCGGCCCGACGTCGGCGCCGTCGGGTCCGGCGATCTGCGAACGCGCGACCATCGAGGTCGGCACGGGCAAGGACGCGGGCCGCACCTTCACCGAGATCGTGCAGCCGACCCAGACCCGGCACTACACGAAGGGCCAGAAGGTGCTGCTGGCGTACGCGCCGCAGGCCCCGCGCGAACTGCAGTACTCGGTGACCGACGTCGACCGGGCCTTCCCCCTGTGGCTGCTGGCCGGGATCTTCGCCGCGGTGGTGGTCGTGGTCGGGCGGCTGCGCGGGGTCCTGGCGCTGATCGCGCTGGTCATCAGCTTCGCGGTGCTGACGCTGTTCATCCTCCCGGCGATCCTGCACGGCAGCAATCCGCTGCTGGTGGCGGTGATCGGGGGCAGCGCCATCATGCTGATCGCGCTCTACATGTGCCACGGCCTCAACGCCCGTACCTCGGTGGCGGTCCTGGGCACCCTGTGCTCGCTGCTGCTGATCGGCGTCCTGGGCTCGGTCTTCATCGACTGGGCGCTGCTGAGCGGCAACACCTCGGACGAGACCGGGCTGATCCACTCCCTCTACCCGGACATCGAGATCCGCGGCCTGCTGCTGGCGGGCATCATCATCGGTTCGCTGGGCGTCCTGGACGACGTGACGGTCACCCAGACCTCGGCGGTGTGGGAGCTGCGCGAGGCGGACCCGGGGGCGAGCCGGCGCCGGCTGTACTCGGCGGCCATGCGGATCGGGCGGGACCACATCGCCTCGGTCGTCAACACCCTGGTGCTGGCCTACGCGGGCGCGGCGCTGCCGCTGCTGCTGCTCTTCTCCATCGCGGAGCGCGGGGTGCTGGCGGTGGCGGGCAGCGAACTGGTCGCCGAGGAGATCGTGCGGACCCTGGTGGGCAGCATCGGCCTGGTGGTGGCGGTGCCACTGACGACCGCGCTGGCCGTCCTGGTGGTGTCGGCGGACCGCGGCAGCGGCGACACTGTTCCCGCGGGCACCGGTCGCGGACACCGGCGCCGCGCCAAGTGAGCCGGGAGGGGACGTGGTCGGACTGCAGGGCCGGGTGACCGGGACGGTCGGGCCGGGGCTGGTCGGTGAGGTGATCGTGCACGTCCGGGGCGGTGCCGAGGCGTTCCTGGCGTATCCGGCGACGACCGGCGAGCGCATCGAGAAGGGCACGGTCGTGGTGGTCGTGGAGCACCTGCCGCCGCGCACCGTGTACGTGGCGCCCGCGTACGGCTGAGCGGAGCGGTCCGCTCCACGTCAAGAAACCGACAAGGATCCGTCAGGACCTACCGCACCGTCACCCACGGGCGCACACTCCCGTACGCGGCCCCGATCGGGGCCAATCGTAAGGGGGCGTATGCCGATGCTGATCGGCGTTGCGGCAGGCGGGGCGCTTGTCGCGGTCATCATTCTGGTCGGCCTGTTCAGGCTCATGTGGCGGGTCGCCGAGCCCAACGAGGCACTGGTCATCTCCGGCTCCAAGCACCGGACGGACGGTGTGGGGGAGGGGATGGGATTCCGCATCGTCACGGGACGGGGGACCCTGGTCCTGCCCGGCGTCCAGGCGGTGCGCAGGCTCTCGCTCGACCTCAACGAGGCCGAACTGAACGTGGACTGCGTCACCCAGCAGGGCATCCCGCTGAAGGTGCACGGCGTGGTCATCTTCAAGGTCGGCGACGACATGGTGTCGATCGCCAACGCCGCACGGCGTTTCCTGGACCAGCAGAAGTTCATGCCCGAGCGGGTGCACAACGTCTTCGCCGGTCATCTGCGCTCCATCGTGGGCGGGCTGACGGTGGAACAGATGATCCGGGACCGGGAGCGGCTGACCGCCGAGACCCGTGCGGCCTCGGGCTCGGAGATGGAGAAGCTCGGCCTGATCATCGACTCGCTGCAGATCCACGAGATCGTCGACCCGACCGGCTACATCAACAACCTGGCCGCGCCGCACGCCGCGGCCGTCCAGCGGGACGCCCGCATCGCGCAGGCGGAGGCGGACCGGCTGGCCACCGAGGCCGAGCAGCAGGCCGCGGCCCGCATGGCCGAGGCGACCCGGGACAGCCAGATCCTGCAGGCGGGTTACATGGCCGAGCGGGACAAGGCCACCGCGTCCTCACGGCAGGCGGGCCCGCTGGCGGAGGCGGCGGCCCGCCAGGAGGTCGTCGTCCAGGAGACCCGGGTCGCCGAGCTGGAGGCGCAGCGGCGCGAGCAGCAGCTGCAGGCGGACGTCCGCAAGCCGGCGGACGCCTCCGCGTACGAGAAGCGGACCCTGGCCGAGGCCGAGCGCGACGCGCGCATCTCGGCGGCCGAGGCGAAGGCCCGCGAGACCGAACTGGCCGCCGCCGCCGAGGCGAACCGCGTCAAGACGGCCGCGGCGGCGCAGGCGGAGCAGACCAGGGTCAGCGGTGAGGCGAGCGCCGCGGCCACCCGGGCCACGGGTGAGGCCGAGGCCGCCGCGACGCAGGCGCGGGGTCTGGCGGAGGCCGAGGCCTCGAAGGCCAAGGGCCTGGCCGAGGCCGAGTCGATCAAGGCGCGGGCCGCGGCCCTGGCGGAGAACCAGGAGGCGGTCGTCGCCCAGCAGCTGGCCGAGAACTGGCCGGAGATCGTCCGGGCGGGCGCCGAGGCCTTCGGCAACGTGGACCACATGGTGCTGCTGAACGGCGCCGACGGGATGTCGGAGATGTTCGCCAAGGCGCTCACCATGGGCGGCACCGGTCTGGGCCTGGCCCGTCAGCTGCTCGCCCAGATGAACGGCGCCACCGGCGGCGACGCCTCACCGAACGGTGCGGCGCCGGGGAGCCCCGAGCGCGTCCGGCTCCAGGACTGAGCGGCCCGCGTCCCGTGGGGCCCGGTGACCGGGCCCCACGGGGTCACCACTTGTCGCGGGAGTCACGGGAGTCGGACGAGGACGAGGTGAACTTCTTGACCACGTACACCAGGCCGCCGACCAGCGCCACGAAGACCAGCACCTTGAACAGCAGCCAGAACAGGAACCCGATCGCGCTGGCGATCATGCCGCCGAAGACCACGATCGCGATCACCGGCACCGCGACCCACTTGACCCACCAGGGCAGGCCCTCGAAGAGCTTCACCGTTTCCTCCTCCTTGTCGTCCTTCCGCTCCCAGGCTAGGGCCGCGGCGGTCCCCTGCGGAGGCCTCGCGGTCCCCATCCGTCCCTGACCCGCCCCCTACGGGAACCCGGGGGCGGAGGCCCTCAGGCCTCGGGGGGCGAGAAGACCACCAGGACGTTCAGGTCCTCGGTGACGTGGTGGAAGCGGTGCGGCGCCCCGGTCGGGACGTAGACCACGCTGCCGCGCGCGACGTGCGTCGTCTCCTCCCCCACGGTGATCAGCGCCCGGCCGCTCACGACCAGGTAGATCTCGTCCTGTGCGTGCGGCTTCTGCGGGTCGAGTTCCCCGGCCCGCAGGGCGTAGAGCCCGGCGGACATGTTCCGCTCACGCAGGAAACTGAGGTACGCGCCCTCGTTGGCGGCCCGCTCGGCCTCCAGGTCGTCCAGCCGGAACACCTTCACTTGGCCGCTCCCTCACCTCTGTGCCTGTGCGATCACTTCTGCGACGATCTCAGCCATGATGAACTTCGTCGTCAAGACGCTCGCGAACGCCGGGGCCCTGCTGGTGGCCATCTGGCTCGTGGGCAACATCACGCTCACCGGTGACGACACCGGGCACAGGGCCCTCACCCTCATCCTCGTCGCCCTGGTCTTCGGCGTGGTGAACTGGCTGGTGAAGCCGCTGGTGAAGCTGCTGTCACTGCCCCTGCTGGTGCTCACCCTCGGGTTGTTCACGCTGATCGTGAACGCCCTGATGCTGCTGCTGACCTCCTGGATCTCCGGCAAGCTCGACCTCGACTTCCACGTCGAGGGCTTCTGGGCGGCGTTCCTCGGCGGGCTGATCATCAGCATCGTCTCCTGGGCCCTGAACATGGTCCTCCCGGACGAGGACTGACCCCCGGGGCTGCATCATGGAGCCCATGAGCGCTCCGACCTCCCGCACACCGCTGCGGGTGTGCTTCGTCTGCACCGGCAACATCTGCCGTTCGCCGATGGCCGAGTCCGTCTTCCGCGCCCGTGTCGAGGAGGCCGGACTCGGCGCCCTGGTCGTCGCCGACAGTGCGGGGACGGGCTCCTGGCACGAGGGCGACGGCGCCGACCACCGCACCGTGGCCGTGCTCCGCGCGGGCGGTTACGGGTACGAGCACATCGCGCGCCAGTTCCAGCCCGAGTGGTTCGCCGGGCTCGACCTGGTGATCGCCCTCGACTCCGGCCACCTGCGGGACCTGCGCCGGCTGGCGCCCACCCCCCGGGACGCCGCCAAGGTGCGGCTGCTGCGCTCCTACGACCCCGCCGCGGACGCCGGAGCGGACGGCCGCGGCCTGGACGTGCCCGATCCCTACTACGGGGACCTGAGCGGCTTCGAGACGTGCCTGGAGATGTGCGAGGCCGCCGCCGACGGCCTGCTGGACGCCGTACGCGACGCCCTCGGCCGCGAGCCCGCGCCCGCGCCGTGACCGCTGCGGCCGGGCTCGCCGACCGGGTCGCCGCCCTGCTGGGCGAGCCGGTGACCGAGCTCGGCCCGGTGGGCGGCGGTTCCATCTGCCGGGCCGGCCGGCTGCTGCGCCGCTCGGGCGGCACGGTCTTCGCCAAGACCCTCCCGGACGCGCCGCCGGGCTTCTTCGCCGCCGAGGTCGAGGGCCTGCGGCTGCTGGACGGCACCGGCACGGTCGCCGTGCCGGAGGTGTTGGCCGCCGACGACCGCACGCTCGTCCTGGAGTGGGTCGAGCCCGGTCCGGCCACCCCCGCCGCGGCCGAACGCCTCGGCCGCGAACTCGCCGCGCTCCACGGGCTCCCCGCCCCGGGGTACGGGACGGCGCATCCGGCCTTCATCGGCTCGCTCCCCCTGCCGCCGCCCTCCGGGCACGCCCGCGACTCCCCCGGGGACTGGCCCGCCTTCCACGCCGGCCGGCGACTGCTGCCCTTCCTGCGGCAGGCCGCCGACAGCGGTGCCATGGCACCGGCGGACGTACGCGCGGTCGAGCGCGTCTGCGAGGTGCTGCCGCGGATGGCGGGCCCCGCCCAGCCGCCCGCGGTGATCCACGGCGACCTGTGGTCCGGCAACGTCCTGTTCGCCGCCGACGGCCGCGCCCGTGTCGTCGACCCGGCGGCGCAGGGCGGGCATCCCGAGGCCGACCTGGCGATGCTGGAGCTGTTCGGCTGTCCGCACCTGGAGCGGGTGCTCGCCGCGTACGAGGAGGTCCGGCCGCTGCCCGGCCGCCAGGAACGGGTTCCCCTGCACCAGTTGCACCCCCTGCTGGTGCACGCCGTCCTGTTCGGGGCGGGTTACGGGGCCGCCGCGGGTCGCGCCGCCCGCGAGGCCCTGGCGTCCGCCTAGCGGACGGCCGTGTTCGTTGGCCCGTACACCGGTATCTTCCGCCTGTACGTTCGCGAAGACGGGGAGAGGCGAGGAGAGGGCGATGACGGAGTACGAGAGCAGGCCCGGGGACAGCACCCGCAGCGTGCACGCGGGCCGCCCGCCGGCCCGGGCCCACGAGCCGGCGCTGCCCGGGCCGGTGTTCGCCGCGCACTTCCACCTGCCGGGCGACGTCACCGGCCCGTACACCTACGGCCGCGACGAGAACCCCACCTGGACCCGGCTGGAGGAGGCGATCTCCGCGCTGGAGTCGCCCGGCACCCCCGCCGAGACGCTGGCCTTCTCCTCCGGCATGGGCGCCATCTCCTCCGTGCTGTTCTCCCAGGTGCGTTCCGGCGACACCGTGGTGCTGCCCTCCGACTGCTACCAGGCCACCCGCTCCCTCCAGGGCCGCCTGGAGGACTACGGGGTCTCGGTGCGCCTGGCGCCCACCGCGGGCGACGCCCAGCTCAAGGCGCTGGAGGGCGCCCGGCTGCTGTGGATCGAGACGCCGTCCAACCCCGGCCTGGACGTCTGCGACATCCGCCGGCTCGCCGACGCCGCGCACGCCGCGGGCGCGCTCGTTGCGGTCGACAACACCCTCGCCACCCCTCTCGGCCAGCGTCCGCTGGACCTGGGCGCGGACTTCTCGGTGGCGAGCGGCACCAAGGCGCTGTCCGGCCACGGCGACCTGCTGCTGGGCTATGTGACCACCCGTCGGGCCGAACTCGCCGCCGGGGTGCGGATGTGGCGCAAGACCGTCGGGGCGATCCCCGGCCCCATGGAGGCCTGGCTGGCGCACCGTTCGCTGTCCACCCTCGCGCTGCGGGTGGACCGGCAGGCCGCCAACGCCCTGGAGCTGGCCGCCGCGCTGCTCCGGCGTCCCGAGGTGACCGACGTGCGTCACCCCGGGCTGGCGGACGACCCGGCGCACTCCGTCGCGACCGCGCAGATGACCCGGTTCGGCAGCGTCGTGTCCTTCACGCTCCCCGACAAGGAGCACGCCGAGCGCTTCCTGTCCGAGCTGCTGCTGACGACCGAGGCGACCAGCTTCGGCAGCGTGACCAGCACCGCGGAGCGCAGGGCGCGCTGGGGCGGCGACGCGGTCCCCGAGGGCTTCATCCGCTTCTCGGTCGGGGTGGAGGACGCGGCCGACATCGTGCGGGACGTGACGCAGGCCCTGGACGCCGCGGCGCGCTGACCCCACTCGTTCATCTGGAACAGATATATCTACGTAGACGGCACTACGCAGAATGGGTGGCCCGAGCCTCCCCCCTCGTGGCTCGGACCACCCTGGCTTTACGCGCGGAGATCCGCCCGAACAAGGCTAGTTGACTCTGCGTCAGTGTCCAATCACAGTTTCGATACAGACCTATCGATATATTTATATGTTGCGGTAGTACCAGTGGCTGGGAGGGGGCGGTTCCATGGATCTGGCGCTGCTGCGCACGTTCGTCACCGTGCACCGAGCCGGTTCCTTCACCAGGGCGGCCCAGCTGCTGGGACTGTCCCAGCCGGCCGTCACCAGCCAGATCCGCAGCCTGGAGCGGCAGGTCGGCCGCCCCCTGTTCCTCCGCCTGCCGCGCGGCGTCGCCCCCACCCCCGTCGGCGACGACCTGGCCCACCGGGTGGCCCCGCACCTCGACGCCCTCCTGGAGATAACCGAGACGGACCTCGACGAGGAGTCCGGCAACCGCACCCTGCACCTCGCCGGTCCGCCCACCTTCACCTCCCTGCGCGCCCTCCCCGCCCTCGCCCCGCTGGTCGCCGAGGGCCTGCAGCTGCGGATCGCGCTGGCCGGGGAGGACGAGGCCCTGGCCGGCCTCGCTGCGGGCCACCACGACCTGTCCATCGGCACCGTCCGGCCGCGCGACCGGCTGCTGACCGCCACCGCCCTGTGGGACGAGGAGCAGATACTCGTGGCCGCCCCCGCCTGGCAGGAGCGGATCGGCGGCCCGCTCGCGGTGCGCACCCACGGGGCACGGGTCCTCGACGGCATCCCCGTGATCTCCTACGACGAGGGCATGCCGCTGATCGACCACTACTGGTCGGCGGTCTTCGACGCCGCCCCCGCCATCGTCCCCGCCGTGGTCGTGCCCGACCTGAGGGCCGTCCTGGAGTGTGTGGTCGCCGGGGTCGGCATGGCCGTCCTGCCCCGCTATCTGTGCTGTGAGGCGATCACGGCGGGTGCCGCCGAAGCGCTGCTGGAGCCGCCGGTGCCGCCCCTGCGCACGTACTTCGTCTCGGTGCGCGCCGGAACACTCGCGCTGCCGCACATCGCGCGGGTGCACGAGCAGCTGATGCGCTCCTCCGCCGCCTGGTGACCGCGCGCCCGGCGTACGGCGGGTGGCCTCCGCGAGAACGGGACCTTCCGATTCGCCGTCCCGGAGGCGTTTGCCGCCTCCCGCGCCGCGGCAGATCTCAGGCATGCCCCCGGACATCGAAGCACCTGCCACACCCGGTGCACCGACCGCCCCGGCCACCCGGCCGGTGGTCAAGCGCACCGCCCGTGCCATCCTGCTCGACGGCGACTCCCTCGTGCTCATCAAGCGCACCAAGCCCGGGCTCAACCCGTACTGGGTCACCCCCGGCGGCGGCGTCGAGGCCGAGGACGCCACCATCGTCGAGGCGCTCCACAGAGAGCTGGACGAGGAGCTCGGCGCCAAGGTGACCGATGTCGTCCCGGCCTTCGTCGACACCGTCGAGCACATCGGCGAGGACGGCTCGCACGGGGTGAAGGTGCAGCACTTCTTCGTGTGCCGGCTGGCCTCCATGGACCCCTCGCGGCGGCACGGCCCGGAGGTGGACGAGCCCTCGGGCACCTACGACGTGGTCCGCGTGCCGTTCAGCCGGGTCGGGCTCGCCTCCGTGGAGATCGTGCCGCTCACCCTGCGGCACTACCTCGACGGCAACATCGAAGGGGTGCTGGGACTGCTCTCGGCCGACCTCGGCTGACCCGGGGCGGCGGCGCGGCGGCGGGTCGGCCCCAGGTCGGCCCGGGCGCCTTCAGGCGCCGAACCAGCCCGGACGGGCGCCGCCGGACCGCCCCGTGCGCGCGTGCGCGGCGTCGGCGGCCGCCCCGAAGTAGTCCCCGCCCTTGCGCCGCACGTCGTCGGTGCCCCAGGCCCGGCCGCCCTGCAGCGGCACCCTCGCCATCCGCGGGATGTGCTTCGAGCAGTGGACGTACGCCTCCTCGACGCTCACCCGCACCCACAACTGCGGCCGGCGGCCGGGCACCGCGTCCACCGGGAGCGAGGGGTACAGGGCGCGCATCGCGCCGTCGGGGACCGTCCGCGCGCGGCCGTTGACGTGCAGCCCGATCCGGTCCCGGGTGAAGTCGATCATCAGGATGCCCACGTGCGGGTTCTCGCGCATGTTGCCGAGCGAGGCCGTCACACCGTTCCCCCGGTACTCGGGGTAGACCAGGGTCCGCTCGTCAAGGACCTTCAGGAAGCCGGGCGGGCCCGCCCTGAAGGTGCTGTCGCACTCCCCCCGGGCGTCCGCCGTGGACAGGAAGAACATCTCCTGCCGCTCGGTGAACTCGCGCATCCGCGGGTTGAGGTGGTCCAGCACCTGCTCGGCGTAGAAGCGGTCCGCGCGGTCGGCCGTGCCCATCTCCTCCTGGACACGGTGCTCTCCCGCACTGCCGGGACGTTCCTGCGGCAACGTTTCTCCTCGTTGGGGGGGTGGGGGCGTGGGAGACCGGGGTCAGGGGCCTGCCGCGACCAGTTCCTCGATCAGGTCGTGCCGGATGCGCTGGGAGGGCATGCCGCCGCGTACGAGGGTGTCGACGCCGCTGCGGATCATCCCGGGCGGCCCGCTCAGGTACGCGTCGTACTCGGGCCAGGGGCCGTACTGCTGCACGATCTCGGGGAGCGGTCCGTGCAGCCCTCCTTCGCCGCGGCCGTGGGAGACCACGGGGCGCACCGAGAGCCAGGGGTGGCTCTGCGCGAGCCCCAGCAGGGTGTCCAGGTCGTACAGGTCGTGGTCGCTGCGGGCGCCGTAGAAGACGTCCATGGCCCGGCGGCGGCCGTGCTGGGCGACGTCCTCGACCAGGGCCTTGATGGGGGCGATGCCGGTGCCGCCGCCCAGGCAGAGCAGCCCGTTGTCGGCGCTGTGGTCCACGACCATGGACCCGCCCGGGGGGCCGAGGCGCAGGACGTCGCCGGGCCGGGCGCGGTGGACCAGCGCCCCGCTGACCCAGCCGGCCGGGACGGCCTTCACGTGGAAGACCAGCAGGCCGTCCGAGCGGGGGGCGCTGGCGAAGGAGTAGTGCCGCCAGACCCGGGGCCACCAGGGCGTCTCCAGGGTCGTGTACTGGCCCGCGAGGAAGGGGTAGGGCTGGTCGGGGCGGACGCTGACCACCGCGATGTCGGAGGTGCGCGATTCATGGCTGACGACCTCGGCCTGCCACCAGGGCGGCGCGTGCTTCTCGTCGGCCGCCGCCGCGTCGATCATGATCTGCGAGATCACCGTGTAGGCGCGCACCCAGGCGCCCTCGACCTCGTCGTTCCACACCGCCGAGGCGTACCGGGTCAGGGCCCCGATCAGGCATTCACCCACGGCCGGATAGTGCTCGGGGCGCGTGCCGTATTTGCGGTGGCCGCGGCCCAGGTGGGACAGGTATTCGGTGAGTATCGCGGTGTCGTCTATGTGTTCCGCGGCGGTGAGGAGCGCTTTCAGCAATCGATCGCGCTGCGCGTCCATCGCGGCGGGAAAGAGTTCGCGCAACTCCGGATGTCGTATGAACAAAAGTGCATAGAAATACGACGTCGTCTTGTCGGCGACGGGCGCGACCTCTTCCATCGTCCGCCGGATGAGCTGCGCGTCCGCGCTCGGCGGCCGGGACCGCGGCCGGACCTCCTCCCGCGGCGGGGGCCGCCGGTCCGGCGGCTCCGGATGGTGCCGCGCCCCCGCCGCGTCCTGCGCGGGGCCGGGCCGCGGCAGCGCGGGCCCCGGGTCGCCGTTCCGCCCGGCTCCCGTGCCCACCGGCCTTATCGGCCGTACCGGGCGGCTCGGCGCGGCCGCGCCGTCGCCCTCGTGGTGGGGTCTCGGCCCGTCAGGGGGTGTGTGCGGTTCGAACCATCCGGAGGAGCCGGCCCCGGCTCCCTTGCCCGGTTCGGCCGCGTTCGTGATCAGAGCGTCCATGGTCAGCTTCGCCTCGAGCTTCTCCCGGTCGGTTTCCGTACGTCGGCCACACATCCTGCGCGGAAAGCCTGCCAGGGCTTCACGTCGCCCGGACAAATAGCCGGAAGTACCGGAAACGGCGATACCGATCCCGTTAAGCTCAGCCGAATGTGAAGCCCCGCTGTCGCGGAACCCTGTCGACCCTACCCCGAGTCACTGCTTTCACAACCGTCACTCAATTCCGTGACGATCACCACCGTTCGATCGTCACGTATTCAGCCCATGACCAGCGCATACGCTTCACGCAAATCACGCCCCGTGTACGCATGGCTCGCCAGCCCGCTCACGTGGTGGTCCCCGTTGACCGCGACCGACACCGGCACCGCGGCGAAGAGCGCGGTGTCCGACAGCGAGTCCCCGTACGCCACGCACTCCCGGCGGCTGACCCCGTAGCGGGCGCACAGCTCGTCGGCGGCCGTCACCTTCGTCTCCGGCAGCAGGATGCCCGCCACGTCCAGTCCCGCCGCCGGGCCGAACGGGAGCTCCGGGAAGACCGACGCCCGCACCTCGTGCGCCCCCCACTCCAGCAGCCGGCGCACGAAGAAGTCCGGGGAGAGCGACACCACCGCGCAGTGCTCCCCGCGGGCCGCGATGTCCGCCCACACCTCCCGTATCCCGGCCAGCCACGGGGCGCCCTCGAACGCCGTCGCCACCTGCGCCGGGGTGAGCGCCCTCCACAGCTCGTACGCCCGCTCCGCATAGCCCGGCGGGTCCAGCAGGCCGCTCCCGAGCGCGTGCTCCAGCTCGCTGAACTCCGCCACCAGCCCCAGCTCCCGGGCGAGTTCCATGCTCGCCGAGGAGCCGTGCATCAGCGTCCCGTCCATGTCGAAGATGTGCAGCCGTCCCATGCGGTCCCTCCCTCGTCCCCCGCCGCCCGGCCGGTCCCCGGCGGCGTCCCTCCGAACAGCCGGGCGGCGTCCTCCGCCACCCCGCGGACCGCCGGTCTGCGGTCCGCCGCCCGCCAGGCCAGCGCGACCGTGCAGCGCACGTCCCCGGCCAGCGGCACGATCACCACGTTCGACCGCGCGTAGTGCTCGTCGGTCGACGTGCTCGCCAGCGCGCACCCCCGGCCCGCCGCCACAAGTTCGAGCGTCTCCTCCAGCGACCCCGACGGCACCGTCCCGGCCACGTGGGCGACGCCCACGGCCGACGGGTGGCGGAAGCCGGCGTAGGCCACGTCCCCGGTCCGCGGCACCACCCAGGTCCTGCCGCCCAGTTCGGCGGGCGCGACCTCGGTCCGGCGGGCCAGCGGGTCCGTCGCGGGCAGCGCCACGCAGCGCCGGTCGCTGGAGACGGTCACCATCCCCAGCCCCGGGGCGTCCAGCGGGGGCCACACGATGGCCAGGTCGCAGTGCCCGTCCAGCAGCCCGCAGGAGGGGTCGTCGAAGTCGTAGCGGCGCAGCCGCACGTCGCCCGCGACATGGGCCTGCACCAGGTCCAGCAGCTCCCGGGTGCGGCCGGCCACCGCCTCGCCCAGGAAGCCCACGGTGAACGGCCGGGACGCCCCGTCCAGCAGCCCCTCGAGCTCGTCCGCGGCGTCCACCGCGGCCACCGCGTGGGCCAGGATCCGCCGCCCCAGATCGGTCAGTTCGGCCCGTTCGCGGTTGCGCACCAGCAACGGCCGCCCCGCGGCTGCCTCCAGCCGGCGCACCGACTCGCTCACCGTCGGCTGCCGTACGTCGAGCTGCCGCGCGGCCGCCGAGAACGAGCCCGTACGCGCCACCGCCACGAACGCCCGCAGGCCGGGCAAGGTCAGCGTCACCCCGGGAGGATAACCAGGCACCGGCCGATGGCCATAGGGGAAAACTATGGGCCCCGTCCGCCGCCGCCACGGCACGCTGCCCGTATGACATCCCCGACGGCCCCCGTGCGCCGCCTCACCCCCGCCGACCTCCCCGCCTGCAGCGCGCTGGCCGTCAGCCGCGACTGGGGCGCCGAGGAGCACAAGTGGCGCTTCCTGCTCACCCACGGCACCGGTTACGGCGTCGACGCCCCCGACGGCGACGGCCTGGCCGCCACCACGGTCCTCACCCGCTACGCGGGCGGCCTGGCGGCCGTCAGCATGGTCCTCGTGGCGGCCCGGTACGAGGGGCGGGGCCTCGGACGGCGCATCATGAGCCACGTCCTGGCCGAGGCGGGCGACGACACCGTCACCCTGCACGCCACCGAACGCGGCCGCCCGCTCTACGAGAAGCTCGGATTCCGGGCGACGGGCACCGTCGTCACGCACCGCGGCCGCTTCACCCCGCCGGTGCCCGCCGGGAACGCCGGTCCCGGCGCCGCGGAACCGCGGCCCTTCACCGAGGCCGACCTGCCGGCCCTGCTCGCCCTGGACGCCGAGGTGTTCGGCGCCGACCGCTCGCCCCTCCTGCGCGACCTGCCCCGGTTCGCCGAGCGCGTCGTGGTCGCCGAGGAGGACGGTGTCCTGACCGGCTACGCCTCCGCCTGGCTGAACGCCGACACCCTGGTCGTGGGCCCCGTCGTCGCCGCGGACACCGCCGGGGCCCGGCGTCTGATCACCGCGATCGCCGGGGACGCCGGTACCCCGGTCCGCCTCGACCTGCGCACCGGCATCCCCGACGGCCTCGACGGCTGGGCCGCGGAACACGGCGTGGCCCCCGTCTTCCCCAACACCCTGATGGTGCTGGGGGACCGCGACCTGCCCGGCGACGAACACCGCCGCCACGCACCGCTGATGGTGGCCCTGGGCTGAGCCCGGCAAGCCCCGCGCGGGGCCCACCGGCTGCCTGCCGCGAGAACACCCGGCCGAAGGCGTGGGAGAGGGCGCCGACATGGCACCGCTCGACGGCACCCTGCTCGGTCTCGCGCCGGCCGCGCACCCGGACGATTTCCCTGCCGCCGTCGAGGAGTACGAACGCGAGATGTTCGAACGCACCGGCGCCGCCGCCCGGATGTCCGCGGACCTACACGAACTGCTGACGTCGCCGGACGCCGCCAAGAAGATGCCCGCGTTCTTCCAGCCCGGCTGAACGCAACCCGACACGACCGGGCGCGGCGACACTGTGAGACCCCGAAGGGGTCCCGGCTCAGGTCTGGGCCATGTCCACGAAGCGCGAGTAGTGGCCCTGGAAGGCGACGGTGATGGTGGCCGTCGGGCCGTTTCGGTGCTTGGCGACGATCAGGTCGGCCTCGCCCGCGCGCGGGGACTCCTTCTCGTAGGCGTCCTCGCGGTGCAGCAGGATCACCATGTCCGCGTCCTGCTCGATGGAGCCCGACTCACGCAGGTCGCTGACCATCGGCTTCTTGTCCGTACGCTGCTCGGGACCACGGTTCAGCTGGGAGAGCGCGATGACCGGCACCTCGAGCTCCTTCGCCAGGAGCTTGAGGTTACGGGACATGTCGGAGACCTCCTGCTGACGGCTCTCGGGGCGGCGCGAACCGCCCGCCTGCATCAGCTGGAGGTAGTCGATGACGACCAGGCGGAGGTCGTTGCGCTGCTTGAGCCGGCGGCACTTGGCGCGGATCTCCATCATCGACAGGTTCGGCGAGTCGTCGATGTAGAGGGGGGCCGCCGAGACGTCGGGCATGCGGCGGGCCAGCCGCGTCCAGTCGTCGTCGGTCATGTTTCCGGAGCGCATGTGGTGCAGGGCGACCCGGGCCTCGGCGGACAGCAGACGCATCGCGATCTCGTTGCGGCCCATTTCGAGGGAGAAGAAGACGCTGGGCATGCCGTTGGTGACCGAGCAGGCGCGGGCGAAGTCCAGCGCGAGCGTGGACTTGCCCATCGCGGGACGGGCGGCGATGACGATCATCTGGCCCGGGTGCAGGCCGTTGGTGAGGGAGTCCAGGTCGGCGAAGCCGGTGGGCACCCCGGACATCTGGCCGCTGCGCGAGCCGATGGCCTCGATCTCGTCGAGGGCACCCTCCATGATCTCGGAGAGCGGGAGGTAGTCCTCGCTGGTGCGCTGCTCGGTGACGGCGTAGATCTCGGCCTGTGCGGAGTTGACGATCTCGTCGACGTCGCCGTCGGCCGCGTACCCCATCTGCGTGATGCGCGTACCCGCCTCGACGAGCCGGCGCAGGACCGCGCGCTCGTGCACGATCTCCGCGTAGTACTCGGCGTTGGCGGCGGTGGGCACCGCGTTGACGAGGCTGTGCAGATAGGGGGCGCCGCCGACCCGGGCGAGCTCGCCGCGCTTGGTGAGCTCGGCCGCCACGGTGATGGGGTCGGCGGGCTCACCGCGGGCGTAGAGGTCGAGGATCGCGGCGTAGACGGTCTCGTGGGCGGGCCGGTAGAAGTCGGCGCCCTTGAGCACCTCGACGACGTCGGCGATGGCGTCCTTCGACAGCAGCATGCCGCCGAGCACCGACATCTCGGCGTCCAGGTCCTGCGGCGGTACGCGCTCGAAACCGGCCGCCCCGCGGTCGTCGTCACGGTCGCGGTCGCGGTCCCGCTCGTCCTTCCGGCGGAAGCGGGAGACGGGCAGACGGTCGCCGGGACCGTCCGGCGGGAACGGCGGTTCGCTCCCCCAGTGGTCGTCCGCGGGTTCGGGCTGGCTCACCCCCCTGCCACCTCCTCCCCTCCGGCGCGGACCGCTGCGTCGTGTCCCTTTTCCTACGCCACGGCTCTGACATTCAGCCGCCCGGACACACCTGTGGCGCGTCGGGCGACGCCCCACGGTAGGGGTCCGCGGGGCTCACAGCCAAGACGGTTATCCACAGGGGCTGGGGATGACCTGTTGAAGAACCGCCCCTACCTGTGGAGAAGCCCGCTCCAGCTGTGTACAGGGCGGGGGACAGCGCGGTGGACAAGCACACAATCACCCAATGATCACGCCGCTGACCTGCGTATTCTTCATCCACCCACTGTGGACAAGAAAAACTTGCCCGCTCGGCGCAAGATCACGACAAACGGCACGGAGGAGATCACCCTGCGCAGCCGAAAGTAAGAGGCAGTATCTTCTTGCATCCCTTACATGTGGATGATTACCCTGACCGGGTGCCCCAGGTCGCCGAACTCTCCCCCCAGCAGGCCGTACGCCGCCACGACCGCGAGATCATCGGTCTCGCGCTGCCCGCTTTCGGCGCGCTCGTCGCCGAACCCCTCTTCCTCCTGGCCGACAGCGCGATCGTGGGCCACCTCGGCACGTCGCAGCTCGCCGGCCTCGGCGTCGCGGGGGCCCTGCTGACCACCCTCGTCGGCGTCTTCGTCTTCCTCGCGTACGCCACCACGGCCGCCGTCGCCCGCCGGGTCGGCGCGGGCGATCTGCCCGCGGCGATCCGCCAGGGCATGGACGGCATCTGGCTCGCCCTCCTCATCAGCGCCGCCGCGGTCGCGATCGCGCTCCCCGCGGCACCCGCCCTCACCGACCTGTTCGGCGCCTCGGGCACCGCCGCGCCGTACGCCGTCACCTACCTGCGGATCAGCGCCCTCGGCATCCCCGCGATGCTCGTCGTCCTGGCGGCCACCGGTGTGCTGCGCGGGCTGCAGGACACCCGTACCCCGCTCTACGTCGCCGTCGGCGGCTTCGCCGTGAACGCCGTGCTCAACGTGGTGCTGGTGTACGGCGCCGGCCTCGGCATCGCCGGCTCCGCCTGGGGCACCGTGATCGCCCAGAACGCGATGGCGGCCGTCTACGTCGCCGTCGTGGTCCGCGGGGCGCGGCGGCACGGCGCCTCCCTCCGGCCCGACCTCGCCGGAATCCGCGCCTGCGCCCAGGCCGGGACGCCCCTGCTGATCCGCACGCTGAGCCTGCGGGCCGTCCTGATGCTCGCCACCGCGGTCGCGGCCGGGCTCGGGGACGCCTCGATCGCCGCCCACCAGATCACCACCACCCTCTGGTCGCTGGCCGCCTTCGCCCTCGACGCCATCGCCATCGCCGGCCAGGCCATCATCGGCCGCCACCTCGGCGCCGACGACACGGCCGGGGCCCGGGCCGCCTGCCGCCGCATGGTGCAGTGGGGTATCGCCTCGGGCGTGGTCATCGGCATCGTCCTGGCCGTCTCCCGGCCGCTGATCGCCCCGCTGTTCACCTCGGACCCGGCCGTGCGCTCCGAGCTGATGACCGTCCTGCTGGTGGCGGCGCTCTCCCAGCCGGTCTGCGGTGTGGTCTTCGTCCTGGACGGGATCCTCATCGGCGCGGGCGACGGCACCTATCTGGCCTGGTCGATGGTCGTCACCCTCGCCGTCTTCGCGCCGGTCGCCCTGGCCGTACCGGCGCTGGGCGGCGGACTCACCGCCCTGTGGTGGGCCATGGGGCTGATGATGCTCACCCGGCTGGCCGGCCTCCACTGGCGCGCCCGTTCGGGGAAGTGGGCCGTCACCGGCGCCGTACGCGCCTGAGTCGCGGCCCGACCCCGGCCCTCCCGCGAGCGGCAAAGACGCCGGGCCCGGAACCTCGCGGTTCCGGGCCCGGCGTTCACGCGGTGCGTGCGGGTCAGGCGGCGACGACCTCGACGTCGAGAGCGGCCTCGACCTCGGGGTGCAGGCGCACCGACACCTTGTGGGAGCCCAGCGTCTTGATCGGGGAACCGATCTCGATCCGGCGCTTGTCCACGTCCGGACCGCCCGCGGCCTTGACGGCGGCGGCGATGTCGGCCGGGGTCACCGAACCGAACAGCCGGCCGGCGTCGCCCGCGCGGGTCGAGAGCTTGACCTTGACGCCCTCGAGCTGCGCCTTGAACGAGTTGGCCTGCTCGACGGTCGCGATCTCACGGATCCGGCGCGCGCGGCGGATCTGCTCGACGTCCTTCTCGCCACCCTTGGTCCACGCGATCGCGAAACCGCGCGGGATCAGGTAGTTGCGGGCGTATCCGCTCTTGACCTCGACGACTTCGCCGGCGGCACCGAGGCCGCTGACCTCGTTGGTGAGGATGATCTTCGCCATTGCTCGGTCACCCTTCCTTAGCGAGCGGTCGAGGTGTAGGGCAGCAGCGCCATCTCACGGCTGTTCTTCACGGCCGTGGCGACGTCGCGCTGGTGCTGGGTGCAGTTGCCGGTGACCCGGCGGGCACGGATCTTGCCGCGGTCGGAGATGAACTTCCGCAGCAGGTTCGTGTCCTTGTAGTCGACGTACGTGATCTTGTCCTTGCAGAACACGCAAACCTTCTTCTTAGGCTTGCGAGCAGGCGGCTTCGCCATTGTCTCTCTCCAGTGTGATCAAGAAGTTTGGTGCGCTGCCGCCCTTAGAAGGGCGGCTCGTCCGAGAAACCGCCGCCGCCACCGGAGCCACCGCCCCAGTTGCCGCCGCCGCCACCCTGGCCGCCACCGGCAGGAGCGCCGGTCGCCCACGGGTCGCCGTCGGGCGCGCCACCCTGGCCGCCGCCGGAGCCACCGCCCCAGTTGCCGCCCTGGCCGCCACCGCCGCCGTAGCCGCCCTGGCCGCCGCGCGAGGCGCCGCCGCCACCGCTGGCCCGGGTGACCTTGGCGGTCGCGCTGCGCAGGCTGGCGCCGACCTCGTCGACGTCCAGCTCGTAGACCGTCCGCTTGACGCCCTCGCGGTCGTCGTACGAGCGCTGCTTCAGACGGCCCTGCACGATGACGCGCATGCCCTTCTGGAGCGACTCGGCCACGTTCTCCGCCGCCTGCCGCCAGACCGAGCACGTGAGGAAGAGGCTCTCGCCGTCCTTCCACTCGTTGGTCTGCCGGTCGAAGGTGCGGGGAGTGGACGCGACACGGAACTTCGCGACCGCCGCACCGGACGGGGTGAAGCGCAGCTCGGGGTCGTCGACGAGATTGCCGACGACCGTGATGACGGTCTCGCCTGCCATGGTGAGTGACCTCTCGGCGTTGCTTGGCTTCTCGGTTTCCCGACTGCCTGAGCGCGCGGGCTCAGTGGGTCTCGGGACGGAGGACCTTGGTCCGGAGAACCGACTCGTTCAGGTTCATCTGACGGTCGAGCTCCTTGACGACCTCAGGAGTGGCGTTGAGGTCGATGACCGAGTAGATGCCCTCGGGCTTCTTCTTGATCTCGTACGAAAGACGACGACGGCCCCAGGTGTCGACCTTCTCGACCTTGCCGCCCGCGTTGCGGACGACGCCGAGGAAGTTCTCGATCAGCGGGGAGACAGCACGCTCCTCGAGATCGGGGTCGAGGATGACCATCACCTCGTAGTGACGCATGTGGAACCCACCTCCTTTGGACTCAACGGCCACGGCGTTTCCGTGGCAGGAGGGTTTGCATCGCGTCGCAACGGTATCGCGGCCCACCGACAACGCCCGCAGCGTTCCGGGGATCGCTCCCCGGAGGCCCTGCGGGACCGTCGTGTGGACCTGCACAGACACCGGTGCAGACGGTACACACTACCCGCCTCGTGGCTTCCGGTTGAAATCCGCCCCCGGAAGCCCGCAATCTGTACACATCGGGTGTGTCCGGCGCTACGATGCGCCACCTCTCCATCACGGAGGTGCCTCATGGCACAGGCAGTGCGAGCCACTACCGGCAGCCGTCTCTACCAGCGAGTCCTCAGCACCCTCAACTCCGACGGCAGGCCCCACCCGGTCGAGAACACCCTGGCCGTCGTGACCGTCGTGCTCGGCCTGGTCGCCTCCATCGCGGCGATCTGGGACCACCTCCACCTGCTCAGCTCCTGGGCGGGGCTGGCGGGCATCCTCGTGGGCGCCTTCGGGCAGTACCGCTCCGCCACCACGGCGGAGCGCTTCTTCTTCATCATCGGCATGGGGCTGGCCGCGATCGGCTTCTACCTCGGCATGGCCCACGGCGGCCTGTTCGGCGGCGTGGTGTCCTAGGCCGTGTCGGCCTAGCGCCGCCGTCCACCAGCCGTCCACCCGGCACCCGCCGGGCGAAGCCGCGGACCGAGTTGTCCACAGCCCTCGTGGGGGCGTTCACCGTTCGCAGTAGGCTTCGGCGCAGTAATGCAGTCAGCAATGCCGTAGCCGCAGCGATGGGGAGCGCCCCGCATGAGCTTGACCCTGAGGACCATCAGTCGGGAACAGCACCTGGCGTACATCCAGAGCCTGCCCTCGGCAAGCCACTGCCAGGTTCCCGCCTGGGCGGACGTCAAGACCGAGTGGCGCTCGGAGAACCTCGGCTGGTTCGACGACAAGACCGGTGAGCTGGTCGGCGCCGGCCTGGTGCTCTACCGGCAGCTGCCCAAGGTGAAGCGCTACCTCGCCTACCTCCCCGAGGGCCCGGTGATCAACTGGTACGCCCCCAACCTGGAGGAGTGGCTGCGCCCGATGCTGGCGCACCTGAAGCAGCAGGGCGCCTTCTCCGTGAAGATGGGCCCTCCGGTCGTCATCCGCCGCTGGGACGCGGCCGCCATCAAGTCCGGCATCGCCGACCCGGACGTCAAGCGCCTGCGCGACGTCGAGGCGACGGTCATCGAGCCCCGGGCCTTCGAGGTGGCCGACCGGCTGCGGCGCATGGGCTGGCAGCAGGGCGAGGACGGTGGCGCGGGCTTCGGCGACGTGCAGCCCCGCTACGTCTTCCAGGTCCCGCTGGAGAACCGCAGCCTGGACGACGTCCAGAAGGGCTTCAACCAGCTGTGGCGGCGCAACATCAAGAAGGCCGAGAAGGCCGGCGTCGAGGTCGTCCAGGGCGGCTACGACGACCTTCCCGTGTGGCAGCAGCTCTACGAGGTCACCGCCGAGCGCGACCGCTTCCGCCCGCGGCCGCTTTCCTACTTCCAGCGCATGTGGCAGGTCCTCAACACCGAGGACCCCAACCGCATGCGGCTGTACTTCGCCCAGCACGAGGGCGAGACGGTCGCCGCCGCGACGATGCTCGTCGTCGGCCGGCACGTCTGGTACTCGTACGGGGCCTCGGCCAACCACAAGCGCGAGGTCCGGCCGAGCAACGCCATGCAGTGGCGGATGCTGCGGGACGCCTACGCCCTCGGCGCGAGCGTGTACGACCTGCGAGGCATCAGCGACTCGCTCGACGAGAGCGACCACCTCTTCGGTCTCATCCAGTTCAAGGTGGGCACCGGTGGGCAGGCTGCCGAATACCTGGGCGAGTGGGACTTCCCCCTCAACAAGCTGCTGCACAAGGCCCTCGACATCTACATGTCCCGTCGCTGACCCACGTGCACGTGCCCGACTGACCGCAGACACCGCAGAAAGGTCCCCGTTCCGGCCATGGCGCTCACCCTGTACGTCGACACCGCGCGCTGGCGTGCGCACCAGCAGTCCGTGGCGGAGCAGTTCCCCGGGCTGGTACCCGTATGCAAGGGCAACGGGTACGGCTTCGGCCACGAGCGCCTGGCCGAGGAGGCGATCCGGCTCGGCTCGGACATCCTCGCCGTGGGCACCACGTACGAGGCCGCCCGGATCAAGGACTGGTTCGGCGGGGACCTGCTGGTGCTGACCCCGTACCGGCTGGGCGAGGAGCCGGTGCCGCTGCCGGACCGCGCCATCCGTTCCGTGTCCTCCGTGGAGGGCGTGCGCGGCCTGGTCGGCGCCCGGGTCGTCATCGAGGTCATGAGCAGCATGAAGCGCCATGGCGTCGGCGAGGACGACCTGGTCAAGCTGCACTCGGCCATAGACGACGTCCGCCTGGAGGGCTTCGCCATCCACCTGCCGCTGGACCGGACCGACGGCTCCGACGCGGTGGAGGAGGTCTACCGCTGGATGGAGCGGCTGCGCGCGGCCCGGCTGCCGCTGCACACCATGTTCGTCAGCCACCTGAAGGCGGGCGAGCTGACCCAGCTGCGCAACCAGTTCCCGCAGACCCGCTTCCGCGCCCGGATCGGCACCCGGCTGTGGCTCGGCGACCACGAGGCCACCGAGTACCGGGGCGCCGTCCTGGACGTCACCCGCATCGCCAAGGGCGAGCGCTTCGGCTACCGCCAGAACAAGGCCTCCGAGGACGGCCACCTGGTCGTCGTGGCGGGCGGCACGTCGCACGGGGTGGGCCTGGAGGCCCCCAAGGCCATGCACGGCGTCATGCCGCGCGCCAAGGGCGTCGCGAGGGCCGGCCTGGCCACCATCAACCGCAACCTGTCGCCCTTCGTGTGGGCCGGCAAGCAGCGCTGGTTCGCCGAGCCCCCGCACATGCAGGTGTCGATCCTCTTCCTGCCGGGCGACGTGGCGCCCCCGGCGGTCGGCGACGAGCTGGTGGCGCACCTGCGGCACACGACGACGCAGTACGACCGCGTCGTCGACCGCTGAGCCCCTCCCCGGGTCAGTGGGGCGAGGCCGGCGGCGCCGGGTCCACGCCCCACTGCACCGGGCGCGCCTCGCCGTAGCCGTAGTCGTCCTCAGGTCCGCCCTGCAGCGGCGCCGCGTGCCGCGGCTGGTGCGAGGGCCGCCCGAGCACGAACGCGTCCTCAGCCCCGTCCAGCACGCCCCCGGAGGGGTCGTCCGAGCCGTCCTGGCGGACCGGGTCGCGCTCGGGGAAGAGAATGTCGCGGACGACGACCGCGCACAGGTACAGCGTCCCGATCAGGTGCGCCGCGATGGCCAGGTGGTAGCCGTCCTGCGGCAGGCCCTTGCTGTTGCCGCCCGTCGTGTACGCCAGGTACGACCAGATCCCGAGGAAGTACATGACCTCGGCTGCCTGCCAGATCAGGAAGTCCCGCCAGCGCGGCCGGGCGAGCGCCGCGAGGGGCACCAGCCAGAGCACGTACTGCGGCGAGTAGACCTTGTTGGTCAGGATGAAGGCGGCCACGACGAGGAAGGCCAGCTGCGCGAAGCGCGGGCGCCGCGGGGCGTACAGGGTCAGTCCGGCCATGCCCGCGCAGAACAGCAGCATGAGCGCGATGGCGAAGGAGTTCGCGCCGTCCATGGATTTGTGGGTCTGCTGGGAGATGATCAGCCAGATGGAGCCGTAGTCGACGCCCCGTTCATGGCTGAAGGTGTAGAACTTCGCCCAGCCCTCCCAGGCGAGCAGCATCACCGGAAGGTTCACCACGAACCAGGCCGCGGCGGCACCGCCCACGGCCGCGCCCCAGGCCTTCAGCTTCCCGGCCCTCAGGCACAACAGGAACAGCGGCCCCAGCATCAGCACCGGGTAGAGCTTGGCAGCCGTCGCCAGCCCGATCAGGATGCCCGCGGCCAGCGGCCGGTTGCGCGACCAGAGCATCATCCCGGCCGCCGCGAGGGCGACCGCGAACAGGTCCCAGTTGATGGTCGCGGTCAGCGCGAACGCGGGTGCCAGCGCGACCAGCAGCGCGTCCCACGGGCGGCGCCGGTTGGTCCGGGCCGTGCAGACCGCGACGACGGCCGTGCAGACCAGCAGCATCCCGGCGTTGACCAGCCAGTAGACCTGCTCCCGGTGCTGGATCGTGCCGCCGTGCGGGGTCAGCCAGGAGGCGACCTCCATGAAGAGGCCGGTCAGGACCGGGTACTCCAGGTAGCCCATGCCGCCGGAGACCGTGTCCGGGATGCGGTCGAAGTACGGGACCAGGTCGTCGGCGAAGCCCCGGCCGTAGTACAGGTGCGGGATGTCGGAGTAGCAGGCGTGGCTGTACTGGGTGTTCGCCCCGAAGAACCAGCCGCTGTCGTAGCACGGCACCTTCTGCACCATGCCCAGCGCGAACATCCCGATCGCGACCAGCACGACGACGCGCAGGGGGTTCCACCAGCCCCGCCGCCCCACGGCCGCGAAGCGGCCGAGCGGGCCGCCGATGACCTCGCTCCCGGCCACCGCGACCGGGTCCTCGCGGGTCGGGGGCACGACCGCCTCGGCCTCCGAGGCCTCGTGGTGGGGGTCTTCGCGCACGATCGTCATGGGCCACATCCTGCCCTACATCTCCATGCGCGGAGCGTCGGATCCCCCACGGCGCCTCCCCGCCGCCCGTGAAGGCCCGCGGCCGCGGAGGGCTCGGTGCCCTCCGCGGCCGCGGATCGACTGCTCGACGCAAGACGGGGCGGTTAACCGCCACTGCCTCCCAGGAGCCCGCCGTTGTTGCCGTTGCCTCCGCTGCCTCTGCCCGTGGTGCTGGAGGACGGACTCATCGACGGTGTCCCGCCGGTACCCCCGTCGGTTGCTCCGCCGTCGTTGCCGCCGCCACCGGCGTCCTGGCACTCCCACCAGGGCTTGCACTCCCCGGACTCAGTCGGGGTCGGCGGGGCCTGCGGCTGCGAGATGGTCGGGGTCGGCTTCGTGGTCGGAGACTCGCTCGGGCTGGTCGAGACCGAGGGGGTCGGGCTGGCGGCGCCACCACCGTAGACGACCTTGCCGAGCGGTTCCGGCGTCGGGAACGACTGGACCGGCTTGCCCTTCATCGCGTCCACCATGTAGTCGTGCCAGATCTCGGCCGGGAACGACGCACCGTGGATCTTGTCCTTGCCGTACGTCCCGTACATCTCCAGGAACTTGCGGTCCTTGGCCTTCGCGTCGTCGTTGAAGCGGAACATCACGACGGACGTGGTGAGCTGGGGCGTGTAGCCGACGAACCAGGCCGACTTGTTGCCGTCGGTGGTACCCGTCTTGCCGGCCACCTCGCGGCCCGGAAGCTGGGCCGAGGTGCCGGTACCGCTCTGGACGACGGTCCGCAGCACGTCGGTCACGTTGTCCGCGACGGCCCGGGGGAAGGCCTCCTTGGGCGCGGACTTGTGCTCGTAGACGTTCACGCCCTCGTGCACGGCCTTCCTGACCGAGTACGGGTCGTTCTGCTTCCCGCGGTTGGCGAAGGTGGAATAGGCGTCGGCCATGCGAATGGCACTCGGCGTCGAGGTGCCGATGGAGAAGGTCGGGCTGTTGGTGGTCGCCAGGCTGCCCTCCAGGAGACCTGCCTTGAGCGCCGCCTCCTTCACCTTGTCCGTGCCGACGTCCATGCCCAGCTGCACGTACGGCGAGTTCGCCGAGACGCGCATGGCCTCACGCAGTGTGACGTTGCCGTACGACTCGTTGTCGTCGTTCGTCTGGAGCCACTGGCCTTCCTTGCCCTCCCAGACACGGCCGTCGTAGTACTTGATCTTCAGCTTGTTCTTGCCGTTGTAGATGCTCTTCGGCGAGACGATCGTCCGGTCCTGCAGGTCGTCGCCCTCGGTCCAGTCGGCGTCCCGCTTGCCGTAGGTCATGCCCGCGGCGAGGACGAACGGCTTGAACGTCGATCCGACACCCGCGCCGGTCTCGTCGGCGTTGTTCGTGAAGTGCTGCGTCGCGTTCACACCACCGTAGATCGCGACGATCTTCCCGTCCTTCGGGTCCACCGAGGCTCCGCCGAACTGGACGTGCTTGTCGACGCCGCCCGCGCGCTTGAGGTTCTCGTTCTTCTTGCGGACCTTCTTCACCGCCTCCTCCAGCTGCTCCACCTTCTTCTTGTTGAAGGTGGTGTAGATGCGGTAGCCGCCCAGCTGGAGCTTCTCCTGCGTGATCTTTCCGTCGCTGTTGTTGATGACGGTCTTGTTGGCGAGGCCGACCAGGTAGCCGATCTGACCGCCGAGCTGCGCGTCGTTCTGCGGCTTCAGCGGCTTGGGGAAGCCCTCGGCGATCCACTTGTCGTGTTCCGCCTTGGTCATCCGGCCGTCCTGCAGCTCCTGGTCGAGGATCCAGGCCCAGCGGTCCGTGGCGCGCTTGGTGTTGGCCTCGGCGGTCGCGGAGCTGTCGATGTCGGTGTTGCCGTAGGGGTCGTAGTAGGTGGCGCCCTTGAGCAGCGAGGCGAGGAACACACACTGGCTCGGGTTGAGGTCCAAGGCGTCGATGCCGTAGTAGGAGCGGGCGGCGGCCTGCAGACCGTAGGAACGGCGACCGAAGTAGGAGGAGTTGAGGTAGCCCGCCATGATCTCCTTCTTGTCGACCGTGGCACCCACCTTCACCGAGATGAACAGCTCCTTGAACTTACGGGTGACCGTCTGCGACTGGTCGCCAAGACGGGCGTTCTTCACGTACTGCTGGGTGATGGTGGAACCACCCTGCGTCTCGCCGCCCTTGGCCATGTTGACCAGGGCGCGAGCGATACCCATGGGGTCGACGCCGGAGTCGGTCTCGAAGGTCTTGTTCTCCGCGGACATGACGGCGAACCGCATCTCCTTGGGGATCTCCGAATAGCCGAGGTTCTGCCGGTTGACCTCACCGCCGGTCGCCACCATCTCCTGGTCGTTGTCCCAGAAGTAGACGTTGTTCTGCGCCTTGGCGATGTTGCTCTCCTTGGGGATGCCCACCATCGCGTACCCGACGCCGGCGACGGCGACCAGGCTCCCGAAGAAGAACAGGCACAGTCCGGAGACGAGCTTCCAGGACGGCATCCAGCGACGCCATCCGTCCTTCCCCCAGCGGGGGTAGTCGACGATGCGCTTCTTCGGGGGCTGACCCCCGCCGCGCCCGCCCTGCGCGTCCGTGGCGGACCGACGGCGGCCGCCCCTCTGCGAAGTCTGGGCGGCACGGCGTGCGGCGGCACGCCCCTCGTAGGGCGGCTCGGCCCCCCGGGCCCGGCCGCCGGTGCTCGCGCGGCCCCCCGTACCCGCCCCCGCACCCTGGCGGGGGGGTTGTCCCATTCCCTGGCGCGGGCCGTGGCCCTGCCCCGAACCGGCTCCATGCGGCTGCGGCCTCGGCGGCCCAGCGGCCCGCCGACCGCCTGGCGGCGGGGGCTGCTGCGCGCCGCGCCGGGCGGCTGCCCGGCCGTCGCCGGGCGACTGCGGCGGCTTGCGACGGTGCTCGCTCATGAACAGCTACTCCTAGGACAGGCGGAATCGCCTGAAAGCGGCAGTTGATTTCCGGTCCCCCCGGCGTGCGATGCCCGCACTGCACCGGGGACAAGGACGCTCACTGAGGTCACACGGTTCCCGGTGCTCTGCATGGCGAACAGAGTACGCACGGTCAAAAGAGGTTCTAGCCAGATGTTCATCACATTCCGGGCGGTTGACGGTGGACAGATTTCGTGATGTGACGCCGGTCACCGTGAGCCGTCTTGCCGTACCCCGGAACTCGTTCTATCGTCTCGATGTATCGAGCCGATACATCACGGCGAGATAAGAGGCGACGACGGCACGGACGGGAGGGAAACGAGGGCATGAGCAAACGCTCCGGCATCCTCGAGTTCGCCGTCCTGGGCCTGCTGCGCGAATCCCCGATGCACGGTTACGAGCTGCGCAAGCGGCTCAACACCTCGCTCGGTGTGTTCCGCGCGTTCAGCTACGGCAGCCTCTACCCCTGCCTCAAGACACTGGTCACTCAGGGCTATCTGGTCGAGGAGACCGGCCCTGAACCCGATCCGCTCGCCGCGCCGCTGGCCGGCCGACGGGCCAAGATCGTGTACCGGTTGACGGCGGCCGGCAAGGAGCACTTCGAAGAGCTCCTCGCCCACTCCGGGCCTGACGCGTGGGAGGACGAGCACTTCGCGGCTCGTTTCGCCTTCTTCGGCCAGACGTCCAGGGACGTACGGATGCGTGTCCTCGAGGGGCGGCGCAGCCGCCTCGAGGAGCGCCTGGAGAAGATGCGCGCGTCCCTCGCGCGTACCCGTGAGCGGCTCGACGACTACACGCTCGAGCTGCAGCGGCACGGCATGGAGTCGGTGGAGCGAGAGGTCCGCTGGCTGAACGAGCTGATCGAGACCGAGCGGGCGGGGCGCGGCAAGCAGCCCCCGGCCGCTCCGTCCGCCGATGCCGAGCAGGACAACCAACAGGAAAACGGCGGACCCGGCACGCGCCGGGGACCCGCGTGACGATCAAACAGGGAGCAACCGGAATGGGTTCGGTTCGCGTAGCCATCGTTGGCGTGGGCAACTGCGCCGCTTCGCTGGTGCAGGGTGTCGAGTACTACAAGGACGCCGACCCGGCCAGCCGCGCGCCTGGCCTCATGCACGTGCAGTTCGGCGACTACCACGTGCGTGATGTCGAGTTCGTCGCTGCCTTCGACGTCGACGCGAAGAAGGTCGGTCTCGACCTCGCGGACGCCATCGGTGCCAGTGAGAACAACACCATCAAGATCTGCGACGTGCCGCAGAAGGGCGTGACCGTCCAGCGCGGCCACACCCTGGACGGTCTCGGCAAGTACTACCGCGAGACCATCGAGGAGTCCGCCGAGGAGCCGGTCGACGTCGTGCAGGTCCTCAAGGACCGCCAGGTCGACGTGCTCGTCTGCTACCTGCCCGTGGGTTCCGAGGCCGCGGCGAAGTTCTACGCGCAGTGCGCCATCGACGCCAAGGTCGCCTTCGTCAACGCCCTCCCGGTCTTCATCGCCGGCACCAAGGAGTGGGCGGACAAGTTCACCGAGGCCGGTGTGCCGATCGTCGGTGACGACATCAAGTCGCAGGTCGGCGCCACCATCACGCACCGCGTGCTCACCAAGCTCTTCGAGGACCGCGGAGTCATCGTCGAGCGCACCATGCAGCTGAACGTCGGCGGCAACATGGACTTCAAGAACATGCTCGAGCGCGAGCGCCTGGAGTCCAAGAAGATCTCCAAGACGCAGGCCGTCACCTCCCAGATCCCCGACCGCGACCTGGGTGAGAAGAACGTCCACATCGGCCCCTCGGACTACGTGGCCTGGCTGGACGACCGCAAGTGGGCGTACGTCCGCCTCGAGGGCCGTGCCTTCGGCGACGTCCCGCTGAACCTGGAGTACAAGCTCGAGGTCTGGGACTCCCCGAACTCCGCGGGTGTCATCATCGACGCGCTGCGCGCGGCGAAGATCGCCAAGGACCGCGGGATCGGCGGCCCGATCCTGTCGGCGTCCTCCTACTTCATGAAGTCCCCGCCGGTGCAGTACTTCGACGACGAGGCCCGCGAGAACGTGGAGAAGTTCATCCGCGGCGAGGTCGAGCGCTGAACAGCGGCTTAACCCCCGTCACCACTCGTCGTACGACGCGACCGCGCAGGCCCCCGGGTATGGCACCCGGGGGCCTGCGCGTCATGTGAGGCTGTGCGCATGCCCGTTGTCCGTGATCTCCGTGTGCTGCTGCGCTTCCGGGACTTCCGCCGGCTGCTGGCGGTGCGGTTGCTGTCCCAGCTCTCCGACGGGGTCTTCCAGGTGGCGCTGGCGGCCTATGTGGTCTTCTCCCCGGAGAAGCAGGCCTCGCCGGCCGCCATCGCCTCCGCGATGGCGGTCCTGCTGCTGCCGTACTCGCTTCTGGGGCCGTTCACGGGCGTCCTGCTGGACCGCTGGCGGCGCCGGCAGGTCCTCCTCCACTGCAACCTGCTGCGAGCGGCGCTCTCCCTCGGCACGGCCGTGCTGATGCTGCTGCGCGTTCCGGACTGGCTCTTCTACCTGTCCGCCCTCTCGGTCACCGGCATCAACCGCTTCGTGCTCGCCGGCCTGTCGGCCGCCCTGCCCCGCGTCGTCGACGGGGAGCGTCTGGTCATGGCGAACGCGCTCTCCCCGACCGCGGGCACCCTCGCTGCCACGGCGGGCGGCGGGGCGGCCTTCCTGATGCATCTGGTGGTGCCCGGGGGCATGCGCTCCGATGTCCTGGTCGTGGTGCTGGGCGCCGTCCTCTATCTCTGTGCCGGTCTCACCGCACTCGCCCTGGGGCGGGACCTGCTGGGACCGGATCCGTCCCGCGTCCAGCCACGGGTGGGCGAGGCGCTGCTCAGCACCTTCCGCGGCCTGGTGCACGGCCTGGGGCACCTGCGCCGGCGACCTCACGCGGCACGTGCCCTGGCCGCGATGACGGCGATGCGCTTCTGCTACGGCGGGCTCACGGTGATGGTGCTGATGCTGTGCCGCTACGCATGGTCGGGGTCCGACGGTACGGATCACGGCACGGCGGACGGACTAGCGCTCCTCGGCCTGGCGGTCGCCGTCTCGGGTGCCGGCTTCTTCACGGCGGCCGTCGTCACCCCCTGGGCCACGGGCCGCTTCGGCACCTTCGGATGGATCACCGTCTGCGCGGGTGCGGCGGCCGTCCTGCTCCCCGGACTGGGCCTGCCCTTCGAGCCGGCCCCGGTACTGGCGGCGGCCTTCGTGCTGGGGCTGGCCACCCAGGGAGCGAAGATCGCCACGGACACGGTGGTCCAGTCCTCGATCGACGACGCCTACCGGGGGCGGATCTTCTCCATCTACGACGTGCTGTTCAATGTCGCCTTCGTCGGCGCCGCGGCCATCTGCGCTCTGGTCCTCCCGCCGGACGGCCGCTCCGCGGGACTCCTCCTCGGACTCTCCGCGATCTACGCCGCGGTGGCGTTCGGCACCGCCAGAACCTCGCGCCGTTTCACGTGAAACACGAAGATCACCGAGCGTCCACCCGTTTCACAGGAAGCAGGCGCACCGCCTGCAGCTCATCGCCGGGTGATGCGGGTACACCGCCAAAGCCGAGGGGGTCGTGTTTCACGTGAAACACGGCCCCCTCGGTGCGTCCGGCGCCCGGACGGGGTGCGCTCAGACCTGCGCGGCCCACCACTCCTTCAGCGCGGCCACGGCGGCCTCCTCGCCCAGCGGGCCGTTCTCCAGGCGCAGCTCCAGCAGGTGGTTGTACGCCTTGCCGACCTCGGGCCCCGGCGAAATGCCCAGGATCTCCATGATCCGGTTGCCGTCCAGGTCCGGCCGGATCGCGTCCAGCTCCTCCTGCTCCTTCAGCTGCGCGATCCGCTCCTCGAGCCCGTCGTAGGTTCGCGCCAGGGCCGCGGCCTTGCGCTTGTTGCGGGTCGTGCAGTCGGAGCGGGTCAGCTTGTGCAGCTGGTCGAGCAGCGGTCCGGCGTCCCTGACGTAGCGCCGGACGGCGGAGTCGGTCCACTCCCCGGTCCCGTAGCCGTGGAAGCGCAAATGCAGCTCCACCAGCCGGGCGACGTCCTTGATGATGTCGTTCGGGTACTTGAGCTTGGTCAGCCGCCCCTTGGTCATCTTGGCGCCGACCACCTCGTGGTGGTGGAAGGAGACCCGCCCGTCGGACTCGAAGCGCCGGGTGCGCGGCTTGCCGATGTCGTGCAGCAGCGCGGCAAGGCGAAGGACCAGGTCCGGCCCCTCGGTCTCCAGCGCCATCGCCTGGTCCAGGACGGTCAGCGTGTGGTCGTAGACGTCCTTGTGGCGATGGTGCTCGTCCCGCTCCAGGCGCAGCGCCGGCAGCTCCGGGAGGACCCGTGCGGCCAGGCCGGTCTGCACCAGCAGCTGCAGGCCCTTGCGGGGGTGGTCGGAGAGGATCAGCTTGTTGAGTTCGTCCCGGACGCGCTCGGCGGAGACGATCTCGATGCGGTCGGCCATCTCCGTCATCGCCGTGACGACCTCGGGTGCCACCTCGAAGTCCAGCTGGGCGGCGAAGCGCGCGGCACGCATCATCCGCAGCGGATCGTCGGAGAAGGACTCCTCCGGGGTGCCCGGAGTACGTAGGAGCCGCTGCGCGAGGTCGCCGAGCCCGCTGTACGGGTCGACGAACTCCGCCTCCGGCAGCGAGACCGCCATCGCGTTGACGGTGAAGTCCCGGCGGACCAGGTCCTCCTCGATCGTCTCCCCGTAGGAGACCTCCGGCTTGCGCGAGGTCCGGTCGTAGGCCTCGGATCGGTACGTGGTCACCTCGATCTGGTAGCCGCCCTTGCGGCACCCGACCGTGCCGAAGGCGATGCCCACCTCCCAGACGGCCTCTGCCCATCCGCGGATGATCTTCAGCACCTGGTCGGGCCGAGCGTCGGTGGTGAAGTCGAGGTCGTTGCCGAGCCTGCCGAGGAGGGTGTCGCGGACCGAGCCGCCGACGAGGGCAAGCCGGAATCCGGCGTCCTTGAAGCGGCGACCGAGGTCCTCGGCCACCGGCGCGATCACGGGCGCGGGCTTCAGGGTCTGGGGGGCGTTGTTGGCATTCGGCACAACAGAAAAGGGTACGTGCCCATGCGCCCCGCGGCGGACCGGTTTACCGGCTCCCGCGATCATGCGCGACGCCTTCCCGCCCCCGGACTGTATCGATCTTGTGGCCCACTCACAGCACTTTGGGTCATCGAGCATCGTTACCATTCCAGGACGCACATCCGATGACGACGAGGGACGGCCAGCGCGTGGGCGAGGCGGCACAGCACCCCGGAGGAACTCCGGCCCGTTCGAGGCTGCGCCGGGCCACGGCGCTGCTCGTGGGCGCCACCCTGTTCACCGGCCTGGTCCAGGCCCGTACGGCCCCCGCGGCGTACGCCGAGACCCCCAACGGCCGGACCGTGGACGTGTCGGTGAACTCGCTGTCCCCCACCGCCCCGACCAAGGGCGACACCCTCACGGTGACGGGCACCGTCACCAACAAGAGCAAGCACACCGTCAGCGGCGCCCACGTCGGCGTGGAGATCGCCCCCCAGGGCCCGCTGGACAGCCGCAGCGCCATCAACGCCGTGTCCACCAGTGCGCCCCACACCCTGGCCGACGGCGGGGAGATCGCCGGGCACACCGTGCCGGTCGACGACCTGCCCGCCGGCATCAGCCGCAGTTTCACCCTGAAGGTGCCGGTCAAGGATCTCGACCTGGGCCCGGACGGCGTCTACCAGCTCGGGGTCTCCCTTACCGGGCAGACCCGCAACCGCGGCTACGACGAGTACCTCGGCATCGAGCGGACCTTCCTCCCCTGGTACCCCGACGGGGATGCCAAGCCGACCCGCTACACCTTCCTGTGGCCGCTGATCGACCGCCCGCACCTCGCCGTGCGCAGCGAGAGCGACGACCAGCAGAGCCCGATCTTCCTCGACGACGACCTCGCCGGGGACCTGGCGCCCGGTGGCCGTCTGCAGCAGATGGTGGCCCTCGGCCGGGATCTGCCCGTCACCTGGGTCATCGACCCGGATCTGCTCTCCACGGTCGACGCGATGACGCGCCGGTACCAGGTCGCCGGTCCCGGCGGTGATCTCGATCACACCACGGCGGGCACCGGCACCGAGAACGCGAAGCGCTGGCTGAACAGCCTCAAGGAGGCCGTGGTCGGGAAGGAGGTCGTCGCGTTGCCCTTCGCCGACCCCGACATCGCCTCCATCGCCCACCGCGGCAAGAGCGTCCCCGGCACCCTGAACCACCTCAAAACAGCCACGGAACTCGCGACGACCACCGTCGAGGTCGTCCTCAACGGCCAGGTCACCCCCGACACGGACATCTCCTGGCCCGTCGAGGGCGCCGTCGACCCCTCCATCGTCGACGTGGCCACCTCGGCCGGCGCCGACAAGGTGATCGCCCGCAGCGACAGCCTCGGCGAGCCCGGCGACCTCAACTACACCCCCACCTCGGCACGGCCCATCGGCGGGGGCACCACGGCGGTCGTCGCCGATGCCGGGCTCTCCAAGGCCTTCCAGGGCGACATGACGAGGGCCGGCTCCTCGACCCTCGCGATCCAGAAGTACCTGGCACAGACCCTGATGATCACGATGCAGGCGCCCGACCGGCAGCGCAGCGTCGTCGTCGCCCCGCAGCGCATGGCCAAGGCCTCACAGGCCCAGGCCATGGCCCAGGCCATCACCGAGGTCGCCGGCAGCGGCTGGGCGGAGACCACGGACTTCTCCACGGCGGCGAAGGCCACCCCCGACCCGAGGGCCAACCGCAAGGTGCCCGGCACCGGCGCCTACCCCAAGCGCCTGCGCAAGCAGGAGATGAGCACCGCGGCCTTCCGCCAGATCCAGGCGACCCAGGGCGAGCTCGACGACTTCATGGCCCTCCTGAGCAAGCCCGACCGGGTGCGGACCCCCTTCGGCAACGCGCTGCTGCGCTCGATGTCCACCGAGTGGCGCGGCTCCGCCCACAGGTCGGCCGCCTACCGCACGGCCATCTCCGACTACCTGTCCGACCTGATGAGCCTGGTCTACCTGCTCCCCAAGACCGGAACGCTCACGCTCTCGGGCCGCAGCGGGACCATCCCGGTCACCGTGAAGAACGAGCTCGGCCAGACCGTGCAGGGCCTGGAACTTCGCCTCACCTCCAGCCAGGGCAACAGCCTCAACCCGGGCGAGGCGCAGGCCGTGACCGTCGAGGGCGGCCACACCCGCTCCCTGAAGTTCGAGGGCACCGCCGCCCGCAACGGCCTGAACACGATCACGGCCCAGCTCTACACGGCCGACGGCGCCAAGTTCAGCACGCCCATCACCTTCCAGGTGGATGTCACCTCCATCACATCCTCTGTGATGCTGGTGATCGCCGCCGGGCTCCTGCTGCTCGTGCTGGCGGGTGCCCGGATGTACCACCAGCGCAAGCGCCGCGCGGCGTCCGATGGCGGGGACGGCGACGCCGACCCGTCCGGGGACGACGCGGACCCGTCCGACGACGGGGAGACGGGCGAGGACGAGGACGACGCCGGCGAAGGCACCATGGGTGACCGGGACGGCGTCCGTGACGAGCAGCCGGGTGACCTGGCGCCGGACACCTCCCCGGAAAGTACGGACCCGTCCGGGACGGGTGAGAAGGTGGACCGATAGCCAGCGAGCCATGGCCGATGTATGAGGTGGGGCAGAGATGAACGCACCGTACGACGGTGAGCGCGAACGGGAAGCCGGGGAGCGGTTCCCCGAGCAGCCCGGGCAGCACCCTGCCGCGCCCGACCCGTACCTGCAGGACACCTACGCCCGCGATCCGTACCGGCGGCAGGATCCGACCGTGGAGGACCCGGTGGGCGAGGCGCTCTACGACCGCGCCGCGCACCCGCCGGCCCAGCCGCACGCCTACGGGCCGCCGTACGCGCACCAGGAGCCGTACCGCATGCCGTACGCCGACGACGCCAACACCCGCTACGTCGGCGTCGACGAGCTGGTCTCCAACGCGCCGGACGAGGACGGGAGGCCGGCCCGGCCGGACGAGTACGCCCACCTCTTCCGCGACGAGCCGGTGCAGACCGCCCCCGCGGAGCCCGAGCCCGCGGCGGCGCCCGCGGCCGGGAAGTCCGGCGGACGGGCCGGCAGCATCCTCAAGTCCAGCGCCCTCATGGCGGCCGGCACCCTCGTCTCCCGGGTCACCGGATTCCTGCGCACCCTGGTCATGGCCGCCGCGATCGGCGTCGGCACCCTGAACGACGGCTACCAGGTCGCCAACACCCTGCCCACGATGATCTACATCCTGGTCGGCGGCGGCGCGATCAACGCGGTCTTCATCCCGCAGCTCGTACGCGCCATGAAGAACGACGAGGACGGCGGCGAGGCGTACGCCAACCGTCTACTCACCCTGGTCGTCGTCGGTCTGGCGGCCGTCACCGCCGTCTGTGTGATCGCCGCACCGCTCTTCATCCGGGCGATGTCCCACGACATCGCCTCCGACCCGGTCAGGTTCGAGGTCGCGGTCACCTTCGCCCGCTACTGCATCCCCACCATGTTCTTCATGGGGGTGCACGTCGTGCTCGGGCAGATCCTCAACGCCCGCGGCCGCTTCGGCGCGATGATGTGGACCCCGGTCCTCAACAACGTCGTCATCATCGCCACCTTCGGCGCCTTCATCTGGGCCTTCGGCTCCTTCACCAGCACCGGCGTCTCCTCGCAGACCATCACCCCCGAGGGCGTCCGCCTGCTCGGCCTCGGCACCCTGCTGGGCCTGACCGTGCAGGCCCTGGCGATGGTCCCCTACCTGCGCGAGGCCGGATTCCGGATCAGGCCGCGGTTCGACTGGCGCGGCCACGGCCTCGGCCACGCGGCGAAGCTGGCCAAATGGACCTTCTTCTTCGTCCTCGCCAACCAGATCGGCCTGATCGTCCTCACCCAGTTCGCCACGGCTGCCGGTTCGGCGGCCGAGAAGGGCGGCCACGAGGGCACCGGCATCACCGCCTTCAACTACGCGCTGCTCCTGTGGCAGATGCCGCAGGCCATCATCACCGTCTCCGTCATGACGGCCGTGCTCCCGCGGATCTCCCGCGCCGCCGCCGACGGAGACGCCGCCGCGGTCCGCGACGACCTCTCCTACGGCCTGCGGACCTCGGGCGTGGCCATCGTGCCCGCCGCCTTCGCCTTCCTCGCGCTCGGCCTCCCCATCGCCACCCTGCTCTACAGCAGCTCCGGCGAGGGCGCGGTGAACATCGGCTTCGTGCTGATGGCCTTCGGACTGGGCCTGATCCCCTTCTCTGTGCAGTACATCGTCCTGCGCGGCTTCTACGCGTACGAGGACACCCGCACCCCCTTCTACAACACGGTCATCGTCGCGATCTGCAACGCCACCGCGGCCGCCGCCTGCTACTTCCTGCTGCCCGCCCGGTGGGCCGTGGTCGGCATGGCCGCCGGCTACGGACTGGCCTACGCGATCGGCGTCGGAGTGGCGGTCAAGCGGCTGCGCAGGCGCCTCGGTGGCGACATCGACGGCAAGCGCGTGGTCCGCACCTACGCCAGGCTCTTCGGCGCGTGCATCCCCGCCGCAGCGGGTGCCGGCGCCGTCGTCTACGGTGTCTGGCACTCGCTGGGTCACGGCGCTGCCGCTTCGTTGCTGTCACTGGTGCTCGGCGCCGCTGTGCTGGGCGGAATCTTCTTCATCGCCGCCAAGCGCATGCGCGTCGAGGAGATGACGGCCATGGTCGGCATGGTCAGGGGCCGGCTGGGCCGCTGACGGCGCGTACCGCGCAACCTTCGGGGGCCGTCGTGTGTCGTGCATAGCGGTGGACTGTTGGCACAATTGTCCTCGGCTGTGTTGTCAGATCTTGCAACGGATGGGGAGGCAGGAACGACGGTGGCGGAACGGAGCACGGCTGCCGTCGGAGTGGCCAACGAGGGTGGCGACAAGCAGCTCGCCGCCCATGCGGAAAGTGCCACGGCCGACGAGGCGACGGACCAAAGCGAAGAGCAGGACGCGCCACAGCAGACCCCCCCTGAGGAGACAGCACCGACCCATTCCGAGCCGCCCGAGCTCCACAGCGGCCACAAGCTCGCCGGGCGCTACCGCCTTGAGGAGTGCCTCACCCGTGCCGACGGCTTCAGCAGCTGGAGGGCCGTCGACGAGAAGCTGCGCCGGGCCGTGGGCATCCACACCCTTCCAGCCGACCACAGCCGGGCCCGCTCGGTGCTGGCGGCGGCCCGCTCCGCGGCCCTCCTCGGCGACCCGCGCTTCGTGCAGGTCCTCGACGCGGTCGAGGAGAACGACCTCGTCTACGTGATCCACGAGTGGCTCCCCGACGCACGGGAACTCACCGCCCTGATCGCCGCCGACCCGCTGGAGCCGCACGAGGCCCACCAGATGGTCAACCAGATCTCCCAGGCCATGGCCGCCGCCCACCGCGAGGGCCTGGCTCATCTCCGTCTCGGCCCCGACGCCGTCCTGCGCACCGAGGCCGGCCAGTACCGCATCCGCGGTCTGGCGGTCGCCGCCGCGCTGCGCGGCATCTCTTCCGAGCGCCCGCAGCGCGAGGACACCGAGGCCATCGGAGCCCTCCTGTACGCCTCGCTCACCCAGCGCTGGCCGTACCCGAAGGACGAGCACGGGCTCACCGGCCTCCCCAAGGACGTCGGCCTCGTCGCGCCCGACCAGGTACGGGCGGGCGTCCACCGCGGGCTGTCGGAGGTCGCCATGCGTGCCCTCGTCAACGACGGCGCGACGGCCTCCCGCGAGCCGGAGCCCTGCACCACCCCCGAGGAACTGGCCAAGGCCGTCGCCGCGATCCCCAAGATCCGGCCGCCCGAGCCGACCATGACGCCCTACTCGCGCACCACGTACCAGCAGGGCTCCTACCGCCAGACCTCCGGGGGGCCCTCGTCCCCCGGCGTCACGACGGTCCTCCCCGCCACGCCGCCGCCGGCCCTGCCCGGCCGCACCGGCAAGGCCCTCAAGTGGTCCGTCTCGGCCCTCCTCATCGTCGCCCTCGGCCTCGGCAGCTGGCAGCTCGCGGAGACGCTCATGGACCGCGAGAACCAGGCGAAGTCCGGTGGCACCTCCACGTCCCACAACACGGGCGGCGACGGTGGCAGCGACAACGGCGGCGCGAACCAGGTGACGCTGAAGCCGCTTCCCGTCCAGGGGGCGGCCGAGTACGCACCCTTCGGCGGGGCCCAGCACCCGAACGACGTCGGCGCCACGTACGACAGCAAGACGTCCACGTACTGGCGCACGAACAGCTTCTCCGACGGCCCCGAATTCGCCCCCTCCGTCAAGAAGGGCGTCGGCATCGCCTACGACCTCGGAGCGGCGAAGAAGCTCGGCCAGGCATCAATAGAGTTCTACTACGGCGGCGACCACACGACGGTCACCCTCTACGCGGCGGACTCGCTGGCCTCCACGGCCGAGCCGAGCCAGCTGAAGAAACTGGCCACCGTCACCACCGACGGCAAGGCGGCGAAGCTCACGCTGAAGGCACCCGTGGAGACGCGTTACGTCGTGGTCTGGCTGACCGCTCTCCCCTATTCGGAGACCGACGGGTACTCCGGCGCCGGCCACAAGCAAGCCATCACCAATGTGAGGTTCGAGGGGCAGTAGCCCCGCGGGGAGGGGGATGGTGGCCACGCAGGGCACAGGCGGGGAGGTCGGCGACAGCGACCTCCTCGCCCGCCATGTCGCGGGGGACCCGAACGCATTCGGAGAACTCGTCCGCCG
Source organism: Actinacidiphila glaucinigra (assembly GCF_035918135.1). Classification (NCBI taxonomy): domain Bacteria; kingdom Bacillati; phylum Actinomycetota; class Actinomycetes; order Kitasatosporales; family Streptomycetaceae; genus Actinacidiphila; species Actinacidiphila glaucinigra. The sequence continues at coordinate 4,603,613 of NZ_CP109144.1, forward strand.
GCACCGCGACCGGCTCTGGGCGGTGGCGCTGCGGACCCTGGGGGACCGCGAGGAGGCCGCCGACGCCGTGCAGGACGCGCTCGTCTCGGCCTTCCGCTCCGCCCACACCTTCCGCGGGCAGTCGGCCGTCACGACCTGGCTGCACCGCATCACCGTGAACGCGTGCCTGGACCGCGCCCGCAAGGCCGCTTCCCGCCGTACCGCCGCGGTCACGGACGAGAAGCAGTTCGAGGAACTGCTCGAACCGCACGAGTCCGCCGCCGCCCCCGCCGAGCGGGGCGAGCTGCACCGGGAACTGCTGCGGGCGCTCGCCACCCTCCCCGTGGAACAGCGGGCCGCCCTGGTTCTGGTCGACATGCAGGGCTACCCCGTGGCCGAGGCCGCCGCCGTCCTCGACGTGCCGGCGGGGACGGTCAAGAGCAGATGCGCCCGAGGCAGAGCGCGGCTGCTGCCGCTCCTGTCCCACCTGCGGGACGCGCCGGGGAGTAGGGGCGATCAGGCAGGGGGAAGGAACCGGACGGAGAACGCATCCGTCCCAGAGACGGAGGCCCGGCCGGGCCACGGCTTCACACAGGGCGGAGGTGGACACCCATGACGTCGACGACGGGTACGGACGAGCACCCCGAGGTCGCCGAGATCTCGGCACTCACCGAGGGCATCCTCCCGCCCGAGCGCTCGGCCGATGTCCGCGGGCACATCGACGGCTGCGCGCTCTGCGCCGACGTACGCGCCTCGCTGGACGAGATCCGCGGGCTGCTGGGCACGCTGCCCGGCCCGCCGCGGATGCCCGCCGACATCGCCGGCCGGATCGATGCCGCGCTCGCCGCGGAGGCACTGCTCACCGCATCCGGCGGTGCCGATGTTTCACGTGAAACAGAAGCCGCGGAGCCTCCTCGTGTTTCACGTGAAACATCCGCGCCGGCCGCCGGACGGCCCTCCGGTCGCGGCGCCGGCCCCAGCGGGCCCGGCCGCCCGGGCGCCCGGTCCCGTCGAGGCTGGGGGAAGGGAATCCTCGTCGCCGCCTCCGCGGCCGCCGTGGTCGGCCTCGGGTCCTTCCTCGCCCAGTCCACCTGGGACGCAGGGGGGAGCGCCGACCGTCAGTCGTCGGCGGCCTCCGGCGTGGGCGCCAAGGCTGACGCCGACACGCTCGGCGTGCAGGTACACGATCTGCTGACACGCGGCACGAGCGATCACGCGGAGAGCAAACCCTCGAGACAGTCCCCGATGGTCGGAATGGACAGCGTCACGCCGTCCTGTGTCCTGGAGGCCCTGGACCGCCAGGAGACCCCGATCGCCGTCCAACGGGGCAGGTACGAACGCATGGACTCCTATCTGGTCGTGCTGCCGCACAAGGGCGACCCCGCACTGGTCGACGCCTACGTCGTGGACGCCTCGTGCACCACCGCGCAGCCGCCTGCCACGGGCACCCTCCTCCGCGAGGAGACATACCCTCGCTAGCGCCACGCCGATGGGAATGCCCGGACCGTAGGATCCGTTAGGCGGGATGACAATGGTCCCGCCGCCGAGGCACCCGGCGAGTCGGCACAGCAGAGACGAGGAAGCACCCGTGAGCGACGTCCGAAACGTGATCATCATCGGTTCCGGGCCGGCGGGATACACAGCCGCGCTCTACACCGCCCGCGCCTCCCTCAAGCCCCTGGTCTTCGAAGGTGCGGTCACGGCCGGCGGCGCCCTGATGACCACGACCGAGGTGGAGAACTTCCCGGGCTTCCGCGACGGCATCATGGGCCCCGACCTCATGGAGAACATGCGGGCCCAGGCCGAGCGTTTCGGTGCCGAGCTGATCCCGGACGACATCGTCGAGGTCGACCTCGAGGGTGACATCAAGACCGTCACCGACTCCGCGGGCACCGTCCACCGGGCGAGGGCCGTCATCGTCGCCACCGGTTCCCAGCACCGCAAGCTCGGGCTCCCCAACGAGGACCAGCTCTCCGGTCGCGGTGTGTCCTGGTGCGCCACCTGTGACGGCTTCTTCTTCAAGGACCACGAGATCGCCGTCATCGGCGGTGGCGACACCGCCCTGGAGGAGGCGACCTTCCTCTCGCGCTTCGCCAAGAGCGTGAAGGTGGTCCACCGCCGGGACACTCTCCGCGCGTCCAAGGCCATGCAGGAGCGGGCTTTCGCCGACCCGAAGATCTCCTTCCTCTGGGACAACGAGGTCGCCGAGATCAACGGTGACGGCAAGCTCTCCGGCCTGGTCCTGCGGAACACCAAGTCCGGCGAGACCTCCGAACTGCCGGTCACCGGACTGTTCATCGCGATCGGCCACGACCCCCGGACCGAGCTGTTCAAGGGTGTCCTCGACCTGGACGAGGAGGGCTACCTCAAGGTCGAGTCGCCCAGTACCCGTACGAAGATCCCCGGTGTCTTCGCCGCGGGTGACGTCGTGGACCACACCTACCGCCAGGCGATCACCGCCGCGGGCACCGGTTGCTCCGCCGCCCTGGACGCCGAGCGCTACCTCGCCGCTCTGAGCGACGCGGGCGGCGCGCACACCCGCGAGCCGGAGCAGACCGCCGCCGCGGTCGTCTGACCGCACCGAACAACCAAGTACCCGTCCTACACACCGAGGAGACAGCCGTGGCCGGCAACACCAAGACCGTGACCGATGCGACCTTCGACGAGGAGGTCCTGTCGAGCGACAAGCCCGTGCTCGTCGACTTCTGGGCCGAGTGGTGCGGTCCGTGCCGCCAGATCGCCCCGTCCCTCGAGGCGATCGCCGCGGAGCACGGCGACCAGATCACCATCGTCAAGCTGAACATCGACGAGAACCCGGTCACCGCCGCCAAGTACGGCGTCATGTCGATCCCGACCCTCAACGTCTACAAGGGCGGTGAGGTCGTGAAGACCATCGTCGGCGCCAAGCCGAAGGCCGCCATCGAGCGCGACCTGGCCGACTTCATCGGCTGAGCACCGCGTACGGACACGAAAGGGCCCGCCCCCGTGAGGGGCGGGCCCTTCGTCGTTCACAGAGGCCGCAGCGCCGGTTCCTTCTGCACGGCGCCGAGCAGACGGTCAATCGCCATCTCGACGTCCTCCTTCCAGGAGATCGTCGTCCGCAGTTCCAGCCGCAGCCGGGGGAACCGCGGGTGCGGCCGCACGGTCTTGAAGCCGACGGCCAGCAGGTGTTCGGCGGGGAGGACGCACGCGGGCTCCTCCCAGCGCGCGTCACCGAAAGCCTCGATCGCCCGGAAGCCCCGTCGCACCAGGTCCTTGGCCATCGTCTGCACCAGCACCCGGCCCAGCCCCTGCCCCTGGAAGCCCGGGAGGATCCTGGCGGTCATCAGCTGGACCGCGTCGGGGGAGACGGGGCTCGTGGGGAAGGCTGTCGAGCGCGGCACATAGGCCGGCGGGGCGTAGAGCACGAAGCCGGCGGGCACCTCGTCCACATAGACGACGCGGCCGCAGGATCCCCACTCCAGCAACACCGCGGAGATCCAGGCCTCCTTCTCCAGCTCCGGCTTGCCGGCCTGGACGGCGGCTTCTCCGCTTACCGGGTCGAGTTCCCAGAAGACGCACGCGCGGCAGCGGTTGGGGAGATCCGGGAGGTTGTCCAGCGTGAGCGGAACGAGCCGACGCCCCATGAGGTCTGACCCTCGTTTCTGTCGTGGACCCAACTGCCGACGAAGCCACCCACGGCGCCCAGCCCAAGCCCCGCTGCGAGGAGGGCGGCCTTCTGCCAATCGTGCTCCACTCCAACGCGCCGCACCGATCGCATGAGCCCCTCCCCGGAGGTAGTGCTCCATCCCGTACGCATCGTATCCGTGGGCGGACAAGTCCGACACCGGAGCAACACGAACGGCCCAGCAAAAAGCGGGTCACATCCCTCTCGGGATGCGACCCGCTCAGAAGTCGTGGTCCGTCACACGACGGTGAGGAGCTCGGCGGTCACTCCTCCTCGTCGGGTTCCTCGGTGAGCGACCGCTCGAGGACCGTGCCCTCGCCCGGTGCCATCGAGCCGAGGATGCGCTCCAGATCTTCTATCGAGGCGAACTCCACGACGATCTTCCCGCGCTTCTGTCCCAGGTCCACCTTCACCCGGGTCTCGAAGCGGTCCGAGAGCCGCAGCGCAAGATCGGTCAGGGCGGGGGACATCCGCTTGCCGGCCCGGGGCGCCGGCGCCTTCCGCGCAGGCTGGGACTCGGAGTTCATCACATGCACGATCTCCTCGACCGCGCGCACCGAGAGCCCCTCGGCCACGATCCGGCTGGCGAGCCGGTCCTGGTCCTCCACGTCCTCCAGGGCGAGCAGGGAGCGGGCGTGCCCAGCGGAGAGCACACCGGCCGCCACACGCCGCTGTACGGGCGCGGAGAGCTTCAGCAGGCGCAGGGTGTTGGACACCTGGGAGCGGGAGCGGCCGATGCGGTCGGCGAGCTGCTCGTGGGTGCAGGCGAAGTCCTTGAGGAGCTGGTCGTAGGCGGCCGCCTCCTCCAGCGGGTTCAGCTGGGCACGGTGCAGGTTCTCCAGGAGCGCGTCCAGGAGAAGCTTCTCGTCGTCGGTGGCCCGTACGATCGCGGGGATGGCCTCCAGGCCCGCCTCGCGGCTGGCTCGCCAGCGCCGCTCGCCCATGATGAGCTCGTAGCGCTCCGACCCGACCTGACGGACGACGACCGGCTGCAGAAGGCCGACCTCCTTGATGGAGGTGACCAGCTCGGCCAGCGCGTCCTCGTCGAAGACCTCACGCGGCTGTCGCGGGTTGGGGATGATCGCGTCCAGCGGCAGTTCCGCGAAGTACGCCCCGGCCACCATGGGCGGCTCCTGGGGTGCGATGGCTTCCGGCGTTTCACGTGAAACCGGGATCGCCGCGGTCCCCTCACGTCCCTGCTGTTCCACCAGGGCCGCCACCTTGGCGGCGGCGACACCTCGTTCCGGCGCCAGGACCGGCGCGGCGGTCACCGCCGTCGCCACCGCGGTCGCAGCTGCCGCGTCCGCACCGTTCGGTGCGGCGGGAATCAGCGCGCCGAGACCACGGCCGAGTCCTCTGCGTCGCTCACTCACTGGTTCCCCTCCGACGTGTTCAGCTCTTTGAGCTCTTGGGTGCGTCCCAGGCCACGCATGGCCATCTCGCGTGCCGCCTCAAGGTACGACAACGCTCCACTCGAACCCGGATCGTAGGTCAGCACCGTCTGACCGTAGCTGGGGGCCTCCGAGATGCGAACCGAGCGCGGGATGCTCGTGCTCAGCACCTCCTTGCCGAAGTGGGTACGGACTTCCTCGGCGACCTGCGAGGCCAGCCGGGTCCGGCCGTCGTACATGGTCAGCAGGATGGTGGAGACATGGAGCTTGGGGTTGAGGTGGCCCCGGACCAGCTCCACATTGCGGAGCAGCTGCCCCAGGCCCTCCAGTGCGTAGTACTCGCACTGGATCGGGATGAGAACCTCGGCGCCGGCCACCATGGCGTTGACGGTCAGCAGACCGAGCGAGGGCGGGCAGTCGATGAGGATGTAGTCCAGCGGCTGCTCATAGGCCTCGATGGCCCGCTGCAGCCGGCTCTCCCGGGCCACCAGAGAGACCAGTTCGATCTCGGCGCCCGCGAGGTCGATGGTGGCGGGAGCACAGAAGAGGCCCTCCACGTCCGGCACCGGCTGGACGACATCGGAGAGCGGCTTGCTCTCCACCAGCACGTCGTAGATGGAGGGGACTTCGGAGTGGTGATCGATCCCGAGGGCGGTGGAGGCGTTGCCCTGGGGGTCGAGGTCGACAACCAGCACCCGGGCCCCGTGCAGGGCCAGGGAGGCGGCCATGTTGACCGTGGTGGTGGTCTTGCCGACCCCACCCTTCTGGTTGGCGACCACGACCACTCGGGTCTGGGGTGGACGGGGGAGTCCTTCACCGGCCCGCCCCAGTGCCTCCACGGCCAGTTGGGCGGCGCGGCCGATGGGGGTGTCGTCCATCGGGGGCGGTGTTTCACGTGAAACATCGTCCCCGAACGGCTCGGTGCGGGGACCGGGGACCGGATCGGTCATCGGTCCCGCGATGTTGGCGTCGGACCGCAAGGATTCACTCTCCTCGACTACAAGCTCGCAATGAACAGAGCCTGCCATGCTTTCGGGGTCGCGAACCAGTGAGGACCGTTCTCCTGTGGATGAATCCACCGGTTGAGTCACCGAATGGGTCATCTCGGCGGTCCGATGAGAGAGCGATTCGGCCGCGGCACGAGCCCGGCCAAGGATTCCTGGAAGCAGAAAGCGCCGTTTCACGTGAAACACGATGCGCAGCGCCGCGACCGTTTCCTACACGACACTCCGGATTATGTACGTATGGCCGTTTGTATGGAGCACACGCGGGGGCCACGGTCAGTGCTGACGCCGGCGGCTCGCCCGGGCCGCCTTGGCCCGCCGAGTCGCGCCACGCACACCTCCGGGACTCTCCCCCGCAAGCACCCGCACCACGGTCGACAGCGGATCCACGATCCCCTCGCCGACCTGCACCACGGAGGTCTCCACCGCACCGAGGCGGCTCAGTGCGGCACGCGCGGCCTTCAGCTCCTCCTCGGCCGTGTCTCCCTTGAGGACCGTCATCTCCCCATGCGGACGGAGCAGCGGAAGCCCCCAGCCGGCGAGGCGGTCCAGTGGGGCCACGGCGCGCGCGGTCACCACGTCCACCGGCGGCACCTTGCCGACCATCTCCTCGGCCCGGCCACGCACCACCACGACATTGGACAGCCCCAGCAGCCGCACGGCCTCCTCGAGGAAGGTCGTCCTGCGCAGCAGCGGTTCCAGCAGGGTGATACTGAGGTCCGGCCGGGTCAGTGCCAGCGGAATGCCCGGGAGTCCCGCGCCCGAGCCCACGTCGCAGACCGAAACGCCCTGGGGAATCACCTCGGCGAGCACCGCGCAGTTCAGCAGGTGACGCTCCCACAGCCGGGGCACCTCCCGCGGACCGATCAGCCCGCGGCGCACGCCCGCATCGGCCAGCAGTTCCGCGTACCGCACCGCGTCCGCGAAGCGCTCCCCGAACACCTCACGTGCCGCCTCCGGCGCCGGGGGAAGCTCCGCCGCTGCCTCCGTCACGAGAACCGTCCTTCCGTTGTTTCGGGCCTTCACCAGGCTGACAAGGTTCGGCCCCGCCTGCGAACAGACGGGGCCGAGTGAGTACTGCTGAGACCGGGGAGGTCAGGAAGCCGGAAGAACGACCACCCGGCGCTCGGGCTCCTCGCCCTCGGACTCGCTGCGCAGCCCCGCGGCGGCCACGGCGTCGTGGACGACCTTGCGCTCGAAGGGCGTCATCGGCTTGAGCTTGACCGGCTCGCCGGAGTTCTTGACCTCCTCGGCCGCCTTCTCGCCCAGCTCCGTCAGCTCGGCCCGCTTCTGCGCCCGGAAGCCGGCGATGTCCAGCATCAACCGGCTGCGGTCGCCGGTCTCCCGGTGGACCGCGAGCCGGGTCAGCTCCTGGAGCGCCTCCAGCACCTCGCCGTCCCGGCCGACGAGCTTGCTGAGGTCACGGCTCGACGAGTCGCCGACGATGGAGACCGAAGCACGATCCCCCTCGACGTCCATGTCGATGTCACCGTCGAGGTCGGCGATGTCCAGCAGCCCCTCGAGGTAGTCGGCCGCGATCTCGCCCTCCTGCTCGAGGCGGGTGAGCGCGTCGGTGGTGTTGCCGTCCGTCACGGCGGGACTCCTCTGCTACTTCTTCTTCGACAGGTTCGGCTTGTCCGCGCCGCTGCTCGGCTTGGGCTTGGTTCCCGCGGCCGCCCCGCCTCCCGGCTTGGGCTTGGTGCCGCCGGCACCGGCCGGCTGCGCGGGGCCGCCCGTCTGGCGCTGGGACTTGCTCTGGCGCTTGGGCTGGGTGCGCTTCACCGGCGCCACGTCCTGCGGCTCCTGCTCGGCGGCGGGCTCGACCTTCAGCTTGCCCTTGGCCTTCAGGCGCTCTTCGCGCTGCTTGAAGGCGAGGCTGCCGGGGGTCGGGTTCCGGCGGATGACGAACATCTGCTGCCCCATGGTCCACACGTTGGTGGTCAGCCAGTAGATGAGGACACCGACGGGGAAGTTGATGCCGAAGACGGCGAACATGATCGGGAAGACGTACATCAGCATCTTCTGCTGCTGCATGAACGGCGTCTTCACCGTCATGTCGACGTTCTTCGTCATCAGCTGGCGCTGCGTGTAGAACTGCGAGGCCGACATCAGGACGATCATGATGACCGTGACCACGCGGACGTCGGTGACCGAGGCGCCGAGCGAGGCGAGCTTGTCGGCGCTGTCGGTGAACTTCGCGGCGAGCGGGGCGCCGAAGATGTGCGCCTTCTGGGCGCTGTTGACCAGGTCCTGGCTCATCACGCCGACCTGCTTGCCCTGAGCGATGTAGCTCAGCACGTGGTACAGCGAGAAGAAGAAGGGGGACTGCGCCAGGATCGGAAGGCACGAGGAGAGCGGGTTGGTGCCCGTCTCCTTGTACAGCTTCATCATCTCTTCGGACTGACGCTGCTTGTCGTTCTTGTAGCGCTCCTGGATCGCCTTCATCTTGGGCTGGAGCGCCTGCATGTTCCGGGTCGACTTGATCTGCTTCACGAAGAGCGGGATCAGGCAGATCCGGATCAGGACCACCAGGGAGACGATCGACAGGCCCCAGGCCAGTCCGCCGTCCTTGTCAAAGACGAGGCCGTACAGCGAGTGGAACTGGACAATGATCCACGAAACGGCATCGTAGAGGGGGTTCAAGATCCCCACGGTCAGGCTCCTTGGGCATGAGGCGTCTCGACGGGCTCGGGAGTAACGGACCCGCCCGGTGCGTCACCCCGGAGGGCTTCGCGCAGGCGAGCGTGCCACGGCGGGCGCTTACGCGGCGGGACATGGTCCACACCGCCCAGCGACCACGGGTTGCAACGCAGGATCCGCCACGCGGTCAGGGCAGTGCCCTTGATCGCGCCGTGCCGATCGATCGCCGTATACCCGTAGTGCGAACACGAGGGGTAGTACTTGCAGACCGGACCGAGCAACGGGCTGATGGTCCACTGGTAAATCTTGATCAAGGCCAGCAACGGGTACTTCATAGCGCCACCCCCAGGAGCCTCCCGAGGGCGGCATCCAGGTCTCGGGCCAGCTGTGAATGGTCTGCGTCACCCGCACCGGGCAGCGCTCGTACGACTACCAGGCTACCGGGGGGCAGCACGGACAGACGTTCGCGGACCAGGTGACGAAGCCGACGCTTGACCAGGTTCCGGGTCACCGCGCCACCGACGGCCTTGCTCACGACGAAACCCGCACGCGCCGGGGAGGCACTCCCCCCCGCTGCGTGCGGGTCCCTTGTGTCACTGTCGGTGCGCAGGTGGACGACCAGGAGTGGACGTCCGGCCCGGCGTCCTCGACGCACCGCGATCGCGAAGTCCTGCCGCCGCCTCAGCCGATTCTCGGTGGGCAGCACGACTACACCTCGCGCTTCGGTGCGATCAGGCGGACAGGCGGGCGCGGCCCTTGCTGCGGCGGGTCGCGAGAATGGCGCGGCCGGCACGCGTACGCATACGCAGCCGGAAGCCGTGGGTCTTGGCGCGACGACGGTTGTTCGGCTGGAAGGTGCGCTTGCTCACTCGGGGGCTCCAGGATGAATCGTGTGTTGGCGGGGCGTCGCCTGGCTGTCACCGTGCGCCCACGAGAGAACTCGCGAAACATTCAGGTGTGCACCGCTTGACGATCACCGGAGTGATCCTCGCCCATCGGTAGGCAGGCGGCAGCAGCCATCGACAACTCGACCTGGTTACGGTACGCGGGGCCGCGCCGTCAGGTCAAACCAGCCTCGGTGACGGACAGGGGACGCCGCCATCCGGACGTGGTTTTGCACACCCTGTGGACAACGACTTGAACCAGGCAGGCCGCGCTGACTACCGTGGCTCAACTCCGAAACATTCCCGTCCGTCCCAAGAACCACACCTTCGTGGGACCCATCGGCACCAACCAGCGACCGAGAGAGCGTGCACTGTGGCTGACGTAACTGCCGATCTTGCCTCAGTGTGGCCCAGGGTCCTGCAGAAACTGCTCGCCGAGAGCGATGACATCAAGCCGAAGGACGCGGAGTGGCTGCAGCGGACCCAGCCGCTGGCGCTCGTCGCGGGCACGGCGGTGCTGTCGGCCCCCAACGAGTTCGCCAAGAGCGTGCTGGAGGGACGGCTCCTCCCGCTGATCACCGACGTCCTCAGCCGTGAGTTCGGTCACCCCGTGGGCATCGCCATCGCCGTCGCCTCGGGCGGCGAGCCGGAGGCGGCCCCCGCGCCGCCGGCCCCGGTCGCCCCCGAACCGCAACCCCAGGCCCAGCCGCAGCCGCTCGGGTACGGCGCGGAGCCCCCCCGGTACGGCGAGCGTCCGCACGGCTACGGCGAGGTCCCGCGGATGCGCCCGGCCTACCCCGAGCACGCGGTCGGGCCCGGCGGCGGTGCGGGCGGCTGGCCGCCCCACGACCCCGAGGACCGCTGGCAGCAGCAGCGGTTCGGTGACTACCAGGAGCGCGAGCGGTACCAGCCACCCGCCTCGCGCTACGAGATGCCCCCGGCTCACCAGCCCCCGGCGCGCCCGGAGCCGGTGCCGCCGCAGATGCCGACCATGCCGACGCCGCGCACCGGTGGCGGCAACGGTGCCGGTTCGCCCTCGGGCGCCGGGGCGGGGACGAGCGGTTCCGGCGGGCCGGCCGAGCCCACCGCGCGGCTGAACCCCAAGTACCTCTTCGACACCTTCGTCATCGGCGCCTCCAACCGCTTCGCGCACGCCGCGGCGGTCGCCGTCGCGGAGGCCCCGGCCAAGGCGTACAACCCGCTCTTCATCTACGGGGAGTCCGGCCTCGGCAAGACGCACCTGCTGCACGCGATCGGGCACTACGCGCGCAGCCTCTACCCGGGCACGCGGGTGCGCTACGTGAGTTCCGAGGAGTTCACCAACGAGTTCATCAACTCCATCCGCGACGGCAAGGCGGACGCGTTCCGCAAGCGCTACCGCGACATGGACATCCTGCTCGTCGACGACATCCAGTTCCTGGCGAGCAAGGAGTCGACGCAGGAGGAGTTCTTCCACACCTTCAACACCCTGCACAACGCCAACAAGCAGATCGTGCTCTCCTCGGACCGGCCGCCCAAGCAGCTGGTGACGCTGGAGGACCGGCTGCGCAACCGCTTCGAGTGGGGCCTGATCACCGACGTCCAGCCGCCCGAGCTGGAGACCCGGATCGCGATCCTGCGCAAGAAGGCGGTGCAGGAGCAGCTCAACGCCCCGCCGGAGGTGCTGGAGTTCATCGCCTCCCGGATCTCGCGGAACATCCGCGAGCTGGAGGGCGCGCTGATCCGGGTGACGGCCTTCGCCAGCCTCAACCGGCAGCCGGTGGACCTGCAGCTCACCGAGATCGTGCTGAAGGACCTGATCCCGGGCGGGGAGGACTCCGTCCCCGAGATCAGCGGACAGGCGATCATGGCGGAGACGGCCTCGTACTTCGGGCTGGACGTGGAGGACCTCTCCGGCTCCTCCCGCAGCCGGGTGCTCGTCACGGCCCGGCAGATCGCCATGTACCTGTGCCGTGAGCTCACGGACCTGTCGCTGCCCAAGATCGGCGCCCTGTTCGGCGGCCGCGACCACACGACCGTCATGCACGCGGACCGCAAGATCCGCTCCCTGATGGCCGAGCGGCGGTCCATCTACAACCAGGTCACCGAGCTCACCAACCGCATCAAGAGCTGACGCGGGCCTTCCCGCACGCCCTCTCGTCCGTCCACAGCGCCCCGGGCCAACTCCCGGGGCGCTTCTCGTTGTTCGATTGCGCCGGCCGCGGCCTGGGGACAGGAACGTCTCTCCACAGGTCGGGGCGGATTTCCCCCGTCCACAGCCTGGGGATGCCCGGGTTGTCCAGAACGTGTCCACAGGCCGGGCCGGGGGATACTCATTCGGGCTGCTGGGAGCCATGTGGATTTGTGGGCAACCGGGATCCACAGACTGTGGACGCTCCGGCCGCCCACAGGACCGCCCTCACGGTTGTCCACCGCTCGCCCACAGGATGGGGCACGTTGTCCCCAGTCGGGGGCCGCTTCTCCACAGTGCTGTCCACTGTTCGGCAACGGAACACACCCGCTCACCGGTCGGAGTGAACCGCATCACACCAACGTGGTGGGTTGGGCTGGGGAGAACCCGGGTATTCCTGGGGACAGCGCTGGGGAGAACCGGGGGTCTCCTGTGAATCGCGTGTGCACAACTTTCGGCCGTCCACAGAACGGCCCGGTTGTCCACGGGCTCCGCCCACAGGCGCGGTGGACAAAAAACAGGGCCTGACCTGCACCGGAACCACTTATCCACGGTATCCACACCCCCTATTACTACGACCAGGGATAGTTACCGGGGAATCTGCTTCGAAGTGGGTCCTGTGCACAACCGAGCCGCGGGCCGTCGGCCTCCCCGCCCTCCGGCTTGACCCCAACCCGCACCGCATGTCCGTGGCGGCTGTCAGACTGTTCCCGGCAAGAGGGCCAGCAGGGCCAAGAGAGTCGGCCACAGACAGCCAGCAACAGCAGGAGGCGGTTCCGGTGAAGATCCGGGTGGAGCGCGATGTACTCGCGGAGGCAGTGGCCTGGGCGGCCCGCAGTCTCCCGGCCCGTCCCCCGGTGCCGGTCCTGGCGGGCCTGCTGCTGAAGGCCGAGGCGGGCCAGCTGAGCCTGTCCGGCTTCGACTACGAGGTCTCGGCCCGGGTGTCCGTCGAGGCGGACGTGGAGGAGGACGGCACCGTCCTCGTCTCCGGCCGGCTGCTCGCCGACATCTCGCGGGCACTTCCCAACAGGCCTGTGGAGATCTCCACCGACGGCGTGCGGGTCACCGTCGTCTGCGGCAGCTCGCGATTCACACTCCACACCCTGCCTGTGGAGGAGTACCCGGCGCTGCCCGCGATGCCCACCGCCTCCGGCACCGTCCCCGGCGAGGTCTTCGCCGCGGCCGCCGCCCAGGTCGCCATCGCCGCCGGCCGTGACGACACCCTGCCGGTGCTGACCGGTGTGCGGATCGAGATCGAGGGCGACACCGTCACCCTGGCCGCCACCGACCGCTACCGCTTCGCGGTCCGCGAGTTCCTGTGGAAGCCGGAGACCCCGGACATCTCCGCGGTCGCCCTGGTGCCCGCCAAGACGCTGCTGGACACCGCCAAGTCCCTCACCAACGGCGACTCGGTCGCCATCGCCCTGGCCGGCTCCGGCGCGGGCGAGGGCCTGATCGGCTTCGAGGGCGCGGGCCGCCGCACCACCACCCGCCTGCTCGAGGGCGATCTGCCGAAGTACCGGACGCTCTTCCCGACCGAGTTCAACTCCGTCGCGGTGATCGAGACCGCCCCCTTCGTCGAGGCCGTCAAGCGCGTGGCCCTGGTGGCCGAGCGCAACACGCCGGTCCGGCTGAGCTTCGAGCAGGGCGTGCTGACCCTGGAGGCCGGTTCCAGCGACGACGCACAGGCTGTGGAGCGGGTGGACGCGAAGCTGGAGGGCGACGACATCTCGATCGCCTTCAACCCGACGTTCCTGCTGGACGGCCTGAGCGCGATCGACTCGCCGGTGGCGCAGCTGTCGTTCACCACCTCGACGAAGCCGGCGCTGCTCAGCGGCCGTCCGGCCGTCGACGCCGAGGCCGACGACGCGTACAAGTACCTGATCATGCCGGTCCGGCTGTCCGGCTGACGCGAGGCCTGTCCGGTCGCGTCGCCCTGCGGGAGCCGACGTAGGCTCGACGTAGGTCAGGCAGGCTTCGAACGAAGGATCAACGATGGAGCTCGGTCTCATCGGTCTCGGCAAGATGGGCGGGAACATGCGCACGCGCATCCGCCAAGCCGGTCACACCGTCATCGGCTACGACCGCAATCCGGATCTCGCCGATGTCCACAGCCTGCAGGAACTTGTGGACAAGCTCGCGGCCCCGCGTGTGGTGTGGGTGATGGTGCCGGCCGGCGCCGCGACCCAGTCGACGATCGATGAGCTCGGTGAGCTGCTCTCCCCCGGTGACGTCGTCGTCGACGGCGGCAACTCCCGCTGGACGGACGACGAGAAGCACGCCGGGGAACTGGCCGCCAAGGGCATCGGCTTTGTCGACTGCGGTGTCTCCGGCGGCGTCTGGGGCCTGGAGAACGGCTACGCGCTGATGTACGGCGGCGAGGCCGAGCACGTCGAGAAGGTGCAGCCGGTCTTCAACGCCCTCAAGCCGGTGGGCAGCTTCGGTTCCGTCCACGCGGGCAAGGTCGGCGCCGGCCACTTCGCGAAGATGGTCCACAACGGCATCGAGTACGCCATGATGCAGGCCTACGCCGAGGGCTGGGAGCTGCTGGAGAAGGTCCACTCGGTCACCGACGTGCGCGAGGTGTTCCGCTCCTGGCAGGAGGGCACCGTCATCCGCTCCTGGCTGCTGGACCTGGCCGTCAACGCCCTCGACGAGGACGAGCACCTCGACAAGCTCAAGGGCTATGCGGAGGACTCGGGCGAGGGCCGCTGGACCGTCGAGGCCGCCATCGACCACGCCGTGCCGCTCCCCGCGATCACCGCGTCGCTCTTCGCCCGCTTCGCGTCCCGCCAGGACGACTCCCCGCAGATGAAGATGATCGCCGCGCTGCGCAACCAGTTCGGCGGCCACGCCGTCGAGAAGCACTAGTCACACCCACGGGAAGGAGGCGGCGCGCAGCCATGCACGTCGCGCATCTGTCGCTCGCCGACTTCCGTTCCTACGCCCGGGTCGAGGTCCCGCTCGACCCGGGCGTCACCGCCTTCGTCGGCCCCAACGGCCAGGGCAAGACCAATCTGGTCGAGGCCATCGGCTATCTGGCGACCCTCGGCAGCCACCGCGTCGCGAACGACGCCCCGCTGGTGCGGATGGGCGCGGACCGGGCGATCGTGCGGGCGTCCGTGACGCAGGGCGAGCGGCAGCAGCTGATCGAGCTGGAGATCAACCCGGGCCGCTCCAACCGGGCCCGGCTCAACCGCTCCTCCCAGGTCCGCCCGCGCGACCTGCTGGGGATAGTCAGGACGGTGCTCTTCGCCCCCGAGGACCTGGCCCTGGTCAAGGGCGACCCCGGGGAGCGCCGGCGCTTCCTCGACGAACTGCTCACCGCCCGGGCACCCCGGCTGGCGGGCGTCCGCAGCGACTACGAGCGGGTCCTCAAGCAGCGCAACACCCTGCTGAAATCCGCCGCCGTGGCCCGCCGCCACGGCGGCCGCGGGGGCGACCTGTCCACGCTCGACATCTGGGACCAGCACCTGGCCAGGGCCGGTGCCGAGCTGCTGGCGCAGCGCCTGGACCTCACCCACGCCCTGCAGCCGCTGGCGGACAAGGCGTACGAGCAGCTGGCACCGGGCGGCGGCCCGGTCGTCCTGGAGTACCGCAGTTCGATCGGCGAACGGATCGCCGGGGCGTCGGGCCGCGAGGAGCTGTACGGACTGCTGCTGGAGGCCCTGGGCGAAGCACGCAAGCAGGAGATCGAGCGGGGCGTGACCCTGGTCGGCCCGCACCGGGACGACCTCTCCCTCAAGCTGGGCCAGCTCCCCGCCAAGGGGTACGCGAGCCACGGAGAGTCCTGGTCGTACGCGCTGGCGCTGCGCCTCGCCTCGTACGACCTGCTGCGTGCCGACGGCGGCGAGCCGGTGCTGGTGCTGGACGACGTCTTCGCCGAGCTCGACGCCCGGCGCCGCGCCCGGCTGGCGGAGCTGGTGGCACCCGGTGAGCAGGTCCTGGTGACGGCGGCGGTGGACGACGACGTGCCGGACGTGCTGATCGGCGCCCGGTACGCGGTGGAGGACGGCGGCGTGGAGCGGGCATGACGGATCAGCAGCAGCCGGGGCAGGGGACGGCCGCCGGGGAGAAGCCGGTGACCGGCGTCGACCTGGCCAGGGTCGCGCTGCGCGCCGCCAAGGAGCAGGCCCGCGCCAGGGGCGCGGCCGCGCAGCAGAAGAAGCAGGCCCGGCGCGGAGGGTTGCGCAGCGGCGCGCGGGCGGACGGGCGGGATCCGCTGCCCCTGGGCGCCGCGATCAGCCGGCTGATCACGGAGCGCGGCTGGGAGGCCCCGGCGGCGGTGGGCGGCGTGATGGGCCGCTGGCCGGAGCTCGTGGGTGACGACGTGGCTCTCCACTGCCAGCCCCAGCGGTACGACGAGGAGGAGTGCGTCCTCACCGTGCAGTGCGACTCCACGGCCTGGGCGACGCAGCTGCGGCTGCTCGCCCCGACGCTGGTGGCCAGGCTGAACGCCGATCTCGGGCACGGCACCGTGAAACTGATCAAGGTCCTGGGACCGGGGGGACCGGTGCGTTCGTACGGGCGGCTGCGTGCTCCCGGGAGCCGCGGGCCGGGCGATACGTACGGATAGGCCGGAAACCTGCTGTGCGTAATCGGGTCGAAGCCCTGTGCGCCCGCGTGAGCCGTTTTGAGACCCGGTCCGCGTGTGGGGAGTCGGCAGGAGGTACTTCAGTCGGGCACACGGGAACTCAGGTACCGCCAAAGCCCCATCTATGTCGGCGCTACCGGTAGACTGGTGGCTGTACCGCCCGCCCCTGGCCTCCGGCACCGGGGGACCCCAGCGGGACCAGTCGAAGATGTCGAGTGATGAAGCCGGTTCCGCCCCGCGGGACCCGGCTCGTGCTGTGCCAGAAAGGGCGCTTCGTGGCCGATTCCGGCAACCCCAACGAGATCAATACGTCCGCAGCTGACGGCTCCGCCGCGCCCGCCTCAGGCGCGGCGTACGACGCCAGCGCGATCACCGTCCTGGAGGGCCTGGACGCGGTTCGCAAGCGCCCGGGCATGTACATCGGCTCGACGGGCGAGCGCGGCCTGCACCACCTGGTGTACGAGGTCGTCGACAACTCCGTCGACGAGGCGCTGGCCGGTCATGCGGACACCATCAACGTCACGATCCTCCCCGACGGCGGCGTGCGCGTCATCGACAACGGCCGCGGCATCCCCGTGGACATCGTGCCGTCGGAGGGCAAGCCCGCCGTCGAGGTCGTGCTGACCGTCCTCCACGCCGGCGGCAAGTTCGGCGGCGGCGGTTACGCCGTCTCCGGCGGTCTGCACGGCGTCGGCGTCTCCGTGGTGAACGCCCTGTCGACGAAGGTCGCGGTCGAGGTCAAGCGTGAGGGCTTCCGCTGGACCCAGGACTACAAGATGGGCGTCCCGACCGCCCCGCTGCAGAAGAACGAGGAGGTTTCGGAGAACGGCACCTCGGTGACCTTCTGGGCCGACGGGGACATCTTCGAGACCCTCGAGTACTCCTTCGAGACGCTCTCGCGCCGCTTCCAGGAGATGGCCTTCCTGAACAAGGGCCTGACCATCTCGCTCACCGACGAGCGCCCCGAGCACGCGGACGTGGAGAACGAGGGCCAGCCGCGCTCGGTCGCGTACCACTACGAGGGCGGCATCGTCGACTTCGTGAAGTACCTGAACTCGCGCAAGGGCGAGACGGTCCACCCGTCGGTGATCGACATCGACGCGGAGGACAAGGAGCGGATGCTCTCCGTCGAGGTCGCGATGCAGTGGAACACCCAGTACAGCGAGGGTGTCTACAGCTTCGCCAACACCATCCACACCCATGAGGGCGGCACCCACGAGGAGGGCTTCCGCGCCGCGCTGACCACGCTGGTCAACAAGTACGCGCGCGAGAAGAAGCTGCTCCGGGAGAAGGACGACAACCTCACCGGCGAGGACATCCGCGAGGGCCTGACCGCGATCATCTCGGTCAAGCTGGGCGAGCCGCAGTTCGAGGGCCAGACCAAGACCAAGCTCGGCAACACCGAGGCGAAGACCTTCGTCCAGAAGGTCGTGCACGAGCACCTGACGGACTGGCTGGACCGCAACCCCAACGAGGCCGCGGACATCATCCGCAAGTCGATCCAGGCGGCCACCGCCCGTGTCGCCGCCCGCAAGGCGCGCGATCTGACGCGCCGCAAGGGCCTGCTGGAGACGGCGTCGCTGCCGGGCAAGCTGAGCGACTGCCAGTCCAACGACCCCGCCAAGTGCGAGATCTTCATCGTCGAGGGTGACTCCGCCGGCGGCTCGGCCAAGTCCGGCCGCAACCCGCAGTACCAGGCGATCCTCCCGATCCGCGGCAAGATCCTGAACGTGGAGAAGGCGCGGATCGACAAGATCCTGCAGAACACGGAGATCCAGGCGCTGATCTCGGCCTTCGGCACCGGTGTGCACGAGGACTTCGACATCTCGAAGCTGCGCTATCACAAGATCATCCTGATGGCCGACGCCGACGTGGACGGCCAGCACATCAACACCCTGCTGCTGACCTTCCTGTTCCGCTTCATGCGGCCGCTGGTCGAGGCGGGCCACGTGTACCTCTCCCGTCCTCCGCTCTACAAGATCAAGTGGGGCCGGGACGACTTCGAGTACGCGTACTCGGACTCCGAGCGCGACGCCCTGATCGAGCTGGGCCGCCAGAACGGCAAGCGCGTGCGCGAGGACTCGATCCAGCGCTTCAAGGGCCTCGGCGAGATGAACGCCGAGGAACTGCGGGTCACCACGATGGACGTCGACCACCGCGTGCTCGGCCAGGTCACCCTGGACGACGCGGCCCTCGCCGACGACCTGTTCTCGGTGCTGATGGGCGAGGACGTCGAGGCCCGGCGCTCCTTCATCCAGCGCAACGCCAAGGATGTCCGCTTCCTCGACATCTGAGTCGGCCCCCATCAGCCGCCGCCCGAAAGGACTTTGACCAGCAATGGCCGACGAGAATTCCCCTGTCTCCGGCGGGGAGAACCCCACCCCTGCCACGCCCGAGGGCCCCGAGGGCGCCGCCGCGGTGACGGACACCATGCGTATCGAGCCCGTGGGCCTCGAGACGGAGATGCAGCGCAGCTACCTGGACTACGCGATGTCCGTCATCGTGTCGCGCGCGCTGCCCGACGTCCGGGACGGCCTCAAGCCCGTCCACCGCCGTGTGCTGTACGCGATGTACGACGGCGGCTACCGCCCGGAGCGCGGCTTCTACAAGTGCGCCCGTGTCGTCGGTGACGTCATGGGTACGTACCACCCGCACGGCGACTCCTCGATCTACGACGCGCTCGTGCGTCTGGCCCAGCCGTGGTCGATGCGCATGCCGCTGGTGGACAGCAACGGCAACTTCGGCTCCCCGGGCAACGACCCGGCGGCTGCCATGCGGTACACCGAGTGCAAGATGGCCCCGCTCTCCATGGAGATGGTCCGGGACATCGACGAGGACACCGTCGACTTCCAGGACAACTACGACGGCCGCAACCAGGAGCCGACGGTCCTGCCGTCGCGCTTCCCCAACCTGCTGATCAACGGCTCCGCCGGCATCGCGGTCGGCATGGCGACCAACATCCCGCCGCACAACCTGCGCGAGGTCGCCGAGGGCGCCCAGTGGTACCTGGCCAACCCCGAGGCGTCCAACGAGGACCTGCTGGAGGCGCTCATCGAGCGCATCAAGGGTCCCGACTTCCCGACCGGCGCCCTGGTGGTGGGCCGCAAGGGCATCGAGGAGGCGTACCGCACCGGGCGCGGCTCGATCACGATGCGCGCGGTGGTCGAGGTCGAGGAGATCCAGGGCCGGCAGTGCCTGGTCGTCACCGAGCTGCCCTACCAGGTCAACCCCGACAACCTGGCGCAGAAGATCGCCGACCTGGTGAAGGACGGCCGGGTCGGCGGCATCGCCGACGTCCGGGACGAGACCTCCTCCCGGACCGGGCAGCGCCTGGTGATCGTGCTCAAGCGCGATGCCGTCGCCAAGGTCGTGCTGAACAACCTCTACAAGCACACCGACCTGCAGACGAACTTCGGCGCCAACATGCTGGCGCTGGTCGACGGCGTGCCGCGCACGCTGTCGCTGGACCAGTTCATCAAGCAGTGGGTGACCCACCAGATCGAGGTCATCGTCCGCCGGACGCGCTTCCGGCTGCGCAAGGCCGAGGAGCGCGCGCACATCCTGCGCGGTCTGCTGAAGGCCCTGGACGCGATCGACGAGGTCATCGCCCTCATCCGGCGCAGCGCGACCGTCGACGTGGCCCGTGAGGGCCTGATGGGCCTGCTGGAGATCGACGAGATCCAGGCCAACGCGATCCTGGAGATGCAGCTCCGCCGCCTGGCGGCCCTGGAGCGGCAGAAGATCGTCCAGGAGCACGACGAGCTCCAGGCGAAGATCAACGAGTACAACCGCATCCTGGCCTCGCCCGAACTCCAGCGCGGCATCATCAGCACCGAGCTGTCGGCGATCGTGGACAAGTTCGGCGACGACCGGCGCTCGGCGCTGGTGCCCTTCGACGGTGACATGTCCATCGAGGACCTGATCGCCGAGGAGGACATCGTCGTCACGATCACCCGTGGCGGCTACGTCAAGCGCACCAAGACGGACGACTACCGCTCGCAGAAGCGCGGCGGCAAGGGCGTGCGCGGTACGAAGCTGCGGGAAGACGACATCGTCGACCACTTCTTCGTCACCACCACGCACCACTGGCTGCTGTTCTTCACCAACAAGGGCCGGGTCTACCGTGCCAAGGCCTACGAACTGCCGGACGTCGGCCGTGACGCCCGCGGGCAGCACGTGGCGAACCTGCTGGCCTTCCAGCCGGACGAGCAGATCGCCCAGGTGCTGGCCATCCGCGACTACAACGCGGCCCCCTACCTGGTGCTCGCCACCCGCTCGGGCCTGGTGAAGAAGACCTCGCTGAAGGACTACGACTCCCCCCGCTCCGGCGGTGTCATCGCGATCAACCTGCGGGAGACCGAGGACGGCAGCGAGGACCTGCTGATCGGCGCCGAGCTGGTCGGCCCGGCCGACGACCTGCTGCTGGTCAGCCGCAAGGCGCAGTCCATCCGGTTCACCGCGACGGACGAGTCGCTGCGCCCGATGGGCCGTGCCACATCGGGTGTGAAGGGCATGAGCTTCCGCGAAGGGGACGAACTGCTCTCGATGAATGTCGTGCGACCGGGTACGTTCGTCTTCACCGCCACCGACGGCGGGTACGCCAAGCGCACCAGTGTGGACGAGTACCGGGTCCAGGGGCGCGGCGGACTCGGCATCAAGGCGGCCAAGATCGTCGAAGATCGGGGCTCCCTGGTCGGGGCGCTGGTGGTGGAGGAGACCGATGAGATCCTCGCCATCACCCTCGGCGGCGGTGTGATTCGCACCCGTGTCAACGAGATCAGGGAAACCGGGCGTGACACCATGGGCGTCCAACTGATCAACCTCGGTAAAAAGGATGCAGTTGTGGGCGTCGCCCGCAATGCCGAGGCGGGGGCGGAGGCCGAAGAGGTCGTCGCCGCCGAAGAGGCCGAGGGCGAGCAGCCCGTGGCCGCCGAGTCGGAGGAGTAGAAGACCGTGAGTGGAGCCGAGGGCGCCGCGGGTGGGACGGGCGCGGACGGAGGGCAGCCGATGCCGGCCGCCCTTCCGGACGCGATCGGCGGTGCCCCTGGCCCACGTACGGACAACGGCCCGCACCAGGGGGGAATCACCGTGACTGACACCCGTCCATCGCAGCACCAGCACGCCGTGCACCAGCAGACCTACGGGGGCGCGCCCGGCGCCCCGGTCACCGAGCAGCCGCAGCAGCCCCAGCACCAGCCGGAGGGCCCGCACCAGCCGCCTCAGGCGTACGCGCCCCCGGCCGGGGGCCCCGCGACCGCAGGCGTCCGCCAGCCGCGTCCGGCGGCCCGTACCGTCCCGCGCACGCGCAAGGCGCGGCTGCGGGTGGCGAAGGCCGACCCGTGGTCGGTGATGAAGGTCAGCTTCCTGCTCTCCATCGCGCTGGGCATCTGCACGGTCATCGCGGTCGCGGTGCTGTGGATGGTGATGGACGCCATCGGCGTCTTCACGACGGTCGGCGGCACGCTCAGCGAGGCCACCTCGTCCGGCTCGGACGGCGGCTTCGACCTGGTGTCGTTCCTGTCGATGTCGCGCGTGCTGACCTTCACGGCGGTCATCGCGGTCATCGACGTCGTGCTGGCCACGGCGCTGGCCACGCTCGGCGCCTTCATCTACAACATGTCGGCCGGCATGGTGGGCGGCGTCGAGCTGACGCTGGCGGAGGACGAGTAACCGATTTTGGGCCACGGCCCCGTGTGCGCTAATCTTTCAACGCAACGCAGCGCGGGGCTATAGCTCAGACGGTTAGAGCGCTTCCCTGATAAGGAAGAGGCCACAGGTTCAAGTCCTGTTAGCCCCACCGCGTGAACGGCCCGTACGGATCATCCGTACGGGCCGTTTCTTTGTCCGCGTCGGCGGAGTTGGATCCGGTGGCAGGTCACCGTTCGATATCGACCGGTGTGTATAGTCGGGCCCGTCGGAGGACCCCCAACGCAAGAAGGACGAGGTCGCGCGGTGAAGAAGTTTCTCCTGGTCGCACTGGCCGCCATCGGCGGTCTCCTCGTGTACCGCCAGATCCAGGCGGACCGCGCCGAGCAGGACCTGTGGACGGAGGCCACGGACTCCGTTCCGGCGGGTTCCGGCGCGAGCGTCTGAGACGGCACAGCCCGGACGAAGGATTCCCGAGGCCCCGATCACGATGTGGTCGGGGCCTCGTCATGTCCGCGGCGTTGTTGCCCGACCGTGACGTGATCCGCTTGTATTTGCTGTCGCAAATCAATAGCTTCGCTGAGGCCGGAGATGTGCGAGGGGGAACAGCACATGCGACGAGGAAATGCGCTGCCATGCGGACCCGTGGGGCGGCTGGGGCGGCTGGGGCCGCTGGGGGCCGCCGTGTGCGGGCTCGCGGTGCTGGGCGCCCTGCTGGGCCCGGCCGGGACGGCACAGGCCGCCGGCACCGCGGCCGGCGCTGCCGACGACGGCGACCGCGACGGGCTGGTCATGGTGCTGGACTCCTCCGGCTCCATGGCGGGCGCCCGTATGACGGCGGCCAGGCAGGCCGTCGGAGCCGTCGTGGACGCGCTGCCGGACGGCTACCCCACGGGACTGCGGGTCTACGGCGCGGGCAAGGAGCACGGCTGCGACGACACCCGGCTGCTGGAGCCCGTACGGCCCCTGGACCGGGACGCCCTGAAGCAGGCCGTGGCGGGCGTGCGGCCCAAGGGGGACACCCCCATCGGTCTGTCGCTGCAGAAGGCGGCCGCCGATCTGCCCGAGGGCGGGCGGCGGACGATCGTGCTGGTCTCCGACGGCGAGGACACCTGCGGGGCGCCCGAACCCTGCGAGGTGGCGGCACGGCTTGCCGGGCAGGGCGCGGACCTGCGGATCGACACCATCGGCTTCCAGGTGCGGGGCGGTGCCCGTGAGCAGCTGGAGTGCATCGCCGCGGCGGGTCACGGCAGCTATTACGACGCCCCCGACTCCGCCTCGCTCGTGCGGCAGTTGACGCGGGCCTCACGGTTGAGCGCGGACGCGTACCGCCTCCAGGGGCGGCGGGTGACCGGCGGGTCGGCTGCCCCCGGTGCTCCGGCCCTGTCCCCCGGCCAGTACACCGACGACATCGGACCCGGCGAGACCCGCTGGTACGCGGTGACCCTGGACGCGGCCTCCACGGCCGACCTGGCGGTGACCGCGGTGCCGCGGCCGGGGGTGGGGGCCGCGTACGGGGACGGTGTCGAGCTGCGGCTGGCCGGCACCGGCAGGTATCCCCTCACCTGCGGCTCGGACTCGGCGCACTTCGGGCAGGACGAGGGCGCGATGGTGGTCGGCGGCGCCGTCAGCCGGATCCCCAGTGACGACCGGGACGGCGCATGCGACAAGGCCGGGCGCTATGTGCTCTCCGTGCACCGCACCAGTGCCGCCGGTTCCGACCGGGCCCGCTGGCCCCTGGAGCTGCGGTACGGCACCGAGCGGCCGTTCGCGGCGGGCGCCACCCCTGCACCGGCCGCCACCCGCTACGGGGACCCTCCGGCGGTCCTGACGGGCGCACCGCACGACGTCGAGGGCGGTACGGGGTTCAACGACGCGCGCAGGCTCGGCACGGGCATCTGGCGCGACACGCTGCTGCCCGGGCAGACGCGCTTCTACAAGGTGCGGGTGGGCTGGGGACAGCGTCTGACCTACTCCGCCGACTTCGCCAACGAACCGCTCCTGCAGGGGGGTTCCACGGCCTCCTCCTTCGTGGCGACGGCCGCGTACGGGCCGGGACGGCAGCCTCTGGGCGATGCCTCCGGTGCCTCGCAGCGCCGCGGCTACTACGGGCGGCCGCTGTCCGTGGGGCTCGGGACCGTGCCGGTGACGTGGACCAACCGCTGGGTCGCGGGCGGCAGCGCCCGGGGCGCCCGTACGGCGGGCGAGCACTACGTCGCCGTGTCGCTGGGGCCGGGCGCGGCGGGGCTGGCGCGGAACGCGGCGGTACGGGTCGTCCTGCGCGTGGACGTGGCGGGTACGGAGCTGGCCGGGCCGGAGTACGGGGCACCCGCACGCGGCGGCGGGTCGGGCGCCGGGGGCACGGACACCACCGTGGCCGGCGCCGCCGCGGACGGAGGAGGCTTCATGACGGCGAGCGACGCGGTCGCGGCTGCCGCGGGCGGCGCGGTGGCGCTCGCCGGGGTCGGGACGGTGGTCCTGCTGGGCCGCAGACGGAGGGACGGGGCATGATCCGGAGGGCACTCACATCGGCTGCGGCGCTCGCGCTGCTGGCGGGAGCGGCGGGAGCGGCGTCCGCCGACCCGGCGGTCCCCTCCTGGCAGCCGCAGGGCGAGCGGATACAGGGCCGGGCGAGCACCGCGGACGCCCCGCAGCTCAAACCGGGCGTCCTGTACCGGGACAGCCTGGCGGCGGACGAGGGCGGCAGGAACTACGCCCTCGACCTGGACGCGGTGCACTCGTCCTACCTCGCCGTCTTCGCGCTGCCCCGTCCGGGCACAGAGGTCGCGTACGGGGACGGCATCGAGCTGACGCTGACCAGCACCGACGGCACCCGCTGCGACAGCGGCCACCGGACGTTCTCGGCCGACGGGGCGGCGCGGCCGATCGGCACCTGGGTCAAGCGCACCATCGCCAAGGGCGGGCCGTGCCAGGAGGCGCACGCGTACGTCCTGGAGGTGACCCGCACGTCGCAGGGCACCTCGGACGCCGCGCCCTGGCCGCTGCAGATCCGTCTCACCGAGGAGCCGGGGCTCACCGGCGGGGCCACGCCCGGGCCCGCCCTCAGCCCCGGCACGCGGACGCCGGTGCCCCAGAGCGGCACCGCCCGCGGCACCACCGGCGGCGCGGACCTCGCCCATGCCGGGGCTCTGGGCACCGGGGTCTGGCGGGACGAGGTGCTGCCCGGTCAGACGCGCTTCTACCGGGTGCCGGTCGGCTGGGGACAACAGGCCTGGGTCGCGGCGGACTTCGCCAATGCGGACGTGACGAAGCCGGGCGGCTACAGCGGCTCCGGTGTGCGCGTGGAGGTCTACAACCCCCGCTGGGCCTTCATCGGCACCGACACCGCCTCCTACTCGGGCGAGCAGACCTCCGTCACCGCCACGACCGGCAGGGTCGCCTACGCCAACCGCTACGAGAGCGGTGACGCCGTGACGGCGGCCCGTTTCGACGGCTCCTACTACCTGGCGGTGTCGGTGCACCCGGAGGTCGCGGGCTTTGTCGACGGAGCCGTCCCGGTCACCCTGCGGGTCAACGTCGAGGGCACCGCGCAGGCCGGACCGTCCTACGACGGTGACCCGGGCAAGGACCTGGGTCTGCCCGGGGAGCCCGGCTCGGGGAACCCGCTGCTGCGCGCCCTCGGCTTCGCGGCGCTGGGCGCCGGCACCGTGCTGCTGCTGTCGCTCGCGGTCTGGACGGTGGCCGCGCGGCGCGGTCCTGCCGCGGTCTCAGGAGGACGCTGACAGCGCCCAGAAGCCGAAGGCGAGGCAGAGGGCCGCGACCAGCAGCATCGGCACGACGACCCTGGCGGGAGGGCCGGGGCGACGCGCGGGTGCCTGCGTGGCGGCATGGGCGGCGGTCACGGCCGGGGCGACGGCCGGGGCGACGGCCGGGGGCGGTGGCACCGGCGGTGCGAGGGCGGCGGCGGGAGCGGCCACCGCGGCGCCGGCACCCGTCGCGGTGGCCGTGTACGGACGGGTGGGCGCCGGGGTGACCGGCGCCTGCGTCGCCGGTGTGGGCGGCGTCGGGGCCGTCGCGAGCGGGCGGGGGGCGGGCGGCGGCAGGCGGAAGCTCCCGGTCTCCTCCACGGACGGGGCCGGATCGATCGGGCCGTCGGGGGAGAAGCCCGCGGGGAGCGGCCCGATCTGGTCGAAGACCTCGACGGCCTCCTCGTCCGGCTCCGGGTCCGGCAGCAGTTCGACCGCGGCCGCCAGGGCCTTGCGGGCGCCCGAGGCGGTGCGGAAGCGGGCCTCGGGGTCCGGCTGCAACAGGGTGCCGATCACCTCCCACAGCGGCCCGGGGACGCCCCGCGGGGCCCGGGGCATGCCGTGGGCGTACTGGGTGACGACCGCCTCCGCGTCGGGCTTGCTGCCGCTGAGCAGATAGAGGGCGACCAGCCCCGTCGCGTACAGGTCGGCGGGGAAGTCCGGCTCGGCGCCGAGCAGCTGCTCCGGGGCGAAGTAACCCGGGGTGCCCACCACGTAGTCGGCCGCGGTGAGCCGGGGCTCCCCCTTGCGCATGGCGATGCCGAAGTCCGACAGGCGCAGGTGCGGGCGCCCGGTGCCGGTCGCCTCCATCAGCAGGTTCGCGGGTTTGATGTCCCGGTGCACCACGCCCTCGGCGTGCACGGCCGTCAGGCCGGACAGCAACTGGTCGAGCAGGCCGCTGACATAGCGCGCAGGGAGCGGGCCGTAGTCGCCGATGAGGTGCGACAGCGAGCCGCCGCGCACCAGGTCCATGGTGAACAGCACCTTGTCGTCGTCGGCCGCCCAGCTCGTGGGGGCGAGGACGTACGGGTGGTCGATGCGCAGCGCCTGCTCCCGGACGAAGCGCAGCAGGGCGTGGGCGTCCCGTTGCAGCAGCACCTTGGCCGCCACGTAGCGCCCGCGCCGCCGGTCCCAGGCGCGCCACACCTCGCCCACCCCGCCGCGGCCGATCGGATCGACCAGTTCGTACCGGCCCGCGAAGACCTCACCCATGGTGTGCGTCCGCCCCCTGTTTCCGCGCCTCGTAGTCCCGGACCGCCGCGTCGGACGGCCCGGCACCGTACACCCGGAGGAACTCTGCCAGTTGGGGGTGGCGGTGGGCGAGGGAGTCGGCCGCCTCGGCGATCTCGGCCGGCGAGGCGACCTCGTGCAGCAGCGCGCGGACCTCGTGGACGACCCGGCGCGCGGGCGGCAGCGGCGTCCCGGTCGTGCTCTGGGTGGTGCCGAGCAGCGGGGAGCCCGCGGATCCCCGGATCTCCTCCATCCGCGGCACGGCGTCCGCCGCGGTCACCGCTCCGCCGGACACCTCCGAGGCGAGCTCCTGCAGCGCCTGGAGCCGCTGCACCACCGCGGGGTTGCCGATCTTCGCGCGCTGTCCGCTCATCAGCTGGGACAGCATCGGCGCCGACAGCCCCAGCACCCCCGCCAGCCGTGCCTGGTTCAGCCCCAGGGACTCCATGAGCCGGCGGAACAGCACGCCGAGCGGCTCGCCGTACCAGGTGCGCTGCATGTCCTGGACGCGGGTGGTGGCGTCCGGCTGCGAGGTGTCCATTGCGGGCTCCTGACGGGGGACCTTTGCGGCCGCGAACTTGCCCGTCATCCTACGGACCCCCGATACTCGGTCGGTGATCCTCTCCGCAGCCGGTACGCTGGTCTGCGGCACGGGGCCTTAGCTCAGTTGGTAGAGCGCCGTCTTTGCATGGCGGATGTCAGGGGTTCGACTCCCCTAGGCTCCACACCGTCCGACCGGGCCGGGAACCTCATCGAGGTCCCGGCCTGTCGTGTGTCCGGAGCCGGGTGCGGGATCGCCCTCCGGATCCCTCCGGGAGCGCCGGCGCGTTCGTGCGGCAGAATCGGCGGCGTGCGTTTCGGCATTCTGGGGGAGACGAGAGCGCTGCGGGACGACGGGGGCACCGCCGCCGTCGGAGGCCCGGGACGGCGGGCGCTGCTGGCGATGCTGCTGCTGGAGGCGGGCCGGATCGTCAGCACCGAGCGGCTGATCGACGGGCTGTACGGGGACGAGCCGCCGACCGGGGTCGGCAACGCGCTGCAGTCCCAGGTCTCGCGGCTGCGCGCGGCCGTGGGCGTGCCCATCGAGCGCCCTCCCGGGGGCTACCGGCTGCTGGTCGCCCGGGACGAGGTGGACGTGCACCGCTTTGAACGCCTCGCTGCCGAGGGCCGGGAGGCGCTGGCCGC
The DNA here is from genome assembly GCF_035918135.1 of Actinacidiphila glaucinigra. Classification (NCBI taxonomy): domain Bacteria; kingdom Bacillati; phylum Actinomycetota; class Actinomycetes; order Kitasatosporales; family Streptomycetaceae; genus Actinacidiphila; species Actinacidiphila glaucinigra. The sequence goes on from NZ_CP109144.1 coordinate 4,631,770, forward strand.
CGGTGACCCCGGGAAGGCCGCGGGCCTGCTGCGCGGCGCGCTGGACCTGTGGCGGGGCTCCGCCCTGGCGGACGTGGGCGAAGCACCCTTCGCGCGGGCGCAGGTGACGCGGCTGGAGGAACTGCGGATCGCGGCGGTGGAGGACCGGATCGCGGCCGAGTTGGTGTTGGACGCCCGGCACCACCGGGAACTCGTCGCCGAGCTGCAGGAGCTGGTCTCCCGCTACCCGCTGCGGGAACGGCTGCGGGCCCAGTTGATGCGCGCGCTGTACGGCTGCGGCCGCCAGTCCGAGGCGCTGCGGGTGTACGAGGACGCGCGGCGTGAACTCGCCGAGTCCCTCGGCGCGGACCCCGGCCCGGAGCTGGCGGAGGCGCATCTGGCGGTGCTGCGCGGCGAGCCGGGCCCGGCTCGTCCCGTACCGGTCTCCTTCTCCGGGGGCGCCGGGGGTGCGCCGGATGCCCGGGCTTCGGTTGTTTCACGTGAAACACCGTCCGCGGGCGACCCGGCCGCGTCTCCCCTCCGGCACGGCCTGCCCGCCCAGCTGACCAGCTTCATCGGCCGTGAGGAGGAGCTGGCACGGATCGGCGCGCGGATCTCCGACGCCAGGCTGGTCACCCTGATCGGCCCGGGCGGCGCGGGCAAGACGCGTGTCGCCGTGGAGGCGGCCGGACGGCACACGGGCGAGGTCCGCTTCGTGGACCTCTCCGGGCTGACCCATGGCTCCGAGGTGCCGCAGGCGATCGCTGGGGCCCTGGGTCTGCGGGAGGCGGGCCCGCTCCCCGGGACCGCGGGGCGTGAGGCCGCGGGCCCGGGGGGCGCGCCGCTCGCCCGCCTGACGGCCGCGCTGACCGACCGGGACCTGCTGCTCGTGCTGGACAACTGCGAGCACCTGATCGCCGACGTCGCCCGGATCGCCGCGGAGCTGCTGGCCGCCTGCCCGCGGGTAAGGGTGCTGGCGACCACCCGGGAGGCGCTCGGCGTGAACGGCGAGACGCTCTGCCCACTGGAACCGCTGCCCCTGCCGGTGCCCGGCGCGCCGGAGAAGGACGTGCTCGGCTCCCCCGCCGTCCGGCTGTTCCTGGAGCGGGCCGCCGCCGTGAGCCCGTCCGGCCGGTTGCCCGACTCCGAGGCGGCCGCCCGGATCTGCCGTGCGCTGGACGGCGTCCCGCTCGCCATCGAGCTGGCCGCCGCGCGCCTGCGGTCGCTGTCGGCCGCCGACATCGCCGCCCGGCTCGGGGACGTGCTCGCCGGGCCGGGTGACCGCTTCCGGCTGCTCTCCCGGGGCAGTCGCACCGCCCAGCCGCGCCAGCGGACCCTGCGCGGCGTCGTCGACTGGAGCTGGGAGCTGCTGCCGGAGGACGAGCGCACCGTGCTGAGCCGCGCCTCCGTCTTCACCGGGGGCTGGACGCTGCCGGCCGCCGAGGCGATCTGCGCGGGACCGGTGGCCGGCCCGGCGGGCGGTGACGCCATCGACGCCGAGGACATGCTCGACCTGCTCGCCTCCCTCGCCGACAAGTCGCTGCTGGTGGTGGACCGTCCGGACGGGGAGGGAGAAGGTGAGGGCGGTGTCCGCTACCGGCTGCTCCAGACCATCAGGGCGTACGCCGCCGAACGCCTCGCGGAGACGGGCGAGTCGGAGACGCTGCGCGGGGCGCACGCCGCGTACTTCCTCGACCTGGCGCTGACCGCCGACCCGTGGCTGCGCCGCGCCGAGCAACTGGAGTGGCTGCGCCGCCTCACCGCCGACCACGACAACCTGCACGCCGCGCTGCGCGGTTCGGTGGCCGCGGGCGACACCGCCCTGGCGCTGCGGCTGCTCGCCGCCCTGTGCACGTACTGGATGCTGCGCGGCATACGGTACGAGGGCGCCCAGCCCGCCCGCGAGCTGCTGGCGGCGACCGGGCCCGGCGGGCTGCCGGGGCTGGCGGAGGAGTACGCGCTGTGCGTGATCACCGCCGCCTCCGTCACCGCGGACCAGGCCGAACTCGCCGTCCACCTGGCGGCCGCCACGGACGTCGTCGCCGGGCTCGGCGGGATGGCCCGCCGCTACCCCGTGCTGAACCTGCTCTGGGCGCCCTTCGCCGGGGTGCCGGACGACGAGACGTACGCCCGGTACGCGGTGAGCGCGACGAGCCTCCTCGAACCCTGGCAGCAGGCACTGGTCCACGTCGGCTCGGGATTCCACGCGTGGATGGTCGGCGGGGACATCGCCGCCGCCGACAGGGAGTTCGGCCGGGCCCTCGTCGGGTTCCGCGCCCTGGGCGACCGCTGGGGGGCCACGATGGCCCTCACCCAGCTCGCCTGGCTGTCCGGTGCCCGCGGTGACGTGGCGCGGGCCGTGGGGCTGATCGACGAGGCCCTCGGCCACGCCGCCGAGCTGGGCGCCACCGAAAGCGTCGCCGAACTGCTCGGGGAGCGCGGCAGATGCGGTCTGCGGGCCGGACGGTACGAGGAGGCCCGGGCCGACTTCACGCGCGGCCTGGAGCTCGCCCGCCGCTGCGGCGCCCGGGAGATGTTCGCCGGGGCCCACCTGGGCCTCGGCGAGTGCGCCCGGCTGACCGGCGACCTCGCCGAGGCGCGGCGGCTGTCGGGGCTGGCCCTGTCCGAGTCGCTGGACGGCTGGTACACCGGCGAGAGCGCCCGCGCCGAGGCGCACATCGCCCTCGGCAGGATCGCCCTCGAGGAGGGCGGCACGGCCGCCGCCCGCGGGTACTTCCGTGAGGCGGCCGACGTGGAGCACGGGGCCCGCGACCTGCCGCTCGCGGCGAACCTCGCCGATGCCTTCGCCGGGCTCGCGCTCGCCGAGGGGGACCCCGCGCGGGCCGCCGAACTCCTGGGCCTGGGCCGTGCGCTGCGCGGTCCGCAGGTGCCGGCCGGTCCCGACGCCGCCCGCACCGAGGACGCCGTGCGGGCCGCCCTCGGCGACCCGGCCCACGAGGAGGCGCTTGCGCGCGGTGCGCGGCTCCCCGCCGACCGGGCGCTGCGGGCGCTGACCGCGCTGACCGGGCGCCCGTAGCCGCCGGTCAGCTCGCGGTGCGCGGCCGGTCAGCGCTCGCGCGCACCGTGTCGGCCATGACGAATCCCGCAAGGACACACGACGCCGCGGCCGCGGCCCCCGCGGCCCCCGCCCGCCACCGGTGGGCCGCCCTCGCCGTCTGCTGCCTCGCCGCCATGCTCCTCGGCATCGACAACAGCGTGCTCAACTACGCCATCCCCTCGCTGCTGAGGGACATGGGCCCCTCCGGCACCGAGATCCTGTGGATCTCCGACGTCTACGGCTTCGCCATGGGCGGCCTGCTGGTCGTCATGGGCAACCTCGGCGACCGGCTCGGCCGCAAGCGGATGATGCTGCTGGGTGCCGCCGCCTTCGGCGTGGCGTCGCTTCTCACCGCCTACGCTCCCACCCCCGGGGCACTGATCGCGGGCCGCGCGCTGCTCGGCGTCGCCGGGGCGGCGATGGTCCCCTCCACGCTCTCCGTCGTGCGGCACGCCTTCACCGACCCCAGGGAGCGCACCACGGCGATCGGGATCAGCAGCGGCATCGGCGCCGCGAGTTTCGCGCTCGGCCCGGTCGTCGGAGGCCTGCTGCTGGACCACTTCTGGTGGGGCTCGGTCTTCCTGATCAACGTCCCGCTCATGGCCGTCGTCCTGGTGGCCGGTGTCCTGGTGCTGCCGGAGTCACGCAACCCGCGGCCGGGCCGGCTCGACTGGATCGGCGTGCCGCTGTCGGTCGTCGGTGTCGTGGGAGCCGTCTACGCGATCAAGGAGGGCTTCCGGGACGGCGCGGACCACGCGCCCGTGTGGATCGCCGCGGCGGTCGCGACGGCGGCCCTGACGCTGTTCGCCCGCCGCCAGGTGCGCGTCGAGGAACCCCTGATCGACCTGCGGCTGTTCCGAAACCCGGCCTTCAGCGGCGCGGTCGGCTCCAACCTGGTCATGATCTTCGCCTCGTCCACGCTGTCGCTCGCCTTCTCCCTGTACTTCCAGGTCGTCCGCGGCTGGTCGCCCTTCACCGCGGGGCTGGCGCTGCTCCCCGGCCCGCTGGCCGCGGCCTTCGCCGCTCCGCTGGCCACCGCGCTGATCCCGCGGCTGGGCCGGGCGCGGGTGGTGGCACTCGGGCTGGTGCTGCTGTCCGCGAGCACCGCGGGGCTCGGCTCGCTGTCCTCGCCGGGGATGCCGTACTGGGGGCTGCTGGCACCGCTGGTCGTCAACGGCGCGGGCATCATCCTGATCGTCTCCGTCACCAACGACACGATTCTGGCGAGTGCCCCCAAGGAGCGGACCGGCGCGGCCGCCGCCGTCTCGGAGACCGCCATGGAGATGGGCGGCTCGCTGGGCATCGCGATCCTCGGCTCGCTGCTCGGCGCGATCTACCGCGACGCCCTCGTCCTGCCCTCGGGGCTGCCCGCGGGCACCGCGGACGCCGCCCGGGAGTCGGTGGGCGGGGCCTTCGAGGCGGCTGCGCGGGTGCCCGCGGCGGACGGGATCGCGCTGCTGGCGGCCGCGAAGGACGCCTTCTGCCACAGCGTGCAGGTCACCGCCGTGGTGGGGGCGGTGCTGCTCGCCGTGGGCGCCGTAGCGGCGCTGTACACCCTGCGCGGGGTGCCGGCGGAGATCCCCGACCCCGAGGAGGAGGTCCTGCCGACGGCCGCGCCGTCCGGACGGTGACGGGTGCGTACGGCAGGAGGGCGGCGGACCCGTCACGGGTCCGCCGCCCTCCTGCCTGCCGTGTCACACCGCTGCCGGTGTCCGGGCCGTCACGTCACGGGTAGGTGTCCCCGCGGTCGCGACGGTCGTCGGCGTCCGACTCCGCCTGCTTGGCCTGTACCTCCGGGTCGAGGGCCTCCACCGGCGAGCCGTCGACCTTGCCGAACGAGGCGTCGGCCCCGACGCCGCCGTTGAGGGAGGCGCGGTCGGCGACCTCGGTGGCGGGCGCGGGCTCCACCAGCCAGTCGGGGTTGGTCTGCTTGCTCCACCACTTCCACGCCGCGAAGCCCGCCCCGGCGACGAGGCCCGCCAGCAGCAGGCCCTTGGCGAACCGCCCGTTGCGGGCCCGGCGCTCGCGGCGGCGCTCCAGCTTGCGGATGTCGTCCGCCGTGACGTGGCTGCGCAGCACGGCGACGGCGGCGGCGCTGCGGGCGGCCGCCTCCTCCGCGGCCGGAGCCGCGACGCTGCGCACGGTGGTCACCGCCTGGCCCATCCGCGGCGCCGTGAACTCCGCCGCCAGACGGGCGGTGTCACGGGTGCGCCGGGCGGCGGTCCCCACCTTCTGCTGGACGCCCGGCGGCACCGCCGCCAGGGCCTGGTCGAGACGCGCCGCCAGGTGCGCGTCGTACTGAGTCCGGGCCGCCGCGCGGGCCTGCCGCCCGGCCGCCGACACCCGCGGTGCCAGGTAGAGCCTGGCCTCGTCCGTGTAGTGCGCGGCGTTGAGCTTCGCTGTGTCGGCGTACGGCGCCACCACGTCCGCGGCGTGCCGCACGCTGACCCTCGTCCTCTCGGCTGCGTCGCGCACGCTGTCGATGCGGGTCACGAGAACCTCCTCCTCGGTGGCGTTCGGTTTTCGCCTTTCCACCCGGTTTGAAATCATGCCCGCCGCCGCGGGGTACGGCATGTGCGTACGGGCATCCGGGTCAAGGGGAGCCTTCACCGACGATGCCACCGGATGACCTGCGGCGCGACAGTTGCGTTCGGGATGCCGCGGCATGCGAGGATTTGCCCCTGTCAGTGAGGACTATGGAAGGCAAGATCGTGGCCGAGCAGCTCTACGCCACCCTGAAGACCAACCACGGGGACATCACCGTCCGGCTGCTGCCGAACCACGCGCCGAAGACGGTCAAGAACTTCGTGGAGCTCGCCGAGGGCGGCCGGGAGTGGACGGACCCCCACACCGGTCGGACCTCCCGCGACCCTCTCTACGACGGCACGGTCTTCCACCGGGTCATCTCCGGCTTCATGATCCAGGGCGGCGACCCGCTGGGCAACGGCACCGGCGGTCCCGGCTACCAGTTCCCCGACGAGTTCCACCCGGACCTCGGCTTCACCAAGCCCTACCTCCTGGCCATGGCCAACGCCGGCCCGGGCACCAACGGCTCGCAGTTCTTCATCACGGTCGCCCCGACCGCGTGGCTCACCCGCAAGCACACCATCTTCGGCGAGGTCACCGACCCCGCCAGCCAGAAGGTCGTGGACTCCATCGCGACCACCCCCACCAACCCGCGCACCGAGCGTCCGCTGGAGGACGTCGTGATCCAGAGCGTCCTGATCGAGCGTCGCTGAGGTCCCGGGAACCCGAACGCCCCGCCCGTGCGTATGACGGGCGGGGCGATTCCGCTGCGAAGGGCTGAGACATGACCGACCAGGCCGTCCGCTGCTACCGGCACCCGGACCGGGAGACCGGGATCCGCTGCTCGCGCTGTGAGCGGCCGATCTGCCCGGAGTGCATGATCAACGCGTCGGTCGGCTTCCACTGCCCGGAGTGCGTGCGGGAGGGCCGTCGCGCGGCCCAGGCCGCCGAACCCCGCACGGTGGCGGGCGGCTCGGTGGCCGGGGACCCCCGGCTGGTCACCAAGGTCCTGATCGGGCTGAACCTGCTGGTCTTCCTGCTCGCCAGGGTCGAGGGCGGGCCTTTCGTCAAGGCGCTGGGGCTCTTCACCCCGTGCTACGTCCCCGACAGCGTGCAGTGCGGCGTGGCGGGCGGACCCGGCGAGTGGTACCGGCTGGTGAGCTCGATGTTCCTCCACCAGGACTTCGCGCACATCGCCTTCAACATGCTCTCGCTGTGGTGGATCGGCGGTCCGCTGGAGACGCTGCTCGGCCGGGCCCGCTACACCGCGCTCTACCTGATCGCGGGGCTGGGGGGCAGCGCGCTGGTGGTGCTGCTGGCCCCGGAGACCCTGACCCTGGGCGCCTCGGGTGCGATCTACGGGCTCTTCGGCGCCACGGCCGTCTTCGTGAAGCGGCTGCGGATGGACATGCGGCCCGTCCTGATCCTGCTCGGGCTGAACCTGCTGTTCACCTTCACCTGGGCGAACATCAGCTGGGAGGCGCACATCGGCGGTCTCGTCACCGGGGCGGTCATCGCCGTCGCGATGGCGTACGCGCCGCGCTCGCGCCGGGCGCTGGTCCAGTGGGGGACGTGCGTGGCGATGCTGGCCGCCGTGGCGGTCACGGTGTGGGCCGGGGTCGCGAATATCTCCGCGTAGGCCGTAACGCGCACCGTTGATCAGACGTTATCCACAGAGAGGCGGAGGCCTCCTGTGCATCGTGCGGGCAAGCCGTGCGCGAGCCCGTACACACCGTGTCTGACCTGCAAGATCAATGAAAGACCGGTGGTCCGTACATCGGACCACCGGTCACACCGGTGTCAACCGGCCAGTGGTTATCCACAGATCATGCGACCTTTTCAACACTGTGGATGACGCCTGTGGATAACTGTGCGAGCTGCTATTTCCACTGCGTGGACACGACGAACCCGCCCGCGATGAAGCCGAAGCCGACCGCGATGTTCCAGTTGCCCAGTTGCTCGATCGGGAAGCTGCCCTGCGTCACGTAGAAGACCACGATCCACGCCAGGCCGACGAGGAACAGCGCCAGCATGAGCGGAGCCACCCAGCCGCGGCCGGACTTCAGCTTTATGGGGGTGGTCTTCTCCGGGGGCGGAGTGAAGTCGGCCTTCTTGCGGATCCGTGACTTCGGCACGAGGGACTCTCCTGTCGATGCGCTGCGTAACCGCGCGTGTGACGTCTTGTGTGTGCGGCCGGACGACTGGAGGGACCATGTCTCCGGGCGTCCGTTAGCGTAGTGCTTCCTCGGGTTGGAAGGAGATAAGGCTACGGTGAGCAATCCGGTTGACCTCTCCCCAGCCCGCCGATCCGCCCGGTCTGTGGTGCTTCGTGTGCTCAGCGCCGGGGTGTTCGCCATGGCCGGTCTGCTGTTCTGGATGAGTTTCGACACCGCCAAGGGCCTGGACATCCGCACCGACGACCCGCTGCTGCGCCTGTCGGACCGCGTCCAGGAGAAGAGCCGCCAGAACGAGCAACTGGACAACGAGCTCGCCGGGGTGCGCAAGGACGTCGACGGACTCGCCCACACGGACAGCGGCGTCAGCGACGCCGCCCGGAAGCAGCTGGCGCGGCTCGGCGCCGAGGCCGGAACCGTCAAGCTCACCGGTCCCGCCGTCTCCGTCACCCTGAACGACGCGCCGCCGGACGCGACCCCGCTCGTCCCGGGCGTGCCGGACCCGCAGCCGAACGACCTCGTCATCCACCAGCAGGACCTGCAGGCCGTGGTCAACGCCCTGTGGGCGGGTGGCGCCTCCGGCATCAGGGTGATGGACCAGCGGCTGATCTCCACCAGCGCGGTGCGCTGCGTCGGCAACACCCTCATCCTGCAGGGCCGCGTCTACTCCCCGCCGTACACCATCACGGCCGTCGGAGACCAGGAGAAGCTGCACAGGGCGCTGGACGCCAGCCCCGCGATCCAGAACTACCTGCAGTACGTCCAGGCCTACGGGCTCGGCTGGAAAGTCGAGGACGACCGACGGGTGACTCTTCCCGGCTACTCCGGCACAGTGGATCTGCGGTACGCCAAGCCTGTGGGGTGAGCATGCGCCTGGTGGTGCGGACACTGAGCGAGTTGTGCATCACCGTGGGCGCGTTGATCGTGCTCTTCGTCTGCTACGTGCTGTTCTGGACCGGCGTGCGGGCGGACCGCGCGATGGACGGGGAGATCGACCGGCTGGAGGACCGCTGGGCGACCGGGCCCGTCTCCATGGCCGACCCGCCCCCCGGGGGCACGGACGGTCCCTCCCCCTCGGCCTCCGCTTCCCGCCGGCCCGCGCCGTCGGCGCCGTCCGCGGCGCCCTACCGGGACGGCAGGGCCTTCGCGGTGATGTACGTCCCGCGGCTGGGGCGCTCCTGGCACAAGCCGGTGCTGGAGGGGACGGGCACCGGCACCCTGAAGAAGGGCCTCGGCCACTATGCGAACACCGCCCGGCTCGGCGCCGTGGGCAACTTCGCCGTCGCCGGCCACCGCCGCACCTACGGCGACCCGTTCAAGGACTTCCCCAGGCTGCGCAAGGGCGACGAGGTGGTCCTGACCGACGGGCGCACCTGGTACACCTACGAGATCGACCGCGCACCCTACCGCACGGTCCCCACCGACGTCGCTGTGATCGATCCCGTCCCGGAGAAGTCCGGATACACCGTTCCGGGCCGCTATCTGACCCTGACCACCTGCGATCCCGAGTGGGGCCACAGCCACCGGCTCATCACCTGGGGGCACCTGGAATCCACCCAGGCCGTGGAGGACGGTATGCCGGAGGGCTTGTCGGGCTAATCTTGGGCGAGGCACGGGCACGGAAGGCAGGAAGGCGGCGCATGTACGGCTGGATCTGGCGGCATCTGCCGGGCAACGTGTGGGTGAGGGCACTCCTTTCGCTGGTGCTGGTCGTCGCCGCTGTCTACGTGCTGTTCCAGTACGTCTTCCCGTGGGCGGAGCCGTTGCTGCCGTTCGGGGACGTCACCGTCGACGAGGGGATGCCGGCCGGCCGATGAGCGCGCGCATCCTCGTCGTGGACAACTACGACAGCTTCGTCTTCAACCTGGTCCAGTACCTGTACCAGCTGGGCGCCGAGTGCGAGGTGCTCCGCAACGACCAGGTGGAGCTCTCCCACGCCCAGGACGGCTTCGACGGCGTCCTGCTCTCGCCCGGCCCCGGCACCCCCGAGGAGGCCGGCGTCTGCGTCGACATGGTGCGCCACTGCGCCGCCACCGACGTGCCGGTCTTCGGCGTCTGCCTCGGACTGCAGTCCATGGCGGTCGCGTACGGCGGCGTGGTGGACCGGGCGCCGGAACTGCTGCACGGCAAGACCTCCCTGGTGACCCACGAGGGCCGCGGGGTCTTCGCCGGGCTGCCGACGCCGTTCACCGCGACCCGCTACCACTCGCTGGCGGTCGAACGGGACACGGTGCCGGAGGAGTTGGAGATCACCTCCTGGACGGAGAACGGCATCATCATGGGACTGCGGCACCGCAGCGCCCGGGTGGAGGGCGTCCAGTTCCACCCCGAGTCGGTGCTCACCGAATGGGGGCACCGGATGCTCGCCAACTGGCTGGTGGAATGCGGCGACAAGGGAGCCGTCAAGCGTTCCGCGGGCCTCGCGCCTGTGGTCGGAACCAGGGCGTGACTGCGTGACCGCGCATCGGCACTTCGGTGACACCGCCGAATTCGCCGCCGCGGTGGAGCAGTTGGCCGATCCGCTCAGCGACCCGCTGCCCAACACCGCTCGGCACGCGGCTCCGCCCGCGCAGGAAGCCGCCACGGAGCCCGCCGCGGAGCCCGCCGCGGAGCCCACTGCGGCGTCGCTCACGGAGCCCGCCGCGGAGCCCACCATGACCCCGCCCGCGACCGCGCAGCCGGTCGCACCCCAGGCCTCGGTCCCGCGTCGGCGGACGTACGAGCAGGGCTTCCAGGGGCCCGTGCGGCCCGCCTACGAGGCGCCGCCGGCCGACCCGTGGCCCGCCCCGTCGCCCGTGTCCGCGCCGGGTCCCGAGGAGCCGCCCGAGCCGCGCCCCCGGCACAGAGGGCCGGCCGAGCAGCCGTACGCCGAGGGGGCCAGGCCCGTCCGGCGCCCCCTCACCGTCGAGGAGCGGGCCGCCGCGCGCCGACGGGTGGCGGGCGCGCCCGGCGACACCATGGCGATGCCCGCGGTGACCGGGCCGGAGGCCGAACGCGGGCGGGAGGCCGAGCGGGAGCGCGAGCGGGACCTGGATCGGGACCTGGATCGGGAGGAGACCCCGCAATCGTCCCCCGATGCCCTGGCGCCCGAGGGCGGCGGCCGCGCCGCCCGCCGGAAAGCGGCCCAGGAGGCCGCACGGCGCGGCGGCAGGGGACGGAGGCGTTCCGGTCCCTCCGCGGCCTCCCAGGCCGCCACAGAGGCCGCCACGGCCCCCATGGCGTCTACCCCGGCCGCCCCGAGGTCCCGGCTGGAGGCCCGGCGCGCCGCGCGCGCGGCCAAGGAGAGTCCCGCGGTGATCGCCAGCAGGGTCGCCGGCGAGGTGTTCATCACCCTGGGCGTGCTGATGCTGCTCTTCGTCACCTACCAGCTGTGGTGGACCAACGTCCTCGCCCACCAGCAGGCCGGCGGCGCCGCCAGCAACCTGCAGAAGCAGTGGGAGGGCGAGAAGGGGCCGAACCGCGACCCCGGCGCCTTCACCCCCGGGCAGGGCTTCGCGATCATGTACATCCCCAAGCTGGACGTGAAGGCGCCGATCGCCGAGGGCATCGACAAGCACAAGGTGCTCGACAAGGGCATGATCGGCCACTACTCCGGTGAGCTGGAGACGGCCATGCCCTGGGACAAGAAGGGCAACTTCTCCCTCGCCGCGCACCGCAACACCCACGGCGAACCGTTCCGCTACGTCAACAAGCTGGTGGCGGGGGACAAGGTCGTGGTCGAGACCGAGAGCACGTACTACACGTACGAGGTCACGAGCATGCTGCCCTCCACCCCGCCCTCCAACATCTCGGTGATCAAGCCGATCCCCGTCGGATCGGGCTTCACCAAGCCCGGCCGCTACATCACACTGACCACGTGCACACCGGAGTTCACCAGTAAGTTCCGGTTGATCGTCTGGGGCAAGATGGTCGAGGAACGGCCGCGCAGCAAGGGCAAGCCGGACGCCCTGGTCGAGTAGGCCAGGTACGGACGCACACAGATCGGGGCAAGTGGTGACGACCACGCAGCATGACCGCGCCCGGGAGGCCGTGCCGACCCGGCGCCGCCTCTCGTGGTTCGCCGCCACCGTCAGCCTGATCGGTGAACTCCTCATCACCGCGGGCGTGATCCTGGGGCTCTTCGTCGTCTACTCACTGTGGTGGACGAACGTCCTGGCCGACCGTGCCGCCAAGCACGACAGCGACGCCGTGAGGCGCCAGTGGGCCGACAGCGCCCCGGGCAAGCTCGACACCAAGGGCGGCATCGGCTTCCTCCACGTCCCCGCCATGGGCAAGGACTACGAGGTCCTGGTGACGAAGGGCACCACCACGAAGGTGCTCAACGAGGGCGTCGCCGGCTACTACACCGACCCCGTCGAGTCGGCCATGCCCTGGGACAAGAAGGGCAACTTCACGCTCGCCGCGCACCGCGACGGCCACGGCGCCAAGTTCCACAACATCCACAAGATCAAGGACGGCGACCCGGTCGTCTTCGAGGACCGCGACACCTGGTACGTCTACAAGGTCTACAAGGTGCTCCCCGAGACCTCGAAGTTCAACGTCGAGGTCATCGACCAGATCCCGAAGGAGAGCGGCAAGAAGAAGGCCGGCCGCTACCTCACGCTCACCACCTGCACCCCGGTCTACACCTCGCGCGACCGCTACATCGTGTGGGCCGAACTCGTCCGCACCCAGAAGGTGGACGCCAAGCGGACGCCTCCGGCGGAGCTGGGCTGAGGCGGTACAGGGCCCCCGCCCGGGTGGGGGTCGAAGCGAACGGAAGGGGCCGCGGACTCGATGTCCGCGGCCCCTTTTCCGTTCCCCAGTGTGTTCGAGGGCCCGGTTCTCCGGCGGCAATGAAGCGGGGAGGCGGTCACCGTGGTGACCGCCTCCCCGCTTCGTCAGCGTGGTGAGCGGCTGCGTCAGCCGCCGCCTCCGTTGATGAAGCCGCCGCCGTTGTTGCCGCCGTTCTGGTCCGGGGCGAAGACCGTCAGGACGTCACCCGGCTTCACCGGGGTGCCCGGCCGCGGGTTCTGCTGCCGGACGATGGCGTTCGGGTCCTGCGACGAGCCGGGGGCCAACTGCAGCGTCATGCCGAGTTCCTGCGCGATGCCGTTGACCTCCGCGACCGTTTTGCCCTCCACGGGGGGCATCGCGTTGGTGGAGGGCGGCTTCGCGATGATCAGGGTGACCGTCTCGCCCGCCTTGATCGTGCTCCCGGCCGTCGGGTCGGTCCGGATGACCGTGCCCTGGGCGTGGTCGGCGGACTCCTCTTCGGTGCTGGTCACCTTCAGGCCGTCCGCCCGGAGGATCTGCGTGGCCTCCGCCTCGCTCTTGTTGCTCACGTCCCTGATCGTGACCTCTTCGGGCGCCACGGCCACGGTCAGCGTGATCGTCGTGCCCTTGGCGCGCTTCGCGCCGCCCTTGGGGTCCTGCTTGAGGACCGTGCCCTCGTCCTCGCTGGAGGTCTGGGACTGCTTGTCGACCTCGAAGCCCGCGTCCTTCAGCTCGCTCTCGGCGTCGTCGAAGGAGTCACCGGTGACGTCCGGGACGTCCACCTTCTCGGTGCCCTTGGAGAGCTGCAGGGTGACGGTCTGGTCCTTGGGGATCTTGCTGTTGGCCTCGGCCGACTGCTTGCAGACGCGGTCCTTGGGCTGGTCGGCACAGAAGATCGGATCGCCGAACGCGATGGTGACCTCACCGTTCGCCGCCTTCGTCTCTGCCTCGGACTTGGTCTCGCCGACGAACTGCGGGACGGACACCGTGCCGTCACCGCCGTTGCCGCCGCCGAACATCGCCTTGCCCATGAAGATCGCGCCGATCAGGACCAGGACGGCCGCGACGACCAGCAGGATCGTGGAGGTGTTGCTCTTCTTCGGCTTGCGCCGGCCGCTGCCCCCCTGGGGCTGGTCGTAGCCAAAGCCGCCGTCGTCGTCGCGCATGGGCGGCAGCATCGAGGTGCCGGCGTCCTGCTGGGGCGGGAGGGCCGTGGTGGGGGCGTCGTTGCCGTAGCCGCCGTAACCGCCGCCGTTGTAGCCGACGGAGCCCAGGGCGACCGTGGCGGCCACGGGCTGGCCGTCGAGGCAGGCCTCGATGTCGGCGCGCATCTCGTCGGCGGACTGGTAGCGGTAGTCCGGGTCCTTGGTCAGCGCCTTGAGCACGATGGCGTCCATCGCGGGCGAGACCTCGGGGTCGTAGACGCTCGGCGGCTGCGGCTCCTCGCGCACGTGCTGGTACGCCACCGCCACCGGGGAGTCGCCGACGAAGGGCGGTCGCACGGTGAGCAGCTCGTACAGCAGGCAGCCGGCGGAGTACAGGTCGGAGCGCGCGTCGACGCTCTCGCCCTTGGCCTGCTCCGGGGAGAGGTACTGGGCGGTGCCGATCACGGCCGCGGTCTGCGTCATGGTCATGCCGGAGTCGCCCATCGCGCGGGCGATGCCGAAGTCCATGACCTTGACCTGACCGTTCCGGGTCAGCATCACGTTCGCGGGCTTGATGTCGCGGTGCACGATGCCGGACCGGTGGCTGTACTCCAGGGCCTGGAGGATGCCGATGGTCATCTCCAGGGACCGCTCCGGCAGCAGCTTGCGGCCGGAGTGGAGCAGCTCGCGCAGGGTGGACCCGTCCACGTACTCCATGACGATGTACGGGATGGAGACCCCGTCGACGTAGTCCTCACCGGTGTCGTACACGGCGACGATCGACGGGTGGTTCAGCGAGGCGGCCGACTGGGCCTCACGGCGGAACCGGGCCTGGAAGGACGGATCGCGGGCGAGGTCCACCCGGAGCGTCTTCACGGCGACGGTGCGGCCGAGCCGGGTGTCATGGGCGATGTACACCTCGGCCATGCCACCACGGCCGAGCACCGAGCCCAGCTCGTACCGGCCGCCGAGGCGACGCGGCTCTTCCATAGCGCTTGCCCTTCCTAAACCGTCCGTGTGGCTGCTCGGGCATACCGTACCCGCCGCCGCGTGCCGATCCCGGTCCTCGCCGGTAGCCGATATACGACCGGTATCGCGACGTGCGACTTAGCGCACATTCATGGATACGGTGTGACCGGCCTCACTTGTTCAGCACGGCCTCCATGACGCTCTTGGCGATCGGCGCGGCGAAGCCGCCACCGGAGATGTCGCCGCGGTTCGCGCTGGCGTCCTCGACCACGACGGCGACGGCGACCGGGGAGCCATTGTCGGTCTTCGCGTATGAGATGAACCACGCGTAAGGCTTTTCACTGTTGTCCACGCCGTGCTGGGCGGTACCGGTCTTGCCACCGACGGTGACGCCGGGGATCTGGGCATTCTTGCCGGTGCCCTCGGTGACGACGGTCTCCATCATCTCCTGCAGCTTTCGCGCGTTGTCAGCGCTGAGCGGCTGCGAGAGCTCCTCGGCCTTGGTGTGCTCGACCACGGTGTTGTTGGGGGCTTGCAACTTGTCGACCATGTACGGCTGCATCAGCTTGCCGTCGTTGGCGATCGCCGAAGCCACCATCGCCATCTGCAGCGGGGTGGCGGCGGTCTCGAACTGGCCGATGGAGGACAGGGCCGTCTGCGGCTTGTCCATCTTGGTGGAGAAGTTGCTCGCCGCGACGCGGACCGGGATGAACTGCTCCTTGTTGAAGCCGAACTTCTCGGCCTCCTCGACCATCTTGTCGCGGCCGAGCGTCGCCCCGAGCTTGCCGAAGACGGAGTTGCACGAGACTCGCAGGGCCTCCCTCAGGGAGACGTTCTTGCAGGCGATGCCGCCCTCGTTCTTCAGTTCCTGGTTGGTGTCCGGGAGGATGTACGGCACCTCGGAGTCGGTCGGCTCGTCGATGCTGTCGTACAGCCCGTCCTGCAACGCCGCGGCCGCAGTGACGACCTTGAACGTCGAGCCCGGCGGGTAGGCCTGGCGCAGCGCCCGGTTGAGCATGGGCTCGTCGGGGTCGTTCTCCTTCTGCAGCGCGTTCCAGGCCTTGCTGTCCTTCTCCGAGTTGCCGGCGAAGGAGGAGGGGTCGTACGAGGGCGTGCTGGCCAGAGCCAGGATGGCGCCGGTCCGCGGGTCGATCGCGGCGACCGCGCCCTTCTTGTTCCCCAGGCCCTTGAAGGCGGCCCGCTGTGCCGCGCCGTTCAGCGTCGTGACGACGTCGCCGCCCTGCTTCTCCTTGCCGGACAGAATGTCGACAGTGCGCTTGAAGAAGAGCCGGTCGTCGTCGCCGGTGAGGATCGAGTCGTAGATCGACTCGAGTTGGGTGGAGCCGAAGGCCTGGGAGGCGTAGCCGGTGACCGGCGCCCACAGCGGGCCGTCCTTGAAGGTGGCCTTGTACTTGAAGTCGCTGCCGTTGGTCTCGGTGTGGCCGGTGATCGCCTTGCCGTCGACGAGTATGTCGCCGCGCGGGGTGGCGTACTGGTTGATCGCGACGCGGCGGTTGTGGGTGTTGGTCTTGAGCTCGTCGGCCTGCACGAACTGGAGGTAGTTCGCCCGGACGAGCATGGCGAGGACGAGCAGGCCGCAGAAGATGGCCACCCGTCGCAGGGGCTTGTTCACTGGACGCGCACCACCTGGGTCGGTTCGGCATCGGGGGATGTGGGGGCCGGGGCGGGCCTGCGTGCGGTGTCGCTGATCCGCAGTAGGATGCCCACGAGGGCCCAGTTGGCGATCACCGACGAGCCGCCGGCCGCGACGAACGGCATCGTCATACCGGTCAGCGGGATGAGGCCCATGACGCCGCCGGCGACGACGAAGACCTGGAGCGCGAAGGCGCCGGACAGGCCGATCGCCAGCAGCTTCCCGAAGGGGTCACGGGCGGCCAGCGCGGTGCGGACGCCCCGCTCCACGATCAGCCCGTAGACCAGCAGGAAGGCCATCAGGCCCGCCAGCCCCAGCTCCTCGCCGACGGTGGCGAGGATGAAGTCGGAGTTGGCGGCGAAGCCGATCAGGTCGGAGTTGCCCTGGCCGAGGCCGGTGCCGAGGATCCCGCCGGAGCCGAAGGACATCAGGGCCTGGGCGACCTGGTCGCTCGTGCCGTCCTTGAAGGCCGCGAACGGGTCCAGCCAGGCGTCGACGCGCTCCTGGACGTGGGGCTCGAAGGTGGCCACGCCGACGGCGCCGACGCCGGACATCAGCAGACCGAAGACGATCCAGCTGGTGCGCTCGGTGGCGACGTACAGCATCACGACGAAGAGGCCGAAGAAGAGCAGTGAGGTACCGAGGTCGGTCTCGAAGACCAGGATCAGGATACTCAGGCCCCAGATCACCAGGATCGGGCCGAGGTCGCGGCCGCGTGGCAGGTACAGGCCCATGAAGCGGCGGCTGGCGAGGGCCAGCGCGTCCCGCTTCACCATCAGGTAGCCGGAGAAGAAGATCGCGATGATGATCTTCGCGAACTCACCGGGCTGGATCGTGCCGACGCCGGGGATGCTGATCCAGATCTTTGCGCCGTTCACCGCCGGGAAGAACATCGGCAGGATCAGCAGTATCAGCGCCACCACCATCGAGATGTAGGTGTAGCGCTGCAGGATCCGGTGGTCCTTGAGGAAGACCAGCACCGCGACGAACAGGGCGACACCCACGGCCGAGTACAGCAGCTGCTTCGGGGTGTCCGGGCTGAAGGACCCGAACAGGGCCTCGGCACGCTGGTGGAGCCGGGGGGACTGGTCGAGCCGCCAGATGAAGACGAGGCCCATGCCGTTGAGCAGGGTCACCAGCGGAAGCAGCAGGGGGTCTGCGTAGGGCGCGAACTTGCGCACCGTCAGGTGCGCCACTCCGGCCAGCGCGGCAAGCCCGAGACCGTAGCCGAGCATGCCCGAGGGCAGCTCGTCAGTCGTCGCCAGCCCGACGTTCGCGTACGCGAAGACCGGGATCAGGACCGCGAAGACCAGGAGCGCGAGCTCCGTGTTGCGGCGGCTCGGTGCGCCGACCGACGTGATGGTCGTGGTGTTGGTGACAACGCTCATGCTGGACTGACGCCCCTCCTGCTCACTGCTAGTTGCCGGTCGGGCACTGTTGGGCCAGCGACTGGTCCTCGTCGGAGAGGCTGGGGCTGGTCGACGGGCTGCCGGAGGGGGTCGTGCTGGGCTTGGGGGAGCCGGACGCGTCCGAGGACGGGCTGCCGGTGGTCTTGCCGGTGGCGGTGTCGGCGCCCTTCTGCTCGTCCTTCTTGGCCTTCTCCGCCGCCGCTGCCTTGGACTTGTCGATGGCTTCGTTGGTCTGGCAGACCTTCGCCTGGTGCTCGAGCTCGTCCGCGGTCCTGCGCGCGTCGGCGAGGTCGCTGGCGGCGATCGTGGCCGTGACGTACTTGCGCTGGTTCTGCGGCAGGTACTTGAGTTCGATACCGGGGCGGTCCTCGTGGACCTTCGACAGGTTGACCCAGGCCAGCTTCTGCTCGATGCCCTGGTAGATCGCCGCGTGGTCGCCCTTGACGCCCACGTAGTACTGCGTCTGGGTCCAGCGGTACGCGCCGTACAGGCCGCCGCCGACGACACCGAGTACGACCAGCAGGACCAGTGAGCGCTTGAGCCACCGGCCGCGCTTGCGGGGCTTGTCCAGCTCCTCGTCCTCGAACGCGCCGAAGCCGTCCACCTGGGCGCCGACCTGCGGGTTCCCGCTGCCGGGCGGGCCGAAGGAACCCTCGGGGGCCGGGGGGCGGCCGAGCTCGGAGGCACGGCCGGCCGGGGTCTGCAGGTGCCGCGGGTCGGACACCGGCAGGTGGTGCCGGCTGTCGGCGACGGCGCCCACGACGACGGGCGTGTCGTGCAGCTGCGCGGCCAGGGTGTCGCCGTCGTCGATGTCCAGGACGTCGGCGACGATGCACGTGATGTTGTCGGGGCCGCCGCCGCGCAGAGCGAGCTGGATCAGCTCCTGCACGGTCTCGGCGGGCGCCTGGTACCCGGCGAGGGTGTCCTCGAGGGTCTGGTGGCTGACGACGCCGGACAGGCCGTCGGAGCAGATCAGGTAGCGGTCGCCGGCCCGGACCTCGCGGATCGACAGGTCGGGCTCGACCTGGCCGCGGCCGTCCAGGGCGCGCATCAGCAGCGAGCGCTGCGGGTGCGTGCCGGCCTCCTCCTCGGTGATCCGGCCCTCGTCGACGAGCCGCTGCACCCAGGTGTGGTCCTGGGTGATCTGGGTGAGCACGCCGTCGCGCAGCAGGTACGCGCGGGAGTCGCCGACGTGCACCAGACCGAGCCGCTGGCCGGTCCAGAGCAGGGCGGTGAGCGTGGTGCCCATGCCCTCCAGCTGCGGGTCCTCCTCGACCATGACGCGCAGCTGGTCGTTGGCACGCTGCACGGCGGTGGCGAGCGAGGTGAGGATGTCCGAGCCGGGGATGTCGTCGTCGAGGGGGACGAGGGTGGAGATCACCTCGGAGGAGGCGACCTCACCGGCGGCCTGGCCGCCCATGCCGTCGGCGATGGCGAGCAGCCGGGGGCCGGCGTAGCCGGAGTCCTCGTTGCCCTCCCGGATCATTCCCTTGTGCGAGCCGGCGGCGAAGCGCAGCGACAGAGTCATGCGCACCTCGCCCGTCGGCTCCGGGTACATCCGCACGCTGCCCACCCTCTCGCTCGCGCTCGCTGGCTGTGCTCGCCCATTGTGCGACTACTTCCGCAGCTCGATGACGGTCTTGCCGATGCGGATCGGCGCACCGAGCGGGATCGGGGTCGGCGTGGTGAGCCGGTTCCGGTCCATGAACGTGCCGTTGGTGGATCCCAGGTCCTCGACGATCCAGTTGCCGTCGCGGTCCGGGTAGATCCTGGCATGACGGCTGGACGCATAGTCGTCGTCGAGCACGATCGTGGAATCGTGCGCCCGGCCCAAGGTGATCGTCTGGCCCTGGAGCGCGACCGTGGTGCCCGCGAGCGAGCCCTCGGAGACCACCAGCTTGGTGGGGGCGCCGCGCCGGGCCCGGTTGTTGTTGTTCTGCTGCTGACGGCCCTGCGCAGCCTGCGCCGCCTGCTGGCGCTGCTGCGGAGGACGCGTCTGGGCCTCGCGGCGCCCGGCCGCGCGCTGGGTCACCCGGGTCCCGAACAGGTCGCTGCGGATGACCTGCACGGCCACGATGACGAACAGCCACAGTACGGCGAGGAAACCCAACCGCATGACCGTGAGGGTCAGCTCTGACATTGCCCCCGCTTCACCCTTCGGCTTGCCGGTACACGATGGTGGTACTGCCCACGACGATCCGTGAACCGTCGCGGAGCGTAGCGCGCTGAGTGTGCTGTCCGTCCACCACGATGCCGTTCGTGGACCCGAGGTCCACGACCGTGGAGGGCGATCCCGCCCTGATCTCGCAGTGGCGGCGGGACACACCGGGGTCGTCGACCCGGACGTCGGCCTCGGTGCTGCGGCCGAGGACCAGGGTCGGACGCGAGATCTGGTGGCGTGTGCCGTTGATCTCGACCCAGCGGCGTACGTTCATGCCCGCGCCACCGGGGGCCGTGGGGCCTCCTCCGGGGAGTCGGGTGACCGGCGCGGCGCCGGCGGGCGGACCGGCCGGCATCGGCGGCGGCCCCGCGGGGCGCTGCGGGTAGCCGTAGCCACCGCGGCCGGCAGGGGGCTGCTGTTGCTGCTGGTACTGCTGCTGCTGGGACTCGCTGGAGGCGAGGGTGCGGCTGCGCACCCGGTACAGGCCGGTGTCGAGGTCGTCGGCCTTCTCCAGGTTCACCTTGATGTTGCCCATGAAGGTGTAGCGCTGCTGCTTGGCGTAGTCGCGCACCATGCCGGCGAGCTCCTCGCCGAGCTGGGCGGCGTACGGGCTCAGGCGCTCGTAGTCGGAGGTGCTGAGCTCGACGATGAAGTCGTTGGGGACGACGGTGCGGTCCCGGTTCCAGATCGTCGCGTTGTTGTCGCACTCACGCTGCAGGGCACCCGCGATCTCCACGGGCTGGACCTCGGACTTGAACACCTTGGCGAAGGTGCCGTTCACGAAGCCCTCGAGACGCTGCTCGAACTTCTTGAGTACTCCCACGGTGCACCTCCCTCCTCGAGGTCCTGCGGTCGCGCACGGCGGTCCGCCGTGATCTTCCGGTCCGATCCTTCCGGTACTGCTTACTGATCGTATCCACGCACTGGGAAAACCGCTGGTTCCCCGGATGGTCCCGGGGGACCGGTGTCAACAGTGCCACGGTCCGCGGCCGCTCCCCCACAGGGATGGTAGAGGCGGCCCCTGCCAGTGTCCCGCAACAGAGGACGGTTCCCCTCGCTCGGGGGTGCCCGGAAACGGATGTGATTCCACCCTGAGCAGCGTGCTAATGTTCTCGATGTCGGAAGGCGCCGACGCACCGGACGGGGAAGACCCCAAGGTGTGAAGGACACCAGAAGACAACACCCATGCGCGGGTGGCGGAATAGGCAGACGCGCTGGATTCAGGTTCCAGTGCCCGAAAGGGCGTGGGGGTTCAACTCCCCCCTCGCGCACAGCGGAGTACCGAGACGGGCTCCCGGCAGTGACGAAAGTCGCAGTCGGGGGCCCGTTTTGCGTGTTGCGGCGGCCGGTCGCCGGCGGGTGCGTAACCGGGGCTTCAGCTCGGGGACGGCCGGGCGTTGCCTAGCCGCACGGGTCCGGCGGTGCGGGCGGTGCAGAAGAGTTGTCGAAGAGTGATCTTGGGTGCTCGGGCGGCCGGCTTGAGATGTCCGATTGATGTCCTGGTGTCGATGGGCCCGGTCCGCGCCGGCGGCCCCGCCCGAGCGGATCCAGGTCCACTGTCCGGCGGACGACAGCCGTGGACGGCCGCGAACCCGACGGGCCCCGGTCCCTGGTGGGAATGCGCGGCGAGGTCGATACGTATCCTGAGCTTTGCTCTTTTTTGCGACGCGATCGGGCAAAGCGCCCGTGGCGGGCGTCGTGACGGCGCGCCGCAACTGCGCCTGTCCTGCTCGGGCGGTGAAGCGGACGCCGCCCGGTGCGTCGAGGCCGGCCGGCTTGACCTGTGACGCCGGACTCCGCGGCGCCGCGGGACGACCCGCTTCGTGATGTGGGTCACATCATGGGCGGCGGCTATGCCGTCGGGAGTGGTTACCGGGTTCAGGACATCGACGGAGTGCACAGCAGCGTGTGATCCCTGAGATCGAAGTGATGGAACGACATGGCTCACATACGCATTGCGAGCGCTTTCTGGCCGGTGGCGGCGGCAGCCGGTGTGCTGGTGCTCGCCGGATGTTCCCAGGGCGACGGCGGCTCCGCCGCGCCCGCCGCGGCCGCCGGCCCGGGTGATCGCGCGCCGTCCTCGAAGGCCGCCGCCAACGGTGAACTGGCCGTTCCCGAGGGAGCCGACGAGGGCACCAGGCAGATCTACGTGTCGGAGAACGCCACTGCCGCGTGCATGCGGAAGAAGGGCTTCACCTACACCCCGCATGTGTCGGGCGTGGGAGCCGCCGAAATCCCGGTCGACGGGCAGGACTACGAGCTGGCGAAGAAGTACCGGGAGAAGTTCGGCTTCGGCTTCTTCGCGCCGGCTGTCTACCCGGACGACCCGACGGTTGCCGGCAGCAAGGCCCACGAGGCTCAGGACACCAACCCGGACAGGGCCTACCTCGACGCGTTGTCCCCGGCACAGCGGAAGGCCTACGACAAGGCCATGGGCACCGCGAAGCAACTCGCCAGCGGGAAGAAGGTGATGCTTCCGGGGTGCGTCAAGGAGGGGATCGAGAAGGGCTACGGGCCGGAGAAGTCCCAGGCCCAGCTCGACCGTGAGCGTGCCGAGAACGAGGAGCAGGACCGTGCCGCGAAGCAGGCGCTGAACGGGGATCCCCAGTTGATCTCCTTGGCGCAGCAGTTCGCCTCCTGCCTGCGCGACGAGGGCATCGCCGTGACGACGACCCAGCCGACCGCCATCGGGGACATGGTGAAGTTCGCGACGGTCTCGCTGACGCCGTCGAGCGGTGTCCAGAACATGGACGAGGAAGAAGGCCGGGCGAAGCTCACTCAGGAGATCGGGATCGCGCTGAAGGACCTGGAGTGCGGCAAGAACTTCCGCGCCGCGTACTTCCCCAAGCTGGCCAAGCACCCCTTCTCCGGGATGACCGGATGAGCCGGCGTCCGCCGGGCGGCCCGAGGGGGCGCGGCAGGCAGGTCGGGACGATCGTGGGCGTGGTCGCGCTCGTCGGCGCGGGCGGCTGGTTCGCCGGTACGCAGATGCAGTCGCCGGCCGACGCCGCCGCCTCGCGCCGGCCGCCTGAGGCGGGTCCGGTCACCGTCGCCGTGGAGCACCGGAAACTGACCGCGACCGTGATCGCGCAGGGCGGTGTGGAGTTCGGGGCACCGCACGGGGTGTCGCTGTCCGGGTCCGTCGGGTCCGCGGGCGGTTCCGGGGACGCCGAGGCGGCCCAGCGGGTCACCAAGCTTCCGCAGGCCGGTGCCACGCTGCGCGAGGGCAGCGTGCTGATGCAGGTGAACGGCCGTCCGGTGTTCGTGCTGCGCGGCTCGGTCCCGATGTACCGGGCCCTCGGCCCGAGCAGTTCGGGAGACGACGTCCGGCAGTTGCAGAGTGCGCTGCGCCGGATCGGGCACGATCCGGGGGCCGTCAGCGGGAACTACCGGCAGGGCACCGCGTCGGCGGTGGGCCGCTGGTATCAGGGCAAGGGGTTCCGGGCGCAGCAGCCCGGGGTCGCCGACCAGCAGCAGCTGGGCGACCTGGAGGCCGCCGTCACCGACGCGCAGCGCGCGGTCCTCGCGGCGCGGGGCGGCGGAGCCGACGCGGGGAGCGACGGCGGGGGCGAGGGCGGCAAGGGCGGTTCCGGAGCGTCGGGCCCGCCGGTCTCCGGTGAGGCGTCCGCCCTCGAACAGCGCGCCGCGCGGCAGCAGCTGGACCGGGCCAACGCGGCGCTGAGCGCGTTCACCGCCACCTACGGCACCGAGGTCCCGGCGGGGGAGGTCGTCTTCCTGCCCGAACTGCCGGTCCGGGTCGACAAGGTCAAGGTGCGCCTCGGTGACACCCCGGACGGCGAGGTCGCCACCGTGACCAGCTCCGACGTGGTGGTGCGGGCCGTCGTGCCCGGGGCCGACGGCGCCGTGCTGCGCGAGGGAATGGAGGCCCGGATCGAGACGGCGGACGGCACCCGTGTGCGCGGCGTCGTGGCGGAGGTCGGCGGCACCGGACCGCAGGCGGATGCCGGAGAGGACGCGGACGGCACCAGCGGAGAGGAGAAGGAAGCGAAGGAGGAGGACGAGGCCGGGTCCGAGCCCGATGCCGGCGCCGACCCGTCTGCTCCGGTGCAACTGGTGATCTCGGTTCCCGACCCCGGCCCCTTGAAGAACCAGTCAGGCGGCACCGCCAAGGTGACCATCGAGGTGGGCACCTCGAAGGGCGCCGTCCTGGTGGTGCCGGTGGCCGCGGTGCACACCAGCGCGGACGGCAGGGCGCGGGTGCGGGTGCAGCGCGACGGCGGTGTCGTGAACGTACCCGTCACCGTGGGGCTGTCGGCCGCCGGGCAGGTCGAGGTGAGGGCGGACGGCGGTTCGCTGGACGAGGGCGACCAGGTGGTGGTCGGACGGTGAGGCTCAGACCCGTACCGCCCCGCCCGGCCCCTGAACAGGCGCCGGACGCGGGCACCGTGATCCGGCTCAGCGGCCTGGGCCGGGTGTTCGACGCCGACCCTCCGGTGCACGCGCTGCGCGACGTGCACCTGGAGGTCAGGAGGGGGGAGCATCTGTCGATCGTCGGTCCTTCGGGGTCGGGGAAGTCCACGCTGCTCAACACCCTGGGCCTGCTGGACCGGCCCACCTCGGGCAGCTACTGGCTGGACGGGGTGCTGACCAACGCCCTGGGCGACCGGGAGCGGACCGCGCTGCGGGGCAGCCGCATCGGGTTCGTGTTCCAGTCCTTCCACCTGCTGCCGTACCGGACGGTCGACGAGAACGTCATGCTCGCCGAGACCTACCGGGCGCCTCGCCCGGGCCGCGGGCGCCGCACCCGGGCCGAGCGGGCCCGGGCCGCGCTGACCCGGGTGGGCCTCGCGCACCGCTTCGGCTTCCTGCCGGGACGGCTCTCCGGCGGCGAACGGCAGCGGGTGGCCATCGCCCGCGCCCTGATGGGCGAGCCCGCCATGCTGCTGTGCGACGAGCCGACCGGCAACCTCGACAGCGAGAACACCGAATCCGTGCTGGCGCTCTTCGACGAACTGCAGGCCCAGGGCATGACGTTGCTCGTGATCACGCACGACGACGCCGTCAGCGGGCGCGCGAGCAGACGGGTGCGGATCCGCGACGGCCGGCTCAGTCAGGAGAGCGCATGACCACCGGCGTCCACCGCGTCCACCGGGTCCGGCGCCGGGACGGGCACGAGCGTCCGTGGATGGACCCGCGGGACCTGTGGTCGGAGTCGCTGGCCGGGGTGCTCGCCCGCCCGGTGCGCTCGGCACTGACCACCTTGGGCACGGTGCTGGGCATCGGCACCCTGGTCATCACGATCGGCGTGGCGTCCACGGCGGCGAACCAGATCGTCGGCCGCTTCGACGCCCTCACCGCCACCTCCGTGACCGTCGCCGTGCCCGCTCCGCCGTCGGGATCCACCGATTCCACACTGGTCGAGTGGTCCGGTGTCGACGCCGTCGAGCGGCTCGCGGGAGTGGAGTCCGCCGCCGCGCTGTGCGACTCCGAGGGCAGCGCGAACGTCCAGGTACGGGCGAACGACGTGGTCGCCCCCGGCGCGCTGACCGAGCAGACCCTGGCGGTCGTCGCGGCCACCGCCGGACTGCCGGAGGCCGTCCGGGGCACGATGGCCAGCGGCCGCTTCTTCGACACCGGTGACGTCGCACGCCACGACCGGGTCGCCGTCCTCGGCGACCAGGCCGCACGGCTGCTCGGCATCGACGACGTGCGGGACGCCCCCGCCGTCTTCTTCAAGGGCCAGTCGTACACGGTGATCGGCGTCCTCGGCGGATTCCGGCGCGAGACGCGGCTGTCCGCCTCGGTGATCCTGCCGCCGACCACGGCGGCGGACCGGATGGGGCTGAAGGACGTGACCCGCGTCCTGGTCAACACCTCGCTCGGCGCGGCCCGGCAGGTCGCCCGGCAGGCCCCGATCGCGCTCGCCCCCGGACACGAGGAGGCGCTCACCGTGACCGCGCCGCCGGACCTTTCCAAGGCGAGGAAGGGCGTCGAGGGTGACGTCAACGGCCTCTTCCTGGTGCTCGGGCTGGTCTCGCTGGTCGTGGGGGCCATCGGCATCGCCAACGTCACGCTCGTCACCGTCATGGAACGGATCGGCGAGATCGGGCTACGGCGCGCTCTTGGCGCGTCCAGACATCAGGTGGCCGGGCAGTTCCTGGCGGAGTCCACCACCATCGGGCTCCTCGGCGGCATCGTCGGCGCGGCTCTCGGCGTGGTGGTCGTCGTCTCCGTGGCGGCCGTGAAGCACTGGACACCCGTCCTCGACCTCCGCCTGGCCCTCGGAGCCCCGGTGGCCGGCGCCCTCGTCGGGCTGCTGGCCGGCCTCTACCCCTCACTGCGCGCCGCCCGCATGGAACCCGTCGACGCCCTCCGTGCCCCCTCGTAAGGCCCACTCGATGACGTTATGCGACGTTGCCCGACCCCTTGAGGCGTGCAGGACCACAGGCCTGCGGAAGTCGGGCGGAGCGCCTTGTCGATGAAGACGGAAGTGGCGATGGCAAGCGGAACGAGAACACGATGGCGGGGACGACACAGTGAACGGCGCGGAGGCGGATTTCGAGGAGTTCGTTTCCGCGCGCGGCCAGCGGCTGCTCAAGGTCGCCTGGCTGCTCACGGGCGACGCGCACCTGGCGGAGGACCTGCTGCAGACGGTACTGGCGAAGGTCTGGCCGAAATGGGAGTCCATCGCCGACGGGAATCCGGAGGCGTACGTTCGCAAGGCCCTGGTCAACACGCATCTGTCGTGGTGGCAGCGGCGCTGGCGCGGCGAGGTACCCCACGCACACGATCGTCTGGCGACGCTGGCGGGCCCTGGTGCGGGGGCCGTCGACGACTTCGCCTCCGTGGACCTGGAGCAGTCCTTGTCGGACGTCGTGCGGCTGCTGCCGCCTCGGCAGCGGGCCGTGGTCGTATTGCGCTATTTCGAGGACCTGAGTGTGGAGGAGACCGCACGAGTGCTGGGCTGCCGGCCCGGCACGGTCAGGAGTCACACGTTGAAGGCGCTGGCCATGCTGCGCGCTCGGCTGGCGTCCGCTCCCGGCCCGGTGGAAAGCGGTGAGCGGCATGCGCAGCGAGCCTGAGAGGGAGCCTCGGGAGATGGAGCGGGATCTCCCGGTCCTCCTGGAACGCATCCTGCCCCAGCTGGCCCTGCCCTCCGACCGTATGGCGCAGGTCAGGCGGCGGATTCGGCAGCGCAGGCGGCGCAGGCGGCTGGCCGCGACCGCCTCGGTGCTCGCCGTGGGATGCGCCGTCGTCGCGACCGTCCTCTCGCCGGCGGCCTTCGGCCCGGAACGCCGCGCCGTACCGGCCGCCGCCCCCACGGTGGATCAGGGATTCGCGAAGGTGCGCCTGGAGGATCCCCTGGAGGGGGTGACCGTGTACCTGCCGGCGACCTGGCACAGTCTGTCCGTCAGGGACGACCACGGGGCCGCGGCCGGTTTCGTGTCGTCCCAGAAGCTTCGCGCACCGGGAGACGGCACGTGTCCCAGCATCACCGATGCCGTGCTGACCGCGTGCCCGCCTCTCGCCGGGCTGGACGAGGACGGTGTGCTGATCACGTTCCTGAGCGGTGACGCGAACAGGACCGGCGACGCCGGGTCGTTGGCTCTGGGGGTCCCCGTCCCCGCCGACGGGAACTGCCGTGCTGTCGGCGGCGACCGCCAGATGACGGGCCGGGCGCACGGCAGGTCGCCCGGCTCCGCACAGGGCCCGGACATGAAGATCGACGTCTGTCTGAAGAAACCGTCGCAGCTGACGCTCGTGACAGTGTCGAAGGTGCTGACCCTGCTGGGAGTCTCGACCGACCAGGGGTGACCGCCCGGCCGCCGAGGCCGCCGCCGGTGTCGCGTACGCCGGCGCGCGGTTCACCAGCCGACGTGACGGGCGTCCTGCTCGCCGACGGGGGGCTCGCCCCCGGCCTCGGCGAAGGCCTGGAGGGCCTGGACGAGGTGGCGGCGCTGCCCCGGGGGCATGGCGTCGACGATGCGGGCGATCTCGGCCCGGCGGCGCTCCGTGACGTCGTTCACGGTGCGCCGCCCGGTCGCCGTCAGCGAGATGACCGTCGTGCGCCGGTCGGTGGGGGAGGCGCCGCGCGCGACCATGTCGACCGCCACGAGGCGGTCCAGCATGCGCAGCGCCGTGGAGGGCTGGACGCCCAGTTCCGCGGCGAGCTGCGAGAGGTTCAGCGCCCCGTGGCTCTCGAGGACGACCAGCATGCGCAGTTGGGGCAGGGTCAGCGCCTCCTCCACCGCGGCGAGTGAGCGGGCGGAGACCGCGACGAGGAGCCGGGACGCGGTCAGCAGGGCACTGACCATCTCCTCGGCGGTGCTCCCGGGGTCGTCGGCGTCGGAGGGGGAGTCGGACGATGCGCGGGAGCCGGTGGCCATGCGTCCTTTCTACCGCCCCCGCGGCCGTCGTACGGGTGTGTACGACACTCAGGTGAACCGGTGCGGCGCCGGGAACCCGCGCCCCGGGAGATCCGTTGAGCCATTGGGCAAAGGAATCGTCAAGGGGCGCGGCCCGCGCCGGAATGAGCAGGGAGATCCCATGGGTGTCAGCCTTTCCAAGGGCGGCAATGTCTCGCTGACGAAGGAGGCCCCGGGACTGACCGCGGTCACCGTCGGTCTGGGCTGGGACGTCCGTACGACCACGGGTACCGACTTCGACCTCGACGCGAGCGCGCTTCTGGTCAACGCCGAGAGCAAGGTCGTCTCCGACAAGCACTTCGTGTTCTTCAACAACCTGAAGAGCCCGGAGGGCTCGGTGGAGCACACCGGCGACAACCTCACCGGCGAGGGCGAGGGCGACGACGAGCAGGTGAAGGTGAACCTGGTCACCGTGCCGGCCGAGGTCGAGAAGATCGTCTTCCCGGTGTCGATCTACGACGCCGAGACCCGCCAGCAGTCGTTCGGCCAGGTGCGCAACGCCTTCATCCGCGTGGTGAACCAGGCCGACAACAACGAGCTCGCCCGCTACGACCTGTCCGAGGACGCCTCGACGGAGACGGCGATGGTCTTCGGCGAGCTGTACCGCAACGGCGCCGAGTGGAAGTTCCGCGCCGTCGGCCAGGGTTACGCCTCGGGCCTGCGCGGTATCGCGCAGGACTTCGGCGTCAACCTGTGAGGTAGCCGTACGCCCGGCCGCACGGGCAGATACGACGCGGGGGCCGCGTGGCGCACGCCACGCGGCCCCGGCGCGTTTCCGGGCGGTCGCGACGGGGGTCAGGCGACGCGCGCCGCGAGCTCCTTGGCCTTGGCGGCGGCCTGCTCGTGGGCCTTGGTCCGCGAGAGGTCGGAAGCCTCGATGAGGCCTGACATCGCCGGGACCGCGCGGGCCAGGGTGAGCTCGGGGACGATGAACTCGACGTTCGTGATGCCGAGGCAGCCCTGGAGGACCTTCTCCAGGTAGCTGGTCACGAACTCGTAGTCCTCGCGAGGGGTGCCGGGGCCGTAGCCGCCGCCGCGGCTGGCCACCACGACGACCGGGGTGTCCGCGGCGGTGGGCTGCTCGCCCGCGGTCCGGCCCAGGATGATCACCTGGTCGAGCCAGGCCTTGAGGGTGCTGGGGATCGAGAAGTTGTACATCGGCGCGCTGATCAGCAGGGCGTCGGCCCGTTCGAGTTCGTCGGCCAGCTCGCCGCGCAGCGGGTGCTCGGCTCCGGCCACGTAGTGGGTCGCGTCCAGGTGCGGCACGGGCTCGGCGTTCAGGTCGCGGTAGATCACGACGCCGCCCGGGTGCTGGGCCTCCCACTCCTTGCGGAAGGAGTTCGCCACGTCCCGGGACGCGGAGGTCTCGGAGGGCCAGATGGACGAGTCGATGTGCAGCAGCGTGGGCATGGGGGTGCCTCCACTTCCGTAAAGTTCGG
The DNA here is from genome assembly GCF_035918135.1 of Actinacidiphila glaucinigra. NCBI lineage: Bacteria > Bacillati > Actinomycetota > Actinomycetes > Kitasatosporales > Streptomycetaceae > Actinacidiphila > Actinacidiphila glaucinigra. The sequence continues at coordinate 4,661,426 of NZ_CP109144.1, forward strand.
AGTGAAAAATTCGTACGCAGCTATTGGTACCACAGGACCTTACTTTTCTGCAGCACGTGACGACATGCCGGGTACCCTTGTGCTCATGGGACAGGGGACTGAGCCGGCCGCGCACGACGCGGAGCCGTGCGCCAAGGTCGACGTCGGGCTCACCCGCGTCTTCGGGATCCTCGGCAAGCGCTGGAGCGGCCTGATCGTGGCCGTCCTCACGCAGCGGCCGGCGTACTTCGTCGAGCTGCGCCGGGCCATCCCCAAGATCAGCGAACGGATGCTCTCCGACCGGCTCACGGAGCTGGCCGAGGCGGGCATCGTCGTCCGCGAGGTGGATCCCGGGCCCCCGCTGCGGGTGAGCTACCGGCTCACCGAGGCGGGCGAGGCGCTCGGACCGGCCCTGGGGGAGCTGGGGTCGTGGGCCGAGAAGTACCTCCCCGACGGTGCCGCCGCCTGCACCGAGGGCGCCGAAGCCTGCCGCTGAGGGCGGTGGCGTCCGGCTGACTCCCGGTCAGCCCTGCTGCCTGGCGGCGTCGTTGTAGCGCGTCAGGTAGGCGGCGAACCGCGCCAGGTCCGTGTCGTCCCAGTCCGCCAGCCGCCCGCACACGGTGCGCCGCGCCGCGCGGGTCGCTTCCGCGAGCACGGCCGCGCCCGCCGTGGTCGGCAGCAGCACCTGGACGCGGTGGTCGGCGGGGTCGGGGCGCCGCTCGACGAGGCCCAGCCGCTCCAGGGTGGCGATCTGGCGGCTGACCGTCGACTTGTCGAGCAGGAACGCCTGCGCCAGGTCCGTGGCCCGGCAGTCCCGGCGCTCGCTCATGTGGGCCAGCAGTGTGTACGCGACCAGGGACAGCTTCGGGTGCATGCGGGCCGCCGCGGCGCGTGCCCGGCGGGCGAACGCGGTCATCTCGCGATGGATCGTCTCGACGGAGGCGTCTTTCCCGGCCTGCATACTTGTAGGTTACATCTGGGTGGACAGGGGCGGTTTCCGCCGATTCACCCCCTCTGGTCAGCCGGGCAGCGCCAGCTCGAACCAGACGACCTTGCCGACCGCCTTGCGGCTGGTGCCCCAGCGCCGGGAGAGGTTGCTGACCAGGGCCAGGCCCCGGCCCTCCTCGTCGTCGGCGTCCGCGCGGCGCAGCTGCGGCAGGTTGTGATCGTCGTCGCTGACCTCGACCAGCAGCTTGCCGACCCGCATCAGCCGTAGCGACACCTCGTGCGAGCCGACCCGCAGCGCGTTGGTCACCAGCTCGCTGACCAGCAGCTCGGTCAGGTCGCTGAGCCCCTGCAGCCCCCACCGAGCCAACTGCTCGCGGGTGAGCGCGCGGGCCCGCCGGACGTCGGAGAGGTCCATCGCCAGCTGCCACTCGGCGACGTCCTCGGGCGGGATGCCCTGGAAGTTGGCGACCAGCAGCGCCACGTCGTCGCGGCGGTCGTCGGAGTGGACACGGCTGAGGATCTGCTCGCAGACGTCCTCGGGGGTCTGCTGCGGCTCGATGACGTTGGAGCACAGCGCCGCCAGGCCGGCGTCTATCCCCTGGCCGCGTACCTCGACCAGGCCGTCGGTGCACAGGACCAGCCAACTGCCGTCCGGGACCGGGATCTCGACCGTCTCGAAGGGCACGCCGCCGACGCCGATCGGGGCGCCCTTGGGGATCTGCAGCAGTTCGCTGCGGCCGTCGTGCCGGGCCAGTACGGGAGGGATGTGGCCCGCGTTGGCCAGTGTCAGGGAGCGGTGGATCGGGTCGTAGACCGCGTACACGCACGTCGCGAGGTGCTCGGCGCCGAGGCGGTGGGCGAGGTTGTCCAGGTGCCGCAGCAGCTGCGCGGGCGGCAGGTCGAGCGCGGCCATCGTGATCACGGAGGTGCGGAACTGGCCCATCACGGCCGCCGACAGCAGACCGTGGCCCATGACGTCGCCGACGATCAGCGCCACGCGCCCGCCGGGCAGCTGGATGGCGTCGAACCAGTCGCCGCCGACCTGGGCCTGGCGGTCACCGGGCATGTAGTGGTGGGCGATCCGCACCCCGGGGATACGGGGCGGGCGGGTCGGCATCATGCTGCGCTGCAAGGTCGCGGCGGCGCGCGACTCCAGCCGGTGCAGCCGGGCGTTGTCCAGGTGCACGGCGCCCCGGGCGGCGACCTCGGCGGCGGTCGCGGCGTCCTTGGCGTCGAAGGGACGGCGCCCGGGGTGGCGCAGGAAGCACATCCGCCCCAGTACGGTGCCGCGCGCGGTGAGCGGTACGACGACCATCGACCGCTCGGGAAGTAACGGGCCGAGCCCGGGGACACCCAGGTCGAGCGCGATGTCCCGGGCGAGCGCGGGGTCTATCACCGGTACGAGCAGCGGCTCGCCCAGCCGTGGGGTGGAGTCGGCCGGCAGCGGGATCAGCTCGCCCTCCGGCAGGGCGGCCGCCCAGGGTCCGGGGGTGGTGTCGGTGTGGGCCACGGCGACCCGGCGGGCGATGATCGTGTCCCCGGACAGGTCGTCCTTCGGCGGCTCGGTGTCGGAGAACAACTGGTCGACGACGAGGACGGCGGCGAAGTCGGCGAAGCGCGGCACGGTGACGGCGCACAGCTCGCGGGCGGTCGTCTCCAGGTCGAGGGTCGTGCCCACCTTCGCCCCGGTCTCCCGCAGCAGGGCCAGCTGCTCGTCCAGTACGTGGCCCGGGGCGAGCGAGGGGCTGGGGGCGGCCACGGGGACCGGCGCCGGCGCCGGGACGTCGGCGCGCGGGCCCGGCAGCAGCTCCGGGTGCGGGGCGGGCCGGGTGGGGCGGGCGGTGCGGCCGGTGGCGGGGTTCTCGGGGTGCGGGGCCACGGTCGTGCCGTACTCCTCGGGGAGCACCGGGAGCAGCACCGTGCCGTCGACCTCCACCGCCGGGTAGCCCAGGGGCACGATCTGGCGGACGATCCGGTCCAGCCGGCCCGCGCTGACCCGGGGCAGCACCGAGCCCAGCCGGCCGGTCAGGTGCTCGGCGTGCGCGGGGTCCGCGACCGGGGCGAGGCGCGGGGTGATGCGGACGGCGCCGCGGGCGGCGGTGCCGTCGGCGGTGTAGGGCAGCAGGTGGTCGCCGAGCGCGAGGCGCGGCCCGGTGTCGCGCAGCGGACGGGCGTTGGCGGCGATCACCAGCAGGCTCCGGCCGGCCGGCTCCATGATCCGGTAGGACCACCACACCACGTCCTTGACGCCGCCGTCGCGGTCGGTGGTGGGCAGCGCGCCGGCCCAGGCGGACCGGGTGAGGTCGTCCAGCACCTCCAGGGCGTCCTGCTCGCCCGGGTGCCGGCCCGCGGTGTGCGGCAGCAGGCCGGCCGCCGGCCGGCCGAACACGCCCTCCCAGCGGTGGCCGAAGAGCTCCTCGGCACCGCGGTTCCAGTACGAGACGTCGCCGTCGGGACCGACGCAGAGCACGGCGAGGCGCACGAGCGCGGAGACGCCGGTGGCTGCGAGCGGGGTCGTGGTCGTGGGAAGCCTGGTCATCTCGTCCAACGTCGGGCACCTGAGGTTCGGCTGCGGTTCGGCGCGGAAGGCTGAAAGAGCATCAGGGTCGGGTTTGCACCGTCCAGGCAAGCATGAAACATCGGACGCGGTCAGGTAAATGGCTAGATTGCCCCCAGGAGTGACCAACCGGGCATGGCGCATGGGGAGGGAGAGCACGTGGCGCACAGGCTCCCGCACATCGCGGGGTTCCAGAGATGGCCGCACGACGGTGCGTCCAAGCAGGAGGGCAAGGCACTGCGGGAGGCCGTACCGCGTGAGGCGCACGCGGCGTTCGCACCGGGCCCCGACCGGCCGGGCGCGGTCGAGGCGGTGCGGGAGTCCGGCCTCGGGCGCATCCCGGGACTCGTCCCGCTGCGGGTGGGGAGGATGACGTCGAGCCCCTTCGCCTTCCTGCGCGGCTCGGCCGGGCTGATGGCCGCCGACCTCGCGGGCGCCCCGGTCACCGGCATCGGCGCCCAGATCTGCGGTGACGCGCACGCCGCCAACTTCGGCCTGTACGGCGACCATCTGGGCCGGCTGGTCATGGACATCAACGACTTCGACGAGACCGTCCACGGCCCCTGGGAGTGGGACGTCAAGCGGCTCGCCACCTCCCTGGTGCTGGCCGGGCGCGAGGCCGGAGCCGACGAGGACGCCTGCCGGGGCGCCGCCTTCGACGCGGTCGGCGCGTACCGGCGCACCATGCGACTGCTGGCGAAGATGCCGGTGCTGGACGCCTGGCACGCCATCGCCGACGAGGAACTGGTCACGCACGCCGACGCCCGCGACCTGGCGGGCACGCTGCGCCTGGTGGCCGGCAAGGCGCGCCGCAACACCAGCGCCAAGTTCGCGGCGCGGGCGACGGAGGAGGTCGAGGGCGGCGGCCGCCGCTTCGTCGACGCGCCCCCGGTGCTGCGCCGGGTGCCGGACGAGGAGGCGGCGGCGGTCGCCGCGGCCCTGTCGGAGGCTGGCTACCTGGCGACGATCGGCGAGGACCGGCGGCCGCTGCTGGCCCGGTACGCGGTGCACGACGTGGCGTTCCGGGTGGTCGGTACGGGCAGCGTGGGCACCCGCTCCTACGTGGTGCTGCTGCTGGACCACCTCGGGCAGCCGCTGGTGCTCCAGGTGAAGGAGGCCCGGCCCTCCGCGCTGCTGCCGTACCTGGGGAAGGCCGGGTTCGACGCCCCCGCGGTGGAGCACGAGGGGCGGCGCGTGGTGCTCGGCCAGAAGCGCATGCAGGTCGTCAGCGACAGCCTGCTGGGCTGGGCCGACGTGGACGGACGGCCGTACCAGGTGCGGCAGTTCCGCAACCGCAAGGGCAGCGTCGACACCGCGGAGCTGGAGTCCGGGCTGATAGACGACTACGCGCGGATGACGGGCGCGCTGCTGGCCAGGGCGCACGCGCACTCCGCGGACCCCCGGCTGATCGCGGGCTACTGCGGCAAGGGCGAGCAACTGGACGAGGCGGTCGCGGCCTTCGCGGTCGCGTACGCCGACCGGACCGAGGCCGACCACGCGGAACTGGTGGCGGAGGTGCGGGCCGGGCGGATCGCGGCGGAAGAGGGCGTGTGAGGCGGCTGCCGCCGGAGTGCCGGCGGCAGCTACCAGGCCGTAGCCTGTGACCGGTGCCCCCCTCTCCTCGTAGGCTGGACCGGTGACGAATTCCCCCGGCACCGAGTCGGCCCCCGGCACCGAGTCGGCCGCCGCATCCTCTTCCGAGCCCCAGGACCGCCTGGCCCAGGCGGTCCGCGCCGCCGAGCGCGCCCTGATCGAGTTCGAGATCGCGGTGGAGACCTTCAGGGTGGAGGTCGAGAACTTCTCCCGGCTGCACCACCAGAAGCTCGGCCCGATGTACGCCCGGCTCGACGAGCTCGACGCGCTGATCGCCGAGGCGGTCGCGGCGAAGAGCGGCTCCCGCGAGGACATCGCCCGCGCCTGGGAGGCACGGGCCCTCGTGATGCCGATGCCCGGGGTGGAGGAGCTCTTCGACGGGCTGCTCGGCTCGGACGGGGTCCGGCCCCAGGAGGACCCGAACCCGCCGCGCCGCGTGCGGCCGGGCAAGGAGGCGCAGCGGCTCTACCGCGAGCTGGTCCGCAAGGCCCACCCGGACCTGGCGCAGGACGAGGCCGAGGTCGAGCGGCGCAGCGAGTTCATCGCCCGGGTCAACGAGGCGTACACCTACGCCGACGAGCAGCGGCTGCGCGAGCTGGCGGAGGAGTGGGAGGCCGGACCGGTCCCCGAGGAGGCGCAGCCGAGCGAGGCCGAGGTGCTGTACGCGCGCCTGGAGTGGCTGGCGCAGCGCAAGGAGCAGCTGGCCGTGCTCGCCGCCGAGCTGGAGAACAGCGCGATCGCGCAGATGATGAAGCTGTCGCCGGACGACCCGGACGGGCTGCTCAACGAGATCGCGGAGAACCTCCTCAACCAGGTCGCCAACCGCGAGGCCCGGCTGGCGGAGCTGGTGCGCTCCTCGAAGGGGCCCGCGTAGCCGGTCGGGTACGTTCGACCTGCACGCCCTGACCGAAGGAGTCCGTTCCATGTTCTACGCCCAGCTGCCCGCGGTGGACGCCGCGCAGGTCCCCGCCGACGGCTACCTGCTCGACGTACGGGAGCACGACGAGTGGGATGCCGGGCACGCCGAGGGCGCGGTGCACATCCCGATGGGCGAGGTCGTCGCCCGTATCGGGGAGGTCCCGGCGGACCGCCGGGTGCATGTCGTGTGCCGGGTCGGCGGACGCTCGGCGCAGGTCGCCCAGTACCTGATCGCGCAGGGCCTCGACGTGGTGAACGTCGACGGCGGGATGCTCGGCTGGGAGGCCGCGGGCCGCCCGCTGGTGACGGACGGCGCGGGGCCGGCGCACGTGCTCTGAGGGCCCTGGCGGCCGTTCCGCCGGACGCTCAGGCCTCGGCGGCGAGCAGGTCGCCCAGTTCCTCCTCGTGGGCGGCGGCGGGGCCGAGGGAGAGCTCCAGCTGCTTGGCCCAGGCGTGGTAGCGGTGCAGCGGGTAGTCGGTGTCGGCGCCGAAGCCGCCGTGCAGGTGCTGCGCGGTCTGCACCACCCGCCGTACGCCCTCCGAGGCCCAGATCTTGGCGACCGCGACGTCGGCGGGGTCCAGCCGCCAGGCGGCCTGCCAGCAGGTGACCTCCATCGCCCGCAGGTCGATGTAGCGGTCGGCGGACTGCACGGCCACGGCCTGGAAGGTGGCCAGTGGGTGCCCGAACTGCTCGCGCCGGGAGGTGTAGGTGCCGGTCATGCGCAGGACGGCGCCGCCGAGCCCGAGCGCCAGGGCGCAGGTGCCGGTGGTCAGCAGCCGGCGCAGCCGGTCCCAGGCACCGTCGGCGGTGATCACGTCGCCTGCGGGGACGCGGACGGCGTCCAGCCGGAGCTCGGCGTGGCGCTCCCCGCTGGTCGAGATCTGCTCGGCCGCGGTGACCGCCTCGCGGGGGACGACGGCGATGACGGTGCGGCCGCGGGCGGCGGAGGCCGGGACCAGGACGTGGTCGGCGTACGGGGCCCAGGGGACGGCGGTCTGGACGCCGTCGAGCAGCCAGTCGCGGGGGGCGCCGTCTCCGTTGGTGTGCGCGTTCCCCTGGAGGCCTCCGTCCGCGGGCCGCGCGGTGACGGCGAGCTCCGCGCCGTCGTGGCCGGTGCGGCCCGCCGAGGCGACGGTCAGCACGAGGTCGCCGCGGCCCACCGCGGGCAGCAGCCGGGCGCGCAGCTCCTCGGGGCCGTCGGCCTGTACGGCGAGCGCGGCGGCGCAGGTCTCCAGCAGCGGCACCCGGGCCAGTACGGCCCCGGCCTCGCGCAGCACCAGGCACAGCGCGACCGGGTCGAGGCCGGCCCCGCCGTACGCCTCGTCGAGCACCAGGCCGAGGAGGTCGGCCGAGGCCAGGCGGCGCCACAGCGGGCGGTCGAAGTCCTCCGCGACCGCCCCGGCGGTCAGCGCGGGGCTCGGCACGGCGTCGGGGGCCACCCCGGAGAACACCGCCCGTGCCGCCTCGACGGCCGCCAGCTGCTCCTCGCTGAAGCTGAAGTCCATGGTCCGACCTCCCGGAAGCATCGATTCTGACGGTGTGTCAGATTAAGGGGGTCGGGCGGGGAAGTCCACATCCCCGGCGCCCTCGCCCGCCCTCCCCGTGGCCGGCCGTGGCCCGGGCTGACCGGTACGGCTGTACCGCACGCGTGGGGCATGAGTACCGTTCCGTGCTGAGCGGAACACGGGGAACAGGAGCGGAGACCACGATGGAGCCACCCGAGGAGTCAGGGGGACCGGCCGCGATAGCCACGCTGTCACGGCCCGCGCGGACCGTGATCGCGCTGGCGCTGGCCGCGGCGGCGGTCGGCGTCGCAGTGCACCTCCTCATGGTCTTCCTGCACGTCGCGCCGTCGAACACCGCCAGCAAGAAGCACGGTGAACTGGTCGGCAGCTACATCTACCCCGAGTTCGAGCAGAACTGGAAGCTCTTCGCGCCCAATCCGCTCCAGCAGAACATCCACGTCTGGGCGCGTGCCGAGGTACGCAAGGACGACGGCGCCGGCCAGGTGACCGGCTGGGTCGACCTCACGGCCATGGACGTAGCCGCGATCAGGCACAACGTCGCGCCCAGCCACACCGAGCAGAACCAACTGCGCCGGGCGTGGAGCTTCTACGCCGCCTCCCACGGTGAGAAGAACAAGCCCATCGGCCTGCGCGGCGAGCTGAGCAGGCAGTACCTGCAGCGCATCGTGGAGGACCGTTTCGGGCCCCGGCTCAACGGCGGCGACGTCGTCCGCCTGCAGGTGCGGAGCGGCACCACACCGGTCGCGGCCCCCACCTGGAGCCCCGAGAAGATCGACACGCGCACCACCTTCCAGGTCCTGCCCTGGTGGAGCTCGGATGTGGCGGACCAGGCGGACGAGGACGAGGGCGGGGAGGACGCGTCGTGAGCGAGGCACTGAACGGGGCCGCGCGCGAAGCGGCGCAGGGAGCCCCCGCGCACGGGGCCGCTCACGGGGCCGCGCACGGTCCCGTCGAGGAGCCCGTGAACCCGGCCCTGCGCGAAGCCGTACGCGAACCGGTCCCCGCCTCCGGCCGCCCGGCGGCCCCGGCGCCGGTTCCGTCCCCCTTCGCCGGAATGCTCGACTCCGCCGCGGGCGGTCTGTCGCGCGGCCTGGCCCGGATCACCGGCACCACCGTCGGCCGCTACCAAGCCGCCGTCGTCCGCATCGGCGTCTCGCTGACCTGGCTGCTGTTCCTGCTGCGCGAGTGGCCGCACCGTCACGAGCTCTACGGGCCGGACGGCGCCTGGAGCTGGGACCTGGCGGACCGGCTCGTCGCCGGCAACCACGCCTTCACCCTGCTGCTGTGGGGCAGGGCCGACGCCTGGTTCGAGGTCGTCTACACGGGCGCGATCCTGGCGAGCGTGATGCTGCTGCTCGGCTGGCGCACCCGCACGGCCTCGCTGCTGTTCATGATCGGCGTGCTCTCCCTGCAGAACCGCAGCGTCTTCGTCGGCGACGGCGGCGACAACGTGATCCACCTGATGGCGATCTACCTCGTCGTCACCCGGTGCGGTCGGGTCTGGTCGCTGGACTCCCGCCGCCGGGCCAGGGGACGGGACGGCGACGGCGACGGCGCGGGGGTCGCGCTGTGGATCGTCCTCGGGCTCGTGCTGGCCGTGGCGCAGCTGCTCGGCAGCACCGGCCTGACCTGGACCGACGGTCTGCTGCCCTGGCTCGGCTGGACGCCGTTCCTGTGGGGGTTCCTGCTGCTCCAGGCCGTGTGGTGGGCGGTGCGGCGGTACGCGCCGGGCGAACCGCGCACGGTGCTCGACATCCTCGCCAACATCCTGCACGCAGCCGGTCTGCTGGTGATCGTCGTCGAGGTGTGCCTGATCTACTCCACGGCGGGCTGGTACAAGGTCCAGGGTTCGCGTTGGCAGGACGGCACGGCGCTGTACTACCCGTTGCACCTGGACGACTTCAGCCCCTGGCCGGGGCTGTCCCACGCGATGGCCGCCAGCGGTCTGATGGTCATGGTGATCACCTACGGCACCGTGATCGTCCAGGTCGCCTTCCCCTTCACCCTCTTCAACCGCCGGGTGAAGAACGTGCTGCTCGCGCTGATGATGGTGGAGCACGCCTCGATCGCGGTCGTTCTCGGACTGCCCTTCTTCTCGCTGGCGATGATCGCCGCCGACGCGGTCTTCCTGCCCACCGGTTTCCTGCGCTGGGCGGGCGACCGCGTGGCGCGCCTGGTGCGGCGCGGCGGGGGACGCGACGCGGCGGCGGGCGGTGCCGGGGAGCCGGAGGACGCCCGCCCGCGGGACGCGGACGACGCGGACGACGCGGAGAGGGCGAAGGACGCGCCGGTGCGGGCGGTCGCGGGGCCGCGAGGGCCGGGACCGGACGGCGAGCCCGCCCCCTCTAACCTCGTGGTGTGAGCACCAGCCAGGACGACGCGGCCGAGCCGCTGCAGTACGACGACGGCTTCGGCCCCGAGATCGGGGTCGGGCCGCATCCGCGACCCTGGCCGGAGGGCCCGCGCTACGACCCCGAGCTGCTCGCGCACGGCGACCGCCGCAACGTGGTGGACGAGTACCGCTACTGGACGCGGGAGGCGATCGTCGCCGACCTCGACACCCGGCGCCACGACTTCCACGTCGCCGTCGAGAACTGGCAGCACGACTTCAACATCGGTTCCGTGGTGCGCACCGCCAACGCCTTCCTGGCCGAGGAGGTGCACATCGTGGGGCGCCGCCGCTGGAACCGGCGCGGCGCCATGGTGACCGACCGCTACCAGCATGTGCGCCACCACCTGGACGTCGCGGCGCTGGCCGCGTGGGCGGCCGCGGAGGACCTGCCGATCATCGGGATCGACAACCTCCCCGGCGCCGTGCCGCTGGAGACCACCGAGCTGCCCCGGCGCTGCGTGCTGCTCTTCGGCCAGGAGGGCCCCGGTCTGACCGACGAGGCGTGGAAGCACGCCTCGGCGGTCTGCTCGATCGCCCAGTTCGGCTCCACGCGGTCGATCAACGCGGGCGCGGCGGCGGCCATCGCGATGCACGCCTGGATCCAGCGCTACGCGCGGGTGGGAACGGAGCAGCCCCGTCCGGAGTGACAGGGCTGCTCCGGACGGGGCTGTCGTCGGTGCGGGCGGGCCGGATCAGGCCTGGCGGCGGACCTCGATGACCCGGAAGCGGCTCGCGACGAAGGCGCCGTCGCACAGGGCCGCGTTGGCGGCGGGGTTGCCGCCGGAGCCGTGGAAGTCGGAGAAGGCGGCCGTCTGGTTGACGTACACCCCGCCGGTCAGGTTCAGCGAGAGCTGGGCGGCCTCCTCCAGGCAGACCTCCTCGATCTGCCGCTCCACCTCGCCGGAGGTGGTGTAGGCGCCGACCGTCATGGCGCCCTTCTCCCGCACGGTGCGGCGCAGCAGGTCGACCGAGTCCTTGGTGGAGTCCATGGCGACCGCGAAGGCGACCGGGCCGAAGCACTCCGACATGAAGGCGGCCTCGTCGTCCGGCTTGGCGCCGTCCAGCTTCACGATCACCGGGGTGCGGACCACGGCGTCCGGGAAGTCCGGGTGCGTGACCTCGCGGGAGGCGAGCGCGACCTCGCCGAGGGAGGCGGCGGCCTCCAGGCGGGCCTTCACATCGGGGTTGACCAGGGCGCCCAGCAGGGCGTTGGCCCGGGCGTCGTCGCCGAGCAGCCCGCCGACGGCGGCCGACAGATCGCCGACCACCTCGTCGAAGCCCTTGTGGCCGTCGTCGGTGGCGATGCCGTCGCGCGGGATCAGCAGGTTCTGCGGGGTGGTGCACATCTGGCCGCTGTACAGGGACAGGGAGAAGGCCAGGTTGGACAGCATGCCCTTGTAGTCGTCCGTGGAGTCGACGACGACGGTGTTGACGCCGGCCTTCTCGGTGAAGACCTGGGCCTGGCGGGCGTTCTCCTCCAGCCAGTCGCCGAAGGCGGTGGAGCCGGTGTAGTCGATGACGCGGACCTCGGGGCGCAGCGCCAGCGTCTTGGCCAGGCCCTCGCCCGGCCGCTCGGCGGCCAGGCAGACCAGGTTCGGGTCGAAGCCGGTCTCGGCGAGCACCTCGCGGGCGATCCTGACCGTCAGCGCCAGCGGGAGCACCGCGCGCGGGTGCGGCTTGACCACCACCGCGTTGCCGGTGGCCAGGGAGGCGAAGAGGCCCGGGTACCCGTTCCAGGTGGGGAAGGTGTTGCAGCCGATCACGAGCGCGACGCCGCGCGGCACCGCGGTGAAGTCCTTGCGCAGGGTCAGCGGGTCGCGCTTGCCCTGCGGCTTGACCCACTCGGCCGTGCCGGGGGTGCGCACCTGCTCCACGTAGGCGTACGCGACGGCCTCGAGGCCGCGGTCCTGCGCGTGCGGGCCGCCGGCCTGGAAGGCCATCATGAAGGCCTGGCCGGAGGTGTGCATGACCGCGTGGGCCATCTCCGTGGTGCGCGCGTTGATCCGGGCCAGGATCTCCAGGCAGACCAGGGCCCGGTTCTCGGGGCCGGCCTCGCGCCAGGCGGGCATCGCGGCCTTCATCGCGGGGAGGAGCACGTCGACGTCCGGGTGCGGGTACTCCACGCCCAGGTCGATGCCGTAGGGGGACACCTCGCCGCCGGTCCAGCCGTCGGTACCGGGCTGGTCCAGGTCGAAGCGGGTGCCGCGCAGGGCGTCGAACGCGGCCTGGGCGGTCCCGCCGTCCGCGTATGCCTTCGGGTGCTCGGGGTACGGGGACCAGTACTCGCGGGTACGGATCGCCTCGAGCGCCTTGTCGAGCGTCTCGCGGTGCGCTTCGACCGACGGGACAGCGGTGAGATCGGCAGCCATGGGGCCAACTCCTCGTCGAGCTGGGATTGGGGTGGGCAGGGTGCTGGCTTCACCGCTAGATTAACCGAATGTTCGGTCGGGACAAGGGGGGCCGACCCAAGCTGTGGACAACCGGCGAGGAGCAGTGGCGGCGATGAGCGCTCTTGACCGATCCAGCACGGTCGCGGTGGTGGGCACGGGGACGATGGGCCAGGGGATCGCCCAGGTCGCACTGGTGGCGGGGCATCCCGTGCGCCTCTACGACGCCGGGCCGGGCCGGGCCGAGCAGGCCGAGCGGGCCATAGGGGAACGGCTGGACCGGCTGGTGGAGAAGGGCCGGCTGTCCGCCGACGAGCGCGACGCGGCCCGCGGGCGGCTCTCGGCCGTCCGGGAGATCGAGGAGCTGGCGGGCGTGTCGCTCGTCGTCGAGGCGATCCTGGAGGACCTGGGCGCCAAGCAGCAGCTCTTCACGGCGCTGGAGTCGGTGGTCCCCGAGGACTGCCTGCTCGCCACCAACACCTCCTCCCTGTCGGTGACCGCCGTGGGCGGCGCGCTGCGCCTTCCGGGGCGCTTCGTCGGCCTGCACTTCTTCAACCCCGCCCCGCTGCTGCCGCTGGTCGAGGTGGTCTCCGGCGCGGCGACCGACGAGGCGGCCGCCAGGACCGCGTACGACACCGCCGCCACCTGGGGCAAGACGCCGGTGCGCTGCACCGACACCCCCGGCTTCATCGTCAACCGGGTCGCGCGCCCCTTCTACGCCGAGGCCTTCCGGCTCCACGAGGAACGGGTCGCCGACCCCGCCACCATCGACGCGGTGCTGCGGGAGAGCGGCGGCTTCCGGATGGGCCCCTTCGAGCTCACCGACCTCATCGGCCAGGACGTCAACGAGGCCGTCACCCGCTCGGTGTGGGACTCCTTCTTCCAGGACCCCAGGTTCACCCCCTCGCTCGCCCAGCGGCGGCTGGTGGAGTCCGGGCGGCTCGGCCGCAAGAGCGGGCACGGCTGGTACGACCACGCCGAGGGCGCGGCCGCTCCGGCCCCCCGCACCGCCGGGCCGGAGAAGCCGCCCGCCGAGGTCACCGTGTGCATGGGCGGCCGCGGCCCGGCCGCGGTGCTGCCCCGGCTGATCGCGGAGGCGGGCATCGAGGTGCTGGACGGCGAGGTCGCCGACCCGGACGACGGGTTCATCGAACTGCCCGGCGGCGGCCGGCTCTACCTGGCGGACGGCGGACCGGCCACCACGGGCCCGGCCGTCGACTACGTGCAGTTCGACCTCGCGCTGGACTATCGGGTGGCCACCCGGGTCGCCCTCGCGCCGTCCGACTCCGCGCGCCCGGAGACCGTGCAGGCGGCGATCGGCCTGTTCCAGGCGCTGGGCAAGAAGGTCAGCGTCATCGAGGACGTCCCGGGCATGATCGTCGCCCGGACCGTGGCGATGCTGGTGGACTTCGCCACCGACGCCGTCGCCCGCGGGGTGGCCTCGCCGGAGGACGTCGACTCCGCGATGCGGCTGGGCGTGAACTACCCGCGCGGTCCGCTGGCCTGGGGTGACGAACTGGGCTTCGAGTGGGTTCGCGAGGTGCTGCGCAACCTGCACCAGGCGTACCCCGGCGGGCGCTACGCGCCGTCCCGTCCGCTGAACCGCCGCGCGGCGGCCGAGGGGAGACTGCTCTAATCATGACCATGGCACAGCGCGACAGCTCCGCCCCCAAGAGGGACACGTACACCCCGGACTCGCTGCTGGCCGTGGCCGTGGCGGTCTTCATCGAGCGCGGTTACGACGGCACGTCCATGGAGCACCTGTCGCGCGCCGCCGGCATCTCCAAGTCCTCGATCTACCACCATGTGCGGGGCAAGGAGGAGCTCCTGGAGCGCGCCGTCGGCCGTGCCCTGGACGGGCTCTTCGGCATCCTGGCGGAGCCCGGGGCGAGTGGCGGGCGGGCCGTGGAGCGGCTGGAGTACGTCACGCGCCGCACCACCGAGGTGCTGATGGCGGAGCTGCCCTACGTCACGCTGCTGCTGCGGGTGCGCGGCAACACCACGACCGAGCGGGCGGCCATGGAGCGCCGCAGGGAGTTCGACCACCGGGTCGCCGACCTGCTGAAGTCGGCCGTCGCGGAGGGGGACCTGCGAGGTGACGTGGAGCCCAGGCTCGCGACCAGGCTGCTCTTCGGAATGATCAATTCCATAGTCGAGTGGTACCAGCCGCACGCGGCCGGTACCCGGGAGCACGACGACGCCGCGGTCGTGGACGCCGTCGTGCGGCTGGCCTTCGACGGGTTGCGCGTCTCTTGACGCTGGTCCAGACCAACCGTCACGCTCGGGGTCATGCCACTCACCTTGCGTGCCCGTCTGTGTGCCGCCTCGGCGGCCGTCCTGCTGCTCGCCGGGTGCGGAGGCGGTGACGACGGCGGACAGGCCGCCGACGCCACACCGCCTGAGGACTTCGGCTGCCTGACGGCCGCGCAGGCGAAGGCCGGATCCGTCGGCTACGACGATGCCGGCGCCAACCCCGTGGACGCCTGGTTCGGCGGCAAGGGCGACACGGCCGTCCTGCTGATGCACCAGGCGGACGGCGACATGTGCCAGTGGATGCCGCAGGCCGACCTCCTGGTGAAGGACGGCTACCGCGTCCTGGTCGTCGACTCCAACGGCAGCGAGGTGCCCGAGGTCGTGGGCGGGGTGGCGTTCCTGCGCGACAAGGGCGTGCGGCACGTGCTGCTGATGGGCGCCTCCAAGGGCGGCACGGCCGTGCTGGAGGGTGCCGCGTCGGTCGACCCGCCGGTCGACGCCGTGGTCTCGCTCTCCGCGCCCGAGACCTACGGGACGATGGACGCGAGCTCCGCGGTGCCCCGGCTGACGATGCCCGTGCTCTACATGGCGGCGGCGGGCGACACCGCGTTCGCGGAGTCGACCGAGGCGCTGAGCAAGGCCACGAAGAAGGCGGCCGAGAACCGGCTCGACATCGTCGGCGGACCCCAGCACGGCGTGGGCATGCTCAGCTACGACCCCAATTGGGCCACCGTGACGGCCTTCTTGAAGAAGTACGCCGGATAGCCGGGCGGGGGATGGGCGGGCGGGGCCCGCGGGCGGGGCCGGCGTCAGTCGGTCAGCACCCGGTCGGTCTCCTCGAAGACCAGCAGCGTGCGGCTGCTGAGTACCTCCGGCACTGCCTGGATGCGGGTCAGCACCAGCTCCCGCAGGCTGCGGTTGTCGGGGGTGTGGACGAGCAGCAGCACGTCGAAGTCCCCGCTCACCAGGGCGATGTGCGCCACCCCGGGCAGCTCCAGCAGCTTCTCCCGCACGGTGCGCCAGGAGTTCTGCACGATCTTCAGGGTGATGTACGCGGACGCGCCGTGACCTGCGCGTTCGTGGTCGACCCGGGCCGTGAAGCCGCGGATGACCCCGTCCTCGATGAGGCGGTTGATCCGGGCGTAGGCGTTGGCGCGGGACACATGGACGTGCTCCGCCACCGACCGTATGGACGCCCGGCCGTCCTCCTGCAGGTAGCGCAGGATCGCGCGGTCGATGGCGTCCAGCGGACGCACCGCCGCCGGACCGGTGTCCGGTGCCGCTGCCTGCGGTCCCGGGGCGCCGCCCCGAGAAATTTGGGAATCCGTCACGCCCCCGAGCCTCCCTAGCATGGACGTACTGGCTCCATCTCAGGGTGTGGAGAACCGTTTGTCCACAGGCGGGACACACCTGTAGCCAAAATGCCTCCGGCGACCGAACAATCGGTAGGGGAGCGATACCCGCTCCACCGATCGAACACGCCCACGAGGAGGTGCTCGCGATGACCGTCCTGGACCAGCACGTCTGGCAACCCCGCACCGACCCGGCGCCGCTGCTGCCCGACCCTGAGCCGTACCGACTGCTCGGCACCCCCGAGGCAGGCGCGCTCGACGCCGGACTGCTGACCACGATGTACGGACAGCTGGTGCGCGGCCGCCGCTACAACCGGCAGGCCACCGCGCTCACCAAGCAGGGCAGGCTCGCCGTCTACCCCTCCAGCACCGGTCAGGAGGCGTGCGAGGTCGCCGCGGCGCTCGCCCTCGAGCCCCGCGACTGGCTGTTCCCCAGCTATCGCGACACCCTGGCCGCCGTCGCCCGCGGCGTCGACCCCGTCGAGGCGCTGACGCTGCTGCGCGGTGACTGGCACACCGGCTACGACCCGCGCGAGCACCGGGTCGCCCCGCTCAGCACGCCGCTGGCCACCCAGCTGCCGCACGCCGTGGGCCTCGCGCACGCGGCCCGGCTCAAGGGCGACGACGTCGTCGCCCTGGCCATGGTCGGCGACGGAGGCACCAGCGAGGGCGACTTCCACGAGGCGCTGAACTTCGCCGCCGTGTGGCACTCCCCCGTCGTCTTCCTCGTGCAGAACAACGGCTTCGCCATCTCGGTGCCGCTCGCCAAGCAGACCGCCGCCCCGTCGCTGGCCCACAAGGCCGTGGGCTACGGGATGCCCGGCCGGCTCGTCGACGGCAACGACGTCGCGGCCGTCCACGCCGTGCTCACCGAGGCCGTGGCCCGCGCCCGCGAAGGCGGCGGGCCGACCCTGGTGGAGGCGATCACCTACCGCATGGACGCCCACACCAACGCCGACGACGCCACCCGCTACCGGGAGGACGCCGAGGTCGAGGCCTGGCGCGAGCACGACCCGATCGCCGTGCTCGAGCGCGCGATGCGCGAGCGCGACCTGCTCGACGAGGCGATGGTCCGCGACACCGAGCAGGACGCGGAGCGGATGGCCGCCGCGCTGCGCGAGCGGATGAACGAGGACGCCGTCCTCGACCCGATGGACCTGTTCGCACACGTCTACGCCGAGCCCACCCCGCAGCTGCGCGAGCAGGCCGCGATGCTGAGGGCCGAGCTGGAGGCCGAGGCACAGTCATGAGCACCGCCACCACCGCGACCCCCGTGGCCGCCGGACGCAAGCCGGCCACCATGGCCCAGGCGCTCAACCGCGCGCTGCGCGACTCCCTCGCCGAGGACCCGTCCGTCCACCTCTTCGGCGAGGACATCGGCACCCTCGGCGGTGTCTTCCGGATCACCGACGGCCTCGCCAAGGAGTTCGGCGACAGCCGCTGCACCGACACCCCGCTCGCCGAGGCCGGCATCCTCGGCACGGCCGTGGGCATGGCGATGTACGGGATGCGCCCCGTGGTCGAGATGCAGTTCGACGCCTTCGCCTACCCGGCTTTCGAGCAGCTGGTCAGCCACGTCGCCAAGATGCGCAACCGCACGCGCGGCACCATGCCGCTGCCGCTGACCATCCGCGTGCCCTACGGCGGCGGCATCGGCGGCGTCGAGCACCACAGCGACGCGTCCGAGGCGTACTACACGCACACCCCCGGCCTGCACGTCGTCACCCCCGCCACGGTGGCGGACGCCTACGGGCTGCTGAGGGCCTCGATCGCCTCCGACGACCCGGTGATCTTCCTCGAGCCGAAGCGGCTGTACTGGTCCAAGGCCGACTGGTCGGCGGACGCGCCGGAGGAGGTGGCCCCCATCGGACGGGCCGTCGTCCGCCGCGCCGGCCGCTCCGCCACCCTCATCACCTACGGCCCGTCGCTCCCCGTCTGCCTGGAGGCCGCCGAGGCCGCCGTGCAGGAGGGCTGGGACCTGGAGGTCGTCGACCTGCGCAGCCTGGTGCCCTTCGACGACGAGACGGTCAGCGCCTCGGTGCGCCGCACCGGCCGCGCGGTCGTCGTCCACGAGGCCTCCGGCTTCGGGGGCGTGGGCGCCGAGATCGCCGCCCGGGTCACCGAGCGCTGCTTCCACCACCTGGAGGCCCCGGTCCTGCGGGTCGCCGGCTTCGACATCCCCTACCCGCCGCCGATGCTGGAGCGGCACCACCTGCCCGGTGTCGATCGCATCCTCGACGCGGTCGGGCGCCTGCAGTGGGAGGAGGCGTGATGGCCGTCGTCCGCGAGTTCGCCCTCCCCGACCTGGGTGAGGGGCTGACCGAGGCCGAGATCGTGCGCTGGATGGTGCAGGTCGGCGACGTCGTCGCCATCGACCAGCCGGTCGTCGAGGTCGAGACGGCCAAGGCCGTGGTCGAGGTGCCCTGCCCCTACGGCGGCGTGGTCACCGCGCGCTTCGGCGAGGAGGGCCAGACCCTCGACGTCGGGCGGCCGCTGCTGACCGTCGCGGTCGGCTCCCCCGACGGGCAGACGCCCGCCGCCCCGGCCGCCCCGGCCGACGGCGACTCCGGGTCCGGCAACGTGCTGGTCGGTTACGGGACCAGCGGCCCCGCGGCCCGGCGCCGCCGGGTGCGTCCGGCGCCGGGTGCCCCGGCGCTCGCCCCCGCGGCCGCTCCGGCTCCGGTGGCCGCAGTGCCGGTCCGGCACGAGGGCCCCGTGGCCGTCATCTCCCCGCTGGTGCGGCGCAGGGCCCGTGAGCACGGTCTCGACCTGCGCGTGCTGACGGGTTCCGGCCCCGACGGGCTGATCCTGCGCTCCGACGTGGAACGGGCCATCACGGCCGTGTCCACGGCGCCGGTCACCGCGCCCGCCCCCGTGGCCTCCGCGGCCCCGGCCGAGGGCACCCGCATCCCGCTGCGCGGCATCCGCGGCGCCGTGGCCGAGAAGCTCGGCCGCAGCCGGCGGGAGATCCCCGACGCCACCTGCTGGGTGGACGCCGACGCGACGGAACTGCTCGCGGCACGGGCGGCGATGAACGCCGCGGGCGGTCCCAAGGTCTCCGTCCTCGCGCTGTTCGCGCGGATCTGCGCGGCGGCCCTCGCCCGCTACCCGGAGCTCAATTCCACGGTGGACACCGGTCGCGGCGAGATCGTCGTGCTGCCGGAGGTGCACATCGGCTTCGCGGCGCAGACCGATCGCGGTCTGGTCGTGCCGGTCGTGCGGGACGCCCACCGGCGCAGCACGGAGGAGCTGTCGGCGGAGATCGGCCGGCTCACCGAGGCGGCCCGCTCCGGTGCGCTGACCCCGGCCCAGCTGACCGGCGGCACCTTCACGCTGAACAACTACGGCGTGTTCGGTGTCGACGGCTCCACGCCGATCATCAACCACCCCGAGGCCGCGATGCTCGGCGTCGGCCGGATCACCCCCAAGCCGTGGGTGCACCAGGGCGAACTGGCGGTGCGGCAGGTGGTCCAGTTGTCGTTCACCTTCGACCACCGGGTGTGCGACGGCGGCACGGCGGGCGGCTTCCTCCGCTTCGTCGCGGACTGCGTGGAACAACCGGCGGTGCTGCTCCGGGCGGTGTGAACACGTCACGGTGGGCGATACTCCGGGCATGACTCCGGAGCCGCGTGAGCCGCGTGACCACCCATCGCCGCCTTCGCCGTACGAGCAGCCCTACGACGCGGTCGTCCTCGCCGGCGGCGCCGCCAGGCGCCTCGGCGGGGCCGACAAGCCGGGACTGCCCGTCGCCGGTCGCGCGCTGATCGACCGTGTCCTGGACGCGTGCGCGGGCGCGGCCACCACGGTGGTCGTCGGCCCGCGCCGTCCCACCGTCCGCCCGGTGGCCTGGGCCCGCGAGGAACCGCCGGGCGGGGGCCCGCTGCCCGCGCTCGCCGCCGGGCTGCGCCAGGTCTCCGCGGACGTCGTGCTGGTGCTCGCCGCCGATCTGCCGTTCCTCTCCCGTGCCACGGCGGACGCCCTGCTCACCGACCTGCGCGGCGGCGCGGAGGGCGACGACGGGGTCGTGCTCACCGATCCCGACGGCCGCGACCAGACGCTGGCGGCCGCCTACCGCACCGAGGCACTGCGCCACCACCTGGCGCTGATCGCCGCCGAGCACGGGACCCTCACCGGGCTGCCGTTGCGTCTGCTCACCGGTGAACTGGCCCTGCGGAGGCTGCCCGACCCCACAGGGCAGGCCTCCTTCGACTGCGACACCTGGGACGACCTCTCCACAGCCCGGGCCCGTATCAGGGAGCATGGGGGCGTGTTGGATGAATGGATCACCGCAGCCAAGTCCGAACTCGGCATCGACCTCGACGTCGACATCCGTATGCTCCTCGACCTCGCCCGGGACGCCGCGCACGGTGTCGACCGCCCTGCCGCGCCGCTGACCACCTTCCTGGTGGGCTACGCCGCCGCCACGGCGGGCGGCGGCGAGCAGGCCGTCGCGGAGGCCGCCAGGCGCGCCGCCGCGCTGGCCGAGCGGTGGGCGAAGGAAGCGGAGAGCGGGGACCCGGGCGCATGAACCTGCCGGGTGCGGCGGGCGGTGCCCGCGACACCGGTGCCGGGGACGCCGCCGACGACGAGTTGGACGCGGCGCTCGCCCTGGCCAACGGGCGGGCCGTCGGCCGGCACGACCCCGCGCAGCCACCTTCCGGCGGCGGCCCCGACGGCGCCCCGTCGTCCCTCCCCCATCCCCACGGCGGGGCCGGGGGCGGGACCCACGGTGCCTCCCACAGCGGTCGCCACGACCTGCCGTGGCCGCGGGCCCGGCGCATCGCCGGGTCCGCCGCCGGGCCGCTGGGACGGCTGGCGCTGCCGCTCGACGCGGCGCTGGGACACGCGCTGGCCGTGCCGCTGACCGCGCTCACGGACCTGCCCTCCTTCGACACCTCCGCGATGGACGGCTGGGCCGTCGCGGGCCCCGGCCCGTGGCGCACGGAAGGCAGCATCCTGGCCGGGCAGCGGTCCACGACCGCGCTGCTCGACGGCCACGCCACCGTCATCGCCACCGGCGCCGCGCTGCCCCCCGGCGCGACCGCGGTGCTGCGCCGGGAGCACGGGCGGATCACCGCGGACGGGCTGCTGCACGCCACGCGGGGCGGCCCCGGGCCGGGGCAGGACGTGCGGCCCCGCGGCCAGGAGTGCCGCGGCGGCGACGAGTTGCTGGCGGCCGGCGCACTGGTCACGCCCGCGGTGCTCGGCCTGGCGGCGGCGGCCGGTTACGACGAACTGACCGTCACCGCGCGGCCGTCGGTGGAGGTCCTCGTCCTGGGCGACGAGTTGCTGGACGCCGGCGCGCCCGGCGCCGGCCGGGTGCGGGACGCGCTCGGCCCGCTGCTGCCCGGCTGGCTCACCGCGCTCGGGGCCGGCACGGTCGGCGCCCGGCGGCTGAAGGACGACGCCGGTCTGCTGCAGGACGCCGTCACCGCGTCCACCGCCGACCTCGTCGTCACCACGGGCGGCACGGCGGGCGGACCGGTGGACTTCGTCCACCCCGTACTGGAGCGCATCGGCGCGCGGTTGCTCGTCGACGGCGTCGCGGTCCGCCCCGGGCACCCCATGCTGCTGGCCGAACTGCCGGGCGGCGGACGGCTGGTGGGCCTGCCGGGGAATCCGCTGGCGGCGGTCTCCGGGGTGCTGACCCTAGCCGTTCCCCTGCTGCGCGCGCTCGCGGGCCGTCCGGCCCCCGTGGCGTACGAGGCCCGGCTCACCGGAGACGTGCACGGCCACCCCACCGACACCCGCCTGGTGCCGGTGGTCCTCGACGAGGAGTCGCAGGCGGCCCCGCTGCACTTCAGCGGTCCGGCCATGCTCCGCGGCATCGCGGCGGCCGACGGCATGGCCGTCGTCCCGCCCGGCGGGGCGGTGAAGGGCGACCGTACGGCCGTCCTGGAGACGGGCTGGGGGCGGCTGTGAGAGAGACCGGCCGCGGCCGAGGCACCGCGCGGACGGGCGCCGACATCGTCCACCTGCCCCACAAGAGCGCCGTCGGGCCACTGCGCCAAGTGGTCCGGCGGCTTCTGATGGCCCTGCTGGTCATGGTGCTGACCGTGCTGATCGTGTACGTCGACCGCGCCGGCTACCACGACAACGCCGGCGATTCGATGTCGCTGCTGGACTGCGTCTACTACGCCACCGTCACCCTCTCCACCACCGGCTACGGCGACGTCGTCCCGTACAGCGCGAGCGCCCGGCTGACCAACGTGCTCCTGGTGACGCCCTTGCGCGTGCTCTTTCTGATCATCCTCGTCGGCACCACTCTCGAAGTGCTCACCGAGCGCACCCGCGAGCAGTACCGGCAGCAGCGCTGGAGGTCCATCGTGCGCGACCACACCGTCATCGTCGGATACGGCACCAAGGGCCGTTCGGCTGCCAGGACGCTGACCGGGCACGGTGTGCCGGCCCAGCGGATCGTGGTGGTCGACCCGGACCACAAGGCGGTGGAGGCCGCGGTCGCCGCGGGCTTCGCGGGCGTCGCCGGCGACGCGACCCGCAACGACGTCCTCCTGCGGGCGGAGATCCAGCGGGCCAAGGAGCTGATCATCGCCGCGCAACGGGACGACACCGCCGTCCTGGTGGCGCTCACGGCCCGCCAGCTCAGCAAGCGGATCAACATCGTCGCTTCCGTGCGCGAGGAGGAGAACGCCCCGCTGCTGCGCCAGTCGGGCGCCAACGCCGTCGTGACCAGCTCCGGCGCGGCGGGCCGGCTGCTGGGGATGTCCATGCTCAGCCCGAGCGCCGGCGAGGTGATGGAGGAGCTGATCACCTACGGCAGCGGACTGGACCTGATCGAGCGCCCCGTCACCAAGGCGGAGGCCGGGCTCGACCCGCGCGAGGTCGGTGATCTGGTGGTGGTCGTCAAGCGCGGCCACCGGCTGCTCGACCACGACAACCCCGAGGCGAGCCCGCTGCAGTTGACCGATCGGCTCATCGTCATCCACAGGACGAGTCAGGACGACCCGTCGCACGTCCCGCAGGGGTAGCGTCGGCAGCATGCATGCGATCACCATCCCCGAACCCGGCGGTCCCGACGCGCTCGTCTGGGCCGAGGTCCCCGATCCCGTACCCGCCGAGGGCGAGGTGCTCGTCGAGGTCGCCGCGACCGCCGTCAACCGTGCCGACCTGCTGCAGCGGCAGGGCTTCTACGACCCGCCGCCGGGTGCGTCCCCCTACCCGGGCCTGGAGTGCTCGGGCCGAGTCGCCGCCCTCGGCCCGGGGGTGAGCGGCTGGTCCGTGGGCGACGAGGTGTGCGCGCTGCTCGCGGGCGGCGGCTACGCCGGCAAGGTCGTCGTCCCCGCCGGGCAGCTGCTGCCGGTGCCCAAGGGGGTGGGGCTCGTCGAGGCGGCGGCCCTGCCCGAGGTGGTCTGCACCGTCTGGTCCAACGTCTTCATGATCGCCCACCTGCGTCCCGGCGAGACGCTGCTGGTCCACGGCGGCTCCAGCGGCATCGGCACGATGGCGATCCAGCTGGCCAAGGCGGTCGGCGCCAAGGTTGCCGTCACCGCGGGCAGCGAGGACAAGCTCGCGAAGTGCCGCGAGCTGGGCGCGGACCTCGGGATCAACTACCGCGAGCAGGACTTCGCGGCCGAGGTCCGCGAGGCCTTCGGCGGGGCCGACGTCATCCTCGACATCATGGGCGCGAAGTACCTGGGACGGAACGTCGAGGCCCTCGCGGTCAACGGCAGGCTGGCCGTCATCGGGCTCCAGGGCGGTGCCAAGGGCGAGCTCGACCTCGGCAGGATGCTGGCCAAGCGGGCCGCGATCACCGCGACCTCGCTGCGCGGACGGCCGTTGGAGGAGAAGGCGGCCATCGTGGCGGCGGTGCGGGAGCACGTCTGGCCGCTGCTGGAGTCCGGGGTGGTGCGCCCGGTCGTGGACCGTACGCTCCCCGTGCGCGAGGCGCCGGAGGCGCACCGGCTGGTCGAGGCCAGCACCCACGTCGGCAAGGTGCTGCTCACCCTCTGAACCGCCGCCGGACGGCCGGTACGGCCCCCGCGGGCACGACTGGCCGCCCGTGACGCTCCGTGTGACGCTGGGAGCATGGAGTTGCGGAAGGTGGTCGTGGCGGCGACGGTGACCGGAGTCGCCCTCCTGGTCACCGGCGCGGCCGCGCCGCCCCCGCCCCACCCTGCGGCGTCCTCCGGGCTGGCCGGCAACGAGTCCGGTGAGGGGCGCAGGCACCCCGGGCGGGCGGAGCCGCCGCAGACCCCGGGCGCCGGCGAGGGCCGGCCCTCGGCGCCCCTCCCCGTCCACGTCGAGGAGCCGCAGGACCAGGGGCCGGCCGCCGTCCGGGCGCCGGTGGGGCGGGTGCTGGAGGTGCTGCCGCTCGGTGCGGGGCTGGTGCTGATCGGGTTGGGCCTGGGCTTCCTCGGTCTGCGGCTGCGCCGTGGCCGCTGAGCCCCTCGCGCCGGGCACCGGGTCGGCCCGGCCGAGGACGGGGGCGGCCGGGAGGGGTAGCGCGGGGCGGTGGGGGGCACACATTCCGGAGAGGTGCCGGTGCGCGACAATGGCGGCATGGAGATGCCGATGAACGAACGGTCGCAGGAGAGCCCGCAGGTCCTGGTCGTCGGCCCGGACGGGATGGCCCTCGGCGGCGGCGGACACGCCGACCGCGCCGGAGAAGGCGACGAGCAGCGCGAGGTCCCCGTGACGGAGATGGTCGAACAGCCCGCGAAGGTCATGCGGATCGGCAGCATGATCAAGCAGCTTCTGGAAGAGGTCAAAGCGGCGCCCCTGGACGAGGCGAGCCGGGTGCGCCTGAAGGAGATCCACCACAGCTCCGTGAAGGAGCTCGAGGCGGGGCTCGCCCCCGAGCTCGTCGAGGAGTTGGAGCGGCTCTCGCTGCCCTTCGCCGAGGACGGCGTGCCGAGCGACGCCGAGCTGCGGATCGCCCAGGCGCAGTTGGTGGGATGGCTAGAGGGCCTCTTCCACGGCATCCAGACCGCCCTGTTCGCCCAGCAGATGGCCGCCCGCGCCCAGTTGGAGCAGATGCGCCGCGCGCTGCCGCCCGGTGTCGGCCACGAGGGCGACGAGGAGGGGAACGCCCCGGGCGGGGCGCGCACCGGCCCGTATCTGTGAGCCGGCGGCACCAGGACGGTACGTACGCGTAGGTACAGACGGCGGGGACCCATGGGGTCACCCGCCGTCCGTCGTTGCCGTGAGGCGTCCGCGGGACGCCGGGGGTCAGCCGCCCTGGCCGGTGGAGACCCAGATGGTGATCTTGTCCTTCTCCGGCTTGAACGCGCCGTAGGTCTTGGGCTTCTGGTCGACGACCGCGCCCTTCCCGTAGATCTGCTCGTTGCGGTACTTGATCTCGTAGTCCCAATCGGCCGCGTCCATGCAGGACTTGACCGAGTCGACGTACTTGGTGAAGAAGTCCGGCATCACCACGGCGTCCGGGTCGTCGCCCAGGTAGCTCTTGGTGGCCTCGGTGCAGCGCGAGGCGTCGATGGTCCGGGTCTGGTCGGCCTGGCTGACGCCCGGCGCGGGCTCGTCGTCCGCCGGGCGCGAGGGGGTCTCCCGGCGGTCGGTGGCGGTCGCGGTGGCGGAGGCGCCGGGCCGGGAGTCGTAGGTGGGAGTGCCGCCGGTGCCGCCGGTGTCACCCTTCTCGCCCTGCTCGCCCATCGCCATCGCGATGATGACGACCGCGACCACCGCGATCACGGCGACCGTGGCGCCGATGGCGACGACCGCCGTGGAGGCGCCGCCTCCCCGGCGACCGCCGCCCGCCGGGGTGCCCGGGCGCATCGTGTAGGGCGGGGTGGCGTGCTGCTGCGAGGCCTGCGGGTGCGCCTGGTGGGGCGCGTGCGCGTTCTGCGGGTAGCCGTAGGCGGGGCCGGGCGGCGGGGTGTGGGCGCCGCCGCCCTGACCACCGGTGCCCCAGCGCTGCGGGGACTGCTGCCGGGGCTGCGGGTACGGGGCCGGGGCCTGGTACGGGGTCTGCACGTGCGGCGGCGGGGTCCGCAGGTCCCCCTGCACCGGCGGGAAGACCGCGGAGGAGACCTCCTCGCCGCGGCCGCGCGGGCGCGGCCCGCCACCGATGATCAGCGGTGTGGTCGCCCCGCCGCGGCCCGGCGCCGCGACCCGCTCGGCCTCGTCGCGCATGGCGTCGGCCGTGGGGAAGCGCTCGGCCGGGTTCTTCCTCAGGGCCCGTGCGACGAGCGCGTCGACGCCCGGCTGCACCGCCCGGTTGAGCGCCGACGGGGCCGGCGGGACCTCCTGCACGTGCTGGTAGGCGATGGACAGCGGGGAGTCGCCGTCGAAGGGCAGCCGCCCGGTGAGCAGCTCGAAGAGCAGGCAGCCCACCGAGTACAGGTCGGAGCGCTCGTCCACGCCCCGCCCCAGTGCCTGTTCCGGCGAGAGGTACTGCGGGGTGCCGACCACCATGCCGGTCTGCGTCATCGACGAGACGCCGGACTGCATGGCGCGGGCGATGCCGAAGTCCATCACCTTCACCACGCCGCGCTTGGTGAGCATCACGTTGCCCGGCTTGATGTCCCGGTGGACCAGGCCCATGCTGTGGCTCTCGGAGAGCGCGGCGAGCACGTCCGCGGTGATCTTCAGGGCCTTCTCGGTGGGCATCGCGCCGAACTGCGCGACGTCCTCGTCGAGGACGTCGCGCAGAGGCTTGCCCTCGACGTACTCCATGACGATGTACGGCACGAGCGCGCCGTCGACGGTGTCCTCGCCGGAGTCGAAGACCGAGACGATGTTGGTGTGGTTGAGCTTGGCGACGGCCTGCGCCTCGCGCCGGAACCGCTCGCGGAACGACTGCTCCCGGCCGAGGTCCGTGTGCAGCGTCTTGACGGCCACCGGACGGTCCAGCACTGTGTCGTGTGCCAGGTGCACGGCGGCCATGCCACCCTGTCCCAGCAGGTCGCGGAGTACGTAGCGACCGTTACCGACCGAGCGCCCCGAATGAGTGCCCCGCGTGCCGTCCCCGCTCATCCGTACCCGTCCCC
Organism: Actinacidiphila glaucinigra; assembly: GCF_035918135.1. Lineage (NCBI taxonomy): Bacteria > Bacillati > Actinomycetota > Actinomycetes > Kitasatosporales > Streptomycetaceae > Actinacidiphila > Actinacidiphila glaucinigra. The sequence continues at coordinate 4,688,299 of NZ_CP109144.1, forward strand.
TTGACGTTCCCCCTGGGCGCACCGCGCGTACGCACAAGACAGTTGTCCCGATCCTGCCAGCCCAGTCTGCCCGACGGCCTGGACAGGTCAAGTTCGTTGACCTGTTCGTCACCGGATGCGTATGAATCCCTTCATCGGGGGCACGGGTGGCACGGGAGCGCGTCCGTCGCGGAACGCGGTAGCGTGGTGCGCTGGAGGACCCTGTACGGCGACGATCGACGGCGAGGACTGATGGCACAGACGACAGCCGCCGGGGGCCCTGACGAGCCCTCTGCCGACGGCCGGGGCGTGCCCGACTCGCCCGAGCTGTGGGGCGCCGCAGGCCTGGTGGGCGACGGCCGCTACCGGCTGACCGGGCGCCTCGGACGCGGCGGCATGGCCGAGGTCTTCGCGGCGGAGGACGTGCGCCTGGGGCGGACGGTGGCCGTCAAGCTGCTCCGTTCCGACCTCGCCGAGGACCCGGTGTCCAAGGCCCGCTTCACACGCGAGGCGCAGTCGGTCGCCGGGCTCAACCACCATGCGGTGGTGGCGGTGTACGACTCGGGCGAGGACGTCACGCCGGGCGGTACCGTGCCGTACATCGTGATGGAGCTCGTCGAGGGCCGCACGATCCGCGACCTGCTGCTGGGTTCCGACCAGCCGCCGCCGGTCGACCAGGCGCTCATCATCGTCTCGGGCGTGCTGGAGGCGCTGGCCTACAGCCATGCGCACGGCATCGTCCACCGGGACATCAAGCCGGCGAACGTGATCATCACCAACACCGGCGCGGTGAAGGTGATGGACTTCGGCATCGCGCGGGCGCTGCACGGCGCCTCGACCACGATGACGCAGACCGGCATGGTCATGGGCACCCCGCAGTACCTCTCGCCGGAGCAGGCGCTCGGCAAGACGGTGGACGCCCGCTCCGACCTGTACGCGACGGGCTGCCTGCTCTACGAACTCCTCGCGCTGCGGCCGCCGTTCACCGGTGAGACCCCGCTGTCGGTGGTCTACCAGCACGTCCAGGACGAGCCGCGCCCGCCCTCCCAGCTCAGCGACCGGGTGCCGCCGGAGCTGGACGGGCTGGTGCTGCACGCGCTCGCCAAGCACCCGGACGACCGTTTCCAGACCGCCGAGGAGATGCGCGGCGTCGTCCAGTACGCGCTGGGCATGCTGAGCGAGCGCGGTGGCCACACCGGCACCTGGAACACCGGTTACGTGCCCGCGCCGAACGCCGCCCCGACCGCGCCGATGGGCGTCCCCCCGCAGTACGGGCAGCAGAACCCGCACAACACCGCGGAGTTGCAGCCGCCGCTGCTGCTCGGGCCGCCCGGCGGTGACGGCGGCGACCACGGCTACAACGGCGCGAGGCCCCCGCACGGCGGCGGGCGCTGGGTCAAGCCGGCGCTGTTCGTGATCGCGGCGGTGCTCGCGGTGGCGCTCGGCATCTACTTCGCCGTCTCCAAGACCGGCGACAAGAAGCCCCCGGCGGAGAAGGTGACGCCGACGCATTCGCAGCCGGAGAAGCCGACGTCGCAGCCGACCCGGGACGACTCCACGCAGGACACGCAGGAAGGCACCGGCGGCGTCACGGAGAAGCCGTCGTACAACTCGACCCCCTCCTACACGCGGCCGACCTCCGAGGCGCCCGCCACCTCCGAGGCGCCGACCAAGGAGCCGAGCGCCCCGGCCAGCTCCGCGCCGCCCACGCCGACGCCGACCGAGCCGACGCCGACCGAGTCCGCGAGCGGCGGCACGGCCGGCACCGAGGGCGCCGCGGAAGGCGGCGTCACGGGCGGCTGACCGGTCGGCGGCCGGCCCGCTGACCTCTCGGTCAGCCCGTGAAGGCCTCCAGCACGGCCTCGTACGCCGCGGTCCACCAGACGACCAGGGCGGACGAGGCCGGGAAGAGGGGGTCGGTCCTGCGGTCGTCGAGGACGTAGCGCCAGCGCAGCATCCAGAAGTCGTTGAGCCGCTCCCACCACACCCGGTGCACGGCCGCGGCCAGTTCGTCCTCCGCCACGCCCGCGGCGCCGCGGTAGGCCCCGGCGTACGCGCGGATCTTGTCGAGGTCCAGGGCGCCGCCGGGCTGCACGAAGAAGATCACGGCGGCCCGTACCGCCTCCTCGGCGCGCGGCTGCACGCCGAGCCGGTCCCAGTCGACGATGGCGACGGGTTCGTCCTCGCGGTAGAGCAGGTTGAGCGGGTGGAAGTCGCCGTGCACCCAGCCGGACACCGGGCCGGCGGCGTCGGGCGGGCGGCGGTGGGCGTGACGTTCCAGCAGGGCGCGGCGCTCCAGCAGCCGGTGCTCGGCCAGTTCGTCGAAGGTCTCGCGCGGAGCGCGGACGCGCACCCGGCGCAGCAGCGCCGCGATCAGCGCATAGGTCAGTTCGGGGTCGGCGCTGGCGTGCCGGCCCGGCTCGGGGACAGGTTGCACCTGGGCCAGGGTGGTGTGGACGAGACCGAGCAGCGCGCCGAGGCGGCGGGAGTCGGCGGTGGTGAGTTCGCCGCCCTCGCGGTGCCGTCCCTCCACCCACGGGTAGAGCGCGAAGCGGCGGCCGCCGACCACGGCGACGGTGCGCCCGTCGGCGTCCGGCACCGGCGGCGCGACGGGCAGGCCCACCTCGTCGAGCCGCTGGGTCGCCCGGTGCTGGCGGGCGATGACGGCGGAGTCGGAGGTGGCGCTGTCGACGTACAGCTTGAGGAAGTAGCGGCCGCGGGTGGTGGCCAGCCGGAATCCCCGGTTCAGTAGGCCCTGGGCAACGGGTTCGCAGGACAGCGGGGCGCCGGCGTCCGTGTATCGGCGCAGCAGGGTGTCCAGTGTCCCGGCGGAGGGCGGCGCCGTCGCCGAACTCCCGATCACCAGGCAGATGCTAGATCATTCCGGTGGTGGACTCGCGGGTCGAGCCGTACGTACACATGGCCCGGCTCCCGGCTTGTATCGTTTTGATGATCTGTGCCGAAGAGCGCCTGTTGTGCCGTCGACGGGTGGAAGGCGCGCGCCGTCCCGAGGAACTGCACCGCCCAGCCCGCTGCGAGGTCGTCCGCCTGGTAGGCCACGACCGTGCCGTCCACACCCCATGAGCGGTCGGTGCGGATCAGCACGGAGTCGTCGGCGACGACGTGCCGGGCCACGGCGATGTACGGCAGGGCCCCCCGCGTCAGCGCCAGCCGCCCGTACCGAACCCTTCCCAGCAGCGCCAGCGCAGCGCGCCCCTCGAATTCCATGGGAACCACCTTGCCGGTCCCGCCCCCCGGAGGCGCAGAGCACTCCGCCCCCACCTCCGGGGCCGATGGTCCCTGATGGGGCCATACCGCCTCAACCGGTTGAATCCGGCACCGGAAGGCCCAGCACGCGGTCGCGCAGCACCGGGAAGTCCGCCCGGGTCTTCGCCACCAGGCCCGGGTCGAGGTCGGCGGTGAGGACCTCCTCCCCCGGACCGGCCTCGGCGAGGACGGCGCCCCAGGGGTCGACGACGACGCTGTGCCCGGCCAGCTCCACCCCGGCGTGGGTGCCCGCAGTGCCGCAGGCCAGTACATAGGCCTGCGACTCGATCGCGCGGGCGCGGGCCAGCAGTGTCCAGTGCTCGCGGCGCCGGGCGGGCCAGCCGGCCGGGACGACCAGGACGGTGGCGCCCGCGTCGACGAGCAGCCGGAACTGCTCGGGGAAGCGCAGGTCGTAGCAGGTGGCCAGGCCCACGGGGACGCCCTGGACGTCGCCGGTGACGATGCGGTCGCCGGCGCTCATGAGCACGGCCTCGCCCCGGTCGAAGCCGAAGCGGTGGATCTTGCGGTAGGTCGCGCGCAGTTCGCCGTCGGGGGAGAAGAGCAGCGAGGTGTTGTACAGCGCGCCGTCGGGGGCGCGCTCGACGATCGACCCCGCGTGCAGCCAGACGCCCGCGTCGAGCGCCGCGGCGCTCATGACCTCGGCGGTGGGACCCCGCAGCGGTTCGGCCTCTGGCTGGAAAAGATCGGCGGCGAAGGCGCCGACGGTCCACAGTTCGGGCAGGACGACCAGGTCCGACCCGGCCTGTCCGCGGACGAGCGACGCGACCCGTTCGCGCCGGGCGTCCACCGCTTCGCCGGGGTCGACGTCGATCTGGAGCAGGGAAACGCGCACAGTACCACCGCCCATGAGTTCGGCACGTTCTTGCGGGCCTACGATCGTCACACGAAAGCACTCCCGTGGTGTCACTGCGCAGCGTAATTTAAGGCGCACACCACGACCGCGCTCCGACCGTCGAGGGGTCCCGTGACCGGCACCGTCCACAGCCAGATCCAGCCGTACATCGACGCCTGGACCCACTCCATAGAATCCATGGCCGAGTTGGTCCGTCCCGTTCCGGCGGGCGCCTGGAACCGGCCGACCGAGTGCCCGTACTGGTCCGTGCGTGACGTCGTGTCGCACGTGATCGGGTTCGAGTGCGAGCTGCTCGGCGATCCCCGGCCGATCCACACGCTCCCCAGCGACCTGCGGCACATGGCCACGGAGCACGCCCGCTACGTGGAGGTGCCGGTCGACAAGCGGCGGCACCACACCGCGCCGGAGGTCGTCGGCGAACTCGACTACACCATCATCCGCCGCTCCCGGCAGCTGCGGAACGAGACCCGTGGCGCGCAGGACACCGTCCGCGGTCCCATGGGCAGGGAGATGACCCTCGAGGAGCTGCTGAAGTGGCGGGTCTTCGACGTGTGGGTGCACGAGCAGGACCTGCGCCGGGCGCTGGGCGAGCCCGGCAACCTCGACTCGCCGGGCGCGGTCGTCGCCCGGGACCACATCCTCTCCGAGCTGCCGAAGGTGGTCGCCGAGCGCGCGGGCGCCCCGGCGGGCTCCGCCGTGGTGTTCGACGTCCACGGTGAGCTGGAGTTCATGCGGACGGTGCGGGTCGACACCGAGGGCCACGGCTCGATCGACGGCAGCGTCTCGCTCGGTCCCGCGGTCACGCTGACCCTGGACTGGGAGACCTTCGTCCGGCTGACCTGCGGCCGCACGCGTGCGGCCGCGGTGGAGGACCGGCTGAAGATCGAGGGCGACCGGTCGCTGGCCGACGCGATCCTGGCGAACATCGCCGTCACGCAGTGACGCCGGGGGGAGCGTTCATGTCCCGGCGGGGACGTGGACGCTCTCGACGCGGCTGACGGCGATGCGCTGCCGCTCCAGCCGCGCGGCCCGGCCGCGCAGCCGCAGGATCTGGCTCAGGCCCAGGGCCTGGAGGACGAAGACGCTGCTCCAGGCCACCCGGTAGTCGTCGCCGCCGGCGTCCAGCAGGACGCCGATGGCCAGCAGCGCGGCCATCGAGGCGGTGAAGCCGCCGATGTTGACGATGCCGGAGGCGGTACCGAAGCGCTCGGGAGGGTTCGCCGGGCGGGCGAAGTCGAAGCCGATCATCGACGCCGGTCCGCAGGTGCCCAGCACGACGCAGAGCAGCACGAGCAGCCACAGCGGCGCGTGGTCCGCGGGCCAGGCCAGGACCACCGCCCACATCACCGCGGTCGCCCCGACGACGCCCAGGGTGAGCGGCATCCGGGCGCCGTGGTGGCGGCCGATGATCTGGCCGAAGAGCATCCCGAAGACCATGTTGGCGATCACGACCACCGTCAGCAGGGTGCCCGCGGTCTCGCGGGACAGCCCCTGGTCCTCCACCAGGTACGGCAGGCCCCACAGCAGCAGGAAGACCATCCCGGAGAACTGGGTGGTGAAGTGCGTCCACATCCCCAGCCGGGTGCCGGGCTCCCGCCAGGCGGCGGCGATCTGCCGCTTCACGTAACCGCGCCCCGGGTGCTCGGGGGGCGCCGGCTCGAAGCCCTCGGGGTGGTCCTTCATGAAGGCCAGCACGAGGACGAGGACGAGCGCGCCGCCCAGCGCCGTGCCCACGAAGGTCGGGGTCCAGCCCGCGGAGTGCAGCAGCCGCGCGAGCAGCACGGTGCTCAGCAGGTTGCCCGCCACGCCGAACAGCGCGGCGCCCTGCGCGATCATCGGCCCGCGGCGGGCCGGGAACCAGCGCGAGCCGAGCCGCAGCACGCTCACGAAGGTCATGGCGTCGCCGCAGCCCAGCACCGCGCGGGCGGCCAGGGCCGGGCCGTACGCGTGGGAGAGGGCGAAGCCGAGCTGGCCCGCGGTGAACAGGACGATGCCGATGCTCAGCACCTTCTTGGTGCCGAGGCGGTCCACCATCAGGCCCACGGGTATCTGCATGCCCGCGTAGACCAGCACCTGCAGGATCGAGAAGGTGGACAGCGCCGAGGCGCCGATGTGGAAGCGCTCCGAGGCGTCGATGCCGGCGACGCCGAGGCTGGTGCGGTGCACGACCGCGACCGTGTAGACGAGGGTGCCGATGCTCCAGACGGCGACCGCCCTGGTGCCGCCGGGCGGTTCACCGGTGGTGGTGCCGCTCGTTGCCATTACTCCCCCCGGGCCAGGTGGCTCACCCAGCTGACGTGCCGCTCGACCAGCATGGCCGCCGAGGCGCTGTCCCCCGCGCGCAACGCCGCGAGGATCTCGGTGTGTTCGGCGACGTTCTTGGCGATGCGGCCCGGCTCGGCGTGCATCGTGGCCACGCCCATCCGCAGTTGACGGTCCCTCAGCTGGTCGTACAGCTGGGAGAGGATGCGATTGCCGGCGGCGCGCACGATCTCGGCGTGGAAGCAGCGGTCGGCCGCGGCGAAGGCGGCCAGGTCGCCGGTGGCGGCGTGGCCGCGCTGCTCGTCCAGCAGCTCCTCCAGTCGGGTCAGTAGCCGCTCCGGGGCGGGCACCACCTTCATCACCGCGTGGCGCTCCACGAGCAGCCGGGTCTCCACGACGTCGGCGATCTCCTGCGCGGAGACCGGCAGCACCAGGGCGCCCTTCTTCGGGTAGAGCTTCAGCAGGCCCTCGGCCTCCAGGCGCAGCAGGGCCTCGCGGACGGGGGTGCGCGAGACGCCCACCGCCTCGGCCAGCTCGCCCTCGCTCAGGAGGGTGCCGCCCTCGTAGCGGCGGTCGAGCACCGCCTGCTTGACGTGGGTGTAGACCCGCTCGGCGGCGGGCGGCTGCTTGGCGGCCGGCTCGGCGCTGGTGCCGGCGGTCGCGACGGGGCTTCGGGTCATGATGCGCACATCATAGATACAAGCCGTATGCGCCGGCAGTCCGCGTCCGGCATACGGACTGGTACGTGGGTCGCCGGGGTGGGTCGCGCGCGGTCAGGATCCGGACGGCCCGGGGCCCGCGCCCGTGTCCGTTCCCGCGGAGCCGCCGCTGCGCAGCCGCGCGACGTAGGCGGCGGCCTGGGTGCGCCGCTGCATCCCGAGCTTGGCGAGCAGGGAGGAGACGTAGTTCTTGACCGTCTTCTCGGCGAGGTGCAGCCGGTCGCCGATCTGCCGGTTGGTGAGGCCCTCGCCGATGAGGTCGAGGATCCGCTTCTCCTGGTCGGTCAGATCGGCGAGGCGGCCTTCCTTGCGTTCCCCGCCGCCGCGCAGGCGCTCCAGGACGCGGGCGGTGGCGACCGGGTCCAGCAGCGACCGGCCCCGGGCGACGTCCCGTACGGCGCCGACCAGGTCGGTGGCGCGGATGTCCTTGAGCACGTAGCCCGACGCGCCCGCCATGATCGCGTCGAAGAGGGCCTCGTCGTCCGCGTAGGAGGTGAGCATCAGGCACGCGATCCCCGGCTGGGAGGAGCGGATCTCCCGGCAGACCTCGACCCCGCTGCCGTCCGGTAGCCGGACGTCCAGCACCGCCACGTCGGGCCGTACGGCGGGGATCCGGGCCAGTGCCTCGGCGGCCGTGCCGGCCTCGCCGACGACCTCGATCCCGTCCTCGGCGGCGAGGAGCTCGTGCACCCCGCGCCGGACGACTTCATGGTCGTCCAGTAGGAAAACCGTGATACCCGACTTTTCGGTCACAAGTTCAGCGTTGCACACGCGACCCGCGCCGACCTCTTACGAAGAATCGATCCTCGGGATACCGTGCCGTTGTCCCGGTGGCCTGCGAGAACGCCCATTTACTAGGAAATCCAAACAAAACCGCAGGTAGAACACCCTTCGCGCGAAAGCGGAAGGTGTGGGTAACGTTCACTTCGCAGGGCCTCCTGCCGGGTCTACCAACACTCCCGGCTCGGCCGTGCCGCACACACCCCGTGCGCCGCGACGAGTCGGGCAGGAGCCGCACTGGCCGCCGGCGGATCCCGGGGGCCGGACAGACGGAGGAGCAAGCGTGAGCGTGAAAAGCACTGCCGCGAAGCCCCGTACGCCCCGTACGGGCACGCGCGGTGGAGCGAAGCGCCGTGAGGGCGAGCCGGAGCTGGTACAGCTCCTGACCCCCGAGGGCGAGCGCGTCCAGCACAGTGAGTACTCCATCGACCTGAGCCCCGAAGAGCTGCGCGGTCTGTACCGGGACATGGTCCTGACCCGCCGCTTCGACGCGGAGGCGACCTCCCTGCAGCGGCAGGGCGAGCTGGGTCTGTGGGCGTCGCTGCTGGGCCAGGAGGCCGCACAGATCGGCTCGGGGCGGGCCACCAGGCCGGACGACTACGTCTTCCCCACCTACCGTGAGCACGGCGTCGCCTGGTGCCGCGGAGTGGACCCGGTCAACCTGCTCGGGATGTTCCGCGGGGTGAACCACGGCGGCTGGGACCCGAACGAGAACAACTTCCACCTGTACACGATCGTGATCGGCTCCCAGACGCTGCACGCGACCGGCTACGCCATGGGCATCAGCAAGGACGGCGCGGACTCCGCCGTCATCGCCTACTTCGGCGACGGTGCCTCCAGCCAGGGCGACGTCGCGGAGGCCTTCACCTTCGCCGCCGTCTACAACGCCCCCGTGGTCTTCTTCTGCCAGAACAACCAGTGGGCGATCTCCGAGCCCACCGAGAAGCAGAGCCGCGTCCCGATCTACCAGCGCGCCGCCGGCTTCGGCTTCCCCGGCGTGCGGGTCGACGGCAACGACGTCCTCGCGGTCCTCGCGGTCACCCGCGCCGCCCTGGAGCACGCCCGCTCCGGCCAGGGCCCGATGCTCGTCGAGGCCTTCACCTACCGCATGGGTGCCCACACCACGTCCGACGACCCCACCCGCTACCGCCTCGACGAGGAGCGCGAGCAGTGGGAGCACAAGGACCCGATCCTGCGGCTGCGCAGCTACCTGGAGAAGGACGGCATCGCCGACGAGGCCTTCTTCGCCGGTGTCGAGGCGGAGAGCGAGGCGCTCGGCAAGCGGGTCCGCGAGGCCGTGCGCGCCATGCCCGACCCCGACCCGATGTCGATCTTCGAGAACATCTACGCCGACGGGCACGCGCTCGTCGACGAGGAGCGCGCCCAGTTCGCCGAGTACCAGGCGTCGTTCGCGGACAGCACGGAGGGTCACTGACCATGGCAACGATGACCATCGCCAAGGCCCTCAACGAGGCACTGCGCAAGTCCCTGGAGACCGACCCCAAGGTCGTCCTCATGGGCGAGGACATCGGCAAGCTCGGCGGTGTCTTCCGGATCACCGACGGCCTGCACAAGGACTTCGGCGAGCAGCGGGTGATCGACACCCCGCTCGCGGAGTCCGGCATCGTCGGCACCGCGATCGGCCTGGCCCTGCGCGGCTACCGGCCCGTCGTGGAGATCCAGTTCGACGGCTTCGTCTTCCCCGCGTACGACCAGATCGTCACCCAGCTCGCCAAGATGCACGCGCGCGCCCTGGGCAAGATCAAGCTTCCGGTCGTCATCCGCATCCCCTACGGCGGCGGCATCGGCGCCGTCGAGCACCACAGCGAGTCGCCCGAGGCGTACTTCGCGCACACCGCCGGACTCAAGGTCGTCTCCCCGTCGACCCCGCAGGACGCCTACTGGATGCTGCAGCAGGCGGTCGACTCCGACGACCCGGTGATCTTCCTCGAGCCCAAGCGCCGCTACTGGGACAAGGGCGAGGTCGACACCGACGGCATCCCCGCCCCGCTCCACAAGGCCCGCACGGCCCTGGAGGGCACCGACCTCACCCTGGCCGCGTACGGCCCCATGGTGAAGGTCTGCCTGGAAGCGGCCGCCGCGGCCGCCGAGGAGGGCCGTAGCCTGGAGGTCGTGGACCTGCGGTCGCTGTCCCCGCTGGACTTCGACGCCGTCCAGACGTCGGTGGAGAAGACCCGCCGCCTGGTCGTCGTGCACGAGGCGCCGGTGCAGCTCGGCATGGGCGCGGAGATCGCGGCCCGCATCACCGAGCGGTGCTTCTACCACCTCGAGGCCCCCGTGCTGCGGGTCGGCGGCTTCCACGCCCCGTACCCGCCGGCCCGGGTGGAGGAGGAGTACCTGCCCGGCCTGGACCGGGTGCTGGACGCCGTCGACCGCTCGCTGGCGTTCTGAGGAGAGGGTTGTGACGACAGTGGCAGCACCGCAGCGCTTCCGTGAGTTCAAGATGCCGGACGTCGGCGAGGGACTCACCGAGGCCGAGATCCTCAAGTGGTACGTCAAGCCCGGCGACACCGTCACCGACGGCCAGGTGGTCTGCGAGGTGGAGACCGCCAAGGCCGCGGTCGAGCTTCCGATCCCGTTCGACGGGGTGGTGCACGAGCTGCGCTTCCCCGAGGGCGAGACGGTCGACGTCGGCACCGTGATCATCGCCGTCGACACCGGTGAGGGCGACGCCGGCGAAGCGGCCGCCGAGGCCGCCCCGGAGCCGGCCGCCGCGCCGGCCCCCGCCGCGGAGCCGGCGCAGAAGCGGCAGCCCGTGCTGGTCGGTTACGGCGTCGCCGCCTCGTCGACCAAGCGCCGGCCCCGCAAGCAGCCCGCCGTGCCGGCGCAGACCGGTGCCCGGCAGGCCGTCCAGGGCGAGCTGAACGGCCACGCCCCGGCCCCGGCCGCAGTGGCCCCGGTCGCGGCGGCCCCCGCCTCATTCGCCCCCGCCGAGGTGCGCCCGCTGGCCAAGCCGCCGGTGCGCAAGCTCGCCAAGGACCTGGGCGTGGACCTGGCCACGGTCGCCCCGACCGGGCCGCAGGGCACGATCACCCGCGAGGACGTCCAGAGGGCGGTGGCCCCGGCCGCCGCGCCGGCCGCCCCCGCGCAGGTGCCCGCCGCCGCGCAGGCGGTACCGGCTCCGACCGCCCCGGCCCCCGCCGGAGCGTTGGAGACCCGCGTCCCGATCAAGGGCGTCCGCAAGGCCACGGCCGCGGCCATGGTCGCCAGCGCCTTCACCGCGCCGCACGTGACCGAGTTCGTCACCTTCGACATCACCCGGACCATGCGGCTCGTCCAGGAGCTCAAGACGGACCCGGCCTTCGCCGGGCTCAAGGTCAGCCCGCTGCTGCTGGTCGCCAAGGCGCTGCTGGTCGCGGTCCGCCGCAACCCGGAGATCAACGCCGCCTGGGACGAGGCCAACCAGGAGATCGTCCACAAGGGCTACGTCAACCTGGGCATCGCCGCCGCCACCCCGAGGGGCCTGATCGTCCCCAACATCAAGGACGCCCAGGCCAAGACCCTGCCCGAACTGGCGTCCGCCCTCGGTGACCTGGTCGCCACGGCCCGTGAGGGCAAGACCTCGCCGGCCGACATGCAGGGCGGCACGGTCACCATCACCAACGTCGGCGTCTTCGGCGTCGACACGGGCACGCCCATCCTCAACCCCGGGGAGTCCGCGATCCTCGCCTTCGGCGCGGTCAAGGAGATGCCCTGGGTCCACAAGGGCAAGGTCAAGCCCCGCCAGGTCACCACGCTCGCGCTCTCCTTCGACCACCGCCTGGTCGACGGCGAGCTCGGCTCCAGGTTCCTCGCCGACGTCGCGGCGGTCCTGGAGTACCCGAAGCGTCTGATCACCTGGGCCTGAGCCGCCCGGGCACGACAACGGGAAGGGCCCGGACATTTGTGCGTCCGGGCCCTTCCCGCGCGTGTCGCCCCCACCCCGGCGGCGATCTGTGACGTCATACGGCCATGGCGGTATCCATCTCCGTGGTCCTGCTCCTGATCGTGATCACGCTCATCCTGCTCCGTGCGAAGTCGCTGAAGGTCTCCCACGCCGTCCTGTGCGTCCTCCTCGGCTTCTGCCTCGCCAGTTCCAGCCTCGCCCCCACCATCCACTCCGGCCTGGTCGCCACCACGGACGCCGTGAGCGACCTGCGCCCCTGATCCCGCGTGCCGCGGGACCCCCGGTGGCCTCCGCCGTCCGGCGCGGGGTCTTGGGAAAGGGCCCGGGCAAGCGGCTGCCCGGGCCCTTCCGCCGTCGAGTCGGACCCCGACCCGGCTACTGCGGGAACGCGGCACGCAGCGGGATCATCCGGGCGGAGGCCGCGGTGCCCTTCGTGCCGCCGACCGCGAGGTCGGCGTACCCGTCGCGGTTGAAGTCGGCCGCCAGGGAGTCGCCGAACATGTCGGCGTAGCCTCCGCTGTCGCCCGCCGTGCCGGGGATGCCGGCGCTGTTCCGGGTGAAGGTCTTGACCTTGGTTCCGGGGCCGCTCGCGGTCCGGTACGTGACGGTGACCGAGCCGCTGCCGCCGGTGGCGAAGTCGCGGTAGCCGTCGCCGTTGAAGTCGTCGGCGTACTTGGCGGGTGCGGCGGCCGCGGTCCCAGCCGTGACGGTGGGCAGCCCTCCGGTCAGTGCGACGGCGGCGGCCGTCGCGGCGACCGGGCGGAGGTTCTTGCGCGTGGGCATGCGAGCTCCTGCTGCGTGCGGGCGCCTTCGGGCGGCCCGCGCCGGTCTGGATCGCCGTCCGGACACAGGAGCGCGACGCGGTGAAGCATCGCTGTGACCCCTGGTGCCGTGGCACGAGGGACGGTCGGTGCAGGAGAGACAGTCCGCCACGGGAAAGGGCTGTAGGGGCCGCACGGCTGTGATCGCCTTGCGCGCGGGGTGGCATTCTTGCAGCATGAACGACGCCGCCCCCGCCCCTCGCCGTGCCCGTGTCCGCGCCCCCGAGCTGGTCGGCAAGGGCGGCTGGCTCAACACCGGCGGCAGGCGGCTGACCCTCGCCGACCTGCGGGGATCGATCGTCATTCTCGATTTCTGGACGTTCTGCTGCATCAACTGCCTGCACGTCCTGGACGAGCTGCGCGAGCTGGAGGAGAAGCACCGCGACACCGTGGTGATCGTCGGCGTCCACTCGCCGAAGTTCGTGCACGAGGCGGAGCACGATTCGGTCGTCGACGCCGTCGAGCGGCACGGGGTGCACCACCCGGTGCTGGACGACCCGGAGCTCACGACGTGGAAGCAGTACGCCGTGCGGGCGTGGCCCACGCTGACCGTGATCGACCCGGAGGGGTACGTCGTCGCCCAGCACTCCGGGGAGGGGCACGCGCACGCGCTGGAGGTGCTGGTCACCGAGTTGGAGGCCGAGCACGCGGCGAAGGGGACGCTGCGCCGCGGGGACGGGCCGTACGTGGCGCCGGAGCCGGTGGCGACGGACCTGCGGTTCCCCGGGAAGGCGCTGCGGCTGCCGTCGGGGAACCTGCTGGTGTCGGACTCGACCCGGCACCAGCTGGTGGAGATGGAGCCGGACGGGGAGACCGTCGTACGGCGGATCGGCGGCCCGGGGGACTTGAGCGAGCCGCAGGGGCTGGCGCTGCTGCCGGACGGCACCGTGGTCGTCGCGGACACCGTCAACCACCGGCTGCGGACGTTCGACCCGGCGAGCGGGGCCCTGGAGACGGTGGCCGGCACCGGGAAGCAGTGGTGGCAGGGGTCGGCGACCTCGGGCCCGGCGCTCGGGACCGACCTGTCGTCGCCGTGGGACGTGGCGTGGTGGGACGGCAGGGTGTGGATCGCGATGGCGGGCGTCCACCAGCTGTGGGCGTACGACCCGGCGGACGGGACGGTGGCCGTGGCGGCCGGGACCACCAACGAGGGGCTGGTCGACGGGCCGGCGGAGCAGGCGTGGTTCGCGCAGCCGTCAGGTCTGGCGGCCGCCGGGGAGCGGCTGTGGGTCGCGGACTCCGAGACCAGCGCGCTGCGCTGGGTGGAGCGGGCCGGGGACGGTGCGGGGTACGTGGTGCGCACCGCCGTCGGCACGGGGCTGTTCGACTTCGGTCACCGTGACGGGGCCGCGGAGCAGGCGCTGCTGCAGCATCCGCTGGGGGTGACGGCCCTGCCGGACGGGTCGGTCGCGGTCAGCGACACGTACAACCACGCGCTGCGCCGCTTCGACCCGGCGACCGGTGAGGTCGGCACGCTCGCCACGGACCTGCGGGAGCCGTCGGGCGCGGTGCTGGACGGCGGGGAGATCGTGGTGGTGGAGTCCGCCCGCCACCGGCTGACGCGGCTGCGCCTGCCGGAGGAGGCGGTGCGGGTCGAGGGCGCGGCGCACCGCACGCAGCGGCCCGCGACCGATGTGGCGCCGGGGCCGCTGCGGCTGGACGTGGTGTTCTCCGCCCCGGCCGGCCAGAAGCTCGACGAGCGCTACGGCCCGTCGACGCGGCTGCTGGTCGGCGCGACGCCGCCGGAGCTGCTGCTGGAGGGGGCCGGCAAGGGCACGGACCTCTTCCGCGACGTCGTCCTGAACGGGGACGTCGGCGAGGGGGTGCTCCATGTGTCGGCGATGGCCGCGTCGTGCGACGACGACCCGGACAACGAGTTCCCGGCCTGCCATGTGCACCAGCAGGACTGGGGTGTCCCCGTCCGGCTGACGGCCGAGGGGGACACCCGGCTCGCCCTGGTGCTCGCCGGGATGGACGCCTGACGCGCCCGCACGTGCGTCACACGTGCGGGTAGTTGCGGGCCCGTTCGTCCATCACCGGCATCGGCTCCACGACGCGGCGCTTCTTGAAGATGCTGATGTACGCGGCCAGGCCGATGACGCCGACCGCCATCATGATCAGGCCGACCAGGTCCAGATTGACGCCGGCCATGTGCCAGTCGGTCGCGAAGGTGAGGATGGCCCCCACCGCGATCAGGCCGATGCAACCGCCGATGCCCATGATGTCCGCCTCCGAACTGGGTTGGGTCTACGGACTCGTAGAACCCGTGTACCCGGGGGCGGGGATCTCATGACCGTCGGATGCCGGTGAAGTCCGCCCGCGGGGGGCGGACTTCACCGGGTGGCGCGTGGCTCAGCCCTCCAGGAACGCCTTCAGGGCGCCGGCCAGCAGGAACGGGTCGTCGGCGCCGCACAGTTCGCGCGCGGAGTGCATCGAGAGGATCGGCACGCCGACGTCCACGGTCGTGATGCCGTGCCGGGCGGCGGTGAGGGGGCCGATCGTGGTGCCGCAGGGCATGGCGTTGTTGGAGACGAAGGACTGCCAGGGCACGCCGGCCCGCTCGCAGGCGGCGGCGAAGATGCCGCGGCCGGTGCCGTCGGTGGCGTAGCGCTGGCTGACGTTGACCTTGAGGATCGGGCCGCCGTTGGGCATCGGGCGGTGCGTCGGGTCGTGCTTCTCGGCGTAGTTGGGGTGGACGGCGTGACCGGTGTCGGCGGAGGCGCACACGGTGCCGGCGAAGGCGCGGGCGCGGTCCTCGTAGCTGCCGCCCCGGGCGAAGACGGAGCGCTCCAGGACGTTGCCGAGGAGCGGGCCGAGGGCGCCGGTGTCGGACTCGCTGCCGGTCTCCTCGTGGTCGAAGGCGGCCAGCACGGGGATGCAGGGCAGGTCCGCCCCGGCGACGGCGGCCAGGGCGGCGGTGCCGGCGTGTACCGAGAGCAGGTTGTCGAGCCGGCCGGCGGCCAGGAACTCCCGGTCGCGGCCGAGGTAGGCGGGCGGCTGGACGTCGTGGGTCATCAGGTCCCAGCCGACGACGTCGGCGGCGGCCACGCCGCCCTCCTCCGCGAGGAACGCGATCAGGTCGCCCTCCTTGACCTCGCCGAGGCCCCAGACGGGCTGCATGTGGCGCTGCTTGTCGAGCTTGAGGCCGTTGTCGTTGACACCGCGGTCGAGGTGGACGGCGAGTTGCGGCACCCGCAGCAGCGGCCGGTCGACGTTGACCAGCGTCGTCGTCCCGTCGCGCAGCACCAGCCGGCCGGACAGGCCCAGGTCGCGGTCGAGCCAGGTGTTGAGGAGGGCGCCGCCGTAGATCTCGACGGCGATCTGGCGCCATCCGAAGGAGCCGGAGTCGGGACGCGGCTTGACGCGCAGGTTGGTGGAGTCGGTGTGCGCGCCGACCACCCGGAAGGGGGTGGCGGGTCCTGCGCCCTCGGGCACGTACCAGGCGATGATCGCGCCGCCCCGCAGCACGTACCTGCCGCCCGCCTCGGCGCCCCACGCCTCGGTCTCCGCCACCTGCTGGAATCCGGCCTTCTCCAGACGCTCGGCGGCGCTCGCGACCGCGTGGTACTGCGACGGGCTGGCGGTGAGGAAAGCTGCGAGGTCGTCGGTGTGGCCGCGGCCGAAGTGGGGCTGAGGGTTCATGCTTCAAGCATAAGGACGCGCGACGGCCCGCTCCTCGTGGGAGGAGCGGGCCGTCGTCGCCCGTACCGGTCCCGGCCGGAACCGGTCAGGGCCGGGTCAGAACGCCTCTTCGGGCAGGTCCATGACGTCGAGGGTGACGCCGTCGGCGACGGACCGCGCGACGGACACCTGGGGCAGGACCTCGGCGGCGAAGTGCCTCGCGGCGGCGATCTTGCCGGTGTAGAAGGCGGTGTCCTTGGCGGAGGCGCCGGCGGCCAGCTTCGCGGCGGCGACGGCGGCGCCCTTGAGCAGCAGGTAGCCGACGACCACGTCGCCGGACGCCATCAGCAGGCGGGTGGTGTTCAGGCCCACCTTGTAGATGTTCTTGACGTCCTGCTCGGTGGCGGCGAGGTCGCTCAGCATCTTGCCGACGATGGCCTCCAGGTCCACGGCGGCCTTGGCCAGCTGCTCGCGGGCCACGGAGAGCTCCTCGCCACCGGTGGCCTCGGCGAGGAACTTCTTGATCTCCTCGGAGAGGGCGGTGAGCGCGGTGCCCTGGTTGCGGACGATCTTCCGGAAGAAGTAGTCCTGGCCCTGGATCGCGGTGGTGCCCTCGTAGAGGGTGTCGATCTTGGCGTCGCGGATGTACTGCTCGATCGGGTACTCCTGCAGGAAGCCGGAGCCGCCGAAGATCTGCAGGGACTGGGCGAGCTGCTCGTAGCCCCTCTCGGAGCCGTAGCCCTTGACGATCGGCAGGAGCAGGTCGTTGAGCGCCTCGAGGCCCTTCTCCTCCTCGCCGGACGCCTCGGCGGCGGCGATCGCGTCCTGGACGGAGGCGGTGTAGAGGACCAGGGCGCGCATGCCCTCGGCGTAGGCCTTCTGCGTCAGCAGGGAGCGGCGCACGTCGGGGTGGTGGGTGATGGTGACCTTGGGCGCGGACTTGTCCATGAACTGCGCGAGGTCCGGGCCCTGCACGCGCTCCTTGGCGTACTCCAGAGCGTTGAGGTAGCCGGTGGAGAGGGTGGAGATCGCCTTCGTACCGACCATCATGCGGGCGAACTCGATGATGCGGAACATCTGGCGGATGCCGTCGTGCTTGTCGCCGATGAGCCAGCCCTTGGCGGGGTGCTTGTCGCCGAAGGTCATCTCGCAGGTGTTGGAGGCCTTCAGGCCCATCTTGTGCTCGACGTTGGTGGCGTAGACGCCGTTGCGCTCGCCCAGCTCGCCGGTCTCGAAGTCGAAGAGGTACTTGGGGACGAGGAAGAGGGACAGGCCCTTGGTGCCGGGGCCGGCGCCCTCGGGGCGGGCGAGGACGTAGTGGAGGATGTTCTCCTCCATGTCGTGCTCGCCGGAGGTGATGAAGCGCTTCACGCCCTCGATGTGCCAGGAGCCGTCCTCCTGCTCGACGGCCTTGGCTCGGCCGGCGCCCACGTCCGAGCCGGCGTCCGGCTCGGTGAGGACCATGGTGGAGCCCCAGGTCTTCTCGACCGCGATCCCGGCGATCTTCCTCTGGACCTCGTTGCCCTCCTCGAAGAGGATGCGGGCGAAGGCCGGGCCGGAGGAGTACATCCACAGGGCCGGGTTGGAGCCGAGGATCAGCTCCGCGTACGACCAGATCAGGGACGGCGGGGCGGTGGTGCCGCCGATGCCCTCGGGCAGGCCCAGGCGCCAGTACTCGGAGGCCATGAAGGCCTTGTAGCTCTTCTTGAAGGAGTCGGGCACCGGGGCGGTGTTGGTCGACGGGTCGAAGACCGGAGGGTTGCGGTCGGCGTCCGCGAAGGACTCGGCGAGCTCGTTCTCCGCCAGGCGCGCGACCTCGGACAGGATGTCCTTGGCGGTCTCGACGTCCATGTCGGCGAACGGGCCGGTCCCGTACAGCGTGTCGCGTCCGAGGACCTCGAAGAGGTTGAACTCGATGTCGCGAAGGTTTGACTTGTAGTGGCCCATGGCGACGGCTCCGTCGGGGTCGGTCGGACGGCGGGAAGGGTGCCAGTCCTCGCAGCTTTATCACTTACCGATCGGTAATGATGCTACCCGTCGGTAATAAAAACAACCCCTACCCGGCCGGATGTGACGGAGGACCTTCGACTTCTGGAGGAACATCCGGCTCCCGGTGCCGGAGTTCGTCCAGGGCCCCGAAGGCGGCGGCGGCGATCGGCACCGCGAGCAGCATCCCGAGGATGCCCGCCAGGCTGGCCCCGGCGGTGATCGCCAGCAGTACCAGCGCGGGGTGCATGTGCACCGTGCGGCTCTGCACGATCGGCTGCAGCACGTGCCCCTCCAGCACCTGCACCGCCAGCACCACCCCCAGGGCCCACAGGCCGATCACCCAGCCCCGGTCCGCGAGCGCGACGAGCACCGCCACCGCGCCGGAGATGAACGCCCCCAGGTAGGGGATGTAGGCGCCGACGAAGACCAGTGCGGCCAGGCCCGCCGCTCCCGGCACCCGCAGGATCAGCAGGCCGATGCCGATGAGCACGGCGTCGATCAGCGCGATCACGGTCGTGCCCCGCATGAAGCCCTGGACCGCGGCGAAGGCGCGGTGGGCGATCCGCTCCAGCAGGGGACCGGTGCCGTTCGGGGCGGCCTCGCGCAGCAGTGCGGGAAAGCGGGCGCCGTCGCGCAGGAAGAAGAAGGTCAGCAGCAGGGCCAGCACGGCGGTGGCGATGAGCTGCCCCACGATGCTGATCCCGGACACCACCCCGGAGGCGGCGCGGGCACCGTACTTGGTGGCGAAGGACTTGAGGCTGTCGATGGTGTCGTTCAGCGAGCCCCCCGACGCGCCCAGGCGTGGCAGCAGTTTCCGGGCCGCCTCCTTGAGCGAGGCCACGATCTCGTCCCCGGTCTCCAGCAGGCTGTGGACGACCACGAACCCCACGCCCGCCACGAAGACCACCAGCGCCACGCAGGTCAGCGCCGCGGCCGCCGACCGCTGCACCTTGACGGCCCGCATCCGCCGGTAGAGGGGGCCCAGCAGGGCGCTGCCCAGCAGGGCCAGCAGGACGGGCGTGACCACCGCCGCGAAGGTGACGACGAGCCAGACCACGAGCGCGCCCACGCCGGCCACCAGCAGCGCGACGGCGCACCACGCGGCCGTCCGTCGCGCGGAGGCCGGCAGAAGGGGCGCGTCCACCTGCCCAGGTGATCACGGGGCCCCCTTGTCCGCATGCCGGAAAAGGCGAACGGGTGGCCCGTGTCGGTCGGATACGATATTGACGGTCCGTAGAGGAATTCCTCACCCACAGTAGCGACTTGGGAGCAGCCGGCAATGGCTCGACACCTCATCACCAGCGCCCTTCCGTACATCAACGGGATCAAGCACCTGGGCAACATGGTGGGGTCCATGCTCCCGGCCGACGTCTACTCCCGGTACCTGCGCCAGCGCGGCCAGGAGGTCCTCTACATCTGCGCCACCGACGAGCACGGCACCCCGGCCGAGCTCGCCGCGCAGGAGGCCGGGCTGCCGGTCGCCGAGTTCTGCGCCCGGCAGCACGACGCGCAGAAGGCGGTCTACGACGGCTTCGCGCTCTCCTTCGACTACTTCGGCCGCAGTTCCTCGCAGCAGAACGTCGAGATCACCCAGGCCATCGCGCGCGAGCTGAAGCAGAACGGCTTCATCGAGGAGCGCGCCATCCGCCAGGTTTACTCCCTGGACGACGAGCGCTTCCTGCCCGACCGCTACATCGTCGGCACCTGCCCGCACTGCGGCTACGACAAGGCCCGCGGCGACCAGTGCGAGAACTGCACCCGCGTCCTGGACCCGACCGACCTGATCGACCCGCGCTCCGCGATCAGCGGCAGCAGCCGGCTCGAGGTCCGCGAGACCAAGCACCTCTTCCTGCTCCAGTCCAAGCTCTCCCACGAGGTCGAGGCCTGGGTCGACGAGCACGGCAAGGACTGGCCGACGCTCGCCTCCTCCATCGCCCGCAAGTGGCTGACCGAGGGCCTGCAGGACCGTGCCATCACCCGCGACCTGGACTGGGGCGTGCCGGTGCCGGCCGACACCTGGCCGGAGCTGGCGGCCGAGGGCAAGGTCTTCTACGTCTGGTTCGACGCCCCGATCGAGTACATCGGCGCCACCAAGGAGTGGTCCGACGCCGCGCCCGAGGGCGAGGAGCGCGACTGGCGCTCGTGGTGGTACGACGTCGACACCGACGTCCGCTACACCGAGTTCATGGCCAAGGACAACGTCCCCTTCCACACCGTGATGTTCCCGGCCACCCTGCTGGGCACCCGCGACAAGTGGAAGAAGGTCGACTTCGTCAAGGCCTTCAACTGGCTGAACTACTACGGCGGCAAGTTCTCCACCTCGCAGCGGCGCGGCATCTTCACCGACGCCGCCCTGGAGATCCTGCCCGCCGACTACTGGCGCTACTTCCTGATCGCGAACGCGCCCGAGTCCGACGACACGTCCTTCACCTGGGAGCACTTCGCGGCCTCGGTCAACAAGGACCTCGCCGACACCCTCGGCAACTTCGTCAACCGCGTGCTGTCCTTCTCCCGCAAGCGCTTCGGTGACGAGGTGCCGGCCGGCAAGGAGGCCGGGGAGGCCGAGCGGCGCCTCGGCGAGCAGATCGCCGAGCTCCTCGCCGAGTACGAGCGGCACATGGAGGACCTGCAGTTCCGCAAGGCGGCGCAGGCACTGCGCGCACTGTGGAGCGCCGGCAACTCCTACCTGGAGGAGAAGGCCCCCTGGCTGGAGATCAAGACGGACGCCGACGGCGCCGCCCTGACCCTGCGCACGGCCATGAACCTGATCCACCTCTACGCGGTCGTCTCCGAGCCCTTCATCCCGGCCACGGCCGCCGCCATGCGCGGTGCCTTCGCCCTGACGGACGACACCGCCGTGTGGGTCACCCCCGAGGAGGCCCGCGCCCTGGCCGCCGTCCCGGCGGGCACGGCCTTCACCGTCCCGCCGGTGCTCTTCGCGAAGATCACCGAGGAGGACCTGGAGTCCTACCGGGAGCGTTTCGGCGGGGAGCCGGAGGCCGCCTGATGCCCGCCACGGCCAGGGACAGGTCCCCGCTGGTGCTGATCCTCGCGGTGGGCCTGACCCTGGTGCTGGTGGTGGCCGGGGTGATCCTCGCGGTCTCCCTGACCGGCTCGGGCGACCGCCGCTCCGGCGCCGCCCCGGGACCGGACGGCGCGTGCCGCGGCAGCAACGTCACGCTCGAGCAGGCCGCGGAGCGCTTCGGCCTGCGGCTGCCGGACGACCCGCAGGACGTGCACTACCTCGCACAGGGCGGCGGGCTGTCCGGTCAGCACGACCTCCAACTGCGCTTCCGCACCACGGCAGCCGGCCTGAAGCAGTTCCTCTCCGCATCAGGCTTCGGCCCGCTCGGCCCCGACGTCCAGGCACTGCGCGTGGGCGAGCCCCCCGCCGACCCCTGCCGCCGTGCCGCCGGCGGCCTCGCGCACGCCCGCTACGCCGGCGACCACGCGCCCGCCGCCGCGGGCCACGGCGCCTACAACCGCGGGGTCGCCGTCGACGACAGCGACCCCGCCCACCCGGTGGTCGCGCTCGTCGCCCTGGACGGCTGAGCGCCGGGCCGCGCGTCGCCTCCCGCCCATGCATGCACATGTGCATGCATGCGGGCAACACTGTCCATATGGTCGCTCTCCAGATCCGCGACGTGCCCGAGGAACTGCGCGACCGCCTCGCGGCCATGGCCGAGGAACGCGGTCAGTCGCTTCAGGCGTATCTGTTCGACCTCGTACGCGACGAGGTACGGCGCAGGGACAACCTGGCCGTCCTCGAAGTTCTCGAGGTCCACGTACGGCCCCCGGCTTTCCGAAGGCGATGTCGCGGACGCGCTGCGTGCGGCGCGGCCCGAGCGGGACGCGGAACTCGGTGTGCCGGGAGGCGATCAGTGATCGTCGTCGATGCGTCCGTCTTCGCCTTCTCGCTCCTGGACGAAGGCACGACCGGCGAGCGTTGCCGTAGCGCCCTGGCCGCGGACGACCGCACTGCCGGCCGTGCCGCGGACGCGGTGGAGGCACTGTGCTGGCTCGACCCCATCGTTCCGATGACCCGCGTCTGCTGCCCCGTATCTGGGAACTCCGGGGTCTCACCGCCTACGACGCGGCGTACGTGGCCGCCGCGGAGGCGTACGGCTGCCCGCTCCTCACCACCGACGGACGGATGGCCCGGGCGTCCGGGATCCGCTGCGCGGTCGAGGTCGTCGGCTGACGGCGCGACGGCGCACGACCCGGGCAGACGCCGAAGGGCCCGGAACCGTACGGTTCCGGGCCCTTCGGCGTCACGGCGTGGTGCGGGCCGTCAGGCCTTCTTCTCCGGGGGCAGCCGCAGCGCGAGGTGCAGCTCCTTCAGACGGGCCTCGTCGACCTGGCTCGGGGCGCCCATCAGGAGGTCCTGGGCGTTCTGGTTGAGCGGGAAGGCGATGGTCTCGCGGATGTTGGGCTCGTCCGCGAGGAGCATGACCATGCGGTCGACGCCCGGGGCGATGCCGCCGTGCGGCGGGGCGCCGAAGTGGAAGGCGCGGAGCATGCCGCCGAACTCGTGCTCGACGGTGTCCCGGTCGTAGCCGGCGATCTCGAAGGCCTTGTACATGATCGCGGGCTCGTGGTTCCGGATGGCGCCGGAGGACAGCTCGACGCCGTTGCAGACGATGTCGTACTGCCAGGCGAGGATGTCCAGCGGGTCCTTGGTCTCCAGCGCCTCCAGGCCGCCCTGCGGCATGGAGAACGGGTTGTGGGAGAACTCGACCTGTCCGGTGTCCTCGTTCTTCTCGAACATCGGGAAGTCGACGATCCAGCAGAAGCGGAAGACGTTCTCCTCGAACTGACCGGCCCGCTTCGCGGCCTCGACCCGGACGGCGCCCATGATCTTGGAGACCTCGTCGAACTCGCCGGCGCCGAAGAAGATCGCGTGGCCGGGCTTGGCGTCGACGGCGGAGAGCAGCGCCTTGACGTCGTCCTCGGTGAGGAACTTGGCGATCGGGCCGGTGAGGGTCAGGTCGTCGCCGACCCGGACCCAGGCCAGGCCCTTGGCGCCCTGCTCGACGGCGTAGTCGCCGAGGTTGTCGAAGAACTTGCGCGGCTGCTCGGCGGTGTCCGGCACCGGCAGGGCGCGGACGTGCTTGCCGGCGAAGGCCTTGAACCCGGAGTCGGCGAAGACCGGCGAGACGTCGACCAGTTCCAGGCGGGCGCGCAGGTCGGGCTTGTCGTTGCCGTACTTGACCATCGACTCGCGGAACGGGATCCGCGGGAACGGCGAGGTCACGTGGCGGCCGCCGCCGAACTCCTCGAAGAGGTCGGTCATGACCTTCTCGATGACCCCGAAGACGTCCTCCTGCTCGACGAAGCTCATCTCGACGTCGAGCTGGTAGAACTCGCCGGGCGAGCGGTCGGCGCGGCTGTCCTCGTCGCGGAAGCAGGGCGCGATCTGGAAGTAGCGGTCGAAGCCCGCGATCATCAGCAGCTGCTTGAACTGCTGCGGGGCCTGCGGGAGCGCGTAGAAGGTGCCCGGGTGCACGCGGGAGGGCACCAGGAAGTCACGTGCGCCCTCGGGGGAGGTCGCGGACAGGATCGGCGTGGCCAGCTCGTTGAAGCCGAGCGCCGTCATCTCACGGCGCAGGAAGCTGATGACCTGGGTGCGCAGCATGATGTTGCGGTGCATGCGGGCACGGCGCAGGTCGAGGAAGCGGTTGGTGAGCCGCATCTCCTCGTTCGCGTTGTCCTCGGGGAAGACCGGGAACGGCAGCTGGTCGGCGGCGCCGAGCACCTCCAGTTCGGAGACCTCGACCTCGACCTCGCCGGTGGGCAGGTCGGGGTTGACGTTCTCCCCCGAACGGGCGACGACGCGTCCGTCGACGCGGAGCACCGACTCCTTGGACTGGTGGCTCAGTGCCTCGTACGCGGGCGAACCCGGGCGGGCCACGAGCTGGACCACCCCGTAGTGGTCCCGGAGATCGACGAACAGGATGCCGCCCAGATCCCGGCGATTGTGCAGCCAACCACTCAGGCGCACTTCCGCGTCTACGTCGGTGGCGCGCAGCTCACCGCAGGTGTGGGACCGGTACCGATGCATCGTTCATCCAAGTCGTCTGATTTCGGGGATGAGGCCTCCCCAGTCTACGGGGGTACGCGCGCCCGACCCCATTCGTATGAAAGCCGCGGAAAACCATAAACTATGCGAATGCGCATCGAGGACGTGCTGGCCTCGCTCGGCACGGGCGTCTGGCGCTGGGACAGCGCCACCGACACGGTGGAGCTCGACGCCGTGAGCGCCGGGCTGATAGGGCTTCCGCCCCTGCCGCAGAAGGTCCACTCGGGGGTGACCAGGGCCTGCTACCACGCCTCCGACTACGTGGACATGTCGGCGGCGGTCGCCCTGGCGATAGCCGAGGGCACCTCCTCGGAGTCGTTGCTGCGCGTGGTCCGGGAGGACGGACGGGTCGTCCGCACGGTGGTGATGCGCACCTTCGGGCTCCCCTCCGCCGCCGGCCGGCCGGAGGAGATCGTGGGCACGCTGCAGGAGGCGCCCGCGGTGCACGCGATCGCCGGGGCGGGCACCGGCACCCGGCCCACCGGGGCGGCACCCGCCGCCCCCGCGGACCGGCGGCGGTCCCGCGAGGCCTTCCTGCTCGACGCGGGCCGGGCGCTGGCGGAGGCGGACAGCACCGAGGAGGTGCTCCGCGTGGCCGCCCACCTGTCCATGCCGGGGTTCTCCCCCGACCGCCTCGCCGTCTTCGGCGTCCAGGGCGACCGGCTCCGCGCCATCGGGTTCCACGGGCAGCAGCCGGGCGACGAGGTGCCCTTCCTGGACATGCCGCTCGGCACGGAGTACCCGGCGGCGGTCGTGGTGCGCACCGGCCGTGCGGTCTACCTGCCCAGCCCGCAGGCGTACGAGGAGCGCTTCCCGGCCACATGGCCGCTGGTGCGGGACTTCGGGCGGTCGTCCTGGGCGTATCTGCCGCTGGTCGCCGCGGGTCGCACGATCGGCGCGTGGATGGCCGCCTTCCGCGAACGCGTCACCTTCACCCCGGACGAGCGGTCGGTGCTGACCACCGTCGCCCGGATGCTCGCCCAGGCGCTGTCCAGGGCGCATCTGCACGAGTCCGAGCGGGAGCTGTCCGACGGGCTGCAGCGCGCGATGCTGCCGGGACGGCGGCCGGAGGTCGAGGGCATGACGCTGACCGCCCGTTATGTGCCGACCGGCGGCGGGCTGCAGGTGGGCGGCGACTGGTACGACGTGATCGACCTGCCGTCGGGGCGCACCGCGCTGGTCGTCGGTGACGTGCAGGGCCACGACGTCCGCGCGGCGGGGGTGATGGGGCAGTTGCGCATCGCGCTGCGCGCGTACGCCGCCGAGGGGCACCGCCCGGACGCGGTGATGTCCCGGACGTCCCGCTTCCTGGCCGGGCTCACCGAGTGCTCCGCCGAGAGCGAGGACGCCCGCTTCGCCACCTGCCTCTACATGGAGGTCGATCCGGCGGACGGCACCCTGGACGTGGTGCGGGCCGGTCACCTGGACCCGGTCGTGCGGCTCGCGGACGGCACGACGATCGTCCGGCGCACGGCCGGAGGCCTCCCCCTGGGGATCGCCCCCGACTCCGACTACCCGACCACGCGGCTCACCCTGGAGCCCGGCGAGACGATGCTGATCTGCACGGACGGCCTGATCGAGACCGGTGGCCACGACCTCGACTCCGGGTTCCGGCGGCTCCGCCCGGTGCTGGAGGACGCGGTCGACGACGGGCTGGAGGCGCTCGCCGACACCCTGGTCGAGATGGTGCACGGCCCGGCCTCGCACCATCTGACGGGCCCGCTCGCCGACCGCCGTGAGGACGACGTCGCGCTGCTGCTGGTGCGACGCGACCCCGTGGGGGCGCACCGCGACGTCCCGGTGCGGCGCAGCGTGCTCACCGTCGCCCAGACCGACGCCCGTCAGCTGCGGGCGGCCCGGGAGGAGGTCCGCGAGCTGCTGCACGACTGGACGTCCGGCGACCAGGTGGACGCGGCCGTGCTGCTGGTGTCGGAGCTGCTCACCAACGTGCTGCTGCACACCGACGACGACGCGGTGCTGGGCGCGCAGCTGCTCGGCGTCCCCGGCGTCCGGCGGCTGCGGGTCGACGTGACCGACCGCAGCGACGAGATGCCGCACCGCCGCACCCCGGGCGAGATGGCCGCCTCCGGTCGCGGCCTGCTGCTCCTGCAGGAGATGGCGGACGCCTGGGGCGTGGATCCGCTGGGTGACGGCAAGGCGATCTGGTTCGAACTCCACGAGGCGCCCATGGCGGGCTAGCGGCCCGATACGCTGTGTGCCGTGTACGGCTACGACCAGAACGGGATGGCAGGGGCCGCGCCGCCGATGGGCGGCGCGGCGATGGGTGCGAGCTACCCCGAGCCGTCACCGCCCTCACTGGCGGACGCGGTCCGCGCCTTCACGACGGGCTCGATGTCGGCCGAGGACTTCCAGGCCGTCTTCGCCACGTCCAAGGTGTACTGCCCGCGCGGTGACAACCCCGGTTTCCTGGCGCTGCACGACACGCAGCAGCCGGTGATCCCCATGTTCTCCTCGCTGAAGCAGCTGCGCCGCTACGCCGGCAAGGAGTCCAAGTACTTCGTGATCACGGGTGCCGAGGTGCTGGACCTGCTGCCGACCGGCTACGGCTTCGTGCTGGACATGGAGGGCGAGCACCGGATGGTGTTCGACGCGAAGGCGGTCGAGCAGATGGTGGAGTTCACCATGCGGCGGATGTACGGCTGATCCGTCCCTCATCCCACGGAAACCGGACAAAGGTCAGGGAATGGTTGCGGGCAGTTCAGAGTTCAACTATGTTGAACGTTGAACAATCCGAGGAGGATCCTGGCCATGCCCGCAGTGACCGTCGAGAACCCGTTGACCCTGCCGCGCGTTCACGCCCCCGCCGACGCGGTGCAGCGGCGTGCGCTGCAGGTGACCGCCGCCCCCAGCGGCTTCGAGGGGGAGGGCTTCCCCGTCCGTCGCGCCTTCGCGGGCATTGACTACAAGAACCTCGACCCGTTCATCATGATGGACCAGATGGGTGAGGTGGAGTACGCGCCCGGAGAGCCCAAGGGCACGCCCTGGCACCCGCACCGCGGCTTCGAGACCGTCACCTACATCATGGACGGCGCCTTCATCCACCAGGACTCCCACGGCGGCGGCGGCACCATCACCGACGGCGACACGCAGTGGATGACCGCCGGCAGCGGCCTGCTCCACATCGAGACCCCGCCCGAGGCGCTGGTCATGAGCGGCGGCCTCTTCCACGGTCTGCAGCTGTGGGTCAACCTGCCCGCCAAGGACAAGATGATCGCGCCGAAGTACCAGGACATCCGCGGCGGCAGCGTCAGGCTGCTGGCGTCGGAGGACGGCGGCGCGCTCATCCGGATCATCGCCGGTGACATCGACGGGCACCAGGGCCCGGGCGCCACGCACACCCCGATCACCATGCTGCACGTCTCGGTGAACCCGGGCGCCCAGCTCACGCTGCCCTGGCGCGCGGACTTCAACGCCCTGGCGTACGGCCTGTCCGGCCGCGGCACCGCGGGCCCGGAGGGCCGGGCCTTCCGCATGGGGGAGGCGGTGGTCTTCGGGCGCGGCGATTCCCTCACGATCCGCGCCGACGAGACCCAGGAATCGCGCAGCCCCAACTTCGAGGTCGTCCTTCTGGGCGGGCTGCCGATCCGTGAGCCGATGATGCAGTACGGCCCGTTCGTGATGAACACCCACGCGGAACTCGCCCAGGCCTTCGACGACTTCAAGGCCGGCCGGCTCGGCACCGTTCCCGCCGGTCAGGAGTGACGTAGGCGGCTCCGGGTGCCTCCGGCATTAAACGGCCCCGTCCGGGAATCCGATTCCCGGGCGGGGCCGTCGCATACGGTGGGAGCAATTCCGTCGGGCGGTTCGTTGGCTCTTCATTGGCCGCTGCATTCACCCTGAGTGACTGCACGTGCACTTGCACGTGCAGATGCACGTGACTTCGTCTCTGGCTATCATCTCCCCTGTCCTGCACGGCACTTATCTGGAGAGCAGCATGCGCCACACGTACAACGGCATGGCCGCGTCCGATCTCCACGGAGTGGTGTGGCAGAAGAGCCGGCACAGCAATGCGAACGGCCAGTGTGTGGAGCTGGCCGCGCTTCCGGACGGGGACGTGGCCGTGCGCAATTCACGTTTTCCGGACGGACCCGCGCTGATATATACGAAGGCGGAGATCGAATCCCTCATCGTGGGGATGAAGAACGGGGAGTTCGATCATTTCGTGGCGAACTGACCGCGGTCGTCACCGGTACGGCTCAATGTGACGGGCCGTCGTGCTGTCCGGGCATCCGGAACAGGGCCCAGACGACTTTCCCCGCGTTGGTCAGGGGATGCCAGCCCCAGGTCTCGCTGAAGGACTCCACCAGATGCAGCCCGCGCCCGGACTCGGCCACGAAGTCCGGTGCCTTGGCGACGGGCCCGTGGCTGCTGGGGTCACGCACCGCGCAGACTACGCGCGTTGACCATCTGACCAGGCTGAGCCTGACGCACCCGTGGGCCGCGTCCTGGGGGAGTGCGTAGCGCAGGGCGTTCGTCACCAGTTCCGAGGCGACCAGTTCGATGCCGTCCTGGAGTTCCGCGAGGTCCCAGGCGTGGAGGGTCGTCCGCGCGAATCTTCGTGCGTCGCCGACCGCTTCGAAACGCGGCGGCAGCGGGCAGGAGGTGGCGCTCGATGACGAAAGGCGCTCCGGAACCAGCCCGTCCCATAAGGGCTGCATCCCGGCCGAGCTCTCAGTCCACATGCGCACCACCCGGTATCGGCACGTACGTCATCGTCCCGTACGGCCGGTGGCCGATGCAAGGGGCGGATGCACGTGCATTTGCATGACGCGAGGCAGGTGGGGCGGAAGTGACGATCGAGAGTGACCGATCGCGTACTGAACGCAGCGCGAAGATGGCAGACTGCTGGATGCCACGGGGAGAAGGTAGGCGCAAATGACCACAATGCAGTCGGGGAGCGGATCCATGGTGCGCCGCATCCTCCTTGGCTCGCAGCTGCGCAGGCTCCGCGAGGCGCAGGGCATCACCCGTGAGGCCGCGGGCTATTCGATCCGCGCGTCGGAGTCGAAGATCAGCCGCATGGAGCTCGGGCGCGTGAGCTTCAAGGAGCGCGACGTGGCCGACCTGCTGACCCTCTACGGCATCACGGACGACACCGAGCGCACCGGGCTGCTCGGGCTGGTGCGCGAGGCGAACGTCGCCGGCTGGTGGCACGGCTTCGGCGACGTCCTGCCGGCGTGGTTCCAGACGTACGTGGGCCTGGAGGAGTCCGCCTCGGTCATCCGCTCCTTCGAGACGCAGTTCGTGCACGGACTGCTGCAGGCCGACGAGTACACCCGCGCCGTCATCGAGCTGGGTCACCCGGACGCCCCCGCCGACGAGGTGGAACGCCGGCTCGACCTGCGGCACAAGCGCCAGAAGCTGCTCACCTCGGAACTCGCCCCGGAGATCGTGGCCGTGATGGACGAGGCCGTGGTGCTCCGCAGGTTCGGCGGCCGGGAGGTGATGCGGGCTCAGCTCGCGCACCTGGTCGAGGCCTCGGAGCAGCCGAACGTGACGGTGCACCTGCTGCCGCTGGACTTCACCGGGTACTCCGCGGGCGCCAGCGGTACCTTCACCCAGCTGACCTTCCCGGAGTCCGACGTCCCCGACGTCGTGTACGTCGAGCAGCTCACCGGGGCGATGTACATCGACAAGCGCGAGGAGGTCGACCAGTACCGCGTCGTCATGGCGAAGCTCCGCGCGGACAGCCTCTCCCCCGAGGCCACCCGGGACCGGCTGAACGCCGTCCTCCGGGACATCTGAGCGCACCCCGGCGGCAACGCCGGGTGCCGCCCATCATCCCTCTGAACAGGGGTTTTGCAGCTTTTCACAGATCTCACTCGATCGAGTGAAGTGGACCTTGACGCATTGGTCGGCTCATCGGCCCGGTGATCTCATGCTGCGGTGAGCCCGTACCTGCGTACCCGCACGATCGACGGGTGCGTCGTGGCCGAACTCAGCGGGGAGATCGACATCGTCGCGGCAATGGAGATCACCCCGCCGCTCGACGCGCTGACCCGCGCGCCCGGCCCGGGTCTCGTCGTCGACCTGGGGCCCGTCGACTTCATCGACTGCTCCGGACTCTCCGTGCTCTGCCGGGTCCGCAGCCGGGTCCGCGGCAACGGCGGGCAGGTGCAGTTCGTCTGCTCCCGGCCCCGGACCCTCAAGGTCCTGCGCGCCACCGGGCTGCTGAACGCCTTCCGGCCGGTGCCGAGCGTGGACGAGGCGCTCGCCCGGATCGGGCGGCCGTGACCGCCCCGTCCACACGGCCGTGGGTCGCGGCCTAGTCGCAGCAGACGGCCGACACGAACTCGGCGACCCGTTCCTGGGGCAGGTGGCGGGCCACGTCCGCCTCGGTGATCATGCCGATGAGGCGGTGCGCGGGATGGTCGATCACCGGAAGCCGGCGCACCCGGTACTCCTCCATCAGTTCCAGCACCCGCTCGATCTGCTCGTCGCCCTCGATGATCTGCGGCCGTCCCATGGCCAGCTCCCCGCAGGTGACCTCGGACGGGTCGCGCTTCTCGGCGACGCACTTCAGCACGATGTCCCGGTCGGTGAGGATGCCGACCAGCACGTCGTCGTCCCCGCAGATCGGCAGCGCGCCGATGTCCTGCTCCCGCATGATCCGGGCCGCGTCGGTGAGGCTCTCCCGCTCCCCCACGCACATGGCGCCGGGGTGCATGATGTCCAGTGCGGTGGTCATGACGGCGCCTCCTTGGGGCGTGGACCGATTTCCTTTGGCTCCATCGTCACCCTGGTGGAGTAGTTCCGCGATAGGGAGCACGCTGGAGGGAGACACCGGGACCGCTGGAGGTGTTCCGTCATGCAGACCCTCGTCGGATGGCACATCGAGATGGACTTCCGGGAGGACGGCGCGCGGACGAAGGCCGCCGCGCTGCTCCGCCTTCCGGACGGCACTGAGGTCAGGTCGCACGGTCACGCCAACCGGCACCCCTCCGACCCCGAGCAGGAACGGGTCGGCGAGGAACTGGCGGCGGCCAGGGCGCTCAACGACCTCGCCCGTCAGCTCCTCGGCAAGGCGGCGCACGAGATCGAGGAGGTCACCCGCGTGCCCGCGCATCCCAGGATCTGAGCCAGGCGCGCCCGGCTGCGCGCCCTCACAGCCAGCCGCGCCGTTTGAAGACCAGGTAGAGGCTGACGCAGACCACGCCCATCAGCATGATCGCGAAGGGGTAGCCGAGCAGCCAGTGCAGCTCGGGCATGTGGTCGAAGTTCATGCCGTAGATCGTGCCGACGAGAGTGGGCGCGAAGAGGATGGCAGCCCAGGCGGAGATCTTCTTGATCTCCTCGTTCTGCTCGAAGCCGGCCTCTGCCAGCGCCCGCATCTCGGCGTTCTGCTGCTGCGCGACGAGGGTCGCGTTGAGGGTGAGCAGGTCGCCGAGCGCCTGCCGGAAGCCGTCCACCCGCTCGATGGTGTGCGTGACGTGGTCGGCCACGTCACGCAGGTAGCGCTGCAGCTCCTCGTCCGTGCCGTACTTCACGAAGCCCGCCTGCAGGCCGTCCAGCATGGGGACGAGCGGGCGGGTGGCGCGCTGGAACTCCAGCACCTCCTGGGAGAGCTCGTAGATCCGGCGGGAGACCTGGGGGTCGCCGCCGAAGACCTGGATCTCGCTCTCCTCCATGTCCTTCTCGACCCCCGCGACGACCGGTGCGTAGCCGTCGACGACCGTGTCGAGTATCGCGTAGAGCACCGCCTCGGCCCCGAGCGTCAGCAGCTCGGGGTTGCTCTCCATGCGGCGCCGCACGGCGGACAGGTCGGGGGCCGCCCCGTGGCGGACGGTCAGGACGAATCCGGGGCCGACGAAGATGTGCAGCTCCGCGAAGTCGACCTCCTCCGGGGCGTCCAGGTAGCGGGCGGCGCGCAGGACGACGAAGAGGGTCTCGCCGTACCGCTCCAGCTTGGGGCGCTGGTGGGCCTGGATCGCGTCCTCCAGGGCCAGCGGGTGGAGGTCGAACTCCTTCGCCAGCGAGACCAGCTCGGCCTCGCTCGGCCGGTAGAGCCCGATCCACGCCATCGCGCCCGGCTCCGCGCGCAGCTGCGCGTACGCCTCGGCGAGCGAGGAGGGCGTCGCGATACGCCGGCCGTCGCGGTAGAGGGCCGCGTCCATCACGCTGCTCACACCGGCGACCGCGGTGTCCGCGATCCTCGGCTCCGGGGAGGCTTCGCCCTCCCCGGCCGGCGGCGCCGAGGGGCGGGGTGGACGGGCCGTCCTGGCCCTCTCCTTCGCCGAGTTACTCAGTGCGCGCAGCGCTCGCAGTCGACGCCCGGACACAGGCAGCACCCCCTTCGGGCCTTGCGAGCAGGGTAGCCCGAGCCCGCCGGGTAACGGCCGCACCGCGACCGGACCGGTACCCGGTCCGGGTCCGGTCGTGGGGTCAGGCGTTTCCGTCGCGGTCCTCGCGCGCGCCGCGCCCGTACGCGTCCAGGATCCGGCCGATCGTGCGCTCGAAGTAGGCGTCCAGGTCGACGGCAGGGCCCGCGTTCGCCAGCGCCGCGGCCAGGCGCGGGTACGCGCCGCCGCCGACCCGGTCCGTCAGGTAGGCCATGCGCGCGGCCTGTTCCTCCAGGGGCGTCCACGGCAGGGCGCGGCTGCGCTCCTGCGTGGCCACCTCGTTGCCCACGTATGTCATGACGGCGCCGTGGACCACCGCGAGCAGTTCCATCTTGGTGGCGTCGTCCTCGTCCAGGCCCTCCAGGGCGGCGAGGCAGTGCTCCAGGTAGCGCAGGCCGTTGGGGCTGAAGCCGTGGACGGAGGTGTACAGGCGCGGCACCCACGGATGGCGGCGCAGCAGGTCGCGACTGGCCCTGGCCAGGGCCATCAGGTCGGCGCGCCAGTCGCCGGAGGGCTCCTCGGGGAGCTCGTACTCGCCGGTGACGGCGTCGACCATCAGCTCGTGCAGGTCCTCCTTGCGGGGGACGTAGTTGTAGAGCGACATCGTGCCCGCGCCGACCTCGGCCGCCACGCGCCGCATCGACACCGCGTCGATGCCCTCGGCGTCGGCGATCCGCACCGCGGCCGCGGCGATCTCGGCGCGGTTGTGGGCGGGCCTCGGGCCCCTGGCCGCCCGTTCCGGACGGGTCCAGATCACCTCGGGGGCGGCGGGTCGCCCGGTGCTGGCTGGCATCGATCATCACCTCGTCCACCATGGTAGTTACGTACGGCGTACGTAGTGCGGTATGGTGCGACGCATGGAAACCACGTACGCTGTACTGAGTGAGGGCCTGGAGAAGGGCTTCGGTGAGGTGCGCGCCCTGCGGGGGCTGGACCTGGCGGTGCCGGCGGGGCGCGTCTGCGGGCTCCTCGGGCCGAACGGGGCGGGGAAGACCACGGCCGTGCGCCTGCTGACCACGCTGCTCGTCCCCGACGCGGGCACCGCGCGGGTCGTCGGGCACGACGTGGTGCGGGAGCCGGCCGCGGTGCGCCGTGCCATCGGCGTCACTGGTCAGGAGGCCTCCGTGGACGAGGAGCTGTCCGGCCGGGAGAACCTGCGGCTGTTCGCCCGGCTGCAACGGCTGCGCGGCGCCCCCGGGCGGGCGCGGGTGGACGAACTCCTCGCCGGGGCCGGTCTGGAGGGGGCCGCCGACCGGCCGGTGCGCGGCTATTCGGGGGGCATGCGGCGGCGCCTCGACCTCGCGGTGAGCCTCCTCGCCCGGCCCCGGGTGCTCTTCCTCGACGAGCCCACCACCGGGCTCGACCCGATCGCGCGGGAGGGCGTCTGGCGGGCGGTGCGCGCGCTCGCCGACGAGGGCACGACGGTGCTGCTGACGACGCAGTACCTGGAGGAGGCCGACCGGCTGGCCGACGACATCGCCCTGGTGGACGGGGGCCGGGTCACCGCCCGCGGCACCCCGGCCGAGCTCAAGGCCCGCATCGGCTCCTCCGCGGAGGTCGTGGTGGGCGAGGCCGAGGCGGTGGCCGGCGCGGCCGTCGTCCTGCGGTCGCTGACAGGCGCCGAGCCGGTGCTGGACCACGGGCGGCGCACGGTCGGCGTGGTGAGCGACGACCCGGCGCTGACCTTGCCGCGCATCGTGCTCGCCCTGGACGCCGCCGGTGTCCCGCTGGTGGACGCGAGCCTGCGCCCGCCCACCCTCGACGAGGTGTTCCACCGGCTGACCGGCGGCGGCGCGCCACTTCCCCCCGCCCCGTCCACCGCCCCCGTGAAGGAGGAGGCCGCATGACCGCGCTCGCGCGACGAGGGGACGCAGGTGCCCTGGCCGATGGGCTGGCGCTGCTCGGCCGCCATCTGCTGCGAGTGCGCCGGGCCCCGGGGCTGTTCGTGCTCACCCAGGCGATGCCGCTGATCCTGCTGCTCTTCTTCGGCTACGTCTTCGGCAGCGCGCTCACCCTCCCCGGGGACGGCGGGTACCGCTCCTACCTGCTGCCGGGGCTGTTCACCGCGGTCGCCGCCGGCGGGCTCATGACCGGGATGATGCAGGCCGCGCAGGACGCGCAGCGCGGGGTGGCCGACCGCTTCCGCACCCTGCCGATCAGCAGGGCCGCGGTGCCGCTCGGGCAGGCGGCCGCCGATGTGCTGGTCACCGCCGCCGGGCTGATACCGCTCGCCCTGGTGGGATGGGCCGTGGGCTGGCGCGTGGAGGCGGGGGCGGGCCCGCTGCTGGGCGCGTACGGCCTGCTGCTGCTCTTCCGCTTCGCCACCTGCTGGGCCGGGATCCACCTCGGGCTGCTGCTGCGCGACGAGGAGGCGGCGGCGCAACTCGGGAGCGCGACCTTCGTCCTGCAACTGGTCTCCGGCGCCTACGTTCCCACCTCCGGCATGACCGGCTGGCTGCGCGCCGTCGCCGAGTGGAATCCGCTCAGCGCGGTGGCCGCCGCGTGCCGCGGGCTCTTCGGCGGACCGGCCGCCCGGCTCGCCGACTCCCCGGGCGCGGCCTGGCCCATGGTCCATCCGGTCGCGGCCTCGGTGGGCTGGTCGCTGGTGCTGCTCGCGGTCTTCGTCCCGTCGGCGATACGGCGGTACGCACGTGGGGGGCGCTGACCGGGGCCGACGAGTAACCTGATTCGCGGGGGACACGGGGGCCGTACTCCGGAGGTCTCGATGGACGTCCCGGTGCCGTTCGGCCGGTTTCTCCTCGCACCGCCCGCCCCCGAGGGGGCCGCCGCCCGCCCCGAGAACCCGTCCCCGCCGGGCATGCTCCCGAGGCCGCCCTGCCGTCCCGCCCGCCCCTCCCGTGCCGGCCCCGAGCCCCGGCAGGCAGCCGGTCCGCTCCACCGCTTCCCGTGACCCCGTGAGCGGCGTTCGCCGAGTGGGAAGAACAAGAAGAGGGTGAGCGGAGCGTAACGTGCGGGCGGATACGGAGTGGCTGGCCATGGGGACTCCCGAGGAACGCGTGGACGCGGGCGTGGCGGACGCCGTCACGTTGCTCCTCGACGCCCATGGGAGCCTGCTGACCTGGCCCCCGGCCGCCGAGCGGCTGCTCGGCCGGCGGGCGGCGGACGTCATCGGCACCCCCGCGGTGCAGCTGCTCGCCCCGGAGGACGCGGCGCGGCCGCCGGAGATCACCGAGCGCTGCAGCACCGAGGGCGGCTGGACGGGGGTGCTGCGGCTCCGCCGCGACGACGGCATGAGGGTCACGCTGGGTGTACGGGTGGCCGGGCTCCCGGAGGGCATCGGCGGCTCGTCCGCCCGCTGGATGGTCCTGGCGGCTGAGTCCCGCAGCACCGCCCGCTCGGCGGCGTCGGGGATGACCCCGGCGATGATGGAGCGGATCGTCGGCCAGACGCCGATCGGGCTGGCCGTGGTCGACACCGAACTGCGCTGCGTCTGGTCGAACGCGGCACTGGAGCGCTTCGGCGGCGGTCCCTCCCAGGAGCGGCTGGGGCGGCGGCTCGCGGAGATCCAGCCGGGCCTGAACGCCACGGTCCTGGAGGCGCAGATGCGCCAGGTCCTGGAGACGGGCGTGCCGGTGATCGACTACGAGCACGTGGGGCGGTTCCGCACCGACCCGCGCCGCGAGCAGGCCCATTCGATGTCCTTCGTACGGCTGGAGGACGAGCGCGGCGTCCCGGTGGGCGTCTGCTACTCCGTGGTCGACATCAGCGACCGCTGGCGGGCCCGGAAGCGGCTGTCGCTGCTGGACCGGGCCAGTGAGCACATCGGCCGCACCCTGGACGTGATGCACACCGCGCAGGACCTGGCGGACGTGGTCGTGCCCGACCTCGCCGACTACGTGGCCGTCGAGTTGCTGGAGTCGGTCATCAAGGGAGCGGAGCCGCAGGCCGGCCCGCTGGGCGACGCGGTCGCCGTGCCGCTGCGCCGTGCCGGGATGCGGTCGGCGCGGCAGGGCGAGCCCGAGCCCGCGTTCGGGATCGGGGCGGTCTCCGCCTACCTGGAGGACACCCCGCCGATCCGGTCCCTGACCGACGGCACCTCCTGGATCAGCTCCCGGCTGGATCCGCTGGGGCTGGAGTGGGCCGCCGGCCCGGCCGGCGCCCGGGCGCTCCACTTCGGCGAACTCGGGCTGCACACGGCGATGGTGGTGCCGATCCGCGCCCGCGGGGTCACCCTCGGCGTGACCCTCTTCTTCCGGGTGCGCCGCGCCGACCCCTTCGACGGGGAGGACCTGCGCCTGGCGGAGGAGGTCGTGGCCAGGGCCGCGGTCTGCCTGGACAACGCGCGCCGCTACACCCGTGAGCGGGACGCGGCCCTTGTGCTGCAGCGCAGCCTGCTGCCGCACACCTTCCCCCCGCAGGACGCGGTGGAGGTCGCCACCTACTACCGGCCGGCGGACGAGCTGTCGGGCGTGGGAGGCGACTGGTTCGACGTCATCCCGCTGTCCGGGGCACGCATCGCGCTGGTGGTGGGAGAGGTGGTGGGCCACGGCATCGAGGCCGCCGCGACGATGGGCCAGTTGCGCACGGCGGTGCGGACCCTGGCCGACCTCGACCTGCCGCCGGAGGAACTGCTGGCGCACCTGGACGACCTGGTCGTCCAGGTCTCGCGGGAGGCCGGGGAGTCCGCGACCGTCGGGGTCGGCGGCAGTGCCCTGGGATCGAGCTGCCTGTACGTGACGTACGACCCGGTCAGCAGGCACTGCGTCATGGCCAGCGCCGGGCACCTGCCGCCCGCCGTGCTCCGGCCCGCCGGCGAGCGGTGCGGGGCCGAGGGCGGGGAGGCCGTTCACTTCCCCGAGCTGCCCATCGGTCCCGCGCTGGGCCTGGGCGGGCTGCCCTTCGAGGCCACCGAGTTGCAGATGGAGGAGGGCAGCGTCCTCGCGCTGTACACGGACGGCCTGGTCGCCCCGGTGGAGGGCGTGGACGAGGGGCAGGACAGCGGGCGGAGCCGGCTGCGGGCGGCCCTGGAGGCCGAGGAAGTGTCGCTGGACGCGCTGTGCCGCGGCGTCGTCGACGAGCTGGCCCCGGCCCGCCCGCACGACGATGTGGCGCTGCTGCTGGCCAGGACCCGGTGCCTGGACATCGGCCGGGTCGCCTCCTGGGACCTGGCCACCGACCCCGCGGTCGTGGGCCGGGCCCGCGAGCTGTCGACCCGGCAGCTGGAGGACTGGGGTCTGGGCGATCTCGCGTTCACCACCGAACTGGTCGTCAGCGAGCTGGTCACCAACGCGATCCGGCACGGTTCCGGTCCGATCCGCCTCCGGTTGATCCTGGAGCGTGCGCTGATCTGCGAGGTCTCCGACGCCAGCAGCACCTCGCCGCATCTGCGGCACCCCCGCACGACGGACGAGGGCGGTCGCGGGCTGTTCCTGATCTCGCAGTTCGCCCAGCGGTGGGGCACCCGCTACACCGACGACGGGAAGATCATCTGGGCCGAGCAGTTCCTCGACGGGCACGGCCCCGACGTCGGTGTGGACATCGGCATCGGCTTCGACGCGGTCACCATGAGCGGACCGGCCTGACGCCGGACTCCGCCGCTCGCTCTCCTTCGTTCACCTGTACGCCCCGGCACCGTCGCCGGGGCGTCGTGCTGTGAGTCGGAGGTCCAAAAGGTCCAGACCTATTGACCATCTGGTCCAGACCTTTCTACCCTGCCAGGGAACTGTGGTGGGCATGACATGAGTCAATCGCCCGCCAGGCGGCACTGGTATCCCCGTCGGCCCCCCACTCGAGGAGCACCCCTTGAGCACTGGAGACACCCCACGCACTCCACGCACCAGACGCATCAGGACCACAGCCGCCGCGGGGCTCACCGCGCTGCTGCTCCCGTTCGCGGCGCTCGTCGGCCTGGCCACGCCGGCCCATGCCGCGGGTACCACCGCCACGTACACCAAGACCCAGGACTGGGGCACGGGGTTCGAGGGCAAGTGGACGGTCACCAACGGCGGTTCGTCGCCCATCAGCAGCTGGACCGTCGAGTGGGACTTCCCCTCCGGCACGGCGGTGACCTCGGCGTGGGACGCGGACGTCACCGGCTCCGGCACCCACTGGACCGCCAAGAACAAGAGCTGGAACGGCACGCTGGCCCCGGGCGCCAGCATCAGCTTCGGCTTCAACGGCTCCGGCAGCGGCAGCCCGAGCGGCTGCAAGCTCAACGGCGGCTCCTGCACCGGCGGTGGCGGCGGTGACCCGACGCCCACACCCACACCCACCCCGACCCCGACGCCCACGCCGACGCCGACGCCGACCCCCACCGGCCCCGCGGGGAGCAAGATCCGCCTCGGCTACTTCGCCGAGTGGGGCGTCTACGGCCGCAACTACCACGTCAAGAACCTGGTCACCTCCGGCTCGGCGAGCAAGCTGACCCACATCAACTACGCCTTCGGCAACGTCACCAACGGCCAGTGCGCGATCGGCGACTCCTACGCCGACTACGACAAGGCCTACACCGCCGACCAGAGCGTCGACGGCGTCGCCGACACCTGGGACACCGGCGCCCTGCGCGGGAGCTTCAACCAGCTGCGCAAGCTGAAGAAGCAGTACCCGAACATCAAGATCCTCTGGTCGTTCGGCGGCTGGACCTGGTCCGGCGGCTTCGGCCAGGCGGCCGCCAACCCGACGGCCTTCGCCAACTCCTGCTACAACCTGGTCGAGGACCCGCGCTGGGCCGACGTCTTCGACGGCATCGACATCGACTGGGAGTACCCCAACGCCTGCGGTCTGTCCTGCGACACCAGCGGGGCCTCGTCCTTCAAGACGCTGATGTCCGCGCTGCGGACCAGGTTCGGCTCCAACAACCTGGTCACCGCGGCCATCACCGCCGACGGCACCAACGGCGGCAAGATCGACGCCGCCGACTACGCGGGCGCCGCCCAGTACGTGAACTACTACAACGTGATGACGTACGACTACTTCGGCGCCTTCGACGCGGACGGCCCGACCGCCCCGCACTCCCCGCTCACCTCCTACAGCGGCATCCCGATCGCCGGCTTCTACTCCGACGCGGCGATCCAGAAGCTGAGGAGCAAGGGCATCGCGTCGAACAAGCTCAACCTGGGAATCGGCTTCTACGGCCGCGGCTGGACCGGCGTCACCCAGTCCGCTCCGGGCGGCTCCGCGACCGGCGCCGCTCCGGGCACCTACGAGGCGGGCAACGAGGACTACAAGGTCCTCAAGAGCACCTGCCCGGCCACCGGCACCGTCGCGGGCACCGCGTACGCGCACTGCGGCAACAACTGGTGGAGCTACGACACCCCGTCGACCATCGCGGGCAAGATGGCCTACGTGAAGAACCAGGGCCTCGGCGGCGCGTTCTTCTGGGAGTTCAGCGGCGACACCGGCAACGGTGAGCTGATCACCGCGATCAACAACGGTCTGAGCTAGCGAGTCGGGAGCCCGGACGTACTACGGGCCGGAGGGGCGGGTTCGTGACCGCTCCTCCGGCCCGGTCGCGTCCGGAGCGCGTCAGCCGGTGGCGCAGGGCGCGCCGTCGAGGGTGAAGCCCGAAGGCGGGGAGGTGGCTCCGTACCGGGTGCCGACCAGGCCGAAGGTGACCGATTCGCCCGCCCGCACCGACCGGTTGTAGTCCTTGGCCCGGGCGGTGACCGTCCCGCCGCGCTGGAAGAAGTCGGCGTCCCACATCTGCGTCACCCGCCGGCCGTCGGGGTACCGCCAGCCGACCGTCCAGTCGCGGAGGTCCTTGCGGGACGTCAGGGTGACCGAGGCCTGGAAGCCGTCGTACCAGCGGTTGGTCACCTCGTAGGCGATCGTGCAGGACGGCGGCGCCTTCACCGGCGCGTCCCGCACAGGCGGTGCGGCGGAGGACGGCGTGTGGCGGGCGGCGGGGATGGTGTGCTCGGCGGCCGAGGGCACGATCTCCTCGGGGAGCGGCGCGCTCCCGGAGGGCTCGGGAGCCCCGGAGGCGCCGGACGCGCCCGGTGAGCGCAGCGGGGGGAATCCGGGACCGTCCGGGGCGGCGCCGTCGTTGCCGCCCTGGGC
This sequence comes from Actinacidiphila glaucinigra, assembly GCF_035918135.1. Classification (NCBI taxonomy): domain Bacteria; kingdom Bacillati; phylum Actinomycetota; class Actinomycetes; order Kitasatosporales; family Streptomycetaceae; genus Actinacidiphila; species Actinacidiphila glaucinigra. Next base: position 4,728,976 of record NZ_CP109144.1, read on the forward strand.
CGTCGGCGCGGCCTGGACGGACCGGGGGGCGGAGTCGTCGGCGGTGACCAGGACCGTCCCGCAGACCACGGCGGCCAGCACCGCGACGGCGGCGGTCACGGCGGCCCTGCCACGGGGTGTCCGGGTCGGCGTCCACGCCGTGCGGGCGGCACGGGCGGCACGCCGCGACGGCCGGGGTGGAACGGCTCCCCGTCCGGCCGCCCGGCGCCGGGCCTCCAGGTAGGCGGCACCCGCCCAGCCCAGCACCCCTTCGGCCAGCGCCGCTGCCGGGCCGCCGCCGAACGGGGTCAGGCACACGGCGGCCCGCGCGCAGTCGGCGCACCCGCGCAGGTGCCGGCGCAGGTCCTCGGGCGCCGCCGCGACGGGCATCCGGGTGGCCGCGTCCAGCAGCCGGGCGTACCCCTGGCACTCGTCGGAGGGCGGTTCCTCCTGGTGGGCGCGCAGGCAGCGGTCGCGGAAGTCCTCGCGGGCCCGGTCGATCTCCCGTTCCGCGGCGGAGGCGTCGACGCCCAGCACGCGGGCGGTCACGGCCACGGGGCGGCACTCGACCTCGGTGGACCACAGCAGTGCCGCGTCCGCCTCCGCCATGTCCCGCAGCCCGCGCAGGGCCAGCGGCTCCGGGCGCGGTGCCCTGCCCCGGCGTGCGGCACGTTCCGCGTTGAGCCAGATGCGGAACTCCGGATGCAGGCTGTCCCCCTCGCCCCGGGCCTGCCAGTCCGCGGCGGTGTCCCGTACGGCGGTCAGCAGCAGCGGCAGCAGGGGCAGCGGCAGCGGTCCCGGTACGACCGCGGGGTCCATCACGTCGGGCACCTGGTCCAGGCCGCGTTCGAACGCGTCGGCGGCCAGGCGTCCGCCGTCCTCGGGGGAGAGCGTGCACAGCTGGGCGAAGCACAGCGCTTCCGCCCAGTACTCGGACAGCGGTACGGCCTCGGGGACCGGGGCTGCGGCAGTCATCGGGCGGTGAACCAACCTTCGGCGTCGGGAGGCGGTTGCGCCTGCGCCTTGTGGTGCCGGGAGCCTTTCACGGTTTCCACACAAGTAGCAAGGCGTGACTTCGTTTGCCGAAGGGGCAGTTGGGGCGCGAACACGGCTGTGCGCTTCTGCGCGGCCGTGAACGCCGCGGAGCGGTTCGCCGCCCCGGAATCAGCCGCGGACGGTGACCGAGCGGGGGTCGAAGCCGTACGGGAGCTCGAGGCGGTGGGCGCGCATCAGGGCGTCGTCGGAGAGGAGTTCCTGGGTGCGGCCGTCGGCGACGACGGTGCCGCCGCTGAGGACGACCGAGCGCGGGCACAGCTCCAGGGCGTACGGCAGGTCGTGGGTGACCATCAGGACCGTGACGTCCAGGGAGCGCAGGATGTCGGCGAGTTCGCGACGGGAGGCGGGGTCCAGGTTGGAGGAGGGCTCGTCCAGGACGAGGATCTCCGGCTCCATGGCGAGGACGGTCGCCACCGCCACGCGGCGCCGCTGGCCGAACGACAGATGGTGCGGCGGCCGGTCGGCGAACTCCGCCATGCCGACACGTTCCAGCGCCTTGTGGACGCAGGCCTCCAGTTCGGCGCCGCGCAGACCGGCGGCGGCCGGGCCGAAGGCGACGTCCTCGCGGACGGTGGGCATGAAGAGCTGGTCGTCCGGGTCCTGGAAGACGATGCCGACCCGGCGCCTGACCTCCGCCACGTGCTTGCGGTCGCCGACCGGGAGCCCGGCGACGGTCACGGAGCCCGCCCCGGCCTCGAGGATGCCGTTGAGGTGCAGCACGAGGGTGGTCTTGCCGGCGCCGTTGGGGCCGAGGAGGGCGACCCGCTCGCCCCGGGCGATGGTCAGGTCGACGCCGAACAGGGCCTGGTGGCCGTCGGGATAGGCGTAGGCGAGGCCCTTGACCTCGAGCGAAGCAGTCACAGGAACCATCCCATCAGACAGACCAGCAGCGCGGCGGCAGGGAGGGCGGCGGCGTACGACCACTGGGCGCGCGAGGCCGTCACGTCGTCGATCACCGGCATGCTGCCGGCGTAGCCGCGGCTGACCATCGCCAGGTGGACGCGTTCGCCGCGCTCGTAGGAGCGGATGAACAGGGCGCCCGCGGACTTGGCGAGCACGCCCCAGTGGCGCGGGCCGCGCGCCTCGAAACCGCGCGAGACGCGGGCGATGCGCATCCGGCGCATCTCGTCGGTGATGACGTCCCCGTACCGGATCATGAACGAGGCGATCTGCACCAGCAGTGCCGGCAGCCGCAACCGCTGGAGGCCGAGGATGAGTTCGCGCAGTTCGGTGGTGGAGGCCAGCAGCACGGACGCGGCGACGCCGAGGGTGCCCTTGGCGAGGATGTTCCAGGCGCCCCACAGGCCGTGCACGCTCAGGGACAGGCCCAGCACCTCGGTGCGCGGGCCCTCGGCGACGAACGGCATGAGGACGGCGAAGGCGACGAAGGGCACCTCGATCAGCAGCCGCCGCAGCAGGAACCCGGCCGGGACGCGCGCCACAGCGGCGACCGTGGCCAGCAGCACCGCGTACAGGCCGAAGGCCCACACCGCGGAGCGCGGTGTGGACACGACGACCAGGACGAAGCAGAAGACGGCGGCGAGCTTGCACTGCGGGGGCAGTGCGTGAACCGGCGAGTGCCCGTGCCGGTAGAGCCGGTGTGCGTGCCCCGCGCCCACGGTCAGCCCTCGTCCGCGCGCGGCCGGCGGCGGACGACCCAGAAGACGCCGGTGCCGAGCACGAGGGTGGCGCCGACGCCGATCACACCGGCGAGGCCGCTGGAGAGCCGGGCGTCGCCGACGTCCTTGGTCTGGTAGTCCGCCAGCGGGGAGTCCTTGGCCGCGTGGTCCTCGACCTTCTTGTCGATGCCGTGGTCGGCGGCGACCTTCTCCAGCCCGTCCGGGCTGGCCGAGGCGTAGTAGCTGACGAATCCGGCGAGCACCAGGGCGGCGATCAGGCCGGCGATCCACAGCGGCCGTACGCCGCCGCGCTTCGGGGTGTCGGTCACGGCCGCCATCAGACGGTCGCCTCCTTGAGCTCCAGCGGGCGGCGCAGGTCACGGGCGCCGTGGACGAGGTCGGGGCGGACGGCGATGACGGCGCCCACCGTCGCGGCGGTGATCACCGCCTCACCGATGCCGATCAGGACGTGCACGCCGACCATGGCGGTGAAGACCTTGCCGAGCGCGACGTCGGTCGTCCCGCCCAGCGCGTAGATCCCGGTGAAGGCGACCGCCGCGGCCGGGACGGAGACCAGGGCCGCGACGAAGGCCGCGCCCGTCACCCCGCCGCGCCCGTTCGGCAGCACCTTGACCAGTGCGCGGAACAGGGCGTACGCGACGACCACGGTCACGATCGCCATGTCGGTGATGTTCACGCCGAGGGCGGTGAGGCCGCCGTCGGCGAAGAGCACGCCCTGGATGAGCAGGACGACGGACACGCACAACACCCCTGTATAGGGGCCGACGAGTATCGCCGCGAGCGCGCCGCCGAGGAGGTGACCGCTGGTGCCGGCGGCCACCGGGAAGTTGAGCATCTGGACGGCGAAGATGAACGCCGAGACGAGCCCGGCCAGCGGCGCGGTGCGCTCGTCCAGTTCGCGTCGCGCACCGCGCAGGCTCACGGCCACGGCTGCGGCCGCGACGGCACCGGCCGCCACCGACACCGGGGCGTCGATGAATCCGTCGGGTACATGCATGGAGAGCTCCGCTCCGGGGTCGCATCGGAAGTCGAACGCTCAATCATAGAGTCCTATTGCGACAGACTTGCAAGAGCCTGTCAGGTGCTGGAGCGCATACCCCGCGTATGTCCGTTCGTGCTTCATCCCCGCTTCATCCGCGCTTGCGGTCCCCGGTCAGCCCAGCGGGCGCCCCGCCCGCAGATTCCAGCGTCCGGACCGCCCGCTGAATTCCGTCGCCGTCAGCGGGGGCACGTCGATCCGCCAGAAGGACGCCTCGGGCGCACCCAGGGCCCGTACCGCGCAGGCCCGGACGATCTCCGGTTCGACGACGGCGAGCACCCGGCCCGGCGTGGCGGCGAGCCCGTCGAGCCAGCCGCCGACGCGGGCGCACAGCTCGCGCAGCGACTCGGCGTCGTGCGGCGCGGCGTCCGGGTCGGAGAGCCAGGCGGCCACCGCGTCCGGCTCCTCGGCGCTCACCTCGGCCAGGGTGCGTCCCCGCCAGCGGCCCAGTGCCCAGCCCGCGGGCGCCGTCTCCTCGGCGGCCAGGCCGAGCGCCTCCGCGGTCGCGCGGCAGCGCACCGTGGGCGAGACGGACACCGGTACCGCGGAGGGCAGCGAACCGGCCAACGCGCGGGCGGTGCCGAGCGCGTGCGCGTTCGGCGGCACGTCGTCGTCGAAACGCGCCTCGCGCAGCGCCGCGTTCACCACCGGTGAGATCAACGTCACCCGGGTCGTCATGCACCCTCCTCGCCCTCCGGCGACCCCGTGGAATCGCCAACTGCCGCTTCACATCCGGCCTGTCGGTCGCACCGATGGGGCTCCCGCGCATGCCGGGGCATGAACGCGCGCCCTTGGCCGGATCACCGGATCGCGGTACCGTCACGACGACATTCACGACGACACGGCGGAAGTCCGGTGCAATTCCGGCACGGTCGCGCCACTGTAAGCCCAGCCCAGCGCCAGGCGAGTCAGACCCGCAGTCGTCCGACAGAGCTCCACCGACCGGGACGCGAGTTCCCACCAGGAGGTCATGCCATGGCGCAGTCCGCCGCCTCGCCGGCCATCGCCCCTTCCGCCACCCCCGTGACGCTGCCGATCAGGGCGATCCTGCCCTGGGCGGTCTTCTTCGGCGTCCTGATGCTGGTCCTGCTCTACTTCGTGGGTGCCGAGCAGGGGGCCACGTCCCTCATGTCCGGTGAGAACGTCCACGAGTGGCTGCACGACGGGCGCCACCTGCTCGGCTTCCCCTGCCACTGACAGGGGCGCCGCACCGATGAACCCCGTCAACTCCGTCACCGTCAGACAACTGCTGGTGCGGGGCATGCTGGCCGGCCTCGCCGCCGGCGCGCTCGCCCTGGTCGTCGCCTACCTGCTGGGCGAGTCCCGGGTCGACGCCGCCATCGCGTTCGAGGAGTCGCACGCCCACGAGCACGGCGGCGCCGAACCGGTCAGCCGTGCCCTGCAGTCCACCGCCGGTCTGGCCACCGGCCTCCTCGTGTACGGCGTGGCGCTGGGCGGCATCGCCGCCCTCGCCTACTGCTTCGCCCTCGGGCGGATCGGCCGCTTCGGCGCCCGGCCCACGGCGATGCTGCTGTCGGCCGCGGCGCTCGTCGCGGTCTACGTCGTGCCCTTCCTGAAGTACCCCGCCAACCCGCCGGCCGTCGGCGACCCCGACACCATCGGCAAACGCACCACGCTGTACTTCCTGATGATGCTGCTCAGCGTGCTGCTCGCGATCGCCACCGTGATCCTCGGCAGGCGCCTCGCGCCGCGCCTGGGCAACTGGTACGCGACCGTGGCCGCCGGCGTCTTCCTCGTCGTGACCGTGGGGCTCGCGTACGCGCTCCTGCCCGGGATCAACGAGGTGCCGGAGCACTTCCCGGCGGGGCTGCTGTGGCAGTTCCGTCTGGCGGCGCTGGCGATCCAGCTGACGCTGTGGACCTCCTTCGGGCTGGTCTTCGGCCACCTGGCCGGACGTCTGCTGGAACCGGCCCCGGCCGCCTCCTCCGCGGGGCGCGGCTCCGTGGGCGCGGGCACGGCGGCCTCCGTCTAGCGTCGCGGGCCGGGCCCGCCGTACCGTCCACGACCGCCCGTACGACGCTCAGCGCGTCGTGCGGGCGGTCGCGTGTGCGGAGGAGATGAGCGCGTGCAGCCGCTCCGCCGCGGCGCGGCCGAAGGCGGGGTCGTTGATGTGCGTGTCGTGCTCGGCGATCTCCACCCGGCTGCCGCGCAGCTCCTCGCGGAGGGTGCGGAACAGCACCCCGTCCACCGCCCGGTCGTGGTAGAGCCCGCCCGGCGCCCCGAGGGTGGACAGCCCGCGCAGCGGCAGCAGGAGCGTGGCCGGACCGGTGGCCCCGCGCAGCTTCGCGGCGACCTGACGGCCGAGTTCGGCGCACTCGGCGGCGGAGGTGCGGATCACGGTCACCGACGGGTTGTGTACGTGGACGTGACGGGCCCGGAAGCGGTCCGGCAGCGAGGCGAGCGGGCCGAACTTGACCATGTCGAGCGCCCCCGGGCTCACCACCTGCGGCAGCCCGGCGCGGCCCGCGGCGCGCAGCCGGTCGGGCCCCGCGCCGAAGGCACCGCCCACCAGCTCGTCGGCGAGCTCGCTGAGCGTCAGGTCGAGCACCCCGCTGAACATGCCCTCCCCGGCGAGCGACTCCAGGGAGCGGCCGCCGGAGCCCACGGAGTGGAAGACCAGTACCTCGTAGCCGAGTTCTGTGAGCCGCGCCCGGGCGGCGTCGACCCCGGGGGTCGTCACCCCCGCCATGCTCGCCGCCACCAGCGGCCGGTCGCCGGCGGACGGGGCGGGCGCCCCGGCGAAGCCCCTGGCCATCCCGGCGATCGCGTCGGCCGCGTTCGCCAGGATCGGCGCCGACACCCGGTTGACGCCCGCGATGTCGACGACGCTGTACATCATGGCGATGTCGGTCGTGCCGACGTACGCGGAGACGTCGCCCGCGGCCATCGAGGAGACCATCAGTTTCGGCACGCCCAGCGGCAGCTCCCGCATCGCGCGGGTGGCGATCGAGGTGCCGCCGCTGCCCCCGATGGCCAGCACGCCGTGCAGCCTGCCCTCGTCGTGCAGCCGGCGCACCACCCGGGCCGCCCCCTCGGCCATGGCCGTCACCGCGGCGCCGCGGTCGCCCGCTCTGCGCAGCCGTTCGGCGTCCGCACCCGCGGCGGAGGCCACGACGGAGCGGGGGATGTCGGGGGCCACGAGGGGCTCGCCGGCCACGCCCGCGTCGATCAGCACGACCTCGACGGCGCCGCGCAGGAGGCGGTCCCGCAGCCAGCCGTACTCCGTGCCCTTGGTGTCCAGCGTTCCCAGCAGCGCAACCACCGGCATGGACACCAGTGTTGGGGCCGGAGCCGGAAGTGACAAGGCCTCATGACGGGGGCACGGGACGCAGCAGCAGGAGCGCGGTGTCGTCGGTGCGGTCGGTGGCCCGGCCGTCGTGGTGGACGAGGACCTCGGCGAGTTCGTCCAGTGGGAGCCTGCCCCGGGAGGACAGGGTCACGGCCAGGGCGGCGATGGCCTCGTCCAGGTCGCCGCCGGGGGTCTCGATGAGCCCGTCGGTGTAGAGCGCGAGGACCGCGCCGCGGGGCAGCGTCATCGTGCTGGTGGGGTACTCGGCGTCCGGGTCGATGCCGAGCAGCAGCCCGGTAGGCCGGCTCAGGATGTCGGTGCGGCCGTCGGGGAAGCGCAGCAGGGCCGGCGGGTGGCCCGCGGAGGCCATCCGCAGGACGCCCTCGGTGAGTTGGATATGGGCGTAGAGGCAGCTGGTGAAGAGCCCGGTGTCGAGTTCGTCCAGCAGCCGGTTGGTGCGGGACAGCACCTGGTCGGGGGAGGCGCCGGCGGTGGCGTGCGCGTGCACCGCGGTGCGCACCTGGCCCATCAGGGCGGCGGCGTTGACGTTGTGGCCCTGGACGTCGCCGATGACGGCGGCGACGCAGGTGTCGTCCAGCCGGATCAGGTCGTAGAAGTCGCCGCCGACCTCCATGCCGGTGGTCGCGGGCAGGTAGCGGGCGGCGACCTCCAGTCCGGGCAGGGAGGGCAGGGTGTGGGGCAGCAGCCCCGACTGCAGGCTGTGCGCGAGGTGGTGCTTGGCGTCGTAGATCCGCGCCCGGTCCAGGGCCTGGGCGATCAGCCCGCTGAGCGAGGTCAGCGCGGCCCTTTCGTCGGCGGGGAAGGAACGCTCCCGGGCGAACGCGAGGACGCAGGCGCCCACGGGGCGGCCGGAGGCGATCAGCGGCAGGAAGGCCCAGGCCGCCATGTCCGACAGCAGTTCCAGGCCCTGGTAGGCCCGGACGAGGTCCTCGGGGGAACCGTAGAAGCTGGGGACGCCGGTGTTCAGGGCCCGGGTCGCCGGGAGGTGCGCGGTCAGCGCGGTGCCGTCCAGGGCCGCCATGACCTCGGGCCGGTAGCCGCGGTCGCCGATGACGCGCAGCCGGCCGCCCTCCGCGACGCACAGGACGAAGGCGTCGGCGCCGATCGCGGCCGGGAAGAGGTCCGCGACCAGCCGCACGACGTCGTCCACGCCGACGGCCTCGGTGAGGGCCGTCGCGAGGTGCATCAGGTGGTAGATCGCCCCGATCCGGATCGGCACCGCGGCCTCGTCGTACGGCGCCGCCTGCGGGGAAGGGCCCGCTCCCGCGTCGGTGGGGGAGATCCGCACGCTGACCCCGGTCGCGTCCGGGTAGAGCTGCACGAGCAGCCAGTGGTCGGGCGGCCGCAGGGCGGTGAACGAGACCGGCTGCCCGCTGAGCACGGCGGCGCGGTAGCGGTCTTCGTGGGCGGGGTCCCGCAGCCAGCGCAGGCTCTCCCAGGGGAGGGAGCCCATGAGCCGCTCGGCGGGCACGCCGACGAGTTCCGCCGCGCGGGGACTGACGTAGGTGATCCGCCCGTCGAAGTCGAGCGCGCAGGCCCCCTCGGGCAGCCGCCGGGCCCAGTCCGCCGCCGCGAGGGCCTCGTCCGGGTGCACCGGGACCGCCCGTGCGGTCCGCAGCACCCGCGGCTCGGGCCCGGGCAGGATCGGCTCCCCGCCGGCGCCGGCCCGTACGAGGTGGTCGGAGAGCCGCTCACGGGCCTGCTCCAGCACCGCGCGCTCCGCGGGCGGAGCCTCGGCGGGGCGCGGACGGGACCAGATCAGCACGAGCGTGCCGAGCACGGCGTCGGCGTCGGCGCCGGTGAGCGGGGCGGCGACCATGGACAGGTCGTAGGGCATGACCAGCGCCGTGCGCGGATAGCGGTCGGCCAACTCTTCCCGGGAGCCGACCCGGATCGTCCGGCCCTCCCGTACGGCGTCGGCCACCGGGGTCGACCGCTCCATGGGCAGCCGCGACCAGGGCATCGACAGCTCGCGCGGCGCCCCGGTGATGACCTCCATCCCCAGCGCTCGGCCCTCGGGCATCAGCAGGAAGACCGCGCCGACATGGGCGCCCGTCTCGCGCACCACTTCGGCGAGCACCTGGTCCAGCAGCTCCCGCGCGGGGGCAGTCACCACCATGCGTGGCTCCACCATCGGGCCGACACCACCTACAAGAGGACGATACGCCCCCTCCGCCCCGTCTCCTCCCGCCGGAAGCGGGTGGCGCCCCCCAGGGAACCGGTCAAAGGGAACCGGTCAGGGGGTCGGGACGGTGGGCGTGCCGGCGATCGCGCTGCCGGCCTGTTCGGCGAGGGTGATCGCGACCAGGCGGGCCTGGCGGGAGGGGACGGCGCCGGGGGTGGGCAGCATCATGAAGCGGCCGTGGAAGTGCCCGTTGTGGAAGACGCGGAGTTCGACCTCCTGGTCCGGCGGGCCCAGCGTGTCCGCGTCCCAGGGGCGGCGGCCCAGCATGACGGTGCCGTCCTGCTCCAGCCGAGGCGGGTGCCCGACGAGGGTGCCGTACTCGAACCGGCAGCCCCGCAGGTGCAGCAGACTGACCAGCTGGTCGCGGACGTGGTCGACCACGACGTGCGGGGACACCGCGGACCGGGCGAGCCGCGCCGTCTCGTGGATGCGGGCGAGGTGGTCGGCGTCGGCGACGGCCACGACCGCGACCACCAGCACGAGGGCGACGTGCGTGTCCGACAGCCGGGTGCGAAGGGGCACGAGCACCAGGCACACCAGCGGCGGCAGGAGGAGCCCGGCCGCCGGGGCGCAGCGCGCCGGTCGGGGGAAGCGGGAGGAAGAGCGCGTCATGGTCGTCGCCTCCGTGGGAGGGGCCCGCCCGCCCCGGGGTTCACCGCAGGGGCGCGGCGGTGTGCAGGGGCAGCCGCCAGGCGTTGCGGCGGTGCACGTCATCGAGGACCTCGTGGAGCGGGGAGCGGGGTACGGCGAGCACCGGGCAGAGCGCGTGGACGAGGCAGTGCCGGGCCACCGAGGGGCTCAGCAGCCGGCGCAGCCGGCCGCGTCGCCCGGCTCCCACGACCAGCAGGTCGTCCGGGCGGTCCGCGACCTGGGTCAGCGCCCATCCCGCGGGCCCGCGGACGACCAGCGCGCGCATGGGGAGGTCTTCCGGGAGGCCGCCGAAGGCGGACTCGACGGCGTGGAGCAGCCGCTGCCGGGCCCGGTCCTGCCCCGCGTCCAGCAGCGGGGGGCAGGGGGAGCGCCGGTAGGCGAACTCCCCGCCCGGTGGTTCCCAGGCGAGCACGGCGACCAGCACCGCGCCCGTGCGGCGTGCCTCGGCGGCGGCCCGGTGCAGCGCCGTGAGGCTGCCGAGGGAGCCGCTCAGCCCCACGACCACGCGGTGGTGTCCGGCGTCATCCATGTCCTCCATGGAAGACCCGGGCGGGGTGCCCGCGGGGGCTTCTTGTCGTCCCCTTGTCGCCGTTCGGCGTACTCCTGACGCCGCCCTGACCCGCCGGGGTTCAGTCCGGGTAGGCGTGCGTCTGGGCCGCCTTGACGGTGGCCCACACCTCGGCGCCGGGGTGCAGCCCGAGTTCGGCGGTGGCCACCGTGGTGAGGTCGGCGGCGAGCGGGAGTTCGCCCCGGACGTCCACGCGGATCTGGTCGCCGTGCGACTCCAGGCCCGCGACCCGGCCCTGCCACATGTTCCGGGCACTGGAGCCGGTGGGGCGCTCCCGGTGGAGGGTGACGGCGCCGGGCGGGAAGGCGACGAAGGCCGGGCCGGACAGCTCCTCGGTGGTGGTGACGGCCGGTCCGCCGTCGATCCGTACGGTGTGGCCGTCGGCGCGGCCCCGGTAGAGGTTGAGGCCGACGAGGTGCGCGATGTAGTCGGTGCGCGGGCGGCGGGCGATCTCGGCGGGGGTGCCCTCCTGCACGGAGCCGCCGTGCTCGATGACCACCAGCCGGTCGGCCAGCACCATGGCGTCCAGCGGGTCGTGGGTGACCAGGACGGCCACCGCCTCGAAGTCGGCCAGGTGGCGGCGGAGTCCGGAGCGGACCTCCAGGCGGGTGCGGGCGTCGAGCGCGGCCAGCGGCTCGTCCAGGAGCAGCAGTCGGGGCCGGGTGGCCAGCGCCCGGGCGAGGGCGACGCGCTGCGCCTGGCCGCCGGAGAGCCGGCGGGGCCGGGCGGCGGCGTGCTCGGCCAGGCCCATGCGCTCCAGCCACTCGGCGGCCTCGGCGCGGGCCCGCGCCTTGGGCACGCCGTGGCAGCGCGGGCCGAAGGCGACGTTGTCCAGCGCCGACAGGTGCGGGAAGAGCAGGTAGTCCTGGAAGACCACGCCCACCGGCCGGGTCTCGGGGGGTGTGCCGTCCAGGGCGGCGCCGTCCAGCCGCAGATGGCCGGCGGTCAGCGGGGTCAGCCCGGCCAGGGCCCGCAGCGCGGTGGTCTTGCCCGCGCCGTTGGGGCCGAGGAGGGCGAGCACCTCGCCGGGGGCGGCGGTGAGCGTCACGTCGAGGCGGAAGGCGCCGCGGTCGACGACCAGCCGGGCGTCCAGGCCCTGCGGGGCCGGGCCGACGGTGGTCGCGGGGGTTGTGCCCGGAGAGGTCATGGCGTGGTCATCCAGCGGTCGCGCAGTCCGGCCAGGACGGCGATCGAGACGGCGAGCAGCACCAGGCTGAGCGCGATGGCGGCGGCCGGGTCGCTCTGCAGGGCGAGGTACACGGCGAGCGGCATCGTCTGCGTACGGCCGGGGAAGTTGCCCGCGAAGGTGATGGTGGCGCCGAACTCGCCGAGTGCCCGCGCCCAGGCCAGGACGGCCCCGGCGGCGATGCCGGGGGCGATCAGCGGCAGCGTCACCCGGCGGAAGGCGGTGAAGCGGGAGGCGCCGAGGGTGGCGGCGGCCTCCTCGTAGCGCGGGTCGGCGGCCCGCAGGGTGCCCTCGACGCTGATGACCAGGAACGGCATCGCCACGAAGGCCTCCGCGACGACGACGCCCGCCGTGGTGAAGGGCAGCGTCACCCCGAACCACTGGTCCAGCCACCGCCCGGCGATGCCGTTGCGGCCCAGCGCCAGCAGCAGCGCCACACCGCCGACCACGGGCGGCAGCACCAGGGGCAGCGTCACCAGGGCGCGCACCAGCCGACGCCCGGGGAACTCGGTGCGGGCCAGCAGCCACGCCAGGGGCACGCCCAGCACCAGGGTCACCGCGGTGGCGAGGGTGGCGCAGATCAGGGAGAGCCGCAGCGCCTGCCACACCCCGGGGCTGGTGAGCTGCGCGGGCAGTTCGCTCCACGGGGTGCGGACCAGCAGCCCGGCGAGCGGCAGCACCAGGAAGACCAGCCCGAGCAGGGCGGGCAGCAGCAGCGGCAGGGGCACCGGGGAGCGGTGCCCCTGCCGGCTGCCCGCGCGGCGCGGCCCGGACTCGACGAGTTCGGGCGCGCCGCCACTGTGGTCGGTCACGGGTTGAGGAAGCCCGCCTCGCTCAGCACCTTCCTGCCCTGTTCGGACCGGACGAGGGTGATGAAGGCCTCGGCGGCCCCGGCGTTGGGCGCGTCCTTGAGCAGGACGATCGGGTAGTCGTTGACGGCACCGGCGGACTCGGGGAACTCCACGCCCTCCACCTTGCCGGCGGCGGCCTTCACGTCGGTCTTGTAGACCACGGACGCGTCGACCTCCTTCAGCTGCACCTTTGTCAGGGCGCTCTTGACGTCCTGCTCGTAGGAGACCGGGGTGAGCTTCAGGCCGGCGCCGTCCAGCGCCTTCTGCGCCGCGGCGCCGCAGGGCACCTCCTTGGCGCACAGCGCGACCTTCATCCCCGACTTGGTGAGGTCCTTGAGCGTCGCGACGTCCTTGGGGTTGCCCGGGACGACCGCGATCTCCAGCTGGTTGCGCACGAAGGTGGCGGGCTCGCCGGCCGCGCCCTTGGCGTCGGTGACGATCTGCATGGTCTTGGGGGAGGCGGCGGCGAAGACGTCGGCGGGGGCGCCGGAGGTGATGCTGGCGGCGAGCGCGTCGCTGCCGCCGAAGTTGAAGGTGACCTCGGTGCCGGGGTGGGCCGCCTCGAACTCCTCGCCCAGTTCGGTGAAGCTCTCCTTGAGGGAGGCGGCGGCGAAGACGGTGACCGTGCCCTTCACGTCACCCGCGGAGGACGCACCCGCCGAGGGCGCGGACGACGCGGAGGCGCCGGCGGAGTCGTCCGAGGACGAGCAGGCGCTGAGGGTCAGCAGCACCGCGGTTCCTCCGACGGCCAGCTGAAGGGTCCGGCGGTGCGTGGGACGGGTCGTCACAGGACTGCTCCTCCGAGTCTCGATCTCTGCGGTGCCTCTGGGGTGTCTCTACGGTGTCTCGACGACCACGTTGGTCGACTTGATGACGGCGACCGCCGGTACGCCGGGCTCGAGCTTCAGCTCCTCGGCCGACTCCCGGCTGATCATGGACACCACGCGGAACGGGCCGGCCTGGATCTCCACCTGCGCGGAGACGTCGCCGAGGATCACCTCGGTGACGATGCCCGAGAAGCGGTTGCGGGCCGAGGAGCCGGTGCGCTCGCGTTCGGTGCGGTTGAACTCCCGGGCGAAGGCGGCCAGATCGGGGCCCTCGATGATGCGCCGTCCCTGCTCGTCGCGTTCCGCGCGCAGCCGCCCGCCGTCGACCCAGCGCCTGAGGGTGTCGGCGCTCACGCCCATCAATGCGGCTGCCTCGCCGATCCGGTAGGTGTGCATGACTCGATCATAGTGACGCAGATGCGAGTGGGAAGCCCCTGGTTCGGCTGCATCAGCCGGATCTCCTGCCATCAAGGGTCGCATGTGCGTTTCCAGGACCTTCGAGGGCGGGTACGGTCATCGGGGGAGGTGGAAGCCCGTGACCGTGTCCGTTCCCGCGCCGCCGCCGGAACTCGCCGGGTTCGTCCTGAGCGGCGACCTGGCCCGCCCTGCCCCGCTCACCGTGCCCGACCTGCGCGCCTGGCCCCAGCACACGGCCCGGGTGAGCTTCGAGTGCCAGACCAGCGGCGTGCAGCACCACCGTTTCGAGGGCCCGTTGCTCCACGAGGTGCTGTGCTCGGCCGGTCCCGGCTTCGACGCCGGACGCCGCAAGGACCGACTGCGCTTCCTCATCGCCGTCACCGGGGCGGACGGTCACCACGCCCTGCTGTCCTGGGCCGAGATCGACCCGGACTTCGGGCAGGCCCGCGTCCTGCTCGCCACCCGCATCGACGGCGCCCCGCTGGACGCGCGGGGCCCGCAACTGGTGTTGCCCCAGGACCGCTGCGGGGCCCGGCACATCAGCGGCATCACCGCCGTCCGCGTGGACGGCGGGTACGGCGGGGGCCCGGCGGCGGGCGGCGACGGGGGCGTGTGAGCGGGCACTACGATCGCGGAATGCGCCCCTCCCCCGCCGGCCTGGTCCGTGAGTTCCACACCGCCTTCGGCCTCGACGTCCGCCCCCGTCCGACCGAGATCACGCCCGAGTACGCGGCGCACCGGCAGGACCTGCTCGCCGAGGAGGTGGCGGAGGTCGCCGAGGCCTCAGAGACCGGCCCCCTGGACCACCTCGCGCACGAACTGGCCGACGTGGTCTACGTCGCGTACGGCACCGCGCTGGTGCACGGCATCGACCTGGACGCGGTCATCGCGGAGATCCACCGCGCCAACATGAGCAAGCTCGGCCCCGACGGCCGCCCGACCCTGCGGGCCGACGGCAAGGTCCTCAAGGGCGAGCACTACCGGGCCCCGGACGTCGCGGCGGTGCTGCGCGCTCAAGGCTGGACGCCCGCCGGGCAGTGATGCGCCGGCGCGGCGTGTGCGACCGTGAGCCATGCTGCTTCGCGCAGGGCCCGCGGGGCGCGCGGGTCGGCGGCCGCCCGCGACCGCGGGGCGCGTCCGGCCACCCCGGCCCTCCCCCATCGGCGCGGTGGGAGGGACAATCGGCGGTATGACGGAGCGCAAGCCACCGGGCGTCCCCTTCGAGTCCTGGGTCGACAAGCAGATCCGGGAGGCGACGGAGCGCGGCGCCTTCGACAACCTGCCCGGGGCCGGGAAGCCGCTGGCCTCCATGGACCGGCCCTACGACGAGCTGTGGTGGATCAGGGAGAAGATGGCCCGCGAGGGGCTGTCCCACCTCCCGGCGAGCCTCAGGCTGCGCAAGGAGGTGGAGGACGCGATGGACGCCGCCTCCCGTGCCCCCTCCGAACGCGAGGTGCGCCGCATCGTCGAGGAGGCCAACGAGAAGATCCGGGCGGGCGTCCGCACCCCGATGGACGGTCCGCCGCTCAACCTCGTCCCGTACGACGTGGAGGACGTCGTCGTGCGGTGGCGCGCGGAGCGCGACTGAGTTCCCGCCCCACGCGCCGGTCTCCCGGCCGGGCGCAGTCCCGCGGGACGGCGAGGGTACGGGTGGCCGTGGCGGTGTCGTCGAGCCGGACGCCCGCGGCACCAAGGGCGTCGCGCGCTTCGTCCGGGCGGCCTTCGTACCGTCGACAGGCCCCCGCGGTGGCCCGGAGGCCGTGATTCCGGCGGCCGCGGACAACTCCCGGCGGCTGCGGGCCGGTTCGGCACCGACGGCGCGGCCGGCTCCGGCAGCCCTCCCGGGCCTCGCCGCAGGCCCCGGTTGCGGGGCCCGGTGGGCTGAAAAATAGTCGGACTGTGAAAGGGCGGCCACGGGTCAGCATCCCGGAGGGGCTCCGTGCGCGGTTCGCGGACCTGCCGGGGCGGGCGCGCGCCCTGCGGGCGGACACCGAGCGGCGGTTCCCCATCGTCACCCGGCTCGCCGCCCGGCTGCTGAGCGTCAACGTGCTCGACGCGGCCACTCGGTTGGCCGCCCAGGCCTTTCTGACCGCCGTGCCGCTGCTGTTCGTCATCGCGTCCCTGGCGCCGGAGGGCGTGCGCAAGGAACTCCTCGACTCGCTGGTGCGGGTGCTGGGACTCTCCGGTCCCGCCCGTGACCAGCTGCGCTCGGTCTACGAGTCCGATCCCGGGAACCTGCGGGGGACGGTGGGCGTGGTGGGCACCCTGATGGCCCTGCTGTCGGCGACGGCCTGCAGCCGGGCGATGCAGCGGGTGTGCGAACGCGCCTGGCACCTGCCGAAGTCGGCGGCGCGGATCGCGGCCTGGCGCTGGTTCGCCTGGGTGTGCGCGGCGCTGCTCTACCTGGCGGTCCAGGGGCCGCTGCGGGAGGGCTTCGGCGCCGGCCGCTGGCTCGGCGTCCCGCTGTCCCTGGTGAGCGCGGTGGGCATCTGGTGGTGGACCCAGCACCTGCTGCTGGGCGGCCGGATCGGATGGTGGCCGCTGCTGCCGGGTGCGCTGCTCACGGCGGTGGTCCTGGAGACGGCCGTCTTCGCCGCGCCGCTGTACGTGCCGACGGCGCTCAACCGCAGCCTGCAGACGTACGGCTCGCTGGGGTCGGTGTTCACCCTGCTGTCCGGGCTGATCGCGCTGTGCGTCGTGGCGACCGTCTGCCTCACCGTGGGCGCGGTGTTCCACGGGGACGGGCCGGGGGCCGGGGCCGTGCCCGCCGCGCCCGGCCCGCCGGGGGAGGGCCGGGCGGGCGGCGGTCAGGCGGCCGGTGAGCGCTCCGGCCTGTAGTGGGAGAGCGCCCAGATGATGAAGATGTCGAGCGCGATGAGGATGATCGACCAGAACGGCAGGTAGGGCAGGTACAGGAAGCTCACGATGATGCCCAGGCCCGCCAGGACGACACCCGTGATCCGTGACCAGAGCGCGGCGCCGCTGAGGAGTCCGGTGCCCGTGACCACCAGGAGCACGCCGAGGACCAGGTGGATCCATCCCCACGCGGTCAGGTTGAACTTGTAGACGTAGTCGCCGATCCGCGCGTACACGTTGTCCGCGGCGATCCCCGAGATGCCCTGGAAGATGGCCAGGACGCCGTCGACGAGCAGCAGGACGCCGGCGAAGGTGACGCCGCCGTGCGCCCACGCGCTGTGGTTGCCGCTCTTGGGTGTGGTGCCGGTGGCTGCCATGGCCTCCTCCTTGCGGTGATGGTGCGTCAGTGCCGCAGCGCCCGCTCCACCTGGGCCTTGACCGTGCCCGTCAGGTCGCGGTTGCTGCGTACCGTGGCCTCGCCGGACTTCTGCGGGGCCACGTCGGCGACGTTGACCACGGCGGCGTCGAGGAGGTTCCCGCTGGCGTCGCGGAAGGTCACCTCGACGGTGTACGTGGCCTGTTTGTCGCCGCTGTTGGTGGCCGTGACCGTGGTGGTGGCCTTGCCGCCCTCGACGGTCACGGGGTCGAGCCTGACGTCGTCCTCCGCGTTGACGCCGTTCTTGATCTTCGCCAGCTGGGACTGTGCGGCGGCGGTCGCCGAGGCGACGGCCTCCGCGCCCTCGGACACCAGCGAGGACGCGGCGGACGCGGCCTTCGACGCCTTCTCGGCGGGGGTGCTGTCGTTGTCCGAGCAGGCGCTCGCGGTGAGCGCGAC
Source organism: Actinacidiphila glaucinigra (assembly GCF_035918135.1). Lineage (NCBI taxonomy): Bacteria > Bacillati > Actinomycetota > Actinomycetes > Kitasatosporales > Streptomycetaceae > Actinacidiphila > Actinacidiphila glaucinigra. Next base: position 4,746,397 of record NZ_CP109144.1, read on the forward strand.
GGCGGACAGTACAACCGCCGCGCACACCGCGCGGCCCCGGTACGGCCTCGTCATTCCCTACCTCCACAGACTCATGCGCCTCAAATGGCACATAACTCACCATACGTATTAAATTGCCGTGTCGCGTGGTGAAGGAGAGGCGGCGGTGGCATGGCGGATTCAGCGCCCCAGAGGCGTGACGATCTCGCCGAACTGCGTGCCCGGCTGTCGGCACTGGAGGCGCGGGAGACCGTTCCCGCAGGCGCCGGACCGCAGGCCCCGCCGCCCCACCGGCGACCCGTCAGGGCCTTCTTCTCGGCCCTGTTCATCGTCGTGGCCTGCGTCTTCGTGCCGCTGAGCGCGCTGGCCGTCTGGGTGGACTCCGAGGTCGGCGACACCGGCCGGTACGTCGCCACCGTCGCGCCCCTGGCGAGCGACCCCGCCGTGCAGGACGCCGCCGCCAACCGGATCACGTCCGTGGTGATGCAGCACATCGACGTGAAGAGCCTCCTGGACGAGGTCGCCCCGCAGGACCGCCCCCGCCTCGACCAGCTCCTCGGCCGCGTCTCCGGCCCGCTGACCAGCGGCATCGAGAGCCTGGTGCACTCGACGGCGGAGAAGGTCGTGCGCAGCGACGCCTTCGAGAAGGTCTGGACCGAGGCCAACCGACGGATCCACGCCTCGCTGGACAAGGCGCTGACCGGCCAGGGCGGCGGCGCGGTCAAGCTCACCAACGACACCGTGGCCGTCGACCTCGCCCCCGTCATCGACCAGGTCAAGCAGCGGCTGGTCGACGGGGGCCTGACCATCGCCGCGAAGATCCCCGAGGTCCACACCGACTTCACCGTCGTCCGCTCCGAGAAGGTCGGCAAGATCAGGACCGCCTTCCGGCTCCTGCAGCTCGCCGGCTTCTGGCTGCCGATCGTCACCGTCGTCCTCGCGGCCGCGGGCGTGCTGCTCGCCCTCCGCCGGCGCCGCGCCCTGGTCGCCGCCGCGCTGGGCTTCGCCGCCGCCGCCCTCGTACTCGGCGCGGCGCTGACCGTCTTCCGGGCGATCTACCTCGACGCACTGCCGGCGAGCGTCGACCAGCAGGCCGCCGGGACGGTCTACGACACCCTGATCCGCTTCCTGCGCCAGACCGTCCGCGCCGTGTTCGTGCTCGGCGTCGTCGTCGCGCTGGGCGCCTGGCTGAGCGGGCCCGGGCGGTACGCCCGCCGTACCCGCGGGGTGTGGGAGTCCGTGGTGGGCGGCGCGGGGGACGCGGCGCACCGGGTGGGGCTGCGGACCGGCCCCGTCGGCCCCTGGCTGGTGCGCCACAAACTGCTGGTCGGCTGGATCGTCGTGGCGGCCGCGGCCCTCGCGCTCGCCTTCTGGTCCTACCCGACCGGCTGGGTCGTCCTCGGGCTGGCCCTCGCCGTCGTCCTCGTCCTCGCCGTCGTGGAGTTCCTGGCCAGGCCCGACTGACCGCTCACCCGATCGGCCGCCCCGCGCTGCGCCGGGGAGGCCGCCGCCGGAGGCTGACGGGAGGGCCCGCCGGCGGAGGAGACCAGCGATGAGCCAGACGCAGCCGGCGGGCGGGCGATGACCTTCGGGCTGGCACGCCGCCAGGTACGGCCCCGGGTGCCGCTGCGGCACGGCGAGGGGGACCGCTCCCTGCTCACCAGCACGCAGGGGGTCGCCGCGCTCTCGCTGGACGCCCTCAGCTCGGTGGCGTACGGCCCCGAGGCCATCGTCCTCGTGCTGATCGCCGCCGGGACCGCGGCGCTGACCGTGACGCTGCCCGTCATGCTGGTCATCGCGGGGCTGCTGGTCGTCCTGGTCATCTCGTACGGGCAGGTCATCGCGGTGCACCCGGACGGCGGCGGCTCCTACGCCGTGGCCAAGAAGGACCTCGGGGCACGGGTGAGCCTGCTGGCGGCGGGCAGTCTCGTCGTCGACTACGTGCTCACCGTCGCCGTCAGCCTGGCCGCCGGCGCCGCAAGCCTCGCCTCGGCGTTCCCCTCGCTCACCCCGTACCTGCTGGAGATCTGCCTCGGCGGGCTGGCCCTGCTCACCCTGGTGAACCTGCGCGGCGTCGCCGACAGCGCTCGGGTGCTGATGCTGCCCGCGGCGCTGTTCGTCCTGTGCATCGGCGGGATCGTCGTCGCCGGGCTGCTGCGCGCCCACCCCGCGGCGGTCGTCGGCAGCCCGCAGCCCGTCCACGCGACGGAGGCGCTGAGCGTGCTGCTGGTCCTGAAGGCCTTCTCCTCCGGCTGCTCCGCACTGACCGGGGTGGAGGCCATCGCCAACTCCGTGCCCGCCTTCCGGCCGCCCAAGGTGCGCCGCGCCCAGCGCACGGAACTGATGCTCGGCGTGCTGCTGGGACTCATGCTGATCGGGCTGGCGTTCCTCATCCGCCGGGACGAGGTCGCCCCGCGCGGCGGCGTGACCCTGCTGGCCCAGCTGACCGCGGGCTCCTTCGGCACGGGATGGCCGTACTACGCCAGCAATCTGCTGGTCACCCTCGTACTCGGACTGGCCGCGAACACCAGCTTCGGCGGCCTGCCGGTCCTGATGAGCCTGCTCGCCCGCGACAACCGGCTGCCCCACGTCTTCGGGCTGCGCGCCGAGCGGCCCGTCTACCGCTACGGCGTCGTCGCCCTCGCGGTGGTGGCCGCGCTGCTGCTCGTCGCCGTCGACGCGCAGACGCAACGGCTCATCCCGCTCTACGCCGTCGGTGTGTTCACCGGCTTCACCATCAGCCAGACCGGGCTCGTCCGGCACTGGGCGGGGGCGCGCCCGCGCGGCTGGGTGCCGCGCGCGGCGCTCAACGGGCTGGGCGCCCTGCTGACCGCGCTGGCCGGGGTGATCCTGGTGACCACCAAGTTCACCGAGGGCGCCTGGATGGTCGTCGTCGTGGTGCCGCTGCTGATGCTGCTCTTCGCCCGCATCGAGCACTACTACACGGAGGTCGGCAGGGAACTCGCCCTCGGTACCGTCCCCGACCGGCCGCGGCGCACCGACAGCCTGGTCATCGTCCCCCTCGGCGGGGTCAGCCGGCTCGCCCGGCACGCGCTGACCGCGGCCATCGCCCTCGGCGACGAGGTCGTCGCGGTCACCGTCGAACCCGACCAGGCCAAGGCGCGCGAACTGCTCGACACCTGGGCCCGCTGGCAGCCCGGCGTCCGCCTCGACGTCATCGAGAGCCCGCACCGTTCGCTGGTACTGCCGATCCTCTCCTACGTCCGCCGCATGTCGCAGGACGGCCGCCAGATCGCCGTTCTCATCCCCGAGATCCAGCCGCGCCACGCCCGCTACCGCATCCTGCAGAACCAGCGCGGCATCCTCCTCGCCACGATCCTGCGCTACCGCACCGACGCCGTCGTCTGCCTCCTGCCGTACCGGCTGGACATCTGATCCGGCGCTCGCCACGGGGCCGGGCCCGGGTGGTGCCGGGACCGCCCGCTCCCGGGGCCTGCTCGTGGCCGGGCGGTTGCGCCTACCATCGCGGCCGTGAGAACCAATGCGCACACGGGTGGCCGGGTTCTGGTCGCCGACGACGACGCGGCCATACGCCGGTCCCTGCAGCGGGGGCTGCGGCTGGACGGCTTCTCGGTGAGCCTGGCCGACGGCGGCAGGGCGGCGCTCGCCGCCGTACGCGAGGGGGCGCCGGACGTGGTGGTCCTCGACATCTCCATGCCCGACCTCAGCGGGATCGAGGTGTGCCGCGCGCTGCGCGAGGAGGACAACGACGTCCCGGTCCTGATGCTCTCCGCCCTGGACGAGGCGGCCGACCGGGTCGCCGGGCTCCAGGCGGGCGGGGACGACTACCTGGTCAAGCCGTTCGCGCTGCAGGAACTGGTGCTGCGGTTGCAGGCGCTGCTGCGCCGCCGGCCCCCCGCCGCGGGCGGGCGGGTGCGCGCCGGGGGCCTGCTGGTCGACCCCGCGACGCGGGAGGCCCGGCTGGACGGGGAGCCCCTGGCGCTGACCCGGCGGGAGTTCGAGCTGCTGGAGGTCCTCGCGCGCAACGCCGGGCTGGTGCTCACCCGCGACCAGTTGCTGGACCGGGTCTGGGGCTACGACTTCGACGTGCGCACGGACGCCGTGGACACCTTCGTCAGCTATCTGCGGCGCAAGATGGAGGCGGGCGGGCGGCCGCGGATCCTGCACACGGTGCGCGGCGTCGGCTTCGTCCTGCGGGACGACCGGGACGACCGGGACGACCGGGACGACCGGTCGTGAGGCTGTCCACGCGGGTGGCGCTCGCCGTGGGCGTGGTCGTCCCGCTGCTCGTCCTCGCCTCCGGGGCCCTGCTGATCCGGCTGGTCGCCGCCGACCTGCACGCCCAGCAGGACGCCCATCTGCGGGAGCGCGCCACGGCCGTCGCGGCGGACGCCAAGGCCCTGCTGCGGGCCACCGCCGCGGACCGTCCGGCCGCCGAACAGGCCCGCACCCGCAGGCTGTTCAGCTCCGCCCTCGACGTGGGGATCCGGCTGACCGGTCCCGAGGGCACGGTGTCGGGCGGCCCCCAGCCGGACGCGTCGGCGCCGCTGCCCGCCCGCGCGTCCGCACCGGTCACGATCCGGGCCGGGGGTGTCCGCTGGCGCGTGCTGTCGGTACCGGTGAACGGCGGCCGCAAGGGGGTCGGGGGCACCTTGTGGCTGTTCTCGCCGGACGCCGCCACGAAGACCCAGCTGCAGCAGGTGCGCCGCCGGGTGGTGACGGTGGCGTTGCTGGCCGCCCCCGTGTCCGGGCTGCTGGCCTGGACCGCGGCGGGCCGCGCCGTCCGCCCGCTGCGCCGGCTCCAGCAGCGTGCGAGCGGCCTCGACCCGCGCGTCAGCGCCGTACGCCTGGACCACACCCCGGCCCGGATCACCGAGGTCGACGACCTGGCGCACACGCTGCAGACCGTGCTCGCCCGTTACGACGAGCAGGCCGCCAGGACCGGCGAGGCGCTCGCCACCGCCCGCTCGTTCGCCGCGGTCGCCTCCCACGAGCTGCGGAACCCGCTGATGAGCATGGGCACCAACCTCGACATCCTCGCCGGCCACCCCGGCCTGCCGGACGACGAACGCCAGGAGGTCGTGGACGACCTGCGCGCCGAACACGCCCGCGTGCTGGGCCTGCTGGTCATGCTGCGCGCCCTGGCCCAGGGCGACCTCGTCGAGGAGGACGCCTTCGGCCCGGTCGACGCGGCCGAACTCGTCGACGCCTCCGCGGCCGGCCTGAGGCGTCGCCACCCCGAGGCGCGGGTCGAGGTGACGGCCGCGCCGGGCCTCCTCGTCCACGGCTGGGAGCAGGGGCTGCGCTCGTTGACGGACAACCTGCTGGCCAACGCCGCCGTCCACGGCCGCGCTCCGGGAGGGCGGCCCGACGTGGAGGTGCTGCTGCGGCGCAGCCGCGACGAGCGCGCCCCGGCCGTCGTCCTCACCGTCGACGACCACGGCCCCGGCATCCCGCCCGAGGCGCGGGCCGCCGTCTTCGCCCGCTTCCACCGGCGTCCCGACAGCCCCGGTTCCGGGCTCGGACTGACCCTGGTCGCCCAGCAGATCGCGCTGCACCGGGGGACGATCGCCGTGCTGTACCGGCCCGACGGCACGCCCGGCACCCGTTTCGAGGTGCGGCTCCCGCTCAGCGGCGTCCGCGACCCGGAACCGACCCTGCCGCTGCCGCGCCGCGACTGGCTGTCGGAACGCTCCGGGGAGCCACAAGGTTTCCACAAAGACGGTCCCTAGCTTCCGTGGTGAAGGCGCTCCGCGCTTCCGACCCGAGGGAGGACCTCATGCGAGCCCGCACCACCGTCGTGGCCCTGGCCACCGTCGTCACCCTGCTGGGCCTCGCCGGCCCGGCCACCGCCGACAGCGGCGGCAGCCCGTCCCCGGCCGCCGCGCCCACCGGGGACGGCGCCAAGGGCCTGTGCAAGCGCGCCGGGAAGATCGACGCGCGCATCGACCGCGCGCTTAAGCGGCTGAACGGGCCGGTCACCCGGCGCGGTTCGGTCGAGCGGCTGGAGAAGCGGGTCGCCCATGCCAAGGCCGCCGGGCACGACGAGATCGCGACCTACCTCAACGACCGGCTGACCTTCCGCAAGTCCCTCGTGGCGACCCTGGAGAAGCGCCGCACCGACCTCGCGCGGGTCCGCAGCTGGTGCGCCGCCCACGACAACGGGGCCGCCTCGTGACCCGCCGCCTCGCGGCACTGGCCGTGGCCGCGGCGGCCTGCGCGGGACTGCTCACCGCCTGCGGCCCGTCCGGGGGTTCCGCCTCGGCCCCCACCGCCCCGGCCACCGCGCCCGCGGGCGACGCCCCGGCAGTTCCGTCGGACCTCGCCCGCATCGTCGACGACGCGGAGAGCGCGGCCGCCGCGGCGGACGCCGACGCGGCACGCGGGGACGGCTGATCAGGCCGGGTCGAACAGGGCGCTGACCGACTCGCCGTCGTGGATCCGCCGCACGGCCTCGGCCAGCGCGGGCGCCACGGAGAGCACCCGCAGCTTCTCCGTGTGCTCCTCCTCCGGTACGGGCACCGTGTTGGTGCACACGATCTCCAGCACGTCCGGCTGCTCCGACAGGCGCTTGAGGGCGCCCGCCGCGAACAGGCCGTGCGTGCAGGCGACGCGGACCGAACGGGCGCCGAGCTCCCGCAGCCGCGCCAGCAGTTCCAGGACCGTGCTGCCCTTGGCGATCTCGTCGTCCAGGACAATCACGTCCCGGCCGGCGACCTCGCCGATCACCGACCCGATGCTGACCCGGTCGTCGGCGAACCGCTGCTTGGCCCCGGCCGCGACCTGCACCCCGAGCATCCGGGCGAAGGCGGCCGCCTCCTTGGCGTTGCCCAGGTCGGGAGAGACCACCGTGGTGCGCGACAGGTCGTTGCCGCGGAAGTGGGCCGCCAGCTCGCGCAGCGCGTGCAGGTGGTCGACGGGGACGCTGAAGAAGCCGTGTACCTGCGGGGAGTGCAGGGTCATGGTGAGCACCCGGCTCGCCCCCGCCGTGACCAGCAGGTCGGCGACGAGACGCCCCCCGATCGAGATGCGGGGGGCGTCCTTCTTGTCGGAGCGCGCGTAGGCGTAGTGCGGCATGACCACGGTGATCCGGCCCGCGGACGCGCCCCGCGCGGCATCGCACATCATCAGCAGCTCCACCAGGTGCTCCTGAACGGGGGCGACCAGGGGCTGGATCAGGAAGACGTCCCGCTCGCGGCAGTTGGCCTGCAACTGCACTTCCAGGCAGTCGTTGGCGAAACGGCTGACGCGTGCCGGGCTGAGCGACACGCCCAGATGGGCGCAGAGTTCCGCAGCCAGCCGAGGATGGGCACTGCCGCTGAAGACCACGATGTCGGGCACGCGGCCATCCTAGAGTCGTGGTTCGTCCAGGCGGCGGCGTACGGTGGCCCAGTCCGGGGCCGGCGGGGGCACGCGCAGGGTTCCCACCGCGATGTCCTTGAAACCGCTGGACGTGGACACGCACACCACGGGCCCGTCGAAGCGGTCCGCGCCGTACTGGCGCAGGCCGGCCAGACCGGCCGCGGCGGACAGCTCCGTCCACAGGCCCGCGCGGGCCAGTTCGCGGCGGGCCCCGGCCAGTTCGGCGTCGGCGACGAGCAGGGCCTCCCCGCCGCTGTCGCCCATCGCCCGGACACCGCGGTAACCCCCCACCTGGCAGGCGATGGAGTAGGCGTCCGTGGGGCCGACCGGCACGGTGACCGCGGGCAGTCCCCGGCGGATGGCGGCGGCGAGCGGGCCGCCCGCGGCGGGCTCGCAGCTGAACAGGCGTGGGACGGCGGAGGCCAGGCCCAGGCGGCGGATCTCGGCGAAGCCCTTGGCGACGCCGAAGAGCAGTTCCCCGTACCCGGTGGGGACGAACACCGCCGCGGGCAGGCCGACTTCGCGGAAGACCTCGTACGCGACGGTTTTGTAGCCCTCCGCGCCGAAGGGGTGCCCGGTGTGCGTCGGGGTGAGGCTGCTCACCGGGTGGAGGCCGTACTCCTCGTGGACGCGGCGCATCAGCGGCCGGCGCGCCTCCACGGGCACGGGCAGCACCTCGGCGCCGTAGGCGTGCAGGAAGGAGACGACCGCCGGGGGCGGCTGCGGGGAGGTGAGGACGACGCAGCGCAGCCCGGCCCGCGCGGCGTACGCGGCGGCCGAGGCGCCGTGGTTGCCGGAGGAGGCGACGACGACGCCGGGCGCGCCGCAGGCGAGGGCCGCGCTGACCGTGCAGCGGTTGAGACGGTCCTTGTGGCTCCACGTCGGATTGCGCGACTCGTCCTTGACCAGGACCCCGCCGCCCAGGTCGACCAGCGGTGTGCCGCCCTCGCCCAGCCCCGGCGCCGCGAGCGGCGGCAGCAGCGGTGCCCAGCGGTCCAGGCCGTGCCGGGCGGCGGTGGCGTCGGCGGAGCCGAACAGGCCGTCCGGGACGCGGTCGTAGGCGTAGTCGACCTCGACGGGGTAGGAGACGCTGTCCGTGCTCGTGCGCGGGCAGCCCTCCGTCAGCGGCGGCCACAGGGGGTAGCCGACGGCGGGGTCACCGAGCGAACGCTGGCCGACGGCCAGGGAGTCCGTTGCCACGCATCCGAGGGTAGTGGCCCCGGGCCCGGGGCTCACCTGGCACGTCACGTAAAGTGCGGCTGCTGTGCCCGACCGTTCCCGCCGACTCCCGAGGTGACCGTGATGGACGACGACGCGTCCGCCCCCGTGGCCGTCGTCGGTATCGGAGCCGACGGCTGGGCCGGACTGACCGCGGCGTCGCGGGAGGCGCTCACCGGTGCCGCGGTCGTCGTCGGCGGCCCGCGCCAGCTCGAACTGCTGCCCCCCGAGGTCACCGCCGAGCGGGTCGCCTGGCCGTCGCCGCTGCGGCCGGCCGTGCCGGGGCTGATCGCCGCCCACGCGGGGCGGCGGATCGCGGTGCTGGCCAGCGGTGACCCCATGTTCCACGGCATCGGGCGGACGCTCACCGAGGTGCTGGGCGCGGACCGCCTGCGGGTCCTCCCGCACCCCTCGTCGGTGTCGTACGCCTGCGCCCGCCTCGGTTGGGCGGTGGAGGACGCCGATGTGGTGAGCCTGGTCGGGCGGCCGCTGCCCGCGCTGGCGGGCGCGCTGCACGACGGGCGCCGGGTGCTGGTGCTGAGCCGGGACGCGGACACCCCTGCGGCGGTGGCCGGGCTGCTGCGCGAACGGGGCTACGGCGCCAGCCGGTTGCGGGTGCTGGAGCAGCTGGGCTCGGCCCGCGAACGGATCGTGGACGGCACCGCCGGCGACTGGCCGCACCCGCCCGGCGATCCGCTGAACGTCGTCGCGGTCGAGTGCGCCGCGGAGCCCGCCGACCCCGCCGTACCGCGGCTGGGCCTCGTCCCCGGGCTGCCGGACACCGCGTACGAGCACGACGGGCAGCTCACCAAGCGCCACGTACGGGCCGCGACCCTCGCCGCGCTCGCCCCCGCGCCCGGTGAGCTGCTGTGGGACGTGGGCGGCGGCTCGGGCTCGATCGCCGTCGAATGGATGCGGGCGCACCGCGCCTGCCGCGCGGTCACCGTGGAGCGCGACGCCGTCCGCGCGGAGCGCATCACCCGGAACGCGCTCGCGCTCGGCGTCCCGGCGCTGCGGGTGGTGACCGGGGCCGCCCCGGCGGCACTGGACGGACTGCCCGTCCCCGACGCCGTCTTCGTCGGCGGCGGGCTCACCGCCCCCGGCCTCCTGGAGGCCTGCTGGGCGGCCCTGCGGCCGGGCGGGCGGCTGGTCGCCAACACCGTCACGCTGGAGTCCGAGGCCCTGCTCGCCCGGTGGTACGCACGGCACGGGGGTGAGCTCGTCCGGCTCGCCGTCGCGCACGCCGCCCCGGTCGGCGGCTTCACGGGCTGGCGCCAGGCCATGCCCGTCACCCAGTGGTCCGCCGTCAAACCCGCGGGAGCGCAGCCATGACCGTCCACTTCATCGGCGCCGGCCCCGGCGCAGCCGACCTGATCACACTGCGCGGCCTGCGGATCCTGGCCGCCAGCAAGGTGTGCCTGTACGCCGGGAGCCTCGTCCCCCGCGAACTGCTCGCCGAGTGCCCGCCGGACGCGCGGCTGGTGGACACGGCGCAGCTCACGCTCGACCGGATCACCGACGAGCTGGTCCGCGCCCACGAGGAGGGCCACGACGTGGCCCGGCTGCACTCGGGCGACCCGTCCGTGTTCAGCGCCGTCGCCGAGCAGATGCGCCGCCTCGACGCGGCCGGAGTTCCGTACGAGGTCGTGCCCGGCGTCCCCGCGTTCGCGGCGGCCGCGGCGGCCCTGAAGCGGGAGCTGACGGTGCCGACCGTCGGCCAGACCGTCATCCTCACCCGGGTCGCGCAGCAGGCCACGCCCATGCCGGAGGGGGAGGACCTGGCGACGCTGGGCCGCAGCGGCGCGCTGATCGTGCTGCACCTGGCGGCCCGCTACGTCGACCGCGTCGTGTCCGAACTCACCCCGCACTACGGGGCGGACTGCCCGGCGGCCGTCGTCGCGATGGCCTCGCGCCCCGACGAGCTGGTGCTGCGCGGGACGCTGGAGGACATCGCGGACCAGGTGAAGGCGGCCGGTGTGGTCCGTACGGCGGTCATCATCGTCGGCCGCACGCTGGGCGCGGAGCAGTTCCGCGACAGCCACCTGTACTCCGCCGAGCGCGTCCACCGGCACGCGACGGACTGCGGCGCCCCCAGCTAGGGGCGGAGGGGGGGTGGTGGTTCGGCTGGCCCCCCCACCCTCCCCCTCCGCAGCCCGCATCTTTGCGCCCGAAGGGCGCGAGACGGCGCGACAGCTGTCGGACAGTTCGCCGGTGCCGCTGGTGGGGACGATGACGAAGAAGTCGGAGGCGCGGTCGCTGCCGGAGGTCGTCGCCGAGTGGGCGAAGTCGAACGTGCCCTCGCGGCCGTCGAGCGACCCCTCGAAGGTCTTCTCGATCGTGGCGACGCCGACCGGCGTCCCGGTGGTGACGGCCGGCTCCGGTACGAGTTACGAGTCCGGTCGGCACGAATGCCCTGACGCTGAACGTACCCGCGGCTCTCATGCTCCGAGCCTGGCGACGCACCCCGCCCCGCGGGCGTGCCTCAGCCCGCGCGGCCGACGATCGTCCCGGCGCGGTCGATGCAGATGACGTCGACCGCGACGGGCGCCTCGCGCAGGACGCCCATTGCGGTGCGGCGGGCGGCCTCGGCGACGAGGTCGCCGAGCGGGACGCCGTGGGCGAGGCACGACTGGACGGCCTGGAGGCCGGTGTTGGCGGTGGCGACGGCCTCGGCCAGGGTCTTGTCCGCGCCGCCGCGGCGGGCCAGGTCCGCGAGGAAGGCCTTGTCGACCTGGGAGCGGGAGGAGTGCAGGTCGAGGTGGCCCGCGGCCAGTTTGGAGAGCTTGGCGAAGCCGCCCGCGATCGTGAGGCGCGGCACCGGATGGCGGCGCAGGTACTTCAGCACGGCGCCAGCGAAGTCCCCCATGTCCAGCAGCGCGTCCTCGGGCAGGCCGTGCACGGCGGCGGCCACCTTCTCGGACGTCGACCCCGTGCAGCCCGCGACGTGGGTGCGGCCGGCCGCGCGTGCCACGTCCACCCCGCGCCGGATGCTGTCGATCCAGGCCGAGCAGGAGTACGGCACCACGATGCCGGTGGTGCCGAGCACCGACAGCCCGCCGAGGATGCCGAGCCGCGGGTTCCAGGTGCGGCGCGCCAACTCCTCGCCGTCGTCTATGGAGACGGTGATCTCCGCGTCGCAGGCGGCGCCGCGGCGGGCGGCGACCTCCGCGAGGTGCTCGCGCATCATCGTGCGCGGGACGGGGTTGACGGCGGGTTCGCCGACGGCCAGCGGGAGGCCGGGGCGGGTGACCGTGCCGACGCCCGGACCGGCGCGGAAGACGACCCCGCTGCCGGGGGCGCCGTGGCGCACCGTGGCCCGGACCAGGGCGCCGTGGGTGACGTCGGGGTCGTCGCCGGCGTCCTTCACGACGCCGGCCATGGCCCAGCCGGGGCCGCGCTCCTCCACCGCGAGGGCGAAGGCGGGCCGCTGCCCCTTGGGCAGGGTGATCGTCACCGGGTCGGGGAACTCGCCGCCCAGCAGGGCGGTGTACGCGGCGGTGGCGGCCGCCGTCGCGCAGGCGCCGGTGGTCCAGCCGTGCCGCAGCCCGGTCCGTTCCAGCTGGGCGCTCCGGCCGCCGCTCACCGCGCACCGTAGGGTGCGGGGATGACCGGCAGACAGCGGCACGTCCTCGTCCTGGGCGGCACCACCGAGGGGCGCCGCCTCGCGGAGGCGCTGGCCGCCGACCCGGCGGCGTGGCGGGTGACCAGCTCGCTCGCGGGGCGGGTGGAACGGCCGCGGCTGCCGCCCGGGGAGGTGCGCACCGGAGGCTTCGGCGGCCCCGCGGGGCTCGCGGCGTGGCTGCGCGCGCACGCGGTCGACGCGGTCATCGACGCCACCCATCCTTTCGCCGGGACGATGTCCTTCAACGCCGCCGAGGCGGCCTCGGCCACCCATGTTCCCCTGCTCGCCCTGCGCCGCCCCGGCTGGGTCGCAGGCCCCGGGGACCGCCGGCACCCGGTGGCCTCACTGGCCGAGGCGGCCCGGGTGCTGCCGGGGCTCGGGCGGCGCGTCTTCCTCACCACGGGCCGTACGGGGCTGGGGGCCTTCGCCGGGGTCACCGACCTGTGGTTCCTGGTGCGTTCGGTGGACGCCCCGGAGCCGCCGCACCCGCCGCTGATGGAGGTGCTGCTGGACCGGGGCCCGTTCACCCTGGACGGGGAGCTGGAGCTGATGCGCCGGCACCGCGTCGACGTGCTGGTCACCAAGGACAGCGGGGGCACCGCCACCGCGCCCAAGCTCGCGGCCGCCCGCGAACTGGGCCTGTCCGTGGTGGTCGTGGAGCGCCCGCCCGTCCCCGGGGGCGTGCCCGTCGTCCCGGACGTGCCGGGCGCGCTGGAGTGGCTCCGCGCGCGCACCGCCTGAGCGGGGCCCCGCGTCAGGCCGGGTACCGCCGGGGCGTCCACACCACCGTGGTGCCGTCGCCGCGCCGTACCGCCCTCGTCTGCGACGATCCGACGAGCAGCACGCACCGCATGTCGACGGTCGCCGGGTCCAGGTCCTCCAGCGTCGTGACCCGTACGGCCTGCTCGGGTCCGCCGACGTCCCGCGCGACGACCACGGGCGTGCCCGGCACACGGCCCTCGCGCAGCACCTTCAGCGCGTTCTCCAGCTGCGTCCTGCGGCTGTGGGAGGCCGGGTTGTAGAGGGCGAGCACCAGGTCGGCGGCCGTGGCGGCGCGCAGCCGTTCCTCGACGACCGTCCACGGCTTGAGCCGGTCGGAGAGCGAGACGACCGCGTAGTCGTGGCCGAGGGGCGCGCCCGCGAGCGCCGCCGCCGACTGGGCGGCGGTGATGCCGGGCACGACCCGTACGCGGACGCCGAGGTAGGGCTCGGCGGAGGCGGCCTCCAGCACGGCCGTGGCCATGGCGAAGACGCCCGGGTCGCCCGAGGACACTACGGCGACCTTCCGCCCGCGCCGGGCGAGGTCGAGGGCGAACTCGGCGCGTTCGGCCTCGACGCGGTTGTCGGAGGCGTGCCGCAGCTGCCCGGGGCGGACCGGGACGCGGTCCATGTAGGTGGTGTAGCCGACGAGTTCGTCGGCCCCGGCGAGCGCGGACCTCGCCTCCGGCGTCAGCCACATGGGCCCGGCCGGGCCGAGTCCGACGACCACGACCTCGCCGTCCGCCGGGGACGGGTCCGCGGCGGGCCGCTCGTCGACACGGCTGGGCAGCACGGCGACGGCGAAGTAGGGCACGGACTCCGGGTCGACGTCGGCCAGCATCTCCCGGCGTTCGGCGTCCATGGTGGCCCGCTCGACGTAGTGGGCGTCCGCCAGCCGTCCGGCCGTCTCCATTGCCCGGCGCACGGCGGGGAAGGTGCGGCCGAGCTTCATCACGGCCGCCGCGTCCGCCGTCGCGAGGCGCGCGGCGAGCTCCTCCTCCGGCAGGGTGCCGGGCAGGATCGTCAGCACCTCCTCGCCCTCGACCAGGGGCCGCCCGATGCGGGCGGCGGCGGCGCTGACGGAGGTGACGCCGGGGATCACCTCGGCGGGGTAGCGGTCGGCGAGCCGCTTGTGCATGTGCATGTACGAGCCGTAGAAGAGCGGATCGCCCTCCGCGAGCACGGCGACGGTGCGCCCGGCGTCCAGGTGTGCGGCGAGCAGTTCAGCGGACGCGGCGTAGAAGTCGTCCAGCGCGCCCCGGTAGCCGCCGGGGTGGTCGGTGGTCTCCGTCGTGATGGGGTACATCAGCCGCTCCTCGATCTGCTCGGGGCGGATGTGCGCCGCGGCGATGGAGCGGGCGATGCTGCGGCCGTGCCGGGCGCAGTGGTACGCGACGACGTCGGCGGAGCGGATGACCTCCACGGCCCGCACGGTCATCAGGGAGGGGTCGCCGGGGCCGAGGCCCACTCCGTAGAGACGGCCGGTGGTCATACGATTTCGCTTTCGGTCGCAAGGGCGTTGAGGGCGGCGGCCGCCAGGGCGCTGCCGCCGCGCCGGCCCCGCACCACCAGGTGTTCCAGACGGGAGGGGTGCGCGGCCAGGGCGTCCTTGGACTCGGCGGCGCCGACGAAGCCGACGGGCACGCCGATGACCGCGGCGGGGCGCGGTGCGCCCGCCTCGATCATCTCCAGCAGCCGGAACAGGGAGGTCGGGGCGTTGCCGACGGCGACGACGGCGCCTTCCAGGCGGTCCCGCCACAGCTCCATGGCGGCGGCGCTGCGGGTGGTGCCGAGTTCGGCGGCGAGGGCCGGGACGGCGGGGTCGGAGAGGGTGCAGACCACCTCGTTGTCCGCGGGCAGCCGCTCGCGGGTGACGCCGCTGGCGACCATCTGCACGTCGCAGAGGATCGGCGCCCCGGCGCGCAGCGCGGCGCGCGCGTCCGCGACCACCGACGGGCTGTAGGCCAGGTCCCGTACGAGGTCGGTCATGCCGCAGGCGTGGATCATGCGGACGGCGACCTGTGCCACGTCCGGCGGCAGAGCGTCGAGTTCCGCCTCGGCGCGGATGATGGCAAAGGACTGACGGTAGATCTCCGGTCCGTCCTTCTCGTACTCGATCACGTCGTCCTCGGGGGTGGTGGGGTGCTGGTGCGGCGGGCGGTGTCCAGGGCGGTGGGCAGGTCCGCGGCGGTGGTGGCCGCGGTGGTGCCCGCCACGGCGACGCGGTAGCGGCCGTCGGCGCCGGCGACCACGTCGACCCACGAGCCGTCCGGGTGGCCGCAGCGGCGTTCGCAGCCGGAGAAGTGCGCGGGCAGCAGGCGGTGTCCCGGGTCCGGGGCGGCGTCGCGCAGTGCCGCCCCGGCGTCGGCGCGCACGTCCGCCAGCGACTTGGCGCATCCCGGGCGTCCCGCGCAGGCGGTCACGCCGCGCCACGGGGAGTCCTCGCCGGTCAGGAAGCCGGCCGCGGCCAGGCGGTCCAGCGCCTCCTGCGCGGCGGCGCGCGGCAGGCCCGGCAGGACGACACCGCGCCAGGGGGTGATCCGCAGCTCCCCGGCGCCGGTCCCGGCGATCCGCGCGAGCAGCCGCCACGCCCCGGTGGTGAGACGGCCCAGGCGTACGCCCACGGACAGCGCGCAGGTGGTTCCGTCGGGGTGCGGGACGAGGCCGAGCGGGGGCGGGCCGCCCGCGGTGGCGTCCGGGGATCCGGCGTCCGAGGGTTCAGTGGGCGGGGCGCCTTCCGCACGCAGCCTTGCGGCGATCGCCGTGCCGTCCGGGTCGATGTCGGCGATCCGCCAGGCACGGGCGCCGCGTTCGGCGGCGAGCGTCAGGAAGGTCTGCGCGGCGCGCACCGCCCAGCGCGGCGCGTCGGCGGCCGGTACCTGCGCGACGGGCCGTCCGGCGAGGCGGAGTTCGGCGGTGGCGGCGCCGGGCAGCGCGATCAATGTCACATCGGCGCCGAGCGCGGCGGTGTCGCCGCGGCCGTCGTCGAGGGCGAAGAGGAAGCGCCCCGAGAGCCCGGCGGCCGCCGGGTTCTCGCACAGCAGGGCGTCCCATTCCCGTATCCAGCCCCGCAGGTCGCCGTGGCCCCGGCCGTCGAGCCCGGCGAGCGGTGAGGCGACGAGGTTGCGGGCCCGCTCGTGGGCCCACGAGGGCAGCAGTCCGGCCTCGCCGAGCAGCGCCGCCGGCTCCGTCCCCGCGCCGGGGTCGCGAAGCCCGCGCACCTGCAGGTTCCCGCGGGAGGTGAGGTCGATGCGGCCGTCGCCGAGGCGGTCCGAGGCGGTCGCCGGCGCCTCGGCCTGACGCATCGTCAGCAGGCCGCCGGGGATGCGGATCCGGGCCAGTGCGCCGTCGTCGGCGGCGTGCAGCCGCAGTGCTCCGGGGCAGGCGTCGTCGCGTCCGCGCCCCGCCGTCGCTGCGGCGAAGGCGCCGCTCACGGGGGGATCGGAGGGCGACGGCATGGCCGCGAGCATACCTGCGGGTACTTCGGGGACGTGCGGCCCGAGGGGTCCGTACGGCAGGCCCAGCGCTTACTATGCTGCGCGGGCAGGCCACCCAGCCGCGCCCACGCCATCGACGGCATCAGCGGAGGAAACCGGTGCGATTCCGGTGCGGTCCCGCCACTGTCACCGGGGCCGGCGCGCGAGCGCCGGGCCCTGGGAGCCAGGAACTCCCGCCGTCCTCCACCGGCCCGGGGCGCGGACCCCGAGGAAGGCACGTCCGACGTGATCCTGCTGCTGTCGACCTCCGACACCGACCTGCTCAGCGCCCGCGCCGCGAACGCCGCCGGCGGCCCCGTCCCGATCCGCTTCGCCAACCCCGCCCGGCTGCCGCAGGACGACCTGCCCGGCCTCCTCGACGGCGCCGAACTGGTCGTCGTACGGCTCCTCGGCGGGCGCCGCGCCTGGGAGGAGGGACTGGACGCGCTCCTCGCGGGACCCCGCCCGGTGGTCGTGCTCACCGGCGAACAGGCCCCGGACGCACAGCTCATGGAGCTGTCCACCGTCCCCGTCGGGATCGCGGCCGAGGCCCACGCGTACCTCGCGCACGGCGGTCCGGCCAACCTGGCGCAGCTGGCCCGCTTCCTGTCCGACACGGTGCTGCTCACCGGCCACGGCTTCGAGCCCCCCGCCTCCGCGCCCTCCTGGGGCAGGCTGGAGCGAGCCGCCGCGGTGACCGACGGCCCGCTGGTCGCCGTCCTCTACTACCGGGCCCACCACATGAGCGGCAACACCGCCTTCGTGGAGGCCCTCTGCGCCGCGATCGAGCAGGCCGGCGCCCGGGCGCTCCCGCTGTACGTGGCCTCGCTGCGCGCGCCCGAACCCGAACTGCTGGACGCCCTGCGGGGCGTGGACGCCGTCGTCACCACCGTGCTGGCGGCCGGCGGCACCCGCCCGGCCGACGCCTCGGCGGGCGGCGACGAGGAGGCCTGGGACGCGGGCGCGCTCGCCTCGCTGGACGTGCCGGTGCTGCAGGCGCTCTGCCTGACCTCCTCCCGCGAGGTGTGGGAGGGCAGCGACGAGGGCCTGTCCCCGATGGACGCCGCGACGCAGGTCGCCGTCCCCGAGTTCGACGGCCGGCTGATCACCGTCCCGTTCTCCTTCAAGGAGATCGACGAGGACGGCCTGCCCGTCTACGCCCCCGACGCCGAGCGCGCCGCCCGTGTCGCGGGCATCGCCGTCCGCCACGCGCGGCTGCGGCACATCCCGGTCGCGGAGCGCCGTCTGGCGCTCGTGCTGTCCGCGTACCCGACCAAGCACTCCCGCATCGGCAACGCGGTGGGCCTCGACACCCCCGCCAGCGCGGTCGCGCTGCTGCGCCGGCTGCGCGCCGAGGGCTGGGACTTCGGGCCCGGGGAGGAGATCCCGGGCCTGGTCTCCGGTGACGGCGACGAGCTGATCCGGGCCCTGATCGACGCGGGCGGCCACGACCGGGAGTGGCTGACCGAGGAGCAGCTGGCCGCCAACCCGGTCCGCATCCCGGCCGCCGACTACCGCCGCTGGTTCGCCGCGCTGCCGCGGGAGCTGCGGGACGCGGTGACGGAGCACTGGGGCCCGCCGCCCGGCGCGATGTTCGTCGACACCAGCGCCAACCCCGAGGGCGACATCGTGCTGGCGGCGCTGCGCCGCGGCAACCTGCTGATCCTCATCCAGCCGCCGCGCGGCTTCGGCGAGAACCCGATCGCGATCTACCACGACCCGGACCTGCCGCCCTCCCACCACTACCTCGCCGCCTACCGCTGGATCGCCGCCGCCCAGGCCGACGGCGGCTTCGGCGCGGACGCGATGATCCACCTGGGCAAGCACGGCAACCTGGAGTGGCTGCCCGGCAAGAACGCGGCCCTGTCCGCCGCCTGCGGTCCCGACGCCGCCCTCGGCGACCTGCCGCTGATCTACCCGTTCCTCGTCAACGACCCCGGCGAGGGCACCCAGGCCAAGCGCCGCGCGCACGCCACCCTCGTCGACCACCTCGTGCCGCCGATGGCCCGCGCCGACTCCTACGGCGACATCGCGCGCCTGGAGCAACTGCTCGACGAGCACGCCGCGATCGCCTCCATGGACCCGGCCAAGCTGCCCGCCGTGCGCGCGCAGATCTGGACGCTGATCCAGGCCGCGAAGCTCGACCACGACCTGGGCCTGGAGGACCGGCCGCACGACGCCGAGTTCGACGACTTCCTGCTGCACGTCGACGGCTGGCTCTGCGAGATCAAGGACGCCCAGATCCGCGACGGTCTGCACGTGCTGGGCCGGGCCCCCGCCGGTGCCGAGCGGGTCAACCTGGTGCTGGCCATCCTGCGCGCCCGGCAGATCTGGGGCGGTACGGCCGCGCTGCCGGGCCTGCGCGAGGCCCTGGGGCTGGACGAGTCGAAGGCGACCCGTGTGTCCGCGGACGCCGCCGAGGAGCAGGCCCGCGCGCTGGTGCAGGCCATGGAGGACGCCGGCTGGGCGCCGGAGTCCGTCGCCGAGGTCGCCAAGGGCCTGTCCGAGGACGTGGCCCGCGTGCTGGACTTCGCCGCCCGGCAGGTCGTGCCGCGGCTGGCCCGTACGACGGACGAGGCCGAGGCCGTCGTGCACGCGCTGAACGGCGGCTTCGTGCCCGCGGGCCCCTCCGGCTCGCCGCTGCGCGGCCTGGTCAACGTGCTGCCGACCGGCCGCAACTTCTACTCCGTCGACCCCAAGGCCGTGCCCAGCAGGCTCGCCTGGGAGACCGGCCAGGCCCTCGCCGACTCGCTGCTGGCCCGCTACCGCGAGGACAACGACGGCACCTGGCCGCAGTCGGTGGGCCTGTCGCTGTGGGGCACCAGCGCGATGCGCACCGCGGGCGACGACGTGGCCGAGGCGCTGGCGCTGCTGGGCGTACGGCCGGTGTGGGACGACGCGTCCCGCCGCGTCACCGGCGTGGAGGCCGTCCCGGCGCAGGAGCTGGGCCGTCCGCGAGTCGACGTCACCCTGCGCATCAGCGGCTTCTTCCGGGACGCGTTCCCGCACGTCGTGGGCCTGCTGGACGACGCGGTGCGGCTGGTCGCGGGCCTCGAGGAGCCGGACGAGGCCAACTTCGTGCGCGCCCACACCCGCGCCGACCTCGCCGCGCACGGCGACGAACGGCGCGCCACCACCCGCATCTTCGGCTCCCGGCCGGGGACGTACGGGGCGGGCCTGCTGCAGCTGATCGACAGCCGGGACTGGCGCAGCGACGCCGACCTCGCCGAGGTCTACACTGTCTGGGGCGGCTACGCCTACGGGCGCGGCCTCGACGGGCGCCCGGCCCGCGAGGAGATGGAGACCGCCTACCGGCGGATCGCGGTGGCCGCGAAGAACACCGACACCCGCGAGCACGACATCGCCGACTCCGACGACTACTACCAGTACCACGGCGGCATGGTCGTCACCGTCCGCGCGCTGACCGGCCGTTCCCCCGAGGCGTACATCGGCGACTCCACCCGGCCGGAGACGGTGCGCACCCGCTCCCTGGCGGAGGAGACGTCCCGGGTCTTCCGCGCCCGGGTCGTCAACCCCCGCTGGATCGAGGCGATGCGGCGGCACGGCTACAAGGGCGCCTTCGAACTGGCCGCCACCGTCGACTACCTCTTCGGCTACGACGCCACGACCGGCGTCGTGGCCGACTGGATGTACGACAAGCTGGCCCGCACCTACGTCCTGGACCCGGAGAACCGCGCCTTCCTCCAGGAGGCCAACCCCTGGGCCCTGCACGGCATGGCGGAGCGGCTGCTGGAGGCGGAGTCGCGCGGCATGTGGGCCGAGCCGGACCCGGAGGTCGTCGAGCAGCTCCGCCAGGCCTTCCTGGAGACGGAGGGCGACCTGGAGGGCGGGGAGTAGGTCGTCAGCCGATGGTCGGCGCGGCCGAGGACGGCGCCGTGGAGGGCGGCCCGGCCGAGGGGTTGACGACGAGCGTCGGCTCGCCCGGGACGGGCGTCGGCGCGATCAGGTCCTTGGGGTCGGTGGTCGGGCCGGCGGTGGTCTGCGCGACGATCTGCGGGAAGTCCACCAGCCCGGTCTGCTCCATGACCGTGATGTGGTCCAGCACGGTGTCGTTGGCCTGGTCGGCCAGCTGCCGTACGAGGCTGTTCATGGTCGTGGAGCGGACCTTGGCGATCGTGTTGAAGATCTGGCCGTGGGTCAGCCGCAGGATGTTGGCGAGCTTGCTGTCGAAGTCGCCCCCGGAGGCGGAGGACAGGGTGCCGAGGAAGCCCATCTGCTGCGGCGTGGGCTGGTTGGGCAGCGCGATGCCGAGCTGTGTGGCCACCGTGCGGTCGGCGCTGTCCAGCGCGGTGTGCCCGTCGATGAGGTGCCGCCCGGCGGTCTTGACCGCCTGCGTCGTGCCCTTCTGCTCCGCCATCTGCCCGGCGGGGAACTCCCACAGCCCGGCGAGCCGCACCTTGACGACGAACTCCCGGTCGAGGGGGGTCAGCGGCCCGTACGGGGTGGTCACCGCCTGTGCCTCGGGGGAGGACGCCGCGACATTGGCCCCGGACATCGCCGGGTACACGAGCGCGGCGATCGTGCACACCAGCGCTACGGCGACCAGGGCGGTCCCCGCCGTGAACCGGTTGGGTTTCATCGCGCCTCCATGGTCGGGATTCGTACGCGCTTCCGGACGGTAGAGCCCGCCGCGCCGGGACGGTACTCCTGTGTGATTTTCCTGAGCGCCGACAGGTGTTGTTGGTACGGTGCAAACTTTCGCCTGTGCAAATGTTGGGGGTATGTCTCCCTCGCCCCGGCTCTTGGGCGGGGCGACGGTTCCCCGTAACGCGGACGTCGGCCGGGAGCGCGAGCCTGGGTGGATGGATGCCACCGGGCTGGCGCGTTCCCTGCTGGAACCCGTTCCGGCCCACCGGACCGCCGGGATCCAGGTGCTTCGGGCCGTGGACTGCGCCGCCGAGGTGGCGTTGGACACCCCGTACGGGCTGACCAACGTGATCGGCAGCCTGCACTCCAGCGGGCTGATCGCCCTGCTGGACGCGGCGGGACTGGCCGCGGTGGTCGCCGCGGTCGAGGTCCCGGGGGAGTTCGACGGCGTGGTGCCGCTCGGGGCCGCGGCGACGGTCGAGTTCCTCGCCCCCGCGCGTGGCCGGCTGGTGGCCTCCTGCGCGCTGGGCGCGCCCGCGCGGCGCGCGCTGCGGGAGGTGCTGTCCGGGGCCGGCGACCGCGCGCGGCTGGCGACGGTCGCGGAGATCAGGGACGCCACGGGTGCCGTGGTGTGCCGCGGCGGCTTCGCCTGGAGCGTCCGCCGGGTCTCCCGCGCCTGACCGGGAAACGCCCGGCGAACATCTGACGGCGGGACAGGGACGGCGCCGCCGGGGCGCGTTTCGCGCCGTACGGTGACCGCACTGCAGGAGGGACCAGCGGGGAGCGGGGCGAGAGGTGGGCGACTGGCTGAGCGCCGACAACGTGGTGGCGGTGCTGACCGCGCTGCTCGGTCTGGTGGTCTCCGTCGGCGTGGTCTGGTACGAGCGCCGCGTCCCGCGCCGCCGGCGCATCGGCTACCGCGTGCAGATGGACACGCCCATCGGCAGCGACGACCCCGACGGCGGGGGCGGCGGCCGCAGCGTGCGGATCGGGCTCTTCAACGACCTCCCCGACATGTCGGACGCCACGCTGGTCCTGATCCGCGTCGAGAACGACGGCGGCGAGGCCGTCACCGACTCCGACTACACCAACCGCGACCCCGACCGCGCGCTCACCGTCGTCTTCGCCGGCCGCACGGTGCGGGGCGTGGCCGTCACCGAGGCCGACGCCGGGCCGCTGATGGACCACTTCGCCCCGGCCGGGGACACCGGCGGCGTGCGGCACCAGGGCAACGTGATCCATCTGCCGCGCGTCCCCCTCAACCGGGGCCAGCACTTCAAGCTGCTCGTGCTCCTGACCGGCGGCCACATCGGCGGCGGGGTCCGGATCAGCGGGGGCATCCGCGACGGCGTGGTGGTCCCCAACAAGGCCATGCCGGTCGACTCCAAACCGCCGCTGTTCAGCCGGGCCGCCCGATGGCTCACCATCATGCTCACGCTCTGCGTGACCGTCCTGGCCGGCATCATCGTGGTGCGCGAGGACCCGCCGCCGCCCATCGGCTGCGCCACCGGACGGCTCACCGTCACCGGCTCCACGGCCTTCGCCCCGGTCGTGGACGAGCTCGCCCGCCGCTACGCCGCGGACTGCCCCGACACGCGGATCACGGTCGACGCGCACGGCAGCAACGAGGGCGTCCGCGAGCTGGCCGACGCCGGGTCCCCCGGCGTGGTCGCCCTCTCCGACGGCCCCAAACCGGACGGCAATCCCCGCCTGGACGAGAACCGCGTCGCCGTCTCCGCCTTCGCGCTGGTCGTCAACGACGACGTCCCCGTCAGGGACCTGACCGTCGACCAGATACGCCGCGTGTACAGCGGTTCCGTCGTCAACTGGAGCCAACTGGGCGGCCCCGACCTGCCCGTCCTCCTCGTGAGCCGCAACGCCGACTCCGGTACCCGCGACCTGTTCCGCCGGCACGTCCTCGGCGGCCACGGCGAGCCCGCGTTCACCTCACGCGACTGCCGCAACCGCAACTCCCCCGACGACAAGGTCATCCGCTGCGAGCTGGACAGCACCGACCAGGTCCTCAAGACCGTCGCCCGCCTCCCCGGCGCCATCGGCTACGGCGAGCTGCGCGCCGCCACCGCCTCCCCGGGCCTGCACACCCTGGCCGTCAACGGCCGCACGCCCACCCCGGCCGCCATCGGCGACCGCAGCTACCCCTTCACGGAGATCGAGTACGCCTACACCTACGACCGCCCCGCCACGGGCTCCCTCGCCGCGAGCTTCCTCACGTACATGATCCGCGGCGCCGGCCAGGACGTGGTCAGGTCCCACGGCCACCTCCCCTGCTACAGCCCCGAGGGCCTCGACCGCTGCCGCCCCTGACGGCGTACGCGAGATGTACCGGGGCCGGTCACACGGGGTTCGCCGGGGCGTGGGGCGGGGTGGCGGGGGGCGGCGTTACCGTGGGGTCAGACGTACGCGCGTTCGCGCGGACCCGGAGGTGAGAGGCGACATGACGACGCTCCCGCACCCCGCGGACCTGGATCTGCTCGCCGGGATGCAGGTCGACTACACCGACCAGGACGACCCCGTGCTGATCCGTCCTGACGGCTCCCCGGTCGAGACGTGGCGCGAGAACTATCCGTACGACTTCCGCATGGAGCGCAAGGAGTACGAGTGGCACAAGCGGCTCCAGCAGATAGAGCTGCTGAAGCTGCAGAGCTGGATCAAGGAGACCGGCCGGCGGCTGGTGATCGTCTTCGAGGGGCGTGACGCGGCCGGCAAGGGCGGGACGATCAAGCGCTTCACCGAGCACCTGAACCCGCGCGGGGCGCGGGTGGTGGCACTGGAGAAGCCGACCGAGCGCGAGCGCGGGCAGTGGTACTTCCAGCGGTACGTGGAGCATCTGCCGACCGCGGGGGAGATCGTGCTCTTCGACCGGTCCTGGTACAACCGGGCCGGCGTGGAGCGGGTCATGGGCTTCTGCACGGAGGACGAGTACCAGCGGTTCATGCGGCAGGCGCCCGCGTTCGAGCGGATGCTCGTGGACGACGGCGTCGACCTGGTGAAGTTCTGGTTCTCCGTGTCGCGCGACGAGCAGCGCACCCGCTTCACGATCCGCCAGGTGGACCCGGTGCGGCAGTGGAAGCTCAGCCCGATGGACCTGGCGTCCCTGGACCGGTGGGACGACTACACCGATGCCAAGGTCACGATGTTCCGGGAGACCGACACCGAGCAGGCGCCCTGGACGGTCGTGAAGAGCAACGACAAGAAGCGGGCCCGCGTGGAGGCGATGCGCAGCGTGCTGGGCCGCTTCGACTACGGGGACAAGGACGAGGAGGTCGTGGGCGTGCCCGACCCGAGGATCGTCGGCGCCGCCGCGAACCTGCTCGAGGCCGGCGAGGCCTGAGCATTACCCCCGGAGTGGACGATCCGTCCACCCCGGACCCCCGATCGGGACGAATCGTCCTCCGAACGCGGCCGGGGCCGCCCCGGTGTACCCGGGGCGGCCCCGGCCGCTTCCTCGGCCTACTTGGTGAAGTACATGTACTTCCAGGAGCCGTGGGTCGTGGTGTTCACGGAGTCGCCCGAGGAGCCCTTGACGTACGAGGACCGCATGCGGGCGCGGATGCCGGACTCGCCGGGGGCCTCCAGCTGCACGGCCGACTTCCCGTTGGTGGCGAGCCTGAAGTACTCGCTGCCGCCGTCGTACCACTTGCCCTGGTAGTAGACCTGCAGCTCGAACCGCTGCGCGCGGTTCTTGTAGTAGCTCATGCTCGTGGTGAACACCGGGTCGGTGTTCCTGTGGAACCAGTAGTACGTGGTCGAGCCGATCTTGCCCGTCTTGTAGTGCCGGTTGACGGACGTGGAGACCTTGATCTGGGTGCCGACCGAGCGGGACACGGACTTCGGTGCCGAGTAGAAGTCGCCGCCGAACGACGCCCAGAAGGTGGTGTTCCGGTAGAGCTTGTAGGTCACCTTGAAGTCGCCGGAACGGTTGACCGTGCCGGTCTTCACCAGCTTCTTCGTGCCGTCCGCGGCCTTGGCGTAGATCGACACCACGCGGCTCTTGCCGGTCTTGCCGAGGTGGCCGGTGACGGTGGCCGTCGAACCCCATGAGTAGGTCGAGTGGTTGGTCTTGATGCTGACCGAAGTGGCCGCGCGGGAGACCGAGACCGTGTCCTTGCCCAGGGCGGCGGTGTGCGTGGTGTCGCCCGAGTAGTGCACGGAGTAGGTGACGCTGCCGCCCGTGTACGGGGTGTCCGTGAAGCTGAACGTCCCGTTGGAGGCGACCGTCTTGCTGCCGAGCGACTTGCCCTTGGGGGTGGTGAGGTCGATCCGGGTGACCGTGACCTTGGTCCCGGCCGGGAAGGACGCCGCGGCCGTGAGCTTGCCGGTGACCGTGATCTTCGTGGCCCGCTTGGCGGTGGCGGGGGCGTTCACGGTGAGCGTGGTGGCGGCCCGGGTGACGTTGACGGTCCTCCTGGCGGTGGCGGCGGCGTGGGTCGCGTCGCCCGCGTAGCTGACCGTGTAGGTGTTGTTGCCCTGGACAGCGGGCGTGTCCTTGAGCTGGAAGATGTTGTACTCGCCGATGGTCGCGGTACCCAGCGGGGTGCCGGTCCCTCCGTGGCTGTCGGTGCGGGTGATGGTGACCGTGGTACCCGGCGCGTAGTCCTCGGTCGAGCCGAGGGAGCCGCTGATCGTGACCTCGGCGCCGGGCAGGGCCGTCGCCGGGGCGGACACGTTGAGGGTGGTCGAGGCCCGGGCGACGGTGACGGTGCCCGTTGCGGCGGTGGCGGCGTGGGTCGCGTCGCCGGCGTAGCTGACCCAGTAGGTGTTGACGCCCTGGCCGGCCGGGGTGTCCTTGAGCTGGAAGGTGCCGTCCTCGGCGACGGCCGCGGTGCCCAGCGGGGTGCCGGCCGTGTCGGCCGGGTCCGTGCGGGTGATGGTGACCTCGGTGCCGGCCGCGAAGGGCTCGGCCGAGCCGAGGGTGCCGGTGACCGTGACCTCGGCGCCGGGCACGGCCGTCGCGGGGACGCTCACGGTGAGCGTGGTCGCGGCCTGGGCCGGGTCGTCCAGGGCGTGCAGCGTGGGCTGCGCCTCGGAGGAGGTGGCCGACGGGGCGGCGTTGTCGGCCGCGGCCGGCGTTGCCGTGACCCCGAGCAGGGATGCGGTGGCGAGCAGGACGGACAGAGCCGTCCCGCCCGCGAGGTGGCGGGTGCGCAAGCTGGTTCCCCCCAGGCAGGCGTGGGTGGCCGGACGTCTTCCGGCGAGACATGGGTGCGCCGCGGGGCGCGGACCCCGACAGTGGGTCCGCGCGCCTTCGTCGGCGATCAGGCGGAACGCTACGTCATGCCTCTGACAGCGGGCCACCGCAATTGCGGCCGCTGCCGATCCGTTACCGGCGCTTCGCCCGGTGGTGGGGATACCGTGCCTGATTCGATGCCTGACGCACTACAACCTTCTTGCCGGGTGGGGGTGTTCAGCCGCTCGTGACCCGCACGGTGACCGTCCATTCCCGCAGTCCCAGGCAGGCCACCTGGTCCGGGGCGGTGGGTGACGCGCACAGCGGCTGGGTGGAGGTGAGCCGCGCCGTGCCGGGGGCGGTGGCGCGGTAGGCGGCGATGGTGTCGCCGCGGGGGGCGCCGATGCCCGCGTTGGTGGGGGTGAGGGCGCTGCCCTCGCTGGTCACGGGGGACCACGGGCGGTCGGGCGTGCCGTCGAGGGTGACGCGGACCGTGCCGCCGGCGGTGAGGCAGACGGTGCGGCCGGTGTCCTCGGCGGTGAGCGCCGCCTCGGCCGCGCAGGCCCCTCCCGTACCGGTGCCGGTCCCCGTACCGGCGCTGCCGGTGCCGCTCGGGGAACTGCTGGGGCTGCCGTCCGCGGGGCCGCCGGACTGAGTGCCGCAGCCGGTCAGCAGGATTGCGGTCGCCGCGACGGCCGCGGCTGTCGTATGACGCATGGATGGCCTCCTTTCCGCTTTGACGTGTCACAGACGCAAATGGGTCCCTGGGGTGCCGGCGGTGGTTGCGGCGGCGGTGGTTGCGCAGGCGGCGGCACCCGTCAGGGCGCACCTACCCGCGGTACGGGCCCTCGATCACGCCCCGGCGGACGCCGGGCCGCACCTGCCGGAGTCCGACGGTGACCGCGGCCTGCACTCGGCGGGGCCAGCGGGCCTGGCGACGGTGTCCACGCTGTCGGTGCGCCGCGACGGACCCGGACCGGCACGGGGGTGGCGGGTGTCTGTCGTCGCAGTCCGTTCCACCGGCCTCGGCCGGGGGAGCCGATGCGACCGCGTCCCCGGCCTCGGCCGGGGGAGCCGATGCGACCGCGTGCCCGGCCGGAACGCGGGGCCGCGCACCGCCGCACCGCCGGGTGGCGCGGTGCCGCCGGGCCACGGTGCGCGGGCGCGGGACCGGTGGGGCGTCGAACACGGTCAGGAGGCGGTTTCGCCGGGATCGCGCGCGTAGGACCATCCCGCACCCGCCGCTCCTTGACCTTGTCGCGACGTCAAGGTCTCTACTGGGCTCATGCGCATCGGAGAACTCGCCGCCCTCGCCGGGGTCACCACCCGCACCGTGCGGCACTACCA
Source organism: Actinacidiphila glaucinigra (assembly GCF_035918135.1). Classification (NCBI taxonomy): domain Bacteria; kingdom Bacillati; phylum Actinomycetota; class Actinomycetes; order Kitasatosporales; family Streptomycetaceae; genus Actinacidiphila; species Actinacidiphila glaucinigra. The sequence goes on from NZ_CP109144.1 coordinate 4,773,938, forward strand.
CCGCATCGGGCTGCTGCCCGAGCCCGCGCGCCGGGTCAACGGCTACCGCGACTACGGCCTGCGCGACGCCGTCGAGCTCACCCGCATCCGGCGCCTGACGGAACTCGGCCTCGGCCTGGACGAGGTCAGGGACGTGCTCGCCGACGACGCGGGCAGGGAACTGCACGAGGTGCTGGCGGAACTCGACGCGGACCTCGCCCGGCAGGAGGAGGCCATCCGCTCGCGCCGGGCCCGCCTCGCCGAACTCCTCGAGCAGGCCGGAGCCGGCGGCGGACTGCCCGCCGAGGCACCGGTCTCCCCGGAACTGGCCGCGCTCTTCGCCGAGATGGCCCGTACCTCCGCGGAGCTGGCCGGGCCCGAGCCCACGATGGCCGTGAAGGAACGCGAGCTGCTCGCGCTGCTGGACACGGCGGCCACCCCCGAGGCCCGGAGCTGGCTCACCGGCCTGCAACGCTCCATGGGCTCCGACCCCGGCGCGATGCGCCGCGCCTACGAGGTGTACGCGCGGATGGACGAGCTGGCCGGGGCGGCCGTGGACGACCCGAGGGTCGCGGAGGTGGCCCGGGCGATCGCCGACTCCGTCCCGGACGAGGTCGCCGCGGCGATCGACGTCTCCGGTGAGGACCTCACGACGGCCGGCGGTGCGGAGGACGGCTTCATGGCAGCCTTCTTCGACGACCACGCCCCCGCCCAGGCCGAGGCCGTACGGCAGGCGATCCGGCTGATGCAGGAGCGTGCCCGGTGAGCCGCCGGGGGGCGTGGGCGCTGGGTGCCCTGGTGGCGGCCGAGGCGGTGCTCGCCGCGTGCCTGGTGGCGGGCGTGCCGGTGCCGGAGCCGGTGCTCTGGGGCGCGGAACTGTGCATGACCGCCGTCCTGCTGTGGCGGCTGCCGCGTGCGGTGCGGGCCCACCGGGACGCACGGCGGCGGGGCCTGACGCGCCGCGCCGCCGCGTGGTGGGCCCTGCGGGACAGCGTCCCGGCGCCCGCGCGGCGGCTGATCCGCCATGAACTCGCCCTGTCGGTGAGCCTGGTGCGCTGGATCGCCCGCCGGCCGCACGGGGTGGGGGAGGGCGCCGTGGCCGTCCCGTACACCGGGGCGCAGACGGCGACGATGTACGGCTTCCTCTTCGTCTCCGTCGTCGAGACGGTGGTGCTGGCGCTGGTCATCCCCTGGCCCGTGGTGCACGCCGTCACGCTCGTCCTCGACGTGTGGGGCTGCTTCTTCGTGCTGGCCATGCATGCCGCCTGCGTGGTGCGCCCGCACGTCGTCGGGGCGGACGGCTCGCTGCGGCTGCGGTACGGCGCCCTCGTCGACATCCGCGTGCCCGCCGGGCGGATCGCCGCGGCCCGGGTCGACCGGCGCTTCCCCGACGGACGGCTCGTCACGCTCGCCGGGGACGGCACCGTCGACCTGGTCGTCGGCGGCCAGACCACGGTCACCGTCGAACTGACCGAGCCCGTCACCTTCCTGCGCCCCCTCGGGGCGCCCGTGGAGGCCCGCGTCCTGCGGTTCCACGCCGACGACCCGCGCGCCGCCGTCGCGGCCCTGGGGGTGGGCGCGGTACCGGGGGCTCGGGTAACGTTGCCGTCCCCAGCAGTGGACGTACCGAGGAGGTGAGACCCATTACCGCCATGTCAGGTTGGGTGCTCTCCTCCGGCGGCCCCGCGCTCCGGACGACCTAGGCCGTCGAGAGCGCCCCGCGGCGCCCCGAAAGGCCTCCATGTCCTCCGCTTCACCCGCTTCCTCCGGACCCGCTTCCTCCGGCTCCCCTTCTTCCGGCTCTCTTCCCTCGGGCTCGTCTGCTTCCGGCCCGTCTTCCTTCGGCTCCCCTTCTTCCGGCTCCACCGCCATGCCCCTCGCCGTGTCCGTCGCGCCGGTCGTCTCCGTGCTGCGGGCGGCCGGCTGCGTCTTCGCCGAGGACGAGGCCCGGCTGCTCGTCTCCGCCGCCCGCACCCCCGGTGAGCTCGCCGCCATGGTGGAGCGCCGGGTGGCCGGCCTCCCGCTCGAACACGTCCTGGGCTGGGCCGAGTTCTGCGGCCTGCGGATCGCCGTCGGCCCCGGGGTCTTCGTCCCGCGGCGCCGTACGGAGTTCCTCGCCCGCGAGGCGGCGGCGCTCGGGCACGCCCTGGGCCGGCCCGGTGCCGTCGTCGTCGACCTGTGCTGCGGCTCCGGCGCGGTGGGCGCCGTCCTGGCCGCCACGCTCGACCGTCCCGTGCTGCACGCGGCCGACATCGACCCGTCGGCGGTCGCCTGCGCCCGCCGCAATCTCGCGGCGGCGGAGGGCGACGTCCACGTCCACGAGGGCGACCTCTACGACCCCCTTCCCGCGGGGCTGCGCGGCCGTGTCGACGTGCTGGTCGCGAACGTGCCGTACGTCCCCAGCGGCGCCGTCGCCCTCCTCCCCCCCGAGGCCCGCGACCACGAGCCCCGCGTCGCCCTCGACGGCGGCGCCGACGGCCTCGACGTCCTCCGCCGGGTCGCCGCCGCCGCGCCGGCGTGGCTCGCTCCGGGCGGGCGGCTCCTCTTCGAGACCGGCGAGGAGCAGGCCCCGGCCGCCGTCGCCGCGGTCGCCCGGGCCGGGCTGGAGGCGCGGGTGGCCGTGTCGGAGGAGCTGTACGCGACCGTCGTGATCGCCTCGGCCCCCACGGCGTAGCCGGCCGGGGCCCTGCGCGGCCGGTCCGCCCGCCCGATCCGCCCGCCGGGCCGGCCCGGCGACGCGACGGGCCGGAAATCCTCGCCGTGCGTGAATCCGCCGTTTCCCCGAGTGAACAGTCGCCCCGAAAAGTGACGCAGGCCACATGGCCTGCGTCACTCAATAGGCGATTTCTCCGGGTCTGCGTGTGACGTGGCCGATATGACGTGCGCCACTTTCACGGTCTCTTAGTAGACCGCGCCCCGGAATCCCCTTCCCACGCCTGAGCGGCGGGACTTTCGTCCCTGGTCCCACAACTAATCCCGTTAGTAACAGGGGTGCATTGACCTCGGGATTTAAGTCGGCCAACAATTCATGGCGTACCCCACGGAAGAGGAATTACTCGAATGCAGATCTCCGCTATGTCGAAGCTCAACCGCGTCGCCAAGGCCAAGAAGATCTCCCTCGGCTGCGCTGCCGCGAGCGTCGCCGTCGTCGCCGGTGGCGTGGCCATGGCCCCCACCGCCTCCGCCGCCACCACGGCGCAGTCGGGCTCCGTCAACACGTGGATCAACGAGTCCCTGCAGGTGATGCGCGCCAACGGCATCCCGGGCACGTACAACGGGATCTACAAGAACCTGATGCGCGAGTCCTCCGGAAATCCGAACGCCATCAACGGCTGGGACTCGAACGCCGCCAAGGGAATTCCCTCCAAGGGTCTGATGCAGGTGATCGACCCGACGTTCAAGGCCTACCACGTCCCCGGTACCTCGTGGAACATCTACGACCCGGTCGCGAACATCACCGCCGCCTGCAACTACGCGGCCCACGTCTACGGCACGATCGACAACGTCAACTCGGCGTACTGATCGCGCGCAGCGCATTCCCTGGGGACGCCCCCGGCAGCCACGGCTGCCCGGGGGCTTCCCCCTTTTCGCGTTCCCGCCATTCCGCGGCTTTTCCGGCCGCGCTTTCGCGCAGGACTTTCCCTCCCCGGGCCTGGACAGGCGAACGGTGCTGGTCCACGCTGTCCGACCATGACCGTCGCCCCTGACCGCCCGGCCGAGGCCGAGTCCCTGCACGCCGCCGCCGAGGACATAGCCGCCCTGCTCCGCGCGTGCCCGGACACCTCGGTGCCGATCCCCGGTGCCGAGTGGACGGTCGGCGAGGCCGCGGCACACCTGGTGCTCGCCGGCGAACTCATGGCAGTGCTGGCCGAGGGCCGCGAGCGGCCGTACGGCGACGGCACCCCCGGCAGCCTCGCCGCGGAGAACGCCGCCTCCCTGGCCGCCTTCCCCGAGCGCGACGGCCCGGTCCTGGCCGAGGGCATCGTGCGGCACGCCCGCGCGTTCACCGAAGCGGCCGCGGCGCGCGCGCCCGGGACGGCGGTGGTCACCCCGCTCGGCCCCATGGATCTGGCCACGCTCGGCTCGTACCTGCTCACCCACATGCTCGGCCACGGCTACGACATCGCGGTCGCCCTGCGCCGGCCCCACATGGTCGACCGCGAGCGGGTCGCCCGCTGCATGCCGTTCCTCAGGACGGCCATGCCCCGGGTCGTCGACGCGCGGGCGGCGGCCGGCTTCTCCGCCTGCTACGCGCTGCGCGTCCCCGGGATCGCCCGTTTCGCCGTGACCTTCACCGACGGCGCCGCCGACGTCACGGACGAGCCGCCCCGCCGCCCGGACTGCACCATCACCACCGAGCCGGTCACCTTCTTCCTGATCGCGCTCGGCCGCCGGGGCGCCACCGCCGCCATGGCCCGCGGCAGGATCGCCGCCTGGGGCCGCCGCCCCTGGCTCGCCCCCCGCTTCCCCACCCTCTTCACCGCGCCCTAAGGCCCCGCCGACTCCCCGTCCGGGCCCGGCCGGTCGCCGGGCAGGGTGTACGTCCAGCCCGGCTGCCAGACGAAGGGGGCCCGGAGGCTCTCCGCCAGTGGTACCCCGCCCAGCAGGCAGGCCAGGGCCCAGCGGTTGGCCGAGTGGGCGATCAGCAGGACGCGCCGGCCGTCCCACCGTCCGGCCAGGTCGTGCAGGAGCGCGTCCGTGGCGGCGAGCACCTGCCGGTAGCTCTGGCCGCCGCCGGGGAACGGCTCGTCGACGCGCCGCAGGCGCTGGGCCGCGACGAGCTCGGCCGGCCGGCCGTTCAGCGCGCCGTAGTCGCACTCGCGCAGCCGGGGGTCCCGGTGGACCGGGGGCCGCCCGTCCGGGAAGGCGAGGACCGCGGTCTCCACGGCGCGGTGCAGGTCGGAGGTGTACACCGCCGCGATGTCCTGGCCGCGGCGGCGTTCGCCCAGCTCCCGGGCCTGCCGGCGGCCCCGCTCCGACAGCCGTCCGGGCAGCCGTCCGGTGGCGATGCCCGCCTCGTTGTCGGTGGTCGTGGCGTGCGTCTCGTAGATCAGCTCCACTGCCATCGGGGCCTCCCCCGGGCCGGGTGCGTCAACGGGTGGCGGCGGCCCGGAAGGTGCGCCGGTAGGCCAGGGGGGAGACGCCGATGGCGGCGTGGAGGTGCTGCCGCAGCGAGGTCGCGGTGGCGAAGCCCACCTCGCCGGCGATGCGGTCCACCGGGAGGTCGCTGGACTCCAGCAGGTGCCGGGCCCGGCTGACCCGCTGCTGTATGAGCCACTTCCCCGGACTCGTGCCGACCTCGTCCCGGAAGCGCCGGGCGAAGGTCCGCAGGCTCATCCGCGCGTGGTCCGCGAGGTCGTTCAGGGTGAGCGGCAGGTCGAGGTGCTCCAGTGCCCACTGCCGTGTCGCCGCCGTCCCGGCGTCCGCGGTCTGCGGCACCGGCTGCTCGATGTACTGCGCCTGGCCGCCGTCCCGCCAGGGCGGTACGACGCAGCAGCGGGCCACGAAGTTGGCCACCGCGCTGCCGTGGTCCGCGCGCACCAGGTGCAGGCAGACGTCCACCCCGGAGGCGGCCCCGGCCGAGGTGAGGACGTCGCCGTCGTCGACGAAGAGCACGTCCGCGTCGAGCGCCACACCCGGGAACATCCGCCGGAAGCGGTCCGCCAGCGCCCAGTGGGTGGTGGCGGGGCGGCCGTCCAGGAGCCCCGCGGCCGCGAGCGCGAAGGCCGCCGTGCAGATGGAGACGATCCGGGTGCCCGGCCGGATCGTGCCGAGCGCGGCGGCGACCGGTGCGGGGAGCTCGGCGGTGATCCTCGCCTGGTCGTACGGCGGGATCACGACGGTGTCGGCGGTGGCCAGCACCTCGGGGCCGTTCTCGACGGCGACCGAGAAGTCGGAGTCCGTGCGCACGGGGCGCCCGTCGGCGGTGCAGGTCACCACCTCGTAGCGGTCCCCGGCGGAGCCGAAGACGCGGTTGGGGATGCCCAGCTCGAAGGGATAGACGCCGTCGAGGGCGAGGACGACCACACGATGCATGGCACGATCTTATCGGATGATGGCAATCAGGCCATTTTCCCTCGCACCGCCGGTCGGCAGGCTGGAGCGCATGAACGACACGACCCCTCGCACCATGCGCGCGATCACCCAGGACGTGCTCGGCGGCCCCGAGGTCCTGCGGGAGGCGGAGCTGGAGCGCCCCACCCCCGGCGTCGGGCAGCTGCTCGTCCGCGTCCACGCCGCCGGGCTCAACCCGACCGACACCAAGCACCGGCAGACCGGGCTCTTCCTCGGCGGCCCGCCGCCCGTCCTCGGCTGGGACGTCTCCGGCGTCGTCGAGGAGGCCGGGCTGGGAGTGGCCCTCTTCCGGCCCGGCGACGAGGTGTTCGGCATGCTCCCCTACCCGCACGGCGTGGGCTCCCACGCCGAGTACGTCACCGGTCCCGCCCGCGCCTTCGCCCGGAAGCCGTCCGGCATGAGCCACGTGGAGGCCGCCGCGGTCCCGCTGGTCGCGCTCACCGCCTGGCAGGCCCTCGTCGACGTCGCCGCGGTCCGCCCCGGGCAGCGCGTGCTCGTCCACGCGGCCGCGGGAGGCGTCGGTCACGTCGCGGTCCAGATCGCCAAGTCCCGCGGCGCGTATGTCATCGGCACCGCGAGCGCCGCCAAGCACGACTTCCTGCGCGGCCTCGGCGCCGACGAACTGGTCGACTACCGCACGACCGACTACGCCGAGGCCGTCCGCGACGTGGACGTCGTCCTCGACCCCCTCGGCGGTGCCGAGTCGCTCCGCTCCCTGCGCACCCTGCGCGAGGGCGGGTTGCTCGTCACCATCCTCCCGATCGGCCTGCCCGAACTCCTCGCGGAGGCCGACCGCCTGGGCGTGCGCGCCACCGGCATGATCGTCGAGGCCGACCACGCCGGCATGACCGCGGTCGCCCGCCTGGTCGAGGAGGGCGCCCTGCGCGTCACGGTCGCCGGCACCTTCCCGCTGTCCGAGGCCGCCAAGGCGCACACCTCGCTGGAGACCGGGCGGACGACGGGCAAGCTGGTCCTCACCGTGCGCTGAGGGCCGCGACGAGGGCGGGCCGTACGGGCGCCGGGGCAGGGCTCGACAGCTCCACCGCTGAGCTTCCCGGTGCCCGTACGGCCCGACAACGGGGGCGCGCCGGTTAATCGCCCCGATCGTCAACTCCCGGTTGACGGTCGACCATCGTCAACCTATCGTTGACGCATGACGCAGCAGATCCGGCTCGACGACCTGATCGAAGCCATCAAGAAGGCCCACCCCGACGCCCTCGACCAGCTCTCGGACGCCGTCATCGCCGCCGAGCACCTGGACGAGGTCGCCGACCACCTCATCGGACACTTCGTCGACCAGGCCCGGCGGTCCGGCGCCTCCTGGACCGACATCGGCAAGAGCATGGGCGTGACCAAGCAGGCCGCCCAGAAGCGCTTCGTCCCCAAGGACCCCGGCGGCTTCCCCGACCTCGATCCCTCGCAGGGCTTCTCGCGCTTCACCCCGCGGGCCCGCAAGGTCGTCATGGTCGCCCACAGCGAGGCCAAGGCCGCGGCCAACCCCGAGGTCCGCCCCGAGCACCTCGCCCTCGGGCTGCTGAGCGAGCCCGACGCCCTCGCCGCCCGCGCCATGACGGCCCAGGGCGTCACCCCCGACGCCGCCCGCACCGCCCTCACCGCGGCCCTCCCCGAGGCCGTGTCCGAGGTTCCCGAACTCATCCCGTACGACCTCGCCTCCCGCAAGGTCCTCGAACTCACCTTCCGCGAGGCCCTCCGCCTGGGCCACAACTACATCGGCACCGAGCACCTCCTCCTCGCCCTCCTCGAACTGGAGGCGGGTGACGGCCCGCTGACCTCCCTCGGCCTCGGCAAGGCCACCACCGAGAGCCACGTCGCCGCGGCGCTCGCCGAGATCGCGGGCGGCACGCACGCGGAGGAGTGAGCGCCGTCCCGGGTGGGGCGTGGTTCGATGAGGGGCCATCACGGCCCCACCCGGGAGGAACGGAACCCTGAACACCACGATCGCGGAGGCGCTGTCCGTCGCGCTGCTGCTCCTCGTGCTCGCCGGGGCGGTGATCCGGCCGTTCGGGCTTCCGGAGGCGGTGCTCGCCGTGCCGGCGGCGGCGGTTGCCGTGGGGAGCGGGGCGATCCCGCTGGAGCACGCGCGGGAGGAGGCGGCGCGGCTGGGGCCGGTGATCGGGTTCCTGGCGGCGGTGCTGGTGCTGGCGCGGCTCTGCGACGAGGAGGGGCTGTTCCGGGCCGGCGGGGCGTGGATGGCCCGGGTGGCCGCGGGGCGGCCGCGGCGGTTGCTCGGTGCGGTGTTCGTGCTGGCGTCGGCGGTGACGGCGGTGCTGAGCCTGGACGCGACGGTGGTGCTGCTCACCCCGGTGGTGTTCGCGACCGCCGCCCGCCTGGGGGTGCGGCCGAAACCGCACGTGTACGCCTGCACGCACCTGTCCAACTCCGCCTCGCTGCTGCTGCCGGTGTCCAACCTGACGAACCTGCTGGCGTTCGCGGCCAGCGGGCTGAGCTTCACCCGCTTCGCCGGGCTGATGGTGCTGCCGTGGCTGGTCGCGATCGCCGTGGAGTACGTCGTCTTCCGCCGCTGGTTCCGCGGCGACCTGGCGGCCGCCGTCCCCGTCCCGGACGGTGCCGGCACGCCGCCGCTGCCGGTGTTCGCGCTGGTCACGGTGGTCTGCACGCTGGCGGGCTTCGTCGTCACCCCGGCGCTCGGGATCGATCCCGCGTGGGCGGCGGCGGCCGGGGCGCTGGTGCTGGCCGTACGGGCGGTGGCGCGGCGGCGGATGACGGTGCGCGCCGTGGCGGGGGCGGCCGGGGTGCCGTTCCTGGCGTTCGTGCTGGCGCTGGGCGTGGTGGTCCGGGCGGTGGTCGACAACGGGCTCGCCGACGTGCTGGGCCGGATCGTGCCCGGGGGCACCGGGCTGCCCGCACTGCTCGGCGTCGCGGCGCTCGCCGCCGTCCTGGCCAACCTGATCAACAACCTGCCCGCCGTGCTGGTCCTGCTGCCGCTGACCGCCCCTGCCGGGCCGGGCGCCGTCCTCGCCGTCCTGCTCGGGGTGAACATCGGCCCCAACCTGACCTACGCGGGCTCTCTGGCCACCCTGCTGTGGCGGCGTATCGTGCACCAGCACGAACACGACGTGGACCTGAAGGAGTTCACCGTCCTCGGCCTGCTCACCGTGCCTGCGGCGCTGGGCCTGGCGGTGGTGGCACTGTGGGGTTCGCTGTACGTCCTCGGAGGGTGATGTCCGTGATCGTGACCGCCTGGATCGCCGAAGGAACCTGGCCCGCCTGCGTCGACGCCGTCCGCGTCCACGCGCCCGAGGCCGCCGACGTCGTCCTGCTGCACGTCAGCGGCCCCGACGTGCCCGGTCTGGCGCACGCCGCCTACGCCGGTCTGCTGGGCCGCGGGCACCCCGAGCACGATCCGGGCACCCGCCTGGAGGATCTCGGCGCGGACTCCGCGGGACGGCTGCTGGACGCCGCGGCCCGGAGGCTGGGCCGCCCGTGCCGCCGGGAGGAGCGGTCCGGGCGGGTGGAGCGGGAGGTGGTCGCCGCCGCGGCCGGCACCGATCTGCTGGTGATGGCCCGCGACGGCGACCTCGCGCGGCTCGGGCCGCGGAGCCTGGGCCCGGCGGCGCGCTTCGTCGTGGACCACGCGCCCTGCCCGGTCCTGCTGGTGTGGCCCGCGGCCGCGCCGGACGTGGCGACGCTCCCGCCGCCCCCGCCCCGCTGACCCGGTCTCAGCCCGCGTCACCGGGCAGCTGCCTGACGCCGTCGACGGTGGCGCGGGTCAGCACCGCGTTGGTGAAGACGACCGTGCCGGGCGGCACGACCCCGTCGGGGTCCCGCTCGGCCTGGACGGTGCGCTCGCCGAGGAAGACGTGGGTCTTCCGGTCGAAGATCCACTCGGTGCGCTCTCCGGTGGCCTCCTCCAGCCGTGCCACCGCGACCCCGTGCCGCCCGGTGGCGTCCACGGCGTCGTCCACGGCGACCACGCCGGGGATCTCGGCGGCGGCCTTGTAGAGGGCGGTGGTCAGCTCGGCCGGCGGGCAGCTCTCGATCAGCAGGTCGCCGATGGTGGTGAAGGCCTGGTGATCGGGGTCGTTGCCCATGCCCTTCGTCTCCTTGTAGATCTTGGCCAGGAGCACGTCGGGGTCGGTGGGCAGGGTGGTGAGGTAGTCGTAGCTCGGCGCGTTCAGGGTCGGCTCGGGCTCGTTGCCGTGCTCGTCGGTGCCCGCGAGGGTCCTGCCCTCCGGGCCGGTGGTGCCGGGCTCGATCAGCCATCCGTCCCTGCCGTCGCGGGACTCCCAGGACTGGCGCCGGTGCAGCGGCGTGCCGGCCAGGCTGGTCGTGCCGTGCACGTGCCGGACGACGATGCCGGCCGACTTCGACTCGATGTAGATGTACTGGCCGTCGCGCACCGGCGCGGCCGGTGCCTCGGCGGCGGCCAGCGAGACGGCGTTCAGCAGGCGGGCGGCGCCCTCGGGGTCCGCGGTGCCGAGGCGGGTGGTCATGGCGGGGCCGGCGGCGGAGGTGCCGGGGCCGCCGCCCGTGCCGGTGTCCTCCGCGCCGCCGAACACGAACAGGCCCGTCGCCAGGGCCCCGGCCAGCACGCCCGCGGTCAGCGGGACGAGGACCATGCGGCGCAGGAAGGGGTTGCGGCGCGCGGCCGGGCGGGTGGCGACGGTGGCGTGCGGGTCGGGGCTCGCGGCGAGGTCCTCGTGGATCCGGGTCATCAGACGCTCCTTGTGCAACTGGTGACGGTCCGCCGGCAGATCCCGCTCCACGCGCGGCAGGAGACGGGGGGTCTCCTCCCATTCCGAGGGATGGGCGTTCATCGGATTCCTTCCTGTGCGGGCCGGACCGCGTTCGCGCGGTCCCCTTCTGTCTGTCGGCGGCGGTCGGCGGGTTCCGTCTCCGCGTCGGCGAGTTTGCGCAGTCTCGTACGGGCCCGGGACAGCCGGGAGCGCACGGTGCCGACCGGGATGCCGAGGGCCTCGGCGGCCTCGGTGTACTCCAGGCCCTCCCACAGGCACAGCGTCAGCACCTCGCGCTCGGGGCGGCGCAGCCGGGCGAGGGCGGTGAGCACGGCCGCGAGGCGGCGCCGGTCGTCGACCCGGCCGGCCACGAGGTCGGCGTGGTCCGGCACTTCGAGCGCGGCGGTCCCGGCCTGGGCGCCGGCGGCGACCGCCGCCCGGTAGCGGCGGTTGCCGCGGCAGTGGTTGCGCGCGATGTTGGTGGCGATACCGAGCAGCCACGGCCGCAGCGAGCCCCCTTCGGGGTCGACGCGGTCCCGCAGTCGCCAGGCCTCAAGGAAGGTGGCCGACATGACGTCCTCGGCGACCGACCAGTCGGCGGTCAGTCGGAAGGCGTGGTTGTAGACGGTGCGGGCGTACGCGTCGAACAGCTCGGCGAAGGCGGCGGGGTCCCCGTCCCGTACGCGGGTTCGTACATCAGTGGTCACCTCTGTGGGCTGTCCGTCCGTCCCCCGCGGGTTCCCGTGACCCGCGTCACGCCGCGAGCCCGTCGGGGGCCGCGGGCACGAAGGGCATCAGCTCGTCCTGGCCGGGCCGTACCACCCCGAAGGTGCTCTCGGGGACCTCGTGCCAGGCGTCCGGCAGATCGCCCAGCGGCTCGGACACCACGAGCCGGGTCTCCTCCGACACGCCCTGCAGGAACCACAGGTCGGGGTGGAGTTCGCGCAGCGAGTCCACCCTGCTGCTGTAGAACAGCGACCGCGACGTGTGCTCGCTGGAGTAGCGGAAGGCCCACAGGCTCTCCCCGTCGGTGACCGCCACCGTCATCTGGACCGGGAACTCGACCCCGTGCTCGTGGCCGGTCCGCTCCACCAGCCCGGCCATCCGCGCCACGGCCCCGGGCACGTCCTGGTCGAGGCCGAGGGTGAGCGCGAGGAAGAACATCACCTCGGAGTCCGTCGAGCCCTCCATGCAGGAGAACAGCGCAGGGTCGACGGTGAGCGAGAGGTCGCGGCGGAGCCGGTGGAAGTCGGTGATCGCGCCGTTGTGCATCCACAGCCAGCGGCCGTGCCGGAAGGGATGGCAGTTGGTCTGCTGGATCGCGGTGCCCGTCGACGCCCGTACGTGGGCGAAGAACAGCGGCGAGGTGACGTGGCGCGAGATCTCCCGCAGGTTGAGGTTGTTCCAGGCGGGCCCGATGTCCCGGATGATCGCCGGGGTGTCCAGGTCCGCGGCGTACCAGCCGATGCCGAAGCCGTCCCCGTTGGTGGTCTCGACCCCCATGCGGGAGTGCAGGCTCTGGTCGATCAGGGAGTGCCGCGGTTTGTAGAGGATGTTGTCGAGCAGCATGGGTGTGCCCGAGTAGGCGAGCCACCGGCACATGTGCACCATTCCCTTCCTCGTCCGCCGTCCTGGGGCGCCGTCTGTCCCCGCGCGCCGTCCGTCCCCGCGCGCCGTCCGTTCTCAGGCCTCGGCCAGGGCGACCTCCGCCCAGATCGTCTTGCCCTCCTGGGTGTGACGCGTCCCCCAGCGCTCGGTGACCTGCGCCACCAGCATCAGTCCGCGGCCGCCCTCGTCGAAGACCCGGGCCCGGCGCAGATGGGGTGCGGTGCCGCTGCCGTCGGAGACCTCGACGATGAGGGTGGAGTTGTGGATGACGCGCAGCCCGATGGGCGGGGTTCCGTACCGGATGGCGTTGGTGACGAGTTCGCTGACCACCAGCTCCACGGTGTAGGTGATGTCCTCCATCCTCCATTCCGCCAGCCGGCGGATGACCTCGGCGCGGATCCCGGCCACCGCGGCGGGCTCGGCGGGCACGTCCCAGGTGACGACCTGGGACGCGTCCAGCACCTTGGTGCGGGCGACGACGAGGGCGACGTCGTCGTCCGGGGGGCCGGGAACCAGCGCCACCAGGTTCTCGCAGACGGACTCCAGGGAGCGGTCGGGGCGGGTGAGCGCCCGGCGCAGGGCCGCCATGCCGGTGTCGACGTCCCGGTCCTCGGTGGCGATGAGGCCGTTGGTGTAGAGCACCAGGAGGCTGTCCGGGTCCAGTGCCCACTCGACGGTCTCGAAGGGCAGTCCGCCCAGCCCGAGCGGCGGTCCGGGCGGCAGGTCGAGGAACTGCGCGGCGCCGTCCGGCGTGGTCAGCACCGGCGGGGGGTGTCCCGCGCTGGCGGCGGTGCACAGCCGGGAGACGGGGTCGTAGACCAGGTACAGGCAGGTGGCGACGAGATCGGTGACGACGTTCTCGCCGTCGTTCCCGCCGACCTCCTCCCCGGCGAGGTGGACGACCAGGTCGTCGAGGTGGACGAGCAGTTCGTCGGGTGGCAGGTCGACGTCGGCGAGGGTGCGCACGGCCGTCCGCAGCCGCCCCATGGTGGCGGAGGCGCGCAGTCCGTGGCCGACGACGTCGCCCGCGACCAGCGCGACCCGGGCCCCGGACAGCGGGATCACGTCGAACCAGTCGCCGCCCACGCCCGCGCCGCTGCCCGCGGGCAGGTAGCGCGAGGCGACCTCCACCGCCTCCTGGCGGCCGAGCCGCTGGGGCAGCAGGCTGCGCTGGAGTGCCAGGGCGGTGGCGCGTTCGCGGGTGTAGCGGCGGGCGTTGTCGACGGCGACCGCGGCCCGGGCGCCGATCTCCTCGGCGACCTGCAGATCGTCCTCGTCGAAGGGGTCGGGTCTGCGGTGCCGGGCGAGCACGGCGACACCGAGGGTGATGCCGCGGGCCCGCAGCGGGATGACCATCACGGAGTGGATGCCGTGCCGGCGCAGCATCCGGGCCCGTCCGGGGTCGCCCGCGGCCCAGACGTCGATGGCGCGGTCCACGGTGCCGTGCAGCGAGGCGCGGCCGGTGACGAGGGAGCGGGTGGGCGGGGAGTCCTGCGGGTAGTGGTCCAGTTCCCCGGTCGCGGTCACCGACTCGGGCATGCCGGGGAGGACGGACTGCTGGGCGGCGCGGCGCAGGGCGACCCCGGGGTCCCCGGGCTGCGGCTCCACCCCGCGGAACAGCGGGTCGAGCAGGTCGACGGTGGCGAAGTCGGCGAGGTTGCCCACCACCACGTCGGCCATCTCCTGGGCGGTGCGGCCTACGTCCAGGGTGCTGCCGACCCGGGTGCTGACCTCGTTGAGCAGGGCGAGCCGCTCGCGCGCCACGTACTGCTCGGTGGTGTCGACCGCGGTGAGCTGGACGCGCGGGGTGCGCCGCAGCGGATCGGCGAGCGGGGACAGCGTGATCGTCCAGGTGCGCGGCGCCGGTGCCACCCGGGAGCGGATGCGCAGGTGCAGGTCGTGGGACTCACCGCTGGCCAGGACGTGCCGGACGCCCTCCTCGACGGCCTCCCCCGCGCTGCCGGCCAGGAACTCCGAGGGGCGTCTGCCCCGCATCTGCTCCTCGGTGCGTCCGGCCTCGCGCTGCATGCCCCTGCTGGTGCGCAGGGTCCGCAGCTCGTTGTCGAAGATCGCCATGGGCAGGGTGGCCTGGTCGAAGGCCTCCTCGACCACGCTGTCCACCGCCCCCCAGTGCCGCCGGTCCATCGGGGAGACCACGATGAGCCGCTGCGGCCGGCCGTGGCCGTCCAGCGACGGGTAGACCCGCACGGACACGTCCAGGTGGCGCCCGTCCCGGCGGCGCAGCACCGATCTGCCGCCCCAGCCGAAGGGCATCGCGAGGAACCACTCGGTGGACCGGGCGGCGTCCGAGCCGAGCAGCCGGCTGGCGGGCTGCCCCACGACCTCGTCGTGCCCGTACCCCAGCAGCCGCTCGGCCTCGCTGCTCCAGCCCGTGACGACCCCGTGGGCGTCGATGACGGCCGTGGCCGGAACGCTCGGATCGGGCCGGGGAGGGAGGCCGCCGTCGAAGTCGTCGTCGAGGCTGGAATCTCGCATCGCCATCCGTCGCCGTTCTCGCCCGTCCTCTTCCGGCCCCGCCAGGACGCGGCCGTCCGGGCCCACCTCCACTTCTACCGCTCATGGCGCGCGCCCGCAGTTCGGCGCCGGTCGCGGTCAGCGCGAGGGAGCCGTGCCGGGCAGGGCGCCGCCGCAGCGGGCGGGCGGGAGGGTGCCGTCGCTGCCGGCCAGGACGATCGCGGCGGCGTCCTCGCGGCCCTCGGCGTAGGCGGCGGTGCAGACGACCTGGCGCACGGCGTTGTCCTTCAGGCGCCGCACGGGGAACGGCAGCGTGATCCGTACGGTGCCCCGGGACGACACGACGTCCACCGGCCCGGCGGAGGAGGGCAGCCCGGTGCCGAGTCCCGCCTTGCCCTCTTGGGGCTCGGGCCCGTCCAGCAGCACCGTGACGACCTGCGCGGTCGGCACCGGCGGGGCCTGCGCGTCGTCGCGGGTCGCGCGCAGGACCGGGGTGAGCCTGCCCTCGGGGGAGAGGAAGAAGAGCGTCAGCCGGTTCGGTGCCCCGGGGAAGGCGTCGACGGTGGCCGGGCCGCCCGCCTCGACGACCCCGGAGCCCGGGACCCCGCAGCCGGTCAGCAGTGCGGCGGCCGCGCAGACGAGGGCCGGGACGTACCGGCGGCCGGCGGCGGCCGGGACGGACCGCGGTCTCACGGCGCCGCCTCCCCGTCCGGACGGGGGGTGGCCAGCGGCATCCGCACGGTGAGGACGGCGCCGCCGTGCGGGCCGTTGGCGGCGCGGACCGTGCCTCCGTGCAGGCGGACGTTCTCCCGGACGATGGCCAGGCCCAGACCGCTGCCCGCGGAGCGGGTGCGGGCCGCGTCGGCCTTGTAGAAGCGGTCGAAGATGTGCGGCAGGACGTCCGGGGCGATGCCGGGGCCGCTGTCGGCGACCTCGACGGCGAACCGGGCCCGGCCGCCGTCGGACGGCTCGTCGCGCAGCCGGATGCGGACGGGGGCGCCGCCGTGGCGCAGCGCGTTCCCGACGAGGTTGGCCACCACGACGTCGAAGCGCCGCGGGTCGAGCCGGGCGCGGATGCCCGGGGGAAGTTCGGTGGCCACCTGCGCGGGGTCCGTCCAGCGCCGGGTCGCCAGGGTCCTGCGGATGGTCTCGGCGACGTCGACCTCGTCGGCGTTGAGTTCGGCGGCCTTCGCGTCGAAGCGGGAGATCTCGATCAGGTCCTCGACCAGGACGGCGAGCTTGCCGGTCTCGGCGCTGATGAGGCGGACGGCGGCCGCGGTGTCCGGGGCGAGCCGCTCGGCGTCCTCGTCGAGCACGTCGGTGACGGCGAGCATCCCGGCCAGTGGGGTGCGCAGTTCGTGCGAGACGTCGGAGGCGAAGCGGCGGGCCCGCGCCTCGGCGCGGCGCAGCTCGGTGACGGAGCGCTCCAGTTGCAGCGCGGTGTCGTTGAAGGTGTGTGCCAGGTCGGCGAGTTCGTCGCTGCCTTTGGCGGGGATGCGGGTGTCGAGCTCGCCGCGGCCGATGCGCTGTGCCGCCGTGCGCAGGTCGCGGACCGGGCGGAGCACGCTGCGGGCGGCGAGCAGGGCGGGGACGAGGGCGACGAGCAGCGCGGGCAGGGCTCCGTCGCGGGCGGCGGTGAGCATCGCCCGGATGTCGTCCTCCTCCGTGGCCAGCGGCATCACGGCGTAGAGCACGAGCCCGGTGGGGCGGGCGGACAGCCCGGTCTTGAAGACCGTCGGCACGGCCATCGTCAGCCAGGGGGTGCCGTCCTTGTCGACGCGCTGGAAGACGCCCCGGGGACTGGCCAGCGCGGCGCGGCGCAGTTCGGGCGTGATGACGGTGGAGACGGGGCTGGTGCCGGAGGAGACCCGCATCGATCCGTACTCGGCGAACACCACCCAGGTGCGCGGCTTGCCCTTGCGGGCGATGTCGCGCAGCACCTCCTGGAGGGCCGCGCGGTCCATCGGGAGCGTGGTGCCGACGGTGGCCGCCTGCTCGCGGAAGGAGGAGACGGCGGTGTTCTGGACCTGTTCGAGGATGGCGTTGCGCGCCTCGCGGTACGTGAGGGCGGCGGTGGTGCCCGCGCTGACCGCGGCGACGAGCAGAAAGGCCAGCACCAGCCGGCTGCGCAGCCCGATCCGTGCCCTCCAGCGGATCACCGGCGGCTCACAGCGGCCCGAAGCGGTAGCCGAAGCCGCGCAGCGTCTGTATGTAGCGGGGACTGCCGGGAACGTCCTCGATCTTGTTGCGCAGCCGCCGGACGCAGGCGTCGACCAGCCGGGCGTCCGCGTGGTAGCTGTGCTCCCACACGTGCTCCAGCAACTGCTGGCGGCTGAAGACCTGTTCGGGCGCGGCGGAGAGGAAGAGCAGCAGCTTCAGCTCGGAGGGCGCCAGCGCCAGCCGCTGCCCGGACTTGGCGACGCCGAGCCCCGCGCGGTCGACGGCGAGGTCGCCGTGGAACTCGACGGCCGGGCGGCCTGCGGGCTCCTCGATGCGTCGCAGCACGGCCCGGATGCGGGCCTCGATCACCTCGGTGCGGGCGGGTTTGACGATGTAGTCGTCGGCGCCCGCCTCCAGCCCGACGACGACGTCGAAGTCGTCGCCGCGGGCGGTGAGCATGATGATCGGCAGCTGGCTCGTCTCGCGCACCTGGCGGCAGACCTGGACGCCGTTCATGCCGGGCAGCATCAGGTCCAGCAGCAGCAGATCGGGCTGGAACTCGCCGAGGGCGGTGAGCCCGGCCTCGCCCGTCGCGGCCGTCCGAACCTCATGACCGCGGCGGCGCAGGCCCAGTTCGACACCCTCGCGCACGGAAGGGTCGTCTTCGATCAGAAGAACGCGTGGCATGAGCGGAGTATCGCAACTCATCGCGCACCGCGCCGCAGTTTGCCGAGCAGCGCCCGCTGGGCGGCCTCGACCTCGGTCAGCCGCAACGGGCGGGCCGCGGCCGCGAAGACCAGTACGACGACGGCCGCCCCGGCCACCGCGGCGGCGAGCGGTCCGAGGTCCGCGGCGAGGTCCGCCGTCGTCCGGCCCAGGGCCGCGGCGGGCACCGCGGTGAGCAGCAGCCGGGCCAGCGCGCCCGCGGTCGGCGAGCGCCACGGCCCGCGACCGCCGTCCGGCGCCGCCAGCCTGCGGCCCAGCACGTGCGCGGTGACCGCCCATCCCGCGAAGAGCGCCACCGAGTACGCCCCGGCCATGCCGGTGACCGCCCAGCGCGCGGGCAGCAGCAGGTAGGCGGTGACGGACAGGCCCGCGTTGAGCCCGGAGATCACCAGATTGAGCAGGAACGGGGTACGGGTGTCGCCGAGCGCGTAGAAGGTGCGCGACAGCACGTACTGCCCGGAGAAGGCGACGAGGCCGGGGGCGAAGGCCACCAGCGCGTTCGCCATGACCGCGACGTCGGCGGCGTCGGTCCTGCCGTGCTCGAAGACCAGCGCCATCGCCGGCCCGGCGAGCGCCAGCAGCGCGCACGCGGCGGGCACCACCAGCGCGGAGCTGCTGCGCAGCGCGTACGAGACGTCGCGGCGCACCCGAGCGGGGTCGCCGTCGGCCGCCGCCGCGCTCATCCGCGGCAGCAGGGCGGTGACCAGCGAGACCGTCACGATGCCGTGCGGTACGGCCCACAGCAGATAGGCGTTGTTGTACGCGGTGAAGCCGGCGCCGCCGTCGATGCCGAGGGCCGCGGCGCGCTGTCCCGCGGAGGTGGCGAGCCGGGTCACCACCCAGTAGGCGACCTGGTTGGTGAGAACCAGCAGCACCAGCCACCCGGCGGAGCGCAGCGGCCGGGACAGCCCGCTGCCCCGCCAGTCGAACCGCGGCCGCCAGCGGAAGCGCGCCGCCCGCAGCGACGGCACCAGCGCCAGCGCCTGCACCGCGATACCGGCCGTGGTGCCCCAGCCCAGCAGCGCGGTCTCGCCGGAGGTCAGCCCGCCGCCGGTGCCGGCCGTGGCCAGGTAGAGGCCGAAGACGGCGATGACGACCAGGTTGTTGAGGACGGGCGTCCACATCATCGCGCCGAACCGGCCGCGGGCGTTGAGGACTTGGCCGAGCAGCGTGAACAGGCCGAGGAAGAGGATCTGCGGCAGGCAGGAGCGCGCGAAGGCCACCGTCGTCGCCGCCTGCGCCCCGGTGTAGCCGGTGTACGCGGCCACGATCGCGGGCGCGGCGAGCACGGCCGCCGCCGTGATCAGCAGCAGTGCGGCGGTGCACACGGTCAGCAGGCGGTCGGTGTAGGCGGCGCCGCCGTCCTCGTGCTCCTTGGCGGCCCGCACCAGTTCGGGCACGAACACCGCGTTGAGCGCGCCGCCCAGCAGCAGCATGTAGACGATCGTGGGCACCGAGTTGCCGACCGAGTAGCCGTCGGCGGCCAGGCCGACGCCGAGCGCCGCGGCCACGGTCGCGGACCGTACGAAGCCGGTCGCGCGGGAGACCACCGAACCCGCCGCCATGAGGGCGCCGCTGCGCAGCACCGAGCCGGTGGCGGGGGCCCCGGCCGGGGCGGCCGTCCCGTCGGCCGGCCGGGCCGCCGCAGGGGCGCTCACCGGCGTGCCAGGTAGAGCTGGAACGCCCGGTAGAGCGTGTGGTTGGCGGTGCCGTCCAAGGCCGTCTCCCATTCCCCCAGGGTCTCGACGACCTGCCCGCCGGTTCCGAGCTTCCAGCGTGTGAGACCGAACGCCCGGTCCTCCGGGTCGAGTGTGGAGGGTACCCCGCGCATGTCGTACTCCAGTGCGCCCTGTTGGTGGGCGTCCTGGAGCATCCGCCACTGCAGGGCGTTGGAGGGGCGGACCTCGCGGCGGTGGTCCGCCGAGGCGCCGGTCTGGTACCAGGCCCTCCGGCCCACGGTGATCATGGTGTGGGCGGCGAGCACCTCGCCGTCGTGGCGGGCGAGGTAGAGCTCCATCCGGCCCGGCTGCTCGGCGTTGAGGGCCGCGTACTGGCGCTGGTAGTACTCCAGCGAGCGGCCCAGCCGGAAGCCGTCGCGCTCCTCGGTGATCCGCAGCAGACGGAAGAACTCGGGGAGGTCGGCCGCGCCCCCCACGGTCACCTCGACGCCCGACTTCCGCGCCTTCCGTATGTTGCGGCGCCACTCCTGGTTGAGTCCCGACCACAGGTCCTCGGTGCTGCGGCCGGCCAGCGGGACCCGGAAGACGTGGCGGGGCTGGGCGTCGGCGTCCCCGCCGCCGTCCGGCCCTTCGCCGCCGCAGCGCCGCCAGCCGCGGGCCCGCAGCCGCTCGGCCACGACAGTGCCGAGCGGGTCGACCTCGCACGCCAGGACGTCGGACAGGCGCCGGCCGAGACCGGTCGCGGACTTCAGCGCGGCGGCGTCCCAGCGGCGGTGGGCGGGCGAGGGGCCGATGCGCACGGCGAAGGCGCCGAGCCCGCGCAGATGGCGCAGGAGCGGCGCCAGCCAGGCGTCGATGTCGGGGTCCGACCAGTCGGCGACCGGCCCCTCGGGCAGGTAGGCGAAGGACTTCCGCGTCCCGGGGAACTGCCGCAGCAGCACCAGCGCGACGCCGCGCAGTTCACCGCGCCCGGAGCCGTCCCCGGCGCCCCAGCCGAGCAATTGGGGCCGCCATCCCGGCTTCACCAGCGCCCACGACGGGCACTGGAGGAAGCTCGGCCCGAGCTCCGAACCCGTCCGGGACGCCAGGAACGCGCGGTACGTCTCCGCGCTGACCGGTCCGAGCCAGGCCTGCCGGGGGCCGCAGCCCGCCGTCACGAGCAGTGCCGACACTGCGCCTCCCTGAGGTGTGGTCGGGTGGGAACACAGGAAGGCTCACAGCCCTTCGTGACCGCCCCGAGCGGCGAATGTGACCGGACCATGACCGTTTCTCACCAGCTGCCGTCATACGGCTCCCAGGCGCTCCACCAGGGCTTTTCGCGGCCTAGAGTCCCCGGGGTCCGGCCGTTTCCCGGCCGTGCTCTCCCCGTCCCTCCCGGAGGTCTCCGTTGTCCCGGAAACGTGTGGGCCCGATAAGCCGGCCCCGCCTGCGCACCGCCGCCGTCGCGGCCGCCCTGCTGTCCGCCGTGCTCACCGCCTGCTCGGGCGGCGCCCCGGCGGCGACGCACGCCGACGGCGACACGGAGCAGCGGAAGGAGCGGGCGGCGACCGTCACCGTCACCCCCCACGGCGGGCGGGTACGGGCCGGCGAGCCCGTCCGCGTCACCGCGAAGGGCGGCACCCTCACGGCGGTCACCGTCGCCGGGCCGCACGACAAGGCACTGACCGGCACCCTGTCCGCGGACCGCCGCACCTGGACCTCGGACCGCAACGTCGTGCCCGGCGCCTCGTACACCGTCGAGGCCGGGACACGCACCCCGGGCGGTACGACCGGCAGGAGCGAGTCGAGCTTCACCACGGCCGCCGCGCGCAAGGTCAACAAGGTGGACTGGCGGCCCGGCGACAGCACGACGGTCGGCGTCGCCCAGCCGATATCCCTCGTCTTCGACAACCCCGTGACCGACAAGGCCGCCGTGGAGCGGCAGCTGAAGGTGACGACCTCCGACGGCACCGAGGGCTCCTGGGGCTGGCTGACCGACTACTCGGGCCGGGACCGGGTCGACTGGCGACCCCGGGAGTACTGGCGGCCGGGCACCGAGGTCACCCTGGACGCCCGCCTGGACGGCACCGACTCCGGGCGGGGCGGCTGGTTCGTCCGCGACTACGAGGCCTCCTTCACCGTCGGCGCCCGGCAGGTGGTCGAGGTCGACCTCGACCGCAAGCGGCTCACCCTGCAGCGCGACGGCCGGACGGTGCGCACGGTCCCGGTCTCGGGCGGCACCCCCGGACCGGACACCGGTTCGTGGCGCGGCACAGCGGTGGTGCTGGCCAAGGAGGGCACGGTCCGGATGAACTCCGAGACCGTCGGCCTCGGCGACGCCTACGACGAGACGGTCCACGACTCGATCCGGCTCACCTGGTCCGGGATGTACGCGCACGCCGCCCCCTGGAACGCCGCGTTCTTCGGCCGGGCCAACCGCAGCCACGGCTGCGTCGGCATGAGCGACGCCGACGCGGACTGGCTGTACTCCCAGGTCCGGGTCGGCGACCCCTTCGAGATCAAGGGGTCCGAGGCCAAGGGCACGGTCGCGCCGAACAACGGCTTCGGCGACTGGAACGTGAGCTGGGACCGGTGGCGGGAGAAGAGCGCGCTGCACTGACCCCCGCCCGGGGGCGCCGCGGACGGCCGGCGGTGGTTGCCTGGAAGGGGGCGGCACCACCGTCCCGCCGAGAGGAAGGCAGCGCCATGACCGGCTCCGGCTTCACCGCACAGTCCACCGCCGCCGAGGTCGTCGGCGGCATCGACCTCACCGGCCGCCGCGCCGTCGTCACCGGCGCGGCCTCCGGCATCGGCCTGGAGACCGCCCGCGCCCTGGCAGGCGCCGGCGCCGAGGTCACCCTCGCGGTACGGGACACCGCCGCCGGCGAACGCGCGGCAGCCGGCATCGCGGCCGGCGGCGCCGGGCGGGTGCTGGTCGCCCCGCTCGACCTCGCGGACCAGCGCTCCGTGGCGGCCTTCGCCGCCGCCTGGCACGGCCCCCTGCACGTCCTCGTCAACAACGCCGGGGTGATGATGACCCCCGAGACGCGCACGCCCGAGGGCTGGGAGCTGCAGTTCGCGACCAACCACCTCGGGCACTTCGCGCTCGCCACCCGCCTGCACCCGCACCTCGCCGCCGCGGGCCGCGCCCGCGTGGTCTCCCTCAGCTCGGTCGCCCACCTGCGCAGCCCGGTGCACTTCGACGACGTCCACTTCCGTGACCGCCCCTACGACGCCGGCCTCGCGTACGCCCAGTCCAAGACCGCCAACGTCCTCTTCGCGGTGGAGGCCGGACGGCGCTGGGCCGCCGACGGCGTGACCGTCAACGCCGTCCACCCCGGGGCGGTGCTGGGCACCAACCTGTCCCGTCACCTCACCCGCGAGGCCCTGGACGCCGCCGCCGCGTCCGGCGGCCACACCTTCAAGACCCCGCAACAGGGGGCCGCCGGCGTCGTGTACGTCGCCACCGCGCCCGGGCTGGAGCGCGTGGCGGGGCGCTACTTCGAGGACTGCGCCGAGGCCCACCGCCACATCCCCGGGACCTCCGGCGGCGTGGCCGACCACGCGCTGGACCCGGACGCGGCCGCGCTGCTGTGGCGGATGTCGCTGGACGCCCTCGCGGCGGACGTGCGCGGCTGACCGCCACCGGCGGGGCGGACGGTCAGTGCGGGAAGGTCCGCGGCGGCCGTTGGCGCGGAAGTTCGTCTCGGAACTCCTCGACTATCGAGCTGATCTGCCGGGTGAGCTGCGTCCGCTCCAGCCGGTCGAGGTAGAGGTTGCGGGCCGCCAGGCCCACCGCGTCCACGCAGAAGTACATCGCCATCAGCGGGTTGACGAACAGTTCGCTGTGCCTGGTGCGCTCCGTGAACCGAACGTCGCCGAAGTCGCCTCGCACCGCGGCCGCGACCGAGCCGTGGACGATGCTCGGGTGCTCCGGGGTCGCCTCCTGGGCGTGCGCGACCGCGTCGAGGTAGAGCCGGCCCTCGCGGCTGTCGCGCGGCAGCGAGAACGCGCCGAGGTAGGCACCGTCCCGCTCCAGGGCGGCCAGGTTCTCCAGCACCAGGGAGTGGTTCACCCCGTGGTACGCGTCCACGCCGAAACCGAGGCAGGCCACCAGGCGCTGCGGGACGCCGGTGAGCCCGCCGACCGCGCCGAGGCTCGCCATGTCCTCCTCGGGCGTGCCGAGTCCGCTCTCGTCGCCGCGCATGAGGATGTCGGTGCCGCCGTCCACCAGCACGATCGCGTCGACCCCGCCCAGGTGGCCGATCAGCGCCCGGTACGCGGCCCGCAGGGGTGCGACGCCCGTACGGCACAGCGCGTACACGGTCGAGGGCAGCCCCTGCGACTCCAGCCAGCGGGCGAGGGTCCGCTCCGGGAAGTAGTCGCCGCGGGCGGCCGTCGAGGGGCGTACGGTGGCGACGTCGTGGTCCAGCCACACATCGAGGTCCAGGCCGTACAGGTCGGCGAAGGAGAGGTTGGCGAGGTGGACTTCCTTGCCCGCATCGCGCAGCGCCAGGGCGATCGGCAGCCCGGCGTAGACGTCGAAGCCGCCGCCGGCCCCGGCGACGAGGATCCGCCGCGCGTCGCGCAGCCGGGTGAACAGGGCGGGTTCGAGGAGGGAGAACACCGGGGGACGGTAACAGCGGGCGGTGCGCCGGGGCAGCGGATTTCCGCGCCCGCGGCGGGCGCCCGCCCGGTCCCGGTGGGGTGTCGGTGACGCGGCCTAGACTCGGCCGGATGGTGACGGAGACGGATATCGCACTCGCCGACGGGCGGACGCTGCACGTGTACGACACCGGGCCCGGCGGCCGGGAGGACGGTGCTGAACTGGCCGTCCTGTGGCACCACGGCACGCCCAACATCGGCACACCCCCCGAGCCGCTCTTCGCGGCCGCCGCCGAGCACGGCATCCGCTGGGTGGGCTACGACCGCCCCGGGTACGGCGGTTCGACGCCCCGCCCGGGCCGGGACGTCGCCTCGGCGGCCGGCGACGCGGCGGCCGTGGCCGACGCGCTGGGTATCGGCCGCTTCGCGGTCATGGGCCACTCCGGCGGCGGCCCGCACGCGCTGGCCTGCGCCGCCCTGCTGCCGGACCGTGTCCTGGCGGTGGTCTGCGGGGCCGGCCTGGCGCCGTCGGGCGCGGAGGGGCTCGACTGGTTCGCCGGGATGGGGCCCTCCGGCGCGGCGGAGCTCGGAGCGGCGGTCCGGGGGCGGGCGGCGCTGGAAGCGCGGCTGGCCTCCGACGACTTCGACCCCGAACTCTTCACCCCCGAGGACCACGCCGCGCTGGCGGGCGCGTGGGCGTGGCTGGGCGACGTGGCGGGCAAGGCGCTCGAGGGCGATCCGGGCGGCATGGTCGACGACGACCTCGCCTATGTGGCGCCGTGGGGCTTCGACCCCTCCGGTGTCGCCGCGCCCGTCCTGGTCCTGCACGGCGGTGCGGACCGCATCGTGCCCGCCGCGCACGGTGCGTGGCTGTCCCGGCGATGCCCGGACGCGGAGCTGTGGCTGCGCCCCGGCGAGGGGCACATCTCGGTCCTCGGCTCCGCCGTGGACGCGCTGGACTGGCTCGCCGGGCAGGCCGCCCGGCGGGGCTGAGCGCGCCCCGGCGTCGTCCACAGGCTGTGGACGACGCCGGGGAGGTCCGGGCGGGGCGGGTCGTGGGCGGGCTGCAGCCCGTCGGGCCGGCACGGCCTGGTCGTGGGCGACAATCGCGACCGGCACGTCGCTCGTCGCGTCGCTGGGACGAGCGCGGCCAGGACGACCACCGCCGGTCCGTCGGTCGTGCCCGGCCGGTCATGGCGCATGAAATGCGATACCCCGAGGGTCCTTCCCCGTGGATTGCGTGACGGCACGGCGGGCCGGGCGCGGGTGTCGGGGCCGCCGTCCGCGGTGCCGCCCGGCGGCGGGAGGGGTCCATCCGCCACGGAAATCCCGTGTGCTCCCCCGCTTCCGCGCGGGAGTTGACCGCGCCAGGACAACCATCTGCCGTATTCGGATGTCTGAACGGTTGCCCCGGGCCGGCCGCGGGGCGGACCCAGGACCACACAGGCGACGACCGGGCGCACCGCGGGGGGCGGCGCCCCGGGCGTGGACGGAGGACCCGTACGACCGTGGACAGGCACGACGGCAGTGACATCGACCCCGCGGACCAGTGGGTCCTCGACCCCGAGACCGGTAACTACCGGCTGCGGCTGGACTCCGACGCCCCTCCGGCCCCCACGGTGCCCCGGCAGGGCGGGCGGCGTGCGCGCCGCGAGGAGCAGCGGCCCGACCCGGCACCGGGCGGCCGCCGCCGCGCCGGGGCCCCGGCGTCCCGCAAGGCGAAGCGGTCCACGAAGCGGAAGGTCCTGATGTGGACCGCGGGCACGCTCGGGTTCGTGCTGCTCGCGGGCAGCACCGGTGCCTGGCTCCTGTACCGGCATCTCGACGGCAACATCGCCACCGTCGACGTCGGCACGGCGGGCAGCAAGCAGGTGACCAGCAAGGACGCGGTGAACATCCTGGTCATCGGCACCGACAGCCGCAAAGGCCTGGGTGCGAAGTACGGGGACTCCGGCAGCGTCGGCCACGCCGACACGACCATCCTGTTCCACGTGGCGAAGGACCGGTCGAACGCGACCGCGATGAGCATCCCGCGCGACATGGTCACCGGCATCCCGGCCTGCCCGACCAAGCAGAAGGACGGCTCCACCAAGACGATCCCCGCGACGCCGCAGGGCTCGTTCGGCCCGCGCTTCAACGAGAGCCTCGGCCAGGAGGGCCGCGACCCGGGCTGCACCATGCGGACCGTCACGAAGATCACGGGCATCCCCGTCGACCACTTCGTCCTGGTCAACTTCGAGGCCGTGAAGACCCTGTCCACGGCGGTCGGCGGGGTGCCGATCTGCCTCACCCACCCCATCAAGGACACGACCCCCGAGGGTGAGGGCTCCCATCTGGACCTCCCCGCCGGACCGAACAAGGTCCAGGGCGAGCAGGCCCTGGCCTTCGTCCGGACCCGCCACTCGCTGAAGAACGGCAGTGACCTGGACCGGATCGACCTGCAGAAGCAGTTCCTCGGCTCGATGATCCGCCAGATGAAGTCCGGTGACACCCTCACCGACCCCACGAAGCTCTTCAAGCTGGCGAACGCCGCCACCAAGTCGCTCACCGTGGACACCGGTATAGGTGGCGTCGCCAAGCTCACCGACCTCGCCAAGGACCTGAGCCGGGTCGACCCCGAGCACATCACCTTCACGACGCTCCCGGTCAAGGACAACCCGGCCGAGGGGACGAAGCACGCCACGGTCGTCGTCGACGAGGGGAAGGCGCCCGCGCTCTTCAAGGCGATCAAGGGCGACGTCTCGCTGACCAAGGCGAAGAAGAAGCCGGCGACCGCCGACTCCAAGCTCCGCGGCGCCAAGGCGGATCCGTCGCAGGTCCGGGTCCTCGTCCACAACGGCGGCGGTCCCCAGGGCGCGGCGCAGACGACGCTGGAGTGGCTGCAGAACACCAAGGGCGTCACCCACTCCACCAACGGCGGCAACGCCCCCGGGGGGAAGCAGGACCGCACGACCCTGGAGTACGCGCCCGACCAGGCCGACCAGGCCAGGGCCCTGGCCGCGATGCTGGGACTTCCCGCCACCGCCCTCCGCCCCGGCACGGCGGACGCCGAACCCCGCGCGAACATGACCCTGACCCTCGGCGGCGACTACCAGGGCCCGGGGACCCCGCTCGCCGACCCGGACCGGCTCCCGGACGACATCCCGCAGTCGCGCGCCGACAAGGAGGAATGCGTCGGCTGAGCCGCCGCGGTCCCGGCAGGCCGCTTCGCCGCGCCGCGCCTACGGTGGAAGGGAGGAAGGGGCGCCCCGCGCGCCCGAGATCGCGACCGCAAGGAGCGCGGCATGTCCCGCAGCGACAACATCTCCGTCCTGGAGGGCTTCGGAACAGCGGTGAACAGCGGCCATCTCGACGAACTCGGCGCGTTCGTCGCGGCCGGCTCGGTGGACCACGACCCCGCCCCGGGTCAGGGGCCCGGGCCGGAGGGCTACGAGGAGATGTTCGGCGAGATGCGGCGGGCCTTCCCCGATCTGCACGTCGAGGTCGAGCACGTCATGGCCACCGACGACGAGATCGCCTTCGCGTACACCATCACCGGCACGCACCTCGGCGAACTGATGGGCCACGCCCCGACGGGGCGCACCGTCAGCTACCGGGGCATGCAGATCAGCCGGTTCGCGGACGGGAAGATGGTCGAGCGCTGGGGGAGCAGCGACCAGCTCGGCATGCTGCGCCAGCTCGGTTTCGAGACCTGACCGACGCGTCTCAGTCCCCGGCCGCCGGCGGCAGGCGGAGTTCGAACAGCGCCCCGCCCGCCGGAGCCGTGCCGACGGTGAGCGTGCCGTCGTGGCGGTGCGCGACGTCGCGGGCGATGGCCAGGCCGAGCCCCGCGCCGCCTTCGTCACGGCTGCGGGCGTCGTCGAGCCGGACGAAGCGCTCGAAGATCCGCGCGCGTTCGGCGGGCGGCACGCCGGCGCCGTCGTCGCCGACCGCGAGGACGACGAGGCCGTCCCGCAGGCGTACGGTCACGGTCACCGCGGCGCGCGCGTGACGCTGGGCGTTGTCGACCAGGTTGCCGACCACCCGGGCCAACTGGCCGCGTGAACCCGCCACTTCCCGCAGCGGCTCGACGTCGACGGTCACCGGGACTTGGTCGGCGGGCCGTCTGCGGACCTCCTCGCGGGCCAGTTCGCCCAGGTCCACCCGTCGCCGCGCGGGCCGTTCCCCCGCGTCGAGCCGGGCGAGCAGCAGCAGGTCGCCCGCGAGGTGCTGCAGCCGCTCGGTGTCCTTGACGGCGCCGGGGACGTCGAGCAGGTGCGGATGGGCCGAGCCGACCTCCAACTGCGTGCGCAACGAGGCGATCGGGCTGCGCAGTTCGTGCGAGGCGTCGGCGACGAAGCGGCGCTGCCGCTCGACCGCGGCCTCCAGGGCGGTCAGGGTCTCGTTGGTGGTGCGCGCCAGCAGGGCCACCTCGTCGCGGGCGGCCGGCTCGGGCACGCGCCGGGAGAGGTCCTCGGAGGCCGTGATGGCGGCCATCTCGCGCCGGATGCCCTCCACCGGGGCCAGCGCGCGCCGGGTGACCCGCCAGGTCGCGCCGCCGACCACCAGCAGCAGCACGGGCAGTCCCGCCAGCATGGCCGCCGCCGCGGTCTTCACCGCGCTCTCACGGGCCGCCAGCGAGGCGCCCGCGTGGATGAGGACGGTCTGCCCGGCGAGGTCGGTGGCCTTGACGGTCGCGAAGCGGTAGTCGGCGGTGCGGCCGTCCAGCGTGGCCCGTCCCGTGCCGTGCGCGACCGTCCTGCCGATGTCGCCGACGACCGGATCGTCCCCGGCGGCGGGGGAGGCCGTGCCGCCGCCGTGCCGGTCACCGTCCTCGCCGCCGCGTGACTCGTCGTCGCGGCCGCCCCTGCCCCTGCCGCGGCCGTGGCCGCCGTCGTCCCCGTCGCCGCCGTGGTCGTCGCCGCTCTCCGCGGTGCGGCCCGGCACCGCGGACGGGGTGGGAGTCGGCGTGGGTGTGGGGGCCGGCGTGGCGACGGGCACGGGGACGGCCCTGACGGCGGTGACCCCCGTGCCGCTGATCCGCTCCAGGCCACCGCTCACCGCGAGCAGCCGCCCGTCCTCGGTGGTCACCTGCACCGGTGCGTCCTGCGGCAGCCGGAGCCGCGCGTACCGGTTCGCGTCCGCCCCGCGGCTGGCGACCTTCAGGGCGATGCTGCGGGCCGTGTCGTCGGCCTGGCTCTGCGCCTGGCCCGTGAGGTTGGCGCGCAGCGACAGCAGCACGGCCACCCCGGCGGCCACCAGCGCGACCGCGACCACGGCCGTGGCGCCGAGCGACATCTTGGCCCGGACGGTGCCGACGGGGCGGGGGCGTCTCACGACGAGGCCAGCCGGTACCCGGCGCCGCGCACCGTCTGGATGAGGTCCGCGCCGAGCTTGCGGCGCAACGTGCTGATGTAGACCTCGACGATGTTGGGGTCGCCGTCGTACGCGAAGTCCCAGACGCGCTCCAGGATCCGGGACTTGCCGACCACCTGCCCGGCCCGCACCGCCAGTTGCTCCAGCACCGCGAACTCCTTCGCCGTCAGCGTCACTTCGGCGTCGTTGCGGAAGACCCGGCGGGCGGCGGTGTCCAGGACGAGGGTGCCCAGCCGCAGCACGGGCGAGGCCCCCGCCGAACCCCGGCGCCGCAGCAGCGCCTTGACGCGGGCGACGAGCACCACGTACGAGAACGGCTTGGTCAGGTAGTCGTCGGCACCGGTGTCGAGCCCCTCCGCCTCGTCGTACTCGCCGTCCTTGGCCGTGAGCATCAGGATGGGGACCTCGTTGCCCGCCTCGCGCAGCGCGGCGCAGACGCGGTAGCCGTTCATGCCGGGCAGCATGATGTCCAGCACGACGAGGTCGTGGACGCCCTCCCCCGCCCGGTGCAGCCCCTCGAGCCCGTCGTGGACGACGTCCACGGCGAAGCCCTCGGCCGTCAGCCCCCTGGCCAGCGAGACCGCGAGCCGTCTCTCGTCCTCCACTATGAGCACGCGCATGGACCCAGCCTCCCAAATCAACCTGAAGAGATCTTCAGCCGGTTTCAGGCTGCCTTCAGGCTGTACCGCCGACATTGAGGTCCCGGAACAGACCTGACACAGACCGGGTACGCCCCGGTCGGAAGGGCTCCTCATGAAGCGCAACACGACCGTCGCGGCCATCGCGGCCGCGGTCCTCGTCGCCGGGGGCTACACGGCGTTCGCCACGGGCGGCCACGACGGCGGCCGCGACGACGCGCGCACCGCGGCCTCCTCGACCGCCGGGCCCGGTGCGACCCCGGGGCACGACGCCGGCTCCCGGGGGATCACGGCGAGCCAGGCGGCCGCCGCCGCGGTCGCCCACACGCCGGGCACCGTCACGAAGATCGAGCCGGACGACCGGCGCCGCGGCTACTGGGAGGTGTACGTCACCGGCGCGGACGGGGTCGTGCACGAACTGCACGTGGACGCCGCGACGGGCCGGGTCACGGAGGACGACCGCCCCCGCGGCCGTACACGCACCGGGGACGCCTCCCCCGCCGCCTCGCCCGCGCCCTCGACCACGCGGCCCGGGTACGACGACCACGGCGGGGACCGCGTGCGGAGCGACCACCGCTCCGGCGACGACCACGGCGGCGACCGCGCGGGCAGCGACGACCCCCCGGGTGACGACCACGGCGGCGACCGCGTGCGCGGGGACGACGGCACCGGCGACGACCACGGCGGTGGTCACGGCCGGGGCCGCGGCCGCGGTGGCGACGACCACTGACATCGCCTCATGCGGCCGGGCTCCCCGCGCCCGGCCACCGGCGCCGTTCCCGGGCGGCCGCATCCGCAGCGGCGGCCCCGGACGGTCGGGGAACGGTCAGAGCCGCCCGACGTCCACCACGGCCTGCGCGAACGCCGCGGGCGCCTCCTGCGGCACGTTGTGCCCGATGCCCTGCAGCGTGCGGTGCGCGTACTTCCCGGTGAACTTGGCCCGATAGGCCGAGCCGTCGCCCGGCGGGGTGAACGGATCGACCGCCCCGTCGAGGGTGATCGTGGGCACGGTGACGACGGGCCCGCGGGCGAGCCGCGCCTCGATGTCGTCGTGACGCGGGTCGCCCTCCGTCAGTCCCAGCCGCCAGCGGTAGTTGCCGATGACGATGGGGACGTAGTCCGGGTTGTCGAAGGCCGTGGCGGTGCGCTCGAACGTGGCGTCGTCGAACCCCCAGGTCGGGGAGTTGAACTTCCACACCAGCCGGGCCAGATCCCCCCGGTAGCGCTCGAGCCCCTTACGGCCCCGCTCCGTGGCGAAGTAGTACTGGTACCACCACGCCCATTCCGACTTCGGCGGCAGCGGCTGCCTGTTCGCCTCGCGGTTGGTGATCAGGTAGCCGGTCACCGAGACCAGCCCCTTGACCCGCTCCGGCCACAGCGCCGCGATGATGTCCGCGGTCCGCGACCCCCAGTCGAAGCCGGCGAGGACCGCCTTCTTGATCCCCAGGGCGTCCATGAGCGCGAGGATGTCCAGCGCGAACGCGGCCTGCTGGGGGTCGCGCGGCGTCGAGCGGGACAGGAAGCGCGTCGTCCCGTGGCCCCGCAGATAGGGGACGACCACCCGGTAGCCCTTCGCCGCCAGCAGCGGTGCGACGGCGACATAGCTGTGGATGTCGTACGGCCAGCCGTGGAGCAGGATCACCGCGGGGCCGTCGGCCGGTCCGGCCTCCGCGTAGCCGACGTCCAGGACCCCGGCCTCCACCTGCTTCAGCGGGCCGAACGCCGCGGCGTCGCCGGGCCGTTCCTTGCCGGGGGCCATGGGCGGCGCCGGCTTGTTCTCGTCCGGTCCGGTCGTCGCGCACCCCGTCGCGACCCCGGCCAGTGTGGCCGCGACCGCTCCCGTGCCGACGATCGTGCCGAAGGTCCGCCTGTCGATCATCCGAGGCCTTCCGTGGGATGCGGGCGCGGGCACTGAGGTAGGCCATGCCCCGTGCGGCGCCGCCCGCGTCGCCGGACCGGCGAATGTCATCCCCATGGCACAGGCTCCGGCGGGCACGGTGAGGGCCGGACGGGTGAAGTCGGGGGCGCGGCGCAACCGGCGGGCGCAGCGCGGCAGTCCTGCACGGCGAGTCCGGTCGACACCGTCCGAGATCCGAGAGGAAACACCATGAACCTTCTCGATACTCCGCAGCAGTCACCGGGTGGTGTCCCGCTGGGGGCCCATCTGGACGCCGTCGACGCGCGCTGGATCGAGCTCCACGCCGCGCTCATCGCGGCGGGGGTGCCCCCGCTCCCGGGGGACAGCGACGCCGTGCACACCATCGCCCGGCAACTCGACGACGCCACGGTCGGCGCCGTCGTCGCGTGGATCGACAGCGCCGCCTCCCGCTGACCGCCGCCCCGTGCGCCGCATTTTGTGACGGTCGTGTGACGGGAATTGTGGCCTCCGCCACGGCCGGGAAGGGGAGGGCCCTGATGGGGTCGCCGGATGCGCTCCCCCGCCCTCCTCCTCCCGGCCGTGCTCGCCGGTCCCCTGTTCCTGGCGACGGCCTGCGGCGTACCGCACGGGGACGGCCGCCCCTCGTGCGCCGCCTCGGCCGTCCCGGTCGCCCCGGCGCCCGCGGGCGCCGAGGGGGACGGCGACGTCGAGATCACCGCGGTGGGCACCCGGCCCGCCCACTGCACCGGCCCCGCCCCGTTCCACGTCGCGTTCCGCGTCACCAATCACTCCGGCGAACCCCTCACGTACACCGTCACCTTCGGGCTGACGACCGGTGCCGGAGAGGTCCTGGCCGACGTGCCGCACACCGTGCCCGCGGTCCCGCCCGGCCGGACCGTGCGGGGCGAGGCCGACCTGGGCGCACCGCTCGCGCCGCGGTCCGGCGGCGAACGGGTGCGCGTCGTCAAGGTCAGGAGCGTCCCGGCGGACGAGGCGCCGGCCCCGGGAGGTCCCTGCCCCTCCTCCGGACTGCGCCTCACCGCCGACGACGGCGACGCCGCCATGGGGCTGCGCGTGGTGGGACTCCGCCTGGAGAACTGCTCGTCCGGTGTGCGGCGCGTCGAGGGCCATCCGCTGGTCCGGCTCCTCGACGAGGAGCGGAAGCCCGTCACGGACGTCGAGGTCTTCCGCGGCAGCGGCGGCGTCGCGCTCGTGACCGGCTTCGACGACCCGCCCCGCCGGATCACCCTGGCGCCGGGCGAGAGCGCGACGGCCGGCCTGATGTGGCGCAACACCGTCACCGACGGCACACCTGTCAACGCGCCCTACGCGAGGGTACGGGCGACACCCGGCTCCCCTCCGGTGACCCTTACCCCGGAGTTCGACCTCGGCACCACGGGGAAGCTCGGCGTCAGCGCCTGGAAGGCCGCGCCGACCCCGTGAACCGCTGACCTTCCCCCGTCCGCACGAAGGCCCCGGGCCGCCGGCCCGGGGCCTTCGTGCTGCCCGGGACCACGCGCTTCCCCCGCATCACGAATGTCACGGTTGTGTCCCGAGGGGCGCCGGGGCGGCCGCTTTGTTTGACACGGCTCGCATCGCCCTCTCATCATCATTCCACTAATCGAGTAGCTAAAGGGTGTTGAACCTCGTGGAGTTTCGCATCGACAGGCGCAGCGGGATCGCGGCGTACCAGCAGATCGTGCAGCAGACCAAGCAGGCCCTCCGGCTGGGCGTCCTGATGCCGGGGGACCGGCTGCCCACCGCCAAGGAGGTCGCCGAGAGCAGCGCCGTCAATCCGAACACCACGCTCAAGGCGTACCGCGAACTGGAACGCGAGGGGCTGGTCGAGCCGAGGCCCGGTCTCGGCACCTTCATCCGCCGCTCACTGGCCCGCCCCCAGGCGGGCGCCGACTCCCCGCTGCGGGTGGAGCTGGAGGCGTGGATGACCCGGGCCCAGGAGGCGGGCCTGGAACGGGAGGACGTGGCCGCGCTGGTCGCCGCGGTCCTGGAGGAGCGGTACGCCGGCATCCCGGCGGCCGGCGGAACACCGGAAGGTCGGGAAAAGAGGATGACCAGTGCGTGAGACCACGGATGCCATGGACATGGGTGGCCCCTTGGAGGAGTCGGCGATCGAGGCTCATGGGGTCGGGCGGAAGTACCGTCGGGGCTGGGCCCTGCGGGACTGTTCGTTCCGGTTGCCGGCCGGGCGGATCTGCGGGCTGGTGGGTCCCAACGGTGCGGGCAAGACGACACTGATGTCGATCGCGGCGAATCTGCTGGAGCCGACGGAGGGCACCTTGACGGTGTTCGGGGCGGTGCCGCAGTCGGCGGAGGCGGGGCGCCGTACGGCGTTCCTGGCCCAGGAGAAGCCGTTGTTCAGGCGTTTCACGGTGGCCGAGACGCTGCGTCTGGGCCGTGAGCTGAACCCGGGCTGGGACCAGCGGGCCGCCGAGCAGATCGTCCGCGCGGGCAACGTGCCCCTGCACGCGAGGATCGGCACCCTTTCCGGCGGTCAGCGCACCCGGGTCGCCTTCGCGCTGGCCTTCGGCAAGCGGCCCGACCTGCTGCTGCTCGACGAGCCGATGTCCGACCTGGATCCGCTGGTGCGCCACGAGATGATGAGCACGTTGATGGCCGAGGCCGCCGAGCACGGCACCACGGTGCTGATGTCCTCGCACATGCTCAGCGAGCTGGAGAGCGTCTGCGACTTCCTGCTGGTCATCTCCACCGGCGGCCTGCGCATCGCCGGGGACGTGGACGAGATCCGCAGCGCCCACGTGCTGCTGCAGGGCGCCACCGACGGCGAGGGTTCGGGGGTGCCCGCGGAACTGGCCCGGCACACCGTCGTGGAGTACCGCACCAGCGGGCGCCAGGCCACCGCCCTGATCCGGCCGGACGGCCCGGTGAGCGGCCAGTGGCAGTCCCACACCCCGCAGTTGGAGGAACTGTTGCTCGCCTATCTGCGCTCGCCCGAGGCGCCACCGCTGATCAGTCCCGTGGCGCAGATCCCGGGCCGTTCGTACGGCCCGCGGGGGGCGGCGGCATGAGCAACGTGGCCACGACCCCGTCCGCGGCGCCCGCGCCGCCGGTCGCCGAGCGCGGCACCCGCCGCCCCCGTCTGAGCGGCATGACCTGGCTCGTCTGGCGCCAGCACCGCGCCGCCTTCTGGACGATGCTGGCCCTGACGGCCCTCGCCGTGGCGTGGATGCTCTACCAGCGCGCCGGCCTGCTCGACCACCTCACCGCGAAGGGCTGGCCCCACTCCTCACCCGACAAGTGGATGGAGGACATCACCCCGCACAGTGCCGCGCTCGCGAAGGCCGCCCTCGGGCTCGGTTTCGTCCCCGTCCTCCTCGGGGTCTTCCTCGGCGCCCCGTTGCTCGCCGGTGACCTGGAGAGCGGCACGGCCAAGCTCGTCACCTCCCAGGCCGCGACCCCCGCCCGCTGGCTCGCCGCCAAGATCGGCATCTGCGCCCTGGTGGTCGTGGTCTGCACCGTCGCCGTCTCGTTCACCTTCGGCCGATGGTGGGCGCCGGTCAGCAGGCAGAACACCGTCATGGACTGGAGCTCCGGCGCCGCGTTCGACAACACCGGGCCCGTGCCCGTCGCGCTCGCGCTCTTCACCGTCCTGGGCGGCGTCGCGATCGGCATGGTCCTGCGCCGCACCCTGCTCTCCATGGTCGTGACCTTCTTCTTCGCGGTCGCCGTCCAGGTGGTCTGGGCCCACTTCCGGCTCGACCTGGGCAACGTCATCAGGGTCACCACGGACTCGGGGGTCGACGGCGGCGCCCCGAGCCTCCCCGCCGCCGCCTTCCAGATCGACCAGTCGTACGTCACGTCGTCCGGGGAGACCCTCGGCTGGAGCACCTGCGTGCACGCCGGATCGGACAAGGCCGTCGCCGCCTGCCAGCAGCAGAAGGGCATCGTGGGCTGGGCGGTGGACTACCTCCCCATCTCCCAGATGAGCGGCATGCAGTGGCTCGGGGCCTCGATCCTGTTCGCCCTGGCCGCCGCCGTCACGGCCTTCGTCTTCCTCTGGGGCCGCAAGCGCGTCGTCTGACGCGACGGCATCGGGCCGAAGAGGCGGCACGACCCCGGGCGGCGCTCCGAGCGCCACCGGGGTCGTGCCGTCTCTTCTGCAGATCCTGACCAACCCGGCCGAGGGCAACCCGACGCCCGTCGTGGACGCGGAGGGCCACCGTGCTGCTGAGTACGAGCAGCACGGATCAGGGGGTCACGGTCACGAAGGCGTCCGCGACGCGGTCGGCGTCGGTCGGGTGGGCGGCGATGGCGATGATGCGCCAGGTACCGGAGTCGTCACGACGGACCTCGAAGTGGACTCCGAGGCGCTCGATCTCGGTGTTGTCGGCGCTGCGGCGCGACCAGATCACCTCGATCCCGGCGGAGTGCGAGCTGTAGGCGGTCACTCGGCTGTCGGGGACATCGGTGTGGGTGTAGCCCGCAGCCTTCAACGGCTCCTGCTGCGCCGCGAGGTAGTCCAGCACCGAGTCCGGGTCGGTGCACCAGCCGTGCACGGCCCGGGCCGGGTCGGGGTCGTCCGCCGAGACGCTGAGCGGAGGGACCCAGTAGTTGAGTACGAACCGGGGATCGGCGGACGGGTCCGCAGCCGCGGCGGTCCAGGCGGGGAGGTACTGGTCGAAGAACCAGTCGCGGGCTTCCTCGGCCGCACGCGCCATGTTGTCCCTGTACTGCGTGAGGTCCACTTCGTTCCTTTGTCTTCCGTGCGCCGCGGGCACGAGCGGTGCCGCGAACCCGGGATTGTCGCGACGCCATTCTGACAAGACGTCAGGCAGCGGGAGCCCGACCCAACGAGCCCCTCCGTTTCCGCGATCTCCGCCACACCGGCCGCGTCCGGGCACGCGGGCGGGTGCCGCGCTCGAAGTCGCCATGGCCCGTGCCGGCCTGTTCTCGGAGCGAGCTGCGTTCCTGCAGCTCCGGGACTCTGCCACGGCCCTGCACACGGCTGACGCCGCCGCACGGCGACCCCGCCCGTCACCGACGTACAACCATCCGGTATCCGTAAAGGTCGAAGATCGCAGTTCAAGCGCCACCGCCCGCCATCGGACACCGGAGAGCCATGCGCGCCACACGTACCGCCCTCGCCACTGCCGCCGCGCTCGCGGCGGCGGTCTGCAGCCCGCTCCTCACTGCCCCTTCGGCGCTCGCGGCTCCCGCCAAGCTGGCCGACGACTTCAATGGCGACGGCCACCGCGACTTCGTCATGCTCGGTGGGACGTACGGCAAGGACGGCAGGGTCACCGTCGTCTACGGCACGTCGACCGGCCCGGGAACGCGAGTCCAGACCATCCACCAGGACTCGCCCGGCATACCCGGCGCGGTGGAGAAGGACGACGAATGGGGATTCGCCGCCACCAGCGCCGACCTCGACCGCGACGGCTACGCCGACCTGGTCGTCGCCTCACCGGGCGAGGACGTCGGCGACATCAGGGGCCGCGGGGGGCTGACCGTCGTCTGGGGCGGTGCCAAGGGCCTCGGTTCCGGCACCGTCTTCCACTCGCCCGTCGCGCCGGAGTACCCGGGTCAGGGCGACGCGTTCGGGCGGGACGTCGTGGTCGGCGACTTCGACGGCGACGGTGACCAGGACCTTGCCGCTGTCAGTGGCAGCCGGGCCGGTGTGGTCCTGCTCAAGGGCCCCTTCACCCGCACGGGCGGACGCGGCGGCTGGGAGTCCCTCGGCGACGGCTACGGCTATCTGGACGCCTCCCAGTTGGCGGCGGGCCGCGTCACCGCCGATGCCGCCACCGACCTGTACATCCTCGGCCGCGAGCTCCAAGGCGACAACGCCGACCTGGACCTGCGGTCCTACTTCCACCGCGGAGGCGCCGACTTCATCCGGCGCGCGGGCGAGATGCGCGTGCCCGACGACGGCGGCCACCAGATCGGCGGCGGCCCCGCAACCACCATCGGCGACTTCGACAAGGACGGCTACGGCGACCTCGCCATCGGCCGCGGTTACGAGCAGCCGGACCGGGAACGGGGCTATGTCACGGTCCAGTACGGCGGCCCCGCAGGGCCGAACACGGCGCGCAAGCCGGTGAAGTTCAGCCAGGACACGGCGGGCGTACCCGGCGCTTCCGAGAACGAGGACTTCTTCGGCGCCGCCGTCTCCGCCGGCGACGTCAACGGCGACGGATACGCGGACCTCGCCATCGGAGCCCCCGGCGAGGCCCTCTCGGGCAAGCGCCGCACCGGCATGGTCACGGTGCTGCTCGGCCGTGCAGGGGGTCTGTCCGGCAGCGGAGCCAAGGCGTACAGCCAGAGCACTTCCGGTATCGCGGGCGCCGTGGAGAACGACGACTCGTTCGGAGTGAACCTGAAGCTCACCGACTACACGCGAGACGGTCGCGCCGACCTCATGGTGGACACGAACGACTGGCTGGACAACACCCGGTCGGGCATGGTCCACATGCTGAAGGGCTCGACGTCCGGGACCACCGGCACCGGCTCGAAGGCGTACTCCGCGATCTCGCTCAAGCTGTCGTACACCAGGCTCAGCGGCCCCTTCACCCACTGACCGGGGCGGCAGCGGAGGCCGGGCGCGCGCAGGCGGGAGCACGCGTGTCCGGCTCTGTGACGCGGCCGGGCCACTGGGCCGCGTCGCAGCTCTGGCAGCGGCTCACAGCCGCCCGCTCGACGTTGCCCCGGGTGGCGTGGAGCGGGCTGGAGGGCGCCAGACGACGCCATGCCCCGGGGGACGGGGTGGGCACCCAAGCGTAAACGGCTGGCCGTATGTCGGCCGGAACGATGTGCGTGCAGCCGGGAAGGTGAGCCTCGCCGCCGGCGTGGTTGACGATCGAAGCCGCCGGCCAGCCGTAGGTGACACAACGGCCCAGGTTGGGGACTGCGTCCCTGACCTGGGCCTTCATATGTGGAGCGGGTGACGGGATTCGAACTCGCGCTCTGAGCTCGGGAATCACCGGGCATGGCGTCCATCGGGCCGGGCTCCTCCTGACAGGCATCTTCCCGGCGGTACCCGGTGAGGCCTTGGTCAGGAATTCTCGACGAAGCGGACGGACCACGCGTAGCCGCTCAAGCAGTCGTGCGGGACTCGTTGGACTTCTCTGACCTGGCAACCATCGTGGGCGTACTTGCGGGCGAACCGGTCGAGGCGCTGCGCCTCGGTGAGATCCTCCATGGACAGCGGTGCTCCGACGACGAGGTCTTCGTGAATGACCTCTTCCTGCGCGCCACCGTCCGAGCAGGAAGAGCAATGATGCGTTTTGGGTAGGGCCATAGGGTCAGTGTCCTCCTAATGCGGATGCCCCGACGTACACAGCGCAATGGCCGCACCGTGCCATGCGCAGCCCGACCGCACGACCCCCTCGATGCGAACTATGGGCACGACGGTCGCTGAGGTCAGCCGGGCACGTTGGTTGGCCGCTGAGGGCTGGTGAAGGTCGGCACTGGGCGTGGCGGTTGCTGTACTTCGCTGCTGGACATCCGTAGCTGCGTTCACCGACGATGCCGCGTGCTCAGTGCAGCTGGGAATGGGACCGCGGTGGCGGCTGATGGTCTACATCGCCGCTTACGGTCCGGCTCGTCCGGAGGAACAGGCCGGCCTTCGACGCCTGGACGTCGACTGGATGCCGTGGGCGTGTGGGTCCGACGGGCTGCGCCGGAGCTGACGACGGGCAAGCGTGCGGAGGGCCCCACCAAGTCCGAAGCGGGGAAGCGGTTCATCGTCCTGCCACCGTTCATGCGCAAGGACCTTGAACGGCATCTCAAGTGGTTCGCCGAGAAGGAGCCGAACGGCCTGCTGTTCGTGGGCGAACGGGGCGCGCCCTTCCGTCGCTCCTCCTTCGGCCGCAAGTGGCGGCGGGCCCGCGCCGAGGTCGGGCTTCCGGAGAACTTCCGCTTCTACGATCTGCGGCACACTGGCCACACCCTCGCCACTCAATCGGGCGCCACGCTCAAGGACACGATGGTCCGGGCGGGCCAGTCCTCGGAGCGAGCTGCGCTGATCTATCAGCACTCGACCTTGGAGCGGCAGCGGGAGGTCGCCGCGGCTCTCGACGCGCGGGTGCGTGCGGAGCGCGCGAGGGCATCTGGTGCGGATCTGGTGCGCGACGCCTAGAGAGGTCCAGACAACAAAGAAGCCCCGGGCTGCTCGCCTGGGGCTTTCTGCTGGAGCGGGTGACGAGAATCGAACTCGCGCTCTGAGCTTGGGAAGCTCATGTTCTACCATTAAACTACACCCGCGTAAGACGCCCGTTGAGGCATCTGACCTCGCACACTGTACCCCATGCCAGGCCCCGGACGCATGCCGCCCGGGGCCTTCGTGTTGCTTCGGAAAGGTGTGCGCCGGGAGGTGTGGGGGGCGTACGGTGAGGGGGACCCGAGGTGCCCGAGTGGGCGGAGTGCCGCGTGAGGCAGGGGTGGGTTCATCCCCTAATGTGGCTTTCGTCGTTGAGGTACCGGGGAGAAGGGGAGCGATGGATCGCACCGTCGTTCGTTGTGCCGAAGGGCACGTTTTCAGCACCGCTACGTTCCCGATGCAGAACCTGGGCGCCGGAAGGCTCGGCCCCGGGCGGTTGATCAGGTGTCCGCGGTGTGCGCGGCTCCGCAGCGCCGTCCCCGTGGCGGCTGACACCGGGAAGTAGTCGCGGAGGTCCGGACGCGCAGGTCGGACGTGACGCGGGGGCCCCGGGCCGGGTCGGCTCGATTCGGCCCGGAGCCCCGTCCCCGCGTAATCTGCTTGCGTGCTTCTCTCTGACAAGGACATCCGGACCGAGATCGACAACGGGCGGGTCAGGATCGACCCGTACGAGCCGTCGATGGTGCAGCCGTCGAGCATCGACGTCCGGCTGGACCGCTTCTTCCGGGTGTTCGAGAACCACCGGTACCCGCACATCGACCCGGCCGTCGAGCAGCCGGACCTGACGCGGCTGGTGGAGCCGGAGGAGAACGACGCGTTCATCCTCCATCCCGGGGAGTTCGTGCTGGCCTCGACGTACGAGGTGATCTCCCTTCCGGACGACATCGCCTCGCGTCTGGAGGGCAAGTCGAGCCTCGGCCGGCTGGGGCTGCTGACGCATTCGACCGCGGGTTTCATCGACCC
The DNA here is from genome assembly GCF_035918135.1 of Actinacidiphila glaucinigra. Taxonomy (NCBI): domain Bacteria; kingdom Bacillati; phylum Actinomycetota; class Actinomycetes; order Kitasatosporales; family Streptomycetaceae; genus Actinacidiphila; species Actinacidiphila glaucinigra. The sequence goes on from NZ_CP109144.1 coordinate 4,814,914, forward strand.
CGGTTTCTCCGGCCACGTGACGCTGGAGCTGTCGAACGTCGCCACGCTGCCGATCAAGCTCTGGCCGGGCATGAAGATCGGGCAGCTGTGCCTGTTCCGCCTGACCTCGGCGGCGGAGTTCCCGTACGGCTCGGACAAGTACGGCTCGCGCTACCAGGGGCAGCGGGGGCCGACGCCGTCGCGTTCCTACCTCAACTTCCACCGGACGCAGGTCTGAGCGCATGGGCGGGCCGGCGCGGGAGAACCTGACGTACGAGGCCTTCGGGCAGGCGGTGCGGGACCTGGCGCGGACGATCGCCGACGACGGATTCGCGCCGGACATCGTGCTCTCGATCGCCCGCGGCGGGGTGTTCGTGGCGGGCGGTCTCGCCTACGCGCTGGACTGCAAGAACATCCACCTGGTGAACGTGGAGTTTTACACCGGGGTCGGGACGACGCTGGACATGCCGGTGATGCTGGCCCCGGTACCGAACGTGATCGACTTCTCGGACAAGAAGGTCCTGATCGCGGACGACGTCGCCGACACGGGCAAGACGCTCAAGCTCGTCCGGGACTTCTGCGCCGAACACGTCGCCGAGGTGCGCAGCGCGGTGATCTACGAGAAGTCGCAGTCGCTCGTGAAGTGCGACTACGTCTGGAAGCGCACCGACGAGTGGATCAACTTCCCCTGGAGCGTCGACGGTCCCGTCGTCCGTCGTGAGGGTCAGGTCTTCGACGCCTGACCGGGCAGCCCGCGCGCTGGGCGCTCGCCCCGGAGGGAGCCCCAGCCCCGAGGGCCGCCGTCACCGCATGGGTAAGGGGCGCCACTCCAGGAGTGGCGCCCCTTACCTGTGGTTCCGTGTCGCGCGCGCCGGAGGGGCGCGGCGGGCGGCCTCAGATCACCGGCAGCTTGAAGAGCACCAGCAGCGCGATCAGCTGGATCGACGCCGCCCCCAGGGCCTTGGGCCACGGCAGGTCGTGGGACTTGGAGACCATGGAGGTCAGCAGGGCCGCGCAGCCGATCCAGGTGGCCCAGCCGAGGAACTGGACGAAGCTGTTGGCGCTGCCCAGGAAGACGGCGAAGGCCAGTCGCGGGGCGTCCGTCAGCGAGGTGATGAGCATCGCCATGCCGACGGTGGGCGCCCAGGCGCCGTCGCCGCCGAGTTGGCGGGCGAGGGCGTTGGTGACGGCGCCGAGCATCAGGCCGCAGAGGATGACGGCGATGGCCGTGCACACCACCCAGGGGACGCTGTTGGAGAGCGTGGCGTCGAGCACGTCCTCCCGGGCGCTGTCGAAGCCGAAGACGGCGAGCAGCCCGTAGAGGAAGGTGACGATGAGGGCGGGGCCCCACACCTGGTAGTCGCGCATCTGCCAGAAGGTGGCGGACGGGCGCATGACGATCCCGCTCAGCAGCGGCTTCCAGCGGAGCCGGGGGCCGGCCGGGGGCGCCGTGGTGTGGCCCGCGCGGTAGGTGGACACCTGGTCCGGTTGCGGGGACTGCGGTTCGTAGGGGTCGTAGGCCTCGTCGGGCGCGTCGCCGATGGAGAAGGCGCGGGTGTGCCCGGGGTTGTTGTCGTACGTCGGCGTCGACGCCGCGGAGCCGAAGTACTCGGGCTCACCCTCGGCGGCCGGCGCGAAGCCGTGGTGGGGCTGCTGCCCGCCCGGCGAGGTGTTCTGCTGCGGGTTGCCGCCGTACTGCTGATGCGGGTGCTGCACGTCCCCGTCCCGTCCGCGTCCGTTCCTGAATCCAGCCACGCTTCGAACGTACCCGGTCCCGGGGGCGGAGGACGGTGCCCCCCGCCCCAGGAGGGGCTTTGCTGCCAAGCTGTGACAGATTCCACGCCCGTCGGGCGGCCCGCCGCCCTGGTGGGGAGGCGGGCCGCCGAGGGGGTTCAGTTGCCGAAGTTGGCGCCGAACAGGGGGTTGCCGGAGGTGGAGACGCCCACGGTGCTGGGGGCGATCGACAGGGCTCCGCCGGTGCTGATCGCGGTGCCGTCGGAGCGCAGGGCGGTGACCGCGCCGTTGCCGCCGTTCTCGCCGTAGGTGGTGACGGTCAGGTCGGCCTTGCCGTCGCCGTTGACGTCGTCGAGGTGGAGCTCACCGCCGAACTGGTCGCTCTTCTCGTCCGAGCCGGGGACGCCCGCGGTGTTCTGGGTGAAGTACTGGTAGCCGGACGTGGTGTTGAGCCCGGCCGGCGAGCCGTAGAGGAGGGTGACCGAGCCGGCGTCGACGACGCCGTTCAGGTCCTCGCCCGCGGAGCCGATGGCGAGGTCCTGGAAGCCGTCGCCGTTGATGTCGCCGAGGTGAAGCTCGTTGCCGAAGGCGTCGCCCTTCTCGGAGCCGCCCGGGATGTTGCCGCTCTCCTGGGTGATGGACGTGGAGGTGCCGGGGCCGGTGGGGGTGCCGTAGACGACCTTGACCTTGCCGCCCTTGACGGAGCCGGGGACGCTGGGCTCGCCGCTCGTGCCCGGGTCCCAGCTGACGCCGATGACGATGTCGCCGAAGCTGTCGCCGTTGACGTCGCCGATGCCGGTGATGACGCCGCCCTGGAGCTTGACGGCGCGCGAGGCGACGAGGCCGGAGGCGGAGCCCGGGATGTAGTAGTTGGCGTTCCAGCCGTAGTCGCCGGTGGTCTCGTAGCCGTCGACGATCAGGTCGGTGCGGCCGTCGCCGTTGACCTCGCCCGCGGTGAGGTTGAGCGGTCCGGTGGCGCCGCCGGACTGGATCGGGGGCTTGACCGTGTAGCGGCCGCCGGAGGTGCCGCTCTTGGTGATGCCGCCCTTGTAGACGTAGACGGTGCTGGCCGAGGAGCCCACGGCGAGGTCGTCCTTGCCGTCGCCGTCGAAGTCGGCCGCGGCGAGGGAACGGCCCCAGCGGTCGTGGCTGCTGGGCGCGGGGTCGGCGAGGGTGGTGCCGCCGGTGAGGCCCTTCGTCGAGCCCCACAGGATGGTGACCATGCCGCCGTCGACGTCGCTGCCGAGGTCCTCGGAGGCGGCGGAGACGGCCAGGTCGCTGAAGCCGTCGCTGTTGAAGTCGCCGATGGCGGTGATCCAGCCGAAGCCGTCGCCCTTCTCGGCGCTGCCGGGGACGCCGGAGGTGTTCTGGCTGACGACGCTGCGGCGGGCCGCGGTGAGGCCGTTCGACGAACCGTAGAGGGCGACGACCTGGCCGGCGCCCTTGAGGCCGCTGACGTAGGCGTTGCCGGCGGAGAAGGCGACGTCGGCGTAGCCGTCGCCGTTGAAGTCGGCCTTGTCGCCGCTGCCGGTGGCGGCGGCGGGGATCGCGGTGAGGGCGAGGAGGCCGCTGGTGAGCGCCGCGGCGGCCGTGGCCGCGATGGCGACCCGGGTGCGCTTGTGCATGCGGGTGTTCTCCTGTGCATGCGGGGGATGCCGAGGGCATCCGCAGTCTGTAGAGGGGCCGCCGCGCCCGTTCACCGGATGTTCGGCCGGACGGCGGGCGCGGTTGGCGCAACTCAGACCGCCGGCCGGCCCGGAGGGTTGCGTGCGGGACGAAACTTTTTTCGAGTGACCTGTGGGGCGGCCGCGCCTCAGGGGCAGAGCGTCGATCCGAAGGACAGGCCGCCGGTCGGACCGGGCAGCCCGAGACTCGCCGCGGAGAAGGCGGCCGAACCCGTGGTGGTGATCCCGGTGGTGGTGCCGCGCAGGGTCCACACGCGGCCGCTGCCCGCGTCCTCGCCGGTGGCGGCGACGGCCAGGTCGGCGCGCCCGTCGCGGTTCAGGTCGCGCAGGAGGAGCCCGCAGCCGGTGGCGCCGCCGAAGCCGTCGCCGCGCTCGCCGCCCCCGGGCACGCCCGCGGTGTCCTGGTGGACGGCCCGGGAACCGGCGGTGGTCAGGCCGGAGGGGGAGCCGAGCAGCACGGTCACGCTGCCCGCGTCGACCACGGTTCCGATGTCCTCGCCGGGCACGCCGACCGCGAGGTCCGCGCGGCCGTCGCCGGTGAGGTCAGCCGCCGCCAGGGTCAGGCCGAAGCGGTCGCCGGCCTCGTCGCTGCCGGGCACGCCCGCCGTGTTCTGGTCGAGGTCCACCGGGAGCCGTGCGGCGGCGGGGCCCTGGGCACTGCCGTACAGGACGCGGACGATGCCGCCGGTACGGGTGGGCAGCGGGTGCTCGGGCACCCACGGCTCCTCGGTGTCGTGGGCGCCGAAGGCCGCGAGGCCGACGGCGAGGTCCGCGCGGCCGTCCCCGTCGAAGTCGCCGACCGCCAGGGACTCGCCCGTGGTCTCGCCGTACCAGGACGGTGCCCGGACGAGGCCGGCCGGGGTGCCGCGCAGGTAGGCGGTGCCGCCGCCTTCGAGGCCGTTGTACGCCACGGCCACGTCCGTGCGGCCGTCGCCGTCGATGTCGCCGACCGCGAGGCGTATGCGCTCGACGAAGTGGGGGATGCCGTCGTCGGTGACGGTGGTGAGGGCGGCCGGTGCCCGGCCGGGGGCGAACGGGCCCAGGGCCGCGGAGAGGCCGCCGCTCTCGTCGCCCCTGTTGCCGGTGACGATGTCGAGGTTTCCGTCGCCGTTGACGTCGGCCGCGGCGAGGCCGGCGAAGCCCGTGCCCTTGTAGGCGCCCGACCCGGGCAGGATCGTGCCGCGGGTGAAGCCGGAGGCGCTGCCCCACAGGACGGTGATGCGGCCGGTGTCCTCCAGGGCGGACCGGTCCTCGCCGGACGCGACGACGATCAGGTCCGCGTAGCCGTTCCTGTCGAGGTCGCCGCTGGTCAGCCGGGCCCCGAAGCGGTCGCCGGTCTCGGAGGAGCCGGGGATGCCCGCGGTGGACTGGCTGACGGTGGTGCGGGCCGAGGTGCGGGGGCCGCTCGCGGAGCCGGGGATCACGGCGACGTACCCGGCGGCCTTCTTGCCGGCCGCGGTGCCGTCCGGTACGCCGATCGCGAGGTCGGGGTGGCCGTCGCCGTTGAAGTCGTACGGCTTGGCGGGTGACGCGGCCACGGCGGCCTGTGAGGGCAGGGCGAGGCAGGCCGCCGTCGCGGTGAGGGCAAGGGCGAGGACGCGGACACGCACGGCGGCTCCCATCGGGTGAGGAACTGGTGACTGTGTGACACTCCGGGCGGCCGGAAGGTTGTGTACAGGTGTATGAGCGGTGAACGGCTGCGCGTGGGAGCGCCGGACGGCCGGTGCGCGGTTGGGCACGCGGGCCCGCGAAGCCCTACCGTTCGGGGCGTAGCGGATCCGAAGGGACGGGAAGTGCCGATGGTTGTCAGGGCCGTACGGAATGCCGCGCGCGGGACCGCGCGCACCTCAGCGCGGGCCGCGGCGGGCGCGGCGGTCGCGGGGCTGGTGGCCCTGGCGGTGACGGGCTGCGGGCTGCTGACCACCGACTCCGGTTCCCCGGACGCGCCGGCCGCCGCGAGCTCCCCCGCCGCGTCCTCCGCCGTGGGCGACGTGCCGGTGAAGGCGGACCCCGCGGTGCTGGCCGCGCTGCCCGCGCGTCTGGAGTCGGACGGGACGACGATCACGGTGGGCGACCCGGCGGCGCCGAGGACCGTCCACATCTACGAGGACCCGCGCTGCCCGATCTGCAAGGCGTTCGAGGCGTCCGCCGGGCCCCAGTTGGCGGCGCTGGCGAAGGCCGGTGACGTCAAGCTGCAGTACACCCTGGCCTCGTTCCTGGACGAGAACCTCAAGGGCAGCGGTTCGAAGAAGGCCGCGGGCGCCCTGCGCGCGTCCGTGGAGGCGGGCACCGGCGCCTTCGCGACGTACCACGAGCTGCTCTACGCCAACCAGCCGCAGGAGCAGGTGGACGGGTTCACCGACGCCTACCTGCTGGAACTCGCCGGCAAGGTGAAGGGGTTGCGCGGGGCGGCCTTCGACTCCGCGGTGCGGAAGCAGTCCCACGCGGACTTCGTGACCGCGTCCGAGGACGCCTTCGTCAAGAGCGGTGCCACGGGTACCCCTTACGTGAAGATCGACGGCAAGGCGGTGTCCCAGGCCGACCTGCAGAAGCTGTTCGACCCGGTCTCCTTCGCGGCGCTGCTGCGGCAGTCCGGCATCGGCGACTGAGGGCGCCGGGGGAGCGGGAGGAGCACACGAACGCCGGTGGGCGCGTACGGGATCCGTACGCGCCCACCGGCGTTCCCATGTGCGTCCGCGGGAGGCGCTACTTCGCGGGCTCCGGCTGCGGCTCGTCCGCCGTCTCCGGCTCGCCGTCGGGGTCGAGCGGGGTCCTGACGGAGTCCAGCAGGAGCTGGGAGACGTCGACGACCTGCAGCGACTCCTTGGCCTTGCCCTCGTTCTTCCTGCCGTTGACGGAGTCGGAGAGCATCACGAGGCAGAACGGGCAGGCGGTGGAGACGATGTCCGGGTTGAGGGACAGCGCCTCGTCGACGCGCTCGTTGTTGATGCGCTTGCCGATCCGCTCCTCCATCCACATGCGGGCGCCGCCGGCTCCGCAGCAGAAGCCGCGCTCCTTGTGGCGGTGCATCTCCTCGTTCCGCAGGCCCGGCACCTTGGCGATGATCTCGCGCGGAGGCGTGTAGACCTTGTTGTGGCGGCCCAGGTAGCAGGGGTCGTGGTAGGTGATGATGCCCTCGACCGGGGTGACGGGGACGAGCTTGCCCTCGTCGACCAGGTGCTGCAGCAGCTGGGTGTGGTGGACGACCTCGTACTCGCCGCCGAGCTGCGGGTACTCGTTCGCCAGGGTGTTGAAGCAGTGCGGGCAGGTGGCGACGATCTTCTTCTGCGCCTTGGGCTTCCTGGTGCTGTCGTCCTCGTCGTCCTCGCCGAAGGCCATGTTCAGCATGGCGACGTTCTCGGCGCCGAGCTGCTGGAAGAGGAACTCGTTGCCCAGGCGGCGGGCGGAGTCACCGGTGCAGTTCTCCTCGCCGCCCATGATCGCGAACTTGACGCCCGCGATGTGGAGCAGCTCGGCGAAGGCCTTGGTGGTCTTCTTGGCGCGGTCCTCCAGGGAGCCGGCGCAGCCGACCCAGTACAGGTACTCCACCTCGGTGAGGTCCTCGATGTCCTCGCCGACGACGGGGACCTCGAACTCGACCTCCTTGACCCAGGCGAGCCGCTGCTTCTTGGGCAGGCCCCAGGGGTTGCCCTTCTTCTCCAGGTTCTTGAGCATCGTGCCCGCCTCGGACGGGAACGAGGACTCGATCATGACCTGGTAGCGGCGCATGTCGACGATGTGGTCGATGTGCTCGATGTCCACCGGGCACTGCTCGACGCAGGCGCCGCAGGTGGTGCAGGACCACAGGACGTCCGGGTCGATGACGCCGTTCTCCTCGGCGGTGCCGATCAGCGGGCGCTCGGCCTCGGCGAGGGCGGCGGCGGGGACGCCGGCGAGCTGCTCCTCGCTCGCCTTCTCCTCGCCCTCCGCGGTCTTGCCGCCGCCGGCGAGCAGGTAGGGCGCCTTGGCGTGCGCGTGGTCGCGCAGCGACATGATCAGCAGCTTCGGGGAGAGCGGCTTGCCGGTGTTCCAGGCGGGGCACTGCGACTGGCAGCGGCCGCACTCGGTGCAGGTGGAGAAGTCGAGGATGCCCTTCCAGGAGAACTGCTCCACCTGGCTGACGCCGAAGACGTCGTCCTCGCCCGGGTCCTCGAAGTCGATGGGCTTGCCGCCGGATGCCATCGGCAGCAGGGCGCCGAGCGCCACGGCGCCGTCGGCGTTCCGCTTGAACCAGATGTTGGGGAAGGCCAGGAAGCGGTGCCAGGCGACGCCCATGTCGGTCCTGAGCGAGACCACGATCATCCAGACGAACGACGTCCCGATCTTGATCATCGCGGTCAGGTAGACCAGGTTCTGCAGCGTGCCGACGCTCAGCCCCTTGAAGGCCGCGACCAGCGGGTACGACGCGAAGTAGGCGGCCTCGTAGCCGTGCACCTCCGCCAGGGCGCCCTCCAGGCCGCGCAGGGTCATGATCGCGAGGCCGATGATGAGGATGACGGACTCGACGAAGTAGGCCTGGCCGGTGTTGGAGCCCGCGAAGCGGGACTTGCGGCCGGCCCGGCCCGGCCGGGACAGCTGGCGGATCGTGATCAGCGTGAGGATGCCGAGCGCGGTCATCAGGCCGATGAACTCGACGAACACTTCGTACGGCAGCCAGTGGCCGATGACCGGCAGCACCCAGTCGGCCTGGAAGAGCTGGCCGAAGGCGTTCACCAGGGTGAGCACGAGCGAGAAGAAGCCGATGGCGACGAACCAGTGCGCGACGCCGACCACGCCCCAGCGGTTCATACGGGTGTGGCCGAGGAACTCCCGGACCACCGTGACGGTGCGTGCCCGCCAGTCGTCCGTGCGGGTGTCCGCGGGGACGTCCTGGCCGAGTCGTACGAACCGGTAGATCTGGGCGATGGCGCGGCTGAACAGCGCAACGCCGATCACGGCGAGTACCAGCGACACGATGATCGCGGCCATTTGCATTTCGGGGCTCCTCGGACCTGCGAGAGGGGAGGCTCGGGGCTGTGCCCGGCTGAATACTAAGCAGTAACTTATTCGGTTCTCCTGAGACTACCCAGTATCGGCGCACGTGCGTAGCCGCGCCGCCGGTGATCTGTGTCGCTGAGGGGTGCCTTCCCCTGACTCCCCCGACTTCCCCGGGCTCCCGGGTCCCCGGGGACCGGCGGGTCTCCCGGGCCCGCGGAGGCGTACGGCGGGGCCCGCGGTCGCTCGGCGTGGCCGTCTGTGCGCGGAGGGGTGGCCCATAAGTTGAGTCGCCACGGCTCAGGTCTGTTGACAGGAACGGAGGTGTGCGGCACCCTTGAGCCAGTTCCACTCAAGTAGGCAGCTGGAGGATTCCACCATGGCACGTGCGGTCGGCATCGACCTGGGCACGACTAACTCCGTCGTCAGCGTTCTCGAAGGCGGCGAGCCCACCGTCATCACCAACGCCGAGGGTGCCAGGACCACGCCGTCCGTCGTCGCCTTCGCCAAGAACGGCGAGGTGCTCGTCGGCGAGGTCGCCAAGCGCCAGGCCGTCACCAACGTCGACAGGACCGTCCGGTCGGTCAAGCGCCACATGGGCACCGACTGGAAGATCAACCTGGACGGCAAGGACTTCAACCCGCAGCAGATGAGCGCCTTCATCCTGCAGAAGCTGAAGCGGGACGCCGAGGCGTACCTGGGCGAGAAGGTGACCGACGCGGTCATCACCGTCCCGGCGTACTTCAACGACTCCGAGCGCCAGGCCACCAAGGAGGCCGGCGAGATCGCGGGTCTGAACGTCCTGCGCATCGTCAACGAGCCCACGGCCGCCGCCCTGGCGTACGGCCTGGACAAGGACGACCAGACCATCCTCGTCTTCGACCTCGGTGGCGGCACCTTCGACGTCTCGCTGCTGGAGATCGGCGACGGCGTCGTCGAGGTGAAGGCCACCAACGGCGACAACCACCTCGGTGGTGACGACTGGGACCAGCGCATCGTCGACTACCTGGTGAAGCAGTTCGCCTCGGGTCACGGCGTGGACCTGTCCAAGGACAAGATGGCGCTGCAGCGTCTGCGCGAGGCCGCCGAGAAGGCGAAGATCGAGCTGTCCTCGTCCACCGAGACCTCGATCAACCTGCCCTACATCACGGCGTCCGCCGAGGGCCCGCTGCACCTGGACGAGAAGCTCACCCGCGCCCAGTTCCAGCAGCTGTCCACGGACCTGCTGGAGCGCTGCAAGATCCCGTTCCACAACGTGATCAAGGACGCCGGCATCCAGCTCTCCGAGATCGACCACGTCGTCCTCGTCGGCGGCTCGACCCGTATGCCCGCCGTCGCCGAGCTCGTCAAGGAGCTGACCGGCGGTCAGGACGCCAACAAGGGCGTCAACCCGGACGAGGTCGTCGCCATCGGCGCCGCGCTCCAGGCCGGTGTCCTCAAGGGCGAGGTCAAGGACGTCCTGCTCCTCGACGTGACCCCGCTGTCCCTCGGCATCGAGACCAAGGGCGGCATCATGACCAAGCTGATCGAGCGCAACACCACGATCCCGACCAAGCGCTCGGAGATCTTCACCACGGCCGAGGACAACCAGCCGTCGGTGCAGATCCAGGTCTACCAGGGCGAGCGCGAGATCGCGGCGTACAACAAGAAGCTCGGCATGTTCGAGCTGACCGGCCTCCCGCCGGCCCCGCGCGGCATCCCGCAGATCGAGGTCGCCTTCGACATCGACGCCAACGGCATCATGCACGTCTCCGCCAAGGACCTCGGTACCGGCAAGGAGCAGCGCATGACGGTCACCGGTGGCTCGGCGCTGCCGAAGGACGACATCGACCGCATGATGCGCGAGGCCGAGCAGTACGCGGAGGAGGACCACAAGCGCCGTGAGTCCGCCGAGACCCGCAACCAGGCCGAGCAGCTCGTCTACCAGACCGAGAAGTTCCTCAAGGACAACGAGGACAAGGTCCCCGGTGACGTCAAGACCGAGGTCGAGGCGGCCGTCGCGGACCTGAAGGAGAAGCTGAAGGGCGAGGACTCCGCCGCCATCCGCGAGGCAACCGAGAAGGTCGCCGCCACCTCGCAGAAGCTGGGCCAGGCGCTGTACGCCAACGCCCAGGCCGAGGGCGGCGCGACCGGTGCCGCCGGTGCCGAGGGCGGGGCCCAGGCCGACGACGACGTCGTCGACGCCGAGATCGTCGACGAGGACAAGAAGGACGGTGCCGCGTGACGGAGGAGACCCCGGGCTTCGAGGAGGAGCCTGTCGTCCCCTCTGCCGAGGCCGGTTCCACCTCGCCGGGGGAGTCCCCCGGCGAGGCGGGGCCCGGCGCCGGACCCGCCGACCAGGCGGGCCCGGCGGGCCCGGCCGGGGACGCGAATGCCAACGTCGCTCTGCAGGCGCAGCTGGACCAGGTACGGACGGCGCTCGGTGAGCGCACGGCGGACCTCCAGCGGCTCCAGGCGGAGTACCAGAACTACCGCCGCCGGGTGGAGCGGGACCGCATCGCGGTCCGCGAGATCGCGGTCGCGAACCTGCTCACCGAGTTGCTCCCGGTGCTCGACGACATCGGTCGCGCCCGGGACCACAAGGAGCTGGTCGGCGGTTTCAAGTCGGTCGGCGAGTCGCTGGAGACGGTGGCCGCGAAGCTGGGCCTGCAGCAGTTCGGCAAGGAGGGCGAGCCCTTCGACCCGCTGGTGCACGAGGCCCTGATGCACAGTTATTCGCCGGACGTCACGCAGACCACCTGCGTGCAGATCCTGCAGCCCGGGTATCGCATCGGTGAACGCACCATCCGCCCCGCGCGGGTGGCCGTCGCCGAGCCCCAGCCCGGCACGCAGGGCCCGCAGAAGGACGATGACACGGCGGACGAGGAGAACGGTGGCCCCGAACAGGGCTGACGTGGGTCATGTGAGGAAGGAGGGACGCCGGGGATGAGTATCAGCAGGGATTTGTTCGAGAAGGATCTCTACAAGGTCCTCGGCGTCCCGAAGGACGCCACCGAGGCGGAGATCAAGAAGGCGTACCGGAAGCTCGCCCGCGAGTTCCACCCGGACGCCAACAAGGGCGACGCCAAGGCCGAGGAGCGCTTCAAGGAGATCTCCGAGGCCAACGACGTCCTGTCGGACCCCAAGCGCCGCAAGGAGTACGACGAGGGCCGCGCCCTCTTCGGCAACGGCGGCTTCCGCGCCGGCCCGGCCGGCGCGGGCGGGTTCGGCTTCGACCTCGGTGACCTCTTCGGTGGTGGCCCCGGCGGCGCACCCCCTCAGGGCGGCGGCTTCGGCGGCGGCCTCGGGGACGTGTTCGGCGGTCTGTTCAACCGCGGCGGCGCCACCACCCGTACCCAGCCGCGGCGCGGCCAGGACATCGAGACCGAGGTGACGCTGAAGTTCACCGAGGCCGTGGACGGCGCCACCGTTCCGTTGAAGATGACCAGCCAGGCCCCCTGCAAGGCCTGCTCCGGCACCGGCGACAAGAACGGCACGCCCAGGGTGTGCCCGACCTGCGTCGGCACCGGCCAGGTCTCGCGCGGCGGCAGCGGCAGTTTCTCGCTCACCGACCCGTGCACGGACTGCAAGGGCCGCGGCCTGATCGCGCAGGACCCCTGTGAGGTCTGCAACGGCAGCGGCCGGGCCCGTTCGGCGCGCACCATGCAGGTGCGCATCCCGGCCGGCGTCACCGACGGGCAGCGCATCCGGCTGCGCGGCAAGGGCGCGCCGGGTGAGCGCGGGGGCCCGGCCGGCGATCTCTACGTCACCGTGCACGTCGACGCGCACCCGGTGTTCGGCCGCAAGGCCGACAACCTCACCGTCACCGTGCCCGTCACCTTCGTGGAGGCGGCGCTGGGCGGGGAGATCAAGGTCCCGACGCTCGGCGGTCCCCCCGTGACCCTGAAGCTGCCCCCGGGCACGCCCAACGGGCGCACCCTGCGGGCCCGCGGCAAGGGCGCGGTCCGCAAGGACGGCAGCCGCGGGGACCTGCTGGTCTCGATCGAGGTCGCCGTCCCGGCGGCCACCGAGGGCAAGGCGCTGGACGCCCTTGAGGCGTACCGGGAGGCGACCGCGGACACCGACCCGCGGGCAGAGCTGTTCCAGGCCGCGAAGGGAGTCTGACCCGATGAACACGAGCGGCGGCATGCGTGGCGGTCGGGGTCGCCACCCGTACGAGCTGACCGACGAATCCCCCGTCTACGTCATCTCGGTGGCGGCCCAGCTCTCGGGGCTGCACCCGCAGACCCTGCGCCAGTACGACCGCCTCGGCCTGGTCTCGCCCGACCGCACGGCCGGGCGCGGCCGCCGTTACTCGGCTCGTGACATCGAACTCCTGCGCGAGGTCCAGCGCCTCTCCCAGGACGAGGGCATCAACCTGGCCGGCATCAAGCGCATCATCGAACTGGAGAACCAAGTGGCGGCCCTGCAGTCGCGGGTCGCCGAGCTCTCCGCGGCCCTCGAGGGCGCGGCGGTGGCCATGCAGCAGCGCGAGGCCGCCGTCCACGCCTCGTACCGGCGCGACCTGGTGCCCTACCAGGACGTCCAGCAGACCTCCGCGCTGGTGGTGTGGCGGCCCAAGCGGCCGGAGTGAACGGCCGCCGCTCATGTGGCGGCACGGCCTACTAGGGGAGCAGGTCGGCGGGGCCGCGCGAGACGTGGTGCAGATGGCGCCCCGAGGCGACCATCGCCTCCAGCAGGCGGTGGCCCTCCGCCGCGGGCACGAACCCCTCTGCGCACGCCTGACGCACCAGGTCGAAGGTCTCCTTGGTGGTGATGCCGCGCCGGCGCGCGAAGTCGCGGGCCGAGCGGTCGTCGGTGATCCAGACCGAGCCCCGGAACTCGCGGCGCCGGGTGATCAGCACGCATGTCTCGGCCTCGCCGAGGTGCTTGGTCGGCTGGTGGGACGAGCCGCCGAAGACGGCCCGGCGCAACCGGTCGACCTCCCGCAACTCGGTGCCGTCGGTGATCTCCACGGGCTCGCCGAGCCATCCGGCCTCCCCCAGCCCGGCCAGCCGCGGCAGGAAGCGCGCGGAGCGGGCGGCCTCCCAGGCCACGGCCTGGGTCCAGCGGCCGCGGCCGTCCAGCACCTTCTCCAGCAGGAGCAGCCGGTCGACGGCCGCGAAGTTGCACAGCACGGTGTTGTCGGGGAACCACCACGTGGTCATGGCTGGAAGACCGGATCCCCTTCTTCCGCGTCCTGCTGCTCGACGCCGTTGCCCGGGGGCGGTTCGGGCGCGAGGAGCTCGTGCAGCCGCTCCACGTCCGTGTCCAGCAGTGCGGCCAGCGGGCGCAGGGTCGTCTCCCCCGCAAGGTAGGCCTTGTACAACTCCGAGGCGACACGGGGCGGGAAGCGCTCCGCCGAGGCCCGCGAGGCCTGCTTCTGGTAGGCGTCGCCGGCGCCCGCGAGCAGGTGGCAGGCCTCCGTGGTGAGGGCGCGCAGCTGCTTGCGGTGCGCGGCGTCGACGAGCCCCAGCTGGTGCAGCCGGGCCGCCAGCGCACTCGGTGACACCCGGAAGCGCACGACCAGCCGCTCGAAGCCGGCGTCGGAGAGCCCGCCCTCCGCCGCCTCCTCCGCCGTGGCACGCGTCAACTCCTCCGCGGGCATCAGCAGATGCGAGGCGAAGACGTTGGCCCTCACCTCGGCCAGGTCCTTCTGCCTGCCGGGGGCGACCCGGGACTCCACGACCACGCTCCGGGCGTCCTTGGCGAGGATGTGGCAGAGCTCGTGGGCCAGGGTGAAGCGCTGCCGTGTCCACAGGTCGGTGGGCGCGAGGAGGACCAGGCGGAACGCGTCGGCCTGCCACGCCAGGCCGTCCACACCCTGGGGAAGCGCGGTGATGGCGACGTCCACGCCGAAGCGGTCCTCCATCGCCGCGATCAGCTCGTCCGTGCCCAGCTCCGCCGCCGGCAGCAGCCCCAGCACCCCGGCCGCCAGCCGCTCGCCCTGCGCCGCGTACCGGTCCGCCGCCGCGTCCACCTCGGGTACGGGCGGCAACTCCGCCGAGCGGCCCAGCAGTTCCAGCACCTCGTAGGCGGCGGCGAACCGCGCCGCGACCTCCTGCGCCCCCACGGGGTCGGCGGCGGTGTCGCCGCGCGTACGGGCCGCGAGCGCGGGGCGCAGCGGCTCGGTGCCGGTCAGCAGCCAGTCCACGGTCGTGCCGCCCGCTTCCGCGATCAGCGCCAGGTCGAGCGAGGTGAAGCGGCGCACGCCGCTCAGCGACTTCGACAACTTGTCGGGCGTGAGCCCGACCGACCGGGCGAACGCGGCCTTGGTCATCGCCGCCGCGTCCATCACGGTGCGTACGCGTTCGATGACAAACGGGTCCATGCCTACAGAGTAAGGCGGGCCTTGCGATAATCGCAAGGCCCGCCCTTCTCCGGTTGTCCTAGGACGTCACGGCGTCCGGATCGCGTAGCCCCCGCCGGGCAGCGACTCCGTTCCGTCCGCGTACACGGCGCGCACCCAGTAGAAGTGGGTGGTGCCGCGGGCGGCGGTGGTGTCGGTCCAGGCGGTGGCGGTGACCGGCTCCGAGGTGAGGCTCTCGTAGCGGCCGGTGTCGCGGTCCCAGCGGTAGACGCGGTAACCGACGGCGTCGGCCACGTCGTTCCATCCCAGCCGCACGCCGTCACTGACGTCGTGGGCGGTCAGGTCGACCGGGGAGCCCTCGGGGGTCCCGACGGACGGGGTGAGGTCGAGCTCCGTGAACTCCACCACAGTGGTGTCGCGTTCCGAGAGGAAGAGGGAGTTGCCCCAGATGTCCGTGGCATCGACGAAGTAGCAGCCCTCCTCGCCGTCGGGCAGCCGCTCGGCGACGTACTCCGTGGTGCCCGGGCTCAGCCAGTCGACCGCGGAGGCGAGGCAGACCCGCTCCTCCTCGTCCTCGTACACCTCACCGCGGTAGACCGTGTAACGGGCAAGGTCCGGCTCGGTGTTGGGGTCCCAGTGCAGGCGCACCCCGTACTCGGCCGGCACAACGGTCAGGCCGGCGACCTTGGCCGGGGGCTCCTCGTCGCCGGGGAGGGCGACAGCGGCCTCGCCGGAGAGGGGTGACTCGAGCCCGTCGGCGGTCTGGGTGACGGCGTAGTGGTACGTCACGCCGCGCCGCAGGGATTCGCCGTCGGTGCAGCTGAACCGGGCGGTGTCCCCGCCGAGTTCGCCTTCCCCGCGGATGGCGCAGTTCAGGGCGGTCGCGGTGGACGGGTCCACCGGCGAGGTGGTCGAGCGGTACACCGTGTACGACCCGACGGCCTGCTCGCTGGGAAGGTTCCAGGTCACCTTGATGCTGATGACGCTCCCGGAGGAGACCGCTGCCACGTTGCGGGGCGCGTCCGGCCGGATCGCCAGCGGGGCCGCACTCGCGGCCGCCGACCTGCCGGAGAAGTTCGTGGCGGCGTCCATCGCGATGACCGTGTAGAAGTACTGCGTCCTGGTGGCGACCTTGGTGTCCGTGTACGACGGGGCGGCAACGGTGTCGAGGAGCGTCCACGGGCCGGTAGCCGACGTGGCCCGGTACACCTGGTACGCCGACGTGTCCGCGTTCGGGCTCCAGGTGAGCGCGTAGCCCCTGCCGTCGGCGGTCACCGCGGCCTTGAGGCCGGTCGGCGCGGCCGGGGCCTGTCCGTCGATCGACGTGACGGTGACCGCGGTCGACATGCCCGAGTCGTTGCCGGCCTTGTCGACGGCGGAGACCGCGTAGGAGTACTTGGCCCCCGTGGCCGCCGGCAGGTCGCGGTAGCCCGTGGTGGTCACCAGGGCGCTGCCGCTGATCCGCGTCCAGGCGCCCGTACCCGTACGGCGGTGCACCCGGTACCCCGCGAGGTCCATCTCCGCGCCCCGCGTCCACGCGAGCGTGAAGGCGTGGCCGCTGGGCGGGGCCTTGAGGCCGGTGGGTGCCAGCGGCTTGGTCTTGTCCACGGACGCCGTTGTGCGCGGCGCGTACGTGAACTTGACGTTGGCGCTGCCCTTGAACGCGGCGAAGTCGACGCGGAGGGTGTGCTTGCCCTTGGGGATCGTGAGGTTGAGCGTCTTGGTGCGGGTGGTGGAGACGTCCTTCCAGAGGTCGATCTTGCGGGTGCCGTCGAGGTAGACGCGGATGCCGTCACGGGCCGCGGCGGTGAACGTGAAGGGGCCGCCGGAGCCGAAGTCGCGGCTGAGGTTCCAGCGGACGCCGAAGTTGTCCTTGGGCAGGGTGACGCCCGCGGGGTCGCCGGTGCCGTAGTTCTCGTTGATCGAGGTGTCGCAGGCGGTCTTCTTCGGGGTGCCCTTGAAGGTGGTGTTCGCGTAGTACGACGCGACCCACACCCCGGTGGAGCAGGTGGTCGCCGCGTGGGCGGCGCCGGCCGGCAGCGCGAGGCCCGCGGCGGTCGTGGCGAGCGCGAGCGCGGTGGCGCGGGCGCGTATGGATTTGGTCAAAGATCCCTCCCTGAGGAGTGAGATCCTGGCAGGCCCCGAACACCCGTGCCAAGTCGATTCGGTTGCTCGTGATCAGGCCGTGCCGTCCCGGTCCCGCGTCCGCCGAAGGGGTGGCCTCCCGTGGCTGGGCGGGCGTGTGGGGCGCGTGGTGGGGAAGACGGTCCGTATGCCGCACAAGGGCGTCGGAGCAGGGATCGTGGTGGGGCTGGCCGTGGGAATGGTGGCCGGTGCGATGCCGCTCGGCGCGAGCCGGGGCGCCGAGGGGCTGGACGTGGGGCTGGCGACCGTGGCGATGTGGGCCGGTCTGCGGCTGGCCGCGCGGCGCGAGGGGCCGTGGTGGATCGCCGGCCTGATGGCGCTGGTCCTGGTGAGCGTGGGCGTCGCGGCGTACGGCGATGTAGATGTGCCGCGGTACGCGGGGCTGGTGCCGGTCCCGGTGGTGGCGGCTCTGCTGGTGGTGGGCGGCGCCGGGTCCGTGTGGGCCCGGCGCCGGGGGATCGGCGTCGCGGGTGCGGCGGCCGGGGCGGGGGCCCTGGTGGCGACCGCGTGGCTGCCGGTGTGGGTGGCGGCCGCGATGTGGGCGGCGGCTCAGGCTGGTTCGACGTCGCGGACCTCACTGCC
The DNA here is from genome assembly GCF_035918135.1 of Actinacidiphila glaucinigra. NCBI lineage: Bacteria > Bacillati > Actinomycetota > Actinomycetes > Kitasatosporales > Streptomycetaceae > Actinacidiphila > Actinacidiphila glaucinigra. Next base: position 4,832,302 of record NZ_CP109144.1, read on the forward strand.
GACGAGGTAGTCCTCGGGCTGCAGCGGCATCCGTTCGCGTTCGGGGCTGTTCCAGTAGCGGGCGTTGGCCGCTGCGAAGCCGTCCTCGCCGTCGTAGGCGATCAGCCAGACGAACCGGCTGTGTTCGCGGTCCACCCAGGCCAGGCCGATCTCGAAGCCGTGGGCGCGGCGCAGCGGCACGATCTCCGTGTGCCACAGGCCGAGCCAGGCGTCGAGCATCCCGGGCTTGATCGTGTACGTCCGCAGCTGAGTGGTCCTGGGCAATGCGGGGCTCCCTGGGCTCTTCGGGGTGCTTGGGTGCTCGGCTCGGTGCTCGGTTCCCCCGGTCACGCGGGCGCGTGCACGCGGACCTGCTGGGGGCGGACGACGCGGTCCCCCATGCGGTAGCCGTGCCGTACGACCTCGGCGACGTCCCCGGCGAGCTCCGGGCGGGGCGCGGGGACGGTGCCCACGGCTTCCTGGAGGGCGGGGTCGAAGCGCCCCGCGGTGACCGGGATCCGGGTCATGCCGTACTTCTCCAGGAGGGTCAGCAGCTCGGCGCCGACAGAGTCGGCGAAGCCGCCGTCGACGCCGAGGTGGCGGTCGATGCGGTCCAGGAGCAGGACGAGGTCGTAGAGGAGCGGCTGCGCCAGCCGGCCCTCGGCGGCCCTGCGGGTGTGGTCGAGCTCGGCGCGCAGTTCGTCCAGACCGCGCCGCCCCTCGCGGTCGTTGAGCAGCCGGCGGCGGAACTGGTCGCCGAGCGCGGCCATCTCCTCGCGCAGTCCGTCGACGGCGTCGGCCACCACCGCGAACGGGTCGGGCGCGGGCTCCTCCGCGGCCTGCGGGGCGGGGTCCGCGGCGGTCTCCTCCCGCGGTGCCGGCGGCACGGGTGGCGCGGGGGGCTGCGGAGGCACCTCCGGAAGGGGTGGTGCCCCGGGCGGAGGCACGGGCGGGACCGGCGGAGGCTGCGGCGGCTGCGGCGGCGGGATGCTCATGCGCGGCTCCAGGACTGCTGCGGCGGGGTGAGGAGGTTCCGGGGGAGCGAGGCGCGGGTGTGCCACCAGCGTGGTCGGAAGCCGATCCACGCGACGAGTGCGAGGGCGGCGAGCGCCACGAACACGGCGTAGGGCCTGCCCGGCGTGAGCGGCACCACGACGGCCGGGACGACGACCCAGAGCATGCTCTTGTGCCACCGCCAGGTCTTGCCCAGGGACTCGGCGGCCAGCCCCCGGTAGTAGTCCAGCCGCCCCACCAGGTCCGGGTCCGCCGGGCGTACGGCCAGGCCCTGGTCGACGCAGTGCAGGATGCGCCGGGCGGCCTCCTCGGAGGCGACGACCAGCCGGCGGCTGACCGGGTGGGTGATCATCGCGCCCTCGGCACGCAGCGACCAGATGCGGCTGATCTGGTCGCGCAGCCCGGTGTGGCCGGGGCTGTGCGCGAGGGCCTTCTCGTACCAGGTCAGCGCCTCGTCGAAGCGCGAGGAGGCGTACAGGCCGTCACCGAGGGCGAGCTCGGTCGCGAGGTCGCCCGGGGACAGTTCGTCGGCCTTCATGTACCAGGTCAGGGCCGTGTGGTGGTCGCCGAGCGCGGTGTGGACGTTGCCGATCAGGACGTGGTTCGCGGCGTCGTCCGGGGCCAGCTGGAGCGCCCTGCGGTGCTCCTGGAGGGCGTCCTGGTACGCGCCGAGGTCCTGGTGGACGGCGCCCAGCAGCCGCCAGGCGTAGGCGTTGCGGTCGTCGTGGTGCACGGCCTGGCGCAGCTCGTACTCGGCGGCCTGGAGGTCGCCGTCCGCGATGTTCCGCTCGGCGATGCCCACCCAGTCGCGCACGGTGCCGCCGAGGGTCGGCTGTACGGCCTCCGGCCCCCGGGGCCGCGGCGCCTTCTTCCGGGAGCGGGCCAGCCGCTGGTCGTACAGGGCGCGCGCGGAGGGGTCGGTGAGCGCCTTGCGGGCCTCCAGCACGCGCCGCACCTTGTCCTCGGCCTCGCGGCGCTTGTCGGAGGTGGGGGCCTTGCTCGCCTTCCCCGCCCAGCTGCGGTGCTCGCGGTCGAGTTTCCTGCCGATCTCCTCGGCGCTGTCGCCGGTTCCGATGCCGAACTCGGCGTAGTAGTCGGGCACGTCCGTCGTGGTCATGGCGTGTCGGCTCCCGCTCCGGTCAGAGGGCCGCGGTGCGGGACACGCGGTCGCTGAGTTCCTCCAGCTCCTCGCCGCCCAGGTTGTCCGGGCGCTCGACCTCGAACTCGCCGAGCCACTCACCCGAGGTGAGGTCCTTCACCTCGACGTGGATGATGCCGTCCACGTCGTAGGCGTAGTACACCTCGAAGGGCGCGCCCCTGGGGTACGGCGGGATCCTCAGGGTGCTCTCGCCGACGACCTTCACATAGTCCAGGTCCTCGCCCTCGCCCTCGGTGACCTGCACCCGCAGCGCTGTCTGGCGCTCGCGGATCGTGTGGAAGGTCTCGCTCTCCTTCGCGGGGACCGTGGTGTTGTGGGGGATGATCACCGCGTTGTACTCCGGCGAACGCGGGGAGTCGTCGTGGACGGCGACCATGCCGAGGGACTGCGAGGTGACGTCCTTGATGGACTTCACCCTGCCCTTGGTGAGCCGGGCGAGGCCGTCGCCGGGGGCGGACTCCACGTGTGCGCCGCTGCCGATGTACTTCTTGCGCTCGGCGGCCTGTTCGGCGCGGACCTCCGCGTCCAGGGCGATCAGCGCGGCCCCCAGGGCCACCACCTCGTCCTGGTTGACGCCGCGTTCCGCGCTCTTCCCGGACAGCCGCCCGACCAGGGCCGGGACCTGCGGCATCCGCGTGGAGCCGCCGACCAGCAGCACCTTGTCGATGTCGTCCCAGGTGAGGCCGGACTCCTCCAGCACGCCCTCGGTGAGGATGCGGGTGCGGTCCAGCAGTTCCGCGGTGAGTTCGTCGAACTTCTCGCGGGTGATGCGGATCTGCTCGTGCCGGCCGCCGGCCGAGAGCATGACGACCGCCTGCGGGGCGTTGGACAGGGTGCGCTTGGCGATCTCCGCCTTGTCGCGCAGTTCGGCCAGGGTGGCGGTGTCGTCGGTGAGGTCGGGGCCGCCGGCCGCCATGAAGGCGCCGTTGAGGTGCTCCATCAGCGCCCCGTCCCAGTCGAAGCCGCCGAGGTTGCGGTCGCCGTCGGTGGCGACGACGTCGTACTCGCCGTCCTCGACCTTCATCACGGTGACGTCGAAGGTGCCGCCGCCCAGGTCATAGACGAGGACGGTGCCGACACGCTCGTCCTCGTCCTGGTCGAGCCCGTACGCGAGGGCGGCGGCGGTCGGCTCGTTGACGATCCGCAGCACCTCCAGGCCGGCGATCCGGCCGGCGTCCTGGGTGGCCTTGCGGCGCGCGTCGTCGAAGTAGGCGGGGACGGTGATCACGGCGCGCTCGACGGGCTCGCCGAGCATCATCTCGGCGTCCTCCTTGAGCCGCTTGAGGATCAGCGCGGAGATCTCCTCGGGGCGGAAGGGGGTGCCGGACTCCGAGGTGTAGACGGGGGTGGGCTCGCCCATGTAGCGCTTGACGAACTGCACCACGTGGTCCGGGGCGGTGGCCGCGGAGCGTTTGGCCTGCGAGCCGACGACGACGACGTCGCCCTGGAACATCACCACGGAGGGGGTGATGTTCTCGCCCTCGCGGTTGCGGACGATGGACGCGGTGCCGGTCCGGTCCGCCACCGCGACCGCGGAGTACGTCGTGCCCAGATCGATTCCCACAACCCGTGCCACAGCCGGGCACCTCCCCGTAGCCGTACGTCGTCCGAATCTGCCGGAGCGTCAATCATGCAGCACGCAGGGGTGTTTGCGGGACGGGATCGACGGGGCGGATGAGGCTCAGGCGCGGCCCATGGCGCGGGTCAGCGCGATCTCGACGACGACCCGGTCCGGGTTGGGGGCGGGGGTGCGGCCGTAGCGCTCGGCGTAGCGCCGCACCGCGTCGGCGACGGCGTCCGGGTCGGTGTTGATCCGGGCCACGCCCTCCAGCGTCGCCCACCGCCCCTTGTCGACCTGGCACAGCGCGACCCGGGCGCCCTCCGGCCCGGCCGCCAGCACGTTGGCCACCTTGCGGCTCGCCTTGTTGGTGATCACCCGGGCCACCCCGGCCTCCGGGTCGTACGTCACGCCGACCGGCACGACGTGCGGGGTGCCGTCGGGGCGGTGCGTGGTGAGGGTGCTCATGAGGTACTCCCGCCAGAAGGCGAGGTAGCCGGGGTCGGGATCGCGGGGGTCGATGGCCATGGGACCGACCGTACCCGGGTGAGCGGGGGGTCTGGAGCGGCCGTACCCGAGGGCGACGCGCGTAACGCCGCGGCGTCGCCTTGGAAAACCAACCTTGAGTGGAATAGACTCAACTTGTCTTACGCTGGAAAAGGCAGCTTCGATGGGTCGAGAAGGAGGAGTACGCGGACGTGGACACCGAGCTGACCAACAAGAGCCGGGAGGCCCTGAACGCCGCCAACACCAAGGCGGTCTCGGCCGGGCATGCGGATCTGACCCCCGCGCACCTGCTGCTGGCGCTGCTGGAGCAGCCGGAGAACGACAGCGTGCTGGACGTCCTCGCGGCGAGCGGCGCGGACGCGGCGGCGGTGCGCTCCGGCGCCGAGCGGCTGCTGGGCGGGCTGCCCAGCGTGCAGGGCAGCACGGTGGCGCCGCCGCAGGCGAACCGCGAACTGCTCGCCGTGATCGCCGACGCGGCGGCGCGGGCGAAGGAACTCGGGGACGCGTACGTGTCCACCGAGCACCTGCTCATCGGCATCGCCCTCAAGGGCGGCGCGGCCGGTGAGCTGCTGAACCACAACGGTGCGACCGGCAGCAGGCTGCAGGACGCCTTCGAGCAGATCAGGGGAGGTCAGCGCGTGACGACACCCGACCCCGAGGGCACGTACAAGGCGCTGGAGAAGTACGGCACGGACTTCACCGCGGCGGCCCGCGAGGGCAAGCTCGACCCGGTGATCGGCCGGGACAACGAGATCCGGCGCGTGGTGCAGGTGCTCTCGCGGCGAACCAAGAACAACCCGGTGCTCATCGGTGAGCCCGGCGTGGGCAAGACGGCCGTCGTCGAGGGCCTGGCGCAGCGCATCGTCAAGGGCGACGTGCCCGAGAGCCTGCGCAACAAGCGCCTGGTCGCCCTCGACCTGGGCGCGATGGTCGCGGGCGCCAAGTACCGCGGCGAGTTCGAGGAGCGGCTGAAGGCGGTACTGGCGGAGATCAAGGCGAGCGACGGCCGGATCATCACCTTCATCGACGAACTGCACACCGTCGTCGGCGCGGGCGCCGGCGGCGACTCCGCCATGGACGCGGGCAACATGCTCAAGCCGATGCTGGCCCGCGGCGAGCTGCGCATGGTCGGCGCGACCACCCTCGACGAGTACCGCGAGCGGATCGAGAAGGACCCGGCCCTGGAGCGCCGCTTCCAGCAGGTGCTGGTGGCCGAGCCCAGCGTCGAGGACACCATCGCGATCCTGCGCGGCCTGAAGGGACGGTACGAGGCGCACCACAAGGTGCAGATCGCCGACGCCGCCCTGGTCGCGGCGGCGACGCTCTCCGACCGCTACATCACCGCCCGCTTCCTGCCCGACAAGGCCATCGACCTGGTCGACGAGGCCGCCTCGCGGCTGCGCATGGAGATCGACTCCTCGCCGGTCGAGATCGACGAGCTGCAGCGCTCCGTCGACCGCCTGCGCATGGAGGAGATGGCGCTGGACAAGGAGACCGACGAGGCCTCCAAGCAGCGCCTGGAGAAGCTGCGCAAGGACCTCGCCGACAAGGACGAGGAGCTGCGCGGTCTGACCGCCCGCTGGCAGAAGGAGAAGGAGGGACTGAACCGGGTCGGTGAGCTCAAGGAGCGCCTGGACGACCTGACCACCCGGATCGAGCGCGCCCAGCGCGACGGCGACTTCGAGGCCGCGTCCAAGCTGCTGTACGGCGAGAAGCCGAAGCTGGAGGAGGAGCTCGCCGAGGCCACCGAGGCCGAGGAGGTGGCCAAGCGCGGCACCATGGTCAAGGAGGAGGTCGGCCCGGACGACGTGGCCGACGTGGTCGCCGCCTGGACCGGCATCCCGGCCGGCCGCCTGATGGAGGGCGAGACCCAGAAGCTGCTGCGCATGGAGGACGAGCTCGGCAAGCGCCTGATCGGCCAGTCCGAGGCCGTGCGCTCGGTGTCCGACGCGGTGCGCCGCGCGCGCTCCGGCATCGCGGACCCCGACCGCCCGACCGGTTCCTTCCTCTTCCTCGGCCCGACCGGCGTCGGCAAGACCGAACTGGCCAAGGCGCTGGCGGACTTCCTCTTCGACGACGAGCGGGCCATGGTCCGCATCGACATGAGCGAGTACGGGGAGAAGCACTCCGTCGCCCGCCTGGTCGGCGCCCCGCCCGGCTACGTCGGTTACGAGGAGGGCGGTCAGCTGACCGAGGCGGTGCGCCGCCGCCCGTACTCCGTGGTGCTGCTGGACGAGGTGGAGAAGGCCCACCCCGAGGTCTTCGACGTCCTGCTCCAGGTGCTCGACGACGGCCGGCTCACCGACGGCCAGGGCCGTACGGTCGACTTCCGCAACGCCATCCTCGTCCTCACCTCCAACCTCGGCAGTCAGTACCTGGTCGACCCGGTGCTCGGCGACGAGCAGAAGAAGGAGAGCGTGCTGGAGACGGTGCGGGCGTCCTTCAAGCCCGAGTTCCTCAACCGGCTCGACGACATCGTGGTCTTCAGCGCCCTGAACAAGGACGAGCTGCGCCGCATCGCCCGGCTGCAGACCGACCGCCTGGCGGTCCGGCTGCGCGACCGGCGGATCGCCCTCGACGTCACCGACGAGGCCCTGGACTGGCTCGCCGAGGAGGGCAACGACCCCGCCTACGGAGCCCGCCCGCTGCGCCGCCTGGTGCAGACCGCCATCGGCGACCAGCTGGCCAGGGAGATCCTGGCCGGCGAGGTCAGGGACGGCGACACGGTGCGGGTCGACCGGGCCGGCGACCGGCTGCTGGTGGGCGCCACCACCGGCAAGACCCTCTGAGGCCTCCCGCGCGAATCCCACGCGAAGGGGGTACGGCGGGCCGCGCTTGCACGGAGCGGCCCGCCGTGAGGGAGGATGGGTGTATCCGTACGAAGGGAACTCCAAGGTGAGCATCGACCCGTCCTCGATTCCGAATTTCGGGGGCCAGCCGGACCCCCAGCCCGGCTCTGCCGGGAACGTGGTCATTCCAGACCAGGATCTGGTCAAGCAACTGCTGGAGCAGATGGAGCTCAAGTACGTCGTCGACGAGGAGGGTGACCTCGCCGCGCCGTGGGAGGAGTTCCGCACCTACTTCATGTTCCGGGGTGAGGAGGACCAGCAGATCTTCGCGGTCCGCACCTTCTACGACCGGCCGTACAGCATCGAGGACAAGCCTCAGCTGCACGAGGCGCTCGACGACTGGAACCGCCGCACCCTGTGGCCGAAGGTCTACACCCACACTCACGACGACGGCACGGTCCGTCTGATCGGCGAGGCCCAGATGCTGATCGGCCTCGGCGTCGGTCTGGAGCACTTCGTCTCCAGCACCGTCAGCTGGGTCCGGGCCTCCATCGAGTTCGAGAAGTGGATCCTCGAGGCCCTCGGACTGGAGAAGGACGCGGAGTCCACGGACGACGACGGCGAGGACTGAGCCCGCCCCGCACGGGCGCGCATACCGACCGCATCGGGGCAGCCCCTCCGCCACGCGACCGCCGCCCGGCGGGCGTGCGCGGGCGGGCTGCCCTGTTCCGCTCCCTGTTCCGCTCCTCGTGCCGCCTCAGAGCCGGCGCAGCCGCTCCACGCTCTCCCGCAGCACGTCCTCGCGCTTGCAGAAGGCGAAGCGCACCAGGCTGCGGCCCTCCTCCGCGTCGTCGTAGAAGATCACGTTGGGCACCGCGACGACCCCGCAGCGTTCGGGCAGTGCCCGGCAGAACGCCAGGCCGTCCTTCTCGTCGAGCGGCCGGATGTCGGTGGTCACGAAGTACGTGCCCTCCGGGCGGAAGACCCGGAACCCGGCCTGCTCCAGGCCGTCGGAGAGCAGGTCCCGCTTGCGCCGCAGGTCCTCGCGGAAGTCCCGGTAGTAGGCGTCGGGCAGCCGGAGGGCCTCGGCCACGGCGTACTGGAACGGTCCCGCGCTCACGTACGTCAGGTACTGCTTGGCCGCCCGCACCGCGTTGACCAGGGCGGGGGCGGCCGTCACCCAGCCGACCTTCCAGCCCGTGAACGAGAACGTCTTGCCCGCGCTCGAGATGGTGACCGTGCGGTCGCGCATCCCCGGGAAGGACGCGAGCGGCACGTGCTCGACCCCGTACGTCAGGTGCTCGTAGACCTCGTCGGTGACCACGATCAGGTCGCGCTCGACGGCCAGCTCCGCGACGGCCGCCAGCTCCTCGCGGGTGAGGACCATGCCGGTCGGGTTGTGCGGGCTGTTCAGCAGCAGCAGCCGGGTCCGCGGGGTGACCGCCGCGCGCAGGGCGTCCAGGTCGGGCCGGAAGGACGGCGCGCGCAGGGTGAGCGGGACGCGCCGGGCGCCGGCCATGGCGATGCAGGCGGCGTACGAGTCGTAGAACGGCTCGAAGGCGATCACCTCGTCGCCGGGTTCCAGCAGCCCGAGCATGGCGGCGGCGATGGCCTCGGTGGCGCCCGCGGTGACCAGCACCTCGGTGTCGGGGTCGAAGCCGAGCCCGTGGAAGCGCAGCTGGTGCTCGGCGACGGCCTGCCGCAGTTCGGGCACGCCGGGCCCGGGCGGGTACTGGTTGCCGCGGCCGTCGCGCAGCGCGCGTACGGCGGCCTCGCGTACCTCCTCCGGACCGTCGGTGTCCGGGAAGCCCTGGCCCAGGTTGATCGCACCGGTACGGACGGCGAGGGCGGACATCTCGGCGAAGATCGTGGTCCCGAACTCGGCGAGTGCGCGGTTGAGCGGAGGTCGCGAGGAGGTCATGACCGCCATCCTCCGCCGAACCTCTGGACTTCCTCTACTTCCGTCCGGGGGATGGCACCTGCGACGGTGTTCGGAGCACCGCCCCTGAGCAGGGGCAGGGGCGTCGGCGACGGTCGTCATCCGTCGTCGCTCGCTACCGTCGGACGGCCCAGAGACGGCCCGGGAATCCACGCCCTCCGCCGCGCCGCGCCTTCCGACAGGCAGCTCTAGCCGGACGGGGACGGTTGCTGTCATCGGCTGTGGGCGGCCGTAATTCGCTTGACCCAGCCACGGCTCGACGCTGCACTGTGGCGGGCGCCGTGAGCGTGGTGCCAGCATCCCGGGGAGGCAGCGGCAGCAATGAAGATCCGTCCCACGACCGACCAGGACCTCGACGTTTTCGTCGACACACTCCATGCCGCGTTCGGGCGCTTCCCGGAAACCCCGACCGAGGGCGGCGGCGGAGTCTGGTGGTCGGCGCTCGAAATGGACCGCAACCTGCTGGCCACGACGGCGGAGGGGCGGCCCGTCGGCACCGCGGGCGCGTACTCCTTCGAGCTCACCCTGCCCGGTGAGGCCATCGTCCCGGCCGCCGGGGTGAGCGCCGTCGGCGTCCTGCCCTCACACCGACGCCAAGGCGTACTCAGCGCCATGATGCGGCATCAACTCACAGAGTTGCGGGACCGAGGGGAGTTCCTCTCCGTACTGCTGGCCTCCGAAGCCCCGATCTACGGCAGGTTCGGCTATGGACCGGCGACCTACACGGGGCGGCTGACAGTGCCGCGCCACAAGGCCGCCCTCGCCGTACCGCGTGCGCGCGGAACGGCCGACGCCACGGCGACCGGCTCAGTCGAGCTGCTGCGGCGAGCCGAGTGCCAAGAGATCCTGGAAGAGGTCTACGACCGGTACCGCCGCGCACAGCCCGGTGCGCTGTCCCGGCCGCACCGCTGGTGGGCTCTGGGCGCGGGGCAGCCCCCTGTCGCCCCGGCACCGCGCCACGTTGCCGTCCACCGCGACGCCGACGGCGTCCCGGATGGGTACGCCAGCTACTCCCTCGGCGAGTCCGAAACCTTGACGGTCGACGAGACCATTGCCACTACCGACACCGCCTTTACGGCCCTGGCTCGGTTCGTGCTCGGCCACGACCTGGTCACTGAGGTCGTGTTCAAGCACGTCACGCCCGATCACCCGTTGCGCTGGCAGTTCGCGGATTTCCGTGCCGGCCAGGCAGGCAACCACACCGACTGGCTCTGGGTGCGGTTGCTGGACGTCCCGCGTGCGCTGACCTCGCGCGGCTGGTTCACGGACGGCGAGCTCGTCCTCGACGTCGACGACCCGTTCCTCGGCGAGCATGGCCGGTACCTGCTGACCGTCCGGGACGGCAAGGCCGACTGCGTCCCCACGGACCAGGAGCCTGACCTGTCCCTGGACATAAGCGATCTGGGCTCGGTCTACCTCGGTGGTACCACCCCGAGCACCCTCGTGCGCGGCGGGCACATCCGGGCCCACCGCCCCGGCGCGGCCACCCTCGCCGACGCCCTCTTCCGCGCCGAGCGCCCCCCGCACTGCCTGCACTGGTTCTGACCGCACCTCGTGACAGCTTGGTCACTTGACGTCGTTGACACCTGGGCGAGGCGTCACCAACCCCGGCGGACGCATCGTGTGGCGGAGCAACTTCAACGCCCACGGCTGTCAGCCGGCTCTCGCCTCGATCGGCCTGATCCCGGAGGCGGAGGAAGGGAAGCGCTACGTCTCCGCCCGTGAACACGGCATGCACGCTCTCCGGCACTTCTACGCCTCTGTTCTCCTGGACTCCGGGGAGAGCGTGAAGGCCGTGAGCGAGTACATGGGACACGCTGACCCGGCGATGACCCTTCGCGCGCACCTGATGCCCAACAGCCGCGAGCGATCCCGGCGAGCCGTTGATCGAGTCCTCGGGCCGCCGTACGTTGAAGATCACGCCCCTAGACGGCCCAGTGGTCAACCGTTGGCCCCTGGTTCTGCTTCCGACGCAGACCAGGGGCCTTCGCGTACCCGGAAACCTCTGGACTTCCTCAACTTTGCTTTCGGCCCCGGACGGCGGGGGCATCACCGTCGCACAACGGAAAGCAAGGAAAACGGGGGTGGGAACGATGGAGGCCTTCATCATTCTGCTGGTCTTCGGCGCGATAGCGCTGCTCGTCCTGGTGGTGTGGAACACCAGCCGCGGCCCCCGGCCGCGGCGGCGGCGTTCGCACGGCTCCGCCGCGGCCGAGGCCGGGGGTGGGGGCGGGATGAGCTGGTGGGCGGGGGACACGGGTTCCGGGGACGGGGGAGGCGGTGGCCACGACGGGGGAGGCCACCACTCCTGCGGCGGCGGGAGCTCGTGCGGGGGAGGCGGCAGCTCGTGCGGTGGGGGCGGCGGTTGCGGCGGCGGAAGCTGACGATACGAAATTGCGTATTGCCCGTGCCGAATCGCATATGCGCCCGGCGGGTTGTTCACCCGTCGGGCGCATTTGTAGTGAACACCTGAACCCGTCCGGGCCCTTGGGGATGCCCTTGGGGATGTAAAGCGGGTGGAGATGGGTAAAAACGCTGAAGGCGACGCGCCATTCATGATTGCGTATTCACCGACCCCCGTGGGCACGAGCCGACGGACGTCCTCCCCCACAGGCGCGGGTCGGCGCGTCCTCTCCCCCCATGCCCGTGACCTTCCCTCGCTTGCTCGCGATGTGCCTGCGGAGCCGACTTCATGCTCACCACGCTTCAGACCGCCTACACCGACACCCGCGCCGGCGACCTGGCCTGGTGTCTCGGGAAGGACGAACTGCCGGCGCTCGCCGTGCTCGACCGCGAGCTGCCCGGCACCGCCGCCGTGCCCACCGTGCCCGCCGCACCCCGTGTGCAGGTCCAGCTGCGGCTGCTCGGCGCCTCCCACCAGGTCATCCTGGACTCGCCGCGCGGCCGCTGCTCGGAGACCGTCGCCTGCATGCCCGGCAGCAGCGCCCCGCTGCCGTTCGGCGTGGCGCGGCGGATCGCCGGCTGGGACTACGAGTTCGCGGCGCGGATCGAGACGCTCTCCCGTGGGTGCTTCGCCGGGCGGGCGCAGGAACTGCTCGCCCTGGTGGCGGATCACCCCAACGGCCTGGCGGGGACCTTCCCGGGTGATCCGCTGGCCTTCACCGCGATGCTGCTGCAGTACCGCGGCGGCAGCGTCCTGTGGCGCACCTGGCACGCGTACCCCCAGGAAGGACGGCTGGTGGCGACCCGTTCGACCCTCAGCGCGCAGCCGTGAGCGCGGTGGTACGGAAGCGCCCGACGCGGCGTCAACGCGCCGCCGAGTGACTCGAATTGCACCCCTGTGGGTGACGTGGACCGCCAAAAACCTGACATAGCGTGCAGTCATGATCGACCAGTCCGCCTCCCGTACGGCCAGGGCCGCCCCGCGCTTCCGCCGGCCGCGGCTCCCCGTCCCGCCGGCCGCGGCCAGGGCGCTGGTCCTGGCCGCGGTCTTCGTCTGTGCCGCCTGCGGCCTGGTGTACGAACTCGAACTGGTCGCCCTCGCCTCGTACCTGGTCGGCGACTCCGTGACCCAGGCGTCGATCGTGCTGTCCGTGATGGTCTTCGCCATGGGCGTCGGCTCGCTGCTGGCCAAGCGCCTCAGCTGCGCGCCGGCCATCGGCTTCGCCGCCGTCGAGATCGCGCTGGCGCTGGTCGGCGGGCTCTCGGTGATGGCGCTGTACGCGAGCTTCGCCTGGTTCGGCCAGTCCCGGCCCGCGACGGCGGTCTTCGCCTTCGTCATCGGTGTGCTCATCGGCGCCGAGATCCCGCTGCTGATGACGCTGATCCAGCGGATCCGGCGGCAGGACGCGGGCGGTGCCGTCGCCGACCTCTTCGCCGCGGACTACGTGGGCGCGCTGGTCGGCGGCCTCGCCTTCCCCTTCCTCCTGCTCCCCTGCTACGGCCAGCTGACCGGGGCGCTGGTGACGGGCGCGGTCAACGCCGTGGCGGGCGGCGCCATCGTCCTCTGGCTCTTCCGCGGTGACATCACGCCACGTGCCCGCGCCCGGCTGCTCGCCGCCGACGTCGTCGTCCTCGCGGTGCTCGCGGGTGCGGCCTGGGCGGCCGGGCCCTTCGAGCGGGCCGCCCGGCAGGCGGTGTACGGCGGTGACGTACGGCTCGCCGAGCAGACCGGCGTCCAGGAGGTCGTGCTCACCACGGCGCCGCTGCAGCTCTTCCTCGACGGCCGGCTGCGGGTGCGCGGCCGGGACGAGTACCGGTACCACGAGGCACTGGTGCACCCCGCGATGGCGGGCCGGCACCGCCGGGTGCTGATCCTCGGCGGCGGTGACGGGCTGGCGCTGCGCGAGGTGCTGCGCCACCGGGGGGTCGGCTCGGTGACCCTCGTGGACCCCGACGCCCGACTGGTGGCCCTGGCGCGGGACGATCCCGCGCTGGCCCGGCTCAACCGGCACGCCTACCGCGACCGCAGGGTCCGGGTGGCCGCCGCCGACGTCTTCGACTGGCTGCGGCGGGAACGGCCGCCGCGGCCGCCCGGCGGGTACGACGTCGTGCTCGCCGACCTCCCCGACCCGGGTATCTCGCGCAGCGCGAAGCTGTACTCGCAGGAGTTCTACGGACTGGTCCGGCGCGCGCTCACCCCGGGCGGCCGACTCGCGGTGCACGCGGGCGCACCGGGTGCCGACCGGCGCGGCTTCTGGACGGTCGACGCGAGCGTGCGCGCGGCCGGGCTGCGCACCTCCGACTACTGGATCGGCACCGGCCGCGGGGACGAGGACTGGGGCTTCGTCCTCGCCGCCTCGCTCCGGGCCCCGGCGCTGCGGCTCGCCGCCGACGCGCCGCGGCCGCGGTCGCTGTCCCCCGCGGCGCTCGCCTCGGCGGCCCGGCGTGCCGCGCGCGCCCCGATGCGGGACCTGCCCCCGTCGACGCTGATGCATCCGCGCTCCGGGTGAGGGCGAACCGGCGGTGAAAGGGCACCGAAGGGCCGCCCGGCGGATTAGGCTCGCGGCATGGAGCCGCATGAGGTGTTCGTTCCGTTTCCGGCCGAAACCATTCGCCGGTCCCTCGCCGATCTGGAGCGCGTGGCCCGCTGCGTGCCCGGCCTCCAGCGCGACGCCGGCGCCGAGGACGGGCTCGCCGGCCGGCTGAGGCTCCGGATCGGCGGCTCGACCATCACCTACCGCGGCACGCTGCGGCTGGTGCCGCGCGGCGGCGGGCTCGCCGTCGAGGGCGAGGCGGTGGAGGCGCGCGGCGCGGGCACGGTCAAGCTGGCGCTGGAGCTGGGAGTGGACGGCGTGTCGGGCGGCGCGCTGCTCACCGTCACCGGCTCCGTGCAGGCCGACGGGCGGCTCGCCGACCACGATGAGGCGACGGTCGCCGCCGCGGGCCACCGGCTGCTGGACCGTTTCGTCGCCGCGCTCACCTCCGACCTGGAGGAGCATGCCTCGGCCGGGCCGCCCGAGCCCTCCGCCGACTCCCCCGCCGAGCCCTCCGCGGAGGGCACCGTCGAGGACCTCACCGACGACCTGCCCGCGCAGCTCGACGAGTTCGCCGGGCACGACGCCCAGGAGCTGCAGGAACTGCAGGAACTCCCCGAGCCGGAGGACGCGGACGGTGAGGGCGCCGGGGAGGTGCTGCCCGCGGGGGGTACGGCGGCCGAGGTCCCCGAGGACCCGGCCGGGATCGACCTGCCCGCCGAGGCCGCGCACGCCCGCCGCACCCTGATCGGCCGCAGCGCCGAGGAGGTCGACCACGCCCCGCCGCGCGGCCGCTATGCGCCGGTGCCCGCACCGCAGAGCGGTGCCGCGACCGCCTCGCTGCGCCGCTACGCGCCGGCCGCGGCGGCTCTGCTGCTGTCCGCCGTGGTCGCGGGGCGGGTGCTGCGGCGGCGCAGGCGTTCGTTCCCGTAGGGTCTCATCCGTGGCCACGGATGAGACCCCTGACGGGCGAGACGACGAGCACGCTGTCCAACTCGAAGCCGGACCGGCGCGGCTGACGATCCTTCCGGATCTCGGCTGCCGTGTCGGCTCGCTGACGGTCGGCGGCGTCGAGCTGCTGCGGCAGGGCCCCACCTTCGGATCCTTCCCCATGGTCCCCTGGTGCGGCCGCACCAGGGACGGGCAGTTCCGCAACGGCGGGGTGCTGCACCAGATGCCGCGCGACGCGGGCCCGCACGCCATCCACGGCACCGGCCGGCACGTCGCGTGGCAGACGGCCCCTGGCACCACCGGCGGCAGCGCCTGCTTCTACTACGACCTGGCCGAGCCCTGGCCGTACAAGGGCCGGGTCAGCCAGCGCTTCGAGCTGTCCGAGGACCGCCTCGACCTCACGATGAGCGTGGAGACCACAGACGACTCCTTCCCGGCCCAGGCCGGCTGGCACCCCTGGTTCCTGCGCAACCTCGGCCGGGGCGGGCAGGACGCCCTGATCGACTTCACCCCCGGCTGGATGGAGGAGCGCGGCGACGACCACCTGCCCACCGGCCGCCGGGTGGACCCCAAGCCCCGCCCCTGGGACGACTGCTTCGGCATGCCGGACGGTGTGGACGTCACCCTGACCTGGCCGGACGAGCTGCGGCTGCGGATCACCAGCCCCGCCGAGTGGGTGGTCGTCTACGACGAACAGCCCCCGGCCATCTGCGTGGAGCCGCAGTCGGGTCCCCCGAACGGGCTGAACACCGCGCCGCGCCTGGTCACCCCGATCGATCCGCTGGAGATCCGCGCGACCTGGGCCTGGGAGCCGCTGGGCTAGGCTCGTGACCATGAGCGACGCGCGTGATGCCCTGCTGCAGCAGATCAAGGACAAGGCCGTGGTGCACGGCAAGGTGACCCTCTCCTCGGGTCTCGAGGCCGACTACTACATCGACCTGCGCCGGATCACGCTGGACGCCGAGGCCGCTCCGCTGGTGGGCCAGGTGATGCTCGACGTCACCGCCGACCTGGACTTCGACGCCGTCGGCGGGCTCACCCTGGGCGCCGACCCGGTCGCCACCTCGATGCTGCACGCCGCCGCGGCCCGCGGCCGCAGGCTGGACGCCTTCGTGGTGCGCAAGGCGCAGAAGGCGCACGGGATGCAGCGGCGCATCGAAGGACCGGACATCAAGGGCCGGCGGGTGCTGGTCGTCGAGGACACCTCGACCACGGGCGGTTCCCCGCTGACCGCGGTGGAGGCCGCGCGCGAGGCCGGGGCCGAGGTCGTGGCCGTCGCCGTGATCGTCGAGCGGGGTGCCGCTCCGGCCATCGCGGAGGCGGGCCTTCCGTACGTCCGCGCCTTCGGTCTGGACGATCTCGAACTGGGCTGACTGGTCGTCTGACCTGCGCTTTTCCTCAGGGGTGAAGGGTTTCACGTGAAACCCTTCACCCCTGAGGTATGTCCGTGGTGCGCAGTGTGTGGAGCTCTCGCGCGAGTCTGCCAAGATGGGGGCGACGATGACGTCGATCCCAGGTCAGGGTCACTCACCGAACAACCCGCACATCACAAGGAGCGGACACATGCCCATCGCAACCCCCGAGATCTACAACGAGATGCTCGACCGGGCGAAGGCCGGCAAGTTCGCCTACCCGGCCATCAACGTGACCTCGACCCAGACCCTGCACGCCGCGCTGCGCGGTTTCGCGGAGGCGGAGAGCGACGGCATCGTCCAGATCTCGACGGGCGGCGCGGAGTTCCTCGGTGGCCAGTACAAGAAGGACATGGTCACCGGTTCGGTGGCGCTGGCCGAGTTCGCGCACGTCGTCGCCGAGAAGTACCCCGTCAACATCGCGCTGCACACCGACCACTGCCCCAAGGACAAGCTGGACGGCTACGTGCGCCCGCTGCTGGCGATCTCCCAGGAGCGTGTGGCCGCCGGCCGCAACCCGCTGTTCCAGTCGCACATGTGGGACGGCTCCGCCGAGACCCTCGACCACAACCTGGCCATCGCGCAGGAGCTGCTGGCCGAGGCCGCCAAGGCGAAGATCATCCTCGAGGTGGAGATCACCCCCACCGGCGGCGAGGAGGACGGCGTCACCCACGAGATCAACGACAAGCTCTACACCACGGTCGAGGACGCCATCCGCACCGCCGAGGCGCTCGGTCTGGGCGAGAAGGGCCGCTACCTGCTGGCCGCCTCCTTCGGCAACGTCCACGGCGTCTACAAGCCGGGCAACGTCGTGCTCCGCCCCGAGCTGCTGAAGGAGCTCGCGGAGGGCGTCGCCGCCAAGTTCGGCAAGCAGGACCCGTTCAACTTCGTCTTCCACGGCGGCTCCGGCTCCACCAAGGAGGAGATCGCCACCGCGCTGGAGAACGGCGTGGTCAAGATGAACATCGACACCGACACGCAGTACGCCTTCACCCGCCCCGTCGCGGACCACATGTTCCGCAACTACGACGGTGTGCTGAAGATCGACGGCGAGGTCGGCGACAAGAAGACCTACGACCCGCGCAGCTGGGGGAAGCTGGCCGAGGGCGGCATGGCCGCCCGCGTCCTCGAGGCCTGCCAGGACCTGCGCTCCGCGGGCACCAGGCTCAAGTAACCGCCCCGCACGGCGGCACGCACCGGGCCCGGCCCTTCCACGTGGAGGGGCCGGGCCCCGGCCATACTGGAACCCATGGCCATTCACGAGAACCTGCTCGGGGGACCGCCCCCGACGAACCTGCCCGACGACCCCGAGCCGCGCGAGCTGCTCGCCTCGGGCGCGGCCCCCTCAGAGGTCGCCGCCAAGTACCCGGTGTCCTCCCTGGCCTGGGCCCAGCTCGCGGACGACGCGTTCGAGGCCGGCCGGGTCGTCGAGTCGTACGCCTACGCCCGCACCGGCTACCACCGCGGTCTGGACGCGCTGCGCCGCAACGGCTGGAAGGGCCACGGTCCGGTGCCCTGGGAGCACGAGCCCAACCGCGGCTTCCTGCGGGCCCTGCACGCCCTGGCGCGGGCCGCCCAGGCAATCGGCGAGCAGGAGGAGTACGAGCGCTGCAGCACCTTCCTGCGGGACTCCTCGCAGACCGCCGCCGACACCCTCGGCTGAGCCACCGCCCCGCCGCCGACCACGGCATCCGCCCCCGACCTGCCCGGCGTGCCCGCCGGGCAGGTCTTGCCGTACCCGGCTCTGACCACGCATGATGCCCGTTGGGCCCGGCGCCGGTAGAGCGCGGGCCCGAGGGGACCGGGGTCCCGCCGCGACGGCGTGCGGGACAGACCGCTACCTGGTAGCTCGTATCCACGGAGACACCGATGTCCCACCGCCCCGACGTTTCCCAGGCGGCCCCCGAGGCCCCGAACCTGGACTTCGAAGGGACCACCCCGTACGAGGACTACG
This sequence comes from Actinacidiphila glaucinigra, assembly GCF_035918135.1. NCBI lineage: Bacteria > Bacillati > Actinomycetota > Actinomycetes > Kitasatosporales > Streptomycetaceae > Actinacidiphila > Actinacidiphila glaucinigra. The sequence continues at coordinate 4,850,501 of NZ_CP109144.1, forward strand.
TCCAGGCCGACGTCCTCACCCATCTGCAGCACCCCCGCTCCGACGACCCCGGCGAGATGGTCTTCCTGGTGACGACCCAGGTCATGGAGCTGTGGTTCACCGTCATCGTGCACGAATGGGAGACCGCCTCCCGCGCGCTCGCGGCCGACGACCTGCCCACGGCGCTGGCCGCGCTCAAGCGCAGCACCTACGAACTGCAGTCGCTGAACGCCTCCTGGCAGCCGATCGCGCACCTCACCCCGGCGCAGTTCAACGCCTACCGCGCCGCCCTGGGCGAGGGGTCGGGCTTCCAGTCGGCGATGTACCGGCGCATGGAGTTCCTGCTCGGCGAGAAGTCCGCGTCGATGCTGGTCCCGCACCGCGGAGCGCCGCGGGTGCACGACGAACTGCAGAAGGCGCTGCACGAGCCCAGCCTCTACGACGAGGTGCTGCGGCTGCTGGCCCGCCGCGGCCACGACATCCCGCAGCGCGACGACCTCTCGCAGCGCTACGAGGCCGACCCGGCCGTCGAGCGGGCCTGGCAGGCCGTCTACTCCGGTGACCAGGAGAGCGAACTCGTCCGGCTGGGCGAGGCGCTGACCGAGGTGGCCGAGCTGGTGTGGCGCTGGCGCAACGACCATCTGGTGGCGACCCGCCGCGCGATGGGCGCCAAGACCGGCACCGGAGGCTCCGCCGGGGTCTCCTGGCTGGAGAAGCGCGCCACCAAGAACGTGTTCCCCGAGCTCTGGACGGCCCGCAGCCATGTCTGACGCGACGAAGCCCACCGAGTCCCCCGCGGCGAAGGCCGCCCGTCTCGACACCGCCGACGAGCTGGCCAAGCTCCGCGACCGCTTCGTCCTGGACGACGCCACCGTCTACCTGGACGGCAACTCCCTGGGCGCGCTGCCCGCGGGCGTGCAGGACCGCATGGCCGACGTCGTCGGGCGCGAGTGGGGGCGGTTGCGCATCCGCTCCTGGACCGAGAGCGGCTGGTGGACGGCGCCGGAGCGGATCGGCGACCGCATCGGCGCGCTGACCGGCGCCGCCCCCGGCCAGATCGTGGCCGGCGACTCCACCAGCGTCAACGTCTTCAAGGCCGTCGTCGGCGCCGTCCGGATGGCCCGGCAGACCGACCCGGCCCGCGACGAGGTGCTGGTCGACGCCACCACCTTTCCCACGGACGGGTACATCGCGGAGTCCGCGGCCCGCATGACCGGGTGCACGATCCGCGCGGTCGACGCCGCGGACATCGCCGCCGCGGCGGGCCCGCGCACCGCCGTCGCGCTGGTCAACCACGTCGACTACCGCACCGGCCGGCTGCACGACCTGCCGGGCACCACCGCCGCCGTGCACGCGGCCGGAGCCCTGGTGGTCTGGGACCTCTGCCACACGGCCGGCGCCCTGCCGGTCGGCCTGGACGAGCACGGCGTGGACCTGGCCGTCGGCTGCACGTACAAGTACCTCAACGGCGGCCCCGGCGCGCCCGCGTACCTGTACGTCCGCCGTGACCTGCAGCCGCGCTTCGACTCCCCGCTGCCCGGCTGGAACTCCCACCGCGACCCGTTCGCGATGGAGGCCGCCTACCGGCCCGCCGACGGCAGCGTCCGCGGCCGCGTCGGCACCCCGGAGATCCTGTCGCTGCTGGCGCTGGACACGGCTCTCGACGTCTGGGACGGCGTGTCCCTGGACGCCGTCCGGGCCAAGAGCCTCGCGCTCACCGACTTCTTCCTGGAGTGCGTCGCGGCATACGTACCGGAGGGCGTCGTACGGTCGGTCACCCCGGCCGCGCACGCGGAGCGGGGCAGCCAGGTCGCGCTGCGCTGCTCCGACGCGGGCGCGGTGATGGGGGAGCTGATTGCCAGGGGCGTCGTCGGCGACTTCCGTGAGCCGGATATCCTCCGCTTCGGATTCACCCCGCTGTACACGCGCTTCGCCGACGCGGAGCGGGCGGCGCGGGTGCTGGCCCAGGTCCTGGAAGGAACGCGGTAACGCATGTCCGACCCCACCTCGTCGAGCGACACCATTCCGGCACGCGCCGACGGCCGCGCCGACGCGGTGGGGCCGACGTCCGCTCCGCGGGACCCCGCGGAGCGGATCGCGGCCGAGGAGGCGTCCGCGTTCTCGCACGCCCCCGTCCCGCCGGACGCCACCGCCGCCTACGGTGACCACCCGGACCAGGTCGTGGACTTCTACCGCCCGCGGCACGCGGCCGGCGGCACCCGGCCGGGGCCGCTGGTCGTGCTGCTGCACGGCGGCGCCTGGCGGGCGGCGTACGACAGGACGCACGTCTCGCCGCTGGCCGCCCTGCTCGCCCGGCACGGCTTCGCGGTGGCCTCGGTGGAGTACCGCCGGGGCAACGGCGGTACGGCCGCGGGCCGCTGGCCGGACACCTTCGACGACGTGGCGGCCGCCACCGACGCGGTGCCGGGGCTGGCCGTGACCGCCCTCGGCGCCGAGAGCGTGGACGTCCGGCGGATCGTGCTGACCGGTCACTCGGCGGGCGGGCACCTCGCGTTGTGGGCGGCCGCCCGGCACGTGCTGCCGGCCGGCTCGCGCTGGCACCGCCCCGTCGCGCCCGCGCTGCGCGGGGTGGTGGCGCTCGCGCCCATCGCCGACTTCGAGGCCGCCGTCGCGCGCGACGTGTGCTCCGGAGCGGTCGCCCAACTCCTCGGCGGGCCCGAACTGCTCGCCGAGCGCCGGGCGGAGACCGACCCGGCCGCGCTGCTCCCCACCGGCATCCCCGTGACCGTCGTGCACGGCGACTGCGACGAGGTCGTCCCGCCCCAGGTCGCGGAGGCCTTCGCGGCGGCCTCGGCGAAGGCGGGGGAGGAGGTCCAGCTGACCCTGCTGGAGGGCGTGGGCCACTTCCCGGTGATCGACCCGGCGGCGGACGCGGCCGCCGTGGTCGCCGAGGAGATCGCCCAGCTCGCCTGGTGAGGCCTCCTCCCGTGTGGGGTCCTCCTTGAGGATGACGCCGGTACATCGTCTTCGCAGGTGACGACGGCGACGTACGGAGTCCCTACCGTGAGAGCGTGACCGAGACAAGCCAGACCTCGCTGCGGACCGAGCTCCGCATGGCCCGCGGTGCCCTCAGCGGGCTGCGGCACGATCTGATCACCGATGCCTTCGCCTTCCGGCCGATGGCGCCGCTGCGGGAAGGGCACGCGCTGCTCGCCGTGGTGCCGCGCAGGCTCCGGGGGTACGGGCGCTGGCTGCCGCACGCGGCGCTGACCGCCTTCACCTTCTTCCTGATGTTCGTCTCCATGGAGAGCCAGGGCGGGCCGGGCGGCCCGGTGCTGGCCCTGCTGATCGCCGTGCCCCTGCTCACCACGATGTTCCGGCCGATCGGGGCGTGGTGGCTGTCCGTCGGGGCCACGGTGCTCACCGGCGTGTTCAGCGGTGACTCGTGGTCGTCCACCTACCCGTGGACGGACACCGGCTTCGTCGCGCACCTGACGGTGCTGGCCGTGGTGGCGGCGCGCACCCGGGCGCGGGTGGCCGCCGAGATGTGGCTGCTCACCGCCGCCCTGGCACTGGTCTTCCAGCCGCTGTCGGGCTCGTACGGCTCGGACCCGTTCATCATGATCTTCCTCTCCGCGGTCGTGCTGTCGGTCGTGTCGGCGGTGCGCGGGCTGCGCCAGTCCCGGCAGGAGGTCGCCGCCCAGGTCGCCGTGACCGAGGTCGAGCGGACCCGGCGCACGCTGCTGGAGGAGCGCACGACCATCGCCCGCGAGCTGCACGACGTCGTCGCCCACCACATGTCCGTGATCGCGATCCAGGCGGAGGCCGCGCCGTACCGCGTGGAGAACCCGCCCGAGGAGCTGACCAAGAGCTTCTCGATCATCCGCGAGAACGCCGTCGTCGCCCTGACCGAGCTGCGCCGCGTCCTCGGGGTCGTACGCGCCGAGGACTACCAGGCCCCCGACGCGCCGCAGCCGACCCTCGCCGACCTCGACCGGCTCGTGGCCAATGTGCGCGAGGCGGGGCTGGACGTGGAGCGGACGGTGACGGGCGCGGTGCGCGAGCTCCCGCAGGGCGTGGAGCTGTCGGCGTACCGGATCATCCAGGAGGCACTGAGCAACACGCTGCGGCACGCGCCGGGCGCCGCCGCCCGGGTCGAGGTCAGCTACGTCCTCGGCGGGCTCGGGCTGCGCGTCGTCAACGGCCCGCCGCGCGGGCTGGTCAAACCCTCGCCGGGCGCCGGGCACGGGATCGCCGGCATGCGGGAGCGGGTGGCGATGCTGAGCGGCGAGATGACCGACGGGCCGACCGAGGACGGCGGCTACGAGGTCACCGTGTTCATCCCGGTCCCCGGGGAGCGCGCATGAGCGGGAACACCATCCGGGTGCTGATCGCGGACGACCAGATGATGGTCCGCGAGGGCTTCTCGGTGCTGCTGGGCGCCCAACCGGACATCGAAGTGGTCGGCGAGGCCGTCGACGGGCGGCAGGCGGTCGAGCAGGTCGCGGCGCTGCGGCCGGACGTCGTGCTGATGGACATCCGCATGCCCGAGCTCAACGGGCTGGAGGCCACCCGGGAGATCGTCGCCGCGGACGCCGACGCGAAGGTGCTCGTGCTGACCACCTTCGACCTCGACGAGTACGTCTACCAGGCGCTGCGCGCGGGCGCGTCCGGCTTCCTGCTCAAGGACGCCTCGGCCCGCCAGCTCGCGGACGGCGTGCGGATCGTGGCGGCCGGCGACGCGCTGCTCGCCCCGGCGATCACCAAGCGGCTGATCACCGAGTTCAACCGGCTGGGCACGCCCCGGCCGCCCGCGCAGGACCGGGTCGGGGAGCTCACCGAGCGCGAGACGGAGGTGCTGGTGCTGGTCGCCCAGGGGCTGTCCAACGCGGAGATCGCCGATCATCTGGTGGTCGCCGAGTCGACGGTCAAGACCCATGTGAGCCGGGTCCTGGTGAAGCTGGGGCTGCGCGACCGGACCCAGGCGGCGGTCTTCGCTTACGAGGCGCGGCTGGTCACCCCGGGCGGCTGAGCGGGCGGAGGGTAGTCTCCGCACATGAGCAGCACCGCCACCGCCTTCGATCCCTGGTCGCCGCAGTTCGTCGCCGACCCCTACCCGGCCTACGCCCGGTTGCGCGCGCAGGGGCGCGCCCACTGGTTCGAGCCGAGCGGGCAGTGGCTCATCCCGCACTTCGCGGACGTCAGCGCGCTGCTGCGGGACCGGCGGCTCGGGCGGACGTATCTGCACCGCTTCACCCACGAGGAGTTCGGCCGGACCGCGCCGCCGCCGGAGCACGAACCCTTCACCACGCTCAACGGCAACGGTCTGCTCGACCTCGAGGCCCCCGACCACACCCGTATCCGGCGGCTGGTCTCCAAGGCGTTCACCCCGCGCACGGTCGAGCGGCTCACGCCGACCGTGCAGCGGCTCGCCGGGGAACTGGTGGAGCGGCTGGTCGCGGAGGGCGGCGGCGACCTCATCGCCATGGTCGCGGAGCCGCTGCCGGTGGCCGTCATCGCCGAGATGCTGGGGATACCGGCCGCGGACCGGCACCTGCTGCGGCCCTGGTCGGCCGACATCGTGGGGATGTTCGAGCTCAACCCCTCCGAGGAGGCCGCGCGCAAGGCGGTCCGCGCCAGCGAGGAGTTCTCCGCCTACCTGCGCGAGCTGATCGCCGAACGGCGCAAGACGCCCGGCGAGGACCTGATCAGCGCGCTGATCGCCGCGCACGACGAGGGCGACCGGCTCAGCGAGCAGGAGATGGTCTCCACCTGCGTGCTGCTGCTGAACGCGGGCCACGAGGCGACCGTCAACACCACCGGCAACAGCTGGTGGACGCTCTTCCGGCACCCCGCCCAGCTGGCGGAGCTGCGTGCGGCACCGGAGGAGCTGCTGCCCACGGCGATCGAGGAGCTGCTGCGCTTCGACACCCCGCTGCAGATGTTCGAGCGCTGGGTGCTGGACGACATCGAGGTGGGCGGCACGGTGATCCCGCGCGGCAGCGAGGTGGCGCTGCTCTTCGGCTCCGCCAACCGCGACCCGGAGCGCTTCGCCGACCCCGACCGGCTGGACCTCTCCCGCGCCGACAACCCGCACATCACCTTCGGCGCCGGCATCCACTACTGCCTCGGCGCCCCGCTCGCCCGCATCGAGCTCGCCGCGTCCTTCACCGCGCTGCTGCGCCGCGCCCCGCGACTGCAGCTCGCGGCGGAGCCCGCCTGGCACGAGGGCTACGTCATCCGGGGTCTGCGCGAACTGCGCGTCACCTGCTAGGCCCGGCCGGGGCCCTGGCCCGGTACGGCCGCGGGACCCGGCCATCGGGCCGGGTCCCGCGGCTCAGGCGGTGATGTCGCGGCGGCGCAGCGCCGCGAGGCCCAGGGCGGCGAGCGCGAGGGCCAGCACGGTGAGCACCGCCAGTGGGGCCACGGTGACGTCCGCCGAGGGCACCTTCGGCAGGTGCGTGAAGACGGACAGGTCCATCACCCAGGGCGAGAGCCTGAGCGCGGGCCCGTAGAGCCCGATGGCGAGCGTCAGCGACGCCACCCCCCAGCTCGCCCGCGCGGCCTTCGGCGCCGCGCCGTACAGCAGCAGTGCCACCGCGGCCACGAACCAGACCGCGGGCAGCTGCACCAGGCCGGCCCCGGTCAGCCGCCCTGTCTGACCGCCGACGTCGCCGGTCGTCGCCCCGTAGCCGAGCCCCATGGTGAAGCCGGAGACGGCCATGAGGAGGACGGAACCGGCGAAGGCGAGCAGCGCATGGCCCGCGGCCCAGCGCACCCGGCCCACCCCCGTGGCGAGGACGGGCTCGGCGCGGCCGGAGTTCTCCTCGCCCTGGAGCCGGAGCACGGCCTGGACGGCGTAGATCGCGGCGATCATCCCCATCACCCCGGTCATGGAGGCGAGGTAGGAGTCGACCAGCCCGGAGGCGCCGCCCATGTCGCGCATGACGTCGGCGAGCCGCTCGTTGTCCCGGACGAGGTCGGCGGCTCCGTCGGCGAGGCCGCCCAGCGCGGCGCCGCCCACCGCGAAGCCCGCCGTCCATCCCCACAGCGAGCCGCGCTGCAGCCGCCAGGCCAGCCCCTGGGCGGAACGCAGACGGCGACCGGCGGCGGCCGGACCGGGACGGGGCGGCAGCAGGGCGGCGTCGATGTCGCGCCGGGCCACCAGGGCGTACGCGACAGCGACGAGACCGGCGGCCCAGGCCGCGAACAGGGCGGCCACCCACCAGCGTTCGTCCGCGAAGGGGCGGATGTTCTCCGCCCAGCCCAGCGGCGAGAGCCAGGTCAGGGTGCCGCTCCCGGCGTCACCGACGGCGCGGGTCAGAAAGGCGAGGCCGAGGACCGCGCCCGAGATGCCCCGGGCCGCACGGGCGCTCTCCGTCAGCTGCGCCGCGACGGCCGCGACCGCGGCGAAGGTGCAGCCCGCGCCCGCGAAGGCGATCCCGAAGGCGACCGCGCCCCCCGTGCCCTGCCCGAGCAGGGCCAGGGTGACCAGCAGCCCCAGGAGCAGTGCGGCGCCGAAGCCGGTGACCAGGGCGGCGGCCAGCGGCGCCCGGCGTCCGACGGCGCCCGCGCCGACCAGCTCCAGCCGGCCGGCCTCCTCTTCCTCCCGGGTGTGCCGGACGACCAGCAGGATCGCCATCAGCCCCGCCAGCGCCGAGCCGAAGGCCATCATGCGCCAGGCCGTCAGGCCGCCGATGCCCGTGTCGAACACCGGCCCGTACAGGGCGCGCAGCGAGCCGTTGCCCGCGGTGCTCGCCGCGACCCCGGCGCGTTCCGCCGGGGTGTCGTAGAGGCCGCCGAAGGCCGAGGCGGTGGACGCGACCAGCAGCGCTATCGGCACGACCCACGCGGGGATCATGACGCGGTCCCTGCGCAGTGCGAGCCGGGTGAGCGTGCCCGTCCCGGTGAGGGCGTTCATCGCCGGGCCTTCGCGTCCGCCGCGAGGGCGCCGGCGGCGACGGCCGGGCCCTCAAGGCCTTCAGGGCCGTCACCGCCGTTCTCGTAGTGCCGCAGGAACAGCTCCTCCAGCGTCGGCGGAGTGCTGGTGAGGCTGCGCACCCCCGTCTCGCCCAGCCGGCGCAGCACGGCGTCGAGCTTGTCGGTGTCGACCTGGAGCCGCACGTGGTCGCCGCGCACCTCGAGGCCGTGCACGCCCGGCAGCCCGCCGAGGCCATCCGCCCGGCCTGCCAGCTCCGCGGTGACCGAGGTGCGGGTGAGGTGCCGCAGCTCGCCGAGGCTCCCCGTCTCCACCGTGCGGCCGCCCCGGATGATGCTGACCCGGTCGCACAGCGCCTCGACCTCGCCGAGGATGTGACTGGACAGCAGCACCGTCCGGCCGCGGTCGCGTTCCTCGCGGACGCACTCGCGGAAGACCTCCTCCATCAGCGGGTCGAGGCCGGAGGTGGGCTCGTCGAGTATCAGCAGGTCCACGTCGGAGGCGAACGCGGCGACGAGCGCCACCTTCTGACGGTTGCCCTTGGAGTACGCCCGCCCCTTCTTCGTCGGGTCCAGCTCGAAGCGCTCCAGCAACCGCCGCCTGCGCGCCTCGTCCAGCCCGCCGCGCAGCCGCCCCAGGAGGTCGATGGCCTCGCCCCCGCTGAGGTTGCGCCACAGGGTGACGTCACCGGGGACGTAGGCCAGGCGCCGGTGCAGCGTGACGGCGTCGCGCCACGGGTCGCCGCCGAGCAGCCGGGCCGCCCCCCGGTCCGCGCGCAGCAGCCCGAGCAGGATCCGGATGGTGGTGGACTTGCCGGCGCCGTTGGGCCCCAGGAAGCCGTGCACCTCTCCCTCTTCGACGGCCAGGTCGAGGCCGTCCAGCGCGTGCGTGCGGCCGAAGGACTTGTGCAGTCCGGCCACACTGATTGCCTTCGTCATGATTCCGAACGTACAGTAGATTCACAAATTTGTGAAGTTAAGGAAGTGTATAAACTTCGGGACGGGAGGCGATGACGGTGGCGGAGGATTCCTTGGAGCCGATGACGTTCGTCGAGCGCTTCGCGGCGGAGCTGGTCGAGGCGGGCATGCAGCGCATGGCGGCGCGCGTGTTCGCGGCGCTCCTCGCCTCGGACACCGGCGTGCTGAGCGCCGCCGAGCTGTCCGAACGGCTCCAGGCCAGCCCGGCCGCCGTCTCCGGCGCGGTCCGCTACCTGGCGCAGGTCGGCATGCTCACCCGCGAACGCGAGCCGGGCTCACGGCGCGAGCGCTACCGGGTGCACAGCGACCAGTGGTACGAGACCTTCACCCGCCGCGACCAGGTCCTCGCCCGCTGGGAGAACACCCTGCGCTCCGGCATCGACACGCTCGGCCCGGACACCGCGGCCGGCCGGCGGCTCGCGGAGACGGCGGCCTTCTTCGACTTCCTGCAGGACGAACTCGTGGACATGATGGCCCGCTGGCGCGAGCGCAAGTCGGAGCTGCGCGAACAGGGCGTCCTGTGACGACCCTCAGGTCGGCCTAGTAGGCCGACCGCGGGACGGTCAGCCGCCAGGCCGAGGGCACCACCGTCCAGGTGCGGCGCCGGACGGGGCCGGCCGGTGCGGTGTCCGCCGTGTAGCGGAAGTCCCGTCCGGAGACGGTGACGCTCCGGGCGTGCACCGGCCCCGTGGGCGCCACGCCCTCCCTGCGGACCAGCACCTCGGCGACGCCGGGCACCGCCGTGGAGACCGACACCTCCTCGACGCAGTCGTCCAGGTCGGCCAGCACCACGCCGTCCGCCTCGATCCGCAGCCGGTGGCCGCCGCGCATCCCCAGCCCCAGGTGCGGGGAGTGGCCGTTCAGGCTCAGCGTGCGGGCCAGTGAGCGGGCCCGGCGCTCGACCGGTGTCCACCATGCGGGCGTCGCCGAGCCGATGCGCAGCGCGCCCAGCACGATGCCGCCGCTGTCGTCGAGCAGCAGGTCCAGCTCGCGCTCCGCCCCGTCCAGCACCGCGCGCGCCGCGCTCACCGCCCCGCCCGGCACGCCCAGCGCCCGCGCCAGGCCGGTCCGCCGTCCGACCGGCACCAGGCCGACGACGGCCTCGCCCAGCCCCCGGGCCGAGTGCAGCGTCCGTACCGTGCGCAGCAGCGCCGCGTCGTCGCCCACGACCACCGGGCGCCGCCGGCCCCGGTGCTCCAGCACCCGGACGGCCTCCTCCTCGGACTCCGGAAGAGCGATCTTCACGGAGGGGGCTCCCCCGCACAGCACGTCCTTCGCGATGCGTACGGATTCGCCGTCCATGACACGGGCGGCAGGGTCGATGACCACGAGCAGAGGCTGCCCGGACGGTCGCTGAGCCGACACCTTGGTCCTTCCTCAGGTAACATCTCGGTGCAAGAGCCCCTTGCGCTGCCTTGCGCCAGGGGCTTCGTCTATTTCCGGGGCACCGGTCCGACGGCTCTCCCCGCCATGGGGAGCCACGTTGGACATGCCCCGCCCGGAAGGGGTGTACGCCTGTGCCCGCACTTGTGCTGCTCGGTGCTCAGTGGGGTGATGAGGGCAAGGGAAAGGCCACCGACCTGCTCGGTGGCTCCGTGGATTACGTGGTGCGCTACCAGGGCGGCAACAACGCCGGCCACACGGTCGTCGTCGGCGACCAGAAGTATGCGCTCCACCTCCTGCCTTCCGGGATCCTGTCACCGGGGTGCACCCCGGTCATCGGCAACGGGGTCGTTGTCGACCCGGCGGTCCTGCTCTCCGAGCTGAGCGGGCTGAACGAGCGCGGCGTCGACACGTCCAAGCTCCTCATCAGCGGTAACGCGCATCTGATCACGCCGTACCACCAGACGCTCGACAAGGTGACGGAACGCTTCCTCGGCAAGCGCAAGATCGGCACCACCGGCCGCGGCATCGGCCCCGCCTACGCCGACAAGATCAACCGCGTGGGCATCCGGGTCCAGGACCTCTTCGACGAGTCGATCCTCCGTCAGAAGGTCGAGGCGGCCCTCCACGACAAGAACCAGGTCCTGATCAAGATCTTCAACCGCCGTGCCATCAGCATCGACCAGGTGGTCGAGGAGTACCTGGCCTACGCGGAGCAGATCAAGGACTACGTCGCCGACACCACGCTGCTCCTCAACACCGCGCTCGACGAGGGCAAGGTCGTCCTCCTCGAGGGCGGCCAGGGCACCCTGCTGGACGTCGACCACGGCACGTACCCCTTCGTGACCTCGTCCAACCCGACGGCCGGCGGCGCCTGCACCGGCTCCGGCATCGGCCCCACCAAGATCAACCGGGTGATCGGCATCCTCAAGGCCTACACCACCCGCGTCGGCGCCGGCCCGTTCCCGACCGAGCTGTTCGACGCGGACGGCGAGGCGCTGCGCCGCATCGGCGGCGAGCGCGGCGTCACCACCGGCCGCGACCGCCGCTGCGGCTGGTTCGACGCGGTGATCGCCCGCTACGCGACCCGGGTCAACGGCCTCACCGACTTCTTCCTCACCAAGCTCGACGTGCTCACCGGCTGGGAGCAGATCCCGGTCTGCGTCGCCTACGAGATCGACGGCAAGCGCGTCGAGGAACTGCCGTTCAGCCAGACGGACTTCCACCACGCCAAGCCGGTCTACGAGACCCTGCCCGGGTGGAGCGAGGACATCAGCAAGGCGAAGACCTTCTCCGACCTGCCGAAGAACGCCCAGGCGTACGTCAAGGCGCTGGAGGAGATGTCCGGCGCCCCGATCTCGGCCATCGGCGTCGGCCCCGGCCGCACCGAGACCATCGAGATCAACTCCTTCCTCTGAGCGACGCCTCCGGGCGACGCCTCCAGGCGACGCTTCCGGACGACGCTTCGGACGACGGCGGCGGCGCGCGCTACAACCTGTCGGCGCGCGCGGCCACCGTCATACAGGGTGCCAATGTCGTGCGCCCGGGCCGTTGCTTAGCCTGGGCGCATGACCCCTCCTTTCGCCGACCCCGAGACCGGTGCCGCCGTCAAGGCCGCCGACCGCGCCCACGTCTTCCACTCCTGGTCCGCGCAAGGACTGATCGACCCGCTGCCGGTCGCCGGGGCCGAGGGCGCGTACTTCTGGGACTACGACGGCAACCGGTACCTGGACTTCACCAGCGGCCTGGTGTTCACCAACATCGGTTACCAGCACCCCGTGGTCGTCGCCGCCATCCAGGAGCAGGCCGCGAAGCTCGTCACCTTCGCGCCCGCCTTCGCCCTGGAGGCCCGCTCCGAGGCCGCCCGGCTGATCGCCGAGCGCACGCCCGGCGACCTGGACAAGATCTTCTTCACCAACGGCGGCGCCGAGGCCGTCGAGAACGCGGTACGGCTCGCCCGGCTGCACACCGGCCGTCCCAAGGTGCTCTCCGCGTACCGCTCGTACCACGGCGCCACCTCGGCCGCGATCAACCTCACCGGCGACCCGCGCCGCTGGCCCTCCGACAGCGGCGCGGCCGGCGTCGTCCACTTCTGGGCGCCGTTCCTCTACCGTTCGCCGTTCCACTCGGAGACCGAGGAGCAGGAGCGCGACCGCGCGCTGCAGCACCTCGAGGACACCATCGTCTTCGAGGGCCCGCAGACCGTCGCCGCGATCGTCCTGGAGACGGTGCCCGGCACCGCGGGCATCATGGTGCCGCCGCCGGGCTACCTGGCCGGCGTCCGCGAGATCTGCGACCGGTACGGGATCGTCTTCGTCCTCGACGAGGTCATGGCCGGTTTCGGCCGCACCGGCAGCTGGTTCGCCGCCGAGCAGTTCGACGTCACCCCCGACCTGCTCACCTTCGCCAAGGGCGTCAACTCCGGCTATGTGCCGCTCGGTGGTGTCGCGATCAGCGAGGAGATCGCCGCGACCTTCGCCACCCGCCCCTACCCGGGCGGCCTGACCTACTCCGGCCACCCGCTGGCCTGCGCCGCCGCCGTCGCCACGATCCGGGTGATGGAGGACGAGGGCGTCGTCGGGCACGCCGCCGCGCTCGGTGAGAAGGTGATCGGCCCGGGCCTGCGGGAGCTCGCCGAACGCCACCCCTCGGTCGGCGAGGTGCGCGGCCTGGGCGCCTTCTGGGCGGTGGAGCTGGTGCGCGACCGCGAGACCCGCGAGCCGCTGGTCCCCTACAACGCGGCGGGCGAGGCGAACGCCCCCATGGCGGCCTTCGCGGCGGCCTGCAAGAAGAGCGGCCTGTGGCCGTTCGTCAACATGAACCGCACCCATGTGGTGCCCGCCTGCAACATCACCGAGGCCGAGGCCAAGGAGGGTCTGGCGCTCCTCGACGCGGCGCTGGCCGTCGCCGACGAGCACACACGCTGAGCGCGCCCGGCGGGTGCCGGGGCCGCGGGTGAGCCGCACCACAGGTGTGGACCACTCGCGGCCCGGCCTCGCATAAGGTGTGGCGGAGCCGTAAGCGCACCGCCACATCTTGTAGGGAGGCACCGGCATGCCGGAAGGCCCAGCGGGCGGAACCGTCCGACGGAGCAGTCTGCGGCAGCAGATAGCCGACGCGCTCCGCGACGAGGTGCTCACCGGGCGGATGACGGCCGGGCGGCACTTCACGGTCAAGGAGATCGCGGAGCTGTACGGCGTGTCCGCGACCCCGGTCCGCGAGGCCCTGGTCGACCTGGCGGCTCAGGGGCTGCTCGACGTCGAGCACCACCGCGGCTTCCAGGTACGGCGCTTCACCGACGCCGAGTTCCGCTCCATGGTCGAGGCGCGCACCCTCGTCGTCGAGGGGATCTTCCGCCGCATCGCCGCGCGCGGCATGCGCGAGGTGGACCCCAAGGAGCTGGCCTCCGTACGGCGCCGGGCCGAGGCGGCGTCGCGCGCCTCCCGGGCCGGCGAGCTGGACGTCCTCATCGGCTACGACATCCGCTTCTGGCGCGAGCTGACCGCGCTGGCCGGGAACGCCCACGTCGGCGAGTTCCTCGACCGGATCCGCACCCAGACCTGGGTGTACGCGGTGCCCTATCTGCGCGGCCGGCCGGACGTGGCGGGTCTGTGCTGGTCGGACCACGTGGCCCTGGTCACCGCGATCGAGAAGCGGGACACGGAGGCGGCCCAGCGAGTCGTCGAGGAGTTCGACGACCATTCCCTCGCGCTCATGCGGCGACTGGCCGCGGGCCGGTAGGAACGGCCGCCGCCCACTACGCTGGTCCGACCACGCACGGAAGGACTTGGAGCGCCTGTGGCCTGCGACTTGTGGCTGGTTCCCCTGGTGGACGTGCTCTGCCACAGCCCCGACAACCCGTTCGCCGAGGAGATCGCCCGCTATGACAAGGTGTTGAACGACGCCGGTCTCCCCCCGGTGCCCGTCTACAGCTACATGCCGGGCCTGTCCGGCGACGTGGCTCCGGTCGCGGGCTTCGACTACGACGCGCTGCACTTCCTGCGCCGCGCGTACCTGCTGCACATCCAGGGCCTCGCGATCGCCCCGGTCGACGAACTCGGCGGCGACTACGAGCAGTTGCTGGAGATGTTCGAGACCACCGCCCAGCAGTCGCACCTCGTCTGGCACTACGACCACGCGGGCGCGTACGTCCCCCTCGACTTCGCCCACCCGCTGGTCAACGACGAACTCCTCGACGCCGGCGGCCCACTGGGCTCCGCCCACGGCCTGCTGCGCGAGCTCGAGTTCGTCGCCCCGGTGATCGGCATCGACCCGCGCAACCCGCCGCCCGCCCCTGCGCCGCCCGCCGGACCCACCGAACTGGAGGAGCCGGCGGCCCCGCCCGCGCACCACGACGGCAGCCCCTTCGCGCGGGAGCGCCACGTGTGGCTGGGGCTGCACGCGGCGGCGACGCGTGCGCTGGGTCAGGGTTCGATGATCGTCTTCAGTTAGACCCGGGCCCGGGGCGCTCCCGGCGGCGGTCAGCTCGCTCGGGGGCCCTCCGGGGGGCGCTGGCGCGGCATGCTCGGCCGTCCGCCGGGCAGCAGCGGGAACCGGCCGCCGCTGCCGGACGCGGCGCCCTCCGTGCCCCGGGTGCTCCCCGCCCAGGTGAGGGACTGGGTCCGCAGCGGGGCGGCGCCGGCCCGGAAGTCCACCATCCAGTCGGCGGTCTCGCAGCGCACGAGCTCCGAGACGTCCTCACTGAAGCGGCGCAGCACCGACAGGCAGCGCTCGGCGGCCTCGGCCGCCGTCCCCTCCGTCGGGCCCAGGACCTCGCGGACCGACTCGGACGCCCAGTCGAAACGCAGCGCCTCCATCCGGCGCTGTACGGCCTGGGCGGTCGCCATGTCCCGCATCCAGCCGGCCGTCAGCCCGAGGTAGCGGTCCAGGCCCACGCACACGACGGCCAGCACCAGGGCGGCGTACGCCCAGCGGATGCGGCCGCCCGCGCCCATGACGGCCAGGACGGCGCCGGACGTGGCGAAGAGGGCCGCGCCGACCCGGAGCGATCGGGCCCAGCGGCGCTTGCGCAGGCGGTCGGCGAGGTACCACTCGACGGTGCGCAGGGCGTCCGCCTCCACCCAGCGGTAGAGCTCCTCCAGCCGCTCGGCCGGCTCCCCCCAGTCGCCGAGCGGGAAGGGCAGCGCCCGCAGGTCCTCCTGCCTGTGCAGCGCGCGCCGCTTCGGCTTCTCCCGGGGGACCTCCTCGGGATACATGTCCGGCTGGCTCACCTGCACGCTCCCTCGCGACTTCCGACGACGAGGCACCTTCTTACCGCCGAACGGCTGACGCCGCGAGCGTCATCCGGCAGTTTCCGCCCTTACGAGTTGCTTGATCAGGTATGGGTCCGCGCTGCGAGCACCCGAAAGAGTGACCCGGGAGCCGTGGCGACCGGCCCGCGGGGCGGACGGCGGCAGCCGATACCCTGGGCACCGTGAACGTGCTTGTGATCGGCGGCGGAGCCCGCGAACACGCCCTGTGCCGTGCCCTTTCCCTCGACCCCGACGTGGAGTCGCTGCACTGCGCGCCCGGGAACGCCGGCATCGCCGAGGTGGCGGAGCTGCACGCGGTCGACGCCCTGGACGGCGCGGCCGTGGCGGATCTCGCCGAGCGGCTCGGCGCCGACTTCGTCGTGGTGGGCCCGGAGGCCCCCCTCGTGGCGGGTGTGGCCGACGCCGTGCGCGCCCGCGGCATCGACTGCTTCGGTCCGTCCGGGCAGGCCGCGGCCCTGGAGGGCTCGAAGGCTTTCGCCAAGGACGTGATGGCCGCGGCCGGCGTGCCGACCGCCCGTTCCTACGTGTGCACCACCCCCGCCGAGGTGGACGACGCGCTGGACGCCTTCGGCGCCCCGTACGTCGTGAAGGACGACGGCCTGGCCGCGGGCAAGGGCGTCGTGGTGACCGACGACCTGGAGGCCGCCCGGGCGCACGCCAACTCCTGCGAGCGCGTCGTCATCGAGGAGTACCTGGACGGCCCCGAGGTCTCGCTGTTCGCCGTCACCGACGGCGAGACCGTGGTCCCGCTGCAGCCCGCGCAGGACTTCAAGCGCGCCCAGGACGCCGACGAGGGTCCCAACACCGGCGGCATGGGCGCGTACAGCCCGCTGCCGTGGGCCGATCCGCGGCTGGTCGAGGAGGTGGAGCGCACGGTGCTCCAGCCGACCGTCGACGAGCTGCGCCGCCGGGGCACCCCGTTCGCCGGACTGCTGTACGCGGGGCTGGCGATCACCTCGCGCGGTGTGCGGGTGATCGAGTTCAACGCGCGCTTCGGCGACCCGGAGACCCAGGTCGTGCTCGCCCGGCTGAGGACCCCGCTGGCGGGCCTGCTGCGCGCCGCGGCGGCCGGCCGGCTGGCTGACTTCCCGCCGCTGCGCTGGAGCGACGGCGCCGCCGTGACGGTGGTCGTCGCCTCCGAGAACTACCCGGGCACCCCCCGCACCGGCGACCCGATCACGGGCCTGGACGAGGTCGCGGAGCGGGACGAGCACGCCTACGTGCTGCACGCGGGCACCAAGGCGGACGCGGAGGGCCGCGTGGTGAGCGCCGGCGGCCGCGTACTGTCCGTCACGGCCACCGGTGCCGATCTGGCCGAGGCCAGGGAGCGCGCCTACCGGGCGGTGGGACGTATCGGGCTGAAGGGCTCGCACCACCGTTCGGATATCGCAGAGAAGGCCGCCCAGGCCTGAATCAGCGGGCAAGGCCACTCCAAGGGGTGATGCCTTCGCCATCCTGCTGACGTGAGCCCCGAGCCCAACTACTGTGCCCGGCAAGCGCACTGTGGAACGCCGCTGTCACCGCACTATCGGCCCTACCGGCATTGCGGTGTCGGTGGGCGGTGCGACAGTGGGGGCATGCAGTCGCGTCAGCAGCTTGGGGGTGAGCACACCGTTGGCCGGGGAAGCAGGTGAGGGTCACGCGCGGTCACGCGCGCTCGCCGTTCTGCGCATCCGCAGCACCGCGCTGGCGGTCGCGCTGCTGCCCGCGGCGGTGGCGGTCGTACTGCTGGTCGGCGGCGCGACGGGCCGCATCGTCGGCGACGCGTCCGAGGTGCTGCGCCTGGCGGTGGTCGCGGGCGCGCTGCTCGTGCTGCTGCTCGCGGCCGGTGTCGCGGCGGTGATCGTACGGGCCAGGCCGGCGGTGAGCCCGACCGTGGCCGTCTCCGAGGCATCCGCCCCCGATCTGTACCGCATGGTGCGTGACCTGGCCGTTCGCCTGCAGGTGCCGGCCCCCTCCGCGATAGAGCTGACCCCGGACTGCGACAGCTGGCTGGAGGACCGCACCCACCGGCGGCGGCGCAGCGCGCCGTCCGAGGCGCCCACGCTGGTGATCGGCTCGCCGTTCATGTGGTGGATGCGGGTCGCGGAGCTGCGCGCCCTGCTCGCCCCGGTCGTGGCGGGCACGGGCCCGGCCGCCGATCCGGACATCGCGGCCGCCCGCCGCTTCGTGCGCGGCCTGGACGCCGCCGTCGGCGTGGCCACCGCCCCTCGGGAGCCCTCGGCGGTCGGCCTCGTGCGCCGTCCCGCGTACGGGTTCCTCGGCTGGGTCGCCAAGCTGCTGCTGCGCGGCTGCCGGGCGCACGCGGCGGAGATGGAGCGCGCGGTGGCCGCCTCCGCCTCCGAGCGGGCCCAGGCCGTCGACTACGGGCTCCGCATCGTCGCCCAGGAGCAGGTGGGGCTGGCCTACGCGGGGTGGGACCGGCTGCTGACCCGGGTCGCGCTGCCCGCCTGGCGCATGGGGCGCTGGCCGTCCCGCCTCGACGCGGGCGTGGTCGCGGCCCTGACCGAGCTGTCCCGGCGGGACCGGCTGGCCGAGGGCTTCGAGACCCGCCTCGGCGAGCGCCCGGCGTGCGACCTGCTGGAGGAGCCCGGCACGGTGGACGAGGCGGCCTCGCTGCTCGCCGCCCGGCTGTTCCACGGCGGCCCGCGACGGTCCGGGCCCGAGTGGGCGCCCGTCGGCTGGGACACCTATCCGCAGGAGGTCGTGGACCGCATCTGGCGCAGCGACGCCTCCCGCCTGGTCAGCGTCCTGGACGAGGTGCACGAGCCGGCGGGGGTCGCCGGGAGCCGGCGCATATCCGTGGCCTCCGGCGGGTCGAGGAGCGCGGTGGACGACTGCGACGAGCCGGGGCGTGCGACCCTGGCCCGGGTGCTGGAGCGGCTCTCCACGGGCGGCGGCGAGGAGCTGGCGGCCCGCATCACCCGGCACGTGGCCCGCGAGGAAGCCGTGCGCGAGGCGGCCGTGCGGGAGGAGTCCGCCGGCCAGGTCCCGCCCGAGGGCGCTTTCACGCCCGTCTACCATCTGCTCCCGCCGCGGACCGGCCGCGAGCTGCTCACCGACCACGTGACCGCGATGGTCTGCTGCGCCGCGGTGGACACCGCCGGCGCCGCCCCGGGCCTGGACTGGCTGGACGGACCGGCCCTGCTGGTCGGCGGGGTGCGCAAGGGAGACCTGGCCTGGCCCGTGCTCCGGCTCGTGGAGAACGGCGACGCCGCCCCGCTGCGCTCCTGGCTCAGTGCCGTGGGCGTACGCCCCGAGAAGCCGATACGGCTCATCTGACGGAAAATTGGCGGGGTTTGTCCGCCCCGGCGTGAAATCCTGGCGATAATTCACCACGAACAGTAACCAAGTCAGCGCATTCTGTGATGTGCTGGATGTGCGCACATGCACACCACCTCGGGGGACGACGAGGAGGGGACCATCGTGGTGAAGGAGCAGGTCCGCCGCTGGCAGTCCGGGGCACTGGCGCACGGGGTCACCGACCCCTTCGGGCAGGGCCCGGTGCCGTGGCTGCGTGGTGCGGAGCAGTATCTGGACGACACCGGCCAGGTCGTGCCCTGGTACGTCGACCTGGCGGCCAGCCGTGGGGAACCCGGGGGTTCCCCGGGCGACACCGTGGGGCGCACGCCCCGCGTACCCGGTCCGCGCGCGGCGGACGACGTGCGGTGCCAGGTCAAGGGCTTCGCGCCGGGCGCCTCCGTGGCCCCCGGCGACGCCATCGACTTCCGGATCACCGTCGACCCGCCGCAGAGCTTCGGCATCGACGTCTACCGGATCGGCCACTACGGCGGGGACGGCGCCGCCCAGTTCACGTCCAGCCCCCGGCTGTCCGGGATCGTCCAGCCCACACCGCTCGCGGCCGGGCGCACGGTCTCCTGCCACCACTGGTGGCAGTCCTGGCGGCTGCAGGTGCCCTCGTACTGGAAGCCCGGCGCGTATGTCGCCGTTCTCACCACCCAGGACGGCTACCGCAGCCACATCCCGTTCACCGTGCGCGACGACCGGCCGGCCGATCTGCTCCTGCTGCTGCCCGACGTCACCTGGCAGGCGTACAACCTCTACCCCGAGGACGGCCGAACGGGCGCGAGCCTGTACCACGCGTGGGACGAGAAGGGCCGCCTGCTGGGCGAGGAGGAGGCCGCGGTCACCGTCTCCTTCGACCGCCCGTACGCGGGCGCGGGGCTCCCGCTGCACGTCGGCCACGCCTACGACTTCATCCGCTGGGCCGAGCGCTACGGCTACGACCTGGCCTACGCCGACGCCCGCGACCTGCACGCGGGGCGGATCGATCCTTCGCGCTACCGGGGCATGGTCTTCCCCGGTCACGACGAGTACTGGACGGTCCCCATGCGGCGCGCCGTCGAGGCGGCCCGGGACGGCGGCACCTCCCTGGTCTTCCTGTCCGCCAACACCATGTACTGGCAGACCGAGCTCGGCCCCTCCCCGTCCGGCGACCCCGACCGGTTGCTCAGCTGCCGCAAGCGCCGCGGCCACCCGCCGGGCCGCAGCGCCCTGTGGCGCGACATGGGCGAGCCCGAACAGCTGCTGATCGGCGTGCAGTACGCCGGCCGGGTGCCCGAACCGTCCCCGCTGGTGGTGCGGAACGCCGGCCACTGGCTGTGGGAGGCCACCGGCGCCGAGGAGGGCGACGAGATCCCCGGCCTGGTCGCGGGCGAGGCGGACCGTTACTTCCCGCGCACACCGCTGCCGGACTACATGGAGCGGATCCTGCTCGCGCACTCCCCGTACGAGGACTCGGCGGGCCGCCGAGCGCACCAGGAGACCTCCCTGTACCGGGCGCCCGGCGGGGCCCTGGTCTTCGCCTCCGGCACCTTCGCCTGGTCCCCGGCGCTGGACCGCCCGGGCCACGTCGACCCCCGTGTCCAGCGCGCCACCGCCAACCTCCTGGACCACATCTGCAAGCACGGCTGACCCCGCGTCGCGCCCGCAGGGCACCGGTACGGGAGAATCGGGAACCGAACCACCGATCGGGGAGGACCCATGTCCGGATTCGTCCACAAGCCCGAGCCCGCGCAAGTACCGGGCCTGGTGCACCTGCACACCGGCAAGGTGCGCGAGCTGTACCAGAACGAGGCAGGGGAGCTGGTGATGGTCGCCAGTGACCGGATGTCCGCGTACGACTGGGTGCTGCCCACCGAGATCCCGGACAAGGGCCGCGTCCTGACCCGGTTGTCGTTGTGGTGGTTCGACCAGATCGCCGACCTGGTGCCGCACCATGTGCTGTCCACCGAGCTCCCCGAAGGCGCCCCCGCCGAATGGGAGGGGCGGACGACGATCTGCAAGCCGCTGGACATGATCCCCGTCGAGTGCGTCGCGCGCGGCTACCTGGCCGGCTCCGGGCTGCTCGAGTACGACACCGACCGCACGGTGTGCGGGGTGACCCTCCCCGAGGGCCTGGTGGACGGCTCGGAGCTGCCCGCGCCGATCTTCACCCCGGCCACCAAGGCCGAGGTGGGCGAGCACGACGAGAACGTCAGCTACGAGGAGGTCGCCCGCCGGGTCGGCGCCGACACCGCGGCGCAGCTGCGCCAGAGCACCCTCGCGGTCTACGGCCGGGCCCGGGACATCGCCCGCGAGCGCGGCATCCTCCTGGCGGACACCAAGTTCGAGTTCGGCTTCGACGGTGAGGTGCTCACCATCGCCGACGAGGTGCTGACCCCGGACTCGTCGCGCTTCTGGCCCGCCGACCTGTGGGAGCCGGGCCACGCCCAGCCCTCCTACGACAAGCAGTTCGTCCGCGACTGGCTGACCTCCGCCGAGTCCGGCTGGGACCGCCGCAGCGAGCAGCCCCCGCCGCCCCTGCCGGAGCAGGTGGTGGAGCAGACCCGCGCCAAGTACATCGAGGCGTACGAGCGGCTCACCGGCCTCAGCTGGTAGCCCACCCGCGGCCCGCGTGCCCGCCGTTTCTCTCCGTGCGGCGGGCGTGCGGTGGGCGTGCGGTGGGGACGCCGTGGGGACGCGACAGGCATGCGCGGGCCGCACCGACGCCGAACGGCCCAGCCGTCCCAGGAACACCGAAGGCCCCGGTCGTCACGACCGGGGCCTTCCCGTTGAGCGGACGACGAGGCTCGAACTCGCGACCTCAACCTTGGCAAGGTTGCGCTCTACCAACTGAGCTACGTCCGCCTGCTCCGCGCGTTCCCGTGCGGTGCGTCATCCACTATAGCCAACGCGCGGGGCCTTGGGCACACACCACGGCACGGCGGGTTGCCCGCGTCGTGTCCCGCGGTGCCCGCGACGGGCGCACCGCGCGGGCCAGGGCCCCTTCGCGGGCCGACGGGCGGCCGTCGCCGCGTTCGCCGGCGGACGCCAACTCCGGTTCCACGGAGTGCCGCAGGGCCGCCTGCGGCACGCTCGGACGCCCGGGCGGGGCCGGCCCCGGAGCACGGCAGGGGCGCCGCGTCGCGGCGATCACCGCCCGCCGGAGGGGAGTTCGGATGTCCGCCCTGTGGGCACCGTCACACCGCCGGCGCCGGCCGGGAAAACGAAGAGGACCCCGGTCGATGATTCGACCGGGGTCCTCTTTCAAGAGCGGACGACGAGATTCGAACTCGCGACCCTCACCTTGGCAAGGTGATGCTCTACCAACTGAGCCACGTCCGCACGGCGACTACTGTACCCGATCCTCAGGATCGGTCGAGCAATCAGAGCGGGTGACAGGGATCGCACACTGCGCCTTCCCCCTGGAAGAGGGATGTTCTGCTACTGAACTACACCCGCGTGGCCCGGGAGCCCGGCCTTTCGGCCTGCCCTCGGCGTGCTCCAAACTCTAGCGGATCAACGGGGGTCGCTGTCCAATCGCTTCTTCCGGGTGATTCCCGGGCGGCGCCCCCGCCTTCGCGCCGGGGCGCCGCCCGGTGGATCACCCGGCCTCGGCGTACGCCTCGTAGAGCTTCTTGGGGATGCGGCCGCGCGGCGGCACGTCGAAGCCCCGGGAGAGCGCCCAGGCGCGCACGGCGGCCGGGTCGGGGGCGAGCGAGGTGTGCTTGAAGGCCTTGCCGAGCCGGCTGCGGCGGCGGCCCGCCTCGACGTAGGGCGCGAGGGCCTCGCGGAGCTTCTCGGCGTTGCCGGCGGACAGGTCGATCTCGTACGACTTGCCGTCGAGGCCGAAAGAGACCGTTTCCGCCGCTTCACCGCCGTCGAGGTCGTCGGAGAGCGTGACCACTACGCGCTGCGCCATGGATGCCGGTCCTTTCAATGGAGAAGGCCTGGGGCCTGCGTTGGCCCCGTTGTTGTATCGAAACCTCAGGGCCGGGGTCAATGCTTTTCCATTTACCGGTCCGGTCTTTTTCGCCGCAACCGCTCGGCCAATTCCTCCGGACGTCCCGGAGGCAATCCGGCCGACGGATATACCGTGACCATCCTGGAATATCTACCCGCGTAGATTTCTCGGCGGGGTACGGTGGTGACATCTCACCGCAGCACACCACCGGGAGTGACCGTGGCACGCGTCGTAGTCGACGTCATGCTCAAGCCGGAGATCCTCGACCCCCAGGGCCAGGCGGTGCAGCGCGCGCTGCCGCGTCTTGGGTTCGAGGGAATCGCCGACGTCCGCCAGGGCAAGCGTTTTGAGCTCGAACTGGAGGGGCCGGTCGACGACGCCGCCCTCGCCCGTATCCGCGAGATGGCCGAGACCTTCCTCGCCAACACCGTGATCGAGGACTTCACCGTGAAGGTGGAGTCGTGACCGCACGTATCGGTGTCGTCACCTTCCCCGGGACGCTCGACGACCGGGACACCCAGCGCGCGGTCCGCGTCGCCGGCGCCGAACCGGTGCCGCTGTGGCACCGTGACAAGGATCTCCACCAGGTGGACGCCGTCGTCCTGCCCGGTGGATTCAGTTACGGCGACTATCTCCGGGCCGGGGCGATTTCCCGCTTCTCGCCCGTGATGGAGTCGATCATCGCCGGTGCCAGGGACGGCCTTCCGGTCCTCGGTATCTGCAACGGCTTCCAGGTGCTCACCGAGACGCATCTGCTGCCGGGCGCGATGCTGCGCAACAATCACCTGCACTTCATCTGCAGGGACCAGAAGCTGCGCGTCGAGAACAACTCGACCTCCTGGACCGCCGATTACGAGCAGGGCCAGGAGATCAGCATCCCGCTGAAGAACATCGACGGCCGCTACGTCGCCGACGAGCGCGTCCTCGACGAGCTGGAGGCGGAGGGCCGTGTGGTGTTCCGCTACGCGGACTGGAACCCCAATGGCTCGCTCCGGGACATCGCCGGCATCACCAACGCCGCGGGCAATGTCGTGGGCCTCATGCCGCATCCCGAGCACGCCGTCGAGTCGCTGATCGGGACCGGCCGCACCGACGGCCTCGGATTCTTCACCTCGATCCTCAAGAAGCTGGTTCACGCGTCATGACACTCGATTCCGTGAAGCACGCCACCGAGACTCCGGACACCGAGCAGCCGTGGGCCGAACTCGGCCTGAAGCAGGACGAGTACGAGCGCATCCGGGAGATCCTCGGCCGCCGTCCCACCGGTGCCGAGCTCGCCATGTACTCCGTCATGTGGTCCGAGCACTGCTCGTACAAGAGCAGCAAGATCCACCTGCGCCAGTTCGGCGAGAAGGCCCCCGCCAACGACGCGCTGCTGGTCGGCATCGGTGAGAACGCCGGTGTCGTGGACGTCGGCCAGGGCTACGCGGTCACCTTCAAGGTCGAGTCGCACAACCACCCCTCGTACATCGAGCCCTACCAGGGCGCGGCCACCGGCGTCGGCGGCATCGTCCGCGACATCCTCGCCATGGGCGCCCGCCCGGTCGCCGTCATGGACCCGCTGCGCTTCGGCGCGCCGGACCACCCCGACACCAAGCGCGTCCTGCCGGGCGTCGTCGCGGGCGTCGGCGGCTACGGCAACTGCCTGGGCCTGCCCAACATCGGCGGCGAGGTCGTCTTCGACGCCTGCTACCAGGGCAACCCGCTGGTCAACGCCCTGTGCGTCGGTGTGATGAAGCACGAGGACATCCACCTGGCCAAGGCCTCCGGGGCCGGCAACAAGGTCATCCTCTACGGCGCCCGCACCGGCGGCGACGGCATCGGCGGCGTCTCCGTGCTCGCGTCCGAGACCTTCTCCGACACCGGCCCGACCAAGCGCCCCGCCGTCCAGGTCGGCGACCCCTTCCAGGAGAAGCTGCTCATCGAGTGCACCCTGGAGATCTTCAAGGAGAAGCTGGTCGCCGGCATCCAGGACCTCGGCGGCGCCGGCCTGTCCTGCGCCACCTCCGAGCTGGCCTCGGCCGGCTCCGGCGGCATGCGGGTCGAGCTGGACACCGTGCCGCTGCGCGACGCGACGCTCTCGCCGGAGGAGATCCTCATGAGCGAGTCGCAGGAGCGCATGTGCGCGATCGTCGAGCCGCGGTACGTCGACCGCTTCCTGGAGATCTGCGAGAAGTGGGATGTGATCGCCACCGTCATCGGTGAGGTCACCGACGGCGACCGGCTGGAGATCTTCTGGCACGGCGAGCAGATCGTCGACGTCCCGCCGCGCACCGTCGCCCACGAGGGCCCGGTGTACGAGCGCCCCTACGCCCGCCCCGCGTGGCAGGACGCGCTCCAGGCCGACGACGCCAACAAGCTGCCGCGCCCGGGGTCCGCCGAGGAGCTGCGGGCCCAGGTCCTGACCCTGGTCGCCCACCCCAACCAGGCCTCCAAGTCGTGGATCACCGACCAGTACGACCGCTTCGTGCAGGGCAACACCGTGCTGGCGCAGCCGGAGGACTCCGGCATGATCCGCATCGACGAGGACACCAACCTCGGCGTCGCGGTCGCCACCGACGGCAACGGCCGCTACGCCAAGCTCGACCCGTACACCGGCGCGCAGCTGGCGCTCGCGGAGGCGTACCGCAACGTCGCCACCACCGGCGCCAAGCCGCTGGCGGTCTCGGACTGCCTCAACTTCGGCTCGCCCGAGGACCCGGCCGCGATGTGGCAGTTCGCCGAGGCCTGCCGCGGCCTCGCCGACGGCTGCCTGGAGCTGGGCACGCCGGTCACCGGCGGCAACGTCTCGCTCTACAACCAGACCGGTGACGTCGCCATCCACCCGACGCCCGTCGTGGCGGTGCTCGGCGTGATCGACGACGTCACGCGCCGCACCCCGGTCGCCTTCAAGGACCAGGGCCAGCTGCTCTACCTGCTGGGCGACACCAAGGAGGAGCTGGGCGGCTCCGCCTGGTCCCAGGCGGTCCACGACCACCTCGGCGGACTGCCGCCGGCGGTGGACCTGGAGCGGGAGAAGCTGCTCGGCGAGATCCTCATCTCGGCCTCCCGGGACGGCATGGTCGACGCGGCCCACGACCTGTCGGACGGCGGGCTCGTCCAGGTCGTCGTCGAGTCCTGCCTGCGCGGCGGCAACGGCGCGCGGCTGGTCGTGCCGGACGGCCTCGACCCGTTCGTGTTCCTGTTCTCGGAGTCGGCGGGCCGGGCGGTCGTCTCGGTGCCGCGCAGCGAGGAGCTCCGCTTCACCGACATGTGCGGTGCGCGCGGTCTGCCCGCGACGCGGATCGGTGTCGTCGACGGCGACGCGGTCGAGCTCCAGGGCGAGTTCAGCATCGGCCTGGACGAGCTCCGCACGGCTCACGAGGACACGATCCCGGCCCTGCTGGCCTGATCCGTCCGCCCTCCGCACGCGCCCCCGTGCCGCCAGGCGCGGGGGCCGCGTTGCCGGCGCCCTGACCGCGCCGCGGTCTTGGCCTCATACTCCAGGCGTGAGCGAGCGCGATACCCCCGGCGAACTGCCCCGGTGGCGCAGCCGTGACGCCACGCGCTGGGCGGCGTGCCGCCCCGCCGCGTGGGCCCGCCCGCGCTGGGGGGCCCTGGCACTCGTGGCGGCCGCCGCCTCCGCCGCCGTGGCGGCCCCGGAGGCCTTCGGGGCGGCGCACTACGGGCTGGCCGCCGTCCAGTTGTACTGGCTCCGCAGACTGCCCGGACTCACCCTCGTGACGGCCCCGGTGCTTGCCGCACTCCTGGTCTGGCGGGTGGAACCGCAGGCCGCCGTCCCCGCCGTCGCCGCGCTGCTGCTGTGCTGGTGCGGGGCCCGGCACCGTACGGGGGTCCACCGCCGGCAGCGGCTGCTCGCCGCGAACGCCGCCCGGGGCGTACGGCTTCCGCTCCCCGAGCCCCTCCCGCGGCTGCGCCGAGGTCTGGCCACCATCGCCCTCGGATCGCTGTTGTGCGCGGCCGCCGTTCCGACGCCGACCCGCCTGCCGGCACTGGCCGGCGGTGCGCTGCTCGCGGTGGGCGTGGTGGCCCGGGTGCGGGCGGGCGCCCTGCGGCGCGGCGCGCAGCCGGTGCTGCGCGTGCTGACCCGGGAGGACGAGGACGGCCGTACGTGGGTGTTCGCGGCCGACGACCACGCGGGCCGCAGGGCGCTGTTCTCCTGCCCGGTGGACCCCGAACCCGAGCCGCCGTCCGGGTCCCGCGGCGAGGCGCTGCGGCCCTCCCTGCTGTTCGGGACGCCGTGCGAGGGCGCCGAACTGGTGCTGCTGTCCGCCGACTCCGAGGACGGCACCCTCGTCGACCGGGCGGCGGGGCCGGTCCGCCCCGCATAGCCCGCGACCGGCGGTACTACTGTGCGTTCCGCAACCACCGGTACGACAAGAGGTGTCAACGATGCACGAGTACAAGGTCGTCAGCTTCCGCGAGTCGCTGATAGGCGACGCCATCGACGACGACAAGCTGGAGAAGACGCTGAACAAGCACGCCGAGGACGGCTGGCAGCTGAAGGCGATCACCTCGGCCGACGTCAAGGGCCGCATCGGCCCGGGCGCCGTGCAGGGGCTGCTGCTCACCTTCGAGCGCCCGCGCCAGGCCTGATCGCCGGGTCGGGGTGCGGGCCGGGCCGGCGCGTAGGCTGCGGGCATGCCGCCCGCCGCCCGCAAGGCCCGCACCTACGACCCCGCCAGGACCCGCGCCGCGCTCACCGCGCAGGTCGGCCACGTCCTGGGGGCCGCCCGCGGACTGACGGAGGATCAGCTGTCCGCGCCCTCCGGGCTGCCGGGGTGGGACGTGCACGCGCTGGTCGTGCACGTCGCCCGGCAGGTGGAGACCGTCGCCCGAGTGGTGACCGCGCCCGCCCCGGCGAGGGCGGACCTCGACCTCACCACGTGGGCCCGCTCGGCTGCGTGCGTCGCCGGCCCGCCCGCCGCCGGCGCCGGCGAGGCCGCCGCGGAGGGCGCCGACGCGGCCGCCCGGCTCGCGGAGGCCGCCCAGGGGCTCGCGGGGGTGCTCGACGAGGCGGTGGCGCCCGAGCGCCTGGTGGCCGTCCCGCCCGGCGCGATGCGGTCCTCGGACTTCCTGGTGACCCGGCTCGTCGAACTGGTCGTCCACAGCGACGACCTCGCCCGGGCGACGGGTATGCCCGTCCCCCTGGAACGGCAGGCCGTCGCCGCCGTCGTACGGCTCCTCGCGGACACCCTCGCCGTCGCGGTGCCCGGCAACTCCGTCGAGGTCCGCGTCCCGCCGTACGCGGCCGTGCAGTGCGTGCCCGGGCCCCGCCACACCCGGGGCACCCCGCCCAACGTCGTCGAGACGGACCCGCTGACCTGGATCCGCCTCGCCACCGGCCGTACGTCCTGGGCCGACGCCCTCGCCTCCGCCGCGGTCTCCGCGAGCGGCGAGCGCGCCGACCTGGCCCCGTACCTCCCCTTGCGGGGCTGAGGCGGCCCCGGCGCCCGCATGACGCGTCGGTGCCGCCGGTGGCTCCGGTGGCGGTGCTCGACGCGGTCGTCCCCGGCGGGTGGGACCCGGTGTGCGCGGTGGCGCCGCCCTGCGTGCCGATGCGGCTGCACGCGCTCGGCGCGCTCGGCTTCCGCGTCCCCGTGGCCCGGCTGTCCGTGCTGTCCGTGCTGTCCGAGGCTGCGCCGGTGCCGATTCCCCTGCCGCTGCTCCGGATGACCGATCCCGCCTCCTGGGCCGCGGACGCCGGCTGGGCGGCCTGTCGTATCGCCGCCGGTTCCGCCGTCACCCGCGTACCCGGCACGTCCCCCCCGGGCCGCTGTGAGCGGGGTCGCCCGCACCCCGCGCGCCCGGCCGGTCGCGCGCCGCGACATGGGCCCTGCTGGGCCGATCGCCGTGCCCCGCGACCCCGGACCGCGTCCCTAGACCAAGGTCACATGCCCAAGCGCCCCATGGGTTTACGCGCATAGAACGCGCTTTTGTCGGGTTCCCCCGTTCGGACGACGCCGGAACCTGCCCTAGACTCGGTGCCGTGCCACGTGGTGACGGACGACTCAACCACGACCTGCTCCCCGGCGAGAAGGGCCCCCAGGACGCTTGCGGCGTCTTCGGTGTCTGGGCCCCCGGCGAAGAGGTCGCCAAACTCACCTACTTCGGGCTGTACGCCCTGCAGCACCGCGGACAGGAGTCCGCGGGCATCGCAGTGAGCAACGGCTCCCAGATCCTGGTCTTCAAGGACATGGGCCTTGTGTCCCAGGTCTTCGACGAGACCTCCCTCGGCTCCTTGCAGGGCCACATCGCGGTCGGGCATGCCCGTTACTCGACCACCGGCGCGTCGGTCTGGGAGAACGCCCAGCCCACCTTCCGCGCCACGGCCAGCGGCTCCATCGCGCTCGGCCACAACGGGAACCTGGTCAACACCGTCGAGCTGGCCGAGATGGTCGCCGCGCTGCCGCAGGGCAACGGCCGGGCGACCAGGGTCGCGGCGACGAACGACACCGACCTGGTCACGGCGCTGCTCGCCGGGCAGGTGGACGAGGACGGCAAGCCGCTGTCCGTCGAGGACGCCGCCCGCAAGGTGCTGCCCGAGGTCCAGGGCGCCTTCAGCCTGGTCTTCATGGACGAGCACACGCTCTACGCCGCCCGTGACCCGCAGGGCATCCGCCCGCTGGTGCTGGGCCGCCTGGAGCGCGGCTGGGTCGTCGCGTCGGAGACCGCCGCGCTGGACATCGTGGGTGCGAGCTTCATCCGCGAGATCGAGCCCGGCGAGCTGATCGCCGTCGACGAGAACGGGCTGCGCGCCTCCCGCTTCGCCGACGCCCGCCCCAAGGGCTGCGTCTTCGAGTACGTGTACCTCGCCCGCCCCGACACCGACATCGCGGGCCGCAACGTCTACCTCTCCCGGGTCGAGATGGGCCGCCGGCTGGCCAAGGAGGCCCCGGTCGAGGCCGACCTGGTGATACCGACCCCGGAGTCCGGCACGCCGGCCGCGGTCGGGTACGCCGAGGAGAGCGGTATCCCGTACGGCTCGGGCCTGGTGAAGAACTCGTACGTGGGCCGGACCTTCATCCAGCCCTCGCAGACCATCCGGCAGCTGGGCATCCGTCTGAAGCTGAACCCGCTCAAGGAGGTCATCCGGGGCAAGCGCCTGGTGGTCGTGGACGACTCGATCGTCCGCGGCAACACCCAGCGCGCGCTGGTCCGGATGCTCCGCGAGGCCGGTGCCGCGGAGGTCCACATCCGGATCTCCTCGCCGCCGATCAAGTGGCCCTGCTTCTTCGGCATCGACTTCGCCACCCGCGCGGAGCTGATCGCCAACGGCCTGTCGGTCGACGAGATCTGCAAGTCCCTGGACGCGGACTCGCTGTCGTACATCTCGCTCGACGCGATGGTCGAGGCGACCACGATCGCCAAGCCCAACCTCTGCCGGGCCTGCTTCGACGGCGAGTACCCGATGGAGCTGCCGGACCCCGAGCTGCTCGGCAAGCACCTTCTGGAGACCGAGCTGGCCGGCGGCCCCGACGCGGCCGACGCGCTCCGTCGCCCGTAAGCATTCGACGCAAGGACACAACACAGCCATGTCCGAGAACACCGGTGCCAGCTACGCCGCGGCGGGAGTCGACATCGAGGCGGGCGACCGCGCGGTCGAGCTGATGAAGGAATGGGTGGGCAAGGCCACCCGCCCAGAGGTCGTGGGCGGTCTCGGCGGTTTCGCCGGGCTCTTCGACGCCTCCGCGCTCAAGCGGTACGAGCGGCCCCTGCTGGCCTCCGCCACCGACGGCGTGGGCACCAAGGTAGACGTCGCCCGGCGCATGGGGGTCTACGACACCATCGGCCACGACCTCGTCGGCATGGTCGTCGACGACCTGGTCGTGTGCGGCGCCGAGCCGCTCTTCATGACCGACTACATCTGCGTCGGCAAGGTCTTCCCGGACCGGGTCGCGGCCATCGTCAAGGGCATCGCCGAGGGCTGTGTGCTCGCCGGCTGCGCCCTGGTCGGCGGCGAGACGGCCGAGCACCCGGGCCTGCTGGGCGAGGACGAGTTCGACGTCGCCGGCGCCGGTACGGGCGTGGTCGAGGCCGACCGGCTGCTGGGCGCGGATCGCATCCGTAAGGGTGACGTCGTGATCGCCATGGCGTCCTCCGGTCTTCACTCCAACGGGTACTCGCTCGTCCGGCACGTGCTCTTCGACCGGGCCGGCTGGGCGCTGGACCGGGAGGTGCCCGAGTTCGGACGCACCCTCGGCGAGGAGCTGCTGGAGCCGACCCGCATCTACTCGCTGGACTGCCTGGCGCTGACCCGTACGACCGAGGTGCACGGCTTCTCGCACGTCACCGGCGGCGGTCTGGCCAACAACCTGGCCCGGGTCGTCCCGGACCACCTGCACGCCACGGTGGACCGTTCGACGTGGACGCCGGGCGCGGTGTTCGGCACGGTCGGCGAGCTCGGCGGCGTGGAGCGGCTGGAGCTGGAGAAGACCCTGAACATGGGCGTCGGCATGGTCGCCGTGGTGCCCGAGGGCTCGGTGGACGTGGCGCTGACGACGCTGGCCGACCGGGGCCTCGAGGCCTGGGTGGCCGGCGGGATCGTGGAGCGCGGCGAGCACGCCGAGGCCGTCGAGCTGACCGGGGACTACGCGGGCTGACCGGCCCGGAGCAGCACAAAGCCCGGTCCGGACGGTGCCCGGACCGGGTCAGTGGTCAAGCTGGAACGGAATGTGCTGCGTCAAGCGCGACGGCGTTGTGATGAGGACTGGGACTCGTCGTCCTCGTCGTCGTCCTCGTCGTCGCCGTAGAGATCCGCGTACCGTGCGTACGGGTCGTCTTCCAGCTCGTCGTCATCGTCGTCTTCCTGTACCTCCGGATTGACCGGCAGTGTCGACGATGCGCCCAGCTCTTCGGCCAGACGTGAAAGGTCCGTACCGCCGCTGTTGTACTTCAGCTGGCGGGCGACCTTCGTCTGCTTGGCCTTGGCCCGGCCGCGCCCCATTGGCTCGACCCCCTCAACGGTGGGGCTCGACGGCCCCGAGTCTTGACACGCGTTCACGATGTGGAACGGGCCCTCGGATGAGAGTCCCGGTCCGTAGGACTTCAACGGTACCTGCTTCCGAGGCCGCACGGTACGTCGCCCGCACGACGCGCGTCGGAGCAGGGGCCGTCGATGGCCCCGTCCTGGCTGGTCAGTCGCGATTTTACCTTCTTCCGCCACGGTCTGGCTGCCGGGGCGTGGTAACGGTCGGATGTCCGGCCCGCCGTCCTCGTCGCGGAGGCCCGCCGGGAGCCGCCCCGACACGCGAGGACGCGCGCACACCGTACGTCGGGAGCGCCCCGCGGGTGTCCGCTTTGTGATGTAAGACACGCCCCTTCACGCACGTACGGGGGCGTGCCGGAGGGGCCGCGGACGTGCCGCGGCCCCGTGGGTCACGGGCGCAGCCAGCTGTCCGCCGGGGTGCGCTCGGCCATGCGCTGCTCGGCCAGGCGGTCGGCGGCGGCGGCCGGCGGGATGCCGTCGGCCGCGGCGCGCTCGAAGATGGCGAGCGTGGTGTCGAAGATCTTCGTCGCCTTGGCGCGGGCCCGGTCGAAGTCGAAGCCGTTGAGCTCGTCCGCGACCTGGATCACGCCGCCGGCGTTCACGACGTAGTCGGGCGCGTACAGGATGCCGCGGTCGGCCAGGTCCTTCTCGACGCCCGGGTGGGCGAGTTGGTTGTTGGCCGCGCCGCAGACGATCGAGGCGGTGAGGGCCGGCACGGAGTCGTCGTTCAGGGCGCCGCCGAGCGCGCAGGGCGCGTACACGTCCAGTGGCGTGCGGACCAGGACGTCAGCGTCGGAGACGGCGGTTACCCCGGGGTGACGGGAGATGATCCGGTCGACGGCCTCGCCGCGAACATCGGTGATCACCACCTCGGCGCCGTCCTTGAGCAGGTGCTCCACCAGGTGGTGGCCGACCTTGCCGACGCCGGCCACGCCGACCCTGCGGCCGCGCAGCGTGGGGTCGCCCCACTTGGCCTGGGCGGAGGCGCGCATGCCCTGGAAGACGCCCCAGGCGGTCAGCACGGAGGAGTCGCCGGCGCCGCCGTTCTCGGGCGAGCGGCCGGTGGTCCACTGCGGGGCGGTGCGGGAGACCACGTCCATGTCGGCCACGTAGGTGCCGACGTCGCAGGCCGTGACGTAGCGGCCGCCGAGCGAGGCGACGAAGCGGCCGTAGGCCAGCAGCAGCTCCTCGGACTTGTCCATGTCCGGGTCGCCGATGATGACGGCCTTGCCGCCGCCGAGGTCGAGGCCGGCCAGCGCGTTCTTGTACGACATGCCGCGGGCGAGGTTGAGCGCGTCCTCGACCGCCGCCTCGTCGGAGGAGTACGCGTGGAAGCGGGTGCCGCCGAGGGCCGGGCCCAGGGCGGTGGAGTGGATCGCGATGACGGCCTTGAGGCCACTGGCGCGGTCCTGGCACAAGACGACCTGCTCGTGACCGCCCTGCTCCGATCGGAACAGCGTGGAGACGATGCCGGGTGTCTGACGTACGTCGGTCACTGTGGTGACTCCCGAATGTCCAGAGGTCGCCCTCCGGGTGGGTGGGGGAGGGCCGGTCGGCAGAAGACTAGAACCACCCGGCCCTGAACATCTTCCCAGTGTCGTGGATCACTCCCCGTGCCGGAAGCGACGTGGGACGATGCCAGGGCGCGGAAGCCGTCACGAGGGAGCGGGTGTGGGCTTGTCATCGGTGCTGGTCCCGTACGCGGCGTATCTGCGGGTGTACGAGCCGCTGGCGGCCTTCCCGGAGCCCGACCGCGGCTACTGGTACCGGTACGCCGCCCAGGGCGCGCAGCGGACCGCACAGGACGAACTGCGCCAGTCGCTGGCCGGCCTGCTCTCGGTCCCGCCCCTCGCCGTCCCGGTCCGGGAGAGCGGCGAGGCCTTCGTCGCCGTCGTGGACGGCGTGACCCACGTCTGCCCCTGGCGCACCCGTTTGCGCGGCTGGCTGGCCCTGTCCGAACTGGTCGAGGAGTTCCCCGTCCCCGTGGTGGACGCGGTGCTGCCCAGGGCCGCGCGCGAGCAGGCGGAGGCCGACTTCGCGGCGTGGCGGGCGGAGAAGCCCGAGAACGCCGACGCCCGGCCCTGGATCCGCGGGGCGACATGGCACGTTCCGGTGCGCTGGTTCACGCTGTTCGACGATTCCGAGCGGGAGTACGAACCCGCCGGCGCGGGCGAGTCCAAGCAGCCGGTGATGCGTTACCGGACGCCGATGGTGCAGGCCCGCCGGCGGACGGCCCGGGCGCTGCGGGTGCTCAAGGATTCACTCGAAGAGGGACCTTTGATCGACGGCCTGGTAGATGTAGGGCGTTGGCTCGAGGAGTTCCACCCGCGGTCCCTGGTCGAACTCGACTACGGGGGGCTCGTCCACGCCATCGCCCCGGACTCCCTCGCGGGGGACCGGTCCGCCGCCGACGTGGCGGACGCGTTGGCGGCGCTGCGGGACGAGGACGGCACCAGGGCCGGCGAGGCGTACGAGCGGCTCACCGACCGGTGGCGGGCCGTCCGGGAGCTCCAGTACGCGAGTTGAGAGTCCGTCGGGAGCCGGCCGAGGGCGGAGGGACTTTGGTCCTGAGTCCGGCCGACCGGTACCTTTGGCCTAAGCGTGACCTAAAGCACGTTTAGGGGTCTTGCCCTCATCCCCACCCCCCATGACAATATGGGACATCGGGTCCGGAAGGACCTCTTTCCGCTCGCTCTGAGTGGAATGTCCGGTATTGCATCCCCTTGAGGTGGGGCTGTGGCTCGTGGGTTGGCTGTGACTGATCGTCACTCAGGTGTGACTGTCCGTTATGGCCCGGTCCATCGGCTTCCGTCGAGCTTAGACACCTCAGAGGGCAAATCCATCGGTTTGGCCGACACGGCTGGACAGATGGTGTAGTTGTAGTGCCAAGGACAAGCCGTTCGTCCTATTACCGACTCGGCCCGCGTCCGCCATTTCGGGCAACGCGGGTCAAGGTGCAGAATTTAGAGGAAAGAACCGTGTTGGTTCGGTTCTCTCGAGGAGGCCGCTCATGACCGCTCGCACCCCTGATGCCGAGCCGCTGCTGACCCCCGCTGAGGTCGCCACGATGTTCCGCGTGGACCCGAAGACGGTCACGCGCTGGGCCAAGGCTGGCAAGCTCACGTCCATCCGCACGCTCGGCGGGCACCGCCGCTACCGCGAGGCGGAGGTCCGTGCACTGCTCGCGGGCATTCCGCAGCAGCGCAGCGAGGCCTGACCTGAACAAACGGACGTCCACGCGGGGCCCCCAACCCGCCACGACGTCCGCTCCGAAGGGTCCCTGCCCCCATCAGGGAAGCCCGTAGGAACGTTGATCGCATCGGAGTCCGCCGGCTCCGGTGCGATCTTTTTTGTGCGTGTGATGTGTCCGTGTTGTGAGGGCTGGGCCCTCTGTCATGAGTGCAATTGCACATATTAAATTGACGGTCCCACAGGAGGCCCCAAGTTCCCTCAGAGTCAGAACTTTTCACGTGACTCCCGTCACATGCCGGAGTCTTGTTCCTCTCCGCTCTCCTGCGGTAGTGGGACGGCCGCGCGCCGCAGCGCCAGCCGCATCAGCCGGTGGCACACCGGGCAGTGCCGGGTGAGGTGCCGGCGCCCGCCCCCCGCCGCGGCCGCCAGGTGCGCGCGCAGCAGTGCCCGCGTCACGTCCCGGGGCATCGGGCCCGGTTCCCTCGGCGTCGCGCTCATGTGCCAGGCGTACCACGCGGGAACGGGCGGAACCAGGGGACCGGCCCCCTCCGCAACCGCATCCCGGCCACGACGGCCGCCACGCGCACAGCAAGAAGGCCCGCGTCCTTCGCTGGACGCGGGCCTTGCATTTGCTGCGGTCCTGACGGGATTTGAACCCGCGGCCTCCACCTTGACAGGGTGGCGAGCACTCCAAACTGCTCCACAGGACCAGGCTTCGCGGCCGTTGTTCCTTGGCCGCGAGGAAGACTGTACAGCAGGTCAGAGGGTGATTGCGAACCCGATCAGCCCCAGGCTTCGTCGAGGGCCTTGAAGATGCGTTTGTCCGATACCGGGAACGCCGTGCCGAGGGCGTGCGCGAAGTAGCTGACCCGCAGTTCCTCGATCATCCAGCGGATGTCGCGCACCCGTTCGGGAACGGGCCGCCCGGCCGGCTGGGCGGCCAGCAGCTCGGCGTACTCGGTCTGGATCTCCCGGACCTTCTCCATGCGCGTGGTGTCCCGCTGGACGCCCGTGGGCATCTGCTGCAGCCGCCGGTCGACGGCCACCAGGTACCGGAGCAGGTCCGGCAGCCGGCGCACCCCCGTGGCGGCCACGAAACCGGGCCCCACGAGGGCTCCCAGCTGCTCCTTGACGTCCGCCAGGTTCGCCACCAGGGCGAGGCTCTGGGTGGCCTTCAGACGGCGCTCACAGGCCTGCCAGGCGGCCAGCACCTGGCGCACCTGGGCGACCGTCCTGACCGTCAGCTCGACGAGGTCGGCACGCACCGAGTCGTACAGCTTGCGGAAGGACTCCTCGTCCCAGGCGGGGCCGCCGTGCTCGGCCATGAGCCGGTCGGCGGCCGCGGTGACGCAGTCGTCGAACAGGGCGTTCACCGAGCCGTGCGGGCTGCGCGACAGCGCGAGCTTGTCCTGGTTGGACAGCCGGTCCGCGGCGAACTTCGCCGGGTTGGCGGGCACGTTCAGCAGGATCAGCCGGCGGGTGCCGCGCCACATCGCCGCGGCCTGCTCGGCCTCGGTGTCGAAGAGCTGCACACCCACGCTCTCGCCCTCGTCGACCAGCGCCGGGTACGCCTTGACGGGCTGCCCGGACCGCCGCGTCTCGAAGGTGCGCGCCAGGGTGCCCACCGTCCACTGCCTCAGCCCCGTGCGGCGCTCGATGCCGATGGAACCCGCGGCGTCGAAGGCCTTGCTGATCGCGGCCTTGGTCTTCGGCCGCAGCTGCAGCTTCAGCGCCTCCAGGTCCTTGTCCTCGGCGAGCTTGCGCCGGCGCTCGTCGGTCACCCGGAAGGTGATCTTCAGATGGTCCGGGACCTTGGCGAGGTCGAAGTCCTCGGCGGTGACGGGCACGCCCACCATCCGCTGCAGTTCGCGGGCGAGCGTCTCGGGAAGGGGATCCTGCACGGGCACGACCCGGTCCAGGAAGGCCTTCGCGTAGTTCGGCGCCGGCACGTAGTGGCGGCGGATCGCCTTGGGCAGCGAGCGGATCAGCTCGGTGACGACGTCCTCGCGCAGGCCCGGGATCTGCCAGTCGAAGCCGTCCGGGGTCACCTGGTTGAGCACCTGCAGCGGGATGTGGACGGTCACGCCGTCCGCGTCCGCGCCCGGCTCGAACTGGTACGTCACGCGGAGCTTGAGCTTCCCCTGACGCCACGAGTCGGGGTAGTCGTCCTTGGTGACGGCCTCGGCGTTCTCGTTGATCAGCATGGACTGCTCGAAGT
Organism: Actinacidiphila glaucinigra; assembly: GCF_035918135.1. Taxonomy (NCBI): domain Bacteria; kingdom Bacillati; phylum Actinomycetota; class Actinomycetes; order Kitasatosporales; family Streptomycetaceae; genus Actinacidiphila; species Actinacidiphila glaucinigra. Next base: position 4,887,658 of record NZ_CP109144.1, read on the forward strand.
TGAGCAGCTCCGGCTCGTCGCGGCGCTTGTGCTTCCACCACGAGTCGAAGTGCGCGCCCGACACCACGTGTTCGGGGACCAGGCGGTCGTAGAAGTCGAAGAGCGTCTCGTCGTCGACGAGGATGTCGCGGCGCCGCGCCCGGTGCTCCAGCTCCTCCACCTCGGCCAGCAGCTTCCGGTTGTCGTGGAAGAACTGGTGGTGGGTGCGCCAGTCGCCCTCGACGAGCGCGTTGCGGATGAACAGCTCGCGGCTGGTCTCCGGGTCGATCTTCCCGTAGTTGACCTTGCGGTCGGCGACGATCGGCACGCCGTACAGCGTCACCTTCTCCAGCGCCACGACCGCCGCCTGGTCCTTCTCCCAGTGCGGCTCGCTGTAGGAGCGCTTCACCAGGTGCTGGGCGAGCGGCTCGATCCACTCGGGCTCGATGCGGGAGTTGACCCGCGCCCACAGCCGTGAGGTCTCCACCAGCTCGGCGGACATGATCCACCGCGGCGGCTTCTTGAACAGCGACGAGCCGGGGAAGACGGCGAACTTGGCGCTGCGGGCGCCCAGATACTCGTTCTTGCTGTCGGTGTCCTTCAGGCCGACGTGCGACAGCAGGCCCGCCAGCAGGGACTGGTGGACGTGCTGGGCGTCGACCTCGTGGTCGCCCTCGGCGAGGTGGATGCCCATCGTCTTGGCGACCGTGCGCAGCTGGCTGTAGATGTCCTGCCACTCGCGGATGCGCAGGTAGTTCAGATACTCCGTGCGGCACATCCGGCGGAAGGCCGAGGAGGACAGCGCCTTCTGCTGGTCGCGGACGTAGCGCCACAGATTGAGCAGCGCCATGAAGTCGCTGGTCTCGTCGGCGAAGCGGCGGTGCTTCTCGTCGGCCTGCTGCTGCTTGTCCTGGGGACGTTCGCGCGGGTCCTGGATCGACAGCGCGGACGCGATCACCATGACCTCGCGCACGACGCCGTTGCGCTCCGCCTCCAGCACCATGCGGGCCAGCCGCGGGTCCACCGGCAGCTGGGAGAGCTTGCGGCCGGTCTGGGTGAGCTTCTGCCCGTCGAGGGCACCCAGCTCCTGGAGCAGCTGCACGCCGTCCTTGATGTTCCGGGCGTCCGGGGGGTCGATGAAGGGGAAGCGGGCGATGTCGCCGAGGCCGGCGGCGGTCATCTGCAGGATGACGGAGGCCAGGTTGGTCCGGAGGATCTCGGCGTCGGTGAACTCCGGGCGGGACAGGAAGTCGTCCTCGGAGTACAGCCGCACGCAGATGCCGTCCGCGAGCCGGCCGCAGCGGCCCTTGCGCTGGTTGGCGCTCGCCTGGCTGATCGGCTCGATCGGCAGCCGCTGCACCTTGGTGCGGTGGCTGTAGCGGGAGATGCGGGCCATCCCCGTGTCGATCACGTAGCGGATGCCCGGGACGGTGAGCGAGGTCTCCGCGACATTGGTGGCCAGCACGATGCGGCGGCCCGTGCCGCGCTGGAAGACCCGGTGCTGCTCGGCGGAGGACAGCCGCGCGTACAGCGGCAGGACCTCGGTGAGGCGCAACTGCCTCTTGTTCAGGGCGTCGGCGGTGTCGCGGATCTCCCGCTCGCCGGAGAGGAAGACCAGGATGTCGCCCGGGCCCTCGGCCTGGAGCTCGTCCACCGCGTCGCAGATCGCGGTGATCTGGTCGCGGTCGGCTTCGTCGGCGTCCCCGTCTCCTTCCGCCAGCAGCGGGCGGTAGCGCACCTCGACCGGATACGTACGCCCGCTGACCTCGACGATCGGGGCGTCGCCGAAGTGCCGGGAGAAGCGCTCCGGGTCGATGGTGGCGGAGGTGATCACGACCTTGAGGTCGGGGCGGCGGGGCAGCAGCTGGGCGAGGTAGCCCAGGATGAAGTCGATGTTGAGGCTGCGCTCGTGCGCCTCGTCGATGATGATCGTGTCGTACTGCTGCAGCTCGCGGTCGGTCTGGATCTCGGCCAGCATGATGCCGTCGGTCATCAGCTTGACCAGCGTGTTGTCGCCGACCTGGTCGGTGAAGCGGACCTTCCAGCCCACCGCCTCGCCGAGCGGGGTGTGCAGCTCCTCCGCCACCCGCTCGGCCACCGTGCGGGCTGCGATCCGGCGGGGCTGGGTGTGGCCGATCAGGCCGCGGACGCCGCGGCCCAGCTCCAGGCAGATCTTGGGGATCTGCGTGGTCTTCCCGGAACCGGTCTCGCCGGCGACGATCACGACCTGGTGGTCGCGGATCGCCGCGAGGATCTCGTCCTTCTTCCGGCTGACCGGCAGCTGCTCCGGGTAGCTGATCGCGGGTATGGCGGTGCGCCGCGCCTCGACCTTCAGCGCGGCCTTGTCGAGCTCCGCCCCGATCTCGGTCAGCACGGCCGAGCGGGCCTCGGGCTTGCGGATGCGGCGTGCGCCGTCCAGGCGACGGCCGAGGCGCTGCGCGTCGCGCAGGGAGACCTCGGCCAGTCGTGCGCCGAGCTCGCCGAATGCGGGGGAGGGGGGCTGCGTAGACATACGCGTTCCAGCATCGCATCCGCCGCGCCCCACGGGCGAACGCATTACCCCCGGGCGATCCCCGCCCGTGGAGTCCGGGCCGGCCGGTGCGCGGCGGTGCCGGTGGGGTTCCGTCACGCCGCGGTGCCGCGGCGTGACTCGGCGCCGCCTGACGTCAGTTGCCGCCGGGTGGGCGTCCACCCGGCCGGCCGCGACCACGAGGGCGAAGGCGGCCACCATCCGGATCCGGGCAACGCGAAACCCCCGCCGAGAATCTCGACGGGGGTTGCTGGTGGCTGGGGCCGGGGTCGAACCGGCGACCTATCGCTTTTCAGGCGATCGCTCGTACCAACTGAGCTACCCAGCCAGCGCGGTCCTGACGGGATTTGAACCCGCGGCCTCCACCTTGACAGGGTGGCGAGCACTCCAAACTGCTCCACAGGACCTTGCTTTGCGCTCTGCGCGAGAGACAGTCTCCCACACGTTCGTGCGTGCTCCCAACGGGATTCCGCCGCGCTGTGCGAGGGACGGATCGCCGGATACCTGGCTCCCGGTCGGTGATTCTCGGTGACCGGTCGGACACGCACTGGCGGGCCGATCTCGCTGGACCAGCGTATCAGACCCCGGGTGGTGCGACGCACGTGTGACCTGCGGGCCTGTGGCGGGCGGCACCGGTCCGGGCCCGGAAAACACAGAAGGCAGCGCCGCCGGTGAACCGGCCGCACTGCCAACGCGCATGGCCTGCGGGACGACGCAGACGTATGTGCCCCCAACGGGATTCGAACCCGTGCTACCGCCTTGAAAGGGCGGCGTCCTGGGCCACTAGACGATGAGGGCTGAACGGTCCGCCGGCGGATCTTCGGCCATCGGACGCGTCAGCAGCATATGGGATGCCAGGGGGGATCGCCAAAACGGTTTACGGGCTGCTCGTCGCGGTCGCGGAGGGCGTGGCGGAGGGACTCCCGGAAGGGGAGGAGAAGGGGGGTGAGGGGGACGGGGCGCGGCCCGGTTCCACATCCTCCGGGAGGTGGCGGGAGACCTCGGCCGTGGACAGCCCGAGCCCGCCGAGGGTGATCTCGTCCCAGGCCTGGAGGGCGTGGGTGTCCTGGTCCAGGTAGAGCACGGAGGCCTCCACCTTCTGGGGGGTGTCGCCCTCGACGGCGCGCAGTCCCCCGCCGCCCGTCGTGCCCTGCACCATCAGCCGGCTGCCGTTCTCAAGGACGCCGACGTTCCGCGTGTGGGTGTGCCCGGCGAGGATAAGGGGGACGATGCCGTCCGTCTGGGCGGCGGCGATGGGGTTGTGGGCGACGGCGATGTCGACCTTGGCGCCCGTGGCGTTCTGCCGCCGGACGGCCTCGGCGAGCTTCTGCCCGGCCACCCGTTCCGACGGGTCGCCGGCCGCCTCGACCGAGCGGTCCGGGGTGAACTGCGGGTCGCCGATGCCGGCGATGCGCAGCCCCTTGACGACCACCGACCGGCCGTCGTCGACCACGTGCGCGTTGGCCCGGCTCGCGACCGCGCGCTGGCTGTCCATGGAGTCGTGGTTCCCGCGGACGAAGACGTAGGGCGCGCCGAGGTCGGGGATGGCGGAGGTGAAGCCGTTCTCGGCGGCGGTGCCGTGGTCCATCAGGTCGCCGGTGTCGACGATCACGTCGATCTTGTACTCGGTGACGACGGACTCGATGATCTGCCAGGCCGCCGGGTTGAGGTGGATGTCCGAGACGTGCAGCACCCGCAGCGTGGTCGGGTCGGGGTTGTAGGCGGGCAGCGTGGACGTCGCGTCGTACAGCCGGGTCATGTTCGTCACCAGGCGGGCGAGTTCCTGCTGGTAGATGTCGAAGTCGCTGACGATGCTGCGCGCGTTGCCGACGACCGAGGGGGCGCTGCTCAGCAGCCCGGAGAACCTGGGCTCCAGGACGCTGCGCGGGTTCCAGGTGCCGTACGCGGTGCCCGCGCAGGCCACCAGCACCGCGAGGGACAGCCCGCCCGCGGCCAGGGCGCGGCGGGGCCTGCGGTAGACGGCGAGGCCGAGGGCGGTGGCGCCGGTCAGCGCGGCGAGCGAGGACCGCAGGGCGAGTTCGGCCGTGCTGTGCTGCACGTCGGCGGTGACCTCGCTCTGCAGTCCGCTGATCCGCTCCGGGTGCCGTACGAGGGTCCTGGCCCGGTCGGGGTCGAGGGTGTCGACGTCCACGACCAGACGCAGCGGGCCGTCGTGGCTGTCCAGCCGGAGGGCGCCCAGCGGGGAGACGTTGACCTCGGTGTCCCCGGTCCAGGACGGGTGCAGCGACATCCGGGTGTTCATCGGGCCGACGGGTTCGTCGATGCTGCCCAGCACCACCAGTCCGAGCCAGCCGCCCACCAGCGTCACCGCGAGCAGCCCGAGGGCGCCCAGGTACGGGCGGGCCGGGGAGGCGGTGAGCGACGGGGCGGGCGGTGCGGCGGTACGGCGGCGCCGCCACAGGTCATGGATACGGGGCACACGAGATCGAACACGGACCATTGCCGACGTATGCCCCGGGCCGTCGCGAGGCATGCGCCGCCGGACGGGGTCCCCCGCGGGCCCGCGGGGGTGACCGGGGCTCACCCCCAGCCGAGTTCGTGCAGGCGCTCGTCCTCGATGCCGAAGTGGTGTGCCACCTCGTGGACGACGGTCGTGGCGACCTCCTCCACGATCTCCTCCTTGGTGCCGCACATGCGCAGGGTCGGACCGCGGTAGATCGTGATCCGGTCCGGCAGGACGCCCGCGTACCACTCTCCGCGCTCGGTCAGCGGCGTCCCCTCGTACAGGCCCAGCAGCTCCGGATCGGCGGGGTCGGGTTCGTCCTCGACGAAGACCGCCACGTTGTCCATGACGCGGGCCAGCTCGGGCGGGATCCGGTCCAGCGCGTCGCTGACCAGTTCCTCGAACGCTTCGCGTGACATCTCCAGCACACCGCCATTGTCCGGGACGGACGGCCGTTCGGGCAGCGTCCGACGCGGATTCCGGTGCCGGGCACGCACCAAGGGTTCGCCTGGCGGGAACCGTTCGGGTGCCCGCGCCGGGGCGGGCGGGCCGCCGTCCGCCCGCGCTCCCGCCCGTACGGGCGTGTCCCCGAGGGCCGCGTGTCCGTTGGGCAGCGCGGAACCCGATCCCGCGACGGCCGTCCGCCGGACCCGTGGGACCCACCGGCCCCACCCGTCCCGCCACATCCATCAGAGGTGCCCCCGTGACCCCTGCCACCGCCCGCGCGCGAACGGCGGCCGTGCTGCTCCTGCCCGTGCTCGCCCTGGGCTCCGTGACCGGCTGCGTGAGCGTGGGCGGCGCGGACGACGACGCCCGGCCGAAGGGTGCCTCCTCCGGTGTCGCCGGGGAGGCCGGGGGTGCCGGAGGGACCTGGCAGGACGGCGGAATGGTGATGCCCGGCGGCGGCCCGGGCGGGGTGGAGGGGCGGCCCGGGGCGTTCGTGCCCGGGCCCGGCTCGCCCTCGGTGTCGGCGCAGGAGTCGGTGCCGGGGCCGACCCAGGGCCCGGGCCGCTCCCACAGCGCGAAGCCCTCGGGGCGTCCTTCGTCCTCGGGGCGGCCCTCGCAGTCCTCGCCCCCGTCGGACCGGCCGTCGGCGACCTCCTCGCCCGGCGACAGCTCCCCGCCGCCGTCCGGCGACGGCTCGCCCGAGCCGTCGCCGTCCAGCGCGCCCTCGGTGAACGGTGCCGGGAGGTGAGGACTGTGAGGAGCGGGAGAGTGAGGAGCATGGGGGACCGAGGGGACCGAATTGGCCAAAGCGGTCTCGTATGCGTATGCTGGCAGATCGTTTGATCCCACTGCCCGGCGCCGAACCGAAGCGCGCCGCGTTGGCGCGTTCCTTTTCTCCTGTGGCTGACCGCATTGAGGCGGTTGTAAGCAACCTCCGGAGCTGGCGCGTGCCGAAATCTCCGAGAGGTTTTAGCTTCAGCATGTCTATTGACACTGCCGACCGTTCCGCCATGCCCATCGACACCGACGGCACCGACGAGGCCGTCACCGACCAGGCCGTCACCGACCAGGCCGTCACCGACCAGGCCGTCACCGACCAGGCCGTCACCGACCAGGCCGTCACCGACCAGGCCGTCACCGACCAGGCCGTCACCGACCAGGCCGTCACCGACGAGGCCGTCGTCGAGGAGCCCACCGCTCCCGAGACCCCCACCGTGACCTTCGGCGACCTCGGGCTGCCCGAGTCGATCGTCCGCAAGCTGGCGCAGAACGGGGTCACCACCCCCTTCCCGATCCAGGCGGCGACGATCCCCGACGCCCTGGCCGGCAGCGACATCCTCGGCCGCGGCCGCACCGGCTCCGGCAAGACCCTCTCCTTCGGTCTGCCGCTGCTCACCTCCCTGGCCGAAGGCCGCACCGAGCGGAAGCACCCGCGCGGTGTGATCCTCACCCCGACCCGCGAGCTGGCGATGCAGGTCGCGGACGCGCTGCAGCCGTACGGTGACGTGCTCGGCCTGAAGATGAAGGTCGTCTGCGGCGGCACCTCCATGCAGAACCAGATCTACGCCCTGGAGCGCGGTGTCGACATCCTCGTCGCCACCCCGGGCCGGCTGCGCGACCTGATCGAGCGCGGCGCCTGCGCGCTGGACCAGGTGCGGATCGCCGTCCTCGACGAGGCCGACCAGATGGCCGACATGGGCTTCCTGCCCGAGGTCACCGAGATCCTCGACCTGGTCCCGCAGGGCGGCCAGCGGCTGCTGTTCTCCGCCACGCTGGAGAACGAGATCGACACCCTGGTCAAGCGGTACCTCAAGGACCCGATCACGCACGAGGTCGACCCCTCGGCGGGCGCGGTCACCACGATGACCCACCACGTCCTGGTCGTGAAGCCCAAGGACAAGGCCCCGGTCACCGCCGCCATCGCCGCGCGCAAGGGCCGCACCATCATCTTCGTCCGCACCCAGATGGGTGCCGACCGCGTCGCCGAGCAGCTGCGCGACGCGGGCGTCAAGGCCGACGCCCTGCACGGCGGCATGACCCAGGGCGCCCGCACCCGCACGCTGGCGGACTTCAAGGACGGTTACGTCAACGTCCTCGTCGCCACCGACGTCGCGGCCCGCGGCATCCACGTGGACGGCATCGACCTCGTCCTCAACGTGGACCCGGCCGGCGACCACAAGGACTACCTGCACCGCTCGGGCCGTACCGCCCGCGCCGGCCAGTCCGGCACGGTCGTCTCGCTCGCCCTGCCGCACCAGCGCAAGCAGATCTTCCGCCTGATGGAGGACGCGGGCGTCGACGCCTCGCGCCACGTCGTCGGCGGGGCCGGGGCGTTCGACGAGGACGTGGCCAAGATCACCGGCGCCCGGTCGCTGACCGAGGTGCAGGCGGACGCGGCCGGCAACGCCGCCCAGCAGGCCGAGCGTGAGGTCGCCGACCTCACCAAGTCCCTGGAGCGCGCACAGCGGCGGGCCGCCGAGCTGCGCGACGAGGCCGACCGCCTCACCGCCCGTGCCGCCCGCGAGCGCGGCGAGGACCCGGAGGCCGCCGTGGCCGCCGCCCAGGCCGAGGCCGCCGAGGCGGTCGCCGCCGCGGCGACCGTTCCCGCCCCTGCCGCGGAGGCGTCCGCGTCGGAGCAGCGCACCTTCCAGCGCCGCGACGACCGGGGCAACTACGAGCGCCGCCGTGACGACCGTCGCGACGACCGCCCGTCGTTCCGTGACCGGGACCGCGGTGACCGCGGTGACCGCGGGTACGAGCGCCGTGACGACCGTCCGTCGTTCAACCGCGACCGTCGTGACGAGCGTCCCTCGTTCAACCGCGAGCGCCGCGACGACCGCCCGTCGTTCAACCGCGACCGTCGTGACGAGCGTCCCTCGTTCAACCGCGAGCGCCGCGACGACCGCCCGTCGTTCAACCGCGACCGTGACCGTGACCGCGGTTTCGACCGTCGTGACGACCGCCCGGCACGTTCGTACGACCGCCGCGACGACCGTCCGGCGCGCTCCCACGAGTCCCGGGACCGGCACTTCGGTGGCGACCGCCCCGTCAACCGGGACCGCCGCGACGACCGCCCGGCGTTCAACCGCGACCGTGACGCCAACGACCGCCGCCCGTACGGCCGTCGTGACGACCACCGCCCCGGCGGCGGCTTCGACCGCCGTACGGACAAGCCGCGCTGGAAGCGCAACGGCTGACGTCAGGTTCAACTGAACAACTGAACAGCTGAACACCCGGGAGCCCGGCAGCACTTCGCTGCCGGGCTCCCGGCGTTCGTTCGGCCCGCCGGACGCAGTCGTTCGTTCCGTGCCGTCTCCAGGCCACCGGAGTGTCCGTCGGGCCACCGGGTTCCCTGTGACCCCGGTCACGGGAGTTTCCGTCCACTTCCGGACAGGTGGTGACGCATGTCATGCCCCCGGCGGGGGAATCGCTGGGGGCATGACAATTCCTAAAGGACCGGACGAGGCCGCCAGGCCCCCGGGCGCGGTCACCGACGAGGAACGCCTCCGCCAACTCGGCTACACCCAGGTGCTGGCCCGCCGGATGTCCGCGTTCTCCAACTTCGCGGTCTCCTTCACCATCATCTCGGTCCTCTCCGGCTGCCTGACCCTCTACGCGTTCGGCATGAACACCGGCGGCCCCGCCGTGATCACCTGGGGCTGGCTGGTCGTGGGCCTGATGACGCTGGTCGTCGGCCTGGCGATGGCCGAGATCTGCTCCTCGTACCCCACCTCCGCCGGTCTGTACTACTGGGCCCACCGGCTCGCCCCGCCGCGCAGCGCCGCCGCCTGGGCGTGGTTCGCGGGCTGGTTCAACGTACTCGGCCAGGTCGCCGTCACCGCCGGCATCGACTTCGGCGCCGCGAGCTTCCTCAACGCCTACCTGGACCTGCAGTTCGGCTTCAGCAGCACCCCGGGCCACACGATCCTCCTGTTCGCCGCGATCCTGGTGCTGCACGGACTACTCAACACCTTCGGCGTCCGCATCGTCGCGCTCCTCAACGACATCAGCGTCTGGTGGCACGTGCTCGGCGTCGGCCTGATCGTCGGCGCGCTCGCCTTCGTTCCGGACCGGCACCAGTCGACGTCCTTCGTCTTCACCCACTTCGTCAACAACACCGGCTGGGGCAGCAGCTTCTATGTGGTCCTGCTCGGCCTGCTGATGGCGCAGTACACCTTCACCGGCTACGACGCCTCCGCCCACATGACGGAGGAGACCCACGACGCCGCCACCGCCGGTCCGCGCGGCATCGTCCGCTCCATCTGGATCTCCTGGATCGCCGGTTTCGTGCTGCTGCTCGGCTTCACGTACGCGATCCGGTCGTACGACGAGGTCCTCGACACGCCGACCGGCGTCCCCCCGGCGCAGATCCTCATCGACGGCCTCGGCGACGTCGGCGGCAAGCTCCTGCTGCTGGTCGTCATCGGCGCCCAGCTCTTCTGCGGAATGGCCTCCGTCACCGCCAACAGCCGCATGATCTACGCCTTCTCGCGCGACGGGGCGCTGCCCTTCTCCACGGTCTGGCACCGCATCAACCCGCGCACGAAGACCCCCACCAACGCCGTCTGGCTGGCCGTGCTCGGCGCGCTCGTCCTCGGCCTGCCGTACCTGATCAACCTGACCGCGTACGCCGCCGTGACCTCGATCGCCGTCATCGGCCTCTACATCGCGTACGTCATCCCGACCTTCCTGCGCCTCGGCAAGGGCGACGACTTCGAGCGCGGCCCCTGGCACCTCGGCCGCTGGTCCCGCCCGATCGGCGTCATCGCCGTGTCCTGGGTCGTCTTCATCACCGTGCTCTTCATGCTGCCCCAGGTCAGCCCGGTCACGGTCGACACCTTCAACTACGCGCCGATCGCGGTCCTGGTCGTCCTCGGCTTCGCCGCGACGTGGTGGTTCGTCTCGGCTCGCCACTGGTTCCTCCGCGACCGGGGGCCCGCCTCCGTCGAGGTCCCGGCACCCGCCCCGGCGGACACCCCCGGCTGACCGTTCCCGCCCCTCGCCGGCGGCGGCCGCGCCGCACGGGCCGAATGCGCTCGGAGCCACGGCCGCCGTCCGGCTATGCTGCGGGGTGCGGGCCGTTAGCTCAATTGGCAGAGCAGTGGACTTTTAATCCATTGGTTGTGGGTTCGAGTCCCACACGGCCTACCCGCAGGCGGTTGGTCTCGCCACCGCTGTCCTGCGTGAATGCGGCCCCACCGGTTCAGACCGGTGGGGCCGCAGCCCGTTTCACGGCCTCAAAGGTCGGCTGCCGGCCCGAAGTGCAAACGATCACCACACGTCGGGGCCGCCGCGCCAGTCGAAGAGGTCGGGGTCGAGGACGCCGACGCGCACGCGGGCAAGATCCTTCTGCGAGTCGTCCTCGCCCTGGTGCTCACCGGCGTTGGCGTCAGCGCCGTCATCTCGGCGGTCAGGGACGTCGATGGCGTCGGCTTCACTCCCACGGCGATCGGGATCCTCGCGCTGTAGGGAGCCTGGGTGCTCTGCCGGATCGCGCTGCGCCCCATACCGGCACGGTGCGAGAAGGCCTGACCCTGAACGCACGAAAGCGCCCCCTGCCCGCACCGTGATGGGCCGGGCAGCGGGGGCTGCGTCGTGGGGTGGGCAGGTGATGCGGTGCAGGCGTGGCCAGGATCCGGCGTGCGGGATGGTCGGCCCGCCGGACAGCCTTCATGCCTTTCACCAGAAATCTTCACTCCGCGTACAACCAATCCCTCTGGTCGCACGTCTGATCACCCGAGTCGCCTGACTCCGATCACTCCGAGCCCCGCCGGAAGACGGCATCGTCTACGGGGGCTTTCTCCATCAGGGGAATGCATGAACATACGAGCCACTGTGGCAGCCGTGTCCGGCGCCCTGGCCCTGGCCTCTCTCGCCGTTCCGTCGGCGCAGGCCGATGACGCCGCCTCCTACCGTGCGGGCGTCGCCGAGATCCGGGAAGCCGCTCACGGCGCTTCCTCCCACAGGGCCGCGTTCAGCGCCTCCGCCACCGCGGAGGACATGCCCTACGCCCTGAACGCCACCTTCTCCAACGTCAAGGTGGGCGCGGCGATCAAGGTCGGCACCACCAACCACGTCACCGTCCCGGTCAGCTACACGCTGACCCACGGCGCCGAGGTGGACATCACCGCCGCCGATTTCCTCACCGGCCCGTACATCTACAAGGGCTCGTACGACGCTCCGGTCAACGAGCTGCTCGGTGACGACCCGGCCACCTGCACCGTGAAGTCGTCGACCACCGCCACGTGCAAGGGCAACATCGACATCTACCCGGCCGACGGCGCGCTGATGAACTCCGACGCCGGTGCCTGGAAGGCCGGAGCCCTGGCCATCGCCTTCAACGGGCAGGACCCGCTCAGCCCCGACTTCGACATCACCCAGGTCGGTTACGCCGACCAGGGCGGCCTCGCCTCGACCCGGGTGCAGCGCAACTCCCGGCTGACGGTCAACGCGGCTCCGGAGCCCGTCCGCAAGGGCAAGACCCTCACGGCGACCGGCAAGCTGACCCGCGCCAACTGGGAGACCAACACCTACAAGGGCTACACCAAGCAGGCGGTCAAGCTGCAGTTCCGCAAGGCGGGCACCAGCACGTACAAGACCGTCAAGACGGTGTACTCGGACTCGTCCGGCAACGTGAAGGCGACCACCACCGCCAAGTACGACGGCTACTGGCGCCTCCGCTTCGAGGGCACCTCGACGACCCCGGCGGTCTCCGCCACCGGCGACTACGTCGACGTGCGGTAGCAACCGCGTCGCATCGCCGCAGGGCCCCCGGCCGGAGTACTTCCGGACGGGGGCCCGAGGCGTTCCGGGGGCCCGGACGGCGGCGTCAGGCGGCGCAGAACTTGAGGCGCTTGAGGGCGTCGTTGATGGCCTTGCCCTGGGCCTCGGTGAGCTCGTTGCCGTGGTAGGTGAAGCGCTTGGCGGCTTCCGCGTCCGCCTCGGCGCTGTTGTTGTTGATGGCGCTGCACTGCTCGCGCGCGGCGTCGATGGCCTTGTCGGGGTCCTTGGCGAAGTCAGGGTTGATGGCCTGCAGGGCCGCGATGAGCGTGACCCGCTCGGCGTCCGTGAGCGCGGACGGCATCCCGGCGTCGGGCAGGGTCTTGTCCTGGTCGGTCCGGGCCACCGGGGACTGGGAGGCCACGGCGGACTCGGGGGCCGTGGCGGTGGTGTCGGAGGAGGAGCCGCAGCCGCCGAGGGCCGGGCCGGCGACGGCGAGCAGCAGTGCGGTTGCGGCGATGTGTGTGCGCATGTCGGGATTATTGCGTTTCGCCCTGCCTTTTGTGGCGGAGGCGGCCCGCGGCAGGGGTGTGACATGCCCGAGACCCCACCGGATGGGTGCCGGGCCCCGGCGGGCGGCCGCCGGCGCCAAGTCGTCCTTCGCGGTGAGGTGCTCGACGTACGGGCACGCCGACGGCCGCCGGGACGACACGGCTACGCCGGGGTCGCGCCGCGGCGGCGGACCTCGTCGGGGATGGGGAGTTCGAACCAGACGACCTTGCCCGTGCCCAGGCGCCGCGCGCCCCAGTGGGCGGCGAGGCGGTCCACGACGTACAGGCCGCGGCCGGTCTCGTCCTCCGGTCCGGCCCGGCGTAGCCGGGGGACCAGGGGGGAGTCGTCGCCGACCTCGCAGCGCAGCACGTCGGTGCGCAGGAGGCGCAGCGTGATGGGGCGGGAGGCGAAGCGGACGGCGTTGGTGACGACCTCGCTGACGAGGAGTTCGGTCGTCTCCAGCATCGGGTCGAGGCCCCAGCGGTGCAGGGCGCGGCGGGTGAGGCGGCGGGCGCGGCATGCGGTCTCGGGCTGGGGGGCGAGGTACCAGTAGGCGACGCTGTGCGTGGGGAAGCCGTCGAAGCGGGCGGCGAGCAGCGCGATGTCGTCGTCGCGGGAGCCGCCGGGGCCGAGGTCTCCGAGCGCCTGGTCGCACAGCGCCTCCAGCGGCGGCGGGGCGAGGTCGCGTCCGGGCGTCTGGACACGGGCCAGCAGGTTCTCCACCCCGGTCCAGATGTCGTGGCCGCGGGACTCGACCAGGCCGTCGGTGTAGAGGAGCAGCGTCGCCCCGGTGGGCGCGGGCATCTCGACGGTCTCGAAGTCGACGCCCCCGACGCCGATCGGGGCGCCCGCGGGCACGGGCAGCACCTCGCCCTTGCCGCCGGGGAGGAGGAGGACCGGTGGCGGATGGCCGGCGTTGGCGATCAGCAACCGGTGCGAGATGGGGTCGTAGACCGCGTACAGGCAGGTGGCGATGTGCTCGATGCCCAGCCGCTGGGCCTGGTCGTCGAGGTGGTGCAGGACCTCGTCCGGGGGCAGGTCGAGCCCGGCGAGGGCCTGCACGCTGGTGCGCAGCTGACCCATGATCGCGGCGGAGGTCATCGAGTGGCCCATCACGTCGCCGACGACGAGCGCGACGCGGCTGCCGGGCAGCGGGATGGCGTCGTACCAGTCGCCGCCCACCCGCGCGGTCTCCGAGGCGGGGAGGTAGCGGCTGGCCAGCCGGACCCCGGTGGGCTCGGGGAGGGAGGCCGGGAGCATGGTGCGCTGCAGCGCGTCGGCGACGGACGCCTCGTGGCCGTACATCAGCGCCTTGTGGGCGCCGAGCGCGGTGTGGGTCGCCAGTTGCGAGGCGACCAGCAGGTCGTCGGAGGTGAACGGGGCCCGCTCGGGGCTGCGCAGCAGGGCGAGGGTGCCCATGAGGCGGTTGCGGCCGTGCAGTGGCGCGATGATCAGGCGGCGGCCGGGCGGCAGCGCGCCGGGCGGGCCGACCACGGGGCCGAGCAGTTCCCTGGCGGCGGGGGCGATGCCGGGCGCGTCGCCGAAGCACGGGCGGCCCTCCCTCAGCAACCGGGTGAGCCGGCCGGTGGTGCTCAGCCGTACGCACTCCGACACCCCCTGCGGCCCGGGGCGGTTGACGCACCGCAGCGCGATCCGCGGCGGCTCGGGCGCGGCGGCCTCCGCGTCCGGCGACGGCAGCCCCGGCGAGGGCCGCTCCGGGGTGCGCCGCCGGGTGGGGTGCAGGTGCAGGACGACGTCATCCGCGGCGTCCGACTCCTCCACCGCCTCCCCGGTCAGCAGCGGGTCGTGCAGATGGACGAAGATCACGTCGGCGAAGGCGGGGACGGCCGCCGCGTCCAGTTCGCGCAGGGTCTCGTCCAGGTCCATGCCGGCGGCGATGCGCCGGGTCGCCGCGTCGAGGTAGCGGAGTCGGTCCGTCTGCGGCTGCCCGGGCGTGCGGGGCGCGTCGGCGTCCCTGGGCCAGGGGGTGTGTCGGTCGGGCGGTTCCGCTCCGCCCCCGGCCGGGCCGGGGTCCTCGCCTGGGGTGCGATGCCGCGCCACGTCCTGGTCCCGCCCGCCTCAGCCGATTCGCCGGCAGCAGAGGAAGACCTGTTCCTCCGGCGGTACGTCGCTGAAGGCCGGGGCGTAGGTGTACGAGAACTCCTTGACGATCTCGAAGCCGCCCGACTCGATGACGCGCAGCAACTCCTCCCGGAGGTAGCCGGAGACGCGGATGGTGAAGCCGAGGAACGGGATGGAGAAGTCGTCCACGTCGGCCTCCACCATCGACAGGGCGAACAGCCCGCCCGGGACGAGCAGATGGTGGATCGTGCGGAGCGCGTGCGGGATCTCGGCGCGCGGCAGCATCAGCAGGGAGAAGAAGGCCGCGACGGCGTCGAAGCGGCCGAGCCGGACCGGGCCGCCGGGCCGCAGGTCGGCGACGTCCAACTGGTGGAAGACGGCGCCGGGGACGTACGTCCGGGCGAGTTCGAGCATGCCCTCGGACAGGTCGACTCCGACGACGTCGAACGCGGCGTCGCTCAACTGCCGGGCGGTGGGGAGTCCGGTGCCGCAGCCGAGGTCCAGCACCCGGGATCCGGGCGGCAGGGTGTCCACGAGCCACAGGCCGGCGGAGAACTGCCCCTCCTTGTGCGGGAAGGCCTCGTCGTAGCGGTCACCGATGGCGTCGAACGCCTCGGCCTGGCCGCTCCGGTCAGGCCGGCCGCTCTCGTAACCGCCCCACACGGTCTTGTCGATCACGAAAATCCCTTTCGTGCCCACTTCCAATTATCCCACGGAGTCCTTCTGTCGCCTCCTGATGCAATCTGTCCCTTTGGTCGCGGGGGTCGCAGGAGTCCCGGAACGGCACCGAGGTCACATGGGGCGTCCGGCCCCTCTCTCTCCGTGCATGAGCGATACCGCTGTGCCCGCCGTTACGGACGGGGCGCGTGCGCCGGGGTGTACCGCGCCCGTATCGTGGGGCCACCGCGAGCACGCCGACCCGGGGCCGCTCCGCCGCGCGTACGCCGCCGACGCCCACCGCACTTGCCAGGAACCGGACCTCATATGACCGCACCCTCCTTGCACAGCACCGCCGACATCGCCTCCCTCCCCGAGGAGGCGCGCGACGACCTGCGCGCCTACGCGGAGCTCGGCGGCTTCACGCTGACGACCGACACCCACGCCTGGTACGCCGCCGTGGACACCGTCGCCGGCCCCGAGGAGGCCCGCGCCGCCTCCACCGTCCTCGCGGAGCTGCGCGGCCGTGACCTGCCCGTCCTGCGCGCCGCCGCCCAGCGCCTGGAGGAGGCCGAGGCCCTGGGCATCGACGTCCCCCGCACGGTGGCCGAGAGCGGCCGGGCCGTGTCGCTGCTGCTGCGGGTACGGCTCACCCTGCGGACGCTGAACGCCGACGTGTACGACGTGGCCGAGGCCGAACTGGACGAGTTCGTCGCCGCCACCGCGAGCGGCGCCTGGCGCCGCGACCGCGGTGTGAAGGTCGCCTGGCTGCGCCGCCGGTCCCTGCGGGGACGCGTCCGCGGGCTGGCCACCGGACGCCCGCGGCGCGACGCCGTGCACACCGCCCTCGCCTCCGCGGCCACCGAACGCACCGACTGGGCCGCCCTCGGCGGCGCCGGCCGCCCGGCCGTCCCCGCGGACGCGGACTTCCTCGACGAGGCCTCCCGCGCCGCCGAGGCCGCCGGCACCGGGCTCACCGAACTGGGGCGCCTCCTGCGCCCCGAGGCCGCGCTGGACACCCTCCCCTTCGAGGACCTCGCGGAGCTGCTCGACCGCCTTGCCGCGGACGAGGGCACGCTGTACCGGCTGCCCAGCCTCAAGGCCACCCGTGACCGCCTGCGGCATCAGGGCCTCGGCGCGGTGCTCGAGGAACTGACGGAGCGCCGGGCGGACACCGCCGAGGTCGTCGCGCTGCTGGGCGAGACGGAGACCCCCGTCGTCCCCGAACCGCGCACCGCGTCGGAAGCGCCGGAGGGGGCTCCTGCGGAGGCGGAGCCGGTGGCGGAGGCTGCGGTCGTCGAGGAGGCTGCCGCTGCCGAACCCGAGCCGGAGCCGGTTGTCGAGGCCGAGGCTGCGCCGGCCGAGGTGGAGCCGGTGGCCGAGGCCCCGGTGACGGACGAGGCGTCCGCCCAGGCGGAGCCCGTTGCCGAGCCCGAGGCCGTCGTCGAGGCCGAGCCGGTTGCGGTGGCGGAGGTTGGGGCAGCTGAGGGGGCTCCCGCTACCGAGCCCGAGCCGGAGCCGGTTGTCGAGGCTGAGGCTGCGCCGGCCGAGGTGGAGCCGGTGGCCGAGGCCCCGGTGACGGAGGAGGCGTCCGCCCAGGCGGAGCCCGAGGTCGTCGTCGAGGCGGAGAAGTCAGCCGCGGAAGCCGAGGTGCCCGTCGCGGAGCCCGTGCAGGAGCCGGTCGTTGAGCCCGAGCCCGCGCCGGTTGCGGTGGCGGAGCCCGTCGCCGAGGAAGCCCCTGTCGAGCCCGAGGCCGTTGTGGAGCCGGTGGCTGAGACTCCGGTGACGGAGGAGGCGTCCGCCCAGGCGGAGCCCGAGGTCGTCGTCGAGGCGGAGGCTGCTCCCGTTGAGGTCGAGGCGGAGCCGGTGGCCGAGGTTACTGCGGTGGCGGAGGCCCCCGTTGCGGACCCCGAGCCCGAGGCGCCGGTCGCCGAGGCGAAGCCGACCGGCCGGCGGCCGCGGAAGCCGGCGGTCACGCCGGGGAAGGCCGTGACGGCTTACTCGGCGAAGGAACTGACCGCGCTGGTGCGGTGGATCGACGGGGACGGCGAGACGCGTTCGGACGACGAGCTGCTGCGTGCCGCGATGAAGGAGCTGGGCTTCGCCCGGCTCGGCCCGCGCATCAAGGAGGCCCTCGGCGCGGCCGTGGCCGAGGCGCGCGGCTGACGGGGCCGCGCGTCACCCGGCGCGCGGCAGGGGTTTGGCGACGACCCGCACCAGGACGGTGCGGGTCGTCGCGTTCCGGCAGGCGTCGGTGATGGTGGCGGTGAACGCGTCGGTGCCGGAGAAGTTCTCGCGCGGGGTGTAGGAGAAGAGGCCGTTGGCCTGCTGGACGAGGACGCCCCGCACGGGTTCGCTGTGGGCGGTGACGGTCGTCCCCTTCCCGGTGACGCCCTTGAGGACGTCGCCGGTGGCGTGGCCGTGCGGGCCGGACGTGACGCGCAGTCGCCCCGGTACGAGGACGGGCCGGGCGACGACGTAGACGCGGTGGGCGGCGTGGTCGGAGACGTAGAGCCGTCCGCCGGGGGCCAGGGCGGTGCCCCAGGGGCGGTTCAGCGGGGCGGTCCCGGAGGTGCGGGCGCGCGGGGACGGGTAGAAGAGGGAACCGTCCTCCGTGACCGCGAGGCCGCGGACGTCGCCCCTGGTGAGCCGGGCGGCGCCGGGCACGGGGGTGGCCCGGCCGTCGTGGTCGATGCGCCGGACGCGGCCGTCGACGACGGCGTAGACGTTGCCGGCCCCGTCGGCGGCGAGGGCGCCCACGGTCGCGCCGGGGAAGTGGCGGACCGGGGCCTTGCCGCCGGGTGGGATCCGCCGCAGGCCGCCGCCCGTGCCGCCCGAGACGTACACGGAGCGGTCCCCGGCGACGGCGACGGCGTCGTGGCGTCCGGCCTCGGTGAGCAGCGTCTTGGTGCTGTGGCCGTCGGGGCGTACGGAGACGGCCTTGCCCTCGCCGGAGACGTAGACCGTGCCGTCCGGGCCGACCGCGAGGCCGTACGGGGCGAAGTCGGTGGTGGCGAAGGTCGTGATGACGGGCGCGGCGCCCGCCGCGCCCGGGGTGACGCGGCGGACGGCGCGGTTGGCGGAGTCCGCGATGTAGAGGCGGCCCGCGGTGTCGGTGGCGAGCCCGGCCGGGTCGTGCAGCGTGGCCGCGGTGGCGGCGGCACCGTCGCCGCCGCGTCCGGGCGTGCCGGTGCCGGCGTAGGCGACCGGGGCGCATCCGGCGACGGGGGCCGCCGGTGCGGCGATGCCCGGGGCCGGGCCGAGCAGGACGCCGGCGGCCGCCAGCAGGGCGGTGGCGAGGGCGTGCCGGTGACGGCGGCCGGGCCGTCCGGGGGGTGGGCGCACGTCGGGCTCCGCGGGGGTGAGGTGGGCGACCGGTACTGACGGGACGTCATCAATGTGGCAATCCCCGCCGGTCCCGGCGCGCCGGGTGACCCATCGGGGGGTCGCCCGAACGGTGGCGCCTGCGCACCGGGGGGCTCACCGGTGGCCCCGGTGTCGCGGTGTGCGCCCGGACGGACTCGCAGAATTAACCCCGGCGCCCTTGTCATGTCTGGTTCTACGCGCGTAACTTGAGCCGGTCCGCCGTGCGCTGCCCGTCGTCGACGGGCTGTTGGACCCCGATAGGAGAAACCCTCGTGCCGATCGCCAGACCGAGCCGACACCGCAACCGCGCCGCGGCGCTCGCGCTCATATCGACCGGAATCGCCGCGTCCGTCGTTCTGACCGGGCTGCCCGCCGCCCACGCGACCCCCTCCAGCGAGGCGGTCGTCGCCGAGGTGTACGGCGGCGGTGGCAACTCCGGCGCGACGCTGACCAACGACTTCGTGGAGCTCGCCAACGCCGGCTCGGCCGCGTACGACCTGTCCGGCTACAGCGTGCAGTACCTGCCCGGTTCGCCGTCCGCCTCCTCCAAGTGGCAGGCGACCGCGCTGACCGGGGCGATCGCCCCCGGCGGCCGCTACCTCGTGTCGGAGTCCGCCGGCACCGGCGGCACGACGCCCCTGCCGGCCGCCGACGCCGGCGGCTCGATCGCGATGAGCGGCACCAGCGGCACCATCGCCCTGGTCAACGGCACCACCCCGCTGACCTGCATCACCGCCGCCGACTGCACCGCCGACCCGCGCGTGGTCGACCTCGTCGGCTTCGGCACCGCGGTCGTGCGCGAGGGCAGCGGCCCCGCGACCGGCGCGAGCAACACCGCCTCCGTCGCCCGCGGCGCGTCCCTGGCCGACACCGACGACAACGCCGCCGATCTCACCGCCGGCGCGCCGACCCCGGTCAACGCCGCCGGGCAGACCCCGGGCGGCGGCACGACGGACCCGACGCCCGACCCCGAGCCGACCGAGCCCGGCACCACCCGGATCCACGACATCCAGGGCACCACCCGGGTCTCCCCGCTCAAGGGCCAGACCGTCACCCGGGTCCCCGGCATCGTCACCGGCGTCCGCACCACGGGCTCCAAGGGCTACTGGATCCAGGATCCGGAGGCCGACGCCGACGCCCGCACCAGCGAGGGCGTGTTCGTCTACACCGGCTCCGTCACGCCCACCGTCGCGGTCGGCGACAAGGTGCTGGTGACCGGCAAGGTCTCCGAGTACTACCCGGGCACCGGCAGCCAGTCGGTCACCGAGGTCACCGGCCCGACCACCGCCGTGCTCTCGGCGGGCAACGCCCTGCCCGCCCCCGTCACGCTGGACGCGGCCACCGTCCCGGCCGCGTACGCGCCGGACGCCGCCGGCGGCAGCATCGAGGGCCTGCCGCTCGACCCGGCCCGCTACGCGCTGGACTTCTACGAGGCCCACGAGGGCGAGCTGGCGCGGTTCTCCGACGCCCGCGTCGTCGGCGGCACCACCCAGTACCACGAGGTCTGGGTGACGGTGAAGCCGGACGAGAACCCCACCCGCCGCGGCGGCACGGTGTACGGCTCGTACGACCGGCCCAACACCGGCCGTATCAAGGTCATGTCGATCGGCGCGGGCGCGGACGTCCCGGTCGCCGACGTCGGCGACCGGCTGGCGGGCACCACCACCGGCGCGATCGACTACGACGGCTTCGGCGGCTACAGCCTCCAGGCCACGCAGCTGGGCACGTTGGTCGACAAGGGCCTGGAGCGCGAGGTGACCCGCAAGCAGAAGGGCGGTGAGCTCGCGGTCGCCACGTACAACGTGGAGAACCTCGACCCCACCGACCCCGCCGACAAGTTCTCGCGGCTCGCCGACGGTGTCGTCACCCACCTCTCCTCGCCCGACGTCGTGGCCCTGGAGGAGATCCAGGACAACAACGGCGCCACCGACGACGGCACCGTCGCCGCCGATCAGACCCTGCGGAAGTTCACCGACGCGATCGTCGCGGCCGGCGGCCCCCGCTACAGCTGGCGTGCGGTCGACCCCACGGACGGCACCGACGGCGGTGAGCCCGGCGGCAACATCCGCCAGGTCTTCCTCTTCAACCCGCACCGCGTGCAGTTCACCGACCGCGCCGGCGGCGACGCCACCACCGCGGTCAAGGCGGTCAAGACCCGCAAGGGCGCCGAGCTGTCGGTCTCCCCGGGCAGGATCAACCCGGGCAGCGAGGCGTGGAAGGCCAGCCGCAAGCCGCTGGTCGGCGAGTTCCGCTTCCACGGCAAGCCGGTCTTCGTCATCGCCAACCACTTCAACTCCAAGGGCGGCGACCAGCCGCTGCACAGCGTCAACCAGCAGCCGGTGCGCAGCTCCGAGACCCAGCGGAAGCTGCAGGCCACCGAGGTCAACACCTTCGTGAAGTCGCTGCTGGCGGCCGACCGGGACGCCAACGTCGTGGTCCTCGGCGACCTCAACGACTACGAGTTCTCCGGCACGGTGTCCACCCTCACCTCGGGCGGCGTGCTGAAGGACCTGCTGACCACGCTGCCGAAGTCGGAGCGCTACACCTACGTCTACGAGGGCAACTCGCAGTCGCTGGACCACATCCTGCTCAGCCCGGCGCTGCGCCGCTTCGACTACGACGTGGTGCACATCAACGCGGAGTTCGCCGACCAGGCGAGCGACCACGACCCGCAGATCGTCCGCATCAAGCCGGACGGCTGCTGACGCACCCCCGCCGAGGGCGGCACCGGCGCGACGCCGGTGCCTCCCTCGCGGCGTCACCGGGGGTCGGGCTCCGGGTCGGGGAACCCGCTGGCGGGTGTGTCGGAGCCGGTCCACGCGGCCAGCAGCTGCAGGGCCGCCTCGGAGGTGGAGCCGGGCTCGGCGGTGTGGATGCACACGAGCTGGTCGCTGTCGCCGGGGAAGAGCACGTGCTCGTACGACAGCGTCAGGTCGCCGACGACGGGGTGGTGGTAGAGCTTCACCCCGTGCGACCGCTGCCGCACGTTGTGGTCGGCCCACCAGGCGCGGAACTCGGCGCTCTTGATGGTCAGTTCGCCGACCAGCTCGGTCAGACCGGGGTCGTCGGGGTGGCGTGATGCGTCCAGCCGCAGGGCGGCGACCGTCTCGGCGGCGTGCTTGTCCCACTCCCGGTGCAGGTCGCGGGCCGCGTCGTCGAGGAACATGAAGCGGGCGAGGTTGCGGTCGCGGTGCGGCAGCGTGTCGAAGTCGGTGAGCAGCGTGCGGGCCAGCCGGTTCGCTGCCAGTACGTCGGTGCGGCGGCCGATGACGAAGACCGGGGTGAGGTCGGCCAGCAGGTCCAGCACGCGGTGGACCTCCGGGCGCACCCGCTGCGGCCGCACCGGCCTGCGGCGGGGCGGCGTACGGTGCCGCGCCAGCTCGAAGAGGCAGGCGCGCTCGGCCGCGTCCAGCCGCAGGGCCCGGGCGACGGCGTCCAGCACCGCCTCCGAGACATTCAGGTGCCTGCCCTGCTCCAAACGGGTGTAGTAATCGGTGCTCACCCCGGCCAGCCGCGCCAGTTCCTCCCGCCGCAACCCCGGCACACGGCGCGGCGCACCGCTGACGGTGATGCCGGCGTCCTGCGGGCTCAGCCGGTTCCTGCGGGCCCGCAGGAAGTCCCTGAGCTCGGCGTTGTGCTCCATGTGTTCCAGTATGGGCGGCCGATCATGAGGCGGCCCGGCACGCCCGGACGGGCCGGCGGCCACCCGGACGGAAGGCTCTCCGCCGGGCGGTCCGGTCGTTCCGTCCGCTCCCCGGAAGCGGCCGGGCGCCCCGCGGGGCCGACCGGCCCGCGCGGCGGTTCCAGGCGCGGCGGTTCCGCGTGACGCGGCCCGGCGGCGCCCGGTCCCGGCGGCTCCGCGGTCACGTTCGCCCGGGGCCCGGCCGGCCGTGCGAACTCCGCCGGCGGCAGCACCCGCAGCCCCCGCCGCGCAGCGCCCGCGGGGGCCGTCGGCGCGTGGCGGCCCGGCCGTCCGGTGCCGTCGCGTACGAAGACCCGGGCGGCCCGGCCGGCGACACACCCCGGAGGCCCGCGCGGGCGCCGTCGCGCGCCGGCGTCGGGTAGGTCGGCTTGACCCCGTAGGGGGTGCCGCCGGCCGTTCCTCGGGCGCCTCCCGGCCCGTGGACTCGTCCGTCTTCTCCGCTCAGCCGTCGGCCAGTGCCCTGCCGGGCTTCCTCGCGGCCTCCAAGATCGGGCGAATCCCTCGTACCGGGGGTACTCGGGCATCCACCGCGGTCCGTACCTCGCCGCGACTTCCTGCCCGGTACACACAACTCCCCGCACAAGGCGTGTGAATGACGATACGTCAGCGTAGGCTGGGAATGAGGGGAGGCGTCATGGACACCTACGTGACCATCGAGCTGGAGGGCGGCAAGGACGCGGCGGAGGACCTGCGCAGACTGGAGGTCTGGCTGCGGGCCGACGAGGAGCTGGCGCCGCTGGTCGTCCGCAGGGAGCGGCCCGCCGACGAGAGCATGGGCGTCGCCTACGACCTGCTGCTGATGATCCTCCAGGAGACCCTGCAGGCCACCGCGCTCACGCTGCTCCGCGCCCTGCGCAACCACCTGCGCAACCAGCCCGGCGACTCGCTCAGCGTCACCGTCCGCGCCGGCGACGTGGAGTGCGTCCTCACCGGCAGGGACGCCCTGACCCGAGGCGAGCTGGAGGCGATGGCGGCCCGTATCCGCCAGACGCTGGAGAACTAGATCCGGAGGAAGACCACCCTGGGGAGGTCCGGCGGGCATGCCGTACGAACCGTTCGCGTCCCGGTCGCGGGCGGTCCTGATCGGGGTGTCCCAGTACGAACACGCCCGCGACTTCTCCAACATCCCCTCCGCCCGGGCCAACGTGGCGCGGCTGCGCGCCGCACTCGTCGCCGGCAACCTCGGCCGGTTCATCCCGCGCACCGTGGAGACCCTCACCGAGCCGCGCACCCGCGACCGCGCGCTGCGGCTGATCGGCACCGCCGCCGCCCAGGCCCAGGACCTGCTGCTGGTCCACTTCACCGGGCACGGCTACGTCGACCTGGGCACCGGTGAACCCGAGCTCTACCTGATGACCCGGGAGTCCACCAAGGACGGCGCCCGTCTCGACGGCATCCCGTACCGCGACCTGCTGAGACTGCTCGCCTCCTCGCGCGCCGAGCGCGTCGTCCTCGTCCTGGACTGCTGCTACTCCGGCAACGCCGGCCTGGTGCCGCTGCCCGAGCGGCCGTTCTCCCTGATCACCTCCTCGGCGGTCGGCTCGCGCATCCACAAGGGCGACGGCATCGACCCGACTCCCTTCACCGGGGCCCTGGTCCGGGTGCTGAGCGAGGGCACCGACCCGTACGACCCGGTCACCGTGCAGCGGCTCGGGGTCCGGCTGCACGAACTGGCCGGCGAGTACGCCGCCACGCTCGACGAGCGTGTGGACTACGACCCCTGGTTCCCGACCGAGCGCTCCAGCAACAGCGCCGGCGACACCGTCCTGTCCCAGGCCCGGCTCACCCCGCGCCCCGCCCGCGGGGCCCGCGGGCTGGCGCCGCTGCGCCGGCTCGCCCAGTACGCCGGTTTCACCTGGACCTGGACGGCGGGCCCCCACCAGCCGCTCTGGCACCGGGCCGTCGGCGTCGGCACCGCCCTGGCGCTGCTCGCGGGCGGCGGCACCGGCTGGACATGGGCGCACCGCCCCGCACCGCTGTGCCCCGCCCCGCTCGAACTGCGGGTGCTCACCTCGCCGGAGACGCGCGCCGCGCTGACCTCCGTACTGGACGCCTTCCAGGACAGCGAAGCCACCGGCACGACCGCCTCGCTCGGCGGCCGGCCCGAGGGCTGCGGCCAGATCAACACCACCGTCTACGCGGCGCCGGCCGACCGCACCATCGCCGCCTTCCGCGCCTCCGCCGCCTGGGCCGAACCGGAACGCGCCTGCGAGGACGGCGGGGACTGCGCGTTGCCGCTGCGGGACGTGGGGCCGCACCCGGACGTGTGGATACCGGCGGCCGGCACCGCCCTCACCCAGGTCGCGGCCGAGACCCGGCGCCCGGAGAGCGTCGTCGGCCTCGGCCGGCCGGTCACCCTCGCGCACTCCCCGGCCGTCGTCGCCGCGACCACCTCGCTGGAGGGCGTCGGGCGTACCGGCAGCACCGCGCAGCAACTGGTCGACGCCGCCCACGCGCAGGACGTGGTCGTCCGCAGCGCGGAACCGCACTCCTCGGACGCCGCCCTGGACCAGCTGCTGCACCTGAGGCCCGGCACCCGGGTCACCACCGACGCCGTGCCCCCGGCGGACGACCGGGCCCTGGCCTGCTCCGCCCGCACATGGCTGGTCGAACGGCGCGGCACCCAGCAGGCCCTGCTCACCGCCGAGTCCACCCTGGCCGGCCTCGTCACCCCCGCCCTGGAGTCCCGTCCCCCCTGCCTGGGCAACCAGTCCGACCCGTACACCGCCTACTACCCCGCCGACGTCCCGCCCCTCGACCTCACCCTCGTACCGGTGGCCTGGGAGACCGGCCGCGCGGACCGCGCCGACCGGGCCGAGGCGGTGCGCCGGCTCGCCGGATGGCTCGGTTCCGGGCCGGGGCAGCGGGCGCTGGCCGCGCAGGGCTTCCGTACGGACGTCAGCGGGACGGACGCGGCCGGCGACACCCCGTTGGACAGCGCCGTCTTCGTCGCCGACCCCCCGGCGGGCGGTGAACCGGCCACCCGCGGGGACATCGAGGCCGCACTGCGGGACCACGGCGGGGCCGGCGGTGCCCGGCGCGACGTCCTCTTCGCCGTCGACGTCTCCAGCTCCTCCTACTCCGGCGCCAACGTCCCCGCCGTGCGCTCCGTCCTGGCCCGCGCCTCCGGCTACCGGTACGGCATCGCCGCGGTTCCCGGCCGCACCCTCCTGCCGATCGGGCCGAACGACGCGGCCGCGCGGGACGCGGCGATCCGCGCGCTGGCACCGGTCGAGCGGGACGCCCCCGTGGCCACCGCCCTGCGCCGGTGGTCCCGCGCCCTCGCCGATTCCCCCGGCGCCCTGATCGTCCTCATCACCGACGACGAGGACAGCGCCCGCGAGGAGCCGCCGGACGTGGACGTCCCCGTGCTCGTGGTCTCCCTGGAGAGCTACGGCTGCTCGCTGCGCTTCAACAAGGCGGTGACGGAGGGCGGCGGCGCCTGCCTCGCGGCCACGCAGGACCTGCCGAACCGGGTCGCGGAGACCATCACCCGCCTCACCTCGGGAGGGTCATGACAGCCACGGGCCCCGCAGGCGCGGGCGGCGCCCTCCGGCCCCCGCGCCCCGGCCGCCGCCGGCGCCGCGCCCTCGGCGTGCTGCTCGTGCTGCTCGCGCCGGCCATCGCGGCCTGCGGGGGCCCCACCACGGCCCCGGCCCCGGAACCCGACCGCTCCCGGCCGCTGATCGTCGCCAGCGACGCCGACCTCACCGCCGGCGGGCAACCCGGCGTCCGCCGCGCCCTGATCGACCAGTGGAACCGGCGCAACCCGGACCGGCCGGCCCGGCTCGTCGAGCTCCCCTCCGCCTCCGACGAGCAGCGCAGCGAGCTGATCGGCGCCTTCCAGTCCGGCACCGCCGCGTACGACGTGGTCAACCTCGACATCAGCTGGATCGCCGAGTTCGCCGACAGCGGGCTGCTGCGTCCGCTCGACCCCGCCCTCGT
Source organism: Actinacidiphila glaucinigra (assembly GCF_035918135.1). Taxonomy (NCBI): domain Bacteria; kingdom Bacillati; phylum Actinomycetota; class Actinomycetes; order Kitasatosporales; family Streptomycetaceae; genus Actinacidiphila; species Actinacidiphila glaucinigra. The sequence continues at coordinate 4,914,103 of NZ_CP109144.1, forward strand.
CGACGGGGACTTCCTGCGCCAGGCCGCGGACGCCGGCCGCTGGAAGGGCCGCACGTACGCGGTGCCCTTCAACACCGACGTCGGCCTGCTCTACTACCGCACCGACGACCTCGCCAAGGCCGGCCGCCGCCCTGCGGACCTGCGCGGCTACGCCAAGATCGGCGACCTGCTCGCCGACGTCCGCCCGCTCGGCCACGCCGCCTACACCACCCAACTGCGCGCGTACGAGGGCCTGACCGTCAACACCCTGGAGACCTTCTGGACCGCGGGCGTCGAACTCGTCGACGGCGACGGCCGCTACATCGGCACCGAGGACGGGCTGCGCGAGGGCCTGGACGAGCTCGGACGGCTGGGCGCCGCCAACAACCTCAACCCGGAGTCCCTGGAGGCCGACGAGTCGGTGACCCTCGCCCAGTTCACCGAGGGGCAGAGCGTGCTGATGCGCAACTGGCCCTACGCCTACAACCGGCTCGACGCCGCCCTCGCCCCCGGCGTCCGCTTCGGCGTGGCCCGGCTCCCCGGCGTCGCCGCCCTGGGCGGGCAGAGCCTGGGCGTGGCGGCCACCAGCGACCGCCCCGGCGACGCCGCGGACCTGATTCGCTTCCTGACCGGACGCGGCGCCCAACATGCCCTGCTCAGCGCCGGTTTCGCCCCCGCGCGACGCTCTGCATACGGGGCCGGGGATGTCAACTGTGACGATCCTCACGAACCCCGCGCCTGGTTCTACGACCGCCCCGCGGGCCGCGGCTCGGAGCCCTCGCCCTCGCCGTCCGCGGCGACCCCCGGTTACACGACCCTGCTGTGGTGCGCGCTGCAGGCCGCCAGGGCCCGTCCGGCGACCGCGCACTACGTCACGTTCACCCGGGTCCTGCAGCGTGAAGTGCACGGAATGCTCGCGGCGCACCGCTCGGCCGACGCGTCGGCCGAGCGCCTGGGCGGCCGTCTGGGGCGTGCGCTCGGCGGCCGGGGTCCGGGGTGACCGTCACTCCTCGTGAGCGCGGCACTCCCTTCCGCATAACGACTGATGCACACTCACATTTCCCGTAGGTCACGGCAGTCACGACCCAATGTCCGCTTATGCCCTGTCCATCCCCATAGATTCCCGTCATGAACTCGCTTGAGTGGCTTGGAATTGGCGGGCGCCTCTATTAACGTTCGATAACGCAGCGCGGTTATTCCGCCGCCGACAGGGCGGCGCCGTGCGCTTGCCGAATCCCGTCCGCGGGAACCGGGGAACCACTTCCTGGGGTGAATCGGGGGCCGTCCGCGGTCCTCGTAGGAGACCTTCCTGCTCCGAACCCGTCAGCTAACCCGGTAGGCGAGAAGGAAGGAAAGGAGCGCGCCCGCGTGGCGTCGAACGAGCCTGCCCTGATACCCGGACAGCAACAGGGGTCCGCAACCGCGTACTCCGAGTGGGACACCGCCGAGTGGAACATCGCCGCCGGCTGGAATCCCCCGGCAGCCGAGCAGGCACCGCCGACGAAGAACGCCATCGACGGCTGGGACACCGGCCAGTGGAACATGGCCGCCGGCTGGCTCGACGCGGCCGCCGCCGCGGAGACGGCCTCCCAGAACGCCGGCGTCGCGGAGCCCGAGGCTGCCGGTCCCGAGGCGTACGAGGCCGCTGCCGCGCACCCGCGGCGGGAGGACATCGAGGCCTTCGAGGCGTTCGGGGGCCCCCGGGACGTCGAGGGCGCGCCCGTCGAGGGCCCGCAGGCCGAGCCGTGGAACCCCACCGAGGAGTCCGCGGGCACCGTGCGCGGCCGGCACCGCGTCGCCAAGCAGCGTTCCCTGGGCCGCGGTTCGGCGGTCTTCGGGGTCGCGGCCGTGGCCGTGCTGGGCGTCGGAGGGGTCGCCACCGCCGAGGGCAAGAACCCGCTCCCCGTCTCCCTCCCCCATCTGCCCGACGCGTCGCAGCTGCCCGGCATCGGCGCGCTCGTCGACGACGACAGCGCCCCCGAGGCCAAGCCCGTCGCCGAGGCCCTGCGGTCCGACGCGGGTGAGGCGCTGCGCAACCGCATCCTCGACCAGGCCCAGCAGCAGCGGAACGCCGCCGACCGGGCCGCCAGGAACGCCGCGCAGCAGGAGGCCTCGGCCAAGGCCGCCAAGTCCGCCGCGCAGGAGCGGGTCCGCGCCGAGGCCGCCGCCAAGAAGAAGGCCGCGGCGGAGGCCGCGAAGAAGATCGAGGCCGAGCGCCTGGCCGAACTCGCCAAGAGCTTCGTCAAGCCGGTCTCCTCGTACTCGCTGACCGCCGGCTTCGGCGAGTCCAGCTCGCTGTGGGCCAACACCCACACCGGCCAGGACTTCGCCGCCCCGACCGGCACCCCGGTCAAGGCCATCCACGGCGGCACCATCACCGAGGCGGGCTGGGCCGGTTCGTACGGCTACCGCATCATCCTGACCCTCGACGACGGCACCGAGCTCTGGTACTGCCACCTCTCCTCGATGATCGTCACCTCCGGCAAGGTCAGCACCGGTGACACCATCGGCCGGGTCGGCGCCACGGGCAACGTCACCGGTCCGCACCTGCACCTCGAGGTGCGCCCCGGCGGCGGCGACCCGATCGGCCCGATGGGCTGGCTGCGCAGCAAGGGCCTCTCCGTCTGACGCGGCCGGCCGGGAGCGGCCGCGGCTCTTCGCGGCGGCCGTGAACGGCCTGTACGACCACACGAACTCCGGCGGTCCTGGTGACACCCCCCGTCATCCAGGGCCGCCGGTCCGTGTCTACGGGACGACGAAGTTGTAGAGCTCCGAGATTCTCGGCGGCCCGCTCGGCTCCGGGAAACCGGACTCCTTGGCGGCGGGCATCATGATCTCCATGAAGGCCTCGAGCGCCTGGGCGGACTGCCAGACGTTCACCAGGCGCAGCCCCTCGTTGGTGATCACGGCGGCATGAGAGAGCAGGCCGGCGGGCGGATGCTCGGGCCCGAACCCCGCGCGGTGGTTCGCCTCCTCGTACTGCAGGGCCGTCACACCGGGGAACTCGACCTCCGCCAGGACCGGCATGGGAACCTCCCGCCTCCCACCGACACGCCTACGCCCCAATTTCCTCCGGCTGCACCCCGGCCGCAATCCGGAACCCGGCCGCAATCCGGAACCCGGCCGCAATCCGGAACCCGGCCGGAGCCGGGCCCGAACGCGGCCGTCACGCGCTCAGAGCCCTTCCAGCCGTACGTCCGCGGAGTCGCAGGCCGACGTCTCGTCGGCGTACACCTCGCAGACCGGCCGCCCGTCGGGGGTCATCGTGTGCTCGACCTCCCAGAGGCTGATCTCCTCGCCGGTCTCCAGCAGGAAGGCGTGCTCGTACAGCGTCCAGCCGGCGACCCGGCCGGTGCCGATCCGGGTGTGCCGCCCGGTGACGTACGCGATGTCGTGGCCGACCGCCGAACCCAGCCGGCTGCGCAGCTCCTCGCCCGGCACGTCCGTGTTCTCGGCGCGCCGCAGCACCCGCCACGCGTGCTCGGCGGAGTGGTCCTCCGAGTACTGCCGGGGCCCGGGCGTCAGGTCCATCGCCAGCTGCGGCAGCCGCGCCAGCCAGTCCGCCGCCTCCGCCTCCAGCTCCTCCGGGGAGGGCTCGCCGAAGCGGGCGTCGATCATGTGCTGCGCGGCGGCCAGCGCGTCCGGGTCGGAGTACACCTCGTACAGCGGTTCGTCGCCGCCGGGGCCGGTGTTGTGCTCGATCTCCCACAGCATCTGCGTACTGCCGTCGGCCAGCAGGAACGTGTGCCGCAACGTCCTGCGGCTCAGCCGGCGCGGCGGCCCCTTGCGCTGACGGAAGGACGCCAGCTCCGTGCAGCCCATCAGCGCGGTCGCCAGCCGTCCCAGCACGCGGTCGTCGACGTCGAAGGCGTTCTGCGCCCTGGCCAGCACCACCTCGACGTCCGCCGGACCCGCCCCACCTGGTCGCGCGTTCCCCATGCGGTCCTCCTGCTCACGGCATTCCCCGCGCACCATTGCGAGCACTCAGCGTAGTGGTGTCGACGCTCTGCGCGTCGGGTCTCGCGGAAAAATGGTGCACCCCCACCCGTAGGAGGCGCGTAAGACACGAAACGCACGCCCCCTGCTGCCACTATGCGCCCATGCGCGCACTCTTCGTAGGCCTCTGCACTCTCGATGTCATCACGCTCGTCGACCACGTCCCGGCCCCGAACGAGAAACTCACCGCCCGCACCCAGACCGTCGCCGCCGGCGGCCCCGCCACGGGCGCCGCCGCCACCTTCGCCCACCTCGGCGGCGAGGCCGTCCTGCTCACCGCCTTCGGCGGCCACCCTCTCGCCGGCGCGATCGACGCCGACCTCGCGGCACTCGGCGTCGACGTCATCAACCTCACCGCGGACTCCCCCGAACCCCCGGCGGTCTCCACGATCCTGGTCACCGCCGCCACCGGCGACCGCGCCGTCGCCTCCACCAACGCGGCCTCAGGGGCCTCCGTCTCCCCGCCCGGAGACCTCTCCGTCCTGGTCGGCGACGCCGATGTCGTCCTCGTCGACGCCCACCACCCCGCCCTCGCCGTCCCCGCCGCCCGCCTCGCCCGCGCCGCCGGAGTCCCCACCCTCCTGGACGCGGGCAGCTGGCGGCCCGCCACGCCCGCCCTGCTCCCCTACGTCGACGTCGCCGTCTGCTCCGCCGACTTCCACCCCCCGGGCACCACCACCCCGGCCGAGGCCCTCGCCTTCCTCCACGACGCCGGCGTCCGCTGGACCGCCGTGACCCGGGGCGCGTCCCCCATCCTCCGGCCCGACGGGCAGATCCCCGTCCCCGCGGTCACCCCGGTCGTCGACACCCTCGGCGCGGGCGACGTCCTCCACGGCGCCCTCGCCCACCACCTCGCCACCCACATCACGACCCGCCTCACCCCGCCGGCCTTCGACGCCGCCCTCGCCTTCGCGGCCACCGTCGCCTCCCGCACGTGCGCCACCTTCGGCACCCGGGAGTGGATGCGGGCCTGAGGGGTCCCGGCCAGGAGGTCAGGACCGCCCGCGGCTCCGCCCCGCGAACAGCGTGAACAGCACGACGCTCACCCCGAGCACGGCCCACCCCACGGCGGTCTCCGACAGCGAGGTCTGCGTCCGCTTCGGCAGCAGCGACAGGCATCCGAGCACGACGAACATCGCCCCCAGGTAGCTGAACCCCGCCGTCAGCACCCACCGCACCATTCGGCCCGACCGCACGTTCGGCGACTTGTTGCCCATGGGGATCCCGCCCTGTTCCTCGACGATGCCGCGACACCCGGGGGCCCATGCTCCGGCCCCTCCGCAGTGCTTCAACGCCCGCCCACGGTCCCCGACACGGGCGTACGAAGTCACGAATTCACGGGTGTTGCTCACGGGGCTGGTGTGAATCGGCTAGCGACAGCCGGTGGGATGGGCGCGGTTTTACCGCTCGCGGCGGCCTCGGAGGGCCAGCGCTCCGGCCGCGAAGATGACGACCGAGGTGGCGAGGACGGTCCAGAAGAATCCCGACTCCTGAAGGGACCGCAGAGCGTCTTGGGGAAGCAGGGCGAAGATGAGCAAGACCAATCCAGTTGCGAGTGCATAGCTCACTCCCGCGCCCAAGAGGACGCGCAGCGCGCGGGATGTCAGCGAGGGGTGCATTTGAGAGGCCATGGTCGCTCCGGCTGTCACTCGGTGATGAAGTGGCATTGCGACGCGCGCTTGGTGCCAGCGACGAAGAAGTCCGCACACGCCTTGCCGTAGTGCTTCAACGTGCGGTGCGTCGTGTCGACACGGCCGATCGAACTGTGGAGCGTGCACTTGCGGTGCGTTTCGCCCCTGCTGATGAGGTAAACACGGCCATTCGTGTCCGAGTAGCGCCAGTCGATACGCCAGTTGCACCAGTTACCGCCGGCGCTGTCCATCCCGAAGCTGTCTTGCACGGATGCCTCCTGGCGGTTCACGTTCCTGCCCGACCCACGCACGAAGTGGCCGAGCGTGGTGGTGGGGAGGCAAAGCTCCTGTCCCTTGGCATCCATGCAGAAGCCGACCACCTTTGCGTACCCCACGGCACTTGCCGACGCGGGCGTCGAGAAGCTGATCACCGTGGCGACTGCCGTGGATGTCGCCAGGGCGGCCTGCGACACGTAGCGCGTCACCGCGTTGACTCGGCCCATGAGGATTCCTCCGATGCTCTTGATGTCGTGACGCACCAGGAACGGCGGATCCGATTCGGGCGATACGTGGTGTTGCGTGCCGGTGACAGAAGGTCGCTCGGGGGAGTGGTGCAGGAACCTTAAAGCATCAGTTCTGCAACAGGAGTTAGGCCGTCAGCCTGCGGCGATGGCGGAGTAGGTCCAGACGTCTGCGGGCGGTTCGTGCTGGAGGCGCCAGGCCCTTGTCTTCGACGTTTACGGCAGGGCCGCCGAGCATCCAGGGCCGAGGGCCGCCGATGGCATCCGGCTCTAACAGGAGTGACTGACACGTGTGGCGCGCAGTGCGCGACGGGCACGCCGCGCGGGCGGAGCATGGGGCCATGAGGCAGAGCGAGACGCCGGTCACGGATGGGTTCGAGCAGGCGATGGAGGCGTTGCGGAGGGCGCCGTACGGGGAGGTGGACGAGGCGTTGTGGGAGGTGGAAGGGAGCGTGCTGCGGGAGGCGCGGGGGCATTTGGAGGCGTGGGAGCGGGTGGTGCGGAGGCTGGAGGCGGGGCAGGGGACGGCGCGGGGGGAGCTGGTGTGCCGGGACGGGGTGGCGGGGCTGGTGCGGGGGCTGCCGGGGCCGGTGGCGGAGTTGTTCGGGGAGTCGCTGGGGGAGGTGGACGGCCGGTACATGGAGCTGACGGTGGAGGACGCGGCCGCGCCGGGCGGTGCGGGCGGCTGGTGGTGGGGCCGGCGGCCGCGCGCGGGGTGGGCCTGACAGTGGGCGCGGGCACACTGGAGCCATGTGCCGAAGCATCAAGACCCTGCGCCCGCCGATGACGCCCGAGGTCGGCGAAGAGGACATCCGGGCCGCGGCCCTGCAGTACGTGCGGAAGATCTCCGGGTTCCGGGCGCCGGCGGCGCACAACCGGGAGGCCTTCGAGGAGGCGGTGGACGCCGTGACGGCGGCCACGCGCGAGCTGCTCGCCGGGATCCAGGTCCGGGGTCAGCGGACTTCGTAGCCCTGGCGGTGGTTCCCCGCGGCGGCGTCACGTTGAGTGGTGGCTCGGTGGCGGTAGGTTATGGCCTGCTCGAACCAGTCCGCCGCTGTACTGAGGTGTGCCATGTCCGTTGTCCGTAGGGCCCTCGTCGTCACCGCTCTGACCGCCGTGCTCCTGGCCAGTGCCGTCGTGTGCCAGTCAGCGGAGTGACGCCGACGCCTGCTGGTGCAGGCCCGGGATCGTGATCCGGTGCGCGGTCAGCAGTTGGTTGTAAGCCACGGCCTGCGTGAAGAACAGCGGGATGGGGATCGTCAGCCCGGGCGGCAGCGGGGGCGGCATGTCCGGGGTGAAGGTGACCGGGAGCAGCCCGAGGAGGTTGCCGCTGAGGACCCGGGTGAGCAGGACGACCGGACGCCCGGTGGCGGTCGTGGTGCTCCCGGGCCGGGCGTCCGACTCGAGTTCGCCCTGGCAGGGGGCCCACGGCGGCGGCTCGGGGGAGACGCGGCCGATGCCGGGCAGCCCGATGTCCAGCAGCGGCAGGCCGATCCCGGGCAGGCCGTGGAAGGGCGGCGTCCAGTCGCGGGCGTGGTGGCGGGCGCAGGCGGGGGAGAGCAGGCCCGCGGTCTGGCGCAGGCTCGCGATGTCGGCGCGCCAGGCGGTGAAGACCAGGACGCGTTCGGCGCCGGCGCGGGTGGGGACGGCGGTGATGCCGTGGTACGTCAGCCCGGTCAGGACCAGCAGCGGGGTGAGTACGCGGAACGGCTGCTCGGCGGTGGTCACGCGGTCGCGGTAGCCCGCCGCGCCGATGGACAGTTCCAGGGAGACCTTCGGCAGGCACCAGGGGGAGTCGGGGGTGCCCAGGCGGATGCGGGCGGGGAGCAGGGAGAGCGGTTCGTCCATGCCGCCGTCGGAGGGGCGGCGGGGGACGACCAGGTCCAGCAGCGAGTCGGGGGGGCTGATCCTGTTGCCGGACAGGAGGCCGGTGGGCGGGGTGCCCGCTGACGGTGCGGGGACCTCGGGCCGCGTACGCCGGGTGGACCCGCCCGCGCGGGGTGCGGGCGGTGCGTAGGGGGTGGCGCCCGGCCGCCGCGGCGCCGGTGCCTGCGCGGACGGCTGCTTGCCCCGCAGCCCCAGCAGGTCGCCCACCGCTCCCAGCAGCCCGCCCGAAGGCTGCTGCGGCGCCGCGCGCTGGGACGGTACGGGGCCCGGGCCGGCACCCTTCGGGGTGCCGCCGGGCGAGACGTCGAGCGAGCCGCGGACCGGGAGCGGGGCCTGCGCCTCGACGTCGGCGTGGAGCCCGCCCGGGGCCCGGTTCCTGGACTTGCCCGTGACGCTTCCGGTGCCGTGCGCGGTGGGGTTGCGGGCGTGGTAGAGGCCGTCCAGCACGTCGCACACGGCCTCGCCCGCGCTGCGGTAGCCCTTGGCGGACCGGGCGGTGCCGTCGCCCCTGGGCGCACCGGCGTCGTGGGCCATGGCCATCGGCGCCATCGGCTGCAGTCCCCCGGCGAGCAGTGCCCCGCCGACCGGGAGCGCGCCGATGGCCCGCAGCCGCACGGCCCGGTTGCGTACGGCCCGGGTGCGTACGGCCGAGCGGAGCGCCGCCGTGTCCGCGCCCGCGGCGTCATCACCCGAGCCGGAGACCGTGCCGGAGCCGGAGCCGGAGCCCGAGCCCGCGCCCGATGCCGTGGGCGGCGCCGGCTCCGTACCGCCCGCGGGGGCCGCCGGCGGGACCGCCGGGGCCGGGGTGCCGTCAGGCGTGCGCGCCGGGGTGCCGCCCTGCGGCATGCCCGCCGCGGGCCCCGTGGCGCCGCCCCCGCCGCCCCAGTCGGGCACCGGCCGGGACCGCCTGCCGCGGCCGTCGTCGCCGTCCGGCACCCAGCTGACGGCCATGGCCCCGCCGATGACGCCCAGCAGGAAGCCGATCAGGAAACCGCCGAAGTTGGACAGCACCAGCGAGGCGACGGAGAAGACGAGGGTCGCGATGCCGGCGAAGGCGCGGTAGCGCGGGGCCAGCCACAGGGTGAGGCCCAGGATGACCAGGAAGACACCCATGAGCAGGCCGGAGACACCGGCGATGCCCTCGTGGATCATGAGCGAGAGCGGGGCGAGCGGGATGGAGAGGATCTCCACCCCGGCGAGGAGGGTCCATACGCCGGCCCAGAAGGGACGGCTGCGGCGCCAGGCGCGGAAGCGGGAACGGAGGGCTCCGGCGCGGCTCAGCATGCGGGTCACGGCGGCGTCTCCTAGAAGCAGGAGTGGTCGCCGCGCAGCACCTGCACGTGCAGGTCCGGCAGCCGGAACGTGGCTGCGCTGACCGACCGGTTCTCCTGCCGCAGGTCGCGGATGCGGATGGTCGTGGCCTGCTGCGCGAAGGCCCCGGCCGGCCCCCGGACGCCGGGGACCTGGTCCACCGTCGAGGCGTCCTGGCCGATGTGGATGTTCTCGAAGACGGCGTCGCCCTTGATGTCGTGGGCGTCCGCGACGAGGCGGTCGGCGCTCGCCGGGTCCGCGGTCAGCCGCAGCGTGACCGGGCCGATGACCGGTACCGGCTGGACGACGGACTGGCACAGGTCGTGCAGGGTGGCCCGGCGGACGGCGGACAGCGCCTCCGGGTAGACCGCGTCACGGCCCCGGTCGAGGACGCCGAACTGGACGAATCCGTCGCCCTCCAGGAGGGAGGAGGAGATCTGGAAGCTCTCTCCGGCGACGGTGAAGGAGTTGGCGGACACCCCGAACGAGGCGGCGAGCGCGCCGGTGGCCAGGCTCGCGACGACGGCGCCCGCGGCCGCGACGGTCGGCACCATGACGAGGGCGAGCCGCTTCCAGCTGGTGCGGCCGGAGGCGGCGACGGCGGCCTGGGACATGGCGGGCCGTGACCCGGTGGGCTCGGTGGTCAGCACATCCCGTCAACCGGGGGACAGTCTGATCGGTCGCTCGGTGGCGGTACGCAATCACCCCGATGGTCGTACGCACTCGCCCATTCGGGTCAGAAGCAGGGGTCGGCGCCCTTCTTGACCGTCATGTGCAGGCCGTTCAGGCGGAAGGTGGCCGCGCTCACGGACTTGGTGGTCTGCCGCAGGTGGTCGATGGTGACGCTCTCGGCCTGCTGCCCCACGGCGCCGGCCGGGCCGTTGGCCCTGCCCTCGGTGTCCGTCTTCGAGGCGTCCACACCGATCCGGATGTCGTGGAACTCGGCGTCGCCCGCGAGGTCGTCGCTGTCGACGATCAGCTGGTCGGCGTGGACGGGCTTGTCACCGGCGCCCGCGCTGATCCGCAGGGTGACCTGGCCGAAGCCGGGGACGGAGCCGACCACGGACTGGCAGAGATTGCGCAGCTCGGCGGAGGCGATGGCGGAGACGGCCTGGGGGAAGTCGCCCTCGGCGGTGTGGTCGATGGTCACGTACTGGGTGAAGCCGGTGCCGGTCAGGCTGTCCGCGGCGATCTGGATGTTCTGGCCGGACAGGGCGGTCGTGGTCGGTGAGATCGCGAGGGAGACGGGCACCACCCCGGCGCCCGCACCGACGGCCACGGCGGTGGAGACGGCGAGGGTCGGTATGAGGACGACTGCCGTGCGCGTCCAGCTGGTGCGGCCGGACGGACGGCGGCCGGAGCGGCTCGTACGTCGTATCAGCGGGCTCACCCGGCCATTGCATCCCCGGCCGCGGGGCCGGGCAACCGGAGTCAGCGGTGGCGGCCGCCCCGGGGGTCCCGGTAGGGGGCGGCCTGCGGGTACCACCCCTGCTGCGGCGGCACCTGGGGGTGGCGCGGGCCCCACCGCTGCGGGTACGCCCCCGCCTGCGGGGGCTGCTGCGGCCAGGCCTGGGGCTGCGGCCAGGCCTGGGGCTGCGGCCATGACTGCCCGTACGGCTGGACCTGCGGATAGGGCCCGTACGGGGGCCCCGGAGGGGGCGCCGCCCACGGGTACACGGGCGGGAAGGCGGGCCGGATGGCGTGGGCCGCATGGGTGAGCGCGGGCTGGGCGACGGCCTTGCGCTCCCACAGGTGGTGGAGCAGCTCCTGCTCCCGGGCCTGGAAGTCGGCGCCGGCGGCCCCGCGGTTCGCGCGGGCGCGCAGGAAGGCGAGCGAGGTCGCGAAGGACACGTACTCGCGCACCGTGCGGGCGGCCTCCTTGCCCTGCGCGGCGCGGGCGGCGGAGCGGGCGAGGCCGCGGCCCTTCATGGAGCCGATGGCGGCGGGCTCGGGAAGGCTGAGCCAGCCGGCCATCGCGTACAGCGGCAGCTGGGTGCGGATTGTCTTCAGCTCGTTCGAGCGGGACCAGATCGCGAGCCAGACCAGCAGGCCGAACAGCGGGATCATCACCGTCGCGTAGACGGCGAGGAAGCCGAGCGGGCTGAACGAGGCGGAGCCGTTCCAGGTGCCGTGCAGGACCATCGCCAGCAGCCAGCCGCCGAGCGGGGCCAGCCAGCGGCGGGCCCGGCCGGGGCGGGAGGTGGCGGCGATGGCGAAGCCGATGCCGGTGAGCGAGGTGAACAGCGGGTGCGCGAAGGGCGTCATCACGATCCGGACGACGAACATCGCCGCGGTCGTGCCCAGGCCGCCGTCGGTCCCGTACGCCTGGTCCTCGGCGAAGCCGGAGCCCAGGTAGAGGATGTTCTCGGTGAACGCGAAGCCGGTGGCGGTGAGCCCGGCTATGACGACGCCGTCGACGATCCCGGTGAAGTCGCGGCGGCGGAAGAGGAAGAGCAGCAGGACGGCGGCGCCCTTGGCGCTCTCCTCCACGACGGGGGCGACGAAGGTGGCGCCCCAGATGTCGCTCTGCGAGTCGCTGGCCGTGAAGGTCGTCGCGAGCAGTTCCGTCGCGTACTCGTTGGCGAGGATGGCGACCAGGGTGGCGGCGCACGCGCCCCAGGCGAAGGCGAAGACCGCGTTGCGCAGCGGGGTCGGCTCCACCCGGTCAAGCCAGAGGAAGGCGCCGCCGAGGATCGGGACCGGCAGGACCGCCAGGAGGAGACCGACGAGGAAGCCCTCTGTGCCGGTCTGGCGGCGCACCAGCGCCAGGATGAGCACCCCGCACAGCGCCAGCACGGAGAAGAGCGCCACCAGCCGGAACGTCCGGTTCTCCCAGAAGTGCCGGCGCGGCTTGTAGTGCCACTGCCCGGGTGCGGGCAGCGCGAACTGCGGTTGCTGCTGGTGTTCCGGATACTCGGGTACGGCGGGTTGGGCCGCCGGGCTCGGGAGGGGCGAGTCGGGCGAATGCGAGTACGAGGACACCCGATGACCTTACGGCGCGTCGGCCGCGCGGCGCGATGGTGTTGCGGATTACCGCACCGCTGAGCGATCAGCGGCGCTCGAAGACCAGGTCGTGGACGACGTGGCCCTTCGCGATCCCCTGGCGCTCGAACTTGGTCATCGGGCGGAAGGCCGGGCGCGGCTCGGCGTAGCCGCTGGTGGTGGCGTAGGCGTTCACCAGGCCGGGCTCCGCCGTCAGCACCTCGAGCATCTGCTCGGCGTACGGCTCCCAGTCTGTCGCGCAGTGCACGGTGGCGCCGGGCCGCAGCCGCGACACGGCGAGGGACAGGAACTCCGGCTGGATCATGCGGCGCTTGTGGTGCCGGGCCTTGGGCCACGGGTCGGGGAAGTAGACCCGCAGGCCGGCCAGGGATTCCGGGGCGAGCATGTCGCGCAGCAGGACGACGGCGTCGCCGTTGGCGACCCGGACGTTGCGCAGGCCCTCGCGCTCGGCGAGGTGGACGAGGTTGCCCTGGCCGGGGGTGTGCACGTCCGCGGCGAGGATGCCGGTGCCGGGGTCGGCGGCGGCCATCGCGGCGGTGGCGTCGCCCATGCCGAAGCCGATCTCCAGGACCACCGGGCGGTCCGGGGCGAGGCCCGCGTCGGCGAAGAGTTTGTCCAGGTGCAGCGGCGTGCCGTCGAGGTCGACGCCCCAGTCCGCCCAGCGCCGCTCCAGCGCCGCGCGCTGGCCGTGGGTGACCCGGCCGCGACGCGGGTGGAAGGTGCGGATGCGCTGCTCGGTGTGCGCGTCCGGATGCGGATGGGAGGCGGGGCCGCCCGGGAAGTGGGGGGTGCGGGGCTTCGACATGATGCGTCGATTTTACGTACGCCCCAGCACCGCCAGTGCCCGGCGGGCGATCTCCTGGCCGATCGGCAGCGAGGCCGTCGCGGCGGGTGAGGGGGCGTTCAGCACGTGGACGAAGGGCCCGTCGCCCGCGATGAGGAAGTCGTCGACGAGCGTCCCGTCGCGCAGCACGGCCTGCGCCCGCACCCCGGCCTCCGCGGGCACCAGGTCGTCGGCGGTCACCTCGGGCAGCAGGCGCTGCACGGACTCCACGAAGGCCCGCTTCGACAGCGAGCGGCGGATCTCGCCGGCCTCGTACCGCCAGTGGCGCCGGGCGATCCGCCAGGTGCCGGGGAACGCGGCCGTCTCGACGAGGTCGCGCGGGTGCACCGTGCGCCGTCGGTAGCCCTCGCGGGCGAGTGCCGGGACGGCGTTCGGGCCGACGTGCACGGAGCCGTCGACGCCGCGGGTCAGGTGCACGCCGAGGAAGGGGAAGGCGGGGTCCGGTACGGGGTAGACCAGGCCGCGGACGAGGCCGGCGCGGTCGGGGCGCAGCTCGTGGTACTCGCCCCGGAACGGCACGATGCGCACGCCCGCGACGTCCTCGTTCGCGGTCCCGGCCATGCGGGCGACGCGGTCGCAGTACAGGCCCGCGCAGTTCACGAGTGCCCCGGCCCGGACCGGCGGGCCGCTGTGGGGCTCGACGATCACGCCGCGCCCGTCGCGGTGGAGGGCGCGGACCTCCCTGCCGTACGCGATGCGGACTTCGCCGCGGCCGCCTTCGGTGGCGAGGCGGGCCATGGCCGCGGCGACCGCGGTGAAGTCGCAGACCCCCGTCGTGCCGACGTGGATCGCCGCGAGGCCGCGTACGTGCGGCTCCCGCTCGGCGATCTGTGCCGGGCCCAGTTCCTGTACCGGGATGTCGTTCTGCCGTCCCCGCTGGGCGAGGGCGTGCAGCCGGGGCAGCTCCTCCCGCTCCGTGGCGACGATGAGCTTGCCCGTCACCTCGTGCGGGATGTCGTTGCCGGCGCAGAACTTCACCATCTCCGCGGCGCCCTGCGTCGCGTACCGGGCCTTGAGGGATCCCGGGCGGTAGTAGACGCCGCTGTGGATCACGCCGCTGTTGTGGCCGGTCTGGTGGCGCGCGGGGCCGTCCTCCTTGTCCAGGACCAGCACCGACGTGCCGGGGGAGGTACGGGTGATCGCGTACGCGGTCGCCAGGCCGACGATGCCGGCGCCGATGACGACGATGTCCGCGGTGTCCATGCGCGCGGTCACCTCCCGCGTAAGGCTTGGCCCGTCCGGGCCGCGTGCAAACCTGTCGGCGGGGCCTGTTGTTAGCGCCGGGTCGTTGGGTGCGGGTCGATCGCGCCTGCGGCGGGCATCCCCCGCCCGCCCTCCCCCAGCCTTCGGCCGGGGGGACCCCCAGAGCGCTCGCGGTTTACCCCGACATCATTCGGCGCCCAGGTCCGCCGCTCGGCTCCCCCAGCCTTCGGCCAGGGGGAGCACCCCGCCACACCCCTCCGGTCGTGTGGGCGCATGACGGCCGGAGGGGGCCAGTAAGGCACCTGCGGCAACCCCGGACCGCCTTCTCACCCGCCACCGGCCGTTGGTCGCCCAGCGATACGGAGGGGGTGGGGTCGGAGGGGTGGGCGTTCTGGACGCTGACGTGTATTTGTTGTGCGGCACAGACGGCACCTGCCTGGACCGCCCGTCATGCACATAAATATGCGGTACAGAATGCCCAGCCCCGGAGGCCCCGCCCCCGGCCCACCACGCACGCGCGCAGGCCCGCACCGACCATCCGGGATGGGGGTCCCCCCGGCCGAAGGCTGGGGGAGGGCGGGGGATGCCCGCCGCAGGCGCAAACAACCCGCACACAACAAGCGGCCGCAAGGGGCCCCCGCACCCCGGAGGGCTACGCGGGGGCCGCCAGGAGGGGCCGCGCCCGCTCCCGCAGCTCCGCGACGCGCGGCTCGTTCCCGTACGGCTCCAGCCGGTGCAGAAGGTCCCGCACGTACTCCGTCGTCCGGGCCGACGAGATCCGCCCGGCCACCTCGACCGCCTTGACCCCGGCCGCGCAGGCCGCGTCCAGGTTGCCGGACTCGAGCTCCGCCACCGCCGAGACGACGAGCCGCAGCCCGTGCGACCGCACGAACTCCTCCGTGGGCCGGGCGAGCGCCGTCTCCGTGAAGCGGCGCACCTGTCCGGGCACGCGCAGGTCGCGGTAGCACTCGGCGGCGTCCGCGGCGAGCCGGTCGTAGGAGTAGAAGCCGAGCCAGGGCGGGTCGGCGTCGCCGTCGCGGGCGCGGTCGAGCCAGGACTCGGCGGCGGCCAGGGCCGTGGCGCAGGCGGCGCTCTCGCCGGCCTTGGCGTGGGCGCGGGCCTCGACGAGGTGGAAGAAGGACATCGTGCGGGCCGTGGCGAGGCCGCGGTTGCGTTCGAGGGCGGCCTGGGCCAGGTCCACGCCTTCGTCGGCGAAGCCGCGGTACGTGGCCTGGAGGGACATCGACGCCAGGACGTACCCGCCGAGGGGGACGTCGGCCGCGGCGCGGGCGAGCCGCAGGGCCTGGATGTAGTACCGCTGGGCGGCCTCCTGCTGGCCGGTGTCGAAGGCCATCCACCCGGCGAGCCTGGTGAGTTCGGCGGTGGCCCCGAAGAGGGAGCGTCCGACCTCGTCGCTGTACGAGCCGAGCAGCAGCGGGGCCGCCTCGACCCGCAGGCACTCGGGGACCATGCCCGAACGCCAGTCTCCGCCGCCGTACTTGGAGTCCCAGCGCCGTGCGTCCTCCGCGGCTTCGCGGAGCTTGGCGACGTCGGAGTGGCCGACGTGGTGCGTGCCCGGGGCGGGGTCCTCGCGGGCGACGCGGGCGTCGGCCGGGGTTATCAGCCAGCGGGAGGCGGGCGTGACGTACGCGCTGACCGCGAAGGAGCCGGCGAGGCTCTGCCAGATGCCGCCGCCGCCCGGCCCGCGGCGGCCGGGGTCGAGCTTCCACAGGTCGGTGGCGGACTTGACGGCCTCCCCGACGTCGCGGGGGAAGGCGAGGCCCACCTCGGGCGCCGGGTCGGCGTCGGCGAGGCCGATCTCGTGCAGCGGCACGGGACGGCCGAGCTTGCTGCCGATGGCCGCCGCGATGAGGTGCGGGGCGGCGCCCTGCGGCACCATGCCCTTGGTGACCCAGCGGGCGACGGAGGTCTTGTCGTACCGCAGGGTCAGACCGCGCTGGGCGCCGAGGTCGTTGACCCTGCGGGCGAGTCCCGCGTTGCTGATGCCGGCCAGGGCGAGAAGGGTGCCGAGTTTCTCGTTGGGCCCTCGGGGTTCTTTGGTCATGACCACTACCACCTCTCGCCGTAAGCGCGAGGGCCGCGTACGCCTGCCACGCCTGTCACACCCTCTCGACGCACAACAACGGCTGGCCCGGCGCCTCTTGTGGAGGCGTGCCAGGGCCGCCGCCACCCGCCACCGGGCATGCGCCGGACCCCGAGCTGCCGGGACATCGCTTCTCGGGTGAACCCAGCGTAGTTCGCCGTATCCCGCCCGTTAAGAGCTGTTGTCCCGGATGGCGAGATTCCTGCCCTGAATGCGGCCTGGCGACTCCTGCTTGTGGCGCGTGCTACCGGCGTATGCGGCTGTGCGCCCATCCGCGCGCTCTGTGCCGGTTCGTGCGGTAGGGGTTCCATGGTGGCGTGGGTTGGCCCGCGACTCTCATGTGCGGCTATGGGGGGTAGTGGCGGGTCAGGGGGCTCCGCCACCACAATCCCCGCGGGTGGCGGACCGGTCCGGGAGGTGCGCCACGCCTCCCGGACCGCGACCCCCACATGTCGCACAACGGGCGAATGCGGCCTCCTGGGACATTGACTGGAAAATGACGTTTGAAATCCGGTGGCCCGTTCCAAGTGACATTGATCAGGGGGGAGTTGGGTCGAACCGGCCCGCGCCGGACCGCGCGTGAAGCGGGGTCCGGCCCTCAACCATGTCCTCATGCGCCTCTTTGTGCGCCGCTCCGTGGCAGCATGTTCCTCGGACGGGGCGGCAGTTCGGCCTGCCGCGGGGCCGGTCGGCCACGGTGGCCCACGTTGTCCACAACCTGTGGAGGCGGCGATGCGGTGGTTGGTGGGGTGGAGCAGCGCTGCCGTGGGACAGGTTCCCGGCGTGCGCCCCGGCCGCACCCTGCAGCCCGTCGGCGCCCAACTCCTGTGGGGTGACCCCGATCCGCTGTGGATGGTGGGCGACTGGCGCGCCGACGAGGTGCGGATCGTCCACGCCGAGAACGGCTCCGTGGCGCGGCTGGCGGTGCTGGGCCGCTGCGCCGCCTCCGACGCCGACCTGCGGGTGGGGTTGTTCGCCGCGCGCGGCGGGGCGCTGCGCCATCTGACGGCCTGGGCCGGGAGCTACACCTGTGTCCTGCAGATCGGCCGCCGCATCACGGTGCTGGGCGATCTCGCGGGCGCCCGGCCGGTGTTCCACACCCAGTGGGCGCGGGGCACGGCGTACGGCACGGCGGCGCTGCCGCTGGCCGACCTCACCGAGGCCGCCCTGGACGTGACCTACCTGGCGGCGCTGCTGGCCTGCCCCGACTCCCCCGAGGCGCTGGGCGAGGGCACCCCGTACGCCGGGGTGCGCCGGGTGCCGCCCGGGCACGCGCTCATCATGCGCGACGGGGCGCCCGAGGTCAGCGGCTACGAGCCCACCGCCTCGCTCGCCGTCGCGGGCACCCCGGCCGCCTACGCCGACCCGGACCACGCGATCGCCGGCATACGGGACGCGCTGGTCGACGCCGTCCGGACGCGGCTGGCGCAGCCCCGCTTCGTACCGGACCCCGGCGAGGACCCCGCGCCGGGCATCGGGGCCGACCTGTCCGGGGGCAGCGCCTCCTCCACGCTCGCCCTGCTCGCCGCCGGCCTGCCCGGGATGCCGGGCACACCGCTCGGGCACGGCTCCGCCGCGGGACAGCGTCTGCTGGCGGTGACCTTCAACGACCTCGCCACGGGCAGCGTCCAGGCGCGCGAGGCGGAACTGGAGCGGGCCCGCAGCATGGCCGCCGACCCCCGGCTGCACCACGTCGTCGTGCCGGGCGGGCCGGAGTCGCTGCCGTACGCCGACCTCGACAGCGGGCCGCTCACCGACGAGCCGGGCCCCTCGCTGATCACGGCGGAACGGCACCGGCGGCGCCTGGCGGCGGGCGGCGCCGACCACTTCGTGGGGCATGGCGCCCGGCAGGCGCTGGACGCCCATCCGGCGCGGCTGGCCGACCTGTTGATGGACCGGCGGCGGCGCGGCCTGCTGCGCCCCGTCACGGCCCTGGCGCGGGCGGACGGGCCCTCGGGGCGCTCGGTGTTCGTGCCCTTCACCGTGTACCGGGCGGCGCGGCGGCTGGCCCGCACCAGCTACCGGCAGGGCGTGGAGGACGCGGCGGCACGGCTGCTGGACCGGCGCTTCGAGGAGCACGGCGGCGCGCTGGCCGCGTCGCTGGCGGCCCTCGCGTGGTGCCGGCCGGGTCCCGCGGCGCGCTGGCTGACCGGCGAGGCGCTGGCCGAAGTATCGGTTCGCCTCCAGGACGCGGCGGCCCGGCCGGGCACGACCGTGGAGCGCCCGGGTGAGCGCCGGGCGCGTGCCGCGCTCGCCCGGCACGCCGCGGACCACCGGGTCTTCGAGCAGGCCGCCGAGGTGCGCGGCCAGCGGCTCCACGCGCCCTTCCTGGACAACCAGGTGGTGCGGGCCTGCCGGGCACTGCCCGAGACGCTGCGCGTCCAGCCCGGCGCCCGTGCCACGATCCTGCGCTCCGTCCTGGCGGGCGCGGGCATCCGCGAACTGCCGCCCGGCTGGGGTGCCAACTCCCATGTCTCCACGGCCGTCGCCGTCCGCGCGGGCCTGCGGTCGGCCGTCGACGACCTGCTCGACCTCTTCGAGGCCCCGCTGCTCGCGGACGCCGGGCTCGTCGAGGCCCGGGTCGTACGGGCCGCCCTGCGCGCGGCGGCGGACGGCGAACCGGTCCCCGTCGACGGGCTCGCCGACCTGGTCGCCACGGAGGTGTGGCTGCGCCGCCTGCTGGCGCGGCGCGGCTCCTGCTGGACGGGCACGGAGGTGCCGGAACAGCGCGCGGTCGCGGGCGGGGTGCAGCGGCTGTCGCTGTAACCGGCGGCGGTCACCGGCGCAACTGCCCCGTGCATAAGCCAATGTGGGTGGGCGTGCGCCCCATGTATGCGCTGTCCGGCGGGAAATGGACGCTGTTCCTCCACAAATGTCGTCGGCCGGAAATGGACCCCGGCGCAGCTCTCCGCGCGGGTCTCCGGGACACTCTGAACATGCGCATCCGTACCACGGCGGCGGCCCTCGCCGCCGCTGCTGCCGCCGCGGCCCTCCTGGGCCTGGCCGCGCACGCTTCCGGCGCGCCCGCCGACCGGCCCGGAGTCCGCCTCTACGACGAGGCCCTGGGCCGGACGCGCGAAGACGGCGCCACGGTGTGCACCTTCTACTTCAGGGCCGAGGGCTTCGTCGCCGACCAGCCGGTCAACTGGACGGTCTCCTACGCCCGGGGCGAGGACGCCGTCGTCGGCACGCTGGTCACCGGCGACCAGGGCACGGGGAGCAGCGACCGCGTCGTGCTCGCCGACGGTGCCTACCGGTTCCGGTGGGCCGGCTCCGACGCGAAGCCGCAGCGATTCACCGTGGCCTGCCCGAACGGGACGGCGACGCCGTCGCCGGGCAGCGCGGCCGCGGCCCCGTCCGCCCCCGCGGGCGCCGTGCCGGGGGTGACGGCCGCGGCGTCCACCGGCCCGGGCAGGGGCCTCCCCGCCGCGGGGCTCACGTCCGTCTCGACCTCCACCGGCCCCTCCGACGTCACCGCGGGCGTGGCCTCCGCCCTGGCCGCGCTGGGCATCGCCTCGGCCGCGGCCTTCGTCATGCTCCGCCGCAAGCCGGTGGCGTCCCGCCGCCACCGCCGCGTCTCCGGCTGACGCCGCGGCCCGGGTGTGGTTGTGCGGCCCGGTTGTCGTGTGCGGGTTGTTTGCGCCTGCGGCGGGCATCCCCCGCCCTCCCGCCCTCGGGCGGGAGGGCGGGGGAGAAACCGCAACCGCAACCACAACGCACCCGCACACGACAACCGGCCGCGACCACAACCCCGCCGGCGCATCCCTGTCGGTGCCGTACCCGACAATGGTGGAGCCGGACACGGCAAGTGCAGAGGCACCACAGGACGGGCGGGCGCGATGGCGGTATGGGACGACCTGGTCGGCCAGGACCGGGTGACGGAGCAGTTGGCCGCCGCCGCGCGGGACGCCGACGCCTTCGTGACGGCGGCAGCCGCCGGCACCGCGCTGCCCACGGCGTCGAAGATGACGCACGCATGGCTGTTCACGGGCCCGCCCGGCGCGGGCCGTGACACCGCCGCCCGCGCCTTCGCCGCCGGGCTGCAGTGCGTGAGCCCGGACCGGGCCCTGGGCGGCGCGCCGGGCTGCGGCTTCTGCGACGGCTGCCACACGACCCTGGTCGGTACGCACGCCGACGTCGAGGTGGTCCGCACCGACCTGCTCTCCATCGGGGTCAAGGACACCCGCGACCTCGTCCGCCGCTCCTCGCTCTCGCCGGCCTCCGGCCGTTGGCAGGTGATCGTGCTGGAGGACGCCGACCGCCTCACCGAAGGCGCCGGCAACGTGCTGCTGAAGGCCGTGGAGGAGCCGGCGCCCCGCACGGTGTGGCTGCTGTGCGCGCCGTCCATCGAGGATGTGCTGCCGACGATCCGCTCGCGCTGCCGGCACCTGGTGCTGCGCACTCCGCCCGTGGGGGCCGTGGCCGACGTGCTCGTCCGGCGCGACGGCATCGACCCCGTGATCGCGGAGGCAGCCGCGCGCGCCACGCAGGGCCACATCGACCGGGCCCGCCGGCTCGCGACCGACGAGGCGGCGCGTTCCCGCCGGGCGGCCGTGCTGAGGCTGCCGCTGCGCGTGGACGACGTCGGCGGCTGCCTCAAGGCCGCGCAGGAGCTGGTGGACGCGGCGACGGAGGACGCCAAGCAGGTCTCGGAGGAGATGGACGCCAAGGAGACCGAGGAGCTGCGCACTGCGCTGGGTGCGGCCGCGGGGGCGGGCAGCCGCATGCCGCGCGGCACGGCGGGTGTGATGAAGGATCTCGCGGACCGGCAGAAGCGCCGCTCCACCCGTACCCAGCGCGACACCCTCGATCTGGCCCTCACCGACCTGGCGGGCTTCTACCGGGACGTGCTGGCCGTGCAGGTCGGCACGTCCGTCGCGATCGCGAACGTCGAGGCACGGGACGCCGTCGAGCGGATCGCGGCGGGCTCGCGGCCGGAGAACACCCTGCGCCGCATCGAGGCGGTGCTCGCCTGCCGTGGGGCCCTGGACAGGAACGTCGCGCCGCTGCTGGCCGTCGAGGCGATGACGCTGGCCCTGCGCGCGGGCTGACCGCCGGCGCGCGCGACCGGCCGTGCGGACCGCCTCCGCGCCCTTGATCATCCGGCGGACGGGTGATCGTTTGCGGTGCCCGCGCGTCGCCGGTCCCCGGTGCGCCCGGCCTTGCCGCAGGCTGCTGTGCGGTGCCCCCGGCCGCTGTCCCCGCGGGGGTGATCCAGCGCACGGGATGCGCTCCCCCCTGCCTCCGGCGCGGGTGCCCACCCGTGCCCGAAGCACCCTCGGGGACGTCCCGAGGTGGTGCCGCACGTGCCCGAGGTGGCCGAGGTCGTCGTTCTGTACGCGCTGCTGACCGTGGCGGGGGCCGTCGCGGTGGCGCTCGCCCGCTCGGCACTGCGGCACTGGTGGGAGCAGCGCGCGGGCCGCGTGTACGAACTGCCCGTCGAGCGCACCGGCACGGTGCTGCGCGGGGCCGGGTCCGCGCTGGCCGCCGCGGTGGCGATCACGCTGGGGGTCTGCTTGCCCTCGGGCCCCGGGGCGCCGTCGCTCTCGCCGCACCGCCCGGTCACGGCCGCCGGGCCGCCGTCGTCACCGCCGCGGCCGCGGCCAGTGCCGTCCGACCCTGCCGACGCCGGGCTGGTGCCGCCGCGCACCCTCGGTCACCCGGCCGGGGGTACGCTCCACGAATTGTCCGACGGCACGCGGGTCTGGCTGCCCCCGCAGTACGACTACCCGGACTCCGCAGGGCTCTACTTCCCCCTGGTCGTGGCCCACATCGACCCCGCCGACCCGGATCTGTTCGCCGGCTTCGCCGCCCAGTCGCTGCGGGGTCTCGCCGACCCCTTCGTGGTCGTGCTGCCCGCCCGCTGCGACGACGGCCCGGGCGCGCGCCCCGCGTCCGTCCCGGCCGCGGTCGCCCGCCTCTACCGCGTCCTGCCCGGCCGCCCCGCGCGGGCGCTGCTGGGTGCCGACGGGGACGCGGACTGCGTCGTGCGGCAGCAGCTGACCGACCCCCGGGGCTTCGCGACGGCGATCGGCGTATCGGGCGGCTACGAGGAGATCGACCGCTCCGGTCCGCCCCCGTACTTCTCCGCCGACGGCCGCTACGCCGGACGGGACATGCCGCGCCCCGCGTTGCTGCTCGCCGTACCCTCCGGAGAGGAGAACGCCCGGCGCTCGGCGCTCGCCCTGCGCGGGCGGGTGCGCGGGGTGTCCGCCGAGGTCCGGGTGCTCGACGGCATCGCCCCGCGGCGGCGGCTCTTCGCCCTCGTCGCCGGGTACGCGACGGAGAAGCTCGACAGCCCGGACCGTCCCTGACGGCGCGGGCCGGAATCACCCGTACGAGGACTGTGGACGACGGTTCGCCACAGGCCCTGCGGATACGCTCCAGATGACCACCACGAGGAACCGAGGCTTCGATGCACACCCCGCGCCTGCTCCGTACCTCCGGCACCGTCCTCGCCGTCGCCGGGCTGATGCTGTCCGCGTGCACGACCGGTGGCAGCACCCACAGTGCCGCCGCGTCGTCCCCGGCGGGCTCGCTCGGCGGGCCGCCGCCCTCGGGCGCTCCCGCGGACTCCTACGGCAACCTCCGGTCGTACTACGAGCAGCGCCTGTCCTGGCGCGAGTGCAAGGACATGCCGGGCATGCAGTGCGCCACCATGCGGGTCCCCCTCGACTACGCGCACCCGTCGGCCGCGACCGACCTCAAGCTCGCCGTCACCAGGAAGCGGGCCGAGGACGGCGGCAAGCGGCTCGGCACCCTGCTGGTCAACCCGGGCGGTCCCGGCGGCTCCGCGATCGACTACCTGCAGTACGCGGCCTTCGGCTACCCGACGGCGGTCACCTCCCGTTACGACATGGCCGCCATCGACCCGCGCGGCGTGGCCCGCAGCGAGCCCGTCGAGTGCCTCAGCGACAGCCAGATGGACGCCTTCGCGGCGACCGACGTCACCCCGGACGACGGTGCGGAGGTCAACGCCCTCGTCGCCGCCGACAAGAAGTTCGCCGACGGCTGCGAGCAGCGCTCCGCCAAGCTGCTCAAGCACGTCAGTACGGTGGAATCGGCCCGTGACATGGACGTCTTCCGCGCCCTGGTCGGCGACCGCAAGCTCAACTACGTCGGCAAGTCCTACGGCACCTTCCTGGGCGCCACCTACGCCGAGCTCTTCCCCGACAAGTCGGGCCGGCTCGTCCTCGACGGCGCCGTCGACCCGTCGATCTCCGCCCTGGACGCGAGCCGCGGCCAGGCCTCCGGCTTCGAGACCGCTTTCAATGCCTTCGCCGCGGACTGCATCACCCACCGCGACTGCCCGCTCGGCACCAAGAGCACCGCCGACGCAGGGCACCGCCTCGACGCCCTCCTCAAGCAGCTGGACGGCAAGCCGATGAACACCGGCAGCTCCCGCAAGCTGACCGAGGCGCTCGGCACCACCGGTGTGATCGCCGCGATGTACGACGAGTCGATGTGGCCGACCCTGAGCACCGCGCTCACCAAGGCGAACAAGGGCGACGGGAGCGGCCTGCTCACGCTGTCCGACACGTACTACGAGCGAAACGACCGCGGCCACTACGACAACCTCATGTTCGCCAACGCCGCCGTGAACTGCCTCGACCTGCCGCCGGCCCTGTCCGGCCCGCAGGCCGCCGAGCAGTCCGTCGCCGCGTTCACCGCCGAGTCCCCGCACTTCGGCAAGAACCTCGCGTGGTCCAGCCTGATCTGCACCTACTGGACCGTCCCGCCGTCCGGCAAGCCCCACCGCATCGAGGCCACCGGTGCCGACCCCATCCTCGTCGTCGGCACCATCCGCGACCCCGCCACGCCGTACGCCTGGGCCAAGTCCCTCGCCGGCCAGCTCGACTCGGGCGTCCTCCTCACCTACGACGGCGACGGCCACACGGCGTACGCCCGCGGCAGCAACTGCATCGACTCCGCCGTCAACCGCTACCTCCTCGAGGGCACGCCCCCGGCGGACGGGAAGACCTGCTGACCCCCGAGGGGCCCCGGCCAGACCCCGGCAGACGGCGACCAGACCACCGTTGCACCCTGGTCAGGGGCCCCTCAAGAACTGTGTAGACTTGTGGCCGCTGCCGATGCCAAGCTGTCTCGGCAGCCTGCCGCCTTAGCTCAGTTGGCCAGAGCGACGCACTCGTAATGCGTAGGTCAAGGGTTCGATTCCCTTAGGCGGCTCAACGAAGAGGGCCAGGTCAGTATCTCTGACCTGGCCCTTTCTCATTTCCTTGATCGACTCGCGGCCT
Organism: Actinacidiphila glaucinigra; assembly: GCF_035918135.1. Lineage (NCBI taxonomy): Bacteria > Bacillati > Actinomycetota > Actinomycetes > Kitasatosporales > Streptomycetaceae > Actinacidiphila > Actinacidiphila glaucinigra. The sequence goes on from NZ_CP109144.1 coordinate 4,938,837, forward strand.
GGCTGCACTGCCCGGTGACCCAGGCCCTTCGGCTCGTCGCATGCGGCGACGGCGGCGGGCGCGCGCTCCCGCGCGGGCGGGTCTCGCTTGTGGTCCCGGTTGCCGGACGCGGAGCGTCATGCGGCGGTGCGGCGGGGTCGGGCGGCCCCTGCGTTCCGGTTCCGCCGCACCCCGGGCCGTGGCGAGCGGCGCCCGGAGGTCACCTGGTGAGGTGGACGGTCAGCCTGGCATGCGTGGTGTCGATGTTGACGCCGTCCATATAGCCGCGGGCGTCGCGGTAGGCGCCGGTACCGCCGGTGATCGCGAGCGTGAACCTGGTCGGGAAGCTGACGATGAATGGCGCGAAGCCCTGCAGGGTGATGTCGCCCTTGGTCAGCCGGAGGGTGGATTCGCACTGCCGCAGACTCTTCTGGAGGCTGACGACGGTGCAGACGAAGCCGCCGGTGCCCACCTTGCGACCGTTCTGGAAGAAGTCCGAAAAGCCGATGGCCTCGTCGCCGAGGCTCATGCCCGGGCCGCCCACGTCGATGGCGGCGAATTCCCTCACGGAGTCGTCCAATTTGATGACCGTCTCGCCGCCACCATGCGGGCCGGGGTCGCGGTCCGGGGAGGTGGCCTGCGCGAGCGGTCCGTAGGCGAGGACCGCGGCGAGCGCGGTGACCGCGACCGGCGCCATTGCCTTGAAACGACGCATCGTGCGTCTCCTTCGAGCTCGATGGAGTGATAAGCGGCAATTAATCCCACTTATCACTTCATTCATGGCTGAATCGGAGGCCCGGTACATCAGGCGCGCATCGGCTGGGCGGAAAGACGACCCGATCGGACGCGGGGCCGATCCGCCTCGGATCCCGGCATCCCGTATGCGGGGCGGTGCATCGTTCGGTCTCACTCCCGATCAGGGAGCATGCGCCGATAGCCTGCAAGCAGCGGCCCGAAGGGGCCCGCGCGGACGGCCAAGAGGTCCTACCCCAGGCGGGGTAGGACCTCTTCGCCTCGCAAGGTCTCCGCGCTGGAAGCCACTTCGCCGCCCGCGCTGACCCGCAGGCCCGCCCGGCTGGGGCCCGGCCCGCCCGCCGGCGGCCCCGTCCCGGTCGGCCGTCAGGACCGGTCGGGGACCTGGCCGGCGTCACGCCGGTAGGTGTAGAGGACGAACCCTCGGTGGTAACTGCCCACCCTGTCGTACAGCCCGCGAGCCGGGGCGTCTTCCAGGGTGTTCCAGTAGAGGCCTGGTGCGCCGTGCTCCTCGGCGTCCCGCGCCACCCACTCGATCATCGCCGTCGCGACGCCGCGCCGCCGGACGTCCGCGTCCACGAACAGGTCCGCCAGATAGCACTTCCCGGCGTACCAGACGCTGGCGTGGAACAGGTAATGCGCGATGCCGATCATCTCGCCGTCCAGCCGGGCGGCGATCCCGCGTATCCGCTCGTCGTCGAGGAGGCGTCGCCAGGTCCGTTCGTAGCTGTCGTCGCCACGTTCGACCGCGAAGTACGCGTCCTTGCCGCGGGCCAGTACCTCCCAGCGGGCGCGGTCCGATGCGGTCAGGAAGCCGATCTCCACCATGGCGCCCATCCTGCCCCGCCGTCGCCCCGGTGATTCCGCCCGTGCCTGCGGGGGCACGGGCCGGCCGCCGTTCGTGGGCGTTCGGGCGTGACGCACGTCCCTTTGACCGGACTCGTGGGTCCGGTTACGGTGGCGACAAGTGGACCCTCAGTTCCGTTTATCGCCGCGCACAGGAGAACTCCATGATCGACAACCCGACGGCCCTGGTCACCGGCGCCAACAAGGGACTGGGTCGCGAGACCGCCCGACAGCTCGCGGTCGCGGGAGCGACCGTCCTGCTCGGCAGCCGCGACCTCCAGCGGGGCGAGGCCGCCGCCGCCGAACTCGCGGCCGCGGGCCTCCATGTCGTCCCGGTCCGACTGGACGTCACCGATGTGGACGGCGTCGAGAAGGCCGCCGAACGGATACGCCGGGACTTCGGGCGCCTCGACATCCTCGTCAACAACGCCGGCGGAATCGTCGAATCCCCCGCGCTGAGCACCACGGCGGCGGACGTCCGGGCCACCTACGAGACCAATGTCTTCGGCGTGGTCACGGTCACGCACACGATGCTGCCGCTGCTGGCGGCCTCGGCCGCCGCGCGCATCGTCAACGTCTCCAGCACCACCGCTTCGCTGACGGTGACCAGCGAGCCGGGCACCCTTTACGCCGACGCCGACTACATCCTGCCCTACGCGTCCTCGAAGGCCGCGCTGAACATGCTCACCGTCCAGTACGCCCAGGCGTTCCGGCGGGAGCCCGGGTACGGGCACATAAAGATCAACTCGGCCTCACCCGGACTGACCGCCACCGACCTCACCCACAACGCGGGCGCCCGTACGGTCGAGGAGGGGGCCCGGATCATCGTGAGGCTGGCCACGCTCCCCGACGACGGCCCCAGCGGCGGCTACTTCAACGAGGACGGCCCGGCTCCCTGGTAGGGCGGGCGACGGGCGTCCCGGGCTGCCACCGCGCGCAGTAGGTTCGTCCCATGGGCAACCCGATCGTGAACCTGGACCAGTCCGAGGCGTGGAACGGGTACGAGGGGCGCCACTGGGCCACGTATCCCGAGCGGTACGACGCGCTCAACGACGCGGTGAACGACCACCTGCTCGACGACCTTCCGGTCGTGGCGGGCAGCCGGGTGCTGGACGTGGGCTGCGGGACCGGGCGCGTGGCGCGCCTCGCCGGAGGGCGGGGCGCCACGGTGCTCGGCGTGGACCTGTCGGAGCCGATGCTGCGGGAGGCGGTCGCCGCCGCGGAGCGGGAGGGCCTCGGCGGCGTCGCCTTCGCACGAGGTGACGCCCAGGTGCACCCGTACCCCCGGGAGGGCTTCGACGCGGTGGTGAGCCGCTTCGGGGTGATGTTCTTCGCCGATCCCGTCGCCGCGTTCGCCAACCTCCGCCGCGCGCTGCGTCCGGGCGGGCGGCTGGCGTTCGTGTGCTCGCGCGGCCATCGGAGCATGGACCAGACGAAGATCTACCGGGCGATCGGGACCGTGGTGTCCGTGCCCGACTTCACCGGGTACACCGGGCCGGCCTCCTTCGGCGATCCCGCGTACACCGAGCGGATCCTGACCGGGGCGGGCTTCGCCGAGGTGACCTCGACCGCGGTGGACGTCCCGCAGGTCTGGGGGAGGGACGCCGAGGACGCGGCCGACTTCCTGATGGGCTGGGGGCCCGTGCAGCACTGGCTGCGCGAGGACGAGGCCGACGAGACGGCTCGCTCCCGTGCCCGGGACGCCGCGCTGGAGGCCTTCCGCGGCTTCACGACCGCGGATGGGGACGTCGTGCTGACCGCCCGGCTCTGGCTCGTTACCGCCGAGCGCCCCTGAACCCTGAATCCCGGACCGCCCCGGAACGGGATCGGGGGACTTCGCCATGCGCGGACCGGACCCGGCCTGTAATCGTCGGCGCCCGGCCGGACATTCCCCAGTGACAGCCTGTTCCGGGAGGGAAGGGTGCGCATGACGGCACGTGAGGGCCCGCGAGGGCACGAGATGGTGGAAGAGTGGTTCGAGGCCCATGCCGACCGGGTGATGGGCTATCTGCTGCACCGCACGGATCGGGAGACGGCGCAGGACGTGCTCTCGGAGACCTTCCTGCTGGCCTGGCGCAAGCAGCGGTCCGTACCCGACGACGCGTTGCCCTGGCTGCTGGCGGCGGCGCGCCGGCTGCTGGCCAACCGGGTGCGCTCGGACCTGCGGCGGCAGGCGCTCGCGGAGCGGATGGCCGCGGTGATGGACCGTGCGCCGCAGGGGGTGTTCGAGGACCGCATAGGCGACCGTGAACGCGTGTTCCGGGTGCTGATGGCGCTGTCCGAGGCCGACCGCGAAGTGCTGTTGCTCACCGGCTGGTACGACCTGAGCGCGCAGCAGGCGGCCAAGGCCCTGGGCTGCACCAGAGCGGCCTACACGCTGCGGCTCCACCGGGCCCGCAAGAGGTTCCGCGCCGCCCTGGAGCGGCGTCCCGCATCCTTCACCCCGCTCGATTCGGAGGTACACGCATGACGAACGACCCTGTCCTGGACGCCGTCCGGGAGCTGCGCCCGCAGGGGGCCGAGGGCTGGGCGCGGTCGGACCACGGGCGCGAGACGCTGCAGTCCGTGCTGGGCGCGGGGGGACCGCGGGGCGCGGGGCGGCGGTCGCTGCGGGTCCTCGTGGCCGGCGGCGCGGCCGTCGCCGCGCTGGCCGGGGGCGGAGTCGTGGCCGTCGCCGGGGGGATGCCGTGGGGCGAGGACGCCGGGGCGCAGATGATGTGCGCCCGGACACTGTCGCGCGGCGCGGACCTCTCCGGTCTGCCGTCCCACGCGATCAAGGAGTTCGACCCGAAGGACCCGGGCAAGGTCTGCGCCCGGCGCTGGAAGGAGATGTGGGGCCCGTCCGAGCCCGTCCCCACGTCCTTCGCGGCCTGCTACCACCCCGGTGGCACGGGCAAGGTCGTCTGGCCCGCGGACGGCCTCGGCCAGGACCGGGCCTGCGCCCGCATCGGGGCCCGGCCCATTCCCGCCGGGTAGTTCCGCGGCGGCGGGGCGGGGCCCGTAGCACCGGAGGGGGCTCGGCGGCGGTCGCCGCGGAGCCCCCTCCTGGCTCGGGAGCGGGCGGCCTCAGCCCGCCAGGATCTTCTCGAACTTCGGCCGCAGATACGGCGCCAGGGACCGCGAGTAGCTGCCCGTCATGTGGCTGTAGTCCCAATAGACCACGTTCCCGCCGATCACGGCGGGGCAGTATCCGCCGGCGCAGAACGCGGGAATCGAATCGATGACCTCGGCCCCGTAGCCCTCGGCGACCTCGCGCTCCATCAGACGGAACTCGGGGTGGTCGACGACCTTCTCGGCCTTCGGGTTGCAGTACGAGAGTTCGTCCGAGTGCTTGGCCAGGCAGTCCGGGACGCTGAAGCCCGGGTACGGCGTGTCCGTGAGGTAGACCAGGTCTGCACCCGTGGCCTTGAGGGTCTCGAAGGTCTTCTCGGCCCCTTCACGGGTGGTGGTGCCCTGGACGCGGTTCGCGACGACGATGACGTCCGGGTCGATCTCGCCGATCTTGTCCAGCGCGGACTTCCGCCACGCGATGCACTCGGTGTACTCGCGGCCGAGGTCCTCGCGGGTGATCTTGTACGCCTCGGGGGTGCAGCCGCTCTTGATCACCGTGATGACCTTGACGTGCAGTTCACGGCCGAGTGCGTCGAACGCGTTGCCCCACTGGTAGGCGTGCGAGTCGCCCAGGAGGACCATCGTCCTGGTGGCCCGCGTGTCACCGATGACGCACTCGTCCCGCAGGACGTAGCCGGTGACGAGCAACTGGTCGATGCAGCCGTGGTCGCCCCGATCGTGGGGGGCCTTGAGCAGCGAGGTCTCGCTGATCTGGGGGCGGTTCATCGAGGCGACGGCCTGCTTGACCGAGTCGGTTCCGCCGAATCCCGCGGCGGAGGCGGAACCCGCGGAGGTCGAGAACGACAGGTTGAGGGGCGCCTGCAGGGCGAGCGTGGTGGCCACGGCGGCACAGGCCGTCAGTGACACACCGGTGAGGATGCCGCGCCACGGGATGGAGACGAGCTTGGTGTTCTCCCTGAGCCGTCGCTCCATCATGTAGTGCATGGCGACCGCGAGGAGGAAGGAGAACGACGCCACCCGGAAGCGGTCGGAGTAGGTGAACTCCCGCTCGAGGATGCTGGGCCAGAGGATGAGGACCGGCCAGTGCCAGAGGTACCAGCCGTAGCTGACGTTTCCGACGAAGTCGAAGACCGGGTTGTCGAGGAGCTTCTCGGCGCCGAACCTGGGAGCGGCACAGCCTCCGGCGATGATCATCGAGGCGCCCAGTACGGGGCCGCCCACCGCGTAGCCCGGCAGCGGCGTCTCCTCCGTGATGAGCAGGGCAGTGCCGACGGCGACCGCCAGTCCCGCCCAGGACAGGAACGCGGCCAGCCCGAGGTTCATGCGGGACAGGAGCGGTGCGCCGAGGGCCAGGAGCACGCCGGAGGCGATCTCCCAGATCCGGGTGTGGGTGCCGAAGTAGGCGAGGGGCTGGTTGGTGGCGGTCTGTGTGACGGACAGGTACAGGGATCCGCCCACCACGGCCAGGAGGAACACGGCCACCAGGGCACGGTTGCGGAAGACGATCCGGCTGAGCCAGGCCACGACGACCAGGGCGAGCGGGGCGACGACGTAGAACTGCTCCTCGATGCCCAGCGACCAGAAGTGCTGGTACGGCGACTGGCTGCCGTCGTTGGCGAAGTAGTCGGTGCCGTTCTCGGCGAGGCGCCAGTTGATGACGCTCAGGGAGGCGCTGAAACCGTCCGACATGTACTCGCGGAAGCGGAACGGGCTGGCGTAGATCCACGCGAAGACGGCTGTGACGATGATGGTGACGGCCGCCCCGGGGGCGAGCCGTCGCATGCGGCGCGCCCAGAACCTGCCGAGTGACACCTTGCCCGTCTTGTCGATCTCGGCGAGGAGTTGGCTGCCGATCAGGAAACCGCTCAGGACGAAGCTGACGTCCACGCCGCCGTGGATGTCGAGCACGCCGACGTGCATGCTGACCACCATCATGATGGCGACGGCACGCAGGCCCTGAAGGTCCGGCCGGTACTTCCGGAGGCGGTCCGCCTTCGGGGCCGTTGCGCGATGGTGGGTCATGGTTCTCCCGTGGCCGGGCGTCGGGCCGGCCGGTAGACGCGGGTTCAGTGGATCGTCGGGCAGGCGGCGGCCGTGCCGCTGAGGCGCACTCCGCGGGCGGGGATGTCGATGCCGCAGGCCAGCCGCAGTTGGGCGGGCAGCTCGTTCTCCGCGCCGACGCGGGCGTGGCAGCCGACCACGGCCTCGCGCAGGACGCTCCCGCTGCCGATCGCCGAGTCGTGGTCCACCACGGACTCGTGGATCAGGGCGCCCTCGGCCAGGGTCACGCCCGCGCCGATGATGGAGCGGTCGACGACCACACGGGGGCCGATGACGGCGCGGGCGCCGACCGTGGAGCCCCCCGTGACGCGGGCCGTCGGATGGACCTCGGCCGTGGGGTGGATCAGCGCCTCGGCGGGCGGTCCCACCAGGGGTGAGGTCGCCCTGCCGGTGACGAGGTCGGCGGAGCCGTGGACGAAGGCCAGCGGCGTGCCGAGGTCGCGCCAGTAGTCGTCGGTGGTGTGGCCGAACACGCGCCCGCCGCGGGCGACGAGCCGCGGGAAGGTTTCCTGTTCCACGGAGACCTCGCGGTCGCCCGGGACGGCGTCCAGGACGGACCGGCGGAAGACGTAGCAGCCGGCGTTGATCTGGTCGGTGACGCACTCCTGCGGGGTCTTGGGCTTCTCGAGGAAGGACAGCACCCTTCCGGCCTCGTCGGTGGGGACGAGGCCGAAGGCGCGCGGGTCCGGCACGCGCGTGAGGTGCAGCGTCACGTCCGCTTCCCGGTCCTCGTGCCGCCGGAGGACGGCGCGCAGGTCGACGCCCGAGAGGATGTCGCCGTTGAGGACGAGGACCGGGGCGTCCGCGCCGGCGCGCAGCAGCCGCCCTGCGTTGCGGATCGCACCGCCCGTGCCGAGCGGCACCTCCTCGACGGCGTAGGAGATCTCCAGGTCCTGGGTGAAGTCCCGGAACTCCTCCTCGAAAAGGGCCGCGAGATACGAGGTGGCGAACACCACGTGCTCCACTCCCGCGTCCATCAGCTTGGCCACCTGGTGCCGGATGAAGGAGGAGCCGGCGACCTCCAGGAGCGGTTTGGGGGTGTGATTCGTCAGTGGGCGCAAGCGGGTTCCCTTGCCGCCCACCAGGATGATGGCTTCTTGCACGATCGCCTCGCTCGCTCAGTTCGCCGGGTCGGTGCCGGGGCCCGCGTACCCGGAGGTGAAGCAGGACTTGATGGCCTTCTCGGTGAGGGGGCGGCCGGCGAAGTCGAGCCGGGAGGCGACCTTGTCGTCGGGCTTGGTGTTGGGGTCGTCGTCGAAGTAGATAGACCACCAGTAGACGCCCTTCATGTGCCGTTCCCGGACGACCTCGCAGACGGCGGTGAACCAGTTGGCCTGCACTTCGGGGTTGACCGCGCGCTTGCTGTAGAAGTCGCCGGGGGCCCGGTAGCCGCCGTTCATGGCGGTGATGCCGGCCTCGGCGATGGTGATCTTCGGCAGGGGGCCGGTGGACTTCTTGTCCAGCCAGTCGTTCCATCCGTCGACGAGGGTGTCCACCGACGCGTCGTCCGGGACCTTGACGGGGAAGTAGGCGTCGATGCCCAGGTGGCTGACGGGCATGTCGACCGGGCCCCCGACGTAGGCGTCCCAGTTGGAGTCGTAGGCGACCTCGCCGGAGAACTGCTTCTCGGCGTCGTCCACGAGCGCGTTCCAGTGGGGGTCGCCCTCCATCGAGTTCAGCTCGGTGGCGATGACGAAGCTCGCCGCGTGCGTCTCGTCCGCCGCCTTCAGGTAGGGCGTGAGGAACTTCTTGTAGGAGGCGAACCAGGCGTCGCGTCCGGCCGGGTCGATGTTGCCGCGCCATCCGCCGTTCGTCACGTGGAGGGACTTCTCGTCCATGATCGGCCGGACGGTCGTGCGCAGTCCGGCCTGGTGGAAGATTCGCAGGACGCGGGCGATCCGCTCGGGGGCGGGTGTCTTGCCACCAGCGGTGATCTTCGTGGAGGTGAGGCCGCCGGTGTAGAAGGGGAAGCTCACGCTGACGGAATTGGCGTGCATCCCCACCAGGTAGTCGGACTGCAGCCTGGCCTGCTTGTCGACGTACTCCGTGGGGTGCTTGGGGTTGTCCTCCCAGTAGAGCTGCATGCCCCACTGGGGCATGCCCTTCTTCCACTCCTCGTCCACCCTGGCGACGGTCGACTCGGGCGGAGCGGAGGCGGCGTGCGTGCTGCCGCCGTCCCCGCCGGAGGGGGCCTTCGACGGCCCGGTGTCCTCGTCCCCGAGCACCAGGCTGGGCAGGAGCGAGCCCGATTCCCAGCGCAGCGGCTGGTCGCCGGCGACGAAGGGCACGGCGACCACGAAGGCGATGACGGTGACGGGCAGCACGGCGAGCAGGGGCAGACGGGTGCGCTTCATGAAAGGGCCGGTCTCTTCCGGGTCAGGCGGGCTTGGCGATGACGACGAACTTGTTCTCCTCGCGGCGGATGAACTTCAGGAGCCCCCTGAGGCCGCCGAGCCCTTCGATGAAGGAGAACAGGGGCAGCAGGAGGATCACCGCGAGGGGCTCCCACCACCTGCGCCTGCCGTTCGCCGAGGCGATCGCGTTGAGTCGCAGCCCTTCCCAGTACGCCCAGATCACGTAGGCGAAGCTGAGCGACCAGAGCAGGACGACCGACTGGGTCACGGGTGAGGTGTTCATGTCGCCGATGAACCAGGCCACGAACACGATGGTGCCGACGTGCTGCAGCGGGCCCAGGATCCAGCTGCCCACGCAGATGGTCAGGAACCAGCGGTAGCGCAGCGGCACCTTGCGGTTGAAGCAGAGGGCGACCAGGCCCCAGGACCAGCGTTCGCGCTGCTTGATGAAGTCCTTGACGTTGGCCGGCGACGCGCCGTAGCAGCGTCCGTTGAACCAGTCGCTGCGGCCGGGATAGAGGCGGCAGAAGGTCAGGGCCAGCCGGGCGTCCTCGACGATCTCCTTGGGGCCGAAGTCCCAGCCGATCTCGGCCTCGACGGACGCGCGGATGACGAGGAGTTCGCCGTGCACGCCGGCGGCCGGAGTGCCGAGACCGGTGAAGGCGCGGAACCGGGCGATGTCGTCGGCGGGGCGGATGGCGTCGGCGAACCAGGTGAGCATGCTCACCGCGTTCTCGCGGGGGTAGGTCAGGATGCCCTGCGCCATGTGCTTGACCTCTTCCGGGGTCGCTCGGCGCTGGCGGTTGACGAACTGGGCGAGGGAGACCGCGGTGTCGGGGCCGACGCCCGTGTCGTCGTCCATGTGCAGGACCCAGACGTGGTCGAGGGCCTCGCCCTCGGCGATGCGCAGTTCGTGGGCGTAGTTGTTGGCGCGGGCCTTGAAGCGGGTGCCGTTCGCGGTCTCGTAGGCCTTCGGCACCGTGACCACGCGGATCAGCGGGCTGGACGCCGCGAGCCGGTCGATCCGCTCGGCGGCCTCGCAGCCCTCCTCGGTGAGGACGTCGACGCGCATGTACGGGAACCACTCCGGGAGGTGTTCCACGTAGGACAGGACGGAGCGTTGCAGGGCCGGGTAGGTGTCGTGCCGCCCGATGGTCGGGACCAGCACGATGAGGAAGTCCTGCTCGACGAGGGCCGGCGGGGCCATCAGATGGGTCTTGCGGGCCCGGCGGCGGATGAGCAGGAAGCCCTGGATCGAGACGAGGACGCCCGGGACGGGCAGTGCCCAGCAGATGGTTATCAGCCACGCCAGTGGTGAGTCGCTGGGCGTGTACGACCAGAGACTGAAGGCGAGCAGAGCGACCAGCGGGAGGAGGAACGGCATGATGCCGGGCCGCCACGCGGCGGTACGTTTTGCCAGCTTGGCGTTGTGCCGGGAATGCGGCACACCCCCGTCTACCTGTGTCGTAGCCATGACGACTGCGGAACTCCCGTGAATGTGGTGGCGCGTTGAGGCAGCAAGGAACCCCGGTCGTGGCACGGCAGGGTGCCACGAACGTGCTTTTCCCGGGCTCCGTTCCCCTCAACGCCTTCTGTGGCGCCTTGGCCGTGGCCGCTCAGAAGCCCCCCCAGGCGCCCAAGCCACTGGCCGAAAACAGCAGCACGATACTCGTATGCATGCGCGATGCACGGGGATTGTTCGGTGAACTTGTGTTTAAAAGTTCACGAGATGGTTTTTCTGTGATGACCTTGGGTAACCCAAGCTGAGCTGCGCTTTTTACCCTTCGGACATCATTTCGTGTCGCGTCGTGAGGTGCTTCGCGCTCCGGGTGATGCGGACATTCGTCCCTCCGCTGACACATGGCCTCCTCCCGTCCGTACTCGTTGACAGGGCAACGGCCGGACGCGGCGCCACGGCGGGCGCGTCCGGGACATCGGACGAGGGAAGGCGCGCATGAACGTCAGTGCTCACATCGAGGCCGTCTACGCGGACGTCTGCCGGCGCAATGCCGGCGAGACGGAGTTCCACCAGGCGGTGGGGGAGGTGCTGCGCTCGCTGGCGCCGGCTCTGGAGCGGCACCCGGAGTACCTCGGGACCCGGATCGCGGAGCGGATGTGCGAGCCGGAACGGCAGGTGATCTTCCGGGTGCCGTGGGTGGACGACCAGGGAGGCGTGCGGGTCAACCGGGGCTTCCGGGTGGAGTTCAGCAGCGCGCTCGGCCCCTACAAGGGGGGCCTGCGCTTCCACCCGAGCGTCGACCTCGGCATCGTGAAGTTCCTCGGCTTCGAGCAGATCTTCAAGAACGCCCTGACCGGGCTGGCCATCGGCGGTGGCAAGGGCGGCTCCGACTTCGACCCCAAGGGCCGCTCCGAGGGGGAGGTCATGCGCTTCTGCCAGTCGTTCATGACCGAACTCCACCGGCACCTGGGCGAGCACACCGATGTGCCGGCCGGGGACATCGGCGTGGGCGGACGGGAGATCGGCTACCTCTTCGGGCAGTACAAGCGGATCACCAACCGCTTCGAGGCCGGGGTCCTGACCGGGAAGGGCGTCGCCTGGGGCGGCTCGTACGCGCGGACCGAGGCGACGGGGTACGGGGCGGTGTACTTCGCCGCCGAGATGCTGGCAACGCGCGGGCAGGACTTCGAGGGGCGCCGGGCCGTGGTCTCCGGCTCGGGCAACGTCGCCGTCTACGCGATCGAGAAGGTGCGCGCGCTGGGCGGCTCCGTGGTCGCCTGCTCGGACTCCGGCGGCCATGTCGTCGACGAGGCCGGCATCGACCCGGAGCTGCTGAAGGAGATCAAGGAGGTGCGCAGGGCGCGGCTGTCGGCGTACGCGGAGGCCAAGCCCTCGGCGCGGTACTCCGAGCGCGGCTCGGTCTTCGACGTGCCGTGCGACGTCGCGCTGCCCTGCGCCACGCAGAACGAACTGGACGGGCAGGACGCCGGGACGCTGGTGAAGAACGGCGTGCTGGCGGTCGCCGAGGGCGCGAACATGCCGTGCACCCCGGAGGCGATCGAGGTCTTCCGGGAGGCGGACGTGCTCTTCGGCCCGGGCAAGGCCGCCAACGCGGGCGGGGTGGCCACCTCGGCGCTGGAGATGCAGCAGAACGCGTCCCGCGAGCTGTGGACCTTCGAGCGGACCGAGGCCCGGCTCGCACAGGTGATGCGCGACGTCCACACCCACTGCCGGGCCACCGCCGCGGCGTACGGCGGCACACCGGACGACTACGTCCTCGGCGCCAACGTCACGGGCTTCCTGCGCGTGGCGGAGGCGATGACGGCGCAGGGCGTCGTCTAGGCCCGGCAGGCCCGGCCCGGGGGCTGCCCCTTGGCCCCGCCCTCGGAAGTGCCCGTGCCCTCCCGCGTACGTCGCGGGAGGGCACGGGCGTTCCCGGGCGTTCCCGGGCGGCGATCAGGAGGGCCCGCCGCCCATCACGCGGGCGAAGGAGGCCGGGTCGGCGTCGTAGCCGTGGACGCCGGGCCGGAAGCGCCACTCGCCGGTGTCGCCGCGGCGGAACTCGCCGACGGTTGCGGCCGTGGCGGTGGCGACCTCGCCGAGGTCGGAGGCGGCGAGATCGGTGTGGCCCTCGACCACGTGCACACCGGTGCCCGCGACGTCGCCGAAGGTCATCCGGCCGTCGTGCTGCTGCACGACCACGCCGACGACGACCCGCTGGTACGCGGGGCCGAGCCGGTGGAGTTCGAGGGTCATGACCTCGTCGAAGCCCAGCCCCTTGCCGGTCTTGCTGTCGCGGTTGAGCGTGATGGTGCCGTCCGGGGAGCGGCTGTCGAAGTGGACGAGGTAGGCCGGTGTGCCGTGGAGGTCGGCGGCGCTGTAGGTCGCCGCGACTATGTCCAGGTCGCTGACGGGCGCGCCGAGCGGACTGGGATCCCACTTGAGCCGGACCTCGACCTTGGCGAGGCCCTTGGTGACGCTGCTCACAGGCCGGCCCTCCTTGCTTCCGGCTGGTCGGGTGCGGTTGCCACGGAGAACGCCCTTTCGTCTGCGGTCAGTTGAGGACTCCCGCGCGCCGCGCGACTGTCCGAGGCGGCAACGAACGAGGACGAGCACGGATTCCCGGCAACCGATCCGGCGTCCCGGACGGTTCGAACGGATGTGAGGCTGCTCGGAGCACGGACAGGAACGCGATGGCAAGGACACCACGGTGAGGGATGCGCAGGCGGACTTCGAGGAGTTCGTCGCCGCGCGCGGGCCGCGGTTGCTGCGGGTCGCCTGGCTGCTGACCGGCGACACGCACCTGGCGGAGGACCTGCTGCAGACGGTCCTGGCCAAGGTGTGGCCGAAGTGGCAGGGCATAGCCGGGGAGAACCCGGAGGCCTACGTGCGCAGGGCGCTGGTGAACACGGCCTCGTCGTGGTGGCAGCGCCGCTGGCGCGGCGAGGTGCCGCACGGCGAGGTTCCGGACACGGTGGTGACGGCGATGGAGGACCCGTTCGCCTCCGTCGACCTGGAGCAGTCGCTCGCGGTGCTGATACGCCGGCTGCCCGCGCGGCAGCGGGCCGTGGTCGTGCTGCGCTACTTCGAGGACCTGAGCGTCGAGGAGACCGCCGAGGTGCTCGGCTGCCGGCCCGGCACGGTGAAGAGCCAGGCGTCCAAGGCGCTGACCATGCTGCGGGGGCAGCTCGCGGCCGTGCCGAGCCTGGCGAGGGGTGGTGAGCGGTGTGAACGCTGAGCCCGAGCCGGAGGAGGAGTGGGAGCTCGGAGTGCTGCTGGAGCGCGTCGTGCCGCAGACTCCCGCGCCCCACGACCGGATGGCGCAGATCGGGCGGCGCGTGCGGCGACGCAGGCGGCGCCGGATGGCCGCCGGTGCGGCGGCCGCGCTCGGCGGTCTCACGGCGGCGGCGGTGGTGGCCGCCGCGTTGCTGCAGCCCACGGACCCCGCGAGGCCCCGGGGGCAGCACGTCGTCCCCGCCGCGTCCCCCGACCGCGCGATGCCGGCCCCGGGGTCACCCCTGCCGTCGCCGACGCGGAGCACGGACTCCGCGTACGGCCTCGTCAGCCTGGACGCCCTGTCCGGGCTGCGGCTGAAGCTGCCCGGCAGCGGCTGGACGTCCCTGGTGGCCAAGGCCCCGGACGGCCGGGTGGTCGGGTTCGTCGGCGCGCAGCCCCTCCACGAGCGGGACGAGTGCACGAAGCAGGAGATGGTCGCCTACTCGGTCTGCCCGCCCGTGGGCAAGGTGGCCGTGGGCGGTGCGCTGATCTCCTTCCGGCAGGTAAAGAAGCTCGCCGGCGGTGGCTCCCTGCCGGGGCGGTTCGTGGTGAAGGGCGTGGCGGACGCGGGTGACGGCTGCCGCGCGATCGGCGGCCGGCGGGAACTGACGGCCTGGGGGCAGGACCCGGACCGCTCGTCCGCCGTCGGCCTCGTGGTCAGCGCCTGCTTCGACCGGACGGCGAAGGGCACGGTCGAAGGGGTCATCGCGGGCCTGAAGGGCGGGATCTACGCCCGGCCGTTCCCCGGCGGGTCGACGATGCCCGGCACATCGGGCTGACCGCCTCACTCTTTTCCCCGCACTTCCTCACGGACGAGGCGAAAGGTGCCGTCGTGCCCGAATCAACCCGCAGAGCCGGCGTCCTGTCCTTCGTACCGGCCATGGTCCTGGCCGCCGTCTGCGTGCCGTCCGCCGCGACGCCGTCCCCGGCGGCCACCCCCGAGCCCGCCGCCGCGAGGCTGCCGGAGCAGGTGCCCGGGCTCGGGCCGCGGACCCTCGACGGGATCCCGGACGACGCGCGCCAGGTCGTCGTGGTCACCGGCGCGGGCCGGAACGCGTCCCGGTCACGGGTCGTGGTGTACGAGAGGACCGCCGACGGCTGGCGCGGCGGCCCACAGTGGCCCGCGCGCAACGCGCAGCGCGGCTGGACCGACGACCACCGCAGCGGCGACAGGCGCTCGCCGATCGGCGTGTTCGGCCTCACCGACGCCGGCGGCCTGAAGGCCGACCCGGGCACCCGGCTTCCGTACGACCACTCTGGCGGGTTCTTCATCAGGGGCACCGGCGTGGAGGGGGAGCCGCTGACGGGCTCGTTCGACTACGTCGTGGCGATCGACTACAACCGCAAGCCCGGCACGTCGCCGCGGGACTGGACCCGGCCGATGGGCGCGGGCAGGGGCGGCGGCATCTGGTTCCATGTCGACCACAAGGGGCCCACGCAGGGGTGCGTCGCGCTGTCCGCGTCCCACATGCGGCAGTTGCTCCGGACTCTGGACCCGGCGCTCCACCCGGTCGTCGTGATGGGGGACGCGGCCTCGCTCAGCCGCTGACGAAGATCCGGCGATCCGGGGTGCGGCCGCGTCCCCGCGCGGCCCGTCGACGGGTGAGGGTTGTACACGCCCGCGGCGGGGCATGAATCCTGCGGAATCCGCGGCGCGCTCGCGGGCGGACGCGGTGCTACAGTGCGAAGTGCACGCCTGCGCGCCGCTCTTCGGCGCCGGTGCCCCGCGTGACCGCCCCCGCGGTCCGCTCCCGCAGTCCGCTGCGGTCGGTTTTCCCCTCGCCCGCGCCCCGCGCCGGCGATCTCTCCGAGGCTTCGCCTCTTCTGCCGCGTGTCCCGGCGGCCGGCCGATTCCGCCGCCGTGCGCGCCCTTCTTCCGAGGACCACGTATGTCCACAAAACCCCACGCAACGATGGCAATCAACACAGCCGACACAACCAACACACCCACCGCGACCACGGCTCCCCGGGAACGACTCGTCGCCGTGGCCGGAGTCCTCGACGTCGAGGGCGGACGCGGCTTCCTGCGCACCGCCGGTTACGCGCAAGGTCCGCACGACGTCCCGGTGCCTCCGGAGGTGATCAGGCGGTACGGGCTGCGCAAGGGCGACGTCGTCGAGGGCGTGGCCACGGCCGGCCGCTCGCGCGCCCTCGTACGGGCCGAGCAGGTGTGCGGCCGCCCCGCCGACCTGGCCCGCGGGCGGCGGCACTTCGCCGACCTGACCCCGCTCCACCCCTCCGAGCGGCTGCGCCTGGAGTGCTCCAAGGGCGGTCTGACGACCCGTGTCGTGGACCTGCTGGCCCCCGTCGGCAAGGGCCAGCGCGGGCTGATCGTGGCGCCGCCGAAGGCCGGCAAGACCATGCTGCTGCGCCGGCTGGCCGACGCGGTCGCGGACAACCACCCGGAGTGCCACCTGATGGTGGTGCTCCTGGACGAACGCCCCGAGGAGGTCACGGAGATGCGGCGGTCGGTGCGGGGCGAGGTCGTCGCCTCGACCTTCGACCGCACGCCCCGGCAGCACATCGCCGTCGCCGAACTGGCCGTCGAGCGGGCCAAACGGCTGGTCGAGACCGGCCGGGACGTGGTCGTGCTGCTGGACTCCCTCACCCGGCTGTGCCGGGCCCACAACAACGCGGCGTCCTCGGGCGGGCGGACGCTGTCCGGGGGCGTGGACGCGGCGGCGCTGCTCGGCCCGAAGCGGCTGTTCGGCTCCGCGCGGCTCGCGGAGGAGGGCGGTTCGCTGACCATCCTGGCCACCGCGCTGGTCGACACCGGGTCGCGGGCCGACGACTACTTCTTCGAGGAGCTGAAGAGCACCGGCAACATGGAACTGCGCCTGGACCGCGGGCTCGCCGACCGCAGGGTCTTCCCGGCCGTGGACGTGGCCCCGTCGGGGACCCGGCGCGAGGAGCTGCTGCTCAGCCCCGCCGAACTGAGCGCCGCGCGCGGGCTGCGCCGGGCGCTGCGCGGTGCGGGGAGCTTCGAGACGCTGCTGGAGCGGCTGCGGGCGACCCCGGACAACGCCGCGTTCCTGCGGCAGATCCGCGGCACGGTGCCGGCCGCCTGAGCCCGCGGCGCACGCCCGCACCCGCATCATGGAACGGTGACCACACCGCAGCGCGTGGGGCCCCGGAGCGCCGGCCGGCGGGACCGGCCGCCCGGCTTCGTCTGGTACGCGGCCTACGGCTCCAACACCCACCTCGTGCGCCTCGACAGCTATCTCGCCGGTGGGGTGCCGCCCGGCGGCGGCCGGGAGTACCCGGGCTGCCGGGACGCGCGGCCGCCGCTGCGGTCGGTACCGCTGGAGCTGCCGGGGCGGATGTACTTCGCGACGCACTCGCCGGTCTGGTCGGGGGGCCGGGCCTTCTACGACGGCGACGCGCCGGGCGGCGGAGTGCGGGCCCGGGCCCACCTGCTGACGGTAGGCCAGTTCTCCGACATCGTCGCCCAGGAGATGTACCGCACACCGGGCGCCGACCTCGACCTCGCCGAGGTGCTGCGGCACGGCAGGGCCCGGCTCGGCGACGGGCGGTACGAGACGCTGCTGTACCCGGGGGACGTGGACGGGCACCCGGTGCTCGTCTTCACCGCGCCCTGGGGCTCGGGCGGGGCCGAGCACGTCAGGCCGTCCGGGATCTACCTGCGGCACATCGCCGAGGGCCTGGCGGAGGCGGGCGCATGGGACCTGCCCGGCATCGCGGCCTACCTCGCGGAGTGCGCGGACGGGGCCTGGGACCCCCGGGAGATCACGGCGCTGCTCGGACGGTGACGCGCGGCGGCGATGGATTACGGCCGCGCCGCCGGTCCTAGGGATGTACGGGGGTGTACGGGAACCCGTACGCCCGTGCCCGGATCCCGCTCCAGGAGGTCGCCCATGGCCCGGCCAGTGCCGCCCCCGCCCTCGCCCGCGTCCCGCCCGGGCGGTGGGCCCGCCGTGCTCGTCCTGACCGGAAGGCTCGACCGCGCCGGGATCCCGCCGCTGGTCGAGCGGGTGCGCGTACTGCTGGCCGAGCGCGGCGGCGGCACGGTGACGTGCGACGTGGGAGGGCTCGAGGGAGCCCCCGACCTCGTGCTGGTCGACGCCCTCGCCCGGCTGCAGCTCACCGCCCGGCGCCACGGCGGCCGGATCCGGCTGCGGGGCGCCGGGCGCGCGCTGCGGGAACTGCTCGCGCTCACCGGGCTGGGCGGGCTAGCGGGCCTCGGGCTCGATGCGCTCGGGGAGGCCGAACAGCGGGAAGAGCCGTTCGGTGTCGAGGAAGGAGTTGAGCCCGGTGATCCGGCCCTCTGATATCTCGATGACCTGCAGCGCCCACGGCTCGTGCCCCCCGTCGGGGCCGGGCCGGTACTGCCCGAAGCCCGGGGCGCCGTTGGCCGTGACCGGGACCAGCCGCGAACCGCGGCATCCGGCGCCGATCCCGAGCATCCAGGCCCTGATCTCCGCGGGCCCGCGCAGCCACAGGCCGAAGGGCGGCATGGACAGCGTGGCGTCCTCGTGGAGCAGTGAGGTGAGGGCGTCGAGGTCGTAGGACTCGAAGGCGGCGACGTAGCGGCCGAGCAGGGCGCGCTGCTCCTCGTCGAGTGGACGGGCCGGGTCGGTCGTGGCGGGGCCGGCGGCGGCGAGCGTGGCGCGGGCCCGCTGCAGCGCGCTGTTGACCGAGGCGACGGTGGTGTCGAGCAGCTCGGCGACCTCGGCGGCCTTCCAGGCCAGCACCTCCCGCAGGATGAGCACGGCCCGCTGGCGCGGCGCGAGGTGCTGCAGCGCGGCGACGAACGCAAGGCGCACGCTCTCGCGCTGGTCGGCGAGGTCGGCGGGGTCGCTCGTCGCGGGCAGGACGCGGCCGTCGGGGGCGGGCGAGATCCAGGTGCTCTCGGGCAGGGTGCCGGGCAGCGGGCCCTCGGCGCTGCCCGGCGAGGCCAGGTCCATCGGACGGGCGCGGCGCCCCGTGCCGCCCAGGATGTCCAGACAGGCGTTGGTGGCGATGCGGTACAGCCAGGAGCGGAGGCTGGAGCGCCCCTCGAAGCGGTCGTACGAGCGCCAGGCCCGCACCATGGTGTCCTGGACGGCGTCCTCCGCCTCGAAGGCCGAGCCCAGCATCCGGTAGCAGTAGCCGGTCAGCTCCGCGCGGTACCGCTCCAGCTCCTGCGCCACGTCCGGGGGTGCAGCGAGATCGCTCATGATTCTCCTCCGCCTTCCGATGAGTTCCGGAGCGCCCACGGGTCTACTTCAGCACAGACCACTGACAGAACCCCCGGAACGGAACGAGGCGCACCATGTCGACCCAGATCTTCGTCAACCTTCCCGTGCAGGATCTGCCCAGGGCGAAGGCGTTCTTCGGCGGCCTCGGGTTCTCCTTCGACGACCGGTTCACCGACGACAACGCCGCGTGCCTGGTGATCGGCGAGGGCATCTTCGCGATGCTGCTCGTCGAGCCCTTCTTCCGGCAGTTCACCAGGAAGGAGGTAGCCGACGCCACCAAGACCACGGAGGCCATCGTCTGCCTGGGCGTCGAGTCGAGGGAGCGGGTGGACGAGCTGGCCGACACGGCCCTGGCCACGGGTGGGTTTCCCTCGAACGAGCCCATGGAGCAGGGGCCGATGTACGGCCGCAGCTTCCAGGACCCGGACGGACACCTGTGGGAGGTCGTGTACATGGACGCGGCGGCGTTCCAGGGCTGACCGCCGCCCCCGGGGCGGGCGGGGTCGGTACGGCCGCGGCGGCCGGTCCGGCGCCCGCGGCGGTGACGGTGACGGTGGCGGCGAGAGTGGGCGCGGCAGGCACGTGGGCGAGGAACGCGCTTCGTCCGAGGGGGGGTTCGGGCATGGCGGACGGACTCCGTCCGGGGCGGCGTCATGGCCGGAGCAGGCCGGACGTTCAGGACCGCGGGATGTCCGGAATCTCCTGCTCCGCCCAGATCAGCTTGCCGTCGGCGGTGTAGCGGGTGCCCCACCGGCGGGTGAGCTGGGCGACGAGGAAGAGCCCGCGGCCGCCCTCGTCGGTGGTCCGGGCGTGCCGCAGCCGCGGCACGGTGTTGCTGCCGTCGTAGACCTCGCAGATGAGGACCGACTGCCGGATCATCCGCAGCCGGATCGGCCCCGAGGCATGCCGGATGGCGTTGGTGACCAGCTCGCTGACGACCAGTTCGGTGGTCGTCCGCAGCTCCTCCAGGCCCCACTCGGCGAGTTGGCGGCCGGCCAGCGCGCGGGCCTCGCTGACGACCACCGGGTCGACCGGCAGGTCCCAGGCGGCGAACCGGTCCGGGGCGAGCGCGTGCGTACGGGCGACGAGCAGGGCCACGTCGTCGGTGGGCGGACCGGGCAGCAGGCGCTCCAGCACGCCCGAGCACAGGTCCTGCAGCGGCAGTTCCGGATGGGCCAGGGCGCGCGCGAGCCGGTCGAGGCCGACGTCCACGTCCTCGCCGAAGGTCTCGATCAGGCCGTCGGTGTAGAGGGCGATGACGCTGCCCTCGGCCAGTTCGAGTTCGGCGGACTCGAAGGGCATGGCGCCGAGGCCGAGCGGCGGTCCCGCGGGCAGCTCGGCGAAGGTGACCCGGCCACTGGGGTCGGCGACCGCCGGTGGCGGATGCCCGGCGCGGGCCATGGTCAGCCGGCGGGTCACCGGGTCGTAGACCGCGTAGAGGCAGGTGGCGCCGGTGACGGTGGCGGCCACGGACGGGTCGGCGCTCTCCTCCTCGGTGAGCCGCATGATGAGGTCGTCCAGGTGCGCCAGCAGTTCGTCGGGCGGCAGGTCCATGTCGGCGAGGGTGTGGACGGCCGTCCGCAGGCGCCCCATCGTCGCCGCCGCGGTGAGGCCGTGCCCGACGACGTCCCCGACCACCAGCGCGATCCGCGCCCCGGACAGCGGGATGACGTCGAACCAGTCGCCGCCCACGCCGTCCTGGATGTCGGTGGGCAGATAACGGGAGGCGACCTCCAGCGCCGTGCCGCCGGGCAGCGTCTGGGGCAGCAGGCTGCGCTGCAGGGTGAGCGCCGCCTCGTGCTCGCGGGTCCAGCGCCGGGCGTTGTCCACGCACACCGCTGCGCGGGCCACGAGTTCCTCCGCGAGCAGCAGGTCGTCCTGCTCGAAGGGGTTGGGGCGCCGGTGCCGGATGAAGGTCACCACGCCGAGGACGGTGCCCCGGGCCCGCAACGGCACCCACATCACCGACCGCATCCCGAACTCGCGGATCTTGGCCGCCCGGGCCGGGTCGTCGGTGAGCCAGGACGCCCGGTCGATGGCGATGTCGCCCTCCACCTCGGACCGGCCGGTGGTCATGCAGCGCACATGCGGGGAGGTGTCGCCGGCGTTGATCCGCTCGCCGGGCGCGACGATCGACTCGGGGGTGCCCGGGTGCACCGAGCGCATCCCGGCGCGGCACAGCGGCACCCCGCCCAGCCCGCCGCCGGACGGCGGCTCGCCGCCGCGCAGCACCGGTTCCAGCAGGTCGACGGTGACGAAGTCGGCGAGCCGCGGGACGGACACGTCGGCCAGTTCCTGGGCGGTGCGGGTGACGTCCAGGGTGCTGCCGATGCACGCCCCGGCCTCGTTGAGCAGCGCGAGCCTGCCCCGGGCGCGCCACCGGTCGGTGACGTCCATGGCCATGTAGCAGACGCCCATCGCCCGGCCCTCGGCGTCGTCCAAGCGGTAGAAGGAGGTGGAGAAGGACCGTTCGTGGTACGGGGAGGCGAGCGTCCAGCCCTGGAACTCGTGGTCGATCGCCGGCTCACCGGTCAGCAGCACCTGGCGCATGATGTCCTCCAGCGCCCCGGTGTCCATCCCGGGCAGGGCGTCGGCCAGGCGCATCCCGATGCGGCGCTCGCGCGGTACGCCGCCGAAGTGTTCCAGGGTGTCGTTGAGCCACACGTACCGCAGATCGGGGCTGAGCACGGCCATGCCGATCGGGGACCGGGTGAGGAAGCCCTCCAGGATGGCGCTGCTCACCGCCCAGGACGGTGTCCTGGCCAGGTCGATCGCCGACACCAGCCAGCGCTCCTGCCCGTCGGGCGCCGTCAGGGCGGACACCCGCAGGCCCACCTCGATCCGCCGTCCGTCGCGGTGCCGGGCGGCCACCAGACCGCCCCAGATGTCGTGGTCGCGCCACTGGGCGGCCAGCTCCACGGCCTCGGCGGCCTGCCCGGGCGAGGCCAGCAGCAGCGTGGCGGGGCGGTGCAGCGCCTCCGCGGAGGGATAGCCCAGCAGGTGCTCCGCGGCGGTCGTCCAGCCGACGATCGTGCCCATGCCGTCGATCAGCGCGGACGCGGCGTAGGCGAGGTCGAACGGCGCCTTCGCCGGCGCCGCCGCGCCTCTCTCCGGCGTGACCATCTGGGGCGTCCCATGTCCGCGGATACGTGTCTTCAATGCTAGGACGTCCCGCCCCCGGGGGCTCCCCGCGCCGGAGCGGCCGCGGGCCCTGCCCTCGCCCCGGCTCCCGCGCCGCTCAGGGCAGCGGCTCCGGGGGGAGGGGAGGCGCGGGGCGCAGTGCGTGCAGTCCGCCGTCGACCGGGAGCGCGGTGCCGGTGACCGCGGCGGCCGAGGGCCCGGCGAGGTAGGCGACGGCGTCGGCGACCTGCTGGGCGGTGACCAGGCGCCCGCTGGGCTGGCGGGCCTGGAGGGCGGCCCGCTCGGCCGCCGGGTCGGGGGCGGACGCGATCAGCCGCTCCACCCAGGGCGTGTCGACGGTGCCGGGGGTGACGCAGTTGACCCGGACGCCCTCCGCCAGGTGGTCGGCGGCCATCGCCAGGGTGAGCGCGAGGACGGCGCCCTCGCTCGCCGCGTACAGCGCCTGGCGCGGGAGCCCGGCGGTGGCGGTGACCGAGGAGATGTTGACGATCGACGCGTACGGGGAGCGGCGCAGGAACGGCAGCGCGGCCCGGCTCGCCCGGACCACGCCGAGGAGGTTGATCTCCAGGACCCGGCGCCACTCGCCGTCCGGGTTCTCCTCCACGGTGCCGACGGCCCCGGTCCCCGCGTTGTTGACCAGGATGTCCAGCCCGCCCAGGTCCTCCACGGCCCGGCCGACCGCCCAGCGCACGGACGCGTCGTCGGCCATGTCGGCGGCGAGCGCGTGCACGTGCCCCGGTGCCCGGCCGGGGGCCTGGTCCAGCAC
Source organism: Actinacidiphila glaucinigra (assembly GCF_035918135.1). Lineage (NCBI taxonomy): Bacteria > Bacillati > Actinomycetota > Actinomycetes > Kitasatosporales > Streptomycetaceae > Actinacidiphila > Actinacidiphila glaucinigra. Next base: position 4,961,742 of record NZ_CP109144.1, read on the forward strand.
GGCGACCCGTGCGCCGCGCGCCGCCAGCGTCTCCGCCGTGGCGAGCCCGATCCCGGTGGCGCCGCCGGTGACGATCGCGGCGAGCCCCTGCAGTTCCCGGGCCGTCATCGGACGTCCCCTGTCCCCGCGCGCGTGACATTGCTCCCCGAGGGGGCCGCGCGCAAGTACCTGTCACTCTTCCGGGTGAAGCGAATTTTTGCGCGCCTCCCGGGTCCCGCGGTCCGGCCGCACCGCGCGCGACGGGACGGCGCCCGCCGGGGTCGCACCACTCTGCCCCCGGGGGACCCGCCGTACCGCCCGGGCAGACCTTGGGGAGCCGGCCGCACGGCGGGGGCCCCGGCATTCTCCGCGGACGCCGCCCGAACCGCCCGCCACCCTTGCGGGGCCTGGCCGGGGCGCGTCTCGTGGGGGCCGCGTGACGTGCGCAAGCGGCGCTCCGGGGCCCTCGCGGAGGCGGCCCGCCATGCGTGTTCCTGCTCGCTCATGGGGGCCTCCCGGGGCGCGGGGACCGGCGTCGGAGTCGATCGAGCCATCCTTGGTCAAACAGTTTATATCGGTCATTGCTCATGATCGAATCGTGGCCGCACAGATGGTGCGGGAGCGTCCGGGAGGGGTTTGCGTCGACGCGCAAGAACCGATAACCATACGTCAATCGGCATGTGCCAAGGGCATCATGATGCGGCATCAGCCATGAATGGAAGCGGCTATGCTACTTGCGGCTCAGCGTGTTGTAGCAATTACGCCAGGTCAGGCACGGCCTGCTGGTTGCCCACTCCGTTGATGCCGCAATCCGCTGCTCGTGCCGTGTTCGTTCCATGACTAGCGATCACCTGAGGATGCTGATGGTTCGTGCTGGATCGTCCCCCGGAGACCACCGGCCCACCGCTACGTCCGCGTGGTTATTTCCGGTCGTCATAGTCGCGGCGGTCGCGACCGTTGCCGTATGGACCGTCCCCTCGTCCGCCAGGATGGCGGTGCTCTGGTGCGGTGTGACCGCCACGGTGGCCATCGCCGTCCTCGCCGTCGAGGTCGCGCGCCGAGGGCACCTGAACGCGGAGCTCCGTGCCGAAGTGGCCCGGCACGACGTCGAGTTGCGGTACCGGCTGGCTCAGCAGGAGGCCGAGACCGTACGTCTCGCCAAGGAACAGCTGCCCGACGCCATGGCGAGGCTCCAGCGCGGTGAGTTCCTCGAGGACGTGCTCAAGAGCGTCGAGACCCGCACCGAGGGCCTCACAGCCGAGTTCCACAGCGCGCACCAGGCCGTTCTCCACTCCGTCCTCACGGCCGTCTCCGCCGAGGAGGACATCCGGGAGTCCTCGCAGCGCGCCTTCGTGAACATCGCCCGCCGTGTGCAGGCCATCGTCCACCAGCAGGCCAGTGCCCTGCGGGAGATGGAGGACCGCCACGGCCAGAGCCCCGACGTCTTCGGCGACCTGCTCCGCCTCGACCACGGCACCGCCCTGATCGGCCGTCTCGCCGACAGCATCGCCGTCCTCGGAGGCGCCCGCCCCGGACGTCAGTGGAGCAAGGCGGTTCCCCTCTTCAGCGTGCTGCGCGGCGCGATGTCGCGGATCACCGACTACCAGCGGGTCGAGCTGCACTCGGTCTCCGAGGTCGCGATCGTCGGCACCGCGGTCGAACCGCTGATCCACGCTGTCGCCGAGCTGCTCGACAACGCCACCCGTTACTCACCGCCGCAGACCCGGGTCCATCTGACCGCGGTCGAGGTGCAGTCGGGCATCGCGATCGAGATCGAGGACGGCGGGGTCAGCCTGAGCGAGGAGGCCCGGCAGCGGGCCGAGCAGATGCTCGCCCAGGCGCAGGCCGGCATGGACCTCAACGGCCTCGGCGAGACGCCCCGGCTGGGCCTGGCCGTCGTGGGCCGTCTGTCGAAGGCCTACGGATTCCAGGTCTCGCTGCGGACCTCCGCCTACGGCGGTGTACGCGCGGTCCTGATCGTCCCGCAGGACCTGATCACCACCACCACCAACGCGACGGGGCTGGCGCACGGCATCGGTGCCGCCTCCGGTCCGCGGTCCGTCCCGGCGCCCCGCGCCGGTTCCGACCCGGGTTCCGGATCCGACACCAAACGAAGCACGGGGCCCCAGGCTTCGGCCCCCGTGATGGCCGACATGGCGGACGACACCCCCGTCGTCCACGAGCGCACCTCGAACGGGCTGCCCCAGCGGCGTCGGCGCACCCCGCCGCCCGCCCCCGCGGGCTCTGCGTCCCCCGCCGGTTCCGTCACCGCTTCCCGTGCCGAACCACCGGCGCAGGAGCCGGTGCAGCCCGGCATGTGGTTGGCCGCCTTCCAGAGCGGCGTGTCAGGAGAGACGCCCGCTGCCGCTCCCGTCAGCAACAGTGACGAGTCGTTAGATAAGGGTGAGTAGCCGTGATTCAGCAGCGGGCCAACATGGACTGGATGCTCAAGGACCTGGCGACCAGCGTTCCGCAGACCCGCCAGGTGGTGGTGCTCTCCGCGGACGGCTTGCGCATGGCCCAGTGGGGTGCCGACACGGACGCGGCCGACCGGATCGCCGCGGCCTGTGCGGGTCTGCAGAGCCTGGCGGCGGCCGTCGCCACGGAGTTCCCGCAGGGTGACGGCCGCATGAGGCTGGTCGTGATCGAGATGTCGGGCGGTTTCTTCTACCTGATGGCGGCCGGTGCCGGGGCGTACCTCGCCGTACTCGCCGACGAGGGAGTCGATGCCGGACTGATGGGGCAGCGGATGCGTGATCTCGTGGCGCGCATCGGTGAGCACCTGAGCAGTCCGCCGCGCAGTGACGAGCAGGCCGGATGAGCGAATCGGGTCAAGGATGGGAGGAAGGAAGCCCCGAGCGGCTCTACGTGATCACGGGAGGCCGGAGCGGGGGATCCGAGACTTCCACCCTCGACCTGGTCACGCTGGTCCGGGCGCGTACCGGACCGCCGCCGGGGATGCCACCGGAGCAGGCGGCGATTGTGCGACTGTGCAGTTCGCCCCTCTCCGTGGCCGAGATCTCCGCGTACCTCAATCTTCCGGTCAGCGTCGTGACGGTGCTCCTCACCGACCTGCTGGCCGAGAAAAGGGTGGAGGCGCGTTCGCCGATCCCACCCGCCAACCTTCCCGACGTCGCTCTTATTGAGGCGGTGATGCATGGACTTGAGAAGCTCTGACCCCCTCGTCGTCGCCGGGCCACGGAGCGAGGACGCACTGCCCGAAACCGCCACCGCCGCGGTCAAGATAGTGATCGTCGGGGGTTTCGGGGTCGGCAAGACGACCCTGGTCCGATCGGTGAGTGAGATCCGGCCGTTGACGACCGAGGAGACCATGACCCAGGCGGGTGTCGGCGTAGACGACACCGCCGGTGTGGAACGCAAGACCGCGACCACCGTGGCCATGGACTTCGGCCGGATCAGCATCAACCGGGAACTGGTGCTGTACCTCTTCGGCACCCCCGGCCAGCAGCGTTTCTGGTTCCTCTGGAACGGGCTCTTCGAGGGTGCGCTGGGCGCGGTCGTGCTCGTCGACACCAGGCGCCTCGAGGTCAGTTTCGATGTCATAGGGCGGCTGGAAGAGCGCGGGGTGCCCTTCGTGGTGGCCATCAACACCTTCCCGGAGGCTCCTCCGCATCCCGTCGAGGAGCTGCGGGCCGCCCTGGACCTGCCCGAGCATGTCCCGATCGTGCACTGCGACGCCCGCAAGCGGGAATCCAGCCGCGACGTGCTGCTCACCCTGATGCGATACCTGCACTCCCTCGCCCTCCCCGCGGAGGCACCGTGACCACCCCACCCCTCGAGTGCCCCGCCCACGCCCCCGGTGCCGCCGGCGTACGACGCCTCTACGAGGCCGAGGCCGACCCGGCCGCAACGCCGATGCCCCCGGTACGGCCGTGCGGGCGCTCCTGGTGGAGTGCAAGGACGAGCCGGCTGCGGCGGTAGCCCCAGCGTCTCATTCTGTGACCCGCGCACGGCGGGCGCACGGGCGGATGCGCCCGTGCGCCCGCCGTGCGCCTCTGTGTATCCGGAGAGCCCTTCGCGCCAGGCCACGGCGCGCGCGTGCGCCGACGGCGCACCCGGCGCACACCCGGCGCAAGCACCGCGTGGGCCAACACGCGTTCACATGGCGAGATTTGGCCACTTGACTGCATGGCCATATGCCGGAGTAATGGTCGCTGTAAATGATCCACTCGAGTTCCGCTTGGGCATGTGCCAGGCGCAACTGCTGGTGGTCATAGGGTTGACAACTGAGAGGTGACCGTCAGTGGGGCCCGACCTGATAGTTCCACCGATCTACTCTCCGCTCAGTCCGGCCATCCATCCCAGCCACGCCGCCATCGACGCGCGGACCGCCGAATGGGCCGACCACTACTCCATAGGCTCCGACGCGCTCCGCAGCCACCTCGTGCAGCACGACATCGGAACCTTCGCGGCGCGGATCCTCCCGGACGGCCGCGAGGAAGTCATCTCGATCACCGCGGACTTCATCATCTGGCTCTTCGGTGTCGACGACGGCTACTGCGAGGAAGGCGACATCGGGACCCGGCCGGGCGATCTCATGGGCGCGCTCTCCCGCCTGCTGCGCGTCGCCCAGAACCCCGAAGTCACCATGCTGGCGGAGGACCCGCTGGCACAGGGACTGCGGGACCTCCGCTACCGGATGGACGTGTACGGCACTCCCGGCCAGGTCGCCCGCTGGGTCGACGCCCTGCGCGAGTACTTCTCCTCCGTCGTGTGGGAGTCGTCCTTCAGGAGTCGCGGCGCCGTACCGGACCTCAACGACTACACACTCATGCGAATCTACGACGGCGCCACGTCCGTGATGATGCCGCTGCTGGAGATGGGGCACGGCTACGAACTCCAGCCGCTGGAGAGGGACCTCACCGCCGTACGCGCCACGGCCGAGATGGCGTACTTCATCATCTGCTGGGACAACGACATCTTCTCGCACCACAAGGAGAAGCGGGCCGGTGGCTTCTACCTGAACGCGGTGCGGGTGCTCGCCGAGGAGCGAGGGCTTTCGCAGGACAAGGCGCTCACCCTCGCCATCGCACAGCGCGATCGCGTGATGAACCTCTTCCTCCGCGTCACGGAACATCTGCGAATCTTCGGCAGCCCGCAGCTGCGCCAGTTCCTCGACAGCCTCGGCCACTTCATACGCGGGGCCCAGGACTGGGGCGTCAGCTCGGTCCGCTACACCACACCCGACGATCCGGCGAACCTCCCCTCGACCTTCTGCGACACACCCAGCGACGACAGTCTGGATCCGCTGGACATCCCGGCGATCGCGTGGTGGTGGGACCTGCTTCCCGACAGGGACCCGTCCCGTTCGCCACACGAGTTCACCCAGGCGGCAACCGTCGACTCCTTCATACACCCGATCGCCCAGCGCACGGCGTAGGTTTCCGCGAAAGAAGAGGAGTCCACCACGGCCGTGCCGCACCCCGACCGGTTGCCGACAGCGGTCGAGGCCAGGGAGCGGGCCGAGGTCCAGGGTCCGTAGCCGGGGCCGGGGGGAAGTGCGCCGTCTCGCTGATCGCGGAGGCGCACGTCCCCCCGGCCCCGGCTACGTGTTGAACGGCGGGGGAAGTCGATCCGTACCGGCGGGCGGCGGGCGCCGGCGCCTCCTAGGATCACGCCATGGAACTGACGTTCGTGGACGTGAAGCCTGGTGAACCGGCCATGACCGCTGAAGTCGGGCCGCTGATCAGGGCGTTGAGGCCGGCGCTGACCGCCGACGGATTCGCCGCCTTCGCCGCGGAGGCGCACGATCAGGGCGTGGTCTTCACGGCGGCTCTGGACGCGCGGGAGCGTTACCTGGGGGTGGCCACGCACCGGGTGCTGACCACCAGCAGGGGGCGGACGCTGCTCGTCGACGACATGGTCACGGCGCTGGACGCGCGGGGCGCGGGGGTCGGCACGCGGTTGCTGGCGGAGGTGGAGACCAGGGCCCGGGCGGCGGGCTGCGAGCGGCTGGAACTGGACGCCGGCGTCGCCAACCACGGGGCGCACCGCTTCTACCACGCACGCCGCATGGCGATCACGGCGCTGCACTTCGCGCGCGAACTCACGTGAGGGGGGCGGCAGGCGCGGCAGGGCGGCGCGGCCCGGCGCCGCCCCTCAGAGGTTGCCGGTGAAGGCCACCAGCTGCGGGGTGCCCCATGGTTCGGGGACCGTGGAACGGGTGGCGTGGTCGAGCAGCCACTTCTTCAGCGCCTCGAAGCCGGCGTCCCCGTAGGTGTCCTTGTAGAGCGCGGCGATACCGGTGACGTGGGGGGCCGCCATCGAGGTGCCGCTCATGATCGCGTAGAGCCCGTTGGGGAAGGCGGAGGCGATGTCGACGCCGGGCGCGTTCAGGTTGACGCAGCTGCCGAAGTTGCTGAACGGCGCCCGGTGGTCGGCCCGGTCGGTCGCGGCGACGGTGAAGGCCTCCGTGGCGCTCGCCGGGGAGATGGCGCAGGAGCTGACGTCGTCGTTGCCGGCCGCGACGACCGGGAAGACCCCGGAGCCGGCCAGCGCGTCCAGGCTCTCGTTCATCGTCGGGGAGTACAGCCCGCCCAGCGAGATGTTGGCCACGGCGGGCCGCACCGCGTGCCGGGCCACCCAGTTGATCCCGGCGATGATCCCGGAGTTCGGGCCGCGCGCCTCGCAGTCCAGCACCCGCACGGAGACCAGCGAGACGGCGCGGGCGATGCCGGTGTGCGCGCCGCCCACCGTGCCGGCGACGTGCGTGCCGTGGCCGGCGCAGTCCGCGGCGTTCCGGTCGTCCTCCATCTCGTCGATGCCGGGCTTGGCGCGGCCGCCGAACTCGGGGTGGGTGAAGTCGATTCCGCTGTCGATGATGTACGCGGTGACCTTGGCGCCGGTCGCCCGTACGGTGAAGCCGTGGGCGGCCGGGGCGCGGTTGTTCACCCGCTCCAGGCCCCAGAAGCGCCCGGTGCCGGCCGGGGGCGCGCCGACCGGCAGCCGGCGGCCGGTCGCCACCGGGACCCGGTCCTCCGCGGGCAGGGTGACGGTGCTGTCCTGCTCGACGCCGCGCACCGAGGGCAGGGCCCTCACCCGCGCCAACTGCCGTCCGGTGAGCGGGGCGGCGAAGCCCCGCATCACCCGGTCGTAGACGTGGGCCGGGGTGATCCCGGCCGCGCTCGCGACGGAGGAGGGGTCGCTGCCCGGGGCCAGGGTGACGATGTAGCGGCCGGGGATGGAGTTCGGCGCTCCCACGCCGAGCAGGGGTGCCAGGGCGGCGGGGGAGTGCGCCTGCGCGGGGGACGACGTGGGGAGGGCGGCCAGAGCGGGGACGGCGGTCATCAGCACTGCGGCGAACGTCCGGCGCAGGGACACACGCATGCGTCGATCTCCTCGGGGCTCGGCGGACAGCACGGCCGACGGGCCGTCAGCCGGCCCTCTCTCCCACCCTGTCAGCCAGGATCGGACGCGGGCGCGCCTTGGTACGCCATCCGGGCCGGGGCGCGACGAGCAGCCCCAGACCGATCCACACGTAGGCGCTGCCGCCCACGAGTGCGCCCACGCCGCCGGTGCCGGGGTCGCCCCGCCACAGCCACACGAGGCTGCTGCAGAGCAGGACGTAACTGCCGACGGACGCGACCACCAGGCCGCGGGTCCGCAACCTCAGCGCCTCGCCGGCCAGCACCGCCAGCGCGGGGATCATCCACACCAGGTGGTGCACCCAGGTCACCGGGCTGACCAGACAGGCCGTCACACCCGTGAGGGCGGCGCCCGTCACCACGTCGGCCCGGCGGACCCTGTACGCCCACACCGCCAGCACCGCGACGACGGCCACCGCCCACACCCATGTGGGGGCGTCGAGCCGGGCGAAGGTGCCGCGCAGCGACTGGTTGGAGGCGTACGACAGCGAGCCGACGCGGTCGGTGTCCCACATCGCCCGGGTCCAGAAGTCCCTGGACGCGCCGGGCGCGACCGCCGCCGCCAGCAGCGTCGCCGCGGCCGCGGTGGCGGTCGCGGCGAGCCCGGCGCGGCGGTGCCCGGCGAGCAGCAGCCACCCGATGAACAGGGCGGGCGTCAGCTTCACGGCGGCGGCGAGGCCGATCGCGCAGCCGGCCCAGAGGCTGCCGCGGCGCAGCAGTTCGGTGTCGGCGAGCACCAGGGCGAGCAGGACGAGGTTGACCTGCCCGAAGGTGAAGGTGTCGTGGACCGGTTCCAGGAGCGACATCAGGCACACGGCCAGCACCATCGCGTACCAGGGGGTCCAGCCCTCGCGGCGCACGACCGGCCACACCGTCCACCACAGGACGGCCCCCGCCGCGCAGATGTTGACCGTGGCCGCGAGGACGACGGCCGCGGGCCAGGTCAGCAGGGTCAGCGGCAGCATGCACAGCGCGGCGAACGGCGGGTAGGTGAAGCCGTACGTGGTGCCGGGGCTGAGGTAGTCGTAGACGCCGACGCCGTCGTGCACCCAGGCGTTGACGGTGCCCCAGTAGACGCCGAGGTCGAACCAGTGCCGGTGCAGGGGCACGGTCGCCAGGAACAGCGCGGTCGCGGCCACGGCGGCGGCCGCCGTCACGATCCGCCTCATGAGGCGAGCGCGGGACGGACGAGCCGGACCAGCCGCATCGCGGCGAGGGGCAGCAGCGCGAGGGCCGCACCCGTGGCCGCCAGGGCGATCTGACGGGGTGTCGCGGCGAACCCGCTGGGCAGCACCGCGAGGGCCAGCACCGCGCTGGCGAGCGCGGCGAGCCGCCGCACCCGGCCGTCGGGGGCGGCCACGGCGAGCGGCACGAGCCCCCACAGCAGGTACCAGGGGCGGATCGCCGGGCCCAGCAGCGCCACCGCGAGCAGGCTGATGCCGAGGGCGTACACCGGCCCGAGCCGCTCGCGGAAGAACCACACGGCGGCGATGACGAGCGCGGCGGCGGCCATGCCGAGCAGCCGCCAGACGTCCGGGGTGCCGATGAACCGGCCCAGGACGTTGACCAGGGACCAGTTGGAGGCGGAGGCGGGCGTGGTCAGCGCGCCGATCCAGCCGTAGCCGACGCCCGTGACGGCGGTGACCGCCACGGTGGCCGCGCCGGCGACCGCCGCCGTGGCCGCCCCGGCGCGCGCCAGGCGCCAGCGGCCCTCCAGCTGCTCCGCCCACAGGCTGGCCACGACCAGCAGTCCGAGGGCGGCGGGTGCCTTGACCAGGGCGGCCAGGGTCACCAGCGCGGCGGCCGGTATCGGACGGCGGGCCAGCGCCGCGCCCAGGCCCGCACCGAGCAGGCCGAGCATGACGGCGTCGTTGTGCGCCCCCGCCACCAGGTGCAGCAGCACCAGGGGGTTGAGCGCCCCGAGCCACACGGCCCCGGCCGGGTCCGCGCCGCAGCGCCGTGCGAGCCGCGGCAGCAGGGTCGCGAGGAGGGCCACGCCCAGCAGTGCCAGCGCCCGCATCCCGATGACCCCGGCGTGTGCTCCGTAGCGTGCCAGCGCCAGGAACGCGGGGCCGTACGGCGCCGGGCTGTTCCGCCAGATCGCCGGCACCTCGGCGGCCGCGGTGCCCCCGAGCACGCTCGGCCCGTGCGTGTAGACGTCGATGCCCGCGTTCACCATCGCGCCCTGCGCCAGGTAGCTGTAGACGTCCCTGCTGAACAGCGGCGGCGCCAGCAGCAGGGGTGCCGCCCACACGGCGAAGGTCGTGAGCAGGGCGCGGATCGACGGCGGCCGGGGCCCGCGCACCAGCCGGCCGAGCTGCCACCACGCCGCGACGAGCAGGCCGAGGCCGAAATACGCGACCAGCAGTCCGGCCGCCGCCTCCCCGTGCGGCAGCGCGATCCCGTCCCGTACCGGCAGCGCCCCCGCGGCGCTGCCGCCGACCGCCAGCGCGGCGGTACCGGCCAGTCCGAGAGCCATCGTGCGAGTCACCTCCGCACGCTCCCATCACCGGATGTCCGCCGGACGACCGGCGGGCGACCGGTGGATGACCGGCCCGGACGCGCGGCGCCCGGTTCGTCACGGTGAGGGCATGTTCACACCCGGGGAACGCGCCCGTGTCCAGGCCGCCGTGCCCGGCACCGGCACGTGGGCGAGCCGGTCGAGCAGGGCGAGTTCCCTCGCCTCGTCCCCGAGGGGTAAGACGGGGGAGAGCAGGACGAGGGGCCCGGAGAACTCGCCGAGGGCCGTCATCTCGAGGGCGATGTCGGCGCGCAGGCCGTGCCCGGCGACGACGTCGCAGCCGGTGCCGGCGGCGATCCGGCCCAAGAGGCGGGCGTGGTTCCCGATCGACAGGTCCCGGGGCGCGGGGCCGCGCCCGTGGCCGGGCGGGGTGACGGCCACCAGGCCGAGTCCGGCGTCCGCGGGGGCGGGCTCGGCCATGACGTCGGCGTGGAACTCGGCCGTGCACAGGGCGCCCGGTGCGGCGTCGTGCGGTCCGGTCGTGCGGATGTCCCAGCCCGCGCGCCGGCTGTCGGCTTCACGGCTCCACGCCCTGGCCCGGTCCGCGCGGGCGGGTGGGCACCGCGCTCCGTACGCGGCGCGTCGGTGCGCGCGGGCGGGTGGGCACCGTGCTCCGTACGCGGCGTGTCGGTGCGATCCTGAACCCCGTGCGAGATGCGATGACGGTGGTCGAGGCGGCGTTCTCCGGCGCCCTGGGGGCGGCGGAGGGGGACGTCGAGACGGCGCTGGACGCCGGGGCGTCGGCCATGGCGGCGGCGGAGGCCGGCTGGGACGAGGTCGGCCGGGCGGTGGTGACCGCCGTGGGCGGACTGCTGCGGGGCTGCCGGGCGCGCGGCTGGCAGGACGCGGACGTGCTGCGGATGGTGCGCCGCGAACTGCGCCCCGAGCACGTGCGGCTCGCCGGGCGGCTGACCGCGGACGGCGGCGGCGACCCGACGGGCCTCCTGACGGCGTACGGGGCGGCGGAGCGGCTGGACCGCTTCACGGTGGCGACGGCCGTGCTGGAACTCGTCCGCCTGCTGGGGCGGCTGCCCGGCATCACCCCGCTGGCCGCGCCCGCCGCGGCGTCCGGCGGCACGGGCCACCCGATGCTGCGGCGGATCAGGGCGCTGCTGGCGAAGGCGGAGTCCACGGCCTTCCCGGAGGAGGCGGAGGCGCTGAGCGCGAAGGCCCAGCACCTGATGGCGCGGCACAGCGTGGACGAGGCGCTGGTCGCGGGCACGGCGCCGGGCGGCGGCCCGGGCGCGCGGCGGATCGGCGTGGACCGCCCCTACGAGGCGCCGAAGGCCCTGCTCCTGGACGCGGTCGCGGAGGCGAACCGCTGCCGTGCCGTCTGGTCGGCGGAGTTCGGCTTCTCGACCGTCGTGGGCTGGGAGGCCGACCTGGAGGCCGTGGAGGTGCTGTACACGTCCCTGCTGGTGCAGGCCGAGGCGGCCATGCGCGGCGGCGGCACCCCGGGACCGGCCGCGCGTCGCCCGCGCCGCAAGGGCGGCAGGGGCGGCGACCTGTCGCGGGACTTCCGCGAGTCCTTCCTCATCGCCTACGCGGGCCGCGTCGGTGAGCGCCTGGCCGCCGCCTCCCGCGACGCGACGGAGGAGGCCGCGCAGGCCACCGGTGCCACGGAGGTCCTCCCCGCGCTGGCCGCCCGCGAGGTCGCCGTCGGCCGCGCCGCCGACGCGATGTTCCCCGACACCCGCACCCAGCGCCTCAGGGGCCGCGACCACGAGGGCTGGGCGCGCGGGACCGCCGCGGCCGACCGCGCCGCCTTCCACGGCCCGGCCCGCCGCGACCGGATCGGCCGTCCCGAGGCGTGAGTGACGCGCTCCCGGCGCGGGTTGGGTGGGGGTGGTGCTGGTGCCGTTGGTTCGGCTGCCGCGCCGCTTTGCGCCCGCGGGGCGCGAGACGGACCCGCACCCACCCACCCACCCACCGGCGGCGACAGTCATGCGCAGGCCGCGTCCCGGCCGGGTCCACCTAGAACAGCCAGCGGGTCTGGCTGTAGGTGGTGCCGCGGGCGTAGGCGAAGGCCGTGGTGGGTTCCACCTCGTACACCAGGGCCTCGTTTCCGCCGCCGACGAAGACCTGGTCGCGTACGTCGAAGTGCCATTCGGAGCCGTACTTGCTCTCGTACGCCTCCGCGATCCGGCGCAGCTGCTTGTCGCTGCGCACGCGCGCCGCCCTGCCCTCGAGCACGATGTCCAGGCCCTCGCCGAGCGCGTTGGTGCCGGTGGTGAGGACGACCCGGGGGTTGCGGTCGAGGTTGCCGGCCTTGCGCTCGTCGGCGCCGGTGCAGAAGTGCAGGGCGTCGTCGAGCCAGACCCCGATCAGCGGGGTGACGTGGGGGCGGCCGTCCGGGCGGACGGTGGTCAGCCAGTAGATCTCGGCGCCGGCCAGGTGTCCGCGGGCGTCGTGCCAGGTCGTGGGGGTCGCGCCGGCGCTGCTGTAGCGGGCGTCGAGCTCGGGCTCGGGTTCCTTCTCTTCTGCCATGTCTCCACTGATACTCCATCAGCCCGCGCGCAGCGCGTACGCGCTGTCGACGGCTTCCGCCAGGTCGCGTACGGCCGGGTCCTCGGTGGTCGCGGCCAGGGCGTGCGCGCGGTCGCCGAGCTCGGCGAGGCCGGGGGCGCCGGGCAGTTGCCCGTCACCGGTGTCGTAGGTGCGCAGCGCGTCGGCGAAGTAAGCGGCGACCGCGTCCACGCGGAGCCTCGGGGACGTGCCGGAGTCCCACAGCCGGCCGGTGAGCCGGTCCGCCTCGACGGCGCCCGCGGCCTCGTGCGGGGAGCGGTCGTGCGGGTCGAGCCAGCGCACGGTGGCCGTGGCGACGTGGCCCCGGGCGCCCGCCTTCAGCCGCACGGCGTAGAGCGCGGTGACGGTGTGGCCGGGGCCGACCTCGCCGCCGTCGACGCGGTCGTCGCGGAAGTCCTCGTCGGCGACGGCGCGGTTCTCGAAGCCGATCAGGCGGTAGCGCTCGACGGTGCGCGGGTCGAAGGAGATCTGGGCCTTGGCGTCGCGGGCGCGCAGGCCGATGTTGACGGGCAGTCGGTCCACGAACAGGGCGCGGGCCTCGGCCGGGGTGGAGACGTACGAGGTGTGGCCGTCGCCCTTGTCGACCAGCCGTTCCATCAGTTCGTCGCCGTACTCGCTGCCGACGCCGACCCCGAAGAGCGCGATGCCGTGCCGTGAGCGGGCCCGGTCGATCCGCTCCAGGAGGGCGTCGGGGTCGGTCTCCCCGGTGTTGGCGAGGGCGTCGGAGAGCAGTACGACCCGGTTGGTGGCCCCGCGCCGGGCGCTCTCCAGGGCGACGTCGTAGCCGGTGCGCAGACCCGCCTCCAGGTTGGTGGAGTCCTCCGGTTCGAGGCGGTCGACGACGGACAGGGCGTGCTCCCGGGCGTCCCCGGCGCCGAGCCGGGTGGCCGGCAGGGCGACCCGCGCGCGGTCGCTGAAGGTCACGACGGCGAGGGAGTCGTCGTCCCGCAGTTCGCCGACCGCGGCGCGCAGCGCCTTCTGGACGAGGTCGAGGCGGCCCGGGTCGCCCATGGAGCCGGAGACGTCCACGACGAAGGTGAGCACGGCCGGCGGCCTGTTCGCCTCGTCCGCGGGGCGGGTGGCGAGGCCGACCCGCAGGAGGGACCAGCCCTCCTCGTCGCCGATGCGGGCGCCGTCGACGGTGACGGAGAAGCCGTCGCCCCGGGGGGCGGGGTAGTCCTGGCGGAAGCTGTTGACGAACTCCTCGTGGCGCACGTCCTCCGGGGAGGGCAGGGAACCCTGGTCGAGCCGCCGCTTGGCATAGCCGTAGGAGGCGGTGTCGACGTCCAGCGCGAAGGTCGACAGCCGCGACGCGTCGGGTGCCCGCTCCGGGCCCCGGTCCTCGCCGGTCTCGCTCCCGTTCCACTGGGGGGCGTCGTCCGCGCCCCGTACGGGACCGGGCCGCTGCGCGCGGTCGCCGCCGCTTCCCCGGTCCGCGTTCGCGCCGCAACCCGTCAGCACGGCTCCGGCCGCCACCGTCGCCAGTACCGCCGCCGTGATCCGCCGCATCACCGTCACCTGCCCTCCCCCGTGGGCGCCCCCTGCGCCTTCTGCGCCTTCTGCGACTGTGACGCAGGAGCCCGCGGGCGGGTGGCATCGGGGCCGTTGCGGATGGATCTCAGTCGGGCAACACCCCGTCGCCCGGGCGCCCGGGCGACGGGGCGTCAGGCGCCCCGGGAGCCCCGGGAGCGTGCCGCGTACAGCGCCGCGCCGACGGCCAGGACGGCCGCGCCCGCGGCGACGGAGGTCCAGGGCAGGGCGAAGGCCAGGACGAGGCAGCCGAGCAGGCCGAGCGCGGGTACGGCGCGCCGGGCGCCGGGGCCGAGGGTCCAGGCGGAGGCGTTGGCGACGGCGTAGTAGGCGAGGACGCCGAAGGAGGAGAAGCCGATCGCGCCGCGCAGGTCGGCGGTGGCGGCGAGGACCGCGACGACCGCGCCGACGGCGAGTTCGGCGTGGTGCGGGACCCCGGAACGGGGGTGCACCGCGGCCAGGGTCCGCGGCAGGTGCCCGTCGCGGGCCATGGCCAGGGTGGTGCGGGAGACCCCGAGGATCAGCGCGAGCAGGGAGCCGACGGCGGCGACCGCCGCGCCCACCCGCATCAGCGGCGCGAGGCCGCCCGCGGCGTCGGCCAGGGGCGCGGCCGAGCCGGCGAGCCCCTGCGGGCCCAGCACCGCGAGCAGGGCGACCGCGACGGCCGCGTAGACGACCAGCGTGATGCCGAGGGCGAGCGGGATCGCGCGGGGGATGGTGCGTGCCGGGTCCCTGACCTCCTCGCCGAGGGTGGCGATCCTGGCGTACCCGGCGAAGGCGAAGAACAGCAGGCCGGCCGCCTGCAGCGCCCCGCCCACGGTCGCGTCGGCGCCGATGTCCAGCCGGGCGGCGTCGGCGTCGCCGCCGGTGAACGCGGCGACCACGAAGGCCGTGAGCAGCGCGAGGACGACCGCGACGATGCCCCGGGTGAGCCAGGCCGCCTTCTGCACGCCGGCGTAGTTGACGGCGGTGAGCGCCACGACCGCGGCGACGCCGACCGCCCGCTGCTGCTCCGGCCAGACGTACGCGCCGATCGTCAGGGCCATCGCGCCGCAGGAGGCGGTCTTGCCGACGATGAAGGACCAGCCCGCCAGGTAGCCCCAGAACGGCCCGAGCCGCTCGCGCCCGTAGACGTAGGTCCCGCCCGAGGCGGGGTACAGCGCGGCGAGCCGGGCCGAGGACATGGCGTTGCAGTAGGCGACGGCGGCGGCGGCCGCCAGCCCGGCGAGCAGCCCGGACCCGGCGGCGCGGGCGGCCGGGGCGAAGGCGGCGAAGACCCCGGCGCCGATCATCGAGCCGAGCCCGATGACGGTGGCGTCGAAGACGCCGAGCCGTCGCTGCAGTATCGCGTTCCCACCGGTCACGGCGGCAAAGGTATACCGTCCCGCTGCTAGACACCGCGTCAGCAAGCTGCCATCGTGGCCGCGGGGAACGGCGACGGAACGGTGGCGCGACGGCGAAGTGACGCCATGATGACCGAGTGGCGGCGCGGCGAGGCGAAGAAGGGCGGCTCACATGGCGCAGCGCTGGGTCACGGCCTCCGACGGGGTGCGGCTGGCGGTGTACGAGCAGGGGGACCGGGCCGGGCCCACGGTGCTGTGCGTGCACGGCTTCCCCGACGACCACGGGGTGTGGGACGGCGTCGCAGGGCGCCTGGCCGCCCGCGGCCTCCACGTCGTGTCGTACGACGTGCGCGGCTCGGGCGCCTCGGACAAGCCGCGCCGCACCCGCGCCTACCGGCTGCCGCAGCTCGCCGCCGACACCACCGCCGTCGCCGACGCGGTCAGCCCGGGAGCCCCGGTCCACCTGCTCACCCACGACTGGGGGTCGGTACAGAGCTGGCACACCGTCAGCACACCGGAACTCGCCCACCGCTACGCCTCGATCACCTCGATCTCCGGACCCGACCTCGACCACACCGGCCGCTGGTACCGCGCCCAGCTGCGCCGCCCGTCTCCGGCCCGTCTGCTCAAGCTCGCCAAGCAGTCGCTGGCCTCGCAGTACGTCGGCTTCTTCCATCTGACGGGGATCGCCGAACTCGCCTGCCGCGGCGGCCTCCTGGACGGCGTCATCGCGACCCTGCGCCGCCTGGAGACCGGCGAGGCCCCCGCCGGTTACGGCCCCGGGCTCGCCGCCCGCAACCGTGCCGGGCTCAGGCTCTACCGCGCCAACGTGCTGCCCCGCATGCTCCGCCCCCGCGTCCGGCACGCCGCGCTCCCCGCGGTGGTGCTGGCCCCGTCCAAGGACGCTTTCGTCCTGCCGCCCTGGCAGACCGAGATCACCGACTGGGCCCCCGCCGCCGAGATCCACCACGTGGACGGCGGCCACTGGCTGCCCTCCCACCGCCCGGACCTCGTCGCCGGGCACGCCGCCCGCCTCGTCGAACGCGCCGAGAGGGAGAGGGCCGCGCCATGACCGCCGAGTCCGAGAGCCGGCCGCCGGCGGACCACTTCCACCGGCCCGGCCCGGACACCGCGGCGTTCTGGACACGGCTCGGCCGGGACGGGCAGGTGCTCCCCGTCCCGGCCGGCCGCGGGCCTACACGGACAGCGGGTCGAGCGGCGTCGGGACGGGGTGGCCCTCCATCATGGCGCCCAGCCCGAGCACCGCGCAGACGTCGGGCCGGTCCGCGACCGTGACCGGCATCCCGGTGGCCTGACGGAGCATCATGTCCAGGCCCGGCAGCAGCGCGCTGCCGCCCGCCAGCATGACGCCGCGGTCGGTGAGGTCGGCCACCAGGTCCGGCGGGCACCTGCGGAGCACCTGGCCGATCCCGTCGACCAGCGTCGCCATGGGCATCCGGATCGCCTGCCGTACCGCCTCGGTGTCGACGCGGACCGTACGGGCGATCCCGCTGGCGACGTCGCGCCCCTGGACCTCGGCGCTGGGCGCGGTGGGCCCGGGCGCGGAGAGGGTCTCGTGCAGCGACCGCACCGACTGGCTGGGCAGCAGCAGTTCGTGGGTGTTGCGCAGGTGCTGGACGACGGCGTGGTCGATCGCCTCGCCGCCCACCCCGATGGTCTCCGCGGCGACGATCGCGCCCATCGACATGACCGCGATCTGCGTGGTGCCGGCCCCGGCGAGCATGATCATCGTCGCTTCGGGCTGTTCGACCGGCAGTCCGCACCCGATGGCGGCCGCGATGACGGAGTCGACGAGCTCGACCCGGCGCGAACCGAGGCCGTACAGCGTCTCGATGGCGGCCCGCTGAGCCAGCGGCCCGCTGCCGTTGGGGGTGCAGACGGCCGCCCGGAGCATCGGCTTGCGCCGCCAGGCCTTGCGGAGCTGACCGCCCAGCAGGTGACGGAGCATGCGCTGGGCCATCTCGATGTCGACGACCATCCCGGCCTGGATGGGGCGGACCACGCGGATGTGCTCCGGCGTGCGGCCGGTCATCTTCTCGGCGAGCGAGCCGACCGCGATGAGGGCACCGCTGTGCGCGTTGACGGCGGCCACGCTGGGCTCGTCCACGACGAGTCCCTGGTGCTTGAGGTAGACACGGGTGCGAGACGCCCCCAGGTCGACGGCAACGGAGCAACGACGCAGATGCGCCAGACTGACGGTCACGGCAGATCCTCCCCGAGGGGCCGGTTCCCGGGAACGCCCCTGCGGCGGCCCGTCTGATCATCGTGCGGGCGCAAGTCGAGATCGGCCTCTTGTGATACTCCGAGCGGTTGATCCGTTCATCGGACGATCCGTGCGGCAAGGACCGCGATGTCGTCGTCCGCCGGCTCCACGACCAGCAGGGACAGGACCCGGTCGACCAGTCCGCCCAGATCACCGTCGGAGTGCAGACGCAACCCGGCGAGCCGGTCGAGCGAGGCGTCGATGTCCTCCCCGCGCCGCTCCACGAGACCGTCCGTGTACAGCAGCAGGACGTCACCGGGCCGGCAGGAGGCCGACACGGCCTCGTAGCCCCCGTGGCCCGTGCCCAGCGGCGGGCCGACCGGTACGTCGACGATGCGGACCGTGCCGTCCGGCCGGATGACCGCGGGCGGCAGGTGACCGGCGCTGGAGAACGTGCACGTGTTGCGCGCCGGGTCGACGAGGGCCAGCAGGCAGCTCGCCGGACGGCCCGACTCCGTCTCCGAGATGAGGGCGTCCAGCCTGCGCAGGATGCGGTGCGGCGGGAGGTCGGCCGCGGCCACGAAGCGCAGCATGGAGCGGTACTGGCTCATGTCGACCGAGGCCTCCACCCCGTGCCCCATGACGTCGCCCATGGCCAGGAGGGTGCGCCCGTAGGACAGCCGCACGGTGTCGTACCAGTCGCCGCCCACCAGTGCGGTGCTGCCGGCCGGCTGGTAGCGGAACGCGGCCTCCACGGAGGGGTGCGGGGAGCCCGGCTCGGACATCAGGGCGCGCTGCAACTCCAGGGCGATGCCGTGCTCGTGCGTGTAGCGGCGGGCGTTGTCGAGGTAGATCGCGGCCCGCCGGACGACGTCCTGGACGGTCTCGGTGTCCCGCTCGGTGAACCCCGGGGACTCGCCGCAGCGGACCAGGGTCACCGTGCCGATGGGCTCGCCGCGCGCCGCGAGCGGCACGACGAGCGCCGAGTGGATGCCCACCGAGCGGAAGGCGGCCATCCGTTCGCGGGCCGACCCGCCGTGGCCCAGGGCGTCGTCGTCGAAGAGGTTCTGCACCACGGGGCTGCCGGACTGCAGGCAGCGCGGGATGGTCGTGCCCGACGGGTACTCGACGTACTCCCCGGGCTCGCCGAAGGCCTTGACCTGCTCGCGCAGGTTGGGCAGCGCGGCCATGGCGGCCCGGCGCAGCCGCAGCACGCCGCGGTTGTACGGGGTGGAGCGCTCGGTGGGGAAGACCTCGACGGTGGCGATGTCGGCGAGCAGCGGCACGAGGAACCCGGCGAGTTCGGCGCAGGTCTCGTCCATCTCCAGCGTGGTGCCGATGAAGGTGGCCGCGCGGTCGAGGATCGCCAGCCGTTCCCGGGCCCGCTCCAGCTCCTGCTGGTGCTGGCGGGAGGCGCTGACCTCCAGCATGATCCCGACCAGGCCCAGCACAGTGCCGTCCGCCGCGTCCAGCCGGTGGTACGCGCCCTGCCAGTAGCGCCGGCCCGGTTCGGACTCGGCGCGCGTGCGGCCGCTGGAGGGCACCTCGCGCGACTTGCCGTCGGACAGGACCTGGCGCAGCGCCTCCTCGCCGGCGTCGTCCAGGTCCGGCAGCACTTCGGTGATCCGGCGGCCCACGTGGGCGTCGGCGGGCAGGCCGTTCATCCGGGCGAGGGCGGGATTGACGTAGACGTAGCGCAGCTGCGGGTCGTAGATGCCGACGCCCGCAGGGGTGCCGTCCAGCACCTGCCGCAGGACCGCGTGGTCCAGCGGTGACCAGTTGCCGAGGTCACCGTCACCGCTCACCCGGTCACCCTCCTGTCCGCCGAGTGCGCCCGTTCCCATGATCGGGCGGTCCCCGGCCGGGCGCACGCCCGGATGCGGTCACCCCGCCGGGTGGCCCGGGGGCCGGCGGGGCGTGTCGTCCGGGCGCCGCGGTGACCGGGCCCGAAAGGATCGGGCGATGCGATGGAGGACGGCGGCCGTGGCCCTCTGCCTGCTGCTGACCGCCTCGCCGGCGGTGGCCGGCGAGCGCCCCGAGCCGCGCCCCGGCCCGCCGGCCCGGGTGGAGCGGCTGTACGCGCAGGCGGCCCGTGCGGTGCAGGCGTACGAGGACGCGGAGCGGGCGGTCCGCCGCAAGCGCGCCGACCTGCGGCTGCTGCACCGGGCCGCGGCGGTGGAGCGGCGCCGGCTGGACGTGCTGCGGGACCGGATCGGGGCGATGGCGCGCAGCGAGTACCGCAACGGGGGGCTGGGGCCGTCGGCGCGGCTGCTGCTGACCGGGCGGCCCGACCGGCTGCTGGAGGGCGCGACGCTGGCCCGGCAGGGCGACCACGCGCAGGCGGCGCTGCTGGCCGAGCGGATGCTGGCCGAGCGCCGGCTGGCGGCGGACACCCTGGCCGTGGACCGGACGCTGGCGGTGCTGGCCCGCGAGGCGCACCGCAAGGACGCGCTGCGACGGGGCATCGAGGCGCGGCTGCTGCGCGCCCGGGCCCGGCTGTCCGCCCGGGACCTGGCGCTCATGGCCCACGAGGGCCTCTCGGCGGACTGCCCCCGCGACCTGTCCCCGGCCCGGCCCAGGTCGTCCGCCGCCGCCCACCGCCCGGGCGCCCCGCACTGGGTGCGCCCGGTGGCGCACTACACGCTCACCGCCCGCTACGACGCCTCCGGCGCGCACTGGGCGCACCGCCACACCGGCCAGGACTTCGCGGTGCCGCCGGGCACCCCGGTCCGCGCGGTGGGCGACGGCACGGTGGTGGTGGCCGCGTGCGGTGACGGCTTCGGCAACCAGATCGTCGTCCGGCACGACGACGGCTACTGCACGCACTACGCCCATCTGTCCGTCCTGGAGGTCGCCCCCGGGCAGCGGGTCCGCGCGGGCGAGCGGATCGGCGGGTCCGGCAACTCCGGCAACTCCACCGGCCCGCACCTGCACTTCGAGGTCCGCGTCACGCCCCAGATGGGCTCCTCGGTGGCACCGCTGCCCTGGCTGGCCCGGCACGGCGTGCGCGTCGGCCGCTGACCACCACGGGAGGCCCGCACCCCGGCTCCGGCCGGGCGACCGGGTCAACCCCCGCTCCCGCCCCCGCCCTTGCCCGCCTCGGCGCGCAGCGCCCGCCGCAGCCGGTGGGCCGCGCGGCGGTCCTCCTCGGAGGCGTCGGTGACGTCCAGGAAGATCTGGTCCAGTTCGGGGAACTCCCCGGCCAGCTCGCCCTTGATGCGGACCGCGGCCTCCTCCACGGTCTCGCTGTCGATGCCCTCGGTCAGGTCCACCCGGGCGGCCAGCAGCACCGAGTCGACCCCGAGGCGCATCGTCAGCAGCGCGGTGACCGTGTCGATCTCCGGCTGCCGCGTCAGCAGTTCGTGCGCCCGCTGCCGCAGCCGGGGGTCGGCGGCCTCGCCGATGAGGGTGTCCCGGCAGTCCTTGCCGAGCCGGTAGGCGACGTACATCAGCAGGACGGCGATCGCCAGGGACGCGTACGCCTCCCAGGTCCGGTCGCCGGTGGTCCAGTGCAGCACCACGCCGGTGAGCGCCAGCAGCACGCCGAACACCGCCGCGCTGTCCTCGCCGAGCACGGTGCGCAGGGTGGGGTCCTCGCCCTCGCGCAGTTCGGTGCGGAAGGGGCGGCCGTGTTCGCGGGCCCCGTCGCGCACCTGCAGCAGCGCCCTGACCAGCGAGGTCGCCTCGGCGAGCAGGGAGATCACCAGCACGGCCACGGCGATCAGGAAGGCTCGCGTCGTGTGCGGCTCGCTCTCGTGGAACGCGGACACGCCCTGGTAGAAGGAGAAGCAGCCGCCCATCACGAAGATGCCCACGGCGGCGAGCAGCGACCAGAACCAGCGCTCCTTGCCGTAGCCGAAGGGGTGCCGCGCGTCGGGCCTGCGCCGGCTGCGGCGCAGCGCGGCGAGCAGGAAGACCTCGTTGAGCGTGTCGGCCACCGAGTGCGCCGCCTCCGACAGCAGCGCCGGCGAGGTGGTGAGCAGCCCGCCGACCGCCTTCGCCACGGCGATCACCAGGTTCGCGGCGAGGGCGACGAAGACGGTGCCCCTGGTCTGCTTGTCCTTCCCCATGGGGAGCGTGTGCCCCGCGGGGCGCCGCTCAGTGGTGGAAGGCGGTGGGCGCCTCGCCGGGCGGGTGGAGCGGGTGATCCTGGGCGCGCAGCTGGGGGAGGTAGCGCTCCAGGTCGGCGAGGAAGAGGTCGGCGAGGTCCTCGGAGAAGCCGTTGCGGACGACGATGCGCAGCACCGCCAGGTCCTCGCGGTCGGCCGGATAGGTGTAGGCGGGCACCAGCCAGCCTCGCTCGCGCATCCGCCGGGAGACGTCGAAGACGTCGTACGCGGTGACGTGGTCGGCGGTGGTGAAGGCGAAGACCGGCAGCTGGTCGCCGCGGGTGATCAGCCGGAAGTCCCCGCACTCCTCGATTCGCGAGGAGAGGTAGGTGGCCACGTCCCGGGCGGTCTGCTGGACGACGCGGAAGCCGTCCCGGCCCAGCCGCAGGAAGGTGTAGTACTGGGCGACGACCTGGGCCCCCGGCCGGGAGAAGTTGAGGGCAAAGGTCGGCATGTCGCCGCCGAGGTAGTTGACCCGGAAGACCAGTTCCTCGGGGAGGGCGTCGGTGTCCCGCCACAGCGCCCAGCCGACGCCGGGGTAGACCAGCCCGTACTTGTGGCCGGAGGTGTTGATCGAGGCCACCCGGGGCAGCCGGAAGTCCCAGACCAGGTCCTCGTCGAGGAAGGGGGCGATCATGCCCCCGGAGGCCCCGTCGACGTGGACGGGGATGTCGAGCCCGGTGCGCTCCTGCAGGGCGTCGAGGGCGGCGCAGATCTCGGCCACGGGCTCGTAGGAGCCGTCGAAGGTCGAGCCGAGGACGGCCACCACCCCGATGGTGTTCTCGTCGCACATCGCGACGGCGGCGTCCGCGTCCAGGTGCAGCCGGTCGCCCTCCATCGGCATCAGGCGCGGCTCGACCTCCCAGAAGTTGCAGAACTTCTCCCAGCAGACCTGCACGTTGGCGCCCATGACCAGGTTGGGGCGGCCCCCGCCCGGGTGGCTGTCGCCGCCCCGCCTGGTCAGCCGGCGGGCGAGGGACGTACGGCCGCCACCGTCTCCGGCGCGCTTCATCCAGCGGCGCTTGAACGCCATGCCGGCGAGCATGCAGGCCTCGGAGGAGCCGGTGGTGGAGCAGCCGACGGCGCTCTCCGGATCGGGCGCGTGCCACAGGTCGGCGAGCATCGACACGCAGCGCCGCTCCAGTTCGGCGGTGCGCGGGTACTCGTCCTTGTCGATCATGTTCTTGTCGAGGCACTCGCCCATCAGCACCCCGGCCTCGGGCTCCATCCACGTGGTGACGAAGGTGGCCAGGTTGAGCCGGGCGTTGCCGTCGAGCATCAGCTCGTCGTGGACGAGCTGGTACGCCGTGGCCGGCGCCATCGGGCCGTCCGGCAGCCGGTGCTTCGGTGGCGCCGCGCGCATCCCGGCGACCGGGTCGGCCCCGGCGTAGAAGGGGTTCACGGCGAGCTTCGGCAGGCCCTCGGCACCTTTGTGCAGCGACATACCGTCACGATACGGGTGAATCCTGTCACCGGCAGGTCGGCGGCCGGCCGCCCGGGCCGGTCAGCCCGCCGAGGACATCGACAGCTTGGCCGCGAAGCCCAGGAAGAGCGCTGCCGCGCCCGAGGTCAGGCCCGCCGCGAGGCGCTTGCGGCGGCGGAACTGGCCGGCCAGATAGGTGCCGCCGAAGATCAGCAGCGTCAGGTAGCAGAAGCTGAAGACCTGCGCGATCGCGCCCAGCGCCAGGAAGGACAGCGCGGGATGGGCGTAGCCGGGGTCCACGAACTGAACGAAGAAGGAGATGAAGAAGAGGATCGCCTTGGGGTTGAGCAGGCTGATCACCAGCGCCCGCCGGAACGGCTGCTCGGCGTCCGCCACCTCGTCGGCCGCTGTCGCCATCGCCACCGGCTCCGCGCCCCGGGACCGCCACATGCTCCGGGCGGTCCGCGCCATGCCGAGGGCGATCCACGCCAGATAGCCGGCACCGGCGTACTTCACGATGCCGAAGAGCACGGCGTTGGCCGTGAGCAGTCCGGCCACGCCCGCCGCCGACGCGGTCATCAGGACGGTGTCGCCGAGGAAGACGCCCAGGGCCGCGCGGTACGCCGTCCGGACGCCGCGGCGCGCCGCGACGGAGAGCGTGTACAGCGAGTTCGGCCCGGGCAGCAGCACGATCAGGACGGTGCCCAGCACGTACGTCGGCAGGTCGGTGATTCCCAGCATGCGCACCAATATGGCACTTGCACCTCACGTGGCGTGAGGCCGGAGGGTGTGGTCATGAACACGAGCGCGGGCTACCCGGTCGGGCAGGTGGCGGCTTTCGCCGGCGTGACCGTCCGCACGCTGCACCACTACGACGAGATCGGACTGCTCTCGCCCAGCGCCCGCAGCCACGCGGGCCACCGGCGCTACAGCGACTCCGACCTCGACCGGCTGCAGCAGATCCTCTTCTACCGGGAGCTCGGCTTCCCCCTGGAACAGGTCGCGGCCCTCCTCGACGACCCGGACGCGGATCCGCGGGAGCACCTGCGGCGCCAGCACGAGCTGCTGACCGCGCGCATCGGGAAGCTGACGGAGATGGCCGACGCCGTCCAACGAGCCATGGAGGCACGCACGATGGGCATCAACCTCACGCCCGAGGAGAAGTTCGAGGTCTTCGGGGACTACGACCCCGACCGGCACGCCGAGGAGACCCGGGAACGCTGGGGCAACACCGACGCGTACGAGCAGTCGCAGCGCCGGGCCGCCTCCTACACCAAGGAGGACTGGCTGCGGATCAAGGCCGAGCAGGAGGACTGGGGCGCCCGGCTGGTGGCGCTCCGCGAGTCCGGCGCCCCGGCGGACGGCGAGGCCGCGATGGACCTGGCCGAGGAGCACCGGCGGTTCATCGTGGACCACTACTACGACTGCACGTACGAGATCCACACCGGGCTCGCCGAGATGTACCTGGCCGACCCGCGCTTCAACGCCTTCTACGAGTCGATCGCGCCGGGCACCGCCCGCTACGTCCACGACGCGATCGTCGCCAACGCTAGGCGTGCCGGGGCGTGATCACCGCGGCCGTGCCGTAGGCGCACACCTCGGTGCCGGCGTCGGCGGCCTCGCTGACGTCGAAGCGCATCATCAGCACCGCGTTGGCGCCGCGCGACTGCGCCTGCTCCACGAGCCGCTCCATCGCCTGGGTGCGGGTCTGGGCCAGGGTCTTGGTGAGTCCCTTCAGCTCGCCGCCGACCAGGGACTTCAGGCCCGCGCCGATCTGGCTGCCCAGATGGCGGGAGCGCACGGTGAGGCCGAAGACCTCGCCGATCACCCGCTCGATCCGGTAGCCCGGCACGTCGTTCGTGGTGACCACCAGGACGGCGGACTGGGGCGACTGTCCGCCGCCGTACTCGTCGATACCCATACGGGCATCGTCGTCCCCCCGCCGCCGTCCCGCGCGCTCTCAGTACTCCAGGTGCGGTGCCTGCTCCGGGGCGGGGCAGATCCGGCGGCCCGTGTGGTCGAAGACGTACAGGTGGGCGAGGTCGACCAGCACCGGCACGTGCTGTCCGGCCCGGAGCCGCAGGTCAGGCCCGGTGCGGACGACCAGGTCACCGCTCCCGCCGGCGGGCCGCTCGGTCTCCGGCCGCGGTGCCGGCCGGTCCAGTACGGCCGTCCGGCCCTGGCCGGAGACCCGCGCGGCGGCCTTCTGCACCAGCCGGCCCAGGCCGGCGGTTCCGCCCTGCCGGGAGGCCGCCCGGGCGCGCTGCCGCGCGCTGCCCGGACGGGCGGACTCCAGTTCGGGCACGACGGCCGGGCGGGCGCCGGTGTCCAGGTGCACCAGCGACTCGTGGCCCTGGTACTCCACGTGCTCGACGACACCGCTGAGCACCACCTCGCCGGGCCGGGCGCCGCTCGGCCGGTCGATGCGCACGGCCTCCGAGCGCAGGCCGACGATGACCGGACGGCCCTGCTGGATGCGGAGCATCTGGTGGTCCCGGCTCAGCGGCCGGGGGAGGACGAGCCGCTGCCGTCCGAGGTCGATCCACATCCCGCCGTCCAGCGGGGCCACCACGGTCGCCTCCATGAGGTTGATCCGCGGGGTGCCGATGAAGGCGGCGACGAAGACGTTCTGCGGCAGGTGGTACGCCTCCCGCGGGGGGCTCACCTGCTGCAGCACGCCGTTGCGCATGATCGCCACACGGTCGCCCAGCGACATCGCCTCGGCCTGGTCGTGGGTGACGTACACGGTCGTCACGCCCATGCCGCGGGTCAGCCGGGCGATCTCGGCGCGCAGGTGCGAGCGGAGCTTGGCATCGAGGTTGGACAGCGGCTCGTCCATCAGGAAGACGGACGGGTGCCGCGAGATGGCCCGGCCCATCGCGACCCGCTGCCGCTCGCCGCCGGACAGCTGCGCCGGGTAGCGGTCGAGGATGTCCTCGATGCCGAGCGTGCGCGCGGTCTCGGCGACCCGGGGCCCGGTGTCCTGCCCGGGCATCTCGAAGCGCAGCGGGAAACCGATGTTCTCCCGGCTGGTCATGCTCGGGTAGAGGGCGAAGTTCTGGAAGACCATGGCCATCCTCCGGTCGCCCGGTGCCAGGTCGTTCGCGGGCTCGCCGTCCAGGAGCAGCTCACCGGAGGTGATGTCCTCCAGACCCGCGATCATGCGCAGCACCGTGGACTTGCCGCAGCCCGACGGGCCGAGCAGTACCAGGAACTCGCCGGGGGCGATGTCCAGTGAGAAACGCTCCACGGCGCGCACGCCGCGGCCGTAGGTCTTCGAAACGTCGTGCAGGGAGATGGCGCGAGTCATGTGGGTTCCGCCGGATCATGATGATTCAGGAGTGACGGGCGACTTGCGGTGTTGCACGGTAAAACGCTTGGGAGGACCGTAGCCGAGCGTTTCCGGGCTGGGAACGGTTCGGTCGCGACCACGTTGATACTTTTGGCGCGTGACGACTATCGCCCTGGGCCCGCAATGGCTCGACCCCGATTACCTCATCTCGTCAGCGGGCCTGATCGGCCTGCTGGCGATCGTCTTCGCCGAGTCGGGTCTGCTCATCGGCTTCTTCCTGCCGGGTGACTCCCTGCTCTTCACCGGCGGCCTGCTGGTCGCGGGCGGCAAGCTCGACTACCCGATCTGGTTGGTCTGCGTGCTGGTCGTGCTGGCGGCTGTCGCGGGCGACCAGGTGGGCTACCTCTTCGGCCGCAAGGTCGGCCCCTCGCTCTTCCGGCGTCCGGACTCCAAACTCTTCAAGCAGGAGAACGTCGAGAAGGCCCACGAGTTCTTCGAGCGGCACGGCGCCAAGTCGATCGTGCTCGCCCGCTTCGTGCCGATCGTGCGGACCTTCACCCCGATCATCGCCGGCGTCAGCCGCATGAACTACCGCGTCTTCGTGACGTACAACATCGTCGGCGGCGTGCTCTGGGGCGCCGGTGTCACCCTGCTCGGCTACTGGCTGGGCCAGATCGCGTTCGTCCACGAGCACATCGAGCTGATCCTCATCGCCATCGTGCTGCTCTCGGTCGTCCCGATCGCCATCGAGTTCCTGCGCGCCCGCGCGGCCTCCCGGAAGGCCGCGCCGCTGCCCGGGGCGCCCGAGTTCGAGGCCGACGACGAGGCCGGCCAGCCGCCGCTCCAG
Source organism: Actinacidiphila glaucinigra (assembly GCF_035918135.1). Classification (NCBI taxonomy): domain Bacteria; kingdom Bacillati; phylum Actinomycetota; class Actinomycetes; order Kitasatosporales; family Streptomycetaceae; genus Actinacidiphila; species Actinacidiphila glaucinigra. The sequence goes on from NZ_CP109144.1 coordinate 4,988,921, forward strand.
CGCGGCAACGGCGGGCGGCACCGCGCCAACCGCCGTTAGCCGACGGAGGGAGTGGGCAGTCGTTCCGCTGTGGCCGAGGGGGGAGGGTGCCCGCACCCTCCCCCCTCGGCACACCCGGCACCCGCCGGGCGATCACGCGCCGAAAGGAGGATTTCGTGGCGCAACCCAAGGAGCCCGAACAGCATGCGGGCGGCTCGGAGTTCACGCCGCCCCTGGGTGTGGAGCTGCCGAGGCCCGAAACGCAGGGCTCCGCCTTCGCCCGCCCCGGGACGCGGACCTCCTCGCAGCTGTCCCACCCGGCCTTCACGCCCCCCGAGGGCATCCCGGTCGTCAGCCTCTCCAAGGAGACCCCCTGGCCCGACCGGATGCGCACGATGCTGCGCATGCCCGTCGGCGAGCGCCCCGCCCCCGAGCAGCCCGCCCGGCCGCCCGAGGCGGAGGGCGGCCCACCGGTGCCGCGCGTGCTCGACCTGACGCTGCGCATCGGTGAGCTGCTGCTCGCCGGCGGCGAGGGCGCGGAGGACGTCGAGGCCGCGATGCTCGGCGTCGCCCACGCCTACGGGCTCGGACGGGTCGAGCCGACCGTGACGTTCACCCTGCTGGGCATCTCGTACCAGCCCTCGCTGGTGGACGCGCCGGTCACCGCCAACCGCACGGTGCGCCGCCGGGCCACCGACTACACCCGTCTCGCGGCCGTCTTCCGGCTGATCAACGACGTCACCGCGGCCGACCTCAGCCTGGAGGACGCCTACCGGCGGCTCGCCGGGATCCGCCGCAACCGGCACCCCTACCCGGGCTGGCTGCTGACCGCGGCGGCCGGGCTCCTCGCGGGCGCGGCGAGCATGCTGGTCGGCGGCGGCGGTCCGCTGGTGTTCGCGATCGCCGCGCTCGGCGCGATGCTGGGCGACCGGCTGGCCTGGCTGTGCGCGGGCCGCGGGCTGCCGGAGTTCTACCAGTTCGTCGCCGCGGCGATGCCCGCCGCCGTGATGGGGGTGCTGGTCGCCCGGTTCGGCCAGCACCTGCCCGGTACGAGCAGCCTGCAGGCCTCCGCGGTCATCACCGGTGGGCTCTTCGCGCTGATCCCGGGAAGGGCCCTGGTCGCGGCCGTCCAGGACGGCCTGACCGGCTTCTACATCACCGCCTCCGCGCGCCTGCTGGAGGTGATGTACCTCTTCACCGGCATCGTCGTCGGCGTGACGCTGATCCTCTACGCGGGGGTCAGCCTGGGCGCCGGACTCGACCCCGACCAGGCCTTCAGGGCCTACGAGAACCCGCCGGTGCAGCTGGTCGCCGCGATGGTGCTGAGCCTCGCCTTCGCCGTGCTGCTGCAGTGCGAGCGGGGGGTGCTGGCGATCGCCGCCCTCAACGGCGGCATCGCCTGGACGGTCTACGCGGCGCTGCACCAGGAGGGGATCGGCGTCGGCATGTCGCCGGTCGCGGCCACCGCAGTCGCCGCCGGCCTGGTGGGCCTCTTCGGCCAGGTGCTCTCCCGTTACCGCCACGCCTCCGCGCTGCCGTACGTCACGGCGGCCATCGGACCGCTGCTGCCGGGTTCCGCGACGTACTTCGGGCTCCTCGGGCTGACCCGCGGTCACCTGGACCAGGGATTCGCCTCGCTGACGAAGGCGGCGGCGCTGGCGCTCGCCGTGGCCATCGGGGTGAACCTGGGAGGCGAGATCGCGCGGCTGTTCATCAAGCTGCCCGGTGGCGCCGGCCAGGCACGACGCCGTGCGGCGGCCAAGCGCACCCGCGGTTTCTGAGCCTTCCGGACCCCGTCGCCCCGCCACCCGGCTGTCGCACGGGCAACCTGATGTTAACTGTCCGTATCGTGGTCGTAGTTGACTGTAATCGGTTTTAGGGGCTTCACTTCACCATCTGGAGTCCGTTCCGGGGCAAACCGCGACCTTTCGGAGGCATGAAGCCTTGGCTGACGAGCACCTGAGCCCGCTGGACCTCGCGTTCTGGAACCTGGACTCCCCGGGCCACCCCATGCACCTGGGCGCCGTGGCCGTCTTCGACCGCGACCCGGAACGCCCGGTCGACGCCGAGGGACTCGCCGCGCTGCTCACCGCCCGTGCCGAGGCCGTACCGCGGATGCGGCAGCGCGTGAAGGACGTCTGGTACGGCGTCGGCGGCGCCGCCTGGGCGGCCGACGAGCACTTCGACGCGCGGCACCACGTCCACGCCGTACGGCGGGCGGACGCCTGGGCCGCCGTCGCCGAACTGATGTCCCGCCCCATGGACCGCGACCGGCCGCCGTGGGAGGCCTACGTCATCGAGGGCGCCCCCGACGAGCCCTTCCGCGTCCTGGTCAAGCTGCACCACGCCCTCGCCGACGGGCTGCGCGCCGTGGAGTTCGGCGCCGCGCTGCTCGACCAGGGGGCCCGTACCCCGGCCCCTTCCCCCGCCCCGGATTCCGCCCCCGCCCCATCGGCCGCGGTGCCGCGGACCGGCGCCGAGGCGGCCGTACCGGCCCAGGTCCGGGGCCCCGGCCTCCACCTGCCCGCGTTGCCGCTGCCCGATCCCCGGCAGGTCGTCGCCTCCCTGCCGGACCGCGTGCGCGAGGCCGGGCGCGCTCTGGGCATCGGTTCGGCCGTGCTGCGCGCCTCCCTCGACCCCGGCGGGCCCGCCGCGCTGGGCGCGTCCTGGACGCCCGGCGGCGCCGAGCGACGCTTCGCCACCGCCTCCCTCGACGTCGACGACCTGCACCGGGTCCGCAAGACCAGCGGCGGCACCGTCAACGACGTCGTCATGGCCGTCGTGGCCGGCGCGCTGCGGCGGTGGATGGAGGCCCGCGGCGACGACCCGGCGGGCCCGGGGCCGCGCGCCCTGATCCCGGTGGCGCGCCGCCGCCGCAGGGGCGTGCGCGGCGGCCGGGGCAACCGCATCTCCGGCTATCTGCTGCGGCTGCCGGTCGGCGAGCCCGATCCGCTCGCCCGGCTGCGCGACGTGCGCGCGGGCATGGACCGTAACAAGGACGCCGGGCCCGACACCGGCCCGGGTGCCGTCGCGCTGCTGGCCGACAGCGTGCCGCCGCTCGCGCACCGCTTCGCCGCCCCGCTGCTCGCCGCCTCGGCGCGGCTGCTGTTCGACGTACTGGTGACCAACGTGCCGATGCTGGACGTGCCGCTCACCCTGGACGGCTGCCGCATGACGGAGCTCTACCCGATCGCCCCGCTCGCCCGCGGCCAGTCGCTGGCGGTCGCCTGTTCCACGTACCGCCGCCGGGTCCACATCGGGCTGCTCGCCGACGCGGAGTCGCTGCCGGACGCCGACACGCTCGCCGCCGCCCTGCACGGCGCGCTGGCCGAACTCCTCGACGCCTGCGGGTGAGGCCGCCGGACACGCGCGAGGGCGGCGCGCCCCGGCAGGGAGCGCGCCGCCCTCGTGGCGGTGGGAGCCGGCCGGTCAGTGACCGCCGTGCTCCTTCAGGCGCTTGTAGGACGCCTCGATCTCGGCCTCGGCCTCGCCGCGGCCCACCCAGTTGGCGCCCTCGACGGACTTGCCGGGCTCCAGGTCCTTGTAGACCTCGAAGAAGTGCTGGATCTCCAGGCGGTCGAACTCGGAGACGTGGTGAATGTCACGCAGGTGCTCGACCCGGGGGTCCGAGGCGGGCACGCACAGCAGCTTGTCGTCGCCGCCGGCCTCGTCCGTCATGCGGAACATGCCGATCGCGCGGCAGCGCACGATGACGCCGGGGAAGGTCGGCTCGTCGAGCAGCACCAGGGCGTCCAGCGGGTCGCCGTCCTCGCCCAGGGTGTTCTCCACGAAGCCGTAGTCGGCCGGGTAGACCGTCGAGGTGAACAGGTGCCGGTCCAGGCGGATACGACCGGTCTCGTGGTCCACCTCGTACTTGTTGCGGGAACCCTTCGGGATCTCGATCGTTACGTCGAACTCGAGCACAGCCTGTCCTCCATGATCAGCACATACTTCTGGTGATTAAGTGTCTCCCACGCTTGTGTGTGGTCGCGAAAGGGGCTGGTCCGGGGTGCCCGTTCCGAAGAACTGGCAGGTGGTGGCAGGCTCGGCTGCCGCAGGATTTGCCGTGGCGCTGACGGCCGTGGCCGCAGCGGGACCGTGGGAGTCAGGCCAGCGTACGGCCGAACGGGCGATCGCCGCCTCCCGGGACGGTCAGGGGAAGCAGGCGCGTCCCCACAAGAAGGGGGGGACAGGCGGTCACAAGGGGGCGCTCGCCCCGGTGCCGCCCGCCGCCCCCGAGGTGCTCGCCGCCGTGTCCGGTCCGCACAACGCGCCGGTGCCGACCCAGGCCGGACTGGCCGGGCGGCTCGGCCCGTTGCTGTACGACGGGGCGCTCGGCGCGCTGACGACGGGCGCCGTGGTCGACGCCGTCTCGGGCCGGACGGTGTGGGGGCAACGCCCCGGCACACCCGCCGTACCCGCCTCCACCACGAAGGTCGCCACGGCCGTCGCGTCCCTGTCGCTGCTCGGGGCCGACCACCGCCTCACCACCTCCGTGGTCGCCGCGGGCAAGGACCGCGTCGTCCTGGTCGGCGGCGGTGACCCCACCCTGACCGCCCGCGCGAAGCCCGGCGGCGGCTGGACGGCGGCCTCCCTGCGCACCCTCGCCTCGGACACCGCCCGCGCGCTGCGCGCCAAGGGCGTCCGCTCGGTGAGGCTCACGTACGACACCTCGCTCTTCACCGGCCCCGCCGTCCATCCCATCGGGCACAACGACAACATCGCCCCCGTCACCGCCCTGATGGCCGACGAAGGCCGCAGCGACGGCAAGAGCGTCAAGGGTCCCGCGGCCCGCCACGGGGATCCGGCGGCCAAGGCGGCGGAGGCCTTCGCGGACCTGCTGCGCAAGCGCGGCGTCAAGGTCGAGGGCGCGGTGAAGGCCGGCAAGGCGCCCTCGCGCGCGCCGGCGACCGACCGGCTGGCGGAGGTGCGGTCCGCGCCCCTGGCCGACCTGGTCGAGCGCATGCTCACCAACAGCGACAACGACATCGCCGAGGCGCTCGCCCGGCACACCGCCCTCGCCGCGGACCGCCCGGGGTCCTTCTCCGGCGGCGCCAAGGCCATCGGCTCCGCACTCCGCGAGCTCGGGGTCCCGCTGAAGGGGGCCCGCTTCGCGGACGGCAGCGGGCTCGACCGCGCCGACCACCTCACGGCGGAGCAACTGGCGCGGCTGCTGGCGCTGGCTGCCGACCCCGACCACCCGGAGCTGCGCCCCGTCCTCACCGGGTTGCCGGTCGCCGGCTTCAGCGGGTCCCTGCGGGAACGCTTCACCTCGGCGCGCGGGGGCGCGGGGCTGGTCCGCGCCAAGACGGGGACGCTCACCGGGGTCAACGCGCTCGCCGGGACGGTGGTGGACGCGGACGGCCGGCTGCTCACGTTCGCCTTCCTGACCAACGGCACCACCGACCCCGTGACCGCGCAGTCCGCCCTCGACCGCCTCGCCGCGGGACTGGCCACGTGCGGCTGCCGCAAGTAGCCGCAACCGGCGTTCGCCGCCCGCGCCCCGGCGAGGAACGCTCCCGGGGAGGGGGACAAGCACGTACCGTGAAGGAATGACGAGCATCGGTGGTGCGGAGATGGTCGACTGGAACCTCGCGGTCGCGACCGCGACCCGCTTCGTGCGGCCCGGCCCGGAGGTGAACCGGGACGAGGCGCGCGCGGTCGTGGCGGAACTGCGGCGGCACGCAAAGGAGTCGGAGGCGCACGTCCGGGCCTTCACCAGGATGTTCGGCGACCAGGAGGACCCGGCCGACACCGGGACCCCGGTGCTGATCGTGGACCGCCCGGGGTGGATCAAGGCGAACGTCGCCGGCTTCCGCGAAGTGCTGAAGCCGCTGCTGGACAAGATGCAGGCCCGCAAGCCGGGCGGCCCCGGCGGCGCCGTGCTGGGCACCGTCGGCGGGAAGGTGACCGGGGTCGAGGTCGGGATGCTGCTGAGCTTCCTGGCCTCGCGCGTGCTGGGCCAGTACGAGACCTTCGCCCCCGCGACCCGTGACATGCCGGCCGGCCCCGCCGCGCCCGGCCCGGGCGAGCCGCGCACCGGGCGGCTCCTGCTGGTGGCCCCCAACATCGTCCACGTGGAGCGCGAACTCGACGTGGACCCGCACGACTTCCGGCTGTGGGTGTGCCTGCACGAGGAGACCCACCGCACGCAGTTCACGGCCGTGCCGTGGCTGCGGGACCACATCGAGCAGGAGATCCAGGCCTTCCTCGGCGAGACGGAGATCGACCCGTCGACGCTGATCGAGCGGCTCCGTGAGGCGTTCCAGGCGTTCTCCTCCGGCAGCCGGCCCGACGCGGAGGAGGCCTCGGTCGACGCGGACGGCGACGAGGGCCGCAGTCTGATCGACCTGGTGCAGACCCCGAACCAGCGGGAGATCCTGAGCCGGCTGACCGCGGTCATGTCGCTGCTGGAGGGGCACGCCGACTACGTGATGGACGGCGTGGGTCCGGACGTCGTGCCCTCCGTGGCCGAGATCCGCGAGAAGTTCCAGCGCCGCAGGCAGAGCGGCGCCGGGCGGATGGACATGGCGCTGCGCAAACTGCTGGGGCTGGACGCCAAGCTGCGGCAGTACCGTGACGGCGAGCGTTTCGTGCGGGCCGTGGTGGACGAGTCCGGGATGGACGGCTTCAACCGGATCTGGACCTCGCCCAACACCCTGCCCACCAAGCAGGAGATCGCCAAACCCGCGGACTGGGTGGCACGGGTGCACGGGCGGAGCGAAACCTGAGTCGACCCGGGGCACAGAAGGGCCCCGGGGCCTCCCGGTTCACCCGTCCGAGGGACCGTGGGCGCAGGGTAAGCGTGCGATGCTCGAGTATCGCCCGCTGTCTGTCACCATCTAGCTACCCTGCGTCATCTTCACCGTCCCGACGCCTCCCCCAGCCTCTCCAGGAGGGAAACCGGACATGGGTCCCCACCCCGCGGTCGCGGCGATACGCCTGGCGGTCCGCCGCGTACTCCAGGACATCCTGACCGACCACCCCGGCGGCAGCCCGCTCGTGCTGGCCGCCTGCAGCGGCGGAGCCGATTCGATGGCCCTCGCCACCGCCCTCGCCTTCGAAGCGCCCAAGCTCGGCGTCCGGGCCGGCGGTGTCACCGTCGACCACGGCCTGCAGGACGGCTCGGCGACCCGCGCCGTCGACGTGGCCGACCGCCTGCGCGGTCTCGGACTCGCCCCGGTGGACGCCGTCGAGGTCACCGTCGGCCGTCAGGGCGGCCCGGAGGCCGCCGCGCGCGACGCGCGGTACGCCGCGCTGGACGCCGTCGCGGAACGCGCCGGCGCCTCCGCCGTGCTGCTCGGCCACACCCGGGACGACCAAGCGGAAACGGTGCTGCTGGGGCTGGCCCGCGGTTCCGGCATCCGGTCGCTGTCCGGCATGCCCGCCGTCAACGGGCGCTACCGCCGCCCCTTCCTGCTGCTGGACCGCGACACGGTCCGCAAGGCCTGCCTCGTGCAGGGCATCGACGTGTGGGAGGACCCGCACAACCACGACCCCGCCTACACCCGCTCCCGGGTCCGCCACGAGGCGCTGCCGGTGCTGGAGAAGTCCCTGGGCAAGGGCGTCGTGGAGGCGCTGGCCCGCACCGCCCAGCTCTCCCGGGACGACGCCGACGCCCTCGACCAGTGGGCGGCCCAGGCCGAGCGGACGGCCGTCGACGCCGACGGCGGGCTGGACGTCGCCCGGCTGCTGACCCTTCCCCCCGCGGTACGCCGCCGGGTGCTGCGCCGTGCGGCCGTCGCGGCGGGCTCGCCCGCCGGTTCGCTCTTCGCCCGGCACATCGAGGAGACCGACCGCCTGCTCACCGGGTGGCGCGGGCAGAAGCCGCTCAACCTACCGGGCGGCGTCGCCGTCGGCCGGCGGAATGGCAGACTGTTCTTCCAGGCCCTGTAGACCGAGCCGGAAGTTGTGCGGGTGAACGAGAACGACATGGGCACCGACCTCGAGAAGGTGCTCATCTCCAAGCAAGAGATCGACGCCAAGCTGGCGGAGCTGGCTGCGCAGATCGACAAGGACTACGAGGGCAAGGACCTGCTGATCGTCGGCGTCCTCAAGGGCGCCGTGATGGTGATGGCGGACCTCGCGCGAACCCTGTCCTCCCAGGTCACCATGGACTGGATGGCGGTGTCCTCGTACGGGGCGGGGACCAAGTCCTCGGGTGTCGTGCGGATCCTCAAGGACCTCGACACCGACATCGCCGGGCGGGACGTCCTGATCGTCGAGGACATCATCGACTCCGGTCTGACCCTGTCCTGGCTGATCAGCAACCTGGGCTCGCGCCGCCCGGCCTCGCTCGAGGTCTGCACGCTGCTGCGCAAGCCGGACGCCGCCAAGGTCGAGATCGATGTGAAGTACGTCGGTTTCGACATCCCCAACGAGTTCGTGGTCGGCTACGGCCTGGACTTCGCGGAGAAGTACCGGAACCTGCCGTTCATCGGCACCCTTGCGCCGCACGTGTACGGCGGCTGAGGCTCCGGGAACCCCGACGCCCTCCTCCGCGTTGGAGGGTGGTAACGCTGTTTGTTTACGGTCTCCGGCAACTTCGGGTGACAATGCTGGGGTACCGTCCGAAGGTCGGTTCATACACCGGATGCACCGGCGGCCCCCAGGCCGCGGTGCCTCACTGTGGCAGGAGGGACGGGGCGTGTTCGCCCCGCATGGATGGACGTGAAGCGCTATTTCCGTGGGCCAGTCATGTGGATCGTGCTGGCTGTCCTCGCTGTGGTCGTTTTGATGCAGGTCGTCGGCTCGTCCGGTGGCTACAAGACGGTGGACACCGGCCAGGCCATTGAGGCCATCAACAGCAACCAGGCCAAGTCCGCCGAGCTGACCACCGGCGACGAGAACACGATCAAGGTCGAGCTCAAGGACGGCGCCAAGGTAGGCGGCAAGGACCTGGGCTCCAAGATCAAGGCGAGCTACATCGGCGACCAGGGCGTCGACGTGGCGAAGATCCTGCAGGCCAAGGTTGACGACGCCAACAAGAGCACCCTGCCCGACGGCTACACCGTCGCGCCCTCGAAGCAGAACGCCTTCGTCGGCATCCTGCTGTCGCTGCTGCCCTTCGTCCTCATCGTCGTGGTCTTCCTGTTCCTGATGAATCAGATGCAGGGCGGCGGCTCCCGGGTGATGAACTTCGGGAAGTCCAAGGCCAAGCTGATCACCAAGGACACCCCGAAGACGACCTTCGCCGACGTCGCCGGCTCGGACGAGGCCGTCGAGGAGCTCCAGGAGATCAAGGAGTTCCTGCAGGAGCCGGCGAAGTTCCAGGCCGTCGGCGCCAAGATCCCCAAGGGTGTGCTGCTCTACGGCCCGCCCGGAACGGGCAAGACCCTGCTCGCGCGCGCCGTCGCCGGCGAGGCGGGCGTCCCGTTCTACTCGATCTCCGGATCCGACTTCGTCGAGATGTTCGTGGGTGTCGGCGCCTCGCGTGTCCGCGACCTGTTCGAGCAGGCCAAGGCGAACGCCCCGGCCATCGTCTTCGTCGACGAGATCGACGCCGTCGGCCGGCACCGCGGTGCGGGTCTCGGCGGCGGTCACGACGAGCGTGAGCAGACGCTCAACCAGCTGCTGGTCGAGATGGACGGCTTCGACGTCAAGGGCGGGGTCATCCTGATCGCCGCCACCAACCGCCCGGACATCCTGGACCCGGCGCTGCTGCGCCCGGGCCGGTTCGACCGGCAGATCGCGGTCGACCGCCCCGACCTGCAGGGCCGCCTGGAGATCCTCCAGGTCCACCAGAAGGGCAAGCCGGTCGCCCCGGACGTCGACCTCAAGGCCGTCGCCCGCCGCACCCCCGGCTTCACCGGTGCGGACCTGGCGAACGTCCTCAACGAGGCGGCGCTGCTCACCGCGCGCAGCGACAAGAAGCTGGTCGACAACGCGATGCTGGACGAGGCCATCGACCGTGTCGTGGCCGGCCCGCAGAAGCGCACCAGGATCATGTCCGACAAGGAGAAGAAGATCACCGCGTACCACGAGGGCGGTCACGCCCTGGTCGCCGCGGCTTCTCCGAACAGCGACCCGGTGCACAAGATCACGATCTTGTCCCGCGGCCGGGCCCTCGGCTACACGATGGTCCTGCCGGACGAGGACAAGTACTCCACCACCCGCAACGAGATGCTCGACCGGCTCGCCATGACCATGGGCGGCCGCGCGGCGGAGGAGCTGGTCTTCCACGACCCGACCACCGGTGCCGCGGACGACATCGAGAAGGCCACCACCACGGCCCGCGCGATGGTGACCCAGTACGGCATGACCGAGCGACTGGGCGCGATCAAGTTCGGGACGAGCGACGGGGAGCCCTTCCTCGGCCGTGAGATGTCCCACCAGCGCGACTACTCGGAAGAGGTCGCCGGACTGGTCGACGAAGAGGTCAAGAAGCTCATCGAGACCGCGCACAACGAGGCGTGGGAGATCCTCGTCGAGAACCGCGACGTTCTCGACAACCTGGTTCTGGCCCTCCTGGACAAGGAGACGCTGAACAAGGAGGACCTCGCCGAGATCTTCAAGCCGATCGTCAAGCGCCCGCCGCGTCCGGCCTGGACGGGTTCCTCGCGGCGTACGCCGTCGACCCGCCCGCCGGTGCTCTCGCCCCGTGAGCTCGCCCTGACCAACGGCACCCAGCCGACGGCCAACGGCAGCGCCACGGCGTCGCTGAGCAAGCCCGCCGAGACGGTGGAGCTCCCGGAGGAGCCGAACCCCGAGGCCTGACACCTCGGACGTGGCCTTGGTCACGGACATCGGAATGCGTACCGCGCCCCCCAGGTTTCCTATCCTGGGGGGCGCTGCGTTTCCGCGGTTCCCGCGGCCCACGCATTCGGTACGTCTGAGGAACGAGGCACACATGACCGACCCGGTGACCCTTGAGGGCGAACTGCGCCCCGTCGGCGAGTTCGACGAGAAGCGTGCCGAGAACGCGGTCCGTGAGCTGCTGATCGCGGTCGGGGAGGACCCCGGCCGCGAGGGTCTGCGGGAGACCCCCGCGCGGGTGGCGCGGGCGTACCGGGAGATCTTCGCCGGGCTCTACCAGGAGCCCGAGGACGTCCTGACGACCACCTTCGACCTCGGCCACGACGAGATGGTCCTGGTCAAGGACATCGAGGTGCTGTCGAGCTGCGAGCACCACCTGGTGCCGTTCGTGGGCGTCGCCCACGTCGGCTACATCCCCTCGGCGGACGGCAAGATCACCGGTCTGTCGAAGCTGGCCCGTCTGGTCGACGTCTTCGCCCGCCGCCCGCAGGTGCAGGAGCGGCTCACCACGCAGATCGCGGACTCGCTCATGCGGATACTCGAACCGCGCGGCGTGATCGTGGTCATCGAGTGCGAGCACATGTGCATGACGATGCGCGGGGTCCGCAAGCCCGGCGCGAAGACCATCACCTCGGCGGTGCGGGGGCAGTTGCGCGACTCCGCCACCCGCGCCGAGGCGATGAGCCTGATCATGGCCAAGTGACCTGAGGGGCCGCGGCCCCCGGTCGTCCCGGCCGATGTGCCCGTTCCCCGCCCGGCGACGGAATTCGTGTGGCGGACTTCACGTCCTACAGGGCGCAAATCTCCGACGAGAGTGGGGCGTGCGGGTGTGATCCGCATCGCCGGGGCGTGGTGAGCGATGTCTGTCGTGGCAGAGGAAGATCCCGCCGTCCGGGTTCCCCGGGACAGGGTGCGACGGCTCCCATGGGCGATGCCGGCGTCCGCGGCTGGTCTTCCGGGCCACCGGGGACCTCCCCCGGATCGGCCTGGCCGCCATGCGGGCCGAGGGATTCGTCACCCTGGCCCTCCCCGCCTGGGCCTCACGGCGCCTGTGGTGACGTCGTCGAACCGTCCGGGTAGCCCACCACGAGGACGATCCTCCGCCTCCCGGCGCACCGCACCGGGGGCACCTCCCGGCGCGAGCTGGGGGAACCGCGGGGCGCGCCCTCCGGGCGGCCGGAGCCACTTCGACGACAAGGCCTAGGCTGAGCCCATGGGTAGGTTGCGCGGCCACGTGGCCGGATTGCCGTCCTGGGACCGGTGCGCGGTCATGGGCGTGGTGAACGTCACGCCGGACTCGTTCTCGGACGGCGGCGAGTGGTTCGACACCGAGCTGGCGGTGAAGCACGGCCTGGACCTCGTCGCGGCCGGTGCCGACCTGGTGGACGTCGGCGGTGAGTCGACCCGTCCGGGCGCGGCGCGCGTGGACGAGGCGGAGGAACTGCGCAGGGTGGTCCCGGTCGTGCGCGAGCTGACCCGGGCCGGGGCCGTGGTGAGTGTGGACACCATGCGGGCCGCGGTCGCGGAGAAGGCGGTCGAGGCGGGCGCGGTCCTGGTCAACGACGTCAGCGGCGGACAGGCGGACCCGGCGATGATCCCGGTTGTCGCGGCGACCGGCAGCCCGTTCATCGTGATGCACTGGCGGGGCCAGAGCATCGACATGAACAACCGGGCGGTCTACCGGGACGTCGTGGGCGAGGTCACCGCGGAGCTGCGGCACAGCCTCGACCGCGCCGTGGCGGGCGGCATCGACCCGGAGCGGATCGTCCTCGACCCGGGGCTGGGTTTCGCGAAGAACGCCGAGCACGACCTGACCCTGATCGCCCACCTCGAGGACCTGCGGGCCCTGGGCCGCCCCCTGCTGATCGCGGCCTCCCGCAAGCGGTTCCTCGGCCGGGTGCTGGCCGGCGAGGGCGGCGATCCGCCCCCGGCGAGGGAGCGCGACGCCGCCACGGCCGCCGTCACCGCCATCGTGGCGGGCCGCGGCGCCTGGGCGGTCCGGGTGCACGAGGTGCACGACAGCGCCGATGCCGTGCGGGTCGCACGGGCACTGGAGGGGGCACGATGACGCCGCGCACAGCCGAGGCCGCACGGGTCGAGCAGGCGAACCAGGCGTTCTACGACGCCGTGGAGCGGTCCGACCTGGACGCGCTGGAGGAGCTGGTGCTGACCGGCCCGCTGGCGGAGACGGTGTCCGTGGTGCACCCGGGCTGGCCGGTGCTGCGGGGACGCCGCGAGGTGATGCGCTCGTACGCCCTGATCATGGCGAACACCGAGTACATCCAGTTCTTCCTGACGGACGTGGAGGTGGCGGTCGACGGCGACACGGCCCTGGTGACCTGCACCGAGAACATCCTCACCGGCGGCCCCGCCGAGGAGGAGGGCGAGATGGGCTCGCTCGTGGGCGGCCTGGTGGTCGCCACGAATGTGTTTCGGCGCACATCGGAGGGCTGGCGGCTGTGGGTGCACCACGGCTCCCCGGTGATGGCCGACGGGATCGACGAGGATGCCGCGGAGGACGTGGACAACGGCGGCGAGGGGTCAGCCTGAGGCATTCTGACCACCCGTTCGTGCCAAGAACCGGCAAGAAGTGGTGAAGACCGGAGTAGGGCGTCGCGTCCCGGGGTAAGCGCGGGGCGGTCGGCCGCCTCGCTGTCCGGTACTGGGGACTGTCGGCGGTCGAAGGTAGATTCGAGTCAGGGCAGTGCGGCCCTCCCCTCCCGCTGGGCGGGCGGACCGCGCCCGTCCGTCCGTTCGTCGACCTGCGGGAGTGAATCGTGGATCGTGTCGCGCTGCGCGGCCTGAAGGCCCGCGGGCACCACGGCGTGTTCGAGCACGAGCGCCGCGAGGGCCAGGACTTCTTCGTGGACCTCGTCCTCGGCCTGGACACCGCCCCCGCCGCCGCGACGGACGACCTGACCAGGACCGTGCACTACGGCATCGTGGCCGAGGAGGTCACCGCCGTCGTCGAGGGCGAGCCCGTGGACCTGATCGAGACCTTGGCCCAGCGGATCGCCGACCAGGTCCTCAAGCACGACCTGGTCCAGGAGGTGGAGGTCACCGTGCACAAGCCGCAGGCCCCGATCACCGTCCCGTTCGCCGATGTGTCCGTCACCATCACCCGGAGGCGCCCGTGAGCTACGACCCCACCGTGCAGCCCGTCCCGGCCTCCGTCGTCGCACAGGTCGACGCCGCGGACTCGACGCTGCAGAACCCGAAGTTCGCCGTCATCTCGCTGGGCAGCAACCTCGGCAACCGCCTGGAGACGCTGCAGGGCGCCGTCGACGCCCTGGAGGACACCCCGGGCCTGCGGGTGAAGAAGGTCTCCCCGGTGTACGAGACGGAGCCCTGGGGCGTCGAGCCGGGCTCGCAGCCCAACTACTTCAACGCCGTGGTCCTGATCAGGACGACGCTCCCGCCGTCCTCGCTGCTGGAGCGCGGTCGGGCGATCGAGGACGCCTTCGCCCGGACCCGCGGCGAGCGCTGGGGTGCGCGCACCATCGACGTCGACATCGTTGCCTACCAGGGCGTCGTCTCCGACGACCCGGAGCTGACGCTGCCGCATCCGCGGGCGCACCAGCGTGCCTTCGTGCTGGCGCCGTGGCTCGACGTCGACCCCGGCGCCGAGCTGCCGGGCCAGGGGCCGGTGGCGGGTCTGCTGGCGGGCGTGGGCCGGGAGAGCGTGTGGTCCCGGGGCGACGTGGAACTCAGGCTGCCGGAGTAATCGTTACGATCCCGTCCGTACGTTCGTCGATGTGATGTGGGGAGCGAGCACTCGGTGAAGGCGCTGCGCATCAGGACCCTGGTCGGACTGTTCGTGGTCGCCGGAGTGCTCTCGTGGGCGGGCGCGAAGCTCTGGGACTCGCTCGGTACCCTGCCGGGCGTGCCCGTGGCCGCGCCGATCGTGCTGGCGCTGATCGCCGCCGTCCTGGCGGCGACGGCGCTGTCGCTGCGTTCGCGGCTGCGCGCGCAGCGCGAGCGGCGTCCCGGGGCCAAGGGCGTCGACCCGCTGCTGGCCGCCCGCGCGGTGGTCTTCGGCCAGGCCAGCGCCCTGGTCGCCGCTCTGGTCGCGGGGATGTACGGCGGCGCGTGCGCCTTCCTCCTGATGTACCAGATGGACAGCGACCCCCGCCGCGACCAGGCGATCTACGCGGGTGTCGCGGTCATCGCCGGCATCGCGGTCTGCGCCGCCGCGATCTTCCTGGAGCGGGTCTGCCGCCTCCCCGAGGACGAGGACGACAACCGCACCGGCACGGTGGGCGGCCGGGCGTAGCGCAGGGGCTCTGTCCCGCCGGCCCGCGTCTTCGCGCCCGAAGCGAACCGGTACGCGCCAGGCTCAGTAGCCCCGCCGGACGTTCTCCGCCGCGGCGTCGGCCTGCCGCCGGGCGCGGCGCCGGCGTTCGGAGGCCAGCTCCGCCAGCGCGTCGTCGAGGGCGGCCAGGACGCGGGCCGCGGCGGGGTCGCTCACGGCCGGTGCCGCGTCGGCGGCAGGGCCGCGGCGCAGACCGAGCGATGTGGTCAGGGCGGCCAGGACGGGCTCGTCCGCCGCGAGGCGGTCGGCCGCGCGGCGCCGGGCGCGGGAGTCGGTCAGCACGGTCCGGGTGTCGCGGACCAGCCAGCTGCGGTGCCGTTCCCGTACGACCTGGCCCTCGGCCGCCAGGGCGCTCAGGTAGACGTCGGCCAGCCCGCGGCCGCGGCGCCACAGCCAGTCGCCGGGGGCCTCGTACGGCGCCCCGCGCACCAGCGAGGCCGCGGCCTCGCCCAGCAGCGGATCGGTGATCTCCGGGTGCCCGCCCGGCACCAGGCGGTCGCCGTCGAGGGCGACGGCCCCGGCGGCCAGGAGGTCGACGGCCTCGGCCGCGGCGAGCGCGAGCGAGAGGTCGCCCGGTTCCACGGCGGGTTCGGCGGCCCGTTCCAGGGCGGTGATGATCAGGTCCCGCGGGGTGGTCATGGAACGCTCCGCATCACGAGGCTTCGGCGTCCGGTTCCGCCCGGCGATTGTCACCCGCTCCGGTCTCGGCCGCCACCGGCCGCCCCGCTCCGGCCTCGTCGCCGTCCTCGCCGTCTTCGTTGACCGAACGGCGAAGCGCGGCGTGCAGCGTCGCCGGGGTCAGCACCCCGGCGAAGCGGTCGCCGTCCACGACGGCTATCCAGCCCGCGTCGTGCTGGAGCATCGCGCTGAAGGCCCGCTTGAGGGGGGAGCCCACCGGGACCCAGGCTTCCAGGCGGCGGGTGTGGTCCGCGACCGTGCCCGAGGTGAGGGTGCCCGCGGCGACGTAGCCGCGCAGCCCGCCGTCGTCGTCGAGCACGACCGCGTAGGGGTCGCCCTGCTTCGCCAGGAGGGCGGCGGCCTCCGCGGCCGGCGAGCCGGCGCGCACGACGGGCGGGTGCTCCAGGTCGGCGGTCTCGACCGGGGTGACGGACAGCCGCTTCAGACCGCGGTCGGAGCCGACGAAGTCGGCCACGTACGGGGTGGCGGGGGAGCCGAGCACCGTCGCGGGGGTGTCGTACTGCTCGATCCGGCCGGGGCCGAAGACCGCCATGCGGTCGCCGAGCCGGACCGCCTCCTCGATGTCGTGGGTGACGAACAGCACGGTCTTGCGCACCTGTTCCTGCAGCCGCAGGAACTCCGACTGCAGCCGCTCCCGCACCACCGGGTCGACGGCGCCGAAGGGCTCGTCCATCAGCAGCAGCGGCGGGTCGGCCGCCAGAGCACGGGCCACGCCGACCCGCTGCCGCTGGCCGCCCGAGAGCTGCTCGGGGTAGCGGGAGCCGTGCACGGACGGGTCCAGGCCGACCAGTTCCAGCAGCTCGGCGGCGCGTGCCCGGCGCTTGGCGCGGGTCCAGCCGAGCAGGTGCGGCACGGTCTCGGTGTTCTCCAGCACGGTCTTGTGCGGGAACAGGCCGACGTTCTGGATGACGTAGCCGATGCGGCGGCGCAGCCGTACCGGGTCGGTGCGGGCGATGTCCTCGCCGTCGAGCAGGATCCGGCCGGCGGTGGGCTCGATGAGCCGGTTGACCATCTTCATCGTGGTGGTCTTGCCGCAGCCGGACGGCCCGACGAGGGTCACGAGTTCGCCCTCGCGCACCTCGAAGGACAGGTCGTCGACGGCTGTGGTGCCGTCGGGGTAGCGCTTGGTGACGTTCTCGAAGCGGATCATCGGGACCTCTCGTCGGCGCTGGGCGGTGCGGCTCACCCCCCAGCTTGGTACACGCTCGGCGATGGATGTGAAGGGGGTGTTGCGAGGATGTGGCAGGACACCGGGAATGTCCGTGGCCGGGTTTACGCTCACCTGCATGATCTGAACCGGGCGGGGGAGGTGGCATCGCATGGCCGGACAGGACTGTCTCGCGGCGAACGACTGGATATGCGGCGAGTTCGTGCGCACACGCAGCCAGGAGTTGCTGGACGCGGGTGTGCAACATCTGTGGATCACCGCGGCGTCGGTCGCCGCGGGTGTTCTGCTCGCGCTGCCGCTGGCCCTGGTGGCCCGGCGCTGGCGGGCGGCCGAGGGGCCGGTGCTGGGGTTGACGACCGTGCTCTACACGGTCCCGTCGCTCGCGCTCTTCTCCCTGCTCGTGCCCGTCTTCGGCATCTCCGCGGCCGTGGTCGTCACCGGGCTGACGCTCTACTCGCTGACCATCCTCGTCAGGAACTTCCTCGCCGGACTGGACTCCGTGCCCGAGGACGCGCGGGAGGCCGCGCGCGGCATGGGGTACGGACCCCTGCGGCTGCTGATCGAGGTGGAGCTCCCGCTGGCGCTGCCCGCGGTGATGGCGGGCGTGCGCATCGCCACGGTCGCCACGGTCTCCCTCACGACGGTCGGCGCGATCCTCGGCTACGGGGGGCTGGGCAACCTCATCTACGACGGGATGCGCAGCTTCTTCAAGGCGGAGGTGTTCACCGCCTCGGCGATCTGCGTGCTGCTCGCGATCCTCGCGGACGTGCTCCTGCTCGGTCTCCAGCGGCTGCTCTCGCCCTGGAGCCGCGCCTCGAAGGCGGTGGCGTGATGGCGGTGGTCCCCGACTCGTGGGAGTGGCTGACCGACGGCGCCAACTGGACCGGCGCCGACGGCGTGCTGCAGCGGCTGGGCGAGCACCTCGCCCTGACCTTCGTCTCCCTGGCCATCGCCTGTGCCGTTGCGCTGCCCGTCGCGGTCGTCCTCGGCCACCTCGGCAAGGGCGGCGCGCTGGCCGTCAACCTGTCCAACGTCGGGCGCGCGGTGCCCACGTTCGCCGTGCTCGTGCTGCTGATCATCGCCCTGGGGTCGGCGAGCCACTGGCCGACGATTCTCGCGCTGGTCCTCTTCGCCGTCCCGCCGTTGCTCACCAACACCTACGTCGGCATGCGCCAGATCGACCGCGACGCGGTGGAGGCCGCCCGCGGCATGGGGATGACCGGGGGCCAGATGCTCCGCCGGATCGAGCTGCCGCTGGCGCTGCCCTTCGTCATGAGCGGGGTGCGCTCGGCCGCCGTCCAGGTCGTCGCCACCGCCACGCTCGCCGCGCTGCCCGGCGAGGGCGGCCTCGGCCGCATCATCACCGCGGGCTACGCCCAGTACGACACGGCCAAGGTCGTGGCCGGCGCGATCCTCGTGACCTGGCTCGCCCTGCTCGTGGAGGGAGTCTTCCTGTTGCTGCAGCGCCTGGTGTCCCCCACGCGGAAGTCCCGACCCGCCCGAAGACCTGCCCGTTCCACCCATCAGATGGAGTTCACATGAGCAAGGCCCTGCGCACCGCCACCGCCCTGGCCGCTGTGGCGGTCCTCTCCGCGGGCCTGGCGGCCTGCGGCGGCGACAGCCTGGAGAAGAGCGGGGGAGGGGGGAGCTCGCCGGCAGGCGGCGGCAAGGGCTCCCTGACCGTCGGCTCCGCCGGGTTCACCGAGAGCACGGTCCTCGCGCAGCTGTACTCGCAGTTGCTGACCGACGCCGGCTACAAGACCACGATCAAGACCGTCGACAACCGCGAGCTGTACGAACCCGCCCTGGAGAAGGGCCAGATCGACGTCGTCCCCGAGTACGCGGCCACGCTCGCGGAGTTCCTCAACGCGAAGGCGAACGGCAAGGACGCCGCGCCCGTCGCCTCCTCCGACGTCGACGCCACCGTCCAGGCGCTCACCGAACTCGCCGCCCCGCGCGGGCTGAAGGTGCTGCCGGCCGGGGAGGCCGTCGACCAGAACGCGTTCGCGGTCACCAAGTACTTCGCGGAGAAGAACGACCTCAAGACCCTCTCCGACCTCGGGAAGTCGAAGATCAAGGTCAAGCTCGCCGCGGGCGAGGAGTGCTCCATCCGCCCCTTCTGCTCGCCCGGCCTGAAGAAGACCTACGGCATAGACGTGACCTCGGTCGACGCCAAGGGCGTCGGCACCGTCCAGGCCAAGCAGGCCGTCAAGGACGGCACCGACCAACTGGTGCTCACCACGACGACGGACGCCACCCTCGACCAGTTCGGCCTGGTGCTCCTGGAGGACGACAAGGGCCTGCAGAACGCCGACAACGTGCTGCCCGTCGTCAACGCGAAGGAGGCCGGCGGGGCGGACGTCGCCGCGGCCCTGGACAAGCTCACCCAGGTGCTGACCACGGCCGACCTCACCGAGCTGAACAAGCAGGTGGACTCGGAGCGCAAGAAGCCCGAGGACGTGGCCGCCGACTACCTGAAGTCCAAGGGCCTGCTGAAGGGCTGAGGCCCCACGGACCGGACCGGCCCGATGGACAAGATCGAATAAATGGTGGCGGGAGGGTGCTCACGTGACGATTCGCATACGCGTGAGCGCCCTCCGTATTTGTCGTCGTGTGTTCGGTGAGAAATCGGATGCCGCGGCCCCACACGACCCACCGGCACGCTAAGTTCCCTAACATGCCCCGTGGACGACACCGCCATTCCCAGCCGCTGCACCGGCTGCTTCCGCCCGCGACGGTTGCCGGCTCGGCCGCGGCCCTCGCCGTCGGCGCGCTGGTGATCGGTGATCCGGTGCTGCTCCGTGTGTTCGTCGTCGCGGCGGCAGGTGTCGCCGGTGGCGGCGCCTTCCTGCTGCGCAGTTGGGACCGCGCCGCGGGCAAGCAGGTCGCCGACCTCAAGACCGCGCGGGTGCGCGACGAGTGGCGTGCCGACGAGCGGATCGCGGAGCTCGAGGTGGACCTCGAGGACTCCCGCGAGCTGCGCGGCAAGCTGGAGAACAAACTGCGCGGCAAGCGCGCCGAACTGGCCCGGCTCCGCTCGGAGCACGCGGACCTGCTGCGCCGCTACGCCACCGCCGAGTCCGAGCGGGCCCGCGCCCTGGAGGACGGCCGCGTCGCGAAGAAGGCGGTCGGCTCCGCGCTGCCCGTGCCCTACACGGCGCCGGTCAGCCCGGCCGCGTACCTGCGGGCGTCCGCCGCGCTGCGGGACCTGTCGCGCAACGGGGCCCGCCAGCAGGCCGCGCTCACCGTCGAGGAGGCGCGCCGTCGCGACCTCGCGGACACCGACGAGCCGCAGGGCAGGCACGCGCTGGACCCGGCGGTGCGCGACCGTCCCGACGACCCCACCACCGGCGGCAGCGGGAGCACCCCGGCACTGCCGGTGCGTCAGCCCAAGCTCGTCCCCGCGGTCGCCGCGGCCGTGCTGCCCTACGCCAGGCCCAACCGGCAGGCCAGCCGCGCCCAGGGCGGCTTCGACTTCTTCGGCACGAAGAACGAGAAGGCCCGCCCCCAGGAGCTGGAGGCGGCCGGCGAGACGGCGCCCGCGGACGCGGACCTCGCCGACGTCGTCGGGGACGAGGCCGTGGCCGAGCAGGCCGAGGTCATCGACCTGACCGCGCACGACGAGACCGAGCAGCTGGACCTCAGCGAGCTGCGCGCCCGCTCCTCCTGACACCCGGCGGCCGCGGGCCGCCCGGGGGCGGCCCGCCGGTCACTTGTCGATGTCGCCGACGACGAAGAACATCGAGCCCAGGATCGCCACCATGTCGGCGACCAGCGTGCCCGGCAGCAGCACGGCCAGCGCCTGGACGTTGTTGTAGGACGCCGAGCGCAGCTTCAGCCGGTACGGCGTCTTCTCGCCCTTGGACACCAGGTAGTAGCCGTTGAGTCCGAGCGGGTTCTCGGTCCAGGCGTACGTGTGGCCCTCGGGGGCCTTGAGCACCTTCGGCAGCCGCTGGTTGATGGGGCCCGGGGGCAGCTCGGCCAGCCGGTCCAGGCACGCGTCGGCGAGGTCGAGGGCGTTGTGGGTCTGCTCCAGCAGCACCTCGAAGCGGGCCAGGCAGTCGCCCGCGGTGCGGGTGGGGACCTTCAGGGTGTCCGCAAGCTCCCCGTAGGCCAGGTAGGGCTCGTCCCGGCGCAGGTCGAAGTCGACGCCCGAGGCGCGGGCGATCGGCCCGCTCACCCCGTAGGCGTGCACGTTCCGCGCGGAGAGGACGCCGACGCCGCGGGTGCGGCCGCGGAAGATCTCGTTGCCCAGGACGAGGTCGTCGAAGGTGCCCATGCGCGAGCGCACCTCGGCGACGGCGCTGCGGACCCGGCCGTGCCAGCCGTTGGGAAGGTCCTCCTTGAGGCCTCCGACGCGGTTGAACATGTAGTGCATGCGGCCGCCGGAGACCTCCTCCATGACCGCCTGCAGGTCCTCGCGCTCGCGGAACGCGTGGAAGATCGGGGTGATCCCGCCCAGTTCGAGGGGGTAGGAGCCGAGGAACATCAGGTGGTTGAGCACCCGGTTCAGTTCGGCGAGCAGCGTGCGGGTCCACACCGCGCGCTCGGGCACCTCCATGCCGAGCATGCGCTCCACGGCGAGCACGACGCCGAGTTCGTTGGAGAAGGCGGAGAGCCAGTCGTGCCGGTTGGCCAGCATGATGATCTGGCGGTAGTCCCGGGCCTCGAAGAGCTTCTCGGCGCCCCGGTGCATGTACCCGATGATCGGCTCCACCGAGCCGATCCGCTCGCCGTCCAGGCTCAGGCGCAGGCGCAGCACACCGTGTGTCGAGGGGTGCTGAGGGCCGATGTTCAGCACCATGTCGGTGCCCTCGGCCGCGCCGCCGATGCCGATCGTGGTCTCCGTCATGGCCCCAGTTTCCCATCCCTTTACGCGCCCGGGGGCGTGCCCCCCGGGGCTTTCCCGGCCGCGGGCACGGGCTGCTCCAGCCAGAGGAAGCCGCCGAGCCCGGACGGGTCGGTGAGTTCGGCCGCCTGGCCCGCGCGGGCCAGGGCGCGCACGTAGCCGGCGGGGTCGGAGGAGGCCAGCGAGAGCGGCGGACGGCCCCCGGTGACTCCCAGGCCGCCCAGGGCGTCGCGCTGGCTGCGCAGGACCGCCCCGGGGCCCGCGCAGGCGTCCATCGCCACGTGCGCCGTGATGTCGCAGGAGCCGTCGGGCACCGGCGGCGAGAGCTCGCGGCCCGCCCGGAACGCGGTGAGCGTCCCGTACGGCGGGCGGGCCCCGGCCAGGTGCCCGTAGTCGACCGCGACCGCGAGCCCGGCCTCCAGGGCGGCCACCGCGGACGCCCAGGCGGAATCCCGCCAGCGGCCGATCTCCGCCCTGGTCCCGGCCTCCGCGCCCTCGACCGGCCACCAGCGGCGCAGCCAGTCGGCGTCCTCCCCGGACGCCGGTTCGCCGAGGCGTTCGGCGCCGTCCGAGGCGCGGACGAGGACGTGCCGGGGCACCCCGTGCGCGTCGGTCTCCACCACCCCGACCGGCACGTTGTCCAGCCACTCGTTGGCGAACAGCAGGCCCCGCAGGCCCCGCGGGAGCTCCTCGGACCAGGTCACCCGGGCGTCCAGGCCGTCCGGTCGCGGGGCCTTCTCCACGGCGTGCGGACGCAGGCGGGCGCGCAACGTGGCGGGAACCACATCGAGCACTCCCGTGAGCAGTTCCCCCGCGCCCGCGCCGACGTCCACCAGTGCCAGTTCGCCGGGGTGCCCGAGGTCCGCGTCGACGCGTTCCAGGAGCCTGGCGACGGCCCCCGCGAAGAGCGGCGAGACGTGGACCGACGTGCGGAAATGGGCGGCCGGGCGCTCCTGCCGGAAGAATCCTTCCGGGCCGTACAGGGCCCGTTCCGTGGCCTCCCGCCACCCCGTCCACGCGGCTGTGCTGTCGATCACGCCTCCACCGTATGCGCACAACCCGGGGCTTCGGACGGTTGAGCGGCCCATCACCGGTTCCAGGTAGGGTGCCGTGGTCAGAGGTGTGTCCGCCCGTGACGGCCGCGGATGAATCGATCATGAACCTCGGTCATCGGGACAGCGCACGCCTTTTGCCGGATGGCCCGGTACTGATAGGTGCTGTGCAAGCGACAGGCAGTGGAAGGTGAAGAGCGGATGACGGCCGGCGACAACGGTGCTCCTGAGCCCGGGAGTGACGACCCCTTCGCGTACCTGTACCGCCAGGACGGCGAGGAGCCGGGTCAGGCGGCTGCTGCCCAGCCCGGTGTGCCCCGCACCTCGTACAACCAGGTGCAGCGGGTCGGTGAGCGGCGCCCGCAGCAGCCGCAGCAGTCCCAGCAGGGTGGTTACGGCTACCCGCAGCAGCAGGCCGGGTACGGTCAGCAGCCGCCCGCCTACGGTCAGCCGCAGCCCCAGCAGGCGCAGCATGCCCAGGCGACCCAGCAGTTCCCCCAGGGCCCCGGCGGACCCTCCGGACCGGCGGGACCGGCCGGCGGCGGAAGCCGCCGCGCGTCCACCCCGCGCCCCGGCGGCCCCAACAGCAAGGGCCTGCTGATCGGCGCCGTCGCCGTGGTCGCCGCCGTCGCGATCGGCATCGGCGTCGCCATGGCGGGCGGTGACGACGACAACCCGCAGGCGGGCAGCACCCCGACCCCGACGGCGAGCAGCGACGGAGGCAAGGGCGACAACTCCGGCGAGCCCACGGCCTCGGCGAGCGCGACCGAGCCCGGTGTCGTCGACGCGGCGACGCTGGTCAATGCGGGCGGCGCGACGATCGGGTCCCAGTACAAGGGCACCCTGGCGGCGGGCGGCAAGTACGTCGAGAACATGACCGCGGTGGGCGCCTCGGTGACCTGGAAGGTCGACGTGCCGAAGGACGGCTCGTACGACTTCTGGATCCGCTACGCCAACGCGGAGAAGGACTCGGCCAGCGCCACGATCGTGGTCAACGGGGCGCCCCAGAGCTACAAGCCGGACCTGAGGAACTTCGGCAAGGAGGGCGACTGGAACCATTGGTACCGCTCTTACGCCACCCTCGACCTGAAGC
Source organism: Actinacidiphila glaucinigra (assembly GCF_035918135.1). Taxonomy (NCBI): domain Bacteria; kingdom Bacillati; phylum Actinomycetota; class Actinomycetes; order Kitasatosporales; family Streptomycetaceae; genus Actinacidiphila; species Actinacidiphila glaucinigra. Next base: position 5,012,828 of record NZ_CP109144.1, read on the forward strand.
AGGGGAGCAACACGCTCGCCCTGACCTGCGGTCAGGGCGACGCCTGCCACTTCAACCTCGACCAGCTGGCGCTGCTGGACAAGGGCCAGAAGCCCGCGGGCTGGTGAGGCTGATCCGGCTGCGGCCCGTCGCCCACGGCGGGCTACTGCCGTGAGTCGCCCTCACTGATCACGTCGACCCGCCCCAGCAGTTCCTCGTACACCCCGCGGTCGAACTCGCCCGCGACCGGCGCCGCCACGGTGGCCGCCGAGAGGGCGACGGCGCGGGCGAGGCGCCGCGGCCAGTCGAGGCTCTCGACGATCCCGGAGAGCAGGGCGGCGACGGCGGAGTCGCCGGCTCCCGCGGGGTTGCCGGGGACGGGCGCCGGGGGCCGGGCGGTCCACACGGTGCCGTCCTCGGCGAGGGCGAGCATCCCGTCGGGACCGAGTGAGGCCGCGACGGCGCGGGCGCCGCGGCGGCGGGCGTCACGGGCGGCGCGCATGGGCTCCGTCGCGCCGGTGAGCCCGGTCAGTTCGGCGGCGTTGGGCTTGACCAGATCGGGCCGGGCGGCCAGGCCGCGTCGCAGGGGCTCGCCGCTGGTGTCCAGCAGCACCGGAACGCCCGCGGCGCGCGCGTCCCGGACGAGATCGGCGTAGCAGCCGACGGGCAGCCCGGGTGGCAGGCTGCCGCACAGCGCCACGGCGCGCGTCGTGCCGCCGGCCAGGAACGTGCGGTAGGTGCCGAGGAAGGCAGCCCACTCCTCCGAAGTGATCGTCGGCCCGGGCTCGTTGAACATCGTGGTGTCGCCGCCCGACTCGTCCACCACGCCCACCGTCCGCCGGGTGCTGCCGGAGGTGGGCACGAGGGCGTCCGTGACGCCGTCGATCCCCGTCAGGTGGGCGCGCAGCCGGTCACCGGACGCGCCGCCCGCGAAGCCGGTCGCGACGGCCTCGTGGCCGAGCGCGGCGAGCACGCGGGCGACGTTCAGCCCCTTGCCGCCGGGACGTTCCGCGGCCTCCGACACCCGGTGGGTGGTGTGCGGCCGCAGCCGGGGGACGCGGTAGGTCACGTCGATGGCGGCGTTCAGCGTGACGGTGACGATCACCGCGTGATCCCTTCGAACAGCGTGTGCGACGGGAAGGGATCATGCCAAAGGAACGCCCGCAGGCACAGACCCCGCCGCCCGGGGTCCCGTCAGGGCTCGACGACCCAGCTGCCCTTGCGCATCACGCCCACGAGGTCGAACGACGCGTCCAGGACCACCAGGTCGGCGTCCTTGCCCGGCTCCAGGGAGCCGATCCGGTCGTACGCGCCCAGCAGCCGCGCAGGGTTGGCGCTCAGCGCGCGCACCGCGTCGGCGACGGGCAGCCCGTCCACGGTCACGGCCCGCTTGAACGCCGTGTCCAGGGTGAGCGTGGAACCCGCGATGGAGCCGCCCTCGACGAGCCGGGCGACGCCGTCGACGACGTCGACCTCCATCGGGCCCAGCAGGTAGCGGCCGTCGCCGAAGCCGGCGGCGTCCATGGCGTCGGTGATGAAGGCGACCCGGTCGGCGCCGGCGCTGCGGAAGGCCATCTCCAGGACGGCCGGGTGGAGGTGGACGCCGTCGTTGATGAGCTCGACGGTGACCCGCTCGTCCTCCAGCAGCGCGGCGATCGGGCCGGGTTCACGGTGCAGCAGCGAGGGCATGGCGTTGAACAGGTGCGTCGCCACGGTGGCGCCCGCGTCGACGGCCTGCAGGGTGGCCTCGTACGCGGCGTCGGTGTGGCCGACGGCGGCGATGACGCCGTGCTCCGCCAGCATCCGCACCGAGTCGAGCCCGCCGGGCAGTTCGGGGGCGAGGGTGACCATGCGGGCGGTGCCCCGGGCGGCGTCGAGCAGCTTGCGGACGTCCGAGGGATGCGGGTCGCGCAGCAGCGAGGGCTTGTGCGCGCCGCGCCGGTGCGGGGAGATGAACGGCCCCTCGAAGTGGATGCCGGCCAGGTCGCCCTGCTCCACCAGCTCGGACAGCAGTGCGGCCTGCCGGGAGAGGTCGTCCAGGTCCCCGGTCACCGTCGAGGCGAGCAGGGTCGTGGTGCCGTGCCTCCGGTGGGTCGCGATTCCGGTGAGGACGGCCTCGGCGTCACCGGAGGAGAAGGACGCGCCGCCGCCGCCGTGCACGTGGATGTCCACGAAGCCGGGGACGATCCAGTGCCCCGTCAGGTCGCGGGTGGACGCCTGGCGCGGGTCGTCCGCGACGATCGAGCGGCCCTCGACGGTCACCCGGCCGTCCTCGACCACGCCGCCCGGCAGCACCACACGGGCACCGGTCAGCACGCTAGTTGCCGCAGTCAAGCGGTCACCTCCACGGAGAGAAGGTCCCAGGCGAGCAGCCCTGCGCCCAGGCATCCGGCGGTGTCCCCGAGGGTCGCCGGCACGATGAGGGGGAGTTGCTGGAAGGTCAGCCGCCGCTCGACGGCGGCCCGCAGCGGCGTGAAGAGGGTGTCGCCCGCCTCGGCGAGCCCGCCGCCCACGATCAGCGTGCCCGGGGTCATCAGCGTGATCCCGGTGACCAGGCCGTCGGCGAGGGCGGCGACGACCTCGTCCCACACGGCCGCCGCGCGGGGGTCGCCGGCCTCGACGGCGGCGGCGCAGCCGGCGGCACCGGCGTCGGGACTGCCGCCCGCGGCCTCCCAGGCGCGGGCCACGGCGGTGGCGGAGGCCGCGGTCTCCAGGCAGCCCCGCTGCCCGCAGCCGCAGGCCGGGCCGCCGGGGCGGACCACGATGTGCCCGAGTTCGGTGGCCTCGACCCGGCCCTCGATGCCGATCGCCCCGGCGATGCCGGTGCCCAGGGCCACGAACAGGAACCGCTCGGCGCCCCGCCCCGCGCCCAGCCGGCCCTCGGCGAGGCCGCCGGCGCGCACGTCGTGGCCGAGGGCCACGCGGGTGCCGTCGAGGCGGCGGGTGAGCAGGTCGCGCAGGGGCGCGTCGCGCCAGCCGAGGTTCGCGGAGTAGACCGCGACGCCGGCCCGCTCGTCGACCAGCCCGGGCACGGCGACGCCGGCCGCGGCGGCGGGCTCGCCGTAAGCGCTTTCTCCGTACGCCCGAAGATCCGCGGCGAAGTCGAGCAGGGACTCGACCACGGCGTCCGGGCCGCGCTCCCGGCCGGTCGGGCGGCGCGCCTCGTGCAGCAGCGTGCCGTCCGTCGCGACCAGCGCGGCCTTCATGCCGGTGCCGCCCACATCGAGGGCGATGACGTGTCTCACGGGGGACAGTGTCGCGCGGTACACCACAAAAGGTCTAGTCCACTCGTGGAAAGAGATCGCGTGCCGTGCGCGGGGCAAGTGGTGTAGACCTCATGGACCGCCCGGACGGGGACTCCGTGCGATCGGATCATCACGCAGCGGGGTCGCCGGCGCCGCGGATATGGTTGTCCGATGGAACGGGACGAGAGCGGGGCGGACGCGGCCTCCCCGGGGGACGGGCTGACGGAACAGGACCGCGCAGTCCTCGACATCGCCCGCCGCGCCTGGGCGGGCCCCGGCGCGAAGGAGCGCGCGATCCGCGAACGCCTCGGCATCTCCCCCACGCGCTACTACCAGCTGCTCAACGCCCTCCTCGACGACCCCCGCGCCCTCGCGCACGACCCCGTCACGGTCAACCGCCTCCGCCGCACCCGCGACACCCACCGCACCCACCGCTGACGCCGTCCGGCGGTGACCGGCTGTCCCCGGTACGGATGTTCGGCCGTCCCGCCGTCTCGCGCCCTACGGGCGCAAGGACGCGGGCTGCGGCTGGGGAGGGTGGGGCCCCGGCCTCCCCACCCACAGCCTCACGCCCGCCGACCGGCCCCGGGAACACCGCCGGAGGCGGGATGCTTCCGTACGCCGGGCACGCCCCCCGCAGGGGTCGGTATGGTCGTGGGCATGAGCCGCAGCCGCAGGGACGAACTGCCGGTACCGACGACGCCCGAGGGCAAGGACGGCCTGGCCGCACTGCTCGCGGAGCCCCGCAGGGCCGTGCTGGCACTGGACTTCGACGGGACGCTGGCCCCGATCGTGCCGGATCCGGACGCCGCGCGGGCCCATCCCCGCGCCGCCGCCGCGCTGGCCCGGTTGGCGCCGCGGATCGGGTCCGTCGTGGTCGTGACGGGCCGCCCCGCGGGCGTGGCCGTGCGGTACGGAGGCTTCGCCGGCGTACCCGCGCTGGAGCACATGGTCGTGCTGGGCCACTACGGCGCCGAGCGCTGGGACGCCCGTTCCGGCGAGGTCAAGGCGCCCGGCACGCACCCCGGGGTCAACGCGGTGCGGGCCGAACTGCCGGGCGTGCTGGACGCGATCGGGGCCTGGCGGGGCACGTGGGTGGAGGACAAGGGCCGCGCGGTGGCCGTCCACACGCGCCGCACGCAGGATCCGCAGGCGGCGTTCGAGTCGCTGAGCGGGCCGCTGCGCGAACTGGCCGACCGCCACGGGCTGATCGTGGAGCCGGGCCGGATGGTGCTGGAGCTGCGGCCGCCCGGGATGGACAAGGGCGTGGCCCTCAACGACTACCTGCGCGAGGTCGGCGCCGGTCCCGTGCTGTACGCCGGTGACGACCTGGGCGACCTGGCCGCCTTCGGCGCCGTGGAGAAGCGGCGCGCCGACGGCCTCCCCGGTGTGCTGGTGTGCAGCGGCAGCGCGGAGGTGGCCGAACTGGCCGCCCGGGCCGACCTCGTCGTGGACGGCCCGGAGGGCGTCGTCGCGCTGGTCGACGCCCTCGCGGACGCCCTTGAGGAGCGGGACGCTCAGGACGGCGCCGAGACCCACCCGCCGGTCAGCGACTGAACCGCGGACCCGTCGAGGTCCGCGAGCTTCACGCCCGTGAACTCCTTGGCCCGCGGCGAGGTCTGGACGCGGAAGGGCGGCCGCTCGGCGGCCAGGACCGCGACGATGGGCGCCGCGGCCTCGTCGATGGTCTGGGCGGCCGCGAACGCCTGAGTGGTGCGGTCGAGGTAGTGGGTGAACGCGGGCCGGTAGGGCCCCGCGGCCGCCGCGTACGCGGGGATGTCGATGCCGAGGTTGGCGACGAACTCGCTGCCGACCGCGCCCGGTTCGACGACGCTCACGGTGACCCCGACCGCGGCCGCCACGGGCGCGAGCGACTCCATGTAGCCCTCGACCGCGAACTTCGCGGCGCAGTACGCCTCGTTGAAGGGCTGACCGACGACGCCGCCCACGCTCGTGACGGTGACCAGCCGTCCGCCCGAGGCGCGCAGGTGCGGCATCGCGGCCTTGGTGACCTCGACGACGCCGAAGAAGTTGACCTCCATCGTGGCGCGGACGTCCGCGACCGTCTCCAGCTCGATCGTGCCGACGTGCCCGGCGCCGGCGTTGTTGACCACCGCGTCCAGGCGGCCGAACTCCACGACGGCGTCCTCCACGACGGCTGCGACGAGCCGGGCGTCGGTCACGTCCAGCCGCCTGACGTGGACGTGGTCGGCGACCCCCGCCCCGGCCGCGGCCTTGCCGAGGGCGTCCGCCTTCCCGGGGTCGCGCATGGTCGCGACGACGTCCCAGCCGGCGCGGGCGGCGGCGACGGCGGCGGCCAGGCCGATGCCGGAGGAGGTGCCGGTGATCAGGACGGTCCTGCGGGTGCCGGTGGTCATGGGGTCTCTCGCTCTCTGCGGGTGCTGATGACCGCACCCTAAGCAGCCCGGCTCCGCACCCATGGCAGGCCGACGGCCCCGCCCCGTCACCCCACCCCGTCAGCCGCGGCCCGGGGAGCCCGCGTCGTGGACGAGGACGGCGATCTGGACCCGGTTGTTCAGGCCGAGCTTGCCGAGGATGCGGGAGACGTGGGTCTTCACCGTCGGCACGCTCATGTGGAGGCCGGCCGCGATCTCCGCGTTGGACCGGCCCTCCCCGATGGCGAGGGCGACCTCGTGCTCCCGCTCGCCCAGCGAGGCGAGCCTGCGCCGGGCGGTGGACCGCGCGCCGCGTCCGCCCTCGGCGTCGGAGCCGGCGACCTGGGCGATCAACTGCCGTGTCACCGCGGGGGACAGCACCGGTTCGCCGGCCGCCACCTTCCGTACCGCCTCCACGATCTCGCGGGGCGCGGTGTCCTTCAGGACGAACCCCGCGGCGCCGGCGCGCAGCGCCCGCAGCACGTGCTCGTCGGTGTTGAAGGTGGTGAGCACGATCACCTCCGGCGCGCCGGGCCGCGCCCGCAGCGCCTCGGTCGCCGTGAGCCCGTCCACGACGGGCATGCGGATGTCCATCAGCACCACGTCGGGGGAGTGCTCCCGGACCAGCGCCGCGACCTCGCCGCCGTCGGCCGCCTCGGCGACGACCTCGACGTCCGGTGCCCCGCCGAGCATCATCCGCAGCCCTGCCCGCACCAGCGGGTCGTCGTCCACCAGCAGCAGCCGCACCATCCTCACGCCGCCCACGGTAGCCAGGCGCGCACCCGGAAGTCACCGCCGGAGCGGCCGTGCTCCAGGTCGCCCCCGGCGAGCGAGGCCCGCTCCGTCAGCCCGATCAGCCCCTGCCCGGCGCCGGGGATGGCGGGCACCACGGCCGCCGCGGCCGGCACCGGGTTGCTGACCTCGACCGTCAGACCCCGCGCGGGACCGCCGGCGAGACGCACGGTCACCTCCGTGCCGGGGGCGTGCTTGCGGGCGTTGGTCAGCCCCTCCTGCACGATGCGGTAGGCCGTGCGCCCCGAGGCGGCGGGGGCCGCCGACGACACGGCGTCGTCGTCCGCCTCCAGCACGATCCGCATCCCGGCGTCCCGCGACTCCTCCACCAGCCGCGGCACGTCCGCCAGCGTGGGCTGCGGCCGACCGCCCGCGCCGTCCGCCGTGGCGGGCCCGGCCGGCTCGCGCAGGACGCCGATGATGCCGCGCAGGTCGTCCAGCGCCTGGTGCGCGCTCTCCCGGATCACCCCGGCGGCCCGCTCGATCTCCGCGGGGGACGCCCCCGGGTGGAACTCCAGCGCTCCCGCGTGGACGCTCAGCAGCGACAGCCGGTGCGCCAGCACGTCGTGCATCTCCCGCGCGATCTCCTCGCGGGCCTGCCGCCGACCGCGTTCGGCGTACGAGGCCAGCAGCTGGCGCCGGGAGCGCACGTAGAGCCCCCAGCCGATCGAACCCGCCATGATCACGAAGAAGGTCATCGCCGAGCCCGTCTCCGGCAGGTCCGGGTCGGGGCCCCGCGCCACGAACAGCGGCAGCGGCGCGAACGCCAGGGCCGCCACCCAGGCCGTCGTGCGCAGCGGCCGGTACGCCGCCACGGTGAAGACCGCCACCGCGGTCGGGCCGCCGACCAGGTGCGCGAACCACCCGGCCACCAGCAGCACCACCGCCAACTGCACCGGCCACCGCCGCCGCAGGAACAGGGCCGCGCACGCGGCCGCGCTGACGGCCTGCTCGACGGGGCCGATCGAGGCGCCCACCCCGTCCACGGACAGCACGGAGAAGGCCGCCGCACCGAGGAAGACCGCGATGTCGGCGACGAGGCCCTTCCGTACGCGTCGCATTCCTCCGAATGTACGGTCCCGGGGCGCCGGCACCACCCCCGCGCCCCAAGTCGAGACTTTCGGACGACAGCCCCCGCGCGATCGGCGACTTTCGCCGACAGCCGACGCGGGCGCCCGCTCCCTAGCCTCGTGGCATGAAGGGATTCCTCGGCTTCCTCGGCTTCGTACTGCTCTCCCAGGGCATCGGCGGCATCGCCTACCAGCTCACCGGCGGCTGGTTCCGGCTGTGGGCGCTGACGCACCGGATCGGCTTCCTGGACGGCTACGAGATCTACGTGTGCGTCCTCCTGGTCGTGCTGGGCGTCGCGGTCTGCTTCGCGGCGGAGTCGGCGGGCAAGCGCGCCTGACGCCCGGCCGGGCACGGCCCGCCCCGGTCCCCCGTTCCTGTGTGACGGGGGGCCGGGGCGGTGGCACGTGGAAGGGGTGGGGTCACCAGTTGTTGTTGTTGTCGCGGACGATCGCGGCGCACTCCACGACGGCGCGGGCGGTGGGCCTGATCATCACGCCGTCGGTGTTCCGGACCGTGACCGTCCATCCGTTGCCGGACCGCTGGCTCGTCAGCACGACCAGGACGGGGTCGCTGAGGACGAAACCGCCGCCGGTGACCTCGGTGCGCGAGGGGCAGCGCGCCGAGACGGTCTGCGTCGCGCCCGAGGGCACGACGGCGGAGACACCCAGGAACTCGGCGGTCCTCAGCCGCCCGAAGTTGTCACGGTTGCCATTGCCCTGGACGGGGTTTCCGGCGGCGTCTTCGGCGACCGCGGCGGTGCGCGCGGCGGCGGTGGCGTTCAGGGGGGCGACGAATGCGGTGGTCGTGACGACCGCGGCAGCGACCGTCATGGTTCCGGCGACACCCCAAAGCACATTACGACGGGGTCGACCGGGCAGGGTCTTCTTCGCTCGTATGTTCATCTCTCTGCCTTCGAAGATGACGGAAGGAGCTCGCTCCGGGTCGAAGCGATTGCGCTCATCGTCACCTTGTGCGAGGCGTTCCGCACTTTGAGTGACCAAAGAGGATGAACGGTGTCCGGGCCGAGATCTGACGGAGCGGCGGAACGCACCGCGTGCGAAGCCGTGTCCCGCAGGGGCGGGAACTCCGCCCGCGTGATGCCGGTCCGGGCTGGTCTCGACCCGGCCGGTGCCGATCGTGCAAGCGCCGGCCGACCGCCGGTCCCCAGCCCACGTGGGCCGGGAATCCCCGTCGCTTGGGACGGGGAGGGTGTCCGTCAGTCGGCCGTCCCGGGCGGGACCACCCATCGCACGGGTTGGCCGGTGACGCCGGCGATCAGGTCGAAGTCGCCGTCGTAGTGCAGGACGGTCACGCCGTGCCGCTCCGCGGTCGCCCCGATGATCAGGTCCGCAAGCGACAGGGCCTTCCAGTTGCCTGTGGTGATGAGGCGCGTCTGCACGTCCGGTGCGCGGTCCCAGGCCTCGTCCGGCGTCGGCAGCCGGTCGAATCCCCGCATCCCGTCGCGGATGCGGTCCGCGTCGGTCTCGGACCGCGCGCTGTGCAGTACCTCCAGTTCGACGGCGCCGCAGACGGCGAGCAGCCCCGCGTTGTGGAGGGGCTTGATCACGGCCTTCACCGAAGGCTTCGGGTAGCGCGCAAGGGCGGACTCGTCGATGAGGAAGCGGTCCCTCATGCGGCCCGGTTCGGGTCGTCCGCCGACGCGCCCTCGCCGGTGAGGTCCGGAAGGCCGCCATCCTCAAGCCAGTTGAGGAACGAGGCGCGCTTGCGGCGCTTGATCGCGTCTTCCAGGGCGGCGTTCACCGTGGCGACCTTGGTCGTGGTCCCGAAGATCTCAGCCGCCTCCGCCAGCATCTGGTCGTCGACGTCTATGACGGTGCGGGTCATGCGAGCCTCCTCCGGCACGGGTGTCCGGCTCAGCGATATCAAAATGAGCCGTAGATGATATCGGCGACCGTTGACGGCTTCACACGGGGCCGCTGTCGCGTGATGCCCGCGCGGACCAGTGCGGCGCCGCGCGGAGTGTCCGACGCGGCGTCGGGTGCGGGGGCGGCGGTGGAGCAGGGCGGACAGGGGCCGGTCCGGCCGGGCGGCAGCGGGTCGCCGCAGCCGGGGCACTCGGGGAGCGGGGTCGCCGGGGCGGCGGGGTCGCGGGCGGGGCGCGGTGCGGGGAGCTTGTCGCGCAGGCGCCGGGCGACGAAGCCTGCGGGTGAGTGGACGGTGTGCGGCAGCCCGGAGGACAGGGCGGTGCGCAGTTCCAGCTCGCTTACGCCGTGGGCCAACCAGCGGGCGGCGAGCGGGGCCAGCCGCACGGCCTCGGCCACGCCGAGGGCGAGCCTGGCCTCCCGCCGTCCCAGGCGCTGCAGCGCGGCCGCCGCGCGGGCGACCAGCGGCTCGTCGGCGGGGGGCTCGGGGTGGGAGGTGTTCTCCTCCTTGTTCTCCCCCTTGGGGGATGCGCCGACGGCCCGTACGGACGGCGCACCGGCGGTCAGGACGCTGCCACCCGGAGCCGCGAAGGCCGCCTCGATCTCCGCGGGGTCGCGCAACGGCACGTTGGAGACGAGTACCCGGGTCGTCCAGCGGCCGGTCTCGGGGCTCTGGGTGCGGCGGGTGTGCACATAGCCCTCCGCCTCCAGCTGCTGCCGGGCCCGGCGCAGGGCGATGCGCCCTTCGGGCATCTTCTCGCCGATGGACTGCAGGGTCTCCCGGGACCCCTCCGGCAGGGAGAGCGCCCATTGCAGCAGCCGTACGGCGGTGCCGTTCAGGCGCGGATGGCGGATGAGGTCGTTCGGCGTCTGGGAGAAGAAACGGGACGGCGGGATAGCATGACGAATCATCCGCGGGCTCCTGTGTAAGCCTCGTAGGTGTAGGCCCCCGGCCGGTGTTGGCGCACCACTGGGGGCCGCTTCATGCGCTGGGCACGAAGGGTGATCGGCCGATTACTCTACCGGTGTCCCGGTGTTGTCGGCGGCGAAGGCGACGAACGCCGTCCACGCCTCGCCGGTGAAGGCCAGCGCGGGCCCGGCGGGGTCCTTGGAGTCCCGCACGTGCACGGCGCCGGGGGCACGGGCGACCTCGACGCAGTCGCCGCCCTCGCTGCCGCTGAAACTGCTCTTGTACCAGGCGAGTCGGGATGTCATAGCTCCCCCGCAATCTGCTCGATCACACTGGCGGAGTCCCCCACGCTGAGGGCCTGTGAGCGGATCATCGCATAGCGCTGGTGGAGTTTGCTGACCTCGTTCCGGCCGTCCGCCAGCACGCTGCGGCCCTGGACTTCGAGATAGGCGAGCAGCCGCAGATCCGGCGTCTCCAGCAGGGTCATGGGGCCGTCGAAACCGGCGTGCGCCGCGTGGGAGAGCGGCATGACCTGGACCGTGACATGGCGCAGCGCGGCGGCCTCCAGCAGCCGCTCCAACTGGCTCCGGTGGACGGCCCGTCCGCCGACCGGGCGGCGCAGCACCCACTCCTCGATGACGAAGGCGAGCTGCGGGGCGGGAGCGCGGGTCAGGAGCGACTGCCGGGCCAGCCGGGCGCGTACGCGGCGCTCGACCTCCTCCGTCTCCAGCGTCGGGCAGTAGGCGCCGAGCACCACGCGGGCGTAGTCCTCGGTCTGCAGCAGGCCGTTGATGACGTGCGTGTCGTACTTGTAGAGGCTCACCGCCACGCGCTCCAGCTCCGCGTACTCCTCGAACCAGGAGGGGAACTCGGCGCGTTCCAGATGGCACGCCGCGGACCGCAGCACCCCGCCGCCGTCGCCCAGCAGGATTCCCGCCTTCTCCACGAACGCCGGCGGCGGCATCCGCTCGCCGCGCTCGATCTTGACGACCAGCGACTTCGAGTAGCCCACGTGCGCGGCCAGTTCGTCGGTCGAGACCCCGCGGGCCTCCCGCAGGGACCGCGCCACGGAGCCGAACATCCGCATGCTGGCCGAGCCCTCGCCCTTCGCGGACACGGCACCACCTCCCGGTACACACGCCGTACACAGCCGCGGACCGGCCCCGACACAACTGACCAGGGGTCAGATCCGCCCTGGTCAGGCTAGCCACGGCAGGGAACCGTTGGACCCATGACGCAGGAATCTCCACCCGCGGCGGCGATGCGCGTCGTCGCCGAGCCCGCCCGTATCGCCGAGGTCCGCCGGGCCGTACGCGAACAGCTCCGCGCCTGGGGGCGCGAGGACCTGGCGGCCGCCGCCGCGCTGTGCGTCACGGAGATACTCGCCAACGTGCACCGGCACGCGGGCTCCCCGGAGTGCGAGCTGACCCTGGTCGACCTGGCCGCGGAGGGGGTGCGGGCCGCGGTCAGCGACCGTTCGCCCGTCCTGCCGGTCCCGGCCCCCGGGCCGCCGGACTGGGCGGCCGAACGCGGGCGCGGCCTGCACCTGATCGCGGCGGCGGCCCACCGGTGGGGCGTGCGGCCGACGCCCGACGGCAAGCAGGTCTGGGTGGTGCTGCGGTGAGGCCCGCCTCGTGGACCTGGCTGGACGACACGGCGTTCGGCCCGGTGGCGTTCCTGCTGCTGGCCCACCCGCAGGGGCGCGGCACGGCGGAACTCGCCGCCCTCCTCGGGCTCGCCGAGCCCGGGCGGCGGCTGCCGGAGCTCGGCGAGCGGATCGCCGTCCGCAGTGCCGGGCGGGCGGTGGTGCGCGGCGCGGACGGCGGGGCGCTACTGGAGGTCGCGGCCGGTGAGCGGTGGTCCGCCTTCGTCGCGAGCGGCGGACCGGTCGCGCTGGTCGTGGGGCTCGACCCGCTCGCCCGCCGCGCACCGCTGCCGGAGGTGGAGTTGTACCTGGCCCTGGGCACGACCGGCGGGCGCATCCGGCTGGGGATCAGCCGGCGGGCGCCCTCACGCTCCCGCTGACCGGGGCCGTCGGCGACGCCGGCCCGGCTCAGCCGATCAGCCGGCCCGCGTGCTGCGCGGCGAGGCGGACGGGGGCGTTGGAGGCCCCGTAGCCGCGGTAGGCGGCACGCTGGACGACCTCGAAGAAGACGCGGCCCACCGTCTCGGTGTAGCAGTGCAGGAAGGCGCCGTGGGCGTCGCGGTCGTAGAGGATGCCCAGTTCGCGGTAGGTCTCCAGTTCGTCGGGGGTGAGGTCGAACCGCGCCGCGAGGTCGTCGTGGTAGTTCGCCGGAACGGCGAGCAGGCGGCCGCCCGCGGCCCGGACGCGGCGCGCGGTGGCGACGAGGTCGTCCGTGGCCAGGGCGATGTGCTGGGCGTGGGCCGTCCGGTCGTCGGCGGGCGCGGGGCCGACGCTCAGCACGATGCGGACGCCGCCGTCGGGGCTCGTGACGGCACGGCTGCGCAGCAGCCCGTAGGGGTCGGCGACGTCGACGCTCTCCTGCGGGCGGAGCCCGAGGACGCCGCGGTGGAAGAGCGCGGCCTCGTCGAAGCGGTGCCACGGCTGGGTGAGCGCCAGATGGTCGACGCGCCGGATGCCGGTGCCCCCGTCCGCGATCCCGCCGGTGTCGGAGCCGGGGCCGGTGTCGGTATGGGCGCCGAGCGGCGCGAAGTCGGCGAGCCAGCCCTCGGTGCCCGTGGTGTCGGTGGCCACGAAGAACAGCTCGGTGCCGTCGGGCGCGGCCACCGCGTCGAGCGGCGCGTCCCCGGGGGCGCGGCGGCGGGGCAGGACCGGCGCCAGCATCGCCTCCGCCCGCCGGGCGGCGCCGGCCGGGTCGGGGGACTCCAGGCCGACCGCGGCGAGCTCCGGTCCCCGGCCCTCCCGCCCCTCGGCGGGTGCGGTGTTGAGCAGGACGCGGGCCTCGCCCTGCTGCCACAGCTCGACCGGCTTGCCGCGGTGCCGGGCGGTGCGGGTGAAGCCGAGCGCCCCCAGCAGCGTGGTGAGCGGCTCGGTGTCGGGCGTCGCGAGTTCGGCGAAGGCGATCCCGCCGGGCACCACGGGCGGGGGCGGCGCGTCGGTGCCGACGGCCTCCTGCAGCAGCCGCAGCGAACGCTGGGCGTCCACGGCGGTGCGGCCCGCGTCGGCCTGGCGGAAGACGTCGTTGAAGACCTCCAGCGAGAGCGGCCCCTCGTACCCGGCGCGCAGGACGTGCCCGACCAGCCCGGCGACGTCGAGGCCGCCCTGTCCGGGGAAGCACCGGTAGTGGCGGCTCCACTGGAGCACATCCATCGCCATCGGCGGGGCGTCGGCCAGCTGCAGGAAGAAGATCTTCCCGCCGGGGATGTCCTCGATGCCCTTGGGGTCGGAGCCTTTGGCGAGGATGTGGAAGCTGTCCAGGCACACCCCGAGCGCCGGGTGGTCCGCGGCCTCGACGATGCGCCAGGCGTGGTCGTAGGTGTTCACCCGACGGCCCCATGCCAGGGCCTCGTAGGCGACCTTGACCCCGTGCTCCGCGGCCAGCTCCGCCAGCCTGCGCAACTGGTCGGCGGCGAGCGCGTCGTCGTCCGGGGCGAGCGGCGAGACGCTGGAGCAGACCAGCACGGTGTCCGCGCCGAGCCGCCGCGTCAGCCGGAACTTGTGCTCCGCCCGGCGCAGGTTGCGGGCGAAGACGTCCTCGGGCACGGCCTCGACGTCGCGCAGGGGCTGGTAGAGGTCGATGGCCAGCCCGAAGTCGGCGGCACGCGCCCGGATCTCCTCCGGGGCGATCGGCGCGGCCAGCAGGTCGTTCTCGAAGACCTCCACGCCGTCGAACCCGGCGCGGGCGGCCGCGCCGAGCTTCTCGGTGAGGGGGCCGCTGAGCGAGACGGTGGCGATGGACGTGCGCACGGGGGTTCCTCCTTGCTGCGGTGGGTCTCGGACGCCTCAGTTCCAGGCGCCGGCGGCACCGGGGGCGCCCGCGGCGAGTTCCGCGATGTCGGCGAGCATCCGGGCGCTGCCGGGTTCACGGCCGGTGAAGAGCCGGAAGGCGTCCGCGGCCTGGAAGGCGGCCATGCCGCCGCCGTCGAGCGTGGCGCAGCCCGACGCGCGGGCGGTGCGCAGCAGTTCGGTCTCCAGCGGCCGGTAGACCACCTCCGCGACCCACAGCCGCGGACGCAGCAGCCGTGCCGGGAGCGGCAGTCCGGGGTGGGCGGCCATGCCGGTGGGGGTGGCGTGCACCAGGCCGTCGGCGGCGGGCAGGAGCGCGGACAGCCCGGCGGGTGCGCCGGCGACCGCCCGGCCGGGGCCGAAGTGCCGCTCCAGGGCGGCCGCGAGGTCCGCCGCGCGGTCCGCGAGGGCGTCCACGACGGTGAGCCGCCCGGTGCCGAGGGTGAGCAGCGCGTGGGCGACGGCGGTCCCCGCGCCGCCCGCGCCGAGCTGTACGACGCTCTCCATGGGAACGTCGGGCAGGCCGCGGGCGAAGGAGGCCGCGAAGCCGGTCACATCGGTGTTGTGGCCGGTGGCACGGCCGTCCCGGAAGACCACGGTGTTCACGGCACCGAGCGCCTCGGCCTGCGGGGAGAGCGCGTCGAGGTGCTCGATCACCAGTTGCTTGCAGGGATGGGTGATGTTCAGCCCGTCGTAGCCGGTGTCCCGCGCGGCCCGTACGAGGCGGCCGACCGCGGAGGGCGGGACGCCGAGCACGTCGAGGTCGAGCAGCCGGTAGACCAGGCGCAGGCCCTGGCGGGCCGCCTCGCGCTCGTGGAGCGCGGGGCTGAGCGAGGGTCCGATGCCGGAGCCGATCAGGCCGACGAGATACGAGTCCTGGGGCACCGTGGCTCCTCGATCCTCGATTAATGTACGAACTGGTCCGTTAGTAATACCAGGGCGGGGCGGCGGTGGGAAGACCGGCCGTCAGGCGGCCCCCCTACAATCGCGAGCACGGGACCGAGCGAAGGAAGCGGATGGCCACTGCGGAACAGCCGGCGCGGACGGGCGGGCGGACGCGCGACGCGGCCCGCACCCGCAACGAGATCCTGGACGTGGCCACGGAGGAGTTCGCCCGCGCCGGCTACGCCGGGGCCCGGGTCGACGAGATCGCCGCCCGCACCCGCACCACCAAGCGGATGATCTACTACTACTTCGGCGGCAAGGAACAGCTGTTCACGGCCGTGCTGGAGCGCGCCTACTCCGTGATCCGGCAGGCCGAGCAGGACCTCGACGTGGACCACCTGGACCCGGTGGCCGCCATCCGCAGGCTCGCCGAGCTGACCTTCGACCACCACGAGGCCCACCCGGACTTCATCCGGCTGGTGAGCATCGAGAACATCCACGAGGCCGAGCACATGGCCGCCTCGGAGCAGCTCAGCGCGCTCAGTTCGCCCGCCATCGACGTGCTGCGCCGCATCCTGGCGGCCGGCCGCAGGTCGGGTCTGTTCACGGCCGACGTCGACGCCGTCGACCTGCACGCGATGATCAGCTCCTTCTGCTTCTTCCGGGTCGCCAACCGGCACACCTTCGGCGCCCTGTTCGGCCGCGACCTGGTCGCCGCGGACCGTCGCGAGCACTACCGGGCGATGCTCGGCGACATGGTGATCGCCTATCTGACGGCGGAGCGCACCGCCGGCTGACGGCCCGGCGGCCGATCGCCCGCGCCCGTCCGCCGCCCGTCCGCAGGTCGTCCGCTGATCCTCCGACGCGACCCCTTGACACCCGGGAGAGGCTGCCCCACCATCCGTAGCCACCCGCTATTAACTATCCAGTGGGTTAATTAGCCGGGGTCCCCGTCCGCGCCCCGGCCGGTCCCTCCCGAAGGAGCACCGCCGTGACCGTCCCCGCAGCCCAGCAGGGCCAGCCGCGCAAGGCCGCACTCGCGGCCTGGATCGGCAGCGCGCTGGAGTACTACGACTTCTTCATCTACGGCAGCGCCGCCGCGCTGATCTTCCCGAAGGTCTTCTTCGACGAGTCGGACCCGGCCACGGCGACCTTGCTGTCGCTCGCCACCTTCGGAGTCGCCTACGCCGCCCGCCCCTTCGGCGCGCTCTTCCTCGGTCACTTCGGGGACCGCCTCGGACGCAAGCGGATCATGCTCTTCACGCTGCTGCTGATGGGCGTGTCGACGTTCCTCATCGGCTGCCTGCCCACCCGCGCGCAGATCGGCGGCGCGGCCCCGGTACTCCTCGTCCTGCTCCGCGTCCTGCAGGGGATCTCCGCCGCCGGGGAGCAGGCCAGCGCCAACTCGATGACCCTGGAGCACGCACCGCCGCACCGCCGCGGCTACTTCACCAGCTTCACCCTCAACGGCACCCAGGCCGGGCAGCTGCTGGCCACCCTCGTCTTCATCCCCGTCGCGTCCCTCCCCGAGGACCGACTCCTCACCTGGGGCTGGCGGATACCGTTCTGGCTGAGCGTCGCGGTCGCCGTCGTCGGCTGGTTCATCCGCCGCAACGTCGAGGAGACCCCGGCCTTCGTGCAGCAGGCCGCCGCGGCCGAGGGCGTCGCCAGGATGCCGCTGCTCGTCCTGCTCCGCGACCACTGGGCGGACGTCCTGCGGGTGATCGCCGGTGCCCTCGTCGCGTCCGTGAGCACCATCTTCACCGTCTGGGCGCTGGCCTACGCGACCAGTGACGCGGTGGGCCTGGACCGCTCCGACATGCTGTGGGTCGGCGCCCTGGCCAACCTCGCCGCCCTCGTCGCCATCCCGCTGTGGGCCCACCTCTCCGACCGCGTCGGCCGGCGCCCCGTCTACCTCGCGGGCGCGGCCGGCAGCGCCGTGATGATGGCCGCCTACCTGTGGGCCATCTCCACCGGCTCGTACCCGCTGGTCCTGCTCTTCGGCGTGCTCGCCTTCGGTGTCGTCTACAGCGCCGCCAACGGTGTGTGGCCGTCCTTCTACGGCGAGATGTTCTCCACCCGCGTCCGCCTCTCGGGCATGGCGCTCGGCACCCAGATCGGCTTCGCCATCGCCGGGTTCGCGGTCACCTTCGCCGCGCAGATCGCCGGCCCCGACGGCGACGACTGGGGCGCGGTCGCCCTGTTCACCGCCGCCCTCTGCGTGCCCCCGGTGCTCGCCGCGCTCACCGCCCGTGAGACCCACAAGGTGCCGAGCGAACGGCTGGGCCTGCGCGAGGGCCGCCCCGCGCCGGACAGGACACCGGTCGGGGCGTAGCGCCGGCCCGGGTCTAGCCCAGTGCCCGCAGCTGGTCCAGGAACCACTGCTGCGGGGGGAGCGCCGTCGAGGCCGCCACGAGTCGCTTGGTGGCCTCGGCCCGCTCGCCGTGCGACACGGACAGTGCCTGGTGGAGGGCGTTGGCCGTGGCCCGGATGTCGTACGGGTTGACCACGAACGCGTCGTCGCCCAGCTCCTCGTACGCCCCCGCCTCGCGGGAGAGCACCAGCGCCACGCCGTCGTCCGAGACGACCGGGATCTCCTTGGCCACCAGGTTCATGCCGTCGCGGATCGGGTTGACCAGCGCGACGTCCGCCAGGCGGTAGGCGGCCAGGGAGCGCGCGAAGTCGTCCTTGACGTGCAGGACCACCGGCTGCCAGCCAGGCGTCGCGAACTCCTCGTTGATTTCCTCGGCGAGGTCGGAGACCTCGTCCGTGTACTCCCGGTAGACGGCCAGGTCGTGCCGGGAGGGGTAGGCGAAGGCGATGTGCACCACGCGCCCCTGCCATTCGGGGTGGTCGCGCAGCAGCTGCGCGTACGCGAGCAGGCCGCGCACGATGTTCTTCGACAGCTCGGTGCGGTCCACGCGCACGATGACCTTGCGGTCCGGGCCGCCCACGGCCTCCTGCAGCGCCGCCAGGCGCTCGTCCACGTCCGGCCGGTGCGCCCGCTCCCGCAGGAAGTCGGCGTCCGCGCCGAGGCCGTGCACCCCGATCCGCGTGGTGCGGCCCCGGTGGGTGACCGTCAGGCTGCCCGCGTCGCGGATGACGGAGGCGCCCAGCACGTCCGCGCAGCACGCGGCGAAGGCGTCCGCCCAGCGGCGGGTCAGGAAACAGGCCCGGTCGGCGCCGAGGATGCCGCTCAGCACCTCCGCGGCGACGTCGTCCGGCAGCAGGCGGAAGTAGTCCGGCGGGGCCCACGGGGTGTGCGAGAAGTGGCCGATGCGCAGGTCGGGGCGGCGCGAGCGGAGCAGTTGCGGCACCAGCACCAGGTGGTAGTCCTGCACCAGCACGGCCGCGCCCTGGGCCGCCTCGTCGGCGAGCGCGTCGGCGAAGGCGGCGTTGTACGCCACGTACGCCGCCCACTGCTCGCGGAAGTCCTCGTCGAAGACGGGCTCCAGCGGGGTCTGGAACAGCATGTGGTGGACGAACCACAGGACCGAGTTGGCGATGCCGTTGTAGGCCGACGCGAAGGTGTCCGCCGGGATGTCCAGCATCCGTACGTGCTGGCCGCCGGTGTCGGCGGTGGGCAGCCGGCCCGCGCCCCCGGCACCGCGCAGTACGGCGGCCCGGTCCCCGTCGCCCAGGGCCGCGCAGACCCAGACGGCGTCCGCGTCCGGCCCGATGGCGCTCAGGCCCGACACGAGTCCGCCCCCGCCGCGGCGGGGGGCGAGCGTGCCGTCCTCGCGGAGGCTGTACGACACGGGGCCGCGGTTGGACGCGACCAGAACGCGCGCGGCATGCGATGCGACCATGCGGCCAGCCTAGCCACGCATCCCTGATCGCAAACGTACGAGCTAGCCCAGCCGGGGGTTTCCGGCCGCGCCCCGTCGCGGTCCGGCGCAGATACCGCCCCGGGGTCACGCCACCGCGCGGCGGCGTGCGTACTCGGGGATCGTGCGCATCGGGGGGCGCTCCTCCGTCGCGACCTCGTGGACGTGCGGCTCGAAACCGCCGCCCGGGGCGCGGTCGAACTGCGTGAGGAAGGGCCGCACGAGATGGCCCCGCGCCAGGCGGATCTGCGCCGTCCGGTAGATCGCCGCCGCCATGCGGCCCAGGGCCTGGCCGTCCTGGTGCCGGTGGTGCCGGACGCCGACGTCGACCTGGGCCAGGGCGTCGAGCCCGACCGTGTTGAGCGCGTCCACCAGCAGCCCGAGCTCCACCCCGTACCCCACGGGGAACGGCAGCCGCTCCAGCAGCGAGCGCCGCGCCGCGTACTCCCCGCCGAGAGGCTGGACGAACCCCGCCAGCTGCGGCCAGTGCAGGTTGAGCAGCGGCCGCGCGACCAGCTCCGTCACCCGGCCGCCGCCGGCCGGGACGACCGTGCCGCCGGTCTCCAGCGGCCGGTCGTACATCGCCTTGACCAGCCGCAGGTCCGGGTCCGTGAGCAGCGGCCCGACGATCCCCGACACGAACCGCGCGTCGAACTCCCGCAGGTCGGAGTCGACGAAGCAGACGATCTCCCCGCGGGTCACGAGCAGCGAGCGCCACAGCACCTCGCCCTTGCCGGGCAGCGCGGGCAGCCGCGGGAGCACCTCGTCCCGGTGGACGACGACCGCGCCCGCGGCCGCCGCGACCTCGGCGGTCCGGTCGGTCGACCCGGAGTCCAGCACGACGAGTTCGTCGACCAGCGGCACCGCCTCGCTCATCAGCTCGCGGCGGATCGTCCCGACGATCTCCCCGACCGTGGCCTCCTCGTCGAGGGCGGGCAGCACGACGCTGACCGTGCCGCGCGCGCCCGCGGCGCGCTTGGCGGCGAGCAGTTGCGGCAGCGGCCTGCGGTCGGCGGTCCAGGACCGCCGTTGCAGCCAGCCGGCCACCTCGTCGAGCACCGGGTTGCTCCGTTTCTGCCCGTCTCGCAGGACGGACGGCCCATGACCAGGTTCGAGGTCGTCGGTTACAGTCTTGAACACGAGGCACGACCATCGTATGTCCACGGTGATCGCGCCCCGTCCGACAAATGCCCGGGCAGTACGCCCGGCGCCATACCGCTCATCCAGAGGGGCAGAGGGAACGGCCCGTTGAAGCCCCGGCAACCCTCCCGCCGACCGCGAGGTCCAGGTGGGGAAGGTGCCAATTCCGTCTCACGGCGAGATGCGCCGTGAGGAAGATGAGGAGAAAGGGCCTCGCCTGACATGGCTGCGCAGACCGTTGCATCCGCGTCCACCGATTCCGCCTTCGGCCCCGCGTCCGCGCTCTCCTGCCGCGAGTGCGGCGAGCGCTTCCCGCTGGAGCCCCTTTTCGCCTGCGAGGCCTGTTTCGGGCCGCTCGAAGTGGCGTACGACCTTCCGAGCGGCGACCCCGAGACCCTCCGCAAGCGGATCGAGTCCGGGCCGAACAACATCTGGCGCTACGCGCCGCTGCTGCCCGTCCCCGCGGACGTGGCCTCCAAGCCCAACCTCAACCCGGGCTTCACCAAGCTGGTCAAGGCCGACAACCTCGCCCGCGAACTGGGCGTCACCGGCGGCCTGCACATCAAGGACGACTCCGGCAACCCGACCCACTCCTTCAAGGACCGGGTCGTCGCCATCGCCCTGGAGGCCGCCCGCACCTTCGGCCTCACCACGCTGTCCTGCTCCTCCACCGGCAACCTGGCCGGCGCCGTGGGCGCCGCGGCCGCCCGGGCCGGCTTCCGCTCCTGCGTGTTCATCCCGCACGACCTGGAGGAGGGCAAGGTCGTCATGGCCGCGGTCTACGGCGGCGAGCTGGTCGGCATCGAGGGCACCTACGACGACGTCAACCGCTTCTGCAGCGAGCTGATCGGCGACCCGATCGGCGAGGGCTGGGGCTTCGTCAACGTCAACCTGCGCCCCTACTACGGCGAGGGCTCCAAGACGCTCGCGTACGAGATCTGCGAGCAGCTGGGCTGGCGCCTGCCGGACAACATCGTCATCCCGATCGCCTCGGGCTCGCAGCTGACGAAGATCGACAAGGGTCTGCGGGAGCTGATCGAGCTCGGCCTGGTGGAGGAGAAGCCCTACCGGATCTACGGCGCCCAGGCCGAGGGCTGCTCCCCGGTCTCCACCGCCTTCAAGGCCGGCCACGACGTGGTGCGCCCGCAGAAGCCGAACACGATCGCCAAGTCGCTCGCCATCGGCAACCCGGCCGACGGCCCGTACGTGCTGGACATCGCCCGGCGCACGGGCGGCGCCGTAGAGGACGTCACCGACGAGCAGGTGGTGGACGCGATCAAGCTGCTCGCCCGGACCGAGGGCATCTTCGCCGAGACGGCCGGCGGTGTGACGGTCGGCGTGCTGCGCAAGCTCATCGAGTCCGGGCAGCTCGACCCGGCCGGCGAGACCGTCGTGCTCAACACCGGCGACGGGCTCAAGACGCTGGACGCCGTCGCCCCGACCTCACGCCCCACGGCCACCATCCGCCCGAGCCTCGACGCGTTCCGCGCCGCCGGCCTGGCCGGCTGACCCATCGCACCGGCTGACCCAGACTGAAGGTGAACCCCGCATCATGAGCGCTACCGTCCGCATCCCGACCATCCTCCGCACCTACACCGGCGGCCGGGCCGAGGTCCCGGCCGAGGGCGGCACCCTGGCCGACGTCATCGACTCGCTGGAGCAGAACCACCCGGGCATCTCCGCGCGGGTCCTGGACGACACGGGCAAGCTGCGCCGCTTCGTGAACGTCTACGTGAACGACGACGACGTCCGCTTCTCCGAGGGCCTGCAGACCACGGTGGGCGAGGGCGCGTCCGTCTCGATCATCCCGGCGGTGGCCGGCGGCTGCTGAGCCGCACGGACCGCGGAGGCGACAGGGGTGCCGGGGACTTCCCGGCACCCCTGTGTGTTCGAGGGGTAGTTGAAGGCCTGTACAGTTGCCCTGAGCGGCTCGCAACTCCCTGCAACGCTCTGCGCAACCCCCTTCTCCGGGGCGGCCTTGTCGGCGATTTATCGCCAAATTCACGCAGCGATTGTCGTGTTGGCCGCTTATGTCCGGTCCGAGTTGCCCCGGATTATTCGCCGATCAGGCTCTTCTTCCGATTCTTCGTGCCCGGAATTCTCGTCCGATTGACCTGTTGCAGACAGCGTCCGGGCAGATACATTCAGCCGCGGTCGACGCGTTCCGGCGCACGCCCCCTTGGCTGTAGGGGGTGAGGTCTGACCCGGGTCCGCGAGGTGCGGGTCTGCGAAGGGCCAGCAATAGGGGAGTTAGGAATGGCTCAGGGCACCGTCAAGTGGTTCAACGCGGAGAAGGGCTACGGCTTCATCGCGGTCGACGGTGGTGCGGACGTCTTCGTGCACTACAGCGCGATCCAGATGGACGGCTACCGCACCCTCGAGGAAGGTCAGCGGGTCGAGTTCGAGATCTCGCAGGGCCAGAAGGGGCCGCAGGCGGACATGGTCCGTCTCGCAGCCGGCTGACGCGCCGCGCATCGGCCACGGAGCACTTTCGCGTACGGCCGCTCAAACGTACGCGTCGAGGCCCGCCCCGCACAGGGGCGGGCCTTCGTGCTGTCCGGCGGCCCGCCGACCGGGACCTGCGGGTTGTCCACGGCACCGGCCAAGCGGCTTGCACTCTCCTAGGGCGAGTGCTAATCATTGGCGTTAGCACTCTGACGTTGAGAGTGACAAAGGACCGAGTGGGTGAGGCCCGCTCGACCGCCGGAAAGGAACCGGTGGAAGGGCAGGCCGTCCGTCGCGGGCGCCGGCACGGTCCTGGAGTAATCCTTCCCCGCAGCCGTGTGCCGCGGGGGGACCCCAAGTCCGGGAGGACCACTTCACATGGCCAAGATCATCGCGTTCGACGAGGAGGCACGGCGCGGTCTCGAGCGCGGGATGAACCAGCTCGCCGACGCCGTCAAGGTCACCCTCGGCCCCAAGGGCCGCAACGTCGTCCTCGAGAAGAAGTGGGGCGCCCCCACGATCACCAACGATGGTGTGTCCATCGCCAAGGAGATCGAGCTCGAGGACCCGTACGAGAAGATCGGCGCGGAGCTGGTCAAGGAGGTCGCGAAGAAGACGGACGACGTCGCCGGTGACGGCACGACGACCGCGACCGTCCTCGCCCAGGCGCTGGTCCGCGAGGGCCTGCGCAACGTCGCCGCCGGTGCCAACCCGATGGCGCTGAAGCGTGGCATCGAGAAGGCCGTCGAGGCCGTCTCCGCCGCCCTGCTCGAGCAGGCGAAGGACGTGGAGACCAAGGAGCAGATCGCCTCCACCGCCTCCATCTCCGCCGCCGACCCGCAGATCGGCGAGCTCATCGCCGAGGCGATGGACAAGGTCGGCAAGGAAGGCGTCATCACCGTCGAGGAGTCCCAGACCTTCGGTCTGGAGCTGGAGCTCACCGAGGGTATGCGCTTCGACAAGGGCTACATCTCGGCGTACTTCGCCACCGACCTGGAGCGTATGGAGACGTCGTTCGACGACCCGTACATCCTGATCGTCAACTCCAAGATCTCCGCGGTCAAGGACCTGCTCCCGCTGCTGGAGAAGGTCATGCAGTCCGGCAAGCCGCTGCTGATCATCGCCGAGGACGTCGACGGGGAGGCCCTGTCGACCCTGGTCGTCAACAAGATCCGCGGCACCTTCAAGTCCGTCGCGGTCAAGGCCCCGGGCTTCGGCGACCGCCGCAAGGCCATGCTCGGTGACATCGCCATCCTCACCGGTGGCACCGTCATCTCCGAGGAGGTCGGCCTCAAGCTGGAGAACGCCGGCGTGGACCTGCTCGGCCACGCCCGCAAGGTCGTCGTCACCAAGGACGAGACCACGATCGTGGACGGCGCCGGCGACCAGGACCAGATCCAGGGCCGCGTCAACCAGATCCGTGCCGAGATCGAGAACAGCGACTCGGACTACGACCGCGAGAAGCTCCAGGAGCGTCTGGCGAAGCTGGCCGGCGGCGTGGCCGTCATCAAGGCCGGTGCCGCCACCGAGGTCGAGCTCAAGGAGCGCAAGCACCGCATCGAGGACGCGGTGCGCAACGCCAAGGCCGCCGTCGAGGAGGGCATCGTCGCCGGTGGTGGCGTGGCCCTGCTCCAGGCGTCCAACGTGTTCGAGAAGCTCGAGCTCGACGGCGACGAGGCCACCGGCGCGTCGATCGTGAAGCTGGCCCTCGAGGCCCCGCTGAAGCAGATCGCCGTCAACGCCGGCCTCGAGGGCGGTGTCGTGGTGGAGAAGGTGCGCAACCTGACCCCGGGCCACGGCCTCAACGCCGCCACGGGCGAGTACGTCGACCTGATCGGTGAGGGCATCATCGACCCGGCCAAGGTGACGCGCTCCGCGCTGCAGAACGCGGCCTCCATCGCCGCGCTCTTCCTCACCACCGAGGCCGTCATCGCCGACAAGCCGGAGAAGGCCGCTGCCCCGGCCGGCGGCGGCATGCCCGGCGGTGACATGGACTTCTGATCCTCCGGGACCAGGACTCCGCACCACGGCAGAAGACCGAGGGCGGTACCCCGCAGGGGGTACCGCCCTCGGGCGTTTCCCGGCGCCGCCCGGTCAGGAGACGGCGACCGGCGCGTCCAGCAGTTCGCGCCAGGTGCGCACCGCCTGAGCGTCGACCGCCCCGGCCCAGCCGCCGGGGCGGACCGCGCCCCCGACGTGGAAGGCGTCGATGCCGGCGGCGAGGAGCCGCGGCAGGTGCTCCGCGCGGAGCCCGCCGCCCACCATGAGCTGCGGCTCGCCGGGACGCCCCGCCTCCGCCAGCAGCCGGCCGAGGCCGTCGTCCACACCGCGTGCGGAGCCCGCGGTGAGGAAGGTGTCCAGTCCGGGCAGCCCGCGCACCGCCGAGCGCACGGCCTCCCGGTCGGCGGAGTGGTCGATGGCGCGGTGGAAGGTCCAGCGGGCACCGGAGCCGATCGCGTCGACGAGCCGGCGTACGGCCGCCAGGTCCGGCGCGCCCGAGCCGTCGAGGAAACCCAGCACGAACTCGTCGGCGCCCTCGCCGCGCAGCGCCGCCACGGCCGCGCAGAGCGCGTCCGCCTCACGGGCGCCGCCCACGGCGAAGTCGGCGCGGGCCCGCAGCATCACCCGGACCGGGATGTCCACCGCGGCCCGGACGGCGGCGAAGGTCTCCCGGGACGGCGTCAGGCCGTCCGCCGCCATGTCGGTGACCAGTTCGAGGCGGTCCGCGCCGCCCTTGCGGGCCGCGAGGGCGTCGTGGGCGTCGAGCGCGATCACTTCGAAAATTGGTCTAGACATATCTCCAGGGTGTCACATGCGCACGCGTACCCGCGACCCCCCGTACCCCACAATGACCTTCATGGCTGACACCGCACTCGAATCCGGCTCCGCCCTCCTCGCCCGCTGGTGCGACCTGCTGCGCCGCTGCCAGACGGAGTCCGTCGACCCGGTGCCGTACGGCAAGGACCTGATCGCCCGCTGGGCCGAACCGCACCGCCGCTACCACACCACCACCCACCTGACCGCCGTCCTCGACCAGGTCGAGGTCCTCGCCGGGCATGCCGAGGACCCGGACGCCGTGCTGCTCGCCGCCTGGTTCCACGACGCCGTCTACCGGCCCGACCGCTCGGAGAACGAGGAGCGCAGCGCCCGGCTCGCCGAGCGCGCGCTGCCCGAGGCCGGGGTTCCCGACACGATCACCTCCGAGGTCGCCCGCCTGGTCCGGCTCACCGTCACCCACCACCCCGCCGACGGCGACCGCGACGGCGAGGTCCTCTGCGACGCCGACCTGGCCGTCCTCGCCGGCGACCCCACCGGATACGCCGAGTACGCGGCCGCCGTCCGCGAGGAGTACGGCTTCGTCCCCGACGACGCCTTCCGCGCCGGCCGCGCCGACGTTCTGCGCCGGCTCCTGCGGCTGCCCCGGCTGTTCCGCACCCCGCAGGGGTACGACCGCTGGGAGGCCACCGCCCGCCGCAACCTCACCACCGAGCTGGAACTGCTCGCCCCCGGCGACGTGGACGGGACTGCGGACGGCGCCGACCGATGACTCCGGCGCGCGCGGGCGGTCCTTGTCCGTGCGGGCGGCCGCCCGCGGCACCGGACGAAGGGGTACGGCAGCGATGACCGACGACACGCAGGTGCAGGCGGCCGTCGCGGCCGAGTTCCGGGCCCTGGCCGACCTGCTCGACGGGGCCCCCGCCGCGTGGTGGGACACCCCCTCGCTCTGCGAGGGCTGGCGGGTGCGCGAGGTCGTGGCGCACATGACGATGGCGGCGCGCTATTCGCAGGAGGCCTTCACGGCGCTCCTCGCCGAGCACGGCTTCGACTTCACCCGCCTGTCCGACGCGGTCGCCGAGCGGGACGGCGCACTGCCCACCGGGGAACTGCTCGGCTGTCTGCGCTCCGAGGTGATGGGGCGGTGGCAGCCCCCGGGCGGCGGCGCCCACGGCGCGCTCAACCACGTGGTGATCCACGGGCTGGACGTCACCGTGCCGCTCGGCACGGAGCGCCGCGTCCCGGGGGAGACCCTCGGCGTCCTCCTCGACGACCTCACCGCGGGCGGCGGGCACGCGCGCTTCGGCGTCGCCGTCGAGGGCCGGCTGCTGCGGGCCACCGACCTGGACTGGTCGTACGGTTCCGGCCCCGAACTTCGGGGCACCGGTGAGGATCTGGCCCTGGCGATGTGCGGTCGCCGGCTCCCCGCCGGGCGGCTGGAGGGCGAGCCGCTCTGAGCGCGGCCTAGTAGACTGTCGCAGCTAATGTGTGGGGTATAGGTGGCGGAGTTTGGTGCGTGCGTCGTGGGTGGTGAACTGCCAGTTCACCTGACGTTGGTCGGTGTTGGTGGTGTTCTGCCAGGCTGAGAGTTCGGTGTTGAGGGTGTCGAGGTCCGCGATGCGGTGGTCGAGGCATTGCCGGGTCAGTGCGGAGAGTTCGATCTCTGCGATGTTGAGCCATGACCCGTGTTTGGGGGTGTGGTGGATCTCGAGGCGCTGGGCCAGGGCGAAGGCCTCGGCTGGTTCGAATGCTTCGTACAGTGAGGCGATGCCGTGGGTGTTGAGGTTGTCCATGACCAGGACCACGGTCTCGGCGTCGGGGTAGTCCTCGGTCAGTAATCGCTTGACCTGGCCGGCCCAGTCGATCCGGGTGCGACGAGGCTGGGCGTCTACTCGGCGCCACCCGCGCAGGGGTTCAACCCACACAAAGATCGAGCACGTGCCGCAGCGGATGTACTCGCTGTCCTGGCGGGCGTCGCGGCCGGGGCGGGCCGGGAGCGGGTCGCGGGCATGGGCGAGGAGTTGGTAGGGCTTCTCGTCCATGCACACCACTGGGCGGGCCGAGTCATAAGGTCGGGCATAGACGGCCAGCACGTCTTCCATCCGGGCCGCGAACTGCGGGTTTGCTCGTGGTGGGATGGTCCAGCACTTCCTCAGATGAGGACGCAGCCTCGTTTTTTAAGATCCGCCCGATGGTTGAGTGGTCCAGATCGGGGATGCCCTCGACCAGGGCGACGTGCTTCTCCAGCAGCCGCAGCGACCACCGGGCACGGCCTGCAGGAGGCTGGGAGCACGCCAGGGCGATCAGCCGGGCCTCGACTTCACCAGTCACCGGCGAGGGCACCGGCGGGAGATCCCGCGGTTTCCGCTGGATCGTCGCCTCGACGTCACCACCGCTCTCGGCGAACCGCTTGGCCACCAGCCGCAGCGTCTCGCCCGAGACCCCGACCCGGGCAGCGATCGCATCCTGGGAGTCGATCTCACCAGCAGAGGTGTCCAGCGCGAGCAGCACCCGCGCCCGCCTGATCACCGAGGCCGGATGGACCCCCGTCGTGGTCACCCGAACCAACTCATCACGATCGCCCGCGGTCAGCACCACCGGCCTCTTCTTCTGCGAACCCATCACACCAACTCCCGCTCGGCAGAAGGGAAGGAACATCTGCCGGACACCACCATCCCAACCAAATAACCCAGGATTAAGCAACGACACGCTACTAGGCCTGCGGGGGCCTGCGCTTGGGGCGGCGCAGGCCCGCCTCGGTGAGATGGTGCAGCAGTTCCTTGCTGCCGACCTCGACGGCGCCCGCGGCGACGGCGGAGGCGTAGCGCTCGCTGGGGACGTCGTAGTGGTCGCCGTCGAAGGCGCGGCGGGGTGCGCCGATGGCGTCGGCGAAGGTGTGGAGCTCCTCGTACGAGATGTCGCTCACCATGTGCGACCACATGCGGCCGTGGCCCGGCCAGGTCGGCGGGTCGATGTAGACGGTCACGTCAGCGCGGCCCGCCGAGAGCGGTGGACAGGCCGCCGACGGGGGCCACGGCCTCGCCGAGCGACTCGCACACCCAGTGTGGATCGGGGCCGAGTTCGGGTTCCACGTCGAGGGCGTGGGGGTCCGTGCAGCGCGGGCAGAGCGGCCAGCGGCCCATCCGTTCCAGCAGTGCGTCCTTGACGTCCTGGGCGACCAGCCCCGCGACGAACGCGGCGCCGTCGGGCCACTGCTCCACCCACCAACGGCGCTGGGAGACGGCCTCCTCGACGAGCGAGACGACCTCCGCGTCGGCGACGCCGGTCGCGGTCAGGTCGGCGAGGACGAGCGCGCGGGCACCGTGCAGGGCCGCCTCCAGGCCGGCGGAGGAGCCGGGTGCGTCAGGATCCATGGCCCCCATTGTGGACCAACCGCCGCCGCAGGCGTTCTTGACGCCGTCCGGAGCTGAAAATAGCTTTCGTCCGTGGCCGAGAAGATGAAGGAAACCTTCAATGCCGGGGGTCTGGCCGCCAAGGTCAGGACCATGGCCCCGTCCATGACCCGGTCGATGCAGCGCGTCGCGGAGGCCGTGGCCGCGGACCCGGCGGGCTGCTCCCGGCTGACCGTGACGGCGCTCGCGGCCCGTACGGGGACGAGCGAGGCCACCGTGGTGCGCACCGCGCGGGTGCTGGGCTACCCCGGCTACCGGGACCTGCGGCTCGCGCTGGCCGCGCTGGCCGCCCGCGAGGAGGCGGGGGCCCCGCCCGCCGTCACCCCGGACATCGCGGTGGACGACCCGCTGGCCGACGTGGTCACCAAGCTCGCGCTGGACGAGCAGCGGTGCCTGGCCGACACCGCCGCCCAGCTGGACGTGGCCCAGCTGGAGGCGGCCGTGGGCGCGCTGGCCGCCGCCCGCCGCATCGACGTCTACGGGATAGGGGCGTCCAGCCTGGTCGCCCAGGACCTGGTGCAGAAACTGCTGCGGATCGGCCTGGTCGCGCACGCCCTGGGCGACCCGCACCTCACCCTCACCAACGCGGTCCAGCTGCGGCAGGGCGACGTCGCCGTGGCGATCACGCACTCCGGCCACACCCACGACGTGGTCGAACCGCTGCGCGCCGCCTTCGACCGGGGCGCCACCACGATCGCCGTGACCGGCCGGGCGGACGGCACCGTCACCCACTACGCCGACCACGTGCTGCTCACCTCCAGCGGCCGGGAGAGCGAACTGCGCCCGGCCGCCATGGCCAGCCGCACCAGCCAGCTGCTGGTGGTGGACTGCCTGTTCGTCGGGGTCGCCCAGCGCACCTACGACACCGCCGCCCCGGCCCTGTCCGCCTCGTACGAAGCCCTCGCCCACCGCCACAGCCCGCGAAGGAACCACCCGCAATGACGCACACCGAGCTCCGCCGCGAGCTGGACCACCTCGCCACCGAGGCCTTCCGTGCCGAGCTCGCCGAGGTCGACCTGCTCCCGACGCTCGACATCGCCCGGCTGATGAACGCGGAGGACACCACCGTCCCGGCCGCCGTCGCGGAGCAACTGCCCGCCGTCGCCGCCGCCGTCGACGGCATCGCCGCGCGCATGGCCCGCGGCGGCCGCCTGGTCTACGCGGGCGCGGGCACCGCCGGACGGCTCGGCGTGCTCGACGCAAGCGAGTGCCCGCCGACCTTCAACACCGCGCCGGGCCAGGTCAGCGGGCTCATCGCGGGCGGGCCCACCGCGATCGTGGACGCCGTCGAGGGCGCCGAGGACAGCCGGGAACTGGCCGCCGCCGACCTCGACGCCCTCGGGATCGGCCCGGACGACACCGTGGTCGGGGTCTCCGCCTCCGGCCGCACCCCGTACGCCGTCGGCGCCGTGGAGCACGCCCGCGCCCTGGGCGCGCTGACCGTCGGGCTGTCCTGCAACGCGGGCTCCGCGCTGGCCGCCGCGGCCGACCACGGCATCGAGGTCGTCACCGGCCCGGAGTTCCTGACGGGCTCCACCCGGCTGAAGGCGGGCACGGCCCAGAAACTCGTCCTCAACATGCTGTCGACGATCACGATGGTCAGGCTGGGCAAGACCTACGGGAACCTGATGGTCGACGTCCGCGCCTCCAACGACAAGCTGCGCGCCCGGTCCCGGCGGATCGTGGCCCTGGCCACCGGAGCGCCCGAGGACGAGATCGAGGCCGCGCTCACCGCCGCCGGCGGCGAGGTCAAGAACGCCGTCCTCGTCATCCTGGGCGGCGTGGACGCCCCGGCGGCCGCCCGGCTCCTGGCGGAGGCGGACGGCCATCTGCGCGCGGCGCTGCTCGCGGCCGTCGCCGGCGGCCGCGGGTGAGGGCGGGGGCTGTCCGGGTGCCCGGGTGCCCCACGTGATCTCCCGCTCCGTCGGTCAGTCGGCCGAGCCGGGCGGCACGACCCATTGGACCGCCTGGTTCGTCACGGCCGCGATGGTGTCGAAATCCGCGTCGTAGTGCAGGACGGTGACCCGGTGCCGCTCGGCGGTGGCGGCGATCAGCAGATCCGCGATCGAAGCGGCGCGGTGATGCCCTTTCTCGGCGAGCAGCGCCTGTACCTCGATGGCGCGGGCGCCGATCTCGTCGGTGAGCGGCAGCCATTCGAAACCGCTGCGGGCGGAACGGGCGCGGGCGTGATCGGTCGCGTTGCGCGTGCTGTAGAGGATCTCCAGGTCGACGACGGCGCACGTGGTGATCAGGCCGCGCTCGAGCAGGGGCAGCAGAGCCGTTCTCACCACCGGCTGCTTCGCGCGCGCCCAGGCGCTCTTGTCGACCAGATACCGGGTCACCGCCACGCGTCCGCCGTCACTTCGGCGTCCGTGAGGTCGTCGAAGGCACCCTCGTCGAGCATCTCGATGAACCGCCGCCGTTTGGCGGCGGCCACGAATTCCGCCAGCGCTCCGTTGACCGTCGCCCGTTTCGTCGTGGTGCCCAGTATGTCCGCGGCCTCTTGGAGCAGTGCGTCATCCACGTCGATCACTGTGCGCATGTTCGCCACCTCCATGTATCAAGTATGGCCGCATTCATATATCAGGGTAGCCGAAGGGCCTCCGGCAGGGGCGCCGCATGGAGGACGGCCAGGCCCGAGACCGCGCGGGTCAGCGAGACGTACAGGCGGCGCAGGCCGGTGCGCTCGTCGGGCTCGCCGTCGACGACCGCGGCGGGCTCGTCCAGGACGACGTAGTCGTACTCCAGGCCCTTGGCCAGGGAGGCCGGTACCAGCGTGAGGCGGACCTCGGAGGTGGTCTCCTCGCCGGGGGACAGGTACGGCAGCCCGGCCGCCGCCAGCGCCTCGGTCAGTGCGGGCAGGCGCGCGTCGGCCGCGATCAGGCCGATCGACCCCTCGCGGTCCAGCGCCTGCCGGCAGGCGGCGAGCACCGCCGGGGTCAGCCCGTCCACCGGGACCTCGGTCACGGAGAAGGCACCCGGGTTCTCCCGGACGGAGGTCGCCTCCTTCAGCCCGGGCGCGATCTCCGGCAGCAGCCGGGAGGCGTAGGCGATGACCTCCAGTGGGACGCGGAAGCCCTGGGTCAGCTCCTCGATCCGCGAACCCGGCTTGCCGAGGTGCGTGAGCGCCTCCTCCCAGGTCCCGGTCGCCCACGGGGTGGTGCCCTGGGCGAGGTCGCCCAGCACCGTCGCGGAGCCGGTGGAGCAGCGGCGCCCCACCGCCCGGTACTGCATGGGGGAGAGGTCCTGTGCCTCGTCCAGCACGACGTGGCCGAGCGAGGCCGTGCGGTGCACCAGGTCGTTGGCCTCGTCGACCAGCACGGCGTCGGCGGCCGACCACTTCGCGGAGGCGACCGAGCGGGCCGGCTTCTCCCAGAGGATCTCCTTCTGCTCCTCCTCGGTCAGCACGCCCTCCGCGCAGGTGGCCAGGAACTCCGCGTCGGACAGCAGCCGCAGCACCGTCTTCGCCGGGTCCACCGGCGGCCACAGCTCCTTCACGGCCGCCTTGACCGCCGCGTTGCGCGCGACCGCGTCCTGCACCCGGTCGTCGGGGGCCTCCCCGGCCGCCTCCATCCGGACCAGCACGGCGTGCGCGATCCGCTGCGGCAGCGCCTCGCGGGCGGCGCCGTAGCGGATGTCACGCTCCATCAGCTCGCGGACCAGCTCCTCCAGTTCGTACGCCGGGATGCGCCAGCGGCGCGAGCCGCGCACCACGACCACCGGTTCGGTGGGCATCCGGATGCCGGAGCGGACCGCGCGCCGCAGCACCTCGGCCATGCGCGCGTCGCCCTTGACGCCCGCGGCGGTCGCCGGGTCGGTGCCCTTGACCGGGACATGGGCGACCAGGTCGTCGACCGTGGCCTGCTTGACGCTCAGCTCGCCCAGGGCGGGCAGCACCTGCTCGATGTAGTGCAGGAAGGACGCGTTGGGGCCGATGACGAGGGTGCCCGCGCGGGCCAGCCGCTCGCGGTGCGCGTAGAGCAGGTACGCCACCCGGTGCAGGCCGACGGCGGTCTTCCCGGTGCCGGGGGCCCCCTGCACGCACACGGTGCCGCCGACCCCCGCGCGGACGATCTCGTCCTGCTCGGGCTGGATGGTGGCGACGATGTCCCGCATCGGGCCGACGCGCGGGCGCTCGATCTCCTGCTGGAGCAGCTTGCTGGAGGTCTGCGCCTCGGCCGGGTCGGTGAGGTGCTCGTCCTCGTACGCGGTCAGCTCACCGCCCGTGTAGCCGAAGCGGCGGCGCAGCGCGACGTCCTGCGGGTCGGTGCGGGAGGCCCGGTAGAAGGGCTGGGAGACCGGCGCGCGCCAGTCGATGACCATGGGGTCGCCGTCCGCGTCGTGGACGTGGCGGCGGCCGATGTAGAAGCGGTGGCCCACGTCCTCGCCGCCGAAGGCCTCCCCCTCCTCGTAGTCGAGGCGGCCGAAGAAGAGCGGGGTGTGCACCAGATCGGCGAGCGCCTTGATGCGGGCGTCGATCTCGGACTGCAGCACTTCGGCGTTCACCCAGTTGGCGGTCACGTCCCGGATGTCGAGGGCCTCGACGTCGGCGCGCATCGCGCGCAGGGCGGAACGGGACGCGGCGAGGTGGGAGCGTTCGCGGTCGAGCGGGTTGTCGGCGGTGAGGGACTGTTCCCCTGGCACGGGTTGCCTCCGGCGGCACGTAGGGCATGGCTCAGCCGGCCCCGGACCGGCGCGCACGGCGGCGCGGGTCGGGGCGCTGTCCTGATACGGATCACGACTCGGGCCGACCGGTTTCCGTCCGGTCGGTGGCGCCGCCCCCTCGGGGGGCGGGCGGCAAGACGAGGGATCCTACGCCTCGGCGACGGGCGGCGCTAACCGCTTCTCCACCCGCCCGAGGCCCCGACCTCTGCCCAAAGCGTCACACATGCGTACATTGGGGTCATGGCACGACCAGTGGACTCCCGCGTCCGCGGCAGTACCGCCATCGCCGAGGACACCGGGCACCGGCATCCGGTCCACCCCGTCGGGGACGCCCTGCGCGCGGTCCGGGTCTTCGTCGCCACGACCTTCCGCGTCGTGGTGATGGGCCAGGACGGCGCCGCCGCGCGCGACTGACGCGGCGGGCCCCCGGATGCGGCCGTTACAGGAACTCGTCCGCGTCGACGATGCGGTACGCGTAGCCCTGCTCGGCCAGGAAGCGCTGCCGGTGCGCGGCGAAGTCCTGGTCGATGGTGTCGCGGGCGACCACGGAGTAGAAGCGGGCCTCGTGGCCGTCCGCCTTCGGCCGCAGCACCCGGCCGAGGCGCTGCGCCTCCTCCTGACGGGAACCGAAGGTGCCCGAGACCTGGATGGCGACCGTCGCCTCGGGCAGGTCGATCGAGAAGTTGGCCACCTTGGAGACCACGAGCACCGAGATCTCGCCCTGCCGGAAGGCCTCGAAGAGCTTCTCGCGCTGCGCGTTCGTCGTCTCGCCCTTGATCACCGGCGCCCGGAGGTGCTCGCCCAGCTCGTCGAGCTGGTCGATGTACTGGCCGATCACCAGCGTCTGCTGCCCCTTGTGCTTGGCCACCAGCGCCTCGGTGACCTTGCGCTTGGTCGCGGTCGTGGCGCAGTACCGGTACTTCTCCTCCGGCTCGGCGGTCGCGTACGCCAGCCGCTCGGAGTCGGTCAGGTTGACCCGCACCTCCACGCAGTCGGCGGGCGCGATGTACCCCTGCGCCTCGATCTCCTTCCACGGCGCGTCGAAGCGCTTGGGCCCGATCAGCGAGAAGACGTCCGACTCGCGGCCGTCCTCGCGCACCAGCGTCGCCGTCAGCCCGAGCCGGCGACGGGCCTGCAGGTCCGCGGTGAACTTGAAGACCGGCGCCGGCAGCAGGTGGACCTCGTCGTAGACGATCAGGCCCCAGTCGCGGGAGTCGAAGAGCTCCAGGTGCGAGTAGACGCCCTTCCGCTTGGTCGTCAGCACCTGGTACGTGGCGATGGTGACCGGGCGGATCTCCTTGCGGGTGCCGCTGTACTCGCCGATCTCGTCCTCGGTCAGCGAGGTCCGCTTGACCAGCTCGTGCTTCCACTGCCGGGCGGAGACCGTGTTCGTCACCAGGATCAGCGTCGTCGCCTTCGCCTGCGCCATCGCGCCCGCGCCCACCAGCGTCTTGCCGGCGCCGCAGGGCAGCACGACCACGCCCGAGCCGCCGTGCCAGAAGCCCTCCACCGCCTGCTCCTGGTAGGGGCGGAGCTTCCAGCCGTTCTGGGCCAGCTCGATCGGGTGCGCCTCGCCGTCCACGTAACCGGCCAGGTCCTCCGCCGGCCAGCCCAGCTTCAGCAGTACCTGCTTGATCTGGCCGCGCTCGGAGGGGTGGACGACCACCGTGTCGGGGTCGAGCCGGGCCCCCACCAGCGGCGCGACCTTCTTCGAGCGGAGGATCTCCTCCAGCACCGGACGGTCCGTGGTGGTCAGCACCAGGCCGTGCGCCGGGTGCTTGCTCAGCGTCAGCCGGCCGTAGCGGGCCATCGTCTCGGCGACGTCCACCAGCAGCGCGTGCGGCACCGGGTAGCGGGAGTACTGCACGAGCGAGTCCACGACCTGCTCCGCGTCGTGCCCGGCGGCGCGGGCGTTCCACAGCCCCAGCGGGGTGATCCGGTAGGTGTGGATGTGCTCGGGCGCCCGCTCCAGTTCCGCGAAGGGGGCGATGGCCCGCCGGCACTCGTCGGCGAGCTCGTGGTCGACCTCCAGGAGCAGGGTCTTGTCGCTCTGGACGATCAGGCAGGACACACAAACCTCCGCGAATGGGCGGGCCGGGACCGGGAAGGGGGCCGGGCTGAACTATCCATGGTCCCCCATCCCCGAAGGGAAACGCCCCGCTCCCCGGGATCGATACCGGGGACCGCCCCGCGACCGCCCCGCGGGCGGGTCAGGCCAGGTCGTCGGCGAGCTCGGCGACACCGGTTATCCGGTGCAGCGCGAAGGTGCGGACCTCGTCGGCGGTGTGGTCGTACGCCGTGACGAAGCCGCCCTCCACCCGCATCGGGCCGATCACACGCTGGCTCGCCGCGCCCTCCGCGTTGACGTAGCCGATCCACACGGACTCGCCGGTCAGCACCGCCGCCTGCATCGTCGCCAGGGTCTCGGCCGCCGCCGTGCGCGGCAGCCGGCCGTCGCCGTTGCCGCCGGGGCGGTCCGCGGGCTCCCGGCGGACCGCGGTCGAGGCCCGGTCACCGGCCCGGATCGCCTTCACCGCCGCCCCGAGCAGGGTCCCGTCCGGGGTCGGCGGCCCGTCCACCACGGGCACCGGCGCGCTGCGCGGCGGGGTCCGCCGGGCGTCCGCGCGGGTGATCAGCACGTCGCCCTCGGCGGACTCGGCCGCCGGCGCGTGGCCCAGCGCGCGCAGCCGCTCCAGCAGCGTCGCCGGGTCGCTCTGCGCCGCCAGCACCGTCGGCGCGAGGCGGCGCAGCCCGAGGCCGGCCGCCCGGCGGTCGGCCAGGATCTCGGTCAGCAGCGCGTCGTCGTCGCAGCGCACGTACGCCGAGGCCGCGCCCACGCGCAGCCGGCCGTGCCGGCGGGCGACGTCGTCCACGAGGTAGCTCAGCGGCTGCGGCACAGGGGTGCGGGAATGCGCCGCGAGGAAGGCGTGCAGGTCGGCGGCGGTCCGCCCGGCGTCCAGCGCCCGGCGCACCGACCCCGGGGTGAAGCGGAACACGGTCGCGCCGCCCTTGGACTCCACGTCCGCCAGCACGTGCAGCGTCTCGGCGAGGTGCGGCTGCAGCGGGCCCGGCGCGACCGCCGTCAGGTCGGCCTGGAGCAGCACATGGTCCAGCGGCTCCGGCAGCAGCGGCCCGAGCAGCACGGCCGCCGCGTCCCCGGAGCGCCGCAGCAGCGCGCGGCCGTGCGCCGACAGCGCGCCGCGGCCGGTGATCCCCAGCAGCTCCGCCTCCGTGACCGTCCAGCGCACCAGGTCGGCGCGGAGCGGGTCCATCGCGGCGCCGCCCCGCAGCGGGCGCTCCCAGCGCAGCCGGGCCAGCAGCGCGTCCCGGTCCGCCGAGGCACCCTCGGGGAGCGCGGCCAGCAGCTCCAGCGTCCGCCGGCGCACCTCGGGGGCGAGCGAACGGTCCAGGTCGGGGCCGAGCGCGGCCAGCGCGCGGCCCTTCACGTCCCGCGTGCCGACGACACCCGGCACACGGGTGGCGGCCAGCCACGCAGTGACCAGGGCCGCCCACCGCTCCTCGGCGGGCAGCGACAGCCACCCGTCGGCCGCGGGAGTCGGCGCGTAGGCCTCGTCCACCTCCCCGTCCGCGGCGACCAGGCCCGCGGCGTACGCCACCTCGAGCCAGAACGCGGCCAGCGGCTCCGGCACGTCCAGCGCCGTGGCCACCCGCTTCAGGTCCCGCACGCTCAGCCCGCCCGCGCGCAGCACCGTGGGGCCGCCGGTCTCCCACTGCTTCAGCAGCTCCTCGACCGTGCGCACCGCCGTGAAGGCCTGACCCGCGGCCGTCCTGTCCACAACCTGTGGATCGTGTTCCTTCGGCGCCACGTCCGGCGCGACCGGCTCGGGAGCCCGGTGCGCGCGGCCGTCGCGCAGATGCAGGGCCACCTCGCGGGGGAGCACGACGTTGCGCGCCCCGGCCGGCAGCAGCAGCCCCCGCTCCAGCAGCCAGGCCACCGGGGGAGGCGGCACCGACACGTCCGCCACCTCCCCGTACGGCGGGCCCCACGTCAGCCTGCGCAGGACCGCCCCGGCCTCCGGGGGCGCCCCGTCGAGCAGCGCCGCCATCCGCGGCCGGTCGGCGAACAGCGCCGTCACCGAGCCCACCGCGCTCACCGGGTCGTGCGTCGGCGGCAGCCCGAGCACGGCGAGGATCTGCTGCAACCGCGTCGGCGACATGCCGGACGTCGCCTCCGCCACGGTCGGCCCGAGCCCGGTCGGCGACGGGCTCCCCGCGGCGGGGGCCAGGATGTCGCGCGCCGTGCGCACCAGGCGCAGCCGGTCGTCCCCGCCCCACAGCAGTGCCTGCGCCCGCAGCACCGCCACGGCCCCGGGCAGCGCTTCTGCGGCCTCCGGGCCCATCAGCGCGGCGAGCGCGTCGTACGGGGCGCCGTCCGCGGCGACGGCCAGGGCCTCGGCGGCCTGCAGCGTGAACCGGTCCAGGCGTTCCAGGGCGCGAACGACGGAGGCACGGGTGCCGGCGCGGGTCGCGAGCTGCGAGAGGTCGTTCGGGACCGGGTTCAGCAGGTCCGGGCGCGCCCGGAGCAGTGCGGACAGCGCGTCGTCGCCGCGGGCGCGCAGATCCTCCGCGAGCGTGCGCGGCGCCGCCGCAGGGCCGTCAGTGCTCATCTCCCCCACATTAGCCCTGCCCGCCCCCAACCCACCGTGGGCGTGGTTCTGCTTTTCCCCAAGCCGCGGCCGGGCAGCGGATGGTACGCCGCGGACGGTGGGGGTGTCGGCCGGGTCCCCAGGCCGGTGGCACCCCGGGTGGTCGGGCGAGGGGCGCGACCGGCGGAGTGTCCGGCTGCGCCGCAGACCCGACCCGGTCGCCCGCGACGTCTCCGGCGTGCTCTGGCTGTGCAAGGGCACCGGCACCGCCACCGCCCCGTACGCAACCCGGGTCAAGGTCGGCACGGGCCGGCAGATCCACACCGGCTCCCCCTCACCGGTGATCTGGCCAACGACGGCAAGACCGACGCCGTTGTCTCCCCGGAGCGGTTTCCCGGGACGCCCGGTCCGGCCGGGCCGGAAAAGGGGAAGGGCCCCGCGGCGCGGGCCCCTTCCGTGTCCGCCGGGTCGTGCTACTTGGTGAAGTAGAAGTACTTCCAGGCCCCGTACGTGGTGGAGTTGACGCTGTCGCCGGAGGAGCCGTTGACGTACGAGGCGCGCATCCGCATCCGGTAGCCGGTCTCGTGCGGGCCGAGCAGGGTCACCGTGGACTTGCCGTTGGTGCCGAGCGCGAAGTACTGCGATCCCGCGTCGAGCCACTTGCCCTGGAAGTAGACCTCCAGGTTCAGCCGCTGCGAGCGGTTCTTGTAGTACGTCATGGTCGTGGTGAAGACCGGGTCCGTCTTCTTGTGGAAGTACGCGTACGAGGTGGAGCCGATCTTCGCCGTCTTGTACTGCTTGGAGACCGTCGTGGAGACCTTGACCCTGGCGTAGGCGGTGACCTTCACCGTCTTGCCGGCCGAGCGGGCGTCGCCGTTGAAGACCGCGGTGACGGTGGTGTCGCGGGTCATGTCGACCGTGGCGGACAGGTTGCCCTTGGAATTGACCTTGCCGGTCTTGAGGAGCTTCTTCGGCTTGTCCGAGCCGTAGGGGTCGGCCCAGATCTCGACCGTGCGGTTCTTGTACGTGGAACCGAGGTGCGCGGTGAAGGACACGTCGGTGCCGTAGTTGTACACGCTCTTGTTGTGGTTGAGCGTCAGAGTGGTGGCGTTGCGCGCCACGGCGACGGTGTCCTTGCCCGACGCGGGGGCGTGCGTGGCGTCACCGGCGTACTGCGCGGTGTAGGTGACGTTGCCGCCGGCCGGCGGCGTGTCGGTGAAGGAGAACGCGCCGGAGGAGCCGACCGCCTTCGTGCCGAGCGACTTGCCCTTGGGCGAGTCGATGTCGGTGCGGGTGACGGTGACCTTGGAGCCGGACGGGAAGGACGCGCCGGAGGTCAGCTTGCCGGTGACGCTGAGCTTCTTGGCGCGGGTCGCCTTGGCCGGCGCCGAGACGCTCACCTTGACCGGGTAGCGGGCGGCGTCGTTGAGGACGCGAAGGTGGATGCCGCTGTTGCCGGACGCGATGGCGAACAGCCTGCTGCCGTCGGGGGCCCAGGCGAGTCCCTGGCTGACGATGGTGTCGCCGCCCGAGGTGTACTGGTCGTAGGTGTAGGTCCGGTAGGGCGTCGTCTTGCCGGGCTTGAAGACGGAGATGTCCGTGTCGTAAGGGCTGTACGTGGACACGGCGACCGTGCCGTCCGGTGCGATCGCGGCACCGTTGGGGTTGTTCGCCACGACCGGGTAAGCGCCGGTGCGGGTGAGGTCCGCGGTGTTGATCGCGGTCGCCGCGTAGGGCGATTCGCCGGAGGCGGCGACGATCTTCTCGGCGTCGGCGTCGGCGCTGAGCGCGAAGTCCTCCATGTAGTTCGCGGCCTCGGGCGGCATGCCCTCCTCGCGCAGCACGGGGGCTCCGGAGGACACGTCGTACACGGCGAGGCCCGACCACGTGCCGTGGACGCCGAGCACGAGGGTGTCCCCGGCCGCCTCCAGTTCGGCGGCGTCGCGGAAGTACAGGCCCGGGAGCTGGTCGAGAGCGATCTCGGGGGTGCCCAGCGAGGGGTCGAAGGAGCCCAGGTGGTGCGCGGTCTCCTGTCCGTACATGAACCAGACCCGGCCGCCCGCGACCGCCAGGGTCTGCGGGTCGGTGTTCTCGCCGATCGGGTAGTGCGCGGCCGCGGTCGCGGTGGACGTCTCGATGGCCACGACGGTGTCGTCACCCGGGACGGCCGCGTAGACGGTGCCGGAGTCGGGCGTGATCGCCAGGTCCCGCACTCCCGGAAGGTTCGGAACGGTCGCCACGAGCTTGCCCGCGTAGTCGGTGACGACGACCTTGTTGCCGTTCGGATCGCTGATGTAGACCCGCTGGTGGACCCCGTCCACGGCGATGTCGCCGTACGAGGAGATCGACAGGGCCCTGCTGGAGTCCGCCGCGGCGGGACCCATGGTGCCGGCGGCTATGGCCGTGGAGCTGAAGACGACCGCGAGCACGGTCGACACGGTGCGCATGCGCACGTTGATTCCTACCCCCACGAAGAAGCCCGGTGGACGGACCGGGTGATGAGTCGGGCCGCGCGACACCCGAACGTCGTCCATGTGCGGACGACGCTAAGGGCGCGGCTGCATGCGCAGCGTATTTCATCGCTGTGACAGTTGAGGAGGGGATTAACCGGAGCTCCCCTGCCCGCCCACTTCGCGTGTCCTCGCCCTGCCCGCCGCGAGCCGCCGGGCGCTGGCTCACGAGCCGACGTGACGTGCGCCCCGCTCGGCGACCGGCGGCTCCGTCTCGCGGGTATCGCTCGACGGTGCGGGCGATCTCGGCCCGGCGGCGCTCTGCGACGTTGCTCACGGTGCGCCGCCCGGTCGCTCAGCCGCCCGGACTCCGGGGGCGCTTACGCGGGTGGGCCGCCGCGGATCATGTGGCGTGAGCCGGTCCGTGGGAATCGATCGATGTTCGCGGGAAGGATCCTTGCCGGCTCGATGGGAGCCCCGCGCATTTCGGCGGTGCCCCCGTGGGGGAGGGGCGTGCCCCCGTGCCGACGGCTGACGTGTGGGTGTGTGCGCCCGGGGAGGGGCCGCTGTCCGCAACCCCGCACCGGGGAACGCCCGGAGGGCGGTAGCGTCGGCGTATGGGTGCGGAGGAGAGCGACCGGTTGGTTCTGGACTACCTCAGCAAGGTGGGGGACCTGGCACAGACCGCCCTGCCGGCGGACCGCCGGCGGGACCTCGTGGCGCGCCTGCGCCAGGACATCGACCGGCAGCGGCACGGCAGCGACAGCCCCGCCGCGGTGCGGCGGATCCTGGGCCGGCTG
Source organism: Actinacidiphila glaucinigra (assembly GCF_035918135.1). Taxonomy (NCBI): domain Bacteria; kingdom Bacillati; phylum Actinomycetota; class Actinomycetes; order Kitasatosporales; family Streptomycetaceae; genus Actinacidiphila; species Actinacidiphila glaucinigra. Next base: position 5,054,039 of record NZ_CP109144.1, read on the forward strand.
GGCGCGCCCGACGCGGTGGTGCAGGAGGCCGCCGCGGTGCCCGCGCCCCGCGCCCCGGAGGCGCCCGCACCGGCGGAGCCGGAGTGGTGGCGGCTGCCCGAGCAGCGCACGCAGTCCCCGTCGCCGTCGCGGAAGCCCCGGCCCGGGGACGAAGTGGACGGGCTGCCCGGCATGACCGGCGGCCTGCTCATCCCCCTCACCCCCGAGGAGGACCCGGAAGCCGCCCCGGACGGTGGTCCGGAGAAACCCGAGCCCGAGCCCGAGGCCCGGCCGGAAGCCGCCCCGGCTCCGGTCAAGCGCCGCAGGCGGTGGCGGGCCGGACTCCTGGAGACCGCCGCCGCGCTCCTGCTGCTCGCCGGCGCCGTCCTCGGCTCCTGGATCGCCCTCCTCGCGGGCTGGGCCGTGGCGTACGGTTCACGCCGCCTGTCCCGCCGCGCGTCCCGGTTCGCGGCGCTCGGTCTGCCGGGGCTGATCGCCGGGGCCGCGCTGGTCTGGATCTGGGGCCGCTTCGCCGGCCGGTGGGGCGAGCCGATCCCCGAAGGGGGCCTGGACTCCGCGATAGCCGGCGTGCTGCCCACGGTCGTGCGGATCGCGGCGGTCGCCTCCGCCGCCTTCCTGCTCTGGAGGGGGAGCCGGGCCGGCCGGCCGCCTCGTTAGAGTGGCTGCCATGCCCGCTTCCCTGCCGACGTCCCCGATAACGGTCGGTTTCGACCTCGACATGACCCTGATCGACTCACGACCCGGCATCCGGGCCACGTACGAGCGCCTCACCGAGGAGACCGGCGTCTTCATCGACGCCGCGCTCGCGGTCACCCGCCTCGGGCCGCCGCTCGACTGGGAGCTGGCGCACTGGTTCCCCGCGGAGGACGTTCCCGCGGTCGCCGACCGCTACCGGGCGCTGTACCCCGAGTACGCCGTCGCCCCGACCCCGGCCATGCCCGGCGCGCACGAGGCCGTCGCCGCCGTGCACGCCGCGGGCGGCCGGGCCGTCGTGGTCACCGCGAAGCACGAGCCGAACGCCAAGCTGCACCTCACGCACCTGGGCATCGAGGTCGACGAGGTGCGCGGCTGGCTGTGGGCCGAGGCGAAGGCGGAGGCCCTGATCGAGTACGGGGCGGCGGTCTACGTCGGGGACCACGTGGGGGACGTCGTCGGGGCCCGTACGGCCGGCGCGCTGTCCGTGGCGGTGGCCACGGGCCCGGTCGCCGCGGACGAACTGCGCGCCGCCGGTGCGGACGTCGTGCTCGCCGATCTGACGGAGTTCCCCGCCTGGTTCGCCTCCTACGCCCCGGACCCCGACGCCGTCGCCTGACGGCTCTGCGCCCGCGCGGAGCGCAGCAGCCCGGCCAGGGCCAGCGCGAAGCCGACGCCCATGAGCATCGACACCAGGTAGGCGGCGGTCGGCAGCGGGTCGGATCCCAGGAAGAGCGGGGCCACGGTGGCCAGAGTGCCGAGCGCGCCGAGGACGAAGACGGCGGCGCCGGCGCGCACGAGGAGATCGCCGGGTTTCCGGGTTTCGTTGGTCACCGGACCAGGGTAGATCGCCGGGGGAAGTCGCTGCGCACCGGCCGGATGCCGGCCGGAGCAGTAGGACCACGAAGTCTTGTCACACGCCCCTGGGCCATTAGCCTTATGGGCGGCGGGTCTGCCAAGGGACCCGCTGTCTTGCTATCCAAGTGCTTTTTCTGTCTACAGCGAGGACGAGGTCGGACGTGCCTACCGGCAAGGTCAAGTGGTTCAACAGCGAGAAGGGCTTCGGCTTCCTCTCCCGCGACGACGGCGGCGACGTCTTCGTCCACTCCTCCGTCCTGCCGGACGGCGTGGCCACGCTGAAGCCGGGGCAGCGAGTCGAGTTCGGGGTGGTCGCCGGGCAACGCGGTGACCAGGCGCTGTCGGTGACCCTGCTGGACCCGGCGCCGTCCGTGGCGGCCGCGCAGCGGCGCAAGCCCGACGAACTGCTGCCCATCGTGCAGGACCTCACCACGCTGCTGGAGGACGTCGCCCGCTCGCTGCAGCGCGGCCGTTACCCGGACAAGGCCCACGGCCACAAGATCGCCTCCGTGCTGCGCGTCGTCGCCGACCAGCTGGACGTCTGACCTCCGCCCGGGCACACGCTCACAACTCGAGCGCGTGCGGTCCGAGGGGCGGTACCAGCCCCTCGGCCGCGGCCCGGGTGAGCAGCCCGCGGACCGCCGCGTAGCCCTCCTCGCCGAGCGCCGAGGTGAACTCGTTGACGTACAGCCCGATGTGCTGGTCCGCCACCTTCGGGTCCATCTCCTGTGCGTGCTCCATGACGTAGCCGCGTGAGACCTCGGGCTCGTCCCAGGCCATGTGGACGGAGGTGCGGGCCGCCGCCGCCAGCGTGCGCAGCCGCTCCTCGCCCAGCGAGCGCTTGGCGATGATCGCGCCGAGCGGGATGGGCAGGGTGGTCGTCTGCTCCCAGTGCTCGCCCATGTCCGCGAGCTTGTGCAGCCCGTAGTCCTGGTAGGTGAAGCGCGCCTCGTGGATCACCAGGCCCGCGTCGACCCGGCCGTCCCGCACCGCGGGCATGATCTCGTGGAACGGCAGGACGACGATCTCCCCGACGCCGCCCGGCACTTCGGCGGCCGCCCACAGCCGGAACAGCAGGTACGCCGTCGAGCGCTCGCTCGGCACCGCCACCGTGCGCCCGCTCAGGTCGGCGCCCTTGCCCGTGCCCTCGTCCCTGGTCAGCACGAGCGGGCCGCAGCCGCGGCCCAGCGCGCCGCCGGCGGGCAGCAGCGCGTACTCGTCGAGCACGTAGGGCAGCACCGCGTACGAGACCTTCAGCACGTCGAACTCGCCGCGCTCGGCCATGCCGTTGGTGATGTCGATGTCCGCGAACGTCACGTCGATCGGCGGCGCGCCCGGGACCAGGCCGTGCGCCCAGGCGTGGAAGACGAAGGTGTCATTGGGGCACGGGGAGTAGGCGATCCGCAGTGCGCGCTCTTGGCTCATGTCCGATCTCCAACGTCGAGTACGGCGGGTTGCTTCCCGAGCCGGGCGAACGCGTCGGCGAGCGCGTCGAGCGCCTCCCCGATCCGCCAGGCCGCGCGGTCACGCGGGCCCACGGGATTGGACACCGTACGGACCTCCAGGACGGGCAGCCCGTGCGCCGCGGCCGCCTCCGCGACGCCGAAGCCCTCCATGGCCTCGGCCAGCGCACCTGGATGACGTCGTGTCAGCTCGGCGGCGCGTGCCGCCGTCCCGGTCACCGTCGACACCGTCAGGACCGGCCCGTACGCCGCGCCGAGCGCGTCGGCGACACGGCGGGACAGAGGTCCGGGCGGACGGTGCTCGGAGGTGCCGAAGCCCAGCTCGGCGATCGGGAGGAAGCCCTCCGGGCCCTCCGCGCCCAGGTCGGCCGCGACGACCGCGTCGGCGACGACCGCCGAACCGACCGGCGCGCCGGGCTGGAAGCCGCCGGCGATCCCGGCCGAGACGACCAGCCGGTACTCGGCCGCGGTGAGCGCGGCCGCCGTGCCGGCCGCGGCCGCCGCCGGTCCGACCCCCGCGGCCAGCACGTCCGCGAGCGCGGTGCGCAGCAGGACGCGGCCACCGGGTACGGGTGTCTCGGCGGCCGTGCCGCCGAGGCCGCGGACGACCGCGTCGCGCTCGGCCGGGACGGCGGTGACGACGAGCAGGCGGGGCGTCATGTCTGTCGTCAGCGGGCGGTTCAGTCCGCCGTCTTCAACTTGAACTGCCAGACGCCGAGGTAGTCCTGGGCCTTGCCGGTCTCGATGATGTTGAGGGTGACCTCGCTGGCCGCGGCACCGGACTGCGCGTCGGCGAGCAGGGTCTCGGCGTCGAAGGAGCGGTAGGTGGTGTCCTTCAGCAGGCCCGACTTGCCGGCGGTGCCGGCAGCCACGACCCAGCCCTTCTCGGCGATCGCGGGGTCGACGCCGATCCGCACCTTGTCACCGGGCCGGACCGTGATGGTCTTCTCGGGCTTGCCCTGCAGGCAGGCCAGGAAGGCCTGCTCCGTCAGCTTCTTCCCGTCGAGGTAGCACTTGCTGGTGGCCTCGGTGGTCACGGTCCTGTCGCCGACGGTGACGGTCGCCAGGGGGGTCGGCTTCTCGCAGGCGGAGAGGGCGATCAGCCCGAGGGACACGGCACCGAGGGCGGCGGCACGGCGGCGATTGCTCATGAAGGTGAGGCTACCGGGCGGTCGCGCTCCCGCTACGCGGGGGGCCCGCTCGTGTCCCCCGGCCCACCCCGCTCACACCGTGCGCGGACGTGCCGCCCGTCCCCGGGCGCCCGTCATCAGGCCGCGGACCGAGAAGGCGACGCCGAGCGCCACCAGCACCGCCGCCACCGCCATCCCCAGCGTGCCGTTGAGCGGCAGGACGATGCCGATGGCGCCGCCGATCACCCAGGCCATCTGGAGGGCGGTCTCCGAGCGGGCGAACGCCGAGGTGCGCACCTCCTCCGGCACGTCGCGCTGGATCAGGGCGTCCAGCGAGAGCTTGCCCAGCGCCTGCGCGATGCCCGCCGCGGCCGCGACGACGGCGATGGTCAGCACCCCGTACCAGGCCGCGGCCAGGCACGTCGCCGCCAGGGCGGCGGCCAGCGCGCTGATGATGATCCGCTCGGGCCCGCGGTCGCGCAGCCAGGAGCCCAGCGCGGTGCCGAAGGCGTTGCCGGTGCCCGCCGCGACGGCGACCAGGCCCAGTGACACGGGCCCTGACAGGCCGCCCAGCGGATGCTCGCGCAGCAGGAACGCGAGGAAGAGCGTCAGGAACCCGGACAGGGCCCGCAGCGACGCGTTGGCCTGCAGGGCGTGCAGCACCGGACCGCCGACGCTCCGCAGCCCCGGCCGCTTCTCCCGCCACTGCCGGCCCAGGCGGTGGGGCTCGACGTCCTCGCCCGCGCTCAGCTCGGCGCGTGCCTCGCCCTTGGCGGAGTCCACCTTGTGCGGGAGGGAGAAGGAGAGCAGCGTCCCGCAGACGAAGACGACGAACGCCCCGTACAGCGGCACGCCCGGCCCGATCAGATGGAGCAGCCCGCCGATCGGCGCCGCCACGGCCGTGGCCAGCAGACCGGTCAGGCTCACCCGGGAGTTCGCCTTCACCAGCGTCGTACGCGCCGGCAGCAGCCGTGGCACCACCGCGCTGCGCACCACGCCGTACGCCTTCGACGCCACGAGCACGCCCAAGGCGGCCGGATACAGCTCCAGTCCGGCGGTCGACACCACCCCGGCCATCGTCCAGGCCAGGATCGCCCTGGCCAGCATCGACATCGCCATCGCGGCGCGCCGCCCGTGCGGGATGCGGTCCAGCAGCGGTCCGACCACCGGGGCCAGCAGCGCGAACGGCGCCATCGTGACGAGCAGGTAGAGCGCCACCCGGCCGCGCGCCTCGCCGGTCGGCACGGAGAAGAAGATCGTGCTGGCGAGCGCGACGGTGATCAGCATGTCGCCCGCCGAGTTCACCGCGTGCAGCTCGATCAGCTTCGCCAGGCCCGACTCGCCCGCCCCGCCCGAATGCGTGTGACGCCGGACGCGGCGCACCACGGCGGACGACGTACGCTGCGTGGCACGCGCGACGGCGTTCCCCGCCCTGCGAACCGGTCCCGGGCCGGACGTCACTGTGCGTGCCACGCTCGCCAGTCTGCCCTACCGGGCGGCTTTCCGAACGGGGCGCGCACCGATAGCGTGCGATCGCGCAGAATGGAGTCATCAGGTGCGCCCGTGGACGTACGGGCAGGCAGCGTTTGAAGCGGTCCTCCGGTCCGCTCCGCCACCGCCCCGCCCGACCCTCGGCGGCGCACGCGTAAGACGGCGTAGGAGAGAATCGATTCTTGTGAGTGCTGCGATGCGAAGCCGTACCCCTGACCGCCTGTGCGCCGAGGCGGTCGACCTCGCCCTTGAAGCCGCCGTCGAGGCCTTCGGCGAGAAAGCGGTCGGCGAGCACCTCGGCGCGGTCGCCGAGGCCGACCGTGTCGTGACGCACCTGTTCGACTGCCGCGAGGCGGGCTACCGGGGCTGGCGCTGGGCGGTCACGCTGACGCGCGCCTCCCGCGCCAAGGCGATCACCTTGGACGAGACGGTCCTGGTGCCCGGGCCCGAGGCCGTCCTCGCGCCCGAATGGGTGCCGTGGAGCGAGCGCCTGCGCCCCGGCGACCTCGGCCCCGGCGACCTGCTGCCCACCGAGGCGGAGGACCTGCGCCTGGAGACCGGCTTCTCCGGGGAGGACGTGCCGCCGCCGAACTCGCCGGTCTCCGAGGAGATGGCCGAGCTCGTCGAGGCCGAGGACGCCGACGTCTCCGGCGGCCCCCCGGCGACCCTGCCGATGGCGCCCGCGGTCGGCACGATCGCCGCCGTCGCGGAGGAGATCGGCATGGCCCGGCCGCGCGTGCTGTCCCGCTACGGGCTGCACGTCGCCGCGGACCGCTGGGAGGACGAGTACGGCCCCAAGGCCCCCATGGCCCAGGCCGCCCCCGCCCAGTGCGTCTCCTGCGGCTTCCTCGTCCCCATCGCGGGCTCCCTGCGGCAGGCCTTCGGCGTCTGCGCGAACGAGTTCTCCCCGGCCGACGGACGCGTCGTCTCGCTCGCCTACGGGTGCGGTGCGCACTCCGAGGCCGCGGTCATGCCGAAGACCCCCCGCCCGGCCCCGCCCGTCCTCGACGAGACCGCGGTCGAGCCGCTCCCCCTCCACCCCGACCGCCACGGCTCCGTCGAGGACACCACGCCGGCCGAGGAACTCGGCCACAGCTGACGCCCGCCGTGCGGGCTGCGCCCGCCGTGCCGGTTGCCGTGCGGCGTCGGGGCGCCCCCCTCGGCTGAGGGCATCAGCCGGCCGGCGGCTCGGCTGCCGTGCGGGCTGCGCCCGGGCCCGGCCGGGGGCGCGGTCGGGGCGCTTTACGCTCCGCGAGGACCGCTGAGGCTTCGCTGAGGGCATCAGCCGGCCGTGGGTGACGGTTGCCGCGCGGATGCGCCCGCGTTCTCCGGTTCTCCGGTTGCCGGGCTGCCGCGCGGGTTCCTGCGGGGCTTGCCGGCCCATGCTCCGGCCTGTGGGCTGGGTGGCATTTGCGCGGGGCTCGGCCGAGGCTGACGGCCGCGGTGCGGGCTGCGCCCATGCCCGGGCCGGGGGCGCGGTCGGGCCGCCTTACTGCTCCGTCCGGACCGCCGTGGCGCCGTCGGCCATCGGCCGGCGGGGCACCTGGCCGCTGCTGACGGCTGCCGTGCGCTCGGTCCGCGGTGGCGGTCGGCGTGTGTGTCCGGGCTGCGGCCGTCGGCCTGGGGCGTCGGTTGGTGCCTGACAGCCCGCGGACCGGGCGCCTCGTGCGCCCGTACGCGGCCCCGGGCCCGTGGCGCCGTCGGGCCGCCTAACCGCTTCGTACGGACCGCTGAGGCTGCGCTGAGGGTCAGTCGGCCGAGGCCTGGGCCGCTGCTGACGGCCGCTGCTGACGGCTGCCGTGCGGGCCGACGCCTGCGGTGGCGGTCGGCCCGCGGCCTGGGGCGTCGGTTGGTGCCTGGCAGCCCGCGGACCGGGGGCCTCGTGGCCCTTACGGGCGGCGCCCATGCCCGGGCCGGGAGGCGTTGGGACCGCCTTCCGCTCCGCAGAGGACATCAGGTGGCCGGGGCTCGGCCGCGGCTGACGGCTGACGGCTGCCCGGACCGCTGCCCGGGGCCGGGCCGGGAGGCGTTGGGACCGCTGGGCGCCGTCGAGGCCATCGGCCGGCGGGGGACTTGGCCGCTGCTGACGGCTGCCGTGCGGGCCGGGGGCTGGGCGCCGGTTCGGGGCCGGTGTTCCCGTTGTCCCCCCGGGTGCGTGCCGCGGGTGCCGCCTGCGCGGGACGACCGGCCGGGGGCGCACGCGGTAGCGTCACTCGCACAGGGCATGCGACAGCGCGTGAGGGAGAAGACGACGTGAGCGGGACCGCGATGGACCGGGGCGCAGATCCGTTCGGGACCGCACGGCTGCGGCGGGCCGTGCTGGATGCGTGGGCCGCGTCGCCCGCCCGGTTCCGGGAGGACGCCAACGCGGAGGAGGACCTCGCGCTCGGCGGCTACCGCGACCGCCTCGTCGTCGAACTGGCCCAGAACGCCGCCGACGCGGCGACCCGCGCGGGGGTGACCGGCCGGCTGCGGCTGACCCTGCGCGAGGGGGTGCTCGCGGCCGCGAACACCGGGGCGCACCTGGACGCCGTGGGCGTGGAGTCCCTGTCGACGCTGCGTGCCAGCGCCAAGCGCGAGGACGGCGACCTGGCCGTCGGCCGCTTCGGCGTCGGCTTCTCCGCCGTGCTCGCGGTCAGCGACGAGCCCGCGATCCTCAGCCGCAGCGGCGGCGTCCGCTGGTCGCTGGCCGAGGCCCGCGACCTCGCGCGGGAGACCGGGGGGCGCTCCTCCGGGCTCACCGACGAACTGCGCCGCCGGGACGGCCACGTACCGCTGCTGCGGCTGCCGCTGCCCGCGGAGGGCACCGCCCCGGACGGCTACGACACGTGCGTCGTGCTGCCGCTGCGCGACGGCGCCGCCGCGGACCTCGCGGCGCATCTGCTCGCCGCGATCGACGACGCGCTGCTGCTGTCCCTGCCCGGCCTGGCCGAGGTGGTCGTGGAGACGCCGGAGGGCGTCCGGACGATGACCCGCCGTCAGGAGGACGGGCTGGCCGTCGTCGTGGACAGCGTCAACGGCACCACCCGCTGGCGCACCGTGAGCGAGGCGGGTCCCCTGGAGGCGGCGCTGCTGGCCGACCGCCCGGTCGAGGAGCGGCTGCGTCCGGTGTGGTCGGTGACCTGGGCCGTCCCGGTGGGCCAGGACGGCGCGCCCGAGCGGCCGCGGACGGCGCCCTTCGTGCACGCCCCGACGCCGACGGACGAGCCGCTGGGGCTGCCCGCGCTGCTCATCGCCTCGCTGCCGCTGGACCCGAGCCGGCGCCACGCCGCGCCCGGCGCTCTCACCGGCTTCCTGGTCGCGCGGGCGGCCGAGCTGTACGTGCGGCTGCTGGCGGACTGGCGGCCGGTCACCGCGGGCATCGTGGACCTGGTGCCCGGACCGCTCGGCAAGGGCGAGCTGGACGCGGAACTGCGCCGCCACGTGCTGGAGCGGCTGCCGCGCACCGCCTTCCTGCCGCGCGCCGCCGACCTCACGGGCACCGGCGAGGAGGACGAACTCCCGCCCGCGCTGCGCCCGGTGGAGGCCGAGGTCGTCGAGGGCACCGGCGCGGAGACCGTCGGCGTGCTGGCGGAGGTCTTCCCGACGCTGCTGCCCCCCGGGCTGGAACGCCGCCCCGAGCTGCGGGTCCTCGGGGTGGCCCGGCTGCCGCTGGGCGACGCGATCGACCGGCTCGCCGGGGTGGAGCGGCCCGCGGCCTGGTGGCACCGCCTGTACGACTCGCTGGCCGGCACCGACCCGGACCGGCTGAGCGGGCTCCCCGTGCCGCTGGCCGACCGTCGCACGGTCGTGGGACCGCGCCAGGTGCTGCTGCCGCTGCCCGAGATGGACAGCGTCTACGCCGAGGGTGCCGCCCCGGTCAGCACCGGGCTGCCCGCCGCCTCGGAGCTGGCCCGGCTGGGCCTGAAGGTGGCCGACCCGGAGGCCGCGCACCCGCTGCTGGAGAAGCTCGGCGCCACCCCGGCGACCCCGCGCGCCGTCCTCACCACCCCGCAGGTGCGCGCGGCGGTGGCCGCGTCCCTGGACGCCGACGAGGCCTGGGACGAGGACGCGCCCGCGCTGGACGCGGAGGAGCTGGCCGAGGTCGTCCTGGGCCTGGTCCGCGCCGCGAACCTCGCCCCCGGCGACGAGCCGTGGCTGGCCGCGCTGGCCCTCACCGACGACGAGGGCGAGCTCGCCCCGGCCGGTGAACTGGTACTGCCGGGCAGCGCCTTCGAACAGGTCATCCGGGAGGGGGAACTCGGCTCCGTCGACGAGGACCTGGCCGCCCGCTGGGGCGAGCAGCCGCTGACCGCGGTGGGCGTCCTCGCCACCTTCGCCCTGGTCAGGGCCACTGACGTGGTGCTCGACCCGGACGAGCTGGAGCCCCGCGAGGGCGACTGGGCCGAGCCGGACGACGCCGGGCTGCTCGACGCGGTCGACGTCTGGTGCGAGGACGTCCTCGACCAGCTGCCGGACACCGACGTGCCGCCGGTCGCCACCGAGATCGTCGCGGTGCGCGACCTCGACCTCGTCGACGACGACGCGTGGCCCCAGGCGCTGGCCATGCTCTCCGTGCCGCCGCTGCGCGACGCGGTCACCCAGCCGGTGCGGGTCCTGCTGCCGGACGGCCGCACGGAGTCCGTGCGGCCCTACACCGCATGGTGGCTGCGCGACCACCCGGTCCTCGACGGCCGCCGCCCGGTCGGCCTGCGCGCCGCCGGCGGCGACCCGCTGCTCGCCGGGCTGTACGAGGACGCCGAGGCCGGGGCCGTGGACGACCAGGTGCTGCGCGCCCTGGGCGTGCGCACGTCCGCCGCGGCCCTGCTGGACGAGCCGGGCGGTGGCGCAGAACTGCTCGCCCGCCTCGCCGACCCGGACTCCGCCGTCACCCCGGCCCAGCTGCACCGGCTCTACTCCGAGCTGGCCACCCTCGAGCCCGAGCAGGTCACCCTCCCCGAGGAGCTGCGGGCCGTCGTCGACGGAGGCGAGCCGCGCGTGGTCGACGCCGGGGACGCTTTCGTCGCGGACGCGCCCGACCTGCTCCCGCTCACCGCGGGCCTGCCGCTGCTCCCGGTGCCGCCGGTCCGCGCCGCGGCGCTGGCGGAGCTGTTCCAGGTGCGCCGGCTCAGCGAGGCCTTCGACGCCCCGGTCGTCTCGGAGGGGGAGCCGCACGACGTCGCGGAGGCGGTCCGCGAGCTGCTGCCGGGCGTCCCCGTGTCGTATGTCGAGCACGAGGAACTGCTGGTCAGGGCGCCCGACGGCAGCACCGTCGAGCTCGACTGGCGGTGGACCGACGGCACCCTGCACGCCGCCACGCTGGAGGGCGTCGCCGCCGGCCTGGCGTGGGCGGCCGGCGCCTGGCAGCGCCGCTTCGAGGTGGCCGCGCTCCTGGAGGACCCGACCCGCACGGAGGAGCTGGCCCGCGACCGCTGGTTCGACTGAGCCTGCGGGGACCGGAGTGTCCGTCGTCACACCGGGACGTGTGGAGAAAAGGTGTCCATGGAACAGAGGTTCGCGCGTATGTTCTCTCTCACCATTTGAGACGCCGCGTCAGGGGGGAGTACGACGGGCGTCGCTTCTTCTGGGGGTTCTCACGCATGCGTATTCGCGCCACTGTGGCGGCCGTTTCCGGCGCCCTGGCCCTCGCCTCGACGGCCGTCCCGGCCGCGCAGGCCTCCGGCAAGCCGGGCGGCTCCGACCTGCGGACCTTCGCCGCCGCCAAGGCGGCGGCGGACGAGGCCGAGGGTGATACCAGGATCACCAAGGTCGTCGTCAACGGAGGCAAGGAGATCGTCCTCGGGACGACCGCCACGAAGACCGTCACCGTCGCGGTGACCGCCACCGACCCGTCCGGCATCGACGACGTGTTCGCCGTCCTCTGGCACGGCACCGACCTGGAGACCCCCGGGAGTGTGGACGGCGGGGTGGCGCAGAACGAGGACAGGGCCAAGTGCACCGCCTCCTCCGCTTCCCCCGCGGTCTCGACCTGCAAGCTGACCTTCACGTTCGACCCGGTGGTCGACCTCTGGAAGAACGAGCTGGCCGGCACCTGGAAGGTGGCCGTCGGCGCCATGGCCAAGGACGAATACGGGGTCGTCGAGGAGGCCATCACCACCACGAAGGTCAAGCGCAACGCCAGGGTCACGGTCAACGCCTCGCCGGAGCCGGTGAAGAAGGGCAAGACCATCACCGTCACGGGCAAGCTCACGCGGGCCAACTGGGCGACCTCCAAGTACGCCGGCTACACGAGCCAGTCGGTGCAGTTGCAGTTCCGCAAGAAGGGCACCGGCACCTACAAGACGGTCAAGACCGTCAAGTCCAGCAGCACCGGTGCCCTGAAGACGACCGTCAAGGCGTCCACCGACGGTTACTGGCGCTACAACTTCGTCGGCACCTCGACGACCGGCAAGGCCGTCAGCACGGCCGACTTCGTCGACGTGAAGTAACCCGCACAGCGGTACCCACCGGGCGCCGGGTCCCCTCAGCGGGGGCCCGGCGCCTCGTGCTTGTCCGGCCCGGTGGTGCCGTCGTCCGTGCGGCGGACCCGGCGCCAGACCAGCTCCAGCAGGACCGAGGCGGCCGCCGCCACGGCGACGGCCGTCCAGGGGCCCCGGGTGCCGACCAGACGGAGGGCGAAGAACTCCTGCAGCCACGGGGTGACCAGGACGACCAGGAAGCCCGCGCCCATGGCGAGGACCAGGCCGATCCGCCACCAGGTGTAGGGGCGCGCGACGAGCGCCAGCACCCACATCGCGACGAGGAAGAGGGTCAGCGTCGCGGCGCTGGTCTCCGCCTCCAGCGCGCCGGCGCCGCGGTAGTGGTGGCGGGCGAGGATGTACGTCACGAAGGTGGCGACGCCCGCGATCACCCCGGCGGGCAGGGAGTAGCGCATGACCCGGCGCACGAAGTGCGGCTGGGCGCGCTCCTTGTTGGGGGCGAGGGCGAGGAAGAAGGCGGGGACGCCGATGGTCAGCGTGGACAGCAGCGTCAGGTGCCGGGGGAGGAATGGGTACGGCGCGTGCCAGATGATCACCAGCAGGGCGAGCAGCACCGAGTAGACGGTCTTGGTGAGGAAGAGCGTCGCGACGCGCGTGATGTTGCCGATGACGCGGCGGCCCTCGGCCACGACCGACGGGAGCGCCGAGAAGCTGTTGTCGAGCAGCACGATCTGCGCGACCGCCCGGGTCGCCTCGGAGCCGGAGCCCATGGCGACGCCGATGTCGGCGTCCTTGAGGGCGAGTACGTCGTTGACGCCGTCCCCGGTCATCGCCACGTTGTGACCGCCGGACTGGAGCGCGCCCACCATCTCCCGCTTCTGCTGCGGGGTGACCCGCCCGAACACCGTGCCCCGGTCGAGTTCGGCCGCCATCTGCGCGCGCTCGGCCGGCAGCCTGCGGGCGTCGACCGTCCGCTCGGCGCCCGGCAGCCCCAGTTTGCCGGCGACGGCGCCGACGGAGACCGCGTTGTCGCCGGAGATGACCTTGGCGTGCACGTCCTGCTCGGCGAAGTAGCGCAGGGTGTCGGCGGCGTCCGGGCGCAGCCGCTGCTCCAGGACGACCAGCGCGGCCGGGGCGGCCGAGGCGCCCACCGCCGGGTCGCCCAGGTCCTTCCCCGCCCGGGCGAGCAGCAGCACCCGCAGCCCCCGGGCGTTGAGGCCGTCGACCTCGCCGAGCGCCCGGTCGCCGGAGGGGAGGAGTACGTCGGGGGCGCCGAGCAGCCAGGTGCTGCGCTCCCCGCCCGGTTCGGTGAAGGCGGCGCCGCTGTACTTGCGGGCGGAGGAGAAGGGCAGCGCGTCCGTGACGTGCCAGCCGTCGTCCGGGGAGGGGAAGGCGGCGGCCACGGCGGCCAGCGTGGGGTTCGGGCGAGGGTCGGCGGAGCCGACCGCGCCGAGCACCTGCCGTACGTAGGGCTCCGCGACGCCGTCCAGCATCCGCAGCTCGGCGACGTCCATCCCGCCCTCGGTGAGGGTGCCGGTCTTGTCCAGGCACACCACGTCCACCCGGGCCAGCCCCTCGATCGCGGGCAGTTCCTGGACCAGGCACTGCTTGCGGCCCAGCCGGACCACACCGATCGCGAAGGCCACCGAGGTGAGCAGGACCAGTCCCTCGGGCACCATCGGCACGATCCCGCCGACCATGCGGCGGACCGCCTCGCGCCAGTCGTTGTCCTCCAGGACGAGCTGGCTGACGATCAGCCCGATCGCGGTGGGGACCATCATCCACGTCACGTACTTGAGGATCTGGCTGATACCGCTGCGCAGTTCCGAGTGGACGAGGGTGAAGCGGCTCGCCTCCTCGGCGAGTTGCGCGGCGTAGGCCTCCCGCCCGACCTTGGTCGCGGTGAAGGCCCCGCCGCCCGCGACGACGAAGCTGCCGGACATCACGGGGTCGCCGGGGCGCTTGACGACCGGGTCGGCCTCGCCGGTGAGCAGTGACTCGTCGACCTCCAGGCTGTCGGCCTCGGTCACCTCGCCGTCGACCACCACCTTGTCGCCCGGCCCGAGTTCGATGAGGTCGCCGAGGACGATCGCGGAGGTGGAGACCCGGGTGGCGACCCCGTCCCGGCGGACGGTGGGTTTCGCCTCCCCGATCACGGCGAGTCCGTCCAGGGTCTTCTTGGCGCGCCACTCCTGGAAGATGCCGATGCCGGTGTTGGCGATGATGACGAAGCCGAACAGGCCGTCCTGGATCGGGCCGACCACCAGGATGATCAGGAAGAGCACCCCGATGATCGCGTTGAAGCGGGTGAAGACGTTCGAGCGCACGATCTCGGCCAGCGAGCGGGAGGAGCGCACCGGGACGTCGTTGATCTCGCCCCGCGCGACCCGCTCCGCCACCTCGGCAGCGGTCAGCCCGCCGGGCGTCGCCGGCCGTGTCCCGGCCGCCTCCCGCTGCGTGCGTTCCGTCATGGGTTCGACGGTACGTGGGGGGCGGCGCCCACGGCACGGCGAGCGGCCGCTCTCGGGGACATCTCCGGGGCGCCGTACGACCGGGGGCGTAGCCGCCGGGGAAGGGCCCGTACGCGCGGGCCCGGGCGTGGAGTCCGGACGCGCGGGCTCCGGCTCAGTCCTGTCCGGCGTCCTCCGCGGCGCGGGCCCGCGCTATGGCGTCCCGGCGGGCGCGCACGTACCAGAGGCCGACGAGCCCGAGGCCGCCGCCGGCCAGGCAGGTCCAGATCCACCAGGTGTGGCCGTGGTCGGAGTACCAGCCGTAGAAGGGGAGCTGGACGAGGAAGAGCGCGAACCAGACGACCGTCCCGACGGTGACGGTCGCGACGTCGTTCGCCTCCAGTGGCGCCGGTGCCTCACGCAACCCGGCCGTCCCCTTGTCGGGGCTGTTGCTGCTCATACCGCACAGCGTACTCAGTGCCCCAGAGGGGTCTACGCGCGGAGATAGCGTTCGAGGCGCTCATATGTTCATACTGAAACAGTCCAAGATTGGCCGGTTTCAGTCGTAGGAACCTCCAAAAGCTCCCCCACGCAAGGACCCGCATGTCCCCGTCGACCACCGCCAAGGTCGTGCCCAGCTCCCCGACCCCGCCCCCGGCGGCCGCCCACGGCGCGCTCGACCGGTTCTTCCGGATCACCGAGCGGGGGTCCTCGATCCCGCGGGAGATCCGCGGTGGTCTGGCCACCTTCTTCGCGATGGCCTACATCATCGTCCTGAACCCGATCATCCTCAGCTCGGGCGTGGACAAGTACGGCCACCACCTCGACGGCGGCCAGCTGGTCACCGCGACCGTCGTGACCGCCGCCTTCACCACCCTGCTCATGGGCGTCATCGGCAACGTGCCGATCGCGCTCGCCGCGGGCCTCGGCGTGAACAGCATCGTCGCGCTCCAGCTCGCGCCCAAGATGAGCTGGCCGGACGCGATGGGCATGGTCGTCCTCGCCGGTCTCGCGATCATGGTGCTGGTCGCCACGGGCCTGCGGGAGCGGGTGATGAGCGCGGTGCCGCTCGGCCTGCGCAAGGCGATCGCCATCGGCATCGGCCTGTTCATCGTGCTGATCGGCCTGGTCGACTCCGGCTTCGTGACCCGTATCCCGGACGCCGCGCACACCACCGTCCCGCTGCAGCTCGGCGCGGGCGGCCATCTGACCGGCTGGCCGGTGCTGATCTTCATCCTCGGTGTGCTGCTGACCCTCGGACTGATGATCCGCAAGGTGCCCGGCGCCATCCTGATCAGCATCGTCGCGATGACGCTCCTCGCGCTCGTCGTGGACGCGGTGGCGGACGTCAAGGGCGCCGCGTGGGGCCTCACCGTCCCGCAGTGGCCCGGCAACCCGGTAGCGAGTCCCGACTTCGCGCTGATCGGCAAGGTGAGCCTGTTCGGCGGCTTCCAGGAGGTCGGTGTGCTCACCGGCGTCCTCTTCGTCTTCACGGTGCTGCTGAGCTGCTTCTTCGACGCGATGGGCACCATCCTCGGCGTCAGTGACGAGGCGCACCTGCTGGACTCCAAGGGCGACCTGCCCGGGATGAGCCGGGTCCTGATGGTCGACGGCGTCGCGACCGCGGCGGGCGGTTTCGCCTCCTGTTCGGCCAACACCTGCTACGCGGAGTCCACCGCCGGCGCCGGCGAGGGGGCGCGCACCGGCCTCGCCTCGATCGCCACCGGGCTGCTCTTCGTCGTCGCCCTGTTCTTCGCGCCGCTGGCCACGATGGTCCCGGCGCAGGCGGCCACTCCCGCGCTGGTCGCGGTGGGCTTCCTGATCATGGCGGGCAGCGTCCGGGAGATCGACTGGACCGACCAGACGATCGCCGTCCCGGCGTTCCTGACGATGCTGCTCATGCCGTTCACCTACTCGATCACCAATGGCATCGGCATCGGGTTCATCACCTTCTGCGTGCTGCGGCTGGTGGCGGGGCGCGGCCGTGAGGTGCCGCCCGCGCTCTACGCGGTGTCGGCGGTCTTCGCCTTCTACTACCTGATGCCGGCGCTGGGGCTGACGTAACCGGCCGTGTAGAACTGCTCGGTCTCGTCGACGGAGGCCTTGAGCCGCTCGTCGAAGTCATCGCGGATGAGCGTCCGGACGATGTAGTCCTGGACGCTCATCCCGCGTTTCGCGGCGTGAGCCTGGAGACGGTCCAGCAGGTCCCCGTCTATGCGCATGCTGAGCACTCTCGAAGCCATGGCCCAAGGGTCCGGCGGGCCCCTCGGAGCATGCGTCGTTTTCGGGGCGGAACTCACCCGGATGGGTGACTTCCTTGACGAATGTGTTTGGACGCGGCATCGCTCCGGCAATTTTTATTTAGCGTAAGTAATGAGCTAGGCTAATGAACGTGACCGAACTGTCCGAGGACGACCGCACAGCGGTGAACACGCTGCGCGGTGCCGTGATGCGGCTCTCCCGCAGACTGCGCCACCAGCGGGTCGACGAGTCGCTGAGCCCGACCGAGATGTCCGTGCTGGGCACTCTCGCGCGCTGCGGGTCCGCCACCCCCGGGGAGCTGGCCCGCAAGGAGCACGTCCAGCCGCCGTCCATGACGCGGATCGTCGCCATGCTCGAGTCCAAGGGCCTGGTGCACCGGGACCCGCACCCGGACGACCGGCGCCAGGTCGTCGTCCGGCAGACCGAGCAGGCGGAGACGATGCTCGAGGAGAGCCGGGCGCGCCGCAACGCGTTCCTGGCCGAACTCATGGCCACCCTCTCGGAAGAGGAACGCGCCGTGCTCAGGGAGGCGGCGCCCGTCCTGGACAAGCTCGCTCACGCCGACGCAAGGAACCGATGACGAGGAGGCGAGACCGGATTGAGTTCGGCAGCCGCATCAGAAGCCGCACCCGAACCGAACACCCCTGAGCGGACCGGACCGGCCGACACCGCCGACCCGGCCGACCTGCCCACCGCGGCGGGCGCCGACGCCGCCGCGGGGGCCGCCGGAGCCCCGGGAACGCCCGGGGCACCCGGTGCCGGACGTCCCGCCGCGCCGGCAGCGCCCGGCGGCATGTTCAGCTCGCTCCGCAACCGCAACTACCGGCTCTTCGCCGGCGGTGCGATCGTCTCCAACACCGGCACCTGGATGTCCCGCATCGCGCAGGACTGGCTGGTGCTGAGCCTCACCGGGTCCTCCTTCGCCGTCGGCATCACGACCGCGCTGCAGTTCCTCCCCATGCTCCTCTTCGGGCTCTACGGCGGCGTCATCGCCGACCGCTACCCCAAGCGCCGCATCCTGGTCGCCACCCAGGCCCTCATGGGCCTGCTGGGCCTCGGCCTCGCCGCGCTGACCCTCAGCGGCGCCGTGCAGGTCTGGCACGTGTACGCCATGGCCTTCGCCGTCGGCATGGTCACCGTCGTGGACAACCCCGCCCGCCAGGCCTTCGTCGTCGAGATGGTCGGCCCGGCCGACGTCCGCAACGCGGTCTCGCTGAACTCCGCCAACTTCCAGAGCGCCCGCCTCGTCGGCCCCGCCGTCGCGGGCGCCCTGATCACCGCGGTCGGCAGCGGCTGGGCGTTCCTCTTCAACGGCCTGTCCTTCCTGGCGCCGCTCGCCGGGCTGCTGCTCATGCGAAGTTCGCAGCTGTACGAGGTGCCCACCGCGCCACGCGGCAAGGGCCAGCTGCGCGAGGGGCTGCGCTACGTCGCCGGGCGGCCCGAGCTGATCTGGCCCATCGTCCTGGTCGGCTTCATCGGGACTTTCGCGTACAACTTCCCGATCTGGCTCACCGCCTTCGCCGACGACGTCTTCCACGGCGACGCCGGCATGTACGGCCTGTTCAACTCGCTCCTCGCGGTCGGCTCCGTGGTCGGCGCGCTGCTGGCCGCGCGGCGCGGAAGCAGCCGGCTGCGGCTGCTGGTCGGCGCGGCGCTGGGGTTCGGCCTGCTGGAGGTCGTGGCGGCGCTGGCGCCGACGTACTGGATCTTCCTGGTGCTCATGCTGCCGATCGGCATCTTCGGGCTGACCTTCAACACCACCGCCAACGCCAGCGTGCAGCTGGCCACCGACCCCGCCATGCGGGGCCGCGTCATGAGCCTGTTCATGATGGTCTTCGTGGGCGGCACGCCGCTGGGCGGACCGCTCGTCGGCTGGATCACCGACGTCTTCGGCGCCAGGACCGGCTTCCTGGCCGGCGGCCTGGTCGCCGCCGCGGCGGCGGCCTGCGTCGGACTCGTCCTGGCGCGGCTGGGCGGGCTGCGGCTCAAGATCGACCTGCACCGCGGCAAGGACCACAAGCTGATCGAGTTCGTCCCGCGGGAGTCGGAGTCGGTGGCCGCCTGAGCGCGGCCCCGGCCCCGGCCCGGGCGCCCGCCCGGGCGGTCAGGCGACGGCGAGGCGGCGCTGGTTGCGGAACTGCCGCATCAGCTCGGCCCACACCAGCATGCCGGTGACCGGGGCGGTGGCCGCGAAGAGCATGTGGACGTAGTCCTCGCCCAGGCTCGACGAGGCCCACAGGCTCCAGGCCAGCGCGCCCGCCACGCCCACGGCGGTCAGGAACCAGGAGGGCAGCTCGCGGCGGTCGTCGACGATCGCAGCGGCCGTGCCCAGCCCGCCGCCGATGACCAGGCCCATGAGCAGCACCGCGCGGGTCCAGTCCGGTGCCCCGATGACCTCCTGCAGCACGGGTTTGGCGTGCAGCTGGCGGTAGGTGATCAGCAGGCTGGAGACATAGACGGTCACCAGCGTCACCAGGCTGAGAGCTCTCACGAGCCGACCGAGCGTGCCCCGCTCTCCACCGGGCATGATGTTCCCCCCATTGCCGTAACTCGGCCGAAATGGCCGATTATGGCTCTACAGAATGCCGGAAACCGGATGAACGGCACAGGGGATCGGCGAAACCGGGGCGGCCCCGGGCCGCCTCAAGCCGTGCCCGCTTCGGCGTCGTAGCGCTCGCGGGCCTCGACGACCTCCTCGATGTGCTCCTCCGCCCACTCCTTCACGGCCGAGAACAGCACGGCCAGACTCGCGCCCAGCGGCGTCAGCGCGTAGTCCACCCGCACGGGGACGGACGGCGTGACGGTCCGCGTCACCAGGCCGTCCCGCTCCAGGGTGCGCAGGGTCTGCGTGAGCATCTTCTGACTGACGCCCGCGATGCGGCGGCCCAGGTCGCTGTAGCGCTGCGGGCCGTCCGTGAGCGCGGCCATGAGCAGGCCGGCCCACTTGTCGCTGATCCGGATCAGCAACTGGTTCGTCGGGCAGCCCTTCATGAACGCGTTGTAGGCCGCGCGGGCCTCCTCGCGCCGCTCGGACGCGGTGGTCGTCGCCATGGGGACTCCCCTCCGGACTCCTGGGTTCGGTACGCACTTCCAGGTACGTACTTACTGGAAGAGAGTAGCTCTCTCTAGGTTGGCGTGTGGCGGGACCGAACCGCCGCAGTCCTCAGGAACAGGGAGTCATTGCCATGCGCGCTGTCGTGATCAGGGAATTCGGCGGGCCCGAGGTGCTGGAGGTCGCCGAGGTGCCGCTGCCCGAGCCGGGGCCCGGCCAGGTGCGGGTGCGGGTCGCCGCGGCCGGGGTCAACCCCGCCGACCTCGCCGTACGGGCCGGCCTGCTCGGATCCGAGGCCCTCGGGGCCGGCGGGTTCCTCGGGCTCGGCTGGGACGTCGCGGGCACCGTGGACGCGGTCGGCGCCGGGGTCTCCCGCCCCGAGCCGGGCACGGCCGTCGTGGGCATGGTGGGCGGGCTCGGCCCGCGGACCAAGGCGCACGCCGACCACGTCGTGCTGGAGGCGGACGCCGTCGCCGCGGCTCCCTCGTCCGTCGACCTGGTCCACGCCGCCACCCTCCCCACCAACGCCCTCACCGCCGACCAGGCGCTCGGCCTGCTCGCCGCCCGGCCCGGCGACCGTCTGCTGGTCACCGGCGCGGCGGGCGCGGTCGGGGGCTACGCCGTCCAGCTGGCCCGCCACGCGGGGCTGCACGTCGTGGCCCTGGCCCGCCCCGCCGACGCGGCGCTGCTGCGGGAACTGGGCGCCGGGGAGGCCGTGTCCTCGCTGGACGGCGTCCGGGCCGACGCCGCCCTCGACGCGGCGGCGCTCGGCGCCCCCGCACTGGCCGCGGTACGGGACGGCGGCGCCTACGTCACCGCCCGGCCCGACGCGGTGCCCGCCGCCGAGCGCGGCGTCCGCGTCGCCGGTGTCCAGGTCCAGCCGGACGGGGAGCGCCTCGCGGAGCTCGTGGCGCTCCTGGACCGGGGCGTGCTCACCACGCGCGTGGCCGACACGTACCCCCTGGCGGAGGCCGCCAAGGCCCATGCCCGCCTCGCGGAGGGCGGACTGCGCGGGAGGCTCGTGCTGGTGCCGTGACCCCGATGCCGGCGACCGGAGGCGCTTCATCGTTTCGAGTGAATGTGCGATCGGGGTGACCCGGGCGGGCGGCGGCTGCGTGAGAATCGGAGGTGTCGTCAGTCGGATGCGCGGAGCCCCTGGAGGACCGATGAGCTCACAGCCCCGCTGGGCGCCTCGGGCGGCCGCGGGCTCGTACGCGCCGGACGACCCGGAAACCGCGCTCAAGTACGCGATCCGGCACCACGGGGGGGACCGGGTGCAGATCGTCGAGGGGGTCATCCAGCAAGTGGTGCCGCCTACGTGGGGGCATGAGAAGGCCGCGGCCATGATCCGTCGGCAGATCGACCCCGTTGTGCAGAAGATGGGCTGCCTCTCAGGCTCGGGAAATCTGGACCTCCCCGGCAGTGGCAACTGGTACGTGCCGGACCTGGCCGTCGTACCGGAAGGCCTGGCGGATGCCGACGCTCTCGTCCCCCATCAGACCCTGCTGGTGGTGGAGGTGACCTCCGAGTCCAACGGCGACACCGACCGGATCGTCAAACGCCGCCGCTACGCCGAGTACGGCGCCCCGCTGTACCTCCTCGTCGACCGGCAGGAACGCAGCTGCACCCTGTACGCGGAGCCGGGGGAGCTCGGCTACCGGTCGGTGGACGGCCCGCACCCCTTCGGCACTCCGCTGCGGCTGCCCGAGCCGTTCGGACTGGAGCTGGACACCGCGGAGTTCTGAGGTCCCGCCCCTTGCACTGCCCGCCGCTCACAGCCCGTCCGCCAGCAGCTCCGCGAGGTGCCGGGCCCGCACCCCGGCGAGCTGGGCGAGCTGGGTGCGGCAGGAGAAGCCGTCCGCCAGGACGGCCGCGCCGGGGCGGGCGGTGCGGACGGCGGGGAGGAGACGGTCCTCGGCGCAGGCGACGGAGACCTCGTAGTGGCCGCGTTCGAAGCCGAAGTTGCCGGCCAGACCGCAGCAACCCGAGGCCAGGGAGCCGTTGAGCCCGGC
Source organism: Actinacidiphila glaucinigra (assembly GCF_035918135.1). Classification (NCBI taxonomy): domain Bacteria; kingdom Bacillati; phylum Actinomycetota; class Actinomycetes; order Kitasatosporales; family Streptomycetaceae; genus Actinacidiphila; species Actinacidiphila glaucinigra. Next base: position 5,075,869 of record NZ_CP109144.1, read on the forward strand.
GCGGGCGCGCAGTCGGCGCTCGGCGGCGTCACCGAGGACGGCGTGCTGATGGCAGTGGGTCTGGCCGGTGACGGCCCGGTCGAGGCGCGGCGGCGTCCAGCCGGGCGCCGCCTCCTCCAGCACCTGCGCGAAGGTGCGCACCGAGCCCGCCAGGGCCGCCGCCTCTCCGGTGCCCAGGAGTTCGGGCAGATCGGTGCGGAGCGCCGCCGCGCAGCTCGGTTCCAGGACGAGGACGGGATGCCCAGCGGCCACCACCGGCGCCATCCGCCGTACCGTGCGGCGCATCACCCGGCGGGCCCGGTCGAGTCGGCCGGTCGAGACCCAGGTCAGGCCGCAGCACACACGCCCCGGCGGCAGCACGACCCGCAACCCGGCCGCCTGGAGGACACGCACGGCGGCGCGGCCCACCTCGGGGGAGAAGCGGTCGGTGAAGGTGTCCGGCCACAGCACCACGGTCGCCCCCGCCCCCGGTGCGGGCGGCTCCTCCTGCCGCCGCCACCAGCGTACGAAGGACTCCTCGGCCAGCAGCGGCAGCTCCCGCTCGGGTGCGACCCCCGCGGCCCGCCTGGCCAGGGCCGCCAAGGGCCGTACCCGGGCGAGGGCGTTCACGGTCCCGGCGACCGGGGCCGCCGCGCGCAGCCAGGTCGGCAGCCCGCCCATCAGGTAGTGGGAGGCGGGCCGCAGCCGCCGCCGGTAGTGGTGGTGCAGGAACTCCGCCTTGTAGGTGGCCATGTCGACGCCGACCGGGCAGTCCGTGCGGCAGCCCTTGCAGGACAGGCACAGGTCGAGGGCGTCCGCGACCTCCGGCGAGCGCCAGCCGCCGGTGACGACCTCGCCGGCGAGCATCTCGTGCAGCAGCCGGGCCCGGCCGCGGGTCGAGTGCCGCTCCTCGCGCGTCGCCCGGTACGAGGGGCACATGACGCCCTCCCCCGGACCCCCGCCCGTGTCACGGCACTTGGCGACGCCGACGCAGCGGCGCACCGCCGCCGAGAAGTCGCCGCCGTCCTGGGGGTAGCCGAAGGCGACGTCGACCGGCCGGCGCGGCAGGACCGCGAAGCGCAGGTTGCCGTCGAGGGGGGCGGGCCGTACGAGCATGCCGGGGTTGAGGCCGCCCGCCGGGTCCAGCGCGTCCTTGAACCGGCCGAAGAGGGCGACGAGTTCCTCCCCGTACATCCGGGGCAGCAGCTCCGCGCGGGCCTGCCCGTCGCCGTGCTCCCCGGACAGCGAGCCGCCGTGGGCGACGACCAGGTCCGCGACGTCCTCGGAGAAGCGCCGGAAGCGGGCCACACCGGCCGCGCCGAGCAGGTCGAAGTCGATGCGCACGTGGATGCAGCCGTCGCCGAAGTGCCCGTACGGGGTGCCGTGCAGGCCGTGCTCGCGCAGCAGCGAACGGAAGTCGCGCAGGTAGGCGCCGAGCCGCGCCGGGGGCACCGCGCAGTCCTCCCAGCCCGGCCAGGCCTCCGCGCCCCCGGGCGTCCGGGTGGCGGTCCCGGCGGCCTCCTCGCGGATCCGCCACAGCGCGCGCTGCGCGACGGGGTCGGTCACGACGACCGAGTCGCCCGCGTCCGCGAGCCGCCGCAGCGCCTCCGCCTCGCCGGTGCCGGGCATCTCGACGAAGAGCCACGCGCCGCCCCGGGGCAGCAGGTCGGCGGCCTCCCCGCCCACCAGGTCGGCGGCCATGCCCTCCACCGTCAGCGGGCCGTACGGCAGCAGGCCGTTCGCGGCGTCGGCGGCGGCGCCCTCGTCCGGGTAGCCGAGGACGACCAGCACACGCACCGGGGGCGCGGGCACCAGCCGGACCTCGGCCTCCGTGATCACGGCGAGCGTGCCCTCGCTGCCGGTCAGGGCGCGGGCCAGGTCCCGGCCGCGCTCGGGGAGCAGGGCGTCCAGGGCGTAGCCGGAGATGCGCCGGGGGAGCTGCTGCGGGTAGCCGGTGCGCAGCAGGGCGAGATGGCCGTCCACCAGTTCCCGCAGGTCGGCGCGGAGCGGTTCGGCGGTGCGCAGCGGCTCGCCGCCGTAGGTGAGGCACTCCAGGGCCCGGACGTTGTCGGCGGTGGTGCCCCAGGCGACGGAGTGCGCGCCGCACGCGTTGTTGCCGATCATGCCGCCGAGGGTGCAGCGGCTGTGGGTGGACGGATCGGGGCCGAAGGTCAGCCCGTGCGCGGCGGCGGCGCGCCGCAGATCGTCCAGGACGACCCCCGGCTGCACACGGGCCGTCAACGCCTCGGGGCTGAGTGACACGATCCGGTGCATGTGGCGGGTGAAGTCGAGCACGACGCCGGTGCCCGTGGCCTGCCCGGCGATCGACGTCCCCCCGCCGCGCGGCACCACCGGCACCCCGTGCGACCGGCACACGGCGAGCGTCGCGGCCACGTCGTCGGCGTCGTACGGCGCGACCACGGCCACCGGGACGCGCCGGTAGTTGGACGCGTCCATCGTGGTCAGCGCCCTGCTCTGCGGGTCGAAGGAGACCTCGCCCCGTACGGCCCGCTCCAGGTCGCGGCGCAGTGCGTGCCGCAGATCGTCCGCCATGCCCCTCAGCCTGCCCCACCGCGGCGCATGTCTCACCGGATGGAACGGAGCCCCGTGACGGGGTCGTCACGCACTACGCTGCGAACGTGGCCGAGATCCAGATTCCCGCTGACATCAAGCCCGCCGACGGACGATTCGGTTCGGGCCCCTCCAAGGTGCGGCCCGAGGCGCTCAGCGCGCTGGCCGCGACCGGCACCTCGCTGATGGGCACCTCTCACCGGCAGGCGCCGGTGAAGGACCTGGTCGGCCGGGTCCGGGACGGCATCCGCGAGCTGTTCGCGCTCCCCGAGGGCTACGAGGTGGTGCTCGGCAACGGCGGCTCCACCGCCTTCTGGGACATCGCCACCCACGGACTGATCGAGCGCAAGTCGCAGCACCTCAGCTTCGGCGAGTTCTCCTCCAAGTTCGCCAAGGCGGCCAAGCTGGCGCCGTGGCTGGACGAGCCGACCGTGATCTCCGCCGACCCGGGATCGCACCCCGAGGCCGTCGCCGAGGCGGGCGTGGACGTCTACGCCTTCACCCACAACGAGACCTCCACCGGTGTCGCGATGCCGCTGCGGCGCGTCGCCGGCGCCGACGAGGGCGCCCTCGTCCTGGTCGACGCCACGTCCGGCGCGGGCGGCCTGCCGGTCGACATCGCCGAGACCGACGTCTACTACTTCGCCCCGCAGAAGTCCTTCGCCGCCGACGGCGGGCTGTGGATCGCCGCGTTCTCCCCGGCCGCGCTGGAGCGCGCCGAGCGGATCGCCGCCACTGGCCGGCACATCCCGGCCTTCTTCGACCTGCCGACCGCGATCGACAACTCGAAGAAGAACCAGACGTACAACACCCCCGCGCTCGCCACCCTGTTCCTGCTGAACGACCAGCTGGAGTGGATCAACGGCCAGGGCGGCCTCGACTGGGCGGTGGGCCGCACCGCCTCCTCCTCCCGCAACCTGTACGGCTGGGCCGAGGACTCCAAGCACGCCACCCCGTTCGTCACCGACCCGGCCAAGCGCTCGCAGGTCGTCGGCACGATCGACTTCAACGACGACGTCGACGCCGCCGCCATCGCCAAGGTGCTGCGCGCCAACGGCGTCGTCGACACCGAGCCGTACCGCAAGCTGGGCCGCAACCAGCTGCGCGTCGCGATGTTCCCGGCCGTGGAGCCGGCGGACGTCGAGGCCCTGACCGCCTGCGTCGACTTCGTCATCGAGCGGCTCTGACCCCCGGCCCCACGGGACACCACCGCCGACGGGCGGGGCGCCCGCCCCGCCCGTCGGCGTTCCCGCGGCGCCTCAGCGCTCCCGGCGCAGCAGCCGGCGCACCCCGATCAGCAGCGCGGCGATCGCGGCCAGGGTGACGGCGCCCAGCGTGAACTGCCGGGTCGAACCGGGCTCGTCCGCGCCGGAACCCGCGGCGTCCGCCGAGGAGCTTCCCGAGGATCCGGGCGAGGAGGGGGCCTCACGGCGGGCGGCTTCCGGCAGGTCCTCCCCACTCAGCGGCGAGCGCCAGACCTCGCTGTCCGTGCCCTCGCTGCCGTACATCAGGGTCCGGCCGTCCGGGGTGAAGGCGACGGACTCGCCCTGCCGCTGCAGCGGCACGTGCATCTGGTCGATCCGGCGCGCCGTGCCGTCGGACCAGCGGTACATCAGGGCGCCGAAGTAGCCGCGCAGCACCAGCCGGCTGCCGTCCGGGGAGAAGGCGCCGTCGGTGATCCACAACGGGATGTCCGCGATCCGCCGGAAGACGTTGGTGCCGCTCGCGGAGAGCTTCGCCGGGCCCTCGTAGAGGCTGCCGCCGTCCTCGTTCTTGCTCGCGATGTACACCCGCCCGGACTTCGGGTCGACCATCATCGCCTCGGCGTTGCGCGGGCCCTTGTCGTACGTGACGGTGAACTGCGTCGCGGTCACCGTCCGGTCCGCCAGCCGCTTCGGTTCCGGGAAGCGGTAGATCCACACGTGCGGCCAGGAGCCGTCGAGGTTGTCGCCGATGTCGCCGACGTAGAGGGCGCCGTCCGGGCCCATCGAGATCGCCTCGACGTCGCGCGGGCTGCCCACGCCGCGCAGGGTGACGGTGGCGACCGTCTTTCCCGTCGCGGAGTCGACGGCGTAGACGTACGGGCCGTCGTCGCTGTCGTTGTGCGTCCAGTAGACGCCCTTGTGGAGACGGCTGGCGACCAGGCCGCTCGACTCGGTGATCCGCGGGTCCGACATCGTGAAGGCCACTGACTCCCCGTCGTCGGCGGCCGCGGTGCCGACCAGGGGACCCATGACGAGGACGGAGGCCGCGGCCGCGGCGAACAGTGGGCGCATGCGCCAAGCCTGCCAGGTCGGCGGCTCAGGCGAAGTCGAGGCCGCCGGTGCGGCTGCGCTTCAGCTCGAAGAAGGCGGCGTGGCCGGCCAGCGCCCGCACCCCGTCGAAGAGCCGCGCCGCCTCCTCGCCGCGCGGGATCGAGGTGAGGACGGGGCCGAAGAAGGCCGCCCCGTCGATGTGCAGGGTGGGCGTGCCGACCTCCTCCCCGACCGGGTCCATGCCCTCGTGGTGGCTCCGGCGCAGCTCCTCGTCGTAGGCGGTGCCGCCCGCGGCCTCCGCCAGCTCCGGCGGCAGGCCCGCCTCCGCCAGCGCCTCGCGCAGCACCTCGTCCGTGGCCGGACGGTCCTGCACATGCAGCCGGGTGCCGAGCGCCGTGTACAGCTCGCGCAGCACATGCTCCCCGTGATGCCGGGAGGCGGCGACGCAGACCCGCACCGGGCCCCAGCCGGTGCTCAGCAGCCGCTCGTAGCGCTCGGGCAGGCCCTCGCGGCCCTCGTTGAGCACGGACAGGCTCATCACCCGGAAGCGCAGGCGCAGTTCGCGTTCCCGCTCGACCTCCAGGATCCAGCGGGAGGTGATCCAGGCGAAGGGGCAGATGGGGTCGAAGTAGAAGTCCACCGAGTGCGTCATGCCCGTCACCCTAGGAACGGAACGGCCCGCTCAGCAGGGCCATTCGAGAGTGACGGCACTGGGCCAATCCCCCGGGCGGGCCGTGCGCGCCGGCCCCTCGGCAGTGACGGTCCTAACACCGTCGGTCCCGAGGTCAGGGCCCTGCCGACGGGCCCCCGGGCCCTAAGATCCCCTCCATGTCCAGTGCTCCCCACGGCCCCGGTGACGGGCCCCGCCGCACGCCCGGACGCCGCACGGCGTGGATGTTCGTCGGCGACTCGATGACCATCGGCAGCGCGGGGGAGCACACCTGGCGCTACCGCATGTGGCGGCACCTGCGGTCGCTGGGCACGGAGGGCGAGGACTTCGCGATCGTCGGCCCGCGGACCGCGCTGTACGACCCCGCGGCCGACGCGGCCGTCTCCCAGCACTACGCCGACCCCGACTTCCCCGTCTCCGCGCGCCGCCACCTCGCGGGCTGGGGCGAGGGATGGCTGCACATGGCACCGCTGATCGAGGGCGCCGTGCGGGAGCACCGTCCCGACGTGCTGCTGGTGTCGCTCGGCCTGATCGACCTCGGCTTCTACACCAACCCCGGGCAGACCGAGGCCAACGTGCGGCTGTTCGTCGCGCGGGCGCGGGCCGCCAACCCCCGGGTCGCCGCGGTGCTGCTGCCCGTCATACCCAACTCGCGCTGCGACCAGGACCCCGGATTCGGTTCGCAGTGCGAGGAGTTCAACACCCGCCTGGCCAAGGCGGTCGCGGACCTGGGCACCCCGGCCTCGCCGCTGCTGCTGGCCTCCCGCCCGGCCGGGTACGACATCGCCCGGGACACCTACGACGGCACCCACCCCAACGCCTCCGGGGAGCACCGGCTGGCCGCCGCGTTCGCCGACGCCGCGCACCAGGCGTGGGGCCTGGGGGCGCCCTACCGACACCCCCTCAACTCCGCTTGATTCGAGCGCACTCCAACGGCTTGGCTTGTGTCCCATGGAGTACACACAGCTCGGACGCACCGGACTCAAGGTCAGCCGGCTCGTACTGGGAACGATGAACTTCGGCCCGCAGACGGACGAGGCCGACAGCCACGCCATCATGGACGCCGCGCTCGACGCGGGCGTCAACTTCTTCGACACGGCCAACGTCTACGGCTGGGGCGAGAACAAGGGCCGCACCGAGGAGATCATCGGCAGCTGGTTCGCCAAGGGCGGCGGCCGCCGTGACAAGACCGTCCTGGCGACCAAGGTCTACGGCAACATGGGCGCCGACGGCACCCCCTGGCCGAACGACGACAAGCTCTCCGCGCTCAACATCCGACGTGCCGCCGAGGCGAGCCTGAAGCGCCTGGGCACCGACCACATCGACGTCTACCAGTTCCACCACATCGACCGCGCGACGCCGTGGGAGGAGATCTGGCAGGCGATCGACGTCCTGGTGCAGCAGGGCAAGGTGCTCTACGCCGGGTCGTCCAACTTCTCCGGCTGGGGCATCGCCAAGGCCAACGAGGCCGCCGCAAGGCGCCACTCGCTGGGTCTGGTCAGCGAGCAGTGCCTGTACAACCTGGTCGAGCGCCGCGCCGAGATGGAGGTCATCCCGGCCGCGCAGGAGTACGGCCTCGGCGTCATCCCCTGGTCGCCGCTCCACGGCGGCCTGCTGGGCGGCGCGCTGCGCAAGGAGCGCGAGGGCGGCGGCTCCCGTTCCACCTCCGGCCGCAGCGCCGACTCGCTGAAGGACAGCGCCCTGCGCGAGCAGGTGCAGCGGTACGAGGACGCGGTCGACAAGGCCGGCCTGCAGCCCGGTGACGTCGCCCTGGCCTGGCTGCTGGGCCGTCCCGGCATCACCGGCCCGATCGTCGGCCCGCGCACCCGCGAGCAGCTGGACTCCGCGCTGCGCGCGGTGGAACTGGAACTGCCCGCGGAGCTGCTCGCCGAGCTGGACGAGATCTTCCCCGGTCCGGGCCCGTCCCCGGAGGCCTTCGCCTGGTAGGCGTCCGCGGTCCCCGCCCCGTCGTGCGCCCGGTCGCAGATTCACCCGGTCGGGCGCACGATGAGGGTATGACCACAGCCAAAGAGATCATGCATCCCGGCGCCCGTGCGATACCGGCGACCGAGACTCTCGACCGGGCCGCGCAGCTGATGCGCGAGCTCAACGTCGGCGCGCTGCCGGTCCACGACGTGAACGACCGGATGTGCGGCATCATCACCGACCGGGACATCGTCACCAAGTGCATCGCCGCCGGACGCGACCCCTCCAAGGTGACCTGCGGCGACCTGTGCGAGGGGACCCCCCGCTGGATCGACGCCGACGCCGACGTCTCCGACGTCCTGACCGAGATGGAGTCGCACCGCATCAAGCGGCTCCCGGTCGTCGAGGACAAGAAGCTGATCGGCATCATCACCGAGGCCGACCTGGCCCGCCACCTCACCGACGAACAGGTCGCGGAGTTCGTCGAGAGGGTGTACGCCGGCGCCTGAGGCGCCCGGCCCCCTCCGGCCGTCCGGTCGCCCGGCCCGCTAGCCGCGCACGAACGTGCCGACGATCACCACGACCACCAGCAGGGCGAGGGCGGCGGTCATTACTCGGGTACGGGTCTTCGGGTCCACGCATCGAGGTTAACGGGGCGGCCTCAGTGCCCCAGCGGGCAGGTCCGCACCGTCTCGTAGCGCGGCTGGGCCCCCGGCACCCCGGGTGCGGGCGGATGGCTCCGCACCAGGGAGATCGCCGCCGCCGTCCACGGTGTCCCCGCGAACCGCGTGAGGGCTTCCGTGAAGGGCCGCAGGCCCACCCTGGTGCGCCCGGCGCGCTGCCGGGCGAGCGTGAGGTGGGCGTGGAAGCGGCCGTGCCCGTCCTCGTGGTGGACGCCCGCCCGCCGGGCGGCGGCCTCCGCGGCCGCGGCCGCGCGGCCCAGGTCGTCGCCGTCCAGACCGGCCCACAGGGTGCGGTCCCCGAAGCGGCCCCCGCCGGTCAGCGAGATCCGGCAGGGCGGGTGGCGTCGCGCCGCCCGCTCCAGTCGTTCGGCCAGGGCGGGCAGCACGCCCTCGTCCACCTCGCCCAGGAACGCCAGCGTCACGTGCCACCCGGCACGCTCCGTCCACCGCAGCCCGTCCGCGCCCGGCAGGTCGCGGAGCGCGTCCACGGCGCCCCCCAGTTCGGCGAGGGCGGACCTGGGGGGCATGACGGCCACGAACAGCCTCATGCCCCCAGGGTGCACCGCACCGGACTAGCGTGCGATGTCCGCGTAGCCCTCGACCTCGCGCGGGTCGCGGGAGCCCGGGCCGACGTAGCGGGCCGAGGGGCGCACCAGGCGGCCGGTGCGCTTCTGCTCCAGGATGTGCGCCGACCAGCCCGCGGTGCGGGCGCAGCTGAACATCGAGGTGAACATGTGGGCCGGGACCTCGGCGAAGTCCAGGATGATCGCGGCCCAGAACTCCACGTTGGTCGCCAGGACGCGGTCCGGGCGGCGGGAGTGCAGCTCCTCCAGGGCGGCCTTCTCCAGCGCCTCCGCGATCTCGTAGCGGGGGGCGCCCAGCTCCCTGGCCGTACGGCGCAGCACCCGCGCCCGCGGGTCCTCGGCACGGTAGACGCGGTGGCCGAAGCCCATCAGGCGCTCGCCCTTGTCCAGGGCCTGCTTCACGTACGCCTCGGCGTCGCCGGTGCGCTCGATCTCCTCGATCATCCCCAGCACGCGCGAGGGCGCGCCGCCGTGCAGCGGGCCGGACATGGCGCCGACCGCGCCGGACAGCGCGGCGGCCACGTCGGCACCGGTGGAGGCGATCACCCGGGCGGTGAAGGTGGACGCGTTCATGCCGTGCTCGGCGGCGGAGGTCCAGTAGGCGTCGACGGCCGCGACGTGCTTCGGGTCGGGCTCGCCGCGCCAGCGGATCATGAAGCGCTCGACGACCGACTGCGCCTTGTCGATCTCCCGCTGCGGCACCATCGGCAGCCCCTGGCCGCGCGCCGACTGCGCCACGTACGACAGCGCCATCACGGCCGCGCGCGCCAGGTCCTCGCGGGCCTGCTCGGCGTCGATGTCCAGCAGCGGCTGCAGACCCCACACCGGCGCGAGCATCGCCAGCGCCGACTGGACGTCGACGCGGATGTCGCCGGAGTGCACGGGGATCGGGAAGGGCTCGGCGGGCGGGAGGCCGGGGTTGAAGGCACCGTCGACCAGCAGGCCCCACACGTTCCCGAAGGACACGTGGCCCACCAGGTCCTCGATGTCCACCCCGCGGTAGCGCAGGGCGCCGCCTTCCTTGTCGGGTTCGGCGATCTCCGTCTCGAAGGCGACGACTCCCTCGAGTCCGGGTACGAAGTCGGACATCAGGCGGCTCCTCTTGATGCGGTCGACGATCGATCGGTGCTTGTGGCACACGGGGTGGGGCATGGGGTCGGCACTGGGTGCCCCGCACGATATCCCCCGATGTCGAGAGGGCACAGATACCCGGCCTGTAAGTCTGTCCCCTCCCGCAGGTGACGTGAAGCGTGAGGTCCGGCACATGTTGCGGCGGACCTCCCGTGCGGCGTCCGGCGCACCGTTCGGCACACGGTGCCGCCGCCGTGCTGCAAGATGTGCGGGTGCAGCACAGCCACCACGACCCCGCCGCCATGCGCAAGCAGTACCGCGCCCACGGACTGACCGAGGCCGAGCTGGCCGGCGACCCGTACACGCAGTTCGCGCACTGGTTCGCCGATGCCGTCAACGCCCGCGTCGACGAGCCCAACGCCATGGTGGTCTCCACCGCGGGGGCCGACGGGCTGCCGAGCTCGCGGACGGTCCTGCTGAAGAGCTACGACCACCGCGGCTTCGTCTTCTTCACCAACTACGGCTCCAGGAAGGGCCGCGAGCTCACCGAGCGGCCCCATGCCTCGCTGCTCTTCCCCTGGCACCCGATCGCGCGGCAGGTGATCGTGGCGGGCGCCGCCGAGCGCGTCTCCCGCGAGGAGACCGAGGCGTACTTCCGCACCCGGCCGCACGGCTCGCGGATCGGCGCCTGGGCGAGTGAGCAGTCCTCGGTGGTGGGTGCGCGCGAGGAGCTGGAGCACCGCTACGAGGAGCTGGCGGCCCGCTACCCCGAGGGCACGGACGTGCCCGTGCCGCCCCACTGGGGAGGCTTCCGGGTGGTCGCGCGCAGCGTGGAGTTCTGGCAGGGGCGGGAGAACCGCCTGCACGACCGGCTGGTGTACACGGCCGCGGAGGGCGGCTGGACGGTGCGGCGCCTGTCGCCCTGAGCGCGGGCCGGGCCGGGTTCTGGGCCGGGTGCCGGCCGGCGAGGGCGGGTGAGGCGGGTGGGGGCGTCTGCGGGTGAGAACGCAGGCGACCCGCGGGCTGCTCCCCGGACGGAGAACCGTCCGGGCATCGGCCGGACGAATCCGACGAGCCCGCGGGTCGGGTGACTGCGATGGAATTGGCCCGCTACGCACATCGCGCGCAGGCGAGGAGCGCAGGCGTCAGCCCGCAGTCACCTCACGCGTCCGATGGGAACTCATTCTCCGGACCACCTCCCTTCGTGTGTGCTCGCAACCCTAGGAAACGGTCCGCGGGACGACAAGTGGTTTTTTTCCCGCCCCGTGGACCACGGCACCGCGGCCACCCAATTTCGTGAAGTTCCTGTGGCGCCGGTCACACAGGGGTTGAATGTCCAGACGTGCAGTCATTTGATGCGACGCCGCAGCTGCTCGCCGCGCTCCTCGACGGCATGGAGGCCGGACTCTGTGCCCTGGACCGCGACGGAGTGATCACGCACTGGAACTCCGAGGCCGCCCGCATCCTGGGCTGGACGGCCGAGGAGGCCGTCGGCCGGCGCGGTTTCGCCGGCTGGGCCGCGCGCACCGCCGACGCCGAGGAGGTGCGCGAGCGGCTGCTGGGCGCCATGGCCGCGGACGGCCGCCAGGTCCACGAGTTCGCGCTGCTGACCAAGGACGGCCGCCGGGTGCTGGTGCGGACCCAGGCCGCCGCCGTGCACGGCTCCGACGGGCGCCCCGCGGGGGTCTACTGCGCGTTCTCCGAGGTGCACGCCCAGATCGACCTGGAGCGCTCGATAGCCCTCAGCGAGGCGCTCTTCGACGACGCGCCGTGCGGGGTCGTCCTCGTCGACGCCGACCTGCGTCCCGTCGTCGTCAACGCGTACGCCGCCCGCGCGCTGCGCACCAGCCGGGACGCGCCGCTCGGGCGGCCGCTGGGCGACTTCCTCGACCAGGGCGTCGAGGAGCTGGAGAGCGCCCTGCAGCACGTGCTCGCCGAGGGCGCGCCCCCCGCGCCCAGCGAGCTGTGGGTGGGCCTGCGGGCGGACGAGGGCACGCGCTGCTGCTGGCGCAGCGGTTTCGTGCGGCTCGGCTCGCCGCTGGGGGAGGAGCCGGTGCCGCTCGGTGTCGGGTGGCTCTTCCATGACGTCACCGACACCAAGGTCGCCGAGCAGGAGGCGGCCCGGCTGCGCTTCCGCAGCAACCAGCTGCACCGCGCCGCGCTGGCCGTCGCCGAGTGCGAGGAGCCCCTGGAGGCGGCCACCTGCTACGTGGACTTCTCGCTCGCCGGGTTCGCCGAGCACGCGCTGCTCGACGTGCTGGCGCCCGACGGGGCGCGCCTCGTCAGGGCCGCCGCCACGCCCTCCGGCGGCGCGGGACCCTGCCTGCCGGTGTCGGGCGGCATCCCGGTGCGGTACGGGGAGGGGCATCCGGCCCTGCAGGCGGTCGCCCGCACCGGCTCCGTCCGGGCCGGTTTCGGGGCGGCGGCCGCCGAGCCCGCCTCACGGGCCCAGGTCGACAGCTGGGCCGCCGCCCGGCGCTGGCCCGACGGCACCGTCCACGGACTGTGCGCCGTGCTCCGCAGCCGCGGCCGCACGCTCGGCGTGCTCACCTTCCTGCGCGGCACGGGCCGCCGTCCCTTCGACCGGGCGGACGCCGCTTTCGCCGAGGACGTCGCGCTGCGGGTGGCGGCCTGCCTCGACCTGGCGCCGCGGGCCTGACCGCGGGCTCAGCGGCGGTAGAAGATCCGGTCCGCGTACTCCTCGAAGACCTTCGCGTTCCACTCGTGGCCGCCGTCGACGTTGCCCGAGCGGAGCATGGGCGGCGTGACGCCGCGCTCCGCCAGGTCCGCCGCGGCCGTTGCCACGACGGCCTGCATCAGCGCGCTCGTCACCACGGTGGAGGCCGGGCCGAACGGCGCCGGGACACCCGGTACGGACAGCTCCGCGTCGCCCGGCGCGATCTTGCTGTCGACGACGACGTCGCAGTGGTCCTTCAGGAAGGTGCCGCTCGCGTGCCGGGAGTGCGTCTCCTTGGCGTACGCCACAGATGTGACGCCGATCACCGTCATCCCGAGTGCCTTGGCCTCCTGCGCCATTTCCACGGGGAGGGGGTTGCGGCCGGAGAGGGAGATGATCACCAGGAGGTCGCCCGCCCGCGCGGGGGAGCTGCGCAGTACGACCCGGGCCAGGCCGCCGACCTGTTCGAGCGCGCTGCCGAGCGTGGCGGGGACGACGTCCACGCCGACCGCGCCGGGCACGGCCAGCAGGTTCACCAGGGCGAGGCCGCCCGCGCGGTAGACGACGTCCTGGGCGGGGAGCGAGGAGTGCCCGGCGCCGTAGGCGAACACCCGACCCCCGGCCGCCACGGTGTCCGCGAGCGCGGCCGCGGCCGCCTCGATCCCCGCGGACTCCTCGTCCCTCACGCGCCTGAGCAGTGCGATGGCGGCATCGAAATATGTGGCGGCCAGATCGGTCATGCCGAGAACCGTGCTGCCGCGGCGTCCGCCTGTCAACCACAGGGCCCCGGTTGTCGGTCGCATGCGTCAGAATTGAGTCCAGGGCCACGTACGAGCCACCGAGGGGCACGCATGTCCGGACTGATCGACACGACGGAGATGTATCTCCGCACCATCCTTGAGCTGGAGGAGGAGGGTGTGGTCCCCATGCGCGCCCGAATCGCCGAACGGCTCGACCAAAGCGGACCGACGGTCAGTCAGACCGTCGCGCGCATGGAGCGGGACGGGCTGGTGCACGTCGCGGGCGACCGGCATCTGGAGCTGACCGCCGAGGGCCGGCGGATCGCGACGCGCGTGATGCGCAAGCACCGGCTGGCCGAGTGCCTCCTGGTCGACGTCATCGGGCTGGAGTGGGAGCACGTGCACGCCGAGGCGTGCCGGTGGGAGCACGTGATGAGCGAGGCGGTCGAGCGCCGCGTCCTCGAACTGCTGCGGCACCCCACGGAGTCCCCGTACGGCAACCCGATCCCGGGCCTGGAGGAGCTGGGCGAGAAGGACGGCGCGGACCCGTTCCTGGACGAGGGCATGGTCAGCCTGACCGACCTGGAGACGGGCCAGGCGGGTGCGAGCGTGGTCGTGCGGCGTATCGGCGAGCCGATCCAGACGGACGCCCAGCTGATGTACACGCTGCGGCGGGCCGGTGTGCAGCCGGGCGCGGTGGTGTCGGTGACCCCGTCGGCGGGCGGTGTGCTGGTCGGCAGCGGCGGCGAGGCGGCGGAGCTGAGCACGGAGACGGCGTCGCACGTGTTCGTCGCCAAGCGGTAGGGCCGGTCGGCCGCTCTCAAGGATCTTCGCGGCGTCGCGTCCCGTGGTGTTGGTTGCGTGGCGTTGGTTGCGTTGCGTCGCGCTGTGTCGCGTCGCGGGTCGGCCGGGCCGCGGCCGGGTTCCGGCGTGTTCGCGGGCGGTGCCGGTGCCGGTCTCGTTGTCCGAGGGACCCCGGCGCCTCCCCTTGCGCCGGAGTCCCTTCCTCCCCCGATTCCCCCGTCCCCTCCCCTGGGTCCCCGTGGAGCCCACCCGGATCCCCGAGCTGTCCGGGTGGCTCCCCGCTGCCCGTCTTCCCCGCCGGACCGCGCCCCGCTGAAGTCCTCCCCTCGGCGCGCTCCGGCAATCCTTGAGCGTTGTCACTCGAAAGAGCGGTGTTGCGCGCGTGAAGACGCGAATCGAACAGGATTTCGATAGCGTGGGGGTCTGAACGTCACGTACCAGGGGGTGCGGCACATGGCCAGGCGCGTCGAAGTCACCGGAGCGGGCGGCCTCCCGCTCACGGCGTGGGAGTACGCCGACGGGTCCGGGGCGGCGCCCGAGGAGGCGCCGCGGCCCGCCGTCCTGCTGCTGCACGGCCTGATGGGACGGGCCTCCCAGTGGGCCGGCACCGCCCGCAGGCTCGCGGCCCGCCACCGTGTGGTGGCCCTGGACCAGCGCGGCCACGGACGCAGCGCCAAGCCCGAGGGGCCCTACACGCGGGACGCCTATGTGGCCGACGCCGCCGCCGTCGTCGAACAGCTGGGGCTCGCCCCGGTCACCGTCGTGGGGCACTCCATGGGCGCCCTCACGGCCTGGCAGCTCGCCGCGCGCCGACCGTCGCTGGTGCGCGGCGTGGTCCTGTGCGACATGCGGGCGGTGGCCCTCGGGGAGGCGAGCCAGCGCCACTGGGAGGAGTGGTTCGGGGCCTGGCCGCTGCCGTTCTCCGGCCCCGACGCGGTGCGCCGGTGGTTCGGCGAGGAGGATCCGTGGCTGGAGGGCTCCCGTCCGGCCCGCGGGGAGTTCTTCGCCGAGGTGATGGAGGAGCACGCCGACGGCTGGCGCCCGGTGTTCCAGCGGCGGCACATGCTGCGCTCCCGGGAGTCCTGGATCCACGACGCCCACTGGGACGAGCTGGCCCAGGTGTCCTGCCCCGCGCTCGTCGTGCGCGGCTGGGACGGGGAGCTGGGCCGCGCCGAGGCCCAGGAGATGGTGCGGGTGCTGCCCCGGGGCTCGTACGCGGAGATCCCCGACGCCGGCCACCTCGTCCCCTGGGACCAGCCCGAGGCCTGGTACGCGGCGGTCGAGACCTTCCTGGCGGACGTCGCCGGTCTGCCGGTGTGCCAGGCCTGAACCCCGCCGCGTCGGCCCGTCCGCGGGGCGTCAGGCGAAGACGACCGTGCGGCGGCCGTTGAGCAGGACGCGGTGCTCGCTGTGCCACTTCACGGCGCGCGCCAGGGCCTGGCACTCCACGTCGCGGCCGATGGCGACCAGTTGCTCCGGGTTGACCTCGTGGCCCACCCGCTCGACCTCCTGCTCGATGATCGGGCCCTCGTCGAGGTCGGCGGTGACGTAGTGCGCCGTCGCGCCGATCAGCTTCACCCCGCGGGCGTGGGCCTGGTGGTAGGGCCGGGCGCCCTTGAAGCTGGGCAGGAAGGAGTGGTGGATGTTGATGATCCGGCCGGCCAGCTCCTTGCAGAGGTGGTCCGACAGGACCTGCATGTAGCGGGCGAGGACGACCAGTTGGACGTTCTCCTTCTCCACCAGGGAGAGCAGTTCCGCCTCGGCCTCGGCCTTGTTCTCCTTCGTCACCGGGATGTGGTGGAAGGGAACGTCGTAGGAGCCCGTCAGCTCCGCGAAGTCGGTGTGGTTGGAGACCACGGCGGCGATCTCCACCGGCAGCGCGCCGATACTGGTGCGGAAGAGCAGGTCGTTCAGGCAGTGCCCGAACTTGCTGACCATGAGGATGATGCGCATCCGCTCGGCGGAGGGCGTGATCTGCCAGTCCATGCGGTAGGCGTCGGCGACGGCCGCGAAACTGGCCCGCAGCTTGTCGGCGGTGACCGGGTGGCCCGCGGAGAAGTGCACCCGCATGAAGAACAGCCCCGTGTCGTGGTCGCCGAACTGCTGGCTGTCCTCGATGTTGCACCCGGTCATGAAGAGGTAGCTCGACACGGCGTGCACGATGCCCGCCTTGTCGGGGCACGACAGGGTGAGGATGTACTGCTGCGGCTGCGACTCCTCGGCGGCGTTCACGGGGCTAGCGTCGCACAAAGTCGCCGTGCCGTTCCAAGCCGTCCGCCAGCCGGGCGCCCCGGATGTCGTCGCGGGTGGCACCCCCGCCCGCGCCGCGGCGCGGGCGGCGGCGCGGACGGCGGCGCGGACGACTCAGGCCGTGCGTGTGTAGATCTTGAGGATTTCCAGTGAGCGCGGCGGCGTGTCCGGGTCCTCGCCGTCCCCGGACGCCAACCGCACGTGCGCCTCGCGGGCGGCCCGCACGGCCTCGGGCCACGCGTGGTGCTCCAGGTACCCCGAGACGGGGGCGTCCGCACCCACCTGGTGCAGTATCTTCAGCACCCGCAGCACGGCCACGTCGACCAGGGCGGCCTCCTGGGAGTCCCGGAAGACGGTGCCGACGTACTTCTCCGCCGACCAGTTGTCCAGCCAGGTGTCCTCCACCAGGCGGTAGACGGCGTCGGTCACGTCGCCGTAGCCCGGCTGCCCCGCGAGCCAGACCTCACGCTGGAACACCGGGTCGCTGATCATGTGCAGCGCGGAGCGCACGTTCGCGCGCCAGCGCCACCAGGGCATGTCGTTGAGCGGCATGCCCCCCATCGTGGAGGAGCGGGTGCCGCGGCGGGAAGACTTCTCCGTACTCTGCACAGTGCACGATCGTACGTGCTCCCGACTCCACACATTCTGTTCACCCGATGGTGACCCTCCGTTCCTCCGTGTTCACCCCTGCGTTACGGGAAGCGCGGAATCTTCCCATTCCATGAGTGATTGCCGTACACGCAGAGCTGTTCCCTTTGTGTCCGCGATGGCCGGAGTCGCACTGCTGGCAGGGTGCGGCACGCTCCCCGGGGGGACCGACGGCACCTCGGGCCCGATCGTGGTCATGACGTGGGCGCCGCAGAACACCGACGCGACCAACATGCCGGGCATGCCGGCCATGGCCAAGACCTACGCCAAGTACGTCAACGCCCGCGGCGGCATCGGCGGCCGGGAGCTCAAGGTCATCACCTGCAACGACCACAACAACTCGCTCGGCGCCGGCGACTGCGCCGAGCGGGCCGCCGACGAGGGCGCGGTCGCCGTCGTCGGCTCCTACAGCCAGTACGGCGCCGCCTTCACCTCCACGCTGGAGGCCGAGGGCATCCCGTACCTCGGCGGCTACGGCATCACCCAGGACGAGTTCGAGAGCCCGCTCTCCTACCCCGTCAACGGCGGGCTGCCCGCGCTGATGGCCGGTGCCGGCCGTCAACTGGCCGGCAAGTGCGACAAGGTGAGCCTCATACGCCCCGACACCGCCGCGGGCGACATCTTCGCGCGCTTCCTCGACGCCGGCCTGCGCGACGCGGGCCGCACCAGTGCCACCGACCTGCGCGCCGCCGAGGACGCCACCGACTACAACATGGTCTCCCGGCAGGCGATCGGCGCCAACAAGCCCGGCGACTGCGTGAGCGCCGCGCTCGGCGACAAGACCGCCACCTTCTTCGACGCCTTCCGCCGCACGACCACCACCGATCCGGTCACCGGCGTCGAGGAGGGTCCCAAGGCGCAGATCGCCTCCGTCCTCGGCAGCGTCCAGCAGTCCACCCTCGACAGCACCGGCGGCGGCAACAGCCCGCTGGAGGGCGCCTACATCACCGGCTGGTACCCGCCGGCCTCCGACTCCCGCTGGGCGCTGATGCGGAACACCATCAAGAGGTACGCCTTCGGCGACAACGACATCGACCCGAACGACCCGGGCGTGCAGACCACGTGGATCGCCTACACCGCCCTCACCGCGGTCATCGAGAAGATGGGCAAGGACCAGGCGATCACGGCCCCGACGCTGAGGCAGGCGCTGGACGCGGCGCACGACGTCTCCACCGACGGCCTCACGCCCGCGCTCGGCTGGCGGGAGCAGGACGCCGCCGCCGTCATCGAACAGCCGCGCCTGGTCAACGGCTGGGTCACCTTCCAGAGGGTGGAGAAGGGCCGACTCGTCGCCGCGCACAAGGGCTTCGTGGACGTGAGGGAGACCCTGGAGGACGCCCCGGGCTGACGGGCGCCCGGGCCTTCACGGGCGTCGGGAGTCCGCCGGGCGGGCGGAGGCACCGACGGCCGCGGCCGTGGGGTGCTCCGGTGCCTCCGGGGGAGTTCGCCTCAGAGCTGACCGCCCTGGTGCTGCGTCAGCCCGTACTTCTTGGCTATGGGGTTCCACAGCGCGGCCGCGCTCGTCTTGGCCTGCGAGGCGGTGCCGCTCTGGGTGTTGCCCGCCGCGTACTGGTCGGTGTGGCGCGCCTGGCCGTGACGGCAGAGCTTCCTGCTGCCCTTGAGCTGGTCGGCCCAGGCCGCGTAGTGGTTGTCGGCGGCCGCGGAGGCCGTCCACGCCTTGTTGAGGGCGTCGGTGAGGGCCTGGTGGTCGGAGAGCTTGTCCACCGGCAGCGACTTCAGCTGCGTCATCAGGTCGTTGCGCTGCTGAGCGGCGGCCCGCAGGTCGGCGGCCGCCCCGTCCAGGTTGCGGCAGCCCTTGATGCTCTCGACCGCGTTGATCACCGAGGTGCGGTTGCTGCCGCTCGTCTTGAGCAGCGCCTCCAGTCCCTTGGCCTGCTTCTCCGCCGCTTCCTGGCCGCCTCCACCGGAGGAGGCCGGAGCGGAGGCGCTCGACGAGGGCGCCGGGGACTGGGCCGCGGCCGGGTCGTCGTCCCCGCCGCTCATCAGGGCACCCGCCAGGAGGCCCGCGACGGCGCAGCCGCCGACGACGATGCCGATCAGCGCGGCAGGGGTGAGCTTGCGGCGGGTCGGTGCGGGCTCGTCGTAGCCGTAGGACGGCTGCGGCGCGTGGCCCTGCTGCCCGTAAGCGGGCTGTGCGTAGTCCGGGGCAGCGGCGTAGCCGGGCTGCTGCAGAGGGGGCGGGCCGTCCTGGCGGTACAGGTGCCCGAAGTCGTCGTGGGGCTGTTGCGCCGGGGGCATCCCGTCGTGGCCCTGGTGGCCCTGGTGGCCCTGGTGGCCCTGCGGCTCGTGCGGGTAGCCGTAGCCGGGGGCCTGCTGCGGGGCCTGCGCGTCCTCGAAGCGCGGCAGGTGCTGAGTGGCGTCCGCGGCGCCCGGGTGCATGCCGTACGCGGCCTCGGGCGTCGGGTACGGCGGAAAGACCTGTGTGGCGTCCGCCACGGAGCCGGGCTGGAACTGGGGCGCCGGGGGCTGCTGCGGCTCGTGGGCCGGCATGGGCGGCCGGGCCTGCGGATACGGCGGGAACAGCTGTGTCGCGTCGGTGTCCGGGAGGGACTGCTGCGGGGGGTTGTACGCCTGGGGCTGCTCGCCCCACGGCTGCCCGGCCGCGGGGCCCGTACCCCACGCCGCGGTCGCTCCCGGGCCGGGTATGCCCCCGTCCGCGGGCAGCACCACGCCCTCGTGCACCTCCGGATACGCCTCGTCACCGCGTCCGCCGTGCATCACCGGTACCTCTGCCTTCTCCGTCGCTACGGAATCGTCGGCTCACGCTACCGGGTCTGCTCGGGACGTCACCACGCCGCGGTCGGTCCCGCGGGGTCCGGGGCGCCCCCTGCCGCGGAACAGGGTGCCCCTGGTGCTGGGTTGATGTCGTTCCCATAACGATTCGGCGGACGGGGGCGCGCGACGCCCCCGTCCCCCCGTGCCGTCACGCCGCCAGTTCCTCCTCCTCCAGCCGGGCGTCGAACTCCCGGACGGCGCTCTCCGCCGCGTACGGCTGCAGACGCAGGCGGAGGTCGTCGAGGTACTCCGCGCCGCGGGTCGTGCGGAGCGTGGCGAGCAGTTCGACGGCCTGGGCGCCGGTGTGGCAGGCCTGCTCGACCTCCCGCTGCTGGACCTGGGCCTGGGCGAGCAGCAGCAGGCCGATGGCGCGGCGGCGGGCCTTGTCCGGGGCGTGCCCGGCCAGTGCCTCCTCGGCGCGGCGGACCGCCTGCGGCGCCTGGTTGAGGTCGCGGTGGCAGTGGGCGAGCTCGTCGGCGAGGTAGGCCGGGCCGAAGTGCCGGATCCAGTCGGGGTCGTCGCCCGGTTCGGAACGCTCCAGCGCCTCCACGGCCTGTCCCGCGGCGGCGCCGCAGGCCCGCGCGTCTCCCATCAGCGCGTGGCCGCGGGCCTCCGCCGCGTGGAACATGGCCTGCGCGGTGGCGGTGACCTGTCCGCGGGCGCCCTCCTGTGCGGCGCGGGCGAGTTGGGCGATCTCGCGCGGGGTGCCGAGCTGCGCGGCGAGGTGGCTCATCCCCGCGGCCAGGACGTAGCCCCCGTAGGCGCGGTCGCCCGCCGCCTGGGCCAGCCGCAGCGCCTGGATGTAGTAGCGCTGCGCCAGGCCGGGCTGGCCGGTGTCGACGGCCATGTAGCCGGCGAGTTCGGTCAGCCGGGCGACGGCGGAGAAGAGCTGACGCCCCGTCGCCTCCCGGTAGGAGCCGGCGAGCAGCCCGGAGACCACGCTGTTGAGGTAGTGCACCACCACCGGGCGCACATGACCGCTGCCGAAGCGGTGGTCGAGTTCGTTCAGCGCCCGGGTCGTGGCCCGTACCGCCTCGACGTCGGACATGCCGACGCGCTGCCCGCCGGCGCGCGCGACCTGCGTGTCGGCCCGGGTGATCAGCCAGTCCCGGCTGGGCTCGACCAGGGCCGAGGCCGCCACGCTGGAGCCGGTGAGGAAGTCCCGGCGGCCGACGTCGCTCCGCCACAACTCGCAGACCTGCTCGATCGCGCCGAGCACGGTGGGCGAGAAGTGCAGGCCGACGCCGGTGGCCAGGTTCTTGCCGTTGGCCATGCCGATCTCGTCGATGGTGACCGTGCGGCCGAGCTTGCGGCCGATGGCCTCGGCGATGATCGCCGGGGCCCGGCCCCTCGGTTGCTGGCCGCGTAGCCAGCGGGCCACGGAGGTCTTGTCGTAACGCAGGTCGAGGCCGTGCTCCGCGCCGCACATGTTGACCCGGCGGGCCAATCCGGCGTTGGAGCAGCCTGCCTCCTGGATCAGTGCCTGCAGCCGTTCGTTCGGCTGGCGGGCGACGAGCGGTCGTGCGGCCATGGGCTCCCCCTCACAGCTGCCGCTTTCGGGACCTCAAGATCCCTTCCCGAAGATCCCTTCCCGGTACGCGCCACTCAAATGCCCCGCAAACGACATAATTTACGGAGGGATGCATGCTTACACACCCAAGGGTGACTACCCGGATGCCGGACCTCCCCCACCGCGCGCCCCCGCCTGTGCTCCCGTGCGCCCGGCATGAGCCGCGAGGCCGGGACGTCACAGCCCGTAACCCGCGCAGGGCAGTGCAGTTGTGAAGGTCGTGGAAGACACCGTGGAACACACCATCGCAGCCCCGCGGCGGAACGCCGGCCAACTCCTCGACGCCGCCGTCGGGTACGCGGAGGAGCGGCACTGGGACGTGCTGCCCGGTGCCTGGCTCGTCGAGGACGCCTCCCCCTTCGGGACTTCCGGCATCTCCGGCCGCGGTGGTCCGCGCTGTTCCTGCGGTGACACCGCCTGCCCGGCTCCCGGGGCGCACCCGTCCGGACCGGGCTGGGTCGGCGAGGCCAGCGGGAGCGGTCCCGCGGTGCGCAGGATGTGGCAGCGGCAGCCCCATGCGTCGGTCCTCCTCCCCACCGGACGCACCTTCGACGCGATCGACGTCCCGGAGGACGCCGGCTGCCTCGCGCTGGCCCGTATGGAGCGCATGGAACTGCCGCTCGGCCCGGTGCTCGGGACCCCGTCCCGCCGGATGATCTTCCTCGTGCTGCCCGGGGCCGCCGTCAAGGTGCCGGACCTGCTGCGCCGGCTCGGCTGGGCGCCCTCCTCGCTCGACCTGGTGGTGCGCGGCGACGGCGACTGGGTCCCGGCTCCGCCCACCAGGCTCGGCACGAGCGGTGTCGTGCAGTGGGTGCGCAAGCCCACCGCCCTCAACCGGTGGCTGCCGGACACCGAGGAGCTGATCTCCCCCCTCGCGTATGCCTGCGGACGCTAGCCGGGCCACACCCCCCTCGGCATAGGCTGGGCGGATGCCGAACGCATCCGTCGCGCCCGCCGTGCGCGTCCATGGGCTGTGGAAACGCTTCGGGCAGCAGGTCGCCGTCGCCGGGATCGATCTGACGCTGCCCGCCGGACACTTCGTGGGACTCGTGGGGCCCAACGGGGCGGGCAAGACCACCACGCTGTCGATGGTGACCGGGCTGCTGCGGCCCGACCACGGCCTCATCGAGGTCGGCGGCACGGACGTCTGGCGCGACCCGGTCGCCGTGAAGTCCCGCATCGGTGTCCTGCCGGAGGGGCTGCGGCTCTTCGAACGGCTCACCGGCCGCGAGCTGCTGGCGTACACCGGCCGGCTGCGCGGCATCCCGGGCGCGGAGACCGACCGCCGCGCCGCCCAGTTGCTCGACGTCCTCGACCTCGCCGGCGCCGCCAACAAGCTCGTCGTGGACTACTCGACGGGCATGCGCAAGAAGATCGGCCTCGCCGCGGCGCTGCTGCACAATCCCGAAGTGCTCTTCCTGGACGAGCCCTTCGAGGGGGTCGACCCCGTCTCCGCCCAGGTGATCCGCGGGGTGCTGGAGCGCTACACCGGGTCCGGGGCGACCGTCGTCTTCTCCTCGCACGTCATGGAGCTCGTGGAGAGCCTGTGCGACTGGGTGGCGGTGATGGCCACCGGCACGATCGTGGCCCAGGGTCCGCTCGCCGAGGTGCGCGGGCAGGCGCCGACGCTGCAGGACGCCTTCCTGACCCTGGTGGGCGCCCGCGACCGCGGGCCGGGGCAGGACCTGGACTGGCTCGGCGGGGCGAACGCGCCGGCGGCGCGGGGCGCCGGTACCGGCACGGCCGGAGCGGGCGGTACGGACGGTGCGGACGGCGGGGACGGGCCGGCCGGGGCGAGCCGGTCGTGACGGGGACCTTCGTACGGCTCAAGCTGTCGGTCCTCCGCAACGGGCTGCGCCAGTCGACCGGCCGCCGGGTCGGCTGGATCGTCGGCACCCTGGTGTCCCTGCTGTACGCGCTGGGCATGTGCGTGGGGCTCGTCGTCCTGCGGGGGAACGAGTACGCGCCCTCGGCGGCCGTCGGCGTCGGTGTGGTGCTCGGGGTCGGCTGGGCCGTCATGCCGCTGTTCGTCTTCGGCGGCGACGACACCCTCGACCCGACCCGGCTGGCCATGCTGCCGCTGCGGCCGTGGCCGCTGGTCCGGGCGCTCCTGGTGTCATCGCTGGTCGGCGTCGGGCCGCTGCTGACGTTCCTGGTGGTGGCCGGCGCGGCGGTGTCCGTCGCGGCGGACGCCGCGTCGGCGGTGGCCGCGGTGCTCGCGGTGCCGCTCGCCGTGGTGCTGTGCGTGGCCCTGTCGCGGGCCGTCGCCGCGGCCAACACCCGGCTGCTGACCAGCCGCAAGGGGCGCGACCTGGCGGTCCTCAGCGGCGTACTGATCGCGGTGGGCGCCCAGTTGGTCAGTCTTGCCGCCAACGCGCTCACCTCCGGGCACGGTCTGGAGCGGATCAGCGCCTTCACCACCGCGCTGCGCTGGGTGCCGCCGGCCTCGGCGCTGGACGCGGTGCGGTCGGCGGGGGAGGGCTCGTACGGGCTCGCGGTCGCCGAACTCGTCTGGACCGGGGCCGTGCTGGCACTGGTGCTCGTGTGGTGGCACACCAGTCTGGACCGGCTCATGACCCGCCCGGACGCCTCCACGCTGCAGGCGGGCCCGTCGAGCGTCCGGGAGACCCGGTTCCGGCTGTTCCCCGAGGGGCGCACCGGCACCGTCATGGAGCGCCAGTTCCGCTACGCCTGGCGGGACCCGCGGACCAAGGCCGCCTGGGCCACCGCCCTGGCAGTGGGGCTGCTGCTGCCGCTCGTCTCGGCGGTCCAGGACGGCAGCGTCTACACCGCCTGCTGGGCGGCGGGACTGCTCGGGCTGCAGATGTACAACCAGTTCGGCATGGACGGCTCCGCCTTCTGGACGGTCGCCGCCACGATCTCCTCCCGCACGGACGCGTACGCGGAACTGCGCGGGCGGGCCCTGGCGATCGCGGTGGTGGGCGTCCCGTACGTGGCCGTCGTCACGATCGGCGCGGCCCTTCTGCTGGGGCGGGCGGACGCGGTGGCCGAGACGCTCGGGCTCTCCTTCGCGCTGCTGGGGGCGCTGGTCGCCACCGGCGCCTGGGCGAGCGTGCGCTTCCCCTACTCCATGCCGCAGGAGAACCGCTTCGGGAGCGCGGCCGCGCCGGGCCAGACGAGCCTGGCCTGGCTCAGTCTCGTCGGGGGCGCGCTGACGGGCGCGGTGATCACGCTTCCCGTGCTCGGCCTGCTGATCTGGCTCCATGTCTCGGGACGGCACGGCGCGCTGTGGCTCCTCCTGCCGCTCGGCTGCCTCTACGGGGCCGCGTTCGCGGTGCTGGGGGTCCGCACGGCGGCGCCCCGCCTGCTGGGCCGTCTGCCGGAGGTGCTGACGGCGGTGAGCAAGGGGTAGGCCGCCCGTTCCGCGCGGCTCGGGGCGGCCTAGAGGCGTGACAACGATGCCGTGGCGTGCAGGACGTCCCGGATCGCCGCGCTGTCCCCGTCGCGCCCGGCGGCGATGCGGCCGGGGGAGATGTGGCCCGCGGCCAGCTGGCAGAAGTCGAGCCGGTCGACGGCGATCTCGGCGACCACCGCCTCGGGGGTGCCGATCGCGCCGGGCGAGTCCAGGGAGATGTACCAGTGGCCGCCGCCCGAACCCTCGACGTGGAGGTCGAGGGTGCGGCCGGGGGCCCCGGCCCGTACGAGTTTCGCGGTGGACTCGGCCAGCCCCGCCCGGCGGAGCGCGGCCAGGGCGGTGGGCAGCATCCGGGCGGCGAGGTCGATCATGCGGTTGAGGTGCGGCGCCGCCGGCGGCCCGTACTCGGGGTAGTCCAGAGCCTGTGCGATGTCCTCGGCGTGGATCCAGCACTCGAAGGCGCGGTCGATCAGGGCGTCGCGCATCGGCACGACGGCGTCGGCGAAGTCCACCGGCAGCCCGCCGGTCGCGGATCCGGCGAAGGACAGCGTCCGCACGATGTCCCGGCTCTGGGTGCGCCACTTGTTGCGGACGAAGGCGTGCGTGTGGCGGCGGCAGCGCTCCCCGGCGAGTTCGGTGCGCTCCAGGCGGGTACGGGGCGCGCCCGGGCCGAGCGGGTCGTCCAGGCCGAGGGCGGTGGCCACGACTCCGTCCACCGAGCCGAGATGGGCGAGCACGCCGCAGAGCGTCAGCTCGCGCGTCCCGCCGGCCCAGACGAGCTTGACGGGCATGTCCCACTCGGGCTCGCCGAGGTCGGCGAGGAGCGCGTCGAGGCGCGCGGTCTCGGCGTCGTACGGAGCGGCCCACTCGGGGACGGGGATGCGCGCCGGGCGGCGCCCCAGACATCCCTCCAGGACACGGGCGCGCAGCAGCGGGTCGAGGTCGAGGGACTCGTCCTGGTGCAGCAGGCCCACCGCGCGGCGCAGCCGCACCGCCTCCTCGGCGCACGGCGCGCAGTCGGTGAGGTGGACCTCGACGGCGCCGGCCTCGTCACGGGAGCAGGCCGACAGCGCCCACGCGCCCAGCAGCGAGCGCAGCACGCGGTGGTCGTACCGCGGGGGTTCGGGCTGCACGGGTTCCTTCGCGGGTTCGCGCTCCGGCTCGCGCGCCGCCTCCGCCGCCCGCGCCGCGCCGTGCGCGGGCGCGTCCGGCGAGGACGGGGACACGGGCCCGACCTCCGGCAGCGGGCGGTCCTCGGCGGCGCCGCGGGGCATCGGCACCCGGGGCAGGTTGGTCCCGGGCGGGGGAGTCTCGCCGTTCTCGGCCGGTCCGTTCACAGGGACCTTCCCTGGGGCGAGGAGTCCTGCACGGCGGTGGACAGCAGTTGGAGCCCGAGCCGGAGGCGGCGGCGCGCCTCGTCCTCGGTGACCCCGAGGTCGGCGGCGGCCTCGCGGTAGTCCATGCGGCGGCGGTAGGCGAGGTCGAGGGCCTGGCGCAGGGGTTCGGGCATGGAGGTCACGATGTAGTCGGCGCGGGCGGCCGTCGAGGCCTCGCGGACCCGGGCCTCGACCTGCTCGGGGCTGCCGGCGCCGCGGGTCTCCGACTGGCGCAGCCGGTGGACGGACTGGCGCTGGGTGAGGCCGGCGATCCAGGAGCGCAGTGAACCCTGCTTGGGGTCGTAGGCGTCCGGGTTCTCCCAGATGTAGCCGAAGACCTCACGGGTGATCTGGGCGGCGGCCTCCTCGTCGTCCATGACGCGGTGGGCGAGGCTGTGCACGAGGGAGGCGTAGCGGTCGTACAGCTCTCCGAGCGCGGCCTCCTCGCCGCGCGCGAGCCGCTGCTGCATCTTGCGGTCCCAGCGGGGTGGTGCGGATGCCGCCATCGCGTCTCCCCCTTTGTCGCCGTCGCCCTACTACGGTCGCACTGCCTCGGATCGAATGTATCCGCCGATTGCTGCCACGTACGGCGCCTTGAGGCAAGCTTCTGCCATAACTGATCGATTCTGGTAATGCGTTACCCGGGTGTGACCGGAAGATTGCGGGGAAGCGGCCCGAGCGGGGCATAGGGTCTGTACGACCGCTGCCGGGAGAAGGGCCAGACAGTGGCATTGCAGGTGGTGCAGGACGAGCGGGACGGTTGGGTGGTCCTGACCGTTTCGGGAGAAATGGATCTCGTGACCGCGCCGGTGGTGCGCCAGCACGTACACGACGCGGTGGCCGACGGGCGGCACAGCGTGGTGCTGGACCTGGCCGGGGTCCACTTCTGCGACTCCAGCGGTGTGGGCGTGCTGATCGCCGCCCGGCGGCTGATGCGGTCCTGTGCCGGGCAACTGCGGCTGATCCTCCCGCGGAACAGTCCCTCCGACGGTGTCGCACACGTCAACCGGGTGCTGGCCGCGCTCGGCGTACGCCGGCTCTTCGAGGTCTTCCCCGATCTGGAGGCCGCCACCGACGACGCGGCCCGGCCGATGTCGGCCTAGCGGTTCCTCCCGCGCCGCTCGGGGCGAGCGGGCCCGCGGGACCGCGTGTGAGCACTCTCACATCCGGTGTCCGCTTCGCCCAGGAGGCGCCCCTGGAGGCCGGATTGCGGGTTTCCCGGCGAAATCTTCGGATGGCGCACCTTTCGCCGTCCCTCTGCCCGGGTTACCTTCGTGCGCAGAACATGTGTTCAAGGTTCTGTCCGGCGGGTGGGGGCGTTCGTTCGGAGGTCTCCACTGCCCATGCTCGATCTCGCGGGTGCGTGGGACCACTTCTCGTGGTCCCTTCGCCATGTGCACTGGTACGGAGTGGCCGTCGGTTCCCTCCTCGCCGTCAAGCTGCTGCTCTCCATCCGCCGGCGCCGCCGTCCGGAGCTCGCGTTCGACAAGCCCGTGACCCGGCTCCGCATCCACGGCGTGATCACGGTCTACAACGAGGCCCCGGCGATGCTGCGCGGCTGCCTGGAGTCGGTCCTCGCGCAGACCCTGCCGCCGCATTCCCTGACCGTGGTCGACGACTGCTCCGAGGACCACTCGGCGCGTGCCCTGGTCGAGGAGATGCGCCCGCGGTTCCGGCGGGCCGGGGTCCGCCTCGACTTCGTCCGGTTCCCCGACAACCGCGGCAAGCGCCACGGCCTCGCCGCGGGCTTCGGGCAGGAGCCGCTCGCGGACGTCTACCTGTGCATCGACTCCGACACGCTGCTCGACCGGCACGCCGTCGCGGAGCTCGCCCGGCCCTTCGCCAAACGCCGGGTCCAGTGCGTCACCGGGCTGGTGCTCGCCCACAACCGCGGCACCAACCTCCTGACGCGCCTGATCGACATGCGCTACGTCAACGCCTTCCTCGGCGAGCGGGTCGCCTACTCCCGCCTCGGCTCGGTGCTCTGCGCCTGCGGGTCGCTGGCCATGTACCGCGGCTGGGTCGTCCGCAAGCACCTCGACGACTTCCTCGACCAGCGGTTCCTCGGCCGTCCCGCGACCTTCGGGGACGACCGGCGCCTGACGTACTACTGCCTCACCGAGGGGCTCTCCCTGATCCAGCCGTCTGCCGTCGGCTACACCGACGTCCCCGAGCGCCTCGGCCACTACGTGCGCCAGCAGGTCCGCTGGGGCAAGTCGTTCATCCGCGAGGGCTTCCTGCTGCTCGCCAAGTTCCGGCTGCACCGCATGTACTGGTGGCTGAACCTCGTCGAACTGGTCACCTGGGTCGCCTTCACCGCGGGGCTGCTCGCGGCGCTCGTCGCGGTCCTGATGCACCCGCGGGGCTGGACGCTGCTGGCCGGCTACCTCGCCTACATGTGCGTCATGGCCTGGGTGCGCTCCGTCCACTACCTGCGCGGCGCCGCACAGGTGAGGATCGCCGACCGGGTGCTGACCTTCCTCGCCGCCCCGCTGTACGCCCTGCTCAACATCGGCCTGCTGCTGCCGCTGCGGCTGTGGTCCCTGGCGACGCTGCGGCGCACCAACTGGGGTACCCGCGCCCGGATCGAGGTCGGCGGCGCCCACGACGACATCGCCTTCCAGCCCGCGCAGCAGCCCCACCTCCCGCGCCAGCGCCGGGAGACCACGGCTGGGGAACCGCGGGAGCAGCGGGAGCAGCGGGAGCAGCGGGACCAGTGGAACCCGTGGGACGCGTCCGCGCACGCCGGAACCACCCCACCGGCCCTCGGCGCCGTCGGCCCCGTGCCCGACACCGCCCCGTAGGCGGCGCGACCGTTCCGCTGCGGTCCGACCGCGTTCCGGAGACCGCATCGCATGCCCTCGGCATCGCCCCTCCATCGTGCTAGGAGCTTTCGTGGGTTCTGCCCGCCCCTCCGTCCGTCCTTCCGCCCGGCCCGGCCGCCCCGTCCCCTCCGGGCGCGGCACACGGCGCCGTCCCGTCCGGAGGGCGGCCGGGTACCTGCTGCTGGCGGCCGCCGTCGGCGCGGGCGCCACGGCGCTGTACCCCGAGTGGCGCGAGGCGCACCGGCCGCCCCCGGAGCTCACCGTCCGCTACAAGGCGGGCACGCCGGCGTCCGCCGCCACGGCCCGGCCGTGGCTGGAGGTCGTCAACACCTCCGACCACCGGGTGCGCCTGGCCGACGTGGCGGTCCGGTACTACTTCACGCAGGACGGCGGCTCCCCGTACGCGTTCAACTGCGTACAGGCCTCGATCGGCTGCTCGGACGTGGACGGGCGGACCGTCGCCATGGACCGGCCGACGCCGACCGCCGACCACTACCTCGAGGTCACCTTCACCAGGGCCGCGGGCACCCTGGCGCCCGGCGCGAAGAGCGGGGCCATCGGGGGCCAGCTGTACCGCCCCGGCGGGAAGGTGGACCAACGCGACGACCGGTCGTTCAGCGCCGCCCACGACACCTTCCGGGCGGCGAAGATGGTGACCGGCTATCTGGACGGCAGGCACGTCTGGGGCGAGGAGCCCGGCGGTGACGCCGGCACATCGCCTCCTGGTTCCGCCGCTGGGGCGGCACGGCCCGCCGCGCCCCCCGGGATCGTCTTCGACGACTTCCGGTACAGCGGACCCCGGGACCCGGCGCTGCGGGCCCACGGCTGGCTGGTCCGCACCAGCGCGGGCGGCCCCGGTATCCACGACACCTGGTCGGCGGGAGGCGTGGATTTCCCGGCGGAGGAGGACGCCCTGGGCGGCCAGGTCCTGCGGCTGCGCGCCGCCACCGACGGGACGCGGCGCGGCACCACCCAGGCCGAGGTGCACACCACCGGCGCGAAGTTCCTGACCGGGACCTTCGCCGCCCGGATCCACTTCACGGACGAACCGGCGAGCGGCCGCAACGGCGACCACGTCAACGAGACCTTCTACATGATCTCGCCGCACCACCACGCCGAGTACAGCGAACTCGACAACGAGTACCAGCCGAACGGGGGCTGGGGTGCCCCCGGCCCGAGGCTCGACACGACGACCTGGCGCAGCGCCAGGGAGGGGGACCGGGTGACCCGGGCCACGACGTCCAGCCTCAAGGGGTGGCACACACTCGTCACCACCGCTGCGCACGGCGTGGTGACCTACAGCCTCGACGGGCACGAGCTGTTCCGGACCGGGGGCAAGTACTACCCGACCCAGAACATGTCCGTGAACTTCAACGCGTGGTTCGTGGACCTGCCGTTCGCGGGGAAGCGCACCTGGGACATGAAGGTCGACTGGTTCTACCACAACGCCAGGAAGGCCCAGTCCCTGACGGAGGTGGAGAAGGCGGTCGACGGCCTCGCCGCGGACGGCACGGGCTACGTGAACACGGTTCGCGAGCCCTGAGCCGGAACGGCGGCGAGGCCGGCCCGCGTCAGGAGTCGGCCGGGGCCGGGCCCAGCGTGGTGGTGCCGATCGCCGCACGGTGGCCCAGGCCGGTCCGGTAGGCGTCCAGCGCGGCCTCCACCCGGCCGGAACGGCGCAGCAGGTCGCCCAGCAGCCGGCAGATGTCGGCCAGGTCCCCGGCGGCTCCCGCGCGTTCCAGCAGCGCCAGGGCGGAGACGTAGTGCTCCTCCGCGGCCTCCGGGTCGCCGCGCTCCTCCGCCAGCAGCCCGAGCAGCCGGTGCGCGCCGCCGGCGTGGACGGCGCCGCGCCACGGGCCCAGCTCGTCCAGCAGCCGGGTCAGCAGCTCCTCGGCCTCGGCGGGCTTGCCGCGTCGCCGCAGCACGTCCGCCAGTTCCACCTCGACCTGCACCGTGAACAGCACGGACCGGCCGGCGGACAGCATGTCGCGGGCGGTGCGCAGCTCGCGCTCGGCCTGCTCCAGGTCGCCGTCCTGGGAGTGCACGTAGCCGCGCATCCAGTGGCAGTGGGCCAGGTCCGTGTGCAACTCCAGCCGCTGGAAGAGCTCCTGCGCCTTCGCCAGCGAGGC
Organism: Actinacidiphila glaucinigra; assembly: GCF_035918135.1. Classification (NCBI taxonomy): domain Bacteria; kingdom Bacillati; phylum Actinomycetota; class Actinomycetes; order Kitasatosporales; family Streptomycetaceae; genus Actinacidiphila; species Actinacidiphila glaucinigra. Next base: position 5,106,799 of record NZ_CP109144.1, read on the forward strand.
CTCGGCCTCTCCGGTGCGTCCCGCGACGATCAGGGTGCGGGCGATGCTGCGGTGCATCTGGGCCACGAGGGCCGGATCACCCGCCCCGGGTGCGAGGTTGAGCGCCTGCTCCGCGGCGTGCGCGGCCCGGGCGTAGGCGCCCAGGTCGGTGTACGGCCCGATGGAGGCGATGTAGAGCATCAGCAGGGCGTCGGGGTCGGGCGGTGCGCCGTCCGGCGTGGTCCGCCGTTCGAGCCGGGTGATGCCCTCCTCCAGCAGGTGGGAGGCGTAGCGCACCTCGCCCGCCAGCAGGTGGGATACGGCCCGGCCGCGCAGCGCCGCGGCGCGCCGGGCGTCGGGGGCCGAGGGGTCGGCGGCCAGCAGCCGCTCGGCGGTCTCGAAGTGGACGCGCGCCTGGTTGAGTTCGCCCGCGTCCAGCGCCGCGTCGCCCAGCCGGAGCAGATCGAGAGGATCCTGCGGGCCGTCCTGCGGGCCGCTTTCCGGACCTGTGCCGGGACCATCCTCCAGGCCGTCCCGCGCCCGGTCCTGGCCGTCCTGTGTGCCCACCGTGACCCTTCCCCTCTGGAACTCTTGCGGAGGAGGTTACGCGGCTTTGCGCCGGACGTGCCTCACGCTTTCGTAAAGCGCTCCCTGAGCTGGTACTTGAGGACCTTGCGCAGGGTCTCGTTCCGGGGGAGCGCGTCCACCACCTCGAGCTGTTCGGGCAGTTTGTGGACGGCCAGGCCCGCCTCGCGGAGGAAGGTCGTGACCTCGGCGAGGGTGAGCGGCCCCGCGCCCTGCGGCTGCTCGACGACGGCGCAGACGCGTTCGCCGCGTTCGGGGTCGGGCAGGCCGATCACGGCGGCGTCGGCTATGCCGGGATGGGCGTAGAGGAGTTCCTCGATCTCCTTGGCCGAGACGTTCTCACCCTTACGGATGATGATGTCCTTGAGGCGCCCGGTGAGGACCAGGTAGCCGTCCGTGGTCAGCCTGCCGACGTCCCCGGTGCGCAGGAAGCCCTCCGCGTCGAAGGCCCGCTCGGTCAGTTCCGGGTCGGTGTAGCCCTGGCACACGGCCTCGCCGCGCAGCAGCACCTCGCCGTCCTCGGCGATGCGTATCTCCATGGAGGCGGGCGGCCGGCCCTCGGTGGTGGCGAGCCGGTCGACGGGGTCGCGCGGCGAGCCCATGGTGATCATGGGGGCCTCGGTCATGCCGTAGCCGTGCGCGAGGGCGCAGCCGAGGTCGCGGACCACCTCGTGGTAGAGCTCGGGCGGCTTGGGGGCGCCGCCGCCGGACAGCAGCCGCAGGGTGGGGATGATCCTGCCGCCCGTGGGCTGCTTGCGCTGCTCGGTGAGGAAGAGGGAGTAGAAGGCGGTGCTGCCACCCGCCATGGTGACCCCGTGCCTGCGGTAGGCCGCCAGGGAATCCGGGAGTGAGAAGTGCTCCAGGAGCAGGGCCGGGAATCCGCACAGGAGCAGCATGACCAGGTAGTCGGGGCCCCCGATGTGCGCGTACGGGAAGGCGACGGAGCCGACGTCGTCCGGGCCCAGCTCCAGGGCGAGGGCGAGGCAGGATCCGCCGGCGATGAGACTGCGGTCGCTGTGCAGCACGCCCTTGGGCTCGGAGGTGGTGCCCGAGGTCCAGTAGATCCAGCGGACCCGAGTACCGTCGGACGGCGGGGCGGGGAGGGTGTCCGGCTCGCCCTCCGGGAGGGAGTCGTAGGCCTCCAGGACGTCCGGGGCGCCGAGGCGGCGTGCCATCGCGGTGTGGTCGAAGCCGCGCCATGTGCCGGGGACGGCGAAGAGGGCGGGGCTGGTCTGGCGCAGGATGTGGCCGACCTCGTGGTCGCGGTAGAAGGGCATGATCGGGGTCTGCACGGCGCCCAGCCGGGCGAGGGCCGCCGACAGGACCACCGTCTCGATCCGGGTCGGCAGCTGCCAGGCCACCGCGGTGCCGGGCCGGACGCCGCGGGCGTGCAGCCCGGCGGCGACCCGTTCGGCGCGGTCGCGCAGTTGCCCGAAGGTCAGCCGGCGGTCGTCGGTGTCGAGCAGCGCCGGGGCGTCGGGGGTCAGGGCGGCCCGCCCCGCGACGAGTGCCCAGAGGGTCGGCGAGTCGCCCAGGCTTCGCATCTCTTCTCCTCCCGGTCGACGAACTGACGCAGCATCAGATCGCCCGCCCGGAGCGTAGGCGCCCGGCCGGGCGCGGTCCAGGGTGCGCGCGTCTTCGATGGACGGTCCGGGGTGGCGGGCGTACTGTAAATCTGACGGCCCATCAGATTCAAGGAAGGGCGGAGAGCGATGGAACTGCCCCGGATCATCAGCGTCGACGACCACGTGATCGAACCCGCACATCTCTTCGAGACCTGGCTGCCGGCGAAGTACCGGGACCGCGGTCCCCAGCCGCTGACCGCCGGGATCGGGGAGCTCGCCTACGTCGGCGGCAAGTACCAGATCACGATGGACCCGGACGGGCCGCCGACCGACTGGTGGATCTACGAGGACCTGAAGTTCCCGTACAAGCGGAACATCGCCGCCGTCGGCTTCGACCGGGACGAGATGACCCTGGAGGGCATCACCCGCGAGGAGATGCGGCGCGGCTGCTGGGACCCCAAGGCCCGGCTCGCCGACATGGACCTCAACCACGTCGAGGGCTCCCTCTGCTTCCCCACCTTCCCGCGCTTCTGCGGGCAGACCTTCGCCGAGGCCAAGGACAAGGAGGTCGCCCTCGCCTGCGTCCGCGCCTACAACGACTGGATGGTCGAGGAGTGGTGCGGGGACAGCGGCGGCCGGCTGATCCCGCTGTGCCTGATCCCGCTGTGGGACGTCGGCCTGGCCGTCGCCGAGATCCACCGCAACGCGGACCGCGGGGTGCGCGCCGTCACCTTCAGCGAGATCCCGACCCACCTGGGACTGCCCAGCATCCACTCCGGGTACTGGGACCCCTTCTTCGCCGTCTGCGAGGAGACCGGGACGGTGGTCAACATGCACATCGGCTCGTCCTCGCAGATGCCGGCCGCATCCCCGGACGCGCCGCCCGCCGTCCAGGCCTCGCTCTCCTTCAACAACGCGATGGCCTCGATGATGGACTTCCTCTTCAGCGGGGTGCTGGTGCGCCACCCCCGGCTCAAGCTCGCCTACAGCGAAGGGCAGATGGGCTGGATCCCCTACGCCCTGGAGCGGGCCGACGACGTCTGGGAGGAGCACCGGGCGTGGGGCGGCGTGCGCGACGTGGTCCCCGAGCCGCCGTCCACCTACTACTACCGGCAGATCTTCTGCTGCTTCTTCCGCGACAAGCACGGCGTCGCCTCGATCGACGTCGTCGGCCGCGACAACGCGACCTTCGAGACCGACTACCCGCACGTCGACTCGACCTTCCCGCACACCAAGGAGGTCGCCCTCGACCATGTGAAGGGCCTCGACGACGAGACCGTGTACAAGCTCATGCGCGGCAACGCCATCCGCATGCTGGGGCTGGAGCCGGACCGGTGGACCTGACGTACACCGAGGCGGAACTGGCGTACCGGGAGGAACTGCGGGCCTGGCTCGCCCGGACGCTGCCCGCGCTGCCGCCCGCGCCGGACCCCGCCGACTGGCCCGCCCGGCGAGCGTACGACACCGGCTGGCAGCGGTGCCTGCACGAGGCGGGCTACGCCGACGTGCACTGGAACGCCGACCCGACCCGGCGGCTGATCTTCCTGGAGGAGACCGAGCTGGCCGGGGCGCCCTACGTCGGCGCGAACTTCGTCGGCCTGCTCCACGCCGGTCCCACCATCGCCGCCGAGGGGACGGCCGGCCAGCGTGAACGCTGGCTTCCCCCGGTGCTGCGCGGTGACGAGGTCTGGTGCCAGGGGTTCAGCGAGCCGGGAGCGGGTTCGGACCTGGCGTCCCTGCGGACGCGGGCGGTGCGCGACGGCGACTCCTATGTGGTCACCGGGTCGAAGATCTGGACCTCGCACGCCGAGGTCGCCGACTGGTGCGAGCTGCTCGTGCGCACCGACCCCGGCGCGCCGCGGCACCGCGGGATCAGCTGGCTCGCGATGCCGATGGACCTGCCCGGCGTGACGGTGCGGCCGCTGCGGACCCTCGCCGGGACGACGGAGTTCGCCGAGGTGTTCCTGGACGAGGTGCGCGTGCCGGTCGCCAACCGGGTCGGCGCGGAGAACGACGGCTGGCGGGTCACGATGGTGACGCTCTCCTTCGAGCGCGGCACCGCCTTCGCCGGGGAGGTCGTCGCCTGCCGGCGGACGCTGCGCGAACTGGCCCGGACGGCCCGGGGGACGGGGGCCTGGGACGACCCCGTGCTGCGGCGGAGGATGGGCCGCCTGGCGGCGGAGTTCGGCGTGCTGTGGCGGCTGGTCCAGTGGAACGTCGGCGCCGGCGCCCCGGGCGTCGGGGGTTCGGTCCTCAAACTGCGCTACTCGCACGCGCGCCAGGAGCTCTACGACACCGCCGCCGAGGTCCTCGGCCCCTCCGGGGCGCTGGACGCCGACCGCCCGTGGACGGCGGACCGGCTCTCATCGCTCTCGTACACCATCGCGGCGGGCACGTCGCAGATCCAGCGGAACATCGTCGCCGAGCGGATCCTCGGCCTGCCGAAGGGGGCGTGAGGGGCCGTGGACTTCCGCCTCACCGAGGACCAGCGGGCGCTCGCCGACGGGACCCGTGGGCTCATGGCGCGGCTCTACCCGGCGGAGCGCCTGCGGGAGGACGCGGCCGGGGCGGCCGCCGGGACCCCGGTGACCCTCGACCGCGCGATGTGGCGGGCGCTGGGGGAGGCGGGGTTCTTCGCGCTGCGGCTGCCCGAGGAGCGGGGCGGGCTCGGACTCGGGCTCCCGGAGGCCGTGCTGGTCTTCGAGGAGGCGGGGCGGGCGCTGCTGCCGGGGCCGCTGGTGACGACGCACCTGGCGGCCGGGCGGGTGCCGGGGGCGGCCGAGGGCAGCACGGTGGTCACCGCGGTCGACGGCGAGCTGACCGAGTGGCTGGAGGCCTCCGACCGTGTGCTGGGCTCCTACGACAAGGCCGAGCCGGTGCGCTCTGTGGACCCGCTCACCCCGCTGCACCGCGTCGTGGGCGGCGAACCGGCCGACGGGCTCACGGCGGGCGGGGTCACGGCGGGCGGGGTCACGGCCGGCGAACTGCTGACCTGCGCCCAGCAGACCGGCAGCGCGGCGCGCACGCTGGAACTCGCCGTCCGCCACGCCACGACCCGGGAGCAGTTCGGCCGGCCCATCGGCTCCTTCCAGGCGGTCAAGCACCTGTGTGCGGACATGCTGGTCCGTGCGGAGATGGCGCGTACGGCGGTGCGCGCGGCGGCGGTCTCCGGCGACGCGGGCGAGACGGCGGCCGCGCGGCTGCTGGCGGACGAGGCGGCCGTCCGCAACGCCCGTGACTGCCTGCAGGTGTTCGGCGGGATGGGTTTCACCTGGGAGGCGGAGGTGCATCTCCACATCAAGCGGTCGTGGATCCTGCGGAGCCGGGGCCGTTCCGTGGCGGAGTGTGAGGAGAGGCTCGCGGAGAGCCTTATCGATGAGACTCTTTGCGGCATTTGGTGAGTTATGACTTCTTCGTCACGGATAAGGGGACCCCGAGTGTCGATATCGGGTTGTGTCCGAGGTGTGACTCGTCACGCCGTGGAGTCGGAGCCCCGCTCGGGTACGCTCCATCGGGTGCGTGTGGTGGCGAAACGCGACGGATGTGGCAGTGGCGGGGCCTCGGTGCCCGGTGGGCTGCCTGTGCCGGGCTGTTCGAATTCGCCCCGTAATGAGCCCCGCACAGTATGCAGTACTCGTCCCCCCTTGCGCTGGAATATGCCCGAAGCGCTTGTTGCGGTGACTGTGGGTCAATCATGCTGGGTCGCGAAGAGGTCACGTACGGTGACCCTGCCGAGGCGCGAGGCGATGTGTCCGCCGGTTCGGATGGTGTGAGCGGTGCAGGTGCTCCAGGTTCAGCTTGAGGTCGGTCCCGACCCCGCGGAAGTGGGCCGGGCCCGCAGGTGGGCCCGCTCGCGTCTGGCGGGGTCCGGGATAGGGGCCGACGAGCCGGTCGCCGAGACGCTGATCCTGCTCATCTCCGAACTGGTCACGAACGCCGTCGTGCACACCGGCTGCCCCGCCGTGCTGCGGATGCTCTTCCGTTCCTCCGGAGCCGCGCAGAGCGGCGAGCAGGAGACCGTGCGCGTCGAGGTGGCCGACACCAGTGACGCCCCGCCGCGTCCGCGCCACGCGGACAGCGACGAGACCGGCGGCCGGGGACTGGAACTCGTGGACGGCCTCGCGGACCGCTGGGGCTGGCAGCGCGAGGGTGCGGGCAAGCAGATCTGGTGCGAGATCGACCGCTGTGAGCGCCCGGCGATCGTCCCCGCGCAGTCCGTGGGCGGGCTGATCCGCCGTCCCGCCTTCTGACCGTACAGACCGCGGGGGCCGTCCTCAGAGCACCGCCACCGGCGCGACCGGGCTGCCGACCCCGCCCACGAAGGGCTGCGGGGTGGCGTCCAGCAGGAACTCGTACCGCCCCTCCTCGGCGCAGGCCTCCGACAGCGCCTCGAGGTTCCAGTTCTGGCCCTGGGGCATGCCCATCTCCACCAGGTCCAGGGCGTGCACGGCCAGCCACAGGTCCTCGATCTCCGGCGGGAAGATCTCGAAGGTCAGCGTGTCGTTGGCGACCGCCGCGACGTCGCGGGCGTGGAACCACTCGGGGGTGCGCACCGACAGTCCCGGCGACGGGAAGGCGTAGGCGTGCTTGTCGCCCGCCAGGCACACCCGCATCTGGCCGGTGCGGACCAGCACGATGTCCCCGGCGCGGACGGTGGTGCGGGCCAGTTCCTCGGCCGCGTCGAGGTCGTCGGGGGTGACGGCGTGGTCGCCGGGAAGCCGGTCGGTGCCGCGGGCGCGGGCCACGTCGAGCAGGACGCCGCGGGAGAGCAGTGTCGCGATCTTCTCGATGCCGCTGAAGGCGGCGCCGCCATGGGCGGTGACGGTGCCGGCCGGGCGGCCGTTGTAGATCCGTCCCGAGTGCGAGACGTGGGTCAGGGCGTCCCAGTGGGTCGCCGCCTGCAGCCCCATGGTGACGATGTCGTCGCTGGTGGCGACCGTGCCGGGGCCGAACATCTCGTGGTTGAGCATCACCATGGTGCGCAGCGGGTTGACCCGGCCCGGGATCATGCCCGTCTGGACCCCGTCCTGCTGGAGGGGTAGCGCGAGCGGCACGCGGCGTCCGCTGTGCACGGTGCGGGCCGCCGCGCGGACGACCTCGTCGGTGATCAGGTTGAGGGTGCCGGTCTCGTCGGCCTCCCCCCAGCGGCCCCAGTTGTTGACGCGCTTGGCGATGTCGTGGAACTCGGCGGGGAACGCCATCGCTGCCTCCCGGTCTCAGGGCTTGTGCTGGGGTGTGCCCGTGCTCCTAAAATCTAACGGTCCGTCAGAAACTCTGAGAAGGGGCGGGACCGGACGTGGGCAACTTCCTGAGCGGAAAGGTCGTCGCGGTCACCGGGGCCGGGCGCGGCATCGGGCGGGCCGTCGCGCTCGCGTGCGCGGCCGAGGGCGCCAAGGTCGTCGTCAACGACTACGGCGTCGCGGTCGACGGCCGTGCGCCGACCGGCGAGGTGGCGGCCGCCGTCGTGAAGGAGATCGAGGCGGCCGGCGGCGAGGCCACCGCGGTGACCGACGACGTCTCCGCCATGGCGGGCGGCGAACGGATCGTCTCCACCGCGGTGGAGACCTACGGCCGCGTCGACGGAGTCGTCTGCGTCGCCGGGATCCTGCGCGAACGCATGCTCTTCAACATGAGCGAGGACGAGTGGGACCCGGTCCTCGCCACCCACCTGAAGGGCACCTTCACCGTCTTCCGCGCCGCCTCCGCCGTGATGCGCCGGCAGGGCTCGGGCACCCTCGTCGGTTTCACCAGCGGCAACCACCAGGGCAGCGTCTCCCAGGCCAACTACTCCGCGGCCAAGGGCGGGATCATCTCGCTGGTGCGCAGCGCCGCGCTCGGACTGCACCGCTACGGCGTGACCGCCAACTGCGTCGCCCCCGTGGCGCGCACCCGCATGTCCGCCAACGTGCCCATGGAGCTCGCCGAGATCGGCGAACCCGAGGACGTCGCCGCCATGGTCGTCTTCCTGCTCAGCGACCACGCCCGCGACATCACGGGGCAGGTCTACACCGTCGCCGGGCCCAAGATCGCGGTCTGGGCCCAGCCCCGCGAACTGCGCGCCGCCTTCGCGGACGGCGGGGGCTGGACACCGCAGCGCATCGCCGCCGCGCTGCCCGGCTCGGTCGGCACCGACCCGATGCCGATGCTCGCCCAGCTCGAGGCCATGCGCGCCGCCGCGGCCGCCTCCCGAGGGCAGTGACGGCCCCGCACCGAGGAGAGGGCGGACCATGGACTTCACCTTCGGCCCGGAGACGGAGGCCTTCCGCGCGGAGGCGCGGGCGTGGCTGAGCGCGCACCCGGGCCGCACACCCGGCCGGGAGTGGGAGCGGGAACTCGGAGCCGCCGGATGGATCGGGCTCGGCTGGCGCGGAGAGTACGGCAACCGGCGTGCCACCCTTGCCCAGCAGGTCGCCTGGGGCGAGGAGTACGCCCGCGCCGAGGCACCCGCCCGGTCCGGGCACATCGGCGAGAACCTGCTGGCCCCCACCCTGGAGGCGCACGGCACCCCCGTCCAGCGCGACCGCTTCCTGCCGCCGGTCGCCCGCGGTGAGGAGCTGTGGTGCCAGGGGTACAGCGAGCCCGGAGCGGGCTCCGACCTCGCCGGTGTCCGCACCGCGGCCGCCCGGGACCACGACGCCGAGGGCCCCTGCTACCGCGTGACGGGCCAGAAGATCTGGACCTCCCTGGCGCGGACCGCAGACTGGTGCTTCGTCCTGGCCCGTACCGACCCCGACTCGCGCCGCCACCACGGACTGAGCTTCCTGCTCGTCTCCATGGACCAGCCCGGCAGGGTCGAGGTGCGCCCCATCCGCCAGCTGACCGGGACGGCCGAGTTCAACGAGGTCTTCTTCGACGGGGCCCGCGCCGACGCCGCTCACGTCGTCGGCGGGGAGGGCGACGGCTGGCAGGTCGCCATGTCCCTCCTGGGCTTCGAGCGCGGGGTCTCCACCCTCGTCCAGCAGATCGGCTTCGAACGCGAACTGCGCCAGGTCGTCGACCACGCCGTCACCACCGGGGCGGCGGCAGACCCCGTGCTGCGGGACCGGCTGGTGCGCCAGTGGGCCGAGTTGCGCACCATGCGCTGGAACGCCCTGCGCACGCTGGGCACCGCCGACCCGGCCGCCCCGAGTGTCGCCAAGCTGCTGTGGGGCGGCTGGCACCAGCGGCTCGGCGAACTGGCCGTCGCCGTCCGCGGCGCCCCCGCCGCCACCGGCCCCACACCGTGGGAGCCGGAGCGGCCCTACGAACTCGACCAGGCCCAGCGCATGTTCCTGTTCAGCCGTGCCGACACCCTCTACGGCGGCTCGGACGAGATCCAGCGCACGATCATCGCCGAGCGGGTGCTCGGCCTCCCGAAGGAGCCTCGCGGATGAACAGCGACGGGACGTACGGCCATTGGATCGCCGGCCGGTGGCACCAACCGGCCGGAGCCCACTATCCAGTTGTCAATCCGGCCACGGAGGAGACCGTCGGGCACGCCCCCGAAGCGGGCCCGGCGGACGTGGACGCCGCGGTGCGCGCCGCCCGGGAGGCGTACGAGGGCTGGTCCCGTACGAGCCCGGCGGAGCGCGCCGCGATCCTGGAGCGGATCGCGGACGTCCTCGCCTCGCGGTCGGCGGATCTCGTACCGCTGCTCCAGCAGGAGACGGGAGCGACGATCCGTGTCGCGTCGAGCATGCAGATTCCCACGGCGGTGGACCGCTTCCGGCGCTATGCGCGGGGCGCGCTGGAACCGGACACGATCCCCTTCGCACCGCAGCCCGTGAAGGCCTCGCCGCTCGCCCCGGGCGGGCTGGTCAACGCGGCGGCGGCACGGCGTCCGGTGGGCGTCGTCGCCTGTATCACCTCCTACAACTTCCCCCTGGTCAATCTGGCCGGCAAGGTCGCACCCGCCCTGGCCGTGGGCAACACCGTCGTGGCCAAGCCCGCGCCCCAGGACCCGCTGACCTGCCTGCTGCTGGGCGGGATCATGCGGGAGGCGGGCCTGCCCGACGGGGTGTTCAACGTCATCACCGGCTCGGGCGCCGCGGCCGGCGAGGCACTGGTCGCGCACCCCGGCGTCGACATGATCAGCTTCACCGGCTCGACGGCGGTCGGGCAGGCGATCGCCCGCGCCGCGGGCGCGTCGATGAAGCGGACCCTGATGGAACTGGGCGGCAAGGGTGCGGCGATCATCCTGGAGGACGCCGCCCCGGGCGTCCTCAGATCGGCGATATCTGCTGTCGGTTCGACATGGGCATTCCATTCAGGTCAGATCTGTACGGCGCCGACCCGTGTGCTCATCCCCCGCGGGCGGTACGAGCAGGTGATCACCGCCCTTGAACAGTACGCCCGTTCGCTGACCGTCGGGGACCCTGTGGATAACTCCACCGTCGTCGGCCCGCTGATCACCGCCGCCCAGCGCGACCGCGTCGAGGCGTACGTCGCGGGCGCCCGGGAGCAGGGCGCCCGCGTCGTCACCGGCGGTGCGCGCCCCGACCTCAAGCCCGGCTACTACGTGGCCCCCACACTCCTCGCGGACGTCACTCCCGGCATGGCGGTCGCCCAGGAGGAGATCTTCGGCCCGGTCGTGGCCGCTCTCCCGTACGACAGCGAGGACGAGGCCGTCGAGATCGCCAACGGCACCCCGTACGGCCTGTACGACTACGTCTTCGGCAGCGACACCGCGCGTGCGTGGGCCCTGGCCGCCCGGCTGCGCAGCGGCAACGTCGGCATCAACACCGTGCAGCGTCATCCCGAGACGCCCTTCGGAGGGTTCAAGCACAGCGGGATCGGCCGCGACGGCGGCTCCTTCGGACTGCACGCCTACAGCGAACTCCAGGCGGTGGTGTGGTGATGAGAGGTGTGATCTTCGACGGGAAGCAGCCCTCGGTCGTGGACGACCTGGAGGTCCGTGACCCGGGCCCCGGCGAGGTGCTGGTCCGCATCCACGCGGCGGGGCTGTGCCACAGCGACCTGTCCGTCATCGACGGCGTCATTCCCTTCCCCGTCCCGGTCGTGCTCGGTCACGAGGGGGCGGGCGTCGTCGAGGCGACCGGCGCGGGCGTCTCGCACGTCGCGCCCGGCGACCACGTGGCCCTGTCCACCCTCGCCAACTGCGGCACCTGCCCGGACTGCGACCGGGGCCGCCCGACGATGTGCCGCAAGGCGATCGGCCGTCCCGGCCGGCCCTTCAGCCGCGAGGGCGAGCCGCTGTTCAACTTCGCCTCCAACTCGGCCTTCGCCGAACGGACCGTCGTCAAGGCCGTCCAGGCCGTCCCTCTCCCGGAGGGCATTCCCCTCACCTCCGCCGCGCTCATCGGCTGCGGCGTGCTGACCGGGGTCGGCGCCGCCCTCAACCGTGCCCGCGTCGACCGCGGCGACACGGTCGTGGTCATCGGCACCGGGGGCATCGGCCTGAACGTGTTGCAGGGCGCGCGCATCGCGGGTGCCTCCCGGATCGTCGCGGTCGACACCAACCCGGCGAAGGAGGAACCCGCCCGGCTGTTCGGCGCCACCGAGTTCGTGGACACGGCGGAGGCGGTGCGCGCGCTCCTGCCCGCCGGCGCCGACCACGTCTTCGAATGCGTCGGCCACGTCGGGCTCATCCGCCAGGCCGTGGACCTCCTGGACCGCCATGGCCAGGCCGTCCTGCTGGGTGTGCCGCCGGCCGATGCCGAGGCGTCCTTCCTGGTGTCCTCCATGTACCTCGACAAGTCCATCCTGGGCTGCCGCTACGGCTCGTCACGGCCGCAGCGCGACATCGCGCTCTACGCAGACCTGTACCGGCAGGGACGGCTCCTGCTGGACGAACTCGTCACCCGCACCTACCCGGTGGAGGACTTCGCCAAGGCGGTGGAGGACGCCCGGGGCGGCCGTGTGGCGAGGGGTGTGCTGACCTTCTGAGGCGCCTCAGAACACCGCCGTCGCCCGGAAGGTGCGCCGGTAGGCGCTGGGCGAGACGCCGATGACGGCCTGCAGGTGCTGCCGCATGGAGGCCGCCGTGCCGAACCCGGCCTGCCGGGCGACCTGGTCGACCGACAGGTCGCTGGACTCCAGCAGGTGCCGGGCACGCTCGACGCGCTGCTGCGTCAGCCACTGCCCGGGACTGGTGCCCACTTCCTCCCGGAAACGGCGGGTGAAGGTGCGCACGCTCATCGCCTCGCACTCGGCAAGCTCGCGCAGTGTCAGCGGCTGGTCGAGCCGGTCCAGCGCCCAGGAGCGCGCCGCGGCCGTGGCGGCCTGCTGGGGCTGGGGGACGGGCCGCTGGATGTACTGGGCCTGACCGCCCTCTCGGTGCGGCGGTACGACCGTACGGCGTGCGCTGGCGTTGGCCACGGCGATGCCGTGGTCACGGCGTACGAGGTGCAGGCACAGGTCGACGCCCGAGCCGACGCCCGCGGAGGTGAGGATGGCGCCGTTGTCGATGTACAGGACGTCCGGCTCGACCCGCACCTGCGGGAAGAGCCTCTGGAAGTGGTCCGTGCTCGACCAGTGCGTGGTGGCACGCAGGCCGTCCAGGTAGCCGGCCGCGGCGAGGAAGTACGAGCCGGTGCAGATGGAGACGATCCGGGCCCCCGGGCGGATGCGGGCGAAGGCGGCCGCCATCTCCTCGGGCAGGCGGCCCTCCGTGTGTGCGACGGAACGCTCGTGGGCGGCCGGGACGATGACGGTGTCGGCGGTCTCCAGCACCTCGGGGCCGTGCACGACGTGGATCTGGAAGTCGGCCTCGGCGCGCACCGGCCCGGGACCGTGGGGGGAGCACGTCACCACCTCGTACAGATCGGCCCCGTCGGAGTCCCTCGCGCCGCCGAAGATGCGGTGCGGGATGCCGACTTCGAAAGGGATCACCCCGTGCTGCACCAGGACGGCGACCCGGTGGCGCACCCGTGTGCCGGGATCGGCGTTCCGCGAAGGCGTCTCCATGGATGCGGGCATGGCCCGATCCTTGCACAACCTGGCCATCCGGCCACTCGTTCCGTGAAAAACGATGCCGGATGCTGATCTGGTGACGCAGACTCCCGAGCTTCCCGCGCAGACCCTGCCCGACGGGGTCCCCGACGATTCCCGGCCGCTCCGCACGACCCGTGTCCACCGCGCGTGGTCGGTGGCGGCCGCCGCCTTCGTCACGCTCATCGGCGCCGCAGGCTTCGCCTCCCTGCCCGGACTGCTCATCGAACCGCTGAACGGCGAGTTCGGCTGGTCGCGGGGCATGATCGGCCTGGCGGTCTCGGTCAACCTCGCGCTCTACGGTGTGACGGCGCCGTTCGCCGCCGCGCTGATGGACCGCTTCGGCATCCGCCGGGTCGTGGCCGCCGCGCTCCTCACCATCGCGACCGGCGCCGGCCTGACCGTCTTCATGACCGCGAGCTGGCAGCTCGTGGTCCTGTGGGGTGTGCTCGTCGGACTGGGCAGCGGCTCCATGGCCCTGGCCTTCGCGACCACCGTCACCAACCGCTGGTTCGAGGACCGGCGCGGCCTGGTCACGGGCATCCTGACCGCGGCCGGAGCGGCGGGACAGCTGATCTTCCTCCCCCTGCTCTCCGTCATCATCGAGCACGCGGGCTGGCGCGCCGCGACGCTCACCGTCACGGGCGCGGCGGTCGTCGTCGCACCCCTGGTCTACCTGCTGCTGCGGGACCACCCGGCCGACGTGGGCGTGGCCCCGTACGGCGCCAAGGAGTTCGTGCCGAAGCCGCCGCCGGTGACGGGAGCGGCGACGCGCGCTGTCAAGGCGTTGGCCAACGCGGCCCGCGGCGGCCCGTTCTGGCTCCTGGCGGGAACCTTCGCGATCTGCGGTGCCTCGACGAACGGCCTGGTCAAGACGCACTTCGTGCCCGCGGCACACGACCACGGGATGCCGGTGACGGCCGCCGCCTCGCTGCTCGCCGTGATCGGCGTCTTCGACATCGCGGGCACCGTCGCCTCGGGCTGGTTCACCGACCGCTTCAGCCCGCGGCGGCTGCTGGCCACCTACTACGGGCTGCGCGGGCTGTCGCTGATGTTCCTGCCGGTGCTCCTGGGCGACTCCGTCCACCCGCCCATGGTGCTGTTCATCGTCTTCTACGGCCTGGACTGGGTCGCCACCGTGCCGCCCACCATCGCCCTGTGCCGCGAGTACTACGGCGCCGACAGCGCCATCGTCTTCGGCTGGGTGCTCGCCTCCCACCAGGTGGGCGCCGCCCTGGTGGCGTTCCTCGGCGGCGTGGCGCGCGACACCTTCGGCTCCTACAACGTGGTCTGGTACTCCTCCGGGGCCCTGTGCGCGCTGGCCGCGCTCATGTCGCTGGCGATCCGGCGGCGGGCGACCCCGGGCTCCGGGGCGCTCCCGCTCGCGGCATAGCCGGCCGGCCCCGGCGCCGCCGGGCCCCGCGCCCGCACTGGCGGCGGCGCGGGAACCGCGGTGGGGCGGCGGGGCGTCCGTCCCGGGTGTGAGGGAAGCGACCAAAGGCCTTACCGGCCTCTTTGTGGCGGGCCTGGGCGCCGCGTCCGCGCTGCTGGCCTGGGCACCGCTCGCCAGGGTCAACGTCGAGGGCGGCTTCGAGGGACAGCGCCGGGACTTGAGCGTCCTTTACGTCGACCTTCCGCTCGTGGCCGCGGGCGGCGCCTTGGTGCCGCTCGCCTTCTGGCTGCTCACGCTGCGCGGGTCGCGCCGCCCCGGGCTCGCGGCCCTGGTGGCGGTGGCCGTGGCCGCCCTCGGGATCTGGGCGCTGACCAGTTGGTGGGCGCCGCACCAGGCGCCGGGGTTCGCGGGCTGAGGCGCGTACGGGGGCCGCGGTCAGGGCGTGAGCCGGCCGAAACCGCCGCGGTGGAAGAGCAGGGGCTCACTGCCTTCCGCGGCGCAACCGAGCTCGCGGACCCGGCCGATGACGACGAGGTGGTCGCCGCCGGTGTGCACGGCGTGGATCACGCAGTCGATCCAGGCGGGCACGCCGCGCAGCCGGGGCGAGCCCGTCGCCGGTGCCGGATCCCACTCCACGCCCGCGAACTTGTCCCCGCCGCTGACGGCGAAGGAGCGGCACAGCCCCTGCTGCCCCGCGCCGAGGACGTTCACGCAGAACACCCCGGCCCGCGCGATGCGCGGCCAGCTGGTGGACGTACGGGCCACCATGAACACGACCAGCGGCGGATCGAGCGACAGCGACGCGAACGACTGGCAGGCGAACCCGGCGGGCCCGCCCTCCGCGTCGTCCCCGGGCGCCGAGATCACCGTCACGCCGCTCGCGAAGTTCCCCAGCACTTTGCGGAACTCCGCCGGGTCCACCGGGGCGCGCTCGTCCGGCCGCACGGCCCGCAGTTCCGGCCGTGGCAGCGGGTCCACCCGCCCTGCCGTCGTCACCGACCCGACGGACCGGAGGTAGCGGACGACGGCGACCGCCATGCCTGCTTGTCCCATCACGCCTCTCATTGAAACTGACGGGCCGTCAGAAGTGAAGGGTCGTGCGGAGGACGGACGGGTGCCGGGCGTACCGTGGCGGTCATGGGACGGGGTGCAGGGTGGGGGTCCCCGGTGCGGCCCGTGGTCGACCCGTGGGGCGATGCCGGACGTGCGGCGGCGGCGTCGACGTACTGCGCGGTGGCGGTGGTCGCGGCAACGGTCCACATGGTCGTCATTCCGTCCCTGAAGGCGGACCGCGCGTTCGACGAGCCGTTCGCCCTCTGTCTGCTGCCGCCGGTCTGATCCCCCTCTGGGCCTGCCGCCTCCCTTCTCCACGCCCTGCCGGCGACGGTCCTCGGGCTGAGGCTCGCGGCGCGTAGCGGGCGCCCCCGCCGGCTCTGCCTGCTGGCGGCGGAGGCCGCGACGGCCGCCGTTCTCGCGGTGCCGGTGGTGTGGCTCGGCGGCCCGTGACTGCCCGTGTGGCTCTGCGTCGCGGGTGCCGGCGCGGCGCCGGTGCCGGTGACCTCGTTCTACGCGGGGCGCCGGGACCCGGAGGGCAGGACCGGGTGAGCGCGTCAGCGGCAGGTCGCGTTCCAGATCTCCGTCGTGGCGGTCGCGTTGATCGGAGTCGTCTTCGCGGGCGGCCTGCTGGCGTACGGCACCGGCCTGCCGGAGGAGTACCGGCCGCCGCCCGGGGCGTCCGTGGAGTGAGCCTCCGGGGCGTCACCGCCCGCGGAACTCCGGCGGGCGGCGTTCGAGGAAGGCGCGCAGTCCCTCCTGGGCGTCGGCGGTGGTCATGTTCTGCTCCTGCGCGGCCGCCTCGGCGGCGAAGGCCGTCGCGCGGTCGGAGTCCAGGGACGCGTTGACGAGTTGCTTGGTCAGGGCCAGGGCGCGGGTGGGGCCGGCGGCCAGGCGTTCGGCGAGGGCGCGGGCCGCCGTGTCGAGGTCGTCGGCGGGGACGACGCGGTTGACCAGCCCGAGGCGTTCGGCGGAGGCGGCGGGCAGGTCGTCGCCGAGCAGCAGGAGTTCCTTCGCGCGGTGCGGGCCGACCAGGCGGGGCAGCAGATATGCGCCTGCGCCGTCGGGGACGAGGCCGCGGCGGACGAAGACCTCGATGAACTTCGCCGTGTCGGCGGCCAGCACGAGGTCGCAGGCGAGGGCGAGATGGGCGCCGAGACCGGCGGCGGTGCCGTTCACGGCAGCGATCACGGGCTTCTCGCAGTCGAGGACGGCGGAGACGAGGCGTTGGGCCCCGGACCGGATCATCCGCGCGACGTCGCCCGCGACCCGGTCCGCACCGGCCGGACCGCCGCGCAGGTCCGCCCCCGCGCAGAAGGCCCGGCGGCCGGAGCCGGTCAGGACGACGGCCCGGACGGCCGGGTCCGCGGAAGCCTCCAGAAATTTCTCGATGAGGCGTTCTCGCAGGTCAGGGGTGATGGCGTTCATCGCGTGAGGGCGGTTGAGGGTGAGCCGGGAGACCCCGTTGTCGGTGACGTGGAGTACAACGGATTCCACGGAGCCGTCACGCTCCGTAACCACTCCACGGGGGGAGTCAGTCATGCGTGTTCTCCTGACGGCAGACGGCGAGTGCGTCGAGGGCGCAGGCGCCCTGCCCGCGCGGCAGCACCATCAGCGGATTGATGTCGAGTTCGGAGAGGCCGTCGCCGAGTTCCAGCGCCATGCGCTGCACGCGCAGGATGACGTCGACGAGCGCGTCCGTGTCCGCGGGGGGCGCTCCGCGGACCCCGTCGAGCAGCCGGGAGCCGCGCAGTTCCCGCAGCATGTCCCGCGCGGTCCCGGCGTCGAAGGGCGGTACGCGGACGGCCGTGTCCCGCAGGACCTCCACGAGGACCCCGCCGAGGCCGGCGGTGACGGTGGGCCCGAAGAGCGGGTCCTGGCTGATGCCGACGACCATCTCCACACCGCGCTCCACCATCTGGCAGACGAGGACGCCGTCGAGCTCCAGGCTCTCGTAGCGGGCGATGTCGGCCAGTTCGCGGTAGGCGTCGCGCACCTGGCTGGCGGAGGTGAGGCCGATCCTCACCAGACCGAGTTCGGTCTTGTGCGCGAGCCGGTCGGCGGACGCCTTCATCACCACGGGGTAGCCGACCTGCGCGGCCGCCCGGACGGCGCCCGCCGCGCTGGTGACCAGTTGCTCGCGCGGGACGCGGATGCCGTACGCCCGCAGCAGCTGCTTCGCGGCGTGCTCGCTCAGCCGGCGGCCGGGGTGCAGCAGTGCGCGCGCCTTGCGGGCGGAGGAGGAGGGCGTGCGTGGCGCGTCGTCGAAGGGGGAGCGGTAGCCGGCGGTGAAGCGGTGGTGGTCCAGCCAGGCCCGCACGGCGGACACGCAGTTGCCGAAGGTACGGAAGGTGGCGACCCGGGAGGAGCCCAGCAGGGTGATCCGGTAGGCCTCCTCGGTGCCCACGGGGGAGCCCCAGATCACGCACACCAGCTTGTCGGTGGCCTCGGCGGCCTCGGCGAGGTCCCGGGCGAGCCGGTCGCTCATGGGCGGGAAGGGGCCGGTGATCGGGCACACGAGGACGCCGACGGCGGGATCGGCGAGGATCGCGTCGATGATCTTCCTGCCGCGCCAGTCGCCGACGGGATGGCCCCCGCTGTCCACGGGGTTGGAGACGTTCAGGTACTCCGGTATCCACTGGTGGAGTTCGGCCTGCTTCGCCTCCGGGAGGGTGGGCAGCGGCAGCCCGGCGGCGGTGGCCAGATCGGCGAAGTGCGCTCCGGTGCCGCCGGAGATCGAGTAGACGGCCACGCCCTCGGCGAGCGGTGGCCGGGCACGAGCCAGCAGGGCTGCGGTGTCCTGGAGTTCGTCCAGGCCGTCGACGCGGATCACGCCGAACTGGCGGAAGGCCGCGTCGGCGACCGTGTCGGAGCCGGTGAGCTTGCCGGTGTGGGTGGCGGCCGCGCGGGTGCCGGTTTCGGTGCGGCCCACCTTGACCATGACCACCGGCACCTTGTTGCGGGCCGCGCGGTCGGCGGCGAGGGTGAACGAGCGGCCGTCCTTGAGGCCTTCGGCGTAGATCGCGATGGCTCCCACCTCGGTTCGCCCGGCGAAGTAGGAGAGGAAGTCGGCGGTCTCCAGATCGGCCTCGTTGCCCGTCGGCGCCCAGTGGCTGAGCCGGATGCCGAGCTCCTGCAGGGCGTAGACCGGGCGGCCCTGGTGGCCGGACTGGGTGATCAGGGCGATCGCCGGTCCGGGCAGGTCCTCGCGGAACGCCTGGAAGGCGTTCAGGTTGGTGTTCGGCCCCAGCAGTCGCAGCCCGCTGCCCGCGACGGCGCGGCCGAGCCGTTCCTGGGCGGCGGCGCCCGCCTCCCCTGTCTCGGCGAAACCGGAGGCGAAGACGACCGCGAACCGCGCCTTGGCCCCGAGCTGTTCGAGGACGGGGAGGGGGTCGGCGACGAGCAGGACGGCGAGGTCCACCGGCTCGGGGAGATCCGCGACGGAGGCGTGACAGGGCAGGCCGAACACGCTCGCGCGGCCGGGATTGACCGGGTGGAGCCGGGCGCCGACCCGCTCGGCCCAGGTGACCAGTTGCCGGGTGATGCCGGTGTTGGGGCGGCCCTCGGCGTCGGAGGCGCCGACGACCGCCAGGGAGTCGGGCCGGAAGAAGCGGTCGAGGTCGGGCACGCAGGGGTGCAGCGGACGCCCGCTGACGTCCACGTCGTCCGTGCGGCGGCCCTGGCCGCCGGCGTCCGCCGCGGGATCGGTGCCGCGCGTGCTGAAGGTCGAACCAAGCATGTGTCTCGCCCGTCCTGCTCGAAGGACCAGAGAGCTGACGCAATGTCAGATTACTTAACTGACGATCCGTCAGGAACGGGGAGGATGCGAGAAACCTGTGCGCCCCGCGAGAAGGCGGCCCGGCCGGCTGAGGGGGGGAGGGCCGGCCGGTCCGCCGGAGCGGGGTGGTGCGGGAGCCTTGCGGGGGTGCGCGGAGGTGGTGCGGAGGCGTTGTGCGGGGTGCCGCGGGCGCTCGTCGGCACCACCTCGGTACCCACCGCGCCGCGTCGGCTACCGCCGCGCCACCGCTTTGGCGATCCGGCGCGCGTCGATGGCCATTTCACGGATCATGCCGCTGATCGGATTGGTGAAGCCGGTGAAGTAGAGACCCGGAGCGTTCTTGGGGCTGCGGCGGCCGTGCGTCACGGGCCGTCCCCGCTCGTCCAGGACGCCGAGATGACCTACGAGCGGTTCCAGGCCGCGCTGGTAGCCGGTGGCCGCGACCACCGCGTCCGGGGTGATCCGCGTGCCGTCGGCCAGCAGCACCTCGGCCCCGTCGAAGCCCTCGACGGCGGCCACGGGCTCGACCTTCCCCGACCGGACGGCGTCGATGATGCCGACGTCCTGGACGGGGATGGACCCCTCCCGCACCCGCGAGTAGAGCCCGTTGGCCGGGCGGGGCAGTCCGTGCGCGGACAGGTCCGGCACGGAGATGCGCTCCACGTACGGGGCGATCCCGTCGACCAGCTTCGTCGGGAGGCGGCGGACCATGATCCCGGTGCGCTGTGCGGGCCACCCGGCGGTGGAGCGGCGCATGATGTGCGGGGGTGTCCGCACCGCCAGCCGGACGCGGGCCGCGCCGGACTCGGCGAGGTCGACGGCGATCTCGGCACCGGTGTTGCCCACGCCGACGACCAGGACGTCCCGGCCCTCATAGGGCCGGCCGTTGCGGTAGCGCGAGGCATGCAGCAGCTCGCCGTCGAAGGTGTCGCGCCCGGGCCAGTCCGGCAGGTGCGGCGAGTGGTTGTAGCCGGTGGCGACGACGACGCTCCGCGCGGTCAGCCGGCGGCCGCCGGTGGCCGGCAGCACCCACCCCGCGGCCGGGTCCTCGGCGGGCTCGATCCGCCCCACCTCTATGCCGGTGGCGACGTCCAGCTCGTGGAACTCGGCGTACTGCTCCAGGTAGCGCACGACGTCGTCGCGGCCCACCCAGCGGCCGTACGCCCGGGGGATCCCGAGGCCCGGGAGCGCGGACAGGCGTCTGGTCGTGTGCAGCCGCAGCCTGTCGTAGTGGCCGCGCCAGGAGGCGCCCACCGCGTCCGACCGTTCGACGACCAGGGTGCGTACACCCCGGTGCCGCAGCGACGCCGCGACGGCGAGTCCGCCGGGGCCGGCACCGACGACGATGGCGTCCGGCGCGGCCGTGCTCGGTATGGGGGTGGCGGCGGATGCGGAGGTACCGGCGGATGCCGAGGTGTCGGTCATGGCTGCTCCCGTGCCTGCGGGGTGAGGGTCACTACCGGAAGGTAGCGCGCTTTCGCCCCGGCACCTTGCGAAGGTGCGACCGCATCCGGTCAACTGACGTACCGTCACATATTTTGCCCACAGGAGGCACGCGATGCAGACGATCTGGCTGACCGGCGCCGAATGGCTCGCCGTGCTGCGCATCGGCCTCGGGCTGTGGTGGCTGGAGAGCTGGCGGCACAAGGACAAGAAGGGCTGGTTCGAGCGGGGTACGGGCATCGCCTGGGCCGCCGCCGTCGCCGCCAAGCACCGCTGGAACTTCGTCCAGGGCGGCTTCTCCGCGGTCGTGGCGCCCCGTCCCAAGGTGATGGCCTACGTCGTCGTCTGCGCCGAACTCGCCGTCGGCCTCGGTCTCGTCGCAGGCCTGCTGACCCCGATAGCCCTGGCCGGAGGCATCGTCCTCAATCTGCTCTACCTCGTCCTCATGATCCACGACTGGGCCGAGCAGGGGCAGAACGCGATGATGATCCTCGCGTCCGTCGTCCTCCTCTTCGCCATGGGCTGGCAGACCTGGTCCCTGGACAGCCTCTGGGGGCTCTTCCTGTGACCGGCCTGCCCGAGCCCGACGCCTTCACACGCACCTACTGGCGGGCCGCCGCCGAGGGCCGGCTGCTGATCCGCCGCTGTCTCGCCGCGGGCTGCGGTGCCGCCCACCACTACCCCCGGGAGTTCTGCCCCCGCTGCTGGGGCGAGGAGGTCGTCTGGGAGCAGGCCGCCGGCCGCGCCGCCCTCTACACCTGGTCCGTGGTGCACGCCAACGACCTCCGGCCCTTCGCCGGACGGGTCCCCTACGTCGCCGCCGTCGTCGACCTCTCCGAGGGGCCGCGCATGATGACGGAGGTCGTCGGCTGCGCCCACGACGCGCTGCGCGTCGGCATGGACCTGCGCGTCTGCTTCCGTCCCGCGGCCGAGGGCGCCGAGATCGCGATCCCCGTCTTCCGCCCGGCCCCGACGGCCCCCTTTGCTTGAATGAGGTGGTGCTGAGGCCGGTGGAGTTGGAAGCGTACGGACTGCTGCTCAGACCGTGGGAGGAGACGCCCGGCGACCTGGACGCGGCACTGCGCGGCCTCGGCGACCCGGACTTCCGCCGCTGGAACACCGCGCACGCCCCCGAACCCGACGAGGACGGGGCGCGCGGCTTCCTGCGCCGCAGGCGGGACGGCTGGGCGGTCGGCGACCTCGCGTCGTTCGCCGTCACCGAGGCCGGTGTCGTGCTCGGCCAGACCGGGATAGGGATGATCGACCACGCCATGCGCGGCGCACGCGTCAGCTACTGGATGCTCCCCGAGGCCCGTGGACGCGGCGTCGCCACCCGCGCGCTGGAGACGGTGACCCGGTGGGCCTTCCGCGATCTGGGGCTGCACCGGCTGGAACTGGGCCACGCCGTCGGCAACGAGCCCTCCTGCGGTGTCGCGCGGCGCTGCGGTTACGTCCTCGAAGGCGTACTGCGCGAGGCGGTGGTCGACCTGTCCGGCGTCCTGCGGGACGTCCATCTGCACAGCCGTCTCGCGACCGACCCGCGTCCCTGACCCACCCCCGGCAGCCGCTCGGCGCGGAGATTTGCCGTGCCTTGGGGGAATCTTGTGCCGATCGGGACATATGCTTTCCCGATCGCGGTGGGCGGGTTGGCTAGGGTGCGATCCGCCCCTCGCGCGCCGCGGACCCGTACTCCGGTGCGTCCGCGCGCCGCACAGCGGCCGCACGCGTGCCGCACGAAGTACCGGACGCGCGCGCCTGCCGGGGGCCTCAGCAGTCCTGAAAGGCGCACCTGCAGCGGTGCGCCACGTGTCGTGAATGGGGTGGGGATGTCCGGTCACCGGATGTCGAAGAAGCGTCGTTACATCGCGTGGGCGGTGGCGGCGGCCGCGGTGCTCGTGGGCGGTGGCGTCGCCGCGGAGGCCTCGATCGCGACCACCGTGTCGCGCCCGGCGCCCAAGGTCTACACGGGGCGGGCGTTCGACACGTGCGCGGCGCCGTCCGTGTCGGCGATGAAGGCGTGGCACACCGGGTTCTACGGCGCGGCGGCGGTGTACGTCGGCGGCAGGAACCGCGGGTGCGCGCAGCCGAACCTGACCGCGTCCTGGGTCAAGTCGGTCAGCGCCACTGGCTGGAAGCTGATCCCGCTGTACGTGGGCGCGCAGCCGCCGTGCCAGACCAGTCACAACCCGGAGAAGCTGACCGCCTCCACGGCCGCCTCCCTCGGCGCGACGGACGGCGCGGACGCCGTGGCCAAGGCGTCGGCACTGGGGATGAAGGCGGGCAGCCCGGTCTACCTGGACATGGAGTCGTACGACGTCGCCAACACCTCGTGCAACAACGCGGTGCTCACCTACGTCCGCGCCTGGGACAAGGCCGTGCACGCCAAGGGCTACTGGGCCGGCTTCTACGGCTTCCGCAGCTCCAGCGCGAAGGCCGTCGCCACGGCGACGAACCGCACCGACCTGCCGGACATCCTCTGGTACGCGCTGTGGGACGAGCACAAGACCACGACCACGGACTGGCCCTTCTCCACGTCGCTGTGGACCGGGCACCGCCGCGGCCACCAGTACATCGTCAACAGCAAGGAGTCGCGCGGCGGTTACAGCATCACCGTGGACCGCAGCGCCTGGGACGCCCCGGTCGCCGTCACCGGCTGACGCCCGAGGGCGGGCGGGCGCGGGGGCGGGACGGAGAGAGCGGGCAGGGGCGGGACAAGGCGACCCGAACCGTCAGTCCCGCCCCAGCACCACCGTCCCCGAGGAGCAGAACCAGCCGCCCGTTCCCGAGGCCACGGCCAGCGCAGGCAGCGCCCCGCCGGCCTTGCGCACCTGCCGCTCGCCCGCCTCCCCCCGCAGTTGCCGCACCGCCTCGACGAGCAGGAACAGCCCTCGCATGCCGGGATGGCAGGCCGACAGCCCACCGCCGTCGGTGTTGACCGGCAGCGGCGAGGCGGCGACGAAGGGTCCGCCCTCGCCCTTGGCGCAGAAGCCGAGGTCCTCCAGCGTCACCAGGGTCATGTAGGTGAAGGCGTCGTAGATCTCGGCGAGGTCCATCTCGTCCGGGGTGACGCCCGCGCGGGAGAAGGCCAGCCGCCCCGAGACCGCGGCGGGGGAGACCGTGAAGTCGTCCCACTCCGACATCGTGGCGTGCGAGACGGCGGTGCCGGAGCCGAGCACCCACACCGGGGGCCGCGCCGCGTCCCGCACGTACTCCGAGGCTGCCAGGAGCACCGCGCAGCCGCCGTCGGAGCGGATGCAGCAGTGCAGTCTGGTGAACGGGTCGGCGATCATCGGCCCGGACAGGACGTCGTCGACGGTGATCGGCGTGCGGTACATCGCGTCGGGGTTGCGGGCCGCGTTCGCCCGGGCCCGGACGGCGACGGTGGCCAGTTGCTCGGCGGTGGTGCCGTACTGGTGCATGTGACGGCGCGCGGCCATCGCGTACTTGGCGATCAGCGTGTGCCCGTACGGGGCCTCGAACTGCAGCGGCCCGCGCGCCCCGAAGGACAGATTGGCGGTGCGCCGCCCCGCCTTGAGGTCGGCGCGGGCGGTGGAGCCGTAGACCAGGAGCACGACGTCGGCGTGCCCGGCGGCGATGGCGTCGGCGGCGTGCGCCGCCATGACCTCCCAGGTCGCCCCGCCGACGGAGGTCGAGTCGACCCAGCGCGGCCGCAGTCCGAGGTACTCGGCGACCTCGACCGGCGCGAGCGTGCCGAGCCCGGCCGAGGCGAAGCCGTCGACGGCCGACCGGGGCAGCCCGCTGTCGTCGAGCGCGCGGCGTGCCGCCTGGGCGTGGAGCGCGTAGGGGGTGGCGTCGTCGATCCTGCCGCAGTCGGACAACGCGATGCCGAGGACGGCGACTTCACGGCCGGCGCGAGTACTCTGACCCTGAGCCATAAATCTGACGGTACATCAGATATGGGGTTTCCGGGCGCCGACGGATGCCGGACGCCCGACGCCGACGGTCACCGACGGATGCCGGACACCCCGAAGTGGGAGGAGAGCCCGCCGTGGACGCCGCCTTCACCGAGGAGCAGGAAGAGATCCGCCGCGCCCTGCGGGAGCTGCTCCGCAAACGCTGCGGACCGGACGAGGTGAAGTCCGCCGCCCGCACCCCCGAGGGCCACGACGCCGCCCTGTGGCGGCTGCTGGCGCAGTCGCTCGGCCTGCCCGGCCTTGCCCTTCCCACCGCGTACGGGGGCGCCGGCTGCGGCCCGACGGAACTGGTGCTGGCCTGCGAGGAGACCGGGCAGGCGCTGCTGCCCTCGCCGCTGCTGGGCACGGCCGTGCTCACCGCC
Source organism: Actinacidiphila glaucinigra (assembly GCF_035918135.1). Taxonomy (NCBI): domain Bacteria; kingdom Bacillati; phylum Actinomycetota; class Actinomycetes; order Kitasatosporales; family Streptomycetaceae; genus Actinacidiphila; species Actinacidiphila glaucinigra. Next base: position 5,131,821 of record NZ_CP109144.1, read on the forward strand.
CCTCTGGTCGAGGCGCTGGGCACCGACGCCCAGCGCCGCACCCTGCTGCCGCGCCTCGCCGCCGGTGAGCCCGCCGCCCTTGCCGCACCCCCGGTGGCCCTCGGACTCACCGGCCCCAACACCGGCGACTGGGCGGGCGGCGGTCGCGCCGGCGGCGTGCAGGCCCGCCGGACGGACGGCGTCTGGCGGTTGTACGGGCAGGCCGACCAGGTGCTCGGCGGCCCCGGCGCCGGGCTGCTGCTGGTGGCCGCCCACACGGGTGGCTACGCCCGCAGCGGCATCCGGCTCTTCCTGGTCCCCGGCGACGCGAAGGGCCTGGTCCGCAGGCGGCTGACCGCCCTGGACGAGACCCGCCCGCAGGCCCGCGTCGAACTGCGCGACGTCCCCGCCGAGCCCCTGGGCGGGGAGGAGGCCGGCGATCCGCGCACCGCGCTCGCCCGGACGGGTGTCCTGGCCGCCGCCGCACTGGCCGCGGAGGCCGTCGGAGCGGCCTCCAGGGCGCTCGCGGGCACCCTGGAGTACGTCGGGGTCAGGGAGCAGTTCGGGCGGCCCGTGGGGTCCTTCCAGGCCGTCAAGCACCGTCTCGCCGACCTGTACGTCCAGGTCCAGGCCGCCCGCTCGGCCGCCTACTACGCCGCCTGGACCGTCGGGAGCCTCCCGGAGCAGGCGCCGGAGGCCGCGGTCGCGGCACCGCTCGCCCTCGCCCAGGGCCTCGAGGCGCTGCGCGCCGCGTCGGGGCAGGCCGTCCAGTTGCACGGCGGCATCGGCTTCACATGGGAGCACCACGCGCACCTGTACGTGAAGCGGGCCGCCTCCGACGAGCTGCTCTTCGGCCCCGTGCACGCGCTGCGGGCCCACGCGGCCGAGCGCGCGGGCCTCTTCACCGCCGCTGCCACCACCATGACCACCACCACGACCACGACCACGACCACGACCATGACCCGCGGAAGGACGGCGGCATGAACCCGTTGCGGACCGTCGTGCAGAAGGTGTCGTCGACCCGGGCGTTCGCCAGGGTCGGACCGCATGTCGTCCCGGCGGTGGACCGGTTCGTGCACCGGGCGACCCGCGGCAGAGTGCTGCTCAGCGCCCGGATGCTGCCCGGGCTGGTGCTCACCGCCACCGGCGCCCGCAGCGGCCTGCCCCGGCGCACCCCGCTGGCCTGCATGCCGGAGGAAGGCGGGACGTTCGTGCTGGTCGGCAGCAACTTCGGCCGCACGGACCATCCGGCGTGGACGGGGAACCTGCTGAAGCACCCCGACGCGGAGGTCAGCTGGCGCGGCCGGGACGTGCCCGTACGCGCGGAGTTGCTGACGGGCGAGGAGCGCGAGGCGGTGTGGGCGGCGCTGCTGGAGTTCTGGCCGCCGTACGCGACCTACGCGCGGCGCGTGGAGCGGCGGATCCGGCTTTTCCGGCTCGTCCCCAGGGAGACGGGCGGCGATGCGCCCGCGGGGCCGTAGCGCGACGCTCCCGGAAAGGACAACGCGGGCGCCTGGGCCGGCAACCTCCCCCGAGGACCGGTGGGCGCCCGCGTCGTTGCAGGCAGGACTTGACGTGAACGTAGGTCAACAATGCCGCCGGAGGCGGGCGTCAGCGCGTCGGCTTCTTGCCCGTCACGCCGAGGTGCACCAGCAGCGAGAGGTTCGGCTTCAGCTCGGCCTGCTTCACGCCCCAGCTCTGGAAGCCCTTCTGGTGCGCGGCGACCGCGGCGAGCATGGCCACGAGGGAGCCGGCCACGGCTGCCGGGCTGACATCCTTGTCGACCCGGCCCTTGCCCTGGAGTTCCTTGATCGAGTCGGAAAGGGAGTTGGTGAGGGGGTTGAGGATCTTCATACGGATCTTGTAGAACCGCTTGTCCCCTTCGGCGGCGCCCAAGTCGACGACGCGCAGGATGGCGTCGTGCTTGCGCCAGAAGGAGAGGAAGCCCTCGACCAGTTCCTCCGCCGCCGTGGCGCCGGACTTGCCGGCCCAGGAGCGGCCGGCGGCGAGGTCCGTCAGCGCGGCCCCCTCCTTGGCCATCTCCTCGGCGAGCTCGAGGACGGCGCCCTCGACGTCGGGGAAGTACTGATAGAACGTTGCGGGGGAGGTACCCGCCATCCGGGCGACGTCGATCACCTTGACGTCCCGGTACGGCGACGTGCTGAGCATTTCGCCGAGGCAGTCGAGCAGCTTCTGCCGCGTCGCCTGTCCCCGGCGGCCTGCCACACGGCCGTCGACGGTGCGAACTTGTCCTGTCATGCCGTCAGTTTACGGGCTGGTGATCAGCGCGCGATTCGATGCCTGCAAATGGGGAAGGCCATGTGTTCGATTTCTCCTCGGGCGCAGCGGGGGATCCGCCGATAACGTGTCAAGCCAGACACTCCGTCGATCCATGCGAATCCCCACGTGAATCGGGATCGCCGGTCGCATCATCGGACGAATCGAGGACGAGATGGCCGCATATCCCGACGGCACTCCCTGCTGGGCCGACGCCATGCTCAACGACCTGGAGGCCGGGAAGCGCTTCTACGGCGGACTGCTCGGCTGGACCTTCGGGGCGGGGGAGGAGCAGTACGGCCAGTACACCCAGGCGTACGGCCCGGACGGGAAGAACGTCGCGGCACTCTCCCCCAAGCCGGACGGCCGGATGCCGACGGTCTGGAACCTCTACCTCGCCTCCTCCGACATTCGGGCCACCGCGGACAGGATCCGGGACTCCGGCGGTCAACTCATCATGCAGCCCATGGCCGTTGGCGCCTTCGGCACGATGCTCATGGCGGCCGACCCGGGCGGCGCGGTGTTCGGGGTGTGGCAGCCCGGCACGCACGGCGGCTTCGAGGCGACCGGTGTCCCGGGCTCCTACATCTGGACCGAGATCTACACCCGCGAGACCGAGCGGACCGATCCCTTCTACGAGGAGGTCTTCGGCTTCGGCAGCAAGCGGATCGAGGACGAGGCCATCGACTTCCGCGTCTTCGTCCCCGAGGGGGAGGAGGTCACGCCCGACAACGCGGTGCTCGGCCGCTTCCGGATGGGGGAGGGATTCCCCGAGGAGCTGCCCGCGCACTTCATCGTCTACTTCGCCGTCTCCGACGCCGACCGCGCCGCGGAGACCGTCGCGCGGCTCGGGGGCCGGGTCACCATGGGTCCGATGGATTCGCCTTTCGGCCGTTTTCTCCTGGCGAGCGACGACCAGGGTGCCCATTTCGCCCTGATCGACCCCGGAACCGCGGTGGGTGAGAAGCCGTCCTGAACGCAGGCGGATCCGCAACCGAATCAAAGGTAATCGCGTGTCGACACCGCCCCGGGTTCGCAACTGATACTCATCCCAGGAAGAATCAGGGGCGTACCCCGGGATGGGGGGAACCCACGGGGAGGTGGCAGGGCAGTGGTGCAGCAGCTGACGCAGCACGATCCGAGACGGATCGGCCCTTTCGAGGTGCTGGGCAGGCTGGGTGCCGGCGGTATGGGCCTGGTCTATCTCGCGCGCTCGGCGTCCGGCCGGCGCGTGGCGATCAAGACCGTACGGGCGGAGCTCGCCGAGGACCAGCTGTTCCGTGTGCGCTTCGCCCGTGAGGTGGAGGCGGCCCGCGCGGTCAGTGGCTTCTACACGGCGGCGGTCGTCGACGCCGATCCCAGGGCCGCCGTGCCCTGGCTGGCGACGGCCTTCGTGCCGGCGCCCTCGCTGGAGGAGATCGTCAACGAGTCCGGCCCGCTGCCGGTGCAGGCCGTGCGGTGGCTGGCGGCCGGCGTCGCGGAGGCGCTGCAGTCGATCCACGGGGCGGGGCTCGTCCACCGGGACATGAAGCCCTCCAACGTGCTCGTTGTGGAGGACGGCCCGCGGGTGATCGACTTCGGCATCGCGAGCGGGGTGTCCAACACGCGGCTGACGATGACGAACGTCGCCGTCGGCACGCCGGCGTACATGTCGCCCGAGCAGGCCAAGGACTCGCGCAGCGTCACGGGCTCCAGCGACGTCTTCTCGCTGGGCTCGACGCTGGTCTTCGCCGCGACCGGGCACGCGCCCTTCCACGGGGCGAACCCCGTGGAGACGGTCTTCATGCTGCTCCGGGAGGGCCCGGACCTGTCGGGTCTGCCCGACGAGCTGCGCCCGCTCATCGACGCGTGCATGCGGATGGAGGCGGACCGCCGGCCGAGTCCGGCGGACCTGCAGGCGCAGCTGGCGCCGCATCTGTTCTCGTCCGCGGGCGACGACACCGGTACGGCCTCCGCGTGGCTGCCGCCCGCGGCGGTGGGCCTGATAGAGGAGCGGCGCAGTGGCGGTCGCCCCGGCGCGGGGCCGGGCGCCCCCGGCGGTGGCGCGGGCGCCGGAGCGCCCGGTGGCGCGGGTGCCGCGGTGCCCCCGATGCCGGCGCAGCCGCCCGCGCGTCCCGTGGCGCCTCCCGTGGCGCCCGCCGGGCCCTCTCCGGTCGCCGCCGAGGGCCCGGGCGGACCGGTGCAGCTCGCCGGTTCGGCACCGATAGGGCCCGGGATGCGGCTCGCCGAGCGCAAGAACCAGGCCGCGGCCACCGCTGCCGGGGGCGGCCTCGGCTGGGCGGGCCGCGGTGGCGCGGCCGGGGGTCCGCCGGCGGCGGTACCCGGCCAGGGCACCCCCCAGGGCGCTCCGCAGGCGCCCGCGGTCCCGCCGGGCGAGTGGCGGCCGTGGCGGTTCCGCATGTCGAACGACGTGTGGGGCACCCCGGTCGTGTCCTCGGGCCGGCTCTACGTGACCTCCTTCGAGGTGCACGCGCTGGACGTGGCCACCGGGCGGCGGCAGTTCAAGACCCGCGACGTGGCGTGGACGATGGCGGTCTCGGGCGGCCGGATCCACGGCTCCGACGGGCCGAGCCTGTACGCGCTGGACGCCGCGGACGGCTCCGAGCACTGGCGCACCGGTGTGGACGGCTGGATCTACTCGCTCCGCGCGGACGCCGGGACCGTGGTCACCGGTACCCGCGGCGGCGGCGTGCAGGTCTGGGACGCCGCGGCCGGACGGCTGCGCTGGGAACGCGGCGGGGCGCAGACGGAGTTCGAGACGCCCGAGTCGGGCCCGAGCGTGGTGGACGGCGTCGTGTATTTCCACGGCGGCGGCCGGCTGCACGCCCTGGACGCGACGAGCGGCACGGAGCACTGGTCGTACCCGACCGGGGAGGGCGGCGCCATGCCGACCCGTCCGGTCGTCGCCGACGGCGCGGTGTACGTGACCGTGGGGAACCGCGTGCTCGCCCTGGACGCCCGCAGCGGCACGGAGCGGTGGCGCTTCGACGCCCCCGCGGTGATGTTCGCGCCGCCCGCCTACGTGCCCGGACCGGGTGTCACCGGCGGCGGGGTCTACGTCGCGGACTACCTGGGCACCGTGTACGCCCTGGACCCGGCGGACGGGCGCGACCGCTGGCGGGTCGCGACGGAGCAGCGGCAGAGCGTGGAGCCCGTGCTCGTCGCGGGCGGTTCGGTGATGCTGGGCGCGGGCGGCGCGCTGTACACGCTCGACGCGGTCACCGGCACCCCGAAGTGGCGCTTCGCCGCCCAGGGCGAGATCGTCGGCTCCCCGGTGGTGGCCGACGGGCGGGTGCACTTCGGCTCGAAGGACCACTGCCTCTACACGGTCGACGCCAGCGGCGGCCAGTTGCGGTGGAAGCTGGAGACCGGTGGGGAGATCACCGGTTCCCCGGTGGTCTCGGACGGTGTGGTCTACGCGAGCAGCAAGGACCGCTGCGTATACGCCCTCAACGCGGTGAAGGGCACCGAGGCGGCCACCCGGCGCACCTGAGGGGCGAAGGCTGACGGCCGTCGTGCCGCACACGGAAGGGGCAGACGACGGCCGCCGCCGGCCAACTTATGCGGTGGGCGGCCGGGGCGCCACGCGAGGGGCCGTCAGGGCGACCCCGCGCCGGCCGTCGTGAGGCCGTCGCCCGCGGGGCGAGGGTGTCACCACCGGTCGCCGCGGCGGCACTTCCCCGTTCGCGTACGACCCCGCGACACCCGCGGGGGAACGCCCCTCAGCGCACGCGGTGCTCCCGGGTGCGGTCCGCGAACAGCCGGGCCTGGCGCTGCGGCGGGAGGTTGCCGAGGGCGATGAGGTGCGGTGCGTGGGCGAAGGCCTGGGCCCGCGCCGCCTCGTGGGCCGACCAGACGGCGCGGATGGTGCCCTGCACGGCCTCGGTGGGGTGGGCGGCGAGGACCGCCGCCGCGCGCAGGGCCGCGTCGAGCAGCAGGGGTCCGGGCACGACCTCCGAGACCAGCCCGGTCTGGTGGGCGCGCCGGGCGCCGATCCGCTCCGCGGTGCCCATCAGGGCCATGCGCATCACCTCGCCGTACGGCATGCGCTGCGCCATGGCGATGGCCTCGTACGCGCTGACCATGCCGTAACTGGTGTGCGGGTCGAAGAAGGTGGCGTGCTCGGCGGCGATCACGAACTCGCACTCGCCGAGCAGGTAGAAGGCCCCGCCGCAGGCCATGCCGTTGACGGCCGCGATGACCGGCTTCCACAGGTCGTTGGCCTTGGGCCCGACGGTCAGCAGCGGGTCGTCGACGGCGTAGGGGGAGGGAGGCTGCGGCACCTCGGCCGCGCGGTCCAGGCCGGTGCAGAAGGCACGGTCGCCGGCTCCGGTGAGGACGACGGCGCGGACCTCGTCGCCGGCGCGGAACTCCCGCCAGAGCGCGCTCAGTCCCGCGGCGGTGGCGAGGTCGATCGCGTTGTGCCGCCCGGGCCGGTCGAGGGTGACGACGGCGACGCCGTCCTTGGTCTCACAGCGCAAGCCAGCGGGGGATGCCGTCATGGAAGACCGCCTTCACGGGGGCGCCGATGCGGATGCGGGCGGGGTCGAAGGAGTCCAGCCGGGCGTCCGGTGCCGTGACCAGGTTGCCCACCAGCCGGATCCGGGGGTCCTCGGCGAGCTCGACGAGGACGACGTTGTAGGGGGCCTGCTCGGCGTAGCCGGGCAGCAGCGGGGGATGGGGGACGACGTACGACCAGACACGGCCCCGGCCGCTCACCGGCCGCCACTCGGCGGCGAAGGAGTGGCAGTGCGGGCAGCAGGGGCGGGGCGGGAAGCGCAGCCGTCCGCAGTCGGCGCAGGTCTGGACGCGCAGTTCGCGGGCGCGGGCGTACTCCCAGAAGGGGGCGCCGTCGTCGTCGGTGACGGGGCTCAGCATGTCAGCTCCTCAGGATCAGGGCGGAGGTCGGGACGCCCTCGCCGGCCGTGACCAGGCAGGTCCGCGCGCCGGGCACCTGGGCGGTGGAGGTGCCGCGCAGTTGCCGCACGCCCTCGGTGATGAGGTTGAAGCCGTGGACGTACGCCTCGCTGAGCCCGCCCCCGGAGGTGTTCAGCGGCAGCCGGCCGCCGGTCTCCAGGGCGCCGCCCTCGGTGAAGGCGCCGCCCTCGCCGCGGGCGCAGAAGCCGTAGCCCTCCAGGGAGAGCGGGACGAGGACGGTGAAGGCGTCGTAGATCTGGGCGACGTCGATGTCCTCGGGGGTGAGGTCGGCGTGCTTCCACAGATGGCGCGCGGCGGTCCAGGCGGGGCCCGTCAGGGGGTCGTCGGTCCAGTAGTTGACCATGCCGTGGTGCTGGGCGGGCAGGCCCTGGGCCGCGGAGTGGACGTAGACGGGGCGCCGGCGGCAGTCGCGGGCGCGGTCGGCGGAGACCACGACGCAGGCCAGGGCGCCGTCGGTCTCCAGGCAGTTGTCGTAGAGGCAGAGCGGCTCGCTGATCCAGCGCGAGGTCATGTACATCTCGCGGGTCAGCGGGCGGTCGTACATGATCGCGGCCGGGTTCTGGTTGGCACGGTTGCGGCAGGCCAGGGCGACGTTGAAGAGGTGGTCGCGGGTGGCGCCGTACTCGTGCATGTAGCGGCGGGCCAGCATGGCGATCTCGTCGGCGGGCCGCAGCAGGCCGAAGGGCCGGGTCCACTGGGCGGGGGTGGGCAGTTGGAGGGTGGTGTTCGTCCAGGGGCGCGGGCCGCTGCCGCGCTTGCGGGACCGCCAGGCGACGCCGACGGTGGCCTGCCCGGTGGCGACGGCGGCGGCGAGGTGCGCGACGGTGGCGCAGGAACCGCCGCCGCCGAAGCCCGCCTTGGAGAAGAAGGTGAGGTCGCCGAGACCGGCGGTCTTGGCCAGTTCGACCTCGTCGGTCTCCTCCATCGTGTACGACGCGAGGCCGTCCACCTCGTGCGGCTCGATCCCGGCGTCGTCGAGTGCCGCCAGGATGGCGCGGCAGGCGAGTGCCCTCTCGGACTCGGGGAGGTGCTTGGCGAAGGGGGTCGCGCCTATGCCGGCGATCGCGGTGGCGTCCTTCAATGCTGACATCCCGTCAGGTTATCGCTAATCTGACGGATAGTCAGCTCATCGGGAGGTGCTGGGCGCATGCGCGGTGACCTGGAGTGGGGCAGCGTCCCCCGGCTCGTGCGGGAGGCGGCGCGGCGCTGGGGCGAGCGCGAGGCGGTCGTGGACGGCCGCACCCGTGTCACGTACGCCGAACTCGGCGCCCGCGTCGAGCGCGCCGCCGCGGCGGCCATCGCGTCCGGGATCGCCCCGGGGGACCGGGTGGCGGTCTGGGCGCCCAACACGCTCGACTGGATCACCGCCGCCCTGGGCTCGGTCACCGCGGGCGGGGTGCTCGTCCCGCTCAACACCCGCTTCAAGGGCGCGGAGGCGGCCTACGTGCTGCGCCGCACCCGTGCCCGGCTGCTCTTCGTCACGGGCACCTTCCTCGGCACCTCCTACGTCGCCTCCCTGCGGCGCGCGACGCGGGAGCACCCGCTGCCGGACCTGGAACAGGTTGTCGTCCTGTCCGACGCCGCGCCGGAGGGCCACGGCTACCGGCGCTGGAAGGACTTCCTGGCCGCCGGCGACCCCGTCACCGGCGCGGCGGTACGGGCCCGTTCCGACGCCATCGACGGCTCCGCGCCCTCCGACATCACCTTCACCTCCGGGACGACCGGCCACCCCAAGGGCGCGGTGGTGACGCACGCCCAGACGCTGCGCGTCTACGACGTGTGGGCGGACCTGGCGGGCCTGGAGGAGGGCGACCGCTACCTGATCGTCAATCCGTTCTTCCACACCTTCGGCTACAAGGCCGGGATCATCGCCTGCCTGATGCGCGGTGCGACGATGATTCCGCAGCCGGTGTTCGACGTGGGCACCGTCCTGGCCAACATCGCCGCCGAACGCGTCACCGTGCTACCCGGACCGCCCACCCTCCACCAGTCGGTCCTCGACCACCCCGAACGCGCCCAGCACGACCTGAGTTCACTGCGGCTGGTCGTGACGGGCGCGTCCGTGATCCCGCTGCAACTGGTGGAACGGCTGCGCAGCGAACTGAAGATCGCCACGGTGCTGACCGCGTACGGGCTGACGGAGGCGAGCGGCACCGTGACGATGTGTCGGCGCGGCGACCCCGCGGAGGTGGTGGCCGCGACCGCCGGGCGGGCCATCCCCGACACGGAGGTACGGGTGCTCTCGGAGGGCCCGGGGCGTCCCGGCGAGGTCCTGGTGCGCGGCTACCACGTCATGTCCGGCTACTGGGAGGACCCCGCGGCCACGGCCGAGGCCGTCGACGCGGACGGCTGGCTGCACACGGGGGACGTGGGCGTGATGGACGCCGACGGCAACCTGCGCATCACCGACCGCATCAAGGACATGTTCATCGTCGGCGGGTTCAACGCGTACCCGGCGGAGATCGAGCAGGCGCTCGCCCGCCACCCGGACGTGGTGGAGGCGGCGGTGGTGGGCGTCCCCGACCCGCGGCTCGGCGAGGTCGGCCGGGCGTACGTCGTGCGCCGGGACGGGGCCGTGGTCACCGCGGACGACCTGATCGCCTGGTCGCGGCGGGAGATGGCCAACTACAAGGTGCCGCGCGAGGTCGAGTTCCTGGCGGAGCTGCCGCGCAACGCGAGCGGGAAGGTGCTCAAGACGGCGCTGCGGGCGCGGTGAGGGACAGGTCCCTCCCGCGGGGCGCGGGAGGGACCAGTCGGACCTGCGCGCCGGGGTGTCAGGGGGTGTGCCAGTTGTCGGGCGAGACGATCGTCTGGTGCCAGGCGTCCGGGCTGTCCGCGGCGGCGGCCGGGAGCGCGGCGGACAGGAGTCCGGCCGCCACGGCGGCGAGGACGACGGCGGCCTTGCGTACGAACTTCATGACGCCTCCGGAGTCGAGGCCGGGTGCGGGCACCCGGCGGCAGCATGCGTACAGGTGGTGCCGGTGAGGCGGCGTCGGCCGCCTGGGATGCGGGTGGCCGACTCCGGCTGTGAACCTACTGTGTTGTGCCCGAAGGGCCGCAAGGGTCGTGCGCCGCTGAAGGCGATCAGGTCATGACAAAGACCGACTGCGGCGCCCCCTCCGCGCCGCAGTCGGTCCCTGGATCCTTCGTGCCGTCCCCCCGCTCCTGGAGGCGCTCCCCCCTTGGCGCGCCCCCAGGTCGCGCTCCCCCGTGATGCTTCCCCCGTGGTGGTGCTGTCCCCCGTCGTGCTGTCCCCCCGTGCCCCCCTCGGGCCGGCCGTCCCCCGTGTCAGGCGCCGGTCAGGGTGCGTGCCAGTTGTCGGGCTTGACCGTGGTGTCGTCGCCCTTGACCTTGGGCTCCTCGGTCTCCTCGGTGGTGACGACTTCCGGCTCTTCCTCGACGGTGGAGCCGGACTCGGGTGCCGTCTCGCTCATGGTGCCTCCCCTGGTGGGTGTGACTGGGCCGATACGAAGCCCGCCTGGTAACGACCCCCGTGCGCTACCAGGCGGGCAGCTCTTGCAGTGATGGAATCGTGGCAGGCCTCGATAATCAACCGATAAACGGAACTGTTGATGTCCTGTATCAGCGGTGTTGCGTGGTGCGGAACCGCTACACGGCGATCGCCGGGGCGGCCGGACCGTGGAGCAGGCGCCGCACCTCGTCGGCGTCGGGGGAACCCAGCGCGACGAAGGACGCCAGGGCGTCCCGCCAGCAGGCGCGGGCACGGTCCACCTGGCCCACCTCGGCGAGGGCGCGACCGAGGACCGTGAGCACCTTCGCGCGGTAGAGCTCGCCCCCCAGATCGCGCAGCGCGTTCAGCGACTGTTCGGCCAGCGAGGCCGATTGACGGTGGGCGCCGGAGGACAGGTGCACCTCCGCCATGCGGAAGAGGCACATGGCCTCCCAGAACTGCTGCCGCGCCGCTCTGAAGACGGGGAGCGCCTCGGAGAGCGACGCCAGGGCCTCCTCGCGGCGACCCGCCGCCGTCAGCGCGATGGCGAGGGCGTACAAGCCGTTGCCGAGGCGGAATCCGGCCCGCAGCTCACGGTAGATCGACAGGGCACGCTCCGCCGAGGCCACGGCGGCGGAGACGTCCCCGAGCTCGATCTGGGCACGGGACAGGTTGCTCAGCGCGGCGGCGCCGCCGTGCCGGTTGCCGTCGGCCACGAAGGCCTCCAGCGCCTGGGACTGGTGGTCCGCGCAGTCCTGGAAGAGGCGCCTGGCGAGGGCCACCATGCCGCGCAGATTGGGGGCGTAGCTACTGGTCAGGGGATCGCGGACGGCACGCCCGAGCACGAGGCTGCGTTCGGCCTCCCGGTCCGCTTCCTCCAGCCGGCCGGCCAGGCTGTTCAGCTGGCCCAGCAGTACGCGGGCCCGGCCCTCCACGAGCGGCTCGCCGCAGGCGCCGGCGGTGGCGACGATGGCGCGTGTGGCCTGCTCGTACTGGCGCGCGTAGATGCCGGACTCCATCAGGTCCTGTGTGGTGAAGAGCAGGTCGACGGCCCGCCGCATCGGGCCCTCGCAACCGCCGCCCGCGGCCTGCCGGACGGCGGCCAGGAGACTGGGCGCCTCGGTGAACAGCCAGTCCAGGCCCTCCTCGCGGGAGCCGAAGGGCATTCCGGCGCGGCCCACGGGGGCGAGGTGCGCGAGCAGGCGGTCGCCGGGGTTCTCCAGCTCGTAGGCGCACATCGCCGACGCGAGGTAGAAGTCCAGCAGCCGGGACACGGCGGCGCAGCGGGCGTCTTCCCCCTCGTGGCGCTCGGCGCAGTCGCGGGCGTACAGGCGGACCAGGTCGTGGTAGCGGTAGCGGGCGGGTGCGGCGGACTCGATGAGGCTGATGTCGACCAGCGTCTCCAGCAGTTCCTCGGCGTCGTAGACGTCCAGCTCGAGGACGGCCGCGGCCGCCTCCAGGGAGATGTCCGGGCCGTCGGCGAGCGCCAGCAGGCGGAAGGCGCGTGCCTGCTGCGCGGTGAGCTGGCCGTAGCCGAGTTCGAAGGTGGCCTTGACGGCGAGGTCGCCGGCCTTGAGCTCGTCCAGGCGGCGGCGTTCGTCGCTGAGTTTGCGGGCGAGGAAGGAGACCGTCCAGGTGCGGCGGGTGGCCAGGCGGGAGGCGGCGATGCGGATGGCGAGCGGCAGGAACCCGCAGGCGGCGACGACGTCGAGGGCGGCCTGGCGTTCGGCGGCGACGCGCTCCTCCCCGACGATGCGGGTGAAGAGCAGCAGGGCCTCTTCCGGGCTCATGACGTCGAGATCGACCAGGTGCGCACCGGCCAGGTCGACCATGCGGGCCCGGCTGGTGATCAGCGCGGCGCAGCCGGGAGTGCCCGGCAGGAGGGGGCGGACCTGGGCGGCGTCGTGGGCGTTGTCCAGCAGGGCCAGGATCCGGCGGCCCGCGAGGGTGGAGCGGTAGAGCGCGGCGCGGTCGGCGAGGGACTCGGGTATCGCGGAGTCGGTGACACCGAGGGAGCGCAGGAAGGAGGCGAGCACCGTCTCGGGTTCGGCGGGCCGGGCGGCGGTGCCCTGGAGGTCGACGTAGAGCTGGCCGTCGGGGAAGGTGCCCGCGACGGCGTGGGCGACATGGACGGCGAGCGTCGTCTTGCCGACGCCGCCGATGCCGGCGACCGCGGAGACCGACATGACGCCGCCCTCCGCGGAGGCCCCCGCCAGGCGCTCGCCGAGCTCTCGGACGAAGGCGGCGCGGCCGGTGAAGTCGGCGACGGTGGCGGGCAGCTGGGCCGGACGCACCGGCTCGGCAACGGCCTCCGCCTGCGGGACGGGCGGCGGCAGCAGCGAAGGGTCGGCCTCCAGCACGCGCTGGTGCAGCTCGGCGAGCTCCGCGCCCGGGTCGACGCCCAGCTCGTCGTCGAGGAGACGGCGGGTGTCGGCGTAGACGCCCAGCGCCTCGGCCTGCCGCCCGCTGCGGTACAGGGCGAGCATCAGCAGGGCGCGTGGGCGTTCGCGCAGCGGGTGCTCCGCGGACAGGACGGTGAGCTCGGAGACCACCTCGGCGTGGCAGCCGGCCTGCAGGTCCAGGTCGAGGCAGGTCTCGGTGAGCTGCAGCCGCCATTCCAGCAGGCGGATGCGCTGGGTCTCCGCGTACGGGCCGGGGAGCCCCGCCAGCGGCTCGCCGTCGAAGAGGGCGAGGGCGCCGCGCAGCTCCTCGCGGGCCGCGGCCAGGTCGCCCGCGGCGCGGGCCTTCTCGGCCGCGGCCTGGTGCCGTTCGGCGAGGAAGAGGTCGAAGCCGTCGCCGGCGTGCAGTACGTAGCCGCCGTCGACGGTGGCCAGGGCTTCGGCGCCGAGGGCCTTGCGGAGGCGGAAGGCGTAACTGCGCAGCGCCGCGAGCGCGGTGGGCGGCGGGTCCTCGCCCCAGACCGCGTCCAGCAGTTCCTGCGCGGTGGCCGTGCGGCCGCCGCGCAGCAGCAGGGCGCCCAGCAGCGCCTTCTGCTGTGGCGACCCCGCGGAGATCGGCTCCGTGCCGCGCCAGGCCCGCACCGGGCCGAGGACCGCGAAGCGCAGCGCGCCGCCCTGGTCCTTACCGCTTGCCATGCCTGCCCCCTGGTGCCGCCGAACCTGCGCGACGAGCGCGTATATCGATCGTTCATCACGAGCCGGAACAGTTTTCACGGACGGCGGGACCGACCCGATCGGTTCCGCTGCCTGTGCCAGTTTGCCGCCTCAACCTGTACGCGGTCACCTATGGGTGGCTTTCGGGAGGGGCGTACCAGGAAGCAGCGGGGAATGTTCGGGCAAGTTTCATGTGAAGTGCGGTCATATGCCGTCGGTCTGACGGGTGTTCCGCCGGAGGAGGTGGAGGGCCGCCCATGTGTGCGCGTTGTGTGCCGCAGGCCGTGAGCGGACCGAGCCGGAGCGGTGGCGGGCCGGCGCCGTCGGTGTACCGGCTGCCCGGTCCCGCGTTGCGCCGCCGGGCCGTTCGGCATCCCGAGGGGCGCCCGTACGAGCCGTACGACTGCGACTTCGCCGGGCTGGACCGCCGCGCCCGCGCGGTCGCGGCGCGGCTGGGGCGGCTGCTGCCGCCGGGCAGCCGGGTGCTGCTCGCCTATCAGCCGGGCGCGGACCTCGCCGGGGCGTTCTACGGCTGCCTCTACGCCGGTATGGCGGCGGTGCCGCTGGTCGGCGGCGGCCCGGACGGCGCGGGGACGGTCGCGGAGGCCGTCGAGCGCTGCCGTCCCGCGGCGGTGCTCACGGGCGCCGACGCGTGGACCGCGCTCGCGGTGGACCGCTCGCGCACCCAGGTCGTCGAGGCCGACGGATCCCGCGTGGGCGGCGACCCGGTGGACCGGCTGGCGCAGGAGTGGCGTCCGGTCGGCGTCCTGCGTACGGCGCCCGGATACGAGCGCTACGTCGCCGACGGGCTCGGCGGGGGCCGCATGGAGCCCGCGCTGCGGCACGGGGACCTCGCGGACGCGGTGGGTGAGCTGGCGGTCGCGGCGGGCCGGGGCACCACGGAGGACAGCCTGGGGTGGATCGCCTCCGTGCACGGTCTGGAGGACGCGGTGTGGCGCATGCTTTTGCTTGCGCCGTGAGCCGCGGTTTCCTTGCGGCCGGTGGGTGTGTGCGGGTGCGTTGTGGTTGCGGTTGCAGTTTCTCCCCCGCCCTCCCTCCCGATTGCCCGGCGCGGTTGGTGCGGGCCTGCGCGCGTGCGTGGGTGGGCCGGGGTCGGGGCCTCCGGGGCTGCACGTCCTGGACTGGGTTATTTACGTGCATGGCGGGCGGTCCAATTGGTGCCGTCTGTGCCGCACACAAATATCCCGCAGCGTCCAGAACATCCACCCCTACGACCCCGCCCCCTCCGTTTCGGAAGGCGACCAACGGCCGGTGGGGGGTGATGGGGGGCGCCCCTCCCCACACCGCTGGGAACTGGCCCCAGTAGGGGGTCCTCTGGCCGCAGGCCGCTCAAGGGTGCGCGCATCGCTGGCCCGCGGCACGGCAGAGCGTGGGGGTGGGGGCGCACTCTGCCCTGCGGTGAGTGGCCGACCGCAACCGGGTTCAGTCTTGGGACCACACCGACCGCGCCGGATGAGGCTGCCCCTGGCCGAAGGCTGAGGGAGAGCGGGAACGCGCACACGGCGACGGGCCGCTCAGCAGGGCGACCAACGCCCGCGCGCGCCGGTAGCCCCGCCGGTCCGATCCGCTCCGTGATCAGCTGGGGGTTTCCATGGAGCGCCTGACGGTTGTGGTTGTGGGCGTTCGGTGGGACGTGTGCGGCAACCCCGGACCGCTCTCTGACCACCCTCCGGCCGTCAGTCGCCCCGTCACAGGGAGGGGGCGGGGTCGTAGGGGTGGATGTTCTGGACGCTGCGGGATATTTGTGTGCGGCATCCGGGGTTCCTACTTGGACCGCCCGCCATGCACGTAAATAACCCAGTCCAGGACGTGCAGCCCCGGAGGCCCCGCACCCGGCCCACCACGAACCGCGCGAGGCCCGCACCAACCGCGCCGGGCAATCGGGAGGGAGGGCGGGGGACAGCACGCCGCAGGCGCAGACAACCCGCACACGACAACCGGGCAGCCCGGGGCACCCGGCCCGCAGGCGCAGACAACCCGCACACGACAACCGGGCAGCCCGGGGCACCCGCCCGCAGGCGCAAACAACCCGCACACGACAACTAGGCAGCCCGGGGCACCCGCCCGCAGGCGCAAACAACCCGCACACGACAACTAGGCAGCCCGGGGCACCCGCCCGCAGGCGCAAACAACCCGCACACGACAACCGGGCAGCCCGGCGCAGCCGCCCGCACGCGGCAGCCGGCCGCCCACAGCCCTACTGACGGTCCGTCAGATTCGCGCTACCGTGGCCCCATGGAGACCTTCCCGAGGATCATTTCGGTGGACGACCACACGGTCGAGCCCCCCAACGTCTGGCGGGACCGGCTCCCGTCGGCGTACCGGGACCGCGCACCGCGCATCGTGCGCGCGCCCCTGGAGTCGATGACCTTCGTCGGCGGCAGGTTCACCCCGCGCATGGGCGAGCCCGGCGGCGAGGGGCCCGTCGCCGACTGGTGGGTCTACGAGGACCTGCGGCGCCCGCTGACCCGCCTGGACACCGCCGTCGGCTACAGCAGGGACGAGGTGCGGCTGGAGGCGATCACCTATGAGCAGATGCGTCCCGGCTCCTACAGCGTCCCCGAGCGGCTGGCGGACATGGACGTCAACCATGTGCAGTCCGCCCTCTGCTTCCCCACCTTCCCGCGCTTCTGCGGCCAGACCTTCACCGAGGCCGAGGATCGGGAGCTGGGGCTGCTGTGCGTGCGCGCCTACAACGACTGGATGGTCGAGGAGTGGTGCGGACCGCAGGCCGGCGGCCGGCTGATCCCGCTCACCCTCATCCCGTTGTGGGACGCGGAGCTGGCCGCCGCGGAGGTGCGGCGCAACGCCGCGCGCGGGGTGCGGGCCGTCTGCTTCTCCGAGATCCCGCCGCACCTGGGACTGCCGTCCGTCCACACCGAGGCGTGGGACCCCTTCCTGCGCGCCTGCGACGAGACCGGCACGGTCATCGCGATGCACATCGGCTCGTCCTCGCGCATGCCGTCCACCTCGGCCGACGCGCCGCCCGCGGTCGGCTCCACGATCACCTTCGCCAACTGCTGCTTCTCCATGGTCGACTGGCTGATGTCCGGGATCTTCGACCGCTTCCCCTCCTTGCGAATCATGTACGCGGAGGGCCAGATCGGCTGGATCCCGTACATCCTGGAGCGCGCCGACGTCGTCTGGGAGGAGAACCGCGGCTGGGGCGGAGTGGCCGACAAGGTGCTGCGGCCGCCCTCGGAGCTGTTCCGGGAGCACGTGTACGGGTGCTTCTTCGACGACGCGGTGGGCCTGCGCAACATCGACGCGATCGGCGTCGGCAACGTCCTGTACGAGACCGACTACCCGCACTCCGACTCGACCTGGCCCAAGTCCCGCGAGGTCGGCGAGGCCCAGATGGGCCACCTCGCCCCGGACGTCGTCGAGCGGATCGTGCGGGGCAACGCGATCGAACTGCTGGAGCTGACCCCGGAGGGTCTGTGGCCCGGGCCGGGCGGGGGCGCGGGCTGACAGGGTTCGCCCGCCGTCGGCGGCCGCGTCGCGTACCGTGCGCGGCCGCCTGATGTGTTTCCCCCATGATCGCCGAGTTGTGGCTGACGGGCCGGGTCCCGGCCCGGGACGGCCTGTACCGGGTGGACGACGCGGCGTTCGGCGTGCGCATCGACGGGCCCCGGTTGCCGGGGTTCGGCATCGACGAGCCTCGTGCCGGCCGAGGTCGACGGGCGGTACGCCACCTTCACCGTCGACCTGGCCGCCCCGGAGTTCGGGGTGCGCCGACCCTTGTCTGACGGTCCGTCAGGTCCGACCATGGCGGCATGACCAAGACCGCGTACGGCATGCAGTTGCCGGTGCAATCCCTGAGCACCCTCTACGCGGAGCCGTGGGAGGCCGCGGCGCCGCCGGGCGACCTGGTGGACGTCGCACGGGCGGCGGACCGGCTCGGCTTCGCCTACATCGGGTGCTGCGACCACGTGGCCATCCCGCCCCGGCTGGCCCCCGCGATGAGCGCCACCTGGTACGACCCCGTCGCCACGCTCGCCTTCCTGGCCGCCGTGACGACGCGGGTACGGCTGCTGAGCCATGTGGCGGTGATCGGGCTGCGGCACCCGCAGCTCACCGCCAAGCAGTACGCGACCCTGGACCACCTCTCCGGGGGCCGGCTCGTCCTCGGGGTCGGAGCCGGGCACGTGCGGGAGGAGTTCGAGGCGCTCGGGGTGGACTTCGAGCGGCGCGGCGCGCTGCTGGACCAGGCGATCGACGCGGTGCGGGCGCACTTCGCGGCGGGGGAGCAGAAGCCGGAGCCGGTGCAGCGGCCGGTCCCGGTGTGGGTGGGCGGCTCGTCGCCCGCGGCGGTGCGGCGCGCGGCGCTCAAGGGCGACGGCTGGCTGCCGCAGGGGGACTCCCGGGAGGCCATGCCCGGGCAGATCGCCCGGCTGCGCAGGCTGCGCGGCGGGGTGCCGATCACCATCGGGGTGATCGCGGAGCCCCTGTACGTCGGCGAGCCGGAGTGGCCGGTGGGGCGGCGCACCCTGACCGGGAAGCCGGAGGCGCTGGCCGAGTCGCTGCGGGAGTACGGCGCGATGGGGGTGGACCAGATCCAGGTGAGGTTCCGCAGTCGCGGGGCGGCGGAACTGCTCGACCAGATGGAGGCGTTCGCCGACGGCGTGGCGCCGCACCTCGACGCGTAGGGAGTGACGGACATGGGCAAGCTGGACGGCCGGGTCGTACTGATCAGCGGCGCGGCGCGCGGACAGGGTGAGCAGGAGGCGCTGCTCTTCGCGGCGGAGGGGGCGCGGGTCGTCCTCGGGGACGTGCTGGACGAGCGGGGCGCGGCCGTGGCGGAGGGGATCGGCGCCGACCGGGCGCGCTACGTCCACCTGGACGTGACGAGCGAGGCGGACTGGGCCGCGGCCCTGGACGCCGCCACGGACGCCTTCGGCCGGCTGGACGGGCTGGTCAACAACGCCGGCATCCTGCGCTTCAACGCGCTGGTCGACACCCCGCTCACGGAGTTCCAGGAGGTCGTCCAGGTCAACCAGGTCGGCGCCTTCCTGGGGATGCGCACCGCGGCCCCGCTGCTCGCGGCGGCCGGCGGCGGCACGATCGTGAACACCGCCTCCTATGTGGCGCTGACCGGTATGGCCGGAGTGATCTCGTACGCCGCGACCAAGGCGGCCGTCGTCGGCATGACGCGGGTGGCCGCCATGGAGCTGGCGCCCAAGGGCATACGGGTCAACGCGATGTGCCCGGGCGCGATCGACACCCCCATGTCCAACCCCGGGGAGTCCGTCCCCGCGGAGGCCCTGGACCGGCTGTACGGCAAGCTCGTGCCGCTCGCCCGGATCGGGCGCCCGGAGGAGGTCGCGCGGCTCGCGCTCTTCCTGACCAGTGACGACTCCTCGTACGTCACTGGGCAGCCGTTCGTCGTCGACGGCGGCTGGCTGGCCGGGGTCCAGGTCTTCTGACGCGCGATCAGGTATTGACCTCCCCCGTCGCCGGTGGAAGAGTCGGAGCGGGAATCTGACGATCCGTCAGAAAAGCTAGGGACGGTGAACCCCTTGGAATTCGGGATCTTCGTACAGGGATATGTGCCCAAGTTCCGCTCGGAGGTCGACCCGCAGGCCGAGCACCACGCGCTGATGGAGGAGACCGAGTACGTCGTCCAGGCGGACCGGTCGGGCTTCAAGTACGCGTGGTTCAGCGAGCACCACTTCCTCGAGGAGTACTCGCACCTGTCCGCCAACGACGTCTACATCGGCTACCTCACCCACGCCACCGAGCGGATCCACCTCGGGTCGGGCATCTTCAACCCCCTCCCGCAGGTGAACCACCCCGTCAAGGTCGCCGAGAAGGTCGCCATGCTCGACCACCTCTCCGACGGACGCTTCGAGTTCGGCACCGGGCGCGGCGCCGGCAGCCACGAGATCCTCGGCTTCCTCCCCGGCGTCACGGACATGAACGCCACCAAGGAGATCTGGGAGGAGACCGTCGGCGAGTTCCCGAAGATGTGGCTCAACGAGGAGTACCCGGGCTTCCAGGGCAAGCACTGGTCCCTGCCGCCCCGCAAGGTGTTCCCCAAGCCGTACGGGAAGTCGCACCCCGCGATGTGGTACGCCGCCGGGTCGCCGCCCTCCTACGCCATGGCCGCCCGCAAGGGACTCGGCGTGCTGGGCTTCAGCGTCCAGAAGGTCTCCGACATGGAGTGGGTGCTGGAGAAGTACAAGACCGCGGTGCGCGACGCCGAGCCCATCGGCGACTTCGTCAACGACAACGTCATGGTGACGACCACCGCGATCGTGGCCGAGACCCGCAAGGAAGCCATCCGCGTCGCCGCGAGCAGCAACCTCAACTACCTGCAGTCGCTGGTCTTCCGCTACCACGACACCTTCCCGCGCCCGGAGTACATCCCGCAGTGGCCCGAGCTGCTGCCGACGTACACCGAGGAGCTCGTCGAGATGCTCCTCGACGAGGAACTGATGATCTGCGGCGATCCCGACGACGCGCTCAAGCAGTGCAGGCGCTGGGAGTCCGCGGGGGCCGACCAGCTGTCGTTCGGGCTGCCGGTGGGCGTCCCCTTCGAGGACACGATGCGCACGATCAAGCTGGTGGGGGAGCACGTCATCCCCAAGATCGACACGGACCCGGTGCACCGGACCACCCGCTTCCGCCGGGCGGCGTGACGCCGCGGGCCACCGACAGGGCGGCGCCGTCCCGGACCGCCGCCCGGCCCCCGGACCGGTCCGGTACCGCGGCGGCGGCCCGCCGCGCCCGCGGCCGGCCGGGGGCCACACCGCGCGGCGGGGTACCCGCCCGCGGCCCCAGCAGGAGGAGGGACCACGCATGCTCGACCACCTGATCCGCGGCGCGTCGCTCGTCGACGGCACCGGTGCGGCGGCCCGCACGGCCGACGTCGGCCTGCGGGACGGACGGGTCGCCACGGTCACGCCGCCCGGCCGGACCGAGGAGCCCGCACGGACCACCGAGGACGCGACCGGGCTGGTCCTCACCCCCGGCTTCGTCGACCCGCACACCCACTACGACGCCCAGCTGTTCTGGGACCCGTTCGCGACCCCCTCCATGAACCACGGGGTCACCACCGTCGCCGGCGGCAACTGCGGCTTCACCCTGGCGCCGCTGAGGCCCGAGGACGCCGACTACACACGCCGGATGATGTCCAAGGTCGAGGGCATGTCGCTCAAGGCCCTGGAGTCCGGCGTCGACTGGAGCTGGCGGGGATTCGGGGAGTACCTGGACGCCCTGGAGGGCCGGATCGCCGTCAACGCCGGCTTCATGGTGGGCCACTGCGCGCTGCGCCGCCATGTGATGGGGCCCGACGCCGTCGGCGGACAGCCCTCACCGGAGCAGCTCGACCGCATGCTGCGGCTCTTCCACGAGTCCATGGAGGCCGGCGGCTGGGGCCTGTCGACGACCCAGTCCTCCACCCACTCCGACGGCGACGGCCGCCCGGTGGCCTCGCGGCACGCCCGGCCCGCGGAACTGCTCGCGCTCTCCCGGGCCGTCGGGGAGCACGAGGGGACGCAGATCGAGGCGATCGTCGCCGGGTGCCTGGACACCTTCTCCGACGACGAGATCGACCTCTTCGTCGACATGAGCGTCGCCGCGGGCCGCCCGCTCAACTGGAACGTGCTCACCGTCGACTCCGCCGTCCCGGAGCGGGTGCCCCGCCAGTTGCAGGCCTCCGAGCGGGCCCGCAAGGCCGGGGGCCGCGTCGTCGCGCTGACGATGCCGATCCTGACCCCCATGAACATGTCGCTCGGCACCTTCTGCGCCCTCAACCTCATCCCCGGCTGGGGCGAGATCCTCTCCCTGCCCGTCCCCGAGCGCATCGCCCGGCTGCGCGACCCGGAGGTCCGCGCCGGGATGCTCCGCCGCGCCGTCAGCCCCGAGGCGGGCGTCTTCCGCAGGCTGGCCGACTTCGGGCGGTACGTCATCGGGGACACGTACTCCGAGGAGAACCGCCGCGCCGGGGTCAGCGGCCGGGTGGTGCGGGACATCGCCGCGGAACGGGGGCAGGACCCCTTCCGCACCCTCGTCGAGATCTGCGCGGCCGACGAGTTGCGGACGGTGCTGTGGCCCATGCCCACCGACAACGACCCGGACAGCTGGGAGCTGCGGCGCACCACCTGGGAGCACGAGGACGTGCTGCTCGGCGGCTCGGACGCAGGCGCGCACCTGGACCGCATGTGCGGGGCGCCGTACACCACCCGGTTCCTCGGCGACTGCCTGCGCGGCCGCCGGCTGCTCCCGCTGGAGAAGGCGGTGCGGATGCTCACCGACGACCCGGCGCGGCTGTTCGGGCTCCGCGGGCGCGGCCGGATCGCCGAGGGGTACCAGGCCGACCTGGTGCTCCTCGACCCCGAGCGGATCGACGCGGGCACCGCCACCCTCGTGCACGACCTCCCGGGCGACAGCCCGCGCCTGGACTCCAGGGCCCAGGGCGTGGTCAGCGTGCGGGTCAACGGCGTGGAGACGATCCGCGACGACGGGATCACCGGGGCCGTCCCCGGCCGGGTCCTGCGTTCCGGGCGGGACACCCGCACGGTTCCCACGGGTCTTTGACCCCGGGCCGCCCCCCGCCGCGGGACACCGTGCCGGGGGCGTCCGCGCCCCGCGGCACGGGCGTACGGTTGGCCCACATCACGGGAGGTGCGACGACACCATGCGGATCGCCACCACGATCTTCCTGACCGACCGTTCCGTACCCGCCGTCCGGCTCGCCCGGGAACTGGAGGAGCGCGGCTTCGACGGCCTCTACCTCCCGGAGCACACGCACATCCCGGTCAGCCGCAGCACCCCCGCGCCCATGGGCGGCCCGCTGCCATCCGAGTACGGCCGTACGCTCGACCCCTTCGTGGGCCTGTCCGCGGCCGCGGCCGTCACCCACCGACTGCGGCTCGGGACCGGTGTCGCGCTGGTCGCGCAGCACGATCCGATCGTGCTGGCCAAGCAGGTCGCGAGCCTGGACTTCCTGTCCGGCGGACGGTTCACCCTCGGCGTCGGCTTCGGCTGGAACGTGGAGGAGGCCGCCGACCACGGGATCGACTGGCCGCGCCGCCGGGAACTGGTGCGGGAGCGGATGGCCCTCATGCGTGCCCTGTGGGCGCCGGAACCGACCGCGTACAAGGGCGCTTCCTGCCGGGTCGAGGCCAGCCACGCCTGGCCCAAGCCCGTTTCGGGCGGGCGGCCCCGGATCCTGTGCGGCGGGGCCGGGGGGCCCGTGCTGTTCGCGCACATCGCCGAGTACGCCGACGGCTGGATGCCGATCGGCGGCGGCGGACTGGCGGAGAGCGTGCCGCGTCTGCGCCGTGTGTGGGAGGACGCCGGCCGGGACCCGGAGTCGCTCCGGGTCGTGCCGTACGCGGTGCGGCCCAATGCGGGCAAGCTGGCGTACTACCGGGACCAGGGCATGGAGGAGGTCGTGCTGCAACTGCCGTCCGCGGGAACGGCGGACGTGCTGCGCACCCTCGACGACTACGCGCGGTACCTCTGACCCGCCGGCCGGGCGGGTCAGTCGACGGGGTAGCGCTCCAGCCATGCCGCGGAGGCGCCGCCGGGCCCGTGCAGCGCGGGTCCCTGCGTCGTCTCCATGGCGAAGTCGTCGGCGAGTTCGAGGATGGTGCCCCGGCCCTCCAGCTCCGCGACCCACGCCGGGGGCAGGGCGGTCTCGCCGTGCTGCACGCCGAGCAGGTTGCCGCAGATCGAGCCGGTGGAGTCGCTGTCCCCGGAGTGGTTGACCGCGAGCAGCAGCCCGTGCCGCACGTCCTCGGCGACCAGGGCGCAGTAGACGCCGACGGCGAGCGCCTCCTCCGCCGTCCGGCCCGCGCCCAGGGATTCCACCCGCTCCGCGCCGGGCAGTCCCTGGCGTACGGCGCCGAGCGCGGCCTGCAGGGCCGCGGAGGTCTCCTCGTGCCCGGGGCGCGCCGCGATCAGGGCCAGCGCGTGCTGCACGGCGCCGTCCAGCGCCTCGCCCCGGGCCAGCCCGTGGACGATGACGGCGAACGCCCCGGCGGCCAGGACACCGGTGGGGTGACCGTGCGTCTGCGCGGCGCACTCGGCGGCGAGCTGGAACACCAGGTGCGGCTCCCAGCCGACCAGCAGCCCGAACGGCGCGGACCGCATGACCGTGCCGCAGTCCTTGGACTGCGGGTTCTTGGGGCTGCCGAGGGTGCCCATGTGCTCGTCGCCGAGCCCGGTCAGGCAGGCCCTGCCGGGGTTGCGGCGCGCGTACAGCCACTCCTCGCGGGCCAGCCAGCCGGTGTCCTTGCGGCGTTCGTCGGGCCCCCAGGTGTTCTGGGTGGCCGCCCAGCGCAGGTGGGAGCGGTGCACATCGGTGGGCGGGTGCCAGGCCCCGGCGTCGCGGCGCACCTGGGCGCGTATCAGGCCCTCGGCGGTGAACAGCGTCATCTGGGTGTCGTCGGTGACGGCACCCCGCCGCCCGTACGCCGGCACGTAGTCGGTGACCCCGTCCTCGCCGTGCGCCTGCCGTATGGCGGCCAGCGAGTCGGACTCGACGCCGGCGCCGAGGGCGTCGCCGATCGCGCCGCCGAGCAGACAACCGCGCACCCGGCTGCGGAAGTCCTGCTGCTCGGCACGCCCCCATACGGCCCCGCTCATGACCAACGCCTCTCTGCTCGACCCGACCAAGCACTGTAATCGACCCAGATCGGTCGGCTTCCGGTCGCGAACGGAATGTGGCCGGTCACGCACGGAGCAAGGCAAGGCCTCCGCTGCCGGGGCAGCGGAGGCCTTCGGGGTTCGGGGCTCAGGCGTCTGCCAGACGCGTCACCGCCAGGCGGGCCGGGGAGCCCGGCCGCCGCGGGTCAGTGCCCAGCGGGCCGCACCCGCGAGCAGGGAGGTGACGATCAGCCCGATGAACAGGTTGACCACGCAGGCGGCCAGCATCTCGTTGGAGCGGTGCAGGGTCAGCGGGACCACCACGGCGAAGAAGGTCAGCGCGGTCATGATCCAGCCGAAGAACAGCATGGCGCGCGGCGTCGTGGCGAGCAGGACGCGCAGCAGCAGCGTCGCGGCGAGCGCGATGAGCCCCGCCCCGAGGACGTAGGCGGTGGCGGCGGCGTCCCGCCACACCCCGTAGCCCTGGGGGGCGAAGAGCGGCAGCAGCAGGAATCTCTGCGCGACCAGGATGCCGGACTTGGCCAGCAGGCCGGCGAGCACCGCGGCCACGGCTCCGACGCCCCACAACCGCCAGGCGTTGACGCGGCGGCGGTCGTGATCGGCGTAGCTGCTTGACACGTGTCGTTCCTTTCGGTCAGCCGACGCAGAGCACCAGGAGGCACAACTGCATCGGTGACTTCGTTGCCGACGGCGTGGGGGTCGCCGTCGTCGTGGGGGGAGTGGCCGGGACGTCCGCGGGAGGTTGGGGGGCGGACGAGGGCGCGGTGGTGTGCGGAGCGGTGTCCGCGGGAGTGGGGGCGGTCGTGACCGCGCGTACCCGGGAACCGGTGTCGCCCTGCGGGGCGGTGCGGGCCGGCGCGGTGGTGCTCGCGGCGGACGGTGCGGCGCGGGTTGCGTCACCGCGGGGCGCCGCGGTGGTGGGGTGCGTGCGCTGACCGGGGCGGTGCGTGGCGTCACCGGGCTGTGCGGGGATCGAGGAGAGCGGCAGGGTACGAGTGGTGGCCGGCGTCAGTGGCTCGGCGGCCGCGGCCGTGTCGGCCTGACCCCTCGAGCCGCCGTGCGGCAGCGCCGCGACGGTGAGGCCGCCGCCGACGAGTGCCACGGCCGTGGCGGCCGCGGCGCGCCGCCGGTTCTTCTTCCAGCGTTCGAGCTGCCGTCGCCGCGCCGCGCGGCCCTGCAGGGAAGGGTCGGCGTCGCCCTGTTCGCTGCCGTCGGGATCATCGGGGTCGTCCCCGTCGCGGAGCCTCTCCCGTTCGGCGGCCGAGTCCGGGCCCTGCCACATCGGTGGGGCGATGTCGGGTGCGTAGGCGCCGCACCCCGGACACACGAGAGCCCCGTTGAGATGCCGACGGCAGGAGGAGCAGTAGTCCATCTCCGAGTCTTTCTGTGCTGACAGCGGCGCCGGGGGACATCGGCGGCAGGTCCGCGCGCACGTTCTCCGTGCAGGGCGGACGGCCAGCAACGCTAACGACACCTCCCGAAGGAGCTGCGCAGCCTGTGTGACGCTTTTGGAGAGTTGCTCGGACTCTTTTGCACAGGTTGCCGAGGGGCGCGGCCGGGGGCCGCGCCCCGGCTCAGTCCTCCAGCACCGGCAGGAGCTCCGGGAGGTGGCCGTCGGAGGCCAGACCTGCGGCGATGCGCTCGGCGGGTACCTCGCCGTAGGTGGTGGTGCGCTGGCGGGCGGGTCGGCCGGCGGCGTCGGCGATGGCGACGAGGTCGCGGATGGAGCGGTGGGAACCGTAGCTGGAGCCGGCCATGCGGGAGATGGTCTCCTCCATCAGGGTGCCGCCGAGGTCGTTGGCGCCGGAGCGGAGCATTTCGGCCGCGCCGTCGGTGCCGAGCTTGACCCAGCTGGTCTGGATGTTGCGGATGTGGGGGTGGAGCAGCAGGCGGGCCATGGCGGTGACGGCGCGGTTGTCGCGCAGGGTGGGGCCGGGGCGGGCGATGCCGGCCAGGTAGACGGGTGCGTTGGTGTGGATGAAGGGGAGGGTGACGAATTCGGTGAAGCCGCCGGTCCGCTGCTGGATCTCGGCGAGCAGGCGCAGGTGGGCGAGCCAGTGGTGGGGCTGGTCGACGTGGCCGTACATCATGGTGGAGGAGGAGGGCAGGCCCAGTTCGTGGGCGGTGGTGATGACCTCGACCCAGGTGGCGGCGGGGAGTTTGCCCTTGGTGAGGATCCAGCGGACTTCGTCGTCGAGGATTTCGGCGGCGGTGCCGGGGACGGAGTCGAGCCCGGCTTCCTTGGCGGCGGTGAGCCATTCGCGGATGGACAGGCCGGTGCGGGTGGCGCCGTTGACGACCTCCATGGGGGAGAAGGCGTGCACGTGCATGCCGGGGACGCGTTCCCTGACGGCGCGGGCGATGTCGAAGTAGGCGGTGCCGGGCAGGTCCGGGTGGATGCCGCCTTGCATGCAGACTTCGGTGGCGCCGACCTGCCAGGCCTGTTCGGCGCGGTCGGCGACCTGGGACAGGGACAGGGTGTAGGCGTCGGCGTCGGTGCGCCGTTGGGCGAAGGCGCAGAAACGGCAGCCGGTGTAGCAGACGTTGGTGAAGTTGATGTTGCGGGTGACGACGTAGGTGACCTCGTCGCCGACCGCGTCGCGCCGGACGTCGTCGGCGATCCGGCACAACGCGTCCAGCGCCGCACCGTCGGCGTGCAGGAGGGCGAGCGCCTCGGCGTCGGTCAGCTTCGTGGGGTCGTCGGCCGCCACGGACAGCGCCGTGCGCACGTCCGCCTCGATGCGGTCCGGGACCAGACCGGGCGCGGCCTGTTCGCGCAGCGCCTCCCAGTCCCCGTACACCTCGTCGAAGTCCTGGCGGCGGTCGCCGGTGCGGCCCTCGGTGTCGATGGTGCGGTGCAGGTCGGTGCGGCCCGCGGCGGTGAAGACCTCCTCGGGCTCCTGCCACGGACGGCCGGTGACCTCGGCGTCCTCGCGCGCCAGGCCGGTGGCGGGGTCGGCCAGCGCGGTCACGTGCGGCAGCAGCCGCGGGTCCAGCCACGGCTCGCCGCGCCGGACGAACTCCGGGTAGACGCAGAGCCGCTCGCGCAGCGCGAAGCCCGCCTCCGCCGAGCGCTCCGCCAGCTCCTCGATCTGCGGCCAGGGGCGCTCGGGGTTGACGTGGTCCGGGGTCAGCGGGGACACACCGCCCCAGTCGTCGATGCCGGCCCCGATCAGCCTGGCGTACTCCGCGTCCACCAGGTTCGGCGGCGCCTGCAGACAGGCCGACGGGCCCATGATGTGCCGGGCGACGGCCACCGTGGCCACCAGGTCGTCCAGTTCCGCGTCCGGCATGCCGCGCATCGCGGTGTCCGGCTTGGCGCGGAAGTTCTGGATGATCAGCTCCTGGATGCCGTGGTACGACCGGGCGACCTTCCGCAGGGCGAACAGCGACTCGGCGCGCTCCTCGTACGTCTCCCCGATGCCGATGAGCAGCCCGCTGGTGAACGGCACGGAGCTGCGCCCGGCGTCCTCCAGCACCCGCAGCCGTACGGCCGGTTCCTTGTCGGGGGAGCCGTAGTGGGGACCGCCGGGCTCGCTCCACAGCCGGGTCGCGGTCGTCTCCAGCATCATGCCCATCGAGGGCGCGACCGGCTTCAGCCGCTGGAAGTCCGTCCAGCTCATCACCCCGGGGTTGAGGTGCGGCAGCAGCCCCGTCTCCTCCAGGATCCGGACGGACATCGCCCGGACGTAGGCGATGGTGTCGTCGTAGCCGTGGGCGTCCAGCCACTCGCGGGCCTCCGGCCAGCGCTCCTCCGGCTTGTCCCCGAGCGTGATCAGGGCTTCCTTGCAGCCGAGTTCGGCACCGCGCCGGGCGATCTCCAGCACCTCGTCCGGGGACATGAACATCCCGTGCCCGGCCCGCCGCAGCTTGCCGGGGACGGTCACGAAGGTGCAGTAGTGGCACTTGTCCCGGCACAGACGGGTGAGCGGGATGAAGACGCTCTTGGAGTAGGTGATGATCCCCGGCCGTCCCGCCGCCTCCAGACCGGCGTCCCGCACCCGGGCCGCGCTCTGCGTCAGGGCGGCGAGGTCCTCCCCCCGCGCCTGGAGCAGCACCGCGGCTTCCGCGGTGTCGAGCGCGACGCCGTCACGGGCACGCCTCAGGGCACGGCGCATGCTGTTGGCGGTGGGAGGAGTCTGGGTCATCCTCCGAGGATAGGTGCGGCATACGTCAGTCGGCTGTGTCGGGAGGATCACCGGGCCGCGGGGCCCCGACGGGGAATATCCGGGCTGGCCTTGACGTCCGCGTCAAGGTCTACCGTCGGGGCATGCGGATCGGAGAACTCGCCGAACGGGCCGGGACCACCACCCGCGCCCTGCGCCACTACGAAGCGCTCGGCCTGCTGCGTGCCCGGCGTGCGGGCAACGGCTACCGGGCCTACGACGAGCAGGACCTGCGGATGCTCCGGCAGATCCAGGCGCTGCGCGCCTTCGGCTTCGAACTGGAGGACACCCGCCCGTTCGTGGACTGCCTGCGGGCCGGCCACCCGGAGGGGGACTCGTGCGACGCCTCGATCGAGGTCTACCGGCGCAAGCTGGCCGAGCTCGACGAGTGCATCGCCCGCCTGACGGAGGTCCGCGAGCGGCTCGGCTCGCAGCTCGCCCATGCGGAGCTGGCCTCGGCCGGGGACGCGTCCGAACCGCGCTGTGAGTTCAGTTGCGAGGCAAGCGAGGGGAGTACGCGATGACGACGCACACCGCAGGCCTGACCGAGGTGACCGACGCGACGTTCGCCGAGGAGGTGCTGCGGGCCGAGGGGCCGGTCCTGGTGGAGTTCACCGCCGACTGGTGCGGGCCCTGCCGCCAGATCGCCCCGGTCCTGGCGGAGGTCGCCCGCGAGGAGGAGAGCCGGCTGAAGGTCGTCCTGATCGACGTGGACCGCAACCCGCAGACCCAGTCGGCCTACGGCGTCCTGTCGATGCCGACGCTGATGGTCTTCCGGTCGGGCGAGCCGGTGAAGTCCCTGGTGGGGGCGCGGCCGAAGCGGCGGCTGCTGCAGGAGCTCGCCGACGTCCTGTGAGGGGGCGGGCGCCGCTGCGACCCCGCCCGAGCCGCCGACGCGCAGGCATCACGCGGGTCCCGGGGCGGGTGAAGGACCGCCCCGGGACCCGGCCGTCAGGCCTTCGCGGGCTCCTCGGGCAGTGTCGCGGCGGCGGCCGCGTCGCCCCCGTCCCCGTCGGAGTTGATCTGCGCCAGGACCGCGTCGCGCTCCGGGGTGTCCTCGGGCTTGACGAAGCCGATGAGCACGTACAGCACGAGGCTGACCGCGAGCGGCGTCACGATCTGGATCTGCAGCTGGACCCCGTCCAGACCGTAGTTGGTGAGCCAGAAGGCGAACAGGCCCGCCGCCCAGGAGACCAGCGCCGCCGTCGGGCCGGACTTCCGGAACGTACGCAGCAGCCCGAGCATGAACGGGATCGCGATCGGGCCCATCAGACCGGCCACCCACTTGATGACGACCGTGATGATGTCCTTGAAGGCCGGCGAGTTGACCTGGGTGGCGACCGCCATCGACAGGGCGAGGAAGGCCACGGTGGTGATCCGGGCGGCGATCAGCCCGGCCCGTGAGTCCCAGCCGCGCGCCGCCTTGGACAGCACCGGCGCGATGTCCCGGGTGAAGACGGCCGCGATGGCGTTGGCGTCGGAGGAGCACATCGCCATGGTGTGCGAGAAGAAGCCGACGACCACCAGGCCCAGCAGGCCGTGCGGCAGCAGCTGCTCGGTCAGCAGGGCGTACGAGTCGGAGGCGTCCGGCTTCTGCGCCTTCACCAGCAGCGGGGCGACCCACATCGGGAAGAAGAGGACCAGCGGCCAGACGAACCACAGCAGGGCCGACAGCCGGGCGGAGCGGGTGGCCTCCCGGGCGTTGCTCGTGGCCATGTAGCGCTGGGCCTGGTTCCACATGCCGCCGTTGTACTCGAACGTCTTGATGAACAGGTACGCCAGCAGGAAGGTCAGGGTGTACGGGCCGGCGGTCGGCGCGGTGTGGTTGTCGGGCAGCTTGTCCCAGACCGTCCACAGCCCGCTGACCCCGCCGATCTCGCCCAGCACGGCGACCAGCATGGCGAGGCCGGCCAGCAGCTGGATGACGAACTGGCCCAGCTCGGTGAGGGCGTCCGCCCACAGTCCGCCGACCGTGCAGTAGACGGCGGTGACGGCGCCGGTGATGAGGATGCCCTGGTTGAGGGAGACCCCGGTGAAGACCGACAGGAGGGTGGCGATCGCCGCCCACTTGGCGCCCACGTCCACGATCTTGAGCAGCACGCCGGAGACGGCGAGGGCCTGCTGGGTCGGGACGTTGTAGCGGTTCTTCAGGTACTCCAGCGGCGAGGCCACGTGCAGCCGGGAGCGCAGGCGGTTGAGCCGGGGCGCGAAGAGGTTGGCGCCGATGGCGATGCCGATGGCGATGGGGAAGGACCAGGTGACGTACGAGGTGACGCCGTAGGTGTAGGCGATGCCGGCGTAACCGGTGAACATCACCGCGCTGTAGCCGGACATATGGTGCGAGATGCCGGACAGCCACCAGGGCATGCGGCCGCCCGCGGTGAAGAAGTCGCTGACGTCGTCGACCCGTTTGTGGGACCACAGGCCGATGGCGACCATCACGCCGAAGTAGCCGATGAGTACGGCCCAGTCGAGACCATTCATGCGTTGTTGCCCCTTCCAGGGGTCCGCCTTGTGAACGGGAGCGCACTTCGCCGGTACGTCCGTCGCGGGGCGGCGCCCCAGATTGAACCGCCTGGAAGGGGGCTGGTCAAGACCATCGGCATTCAAGGACATGAACACCGATCAGCGAGTAGA
Source organism: Actinacidiphila glaucinigra (assembly GCF_035918135.1). Taxonomy (NCBI): domain Bacteria; kingdom Bacillati; phylum Actinomycetota; class Actinomycetes; order Kitasatosporales; family Streptomycetaceae; genus Actinacidiphila; species Actinacidiphila glaucinigra. The sequence continues at coordinate 5,163,020 of NZ_CP109144.1, forward strand.
ACGATTTTACTTGTTCTTGACCTTACTTCGCGTTGTTGTGAACCTGCCTGGCGCCCCACGATGAGCGGGTACTTCGCCGGAACGACCGCACGCCGGACGGAGCCCGTCCGGGCTCCGTCCGCCCCCTGTCAGCGCATCAGTTCGCCCGCGTTCACCAGCAGCGACTGCCCGGTGATCGCGCGCGCCCGGTCGGAGGCCAGGAAGACCGCGGCCTCCGCCACGTCGCCGTCCGTGGCCAGTTCGGGCAGCGCCATCCGGTCGGCGAGCCGGTGCAGCACCTCGTCCTCGGGCACGCCCTCGGTGTGCGCGGTGAAGCCGACGAAGGCCTGGACCGGCGGGCCCCACATCCAGCCCGGGAGCACCGTGTTGACCCGGATCCGGTCCGGGCCCAGCTCGCGGGCGAGCGAGTACATCGCCGAGGTCAGCGCGCCCTTGGAGGACGCGTACGCCGCCTGGCGCACCTGGGAGGGCGCGGCCACCGCGGACTGGGTGCCGATGAAGACCACCGAGCCGCCGCCGCGCCCGCGCAGGCCGGGCAGGCAGGCCCGGGTCATCCGCAGCGTGCCGAGCAGGTTGACGTCCAGCACGGTCTTCCAGGTCTCGAAGTCGGCGTCCGCCAGACCGCCGAAGTAGCCGTCCATGGCGGCCACGTGGACGACCGCGTCGATCGCGCCGAAACGCTCCTCGGCGAGGGCGGCCAGTGCCTCGCACTGTGCGGCGTCCTTGATGTCGGTGGCGCGCCAGGCGACACGGGTGCCCGCGGGGTCGATCTCGGCGGCCGCCTTGGCGAGGTGTGCCTCGGTGCGGGCCCCGAGCACCGCGTTCCCGCCGTCGCGGACGACGGCCTGGGCGACGCGCTGTCCGAGACCGGCCCCGACCCCGGACACCACGACGGTCTTGTCGCGCAGCAGCACGACCCACCACCCCCACCCGTACGGATGAACTGACGGACCGTCAGAATAGGCTCAGCCGCCCGCGATGGCCAGGGCCTTGGCGAGCCTGCGCAGCCCCTCCCCGATCTCGTCCGGGGTGTGCGTCACGAACGACAGCCGCAGCGCGGCGCGGTCGGGCTCGCCGGCGTAGAAGGGCGCCCCCGGCACATAGGCCACGTCATGCGCCACCACCCGGGGCAGAAGCTCCGTCGCGTCGTACCCGGCGGGCAACTGGGCCCAGACGAACATGCCGCCCTCGGGCCGGTGCCACGAACTGCCCTCGGGCAGCGCGCCGGGCAGTCCGGCCAGCAGGGCGTCCCGCCGCTCACGGTAGGCGGTGCGGACCCGGTCCAGGTGGGCGTCGAGGTCGGAATCGGCGAGGTAGCGGGCGGCGGCGGCCTGGTCCACGGTCGAGGTGTGCAGGTCGGCGGACTGCTTGGCGACCACGCACGCGCGGCGCAGCGCGGCCGGGGCGCGCAGCCAGCCGAGCCGCATCCCGGGCGCCATGATCTTGGACAGGCTGCCGAGCAGGACCGTCCGGTCGGCGGCGGCCTCGTGCGAGGCGATCCACGGCTGCGCCTCGCCGTCGTAGCGCAGTTCCCCGTACGGGTCGTCCTCCGCGATCCACAGCCCGAGCCGCTCGGCGACCCGGGCGATCGCCTGCCGGCGCTCGGCGGTGGTCGTGCGGCCCGTGGGGTTCTGGAAGGTCGGCCCAAGATAGAGCAGCTTGGCCTGCTCGCGGACGACGGCCGACTCCAGCGACATCGGGTCGATGCCGTCCGCGTCGGAGGGGACGGGCACCACGCGCGCGCCCGCGAAGGCGAAGCACTGCAGCGCCGCCAGGTAGCCCGGGTCCTCCACGAGGACGACGTCCCCGGGCTCCAGCAGGGCGGTGGAGATCAGGGTGAGAGCCTGCTGGGAGCCGCCCGTGACGACCAGGTCGTCCGGGCCGGTGGGCAGTCCGGCCCGGGTGAGCCGGCCGGCGACCGCCCCGCGCAGCGCGGGGTCCCCCTCGGTGGTGGAGTACTGCAGCACCCGCTCGGGCGCCTCGGCGAGCACGCGGTCGTACGCCGCGCGTATCGCCGCTGCGTCGAAGAGTTCGGGGGCGGGCAGTCCGCCGGCGAAGGAGATCACCTCCGGACGGGCGGTCAGCGCGAGGATCTCCCGTACCGGTGAGCCGCCGACGGTGGTGGCACGGGTGGCGAGGCCGGGGACGGCGGCGCGCATGGCGGGCTCCTTCACGGTCGCGGGCGATTTCGCGGACCGTACCCAGATATGTCGGGTGCCGCCACGGGCTTCCTTATCTGACACCCCGTCAGCTAAACCGGAGGCATGACCGAAGAAGACACCCGCAGCGAGCTCTACGCCGAACTGGCCTCCGTCGGCCCCTACGGCCCGGGCCTCGGCCACGCCCTGATCACCATGGTCGAGCCGCACCCCGGCCACGAGTACGCCTACAACCGCTGGTACGAGGACGACCACTTCATCGCCGGCGCCATGGCCATGCCCTGGATGTACGCCGGACGCCGCTGGGTGGCCACCCGCGACCTGCAGTCACTGCGCTACCCGGAGAAGTCCGCGGTCGCCCAGCCGGTCACCGACGGCTGCTACATCACCGTGTACTGGATCACGGCCGGGCGCTACGCGGACCACATGAAGTGGACCGTCGCCATCAACCGGCGCCTCAACCGGGACGCCCGCGTCCACCACGACCGCACCCACGTCTTCACCGCCTTCCAGGACCACGCCGTCACCGTCTACCGCGACGGCCCGGACGGCCCCCGGGACTTCCACGCGCTCGACCACCCCTACACGGGGCTGGTCGTCGAGGTGATCGACACCGACACCCCGCAGCGGTGCGACGCGCTGCTCGACCTGCTGCGCGACCGCCACCTGCCGCGGCGGCTGGCCGGTTCGCCCTCGGCGATGGTGACCGTCTTCCGTCCCACACCGCTTCCGCTGGAGCGGATGTCCTATGTGAAGCAGGTCGAGGGCGTCGGCACCCGGCTCACGCTGCTGTGGTTCCTGCAGCGGGACCCGCGCGAGGTGTGGGAGGAGCACTTCACGGGGCTGGACACCGAGGTGGCCGGCACGGGGCTCGGCCGGGTCGAACTCGTCGCGCCCTTCGTCCCCACGGTGCCGGGGACCGACACCTACGTCGACGAACTGCGGGGATAGGGCGTCAGGGTGGCAGTGAGCCCCCTCGGCCAGGACGGCGTGCCGGTCGAGAGGGCCCGTACGGGTACTGCGACGGTGCTCAGTCGAGGTCGTACGTACCGTGGCTCACGTCCGCGACGAACGCCGACCACGCCTCGGGGGGGAAGGCGAGCGCCGGGCCGTAGGGGTCCTTGGAGTCGCGGACGTCGACGGCCGACGTCGTGCGGGAGGCCACCTCGACGCAGGCGCCATTTCCCTGGGAACGAGTGGACTTGGTCCACGCCTTGGTGTTTCCGAGCTGAATAGCCATGATCGCTCCGAGCTTTCTCTTTCGTAGAGCTCTGACGTGATCGAAGCTACTCGCCAACATCACTGCCCACAGCGGCTATTACCCCCAACGGGTGGCATATTCCAGGAGGTCTTCCGCCTCATGGGGCGCAGGTGTACTCTGCGGCATTCCCTGCCGCAGAGTCAGCGTGCGTACTCTTTCGCGGCGTCCGCGATGAACTGCCGGCTCTGCTCAGCGCTGAGCGCCTGTGCCCGCAGGTGCTCGTACATGACGCTGTAGCCGTGCACGTCCGTCGGCTTCTCCAGGTACAGGTCGCTCGTGACGCCCTCGATGTACACGACGCTGGAGTCGGTCGCGTCGGCGAACTCCAGGATCGCGAAGTTGCCGGACATGCCCGGGTGCGCCCCTGCGTCGTACGGCAGGACCTGGACCGTGACGTGCGCCTGGGTGCCCATCTGGGCCAGGTACTCCAGCTGTTCGCGCATCACGTCCCTGCTGCCGACGACGCGGCGCAGCGCGGACTCGTCCATCACCACCCAGAAGCGCAGCGGCGAGTCCGGGTCGGTGACGCGCTCCTGGCGGCGCAGCCGGATCTCGATCCGCTTCTCGATCTGCTCGGGCGTGGCCTCGGGGAGCGTCCCCTCGATGACGGCCGAGGCGTAGTTGCGGGTCTGCAGCAGGCCCGGCACCACCAGGGAGTCGTAGACGCGCAGGGACTCGGCCTCGGTCTCCAGACCGATGTAGACGCTGTAGGGGACGTCGCCGAAGGCGTGCCACCAGCCCTGCTGCCGGGACTCGCGCGCCATGTTCATCAGGGAGTCGACGAGGCGGCTGTCCTCGACCCCGTACACGCTGCACAGGTCGCGCACGTCGCGCTGGCTGATGCTGCGGCGCCCGTTCTCCAGCCTGCTGATCTTCGACTGGGAGACCAGCAGCCGGGCGGCGACCTCCTCCGCGGTCATTCCCTTCTGCTCGCGCAGCTTGCGCAGTTCCGAGCCGAGTCGGCGTCGCCTGACGGTGGGATTGACGTTGGCGGCCACGGGATGTGCACCTCCGGTTTCCGGACTGGTCCGTGTTCTCTGCAGATATGTACTGCTGGTCAGCAGAGTGCCACTATCGGTCATCCCGCCGCTGGGAATTGGTCATATGCTGCGCTCTTCAAAAGAGCGGACAAACGGAAGCGCGCGGGGCGGCGGCCGGCGGTTGCCGGTCGCCGCCCCGCGCGCTGCGGTTGCGGTGGGATCGCGGTCGTCACGGTGTCCCGGCCCTGCCGCCGGACACCCCGGGTCAGCGGACGCCGGCGCGGACCATGCCGTGGCCCGTCACCCTGGCCGCCGCCGGACGCCCCTGGGCGGGGGCGCGTTTCGGCTGCGCGGCGGCACCGTTCTGCACGTCCATCACGGCGTGCGCGACGAGGCCGCCCATGGGGTCGTACCTGATCAGGTCACGGAGCCGCGATCGGGACGACCGGCCCTCGTTGCCCGGGTACAGGTGCTTGCCGAGCCCCACGGCATGGGCGATCGCGGCGAGCGCGGCGGTCCGCGGGTCCGGTGGCACCCCGGTGCGGATCGCGCTGTCCAGCCGGGCCCTGATCTCCCGGCTGACCTCGCTGTCGGTCGCCTGATAGCGCGTGGTCGGCAGCACCCCGCACATCTGCCCCGGCACGGCGTGCACCATGCCGCACCGTTCCAGATGCGTGAGATACGTCTGGCGCAGCCCCAGGCGGGGCCCGCCGATCCAGTGGACGGCGCGCACGGGGCTGCCGCGACGGCGCAGCAGTTCGAGCGCGGAGTCCAGGGTCGGATCTCCTGTCGGCCGTGGGTGCACCACGGCGATACGATCCCCGTCAGGGGCTATTCGTCCTGCGAGGGCCAGCTCCACTAGCTGTGCCCCGGCAAGACCAAGGTCGAGCGACTGCGGCTGCGCCGTGGTACCCGTGGCCGGGTCCAGGGCGAGAAGCAGTAGCTCCTCCGGAAGTGTTCTGCGGCTCCTGCCCATCCATGCCTCCCCGCGTGGATGAATGACAGGGTGACGCCTCTCACACCGGCCTGTCGAGAGCGCCTTGCCCGTTCGTGCGGGAACCGACTCATATGTCGTTCTCGTCTAGCACCGAGGGCGGCGGTGGCTCGCGGGGGGCCGGGGCGTCCCACGGCGGGTCTCTCGGCGGCTTCACGGCAGAGGCCTGGAAACTGGTGTAAGGGTGAGCGGGGCGCCGCGGCGGCGCATCGCGCGATGTGGAGGAGGTCCGGTGGCGGGCGAGTCCCCCGGCAGGGCGGAGCAGCAGGAGTTGTCGGGGGAGGGGACCGGAGGCGGGGCGGTGGATCCGCGGCTGACGGTCTTCCGCGGGGTCGTGGGAGCGCCCCGGGGCGCATCGGAACCGGCCACCGGTGAACCGGAGTTCGCGCCGGGGCCGCCCGAAGCGGAGGGCGCACCGGAGCCGGACGCGAGTGCTCCGGGTACGCCGGACGACGGAGCGGACGTGGACGGCGGGGCGCAGGACGCTACGCCGGACGCTGAGGACGCCCCTCCGGCGGACGACGCGGGGGACGGCGCGGAATCCCGTACCGGCGACGCAGTCGCCGAGGAGGCCGGCGCGGAGGAATCCGCCGCGGACGGCGATGGGGACGGGAGCGGGAAGCGGGACGGGGCCGAAGCCGGCACTGCCGAGGACGCGGGTGACGAGCCGGCCGCCGACGGGACGCGGGCGGAGGAGCCCGAGCCCGAGGGGGCGGTGGAGGCCGAGCCCGAGCCCGAGGACGCGGCGGAGCCTCAGGACGCGGCGGAAGCCGAGGAGTCCGGCGAGCCGCAGGAGCGTTCCGCCACCGGGGAGGCCGACCGCGGCGAGGAGCCGTCCGCCGGGGCGGACACCGAAGCGGAGCCCGGCGGCGCCCCCGCCGCCGACACGGTCGATCAGGCGCCGGAGGACGCCCAGGAGGACGCCCAGGAGGACACCCCCGAGGAGTCCCGGGACGACGCCCCGTCGGACGCTCCCGGCGACGGCGGCGCTGAAGGCCCCTCAAAGGGCCCCGGAGGCGTCAAGGACGGACCCGGGGCGCGCGGGGCGTCCGGGGGCGGACAGGACGGCCCCAGGGTCGGGGAGGGCACGCTCACGCTGCGCGCGCCCCGTACGGAGGGCGCCGGCACGCCGGTCCGGGACCGCACCCTGACCCTGCGCGCGCCCTCCGCCTCCGCGCCCGTCGCGACGCCTCCCCGGCCGGGCGGAACGTTTGTCCCGCTGCGGACCGACGACCGGCCGACCGCGGCCCCGCGAGCCCCGCTGCCCGCACCCGCGCCCGCGGAGAGCACGCGGACCCCGCAGACCACGGATCCCGGCGTCGGTTCGCGGACGAAGCAGATGCCGCTGCCGCCCGACCCCGACGAGCCGCTGCGGCTGCTGGCGGAGCTGACCAACACCCCGCCTCCGCCGCAGACGCCGCTGCGGACCACCGTGCGGCGGGTCAAGATCTGGACCCCGCTGGTCCTGCTGCTGATCGTGGCCTTCTGCGTGGCGCAGGCACTGCGTCCGCTGCCCGAGCCGGAGCTGGAGTCGACCGCCGAGACCTCGTACACCTTCAAGGGCGACGAGCTCGCGCTCCCGTGGCCCAGCGAGGGCCAGGCCGTCGTCGAGGCCGAGGGCCTCGGCCGCATGGGCGAGTTCGGCGAGCAGGAGCCGACGCCGATCGCGAGCGTCGCCAAGGTGATGACGACCTACGTCATCCTGCGCGACCACCCGATCAAGAAGGGCGGCAAGGGCAAGACCGTCGAGGTCGACCAGAAGGCCGAGGACCAGTACCACAGCGGCATGCAGGAGTCGGAGTCCGTCGTCCCCGTCACCGCCGGGCAGAAGCTCAGCGAGTACGAGGCGCTGGAGGCCGTCATGCTGCCCTCGGCCAACAACATCGCCCGCCTGCTGGCCCGTTGGGACGCGGGATCGGAGGCGGCGTTCGTGAAGAAGATGAACGCCGCCGCCAGGGAACTCGGGATGGACGACACGACGTACACCGACCCGAGCGGCCTGGAGGCGACCACCGTCAGCACCGCGAGCGACCAGGTCAAACTGGGCCACGCGGCGATGAAGGACCCGGTCTTCGCCGAGATCGCCGGCAAGATCGAGTACACGGACATCAACGGCAACATCCAGAAGAACTACAACCGGCTGTCCGGCTACAACGGCATCGTCGGCATCAAGACCGGCACCAGCACCAAGGCCGGCGGCAACCTGCTCTTCGCCGCCTACCGCACGATCGGCGGCACCAGGCAGCTGATCGTCGGCGCGATGCTCGACCAGCAGAAGGCGCCGATCATCGACACGGTCCTCAGCCGCAGCCACACCCTGATCGACGGCACGCGGGACGCGCTCACCTCGGCCTCGATCATCAAGAAGGGCGACGTCGTCGGCTACGTCGACGACGGCCTCGGCGGCCGCACCCCGGTGGTGGCCGGGAAGGACGTCACCGCGATCGGCTGGGCGGGCCTCAAGGTCGACATCTCGGTGGAGGCCGGAAAGGCGGGCCTCCCGCACACGGCGAACGCCGGTGACCAGGTCGGTGAACTGGTCGTCGGCAAGGGCGACAGCATGGTCCGGGTCCCGGTCCTGCTGGAGTCGGCCCTCGTCGCACCCTCCTTCGGCTCGAAGCTGACCCGGGTCGCCTGACCCGGGTCGGCCCCGCCCGCGGCGCGCGGGCGACCTGGAGAACGGGCCGGCCGGACCGCTACACGTGGTCCAGCCGGCCCGCCTTCGCCTCCTCGACCAGCGAGCGGAACTGCTCGGCGCTCATCCGCACCCGCTGCCCGAAGTCGTCGGTCAGCACGACCCGCTGGTCGGCCGGCGCGGCCTCGTCCACGTACAGCGTGGGACAGCCGCAGTCGCAGTTGCCGCAGGACACCGCCACCCGTTCCATCGGTCCACCTCCGCCCGGTCCGCGCCCGGCCGGTCACCGGGCGTCAGGGGCGGCACACCCGTGGTGACGGCGTTTCAGGCCGACGGGGCCGGCGACGGGGACAGCTCCCGCTCCAGCGGCGTCCGGAAGCGGGGCGTGACGCGGACGCCGTCCAGCCACCCCCGCAGCCGGGCGGCCTCGGCCCCGATCGCGGCGACGGCCTCGCGGCCGGGGTCGGCGAAGAGGCGGTGGACGACCTCGCCGTCGGCGCGCTGCGCCCAGCCGCCGACCACCCGCCCGTTCCACCACACGGTGGGGCCGATGTTGCCCGACCGGTCGAAGAGCGCCGCCCGCTCCCGCCCGTCCGGCGGCAGGTACCAGTCGCGCCGCTGCCAGCCCATCGGCGTCGGGTCCAGCGCGGGCAGCAGCGCCGCCCACGGCGGTGTCTCGGGGGCCGGCCCGCCGTCGTCCGGCAGCACATGGCCGGTCTCCCCGTCGAGCAGCACCTGTTCGGTGCCGATCGCCGCGAGGGCCCTGCGGACCTCGGTCAGCGTCCAGCCCGTCCACCACTTCAGGTCGGCCTCCGTGCCCGGCCCGTACGCGGCCAGCCATCGGCGCACCAGCTCGACGCGCGCCTCCGGGGCGGGGGGCGCCTGGGTCACCGTGCCCGGGGCCCAGTGGTACTGACTGCTCGTCCAGCCGCCCAGCGGCCGCCTGCGGACGATGCGGCCCTCCGCCGCCAGCACCCGCAGGACGCGCGTCGACACCGCCTGGGTCGCCTCGTACGGCTTGCCGCGCGCCACCACCACCCGCTCGCGCAGCCGGGGCACGTCGGAGGCGAGCTGGGCGGCCGTCGCCTCGCCGCGACCGGCCAGCGCGGCGAGCACCGACTCCTCCAACTCCGCCAGCCATCCCTCGTCCCAGCCGCCGCCGTCGGCCAGGTACCCGAGCAGTTTCCGCCGCTCCTGCGCGGCGATCGCCCGGGCCGCGGCGGAGAGCACCACCGGCGCCGAGGCGGTGGCGACCACGAACATCGTCCGGCGCATCGCGAGCAGCCGCGTCAGGCTGCCCTCCTCGTACAGCGCCCGGTCCAGGGCCGCGGCGCCCGGCGCGCGCATCCTGGCCGCGGCCGACAGGTAGACCGTCGCCGGGTCCGTGCCGTGCAGCGCCACCAGCGACTCGGCGACCTCATCGGGGGCCGCCGCCCGCCGCTGTGCCGTGAGCCGGTGCCGCACCGCCATGCGTCGGCGCCGTTCCTCGGCCCCCACCGTTCGTCGCGCGTCCATGGCTCATCGTGGCACGCCCCACCGACAACGCCTCGGAATCGCTGTGACGTACATCACACAATCGGAGCCGCAAGTCGCGTAAGGACAGCGGCCGTCCGCGCTCTCCCAGGACACCGGAACGCATCCGGAGCGCACCGCCCGCCTGCCGAGGAAGGCCATGCTGACCGACATCGACCACATCGTCAGGGCTCGTCTGCGCAGCCCGCGCTCGGGGCCCGGGGGCCGGGAGATCACCGCGACCCTGCGCTACCGCCGTGACGACCCGCTCGCCGCCCGGATCACCTTCCCCGCGGAGGTCTCCCTCGACGGCGCCGAGGTGACCTGGGTGTTCGCCCGCGGGCTGCTCACCACCGGCCTGTACGAGCCCGCCGGGGAAGGCGACGTGCACATCCGGCCGAGCGGGCCGGAGCACACCGCCATCGAGTTCCGCACCGACGAGGGCACCGCCCTCGTCGAGGTGCGCACCTCCGGTCTGCGGGGCTTCCTGGCCCGGGTGTACGAAGCCGTGCCGCCCGGGCAGGAACTGCGCCACCTGGACATGGACGCCGTCGTCGCCGCACTCCTGGACGAGGAGTGACCGCCCCCACGGCCCGGGGGCGGCCGTCGGGTCAGCGTGCGAGCGGACGGAAACCCCGCAGCCGGAGGGAGTTGCCGACCACGAAGACCGAGGAGAAGGCCATCGCGGCGCCCGCGATCATCGGGTTGAGCAGCCCGGCCGCGGCGAGCGGCAGGGCCGCCACGTTGTAGCCGAAGGCCCAGAAGAGGTTGCCCTTGATCGTGCCGAGGGTGCGCCGGGAGAGCCGGATGGCGTCGGCGGCGACCCGCAGGTCCCCCCGGACCAGCGTCAGGTCGCTCGCCTCGATGGCGGCGTCCGTGCCCGTGCCCACGGCGATCCCGAGGTCGGCGCGGGCCAGCGCGGCGGCGTCGTTGATCCCGTCGCCCACCATGGCGACGGACCTGCCCTCCCGCTGGAGCCGGGCCACGACGGCGACCTTGTCCTCCGGCATCACGTCCGCGATCACATCGGCGGGGTCGATGCCGACCTCGGCGGCGACGGCCCGGGCCACCGCCTCGTTGTCCCCGGTGAGCAGCACCGGGGTGAGGCCCAGCCCGCGCAGCAGGCGGACGGCGTCGGCGCTGGTCGGCTTCACGGCGTCGGCGACGACGAGCACGGCCCGGGCCCGGCCGTCCCAGGCGGCCGTGACCACCGTGCTGCCCCGGGCCTCGGCCTCCGCCTTGGCGCGGGTCAGTCCCGCCGGCAGCGGCTCGGGCGGCTCCTGGCGCCCGACGGCGACCTCGTGGCCGTCGACGGTGCCCCGGACGCCGAGTCCGGGCAGCGCGCGGAAACCCGTGACGGCGGGCAGGGCGCCGGTGCGTTCCTCCGCCGTCCGGGCGATCGCGCGGGCGATGGGGTGCTCGGAGGCGTGCTCCAAGGCGCCGGCCAGGCGCAGCACCTCGTCCTCCCGCTCGCCCTCGGCCAGGTGGACGGCGGTCAGCGTCATGGCGCCGGTGGTGACCGTCCCGGTCTTGTCCAGCACGATGGTGTCGATCCGCCGGGTGGTCTCCAGGACCTCGGGCCCCTTGATGAGGATGCCCAGTTGCGCGCCCCGTCCGGTGCCGACCATCAGCGCCGTGGGCGTGGCCAGGCCGAGCGCGCACGGGCAGGCGATGATCAGCACGGCGACGGCCGCCGTGAAGGCGGCGGCCGGGCCCGAGTCGTTGCCGAGCCAGAAGCCGAGGGTCGCCAGGGCGAGCCCGATCACGACGGGGACGAACACCGCGGAGATCCGGTCGGCGAGGCGCTGCGCCGCCGCCTTGCCGTTCTGGGCGTCCTCCACCAGGCGGGCCATACGGGCCAGCTGGGTGTCGGCGCCGACCCGGGTGGCCTCCACGACCAGCCGGCCGCCGGCGTTCACCGTGGCTCCGGTGACGGCCTCGCCCGGCCCCACCTCGACGGGTACGGACTCGCCGGTGAGCATCGAGGCGTCGACCGCCGAGGTGCCCTCCCGCACGACGCCGTCGGTGGCCACCTTCTCGCCCGGCCGCACCACGAACAGGTCGCCGACGGTCAGTTCGGACGTGGGGACGCGCACCTCGCGCGCGCCGCGCAGCACGCCGACGTCCCTGGCGCCCAGCTCCATCAGGGCCCGCAGCGCGGCGCCCGCCCGGCGCTTGGAACGGGCCTCGAACCAGCGCCCGGCCAGGATGAAGGCGGTCACGCCGGAGGCGACCTCCAGGTACAGGTTGGCGGAGCCGTGGCCGGGGGCGACGGTCAGCTCGAAGGGGTGCCGCAGGCCGGGCACGCCCGCGTCGCCGAGGAAGAGCGCCCACACGGACCAGCCGAAGGCGGCCAGCGTGCCCATGGAGATCAGCGTGTCCATGGTGGTGGCGCCGTGCCGCAGGTTGGTCCACGCCGCGCGGTGGAAGGGCCACGCCGCGTACGCCACGACCGGCGCGGCCAGGGTCAGCGACAGCCACTGCCAGTTGCGGAACTGCAGGGCCGGGACCATCGCCATCGCGATGACGGGCACGGCGAGCACGACCGCGGTCAGCAGCCGCTGCCGCAGCGCCGTGAGCTCGCCCGGCTCGGACTCCGGCTGCTCCTGGGGCACGTCGGTGACCGGCGGGGCGGGGAGCGCGGCGGTGTAACCGGTCGCCTCGACGGTGGCGATCAGGTCGCCGACGCCGATCCCGCCGCCGAACGCCACCTTGGCCTTCTCGGTGGCGTAGTTGACGGTGGCCGTGACGCCGTCCATCCGGTTGAGCTTCTTCTCGATCCGGGCCGCGCACGAGGCGCAGGTCATCCCGCCGATCGCGAGTTCGAGCTCGGTGACGCCCGCAGGGGCGGCCTGCGCTGCGATCCGCGGGGTGACCTGCTGCTGATCCGGGAGGGTCATGCCGGGCCGACCAGTTCGTAGCCCGCCTCGTCGACGGCCGCCCGGACGGCCTCCTCCTCAAGGGGCGCGTCGGAGTCGATGGTGAGCAGGCCGGTCTTGGCGTCCACCGTGATACCGGTCACACCGGGGAGGGCCGCGACCTCCTTGCTGACCGCGGACTCGCAGTGACCGCAGCTCATCCCGGAGACGCTGTAGCTGACAGACATGGGTTCTCCTCGTGCGTTCTGTGCGTGTTCCGGTGTACGGCGTCAGGCTCCGTGCCGTCCACCCACCACCAAACTATACCCCCTAGGGGTATCGTGGAAGGGGAGGGTGGGAGAGCGGGGGGCGGTGTGGCGCGGGGGTCCGCGCGCCCGCGGGTGCGCGCCGGGATGCCGGCCATGACAACTCGGCCCGCCCCACCCCGCCTTGGCCCCTGGGTCGCGTCCGGCCGGGGGAGGGCGCGGCCCCGCGTGATTCCGGAACGGTCGTGCGCGTCGTGTCCTTCCGTCCGGGCGGTCGCGCGTCGCGACCCGCTGCGGGAAGCGCGGGGAGTGGCGACGGTGCCGCGTACGGCCGGTGCCCAGGCCCTCCCTCTCACCGGTGGGCAGCGCCACCCGCCCGCAGGGTGCGGCAGGGCGCGCCGCCACCCGTCGACCCGGTCGTCAACGCCGTACGGGCGCCCCGCTCAGGACCAGAACCGGTTGGTGGCCTCGAGGTCGCAGACGCACTCGTCGATGTCCGTGATCCGGTCGCCGACGATCCGGAACACGATGCCGCCCGGCTGGTCGAGGTACTCGCCCCCACGCTCGGCCGTGAGGTGGTGGAGGGACATCGCGTGGCCGCGGCCGTCGACGAGCACCTGCCGCAACTGGACCCGCATGCTGCCGTCGGTCTCCTCGGTGAGCCTGCGGTAGTAGCCGATGATCTCGTCCCGGCCCTTGTAGTGCCCGGCGAGCGGATGGTCGCCGGGCGAGTGGTGGGCCGCGTCCCCGGACAGCAGGCCGGCGAGGGCGTCCATGTCGCCCCGGGTGAACGCCGCGTACGCCTTCTCGACCAGCATGGCGTGCGGGTGTGCCGCCATGGCCATCGCCGCCTTTCCCCGCCGTCCGTCCACCGGCCCGACACATGCCACCCTGGCACCGGTCCCCGGCGGGCGCACCTGCTGCGGCCGCGGCGTGCCCGACACGTCCTCGGGCGCCCTGGAGCGCAGTGGGTCCGGTGGTTCCCGGCCGCCCATCGGATAAGGATTCGATCGCCCGCGCGATCGAATCGCGCGTAAGAGGGTGACTGCGCAATGGAATCACGCGTATGGTCGGAGCCGCCCGTAGCCGAGGAGGCCCCATGTCCGTCGACCGCACCCGTCTGAAGGAACTGCTCGCGCGGGAGACCGCCGAGGCCGCCGCCCGCAACCCGAAGTCACGCGCCGCGTACGAGGCCGCCGACCACCTCTTCGGCCGGGTGCCGATGACCTGGATGAACAAGAACGCCGGCGCCTTCCCCCGCTATCTCGCCGGTGCCCGCGGCGCCCGTGTGACCGACATCGACGGCCACACGTACGTGGACTTCTGCCTCGGCGACACCGGCGCCATGGCCGGCCACTCCCCGGAACCCGTCGCCGAGGCGATCGAGCGGCGCTACCGCGAGCAGGGCGGCGCCACCGCGATGCTCCCGACCGAGGACGCCGAGTGGGTCGGCGCCGAACTGGCCCGCCGCTTCGGGCTGCCCCGCTGGTCGTACGCGCTGACCGCGACCGACGCCAACCGGTGGGCCATCCGCCTGGCCCGCGCCGTCACCGGACGGCAGAAGATCCTCTTCCACAGCTACTGCTACCACGGCAGTGTCGACGAGTCCCTGATCGTCACCGGCCCCGGCGGCCGCGGCGGGGCGAGCCGCCCCGGCAACGTAGGCGCACCCTGCGACGTCACGCTGACCAGCCGCGTCGCGGAGTTCAACGACCTGGAGGGCCTGGAGCGGGAGCTCGCCCACGGGGATGTGGCCGCCGTGCTGATGGAACCCGCCCTCACCAACATCGGGATCGTGCTGCCCGAGCCCGGCTACCTGGAGGGCGTCCGCGAGATCACCCGCCGGCACGGCGTGCTGCTGATCAACGACGAGACCCACACCTTCTCCGCCGGGCCCGGCGGCGCCACCGCCGCGTGGTCCCTGGAGCCCGACGTCCTCACCATCGGCAAGGCCATCGCCGGCGGTGTGCCGGCCGGCGCCTACGGCCTCTCCGCCGACCTCGCCGACCGCCTCCTGTCCCGCGGCGACCTGGACCTGGTCGACATGGGCGGCGTCGGCGGCACCCTGGCGGGCAACGCCCTGTCCGTCGCCGCCATGCGCGCCACCCTCGAACACGTCCTCACCGACGACGCGTTCACCGCCATGTCAGCCCTCGCCGCCCGCTTCGAGCGGGGCGTCGCCGACGCCGTCGCCGCCCACGGCCTGCCCTGGTCCGTCAGCCGCCTCGGCGCCCGCACCGAGTACCGCTTCGCCGCGCCCGCGCCGCGCAACGGCACCGAGTCGGCGGCCGTCTCCGACCCCGAGCTGGAGGACTTCCTGCACCTGTGGCTGGCCAACCGCGGCATCCTCATGACGCCGTTCCACAACATGGCCCTGATGTGCCCGGCCACCACCGAGGCCGACGTCGAGACCCACACCGCCCTCTTCGCCGCGGCCCTCGCCGAACTGGCAGGCTGAGCCCCGTGGACGACATCGACCGCGCCATCCTCCGCGAGCTCCAGACCGACGGCCGCATCCCGTACGCGGACCTCGGCCCCAAGGTCGGGCTCTCCCCGTCCGCCGCCCGCCAGCGCCTGCAGCGGCTGATCGACGGCAAGGTCGTGCAGGTGGTGGGCGTCACCGACCCGATGGCCATGGGCGGTCAGGCGATGGCGCTGCTCGGAGTCCGCGTGGACGGCGACCCGCGCGCGGTCGCGGACGCGCTCGCCGCCCGCGACGAGGTGGTCTACGCGGTGCTCACCGCCGGGCCCTACGCCCTCTTCGCCGAGGTCGTCTGCCCGGGCCCGTCCGACCTGCTGGACTTCGTCAACGACGTCGTCAGGACCGCGGAGGGCGTCGCGGGCGTGGACACCTTCCCGTACTTCGGCATCCACACCCACCGCTTCCTGTGGGACGTGGGCTGAGCGGCGGGCCCGGTCAGCCCTTCGGCACGACGCGCAGGGCGCGGTACTCGTACCCGTCCTGCGCGAAGCCCGGCGCCTCCCACTCCAGTGCCACCGGCTGGCCGGCGGACAGCGTGCGGAAGCCGTTCATCTCGATGTCGCTGTAGTGGGCGAAGCACCCCCCGGGCGTCTCCGGGCAGTCCAGCACGCCCCAGCCCTCTTCCTCGTACCACTCGCGTACGGTCGCATGAGCCATGCCCGCAGCCTAAGCGCGTGCGCGGCGTGCGGCTCCGCCGCCTGCGCCGCCCGGTGTAACGCTTTCTCGGCGCGCTGCGCCCCACTCAGTAGCCACACGCGTCACACGCGGACGGGGACGACGAGCGAAGGGGCACGATGAAGCAGGGCGTTAGCAGTCCACCGGCGGCGGTTCTGGGTCCTCGTCTCGCCGCGGATGTCGTGGCCATGGCCAGGGAGGGTTCCCGCGTCAGGCTCGACTACTCCCCGGCCAGCCTCGGCCTCGTCGACCGCGTCATCGAGGCGATCCGCGGCGAGCAGCCGCCCATCGAGGCCGTCACCCCCACGCTCCGGGGCTTCGGCGCCTACGCGGGCGAGGTGCTGGTCCGCACCGCCGGGGCGGCCTGGCTGGACTTCGACGAGGAGCAGCGCGATACATTCGGCCAGCCGTTCGGTATCCGGACGCCCGACGGAAGGGTGTGGAACCCGCTGGGCAAGGCGGTCAAGCGCTACGAGAACGGGCCGGCGGACAGCCTGCGCCTCTTCTGCCTCTCGGTGGTGGGCCGGGCCGAGGTGTGACGCCCGCCGCGCCGCGGCGCGGCGACCGGCGGCACGGGGCCGACGAGCACGAAGAGGACGCAGTGGGCAAGGCGGAGGTCCGCCGGCGCGACCGGATGGGCGAGGAGCAACTGGGCGACGCGGTCCAGCGGGCCCGCGCCGGCGACGAGACCGCGTTCGGCGTCCTCTACCGGGAGGTCCATCCGATGCTTCTGGGCTACCTGCACGGTCTGGTCGGCGACGACGCCGAGGACGTGGCCTCCGAGACCTGGCACGACGTCGTACGGGACCTGCGCGGATTCCGCGGCGGCGGCCAGGCCTTCCGGGGCTGGGCCGCCACCATCGCCCGGCACCGCGCCCTTGACCACCTGCGCCGCATCAAGGCCCGGCCGCGCACCGGGCCCCTGGAGGAGCGCACCGCCGAGCCCATGACGCTCGAGGACGCCGGGGGCACCGCCCTGGAGAACCTGTCCACGCGGCGCGCGCTCGACCTGATCGCGGCCCTGCCGCAGGACCAGGCCGAGGCAGTGCTGCTGCGGGTCGTGGTCGGGCTCAACGCCCCCGCCGCGGCCAAGGTCCTCGGCAAGCGCCCGGGCGCGGTGCGGACAGCCGCCCACCGGGGCCTGAAACGCCTCGCGGAGCGCCTCGACGGCGCCATGGAGAAGTGACGGACTGACGGATGAAGGACAGCCGAGCACACGACGAACGGATGGACGCGGCCCTGGCCGAGCGTCTCCTCGACGCGTACCCCTCCGCGGCCGGCGTCGGCCGGGCGGACGCCCTCGCACGCCTTCTCGCGGTCGCCGCGGCACCTCTGCCGGGCGACCCGGAACGCGAGCGCGCCGCGCTGGCGGCCTTCCGGGAGGCCCGGGCCGCCACGAGCGGGGGCCGCGGCCGGAGGCGGGTCCGCGGTGTCCGGTCCGCCCGGCGCACCAGGGCGGCCGTCGGCGGGCTCGTCGCGGTCTTCGCCCTCGGCGGCGTGGCCGTGGCGGCGCAGTCCGGCTCGCTCCCCGGCCCCTTCCACTCGGGCACGGCCGGTCCCCGGCCGGTGTCGCCCTCCCCGTCCTCCGCCCCCGCGAACCCGGGCGGCAGCACGCGCACCGCGTCCCCGCGCGGCCCGCAGGGCACCTCTGCCGCGCCCACGGCCCCACCCGTCACGTCAGGCGGCCCGCACGCCCCGGTGCCCCCGCTCGCCGCGCCCACGGACGCCGGGTCGAAGGGACTGTGCCAGACGTATGTCAAGGCCGCCGAGCACCACAAGGGCGTCAACGCCGCGACCCTGGCCCGCCTGGAACGCGCCGCCGGCGGTGCCGCCGCCGTACCCGCCTACTGCGCCCGGCTCATCGGCGCCCCCGAGGTCACGGCGCCGCCGGTTCGCCCGGAGACCCCGGAGGGCGGCCGCAACCGCTGACGCCCCGGGCCCGACGTCCCCTCAGCCCCAGACCGAGCGGACGCCGTTGACCAGGTTGACGACCGTCCCCAGCACGAGGAACCAGCCGAAGCACAGGTAGACCCGCCCCACGGTCCGGTTGCCCTGCGCGCGCGAGGCCGGGGGACCGGGCACCGGCGCGGATTCCACCCGCACCGGCTCGTCGGGGGCGAGCAGGCCCCGGGCCGTGCGGCGCCACACGCGGCCCGCCCGTATGAGCACGACCGCCACCAGGCAGCAGAACGCGGCCGTCTGGAAGTAGGTGCCGGGTGATGCCAATTGCGCCGAGGCGTAGCTCTGCATGAACGCGTGACCTTCCAGGATTCCGGACGCGCCGGACCGCACACCAGCCTGCCCGTGCCGGCGGGCGAGGCGGTCGTGGACGGCCCGCCGGTGGTCTCGGCAGAGTGCCGTACGCGGTCATCTTGTGATGATCCGCAACGCAGGTCAACACCCGGAGCCCGCGAGGAGGCCACCGGGTCGCACGGCGGATGGCTACGTGCCGAATTGCCCCGGTTCCGCTGTCCCTTCGGGCCCCTCAGAGGCAGCCGACTCCCGATGCCCGCCGGGCCGTGTCGACGAACACCCGCGCGGCGAGATTCGGCAGCGCCTCGTCGCCGACGGCCGCGAGCGGGTCGCGCCAGAACAGCGGTATCTCATCGAGCGGCAGCCCCGGCTCCGTGGGCCACTGCGCCGCGTCGGGCCGGACCACCTCCGGCCCGTCGTCCCCGGCCTCGTCCAGTCTCGACCAGGGATGCCCGCGCCGGTCCGGCCCGACCGCCCGGCCCGTCGCCGTGTCGGGGTCGGTGGTGTGGAAGTAGTCGTACCGCACGCCCATTGCGCACCCCCCTGGTGTCAGCCGTGTCCTTGCGCCACCAGGACCAGTGGAGCAGACGCCACTGACAACCGGCCCGATCAGCCCGGCAGCCCGAACGCCGCCCGAGCCTCGGCCTCGGGGTCGGACAACTGCGACCCGTCGCCGGACATGAGGCGTTGGGCCTCGGCGGCACCCCCGGTGGAGAAGTTCGCCCGGGTCCATTCGGTGGCATCCCCGTCCGGCTCCCACGCGGTGTCGCCCACCCGTGCGGGCGCCGAGGCCGGCGACACCGTCACCACGCCCAGGGTGGCGACCCCGTCCAGCGCGGTCACGCCGTCGCCCTCCCGCACGTAGTGCCCGCACCAGGCCGCCAGACCCACGCGCAGGCCGCCGTCGACACGGCGGATCTCGATCACCCGCTCGGTGCAGAAGCCCCGCGGCACCGCCCCGTCCTCCCCGCGCAGTTCGGTGTCGCCGAGCGGGCCCGCCGGGTCGGTCGTCAGATACCGGTCCACCACGGGCAGCACCGCCCGCTCCAGCCCGGGATCGACCTCCGGCGCCGCCGGAACGGCCTGCCAGTACAGGACGCTTGCCGCCACCGCCGCGAGTCCGACGCCGCCCAGGGACACCCCGAGCCGCAGCCCCCGCGCATTCCCACCGTTCACGTGCCACCCTCCCGGGGATACGGACTCGGGATCCCGCGGAAAAGTTCCCCCTCCGGCCCCGCCCACCCGTCTAGCATGTGGCCGCGCCGATCACGGGAACCGGTGGTGAGAGGGGTGCCATGGACGTCGAGCTCGTCATGGACTTCCTCGTCGAGCACCGGGCCCCCAACGTCGTGCCCGGCTACGTCTCCGAGCAACTCCTGTCCATGTCGTGGATCATCGACGCCGAGGACGTGGCCCGCATCGTCCACGTGGCGAAGCGGTGGCTGCGGTCCGACGACGCGTTCCGCGCGGCCGTGGCGATCGGCCTGGAGAACGAGACCTGTCTGGCCGACTCCTGGGAGGAGATCGCCGCACTGGCCGCACCCCTCAAGGAGCGGTTCCCGTCCATGGCCGCCGACGTGGACGCCTGGATGGCACGGGCCGAGCCGTCGTACGAGCGGCTGAGGCGCGGCTCCTTCTTCGACCGGGCCGCGGAAGGCAGCTGAACGCATCGGGACCGCCGGGCGGTTCCCCGAGGGCAAGTGCCACCGGGCCCCTCAGGCGGAGGCCTTGGCGATGATCCCCTCGACCTCGTCCCGCCCGAACGCCCGCATGGTCGTGCTGCGGATGTTGCCGACCGCGCCCAGCCGCAGCAGCGCCGCGGCGGCGGTCTCGTCGTCCGGCGCCTCGACGACCGCGACGAGGTCGTAGGGCCCGACGGTCCAGTAGATGTCGACCAGCCTCCCCCCGACGTCCCGCAGCGCGGCACCGAACGCGTCGGCCCGCCCGGCCGTGTCGGCGTACGCGCGGATCCCCTGGTCGGTCCAGCTCAGCAGCGTGATGTAGAGCGGCACGATCTCTCACCTCGACAAAGAGAGGAGCGTCCACTCACAGCGTATGTGCGCCCCCGACGGGTCGCATCCGGCGCGGTGCGCCGGCCCGATCCAGGGGCCGTCGCCGACTCCGGCAGGCTCAACGGCACGGCGATTGCCCGGCTTGCGGTGCCGCACCTCGATCCGACGGCCCGCTCACCGCCCGGCCGCGGCGGTTGATCCGCCCCACGAACGCTGCCGCGCCGAGGGGCAGACCCACCAGCGCACCCAGGGTGAACCCGAGATCTTCGGCGCTGGGCGAGATCCACGACGTCGCCGCACTGCCTGCCACCGCCGACGCCGGCATGATGAGGAGGGCCGCGGCAACGGCAGAGCGCCGGCCCGGAGGCCTGGTCCGGTACAGGTCGCCGAGAGGCCGGCCTCCCGCCGCGACAGCGGCGACGGACAACGGACCGAACCCGTCCGGCAACCAGCCGAGAGGCCAGGCGATCAACGCCAGAAGGCCCATGCCAAGGAGGCAGAGGGCCATATCCTGAGCCGTCTGTGCGGCCACGTCCCACGGCCGGCGCCGCATCGCGCCGGCCGCGTTCTCGCTGGTCATGCCGGGAGCGTAGCCGCAGCGCGCATCCCGCCGGCACCGAGGGCGGGCCCGCCGGGTTGTCACACCCGCGGCTCAGGGTGCGCCCTGATGGACGCCGACGAACTCGACATCCGGGCCCGTACCTTCGACGGCTGGGTTCCTCCCGATCCGGTCGACTGGCTCCTCCGGCACGGCCACCAGGACGAGGCGAAACTCCAGGCCCGGGGCGGCGACTGGATAAGTGCCCGGGCATGGGCGCGGCTCCTCGCGGATCAGGGCCGGCGGGCCGAGGCCCTGGAGGCGCTCATGCCGTACGGGACCCGCCCCGACGGCGGCAGCCGGTACACGGCGCGACACCTCGCGGAACTGCTCTCCGGTGCCGGCGACCCGGAGGCTGCCGTGGCCCACCTGGACCCGGACGCACCGGCCGAAGCGTCCTCGTGCGCTACCGGGAAACGGCACTGCGTCGAGTCCCGCCTTCGGCCGGCCCACCGCGTGGCTGGGCGAGCGCGAACGCTGGTCGGGTAGTCGAAGGTCGGGGTCCGGGGCGCCGCAACGCAGAATCCTGTCCACAGCCGGCCACGGCGCCGGCCGGCGGACGCCGAGTTGTGACCGGGTGACGGCGGCAGGGCCGCCGGCTTGCGTTCCGTTGACTTGTCTCAAGGCTTGTCGCATCATGTTGCGACAAGCCTTGAGGCATAGGGGGGCGGCATGCCGAAAGGAAGGTTGCCGGATGCCTGAGCAGTCGGTGCGTCCGGTGGACATCGAGCAGGCCGGCGTGTGGCTGGCCGGGCACGGCCTGGCCGACGTCCGGCCGACACCGTTGCTGGCCACGCGTCTGGCGGTCCGGCGACGTACCCGCCTGGCCGGTCAAATCCTGCTGGCCGCGTTCATCATCGCGGTCGCCCTCGTCTACACCGGCGCCCGCACCGCCGACGCGGGGGACGGCGGGGCGGGGTCGTACCGGCCCTGGTCGCT
Source organism: Actinacidiphila glaucinigra (assembly GCF_035918135.1). NCBI lineage: Bacteria > Bacillati > Actinomycetota > Actinomycetes > Kitasatosporales > Streptomycetaceae > Actinacidiphila > Actinacidiphila glaucinigra. The sequence continues at coordinate 5,184,644 of NZ_CP109144.1, forward strand.
GTTGGCCCTGACGGCGGTCGTGGTGGCGTTGGTACTGGCCCAGTCGCTGCTGGACCGGCGGGTCCGGCAGGCCGACCGACGGGCCGGCGCGACGTTGCCCCGGCGGGCGGCCCACCCGGTGCGGCTCGGCTGGCGCACCGTGCTCGGCCGACCGCGTGCCGCCTACGCCGCTGCCACGTTCGCGGGCGCGATGCTGATGGCGATCGGCGCCCTGACCGCGCAGGACTCCACCGCGCGCTACGCGGCCCTCCTCCTGCTCATCGGGTTGTGCGGGGTCGCGGTCGGCATGGTCGTCCAGCTGCGCCATGTCCTGACGTACCCGGCCGTGGCCGATGACGAGGTCTCGCTGACCGCCGACGTGATCATGCGGGTCGAGGACGCCCGAGAGGTCGCCACGCCGACCGTGGTGTGGTCGCTGCCGGTCGTGTCGGTCTTCGAAACCGCCCTCGGCTGGTGGAACGCCGCCTGGCTCGTCTTCATCGTCCTGAGCGTCATCACGTTCGCACTGATCACCGCGCGGACCCCGCGGAGCGGCACGGTGGCCCGGCACGCCACGGGCGCCCGGTGAGCCGATGATCGTCATCGACTCCGCCTCGCCCGTCCCGCCGTTCGAGCAGCTCCGCGCCCAGCTCGCCCGCCAGATCCAGGACCGCACACTGGCAGTGGGCACCCAGCTGCCGACCATCCGCCGCCTGGCCGCGGACCTCGGCCTGGCCGTCAACACCGTCGGCCGCGCCTACCGGGCGCTGGAGGAGGCGGGACTGATCGAGACCCGCGGACGGGCGGGCTCGTTCGTGTCCGCGGCCGGTGAACAGGGGCGCGAACGGGCACGCCGCGCCGCCGCCGAGTACGCCGCGGTCATCGCCAGCGTGGGCATCGACACCCCCGAGGCCGTCCGCATCGTCCAAGCGGCCCTGGCCAACAGCGGCGCCGCAGCGCCTTAGTCGTGCCCGGTGCCGCCAGGCCCGCCCGCGCCGTGAAGCGGCCTTTGACAGTGTTACGGTCGCACCGCACAGGCCGGCCCGGCCGAGCCACGGACGACGGAGGGCCAAGCGCCGTGGGCGAGTACACGAGTCCCTATCAGGTGTTCATCGATGTCCTGGCCCACCGCCACGCGGGTGCCCATCGGCGGTCTCTGACCGGAGAGCTGATCGCCGCCTATGCGGAACTGAACCACCTCCTGGCGCGCACCAAGGGAACGCTGGCAACGACGGTGTGGGCGGACTGCGGCCACGAGTTGGCGCGGTGCATGGGTCTCTACACAAGCGCCTGGACGCGGTTCGTCGCGATGGTCGGCGACCACTATCCGGACGGTGCGGACACCGTGCCCCCTTCGACGCGGGGGCCGGAGACGACGCGGGCATTCCAGGCGGCCGCCGACGGGCTCCGGGCGGCGCTCGACGTCTTGAGAGGGGAGTCCCGCCTGCTCGGTTGTGAGAGCTGGGTTCGTTGAGCGTTCACTTCGGATCGTCGGTCCGGTGGTGCCGTCGGCCGATGCGCAGGGAGCGTGGACAGAGCCGTCGACGTCACCGGCCACCCGGAGCGGGGTGCGGCCAGCCTCCCTCGATCGCCGGGCCGCTGCCCGCGGGAACGCTCGCGGCCATCAACGCAGCGGCCTCGCGAGCGCTGAGGCGGGAACCGAGTACGCGTGACGGTATCTGCGGCGACCATCGCGACCAGTGGAGAACCTCGTTCCACAGTCCGTCTCCGCTTGGCACCACGCGCGGAACCTCCTTGTAGAACTGATCGCGGCGACCGGTGATCGGCCACCCAAGGCCGTGAATGCGACAAAGACCGGCTATGGCAGCTCGGGATCTCATCGTTGAACGCCGGCTCAGCGTCTCGAGGCTGACGACGATCGGTTTCGCAGCAGTTCGTGAACAGCCCGGACGACATCGCTGGTGATCTCCTCCTGTGAGATCGTCCAGTCCTCATTCCAGTCGTCGAGCTGGATGGCGCACGTGACGATGGGGCGCAGCTCGGCCGGATAGCCGAGTTCCATGGCTGACTCGGTCCAGATCATGACAGCGCCTGTCGCGGGGTCGAGCGAACCATCGGCGATTTGCTCGGCCAGCCAATAGGCCACGGCCCGCTTGGTCTCAGTCGGATCCGCCGGTGGTTCGAAGACGAAGCCGAGCTCTTCCATCACCTGATCGAACAGCCCGGGCGCTTCGGGTTCCTCACGCCGCCCGAGGCCGGCCAGCAGTGGCAGCGACGGCGTATCCACGTCGGCCAGGAGGGCGTCGAGAGCCGCTGCAATGAGCCGATCGGAGCCCACGTGGTGTCCGAACGCACGCGACCGCGCGAGCATCTTCAGCTGCTTGACGGCCTCGTCCTTGGTCACGTCCGTACCCCCTTGCCGACCACGCCGGACTGGCATCGTGTCACGTCAGTAGCGCTCGGCCGCAAGCGGTTATGGGGCGCGACACGGCATGCGGAAAGATCTCAGGCAGAGGCGGAAGACCAGAGCGATAGCTGCCGTCGACCGCTGCAGTTGATATCGAAAGTGGATGTCAAAGGCCCCGGACCTTGATCGGTCCGGGGCCTTTTCCCTTGTGCCCCAGGCACGATTCGAACCTGCGACACCCGCTTCAGGAGCGAGGTGGGGCGATCACGGCCTGATCAGTGACGTTTTCTCAACGGTGATCATTTCCAATTTTCGTTGAGGACGAGGGCGGCGCGGGCGATGTCGCCGATCCTCCTGGGGCTGAGGGTGACGTGCTGCAGGGTCCGCCAGCGCTGCTTGAGTTCGGCGGCGGCGCGTTCGCCGAGCGCACGAATGCCTCTGATCAGGGCATTCGTGGTTTGCGTGTCCGCGTGCAGCGCCCGTTCGGAGCGGCCCTTGGGGCGTCGGACGGGGACGTGGATGCCGATGCCGGCGCCGATGTAGCCCTTGTCGGCCAGGGTGGGCAGGCCGTCGGCCGCGGCCTTGTAGAGCGCGGGAAGTGCGTGGATGCGTGCGGCGGTGATGTCGGGAGTGGAGCCGGGCTCGACGTCGGAGACCCACAGCGGGGTGCCGTCCGGGGCGGATAGGAACTGCACGTTCCCGCCGAACGCCTTGTGTTTCTGGCTGAACCACAGGTCGTTGCCGTTCTCGCGGACCCCGGCGACACGGTCGGACTTGATCAGGGTGCCGTCCAGGACCACGTGGGTCATGCCCTCGCGCCGGCAGCGGTCCAGGACCTCGTGCAGGTCGGGGGCCTGGCCGGCGAGGACGTCGATGCCTTCGTGGAGGTAGCGGTAGCCGGTGGCCTGGGAGACGCCGGCGTCCCGGGCCAGGCAGTGCACGCAGCCGCGCTCGCGGAACCAGCGCAGCACCAACACCGCCTGACGGAACGGCCCCAGTGCCCGCGAGCCCCTCGGCGTGCCGATCCGGCGCCGGTGCGCGGCCAGCAGCCGGGACAACTGGTCCACGACATGGCGCGGGACATCGAGCATGGCAACATAGGTGATCAACGTGAGGCCTCTGGTTACGCGGACGATCTTGTGGTGAGAACCGTCCTACCAGGGGCTTCACGTCTGCCCGACTCCGGGGCGAGTTCGTCCTACCTGCTTACGATCAGCGTGGTTCACGCGGCTTCGTGAAGATCATTTCGCTGAGAAAACGTCAGTAGGTTCCCCACCTTGGATGGAGTCGGCGGCGCTTCCCTTTGCGTGCCGTGATTTCCCCTGACTCCCCGCCTGTTCTGGCACGAGAGTGGCACGGTCCACGCTGGTGACCTCTCGATGGCGAACTATGGAGCGACAGAGAGTGGTGCGCCTTGGACAGGCAGTCGCCTTGGGATGCTGCATCTGAACACCTCGCCCTAGGCGGCCTTGGCGTCGGTCTTACCCGTCCGCTGCTCGCCGACGGGCGTGTCCCCTGCGACGAACACCGCTCGTACGGGGCCGAATAGCCAGAGCGAGATCGCCGCGAGTTCCGCGACCCCCAGGACTGTGAAGAACATGCCGTCGGAACTCACCGCTGTCGTCCACCAGTCGTAGGAAACACCACCGATAATCACTGCGACCGGATAGGCACCCTGGGATATCAGGCGACGGCAGCCGCTGACGACGCCGAGCGCGTCGCCGGGTGACTGCCGCTGCCAGATTGCGGTCATCGGGCCACCGGTGAGCTGGAGCCCCGCGTTGCGGCCGAAACTCCCCAGGTACCAGAGCCAGTGAGCACCCGGTACGGCTAGCAGGATGCGGCCGGCGACGGCGGCGGTGGCCTGTGCGACGGGGAGGATGACGTCGGCGCGATGTGGCCGCTTGCGCAGCGTCATGTACAGGGCGCCGGAGACGAGCCCCACTCCGCCGAACGCGGAGTATGACCCCCAGCCGACACTGCCGGCGTGTCGGGTCACGTAGGCGACCAGCCCGGCTGCCGAGAGGCCGTTGAAAAAGTTCAGGGCACTGTAGGACAGCTGCAGTCGGCGCAGGCCGCGATGCGACCAGATGAACCGGAAACCGGCCGCGACATGCGCGAACGGAGACTGCCACGGCCCCCGTTCGACCACAGGCAGCCCCCGGGCCAGGACCACCATGAGGGAGAAGGACAGGAGCAGCCCGGTAAGACTGGTTCCCAGCACGATGTCGGGCCCGGAGACCGCGTAGGTCCACGCGCCGATCGCCGGTGCCAGGATCTGCGGCACGCTTTGCACCAGGTAGACGAGCGAGTTGGAGCGGACCAGGTCGACATCGTTCGCCAGGTGCCTCACCACACTGACGATGAGTGACTGGGCCACGCTGTCGGCGAGAGCCTGCACGACGAAAACGACGCCGATCAGGACGAAGTTGACGTGGTTGGCGCGCACGATGAAGAACAGTGCGGTAACCGTTAGGGTCAGCACTCCGTTGGCGCCGAGCAGAACGTGCCGTTGATGGATACGGTCGACAATGACGCCCGCGAACGGGGCGAAGAAGATGCTCGTGAACGTGCGTACTGCCAGAAGGACCGCGAGCGTGGAGGCCTCGGCGGTCCTCGTCGTGACGGTGAGTGTGACGGCGATCGACGCCATTCCTGCACCCAACAGGTTCAGAAATTCGGACACGAGTATCGCAACGAAGGTCGCCCGCTTGACAGCAGCGGTAGAGCGAGTCACGCGTTGGCCTCCAGAGTGCTGGCAACGTCTAGCCAAGGGCCTAGCCGGATCGGTCAACGACGTTAGAACGCGACGGGGGTCCGCTGTCGTTCATTGATCATTTTGAGTTTGCGGTATCTCACTGGTGCTGTACCGCGCGCTCGCGGGGGACCTGCCCTTGTGAGTCACAGCCGCGCTGTCGGGTCTCTGTAGGGCAGGCGTCGCCGCTTCGGCTCGGTTCGGCAGCTCAAGTCGGTTCGGTGGCAGGTGAGGTACCGCGACCCAGAGACGGCGCAGCTGCGCAGTGCCGAGGAGACGTACGCGACCAAGACGGATGCGGAAGTCGCGCTGACCCACATCGAGGCGGACATCACCCGCGGCCAGTGGTCCGATCCGGACGCGGGCAAGGTCAGCTTCGGTGACTACGCCGTCGCGTGGCTGAACGACCGAAGATGGCTGCCCGTACGCGTGAGCGCCACGAATCGGTGGTCCGGTTGCACCTGATCCCCACCTTCGGCGACCGGCCGTTGGCCTCGATCACGACAGCTCAGGTGCGGGCCTGGCGAACGGCGTGCCTGACACGTACTGGTGAGCCGACCGTGGTCAAGGCCTACCAGGTCTTGCGGGCGATCCTGAACACGGCCGTGGACGACGAGGTGATCCGGCGCAACCCGTGCCGGGTCAAGGGCGCTGACCGATACGACGTGCCTGAGCGGCCGGTCCTCACCGTGGCGGAGGTGTACGCCGTGGCTGACGCGATGGGCTCGCGCTACCGACTGCTCGTCCTCCTGGCTGCCTACACCGGGCTGCGCTTCGGGGAGCTGGCGTCGCTCCGCCGGCGGGACGTGGACACGGCCAACGCCGTCCTCATGGTCCGGCGTTCGCAGGCAGAGATGCAGACCGGAGCCCTCTTCGACAAGGCGCCGAAATCCGACGCCGGTATCCGGCCGGTGGCCTTCCCGAGCGAACTGCTGCCGGACGTTCAACGGCACCTCGACAGCTACGCCGGGCCCGGCCGGGACGGTCACGTCTTCCTCGGCCCTCGGGGTGGGCAACTGCGGCGGAGCAACTTCCGGGACGACTGGATCCGCGCGCGGTCCAAGGCGGGCATCACGGCAGACGTGCATTTCCACGATCTTCGGCACACCGGGAACACCCTCGCCGCCTCCGGCGCGAGCCTGCGGGAGCTGATGACCAGGATGGGCCACAGCACTCCGCGTGCCGCGCTGATCTATCAGCACATGGTCAACGGTCGTGATCGGGAGATCGCCGATCGGCTCGGGTCGATGATCCGCAAGGCGCGGGGTGACGGCGACTCGTAGTCGGCTTTGTGGCACGGAAGTGGCACAGCGGTGGTCACGAGAAAGGGCCAGTTCGAGGGCATCAAGCCCCTGAACTGGCCCTTCGCCATGTGCCCCAGGCAGGATTCGAACCTGCGACACCCGCTTTAGGAGTTCGACCCACACCCGCTCCGGCCGGTGCAGTCAACAGGTTCCGCAATCAGACAGGGTCGCTGGTGTACGCCCCCGTCCGGCGCCGTTGATGTCAGCCGTGGATGTCAGACTTTTGATCCGTAGCTATAGCCAGACCGGTCAGCAGGGGCCATAGAGGTCACCGGGAGGTCCCTCGAGACCGGTGTCGACCGCTGGGGGGTCCCCGGAGTTGCTGTACTTCGCTGCTGTACAACAGGCATCCGGGCGGGCGCGCCGTGCCTACCCCAGGGGACCAGCACCGCAGATGCAGCCAGCCGAGGACAGGCGCATGCCGTGGCCTCAAAGGGACGAGTTCGTCGTGGGGCTATAAATCGCGGACTGCACGCCTCCCACTTACCTCACCTAGCGTCCATTGTACGCACTCGGGACGAATGCCTGTGCGTACACGGCAGAACTCCTCGACAGCAGCTTCGATTTGTTCGGCTGGCAGCGTGCTGCGCAGATCGAACCAGTAGGGTTCGTCTGGATTCGATACTACTCCCGGATCAAAATCGGGAGGATTGGGGTTATCGGAGACCCAGATGTTGTCCAGGACCTCGTCCGTCTCTGGGCCAGGGTACCCCGCATTCACGAACCAAATCAGACCACCGTAGCCGGTCTCTTTATTAATGGAGACCACAAGGAAGTTGTTCGGCATATCCGCTCTATCCATGTGCCGGCGGTCCGACCACGCAAACCAAGCGGTGGTGCCCGGGAACCAATGTTCGCCTTGCTGGTTCCAGCCCTGTAGGGAACCCATAGCCTCTGCAACCACCGAGGAGATTTCGTCGCCTGTTTCAGCGAACCACTGGCGATCGCCGCAAGTTACGTTGAGAATCATCGTGCCTCGCATTTTACGAAGCTGGGCGTTGAGGGCTAGTGCTGGGGCGGCTCGGGATGGAGTCCACGTACCCGCGTAGGCTGTCGCGAGGTGAGGCCGCCCGCACGGTAAAGGACGGGACCCGGGGTGCGAACAGGGTCGTCTGCCTCATCCATCTGACTTCGTAGCGGTGCACACCCAGTTTGGAAGACTGAGGCTGCGGACCGCGCCTCACCTGGGCGGACGCTGACCTGCGGCAAAGCGACCCCGTCACGCTGTTCCCGGTGGGTCCCCATTCGACACCGCCTAACCTGGCACGGCTGTGGCACGCCGATCCCCTCGACGCGAACTATGGGCACGACGGTCGCTGAGGTCTGCCCGGCACGCCGGGCCAGTCGCCTGGGGCTGGTGATGGTTGGCCGTGGGCGCGGAGGTTGCTGTACTTCGCTGCTGTACACCACCCGTTTGCGGGGAGCCGTGTGCAACCTGAAACTGTGCTGCGAGAGCTACGCGCGGAGCTTCCCGCGAGATCTGGCGGCCGTCAGTCGGTATCAGAGAGCCAGGATCGTGCGTCCTCAAGTGCAGCTGCTGTGAGGGCGGGGGACAGTTCTGCGGATGCCCAGACCTCTAGTTGGTCATCAGGTGCTTCGAATGAGCGCGACACAGCAATCTCCAGATCGCCACCCAGCTCCGCATATTCCATGGTCCAGCAGTCATCGATGATGTTGGTGAATCGAGTTACCACAAAGCGCCTTCCGGCCAGTGTCACGTCACGCATGGTCGTTCATCTCCGCCCGGCAACGGCCAGTTCTTCTGGAAGTGATGCGGGAGCCCGCTGACCTGGGCCCACCTAGGCGATCAACCCTGTGACGCGGGCTCAGTGCCTCGGGGCTGACGACGCTCGGTTCCGCAGCAGTTCGTGAACAGCGAGGACGACATCGCTGGTGATCTCTTCCCACGGGGTTGACCAGTTCTCGTTCCAGTCGTCGAGCGCGATGGCGCACGAGACGATGGGCTCCAACTCAGGCGGATACCGGAGTTCACTGGCTGCTTCGGTCCAGATCATGTCCGCGCCGGTTGCGGGGTCGAGCGACCCATCGGCGATCTGCTCGGCAAGCCAGTAGGCCAGTTCCCAACGAGCGGCAGTCGGATCCGCCGGTGGTTCGAAGACGAAGCCGAGCTCGTCCATCACCTGATCGAACAGCTCGGGCGCTTCGGGTTCCTCGCGCCGCCCGAGGCCGGCAAGGAGTGGCAGGGACGGCGTGTCCACGTCGGCCAGGAGGGCGTCGAGAGCCGCTGCGATGAGCCGATCAGAGCCCACGGGCCGTCCGAACGCACGCGACCGCGCGAGCATCTTCAGCTGCCTGACGGCCTCGTCCTTGGTCACGTCCGCACCCCCTTGTCGACCATGCCGGACCGGCATCGTGTCACGTCGGTAGAGCTCGGTCGCAAGCGGTTTTGGGGCACGACACGGCAGGCGGAAAGACCACATCCAGAGGCGGAAGACCAGCGTGATAGCTGCCGTCGACCGCTGCCGTTGATGTCGAAAGTGGATGTCAAAGGCCCCGGACCTTGATCGGTCCGGGGTCTTTTCCCTTGTGCCCCAGGCAGGATTCGAACCTGCGACACCCGCTTTAGGAGAGCGGTGCTCTATCCCCTGAGCTACTGAGGCGGAAGCGTGGGACAGCCTAGCGGATGAGGGTCAGGGGTGTGCCGGCGATCGCTCCGGGCCGCGGGGGTGTGGCGCCGCGCGAGGGGCGTCAGCCGCAGGGCGGGCCGTCGTCGAGGTCGGCCGCGGTGAGGGCGGCGGTGAGGCGGTCGACGCGGGTGCGCAGGTCGTTGATCTCGTCCAGGCCGAGGCCAGTGGCCGCGGAGATGCGGCGAGGGATCTGGAGGGCCTTCTCGTGGAGCGCCGTGGCGGCGTCGGTGAGGTGGACCGTGACGGAGCGCTCGTCGTCGGCGGAGCGCTCGCGGCGGACGAGACCGGTGGCCTCGAGGCGCTTGAGGAGCGGGGAGAGGGTGCCGGAGTCGAGGCGCAGGTGCTCGCCGATCTTCTTGACCGGCAGGGCGCCGTGCTCCCAGAGCACGAGCATCACCAGGTACTGGGGGTAGGTGAGGCCGAGGTCCTTGAGCACGACGCGGTAGACGCCGCCGAAGGCGCGCGATGCGGCGTGCAGGGAGAAGCAGATCTGGTTCTCGAGCCGGAGGTGGTCCCCGGCACGGGCGGGCGCGGTGGCGGTCATGGGTACAGGGTAGCTCGGCCGTCCACGTTTTAGTTGTGTGCAACTCGGTTGTGTGCTCTACTTGTCGTCAACGGGATCGCAACCGATCGAAAGAGGATGTCTCATGGACCCGCTGTACACCGCCGTCGCCACCGCCAACGGCCGTGACGGGCGTGCCGTCAGCTCCGACGGACAGCTCGACCTGGCGCTCGCCATGCCGCCGGCGCTCGGCGGCAACGGTCAGGGCACCAACCCCGAGCAGCTCTTCGCGGCCGGCTATGCCGCGTGCTTCGCCAGCGCCCTCGCCCTGGTCGGGCGGCAGGCGAAGGTGGACACCAGCGAGATCTCCGTGACCGCTGAGGTGACCATCGGCAAGGACGACACGAGCTTCGGCCTGGCGGTCGTGCTCCGCGCCGAGCTGCCGTCGGAGCTGGAGAACGAGGCCGGCCGCGCCCTGATCGAGCAGGCCCACCAGGTCTGCCCCTACTCCAAGGCGACCCGGGGCAACATCCCGGTCGAGCTCGTCGTGGAGTAAGCGGAGCAGGTATCGGAAAGTGCGGAAGGGCCCCGGGCGCGCGACAGCGTCCGGGGCCCTTCCCGTGCGTGGGGGCCGGTGGGACGGGTGCTCCCAAGCGCGGCCGTATCCACCCCCGTTGCTTGTGACTCAGCTCACAAGCGGCGCCGAAATATCCGGGGAACGGCTCCCCGTTTACACCTACGTCGCACAAACGGGGACTCGCTCCCCGGAACCGAGCGCCACCGAGGGACAGAGAGGAGTGCCCGCCATGGCAGTAGCCGCCGCAGTGAAGCTCCGCGCGGACGCCACGCGCAACCGCGAGCGGATCATCGTCGCCGCCCGCGAGGCACTCCTGGAGCACGGGACCGACGCCCCGCTCGACGAGATCGCCAAACGGGCCGGCGTGGGCAACGCCACTGTCTACCGGCACTTCGCCGACCGCCAGGAGCTCTCGCTCCAGGTGGCCCTGTCGGTGATGGACCGGATCACCCAGCGAGCCGAGGAAGCGCTGGCGCAGGAGCCGGACGCCTTCGACGCGCTGCGCCGCTTCGTGCACGAGGCGGCCGACGAGCGTGTGGGCGCGCTGTGTCCGATGCTCTCCACCGGATTCGGCAAGGGGGATCCGCGGCTCGAGGAGGGCCGCATACGCTTGGAGCACGCGATCGAGGAGCTGATGGCCGCCGGGAGGCGGTCCGGACGGCTCCGTACCGACATCGACGTCGGCGACGTGATGGTGGCCGTCAGTCAGCTGACGCGGCCGCTGCCCGGCAAGCACTGCGGCAGCATGGAGCGCTTCATCCGCCGTCATCTCCAGTTGTTCGTGGACGGCCTGGAGGCGCCGGCGCGCTCCGAACTCCCGGGTGACTCGGCCACTTTCGAGGACCTGCGGCAATGTCGTTGAGCTCCGCCTGCCGAACGGGCGCCCCCGCGTAATTCACTCGCCCACAACATTTCCTTTACGTACCGTAAGTCCTCTTCGTCTTCAATGTCGTCATCTCTTCGTACCGTTAGTGAGTCCACCCATGCCTGATCTGGCACACGCCCAGCGCTGGAAGGCGCTGGCCTTCATCGCGATAGCCCAGCTGATGGTCGTCCTCGACGGCACCATCGTGAACATCGCCCTGCCCTCCGCTCAGACCGACCTGGGCATCTCGGACGCCAACAAGCAGTGGGTCATCACGGCCTACGCGCTCGTCTTCGGTGGCCTGCTGCTCTTCGGCGGACGCATCGCCGACCTGTGGGGCCGCCGCCGTACCTTCGTCACCGGCCTGATCGGATTCGCCGCCGCCTCCGCGATCGGCGGCGCCGCGGCCAACGAGGCGGTGCTCTTCGGCGCCCGCGCGCTGCAGGGTGCCTTCGGTGCGCTGCTCGCGCCGGCCGCGCTGTCGCTCCTCGCGGTGATGTTCACCGAGGCCAAGGAGCGCGCCAAGGCGTTCGGCATCTACGGCGCCATCGCCGGTGGTGGCGGTGCCGTCGGCCTGATCCTCGGCGGTGTGCTCACCGAGTACCTGGACTGGCGCTGGACGTTCTTCGTCAACATCCCCTTCGCCGCCGTCGCCGTGTTCGGTGCCCTGCGCTTCGTCCACGAGCCCGCCGGCAGCCGCAACAGCAGCGGTCTGGACATCCCCGGTGTCGTGCTCGCCACCGCGGGTCTGGTCTCCCTGGTCTACGGCTTCACCCGCGCCGAGACCCACGGCTGGAGCGAGAACATGACGATCGGCCTGTTCGTGGCCTCGGTCGTGCTGCTCGTCGCGTTCGTGGTCGTCGAGGCCCGCGTGAAGGCCCCGCTGCTGCCGCTGCGCGTGGTGACCGACCGCAACCGCGGTGGCGTCTACCTCTCGCTGGGTCTGGCCATCATCGCGATGTTCGGCCTGTTCCTCTTCCTCACCTACTACCTGCAGGTCGTCCAGGGCTACTCCGCGCTGAAGACCGGCTTCGCCTTCCTCCCGATGATCGCGGGCATGATCACCGGCTCGACGCAGATCGGCGCGCGCCTGATGACCCGCGTCCGTCCGCGCCTGCTGATGGCCCCGGGCTTCCTGGTGGCGGGCCTGGGCATGCTGCTGCTGACCCAGCTGTCGGTCGACAGCTCGTACGCGGGCCTGATCCTGCCGGCGGAGATCCTGCTCGGCCTCGGCATGGGTACGGCCTTCATGCCGGCCATGAGCCTGGCCACGCACGGTGTCGAGCCGCGTGACGCGGGTGTCGCCTCCGCCATGGTCAACACCTCGCAGCAGGTCGGCGGTGCCATCGGCACGGCGCTGCTGAACACGATCGCGGCCAGCGCGACCACCACGTGGGTCGCCGCGCACGCCGCCGAGGCCCGCACGCTCGGCAAGCAGGGCTTCGTCAACGCCGCTGCCGTGCACGGCTACTCCGCCGCGATCTGGTGGGCGGTCGGCATCCTCGCCCTCTCCGCGATCATCGCCTTCACCTTCGTCAACACCGGTGGTGGCGGCGGCGTGGTCGCGGCGTCCGGCAACAAGGACGCCGAGGGCGCGGAGGACGTCGCCGTCCCGGTGATCGCCCACTGACGGACGCGTCGACGACGACGGCACGCCGGACGGCGAGCACGGCGAAGGGCCCCGCTTCATGGGAGGAAGCGGGGCCCTTCCCGTTGCGTTGCGGAGACTACCGGCCGAACTGCACGGACCGCTTGGCCAGGCCCATCCAGAAGCCGTCGATGGCGCTGCGCTGGTCGCCGAGGTCGTCCTCTGCCGCGCCCATGGTGACGAAGAGCGGGGCGAAGTGCTCGGTCCGCGGGTGGGCGAGCCGCCCGGCGGGGGACTTGTGCTCGAAGTCCAGCAGGGCGTCCACGTCGTGCGCCTCGAGCGCGCGGTGCCCCCAGTCGTCGAACTCCGCCGACCAGCCCGGCACCCCGCCGGCGTGGCGCAGCGCGGCGAGGTTGTGCGTGAAGAAGCCGCTGCCGACGATCAGCACGCCCTCGTCGCGCAGCGGGGCGAGCCTGCGCCCGACGTCCATGAGCTTCTGCGGGTCGAGCGTGGGCATCGAGACCTGCAGTACGGGGATGTCGGCGTCCGGGTACATCTCCACGAGTGGGACGTACGCCCCGTGGTCCAGGCCCCGCTCCGGGATGTCCTGGACGGGGGTTCCCGCGGCGCGCACCAGCTTGCGAACGGAGTCGGCCAGGGCGGGCGCGCCCGGGGCCGCGTACTGCACCTCGTAGTAGTGGCGGGGGAAGCCCCAGAAGTCGTACACGAGCGGGACCGTGGTGGTGGCGCCGAGCGCGAGCGGTGCCTCCTCCCAGTGCGCGGAGATCATGAGGATCGCCGTGGGGCGCGGGAGACCGGCGGACCAGGCGGCCAGTTCGCCCGGCCACACCGGGTCGTCGGCGAGCGGCGGGGCGCCGTGCGAGAGGTAGAGGGCGGGCATGCGCATGGAGGCCTCCTCAGGCCGGGAGGTCGAGGGTGTGGTGGGTGTGCTCGGCCTTGGCGCGCAGGTAGCGCACGTTGTCCTCGGACAGGTGGACCCCGGTCGGCACCCGCTCGTCGACCGTGACGCCGAGCGCGGTCAGCTGTTCCGCCTTGTCGGGGTTGTTGCTGAGCAGGCGGATCGCGTCGACGCCGAGGGCGCCGAGCATCTGGGCGGCGGCGGTGTAGTCGCGTTCGTCGTCGAGGCGGCCGAGGGCGCGGTTGGCGGCGTAGGTGTCCAGGCCCTCGTCCTGGAGGGCGTACGCGTCGAGCTTGGCGTACAGGCCGATGCCCCGGCCCTCCTGGCGCAGGTAGAGCAGATAGCCGCCGGTCTCGGCGATGCGTTGCACGGCTTCGCGCAGTTGGGGGCCGCAGTCGCAGCGCGCGGAGCCGAAGACGTCGCCCGTAAGGCACTCGGAGTGCGGGCGGACCAGCGGCGACGCCACGCCCTTGTGTGCGCCGAGGCCGAGCGCGATGTGCTCCTTGCCGTCGGCGAGGTCCGTGAAGGTGAAGACGTCGGCCGGGGTGGCCCAGCCGTCGGGGAAGCGCAGCGGGATCCGTACCCGGGTGCGGATGGCCGCGCGCGGCGGGGAGGGGGCTGCGTCCGGGGCGGTCTGGGCGGTCGTCATACGGATCCCTCGCCTGAGTTTATTGAAGTTTCAAGCTAGCAGGGGGGAAGATACCGACAATTGCTTGAAAGTTCAAGGTCGAATCCGTAGGGTGGAACCATGACCACGAGAGCTCCCGAGCCCCGCTGGCTGAGCGAGGACGAGCAGCGCGCCTGGCGCGCTTACATGGCGTCCACCCAGTTGGTCTCGGACGCACTCGACCGGCAGCTCCAGCGCGACGCGCGAATGCCCCACGCGTACTACTCGCTGCTGGTGTGGCTCTCGGAGACCCCCGACCGCCGGATGCGCATGACGGAGCTGGCGGAACGCTCGAAGATTACGCGCAGCAGGCTCTCCCACGCCATCTCCCGCCTGGAGGAGAACGGGTGGGTCCGCCGCGAGAACTGCCCCTCCGACCGGCGCGGGCAGCTCGCGGTCCTCACCGACGAGGGTTTCGCGGCGCTCGCCGAGGCCGCTCCCGGCCATGTGGAGGCGGTGCGCGGGGCGATCTTCGACCGGCTGTCGGAGGAGCAGGTGCGCCAGCTCGGCGAGATCTGCCGGGTCATCGCCGGGGGGCTCCAGCCGGAGAACGGCGTGGTGGGGGACCTTCCCTGGCTGCGCTGACTGTGCCGGGTCAGGCCAGGTCCTTCTCGTACCAGGCGACGTCCCAGTAGCGGCCGAACTTCCGGCCGACCTCGCGGTAGACGCCCAGCGGGCGGAAGCCGAAGCGGGCGTGCAGCCGGACGGACGCCTCGTTGGGCTGCGCGATGCCGGCGTAGGCGCGGTGCACGTCCTCGCCCCGCAGGGCCTCGAAGAGCGCGGCGTAGAGCGCGGTGCCGACGCCGCGGCCGCCGGCCTCCGGGGCGCAGTACACGGAGGTCTCCACAGAGGTGGAGTACGCGGCCTTCGGGCGGAACGGGCTGCTCGTGGCGTATCCGAGCAGGCCCGGCGTGCCGTCGGGTTTCGTCCCGTGGGCAACCAAAAGGCGGTGCGGTCCGTCTTCCGGGTGGGAGAGCAGCCAAGGGCGGCGCTGTTCCAGTGACAACGGCTCCAGGTCGAACGTGACCGGCGTCTCACGGACGTAGTGGTTGTACAGGTCGGTGAGGGCCTTCAGGTCCTCCTCCCCACCCGGTCTGACCTGCACTTCGACGGACTCGGACAATGATCCACCTCCGGCTGTGGCCGGACAGGGTACTGCAAGATCGTAAAAAACGGGGCTGTGCTTGGGAATTGTGTCCGGATTCCAGTCGTTATCTCTTTTCGAGTGGGCAGCCGAAAGGCACGCGTGAAGCTGCTGGAGGGCAGCTCATTCGATCCGACACCCGACCGAACCTTCGCAAGGGAGCACGCATGGCAACCCGTGCCGTCGCCCGCAGCACCGCAGGCGGGAAGAGCAGCGCTCGCGCAGGCCACGGCGAGATGGCCGACCGCGACCTGGTCGGCATGTACCTCGACGAGATCGCGCGTACGCCGCTGCTGGACGCCGCGCAGGAAGTCGAGCTTTCCAGGGCGATCGAGGCCGGCGTCTACGCCGAGCAGCTCCTCGCGGGTGAGGAGCTGGGTCAGGGAGCGGACGCCGGCCGAGAGGAACTGGAAGCGATCGCCGCCGCGGGTGCGCGGGCCAAGGACGTCTTCATCCGTTCCAACCTGCGCCTGGTCGTCGCCGTCGCGCGACGCTATCCGCGCAGCGGCCTGCCGCTGCTCGACCTGATCCAGGAGGGCAACGCAGGCCTGGTACGCGCCGTCGAGAAGTTCGACTACAGCAAGGGCTTCAAGTTCTCCACGTACGCGACGTGGTGGATCCGTCAGGCGATCACCCGGTCCATCGCGGACCAGTCGCGCACCATCCGGCTTCCCGTCCACCTGGTGGAGGAGCTGGGGCGGGTGCGCAGGGTGCAGCGCGAGTTCAACCGCGAGCACGGGCGCGACCCGGAGCCCGCGGAGATCGCCGCCGAGCTCGACTCCACCCCGGAACGGGTCGCCGACGTGCTCGACTGGGCACGCGACCCCGTGAGCCTGAACATGTCGGTGGACGACGAGGGCGAGACCCAGTTCGGCGATCTCGTCGAGGACACCTCGGCGGCCTCGCCGGAGGACTCCGTACTCGTCATGCTGCGGCGTGAGGAACTGGAGGATCTGATCGACCGGCTCGACGACCGGACGGCGTCCATCATCCGGGCGCGGTACGGGATCGTGGACGGCCGCGAGCGCACGCTGACCGAGGTCGGCAAGCAGCACGGGCTGACGCGTGAGCGGATCCGGCAGATCGAGAAGCACGCGCTTGCGGACCTCAAGCGCATGGCGCGCGCTACCGGGCTGTCCATCGAGGCCGCCTGACCCCGAGCGGGCGCCGCTGCCGGCGCCCGCGCCACCACCCCACAGACTCGAGCCCCGGTGCCACCCCCCTGTGCCGGGGCTCGACCCCTTTCCCGGGCCGGCCCGGTCGTGCGTCGCCCGCGTGCGTGCGGCCGGGCCCTCGTCGTGGCCGGGCGCGGTGGACCGCCCCGTACCCTGGACGGCATGAGCAGCACCCCCGAACCGGCCCCCGACCCCGCCACCGGGCCCGCAGCGGCCTCCTCCCCACGAGCGCCGCGCGATCCGGCGGCTCTGGTCTTCGACGACCCGCTGGACCGGCAGTCGTCCGACGACACCGACACCGGGTGGGGCGAGCGTCCCGGCCAGGGCGGTGCGGGAGATCTCGCGCGCTTCCTCGACGAGAAGCCCCCGCACCACATCTGAGGCGGACGGACGCTATTGATGTGTCCGGTTGGTCCCGCCGTGGCCATAGGGGGAGGGGGAGGGGACGCCGGGTGCGCCGCCGTAGCCCTGCTGCTGGCGGGCGAGCAGGTCGCGTATCTCGGTCAGCAGCTCCAGCTCCGTCGGGCCGGCCACCGCGTCCTCCTTGCCCGCCTTGCGCCGGTCGTTGAGCTTGTTCATCGGCAGGATCAGCAGGAAGTACACGACCGCGGCCGTGATGAGGAACGTCAGCGCCGCGCCGGCGACCGCGCCCCACAGGAGGCCCACACCCTGCTTGAGCTCGCCGTTGACGACGGAGCAGGGCGGCTCGATGCAGAGGATGTAACCGTCGAGGTTCTTGGTGCCGATGGCACCGATCACCGGATTGATGAGGCCCTTCACGAACGCGTCGACGATCTTGCTGAACGCGGCGCCGACGACGACCGCCACAGCGAGCTCGACGACGTTGCCACGCAGTAGGAAGGCTTTGAAGCCCTTCAAGGGACGATTTCCTTTCGAAGAACGACCGTGCAGTTCGGCCCGGGGGACCCGTGGGGCCGGTGGTGTCCGCCGGGCGCTGCCGGCGTGAAAGCCGGCGGTGACGGAGGTGGTTGAGCGGTTCGGCCTCCGAGAGTAAGGGGTGCGCGCCGCGGCCCTCCCGCCGGTTGCCTTTCTCACGGCGTACGGCTAGCGCAGCGTCACCGCCAGGGGCGAGGACGCCGCGGCGCCGGACAGCGCGGCCGCCGTCCCGGGCGGGACCGACAGCACGATCAGCGCGCCGTCTCCGACCCCGCCCCCGTCCACGCCGGCCGGCGCGACGCCCTGACCCCCGGAGGCGGGGGAGGGCACCGCCACCACGGGCGCCCCGCGGGCCACCACGCGCGCCGAGGCGAGGATGTCCACCCGGTCGCCCGGCCGCACCAGCCCGGCCGCCGCCGCGTCCGCGATGCGCACCGGCGCCCGCACCATGTCCCGGCCGACAGTGGCGGCGGGAGCGGTGCCTTCCCGCCCCGACCGTCCGGAGTGCGGATCCGTCCGCGGGGCCGCGGCGGCCAGCGCGGCCGCCGTCATCGCCAGGCCCGCGGCCATCATCCGCCGCCGCCGGCGCAGCGCCCGGCGCAACCGGTGCCGCCCGCCGCCCGCCCTGATCGGCGCGAACACCGGAACCGCGCACGGGGCGGGCGCTCCCGTCCCCGCGCCCGCCGGTGGGACCGGAGCGCCGCCACCGTCCGTCCACAGCGTGGCTCCACCGCTGTCCACCATCTCGACCACCCCCGTCATCGGGCCTTCGCCCACCGGCGCATCCGGCCTGGCGGGACCACCATGACGCATCGCGTCGCGGCCCCTCGGCGCCCTGTGGAGTACTGACCGGTTGTGGATAACTCGGTCACTCGTTCGAGGGGATGAGTCGGACGGGTCTGGCGGCTCGGCGCTCGCGGTGGTGTGCTAGCTGGTAACGAACCGAAGCGTCCGAGCCCGAGAGCGGGAGGTGGTCGACGTGCCCAGGCAGTCATTGCGCGACGGCCCGTCCGAAAGGTCGCGAGCCCATCCGGGGGACGTCAGCCGTCGCGTCGCACAGCGGCGGGAACAACTGGGGCTCAGCCGCGAGGAGGTGGCCGCCAAGGCCGGCATGACGCCGAGCTATGTGCGGTACGTGGAGGAACAGTGTCACCACACCATCGGGACCAACGCCCTGCTCCGGCTCGCGGGTGCGTTGCGGACCACCGCGAGCCATCTGCTGGGAGGTGACGCCGAGCACCTGCCCGGGGAGACGGAGACCGTCGGTCCGCCGGTGATGGAGGAGATGCCGTCGCAGGAGTGCTGGACCAGGCTTTCCGGCCATGACGTCGGCAGGATCGCGCTCACCACCGGCGGCGGACACCCCGCGGTCGTCCCGGTGAACTACGCGGTCGTCGACGGGGCCATCGTTTACCGCACGGCCCCGGACGCGCCCCCGTCCCTCGCCAAGGGCAGCGAGATCGCCTTCGAGGTCGACCAGCTCGACGCCTGTCTCAGCGCGGGATGGAGTGTGCTCGTCCTCGGGGTTGTCGAACACGTCGTCGATCCCGAGGACGCTTGCGCGCTGGAGACCCACCCTGGCCCGTGGTCCGGGGGTGAGGACGATCTGTGGATACGCATCGTCCCCACCCATGTCACCGGCAGTCTCATACGCATCGTGTAGCCGCCGAAGCCGCCGAAGCCGCCGAAGCCGCCGAAGCCGCCGAAGCCGCCGAAGCCGCCGAAGCCGCCGAAGCCGCCGAAGCCGCCGAGGCCCGTCGAGGGGCCGGTCGGGCGCGGCCGGTCAGGCGTGGTGGAAGACCGCCACGGGGCAGTGGGCGTGGTGGAGCACGGCATGGGTCACATGGGCCAGCCGGACGCCGCCGTGCTGGTGCCGGAAAGCACCCGCGACGAGCAGATCGGCATGGGCCGAGGCATCCACCAGGGCACCGCCCGCGGAGGAGGCCTTGACCAGGTCCACGGTCACGGTGAGGTCCGGGTACTCCTCGCGGATCGTGTCGGCGACGTTCTGCTCCGTCGCCGCCTCCCGGTCGCCGACCGACGTGGCGTCGTCCAGCCCGGGCACCATCTCGCCCACCGCCCCGAGCAGGCTCCACGCGGTGAGGAGGCGCAGGGTGGCCTTCCGCAGCCGGGCCTCGTCGGCGGCGAAGCGCACGGTGGCCAGATCGGTCTCGTCCCGGATCCCGACCAGGACGACACCGGTGGACGGCTGCTCGCTGCCCCGCACGACGACCACGGGCCCGTGCGCATGGGTCGCCACCCGCAGCCCGACCGAGCCCAGTAGCAGCGCGTGGAAGCCACCGCGTCCACGGCAGCCGACGACGGTCAGGCCCTCGGAGCCGGACTGTTCCAGCAGGGTGTCGGCGGGTTTGCCTTTGCCGAGTGAGGTGGTGACCGCAAGGTCCGGGTAGCGGGCGGTGGCCGATGCCGCCGCTTCGTCCAGCAGCGTGCGGGCGCTGTCGAGGACCAGCTGTGCGGTCTCGGGGGACAGGTTCCTGCCGGAACGGGTCTCGAGGCCGGTCGCGTGCAGGATGTGCAGCGGGCGATCACGCAGCACGGCCTCGCCGGCGGCCCACATCACCGCGGCGGTGGCGCGGGGCGAGCCGTCCGTGCCGACCACGACCGGTCCGTGGCTGGTGTCCATGGCGGTGCCTCCTTGTCGCTGTCGCTCCGTCCACTCCGTCCCCCACCCGGTCACACCCCCACCCGGTCCCGCCCCCCCGTCCACCACTCAGTCCCGCACTCAGTCCGGCACCAGCACCGCCGCACCGTTGACGCGGTCGGCGGCCAGGTCGGACAGCGCCCGGTCCGCGTGGTCCAAGGGATAGGGGGTGGCGGTCACCCGGATCCCGATCCTGGCGGCCAGGGCCAGGAACTCCTGTCCGTCCTGTCGTGTGTTGGAGGTGACGCTGCGCAGATTGCGCTCCTGGAACAGATGACGCTGGTAGTTCAGTGCCGGGATGTCGGTCAGGTGGATGCCCGCGACCGCCAGCGTCCCGCCCCGGTCCAGGGCCTCCAGTGCCGGCGGCACCAGGTCGCCGACCGGCGCGAAGAGGATGGCCGCGTCCAGCGGCTCCGGTGGCCGCTCCGCCGCCGCCCCCGCGGAGGCGGCACCGAGCTCCAGCGCGAGTTCCCGCGCCCGCTCCGACCGGGTCAGCACATGCACGGTGGCGCCCTCGGCCAGCGCTACCTGGGCGGCGATGTGCGCGGAGGCGCCGAAGCCGTAGATGCCCAGCCGGCCGCCCGCCGGCAGGTCGCTGCGGCGCAGCGCGCGGTAGCCGATGATGCCCGCGCACAGCAGGGGCGCCAGGTGCACGGCGTCGCGGCCGTCGGTGTCCTCGGGCAGGGCGTAGGCGTAGTCCTCGGGCACGGAGGTGAAGTCGGCGAAGCCGCCGTCGGCGTCCCAGCCGGTGTAGAGCGAGTACGGGCACAGGTTCTCGCGGCCGGTCAGGCAGTAGGCGCAGCTCCCGCAGGTGCCGCGGAGCCAGGCGACGCCCACCCGGTCGCCCTCGGCGAAGCGGCTGACGAGCTCGCCGGTGCCGATGACCCGTCCGACCACCTCGTGCCCGGGGACGGTCTCGCGGCGGTGCGGCGGCAAGTCCCCCTCCGCCAGGTGCAGGTCGGTACGGCAGACGCCGCACGCCTCCACGCACAGCAGCAGTTCACGCGGTCCGGGCACCGGCTTGGGGCGCCCGACCCGTACCAGTGGCTCCGTGATCATGGGCCCGGGTCGGTCGACGACCCAACCACTCAGCATGTCTCCAGTCTGCGACCGGAGGCCTCGGCGCTGCAGCACGAAACCGGTCCTGCGGGCACGCCGAAGGCCCCCGTCGCCCGCGACGGGGGCCTTCACCAGGCGATGGTGCCGTGGGCTCCGCTCAGGCGGCCGAGGTGCTCGCCGCGCTGCCGCTGCCGCTACTGCCGGTGGAACCGCTGGAGGAGCCGGCCGAGCTGCTGCTCTTGGAGTCCGAAGAGGACTTCGACTCCGAGCTGCCGCTCTTGGCGGCCGGGGTGCTGCTGGACGACGAGCCGCGGCTGTCCGTCCGGTAGAAGCCGGATCCCTTGAAGACGACGCCGACCGCGGAGAAGACCTTGCGGAGCCGGCCGTTGCACGCCGGGCACTCGGTCAGCGGGTCGTCGGTGAACTTCTGCACCGCCTCGAGGCCCTCGCCGCAGGCGGTGCACTGGTACTGGTACGTCGGCACTTGCTCCTCCTGGCACTCTGACTCAGTGAGTGCTAACGACGGTCAATAGTGCAGTATTCCGCGTCGTCAGTCCACCGCGACCGGCTCTCGGTGACCGATGCCACTGCCGCGGCCGGTTCCGTCACCGCGTGCCGCGACCACTTCGGACGGCCTCGGCGCGAGCCGTTCGCGCAGTGCCGCCAGCGTGACGAGGGCCAGCCCGGTGCCCACCAGCGGCACGGTGAACCCGGCGCTCGCCCCGATCCCGTCGGCCAGCCGTCCGGCGGCGGTGGCGGCCGCGGCCTGGCCCAGCGCCACCGCGCCGGTCAGCCAGGTGAACGCCTCCGTGCGGACCGCCGCGGGCACCAGCGACTCGACCAGGGTGTAGCCGGTGATCAGGGCCGGGGCGATGGTGAGCCCGACCAGCAGCCCGAGCCCGCACAGCAGGGGCACGGCGTGCGCCGCCCACAGCATCGAGGTGGCCAGGGTCAGCGCCGTGTAGCCGACGAGCATGCGCCGCTTGGGCCCGGACTTCCAGGCGACGGCGCCGCACGCGAGCCCCGCGAGCATGTTGCCGGCAGCGAAGGTCCCGTAGAGCAGGCCGTTGATGCCGGGCCGCCCGATCTCCTCCGTGAAGGCCGTCATGGAGACCTGCATGCCGCCGAAGACGGCGCCGATGCCGAGGAAGGCCACGGCCAGCACCCGTACGCCCGGCACGGTCAGCGCCGAGGCCCGGCGCTCCCGGCCTCCCGGGACGGCCCGGGCCGGGACGGGGGCGGTCCGCCGCTGGGCGGCGAAGAGCAGGCCGCCGGCCAGCGTCAGCACGGCCTCGGACAGCAGCCCGGCCGCCGGGTGCACCCCGGTGGCCAGCGCCGTGGCCAGCACCGGCCCGATGACGAAGGTGAACTCGTCGGTGACCGACTCGAACGCCGCCGCCGTCTGCAGCAGCGGTGACCCGGCCG
This sequence comes from Actinacidiphila glaucinigra, assembly GCF_035918135.1. Taxonomy (NCBI): domain Bacteria; kingdom Bacillati; phylum Actinomycetota; class Actinomycetes; order Kitasatosporales; family Streptomycetaceae; genus Actinacidiphila; species Actinacidiphila glaucinigra. The sequence continues at coordinate 5,207,178 of NZ_CP109144.1, forward strand.
GCAGCGTGGCCGCCCAGCGCGCCCGCACCATGGGCCCGACCTGCGGGACCGAGGCGCCGGTGGGCACCGCCACCGCCAGCAGCGCCCACAGGGGCGCGTGCGCGAGTGCGAGTACGGCGAGCAGCGTCCCGGACGCCGAGTGGACGATCACCCCGGGCAGCAGTACGGCGCCCTGCCCGAAGCGGTCGGAGAGCTTGCCGCTCTGCGGGGCGAACAGCGCCATGGAGACGCCGGTGACGGCCGAGACGGCACCGGCGGTGCCGTAGGAGCCGGTGGTGTGCTGCACCAGCAGCACGATGCCGATGGTCAGCATCGCGAAGGGCTGGCGCGCGGCGAACCCGGGCAGCAGGAAGGCCCACGCACCGGGCGTGCGCAGCAGGTGCCCGTATCCCGGGCGCCCCGCGCCGCGGGAACGGCGGGAGGAGCCCGAAGGGCGGGACGAGCGGGATGCTCGGGACGAGCGGGACGTACGAGTGACCGTGGATCCCACGGCCGGGCCTTTCCGCCGCCTGGTAGCGCACCCTGGACGCCTGGTCGCGTTCCTGTGCGCCGAGAGCTGTCCTCTCGCGCATGACCGAGGTAGATACCGGATCTGTCCGGCCGCCGGGCGGTCGCGCCAGCTCTGCATCAGACAGAGTTGGTGGTGACTGTCGACAGCCATGTTAACGGCCGGCCCCACCGTCCGATTCCAGCCATCCGGCCAGCTTGCCGCCGCGTCCCACCGCCCGCAGGCGGGCCTCCGCCTTGTCCCGCACCGGGTCGGTGGCGACGACGAGAAGTTCGTCACCGTGCCGCAGCACCGTCGTCGGCAGCGGGACGAAGCTCTTGCCCTCGCGGACGACCAGGGTGACGGCCGCACCCGGTGGCAGCCGCAGTTCGCCGACCTCCACGCCGTGCATGCGCGAGTGCGGCGGGATCCGCATCGACAGCAGGTGCCCCCGCAGCCGCTCCAGGGGCGCCGACTCGATCCCCAGGTCCTCCGCGGCCCCCGGGTCGCCGAGGCGGAGTCTGCGGGCGACCCAGGGCAGCGTCGGGCCCTGCACGAGGGTGTACACGATCACCAGGACGAAGACGATGTTGAAGATGCGCTCGCTCTGCCGGACGCCCGCCACCATCGGGATCGTGGCGAGGACGATGGGCACCGCCCCGCGCAGCCCGGCCCAGGACAGCAGCACCTGGTCGCGGAACGGCGTCCGGAACGGCAGCAGGCTCGCCGTCACCGACAGGGGCCGCGCCACCACCGTCAGGACCAGGCCGACCACGAGCGCCGGCACGATGTCGTCGCCGAGTTCGTGCGGGGTCACCAGCAGGCCCAGCAGTACGAACAGGCCGATCTGCGCCAGCCAGGCCAGCCCTTCCGCGAAGCCCCGGGTGGCCGGGCGGTGCGGGAGCTTGGCGTTGCCCAGCACGACGGAGGCGACGTACACGGCGAGGAAGCCCGAACCGTGCGCGAGCGCCCCGCCCGCGTAGGCGAGGACGGCGATCGCCAGGACCGCGATCGGGTAGAGGCCCGAGGCGGGCAGTGCGACATGGCGCATCGCGAACGCGCCGAGCATGCCGACGGCCAGGCCGACCGCGGCGCCGATGGTCAGCTCCAGGGCGATCTCGCCCAGCAGCAGGCCCCAGTTGTGCACCGGCCAGTGCTCGGAGAAGGCGACGACCAGGATGACCACCGGGGCGTCGTTGAACCCGGACTCCGCTTCGAGCACACCGGTCACCCGGCTCGGCAGCGGCACCCTGCGCAGCACCGAGAAGACGGCCGCCGCGTCGGTGGACGAGACGACCGCGCCGATCAGGAGCGCCTGCCGCCAGTCCAACCCGACGAGGTAGTGCCCCGCCGAGGCCGTGATGCCGACGCTGACCGCGATGCCGAGCGTCGCGAGGACCGCCGCCGCCGGGACCGCCGGTTTGATCTCCCGCCACTGGGTGCCGAGACCACCCTCGGCCAGAATCACCACAAGTGCGGCATATCCCAACACCTGGGTCAATTCGGCATTGTCGAAGGCGACTCCCAGCCCGTCCTGTCCTATCGCGACCCCAATGCCCAGGTAGAGGAGCAGGCTGGGGAGGCCGCTGCGCGAGGAGAGGCGCACGGCGACCACCGCTATGAGCAGCACGAGGGCGCACACCAGCAGGAGTTCATTGAGGCGGTCGACAGTCAGGAGCCGGTCCTTTCAACGAAGTTCATTGCCTTACCTAACATTTTACCTGTGCTTGGGGTTGTGGCGATCTCCGTCCACAGGTCAGGACACCGCGTGGGGAGCTACGGGTCGGTACGCCTAAGGTGGCCCCTAGCAATCGGTCCACCCTGCCTTTCGAAGGACATCGATGCCCGCCAAGAAGAAGTCCCGCCGCACGCGCCTCATTGTGATCGGGGTCGTGCTCGTGCTCGTGGCGGGCATCGTCTACGGGTCGTACTGGAGTGTCGCCACCGTCCGCGCCTCCCTCCCGCAGACCACCGGAACCCTGCAGCTCAAGGGCCTGACCGGCGCCGTCCAAGTGAAGCGCGACGGCAACGGGATCCCGCAGATCTACGCCGACACCGCCGAGGACCTGTTCCGCGCCCAGGGCTACGTCCAGGCGCAGGACCGTTTCTACGAGATGGACGTGCGCCGGCACCTGACCGCCGGCCGGCTGTCGGAGATGTTCGGCAGCGGCCAGGTCGAGACCGACGCCTTCCTGCGCACCCTCGGCTGGCGCCGGGTCGCGCAGCAGGAGTACGACACCAAGCTGTCGGCCGCCACGAAGAAGTACCTTCAGGCCTACTCCGACGGAGTCAACGCCTACTTGGACGGCCACTCCGGCGCCGACCTGTCCGTCGAGTACGCGGCGCTGAAGTTCAGCAACGACTACGTGCCGGAGAAGTGGACCCCGGTCGACTCGGTCGCCTGGCTCAAGGCGATGGCCTGGGACCTGCGCGGCAACATGCAGGACGAGATCGACCGCTCGCTGCTGTCGAGCCGGCTGACCCCCGCGCAGATCAAGCAGCTCTACCCCGCCTACCCGTACGACCGGAACAAGCCGATCGTCGAGGGCGGAAACGTCAACGAGCTCACCGGCGAGTACGAACCGGCCGGAACGACCACGGAAGCGGGCACGGAAACCGGCGACGGCACGGGCACCGGCACGGAAACCGGAACCGGTACGGGCACGGGTACAGGTACCGGCACCGGTACAGGCACCGACGCCGCCTCGACCTCCGACGCGACCCAGAACGTCCAGTCCCAGCTCGCCTCGCTCTCCGACACCCTCGACCAGATCCCCGCGCTGCTCGGCCCCAACGGCAACGGCATCGGATCCAACTCCTGGGTGGTCGACGGCAAGCACACCACCACCGGCAAGCCGCTGCTGGCGAACGACCCGCACCTGGCCCCGCAGATGCCCTCGCTCTGGTACCAGATGGGCCTGCACTGCAACAGCGTCGGCGAGGCCTGCCCCTTCGACGTGGCCGGCTACACCTTCTCCGGCATGCCGGGTGTGATCATCGGACACAACCAGTCGATCGCCTGGGGCATGACCAACCTCGGTGCCGACGTGACCGACCTCTACCTGGAGAAGGTCACCGCCGACTCGTACCTCTACGACGGCAAGCAGCGGGCCTTCGAGACCCGCAAGGAGACCATCAAGGTCGCCGGCGGTGACGACCGCACGATCACGGTGCGCAGTACCGGCAACGGACCGGTGATCTCCGACCGCAGCGCCGAGCTGCGCACCGTCGGCAACCGCGCCCCGGTCCCGAACTCCGCGCCCGACCGCGGCGAGGGCTACGCGGTCTCCCTGCGCTGGACCGCGCTGTACCCGTCCAACACCATGGACGCGGTCTTCGAGCTCGACGCGGCGACCGGCTGGGAGCAGTTCCGGGCCGCCGCCCGCGACTTCGCCGTCCCGTCCCAGAACCTGATCTACGCCGACAACAAGGGCGACAAGGGGCACATCGGCTACCAGGCCCCCGGCCGGATCCCGGTCCGTGCCGCGGGTTACGACGGCACCTACCCGGCCCCCGGCTGGGACCCGCGGTACCAGTGGAAGAAGTGGATCCCCTTCTCCGCGATGCCGTACGAGCGCGACCCGAAGCGCGGCTACATCGTCACCGCCAACCAGGCCGTGGTCGACCAGGCCAAGTACCCCTACCTGCTCACCCAGGACTGGGGCTACGGCACCCGCAGCCAGCGGATCAACGACCTGATCCAGTCCAAGATCAAGGACAGCGGCCTGATCTCCATGGACGACATGCAGAAGATGCAGGGCGACAACAGCAGCGAGATCGCCAAACTCCTGGTGCCGTACCTGCTGAAGGTCGACATAAAGGACGACAAGGACGACTACGTCCGCAACGCCCAGAAGCTGCTGGAGGGCTGGGACTACAACCAGGACTCCGACTCGGCGCCCGCGGCCTACTTCAACGCCGTCTGGCGCAACGTCCTCAAGCTGGCCTTCGGCAACAAGCTGCCCAAGGAGCTGCGCCCCGAGGGCCAGTGCCTGACCGTCCCGGCCGCCGACCGGTCCGGCCCGGTCGACGACCTCGACGGCAAGTCCCAGCTGGTGCGCGAGTGCGGCCGGCGCGCCGCCGACGAGGCGCAGCCGGACGGCGGCGACCGCTGGTTCGAGGTCGTGCGCAACATCCTGGACGAGCAGGACAGCCAGTGGTGGACGGACTCCCCCTCGGCCTTCTACGACAAGGACAGCGACCGGACCCGCACCACCCGCGACGAGCTGCTGGCCCGGGCCATGAAGGACGCCCGCTACGAGCTGACCGCGAAGCTCGGCAAGAACATCGACACCTGGAGCTGGGGCCGTCTCCACACGCTGGAGCTGCGCAACCAGACCCTGGGCACCGGTGGCCCGGCCGTCGTCCGCTGGCTGCTCAACCGCGGTCCGTGGCAGCTCGGCGGCGGCGAGGCGGCGGTCAACGCGACCGGCTGGAACGCGGCCGGCGGCTACGAGGTGGTCTGGGTGCCGTCGATGCGGATGGTGGTCTCGCTGGACGACTTCGACAAGTCCCGGTGGATCAATCTGACGGGAGCCTCCGGCCATGCCTACAGCTCCCACTACACCGACCAGACCACCAAGTGGGCCAAGGGCGAACTGCTGCCGTGGGTCTTCACCAAGCAGCCGGTCGACGGGGCCACGGAGGACACCCTCGCGCTGACGCCGTAGCCCGCGCGGGCGGCGCGCGACGACAGGGGCGGGCCTTCGGGCCCGCCCCTCGGCCGTCCTCAGCCCTTCTCGAAGCGCCGCACGCCCTCCGGGGTGACCACCGCGTCGACCGGCCGGTCGTGCGGCTCGTCGGGCACCCGGTCCAGCACCTCGTGCGCGTACAGCAGCACCACCAGCGCCGGCGTCGCCCCCGCCGCGTCCAGCCGGGCCAGGACCCGGTCGTACGAGCCCCCGCCGCGGCCCAGCCGCAGACCCCGGCCGTCGACGGCCAGCCCGGGGAGCAGGACCGCGTCCGCCCGGGTGACCGCGTCCGGGCCGAGGCGGGGACCGGTCGGCTCGTACAGGCCGCGGGCGGCCCGCACCAGACCGCCGGGGCCCTCGTAGGGGGCCCAGTCCAGGTCGTTGTCGGGGAGCAGGACAGGCAGCAGCACCCGCTCCCCGCGTTCGCGCAGCAGGTCGAGCAGCGCGCGGGTGCCGGGCTCGCCGCCCACCGACACGTAGGCCGCCACCGTCCGGGCCTGCGACAATTCGGTCAGGTCCAGGGCGTGTTGCGCGATCACCCGTTCGGCCTCCGCGCGGTCACCGGGCGTCAACCCGCGCCTCACCTGGAGGAGGTGTTCCCGCAACTCCCTCTTGCTAGCGTTGTCGTCCCTCATTTGACGTGCAACCGCCGCCTATCGTCATCAAGCAACCGGAACTTCATCTTCACCTCATATACAGCGGTTATCGTTGCCCCATGACTCACGCGCGTACCCGGATCAGCAAGGCTGTCATCCCTGCCGCCGGGCTTGGCACCCGTTTCCTGCCCGCCACGAAGGCGACTCCGAAGGAAATGCTGCCGGTGGTCGACAAGCCCGCCATCCAGTACGTCGTCGAGGAGGCCGTCGCCGCGAACCTCTCCGATGTCCTCATGATCACAGGCCGGAACAAGCGGCCGCTCGAGGACCACTTCGACCGCAACTACGAGCTCGAGTCGGCGCTCACCGCCAAGGGCGACGAGGCACGCCTGGCACGGGTCCAGGAGTCCAGCGACCTCGCCACCATGCACTACGTCCGCCAGGGCGACCCGCGCGGCCTCGGCCACGCCGTGCTCTGCGCCGAGCCGCACGTCGGCGACCAGCCCTTCGCGGTGCTGCTCGGCGACGACCTGATCGACCCCCGGGACCCGCTGCTCGGCCGCATGATCGAGGTGCAGGAGCGGCACGGCGGCAGCGTCGTCGCGCTGATGGAGGTGGACCCGAGTCAGATCCACCTGTACGGCTGCGCCGCCATAGTCCCCACCGTTGACGACGACGTGGTCCGTGTGACGGACCTCGTCGAGAAGCCCGCGCCGGGCGAGGCCCCCTCCGCGTTCGCGGTCATCGGGCGCTATGTGCTGGACCCCTCGGTCTTCGGGGTGCTCAGCAAGACCCAGCCCGGCCGCGGCGGCGAGATCCAGCTGACCGACGCGCTGCGCGAACTGGCGCAGGAGGACGGCCCGGACGGGCCCGTGCACGGCGTCATCTTCACCGGCCGGCGCTACGACACCGGAGACCGTGGCGACTACCTGCGTGCGATTGTCCGACTGGCATGCGAACGTGATGACCTGGGACCGGACTTCCGGTCCTGGCTGCGCACGTATGTCAGCGAGGAGATGCAAGATTGAGCAGCGGCACGGCCGACCGCGTCTGGTCCGTCTCGGAGCACCTCGACAACATCCTGCGGCAACTGAAGCCGCTGGAACCCATCGAGCTGCAACTCCTCGACGCCCAGGGGTGTGTCCTTGTCGAGGACGTCATGGTGCCGGTCGCGCTGCCGCCCTTCGAGAACAGCTCGATGGACGGCTACGCGGTCCGCACCACCGACACCCAGGGCGCCGACGCATCCCATCCGGCCGTGCTCACCGTCATCGGTGACGTGGCGGCCGGCAGTGGCGAACTGCCCACCGTGGGACCCGGGCAGACCGCCCGGATCATGACCGGCGCCCCGCTGCCGCCCGGCGCCGAGGCCGTCGTCCCCGTCGAGTGGACCGACGGCGGCACCGGCGGCGCTCCGGTGGTGGGCATGCCGGCCGCGAGCCGGAGCCCCGACGCCGTGGGCGGCGAGGTCCGGGTCTACCGGCCCGTGGGGCGGGGCGACCACGTCCGCGCCCGCGGCAGCGACGTCGCCGCGGGCGAGCTGGCGCTGAGCGCCGGCACGGTGCTGGGCCCGCCGCAGATCGCCCTGCTCGCGGCCGTCGGCCGGGCCACGGTACGGGTGCGGCCCCGGCCGCGGGTGGTCGTGGTCTCCACCGGCAGCGAGCTGGTCCCGCCCGGCGAGGAGCTGGGCCCGGGCCGTATCCACGACTCCAACAGCTACATGCTCACCGCCGCCGCCCGCGAGGCGGGCGCCCAGTCCTACCGGGTGGGCGCTGTCGCGGACGACGCCGAGACCTTCCGGGCCACCGTCGAGGACCAGCTGATCCGGGCGGACCTCGTGGTCACCAGCGGCGGTGTCAGCGTCGGCGCGTACGACGTGGTGAAGGAGGCCCTCGGCGAGGAGATCGACTTCCGCAAGCTGGCGATGCAGCCCGGCAAGCCGCAGGGCTTCGGCTTCATCGACGTCGGTGCCCGCGCCGAGGCGGAGGGCGACGGCGAGGACGCGGGGGCCGCTCCGCCGGAGCCCGAGCGCACCCCGCTGATCGCCCTGCCCGGCAACCCGGTCAGCGCCTACGTCTCGTTCGAGGTGTTCGTCCGGCCCGCGATCCGCACCCTGATGGGTGTGGAGCCGGTGTTCCGGACGACCGTGCGGGCCGTGTGCGAGGGCGAGCTGACCTCTTCGCCCAAGGGCCGGCGGCAGTTCCTGCGCGGCCGCCACGACCCCTCCTCCGGCCGGGTCACCCCTGTGGGCGGTGCCGGATCGCACCTGGTCAAGGCGCTCGCCCACGCGAACGCGCTGATCGTGGTGCCGGAGGACACGACGGAGGTCGCGGCGGGCTCGGAGGTCGACGTCGTGCTGCTCGACTGAGCGGGTACCGTTACTGCCCACGCGAGCACGCGGCGAGCAGTGGGAGTGCCGTACCGATGACAGAACAGCAGCATCTGACGCACATCGACGACGCGGGGGCGGCCCGTATGGTCGACGTCTCGGAGAAGGACGTCACCGCCCGCACCGCCCGTGCCACCGGCCGGGTCCTGGTGTCGCCGCGCGTCATCGAGCTGCTGCGGGGCGAGGGCGTGCCCAAGGGCGACGCCCTCGCCACCGCGCGCATCGCCGGGATCATGGGCGCCAAGCGCACCCCCGACCTCATCCCGCTCTGCCACCCGCTGGCGGTCTCCGGGGTCAAGGTCGACCTCGCCGTGGGCGAGTCCTCCGTGGACATCACCGCCACCGTGAAGACCACCGACCGCACGGGCGTCGAGATGGAGGCCCTCACGGCGGTGAGCGTCGCCGCGCTGACGGTCGTCGACATGGTCAAGGCCGTCGACAAGGCCGCGGTCATCACGGACGTACGGGTCGAGGAGAAGTCCGGCGGCAAGTCCGGCGACTGGAGCCGCACCCGATGAGGGCACTCGCGATCACCGCGTCCAACCGCGCGGCCGCCGGGGTCTACGAGGACCGGGGCGGCCCGCTGGTCGTCGCCGGGCTGCGGGAGATGGGCTTCACCGTCGACGGCCCGCGCGTCGTCCCGGACGGCGAGCCCGTCGGCAGCGCGCTGCGGGAGGCCGTGGCCGAGGGGTACGACGTCGTGGTCACCACGGGTGGCACCGGCATCTCGCCCACCGACCGCACCCCGGAGGTCACCCGCGCCGTCCTCGACTACGAGGTCCCCGGTGTCGCCGAGGCGGTGCGCGCCGCGGGCCGCGAGAAGGTGCCGACGGCCGCGCTGTCCCGTGGCGTCTGCGGTGTCGCCGGGCGCACCCTGGTGGTGAACCTCCCCGGTTCGACCGGCGGGGTCAAGGACGGCCTGGCCGTTCTGGCCCCGATCCTCGTCCACGCCGTCGAGCAGATCCACGGCGGCGACCACCCCACGTCCGGGAGACCGAGCTGAACGGGTCCTGGCCGGCCGAGCTGGCGGACGGGGACGTCCTCCTCCGCCCGATAAGGATGCGCGACCAGCGGGCCTGGCGTGAGGTGAACCGGCGCAACCGTGAATGGCTGCGGCCGTGGGAGGCCACCGTGCCGCCGGCCCCGCCCGGTCATCTCACCCAGCGGCCCACCTACCGGCAGATGGTCCGCCATCTGCGCCACGAGGCCGCCGCGGGCCGCATGATGCCGTTCGTCATCGAGTACCGGGGGCGGCTCGCCGGGCAGCTCACCGTCGCCGGGGTCACCTGGGGCTCCATGTGCAGCGCCCACGTCGGCTACTGGGTCGACGAGGCCGTCGCCGGCCGCGGGGTCATGCCCACCGCGGTCGCGCTCGCCGTCGACCACTGCTTCCGCGCGGTGGGACTGCACCGCATCGAGGTCTGCATCCGGCCGGAGAACATGCCGAGCCGGCGGGTGGTGGAGAAACTCGGCTTCCGCGAGGAAGGACTGCGCCCCCGCTATCTGCATATCGACGGAGCCTGGCGTGACCACCTTGTCTTCGCGTTGACGGCGGAGGAGGTGCCGGAGGGAATGCTCCACCGCTGGCACCAGGCCCGACCTGGTACGGCTCACAAATAAAATATCTGTTCGAAAAAGGCCGCCGAACCGACTCCGACTTGAACGCAATCAGAAAAAAATTTCGGAGTATCAGCCAGATCGTGCGACACACCGCGCCAAATTGCGTATCCCCTGTCGTGAACCCCCCTACCGTGTGATGCGTGAGCAGCAGCGGCCTCATCTACGCAGTCATCGTCGGGGCCTGGGCTGCCTACTTGGTGCCGATGTGGCTCCGTAGGCAGGACGAGCTCAACGAAGCGCGCCCGACGGAACGCTTCAGCACCGCCATCCGGCTGTTGTCCGGACGCGCGGCCCTGGAGCGCAGGTACGCCGCGACGGCGGACCCGGACCCGGAATCGGAGGCCGAGGCGGAGCCCGCGGTCGACGTCCGGGCCCTTGCCGTGCCCGCGACGGAGGTGAAGCCGAAGGCCCGGCAGAACGGGAAGGCGGGGAAGCCGGCGAAGCAGGGCGGTCGGGCGAACGCCGGGAAGGCGAAGAAGCCCAATCCGCGGGCCAAGGTGCTCGTGGCCCGCCGCCGCACCATCACGATGCTCTTCCTGGGCTTCACCGCGGGCATGATCGTCGCCGCCGTCGGCGGTGTCGCCTTCCTCTGGGCCCCGGCCGCGCCCGCCATGCTCCTCACGTTCTACATCGCCTATCTGCGCGCACAGGAACGCCGTCGCTTCGAGGTCAAGCTCGACCAGCGCCGCGCCGCGGACGCCGCCAAGCGCCTGCGCGAGGCCCGCACGACCCGCGAGCCCGTCCCCGACGTCGCGGATGTGGCCGAACCCACACCGCCCGCCGAGGAGCCCGCGACGGCCGACCGGCGCGCCCTCGTCGAGCAGACCGACCACGCCGAGTGGGTCGACCAGCAGCGCGTCCCCGTCGAGGACACGTGGGAGGTGCCGGCGCCGCGCCCCACGTTCTCCACCGCCCCGGTCACCCCGCGCCGCTCCCGAGACCGCTCCCGCACCCCCCTGTTCGACCAGCACGCCGACCGCGACCGCCCCCGCGCCGCCAACGAGTGACCACCCGGCGCCGGGGCGCGGAGCACCCCCGCCGGGATGCTAGAGTTTTCCTCGTTGCAAGGGCCTGTGGCGCAGTCCGGTAGCGCACCTCGTTCGCATCGAGGGGGTCAGGGGTTCGAATCCCCTCAGGTCCACACAACAGCACGAAGCCCCTGTCGGAGAGATCCGGCAGGGGCTTCGTCGTGCGCCTCGCGCGGATCAGCACGTGTCGGCGACCAGCTCGGCGAAGGCGGCCCGGTTCATGGCGCGGTCGTCGGCCCACACCTGGCCGGGGCGCAGGGAGGCGAGGTCGGCGGCGGTGAAGTGGACCTGGCCGTCGTAGGTGTCGCTGCCGCGAGGGCCGAAGAACGACAGCGAGTACGTGCGGCCCGGCAGCAGTGCCTGCGTGCCCGCGGTCTCCACCTGCCAGGAGTCCGGCGGTTCGAAGAGGGGGAAGGTCGTGCGGCCGATGCGTGCCGGCGACCACATGTTCCAGCCGCTGTCGGCCGCTCCGCCCGACGGGCCGTCGGCCGACGCGTCATCGGACTCCCGCTCGTCCCAACTGAGCAGGTCCATCCGCGCGGCGTGGTCGCCGGGGCACGGCTGCACCCTCGCCACCGCAGTGCCGTCCGGGCTCGTCCAGACCGCCACGAGCGGCAACCGCGCCGGGCTGCAGCCGCACAGCAGCCCGAGCCCCACCAGCGCGCCCAGTAAGCCCGTTGTCCCCCGTCGCATGACCGCCCCTCCCCAAGACGCCCGCCCGCCGCCAGCGTGCCATTTCCGGGCCGCGCGGGCGAGGTGTCCCGTCGGGTGAAATGGGCTGGCCTCCAGGCGGGTTCGGGGAGAGCATGCGGTGGTGGAGATCTCGGGGCCGCCGGACGGCGAGGTGGAGGTGCCCGCGCGGATCGGGGCGCTGGCGGGGGAGCGGACGCCGCTGCCCGTGTGGCGGAACGAGGCGGGCGGGTTGACGTTCCGGCTCGGGGCGGGGGAGGACCGGCTGTTCGCCAAGTGGGCGCCGGCGGGTTCGGGGCTGGACCTGGGGGCCGAGGCCGAGCGCCTGGAGTGGGCGGGCCGCTTCACACCCGTGCCGCCGGTCCTGGAGCACGGGTCGGACGGCGACGGAGCCTGGCTGCTGACCCGCGGACTGCCCGGGGAGAGCGCCGTCAGCCCGCGCTGGACGGCGGATCCCGGCACGGCGGTACGTGCGCTGGGCGCAGGGCTGCGCGCGCTCCACGAACGGCTGCCCGTGGACGGCTGCCCGTACGACTGGTCCGTCGGCGCCCGCCTGGAACGCGCCCGGCGGGCGGGCAGGCGGGTGCCCGAGGACCTGCCGCCGGCGCCGCCCGTCGAACGGCTCGTGGTGTGCCACGGAGACCCCTGCGCGCCCAACACGCTGCTGGGCGAGGACGGCACATGGTCGGGCCACGTCGACATGGGCGCCCTCGGCGTCGCCGACCGCTGGGCCGATCTGGCCGTCGCCACCTGGAGCACCGAGTGGAACTACGGCCCCGGCTGGGAGGACGCGCTCCTGGACGCGTACGGCATCGCCCCGGATCCGGAGCGGACCGCCTTCTACCGGCGCCTGTGGAGCGTCACCTGACGGGTGACCCCGGGCGGGTGGAGGTGGCACGATCGGGGCGGAAGCTGTGAGCGCGAGGAGGCGGGGCGCAATGGCCATCGGTCTGGAGAAGGTGCGGGCGGCGGCGCCCGGGCTGGTGAGCCTGTACAAGGGCGCCCGGGTGTCGCTGGAGAAGGCCGGGGTCGCGGGGGAACGGGCCGCGGTGTACCTGGTGCTGGACCGGTCCGGCAGCATGCGGCGGTATTACCGGGACGGCACCGTGCAGCGCCTGGCCGAGCAGGTCCTCGGGCTCGCGGCGAACCTCGACGACGACGGCGTCGTGCCGGTGGTCTTCTTCTCCACCGAGGTGGACGGCGTCGCCGAGATCGGCCTCGACGGCTACGAGGGGCGGATCAACGCGCTCCACGAGGGCTGCGGCCACATGGGCCGCACCAACTACCACCTGGCGATGCAGGCGGTGATCGACCACTACCGGGCCTCCGGGGCGACGCAGCCCGCGTTCGTCGTCTTCCAGACGGACGGCGGCCCCTCCTCGCGCACGGCCGCCGAGCGGCTGCTCTGCTCCGCCGCCGGGCTGCCGATCTTCTGGCAGTTCGTCGGCTTCGGGGACCCGGAGGGCAAGGACTTCGACTTCCTGCGCAAGCTCGACGAACTCCCTGTGCCCGCCAAGCGGCTGGTGGACAACGCCGGCTTCCACGCCGCCGGGGAGGAGCCCTCGGCGGCCCCGGACGCCGAGCTGTACGCGGCGCTGATGGAGGAGTTCCCGCAGTGGCTGTCGGCGGCGCGGGCGGCGGGCGTCATCCGGGACTGACGGGCGGCGCGGCGGGTGCCACGGCCGCGGCTGCCGCGTCGACGAGCCGGTCGAGTTCGGCGGCCGATGCGGGCGCGAGCCGGTAGACGCCCTGGAGGCCGACCGATCGCGTCAGCCGGCCGTCCTCGACGAACCGCAGCCGGCGTTCGGCGCGGCGCGAGCGGTAGGTGAGCCGTTCCAGCAGCTCGCCGGGGACGGTGGTGCCGAAGTCGAGCGGGGTGCCGGGCGGACCCACCAGCACCTCGGACACGCAACCGCCCTCCAGCGGGGACCAGTCGGGCAGCTTCGCCAGCTCGTCCGCGGCCCCCTCGTACGGGATGATCCGCGCGACCTCCAGGCGGCCCAGCACATGGAGCCGGGTGCGGTGGACGCGGACCGGGAAGACGCGGTCGCCGGGCTTGACCCCCGCGAGCCGGAAGCCGGGCAGCGACTGGTGCGGGCCGCCGAACAGGACGCGCAGCCGGCGCCCGGGGTAGCCGCTGCGCGCCAGGTGGCGGCACAGGTCGTTGGTCCACAACGTCGTGAAGGACTGCGGGGCGTCGGCCGGTTCGGACATGCCCGCCACCGTAGGGGGAGGCACCGACAGCGACCGCGGGCGGACACGACCCGGGCAGGCCCGTCCACCGGTCGCCGATCGCGGAGGGGGCCGCCGCTCCCCGACCCGGCGGTCAGAGAAGGGGGTTGGGCAGGCCCGTCCACCGGTCGCCGGTCGTGGAGGTCTCCAGGCGCATCAGGGTCAGGGCCTTGACGGGGAGCTCGGCGGCGGAGAGCAGGGCCGCGCGGTCGGTGCGGGTGTCCGCCGTCGCGGGGAGGGCGTCGAAGACGCGCTCGGTCTCCGTGCGCACCGCGGCCCACAGCCGTGCCTCGGTGGGGCGGTGGGCCTCCCCGAGGGCGGAGACGAGGCTGCCGAACGTGGTGGCGACCAGGGAGCCGTAGAGCTTGGCGTGCAGGACCGCGGGGTCGTCGCTGAGGCCGCGGCCGAGCGGGGGCACGGCGACGCCGTACCGGGCGAGGCGGGCCGGGCTGATCCGGACGTCGGCGAGGTCGCGGTAGACCAGCCGCCGCGGCCGGGCGTACCGGTCAAGGACGACCAGGAGGTTCTGCCCGTGCGCCTCCAGGGCGACTCCCCAGGACAGCAGCCGCAGCATCGCCGGGAGCGCGAGCCGGGCGAAGGCGGTGAACCAGGCGGCGCCGTCCTGAGGCGCGCCCGGGCCCGCGGCCGCGAGCAGGGAGTGCAGCAGCGGCGGCCCGCCGTCGGCGGGGCGGCCGGTGAGGGCGGCGACGGGCAGCAGGGTCTCCCCGGCCGCCGGGTCGGCGAAGCCGGACGGGGACTCCCGCAGCAGCGCCGCGAGGTCGGGGCTGGGCTCACCGCCGACGACGGCGGCGGCCGCCCCGAGGTTGCGGGTGACGCGCAGCGTGCCGCCGCCGAGCCGCCGGGTCAGCTCGTCCAGCAGCGCGGACAGCGCGGCGCTGTCCGTCACCGAACGGGCCGAGATGTCGCGGACGGACGAGGTCATCCGCATGCTCAGCGCCGTCTTCAGATGCGGCCCGCCGTCGAGCGGGGCGAGGGTGCGCACCGCCATCAGCGGCCGGGTGGGGACCGCGGCCTCGGCGTACGGGCGCAGCCCCAGGGCGGGCAGGATGTGCCGGGTCTGCCAGGGGTGGACGGGCAGCAGCAACCGGTCGCCGTCCCGGAACCGGTCCGGCCAGGCGCCCGCGACCAGGCAGTCGGCGGCGGGGACGGCGACGAGGTCGAGGGCGACGACGGGCCGGTGCTCGGGCCCGTAGGCCAGTTGCTCGGCCACGGAGAAACCGGGACGGCTGCGGCAGCACGGGTGGTACGGGTGGCCGTCGACGACGCCCTGCTCGAAGGAGGCGAGCGTCGGCGGCCGGCCGCCGTGGCCCTCCGCCCCCGCGGCGCCCGCCCGGGACAGGGCCAAGGAGGCCGCGCTGTGGTCGAGTTCGTCGCGCAGCAGGCCCGACCCGGGCAGCCCGAGTGCCTCCACCAGGGCGGCCGGGTGGTCGTGGGGCCTGCCGTCCAGCAGCAGGGCGGGTTCGTCCTTCGGCGACCCCAGATCGTGCGGCAGCCGGCGCTGCCCGACGAGCACCCGGCCGTCGCGGAAGACCACACGGTCAGGGCCGCGCGAGGCGATGCCCGGCAGGGGTTCCAGGAGCAGGGCCCGCCACAGGCGGCCGAGGACGGCGGCGCGGGCACCGGGAAGCGCGGCGGTGTACGCGTCGTGCAGATCAGGACGAAGCGTCGCCAGCTCGGTGGCGAACGCCGTCTCCAGGGGGCGCCGCGTCGCAGCCGCCGAGTGCGGGTACATGATGGGTCCCTACCCTACGCAGGAGGCGGCCGACCGTGCATCGACCAGCGCAGCGACCAGCGGGAACGTGCCGTCGTGGGTGAAGCCTGGGACCGTGCCGAGGCACTCTCCGCCACGGCCCTGCTGAACTGCCTGCTGCGCGAGGTCGCCGAGGCCGCGGGCGAGGACGGGGGCCGTCCCGTCCACCGGCTGCCCGCGACCGGCCGGCTGCTGCGGGTGCGGGCCGGACGGTATCCCGCCGGCCCCGAGCTGCGCACCGCGGACGGCTGGCGGCCGCTCCCGCTGGAGGCGCTGGTCGACGTGGTCGCCGCGGAGCTCACCGCCCGCACGGGCGTCGCCGGCACCGAGCTGCCCGCCGAGATCGGCGACAGCCGCGACGTGCTCGCCGCCCTGCTGGACGCCCGCGAGCAGGCGCCGCCGCCCGCCGATCCGTATCTGCGCTCCGAGCAGGCCCTGGTGGCCGGGCATCGTCACCATCCCGCGCCCAAGGCCCGCGGCGGCGGCCCGCCGGAGAGCTGGCTGCCCTACGCACCGGAGGCGCACACGCGCTTCCCGCTCACGCTGCTCGCGGTCCGGGCGGACCTGCTGGCCGGGGAGGGCGACACCGCGGTGCTCGACCGGCTGTACCCGGACGTCCCCGAGGGCTACCGGGTCCTGCCCGCGCACCCCTGGCAGCTGGCCCTGCTGGGCGACCTCCCCGCCTTCCACGACGGGCGGCTGCTGCGCCTGGGGCACACCGCGGAACCTGCCGTGCCGACGGCGTCCCTGCGGACGGTGTACCTGCCGGAGGCCGACCTCTTCCTGAAGTTCAGTCTCGACGTGCGGATCACCAACGACATCCGCCGGCTGTGGCGGCACGACCTGCGCTGGCTGGGGCCCGTCGACGAGGTGCTGCGCGCCGTGCCGGAGGCGGACGTGCTGTCCGACCGCGGTCACCGGACCGCCGACCTCGGCGGCCGGGACGCGTACGAGGCACTGGCCGTGCTCGTCCGCGACGGCTTCGGCACGCACCTGCGGCCCGGGCTGACCCCGTTGCTGGCGGCAGCCGTCGCCGAGGGGTACGAGGGCAGTCCGCTCGCCGCGCCCGGCCTGAGCGCGGACGGCGCGCTGGCCTGGTGGGAGGCGTATCTGCGGCAGGTCGTGCCGCCGGTGCTGCACGCGTACCTGCGGCACGGGGCCGTCCTGGAGTGCCACCTGCAGAACGTGCTCGTCGCCGTGGACGCCGACGGGCTGCCGGGCCAGGCGCTCTTCCGCGACCACGAGGGCGTCAAGCTGGTCGAGGAGCGGCACCGCGAACTGCTGCGCCGCCACGCACGGCCGGACGCCCCCGGGCCGGGTGTGGACGCCGCCCACGGCTGGGAACGCCTGGTCTACTGCCTGGTCACCAACAACCTGCTGGAGATCGCGGGCGCGGTCGCCGAACGCCACCCGGAACTCACCCCGGTGCTGTGGGCGCGGGCCCGGGCGTTCCTCGCGGAGTGGTCGGCCGGGAACGGCGATCCGGCGCCGCTGCGGGAGCTGCTCGCCGCCGCGCACATCCCGGGGAAGACCAATCTGCTGCTGCGCTGGACCGGTGCGGACGGCGCCGCCGCCCGATACCTGCCGCTGCCGAACCCGCTGCGGCCTCAGGGCGCGGCGGTGACCGACTCCAGCGAACGGCGCGTGCCGGGGCCGTAGAACCCGGAGGTGTCGCCCGTGACGCCGTGGCTCTGCTGGTAGCGCTGGACGGCGTCCTTGACCCCGCCGTCGTACTTGCCGTCGGCGGGGCCGTCGTAGAGCCGCACCTGGGCGAGCCGCTGCTGCAGCGCCACGACCTCGGGGCCGCGCGAGCCGGGCTTGAGCACCGCGCCGGAACCGGCCGTCGCGGTCGCGGCGTTCCCGCCCGGGGCGCCGGCGCTCGCGGAGCCGGTGGCGGAGGTCTGTGCCCCTGCGCCGGAGGCGGAACCGGAGGCGGACGGGGAGGAGCCGCCCGCGCCCGACCTGGCCGACGGGGCCCCGGCGCTGCGCGAGGGCTCCGCCGTGCCGTCGGAGTCGAGAAGGCTCGGCAGCGCCAGCCGCGGCTGCGAGGCGCTCGGGGCGGGCCGCGCGCGGTCGGCCTCGCCCGGACCGGTGACGAGGTGCCCGAGCAGGGCCAGTACGCCGACGCCGGTCACCGCCGCGGCCACCGTGACGACGGTCCGCAGGCGCCGGCGGGAGCGGGCCGCCGCCCGGCGCGCCCCGCGAGGCGCGTCCGCCGGCTGCGGCTGCGGCTGTGGCTGCGGCGTTCCGCCGGGGCGGGCGCCCGGGCCGGGCGGGTCCTCGGGGAACAGTTCGGCGTAGTCGGGCGCCGGCCCCTCGGGGCCCACGCCGATCAGCGGTCTGACGGTCGTGCCACCCGGATCGCCGCCGCTCATCTCTCCTCGCCCGCCTGGTCGGGCACGAGGCGTTCGAGGACGTCCTGGAACTCCTCGCCGACGGTGATCAGCAGCCCGTCGCCGTCCTTCCGGCTGAGCTGGGTCAGCACGCCGTCCCGCCACCAGTAGACGTACGGGCTGATGGGGCCCACCGCGTCCTCGTGGCCCGCCGCGGCGAAGCCCGCCATGCCGTTGAGCGCCGGGATGACGGCGCTGTCACGGATGGCGTGGAAGGCCAGCTGGTGCCGGAACGGCATGGCGACCAGCGCGCCGTCGGCGGTCAGGGGCTTCCCGGTGACCCGTTCCACGAGTTCGTCCAGGACCAGCACCCGGGCCGCGGTGAAGAAGGAGTCGCCGACGAGGACGTCGAAGCGCACGTCGGCGTGCCGGACCACCTCGTGCCGTTCCACCGGCAGGTCGCGCAGGTTGAGCAGGGCGCGGCCGCGCAGCTCGCGGGTGTCGCCGAGCGGGACCAGGGCCTGGTCGGCGAGCGTCATCACGCTCTCCGGGAGGTCCAGGGCGAGCACCTCCAGCAACCCGGGCGCGGCGATCCGGGCGTAGCGGAAGGTGTCCGGGTCGACCGCGTCGGGGGTGACCAGGCGCGGGTAGAGCCGCTCGCGGATCTCCTCGGCGGGCATGGTCTCCAGCGGCGACGGCCCGTCGAGGGTGCGCAGCACCGCCCCGATGTGCTCCCGCGCCAGCTGCGGCCACACGCGCGGGCCGCGGCGGTCGTTGTGGCACAGCGCGGCGAGGTTGCCGAGCCCGAAGCGACGGCCGGAGTCGTCGGTCACCATGTCGGCGAAGACCGTGACCTCCAGCCCGAGTTCGGCGAACGACTCGCGCACGATCGCACGGAAGCGCGCCCCCTCGTCCACCGAGAAGAAGGCGTACTCGGGGTCGCGGGGTGTGTCCCGCTGGTCACGCTTCGGCCCGCGCCGGAAAATCCCCACCTCAGCTGTCCCCTCGACCTGGACTCGACGAGCAGGGCGCGATCCTATCGGCAGGCGCCCGGGGCCGCCGTCTCCGTCAGCCTTCGCCGTCCGGCGCGTCCCGGTAGGTCTCCAGCAGCCGCAGCCACACCTCGCTCATCGTGGGGAAGGCCGGCACGGCGTGCCACAGCCGTTCCAGAGGCACTTCACCGGCGACGGCGATGGTGGCGGAGTGCAGCATCTCGCCGACCGACGGGCCGACGAAGGTGACGCCGACGAGGTGACCCCGGTCCAGGTCGACGACGGCGCGGGCCTTGCCCTTGTAGTCGTCGGCGTACAGCCCGGCGCCGGAGACGTTGCCGATCTCGTAGTCCACGATCCTGACGCGGCGGCCCTCCCGCGCGGCCTGCTCGGCGGTGATGCCGACGGCGGCGGCCTCGGGCTCGGTGAAGACGACCTGGGGGACGGCGACGTTGTCGGCGGTGGCCGCGTGCCGGCCCCAGGGGGCGGTGTCCAGGGGCTCCCCCTTGGCGCGGGCGGCGATGGCGGCGCCGGCGATACGGCCCTGGTACTTGCCCTGGTGGGTGAGGAGGGCGCGGTGGTTGGTGTCGCCCGCGCAGTACAGCCAGCCGCCCTCGACGTCCTTGACCAGGCAGGTGTCGTCGACGTTCAGCCAGGAGCCGGGGGTCAGGCCGACCGTCTCCAGGCCCAGGTCGTCGGTGTGCGGGACGCGGCCGGTGGCGAACAGGACCTCGTCGGTGACGAGTTCCGAACCGTCGGAGAGCACCAGGGTGATCGGCCCGGACTCCGACGCGCGCCGCAGCTGCGTGACCGACACGCCCGTGCGGATGTCCATCCCGGCGGCGCGCATGCCGTCCGCGACGAGCTCGCCCACGAACGGCTCCCAGCGCGGCAGCAGCCCGGAGCCGCGGACCAGCACGGTCACCTCGGAGCCGAGCGACCGCCAGGCGGTCGCCATCTCCACGCACACCACACCTCCGCCGACCACCACGAGCCGTCCCGGCACCTCGGGGGAGCTGGTGGCGTCGCGGCTGGTCCACACGTGGTCGTCGGCGATGCCGGGCAGGTCGGGCAGCTGCGCGCGGGTGCCGGTGCACACCGCCACGGCGTGCCGGGCGGTCAGGACGCGTTCGCCGCCGTCGGGGGTCTCCACGACGACGCGGCGCGGCCCGTCGAGCCGTCCGCGTCCCCGGACGAGATCGATGCCGGCCGAGTCCAGCCAGGTCACCGCCCCGTCGTCCTTCCAGTTGCCGGTCCACCAGTCGCGCCGGGCCAGCACCGCGGCGGCGTCCAGCCGCCCGCCGGCCGCCTCCCGTGCCCCCGCGACCGCCCGCGCGGCGTCCAGGGCCGCCTGCGGGCGCAGCAGCGCCTTGCTGGGGATGCACGCCCAGTACGAGCACTCGCCGCCGACCAGCTCCGCCTCGACCACCACCGTGGTCAGTCCGGCCTGCCTGGTGCGGTCGGCGAGGTTCTCCCCGGTGGGGCCCGCGCCGATGACGATGACGTCGTAGGTGTCCGTGCTCGCGTTCGTACTGCTGTCTGCCGCCGTGGTCATGGTTCCACCGTAGGCAACACCGCGTCCGCGCACAGCCGGAACCACCGTGTCCCGCCGCTTCACCCGCCCGCGGCCGTGCCTGCGGACGTGGCGCTTCGGGGACGGGACCTCGTGCGACTGGTAGGCCATCAGGGCGAGGCCGGAGGCGGCGCCGAAGCGCGCCGGTGCCCGCGGCCACCGGTCGTGGGCGCGTCACGCGGGGAGTTGCTGCTCCGTCCAGATGACCTTGCCGCGGTCGGTGTAGCGGGTGCCCCAGCGGCGGCAGAGCTGGGCGACGAGGAAGATGCCGCGGCCGCCCTCGTCGGTGGTGGCGGCGCGGCGCAGGCGGGGGGAGGTGCCGCTGGCGTCGGCGACCTCGAAGACCAGGGCGCGGTCGCGCAGCAGCGTGGCCCGCACGGGGCCGGCGCCGTGGCGGATGGCGTTGGTGATCAGCTCGCTGGCGATCAGCTCCGTGGTGAAGGCCAGCTCGTCGAGGCCCCAGGCCCGCAGACGGCGGGTGATCGCGGAGCGGAGGGCGGAGACGGCCGCCGGGTCGTCGGGCACGTCCCAGCCGGCGACCTGGCGCTCGTCCAGGGTCCGGGTGCGGGCGACGAGCAGGACGACGTCGTCGGCCGAGGGGGCGGGGCGCAGCGCGGCCTCGAGCGCCGCGCAGACCTCCTCCGGCGGGCAGCCGCGCGGCACGGCGGTGAGGGCGCGGCCGAGGCGGCGCATCCCGGTGTCCGGGTCGAGGTGGCGGCCCTCGATGAGGCCGTCGGTGTAGAGGACGATGCCGCTGCCCTCCGGGACCGCGAACTCGGCGGTCTCGAAGGGGAGTCCGCCCAGGCCCAGGGGCGGCCCGGCGGGCAGGTCGGGGAAGCTCACCTCGCCGCCGGGGGCGAGCAGCGCCGGCGGCGGATGCCCGGCGCGGGCCAGCTGGCAGCGCCGGGTGACCGGGTCGTAGACCGCGTAGAGGCAGGTAGCGCCCGCGAGGCCGGGACCGGTGCCGCTCTCGTCGTCGAGGCGGACGACGAGGTCGTCCAGGCGGCCCAGCAGCTCGTCCGGGGGCAGGTCGAGGGCGGAGAAGTTGTGCACGGCCGTGCGCAGCCTTCCCATGGCGGCGGCGGCGTGGATGCCGTGGCCGACGACGTCGCCGACGACCAGCGCCACGCGCGCCCCGGAGAGCGGGATCACGTCGAACCAGTCGCCGCCGACCCGGCCGCGGGCCGCCGGGAGGTAGCGGTGCGCGACGTCCACGGCGTGCTGCTCCGGTACGCCGCGCGGCAGCAGGCTGCGCTGGAGTTCCAGGGCGAGGTGGTGCTCGCGGGTGAAGAGCCGCGCGTTGTCGATGCAGACGGCGGCGCGGGCGGCGAGGTCGCGGGCGAGGGTGAGGTCGTCGTCGGCGAACGGTTCGGTCCGCGCGGCGCGTTGGAAGGTGGCGACGCCCAGCAGGGTGTCCCGGGCGCGCAGGGGGACGGCGATGACGGCGCGCGGTTCGCCGTCCGGGCCCGGGGAGGTGTCGCGGACCGCGGAGCCGCCGCACAGGGCTCTGGCCTGGGGGCTGCCGGGGACGAGGCGAATCGGTTCACCCCTGGCGTGGGGCCCGTACGCGGCACCGGGGGCCGCGCCGCTCGCCGCCACCCGGCGCAGCTCCGCCCCGGGGCCGACGGGGGCCGTGCCGTGCAGGACGGGGCAGAACAGGTCGACGGTCGCGTGGTCGGCGAAGCGGGGCACCGCGGCCTCGACGATCTCGCGGGCGGTACGGGAGACGTCGAGCGTGGTGCCGATCCGCAGGGCGGCGTCGCTCAGCAGTTCCAGGCGGCGGCGCGCGGCGACGGCGAGGCGGCCCACCCCCGCTTCGCCGACCAGCAACGGGCGGCGCGCGGCCCCGCCGGTGCCGCCGCCGGGCGACCCGCCGTCCCCGGGCACGCTGACCTCCACGACGGCGCCGCCCGCGACGGGCCGGCACAGCAGGTGGGCCGTGCGGCCGCGGGAGAGGGGGAGTTGGAGCGCCTCCCGCCGTCCGGCGGCGATCAGCCCGGCCGCGGTCTCGGTGAGCGCCGACTCGTCCCCGTCGGTGAGACCTGCCGGGGGCCCGACGCCATGGAAGCGCCCGGCGTCGTCCAGCCGCAGGGGGGCGGCCGTGGTGGCGCGGTGCTCGGCGGTCAGGTAGCTGTGCAGCAGGGCGCGTTCGCGTTCGCCGCACTCCTCGAGGAGCCGCTGCTCGATGGCGAGGGCGCAGCCGCGGGCGAGTTCGGCCATGAGGGGGTGCGCGTCGCCGTACAGGCTGGTGAGGTCGAGGACGCCCTCCACCCGTCCGCTGACGGGATGGCGGACGGGTACGCCGAAGCAGGTGAAGCCGCGCAGGGCGGCGGAGAAGTGTTCCTCGCCGGAGACGCGGACGGGCTGCCGGGCGGCCAGGGCGGTGCCGATGCCGTTGGTCCCGGCGTCGAGTTCGTGGTAGCTGAACCCGGGGGCGAGCCGGACCCGGTCCAGGGCCGGCAGCAACGGGGGCTCGGCGGCCCGGCGGTCGATCACCAGCCCCCGGTCGTCGGTGAGCAGGACGGCGGTACGGGTGCCGGAGAGCGTGCCGGCGAGCCGGTCGAGGACGGGCCCCGCGGCCCGGACCAGGGCCCCGGTGGGGTCGAGGTCGTCGGTGTACGGGACCTCGAACCGCTCGGGGTCGAGGCCGGCGGTCTGACAGCGCTCCCACGAAGCGAGGATCGGTACCCGCACGGATTCGACCACCAGGCTCACTCCTTGACGTCCGCGTCCCAGGTCCCGAACGTAGGGCGGCGGCACGGCGGCGGGGGGCGGGTCGGTGAAATCCCTGCGTACAGCCACTCTTGTGGGTGACGGCCCGTTTGACAGGGGGCAACACGACCGTCACGGCGCGGGAGATCGCTTCGCGAAGCGGTGCGCCGTGGTGAAGACTTGGACCCGCCGCAGCCGTACTCACTCCGCACTCGGGAGGATCCACCATGTCCACCACGCCGCACTCCACCACGCGGGTCGCGCACACCGTCTGGGACGGCAGTCTGACGGAGGGCAGCGGGGTCGTGACCCTCGACTCCTCCGGCATCGGGGAGTACCCGGTGACCTGGGTCGCCCGCTCGCAGGAGCCGGGCGGGAAGACCAGCCCCGAGGAGCTCATCGCCGCCGCCCACTCCAGCTGCTTCTCGATGGCCCTGTCGGCCGGCCTGGGCAAGGCGGGCACCCCGCCGACCCGGCTGCGCACCCAGGCCGACGTCACCTTCAAGCCGGGCACCGGCATCACCGGCATCCACCTGACCGTCGAGGGCGAGGTGCCGGGGATGGACGAGGCGGAGTTCGTCAAGGCGGCCGAGGACGCCAAGGCGAACTGCCCGGTGAGCAAGGCGCTGGCCGGTACGGAGATCACGCTGACGGCCTCGCTGGCCTGACGCCGAACGGCACCGGACCGGAGCCGCACGGCACCGGCCAGGAGCCGGAGCATGTGCCCCGCCCATCGAAACGTTTCGGTTTCGGTGGGCGGTGCCATATTGTCGTTGGGATACGAAACCGTTTCGCAGGGGACGAGAGACGGAGCACGGAACATGACGACCGACGCGAGCGCACCGGCGCGCCGCACCCGGCTGACGCCCGAGCGGGAGCAGGAGCTGTACGGCGCGGTGATCGATCTGCTGCGCGAGGTCGGGTACGACGCGCTGACGATGGACGCGGTCGCCACCCGTACCCGGTCCAGCAAGGCCACCCTGTACCGGCAGTGGAAGAGCAAGCCCGAGCTGGTCGTGACCGCGCTCAAGTGCACCAAGCCGGTGCACGTGGAGAACGTCGACACCGGCTCGCTCCCCGGCGACCTGCACGAGCTCGCCGACCGCATCGGCGACGGCTCGGACGTGGACACCCCGCTGATCCGTGGCCTGGCCCACGCCTCCGCCACCAGCCCCGACCTCGCCGAGGCGATGCGCCAGCACCTGATCGAGCCCGAGCTCTCCGGGGTGCGGCAGCTGCTGGGGCGGGCGGCCGACCGCGGTGAGATCGACGCCGCCGTCCCCGCGGCCGAGTTCATGCCGCACATGATGCTCGGCGCCGTGATCACCCGCCGCCTGCTGGAGGACGTGGAGGTCGACGCGGCCTTCATGCACCGCTACATCGACGCGGTGGTGCTGCCGGCGCTCGGCATCGGGCAGGCCCGCTGACGCCGGCCGCCCGGTGGCTCACGCCCGGCCGCCCGGCGCCGGTCGCCGGGGCTAGTCGCTGACCGCGCTGCGCGGCCGGTACTCCAGGTCCTCGTACTCGGGGTGGTGCGCGATCCAGCCCGCGATGAACGGGCAGGCCGCCAGCACGCTCTGGCCGCGCTCCCGCGCCTCGTCCAGCGCGTGGCGGGCGAGCGAGGAGCCCACGCCCCGGCCCTCGAACTCCGGGTCCACCTCGGTGTGCAGGAAGGCGACCATCTCCGGGGTGCGGATGTACGTGGCGAAGCCCGCCAGCCTGCCCTCGACGTGCGCCTCGTAGCGCCGCGCCCCGGTGGCGTCCGTCACCTTCGCGTCGCTCTTCACGACTGGTAGCCCTCCACCGTGCCCGTGGAGCGCACCCGCGCCTCGCCCGGGTCGCCGCCCGCCTCGGTCTTGGCGCGGCGCTGGCGGAGGAGGTCCCAGCACTGGTCGAGCTCGCGCTCCAGCGCGTCGAGCCGCGCCCGCTCGGTCTCGCCGTCCATCCGTCCCTCGCTGAGGAGCTCGCGCAGGGTCCTCTCGTCGGAGACCATCGCGCTGATCCGTTCCAGGATCGCCTTCTCGGGGCGATCTCCCGACTGCTGCTCGGTCACGGCCCGCACCTCCTCGGTCGTCGGCACCCACTCTAGGCAGCCCGTTGCGCCCAGGCGATCGAAACACTTGCGTTTCGATAGGGCTGCCTCTAGTGTCGACGCGTACGAAACGGTTTCGTGTCGCGCCGGGGGTCGGGGGCCGGGGGTTGCGCGACGCATGGTGGCGCGCCGGTAAGTGACGTCCAGGTGTACCGGAGCGGAATTACCGCCCGGGACGGGAATGCCGGCGGCGCCCCGGTCGTCGTCATACAGGGGGACTGAGCTGCGGGGCCGCCCCTGAGCGGTGGGAGGGTCCCGCACGCGCCGACCCGTGGGGACGGGGTGCGGTGCGACGGAGGGCCCGGTGCCGGAGTCCGTGTGATGCACACGGAAGCCGCGCCGGGCCTTTCCCATGTGATTCCACGGCGATCCGGGGCGTCCGGGGCGGATGTGACGGAATCTGCGTGCGGTGTGCCGCAAAAGGGAACCTATGGTCAGTTAATGTGCGTTTTCACTGGTCCACAGGGTTTCGTCGAAAGGCCCCTCGGTTGAACCTGCTCGACCTCCTGCTCCTGGTGCTGACCGTCGCCTACGCCGTCGCCGGTTTCCGGCGCGGGCTCGTCGCGGGCTGCATCTCGCTCGCGGGCTTCCTCGGCGGTGCGGTGGTCGGTGTGTGGCTGCTGCCGTACGTGCTGCAGTACGTCGAGCCGGGCACACCGCGGGCGACGCTGGTCGCGCTGCTCACCGTCCTGGTGCCCGCGGCCGGTGGGCACGCCCTCGCCTCCGGGGTCGCCTGGAAGGCGCGGACCGGACTGGACTGGGGCCCGCTGCGCTGGCTCGACGGGGCGGGCGGCGCGGTGGCGAACGCGGTGGCCGTGCTGCTGGTCTCCTGGGTGGCCGCAAGCGTGCTGGTGAGCTCCTCCTCCAGCGTGCTGGCCCAGTCGATCCGCGGGTCCGAGGTGCTCGGCGCGGTCCAGGACACGATGCCCCGGCAGGCGCCGACCTGGTTCAGCAGGGCGACCAGCGCACTGGCCGAGGCCGGGTTCCCGCAGGTGTTCAACCCCTTCGAGTCCGAGCCCGTCAACGGGGTGCCCGCGCCCTCCGGGGACAACGTCACCGCGGCCACGGCCGGCGCCGCCGCCCGCAGCACCGTCAAGATCGAGGGCGTCGCCTTCGTGGACGGCCGCCGCCAGGGCCAGGAGGGCACCGGCTTCGTCTACGCCGACGAACACGTCATGACCAACGCCCATGTGGTGGCCGGGGTGGACGACCCCGCCGTGCAGGTCGGCGGCGTCGGGCGGGCCTACCGGGCCACCGTCGTGCTCTTCGACCCCGGCAAGGACATCGCCGTCCTGGACGTCCCGGGGCTGAAGGCGCCCGCACTGAGCTTCACCGACGACGCCGTGCGCGGCGACGGCGCGGTCGTGGCGGGCTACCCGCAGGACGGCGGCCTCGACCTGCGCGCCGCGACGGTGGCCGGGCGCATCCGCGCCACCGGACAGGACATCTACGGCGAGGGCGCCGTCACCCGCGACATCTACCAGGTCCGGTCCGTGGTGCGCCCCGGCAACTCCGGCGGCCCGCTGCTGGACACCTCCGGACGCGTCTACGGGGTGGTCTTCGCCCGCTCCACCGCCGACTCCACCACGGGCTACGTGCTGACCGCCGACGAGGTGCGCTCCGACGCCCTGCGCGGGGCAACCGCCACGCAGCCGGTGGACACCGGCGACCGCGCCGCGCTGTGACGGCCGCACGGTGACTGCGGGACCGCGGCGGGCCTCCGCATACGTTCGACGTTAGACTTTCCATTCACGTGGAAAACCGGACGAATACCTTTGAACGGTCGAGCGTCGTCCGGCGCCGAGCCGGACGAGGACGACCGCGGCCGAGTACGTGGGGAGTGGTGCCGTCCTCATGATCTCCATCCTCTTCGCCGTCCTCGCGGCCTGCAGCAACGCCTTCGGTACGGTCCTGCAGCGGCGCGCGGTGCTCACCGTCCCCGCCTCGAAGTCCCTGCGCCTGGGTCTGATGAAGGACCTGCTGCGCACGCCTGTGTGGCTCGCCGGAATACTCGGCGTCATCCTGGCCGCGATCTTCCAGGCGCTGGCGCTGGGCACGGGGTCGCTCGCGGCGGTCCAGCCGGTGTTCATCCTGGAACTGCCGCTGGCCCTGGTGATCGGCGGCATGGTCTTCCACGTCGAGCTGTCCCACAAGGCGTGGGCCTGTGTGGCGTGCATCGCCGGCGGCCTGGCGCTGTTCCTCTTCTCGATGGCGCCCAGCGGGGGGCGCGAGCAGGTTCCGGGCATCTGGTGGGTGCCGACCCTGCTGATCGTCGGCGGGCTCGGCGCGGTGCTGGTGCTCGCCGGGCTGCGGCGGCCCAACGGCCTGATGCGCGCCGCCTGCCTGGGCGGGGCGGCCGCGGTGGGCAACGCCCTCACGGCCGCGCTGATCAAGTCGTCCATGGACATCCTGGAGCACCAGGGCGTCGCGGCCTGGCTGCTGTCCTGGCAGACCTACGCGTTCGCCGCGGCCGGCGGGTTCTCGCTGTTCCTGCTGGGGACCGCCATGCAGGGGGGACCGCTGATCGCCTCCCAGCCCGCCCTGACGCTCGGCGACGCCGTCGTCGGCTTCTGCCTCGGGGTCACGCTCTACGGCGAGCAGCCGCGCACCGGCTTCTGGCTGCTGCCCGCGCTGGTGGGCTTCGCGGTGCTCAGCTACGGCGTCTTCGCGATGTCCCGCACCCAGTGCCTGTACAAGTGCGTCCACCCCGAGGAGCACCTGGCGAGCCCGGCCGGGGAACCCGCCGCCTCGACCATGTGAACCGCACGCGCGGACGCCCCCGGAACCGGCAGCCGGTCCCGGGGGCGTCCGCGCGTGCGGGGCGCCGCTCGTCAGTGGCGCGGGGCGGGGTACGCCTTGGGCAGGCGCATGCCGCGGTCGGCCATGATCTGCCGGACGTGGTTGGGGTAGTCGGTGATGATGCCGTCGATGCCCATGTCCATCAGGGCCTCGATGGTCGGGTTGTCGTCACAGGTCCACGGGATGACCTTCAGGCCGCGCTCGTGGGCGTCGTCCACCATCTTCTCGGTGACGTAGAACTTGAAGCTCGGGTCGGCGATGGTGCCGTTCTGCGGCATGCCGTAGACCGGGGAGAGCGCCTTGACGCCCGGTATGGCGGCGGCGGCCTTGACGAAGTCGCCGTCGTAGTCGTCGGCGTCGATGCCGCCGAGCCACGGGGAGGCGCCGGGCTTGCCGACCTGGAGGAAGTCGTAGTTGGTGAGCGCCACCAGCGGGTACTTCGGCGCGAGCTTGTGCATCTCGTTCAGGGCGCCCCAGTCGAAGGACTGGATGGTGACCTGCTTCTCGATGCCCGAGCGGTGGATCTCCTCGAAGACGCGGCGCACGAACAGCTCGCGCGGCGCGGTCTGCTCGGGGGCGCCGGCCTCCACCTTGGTCTCGATGTTGAGCTTGACCTTCTTGGCCTTGTAGCTCTTGACCAGGCCGAGGACGTCCTTGAGCTCCACCATGCGGTGGCCCTTGACCTGCTCCTGCTCGGGGAAGCCGGGCAGCTGCTGGTAGCCGCAGTCCATCGTCTTGATCTGCGCCAGCGTCAGGTCCTTGATGTACTTGCCGACGTAGGGGTACATCGGGTCGCCCGGCGTGACGGGACCGGTGTCCTTGCACTTCTGGGCGCTGATCTGGCGGTCGTGGTTGACGACGACCTTCTGGTCCTTGGTGACGTGGGTGTCCAGCTCCAGGGTGCTCACCCCGAGGCGCAGGGCCTTGCCGAAGCCCTCCAGGGACTCCTCCGTGGTCATGCCGATGCCACCGCGGTGGGCCTGCAGGTCGAAGGAGGCCTTGTGGGAGTGACCGTGGCCGTGGTCGTGGTGGGCGGTGGCCGCCTGGGCGGCGGTGGGGACCACGAGCGCGGGCACGACGGCCAGGGCTGCGATTGCGTGCCGGAGGGACATTTACACCTCGTCTATATCGGGCGAACGGGACCTCGTGACGCTAAGCCGCAGGTCGAGCCCGTACGAAGCCCGCGCATGAGGGCATGGTGAACGCCCGGGAAACGATCGCTCCCCGGGCGCCGGGCGGTCTCGGGCGGGGTCAGTCGAGCAGGCCGTCGTAGTCCGGGAGCTTGAAGGTGCGCTCGGCGTGGCCGCCCACCAGGTCGGTGGTGTTGTTGCCGATGTTCGCGACGATCGCGTAGCCGCGCTTCTCGATGGCGGCGCGCTGCGCCGTCTTGTACGCGCTGACCTCGTCGAAGAGGTCCGGGATCGAGCGGCCGTAGAGTCCGGCGACCGGGTAGCCCGCGCGGTCGAGGTTGTAGAGCGTGGCCGGGTGGATGAAGTCCGGCCGGGCGGTGACGAAGAAGACGTCCACGCCGCGGGAGTCCGCGTACCGGGCGAGGTCGCGGGTGGGCGCCACAGCGGGCGGGAACCACCAGTCGAAGTACGTCTCCAGCGAGGTGTTGTCGATGTCCAGCACGATCGCGAGCTTCTCGCCGGGGCGCGCGGCGGACGTGCGGTCCTGGACGTAGGCGCGCGCCTGGTCGATCACGGGGCGTACGTCCCGCAGCCAGGTCTCGTGGTCGACCGAGGCGGCGGTGGAGGCGGTGGCTGAGGCCGTGGTGGCCGCCGCCACCGTGCCGCCGGTGCGCCCGGCGGCGTGCGCGTCGGCGGGGAGCGCGAGGCCGGACACCCCGGCGGCGATGATCGCCGCGACGACGGCGCCGCGTCTCCACGTGAGGGTTTTGAGGGTTGTCATGCACCGTACGTTCGCTGGTGCGGGTGAGCGGAAACCGGCGTACGGATTACTGGTTGGTAACTATCCTTGGGGTTCGCGCAATTGGCCGGCAAAGGCCACGAACGCGGTCCACGCGTCCGGCTCGAAGGCCAGAGCGGGGCCGGACCTGTCCTTGGAGTCCCGCACGTGGACGGCGGCCGGGCCGACCGCCACCTCGACGCACTGACCGCCGTCGCTGCCGCTGTGACGGGACGTGAACCACACGAGAGCGCTCACAGTTCACTCGCAATCTGCTCGATCACCTTCGCCGAGTCCTCCGGCGTGAGGGCCTGCGCCCGGATCATTCCATAGCGCTGGTGGAGCAGACTGACCCTTTTCCGGTCATCGGTGAGCAGGCCCCCGGCCTGACCCTCCGCGTAGGCGAGCAACTGGCGGTCGGGGTTCTCCAGCAGGGTGAAGGGGCCGTCGAGGCCGGCGTGCGCCTCGTAGCGGGCCGGCATCACCTGGATCTGGACGTTGCGCCGCCGGCCCACCTCGGCGAGGTGCGACAACTGGGCGCTCATCACGGACCGTCCGCCCGTGGGGCGGCGCAGCACCCACTCCTCCAGGACGAAGGAGAGCATGCACACGGGCCTGCGGACGATCAGTGCCTGGCGGGCCAGCCGGTCCTCGGTCCAGCGCTCGACCTCGTCCTCCTCCAGCGCCGGACAGCGGGCGCCGAACACGGCACGCATGTAGGCCTCGGTCTGCAGCAGGCCGTTGACGACGTGCGAGTCGTAGGCGCCCAGGCTCAGCGCCCGGGCCTCCTCGTCCGCGTACTCCCCGTACCCCACGGGCAGCTTCTCCCGCGACAGATGGGGGGCCACCGCCTTCAGCACCCCGGGTGAGCCGAGCAGTTGCTCCGCCCGGTCGATGAACGCCGTGCTGGCGATGCGCTCCCCGCACTCGATCTTGACGGTCTGCGACTTCGAGTAGCCCGTGTGCGCCGCCACCGCGTCCAGGGTGATTCCCCGGCCCTCGCGCAGTGTCTTGAGCAGGTCCCCGAAGATCCTCATGCTCACCGAGCGCTTGTCCTCGACCGTCATGCGGCCACCCCCGTCCGGCTCTCCTGGTGTCGTCCCGGGCGCCACGCTAGGCAGACGCTTCCCGGCGGCACACCGGGAACCGGCGGAATTCACCTGACCCGGGGAACGGCCTCCCGGTGTGGCGCAGGTCACAGCGGGGCGCCGATGGGTTCGCGGCGCCCGGCCGGTCCACCAGGCATGACGCAGAACGTGAAGGGCCCCGCGAGTTACTTCCCGTCGATCGAGAAGAAGTACGGCCGGCCGGTCGGGGAGTGGAAGGAGCTCATCCGCTCCTCCCCGCTGACCCGGCACATGGAGCTCGTCGGCTGGCTGAAGACCGAGCACGGCCTCGGGCACGGCCACGCCAACGCGCTGGTGGCGCACACCCTCGCCGAGGGGACGGCCGCGTCGTAGCGCCGGGTCACCCCGGCAGTCGCGTCCCCTCGGGGAGTCTTACGCCGAAGTCGTCCGCCAGGACCCGCAGCACCTCGTCCTCGTCGGCCAGTTCGCGCTCCTTGCGGGTGCCGTCGGCGGCCGTCTCCGTCAGGCGGCGTCCGGTGAGGGAGAGGTGGGCGCCGCCGGTGGTGCGCTGGACGTAGAGGTCGCGGGAGAAGGGGGAGCGCGGATTGGTCGCGACGTGCCAGTTGATGACCTCGTAGTCCGGGGCCTGGAAGGGCTCGACGGTGAAGGCGTACTGGTCCTCCCATCCGCCGTCCGCGGCGCCGGGCAGGTTCGCCTGGAGCTTCCACAGTTCCAGCGGGCCGTCGTGCGGCGCGTGGACGAGCCGGTGGCGGCGCGGGGCGTCGTGCAGCTCCTCGTCCGCGAGCAGCGGCAGCGGCTCCAGCAGCGAGCCGATGCTGCCGAAGCCGACGTCGGTCACCCACGGCACCTGTTCGCCGGGCACCTCGGTGAGCATGAGCATGTGCGTACGGGGGCGGACGTCCCCCGGCTCGGCCCCCACCAGGACGCGCGCGGTGAGCAGCGTGACCCGGAACCCGAGGGCGGTGAGCGCCGCGGCGAACAGGGTGTTGTGCTCGTAGCAGTAGCCGCCGCGTGTGCCGCGGACGAGCTTGGCCTCCAGGTCGGGCAACGCGAGCGAGGGCGCCCGGCCCAGGACCGGGTCGAGGTTCTCGAAGGGGATGCCCAGCAGGTGGGCGCGGTGCACGGACCGCAGCACCTCCGCCGTGGGACGGCGCTCCCCGGTCCAGCCGATGCGGGCGAGATAGGCATCGAGATCGAGAGTCATGGGACCACAGTACGGATGCCCGGCCGCGTGTACGGGGTGTCCGCGGGCGGCGCGCGAGGTCACCGCCCCAGTTCCTCGCGCAGCCTGCGGTCGACCGCCAGGGCGAGTTCCGCCTCGACGACGGCCTGCACCAGGGGGCGCAGCCGGGCGATGGCCTCGGTGAGCCGGGTGGTGTCGCCGGACTGCAGGTCGGCCTCCGCGTCCGGCAGGACGTAGGTGCGGGCCAGTTCGACGAACCGCTCGGCGAGCGGGTCCATGCGGTCCCGCATGTCGCGGCCCGTGGCGAGCACCTCGGCGAGCGGGACGCCCTCCCGGACCAGCGCGGCCGAGGCCTCCAGCAGCCGGCGGCTGACGTGCACCACGTCGTCGCCGTCGACGGCGATGTAGCCGATGTCCAGGGCGGTGGCCAGGTTCTCGGCGGTGGCCTGGTCGCCGTAGTGGTCGGCGAGGCCCTCGGGGGTAAGCCGCAGCGGCTCCTCCTCCGACCAGCGGGTGGGCAGTGCCGGGTCCAGGCCGAGGAGTTCGCCGACGTCGTGGCGGCCGCTCTCCCAGGCGTCCATCAGCTCGGCGATGCCGCCGAGGGTGTGGCCGCGCTCCAGCAGCGCCGTGATGGTCCGCAGCCGGGCCAGGTGGTGGTCGTTGTACCAGGCGATCCGGCCCTCGCGGCGTGGCGCGGGGAGCAGCTTGCGCTCCCGGTAGAAGCGGACGGTACGGACCGGGACACCGGCCGCCTCCGCCAGCTCGTCCATCCGGTACTCGCGCTCGTGCGTCGCCACGCCGGTCAGCCTATGCGGTGGGCGCGGCACATCGCGTGGCCCGGCCTCTACCGCTGGTAACGCCTTCTGGTCTACGCTCCGAACCGTGCCAGTGAACGCTGGCGCGATTCGGTACAGGGGCGACACCGAGAGGCGGCGGTATGGCCGGACACGGCGAACACGTGCGGGTTGCGGTGATCGGATCGGGGTTCGGCGGACTCGGCGCCGCCGTGCGGCTGCGACGCGAGGGGATCACCGACTTCGTCGTCCTGGAGCGCCGGGACTCCGTCGGCGGGACATGGCGCGACAACAGCTACCCGGGGTGCGCCTGCGACGTGCCCTCGCACCTGTACTCGTTCTCCTTCGCGCCCAACCCGGAGTGGCCGCGCACCTTCTCCGGCCAGCCGCACATCCGGGCCTACCTGGAACGGGTCGCGGACACCTTCGGCCTCCGCCCGCACCTGCGCCTCGGCACGGAGGTGACCGAGGCCCGCTGGGACGCCGGCGCCCGGCACTGGCGCATCACCACCTCGCGCGGCGAACTCACCGCAGACGTCCTGGTCTCGGCCACCGGACCGCTGTCCGACCCCAAGCTGCCGGACGTCCCGGGCCTGGACGCCTTCCCCGGGCGGGTCTTCCACTCCTCGAAGTGGGACCACGACTTCGACCTCAAGGGCAAGAGGGTCGCCATGGTCGGCACCGGGGCCTCCGCGATCCAGATCGTGCCCGCGATCCAGCCCGAGGTGGAGAGCCTGACGGTGGTGCAGCGGACGCCCCCGTGGGTGATGCCGCGCATGGACCGCGGGATCAGCCGTGCCGAGCAGTGGCTGCACGGCAAGGTGCCGGCCACCGCCAGGGCGCGGCGCGGACTGCTCTGGCTGATCCGCGAGTTCCAGGTCGGCGCGTTCACCAAGCGCCCGGCGATGATGCGCGGCGCGCAGGCCGTCGCCGCCTCGCACATGCGCAAGACCGTCAAGGACCCGGCGCTGCGCGCCAAGCTGACCCCCGACTACCGGATCGGCTGCAAGCGCATCCTGCTGTCCAACGACTACTACCCGGCGCTCGCCCGGCCCAACACCGAGGTCGTCGCCTCCGCGCTGAAGGAGGTGCGCGGCTCGACCCTGGTCATGGCCGACGGCACCGAGCGCGAGGCCGACGCGATCGTGTTCGGCACCGGCTTCCACGTCACCGACATGCCCGTCGGGGAGCGGGTGTTCGGCGCCGACGGCCGCTCGCTGGCCGAGCACTGGAAGGGCGGCATGGCCGCGCTGCGCGGCTGCGCCGTCGACGGCTTCCCCAACCTGCTGTTCGTCATCGGGCCCAACACCGGCCTCGGGAACAGCTCGATGATCCTGATGATCGAGTCCTCACTGAACTACGTCGCGGCGTACCTGCGCGCCCTGGACACCACCGGGGCCGCGGCGCTCGACGCCCGACCGGAGGCCGTGCGGTCCTGGAACGACGAAGTGCAGCGCCGCATGGCCCGCACGGTGTGGAACACCGGGGGCTGCGTCAGCTGGTACCTGGACGAGCAGGGCCGCAACACCACGGTCTGGCCCGGGACGACCGCCGAGTTCCGGCGCGCCACACGGCGGCTGGACCTCCAGGAGTACGAGATCGTGCCCGCCGGTGCCACCGAGGAGCGCCCGGAGCGCGTGGAGGTGGCCTCGTGACCGCGTCCGTCTTCGACCTGCCGGCCACCCGGCGCACGCACTCCGTGCGGTCCGCGGACGGCACCCGCATCCACGTGGAGGAGTACGGCCCCGAGGCCGGCACCGCGCCCACCGTGGTGCTGATCCACGGCTGGACCTGCAGCACCCTGTTCTGGGCCCCGCTGATCCACGAACTCGCCGGGGAGTACCGGGTCGTGGCCTACGACCAGCGCGGCCACGGCGGCAGCGGGACCCCGCGTCGCGGCGGCTACGGCACCGGCGCGCTCGCCGACGACCTCACCGCGGTCCTGGAGTCCGCCGTCGAGGGCGACGAGAAGGTGGTGCTGGTCGGCCACTCCATGGGCGGGATGACCGCGATGGCGGCGGGCGACCGTGCCGCCGTGCAGTCCCGCACGGCCGCGGTTCTGCTGGCCAGCACCGGCAGCGGACGGCTGCTCGCCGAGGCGGCGGTTCTGCCGCCGCGGGTGCGCAGCAAGCGGCTGCGCGACGCCTTCCACCGCTTCCTGCTGGTCAGTTCGGCGCCGCTGGGCCCGCAGTCCGCGGTGACCCGGGCCGCGCTCAAGTACGGGATCCTGGGCGCGGCGTCGAGCAGGGAGCTGGTGGCCGCCACCGCCCGCATCGTGCACGCCTGCGGGCGCCGGCAGCGAGCCGGGTGGGGCCGGGTGCTGGCCGGGCTCAACCTCGACGCGGGCGTCTCCGCGCTGCGCGCGCCCACCGCCGTGCTGGTGGGCGGCGACGACAAGCTCACCCCTCCGGTGCACGCCCACGGCATGGCCGCCCGGCTCTCCCGGTGCGCCGGGCTCACCGAGCTGCCGGGCCTCGGCCACATGACCCCGCTGGAGGCGCCGGCCGCGGTCGCGGGCGTCGTACGCACCCTCGTCGAGGACCATCTGCGCCCCGGGGCCCAGGTCAGGGAGGAGACGGCATGAGCAGGTCGCTGAACGGGCAGGTCGCGGTGGTGACCGGCGCCGCCCGCGGGGTGGGGTCGCTGCTCGCCCGCAGACTCGCCGCGCGAGGCGCCCGGTTGGCGCTGGTGGGGCTGGAGCCGGACGAACTGAAGCGCGTCGCCGAGGAGATCGGCCCCGACACCGGGTGCTGGACGGCCGACGTCACCGACCGGGAGGCGATGGCCCGGGTGGCCGCGGAGATCGTGGAGCGCTACGGCCGCGTCGACGTCGTCGTCGCCAACGCCGGTGTGGCGACGGGCGGTCCGTTCCTGGACGTGGACCCCGCCGACTTCGAACGGGTCGTCCAGGTCAACCTGCTGGGCAGCGTGGTGACCGCCCGCGCGTTCCTGCCGGCGCTCGTCGCCTCGCGCGGCTACCTGCTGCAGATCGCCTCGCTCGCCGCGATCACCCCGGCCCCGCTGATGACCGCGTACTGCGCCAGCAAGGCGGGGGTGGAGGCCTTCGCGCACTGCCTGCGCGCCGAGGTCGGCTTCAAGGGCGTCAAGGTCGGTGTGGGGTATCTGAGCTGGACCGACACCGACATGGTGCGTGGCGCCGACGAGGACGACGTGATGCGCGAGGCCCGCTCCCGGCTGCCCTGGCCGGCCAATCGCACCTACCCGCTGGAGCCCGCGGTCGAGCGCATCGCGGACGGGATCGCGCGCCGCTCGCCGCATGTCTACGCCCAGTGGTGGCTGCGCGGAACGCAGTCCGTGCGCGGGTACTTGCCCGGCCTGATCGGCGGCGCTCTGGGACGGCGCGAGATGCGCCGCCTGGAGCCGAGGATCACCGCCGCGGGCGGCATCCGGCAGGGACTCGTCGGCCGCGGAGGGGCCGCCGACGAGCGTGCCCGTTCGGAAAGACCCGTCTGACCAGCGCCGTTCACGGTACGCATTCGTCCGAAATGCGTACCGTGTCCGGCCGTGTCAGCCTGGTCGAGGCCCATCCGCACATCACGAAGGAGTGATCATGGGCAAGAACGACCCCACGCGAAACAAGGCCGGGCAGCAGCAGCACCGCCCGCAGGCTCAGCCCCAGGGGCAGGAGCGTATCGGCCAGACCCGTGAGCGCGCTCAGGGCATGGCCGACGACCCGATGCGCCAGCAGGGCAAGCCGCAGCACCGCGAGCCCGGCCACGGCCAGCCGTCCAAGCCCGAGTCGATGCCCAAGGGCGACCGCGAACGCCGGCGTTCGCCGGAGGAGATCGACGAGCGGCGGGAACGGTCCTGACCCGCGTGGTCCAGGAGTGAACGAGGAGGGGCGCGTCCGTACAGGGCGCGCCCCTTCCGCCGTCCTCGGCCCGGCCCACCGCCGTCCCCGGCGGGGAGGCTCAGGGACGCGGGGGGAGCGGAGGCCGCCGCCGGTCCGGGCGGTCGGACAGATCGGGCGGTGTGGAGGCCGGGTGCTTCTCCAGCAGGTCCAGTGCCGTCTGCACGGCGATCTCCAGGTCGGTGCGCCGGCCCTCCGCCCAGTCCAGCGGGGTGCGGATGACCGGGATGTCCGGCTCCACGCCGTAGTTCTCCACCGCCCACCCGTAGGCCTCGAACCAGGCGGCGTTCATCGGCACCGTGATCACCGTGCCGTCGCCCAGCCGGTGCCGGCCGGTCATGCCGACCACGCCGCCCCAGGTGCGGTGGCCCACCACCGGGCCGATGCCCAGCAGCCGGAACGTGGCGGTGATCATGTCTCCGTCGGAGGCCGTCGCCTCGTCCGCCAGCGCCACGATCGGGCCCCGCGGGGCGTTGCCGGCGTAACTCACCGGCTGCGCGTGGCGGGTGTGGTCCCAGCCGAGGATCTTGCGGGTCAGGCTCTCCACCACCAGGTCGCTGATGTTGCCGCCCGCGTTGCCGCGCACGTCGACGATGAGCGCCGGGTGGACGATCTCGATGCGCAGGTCGCGGTTGAACTGCGCCCAGCCCGAACCGCCCAGGTCGGGGATGTGCAGATAACCGCACCTGCCCTCGCTCAACGCCCGTACGACCGCGCGCCGTTTGGCCACCCAGTCCTGGTAGCGCAGCGGCCGCTCGTCCACCAGCGGCACCACCGCGACCCGGCGCGGATGCCCGCCGTCGGGCGGGACGAAGGTCAGCTCCACCGTGGTCCCGCCGGCGGCCGACAGCAGCGGGCCGGGTCCGGCGTCCGGATCGACGGCACGGCCGTCGACGTGGGTCAGCGCGGCGCCCTCCAGGACGCCGGTGCCGGCCAGCGGCGAACGGGCCTTGGAGTCCGAGGACTCGCCGGGCAGGATGCGCGTGACCACCCACCGGCCGTCCTTGGTGTGCACGAAGTTGACGCCGAGCAGGCCGATCGGCCGCTGGTAGTGCGGCGGCCCCTCGCTGCGGCGGGCCGGTGCCACGTACGCGTGCGAGGTGCCCAGTTCGCCGAGGACCTCGCGCTGCAGGTCGGCGAACTCGTCCGGGGTGGCGACCCGTTCGACCAGCGGACGGTACTGGTCGAGGATCGCCGGCCAGTCGATGCCGCACATGTCCGGCGCCCAGAAGTAGTCGCGGATGATCCGCCCGGCCTCCTCGAACGCCTGACGCCACTCGGTGGGCGGGTTCGCCTCGTGCAGGATCCGGCGCATGTCGATGTAGACGGTGGAGTCCAGGTCGCCAGGCTCGTACGCCGGGACCACCGTCAGGTCGCCCTCGTCGAAGACCACCAGCTGCGTGCCGTCGCCGCTGATCCGGTACCAGTCCATGTGCCGTACCAGCTCGACCCGCTTGGACTTGGCCAGGCCGAAGTACTCCAGCGTGGGCCGGGCGGAGGGATCGGTCGGATTGACGAAGGTCTCGCCGAGCGCGCCGGAGATCGGCCAGCGCAGCCAGGTCAGCCCGCCCCGTACCGCCTCCAGCGAGCTGTACTTGGAGGCGGGCACCGGGAAGGGCGTCACCCGCATCGGCAGACCGGCCGCCTCCACCGCGAGCGGCCCCTCGGTGAAGCCGGTCGGGTCCAGCCCGCCCCCCGGCGGCCGGCCCTCCACGGGCAGGGCGAAGGGCGAGGGCGTCGCCGAGTGCAGCGGTACGAGGTGCGGGCGGCAGCCCAGCGGGAAGGACAGGTCGCCGGTGTGCACGTCGTACACCGGGTCGAAGCCGCGCCAGGACAGGAAGGCCAGGTAGCGGCCGTCGCGGGTGAAGACCGGCTGCTCGTCCTCGAAACGGCCGTTGGTGACGTCGATGAGGGTGTGCTTGCCGGTCTCCGGGTCCGGGCTCAGCCGGGCGATCCGGATCTTGCGCAGGGAACGGCCGATGACCGGGTGGGACCAGGCGATCCAGTCGGAGTCCGGGGAGAAGGACAGGTCACGGACCGGACCGTTGGAGGAACGGACGAGCTCGGCCACCACGCCCGATTCCGCGTCGACCATCAGCAGCCGCCCGTCGTGGGAGGCGACGGCGAGGATCTGGCCGTCGGGGGAGGGCACCAGTTCGTGGACGCGGCCGAGCAGCCCGCACGCCAGCCGCGTGCCGCCGCTGCGGCACGGGGGCCGCGGCACGGTCTGCCCCTCGGCGGCCGCGATGTCCTGCGCTGCCCCGTCCGCGTCCTCTTCCCCGGCCTCCGCCCCCGTCTCCGAGGCCCGCAGCGCCTGCGCGACGGCGTCGTCGGCGTCGGCGATCTCGGCGGCGGCCAGTGCCGCGGGGCGCCCCGGCAGCGCGGCGATCTCGATGGCGTCCTCGCCCTCGGCGTCGGTGACGAAGGCGATCCGCCCGGTGTCGCCCAGCATGACCGGCAGCCGGACCCGCGACCCGGGCACGTCGGAGATGGTGCGCGCGGGCCCGTCGCGGTGGGTCAGCCAGTACAGGCTGCCGCGCACGCACACCGCGCTGGCGCGGCCGGTGCGGTCCACGGCCAGCCCGTCCAGGTACGCCGAGGCCGGGACCTGGTACGGGCGCCGGCCCGCGCGCGGGCCGCCGAGGTCGACGGCGACGCGACGCGGCACCGCATCCGGGCCGAGGTCGTCGACCAGCCACACCTCGCCCGCGCACTGGTAGACCACGCGCGTGCCGTCGGTGGCGGCGCTGCGGGCGTAGAAGTCGGCGTGGTCGGTGTGCCGCCGCAGATCCGTGCCGTCCGGCAGGCAGGAGTACAGGTTGCCGATGCCCTCGTGGTCGGAGAGGAAGGCGATGCGCCCCCCGACGAACATCGGCGACTCCAGGTGGCCGTCGATCTCCGGCACCAGCCGCCGGCACTGCAGCCACAGCCGCCCGGTCGCGCCGCCCCGGTACCGCTTCCACGAGGCCGGCTCGTGCGGCGCGGTCGCCGTCAGCAGCAGCGTCCGGTGCTCGCCCTCCTCGCTGTCGTCCACGGCGATGTCCGACACCGGGCCCCAGGGCAGCCGGCTGCCGGGACCGCCCTCGGACGGGACGCCGTAGGCCCAGGTGTAGTGCGAGAACGGTTCGCCGTGGGAGGAGACCGCCAGGATCCGGCCGTCCGGCGTCCAGGCGCGCACACGCGTGTCGGTGCTGCCCCAGTAGGTCAGCCGGCGGGCCGGGCCGCCCTCGACCGGCGCGACGTACACCTCGGGGTCGAGGGAGCGCCAGCTGTTGAAGGCGATCACCGAGCCGTCGAGGGAGAACCGCGGATGCCCGACCCGGGTCCGGTCGGCCGTCACCCGCCACGCGCGCCCCTCGTCCAGGGGCGCGACCCAGATGTCGTCCTCGGCGACGAAACAGAGCCGCTCGCCGTGAACATGCGGAAACCGGAGATATGCGGCGTCGCTCACTCATCCATCGTTCGCGGCTCCCGGAGCCCGGGCAACTTTTCCGGCCCGCGTCAGCGCAGGCACTCCCGCACCGCGCGGACCAGCGCCTGCGCGCGCGGATCCGCGGTGACGTTCTTCTGCATGCCGTTGGTGACATAGCCGAAGGCCACGCCCTCGCCGGGGTCCGCGAATCCCAGCGACCCGCCGCGGCCGGGGTGCCCGAAGGAGCCGGGGGACAGCAGCGGGGCGGCCGGGCCGTGCAGCATGAAGCCCAGGCCGAAGCGGGTGTTCACCACCAGCACGCGGTCCGGGCCCTCCGACTCCGGGGTGCGCGCCGAGGTGAGCGTCGCCGGGGCGAAGAGCCGGGCGCCGGGGCCCTCGACCTCCCCGATCAACGCGGCGTAGAAGCGGGCCAGCGAGCGGGCGGTGGCGATGCCGCCGGAGGCCGCCAGCTGCGCCGCGTGGTACCCGGGGTCGTTCTCGTCGGGCAGCGGGTCGATCGCGCCGAAGGCGCGCCGGGTCAGCGACGACGGGTCGTCGTACGCCTCGGTCACGTTCCGCTTGGGCCGCGCCCGCAGCCCGGCCGCGGCCGGCGGCGGCGGGGTCCGCACGGCGGCGATCCGCCCGACGCGGCGCTCCTCGCCCGTCGGCAGCCCGATCCACAGGTCGAGGCCGAGCGGGCGGGCGATCTCCTCCGCCACGTAGCGGCCGATGGGCCGGCCGCCGCTCGCGCGCTGCACCAGCTCGCCGATCAGCCAGCTGTACGTCTGCGCGTGGTAGCCGTGGTCCGTCCCCGGCGCCCAGAATGGGGCCTGCGCCGCGAGCGCCCGCGGACCGCTGATGCCGTCCTGCGCCTCCGCGGGGGTGAGCGGGGTGTCCAGCGCCGGCACACCGGCCCGGTGCGCCAGGGCGTCCCGGAACGTGACGCGCTCCTTGCCGGCGGTCTTGAACTCGGGCCAGTACGTGCCGACGGGCGCGTCGAGGTCGAGCTGGCCCCGCTGGTGCAGCAGGAGCAGGCACGCCGCCGCCACGCCCTTCGTCGCCGAGCGCACCACCTGCGCGGTGTCCCGCGCCCAGGGCGCGCCGCCGCCACCGTCCTCGTCCCCGTCGGCGGCGCCCGCCCACAGGTCCACGACCTTGCGGCCGTCCCGGTACAGGGCCACGGCCGCGCCGCGTTCGCCCCGCTCCTCGAAGTTCCGGACGAAGGCCTCTCGGACCGGCTCGAAGCCTTCCGCCACCGCCCCGTGGACGTCCACCACAGCCCGTACTCCCACCATGCGCCGCCGTTGTTGCTCCCCCCATGGTGCCTCCCTCCCGGGACCGGCCGGGACCGGGGTCGGGACGGAACGGGGCGGCGGCGCAGGGCGGCAGAAGGTCAGGCGGTCGCCTTCGCCGCCGCGCGGCCCGCCGTACGGCCGGAGAAGATGCAGCCGCCGAGGAACGTCCCCTCCAGCGAGCGGTAGCCGTGCATCCCGCCGCCGCCGAAGCCGGCCGCCTCGCCCGCCGAGTACAGCCCCGGCAGCGGCTCGCCGTCGGCGCGCAGCACCCGCGCGTCCAGGTCGGTCTCCATCCCGCCGAGCGACTTGCGGGTCAGGATGTTCAGCCGCACGGCGATCAGCGGGCCCGCCTTCGGGTCCAGCAGCCGGTGCGGGGCGGCGGTACGGATCAACTTGTCGCCGACGTAGT
The DNA here is from genome assembly GCF_035918135.1 of Actinacidiphila glaucinigra. NCBI lineage: Bacteria > Bacillati > Actinomycetota > Actinomycetes > Kitasatosporales > Streptomycetaceae > Actinacidiphila > Actinacidiphila glaucinigra. The sequence goes on from NZ_CP109144.1 coordinate 5,249,143, forward strand.
TGCGGGCCCCGCGGATCGCGGTGACCTGCAGATCCTTGGTGAAGGTGTTGGTGATCTCGCGGTCCCGGGCCTCGACCTCGCGGCGCAGCGCGGCCTCGTCGATCAGGTCGTCCTTGGTGATCGCGTTCATGCCGCGCACCAGCGCGGCGAGGTCGTCCTCCACGACGAAGTCCACGCCGTGCCGCTTGAAGGCCTCGACCGGGCCGGGCGCCCCCGGCAGCGCGCGCTTGAGCACATCGCGCACGCTCTTGCCGGTCAGGTCCGGGTTCTGCTCGGAGCCCGACAGCGCGAACTCCTTCTCGATGATCTTCTGGGTGAGGACGAACCACGTGTGCTCGTGCCCGGTGCGCATGATGTGCTCCAGCGTCCCCAGCGTGTCGAAGCCCGGGAAGAGCGGCACCGGCAGGCGCCTGCCGGTCGCGTCCAGCCACAGCGAGGACGGGCCCGGCAGGATACGGATGCCGTGCCTGGCCCAGATCGGGTTCCAGTTCTCGATGCCCTCGGTGTAGTGCCACATCCGGTCGCCGTTGATGAGATGCGCCCCGGCGGCCTCGGCGATCCCCAGCATCAGGCCGTCCACGTGCGCCGGGACGCCCGACAGCAGCTTGCGCGGCGGCGTGCCCAGCCGCTCCGGCCAGGCCTTGCGCACCAGGTCGTGGTTGCCGCCGATGCCGCCCGAAGTGACGATCACCGCCTGCGCCTTGAGCTGGAACTCCCCGCGGATCTCCCGCGAACTCGCCTGGCCGCGCTCGGCGTCGCTGTCCACCAGGACCTCGCCCGCCACGCCGTCCACCGCGTCGCCCGTCGTCGTCAGCGCCGTCACACGGTGCCGGAAGCGCAGCTCCACCAGGCCCTTGGCGACCGCCTCCCGCACCCGGCGCTCGAAAGGCGCCACCACGCCCGGGCCCGTGCCCCACGTGATGTGGAAGCGGGGCACCGAATTGCCGTGCCCCGTGGCGAGGTAGCCGCCGCGCTCCGCCCAGCCGACCACCGGGAAGAACCGTATCCCCTGCGCGTGCAGCCAGGACCGCTTCTCGCCCCCCGCGAAGTCCACGTACGCCTCGGCCCACTTGCGCGGCCAGCGGTCCTCGGCGCGGTCGAAGCCGGCGGTGCCCGTCCAGTCCTGCAGGGCGAGTTCGCGGCTGTCCTTGATGCGCATCCGGCGCTGCTCCGGGGAGTCGACGAGGAACAGCCCGCCGAAGGACCAGAACGCCTGGCCGCCGAGGTTGCTCTCCGGCTCCTGGTCGAGGAGGAGGACCTTGCGGCCCGCGTCGGCCAGCTCGGCTGTCGCGACCAGACCGGCCAGTCCAGCTCCGACGACGATGACGTCCGCGTCCAGCGCCATGGTGTGCCTTTCCGCTCCCCTTTGGTGTGCAGGCACGTTACGCTACGCGCGAGTAAGGAGGCGAGAGGTCAGCGCCTCGTAAATCACTCGCCGGCGGGGGATGACGCCATGCGCAGGTTCGAGGGACATGCCGCCGTCGTCACCGGAGGCGCCCAGGGCATCGGCGCGGCGACCGCCCGGCGCCTGATGTCCGAGGGCGCGGACGTCCTGCTGGCCGACCTGGACGGGGAGCGCGCCGCCGCGACCGCGCAGGCCCTCGCCGAGGAGACCGGCGGCCGGGCCGCGGCGGTGGGGTGCGACGTCGTCGACCAGGCCGCGGTGGACGCCGCGATGGCGTACGCCGCCGAGCGCTTCGGGCGGCTCGACGTGCTCGTCAACAACGCCTACGCCTGCCATGCGGACCCCCCGCGGTTCGAGGACATCCCCGACGCGGAGTGGTACGAGGACCTGGAGGTCACCCTCACCGGAGCCATGCGCTGCGCCCGCGCGGCGCTTCCGCTGCTCGCGGAGGCGGGCGGGCGCGGGGCGATCGTCAGCATCGGCTCCGTCAACGGCCACATGAACTTCGGCAACCACGCCTACAGCGCCGCCAAGGCGCGCTCGACCGCCTCGCCGAGGCGTACCCCCTCGGGCGGGTCGGCGAGCCCGACGACATCGCGGCGGCCGTCGCGTTCCTCGCGTCCCGGGACGCGTCCTGGATCACGGGCCTGACGCTTCCCGTCGACGGAGGCATTCTCGTCAACGGGTCGGCGTTTCGAGCGGCGCTTGATTGACGCCCGGGGTTGTGGTTGCTGCCCGGTTGTTGTGTGCGGGTTGTTTGCGCCTGCGGCGGGCGGTTCTCCCGCCCGCCCTCCCTCCCCCAGCCTTCGGCCGGGGGGACCCCCATCCGGCGCGGTCAGTGAACGCCTTGCAGGGTGCGTGGTGGGCCGGGGGCGGGGCCTCCGGGGCTGCACGTCCTGGACTGGGTTATTTACGTGCATGGCGGGCGGTACTTGTTGTGCCCCGGATGCCGCACACAAATATCCCGCAGCGTCCAGAACATCCACCCCTACGACCCCGCCCCCTCCGAATCGTGGGGCGACTGACGGCCGGAGGGGGGTAGAGCGCGGTCCGGGGTTGCCGCACGCGTCTTACCGAACGCCCACGGCCATGGGGGTGGTGGCTGAGGCCCGCGCCGGCTCCGGCACGCTCGGGCCGATGCCGGCGGTAGGGCGCGCGGGCGCTGAGGTGAAAGGCCTGTTGTCGTGTGCGCGTTCCCGCCCTCCCTCAGGCTTCGGCCAGGGGCGGCCTGATGCGGTGCGGTCGGTGTGGTTCCAACGCTGAACCTGGTTGCGAGTCGGCCGCCCGCCGGAGGTCAGGGGTCGTCCCCACATCGGCAATCGTCGTGATCTGCCGCCTGGCGGCCTTCGGCGTCGCCGTGACATCGGCAAAGCCCTGCGAGCACCGGCGGGTGAGGTGCGTCAGCCGTCCCGTGGGAGGTGCCGCCCCCGACCACGGGTGCGTGCACCCCTGCTCGGCCTGCGGCCAGAGGACCCCTGCTGAGGGCAGCTCCCAACCGTGCGGGTAGGGGCGCCCCCCCCATCACCCCCCACCGGCCGTTGGTCGCCTTCCGAAACGGAGGGGGCGGGGTCGTAGGGGTGGATGTTCTGGACGCTGCGGGATATTTGTGTGCGGCACAGACGGCACAACGTGGACCGCCCGCCATGCACGTAAATAACCCAGTCCAGGACGTGCAGCCCCGGAGGCCCCGCCCCCGGCCCACCACGCACGCGCGCAGGCCCGCACCAACCATCCGGGGCAATCGGGAGGGAGGGCGGGGGATGCCCGCCGCAGGCGCAACCAACCCGCACACAACAACCGGGCAGCCCGACGCAGCCGCCCGGCGCAGACGACCCGCACACGACAACCGGCCGCAACCACAACCCCGCCGCACCGCTACGCGTGCAGCATGAGCCCGATCCCCGCCACCACCACCAGCGCCGCGACGACCCGTGCCCGCCCCAGCCGCTCCTTGAAGAAGACCGCCCCGATGACCGCCCCCGCGATGATGGAGGTCTCGCGGAGCGCCGCGATCGGCGCGAGGTCGCCCCGCGTCTGGGCCCACAGGACGAGGCCGTACGCGGACACGGACAGTGCCCCGCCGAGGAGCCCGCGGCCGGCGACCGGGCGCAGTTGCCCGAGGAGCGCCGCGCGGCGCGCCGCGAGGGCGCAGCTCACGAGCAGGACGCCCTGGATGAGCAGGAGCCATGCGACGTACCCCAGGGCGGTGCCGGACGCGCGGACGCCGACGCCGTCGATCACGGTGTAGACCGCGATGGTCAGCCCGGTGCCCACGGCCGCGCCGACCGCCGGCCAGTCCCTGCGGCGGCCGCGCATGCCCCACAGGGCGGCCCCGCCGAGGCCCGCGGAGGCGACGAGGACGCCCGCGGTCTGCAGGGCGTCCGGCACCTCGCCCACGAAGACCGCCGCGAGCAGCGTGACGACCATCGGGGCGACACCGCGCGCGATGGGGTAGACCTGCCCGAAGTCCCCCAGCGTGAAGGACTTCATCAGCAGGTACATGTAGGCCATGTGGACCCCCACCGAGGCGATCAGGTAGGGCCAGGCGTCCGCCGCGGGGAGCGGCGCGAACCCGGCGATCGCCGCGCCGCAGATCGCTCCGCCGCCCCCGACGAGGGTGAACGCGACGAGCTGGTCCTTGATGCCGTGGGCGATGGCGTTCCACGCCGCGTGGGTGACCGCCGCGAGGAGGACGGCCGCCGCTATCAGGGGTGTCACGCGGTGCTTTCGCGGACGTCGGCCAGGGTCGCCCCGGCGTGCTCGACCAGTTCGGTGGGCGCCATGGGGAAGACGGTGTGCGGGGTGCCGGCGGCCGCCCACACGGTGGTGTGGGCCAGCAGCCCCCGGTCGGCGAGGACGGTGGTCCGCGTCCGGTGCCCGAAGGGGGGTACGCCGCCGATGGCGTACCCCGTGGTCTCGCGCACCAGGTCCGCGTCGGCCCGCCGTACCTCCGTGGCGCCGAGGTGCGCGCGGACCCGCTCCACGTCGACCCGGGACGCGCCGTCCATCAGCACCAGCACCGGGACCCCGTCCGCCGTGAAGATCAGGGACTTGACGATCTGACCGAGCTCGCAGCCGACCGCCGTGGCGGCCTGCGCCGCGGTACGGGTCGCGTCGGGGAAGGCGCGCACGGGCACCTGGAGGCCCAGCGCGGTGAGCGCCTCCGCGAACCGGGGATGAGCTGCGGCTGAAGTCGTCATGGCCGCACGCTAGTCCCCGGCGGGGGCGGGGTGCCAAGCCATTTGCGGGCGGGTCACGAAGAGGGTCAGGACGAGGGTCACGAGGAGGCCTTCAGCACCGAGGCCACGATCGGCCCGGCGGAGTCGCCGCCGTGCCCGCCCTCCAGGACCATCCCGCCGGCCGCGACGTCACCGCGGTAGGCGACGAACCACCCGTTGGGCTGCTCCTGGCCGCCGACCTCCGCGGAGCCGGTCTTGGCGCCGACGTCGCCGTAGACGCCGCGCATCGCGCCGGCGGCGGTGCCGCTCGACGCGGTCAGCCGCATCATCGACTTGAGGTTGCCCCGGACGCCGGACGGCAGGCCGCTCTGCGCCTTCGCGAGCGGCCCCTCGATCATTCCGGCGGTCACCAGCCGGGGCTGGCGGAACACGCCGTTCTGCACGGTGGCGGCGATGGAGGCCATGTTGAGCGGGCTCATCTGTATCTGGCCCTGGCCGATCATCTCCTCCGTCATCTCGTCGCCCGGGCCGCCGGGGACGCGGCCGTCCCAGGCGGGGACGCCGACGTTCCAGGTCTGGCCGAAGCCGTAGTAGCGCTGGGCGACCGAGGGGACCGAGGACTCGTCGAGCCGGCCGGCGAGCTTGATGAAGCCGGTGTTGCAGGAGATCGCGAAGTCCCGCTGGAAGGTGGCCGACGGGTCGGAGGAACTCTCCACGTTGTGGAACATCTTGCCGTTGTCGTGGTTCGCGGTCGCCGGGCACGGCGCCGGGGTGCCCGGGGTCACGCCCTTCTCCAGCAGGGCGGTGGCGGTGACGACCTTGAAGGTGGAACCGGGGGCGACCTGCGCGTTGAAGGCGTTGTTGTTGTCGCTCGACGGGTTGTTGGCGAAGGCGAGGATCTCGCCGGTGCTCGCCTTGACCGCCGCGACCGACGACTGGCTGCTGCGCCTGACGGCCTGTTCGGCGGCCTTCTGGACGCGCGCGTCCAACGTGGTGGGCAGCTTCGCGGCCGTGCCCTTGGAGATCACGTGCAGCGTCTGCCCGGGGCCGTCGGCGGCGTTCACCCAGGTCTCGATGCCCGGCTTGCCGCCGGAGAGTTCGGCGCCGTAGCGCTCGCGGAGCTGGGGCAGCACCGAGGCCAGGGAGGGGTAGTCGCCGGCGTCGAGGACCTTGCCGTTGCGGTCGACGACGACCACCGGCGGCGAGGTGGCCTCACCGGTCTCCAGCGACTCGCCTTCCGTCAGTTTGGGGTGCAGCACCGCCGGTTCCCAGTCGACCAGGGGGCGGTGGGTGGTCTCGCCGCGGAAGACGGTCAGGGACGAGGAGTACGTCCACGTGGAGGACTTGCCCTGGTAGGAGAGCGAGGCCACGACCTTGAACGGCACCACGTCCCCCTCGGCCGGGCCCGGCGTCAGCCGTACGCGGGCGACGTGTGCCTGCCGCCGGTATGCCGTCAGGTCCGCGGAGGCCGTCGACGCGTCGTTGGTGAGCGCGCCCGCGGCGGTGGTGTCCCCCTTGGCCCAGGCGGCCAGGAAGTCCGCGGCCGTCTTCTTCACCTCCGCCGCGGTCGGCGGCCCCGTCTCGGCCGGGGCGGCCGCCGCGGAGAATCCGCCACCGCCGGACAGGCTGTCGTAGATGTTGTACGCCCCGTACCCCGCGGTCCCCACCAGTCCCGCTGTCAGCGTGGCGACGATCCCCAGCTTCACACCTCGGCGCATGGCACCGACCCTCCCCGTGGTCCCCCTGAACGTGTTCAAAAAACAGGCGATGCAAGCGCACTCTACGGGAAGGAGGGGAACCTGGGGCGGTCCACCGGGTCACAGCTTCAGCACGCGCTTCCCATGGCCCGGGAAAGTCCGCCGGTCGGGAGCGTCCTGGGGCGGGTCACCATTCCGGCCCGGGCGGGAGCCGCTCCTCGTCCGTGAGGGCCAGCTCCGCCCAGACGATCTTGCCCTTTCCGGTCCTGCGGACACCCCACCGTGTGCACAGCTCCGCGACGATCACCAGGCCCCGCCCGCCCTCGTCGGTGGCGTCGGGACAGCGCGGCAGCGGCGGGCCGGGACCGGCGTCGAAGACCTCGCAGGCCAGCTTCATGTGCCGGACCAGCCGCAACCGCACCGGTCCCGCCCCGTGCCGGACGGCGTTGGCCAGCAATTCCCCGACGACCTGCTCGGCGCCCGCCCGCACCCGGTCCAGACCCCACGCGGACAGCTGCCGGACCGCCTCGGCCCGCGCGCGTCCGACCGCGGCCGCCTCGGCCGGCACCTCCATGCTGAACACGCGGTCGGCGCTGAGCCGGCAGGTCCTGGCGAGCAGCAGCGCGACGTCGTCGTCCTGCCCGCGCGTGGGCAGCAGGTCGACCACCGCGTTGCACAGGTCCTCCAGCGACGTGCCCGGCGGCCGGGTGAGCGCGGTCCGCAGACGCTCCAGCCCCTCGTCGATGTCGCCGTCCCGGGTCTCGACGAGCCCGTCGGTGTACATGGCGATCACGCTTCCCGCGGACAGCTCCAGTTCGACCGAGGGGAAGGACCGCAGGCCCACGCCGAGGGGCGCCCCGGAGGGGATCTCCGGGAAGACGGCCGTGCCGTCCGGGGTGATGATCGCCGGTGGGGGATGCCCCGCCCTGGCGATGGTCAGGCGCTCGTCGATGGGGTCGTAGACCGCGTACACGCAGGTGGCGCCGAGGATGCCGGTGGTGGGCGAGGTGTCGTCGGAGTCCTCGAAGCCCTGCCGGACGACGAGGTCGTCCAGCGCGGACAGCAGCCGGTCCGGGGGCAGGTCCAGCCCGGCGAGGGTGCTCACCGCCGTGCGGATCCGTCCCATGGCCGCGGCGGCGTTGAGGCCGTGCCCCACGACGTCCCCGACGACCAGGGCCACCCGGGCGCCGGACAGCCGGATCACGTCGAACCAGTCGCCGCCCACGCCGTCCTGCGTGTCCGCCGGGAGGTAGCGCCAGATCGTCTCCAGGGAGAACCCGGCGCTCGGGTTGCGGGGCAGCAGGCTGCGCTGCAGCGTCAGCGCCATGGTGTGCTCGCGCGTGTAGCGGCGGGCGTTGTCCAGGCTGAGCGCGGCCCGGCTGACCAGTTCCTCCGCGAGCGTCCGGTCGTTCTCGTCGAAGGGGGTGGGGTTCTCGCTGCGGACGAGCACGGCGACACCGAGGATCTCGTCCCGCGCGTGGACCGGCAGGATCAACAGGCTGTGCATTCCGAGTTCGAGGACCCGCTGCAGCCGCTGTGGGTCCTCCTCCAGCCACGTGCCGGGCTCGGTGTCCAGCTCCGCCTCCATGTACGTCCGGCCGGAGGACAGCACCTCGACGAACGGCGAGTGCGGGGGGACGAAGACGGGGCTGCCGCGCGCGTACAGCGACTCCCGGAAGTCGTCGTGGACCGAGGCGATCCCCGCCCGGTGGAAGACGGGGACGTTGCCGCCCTCCATCGGCCCGAGCCGGGTGAGCGGGGCGTTGCCGAGCCGGACCGACTCCGCGAGGTCGATCGTCGCGTAGTCGGCGAGCAGCGGCACCAGCAGGTCGGCGAGGTCCTGCGCGGTCTGCAGCACGTCCAGGTTGGTCCCGATGCTGGTCGCCGCGCGGCCCAGGACGGTCATGCGGTCCCTGGCCCGCCGGCTCTCGGTGACGTCCACGTTCACCGAGCAGACGCCGGGCAGGCCGTGGCGGACGTCCTCGATCCGGAAGACGGAGAGCGCGTAGGCCCGGTTCCGCAGGTGGTCCAGCTGGCCCAGCTCCCGGTCGATCACCGGGACGCCGCTCGCCAGGACCTCGCGCAGCAGGGACTCGACCTGCTCGGTGTTCGCGTAGAGCGGCGACTCGTCCAGGTGCCGGCCCAGGCGCTCCTCCCGGGAGAGGCCGAAGCGGTCGGCGAGGGCGTCGTTCAGCCAGGCGGTGCGCAGGTCGCTGTCCCAGATCGCCATCGGGAAGGGGCTCAGCTCCGCGGCCGACTCCAGTACGGACGGAGGTACCCCGGCCGTCGAGACCAGCCAGTCCATCGTGCCCGCCGCCCCCGGCAGCCCGGTCACCCGCAGGTCCACGTCCAGCCGCCCGCCGTTCCGGTGCCGCAGCGCGACCGGCCCGGCCCACTCCCGGGTGAACCCCTCCGGCCCGCCCCCCGGCCCGTCCAGCAGCATCGAGGAGGGCCTGCCCAGGACGTCCGCCGCCGCGTACCCCAGCAGCCTGCGGGCGACCTCCGTCCAGCGGACGAGCACCCCGTCCGCGTCGACCACCGCCAGAGCCGCGCCGGCGCTGTCGAGCGCCGACGCCTTACCGGGCACGGTGTGATCGGGGGCGGACATACGTGACATTCCCTCGGGGTTCACGCTAGGTCCGTGGTCGGCCCCCTGCAAACGGTCACCGACCAGGTCGGCGGCCCCGCGACCACCAGCGGCGCTTCCCCTGCTCCGGCAACGGGGCGTCGCCGTCCGGGGCCCAGGTCCGCAGGGCGGCGCGAATGCGGTCGAAGGTGGCGACCGGATGCCGCCCGCGGGCGCCGGGCAGGGCCAGGCCCACGCAGACCAGCCTGAAGCTGTCGCCCTCCACGGGAACAGCCGTGAACACCGGGGCGCCGACGCATCCCGCGGGCAGCTGCCCGGTCCACCGGACGCCGTCTTCCGCGCGGGCGACCGCGCCCACCACCACGGCCTGCTCCCGTTCGCCCCGCGCCCCGACGTCGTGGCCCAGCAGATACGCGGGAACCGGCTCCTCGCCGAGAGCGGCCACGTCCTCCGCGCGGGCCGCGATGCCGTCGGTGATCTCGTCGACGGTCCAGCTCCAGCCCTTGCGCTCCGTGTAGGCGTGCAGCCCGCCGGTGGGCATCACCGCGACGCCCAGGCCGTCGAGCGTGCTCCAGCCCTCGGCGAAGCCGGTCATGAGCAGCTTGTCGGCGGTCGGTGCCGGCGTGCCGAGGTCCGTCCGCAGGGTCAGCTCGGCGATGTCGCTCCGCCGCGCCGGATCGTCGGCCGTCACCAGGAACTGCCGGACGACCTCGCCCTCGTCCGTGGTCTCCAGGAGTTCGTTGAACCAGAAGGCCGTCGCGTGGTGCTCCGCGCGCTGCGCCCGCTGGAAGGGCAGGGTCGCGCGACCGGTGTGGGTGACGATCGCGTCGATGGTCGCGTGGTGGTGAACCGGCAGCTCTGGCATGGCCGGGGAGCCTAGTGGGGGCCTCCCGCGGGTGCGCGGCCGGGGCCGCCCGCGGTGCGGCCCCGTCGCGCGACCGGTGTGGGTCAGATCCAGGTGTCGAGCCACATGCGGGCGCGCCAGGCGTCCATGGGGATCGTCTGCCCGGTGTAGAGCGGGAAGAAGTAGATGAAGTTCCAGATGATCAGCAGCACCAGCGTGCCCGCGCCGACCGCGCCCCACATGCGGCGGCGTTCACTCGCCCCGGGCGGCCCCAGGATCGCGCCGAGCATCATCGCGACCGCGAGGCACAGGAACGGCACGAAGACGACCGCGTAGAAGAGGAAGATCGTCCGCTCCTGGTACGCGAACCACGGCAGGTACCCGGCCGCGATGCCGCAGGCGATCGCGCCGGCGCGCCAGTCGCGGCGGAAGATCCAGCGGTACAGGACGTACAGCAGGGCGAAGCAGCCGGCCCACCACAGCACCGGGGTGCCGATGGCGAGCACCTCGCGGGCGCAGCCGCCGGCCGCGGTGCAGCCGTCCTCGCCGAGCTTGGGGGACTCGTAGAAGTACGACACCGGGCGGCCCAGGACCAGCCAGCTCCACGGGTTGGACTGGTAGGTGTGCGGGGAGTGAAGGGTGACGTGGAAGTCGTACACCTGCGACTCGTAGTGCCACAGACTGCGCAGCGCCGCCCAGGAGTCGGACAGGAAGCCGCCGTCCCCCTTGGCCCAGTCGCGGTCGTAGCCCTTGTCGGTGGTGAACCAGCCCAGCCAGGACAGCAGGTACGTCACGACGGCCACGCCGACCATGCAGATCGACGCCCACAGCCCGTCCAGCCAGAACGCCGTGAGCCGGGGGTGGCGGGCGCCCGCCACCCGGCGGGCACCGGCGTCCCACAGCACGGCGAGGACGCCGAAGAACGCCAGCACGTACAGGCCGTTCCACTTGGTGCCGATGGCCAGACCCAGGCAGATCCCGGCCGCGATCCGCCACGGGCGCAGGCCCAGCCAGGTGAACGAGGCGACGTGGTCGTCCGGGCGGCCCTCGGGCAGCGCGGCGGCGAGCCGGGCCCGCGCGCGGTCGCGGTCGATCAGCAGGCAGCCGAAGGCGGCCAGCACGAAGAACATGGCGACCAGGTCCAGCAGGGCGACGCGGCTCATCACGAAGTGCAGGCCGTCGACCGCCATCAGGCCGCCCGCGAGGCAGCCCAGCGCGGTGGAGCGGAACAGCCGGCGGCCGATCCGGCAGAGCATCAGCACCGACAGGGTGCCGAGCACCGCCATCGCGAAGCGCCAGCCGAAGGGGTTCAGCCCGAAGATCCACTCACCGGAGGCGATCACCCACTTGCCGACCGGCGGGTGCACCACGTACGAGGGGGCCTCGGAGAGCGGGACCGAGGGCGGGGTGGCGAGGATCAGGTCGTTGGCCTTGTCCGGCCAGCTGCCCTCGTAGCCGTACCGCAGGAGCGACCAGGCGTCCTTCGCGTAGTACGTCTCGTCGAATATCACCGCGTGCGGGCTGCCCAGGTTCCAGAACCGCAGCAGGCCCGCGAAGAGCGCCACCAGCAGCGGGCCGCCCCATCCCGTCCAGCGGGCCAGCCGGGAGGCCGCCGCCGGGCCCACGCCGAGCGCGGCCCACGCCCGTGTCCCCGGCTCGGGGAACGGCTGGACCAGGCGCTCGCGCACATCGGGGCGCGGGCGGTCCGCGTAGCCGAAGCGGCGCAGCTGCTGCTGCCAGGGGCTCTGCTCCTCCGCGGCCTTGGGTGCGTCCTCGACCCGGTGCGCATGCGTCGCGGTGTCACTCGTCACCGGGCCATCGTAGGGAAGCCGCATGTGTATGTGCTGAGGACCGGGCCAACCGGGGGTACGCCGCCGTGCCGCGGCAGGCCCGGCCGGGCGTGCGGCGGGTGGGAGACTGGGGCGGTGACTAGCTCCGCAGGACCGGCCGCAGGCGTACTCGTACTCGCAGGGACCCCCATCGGCGACGTCGCCGACGCCCCGCCCCGGCTCTCCGCGGAGCTGGCCGGCGCCGACGTGATCGCCGCCGAGGACACCCGGCGGCTGCGCCGGCTCACCCAGTCCCTGGGCGTGACCACCACCGCCCGGGTCGTGTCGTACTTCGAGGGCAACGAGTCGGCCCGCACCCCGGAGCTGGTCACGGCGCTGGAGGAGGGCGCCCGGGTGCTGCTCGTCACCGACGCCGGGATGCCCTCGGTCTCCGACCCCGGCTACCGGCTGGTCGCGGCGGCCGTCGAGCGCGACATCCGGGTGACGGCCGTCCCCGGGCCGTCCGCCGTGCTCACCGCGCTCGCCCTCAGCGGTCTGCCCGTGGACCGCTTCTGCTTCGAGGGCTTCCCGCCCCGCAAGGCCGGTGAGCGGCGGGCCCGGCTCGGCGAGGCCGCTGGTGAGCGTCGCACCCTGGTCTACTTCGAGGCCCCGCACCGCCTCGCCGAGACCCTCGCGGCGATGGCCGAGGCCTTCGGCGCCGGGCGCCGGGCCGCCGTCTGCCGCGAGCTGACCAAGACCTACGAGGAGGTCAGGCGCGGCACCCTTCAGGAGCTGGCGGCCTGGGCCGCCGAGGGGGTGCGCGGGGAGATCACGGTCGTCGTGGAGGGCGCCCCGGAGACCGGGCCGGAGGAGCTGGACGCCACCGAACTGGTGCGCCGGGTCCGGGTCCGCGAGGAGGCGGGCGAGCCCCGCAAGGAGGCGATCGCGGCCGTGGCGGCGGAGGCGGGGCTGCCCAAGCGGGAGGTCTTCGACGCCGTGGTGTCCGCGAAGCACGCCGCGAACCGGTCCACAACCGGCTAAACGCGGCAGGTTGCAAAGTCCTATCGTGGGAGAGGGAAAAACCTGGACCGCTTGTCGGGCCCCGTGTCACACACAGCCCAAAACTGGCCCAAGAAAGGGCACCCCCGCTATCGCCGGCGCCCGCCCGGGCGTTCGCTGATACAGGGAAGTCCCGCTCCGGACGCTCGTCCGGAGGGCATCAGGAGCTGCCATGAGCGAGACCATCGGAACCGATGGCACGGTTCGTGAGGCGTACGCCTTCGTCTGCATCAGCTGCGGGCGCGGATGGGAGCAGGCGTACGAGATCGAGCACCACGTCGACGCACAGGGCCACGAGACCGTCTGGTACATGGCGGACGGCAAGCGTGTCCCGTCCCCGCTGACCCGGCCGACGTGCGTGGAGTGCGAGAGCCACAAGGTCCGCATCATGCGGGCCGGACAGGTCTCCGATGTCGCCGGGTCCTGGTCGGCCACCGCGGCCGCCGGCCCCCTGCCCGCGGCCTCCGACATGCGCCGGGTGCCCGCCTCGCCCGCCGTTGAGGGAGCCGAGCGCCGCGCACGGCACTGGTCGCCCCGCAACCTGCTGCACCGCAGGAGGGACGCCCGGTAGCCGCCGCGGCCCCCCGCCTAGGATCTGGGGCATGCCCGAGCAGAACCAGAGCCAGAGCCGGCGCCCGAAGAAGGACGCGTCCGCCGCCCCTCCCCTCCCCGAACCGCTCGCGGTCCCGGTGGCGGACTCGCACACCCACCTCGACATGCAGGAGGGCAGCGTCGAGGAGGCGCTGGCGAAGGCGGCGTCCGTCGGCGTGACGACCGTGGTCCAGGTCGGCTGCGACGTCGACGGCTCCCACTGGGCGGCGCGCACCGCCGGGGCGTACGACGCGGTCTGGGCGGCGGTCGCCCTGCACCCCAACGAGGCCCCCAGGATCGTCCACGGCGACCCGGACAATTGGTCCCGGCAGGGGGTCCGGGAGGCGGGCGGCCTGCCCGCGCTGGACGCCGCCCTCGCGGAGATCGACGCCCTCGCCGCGCTGCCCCAGGTGCGCGGCGTGGGCGAGACAGGACTCGACTACTTCCGCACCGGGCCCGAGGGCGTCGAGGCCCAGCAGTACTCCTTCCGCCGCCACATCGACATCGCCAAACGGCACGGCAAGGCCCTGGTCATCCACGACCGCGAGGCCCACGCCGACGTGCTGCGCATCCTCGACGAGGAGGGCGCGCCCGGCACCGTCGTCTTCCACTGCTACTCCGGCGACGCGGAGATGGCCAAGCTCTGCGCCGACAAGGGCTACTACATGTCCTTCGCCGGCAACGTCACCTACAAGTCCGCGCAGGACCTGCGCGACGCGGTCGCCGTCGCCCCCGCCGAGCTGCTCCTGGTCGAGACGGACGCGCCCTTCCTCACCCCCGTCCCGCACCGCGGCCGCCCCAACGCGCCGTACCTGATCCCGGTCACCGTGCGGGCCATGGCCGCCGTCCGGGGAGCCGCGGAGGACGAGCTGGCCGCGGCCGTCGGGGCCAACACCGCCCGCGCCTTCGGCTACTGACGACGCGTCGCGGGCGCACCGTGCGCGTCGCGCGGTCGGCGTAACGCCGGGTGTCCGATTCCGGACCCCCGGTGGGGCGCGGCGGCGGCCGCCGGGGGCGGGGCGGGGTGCGCTGACCACGGGCGCGAGGCCCGGCGCGGGGTGCGGCGCGGGGTCCTCGTTCGGCGACACGGCGTGACCGGACGGCTTGGGAGAGTGGTGAATCCTCCGCTATGGTCCCGGTTCGGTCTGAATCGGACCGGGCCGGAGGTACGCCGTGAGCAAGTTCAGCAACGCGGGCACGACGCGGGCCGGAACGCGGTCCCACGCGGACGGCCCCCACCGCGGGTCACCGGGCACCGCCCCCGCCGCCGAGGACGCCGAGCCTCGTCCGGGGCGCGCGGCCGCCCGGCGCAGGCGCGCCGCTCGGCGCCCCGCCGCGCTGAGCAGGCTGCTGCCCCAAGCCCTGGTCGTCGCCTTCCTGGCGGGCGGCAGCACGGCCTACCTGGCCGGCGGCAAGGCCGTACAGCTCAGCGTGGACGGCCGGCCGCGCGCTCTGCACACCTTCGCCGGGAGCGTCGAGGAACTGCTGCAGCGCCAGGGCGTCGAGGTCGGCGACCACGACATCGTCGCCCCCGACCCCGGCGCGGCGCTGCAGGACGGCGACACCGTCGCCGTCCGCTTCGGCCGCCCGGTCGCGCTCACCCTCGACGGCAGGCCACGGCGGATCTGGACCACGGCCGGCACCGTCGACGGCGCCCTGCGCCAGCTGGGCGTGCGCGCGGACGGCGCATATCTGTCCGCCTCCCGCGGCGAGGCCATCGGGCGGCACGGGCTGGAGCTGGACGTCCGCACCGAACGGCAGGTGACCTTCCTCGTCGACGGCCGCGAACGGCCGGTCCGCACCAATGCCGCAACCGTCGGAGAGGCGCTGCGCGACGCCGGCATCGCGATGCGCGGCCTCGACGCCACCTCCGTCGACCCCGACAGCTTCCCCCGCGAGGGCCAGACGATCTCCGTCAAGCGCATCCGCCGTCACGACGAGGTCCACGAGGAGCCGGTGCCCTTCCGCGTCGAGCGGACAAAGGACCCCTCGCTGTTCGAGGGCACCACCGCCGTCGACCGCCGGGGCAGGAACGGGCTGCGCCGCGTCACGTACGCGTACCGCACGGTCGACGGGGTCCGGCAGAAGCCGCGCCGCATCGCCGAGGAGGTGCTGCGCAAGCCCGTGCGGCAGGTCGTGCGCGTCGGCACCAAACCGCTCCCCCGCAGCGTCGAGGGCGCCGACCACCTCAACTGGAAGGCGCTCGGCCAGTGCGAGGCGGGCGGCCGGCCCAACGCGGTCGACGCCTCCGGCACCTACGGCGGCCTCTACCAGTTCGACCAGCGCACCTGGCGCAACCTGGGCGGCCGCGGCCGTCCCCAGGACGCCTCGGCCAAGGAGCAGACCTACCGCGCCAAGCGCCTGTACATCCAGCGCGGTGCCGGCCCCTGGCCGGTGTGCGGCCGCAAGCTCCACTCGTAGTCCGTCCGGCGGAGGCCCCGCCGGGCCCGGATACCCTTGAGCGGTGAGCACCACCGACCACTCCGGTCCCGCCGACGACGCCCTGCTCGGCCCCGCCGACATCCGTGAGCTGGCCGCCGCGCTGGGCGTCCGCCCCACCAAGCAGCGCGGCCAGAACTTCGTCATCGACGCGAACACGGTGCGCCGCATCGTGCGCACCGCGGACGTCCGGCCGGACGACGTGGTCGTCGAGGTCGGCCCGGGGCTCGGCTCGCTCACGCTGGCGCTGCTGGAGGTGGCGGAGCGCGTCACCGCCGTGGAGATCGACGACGTGCTGGCCGCGGCCCTCCCCTCGACCGTCGCCGCCCGCCTGCCGGGCCGGGCCGGCGGCTTCGCGCTCGTGCACAGCGACGCCCTGCGCGTCGAGGAGCTGCCCGGCCCGCCGCCCACGGCCCTGGTGGCCAACCTGCCGTACAACGTGGCCGTCCCGGTGCTGCTGCACATGCTCGCGACCTTCCCGAGCATCGAGCGCACCCTGGTCATGGTGCAGTCCGAGGTCGCCGACCGGCTGGCCGCCGGCCCCGGCTCCAAGGTGTACGGGGTGCCCTCGGTGAAGGCCGCCTGGTACGCGGAGGTGAAGCGGGCCGGTGCCATCGGCCGCAACGTCTTCTGGCCCGCCCCGAACGTGGACTCCGGGCTGGTCTCGCTGGTCCGCCGCAAGGAGCCGCTGCGCACCACCGCGTCCCGCGAGCAGGTCTTCGCGGTCGTGGACGCCGCCTTCGCGCAGCGCCGCAAGACGCTGCGGGCCGCGCTGGCCGGCTGGGCGGGCTCGGCCGCCGCGGCCGAGGAGGCGCTGGTGGCCGCCGGCGTCTCGCCGCAGGCGCGCGGTGAGGCGCTGACCGTGGAGGAGTTCGCGGCGATCGCCGAGCACGGCGGGGGCGGCACCTCCCTGCGGTAGCAGAGGGCACAATGGGGGCGCCGCCGTGCCCGGCGCGCCCGTCCCCGGACGTGTCGCGCGCCGCACGACCCCCGCACCGAGGAGAACCGCGCCAGTGACCCGCCGCCCCGCGTCCGTGACCGTCCGGGTCCCCGCCAAGGTCAACGTCCAGCTCGCGGTGGGCGGGCCCCGCACCGACGGCTTCCACGACCTGGCGAACGTCTTCCTCGCCGTCGGCCTGTACGACGAGGTCACCGTCACCCCTGCCGAGGAGCTGCGGATCACGGTCGCCGGACCGGACGCCGGCCAGGTCCCGGCGGACGCGAGCAACCTCGCCGCCCGCGCCGCCGTCGCGCTCGCCGCGCGGCACGGCCTGGAGCCGCGCGTCCACATCCACATCGTCAAGGACATCCCCGTCGCGGGCGGCATGGCCGGCGGCAGCGCCGACGCGGCGGGCGCCCTCGTCGCCTGCGACGCGCTGTGGGGCACCGGCGCGAGCCGCGAGGAACTGCTCGCGATCTGCGCCGAGCTCGGCAGCGACGTCCCCTTCAGCCTGGTGGGCGGCGCCGCCCTCGGCCGGGGCCGCGGCGAGCTGCTGGAGCCGCTGGAGACCGGCGGCACCTTCCACTGGGTCTTCGCCGTCGCCGACGGCGGCCTGTCCACCCCCGAGGTCTACCGCGAGTGCGACCGGCTGCGCGGCGACGCGGCGGTGCCGGAGCCGGAGGCGTCCCCGGCCCTGCTCGAGGCGCTGCGCACCGGTGACGCCGTCGCCCTCGCCGCCTCCCTGGCGAACGACCTGCAGCCCGCCGCGCTGTCCCTGCGGCCCTCGCTGGCCGCGACCCTCGCCGCGGGCGCCGAGGCCGGCGCCCTGGCCGCCCTGGTCTCCGGCTCCGGGCCCACCACCGCCTTCCTCGCCAAGGACGCCGAGTCCGCGCACGCCGTCGCCGTCGCCCTCGCCGCCTCCGGCACCTGCCGCACGGTCCGCGTCACCACCGGCCCCGCGCAGGGCGCGACACTGGTCTGAGTAGCCGTACTCACCCGATTCCGGGGCGAGTTGAGTAGGGCGGGCCTGACGGAGCGGCGCCCCGGCGCGGGATCGTGCCGCCATGGGGATGACAGCCGGAGAGGCGGCCGCGGCCACACCCGCGGGCCGGGACCGTTACGTGGACTTCCTGCGGGTGGCGTCGCTGGCCACGGTCGTGCTGGGGCACTGGCTGATGGCGGCGGTGACCACCGGGCCCGGCGGGGGCGTCGAGGTCGGCAACCTGCTGGCGGTGCGCCCGGCGCTGCAACCGCTGACCTGGGTGCTGCAGGTCATGCCGGTGTTCTTCTTCGTCGGCGGCTTCTCGCACGCGCTCTCGTACCGCTCGGTGGCGCGCTCCGGCGGCGGGTACGCGGACTTCCTGCGGGCCCGGCTGCGCCGGCTGCTGCGGCCGACGATGCTGTTCGTCGCGGTGTGGGGCGCGGGAGCGCTGCTGCTGCCGGTGCCGGACGTGGCGGCGCGGCTGGTGGCGCAGCCGCTGTGGTTCATCGGGATCTACCTCGGCATGGTGGCCTTCACCCCGCCGCTGCTGCGGCTGCACGAGCGGTACGGCTGGGGCGCCTTCGCCGCGCTGTCGGCCGGCGCGGTCGCGGTGGACGTACTGCGCTTCGCCCTCGGCGTGCCCTACGTGCCGTTCCTGAACTTCGCCTTCGTCTGGCTCGCGGTGCACCAGCTGGGCTTCCTGCGCGCCGACGGCCGGCTCCGGCTCCCCGCGGCCCTGGCCGCCTGCGGGCTGGCCGGGGCGGTCGCGCTGGTGGCGCTCGGGCCGTACCCGCTGTCCATGGTGGGCATGCCCGGCGAGCGGATCTCGAACATGGCGCCGCCCACGCTCGCCCTGCTCTGCCACGGTGTGTGGCTGGTCGGCGCGGTCGAACTGCTGCGGCGCCCCGCCGCGCGCCTGCTGGAGCGCCCGCGCGTGTGGCGCGGCGTGGTCGCCGCGAACGGCATCGCGATGACGGCCTTCCTCTGGCACCTCACGGCCATGCTCGCCGTGTACGGCGCGCTGATCTCGCTGGGCGGCCCGCTGCCCGCCCCGGCCGGCGCCGCCTGGTGGGCGCAGGTGCCGCTGCGCGTGGCGGCCGCGACCATCCTCACCGCCGCCCTGGTCGCCGTCTTCCGCCGCGCCGAACGCCCCCCGGCCCCGCGCCCCTCCCAGGCGCCGTGCCCGCTCTCCGGCCCCGGTGCCGCGTTCGGCGTCGCCCTCGCGCTGCTGGGCGTCCTCGGCCTGTCCGCCGTCGGCTTCGGCGGCCTCCTCGACGGCCACTCGGCCACCCTGATCGCCTTCCGCGTCACGGCCCCGGCCGCCGTCCTCATGGCCGCCGCCGGCTGGGCCCTGGTCGAAAGGGCGGGCCGCGTCAGGCCGTGACACCGGCCGTCAGCCCACCCGGCCGACCTTGAGGACGAGCACGGTGACGGTCTCGGCGTCGGGCCGGTACCCGGAACCTCCCGGGGCGCGCGCCGTCGAAGTACGCGGTCCCCGGGCCAGGTCCCGGACGGCAGCCGCGCACGCCTTCGCACCCACCGGATCGAGGAGGCGCAGGCGGCGGAACTCGGCCATGGCCTGGTGCTGCCGGACGACGGTGTGGGTCACGAGGCATCGGCCTGACGATCTTCGTCCTCCAACCGGGCCATGAACGCGTCGTGCGTCATCGCAGGACCGGTGGGAGCCGATGCGCGGGCCGCCGCCTCGGCCGCGTCCGCCGCATCGCGCAGACGCTGCAGTTCCTCGAGTTCGCCTATCGGGATGAGCGCGGCGGCGGGTTTGCCGTACTCGCTGATCAGGATGTGTTCATGCCCGTGCCGGACTCGGCCGACGAGCTGCCCGAGCTGGTTGCGCGCTTCCACGAGCGGATACATGTCCATGGGAAAACCGTACAGACCTGCGGCTGTGTACGGTTGGCGATTCACCTGTGGTGGGCGAGCCCACCCGCACGGGTGCCCGCGGGGGGCGGCCGGGCTCGGGGCGTGCGGGCGCCGCACTACCCTGGGAGGTCGTTCTTTCGTAGCGACAGGAGTCCCATGGCCGTCAACCTGGTCAACGTCGAGTCCGTCAGCAAGGTGTACGGAACGCGCACCCTGCTGGACGGGATCTCGCTCGGCGTATCGGAGGGCGACCGCATCGGTGTCGTCGGCCGCAACGGCGACGGGAAGACGACCCTGATCCGCATGCTGGCGAAGCAGGAGGGGCCGGACACCGGGCGGGTGACGCACACCTCGGACCTGCGGCTGGGCGTGCTGACGCAGTACGACAGCCTGGACCCGCAGGCCACCGTCCGGCACGAGGTGGTCGGCGACCGCCCGGACCACGAGTGGGCCGGCGACGCCAGGATCCGGGACGTGCTCACCGGGCTCTTCGGCGGGCTGGACCTGCCCGGCTTCCCGCAGGGGCTGGACACGGTGATCGGACCGCTGTCCGGAGGCGAGCGCCGGCGGATCGCGCTGGCGAAGCTGCTCATCGCCGAGCAGGAGCTGCTCGTGCTCGACGAGCCCACCAACCACCTGGACGTCGAGGGCATCGCCTGGCTGGCGCGCCACCTGCAGACGCGCCGCTCGGCCCTGGTGTGCGTGACCCACGACCGCTGGTTCCTGGACCAGGTCTGCACCCGCATGTGGGACGTGCAGCGCGGTGACGTCCACGAGTACGAGGGCGGCTACAGCGACTACGTCTTCGCCCGCGCCGAGCGCGAGCGGATCGCCGCGACCGAGGAGGTCAAGCGGCAGAACCTGATGCGCAAGGAGCTGGCCTGGCTGCGCCGCGGCGCCCCCGCCCGCACCAGCAAGCCGCGCTTCCGCATCGAGGCGGCCAACGAGCTGATCGCCGACGTGCCGCCGCCGCGCGACAACGCCGAGCTGATGAAGTTCGCCACGACCCGGCTGGGCAGGACCGTCTTCGACCTGGAGAACGTGACCGTCCAGGCCGGGCCCAAGGTGCTCCTGAAGCACCTGACCTGGCAGCTGGGCCCCGGCGACCGGGTCGGTCTGGTCGGCGTCAACGGCGCGGGCAAGACGTCCCTGCTGCGGGCGCTCGCGGACGCCGCCGTCAGCGAGGGCGAGAAGCAGCCCGCGGCGGGCAAGGTGGCGGTCGGCAAGACCGTGCGGCTGGCCTACCTGTCGCAGGAGGTCGCCGAACTCGACCCGGCGCTGCGGGTGCTGCAGGCGGTGGAGTCGGTGCGCGGCCGGGTCGACCTCGGCAAGGGCCGGGAGATGACTGCGGGTCAGCTCTGCGAGAAGTTCGGGTTCACCAAGGAGAAGCAGTGGACCCCGGTCGGCGACCTGTCCGGTGGCGAGCGGCGCCGGCTGCAGTTGCTGCGGCTGCTGATGGACGAGCCCAACGTGCTCTTCCTCGACGAGCCCACCAACGACCTCGACATCGAGACCCTGACCCAGCTGGAGGACCTGCTCGACGGCTGGCCGGGCTCGATGGTGGTCATCTCCCACGACCGCTACTTCCTGGAGCGCACCACCGACCGCACCTTCGCCCTGCTCGGCGACGCGACGCTGCGCATGCTGCCTCGCGGCATCGACGAGTACCTGGAGCGGCGCCGCGCGGCCGTCGAGGCCGCCACCCCCGCGCCCGCCCCGGCCAAGCCCAAGGGCGGCGGCGACAGCCGCGCGGCCAAGAAGGAACTGCAGCGCATCGAACGGCAGCTGGACAAGATCGGTGAGAGGGAGTCGAAGCTGCACACCGCCATCGCCGACAACGCCACCGACTTCGAGAAGGTGGCCGAACTCGACCTGGAGCTGCGGTCGCTGGCCGCCGAGCGCGAGGAACTGGAGATGCGCTGGCTGGAGCTGGCGGACGAGGTGTAGCAGTGCCGTAACGGTCCTTCGGCGCGGGGGCGGAACGGTGCGTCACCGGTGATACAAAGAGTGTCACCGTCCGCCCCGCACACTTGTGCCCGAAAGGTGCCCGCTGATGTCGCAGCCGCCGCCTCCCCCCGGCGACCAGCCCGGATTCGGGCCGCAGCCGCCCCAGTACGGTCAGCCGCACCAGCAGCCGAACCCCTATGCCCAGCCGCCGACGCAGCCGCAGGGCCGGCAGCCGCCGCCCCCGCCGCCGGGCCCGTACGGCCCCAACCCGTACGCCCAGGCGCCGACCCAGCCCCTTCCCGGGTACGGCTACCAGCCGTACCCGCAGTACCCGCAGCCGCCGAAGCGCGGCAACGGCAAGGTGGCCGGGATCGTGGCGGCGGCGATCGCGGCGGTCCTGGTGGTCGGCGCGGGGGTCTTCCTGGTCGCGAACGGTGGCGACGACGAGCCCTCGGACACCCCGTCGAAGGGCGGCAGCACCCGGCCGGCCGGCGACGGCCCGCTCAAGGCCCGCGCGCTGTGGGACAAGAGGGCGGTGCGTCCGTCCAAGGCCGAGATCACCGCCCCGGTGGCGGAGGCCTGGTTCACCGGAGACGCGGTCGTCAAGACGATGCCGGACGCGCTGCGTTCCTTCGACATCGACAGCGGCAAGGAGAACTGGTCGATCCCCCTGTCCGGCGACTCCTGCCCGGGGCCGGAGTCGGCGGTGAACGACCGCCTGGTGCTGCAGTACGGGACGGACTGCGACAGCGTGATCGCCGTCGACATCGCCCAGGGCAGGAAGCTGTGGGCGAAGAAGCTGCCCAGCCCGAACGGCCGGACCTCGCACAGCTACTCGCAGATCGCGCTCACGGGCGACACGGCGGCCGTCTCCTGGATCGGCGGTTCGGTCGCGTACAGGATCAGCACCGGTGCGGTGCTGTGGACGCCCAAGGCCGGTTCGGAGTGCACCGACAAGGGCTACCACGGCGGCGCCGTGCTCGTCGCGGTCGTCGAGTGCGGCGGCTTCGGCGGTGACGAGTACGTGCAGGGCCTGGGCGAGGGCGGCGCCAAGAAGTGGTCCTGGCAGGTGCCGAACGGCAGTGAGGTGTACAGCGTCATCTCCACGGACCCGGTGGTCGTGGGGCTGTCGGCGGGCAGCCTGTCGATGACCGACATCGTGTACCTGGACGGCGGCAGGATGAGGAGCCGCATCTCGCTGGGCGCGGGCGGGGCCGACGCCACGTACCGGATCCACTGCGAGGACAACCGGTGCACCAACGTCGCCGTCGACGGCACGACCATCTACCTGCCCACCAAGACCCATTCGGGCAGCGGCACCTCCTACTCGCAGACCAACGAGATCGCCGCGCTCGACCTCGCCACCGGCAAGCCGAAGTGGCTCGCCAAGCCCGACCAGGACCGCGAGGTCAAGGTCGTCGGGATCAGCGGCGGCAAGGTCGTGGCCTACCAGAAGAACACCTACGACAAGCCGGGCCGCCTGCTGCGGCTCGACCCCGCGACCCACAGGTTCACGCCGTTCATGGAACTGCCGGAGAGCGGCAAGGACCTGGAGAACGACTTCCTCGACAGCGACTCGGGCTGGTGGCTGTACAAGGACCATTTCTTCCTGACCTCCGACCACATCTCCGCCTCGGCCAACCTGACGGACCGCTCCATCGCCGCCTTCGGCTGACCGTGCCGGCGGGAGGCGGTGCGCGGGCCGCGCAAAAAAGCACACCCGGTCCAAAGTCGGCCATGTTTGGAGATAATGCGGATTTAGGGAGGCTCCTGCCGAGTAGGGGGCGCAAAGCGTCGAACAAGCGTGTACCTTCCCGGGCATGGCCCGGGCCCGCCGCGGGGGCACAGGCGGTATGCCGGACGGGCTTCGCCACGGCATGTGAAAGGGGACCGGCTTGGACTCGGTGGGCAGGTCCGCACCGGTCCATGGGGGGATGAGGGGGACGCCCATGGGCGTACGGCTCGTCGTCGTCGACGACCATCGTCTGCTGGCCGAGGCGCTCGCCTCGGCGCTGAAGCTGCGCGGGCACCGGGTGCTCGCGGCGGCCGCGCCCGCTTCGGGCGCGGCGGATCTCGTACTGAGCCGGTCGCCCGAGGTGTGCCTGATCGGCACGGCGGCACCGGCCGAGCCGGGCGCCTTCGACGCGGTCGTCCGCATCAAGCGGGAGCGGCCCGGGGTGGCGGTGCTGGTCCTCGGGCCGGTGCCCAACCCGCGGGGGATAGCCGCCGCGTTCGCCGCCGGCGCCTCCGGATACGTACGGCACGACGAGCGGATCGAGGGCGTCGAGCGGGCGATGGCCAAGGCGCGCGCCGGCGAGGTGGCGGTGGCGCCCGCACTGCTGCAGGGCGCGTTCGCCGAGTTGCTCAACCCGGTGGCGGAGCCGGACGACGAGGGCACCAGGCTGCTGCAGATGCTCACCCCGCGCGAGGTCGAGGTGCTGCTGCGGGTCGCGGAGGGCGAGGACACCCGGCTGATCGCTGCCGGCATGCGGATCGCGCCGAGTACCGCCCGTACGCATGTGCAGCGGGTGCTGATGAAGCTGGGGGTGGGCTCCCGGCTGGAGGCCGCCGCCCTGGCGGCCCGCACGGGTCTGCTGGACCGGGTCAGTCACCATCTTCCGGGTGGTGCGACGATCCCTGCTCAGGCGTCTCCTGCGGGGCGGGCGGGGGAGGAGGGGGACTGAGCTTCATCCACAGGAGGAAGAGCAGTCCCAGCACCAGCATGCCGATCCCCGTCCAGAGGTTGATGTTGATGCCCTGGGCCTTGGCGATGTCCGCGTCGGAGGCGGTGATCCCGGCGATGGTCACGATCACCCCGTAGACCACGAAGAGGCCGCCGATGACGCGGCGCACGTCGAAGAGGCGTGCCGCCGAGGCCGACTCGTGCTCCAGATCCTCGATGCGGTGCTGGAAATCCGGCTCGTTGCCGTACTCGCTCACGACGTCACCTCACAGGGAGAAGGGGATGTAGCACAGCACGGCCAGGAGGACGGCTCCCCAGCCGAGCAGCGCGGGCCTGCGGTACCAGGCGTCGTCGCCCCTGGCGGGCGGTTCGGCCATGCCGGGGGAGGTGGTCCCGTAGACGAGTCCGGCGAGCGACTCGACGGGCTTGGGCTTGGTGAACCACGAGACGAGGACCATCACCACGCCGCCGACGACGAAGGCGGCGATGGCGGAGACGAAGTTGGCGCCCTGGTCGCTGGGGATCGAGATCAGGCCGCCCTTGTAGAACCAGAAGTAGTTGATCATCGCGGCGACCGTGCCGCTCAGCAGCCCCCAGAAGCCGGCCGCCGCGGTGGAGCGCTTCCAGAACATGCCGAGGATGAAGACGCAGAACAGCGGCACGTTGAAGAACGAGAACAGCGTCTGCAGGTAGTTCATGATGTTGCTGAAGGACGAGGCGATGACGGCCGTGCCCATGCCGATCAGCACGCCGATCGCGGTCACCACGCGGCCGGTGGTGACGTAGTACTGGTCGGGCCGGCCGCGCCGTACGTAGGCGCCCCAGATGTCGTACGTGAAGACGGTGTTGAAGGACGACACGTTGGCCGCCATGCCGGCCATGAAGGCGGCGAGCAGGCCGGTGATCGCGATGCCGAGGACGCCGTTGGGGAGCAGGTCGCGCATGAGCACCGGGATCGCGTCGTTGTACTGGAGTCCGCTGCCCGGCTTGCCGATGCCCGGCTCCATGACCAGCGCGATCAGTCCCGGCAGGACCACGATCAGCGGGATGAAGATCTTGGGGTACGCGGCGATGAGCGGGGTGCGCTGGGCGGCCGAGAGGTTCTTGGCGGACAGGGCGCGCTGCACCTCGGCGAAGTTGGTCGTCCAGTAGCCGAAACTGAGGACGAAGCCGAGGCCCAGCACGATGGTCAGCCAGTTCGCCCCCAGCGGGTTGGGCGAGCCGATGCCGGTGCCGTCCCAGGCGGTGAGGAACGCGGCGCCGTGGGAGCCGGTGAGCGAGTCCGTCAGCCCGGACCAGCCGCCGACCCGCTTCAGGCCGACGACGGTGAGCGGGATCAGCGCCGCGAGGATCACGAAGAACTGCAGCACCTCGTTGTAGATGGCCGAGGAGAGGCCGCCGAGGGTGATGTAGAAGAGCACGAAGAAGCCGGAGACGACGATCGCCACCCATTGCGGCCAGCCGATCAGGGCCTCCAGCACGATCGCCATGGCGTAGAGGTTGACGCCCGCGATCAGCAGGGCGGACACCGCGAAGATGATCGAGCTCAGCAGGTGCGAGGCCGGTCCGAAGCGGTGCAGCAGGAACTCCGGCACGGAGCGGACCTTGGAGCCGTAGTAGAACGGCATCATCACCAGGCCGAGGAAGACCATGGCCGGAATGGCGCCGATCCAGTACCAGTGCACCGTGTACGCGCCGTACTGTGCGCCGTTGGCGGCCATCCCCAGGATCTCGGTCGCGCCCAGGTTGGCGGCGATGAACGCCAGACCGGTGACCCAGGCGGGCAGTGACCGGCCCGACAGGAAGAAGTCGAGGCTGGTCCGGACGGCGCGGCGGGCGGCGAAGCCGATGCCGAGGACGACGACGAAGTAGATCGCGAGGATCGAGTAGTCGAGCGCGTTCGTGGGGAGCCGTAGCCCTTCTGCCAGGTTTTGCATGGTTTGATCACTCCCCGCAACGGGGTCTCCGTTGACGTTGCTGTTGCGTTGTGGTTCATTGTGTTTGGTTCTGTTTGTTGGCGTGGTGAGGAGCCCGCAGGGTGAAGAAGACATCGACCCGGCTCGCCGACGGGCGCGAGCTGATCTACTACGACCTGCGCGACGACGAGCCCCGCGACGCCGTCGACCGCCGCCCGCTGGACCCGGTGACCAGCGCCTCGGAGATCCGCCACGACCCGCTGCTCGGTGACTTCGTCGCCATCGCCTCCCACCGTCAGACCCGCACCTACCACCCGCCCGCGGACGAGTGCCCGCTCTGCCCGTCCCGGGACGGGAGGTTGAGCGAGATCCCGGAAGACCACTACGACGTGGCCGTCTTCGAGAACCGCTTTCCCTCGCTCACCGGAAAACATGGCCGTTGCGAGGTGGTCTGCTTCACCGACCGGCACGACAGGTCGTTCGCCGACCTCACCCCCGAGCAGGCGCGGCTGGTCCTCGACGCCTGGACCGACCGCACGGCCGAACTCTCCCGGCTGCCCGGCGTCGAGCAGGTCTACTGCTTCGAGAACCGCGGCGAGGAGATCGGCGTCACCCTCGGCCACCCGCACGGCCAGATCTACGGCTACCCGCACGCCACCCCGCGGACCGAGCTGATGCTGCGTTCGCTGGAACGGCACCGCGAGGCCACCGGCGGCCGCAACCTCTTCGACGACCTCGTGGCGCGCGAGCGCGAGGACGGCAGCCGGATCGTCCTGGAGGGCGAGCACTGGACGGCGTTCGTGCCCTACTCCGCGCACTGGCCGTACGAGGTGCACCTCTACCCCCGCCGCAGGGTGCCGGACCTGACGGCCCTGGACGAGGCGGCCCGCGCCGAGTTCCCCGGGATCTACCTGGAACTGCTGCGCCGCTTCGACCGGCTCTTCGGCCCCGCGGGCCCGTACCGGCCGGAGGCCGCGGCGGAGCCGCCGACCCCGTACATCTCGGGCTGGCACCAGGCGCCGTTCAGCAGCGCGCAGCGCGAGGAGTTCGCGCTCCACCTGGAGCTGTTCACGATCCGCCGCACCAAGGGCAAGCTCAAGTACCTGGCGGGCTCCGAGTCCGGCATGAGCGTCTTCATCAACGACGTGCCGCCGGAGACCGCCGCGAGCCGCCTGAGGGAGGTCGCCTCGCCGTGAGCGGCGCCCGTGCGATCGCCCGCGTGTTCGCCCCCTCGACCGTCGCCGTGCCGCACTCCCGGCGGACGTTCATCCGGCGCCGCTACCGTGGCCCCGAGTCGAACCCGAGAAAGGCTGTGACCCTGTGAGCGACCCTCGCCCGAAGAAGGTTCTGGTCACCGGAGGCGCCGGTTACGTCGGCAGCGTCGTGGCGGCCCATCTGCTGGAGGCGGGGCACCGGGTCACCGTCCTGGACGACCTGTCCACCGGCTTCCGGGACGGCGTCCCCGAGGGCGCCGACTTCGTCGAGGGACGTGTCCAGGACGCGGCGAAGGTGCTCGACGCCACCTACGACGCCGTACTGCACTTCGCCGCCAGCTCCCAGGTGGGCGAGTCCGTCGTCCACCCCGAGAAGTACTGGCGCAACAACGTCGCCGGCACGCTGGACCTGCTCACCGCCATGCGTGACGCCGGGGTGCGGCGGCTGGTCTTCTCCTCCACCGCGGCCACCTACGGCGAGCCGAAGTCCGTCCCGATCACCGAGGACGACCCGGCGCTGCCGACCAACCCGTACGGCGCGTCCAAGCTCGCCGTCGACCACATGATCACCAGCGAGGCCGTCGCCCACGGCCTGGCCGCGGTCTCCCTGCGCTACTTCAACGTCGCGGGCGCCTACGGGGCGTTCGGCGAGCGGCACGACCCCGAGTCGCACCTCATCCCGCTCGTGCTGCAGGTCGCCCAGGGCCGCCGGGAGGCGATCTCGGTCTTCGGCGACGACTACCCCACCCCCGACGGGACCTGCGTACGCGACTACATCCACGTCGCCGACCTGGCCGAGGCGCACCTGCTCGCCGTCGACGCGCCGGCCCCCGGCGAGCACCTGATCTGCAACCTCGGCAACGGCAACGGCTTCTCCGTGCGCGAGGTCGTCGAGACCGTCCGCCGGGTCACCGGTCACCCCGTCCCCGAGGTCGTCGCCCCGCGCCGCGGAGGCGACCCGGCCGTCCTGGTCGCCTCCGCCGAGCGGGCCAAGGAGCGCCTCGGCTGGCGTCCCTCGCGCACCGACCTCGACGACATCGTCCGCGACGCCTGGACTTTCGCGCAGGACCTGCAGAACCGGGAGGGCACCAAGTGAGCGAGGACGGCTTCCGCGCCACGTACGGCACCGGCCCCGAGGGCGTCTGGGCCGCCCCCGGCCGGGTGAACCTGATCGGCGAGCACACCGACTACAACGACGGCTTCGTGATGCCGTTCGCCCTGCCGCACGCCACCGTCGCCGCGGTCGCCCGCCGCGCCGACGGGCGGCTGCGGCTGCACACCGGCTCCCCGGACGTTCCCGCCGGCGTCGTCGAACTGCACGTCGACGAACTCGAACCCGGCGGCGGTGCCGGCTGGGCCGACTACCCCGCGGGCGTCATCTGGGCACTGCGCGACGCCGGGCACGAGATCACCGGCGCCGACATCCACTTCGAGAGCACCGTGCCCACCGGCGCCGGGCTGTCCTCCTCGGCCGCCCTGGAGGTCGTCACCGCCGTCGCCCTCAATGATCTCTACGGCCTCGGCCTGGAGCGGTGGCGGATCGCCCGGCTCTGCCAGCGCGCCGAGAACGTCTACGTGGGCGCCCCCACCGGGATCATGGACCAGACCGCCTCGGCGTGCTGCACCGAGGGGCACGCACTGTGGCTCGACACCCGCGACCTGTCGCAGCGCCAGATCCCCTTCGACCTGGCCTCCCAGGGCCTGCGGCTGCTCGTCGTCGACACCCGGGTCACCCACGCCCACAGCGAGGGCGAGTACGGCAAGCGGCGGGCGGGCTGCGAGGAGGCGGCGGCGCTGCTCGGCGTGGACGCGCTGCGGGACATCCCGTACGAGGGGCTCGACGACGCGCTCGCCCGCGTCGAGGACCCCGAACTGCGGCCGCTGGTACGGCACGTGGTCACCGAGGACCGCCGGGTCGAGCGCGTCGTGGAACTGCTGGAGACGGGCGACGCCCGCGCCATCGGACCGGTGCTGACCGAGGGCCACGCCTCGCTGCGCGACGACTTCAAGGTCTCCTGCCCGGAACTCGACCTGGTCGTGTCGGCCGGTGTGGAGGCGGGCGCCCTCGGCGCGCGCATGACCGGCGGCGGCTTCGGCGGTTCGGCGATCGTGCTGGTGGAGGAGTCCGCGGCGGAGAAGACCGCCGAGGCGATCGCCGGCGCCTTCGCCACGGCCGGTCACCGCGAGCCGCGGGTCTTCACCGCGGTGCCGTCGGCGGGGGCCCGCCGGCTGGCGTAGGCGCACAACCGGGCCGTGAGGGGTGCGAGGCGGGGCCGTGGTCGGCTGTTCCGCCGTCTCGCGCCCTTCGGGCGAACAGCGGCCGGCTGCGGAGGGGGGGGTGGGGCGGACCTCCTCGTCGGTGTGCGGGTGGGTGCGTGGCGGGGGTTCAGGCTCCGGAGCGGGGTGCCTTGCCGGTGCCTTGGGTCTCGTCGCCGTCGGCGGGTGCCGATGGCCGCTTCCACGCCCATTCCCGGTGGTGGGCGCGCCCGCCGTGACCTGCGTCTGCGGCTATTCGGGGTGCTGTCTAGCGGTCCACGGGAGATCGGGCTCGCTTTCGCCGACATGTTCGGCGGAACAGGGCCCGACGGAGGGGAATCACCTGCAGACGCGGGTTACGGCGGGCGCGCCACCCACGAACGGTTAGCGTGGCAACCGGCCGTCTGTACCCGCGGACGGCGACGAGAGGGAAACCGTACGAGCAACCGGCCCCGCTCCGGCGCCTGAAGCCGCGCCACGAACCGGGCCGCACCGCGTTGAGGGGGGTAGCCCCACCTCCCGTCCGCAGCCGGCCGCTGTGCGCCCGAAGGGCGCGAGACGAACCGCACCCACCCAGCGTGCGCTCGGCGCGCCGTTCTCCGTCCACCGCTGTGGAAAACCGCACCACGGGCCACAGCCCGGCACACGCCGGGGGAACTCCGTCCCGCAAGTTTTTCCATTCGGGCGCCTTTGTCTGCTCCTGCCCCTACGCTTTTTGGCAGCGCCGGTGGGGGCCGGCGGCATCAGGGGGCGAGACACAAGGGTTCGGCACCTGGTTGGGGACGGCTGCTAGCCCGGCGGCGTGCGGCGTCCGCTCCAGGTGCCGGCCCTCCGTGCACATCGACCTCGTCCGTTGGGGGGAAGTGCCGAATGCCGGGAGTGGGGCCCGTGGGACGAATCCGCGTTCTCGTCGTCGACGACCACCGCATCTTCGCCGAATCGCTCGCGGCCGCCCTCGCGGCCGAACCGGACGTCGACGTCTCGGCCGCCGGAAGCGGGGCGGCCGCCCAGCGCTGCCTGGAACGCGCGGCCTCCGACGGCCGCCGCTACGACGTACTGCTGGTCGACGCCGATCTCGGGGCGACCGTGGGGGTCCGGGTGATGGGCGCGCCGAAGGCCGCCCCGCTGGGCGCGGCCGACGGCGGCGCACAGGCCGGACTCGACGGCATCGCTCTGGTGGAACGCGTGCGTTCCGAACATCCCGCCACCCGGACGGTCGTGCTGGCGGAGCGGGACGACGCGCGCCGCGCCGCCCGGGCCCTGCAGGCCGGCGCCTCCGGCTGGGTCGCCAAGGACTGCTCGCTGTCCCGGCTGCTTGCCGTGATGCGCGGCGTCCTGCGAGACGAGACGCACCTGCCGCCCGCGTTGCTCACCGGTGTGCTGCGGGAGTTGACGGCCGCCCGCCGGCACCGCACGGAGAGCGAGCGGCTGGTGGAGTCGCTCACCCCGCGCGAGCAGGAGGTGCTGCGCTGCATGGTGGCCGGTCTGGGCCGCAAGGCGGTCGCCGAACGGCTGTACCTGTCCCCCCACACGGTCCGCACCCACATGCAGAACGTGCTGGGGAAGCTGGGCGTGCACTCGACGCTGGCCGCCGTGGCGCTGGCCCGGCGGGCCGGGGTGCCCCCGGTCGACGGTGACGGCGGCCGGGTGGGTTCGGCGGCCCCCGTCCAGCACGTCTGACGGCACGGCGCACGGCGGATCGCCCTCCCCGTGACCGGGGAGAGCGACCCGCCGGGTCACCGCGGATACCCGCGGTTATTCACCGCCGACGCCGGAAGCCGGCGCCGGGCGGTCACCGCCGACGCCGGTGGTCGGCGCCGAGCGGCTGGTGTCACGGTCGTTGGCACGGTCGCGGTGCTGACCGTTCTCCTGACCGCGGTCATTGAGGCCGTCGAAGGGGTCGCGGCCGTCGTCGTTCCGGCGGTTGTCACCGGCGTCGTCGAAGGGGTCACTGTCGTTGTTGCCGCGGCCGTTGTCGCCCCGGCCGTTACCGCCATGGCCGTTGTCGCCCCGGTTGTCGCCTCGGCCGTTACCACCGCGGCCGTTGTCGCCGCGGCCGTTACCGCCACGCCCGTTGTCACGGCAGTTGAAGCCGCCGTTCAAGCCGGGGACGCCCACGAAGCCGGGGCCACCGACGAAGCCGGGACCGCCGATACCGCCGACGCCACCGATTCCGCCGATTCCGCCGACGCCACCGACCCCACCGGGGCCACCGACGAAGCCGGGACCGCCGACGCCGCCGACGCCACCGACACCACCGACGCCGCCCACGAGGCCGGGACCGCCGACGCCACCGACGCCACCGACGCCGCCGACACCGCCGACGAGGCCGGGACCGCCGACACCGCCGACACCGCCGACACCGCCGACGCCGCCGACACCGCCGACGAGGCCGGGACCGCCGACACCGCCGACACCGCCGACACCGCCGACACCGCCGACACCGCCGACGCCACCGATACCGCCGCGGCCGCCGCCGGGGCCGTCGCTGCGCTTGGCGAGGGCGACGCTGTCCAGGGACTCCTCGGTGCGGTCGTCCTCGCGGAACGGGTCCTCCACGCCGTTGAAGCGCTGGTCGCCGCGACCGTGCTCACGGCCGCCGTGCCCGTTGTTGCGGCAGACACCGATGCCGCCGATGCCGCCGACGAAGCCGGGGACGCCGATTCCGCCGATTCCGCCGACCCCGCCGACGCCACCGACCCCGCCGACGCCACCGACCCCGCCGACGCCACCGACGCCACCGGCCCCGCCGACGCCACCGACCCCGCCGGTGCCGCTGCACCAGGCAGGTGACGGGCCGACGTTGGCGACGAAGCGGGCCGAGGACCAGGCCCAGTAGTTGCCGCTGAGCTGGTACCAGCGCGGGTTGCCGGCGATGGGGCTGCCCACGGACTTGCAGACGATGGCCACCAGGGCGTTGAAGGGGATGACGCCGACGCTGGGGAACTGGACGCCCGGTCCGCCACGGACGCGCAGACCCGTACGGGCGACGACGCGGCCCTGGAACAGGGCCGCGTGGGGGGAGCGTGCGGACACAGCCGCTACTTCACGGGACAGGTCCCGGAGACGCTCGGAAGGGGAAACGAGTTCACTTTGGCCATCCGGTCCAGGAGCGGCAGGCACCCCGGCGGCAGGCCGGCCGTCGGTGGCGAAGGCGGTGCCCATGGTGCCGATGGCGAGGGTGCCGGCCAAGGCGCCGGTCACCGCGGTTGCGGCTATCTTGCTTGCGCGGGTGTGCAGAGTCATCTGCATCTCCAAGGTGGAGCGGGACCCGGCGGGGTCCAGGGAAATGGAAGCCGGACGCGCCCCGACCGCCTTCCACTTGACGTTGTCGGAATGTGGTGCGCCGGCAGCCGCAAAAGTGGCCATTTGAGCCTTTAAGCGGCGATCACGGTCATCACGCTAAGTGCGCCACTTTGTGTGTGCAACCGGTGGCGGAGCGTGGCCGTTTGTGATCATTCCCCAACGACTACGCCGGGTGATCGACGTCAGCCGGGGACGTTGTCGAAGGGCGCGGTCAACTGTCGGAGCAGGTTCGCGAGTTCCCCGCGCTGGCGGCCGGAGAGCTCTCCGAGGATGGCCCGCTCCTGGGCCAGCAGACCCGCCAGGGCCTGGTCCGCCCGGTCCCGTCCCTCCGGGGTGAGCCGTACGAGGACGCCGCGCCGGTCCGAGGGGTCGGGCAGCCGCTCCACGAGCCCCTTCTTGGTGAGCCGGTCGATCCGGTTGGTCATCGTCCCGGAGGTGACCAGTGTCTGGGTCAGCAGCTGCCCGGGGGAGAGCTGGTAGGGCGCGCCCGCGCGGCGCAGGGAGGTGAGCACGTCGAACTCCCAGGGCTCCAGGCCGTGCTCGGAGAACGCCAGGCGACGGGCCCGGTCCAGGTGCCTCGCCAGCCTGCTGACCCGGCTGAGCACCTCGAGCGGTTCGACGTCGAGGTCAGGGCGCTCCCTGCGCCACGCAGCGACCAGCCGATCGACCTCGTCCTCCATGGAGATCAGTGTAGTGGTTGTGTCGACATGAAGTCTCTTGACATCAAGAGATTAGCTCTGGAACCTTGTGGGCAATGTCGGCGGCAGGAAGAGATCCATCTCTCGCCAGGGAGTTCGAAACATGCCCGCAGCAGCCTGGGATCCCCAGCAGTATCTCCGTCACTCCACCCACCGCACCCGCCCCTTCCACGACCTGCTGGCCCGGATACCGGAGCTGCCCGCCGAGAGCCCGCGGATCGCCGACGTCGGCTGCGGCCCCGGCAACGTGACCGCCCTGCTCGCGGAGCGCTGGCCCGCCGCCCGCATCACCGGCCTCGACAGCTCCGCCGAGATGCTGGAGGCCGCCCGGGCCCACGAGGGCCCCACCCCCGGGGGCGGCAGCCTCGACTTCCGCGCCGCCGACGCCGCCCACTGGGTCCCCGACGGCACCTACGACCTGATCGTCTCCAACGCCGCCCTGCAGTGGGTCGAGGGCCACGCCGACCGCTTCCCCCTCTGGGTCGAGCACCTCGCCCCCGGCGGCGTCCTCGCCTTCCAGGTCCCCGGCAACTTCACCTCGCCCAGTCACGCCCTGCTCGGCGACCTCTGCGACTCCCCGGCCTGGCGGGACCGCCTCGGCGACGGCCACGGCCGCCGGTACGTCCACATCCTCCAGCCCCCCGGCTACCTGGAGCGGCTCATCGAGATCCCCGAGGTCGAGGTGGACGTCGACGTCTGGGAGACCACGTACGTGCAACTCCTGCAGGGCGAGGACGCGGTGCTCGAATGGACCAAGGGGACGGCGCTGCGCCCCGTGCTGACCGCCCTCGAGGACGATCCGGAGGCCACCAGGGAGTTCCTCGGCCAGTACCGCGACCTGCTGCGCAAGGCGTACCCGGCGGGGCCGCACGGCACCGTCTTCCCCTTCCGGCGGATCTTCGCCGTCGCACGGAAGGCGGGGTGACCCCGGTGATCACCGCCCTGGACCATGTCCAGCTCGCCGCCCCGCCCGGCTCCGAGGAGATCCTGCGCGCCTTCTACGCGGGGGTCCTGGGGATGCGCGAGGTGCCCAAGCCGCCGGTTCTCGCCGCCCGGGGCGGATGCTGGTTCGCCACCGGCGCGGTCCAGCTGCACATCGGCGTCGAGGCGGACTTCCGCCCCGCCCGGAAGGCCCATCCGGGCTTGCGCGTCAGCGGCATCGAGGCCTACGCGGAGCGGCTGGAGTCCCGCGGTACCGCGGTCGTCTGGGACGGCGACCTCCCGGGCCACCGCCGCTTCTTCACCGACGACCCGTTCGGCAACCGCCTGGAGTTCCTGGAATCCGTCGACGCCGCGTGACACACCGGCGGCGCCGGCCCCTTCTCGCAGGGGGCCGGCGCCGCCGGTGTCCAGGGGTGACGATCGCGCCGCGCGGGCTCACAGGGTGAGGAAGGCCGCCCCCAGGAGTGCGGCGCCGGCCGCGGCGGCGGTCCAGGCGGTGCGCGGCCAGCGCAGGCCCCCGGCCAGGACCAGGGCGGCGAGGAGGAGCGCGCCGCCCAGCGGGACCCAGGCGTGCAGCACGCCGGCGAGTCCGCTGCGCACCACGTCGTCGGTGCCGGGCTTCACCGCCACCGGTATCCGCTCACCGGCGCGATGGGTGACCGCCTTGTCGATCGTCACCTTCCCGCGGACGGAGCCGAGGCCCTCGGGCACGAAGGGGCCGGTGCAGGTGTCGGCGCCACAGGCGGAGACCGTCATCGTGCCCTGCTCGCGGCCCTTGGTGAGCATGACGTGCTGGGCGGTCTTCCACGAGGTCCACACCCCGGCCGCCAGCATCAACAGGACCAGCGCGCTCAGCAGGACGATGCGGCCGACCAGCAGCAGCCCCCAGGCGCTCTCGGCGGTGCGGCGGGCGAGACTCCGTTTGACCATGCGGGCGATCCTTGGCCATTGCGTGGCACTCGGTCAACCTTTCGATGGTCAACCGTTGTAGGTGCCCTGCGCCCTCTCCAGCCCGTCACAGATGAGCGTCTCGACCGCGTCGGCCGCGCGGTCCACGAACCACTCGAGTTCCTTGCGCTCGGCCGAGGAGAAGTCCTTGAGGACGAAGTCCGCGACCTGCATCCGCCCTGGCGGGCGGCCGATGCCGCAGCGCACCCGCAGGTAGTCGGGGCCGAGGGACTTGGTGATCGACTTCAGGCCGTTGTGGCCGTTGTCGCCGCCGCCCTTCTTCAGGCGCAGGGTGGCGTAGTCGATGTCCAACTCGTCGTGCACCGCGACGAGGTTGCCGGGCGGAATCTTGTAGAAGTCGCGCAGCGCCGTCACCGGGCCGCCGGAGAGGTTCATGAACGTCATGGGCTTGGCCAGCACGACGCGGCGGCCGCCGACCCGTCCCTCGACGACCTGGGACCGGCTCTTGTGGGTCTTGAAGCGCCCGCCGATCCTTTCGGCGAGTAGATCGGCGACCATGAAGCCGATGTTGTGCCGGTTGCCGGCGTACTCGGGTCCGGGGTTGCCCAGACCGGCCACCAGCCAGGGCCCCTCGGGGGCGCTTTCCGCTGCGCTCATGCTCATGACGTCCATTCAACAGGACCGCCGCCCCGCTCCTCGCGGAGCGGGGCGGCGGCCGGGAACCGCGGTGCTGCCGTGACTACTCGGCAGCGGCCTCGGCGGCCTCGCCCTCGGCGGCCTCGCCCTCGGCGGGAGCCTCGGCCTGGGCGGCGACGACCTGGAGCACGACGGTCTCCCCGTCGACGGCCAGGGTGGTGCCCTTGGGGAGCGGGATGTCCTTGGCGAGGACGGAGGTGCCGGCCTCCAGGCCCTCGACGGAGACGGTCACACCGTCGGGGATGTGGGTCGCCTCGGCCTCGACCGGCAGCGTGTTGAGCACGTGCTCCAGCAGGTTGCCGCCGGGGGCGAGCTCGCCCTCGGTGCTGACCACGATCTCGACGGTGACCTTCTCGCCGCGCTTGACCGAGAGCAGGTCGACGTGCTCCAGGAAGCCCTTCAGCGGGTCGCGCTGCACGGCCTTGGGGATGACCAGCTCGGTGCCGTCACCCTCGATGTCCAGGCTGATCAGGACGTTGGGGGTACGCAGCGCGAGCAGCAGCTCGTGACCCGGCAGGGTGACGTGCTTGGGGTCCTGGCCGTGGCCGTAGATGACGCCGGGGACCAGGTGGGCGCGGCGGACGCGACGGGCGGCGCCCTTGCCGAACTCGCTGCGCAGCTGTGCGGAGATCTTGACCTCGGACACGGTAATCACACTCCTCGTAATGACGACGGGAATTCATTCGGTCGCCCAGCCCACGACGGGCCGTTCCACTTACGAGGAGCGCGTCGATAACGGAGTCCGCCGCGGAAACGCGGACGGCCTCCCTCGCCGAGCAACTCGAAGAGTCTACCCGGCGGGGAGGCCGCCCCGGAAATCGATCAGTACGCGATGCGCGTGATCAGTGCGCGTCCTCGAAGAGGCTCGTCACGGAGCCGTCCTCGAAGACCTCGCGGACCGCGTTGGCGATCGTCGGCGCGATCGACAGCACCGTGATCTTGTCGAGGTCCAGCTCACCCGGCGTCGGCAGGGTGTCGGTGAAGACGAACTCGCTCACCTTGGAGTTCTTCAGCCGGTCCGCGGCCGGGCCGGACAGGACGCCGTGGGTGGCGGTCACGATGACGTCCTCGGCGCCGTTGGCGAACAGGGCGTCCGCCGCGGCGCAGATGGTGCCACCGGTGTCGATCATGTCGTCCACCAGGACGCAGATGCGGCCGCGCACGTCACCGACCACCTCGTGCACGGTGACCTGGTTGGCGACGTCCGGGTCGCGCCGCTTGTGGACGATGGCCAGCGGCGCGCCCAGGCGGTCGCACCAGCGGTCGGCCACGCGCACCCGGCCGGCGTCGGGGGAGACGACGGTCAGCTTCGAGCGGTCGACCTTCGCGCCCACGTAGTCCGCCAGGATCGGCAGCGCGAACAGGTGGTCCACCGGGCCGTCGAAGAAGCCCTGGATCTGGTCGGTGTGCAGGTCGACGGTGAGGATCCGGTCGGCGCCCGCGGTCTTCAGCAGGTCCGCGATCATGCGGGCCGAGATCGGCTCGCGGCCGCGGTGCTTCTTGTCCTGGCGGGCGTAGCCGTAGAAGGGCACGACCACGGTGATGCGCTTGGCGGAGGCCCGCTTCAGCGCGTCGATCATGATCAACTGCTCCATGATCCACTTGTTGATGGGGGCGGTGTGGCTCTGGATCACGAAGGCGTCCGAGCCGCGCGCCGACTCCTCGAAACGGACGTAGATCTCACCGTTCGCGAAGTCGAAGGCCTTCGTCGGCACAAGGTTGACGCCCAGCTCACGTGCCACCTCCTCCGCGAGCTCGGGGTGTGCGCGGCCGGAGAAGAGCATCAGCTTCTTCTCACCGGTCGTCTTGATCCCGGTCACTGCACCGTCTCCTTGGTGTTCAACGCAGCTTCGCCTTCGGTCAGAGGAGCTGGCGGAATTCTGTGCACCTCACACGGTACGCGCTGGCCGGAGCGACCGCGCACGTGGGGAAGGCCACTGCCTGCGCCGCTCCCTCGCCGGTCAGGCCTCCGGCGCGGCCTGGTGGGCCTGTTCGGCGGCGTGGGCGGCGGCGCTTCCGGGCCGCTTCCTGGCCACCCAGCCTTCGATGTTGCGCTGCTGGCCGCGTGCGACGGCGAGCGAACCGGCCGGTACGTCCTTGGTGATCACGGAGCCCGCAGCGGTGTAGGCGCCGTCCCCGACTGTGACGGGCGCCACGAACATGTTGTCGCAGCCGGTGCGGCAGTGCGAGCCGATC
This sequence comes from Actinacidiphila glaucinigra, assembly GCF_035918135.1. Taxonomy (NCBI): domain Bacteria; kingdom Bacillati; phylum Actinomycetota; class Actinomycetes; order Kitasatosporales; family Streptomycetaceae; genus Actinacidiphila; species Actinacidiphila glaucinigra. The sequence goes on from NZ_CP109144.1 coordinate 5,287,279, forward strand.
GTCGTGTGGTGCTTGACCTGCCCGTCGTAGTTGACGAAGACGCTGGCGGCGCCGATGTTCGTGTACTCGCCGATCGTCGCGTCGCCGACGTAGGACAGGTGCGGGACCTTGGTGCCCTCGCCGACGGTGGCGTTCTTCATCTCGACGTAGGTGCCGGCCTTCGACTTCGGGCCGAGCCTGGTGCCCGGGCGCAGGTAGGCGTACGGGCCGACCGTGGCGGCCTCGCCGATCTCCGCGTCGACGGCCACGGTGTTGCTCACGGTGGCGCCGGGGCCGACCAGGGTGTCGGTCAGCGTGCAGTTGGGGCCGACCTCGGCGCCCGAGGCGATCCGGGTCGCGCCGTACAGCTGGGTGTTCGGCAGCACGAGGGTGTCGGGCTCGAACTCCACCATGACGTCCACCCAGGTCGACGCCGGGTCCATGATCGTCGCGCCCTCCAGCATCGCCCGGCGCAGCAGGCGGTCGTTGAGGATGCGGCGGGCCTCGGCGAGCTGCACGCGGTTGTTGATGCCGGCGATCTCGCGGTGGTCCTCGGCGACCGAGGCGCCGACGCGGTGGCCGGCCTCGCGCAGGATGCCGAGGGTGTCGGTGAGGTACTCCTCGCCCTGGGCGTTGTCGGTGGTCACCTTGGCCAGCGCCTCCGCGAGCAGCCGCGCGTCGAAGGCGAACACCCCGGAGTTGATCTCGCGCAGGGCCTGCTGCTCGTCGGTGGCGTCCTTCTGCTCGACGATCGCCAGCACCGAGCCGTCGGCGCCGCGCACGATGCGGCCGTAGCCGGTCGGGTCGGGCACCTCGGCGGTCAGCACGGTGACGGCGTTGCCGTCGGCGGTGTGGGCCTCGACCAGGGCGCGCAGGGTGTCCGGGGTGAGCAGCGGGGTGTCGCCCGCGGTGATCACCACCGTGCCGGTCAGCTCCGGGAGTTCCGCCAGGCCGGCCCGGACCGCGTGGCCGGTGCCGTTCTGTTCGTACTGAACGGCGGTGCGGACCGCGGCGTCGGCCCCGGCCAGGTGGGCCGTCACCTGCTCACGGGCGTGGCCGACGACGACCAGCAGGTGCTCGGGCTCGAGGGCGCGGGCCGCGGCCACGACGTGTCCGACCAGGGACCGGCCACTGATCGCGTGCAGGACTTTGGGGGTTGCCGACTTCATGCGGGTGCCCTCACCCGCGGCGAGAACGATGACGGCAGCCGGGCGGTGGGCGCTCACGGAACGGGCTCCTCGGCGTGGGGTGAAGGTCACCCGAAGGATACCGGGGCGTTTCGGGCGGTGAACGCGGAAGGGTCGCGACGGTTGCCGCGACCCCTCGGTCCGTGCTCCGCTGCCAGGATTCGAACCCGGACTTAAGGGACCAAAACCCTCAGTGCTGCCGTTACACCACAGCGGATGGAAACCCCTCCCGAACAGGACAACCCGTCAGGGTGCCCGTTCGGCCCCCACCACTATGCCGCACCGACCGCCTCCAATGCGACGAGAAAGATCGGCACTTCCCCTCCCCGAACATGGGTACATGTGTCAAGAGCCGTATTCCCGCCGACACGCGCGCTCTGTTCGGCCTTCACTCGGCGCTGCCATACTTACGAAGCCGTAAGTTACGGTGGCGTAGCCCCCCGACCTTCATTGAGGGACCACCATGACCACACAGACCGACGTGATCACCGAGTCCCCGGAACCCGGGGCCGGCGACGGGGCCCCGCTTCCCCGCGCCACGCTCGGTGGTGACAAGAAGCAGTCACTCGAGCAGATCACCCTCGGACTCTTCATCGGCATCCCCTTCCTCGCCCTCGTCGCGGCGATCCCGCTCGCGTGGGGATGGGGCCTGAGCTGGCTCGACCTCGGCCTGATGGTGGGGATGTACTACCTCGGCTGCCACGGCATCACCATCGGCTTCCACCGCCACTTCACCCACGGCTCGTTCAAGGCCAACCGCCCGCTGAAGATCGCCCTGGCCATCGCCGGCTCGATGGCCGTCGAGGGGCCGGTCGTGCGCTGGGTCGCCGACCACCGCAAGCACCACAGGTTCTCCGACGCCGAGGGTGACCCGCACAGCCCCTGGCGGTACGGCGAGACCGTCCCCGCCCTGATGAAGGGCCTGTGGTGGGCCCACATGGGCTGGTTGTTCGACGAGGAGCAGACCTCCCAGCAGAAGTACGCCCCCGACCTGATCAAGGACCCCGCGATCCGCCGGATCAGCCGTGACTTCTGGCTGTGGACGACCGTCTCCCTGCTGCTCCCGCCGCTGGTCGGCGGCCTGGCGACGATGTCCTGGACCGGCGCCGCCACCGCCTTCTTCTGGGGCTCCCTCGTCCGCGTGGCCCTGCTGCACCACGTCACCTGGTCGATCAACTCGATCTGCCACGCGGTCGGCAAGCGCCCCTTCCGCTCCCGCGACAGGTCCGGCAACGTCTGGTGGCTGGCCGTGCTGTCCTGCGGCGAGTCCTGGCACAACCTGCACCACGCCGACCCCACCTCCGCCCGGCACGGGGTGCTCCGCGGCCAGATCGACTCCAGCGCCCGCATCATCCGCTGGTTCGAACTCCTCGGCTGGGCCAGTGACGTACGGTGGCCGACCGCTGACCGGATCGCGGCCCGCCGTAAGGAGAGCGTCAGCGAAGCGGCATGATTGACGGGTGAGCGACGGCAGAAGCAGCAGCAGGGGCAGCGAGGGTGCGCCGTCGCGGCGTACCCGGCGGGTCCGCATGACGGGCAAGGAGCGCCGCGAGCAACTCCTCGACGTGGGGCGCACGCTCTTCGCCGAACGCGGTTTCGAGGGCACCTCCGTCGAGGAGATCGCGCACAAGGCGGGTGTGTCCAAGCCCGTGGTGTACGAGCACTTCGGCGGCAAGGAAGGCCTCTACGCCGTCGTCGTGGACCGCGAGATGCGGTGCCTGCTGGACATGGTCACCGGTGCCCTCACCGGTGGCCATCCGCGCGAACTGCTGGAACAGGCCGCCTTCGCACTGCTGGACTACATCGAGCAGTACACCGACGGCTTCCGGATCCTCGTACGGGACTCGCCGGTCGCCCAGTCGACCGGCACCTTCGCCTCGCTGATCAGCGACATCGCCACCCAGGTGGAGGACATCCTGGGCATGGAGTTCAAGCAGCGCGGCTTCGACGCCAAGCTCGCCCCGCTCTACGCGCAGGCGCTGGTCGGGATGGTCGCGCTCACCGGGCAGTGGTGGCTCGACGCCCAGAAGCCCAAGAAGGCGGAGGTCGCCGCCCACCTGGTGAACCTCTCCTGGAACGGGCTCTCCGGCCTCGAGCCCAGGCCCCGGCTGATCGGCCACCGCAAGAACTGACCCCGCCCCCCGCTCCGCGCGCACACGACGAGGGCGGCGCCTCCCCGCGGGGAGGCACCGCCCTCGTCGTGTGCGCGGCAGGGGTCAGCCGGTGTTGCGCAGGCCCGCCGCCACGCCGTTGACCGTCAGCAGCAGCGCGCGGGCGAGCAGCGGATCGGGCTCCTCGCCGCGGGCGGCCGCCTCGCGCTGCCGGTGCAGCAGCGCCACCTGCAGGTACGAGATCGGGTCCAGGTAGGCGTCCCGGATCCGGAAGGTCTGCTGGAGCACCGGCTGCGCGTCCAGCAGCTCCGCCTCACCGGTGATCCGCAGCACCTCGGCGACCGTCAGCTCGTGCTCGGCCTTGATGGCGTCGAACACGTGCCTGAGCTCGTCGGGCACCAGGGTGCCGACGTAGTGCCCGGCGATCCGCAGGTCCGTCTTGGCCAGCGTCATCTCGACGTTGGACAGGAAGTTCCGGAAGAAGTGCCACTGCTCGTACGCCTCGGCGATGTCGGCCTCCCGGCCCGCCTCGCGGGCGGCCCTCAGGCCCGAGCCGACGCCGAACCAGCCCGGCACGATCTGCCGCGACTGCGTCCAGCCGAACACCCACGGGATGGCCCGCAGCCCGTCCAGGCCCGCCCCGCTGTCCGGGCGGCGCGAGGGGCGCGAGCCCAGGTGCAGCTCGGCCAACTGGTCGACCGGGGTGGAGGCGAAGAAGTACGCCGGCAGGTCCGGGTCCTCCACCAGCCGCCGGTACGCGCCGTGCGCGGCGTCGGAGACCACGTCCATCGCCGCGTCCCAGCGCGACAGCGCCTCCTCGGACTGGCGGGGCGCGGTGTGCAGCGCCGAGGCCTGCAGCGTGGCCGCGACCGTCAGTTCCAGGTTCTCCCTCGCCAGGGACGGGATCAGGTACTTGTCGGAGATGACCTCGCCCTGCTCGGTCACCTTGATCTCGCCCTCCAGCGTGCCCCAGGGCTGCGCCAGGATCGCGTCGTGCGTCGGGCCGCCGCCCCGGCCGACGGTGCCGCCGCGGCCGTGGAAGAGCCGCAGCCGCACCCCGTGCCGGTGCGCCACGTCGCGCAGCCGCCGCTGGGCCCGGTGGATCTCCCACTGCGAGGTGGTGATGCCGCCGAACTTGGACGAGTCGCTGTAGCCGAGCATGACCTCCTGCACGTCGCCGCGGAGCGAGACGAGCTTGCGGTAGGAGGGGTCGGAGAGCATCTCGTCGAGCAGCCGGTCGGCGACCTTCAGCTCGTCGGTGGTCTCCAGCAGCGGCACGATGCCGATCTTGGCGACCCCCGCGTGGAGGTCGACCAGCCCGGCCTCACGGGCCAGCACCGCCGCCGCGAAGACGTCGTCGGAACCCAGGCACATCGAGATGATGTACGACTCGACGACCTCCGGCCCGAACCGCTTGAAGGCCTCCCGCACCGTGTCGAAGACGCCCAGCGTCTTCGCCCCCGCCGCGTCCAGCGGAGCCGGGGACGGCGCCAGCGGACGCCGCGAGCGCAACTCCTTGGCGAGCAGCCTGCGCCGGTAGTCCCGCGGCATGTCGGCGTACCGCCAGGACTCCTCGCCGAGCCGGTCGAAGAGCTGACCGAGGGCGTGGTGGTGGGCGTCGGCGTGCTCACGGACGTCCATCGTGGCGAGCTGCAGGCCGAAGGCGGAGAGCGTGCGGATGGTGCGGTCCAGCCGGCCGTCGGCGATCAGCTCGCCGCGGTTGGCGCGCAGCGAGTCCTGCAGCAGACGCAGATCGGCCAGGAGGCCGCCGGTGCCCAGGTAGTCCCGGCCGGGCACGTGCGGCGTGCCGCCGGCCAGCCGGTCCCGGGTGTTGAGCAGCTTCTGCCGGATGCAGGTGGCCTTGAGGCGGTAGGGCTCCTCCGCGTTCAGCCGCTTGTAGCGGGGGCTGATCTCCGGCAGGCGCTGCAGGTCCTGTTCCAGGTCGGCCAGCAGCTCGGGCGAGGCGCCGGAGTTGCGGATCGAGTTGGACAACGCCGCGCGCAGGTCGTCGACCAGCTCCAGGGCGTCGGTGATGCCGTGCTCGTGCTGCAGGATCAGCACGTCCCAGGTGACCTGCGGGGTCACATTGGGGTTGCCGTCCCGGTCGCCGCCGATCCACGTGCCGAAGGTCAGCGGACGGGTCTCCGCGGGCAGCGGCACACCGACCCGCTCCAGCTCGACCGCCAGGTCCTCCAGCACGTCGCCGACCGCCCCGGCGTGCAGTTCGTCCAGGTAGTAGATGGCGTTGCGCGCCTCGTCGGCGGGCTCCGGACGTACGACCCGCAGTTCGTCGGTCTGCCAGAGCAGGTCGATGTTCTCGGCCAGCCGCAGGTCGCCGCGGCGGCGGTCCTCGCCCGCCGCGGCGGACTCGTCCAGCAGCGCGGCGATCACCCGCAGCTTGTTCAGCACGCTGCGGCGGGCCGCCTCGGTCGGGTGGGCGGTGAAGACCGGACGCACGTTGAGGTTGCGCACCGTCTGGCGCAGGTGCTCGGGGTCGGCGTCCTTGAGCAGGTCGGCCGTACGGGCCAGCAGCCCGCCGTCGATTGCCCGGCGGGACCGCAGCTCACGGCCGCGGTGCACCTGCTCGGTGACGTTCGCGAGATGGAAGTACGTGGAGAACGCCCGTACCAGCTTGGCCGCGGTCTCCAGATCGGTCTCGCCGAGCAGGGCGGCGGCGGCCTCGCCGTCGCTGCGGGTCAGCGCCCGCACCCTCTCGACCAGATCGAGGAGTTCCGGGCCCTCCTGCCGTACGAGCGTCCCGCCGAGGAGGTCTCCCAGGCGGCGGATGTCCGCGCGGAGGGGGGCGCTGCCGGTGGTGTTGTCGGCGCTGCTCACAGGTGCGGCTCCTAGTGCAGTGGAATGGTCGGCGGCATTGTCCGGACCGCGCTGTCCGACGGCACAAGGATAGATCCGGGCCGCTCCCCGGACCGGGGCTGACCGCCAGGCGGACACCGTCGCGTCTAGGCTGGTCCGTATGAGTACGACGGGGGAGTACGTACCGGACGGGGCCGGCGGACGAAGCCGGGGGGCCGCCGGGCCGTGGTGGTGGCCCAGACGGCGCAGCATGGTGCTCGACGTCTCCCTGGCCTTCGTCTCGGCCGTGGAATGCCTCCTGGAGGGCGCGGCCTTCGCGGAGAAGACCGGGATATCCCCTGTCGTCACAGGTCTGTTCGGTCTCCTGGTCGGCTCGGTGCTGGTGCTCCGCAGGCGCTGGCCGGTCCTCGTCGTCCTGGTCTCCATCGCCGTCACGCCCGCCCAGATGGGCATCCTGCTCAGCATCGTCGGCCTCTACACCCTGGCCGCCTCCGACGTGCCGCGGCGGATCATCGCGGTGCTGTCGGGGATGACCATGCTCGGCATGCTGATCGTCACCTTCCTGGAGATGCACGGTGACCTCGGCGGCGCGGCGTACCACGCGCCGCTGGCCGTGGTCGCCCTCACCTCCGTGCTCGCGGCGGTCGGCGTCACCGCGCCGCCGGTGCTCCTCGGCCTGTACGTCGGCGCCCGGCGCCGGCTGGTGGAGAGCCTGCGGGAACGGGCGGACGGCCTGGAGCGGGAGCTGTCGCTGCTCGCCGAGACGGCGACGAGCTCCGCGGAGCGCGCCCGCATGGAGGAGCGCACCCGCATCGCGCGCGAGATGCACGACGTCGTCGCGCACCGGGTGAGCCTGATGGTCGTGCACGCGGCGGCCCTCCAGGCGATCGCCGTCAAGGACCCCGAGAAGGCCTCGGCGAGCGCGCAGCTCCTCGGGGACATGGGGCGCCAGGCGCTCAACGAACTGCGCGAGATGCTGGGCGTCCTGCGGGCGGAGCCCGCGACGGCGGCGCGGGCGGCGGCGCCTGCGGCGTCCGTGTCGGCGGCGTCGGTGGTTCGTGTGGCGGCCGCCGCGGAAACGATTGCGCCCGCGGCGCCGGTCGCGGCGGCCGAGGCGGAGGAGGACGAGCAGGGGCCGTGCCTGGCCGAGCTCAGGGGGCTGCTCGACGAGTCGCGGGCCGCCGGGATGGACGTCGAGCTCACGGTCGAGGGGGAGGAGCGTCCGCTGGCGGCGCGGGTCGAGGCCACGGTCTACCGCGTCGTGCAGGAGGCGCTCACCAACGTGCACAAGCACGCGCCCGGTGCGCGGGCCCGCATCCGTCTTGCCTACCGCGAGGCGGAGGTCGCGGTCCTGGTGCAGAACGGGCCCTCCGACGGTGCGCCCGCGCTGGTGCTGCCCAGCGGGGGCAACGGGCTGGTCGGCATGAAGGAGCGCGTCACCGCGCTGGGCGGGGGGTTCGCCGCCGGCACGACGCACGAGGGCGGGTTCCGCGTCTCCGCAATGCTTCCCGCGTAGCGGTACGGCCCGGGGTCGTCGTGGTTGCGGTTCGTTGTTGTGTGCGGGTTGTTTGCGCCTGCGGGCGGCTGCGCCGGGCTGCCGGGTTGTCGTGTGCGGGTTGTTTGCGCCTGCGGGCGGCTGCGCCGGGCTGCCCGGTTGTCGTGTGCGGGTCGTCTGCGCCTGCGGCGGGCTGTCCCCCGCCCTCCCTCCCGATTGCCCGGCGCGGTCAGTGACCGCCTCGCAGGGTTCGTGGTGGGCCGGGTGCGGGGCCTCCGGGGCTGCACGTCCTGGACTGGGTTATTTACGTGCATGGCGGGCGGTCCATGTCCGAGCCCCGGATGCCGCACACAAATATCCCGCAGCGTCCAGAACATCCACCCCTCCGACCCCGCCCCCTCCGAATCGTGGGGCGACTGACGGCCGGTGGGGGGGGGTGATGGGGGGGGGCGCCCCTACCCGCACGGTTGGGAGCTGCCCTCAGCAGGGGTCCTCTGGCCGCAGGCCGAGCAGGGGTGCACGCACCCGTGGTCGGGGGTGGCACCTCCCACGGGACGGCTTACGCACCTCACCCGCGGGTGCTCGCAGGGCTTGCCTATGTCACGGCGACGCCGAAGGCCGCCAGGCGGCAGATCACGACGAGCGCCGATGTGGGGACGACCCCTGACCTCCGGCGGGCGGCCGACTCGCAACCAGGTTCAGCCTTGGAACCACACCGACCGCACCGCATCAGGCCGCCCCTGGCCGAAGGCCGAAAAAGGGCAGGAACACGCACACAACAACAGGCCGCTCAGCAGAGCGATCAGCGCCCGCTCACCCTTCCGCCGGCGTCGGCCCGCGCGCCCCGAAAGCCCCTGTGGCCCACGGAGCGTCTGACGGCTGTGGGCGTTCAGTGAGGCAGGTGCGGCAACTCCGGACCGCGCTCTACCCCCTCCGGCCGTCAGTCGCCCCACGATTCGGAGGGGGTGGGGTCGGAGGGGTGGATGTTCTGGACGCTGCGGGATATTTGTGTGCGGCATCCGGGGCACAACAAGTACCGCCCGCCATGCACGTAAATAACCCAGTCCAGGACGTGCAGCCCCGGAGGCCCCGCCCCCGGCCCACCATGCACGCGCGAGGCGGTCACTGACCGCGCCGGGCAATCGGGCGGGAGGGCGGGGGATGCCCGCCGCAGGCGCAGACAACCCGCACACAACCACCCGGCAGCCCGGCGCAGCCGCCCGCAGGCGCAAACAACCCGCACACAACCACCCGGCAGCCCGGCGCAGCCGCCCGCAGGCGCAAACAACCCGCACACAACCAACCGGCCGCAAGGGGCACCGCAACCGCAGGGCGGGCGCGGTCAGGTCGTGAGGCGGTGGGGGCGCGCCCCCGTCGTGAGGGCGCCGAGGGCCGCGTCGATGGTCGGGCCCAGGTAGTAGTCGCCGGTGTGGTCGACGCAGTAGACGCGGCCTTCCGCGTCGATCGCGAGCTGCCCGTGGCCCGCGGACTCCTCCCCGAGAGGGGCGACCTCCGTGTCGAGCGCACGGCCCAGGTCGCCGAGCGTGCGCGCGAGGTGAAGGCCGTGGAGCGGGTCCACGTGGACCGCGCTGGGCGCGACGTGGCGGCCGGGGGCGGAGACGGCCGGCACGGTGAGGCCGCCGAACTCGGCCCAGGCCTCGACGGCGGCGGGGAAGACGCTGTGCCGGTGGCCGCCGGGGGAGACGTGGGCGCGGAGCGTGTCGGCCCAGACCTCGGCCTGCAGGATGTCCCAGCGGCCGGGCTGCCAGCCGACGGAGCGCAGGGCCGCGTCGACGCCGACGGGGAAGCGGGTCGAGTTCATTCGGCGCCGGCTCCCGGGTCGAAGGCGCGGACGCCGAAGTGCGCGAGCAGCGCCTGGCAGGAGCGGCAGGGCGGGGCGTAGGCGCCGTGGGCGGGGTCGCCGTCCTCGCGTATGCGGCGGGCGGTGAGCTTGGCGCCCTTGAGGGCCTTGCGGGCCTCGCCGGCCGTGAGCGGCTTGCGCGCCGCGCGCTTGCTGCGGGCGCCGTCGACGGTGGTCAGGTGGCGGGACAGCAGCACCGGCTCGGGACAGCGCCCCGTGAAGCGCTCACGCTGGGCGACGGGGAGGGTGTCGAGGACGTCCTGCACGAGCGGGTGGAGCGGGGGCGGCTGCTCGGCCTTGACACCGGTGCAGGTGAGGACCTCGTCCCTGACGGACAGCGCGGCGGCGACCGCCGGCAGGATCCCGTCGCGCCGGTGGCGCAGCACCGGTGGAGCGGGTGCTTCGTCGGCTCCCCAGTTGAGCCGCGGGTCCGCGGCGTCTCTCGTCAGCATCTTCGTACGGCCCTCCGATCCGTCCTCACGAGGAGGACGTCCCCCTATGTGCGTAAGACTGCCAAACGGACAAGGCGTTACGGAAGTCGGTTGTGAGGTGAGAGGTTTACTTTGTGCCGGATGTCACGGCACTGTGGGGAGATGCGTATCGCAGTCCGAGGTGCTGCCGCAGTGCTGCTCCTTGCGTTGGCCAGTGGTTGTACGGATAGTAGCGCCGGCTCGGACGGAAAGAGCGCCAAGCACGCCGAGAACGGTCGGGATTCGGCCGGTGCCTCCACGGCAGAGGCACAACAGGCCCTCACCGGGCCCCGGTTGAGGGCGGCGCTGATCACCTCCGCCGACGTGCCCGGCTATGTGGTGGCCGGTGGCGCCGGGACCGCCGTCGCGTCGGGCCCGGAGGCGTCGCTCACCGCGGACCGGCCCGCGTGCCGCCCGCTGTCCGACCCCGTGAGCAGCCGCCCTGCCCGGCCGCGCGGCGCGCAGGTGACGGCCGCCGTCACCACGCGCGGGGCGCTCGGCGGTGACGGGGAGCTGGACCTGCTGCTGCTCTCCGCGCACCCGACCGGCGAGGCGGGCGAGGTCGTCGGCGGGATCACCGCCGCCCTGGAGAAGTGCCGCTCCTTCGGGGCGACCGACGGCGAGGGACGCACCCGGCACTTCGCCGTCCGTCCCGCGAAGGCCCCCGCGGCCGGCGACGAGGCGGCCGCCTACGTGATGACCGACACCGGCGACGCCGCGAGGGGCACCGCCACGGTCACCGTCGTGCGCACCGGGAGCAGCACGGCCACCTATGTCACCGTCAAGCCCTCCGGGGACCCCGGGGGACCGCCCCTCGCCGTCGTGCGCGCCCAGCACGCAAAGCTCGCCGAGGCCGCCGTACACCCGTGACCTGAACCAGCGGAAGCGCCTGTTGCCACACCCCATAGGCTGTGCCCAACACCGGATCCAGCATGGGGGCATCGGCAATGACGACAGGTCGGCCCGGGCATCGGGCCGCGCCACCGAACGCGGCCTACGCCGGTCAGATCGTGCACTTCCCGGACCCGGTGCGGCGCACCCGCCACCCGCAGGGCGTACGCGTGGACGAGCGCGGCTTCCCCGACTTCTCGCCGTACGCGCGCGCGGCGGCCGAGATCGCCGAGCCGCCGGACGGCTTCGGCATCGACGAACTCCGGCTCACCGACTACGTGTCGGCCAACGCCGCGCTGCACGCCGCCGGTCACGAGCTGTGGGGCAGCCTGCCCCCCGTCGCCACGCCGCACGGGTGGACCTGGCACCACGTCGCCGGAAGCCGCCGTCTGGAACTGGTCCCCGCCGAGGTCAAGTCGTTGCTGCGGCACCACGGCGGCCTGGCCACCACCGCCTCCGCCGACCACGACAAGCGCGGCACCCGGCCGCTCCAGGAGACCCGGCCGGTCCACTTCGGCCTGCGCAAGGACGGGGTCGCGGTCACCGAGCAGCAGGTCCGGGACGTCGAGGAGGAGCTCGGCTACCGGCTGCCCGGCGCGTACCGCACCTTCCTCAAGGCGGCGGGCGGCAGCGCACCGCGCGGCGTCGCCCTGCTGCCCATGCTGGGACTCCTGATCGACCAGCCCTTCTTCACCGTGCGGGACGAGGCGTCGCCCAACGACCTCGTCTACGTCAACAAGTGCCTGCGGGACCACCTCACCAAGGACTACCTGGCGATCTCCTACGTCCAGGGCGGTGTGCTCGCCGTGAAGTCGCGCGGCGCCGACCTGGGTTCCATGTGGCTGTGCCCGTACGACGACGTGCGGGACACCGACGGCGCCTTCGGTTCCACCGAGGAACGGGCCGCCGGGCTGCTGCTGCCCTGCGGCGAGGACTTCGACGCCTTCCTGGCCGCGCTCGCCGGCGACCCGCCGGAGCTGGAGACGGTGGCGAACCTGATGGTGGACGGCGGCTTCGCCCGCGCCGTCCCGGTGGAGGGGTGAGGCAGGACATGGTCACGTTCGCGCAGGCGCAGGAGCGCGCCGAGCGGTGGATCAACGCCGACGTCCCCGCCTACCTCGCACGTGAGGTGCGGGTGCGGGAGTTCGACCGGGGCTTCGTGGTCTGGTCCGAGCCGAGGGACGGCGGGCCGACCTCGGACGACGGGGAGACCCGCATCGTCATCGCCCGGGACAGCGGCGAGGCCACGCTCTGGCCCGCGCTGCCGGTGGGCGAGATCGTCCGCCGCTGGGAGGAGACCTACGGCGCCGCGGCCGAGGCGGTCGCGGACGCCGTGCCGGAGCAGCCCCGGCGGATCGACCTTGAGGCGACGTCCTTCCTGCTGAGCCCGCCGCAGTGGCTGCAGGACGCCGCCGACCGGCTCGGCATCCCCGACCGCCGCGGCGCGTCGGAAGGGGCTCCCGGCGACACCCTCCCGACTCCGCCGCCCGCCCCGGCTCCCGTCACCACGCCCGGGCCGTCGACGCCCACCCAGCCGTACGTCCCGACCCCGACCCCGCCGATGCCGACGCCGTACGGCGGCGCGCCGACCCCGCCGCCCGCCGCGTGGCGGGACGCCAACGACAGCCACGGCGCGGGGGCCTCCGTGCCGCCGCCGGCGACCGTGTACGCGCCGCCGATCAGCGACTCGGACGACGCCCACACCCCGCTGCCGGTGACGAGCGCCGACGCCAGCACCGAGCGGCTGCCCGGCGTGCACGAGACGGGGACGCCGCTGCCGCAGCCCCGGGCGCAGGGCGGCTACGGCTACCCCGGCGCCGGTGCGGGCGCGCCGCCTCCGCCGCCGGCCCCCGGGCCCGGCGCCTACGGGTACCCGGGCGGCTCGGCCACGCCTCCGCCGCCGGGACCGCCGCCCTCGCCGTTCGGCGGCCCGGCTGTACCCCCGCCGCCCCCGGCGCCCGCGGTGGGCCGGCAGGGTCCGCCCCCGCCGCCGCCCGCGCCGACCACCCCCGCCCGGCCCGCCTCCGGGGACGTGCACCACGCCGCGACGATGCTCTCCCGCCCGGACGGCCCGCCCCCGCCACCCCCACCGCCGCCGGGCCCGGGCCGCGGCGCCGCCGACGTGGCCGCCGCCGAGACCTCGAAGGCCGGCCCGCCCGGCCCGCCCGCGCCCGCGCCCGGTCCGGGAGTGCCCGGCACCCCGGCCGCCGGGTACGTGCCGACGCAGCTCGTGCAGGCGCTCCCCGCGAACGACCGGCCCGGCCCGCCGGCACCGCCCCCGCCCCCGCCCGGCCCGGCGGTGGCGCAGCAGCCCGCGGCGTACGGCTACCCCCAGCCGCCGCAGCCGCAGGCCCAGGCCCAGCCGCCGACCGGGGTGCCCACGGTCGGCCCCGGCTACATGGCCGTGCTCCGCTACCGCGCGCAGGACGGCTCGGAGCAGCAGCTGATCCGCCGCTCCGCGCCCGGCACACCGCATCCGGAGTGGCAGATCCTGCACGAGCTGCGTGCCCTCGGCGTGCCTCCGCAGGCGGTGCTGGAGCTGCACACGGAGCTGGAGTCGTGCGACCTGCCGGGCGGTTACTGCGCCCGGATGATCCGTGAGACCTGGCCCCAGGTGCGGATCAGCAGCACCGCCCCGTACGGCAAGGACCACGCGAGCCGTCGCGCCGGCGTCCAGCACCTGCTGACCCACCTCGGCGAGCTGCACCAGGTGGCGAGCGCCCCGGCGCACGCCCACCCGCACCGGGTGCCGATGCCAGAGCCGCACCGGATCCAGCGGGTCCCCCCGGTCCCGCTGGACGCGATCGGGCACGAACTGGCGCAGTCCTTCGGGCCGCAGGGCGTGTTCCGCTTCGACCAGCGGGCGGTCGCCCGCCAGGGCGTGCCGGACCTCGTCGCGCAGACGCTCACCTGGTCCGGGCTGCCGGTGGACTTCGGCCCGTTCTTCTGGGCCCAGGCCCAGCCCGGGCGGCCGGTGCCGACCCTGGCGGAGCTGGCGGCCGAGCGGGGCGTGCAGCCGGCCCCGGACGCGGGTTCGTACCTGGTGATGGGCAATGACTTCGGCCGTCAGCTGTGCGTGCAGTACGGCACGGCGCACATCGTCGCGGTGCCGCTGGAGGCCGGGCCGGGCGGGACGGCGGCGGTACCGCAGTTCGCCAACACCAGCCTGCCGGAGTTCGTCCGCTGCCTGGCGCTGCTCGGGAAGATGTGGCGATGGCGGCTGGGCCTGACACCGGAGCAGGCGGGCCGCTGGACGGTCGACTTCCAGAACCAGCTGGCCGCGCTCGACCCGGCGGCGGTGGCCTCGCCCGAGCACTGGTGGCCGGTGCTCATCGAACAGATGTGGGACGGGATGCTCTAGGCCTGGCCCGGACCCCCGTCCGGTGTCACTCCGATCGGCCGGCGGGCCGGTCGGAGTGTCGCGATATGGGCAAATCCGGCAAATCCCCGAGAATGGGGGTATGAGTACGGCACACCCCCGCGGCGGCCACGGCTTCGCCACCGTCCGTGGTCGCGGGTACCGCACCGAACAGGTCGACCGCTTCCTGGAGGAGCTGTCCGAGGACCGCGACGCTGCCTGGGAGCGTGCCGCGCGGCTCACCGTCCTGGCCAACGAGATGACCGCGGAGTGCGCGGCGCTGCGCGACGTGGTCTCCACGCTCTCGCCGCCCACGTACGAATCCCTCGGCAAGGGCGCGCTGGACCTGCTGCGGCTGGTCGAGGAGGAGGCCACCTCCGTACGTGAGCAGGCCGAGGAGGAGGCCCGGCACGCGCACGACGCGGCCGAGGCCGCCCGCCGGACGCTCATGGACGAGGCGCGCGCGGCCGCCCACGCCCGCCGCGGCACCGCGGACGAGCAGGCCGAGGAGCTGCTGGAGCAGGCCCGCGCGGACGCCGGGCGCGCCCTCGGCGAGGCCCGCGAGGAGGCCGGGCTGCTGCGGGACGGGGCCGCCCGGGACCTCGACACCGCCCGCCTGGACAGCGAGCACACGCTCGCCGAACTGGAGAAGGAACACCGCGAGCGCTTCGACACCCAGGAGCACGAACTCGCCGAGGGCGAGGCCGGGGTGGACTCCCGGCTGGCCGAACTCACCTCCTACGCCGAGGCCATGGTGGACGACGCCCGCCGGGCGCTGGCGGAGACGGAGGAGGCCGCCCGGCGCCGCCAGGAGGAGGCCGACACCACCGCCGCGGAACTCCTCGCGCAGGCCCGGGTGCGGGAGGAGCGCATCCGTCTGGCCGCCGAACGCGAACTGCGCGAGCACGAGGTCCGCCGGGAGGAGATCCGCGAGCACCTCGCCCACGTCCGCGGCAGCCTCGCCGCCCTCACCGGCCGCGAGGTCCCCGGCGCCGAGGACGAACCGGACCCCGCCGCCCCCGACATGCCCTCCCCCTCACCCGGGGACGATCAGGAGCCGTCGTAGGCGCGGAACTCCCCGCTGTCCACGACCCAGGGCCCCACGGCGACGGCGTCCCCGAAGGCGTAGTCGTGGCGCGCCCGGTAACGGGGGCCGTCGTCGCCGGGTGACGGTCCCGGATCGGAGAGGACGGCCAGTGTTGTGTCGCGCGGGTCGATGATCAGGCAGAGCGGGATGCCCGTGGCGGGGTAGTCCCGGGTCTTCTCGCGGTAGTCGTTCTCCGGGTTGGACGTGGAGACGACCTCGGCCACCAGGGCGACGTCGGCGGGGTCGAGGAACCGGGGGTGTCGAGGGCCTGTTCGGCCACGACGACGAGGTCCGGACGGCGCATGCGCCCTATGGCGGGCGCCTCGATCTCCGGACCGCTGTGGGCCACGTGCCCGGCCCACTCCGGATCGTCGGCCATCTGCCGTTCGATCTGCCGTCGCAGCCGCAGGGTGATCAGCTCGTGCCGGTTCACCGGCGACGTGATCATCGTGATGACGCCCTCACCGACCTCCACGGCCCAGGTGTCCTCGCGCTCCATCAACTCCTCGGCGATGGCCCGCATGCGCGCGTAGGTCTTCGCATCCACGGGCTCACCGCACCGCCGGGTCGTCCTCCAGGACCGGGAAGCGGCGGGGGGCCACGAAGAGGACGGCGGCCAGGGCCAGGACCGCCGCGACGGCCGCGCCCGCGTAGACGTGGTTGACGGCCGCCGCGACGGCGCGGCGCACCTGCTCGTCGGCGTGGGCGACGCCGGCGATCGAGTCGAGGTCGGTGCCGGAGCCGTGCAGGCGCGAGGCGAGGGTGGCGTTGGCGACGGCGCCGAAGACGGCCGCGCCGACGCTCTGGCCGACCTGGCGGCAGAAGAGGATCGACGAGGTGGCGGTGGCCCGTTCGCTCCACGGGACGGTGGACTGCACACCGACGATCAGCGGGAGCTGGAAGAGGCCGAGCGCGCCGCCGAGCAGCAGCATCACCAGGGTGGGCTGCCAGGCCGGACCGGCGTAAGGGAGCATCACCAGCACGACGAGGACGACGGTGGCGGCCGCCATGCCCAGGGCGGAGGTGTTGCGGAAGCCGATGCGCAGGTAGACGCGGTTGCTGAGGGCGGCGGACAGCGGCCAGCTGAGCGTCATCACCGACAGCACGAAGCCCGCCGCGATCGGCCCGAGCCCGAGCACGGTCTGGGCGTACGTCGGGAGGAAGACCGTCGGGGCCACCATCAGCACGCCGAGCATGCCCAGGGCCAGGTTGACGGCGACGATCACCCGGCGCCGCCAGACCCAGCCGGGGATGATCGGCTCGGCGGCCCGGCGTTCGGCCCACACGGTGAGGCCGCCCAGGACGAGGCTGCCGCCGAGCAGCCACCACCGGGCGGGCCCGCTCTGGACGAGGCCGGTGATCAGCAGCCCGCCGGAGAGGAAGAGCAGCAGCGCGCCGGGCCAGTCCACCCGGTGCCGGGTCCGCTCGCCGACCCGTTCGCGCAGATGGCGGGAGATGAGCAGCAGCGCGACCGCGCCGACGGGCAGGTTGATCAGGAAGATCCAGCGCCAGCTGGAGTAGCCGGCGAACAGCCCGCCGCACAGCGGTCCGAGGACGGCGGAGACGGCCCAGACCGTGGAGATCGCCGCCTGGATGCGGCCGCGCTCCTTGAGCGGGTACAGGTCGGCGGCGATCGTCTGCACGGTCCCCTGGATGGCGCCGCCGCCGAGACCCTGCACGATGCGGAAGGCGATCAGCCCGGCCATGTTCCACGCCCCGGCGCAGAGCACCGAGCCCAGCAGGAAGATCCCGATGCCGGTCAGCAGCACGGGCTTGCGGCCGAAGGTGTCGGCGAGCTTGCCGTAGACCGGCAGGGTCACCGTGACCGCGAGCAGGTAGCCGGAGAAGAGCCAGGAGAAGACGGAGAAGCCGCCGAGCTCGCCGACGATCTGCGGCACCGCCGTGGAGATGATCGTGGAGTCCATCGCCGCGAGCGCCATGGCGAGCATCAGCGCGGCGACCACCGGACCGCGCCGCCGCGGCCCCTCGGCAGCCGCGGTGGCGGCTGCGGCCGCGGTCTGCTCGGTGCGCTCCACGGGACCCCCCTGGTTGTGTGTACGACACACGATTTCATGCCCGGCCCCCGCGCGCACAGGGGGTTCCCGCAGGCCGGAGGGCGGGGCTTGAACCTCCCGCGACCGGAGGGTGCACTCTCGACCCCGAGCCGGGTCAGCCGAAAGATGCAGGCCCCCTAGGGGTCGCACCGGACTTTTTCCTACCCCCGGTTCGTACCGGCGGAGGACGAGGGGGCCCTCCCGGGCTCCCTAGCCTTCTGGTGGGGGTAACCCCCGGGCCGATACGGAGACCCGCACCATCGTTCCGGCCCCCTCCCCGAAGCCAGTCTTGGTACGCGACGAAGCACGCCCGGAAACGGCGGCGCACCACTCGAACAGGAGCATCCACGTGACAACGGCAGTATCGATTCCCAAGTCCGGGGGCAGCGGAGAACGTACGGCCGTGGCCGCCCGGGCCCTTCAGGTCACCAAGGCGTACGGCTCGGGCGAGACCCGGGTCGTGGCCCTCGACGCGGTCGACGTCGACATCGACCGCGGCCGGTTCACCGCGATCATGGGGCCGTCCGGCTCCGGCAAGTCGACCCTGATGCACTGCCTCGCCGGTCTCGACACGGTGAGCGACGGCCGGATCTGGGTCGGTGAGACCGAGATCACCCAGCTGAAGGACAAGAAGCTCACCCAGCTGCGGCGGGACAAGATCGGCTTCATCTTCCAGGCCTACAACCTGCTGCCGACCCTCAACGCGGCCGAGAACATCACGCTGCCCATGGACATCGCCGGCCGCAAGGCCGACCCCCAGTGGCTGCAGCGCGTCGTGGAGACCGTCGGTCTGGCCGGCCGCCTCAAGCACCGGCCCGGCCAGCTCTCCGGCGGCCAGCAGCAGCGCGTCGCCGTGGCGCGCGCCCTCGCCGCCCGCCCGGAGATCATCTTCGGTGACGAGCCGACCGGCAACCTCGACTCGCGCGCCGGCGCCGAGATCCTCGGCTTCCTGCGCCGCTCGGTCGACGAACTCGGCCAGACCATCGTCATGGTCACGCACGACCCGGTCGCCGCCTCCTACGCCGACCGCGTCCTCTACCTCGCCGACGGCCGGATCGTCGACGAGATGCGGGACCCGACCGCCGACTCCGTCCTCGAGCGCATGAAGGACTTCGACGCGCGCGGGAGGACGTCGTGACCGTCGTCAAGACCTCGATGCGCAACTTCGTCGCGCACAAGGGACGCATGGCGCTGTCCGCCGTCGCCGTCCTGCTGTCGGTGGGCTTCGTCTGCGGCACGCTCGTCTTCACCGACACCATGACCTCCACCTTCGACAAGCTCTTCGCCGCCACCGCGTCGGACGTCACGGTCACGCCCAAGGGCGCGCCCAGCGACGACGAGATGCAGATGACCACCAAGGCGGCCACCTTGCCGGCCGCCACGGTCGCCCGGCTGAAGGAGGTCGACGGCGTCAAGTCCGCGACGGGCGAGGCCAACAGCCAGACCCTGACCGTCACCGACGCCGCCGGCGACAACCTCGGCCCGACCTCCGGCGCCCCCACCATCGCCACCAACTGGGACTCGACGGAGCTGCGTTCCGTCGACGTCACCTCCGGCCACGCCCCGCGCGGCCCCACCGAGGTGATGGTCGACGCCGACACCGCCGACAAGAAGCACCTCGAACTGGGCGACGAACTGCGCGTCATCGCCATCCCCGGCGAGTTCCACGCCCGGATCAGCGGCATCGCCACCTTCAAGGTCACCAACCCCGGTGCGGCGATCTTCTACTTCGACACCGCCACCACCCAGACCAAGGTGCTCGGCGCCAAGGACGTCTTCAGCAGCGTCGGCCTGACCGCGAAGCCCGGGGTCGGCGACGACCAGCTGAAGAAGAACGTCACCGCCGCCCTCGGCTCCACCGCCGGCTACAAGGTGCAGACCCAGGCCGAGTGGACCGCCGAGAACCAGAAGGACATCGCGGGCTTCCTCGACGTCATCAAGTACGCGATGCTCGGCTTCGCCGGGATCGCCGTCCTCGTCGGCATCTTCCTGATCGTCAACACCTTCTCGATGCTGGTCGCCCAGCGCACCCGGGAGATCGGCCTGATGCGGGCCATCGGCGCCAGCCGCCGCCAGGTCAACCGCTCGGTGCTGGTCGAGGCGCTGCTGCTCGGCGTGGTGGGCTCCGTGCTCGGCATCGGCGGCGGCGTCGGGCTCGCCGTCCTGCTCATGAACCTCATGGGCAGCGTGGGCATGAACCTCGACACCTCGTCCCTGACGGTCAAGGCCTCCACCCCGGTCATCGGGCTCGTCCTCGGCGTCGTGGTGACCGTCCTCGCCGCCTACCTGCCCGCCCGGCGGGCCGGCAAGGTCTCCCCGATGGCCGCGCTGCGCGACGCCGGCACCCCCACCGACGGCCGGGCCGGCAAGGTGCGCGCCGCGATCGGACTGGTCCTCACCGTCGCGGGCGCCGCCGCCCTGCTCGCCGCCGTGCAGGCCACCAAGGCCGCGGACGGCTCGATGTTCCTCGGCCTCGGCATCCTGCTCACCCTGGTCGGCTTCGTGGTCGTCGGGCCGCTGCTCGCCGGCGTCGTCGTCCGGGTGATCAGCGCGGGCGTCCTGCGGATCTTCGGGCCGGTCGGCCGTCTCGCCGAGCGCAACGCGCTCCGCAACCCGCGGCGCACCGGCGCCACCGCCGCCGCCCTCATGATCGGCCTCGCGCTCGTCGCCGCCCTGTCGGTGGTCGGCTCCTCCATGGTGGCCTCGGCGACCGACCAGCTCGACAAGTCCGTCGGCGCCGACTTCATCATCGCCTCCGACAGCGGCCAGCCGATCACCCCGCAGATCGAGCGGGCCATCAAGGCCGCGCCGGACCTCGCCCACCTCACGGACTACAAGTCCCTCGATGTCAAGCTCACCGCCCCCGACGGATCGGTGTCCGACACCTCCCTGACCGCCGCGGACCCGACGTACGCCCAGGACCTGCAGGTCAAGACGGTCGCCGGCGAGCTGTCGGCCGCGTACGGCGCGAACGCGATGTCGGTCGGCGAGGACTTCGCCGACAAGCACAAGGTCAAGCTCGGCGACAAGCTCTCCGTCCGCTTCGAGCACGGGGACACCGCCGCGCTGACGGTCGCCGCCATCACCTCCGCGGACACCGTCTTCGACCAGGGCGCGATGTACACCAACCTCACGACCGCGGCACGCTACGTCCCGGCCGACCGGATGCCGATCAACGACATCATGTTCGCCGCCGCCAAGGACGGACGGCAGGACGCGGCCTACGCGGGGCTGAAGAAGGCGCTGCACGACTTCCCGCAGGTCCAGGTCCGCAACCAGGCCGACTACAAGCAGATGCTCAAGGACCAGATCGGCCAGCTGCTCAACCTGATCTACGGCCTGCTGGCCCTGGCGATCATCGTGGCGATCCTGGGCGTCGTGAACACCCTCGCCCTGTCGGTGGTGGAGCGCACCAGGGAGATCGGCCTCATGCGGGCGATCGGCATGTCGCGGCGTCAGCTGCGGCGCATGATCCGCCTGGAGTCGATCGTCATCGCCCTCTTCGGCGCGGTGCTCGGCCTCGGCCTCGGCATGGGCTGGGGCGCCTCGGCCCAGCAGCTGCTGGCGCTCCAGGGGCTCGGGATCCTGGAGATCCCCTGGCCGACGATCATCACCGTCTTCATCGGTTCGGCCTTCGTCGGACTGGTCGCGGCGCTGGTGCCGGCGTTCCGGGCGGGCCGGATGAACGTGCTCGGCGCGATCGCGACGGAATAGCGCGCGGAGCGCGCGCAGCGCGCTGCGGCCCCGGGTACGTGTTCTGCGTGCCCGGGGTCGTTGTCGTGTGCGGGTTGGTTGCGCCTGCGGCGGGCATCCCCCGCCCTCCCTCCCGATTGCCCCGGATGGTTGGTGCGGGCCTCGCGCGTGCGTGGTGGGCCGGGGGCGGGGCCTCCGGGGCTGCACGTCCTGGACTGGGTTATTTACGTGCATGGCGGGCGGTCCAATTGGTGCCGTCTGTGCCGCACACAAATATCCCGCAGCGTCCAGAACATCCACCCCTACGACCCCGCCCCCTCCGTTTCGGAAGGCGACCAACGGCCGGTGGGGGGTGATGGGGGGCGCCCCTCCCCGCACCGCTGGGAACCGCCCCCAGCAGGAGGTCCCCGGCCGCAGGCCGAGCAAGGGTGCGCGCACCCGTGGCCGGGGGTGGTACCTCCCAGTGGACGGCTGACGCACCTCGCCTGCGGGTGCTCGCAGGGCTTGCCTGTGTCACGGCGACGCCGCAGGTCGCCAGGCGGCAGATCACGACGATTGCCGATGGGGGGGACGACCCCTGACCTCCGGCGGGCGGCCGACTCGCAACCAGGTTCAGCGTTGGAACCACACCGACCGCACCGCATCAGGCCGCCCCTGGCCGAAGCCTGAGGGAGGGCGGGAACGCGCACACGACAACAGGCCTTTCACCTCAGCCCCATGGCCGTGGGCGTTCGGTAAGACGCGTGCGGCAACCCCGGACCGCCTCACCCCCCTCCGGCCGTCAGTCGCCCCGTCATAGGGAGGGGGCGGGGTCGTAGGGGTGGATGTTCTGGACGCTGCGGGATATTTGTGTGCGGCATCCGGGGCACAACAAGTACCGCCCGCCATGCACGTAAATAACCCAGTCCAGGACGTGCAGCCCCGGAGGCCCCGCCCCCGGCCCACCACGCACCCTGCGAGGCGGTCACTGACCGCGCCGGATGGGGGTCCCCCCGGCCGAAGGCTGGGGGAGGGCGGGAGGGCGGGGGACAGCCCGCCGCAGGCGCAAACAACCCCGCACACGATAACCGGGCAGCCCGGGGCACCCGGACCGCAGGCGCAACGCACCCGCACACAACCACCGGCCGCAAGGGGCACCCGGACCGCAGGCGCAACGCACCCGCACACGACAACCGGGCGGCCCGGCGCAGCCGCCCGCAGGCGCAGACAACCCGCACACGACAACCGGGCCGCACAGCTCACGGCACCGGGCGTCCGCGGAGCGTCGTACGCTGGGACACCCCGGCTCGTTCGACGCGTCGGGCCGTTCGCGTTGCCCTGCCTGTCTGCCCTTGGGACGGAAAGCCACATGAGCCTCAACGGTCTGCTCGACGTCGTCGTGGACGATCCCGCGCTCGCGGAGGCGGTCCGCGGCGCCGCGGACGGCAACCGCCCGCACGTCGACCTGGTGGGTCCGCCCGCCGCCCGCCCGCTGGCCCTGGCCGCGCTCGCGGCCCGCGCCGGCCGCACCCTGCTGGCGGTGACGGCGACCGGCCGCGAGGCCGAGGACCTGGTCGCGGCCCTGCGGTCGCTGCTGCCCGAGGACTCCGTCGTGGAGTACCCGGCCTGGGAGACGCTGCCGCACGAGCGGCTGTCGCCCCGCTCGGACACGGTGGGCCGCCGGCTGGCCGTGCTGCGCCGGCTGGCGCACCCCAGCGCGGACGACCCGACCGCCGGCCCGGTGCGCGTCGTGGTCGCGCCGATCCGCTCCGTGCTGCAGCCGCAGGTCAAGGGCCTGGGCGATCTGGTCCCGGTGGCGCTGCGGACCGGGCGGACCGCCGATCTGAACGAGGTCGTGGACGCCCTGGCCGCCGCCGCGTACGCCCGGGTGGAGCTGGTGGAGAAGCGCGGTGAGTTCGCCGTGCGCGGGGGGATCCTGGACGTCTTCCCGCCCACCGAGGAGCACCCGCTCCGGGTGGAGTTCTGGGGCGACGACGTCGAGGAGATCCGCTACTTCAAGGTGGCCGACCAGCGCTCGCTGGAGGTCGCCGAGCACGGCCTGTGGGCGCCGCCCTGCCGGGAGCTGCTGCTCACCGAGGAGGTGCGGGCCCGCGCCGCCGAGCTGGCGGAGGAGCACCCGCAGCTGCGCGAACTGCTGGACAAGATCGCCCAGGGCATCGCCGTGGAGGGCATGGAGTCCCTCGCCCCGGTGCTGGTCGACGACATGGAGCTGCTGCTGGACGTGCTGCCGGCCGGGTCGCTGACCGTGGTCTGCGACCCGGAGCGGGTCCGTACCCGGGCCGCCGACCTCGTGGCGACCAGCCGGGAGTTCCTGGAGGCCTCCTGGGCGGCCACCGCCGGGGGCGGCGAGGCGCCGATCGACCTGGGCGCGGCCTCGCTGTGGAGCATCGCGGACGTGCGCGACCGAGCCCGTGAGCTGGGCGTCCCCTGGTGGTCGGTGAGCCCGTTCGCGGCCGATGACGAGCTGGACGACGACACCCTCAAGCTCGGCATGCACGCTCCCGAGGTCTACCGGGGCGACACTGCCCGGGCGCTGGCCGACACCAAGGGCTGGCTCGCCGAGGGCTGGCGCGCGGTCTTCGTCACCGAGGGCCACGGCCCCGCCGCCCGCATCGTGGAGGTGCTGGGCAACGAGGGCATCGCGGCCCGCCTGGACACGGGTCTCGAGGGCCCGGTCGAGCCCTCCGTGGTCCATGTGGCCTGCGGCTCGCTGGAGAGCGGCTTCATCGACCCGGCCCTGAGGATCGCGGTCCTCACCGAGACGGACCTGTCCGGCCAGAAGTCCTCCACCAAGGACATGGGCCGCATGCCGTCCCGGCGCCGCAAGACCATCGACCCGTTGACGCTGCAGGCGGGCGACTTCATCGTGCACGAGCAGCACGGCGTCGGCCGCTACGTGGAGATGGTGCAGCGCACCGTCCAGGGCGCCACCCGCGAGTACCTGGTGGTCGAGTACGCCCCGGCGAAGAAGGGCCAGCCGGGCGACCGGCTCTTCGTGCCCACCGACCAGCTGGAGCAGATCACCAAGTACGTCGGCGGTGAGGCGCCCTCGCTGCACCGGCTCGGCGGCGCGGACTGGACGAAGACCAAGGCGCGTGCCAAGAAGGCGGTCAAGGAGATCGCCGCCGACCTGATCCGGCTGTACTCCGCCCGCATGGCGGCGCCCGGCCACACCTTCGCACCGGACACCCCCTGGCAGCGGGAGCTGGAGGACGCGTTCCCGTACGCGGAGACCCCGGACCAGCTCACCACGATCGCCGAGGTCAAGGAGGACATGGAGAAGTCGGTCCCGATGGACCGGCTGATCTGCGGCGACGTCGGCTACGGCAAGACCGAGATCGCGGTGCGGGCGGCCTTCAAGGCCGTGCAGGACGGCAAGCAGGTGGCCGTCCTGGTGCCCACCACCCTGCTGGTGCAGCAGCACTTCGGCACCTTCTCCGAGCGCTACTCGCAGTTCCCGGTCGTGGTGAAGGCGCTCTCCCGTTTCCAGACCGACGCCGAGGCCAAGGCCGTCCTGGAGGGCCTGCGGGAGGGGTCGGTGGACGTCGTCATCGGCACCCACCGCCTGTTCTCGTCGGAGACCAAGTTCAAGGACCTGGGCCTGGTCATCGTCGACGAGGAGCAGCGCTTCGGCGTGGAGCACAAGGAGCAGCTGAAGAAGCTCCGAGCCAACGTCGACGTGCTGACGATGTCCGCCACGCCGATCCCGCGCACCCTGGAGATGGCGGTCACCGGCATCCGCGAGATGTCGACGATCACCACCCCGCCGGAGGAGCGGCACCCGGTGCTGACCTTCGTCGGCCCGTACGAGGAGAAGCAGATCGCCGCCGCGGTCCGCCGCGAACTGCTGCGCGAGGGCCAGGCCTTCTACATCCACAACCGGGTGGAGAGCATCGACAGGGCCGCCGCGCGGCTGCGCGACCTGGTGCCCGAGGCGCGGATCGCCACCGCGCACGGGCAGATGGGCGAGTCCGCGCTGGAGCAGGTCGTGGTGGACTTCTGGGAGAAGAAGTTCGACGTGCTGGTCTCCACGACGATCGTCGAGTCCGGCATCGACATCTCCAACGCCAACACGCTCATCGTCGAGCGCGGCGACACCTTCGGCCTCTCCCAGCTGCACCAGTTGCGCGGCCGGGTCGGCCGCAGCCGCGAGCGCGGTTACGCGTACTTCCTGTACCCGCCGGAGAAGCCCCTCACCGAGACCGCGCACGAGCGGCTGGCGACCATCGCCCAGCACACCGAGATGGGCGCCGGCATGTACGTCGCCATGAAGGACCTGGAGATCCGCGGCGCGGGCAACCTGCTCGGCGGCGAGCAGTCCGGTCACATCGCGGGCGTCGGCTTCGACCTGTACATCCGCATGGTCGGCGAAGCCGTCGCCGACTACCGGACCGCGCTGGAGGAGGGCGGCGGCGAGGCCGAGGAGGCCCCGCTGGAGGTCAAGATCGAGCTGCCGGTCGACGCGCACGTCCCGCACGACTACGCGCCGGGCGAGCGGCTGCGGCTGCAGGCCTACCGGTCGATCGCCGCGGTGAACTCCGAGGAGGACATCAAGGCCGTCCGCGAGGAGCTCACCGACCGGTACGGCAAGCTCCCGGAGCCGGTGGAGAACCTGCTGCTGGTCGCCGGGCTGCGGCTGCTGGCCCGCCGTCTCGGGGTCAGCGACATCACCCTGCAGGGCAACAACGTCCGCTTCTCGCCGGTGGAGCTGCGGGAGTCGCAGGAGCTGCGGCTCAACCGCCTCTACCCCCGCACGGTGGTGAAGCAGGCGGCCAGGCAGATCCTCGTGCCGCGTCCCGCCACGGCGCGGATCGGCGGCAAGCCGGTGGTCGGCCGGGAACTGCTGGCGTGGACGGCCGAGTTGCTGACCGCGGTCCTGGACGGCTGAGGCCTCAGGGGACGCGACAGGGCCCCGTCCGCGCGAGGTCGAGGCGCGCGGACGGGGCCCTGTCGTTCGGCAGGTGCCCCGCGGTTCAGCCCAGCAGGCGGCGGAGGTTCAGCCGGCCCCACAGCAGGCTGGCGGCGAACGACAGCACCATCACCGCCAGGACCAGCCCGACCAGCAGCACCGCGGCCACCGGCCCGCTCAGGTCCGGCGAGACCACGCGGTGGACCAGTTCCTCGACGAAGAGCACGTGCACCATGTACGCGCCCAGCGCCGCGCCGGCCAGGTGCTTCAGGCGCGGCTGGAAACGCTCGGGGACGCGGATCCGGCTGACCAGCAGCAGGACGCAGACGCTCATCGCGGCAACGAACACGTGGGCGTTGGGGATCACGTAGTGGACCCGCGTGTTGTACCAGAGGCACGCGGCCATGGTGAGCGGCAGCAGCACGATCAGCCACCGGCGCCGCGGGACGGCGCCGGACGGCAGGGCGAAGAGCATGGCGCCGCCGACCGCGTACACGAGGGAGTAGGTGCCGAAGCCCCAGGCCACGGGGGGCAGGTCGGTGTGGGTCCAGTCCCCGACCAGGGCGAGTGCGCTCGGCAGGACGGCGATGCCCAGCAGCGCCGCCCCCAGCCCCCAGGGCCGCTTGCCGTCCTTGATCAGCATCGCGAAGGCGAGCAGCACGATGATGGGGATGTAGTTGTACATGAACCACAGGTGGTAGGCGGGCTGCACGGAGCCGAGGAGCGAGTCCCTCGCGAGCTCGGTCATGGGCCGCTCGTTGCGGTCCCGGAGCCAGGCCCACACCAGGTACACCGCCGTCCACGCGAAGAGCGGGACGGTGTTGCGGACGATCCGCTGCCACATCCGGGCGCTGTCCCGCGGCGGGGCGCCGACCAGCACCGCCCACCCGGCGATCGCGAAGTACATGGGCACCGCGAACGGGTTGACCGCCTCGGCCACATGCCCCGCCCAGTACGAACCGGCCCCGTGGGACGGGTCGTTCCCGGTCGAGCGGATGAACTGGGAGCCCACGTGCCCGAGCATGACGGTGGCGGAGCACAGCAACCGCATCAGGTCGATGTCATAGCGGTGTTCCCGCGCGTCGGCGGAGTGTCCGGGGGAAGCGGAACTGCGCTGCAACGGCAGTCGCACGGCTGTTTCATTCGACACCGCGCGATGATCGGGCACGTGGGTGTCGCGGAACCGAACGGTCGCCCAACTCCCCGGGTCCCGGCGGTATCGGTACGGTCTCGTTCCGCCGGGCGCTCCCCGGGGGCCGCGGGTGCCCGGTGGGGCCGGCGGAACTCCGTCCGCCGGTGTGCCCGTTCACCCTTGGTGCACCCGGATGTGACGGGGGCGTCCCGCGTCATCCGCCGCGGTCCTCTCTCACTCCTTCGGGTGTCGCCGTCCGGTGGCCGGAACGCGTGCGCGGTGCCGCGTTCCCCCTTCCCGCCTGGGGTTTCCCTCCCGGTCCGGCGTCCGAGGGTGCCTGCGGGCGGCTTGCCCGCCGCGGGGCACGGGGCTAGCGTCCGGCATCGCTGGACGAATTGTCCGGCGTTGGTGGACGGCGCCGGGGTCCGCCGGCGCCCGCCCACGCCGGGGAACTCCGCCCCGCGCACCGATGACCCCCGGGCCCCGGGGATCCGCCGCCCCATCCCCCTTTCCAGGACGGATCCCCGGGACCCGGGCCCACGACCCGGCCCCCGGAGGAAGACATGCCCGGACCACACCCGCCCGCGCGGTGCCGCGCATGACGCACGGACCCTGGGACCTGCTCGCCCGTGGAGGACTCGACGTCCTGGCCCTGATGGTGCTGGTGGGCCTGCTCTACCGGCGCGGCTGCCCGGCCCCGCAGATGCCGCTGGTGCTGACGTCCCTCAACGTCGGCCTGTTCGCGGCGATGAGCGCGATGGGCGCGGGCTCGTTCCCGGCCGGCGTGGGCTTCGGGCTGTTCGGGATGCTCTCCCTGGTGCGCCTGCGCAGCACCGCCTTCACCGCCCGGGACGTCGCCTACACCTTCACGGCGCTGGTGATCGCCCTGTGCGGGGGCCTGCCGCAGCGGGAGATCTGGCTGCTCGTGGCGCTGGACGCGCTGGTGCTCGCGGCCGTGCTGGTCGTCGACGACCCGCACGCCCACCGGCCGACCCGGACGGTGCGCCTCACCCTGGACCGCCTGTACGCCGATCCCGCGGCGGTCCATCGGGAGGTCGTGCTGCGGTTCGGCCAGGAACCGCTGGCGGTGCTCGTGGACGAGGTCGACTTTGTGCGCGAGACGACCCGGGTGTCGGTCCGCTACCGCGGCGACTCGCCCCTGGGCTGGGGTCTGCCGGACGACGGCGCGGGGCCGGCCGCCGGGCGGAGCGGCCAGGACGGCCTGCTCGAGAGCAGGCTCGTATGACCGGCCCGGGACCCTTCGCCGAGGTGCTCGGGCTGGCCCGGTTGCGCGGGGCGAGCCTCGCGGAGGTCGACGCCGCCGCGGCCCTGCAGCACCGCGTCGACCGCAAGTACCTGCTGCCGGTGCTGTCGGCACGCTGCCTGGTCGCCGCCCTGGCGCCGACGCACCATGTGCTGGACCTCGGCGGCCGCCGCACCACCGGCTACCGCAGCACGTACTTCGACACCGCCGGGCTCGGCGCCTGGCACGCCCACGTGCAGGGGCGCAGAAGGCGCTGGAAGGTCCGCACCCGGCTCTACGTCGAGGACGCGCTGTGCCGGGTCGAGGTCAAGACCAAGGACGGCCGCGGCGCCACGGTCAAGCACGCCCGCACCCTCGCCGCCTGGGAGTACGGGCTGATCGGGGCCGGGGCGGCCGCCTTCGTCGACGACGTGCTCGGCGGCGCCGGGGTACCGGTCCGCGCCGGGCTGCTGGCCCCCGCGGGCGAGATCCGCTACGTCCGCGCGGCCCTCGCCGACCTGGCGGCCGGCAGCCGGGTCACCGTCGACGGCCGGCTCACCTGCCACCGCGGCCGGGCGACGGCCGCGCTCGACCAGGGCTTCGTCCTGGTCGAGACCAAGGGCGGTCCCCGGCCGGGCACCGCCGACCGGCTGCTGATGGACCTGGGGGTGCGGCCGCTGCCGCTCAGCAAGTACGTCGTGGGGCAGGTCCTGCTCGTCCCCGGCCTCCCCGGCAACGACGTGCTCCGCCTGGTGCGGCACTGCTTCCACGCACCCGTGCGCACCGGACCGGCCGCCCGGGCCCCCGGCCCGGCCGGGCCCGCGCGGTGAGCACGGCCCGCCGCAGGGCCCCCGCCCGCCCCCGGGCCCCCCGTGCGGGCCGGCGGTACCCGGCCGTCACCCTCGCCGCCGCTGCGGCCGTCGTCCTCGGCCTGATCGGCACCCACGCCACCGCGCCCGCCGGATCCGGGACGGGCACCGCGGTGCGGCGGATCGAGCAGGACCCGCCGCCCCCGCTGTTCCCGGACGCCGAACTGCGCGGCTGGACATCGCGGCTCGACGGGCAGCGGCGGGCCGCCGACACGCTGTACGCCCGGTGGCGGGCAGGGCACGGCACCGCCCGCGACGACCCGGCGTTCGTCCGCTGGGCGGCGCAGCAGGTGCCCGGCCCGCCCCCGGAGGCCGGACGCGCCGCCGGACTGGGGCAGGTCCGCGGCCTCGCCCGCACGCGGACCGCCGCCGGCCGGACGGCCGCCGCCTGGCTGACCGCCCACGGGGAGCGCGACATCTGGCGCCTGTACCTGGAGGACCAGCGCGAACTGATGTCCCGGGCCGAGGGTGAGGCCGCCCGGGCCCGTCTGGACGCCGCGCTGGAACTCGCCGGGACGATCAACGACCGGCTCGCCGGGCACTACCGGCGCCGCGGCCCCGCCGCCCTCGACCCGGCGCTGCGCCCCGACCGGACGGCCACCCCGGCCGCCGGCTGCGTCTGCGCCTATCCGGCGGCGCCCGCCGCGCTCTCCTCCGCGGCCGTCGCCGTCCTCAGCGCCCTCGCCCCGCGGCGCGCCGCCGAGTACCGCTGGATGCAGGCGCAGGTGGTGCACGCCCGGCTCTACACCGCCGACCACCTGCGGGACGACCTCCTCGCCGGTGCCTTGCTCGGCTCACTGGTCGGCGATTACATCCGGGCGGCGCAGACCCGGGGAACGAGCCGCGCATGACGGACGCCACCCCCTGTGACCTGCGACGTCCGCGCTCCTCCACGCCAGGTTCACCTGGACGCCACCCCGGGACCGCCGGACTTCACCAGGTTCGCACCTCGCACCCCCCACGGTGTCCCATAGTCTGCCGGGGCAGGTGAAATCGGACAGCGACCGGAACGGATCCATGGACATCGCCGTCTTCGCCGAGGCGCCGGAGGCCGTGAGCCCCGCCACCGCGCCGCGCGGCGCCGACCCCCGCGCGGAGCACGACGCGGGCCGCCGGGCGGACGCCCCCGGGGCACCCCTCTCCCACAGCGAGGCCGGCGCCCACGAGATCCCCCGCGGCGAAATCGGGGAAACGGGGTACACGGAGGTCCAGGAACTGTTCGGCATCACCCGGTTCGGAGAGCGGATGAACCTCGCGTCGAGGCCGGCGGGCACGGACGGCCCGGCCGCCCGGCCCGCCGATCCGCTGCCCTCCGTGCCCGCGATGACGGACCGGACCGCGGACACACCTGCCCGCGGTGTCCGTGCACTGCACCACCACCATCCGACCCCCGAGCCCGGCCGGACCCCGGTCGCGCTCCGCGAGCGCACCCGGGAGTGACCGCCGATCTCCGCCCAGACGACCACCGCCGCCCCCGTCCTCACCACCGGTCACGCGACCGGGACGAGCGAGGCGTCCGCCGCGCCCGCCGCCCGGCCGCGTGAGCACAGACACGACATCGACCTGCTGCGCGTCCTGTGCTCCATCGGTGTCATCGTCTGCCACGCCGCAGGCCAGCTCATCAACGCCGTGGGCCGCGAGCCCGCCGGAGGCCGGCCCGTCTACTGGACCGGGCTCGTCGCGGACGGGCTGACCCGGTGCGCGGTGCCGCTCTTCTTCGCGATCGCCGGCTGGGTCGTGCTGGTCGGCGCCACCCCCAGGGACGGCACGCAGGTCCGCAGACGGCTGACCCGCATCGTGCTGCCGATGGGCGTGTGGACCGCCGCGTACCTCGCCTGGGACTGGATCCGGGACACCAACTCCCGGCCCACGCAGCGGCTGGCATTCGAGTCGCTGTTCGGCTCCATCCAGCCCGCCTACCACCTCTGGTACCTCTACGCCTATGTGCCGGTGATCCTGCTGCTCTCGCTCGCCGCCCTGATCAAGGCGGGGAAGCGGCCCTGGGCCCTGGGCAGCCTGCTCGTCCTGCTGGCCATCGCGCCGACCTTCCTGGGCGACATCGGCAAGGTCCTCCACGTGGGCCTGCCCGACTTCGAGTGGAACCTCTCCCCGTACCAGGTCGCCTACGCCGCCGCCGGCTCCGCGCTCCTCGCGCTGCCGCTCGCGGCCACCACCGGGCGCCGCCGGCGCCTGATGTGGCTGGCGGGCGGGATCTGCGCGTGGGCCGCGGTCGTGGCGTACGAGCACTGGGTGCACTACCCCTCGCCCTACGCGGGGCTGGCCGTGCCGTTCCTGGCGGGCGCCCTGGTCATGGCCCTCAACCGGATCAGCATCCCCGAGCGCCTGCGGCCGCTGGTGTCCCGGCTCGGCGGTGCGGCCTTCGGCGCCTACCTGGTGCACCTGATGTTCCTGCGGGCGCTCGCCCCGCACCTCGTCTCCGCGGACGCGGGCTGGCTGGGCGCCGCCGTCATGATCACGCTACTGGTGACGGGGACCGTGGTCCTCTCCTTCGCCACCAGCCTGCTGTGGACGCGCCTGCGGCTCAACCGCTGGCTGGGCTGACCCCGCACGACACAGGAGCCCCCCGCCGCGGCGGGGGGCTCCTGCGTGATCACCTCAGCGCGCCGCCATGGCCGGCCCCGGGCGCCGCCACGGGCCGCTGGACGACCGGCGTCCGGGCGAACAGGCCGAGTTCCCGCACCGGCATGATCAACAGCGGGTGGACGCGCGCGACGGCGCGCGAGGTGCGGAGGACGCGAAGGAGGGGCGCCGTGTCGGCGACACGGCGCCCCTCACCGAAGGACCGGCCCTCCGGGGAGGCTCAGCCGAGGACGGTCTTCAGCTTCGCCACGTTGTCCTGCGTCACCTTCCACAGCGCCTCCTGGCGTCCGTGGACGTCGGCGACCGTTGCCGACAGGTTGTCCAGGATGCCGATGGAGCGCTCCGCGAGGATGGCGCCGAGATTCCGGTCGTGCACCGAGACGCCCCACTCCGGGCGCTCGATGTCGGACAGGAAGTACGCCATCTTCGGGTGGGAGATCAGGCTGATGATGGGCGTGCCGCAGCCGAACGGGATCATGCCCGCGTGGCCGCGCATGCCGATCACCAGCTTGGTGCGCGCGAAGGCGGTGCGCAGCTGGTCGGTGTCGAAGTCGTACATCGGCTCGACCGGCATCGAGATGCCGTACTCACGCCGCAGGTCGAAGACGAAGCGCTCGTCGTCCAGGGCGTGGGCGGCGTAGCGGACCTCGGCGTGCTTGCCGATGGCGCGGACCGCGGTGGCCATCTCCCGCAGGAAGTGGTCGTAGTCGTGGCCGAAGCGCAGCCCCGCGCGGTCGTAGGCGCAGTTGATCAGCACCGTGTCGTCGCGCTTCACCGGGTCCTGCCAGCCGGGCACCAGTTGGCGGGAGACGGTCGTCGGGCAGGGCTGGAAGAGCACCCGGTCCTGCAGCTCCGCGGGGAGCAGCGCGCGGACCTTCTCCACCGAGCCGTGGTTGCGCAGACCGAAGAACGCCGACTTGGAGACCAGCAGCCGCAGGCTCTCCTCGAAGCGGCGGCGCGTGTACGACTGGCCGTCGAAGGCGTTGTAGCCGACCGCGAAGACCGCCAGCGGGACGTCGATCTTCTCCAGCAGCCGGTCCGGCACGTTCCACTGCCAGGCGCTGTTGCCGTTCGGCGAGGTGTCCGGGATGAACAGGCCGCCGCCGCCGATGACCAGGCCGCGGCGCGAGTTCACCCGCTCCAGGGCCGCCTCGTCGAAGAGCTTGTGCGCGTGGATGGAGTGCCAGCTGCGGTCGCCGGTGTCCGGGCCGAAGCAGAGCCGGACCGTCTCGGGCAGGATCTTGTCGCCCGCGTTGCCCTGGCGCTCCATGTAGAACGCCACGTGCGCCAGCTGCTCGGAGGGGCCGCCGGCCTCGGCCGGGCGGGCGGCGATCGCCTCCGCGCGCTCGTACGAGATCCGGCAGGCGCGGTCGCTGACGTCCGCGTTGAGGCCGGCCAGGGCGTACTCGCGGGAGGCCGCGTTGTCGCCGAGGACCCACGCCATGTTCGCCAGCCGGCCGAAGGGACGGGCGGCGGCCGGCGCGTGGGCCGTGGAGAGCAGCAGGTGGGCGGTGGCCTCCTCGTAGCGGGAGGTGGCCATCAGCGCCTGGCCGAGCAGCTCGTGGGAACGGCTCTCGTCGGCGGGGATGGGGGAGCGGCCGAGGATCTCCACCGCGTCCTCGTAGCGGCCCTTGGCCAGGTACGCCTCGGCGACCTCGCGGACGGCGTCGTGCCGGCCCTCGCTCGCGACCAGGTGGCGGCCGAAGTGGATCAGCAGGTCCGGGTGCTTCTCGTCGGGCAGCGCCAGGAAGCGCTCGACGAAGTCCGCGTGGGGGAGGTCGTACTCCTGCCACGCCGCCTCGGCGCCCGAGTAGCCGTGCTCGCCGCCGTTCCACGGCTTGTGGCGGCCGGTGAAGTGGAGGATGGCGACGTCCTCCTCGCCGGGGGAACGGTCCCCGGACAGGCGGCGCTTCACGAAGTTGTAGCGCGGGTCGATCTTGATGAACGTGCCCGCGAGCAGGGCGTTGAGGATGCCCTGGTCGTGCTTGTCGAGCTCGTACGTGCCGGCGGTGCCGACGGCGTCGATCCGCGCGCAGAACTCGTCGGTGAGGTAATCCTTCTGGATCACCAGCAGGCCGCTGTTGAGCTTCGACTGGTCCAGCAGGAACTGCGGCACCGCGCCGACGCCGTCCCGCATCCGCAGCAGCTCGGCCAGGTCGCCGAGGACGACCATGTCGGTGTCGAGCGTGATCACCGTGTCGTAGTCGCGGATCCGGAAGACGTCGAGGATGAAGTACGCCTTGCGGACCAGGTAGTTCTCCGGGTCGCCCTTGACGAAGTCGTCGTAGCGCTCGGGGACCACGCGGCGCATCACGATGCGCGGGTGCAGCTTGCGGATCTCGGTGATCGACGCCGGCTGCAGGTCGTCGTAGAGGACGACGAAGTCCTCGCACACAGTGGGGTTGGTCAGTGCCAGGCTGCGCAGCAGGGTGAGGAAGCCGGGCAGGTAGTTCTCGTCTACGTACGACGCGAAGGCGACGCGGCGCTTGCCGGTCAGCGTCTCGCTCCGGGTCGCCGGAACCGGGACAGAGGCGGTCATCGGAGCGATATCCTCATTTCAGTGACTTCCTGGGCGCGGGCCATGACCCACTCCTTCTCGTCCGAGTAGCCGTGCGCGGTGGCGATCGGGAGCTTCATGGCTTCCTGAAGGCGGTAGGCACCGCTGTCGTAGAAGTCGAACCCGATGAGGTCGATCTTCGGGCTGACGTCCAGGAAGTCCAGCAGCCACAGCATGTTGAAGCCGCTGGTGGGGATCGAGGGCATCACGTCCTCGCCGACCCGGCCGATCTCGCGCACCGGCCAGCGCAGCGTCCGGTCGCCCACGTAGCGCTGGGCGCCGGGGACCAGGCGGCGGCGGACCGAGTTGCGCCACTGGTGGTGGCTGCCGCTGAAGACCAGCCGCGTCTCGACCTTCTTGTCCCAGTTGTAGTTGTGCAGGTGGATCGTCGCGTGGATGTCGGTCTTGGTTCCGGTGGCCGGCGCCTCGATCCGGTAGGAGTTGAAGCGGACGACGAGGTCGTAGGCGTCGATCTCCTGACCCATCGTGCTGGTGCCCACCCGCTGGGAGTTGGCGACCAGGCAGATCGTCTTCCCCGCGATCAGGTTGCGGAAGTCGCTGAGGGCGAGCATCTCCGTACCGGTCAGCCCGGGGTCCGGGATCGGGTCCAGCTCGCGCAGCCGGCGGTCGTCGGCGTACAGCCCGAGCAGCCGGGCCGAGCCGGCCAGCCGGCCGCGGTCCCGCTCCAGGCGGAGGTTCACGTAGTCCGTCAGCGCCGCGCGCACGGAGGTGGCGGGACGGTCCTGCTCGGTCATCGAGACAAGCGCGGCCACGAGCCGGGGCTCGGCACGCTCCCAGTCGCCGGCCTCCTTGAGGGCCAGGCCCTCCGCCCACAGCTCGGTGTCCGGGACGCCCTGGAACTCACGGGCGCCGGGGGCCTCGTGCTGGAGCAGCTCCAGCGTCTCGGCCAGGCGCTCACCGCTCTCCTGGAGCTTGGTGATGCGGCCCGCGATGTTGAGGTCGTCGTTGGGGGTGAGGGCCAGGAAGCGCTCGTACGCGGCGATGGTGGCGGCGTCGTCGCCCAGCGCGTCCATCAGGCGCGCCCGCAGCCGCCAGCCGGCCCGGGACTGCTTGCGGACGCCGAAGATCGTCTCGGTGATGCGCGTCGCGAGCCGCAGCTCGTCGGCGCCGCGCACGTCCACGGCCTTGTTGCCCACCTCGAGGAGGGCGTCGAAGACCTCGGGGTTCGACTTCGGCCAGGTGCTCTTCCCCCCGGAGAGCGCGGCGGCGTCCCCGGGGTCGGTCATCGCGGCCGCGTACCGGGCGAGGAGTTCCCGGATGGCTTCGGCGAGCTGGCCCTTCTTCCAGTCCAGGTTCTTGACGAGTTTGCCGCCGTGGACGGCGCAGGACCGGACGCACTCCGCCACGGAAACCGAAGCGATCGGAATATCCGCCCCCGCGGCGTTGTCCAATCTTTTCTCGAGCCATCCAGCCCGGAACTTGACCATGCTGCTCCCAACAATGACACGGCCGCTGGGGAGAACTGCATGGGTTTCCCGCGCGGATCAACAGACCCCGCCCGGGGTACCTCGACGCACATGGACACGCGCACGGCACATGGGGCGGAGGCGATCACCATAGGGAGCGGATGTGACGTCCGAGTGAACGAGGATCTAATCGGATGCGAACGACCTGGGTGGCGGTCCGAGGGTGTTGCGGGCGACGTGCGGAAAAGCGGGAGTTCGCATTCCGTATTCCCTGTGTTCATCTTGCGGAAGCATTCTCGACGCCCGTTCTGGATCTAGTCCTATACGCTTGCCCTCCGGCGCCGTCCGGGGGGCCGGAGTCCGTGGCCCGCCTCGAGATCGTCTGGATTCCCAGGTGCCCAAACTTTCGGTAATCGTTCCCTTCCGCAATATTCAGGCATACGCACCGGACATGTTGTGCGGGCTTGCCAACAACGCGGGGGCGGACACCGAGTTCATCCTCGTCGACGACCACTCGACGGACGGCACCCCGGAGATCCTCGACCACTGGGAGCGCCGGCTGCCGGGCCTGAGGGTGATCCGGCACGAGGAGAACAAGGGCGTCGCCCAGTCCCGCAACACCGGACTGGACGCGGCCCGCGGGCAGTACGTGACCTTCCTGGACGGCGACGACTGGTACGCCCGCGGCTACCTCGACGAGCTCGTCGCCGGCATCGAGGGCCTGGGCTGCGACTTCGTGCGCACCGGGCACGTCAAGGCCACCGGCGCCGAACGGGTCGTGCACCGCCCGCCGGCCAGGCGCTGGGACGCCGTGCTCGACCCGCGCGACGCGATCGCGCCCTCGCACGTGTCCACCATGGTCGACTATCCCTTCGTCTGGGCCGGGATCTACCACCGCCGGCTCTTCGAGGACGGCGGTATGCGCTACAGCACCGGCCTGCGGACCGCGGAGGACCGCGAGTGGGTCTGGCGGCTGCACCTGACGGCCGAGTCCTTCGCGGTGATCCGCCCGCTCGGCGTCTTCTACCGGCGCGGGGTCAGCGACTCCCTCACCCAGATCAGCGACGGCCGGCAGTTGGACTTCATACCCGCCCACGACGCGATACTCGACGGCGTCCTCGCCGACCGCGAGGCCGACCGCTTCCTGCCCAAGATCGTGCGCACCTACTGCGCGCTGATCGCCTTCCACATGTCCAACGTGCGGCGCTACGACGCCGAGACCGGCCGGCAGCTCAGACGGCAGTCCGCCGCGGCGCTGGCCCGCATGCCGCAGGACGTCCTGGACCGGACCCTGGCCGAGATGGACATCCAGCGCGCGGACGTGCTCCTGCGGCTGCGCGCCGACGCGCGGAAGGCGGCGTGACGATGACCGTGACGATGGCGGACCCCGCCGAGGAGAGCATGAACCACGACCGGGCCCAGATCTTCGAGGTCTCGACCCTCTACGGCGCCGCGACGCTCGCCGCCGCGCTGGACGCCGGTGCCTTCGGGCCGCGTACCGGCACCCGGCGCATCCTGCTGGTGAGCAACAACGCCCCGGTCCCCGAGACGGTCGTCCAGCTCTCCGACATGCACGGGTACCGGCGGATCGTCACCCGCTTCGACGAGGTCGTCTCGTGGAACGAGGTGATCCACCCGCACCGCCCCTCCCAGTGGGCCCCGTCGGAGGACGAGAGCTCCATCTGGCAGCGGCTGTTCCGGCACTCCTGGGGCCTCGGCGACGTCCCGGTCGAGCTCGTGGTGGAGTCGATCCAGGTCAACCCGGCACGCGCGCTCGCCACGATCTTCGCCGAGAGCGCCGTCCACGTGTACGCGGACGGCCTGATGAGCTACGGGCCCACCCGCGAGAAGCTGCCCGGCCCTCTCGGCAACCGCGTCCAGCGGGTCCTCCACCTCGACCTGGTCCCCGGACTGCGCCCGCTGCTGCTGGCGGAGACCGGCGCGGAACCCGAACTCGTCCCCGACGACGCCTTCCGGGCCGTCCTCAAGGAGATCGCCGTCGAGGCGGCGGACGACCCCCGGCTCACCGCGCTCGCCGAGGACCCGCCGACCGCGGTGCTGCTCGGCCAGTACCTCGCCGCCCTGCGCATCCTCAGCCCGCAGGAGGAAGAGGAACTGCACGTCACCATGGTCCGCGGCGCGATCGCCGCGGGGCACCGCTCGATCGTCTTCAAGCCCCACCCCACGGCTCCGGCCGGCTACTCCAAGGCGATGGAGGAGGCCGCGGCGGCCGAGGGCGCACGGCTGCGCGTCCTCGACGGCCCGCTGCTGGCCGAGACGCTGTACGAGGTCTGCCGGCCGCGTCTGGTCGTCGGCTGCTTCTCCACCGCGATGCTCACCGCGAGCGCCTACTGCGACGTCGCGATCGCACGGGCCGGGACCCGGCTGGTACTGGACCGGCTCACTCCCTACCAGAACAGCAACCGCGTCCCGCTGACCATCGTCGACCACCTCGTGCCCGACGTCGCCGTCCCCGACGGCCGGGGCGGCGCGGCCGGGGAACTCGCCGCGCTCGTACGGGCCGTGGGCTTCTGCATGCAGCCCAGGATGCACCCCGGGCTGCGCGAGGAGACCGCGGCGTGGCTGCGGGACAACCTCGGCCCGGACACCGAGCACTACTTCCGGCGCCGCCGCCTCACGTCGCTGGGGCTGCCCGGCGGCGGCCCGCTCAGCGCCACCCAGCGGCTGCGCGGCAACACCACCGTGCGCCGGATGGTGCGCGTGGCCCGCCGCCTGCGCGCCCGCGCCGGACGGTAGTCCCCGGGCCGCCACGGCCTAGCGGCCCACCTGCCCCAGCCAGGTCAGCGTCCGCCGGACCTCCAGCGAGAAGGGGTGGTGCGGGCCGTGCACCCGGTCGGAGTCGTACAGCAGACGGGACAGCACGTCGTGGGCTGCCATGCGGTCGCCCACCGACAGCAGCAGGTGGCCGATGCGGCGCCGCACCTCCAGCGGCAGGTCAGGGTCGGTGGCGCGGTACTGCTCGAAGGAGGGCAGCAGCGCCCGGTACTCGGCGAGCGCCGCGGGGGCCTCGCCCAACTGCTCCAGGCACTGCGCGGCCTCGTAGCGGTACTGCAGCGACTGACGCCCCAGCGGCCCCGACTCCGCGGCGAGTTCGTCCGCGAGCCGGCGCAGCTCCGGCAGGGCGCGGCGGTACTGGCCGTCCTCCATCAGCGTGGCCGCGTACTGCTTGCGCAGCATCCGTACGACCGGTGACTGCTCGCCGTGCTTCTCCGCGGCGGCCGGCAGCACGCCGCCCAGGATGTCGACCGCCTGAGTGATGCGGCCGGCGTCGAGCAGCCGCTTCACCTCGTCGACCGCCTCCGCGATGCCGTGGCCCGCGGAGGCCGCGGTCCCGCCCGGGGCGGGGGTGGGCTGCGACGGGGCGGCCGGCCGGTCCGGCCACGGGGCGAGCGGTCGCAGGAAGGGGCGGGTGGGGTCCATCGGCCCGAGGGGGCGGTGGACGGGGCCGGGCACCGGCAGCAGCGGCGCCAGCCTGCGGTAGGTCTCCTGGGCGTCGGCCGGCCGGTGCTGCGGTTCCTTCGCCAGCAGCTGCAGCACCAGCGCCTCCAGCGGCTCCGGCACCTCCGGGCGCACCTGCCGCAGCGGCACGGGCTGCTCGTACAGGTGCCGGTGGAGCACGCCGAGCGCCGTGGAGCCCGCGAACGGGACGGTGCCGCTGACCAGTTCGTGCAGCAGCACCCCGAGCGCGTACAGGTCCGTGCGGGGCCCGACGGCGCCGCTCATCGCCTGCTCCGGCGCCATGTACGCGGGGGTCCCGATGGGCGTGCCGGTGTGGGTGAGCCGGGTCGTGTCGGTGTCGAGCACGGAGGCGACGCCGAGGTCCAGGACGACCACGGTGCCGTCAGGACGCACCATCACGTTGCGGGGCTTGAGGTCGCGGTGCACGATCGGCACCGCGTGCACCGCCGCCAGCACGGCGCACAGCTGCGCCGCGACGGCGACCGCCCACGGCCAGGGGTAGGGGTCGTGCTCGGCGAGGTGGTCGGCGAGGTCGGCGCCCTCCACGTACTGCATGACGAAGTACAGCTCGTCGGCGTCGCTGCCCGCGTCGTGGACGGTGACCAGCCCCG
Organism: Actinacidiphila glaucinigra; assembly: GCF_035918135.1. NCBI lineage: Bacteria > Bacillati > Actinomycetota > Actinomycetes > Kitasatosporales > Streptomycetaceae > Actinacidiphila > Actinacidiphila glaucinigra. Next base: position 5,327,108 of record NZ_CP109144.1, read on the forward strand.
GATGGTCGACCTGTGCGGTGACCCGGCACTCCCGCACGAAGCGCCGGCGCAGCTCCTCGGCGTCGGCGCCGCCGGCCACCTTGTCCGGGCGCAGCAGCTTCACGGCCACCCGCCGGTCCAGCCGCCGGTCGTACGCGGTCCACACCTGGCCCATGCCGCCCTGGCCGAGGACCGTGGCCAGCTCGTATCGGCCGGCGACGATCCGACCGTTCACTGACCGCCCTCCTGCTTGCGCAGCAGGTCGCTCAGCTCGTCCAGTTCCGCCCGCACCTGGTTGATCCGCGGCTGGTGCGGGGGCGCGGGCGGCTGCGGCGGCACGGGCGTCTGCGGCGCGGGGGGCGGGGGCGGGGCCGGTGCCGGCGGGGTCGCGCGGTACGGGTTGTAGTCCGCCTGCGGGTGCGGCGGTGCCTGCTGGTGCGGCGGCGGGAACGGCACGGTCGTGGCGTACGACGGGTAGCCGGGCGCCCCTTCCGCCCGTGCCAGCGCCAGGTCGGCCACCAGGTAGTGGACGCCGACCAGGGGGACGAGGGCGAAGGCGGTGATCAGCGCGGCGTCGGTCCAGGAGCTCTCCTCCGGCAGGCTGCCGATCGTGGCGAAGGAGGCGATGCTCACCGCGGTTCCGGTCCAGAAGAAGACCCAGTCCATGGTCCGGCGCCGTCGGACGGCCAGGTGCAGCAGGGGGAGGCAGGACAGGAAGCCGCAGCTGATCGCGGTGATCGCGAGGAAGATGGCACGGAGGGTGGTCGCCGTGGCCTTGGACTGAGCGGGTGGGTACGGCGGGACCGGACCGGGGCCGTTCGTCACTGCTCTCGGACTCCCTGGGACATCAGTGCGGGGGACAGCTGCGAGTGGTATCGCGAGAGTATCCGCCGCCGCCGACGGGCTGTCACCCGATCCCGTAACTATTCGGGACGCACCGTGCCGTCGGTCAGTCCGTCGTAGAGCCCCTGCACCAACTGCTCGCCCAGCTGTCCCGCCAGCCGCAGGGCCTCCTCGAAGGCGGCCAGGGTGCGGAAGCGCTCCCCGTACCGGCGCTGGTCGGCCAGCGGCAGCCGCGGCACCTGAAGGCGGCGGACGTCCAGCCGGGTCGCGGTGGAGGCGTAGCTGCTGGCCTGGCGGTTGTTGGCGGTGCCGCGCAGGAAGCCGGCGAGGAACCACGGGTCCAGGGCGGCCGGGTCGGGGCGCAGCAGATGGAGGTTGCGGCCCAGGGCCGCCCCGGCGGTGGCGGCGTCGACGACGCGCGCGGCCGAACCCCGGCCGAGCACCGGGACGACGACGTCGCCCTCCCGCGTCAGGACCGGCTCCTCCCCGGGCGGCCCCTCGGGCAGGGTGCCGCTGGGCGCGCCGCCGCCGAGGACGTCGTGCTCGGTGAGCACGGCGGGACCGCCGTCGGGGCGGGCGCTCCCGTTGCCGCCCGCGCGCAGCACCAGTGCCCCGGCGCGGGCCAGTTCGCCGACCGTGGTGAGCGGCCAGCGGGCGGGCTCGGCCGCCCCGGCGGGAGCGGGGGCGAGTTCGGCGGTACGCAGCAGGGTGGCCGCCAGCCGGTCGCGCACCCCGGCGAGCTCGGCCGCCCCGCCGCCAGCGGCGGGCGGCGGCAGATGCCGGGCGGGGGCCAGGTCCACGTCGTCGTCGAGCAGGTCGATGACCTTCAGGGCGCGGCTCACGCCGGGCCGCTCCTCGGTGGTGCCGTGCCGGTCGAAGGACTGCCAGGCGTCCAGCACGGTGGCGCGCACCGTCTGCCAGGGCACCTTCTCGCCCCCGTGGGCGGCGTCCTGCGTGCCCGCGGTGTCGACCAGCAGCAGGTGCGGGGAGGCCGGCGTGCCGGCGCCCGGCCTGCGGAGCACCCACAGGTGGAGCGGGATGCCGTACGGGGGCGCGGCGCCGGCCGGGAGCGCGACCACCGCGCGCAGCGCGCCGCGCCGCAGCAGGTCGGCGCGGATCCGGCGTCCCGAGCGGCGCGAGGCGGCGGCGGGCGGCATCAGCAGCACGACCGTCCCGCCCTCCCGGACCCGGGCCAGACAGTGCTGCACCCAGGCGAGTTCGGACTCGGTGCGGGCCGGGAAGCCGTACTCGAAGCGGGGGTCGTAGGTGAGTTCCTCGTGGCCCCAGTTGCGCTCGTTGAACGGCGGGTGGCACAGCACCGCGTCGGCGGCGAGCCCGGGGAAGGCGTCGGCGCGCAGGCTGTCGCCGCCCGCCACCCGTACCCCGGCGGCCGGGTCGGCGTGCAGCGCGAGCCGCAGCGCCGCGAGCGCGGCCAGGTCCGGGTCGGCCTCCTGGCCGTACACCTCGTGCGGGGCCTCGGCGGCACGCAGCAGGGTGCCGGTGCCGCAGGCGGGGTCCAGCACGGTACGGGCGGGGCCGGCCAGTGCGGCCATCAGCTCGGCGGGCGCGGGCGGGGTCAGCGTGTACTGCCGGGGGTTGGCGTCCAGACAGCGCCCGAGCAGGAACTCGTAGGCCTGGCGCGGTCCCATCCCGGCGGCGAGTTCGGCGGCTCCGCGCAGCAGTTCGGCGTCGACGGGCGCGCCGGGGGCGAACCGTCCCCCGAAGTGCCGCTCGAAGACCTCCCGTACGGCCTCCCCGGCCTCCGTGTCCTGCGCGCCCTTCATCCGGGGCGCGGCGTCGGGGCGTTCACGGATCAGCAGGCAGACGGCGCCGGCCTGCCGGAGCGCGGCCGCGGTGCCCGCGGGATGCGACTCGGCCCGCTGCCAGACCCGTTCGCGCAGCGGGACCTCGGCGAGTTTGCCCTGGGCGCGGAGCCAGCTCTCGACCTCGGACAGCGCGAAGGCCGGGCTGGTGTCGGTGCCCCCCACCGGCTTGGGGAAGTCGGCGTGCCTGCGGCGCCAGTTGCTGACGGCCGCCCGCCCCACCCCGGCCAGCCGCGCGATCCCGGCGGCGGTCACCTCGCTTGCGTTCTCCGGCACCTGGCTGGCTCCCTTCCCGCGCGGGGTACGGCTGTGGCCACGAGCATACCGGTGAACGCTAGATCCGAGGCTTCACGCCGTGAATCCATGTGAATCGAAATCTCATGTTGACTCGGTTCACAGCTCATGCTGTGATTGACCCATCGGTTCACGGAGTCCCTCGGCGTTCCGCCGGCCCGCAACCGTCATCCACACGCTGTCCACCAAGGGGGACGACCCACATGACCACCTCTCGCCGCGCGCTCACGGCCCTCGGCTGCGCCGCCGCCGCCCTCACCATCGCCGCCTGCGGCCCGCTCGGCGGAACGGCCGAACCGGCCTCCACCGCCCTCGCCGACCAGCCGGTCGCCACGATCGGGAAGAAGTCCCTGGCCGCCATGAAGTCCGTCCCGGCGATGACCGTCGCCCTCGACGGCATCACCGACGGCGAGCCGATGAAGTTCCGTATGACGATGGGCAGGACCGGCGACTGCCAGGGCGAGGTCACCGCCGAGGGCGGCACCATGCAGCTCGTCAAGGCGGGCCCCTCGCTCTACATGAAGGGCGACGACGCCTTCTGGAAGGCCCAGGGCTCCGACGGCGCCGCGCTGAAGGACCTCCTCGGCGGCCGGTGGATGAAGACCAAGGCCGACGCGCCGGACAACAAGGACCTCGTCGAAACCTGCGACCTCGACGCGTTCCTCGCCGAGCTGGAGAAGGACTCGGACGCCGACCTGGGCGGGAAGAAGGGCGAGCCCGTCACCCTCGACGGCACGCCCGCGGTGCCGATCACCAGCAAGGACGGCGCCGAGACCACCACCGCCTACGTGGCGACCGAGGGCAAGCCCTATGTGCTGAAGGTGGTCGTCAAGGGCGGCAAGGAGCCCGGCACCCTGCTCTTCTCCGGCTTCGGCAAGCCGGCGGAGGTCAAGGCGCCCGCGGCCAAGGACACCGTCGACATCGACAAGCTGGCCGGCTGAGGCCACCGGCTGCGGTTCCCGGCCCCGGCCCCGGCCTCGGCGCACGCCGCGCCGGGGCCGTCGCCTTCCCTCCCGCCGGGCCGTCACCCGGCGCCGCGCGCCCCACCGTTCGGCCGCCGTACGCCCCCTGCCGGGCCGTACGCCCCACCCCCTAGAGTGCCGAGGTGCTTACAACCAGGGCGGGAACGGCAGCGGCGGCCGTCGCCGTGCTGCTCGGCGCGGGTCTGGCCGGCTGCACCGGCGAGGGTCTCGGCAGCGGCACGGGCAGCGGAGCCGGGAGCGAAGGGGCTCCGAAGGGCAGCGCGCTCAAGGCGGTGGGCGATTTGGCGGTGAAGGGCCGGGCGCCCAAGACGGGCTACGCGCGGGACGAGTTCGGCGCGGCCTGGGCGGACACCGACCACAACGGCTGCGACACCCGGGACGACATACTCCGCCGCGACCTCACCGGCACCTCCTTCCGCGCCGACCGGGGCGGGGACTGCGTGGTCGTCTCGGGCACCCTCGCCGACCCCTACACCGGCAGGCGGATCGACTTCACGCGCGGCCGCAGCACGGTCGACATCGACCATGTCGTGGCGCTCAGCGACGCCTGGCAGAAGGGCGCCACTTACTGGTCCCGCGACAAGCGCCGGCAGATCGCCAACGACCCGCTCAACCTCCTCGCCGTCGACGGGCCGACCAACCGCGGCAAGGGCGACGGTGACGCGGCGACCTGGCTGCCGCCGGACAAGGCCTTCCGCTGCCCGTACGTGGCCCGCCAGGTCGCGGTGAAGAAGAAGTACGGGCTGTGGGTCACCGAGGCCGAGCGGGCCGCCATGGTGAAGGTGCTGGACACCTGCCCCGACGAGCCCCTGCCGGACGCCGGCAAGCCGGCGGCGTCCGGCGGCGGCCCGGATGCCGGCGGCGGGGACGGCGGCGGAGACGGCAAGGGGGGCACCGCCCCCTCGACGGGTGCCACGTACGCGAACTGCGCCGCGGCCCGCGAGGCCGGCGCCGCCCCGCTGCACCGCGGCGACCCCGGTTATTCGCGTTCGCTTGACCGCGACGGCGACGGTGTCGCCTGCGACACCTGAGGTGCCGCGAATCGTTTGCGCAGTGTGTTGTGCAGAGTGCTGGATATCCCGGCGCCTCGCTCAATATCCTCGATCACTGCATCACTGCCAGTTCGTGCACCGTCGCTCGATCCCTTGCCGGGAGGCAAAAATGCTCCGCCGCAGGACTGCGCTCTCCGTCACCGCCGCCGCAGCCGTGCTGCTCGCAGCGCCACTGCTGACGTCCTGCGGCACACCGCACGCGGGTGCCGCTGCCGTCGTGGGCGGCGAGCAGATCACCGTGGAGGCGGTCCAGGCGAAGGTCGCCGCCGTGCGCGCCGCGCAGGAGAAGACCCCGCAGGCCGCCCAGCTCATCGAGGCCAGCAGCGATCTGCAGCGCAACGTCGTGCACCGGCTGGTGCAGAACGAGGTGATCGAGCGGGCGGCCGACGACATCGGCGTCTCCGTCACCCGGCGCGAGCTCCAGGCCGCCCGGGTGGCCAGCGAGCAGCAGGCCGGCGGCAAGGCGGCCCTGGAGGCGCAGTTGCTGCAGACCTACGCGATGGTGCCCGCCGACATCGACGAGAGCATCCGCACCGACCTGCTGATGCAGAAGGTCGCCGCCCACTACGGCGCCGACGTGCAGACCCCCGAGGGCCAGACGGCGCTGATCAAGGTACTGCGGGACACGTCGAAGAGCCTGCGCATCGACGTCAACCCGCGCTACGGCAAGTGGAACTCCGACAAGCTCGACCTGGACGCCACCAAGGACCCGTGGCTGTCCGAGGTCAGCCGCCGTTCCGCCCAAGCCTAGGCCAGGCCCGGGCCTGACCCGGGACGCAGCGTGACCGGGGCCGGGTCCGATCGCGGGCCCGGCCCCGGTGCCGTTCGGCGGCGAGGTAGTTTCGTCGGGTGGACCACTCCGATGACTCCGCCCTCCCGGGCCGCCTGGTACTGCTGACCACCACCCACCGGATCGCCCCCGGCCTGCTCTCCTGGCCCGCCTGGGAACTGCTGCGCGCCGCCGATCTGGTCGTCTGTCCCGACCCGGGGAATCCGCAGCTGCCGTACCTGCGCGAGGCCGGGGTCGCCGTCGAGCCGTCCGCGCCCACCGGGCGGGAGCTGGTCGACCTCACCGGGGGCGGGCGCACCGTGGTCTACCTGGCCGGCGGCGAGGGCGACCGCGCCGTCACCGACGAACTCTCCCGGCTCGGCGGCTCCGGCCGGGTCCACATGCCGGACCTGGAGCTGCTGCCCGGCTCCTACGACCTGCCGGGCGCGCGCCTGCTGGACCTGGTGCAGGTGATGGACCGGATCCGCCGCGAGTGCCCCTGGAGCAGCGTCCGTACCACCGAGGAACTGGTGAAGTACGGCATCGAGGAGGTCTACGAGCTCGCCGAGGCCGCCGAGGAGGGAGACCGGGAGGCTCTGCGCGAGGAGCTCGGCGACGTCCTGCTGCAGGTCGTCTTCCACGCGCGGATCGCGCAGGACGACCCGGAGGAGCCGTTCTCGATCGACGACGTCGCCGCCACCATCGTGGACAAGCTGATCCACCGGCACCCGCACGTCTTCGGCGACGCCGTCGCCGAGACGGCGGAGGACGTCCGCGAGCATTGGCTGCGCACCAAGGCGGAGGAGAAGCGGCGCGGCTCGATCACCGAGGGCATCCCCCTCGGCCAGCCCGCGCTCGCCCTCGCCGCGAAGCTCGGCTCCCGGGCCCGTCAGGCGGGCCTGTCCGTGGCGGTGCCGGACCAGGACGCCGCCGACACCGGTGACCGCCTGCTGGCGCTCGCGCTCGCCGCCCAGGCGGCCGGCATCGACCCGGAGTCCGCGCTGCGCGCCGCCGCGCGCCGCTACCGCGACGCGATCCTGGAGGCCGAGAAGACGGGCTGACCTGCCGCGGAACATCTCCTTCCGCTGTTGTGCGTCAGTCTGGGGCACAGCGGGTAAATGGGACATATGCGAGCACTGGAGCAGATCCAGCTGGCCGTGCCGCACGACTACATCGTCGGCATCGCGCCGTTGGTAGTGGGCATCTTCCTGGTCGGGATCCTGGTCGGCGCCGTGTCGATCGGGATGTGGGCCCGTGGCAAGGAACCGCCCCCCGAGCAGAAACCCCAGCCCCGCGGCGGGGCGTGGCACACCCGCCAGGAGTACGGCCGGGAGACCCCGGCCGACCACGGGCCCGGCCACCAGGACGGCGAGCGGCACACGCTCACCGAATGGCGGGAGCCGGACGAATGGCCCCAGGACGGCGTCCGGCGCCTCCCGCACTCCCTCAAGGGCTTCGGCAACTGGGGCTCCCACGGCGTGAGCAGCCCGGAGGGCGGCACCCCGAGTCCCGGCACCCCGAGTCCCGGCACGCGCAGTCCCGGCACCCGTAGCCCCGAGGGCACCCGCCGTCCGGCGGGCGCCGCGGGCGGGTCGGGCGGGGTCCCCAGGGGCGCGCCGACCCGTTCCGGGCCGGGCCAGGAGGAGAGCGGCAAGGAAGAGCACTGAGCGGCGGCCCAGCGGCGGCCGGGCCCGGGCCCGGCCGCCGCCCGCGGGCGGCCCTAGGCTGACGGCCATGCGCATCGACGTACCGCACGCGTGGCCGCGCGACGAGGCGGAGGCCCTGGCCCTGCAGGACCGGCTCCGCCCGCTGGCGGACCACCACGGCCCCGGCCCGCAGCGGCCGCGGTACGTGGCCGGACTGGACGTCGCCTACGGCGGCGGTCACGGTGCCGAGGGCGACACCGTCGCCGCCGCCGTCGTCGTGCTCGACACCGCGACGCTGGCCCCGGTCGAGCAGGTCACGGCCACCGCCCGGGCCGGTTTCCCGTACGTGCCCGGGCTCTTCGCCTTCCGCGAACTCCCCGTGCTGATCGACGCGCTGGAGAAGCTCTCCGTCACACCCGACCTGCTGCTCTGCGACGGCCAGGGCCTGGCGCACCCGCGCCGCTTCGGGCTCGCCTGCCACCTCGGGGTGGTCACCGGCCTGCCGGCCGCGGGAGTGGCGAAGACGCCGTTCGTCGGCACCTGGGACCCGGCCGCGCTCGGTGACGCCCGGGGATCGAGCGCGCCGCTGGTGGACGCGGGGGAGACGGTGGGCCGGGTGCTGCGCACCCGGAGCGGGGTGAAGCCGGTCTACGTCTCGACCGGCCACGGCGTCGACCTGGACACCGCCTGCCGTCATGTGCTCGCCCTCGCCCCCGCCTACCGCCTCCCGGAGACGACCAGGCTCGCCGACCGGCTCAGCCGCGACCGGCTAACGTCATGGGGTGCATGACAGTGTGACCCCCGACCCCGGCATCCCGGCCGCCCCCGAACTGTTCACCTGGCAGTTCGCGACCGATCCGTACCCCGCGTACGCCTGGCTGCGCGAGCACTCCCCGGTGCACCGCACGACCCTGCCCAGCGGGGTGGAGGCCTGGCTGGTCACCCGGTACGCGGACGCCAAGCAGGCGCTGGCCGACGCGCGGCTCAGCAAGAACCCCGTCCACCACTCCGAACACGCCCACGCCAAGGGGAAGGTGGGTATTCCGGGTGAGCGCAGCGCCGACCTCATGACGCACCTGCTCAACATCGATCCGCCCGACCACACCCGGCTGCGGAGGCTGGTCTCCAAGGCCTTCACCCCGCGCCGGGTGGCCGGGTTCGCGCCGCGGGTGCAGGAGCTCACCGACCGGCTGATCGACGGTTTCGCCGCCAAGGGCGAGGCGGATCTCATCCATGAGTTCGCGTTCCCGCTGCCGATCTACGCCATCTGCGACCTGCTGGGCGTCCCCGCCGAGGACCAGGACGACTTCCGCGACTGGGCGGGCATGATGATCCGGCACGGCGGCGGGCCGCGCGGGGGAGTGGCGCGTTCGGTGAAGAAGATGCGCGCCTACCTGCTGGAACTGATCCAACGCAAGCGCTCGGAGCTCGGCGACGACCTGATCTCGGGGCTGATCCGGGCGAGCGACCACGGTGAGCACCTCACCGAGAACGAGGCCGCCGCGATGGCCTTCATCCTGCTCTTCGCGGGCTTCGAGACGACCGTCAACCTCATCGGCAACGGCACCTACACGCTGCTGCGCCACCCCGAGCAGCGGCGGCGGCTCCAGGACTCCCTCGCCCGCGGCGAGCGCGAACTGCTCGGCACCGCCGTCGAGGAACTGCTGCGCTACGACGGCCCGGTGGAACTGGCGACCTGGCGCTTCGCCACCGAACCGCTCACCGTCGGCGGGCAGTCCGTGGCCACCGGCGACCCGGTGCTCGTCGTCCTGGCGGCCGCCGACCGCGATCCGGACCGCTTCACCGACCCGGACGCCCTGGACCTGTCGCGCCGCGACAACCAGCACCTCGGCTACGGACACGGCATCCATTACTGCCTCGGCGCGCCGCTCGCAAGACTCGAGGCGCAGGCCGCTCTGGCGACCCTGCTGACCCGGCTGCCGGACCTCCGACTGGCCGCAGATCCAGCCGAGTTGAGGTGGCGGGGCGGACTGATCATGCGCGGTCTGCGCACCCTGCCGGTCGCGTTCACGCCGGATAGTGACTGACGTGACGTCAGAACGTGATCTTGGCGTGATCCGTGAGACATCGACTTGTGATGCATGGGCCAAGGCGGCTACGGTCTGGCGCCATCGCAGTATTCGAATGTGAAAGGCGATGGCGCATGCTGAAGTCCGGGAACGGCCGACACCGCAAGCCGCGTCAGGCCCCGACCGCAATGGTCGCGGTAGCGGCGACCGGGGCGGGCCTCACGCTCCCCCTCTTCGCAGCGAGCGGCGCCAGTGCCGCGGACGCCGGCAGCACGTGGAACGCCGTCGCCATGTGCGAGAGCGGCGGTCTGTGGAGCTCGAACACCGGCAACGGGTTCTTCGGCGGTCTGCAGATCACCGAGGAGACCTGGCAGCAGTACGGCGGCGAGCAGTACGCCGAGCGTCCTGACCTCGCCAGCCGCAACGAGCAGATATCCGTGGCCGAGAAGATCCTCGCCGAGCTCGGCCCGGACGCCTGGTCGGGTTGCGCCGACTCCTCGGGGCTCACCGACGCCCTCGACGACCTGCTGCACGGCGGCCACGGCCAGGACGGCCAGGGATCGGGCGACTCCACCGGCTCCGGCGACGAGGACACCGACGGCGCCACCTCCGGCGACGACACCACCGGCACCACCACCCCGGGCACCGGCGACGACACCACCGCCACCCCGGACGCCGACCCGAGCAAGGGCGCCGACTCCGCGACCCCCTCCGCCGGCGACAAGGGCGAGGGCAAGGGCACCGGCAAGCACCGCAAGCCGGAGGCCGGCACCGCCACCGACGGCACCGCCACCGACGGCCCCGCCACCGGGGACACCACGGGTTCCGCCGGGACCCGCGGGCACGGCCCCGCCGGCCTGCCGGCCCACTTCGTGGAGGGCGAGGCCGCCTGGGGCGTCATCCCGCTCGCCACCGACACGCGCGCGGGGACCAAGAAGGCCGACGCCGGCCGGGACAACGACGCGAGCGCCAAGAGCACCACCGGCAAGCGCTACCTGGTGCAGGAGGGCGACTCGCTCTGCGAGATCGCGATGGAGCAGGACGTGACGGGCGGCTGGCGCGGCCTGTACGACGCCAACCGCGACGTCATCGGCGACGACCCGAACGCGATCAGCCCCGGTTCGTACCTGGACCTCGGCCGCTGAGCCGCCCGCGCGCCGCCGGGCCGGGTGTCCACCCCCGCCCGGCGGACGAGGGCTGACATCGGGCTGAACTTTCTCCTCCGTTCCGAGCACGGGCGTGTCCATCCCCCGAGCGTGCCCGGCCGGGGCTTTTCGGGTCGGTTAGGCTCATGCCGAAACGAAGAGACATCCAGAAGGAGACCCACGTGCCGTCCATCGACGTCGTCGTAGCCCGGGAAATCCTCGACTCGCGAGGCAACCCCACCGTCGAGGTCGAGGTCGGCCTCGACGACGGCAGCACGGGCCGTGCAGCCGTCCCCTCCGGTGCTTCCACCGGTGCGTTCGAGGCCCTCGAGCTCCGTGACGGCGACAAGAGCCGTTACCTGGGCAAGGGTGTGGAGAAGGCCGTGCTGGCCGTCATCGAGCAGATCGGCCCCGAGCTGGTCGGCTACGACGCGACCGAGCAGCGCCTGATCGACCAGGCGATGTTCGACCTGGACGCCACCCCGGACAAGTCCTCGCTCGGCGCCAACGCCATCCTCGGCGTCTCGCTCGCCGTGGCCCACGCCGCCTCCGAGGCCTCCGACCTGCCGCTCTTCCGCTACCTGGGCGGCCCGAACGCCCACGTGCTGCCGGTCCCGATGATGAACATCCTGAACGGCGGCTCGCACGCCGACTCCAACGTGGACATCCAGGAGTTCATGATCGCACCCGTAGGCGCGGAGTCCTTCTCGGAGGCCCTGCGCTGGGGCGCCGAGGTCTACCACACCCTCAAGGCGGTCCTGAAGGAGCGCGGCCTGTCCACCGGCCTCGGCGACGAGGGCGGCTTCGCCCCGAACCTGCCGAGCAACCGCGACGCCCTCGACCTGATCGTCGAGGCCATCAAGAAGGCCGGCTACCAGCCCGGCCAGGACATCGCGCTCGCGCTCGACGTGGCCGCCTCCGAGTTCTACAAGGACGGCGGGTACTCCTTCGAGGGCAAGTCCCTGTCGGCGGCCGAGATGACCGCGTACTACGCCGAGCTGGTCGAGGCGTACCCGCTGGTCTCCATCGAGGACCCGCTGAACGAGGAGGACTGGGACGGCTGGAAGACGATCACCGAGCAGCTCGGTGACAAGGTCCAGCTGGTCGGCGACGACCTGTTCGTCACCAACCCCGAGCGGCTGCAGCGCGGCATCGACAGCGGCACCGCCAACGCGCTGCTGGTCAAGGTCAACCAGATCGGCTCCCTGACCGAGACCCTCGACGCGGTCGAGCTGGCCCAGCGCAACGGCTACAAGTGCATGATGTCGCACCGCTCCGGCGAGACCGAGGACGTCACCATCGCCGACCTCGCCGTCGCCACCAACTGCGGCCAGATCAAGACCGGCGCCCCCGCGCGCAGCGAGCGCGTCGCCAAGTACAACCAGCTGCTGCGCATCGAGGAGATCCTCGACGACGCCGCGGTGTACGCCGGCCGCTCCGCGTTCCCCCGCTTCAAGGGCTGAGACCGGCCGTCCGGTGCCGCCCGCCGCAAGCGCGGCGGGCGGCACCGTGCGCAGGCAAGGGCCACCCGAACCCCCACCGGAGGTGCACGTGCCGGATCGCTTCTCCACCGCGACGCGCATCCGTGCCCTCGGGGCACAGGCGCAGGCCCGCGTCTACCGCGCGGCCGGCCGCCCGCGGCCCTCGCTGCCCCGCGGCCGCAACCGGCTGACCGGCCGGGCCGCGCTGCTGGCGCTGGTCGTCTGCGCCCTGGTCGTGGCCCTGGCCTACCCCATGCGCCAGTACGTCGCGCAGCGCTCGCAGATCGCCGACCAGCGCAAGCAGGCCGAGCAGGCACGCAAGCGGGTGGACGAACTGCGGGAGGAGAAGGCCCGCTGGCAGGACCCGGAGTACGTCAAGGCGCAGGCCCGGGCCCGGCTGCACTACGTACTGCCGGGCGAGACGGCGTATACGGTGGTGGAGCCCAGCGGGGCCGCGGCCCCCGAGGGCTCCGGCTCCCGCCACAGCGACAGCGCCGCCCGTCGCCCCTGGTACGCCAACCTGTGGGACGGCGTCGACCACGCGGACGCCGCCGCCGCAGCACACCGTTGACGCGAGCCCCGAAAGAGACACGCCCAGGCATGGAAAAGCCCCCGCCGCAGACCGAGCACGCCCCGCCCACCGAGGCGGACATCGCCGCCTTCAAGGAGCAGCTCGGCCGACCGCCGCGCGGCCTGCGGGCCATCGCGCACCGCTGCCCCTGCGGCAACCCCGACGTGGTGGAGACGGCGCCGCGCCTGGAGGACGGGACGCCGTTCCCGACGCTGTACTACCTGACCTGCCCGCGCGCCGCCTCGGCGATCGGCACCCTCGAGGCCGAGGGCGTAATGAAGGAGATGACGGCCCGCCTCGCCGAGGACGAGGAACTGGCTGCCGCCTACCGCGCCGCGCACGAGGACTACATCGCCCGCCGGGACGCCATCGAGGTCCTGGAGGGCTTCCCCAGCGCCGGCGGCATGCCGGACCGGGTCAAGTGCCTGCACGTCCTGGTCGGCCACTCCCTCGCGGCCGGCCCCGGGGTGAACCCGCTGGGCGACGAGACGATCGCGATGCTGCCCGAGTGGTGGCGCAAGGGCCCGTGCGTGAGCCCCTGCGGCGGTGCCGCGCAGCAGGAGGGCGAGGACCTGTGACCCGGGTCGCCGCCGTCGACTGCGGTACCAATTCCATCCGCCTGCTCGTCGCGGACGCTGACCCCGCGACCGGTGAGATCAAGGATCTGGACCGCCGGATGACCATCGTCCGGCTCGGACAGGACGTGGACCGTACCGGCCGGCTCGCCCCCGAGGCCCTGGAGCGCACCTTCGCGGCCTGCCGTGAGTACGCGGGCGTGATCGGGGAGCTGGGCGCGCGCGAGGTCCGCTTCGTGGCGACCTCCGCCTCGCGTGACGCCGCCAACCGCGACGACTTCGTGCGCGGGGTGGTGGACATCCTCGGCGTCGAGCCCGAGGTGATCACCGGCGACCAGGAGGCGGAGTTCTCCTTCACCGGGGCCACCAAGGAGCTGACCGGGCGGACGGACCTCGAACGCCCCTTCCTGGTCGTGGACATCGGTGGCGGCTCCACCGAGTTCGTCGTCGGCGACGACCGCGTCAGGGCCGCGCGTTCGGTCGACGTCGGCTGCGTGCGGATGACCGAGCGGCACCTGGTCCGCGACGGCGTGGTCACCGACCCGCCCACCGCCCGTCAGATCGCCGCCATGACGCGGGACATCGACGCCGCCCTCGACCTCGCCGAGCGGACCGTCCCGCTGCGCGAGGCCCGCACCCTCGTCGGGCTGGCCGGTTCCGTCACCACGGTCGCGGCGATCGCTCTGGACCTGCCCGAGTACGACTGGGCCGCCATCCACCACTCCCGCATCCCGGTCGAGACGGTGCGCGAGATCAGCGCCCGCCTGCTGGCCGCCACCCACGCCGAGCGCGCCGCGATCCCGGTGATGCACCCGGGACGGGTCGACGTGATCGGCGCCGGGGCTCTGGTCCTGCTGCGGATCATGGAGCGGACGGGCGCCCGGGAGGTCGTGGTCTCGGAGCACGACATCCTCGACGGGATCGCTTGGAGCATCGCCTGAGCAGGGCATTTTCCATCTGAGCGGGCCTTCGGGGCGGTCGTGACACGCCCGCCCCGAAAAGTTCGTGAATTTCTTCACATGAAAGTTCCCGCCGGACGGCCCAACTTTCCGGGGCCGGGGCACCCCGGGGCCCCCAAAGCCCTTGGTACACCGGTGTTTCGGCTGTGTTGCGGGGAGGTGGCGGGGCACCCCCGGATGCCGATCGCCGCTGGTCGGAGGGGGCGCTCAACGCCCGCAGGGCCCCGCGGGTTCCCCCCGGGTGCTGTGGCCCTGATCACGAAGCGGCGCAGTGTAGCAGAGGGCACCGCAAACCTTGTGAAGGGGCTCACGAGGTACCCCCTCGGGGGTGGTGAATACTCGAAGCATGAGCACCACGGAGCGTCCCAGGATCCTCGTAGTAGGCGGAGGGTACGTCGGCCTGTACGCGGCGCGGCGCATCCTCAAGAAGATGCGTTACGCGGAAGCGACGGTCACCGTCGTCGACCCGCGCTCGTACATGACGTACCAGCCTTTCCTGCCGGAGGCCGCCGCCGGCAGCATCTCCCCCCGCCACGTCGTGGTGCCGCTGCGCCGCGTGCTCCCCAAGGCGGAGGTCCTCACCGGCCGGGTCACCACCATCGACCAGGACCGCAAGGTCGCGGTCGTCGAGCCGCTGGTGGGCGAGACCTACGAACTGCCCTTCGACTACCTGGTGATCGCGCTCGGCGCCGTCTCCCGCACCTTCCCGATCCCGGGTCTCGCGGAGCACGGCATCGGCATGAAGGGTGTCGAGGAGGCCATCGGCCTGCGCAACCACGTGCTGGAGCAGCTCGACAAGGCCGACTCCACCACCGACGAGGACGTCCGCCGCAAGGCGCTCACCTTCGTCTTCGTCGGCGGCGGCTTCGCCGGCGCCGAGACGATCGGCGAGGTCGAGGACATGGCCCGCGACGCGGCCAAGTACTACACCAACGTCAAGCGCGAGGACATGCGCTTCATCCTCGTCGACGCCGCCGACAAGATCCTCCCCGAGGTCGGTCCCGAGCTGGGCACCTGGGGTCTGGAGCACCTGCGCGAGCGCGGCGTCGAGGTCTACCTCAGCACCTCCATGACCTCCTGCGTCGACAAGCACGTGGTGCTCGCCAACGGCCTGGAGGTCGACGCCTCCACCATCGTGTGGACCGCGGGCGTCAAGCCCAACCCGGCGCTCGCCAGGTACGGTCTCCCGCTCGGCCCGCGCGGCCACGTGGACACCGCCGCGACGCTCCAGGTCCAGGGCACGGACTACATCTGGTCCGCCGGTGACAACGCCCAGGTCCCCGACCTGGCCTCCGGTCCCGGCGCCTGGTGCCCGCCGAACGCCCAGCACGCGCTGCGCCAGGCCAAGGTGCTCGGCGACAACGTGGTGTCGGGCATGCGCGGCTTCCCGCAGAAGCCGTACAAGCACGCCAACAAGGGCGCCGTCGCCGGCCTCGGCCTGCACAAGGGCGTCGCCCTGGTCCGCTTCGGCAAGATGAAGCTGAAGTTCAAGGGCCGCCTGGCCTGGTACATGCACCGTGGCTACCACGGCATGGCGGTCCCGACCTTCAACCGCAAGATCCGGGTCCTCGCGGACTGGACGCTGGCGGTGTTCCTCAAGCGCGAGGTCGTCTCGCTCGGCGCCATCGAGAACCCCCGCGAGGAGTTCTACGAGGCCGCCAAGCCGGTCCCGGCCGCGGCGGTCACCGCCGAGGCCGTCAAGGCCAAGGCCAAGGCCTGATCAGGTAGCAGTACGGCCGAAGGGCGTCCGCCATCCGTGGGGCGGGCGCCCTTCGTCGTGCCCGTGTCCCTGGCCCCGGGGCACAGGACATGAGATGGGTAGAGGTAAAGAAGCGGTAGTGCGGGAATGTCGGTGTATCCCGCATCCGTTTCCCAGCCCAGTGGACCCGTCTTCATGGAGGCACGGAGGTACGCGCCATGGCCGATGCGGCCGGACGACTGACCGCCCTCGCCGAGCAGGCGCTCGGCGTCCCCGTCCCGTTGCGCATTCGCGCGTGGGACGGCAGCGAGACCGGACCGCCCGACGCCCCGACCCTGGTCGTACGGCACCGCAGGGCGCTGCGCCGGCTGCTGTGGAAGCCCGGCGAACTCGGCCTGGTCCGCGCCTGGGTGGCCGGTGAACTCGACGTCGACGGCGACCTGTACGAGGCGCTGGACCGGCTCTCCGGGCTGGTCTGGGACCGCCCCGCCGAGGACGGCGGGACCTCACCGCGCCGTCTGCTCGGCATCGCGCGGGATCCCGAGACCTACCGGCTGGCCCGCGAGGCGCTCGCCCTCGCCGGCCCCGGACTGCCGCCGCCCCCGCCGCCGGAGGAGGTCCGCAGACGCTCCGGCGTGCTGCACAGCCCGATCCGCGACCGGCAGGCGATCAGCCACCACTACGACGTCGGCAACGACTTCTACGAGCTGGTGCTCGGCCCGTCCATGGTCTACTCCTGCGCCTACTGGGAGGGGCCGGACGCGACCCTGGAGGACGCGCAGCGGGCCAAGCTGGACCTCATCTGCCGCAAGCTGGAACTGCAGCCCGGGCAAAGGCTGCTGGACGTCGGCTGCGGCTGGGGCTCCATGGTGCTGCACGCCGCCGAGCACTACGGCGTCCGCGCCACCGGCGTCACGCTCTCCACCGAGCAGGCCTCCTACGCGCGCAAGCGGGTCGCCGACGCCGGCCTTGCCGACCGGATCGAGATCCGCGTGCAGGACTACCGGGCGGTCGACGACGGGCCGTACGACGCTATCTCCTCGATCGGCATGGCCGAGCACGTGGGCCGCGAGCGCTACCGGCAGTACGCCGGGGTGCTGCACGGGCTGCTGCGGCCCGGCGGGCGGCTGCTCAACCACCAGATCGGCCGCCGCCCCTGGGCGGACGAGGAGGCCTACCACGTCGACGAGTTCATCGACCGGTACGTCTTCCCCGACGGCGAGCTGGCCCCGGTCGGCTCCACGGTCTCCCGGCTGGAGGAGGCCGGGCTCGAGGTACGGGACGTGGAGGCGATCCGCGAGCACTACGCCCTGACCCTGCGGCAGTGGGTCGTCAACCTGGAGGCCCGCTGGCCCGAGGCCGTCCGCCTCGCCGGCGCCGGCCGCGCCCGCGTCTGGCGGCTCTACATGGCGGCCTCCGCGCTCTCCTTCGAGCAGAACCGCATCGGCGTCAACCAGGTCCTCGCCGTCCGCCCGGACAAGGACGGCGGTTCCGGGATGCCCCGTACCCGGGCCGACTGGCTGGGCCCGGGCCGGCAGGCCTGACGCACCTCGGGGCGGGGACCGTCCGGCCCCCGCCCCGAGGGCGCTTCCCGTCGCCCTGCTACTCGGCCTTGATGGCCTCCAGCACGTTCAGCCGGGCCGCCCGCCGGGCCGGCCACAGCGCGGCCAGGACGCCCACCAGGGCGGCGATCGCCAGGAACACCCCGATCCGGTCCCAGGGCAGCACCATCGCGTAGCTCGGCAGGTCGGGCCTGATCAGCCCGCCGACGGCCCAAGCGAGGAAGACCCCGAGGCCCAGGCCGAGCACCGCGCCGAAGAGCGAGATGACCAGGGACTCCAGCCGGATCATCCGCTTGACCGCTGCACGGTCCAGGCCGATCGCCCTCAGCATGCCGATCTCGTGCTTGCGCTCGAAGACCGACATCGCCAGCGTGTTGATCACGCCCAGCACCGCCACCAGCACGGCCATCGCGAGCAGCCCGTAGAGGATGTTCAGCATCAGGTCGATCGTGGAGCTGAGCTCGCGGGAGATGGCCGCCTTGTCCTGGATCTTGATCACCGGGTTCTCGCCGAGTGCCTTCACCAGCGCGTCCTGGCGGGCCTCGGAGGCGCCACCGGCCGTCCTCACCAGGATGCGCATGTCCCCGGCCTCGGGGGTGTGCGGGGTCACCGTGGCGTTGTCCATGATCACGCCGTTGATGAGGTCGCCGCCCTCGAAGACGCCGCCGATCGTCAACCGCCCCTTGGTGCCGTCGTCGTAGCGCACCGGCAGGCTCTGCCCGGCGTGCCAGCCGCGCCGCTTCGCGGTGTCGGAGTCCACGACCATGGAGTCGCCGTGCACCGCGGCCAGCGAGCCCTGGCCGAAGTCCAGGGCGAGCAACCGGCCGATCTGCGGCGCGTCCACGCCGGTGACCCACGCGTCCTCGCCGTCCAGCTCGGTGTGCGCGTCGCGCACCGCGCTGGAGTCGCTGACGCCGTCGGTGCCGGCGACCTTCTCGGCCACCTTGGGGGAGAGGTTCTGGCCGGTGGCCATGGTGATCTGGTAGTCGGCTTTCAGATGGGCGGCCGCCAGTTCGTCCACCGTCGTCTTCACCGAGATGGCCACGACCGTCAGGGCGGTGATCAGGGTGAGACCGATCATCAGCGCGGAGGCGGTGGCGGCGGTGCGCCGCGGGTTGCGCACCGAGTTCTGCCGGGCGAGCTTGCCCGTGACCCCGAAGGGCCGCAGCAGCGGCGCGGCCGCGGCGACCACCGGCCGGGACAGCAGCGGAGTGAGGACGAAGACGCCGATGAGCAGCAGCCCGGCGCCGCCGCCCAGGACCATGTTGCCGTTGTCCTTCATCCCCGAGCCGGCGACCACCAGGACGACACCGGCCGCCGACAGCAGCGCGCCGAGCGTGTTGCGCAGGAGCAGGCCCTTGACGGTGGACGGAGCGTGCACACTGCTCATCGCCGCGACCGGCGGGATCTTCGCGGCCCGGCGGGCCGGCAGCCAGGCGGCGAGCACGGTGACGCCCACACCGACCGCGAGCGCCGCCCCCGCCGTGCCGGGCTGCACGGCCAGGGCGCCGTCGGGCAGGAGCGCGCCGGCCGAGGCGAGCACCGCCCGCATCACGGCCGCGATGCCGATGCCCAGCAGGAACCCGGTGGCACCGGCCACCACCCCCACGACGAGGGCCTCCACCAGCACCGACCGGGTCACCTGCCGGCGGCTGGCGCCCACCGCCCGCAGCAGTGCGAGCTCCTTGGTGCGCTGTGCGACCAGCATCGTGAAGGTGTTGGCGATGATGAAGATGCCCACGAAGAGCGCGATGCCGGCGAAGCTGAGCAGGGCGGTGTTGAAGCTGCTGAGGTCCGAGGCGATCCGCCGCGCCTCCTCGTCCGCGAGGTTCTGGCCGGTGGTCGCGGAGGCGTCCTTGGCG
The DNA here is from genome assembly GCF_035918135.1 of Actinacidiphila glaucinigra. Classification (NCBI taxonomy): domain Bacteria; kingdom Bacillati; phylum Actinomycetota; class Actinomycetes; order Kitasatosporales; family Streptomycetaceae; genus Actinacidiphila; species Actinacidiphila glaucinigra. Next base: position 5,346,381 of record NZ_CP109144.1, read on the forward strand.
TAGCGCGGCAGCAGCTTCTCGATCCCGGCCTTCAGCGTGGCCTGCGCGGTGCCGGGGGCCGCTTTGACGTCGATCTCCTCGTAGGTGCCGGGCTTGCCGAAGAGCTTCTGGGCCGTGGCGGTCTCGAAGAGCACCAGGCTGCCGCCCGCCGCGACGTTGCCGTCGTCCGTGCGGAAGACGCCGGTCACCTTCTGCCGCATCACCGGGCCGTCGATGGACATCCGCAGGGTGTCGCCGACGGTGTAGCCCGTCCGCTCGGAGGTCCTGGAGTCCAGCGCGACCTCGGAGGAGCCGTGCGGGGCGCGGCCCTCCAGCATCGGATAGCGGGACGCTCCCGTGTAGTTGCCGCCGCGGGTGGACCAGCCGTCGCCGACCAGCCGGCCCTCCTTGTCGGCGATCGCGGTGAAGCCGGTCACCGTCGCGGTGGTGGACTCGGCGCCGGGCAGGCGGCCGATCTCGTCCACCAGCCGCTGCGGGAGCGGATGGTCGACGTCCCCGTAGGTGACGGCGACCGAGACGTCGGAGTAGCTCCTGGCGGAAGCCTTGCGGAGGGCACTGCCGATGGTGTCGGTGAACACCAGGGTGCCGGAGACGAAGGAGACGCCGAGCATCACGGCGAGCACGGTCATCATCAGCCGGGCCTTGTGCGCGAGCACGTTGCGCAGGGCGGTACGGAACATGTCAGGGGTTGTCTCTCGGTCGTGGCTCGTGGTCGGCGGCGGGGATCAGCTGGTGCGGCCCTTGGCGTCGAAGCGCTTCATGCGCTCCAGCACCGTGTCCGCGGTCGGGCCGTGCAGTTCGTCGACGATCCGGCCGTCGGCGAGGAAGACCACGCGGTCCGCGTAGGAGGCGGCGACCGGGTCGTGGGTGACCATGACGACGGTCTGGCCGAGCTCCTTGACGGAGTTGCGGAGGAAGCCGAGGATCTCCGCGCCGGAACGGGAGTCGAGGTTGCCGGTCGGCTCGTCGGCGAAGATGATCTCGGGCCTGCTCGCCAGCGCACGGGCGACGGCGACACGCTGCTGCTGGCCGCCGGACAGCTGGGACGGCCGGTGCGACAGCCGATCGGACAGCCCGACGGTCTCGACGACCCGGTCCAGCCACTGCTTGTCGGCCTTGCGGCCGGCGATGTCCATCGGGAGGGTGATGTTCTCCGCGGCGGTGAGCGTGGGCAGCAGGTTGAACGCCTGGAAGACGAAGCCGATCTTGTCCCGGCGGAGCTTGGTGAGCTGCTTGTCCTTCAGCGCGGACAGCTCGGTGTCCCCGATCCGCGCGGAGCCGGACGAGACCGTGTCCAGACCCGCCATGCAGTGCATCAGCGTGGACTTGCCCGAGCCCGAGGGCCCCATGATCGCGGTGAACTCGCCGGCGCGGAACTCGACCGACACCGCGTCGAGCGCGACGACCCGGGTCTCGCCGTCTCCGTAGACCTTGCTCAGATCGACGGCACGGGCGGCCGTGGCCGTGGCGGTGGGGTGTGCGGTGGTGGTGGTCACGGCACGCTGCTCCTGTCGGGACGGGGGAGTCGATCGGACCCCTCCATCGTCCCTACGGGAGACGTCGCCGGGATCCGTCCACATCGTGGTTCTGCAGGCAGTCCCGAGAGGTACGCGCGGACCCCGGCGTACTACTTGGGTATGACGGGCACCCCGAGATCCCGCCCGCGGATGGAAGCGATTTCGCGTCATATGCAGCCGGCCCGGTCCGCCGCCCGTACCGCCCCGGGCCTGTGCTTTCCTCTGAGCGGACAATGTCTGACGGTGCGTCAGTCACCCTTAAAATCAGACAACATGACAAATCCTGGGCCCTGTTCCACCCGCCCCGCCGGATAGGCTCGTACTGCGCTCTCGCGCCGCCATGCCCGGATGGTGGAATGCAGACACGGCGAGCTTAAACCTCGCTGCCCCTTGCGGGCGTACCGGTTCAAATCCGGTTCCGGGCACCACCTCTCCCACCGGCGCCCGCCAGGGCGCCCCGGTGCGTAGTGTGTCGGCTGACCGTTCGCGGGCGTGGAGCGCGTCCTGCGCCCGGTGCACCGCGAAGCCACTCATCGCGCGGGGGGTACTCGTGACGGACGACGGGATCCGGTGGATCGCCGGGGCCTTCGACACCTACTGCCTGACCTTCGCCCGCGGGCTGGAGGTCGGCGAACTGGTCCGCCGGATGGGCGGCGACGCCGGAGCGATCCGCGAAGGACTCTCCGCCGACGAGGCCATGGACTGGTCGGACCGCAAGGGACTGGTGGCCCGGCTCGGCACCTGCGGCGGATGGGCCTTCGCCCTGGAGCACCGGAGTGACGAGGGCATGGACCGCAGGACCCTCCGCGCGGTCTCCCGGGGGACCGAGGCGGTCGTGTACCTCAACGCCGGTGCCCCGCCGAGCTGGTTCCTGTACGCCGAGGACGGCCGGGTCGTGGGCGACTTCGAGCCCGGTGTCGAGGCCGCCCAGCTCGGCGGCGAGGACCCGGGCCGGCTGGTGCCGGCCCTGCAGGAGGTGGGCCTGCTGCTCCCCGACGGGACCTCCGCACCCGGCGCCGACGGGGAGGACGAGATCCTCGCGATGGGCGAACGCCGCTTCGGCCTCGCCCTGCCGCGCGACGCCGTGGAACACGGCACCCTCGCCGCGGTCAGCTTCGCCCCGTTCTAGCCCGCCCGGCCCGCGAACGGGCCCCCGGGCGGCTCGCGGAGGGCGTCCGGTACACCACCTCTGGAGGAAACATGACCGTGCTGCGTGTGAAGGCCTTCGACCACCTGGTCCTCAACGTCGCCGATGTCGAGCGGTCCCTGGCCTTCTACACCGGGCCGCTCGGCCTGGAACCGGTGCGCGTCGACGAATGGCGGGCGGGGAAGGCCCCGTTCCCGTCGGTGCGGGTCACCCCGGAGACCATCATCGACCTGGTCGCCGGGCCCCGCGGGGAGTCCAACGTCGACCACATCTGCCTCACCGTGGAACCGCTGGACTGGGAAGAGGTCGTCGCCTCCGGGGTGTTCACGGTCCTGGAGGCCGATGTGCGGCGCTTCGGCGCGCGCGGCGCCGCGCAGTCGACCTATGTCGCGGACCCGGACGGCAACACGGTGGAACTGCGCTGGTATCCGCAGGACGCCGAGGGCTGAGGGGAGTTCCGGGCGCCGCCGGTGGCGCCGGGGCCGGTTGCTACAGTGCGCCCGTGTCCGACTCCTCGCGTGAATCCCTGGCCGGCGCCGGCTGGGAGAGTCAGCAGCACGGCGCCTACAGGGAGTTGATGCCGGCCCGGGTGGTCAACCTCTCGTGGCTGGACCCGGTGACCCTGTGGAAGGCCCGCAACGGCCCGCTCGCCTCGCTGTTCGGCGACCCGACCGGCCGGGACCGGCAGCACTGGGTGAACGGCCAGCGCGAGCGGGGAGCGGCCGGCGCGGACCTGGTGATCGAGCGGGACGACCCCGAGACGTTCTCCGTCCTCCTCCTCGGCGACACCGGCGAGGGCGACGATCCGCAGTACGCCGTCGTGCCCGGGATGCTCACGGCGGGCGCCGGCACCCGCTACGCCGTCATCTGCAGCGACGTCCTCTACCCGGTCGGCAGCGCCAACGAGTACGACACCAAGTTCTTCCGGCCCTACCGGGACTACGACGCCCCCGTCTACGCCATCCCCGGGAACCACGACTGGTACGACGGACTCACCGGCTTCATGCGGGTCTTCTGCCGCGCCCCCGCCCTGCCGCCCGCGCCGCGCCCCCGTCCGCTGTCCCGGGCCTGGTGGCGCACGCTGCTGTGGGCGAAGCCCGACGTGCCGGACGACGCCCGGCTCGACGAGGCCCGCCTGATGCGTTCCGCGCCCGCACAGGCGGCGTCCCAGCCCGGCCCGTACTGGGCGATCGACTCGGGGCCGATACGGATCATAGGCATCGACACCGGGCTGCTCGGCGGCATCGACAGGGAGCAGGGCGAGTGGCTGCGCCGGGTCTCCCGCGGACCCCGCCCCAAGATCCTCGTCACCGGTTCGCCGATCTACGTGGACGGCGAGCACCACCCCTGCGCCATCGAGGGCGGCGGCACGGTCGACGAGGTCGTCCGCGACCCGGAGTGCACCTTCGTCGCCGTCGTCGGCGGCGACATCCACAACTACCAGCGCTACCCGGTCGACGTGGACGGCCGCAGGATCGAGTACGTCGTCTCCGGCGGCGGGGGCGCCTTCATGCACGCCACCCACACGATCCCCCGTGTGGAGGTCGGCGGCGTCACCGAGGACCGGTTCCGCTGCTACCCGATGCGCGGCGACTCCCTCGCCTTCTACAGCCGGCTCTACGGCCGCCGCCTCCGCCTGCGCCGCCTGTTCGACCTGACCCCCGACGAGGCGTCCGCGGTCCTCGCCCGGCGCCTCGGCGTCCCGGCCACCCGGGCCACCGGCGCGCGGGTGACCCTGCGGACCCGCTTCGTGGCGAGCGTCCTGGGCGCCCCGCCCCGCCCGGACCGCAGGCGCCGGCTGCGCCTGCCCGTCCGCCGGATGCTCACCCGTCTGCTGTCGCCGGGCTCGGCGACGTACAGCCCGCCGTTCTTCAAGAGCTTCCTGCGGCTGGACGTCAGCCCGGCCGCCGTGCGCGTGCGGTGCTTCGCCGCCACGGGCCTGCTCGCGCACGAACTGGACCCGCCCGTCGAGGACGACTTCACCGTCCCGTTGCCGGGCGTGAACCGGGCGTGAACCGGACGTGAGGCGCGGGAGCCCCTCCCCGGGCCCCCTCCGCTGCGCGCATCGTGGGGCCCCGCCGCGGCGGTGATCTGCGCGAACGAGCCGGATGCGGCCGTGTGAGGCCGTCCGTGGGCGCGGGCGCCACGGCCACCTGTACGGACAAGTACGGGCTTAGTCTTTTACCGACACCTGAAGGTTTCGATGCGTTCTGGACATCTGCGCTTAGTCAACCTTCCCCCTAAGGCTCCTAAGTTCACGCCCAAGCATTGGCAAGCAGTGAGCAACGGAGGTCGTTGTGTCCGAGGGTGTTCGCAGGGCCCGACGGTTCGCCGCGCCCGTGGCGGCCGCCGCCGCTGCGGCGGTGGTGACCATGGTGATCAACCCGACGCTGGGTGCGTCGGCCACGGCCCCGCAGGCCGCAAGCAAGGGCAAGGCCCCGGCTGCGAAGAACGTCATCTTCATCAACGGCGACGGCATGGGTGCCGCCGCCCGGCAGGCCGCGCGCCTGCACCTGGCCGGCATGAACGGTCAGCTCGCGATGGACAAGCTCCCCTACTCGGGTCAGCTGACCACCGAGCCGGACGACCCGAAGGCCGTCGTCACCGACTCCGCCGCGGCCGCGACCGCGTGGGCGACCGGTGAGAAGACCTACAACGGCGCGATCAGCGTCGACGTGGACGGCAACCCGCTGGCGACCCTGGGCCAGCAGGCCAAGGCCGCGGGCAAGGCCACCGGCCTGGTCACGACCGCGCAGGTCACCGACGCGTCCCCGGCCGCCTTCTTCTCCAGCACCGCCAACCGGTCGGCGCAGGACGAGATCGCGCGTCAGTACATCGAGGTCAGCAAGCCCGACGTCATCCTGGGCGGTGGCGAGGACTGGTGGCTGCCCGCGGGCAGCCCCGGCGCCTTCCAGGACAAGCCCGCCGAGGACACCTCCGAGGCGAGCAAGGGCACCAAGGGCGACCTGATCAAGAAGGCCAAGAAGGCCGGCTACACCTACGTCTCCAGCGCGGACGAGCTGAACCGCGCCAAGAGCGGCAAGCTCCTCGGCCTCTTCGCCAACGAGGAGATGTTCCAGCAGCACCCCGAGGGCCAGGGTGACGTGTACAAGCCGGTGGTCGGCCTGTCCACCATGACCAGCAAGGCCCTGAGCACGCTGGACAAGAGCAAGAAGGGCTTCTTCCTCATGGTCGAGGAGGAGGGCGTCGACGAGTTCGCGCACTCCAACAACGGCGCCCGTGTCCTGCAGTCCATGCAGGAGCTGGAGAAGTCCGTCGCGGTGGCGCGCGCCTACGTGGCCACCCACCCCGACACCCTGCTGGTCGTCACCGGTGACCACGAGACCGGCGGCCTGGCCGTCGAGGAGGCCGACACCGCGGACGAGTCCGGCGACGGCATCTCCGCCGAGGACGGCCCGTTCGCCATCCGCGGCAGCGACAAGTCGTTCTACATCGACTGGACCACCTCCGGTCACACCGCTGTGGACGTCCCCGTCACCGCGGCCGGCCCGCTCGCGGACCGCTTCACCGGCAAGCACGCCAACACCTACGTGCACGACGTGCTGAGCGAGATCCTGGCGACGCGTCGCTGACCGAGGATCCACTCCCGGCGGGTGCCGGGGAGGGCCCGCCCCTCCCCGGCACCCGCCGTTCGTCGCCGGGCGGTGTGGCGCCGCGGGGACGGGGAAAGGCGTGGTGACAGGCATGGTGGGCGCTGCAAAAGATCCTCCTTGAGGCGTAGGCGACCCGCTTTGCCATACCATTACTCTTGGTGCGAAGCCGTATCGCGCGGCCATGGAGGAGTGACAGATGAGGAGCAGCAACCCGGTCTTCTCGCGGCGTGGGTTCTCCCGCGGGGAGGGCTACGCGGGCTTCGGCGGTCAGCCGCAGACGCAGGGCAGCCCCGGCACGGGCGGAAACCCCTACGCGGGCACGAACCCGTACGCGGGCGGAGACGCCTACGACACCACGTACCAGGCCCCGCCGTCCGCCCCCGCGCAGACCGGCCGGATGACGATGGACGACGTCGTCATGCGCACCGCCATGACCCTGGGCACCGTGGTGCTCGGCGCGCTCGTGGCGTGGTTCGCGCTGCCGGTGTCGGAGAAGAGCTACGGGCTCGGCATCGGCGCCATGCTCGTCGCGCTCGTCCTCGGCCTGATCCAGTCGTTCAAGCGCGAGGCCTCGCCCGCGCTGATCCTCGGCTACGCGGTCTTCGAGGGCGTCTTCCTCGGCGTCTGGAGCAAGATCTTCAACTTCATGTGGCCGGGCATCCCGCTGCAGGCCGTGCTGGGGACGATGGCGGTCTTCGTCGGCATGCTGGTGGCGTACCGCACGCGCCTCATCCGGGTCACCGCCCGCTACACGCGCATCGGCATGGCGATCGCCATCGGCTTCGTCATCCTGACGTTCGTCAACGTGATCGCCGCGATGATCGGCGGGGGTGACGGCCTCGGCCTGCGCAGCGGCGCCCTGGGCGTCGTGGTCGGCATCATCGGGGTCGCGCTGGGCGCGTTCTTCCTGTCGCTGGACTTCAAGCAGATCGAGGACGGCATCCAGTACGGCGCTCCGCGCAAGGAGTCCTGGCTGGCGGCCTTCGGCCTCACGCTCTCCCTGGTCTGGATCTACCTGGAGATGCTGCGGCTGATCTCGATCCTGCGCGGCGACGACTAGCCGTACCGTCCGGTGCGCCGACGCGCCGCGGACATTCAACGGGCCCCGGAGGCAGTGCCTTTCGGGGCCCGTTCGCATGCGCGGATGGGGGGCGCGTCAGCCGAACCTCCGCGCGGCCCGCCTCAGGTCGTGTTCGTGGACGATGGCCTTGGCGTGTCCGTAGGACAGGTCGTGCTCGCTGCGGAGCCAGCTGACTTTCTCTTCGAAGCGGAGGAATGCGGGCCCGTCGTCGACCGCGCGAAGCCATTCGCCGATCTCGCGGCCGGTGCAGTTTGGGATGTGGGAGAGCAGGTTCCGGTGGGTCTCTTCCGAGAAGGTCTGTGACATCGGCGCCTCCGGTATGCGTTCCGGTCACCCCACCGTGCCTGAGCCGTCGACCGTTGGCAACAGTGCAGGGGGGTCGGTTGTGTGTACGCACCGGTAGGCTCGCGGCGTGCTGGACTGTACGACGCTCCGTGACGCCGCAGGACTCCTGGCGGCGCGCTACCGCTCCCTGCCGCAGAGCCGGCTCCGCGGCGAGGTGGCCCGGGCCGGCCTGGAACTCGCCCGTGAACTGGCCGCCCGCGCACAGCGGATCGAGTTCCCCGGACGGGAACCCCTGACGATGCCGGACGAGGGGGTCTTCGCGATCGGCGACCAGATCTCGGTGGCCGCCCACGACCTGGCCGCCGCCCTGGAACCGCATCCGGAACTGGTGCACGAACGCGACGCGGCCGTGTCCCGGATCGGGGACACGGCCGCGCGCTGCGGTCTGTAGGACGGGCCGACTACAGCGAGGCGACCACCCGGTCGGCGAGCACGTAGACGGACTCCTCGCCGTAGGTGAAGGTCAGCGCGTAGCCGCCGGCGACGGCGGAGCCGCCCAGCAGGACCGGGGACTCGCCGCGGTCCAGGGCCTCGCACAGGCGGTCGGCGGTGTCCCGGTCGCCCGGGGTCATGCAGAGCGTGGTGCCGTCGGCGAAGACGTACACGTCGAGCGTGCCGAGCGGGCCGGGACGCACGTCGGCGAGCGGCATCCGCAGGTCCGCGAGTTCGGAGAGGCGCTCGGCGGTCTGCTCCTGGCTGGCCACGACCGGCGCGGGGACGCCGAAGTCGGGGTCGGAGGGGTGCCGGAAGGGCGCCGCGCCGCCGGGTTCCAGACCCGCGAGGTCCGCCTGGCGGGGGAGGAACGGGCCGTACGGCAGTACCTCGTAGTCGGTGCCGGCGGCGCCGGGAACGGGGCCGGTGCCCTGGCCGCCGAAGAGCTGGGCGTCGAGCTGCGGGTCGACGAGGGCCTCGCCGGCCTCACCCGTCCCGTAGCCGAGGGGGGCTTCCTGTGCGGCCCAGAAGGCGCGCGCCTCGGCCAGTTCGCGTTCCCGCTCGTCTGCGAGCGCGTCGGCGACGGCCGTGCGGATGGCTTCGGCGTCCGGAGTGGTGCGTGCGGCGGGCACGGAGGCACCTCGCTGGGCACGGGCCTCGGCCAGGTCCGCGCGCAGGGCCGCGACGTCACGACGTACGCCGCGTGTGGCGAACAGCGCGGCGGAGCCGGCGGCCACGGCGGTTGCCGCGCCCGTCAGCAGGACGAGGAACATGGCGCTCACTGGCGTACTCCCGACTGTGCTTTCCCGAGCCTGGCCCCCTGTACACCACCACTCTGCACCGGAATCCATGGCCTCTGCAGTGCGGAACGTCACGAAATGGGAGGGTCCAAAGTCTTGGCCGGTATGGGTGACACACCCCTGACCTGCATAAACGACCGCCCCCGGGATTAGGTCACATCCCGGGGGCGGTTCGATTGCGACTTGTGCCTCGAACGGACGTCCGAGTGGCGGTGGGGGCTGGTGGGACCCGTTACGACAGGCGCTCGATGACCATCGCCATGCCCTGGCCGCCGCCGACGCACATGGTCTCCAGGCCGAACTGCTTGTCGTGCCACTGGAGCGAGTTGATGAGCGTGGTGGTGATGCGGGCGCCCGTCATGCCGAAGGGGTGGCCGACCGCGATCGCGCCGCCGTTGACGTTGAGCTTGTCGATGTCGACGCCCAGGTCCCGGTAGGAGGGGATGACCTGCGCCGCGAAGGCCTCGTTGATCTCGACCAGGTCGATGTCGTCGATGGTCAGCCCGGCCCGCCTCAGGGCCTGGCGGGACGCCTCGACCGGGCCGTGGCCCATGATCTCGGGGGAGAGGCCGGAGACGCCGGTGGAGACCACCCGGGCGAGCGGGGTGATGCCGAGCTCGCGTGCCTTGGTGTCGCTCATGATCACCAGCGCCGCGGCGCCGTCGTTCAGCGGGCAGCAGTTGCCGGCGGTCACGGTGCCGTCGGGGCGGAAGACCGGCTTCAGGCCCTGCACGGCCTCCAGGGTGACCCCGGCGCGCGGGCCGTCGTCCTTGGCGACGACCGAGCCGTCGGGCAGCGTCACCGGGGTGATCTCGCGCTCCCAGAAGCCCTTCTTGACGGCCTCCTCGGCCAGGTTCTGCGAGCGGACGCCGAACTCGTCCTGGTCGGCGCGGGTGACGCCCTTGAGGGCCGCCAGGTTCTCGGCGGTCTGGCCCATCGCGATGTACGCGTCCGGGACCAGCCCGTCCTCGCGCGGGTCGTGCCACTGGCCGCCGCCCTGCGCGGCGCGCGCGGCGGTGCGGGCCTCGGCCTCGGCGAAGAGCGGGTTGTGGGTGCCGGGCATGCCGTCGGAGCTGCCGTTGACGAAGCGGGAGACGGTCTCGACGCCCGCCGAGATGAAGACGTCGCCCTCGCCCGCCTTGATGGCGTGCAGCGCCATCCGGGTCGTCTGCAGCGAGGAGGAGCAGTAGCGCGTGACCGTGCAGCCCGGGAGGTGGTCCATGCCCATCTGCACGGCCACGATCCGGCCCAGGTTGTGGCCCTGCTCGCCGCCGGGCAGACCGCAGCCCAGCATCAGGTCGTCGATCTCGCGCGGGTCCAGCTGCGGCACCTTCGCGAGGGCCGTCTGGATGATCGTGGCGGTCAGGTCGTCGGGACGCAGGTCCTTCAGGGATCCCTTGACGGCCCGGCCGATGGGGGAACGGGCGGCAGAGACGATCACGGCTTCGGGCATCGCGACTCCTCGACGAGGCGGCGGGTACGGCTGGGACTCTCTGGGAAGTTACCTGTACGTAGCGGAAGGCGTCACGGCCTGGGGGCTGTGACGCGGACCTCTTTCTGAGCGCTTGCTTAGCCCCATGATGGCGCATCCTCATGGCGAACGCGCCCCTCGTGCGATGCTGGGCCCGTGAATCCGGACGACCTGGTGCGGCTGCGGCGCGCCCGCGACGCGATGGACCGCGACTACGCGGACCCCCTCGACGTCACCGTGCTGGCCCGCGCGGCGCTGATGTCTCCCGGCCACTTCTCGCGCAGCTTCCGGGCCGCGTACGGCGAGTCCCCGTACAGCTACCTCATGACGCGCCGGATCGAACGCGCCAAGGCCCTGCTCCGGCGCGGCGACCTCACGGTCACGGAGGTCTGCTTCGCGGTGGGCTGCACCTCGCTCGGCTCCTTCAGCTCACGCTTCACCGAACTCGTCGGGGAGACCCCGAGCGCCTACCGCGCCCGCGACCACGAGCCGGGGGCGCCGATCCCCGCGTGCATCGCGAAGCGGTACACCAGGCCGGTCAGGAACAAGGAAGCGAAGCCCGCGGCGCGGGCCTAGGCCGTGTCGTCACATGAGCTCTCCCGGCTACCGCTGGGAGGTGCCCCCTGGTGCGGTGCATCGCAAGGCGGAGAGTCGTTCTCGTAGTGGGCTACTCGGACGATTCGACAACTCCCCCCGGCCGAAGGCCGGGGGACGGCATGCGACGACACGGCCTAGCGTGGTCCGCATGGACATCACGCTGTCACAGTGCTTCATCGCCGTCGACGACCACGACAAGGCGCTGCCCTTCTACCGCGACGTCCTCGGCCTGGAGGTCCGCAACGACGTGGGGTTCGAGGGCATGCGCTGGGTGACGGTCGGCTCGCCCGACCAGCCCGGTGTGGAGATCGTCCTCGAACCGCCCCTGGCGGACCCCAACGCCTCCGACGCGGACAAGCGGGCCATGAGCGAGCTGCTGGCCAAGGGCATGCTGCGCGGGGTCATCTTCGCCACCGGTGACGTGGACGCCACCTTCGAGCGCATCCGCGACGCGGGCGGCGAGGTGCTGCAGGAGCCCATGGACCAGCCCTACGGCGTCCGGGACTGCGCCTTCCGCGACCCCTCCGGCAACCTGCTCCGCTTCAACCAGCGCAAGGCCGGCTGACGCCGGCGGCCCGCGGGTTCCCGGGCGCCCGGGGCCGGTTTCCGGCGGCCGTCCTGTGGCGGTCGCGGGGTGGCGGGCGGGCCTGGGTTGTCGCGCCGGTGGCCGCGTTCCGGGCTGGTTCGGGCCCCGCGCCCGCCACCGCGCTCGGGCCCGGGGTCGCGGCCGCGGTGCGGCGGGCGCCGACAGGGCGCCTTGTGCGTCCGTGACCGCGACTCCGCCGCGGGCGCAGCGGAGCAGTGCACGGCGGCAGGCTGCCGCTCCGGCGCCGCCCCGGTGCTGCAGGGCGCCCGTGCGCTGACCCTGCAGCGTCCGTGACCGCGCGCCTTCTGCGGAGGGCGGCGGTGCGGGATGGGTGCCTCTGCCGGTGGCTGGTGGTCCGGGGTTCGGGTGGGTGGGTGGGTGGGAGACTGCCCGCCGCAGGCGCAGCGGACCCGCGGACGGCCGCGGCGCGTACCGCCGTCCGAAGGGCCCGCACACCGCCGGAGGCGCTAGTTCTGGGCGGCCTCGGCCGCCGCCGTGGCGGCCGGCTCGGTCGCGTCGGGGAGGCGGCGACGGCGGCGCCGCTTGAGCAGGGCCCAGCGGCCGCGGGGACCCGAGACCGTGCCGACGGCCGGGGTGACCTCGGTGCCCGCCTCGCCCGCGGCTTCCGCGGCGGCCTGGGCCACCGGGAGGAAGCCCTCGCCGCGCCGGGCGTCGGGGCGCTCGTCCTCCTCGGGCCACAGCCCGACGGCGGAGCAGAGGGTCGGCAGCATCGCCATGGCCGCGGTCGCGTACCCCTCGGCCGACGGGTGGTAGTTGTCCGGGCCGAACATCTCGCGGGGGCGTGACTCGAACTCGGGTCCGAGCATGTCGCCCAGGGACACGGTACGGCCGCCGATGCCGACCACCGCGATCGTCTGCGCGGCCGCGAGCTGGCGGCTCAGCCGGCGCGCGATCCAGCGCAGCGGCTGGTAGACCGGCTCGATGGTGCCCAGGTCGGGGCAGGTCCCGACGATCACCTCGCAGCCTGCCTCGCGCAGCCGCCGCACCGCGTCGGACAGCAGCCGCACCGAGACGGCCAGCGGCATCCGCCGGGTCACGTCGTTCGCCCCGATCATGATCACGCACAGACCGGGGGCGGTGCCGGGGCCGGACCCCAGCAGAAGATCGACCTGGCGGGCCAGGTCGTCGGACTGTGCGCCGGGGTTGGCCACGTTGACCAGCCGTACCGGCCGTTCCGCCACCGCCGCCACCCCTGACGCCAGCAGCGCCCCGGGGGTCTGGCTCGCCCGGTGCACACCCTGGCCCGCCGCCGTGGAGTCGCCCACGAGGGCCAGCACGATCGGCCGCTCGTCGGTGCTCAGCGCGAAGGCGGCGCCGTAGACGCCGTCCGCGCGGGGCGGGACCGCGTCGGAACCGCCCACGGCCCTGCGGGCGAGCGCGCCCTCGGTCAGCAGCAGGCCGACCGCGGCGCCGCCCAGCAGCCCGATGCCGCCTCCTCCGTACGCGGCGGCCGTCGCGATCCGCCGCGCCACCCTTGCCCTGGACAACGTCCACCTCCCGCGCCGGGTGTGCGGGCCCCCGTGGCCCGACCCGTACAACGATTTGTTGCCCCGTCCGACGCCCGCCGCAACCGCTGCACGGCCCGGACTCAGGTCAGCCGCTGCTGAGCGACGAACCAGGCGAGCTGGGTGCGGTTGGCGGTTCCGGTGGACTCCATCAGGGACCGGATCCTGCGCTGCAGCGTGCGCAGGGATATCCCGAGCTGGGAGGCGATGGCCTTGTCGGGCAGCCCGGACATCAGCAGCGAGAGCAACTGCTCGTCCAGTTCGGGGGAGCCGGGGAACTCCGGGTCCTCCTCGGGCTCGCCGCCGAGCGGGGGCATGCGCAGCGGCGTGCCGCGCAGCCAGCGGTCCTCGAAGAGCTCCAGCAGCGCGTCCACCAGCACCGAGGGGTGCAGCAGCAGGAGGCCGGCGGAGGAGACCACGGAGCGGTCGCGGCCGCCGGACAGCGGCAGCAGCGCCCGCTCGGCGTCGACGATCATCAGCTTCATCGGCACGCTCGGCGCCGCCCGGGCCAGCTCGCCCGGCTCGACGAAGCCCGGCATGTCCGCCGCACCGGGGTACACCAGGGCCGTCGTCTCGTACAGCGAGCGATACTCCACCCCGGCGGTCAGCCGCTCCTTCTGCACCATGTTGCCCGCCGCGGCGACGTACGGCGGCCGCACGAAGGTCAGCACCTCCTTGCGGGCCTCGCGCTGCAGCTGTTCGACCATGTGCTGCTGCTCCGCCTCGCCGTGGATCACCTCGGCGATCCCGCCCGGCATCACCGGCTCGGCCGGCCGTGACGGGCGTACGGCGGCGAGCGCCGTGAGCCGTTCCCGCACGGAGGCGAGACCGGACTCCACGACGGCCAGACCGCTGAGGGCGGCGGCGTAGTCGGCGTTGCCCGTGCCCGCGCCTGCGGTGTCCGGGTGCTTCTCGTCAGGCATTGCTCACCCCCCGGTTGTACAAGACCGGTGTCGTAACTGCGACGTGTCGTGATCGCGCCACGGTGTGACTCTACAACCGGACCTTCCGGGGCGTAGGTAACACCAATGTGAAGCATGCGGGGCCCGGTCCCGGCAGGGGCGGTCCCGTGCGGGAAAACCGCTTACCCTGGCCTCACAATCACGGAGAACCCGGAGACAATGGTGCAGTTCCACGACTCGATGATCAGCCTCGTCGGCAACACCCCGCTGGTGAGGCTCAACAGCGTGACGGCAGGAATCCAGGCGACCGTCCTGGCCAAGGTCGAGTACTTCAACCCCGGTGGTTCGGTCAAGGACCGCATCGCGCTGCGGATGATCGAGGCCGCGGAGAAGAGCGGCGAACTCAGGCCCGGCGGCACGATCGTGGAGCCCACCTCGGGCAACACGGGCGTCGGCCTGGCGATCGTGGCCCAGCAGAAGGGCTACCACTGCATCTTCGTCTGCCCTGACAAGGTCTCCGCGGACAAGATCAACGTCATGCGCGCCTACGGCGCCGAGGTCGTGGTCTGCCCCACCGCCGTGGACCCCGAGCACCCGGACTCGTACTACAACGTCTCCGACCGGCTGGTGCGCGAGACCCCGAACGCCTGGAAGCCGGACCAGTACAGCAACCCCAACAACCCGGCCTCGCACTACCACTCCACCGGCCCTGAGCTGTGGGAGCAGACCGAGGGGAAGATCACGCACTTCGTGGCGGGCGTCGGCACCGGCGGCACCATCTCCGGCACCGGCCGCTACCTGAAGGACGCCTCGGACGGCAGGGTGAAGGTCGTCGGCGCCGACCCGGAGGGCTCCGTCTACAGCGGCGGCTCGGGCCGCCCGTACCTCGTCGAGGGCGTCGGTGAGGACTTCTGGCCCACCGCCTACGACCGCACCGTCGCGGACGAGATCGTCGCGGTCTCGGACAAGGACTCCTTCCAGATGACCCGCCGCCTCGCCAAGGAGGAGGGCCTGCTCGTCGGCGGCTCCTGCGGCATGGCCGTCGTCGCGGCGCTGCGCGTGGCCGAGCGGCTCGGCCCGGACGACGTCGTCGTCGTCCTGCTGCCGGACTCCGGCCGCGGCTACCTGTCGAAGATCTTCAACGACGAGTGGATGGCCGACTACGGCTTCCTGGAGGAGGGCACCGGCCAGGCCCGCGTCTCCGACGTGCTGGACCGCAAGGACGGCGGCATCCCGCACCTGGTGCACATGCACCCCGAGGAGACGGTCGGCCAGGCCATCGAGGTGCTGCGCGAGTACGGCGTCTCGCAGATGCCGATCGTGAAGCCGGGCGCCGGCCACCCCGACGTCATGGCCGCCGAGGTCATCGGCTCCGTCGTGGAGCGGGAGCTGCTCGACGCGCTGTTCACCAAGCGCGCCACCCTCGACGACCCGCTGGAGCGGCACATGAGCGCGCCGCTGCCGCAGGTGGGCTCCGGCGAGCCGGTCGGCGACCTGATGACCGTGCTGGGCTCGGCCGACGCCGCGATCGTGCTGGTCGAGGGCAAGCCGACGGGCGTGGTCAGCCGCCAGGACCTGCTCGCCTTCCTCGCCGAGGAGGCCAAGTAGCGGCACCCGGGACGTCCCCGGGCGGCTCCGCCGCAGGTTCGCGGAAGTGGTACACCCACGTCACGTGCCCGCAGCACGCCCTTAACACGGCTCCGGCACATTGGTGGATGTCGGCGGACGGCGCACCGGTCGCCCGGCCGACACCACGGATGTGGCACCAAGGACCTCCGGAGCGGCTCCCGGACTTCCATGGTGACCCCAGGACGCGTGGCCCGGCCCTGATCCGGCCCGCGTCCCTCGCGGGGACCGCCGTCGTCCCGCCCCCCGGGTGACCGGGGGTGCGGCGGTTCCCGCGCAATCTGTGGAAGAGCGGTCCGCGCCGACGCGCGGGCCGCTCTTCTGGTTGAGTGGCCGCCGTGATCAGCGCACAGACGTTCGCAGCCGTCGAGGAGTCCATACGCACCGTGGCCGACGAGGAGGCGCTCGCCCGCTTCGGCCGCCTCGCCGAGGGCGACGTCGACGAGAAGAAGGGCCCGCTGGACCTCGTCACGGTCGCCGACCGCCGTGTCGAGGAACGTCTCACCCGTACGCTCACCCGCCTGCTGCCGGGCTCCGCCGTCATCGGCGAGGAGGCCGTGCACGCCGATCCCGCGCTGCTCGGGGCGCTGCTGGGCGAGGATCCCGTCTGGATCGTCGACCCGGTCGACGGCACCTCCAACTTCGTCCGCGGCGACTCCGCGTTCGTCACCCAGGTCGCCCTCGCCGCGCGCGGTGAGCTGCTCGCCTCCTGGACGTACCGGCCCGTCGAAGGGATCCTCGCCACCGCCCGGCGCGGCGAGGGCGCGCAGGCGGGCGGCCGGCCGCTGCGGGCGGCCCCCGGCGGCGCGCCGGACGCGGACGAGGTGCTGCTGGTGGCCGGCGCCCGGCCCGCGCACCTCACCGCCGACCAGCACCGGCGGCTGTACGAGCTGGGGGCGGCGCACGGCGTCAAGCCCTGGGCGAGCGGCTCCGCCGGCTGCGACTACCTCGACGTCGCGCTCGGGCGGCTGGACGCGGCCACCTACGCCTACGACAACCCCTGGGACCACTCCGCCGGCATCCTGCTGGTCGCCGAGACGGGCGGAACGGTGCTCGGCGCGGACGGGCTGCCGTTCCGCATGGCCGCCGGGCCGCTGCCCTTCGCCGCGGCGCGCGACGAGAGCGCGGCCCGCCGGGTCGTGGCGCTGCTCACCGCGTAGGGCCGCGGGAAGGCGGCCGGCGCCGCGGACCACGGCGCGCCCGCCGCCGGGCGGTCAGTCCTCCCAGGCGTCCGGGTCCTTGCCGCGGCGCGGGGCGGCGCTGCGCTCGTGGAACAGCCAGCCCAGCGAATGGGCGGCGTTGACGGCGACGATGCCGATCCAGGCGACGAGCAGCCCCGCCAGGTCGGCCTTGTCGGCCGCGATGGCGGACAGCGGGATGGCCATGATCAAGGAGAACGCCCCGAAGCCGTAGCGGGCGCCGAAACGGCTGCCGTCCCGGCCGCGCGCCTCCGGGCCGACCCGGCGGCCGGCCCGGGCGAACGCCGTCTGGCTCTCGGCCAGTTCGCGGCGCACCTGCCGCTCGACCTGGGAGTCGATGCGCCGGTCCATCTTCTCCAGGAAGGAGTCGATGAGGGCCGACTCGTACTCCTCCCCCAGGTCCTTGCGCGCCTGGATGGTGGCGGCGAATTCCTTCTCGAGCTCTGGGTCACGGGCGTCCATGACACGACCGTACGGACCGCGCCGCCCCGGGGCACTGGGGGAAACCCCCGAACCTTCTCAGGGGTCGCCCCCAGTAGGGTCGTCCCGTGACCGGACCCGTGCCGCGCCTGCTGACCGCCCTCCACCACGCCCCGT
The DNA here is from genome assembly GCF_035918135.1 of Actinacidiphila glaucinigra. NCBI lineage: Bacteria > Bacillati > Actinomycetota > Actinomycetes > Kitasatosporales > Streptomycetaceae > Actinacidiphila > Actinacidiphila glaucinigra. The sequence continues at coordinate 5,363,821 of NZ_CP109144.1, forward strand.
CCGACCGCCCGGACGCGGTCACCGTCGACGGACGCACCTGCTCGCGCGAGGAACTGCTCGGCGCCGCGGGCGCCTTCGCGGCGCGCGTCGCGGGTGCCCCGGCGGTCGCGGTGCACGCGACGCCGTCCCTGGAGACGGTCGCGGCGGTCGTCGGCGGTCTCCTGGCGGGCGTCCCGGTCGTCCCGGTGCCTCCCGACGCGGGGCCGGCCGAGCGCGACCACATCCTGCGCGACTCCGGGGCCGTGCAGGCGCCCCCGGCCGTCCTCACCGAGCGCCGGTCCTGGGACGGCCCCGAGCCGGACCCGGACACCACGGCCCTCGTCCTGTACACCTCCGGCACCACCGGGGCGCCCAAGGGCGTCCTCGTCCCGCGCCGCGCGGTCGCCGCCGACCTGGACGCCCTCGCCGGGGCCTGGGAGTGGACGCCGGAGGACACCCTCGTCCACGGGCTGCCGCTCTTCCACGTGCACGGTCTGGTGCTCGGCGTGCTCGGCGCGCTGCGCACCGGGAGCCGTCTGGTCCACACCGGCCGCCCGACGCCGCAGGCGTACGCGGCGGCGGGCGGCAGCCTGTACTTCGGCGTGCCGACCGTCTGGGGCCGGGTCGCGCGGGATACGGAGTCCGCCCGGGCGCTGAGCGGCGCCCGGCTGCTGGTCTCCGGCAGCGCGCCGCTGCCGGCGCCGGTCTTCCGCGACCTGGAGGCGCTGACCGGACAGCGGCCGGTCGAGCGCTACGGCATGACCGAGACCCTGATCACAGTCAGCACCCGGGCAGCCGGGGAGCGGCGCCCCGGCTCCGTCGGGCTGCCGCTGCCGGGGATCCGCACCCGGATCGCCGCGGAGCCGGGCGCGGAGATCGGCGAGCTCCAGCTCACCGGGCCCACCCTCTTCGACGGCTACCTGGGACGGCCGGAGGCGACCGCGGCCTCGTACACCGAGGACGGCTGGTTCCGCACCGGGGACATCGCGGCGATCGAGCCGGACGGCATGCACCGGATCGTCGGCCGGGCGTCCACCGACCTGATCAAGTCCGGCGGCTACCGGATCGGCGCGGGCGAGGTGGAGAACGCCCTGCTGGACCACCCCGCGGTGCGCGAGGCGGCCGTGGTGGGCGCCCCGCACGCCGACCTCGGCCAGGAGATCGTGGCCTACGTGGTGGCGGACGGGGTCGGCGAACGCGAGCTGATCGACTTCGTGGCCGGCCACCTGTCGGCGCACAAACGCCCCCGCAAGGTCCGCTTCCTGACCGAACTGCCGCGCAACGCGATGGGCAAACCGCAGAAGAAGCTGCTGCCGCCCGCGTGAGCCCGGGCGCCTTGCCCTCCTGTATGGAATCATGCAGAGTCATCGGCACATGAATGGCCGAGCGGAGAGGGCGTCATGGCCACCGAGAACGCCACCGGAGCCGACGGGACGGACACCGCGTCGGCGCGCCTGGTGAAGCTGTTCGAAGCGCACCGGCTCACGCCCACCCAGCGCCGTATCGCCCACTGCCTCGTCCGCCGGGCCGCCGACGCGCCCTTCCTGTCCAGCGTCGAGGTGGCGGAACTCGCCGGGGTGAGCCAGCCCTCCGTGACCCGCTTCGCCGTCGCGCTCGGCTTCGACGGCTACCCCGCGCTCCGCCGCCACCTGCGCGAGGTCGTCCCCGCCGCGGGGCCCCAGGGGCAGCCGGCCGGGGACGCGTACAACGAGTACCAGGAAGCGGTGCAGGCCGAGATCGAGAACCTGCGGCACCTCGCGGCGCTGCTCGCCGACCCGGCCCCCGTCGCCCGCGCGGGCGCCCTGCTCGCCGCGTCCCGGCCGCTGCCCGTGCTGGGGCTGCGCGCCGCGGCCGCCCAGGCCCGGGGCTTCTGCTACTTCGCGGCCAAGGTGCACCCCGACGTCCGCCTCCTCGACGAGGCCGGCAGCATGCTCGCCGACCGCGTCGACGCGGCCGTGAGGGCCGGGGCGAGCGCCCTGCTGTGCTTCGCGCTGCCCCGGCACCCGCGCGAGGTGGTCGAGGCCCTGGAGTACGCCCGCTCGTGCGGGCTCACCGTCGTCACCGTCGCCGACAGCGCCTTCGCGCCGGTCGCCGCCCACTCGGACGTCCTGCTCCCGGCGGCCGTCGGCACAGGGCTCGCCTTCGACACCGCGTGCGCGCCGATGCTGCTCGGGCGGGTGCTGCTGGAGGCGATGTGCGACGGGCTGCCGGACGCGCAGGCGCGGCTGGAGGAGTTCGACGCCAAGGCCGCCGCGGAGGGCCTGTTCGTGGAGTGACCCGGGACCGGGTCCGGCCCATGGTCAGGCGCGCACCCCGTGGTCAGGCGCGCACCCCGTCGTGCTCCACGAGCAGATGGCGGGGACCGCGCAGCACCGGACTGCGCCGGTACGGGGGCGGGTCGTCCACCAGCCGGGGGCCGTCCAGGGTGCGCAGCAGGGCGGTGAGGGCGATCTGCGCCTCCAGCCGGGCGAGCGGCGCCCCGAAGCAGCTGTGGACGCCGCTGCCGAAGCCCAGGTGCTGGTTGTCCGTGCGCTGCGGGTCGAACCGGTCCGCGTCGCGGAACCGCTGCGGATCGCGGCTGCCGGAGGCGAGCACCAGGATCAGCGGCGCCCCCTTGGGCACGGTGACCCCCGCGATCTCGACGTCCACCAGCGGGGTGCGCTGGGGCAGCATCTGCACGGGCGGCTCGAACCGCAGCAGTTCCTCCACCGCCTGCGGCATCAGGGCCGGTTCGCGGCGCAGCAGTTCCAGCTGGTCGGGCCGGCGCAGCAGGGTGAGCATCCCGTTGGTGATCAGGTTGACGGTGGTCTCGTGCCCGGCGACGAGCAGCAGCACCGAGGTGACCATCAGCTCGATCGGGGTCAGCCCGCCGGCCGGGTCCTGGTCGTTGACGAACGCCGACAGCAGGTCGTCGGAGGGCTTGCCGCGCCGCGCCTCGGCCAGCCCGCCCAGGTAGACCCCCATCGCCCGGCGGGCCTCGGTGGCGGCCTGCGTGCGCTCGGTGGGGTCCTGGTCGGGGTTGAGGTCCAGTCCGCCGACGATCGCGTCGGACCAGCCGCGGAACTTCGGCTCGTCCTCCTGGGGCACGCCCAGCAGCCGGCAGATCACGGTGACGGGGAGCGGGTAGGCGAAGTCGTCGACGACGTCGACGCGCTGCCTGCCGCGGAGCCCGGCGACGAGTTCGTCGGCGATGCGGACGAGCTCGCCGTGCATGGCGTCCACCCGGCCGGGGGTGTGCGGCGGGCCGAAGGGCCGCATCGCGGTGCGGCGGAGCCGGTCGTGCTCGGGGTCGTCCAGGCCGATGAAGGACGGCGCCAGTTCCGCGGCCAGCCGGGCCTCCTCCGGGTCGCTGCGGTGGCGCCGGTCGGAGCTGATCCGCGGGTCGTGGAGCAGGGCCGTGATCTCGTGGTACGTGCCGACGAGATAGCTGCCGTCGTCCTGCGGCGCCACCTTGCTCTCGCGGAGTTCGGCGTACAGCGGGTACGGATCGGGCCGGCTGGCGTAGTCGGTGATCCTTCGGAACAGCGTGTCCGCAGCCATGCGCGGGAGCTCCTCGTCGTCGTGGGCCCCGGCGTCCTGCCACGGCCCGTCCGCGGTGCGGTCGGCGGCGGCCTCAGCCGCCGGGACGCACCAGGGTCAGGCGCCGGTCCGGCAGATGACCGGTGAGGGCGACCGTCGGGCCGTGCGAGAGCACCGCGGGGTCGGGTACGTCGGACGGCAGGGGGATCATCGGGGCGGTGCGGTCGGCGGCCCCGGGCTCGGGCGGGAACGGCGCGGCCGTCTCGATCAGGTTCTGGTAGTACTCCAGCCACTTGGCCCGGTTCACCGACACCGCCGCCGTGATGCGGCCCTTGTAGCCGTAGACGACGACCAGCCGGGCCTCGCGCAGCGAGCCCTGGGCGACGACGACCTGGTCGGAGTAGGTGGGCACGCCCACCGACTTGATGTTGTGGCCGAACTGGCTGGACCAGAAGGTCGGCACCGCCAGGTGCGGCCGCCGGAAGGGCCCCGCGCTGACCATGTTGTGCGCCGCCACCTCGGCCTGCGCGACCGCGTTGCCCCAGTGCTCCAGGGCGATCAGCTGGTAGCCGAAGAGCGGGTGCGGGAAGCGGGCCACGTCTCCGGCGACGAACACGTCGTCGGTGACGATGCCGTACATGTTGAAGGCGCGGCAGCCGGCGTCGCACGTCACGCCGCGCGGGCCCGCGGCCAGGCCCGACTCGGCCAGCCACTCGGTGTTGCGGACGGCGCCGAGGGCGACCACCGCCACGTCCGCCTCGACGGTGCTCCCGTCCGAGAGCCGGGCGCCGGTCAGCCGGCCGTCACCCTCCAGTGAGGTGACCTGCACCCCGCAGCGGAGGTCGACCCCGTGCCTGCGGTGCATCTCCGCGGCGACCGCGGCGAGCGTCCCGCCGAGCGCGCCCACCAGGGGCGCGGGCCCGCGCTCCACCACGGTCACGGGGATGTCCCGCTCCCGGCAGGCGGAGGCGATCTCCGAGCCGGTGAACCCGGCGCCGATCACCAGCACCCGCCGGGGCCCGGCGTCCAGCCGCTCGGCGAGCCCGGCCGCGTCGTCGCTGGTCCGCAGCGCGAACACGCCGTCCAGGGCGGCCTCGGCGGGGTTCGGCCAGGGCCGCGCGCGGGTGCCGGTGGCGATCAGCAGGCGGTCGTACGGCACTTCCTCGCCGTTCGCGAGGAAGACCCGCTTGCCCATCCCGTCGACCCCCGTGGCGGCGACGCCCAGCTTCCACTGCGCGTCCACCGGGCGGCGCGCGGGGAGCCCGGTCCCCGTCGCGGGCACCCGGCCGAGCAGCACCTGCTTGGACAGCGGCGGCCGGTCGTACGGCGGATGCGGCTCGTCGCCCACCAGGGTCAGCGACCCCTCGAACCCCTCGTCGCGCAGTGTCTCGGCGGCCCGCAGACCGGCCAGGGACGCGCCGACGACGACGATGCGCCCGTCGCGCAGCTCACCGGACATCGGCACCAGCCGCCCCGCCCACGAGGATGGCCTGCACCGGGCACGCCACCGCGGCCCGGTGGACGCGCTCCTGCTGGTCCTCCGGGACGGCCGGGACGTACAGCAGCGCCTCCTCGCCGTGCAGCTCGAAGACCTCGGGAGCGAGGAACGCGCACTGCGCGTACGCCTGGCAGCGATTGAGGTCGACCACGATGTTCATACGCACCACTCCAGCCCCAGAGGCCCCTGGTTTCAGTGGTATCACTGCCTCCGGGGCCCCGCATGCGGTGCCGTTCTCACGGAATTCTGATGTTCCGTGAGTAACCTCCCTCTCCAGCACTCTCGGATCGAGCCGTGGAGGAGGAGGCAGCGGTGGTGCGTGGAGCGTACGTGCTGGCACGGGTGGCGGTCCTGGTGCGGGTGCCGGGGCGGTGGTTGTGGTGGCTGGGGGTGGTGGCCGCGGGCGTCGGGGTCTTCGTGCCCGGACTGACCGGCCGCCGCATCGGGGTGCTGGGCGGTGCGGCGCTCTTCGTGGTCGCGGCCGTGGTGGCCTTCCTGGCGCGCCGGCGGCGGTACACGGCCCTCGCGGAGGAGGCCGAGCGCGCGCCCCGGAGCGTCTTCCTGCAGGACCGCCGGGTGACCGCCCGCGCCTGGGTCCGGGCCCGCCGGTGGTGGCTGCTCGGGGCGTTCGCGGCGGCCCTCGCGTCCGGCGTCGCGGCGCCGGCGGCGGCGGGGATGCTGCTCGCGGGCGCCGGGGCGGGGCTGTGGGCGAAGGCGGTGCGCCTGGGGCGCTGGGAGCGGGCGCACGACACGCTGCTGTGGGTCCGGCCCGAGCACGCGGGACGCGGTCCCGCCGCCCGGTCCGTCCCCGGTTACGAGGCCACCGGGCCGGTGGCCGGCGACGCCGGTCCCGGCGGCTCACCCCGCCGCCGCGTCGCGGCGGCCGGCTGAGCCGTCCGGGTGACGGCGGCGCCGGTTCAGCCGCCGCTCTCCCGTACGAGGTCCTCGAGGGTCTGCGCGCGGCGCAGGGTGCGGAAGGCCGGGCCGGGCCCGGAGTAGCCGTGGACGGCGGGGCGGGGCAGCGAGTTGTACGAGAAGTGCGTCGAGAAGTAGTACGCCCCCGTGTCGGGCAGCGCCACGAGGTCGCCCTCGGCGAGCAGCGGCAGCTCGCGCGCCGTCGCGACGAGGTCGCCCGCGAAGCAGCACGGCCCGGCGACGTCCTGGACGACCGGCTCGCCGTCCTTGGGCCGCCCCTTCGGGTCCAGCGCCAGTACCCGCAGCGGCCAGGCGCCGGGCGCGAAGACCGTACGCGTGGCGACCTGGGCGCCGGCGTGCGTCACGGCGATCGCCCGGCCCCCGGCGCTCTTGGCGTACTCCACCCGCGCCAGGATCGTGCCCTGCTTGGCCACCAGCGACCGCCCGAACTCCGTCACCAGCGCGTACCGCCCGTCGAAGAGCCCGGGCACGGCGGCGCGGAGTGCGTCGGCGTAGGCGCGGAAGCCCGGCCGGACCTCGTCGGAGGCGAAGTTGACCGGCAGGCCGCCGCCGATGTCGAGGGTGGTGACCTGCCGCCGCCCCGCCGCCGTGTTGATCCGCTCGGCGAGCTCGTAGGCCGCGCGGACGCCGGCCGCCATCAGTTCCAGGGGCACGCCCTGCGACCCGGTGTGGGTGTGCAGCCGGGTCAGCCAGGGCCGGTCGAGGTAGGCGCGGACCACCCAGTCCACCGCGCCCTCGTCGCGCAGGGCGACGCCGAACTTCGACGTGGCGGTGGCCGTGCTCATCGCCCCGATGCTGCCCGCGCCGACCTGGGGGTTGACGCGCAGACCCAGCGGGGCGGCGGTGGTGCCGGGCGGCACCAGCCGGTCCAGGCGCGCCAGTTCCTGCGGGTTGTCGGCGTTGAGCGCGATGCCGAGGGCCAGCGCCTCCCGGAGTTCGTCCGGGGTCTTGGCGGGGGAGTCCAGCACGATCCTGCCGGGGGGTACGCCCGCCGCCCGGGCCAGGGCGAGCTCGCCGGGGCTGGCGACCTCCGCGCCGACGCCCTCCTCGGACAGCAGCCGCAGCACCGGCACCAGCGAGGCCGCCTTGACCGCGAAGGTGTGGGTGACCTCCACCCCGGGGGTGGCGAAGGCCGCCCGCAGATCGGCGGCGGCCGCCCGGACCCCGTCCAGGTCGAGCAGTCCGACCACGGGCCGGTCCGGGCCGATCAGACCCCGCTCGACCGCCGCGCGCAGTGCCCGTTCCCGTCGTGCCGCAGGTTCCTCGGTCATACGGCCATCGTGTCAGGCCCGGGCCGGCCGGGGCGGGCCCGTGAGGGGCGGGCCCCGGGCGGGTACGACCTGCCCGAGGGGGAACATGACCCGGGAACGTCCCCGCGGCAGGCCCAGGAGAGGCACGGCGACCCGGTTGACTAGTGCTATTCAGCAGACCAGGATGTGAATGACTCAATCCAGTCGCGAGGAGGCAGGGGCATGACCGGAACCGGCGCCGGACCGAGGACCGTACGCGCACCGCGCGGCAGCGCGCTCACGACGCAGGGCTGGCAGCAGGAAGCCGCACTGCGCATGCTGCAGAACAACCTCGACCCCGAGGTCGCCGAGCACCCCGAGAAGCTGGTCGTCTACGGCGGCACCGGCAAGGCCGCCCGCGACTGGCGGTCCTTCGACGCCATGGTGCGGACCCTCCAGAGCCTCAAGCAGGACGAGACGATGCTCGTCCAGTCCGGCCGCCCGGTCGGCGTGATGCAGACCCACGAGTGGGCGCCGCGCGTGCTCATCGCCAACTCCAACCTCGTGGGCGACTGGGCCAACTGGGAGGAGTTCCGCCGCCTGGAGGCGCTGGGCCTGACCATGTACGGCCAGATGACCGCCGGTTCCTGGATCTACATCGGCACCCAGGGCATCCTGCAGGGCACCTACGAGACCTTCGCCGCCGTCGCCGAGAAGAAGTTCGGCGGCAGCCTGGCCGGCACCATCACCCTCACCGCCGGACTCGGCGGCATGGGCGGCGCCCAGCCGCTCGCCGTCACCATGAACGGCGGCGTCGCGATCTGCATCGACGTCGACCCGCGCGCCATCGAGCGCCGCATCGAGCACCGCTACCTGGACGTGCGCGCCGACTCCCTGGAGCACGCCCTCGCGCTGGCCACCGAGGCCCGCGACCGGCGCAAGCCGCTGAGCATCGGCGTCCTCGGCAACGCCGCCGAGCTGGTGCCGCAGCTGCTGGCCATGGACGCGCCCATCGACATCGTCACCGACCAGACCTCCGCCCACGACCCGCTGGCGTACCTGCCGATCGGCGTCGACTTCGAGGACATGGCCTCGTACGCCGCTGAGAAGCCCGCCGAGTTCACCCAGCGGGCCCGCGAGGCGATGGCCAGGCACGTCGAGGCGATGGTCGGCTTCATGGACGCGGGCGCCGAGGTCTTCGACTACGGCAACTCCATCCGCGGCGAGGCCCAGCTCGCGGGCTACGAGCGGGCGTTCGCCTTCCCCGGCTTCGTCCCGGCCTACATCCGCCCGCTGTTCTGCGAGGGCAAGGGCCCCTTCCGCTGGGCGGCGCTGTCCGGCGACCCGGCCGACATCGCCAAGACCGACAAGGCGATCCTGGAGCTCTTCCCGGAGAACGAGTCGCTGGCCCGCTGGATCAAGATGGCCGGTGAGCGCGTCCACTTCCAGGGCCTGCCCGCGCGCATCTGCTGGCTCGGCTACGGCGAGCGCGACAAGGCCGGCGAGCGCTTCAACGAGATGGTCGCCGACGGCACCCTGGCCGCCCCGGTCGTCATCGGCCGCGACCACCTCGACGCGGGCTCCGTGGCCTCCCCGTACCGCGAGACCGAGGCCATGCTAGACGGCTCGGACGCCATCGCCGACTGGCCGCTGCTCAACGCCATGGTCAACGTCGCCTCCGGCGCCTCCTGGGTCTCCATCCACCACGGCGGCGGCGTCGGCATCGGCCGCTCCATCCACGCCGGCCAGGTCACCGTCGCCGACGGCACCAAGCTGGCGGGCGAGAAGATCCGCCGCGTGCTCACCAACGACCCCGGCATGGGTGTCATCCGGCACGTCGACGCCGGGTACGAGCGCGCCGAGGAGGTCGCCGCCGAGCGCGGTGTGCGGGTTCCGATGCGCGAGGGCGCCGAAGGCGGGGAGGCGTGACCTCCTCGTTCCACGGGATGTGGACGGAGTTGCGGCCCATCGGCCGCGACTCCGGCTCCGGGGGCTACCGCCGCTACGCCTGGACCGGCGCGGACACCGACTGCCGCGCCTGGTTCCGGGCGCAGGCCGAGAGCCGCGGTCTGGCGTACGAGCTGGACCGCAACGGCAACCAGTGGGCCTGGCTCGGCGATGCCACCGCCGGGGACGCCGTCGTCACCGGTTCGCACCTGGACTCGGTGCCCGACGGCGGCGCCTTCGACGGCCCGCTCGGCGTCGTGTCGTCCTTCGCGGCGCTGGACGAGCTGCGCGCCCGCGGCGCCGCCCCCGTCAGGCCGCTGGCGATCGTCAACTTCGGCGACGAGGAGGGCGCCCGCTTCGGGCTGGCCTGCGTCGGCTCCCGGCTGACCGCCGGGCAGCTGTCCGCCGAGAAGGCCCGGGAGCTGCGCGACGGCGACGGGGTCACCCTCGCGCAGGCCATGGAACGCGCCGGGCACGACCCCGAGGCGATCGGCCCCGACCCCGAACGCCTCGCCCGCATCGGCGCGTTCGTCGAACTGCACGTGGAGCAGGGCCGCGCCCTGGCCGACACCCCGCACGCCGTGGGCGTCGCCTCCGCCATCTGGCCGCACGGCCGCTGGCGGTTCGACTTCCGCGGCGAGGCCAACCACGCGGGCACCACCCGCCTGGAGGACCGCCGCGACCCGATGCTGACGTACGCCAACACCGTGCTGGCGGCCCGCAAGAAGGCGCGGCTCGCCGGGGCGCTGGCCACCTTCGGCAAGGTCGGCGTCGAGCCCAACGGCGTCAACGCCATCGCCTCCCTCGTGCGCGGCTGGCTGGACTCGCGCGCCGCCGACGAGGCCACCCTGGCCGAGGTCGTCGGCGAGATCGAGCGTGCCGCGGTCGAGCGGGGCGAGCGCGACGGCGTCCGGGTGGAGGTCACCCGGGAGTCCTTCACCCCGGTCGTGGAGTTCGCGCACGGCCTGCGCGACGAGCTCGTCAAGCTGCTGGGGGACGTGCCCGTGCTGCCGACCGGCGCGGGACACGACGCCGGCATCCTCTCCGAGGCCGTCCCGACCGCCATGCTGTTCGTACGGAACCCCACCGGGGTCTCGCACTCCCCGGCCGAGACGGCCACCGAGGACGACTGCCTGGCCGGGGTGACCGCACTCGCCGACGTACTGGAGGGCCTGGCGTGTCGCTGACGCCGCAGAGCTACTGGGCCGAGTACGCGTGGACGGGCGGCCGCGTCGAACGGGGCGTGGTCGTCGACACCGCCGCCGACGGCCGGATCGCCGCCGTGCGCACCGGGGCCGCCGCACCGCCCGTCGGGGCCGTGACGCTGCGCGGGCTCACCCTGCCGGGCCTGGCCAACGCACACAGCCACGCCTTCCACCGGGCCCTGCGCGGCACCGTGCAGCAGGGCAGCGGCACCTTCTGGACCTGGCGCGAGGCCATGTACCGGGTGGCGGCCGCGCTCACCCCCGACACGTACTTCGACCTCGCCCGCGCCGCGTACGCGGAGATGGCCCTGGCGGGCATCACCTGCGTCGGCGAGTTCCACTACGTGCACCACCGGCCGGGCGGCGCGCCCTACGAGGAGCCCAACGCCATGGGCGAGGCGCTGATCGCCGCCGCCGCCGAGGCGGGCATCCGGATCACCCTCCTCGACACCGCCTACCTCTCCTCCGGCTTCGGCGCCGCCCCAGAACCGCACCAGCTGCGCTTCAGCGACGTCGACGCCGAGGCGTGGGCCGAACGCGCCTCCGCCCTCGCCGACCGGCCGCACGCGCGGATCGGCGCGGCTGTCCACTCGGTGCGCGCGGTGCCCGCCGCCCAGCTGGCCACCGTCGTGCGCTGGGCCGAGGACCGCCAGGCGCCGCTGCACGTCCACCTGTCCGAGCAGCCCGCCGAGAACGAGGCCTGCCACGCGGCGCACGGCGTCACCCCCACCCGGCTCCTCGCCGACCACGGCGTGCTCGGCCCGCGCACCTCGGCCGTGCACGCCACGCACCTCACGGACGAGGACATCGCGCTGCTCGGCGGCTCCGGCACCACGATCTGCATGTGCCCCACCACCGAACGGGACCTCGCCGACGGGATCGGCCCGGCGAAGCGGCTGCAGGAGGCGGGCAGCCCGCTCAGCCTCGGCAGCGACAGCCACGCCGTGATCGACCTGTTCGAGGAGGCCCGGGCCATGGAGCTGGACGAGCGGCTGCGCACCCGCACCCGCGGGCACTGGACCGCCGCCCGGCTGCTGCGCGCCGCCACCGCCGACGGCCACGCCTCGCTCGGCTGGGCCGACGCCGGGCGGCTGGAGGCGGGCGCGTTCGCCGACTTCACCACCATCGCGCTGGACAGCGCGCGCACCGCGGGCCCCCCGGCCCGGCTCGGCGCCGAGACCGCCGTCTTCGCGGCCACCGGGGCCGACGTCCGCCACACGGTGGTCGGCGGCCGCCACGTCGTCCGCGACGGCGCGCACCAGCTCGTCCACGACGTGGGCGCGGCCCTGGCCGCCGCGATCTCCGCCGTCCCCGCCGCCGAAGGAAACCCGTCATGAGCAGCAGCGTCATCACCCACATCGGCAGCCTGGTCACCAACGACCCGGCGCTCGGGGAGGGCCCGCTCGGGCTGCTGGAGGATGCGGCCGTCGTCATCGACGGCGAGCACGTGGCCTGGGTCGGCCCCTCCGCCGCGGCGCCCGCAGCGGACGAGTCGTACGACGCGGCAGGACGGGCCGTCATCCCCGGCTTCGTCGACTCCCACTCGCACCTGGTCTTCGCCGGCGACCGCACCCGCGAGTTCAACGCCCGCATGTCCGGTCAGGCGTACACCGCGGGCGGCATCCGCACCACCGTCGCCGCCACCCGCGCGGCGAGCGACGAGGAACTGCACGCCAACGTCGCCCGCTACGTCGCCGAGGCCCTGCGCCAGGGCACCACCACCATCGAGACCAAGTCCGGCTACGGCCTCACCCCGCACGACGAGGCCCGCGCCCTGCGCATCGCGGGCGACCACGCCGACGAGGTCACCTTCCTCGGCGCGCACATCGTCGCCCCCGAGTACGCCGACGACCCGGCCGGCTACGTCGACCTGGTGACCGGCCCCATGCTCGACGCCTGCGCCCCGTACGCCCGTTGGGTCGACGTCTTCTGCGAGCGCGGCGCCTTCGACGGCGACCAGGCCCGCGCGATCCTCACCGCCGGCGCCGCCCGCGGCCTGGTGCCCCGGGTGCACGCCAACCAGCTCGGCCACGGCCCGGGCGTGCAGCTCGCCGTGGAGCTGGACGCGGCCTCCGCCGACCACTGCACCCACCTCACCGACGCCGACGTCGACGCGCTCGCGAACGGCCGCACGGTGGCGACGCTGCTGCCCGGCGCCGAGTTCTCCACCCGCGCGGTCTACCCCGACGCGCGGCGGCTGATCGACGCGGGCGCCACCGTCGCGCTGTCCACGGACTGCAACCCCGGCTCCTCCTTCACCAGTTCCATGCCCTTCTGCGTGGCCGTCGCCGTGCGGGACATGCGGATGACCCCCGACGAGGCGGTGCGGGCCGCGACCCTCGGCGGGGCGCTGGCGCTGCGCCGGGACGACGTCGGACGGCTCGCGCCCGGCGCGCGGGCCGACGTGGTCGTGCTGGACGCCCCGTCGCACGTCCACCTCGCCTACCGGCCCGGTGTGCCGCTGGTGTCCGCCGTATGGCGGCGCGGGGTGCGCGAATCGATCTGACCCGCGCCAGGCGCGGGCGGGGTGCGGCCGTCCCGGCGGTGGACGTTCGGTGATGAGACGTCGAGGTGTGCTGACCGGCGCCCTGCTGTCGGCGGCGGCCACGGCCCCGTTCGCCACGGCGGCCGCCCGGGCGGGCACCCGGCTGGTCCTGTCGCCCGCGGACCGCGCCCACCTCGACATGAAGTACGACGAGGACACCCCGCTCGGCACCTCGTGGGCGGACCCGACCGACGTCCGGCGCGCCCACGACCGGGATCCCGCGGAGCTCGTCGCCGGCGTTCCGGCAGGCGCCGTCCTCGGTGTCGAGGCCCCGCTGGGGACCGAGACGATCACCAGCGGGGCCGACATCGAGTGCATGGCCTTCCTCCGCCTGCCCGCCCCGGCCGAACGCCGGCGCCGCGCCACCGGCCGGTCCTGAGAACGCCGAGGGCCCGGTGAGGGAAGTCTCACCGGGCCCACCGCGCCGTACCGGGGAAAGGGGAGGGGGAGCGGGTCACTCCTCCACGAGCAGCCCCCGCCGCAGACGCCCGAGGGTGCGGCTGAGCAGCCGCGACACATGCATCTGGGAGATGCCCAGCTCGACGCCGATCTCGGACTGCGTCATGTTGCCCACGAAGCGCAACGAGAGGATCTGCCGGTCGCGTGCCGGGAGCTCGGCGATCAGCGGCTTGAGGGACTCCACGTACTCGATCCCCTCCAGACCGTGGTCCTCGTAGCCGATGCGGTCGGCGAGCGCCCCTTCGGTGTCGTCCTCCTCGGGCTGGGCGTCCAGCGAGCTCGCGGTGTACGCGTTGCTCGCGCTCATGCCCTCGACGACCTCGGCCTCGGTGATCTGCAGCCGGTCGGCCAGCTCGGTGACGGTCGGCGCGCGGTCCAGCTGCTGAGCGAGCTCGTCACCGGCCTTGGCCAGGTCCAGCCGCAGCTCCTGCAGCCGCCTCGGCACCCGCACGGACCAGGAGGTGTCCCGGAAGAAGCGCTTGATCTCGCCGATGATGGTCGGCATCGCGAACGTGGGGAACTCGACCCCGCGGCTCAGCTCGAAGCGGTCGATGGCCTTGATCAGCCCGATCGTGCCCACCTGGATGATGTCCTCGACCGGCTCGCTGCGGGAGCGGAACCGGGAGGCGGCGAACTTCACCAGGGCGAGATTGAGCTCGACCAGGGTGTTGCGTACATAGCTGTACTCATAGGTGCCCTCCTCCAGCGTCTCGAGTCGCTGGAAGAGCGTCTTGGACAGGGCCCGTGCGTCGACCGGACCCACTTCGTCGAAGGGCGGGATCTCCGGGAGGTCCTCCAGGCCCTCCGGTGTTCCGTGTTCCTCGTGGACGCCGGCCTCGGTGGTCGCCGACGCGTCGTGCGCGTCGAGACGGGGTGCCATGCTCTCCTCCCTCGGGGTGCGGCGGCAGGGCAAGCGGAGCGTGAAATTCAGCCCACACTCAACGCCTACCCCGTTCGGCACGGATATTGCAACCCGGGGGACATCGATCTCCGGACGCCGCCGGAGCGACTACCACCCAGGTCAGGAAGCGCGTAGGGTGCGAGAAGCGGATCGCCGAGTCGTCCGGGAGGAGTGTGCATGGACCGCGAGATGGTCGACACGACCGGGCGTGACCGGCTGCACGTTTCCGTGCAGCGGTACGGCACGAAGGCGGTCGTCGCGCCCGCCGGTGAGCTGGACCACCACACCGCCGACCTGCTGCGCGAGCCGCTCGACACCCTGATCGAGGACGGCTTCGGCACCCTCGTGGTGGACTGCACGCAGCTGGAGTTCTGCGACTCCACCGGACTCAACGTCCTGCTCGGCACCCGGCTGAAGGCCGAGGCCGCGGGCGGTGCGGTCCATCTGGCCGGGATGAAGCCGGCCGTGGCCAAGGTGTTCGCCATCACCGGCGCCGAGGCCGTGTTCACCGTCCACGACACCCTGGACGACGCACTCAAGGAGTGACCCTCCGTGGCGGCTCCCCAAGGGGGGCGCCACGGCACGCCCTGTTTCGTCCGCACCCGGAGGTGTTCACCCGAGCGGCCCGGGCAGGAGAGATCTCGGGATCACTTCGGACACTGCCGGACATCGGTGAGTGGAGGCGCTGATGAGCACCACCCGGCCACCTGCGGCCGACGACCGCGGCCCGGACCCGGGCGATGCGGGAGTGCCGCCGCGCGGTCAGGACGGCGAGACGCGTCGGCTGTCACTTGCCGACGTGGCCGGCGTGGTGCCCAGCGCCCGTGACTTCACCCGCCGCGCACTCCACGACTGGGGCTGGCTGCCGGCCGACACCGCGGACCGCCGTGCGGCGGCCGAGGACGTCCTGCTGGTGGTCTCGGAACTGGTGACCAACGCCTGCCTGCACGCGGGCGGTCCCGAGGAGCTGCGGCTGTTCCGGCACGCCAAGGCCCTGCGCCTGGAGGTCGCCGACGGCGGCGCCGGCAGCCCCGCCCCGCGCACCCCGCACCGGGCCGGACGCCCCGGTGGGCACGGGATGTTCATAGTGCAGCGGCTCTGCCTGGACTGGGGGGTCGTGCGCCACGCCGACGGCCGGCCGGGCAAGACGGTCTGGGCCGAGGTCGCCTCCCCCGCCTGAGCCGGATCTCTTCCCCTCTCTCCCTCACGGGCGTACTGTCGCGCCACATCTGATGGATCGTCAGTAACTTCTGGGGGAAGGGAGACATCTGGTGTCACTCCCCAAGCGCAAGGCGGCCGCGGTGTCGACCGCCGTCGCCGTCATGGCGGCGGCGGCCGTTCTCGGCGGCGCCCCGGCCGCGTACGCGAAGGTCGTGGACGTCAAGTACGACTGCAAGACGCCGATCGGCGACAAGAGCGCCGTCTCGCCCATCGACATCACCGCCACCAGGTCGGGGTCGGGCTACCGGATCGTGATGTCGTTCCGGAAGGGCGTCTCCTCCAGTCCCGTCGACCTGGGGAAGGGCGCCATGAACCCGAGCGCCCTGATCGCCCTCGGCGGCGCCGACCGCGGGTCGCTCAGGGTCTCGGGCCCCGCGAACGCCGAGACCGTGCCCGCCAACACCCCGATCAAGATCAACGACCTGTCGGGCACCTATGTCCCGCGCGGCAGCGGCAAGGTCACCTTCACCGCGGGGGTGCTCACCATCAAGGCCCTCGGCACGACGACGACCTGCACCCCGGGGAACAGCCCGGGGCCATCGCTGACCCTCGACGTCACCGCGGCGGCAGGGCCCAAGGGCGGCTCCGCGTCGGGCGGTTCCGGCGGCTCCGGCGGCGAGTCCCTGCCGCAGACCGGGCCCGAGGACGGCGCCGTCGCCCTCGGCACCCTCGGCGGCACCGTCCTGCTCCTGGGCGCGGCCGGCGTGCTGTGGCTGACCCGGCGTCCGCCCCGCCGAATCTGACGATCCGTCAAATTCGGTCAGGCTTTCGCATTGACTTCTCTTGATCGCAGGACGTCAATGACCGTCGTCGGTACAGAAAGGGACTCTGTGCCAGAAAAGTGATCAAGAGGTGCAAAATGATCGGCATTCCGCGAAAAGCCGCCTTATGGAGACGGAGGTCCGCCGTCGGCCTCGGGGCGCTCGCCCTGGTGCTGGGCGGCGGGACCCTGCTCTCGGGGCCCGTTGCCGCGGCGACCTCCACCTTCCAGGTGCACTGCATTCCGCCCGGGATCTCCGGCATCCCGCCGTTCGACGGGCCGACCGTCGCCGACATCTCGGTCAGTGACGCGACCCCGCAGGTCGGCGACACGGTGACCGTCACCTATGTGCTGGACGGCCCCATGGCCAACACCAGCTCCTTCAACCTCCCCATCCCCGAGGACCAGATCACCCCGACCGTCAAGGTGAAGCTCGGCGGCGCGCAGACGCAGGAGCTCACCCTCGTCGGCCCCAAGGACAACCCGGTCATCCCGGCCGGTGCCCAGTTCCCGAACTTCACCATCACCGGTACTTTCACGGTCACCGCGCCCGGTCAGATCACCCTGACCCCGGGCGACTACAACGTCCACTCCGACTACGGCATCTCGGCCGACACCCCCTGCACCGTGCTCAACCCGCCCGCCCCCGTCGCCGAGACCATCGACGTCACCGCGCCCAACGGCCGTCACATCGCCCTCGGTTCCACCTCCGGGCCGATCGGGGCGGACGTCACGGTCGCGGGCGCCGGCTTCACCGCCGGCGCCACCGTGACCGTCGCGGGTGTCCAGGGCGCCGCCGCCACCGGTGAGTTCACCTCCGTCGCCGCCGACGGCTCCGGTGGCTTCAGCGCGAGGCTGGCCGTGAGCGACCTCGACACCACCGGCATCGTCGCGTTCGAGGGCGGCGGTTACGACCCGGCGACCGCCGCCGGGCCGGTGCCGTACACCGTCATCGACACCACCCCGCCGCCGCCCGGCAGTCAGAAGCTCACCACCTCGGTGAAGGCGGGCACCCTGTCGATGACCCAGGCCGGGGACACCGTCGAG
Source organism: Actinacidiphila glaucinigra (assembly GCF_035918135.1). Taxonomy (NCBI): domain Bacteria; kingdom Bacillati; phylum Actinomycetota; class Actinomycetes; order Kitasatosporales; family Streptomycetaceae; genus Actinacidiphila; species Actinacidiphila glaucinigra. The sequence continues at coordinate 5,381,067 of NZ_CP109144.1, forward strand.
ATGACCCCCGTCGACTTCGGCGAGGGCGGCCCCTCCGCGGGCGCGCTGCGGACCGTGACCGTCAAGGACTTCCGCGGCGGGAGCACCGGCTGGTCGCTCACCGGCAAGGTCACCGACTTCAAGGGGCCCGGCGGCGCGCTCATCGGCGCCGACCGGCTCAGCTGGCAGCCCGTGTGCGTCGCGGCGTCCGGCAGCCCCAGCACCTGTGCGGCGGGCTCCGCCGGCACCGTGGGCAGCGCGGGAGCGACGCTGGCCTCGGCGCCCGACGCGACCCTCACCGGCGGTGAGTTCGCCGTGGACGCGGGGCTGTCGCTGGACGTGCCCGCGTACTCCGCCACGGGAAGCTACTCCGGAGTCTTGACCCTCACGCTTACCTGACGCACAGTCAGATAGCTCGGGTGGGCCGGCCTCGGCCGGTCCACCCCCGGACCGCGAGGGAGCGCCGCCATGACCAGAGCCAGGGCCGGAGCCAGGCCTTCCGGCGCGCTCCCGACCGTCCTGTCCGTGCTCGGCGTCCTGTTCGCCCTCCTCGGCCTCGGCGCGGCGTCCGCCCCCGCCGCCCTGGCCGCGGACAACGGCCGCTGGTCGGTCTTCCCGGCCCCGGCCGCCGGTGCGAAGGACCGCAGCCCCACCGCCCAGGAACGGTCCTTCTTCACCCTGGAGGCCGACCCCGGCACAACGCTCCGGGACAAGGTCTCCGTCTCCAACCTCTCCGGCGAGCCGATGACCTTCCGGCTCTACGGCGCCGACGCCTACAACACCCCGCGCGACGGCGGCTTCGCCGTGCGCGGTGCCGACGAGAAGAACACCGACGTCGGCTCCTGGGTGCGGCTGGCCCGGAGCAGCATCACCGTCCCCGCCCGCACCCGCGCCGACGTCCCGTTCACCGTCACCGTCCCCGCCGACGCCTCGCCCGGCGACCACCCCGGCGCGATCGTCGCCCTCGACACCCGCGTCGGCACCGCCTCGGGCGACGTACGGGTCGGCATCCGCAGGGCCGTCGGGGCCCGCGTCCACCTGCGCGTCGCCGGCCCCGGCCTCGCCGCCCTGACCGTGGAGAACGTCGGCGTCGGCCACGGCGGCCCGCTGATCCCCGGCACCCGCGACAGCCACGCCACGATCCGCTACACCCTCGTGAACCGGGGCAACGTCTCGATCACCCCCCGGCTCGCCGTCACCGCGCGGGGCCTGTTCGGCCGCACCCTGCTGGACCGCCCGGCGCGCACCCTGCCCCTGGAACTGCTGCCCGGCCAGCGCGTCGAGCTCACCGAGCCCTGGCCGGGCGCGCCCCAATTCGACCGGGTCACCGTGCGGCTGCGCGTCACCGCGGTCCGGGGCGACGTCGACGAGACCGGCGGCGCCTCGTTCCTCGCCGTGCCCTGGGCGGCCGTGGGCCTCGCCCTGGCCCTCCTCGGAGGCCTGGTCCTCCTGCTGCGGATCCGCGCGCGGCGCCGGGCGGCCGAGACGGAGCCGCCGGCGCAGGAGGACCCGTACCGGGCCGGGGACACCGACCTCGCGGCCCGCGCGGGCGGCGGACCCGACGACCCCGGTGCCACCGGCGCGACCGTCGGCGGCAGGACGGCGTGAGGCCCATGCGACGGCGCACCCACCGGATCCCCGCGGCGGTCCTATGCCTCCTCGCGCTGCTCCTCCCGAGTCCCGCCCCCGCCGCCGCGGCACCCGGCCCGGCCGTGACCGTCCGTCCGGAGCAGGCCGGCGTCGGCGGCGACATCACCGTACGAGGCACCGGCTGGCGGCCGGACACCCTGCTCACGCTGCTGATCTGCGGCCAGAACGCGATCGGCGGCACCAACTCCTGCGCCAACGCGTACGGCCGGGCCGTCACCACCGACGCCCGCGGCGCCTTCCGCCGCGCGATGCCGGTCGCGGAGCCGCCCAAGCCCTGCCCCTGCGTCGTCCACGTCGCCACTGTCACCGGCGAGCGCACCGTGGTGGACGCGCCCTTCACCGTCGCCGGCCACCCGACCGCCCCGCTGCCCGAGCGGACCGGCGACGGCCGACTCACCGTGCTCAGCGCCCGGCTCGACGGCTCGGGCGGCCTGCTCACCTGGTTCGGCGCCCCGCCCGGCCGGCGTCTGGTGCTCACCGTCGGGAACCTGGGCTCGGGCCCGGTGGAGGACCCCGTCTTCCGGGTCGGCACCTCGCACGGGCTCTTCGGGCCCCAGTGGGAGGAGCGCACCTGGAGCGGAACCGTCCGGCCCGGCAGGAAGGCCCGAGTCGAGCTGCCCGTCGAGCTGGCGGCCGGCGCCCACGGCGACTACACCGTGACCCTGGAACACGGGGGCAAGGTCCTGGCCACCGAGCCCTGGGACGTCCCGCGCCCCTGGGGCGTCACCCTCTTCTGGCTCCTGCTCTGCGTCGTCGTGCCCGCCGCGCTCTTCCGGCTCGGCATGGCCGTCGTCAACCGGGTCCGCCCGCGTGCCCGCCGCCCGGCGGGACCGCACCCCGGGCCGCGTCCCGGCCCGGCGCCCGTACTGCCGTGGTTCAGCCACGACCACCAGCCGCAGCACCGCACCGCTGAGGGCACCTCCTGGGCGGACGGCACCGCCCAGCACCACGAAAGGAACCGCACGTGACCAACCGACGATCCCGGGCCGCCACCGCCGTCGGCCTCGCCCTGATGCTCAGCGGTGCGGGCGTCCTCGCCGCGGCCCTCCCGGCGGCGGCCGCCGAGGTCGCCTACGCCACCGAGTGCACCCCGCCCGCGGCGTCCGGCCTGCCGAAGGTCGACGGCACCACCAAGGCCGACGTCACCGCGCCCGCCACGGCCGCGGTGGGCGACGAGATCGAGGTGGTCTGGAAGTTCACCCAGGCCGCCTCCAAGAACCCGGACCTCATCGACCTCCCCGAGAACAGCGTCAAGCCGTCCGGCGAGATCACCCTCGCCGGCGCCCAGAGCGGCACCCTCGCCGTCGAGGGACCGCGCGAGAACCCGGCGATCCCCAAGAACAGCGAGATGAAGCTCTCCGACATGAAGGGGACGCTCAGGCTCACGGCACCCGGCGACGTGACGCTCGCCCCCGGCGGCTACGCGATCAACGCCTTCTCCACGGACACCACCTGCGTACCCACCGAGGACGTCCCGGTCGCCGTGACGATCAAGGTGACCGAGGACGGCGGCGGCTCCGGCACCCCGACGACCACCCCGACCACGACCCCCACCACCACGCCGAGCACCACACCCACCACGACCCCGACCACCACGCCCAGCGGCACCGCCACGGGCGGAACCTCCCACACCGGCGAGGAGGTCGACGTCTCCTACGCCTGCAAGACGCCGATCGGCGACAAGAGCGCGGTCTCGCCGGTGCAGATCAACGCCGAGGAGAAGGGCGGAGCCTACGACCTCGTCGTCCACTTCGGCACGTCCGTGATGGACAGCCCGGCCGACATACCCGCCGACTCCGTCAAACCCTCCATGAAGGTCAAGGTCGGCGGCGCGGACCGGGGCGAGGTCGCCGTCGAGGGCCCCACCAACAAGGACCCCATCAAGGCCGGCGACCCCATCGAGATCCCCGACCTCACCGGCACCTACACACCCGCCCACGACGGGCGGGCCACCCTCACCCCGGGCGTCCTGACAGTCGAGGCCCTCGGCACCACCACGACCTGCACCCCCACCGAGGACCCCGGGGTCTCCCTGACCCTGGACGTCACCGGGCAGGAGGGCGGCATCACCGGCGGTTCCGGCGGGTCGTCGGGCACGTCCGGCGGCACGGCCACCACCTCCGGCGGCCTCGCCGACACCGGTGCCTCCGACCGGGCCTCCCTGCACGCCCTCGCCCTCGTCGCCGGGACGGTGCTCCTCCTCGGCGGTGCGGTCTTCACCTTCACCCCGTGGAGCCGCCTGCGGCGCTGACCCCGCTACGCTGCGCGCATGGACGGGGAGGACACCGACGCCGGACGGCCCGACGCCAGACGGCTCTTCGAGGCGCTGCGCGACCACGAGGGACCGGACGCCCACACGGCGGTGGTCGTCCCCTGGCTCGAACGGGTCCGGGACGACTACCGCCCGCTGTTCGGCGTCGTGTCCCGCGACGAACCGTGGTGGGAGGGCGAAGGGCCGGTCGGCGGGTGGTGGGACCCCCTGAAGGAGTTGTACGCCCTCAGCCGGGTCAGCGACGCACTGCTGCTGGCCTTCCAGCCCGTCCCCGACGACCGGCCGGACCGGGCGGCCGGCTGGGCCCGGATATCCCGGTCCCAGTACCTGGAGCTGTTCACCGGGCTGGGCATGACACCGTTCGGCGGCGGCACCGCCTTCGACTCCTTCCTCCACGAGATCGTCGAGGTGGAGCAGACGACCGATCCGCGGGCGCCGATCGAGGTCACCGGGGTCGTGTGGCCCGGTCTGATGCTCGGCCGGCTGCTCTTCGGCCGCGCCGGGGTGCGCGTCCGCGCCGGGGCCGGGCACGCCCGGCGCGGCATCGCCGACCGCTCCCCGCTGTACTGGACGTACCTGCGCCGCCACCGTCCCACGGTCGACCTCTCGCAGGGCTGGGGCCACAACTCCCAGTGGAGAACGGACTTCCGCCTCGACTACCGCACCCCGGACTCCCGGCGCCTGAACGCGGCGGCGCGCGGCGACATCGACGAGCCCGACGCCCCCGGCGACCCCTGCCCGCCGCTGACGCCGGCCGAGCGCCGTGAACTGCTGCGCCACCGCTGCCTCCTGCGCGAACCGGCCGCCGTGGCCGGGCACGCCCGGACACCCGGGTGGGAACGGGAGCTCTTCCCCTTCCGCTGGCGGCTTCTCGAGTCCGAGGAGCGGCGGGCGGGCGGCCCCGGCTCCTAGACTTTGCCGTCCAGCTCCTCGATCAAGGCGTTGGACGGTCCGCGCTTGCCCGCGAGCCCCGCGGCCACCGACCCGGCGTCGCGCAGCACCCGGACCGCGTTCCGCCACGCCAGCTTCGCGAGGTCGTCGTCGGACCAGCCGCGGCGCAGGAGTTCGGCGAACAGCCGCGGGTAGCCCGAGACGTCGCCGAGGCCCTCGGGGAGGTGGACGACGCCGTCGTAGTCGCCGCCGAGGCCGAGGTGGTCGACGCCGGCGACCTCGCGCATGTGGTCGAGGTGGTCCGCGACGGTGCCGATGTCCGCGAGCGGCCGGGGGTGTTCGGCCGAGTAGGCCTCCTGGACGGCCTGTGCCTCCGGGGACTGGTCGAGCGGGTGCAGGCCGTGGACCTTCATGTTCTCGTTCGCGCCGAGGATCCACTCGGCGGCCGCCGGCAGGATGAACTGCGGCACGAAGGTGGCCATCGCGACGCCCCCGTTGCGGGGGAGCTGCTCCAGGACGTCGTCCGGGATGTTGCGGACGTGGTCGCAGACGGCGCGCGAGGAGGAGTGCGAGAACAGCACCGGGGCCTCGCTGACCCGCAGCGCCGCCCGCATCGTGCCGGGGGAGACGTGGGAGAGGTCGACCAGCATGCCGAGGCGGTTCATCTCGCGGACGACCTCCTCGCCGAAGGCGGTCAGGCCGCCGTGCCGCGCCTCGTCCGTGGCCGAGTCCGCCCAGTCGATGGTGTCGTTGTGGGTGAGCGTCATGTAGCGCACGCCCAGCGTGTACAGCATCCGCAGCACACCCAGGGAGTTGGCGATGCTGTGGCCGCCCTCGGCGCCCATGAGGGAGGCGATGCGGCCCTCCGCGCGGGCGGCCTCCATGTCGTCCGCCGTCACCGCGAGGCGCAGGGCGTCCGGGTGACGGCCGACCAGGCGCAGCACGCAGTCGATCTGCTCCAGGACGGCGACGACCGCGTCGCCCCCGGTGAGGTCGCTGCGGACGTACACCGACCAGAACTGCGCCCCGACGCCGCCCGCCCGCAGCCGGGGGATGTCGGTGTGCAGATGGGCGGACTGGTCGGTGGCGATGTCACGTTGCTCGAGGTCGTAGCGGACCTGCTCGCGCAAGCGCCACGGGAGGTCGTTGTGGCCGTCCACCACGGGGTGGGCGGTGAGCAGTTCCTGTGCGCGTGCGAGCAGGTCCATGGACTACTTCTTCCCTCCGAAACCGAAGCCGGCCGACCCCTCCACCTTGGCACGCAGGCGCTTGCCCTTCTCGGTGGCCTGCTGGTTCAGCTCGTCCTGGAAGTGCCGCATGCGCTCCAGCAGTTCCGTGTCGTGCGCGGCGAGCATGCGCACCGCCAGCAGGCCCGCGTTGCGCGCGCCGGCCACCGAGACCGTGGCGACCGGGACACCGGCGGGCATCTGCACGATGGACAGCAGCGAGTCCATGCCGTCCAGGTACTTCAGCGGCACGGGCACGCCGATCACCGGCAGCGGCGTCACCGACGCCAGCATCCCGGGCAGGTGCGCGGCGCCGCCGGCGCCCGCGATGATCGCCTTGAGGCCGCGCTCGGCGGCCTGCTCGCCGTACGCGACCATCTCGCGCGGCATGCGGTGCGCGGAGACGACGTCGACCTCGTACGGCACCTCGAACTCGTCCAGCGCCTGCGCGGCGGCCTCCATGACCGGCCAGTCGGAGTCGGAACCCATCACGATGCCGACCAGCGGCCCAGCGGGATTGCTCACTCTTGGATCGTCCCTCGCAGGTAGTCGGCGGCGTGCCGGGCGCGTTCGCGCACCTCGGCCAGGTCGTCGCCGTAGGTGTTGACATGGCCCACCTTGCGGCCGGGCTTCACGTCCTTGCCGTACATGTGGATCTTCAACTGCGGGTCCCGCGCCATGCAGTGCAGGTACGCCGCGTACATGTCGGGGTAGTCACCGCCGAGCACGTTCGCCATCACCGTCCACGGCTGGCGCGGGCGCGGATCGCCGAGCGGCAGGTCGAGGACCGCGCGCAGGTGGTTGGCGAACTGCGAGGTTATGGCGCCGTCCTGGGTCCAGTGGCCGCTGTTGTGCGGGCGCATGGCCAGTTCGTTGACGAGGATCCGGCCGTCCCGGGTCTCGAAGAGCTCCACGGCGAGGTGACCCACCACGCCCAGCTCCTTGGCGATGGTCAGCGCGAGCCGCTGGGCCTCCACCGACCGCGCCTCCGGCAGGCCGGGTGCGGGCGCGATCACCGTGTCGCACACGCCGTCGACCTGGATGGACTCCACCACCGGGTAGGCGACCGCCTGCCCGTGCGGGGAGCGTACGACGTTGGCCGCCAGCTCCCGTACGAAGTCGACCTTCTCCTCGGCCAGCACCGGCACGCCGGCCCGGAACGGCTCGGCGGCGCCGGCCTCGTCGCGGACCACCCACACGCCCTTGCCGTCGTAGCCGCCGCGCACCGTCTTCAGCACGACCGGATAGCCTTCGCCCTCCTCGGCGAAGCGCGTCACGTCGGCCGGGTCGGAGACGATGCGGTGCCGTGGGCAGGGCACGCCGATGGAGTCGAGCTTCGCCCGCATCACGCCCTTGTCCTGGGCGTGCACCAGCGCGTCGGGCCCGGGGCGGACGGCGATGCCGTCGGCCTCCAGCGCCCGCAGGTGCTCGGTGGGGACGTGCTCGTGGTCGAAGGTGATCACGTCACAACCGGCGGCGAACGCGCGCAACGTGTCGAGGTCGCGGTAGTCGCCCACCACGACCTCACCGGCGACCAAGGCCGCGGAGTCCACGGGTGTGTCGCTGAGGAGTTTGAACCTGATGCCGAGCGGGATGCCCGCCTCGTGGGTCATACGGGCGAGCTGGCCGCCGCCGATCATGCCGACTACGGGGAATGTCACAGTCACCAGGATATCGGGGCATGAATGAGGCACCGACCGCCGTCCCGGAGGGGGCCCGGATAACATGAAGGTCACTGACCAGACACAGACGGGGCCGAACGATCACATGGACGGTGCGGCAGGACTGCGGAACCGGCTGACGGCGATGTCCCGCGAGATCGCCAAGTTCGGCGCGGTCGGCGGGGCGGGGGTCCTGGTCAACATCGGGGTCTTCAACCTCGTCCGGCACACCACCGATCTCCAGGTGGTGCGGGCCAGCATCATCGCGACCGTCGTGGCGATCGCCTTCAACTACGTGGGGTTCCGCTACTTCACCTACCGTGACCGCGACAAGTCGGGCCGTACCCGCGAGCTGACCCTCTTCCTGGTGTTCAGCGCGGTGGGCCTGGTGATCGAGAACGGGGTGCTCTACACGGCGACCTACGCCTTCGGCTGGGACAGCCCGCTGCAGAGCAACGTCTTCAAGTTCGTCGGCATCGGCGTGGCGACCCTGTTCCGCTTCTGGTCCTACCGCAGCTGGGTGTTCAAGGCACTGCCCGTCCGCGAGGCCGTGCACCAAGCAGAATCGTTCCTGGTCGCGAAGGGGAACGAGACCCCCGGCGCCCGGACCGGCACCCACGTCGGCTAGCGCTTCTCGCCGCCCTTCCCGCGGGTGACCTGGTCCTCACGCGCCAGGAAGAGCGCGAAGACCGGCGGACGCTGCTGCAGCAGCTCCAGGCGGCCGCCGTCGGCCTCGGCCAGGTCCCGCGCGACCGCGAGGCCGATGCCGGTGGAGTTGCGGCCGCTGACCGTACGCTCGAAGACCCGCGCCCCCAGCTCCGGCGGCACGCCCTGGCCCTCGTCCGTGACCTCGACCACGACCTGCGTACCGGTGACCCGGGTGGTGATCGCGACCGTGCCGGAGCCGTGCATCAGCCCGTTCTCGATCAGCGTCGCCAGCACCTGTGCCACCGCCCCCGGGGTGCCGACCGCGCGCAGCCGGTTCTTGCTTGCGGAGGTGATGGCCCGGCCCGCGCTGCGGTACGCCGGGCGCCACTCCTCCACCTGCTGCTTGATCACGTCGTCGATGTCGAAGACGACCGCCGAGCCGGTCCGCGGGTCCCGCGCGTTGGTGAGCAGCCGCTGCACGACGTCCGTGAGCCGCTCCACCTGACCGAGCGCGATCGCCGCCTCCTCCTTGACGGCGTCCTCGTCCTCGGCCGTGGCGATGATCTCCTCCAGCCGCATCGACAGCGCCGTCAGCGGGGTCCGCAGCTGGTGGGACGCGTCCGCCGCCAGGCGCCGCTCGGCGGTCAGCATCCGGGCGATGCGCTCGGCGCTGCGGTCCAGCACGTCGGCGACCCGGTCCAGCTCCGGCACGCCGTAGCGCCGGTGCCGCGGCCTGGGGTCGCCGGAGCCCAGCCGCTCCGCGGTCTCCGCGAGGTCGGTCAGCGGGCTGCCTAGCCGCCGCGCCTGGCGCACCGCGAGGACGACGGCGGCCAGCACCGCCAGCAGCGCCACGGCGAGGATGATCAGCAGCGTGCGGCCGATCTCCCGGCTCACCTTGCTGCGCGATTCCTCGACGGTGACGGTCTCGCCCTGCTCGCCGGTCTGCCGTGAGGAGATCACCTGGCCCGTGGGCCTGGTGCCGATGGCGATCGGCTCCGCCCCCGGGATCTGCACCAGGGCGTACCGCCCGGGGGCGATCTGCTGGGCCAGCACCTCTCGGCTGATCCGCTCCTCGCCGATCATCCTGCTCTCGACGATGCCGATCAGCCGCACCGCCTCGGAGTCCACGCTCTCCTTGGCGCTGCTCTCGATCGTCCGGGCCTCCACCAGGACGAGGGAGACACCGAAGACGGCGATGACGACGAGCACCACGGCGAGCGTGGACTGGATGAGACGGCGGCGCATGAGTGAAGCGTCTCAGACGGCGCGGACCCCTGGTGTGCCCTGCTTCCTAGTTCTTCTCGAACCGGAAGCCGACCCCGCGCACCGTGGAGATGTAGCGGGGGGCCGCCGCGTCGTCGCCGAGCTTCTTGCGCAGCCAGGAGATGTGCATGTCCAGGGTCTTCGTGGAGGACCACCAGGTGGTGTCCCAGACCTCGCGCATCAACTGCTCCCGGGTGACCACCCGGCCGGCGTCCCGCACCAGCACCCGCAGCAGGTCGAACTCCTTCGCGGTGAGTTGCAGTTCCTCGTCGCCCATCCACGCGCGGTGCGACTCGACGTCGATCCGCACGCCCTGGGTGGAGGGATGCTGGGCCTCGGCGGTGCCGCGCCGCAGCAGCGCCCGCACCCGGGCCAGCAGCTCGGCCAGCCGGAAGGGCTTGGTCACGTAGTCGTCGGCGCCGGCGTCCAGGCCGACCACCGTGTCCACTTCGTCAGCGCGGGCGGTGAGCACCAGCACCGGGAAGCCATGGCCCTCGGTGCGCAGCCTTCTGCACACCTCGAGCCCGTCCATTCCGGGCAGCCCCAGGTCGAGCACCAGAAGATCGAAGGAGCCGAGCAGGGCGGCTTCGAGCGCCGCGGGTCCGTCCTCGCGCACCTCGACCTCGTACCCTTCGCGGCGCAGCGCGCGTGCGAGCGGTTCCGAGATGGATGCGTCGTCCTCGGCGAGCAGTACGCGGGTCATGGGCTGATGGTAGTCCGCTCGGAGAAACCGCACGCCGGGCGGGCCGTCACTGTTGTGAGGTACATCTCAAGTCGTCGCATATAGCACATCTCGCGCTGCCATAAGGTAACCAAGACCCCGTATCGGTACACAGGACCCTTGGCGCGCCCCACGCGGCGAAGGGCCCTTCCGGCACGGTGCTGGTCCCCACCAGCATTTCAGTCAACGACCTGTCGGCCGGGACCGCGCCTGCGAAGGCGTCGGTCGTGGATCCCGGTGCGCCCTCGCGCGCCCCGGTGCCGGCCTCCCCCCACCGGGCGCGCACCGCTCTCGCAGCGCGTCCCGAGCAGCAAGGAAAGTCCATGGCGACCAGCCTGACGAAGGACGCCGCTCCGCAGGGCACCCCTGCGGACGGCGGCAAGACCTTCCTCGGCCACCCCCGCGGCCTGGCCACCCTTTTCATGACCGAGACGTGGGAGCGTTTCAGCTACTACGGCATGAGGGCCCTGCTCGTCCTCTACCTGACGGCCTCGGTCACGGACGGCGGCCTCGGCATGAAGGCCGCCACCGCCGGCGCGATCTACAGCGTCTACACCGCGACGGTGTACCTGCTGGCGATGCCGGGCGGCTGGTTCGCCGACCGCCTCTGGGGGCCGCGCCGCACGGTCGCCATCGGCGGCGCGATCATCATGATCGGCCACTTCCTGCTGGCCGTGCCGGTGAGGGCCTCGTTCTTCGTCGGCCTCGTCTTCATCGCCGTGGGTTCCGGCCTGCTGAAGTCGAACATCTCGACGATGGTCGGCCAGCTCTACCCGGACCGCAACGACCCGCGCCGGGACGGCGGCTTCACGATCTTCTACATCGGCATCAACCTCGGCGCCTTCCTCGCCCCGCTCGCCATCGGCACCGTCGGCCAGCAGGTCGACTGGCACCTGGGCTTCGCCATGGCGGGCGTCGGCATGGGGCTCGGCCTGGCCCAGTTCCTCATCGGCACCAGGCACCTCGCGCCGGTCTCGAGCGTGGTCCCCACCCCGCTGGACGACGCCGAGCGCGCCGGCCTGATGAAGAAGGCGCTGATCTGGCTGGCCGCCGCGGTGGTCTTCTACGGCGTGGTCACCTTCACCGGTCACTTCACGATCAACTGGGTGCTCTGGCCGCTCTCCCTGCTGGGCCTGGCGCTGCCGGCGTACTACTTCACCCGCATCCGCCGGGACCAGGAGCTCACCCCGGACGAGAAGACCAAGGTCGGCGGATACATCTGGTTCTTCGTCGTGGCCGCCGTCTTCTGGATGATCTACGACCAGTCCGGTTCGACCCTGACGGTCTTCGCCTCCGATCACACCGCGTCCACCCTGTGGGGCTTCGACTTCCCCGAGAGCTGGTTCCAGTCACTGAACCCGCTCTTCGTGATGGCGCTCGCCCCGGTCTTCGCCGCCCTGTGGATGACGCTGGGCCGCAGGAACCCCAGCACGACCGTGAAGTTCGCCCTCGGCGTCGCCGGCATCGGCGTCTCCTTCGTGGTCATGATGCTCGCCCAGGCCGCCGCCTCGGGCGACGTCAAGGTCACCCCGCTGTGGCTGGCCGTGGTCTACCTGATCCAGACCACCGCCGAGCTGTGCCTCTCCCCGGTGGGCCTGTCGGTCACCACCAAGCTGGCTCCGGTCAAGTACGCCAGCCAGATGATGGGCCTGTGGTTCCTCGCCGTCACGGCGGGCGACTGCGTGGCCGCCATCCTGCAGCTGGTCATCGGCGACGCCTTCCTGTCGGAGACCTCGTTCGCGATCCAGGGCTTCGTGGCGCTGGCCGCGGGTGCGGCCTTCGTGCTGTACCGCAAGCGGGTCATCGCGCTCATGGGTGATGTCCACTGACGTCTGACGACGTTCCCCCGCGCACACGCGGGCCGCACGGGGTTCCCGTGCGGCCCGCGTGTGTGTGCGGCGCGGTTGTGGTTGCGGTTCGTTGTTGTGTGCGGGTCCGTTGCGCCTGCGGCGGGCGGTTTCCCCGCCCTCCCTCCCGATTGCCCCGGATGGTTGGTGCGGGCCTCGCGCGTGCGTGGTGGGCCGGGGGCGGGGCCTCCGGGGCTGCACGTCCTGGACTGGGTTATTTACGTGCATGGCGGGCGGTCCAATTGGTGCCGTCTGTGCCGCACACAAATATCCCGCAGCGTCCAGAACATCCACCCCTACGACCCCGCCCCCTCCGTTTCGTTGGGCGGCCAACGGCCGGTGGGGGGTGATGGGGGGCGCCCCTCCCCGCACCGCTGGGAACTGCCCCCAGCAGGGGGTCCCCCGGCCGCAGGTCAAGACAGGGTGCGCGCACCCGTGGCCGGGGCGGTACCTCCCACGGGACGACTGGCGCACCTCACCCGCGGGTGCTCGCAGGGCTTTGCCGATGTTTCGGCGACGCCGAAGGCCGCCAAGCGGCAGATCACGACGAGTGCCGATGTGGGGACGCACCCTGACCTCCGGCGGGCGTCCGACCCGCAACCAGGTTCAGTCTCCGGAACCACACCGAACCAGCCCGCCCCTGGCCGAAGGCCGAAATCGGGCAGGAACACGCACACGACAACGGGCCGCTCAGTAGGGCGCCCTACCGCCGGCATCGGCCCGAGCACCCGATCGTGCCGGAGCCGTCGCGGGCCTCAGCCACCACCCCCATGGCCGTGGGCGTTCAGTAGGACGTGTGCGGCAACCCCGGACGGCCCTCTACCCCCTCCGGCCGTCAATCGCCCCACGATTCGGAGGGGGTGGGGTCGTAGGGGTGGATGTTCTGGACGCTGCGGGATATTTGTGTGCGGCATCCGGGGCTCGGACATGGACCGCCCGCCATGCACGTAAATAACCCAGTCCAGGACGTGCAGCCCCGGAGGCCCCGCACCCGGCCCACCACGAACCGCGCGAGGCGGTCACTGACCGCGCCGGATGGGGGTCCCCCCGGCCGAAGGCTGGGGGAGGGAGGGAGGGCGGGAGAACCGCCCGCCGCAGGCGCAAACGACCCGCACACAACCACCGGCCGCAAGGGGCACCCCGGACGCACCCCGGACGCACCCCGGACCGAGCCGGAGGGCTACGCGTGGGGGCGGCCCATGGCCCGGAACGTCCAGCCGGCCTCACGCCACACCAGTGGCGCCAGCGCGTTCCGCCCGTCGATGACGTGCCGCCCCCTGGCCACCGCCCCGAGCTCCGCCGGGTCGAGCTCCCGGAACTCCTGCCACTCCGTGAGGTGCAGCACGACGTCGGCCCCGCGGACCGCATCCAGGGCGCTCGCGGCGTACCCGAGGGTCGGGAAGAGCCGTCGCGCGTTCTCCATCGCCTTGGGGTCGTACACGGTGACCTGGCCGCCCTGGAGGTGGATCTGCCCGGCGACGTTGAGCGCGGGGGAGTCCCGCACGTCGTCGGAGTCGGGCTTGAAGGCCGCGCCGAGCACCGCGATCCGTTTGCCGAGGAAGCCGCTGCCGCCGCAGGCCTCGCGGGCGAGTTCGACCATGTGGCCGCGGCGGCGCATGTTGATGGAGTCGACCTCGCGCAGGAACGTGAGCGCCTGGTCGGCGCCGAGCTCCCCGGCGCGGGCCATGAAGGCGCGGATGTCCTTGGGGAGGCAGCCGCCGCCGAAGCCGATGCCGGCGCGCAGGAACTTCTTGCCGATCCGCTCGTCGTGCCCGATGGCCTCGGCGAGCTTCACCACGTCCCCGCCGGCCGCCTCGCTGACCTCGGCCATGGCGTTGATGAAGGAGATCTTCGTGGCGAGGAAGGCGTTGGCCGCCGTCTTGACCAGTTCCGCGGTCGGGTAGTCCGCGACGACGAAGGGCGTGCCCTCGCCGACGGGGGTCGCGTAGACCTCGCGCAGCAGCTTCTCGGCGTGCTCGGAGGCGACGCCGACCACGATGCGGTCCGGGTGGAGGGTGTCCTCGACCGCGAAGCCCTCGCGCAGGAACTCGGGGTTCCAGGCCAGCTCCGCCCGGTCCCCGGCGGGGGCGAGCTCGGCCAGCCGGGCCGCCAGCCGGGCAGCGCTGCCGACCGGCACGGTCGATTTGCCGACGACCAGCGCGGGCCGCTCCAGGTGCGGGGCGAGCAGGTCGAAGGCGCTGTCGACGTAGCTCATGTCGCAGGCGTACTCGCCGTGCTTCTGCGGGGTGTTCACGCAGACGAAGTGGATGTCGCCGAAGGCGGCGACCTCTTCCCAGGAGGTGGTGAAGCGCAGCCGCCCGCTGGAGTCCGGCAGGCCCGCGACGTGGCGGCGCAGCAGGTCCTCGAGGCCCGGCTCGTACATGGGCACGCGGCCGGTGGAGAGGAGCTCGATCTTGGCGGGGTCGATGTCCAGGCCCAGCACCTCGAAGCCCAGCTCGGCCATCGCCGCGGCGTGCGTCGCGCCGAGGTAGCCGGTGCCGATCACGGTGAGCTTGAGCGCCATGCGGAGGGTCCCTCCCAGGTCGTGGCCTGATTGCGATGTTGAGCATAGCCCCGGGCGGCGTCCGGGTTCCCCCGGTGCGGGCACGGAAGAAGACCCGGGAATGGCCAGGGCACCGTCCCACGCGCCACAATGCCCCCGACGCACGCGTGGGGAGCGGGTGCACATGGTGGGGGTGAGTGATGACGACAACGGATCCGGCCGGTCACGAGCAGACGGCGGTCACGGAAACGGAACGGGAAGCGGCACCGGGCAAGGCCCCGGACCCGGCCCGCAGGAGGCGCAGCCGCGCCCGGCGGGTGCTGCTGGGCGCGCTGGTCCTGCTCTTCGTGGGCGTACTGGGGGTGGCCGGCACCCTGTGGTGGGCGGTCGACCACTACACCGGCAAGGTGGACCGCATCCCCAACGTGTTCCCGACGAACGTGCCCGAGAGCGAGCAGCCGCAGGCCGCCAAGGGCGGTGAAACGTTCCTCCTGGTCGGTGTGGACGCCCGCTCCGACCTGCCGACCACGGGCCGGGGCGCCGAGGCCCCGGAGTGGAAGCGCGGCGCGCAGCGCAGCGACACGATGATGCTGGTGCACCTGCCGGCCGACCACAAGCAGGCGTACGTGGTCTCGCTGCCCCGCGACAGCTGGGTCTCGATCCCGGGGAACGGCAAGGCCAAGCTGAACGCCGCCTTCTCCTGGGGCGGCCCGCCGCTGCTGATCGACACCGTGCAGCGGCTCACCGACCTGAAGGTCGACCACCTCGCCGTCATCGACTGGAGCGGCTTCAAGACCCTCACCGACGACATCGGCGGCGTGGACCTGGCCGGGAAGCACATGAACGGCGAGCAGGCCCTCACGTACGTCCGCGAGCGCTACAACCTGCCGCGCGGCGACCTGGACCGCACCCACCGCCAGCAGGCTTTCCTGCGCGCGGTGATCGCCAAGACGCTGACCAAGGACTCCATGAGCAACCCGCTGAAGGCCAAGGAGCTGCTGGACCGGGTCACCGGTGTGGTCAGCGTCGACGACCGGCTCTCCGACGGGGATCTGCGGGACCTGATGTGGAGCATGCGCGGGGTGCGCGCGGGCGACATGGTCTTCATGAACGCCCCGGTCGGCGGGCTGGACATGATCAAGGGCCAGTCGGTGGTGCTGCTCGACGACAACGGCAGCGAGCAGCTGTGGGAGGCCATGCGCAACGACACCATGGACGAGTACGTGGCCAACCACTCCCTCGACCGCCTGGGCTCCTCCACCCCGTGAGCCCCCCGGGGCCGACGGGATAGGCGGAGGGGCCGGCCGGGCGCGCACACCGCGCCCGGCCGGCCCCTCCGCCGTCGTACGGGGTCAGGAGTCCGGCGTGACCGTGACCTTCTCGTCGTTCTTCAGCTCCGAGACGAGCTGCTTGACCTTCGGCATGTCCCACTTCAGCGCGCTGCCCACGTTGGTGCCGATGGAGCCCGAGGTCGGCATGTTCATCGAGACGCCGTCACCGCCGGAGACGCCCTTCATCGCCCAGAACATCGACGCCAGGTCCCACAGGCTCATGTCCTTGTCGACGATGAGCGTGTCCAGGCCCGCGCCCATGGTCGGGTAGAGCTTGAACGGGTTGAGGACCGTGCCCGGCGTGGCCGTCTGGCTCGCGAGCGCGGAGAGGAACTTCTGCTGGTTCTTGGTGCGGCCCAGGTCGCCCTCGGCCTCCTGGTAGCGCTGGCGGACGAAGGCCAGGGCCTCGTCGCCGTTGAGGGTCTGCTTGCCCTTCTGGATGTGCAGGCCCGAGTTCTTGTCGTCGATGTTGCGGGGGATGTCGAGCTCGACACCGCCGACCGCGTCGACGAGGCCCGCGAAGCCGGCGAAGCCGATCTCCGCGTAGTGGTCGATGTGCAGGCCCGTGTTGTACTCGACCGTCCGCACCAGCAGCGTCGGCCCGTCTATCGAGTAGGCGGCGTTGAGCTTGTTCTGACCGCGCGAGGGGAAGGTCTTGCCGGACTCGGAGCCCTTGAACTCGGGAATCGTGACGTAGGAGTCGCGGGGGAGCGAGATCAGCGAGTTCCCGTTGTCGCCGACGTGCAGGATCATCATCGAGTCGGTGCGCTTGCCCTCGGCGGAGCCGGTGTGCAGCTTCTTCTTCTGCTCGCTGGACAGGCCCTCACGGCTGTCGGAGCCGACGATGAGGTAGTTGGTGCCCTCGCCGGTCTCCGGGCGGTCTATGACCGTGCCCAGGTCCACCTCGCGGCGCACCTTGCCGTCCGCCCAGAAGTAGGTGCCGATCGACCAGGCGGCGACCACGACGGCCAGACCGATCAGGACGCCCTTGACCCGGCGCTTGCGGCTGCCGGGCGGGGTGCCCCGACCGCCGGTGGACGGCGGGCCGTACGAGCCGCCGCCGTAGCCGTCGTAGTCACCGCCGCCAGGCCCTCCGTGGCCCGGGACGCCGCTGCCGTACGCCTGCTGGCGCGGCACACTGCCGGGAGCCGCCGCCGCACGGCGCGGGGACAGCTCGGGGGGCAGCGGCGGCTCGGAGACCTGCTGCTGCCGCTGGTTCCTGTTGTCGGACCAACCGTCGGGCCATGCGTTCATGTAGGGCAGTGTGCCCTGCCGCCCTGCCCGGCAGTGCCTCCGTGGCTCTTCTGAAGCAGAGCTGATGCAAAGGTCACAGGACCGCGGAAATGCGGTGACCGGTTGTGCCCGTACGATCTCATCCGGTGAGATGCGTCGGGGCGTTGGTGTGGTTCTCGATCATTCCGGCGGCCTGTTCCAGCAGTTCGTGCGCCAGGTTGGAGCACGCCCGGGAGGCGGCCACATCCTCCCCTATGCGCATGTCCGGCTCGTCGTTCGGATTGCGCCGCGAATAGCCGTGGCCCACCACGCCCGGGGCGCCGTCCCCGGTGAGCGAGGCGGTGCAGGCGGTGCGGCTGCCGTCCTCCTCCAGCGACAGCTTGATCGTCCACGTCTTCTCCATGGCGGATCACCTCTTGGACATCGGGACGTCGGCCCCTTTCTCAGCATCCGCCCGGCCCCGCCGCCGGGCAAGATGTGCCCGGCGATGAGCACGGCACGGCAGTGCTTAGGGTGGAGCCATGTTCGAGGAGCCACCCCCGCACCCTGTTGTCCCGTACAAGCCCACGTCGGCCTCGCGGATCACGCTGGCGCACATCATGACCCACCACGACACGAACCTGCTGGGCACCGTGCACGGCGGCGTGGTCATGAAGCTCGTGGACGACGCGGCGGGCGCCGTCGCCGGACGGCACTCCGACGGTCCCGCGGTGACCGGCGCCATGGACGAGATGGCGTTCCTGGAACCGGTGCGGGTCGGCGACCTGCTCAAGGTGCAGGCCCAGGTCAACTGGACCGGGCGCAGCTCCATGGAGGTCGGCGTGCGCGTGCTCGCCGAGCGCTGGAACGAGTCGGGCCCGGCGACCCAGGTGGCCAGTGCCTACCTGGTCTTCGTGGCCGTGGACGCCGAGGGCGCGCCGCGTCCCGTGCCCCAGATCGAGCCCGAGACCGACCGCGACCGGCGCCGTCTGCAGGAGGCGCAGATCCGCCGCACGCACCGGCTGGCCCGCCGCCGGGCGATCATGGAGCTGCGCGAGAAGCGCGCCGCCGAGGGCTTCGAGGACTGACGGCGCCCGGCCCGCCGGCCCTCAGCCGCACAGGATGCGGTCGCCGCGCATCGGCTGGAGCTCCACCGGCGGCGCCGCGGGCGGGTCCGGCTCACCGGCCCGTACCGGGGTCACGCCGTCGTAGTCCGCGCCCACGGTGATCCGCAGCGTCGGCCCCAGCCCGGACACCCGGCGCAGCTCCGCGTACGGCAGGGCCGTTCCCAGCGCCTTTGCGGAGCGGTCCCAGCCCGGGTCGTAGTGGATGACCGTGTACTCCGCGTCGTGCCGGACGGTGTTGCCGGGCGCACCGGTGGTGCGGAAGCCCAGGCGACGCAGTTCCTTGTCCACGCGCGCCCCCAGCCCGTTGACCGTCGTCCCGTTGTTGACCTGGACGCGGATCGACTTGGGCGGTACCTCGACCCGCTCGGGCTCGGGCGCCGACGGGCTGGGCGTGGCCAGGGGGCCGCCGTCCGGGCCGGTGAGCGGGCGGTCCTCGCGCAGCGCGTCGAAGATCCGCTTCGCGCCCTTGACGTCCCAGCGCAGGGTCGTCCCCACCCCCTGCACCCGGAACGGGGTGGCGTCCACCGGCACCGTCGCGAACTCCACGGAGCGGGCCCCGAAGCCGCCGCGCAGCCCCGTGGCGAGGGCGATCAGGTCGTCCGGCTTGGTCTGCCGGTCCGCGCGAACCGAGCCCAGCGCGGCCTTGGCCACCTGGTCGAGCTTGACGGGGTTCTGCAGCAGCCCGATGTCGGTGACGCGGCGGACCAGGGCGGCCAGGAACCGCTGCTGGTTCTGCATCCGCTGGAGGTCGGGGCTGCCGGGGAGGTGGCCGGAGCGCACATAGCGCAGCGCCGTGCCGCCGTCCGCGCGCACCGTGCCGGCGGGCAGGTCGAGTCCGGTCACGGGGTCGCGCAGCGGACGGGCGAAGCAGAGGTCGACGCCGCCGATCCTGTCGACGGTCTTCATGAAGGAGCCGAAGTCGAACTCGGCGTAGTGGTCGACCTTGATCCCGGTCATCTTCTCGACCGTGCCGACGGCGAGTGCGGGGCCGCCCACCCCCCAGGCCCACTTCAGCTTGCCGGCGCGGGGCAGTTCCGCGTACGAGTCCCGCGGCAGCGCGACCACGCTGACCCGCCTGCCGTCCCGCGACAGGTGCGCCAGCATCATCGTGTCGGTGCAGTCGCAGGGCTCCCCGCCCAGGCGCAGCCCGGTGCGCTGCGCCTGGGTCAGCCCGCGGCGCACGTCGGTGCCGACCAGAAGGAAGTTGGTGCCCTTGGTGGGGCTGGGCCGGTTCTTCATCCCGGCGAAGGCGTCCACCCGCGCCAGGCGGTCGTCCATGTGCCCCAGGACGGCGTGCCCGATCCCACTGGCGGTCAGGATGCCGAGGGAGACGGCACCGAGGACGCGCAGCCCGCGGCGCACCGGCGGCCGCTTCCGGGTCCGGCGGGCGGCTGCGGCGGGTTGCTGACGGCGACGAACGACGGTCATACAGTCACGCTAAGGAGTCATACCGTCGTACGGAACGAGCCCCGCCCGGTCGCACGCGCTCGTATCATCCGTTCGCGGTAACGTGTGCGGCTGTGAACGCTGCGACCCCCCACGTGCTGCCCGCCGTCTCCGTGATCATGCCGGTGCTCGACGAGGAGCGGCACCTTCGAAACTCCGTCCGCCACATCCTCGAGCAGGACTACGCGGGCGAGCTCGAGGTCGTCATCGCCCTCGGCCCCTCCACCGACCGCACGGACGAGATCGCGGCGGAGCTGGTGCGGGAGGACCCCCGCGTCCACACGGTGCCCAACCCCACCGGCCGCACTCCCGCCGCCCTGAACGCCGCCATCAAGGCCTCCCGGCACCCGGTCGTGGTCCGGGTCGACGGCCACGGCATGCTCTCGGCCGACTACATCAAGACCGCGGTGCGGCTGCTGGAGGAGACCGGCGCCGCCAACGTCGGCGGCATCATGCACGCCGAGGGCGAGAACGACTGGGAGCGCGCCGTCGCCGCGGCCATGACCTCGAAGATCGGCGTCGGCAACGCGGCCTTCCACACCGGAGGCGCCGCCGCCCCGGCCGACACCGTCTACCTCGGGGTGTTCCGCCGCGAGGTGCTGGAGCAGCAGGGCGGCTACAACGAGGAGTTCATCCGCGCCCAGGACTGGGAGCTGAACTACCGCATCCGCGAGGCCGGCGGCCTGATCTGGTTCTCGCCCGAGCTGCGCGTCTCGTACCGCCCGCGGCCCAGCGTGCGCGCACTGGCCAAGCAGTACAAGGACTACGGGCGCTGGCGCCGTGTCGTCACCCGGTACCACCAGGGCTCGGTCAACCTGCGCTACCTCGCCGCCCCGGCGGCCGTCGTGGCCATCGCGGCGGGCGTGGTGGTGGGCGCGGCGGTCACCCCGCTCGCCCTCGTCGTGCCCGGCGGCTACCTCGCGGCCATCGCGCTGGGCTCGCTCCCGGCCGGCAAGGGCCTGTCGGCCGCCGCTCGGCTGCAGATCCCGGTGGCGCTCGCCACGATGCACATGTCCTGGGGCTTCGGGTTCCTGACCAGCCCGCGTTCGCTCGCCCGGCGGGTCATCGCCAGCCGCCGCCCTGCGGTGCGGGCGGCGGCCGACGCGTGACGCGGGGGGTGGACCCCTACCAGTTGTAGTAGGGGTTCACCTTCATGCACGCCGAGTCGTCGGAGGCGTTGAGCGCGCTCGCGCTGTCCAGCACCTCCTTGGTGTCGGTGCTGCTGGCCGCCGGGTACGTCGCTCCGGCCGTCCAGTCGGCACCGATCACCAGCGTGATGCCCTCCGCGGAGGAGGACTTCTTGACCACGCCGGTGGGCAGCTTCAGCGCCTTCGCCACGGCCAGGGCGTTCGCCTTGTCGTCGTCGCTCGCGTAGGTGATCGTGCTGCCGGACTGCGACTGCGGCGTGGAGTCGGACTCGGCCTGCGTGAAGCCCAGCGTCTTCAGCTTCTCCGTGACCGTGCCCGCCCGGCCGGACACGGCGGGCGTCGAGGCGCTGCCGGTGCCGTTCTGGACCGTCACCGCGATCTCGTCCTTGGGCGAGGGCTTCGCGGTCGTGGCGGACTTGTCGGCCTTCTTCTTCTTGGAGGCCTTGCCGTCCACGGCCTGGTCGTTGCGGAGCAGCGTGAAGAGCTTGGTCGCCGCCCCGGTCGGCACGACGTGCGCGGTCGGGTTCTGCGGGTCGGCGCCCCACGGCATCGTCGTCATGGTGATGCGGTCGGTGGGCACGCCCTTGAGGTTGTTGCCCAGGTCGTAGAGCTTCTTGACCGTCCCGAGGCCGGTGTCGACGGTCACCGCCTTGGTGGCGGCCTCCGCCAGACCGGTCAGCTTGCCCGGGTCGCTGAGCTTCGTGCCCGACTTCAGCTGGCGCACCATCGCGTTCATGTACATGTGCTGGGCGTGGGTACGGCCGATGTCGCTGCCGTCCTCGAAGCCGTGCCGGGTACGGAGCCACTGCAGGGCCTGCTGGCCCTTGATGGTGTGGTCGCCCTTGGTGAGCTTGAGCCCGGACTTCTTGTCCCAGACGTTCCCCAGCACGCAGACCGGGACGCCGCCGACCGCGTCGGCCATGGAGACCACGCCGGCGAAGTCGATCATCATGAAGTGGTCGATGGATATGTCGGTGAGCTTCTCCCAGGTGGCCACGGTGCAGCCGGGACCGCCGTGCTGGAGGCTCGTGTTGATCGTGTCCGTCGTGGTCTCGGGGTAGACGCGCCCGTCGTCCGGGTCGGTGCACTTGGGGATGGTGACCCGGGTGTCGCGCGGGATGCTGACCACGGTCATGTTGCTGCGGTCCGCGGAGACGTGCAGCAGCATCTGGACGTCGGCGAGCGGCTTGCGGTCCGCGTCGGCCTTGGCGCCGCCGAGCTTCTGGTTCGCCTTGGAGGCCCGGCTGTCGGAGCCGAGGAGGAGGATGTTCAGCGGCGTCTGGCCCGCCGCGTTCGCCTTGCTCTTGGCGGCCTGGCTGTCGCCGAGGTTGAGCGCGTCCTTCTTGATGTTCGCGTTGAGGTGCTGGTAGTACGCGTAGGCGGCGCCGGCCGTGCCGAGTATCGCCACCGACGTGACGATCGCCACCCAGCGCAGGGCGCGCCTCTTGCCCTTCTTGCGGCGGCGGGTGCCGCGGCGGCCGCCGCCGTCGTGGTCGTCGTGCCCGTCGTCGTCCGCCCCGTCGCCCTGCGTGGCGGTCAGGGTGCCGGTGGACGCCCCGTCGTCACCCTCGTGCCCGTAGTCCTCGTAGCCGCCGTACTCGGCCCCGTGGCCGTCGTCGCCGTAGCCCCCGGTGTCGTAGCCCGCGGCCTCGCGGCCGGGCTGCTGGTAGGGCGCGTACGGCTCCTGCGGCGGGTACCCGCCGCCGTGCTGCGGCTCCTCGGGGCGGTAGCCGCCGCGCTGCGGCTGCTGCGGGACCGTCGGGTGCGGGTGGCCGGGCTGCTGCGGGATGTACGGCTGCTGCCCGTGACCGTTCCCGTACGGAGAGTCGCCCCATCCGGGTTCGTGAGGATCGTAGGGGGCGTTTCGCCCTCCGGGGATGCTGCCGTGGCGCATGTGGGCCCTCCCATGACGCGCTGGTCACTACGGTCACCGGCTGCGCCGCGGCGCTCGGATCGTGGGTGATTGTCAGCTGTGCGACTGCCAAAGTCCTGTGGGACCGGAACAGCCCTGCTCGCGAATGGTTGGAGGTCACGATACATAAACCGCGACGGGGTCAAGGCTTTGGTTTCTTATCGGCTGTGTAAAGCGATCGTGCGCACTACCCCAAATCGGGATCCCAGCGATATGGCCTGTACACGTCCATGCAGGCTGAATCATTCGCTCCGTTAAGGGCCCCGGCGCTCTTGGGCAGCGTTCCGTCGTCGTCGGCGGCACCCTGGAAGACCGTTCCGTCGCGCCAGTCGGCGCCCACGACGAGTGTGACGGAGCCGACATGTGAGGATTCCTTCACAACTCCGGCGGGGAGCTTGAACACCTTCGCCACGGCGAGCGCGTCCGAGCGGCCCTGCGCACCCTGGGCGGCCGGGTACTCGATGACGGTGGCCGCCGACGGCTGCGCCGTGCCGACCGCCTCCGCCTGACCGAAGCCGGACCGGACCAGCGTCTCGGCCAGGACGCCCGCCCGGCCGTTTACCGGGGTGCCCGCGGCGTCGCCCGCGGTGCCGTTGACCACCGCGACCGGGACGTCCGCGGCGGGCCGGGCGGCCGGCCCGGACTCGACGGGCTTCTTCTCCGCCTTCTTCTTCCCCTTGTCGTCGAAGGGGAGGTCGTGGACCAGCCGCGACCACACCTTGGGGGCGGCCACCGGGTCCGGCATGTAGTGCTGGTCGTTCTCGGTGTCCGTGACGGGCGGCATGGTCAGCATCGTGATCCGGTCCGACGGGACGCTCTTGAGCTGCATGCCGAGGTCGAAGAGCTTCTTCGGGGTGCCTATCTCCTCCGAGACCTGCAGCGCGTTGGTGGCGGCCTCGGCGAGGTCCCCCAGCCGTCCGGCGTCGGTGAAGACGTTCTGCGAGCGCAGTTCACGCACCATCGAGTTCATGTACATGTGCTGCGCCCGGGCGCGCCCGAGGTCGCTCTCGAAGGCGTGCCGGGTGCGCAGCCACTGCAGCGCCGTCTTGCCGGTGATCTTCTGCGCGCCCGCCTTCAGCTTCAGCCCGGAGCCGCCCGGCTGCTGCGGGGTCGGGTGGTCCCACACGGGCTGGTTCAGGCAGACCTCGACGCCGCCGACCGCGTCGGCCATCTTCACCACACCGGCGAAGTCGATCGTCATCCAGTGGTCGATGTAGACCTTGGTGAGGTTCTGCACGGTGGCGAGCGTGCAGCCGGGGCCCCCGCGCATCAGGCTCTCGTTGATGATCGCGTGGGTCGTGGCGGCGAACTTCCTGCCCGTCTCCGGATCGGTGCACTCCGGGATCGGCACCCGGGTGTCGCGCGGGATGCTCACCACGGACATGTTGCTGCGGTCGGCCGAGAGGTGGAGCAGCATGATCACGTCGGCGCGGGGCGGATCGCCCTTGGTGTACTTGGCGCCGCCCAGCTTGAGGTTCTCCGCGGAGTTACGGCCGTCGGCGCCCAGCAGCAGGATGTTCATCGCGTTCGTCGGCGCCTTCGCCACGTCGCTGTCGCCGCTGTTCCGCTTCCCCTTGCGGATGTTGTCGCTGAGGTGCTCGTAGTACGCGTAACCGGCCCCCGCCGTCCCGAGGATGAGCACCGCGAGGGTGACGGCGGTCCACCGGACGACACGGCGTCCGCGGCGCTTCGGCCGCTGGCCGCCCGGCGGCCCGTCGCCCTCGTCCGCCGGGTCCGTGTGCGGGGTCCGCCCCGTGTCCGCGCCCCGCCGCGCCGCCCCGTCCCGCGGGTGGTCGTCGTAGAGGCTGTCGTCCCAGCCGAGATCGCGCACACGACTGTCCGTCATCGTCCGGTTCCCACCCCTGATACCCCTGTCGACCCTGGTGCCCGTAACGGGCGGCTACTTGGCACACACGCTCTTGTCGTCCGCCTCGACCTTCTGGATGCCCTCGGGCGCCTTCGTCGGCGTGGCGATCGGCGTGCCCGCCTGCTTGAAGTCCTTGCCCAGGGTGAGCGTCATGTTGGCGCGCGGCGCGGCGTCCTCGGTGCCCTGCTTGAGCGCGGAGGCCGGCAGCCCCATCATGGCGGCCAGCCGGCGTGCCTGGTCGGCCTGGTTGGGCGCGTACTCCAGCGTCGTCTTCTTCACCTCGGCGGGCGCGTTGCCGCCGTTGGTGGAGCGGCTGACACCCTCGTCGTTCTGCAGCCAGTTGACGGTGTCCTGGGCGGCGCCGAAGACCCCGCTGCCGTTCAGCACCTCGACCCGTACGTCGATCGGGTCGGCCTTGGGGCCCTTGAGCCTGGCCGCGTCGGACGCCTTCTGCTTCTTCTTCACCTCGGTCAGCGAGACGTCGTCCCTGACCATGCTGAACAGCTGCGGCGCCTTGGTCTCGTCCAGCACCACCGTGGTGTGCACCTTCTCGGCCGGGTTGTCTATCACCGGCACCGTCGCGAAGGTGATGTTCTTGGTGTCGACCCGGCTCAGGTCCTTGGCGAGCTCGCTGAGCTTGGTCACGCTGCCGATGCCGGTGTCGACGGTGAGCGCCTTCGTCGCCGTGTTCGCCAGCTTGAGCAGCTTCGTCGGACTGGTCAGCGTGTCGCCCGACTTCATCGTGCGCATCATCGAGCTGAGGAACTGCTGCTGCAGTTCGATGCGGCTCAGATCGCCGCCGAAGCCGACGCTGTGCCGGGTGCGGACGAAGGCCAGCGCCTGCTCGCCCGCGACGGTGTGCCGTCCCTTGGCCAGCTTCAGGTGCGAGTCCGGATCGTCGATGTCCTTGGCCAGGCACACCTCGACGCCGCCGACCGCCGTCGACAGGTCCTTCACCGCGTCGAAGTTGGCCATCATGAAATGGTCGGGGGTGATGCCGGTCAGCGCCTTGACGGTGCGCATCGTGCAGCCCGGGTCGCGGCCGTACTGGCCCAGGCTGGTGTTGAAGCGGACGTCGCTCTCCGCCGGGATGATCTTCGTGGAGCCGTCGGGCTGCTTCGTCGGGCAGTCCGGGATGTCGGTGATGATGTCGCGGGGGATGCTCAGCGCCGTCGCGTTGGAGCGGTCCTTGGAGACGTGGAAGAGGATCGTGGTGTCGGCGTGGCCGACGTTGGCCGAGTCGCCGTACTTGCCCTTCAGGCCCTTGCGGCTGTCGGTGCCGATGACCAGGATGTTGACCGGCCCGGTGGACGTGGCGTTCTTGGAGCCGATGCCCGGGTCGATCGTGTTGATGTTGCCGTTGAGCTGCTGGTACAGCGCGTAGACGCCGATGCACGCCGCGATGACCACGACCCCGAGCGTGCCGGCGGTCCAGATCAGGGCCCGCTTCTTGGCCGACTTCCGCGCCTTGGGGCGGCGCCGGCTGGTGCGTGCGGCCGCCCGGCCGCCGCCCTCGCCCCTGGCGCCGCCGGCGGCACGGCTGCCGCCCGCCGCACGGCCGTTGCCCGCTGCCCGCCCGGCGCCCGCCGTACGGCCGCCGTCGGCGGAGCGGCCGCCGGCCGTGCCGTGGCCCTCGTCCTCGGCGCCGGAACGGCCCTGCCGTGCGCGGCCGCCGCCCTGCGGCTGGACGCGCTGGGCCCGCCGGCCCGTCCCCTGTGCGGGAACGCCTCGCTCCGGCTGCTGCGGCGGGTCCAGCCGCAACTGGTAGCTGCCCGTCTCGGGATCGAAAACCCACTGATCCGCCGGGTCGACGTGCTGCCTACGGCCTTGCGTGTCCACGGTCGATCGAGTCCTCCGTCTCGGCCGCTGCAACAGGCCGGATCGCTCACACTAACCCCACAGTTCAGCGTCTACGTCCGCGGCTGACAAATTCCGCTCCCCTACAACTGGACAAACTGTTCAATCCCCGCTGCCGTCGCACACATCGCGATCGGCGGTGGTGCCGCGGTACGAGGGGGAGGCGCTCGCCGAGCTTGACGGTGTGGGAGATGCCGGAGGGGCGGTGGAGGTTCCGCCGTCCGTCGGGCGGGCGGAGCCCGAAGCGGAGTCCTCGTCCCCCTCGACGGTCACCTGCCCGTCCCCGCGCAGGGTCGTGAACAGCTCGTCCGCGGCGGGCTGCACCAGCTCGTCACGGTTGGGGTCGGCCGTGTAGGGGCGCCGCGGCACGGTGAGGAAACGCACCTGGTCGGTGGGCGTCTTGCGCAGGCTCTGCGCCAGTTCGTACAGCTCGGCCAGCGAGTCGAGGCCCTCGTCGGCGGTGAGCGAGGAGGTCGCGGCGTCCAGCAGCGGGTAGAGCTTGGTGGGGTTGAGCAACACCCCCGTGGAGTCGACCTTCTGCACCAGGGAGGCGAGGAACTGCTGCTGGCGGTCCATCCGCTGGGTGTCGCTGCCGTCGCCGATGCCCTTGCGGGCCCGGACGTAGCCCAGGGCCTGCTCACCCTTCAGCACCTGCCGGCCGGCCTCCAGGTCCAGGTGCGCGTCCTGGTCGTGCACGGCGTGCGGGACGCAGACCTCGACGCCGTCGACCGCGTCGACCATCTTCTTGAAGCCGTTGAAGTCCACCACGAGGTGGTGGTCGACGCGGATCCCGGTCAGCTTCTCCACCGTACGGATCGCGCAGGCGGTGCCCCCGAACTCGAACGCCCAGTTGAACTGGGCGAGCTGGGGGCCGGTCATGCTGCCGTCGGACCGCCGGCAGGAGGGGATGTCGACCATGAGGTCGCGCGGCAGGCTGACCGCCGTCGCGCTCTTCCGGTCGGCGGCCAGGTGCAGCAGTATCGCCGTGTCCGAGCGCTGGGTGCCGGTGTCCTGACCGTACTTGCCGTTGCCGTCGCCGCGGTTGTCCGAACCCAGCAGCAGGATGTTCTCGGCGGTGGTCGCCTCGGGCAGCACCTTGGGCCGCTCGGACTTCACCCGCATCAGTTCGTGGGCGGTGTCCGTGTCCGTCCGGATGTTCCCGTCGAGCTGCTTGTAGAGGTACCAGGAGACCCCCGCCCCGGCCAGCAGTACCAGGGAGACGACCACGGCGAGGACGCGCAGCCAGGTGCGGCGGCGCTTCCTCGGCGGGGCCGCGGCGGGAGGGGCGTCCTCGCCGGGAGGGGTGTCCTCGGCTTCCGGCGAATCGGCTGGCGTGGTCACGTCCGGGCCCGTCCTTACAGGTGCTGCTGATGATCAGGTCACCTATAAAGACCGTTCAATCCCGCCCTCGGTTGTGCGGAGTTGTTCAATTCCGTCCGAGACCGCCGGGGACGGCGGGCCGGGCGCCCGGCTACGCCGTGTGGGTCACCCGCTCGCTCTCCCGGCGTTTGTCCAGGTCGGCGGGGGGCAGCCGGTCCAGATTGCGGCAGAGCACCACGGAGGCGCCCGCCGCCAGCGGCGCCAGCAACCCGGCGGCCAGACCGTCCCAGTCGTCGTACGAGCGGCCCGACAGCAGCCGTGCCCCGGCCGTCAGCCCCAGGGCGGCGGCGGACGCCCGGGCCCGCCCGGTCACCTCCGCGCCGGTGAGCTCCTCCCCGCCCGGCAGCTCCAGCGCCGGCGCGTCCGCGTCCACCGGCGCGTACGGGACGAAGCGGTCGCCCTGGGAGGGCACCTCGACCGCGTAGTCGAGGAAACCATCCGGTGGTTGCGGGAAGCGGCCGCCCAGCGGGCGCAGCGCCAGCGCGACCCGTTCGCCGGAGCAGGCGCGGGCCTCCTCCAGCGTGTCCGGGCCGGACACCACGAGGTCGGCGCGGCCCGGGTCGCCCCCGGGCACCACGACCACGCCGGTGGAGAAGCAGGCGAGCACCCATACCGCGGTCTGCCAGTGCGCCGGCAGCAGCAGCGCCGCCCGGTCACCCGGCTGGGCGCCCAGTTCTTCCTGGATGAGGTTGGCGGTCTTGGCCACCCAGTTGCCGAAGGTGGCCACCGACAGTTCGACGCGTTCACCGGTGGCGTCGTCGTAGAAGGTGACCAGGGGCCGGGCGGGGTCCGCCGAGAGCGCGGAACGCAGCAGGTCGGCGGGTGTGCGGGCAGTCGATGTCACGCGGCCCAGGCTACGTCAGGCGGCGGCGTCACGGGCGCCGCTGATGGCCCGGCAGAAGAGGACAGTCCGTCAGATCCCGGCTGCGCGTTCTGAGGCCTTATGTAACTGTTCTTCCCATGCGTGCACTTCTTGCGACGTCGATCTCCGCGGCGTGCATGGCTGCCCTCGCCCTGCCGCTCGCCTTCCCCTCCGGTGCCACCGCCACGGTTCACACGCCGGTGCGGGCGGCCACCCCCGACACGTCCCCCGGCGCCACCCGAACCCTCCCCCTGGCCCCGCTCGCCACGTCCGGCCGTGTCATCGGCGCCCCGCTCTCCCAGGGGCTGCCGGCCCGCGCCGTGCGGCCCTTCTCCATGATCGGCATCACCTGGGACGACGTCGGCACCGACCTGCGGGGCACCGTCCAGGTCAGGACCCGCGCCACCGGCACCGGCACCTGGTCGAAGTGGCGCACCGTCGAGGCGCACAGCGACGACGCCCCCGACGCCGGCTCGTCCGAGGGCTCGGCCGCCGCGGTGCGCGGCTCGACCTCCCCGCTGTGGGTCGGCCGTTCCGACGGGGTCGAGGTGCGGGTCGTGCCCGAGGCGCCCGCCGGCGGCAGGCGGGGGGTGCAGCCGGGCCTGCCCAAGGGGCTGCGGCTGGAGATGGTCGACCCCGGGGACGAACCGGGTGACGGTCTCGGGGACGGCCCCGGCGGCGACCTGAGCGGCGACCTGGGAGGCAGCTACCTCGACCCCGACGCCGCGTTGGACCCCGGCCCAGCCGGCCCGGGGGGCGGCGTCCCGCACGGTGACGGTACGACAGACGGCCCCGACGGCGGCGGCGCCTTCCCGGGGGAGCCCTCCGGCGGCGATCCCGCCGAGACTGACGGCCCCTCCGGCGGTGACCCCTCCGGCGGTGACCCCTCCGGCGGTGACCCCTTCGACGGTGTCGGCCCCAGCGAGGGCGGCTACCCGCTCGGCGGCAGCCGGCAGGACGGCACCACCACCGACAACGCCGCGGACCCGAGCGACGACTCGGGCACCCCGGTCGAGTCCCCCTTCGTCCCCGCGCTGAGCCGGTCCCAGACCGAGGCCGTCACCGGGCAGCGCTTCACCGGCGGGCGCCCCCGCATCGTCACCCGCTTCGGCTGGGGCGCCGACGAGCAACTGCGCAGCGAGGACTCGGAGCTCACCGACGCCGTCAGCGCGATCTTCGTCCACCACACCGCGACCGGCAACGACTACGAGTGCTCCGACTCCCCCTCGGTCATCCGCGGTATCTACCGCTACCACGTCAAGAGCAGCGGCTGGCGCGACATCGGCTACAACTTCCTCGTCGACAAGTGCGGAAACATCTACGAAGGCCGCAGCGGCGGCGTCTCCAAGGCCGTCTTCGGCGCGCACACCCTCGGCTTCAACGAGCACACCATGGGCATCGCCGTGCTCGGCGACTACTCCGAGGAAGAGCCCAGCCGCGAGTCCCTGTCGGCCGTCGCCGGGCTCGCCGCCTGGAAACTCGGAATTTACGGCCACAACCCGGAGGGCATGACATATCTGGTGTCCGGAGGGAGCAACAAGTACCCGAAGGGTACGCGGGTCCGCATGAACGTCATCTCGGGCCACCGGGACGGATTCGCCACGCAATGCCCAGGAACGGAGCTGTACGACGATCTCGGCATCATCCGCCGCACCGCGGCGGGGCTCCAGGGCCGCTGATCGCACCCTGCATAGGATTGGCCGCTCATGCGTTCGGCCCGCCAGGAAGCGGAGACAAAAACAGGTGACTGAAGCGATCCTCTTGGTCGGCGGCAAGGGCACCAGGCTGCGCCCCCTGACGGTGCACACCCCCAAGCCGATGGTCCCCGCGGCCGGTGTCCCGTTCCTCACCCACCAGTTGGCCCGGGCACGCGCGGCGGGCGTCGAGCACATCGTCCTGGCGACCTCCTACCTGGCCGAGGTCTTCGAGCCGCACTTCGGCGACGGGTCCGCGCTGGGGCTGCGTCTTGAGTACGTCACCGAGGACGAGCCGCTCGGCACCGGCGGCGCCATCCGCAACGTCGCCGACCGACTGGACTCCGCGCCCGGCGACCCGGTCCTGGTCTTCAACGGGGACATCCTCACCGGCCTCGACATCGCCGGCCTCGTCGCCACCCACCGGGACTCGGGCGCCGACGTCTCCCTCCACCTGACCCGGGTCGAGGACCCGCGCGCCTTCGGACTCGTGCCGACCGACGCCACCGGCCGCGTCACCGCGTTCCTGGAGAAGCCGGAGACGCCCGAGGAGATCGTCACCGACCAGATCAACGCGGGCGCCTACGTCTTCGACCGTTCCGTCATCGACTCCATCCCCACCGGCCGCGCCGTCTCCGTCGAGCGTGAGACCTTCCCCGGTCTGCTCGCCGACGGCGCCCATCTGCAGGGCATGGTCGACTCGACGTACTGGCTCGACCTCGGCACCCCGCACGCCTTCGTCCGCGGCTCCGCCGACCTCGTCCTCGGCCACGCGCCCTCCCCGGCCGTCCCCGGCCGCTGCGGCGAACGCCTCGTCCTGGAGGGCGCCCGGATCGCCGACGACGCCAAGCTGACCGGCGGCACCGCCGTCTCCGCGGGCGCCGTCATCGGCGCCGGAGCGGTCGTCGAGGGCAGCACGATCCTGGCGGGCGCCGTCGTCCACCCCGGTGCGACCGTCGTGGACTCCCTCATCGGCGCCGGCGCGGTCATCGGCGAGCGCACCGTCGTCCACGGATCGGTCATCGGCGACGCAGCGCACATCGGCGCCGGCAACGAACTGCGGCACGGCGTGCGCATCTGGTGCGGCGCGGTCATCCCGGACGGCGCGGTCCGCTTCTCCTCCGACCAGTAGCCGCCGCGGGCCCGGCCGGTGGGCGCACGCCGCCCACCGGCCCGGAAAACCGGAAGCCCGGAAGCCCGGCGGGGCACGCCGTAGGCTCGGGGGGTGCACCCCGAGCAGACCCGACTCCTCCGCGCCGCGGCCGGCCGCGTCCCCGGCCCCCGCACACCCGGCCGCACCCGCCGCTGGACCCCGCGTGGCCCCCTGGACCTCGGCCTGACGCTCGGCCCCCTGCGCCGCGGCCCCGGCGACCCCGCGTTCCGCGTCGGCGCCGACCGCGCGGTCTACCGCGCCTCGCGCACCCCCGAGGGCCCCGGCACCCTGCGCATCGCCCGCCCCTCCGGCGGCGAGATCGAGGCCGAGGCCTGGGGTCCCGGCGCCGAGTGGCTGCTGGACCGCCTCCCCGGCCTGCTCGGCGACGCCGACGACCCCGACGCCTTCACCGCCCGGCACCGCGTCGTCCACGAGGCGCACCGGCGCAACCCCGGCCTGCGGCTGACCCGTACCGGCCTGGTGCTGGAGTCCCTGATCCCGGCGATCCTCGAGCAGAAGGTCACTTCCGACGAGGCCTACCGCTCCTGGCGGGTCCTGCTGTGGCGCTTCGGCGAGCCCGCCCCCGGCCCCGGCGAGGAGCTGCGCATGCGGGTCATGCCCGACGCCCGCGGCTGGGCGATGATCCCCTCCTGGGAGTGGCACCGCGCCAACGTCGACGGCAAGCGCTCCGCCGCCGCGGTCCGGGCCGCCAGTGCCGCCGCCCGCATGGAAGAGGCCACCACCCTCGCCCCCGCCGACGCCCTCGCCCGCCTCCAGGCCGTCCCCGGCATCGGGCCCTGGACCGCGGCCGAGACCCTGCAGCGCAGCAACGGCGACCCCGACGCGATCACGGTCGGCGACCTCCACCTGCCGCACACCGTCGGCTACGCCCTCACCGGTGCCCACCGCTCCGACGACGCCGTCATGCTCGAACTCCTCGAGCCCTACGCCGGCCAGCGCCACCGCGCCGCCCGCCTCATCCTCCTCACCGGCCGCCGCCCCCCGCGTCGCGCCCCGCGCATGGCACCGGGCAACATCGTGCCGCTGTGACGGAGCCCGCGAGGCGCACCGGGGTCCCGCCGCGTCCGCCGCGTCACCAGGTTCCTCCGAGGATGCCCCGGCCTTTCAGGCCGGAGAGGAACCGGACCCCTGCGGAGCAGGGCAGGAGAGAGGGGTTTCGCCCTCAGGTCGAAGGACCGTCGGGTGGCGTGTGCGTGGTGCCGAGCGGGAACCAAGCCGGCGCGACGGCGCGTTGCGAGAACCAAGCACGAGCCGTCCATCTCGAACGGTGCCATCGTGTCGGCGATCGCCTCGTCCAGCCGGTCGGCGGCTGCCCGCGGCGGACACACGGTGATGCTCATACCCGCCATGGGCACGTGAGATCACGTCGCGCGGGCGGGGGGCCGCCCCATTTTCGGTGGTGAGGCGATCTCCGCCCGCCCTCAGCGCACCTCGATGAACGCCTCCGCGCTCCGCCCCGGCCGCTCCTTCGGCGGCACGGCGGGCCGGCCGACGGCGACGGCACCCATCGGGTCCCAGTCCTCCGGCAGGTCCAGCACCTCGCGCACCACGTCGCGGCAGAACATCGTGGACGACACCCACGCCGACCCCAACTGCTCGCCGGCCAGCGCCACCAGGAAGTTCTCCACGGCCGCGCCCATGGCGACCACGAACATCTCGCGCTCGGCCGCGGACCGCCGCGGGTCCGGGTAGTCGTGCGCCCCGTCCGCGACCAGGCAGGGCACCACCAGGTACGGCGCCTTGCGCAGGACGTCGCCGCGGCGCACCCGCTTGGCGACGGACTCCTCGCTGCGGCCGTCGCGGCGCAGGTCCGCGATCCAGGCGTCGCGCATGGCGTCCAGCAGGCGGACCCGCGCCGGTTCCGACTCCAGCAGCACGAAACGCCACGGCGTCGTGTGGTGCGGCGCCGGCGCGGTGACCGCGAGGGCCACGGCGCGCCGTACGGCCGCGCCGTCGACGGGCTCGCCGGTGAAGTCGCGGATCGTGCGCCGCAGGGAGACAGCCTCGCGGACGGCCTCCGAAGTGCCCAGCCGGAACATGTCGTTGGCGGCGGGCCGGACGAGGGCGCGGCCGCCGTCGCCGTCGTCCCGCGCGGGCAGCACCAGGCGGTCCAGGCCCCGGACCACGGCGACGGGCGATCCGGTGGACTTGCCCTTCACCAGGTCCCCGGCCGCGGCGAGTTCGTCGGCCAGGGCCGTGACGGTGACGGCCAGTTCGTTGCCGTGCGAGTCGGTCCCGCCCCGCAGGTCGTCCAGCACGCGCAGCCCGGCCGCGCCGACCGCGACATCGGTCAGACCCTCCCGCCAGGGCCGCCCGAAGGTGTCGGTGACGACCACGCCGACGTTGACGCCGAGCGCTTCCCGCAGCCCCGCCCGGATGGCGCGGGCGGAGGCGTCCGGGTCCTCGGGCAGCAGCAGCACCGTGCCGGGGGCCGTGTTGGAGGCGTCCACGCCGGCCGCGGCCATGACGAAGCCGTGCCGTGTCTCCACGATCCGGGTCGGCCCGCGCCGCGCGACCAGCCGCACCGTCTCGGCGTCGATCGCCGCCTCGCGGTCGGCGGCGCGCAGGACGCGCCCCTCGGCCTTGCTGACGATCTTCGAGGTGACGACGAGGACGTCGCCGTCGGCCAGCTCCGGCGTGCTCGCCGCGACGAGCTTGGCGAGGTCGGCGCCGGGCTCGACCTCGGGCATGCCCGTGACGGCCCACACACGATAGGAGGCGATCACGCCCGCACCTCCCCGGCCAGCGTCAGCGCCTCGCGGGCCATCGCGGCCGTCGCGTCCAGGTCCGTCATCATCAGGGGCACGGCCCGGCAGCGGATGCCCGCGGCCTCGACCTCGTCCACCGACCCGGCGTCGACGGTGTCGACCAGCCAGCCGTCCAGCAGCCCGGAGCCGTAGTGGGCGGCGACCGCCGCCGCCGTGGACTCCACGCCGACCGCCGCCAGCACCTTGTCGGCCATGCCCCGCACCGGGGCGTCGCCGACGATGGGGGACAGGCCCACCACCGGTACGCCGGCCTCGGCGATCGCCTCTCGGATGCCGGGGACGGCCAGGATCGTGCCGACCGACACCACCGGGTTGGACGGCGGGAAGAGGATGACGTCCGCCTCGCCGATCGCCTCCAGTACGCCGGGCGCGGGCTTGGCGCCCTCCGCGCCGACCGGCAGCACCGCGTACGCCGGGACGGAGGCCCGCAGCCGCACCCAGTACTCCTGGAAGTGGACCGCCTTGCGCCCGCCGCCGGGGCCCGCGTCCGGGTCGTCGACGACGACGTGCGTCTCGATCCGGTCGTCGGTCATCGGGATCAGCCGCACGCCCGGCTTCCAGCGCGCGCACAGCGCCTCGGTGACGGCGCTGAGCGGGTAGCCCGCGCCGATCATCTGGGTACGCACGATGTGGGTCGCGAAGTCGCGGTCGCCGAGACCGAACCACTCGGGCCCCACGCCGTAGGCGGCCAGTTCCTCCTTGACCGTGAAGGTCTCGTCGGCGCGGCCCCAGCCCTGTTCCTCGTGGATCCCGCCACCGAGGGTGTACATGACGGTGTCGAGGTCGGGGCAGACCTTGAGGCCGAACAGGTGGATGTCGTCGCCGGTGTTGCCGATGACGGTGATGTCCGCCTCCGGCGCCGCCGCCTGCAGGCCGCGCAGGAAACGGGCTCCTCCGATGCCGCCGGCCAGTACCACGATTCGCATGCGGACAGTCTGACAGTCCGCCGCGTCAGCCAGCGAACGTCCCCTTCGCCGCCGGCTTCCCGGAGGTGCAGGCGTAGGGGGTCATCTCCGTCAGGCCCGGGAAGTAGACGTGCAGGCTGACCGCGCCTTCCAGGGAGTCGTTGACCACCTCGTGGACGTATCCGGGGGCGAACACCCGCTGGTGGCCCGGCAGGAGTGAACGGCGGGTCTCGCCGTTGCCGCCGAGGGCGCGCTCCGTCAGTTCGCCGTCGAGGACGGTCAGCACGCCCGAGGAGCGGCCGTGGTCGTGCAGCCCGCTGCCCTGGCCGGGCACCCAGCTGAGCAGCCAGACCTCGTACCCGGGTCCGGTCTCCAGGCGGTCGTACCAGCGGGTGGTGGCGTCGTAGCGGACGCGCGGAGCCCAACGGGCGCGGTCCGCCGCGATCGTGCGGGCCAGCCCGGCGAATTCCGCGACGGTGACGGGGTAGGCGGGAACCGGCGGGAGGAGGTGGGGGATGGCGAGGGGGTCGCCGGCGATCGAGACGTCGCTGTTCATGGGTGCGGGAGTTCCTACGGGATGAGGAGCGTCAGGCATGCGCATGAGGCTGTGCGGGCTGGGAAGGGTCCTTCGGACAGGTCCTTCAGCGGCAACAGCTGGAACAGCGACAGTGAGCTTCCACGGCACGACGGAACTCGCCGAGGCGGCAGGTCCGGGTAGGCGCGTGGGTCACTGGCATGCGCCCTAGCACACCGGGTCCTCGGCGACCTGTCAACTTGATGTCGGGTTTGTCGTAAATCTTTCACCTGATCCGGCTATTCGGCGTGGTGAAAGGTTTGTGCACAGAAGGCCCAGGAAAAGTGCCGACGCAACCACACGGGTACGCAGGAACGTCTCCTCGTGAAACGTCGTTGTGTTTTCGTGATCGCATCGTGATCGCCACCCTCGAGGGGCGTCGACCGCGGTTGACGTATGCGGACGTTTGGGCTGATTTACACACTTTCTGTCAGGCCTTGGTTCCGCAGGGTGAATAACGGGCCCAATAGCAGATCTCGGCTTGACTGGCCCGTATCGGCACACTTGTAATTTCACTCGTGTCGTTCGACCGTCGCAGGTAACGGCAACATCACGGGGACGCGAAAACAGACGAGGGGCGCGCATGACCGAGCTGTTCCAGCTGTTGCTGGCCGAAGAGGCCGACGAAGAGCTCGGGTGGCAGGAGCGCGCGCTGTGCGCGCAGACCGACCCCGAGTCCTTCTTCCCCGAGAAGGGCGGCTCCACCCGCGAGGCCAAGAAGGTCTGCCTCGCCTGCGAGGTCCGTTCCGACTGCCTCGACTACGCCCTCGCCAACGACGAGCGCTTCGGCATCTGGGGCGGCCTGTCCGAGCGCGAGCGCCGGCGGCTGAAGAAGGGTGTCGTGTAGCGCCCGTCCCCGGCACCCGGCCGGCGACCGTACGGCACCCCATGGGGGCGATCGCACGGCACCCGCCCGGTTCGCGTCCGTCACGGCAGGCTTCGTCGGCATATGTGCCCCGGACCCGGAAGGGCCGCCTCCCGCAACCGTTAGTGTGGGGGCCCGTCCGAGACGCCCAAGGCGTCGTCCGAAGTCCAGCGAACCGGGGCCCGAACCTCGATGTCCGTGAACAGTTCTGCCGGGACTCAATACGCCGCCCAGGCACCGGAGTTCCCGCGCCACGTCGTCACCGCCGTGCTCGTCGCCCACGACGGCGCCCGCTGGCTGCCCAACGCGCTCTCGGGTCTGGTCTCCCAGGACCGCCCGGTCCAGGACGTCATCGCCGCCGACACCGGCAGCGCCGACGACTCCGCCCGGCTGCTCGCCGAGAGCCTCGGCGACCACCGCGTCCTGCACCTCGCCCGCCGCAACGGCTTCGGCGCCGCCGTCGACGAGTGCGTACGCGCCGCCGAGCCCCTGACCGCGGAGCAACTGCCCTACCTGGGGCGGCGCAGCAGCTGGGACCCGGCCACCCGCACCTGGAACGACGACGCCTACGACGAGCCGGACCAGCCGCACGGCGAACCCGTGCAGTGGCTGTGGCTCCTGCACGACGACTGCGAGCCCGCCCCGGACGCCCTCCTCAACCTGCTGAGGGTCGCCGACGCCTCGCCCTCCGCCGCGATCATCGGCCCCAAGCTGCGCAGTTGGTACGACCGGCGCCAGCTGCTGGAGGTCGGCGTCTCCATCGCCCGCAGCGGCCGCCGCTGGACCGGGCTGGAGCGCCGCGAGCAGGACCAGGGCCAGCACGACCAGGTCCGCCAGGTGCTCTCGGTCTCCAGCGCGGGCATGCTGGTGCGCCGCGACGTGTGGGAGGACCTCGGCGGGTTCGACCGCCGGCTGCCCCTCATGCGCGACGACGTCGACTTCTGCTGGCGCGCCCAGTCCGCCGGCCACACCGTGCTCGTCGCCCCCGACGCCGTCCTGCGGCACGCCGAGGCGGCCTCCCGCGAGCGCCGCCCCGTCGACTGCGCCGGCCGCTCCGCCGTCAACCCGCACCGGGTCGACAAGGCGGGCGCCGTCTTCACGCTGCTGGCCAACACCCGCGGCGTCCAGCTTCCGTACGTCTTCGCGCGCATCGTGCTCGGCACCGTGCTGCGCACCCTGGCCTACCTCGTCGGCAAGGTCCCCGGACAGGCCGTCGACGAGATCACCGGCCTGCTCTCGGTCCTGCTGCGCCCCGGCCGCCTCCTCGGCGCCCGCCACCGGCGCTCCCGGGCCGTCGTCCCGCCCTCCGAACTGCGGCCGCTCTTCCCGCCGCCCGGCGCGACCGTACGGGCCACCGTCGAGCAGGTCGTCAGCAACGTGTCCGGCCGCGCGGCCGCCGACGCCTCCTCCGCCGGACGTCACGGCGGCGGGCTGGAGTCCGGTCCCAGCGGTGGCGACGACGACGGCGAGTACATGGACGTCGAGCAGTTCGCGCTGCTCAAGCGCATCGCCCGGCAGCCCGCCCCGATGCTCTTCGCCGTCCTGCTGCTCTTCTCCCTGATCGCCTGCCGCGCACTCCTCGGCGGCGGCGCCCTGTCCGGCGGCGCGCTGCTGCCCGCCGCCACCGACGCCTCCGACCTGTGGGGCTCCTACCTCGGCGGCTGGCACGCGCTCGGCGCCGGCAGCACCGAGACCGCGCCGCCCTACCTGGCGATCGTGGCCACGCTGTCGAGCATCCTGCTCGGGAGTTCCGGCCTCGCCCTGACCGTGCTCCTGGTCGCCTCGGTGCCGCTCGCGGGCCTCAGCGCCTACTTCGTGTCGCGGCCGCTGGTCGACTCCCGGCTGCTGCGCGCCTGGGGCGCCGTCGCGTACGCCTTCCTGCCCGCCGCCACCGGCGCCCTCGCCGGCGGCCGGCTCGGCACCGCCGTCCTGGCCGTCCTGCTGCCGCTGATGGCCCGCGCCGCCGTCTCCGCCGCGGGCCTGCGGATGTCCGCCGACGCCGTCGAGCGCGGTCTGCGACCCGGGTGGCGCGCCGCCTGGGCGGTCGCGCTGCTGCTGACGATCACCACCGCGTTCACCCCCATCACCTGGCTGATCGCACTGGTGCTCGTCGGCGTCGCCATCGCCACTCGCGTCGTGCGGGGACAGGGCCGGCTGCTCGTCCCGCTGGCCATGCGGGCCCTGGCCGTCCTCGGTGCCCCCCTGGTGGTGCTCGCGCCCTGGTCGCTCGGGCTGCTCACGCACCCCCGGCGCTTCCTGGACGAGGCCGGCCTGCCGTTCGGCGCCAAGTCGGCCACCGCCACCGACCTCCTCCTGATCAACCCCGGCGGCCCGGGCGCCGCCGGCGGCTTCCTGCTCGCGGGCATCGTGCTGGCAGCGCTGGCCGCACTGGTGCGCGCCGAGCGCCGCTCGGCCATCGTCACCGCCTGGGCGGGCGCCCTGACCGGCCTGGTCTTCGCGGTCCTCGCCAACACCACCGCCTGGGCGGGCCCGGCCACCCTCGTCTACGGCTTCGCCCTGCTCGCCGCGGCCGCGGTCGGCGCCGAGGGCGCCAAGGAGCGGCTCGCCGCCTCCGGCTTCGGCTGGCGCCAGCCGGTCGCCGCGCTCGTCGCCCTGGCCGCCGTGCTCGCCCCGCTGGCCGCCGCCGTGGGCTGGATGGCCGGCGGCGCCGACGGCCCGCTGGAGCGCCGCGACCCGACCCAGGTGCCGGCCTTCGTCGCCGAGGAGAGCACCACCCGCGACCAGGCCCGCACCCTCGTCGTCTCGGGCACACCCGCCCGCGTCTCGTACGCCCTGGTCCGGGGGGCCGGCGCCCGCCTCGGCGACGCCGAGATCGCCGCCGCGGACGGCGACGACGCCCGGCTCGCCAAGATCGTCGGCAACCTCGTGGCCGGCTCCGGCGCCGACCAGGCCAGCCAGCTCGGCGGCTACGCCGTCCGCTACGTCCTCGTCCAGAGCGGCGCCCCGCGCGAGGTGAGCCGCACCCTCGACAGCACGCCGGGCCTGTCCCGGCTCAGCCAGGACGACGGCAGCGCCCTGTGGCGGGTGGACGACGACGTCGCACGCGTCACGATCGTCGATCCCTCCGGCAACGGAGAGGACGGCGGCTCCGGCGCGGACGGCGGCACGGGTGAGGACGCCGACACCCCCGCCGGCCCCGTGACGGTCGCCTCCGGCAAGGTCGAGGCCCACACCACCATCCCGGCCGGCGCGGACGGCCGTGTGCTGCGCCTCGCCGACCGCGCCGCCCCCGGCTGGACCGCCACCCTCGACGGCAAGGAGCTCACCGCCACCACCGTCGACGGCTGGGCCCAGGGCTTCCGGCTCCCCAGCAGCGGCGGCCGGCTCGACCTCGTCTACGACGACCCGTTCACGCACACCGTGTGGCTGTGGGTCCAGGGCTTCCTCGGCCTGGTGCTCGTCGTCATGGCCCTGCCGGGCCGGCGCCGCGAGGTCGACGACGATCTGCCCGACGCGGAGGCCGTGCCCGTGGCGGCGGCCGCCGCCGACATCCCGGCGCAGGGCGGCGCCGACGGCCGCCGCGCCCGCCGGCTGCGCGCCGCCGCCGAGGCCGAGGGGGAGGCGGACGAGGCCCCCGCCGAACCCCGGGCCGCCGAGCCCGCGCAACCCGAGCAGGCCGAGTACGCGCAGTACGCCGAGTACGACCCGTACGCCGCCGCCCCCCAGCAGGACGACCCGTACGGCCAGGAGCAGTGGGCCGCCGACTACCAGAGCACCTACGGCTACGAGCAGCCCGCCCAGCCGCCGCAGGAGCAGGTCTACGACCCGTACGGCTACGGGGAGCAGGCCCAGCAGCCCGGCTACGACCGGCAGGGCTACGAGCAGCCCCAGCAGCCCCAGCAGCCGCAGGGCTACGACGCGTCGTACGCCCCCTACGGCACCTACGACACGGACGCGTACGACACGGACGGCTACCGCCGCGACGGGAGCAACCAGCAGTGAACCGCAGCACCCTCTCCCTGATCGGCGTCACCGCCGCCCTGGCCGCGGTCGCCGGCGTCGCCACCGTCACCGGCGCGGGCACCCCGGACGCGGCGCCCGCGGTGAGCGCCGCGCGGCTGCCCGTCGAGCGGTCCACGCTGGCCTGCCCGGCGCCGTCGGACTCGGACTTCGCCTCGACCACGTACACCGCCTTCACACCCAAGGGCGACTCCGCCGGCTCGGGAGGCACCGCCGCCCTGCTGGCCGCCGCCGGCCAGGACGGCAAGGCCGCCGCCAAGCGCAAGCCGGTGGCACCGCTGAAGGAGGCCGGCAAGCCGGTCACCGCGGTCACCGAGACCGCCGACGCGCCCGCCCTCATCGGCACCGCCGACGGAGCGCTCGCCCCCGGCTGGACCGTGCAGCAGACCACGGTCGTCGACGCCGGCCCGGCCCGGGCGGTGCTCGGCACCTCCTGCGCCGTGCCCGACAGCGAGTTCTGGTTCCCCGGGGTCAGCACCGGCGCCGACCGGCAGGACTACGTCCACCTGACCAACCCGGACGAGAACTCCGCCGTCGTCGACCTCCGGCTCTACGGCGACAAGGGCGAGGTGAAGACCAGCACGACCGACGGCATCACGGTGCCGCCGGGCGCGACCGTCCCCGTCCTGCTCTCCACGCTCACCACGGAGAAGTCCGACGCCCTCACCCTGCACGTCAGCGCCCGCAGCGGCCGGGTCGGCGCCACCGTGGAGGCCGAGGACGCCAAGGCCGGCGGCGACTGGCTGGCCGCCTCCACCGACCCCGCCCCCGGGGCCGTCATGCCCGGCATTCCCGGCGACGCCTCCGATGTGCGCCTGGTGGTCTTCGCGACCGGCGACAGCGATGCCGACCTGAAGCTGCGGCTCGCCTCCTCGGGCGGTGAGATCACCCCCGCCGGGCACGAGACCGTCCACGTCAAGAGCGGTATGACCAGCGCCGTCGACCTCGGCGACCTCACCAAGGGCGAGGCCGGCTCACTCGTGCTGAGCCCGACCGACCCCTCCGACGAGGCCCCCGTGGTCGCCGCCCTGCGGATCACCCGCGGCAAGGGCGCCAGCCAGGAGACCGCCTTCCTGCCCGCCACCGCTCCCGTCGGCGACCGCGCCAGCGCAGCCGACAACCGCACCAAGGGCTCGACGCTCGCGCTCACCGCGCCGGAAGGCGACGCCACCGTGCGCGTCGTCACCTCCGCCTCGACGAAGGGCGGCGAGCCCGTGACCAAGGACGTCCCGGTCAAGCGGGGTACGACGGTGGTCCTGTCGCCGCCCGCCCCCTCGGAGGGCAAGGGCGCCTTCGCCGTCACGGTGGAACCCGCCTCGGGCGGCCCGGTCTACGCCTCCCGGATGCTCGCCCTGCCGGAGGGCGGCGTCCCCATGTTCACCATCCAGGCGATGCCGGACGACCGCGGTCTGGTCGCCGTCCCTGAGTCCGAAGAGGACCTGTCCATCCTGAACCGCTGACGGTTCCCGTGCGGCGGCCCCGGGCGGCCGCACGCCGGTGCGGGGAGGCCTAACCCTCCCCGTACCGGGGGTCGACGTTCTCCGGCGACAGCCCGAGCAGCTCGGCCACCTGCTCCACGACCACGTCGTGCACCAGCAGGGCCCGCTCCTCGCGGCTCTTGGCCCGGATCTCCACCGGCCGCCGGTACACCACGATGCGGTGCGGGTCGCCCTTCTGCCCGCCGAGCAGGCGCCCCAGCGGCACCCCGTCGTCGAACCGGCCGTCGGCCGCGGCGCCGTCGGCACCGTTCGGCGGCCAGGGCACCTCCTGCACCGCGAACTCCACCTCCGCCAGTTGCGGCCAGCGCCGCTCGAGCCGATCCGCCGCGTCGCGCACCAGGTCGTCGAAGGCGTCGGCGCGGGTGCGTGCCAGGGGCACCTGCGGGGGCGCGATGGGGCCGCGCATGCCGCGGCCGTGTCGGTCGCGGCGGCGCTGGCGCGGTGCGGGCGAAGGGGTGTCCATCACCTCTGAGAGTAGCCGTCGGGAGCCCCGGTCATGCGGCTCCGTGACCGCTGCCACCACCACGGGGGACGAGGACCGGACATCCCCGTCGATGTCGCAGAATGTACGGTCGCCGACCCCCTGCGCCCGCGCGATTTTCCTGCCGCGACCGCTTCGCCGATCGCTCTTGGCATCATTTGCGACGTTTGGTGATCGGTGCCGCCCGAGGGGCGCTCGCACATTTCCGGCCCTTTGCAGGTCAGGTGTGTTGGGCGCAGGTCGGACCTTCCCGGCCAACCCGGACGACACGACGGGGTGAGCTCCTGGGGAGTCGTCGCGGCCCGCTCAAGAGTGCGGTACCGTCCAACGTCGTGAGCCTTGTACGTCGCTGTTCGCGCACCGCGTGTGGCCGTCCCGCCGTCGCGACGCTGACGTACGTCTACGCGGACTCCACCGCTGTCCTCGGACCGCTCGCCACCTACGCGGAACCCCACTGCTACGACCTGTGCAACGAGCACTCCGAGCGCCTCACCGCCCCCCGCGGCTGGGAGGTCGTACGGCTCGCCACGGACACCGGCCCCACGCGCCCCAGCGGCGATGACCTCGAAGCGCTCGCCAACGCCGTGCGCGAGGCCGCCCGCCCCCAGGAACGCGAGGGCAACGGCACCAACGGCCGCGGCGGCGACCCCATGGAGATCGCCCGCCGCGGGCACCTGCGCGTCCTGCGCTCGCCCGACTCCTGACCGGCGCCCCCTCAGCCCCCACCCGTCCCGGGTCCCACCCGTCCCGGGCCCTCGCGTGCCCCGGGCTCCTCGTCGGCCCGTGCGGATCCGCCCGGTAGGTTGGCTCTTGCCACGATCCATCCACCGGCAACCGGATTCCAGAGCGGAGCACATGCGGTGACCGACCTCTCCCAGCTCGTGAAGGCGTACGACGTCCGCGGAGTCGTCCCCGACCAATGGGGCGAGCCGCTCGCCGAGCTCTTCGGCGCGGCCTTCGTGACCGTGACCGGCGCCGACGCGATCGTCACGGGCCACGACATGCGGCCCTCCTCGCCCGGCCTGTCCCGCGCCTTCGCCCGCGGCGCGGCCTCGCGCGGCGCGAAGGTCACCGAGATCGGCCTCTGCTCCACCGACCAGCTGTACTTCGCCAGCGGCAAGCTCGGCCTGCCCGGCGCGATGTTCACCGCCAGCCACAACCC
This sequence comes from Actinacidiphila glaucinigra, assembly GCF_035918135.1. Taxonomy (NCBI): domain Bacteria; kingdom Bacillati; phylum Actinomycetota; class Actinomycetes; order Kitasatosporales; family Streptomycetaceae; genus Actinacidiphila; species Actinacidiphila glaucinigra. Next base: position 5,424,973 of record NZ_CP109144.1, read on the forward strand.
GGCGCAGTACAACGGCATCAAGATGTGCCGCGCCGGCGCCGCGCCCGTCGGGCAGAACACCGGCCTCGCCGAGATCCGCGAACTGGTCGAGCAGTGGTCCGAGACCGGCCTCCCGGCGAGCGACGCCACCCCCGGCGAGGTCACCGGGCGCGACATGCTCGCCGACTACGCCGCCCACCTGCGCACCCTGGTGGACCTCGGCTCCATCCGGCGCCTCAAGGTCGTCGTCGACGCCGGCAACGGCATGGGCGGGCACACCGTCCCCACCGTCTTCGACGGGCTGCCCCTCGACCTCGTCCCGATGTACTTCGAGCTCGACGGCACCTTCCCCAACCACGAGGCCAACCCCCTCGACCCCAAGAACATCGTCGACCTGCAGGAGAAGGTGCGCGAGACCGGCGCCGACATCGGCATCGCCTTCGACGGTGACGCCGACCGCTGCTTCGTCGTCGACGAGCGCGGCGAGCCCGTCTCCCCGTCCGCGATCACCGCCCTGGTCGCCGCCCGCGAACTGGCCAAGCACCCCGGCTCCACCGTCATCCACAACCTGATCACCTCGTGGACCGTGCCCGAGGTCGTCAAGGAGCACGGCGGGACGCCCGTCCGCACCCGCGTCGGCCACTCCTTCATCAAGCAGGAGATGGCCCGCACCGGCGCCGTCTTCGGCGGCGAGCACTCCGCGCACTACTACTTCCGCGACTTCTGGAACGCCGACACCGGCATGCTCGCCGCGCTCCACGTCCTCGCCGCCCTCGGCGGCCAGGACGGCACGCTGTCCGCGCTCGTCGCCGAGTACGACCGCTACGCCGCCTCCGGCGAGATCAACACCGCCGTCGACGACCAGGCCGGCCGCACCGCCGCCGTCCGCGCGGCCTACGCCGACCGCCCGGGCACGGCCACCGACGAGCTCGACGGCCTCACGGTCACCGGCGACGGCTGGTGGTTCAACCTCCGCCCCTCCAACACCGAGCCGCTGCTGCGCCTCAACGTGGAGGCCCGCGACGCCGAACTCATGGCCGGTGTCCGCGACGAGGTCCTCGCCATCGTCCGCGCCTGAGCGCCGCCCCGCCGGAGGAGGCGCCGCACCCCCTCCGGCGGTGCCGGGGGCACCCGACGCGGTCACGCGGGCCGGGGCCCCCGGCGATAGGCTGAATCCGCCGGTCCGCACGCGCCCGCCCCCATACGGCGGCCGCCCGGAAACCACGACGACACCACGACCACAGGGGAGACGCCACCCATGCCGCTCGTCGAAGCCAGCCTCCTGGAGATCCTCGCCTGCCCCGCCTGCCACGCGCCGCTGCGCGAGGACGTCGAGGCCACCGAGCTCGCCTGCACCTCCGCCGACTGCGGCCTGGCCTACCCCGTGCGCGACGACATCCCCGTCCTCCTCGTCGACGAGGCCCGCCGCCCCGCGTAACGCGACCGGGCCGCCCGGCACGCCGCGCTCGACCGGCCTCGCCCCGGCAGCCCCCCGCACGCACCACCGGCGCGGCACGGGCACCCGCACCGCACGGCGCGCCGCGACACCCGACACGACCGGACCGGACCGGAGGATATCCCCGATGCTGGACGAGACGCTGCTCGACGACCCCGACGCCCTCGCCCGCGCCGACACCCGCGGCCTCCTCCTCGGTGTCGCCGCCGCCGGCGCCCGCGTCCGCACCGCCGCCCGCCTCGCCCAGGAAGCGGGCGTCGGCGAACTCAAGCCCGACGGCCGTCCCCGAAGCGTCCTCGTCGCCGGCCCCGGCGCGGTCGCCGTCACCGCCGTCGCCGAACTGCTCGGCGCCCTCGGCAACAGCGGCGGGCCCGTGCTGTCCCTGCACCCCACCGGCCCCGCCCCGTACGACCTGCGGTGGACCCTCCCCGGCTGGGCCGGCCCCCTCGACCTGCTGCTCATCGCCAGCCCCGCCGGCTCCGAGGCGGGCCTGGCCGACCTCATCGAACAGGCCTACCGCCGCGGCTGCACCGCCGCCGCCGTCGTCCCCGCCGGCTCACCGATCGCCGAGGCGATCCAGCAGGTGCGCGGCATGGTCCTGCCGTACGCCCCCGCCCCCGACCCCGCATCCGTCGCGGGCGTCCTGGGCGAGGCCGCCGACCCCGCCGAGGACCTCGGCGCCTTCTGGGCCCTGCTCACCCCGCTGCTCGCCCTCGGCGACCGCATCGGCCTGCTCGCCGCCCCGCCGGACGCCGTCGAGCGCGTCGCCGACCGCCTCGACGACGTCGCCGCCCGCTGCGGCCCCGCAACGGCCACCTACAGCAACCCCGCCAAGGCACTCGCCTCCGAACTCGCCGAATCCCTGCCGGTGATGTGGAGCGACGGACCTGTCGCCTCCGTCGCCGCGCGGCGCTTCGCCGCGGCCATCGCCGCCCGCGCCGGCCGCCCCGCCCTGCACGGCGAACTCCCCGAGGCACTCGACACCCACGGCGCGCTGCTCGCCGGCTCCCTGGCCGGCGCCCTCGACCCCGAGGACTTCTTCCGCGACCGCGTCGACGAGCCCGAGGACCTGCGCCTGCGCGTCGTGCTCCTGCACCGCACCGGCAACGGCGCCGCCGGCTCCGCCCCGCTCGCCCGCGAACTCGCCACGACCCACGACACCCCGATGAGCGAACTCGCCCCCGCCGAGGGGGGCGACCTGGAATCCGCCGTCGAACTCCTCGCCGTCACGGATTTCGCCTCCGTTTACCTCGCCATCACCTCCACCGGGAGATCATGACCGCATGGACCGCCTGACCAACACCATCCGCCCGTACGCCTGGGGATCCGCCACGGCCATCCCCGAACTGCTCGGCACCACCCCCACGGGCGAGCCGCAGGCCGAACTCTGGATGGGCGCCCACCCCGGCGCCCCGTCCCGCATCGACCGCGGCAACGGTCCGGTCCCGCTCGACCAGGTCATCGCCGCCGACCCCGGCCGCGAACTCGGCACCCCCGCCGTCGAACGCTTCGGCCCCCGGCTGCCCTTCCTGCTCAAGCTCCTCGCCGCCGGCTCCCCCCTCTCCCTGCAGGTGCACCCCGACCTCGCCCAGGCGGCCGCCGGCTTCGCCGACGAGGAGGCCCGCGGCATCCCCGTCGACGCCCCGCACCGCAACTACAAGGACGCCAACCACAAGCCGGAGATGATCGTCGCGCTCACCCCCTTCGAGGGACTGTGCGGCTTCCGCCACCCCGAGGAGACCGCGGCCCTCCTCACCGGCCTCGGCGTCGACTCCCTCAAGCCGTACGCCGACCTCCTGCGCGCCCACCCCGAGGAGGCCGCGCTCCGCGAGGTCCTCACCGCCGTGCTCGGAGCCGAACGCGACGCCATGGCAGGCACCGTGGACGAAGCCACCGAGGCCGCCGGCCGCCTCGCCGCCGAGGGCGGACCGCACGCCGACGCCTACGCCGCCTACGCCGCCATCGCCCACGCCTACCCGGGCGACCCCGGCGTCATCGCCGCCATGCTCCTCAACCACGTCCGGCTCCAGCCCGGCGAAGCGCTGTTCCTCGGCGCCGGAATACCCCACGCCTACCTCAGCGGCCTCGGCGTCGAGATCATGGCCAACTCCGACAACGTGCTGCGCTGCGGCCTCACCCCCAAGCACGTCGACATCCCCGAACTGCTGCGCATCGTCCGCTTCCACGCGGGAGACGCGGGGATCCTGCGCCCCGAGGCGTCCCCCGACGGCGAGGAGCTCTACGGCACCCCCATCGACGAGTTCCGGCTCTCCCGCTACTCGCTCGCCGCCGGCGCCGCACCCCGCACCCCGCACGACCGCACCGCCCAGATCCTGCTCTGCACCGAAGGCACCGCCACCGTGCGCACCCCCGGCGACCCCGAGGCACCGCAACTCACCCTGGAGCGCGGCCAGTCCGCCTACGTTCGCGCAGGCGAGAAGGTCGAACTCACCGGCGAGGGAACCGTCTTCCGGGCCACCGTGGTGGCCTGACGCACCACGCGAACCACGGCCTGCAAGAATGTCCCGCCGTAATGCCGTAAAGACCGGGCAAAGAGCAGAGCCGAGGGAAGGGACCACCACCACCTATGAGCGCGTCAGGCGGAACCAAGGCGATCGTCGCCGCATTGGGCGCCAACCTCGCCATCGCGGTGAGCAAGTTCGTGGCGTTCGCCTTCAGCGGCTCCTCGTCCATGCTCGCCGAGGGCGTGCACTCGGTGGCCGACTCGGGCAACCAGGCGCTGCTCCTGCTCGGTGGCAAGAAGGCCAAGAAGAAGGCCACCGAGGAACACCCCTTCGGCTTCGGCCGTGAGCGGTACATCTACGGCTTCCTCGTCTCCATCGTGCTGTTCACCATCGGTGGCGTCTTCGCGCTCTACGAGGGCTACGAGAAGGTCCAGCACCCCCACGAGATCGAGCACTGGTACTGGCCCATCGGCGTCCTGGTCTTCGCGATCATCGCCGAGGGCTTCTCCTTCCGCACCGCCATCAAGGAGTCCAACGCGGTCCGCGGCGAGCAGAGCTGGAGCCAGTTCATCCGCACCGCCAAGGCCCCCGAGCTCCCCGTCGTCCTCCTCGAGGACCTCGGCGCCCTCGTCGGCCTCGTGCTCGCCCTCATCGGCGTCGGCCTGTCCCTGATCACCGGCGACGGCGTCTGGGACGGCATCGGCACCCTCTGCATCGGCGTCCTCCTCGTCGTCATCGCGCTCGTCCTCGCCTCCGAGACCAAGTCGCTGCTCCTCGGCGAGGCGGCCGGCCCCGAGGTCGTCGCCCGCATCCGCGAGGCCATCGTCGACGGCGACACCGTCACCCGCGTGATCCACATGCGGACCCTCCACCTCGGCCCCGACGAACTCCTCGTCGCCGCCAAGATCGCCGTCGACCTCGACGACACGGCCGCCGAGGTCGCCCGCGCCATCGACGCCGCCGAGGCCCGCATCCGCGAGGCCGAGCCCATCGCCCGCGTCATCTACCTCGAACCGGACATCTACCGCGAGCAGTCGGCCGCCCCCACCGCCCCCGCGACGGACTGACCCCCTTCACACCACCTCCACGCACCTTCCGGACGGGCCCGGCCACTCGGTGTAGATTCGTCCCTAGCCAGACGTCGCTGCTGATGGCGGTCGGGCGGTCCGGAAACGGACCGGCCGAGGGAGAGAGGGCCTCCGACGGGCTGAGCTGCGGTCGAGGGAGACGTATGTCCGCATGCCTCCCCCTGCCCCGCAGCGGAAAGCCGATGTCCGTTCTGGAAGCACCCCACGAGGAGACTGCATGTCCCCCGTCACCAACGACTTCAAGGTCGCCGACCTCTCCCTGGCGACCTTCGGTCGCAAGGAGATCACCCTCGCCGAGCACGAGATGCCCGGCCTCATGGCCATCCGCGAGGAGTACGCGGCCACCCAGCCGCTGGCCGGCGCCCGCATCACCGGCTCCCTGCACATGACCGTGCAGACCGCCGTCCTCATCGAGACCCTCGCCGCCCTCGGCGCCCAGGTCCGCTGGGCCTCCTGCAACATCTTCTCCACGCAGGACCACGCCGCCGCGGCCATCGCCGTCGGCCCCGACGGCACCCCCGAGAACCCGCAGGGCATCCCCGTCTTCGCCTGGAAGGGCGAGACCCTCGCCGAGTACTGGTGGTGCACGGAGCAGGCCCTCACCTGGCCCGACGCGCCCACCGGCGGCCCGAACATGATCCTCGACGACGGCGGCGACGCCACCCTCCTGGTCCACAAGGGCGTCGAGTTCGAGAAGGCCGGCCAGGCGCCCGACCCCTCCACCGCCGACAGCGAGGAGTACGAGCAGATCCTGCTGCTCCTCAACCGCACCCTCGGCGAGAACCCCCAGAAGTGGACCCAGCTCTCCTCCGAGATCCGCGGCGTCACCGAGGAAACCACCACCGGCGTCCACCGCCTGTACGAGATGCAGCGCGACGGCACCCTGCTCTTCCCGGCGATCAACGTCAACGACGCCGTCACCAAGTCGAAGTTCGACAACAAGTACGGCTGCCGCCACTCCCTCATCGACGGCATCAACCGCGCCACCGACGTCCTCATCGGCGGCAAGGTCGCCGTCGTCTGCGGCTACGGCGACGTCGGCAAGGGCTGCGCCGAGTCGCTGCGCGGCCAGGGCGCCCGCGTCATCGTCACCGAGATCGACCCCATCAACGCCCTCCAGGCCGCGATGGACGGCTACCAGGTCACCGTGCTCGAGGACGTCGTCGAGACCGCCGACATCTTCGTCACCACCACCGGCAACCGCGACATCATCCTCGCCGAGCACATGCAGCGCATGAAGCACCAGGCGATCGTCGGCAACATCGGCCACTTCGACAACGAGATCGACATGGCCGGCCTCGCCAAGATCCCCGGCATCGTCAAGGACGAGGTCAAGCCCCAGGTCCACACCTGGACCTTCCCCGACGGCAGGGTCCTGATCGTGCTGTCCGAGGGCCGCCTGCTCAACCTGGGCAACGCCACCGGCCACCCCTCGTTCGTGATGTCCAACTCCTTCTCGGACCAGACCCTGGCCCAGATCGAGCTGTTCACCAAGCCCGAGGAGTACCCGATCGGCGTCTACGTCCTTCCCAAGCAGCTCGACGAGAAGGTCGCCCGACTCCACCTCGACGCCCTGGGCGTCAAGCTCACCACCCTGCGCCCGGAGCAGGCCTCCTACATCGGTGTCCCGGTCGAGGGCCCCTACAAGCCGGACCACTACCGCTACTGACGCCGCCCGGGCCGCCCGCACGACCGCGCGCCACCGGCCCCACAGGCAGCACAAGAGCCACCCCGCAGGCCCCCGCCCCCGGCGGGGGCCTGCCCCGTCGGGCCCCGGCCCGCTTTGTAAGGTCGAACCATGCCCCGCGGCCGCTACTCGTTCCACGACACCCACGACCACACCCCCCTCGGCGAAGAACACTTCCACTGCGCCACCGGTCCCACCGGCTGGCGCTACACCGCCCAGAACACCCACCCCGACGGCGCCCACGCCGGCTCCGTCGACCTCACCATCGACGAACTCGGCCGCCCCATCCGCCTCGAACTGCACGCGGCGGGCTGGCAGGTCCGCGGCGCCGCCCTCGACGGCCTCACCTGGGTCCGCACCGACCCCTCCGGCGAAGACGCTCAGGAGGGCAACGTCCCCGCCCACGCCTTCACCGGCGGGTCACCCGCGTTCTACATCGCCACCGCGCGGCTGCTCCGCCTGCGTCCCGGCTCCCCGGCCACCCGCGTACGCCTTGTCGCATTCCAGCCCCCCGTGCTCGCACCCCGCACCCTCGACCAGTCGTGGGCACTGATCAAGAGCGAAGCACACCCCACTGACAACGCCCCCCTGCTCGTGGACGAATACCAGGTCAACGACCTGGAGACCGGTGAACAGCACACCGTCCACATCGCCGGCGACGTCGTCCTCTCCGCCCCGGGCATCGAACTCGAGGACCTCGAGTCACCCCCGTCCCGGTTCGCCACGGCGGACTGACCCAGCCGCGGGCGCCGGCGACCCCTCAAGCCGGAGGCGCGAAGCCCGTGGACGAGGACGACGGCGAGGAGGGGGACTGAGGGACCGGCGCCTGCGGAGCCTGTCCTCCCCCCACGGGCGGCACCGCCTCCCCCCGCACCTCGCCTTCCGCACCGGGCGTCCCCCAGCCCACCGGCGGCACGGCCCCCAGGCCCTTACCCCGCTCCGTGCTCCCGTCGACCGGGGCATCCACCGTGGCACCGACCGGAGCGCCGAAGACCCGGCGCGCGTCCCGGCCCTGCCGCTCCGCGACCACCGCCGCCAGGAACGCCGCGGGCGGTGTTCCCTCCGGCACCGGCGCACCCGTGCACGCCACCACGTCCCCCGCGAGCCGCTCCGCCATCGACCAGCCCACCTGCGGATCCAGCTGATGCACCCGCGACAGGTACTGCCGCACCGCCAGCCACAGCCCCTCCGGCACCGCCGACAGATCCACCCCCGCCAACTGCCCCGCCAGCCACGGCGGCGCGGGCGGCAGTGGCCGTGCCGCCCGCGGCACCGGAATCCGCTCCCGCACCACCAGCGTCCCCGCGAACACGTCCCCGACCCGCCGCCCCCGCGCCGACACCAGCGAGGCGATGCACGCGATCACCCCGAGGAACATCTGGATCTCCACGACCCCGACGGCACCGCGCACCAGCGCGTGCCGGAAGCGGATCGGCCCGCCGTCGTCCCGCACCACCCGCAACCCGCAGGCCAGCTTCCCCAGCGACCGCCCCCGCGTCAGCGTCTCCACCGCGATCGGCACCCCGATCAGCACCAGCAGCAATGAGGCCACGTACACCGCAGCGACCGCCGCGTCGTCCATCGACGCCGTCGCCACCGTCAGCACGATCGAGACGACCAGATAACCGCCGATGTACACGACCCCGTCCAGCGCCGCAGCCAGCGCCCGGCTCGGCAGCTTCGCCGTATGCAACCCCAACTCGACGGCCTCACCCGTCACCAGACGCCCGGCACCGTCCGCCGCGCTCGCCTCACTCATGCGGGAACCCTCCTCCTGCCCACCCCGGACCCGGAGCGCCCAGTGTGCCCCTTCTGCCAAGCTGGGACCTCCCCGGCCAGCCAGGAGCAGCGCCCATGGACCTCGACGTCTTCGCAGCCGCCCACCGCCACGAATGGGACCGGCTCGACACCCTGCTGCGCCGGCGTCGGCGCCTCACGGGGGAGGAAGCCGACGAACTCGTCACCCTCTATCAGCGCGCCGCCACCCATCTCTCCCTCGTCCAGTCCAGCGCCCCCGACCCCGCACTCGTCGGCCGCCTCACCACCCTCGTCGCCCGCGCGCGCAGCGCCGTCACCGGCGCCCGCACCCCCGGCTGGCGCGACGCGGCCCTCTTCTTCACCCGCGTCTTCCCCGCCGCGGTGTACCGCTCACGCCACTGGTGGGTACCCACCGCACTCCTCTCCACTGCGGTCGCAGCGCTCATCGGCTGGTGGGTCGCCACCCACCCCGAGGTCCAGTCCGCCATCGCCGCCCCCGAAGAACTGCGCGCCCTGACCCGCCCCGGCGGCGAGTACGAGACCTACTACTCCAGCCATCCCGCCGCCTCCTTCGCGGCCCAGGTCTGGACGAACAACGCCATGGCCGCCGGCTACTGCCTCGTCCTCGGCGTCTTCCTCGGGCTCCCGGTCCTCTACGTCCTGTTCGAGAACATGCTCAACCTCGGTCTCGGACTGGGTCTCATGGGCTCCGCGGGCCGCCTCGACACTTTCCTCGGGCTGATCCTCCCGCACGGTCTTCTCGAACTGACCGCCGTCTTCGTCGCCGCCGGCACAGGGCTCCGCCTCGGCTGGACCGTCATCGACCCCGGCCCTCGTCCGCGCCGCACGGCCCTCGCCGAGGAAGGTCGGGCCGCCATCGGGATGGCCATCGGCCTCGCCGCCGTCCTCTTCCTCTCCGGCGCGCTCGAAGCCTTCGTGACCCCCTCCGGCCTCCCCACCTGGGCCCGCATCGGTATCGGCGTCACCGCCGAGCTGCTGTTCCTCGTCTACGTCTTCGTCGTCGGGCGCCGCGCCGCCCTCGCCGGCGAGACGGGCGACCTGGAGAGGGGCGACCGCAGCGACGTCCTCCCCACCGCGGCGTGACCCGTACGGCCGATGCCGGCGATGTGCGTCGGAGGCGGCTGACCTGCTAGCCTCCTCTTCGCCCCAAGACACCCGTTGACACGGGTGGCGAGGGGAGGTAGATTTGAGCAGTTGCCCCGAACTGGACATGTTCGAGGGTCTGCGGCTAGGATCTAGCCCGCTTCGAAAGACTGTCGATCGCATCGCACCTCTCGGAAAGAACTTTCTGAGTGGTCTTTTGCGTCGCTATTCATTGAGGCGAAACCCGGACGGTAATCGGACCCGAAAGAGTCTGATAAAGTCTGGAACGTCGAAAGGCGAAAGCCGGAAGACAAAAACCCCGCTCCAGCAGGGGGCCGGAAACGAAGAGCGGAAACGCGAAACGGATCTGGTAAGGTTGGAGACAACGAAGGGAAAGCCCGGAGGGGCCGGTGAAACGGTCTCGAAGGAAGCTTCCGTTCCTTGAGAACTCAACAGCGTGCCAAAAGTCAACGCCAGATATGTTGATACCC